>CAVOKO010000012.1:415000-1107422 GCA_963696525.1 uncultured Acidobacteriota bacterium | reverse complement strand
GATTTTCCTGAAGCTGGTCAATCCCCGGCCAGCGCCGGAGACCTTGGAATTGGCGATCAACGGTGCCGGGGCCCTGAACAGCAAAGCGGGCAGTCTCATATTGGCGGGCAATCCGGACGACACCAATTCCCTGGCTGAACCGCGCAAAGTGGCGCCGGTCAGCGGCAAATTACGCGGGGTGAAGAACGCATTCACGTATACGGTGCCGGCGAACAGCATTGTGGTGCTCACGCTGCGGTCGAAATCATAATCCGCAGCAGTGCCGGCCCGGCCGACGATTGAATGTTGAATGTTCACGTGTGGCGGATCAGGAGTGCTGAGTCGGTTGACATAGACTCGGTGCCTCCGTGCCTCGGTGGTTAAATTTTCTTAAGTCGAAGTGGCCGAAGAATCGAAAGGCATTGGAGACCAACCACGGAGACACGGAGACACAGAGGGGAGAAGGGCGGGAAGCAGTGCGCCGAGCATTGCCCGGCCCGGCACGAACCTTGATTTACCACGATCAGGCTGGATTTAGCCTGGATTGGGCACGATTCATTGGGGTCTTGTGGGCAAAAGAATTTTAACCACAGAGCCGATGATCGGCAGCAAACAGCCGAAGCTCGGCCTGCCAATGGACACGGATCAGAACCCGAAGGCCGAACTCCGACCAGACGAAATCCGAAGTACTGACCGGAGGAGACACTAATTTCACGAAATAACACGAATTGGCCGCTAGGAGGCATTTCGCGGAGCGCCGAGCATTGCTCGGCCCGAGCGTCGCGGGACTCGCAATTGGATTTAGCAAACGGAGGACGTGCAGTTCGCGGCTGCGTGATTTGGTGGTCTTGGCAGCGGTTGAGGGTGGGCTTTTTAAATTTCTTCACCTTGATTGACGCTTGATTAGCCTTGATTCACCTTGATTAGGCTGGATTTTGGGCTGTTTATGGGGGTTTGGGGGAAAGGCGAGACGCGAACTCCGAAGGCCTTCGCGAGCAGGTTTCTCGAATCAACACAAATTTCCAGACACACGGGAAAACGACCTGAACGCCGTAGGCGTGACCTACTGATAGAAACGTATCGCATATTCTGTTTCAAGCTCCAGGGGAGCGGCCTATCGCGGAGCGCCGAGCCACTCGGCCCGGCACGAACCTTGCCGTGCAGAATTCCGAGTTGGGTGTAAATGGTGCATTGCTAAAACAACCAAAAACACACGCTACCATGTTGATGTTCAACGATTTAATGTTAGATTTGCAAGTTGATATAGTCTGAAAAGTGGCAACATCGGCTACATCGTTGATCAGTCAGGCGATTTAAATGGCAACAAAATGGCAACATAGGGTGGCAACAGACTGGCAACATTACGGACCAAGCGGACTACGGACCATGGGACCGGACTGGAAAACTGAAAGCTGAAATGCTGAAATGCTGAAATCTGAGAGCAGGCTATGCGTATAATATGGCTGTTGATATATCCAAGGAACGCCGCGTGAGGGCACGCGGCCTACATGATTTTCGAGGTAATTAACGAATCTGTAGGCCCGGTGCCCTCACCGGGCGGGTTTTTCAACCGGCTGCCACGCCGAAATTCGAGGTGTGCAATGTGTGACATGCTCTGAAAACCCGTTACACCCGTTACAATGTTGATGGTCAGCAACTTAAGGTGTTACATTTGCCGCAACAGAGGTGTTACAACCCGTAATTGGCGAATGTGCTACGCCGATTGCGGCGCGTGGCGCGATTCTACGGATCGGATCCACAATTCGTCTGCTGTTCGGCGACCATTGCCAATCCGGGCGAGTTGGCCTCGCAACTGATCGAGAGCGAAGTCGAGATTGTTGAGGAGAATGGCGCACCGGCTGGAGAAAAGCTTTTCGTTTTTTACAATCCGCCGATGGTGAACCGGAACCTCGGCATTCGCCGCAGTTACATCAATGAGGCCACACGCGTAGCCAAGGAATTGCTGGCGCGCAAGTTGCAGACGATTGTCTTCGCCAACAGCCGATTGCATACAGAGATCCTGCTCACTTATCTGCAACAGTCGAATCCGCCGAAACCCGGTCAGCCGGAACCAGTCCGTGGTTATCGCGGCGGCTACCTGCCCGGAGAGCGGCGTGAGATCGAGCGCGGCTTGCGCGAAGGCCGGATTCGCGGAGTTGTGACCACCAGCGCTCTTGAACTGGGGATCGATATTGGATCACTCGATGCCAGCGTGATGGCGGGTTACGGGGGCTCGATTGCCTCTACCTGGCAGCGCGCCGGGCGAGCTGGCCGCCGCAGTGGTACCTCCTGCGCCGTGTTCGTTGCGTCTTCCGCGCCGCTCGATCAATTCATCGTGCAACATCCCGACTACTTCTTCGGAAGTACACCGGAGCACGCACACATCCAACCGGACAATCTGGAAATTCTGGTCAACCACTTGAAGTGTGCGGCGTTCGAGTTGCCGCTGTCTCCGGATGAGCAATTCGGTAGTGTGGAGTTGCCGGAACTTTGCGAGCGTCTTGCCGGGGCTGGTTTCCTGCGGCACAGTGGCGGCAATTGGCATTGGGTTCAGGAGGGGTATCCGGCCGATACCATTAGCCTGCGTTCCGTGACATCCGACAATTTTGTCATTATCGATATCACCGGTTCAGACGACGGAGAGCCAGAGGTAATCGGGGAAGTGGATTTTTCTTCTGCTCTCACCACGGTTCATGCCAAAGCGATTTACATCCATCAAGGGCAGCAATATCACGTGGAGCGGCTTGATTTCGATCAACGCAAGGCTTACGTAAAGCGCGTCAACGTCGACTACTTCACCGACGCCATTCGGTATACCCAGGTGCGGGTGCTGGAAATCGCAGAAGAGGAGAGCATTCCCGGCCCGGCCGCGCGAGCCCATGGTGATGTGTTGGTGCGGTCGCAAGTCGTCGGCTTTAAGAAAATCAAGTTCTTTACGAATGAGAACGTGGGCTCCGGAAATCTGGAATTGCCGGAAAACGAGATGCACACCACCGCCTTCTGGGTGACGCTCGGTCATGAATTGTTGGCAGGCCTTCCTTTCACGCTCTCGGAGCGGCAGAATGGAATATTCGGATTGCTTTACGCGCTTGGCTCCATGGCGACGCTGCTCATGATGTGTGACCGCCGGGATCTCGGTACCGCGGTTGGCGAGCGTCCTCCGAGCGCCGGCTCGGCCATCGAATGGCTGGAGTTCGCCGCGACCGCGGATAACGAGAAGGAATTCTTCGAGCCAAATTTGTATCTCTATGACGCGTATCCCGGCGGGATTGGATTCAGCGAGCCGCTCTATCGTGCCTGCCATATGCTTTTGACGCGCACTCGCGAACTCATTGCTACCTGTTCGTGCGCGGAGGGATGTCCATCGTGTGTTGGCCCCACCAGCGACAAGAGCGAACGCACCAAGGATGTAGCCTTGGCGCTGCTTGGGCAACTAGATTGCTGAGTGTGCACAGTACTATAGCGTGTTTCAACAACCCGTTCTTGGGAAAATGGCTGATTCCCTCCGGGGCTAAAGCCCACATTTTTCCAGTTCTGGAAGGCATGGCTAAAGCCATGCCCCTTCAAAGAACTATTTTTCAAACAAGCTCTAATTTGGGCAATAATATAGTTGACAAAACAACCTTTTCAGGCTATTCTGCTTCTTAGATAGTATGAGGCATGAAGCCATGAACGAGCCGAAAACACTTCAAGAAGCCATTGTTTACTTCTCCGATCCCGTCAACTGCCGCGAGTATATGGTTGCCCGCCGCTGGCCGACGGGCGTCACCTGCCCGCGCTGCGGGTCGAGAATGTGCTGTTCTTGGAGAAGTACAACCGCTGGCACTGCCGGGAGAAGCACACGCTCCGCAGTTCACCTTGAAGACCGGCACGATCATGGAAGATTCGCCGATCGGCTTGGACAAGTGGCTGACTGGCAATGTGGCTGGTTGTGAACTGCAAGAACGGAATCAGCAGCTACGAAATTCACCGCGCTATCGGCGTCACTCAGAAGTCGGCATGGTTCATGGATCACCGGATTCGGTTTGCGCTTGCATGGAGCTCATCCGAGAAATTGTCCGGTCACGTTGAAGCCGATGAAACTTTCATCGGCGGGAAATCCCGCAACATGCACAAGTCGAAGCGCGAGCGCCGCATCACTGGAACGGGCGGAAAAGATAAAACCGCCGTGATGGGAATCCTGGAACGCGGCGGCAAGGTTCGCACGACAGTCGTTCCGAACCGCAAGAAGACCGCACTTCAGGCGGAAGTCCGCAAGCATGTGGAAGCTGGTTCGGCGCTGTACACTGATGCGCTGCTGTCATACATCGGGCTGGGATCGAATTCGAGCATCAGGTTGTTGACCACGCCGTTCAATACGTGGACGGCAAGGTTCACACGAACGGGCTGGAGAACTTCTGGAGTCTGTTGAAGCGCGGCATCTAGGGAACCTATGTTTGCGTTGAACCGTTTCACCTGTTCCGGTATCTGGATGAGCAGGTTTACCGCTACAACAACCGGAAAATGACAGATTCTGAGCGATTTGATTTAGCAGTGCAAGGCATCGTTGGAAAGCGGCTGACGTTCGCAGAGTTGACCGGCAAGGTGGGAGAAACGATCAACTAACATTTATCGCTTGAAACGCGGAAGGCGGAAGCGTTAGACTTCCGCTTCCCTGATTTCCGAATGCGGAACAGCCATCAGGTGCCGTATTAAATTTGTGAAGCAGTCGAACTTGCCCGGTTCATTCTTGGCGGGATGTGCGGGCACACGGTTCGGTATTAACGCTCCATAGAATGGAGCGTAACGCTGATGTGTGCCAAAAGTCAAGGTGCCATTACCATGCAAGACTTGGTTAAAACGCGGATTCCGTATTCGCCAACACCCACCGGCGGAGACATCAGGGAGTTACCGTTATATTCGTTGGCCGAAGTAGCATACTTTCTAGGCATCCCTAAGCCGACACTGCATCGCTGGACGCGGCGCGGATATAACAAGCGCATGGAGCTAATTGAACCGTTGATTGTTCCTGCTGACCGCGAAGCCGCATTGTTTTCTTTTTATAATCTCAGCGAGGCTCACATTCTCTCGGTTACAACCCGCGTTCATAAACTAAAACTGAAAAGAGTCCGTTATGCGATGAAAGAGTTGCAAGCATTGGCGCTCTCCAATCAGCGGCATCCCTTGCTATCGCGAGAGTTCTACACCGATGGTAGAGATCTGTTTGTAAAAACGATTGAAAAGAGAACCAAGCTAACAATCAATATCTCTCAGTTCGGCCAACTCGGGCTAAGAGAAGTTCTGGATTCATACTTGGAGCGCATCGAGCGGGACGCCGAATTTAATCCGACTAAAGTGTATCCAGTTCGGCAGCCAGGGAAAATCGTTTCAATGATCCCCGCCGTTTCATCTGGGCGTCCCGTCATAGACACTACGGGCATTCCGGTTGCAGCGATATGGAACCGTTATCATGCAGGAGACAGCGTTGAGTTGATAGCGGATGATTACGAAATCCCAGAATCCCAGATAGAGGGAGCGATTGCCTATATCGAACAACTCGCAGCCTAGTACCTCTATCACCTTGCTTTTGGACCGTACACACCAAAGCAAGGTCACGGCTAAGTTACTTCGCGATCTCGACGTGAGTGTAGAGGTTCATAAACGCCACTATCTTCCGGCCTCTCCCGATCCAGAATGGATCGCAGACGCAGCGCAGAAGGGATGGGCTATTATAAGCGGGGATAAAGGAATCGAATTCGATGGCGTGAACAGATATGCTGTCGTGAACTCCGGAGCGAAGGTATTTTTACTGACAGACACCGAAAGCCGTGGGGCTGAATGGGCGGCTTCGCTTGTCATGGCTCGGCACAAGATATTGCGAATTGCACGCGACAATCGCGGACCGTTCTACTGCACCGTTGAAAAGGGAAACGACTCCCACGTTAGGAACCTTCGATTTATGGAAGGCGGTGGCCCATTGCCCAAAGCGACCCAAATACTCGAATCACAAATTGCCGCGCCAGAGAATGCAGATGAGACGACTACCGCATCAAGTCCTGTTGAAATACAAACAGAACTAGAATTTCCGAAGAATGGAAAGCCCACGTAATGAATACGCTATTCTATGGCGACAATCTTGATGTTCTGCGGAGACACGTAGAAGAAGAATCGGTCAATCTCATTTATCTTGATCCGCCATTCAAAAGCAACCAAGATTATAACGTCTTGTTTAGCGAGCAGGACGGGACAAAAGCCGCAGCGCAAATTCTGGCCTTCGAAGACACTTGGCAATGGGACCAGATAGCTGCTGCTGCCTTTCAGGAAACCGTTGAAGGGGGGGGGAGGTTTCCCGAGCGATGCAGTCCTTTTTCACATTTCTAGGCGGCAATGACATGATGGCCTATCTCTCCATGATGGCCCCTCGCCTAGTAGAACTCAGGAAAGTATTAACCCCAGAAGGAAGTATCTACCTACACTGCGATCCTACGGCGAGCCACTATTTGAAGATGTTAATGGATGCGGTATTCGGACCAGAGAATTTCGTGAACGAAATCATCTGGCATTACCGTAAGTGGCCTGCCGGTAAGTACACATTTCAGCGCAACCATGACGTGATACTGTTCTATTCCCGCTCGGGCAGTCGTGACAGGTCATTCAATCAGTTGTATATGGAGAGGGCCGCATCCACATTAAAGAGATTCGGGAAGGCCAAGATCATTTCCGGCCACGATGAAGATGGAAACAGAGTACCGTCCGAAATGGCGGATGAAGAATCTGAAGGCGTGCGAATGGATGACGTGTGGGATATTGGCAGAGTACCGCCAATCAAGCAACTATTCCCGACCGAGAAGCCGGGAGCATTGCTTGACCGCATAATCACGGCCAGTTCCAATGAGGGTGACGTGATCCTTGACCCGTTCTGTGGATGCGGGACCGCTATCGAAAGCGCACAAAAACTAGGCCGGGAATGGATTGGAATTGACATTACTCATTTGGCGATAGCCTTAATCAAACACCGCCTAGAGGGTGCCTTCGGCAATGTGGAGTTTGAAACTGTTGGCGAGCCTGTATCACTACAGGATGCACGTGCATTAGCTGCTGAGAATAGATACCAGTTTCAATACTGGGCTTTGGGCCTAGTGTATGCTCGCCCTACGGATATAAAAAAGGGAGCTGACAAGGGGATTGATGGCCGCTTACCGTTCCATGATGATAAACCGGGGGTGACAAAACAAGTTATTATCTCGGTGAAATCAGGGGCAATTCCAGCTAATCACATCCGTGAACTACGGGGGTAATCGAACGCGAAAACGCTGCTATCGGTGTGCTTATAACGCTGGACAAACCTACAAGGCCGATGAGAGCAGAAGCAGCGAGTGCGGGGTTCTACACTTCACCATTCAGCAGAAGCAATCATCCACGAATCCAGATACTAACAATCGAGCAATTACTAAACGGCGAGCGCATTGATCTTCCCAATGTCGCAGTAGCTAAAACGTTCAAGCCAGTAAGACGATTGAGGCCAGCACCCGCACGGACAGGTAAGTTAGAATTTGAGTGAGGGGATATCACTATGAAGCCGTTACCAACGCCGAACATACCCGGCAACACTGAAGCCGAACGCTTTGACAATGCCGTCCGTAAGATGTTCACAGTCTCAAAGGATGACGTTCTGAAGGCAGAGGCGAAGTGGAAGCGGTCACGCGCACGAAAGAAACAGGCGAAGAAAACGGCCTGACCTGTCACGGCAGAACTCAGTTTATCCCCATAAAGCCATTTTGCCAACTATATTATTGCCCAAATTCCCTGCCACACTCGACGCAGACCTGGTACGTCCGTTTCCTGATGGTGAACATGCGGCTCAGTTGGCTATGACGGCACCCGAAGCCAAATTGAAAAATCCAACGCAGGCGCTTCAAAAATCCTGCGCCCGGCGCCGGTGTTCGCTACTTCTATGGGTCTCCAGCCAAGCCAGAAGACAGCGCACGCTGGCGTGAGCCAGCCCAATCGAGGAGTCGGCCGCCCCGTAGTAAATGTTGAGGGTGTCGCCATCTGAACCCAGCGTATAGCCGCACGGGAAAACCACGTCGTGGACATCGCCGCCACGTTCGTAATCGGCTTCTGCCCGGAAGATCCAGGAATCGCCTCGTACCAGACATTTCTCCGGCTCGTGAATATCGAATAGCGCCAGCCCCAGGCGATAGAGTGAGCCGGAAGGGGTCTGGCGCACTCCGTGGTAGAGGACCAGCCAGCCAGCCGCGGTTTCGATGGGCGGCGAAGCCAGCCCGATCTTGTTGGCGTCCCACCACGCTCCGCGGCGGGCCTCCAGCATGACTTTGTGGCTGCCCCAATGGCGCAGGTCGGGGGAGTAAGAAATCCAGATATGCGCCCCCAGCGGCGTCATCGGCCGATGGATCAGCGCCCAGAAGCCTCCGATCCTGTGCGGCAGAAGAGCCGCATCTTTGTCTTCCGGCGACGCGATCACCCCATATCTCTCGAAGCTGTGGAAGTCCTTGGTGAGGGCCAGCGAGACTCCGGGACCGCCCCGCGAATAGGAGGTGTAAACCACCGCGTACTTCTGCAGTTCCGGCACATAAGTCAGTCGAGGATCCTCGATGCCCCACAACTCTTCGGGATATTTTTCCGGGTCCGGCATGAGCGTGGGCGTCGGATCGATTCGCCATCCATCGACCCCGTTCAGGGAACGGGCGGCGCACAGATGCGAGAGGCCTCGCCGGTCTTCCACCCGACAGAGCAGCAGGGTTGTTCCATCCTCGAGCAACGTAGCCCCGGCATTGAAAACACTATTGATCGAGTAAGGCCAGTCTCGGCTGGTCAGGATCGGGTTCGCGGGATGGCGATGCAGCAGTATCTCGTCATGATTGTTAGCTGTGCTCATTGGATCTCCGATGGATGGCGGGACCTGTTGAAACCGCCTTGGTTAGCCGGCATTTCGTGTTTGCTTGCCGGGATGTCGGCGTCTTCCAGCAGACGCATCTCCAACAGTGCCATTAGGAAGGCAAGGGTGGACTCGGCACCCTGATTTTCGTTGGCCCGGTCGGGGTGCAAACCATCCCGGCACCCGCCGGTGCTGGAGTCGTACAGCACGATTTGCAGATCATTGTCGCCCAGAAACCAGTTGAACGCCGACCACGCCTCTTTCACCCAACGGTCATCCCCGGTGGCGCGAAACGCCTGCAGGCATGCGGAGACGACCCCACCGGCCTCGACCGGCTGCTGGTCGAAGCGGGCTTTCTCGCCGCCTTGGTGGTAAAAACCCTGCGATCCGATGGGCACAAAGTGTCCCTTGCTTTCGCAACGCTGCACCCCGACCAGCCAATCCAGCGATTCAAGACCGGCCGTAAGCATCGCCTGGTTCGAGGTGTGCGCAGCGCACGCCAACAGAGCCTGGGGCAAGCGGGCATTGGAATACGCCAGCACATCTTCGAACCAGTTCCACCCGGGCGAGTGGCTGGTAGCGTAAATATCAAGCAGCCGCTGCGCCATCTCGTCTCTGGTCTGAAGCGCCGCTCTGTCCCCCGGAAAGCAGTCCAAGTACTCCTGCAATCCCAACGTGGCGAAGGCCCACGCACGCGGACTGGTGAAGGCGCGGATGGCCGGAACAGCCGCTTCAAAAAGCCGCCCCGCGGTGCCCCTTAAACCCGGAGACTTGGAGCGTCCCAGAACCGTTCCCAACCCCCATAACGCGCGCCCGTGGCTGTCTTCAGACCCCTCGGATTCGTGCCACTGGCGCTCATAGCTGAGAAAATTTCTGAACCGACCGGTCGCCGGATTGAACGCATGCCACAGAAATGCCAGGTAGCAGGATGCTAGCTTGGCCGATTCAGACACCGCCGTCATCCCCAGCTGTTCCATCAGAACCGCCACGATCAGCGCCCGCGCATTGTCATCGGTTGCGTAACCTTCCCCGTAACTTGGAACCGAAAATACCGCGTGCTGCAATAGCCCGGTATGGTCGGTCATGCGATACAGGTGATCCAACTTTACCGAGGGCAACCGGTCCAGCGTTCTCTCCGCATTCAAATCCGCAGAACGCGATCCGCGGAGTTCGCATGCGGTCGGAACGGGCCCGTACGAACGTGCTCATGTAAGATTGGGCAACCTTGTTCCAGACCGTGTCGCGCGCATAGAGATAGGCACGTTTGCGCATGGCATGACGGGCTGCTTCATTGTCCAGCAGTTCGATCGCCGCCGCCGCAATCGCGCTGGAATCGTTGAACGGAACCAGAACCCCGCGGCCGTCATCCAGCAGTTCGGCCGCGTGCCAGTAGGGGGTCGAAATGATTGCCTTGCCCGCGCCTAACGCATACGCCAGCGTACCGGATACGGCTTGCGCCTCGTGGCGATAAGGGGTGATGTAAATGTCGGCCGAGCCAACGAATTGAGCCATCTCTTCCGGACTGACGAACCGGTTGTGAAATATCACATTGCGCTCCACCCCAAGCTTTCTTGCCAGCGCCTGCAATTGCAGCCGGTACTGGTCGCCTTCGCGGCGCCGGATATGCGGATGGGTGGCGCCCGCGATGACGTAGACGGCTTCCGGATGTTGAGCAACGATGCGCGGCAGGGCTTCCATTACGCTTTCAATCCCCTTGTTCGGCGACAACAGCCCGAACGTGAGCAGCACAGCCTTGCCTTCGGTTCCCGAGGAATCCTTATAGTAGTTGGGATCACCAAAGGGCAGGTCGGGAATGCCATGCGGAATCACGTCGATCTTTTCCTCCGGCACGCGGAACACTTCTTGCAGTAACCGCGAGGAATGCTCGCTCATGACAATGAGACGGTCGGAGAGCACGGCGATCTCGTCCATGACCATGCGTTGATTGCGCGTCCGGCTCGCGCAGAACCGTATGCAGAGTCGTCACCACCGGCATCTTCAGGCGCCGCAGCAGCCGCAAAATGTGGCTGCCGGCCGGCCTCCGAAAATGCCATACTCATGCTGCAGCGAGACCAGATCGACATTGCTGAAGTTAAGAAAGTCGGCGGCATCTTCATAGCTGGACGGATCGCCCTCCATCAGCTCGAAGCGGACGCGTGCCGGATAGTTGTAATGCGACCCAGGATCGTTGACCGGCACTGCCAACAATTGGGCTTCTCCGTACTCCGCGCCGATGGCGTCGCATAAGTCTGTCGTAAAGGTCGCGATTCCACACTGTCGCGGTAAGATAGTTTCCGATCACTGCTATCCGGCTTGGGAGCGAAGCGCTAGGTCTCAACCGCAACAACGTCGCAAGCTTTTCTTCGAGTACCGGAGCCGCATGCACCTTGAGTCGAGCCAATGGGCCTCTCAACGATGCACTCTCTTGTGACGACATTCATCTCTCCTTGGTAATCGCAACGGGCGCGAGGCTCATTTAAGCCCTCTGCGCCCTGCAAATTACTCAAACTTGGATTTATTAGATTTCCTACACTACCCGCCGGCGTCCGGACACCAAGTTGAAGATCAGGACCACCACTGCCACAACCAGCAGCAGATGGATCAAGCCCCCGGCGATGTGAAAGCTGAAACCCAGAAGCCACAGCACCAGCAGAATCACCATAATTGTCCAAAGCATATACACCCCTCTTCTCCGCATCGTGGGCACCCGGGACCGCACATCCTTCTCCCGGGTGCACCCGCGCATTTCCAGATCTGACTACTCTTTTGCAGCTATCGCCTGCTGCCTTCGCGCTCCGGACGGCGTTCAGGAACGACTGCGCCGCAGGCTGTCACCGCTACGTTACCCATCAATACTGTCCGGGTCGAAACATGAGCGTCCGTAGATGGCTTCGCATGGAATCGTCGTCGCGACGAATCGAAGCGCCGGTCAACGTCAGTCCAGCAAAGGCGCCCTTGGCGCGAGAGTAGGTCAGGACTTCGGTATCCAGTTTCCAATCGGTATCGGCCGAAGCATGACGTCCAACCGGTCCAGCGGCTGCCGAGGCGTCCGCTCCAAGTTGGAATTTGCTGGCCAGCAACTGCTGCATGCCTCTTTCATTCTGGATGATCATGACCAGGTCGACGCCTTCGATCCCGATCTGAAATCCCCAGCTACCGCCCGTGATCGCAAAAAACGCCGGCGCACTCCAGCCATTGGCGGTGCGGCATGTAGCTACGCCTCGGCCATTTTCCGCGCCAAACACAAAGCCGCCCTTGATCATGTGCGGGACCACGGCCACGCACTTTGCGTGTTCCAGTACCTCTTCCGGAATGCCCTTGTCGGGCGCGGCCATGATCTCGTGCAACACCTTGGCCGCATTGTCCAGTCGATCGCTCGATGCTTCGTGCTTCGACTCCGCCCAGCCGAACGTGGCCAGACTCAGCAACGCAACGAACAGCATCAGTTTCTTCACGGTTTTCGCCTCATTTCTTCTACCCCTGCGCCGCGTTTCCTGCTTCGATTGCATTCGCAGCGCACGAGGTATTTCTTACGTTAGCCGGTCAGCCCCGGCCTGTCTGAGCAATAACGCTCACGCAGCCGACCGGTGTGGCACCTCCGTCCTTCGCGAACCTTAACCCGGCCGGGCCTTGGCGAACCTTAACCCGGCAATTCCCAGTTTGGAGCCAGAGTCGTTTTTTTCTCGGATGAGTGAGCAAGTTTGAACAGACCGGCTCAACCGTCGCGGCTAAATTTTGCCGAGTAGAGGGCTGTTTTGCAGAGGAGATGCGACCATGGATTCCCCCACCGTGTTGTGCGTCGACGACCTTCCACAAGTTTTAGAGCTGCGCAAAGCGACTCTGGAATCTCATCATTATTGCGTCAAGACCGCGTTCGAGCGGCTACACGGCGATGAAGATCTTGGAGGAAACGCCGGTGGCCGCGATTCTACTGGAGTACAAAAGGGAAGGCCTGGACGCCGAAGCCGTGGCCTACCAGATCAAGCAACGGTTTCCCAAGCTGCCGATCATCCTGCTTTCGGCGTATGCCGAGGTGCCCGAGCGAATTCTGTGGTTGGTCGATGAATACGTGCTGAAGAGCGAACTGCCGGAAGGACTGGTGCGGATCATCGAGCGGGAGACGGTCCGGCGCAAGCTCCCGCCACTTTCTGTCGAGGGGACTAAGCGTCGCGGGGCGGTAGCGTAAAGGACGTTGCGCCTGGCTCGTCATGATACTGATTCCGTTCGGTTTCGAACGCGGCTGCGGTGCTTTGCCTCTTTCGGGGTCCTAATCAGGATGGATCGACATCCGTGGGCTTCTCCGCAGCGCAAATTTAACTGAACGTCAAATCAGCGACTTGGCTGCGTGGACTATAATTTTCTTACTCGGCGAGGCTCCGCACGGCCTGGCGAGGCAGCGGGTGTATTTTCCGAGTAGGAGATTCCCATGGCCGCCCAACGCCCCATCGTGGTCGATTCCGGCACGGTGCCAAGAAAAGTGGTCCGCGGAAAGCAGAGTCGGAAGCATCCAGGCAAGCCGGGCGCCCCTTTGCCGCCGGCCGCCGCTCATGGAGCGGATCTCAATCCGGCCGAGGGTGGTGCGTACGGTGAGGCAATCGCCGCTTTCGATCCTCACGTTTTTCTGACCAAATTCGCAGTCGGAAAAAACAGCCGGGAATACCAGGGCGATGAGTCCATTTTCTTGCAAGGGGACGCGGCGGATGCGGTGTTCTACATCCAGAGCGGCAAGGTGAAACTCACGGCTGTATCCGCGCAGGGCAAGGAAGCCGTGGTTGCCATCCTGCCGGAAGCCAGCTTTTTCGGCGAGGGCTGTCTGGCCGGCCAGCCGCTTCGCATGGCGACCGCCAAGGCGGTGCAACGTGCCGCCGTCATTCGAGTGACCAAGCAGGCCATGATCACGCTGCTCCACCGGGAAGCGGAGTTTGCCGAACGCTTTCTCGCCTACCTGCTTTCCCGAAACATTCGGATGGAAGCGGACCTGGTCGATCACCTCTTCAACTCCAGCGAAAAGCGGCTGGCCCGGCTTCTCCTGCTGATGGCCAATTTTGGCCAGGAATCCAAGCCGATACCGCTGATCGCGAAAATCAGTCAGGAGACCCTGGCCGATATGATCGGCACCACCCGCTCGCGCGTCAGTTTCTTTTTAAATCGCTTCCGGGACCTGGGCTTTATCAACTACGACGGCGGCGGCATGCACGTCCACAGCTCACTCGTCAGCGTCGTGCTCCACGATTAGCAGGCTGCTGAAAGGCCGCATCGGCACTTCGCCCAGGTAGTAGCGACAAATCACAGACTGCATCTGGGTATTTCCCTGTCGCACCGGCGACATAAGTAAGCGACATTACCTAGCCGCAGCAGATTTTTCTCACTCGATGTGCACATTTGACCAGCATAACCGCAAACTGACCGCTAGGGTTGAGCTGTCGACTGGTTTGCCCGAGGTTCGCGCCACAAGCATCGCCGGAGTTGCATGGCGTCAGGGGCGGAATTACAACACTGTTGGCCAGCGGCGCTGGAGAAATTTATGGCAAACAAGCGCACTGGAACCCGCGATTCTGGGAATCTCCTCGGCCTGATCGGAAATGAAAAGACAACCCGGGAGTACCGGAACAAAGAGAAGATATTTTCGCAAGGGGATGTTGCTAAAGCGATGTTTTACATCGAGAGCGGGCACGTGAAATTTACGGTCGCATCCAAGGGCGGCAAGAAGGCCATTCTTGCGATCCTCGGGAAAGGTGATTTATTCGGCGAGAACTGCCTTTTGAAGCAATCGCGGCGAACAACCACCGCAACCGCTTTCCAGAACGCCACGATCTCTTGCGTAGAGAGGGCGACCGTAAGCGACCTTATTCGGCAGGAGTCCGAGTTTTCGAGTCTCTTGGTTTCTGATCTTCTCTCCCGAATCGAGCGTGTCGAGGAAGATTTCACGGATCAACTGTTGAACTCGAGCGAACGGCGCCTGGCGCGACTGCTGCTGCGCCTAAGCCACTTTGGACAGCCATCGGGAGCTGACACCGCTATCCTGCACATCAACCAAGGAACCCTGGCCGAGATGGTGGGCACGACTCGCTCGCGGGTAAGTCACTTTATGAATCGGTTTCGGGAGATGGGCCTGATCAAATACAACGGCACGTTGCAAGTGCAGACGGCTCTGCGCACCTTTCTCCTCCACAAGTAAGGACACAAGGTTTTTTCAACGCTCCTCGCAGCCCTATGCCTATTGCTGCGAGTGCGCGCCGCCGCAAATTCTGCCGCGAAGATAGAGGATATTGGAGTAATCACGTGGCATGGCGCCTCGCTCGTTCTGCCCACAACAAGCCACCATTCGGGGACTCCGGCTTCCCACCCCAACAAGCCAACATCGGGCTTGTCGTGGACTCCGGTTTCGGCACCTTTGCCGCAGCCTGTAAGACCACGACGCCAGCGCTTCGAGGTAACCGCCAACGTTCAGCTCATGTCACGGTACCTGACCAACAGAGATTTACAACAGGCACTCTCGGCCAAGTAGTGGCTTTTCTTTTGGGAGTCTCAGCCCGAAAGAAGGAAAACATATGCGCGGACCGGGCGCATCTAGACAACGGTCTACACCACAATAGACTGCGAGTGGCGACCCGCTTGTCGCTCGTGCAGGAGGTAACGGATGAAACGAATAGTGTGGTTGTTTTTGGTCGTTCTGGACTCCGCACTTTTAGTGCATGCCCAAAGCTCGACCAAATCAATGGAAATGAGCGGCACGATCTGCCAGTCGTCGTGCGTATCGCATGTGGATAACCTTGCCACGTGCGATAAGAACTGTACTGACAAAAGCGGCGAGGCGGTGCTAGTCGATGATCAAGGCATCCTCCACCCAATCGCCAACCAAGACATGTGTCGGTCGCACATGGGGAAACATGTAAAGATGACGGCTGTCCCGACGGAAGGGCAGCGCGAAAGAGAGCTCCGCATAGAAGACATCGAGAACGATTCAGGCGCGGGCTAATTGACTCCCGAAGATCTCAGGGGTAGAAATGCCGCTTCGGCAGGACCCCCCTCTTGGGAAGAAAAACTGGAGTTTTAGCGGAAATGAGGGCCCGGAGTTCTCCGGGCTTTTTTGCTGCCGGCCCGAATCGCCACTCCGTCCGCCGGAAATGTGAAGCGATGCGCCGGGCCTAACGTCATAAGCCCGGGCGTTTTCTACTCGTAGACGCATCCGTCCGCGGTTTCGGTATCAGCATTAGACCAAATTAGACCAAGCTTGGGAGTTATTTCCGCCTGAGCAGGTTCAGCACCCGTCAGGCGGAATATTCAGGTGGGTTGATTTGGCCGAAATCGTAGGGTTAATGAGCTTTTGCCCACTCGATCGCCACATTCAGTTCGTGCTCGGCATCGTGCAGCAACCGCTCCGCTTTCGCTGCGTGCCCGCCCATATCATAGTGGTTCGCGGCTTGAGCGCGCTCCATCTCGTGAATCGCTTCTTGAATGTGCTTGTGAACGCCGTCGAGGTCGTGCCAATCGCGCACACCAAAGGCAAAGCCTGTAAGCAGCAACAAAACGGCGGCGATGGCGGAGAGCAGGTATTTCTTCATGGTCCCTTCCTTTCAGGGCGTTATATTACCGTGCCATGGGAATCCCGCGCAAGCGGCACGGACGTCGCATCAACCAGAACTCCGCACCAAATCCTGCAACCGTTCAGAAAAGCTCCAGAGTTAAATTTGGCAGTTTAATTTGGCGTCCGTTCACCGCCACGCGATCGATCAAGCGAGAAAAACCAGCCGCCAACCGCGCGAGTGCCCCCTATAGGACAGATATCCCAGCAATGCTCAAGGGAGGCAAAATGTAAGGGAGTTTTAACTTGCTCCGGCGCGGGTAGCCCTGTCGAAAGACGGCGCAGGACTGGTCCACCGCGCCACGTGCGACTACGGCGCGCGGCGGAGCCCCGGCTCCTGGGCTTGCTCCACCAGGATGGCGAAGTCCGGGCAAATCAGGAAACACTGCATGCACCCGTTGCAGTTTTCAGCGTGCTTGGGGATCATGTAGCGATAGCCGGCCTGGTTAAACATTTCCGAGTTTTCGAAAACCTTTTGCTCGCAAACTTCGCAGCAGTAACCACATTCCTTGCACAATGCAGAATTCACTTCGGGGTTGAAGCTTTTTTCCCGGGTCTCGCTCATATTGCCTGAACTTCCTTTCCCGATGCTTCTTTCGCTAGCTCCAGGCCATAGCGAACCGCTTCGAGATTTTTTGCGGCTGAAGTTTCCGAGAAGCTCTGCCGGATTGCTTTCGCCATACTGTCGAAGGTCACCGGTTCTGTCCGCGCAATCATTACGCCCAGCGCGATCATGTTCACCGCATAGCCAAGCTTTGCAGCCAGTTCGGCAAACGGAAAAGCATAGAGCCCGGGCCGTTCTCCAAGATCGGCCAAGCCGCTTTCGTAAAACATGGCAATCCGGGCGCTGGCTGCCGCGAACTTCTTAATTGCCATGTCGCCCAGCGCCACAATGATGTCGGGCTGCTCCACCTGCTGAAAAATGATTTCCTCTTCGTCGATCAACACCTCGGCGACGCTCAGCCCGCCGCGCTGCGAGTCACCCAGCACCGATTGCGTCTGAACCACATTCTTGCCTTCCAGAATTGCAGCCAGTCCCAGCAGCCTGGCGCTCAGCACCAGTCCCTGGCCGCCAGACCCCGCCAAAATGATTTCGTATCTCTGCTTCACTTTATTTCCCCGCCGATTGGCTCTGCAGCCGAAGTTGAATCTCGCGATAACGGCTGTTGAAATCGGGAACGTTCTTGTCCACCAGCTTGCCTGTAAGGAAGTAACCTTCGGCTTCAGGATCAGTCAATTTCTCGTATTTGGCTGCCGGAAGCCCCTTTTCTTTGAGCCAGCGCAGCATATCGACCGGTTCCTTCATCTGGTTGTTCGGGCCGTAGAGAGTCGTACACGGGCTAATAACCTCGATGAGCGAAAAGCCTTTCTTGACCAGAGCTTCCTTCATCCGGTTCTTCAGCGCCAATCCATTGCAAATTGTTTCCCGGGCCACATAGTTGGCGCCCGCCGCCGCCACCAGCGCGCAAATATCGAACGCGCGTTCCGGATTCCCATAGGCAGTCGTGCTGGTAATGCGGCCAGACGGAGTCATGGCCGACTGCTGTCCACCGGTCATGCCGTAGTTAAAATTGTTGACGATCACCGCGGTCAAATCCATGTTGCGCCGCGCTGAATGGATCAAGTGATTCCCGCCGATCGTCGCTCCGTCCCCATCGCCCATCAAAACCACGACATGAAGATCCGGGTTGGCCGCCTTAACTCCCGTGGCATAGGCTAATGCCCGGCCGTGGGTTACGTGCAGCGCGCTCGTGCGAGAGATAATTGTCCGCCTTGCCCCAACATCCGATGCCGGTAACAATCACCACTTCGTTGTTCTCATATCCCAGCTCTTCAAATGCCCGCAGCAGCGATCCAAGGGCAACTCCGTTTCCGCAGCCAGAGCACCACTGATGAGGAAGCGCATTCTTTTTCAGGTATCTCGATCCGGTAGCAACCGCCATGACTATCGCCTCCTACTTCGCCCCAGCGGCGAAGCTGCCGGGGACCCCCTGGATTGCCTCCAGCACAGCCTGGGGAAACATGATATCTCCATTGAAGGTGTTGACTCTTCTTCAGCTTTATGGAACTCCCGACCACCTTCAAAACCTCCCCAGCCAACTGACCGGCGTAATTCATCTCCGCAACCACGATGGTTTTCGCCTTCTCCGCCGCCGCCATGATTTCCTGTTCGGGAAATGGCCAAATCGTCTGCAGTTGGAGTACTCCCGCCTTAATCCCAGCTTGGCGCGCCCGCAGGGCCGCGGCGCGTGCGGTCCGTGTAACCGCCCCGGCCGCAATGATCAGCACGTCGCAGTTATCCACATCGTAAGATTTGGTGAGCACGATCTCATTCCGGTTAGCCTCGATTTTGCGATGCAAGTGGCGGATCCGCTTGGCGGCGTTCGCCGGATCAACGCTGGCATATCCGTTTACGCTGTGCATGGTGGTGGTCACATGGAAGGCATACTCACTGCCATACGACGCCAGCGGTGCGGCACCATCGCCGTCGAAATCAAATGGAAGGTACTGGTCCGGCGGGACGGTAGGCTTCACGCGGTCGAATACCGGCAGCTCACCGGGTTCGGGAATGACGAAGTTTTCGCGCATGTGTCCGACGATTTCGTCGGCAGCCAGCACCACGGGAGTACGAAACTTCTCCGATAAATTGAACGCCTGCACCGTGAGGGCAAAACACTCCTCGACCGAAGCCGGTGCCAGTGCAATCAGCGTTTGATCTCCGTGCCGGCCCCATCGGATCTGCATGAAGTCCGACTGCCCAGGCTTGGTCGCCAGTCCCGTGCTGGGTCCGGAGCGCTGGACATCGATCACGACGCACGGCACCTCGCCCATGATGGCCACGCCCAGGTTCTCCTGCATCAGTGAAAATCCAGGCCCGCTGGTCGCCGTAAATGATTTCTTGCCCGACAAAGAAGCGCCGATAACCGCCGCGATGCTGGCGATTTCGTCTTCCATCTGCATGTAGATGCCGCCTAGCTTCGGCAATTGTCGGGAAGCTATGTCGGCGACCTCCGACGAAGGAGTGATCGGATACCCGGCGTAAAAGCGCGCGCCGGCATAGAACGCGCCCTCGGCGATCGCCTGGTTCCCTTGAGTCAGTCTGGCTGTTTTTGGCAAATTGTCAGACTCCTTTCGCGGTCATCAACCAGGAAAGAGTTGCTTGTTCTCTGGTTGGCACTCCCACTGGCGCGTGCACGGAACACGCAGCAGCAGTGTGAGCGGGGTCGCGCCAATCATCTCGGACAGAGCAGTCATCATAACTGCGGCGCTTCGAACCCCGAACTTTGACTGTAGTTCGCTGCCGTCATATCCCTCAGTGACCATGGTCACCCGCAGGGGTGATGCATCTCCTAAGAGGCGGTGGCACTGTTCGGGACCGCCCAATTGTCTCTGGCGGCATACACTAATCCGGCCCATCTCACAAGGCGACGTGTTGCCGCATTGGGGTTACTATAAGCGTTGACTTCCATGACTGAGCGAAAATCTCTCTCTCCCGAAATCCTGGTTCACGTAGCCCAAGTACTCAACATTCCCATGCGCGGCCTGGTGGCCGTTATCGAATTGCTCGATGAGGGCGGCACCGTTCCCTTTATCGCCCGTTACCGCAAGGAAGCCACGGGAAATCTCGACGAGGTTCAGATCCGTGACATCGAAGAAAAGCTGGGCTACTTCCGCGAGTTGACCGAGCGCCGCGAGACCATTCTTGCCTCAATTGCCGAGCAGGGCAAGCTCACCGACGAGCTGAAGGCACGCATCGAAGCCACGTTCGACAAGAGCGAGTTGGAAGACCTCTACCTGCCGTACAAGCCCAAGCGCCGCACCAAAGCGACCATCGCGCGCGAAAAGAGGCCTGGAACCGCTGGCAGCTTATTTGTGGGCGCAGCAACCCGCTGCCGAACCGCTAGAGACGTTTGCCGCCAGCTTTGTTAACGCGGAAAAGGGCGTGAACAGCGTGGAAGAGGCTCTGGAAGGCGCGCGCCACATCGTGGCCGAGATGATCAGCGAGGATGCTGACCTGCGCAAGGCCCTGCGCCAGTTGATGTTCGACGAAGGCGTGGTGGCCAGCCGCAAGCGGCCCGATGCCGTCGATGAGCAAGAGAAGTTCAAGATGTATTACGAGTACCGCGAGCCGGTGAAGACGATTCCGTCGCATCGCATGCTGGCCATCCGTCGCGGCGAAAGCGAAGACGTCCTCTATTTCCTCATCGAGTTGGAAGCCTCGCGTGCGCTCTCCGTGCTGCGCTCGCACGTTCTGCGCGAGGTCGGGCGATTGGACTCCACAGCTTGAACTCGCGATCGAGGACTGCTGGAAGCCGCCTGCTGAACACTTCCATTCAGGGCGAAATCCGGCTGGAACTCAAACAGCGCTCCGACACGGAAGCGATTCATGTTTTTCGCGACAATCTCCAGAACCTGCTGCTTGCGCCTCCTGCCGGACCCATCTCCGTGCTGGGCATCGATCCGGGACTTGCGCACCGGCTGCAAGATTGCGGTGGTGGACGAAACCGGCAAGTTTCTGGCGCATGAAGTCATCTACCTGCACCCGCCCAGAAATGATGCCGCCGGCGCGATGAAGACCCTGGAGTCGCTGCTGCGAACGCCACAACGTGCGCGCCATCGCCATTGGCAACGGGACCGCTTCGCGCGAGACCGATGCCTTTGTCGGCGAGTTCCTGCGAGAGAAGGAGTTCGATGGCATTTTCTCGGCGACCGTAAGCGAGTCGGGCGCGAGCGTCTACTCGGCATCCGACGTGGCGCGGCAAGAATTTCCGGATCTCGATCTCACGGTGCGCGGCGCGATTTCGATTGCGCGCCGTTTGCAAGATCCGCTCTCGGAGCTGGTCAAAGTCGAACCGAAGTCGATCGGCGTCGGCCAGTATCAACACGATGTGGACCAGCGCCAGCTTCAACAGTCGCTCGAAACCGTGATCGAAAGCTGCGTGAACCGCGTCGGGCGTTGACCTTAACACTTCATCGTGGACGCTGCTGCGTTATGTGGCCGGAATCACCGAACGCACCGCCGTCAACATCGTGCGATTCCGCGATGAGAACGGACGCTTCCGCTCTCGCGTCCAGTTGAAAGAGGTGCCCGGCATCGGGCCGAAGACTTTTGAGCAAGCAGCCGGATTCTTGCGCATCCGCAATGGCGACAATCCGCTCGACATGACCGCCGTTCACCCCGAGTCCTATCCAGTGGTGGAACAGATCGCCCATTCGCTGAATGTTGCCGTCGAGGAGTTGATCAAGAGCCCGCAGTTGCTGGAAAAAGTTGACCGCAATCAGCTCTCGGCTGGAAGCTTACACGCTGAACGATATTCTAGAGGAGCTACGAAAGCCGGGACGCGACCCGCGCGACAAATTTGTCGCGCCGAGCTTCAACGAGCAGGTGCGCGAGATCTCCGATGTGCAACCTGGCATGGTGCTGGAAGGCGTAGTAACCAACGTGACGAAGTTCGGCGCCTTCGTGGACATTGGCGTACATCAGGACGGCCTGGTTCATATCAGCGAGCTTTCCAACCGCTTCATCAAAGAGCCTTCCGAGGTGGTAAAGGCCGGCCAGATCGTCAAGGTGAAGGTGTTGAGCGCGGACCCCAAGACCAAGCGCATAGCCCTGTCGATCAAGGCGCTGCAGGATGCTCCGCCACGGCGTCCGCAGAAGCCGATCGAAAAACCAATCGAAAAGCCGCTCCCCACGATCGACGACAAGATCGCATTGCTGGCATCGAAGTGGAAAGCCCCGTCAAGATTTGGACGCCGGTGATCGCCCACACCAACCCGACGGGATCTGCGTATCTGAAACTGGATTGGGACTCAGGCTCGCACAGGATGACATCCTGAAACTCACGCATCGAATTTTCAGGCAACCTCTTCCGCGACTGGCGGCGGCGATGCGGTCCGCGGAGCCGCGTTGAGCGTGGCAATGAAGAGTGCCGCGGCTATGGCGCAGAGTCCGCCGGAAATCCAGAAAGCATCGCGATAGTCGCCCAGATACGTCCGGATGGTGCCAGCCCCCAGCGCAGCGAGGGAGGCGCCCAACTGGTGCGCGGTAAAGATCCAGCCGTAGACCACGCCGGCGTTCTCTTTGCCAAAAGCATTGGTGGCCAGACGCACCGTTGGCGGCACCGTGGCAACCCAATCCAAGCCGTAAAAGATTGCAAAAAACGATAGTCCACTGGATGGATGCGCCAGCGAATAGGGAAGAAAGAACAACGACAGGCCGCGTAGCGCGTAGTACCAGAACAGCAGGTAACGGCTGTTGAAACGGTCCGTCGCCCAGCCCGACAGGGTCGTCCCGAGCATATCGAAGATCCCCATCACCGCGAGCAATCCCGCCGCCCTTATCTCGGGGATGCCGTGATCCATGCAGGCTGGAATCAAGTGGGTTCCGATCAATCCGTTGGTGCTCGCTCCACAAATAAAAAAGGTGCCCGCCAGAATCCAAAACTCGGAAGAACGCGCCGCCCAGGCGAGCGCGCGTAATGGTGAAAGCGCGACGGACTGAACCGAGGGCGCCAACGTCCCGTTAACTCCGTATGGCAAAAGGTTCAGGTCGGAGGGATCGTTCTTCATCCACAACAACACGGCGAAAAAGACGGCCACCGCTGTCGCCCCGACGACATAAACCGCACTGCGCCAGCCCTTGTAAGTGACCAGCGTGGCAAGCAGCGGGAGAAAGACGAGTTGGCCGGTGGCATTGGCGGCCGACAAGATTCCCAGCACCAAGCCGCGCTGCTGCACAAACCAGCGATTCACGACGACGGCCGCCAGGACTAGGGAAGTGACTCCCGTTCCTGTGCCAACCAGAATTCCCCAGCACAGAACCAGTTGCCATGGCTGGCGTATGAGCGAAGATCCGGCGACTGCAACCGCCAACAGGCCGACCGCCGTCAGCACAATCCGGCGCAAACCGTAGCGAGCCATCAGCGCTGCCGCAAAGGGACCGATTATTCCGAATAAGGCTATGTTGATGGCAATCGCGGCGGAAATCGTCGCTCGCGTCCAGCCGAACTCCTGCTCCAAGGGAACAATCAGAATGCCGGGCGTGGCTCGTATGCCGGCGGTCGCGAGTAGCACGAGGAAGGTGACGCTGGCGACAATCCAGGCATAATGCAGCTTGCGTTTTAGGGCCTGGCCGGCGGACATAAACTTTCCTTCCTCTCCGTACGAGACCGATGAGTCTCGCGAATAGATTACATGAGAGACCGTTCGGTCGCAATATGTGGCAGAATAGTTCTTGAGGATAAATCGAGATGACCCAAGGACAAGAAACCCGGAAACGCCTGGTACAGGCGGCAGCCGGGATCTTCAACACCCGGGGATATTCAGGAACTGCGGTCTCGGATTTGATGGCGGCAACGGGTCTCCAGAAAGGCGGGATCTATCGGCACTTCGCAAGCAAAGAGCAACTGGCGGTGGAAGCTTTCGATTACGCCTTCGAGATGGCGGTACGTGTCCGTTTTCAGGATTTCGACCGCCTGGCGAGCCCTTTGCAGCAGTTGCGGCATTTTATACGGAACTTTGTTCACCGGCGCTCGCCCATCCCGGGCGGATGTCCCATGGTCAACACCGCCGTCGAAAACGATGATGGCAATCCAGCCCTGAAGGAACGTGCGCGCCAGGCCGTGACCGCTTTTGTCAACCGCCTTGTCGACACGATTGAACGTGGGATTGAACAAGGAGAGATCAAGCGCGATACCGACGCACGGACCCTCGCGCTGTTTCTGTTCTCCGCACTCGAGGGCGCGCTTGTCGTCAGCCGTCTCCAGGGTTCGTTCAAGCCTCTGGCGGTGGTCGCACGCACGTTAGAGCAATATCTCGATGAGCGCGTGGCGATTGAGACCTGATCGGCCGGGCAGAGCCCCGGCGGCCGGACCCGCGACGCGGCTGGCGGTTTCCGGTGGGCGAGAGAGCCATCACCAAACTTGCATTAAGGCAGTTGAGCCGGGTGCCGATATAGCTACCAGACCCGTGTGCGAGCAAGCGCAAATGCCCGGCTCTACGAGTGTGAGACCCTGATGACCGAAATTCCCAGCACTACAGTTGCGCACGATTCGGCTGCATATGAGCCCCAACTCTGGCTTGGCGCGCAGGAAGTTTTTGAAATGATGGTCGGCACCACCCTGGTTCGCTGTCTCGAGCCGCAAATGATGGCCGCCCAGTTTACCGCGATGGTGGGCATCGCCGGCCCGGTTTGCGGACTGCTGAGCATCCACTGCAGCAAAAAGGCAGCCTTGCTCATTGCTTCGCGCATGTTAGGCACCTCGATCGAAGAGGCCGGTCCGCAGGCGTGGGACGCCATGGGCGAAGTCTGCAACATGGTGGCAGGGAGCTTCAAAGCCAAGCTGGGAGAAATTGGAGAAGTCAGCATGCTCTCGGTTCCTACCGTGGTCTCGGGCGGCAATTACCGGCTCCGTCCACTGACTTCCGGCACGGTCACTGAGCTGCGCTTGCAGTTCGATGACGAGCCGATCTGGTTCCGTCTGCAATGCACGATCGATGCGCATTGGAAGAAGAGCGCTCAAGCGGTGCCAAAAGACGCCTCTAAAATAGCCTGATCGGCCTAACCAAAAATTCCCAGCGCTCCGGGTCGATTTCCGCGCTGGCGGTTACCGGGCCGGCGGCAAGCTTCCGTAGAAAGTTTTCGCCGATCCTTACGGTCACCAAAACATCTCAACCAAACGCCCCGTTTGTACCTAATCGGTGACATCTTCGTTGCGATGCGGTGGCAACAGCCCAGCGGAAGTCCGTCCTGAGAGGAAAAGTCACGTTGGAAGGGGACGTGCTCAGAGGTTACCGAAGATGGGTTGAACTTGACCCTTTTCAAGAAGACGGCGCGGGATGGATTTGCCCGCGAAAGCGGAGCGGCCCGCTACCTCGACCAAGCGTTCATCCAAAAAGTGCGCGTTGCTTACGGCAAATTGCCACCAGGGCGGAGATGCAAAACACAGATCAGTTTTTTCCTCAATTTCGTGTCGATCCCCTCGGCAGGTCCGTCTCCATATCGTTCTTGATGCACTTTGCCGCCGTCCTGCTTATTCTCCGGTTTCCGCAGTTTGGTCCGACTGTGAGGCTCAACGCGCCGCCAGCGTTTCCTCGCGCGAAGAACACAATCTTGTATATTGTGCCGGTCTCAAAGGAATTGATGGTCTTCGCCAAAATAACTCCAGCCGAGAGCGGTGGGGCAGCTGGCAAAGGCACAGCGCCTGGAAAACCCTCGCTGGGGAGCAGCGCTTTCCACCGTAAACTTACAGCCGTCTCAAATCCTGTCCACCCGAGCAACAGCCATCAGCTGATCGTTCAGCCAAGCTCGCCTCCGGACCTTCTCATCAAGCAAGAAATCAAGCTCCCGAATTCGATATTGGGAACTCCTCTAGTCATGCCGCGAGAGCAGGTCGACATCGTGATGGCCGCTCCCAAGCGAATGCCGTCTCATCGAAACGATAGCGCCGAGGTAGCTTCGCCTCCGCTTCCGATGCCGGCCTCGAAATTGAATCTTGCCGCCGTTCCCGCCCTGGAGAAGCCGCAGTTGCCGCTTCCAGTGGCGCCGGATCCGCAAACCAACCCTGCCTCCAAGAGCGCATCCTCAGCGCAGAGCACAGGCGCGGAAAAGGAAGGCGTTCCTCACGAGCAGAAAAGTTTGCTCGCGCTTAGTACAGATCCGGGAAAGGCCAAGATGGCCTTGCCACCCGGCAACAAGTATGGAGAGTTCTCCTTCTCGCCAGCAGGAACCCATTTCGGTTCGCCCGGAGGAAGGGGTACCGTTGCCATCGGAGGGGGAAGCGACGGCATCAGCGCAGCAGGAGACGGCAGCACGGGCGTTGGGCACGGAAAAGAGGGCGGCGGGGGCAAGGATTCAGCAGGCTCGCCAGAGATCAGTCTCAACGGCGTCGGGGCGGCCGGGGGGAGCTATCAGATGATCATATTCCCTGTACCCCCTACCGCTCCCGTTCGGAAAAATGCCATGGTCATCTCCTCCGGGCCAGTTGGCGGAGGCGGGTTGGGAGTTTACAAAGCCCTGCCGTGCGGAAGAATTTTCACCATATTTTTGCCTATGCCTGTGGCCAACTGGACCTTAGAGTACTGCACCGCTGGTAAGTCCTCCGCCCGGCCGATTCCTAGCGCCACCACCATAGTCCAATTGGAGGATCCTGTGGTGCCGCCAGCTCCACTGCAGACATTCGACTTCCGCCGGCCACCTATCTCGAAGGAGAAAGCTCCCAAAAACATCATCCTGAAAGGTTCGATTCGAGAAGACGGCTCGGTGGCCAATCTGCAGGTCTATCAAGGCATTATGCGGGAGGTGGACGAAACTGCCAGGGCCACCTTCAACTTATGGAAGTTTGCCCCCGCCATGCGCGCGGGGAAGCCAGTAGCTGTGGAAATCCTGGTTGGGATTCCGTCTTTAGCTACAGCCGCAAATTAATTTGCCGGAGCGGCACATTAGTCGCAGGTCCGGCTACGGCTGCGTCTAACCCTGGCAGTTGTGTACCCAAGTGCCAACCTTTGGAATTATGAACCTTTCATAAAGCTTCAAGGTACTTACCTTTTGGCTGGCGCAAAACCTTCTCGCCCCTGCGCTGCCAGTAGCTAACACATGTGGAACTCTGGATTTGGCAGGCATTACCGTCACGGTGCCAAAAGTTGGCTCTGCGTGTGCATAGGGACGATGCCCGTTAGGTCCATCCGCTCGCATTCAGAGCGGGATATGGCATGAGCAACTCTGTCCAGAGTAGCAGGCATCGTATTATGGCAGCCCCTCTGCTTCCGTTTCCATTGCGTAGCTGCTTCTCGGGTACATGGATCGCTCGTTCGAGTTTGGAGCCGGGTCAGAATGCTGGCAAGCCCCAAAAAGCCTCGGTTTGGGTGTCGGGGAATATAGAAGGCTTGAAATTTTAGAGACACAAATACCACAAACGGAGCCCTAATGTCCGAGCTGTCGAAGGTAATACATGTCTTGCTGTTGGGAAATGATCTGGGTCTTACCGATGCGATCGCGCGAACCCTGGGTCCCGGTTTCACAGCCCGTCGAACTAGTGATTGGACCCCCAGTCAATGGCTGGGGTCGCGGGAATCTTGTGACGTCGTGCTCTTGGACCTGCGCGCTGCCGGCGGAGACGTCGAGTGCGGGCTCCAGGTAATCGACACGATCCAGCGAAGCGATGATAGTCCCGCCGTCGTCGTATTATGCGATGAAGACGACCGCGATCTCATGGCAAAAGTTCTGGACCACGGCGTCTACGACACCATTCATAATCCGCCGAACATGATCGAGCTCCGGCTGACCCTGCGGCGTGCCTGCAAAATTCGGGCCGCCGAAAAGGAGCTCAGGCGATTGAACGTCATGCTACGTGGAAGCGGGAGCCTGCCCGGAATTATTGGTGGGGCGCCGCGAATGCAGGAACTCTTCGCTCTGACGAGAAAAATTGCTCCTTGCGACGTAAATGTTCTGATTACCGGCGAAACCGGAACCGGCAAGGAGCTGCTGGCAAGCGCAATCCATCATTTAAGCGCCCGGGCCGCTGGCCCGCTTGTCGCATTCTCCTGTGCAAACCTGCCGGAGACTCTGATCGAGGACGAGTTGTTCGGCCATGAGAAAGGCGCGTTTACCGGCGCATCTGCCGCTCGCCGTGGTCGGCTTGAGGCGGCGGATCAGGGAACGGTTTTTCTGGATGAGGTCGGCGACATCGGCCTGAGTCTGCAACCGAAGTTGCTACGCGTGCTACAGGCGCGCACCTTCGAGCGCCTTGGCAGCAATACAAGTATCAATGCCAACATCCGCGTGGTCAGCGCAACCAACCGGAACCTTTCTGAAATGGTCCAGCAGGGCAAGTTCCGCGAGGATCTTTTCTACCGTTTGAATGTTGTCCATATGCATATTCCGGCACTACGCGAGCGGCGCGAGGATATTCCGCTTCTGGCGCAATATTTCCTCCAGAAGTTTGCGGAATTATTCAATAAGCAGGCGAAAAGGTTCTCCCGGTCCGCGTTGTTGGCCCTCGAGGAGATACTCATGGCCGGGCAATGTCCGAGAGCTTGAGAACGTCGTGCAGAGAGCCGTGGTGCTATCCGATAGGCCGGCCGTGGAATGCGAAGACCTGCCGGATGCCATCCAGGAAAACTGCGTAAACCTCAAGTCCAGCGATTCTTATGAGGACGAAGTGCGCCAATTCAAACGCCGGCTGGTTCTGCGAACCTTGCAATCATGTGGCTGGAGCATAGTCGAAACCGCGCGCACCTTGGGGGTGGCTCGGGGCTACCTGCACCGGCTCATCAATCAACTCGATGTCCGCGGCAAGGAAGATAGCCTTCTGCAATATACGGTGGACAAACCCGGCAGGCCGCAATTGGTGGCGTGAAATGCGGCATTCGCGATTGCGAGATTCGCGAATTGCGGCGTAAGACCAGAACCAGTTGCAAAAGGGTGCAGCTCCAATCGAAGCGAGTAAAAGTGATACTAGGAAGTGAAGATATTTTTGCGCCGGAGAGTTTCTCAGGCGCTCGCGCTGGCGTCATTGCTTTACCGCCGGGGCAAAGCCCATCAGCCGGCTTCGTGGAGAGGGTCTGCCTTCCCAAGCTGCGAAGCGCGCAAAACGACGATGGAGGCTGGGGATACCGTGCGGGTTCGCCAAGCCGTGTGGAACCGACCTGCTGGGTGCTGCAGGCCTTGCTCAACCTGGCAGATATGGAAGTGTCGGGCGAAGCTTGCCGGCGCGGTCTGCAGTTCTTGCGCTCGGCGCAATTACCAGATGGCTCTTGGCCCTTCGCAGCGGGACAGGAGGTGGGTTGTTCGGTCACTGCGCCCGCTTGCTGGGCCCTGCTCTCCAGGCGAGAGTTCACTCGAGGCTGTAGCCGCCGGTCTGAACTGGCTGAGTCAAGACAGGCCACGGGACAGTGTGTTCTGGCGCCGCTGGTTGCGGCGGCTCTCGCCCGCTCGCCATCGCTCCCGGAAAAACGCTGCCTATCGAGGCTGGGGTTGGAACCCGTATACAAGCAGTTGGGTCGAGCCTACTTCGGTCGCGCTCATTGTTTTAAGCCGATGCCTCAAAGAAATGCTCCCGGCCGGAGCGAACCAGAGACGCCAGTCCGCGGAAGCCATGCTTTACGACCGCATGTGTCCGGGTGGGGGATGGAATTGCGGGGACCCGCTGGTCTACGGAGTTCCCGGCAAACCACTTGTGATCCCCACGGCATGGGCGCTTCTCGCCTTGCGTAGCTATCCACAAAGGACCGAGAACTTGGTGAGCCTGGATTGGCTTGAAAGAACCCTGCCAGACGAGCAGGGCCCCGGATCGCTCGCGCTGGCGCAAATCTGTTTTGGAGCCTATGGCCGCAAGTGGCCGGCAACCGCAAAGAGTCCAGAGGATTTGTATTCCAACAATGAATTTCTTGGAAGCACGACCACGATGGCCTGGGTCTGTCTGGCGGCAAACTCAAGGCGAAGCTGGCTGACCGGCGAATCCGGGGAGACGCCCCGATGACGTGCAATATGACACGCAATACGAAGACTGCGCTTATTCCATCCTTTCGGCGCCCCGTCTCGCGTGTAGCCATTCGGAGCGTGGCCAGCTATGAACAAGACTTGTTGGCGCTGATCTACGAAACCCTGTGCGAATTCGATCTTCCCATCCGGGGAAAAAACGTGCTGCTCAAGCCGAACCTGGTCGGGCCTGACCCACTCGGGGTGACCAACACTCATCCCGCTGTAATCGCCGCCTCGCGGGAGAGTCTTTTGCGGCTGGGTGCCGCACAGGTTCTCATCGCCGAGGGTCCGGCGCTGGACCGGGATACGGAAGCGATCCTCGAATCCATTGGCCTGCGGCACTATGCCGGCTCGCTCGCCGAGGTATTTGTGGACCTGAATGTCGATGACGTGGAAAAAGTCTTACTCAAGACCACGGCTTCGCGATTGAGCGAGCTTTATCTTCCCAAAACTGTTTTAGGCGCCGACTTCGTGATCTCCATGCCCAAGCTCAAGACGCACCATTGGGCCGGTGTAACTCTTTCTCTTAAGAACATGTTCGGCATCGTGCCGGGGAGCTGCTACGGGTGGCCGAAAAACGTACTTCATTGGGCCGGTATCGACTCCGCCGTACTAGACATCAATGCCGCCGTGCGGCCGGATTTCGCAATCGTAGACGGCATTGTCGGAATGCAGGGCAACGGTCCTATTCAGGGAGAGCCCAAAGACTCCGGAGTGCTGATCCTGGGAGATGACCCCGTCGCGGTGGATGCCACCTGCTGCCGCGTCATGGGATTGCTACCCGCGAAGGTGAAGTATCTCGCGCAAGCCGGGATCCTACTCGGCCATATCCACCAAGATAAGATCCAACAGCTAGGGGAGAGCATTGCGAGCGTTCGTACTCCATTCTCCGTGCTCGATAACTTCAAACACTTGGTGGATACCAGCGCCGCGTTTGGAACTCAACCTGCTTTAGTTGGGTGAGGTGGCGGGCAAATCGAAGTGGAGTGTATCCATATGTGGACACTGCGAAAGCGAATCGATCAAAACCGGGACTCGAACCAGAGCGATCCCCGTGGTACTGAATGCGGCGGCACGATGAACCGTGCGCGGTTGACGCCAGCGACTTCCCGAGGACATAGATTCGGGTCCAGTCGGGGACAGACGATCACGGAATTCGCACTGGTCCTGCCCGTGTTTCTCCTGCTGGTCTGCGGGGTGGTTGACTTCAGCAATGTTCTCTACAACAAAATGACCATGCAAAACGCCCTGCGGCAGGCAGGGCGCTACGCAACCACCGGGAATACTCTACCTAATCAACCAACGCGGGTAGCCTCGATCATTTCGATCGTTGAACAGGCCGCGGCCGGGCTCAACCTTAGCTCGAACTCGATCAACATCTCGAGCAACGGCACCGGCGGCACTGGCAAGAATGCCAACCCTGGCGGCCCGGGAGACATTATTACGATCTCAGTCAACGCCGGCGTACCAATGTTGACTCCGGTAATGGCGCCGTTCTTTCCGCCCAATGGCACATATAACTATACGGTGAGCGTTACTTTCAAGAACGAACCTTGGAATAACTAGAGGAGAGAATCGACGTGGCTGCATCGTGGAAAAACAATTTGGTAAACGGCAGGACACAGGGCGGTGAATCCGGCCAGGCACTGCTGGAGTTCGCGATCATCGCGTCGTTGATGATCGTTCTGGTGCTTGGAGTCTTCGATTTCGGCCGCGCCATCTTCTACAAAGAAGTGCTGTCGGACCTCGCCAGGACGGGTTCGAACCTGGCCTCGCGCGGGTCTTGCGGCGGCACAGTAAGTCTGTGCCTGTCGACTGCGGGTAACGCAGTGATGACAGAACCCTCCGATTTGAATATGGCCTCTAACGGAATGGTAATCATAACGGCGGTGCAAGCCAATGCAGCCGGGACCCCCTTAATAATAGGGACATACACACAGGGCAGTGTTTCAGGGGCCAGCAGCAAGATCGTGGTTGACGGCGCCCCGGTTCTTCCAGCTACTACCCCGGCGATCCCTCCTCCGAACCAGACAATCTACGTGACGGAAGTCTTCTATCCATTTACGCCGTTCACGCCGATTGGGAAGTTTATGACCATCGTCTTTCCATCGACGTTGTATGACGTGGCGTACTTTTGAGTAAGGAGCAGGACGTGAATCTATTTCGTCGGCACAACAACGGGAGTAACGAGCGCGGACAGATACTTCCTATGTTCGCTGTCTTCCTGGTAGTCATGGTTCTGTTCATCGGTTTAGCCATTGACTTGGGTTTTGCCTATGTTACCAAGGCGAATCTCTCCAAAGCCCTGGATGCCGCGGCCCTCAGGGGCATGCTTAGCATCGGGCAGGGGACAACCACCGCCGGTAACATCGCGGCCAGCGTTTTCGCCGCGAACTATCAATCGTCAGGCCGCGACAGCACAATGCCCACTGTTGCTAATAACGGGCTGACCGTTACCTTCACCCCAAATCCCCCGGTCGCCGGTACGCTCACCAAGATCAATGTCACCGCCACCACGACCATCAACACGTTTTTTGCTCGCATTGTGCCGAGTTTGCAAACCTTGACGGTGAGCGACACAGCCCAGAGCACGCGCGCAAACGTCATGCTGGGCTTGGTGCTGGACGTCTCGGGATCGATGAACAAAAATGACGGAGCGCAGGCACTTCCGCCTGCCGTGCAAACTTTTGTATCTTACTTCAGCAATACTCTTGATCAGGTGTCGGTGAGTACCTTCTCCGACTTTGGTTCGCCTACTCCCAATAACGCCTCGACGCTGGCGTTAAACCTGGGAATAGAGCACAATTTCAGCAGCGACGTTACAAACCTCACGAACAGCATGGTAGGTAATTTTTGGGGCGGCACCTACACGCAAGGCGGACTCGACGACGCGGCCGCCCAACTGTGCGGCTGGGCGGTGCCAGGCGTCTATCCTTATGCCGGGGCGTGCCCGGTGGTGGCAAACACTAAGAAAGTGGTGGTGTTCTTTACCGATGGCTGGGCCAATACGAACATGGATGTGTTGAACGGGCAAAACTGTGGTCCGGCAAACACGCCTATCCAGTATGGTGGATGCTCTCCGGCTGAAGCCCAGCCGACTCCCCAGTTCCCGAATGCGCCCGGATGGTGCGGCGGTATCGGTTACTGGGATAGGAATAATCCCCCGCCCCCGCCCAACGCCAACCCGCCGCAGTGGGGCTACAACAACTGTCAGGCGAAAAGCTTTCTGGCGCAACAGCCCGGAAATTCTGGGCAACTCGTGCCTGGTGGCGCCTCGACTACCCAGGCTCAACTGAACATCGCCAACGAAGCCATGTATCGCGCAACGACCTGGGCAAATAAGATGCGCGCGCAAGGCGTAATCGTCTACTCGGTCGGCTTGGGCACCTTGTTTAACCAGACCTTTCTTCAGCAGATGGCAAATGACCCTGCCAGCCCCACATACAATGCCAATTCGAACCCGGGGTTGGCGGTTTTCGCCGTTGATTGTCCGGGGCCGAGCTGCTCATCTGAATTAAATCAGGCCTTTCAACAGGTCGCTACCGACATCCTGCTTAAACTCACGCAGTAGGGAAAGTGGGCGGGGAAATCGCAATCTCCGCCCAGAGCGGACTTAATCGCCGCGCGGCTTCATCCAGCAATTGCGGACTATAAGCGAATCATCGCGAACCATGAGCGAACTAGAAACCACATTGCGCCCAGGCGTTGCCATCCCCACCCCAATCACCCCAACAAGCCGAGCCTCGTTGGGGACCCCGATCGCAGCAACGGCAAAAGCTGCCGTCGCCGGGGGCCCCGCGGCGTCCGAGGTGAAGAGCAGCGACCGCGCAAACGCCTTCCTGTCGCAGGTTTTTTCCTTTCCCGCGGTGCTGGGCGCCATTCTGGTCGGAGCCGTCTTTGTGGCGGCTCGTGCGTTTATAGTGGACCCCGATCTCTGGTGGCACATCAGGGTGGGGCAGAACATCCTCTCGACCCACACATGGCCCACCACCGATCCTTATTCATTTACCGTCGCGGGTCATCCCTGGCTGGCCTATGAGTGGCTGGGCGACGTGTTGTTCGGAGCCATCGCACGTTTCTGGGGTTTGCAAGGCCTGGAAGCTTGCTTGATTGTACTTGGCAGCGCGATTATGCTTGCGCTCTATGCGTACGCGACGCTCCGCACCGGAAATCCGAGGGCCGGATTTGCGACTGCCGCGGTGCTGTATGTCCTGGCGGTGGCTTGGTTCTCCATGCGTCCGCAAATGCTCGGTTATCTGTTCCTTATCCTCACGCTCATCGCCCTCGAACGTTTTCGCCAAAGAAAGAAGCGGGCGCTATGGTGGCTTCCGCCGCTGTTCTTCATTTGGGTAAATACCCATGGATCATGGATGATCGGGCTGGGAGCCATCGTCGTCTTCTGGGCAAGCGGCCTGAAGGAGCTGCGCCTGGGTAGCATCGAGGCGCGGCGTTGGAGCATTGCGGAACGCATTCGTATAGAGTCTGCCTTTCTGCTGTGCCTTGCGGTTCTTCCCATTACGCCCTACGGCACGCGGGTCTCCGCCAGTCCCTTTGAGTTTGCCTCCGACCTGCCGCTTAATGTAGCCAACATCTACGAGTGGCAACCCATGCCATTCGCTTTGCCAGGGGCGAAGTTGTTTCTAGCCCTGCTGCTGGGATTCTTCCTGCTGAATATGGCCCTGCGCTTCCGCTGCCGCCTGGGAGAGCTGGTGCTATTTGCCGGCGGCACCGTGATGGCATGCCTGCACGTGCGTTTTCTGCTGGTCTTTGTGCCATTCTTCGCACCCCTTTTCGCCACAGTGGTCGCGCGTTGGATGCCTCCTTACGAAAAAGGCAAGGACCGCCGCTTCTTGAATGCTGTCCTGATGGCATTAGTCTTGGCGGCGATCGTGCGATATTTCCCCACCGCCGCGGAAATGCAGCAGAGGGTCTCTCGCCAGTTTCCGGTGCGCGCCGTCGAGTACCTGCGCCAGCACCCGCTGCCCGGCCCGATGTACAACACTTACGGCTATGGCGGCTACCTGATCTGGTCGCTGCCTGAACACAGAGTCTTTGTTGATGGCCGCGCCGACGTCTACGAGCGTGGCGGCGCATTCGCCGATTATCTGCAGGTGGCCAATCTGAAGCCCGCGGCTTTTGCCGTGCTCCGGAGCTACGGTATTCAGTCCTGCCTTTTGAATCGCGATGAGGCGCTGGCTACGGTTCTTTCCGCCTCGGCAGAGTGGCGTCAGATCTATTCGGACGACTTGAGCGTACTGTTCGTACGGCAAAAAACTAGCGAGACCTCATCCCTCGGGCCGATGCCCGTCACACCTTAAGTGTCACCAAACCGCACGAACTGAATAAGGGATGTGTGACCAATCTGTGACGCTTTCGCCGTGATTAGCAATCAAGTGTGCAATTCCGCAGGTGTCGCTTCAGCAACCTCGGGTTTTTCAGGCACTTAGCCGCTGGCGGCGGGTTTGCTGCAGAGTGGCGTTTCAAGTGCTCATAGAAGGCGGGCGGCACGATGCCTTCGTGTTGCCCAGGTTACATCACCTGAGAGGACACAGAATGAAGAGTCTTTTGATCCGGCTTTGGAAAGAAGAAGAAGGCCAGGACCTGACTGAGTACGCTTTGCTGTTGGTTTTTCTGTCCCTGATAGCGACCGTTGCGGTCAAAGCCTTGGGCGGAACGGTCAACACTATATTCACCAACGCAAACACGAACCTGACGACATAGTCAACGCTTACGGCTAGCCAGTGGCTAGCCATGCCTGACAACCGCAGGCCGCTTGAGGCAAGAAAACTTCCGGCGGCCTCAACCCTTTCGTTCACGGCGATCTACCGGAAATCATGGAAGGTCTTCACCGAAACGAAACACGACCGCATAACTGGAGAATCACTGGATGAACGCGGCTCAAACCATATGGATCTGCACGCTCGCAGTCACCTCGATTGCGGCATGGATTGACTGGCGCACGCGCAGGATTCCCAATTGGCTCACCGTGCCCGCGCTAGTCCTCGGCATCGGGGTAAACGCCCTTGCCGCAGGCTGGCCGGGCGCCAAAGCGTCGCTCGAAGGCGCTGGGTTGGCATTGATTATCCTGCTTCCTTTCGTACTGAAGCGCGGGCTGGGAGCCGGAGATTGGAAGTTGATGGTAGCCGTCGGGGCTTTCCTGGGTCCGCTTCTGTTGCTGCTTGCGTTGCTCGCCAGCATTCTCGTATCCGGACTGATGGCGACCGTATACCTGATTCGCAATGGCCGGGTCATGACGACCTTGCGCAACCTGCTCGTGCTTGCCCGGGGATTCATCTCTTTCGGATTCCGTTCTCATCCGGAAATTTCGCTGGATAACCCGAAGTTGCTGAAGTTGCCTTTTGGAGTGGCGGCTGCGATAGCCACCGTGATTTGTTACTGTGCAACCCGGTGGGGCGCTCTCTGACACCGGCTCGAAGGAGATTGTATCCATGAATCGGAATCGACTGATCATCGGATTGGCTGCCGCTATTGCGATCGCGGCCATCATGAGTATCTTCGTCTATCGTCAATTCAAACAGGCGTCTGCCTCGGTGCCCAAGCCTATTGTCATGCAGCAGATCGTGGTTGCATCGACACCCCTCCAGCTTGGCACTCGCGTCGACGCTAATAACCTCCGGCTGATTCCGTGGCCAACCAGCGCGCCTGTCGCCGGAATGTTCACCCGCATCGAAGACTGCGCGAACCGCGCCTTGATCACACCGGTTGCGGCCAACGAGCCCATCCTCGAAAACAAGCTGGCTTCGAAACAATCGGGTGCGGGGCTGCCCGCCACGATACCCGAAGGAATGCGGGCGCTATCCGTCGCGGTGAACGAAGTGGTCGGAGTAGCCGGGTTCGTCATTCCGGGAACCATGGTTGACGTTCTCGTGACTGGGCGGCTTGCCAACAGCCAGGCGAACAACACGGACATCACCCGGACCATTCTTGAGAACGTTCGGGTTCTCGCCGCCGGCCAGAAGATTGAACAGGACCGCGAAGGGAAACCGCAGACCGTTCCGGTGATCACCCTGCTAGTTACTCCGCCGGACGCAGCCAAGCTTGCCATGGCCAGCACCCAGGGAAAGATTCAACTGGCTTTACGGAACACGATCGACAGCAAGGTCACAGATCCGCCGCCGGTCCTCGAGGCCACGCTCTTTTCCGGCGGTGCTCCTGCGCCCAAACATGTGAGTTCAGGAATTCATGTTCCGGCACCCTATGTAATCGAGGTTATCGCCGGCACCAAGCATGAGAACAAAAGCTTCGCCAACTAGTAAGAGTTCAGCAAGGAAAGAAATGTCCCAACAATATAGAAAACTTCAACTGACGATATGGCTCGGGGCCGCCGCCCTCGGTCTCATGCTCGCAACGCCGTTGTCCGCGGCTGAGCAGTCGGCATCCCCAGCCATTGCTCAACCAGGCACGCCACAGGCGCAACCTGTCTCGGAGCCGACGGCAAACGAACAACCTCAGGAATCTGAGGTGCAGAGTCTGCACCTGCTCGTCGGACGTTCCCTGGTGATTACTTCGCCTACGCGGATCAAGAGAATCTCTCTCGCTGACCCCACGATTGCCGAGGCAGTCGTAATCAGTCCCCGCCAGATTGTGGTCAACGGAAAAGCGCCGGGAGGCGTTTCGCTTCTCCTGTGGGACGAAGCGGACCAGAGCCAGGCTTTTGAAGTTGCGGTGGATACCGATGCTCTTGGACTAAGCGCAAAAATCCATGCGCTGTTCCCGGCCGAGTCGGTCAAGGTGGAAACCGCCAAGGACGCAGTGATGTTATCCGGACGCGTGTCTTCCGTAGCCGTGGCCGATAAGATCGTGGAAATGGCGAAGAACATCAGTCCCAAGGTCACGAACCTGTTGCAAGCTCCGGTGTCTCCGGCCGGGCAGATCATGCTTCAGGTGCGATTCGCCGAAGTGAACCGCGTTGCCCTCAACCAGTTCGGAGTCAACATCCTCAGTCTGCCGGGGGCGAAGAATAGCGGCACTACTTCGACACAACAGTTCTCGCCTCCGCAGCTTGCGAACACGTCAAACGGAGTCGGGAGTACGCTTGGATTGAGCAATTTGTTGAACATCTTCTACGTCCGGTCGGACATCAATTTGGCCGCGACGATCCAGGCTCTCCAGCAAAATAATGTTCTGCAAATTCTAGCCGAGCCGAATTTGTTAACCGCATCGGGCAAGGAAGCGAGCTTTCTCGCCGGCGGTGAATTTCCCTTTCCCATTCTGCAATCGAGTTCCGGCGGTTTTGCCGGAATCACCATCCAGTTCAAGGAGTTTGGCGTGCGCTTGAACTTCACTCCGACTCTCACCCTGGACGGTCTCATCCACTTGAAAGTCGAGCCTGAAGTCAGTTCGCTGGATTTTACCAATGCGCTCACACTGTCGGGCTTCACGATCCCGGCGCTTTCCACTCGACGGGTTAAATCGGAGATGGACCTCGCCGATGGGCAGAGCTTTGCCATTGCGGGCCTGATCGACAATCGCGTGACTGATCAACTCGATAAAGTTCCCGGCCTTGGAGATATTCCGATCCTAGGGAAATTGTTCCAGAGCTGGTCGAAGCAGAAGAGCTCGGATGAACTGCTGGTCGTGGTCACGCCGCATATCGTGCAGCCACTTTCAGCGGCGAATGCGCCGAAGGGGCCGGTGTTCCCTGTTCCGTTTCTAACGCCTCTTACCGCGGAGCAACCCAAGGCCCCGGTCCAAAAGTGAAAGAGAACAAGAAAGCTAACCTCGGAGCAACAAGGGAGTAGGTAATCGGCCAATGTTAACAGCAGCAATAGCAAGTGGAGACGCATCGAGTGCGGCGCAACTGCTGGCCTGCCTGGAACAAACGGGCTTTGTCAAGTCGGTCAAGCAATGGTCGATTTCCGGCGACAAAGCTCCCGAGTCGGCCGAAATGTTGCCGGACGTTGTCTTTCTGGATCTGCCGCGCGATCCAGAACCGTATTTCGCATTCGGGGCGAGTCTCCGGCGCATTAGCTCGGCGATGAAACTCGTGGCGTGTTCGGCGACAGCTCCGCCAACTCCGCAGTTGTTGCTGGAAGCGATGAGAAGCGGCGTTCAGGACTTTTTGCCCAAGCCCGTCAGCCCCGGAGCGCTGCGGGAAATGCTTGCACGGTTCGTTCACGAGATTGCGGGCAGGGAGCGCCCATCCCAGGAAAAATTGATCGTCGTGATGGGCTCCAAAGGCGGCGTCGGCACGACTACGGTCGCGGTTAATTTGGGAGCTCAGCTCTCGTCGTTCGCGCGCAAACGCGCCGTTCTGCTCGATTTTGGGCGTCCGCTCGGAAATGTTCATCTGTTGCTTGATCTCAACCCGAGTTTTGGCATTCGCGACGCGGTGTCGAATCTGGAGCGCCTCGACAGTCACTTCTTTGCCGGGCTGTTGACCCACCATAAAACGAATCTGGAAATCCTTGGCGGGGCCATGCAGTCCGAGGAATGGGATGCCATTCCCATTGCCCCGCTGGAGCGCATGGTGAATGTCGCACAGAATAGTTTTGATTTTGTGCTGGCGGATCTCGGATCGCAATTCTCGTCCGAGTGGAGCCCTCTGCTGCGGATGGCCAAAATGGTCCTCGTGGTGGCGGAGGCCAGTGTGCCGGCGCTGTGGACGCTCGAACGGCGATTGCTGGCGCTCAAAGGCCTCGGCATTGATCCAAGCCGGACTCGCATCATCATCAACCGCTGGCATAAGGGAGATGAAAAGACGTTAAAGACCATCGAGAAGGATAGCAACTATTCGGTCTTCACCTGCCTGCCGAATGATTTTCGAAAGGTTAGCGCAGCCGTGAACCTCGGCACCCCTTTGCTGGAAAATCACAATGACGTGCTCACCACCCGTTATCGTCAACTCGCCGCGCACGTGGCCGGAATTGAAATCGACAATGTTTCCGTTTCCAAGAGAGGTCCGCTAGGACTGTTTTCATTTTCCAGAGAGGTGGCATAGATGTCCTCTAGCACGATGCCAGGCACACGAACGGATTTCGGTCTAGTAAAGGCCGCGATTCATCGCAAGCTGATCCAGAAACTCAACCTCGATCGCCTGAACGAAATCAAGCGTGAGGATGTTCGCCGCGAAGTCGTACCGATCCTCGAAGGCATTCTCGTCGGGGAATCGACACCGATGAACTTGCAGGAACGAGAGCGGGTGGCGCAGGAAGTGCTCGACGAGGTTTTCGGCCTCGGCCCGCTGGAACCACTCCTGGCCGATCCTTCGATCTCCGACATCCTCGTCAACACTTACAAGCAGGTCTACATCGAGCGCCGGGGAATGCTGGAACTGACGAATATTCAGTTTCGTGACGACACTCACCTGATGAGCATCATCGAACGGATTGTTTCCGCTATCGGGCGCCGGGTGGATGAATCGTCCCCCATGGTGGATGCCCGCCTTGCCGACGGCTCGCGCGTCAATGCCATTATTCCGCCGCTGGCGGTCGATGGCCCCTGCCTCTCCATCCGGCGATTCGGGCGGGAGCGATTGGATGGCGAGGCTCTGATCGCCAATAACAGTTTGACGCAGCCTATGCTGGACTTGCTGAAGGGGTGCGTAAAAGCTCGCCTCAACATTCTTGTTTCAGGCGGTACCGGCGCCGGCAAAACGACGCTGCTCAATGTCCTTTCCTCCTTTATTTCCGAACGCGAACGAATCGTCACCATCGAGGACGCGGCCGAGTTGCAGCTTCATCAGGAACACGTCGTTCGTCTGGAAACCCGTCCATCCAACGTCGAAGGCAAGGGTGCCGTCCATCAGCGGCAACTCATGATCAATTCGTTGCGAATGCGCCCTGACAGAATCATCTTGGGCGAGGTTCGTGGCGAGGAAGCGCTCGATATGCTGCAAGCCATGAACACCGGCCACGACGGATCGCTGACAACCGTGCACTCGAATTCCCCTCGCGATGCTCTCAGCCGCTTGGAAACCATGGTGGCGATGGCCAACCTCAACATTCCAACGGTTGCCATTCGGCGGCAGATCGCCTCGGCAATCGACCTGGTTGTCCAGGTCAGCCGCCTCAGCGACGGAACGCGCCGGGTAACGAACGTTGTCGGAAATCACCGGCATGGAAAAAGACATCGTGACCATGCAAGACATTTTTGTCTTTCAGAAACGGGGCATCCTCGAGAGCGGAGAGGTGCTCGGCGACTTCATGGCCACGGGCATCCGTCCCAAGTTCTCGGAGCGTCTGCTGGTCACCGGCATTCAACTGCCGTCGTCCATGTTTGAACCGCCCCGCGTTCACTAGGGAGTCGTTTATGGCGGCAACAGGTCTCTGTCACCGGCAAACAGTTTCCTTGCGGACTGGTTGGTCGAAAAGGAGTTCGAAATGGTGCTCATGATCTCCGTGCTCACGTTCTCGGTCGTTGCCGTGATCGTGCTACTCATCTCGCTGCTTGCCTCGACCGACGATCGCCAGGAGGTGATTCGCCGCCGCATGGAGGCGGTGACGAAGGCAGAGCGGCGTAGCGGACCTTCGCTCGGACTGAAGCTGCTTCGAGACGAGATGCTCAGCAGCGTTCCTCTGCTGCACCGCTGGATGACCCGGTGGTCCTGGTTCCCGCGCTTCCAGGTTTTTCTGACGCAAGCTGGAATGAAGGTCAAACCCGGCAAATTCGTGCTCCTGTGCGGCGTGCTTGCTGTGACTGGCTACCTGATCGCGGCACACACGATTTCCCGATTCCCGGGTGCGCCGATTGCCATTGCCGTGGTTGCTGGCGCCATCCCATTTGTGCTTACCGCTGTTAAGCGACGCAAGCGCTTGCGGAAGTTTGAAGAGCACTTCCCCGAAGCTCTGGATCTGCTTGGCCGCGCGGTTCGTGCCGGACATGCTTTCACCACCGGTCTGGAAATGATCGGCAAGGAAACCTCCGAGCCGATTGCCGGCGAATTCCGCAAGACTTTCGACGAACAGAATTTTGGCATACCCATACGCGACGCACTGCTCAACCTGGCGGAACGGGTCCCATTGGTGGACGTCCGGTTCTTTGTTACCGCCCTGCTGATTCAGCGGGAGACGGGCGGAAACCTGGCGGAGATCCTTGACGGACTGGCGCGCGTCATCCGCGAACGTTTCAAACTGTATCGCGATGTAAGAGTGAAGACGGCCCAGGGCAAATTGACGGCCGGAATCCTCATCGCCCTGCCTCTGTTCATGATGTTTGTCCTCGGAATGATCAACCCGGCCTACATGCGGGTGCTTTTCGAGGATCACCTGGGCTTACTGGCGCTTGCGATTGCGGCGGTGCTCCAGATAGCCGGCTCCGCCATCATCTGGAAGATCATTCACATAGAGGTGTGAGGAAGAGCAGGGAGAAAAGAACATGCTGTGGACCTTAACAACGATCACGTTTCTCGCCATCATCGGGATTTCCGCGGCTTTGCTCTATGCTTTCGCCCCCGAGGGAGTGGGCATCGCGGGACGACTAACGCGCTTCCTGAGACCTGCGGAGGCGGCGGCCGACAAGGCAAGATTAGCGGAAAAACAGCCGGGGAAAGTCCGCGGCACCCTGGTTTCGCTCGGCAAGTACTTGCCGGCGAATTCCGGAAAAGAATCGTCCTCGCGGCTTCTCGCGATTCGAGCCGGCTTCCGCAGCCCGAACGCAATCTTTATGGTGCGGGGCGTCAAAGTGCTGCTGCCCATCGGATTTACCGCGTTGGTGTTTGCCTCCGGCATCTATCGCAGTAGTCCGTTGATGTTTCTTCTGGCGGCGGCGATTGCAGGCTACATCCTGCCGGAGCTTTGGCTTGGCGGGCTGGTCCGCGCACGCCAACATCGGCTGCAAAAGGGTCTTCCCGATGCCCTGGATCTACTTGTCCTCTGCATTGAAGCCGGGCTTGGCTTGGATCAGGCCCTCTTGCGAGTCTCGGAGGAATTGCACATTACTCACCGCGAACTCAGCGAGGAATTGCAGCTGGTGAATCTCGAGATGCGCGTCGGCAAAACCCGCCTTGAAGCTCTGCGGGAGCTGTCCCGGCGGACCGGCTTGGAAGATATCAAGTCGCTGGTGGCCATGTTGATCCAGACCGAACGCTTCGGCACCAGTATCGCCCAATCGCTTCGCGTGTACGGGGACGACCTGCGTGTAAGGCGCCGTCAGCGCGCTGAAGAAAGGGGCGCCAAGACAAGCGTCAAGATGGTGCCGCCCCTCGTGTTTTTCATTTTTCCCGCTTTGATGGTGGTAATCCTCGGCCCGGCAGTAATCACTTTAATACGGCAACTGATGCCTACACTTAGGTAGCTCGACGGCTTGCTGGCCGTATAACCGCAACCTCGATAGAAAACAGGAAACTGTAAGGAGGAAAAAATGGATAGCGTATTGGCAATCAGGCTGGTATCGGGTGTATTCGCGATTCTCGTTCTCGCGATCATTGTGATGCGGCGCAAGCAGAAGGCAGTCGAGTAAACTTTCGCTGCTCTATGACAAGTCTTTCGAAGATCAGACGTCGGACAGAAGGTGGAATAGGATCCATGGCGAATGGTGTGCAAGACCGGCTCGTATACGTTTATAACCAAACGCGAGAAACTTTTGTGGCCACTGAGGTAACCGTCGCCAACAACTATCTACTCCGTCTTGTCGGGCTGCTGGGCAAAACCGCACGCTGGGCGCAACCGGGAAGGGGTCTATGGATCGTTCCTTGCCGGGGCGTCCACACTCTAGGAATGATGTTTCCCATCGACCTGGTTTTTCTCAACCGGGAAAAGCAGGTGATTCACATCGAAGAGTATGTGCGCCCCTTTCGTATTTCGAAGGTGCTTCGAAAAGCAGCTAGCGTGCTCGAACTTCCTGTGCATACGATCTATCGCAGCGGAACGCGCGTAGGAGATTGCCTCGAAATCGCCTGGTTGCGAAATGAGCGCACGGAAAACAATCCGACCGTTTCGAGACGGGCCGAATTCCAGAGTAAGCGCGACCCCTACGTGGCCTCGAAGCCGGCCGCCAGCGGCGTCCAGGAGCAGGAAAGAAGCGACCGGATTGCGTAGGCAAAAAACCTGCCCGTCCGGCGGCTTCTCCCGTGCGCACTCCGCTCGAGAATGAGATCTATTTGCTGATGCGCCTCGGCGCCCGGTTCAAAAAAAATCCCCAGGGGGTCCGCCCGGGGATTCTTCGCTTCCGTGCCGGCTCACTTGCGAACCGAAAACTTGTAGACAATCTTCCCGCTGTACCACTCACCCGGGGCGAGCCGCGTGCTGGGCCATTGCGGCTTGTTTACCGAATCCGGAAAATGCTGCGGCTCCAGACAGAAGGCGGTGTGCACGTTATAGACCTTGCCTCCCTTGCCGACGTCGCGCGGCACCTTGCCTTCGAGAAAATTGCCTGAATAGAATTGCACGCCCGGTTCCGTCGTGAAGACTTCCAGGACGCGGCCGGTCTTCGGTTCACTCATCCGCGCCGCCAAGCTGAGCTCCGATCCGGTTTTGTTCAACACGTAGTTGATGTCATATCCGGGGCCGTATTTCAACTGGTCATAGTCCTGGTTGATGCGGGACCCAATCGCTGTTGGCTCGCGAAAGTCCATCGGCGTGCCACTGACCGGGCGGAACTCGCCGGTCGTGATCAACGTTTCGTCAACCGGCGTTATTTTGTCCGAGTTGACCATCAGTTGATGACCGAGGATATCTCCATTCCCCTGGCCGGCAAGGTTGAAAAAAATATGACTGGTGAAGTTCACCACCGTGGGCTTATCAACCGCCACCGCATCATAGGCAATGACCAATGCGTTGTCGTCAGTGACGCTGTAGACCACGCGCGAAAAAAGGGTGCCGGGGAAATTCTCCTCGCCGTCCTTGTAAATGTAAGTCATCTGCACCGAGCTATCGCTCAACTGCTTGGCGTCAAACACTACGAATCGCGAGCCCTTCTCCCCGCCATGTAATGTGTTCGGCGGGTTATTGATGGCAAGCTGGTATTGCTTGCCGTCCAGGGCAAACCTACCCTTGGCGATTCGATTGGCATATCGTCCGATGAAGGCATCCATCGAGCCCTGGCCGTTCATTACCTGGTCGATCGACTCGTAGCCCAGAGCCACGTCGCCCAATTTGCCGTGACGGTCGGGAACGACGATCTGTTCGACGCGGGCCCCATAGTTGGTGATCCGAACGATCATGCCCTTGTTATTCTTGATGGTGTAGAGATCGACATGTTTTCCGTCAATCTCCTTTTGGAATTTCGCGCGGTCAAGCTCGACATAGGATTGGGCGTTGACCGGAGCCGCGAACCCCGACACCGAAACGGCGATCGACACGAGCACCGCGCAAAGAACTCGTAGAATTGTGTTCTGGTTCATTCCTGTCTCCCTCTGGATGATCCGGCTTGAATTTGGACGGCAGACTCCGCTACAAGACGGCCAGATCACCTGAACATCATAATGCGTAAAAAAAGGCGTGCAAATACCGAAGATAATCGTTTGAAATAGGAGCGAATTAATTCAGTTCGGACCAGGATGGTTTTTAGTATTCAGGATGGCTTTAGTAATATTGACGAGATAAAGGAGATTGGCTTTGCCAGTCGAACGCGATTCAAATACCGGCATCAGTTCCGATAGTGCGCGCAAAGCGCCCCCACGGTTTTTCCGCCGCTTCTTGCTCAGGTTCCAGCAGTTGCAGAACAGGGATATCCGCGCCTTGTGCACGCAACTGCTTTCCGAACGCGGCGAGGCATCGCAAACCGTGCTGGCGCAAGAGCTGATCGCTACCTATGAAGCGCTGAATGACGGGCAAAGGCTGGAATTTTTCGAAATACTTTGCCGGGAATTTGGCACGAATGAAGCTGCTCTTTGCAGTCTAGCGGGCGAGTATCAGCGGTCGCCAAGTGCCGCGACCTACCATGCACTTGCCGCCGCCATGGAATCGCCCCGGCAGAAATTGTTCCTACGCATGAATACCGCGCCACATGGGATGGAGACCCTGGTTGCCATGCGCGGGCGCGTCGGACGACTGTTAAGGAAACATCCCGATCTCGCCCCGCTCGATGCCGATCTCAAGTATCTGTTTAGCTTGTGGTTCAACCGGGGCTTTCTTCGGCTGGAGCGCATTGGCTGGCATACGTCTGCCCTGATCCTGGAGAAACTGATCCACTATGAATCCGTGCATGAGATCAATGGCTGGCCAGATCTGCGGCGACGCCTGGCGCCGGACCGGCGCTGCTTTGCCTTTTTCCATCCGGCACTGGCGAATGAGCCGATTATCTTCGTCGAAATCGCGCTTACCAAAGGTCTGGTCGGCGAGCTCGACCCATTGCTGGATCTGAATGCGCCAGTGCTAGCTCCGGAAGAAGCCGATACAGCTGTCTTTTATTCCATTAGTAATTGCATGGACGGCCTGCGTGGCATCTCGTTCGGCAACTTCCTGATCAAGCAGGTGGTCGTGGAACTGGGAAACGAATTACCGGGACTGAAACTTTACAGTACGCTCTCGCCGCTGCCGCGTTTCGCAAGTGCGCTGCGCGACCACGGCAACGCCGAGGGCTTCACCCGCGAGCGGCTTTCCCGCCTGCTGGGTGGATATGCGGCAAGGCTGGTGCAGGAGGCGAAGGAGCCTGACCCGGTCGACGCTCTGTTCCGCCTGCTGGAAGATCCGCTTTCACATGGCGACGCACTTGCCAAGCCTCTCCACCGTCTGGCATTGGCGTATCTCACCCAAGAGCGAGTGAAGGGCCACCTCGTTGATCCGGTCGCCAGATTTCATCTTTCGAACGGTGCTCGCTTGGAACGCATTAATCGTTTCGGCAATGCGCGCTCTTATGGTCTCAGCGATTCCTTCGGGATCATGGCAAACTACCGGTATGTGCCCGAGGAATTTGAAGAGAATCATGAGCTCTTCATTGTGGAAGGAAAAATCCGCGTATCTAAGCAGTTATTGCAAGAGTATAGAACCGTGGTGGGGCTGTGGTCGGAACCCAAGCCCGGCAAAGCACGCGCCACTGTAGTACGCAATCCCAGAGAGTAATTGTCATACTCCGCAGGAAAGCCTTCAGGATGCGTCGCCGTGGAGCCAGTATTCACGATGCCGCCGCCGGGACGCATTCGCCAGGGAAGGGGCGCACGCAACGCTCTAGAGCGTCGTCCGACCATCATTGCACCGTTTCAGTCCGTCCGAGCGTGTCTCGCACCTTAAGCGCGAGCATGCCCAGGCTGAACGGCTTCTGCAAGAAAGTTGCACCCTGTTCGTGAATACCGCGTTGCAGCACCGCATCGTCTGCGTAGCCGGACATGTAGATCGTCTTCAGATCAGGGCGTAGGCTTCGCAGCATTTGCGCTAACTCGCTCCCACTTACTCCCGGCATCGCGAGATCCGTAATCAAAAGGTCTATCTGCCCTTCATGTTCGCCTGCCAGAGAAAGCGCCTGTTGGCCTGAGCTGGCGGCGAGAACCGTGTATCCCAAGCTATGCAGATAATCACAGGTCGCTCCCCTCAGGGCGTCCTCATCTTCGGCGACCAATATTGTTCCCGTGCCTCGCGGACGCGCATGGACCTTCGCCGGAATATCGGCGGTAACCGCCCGTTTTACTCTGGGCAGATAAATCGTGAAACAGGCGCCCCGTCCAACTTCGCTATCGACCCACACGTAGCCGCCACTTTGTTTCACGATGCCATAAACCGTAGCCAGTCCCAGTCCCGTCCCCTTGCCGACCTCTTTGGTCGTAAAGAAGGGATCGAAGATGTGCCCCTGCACTTCCTTACTTATGCCTATACCGGTGTCGGCGACCGAAAGCCTCACGTAATCCCCGGGTGATACGTACGGCTGCGCGCCAATACTTCCTTCCTTCACCGTGACATTTCCAGTCTCGATCGTGAGCGTGCCGCCTTGAGGCATTGCATCGCGGGCATTCACGCAAAAGTTCATCAGAATCTGAACTATCTGATCCGAATCAGCCTCGGTCGCCCAGAGTGACTCCGCTGCGCTTATTTGAAATTCAATATCCTCACCGATGAGCCGCTTCAACATCTTCGCGGTCTCTTGGATCACCGCATTCAGGTCGAGCACGACTGGAGAGAGAATTTGCTTGCGGCTGAACGCTAACATCTGCCGCGTAAGGCTGGCCGCGCGATGGGCAGCCTTCATGACCTCCTGCGTGTTTCTTCGGAGAGGGTCGTGGGCGGGAAGGCTGTCTTGCAGCATTTCCGTGTAGCTTAGTATGACCATGAGGAGATTGTTGAAATCGTGAGCTACCCCTCCCGCCAAGCGGCCCAGAGATTCCAACTTCTGTACTTGCCGCAACTGCTCCTCCAAAGCTTGCGCCTTGATCGCCTGCGAACGGTCGCGCGCAATCTTCGAGATGCCGATGATCTTGCCGCTCCCGTCGCGGATGGGAGAGATTCTCAGCCAAACCGGCTTTTCTTTGCCTGATTTCGCAATCCGGACCGTCTTGAAATAGTCCAGGGCCTTGCCCCCGGCCATCACTTCCCTGACCTGTTCCCATTCCTCGCCGTGGTCAGCCGGTAACAGGATTTTCTCCGATGCTCCGATCATCTCGTTCTTGGTGTAGCCAAGCAGACGCTCCGCACCCTGATTCCAGCTCAGAATGTCTCCCGTCAACGAGAGTGAGATAATCGCGTCGTCGGCCGACTCGACAATGCGGGCCACCTGCTCCAATTCAAGCTGGGCCTGCTTCAGGTCCGTGAGGTCGAGAGCGAATACGATCGCCTCCCCATCCTCGGTCATCGCTCCGCCAACAATCACCGGAACGCGCGTCCCATTCTTGCGGACGAACTCCTTCTCATAGGGCCGGAACGCCCCAGTCTCGCCCGCCTGTTTCACGGATGCGTCATCAAGGGCCTTGTATTCGGGAGCCGACAGATCACGCCAGCCCAAGCCGTTCTCGACGTCTTTCCGGGCATAGCCAACCATCTCGAGGAAGGCTTGGTTCGTGTCCAAGATGACCCCGTCCGGGCCCGCAATAATAACCCCCACGATATTGGAGTCGATCAGGCGCCGCAGCCGCGTCTCGCTCCGCCGAAGCTGCTCGGCCGCCTCTTTACGCTTGGTGATGTCTTCGATGATCGAGATTTTGTGCCGATCATCCAGCCGTGTACCAATGACGCGTACCCAGATCATCTTCCCATCTTTGAGAACGTAGCGCTTTTCGAAATCGTAGTTCTTCAACTTTCCCTGCAGTAATCCATCCGCGAGCTCCGCATTACGCGCAATGTCATCGGGGTGGGTCAAAGACTTCCAGGCCATCTGCTTCAGCTCGTCCGCGGAATAACCGACCATCCGCTGGAACGCGGCATTTGTTTCGACGAAGCGATAGTCCCGGTTTCCAACCACGATCCCCACCGGCGCATGTTCCAGGATCGCCTGCAGCCTGTCGGCCGTAGCTCGCAGTTGTTGCTCCGCTTGCTTGCGCGCGGTAATATCTTCGACGATTCCAATGTTGGTTTCTTCGTTGATCCTGGAAGCGATGATACGTATCCAGATGGTCTCGCCATCCTTGCGGATGTAGCGCTTTTCCATTTCGAAGGACCGCAGCTTGTCACTTCCGAGCTGCTCATACAACTGCAGATTCTTGGCGATGTCGTCCGGGTGCGTATAGTCCGTGAACTTCGTGCCTTTCAGCTCTTCGGCCGAGTACCCGCACATTCGTTGATGCGCCGCGTTCGATTCAATCAAGTGGCCTTCCCGATCGTTAATCACGATCCCTACCGGCGCATTTTCCAGAATCGCTTTCAGCCTCTCGGCCGTGGCTTGAAGTTGTTTTTCCGCGTGCTTGCGCTCGGTGATATCAATGAATGCGCCCACCGCCCCGCGGACTCTGCCTGCGTCGTCCAGCAGTGGCACGGCGTTGCCAAAGATACTCCGCGAGCTACCGTCGTCGAATATGATCGTGTACTCGCAATCCCGGACCTCGCGTCCGCTTGCCGCAGCCAACTGCACCGGCAGCTCGTCCGGAGAAAGCGTCTCTTCCATCTCTCAGGAAGCGGTAGGTCGATGAACGTTCGCCCTCCGGTGCCGACTTTGAGGTATTGGCCCCGGGCGGCAACCGAAGGAGGTCGTACCCGATGCGGTTGCTCGTCATCCGCTGACATTCGGGGTCATGAGCAATGAACGTGATTGCCGGCACGGCATCCATGATAGCCGCCAGTTCGGTGGCCAGAGCACGCGCCTCAGCTTCGCTTCGCTCCAGTTCCGCGTTCAGCCGCTTTAGATCTTCGGTTTCGCGGCGTGCCGCTTCAGCGCGCTCGCGCTCCGCCGCGCGTTGCTGAATGAGCTGCGATGCCTTGACCAATGATTCGCCGACTTCGTTGGTTTCCGCGAGTTCGAGGGGCCCAATCGCCACCGGTTCGCCGCGTCCTAAGGCGAGGGCTGGGGCAATCAGACCCTGGATTGAGCCAGCGATACGTCGTGCCATGAGCAGAGCCAGCGCGACGCCGGCGAGCGACAGCAGAGCTGTGCCAGCGATGGCCCACCGCAGCCAGCGCCAAATCTCTGCCATCATGACTGCTTTGGGCACCCCGATCACCACCGTCCAGCCGGAAGTCGCCGATCGGCTGAAGCTATTGAACATCGGGACGCCCTCGAAGTTGATGCCCTCTGCCGTACCCTCCGCGGTATCCCTCATCCGTTTCCCCAGAACGGCGGTGACTTGCCGGCCGACAAACTCCTTCGCTAAACGAGTCCGGGCAATCATGACTTGGTCGCTGTCGTAGATCCTCCCAAGCCATTCCGGCGAAAGTTGCTGCTGCAAGAGAACTCTGGCGAAGCGATCAGCCGGGGTAATCATGGCTAAGTCATAAACGACTCGACCCTTGCGAAACACTGGCACGTGCACACTGATCAAAAGACGCCCATCTAAAACGCCCTTGAAGGCATTGGTATTAATCGGCCTGCCTGTCGCAAAAACTTGGCGAACTGCATCCGGGACGCTGTGCTTGGGCAAAGACGCGCCAAACGGGAGAAATGTATTGACGAGTTCCTGTTCGGTCGCGTCCGCAAGAAAGATGCGGGCACCAGGGTGACCTTCCAGAACCGCCCACGCCTGACGGTAAAAGGCGGATAGGTCGCCAGTGGCAAGCGAAGGTGTAGTAGCGAGAACGCTCAAGCTGGCCTGCATGTTGGACAGCTCCCGGTCAACCACCATCGTGAGTGCCCGCGCAGTTTCCAGCATGCGCTGTTCGGTCAGCGCCCGCCTGTTCTGATAGTTGTAGTAGACGAGGAATCCAGCGGCGATCCATACCGGCAGAACGCAGGCGATAACGAGAGACGCAAGCCGGAATCGAATGGAATCCAGGCGGCGGCTTCCAGCGGGTGCCCGCACTTCCGCCTCAGGGTACGTGTCGAAGGTGCCACCGGCGGGCGAACCGGTGTCGCCTTCGCTGGCGATTTGAATAGTTGGTCCCACGGTTTCCGGTCTCATTGGATTAGTAATGCCCTGCCCGTCTTACCATAGTCAGCCATCAACTATTTTGGGCGCGTAGCTTTGCCAGCTCCAGATCAGAGTAGCTGCTGAGCTGACGCCGCGATATACGCGATTTACCTGAGTCGCGGTTCCAGAGGGGCCGTACCCAACGTGATCTCACAACAGAATATGGTCGACTCTTTTATATCGGCAGTGCCAGAAGAAGAGTTCAGTTGCACCACTCGCTTTTTCAACTTTGCGGGTTGAAGTCGCCGTGGAGCGTGCCGATAGAAATGGCATGGAGCCGGGATCAAAGCGTCGGGTTCGCCGGCAAACGGATGAGTCACGGTAAATCTACTTTGGTTTGGAACCACAAGTTTCGCGGTTGTGCAGCCAGCAATGGAACTGAGCCACAGCCATGCGGTTGGTTGCATTTTTTGAAACAGTGACGCATGAGTGAAAAAGAAAAAGTGCTTTAGGGACCTTCCGAAAGCACCGAGAAACTCAGGCGTCATCAGCAGAGGAGAAATAAAAAATGAACTCGATCCAGCCGGGGGCCTCGCGTGGCAAAGTCTTGGCTGTGGACGACGATGAAGCGATTCTGGCCCTGTTCTCGAATGTCTTAACGGACGCGGGCTATGCGGTCTCGACAGCGCAAGACGGCGTCAAAGCTCTTCGAATGGCGCAAGCTCAGTCGTTTGACTTGCTCTTGACCGATCTAGTTATGCCGGACCGGGATGGCATCGAGGTGATACAGAGCATCCGGAAGCAGCAGCCAAATATGAAAATCATAGCCATTTCCGGGGCTTTTGGCGGTAACATGCTGCGCGCAGCGGAACTCTTGGGCGCCCATGCTACCGTGATGAAACCTTGCAGCCCCGGCCAACTCATCGCAATCGTACGGAAAGTACTCCAGTCCTGATTTGGTCTTTATGGTTTAGGAAAGCGGAACCGGCCAGGAGTTGATCGCGCAGAGCTTGCACAATGGCTACCAAAGGCAACGCCATCGTCCCTTCGTGGCCATCAATTGCGCGTCCCTGGAAGACAGCCTTTTGCGAATTAAATAGTTCGGCTACGTCGAAGGCGCTTTCACCGGAGCCTCGAAGGGCGGCACATCCGACTGGAAGCCTTCAGGCGGACGAGCGTCTCGCCGCTATAATTAGGGTAGGCGGAGCAAGTGACTGCGGAAATGCACAGAACTGCCAGAAGGCATATCCAAAAGAATATCCCGCTGGTAACCTCGATTAGCGGACATCAATAGACAACTCACAGTGCGTGGTTTGTTGGGCTGGCTCAGAAGCTAAGGAGGGATTGGCCGTGGCAATCAGTGAAGTACTGATCGAAGAGACATTATTCGAGTTGATGCGGAAAGCTTCAATCTCGCTGCCGCTTGATGTGCAGAACGCGCTGAAGGCTGGTTATGCCCGGGAAGAAAGTGCGACCGCCAAAGGGCAGCTAATGTCCATTCTCGACAATTGTCGCATCGCCAACGAAAAACAGATTAGTTTGTGCCAGGACACCGGCGTCCCTATGGTATACGCCGATGTTGGCCTCAATTGCCGTATGGAGGGCAATCCTCAGGCGGCCATGGCCCGGGCTCTGGAAAGAGCTACCAAAGACGTGCCGCTGCGCCAGAATGTGATTAACCCTCTGACCAAGGAAAATTCCGGCACGAATACCGGATGGGGAATTCCCTACGTTCACTGGGACATGATGCCCAGTGCGGATTACCTGGACCTCATGGCTGTCCCCAAGGGATTCGGTTCCGAAATGCGGGCGGCTCAGTGCTGGGTTCTAACCAGCGAAGATATTGGCCGCGCCACTGTCAAGGCCGTGCTTGACGTCGTCGAAGACGCCATGGGCGAACCTTGTCCTCCGGTCATCCTCGGTATCGGCATAGGCGGATTTGCCGATTCATCAATGGCACTGGCCAAAAAGGCCTTGTTCCGCACGCCCATCGGGACCAGGAACGTGGACCCGGTAGTCGCGGCGTTGGAGGCCGAAATATTCGAGGCCGTCAATGCCATGGAATTAGGCCCTATGGGCTTTGGCGGCAAAACCTACGCTTTGGGGGTACATGCCGTATTAAGCGGCTCGCATACAGCAGTGGTTCCGGTCTCGATCATGTTTCAGTGTTGGGCATGTCGATACTCCAAAGCACGCATCTATAACGACGGGCGGGTAGAGTACCTGACGCATCCGGAAAGGGGTTCCGCGCAATGACAAGAGAATACCATCTTCAACTCCCGGTTACCGAAGAACAGATCCGACAACTCACTTGCGAGGACATTGTCTATCTTTCAGGCCTAATCTATACGATGCGTGACATGGGCCACCGTCGGGCAGTTGACATGCTGGCACGTGGCGAGACGCTTCCCTTCGATCTCCGTAACGGTGCACTATGGCATTGCGCCCCGATCGTGAGAAAAACTCCACAAGGTAAATGGGAAGCAATATCGGCGGGTCCAACCACAAGCTCCAGGTTCACTTACTTGGGGTCCGAACTTATCGAGCGATTGCAAATACGGTGCACCATCGGTAAAGGCACGATGATGACAAAAGCAGTTGAAACAATGAAAGAGGTTGGCTCCTGCTTTCTTAATTCCACCGGAGGCTGCGCCGCGTTGTATGCCGGCAAAATCGAAGAGGTGGTGGGCGTCCACTGGACCGACCTCGGACTGCCGGAAGCGACCTGGATACTTCGCATGAAGGACTTCGGACCTTTGATCGTCGGAATCGACACTCGCGGAAACAGCCTATTTGAAAAGGTAGGCGCGAAAATGCGACAGAATATGGTCTCAATCTATGAGAAGAGCCACCTTGACCCAAACTATAGCCTCTCCTACCTGCCCAAGCGTGTAGTGGCCAGGTCATGAAGTGGGTCAACTGATACGGACATTAGCTCCCGCGACACAGGCTCGGGTCCGAATCCAGTGCTGCCGTTGCCGTAGCTGCTTTGGATATCGGTGTTGTGTCAGTCGGTATCATCGGGGTTCTCGGCACACATTTTATTAAGGGACCTGATTTCGGTCTCAAGCGCATCCAGACGTGCCAAGGCATTGTCTACGGCCGCGGCGCCTTCCGCTTGCAGTTTGCGTGCATGGTTCAGTGCGCGTTCCGCTACTGCCGCAACTTCCCGCAAGAGGATGCGAATTTCGGTCTCCAGCCAGTGCCGGCTTTCCAGTACCCGGTTATCCACATCACTGCGAACCCGTGCGCTATTCCATTCGAGCAACTGACTCAGAAACTGCTGCGCGTCGTGTTGGAACGGGCCGCATGCTCCTACCGCACCCAGCACAAAGTCGGCGATCAGGCGAAAAGGCGACGCCGGCGCCGCGATGCGCTCAAGTAGGTTGAAGTGGAACTCGGAACGCGCTCTGAACCCTTTTTCGGGATCTAGTGCGCGCGGAAGCTGCGCCAGTTCCGGGACGCCAGTCGCGGCCAATCGGTTGAGAAACTCATTGGCGAACTCAACGAAGCGCTGAGCCACAGCCCTGTAAGCTCGCTCTGCATCACGCTCTTCGCGCTCAAGCCACGGCAGCAGCCGCTCCTTTGCCATCTGTTGGGCGGTGTGCATCAGCTCACGACGGAATGTAGGTCCACTCTTGCGCGGCAGGCCGTGGAACACCTTGTCGAGCTCTTGCCGTGCCTCCGGTTGCACTTTTGCCAGGAACTCTCGCCGACGGTCGCCAAACATGTCCGAAAGATGGTGCTGTTCGGCTGTGAAAAGATAGCCAAGCTCGCGCATGGATGTCTCGGCTTGCACCAGAGTCTCGCGCAACTGGGCTATCCGGCGCTCTGACTCCTCGACCGGACGGCGCAATGCTTGACGTTCTTCGGCAATGATCCGAAGCAGTTGCTCGGCGGTGCGCGTCAAAGCGCGCTGTGCCGACTCGCGCACCAGGTTGCTTCCGGAGTCATCAACCAGCGCTTGCAGCGTTGCAACCAGCTTGTGCCAGTCGCGTCCGGAACCGTGGTTTTCGATTTGTTCCGTCGCGCAGGTTTCGAAGATCATCGGAACCGGCCGGTTCAACCGCTTTTCAAGCACGCGACGCGCAAAGGCAGTTGCGGTCGCCAGTTCGTGCGCATTCACCCGGTCTGCCTTGTTGAGCACGAACAGCAAGTTGCTGACCTGCTTCGCGACAGTTTCGACAATGGCAAGCTCGTCGCCGGAAATAGGTGGATCAGCGCCGATGACAATCATCGCGGCATCGATGTGCGGGATAAAATCGTTCGTGGCGGCCGTATTGCCGGCGAACACCGAGCCGAGCCCAGGCGTATCGACAAAGCACATGCCTGTCGCGAGCAGGGGACTGGGAAAAAGACTTCCACCCCAGCTACCGCTTTCGCATTCTCCGGGTTCTTGTCTTCGGAGACGTACTCATCCAGCTTGTCCAGCGGGACAGCGGACCAGCCCTTGGCTTGAAAGCGTATTCGCGCCTGGCGGTGATCGCCGTGGCGAATGACGGTTGGCACGGTGGTGACCGGCACGACGCCCGCGGGAAGAACTGAAGCCCCAATCAAGGCGTTGATCAGGGTCGATTTGCCACGCTTGAACTGACCAACACAAGCGACATAGAAGCGGCCTTCCGCAACCCGCTCGGCGACGGAGCGAGCATCGCCGGAGGTGTGCTCCGCGCCAAATTCGTCGGCAATCGCAGCCAGCCGCAAGAGTGCGGCATCTCCTTCCAACCGCTGGCCCTCATCAGCTATTGGATCGGATCGCGTAGACATTTTCAGTTCAGTAGACCTCAAGTTACCACTGCTTGCTTTTCAATCTATCTACTCGAAGCCGCGGCTGCACACTGAAGCCGAAAGTCGATATAAAGCGGTGAGGCTATGATGTGATCCTCAAGGCGATACTTCGACATCGTTGCCATGTTAATCATGCTCGCGATCGCTCCCGGATTGCCCTCGCTGAACTCAATCAGACGGGTGAGAAAATCGCCGAGGTTTTCTGCCGATAACATACGATTCTTTGCCGTAAGTTGAGCGAACTCCTGGGCCGTCTCCGGATCGAAGTTCTTGATCGAGAGTTTATCGGCGCGGTCCGGAAATAGCGGGGCGAAGAATCCAGCATCTTCCATATGCGCGGACCTCGCTACGGCGACGACGGGGACGGAACAGGAGGTCATTAAATCATGAACCATCGCAGCGAAGGAATGCGAGGGACGATGCAGGTGATCGAGAACAACCAAGTACTTCGTTCCACGCAGAACACTTATGACAATGCCCTTGAGTGAAACAGCCGTCTTATTCCGGATGACGTCCGCCGGGCTACCGCCCAGTCTGCGGAGGATCTCCGCATCCTTCTTCTGCACCAGGACCTCGGCCAGGCTGCGGAATACCCCTTGCGAACTGCTTGCCTGCGCACAGTACAAGAGAGGAGGGAAGTCCGGCATGACGTGTTCGAGAAGCAACGTCTTTCCGGCGCCTGACGGCCCATGAAGCAATACCGACTTGCGGGCCGCAATGCGCTTGCGCAAGGCGTCGATCTCTTCTTCTCGATGAAAGACAGCCGTCATCGCCGGAACCTCATTCAATCCAGCATAGCCATTCGCAGCGGGGCTTACCTGAGTTGTGGGAATCGTCTTGGGAGGGATTTGAAACAGCGCCGACAGACGACCTTCACAAGAAAATTCCTTGTAGGAGTCATCTGCCCCGCGGGGCGGTTAAGGGTGAACTCCAACACCCAGGCGCTAATTATGTAAGTTCAAGATTGCTAAGTCAATTCTCATTCTGGCGGGCCGCATTTCCGTCCACGCGGCATTGGAACCGACAGGGCAAATCAGTGGCCCTTGATTCTTTCCGCTGCCGCTCTCACCGTGTGCGTGTTCGACCATGCCGAGATTGCCGCCACGATCTGCGAAGGCGACACCACCTTCTCAACAGCTCCGAGTGCGATGGCTTCCTTCGGCATCCCAAACACAACACTTGTAGCCTCGTTCTGGGCGAGGGTGAGTGAGCCCGCTTTCTTCATTTCCAAAAGTCCTTGGGCGCCGTCGTTTCCCATGCCGGTCAGTAAGATGCCCAATGCGTTTGGGCCTGCACTCTGCGCCGCAGACCTGAACAGGACATCGACGCTGGGGCGATGACGGTTGACCAGCGGCCCATCTACAACAGAGGTCGCATGGTAGCCGTTGTCGTGGCGTAGGACCAGATGGTGATTGCCAGGCGCAATCAAAGCTCGTCCTCGCGTGGCGCGGTCGCCCTCTTCCGCTTCTTTGACTTCGATACGGCAAGTCGTATTCAAGCGGCGGGCATAGGTTCCGGTAAATGTTTCCGGCATATGCTGGACGATGACCAGACCAGGACACTCCGGCGTCAGTTGCTGAAGAATCCAGCCAATCATTTCCGGTCCGCCCGTAGAGGCGCCGAGCACGACGATTTTTTCCAAACCGCCGCCGCTTTGCGTGTACCGCCGCTTGGGAGCAACCACGTCGGCCGTGCGGACTGGGTCGGGCCGAACGCGTTTGTTTCGTAATTTTGCGTGCGCCGCGCCCACCACTGTGTCAATCAGCATAAGAGCCGATTCGTGAAGGAAGTCTCGAACTCCCATCTTCGGCTTGGTGATGACCGCAACTGCGCCCTGTTCCAGCGCTGCGATCGCCGCTGCGCCGCCCGAAGCCACCACTCCGGAGCACACGACAACCGGAATGGGATCCTCCGACATGATCTTATGCAGGAACGTGAGGCCGTGCATGCGCGGCAGTTCCAGGTCGAGAAGGATCACGTCGGGCCGCTCCCGGGCCATCTTCTCCATGGCGATGAGCGGGTCTGCAGCAACCGTGACCTGGATACCTTGTTCCTGAGACAGAATGGCGGCTACGACCTGCCGCACGAGAGCGGAGTCATCGACCACAAGAACGTTGATGGGCTTCGACAAAATGGTCATTGTGCCGGCTCTGGACACTGCAAGGAAGCCGGTTCGGCGCGCGCAGTAGCCAGAGCGTGAGGCTTGAATGCTTTGTTCTGCGCGGCGTTCGTGTAGGAAGTGTATATGGTCGGCGCGACCGGGCGCAAACGATCCGTTATGCCATTCAAAGTTTCAGCGTGCCCGAGCATCAGGTATCCGGTCTGTCCCAGATGTCCCGCCATACGCTCGAGCACGCTCTTCTTCGAGTCCGCACTGAAATAAATAAGCACGTTGCAGCAGAAGATAAGGTCGAATCTCCCGTGTGGATAGACATCGGTATTGAGATTCAGACGCTGAAATCTGATACTCGATTGCAGTTCCGGTCCGGCTTTCATGATGCCCGCGTACTTCCCAGTACCCCGGAGCATGTACCTCGTCACATAACGCTCGGGCAACTCCACCAACTTGCTGATGGGCCACGTACCGCTTTCGGCCCGAGCCAGCGCCCGAGTCGAAATATCGCTCGCCAAAATCTCAATGTCCCAGTTTCCGGCTGCGAAGTGATCCAGCAAGAACATCGCCAGCGAATATGGTTCTTCGCCCGTCGAGCAGCCCGCGCTCCACACCTGAATACGACGAGAACGCCGTCCTTCACTTGCCAAGGCCTTCCAGCCGGGAAATACCCTGTTTTCGAGAAACTCGAAATGCTGCTTTTCACGAAAAAAGTGCGTCTCATTCGTGCAGATGCAATTGATCATCTGCTCTTTTTCCGCCAGGTCATTCTCGACTAATTCGTAGTATTCTCTGAAGCACCCGAGATTAAGGGTGCGCAACCGCTTGCAGAGCCTGCCCGCCAGCAAGGTACGCTTGACGGGCGAGAGGTAAATACCCGTTTCGCGATAGATTAAGCTTTGAAAACAGGCGAATTCCCGGTCCGATACCTCGGGGATCCCAGCGATTGCCGCCGGCTTGGTGTGCATCTTCACTTCCGCGTTTCTCTCCTTGACCCGGTCAGAACCACCGGCGCCGACAGCTGTCCGCCGCGCTCGAAAGCTCATCCAACGCTGAGACGCTGCGCTCTATCAACTCGTCCGCTGGCTCCATCTTTGTCCTTCCACTGCCACTGCCGCTCTCGCCATCTGCTGCCCGGCGCTAAGCAGATGGGACCGATTCCGTGTCGGCCATGGCCAGCGCCGGATATGCGGTAAGCAACTCCTCACTGGTCAGAAGCCGGTCTATGTCGAGCACCAGAATAAAGCCATTTTCAACCTCGCCCAGTCCTCGCAAGAATTCCAGTCGTACCCGCGTTCCGAATGCAGGAGGCGGCTGGATATTCGCATCTCTAAGCTCAATCACCTGATTGACAGCGTCGGTCAATACGCCCAGAACCGTCTGCTCACCGTCCCAGCTCGACCTCTACAACGACGATGCAGGTTTGCTTGGTAGGCTTTGTCGGCGGCAATCCGAACTTGATCGCGAGGTCTATGACTGGCAAGACACTGCCGCGGAGATTGATCACTCCGCAGATGCAGTCCGGCATGCTCGGAACACGAGTTACGTGGCTGTATTCGAGGATCTCCCGCACTCGCAGGATCGCAATTGCGTATTCCTCGCCCCCCAGGATAAACGTCAAATACTGCTGCGCGTTATCGAGTTGCCTGACTTCCTCCATCTTGCCCTCCCATGCATGCATGTGCCCGGCCGAATGATCCGGTGCGCTCCGTTCGGTTCGCTCAGAAGCGCTGAAACCCGGAATCCTGACCTGCACCTGAAGCGGCCGCAGCAGCTCTTGCCAGCGCCGGGGCGAGAAACCATCGCGACACGAGGCGCGGCGCTATGAGCCGCCAGTTTCGGCGGCACATCGCCATACACGTTATGCTCCACTTGCCGTGGCCCGTTGCCCCGGCCGATCCACTGCTCCCGGCAACTGGAAGAACGCAATCAGCTCCTGCAAGGATTCGGCTTGCGCCGACAGCTCTTCCGCCGTGCTGGAAAGCTCTTCCGACGCGGAGGCATTACGTTGCGTCAACTCGTCCACTTGCCCCATCGCCTTGTTGATCTGCGCCACGCCCGACGCCTGCTCGTGCGAGGCCGGCGGCAACTTCCTGCACCATCTCGGCGGTCTTGAGATCGACGGCACCAACTCCGCAAGCATCCGACCGGCATCTTCAGCCGCCGTGACACTGGAGTCGGCAATGCCGGTAATTTCCTTCGCCGCGACCCGGCTGCGCTCCGCCAGTTTTCTGACTTCCGAGGCCACCACCGCGAAGCCCTTGCCGTGATCGCCGGCCCTTGCCGCCTCAATTGCCGCATTCAACGACAGCAGATTCGTCTGGTAAGCGATCTCTTCGATGATGGTGATCTTCTCGGCGATGATCTTCATCGCTTCCACCAGTTTGACGACCGCATCACCGCTGCCTACCGCCTGCTTCGCGCCGGTCAGCGCCATCTGCTCCACCGTACGGCTGTTCTCGGCGTTCTGGTTGATCGATGCGCTCATCTCCTCCAGGCTGGCGCTGGTCTCTTCGAGGGCCGCAGCCTGTTCGCTGGTTCCCTGTGACAGGCTCTGGGAAGACGACGCAAGCTGTGCCGACGCCGAGGAGACCGAATCGGCTCCTACTCCAACTTCGCTGATCACCTGCGACAACTTCCCTGACATCTTCTTCATCGCCGCCTGCAATTTGCCGAATTCATCCCGAGAGTTCACCTCCACCTCGTCGCGCAGATCACCGGAGGCAATTCTCTCCGCCAGCCGGACGACCCCGAGCACCGGCTTGCTGATGCCGCGAATGATCAGCACGGCAAACACTATGGAGAACCCAACCGAGAACAGAGCCAGCCCGACCGTGAGGTTACGGGCGGAATTAAACAGTTCGAGGCTTTCCTTGGAAGCGGCGAGGATTCTTTCTTCCTCGTAGGAAAAGAGTGCGTCCCAACTTTGAACGTACTTATTAAGCAGAGGCATCACCTGATTGTCCACCACCGAAATCGCCTCGTCATGCTGCCCCTCCGCGTTCGAGCTTCTTGGCCACCGCACGCGCGTCAACGTAAGGTTGGCGACCCTCGAGCACCTTGGCGAATAAGTCCTTCTCCCGGTTGGTGGTGAGGATCTCTCCCAGTTTCTTCTGGAGTTCGGGGCCTTTGGGCGCTAGCTGGTCGTTCAGTGCGAGCAGCGTTTGCTTGGATGGCCCGTCTTTGACCAGGAAAATTTGCATGGTAACGCGCCCGTTTTCAAGCGTGATTCGAGCGCCATCATTGGTCAGGCGCAGCTTCTGGAAATCGTCTTTCACTGTGCGCTCGAGGGTGGCGTGCATCTTGCCCATGCGGTCAATACTCAGCCACACCATACCGATAAGAATTGCGAGCAGAACGCCGAACGCAACCCCTAATTTTGTCGCTATGCTCCAATTTTTCACGACCGTCTCCTCTTAGTTCAAAGCCGCCGTTCCCAACGGTTCTTCCATCAGGGCTGCTCGGTAAAGTCCCGGTACGTCCAGAACCAAAGCGATGCGGCCATCTCCCAAAATCGTAGAGCCCGAAATACCAGGTAAATCTTGAAACAAACTTCCCAAGGGTTTGATCACGGCTTGGTGCTCGCCGTAAAGCGTGTCGACGACGATCCCGGCATGTCCGCCTTGGTAGCCGACAACCACAACGTTCTCTCTCTGTTTGCCGCTTTCAAGACCAAACAAATGGCGCAATCGAATGTACGGCAGCGGCTCGCCGCGCAGTGTCATGACCCCTTGCCCATCGTTTCTCGCGAGACCGTTGGCCGGCAGCTCCACGCACTCCAGAATGGCATCGAGGGGCAGCACGTATACCTCTTTGTCAACCCCAACCGAGAAACCCTCGATGATCGCAAGCGTCAGTGGAAGACGTATGGTAACCGTGGCACCACGCCCTTCCTCGCTCTCGATCTCGACCCGCCCATGAAGCGCTTCGATGTTGCGGCGCACGATGTCCATTCCTACGCCTCTTCCGGAGGTCTCGGAAACCTGCTCTGCGGTGGAAAATCCCGGTTCGAAGATCAGCCGGTTCAGTTCCTGCGTCGACAACTTGTCCGGGTCGGCACTCACGTTCAGGGCCCGCGCGCGCTGTGCGATTTTGCCTCGGTTCAGCCCGGCACCATCGTCGGCCAACTGGATCACGATGATGCCTGCTTCACGAAAGGCCCGCAGCGATATACTCCCGACGGGATCCTTGCCGGCGGCGAGGCGCACCTCGGGAAGCTCAATCCCATGGTCGATTGCATTCCGGATCATGTGCGTGAGCGGATCGCGAATGTGCTCGATTACAGCCGTATCAACTCCGGCTTCCTCGCCTTCGACCACCAGCCTTGCTAGTTTTCCGTGTTTCTGCGCAAGGTCGCGAACCATACGCGCGTAGCGGTGAAACATCGGACCGATCGGAACCATGCGCAGGTCCATCACCTGCTCCTGCAACTCCATGGTGAGGCGGTCGGCGTCGCGCAGTGTCTCCAGAACCTGGTCGCTGCCGCGGCTGCCTCCATTCTCGATCAGTTGCCGCATGCGTCCCTGGACAATTCCAATCTCGCCCGCCAGGTTCAGCATGCGGTTGAGCTTCTCCACGTTGATGCGCAGCGTGCGCGCAGTCGCGCGCTCAATGGCTCCGGATGGCGTGGCTTGCGCCTGCTCTTTGGCCGGAGGCGCATCAGCCGACCGTCCGCGTACCGTTTCAGCCGCGCCCGTAAACTCCCGGAAACGCTCTATCAGCTGAAGGTGAGCAGGCGAACAATTGTCTTCACCGGCCGCCGCCGCTGGAACCATGCTGCGAAGCGCGTCAACAGCTTGCAGCAGCAGGTTGATGATCTCCTTGTCGATGGAGATCTCCCGGGCCCGGATCGAGGCCAGCAGCCCTTCGATTGAATGTGCGAAGCTGGAAATTTCTTTGAAGTCGAGAGCGGCCGCGTTCCCTTTCAGCATGTGCGCGACGCGAAATATTTGTCCGAGAATCTCGTCGTCGCCTGGCCGCTCCTCCAGGAGCAACAAAGCCTCCTCCATCTGGCCGAGTGTCTCTTCTGTCTCTGCCAGGAAGATTCGTAGAACGGCTTGGCGATCAACCAGCATGGCTAAGCTAAACCTCCTTCACCGTGAAGCTGCCGTCGAAAGTTTGATAGACGACCTTGCGGCCCTTCCGCCCTCCAACCTGCTGCGTCACAATCTTGATGTTGTATTTCGCCAGCAATTTGAGGGCGATTTCAATATTCATCCCGCTCAGGGACTGTTTGCGCCCGCGCAGCGACTCGAACATGCAGGCCCCGCCGAATACGTGCGCTTGCAATTTGTTCCGATAGCTGCCGAGCGCCGCCATTTTGTTAACCAGCAACTCAATTGCGATGTCGCCGTATCGCGATGACGGCTGCCCCGTGCCATCCCACTGCGCGAGGATGTAGTGGGTCACACCGCCAATCCGTAGAATAGGGTCCCAGAGACAGACCACGACGCAAGAGCCCACAATGGTCGTCACGGTACACGGTTCGGACGAAACGCACGTCTGGCCGGGGTGGAGAAACTCCTTCGTCGTTCCTCGGACTTCGCTCGGAACGGGGCCCATTTGCGGCGCGCGATCCGCTGGCACAAACCGATGGAGCTGATCTCTAGGAATCATCGCGTCTCACATCCCCATTTGTATTGGCATTGCGCGAGATACAAGCGGCAGCATGCTTGCTCAACAAGTCACACAGTGCGTAGTCCCGGCGCTCCAGACCATTCTTTTGCGGCAATAAAGCCAAAATAACGATTAACCCGAAGGGTTCGTCTTTCAATTTCAGCGGCACGACCGCGACGGGTTCTGAACCGTTGCAGCCGGCAAGGCCGTTCATGCTCATCCGTGTTTCGCTACCAAGCAGGGCCTCCGTTTCTTCCGAGGCCAGTTCCAGCTCCGCGATCCGATCGTCATCGATTCCCATCGAAAAGAGGCATTCAAGTTGTCTTCGATCCTTGCGAAATGTAAGACATGCAAACCGCTCGGTCCCGATGAAGTTGACGAGAATTTCAGTGACCGTTGCAATCGCTTCCTGTCGGGTGCTCGCCGAGTTCATCTGCGAGTGGGCCACTAACAGCCGCGATGCACGGATAAACGCGCTGTCCGCGTTCACGCTTAGGTTACGATTGTTGTCCTGTAGCCCCGCCAGTTGCTGTAACTGTCGAATGTGCGCGGGGACGCTCGCCGTGTCTGCGGGGTACTGGGGCACTTGAGCGCGCGGAGTCTTCGCCCCTCGTTTGTGTGTCGGTCCCTTCAGGCCATCGGCTCGAGTTGGTTTTTTGCGAGGCATCTGTTTCAACCAGCTACTCTCCCAGATACGCTTCCACCATGTTGATGAGCTCGTGCTCGTGAATAGGTTTCGTCAGGTAGTCGCTACAGCCGTGCTCAAAGCCCGCTTCCACATCCTCTTCCTGTCCTTTGGTGGTCACCAGGATGACAGGAATGCCGCAGGTGGCTTTGTTGTCCCGAAGTCGCTTACAAGCTTGAAAGCCATTCATCCTGGGCATGACCACATCCATGAGCACCAGATCGGGCGACTCGGCAACCGCCTTCTCGACTGCTTCATGGCCATCCTTTGCACTGATCAGCGTATAGTTCTGTTTCGTGCCCAGGATCATCTCTTCCATCATCAGTACCATCTTCGAGTCATCCACCAGTAGAATCTTCTTACTCATGTCTTGCATTTCTCCTTAGCGGAGGAAGCTTCCTGCAATACCAGCCGTATCGGCGTGCAGCGTTTCAAAAAAGCCCTCCGATCCAGTTGTCTTGACCGACTTCACGGGGGCGCCGCGCCGGTGTTCGCCGGCGCCGCGTCTGCCGTATCTTGCCCTTGGAGCTGGCCGAAGTAGTGCCCGGCGTTATCGCCAAAGGGGAGCCGATTACACGGACTTCACCTACTCGGTGGAATGACGCCTTTGTGCTGAGGTATGCACCGCGGGGGCCGGGAACAGCGGCAATCCTCTTGAGGCGAGATCTTCACCGCACTCCTCGACCGCAACCGTGCACCCATTTCTCCCACTGCTCTTCGACATCATCGTTCGTGGTCGGTAGCGTTGTCGTCTCCTCCCGCACCTGACATTCGTAACCGATCCACTTCATCAACAGCGCCGCAATTCCGGGTTTGGCGACTGCCGGCGCAGGACGTTCCTGCAATGCCGGCGCTTCGGTCAAAAACTCCATTTCCGACGGATCCGTTATGGCTTTCGTAGTGCTCATTCGTTCTTCCTTAAAACCTGACTTAATTCCCAAATAGGTTCTCTCAACCATTACGGGCACGCAAGGTAACCAAGGTAACTGCGGATGTTGTCGTCTGTGGGGACCCTGAAAAGGGCAGGAAGGAGGCTATAAACAACCACCGCTAACCAGCACGGCGGCAACCCCCGAAATCAGCGGCGCTTGGGCGGCTCGCAGTAGTCACCTGGGCAACAGTATTCGCGGGCAATTTGAATTCGTTGGCAGCAAGTCAGGAGTGTATCTATATCGCGTTTCTGGAGTCTCGCCGCGGTTGGCAGTTGGGCCGGCCGGAACCATTGTCACCCATTGCGCACAAATTCCGAGAGCCACCGAGCAAGCTGTTCCCGTACCTTACGAAAGCAGGTCAGTTGCTCATCAGGCGGAGCGGACGCGGGATCCTCGAAGCTGTGATGAATTCGCTGTCCTTTTCCTGGAAAGATCGGGCAGGACTCTTTGGCGTTGTCGCAGACGGTGATGATGTAATCGAACTGTTGGTCCACGAACTCGTCGACCGACTTAGAGCGCTGGCCGGAAATGTCAATTCCAATTTCGCTCATCGCTTCAACGGCGCGCGGGTTTAGCCCCACTGGACAAGTGCCGGCACTGAAAACCTCAAACCGCTCTCCGGCTATGTTGCGCAGCAGTCCTTCGGCCATCTGGCTCCGTGCAGAGTTACCCGTACACAGAATTAGAACCCGCTGCTTGCTCATTGCGCCTTCTTTCCGTAGGGATCGCAGATCGCCACCACCGGCTCTCCGGTCAGTGCCTCGCCGAAGTACCGCCGCTGGAAGTAGAGTGCGACATTGACGAGTGCGATCATGACCGGCACTTCCACCAGCGGACCGATTACGGCTGCGAACGCTGCGCCCGAATTGATGCCAAAAACCGATACGGCAACCGCGATCGCCAACTCAAAATTGTTTGAGGCTGCCGTGAATGAGAGCGTCGCCGTCTTCGAATAGTCCGCACCGAGCTTCTTCCCCATATAGAAGGAAACCAGGAACATCGCTACGAAGTAGATCAACAGCGGAACCGCGATACGAATGACGTCGAACGGCAATCGAACAATGTATTCGCCCTTGAGCGAGAACATGACAACGATCGTGAACAGCAGCGCTACCAGCGTCAGCGGGCTGACGCGTGGAACGAAGTTGTGGTCGTACCATTCACGGCCCTGAGCACGGACCAGCGCCGTGCGGGTCAGAAAACCCGCCAGGAACGGGATGCCCAGGTAAATGAAGACGCTCTTCGCGATCTCGCCAATCGACACGTTCACGACTGCGCTATGCAGACCGAGTTTGGCCGGCAGAACCGTGATGAACAGCCATGCATACACGGAATACAAGAACACCTGAAACAACGAGTTGAACGCCACCAGCCCGGCGGCATACTCGGTGTCGCCCTTGGCGAGTTCATTCCACACGATGACCATGGCAATACACCGGGCCAGACCGATCATGATCAGTCCCGCCATGTATTCGGGGTATCCGCGCAGAAAAACGACGGCGAGCACGAACATGAGGATGGGGCCTACGATCCAGTTCTGCACCAGGGAAAGCAGCAGCACGCGCTTGTTGCGGAAGACCTCGCCGAGTTCCTCGTAGCGGACCTTTGTAAACGGCGGGTACATCATTACGATCAGACCGGCGGCAATCGGAATCGATGTTGTGCCCACGCTGAACTTGTTTAGGAATGGCACGATTCCCGGCAGAAGCCAGCCAGCGGCAACACCCGCCACCATGGCCGCGAAGATCCAGGCGGTCAGATAACGGTCGAGAAATCCGAGACGGCGGGCTGTGTTGTTCATGTCAGGATCTCAATCTCTCCGGTTGAGGTCGGTATTGGTGCACCCACCAAGCGCACAAACTTCTTGGGAGCGCAAATAGCGCCATTCAGGCGCGCGCGGTCCTTCCGCATTTGTTTGTCTCCTGAAAGCCAGCGCAATGTGTCTTTCAGAACTTGACCGGTAAGGGAATTATCTGGGGCCGCCAGGCGGTAGTGCATCCACTTGCCTTGCCGCCGGGCAGATACCAGACCAGTGCGGCGCAAGTATGCAAGATGCCGGGAAATCGTCGGTTGCGGCGACTCCAGAATCTCTACGAAGTAACACACGCAGACCTCCTGCTCCGCCATGAGATTCAACAGACGCAGGCGAGTGCGGTCTGCGAGCGCGGCAAACAAGCGTTCCATTCTCACCAAATTGTGATCCGGCATGTCCCAGCTCCCCAAGCCAAGATTGTATCATACATATACGTGTTGACATATATGTTCGTCGAGTTTATTCTTCAGACATCACATTCGCCGTGTCGAATGCAAGGAGTGCCCAATGACCCAAACAGGTTGCGGCTGTGGTCCGACACCGTGCCAGATCTCCCCGGCGAAAGCGCCAGCGGACCCGTTCATCGGCTCACTGAGCACACAGATCACCTGGCGCGACGTGCTCGGCGGCTGGAAAGTGCGTTGGGGCATCGGGCGCATGCGATATCGGGTCGCACCGGGGCTATACCGCATCGGACAGCCGGACGCAAACTCATCCGTGCTGGTCACTGCCAACTACAAGCTGACTGTTGACCGGGTCCGAAAAGAGTTGGTCGGCGCGAACGTCTGGTTGCTGATTCTCGATACCAAAGGCGTTAACGTGTGGTGCGCCGCTGGCAAGGGAACTTTCGGCACCGACGAACTCGTCCACCGCATCCAGGCCATCAATCTGAAAAAGGTTGTGGGGCATCGCGATCTCGTGCTCCCGCAGCTCGGCGCTACGGGAGTGGCTGCTCACGAGGTGAAGCGCGCTACCGGCTTCTCAGTCCACTACGGACCTGTTCGGGCGTACGACATCAAAGCCTATCTGGCTGCGGGCATGAAGACCACGCCGACCATGCGGCGCGTAACCTTCACTTGGAGAGAGCGCATCGTTCTCGCGCCCGTGGAAATTGTTGGTCAGCTCAAACTCGCGCTTGTGGCGCTCGTGCTGCTGGCTATTCTCGACGTGATACGTCACCACCAGTTGACGCCGCATCTCGCCACGGACCTCCTGCCCTTTGTAGCCGCCATTCTTACGGGTGGGCTTCTCGTTCCAGTATTGCTTCCATGGCTCCCATTCAGGTACTTCGCGCTAAAGGGAACGGTTGCAGGCGTACTGTTAGCAGCGAGCCTGCTGGTTTTGCTTCCGATGGGATTTACCGAAGCAGCCGGAGTCGTCCTTCTTGTAGTGGCAATCACTTCGTACATGGCGATGATGTTCACCGGGTCCACGACCTTCACCACCCAGGCTGGGGCAAAGTTGGAAGTCCGGCGAGCGTTGCCGCCGATCTTAGTCTCTGCGGCAGCGGGAGCGGTTCTTCGAATTACCGCGGCGTTCGTTTAGAGGGAACACTATGCGCTATCTTCTGAATGGTCACTCGCTCGTCCTGGATGCGGTGCTCTGTAACGGCTGCGGCCGTTGCGAGGAAGTCTGCCCGCACGCGGTGTTTGCGGTCGTCGAACGGAAAGCTGTGATCGCCAACCGCGAAGATTGCATGGAGTGCGGAGCCTGCCGTATGAACTGCGCGACGAAAGCAATCGAAGTCTCTGCCGGAGTAGGCTGCGCGGCGGCTATTATTAATAGCATGCGCGGCAAGAACGGTGAATGCGTAAGCTGCGATTGCGGATAAACAGTCGCGGACAAACCTTAGCCGGATGATTCACGAGTTTCGCTCTCGTCCCGAGCAGCCTCCTGCTGGCCCGTAAATCAAACCTTCTGTAGAATCAATCGCTGCTAGCAACGACCTATCCGGACAGGTGCAAAGAAGGCGAGGATCAACGTATGGATCAGGATACCCTGAAGGATGTCTGTGCGAGATTCAACAAGCTTTATTCCGGCGCGATTGCCGACATGCTCGACAAGAGAGGGTTTCGCAACCAGGTTCTTCCATACTTCATAACCCCTCTGACCGATGTTCGACGTGTTTGTGGAGTCGCCTTTACGGGGCAGGGGTATCCTTGTGCCAACAGCAGTGACGATGACACCGAAAAAAGACTGGCGATGCTTGATAGCATTACTCCGTACACGGTCTCCATCTGGGCGTGCGGCGGTCACAGGGCGTCGGCTCACTGGGGCGAAATCATGTCTACGGCGGCGCGCGAGCGAGGGTGCACGGGAGCGGTACTGGACGGTGGGGTGCGCGATCTTGATTTTATGAATGCCATGCAGTTCCCTGTATTTGCCCGTTTTAGATGCGCCGGCAGTTCGATAGGGCGTTGGAACATCCTGCGGTGGCAGACTCCGATCAGGATTAAGGATACCGTAATCAACCCCGGCGACTTCGTGGTTGGCGACGCAGACGGAGTGGTCATCGTTCCCGCGGATGTGACGATGGAGATTCTGGTGCAGGCTGAAGATGTCTGCGCCCGGGAAAGCGGTATGCGCCGCGAGCTGCGTCAGGGGGTTCCCATCAAGGACGCCTATAAAAAGTATGGTGCCTTTTGAAGAACATGCTAATACACGGTGATGGTTTCAATTGCAGTGCGTGTGTGCGGGTTCCGTGACGCGAGTGACGAGGAACGATTTCGATTACGCGGCAGAACCTGACGCGGTGCGGCATCCCTCGTTTTCCGCTCGCATGTCATGCCGTCTGCCAAAGTGACAACGTACAATCGACCAATGGATCGTTAGGCGACTATCTATCGCTCCGGTCATCTGACAGCAGGAGGACCCGATGTCTGACGAGAGCCTGGGGTCAAAGCGGACGAACGTTCGCTATTTCATTCTGGTAGCGCTCTTCATCGTCACCGTTCTGAATGTTACTGACCGCGCCACGTTATCGGTTGCGGCGCCGGCAATGAGAAAAGCTTTTAAGTTGGACGCGTTGTCCATGGGGTTCGCTTTTTCGGCATTCGGCTGGTCCTACACGGCCATGCAGGTTCCGGGCGGCTGGCTGGTCGACAGGTTCGGCTCGCGTGCCGTCTATGGTCTTTGCTTGTTTCTGTGGTCGACTTTTACACTGCTGCAAGGATTCGCCGGCGTTTTCTCCGCAACCCTGGTGTTCCTGTTTGCACTACGGCTGCTTATGGGCGCTGCCGAAGCACCTGCGTTTCCGGCAAACAGCAGGCTGACCGCGATGTGGTTTCCCAACCAGGAGCGGGGTTTTGCGGCAGCGGTTTTTAACTCCGCGCAATACGTGACCGTCGCTATTTTCGTGCCCATCATGGCCTGGGGCGTTGCCCGCTATGGCTGGCCTGCCATGTTCGTGATCACGGGAGCGGTTGGAATCCTGATTTCATTCGCCTGGTTCAGGATCATCCGTGATCCCAAGAGCCATCCGCGGGTGAATCAGGCTGAACTGGACTACATCCAGTCTGGCGGCGGGTTGGCCAATCTTGGCGAGAAGAGAAGCGAGGTCAAGTGGTCTTACGTGCGGGCGCTCGTAACTAACCGCCTCATGATCGGCGTTTATCTTGCGCAGTTTTGCATTAACGCCATTACCTGGTTTTTTCTTACATGGTTTCCCACATACCTGATTGAAGCCAAGAAGATGTCGATCTTGAAAGTCGGCTTTGCCGCCTCGATTCCGGGAATCATGGGATTCTGCGGTGGACTGCTGGGCGGCTACTGGTCGGACTGGCTCCTCAGGCGCGGAAAGACCCTGACGGTTGCACGCAAGACGCCGATTATCCTGGGCTTGGTCTTCTCGAGTGTGATTATTCTGGCCAACTATGTAACTTCGGAAGTGGTTGTAATCTTTGTGCTGGCGGTGGCGTTCTTCTGTAAGGGCCTCGGCTCACTGGGATGGTCGGTCGTCGGCGATACATCGCCAAAAGAGATCGTGGGGTTGAGCGGCGGAATTTTCAACATGATGGGTAATCTGTCGGGTATCGTGACCCCCTTGGTGATTGGCTACATCCTGAAGACCACTGGCTCGTTCAATGGAGCGCTGCTGTATGTCGGCGCGCACGGATTGATTGGTGCTTTGTCCTATCTGCTGATTGTTGGCGAGATCAAGCGCGTTGAATTGAAGGTTATGGAAGTACCCGCGACCCGCGTGGCCAAGCCTTGATCCTCTGGCGGCGCGTTTCTTTACTGCTGGATGCTCTTTGCAATCCGCAAAAGTAAGCAGCCTCTGGCTTGTACGGAAATTGCTTACGCGGCTCGATCAAGCTGGTCAAACCATTCCACCAGTCTCTGGTCGTTTTTTATGTATAAGGCCACTGCGTCCAGTAAGACCGGGTTGAAGCACAAGCAGCAAAGTGTCTTGGCACAAACGGTTGCTGCTATCTCGCCGGCCGCAGGAACCGTGGAACGATACCGCAGTGGACCAAGGCGCCAAAGCGTAACTTTGAATTTGCGAGAGAAGATGCCCTGATTGCTACTTTCAATATGATGAAATAGCTCATGGGCAGTAGCAACTTCCGCAGAGCTAAAGTTCCCCGGCAAAAGCGTCTGTCTAACCTGGCATTGCTCGAGCTTCTCAATCAGGTCCTGGTTGAGTGTTACCGTAGCAGTACGGGGATCATAGCTTGATAAAACCAGTCTAACTCCGCTCAAGTCGCCCGTAACAATCTTTACTCCCAAGAGGCAGGCCATTTCGGACGGCAGCCTAGCGGCAAAGCGTTCACTTAGCTCCCGGGCTGCGCTAGCTCCACTATGCACGGCTCCGGTAATGATTTCGCGCCGCTGCACCGCCGTCAGCGTGCCGGCCAATGGGTCGTTATTCAGCAGAAACGCCGCAAAATGCTCGTCGCTATAACTAGCGGCTATCGACAAACGCCGGCGAAACTCATCACAGGTCATTTCTTGCGGCAATCACGATACTTGGTTCGTCGGGTGGGAACTCATCCAGCTCGGTCGCGATCACATTCAGAACGTGATCCTTGCTGGGCATGGACGAGTAATCCAGCACCCGGCCGGCCATACAGAGGAAAATATCGGGGAAAAGAATCAGATCGCTCTTATAGGTGGTCATTGCCTCCCAAAGCTCTTCAATCACGGAAACCGTATTCGCAACCGTAGTCTCCTTCACCGCTGCGTCACCGCGCTGCACCTTGATGAAGCCCTTGTTGTCCACGACTCTGATCGGTTGTTTGCCGTTTTGCTTCAGGGCCGTTGCCGACGTGAATACATACAAGGCCTTTGTGCTCCCGGCAAGCACGGTGTTTTCAGGCGACGTTCCCATGGATTCGGCGGCCAGTGCGCGGCTCTCATTCTCGCTGGCCTCTTTGAGCAGATCCGTGGTCTGCACTGCCGTGGAGCCCAAGGCGATGGCGCGTACCTGTTGGGTTTTCGCATTGATTTCAATGTATACCTCTACCGTGTCAGGCACGGCGCCACTGGCGATCGCCGCTTGTTTCGCCTCTCGCTTGATCGCTTTAATGTCCTCCGTCGACGGGTTCGGGATGACTCGTTCGACGACGTCGCGCACCATGGCTAACCCGACGCCGATCGAGGAAATGATCTCCGCATTTTCGGGAATCTTGTATTTCATTCCCGCTCGTTCAGCGGTGAACGGAAGCAGGGCCGATGCACCGCCGCCACAGCCAACCAGCATGATCTGATCTTTTTCCAGCTTGTACTCACGGGCCAAAGTATCCACCACCGGCAGAATTTTATCCGTGGCCTTAGTCAGGATGGCACGCGCCGCATCTTCTACCGACATGCCGAGCATCGCCGCCAGCGGTTGCATCGCCTTGTAGCAGGCATTGTAATTGCCGTACGCATGCCATTCCGGCTTGGTTAGGCGCAGAATGTTGGCGGCGCAAGTGTTAGTTACCGCTATGCGTTTGCCGTTTTTTAATTGCAGTGAGACATAGTCGTTAGGGTCACCTGGCCGCGGCTGCACAAACTCGATCACGGGGTCTTCAATTTCTTCCTCGGGAGTAAAGGCCGCATAGCCGAGACCTGCAATGTGGGCGCTGCGTGGTCCCACATCCACCAGCCTGCCTCCGGCGATTCTTACCATGCTGCCTCCGGCCACGCCGAGCACTCTGACGTCCAGCGAGCTGATGCACGTTCTATGTCCGCCGACGACTGCGTAGTTTATCGTCGGGCGGCCGTTCTTAATCACGCCGATGTTCGTACTGGTTCCACCAACCTCGAAATAGATGCCGTTGGAGGCTCGCAGGTACATAAGCGCCCCGACAACGCTGGCTGCGGGTCCGGAGAGCATGGTGAGCACCGGTCGTTTCTGTACTTCCGCAATATCCATGACCCCGCCGTCGCCTCGCATGATCATGAGTGGCGCCCGTATGCCAGCCTTCCGCACGCTGGCTTCCGTGCTGGTTGCAGTCTCGAACATGCGCGGCAAAATGCTGGCATTGACCACCGCTGACCGGGTGCGCACCGTTAAGCCATACAATTTCGTGATTTCGTAGCCGGCAGTCGCCGGGATCCCCATCAACGCGGCCGTCTCTTGAACCAAAGATTCTTCCAGCGTACAGTCAACGCCAAAGGCCCTGGAGGCCACGATCACTCGCGCTCCTTGCTGCGTAAGATCCTTCACTAGCTCTTGTACGTGCTCTTTGTTCAGGTTCTTAATGTCTGTGTAAGCATGGTGAGTCTTAATGAATTTTCCTGTACCGAGGGGGACATCACCCAACCTGGTCTGACGCTTCGCCAGCATGCCTTCCATAAAGCCAGATGCCATGCCGATAATACCGACTTCGGCGACGTCTCCCTCCAATAGGGCATTGGTTGCCTGGGTCGTACTATGAGCGATGAAAATGACATCGTCGGGGCTGATATCGTTTTCCCTGAGACATCTTTCAAAAGCTTGAACCACGCCCGCGGCTACACCCGCTTCATCCTTGTGCGTAGTAAGCACGGATGCTTTGCCGATAATTTGATGGGTATCATTGTCGAGCGCTACAGCCTTGGTAAAGGTACCCCCAACGTCGATTCCCATCCTGATCAGACGGTCAGCCATAACGTCTCAACTCTCGGCAGTACAGCCATCTCATTTCGTTTCGCGCGTATGTATTGTGCAATCGCGCAGCGTGCGGGCACAGCTGGATGTAGCTGGTTTAGCCAAACATATAAACAGCTAATAGCGCATTGATTAAAACTGTCAACCATGCCCAGCCTACGCCAGTCTTGAGGTGCTCGGTAATGCTCAGCTTGGTGTAGCTGATTGCCCACAGGTTCCACGACTGCGTGGGACACATGGCTATGGCCATTGAAATGGACGGAACGTATACGAGCGGCAGCAATAACACCGGCGGGAAAATCTTCATCGCCACCAGGATAGCAATGGTAGCACTGCCAGCACCCCATGCCATCAGCGGTCCACGGAACAGACCCAGAGGCGCCAATGCTCCGAACGTGATCGCAATTGTCCAGGGATTGGATGGGATAAATGGTCCCAGTACTGCCTTGAATATGCCGGCGACTTTACCTGCCGCCGCGCCGAACATTGCCAGAGTAAACAGCATACCCAACAGCAGCGCTACGTCTGTCGTGCCGTCTTTCAGCGCCCTGAGCAGTATTGACTGCGCATTCTTCCAAGGAAGCAATTTACGTGATGTGACGAGTGTCAGTACAATCGCCAGGATCATGCCCGGCAACGGAGGCCATTGGAAGATAACGGCCATTAGTACAGGCACGATCGGAACGATATAAGCAATGGCCGGTACGTGGACTACGTTCACCTGCGGCGTGGAAACCGCCCACGCCTTGACCGGCTTTCTTATAGCAAGGTTATAGGTCAGCATCAACACGATAACCGCGATTGAAAGAGCCATTGCGGTAATGCCGAATTTGAAATAGCGCCCGGTAAAGGGCACCGAGTCCGGCGGAAAGAACATGACAATCTGCTTGAAAAGTACTTGATTGATGTACATCGCCGCGCCGATGGACATGGTAAATGCTGGAACCGCTATTCGTTCGGCGACCCCGATTGACAACAATACAGGGAGCGCGATTACGCCAATAGCGATGACCGCCCCGACGCCGAAAGTGCTGGTAAAAATGAACGTGGTGACCAGCGACACCAGAATCGTCGTGATCAGCGGTTTATCACCGCCAAGCTCGACAGCTCTCCGGATTAGGGATCCGGCTATACCGGTTTCGACAAGCATGCGGCCGAACCAACTGCCGAAGATGACCACAATGGCGGTAGGACCGTAGCTTTCCGCTCCTTTTTGGATGACATCGTTAACCGTGGCCATACACGGAACATGTCCGATGATCGCCCAAGCCAATGCGGATAGAAGGAAGCCAAAGATCAGATTGCCACCGCGCATGGCAAAGATCACGAGACCTACATAAACCAGAAGTAACAGGATCGTTTGCAAACCTTCCATTCGCTACCTCCTCAAGATGCGCGCCATGTCCTTGCGAGCATCTTGAACTGAAATATCCTTTTGGGGTTCGTAAACTGAAATATTATACGACCCTCATGTCTTGCGCGCCAACAACGGGCGACACTCCTCACGGTGACACGCTCAACCGATTGCTGCCAGGGTATAGCAACTCTGGTTCCGCTCTAGTCTCAGAGGTCGCGCACTCGCAAACGGGCCACTAGATTGTTGTGTCCTAATCTAAAGATCCTCATCGCACCCTCAATGTCTTTGGATGTGGTAAGACACTCCAAAGGCAAGACGAAGATGGTTCTGGGTATCGGTGCCGTTATTGGGCAGATCGCTGCGAACATAGTCGAGTTCAAAAGCGCGCACGCTGAAGCCGTTACCGAGCGCGACATCCAAGCCTCCGCCGACTTGCATGGCGAAGGCACTGGCGCTGCTCTTGAATCCTCCAGCCGTAGCCGGGAATAGGCCGTTAAAGGCATACACGCCGCCGAAGAGCCACTCACCGAAGACGCTGGTCCCACGCTTTACGTCCAGGTAACTATCCGACCAGCGCGACGTGTTGTAGGTGTAGCGCGGGCCAGCTATGAAACTCACTTTGCTGACATCCACGCCCGGCGCGATGTTGGATGCATGGCCGCCACTCAGGTTCGCCGCCACACCCAAGCCATGGAAGAAGGTTAACGCGGCATTGGCGCTTCCGCCTTGCAGCCAGAAGCAACCGCAGTCGCCGGGCGAGATTTTCGCCCTTTCCGTGGTGTAGGTCACCGCCAAGTCGGCCGATTGCAACCGGAATTCTTGCACCGGTTGTGCTTGCTGTGCTCGCGCCGTCAGTCCTGTTGTCAATGCTCCGAGGAGCATAATTCCCATGAATGATGTCTTACGCATGATCTCTGCTCCTCTTCTTAGTGCACTGTCAGGCTGACATTGGTTGAGTGCGAAACTGAGCCCGAGGTGGCTGTCACGGTCACGGCGTAGGTCTGTTGCTGGTTGACTAAGTAACCGCTAGTTGTACTTCCGCTGCAGCCCATGAGCCCCGCCATGGCACCTGTCCCTGCTAGCACCAGAACCAGCAGAAATGCCTGACGGCTTCGTTCGCTGGCCGCTCGGCGTATCCTTCCTCCGAAGGGCAACAGAAGCACCCCCACCATCAGCAGCGCCAGTCCATATCCATGGAGACTATTTCGGTGGAGCGTCGCTGTCTGCCCTGAATAGTAAATTGTCAACGTCACGTTGGTTGCGCTGCTCCCGGCGGGCAACGTCGGTGGTGTGAATGTCGCCGTCGCCCCTGTGGGCAGGCCGCTCACGGTAAAGGTCACCACTGAGGTAAAGGTAGAGCTACCGATTGGGCTGACTGCCAGTGCATAACCTGCCGCCCCCCCCGCTGTCACCGTGACCGACGCGGCACTACCGGCTGAGACGCCTATGGTGAAGTCGATCACGGGAGGGGCAAGACCCGTGCCGCTGACTGAAACCTGCTGCGTGCTCTTAGGCGCGTTCAGTGCGTTGTCCGTCAGCGTGATACTTGCTTTCAGACTGCCAACGGATTGTGGCGTAAACTTCACTGAAACATCGCAGACAGTACCGGCCGACAGTGACGTGCTCGAGGTGCATACGTTTGTGTCACCGTTATTTTCGGAGAAGCTAGCCGTATAAGTCGGACTAGCCGAAAAAACCAGCGCCTGATTGCCCAGGTTAGTTACGGTCGCCGTTTGCGGGCTATCCCCGCTGGTCGAACCCACCGTGGTGTTGGCAAATGCCAGGGAAGCTCCCGAAACATTCACCTCCACAATTCGATTGTTGTTCGAGTCCGGAATGAAGATATTTCCGGAAGTGTCCACCGCCACGCCAGAGGGGGAATTCAGGGCTGATGGAATCGGCAGGCCGAGCATCTGCACCACGGAAGCAATGCCTGCGGTTGTCACTTGCACGATGCGGTTATTGCCTGAATCCGCAATGTAGACATTTCCCATCCCATCTACGCTAACTCCTTGGGGGCCGTTTAATAGAGGAGTGATACCGGAAGGAACCAGCAAGGATGCTGCTCCTGTTGCTACCTGGATAACACGATTGTTAAACCCATCCGCGATATAGACGACGGTTCCATCCGCAGACGCCGCCACGCCTAGAGCACCGCCGTTGCCAGGGTTGCCTAGGGAAAAGCCGGGCGTAGCGATTACCGTTCCTGCACCCGATATCCCCCCCGGCGACGGTGTCAGGGTGCCTACTTTTACAACGCGATTGTTTCCTTGATCGCCAATATATAGATTGCCGAGTGCATCGAATGCCAAGGCGCCAGGCGCGTTCAACGTTAGGCCGCTAATGCTGAGCACGTAGGCATTAACGAACATCGGCTGCGGCAGCAGCGGCGCCATCACCACAACAATTTGACTATTACTATTATCCGAAATAAACAGGTTGCCGGCTCCATCGAGGGCTACACCGGCGACGTTACCCAAGGTCAATAAACCGGTGTTCATCACCGACGGAGCACCACCGCCGGTTGGCACCTGTACCACATCCATGTCGGTAGAGTTACCGACATACATATTGCCCGCGCCATCGATGGCGATCTGTTTGGGATTATTCGTAGTTTGGGTGCCAGTGCCGATCACGCTAGTGGTACCCGGCGATAGAGCTGTCATTGGCGCATCGCCGATGCCGCAGAGCGGGAGGATAAATGCCGGCATATTGTCGTCGTCATAAATTACTGCGGCTCCCCCGCGAAAACCGGGAGCCGTGGGCAGAAACTGCACAACTACCGAGCAGTTTCCACCCGCGTTACAGCTAGTTGCGCTGTCCAGGATAAAATCAAGGTTCTCAGTGCCAAAGGTGAACACCCTAATGGGCGGGCTACCTAACAGCCCTACGCTCACAGGAGGCAATGTCATGCTTGTGCTCGAGGTTGACCCCAACTGCACATGGACACAGGTCACCCCCGGTTTGGCCCAGAGCGGCTGTGCAATGCACAGCAGCAGAAGGCAGACGGTCACGCTCAACAGAAAGCGGGAGCGGGACACGAGATAGTGGCGATCCAATTTGGCCAAACGTGGCATAAAACCGCTTGGCGCAACGCCACAACGAGAGTCGGCGCTGCTGCAAAAAAGTACTTCCTTGTCGACAAATGCCTTATTAAGACTGCGCATTGTAGAAGTCCCTTTGCCCTTGAACGTTGATTGTCCCGGAGTAGTGCTGGCTGAAATTGTTGGACTCGAATCGGCTCGCATGCATGTTCCTCTGAAGGCAGGGCCACTCGGCACAGGATCGACAAACCCGGTAGGTCCCTGAACCCCTTCAGGCATATAGGATTGCGTCCTTCGCCGCTATCCAACCGCAAAACAGTCCTTACCTGTCCCCATTTGCTGTCTTTACCTTGTGCCCCAAGTGCCGTCGGTTCACGAGCGAGCGGGGTAAGATCGGTTTAATCGTCTAGGTCAGGTGGTTGCAGCTTACCACCCAGAAGCAGTTGCGCAATATGTACATTTCAATTCATGTACCAAATCGGGAAAGCAGGCAGAGGTCAATCGTCGCAGTCTCATGGAAACACACGCCCATGTTTCGTAACGCAATTGCTCGCGTGCTCACATCAGGGCAACCACCTCTTTCAGGAACCGGTTAGGTTGATGAGAGTTTCAGCCCTAGTTTCATACATCGATGAAACGCTTCTTGTGTTCGGTGTTCGGTATCGGACAACTCTCGTACCGGCCGAAGAACCGGTAGCGGTTTCGCGCGATCCAGTCGTAGACGCGGTCTAACAAGGTCCTCGGGAAAACTCCAAAGACCGCAAGCCAACTCCAGGGAGGGCCAAGCTGCTTCATCACGAACAGCACCGCCCCGGCTTTCAAAAGTAGCGCCCGCGATTCAAAGCGGTAGTTAGTTACCAGGCAAAGGGTGGTCAGATTTTCTGGGTTTCTGCCGAAGCGCTGCAAGGTGGATTGCCCCACCACACTTTGGAGCGAGGCAAAATCGAATGCGCCCCTAGTATCCTGCGACAGCACGAAGCTGTTCAGACGATTACACAAGCCGCATACCCCGTCGTAAAGAAGCAGGTGTTCGCCTCTGGGTGGAATCTGTGCTTGCCTGAACGGATCAGCCATGCTTGTCAGAATCCTATCAACCGCCTTGCTCGAATAGGCATTGAGCTTCAATCGTGCGGTTAGACCAATTCAAACTTCAGCTCTCCCAGCTTTTCCAGGCTGCAGGCAATCTTGTCCCCTGCCTTCAGCCAGACCTGTTTGTCCTTGGGACGGCCCAGGATCACGCCTTCCGGCGTGCCGGTAAATATAATGTCGCCTGGCCTGAGCGTAACGTAGCGTGAGATGTAGCTGACAAGCTGGCGCGAGCTATAGATCATATCGTTAGTGTTAGACGACTGGCGCGTCTCGCCATTGACGCGACATTCGATCTTAAGGTTGTCGGGATCTACCTGATCGGCGGTTACAAAGTATGGGCCCAGGGGAGCAAATTCATTGAGCGTCTTTCCGAGCATAAGGCAAACTTCAAACTGCAAATCTCTCGCCGAGAAGTCGTTGCCGGTGCAATAGCCTGCGACGTACGAGAGCGCATCCGCCTCACTGACGTTGCTTGCCTGCTTGCCCATCACGATCACCAGTTCGACTTCATAATCGAACTTGGTGGCTACCTCGACCGGAAGCTTGATCGTGCCCTGGTGATGGTTTAGCGCGCAATTGTACTTGTTAAAGAGCACGGGGCGCTTCTGAATCGGCAGGTTTACTTCCTTGGCATGCCTCCGGTAGTTGATTCCCACGCCGACAATTTTTTCCGGCTGGACAACAACCGGTCCGTACTCGATCGTTTCCTCTTTACGGAATACAGAAGCGATCGCGTTGGACTTTAGCGCAGCATCGACCAGCGCGTTTAGCCTCGGGCCATCTTCGTTTTGCAGTAGCTCGTCCATGGTAACCGGAGCGCCCATCTTCAACTTGCTGGCCGCCTCTTTTACATCCAGAATGCCCTTGTCGGTCTTTACGCCAAGCCGATATTCCCCGTTATGCCGCAGGGTCAACAACGTCAAGCCGCGCGCCATGCCACGCTTGTGGTTGGCGGTAGGCTTCACTTCTGCCTGCGCCGCTCCCAATCCGCCAGTAACTGCGACGGTGGCAGCGCCCGTCAGTCTCAGAAACTCTCTGCGATTCTGCTTCATTCAAGCCTCCTTTTACACCTTTTGCCGACTGCGCAAGTGCGGCCGTACCCCGAATCCTTTCAGCCTTCCAACAGGTATCGCGAACTGCAGGCCGCTAAAAAACTCGTACCAGTGTCATCCCGAAGTCGCGTTGGCTTTGCGCGACCGAGGGATCTGCTTTACTTTCATCGCGCACGAAAAGCAGATTTCTCGCTGCGCTCGGGATGACACACTCAGAGAGCAGTTTTTCAGCAACCTGCTAAATCGAACCTGTGCCACGTCGCAAGTACCGACGAAGTTGAAAGCGCTGCCATTGTTACCGAATTATCCGCGGCAACACAACAGGAACTTAAGTTTCGGGGTATAGCAAAACCAGGGATGATGTATTCCGGAACCAGAGCACTCCAATCGACGGCCAGCCTCAACGGTCGACGGATGTGGGCGCCGGCAAAATTAAAAGGCCCGCGCTGATTGCGCAGGCCGTTTTTGTGAATACCACGCTTAACTTTGCTGAACCAACAACCTAAGTTGCTGAACCAGATTTACTGAACCAGATCTATTGAACCAGGGCGATACGATTCAGCTCTCGCTGTATCTCCTCAACTGGCCAGCCCGCTACGCCAAATCGACCGACTGCTTCGCGGGCGTCGTCACTGGAGACCCCGTATCCCCTTCCCATGAGGAATAGCTGGAGCACTTCCGCCGCGGCGCGTAAATCCAGCACCTCCTGCAGCATACTGTTCCGCAACCCAGCCACCTCTGGCGTCGAAAACTTGCAGCTTTCCGTCAAGATCTCCCGCATAGTCACCTCAGACCTACTCTCCTACCATCGGTTAGACTCGCGATTGCTTAAGGACGTTGCATGGAATTTTTGCCGAAGATAATGCCCTGCATTCCGCTGAGTGCTAGCACATTCCAAGCAAGGTTACTGTTTTCTAATTACTTACCTTGCTTGTCATTACTTCAGTGATAAACACGGCAACAGTCTGGCAGTTGCTTTACCTTGCGGGAGCGGCATCGCTTTACGGGTTGATACACTAACAGGCTGCTGAAAAGCAAGTTTTGGGAGGGACTAGCCCCCAATATCTTGTACACTTCACTTCTGGATTGCACATTCGATAGCGCCTCGCTCGTTGCTTCGGCGCGTTTTTCAGCAGCCCACTAGAGGTGGAGCACACTTTCAGGGACAGGTACGAAGCCATGCCAGCCACCGTTCTGGACGGAAACAGGATTGCCGCCGCCATTAAGTCGGAAGTCGCGGAACAAGTGAAGAGCCTGAGCCTGCACGGCCTCAAACCGGGCCTCGCCGCCGTACTGGTAGGCCAAAATCCGGCTTCGGAGATTTACGTCCGCAATAAGGTGAAAACCTGCGAAGCGCTTGGTTTGTTCAGTGAAAAAATAACCCCTCCGGAAAACATTACTACCGAGGAGATGTTGGCCCTGATCGCCGGGCTCAACGTCCGCGACGATATCGATGGCATTCTGGTGCAACTGCCCCTGCCCAGGCAGGTGGACTCCAAGCGTGTGCTGCTGGCGGTCGATCCCGCGAAGGATGTGGATGGCTTTCATCCGCTCAACGTGGGCTATCTTTCGACCGGGCGGCCCGGACTGGTGCCATGCACGCCCTGCGGAGTGATCGAGATCCTACGCCGCTCGCGGATTCCCATCGAGGGACAGGAAGCGGTCGTGGTCGGCCGCAGCGACATCGTGGGCAAGCCCGTGGCGATGCTGCTCACCAACGCCAACGCAACCGTTACCATCTGTCATTCGCGTACCCGCGATCTGCCTGGAGTATGCCGCCGTGGCGACATCCTGATTGCCGCTATAGGAAAGATAGGCATGATCACGCCCGAGTTCGTCAAACCGGGCGCTACCGTCATCGACGTCGGCATCAATCGCATCACCGAGCGCGCCGAGTTCGACAAGTATTTTGCCGGCGACGCCAAGCGCGCGGCGGATTTTGCAGCCAAGGGTTCGACCCTCGTCGGCGACGTGCATCCCAAGGTTGCCGAGGTGGCCGGTGCGCTCACCCCTGTGCCCGGCGGGGTTGGTCCCCTAACCATCGCTATGCTAATGGTGAATACGGTGAAAGCCGCCGCCCTGCGCCGAGGCGCTCGCCACGGACTGCCGGCGAAAGCTTAGGCTCCGCTCCCGGCAAGACGCGGAAGAGCTGAAGGCGCTTTGAGGTGGTTGTCCCGGAGACCGGCACATGTTGCGCGTAGGACTTACCGGCGGTGTCGCCTGCGGCAAAACGACGGTCGCGAAGATGCTGCGCGGGCGTGGCGCCCACATTCTGCTCGCGGATAAGCTGGCGCACGACCTGATGCGGCCGGGCCAAACCGTCTATGCCGGTGTTGTCGAGCGTTTTGGCCGAGGCATTCTGAATGAAGACGGAACCATTTGCCGCCCGAAGCTGGCGGAGTTGGCCTTCGCCGGACGCATCCAGGAACTGAACGCCATTGTGCATCCGGCGGTTCTCGAGGCTGAAGACCGCTGGATGGATGAAGTGGGGCGCGGCGATCCGGCGGCGATCACCGTCTGCGAGGCTGCGCTGCTTTACGAAGCCGGCGGCCACGGACGTTTCGATCGCATGATCGTCGTGACCTGTCCGTTCGAAAGCAAGGTTCGGCGCTTCGCGCAGCGCGTGGGCATCACCTTCGAGGCGGCCCGTTTCGATGTCGAGCGGCGTATGCGCGCTCAGTGGGCCGATGAGGCCAAAGCGGCGCGGGCCGACTATGTCATCGATAATTCCGGAGCTCTGGAAAACACGAAACAGCAGGTTGAGAAGCTATGGCAGCAACTGCGCGAGGCCGGGCGGCACGGCGTACATCATCCCTAAACCCGCTCCGGAAACCAGCTTTCGGTTGCCGGGAATCACCGTGGGCCATCTAAAGTTGCTGGTAAGAAATCTATAATCCTTTTGTTGGAAATATGAAACTGCTACGACCGATCGCTATTGGCGTCCTGCTTGCGGCCGCTTTTTTTTACTACACTTCGCATCGTCCCGGTGCCGTCCCTTTCACCGGCAACGGCGAACCGGCGCAGGTCGCGCCTTCACAACCTCCTGACGCCACGCCTTCGCAACCTCCTGACGCCGCCCCTTTGGCCGGCAATGGCGAGCCATTGCAGATCATGCAAGCGGCCGGAGTCCCGGCGCTCGACTCCGAGGAGCAGAACAACGTAGAAATTTACAAGCGTGCCTCGCCCTCGGTGGTCAACGTCACTTCGACGCAGATGGCCTTTGATTTCTTCTATGGGCCGGTGCCGCAGGAGGGCGCGGGTTCCGGTTTCATCATCGACAAGGAAGGCCACATCCTCACCAACTACCATGTAGTGGCCAACGCAAACCGTCTGGAAGTGACGCTGGCAAACAAGAAAAAATTTAAAGCGCAGGTGATCGGCCTGGACCGCGCCCACGATATGGCGGTCATCCAGATCAAGGCACCCAACCTGGAGCCGGTGGTGCTCGGCGATTCGCGCGGCTTGCAGGTCGGGCAGAAAGTGTTTGCCATCGGCAACCCTTTCGGCATCTTTGCCGGAACCATGACGCGCGGCATCGTCAGTTCCATCCGTTCGGTGCAGACCCCCGACGGAGCGTTCATCGATGAAGCCATCCAGACCGATGCGGCGATCAATCCCGGCAATTCCGGAGGTCCTCTGCTGAATTCGAAGGGGCAGGTCATCGGCATCAACACCATGATTGCTTCGCAAGTGGGCCAGAGCGCCGGCATCGGCTTCGCCATCCCGATCAACGCCGCCAAGGCCGTTCTCAACGATTTGGTGCAGTACGGACGCGTGCGCCGGCCTTCGCTCGGCATCTCTTCGCTGCCCATTGGCCCCGAGCTAGCGAAGGAAATCGGTCTGCCGGCCGACTACGGCGCGCTCATCGTCTCCGTCGTTCCCGGAGGCTCCGCCGAGCGTGCCGGGCTTCGCGGAGGGAATCGCCGGGCATATCTGGGCAATACGCCCATCATGCTGGGTGGTGATTTGATCGTCGCCATCGATAGCCAAACCATCGCCGACCAGCAGGACCTTGCCCACGCCATGAACAGCCACAAGGCGGGCGACACGGTCACGGTTACGATTTTCCGCGGCAAGACGAAAATGGAGGCGAAGGTCACGTTGCAGGAAGCGCGCGGTGGCCGCGTCCAGGGAGTGTAGTGTAGTGCGTCAAGCAGATGAGCAGTTATTGCGCTGTCATGCTGAGCGGAACGCGCCCCGGTTTTGGGCGCGTGGAGTCGAAGCACCCCTATAGAACCAAAGAGGCACGGTGGCCCACTCAAGCTTCTTTTGCTTGAGTGGGGTAGTTTTCCGCTGATAGTTTTCTCCAACTGCCCCACTCAAGCCAACAACGGGCTTGAATGGGCCACCCGCGGTAGGCCCCGCCGTTGGGTAGGTTCCTGTTTTGTGGGCACTGGGGCGTTTTCCGGGACTAGCGTGCGGCCCGGATTAATATAGGGGCATGGCAGAAGATAGCAAGAGCAATGGCCCAAAGATAGATACCAAGGCTCCCGACGCAAAACTCAATTTCAAGAGCCTTGGATTCCCGGGTGAACCCTATTCACTTGTATTGACCAATATCTTCAAAGAACCGGATGCCCATTTAAATGCAGTGCCTCCTTGGGGGCTGCCGGGACTCTATCAGGTGACCCTTGTGCTTGGGAAACCCGGAGCGCGCACATGGAAGGAAACTCTCATCTCGCTATTCTCGCGCCTGCATTTCCCGCACCCGCAGACGCGGTGAAGATTCGGCTCGAGGTAAAAGGTGAGAGCGATTCGTTTGTCTTTGAAGGGTGGCCAGACAGAGCAGGCTTCCTTGCCAAACTACAGACCCAGGCGTTCCAAGCCAATAACAGAAACGATGCCGAAATGCGTGCGACCAAAGCAGCGCAAAGCGTACTGAGCGAATATGCGGCAAATCTTGATATCCCGCTTCAGATTGACCTAATCGAAGTTACAGAGATGGCTACAGCCAACAAGAGCCTCACCCTCATCGCTCCATTTCTGGGCGGTGGAAGCTCGGCCCCAATCGAGGCATATGACCCAGAGTTTGCAAACCTCGCTGCACTCTACCGTGAAGCCTTGATCTCCAACACACCGGCTTACCGCTATCTTTGCTTTTACAAGATCTTGGAGGCAAGCCGGAAACGACGCGAACGCCTCGGCAGAAAGCTGAAAAAGGAATATCGTCCTGTTAGATTTGGCGAGGTTATACCGGCGTCTCATCCAGAACAAATCACTTGGCTTAACGCGATCTTTATCGGACCACGCGAATGGAAGGAGTTGACTTTGAATCAGATATTTCCGTTGGAGACGCGTGGCAAGAAGCTGAATGCAATCTTCGACGGGCAACTACGTCAGATGAGAGACAGAATCGCCCACGGAATTTTGGACTCGGGCAGCTACCTCCATTTCGATGACCTAACTTCTGCCCGTGAAATCACCAAATGGTTGCCCTTCTTGCGTTGCGCCGTGAGACGAACATTGAAAAACGACTTTCCCGAGCATTATCTTCTTTACCTCAAAGAAGATGGCGTTGTCACTCATGACTATTTGTCGAAGGACATACGAGATAGGTAACGGGAAGTCTTGCAAGTCGGCTTGTGGAAGGTGATGGTTGGGAGCGGAGGGCGTTGCGCCCGGCCTGCGCGCACCGGATGCTACAATCAAGCAGGCTCAGCCGTGTGCGATTGATCCGTCTCGCCCTTGTTTTAACTGGAGTTCATGGACCGCCAATTCATTCGTAATTTCGCCATCATTGCCCACATCGACCACGGCAAGACGACGCTCTCGGATCGCTTGCTGGAGTTGACCGGCTCGCTCTCGGCGCGCGAGATGCTGGGGCATGACCAGTTTCTGGATGCCATGGAGTTGGAAAAGGAACGCGGCATCACCATTAAAGCTCACGCCGTGCGGATGAATTACCAGGCGAAAGACGGCAACCTATACCAGTTGAACCTGATCGACACTCCGGGGCACGTGGACTTTTCCTACGAGGTTTCCCGCTCGCTGGCCTCGTGCGAAGGCACGCTGCTGGTGGTCGATGCCGCGCAGGGCGTGGAAGCGCAGACGCTGGCGAACGCCTACATCGCCATCAATCACGGGCTGGAGATTATCCCGGTCATCAACAAAATCGATTTGCCGAGCGCGGACATCGAGCGCACCAAGGAGATGATCGAGGGCGCCGTCGGCCTCGATGCCAGCCGCGCTCTTCCGATCAGCGCCAAGACCGGCCAGGGCGTGCCCGAGGTGCTGGAGAGAATCGTCAGCCAGATTCCTCCTCCGAAAGGGGACATCGATGCCCCTCTGCAAGCCCTGATCTTCGATTCCTGGTTTGATTCCTATCGCGGCGTCGGCGTGCTGGCGCGCGTCATCAACGGCCGCATGAAAAAAGGGCAGCAGATTCGCTTGATGTCGAATGGCAAGTCGTTCCAGGTGGAGACCATGGGCGTGCTCACGCCCAAGCCGGTCGAAATCGACGAGTTGACCGCCGGTGAGGTCGGTTTCTTCTTTGCCACCCTGAAGAACGTGCAGGACACCAAGATTGGCGACACCGTTACCGACGATAACCGCCCCGCCGCGAAGGCGCTACCCGGCTTTGAAGAGATCAAGCCAATGGTGTTCGCCGGTCTTTATACGGTGGACTCGCACGAGCACGCCCTGCTGCGCGACGCGCTCGAGAAACTCCGGCTTAACGATTCCTCGTTTTTTTTCGAGCCAGAGAGTTCCGCCGCGCTCGGCTTCGGCTTCCGCTGTGGATTCCTTGGCCTGCTGCATATGGAGATTATCCAGGAAAGGCTGGAGCGCGAGTTCAACCTCGAACTCATCGTCACCGCTCCGAGCGTCCGCTACAAGGTGACCCTTACCGACGGCCAGGTGCTGGACGTGGACAATCCCTCCAAATGGCCCGACCAGACGCAGATTGACAAAGTGGAGGAGCCGATCATCACCGCTAACATCCTCACCAACGAGGAATACGTGGGGGGAATTTTTAAGCTGGTGGAAGAGAAGCGCGGCAAGCAGAAGAATTTCGAATACGTGAGTTCTAATCGCGTGTTGCTGACCTACGAGTTGCCTCTGAACGAAATTGTCCTCGACTTCTACGATCGGCTGAAAACCATTTCGCGCGGTTACGCTTCGCTGGATTATCACCTTTCCGGCTGGTGGGAATCGCCCATGGTCAAACTGGACATCCTGGTGGCGGGCGATCCGGTGGATGCGCTCTCGATCATCGTGCACAAAGATCATGCCTACGAGCGCGGCCGGACGCTGGTCACCCGAATGCGCAAATTGATTCCGCGGCAGATGTTTGAAGTAGCCATCCAGGCTGCCATCGGGGCCAAGGTCATCGCCCGCGAAAGTGTCGCCGCGCTCCGCAAGAACGTATTGGCTAAGTGCTATGGCGGCGACATTACCCGCAAGCGCAAGCTTCTAGAAAAACAAAAAGAGGGCAAGCGCAGGATGAAACGGGTCGGCAAAGTCGATATTCCCCAGGAAGCCTTCCTGGCAGTGCTGAAGGTGGGCGAAGATAGCGACTGAGTCCAGCAAAATCAAGCTGCGGAGCTTAGCCCCATTTTGGGGCAAACGGCTGGCACCCCAGTATTGCCCATCCCGCGCTGTAAGGCATTGTCTCTGACGGTTTTAGCGTAACGGCCTGGGATGGTTATTACCCTGTAAGGTGATGAATGTGCAAAACTCCACTTTGAAAGCATGACTCTAACCTGAACGTCCATCAGTCAAGAAAAAAATTGAAATCGCTCGTAAGCTATTAAATCCACACATCTTTTTCTTTAATCAGCCAGTAATATATGCCCTATCGAGAGCATGTTTTTGCCCTTCTTCGAGTGCGGCAGCACTATTATCCACAGAAATATCCACAGCTTCAGGTCGACGGGCTAGGGTCCACAGAAACTGCTCCGGCCGCTCCTCCGGAGAGGCTCTTCCGCAACATAAGGAAAGACCAGCTCTGCTCAAGCGAGCTTTTACAAAACATATATCCCAAGGCAGCCCGGCGCTGCTTCCTCCGGGGGACACCTTATCTGAAACTGCTCAACGGGCAATCTACTTCGGAGCAGTAGCCGTGCCGCCAGCCGGTTTCGGATTGGCCGCCGGGGCAGTAGCGCCGGCCGCCTTGGGCTGGGGAGGCACACCGGATACGCCGTTATACGCCTCAACCAGGATCGGGGTCACATCCACCGAGCTCGCCGCCCACAGGATCGGGCTGGCTTGTCCGGAGTAATCGAGAATGACGGAGTACCCGTGCTCTTTGGCGTACTTATCGAGGACTTCCATCATTTTCTGGCCGATCCGGCTGGCGATTTCGTTCTGCTGGGCCTGCAGGTCGTTGTTGGCGTCTTCGTAGCTGCGCTGCAGTGTCTTCTGCTTACTGTCGATCTGCTTCAGCAAGTTGCCGCGGGCGTCTTCATTCAGTTTGTCACCGGTAGTGCTCAGCTGTTTCTTTAGATTTTCGACTTCGTGGTTCAGCGATTCCAGTTCATTGCGTTTCGGGTCGAATTTCTTTCGCAAGACCTCGAAATCGCGCTGGCCTTCGTTGGTACTGATGATTGCGGCCTGGATATTCACAATCCCAATTCTCGTAGAGGTTGCCGGAGTTATTGCTGCCGGGGCTGTCGATGGCGTTGGCGAGGCAGTAGGTGAGGACCCGGTTTGCGCGAACGTGGCAATCGAAAGCACGGCCACAACAACCGGAACGAAGCGCGAAGTATGAAGTGTCATTGCGTTGCTTGACTCCTTGGAGCCTCTTTTTTGAGGATTTCAGGCCGAAACCTTTCCATAGCAAGACGGGCCTAGGCAGCTGTCGAACCAAACCAATCTCTCTTGGCAGGTTGCGGATAAACGCGCCGAACCCGCGGTCCCCGATAAGCCCGATGGTGGCTTGTTGGGGTGGGAAGCTGAATCCCCGGCACGCGGCATGGTTACGCATGTCGGGACGGAACAAGCGAGGCTCTATTGGATGTGGGCACGCCAAAATACTTATGCAAGAGCTTGTGGACCCGCCTCGCCTGAAACCTGTTTTTTCCGCAGCCTGCTAGACGAATGCTGCAATTATAGTTTTGCGCGCAGCGGCGGTCAAACCCGATCCTCTGCCGAACCGCCTGCCCTCACTGCTTGCAATGCGCCCGCCGCTCAGGTTGCGCCGGTTGAATAAGCATCAAAACGTTGTCGCCACGGTGAAACGAAACGTATTGAAAGGTTCGCGCAACCGGTAGCCCGTACCATAGGTCGCTATCGCCTGCTGATAGGTGAAGTCTCCAGCTCCGCCCGGCGGGAACATGCTCCGGGTGATCGTCATTTGTGGCGGCTGGGCAGTCGTGTTCATGCGCATCGGGTTCACCGCGTAGTAGATGCGGAACGGCGCATTCACAATCGGCAGGATGACCTGCAATTCCAATCCGGTAGACATACGCATGATGCCGTTAGTCCCCGAAATCGGTCGGAGATTGCCGCCAATTTGCGGGAATCCCAATTGTTGTAACGTTTTTCCCTGGCAAGCGAAAGCGGCTGTAACCACGTTACAACCGTAGGTCAAGTTGTTCAAACCGGTCGTTGGATCATTCAGGATACTCGATGAAAGTTGCAACTGCGATGGCTGCAATATCATGTTCCACCCGGTATCGACGAAGGCAGCCATGGTGACGGGGCCGACAATCGGGACCCGGTATTCCATGTTGGAGATTATGCTGGTGTCGCCCCCAGGGAAAACGACTTGGTAAGTCGGGATTGGAACGATTACGTTACCGCGTCTGAGGTTGTTGGGATCGATCGGAACGGTGGAACCGTCGGGATTCTGCAGCGTAATGCTCTGCGAACTCGCTAGGAACGCGACCGGAGACACCGCGCGGATATCGAAGCCGCGCAAATCGGTATCGCCGCCGAGGAAGAAGCGCTCGAACGGGGATGCACCAAGCCCGCCATATCCCGTGATGTGCGATGCCTGGATGCGGAATCCAAATGTCTGGCGTCCCTCGGTGGGATGCCCATATTTGGGCGTCAGCCCCTTCATCGGGATGAACTGCTTGTACTCGGCAATGGGCCGTATCGCTTTTACATTGCCGCCAAGCCCAGAGACATCGGTGCCGATGAAAAAGCTCTTCCCGTTATGCGGGCGCAATGGATAGTCAATGTGGTTATAGGTGAAGTTCGGCGTAACCTTGCTGGTTCTGATGCCGCTGAGCGCGTTGGGCCCGGAAATATTACGGAAAGTCACGTCCTCGAAATAAAGTTGCGAGGCGGTCGTGAAGGTGGAAATCGAGGAGACGTCGAATCCGTAAGTTATCCCCACGCGCTTGAACGAACGCTTGATCGGATAACTGAGCGAAACCGTGGCGCCGGTGCTCGCCTGCGAGTAGTTTTGCAGCGAATTGGCAAGTGCCAACGGCAGGTTCAGGTTAGTGCCCGTGGCAAGGCTCGCCTGCTTCGCCTGGTTATAATCGAAGCGCCGCGCGTATACCGTAAAGCCTGTCTGCAGGGGCCGGTCAAAAAGATAGGGCTCGGTGAACCCAAACATCACATTTCGTTCGTAGGTGCCGATGGTTCCCTGAACCTGCAGGGTCTCGCCAAGACCAAGAAAGTTGTTGGTGGTGAAGTTAAGGCCAATGAAGGTACCCGACAACCCGCTGACGCCGCCGGTGAGGCCGATCGAATTCTTGCCTTTCTCTTTCAGCTTGAGCGTGATATCGACGGAGTTGTCAGCCACGTTCTGATGGACTTCCGAAGCCTGCTCGGGCTTGAGTGGCTCGAAGTAGCTGAGCTGATTTAAACGCAGCAGCGAGAGATCCCAGAGTTGGCTGTTATAGAGATTGCCTTCCTCGATCGCCAATTCGCGCCGGATCACCTTATCCCGGGTTGTGGTATTGCCCTGGAATTCTATCCGTCTTACGTAAAACTGCTTGCCTTCGTCGATGTCGATCTTCAGCGTGATCAACTTATGTACTTCGTCGATGATCGTGTCCGGTACCGAGGTGAAATTTATGTAGCCGAGCCCCCCGTAGACTTTGCGCAGATCCTCGATGCCTTTGCGCACCATGTCGGCGTTAAAAATCTCGCCGTCTTTCATCCGGAACTGCCTCCGCAGGACTGCCGTGTTGGTGATCGTCTTATTGCCGGTGAATGTGATCTGCTTGAGGCGGAAGCGCTCGCCTTCCTCTACCGGAACGGTAATATCGACCACCTTGCCTTGCTTAGTCTTGAACGGGAGGTACCAAACAACGCCATTCTTGTCGTGAATCTGCGTTTTCGGGTCTTGCACAATCGCCTTGTAGTAGCCCAACGTCTGATACTCGTAGCGCACCCGTTCGGCGTCTTCACTGAGCTTAGTGGCGTCGAAGGTGCGCGCGAACAGGTTCTCTAAAATGATGCTTTTCGGGATACCAATCGCGTGCGTATTCTTCATCGCCTGGCTCAAGATGCGGGCGCTGACCCGTCTTATTGCCTTCGAAGCGGATCTTTCCGACCTTCACCTTGGGGCCTTCTTTGATCACGAAGGTCACGCTTACCGAAGCGGGCGGAATCGGGCGCACTTCGGTACGGACCGTGGCGAACTGGTGTCCGTGACCCGACTCCATTTCCTTAATGACAACCTCCGCCTTTTTGATTCGCGTTGGATCGAACTGGCTCTCCTGGCTGATACCCACTTTCCGTTCTTTGAACTTGTCTAGCAGGTCGCTCTGCGAGAAGGAATTCAGGCCCTCATACTTGATCTCGCGGATGGTGGGCTTTTCCTTGACGTAGACGTAAATGACCCAGCCTTTCGACGTCTGTTCGCGTTCGAAACGAAGATCGTCGAAGTAACCGGTATTCCAGAGCGCGTTGAAATCGCGCTCCAGAGTCGCCTGGTCGTAGATGTCGCCCCGGCGGGTGGTCATGTTGTGCTTGATGGTGTCGGCCGGAATGCGCCGGTTTCCTCTCGGCACGATGTCGGCGATGACTCCCTCCTGCGCCAGCGCCATCGAGCACAACAGCAGCAGGACCGCCGAAAGACGAAAGACCAAGCAGCGCCCCCAAAGCGCCAGCCGACAATTCCGAGTCGCAGAACAGACGTTATGAGTTCCGATAATAGTAAACCTCGAGTACAGGAACTTTGGAGCGCGGAATTGCTAATTATACGAGAGTACAACTCGGAAACCAAAGTATGCCGTGTGCTCTGGCGAAGTAAACACCCTCTTCGAGGACGAAGTTGCGATCCCGCAATGTCCCAAAAGGGCCAAAAGGGAGGGCTATTCTCAGAACGCTGGACCCTTCCCCGAGGGAGCGGCAGGGCCCAAAGGTGAACGATGAACGATGTGAAGATGATGTAAAAAGCTGACGCCGGCTGCATGCGCTCGGGATTTCGCTCGCCTCGCTCCCACTGCAATCATTGCCCGGCAGAGGGCTCAACCTCCACCAAGGTTGAATAAAACGTAGCCCCACGGCCCAGGTCAGTCAGGCGCTGTGACGTCAGCACATTCACATTCACGCCACCCGAGGCGAGCTTGGCCCACCCCAGCCGCGCCACCGCCATCCCCCTCTGAATCGAGGCATCCAGCCTGGCGGGCAGCACCATTTCTCCGCGGTCGTTATACACCCGCACGCGCTCCCCGTCGCCGATGCCGCGTGCGGCGGCATCCAGCGGATTCATTTCCAGCGCCGGCTCTGCTTCGAGCCCCTGGTGGCCTAGCAGATTGCAGAAGGTGGTGTTCAGGCAATGGTCGGCCTTGCGCGGCAATAACTCCAAAGTAAAACGCCGATTGCCGGAGTGCCGCGATTCGCGGGGCGCGCGGAAGACGGGTAAAGCATCACCCCCCGCGGCCGCCACGGCTTCGCTGTAAAACTCCGCCTTGCCGCTGGGGTTTGGAAATCGCCGTTCGCAAAGGGCAAAAAGGGCGCGTCGTTATTTTGGGTTTGGACTGGCGGCGGCTGGTTTGGCGAAACGCTCGTCCCGGCCGCGCAAATTCAAGCGGGCGTGCCCTTCCCTTTCCAGACGCTGGCGATCGATGCCCGCCAGCCTCGGGTTACCGGTCGAGAGCGCGAGGTCGATGGCGTCATCGACGGACTCACGGAAACAGCTTTCGGTGAAGCCCATGCGCCGCCCCAGCTCGGCGAAAACATCGAAGTTGCTTCGCGATTCGCCCAGCGGCTCGATGGCTTGCTGCGAGAGCTGGAGAAAATAGGTGCCGTAGGAACCTTGCAGATCCTTGTGCTCGAAAAACGTCGTGGCGGGCAAAACGATATCCGCGTAGTCGCAGCTATCGGTCAGGAACTGCTCGTGGACCACTGTGAACAAGTCGGGCCGCGACAGGCCCTTCACCACGGCGTTGTGATCGGGGCACACTGCCGCGGGATTGCAGTTATAGACGAACAGTGCCTTGACCGGAGGATCGGCGAGTTTTTCGAGGACACTGCCCAGCTCCACCATGTTGATGACGCGGGCCGGGCGCCCAAGCGCATTTTGCATCAGGTCAGGACGCTGCAAACCCGCTTTGTCGAGCGGGAACAGTGCGCTGGTGGAGAGTTGCAAGCCACCGCCGACATCCTTCCACGAGCCGGTCAGGCACGGCAACATGCAAATACCCCGGATTGCCTGGCCACCGTTTTCACCGCGCTGCACCCCGTAGCCAAGGCGGATTGCCGTCGGCCGGGTGGTCGCGTACTCGCGCGCCAAACGCCGGATGTCTTCGGCGGAGATGCCTGTCCACCGGGCCGCCCACTCCGGCGTGCACGCCTCGACATGCTCTCGCAGCCGTTCGAAGCCGTGGGTGTGGCGAGCAACGTAATCGGAGTCCTCGAGATGCTCGCGGATGATGACGTGCATCATCGCCAGCGCCAACGCCAGATCCGTGCCCGGATGAATCGGCAGGTACCAATCCGCGCAGCGTGCGGTGCGCGTGGCATAAGGATCGATCACGATCAGCTTGCCGCCCTGGCGGCGCGCTTCTTCGATGAAAGGCCAGAGGTGAACATTGTTGGCATGGACGTTGGTTCCCCACACCAATATGAAGCGCGAGTGGCGGAACTGTTCGGGCTCGGTGCCGATCTTGCCGCCAAAGACCGCGATCAGTCCGGCCTCCCCGGCGGCCGAGCAAATGGTGCGGTCAAGTTGCGATGCGCCCAGGCGATGGAAGAAACGGCGATCCATCGAGGCATTGTTCAGCACTCCCAGGGTGCCGCCGTAGGAGAAAGGAAGAATTGCCTCCGGCCCAAATTCCCCTGCAATCTGGCGGAAACGGCTCACGATCTCGCCGAGTGCCTCGTCCCAGGAGATGCGCACGAACCCGCCGTCTTGGCCATCGTGCAGGACCGCACCGGCTGCCTTTGCCGGACCCTTTGGCTTGACCCGGCGCAGCGGGTAGAGGACGCGGCCGGGCGAATAGACGCGGTCAAGGTACTTGGCTACCTTGGCGCATAAAAACCCGCGCGTGACCGGATGTGCCGGATCGCCCTGTATGCGCGTTGCGCGCCCATTCTCAACCGTGATCAGAACGCCGCACGCGTCCGGGCAGTCGTGCGGGCAGGCAGCATGTACAACCTGTTTCATGGATAAAATTATGGCACAATACGCCGGGGGCTGGCGGCTTCACCCTGCTCCGGGCACGGGCCATCCGGAGTTGAATGCAAAAAAGGCGACTTTTAGCCAAAGGCCGCCGCGAACTTTCTCCCGCAATTCTCACCATCTGTCAGGTGTTTAGGACATACCCGGTCCCTGGCCACGGTGCTGCTGCATCCTTTGCTGCTGCTTTTGCAGGTAATCGTCGAACTTCTTCTTCTGATCGTCATTGAGCAGATCGCGGATCTTGCCGTTGCTGGCCTGGTGGATGCTCCGCATTTTGCTCATTTTATCTTGGCGGGATGTCGATGAATCCTGCATCAGCTGCTTCATCTGATCCTGCTGTTCCTGCAGAATGCCGCGGACTTTCTCCTTTTGATCGTCGTTCAGACTCAATTGCTTAGCGAGTTCATTGACGCGATCGTCAACGCTCATCATCGGATGCCCCATACCGCCGTGACCGCCTCCCGGGCCTTGTCCCATTTGAGCCAAGGCCGAGACAGCCATCGTCAGCAGGGAGATCAGCAGCACAACCCTCAATGCTTTCATATGCGAATCCTCAGTGTGGTCGAGATTTTAGACAGATTCCTCTTAGCTTCGAATAGCTGAACCCGGCGGCCTACTTGGCCTCGCGAATGAAATCCGTGAGCGCCTGGTTGAACTTCCCAGGCTGCTCGTAAAACAGCAGGTGACCGCCGTCCTCGAATGGGTAGAAGCTGGCGCGAGCGATTTGCGCGGCTATGCTTCTGCCCATCTTGATTCCTTCCTGGTAAATGTCCGAATCGGCCGCGAAGACCGCCACCGGCAGCCTGAGGGTCGGCAACACTCGCGAATAATCGCTCATCACAAAATCGGAATAGATAGCCATCGCGATCCAGGGCGGAGTCTTGGTCAGCTCGGCCGAAATCCATCGTACGTCTTCGTCGGAGGCACTCCCGCCCTTGAACATTTTGCGAGTGAAGGCGATAGCGAATTGTAAAGGGTCTGCCGCATAGGTTGCGAATACCGCGTTCAGTGCGTCGTGGTTGTGGTTCTTCAGGCTGTGACTGTTCCAGGGCGCGGGGCTGAACGGGTAGGGCGCGGTGTCGATCAATCCCAGAGCCTTGAGGCGGCTGTCGTTCCTGTATTGGTCGTAGTACGACAGCACAACCGGGCCGCCAAGCGACCAACCCGCCAGCGTCACCTCTTCCAGTTGCAGCAGCTCGATGATTTCCCGGACATCGCGCGCGTATTGCGCAATCGTGTGCCCGCTCAGGATCTTTGACGAGTTGCCGTGCCCGCGAAGATCGAAGCTGACGACGCGAAACTCTTTCGCCAGTTCGGCAACATTTCTTTGCCAGAACCGAGACGAGCAAGTCCAGCCGTGTACCAGCAGGATGGTTTGTCCCTGTCCCCGATCTTCGTGATAAATCCGGGCGCCGTCACGCATTCTCGCGACCTGCGCCGCCCGAAAAACTTCCTTGCCGCCGCTTGCCATAATCCCTCGCGCCGTCCCGGGATCCCCGGCGACGGTTTTGCCGTTGCTGGGATGATCAATCGATACTGGCTGCCGCACGCCATCGTAGGCTAGCCGGCGGCGGAAATCCAGAGTTGAATGTTCAGCCGGTGGTTGGCGCAAGACGAGAGCCCGGCGCGATCAGGCGTGCTGAACCGCCTGCGCCAGTTGCGTCAGTGAAGCCTTGGCGTCGCCATAGAGCATCGTCGTCACCGCTTTGTAGAACAGCGGATTCTCCAGTCCGGAGAAGCCGCGGCCCTGGCCCCGCTTCAGCACGATAACGGATTTGGCACGATCGACTTCCAGGATCGGCATGCCGGCGATCGGACTCTTCGGGTTGTCGCGCGCATCGGGATTGACCACATCGTTGGCCCCTATGACGACCGCGACATCGGTCGAAGGAAATTCCGGATTAATCTGCTCCATCTCGTAGAGCGACGAATACGGGATGTTGGCCTCGGCGAGCAGGACATTCATGTGTCCCGGCATGCGTCCGGCGACTGGATGAATGGCGTACTTGACGGTGACGCCCCGCCCCTCCAGCAGGTCTCCGAGTTCGCGCACGGCGTGCTGCGCCTGCGCCGTTGCCAGTCCGTACCCTGGAACGAATATGACTCGGTTGGCATAGGCGAGTTGGACGGCTGCGTCCTCCAGGTTGATCTCGCGCATCACGCCGCCCGTATCGCCGGCGGCGGCCGCAACCGCTCCGAAGCCGCCGAACAGAACGTTGCCGATCGACCGGTTCATGGCGCGGCACATCAGTATCGACAGGATGAGGCCCGAGAACCCGTCCAGCGTGCCGGCGATAATCAGCACATTGTTCGACAGCACAAAGCCGGTGGCGGCCGCGGCCAGGCCGGCATAGGAGTTCAGCAGTGACATCACCACCGGCATGTCAGCCGAGCCGATCGGGATGACCAGCATCACTCCGAACAGGGTCGCCAAGCCCACCATCCAGTAGAAAGCCGCGGCTGCCGCCGGGTGCAGCAATACATATACAAAGCTCGCGACAGTGGCGCTGAACAATGCCAGGTTGAAAATATGCTGGCCCTTAAACTGTATGGGGGTGCCGCGAACAAAGCCCTGCAATTTGCCGGCCGCGATCAGGCTGCCGGTGGTCGTCAGCGAGCCGAGCATGACTTCCAGACCGAGTGCGCCCAGGGTGACGCTTCCCATGGTCGCGCCGTGAATGCTGTACTCGGCGATGCCCACCAGGGCGGCGGCCAGCGCGCCGAATGCGTGCGACAGCGCGGTCCGCTGCGGCATCGCGGTCATGGGGACCCAGATCGCCATCAGCGCGCCCACAATCGAGCCGATCACCAGGCCGGCGATGATCCATTCGTAACTGACGATCTCGCTGATGCATCAGCGTCCCGATGATGGCCGCCAGCATTCCCGCTTCCGCCAGGAACATGCCGCGGCGCGCTGTCTCGGGATGGCTCATCGCCTTCAGGCCGAGCACGAAAAAAACCGACGCGATCAGATATGTGGCTTCGATGAAGTAGTTCGCCGGGCTCACTTCCGCACCGCCTTCTCTTGCCGCCGCTTTTGAAACATCTTCAGCATGCGGTCGGTGATCCCGAATCCGCCGACTACGTTGACCGTCGCGGTGGTGACCGCGATGAAGCCCAGCATGGTGCTGAGCCGCGTATGATGCGCTCCGGCGATCACGATCGAACCGATCAGCGAAATGCCGGAGATAGCATTGGTGGCCGACATCAGCGGCGTGTGCAGCAACGGGGGTACACGGGAAATAACCTGGTAGCCGAGAAAAGCGGCAAGTACGAAAACGTAAAACGAAGCGATCAGTACCGCTGGATTCACAGTGCCTCCTGTTTCCCAATTACGGGAGAGGTGATGCCTGCTGGCCCATCGAGCGGCCGGGCATTTCGGCGTCCCCGGCAATTGTTTTGGCGTTTGCTGGGGTGACAGCCCGGCGATGATGTTCTAAGCGCGTGCGTGCAAAGTTTCGGCAACTCGCTGGTTGACGATTTCGCCCTTGTGCGCAACGCAGGAATCGTGAAGGATTTGGTCGTTCATGTCGAGGTTCAGAACGCCGTCCCGAACCAGCAGTTGCAGGAAATTGCCGATGTTCTTCGAATAGAGCTGGCTGGCATGCACGGGAACGGTTGCGGGAAGGTTCAGCGGACCGAGGATGGTGACGCCGCGGTGATGAACTTCCTCCCCAGGCTGGGTCAGTTCGCAGTTTCCACCGGCGGGCGCGGCCAGATCGACGATCACCGAGCCCAGCCGCATCCCCTCGATGGCAGCGCGATCCATCAGCCGGGGAGCGCGCCGTCCAGGCACCTGTGCGGTCGTGATCACCACGTCGGAGGTGACTGCGGTCTTGGCGATTAATTCCCGGCCGCGCGCCAGTGCCTCTTCCGTGAGTTCCTTGGCGTAGCCGCCTTTGTCTTCGGTCTCGATGCCACCAAGGTCAACTTCCAGGAACTTGGCGCCGAGCGATCGCACCTGTTCGCCGGCGGCAGCCCTGATGTCATAACCGTGAACCACGGCTCCGAGACGGCGCGCGGTCGCAATCGCCTGCAGGCCGGCCACTCCGGCTCCCAGCACCAGCACGTGTGCGGGAGGCACCGTTCCGGCCGCCGTCATCAGCAGCGGGAACATACGCGGCAGGTGGGCGGCTGCCAAAATGACGGCCTTGTAACCGGCGACGGTCGCCATCGAGGAAAGCGCGTCCATGGCCTGGGCTCGCGTGATGCGTGGCACCAGCTCCATCGCGAACAGGGTCGCGCCCCGTTCCATCGCCGGCTGCAACGGCGCGGGATCGTCCAGCGGACGCAGGAACCCGACCATCACCGCGCCGGGCTTGAGCAATCCGAGATCGTTGCTGTCGGGGCAGTTCACCACCGGGATGACGTCGGCGGAAGCCATCAGCATATTTCGGTCGGAGGTAACGGTCGCTCCGGCCCGGGCGTAATCTTCGTCGGCCGAGCCAGCCGCGCTTCCGCTGCCGCCCTCGACCATCACCTCGATTCCCTTCGAGACTAAGCTACGCACTGCATCGGGCAGCAAAGCCACCCGGCTCTCCCCTGGTGAGGCCTCCCGCAGGATCGCGATTCGCAAGGCGTTCCTCCTGTCTATCCTATCTATCCAAGAGATGCACTTCAGCGCGAAAGAGCTACTCTGATTTGCTCTCGAGCGCCGTTATGCGGTTGCGTTTTGGGAATCTTGGCCCGATTGAGGGGCCATCATGGCCCGGAGATCGCCCGAGGCCGGATCAGGCGCTCAGTGCTTTCATCTCCGCATAGAGGTCCGCTTTGCCTTCAAAGCCGATGCCCGGCAGCTCCGGCATCAGTATGCAGCCGTTTTCCACCTTCACGCCATCCGGGAAGCCGCCGTAGGGCTGGAACAGGTCCGGATAGGACTCATTTCCGCCCAAGACCCAAGCCGGCCGCGATGTTCAACGACATCTGGTGTCCGCCATGAGGAATGCAACGGGAGGGCGACCAGCCGTGCTCGCGCAGCATCTCCAGGGTGCGCAGATACTCCACCAGCCCATAGCTGAGGGCGCAGTCGAATTGCAGCCAGTCGCGGTCGCGGCGCATGCCGCCATAACGAATCAGGTTGCGGGCATCCTGCATGGAGAACAGGTTCTCCCCGGTTGCCATGCTGCCCGCGTAGTGCTTGCCCAATTCGGCCTGGAGCTGGTAATCGAGCGGATCGCCGGGCTCCTCGTACCAGAAGAGATTGTACTTGGAAAGAGCTTCGCCATACTGGATGGCGGTCTTCAGGTCGAAGCGGCCATTGGCATCGACCGCCAGTCTCTGCCCAGGCTTGAGGATGCCAAGCACAGCTTCGATGCGGCGCAGGTCTTCGCCGAGCGCGGCCCCGCCGATCTTCTGTTTCACCACGGTGTAACCCCGATCGATATACTTCAGCATCTCCTGCTTAAGCGCCTCGAGATCCTTTCCCGGATAGTAGTAGCCTCCGGCGGCGTAGACGAAGACCCGCCGGTTCGGCTTGCCATCGCCATACCTGTCGGCGAGAAGCTGAAACAGCGGCTTACCTTCGATTTTGGCGACCGCGTCCCAAACCGCCATGTCGATGGTGCCGACGGCAACCGAGCGTTCGCCGTGTCCGCCGGGCTTTTCGTTGGTCATCATGCAGGCCCAGACCTTGGCGGGGTCGAGATTGCTCGCCGCTCTCGTCCAGCAGACTCTCGGGTTTGGCCTCGAGCACCCGTGGGCGAAAGCGCTCGCGGATCAACGCTCCCTGTCCGTATCGTCCATTGGAATTGAAGCCGTAACCGACGACCGGCTTGCCGTCGCGAATCACGTCGGTGATGACCGCGACCAGGCTCAGCGTCATCTTGGAGAAATCGATGTAGGCATTACGAATCGGCGATTGGATGGGCTTGGTTGCTTCGCGTATGTCGACGATCTTCATTCGGCCTCCTCCGCCGTTTCGGTTCCCGGCGCACGCCACAACTGCTGCTGTAGCGCGTGCGTTCGGCAGTGATTTGCATGATATGCTAAACCTACGTGCTGGTCATGCCGATGGCTTCATTCCCTGTCAGGCGGCCTCTCTTTCAAGAAGTTATTTAAAACCGGTTTCCGATTAAGTGAGGTGAAGTGAGTTCGGACGGCGTGCCTGAGCCGCCGGCTCCGGACGCTTTTTCCGCCGTCGTTTGCACCCGCGAGTTTCCACTCTGGCCGCTTACTGGGTACACACAACACCAGCAACGATGTTAGCAATCAAAGCACTGGAACTATGCCTGAAGCAGATGTAGGAGCAGGAAAAGCGCCACTTCCGCCAGAGGTGGAAGTTGAGCTCACGCCACGGCGCTCGCGGCTGGCGATGGGATTCCGTGCGCTCACCCACCGCAATTTCCAGCTCTTCATGAGTGGACAGCTTATTTCGCTGATCGGCACCTGGATGCAGAACATCTCCCAAGCCTGGCTGATCTACCAGCTAACCGGTTCTTCGCTTCTGCTCGGCGTGGTCGGCTTCTCCTCGCAATTCCCGATTCTTCTTCTGGGGCCTGTGGGAGGCATCGTGGCCGATCGCTGGAATCGCCACCGGGTGGTAATCGGAACCCAGGCCGCGTCGATGGTTCTGGCCTTCATGCTTGCGGGGCTCACCCTGACCGGCAGAATCAAGGTCTGGGAAATCATTACTCTCTCGGCCCTGCTTGGCTGTGTGAACGCCTTCGACATTCCGGCCCGGCAAACGTTTCTAATGGACATGGTGGGCCGCGAAGATCTGGTGAGCGCCATTGGGCTGAACTCTTCCATGTTCAACAGCGCGCGCATTATCGGTCCCGCCATTGCCGGACTGCTGGTCGCCTCTATCGGCGAAGGCTGGTGCTTTTTTGTCAACGCCGTGAGCTACATCGCGGTGATTGCAGGGCTGCTGCTGATGAAGCTCCGCCCGGTGGTGCGCGAGGAATCCAGCGCCTCTCCCCTGGAACGCGTGGTCGAAGGCTTCCGATTTGTCCGCAATACCGGACCCATTTTCGCGCCTCTGCTGCTGCTCGCGTTTATCAGCCTGGTCGCCTTGCCATTCGGTGTTCTGATGCCTATCTTCGCCGACCGCATTCTGCACGGTGGCGCGCGAGGACTGGGCATACTGATGGGCGCGACCGGGGTGGGAGCCGTGCTCGGTGCGCTGACGGTCGCTACTCGTCACGGAGTTCGCGGACTTGGCCGCATGGTGGCCTTCGCCGCCGCCGGCTTCGGTACGGCGCTGATCCTGTTTTCGGCCTCGCGCTGGTTCTGGGCGTCGGTGGCGCTGATGGTGCCGGTCGGCTACTTCATGATGTTGCAGATGACCTGCACCAATACCCTTGTCCAGACCCTATCGCCCGACCGCCTGCGCGGACGCGTCATGTCAGTCTATTCAATGATGGTCATGGGAATGATGCCGTTCGGCTCGTTCTTCGCCGGGGCTATCGCCCAACATTTAGGCGCTCCGCGAACCGTGGCGACCGGCGCCCTGGGATGCTTACTGGCTACCCTCTGGTTCGCTCGCCACCTGCCCAAGTTGCGCCAACAGGCGCGCGAGCAACTGGCCACCGGACAAATCGTCGGAGAGGTGCCGTAACCGCTGCTTTCAGCCTTCCAAGCTGGCCAGCTTGCGGAACGCAATATCCAAATGAAACCCGGCTCCGGGACACCCCGATTCCAAAATCGTTGATTCCGAAATCGTGCTGGCGCTGAAGCCTCGATACCTGTCATTCGTACGCCAGCGCGTCGATGGGGTCTTTCTGCGCCGCCTTATAGGCCGGATAAACTCCGCCCAGGATGGCGCCGCAGATGGCGATGCCGGCCGCGCGCAGAATCCACAGGCCGTCCATCACCACCCGCATCTGCGGAAAGCGGTGCAGGATGCCGGCTCGTGCCGCGAAGCTGAACAGTATCCCAACCACGATTCCGGCCAAGGCCAGCACCAGCGTCTCGCGAATGATCACCCCGACGATGTAGCTCTTGTTGGCGCCGAGCGATTTCAGAATTCCGATTTCGCGCGTGCGTTCCATCACCGCCGTGTACATCGATTGGAAGATCACGATGAACCCGATGACCACGGCTACGCCGATCACCACGTTGATAAAGGTCGAGAATCCGGGCAGGTTTCCCGGCGTCATCAGCGACATGTATTCGCGGAGCGAGCGCACCGAATACCGCTCCATTCCCGGAATCTGCTTGACCGCCGCGACCACGGCGTCCGCATTCGCCGGGTTATCCAGCCGCACGTAGAACATGGAAGCCTTGCCCTGGCCGCCGATCAGATCCTGAAGCGTTTTGATGGGGAGGAACTTGCGTGCTCCCTTGCCGTGTTCGACGATTCCGCTCACCCGGAACTGATGGTTCAGCAACTCCAGCTTCTGGCCGACTTGCACGTGCTGCTGGGTCGCGAAATAGTCATCCACCAATATGTCGTCGGGCCCCTCGAAGGGACCGCCGGCCAGGTAATGAAATGGCGTTCCCACGTTGTTATAGTTGTTCGCCGACCCGGGCGTCAGGTCAATGCCGTAAATCACCTCGATAGCCCCGGCGGTATTCACCTGCATGACGACCGGGGCCACTGCGGTTACGTGCTGGACCGTGCGCAGCACGTCCGCCACCTTGATCGAAACCGGAGCGCCGGTGATCCCCGTCAGAAACTGAGAACCGGGAGGTGAAACCATCACGTCGGCGCCAATTCCCCGGGTGCGCTCGGCGCTATCGCGCAAGATGCCGACCGAAAGTCCCACGATCAGCAGGATAAGAGTAACTTCGATCGCAATCGCCACGATGCTGATTGCTGATCGTACGGGACGATGTACCAGGTTGGAAATTACCAGTTTATTCATTCGCTTCGAGGATAAAGCAATAAAGCTACCGCCGCCATGCCGTCACATTGTTGCAACGAACAGACGCTAGCGCTCTGCCTCCGCCGAACGCGTCGCCGAGGTCGAGCCCTGCCCCTGGCTTCCGTCCAGGCGTATGACTTGCGCTCCGGGGGGCTGAGCCAACTGGAACTGGTCCGGCGTGAGCGCTTCGTTCAAAGTGAGCTTGGTGACCTTGAGGCCGATCGTGTACTCCTCCTGCGGCCTTTGGATCAGGATACCCGTCGGGAATGGAATGCTCTGGAAATCCTTGTAGTCGTTGTAGTGGGCATCGGTCGCGACCTCTCCTTGCTTGTTGAAGACAAGTTGGCGGTAGGGCAGCAGGTTGGCGCGGTTGAAGTAGACCTTGCGCGCAAGATACCACTGGCCGGAAAGCGCGTCCTTGGCGATCAGGTCGAGAACGTAGTTCGGCTGGGTCAGCCTCTTCCTGGAATGCTGCTGCTTGGGATTCTCCTCCGAAACCTCCTGAACTCTTGCTTCCAGCACCGCGATCTCATCGCTTTGCACCGCGCGGAATAGAAGCGCATCCAGGATGATCTGCGGGCGAAGATTTTCCAGGGGGTTCGGGGAGGTCGTGCCCACTTCGCTGGGACCGATGATAAACCGGTTCTTCGCCGGAATCCATAATTCGAATCCTTGCGCATTGCTCACCATGTCAAAGGCCCGGTTCCTCACGATAGGGAATTGCCCGATCATGCGCAGCATGGAAGGCTTCTCGGCCAGGATAAAGCCGGTGATCACCGAGTACTCGGTGACCGTGCCCTTTTTGGCTCCGCCCACCGCGGTGGAAATATCGACCGACGCGTTCATGGTTCGGATTGCACTGGAGAGCGTGCTCAACTTGTCCACCAGTTCCTGCTGGCTCGCCGCTTGCAAAGGGACATGGCTGAGGTTCGACTCGACCCTGTGAGAGTGGAACAGACAGCCGGTGGAGATCAGCGAAGCAGCCAGCACGGCAATCGTAAGTATTCGAGAGTGCAGATTCATGGCCTTCCGGTTTCGTAGTTGCTCAGACGGTGCACTCTTAAGTATAAACGGCTGCCCGGGATTTGCCGTGGGCACGGTCTCCCAAAAAGCTGAACCTGGCTGCGGCAGCCGCTCCACTCAAAAATCAGCGCTTCACGCTCTGCCGCTGCCAATGCCGCCATGCGGCCACGTTGCGAGTATGTTCCTCATAGCTGCTGGTAAAGCGGTGCCCGCCCCGTCCATCGGCGACGAAGTAGAGATAATCCGTGCGGCCCGGATTCATCGCGGCCTTGAGCGATGCGATTCCGGGATTGGCAACCGGTCCGGGCGGCAGGCCGGGATGCTTGTAGGTGTTGTAAGCGGAATCGAACTGCAGATCGCTCTGGTAGATGGCGCCGCGATAGCTTTGGTTCAACAGCGCCGCGTAGACGACGGTTGGGTCTGCCGCAAGTGCCATGTGGCGTTGCAGCCGGTTGTAATAAACCCCAGCCACCAGCGGGCGTTCGGAATCCACCGCCGTTTCCTTTTCCACAATGGACGCCATGGTGACCACGGCATGGACGTTTTCGCTCAATCCAATCTGCTGCGACTCCTGCTCGAAACGCCGCACCATGACCTGCACCATGTCATGCAGGCTCTGAGTGCGGGTGAATTGATAGGTGTCCGGAAACAGGTAGCCTTCGAGCGACGTTGCCTGCGGGTCGAAGCCGCGTACCAGCCCCACCTCCGTCCGCGTTGCCGACAGGAAATCCTGCGCCGTTCCCAACCCTGCCTGTTGTATGGCCTGCGCCACCTCAAAACTGTTGAAGCCCTCCGGTATGACCACCGTATGCGTGTAGATTTCGCCCCGCGCCAGCTTGCCGAACACCTGGACTGCGTTCCGAGGCCCGTCGAAACGGTACTCGCCGGCCTTCAGCGTACGCGAACGATGGCCGTAATGAAGCAGCAGAAAAGCACGCCGGCTGCGGATGACACCGCCGGCTTCAAGCCGCCGGGCAATTTGTCTGGTGGGCAGACCCGCAGGCAGAAGGACGAAGGTTTCGTGCGCCGGAGCCAGCGGCATCAGCAGGGCCCATCCGAGCCAGGCGGCGATCCCTGCAATCGCCAGCACAACCAGCTTAAGAGATATGCGCATGTTTCAGTCTATGTTGAGCCCTCTTGCGCCACCCTCTCGGGAATCACCTGCTAGACGTCCTCTATCTCCCGTCGGGTTGACATCGACAGCCGGTTCTCCATGAAATTCTGCAAAATCAACACCGCTGCCAGCCGATCGACCGCTCCGGCGCGCTTGCGGATCGAGATTTCCGATTCCTTCAGGATGCGGTTGGCCTGCGCCGAGGTCAGTCTCTCGTCCCACAGGCGAACTGGAATCTTTAATTTTTCTCGAAGCTGTTCGGCGAAGGCGCTGACCTTTTCCGCTTGCGTCCCCGCCTTGCCGCTGAGCCGCAGCGGCAGCCCGACCACCAGCTCGGTAACCCCATGGCGGCGGATCACCGAATGCAGCGCGGCCAAGTCAAAACGCATGTTCCGGCGACGAATCGTTTCCAAGCCTTGAGCGGTGATGCCGAGCCCGTCACTGACCGCCAAGCCGATTGTTTTAGAGCCGACGTCGAGCGCAAGTATGCGGCCGGGAGCAGTGGTTTCTTCCGCCATAAATTCAGTATAGAGGCAGTCGCCGCAACTCAATGTCTCAAGTTTTTGCGGGCAATCGGGAATCGGCCCGGCTTCACGATGCCAGGCGAAGCCGTGGCAGTTCCCAGAAACGTAGCAGATGGAGAGAGATTTGATGGACGAAGGCAGTCAACAGCGGTTCAGGCTTCGGTGAGCGAGGCCTCGGGAAAGCGTAGTTTTGACTTGGCGAGCACCCGGCGGAGTTCGTCCTCGACTTCCGTTTCCTCCCAGTTCCGGGCCATGGCCAGTTCGCTGACCAGCAGGTAACGGGCGCGTTCCAGCATCTTCTTTTCGCGGAAGCTGAGCGGCTTCTGCTGGCCCAACTGCAGCAGGCTTTTCAATACCGCAGCCACGTCCATCAGGCAGCCGGTGCGCATTTTATCGGAATTTTCCTTGAACCGGTACTTCCAATCGCTGTGGCTTTCGCACTTGCCGTCGGTCAAGTATTCGAGGATCTTCTGGATTTCGCCGTTCTTTACCACCCGCCGCAGGCCCACACTGGCGACGTTATGGAAGGGGACCATCACTTTCAGGCTACTGGACTTAATGCGGAGCAGATAGAATCTTTCAACGATGCTGCCCATGGTGCGGCTGCTGATCTGTTCAATAATTCCCACACCGTGATTGGGGTAAACAACTTTGTCGCCGATACCGAAATTTAAGGAATTCATGCCTGCCCAACAGTACGCCCAGGGAAAAATAGTGCCTGAGCGTAAAAGACCATAATTAAGTATACGGGAACCCTGTGAGCGCGGTCAATCCGTCGCATGCGGGGTAAACACTCGTATAACGATACAATCAGCTCGGCTCGCCAGGGGGGCCGCGTCTCCACGATGGAGACCGGCGAGGCGGTATAATAAGTCTGATTAATAGTGAGTCTCTCAGGATGCCAGAGCACATAAAGAAAAAGCTCCAAGAGGAGATCCAGATCCTCGAACACGAGCTGAATGTCGAGTTGCCCAGGGAATTGAAGAAAGCGGTCGCCATGGGCGATCTCAGCGAGAACGCCGAGTATCACATGGCCAAACAGCGGCAGGAGTTTGTCCGCGCCCGTCTGGACCAGCTCAAGAAACGCGTCTCCGATCTCTCCATGATCAACATGAACAACATTCCTCGCGACCGGGCCGCGCTTGGCTCGACGGTGTTGATCTACGATGCCACGAAAGGCGAGGAAATCGAATACAAGCTGGTCACCAGCGAGGAATCCGACGTCAAGAAGGGTTTGATTTCGACTTCTTCACCGATCGGCAAGGCGATGATGGGCAAGAAAGTCGGTGATACCGCGATGGTAGTCACTCCGACGGGGAACCGCGAGCTGGAAATCCTGAAGCTGCTCACCATTCACGACGAGGCCGAATGACCTGGACGAGTGCCTTCGGACGCGCCTGCGGAGTACTGCTCTACAAGATCGTCGACGGTCTCGCGTTGACGCGAATCTCGCCGAATCTGCTCACCTTCATCGGCTTGGTCATCAATCTTGGGGCGGCGCTGCTCTTCGGTTATGCCAGCGCCGATAATAACCAGCCCCTGCTATTTCGCTGGGCCGCCGTCGTGATTATCGGAGCGGGCATCTTCGACATGGTGGACGGCCGCGTCGCCCGCGCCACCAACCAGGTGACCGAGTTCGGCGGGTTTTTCGACTCCGTGGTCGATCGCTATAGCGACGTGGTCTTGTTCTTCGGGCTGCTGGTTTACTATGCCCGGGCTCATCGCTTCTTCTACCTGGTGATGGTGGCTTTCGTCATGACCAGCTCGGTGATGGTGAGCTACACCCGTGCACGGGCCGAATGCATGATCGAAAAGTGCAAGGTCGGCTTCATGGAGCGCCCGGAACGGATCGTACTGATCATCATCGGCGCCTTGTTCAACCGAATGGCGCCGGTCCTCTGGGTGCTTGCCGTGCTGTCGACGATCACGGTAATCCACCGCATCCGCTACACCTACGAGCAGACCACTCTGCGGGAGCGCGCGGAAAAGGCGGCCGAGGGGTCGCGCTCCGCCGAACCGCTCCCCGCCACGCCTCAATCGGAATTGTCATCCCGCTAGCAGGCTGCTGAAAAGCTCTCCTTCGAGAGTGTCATCCTGAGCGCAGCGAATTCCCGGCACCGAACCCCGACTCCTTATTCCTCAGGCAGCACTGGGGCGGGTGGCCCATTCAAGCCTTCTTTTGGCTTGAGTGGGGCTTTTTCCAAAGCGCTAAGCAAACTCTCCACACAAGCGAATGAAAGCTTGGTGCCCCATATTTGCCGCAGTTGGCAAATGTGGGGTCGAAGAGTTCTGGTGCCCCATGTTCGCCGCAGTTGGCTAACGTGGGGGAACTTCTATTCCTCAGGCAGCACTGGAAGCGCAACCGCATTCACCGCCGCTGGATCGTCGCGCAGCTTCAAATACAGCAGCGTTCCATTCGGACGCGGCACCGCCAGCGACGCATCGGCGAATCCCACCGGCACCGGCACGGCATGGGTGAACTGCGCGTCGGAGGCCACCGAATCGATCAGGAAAAGGTTCGTCCCCAACAATGTGCATTGCTTGTCCGGACTATCCGGGCAACGTATCTCTTTCAGTGTGGGAATCCGCACCAAGCTTGCCAGCGGCTGCCAATCCCCGGCCGCGCCGTTGGCGTCAACCGGACGGAAGCGCAGCGGGCCGAAGGCGGACGGCCCGAAACTCTTGAGCGGATCGAGCAGGGCCAGAGCGGTCTTGGGGTCCTGCAAAGTCAAATTGCCGTCGGTAAAGCTCAACAGCACGTGGAAGGATTCATCCTCCGCGCCGACTTCGATCTTCTCGCTGCGAGCGAACGTCGCGGGAGTCTCCGCCTTGAGGAAAAACGACAGCCGCCCATTTTGCGGAAGATCATCCTGGTTCGCCAGCCGAATAGCCGAGCGACTTGCCCCCTGCGGCGCCTGTACGCTCTTGCTAATGAGGGAGACCTTGGGCCGCGCCGCTTCGACGGTGGTTTGCAATTCCAGAACCCGGCCATCCTTGAGCGCCACCCGCGCCAGGAACTTCTGGTTCGGCTGCAAATCCGCCGGCTGAGCCGCAATCGGCGCGAGTAATTTCAATTCATCTTTCTGTTGCGCGCGCGACAGCCCCGCCGGAGCGAAATGTACTCCGTTGACTTCCAGGCTGGCCACTTCGTCCAGCCGCGTTCCTTTCAGCAAACCCTGCTGGTCGCCGGCGTGGATCACCAAGTCGTCAAGGTGCCCCGCTTCGGAATAAGCCTGTAGCGACACTTCATCCGGCTGCGCCAAGCCGTGCTTCTTGACCAGCAGCGTCAACCGTCCCGGAGCGGCGTCTTTCAGCGGCACCTTGACCTCAAGCTCATTCGTCTTGTTCAGCTTCCAGATTGCCTTGGCGGTCTTGCCGTGCTCATCCTTGATCGAGACCTGATCGACGCAGGCGGCATCGTCGGCTTCCAGATGCAGCACGTCCTCGCGGCCCACCACCAGGGCGCTGGCGTCGGCCGCGGCCATCTTCCACTTCGCCGCATGCGCACTGCGCAACTGAAGATTGGGTCCGTCGAAGGCGTCGAATCCCCAGGCACCGCGCACCGTTCCCGTCAACTCCACATCGAGTTTGCCGGCGTTGAGCGTGTGCGTGTCGATCACGATTCCGCCGCGCGCGGCATCCGCGTGCACCGGCAGATCCGTCGTCTGGCCCGATTTTCCCTTCACCCGCAGCACCAGGTCGTGGGCGTACTGGGTGGAAAACACCAGTGGAGCACCTTCCACCGGCAATACCAGCGCGGGCTGTTCGAGGCAAAACACCTGCTTCGAATTCACCACCCGCAGCGGCGGCTTTTGCGCCGCTTCCACCGCCGGCAAGGCAACCACCATCACCGATTTCGGTTTGCGAAAAGAGGGCGGATTGTTCAGCTTCAATTCCAGAACATCGCCCTTCGCTAGCGCCAGCGCTGGAATGTACTGGAATTCCGGCGTGTGCAGGTTTTCCATGATTCGCGCCACATCCATGAAGGCTTCGACGTAGGGGCTATAGACTCCTCCTCCGGCCGGTGGCGTAACGCTGAGCGCAGTGATCAGATCGGCGCCCGGTCCGGAGGTGAGAGCGGCCACGATCGATTGACTTTGTCCGTCCTCCAGCACGAGCTGCGCCATGTTTTGCATCAGGCAGGGAGCCTGTTGCTCGCTCGGCTTGTCAAAGCATTGCTGATCGAGTTTGATGTACAGGCTGCGGGCGAGCAACACGGAGCGCTCATGTAGCGCCTCCGGTTCGGTGCTGGATGTTTGCTTGATGGCGTCAAGGTATTGGTCGAGGCGCGAGCGGTCGAGACCCGCCTGGTTGAGGTCCTGCGAAGCCCTCACTAAAGCCCCAGGCTTGCCTCGCACGGTCGAACGCAAGGTGCTAAAGTCGCCTCCGGTCCGCGGCGCCAACAGCAACAGCGCCTGTTGTGCGTCCTCGGGAACGGTGACGAAAATTCCCGCCTGCTGGACCTGCTTGCTCCAGGTTTCGGCCCGTGTGAACCAGTTTTCCCGCGGCGGATTGGTCGAGCCCCTCAGAAACGCAACCACCAGCAGGTAATGCACGGACTGGCTGGAAGGCAGCAGCGGGTGAATCCATAGACGGTCGCCCGGCTGAAGGTTCGGCACCTGTGAAATCGGCAGCGTGTTCCCCGCCCGCGTCACCCTCAACTCCAGACGGGGTCCTGACAGGTCGAAGACGGGGCCATCGGCGTGTGCGAAAATTCCCCCCCAAAGCACGCTGACAAGAAAAAAACGCAAGTAGCCGGATTTAGAAAGCATGCTCCTATTCTACGAGCTTCTCGCGGTCTTGGCGGCACCAGCGTTATCGGACGTTGCTGCGCATTATCGGACGTAACTTTCACCCGATTTAAGCCCCATTCGGCGTCTCAAAGACCCTTCTCGGGACGTCTGGCGACTCCCGAGAAGATCGCCATGACCACCGCTCTTTTGACTGCCGGCGACTGCAATCACCGGCGCTGGCCCAGACAGCTTAGAAGTTCGCCGCATGGCGCTGAGCCAGGCGCATCGCGACACTTTCCGCGACCACGTTCAGTACCTGCGGTCTGACCAAGTTGTGGTAATCGCTGTATGCCATCCTCAGCAGCTCACGATGCGATCCTGCGTTGAAGGCAATCTCGCTATCCTGGCTTAAGCTCTGGTCAACATAAACGGGTATGTCGTAGAGATTCCCAAACGGCGGCATGGCGCCCACTTCACAATCGGGAAAAACGTGAGCAAACTGGTGTTCGTGGGCCAGCGAGACCTCCTTCGCACCCAGCGCCGTTTTCAGGGCACGGAGATCCACATGCTTGGAGCCGGGCACCACCACCATCGCCAGTGCCCCTTCGACGAGCACCATCACCGATTTTGCGATCTCCTTCCCCGGCGTGTGTGTCATGGCGGCAATGGCAGCGGCGGTGTAGGCGGTGGAGTGGCTCACGATAACGTAGCGAATGTTCTTCTCGTCCAATATCTCCTTCAGTCGGTTGATTGGCATAGAACCTCCTCTGAATGCTGACGCTGAATGTTCTGAGGGCTGCCGAAGAAACGGGTATCGTGCGGAATCAACCACGGCAACACGCTGCCAGTGGCGAGCCGCCGCAAATTACCGCAGGAGCTCCGCCGGAATCTGCGAACCGGAAACGGTCTGAGCTTGCGAAACCAGAAGGGAGTTATTCGAGGATCAAGGGTAGCTGATGGGATGACAACAGCTTCCGCCACTTGATCGCGCAGTGCTAGCGACTTTGGCCGTGCGCACATGCTTCACCACACCCGGCCGGGCGCCTTCCGGGATCGTTCCGAGGGAACGGCCCCGTCAGAGTATGTCACTAAGATTTGGAGAAGGAAAGCGAATCCGTCTTTATTTCAGCAGGCCCCCAGGCACCTGCTGTGGTTGCGCGGGTTGGGGTGGAATTCACCCTGACACAGCCGCGGGGAACGCGATGAGTTTCTTCTCGCCCTGGTAGTGCTGCTGCTTCTGCGCGTACATGCGCTGATCCGCCACCGCCAGCAATTGCTCCGCGTCATCGCCGTCTTCAGGCAGGAAGGCGGATCCCACGCTGACAGAGAGCGTCGACTCTCCACAAATGCGCGTTCCGGCTTCCATGGCGGATTCATTCATGCGTACGGCCCTGGCGGCGGCCGCATCTGCCTTCAACCCGGGCGCGATGATCACGAACTCGTCACCGCCCATGCGGCCGACATAGTCGTAGGTGCGCGATGCGGATCGGAGCAATTGGGCGAATAAATGCAGCACTTTATTACCTTCCAGGTGGCCGAACTGGTCGTTGATCAGCTTGAAGCCATCCAGATCACAAACCATGATTGCCAGCGAATTGCCTTCGCGTTTGCAGCGCGAGATTTCCTCGTCTAGATGCACAAACAGGGATCGCGCATTGGGCAGCCCGGTCAGGTAATCGGTAGTCGCCGAACTCTCGGCTTGCTGGAAGCGCAGCGCATTTTCCACCGAAAGCGCAACTTTTGAGCTGATTGCCAGCAAGATTCGCAGGTTGTCACGGTTGAACGCCTCCGCGCCCGCGCGGTACAGCGTAAGCACGCCAATGGTTGCGCTGGGGCTGTTCAGGGGTACCGATATGGCGGATGTCAGCTCCGGAACACGGCTTCGGTCGGTGATTGACCCGAATTCCAAAGCCGGGTTTCCGTTAAGAATCGGGGTTCCCTTTTCAGCCACCCAACCCGAGAGTCCCTGGCCGATCTGGAGGGTGAGAGAAGAGAGCACCCGGAAATGATCCCCGGCAATATGCTGGGGCAAAAGCTGATTCTCGCTCTTCACATACACCACAATTGAATCGTATGGCACCATGCGACGCAGACGCACCGAGAGCAGCGACAAAGTCTCGTCGAGGCTCAGCGAGTTTCCGAGATCGTGACTGATCTCGTACAACATCTGGGCCTCCTGCCGGGCGGCGGCGATGGAGGTCAGGAAGCTGCCTTCGGTGAGCATCGCGTTTTCATAGCGATCATCTCCCGCCGCAGCTTGCTGCCGATGTCCGCTCGCGTTCGTCAGTTCCCGCAGGCGCTGGTGATTTTCCTTGACCGCTGCCACCACTTTGGGATCAAACTGCGAGCCTGCCAGCGTCACCACCAGGTCCAGTGCTTCCGTCATGGGCAAGGCACGGCGGTACTGACGCTCCGAACACAGCGCATCCAGGCAATCCAGCACGGAGAGGATCCGCGCCCCCATCGGAATCTCCTCTCCCTTCTTGCCGAACGGGTAGCCCGCGCCGTCCCAGCGTTCGTGATGCGCTTCGACGATTGGAACTACCGGGTAGGGAAAGTTCACGTGGCTGAGAATCTCCGCTCCGATCAGCGGATGAATCTTCATTTTCTCGAACTCTTCCGGGGTCAGGCGGCCAGGTTTGTTGATGATCTGCTCGGGAACCGCCAGCTTTCCGATGTCGTGCAACAGTGCAGCCGCTCCCAGCGCCTCCATTTCCTCGTCGCCGAGCGACAGCACCCTGCCCATCTCCATCGAGGAAGCCCACAGGCGTTCAAGATGTCCCTGGGTGCTCTGCTCCTTGGCCTCGATGGCCAGAGCCAGGGCTTTGATGGTGCGCAAGTGCAAGCATGACATCTCCTCGGCCTGTTTGCAGCGCGCTTCCAGCCGCCCCATCGACTGCCGATAGTAAAAACAAATGGAGTAGACGACTGCCAGAATACCTACGCCGAGGTGACAAGCGGATTGAATCCATTGACCCCAGGCGGCAGAGAGAATGGCAGCACAGAGGCCCAGTATCCCGACACTAACAGCCAAACCCACTAGTAGCTTAGTCCGCATTAATGATCGGTCTCGCCCTCTCCAAATAGTAAGTTACAGGCTTTGCACTGTTTAGCGGTTGCTTACTTGGGCACTGGTATCAACCGGTTCAGCTCCAATCATGAATTCGGCCCACCCTGATTACTGCACGAAGCCTGCCAAAACGAAGGGGCGCTATTGCTTCACGTTCAGGCTCCGGGCAACGCTCGAAACGTCTGAATTGAGACAAAATGGCACATCGTCCAGCCAGTTGCGCCAAGTTGTCTCATTTCTTGAGTTACTTATAAGTTACTTTGGTTACCCCCGTTTGTGTTTCACAAGACTGGATTGACAGCCCTTTGGGAGATACTGTTGAATCACACTCTGCGAAAGTGTGCGTAGCCTGGGACGCCGTGATCCCAAGGCGCGGCAGGCAAGCTGGGAACTGGTATGGAAATCGACAGCAGCGAGACTGAGTTCATCGTCGCAAGTCCGTGCATGCAGAAGGTGTTGCTGCTTCTCCCGAGGGTTGCCGCCAGTACCGCCTCGGTCCTCATCACCGGAGAGACCGGAACCGGCAAGGAATTGATTGCCCGCGCGGTGCACTTGCATTCAGCGCGCCGGAATCGGCAATGGGTGGCTATTAATTGCGCGGCCATCCCGGAACACCTACTCGAAAGCGAGCTTTTCGGATATGAGAGGGGAGCCTTCAGCGGGGCGGAAACCAGCAAAAAGGGTTTGTTTGAGCTGGCCGACGGCGGCACGATCCTGCTGGACGAGGTTGGTGAATTCGACCGTAAACTGCAAGTCAAACTGCTGCGTGTTCTGGATGGGGCGCCTTACTACCGGCTCGGGGGCAATCGCAAGATTAATGTCGATGTCAAGGTGATTGCCGCCACCAATCAACCGTTGGAGCGACTCGTCCAGACGGGCGAATTCCGCCGCGACCTCTACCATCGATTGAGCCAGTTTCACCTGAAGATTCCACCCTTGCGCGAGCGGCCGGAGGACATTCTGGCGCTCGCCGATCATTTCCTGAGCAGGCTTGCTCCCGAAAAACGCTTCTCGCAGCCAGCCAAAGACCGCCTCCTGTCTTACCACTGGCCCGGAAATATACGCGAACTGGAGAGCGTGGTGCTTCAGGTGGCAACCCTCCGCGAGGAGCAGGAGATCAGCGCCGACTCCCTGTCGCTCGAAAAGGACCTTACGCCTGAGCAGGCTGGATTGGGGGCGTCCCGGTTGAACGCACGGGCAGCGGTAGCCGGGGCGGTGCCTGTGACTGACGTTATCTCCGCGGCTCCCACGGAGAGCACTGTGCCGCAAGCCGGCATGCATGATCTCAACAGTCTGGAACGGCAAGCCATTATCGACGCGCTCGCCAAAGCCGGTGGCCATCAAGGCATCACCGCTTTGGAACTGGGCATATCCCGCCGCACCCTGAGCCGCAAACTGAAGCTTTACAACATCGATCCGGTGCGTTCGCACGGCAAGTTGCCAAGCGATGTCGCCGAACTTGGAGGCGACCAGCAGTTGCGCTTCCGTTACGGTCTTGAAATTCCCATGGAGATTACAGCCGGCGGCGAACATTATCACTTCAAGAGCAGAAATGTGAGCTGCGGCGGAGTCTGTTTGCAGGGCGCTCAACAACTTCCAAAGATCAGCGGAAGCCTTTCGATCAGCTTCCAACTGCCCGAGTGCGACACTCCGATCGAGGCAACCGGCAGAATCGTCTGGACGGATCGGGAGGGCACGGTCGGCATTCGCTTCGTCAACGCCTCGCAGCACTCACAGATGGCCCTCAATCAGTGGCTCAAAGCAAAACAGGAAGTGGAGGGCTGGTTGTAGCTCACTAAGCCCCGCTCACCGATACCTCTGTCTACGCTTCAAGCGACCCCCTCGCGATGTCCACCTGCAAGACTCGAGGCCAGGATGGATTCGCCGCTCTCCTTTCCCGTAGGGCTCTTATATCTCTACAACATGCAGGTTTGTCCCGGCACTCTCCGGATTGTCCGTGATCCGGCCGGAATCCACCGCGACATGCAAAAAAAAGGCCGGGCGATACGACTGAACTTCCTTAGCACTGCCGATATGACAAGTTGAACGAGGTTTCGAAAGGAGCCGGCAGCCGCAACCGTCGATGGCTGGCCATCGTGAGGCAGGGAAAGCGACAGGACAAAGTAGCGCTAAAAGGGCACCGCTGATCATATGTCACCAGAAATCATGGAATTGCCCGATCAAATCGCCAGCGAGCATGACGCCGGTTCGCCCGTTGGCGCCTCCGACCCGCGCACCGCGACGGAAGTGCGGGTGCCCGCTGGATGGCGCCGGGATTCCATCCGACTCCGACTTGCGGCTCTCGTTGTCGCTTGTGTGCTGCCGGTGTGGATCGCCTCTGGATTCCTCGTCCACTACAACTATCAGAGCAGGCGAGCTCTCACCGAACAGCGCATGCTGGACAGCGCGCGGGCACTCACCATGGTGATTGATCGGGAGATCGCCACTATGCAGGCCAGCCTGAACGCTCTCGCTACTTCACCTTTGCTCGTGTCCGGAGATCTGCCTGCATTTTACCGTCAGGCCCGGGCGGTTCTGGAAGCTGAAACTGGTACCTACATCTTCCTTGCGGACGCAACCGGTCAGGAGCTCATTAACACTATTACCCCATTTGGCGCTCACTTGCCCAAGTACAGCCTCCCGGATGCAGTTCGCCAAGTCTTTGCGACAGGAAGGCCGGCTATAACCAACTCTTTCAAGGGCGTCTTTACCGGGCGTCTTATGATTAGTGTGCACGTTCCAGTGTTTCGCGACGGTCTAGTTGTCTACGACCTAGCCATGAACGTTTCGACAGCTCGCTTCGCCACAATTCTCTTGCAGCACCTACTCCCGCAGGAATGGCTGGGAGGACTCTTCGACAGCAATCAAGTCATCGTTGCCCGGACTCGTCAAGCGGAGGAGTTCGTCGGGCGACCAGCCACCTACAGTCTAGGGCAAAGGATAAGGGATGCCGCGGAGGGTGCAGTTGAGGTCATCAACTTCGAGGGCGTTCCGATGTTAAACAGCTTTAGCCGATCGGCAACGTCCGGCTGGACTGTAGTGATCGGGGTGCCCAAAGCACTCGTGATGGTAGAGATTTGGAAGTGGCTATGGTGGACTATTGCGGGCACGGTTCTGCTGTCACTCACCGGCGTCGCGCTGGCCCTGCCAATCGGGCGAAGTGTGGAGCGGATCGAGAGTGGATCGCGCCGATTGAGCGCGATTGTCGAGTCTTCCGATGACGCTATTATGGCCACCACCCCCGCAGGCGTTATCCTCAGTTGGAACCGCGGAGCGGAAGCGGTTTTTGGTTACGCTGCCGGAGACGCAATCGGCAAGCACGTGTCTATGCTGATGGCGCCGGAACGGCTGCCTGATCTCGCGTATTTCACTGAACAGATAGTGCAGGGCAGGCCCCTCTCCCAATACGAGAGTGTCTGCCTGCGCAAGGACGGGCGAAGATTTCATGTATCCGTCAGCGGGTCACCCATCATAGACTCCGCCGGCGAAGTGGTGGCCCTGGCAGCGATTGCGCGTGACATCACCGACCTCAAGCAAGCGGAAGAGCAGCTTCAGGCCACGGCCAACAGGCTGCAGGCTATCTTGGACAACGCGCCTGTGGGAATCGTTGTCAGAACTCGGGACTATCGCTACATCGAGACGAATGCCGCGTTCCAGCGCATGATCGGCTGTTCCGGGGAAGATATGAAACACGTGGACTGGAAGGCCCTGACCCACCCGGATGACATTGCGCGTAGTACGGAGCTCGTAGATGGGCTAATGCAGGGGAAGTTGAAGAGCTACGATTACGAAAAGCGCTACATTCTGAAAAATGGGAGAACAATCTGGGTACGCGCGATTGGTGCACGGCTGGATGACGAGTACAAACTCTCGATTCTCATGGACATCACCGAGCGCAGGCAGTTTGAGGCTGAACTGGTCAAGACTAAAGAGCTGGCTGAAGCCGCCAATCATGCGAAGAGCCGATTCATGGCCAACGTGAGCCACGAGATCCGCACGCCCATGAATGGCGTAATCGGCATGACCGGATTGCTCCTGGACACCGAACTGACCCCGGAACAACAGGGTTACGTGGAAATCGTTCGCAGCAGTGGCGAGAACCTCATGACCATCATCAACGATATCTTGGATTTCTCCAAGATCGAGGCGCGCATGCTGACCCTGGAGAATCTGGATTTCGATCTGCACACTACCCTGCAGCAGGTGGTCGATTTGCTGACCCCGGCGGCGCAGATTAAGAAATTGAAATTGACCTGCCATGTGACCCATGGAACCCCGGTCCGGCTGCGGGGAGACGCGAGCCGCTTACGGCAGATTCTCACCAATCTAGTTGGCAACGCGGTCAAGTTCACTCCCGACGGCAAGGTAGCGGTTCGGGTGGCTTGCGAGACCGCCGATGAACACCAGGCCTGCCTCCGTTTTTCCGTTACCGATACCGGCATAGGCATTCGGCCAGACCAGACCGAAGCTCTGTTCGCGCCGTTTGTGCAGGCGGACGGATCGACTACGCGCAAATTTGGCGGCACGGGCCTGGGCCTGTCGATTGCCAAACAGCTAGTTGAGCTCATGGGCGGTGAGATCGGGGTTCAGAGCCATGAGGGCAAAGGCTCTACCTTCTGGTTCACCGTGGTGTTTGAGAAAGGCGCGCTAGGCATGCCACTTCCAGAACACACGCGGCCGCCACTGAAGGAACTGAAGGAAAAGATCCGAGTCTTGGTGGTCGAAGATAATCCAAACAACCAGATGGTTATCCTCGCGATACTGGGAAAACTCGGCTGCCATGCCGATCTGGCGGCGAATGGCACCGAAGCGGTCAAGGTGCTTCAACATGTCGACTATGACCTGGTGCTCATGGACTGCGAGATGCCCGAGATGGACGGGTGGGAAGCCACGCGCTACATTCGCGAGCCTGCGAACGGCGTTTCCAATCCGCGGATCCCCATCATTGCCCTTACTGCCGATGCCATGCCGGAGGACCGTGACATATGCATCGGCGCAGGAATGAACGACTACCTGGCCAAACCAATTGAACCGAAGCTATTGGTCGCAATGCTGCAAAAATGGGCGACAACATCGGTGAAAGAAGACCGGCAAGTCTTACCCGCTGACCGGCAGATTCCGGCGACAAGGGCCATTTTCGATGGGCAGGCATTGATGAAGCGAGTCATGGGCGACCGAATCCTTGCCGGCAAACTCATCGACGGTTTTCTGCAGGAGGCCCCGAACCAGTTGGCTAACCTGCGGAAGTTGCTCGACCAGGGCGATTTGCCAGGCCTGCGGCTCCAGGTGCACACCATGAAGGGAGCGGCAGACATATTGTCCGCCGGCAGCTTGCGTGATTCTGCGAACGCCATGCAGGAAGCGATCCTGGCGAATGATCTGAAGGGCGGAGTAGAACTGCTCCCTCGCATGGAAGAACAATTCGAACAGCTCAGAGCCGTCTTGAACGCTCAGATGGCCAGAAACCACAACCGGAGGATCCAAGATGAAAACGCTGATCGTTGAAGACGACTTTGTCAGTCGGCTTTTATTGCAAGCATCGCTTACTCCATACGGGGAGTGCCACATCGCGGTCAATGGCAAGGAGGCGGTCAAGGCTTTTCGGGCCGCCCGTGAGCAGGGGCAGCACTATGACCTCGTCTGCATGGATATCATGATGCCTGAAATGGACGGCCAGGAAGCCCTCAGACAGATTCGCAAGCTGGAAGACGACGCAGACATTCTATCGAGCGATGCAGCCAAAGTCGTCATGACTACGGCCCTGGATGATATTGGGAGTGTGATGACGGCATTTAAAGGACTCTGCGATGCGTACCTCATGAAGCCCATCGATAAGGCCAAGCTACTCGCGAAGTTGAAGTCGCTTCGCTTGATTTCGTAACGCCGGCTTCGCGGACTCATCTTTCTGAGCTGATCTGACGGTGAAGCATACCAATGCCGCCTGATTAAGCCTTCCGGCGCTAATAGTCGTCTGGCGCAAATCACGAGCCTATGGCGGTGGCCACATCCTACCCCGGCGTTGGGTAGGGTGGGGCAGTTCTTCGGACCCCGGCGTAGAGTCGGTTCTGCAACGCGGTAGTGATCGGGAAGTTTGCGCAGTTCGGCGCTAGGGCGAGAGCTAGCTCAAAGAATTGCACCCTTTAACCAATTTTCGACTCCAAATAACGACGGAATTCTTGATTCGCACATGCTCGATTTCCAGAAGGTTGGAGTTGTCTATGTCCATGTCACTGTCTGCGCTTGCGGTTTTGTTACTGATGCTGCCGATAGCCGGCGTGATTGCCTGCAATACGGCTAATGCCTCCAGCACTGCCCTGCCCGCCGCCGAGCTGGACGCTCGACTGGCTTCCACTCATGGCCAGCAGACCGCCGTCGTGGCCGGAGGCTGTTTCTGGGGCATACAGGCCGTATTCCAGCACGTCAAAGGCGTAATCAGTGCGGTCTCCGGCTACTCGGGCGGCTCCGCGCAGACGGCCGAGTATGAAAAGGTTTGTGGCGGCAATACCGGCCACGCGGAATCCGTAAAGATTACCTACGATCCGGCGCAGATCAGCTATGGGCAGATTCTCAGAATCTTCTTTTCCGTGGCCCACGATCCTACCGAGTTGAACCGCCAAGGTCCCGACAGCGGAACCCAGTACCGCTCGGCGATCTTCTATGACGGCGAGGAACAGAAGCGCGTCGCCGAAGCCTACATTGCTCAACTCGACCGGGCCAGCGTTTTCCCGCGCCGCATAGTCACCCAGGTCACGCCTCTTGAGGCCTTCTATCCGGCAGAGGATTATCACCAGAACTATGCCGCGAATCATCCGAGCCAGCCCTACATCATGTTTAACGACGCGCCCAAGGTGGTTGCCTTGCGCAAGTTGTTCCCCGAGCTTTACACCGAGGATGAGAAAAGCCCCCGGCAATGAGCGCTTCGTGGCAGAGTGCGCTATATTTTGTCCTGGCTTTGCGCTTGGTGCTGAATGAAGGCTTGTCTGCTGCATGCGGTAGCGCCAGTTGAAACCAATCCGCTGGTCTTCACCGATACGGCCACGCCTAGGCCGGGCAGAGGCGAAGTGCTGCTCCGGGTTCGCGCCTGTGCGGTCTGCCGCACCGACCTGCATGTCATCGAAGGCGAGTTGCCGCCCCTCAAGTCTCCACTCATTCCGGGTCATCAGGTGGTTGGCGTGGTCTCTGAACTTGGCGAAGGGGCGCATCGTTTCCAGGTGGGCGCGCGAGTAGGCATAGCGTGGCTGCACCATACCGACCAAGTCTGCGAATACTGCCGGAGAGGGCTGGAGAACCTGTGCGACCAGCCTGCTTTCACCGGCTACACGGTCGACGGTGGCTATGCGGAGTACGCCGTTGCGCCCGAGGGATGGATTTACGCGATCCCCGAATCGTTCCATGACCACCAAGCCGCGCCGCTACTCTGCGCCGGCATCATCGGCTTCCGTTCGCTCCGGCTTTCCGCGATCAAGCCTGGCGGCAAGCTGGGGCTTTACGGCTTTGGCGCCGCCGCACATCTAGCCATTCAGGTGGCGCGCCACTGGGGGGTGGAAGTCTACGCGGCGACGCGCGATCGGCGCCATCAGCAGCTCGCGCTCGAACTCAGGAGCGGTCTGGGCCGGCGGCACGACGGCGGAACCTCCCGTGAAACTCGACAGCGCAATCATCTTCGCGCCCGCTGGGGAGATCGTTCCGGCGGCACTGAAAGCCCTGCGCAAAGGCGGAGTCCTGGCGCTCGGGGGAATCCACATGAGCACGATACCGCCGCTCGACTACAACCTGCTCTATCAGGAACGCGTGGTTCGCAGCGTGACCAACAATACCCGCGAGGACGGCGCGGAGTTTCTCCGCATCGCGGCGGAGATTCCTATCCAGACCCAAGTGCAGGTCTACCCTCTGCGCGAGGCGAACCGCGCCCTGAATTCACTGAAGAACGACGCTATCCGCGGCGCCGCGGTGCTCGATTGCACGTGAGGCAGTTTCAAAGTTTCAAGGTTTCAAAGTTTCGCAACCGCATCAATTTGAAACTTGAAACTTTGAAACGTTCTTTACGAAACCAGGTGGTAGTATCCGTCTTGCGTGGTGACGCGCACCGGACATCCGAACAGAGAAGCCAGGCGCTCGGCGGTCAGCAACTCCGGCTTCGATCCATCGCCGACAATGCGGCCATCGCGCATGAAGATGACGCGCTCGATCTCGGGAACAACGTCGGGCAGATGATGCGTGATTAACAGCAGGGCGATGCCGGATTGCGCCAGCTTGCTCATGGTGCGCCGCAGTTCGATTTGCGCGAAAACGTCGAGACTGTTGCTGGGCTCGTCAAACAGCAAGGCCTTCGGCTCGTGAACCAGGGCGCGGGCAATCATCACCCGCCGAACCTCGCCGGACGACATCTCGCCGATCACCCGCTTGGCCAGATGCTCGATCTCCAGCCAGGCCATCAGTTCATCGGTCTTCTCGCCCATCGCGGGCTTGATCTTCTGGTGCCGCCACAGGCCAACGCTGCTGAAAAATCCGGAGAGAACGGCGTCGCGCCCGGTGATGGGACGCACGTAAAAGCCGGTCGAATCGTTGGTCATGATTCCCAGCAGCGAGCGCAGTTCGGAGACATCCCAGGTCTCCTGCCCGAAAAGCTTCATCGAGGAACCCTCATCCTGCATCGGGTAAAACTCGCGCGTGATGGTTTTGATCAGCGTCGATTTGCCAGAGCCGTTGGGACCCATGATGGCGACGTGCTCGCCGGCTTCGATGCGTAAGTTCAGGTCGTGCAACACCACGCGGCCACTGCGGGCGACGGAGACGTTGCGCAGTTCAATCAATGGAGGAGTATGGTTGGTCATCATGAAGTCAGAGTTATGGGATTCTCGTTCCGTTTAGTTGATGGGATTTCCGCCCCAACATCCGCAGCCACGGCGCGTGCCGGCGACCCCGCCCGATCCTGATTAGCTGCACTGATTGTAATCCGGCATCCTTCCGGTGCAAAACGCGTTAACTGGAAATCGAGCACAGACAGCTGACTCGTGTTCCAGACCAGGCGCTCACCTAGCGTTTCTCCGCCCTTGCCGTTTTACACAACTGCGGCTGCCGAATCGCTGCTTCCGGCTTGGTATCGGCATCGAATTGCTGGGTTGGTTTCGGATATTGGAGCGGCGTCATGGCTGGGTCCCAATGTATCCCAAGAGTGATTATCCAATCGTGTCACCCTGAGGAGCGTCCGTTAGGACGTGACGTGAGGGTCCATGTATTTTTCGGGGGCGCTTCGTGAAATGCATAGATCGTCACGCCTAATCACCCCAGCGAGCCCAGCCTCGCCGGGGACCCCGATGCCGGCAAACCTCCTCACGATGACAGAAGCGAAGGATGCAGTGTGACTGGCACGGCTCTTGGAAAATTTCCGAACCGCTTCGCGGGGTATAACTTTGCGAAATTGGATCACCGATATGTGGACTCGCCGTTTCTCATTTGCCTGCTGGCTTGCGCTTGTTCTTCTGCCGGCATGCGCCCGTGCTTCCGACACTTCCACCACGGTGACTATCTGCCAGGCCAGAATTGACGTCGAGTTTCGCGGCGAGGCCGAATTCGTTTTCCGCGGCGATCTGCTGAACTGGATCAACTCGGCCGCCACCGCAGTCTGCGGCTATTACGGTGAGTTTCCGGTTCGGCACTACTCGCTGCTGGTGAAAATGGATGGGCGTCCTGGGGTTCACAGCGGCACGACGTTTCCTCGCGGCGAGGGCTTTACTCGCATCTCGGTGGGTCCGCGGACTACGGTCGCCGATCTGAAGCAGGACTGGATGCTGACGCACGAGATGATCCATCTTGCCTTCCCATCGATGGCCGACAGCCACCATTGGATCGAAGAAGGCATTGCCACATACGTTGAGCCGGTGGCAAGAGTACAGGCGGGCCAACTGCCGGCTGCCGAGATGTGGCGCAACCTGGTCCGCGACATGCCGCAGGGCGAACCGCAACCGGGTGATCGCGGTCTGGACCAAACCCACACCTGGGGCCGCACCTACTGGGGTGGAGCGCTCTTCTGCCTGCTCGCCGATGTGCGGATCAGGGAGCAGACAGGCAATCGCATGGGGCTTCAAGATGCACTGCGGGCTATTCTGCGCCAAGGCGGGGTGATCACCGAGGATTGGCCGATTGAACGGGCGCTCACCATTGGCGATAAGGCGACTGGCACCCGCGTTCTGGAAAACCTCTACCGGCAAATGCGAGACGAGCCCTACCCGGTCGACTTGCCTTCGCTTTGGAACCGGCTGGGCGTAAAGCGCGACCGGAACGGCGGCGTCGATTTCGCGGCAAACGCGCCTCTGGCCCGAGTGCGGGAGGCGATCACGCGTCCGGCAACGCAATCGGCGGGCAAATAATTAGGCGACAGTTCTGTCACCCGGCCGAACCGGCATCAGGCATGCTGACGTGTTTGAACGGCTTGGCGTCCTTGCCTACATAATCGCGGACCAGTTGCCCTCTGCCGCTGAGCTGGTACCGGTAAGTGACCAAGCCATCCAGACCCACCGGCCCGCGCGCATGGAGCTTTCCGGTGCTGATCCCAACCTCCGCGCCGAAGCCGTAGCGGAATCCGTCCGAGAAGCGAGTGGAGACGTTATGAAAAACATTCGCTGAGTCGATCGCATTCAGGAAGCGCTCGGCTGTCTCCTGGTCGCGGGTGACGATGCAGTCGGTGTGGCGCGAGCCAAAGCTCTCGATGTGCTCGATTGCCTCTTCCAAGCCGGCGACGACCCGAATTGCCAGGGTCAGATCTCCATACTCTGTGTGCCATGAATCCGGTGCAATTTCCGCGATCTCGCCCTTGGCTAATTCGACCGACCGCGGACAGCCAAGCATCTTCACCCCGGCCGCTTTCAAATGGCAGACGAGCCGCGGCAGGAACTCGGCGGCGATTGCCTCGTCCACCAGCACCGTTTCCACGGCATTGCAAACGCTCGGAGCCTGCACCTTCGAGTCCAGCACGACCTCCAGCGCCATCTCTTGATCCGCGCTGCGGTCGACGAAAATATGGCACACTCCGTCGGCATGGCCAAGCACCGGGATGGTCGAGTTCTCCATCACGTAGCGGACCAAATCAGCGCCTCCGCGCGGGACGACCAAGTCAATCCACTCATTCAGACGCAGCAGTTGCCGCACCGCATCGCGGCCCTTTACCAAGATCAGCGCGGCGGCCGGAATTCCCTCTTCGGCGATCGCTCCCGCCATCGCGTCGACGGCGCACTGCGAGGTGCGGGTCGCTTCCACGCCGGCCTTAATCATGAGCGCGTTTCCCGACTTCACGGCCAGCGCCGCAAGCTGCACCACCGCATCCGGACGAGCTTCGACAATGGCGGCCACCACTCCGAAGGGGAACGTCACTTTTTTCAGCTCCAGCCCGTCGTCGAGCAGCCTGTGCAGGCGCACCTGCCCAACCGGATCTGGCAGCGCCTCGACCTCGCGCACGCTCTTCACCATCTGCTTCAGCTTGTCTTCCGAGAGCCGCAGGCGCTCCACCAGCGAATCCTTCAGCGCTCCGGCTGCTGCGGCCTCTTCCGCCTCCGCGACATCCAGCGCATTCGCCCGCTCGAGTTCCGGCCAGGCAGCCTCCAGCGCAGCAGCCATTCGGGCCAGCACGGCATTCTTCTTCACAGAGGTCAGGTTGGCCAAAACGCGTGCGGCTGCTCGCGCCGCGCGTGCGTCGGCGGCTACGTCGTATGCCATACTGCCTCCTTGCTTCGGGCTCTCGCCTGCCCACTCCCCATTGTATCGACTCATTGTAGTATCGACCCTCACGCCGCCTCGCGACCCAGCCTGCGATTGGAATGGAAATTGATAGCTTCGGGATACACCTACTCTGAAACAGCTCTAAGGCGGTGTTAGGGTTGGTGTATCCCAAGAGCAATTATTCCAGTGTGTCACCCTTTGAGGAAGGAGACAGTGTCTCCGAAGCCGCTCCAGGGGTCCGCAAATACTGCGAAGGGTCTGCCGGGGACGCGCAACTGTCAGTGGCAGGTGGGCATCCACATATTTGGTAATTGAGCCGTAGCCCGGAACCTACGGGCGTCCCCGTTTTCCGTCCGCCTGCCCAGCAATGCCCGGTGATTCCCGTGGCGTCCCTGGCGCCTGACCTAACTCCTCTCACCAACTCCCAACGAGGAGGGACCTCATGTCAGTTGCAGCATCCTATAGCCCCGACCCGCGAGTCGCGGGGTTTGTCTCCACGCCGCGACAGATGTTCATTGGCGGCCGCTTTCGCGACTCCGCCTCCGGCAAAACGTTTCCAACCTATGATCCTTCCACCGGCCAGGTGCTGGCCCAGATCGCCGAAGGCGGCTGGGAGGACATCAACCGCGCCGTCAAGGCCGCTCGTATCGCATTCGACAGCGGGCCGTGGCGCAAGATGACTCCATCCGAGCGCGGCCGCCTGATCTGGAAGCTCGGCGATCTGGTCGAGCAGAACCTCGAAGAACTCGCTCAACTGGAGAGCCTGGATAACGGCAAGCCTCTGGCCGTGGCGCGCGCCGCCGATGTGCCGCTGGCCGCCGACCTGTTCCGTTATATGGCCGGATGGGCCACCAAAATCGAGGGCAATACCATTCCGCTCTCGGTTCCTTACACCCCCGGCGCACGCTACCTCGCCTACACCGTTCGCGAACCCATCGGAGTGGTCGGACAGATCATTCCCTGGAATTTCCCCCTGCTGATGGCCGCCTGGAAACTCGGTCCGGCCCTCGCCACCGGCTGCTGCATCGTGCTAAAGCCCGCCGAACAGACGCCGCTCACGGCCCTGCGGCTGGCGGAGCTGATTCAGGAAGCGGGATTCCCCGACGGGGTCGTCAACGTCGTTCCCGGCTACGGCGAGACCGCCGGAGCCGGCACTCGCCGCTCACGATGAAGTGGACAAGATAGCCTTTACCGGTTCAACCGAGGTCGGCAAGCTGATCGTGCAGGCCGCAGCCGGAAACCTTAAGAAGGTCTCGCTGGAGTTGGGAGGCAAGTCGCCCAACATCGTCTTCGCCGATGCGGACCTCGAGGCCGCCATTCCCGGCGCGGCGAGTGCGATTTTCTTTAACCATGGCCAATGCTGCTGCGCCGGATCGCGGCTCTATGTCGAGGACAAGGTCTTCGACAAGGTCGTCGACGGCGTCACCCAGACGCGCCAAGAAGATCAAACTGGGACCGGGGTTCAACCAGGACTCGCAGATGGGACCGCTGGTCTCGGAAGAGCAGTTGAACCGCGTAACCGGCTATCTTGACGCGGGCAGGGCCGAAGGCGCCAAAGCCTTATGCGGCGGCCAACGCATGGGCGAAAAGGGCTACTTCGTTGAGCCGACCGTGTTGGTGAATACCAGCGAAAGCATGAAAGTCGTGCAGGAGGAAATCTTCGGTCCGGTGGTGACGGCCATGCCGTTCCACAAGGACGAGGAGATTCTGCCTCGCGCCAACGATACCGTTTACGGGCTTGGCGGCCGGCGTTTGGACGCGCGATATCAGCAAGGCACACCGGATCGCCTCGGAGTTACGCGCCGGCACCGTGTGGATCAACTGCTACAACATCTTCGACGCGGCTCTGCCCTTCGGCGGCTACAAGCAGTCGGGCTGGGGACGCGAGATGGGACACGACGTCCTCGAGATGTATACGGAAACCAAGGCAGTTTGCACAAAACTGTGAACCCGGAAGGGAATAGGGGTCGGAACCTGACCCGTTATTCCCTGTTCCCTCGATACCTGGTCCGTGGCTGCGGCGTTTGCTTTCACTACTCTGGGCCTGTCTCAACGCGAAGCCGAGGCGAGCACGATCTCAGCCTGGAAGTTGACTTGTTTGCCGTCAGAATGAGCCCGCAGGGCGTCGAGCACCGCGCCGTGGATATCAGGGCGGTCCGCCGGAATCGCTTGCAGCACGGGCTTGAATGGGATGGTCACATCCTGAAAGTACGCCCACAATTCCTCGGGCGTTCCCGGCCAGTTCCACGCGACCTTCTTGACTCTCTCCTCGACTTTCGTAAATCCGGCCCGCTCCAGAGCTGCCGCGAACACGCCTGGCTCGCCGAACTGAAACATCACCTTGGCCGATGCAGGTACAGCTGAGATCCGGCAACAGCTTAAGCACGGTCCCGATGGTCGATTGAAAATAGGGCTGCTCGATCGATCCCCACGCCAGATGACTGGTGCGGCCGCCCGGCTTCAGCACACGGTACATCTGGCGCAGAGCGGTCTCCAGACTGGAAAAGAACATCGCTCCCAGGCGGCTCACCACGCGATCGAAGCTGCAGTCCGCAAACGGAAGCTGATGCACGTCTGCCTGGAGAAATTCCGTATTGGTAAGGTGGCGAGCGCCGGCACGCTCGCGAGCAACCTGCAAGGACGCCGCCGCCAGGTCGATCCCGACCACGTGCCCGCTGCTCCCGCATCAAGGCGGCGATCGAGATGGACGGCTCTCCCGAACCGCAGGCCACGTCGAGCACGCGCAAACCGGGCACGATTCGCGCCTCGTCCACGATCGCCTGGGTCGCTTGCGACCCGATTGCCGCCGATTGCGCGCGATAGCGCTCACCGGCATTCACCCGAGCATAACTGTCCCACTTAGATTCCGTCACAGAAAAAGCATAGCAGGAGAGCGGGCAATCGCGCGATGCTTCACTCGACATGCACTTTCGCGAAAGGCGGGTCCGACGCCACGCGGAACGCAGGGTTAGCAAGGAAATCTCCGGCTTGACGCCGAAGCGGGCGGGAATGCCGATGGTTCCCAATCCGCGGTTGACGTAGAGGCACGCCTTCGCTCGCGGTAGCTCCGGGACCTGCCACAACGGATGCCATGGGAAGCTGGTACAACCCGGCAACATAGCTGGTCATAAAGCGTGCCGGACTCCAGCGGTGATCCACGATTTCGATCTGAATCTGCCCGCCATGCGTATGCCCCGCAAGGCTTAACTCGATGCCGAGTTCGGCGGCTTTCGGGAAGCTATTAGGGTTGTGCGAGAGCAGAATATTGGGGATATCGCGCCGCATCAGCGATTCGACCCCAGGCAGCATCGGGGCTCGGGCTCTGAGGCCCGCGAACTCCTTCTGGTAATCGACCCCGATCAGGTTGAATTTTGCTCCGCGCCACTGCAACTCCACGTTTTGCTGCCGCAATAATCGCATGCCATAGCGGAGGAAAACCGCTTCGATCTCGTCCTCTACACCGGCGTAGATTTCGTGGTTCCCATTGCAGGCCCAGATGCCCAGCGGCACTCGCAATTGGCCAAGTTCGGCGGCGCAGTCCTCCAGTGGATCGCGGCTGCCGGTAACGTAGTCGCCGGTCAGCATCGCCACGTCGGCTTCCAGTTCGTTGGCCATGGCAACCGCACGGCGCACCTCTTCGCGCGGCATGAAATCCCCGATGTGAATGTCGCTCAACTGGACGATTCGCAAGCCATCCAGCGGCGCCGGCAGACGGTGAATCGGCAGCTCGACTCGCTGCACGGTGTAGTGCAGGCGTTCGCTGGCAAAGCCGTAAACGCTGGCTCCAAATGGGAGGCAGGCCGCCGCCATGGCCGCATACTGGAACAGCTTTCTGCGCCCGGCGTCCTCGGGTGCGTCGCCGAGCCCTGCATCAACTCCAGCTCTGCCGTGGTTCCGCGTGCCGGGGTGGAGCGAAGCGTTGCACTCTCCCGCTGCCGCGGGCGCCAGCACTGGGGCGCGCGGTTTCGGGAGCAACCCCCAGAACCACTCCAACGCATTCACCAGCTTCACCGCCAGGTAAGCTATCGATGAGGTGAATAGCCATAGCTGCGATAAACCCATCGCCCAGGAAACCAAGCCGGACCTCGGGAAACTGCGCAGAAAGATCCGGTCCGCGAAGCTCACGATGACGAAGCCGAGAATCGTGATCACCAGCCCCCGGCACCAACGCCGCCAGCGGGACGAGCCCATGCGGTTGATGATGCGATTGGCATGGTTCAGCCAGAAACGCTGCGCCATGAAGAACAGATAAGAGAGGCAAACGAGAATTACGATTCGAGCAGTTATGCTTAGGCTGGAACGCAAAGTTTGAGAATACCTCTATCCAATGCCAAGTACACGAACTCTGTACCCTGCGGCAGAGTCAAGCGAAGGAGCTTTGGGCTGTCGTGCTGAACCACGATGACGGTCCCCAACAGACCCGTTTGTTCCATCGGGCTGGTACGCCTATTCTGAAATCACCCCTGGCCGCTGCTTCAAGTGTACGCTGGCTGGCATGGTTTACCAAATGGCCAAGGCCCTGGGTAGTGCCCCTAACGTGCGTTGCTGGAAATTCTGGCTAGCGGCCCACATCCGCCGCTTTTCGGCGAATGTGGGGGGCGGACAGGTTCTAAGGATTGAACTGCCACACATCTGCAACCGAAGCAGATATTGGGCACCATCCGTCAGCGGCCACGGCGATGAGAAGCGCCGAGCAGCTCTACTTCTTGGCGGCAACCGGTGCGGAATCCGATGACGTCGGCTTCCACTCTTCCAGAAAACCCATTTTCTCGCGCAGCTTCTCGCCCACGGTTTCAACCAGATGAGTGCGCTGTCTTTCGCGCTCGCCGGTAAACCACGGACGTCCGTTCTTATTCTCGTCGATCCACTGCTTGGCGAAGCTGCCATTCTGGATTTCGGCCAGAATCTTCTTCATCTCCTTCTTCGTCTCAGGGGTAATGATCCGCTTGCCGGCAACATAGTCGCCATACTCGGCGGTATCGCTGACCGAAAAGCGCATGAAGTTCAGGCCGCCGCGATACATCAGGTCGACAATCAGCTTCAGCTCATGCATGCATTCGAAATATGCGGATTCCGGTTGGTATCCGGCTTCGACCAGGGTTTCAAAGCCGGCCTGGACCAGGGCTGAAATGCCGCCGCAGAGCACGGTCTGCTCGCCGAAGAGGTCGGTTTCGGTCTCTTCGGTAAATGTCGTGGTAAGCGCACCGGCGCGGGTTCCGCCCAGAGCCTTGGCGTAGGAAAGCGCGAATTGGAACGCCTTGCCGCTGGCGTCCTGGTCAATGGCGATCAGCACCGGCGTGCCGCCGCCCTCTTCGTAGACTTCGCGCACACGGTGGCCGGGAGCTTTTGGCGCAACCATGCTGACATCGATATTTTTCGGCGGGTCGATGGTGCCGTAACGGATATTGAACCCGTGAGCAAACATCAGGGTCTTACCCGGTTTCAGATTCGCGCTTGATGGACTCCTCGTAAATCCGCGCCTGATCGGTGTCGGGCGCCAGAATCATGATCGCATCGGCCCAGGCCGCCACCTTGGCAACCGTATCGACGGTAACGCCGTCGTCTTTTACGCGCTGCCGCGAACGGCTGGTTTCGGGGAGACCGACCTGCACGGAAACCCCGCTGTCGCGCAGATTCAGCGTATGCGCCCTGCCCTGCGAACCATAACCGACGATAGCGACCTTGGCTGCTCTCACCAACGACAAGTCAGCCGAATCGTCATAGAAGATCTCTGCCATGTGGACTGTTCCTTTCAAACCTTATTGATTGTAAATTGTGGCCGTCTGGAGGTATGCATCAACGCCTCCACCCGGCAGTTGCAAAAAATTAGAGACTTAAAGACTAAAGACCTGGCTCACTTTACCGTGGAAGCGGTTTTTGCTTCGCGGCCCGCATGGGTCACCGCGCCCCGGGAAGCGGATGAAACCGCAGCGGCATACTTGGCATAGACTCCGGATCGATAGCGCGGAGGCCCTGGCTTCCAGGCAGCCAGCCGCCGTTCGAGTTCTGCCCGCGGAATTTCCACTGCAATGGTTTTGCGTGAAGCGTCGATCAGAATCGGATCACCTTCCCGAACCACCGCGATCGGTCCTCCCATGGCGGCTTCCGGTGCCACATGTGCCACCATAAAGCCATAGGTGGCGCCGGAAAAACGGCCGTCGGTAATCAACGCAACTTCCTTCGTCAAAGGAGTGCCTGCAATCGCACCGGTTACGGCCAGCATCTCGCGCATCCCCGGACCGCCGCGCGGGCCCTCGTTGCGGATTACGATCACGTCGCCGGAATTGATCTTGCCCTTCTGTACCGCATCGAAAGCCTGCTCTTCCGACTCGAAAACCCGCGCCGGGCCGCGATGCTGAAGGCGATCATGCCCGACAAGCTTGACCACGCAGCCTTCCGGCGCAAGATTGCCCTTGAGAATTGCGAGTCCTCCGCTCGGCTTAATCGCCTTGTCCAGCGTACGAATCACCGCCTGCCCGGGAGTTTCCTGCGCTTTGTCAGCCTCTTCCCCGATGGTGCGCGCGCTGGCCGTAATGGCGGAGCGGTTGAGCACTCCGAGATCCGACAGACGCTTGGCCAGCAGCCTGGAACCGCCCGCGGCCGCGTAATCGGTTGCCATGTAACGTCCGCCCGGCTTCAGGTCGCAAAGCAGCGGCACCTTGGCAAAAATGCGGTCAAGATCGTCCATCGTGAAAGCTACGCCAACTTCGTGGGCAATCGCAAGCAGATGAAGCACCGCATTGCTGGAACCACCCGAAGCGGAAACGCTGGCGGCGGCATTCTGGAAGGCTTCCAGTGTGAGTATCCGTGACGGGCGAATGTCCTGTCTGAGCAACTCCATCACTTGCAGGCCGGCGTCGTAGGCTGCCTTTCGTTTCTGCTCTGCCATGGCGGCAATGCTGTTGCTGCCGAGTGGGGAGATTCCGAGAAACTCGCAGGCGGTAGCCATCGTGTTGGCCGTGAACTGACCGCCGCACGCGCCGGGTCCCGGACAGGCATGGTCTTCCATGTCCTTGAGATCCGCGTCCGACATGATTCCCTTGGCATTTGCGCCGACCGCCTCGAAGACGTCCTGGATGGAAACCTGGCGTCCGTGAAACTGCCCCGGTGCTATCGATCCGCCGTAGAGCATAAGCGACGGGACATCGAGACGTGCCAGCGCCATCACGGTTCCGGGAATCGTCTTGTCGCAACTGGAAAGCGCCACGACGGCGTCGAACATGTGGCCGCCGGCTACCAGTTCGATGGAATCGGCGATCACTTCGCGGCTGATCAGCGAGGCCTTCATTCCCTCCGTCCCCATGGTGATGCCGTCGTTGATGGAGATAGTGTTGAACTCCATCGGCGTGCCGCCGGCGGCGCGAATCCCTTGCTTTACGGCCGCCGCGAGTTCGCGAAGATGGAAGTTGCAGGGGCCGATTTCGGTCCAGGTGTTGGCGATCGCGACCAGAGGTTTCTGCAGGTCATCGTCGCCAAAGCCAACGGCTTTGAACATGGCGCGAGCGGGCGCGCGATGAGAGCCTTCGGTAAGAGCCCGGCTACGGTGCTTGAGATCTTTCTTTTCCATCGTTCATTCGCCTTACAATTTGGTTAAATCTGCCCAAGAGATGACGCGCTGCGCTCCGGCAGCAGCCGCGTCGGGTGGCACAAGGCCTCATGGCATAGCGAAAATCCTGCCCCAGCAATCGGCAGGATCGTTACCTTATCACCTTGTCCATGAATTTCTTATGCCGCATGCAATTAGTCAAAGCTATATTTGTTGTGTCTTCATAAGCAATCGCGATTGAATCACAAGTTCGCGCGGCGGCGCGCACGATCCGTAATCGGCAGCTTTATTTTATCGCCGTTTCGAGCGGGCTGCGCGTTCAGTAGAATTGGCGTAACACGAGAGCTGCGCGCCCGGCGATCTCGTTCTCTCCCGTAACACTTTCGGGTAGTTGACTTTTCGAAAGAACGCCGCTAAGTTAATTGATGTCGGGTTGGACCGTTACGTTCATGCACACTTATCGATTTAGCTTCGGATACGCTTACCGCTACTACTTTAGAGTGGCGGCCGACCGAGGCTCGTGTGCTGGGGTGATGGAAACCTAAAGTCTCAACCAGCAAAGCTTCGAAAGCCGCGACTCACAAAGTCGCGGCTTTTTTGTTTTTGGATAGTGAATCGGAAAAGGACTTGAGAGGAGACGGCCGATGACACCGAGGATTTGGCGACGGCGCGCTGAGATTGACGAAATTGACCAGAGGCTGCTCGACTTGCTGAACCAACGCGCCCGCATTGTCGAGGATATCGGCAAACTCAAGCGGGAACACAGAATGCCGGTGCTCGACGGCACCCGCGAAGCGGAGGTCTTGCGGCGCTTGCGCGAGCAAAACCGGGGCCCGCTCAACACCAGGAGCGTAGCCGCCATCTTCCGCAGCATCATCCGCGAATCACGACGCATTCAGGAGAGCAGGGCGTGAGCGACTCCTCCAAGTCCGCTGCTCCGGCCACGGCGACAACGGAGGTGGTTGCGGACCCAAGGTCGCCGCGAGTCGCCTTCCAGGGCCGCCGCGGAGCCTTCAGCGAGACCGCGGTTCGCCGCCTGTTTCCCGCCGGCGCGATCCCCGTCGAATGCAGGGATTTCGAGACTCTGTTCAGCGCCATCGGCGAAAATCGCGCCGACTATATCGTCGCCCCGCTGGAAAACACCCTGGCGGGAACCGTCTATCAATGTTACGACCTGCTCTACGATGCCGGACTGAGCATCATCGACGAGACCGTTCTCCAGATCTCGCATTGTCTGATCGCCGTTCCGCAAGCGAAACTCGAAGATGTCCGGGAGGTCGAATCGCACCCCGTCGCCCTGGCACAGTGCGAGCGCTTCTTCGCCAATTACCCACACATCATGCGCAAGGTGGCCGATGACACGGCGGGAAGCGTGCAAGCGGTGATCAACGCCGGCGACCGTTCACGAGCAGCCATCGCCGGCAGCGAGGCGGCCGAACTCTATGGCGGTTCGATCCTGCTGGAACATATCGAAGACTTTCGCAACAACTTCACGCGCTTCGCCCTGCTGTCGCCCGCGGTGAAAATACATGCCGACAACACGACCTCGACGATTGCGCTGACGCTCCCGAACCGGCCCGGATCGCTTTATCACGCGCTGGCGCCGTTCGCCAATTCTCAAATCGATTTACTGAGCCTGGTAAGCCGTCCGATCAAGGGCACGCCTTGGCAGTACCGGTTCTTCCTCGACGTGGCGGCCTCCAGGCAAAAACTGGAAGCCTGCGTGGCCGGGCCATTGCACGCGATGAACGCGGAATTAAGGTATCTCGGGTCCTGCAACACCAGCCGGGAACAGCACAAATAAGAGGAGTCATCATGTTGGTCAGCATGCGGAATACGGCAACACGCGAGGATGTCCTGCGAGTTGTCTCCAACCTTCAGAATCGCGGTATTCAGGCCCATGTGGTGCGCGAAGCGAGCCGCATCGTGGTGGTAACGAACCAGTCCAGACTCGATGGTAACGGCGACCAGGCTCTGCGCCTGCTGCCGGCCGTGGACTCGCTCATCAACGTCACTCATCGTTTCAAGCTGGCTTCGATACAATCCCGCAAGCAGCGGACCATCGTCAGGGTGGGCGATGTCGAGATCGGCGGCGAGACGGCGGTCGTGATCGCCGGGCCGTGTTCGGTGGAATCTCGCGAACAGTTGATGGCCGCGGCCCGCGGAGTGCGGGACGGCGGCGCCACCATGCTGCGCGGAGGCGCGTACAAGCCCCGCACATCGCCTTACGAGTTCCAGGGACTGGGAGTGAAGGGCCTGAAGCTGCTGGCCGAAGCCCGCGAAGAAACCGGCTTGCCGATCGTTACCGAGGTGCTGAGCACCGATGATGTCGAGACCGTCTGCGAGTACGCCGATGTGTTACAGGTGGGAGCGCGGAACATGCAGAACTTCGCGCTGCTTCGACGGCTTGCGACCGTGGACAAGCCCGTTTTGCTCAAGCGCAATCCGGCGGCCAGCGTCGAGGAATGGCTGCTGGCGGCCGAATATCTGCTGGCGGGCGGGAATCCCAACGTGATCCTGTGCGAACGCGGCATCAAAGGCTCGGGTACTGAAACCCGCAATACGTTCGACATCGGCGCCGTGGCGCTGGCCAGGCAGCTTACGCATCTTCCCGTGTTGGCCGATCCTTCGCACGCCACCGGCAGACGCGATCTGGTTCCAGCAGTCTCGCGAGCCGCACTGGCCGCCGGGGCCGATGGACTGCTGCTCGAAGTGCATCCCAATCCGGAAAATGCTTTGTCCGATGGCGCGCAGTCTCTCAACATCGCCGAGTTCGCAAAGCTAATGAGAGGGCTGGCCGAGCCGGTGCGTAGAGTGCAGGCGCGGCTGTCCGCGCTTCCGCAACCCGCGCCACGGCGGCGTGAGATCATGCATGCAAATCAGTAAGATCGCGATTGTCGGCTGCGGGCTGATTGGCGGGTCACTCGGCGCCGCTCTGCGGACCGCGGGATTTCGCGGCGGAATCGCTGGCAGCGACGCGCCGGAAGTGCTCGAAAAGGCAGTCCGGTTGGGAGCGATCGATCGCGCGGCGCCAGCAATCGAGAGTGCCGTCCGGGATGCCGACGTGATCGTGCTGTCGACCCCGATTTCTTCGATTCTTGCACTGTTGCCGGTGGTCGCTAAACACGCTCCCGCACAGGCGCTCATCACCGACACCGGCAGTACCAAGGTTGAGATCGTCGCCCAAGCCAAGCCAGAAACGTCTTCGGCGCGCCCGCGCAGCGGCGATTTCTGCCCGGCCATCCGATTTCGGGCAAGGAACGCACGGCATCGAGCAAGCCGACCCTTACCTGTTTCGCGGGGCAAAGTGGGTGTTCACGCCTATCGAATCGCAGCCGGACCCTCCGCCTCTTCTCCGGCCCCCACTTCCCTGCACGCCGGCTGGATGGAGTTGATCCGCAAAATTGGGGCTTCGCCCGTCTGCATGACGCCCGCAGAGCACGACCTCGTGCTCGCCTTCACCAGTCACCTGCCGCAGCTATTGTCGATCGCTCTGGCCAACACCGTGCTTGGCGAACTCAGAGTGGATGCCGGCGACGACGGCTACAGTCGCATTCCCTGCGGCGGCGGCTTGCGCGATATGACACGCCTGGCCAAGAGCGATCCCCTTGTCTGGCGCGACATCCTCGCTACCAACGGCGACAACATCCGGCGAGCCCTGGCGGAAATTCAACGGCAAATCGGCAGCCTGAGTTCCGCCCTGTCCGAAGCGCAATTCGACCAATCCAGCAATCGTTCCGGACGGCATCGCTGATTTCGAAGCTGTGCTGAGTTGGAGCACTTTCGCGAAAGAGATACCCCATGGAGCAGCTGGGCACGCGAGTCCCCGGCGAGCGTAGCGTTTCGCTTGCCGGAGTGACAGTGAACCCGCCATTACCAGTTCCGGGATGCACCGATTCTGGAGTCGCTCCAACCAGCCAGACCCATCCCCCAGCGTTACCTCGGTAATTTGACGAATGCGCAAAACCATATAGGATTCGACCTTAGACGTATCGGTCCCAGCAGTAGCCCTGTGATGAGAAAGAACATCATGAGACACATATTTGCAGCCATTTGCCGATACTTTGAATCGACCGCCGACCAAAGAGCCAGGGAACTGGCGAAGACATACGCTTACGATTGCATGACTCCTGAAGAGCATCATGCGGCGCTTGCATCGGCCAGTCGATTGCCGCACGCATTGCCGAACGCCGCGCTTGCCACAATGCTGCAGCCCGATGAGACTACGGAGACTGCACCCAGGCTCCGTGCGGCAAGCAGCCGGAGATGACGCGTCTGGCGCCAAACGATCCCGCGGGTTGGCGTGAGATTCTCGCCACCAGCGGCGAAAACGTCCGCCGAACGCTTGCAGCGCTTCATTCGTAGATCGGCAGCCTCGACTCGGCCTCCCCCGAATAGCAACTCGACCAGATCCAGCAGTCGTTCCGGACGGCATCGCTGATCTCAAAGCTGTCCTGAATTACTCCCATTCGCGCAGCCATGGCGCGGCCAACCGCGTGCCGGCTGGGGAGCGAGCAGCCCCCAATCGGTCCGTAACCTACGTAATTTTGCGAACTGGATAAAGTGCGTTACGCTGCTTGCACCGAAATGAGCCGGTCGACGCGGAGGAGGTGGGTGTGACGACAAAATTCACGGTAGAACAAGTGCAGGCGGCCGTGCGCCGATACTTTTCAGCCATGGCCGACAAAAAACCCGGTGAGCTGGTGAAGATGTACGCATACGATGCAACCTCGTTCAGCCCGTATTCGCCACGGGCCGAGCTGGGACGGGTGGCGGCAGCCCGCCGGGAACGCGAGTACTTCAAGCCAGACGCCAGTTTTCGCGCCGAGATCACCTCGCCGATCGACGTGAAGTTTCTCGCCGACGATGTGGCCCTGGCCATCCACACCTTCCGGACGTGGGCCAAGAACCTGGAAGAACCGATCCTCGGGAAAAAATACAACCGAGGCGTGCCCGACGGCCGCGGAACCCATATATTCACTCTCGATTCCGAGGGCAAGCTGATCGTGGTGCACCAGCACCTGTCCGATATTTCCCGCACCCCCCTTGAACCGGTGTCATAACGTGCGGAACGCCCGCAGTGGGTGGCGTGCTAGATGGAACTGTTCCCAGTCAAGTCGGTCCTTGGGTACATGGAACTACTTTGGTCCGCGACAATGGGCGACCAGACGACGTTCTAGCGGTTGGGTTCGTATTTCTGCGATCGTTGAGGGTTACGAGCTGTTAGCCGCGAGAGGAAACGGGTGGTTTGTTGTTTTCTACAGCTTCGATTTCGCCGGCAAGCAGTATTCCGGCGAATGCCGGAAGTGGCTGCTCTTCAGCTTTTCGTCACACGAAGTACAGACTGGAAAGGTAATAAATCAGTTCCCGCGTGGAGCAACAATAACAGTTCGAATTGATCCTCGAAATCCTACTCGGTCAGTTGCAGCGTCATGAGCAACAACCGTGCTGCCGAAGCGACATAAGAGATTCCGGCAGCACACTCAGAACTGAACCCGTTTCTTTTCGAATGCCTCAATCTCCGCCTCGTGTTGCAGGGTCAGGCTGATGTCATCCAGCCCATGCAGCAGGCAATGGCGTTTGAAAGGATCGATGGAGAATGCGGCGCGAAAGCCTTGATCGTCGGAAACCGTCTGGTTTTCCAGATCGACGGTCAATTGGTGACCGGGTTTTTCCCGCGCCCGGCGCGCCAATTCCGCGACCTGTTCCTCACTGAGAATTACCGTCAGCATCCCGTTCTTGGCGCAATTGTTGAAAAAGATGTCGGCGAACGACGGCGCAATTACGATGTGGATACCGAAATCGGAAAGCGCCCACGGCGCGTGCTCGCGAGAAGAGCCGCAACCGAAATTTCGCCCTCCGATCAAGATGCTGCCCTTGCGGTACACGGGGTGATTGAGGACAAACGACGGATCTTCGCTGCCGTCCGGCCGGAAGCGCCAGTCGAAAAACAGGAAGTCGCCGTAACCCGTGCGCTCGATGCGCTTGAGAAACTGCTTGGGAATGATCTGGTCGGTGTCGATGTTAATCTTGTCCATCGGCACCGCGATTCCTTTGTGTACACGCAACGGTTTCATTTTTCCTGATCCTTGAATTGCCAGGCGCGAACGTCTGTGAAGTGCCCCGCGACGGCGGCGGCGGCGGCCATTGCCGGACTGACGAGGTGGGTGCGACCGCCCTTGCCCTGGCGTCCTTCGAAGTTGCGGTTGCTGGTGGCGGCGCAGCGCTGGCCCGGCTGCAAAATGTCGGGGTTCATCCCCAGACACATCGAGCAGCCCGATTCGCGCCACTCCGCGCCCGCGTCCAGAAAGATGCGATCGAGCCCTTCCTGCTCGGCGGCGGCCTTCACCGCCTGCGATCCGGGAACGATCATGGCGTGGACCTTCGGGTGAATCTTGTAGCCGCGCAGAACGCGTGCGGCGGCGCGAAGATCGTCAAGCCTCCCGTTGGTGCAGGAGCCGATGAAGACGCGGTCGATGGCGATGTCGGTGAGTTGCGTGCCGGGCTTCAGCGCCATATAGCTGAGAGCACGCTCCAGCGCGCTCCTCTCCGCTTCGCTGGCGGCATCCTGCGGGTTCGGCACGCGTCCGGTGATGGGCGAAACCATTCCCGGGTTTGTGCCCCAGGTGACGTGCGGGGTCAGTTCCGCGGCATGGAGTAAAACTTCCTTGTCGAAGCTGGCGCCCTCGTCGGTGGGCAGCGTGCGCCAGTAGGCGACAGCCTTATCCCAGCCGGCGCCCTTGGGCGCGTTCTTGCGGCCCTTGACATAGGCGAACGTAGTCTCGTCGGGAGCCACCATTCCGGCGCGCGCGCCGCTTTCGATGCTCAGGTTGCACAACGTCATGCGGCCTTCCATGGAGAGGGCACGGACTGCCTCGCCGGCATATTCGATGACGTGGCCAGTACCTCCATCGGTGCCGATCTTGCCGATGATGGCCAGAGCCAGATCCTTGGCCGTAACCCCTTCGGGCAGCCTGCCATCGACGCGCACACGCATGGCCTTGGGCTTATCCTGTTGCAGGCACTGCGTGGCCAGCACGTGTTCCACTTCCGAGGTTCCGATGCCGATCGCCAGCGCGCCGAAGGCTCCGTGTGTGCTGGTATGACTGTCGCCGCAGACAATCGTCTTACCGGGCTGCGTGTAACCAAGCTCCGGCCCGATGACGTGCACAATGCCCTGCTCCACCGTACCGACATCGAACAGCTCGACGCCGAACGCGGCGCAATTGGCGCGCAGAGCTTCCACCTGCTGCTTGGCGACCAGGTCGGTAATCCGGAAGCGGTCGGCGGTCGTAGTGGCGATGTTGTGATCCACCGTCGCAACCGTGAGATCGGTTCGGCGCACCTTGCGGCCGGCGATGCGCAGACCTTCGAAGGCCTGCGGAGACGTGACCTCATGCACCAGGTGCAGATCGATGAACAGGAGAGCCGGCTCGCCTTCGGCATGGCGGACGACATGGCTGTCCCAAAGTTTTTCAAACAGAGTGCGTGGTTGTGGCATTTTCTCTTTACCGCGTAAATTTTCTTACCGCGTAGATTTTATTACACCGCGTGATAGGCAAGGTGCTGGCTGAGCAGATCGGTCAGCGCCCGCTCGATTTCGTCTCCGACCTCACGCGTCGTGGATACCGTCTTGCGCTTCTCGCTCCGCAAATCGGCGGTGACGCAACCTTTCTCCAGCGTCAGCGCAATTGCCGATTCAACGTCATCGGCGTCGCGATGCAGCCCGCCGGCGAAGCGCAACAGCATGGCCGCCGAGGCAATCGCCCCGATGGGATTGGCGATATTTTTCCCCGCTATATCGGGCGCGGAGCCATGGATCGGTTCGAAAAGACCAACTTTGCCGCCGATGCTGGCCGAACCCAGCATGCCCAGTGAACCGCTCAGAACCGCCGACTCGTCGGAAAGCACGTCGCCGAACAGGTTTTCCGTGACCACCACGTCAAAGCGCGACGGCGTCGAGATCAACTGCATGGCGAAAGAGTCGACGTAAGCATGATCGAGCCTCACGTCCGGATATTCCCGAGCCAGATCGGTGAGCACCTGCCGCCAGAGCCGTGAAGTTTCCAGCACGTTGGCTTTGTCCACGGAGGTAAGGTGGTGGCGCCGATTGCGGGCCTGCTCGAACGCGATCCGGGCGACGCGCTCGATCTCCGGCGCGGAATAGCGCATGGTGTCGTAAGCGCCGCGCTCATCGCGTCCGCGGGGCTGACCAAAATAGAGGCCGCCGAGCAGTTCGCGCACGATCAACACATTGGCTCCGCGCAGGACTTCAGCGCGAATGGGAGAGCAGTCGGCGACCGCCTCGTAAGCTATCGCCGGACGCAGATTGGCAAAAACCCCGAGCGCCTGCCGCAGGCCGAGGATTCCCGCCTCAGGACGCAGTTCAGCCGGTAAAGCGTCGTATTGCGGACCGCCCACGGCACCCAGAAGCACGGCGTCGCATTCGAGACATCCGTCGCGGGTACGTTGTGGAAGCGGCTGTTTCTCGGCGTCGATCGCCGCGCCCCCGATCGGGTATTCGCGAAATTCAAACTCATAACCGTTTACGTCGGAGACTGCGCGGAGCACCCGCACGGCTTCGCGAGTCACTTCAGGCCCAACCCCGTCTCCGGGCAAAACAGCTATCTTCAGATTCATTGCATAAACGCCGTCGAGCGGCTCCCTTCGTTCGAGATGACCGGCTTCTCGGTCAGCAGCGAAAGCAGATCCTGATCGTAAATCCTTTTCTTACGATCTGCCAACTGGGTGAAGCGCTCGTAGGCCGATTGCAACTCCTGCTTGGTCAACGGAAAACCCAGCTCTTCGTAGCGCATCAGCAGCGCGTGCCTGCCGGAGTGCTTGCCCAGCACCAGGTGAGTGGCCGGAACCCCGACCGACTCCGGGGTCATAATCTCATAACAGAGGGGATTGCTGATCACGCCGTGCTGGTGAATGCCGGCTTCGTGGGCGAAGGCGTTGCGTCCGACGATGGCCTTGTTAGGCTGCACCTGGAAACCGATGATCTCGGAAAGCAGGCGGCTGGCGGAGTAGATTTCGTCGCGCTTTATGCCGTTCTCGAAGGGCAAGCGGTCGTTGCGCACGTGCATGGACATGACAACTTCTTCAAGAGCGGCATTGCCCGCGCGCTCGCCGATTCCGTTCACGGTGCACTCGACCTGGCGGGCGCCAGCCTCGACGCCGGCCAGCGAGTTGGCCACGGCCAACCCAAGGTCGTTGTGGCAATGCACGGAAATCACCACGTTCTCGACCCCTTTCACTCTCGACCGGATGGCGCGGATCAATTCGCCGAACTCGCCCGGGGTCGCGTAGCCCACCGTGTCAGGAATATTCAGCGTGGTCGCGCCGGCTGCGATGGCGACTTCCAGCACTTTAGAGAGAAACTCCACTTCCGACCGGGTCGCATCCTCCGGCGAGAATTCCACATCCTCGCATAAGGAACGCGCATATTGAACGCACTCGCCAACCTGCCGCAGGGCGTCTTCACGCGTGATCTTCAGCTTGCAGGCGAGATGAATATCGGAAGTGGCGAGAAAGGCGTGAATGCGCGGGTGACGCGCGTCGCGCACCGCATTCCACGCCAGCGAAATGTCTTCCCGCCGGCAGCGCGCCAAGGCAGCGACGGACGCACTTCTCATGGCGCGCGCGACCCGCTGAACCGCCTCGAAGTCGCCAGTCGAGGCGACCGGAAAACCAGCTTCGATAATGTCGACGCCGAGAGCTTCCAGCTTCTGAGCAAGCCGCAGCTTCTCATCCACGGTCATGCTGCATCCCGGAGCCTGCTCGCCATCACGCAAAGACGTGTCGAAAATCAGTACGCGTTCGTTAGCCACGATTGAATCCCCCCACTGGGTAGGTCTAGTTCCTCTACTTTGCGCAGCTTCGCGCAAATTAGTCAAACTTATTATTATTCCATTACCATTAGGGGGTGTGATTTAATAAGGTATTCGCGAATCGTCCCGGGCGCCGGATAATATGACACGAACTGCTCGGGCAAGGAGTGATGGTGGATCTTTTTCAGTTGGAAACGTTCCTTGCGGTGGTTGAGGAAAAGGGCTTTTCACGCGCCGCCGGTCGGCTGCACCGCACGCAGTCGGCTGTGAGCCAAACCATCAGCAAACTGGAAGACGAGCTCGGCGAGACCCTCTTCGAGCGCTCGTCGCGTGACGGCGCCATCACCGATGCTGGGGCGCTGTTGTTGAAGTATGCCGAGGAGCTGCTGAACCTGCGTGGCCGCGCGCGCGACGCCCTGCGGGAGCTCAGGGAATTGCAACACGGCAAGGTAAGCATTGCGGCCAACGAGTTCACGGTGCTGTACCTGCTGGTTGCACTGCATCGTTTCCGCAGGCTTCATCCAACCATACATATCGAAGTGCAACGGTCTCTGGCCGCCGACGTCGCCCGTTCAGTCGTGAACCATCACGTTCGAGCTCGGCATGCTGTCGTTCCGGCCGGACGACGAGCAGCTCAACTCGATCATCGTTTATATCGATGAGATCGCCTTCGTCGTTTATCCGGGTCATCCGCTTGCGAACTCGCAGGAGGTCAGCATTCGCGAGCTTGGCGCCGAGTTTTTCGTCGCTCACAATGTGCGCTCGCCCTATCGCGAAAAGGTTCTTCAGGCTTTCGCCAAGCACAAGACGGCCCTGCACATGCCGGTCGAGTTGCCGAATATCGAGGCCATCAAGCAGTTTGTCGCCATGGGAAATGGGGTTGCGCTACTGCCGCGGATCGCCGTCGAAGCCGAAATCAATCGCGGTGAGCTGGTGCAAATACCGGTAAAAGAGTTACAGATGGAGCGCAAGGTGCGGCTGGTATATCGGCGAGGGGCCAGCCTGTCGCACGCGGCACGCGCCTTCATGAAGGAGTTGGAGGCGATGGCGGCGCAACAGAACGGGCGCTACCTCTTCCAGAAGGAACGAGCCTAGCCTAGGAGTGACCGGCGGCAGCCGCGGATTGGCTGGCGACCGCCCGATAAACGTCCAGGATACTGCGTACGGAGGTTTGCCACGAGTAGCGCCGGACGCGTTCCCGCCCCGCGGCTTTCATTCGCTCGCGCAGAGACTGATCGAGCAGCACGCGATACAGCGCGCGGCTTATCTCGAAGACGTTTTCCGGGTTGACGAGCACGGCGGCGTTGCCCAGAACCTCCGGGACCGCGGTCACGTTGGACGCCACTACAGGGGTGTCATGCGCCATGGCCTCCAGCGGCGGCAATCCGAAACCTTCGTAGAGCGACGGGAAAACGAATATTTTTGCCAAGTCGTAGAAGATACGCAGCACGTCGACGGGAACGAAGCCGAGAAAGCGCACATCGAATTGCACCGCGCTCTTGATCACCGCTCGCCGCAGGTCGGGATGCTTGGAGACCTGATCGCCAATGATGACCAGCTTGAGGTCGGGAACGAAATCGTTTTTGGCCAGCGCCGATTTCAGCGTCGAGAACGCTTCGATGATGCGCACGATGTTTTTGTGCGGACTGATCCGGCCGGCGTACAGAATAAAAGGGTAGTTCACCTGGTAACGCTCGGCGATCATGGCACGATCGTCAGGGGTCGCGTGTCCGAGCAGGAAGCGGTCGTCGAGCGCATTGTAAACAACTTCGATCTTGTCGGGCGGCACATCGAAAAGCCGCGTCAGATCCTGCTTGGTGAAATTGGAAACCGCGAAGACCTTCGCCGCTCCGTGCAGCACGCGCCGCGTCAGGTGGAAGCGCACCGTGCGGGTGAAACTGGACTGCGAATTGTTTCGGTACATGTAGTCGAGCAGGTCGTGAACGGTGACGACATAAGGACAGCCGGCCATACGCGGGCGCCAGAACATCTGCGGAAAGTGGATCAGGTCGCACTGGAAGCCGCGCACCGTCCGGCGGAAATCGAAATAACCACTGGTATTGCCTTCGTGGCCCTCGAAGGGAACGCAATGAAAATTGGGCGGCAATTCGCCAACTTCGTTCAGCCGCTCGACCATGCCGATCAGGAAATATTCGTTGACATGATCCATCCGCGCCAAGTTGCGGACCACGTTGCGAGTGTACGTTGCCACGCCATAATCACTCATCTGGCGGATGTCGATTGCAATCTTCACGGCTGAATTTTCCTTACTAGGGCCTGTGAACACTTTAGAGCACGGGCTGTGTTGCCCGCGCACGAATCCGGTCTGAATTTTCCTTCAGGAGTGCTGGTTGCTTCGGGTTTCAGCTGCCGGTTCAGCCGGAAATCGAAGGATGAGGCTCTCCGGCCGCCGCATGATTGGCGTGGCCCAAGGCATGACCGGCGATCTGCAACTGCTCCTCTATTTTCGTGTTCAGATTCGTCCTGGCGAATTCGGCGGCCACCCGGATGGCATTCTTGATCGCCAGGCTGTTCGATGAACCATGGCTGACGATCGCCACACCCTTAATGCCGAGCAGCGGCGCGCCACCGTACTCTGAGTAGTCGAGCCGCTTCTTGAAGTCCTGGAAGGCCCGCCGCGCCAGCAGGTATCCCATCTGGCGAGTGATGGTTGCCTGCAGCGACTCTTTCAGCATGGCGCGAACCGTGTCGACCAGCCCTTCGGAGATCTTCAGCGCCACGTTGCCGACGAATCCGTCACAGACGATGACGTCGACGTGGCCGTTGTAAAGATCCCGTCCCTCGACGTTGCCGACGAAGTTCATGGGCATGGTCTTCAGTATCTTGAAGGTCTCGCGCGTGAGGTCGTTACCCTTGGTTTCCTCTTCGCCAATCGAGAGCAAGCCGACCCGCGGGCAATCGGCCTCGGCGAAGCGTCCGGCGAACATGGTGCGGAAGTAGATCTCGCCCATGATCGCGAACTGCTGCAGGTTGTGGGGCTTGCAATCAACGTTGGCGCCCACGTCGAGCATGATCGAAGCAGTGCCTTGCGCCGTGGGAAAGACTGCGGCCAGCGCCGGACGGTCCACCCCGGGCAGAACTCCCAGCACCAGCTTGGCCGTAACCATTGCCGCGCCGGTGTTGCCCGCCGAAACAAAGCCGGCGGCCCGCTTTTCACGGACCAGGCGAAGCCCGACCCGCATCGAAGAGTCGCGCTTCTGCTTGACCGCCTGCGCCGCCTTCTCCTGCATGCCGATGACTTCGCTGGCATGGACGATCTCGATCGGCAACTGCTGGGCGGCGCGGATGCAGCGTCCATCTCGGCGCGGATCACTTCTTCCTTGCCCACCAGCAGTACGCGACGCCATAGTGTCTGGCGGCCAGAATGGCGCCCTCCACCTCGGGCTTCGGAGCCCGGTCGGAGCCCATCGCATCGACCGCAATTGTTAACAGGTGAATTCATGCCACGGACGTTTTAGCTTGCCTTCTCGACTTCGATGACTTCGCGGCCTTTATAGTACCCGCATTTGGGGCAGGCGCGATGCGGCATTTTTCGCTCGTGGCAATTGGGACATTCGGAAAGTGAATGCGCCGTCAGGTGGTCATGCGAGCGGCGGATGGAAGTGCGGCGCTGGGAGTGTCTCCGCTTGGGATTTGCCATTGCTTTAAACCTTTCAGTGTCCCCGGCAGATTGTCGCGCCGGGTACTACGTAAGTGCCGGACTGGTGTTGCCGGCCAAAATGGTGCGGCTTGCCGCCGCGCCCCGATTGGCGCAATCACGCGCCTGGTAGGGAAACAAAGCTAGTGCAGGTGGCTCTTCAAATCGCGCAAAGCGTACCAGCGCGGGTCTTCCTGCCGTGGTTGGCAGGTACAGCTTCCCTCATTGAGGTTCTGGCCGCACCGTGGACACAACCCTTTACAGTCGATTCGACAAACCGTCTTGATGGGGACGGCCAGCAAAACTTGTTCGCGAAGAACATCTTCCAACTCCAGCCCTTCGCCTTCATAGTAGCCGATTTCGGTCTCGGCCTCGCTGATGGAGACTTCCTCCTTGCGCCGGTCGATGCCGAGTGGGCGGTACAACAGGTCAAACGACCGGCTTACCTGCTGTGGAACCGGCTCCAGACAGCGTGCGCAGCTTACCTCGAAGCGGCCCGCCAACTCTCCAACCAGCCGGATGTCGGAGACGTATTCGCGTCCGCCGTGGTGCTCGCGGATCAATTCGGCCCTGCCGTGTACCGTCATGACGTCGAATTGCTGGAGCTCTCGCCCAAAATCAATAGTACCCGGCTGCAACTCCTCGGCAAAATCCTGACGCCGGAGTTCCAGATCTTGTACGCGGATCAGCATGATGTCTATAACCGCATGAGGCGAAGAGAGTTGCAGGCTGGATTCGGAATGAGCGCACTTCCCGGAACCCGCCAGTGCAATTCGCCGAAGAACCCACACCGGAGCCTAAAGCCATTCCAGGCTCCGCCCACCTTTGCAACCGCCTTTAGAGAAAATTTCCCTTCAGGGCAAGATATAAGAATACTGGCAGCGCTTTGCGAGTGTCAACCACCCTCATGGTGGACGATCCCCGTACTGCCGCACGGCAGCCACGAACCACCGCCCGGTGCCAGGTCGAATTCCGCGCCCCCAGCTGCCGAGCTACGCCGCATGCCGCTTCGTCGGCGGTTGGGCGTTATAGGTTGGTGCCGGTGGCGTCGCCAAAACTGGCGCGAGCATGGCCCACGGCGCGCTCTGTGGTCCTGCGTATGGACTCCACTCCTCGCTGCACGCTTTCACGTCCCTGCTCGTAACTCTCTCGCGCTGAGCTGGCCGCATCGCTTGCACGTTCACTCAGGTGGTCGCGGGTTGTCTTCTCCGCTCATCGGGGCAAACAGAATGCCCAGCGCGATGCCCAATCCAAGGCCAAACAGAAAACTCTTCATCAGGTGCCTCTTTGGTAAGAACCGCCCAGATACACCCATCCTGGCGCGGAAAACTTGAACAACGGTGATGAACTATGAGAGTGCGACGGCTCATGCAAGGTTGGCCTCGGCCCCCAGCCAGCGCAACTACGGATGTAAGTAGGCGTGTGCTCCGTCACCCAGGCGCGACGGCAGATGCGCTAATACCGCATCCGCCGGCTTGACGTACTTTCACGGGAACGGTGGGTTTGCACTCAGAGAGTCGCTATGGTTTATTGCGCGGGGGCTTTCTGGTGCTGTGCCGCAATCTGGCCCGCCGGACCCTTGGCGTCATCTTTAGCGATTTGCTCGTAGAGTTTGCTGGCTTCAGCCGGTTCGGTTGCCTGGTAGAGATCGGCCAGGCCGAGTTGCGCAGTAGTCTTGGGCACGCTGAGTGTCGGGTGATCGATGAGGTCCTTATAAACCGCGACCGCATCCGAATCTTTCTTCTGGTTGCGGTAGACGGAAGCCAGCGCGAGTTTGGCAAGCGACGACACTTCCACATCGCGAGACTTAGCAACGTCTTTCAGTTGTCCCTCGGCCACGGCGTAATTGCCAAGGTCGACTTCGCACAGAGCCGCAAAGTAGTGGGCCCACTGTCCGGCGCGTGCCGAACCGTACTCGGCGGAGATTGCATAAAACTGCTTCTTGGCGGCGAGCGCGCGGTCGGCAACGCTCGTGAAACTCACCATCTGAGTTCCCTGGGACGCGGCGTCGGGCAGCACTGGGGCGTTATAGGTAACCAGGGCATCGCCAAATTTTTGCGCAGCCGCCGCCTGGCGGTAATCGCGATACCAGAAAATACCAATGCCCACAGCCACCAGTACCGCCAGGGCGGTCGCGCCGCTGATGATGGTTTTGCGGTGCGCGACTGTCCAATGGACGGCCTCTGCCGCCGAAGCTGCAAGCTTATCCTGCTTCAGTTGTTGCCGGGTGTAGCGCATGGTTGGTCCTCAAGGCCCCAGGCGCAACACGGTTGCTGCCTTTCTTTAGGGGTCTTTTCCAGGTCTTCTTCCCAGGTCTGACGAACGCGGACGGTCGGGATAAACCTGCCCATAACCGTCGCTTCTACCCCTCTACACGCAAAGCGGCGCGTAACGGGGATTCCGGCTGGTCGGAGATTTGAGTTTAGCAGTCGGGAGAAATGAGCGTCAAACCTGCTTCGCTAAAGCATTTGCAGCCTTGCTTCTGTACCGAACTTGCAGGGCCGATTGCGCCATTGCGTTCCGACAGCTGCGGAAAACAGGTTGCACGCAAAGCGTCTTTTCGCAGCCTGCCACTTCTCAAACGCCCGGCTTCGCATCTCGCCAGATGTCGGAGTGATGCTGGTGTACGATGCGCAAACCGCCTCCGGGATCGAGCGCGATCACCTCCGTTGCCCGGCCATTGCGTACCGCTTTGTCGATGCGTTTGCCCGCCAAGCCCCCCGTCGCCCCGGTGGCCTGCCAGCGGAAGGTGTAGGTAGCCACGGCGACATTGTCCGACAGCAGCATCACCTCGATAGAACCCGTCACTTCAGCGCGGAAACTGGTTTCGCCCTCGAAGTATTCTCGCTCCTTGCGGGCAGCCGAAACGCGTCCCGACTCGGCGCGCGGCGCGAAGGGATTGAAAATGGTTGAATCGTACGTGTACAACTTCTCCATCTCTCCCGGCGTTTTGCCCATCAGGACATGCCAATACTGGTGTACAAAGGCCTGCACCTGGTCAGAAGAAATCTTGTTGGTGATCATCCGTGCCCCCCAAGCGCGATCCGGCGAGTCCGGGGATATGGTTTCTCCCGAGCTAATCTACAATCTTGCCGTTGCGCCCCAGCTTACACCAAAGCAGCGCAGCTTCAAGCATTGGTTGAGTATGATTTCCGCTTCCGGATGCGCTGTGCCGAGCGAAAATTGATGGACTGCGGCGCCATAATTTTTTAGCATCAGCTTGCGGGCAATAACCAGAGCTTCCCAAGGTAAAATTTCTTTATGCGAATTGCGATAGGCGCCGATCACGCCGGTTACGAACTGAAAGAAAAACTCAAGCTTCACCTTGAGCACCTGGGCCATGCCGTCGACGACTGTGGCACGGCCTCCAGCGACTCCTGCGACTACCCGGACTTTGCTCACGCGGTCGCCTGCCGCGTGGTCTCGGGCGAGGCGCAGCGCGGCGTTCTCGTCTGTGGCAGCGGTATTGGCATGGCGATAGCCGCCAACAAAACTCCAGGGATCCGCGCCGCCAACATCACCAGCGAATACGAGGCGCGGATATCACGGGAGCACAACGACCTCAACGTGCTGACCATGGGGGCGCGAATCCTCGATGAAGAGCAGGCCACGGCGATCGTCGATGTCTGGCTGCATACGCCCTTCGCGGGCGGCCGGCACCAGCAGCGGCTCGAAAAACTGGCGGAGTTGGAAACACCGAAGCCGCTCCAGGAAAGCTTGCTTGGCTACACCCCGCCAAAGCGGTAAAGTAGGTGTTTCCGAGAAGGAGTCTGCCCCCATGAACGACCGTATGTCGCGCCAACTGAGTGAAGTCGATCCCGAGATTGCGCAGGCGATCGCCGACGAAGAAGCCCGCCAGCACGAAGGCCTGGAGCTGATTGCTTCGGAAAACTTCGTCAGCGAAGCCGTGCTGGAAGCCGCCGGTTCGGTTTTCACCAATAAATACGCCGAGGGATACCCCGGGAAGCGCTACTACGGAGGATGCGAGTTCACCGACGTAGTCGAGAATCTGGCCCGCGAGCGCGCCAAGCAGCTATTCGGCGCCGAGTATGCCAACGTGCAACCGCACTCGGGCTCCTCGGCCAACATGGAGGCCTATGCAGCGGTGGTGCAGCCGGGCGACACCGTAATGGGACTTGACCTCGCCCATGGCGGCCACCTGACGCACGGCCACAAGCTCAGCTTTTCGGGCAAGACCTACCATATCGTTCCCTACGGGGTCTCGCGCGAGACCGAGACCATCGACTACGACGAGCTTGAAAAAATCGCCGAGCGCGAGCGGCCTAAGCTGATCATCGGCGGCGGGTCGGCCTATCCGCGCATCATCGATTTCGCGCGCATGCGGCGGATCGCCGATCAGGTAGGAGCGGTCTATCTGGTTGACATGGCGCACTTTGCCGGCCTGGTCGCCGGCGGCGTACATCCCTCGCCCGTGCCCCACGCCCAGATCGTCACTTCGACCACGCATAAGACGCTACGCGGCCCACGCGCCGGGCTGATCCTGGCCAATGCCGCCATGGGAGCCAATATCGATCGCAGCGTCTTCCCCGGCGCGCAGGGCGGACCCTTGGTGCACATCATTGCGGCCAAGGCGGTCTGTTTCAAGGAAGCCCTGGAACCCGATTTCAAGGCCTACGCCAAGCAGATCGTGGTGAACGCGCAGGTCATGGCCGAGACGCTGGCAGCCGAAGGATTCCGCATCATCTCCGGAGGCACCGACACGCACCTGATGCTGGTCGACGTCTTCAGCAAGGGTATGTTCGGCAGCGAAGCCGAAAAGGCCCTGGGCGAGGCCGGAATCACGGTCAACAAGAATGCGATCCCGTTTGACACCAACCCGCCGATGAAGCCAAGCGGCATCCGCGTCGGTACCCCGGCGCTCACCACGCGCGGCATGAAAGAAAAGGAAATGCAGCAGATCGGCCGTTGGATTGCCGAAGCGCTCAATAACCGGACCAGCGCCGATGTTCTGGGACGCATCCGCCGCCAGGTCTACGAGTTGGCAGAGGCCTTTCCGTTGTACTTGGAGCGCCGCCGGCGCCACGTCGCGGAGCTGGCAGTCAAAGCATAGCGATCGGGAAAAGTGCTGGTAGAGCAGAGCCTTCCCAGCCACGGAAGGCTTTTTTATCGCCGCTGTCCGGTCTCAGCGTGGCAGCTTCTTGCCGAACAAGGCCGCGCCGATTGCGCCCCCAACGCCGCTCAGCAAAACAAAGAGCAAGCCAAAAAGGCACAGCGAGAAAGCAAACACGGCGGCCAGTCCACCGGGGGTGGAAACCATGTCCCCGAGGTTCTTCACCATCTGCTGCGCCGAGGGATCGGAATTGACCGTCAGAGCTTCTTTGAGCCGCTCCTGCATGGCATCGCGCAGAGCCCCTCGGTTCTCCGCGCTGAACATGCCGAGGCCGCTGGTGGCGGCGTTGAGCAGAAAGCCAAAAAAACCGGCCAGCGCGCCGATACGGAAGCCGCGCCGGGCGGGCACGGAGACATAAGGCATCCGGCGCTTGTAAAGCGTGATGGCGATTCCCCCGGCGGCCACCATGCATAGCGTGATAAAGGGCACGAACGGGACCAGGCTGCCAATGCCGGCGGCGAACCCCGCCGCCAGTGCGGAAAAGATCACGACGCGGCGCTCGTATTTGGCCGATTGAGAAGCGTCGGCCGGGCCGAACACCGGGCTCGAGCGCTGCGCTGGGATGCCTTCCGCCGCAGGCTGATCATCATTGGAGCCGGAGTTGGGCGTGCCGGGCGCCGGCTGAGTGTCAGATTCTTCGCGGGCGATTGCCACGCGTATCTGCGGGGCAGCGCAATTGGGACAGAAGGGCACCCCGTCTTCCACGGTTGCGCCGCATTTTTTGCAGCTATGCTCCACAGCAGCAAGTTTACATATTAGCCGCTGGCGCGCAAGCCGGACCGGTTTGGCGAAGGTTATATATGCCACCAAATCCGGCTCCGAGATACATTGATTAGCCCCCTCTGACACGTCGACGAAGCCGGCGGGCAGCATGGGGCGCCTGCCCGGTTGCACCTTATTGAGTTACACTCGGCCTGTCGGCCATGCGGACATTCGGCCATGAGTGAACCCTCGCAATTCGCCTTCGATTTCCAGTCCCTTCCCGAGCGCCACATCTGGAAGGTCGGCGAACTCATCTCGACGCTGCGCACGCGCCTGGAGCGCGAGTACACGGACGTCTGGGTCGAGGGCGAGATCTCCAACCTGCGTCCCGCCGGCTCCGGTCATCTCTACTTCACGCTCAACGATGGCGAGGCCCAGCTTCGCATCGTGATTTTTCGCATGCAGGCGCGCCTTTTGCGATTCAAGCCGGAGAACGGCTTGAGTGTAATCGCCCGCGGACGCCTCAGCATTTACGAAGACCGGGGCGAGCTGCAGATGATCGGCGAATTTCTCGAACCCGTGGGGGTCGGCGCCCTCCAGATCGCCTTCGAGCAGCTCAAAAAAAAGCTCGCCGCCGAAGGGCTGTTCGAGAGAGCGCGCAAGCGGCCAATCCCCGTGCTGCCGCGTCGCATCGGCGTCGTAACCTCGCCGCATGGAGCCGCCATTCAGGACATTCTCAACATCCTGCGCCGCCGTCACGAGTCGGTGGACGTGCTGATTTACCCCGCGCAGGTGCAGGGCGAGGCAGCGCCCCGCGAGGTCGCGGCCGGAGTGCGTCACTTCCACCGCAGCCGGCAGGTTGATGTCATCATCATTGCCCGGGGCGGCGGGTCGTTCGAGGATCTGGCCGCCTTCAACGACGAATCGCTGGCGCGCGCCATCGCCGAAAGCAGCTTGCCGGTGATCTCGGCCATCGGACACGAGACCGACTTCACGATTTGCGACTTCGTGGCGGATTTGCGAGCGCCGACGCCATCGGCCGCGGCGGAGCTGGTCGTACGTTCAACGCATGAATTAGAGGAGCGGCTTGCCGGTCTCGACACGCGTCTCGGACGCGGGGCTCGTTTCCAGTTGCTCACGGCGCGGCAGCGGCTCATGCTGCTGGCCCAGAACATGGCCTTCGCCCGCATGCAGGAGTTCATCGCACGCCGCCAGCAGCGGGCTGACGAACTGGCTTTTCGCTTGGCTGCCGCCCAGCACAAACAGATGCGCGCCTGGCACCGGCGTCTTGACGTGGCCGGCACCCGTCTGCGGCACCAGGAGCTGCAAAACCGCTTGAGCGCCATGGATCGGGAACTCGCAGCCCGGGTTACGGCGTTGCACAAGGCGATGAGCCATCTAATCGAGAATCGGACGGCAAAACTGCAGCGCCTCGGAAGCCAGTTGCAGGCGCTCTCGCCGCTCGGCATTCTGGAGCGCGGCTACGCCTTGGTGTTTGACGAGCAGGGCAATCTGGCGACGCGTAGCGGGCAGCTTTCTCCCGGACAGCAAGTGCGCGCGCGACTGGCACGCGGAGGCTTTACGGCCCGCGTAGAGCGGGTTGAACCGGAAGACGAAGCGTAGACCTGCGCTGCCGATGAACGGAGCCGGAGCCCCGAATGTCAGACTCAAACCGGCGATTGCGCGTGCTCGGATGGATCGGGAGGCGCTGCCCGGCGAGAGTATCCGAGCTTTTTCTCAAAGTATCTTGAATAGCGGTTCGTTACTTCGTTTGCGGCCGGTCTCCAAAACTTTTTCAGCCAGCACCTCAGGAGCGTCTTCCGGCAGCAGGTGTGACGCCTGGGGCACGAACACCGGCTCGGCGCAGTGGGCCAGGGAATCGCGCAGCAGATATGGCAATAACTTGCTGCGGAACGTCGGGTCCTGTTGTCCCCAAAGAATCTCGACCTTGGCCGGAAGCTTGCGGATTTGCGGCGCCAGTTCCCGCATGACCGCAAGTTGCGACTGGCGGCTAGAGGGTTGGAACAGGCGCGCGAAGGCCAGCGGTGCCATCCGCTGATCGCCCCGCTGGAAAGGCAGGGCGTAGCCGTCCTGAACCGGACGCTCCAGCATCTTTGCCGCCGCCCATTGCAACGCCGGAAAGGGCATCAGCGGCCAGTGCCGAAGCATGAATCCCACTCTGCTGCGAGCCATGGCAGGCCAGAAGGGGAGCCGTTCGGAGACGTCGGCCGCCCACGGGTCTACCCAGGCATTGATCAGGACAATTCGAGATACATTCGCGGGAAAGCGCATGGCGTATCGGAACCCGATCACACCGGCCATGCCGTGCAATACCAAAGTTAACTTTGGCAGCTTGAGTTCGGCGATCAGTTGGCTGAGATTTTCCGTGTGCCGATCGAACGTGTGGTATGCCGCGTCGCGTGGTTTGCTGGAAAGCCCGAACCCGACCAAGTCAGGGGCAATCACCCGGTGATGGCCGCGCGCTTCCGCGATCAGATTGCGGAACAGAAACGACCACGTCAGGTTGCCGTGCACAAGGACCAACGGTGGCGCATTTTCCGGCCCTTCGTCCACAAAGCTCATGCGCTCGGGTAGTCCGTCGGAAACGGCCTGCGGCTGGCGCATAGCCGGGACTTTGCCGTTGCCCACCGGTTCCGCTAGCGGGTCGACGGCAACGTGCGCCGTGCGGGTGCGGAAGGGGTAAAGGGCTCGTATCGGATCGGGTAGTTTCGGCGGAAACGATTCGGTAATCATCACGTCCTGATCATCACGTCCTTTTGGCATTTTACCGCTGATGCCATGGCTGGAGTGAGTGTCTCGTCGGCTTGGCGTCGCCCAGGACCGGCGTTACGAGTTCGGATCAGGATCGTTTCCCTGAGGAAAGACACGGCATACTGCATTACAATGGAGAGCAGCAAAGTAGCGTCGACGGTCCATAGCATGCACCTGATCACCAACATCACGGAACGATTACCGTCCTTGTCGGTTTGGTCGGTCGTCGACATACTGCTGGTGGCTGCTCTCATCTACCAGTTTCTTTTGCTGATACAGGGTACGCGCGCGGCGCCCATGCTGGTCGGGGTTGGAGCCCTGGTGTTGACGTTTTACGTGGCCCACAAGACCGATTTGCGCACGCTGGACTGGCTGATCGGCACGCTTTTGCCATACGGGATTTTCGCCCTGATTGTGGTGTTTGCGGGGGAGATTCGCCAGGTGCTGGCGCGCATTGGCCGCCGCCTCACTCTCAGCCGCTCGGTGCAGGCCAGTGTCAGCGAGGTCTATGACGATATTATCCTGGCGGCAAACCTGTTCTCGCAGAACCAGACCGGCGCTTTGATCGTGATCGAGCGCGAGATCGGGTTGCGGACGTACATTGAAAGCGGGGTACCGCTGGACGCGCAGCTTTCCTACGATCTGCTGGCCACCATCTTCCGCCCCAGCGCGCCGCTGCACGACGGAGCGGTCATCGTGAAAAAGGACCGCATCGCCGCCGCCGCCTGCTTCCTTCCGCTGTCTATCAACCCGCTGCTCTCGACGCAACTTGGTACGCGGCACCGCGCGGGCATTGGCATCACCGAAGAAACTGATGCGATTTCCGTCATCGTCTCCGAGGAAACCGGCGCCATTAGCCTGGCGGTGGCCGGAAACATCGAACGCGATTTGTCGCCGGAGCGGTTGCGGGAGCGCATGAGCGAGTTGTTGCGGCACCTCGTCCGTGCGGGCGCGGCGCACGGCTCCGAATCCGCTACTCCAGAACTCGACCAGCAATTCGAGCAGATCGGCCGCAATCCCGACAGTGGTCCGCCGGAGGGCGAAAACTAATGCTCGACTCCGTTCGCCACCTGTTCACCCGCCATTTCGGACTCAAAGTGCTTTCGCTTGCGGTTGCGATGCTGCTGTGGTGGACGGTGGCACGGGAGCCTGAGGCGCAGGTGCTGATGAGCGTCCCAATCGAGTTCTACCAAGTCCCGAAAGACTTGCAGTTCAGCTCCGAAGTCGCCCCGCATGTGCAAATCCGCGTACGCGGCCCGGCGCGCATTCTGCGCGAGCTGGCACAGTTGGATATCCATCCGGTGATCGATCTTTCCGGCGCCACTCAGGGCGAACGCACGTATCCCATTCGCGCCAGTTCCATCCGCATGCCCAAAGGCACCGAGATCGAACAGGTTATTCCGGCGCAGCTCCGCCTGAGCTTCGACCGGCCTGACCATCGCGCGGTCCCCGTGCGTGCTCGAATCACCGGTTCGCTGGTTTCTGGGTTCCACATCGTGGCAACCACGGTTGAGCCGCCAACCGTGCAGATCGACGGGCCGAGTCTGCGCGTAGCGCTGATCGACAGCGCCATTACCGACCCGGTCGACGCCACCGGCGTGATCGGCAGTGCCACGTTTACGACCACTGTTTACACGACAGACCCATTAGTGAAGGTCAGCAACCCCCAGCCGGTGCGAGTGACCGTCGTGACACAGAAGTCGCCGTCCAATGCTGGCACTGAGTAATCGTCAGGGACACGGGCCATCATGAAACAACTGTTTGGAACCGACGGAATACGCGCTGTTGCCGGAGAGTACCCGCTCGACCAGCGTACCGTATTTGCCATTGGACGCGCGCTGGGCGCCCGTTTACTACGCCGCTACGGTGCCGGGCAAGCCCGGGTGCTGATTGGCAGGGACACGCGCGAATCCAGCACCTGGATCGCCGGGACTCTGGCTGGCGGTCTGCGAGCAGCGGGAGCCGAATACGTGAATGCAGGCGTCATGACGACCCCCGGCGTGGCCTACCTGGCGCGGGCGCGGAAGTTCTCGGCGGGAATCGTTGTCTCCGCGTCTCACAATCCTTGGATGGATAACGGCATCAAGCTCTTTGGCCGCGATGGCATGAAGCTGGCCGACGTCATCGAACATGAAATCGAGCAGGAGATCTTCAGCCACCTCGACGATCTCACGGAAGACTTCGACGGTGGCTCGTCCCTTGCGCCGTTGCCCGATGTCGCGGGTCTGCGCGAAAGCTATGTCCAATGGCTTGTCACCAACGTAGATGCCACCAAGCTGCGCGGCTTTCGCGTTCTGATCGATTGCGCCAATGGCGCCTCCGCAGCGGTTGCGCCAGAGCTGTTCCGCCAGTGCGGCGTCGAAGCCACATTCCTGCATGTCTCGCCGGACGGACGCAATATCAATGCCGGGTGCGGCGCACTGCATCCTGAGCACGTTGCCGCCGCGGTGCGCAACGCCGCCGGCGCTTTCGAATGCGGCATCACCTTCGACGGAGATTGCGACCGGGCACTGTTTTCCGACGAGCAAGGCAACGTGGTCAATGGCGACGCCGTGATGCTGGTGGCGGCCCGCGACATGAAAGCCCGCGGCACGCTCGCGCACGATACCGTGGTTGCTACAACCATGTCCAACATGGGACTCGAAAAGGCGCTGTGCCAGTCCGGCATATGCATGCTGCGCGCACCGGTTGGCGACAAGTACGTGCTGGAGGAAATGCTGCGGACCGGAGCCAAACTTGGCGGCGAACAGTCCGGCCACATTCTATTTATGGATGGCGAGTCGACCACCGGCGATGGCCTGCTCACGGCGCTGCGCGTGCTCGAATTGCTTGGCCGCTCGGGGAAAAAATTGAGCGAACTGGTGGCCGGCCTGAAAGTTTTTCCGCAAGTGATTCGCAATATCACGGTGCGCGAGAAGGTTCCTTTCGGCAAAATGCCGGGCGTGGCCAGCGCCATCGGCGAGGCCGAGCGCGAACTCGATGGCAATGGGCGCGTGGTCGTCCGCTACTCCGGCACAGAGAAGCTGGCGCGCGTCATGATCGAGGCCGAATCCGAGCCTCTGATGCGGAAACATGCCGCGGCCATCTCCGATGCGCTGGAGCAGGCTATCGGCGATCGCCGGCAGGCGCCCCGGGAATAATCGGGCAGAATGAGCGCAGTAAAATAGTCGAGTGGTCCACATCCGCCTTTTTGGGTGAACGTGGGCAGCAAGGGGAGGACGCATGTTCGAAGCTGCGATCGAGCAGCTCTTGGCGGAACTGGAAGATCTGGGCCGCGAAAATGACCAGCGCGTCAGCGAGCGACGTTACAAGCTGTTGAACCTGGAGCGGCCGACGGCGGAGCTGATCTGGTTGTTGATCCAGTCAACCCGGCGGCGGCGCGTGCTCGAGATTGGCACCTCGAATGGCTACAGCACGATCTGGCTCGCCGAAGCCTTGCGGCGCGCGCCCGATGCGCGCTTCGTCAGCCTCGAACGTTTCCCCGAAAAGCTCGCGCAGGCGCGTAAAAACCTGGAGCGCGCCGGATTGCTCTCGGCGGTCGAGCTGATCGAGGGCGACGCGACCGAGATTGTCCGCTCGCTGCCGCCGCATTTCGACTGCATCTTCTTCGACGCTGACCGCGTCAGCGCACCCGCGCAACTGGAGTTTCTGCTCCCCAAGTTGAACGCCGACGTTCTGTTGCTCGCCGACAACGTGCTGTCGCACCCGGAGGAGGTTGCCGCCTACCGGACGATGGTCGAGAGTCTGCCGGGATTCATCTGGACGGTCGCTCCCGTGGGCAAGGGCCTGCATATCGCCTGGCGGCGAGATGCGACGTGATTTTCTCCGTCTATGGCGATGCCACAGTTGCTGTAGACGGGATCTTTGAAGGGGCACGGCTTCAGCCGTGCCACATGGGTTGGGTAGGAATCCGGTTTAGCCGCTGAGGGCCGATAACCTCGGGGCCTAAAGGCCAGCGGTATTGGGCGTCTATTCGGCGCGGCTGAAGCCGCGCCCCTTCAAAGACGGCATACACTTACTCTGGTTGAGCCTTGGAGCGGGTTGGGACAAGTCTCAAAAGATGGCAAGCCCGCCGCTTTATTCCATATCCCGCCAGTTCGGCCCCACTCCGATCTCAACCACCAGCGGAACCAGCAGCGCGTGCACCTGTTCCATCTCGCGCTTCACCAGTTCGCGCAGGGCGTCCACTTCGGCCTCGGGAGCTTCGAAGACCAGCTCGTCGTGCACCTGCAACAGCATCCGCGAGTGCAGATTTCGTTCGTGCAGCTCGCGGTCAATGCGGATCATCGCCAGCTTGATGAGGTCGGCCGCGGTTCCCTGCAAAGGGGTATTGACCGCCGTGCGCTCGGCGAAGCCGCGCAGGTTCGCATTTTTGCTGAGGATATCGGGAATCGGCCGCACCCTCCCGAACAGCGTCTTCACCAGGCCGTCGCGCCGCGCATCCGCCAGCGTCTTTTCGATGAATGCGGTCACGCCCTTGTACTTCTCGAAGTAGGCGTCGATGAAGCGCTTGGCCTCTTTGGTATCGATGCCGAGTTGCTGCGAGAGTCCGAACGGCGAGAGCCCGTAGACAATGCCGAAGTTCACCGCTTTGGCGCGGCGGCGGTGCTCGGCGTCGATCATCAGCGGCGGCACGCCAAAGACCTGCGCAGCCGTGAGCGTATGGATATCGTCACCGCGCCGGTAGGCTTCGACCAGCAAAGGATCTTCGGAGAAGTGCGCCAGCAGCCGCAACTCGATCTGCGAATAATCGGCGGCCAGCAGCAGGTTACCGGGCTCGGCGATGAACGCCGCACGAATCTCGCGGCCCAACTCGGTGCGAATGGGAATGTTTTGCAGGTTCGGGTTGTTGGAAGACAATCTGCCGGTCGCCGTCCCCACCTGGTTGAAACTGGTGTGCAGACGACTCGTTCCCGCCCGGCACAATACGGGCAATGCATCGACATAGGTGGACTTCAATTTCGAGAGCTGACGGTAGTCGAGCACCAGCCGGGGCACCTCGTGCTCGGTGGCCAATGCTTCGAGCACATCCTGGGCGGTCGAAATGGTGCGTCCCTTCCCGTACTTCAAGGGCTTCGGCAGGTTCAGCCGATTGAACAGCACTTCTCCAAGCTGCTTGGGTGAGTTGATGTTGAACTCGACGCCCGTTTTGGCGTAGATGGCGCGCGCCTTGGCGTCGCAGTCGCGCGCCAGCCGTTGGAAAGGCCGGCCAGTAATTCACAGTCAAGCTTCACCCCAGCCTCTTCCATGCGGAACAGCACGGGCGCCAGCGGCAAATCGATCTGCTCATAGACTTCGCCAGTCCCGCTTCCTCCACTTCCTTCGCAACATCGAAGTCAGCCGCCCAGTCACGTCCGCCGCCTCGGCCACTTCACCCTTCAGGCTGAGGCTCAACTTGCGCAGCGCCATGTCCTTCAACCTGTAGGACGAGTAAGTCGGATCGAGCAGATAGGCGTAGAGCATCAGGTCATGCCGCACCTCCACCAAACCGATATTCCGCCACACCGCGTGGATAGCTGCCTTGTAGTCATGGACCGCCAGCGGCACCCCTTCGTGGACTTCGGCAGTCACTGCGGACCGCAGCTCTTCATGATTGAGCTGAACGACCATCGCTGTGCCGGGCTGCGCGGAAATGGCTATCCTCTGCGGTCTTTGCGCGGCGGCTTGGGATACTTTGAGCGCGGCTGCAAGCCTGCCCGGTGGCGAGGTGCGCGGCTGCGATTTCTTGCGCGGAGGCGAATAACGGTGGCGGCTCTTCCTTGTTATCCGCCTCTTCGGTAATTAGCTCAGCTTCTTCGGCCTGCGCAGCTTCCTCGGCCTCTGTGGGAGCCGCGGCCTCGACGGCAAATGCCAATGCGCCTCCCTGGGGCACAGCGGCAAAAACCGATTCCACATCGCTGGCCGACTTCGCCTCACGGTAGTCGGTCTTGCCGATCTCGGCGCCTTCTTCCAGAAACTCCTTGACCAGCGAAGTGAATTCGAGTTCGGTGAATAATTGCCGCGCCGCGGGCACATCCGGCGCCTGCGCTTTCATTGACTCGGGGTCGAACTCGATGGCCACATTGCGGTCGATGGTCACCAGTTCCCGGCTCAGCAACACGGCAGCGCGATTGTGCAGCAGCGATTCGCGGTAGGTTTTGCGTTCCACCTCGCCGACGTGCTCCAGCAGATTATCGAGCGAGCCGTAGCGCTGAATCAGCTCCACCGAGCCCTTGTCGCCGATGCCTGGAGCGCCCGGTACATTGTCGATCGCATCGCCACGCAGTGCCATGACGTCGATGACGCGCTCGGGCGGAACGCCCAGGATCTCCTCGACCTTGGCCCGATCGCAGATCAGGTTGTCCTTGGGCGGGTTCAGCACGCACACGCGCTCGTCCACCAGTTGCAGCATATCTTTGTCGCTGGAGACGACGTACACCGCGTAGGATTGCGCCGAGGCCAGCCGCGCCAGCGTGCCGATAACGTCATCGGCTTCGAAGCCGGCGGCTTCAAGGATCGGAATGCGATAGATCTCCAGGGCGCGGCGGATATAGGGGACCTGCTGCGCCAGATCTTCCGGCATGGCCGCGCGTTGCGCCTTGTAGCCGTCGTAGGCCACCTGCTTGTACTCGCCGCTCTCGCGGTCGTACTTGCGCAAGCTTGGCATGGCGGCTGCCTGCTGGTCGCGAAAGGTCGGAGCGGCCACGTCGAAAACCGCCGCGATGTACTCGGGGGCGAAGTCCTTGCGCAGCTTGTTGAGCATGTTGACGAAGACGTAAGTTGCGCTGGTTGGAACGCCGGTTTTGGTCGACATGGGCCGCTGCCGCGCCATGGCGTGGTAGGCGCGAAAGATGAAAGACATGGCATCGATCAGAAAAACGCGGCCTTTGGCGTCTTCCGGAAGCTTGGCGGCAATCGCTTTCGCCGGCTCTGCCGGCTGGGACGGCTTTCGAGGATGTTTTCTTCTGCTGGCAAGGAAGAAATTCTAGCAGGAATCAGAGAGACGCGAAGCCCGGAACCGCCGGGCTTCAGCACAGATCCGCGCCAAAGCCTACGGCAAATATTTCTCCCGCAGAATCTTTACGTGGTGCGACTCGTGTCCGGCGGCAAGAAAGGCCATGCCGCGAACCGTTACGCTGTATTTGTTGGCGTTCCCCTGTCGCATCCAAGCTTGCTGGGGCAGGTTTTCAAAGAGCGCGATTGTGGACTGACGAACCATGCGAAATTCGTCGATGAGGCTCTTCAGCGTGCGCTCGTTGAAAGAGCCGGCAGCCACGTAGTCATCTTGTTCAAAGCCCGGCAACACAAGCGCGTCATTGCGCGCGACATGATGCGCGCGATAGCTAAAAATGCGCTCTGTATCAACGATGTGGCCCAGAATCTGCTTGATCGTCCATTTGCCGGGAGCATACGAAAATTCGGAGGCGCGGCGATCATCGACATTCTTCAACAACGCCGTGCTCTGCTCAAGTTGGGCGGCGAGGATAGGCAGGATCTGATCGCCCACAACCAGATTGACATAAATCGCCGCATAGGGAGGGTATTCGGAGGACTCCGGACGGCCCGGGTTAAAGTTGCTCATGGCGCGCAGTTTAGCATAGCCGCCGCCGACTTTCGCCTTCACGGCCCGTGATCGCATAGTGCGGGCATGTCGGCCGGCGATCGCGTCGGAATGACAGGAATTCAAAGCCGCGACAATCACGGAAAAACGCCGCGTTGGTGATGCATCACTCGATGAGCATGCAGTCGCCATAGGAAAAGAAACGGTAACCCTTATCGACCGCGTGCGCGTATGCCCGCAGGATGAATTCACGGCCGGCAAAGGCGGCCACCAGCATCAGCAGCGTCGATTTCGGCAGGTGGAAGTTGGTGAGCAGCGCCGAAACCACGCGAAAGTCAAATCCTGGATAGATGAAGATGTCGGCCTCGCCTGTCTGCGGCTCGATACGACCGGCCGGATGCCGGCTGGCGGCGTACTCCAGGGTGCGAACCGTGGTCGTCCCCACGGCTACGATTCGTCTGCCTTCGCGGCGGGCGCGCTCGATCAGTCCGGCAGTCTGCGCGGAAATTTCGTAATGCTCGGTGTGCAGGCGATGCTGTTCCACCACTTCGGTCCGCACCGGCTGAAAGGTTCCCAGGCCCACGTGCAGTGTGATCTCGGCGCTTTCCACGCCACGCTGGCGCAGCTCGCTCGAGGATTTCCGGCGTGAAGTGCAGCCCCGCGGTTGGAGCCGCGACCGAACCCGGACGCGTGGCATAGACCGTCTGGTACTGCTCGCGGTCCTCGGGACGGTCCGGTCGATCGATGTAGGGCGGCAGCGGCACATGTCCGAGCGTATCCAGCCGCTGGAAAAAGTCGTCGACCGGCGCAAAGCGCACGGTCCGCTCGCCGAAGACGCCGCGCGCAATCACTTCGGCCTGGAGTTGTACCTCGCCTTTCGCGATGGTGATCACCTCACCCACGCCGACCTTCCGGCCGGGACGCACCAAGGCTTGCCAAGTCTGGGGTTCCGCGGCAACTTGGCGAGTGAGCAACAACTCCACCCGGCCGCGCAAAAACTGTTTCGCCGCCGGATTGTGCGGGCTTAGAGGCTGCGCAACGATGCCGGAGCGATGCCCCAGCAAGCGGGCCGGCAGCACACGGGTATTATTTCGGACCAATAGGTCGCCCGGCCGCAGCAGCTCCGCAAAATCGCAAAAAATGCGATCTTCAAAGCTGTTCGTCGCACGTGTCAGGTGGAGCATACGGGCGGCGGCGCGATCCGCCAGGGGTTCCTGGGCAATCAGTTCGGCGGAAAGAGGAAAATCGAAGTCAGCAACCAGCACGGCCTGATTATAGAAGCTGCCGGGGGACCTCGACTGTCATGCTGCTTTTCGGGATACTGCGTCCGCGGTGTGGGTCCAGCCATGGGAACGACGGCATCTCTGCCCCAATTCACCCCAACCCGCGACCCCAACCCGCGCTACAAGGGCGCGTGTTAAGGAATCGTGGGAGTAGAACTAAATCCAGGACTTTCCACAAGCAAATTCTTGGCCAACCGGCGGGAGCTAGGGTAGTATAACGCCCACGAGACACCTTCGCGTGTAGTTTGGGCCGAAAATGAGCGAGTTAGAACTCCGGCAAGAATTGTTGCGAATCGGCAGATTGCTGCACGAGAAAAATTTCGTAGCGGCCACCGACGGCAATATTTCAGCGCGCGTAAACAGCAGGTCCATTCTGGTGACGCCGACCGGCATGTCCAAGGGCATGTTGTGCCCGGAAGATCTCCTTTTGGTCGACCCTGAGGGGCGCAAGTTTGCGGGGACGCGCGAGGTTTCCACCGAACTCAGGATGCACCTGCTCATCTACCGATTACGTGGTGACGTGAATGCCGTAGTGCATGCGCATCCACCCACGGCAACCGGCTTTGCCGCCGCCGGCCTAGCCCTCAATGAGCCCTTGATTGCCGAGGTTGAACTGTCCATCGGACGCGTCCCCCTGGCTTGCTACGCGTTGCCCGGCAGCGCGGAGCTTTGCGATGAACTCGCTCCGCTGATCACCGGCCATAATGCGATCCTGATGGCGAATCACGGCGTGGTTACCTACGCTGAAGACCTGCTTGCCGCCTACATGCACATGGAGACGGTGGAGCATTTCGCCCGCATCTACCTGGTGACGCACCAACTGGGACGGCGGCATGCGCTCGACAGCCAACAGGTTGACGAATTGCGCGACCTGAGAAAGCAGCGGGCGACGGACCCGGGAGAATTGCTGCGAAAGAAAGCCTGATCATCTCTCGGGTGCCTTACCCTTGCCTTGTGATTTTCGGCGCAGAGTGGGACTTCTGGCTCCCTACCCCAACCAGCCAACAGCAGGCTTGTCGGGAGCCCCGGCTAGAGCAATTCCCCAGCTGCTATATCCCAATCTACCAGACTGTCATGGCGAGCGAAGCCGAGCCACCTTTTGTTTCTGCTGCCGAAAACAAAGGGTGGCTCCACAATCACCCCAGCGAGCCGAGCCTCGCCGGGGACCCCGACCCTCCGCTTCGCTCCGGTCGCCATGACATTTCCTCGGGAAATTTCGACTACACCAATCCGGGCGTTGCTCTAGCCTGGATGCGTCATCGGAGACTTTCGCGGAACGAGTCTAATCGCCTCCCAGACTAAATCTCAATCCGGCCCTGAAGCTGGCGCGCAAGGCGGGATAGCCGAGCGCATCTTCGTAGTGCTGGTTCAGCAAGTTTTCCACGTTGGCGTACGCCGTGACATAGCGCCTGATGGTGTACCAGGCACCGGCGTCCAGGCGGGCGTAACCGGCCACCGCAGTCAGCGGCACAGCAAGCACAAAGAAATCCGAATCCGCGCGGCGTCCGATGAACGTGCCGCCCAGAGTCAACCCGTATTTTGGCCGGGTGTAACTGACCAGAGCATTGCCGGAGTGCTTCGGCCGAAGCAGCAGGGGTGATCCCGCCGTCGCGCCAGTGAGGTTTTGTGTCGAATCGTAAACATAGGATCCGCGCACCTGGAGGCGTGCCGTGGGCCGCCCCTGCACCATCAGCTCCGCGCCCTGCGCCATCGATTTGTCGATGTTTATGTATTGTGTGAAGGTGGGATTGGTCTCGATTCGATTGTGAAACTGATTATTAAAGTAGACTGCGTCGAAAGAGTACTTTCCCGTCAGGAACGTTTGCTGCACTCCAGCTTCGAAGGCGTTGTTCTGTTCCGGCTTGAGATTGGGATTGCCCATGACGCCGAAGATCGCCTCGCCGAAGGTCTGCAGAAAATTTGGCTCCTTGATGCCTTGGCTGAAGCTGCCGCGCAACCGCGTCCCGGAAAAAAAGTTGCTTCCGCGGATCAGCAGATAGCTGGCCGCCACCCGCGGTACGCCGTAATTGCCGAAATCTTCGTTATGCACATAGCGCGCTCCAGCCTGCACTGAGAGTCGCTTCCAGGAGATCAACTCTTCCGCATAAGCGGCATGGTTGCGGCGCAGACCATGGGCTATGGGAGGAGTGTTGGGATCACCGAAGAAGCCGTTTTCATCCTCGAACTCATAACCAAAGATGGTACGCGCCCAATCGCGCGCCCAGTACTCGCCCTGGTAATTGAAGCCGGCGCGGTTGTAGTCGTTCGTGCTTTTGCAATTAATCGGATTCCCTAATGCATCGGTATCGAAACAGATGTCCACGATTGGCCCGCAGCGGGTTCAATGGCACGTCCTGCTGAAACAGATCGGTGTGATGGTATTCGTATCCGCTAAAGCGATGGTACCAGTGCTGACCGGCGGCAACGCTCAACTCGGTCGAGGCCAGAAAGTTATTCTGCCGCGAAAAGGCGTTGGTGTCCGGCGGCAGGTTGGAATCTCCGGCCGGCAGTTGAACCCCCTGCGAGAAGTTATATTCACCCTGGCCGCCGGTGCGGCTGGTGCTGTGGCGCGTGCGAAAACGCAACTGCACCTTGGGAGAAAATGCATACCCGAGATTTGCGCCTTCGGTGGAATTCGAGTAGCTGTCGTTGGCGCCTTGCCCCTGGGTGTTGAATTGGTCGCCGAAGAGGTTGTAATCGAAGCGGTCCACCGCGCCGGAGAGCGTGCCGTAACCGTGTGCCGTTGCGAACGTCCCGCCGTCGGCACCGAATGTGAACAGCGGTACACGCGTGCTCCCGGTGCGGCTGAAGACCTGCACTACGCTGGTCATCGCGTCGGAACCGTAAAGCGTGCTCTGGCTGCCCCGCAGCAGTTCTATGCGGTCGACCTGCGGGAGGGAGACGACTCCGAAGTCAAAAGTGCCGCCTGGTTCGTTAATCGGAACGCCGTCGATGATCACCTTGTTGTAGGTCGAGTCGCCGCCACGCACAAATAGCGAAGTAAGTCCGCCGCGCTGACCGGTATCAGAGATGACCGCGCCTGGGGCAAAACGCAGGCATCTCCCATCGACACCGGCTGAAGGGCGTTCAGTTCGGCCGAATCGATCAGCGAGACGTCGCTGCTAGTCTCCGCGCCGGTCGCCGGTGTGGCCGCGGCCGTGACCGTTACCGTCTGCTCGGCATTGGCCAGTTTCAGATGCAGGGTCAGCGAGGCCGTCTGTTCGAGCGCGATCTCCTGCGTCTCCGGGGCGAAACCGGGCGCAAGCACCTCTACGCGGTAGTGTCCCGGCTGCAAGTCGTGGAATTCGGCAACTCCGTTGGCAGTGGCCGAGCGGACGGCAATCGGCGTGGTTTTCTGCTGGCTGTACAGCGTAACCCGGGCCGAGCCAACCAGGGCGGAATGAGGGTCGACAATTTGGATCTTGATTTCGGAAGCGGAAAGTTGAAAAACCAAGGCGGCGCTAATCAACGCCAGCAGAAACAACGCGCGGATCGTTCGCATAACAATCCTCCTTTGCACGCGAAAGAGGTTCTTGTCGGCGTTCGCGCCGGTCTCCTGGCTTGGCGAGCACGTCCGGAGTCCACTCGATTCCAGACCCAACGGCCTTCCCATGCGGATTCTAAGTGCACAGTGGCCGGCGGTTCTCAAGCGATGCATTTGATTGCTTCGGCACTCGCCCTTGACTCGCTTACAGTTGCGCGGCAGCGCGGGATTCTCACCCGCTTCCCAGTCCGCAGCCTTGAGCGTCTGCGGACGCGCGAACACAAAATTGCAAAGAGCAATTCGCCGCCAAGGGGGCAGCGATCATGAATTACTTCGACTAGGAGTCGCTTCGACTCTAGTCACTCTGGCATGGGATTGTCAACAGAAGGATTTTCCAGCAGCAGGCTTCGCATCTGGTTCGCGAAAGGCGCATTACCGGACCGCGCGACGCGAGAGGCAATGAATCAATCTGAACTCGTTAATCTTCCATTCGTTTTCACCCGCCTTTCAGCTTCGAGACGGGCGTCTTCGAGCGCTGCCTGTATCTGCTCCATAATAGATTTTCAATTCCCTCCGAGCTGATGCCGGCGGGCACCTCGATGCGTTTTGACCAACGCAGATGCACTTTCGTGAAGGGCTTGGGAATCAGCAGGCGGTCCCAGGAATTCAGTTGCCAGGCGCGGCGTGGAGCGAAATAAAAGCAGTAGATTGGCTGTTGCGTGTTGCGCGCCACCAGCAAGTGGTCCGGGCTTGGCGACAAAGCGCGGCCCCTTCGGGCCATCGGCGGTAAAGATCGTAAACGCTCCCTGCGCGGCCTGTTTGCGCATGCTGAGCAGGGCCCGCACCGCGCCGCGCGTGCTGGAGCCGCGAATCGTGCGAAAGCCAAGGCGATGGAGGACACGCGTAATCAGCTCGCCGTCAAAGCTGCGGCTGACCATGATCGCCGCGTCCCGTCCGCGAAAGTAGTAGGCTGCGGACAGAAGGCATCCATGCCAGAATGGCACGATCGCCCCCAGCGGAGGCTGATCGGTGCCTGGCGGCAGAGCAGGATCGCCGTCCCAACTATGCTCGAAGCGCAGCGTGCTGCCGAGCAGAATCAGCAGGGCACGGGTGAGCCAGGGAACCACTCGCAGGGCGATGCGCTGCTTCAGGCTGAAGCGCGCTTCCGCGGGGACGGCCGCCAGTTTGGTTTCCTCATCCATCGCGATCGGCGAGCCAGCAAGCCTGATAACACTTATATGGGACGAACAGCGTTGTGCGCGGCGCGATGTCTTCACCGTGCAAAAAGTCAAAGGCACGGATCAACCGTGCCTTCGCGAGGAAAGACAGAATTATTCGCTCCAGCGCTTAAACACCAGCGAGCCGTTGGTTCCCCCGAAACCGAATGAATTGGTGAGCGCACAGTCGAACGAGAGCTTTGCGCGACTGGTTCGGCACGAAGTCCATACCTTCGGTTTCCGGAGCCTGATTGTCTAGGTTGATGGTTGGCGGGAGCTCCTGATGATGCAGCGCCAGCACGGTGATGCCGGCTTCCATCCCGCCGGCGCCGCCCAGCAGGTGCCCGGTCATCGACTTGGTCGAGCTGACGGCGACCTTGCGTTCGCCGAAACAGCGCCGGATGGCACGCGATTCCAGAATGTCTCCGAGGGGAGTTGAGGTACCGTGCGCGTTGACGTAGCCAATATCGTTGGGGCTGAGCTTGGCGTCGCAAATCGCGTTCATCATCACCCGATAGCCACCGTCGCCGTCTTCGGAAGGCTGGGTGATGTGATAGGCATCGGCGCTCATGCCGTAGCCGACCAACTCGGCCAAGATCGGCGCGCCACGGCGCTTGGCAAACTCCAACTCCTCCAGAACAAGAATGCCAGCACCCTCGCCCATGACAAATCCGTCGCGATCCTTGTCCCAGGGACGGCTGGCGCGCTCCGGTTCGTCATTGCGCGTGGATAGAGCCCGCATGGCCGAGAATCCGCCCACGCCCATCGGCGTGATGGCCGCTTCCGTACCGCCGGCGATCATCACGTCGGCATCGTTGCGCTGGATGATCTTGAAGGCGTCGCCGATGGAATGCGCGCTGGTGGTGCAGGCGGTCGCCGTGGCTTCGTTCGGGCCCTTTGCACCGTAACGGATGCTGACGTGGCCGGCCGCGAGGTTCACGATCGACGCGGGAATGAAGAAGGGCGAGATCTTGCGCGGGCCGCCTTCCAGCAGCGCCTTATGCTCTCGCTCGATGACGTCGAAGCCACCGATACCCGAGCCTATGTGCACGCCCACGCGGGTCGCAATTTCCGGCGTCACCTTCAAGCCCGAGGCCTTCATCGCCTCATCCGTGGCCGCCAGGCAGACATGGATGAAGCGTCCCATCTTCTTCAGTTCTTTCTTTTCGATAAAGTTAAGCGGATCGAAATTCTTGACTTCAGCCGCAATCTGGCAGGGATACTGAGAGGTGTCGAAGTAAGTGATTCTGGCCACGCCACTCTTGCCGGCGAGCAGACTCGACCACACCTCCTGGCAGTTATTTCCCACGCCGCAGAGCAATCCCGATCCCGGTAACTACAACTCGACGGTTCACCTACTTGCCTTTCGCGTGCTGCCCGATGTAATCGATGGCATCCTTGACGCTGCGGATCTTCTCCGCGTCCTCGTCGGGTATCTCGATGTCGAACGCCTCTTCGAAGGCCATGACCAGTTCGACGGTATCCAGAGAGTCGGCGCCAAGATCATCGACGAACGACGCAGTCGCCGTCACCTCGCTCTCGTCGACACCAAGCTGCTCCACAATGATCTGTTTTACTTTTTCCTCTACCGAAGCCATTGAAGCTTCTCTCCTTCCCCCCTCGGAAGCGGGGTGACAAAATCGCAAAACTTTCAACGCCCCCCGGCACTTCGGGTCATCGCAGGTGGAACGTTTACGCAAGCCTGCATCTGCCGGGTCCGCAAAGCCCTACGCGGGTAAGCCTAATGATGAACTGCCGGAATGTCTACTTCTTGACCTGTGAATGTTTGCCGATGTAATCCACTGCGTCCTGAACGGTGCGAATCTTTTCGGCATCTTCGTCTGGAATTTCGATATCGAACGCCTCTTCGAAGGCCATCACCAACTCGACTGTGTCCAGCGAGTCGGCGCCGAGGTCGTCGACGAAGGAAGCACTGCTGGTTACCTCGGCTTCGTCTACGCCCAACTGTTCCACAATGATCTGCTTTACTTTTTCCTCTACCATTTTCGCGCGGCGCCTCCTACTGCGTAAACTTGGACCAAATTTTCAGCGTCACACAAAGCATACCTTACAAGGGCCTGCGTGGAGCTGGGATACGGATTGGAGTCGCGCATGCAGACCTGCACGGCGTAGCCTTTTGTAGCCGGGTTGGCTTGTAGACTCCAGTCTCACATCCTACCCGCTCACCAAGCCGGGGTCAACGTTTCGGTTTTGCAGGCTGCTCCCAGGTGATAACGGCGGCCTCCCGGCCTGGCACGGGCCTGGATTACGGCTGTGGCCGGCAACCTAAGGTCCGGGCACAAGGATGCGTCCCAGGGCCCGATTATTGCCCTTTCTGGTTCGCCAGCATGACGTTAGCGGCTTTTTCTGTATATGCTTTTCATATGCGAGCCGTCGTGCAACGCGTCAGCCGCGCCCGCGTGATCGTCGAGAACCAGACCGTCGGAGACATCCGCAACGGTCTGCTTGTCCTGCTCGGGGTGGCAGCCAGCGACGCTGAATCCGATGCCGATTACCTGGTAGAGAAGATCTGCACTCTGCGGATCTTCGAGGATGCCGACGGCAAGATGAACCTCGACGTTTCCCAGACCGGGGGCGCAATCCTTGCCGTCTCGCAGTTCACCTTGTACGGAGACGTGCGGCGCGGACGCCGGCCCTCGTTCGACGACGCCGCCCGCCCCGAAGCGCGCGCGCCAGCTCTATGAGTACTTCGTGGAAGAAATACGCAAGCGCGGACTGCGCTGCGAGACCGGCCAGTTTCAGGCTTCGATGCAGGTCGAACTGGTCAACCAGGGCCCGGTCACCATCCTGCTCGACTCACAAAAGCAGTTTTAGCCATCAGCGTTGGCGCGCGATTTCCGTTTGGGGACGACAAGTGAGGAGGCCTGCTATCAACAACTATGACTCGAAACCTGTGCAGCACGTTATGATTTGGTTTACGGGACGCTCTATCTGCATCATTACATTCGGCATTCTCGTCATCTCTGTACTCGCTACTGCTGTGCCAGCACCAGTGCCATCTGCTTTGTTTGAAACAACGATCGGCGGGCTGTATGGTGCCGAAATAGCGCCGGATGACGTTCACCTCGCCGCATTGGTTTTCCCGGTCATTAGAGGTGGTGCGGTGCCGGTTGAGATTCAGATTTGGAACATTCGAGAAAGGAAGCTTGTTCAGGCCCGCCGCATCGAGGTAGAGTTACCCGGCGTTAAGGGCGCACCCGGCGCAGTAATGCCCGCCATTTACATTCGTTATTCAGCGGACGGTCTTTTACTGGCTGTTTACGCAGGCGGCGAGACGGTCCATGTCTTCCGGGCGATTGACCTTTTAGAAATCAACCAAATTCAACTTAAATTGAACTCCGGTGAGCTAAGTGGTTTTGAAATCTCGCCTACCTCGCATCTTTTGGCCACACGCCGGGCCCTTTCGGGAACATGCTGCTCGTCCAAACACCGGGGAGAAGTTCGCATTTATGACCTTGATAGCGGGAGAGACTTGCGATCTTGGACCATTGACAAGGCATATATGTCCCCAACACATGGGCCAGAAGTGGCGTGGCGTAGTGACGGCGGCTTGTTCGCCGTAGTCGCTCCCGATGGGCCACCTTGCACACGATTTGGCGGCACAATCTATGTGTTCGATCCCTCTTCAGAAGAGCATGTCAGCCACTTCGGAATGGGTTTTCTGCCGGGAAGTATTGCTTTTGGGAGCAACGATAAATTGTATGTCGCAAGCATGACCTGCGGAGGATACTTTGCACACCGGACTACGGATTTGTCAATCTTCGATGCACGCAACGGGCGAAAGATTGGAAAGATCCCTGCCGCACAGGTTGGAATCCGAGACAGAATCTCGATCTCAAACGACAGAAGGATACTGTTGGCATATGCAGATCGTGAAAAAATGACCTTTGAGGGCTTCGAAGATACCTTGAAGATTAGCGATGCACGATGGCAGGTTCTGGACCTAAGCACGGGACATCTACGCTTCACGATCCCGGCAACGAGATTCGACAAATCGTCGCTGAGCATGTCCGGACGCTTTCTCTTGAATCTGAACACGACCCAAATTCGTATTTTTTCGGTGCCCTCCGACTAAACTGGTGTGAAATCCCGTGGCTGTTGAAAAACTCGGTTTTTCAGCCTGCAACCCGGTGGATCTTAGGTGACGGCCAGCACGGCGTCGGCAATCGCAACCGCTTCGACGGCTGGCCGGACATCGTGCACGCGCACAATATGGGCCCCGTGCAGCACGGCCGCGACCACCGTCGCCAGCGTGCCAGAGAGGCGTTCGGAGGGCGGCAGCATCGGCACCTCCGCGCTGGGATGCCAGATGCCGAGTTCGGCCAGTCGTCCGGCAACGGTTCTGCCGATAAAGGCCTTGCGCGAAGTGCCGACCAGCAGTGGATACCCGAGTTGGGCAAAGGTCCCGAGGTGCGCCAGTAAAGGATAGTTTTCGTCAAAGCGCTTACCGAAGCCAAAGCCCGGATCGAGCACCAGGCGTTCACTGGCGATTCCGGCGCGGCCCGCCAGCCCGGCCGAGTTGGTCAATCCGCGCAGCACCAATGAAACCGGGTCAGGCTCCGGCGGCAGCGAATTCCACTCCATGGGAGTGCCCCGCGTGTGCATCAGCACCGCGCCGCATCCGAGTCCGGCGATGGCGGCGGGCATGGCTGCATCCCACATCAACCCGCTGACATCGTTTACGATCTCGACTCCAGCCTCAACGGCGGCGACGGCGGTCTCCGCTTTATAGGTGTCGATGGAGATGACGGCCTCTGGATGCTCGCGCTTGATCGCCTCGATGACAGGCAGCACGCGATCCTGCTCCTGCCGTACTCCCAGAGCGGACGCGCCCGGTTGAGTCGACTCGCCGCCAAGGTCGAGGATATCGGCACCCTCGCCGAGCAGTTGCAGAGCACGTTCGAGGGCACACTCCGGAGAGAGGAAGTGTCCGCCGTCGGAAAATGAATCCGGGGTTACGTTGACAATGCCCATCACCAGGGTTCGCCGGCCGAGTTCGAGTGACCGGCGGCCCAAATTCCATAGAAATGATTGCCGCATGAGCGAATTCTACCCTCAGGAGCAGCCACGATGGATTGTGTTCTTGTTAAATGAGCGCAGGAGCGAAAAGGATTTGCCGCCTCCACCCCAGCAACGGCAACGGAGGCCGTCGCTGGGGACCCCGGCCCGCCATCCGCTGTTTGCGCCGGGACGCTGGCGGCGCCGGCAAAACAGACGTGGGAACGATGTTACAATCGTGCAGGTCTGGTTATGCTGCGAGCAAGCAAGTTTTGCTGCCTTCTGCTCACGTTTCTGCTATCGCTGCAGGTTGTCGCCGCCGATCACAAGGGCACACAAAAGCGCATCGAAGAACTGCTCGCCGCTCCCGACATGGCCAAGGCGGTCTGGGGAATCGAGGTGGTGGACCTCGGCAGCGGCAAAACCGTCTATTCTCTCAATGCCGATAAACTGCTCATACCCGCCTCCAACACCAAGCTGTTCACTACTGCCGCGGTACTTGCCCTGATTGGACCTGAGTACCGCTTCCGCACCACGCTTGAGAGTACGGGAACTATCGATTCCTACGGCCGGCTCTCCGGCGACTTGGTGATCGTCGGCCGCGGCGACCCCAACCTGAGCGGTCGGACATTGCCCTACAATTTGCGGACCGAGCGCAAAATGCCACCCGTTCGCGTGCTGGAAGAGCTTGCCGATCAGCTACTTGCACGGGGGGTGAAGGTAATCGACGGCGATCTGGTGGCCGACGACTCCTACTTCCTCTTCCAGCGTTATGGCGAAGGCTGGGCGCAGGATGACCTGCTTTGGGCATCGGGCGCACCGGTTTCGGCGCTGAGCATCAACGATAACGTCATTTTCGTCAGCGTGATGCCGGCCGATCACATAGGCGAGCGTGCCTACGTGGGCATGGCGCCCTTCGCCGACTATTACCGCATTGAGAACCGCGTAACCACGACGCCTGCCGGCAGCGAACCTCGTAAGCTGCTGATCAATCGCGAGCCCGGTTCGGATCAGCTCACCATCTGGGGCACGATGCCGCTGGGCGATCCCGGAGTAACCGAGGCACTGGCCATCGAGGACCCGGCCGAATTTGCCGCCAAACTGATGCGCGGTCTGCTGGAGAAGCGAGGCATCGTGGTCTACGGGCGGGTGAGGACGCAACACGCGGAGATGTCAAGTTTGTACACGTTTCACGCCACGGCGATGGCCTCGGCCGGAGGCGGAACCGACGCGGTCCCTCCACCGCTAATGCCCCTCAAGAGCGTGCTTGCTGACCATCAGTCAATGCCTCTGGTGCAGGACCTTAAGGTCATTAACAAGGTGAGCCAGAATCTCCACGCCGAACTGATTCTGCGGTTGCTGGGGCGCGAGCGTGGCCGTAACGGTACGGTCGAAGGCGGGTTGGAGGTGATGCGGAGTTGGCTATTACTGGCCGATATCCAGCCGGATGAGTACGTGTTTCACGACGGTTCGGGGCTGTCGCGCGAAAACCTGGCGACCCCGCATGCAGTCGTCAAACTGCTGAGTTTCATCGCCCGTCAGCCCTGGGGGGCGACTTACCTTGATACCCTGTCTGTCGGCGGAATGGATGGCTCGCTGGCCGGGCGCTTTAAGACCCCTTCCACCTTGGGACGGGTGCAGGCCAAGACCGGCGCACTCAGCCACGTGAACGCCCTCTCCGGCTATCTCACGACCCTGAAGGGCGAACGCTTGGCGTTTTCGATCATCGTCAACAACCATCTGGTCAATTCACGAAAGGCATCGGAGACGATTGACGACATCGTGACCGCGCTCGTCGAAGCCAAGCACTGAAGCAGCACTGCATTTATTTTGCTCTTGCCAGGAATCAGCTCAATTCGATGTCCACCGTGCGGCTGGCCACCACTCGATGGTCACGCCCGGCGAGGAATGCCGGAAAGCTGAGCCGCATGGGCGAAGCCAGTGGAGTAGGGGAAAGCACGGCGCGCGATTGTTCCCGGCGCAAAGTGATGCGGCCGCAGCCGAAATCCTGTGGGAACTCGACCGGTTGCGGTGCGTTGGAACAGAGGTGCAGCGACAGCAGGTCGCAGAATTGCAACATGGCAACCAGCCGCTCAACTAGCTCAGAGCCAACGCTGCACTGGCTCAACAGACGCCGTTCGCGTTCCTGCTCGGCGCATAGAAATTGCCGCACTTTGGAAGCCTCGGCCGATTGCGCTTCGAACCTCGCCAAGCCAAACCGGCCGAGCATCTGGAAATGCCTGGAGACGACAAGGCCCGCCAGCCCGCTGACCCGCTCGGCCTTGCCTATGGAGTGCCCCCAGGCCCGAAGAAATTGATCGGGAGGAATCGCGATGAATGGAATAGCGCGCCCATCCTCAAAAGCCTGCGGACACGGTTCGGGGGCCGCTCCGTCGAAAATCTCCCATCCCTCGTCGTGCAGGCCGATCGCCTCGACTAGATCCGCTGTCAACTCGGGAAAACGCCGGCGGTCAAAGCCAGCCGCGATCATGCCGGATAGATGCGCATGGTCGGGCTGGGTGACGAACCAGCAGGGCAGCAAATCGTTCTTCTGCACCGCGGCAATCGCCTCGAAGGCGGACATGGTTTGCCCGCAGCCCGGCTCATAGCCTTGATTCTCATTGCGGAGAATCATGTCACCTCCTGCATTTCAGAGTCACGATTTCATATTCACGAGTGCTCACCGGCGAGCGCGAGCTCGTTTCGGGGCCGCTGCCGCCTTCGTTGGACCGGAACTGCTTGGGGGTTTGCGCACGCCATTAATGAGGTCACGAAGCACGGCGGCATTGTTGTGCTGTTCGTCGCGCGAGGCATACACTAGGGTCACGGCCTGGTTGTCCGCAACCAGTGCGTAGAGCTTGTTCAGGTCGGAGACCGCGTCCGGAAGTCGAAGTTCCTTCATGTACTCGGAACGGAAGCGCGACCACAATGCCGGGTGCGCGTGGAACCATTTGCGAAGCTCATTGCTGGGCGCGAGTCCTCGCAGCCACGCCGTAAGGGCGGCTGCCTGCTTACTCACTCCGCGTGGCCAGAGCCGGTCCACTAACACGCGAATGCCGTCACCGGGCGCGGGCTTCTCGTAGGCCCGTTTGATGTTCACACTCATCGTCTATGATGTTACTCTGGCGGGCTCGCTTTGAACAGAATTTGCCCAGACACTCATAGCCAGTGGCCGACGGGTCAAGGCCCTGCCAATCCTGATCAAAGCGAACTCTCCCGAGGAGCCGAATCCGTGTCATGGAAATCGCTCTATTTGGCGATGGGGCTGCTGCTAATGCTTGGCTGCCAAATGGAACGGCGAAAGTCGGATGTCGAGTTGGGACTTAGTCGGCAGCAGGCTCGCGGACGCTACCTCTATGACCAGAACTGCATCCGTTGCCACGAACCTTACAGCCGCTGGGGTGTGCATGGACCCAGCCTCAAGAATCTCTACAAGAAGCCCTACCTGCCCAGCGGAATGCCAGTCAACGACGAGCGGCTGCAAGATGTGATCCTGCTGGGAAAAGCCAAGATGCCGTCTTTCCGCAAGACGTTCACCGAGCAGCAGGTTGATGATCTGCTCGCCTACCTGAAGACGCTTTAGGGTTGGCGCATCCCAAGAAGACTATTCCAGCGTGTCACCCACGCAGGGACGGATACAGCATCTAGGGAACAGCTTTAGCACCGGAGTCCCGGATTCTTCGTCGGTATTGGCTCGATTTGCGGAGTCGCTTGCCGGCCTTGTGTCATCGTAGAATGGAGACTCCATGGCAAGCTCTGAATTGGTGCAGATCGATCTCTCGCCGCGTAAGCCCGCTGCCAAGCCGGAGTGGCTGAAAGCGCGTGCGCCGATGGGCGAGAACTATCACAGCCTGAAAAAGCTGGCGCGTGGATTGAGTCTGCACACCGTCTGCGAGTCGGCGCAATGCCCTAACATTGGCAAGTGCTGGAACCACCACACCGCGACTTTCATGCTGCTGGGCGAGGTTTGCACGCGCCGCTGCGGATTCTGCGCCGTGCCCAAAGGCAGGCCGGAGGCAATCGACTTCGACGAACCGCGCCGGGTGGCCGAGGCGGTCGAGAGCCTGGGCCTGAAGTTTGCCGTGGTCACCAGCGTCAACCGCGACGACGACAATCTCGGGGGGGCGCGGGTTTTTGCCGAAACCATCCGCGAGATCCGCAAAAGGGTTGCCGAATGCCGTGTCGAAGTTCTGATCCCCGACTTTCAAGGCGACGCGGAGTGTCTTCGCGTGGTGCTCGAGGCCAAGCCCGATATTCTGAATCACAACACCGAGACGGTGCCGCGTTTGTACCGCGTGGCACGTTCGGGGGCACGCTATCCGCGCTCGCTGGAACTGCTGCGCAAAGCCAAGGAAATCGATCCGCGAATGGTAACCAAGAGCGGAGTCATGGCCGGTATCGGCGAGGGTTTCGATGAGCTATTGCAGGTGTTTCGCGATTTGGCCGGATGCGGAGTTGATATCCTCACCGTCGGACAGTACCTGGCCCCCTCGCGCAATCATCTGCCGGTCAAGCGCATGTACACTCCGCAGGAGTTCCGCCGGCTGCGCGAGGAAGCGCTGAAGATGGGCTTCCGCCATGTTGAATCCGGCCCGCTGGTCCGCTCCAGCTATCACGCCCACGAGCAGGCGGAATCGACCCGCACACGCTAAAGCAGCTTCGCGAGAGCTAATATCCGCTCGGGATGCACCTATCCTGAAGCCGCGCTGATTTCGCGCGCCGCGGAGATTACCACACCCGGCACGGCTCCGGGCTCACCATCGGCGAGCCGGGTTTGCAACTGAATACTTTTTGAAACTCCGGCATGTTGGAGAGCACACCGTTGACGCGGAACTTGTCCGGCGAATGAGGATCGACCTGGGCGCGCAGACGCAGCACCTCCGGCCTGGCGTTGTCGCACCAGATTTGCCCGAAGCTGATAAAGAACTGCTGCTCCGGAGTGAAACCCTCCACCGTCCGGCCGTTTATGCCAGCCATGGCCCGTAGAGCGAAGAGCGCGAGGCGAACGCCGCCATTGTCCGCTGTGTTCTCGCCGAGGGTAAGCTTGCCATTCAGATGAACGTCATCGACCGGCGTGTACTTGCTGTACTGGTCGACAAAGCACTGGGCGCGCGCTTCGAAGGCCTCGCTGTCCTTGGCCGTCCACCAGTCGCGCAAATTTCCCTTGGCGTCGAAATGGCGGCCTTGGTCATCGAAGCCGTGCGTCAGCTCGTGGCCGATTACGGCGCCAATGCCTCCCAGGTTCACCGCATCGTCGGCGCGCCTGTCGAAAAATGGCGGCTGAAGAATGCCGGCGGGGAAATTGATGTTGTTCTCCTGCGGGCTGTAGTAGGCGTTGACCGTTGGCGGACTCATGCTCCACTCGTTGCGATCAACCGGGTTGCCAATTTTTGCGAGTTGCCGATGGGTTTCAAAATCGTTGGCGCGCATGGAATTGCCCAGCGCATCGCCGCGAACAATCTTAAGCGGGCTATAGTCGCGCCAATTGTCCGGGTAGCCAATCTTGTTCTCGACCGCCGCGAGCTTGACCAGCGCTTGCTGCTTGGTTTCCGCGGTCATCCAGGACAGCTCATGGATATCGCCTTGGAGCGCTTGCTCGATGGCGTGGACCATGTTCAGAACCCTCTGCTTGCTTTGGCCGCCGAAAGCCTCCTCGACATAAGACTTGCCGAGAGCTTCGCCAAGATCGGAATCGGTAAACCGGACACATCGCTTCCAGCGAGGCCGCAGCTCTTTGGCTCCAGTTAGCGTCTTGCCGTAGAAATCAAATCTCTCGTCCACGAAAGCCCGTGGCAGCATCGATGCGGCCGTCGACAACATGCGCCACGTCAAATAGGTCTTGAGGTCGCCCAAGCCGGTGTTGGCAACCACATCGTTGAAGCCCTTCACGAATTCGGGAACGGCCACATTGAGAGCATCGAACTTCGGCGCGCCCGTGGCAACGATGTAACGGCTCCAGTCAAATACCGGACTCAGACGGTTGAGATCGGCCACTGTCATGTTGTGGTAGACCTGTGCGGGATCGCGGCGCCTGACTCGATCCATGGAAGCCTTTGCCAGTGCCGTTTCGATCGCCATGACTACCTTTGCGTTCGCCGCGGCTGTCTCGGATTTGTCGCCGGCCAGTTCGAACATGCGCCGCACGTGCCCAACATATTTTTCTCGCAAGGCAACCGAGTTCGCGTCCGTCTTCAGATAGTAATCACGGTCGGGCAGGCCCAGCCCGGACTGGTCGGTCTCGGCGATCTCCATGCTGGCGTTCTTGTAATCCGGCTGGGAACCGAACTCGAAGAACGCATTACCGCCAATGCGATGAGCGTAAGCCAGGTATCCCGGCAACTCCGCTTTGCTCTGCAGCCCGGCGATGCGGTCCAGCTCCGGACGCAGCGGGTCCAGCCCTTTCTTCTCGATGGCGGTTTCGTCCATGCAGGAGGCGTAGTAATCGCCGATCTTCTGATTGTTGGCGTCCCGGTTCGGGCGTTCGACGGCGGCTTTCTCGAGAATCTTGCGTTCGATGATGAGGTTGTTTTCCGCGAGTTCGTTGAAGCGTCCCCATACCGCCTGATCCGGCGGAATCGGATTGCGTTCCATCCAGCCGCCGCAAGCGAAGCGATAGAAGTCCGTGCAAGGATCGACGCCGCGATCCAGAAGCGACACGTCGAAGGACTGAATCGACTTGGGCTGAGCCTCATCGGGAGCGCCAGCCGGCTGGGTTTGGGCCTGGCTGGCGGCGACAATGAATGCCGTGAACATGCAGATCAGCAGCGAACGACGCATTTCAGCTCTCCGAGATTTAGACCTGTTTCGCAAATGGTTATTCGGCAAACGGCTAAAAGCAGCACTGCCTTACCCCTCGTGCGTCCGGTTGCTTCATGGGATGTATTTTTCGCAAAACTGGTTTAGCGAGCTGCTGTCTTGCAGGTTTTCCAGTCGGGAGAGTGCACGGCCAACTCCCCGGCACACACCTCGCCTGCTCAGAACAACTTGAGCTGGATCGTTAAATACTTCTTGGGATTTTGGCGAATAGCCTGCATGAGTGCCTGCGTGTCCGTCAGCAACTTGTTGGTATTGTCGTACAGCGAAGCATCTCGCAGCAGCTTGCCCGCCGAACCTTCGCCTCGATCGAGCCGGTCGGTGATGTCCGACAGGCGGTTCACCACGTTCTGCAACTTGTTGGCAAACTCCTGGTCGTGCGCAAACTTGCCGAGCGCCCCTTTGCCGGCGTTGAGGTTTTCCAGGAATTTGTTTGCTTTCGCGACCGCCTGGTTGGCGTTGTCGTAGAGCGCCGGGTCCTTCAGCAGCTTACCGATGGACCCCTTTCCCGCCTGCATCTCGTCGGCCATCTGATTCACTTTGTCGATGCTGGCGTTCAGCTTGTCGTACAGGTCATCGCTGCGCAGCAACAGGCCGAGGCTGCCCTTGCCCGCGTTGATCTCGTTCAGAATCTGTTGCGCCTGAATGACCGAACGGTTCAAATTGTCGTAGAGAGCCTTGTCGTAGATCAACTGGCCGACCGCGCCTTGCCGGTCCTCGATTGCACTGACGATACGGTCCACGCGGCGCACCAGCGCGTCGGCATTCTGCAGCGTGCTCTGCGAGGAGCGGACCATATCCTGGAGGTCGGGAACATCGCGCCAGGGAAGCGTGTCGCCGTCTTTGGCCGGCCCCTGAGTGGCCGCGGTGCTGTCAATGTTGACATAGGTTTCGCCCAGGGCGCCGACTGTCGTCAGCATCACAACCGAATCTTTCTTGAGGAAATCCATCGCCTTCCCGGCAACCTTCATCTTGATCAGAACCGGTGTGTGCGGGTGGTCAGGGGAGATTTGTAAGCTGACAACGCTACCTACCGCGACATCCTGGAGGCGGACGGGAGACCCTGCCCGTAAGCCGCTGGCATCGTCGACGTAGGTATAGATCGTCAGCTTTTTCGTGAATAAGCCGCTCGTTCCCGTCATCAGGAAAATGAGCACGGCAAGCACGATGAGGGCAAAAATTACGGTTAGCCCGACCCGAAGCTCTGCCCATCGCAACTGTTTCTGGCTCGGCACTATCCCCCCGGGAAGTTGAGGCTACGAACCCTAGGATTGATCAATTGATCAGTAGAGCGCCTGCTAGCCTCGAATCATAACAAACCTGAGTACGTTGAGTCATTGCCCCAGTCGTGCAGGCTGCTGCGCCCCAGCGTGACATGCTGAAAATTACGCAACAAATTTGCCAGGAAGTACACGTGCCAGTAGCCTGCCATGGCAACCGTTGTTGGATGCCAAAACCGCAGCCATCGAGATGCGCCAGAGTATTTCCTGTGTATGGGCCGCCGGGACTGCTCATTGCTCGAGAATGACTTGGGCTATGGCCTGCGCCGCCGTGTGCGTGATCGACACCAGTGCGCGCTTCATGCCGAGGCGTTCGGCGAAGCCCGCGGCAACCCCGGAAATCCTTATGACGGGACGGCCGGAAGGCTCGCGCACCACTTCGAAGTCCCTCCACCTGACGCCCCGCTTCCAACCGGTCCCGATGGCCTTCATGGCCGCTTCCTTGGCGGCGAAGCGACCCGCAAAGCGCTCGAAGACATTGGCTTTGGACTGGCAGTAGTCAATCTCGGCCGGGGTGAAGACACGCTGAAGAAAGCGTTGCCCATAGCGCCCAATGGCTCGCTCGATGCGATCCACCTCCGCGATGTCGATCCCCAGGCCAACGATCATCCACCCTCCATGGCCACGCGGAACCAGCTCTCCAGCCGGCCGCGTTATGCGTTACCGGCAATTCTCTGCAAAGCCGTAACCATCTCCGCTTCCTCGGCCGGGAAGACCGTGCGCAGGTCCAGCAGCACGCGACCTTCGGCGATGCGGGCCACCACCGGAGGATCGTTGCCGCGCAAACGGCTGAGCAATTCATCCACGCCGATTGCCGCCGTCACGGCCACGCCGTAGCTGGGCAAATCCCATCCGGGTGCGGCTCCGCCGCCGACCAGCGACGCGCATGGCACGACTTCTATCTGTAGCTGCGGGCAGCTCTGCCGCAGCCGCGCCGCCAGCGCCTCGGCACGGCGCAAAAGCTCCTCGCCAGGGATTCGCATGAAGCGGAGGGCGGGAATCGCCTCGTACTGCTGGCGAACATAAGCCAGCAGCGTGGATTCCAACAGGGAATAAATGAGTTTGTCGACGCGCAAGGCGCGAAATAAAGGGTTGGCTCGCACTCGTGCAATCACCGCCGGCCGCCCGCTGAGAATCCCCGCCTGCGGCCCGCCCAGCAACTTGTCTCCACTGTAGGTAACGATGTCCACTCCCGCACACAGGCTCAAGTGAACCGTTGGCTCACCGCTGATGCCCAGCGCTTCCAGTGGAATGAGAGTGCCGCTGCCGAGATCTTCCATGACGGGAATCCGACGGCTTCGGCCCAACTCGACCAGTTCCGCCAACCCAGGCTGCTCGGTGAAACCGACGATCTTGAAGTTGGAGCGGTGCACGCGGAGCAGCAGCTTGGTGCGCTCGCCGATAGCGCTCTGGTAGTCGCCGATGCGGGTGCGATTGGTGGTCCCCACTTCGCGCAGCGTCGCCCCCGACTTGGCCATGATTTCAGGGATGCGGAAAGAACCGCCGATCTCGACCAGCTCGCCGCGCGAAACAATGACTTCTCCGCCTTCGGCAAGCGTGTTGAGAGCCAGCAGGACCGCGGCGGCGTTGTTGTTGACAACCGCCGTGCTGGGAGCGATTGCATCCGCCGGAGTGGGACTCTGCGCGCACGCGGCGGCGGTGTGCTCGGCAAACAGCGCGGCAAACAGGCGGTCGACATGCGCCTCGCGTTGGCCGCGCTCGCCGCTCTCCAGATCGAACTCCAGATTGCAGTACCCGCTCGCCACTTCGAGCGCGTGTTGCAACGCGGCTTCGCCCAAGGGCGCGCGGCCGAGATTGGTGTGCAAAATAACTCCGGTGGCGTTGATGACCCGGCGCAAGGAAAAGCGCGCGCTGGCCTTCAGCTCTTCGGCGAGGACGCGGGGAAGCGCCTCGACCGCCAGCCGCAGTTCGTTTTCATTCCACTGGCGCGGGATCGAGCGGCGCAGCTTCTCCAACGCCTGGCGGCAGGCTTCGACCACAGCCGCGCGTCCGTGTGCGGCAATCAGCGGTGCGACGCTCTCGCTCCGCATGAGTTCATCCACCGATGGCAGCAGCCGGAAGAGTTCGGATCGCGAAACAGTTTCCACGAGGATAGTCTCGCCGTTTCCAGAAGCGCTGGCAAGTGCAGTCTGAATCCCTGGGTTAGCGGAGCGATTCGAGGAGTCACTCAGTTGCAAACTGGTGATATGGCGATTTATCGCCAGTTACAGCCCAGTTCCCATTTCAGGATACGCGGGAACTCGCACAGGCGAGCGCGGCTTAGAAGCATCCGGGCCCGCTCCAACCATCACTACAGAGGGGTAATAATTCGATCTGGCCATTACTACAGTTGGGTACTAGGGCGTGGGTTAGGTCAGTCGAGCATGATAGCAAGTTGCAACTGGACACACAGTCGTCAAACGATTCTGACCCTGCTGGAGCGCAGCAGTTTATAAGGCAAACATTGCAATTTTCGTTCAATGGTATGCCACTGCCGCCGCCCAAGCCCGGCGGTAGCCCCACCGCAACCCAGCCGCGATATCCGGCCAGATAGCGGCTGAAGGTGTCCTGCAACAGTACTTGTTCGGTGGAAACATTACTGGCAGTGGCCCATCCCACTGCCGTTGCGCTGCCAAGGTTGATGGTCCATGAGGATTTCCAGCCTGCCACCTGCGAGAGGTCGGGAATCTCTAAGCTAGGTGTCGTCCCGGCTGCCCCGGGCGTCACTGTTACGTCGACATAGAGGCCTTGGGTAGGCGTGAGCTGGACCTCGTAGAGCTGGGCCCCCGAGTACGCCGACCAACTCAGCGTCTGGCCGGAGAGCGATACGCTTCCGAAAATGGGCAGGCCGGTGAAATCCAACGCCAGAGCAGATCCCGCGACGGCGCAGTTCGTCAAGCGCACCATGCCCGTGTCTCCCCAGACGCACTGCACATCTCCAGGCTGCGTCTGCACGGCGCTTGGAGACAGGTACCAGAGCTCAGAGGGCAACCACACGACGCTGGCAATACCCCACCCGTTATGAATCGTCGCGTGGCTGGTAGAGTAGCTTGCGCCACCGGCGACGAGATTCGAGATGGACAAGGGAACTTGCGTCGCCACTCCCGCGTCGGAGAGCAACGGGTCGGCGAAGTCGATGTTTTGCGTGAGGTTTTGCAGAACTTGAAGGCTGCGGTTGAGCCACAACCTGTCGATTGCTGCGGCAGCGCAGCCTATGCCGTGGGCCTTCGCACGCCGGGAATTACGGACATGCTAGCCGCCCGCACATCGGCCAGCGGGTCGGAACAGTTCCTGGAGATTTACGCTGGAACACTCGGCGAAATCTCCTACTTCCCCGCTCTCGAATTTCCCGTGCCTATGCCGACGGCTTTGGTTTCGGTAAGCGGCACAGTCTTGGGAGTTCCAGCGGGCGCGAATTGGGATACTGCCATCGGTCCGCGTTTTGCACGCGGCCCCTAGGCAAAGGCGTATCGCCCGGCAGGATCGCTGACATTATGCGACCAGACCATGTCGGCCGAGGGAGTGGTGATTTGTACCCAAGGGCCATCGCCATCCTTGAAAGCCACCCAGGCAGGAGCAGCCGGAACGCCATCGGTATCGAACTTCTGCAGCGAAGCCACGTTCTGCGGTGAGTTGCCGCAGGCCGACATCAGCGCGATAAGGAAGAACGTTACGATCGCCAGCCGCAGTTTCCGTAGAGGGGAGGAGGAACGCATTGCCGAGCCAGGCACAAGGCCGTACCGTGCGTCGTACCGGTTGTTATGCCTGGATATCTGCATTTCCGTGCTCCTGAACGGTTGATGATAACAGGCGTAGCTGTTGAAAAACTTACTCGCGGAAAGTCTATTCCTCACAAACTCCGCTCACCCGGCTTCGACCAGTCCGTAACGCCGGTTCCAGTGCGCTTGCAGGTGTCGTATGGCTTGCGTGGCTTCCTCTTTGGAAATGCCCTCGCCAGTTCCACTGACCAGCGTGGCGGCTTCCTGCTTCGCCAGCTCGAGCAGCTTGCGATCGCGAATCAGATTGGCCACGCGCAGGCTCGGCATGCCCGCCTGCTTGGTGCCGAAGAACTCGCCCGGACCGCGCAGTTCAAGGTCTTTTTCGGCGATTTCGAAGCCGTCGGTAGTGCGGACCATGGTGTCCAGACGCTGCTCGGCCTCTTCGGAAACTTTTGCCCCGGTCATCAGCACGCAATAGGATTTGGCGCTGCCCCGGCCGATTCGTCCGCGCAGTTGATGCAGTTGCGAGAGCCCGAAGCGCTCGGCGTGTTCGATCACCATCAAGGTCGCGTTGGCCACGTCGACGCCGACTTCGATCACGGTGGTGCTGACCAGCACGTCGATTTCGCCGGCCTGAAAGCGGCGCATCACGGATTCTTTCTCCTCGGTATCGAGCCGGCCATGTAACAGGCCGATTCGCAGCTCGGGAAAAATCTTCTTGCGCAGCTCCTCATACATGCGAATCGCCGCCTTAAGTTCGCCTTCGAGGCCGGCTTCCCCGGCGGCCTGTTCCTCAATCACCGGGTAAACCACGTACGCCTGCTGTCCGGCGGTGACCAGTTTGCGCAGAAAGGTCCAGACCTCGGCGGCGCGCTCGCCGGGCACGCGGCGGGTCACGATGGGGGTCCTGCCGGGCGGCAGCTCATCGATGACGCTAACGTCGAGATCGCCGTAGAGAGTGAGCGCGAGCGTGCGCGGGATGGGGGTTGCGGTCATCACCAGCACGTCGGGAGCGGCTTCGGCGCCTTTTTTCATCAGCTTCATGCGTTGCAGCACGCCAAAGCGGTGTTGCTCGTCGACCATGACCAGGCCCAGCTTGTGGAACTCCACTTTCTCTTCCAGCAGGGCGTGGGTGCCGATCACGAGTTGGGCATTACCCTGCGCGATATGCCGCCTGACTTCGCGCTTGCGATCCTGCTCCAGAGATCCGGTGAGCAGCACGATGCGATAGCCGGCTTTTTCCAGAATGCGCCGCGCCGACAGATAGTGCTGGGTCGCCAGGATCTCCGTCGGGGCCATCATCGAAACCTGGTAACCGTTCTCCATGGCGATGATGGCGGCTTCGAAAGCCACGATCGTCTTACCCGAGCCAACATCGCCTTGCAGCAACCGCCGCATCGGCGATGGCTGCCGCATGTCATCGGCAATTTCCTTCAGCACGCGTTTCTGGGAGGCAGTCGGGTGAAACGGGAGGATGTCTTTCAACGCCTGGCGGACACGCGGGTCAACGCGGAAGCTGATTCCTGGCAAGCCGCGCAGGCGCCGGCGCTTCAGTTCCAGTCCCAATTCGAGAAAGAACAGCTCCTCGAAAATGAGCCGGACATGCGCCGGGGTCCGCGCCGTCTGCAGCGCGGCAAAGCTTTCACCGGCATCGGGCCAGTGGGCACGCCAGAACGCCTCGAAACGCGGCACCAGCCCGAGGCGGCCGCGAATCGCCGCCGGAACGGCATCGGGAAGACTGGGATCAAGCGCCTCCAGCGCGGAGTGGATAATTCTGCGGAACCAGCGGGTGGTGAGCTTGCCCGTGCCCTCGTAGATAGGTACGATGCGGCCCACTTCGAGCGAATGCCACTGGGAGCGCGCATCGCTGGCAGCGCGGCCGGCGTTTTCGGCTTCAGCTTCGACTTCGGCTTCAGCTTCGTCCAGGATCTCGAATTGCGGCTGCAGCATCTGCAACCTGCCGCGCCCGCGCGAGCTCTGTTCGACTTTGCCGTAGAGGGCGACCATCTGTCCAGGTTGAAACCGATCCTTCAGATAGGTGCCGCGGAACCACATGCATTTCAGGGTGGCACGGCCCTGGCCCGCCGTCATCTCCATGATTGGCATGCGCCGGGTGCGCAACAGCGCGGAGGTACGCACCTCGGCGATGACGCTCGCCATTTCTCCGGGACACAGTTCGCCGATGGTGCGGGGGTTGATCCGGTCTTCGTAACGGAACGGCAGATAGTAGAGGAGATCCTCAATTACCGAGATGCCTTTTGCCGCCAGCGTCTCGGCAAGCCGGGGACCGATGCCCTTGACGAATTGAATCGGGGTGCTGAGCTCCAGCATTATGCTGATGGTACAAAACCCGGGTCACCGAAGGCGAGCAAAACCGAACACCCGGGGCGCCGGCTTCCAGCCCAGCGTCGGCAAATGCGGCAGTTGCCCGGAACCCCGGCTTCCACGACTTGGCCCGTAAAACCCTCAGCAATGAGCAACGCGCGGCTGCGGCCGGGTAACTTTTTTCCTGCGATTTGGTTCTAATAAGAGTGTTTCTGAATTTACTGAAATCTCTGATTGCGGTGGTCAGCGGAAACGCGATTTACTTCTTCCTGCTGCTGCCCGACCTGCCTCGCGGCGCCCGCCACCGCTATCTCCACTTCGATTTGGGCCTGGTGCTGGATGCCTGGATCTGTCTGGTAATTTATGGGGTTCTCAGCCTGGCACTACGCCGAAAAGGACGTGTGACAGGGCGTTCTTCAGGCTAGACTACGAGTCTCAAATCAGCGCTGAAGGGAGCAAAGACGTGCGTTGGGCTTACGGAGGCGTTCGCAGCCATGGCGCTGATCGCGAGACGTCCCGACGTCGGCTGACCAACTTCGGCCCAGGTCAGGGGTAGAAGCGGCGGATACCTAGAGCAAGACCTACGTTATGAGGCTTTTCGCGGATTGACCTGAGGCAGCCGGGCACTGTATTTTCATTAACTTGGGTGTATGTGCCCTAGCCGACGCCGCCAACGGCGATCGTTTGCGAGCCTCGCAGGCCGCTATGATCGAGGGACATGAAGATTTTCCGGGTTTTCTGCCTCCCATTATTGTTGGGAGCAATCATCATCACCGTTGCCTGCAAGACTGAAGACCTCAAGCAGAGTGGTGCCGCGCCTCCTTCGGACGCTCTAGCACCGACCCTTACCGAACCGGCTGCTCCTGCCCAGCCGCCCAAAGTCCAAGAGCTTCAACCAAAGCCGGACCCCGTCCCGGATCTAGTCAAACTGGTCGAGGATGAGTATGCCAAGGGTGAGGCCAACTACCGGACGGGACATCTGGAGGCCGCCCGGGAGAATTTCGACCGCGCTTTTGACACCCTGCTGACCGGTCCAGTTGGGGTTCACTCCGACGATCGCCTGGAGAGCGAGTTCGACAAGATTGTTGAAGGCGTGAACCGGCTGGAGCTGCTGGCCCTGAAGGAGGGCGATGGTTTCACCGGACAGCGCAGCGAGCCGGCGCCCATCGACGAGGCGAACGAGGTGACTTTCCCGATCGATCCGGCGGTAAGGGCCAGAGCGGAAGCCGAGCTGCTCCAGACGCGTTCCGATCTGCCGCTGGTGATGAACGATCAGGTGGCCAGCTTCGTCAGCTACTTTTCTGCCGGCAAGGGCCGGGGGGCGATGGAACACGCCTGGGTACGCGCCGGACGCTATCACGACATGATTTCGCGGGTTTTACGGGAAGAGGGCGTTCCGCAGGACCTGATCTACCTGGCGCAGGCCGAATCGGGGTTCCATCCCTTGGCGCTCTCGCGGGCCGGGGCTCGCGGGATGTGGCAGTTTATGGCCAGCCGGGCCTCCGGCTACGGGTTGCAACGCAATTGGTGGGTCGATGAGCGCCAGGACCCGGAGAAGGCTACGCGGGCCGCGGCACGCCACCTGAAGGATCTCTATAACCAGTTCGGAGACTGGTACTTGGCGATGGCGGCCTACAATTCCGGACCGGGCACCGTGCAGAAGGCTGTCGAGCGCACCGGCTACGCCGACTTCTGGGAGCTTTACCGCAGAAACGTACTGCCGGGAGAGACCCGCAACTACGTGCCAATTATCCTGGCCGTCACCATTGTGGCGAAAAATCCCGCCCAGTACGGGCTTGATCGCATGTCTCCCGAGATTCCGCCCGCGGTGGAAGTGGTGAAAGTCAATTATGCCGTCGATCTCCGGCTCGTCGCCGAGTGTATCGACGCCCCGGTAGCTACCCTCCAGGACCTGAATCCGAGCCTGCTCCGCATGACCACACCCAAGGACGCCGACTTCGGACTGACGCTGCCGGCGGGCACTGGCGAGCGCTTCCAAGCGGCAATTGCGGCTATACCGCTGGAGATGCGTACGCAATGGCGCTATCACAAGGTGCAGCCCGGCGAGACACTGTCGCAGGTGGCACAGCGTTACCATGCCAGCACGCGCTCGATTGCCCAGGTTAACAACATCGAGGAAGATGCCGTCCTGCAAAAGGACGCCAAGCTGATCATTCCGGTGACTGCAGTACGCCGCACCGCCAGCGAAGGTGACACCGTCACCACCTATTCCAGGCATCCTGTAATACACCCCGCACGCAAGGGCGAAACCGCACTCTCGGTGGCCGACGACTACGCTGTCCCGGTCGAGATGGTACGTAAGTGGAACCACCTCCACGGAAATCAATTGCGGGTAGGCCAGACACTGCGCATCTACAAACCGGCAGGAAAGCAATCGGCAAGGCAGACGGCCGATTCCCGGAGCACCCGGCGGCAGCCTGCGACTCACGGGCAAACTTCGGCCTCAACCCGGGCCGGCAACGCGAGAGCCAAGGCTGGAACACACGCCAGCAGCAGCTCTAAGAAGCCCGCCAAGGCTGCTCCGTCGCACCCCTCGCGTGCGGCGGCCTCCTCGAAAACCAAGGCCAAGGGCACCACTCCCACTGCTGCCATGGGAAAACCTCGTCCGTGAGCGCCAGCAAGTCCAGCCGGCAGCGTTTGCACAAGGTCAAGCGCTGAGACACCCTCTCCAGCATAGCCAGCCAATACAGCCCCACCGGCGCGGCCTTCGAGCGAGATAATGGCAAGGCGGCCGGCAATCTTCATCCCGGACAGCTGCTGGTTATCAAATAACCGGTCTGAAATACCGTTTTCGCGACCGGTTTTTGGCGTCGTTTCCAAACTGGATACCTAAAACGCACGAATCTGTTACTTGTATTTGCATCCCATCGCCAGCAAGTGTATTTTGTTCCGCAGGTGTATCGCGCGTTTGGCAGCGAACTACTGCCGGCGCGTGCGGCACATGAAACTTCATGCAGTCGTGATGTATCCGCTGTTCTGGCGCTCCGCATCGCGGAGGTCGGCAGATAACCAGGAGGACACATGGCGTTTTTCGACGAGACTCTTCACGGCCGTGACGACGATATGGACGATTACGGCGAAGGCAATGCTTACGACGAAACTCCCGAGGAGGAAGAAGACTACGACGAGGAGGAGGAAGAGGAGGAAGAAGCGGGCGGAATAGAAAAAGAGCCTCGCGAGTCTGTCGAGCCGGTCGCATCAGGCGGCGGCATGAAGGAAGTAGTGGTCGAGGCATTTGTCGTGGAAAAGCCCGCGCGCAAGGCCCCAAGCCGTAAACCGGCGGCCAAGAAGGCAGCTCCGAAGAAGGCTGCCAAGAAAGCGGCTCCCAAGAAAAAGGCTGCAAAGAAGGCGGCGAAGAAGGTAGCGCCCAAAAAGGCAGCCAAAAAGGCGGCTCCGAAGAAGGCTGCCAAGAAAGCGCCAAAGAAAGCCGCGAAAAAGGCTCCGGCCAAAAAAGCGGTGAAAAAGGCGGCAAAGAAAGCCGCGAAAAAGGGTGGGCGTCGCCGTTAGTCGCTAATGCTATGTCGCCTCGGCCGGCACTGGGATGCCGTGTCTGACGCATGCTTGCGTTCCGGTGAACCGGGGAGGCGTGGTCCCCCGGCGAGCACGGCCTGCCGGGGTGATTGAGCACCGCCAACGCCTGATTAGAGCTAGGCAGCCGCGGTCGGGTTCTAGCCCAACATGCGTAGGTCGACGCATGTCGAGGGCTTTGCTGTTTCAAAAGCCGCGGATAATCTCCGCGGCTTAGTTCTTTTGGAGCCGGGTTCATCGCAATTTGCAGGCCGCCACCACGGCAGTGGCAATTGGCTCATCTGTTCAGCAAATCTACCGGCTGCCGCAGATCGTGCACACGGAAGTAGCGGGCGAGCGAGGGATGCTGTTTGGCGACCGCTTGGTACATCTGCCAGGCGACCTTACGGTATGACCAGTGGCCGGCGGGCGAGGTGCGCAATTCCGCGATGTATACCACCTCCGCCAGATCCATCTTGAATAGCGCACGTTTGCGGAAGGCCAGTGGTATAAGGTACTGCGCCTCGGGAGCGAGTTCTCCCTCGCGGCGAGGTTTTGGCTCGGTGGATTCGATCTGCCTGCTCAATGCGGTGTGCAGTGTGTAGGCGGCCGATTCAGCGCGGTCCATGGCGGAAGTGTAGCGTCCCGCGAGATCGGCGGCGGTGATTTCCTCGGGCATTTCAAAGCCGTGAGCGGTGGTAAACTCCTGCGCGATCTGGGTGCAACGGCGATGCCGATGCAGGTCGCGGTAGGCGCCAATATCCATCAGAATGTCGAAGCGAAAGCTTTGACCGGCGCAGAATGCCCGCAGAAGCTCATCGTGCTGACCACGGTGGCATGCTCCGAGTGAGATGATTTCGTCGCGCTCGGCCGAACTGAGCGAATCCACGCGTTGGCGAATTTGCAAGTATGGATAGTGGCAGTGTTCGTAGAGCAGCGTCGAGGCCAATTCGGTTTCAATCGATTCCGGCTCCAGCAGCGTGACCGCCTCGGCACGCCGCAATCTCGACGCCACCCATCAATTCGTTGGCGGCCTGCCGCAGTTCGTGCCGCGTTTCCATTTGGTATTTGCTCGCTTCGGCATATTTCACCAGCGTGGGCGCAACCGGAACTTCGCGGAGCAACTGCTTGGCTGCCAGCTCGCCCAGAACTTTGTCTTTGGCGGCGATGGCCTCGACGAGTTCACGCCATGTTTTTTGCCTGACGTTGTAGGCGCCGCGCCGTGCCGCCGCTTTCAATTGCGCGCCGAGGCTGCGTACCTCGGCATGGGTGTGCGCCAGCAGACGCGCAATCTGCGTTTCCAGCGTGCGGGCATTGACGATCTGTCCCAGGGAAGTGTTGGTCGCCAGCGGGAGCAGGTAGCGGGCCAGGTCAAAGGCCCGTGCCTGCAAGGTTCGCTTGTAGGCTTCCGGCTTCATCTCGGCGGGCCGCGGAGTGCCGTCGGCGAGGTATCGGAACATGTCTTTGGAGATCTGCTCGTATTCGGCAAACAGGAACGCCGCGGTTTCGCGATAGGACTCGGCGTTACGCGCGCTGGCGCTGGCTTCCGCATCGGCATTCCCGGAGAGGGCCGGCGATTCGTCCGCCGAGGTGAAATCGGGCGTGAAGTATCCGCTCTGCTTGAAATCCTGATAGCGAGTTGAGCGCTCCTGTCCATCCCAGCGCTGCTCGTCGACTACGGCGATTGCGGCCAGCAGCGACAGGCGCTCGATTGCCGTCGTGATGTGCGCCAGATCCGCGATCGAGCGATGGCCGTACTGGAAGTAGAAGGTGTTGAGAAACTGTTCCGCCCGCTGCTCGTCAAGCTCGGCTAGCGATTGCTTCATCGAGAGCGCCGAGCGCGAGTACTTGGCCATGGCGTAGGCCTGCACCTCAGGGTCGGCACCCTGCACGCAGAAAACAACCGTTCCGGCAGCTTCGGCTGGAATTTCAGGGTCTTGAGCTGGGGTCGAATCGGGTTCGGGTCGGGAGCGGGCCATGCCGGAAGTGTAAGGTCAGCCGAAACAGAGCGCAAGGACGGGACTTTGGTTCTGAAGTTCTGACGTCCAAGCCATGTCTGCTTCCAAGCGCAACCTGAAGTGAGCGAAGCGGTTGCGAGCCAATGCTCCCAATATCCGCCTACGCCCCACATAGCCTCTGTCTCTCCTCTAGGGCAAAAAACTCCAGAGAGCATAGGGTAGGATTCAAGCCGCTCTCCAGCGCCGCAAAACCGCATGCTGTAGACTAAAAGAGTCGTCCCATTCACAGCGGTTACCGCTCTTGTGATTGAATCCGAAGGAAAACTCCGTTTTGAACACCGATATTCGTAACATCGCCATTATCGCCCACGTCGACCACGGAAAAACCACGCTGGTAGATGCCATGCTGAAACAGAGCGGCACGTTCCGCGCCAACGAACAGGTTGCCGAGCGCGTCATGGACTCCAATGCGCTCGAGCGCGAGCGCGGCATCACCATCCTGGCAAAGAACACGGCGGTTTACTACCACGGGATCAAGATCAATATCGTCGACACTCCGGGCCACAGCGACTTCGGTGGAGAAGTCGAGCGCGCCTTGAAGATGGTGGACGGAGTCATGCTGCTGGTGGACGCCAGCGAAGGACCGCTGCCGCAGACTCGCTACGTTTTGAGCAAGGCGCTTGAGGCGGGACTGCCTCCGGTGCTGGTGATCAACAAAATCGATCGCAGCGACGCCCGCGTGCAGGAGGTGGTGAACGAGGTCTACGACCTGTTCATCGATCTCGATGCCAACGAGCAGCAACTCGACTTTCCGATCCTCTACACCAACGCCAAGCTGGGCACGGCAGCAACTTCGCCGGAGGGCACGGGAGAAAATCTTCGGCCGTTGTTCGATGCCATTCTCTCCACCGTACCGCCGCCGCAGGGTTCGCCGGAGGCCGCGCTGCAGATCCTGGTGGCGAACCTCGATTACAGCGACTATCTCGGCCGCCTGGCGATCGCGCGTGTCTTCAACGGCACGCTGCGAAACGGGGATGAAGCCGGCATCACCAAACCGGACGGCTCGATGGACAAGGTGAAGATCACCAAACTTTTTTCCTTCAGCGGATTGAAGCGAATCGAGATCGACGCCACCGACCTGGGCGATATCGTTGCCGTCGCCGGCGTCGAGGGCATCAACATTGGAGACACGATTACCTCGATCGAGACACCCGCTCCGTTACCGCGGGTCGCCATCGACGAGCCTACGATCGCCATGCAGTTTACGGTCAATACGTCGCCGTTGTCCGGACGCGAGGGACAGTACGTCACTTCACGCCATCTGCGCGAACGATTGCAAAAGGAATTGCTGACCAACGTCTCGCTGCGGGTCGAGGAGACCGACAGTCCGGACACCTTCAACGTGCTGGGCCGTGGAGAGTTGCAGTTGGCGATTCTGATCGAGATGATGCGCCGCGAAGGCTATGAGCTGATGGTCGGCAAGCCGGAGATTGTGACCCGCACGATGGACGGCAAGCTGATGGAGCCCGTCGAGCGCCTCACCGTCGATGTTCCAGACGCGTTTGTCGGCGTGGTCATGGAAAAGCTTGGCGGACGCAAGGGCCAGATTCTGAAGATGAGCAACCAGGGCACTTCGCGCGAGAGGCGGCGGACCGAAGCACGGCCGCGTGCGCATCGACTTCCGGGTGCCCAGCCGCGGCTTGATCGGATTGCGCAGCGAATTGCTGACCGATACGCGCGGGACGATTGTAATGAACTCGCTGTTCGACGGCTATACCGAATGGCTCGGGGACATTCCTCACCGTCCCACCGGTGCGCTGGTGGCCGATCGTCCGGGAGCTACTACGGCGTACGCCCTCTGGGGCCTGCAGGAGCGCGGCGAATTGTTTGTCGGGCCGGGGGTCGAAGTTTACGAGGGCATGGTCATCGGGGAAAACTCGCGCGATAACGATCTCGATGTAAATTGCGTGCGCGAAAAGAAGCATGACGAACATGCGCGCATTCGACCGCCGACGAAGCTGTTCGTCTGGTTCCCTATCCGCCCACTCAATCTGGAACAGGCCATTGAGTTTATTGCTGAAGATGAATTCGTCGAGATGACGCCTAAATCTCTACGATTGAGGAAAAAGATATTGCAGGCCAATCGGCGCCCCAGGAAGCATGTTCTAGTAGAAAAGACCTAGGAAACCGAGAGGCACGGTTACCGAGGTAGGTACGTTCGTACCTTGCCGGCATCCACAGTTCCCGCTATATTGAGCTACGAATTTCGGGCTGAATATCAGTCGGACTCAAACTCCACGGTAATGTTTGCGCGGGGATGGCCGATGTCAAGATGATCATCGGCACAGTTGGAGGCGGCGGTGAAAGAGACGTTGCTCAAGAAGCTGGCGGACGTGAATCGAGAGCTTTGGCTCTTGTTGTCGTTGTTCGGAATTGCGGCGCTGATCAACTTCCTGGTTTCCTCGCACTCTGTGATGCTGAACTTCTACGTGCTGCCGACGATCTTTTCAGCCTATTTCTATGGGCGGCGGCATGCGGTCTCCACCGCGGTGGCCAGCGTTCTGCTCATCGTGCTGTTGGCGTATCTGAACCCCAATCTGTTCGCGGCCAGCGCTTTCACGCTGGAAGGAGAACGCTGGTTTTCGGTAGTCGCCTGGGGCGGTTCGCTGGTGCTTACGGCGGTGGCGATGGGTACCCTGTACGAGAAAGATAAAGTCAAGTTGCGTGAACTGCGGGAAACCTATCATGGGGTGCTGATGATCTTGAGGCAGTTCACCGCCAAGGATCAATACACGCAGAACCATTCCTACAGGGTTTCCATATTCGCCACGCGGATCGCCGGCGAAATGGGGTTCGGCGAGGAACGCATTGAGGATGTGCGCGCGGCCGCGCTGCTGCACGACATCGGCAAACTGGACATCAGCCGCGAACTCCTCTACAAGGCGGCCCGCTTGACCGAAGAAGAATACCACGAGATGCGCCAGCACGTGAGCAAGGGAATGGGTATTCTGGAACCCGTCGGCGGTTCGCTGCGCCGTGTGCTGCCCATCATCCTTTTCCACCACGAGCACTACGACGGCACGGGCTACGAGGAAAAAACCGGAGACGATATTCCTCTGGAAGCGCGCATCCTCGCCGTGGCCGATGCCTATGATGCGATCGTCAGCGACCGCCCTTACCGCAAGGGAAGCGCGCCTTTTGAAGCCAAAGAGATCATCGAAAAACGCTCGGGAATCGATTTCGACCCGCAGGTCGTGAAGGCATTTCTGTCCGCGTTCCGCAAACGCAACCTTGAGATTCCGGAGCTGGTCGTTTAGCAGGCTGCGGAAAACGCGCACGACGGGGCATCCAGCAAGGCGCTATGTGATGTAGGCGCCCCAAGGTTCTTGCGCAACAGCTCATGCGTCTGCCTCACCTAAAACGGAAAGGCCGTTCTTTTGTCGCGGCGACTATAAATTGTGCCGCGAGATACCCAGCTTGCGCATGCGGGAGTTCAGGGTAGTGCGTTTCAGGCCAAGCTTGGTGGCGGCGCCGTTGGGGCCTCCGATCACGCCTTGGCACTCTCGCAGAGCATTGAGCACAAATGCCCGTTCGGCTGTTTCGAGGGGAACGATGGAGGTGCCCCCCTGCTGGAGTTCGCCGATCGGCAGGTCGCCGTTGCGAGACAAAATAATGGCCCGCTCGATTGCATTTTCCAGTTCGCGAACATTGCCCGGCCAGTCGCAACCGACCAGCCGTTCCATGACTGCGGCGGGGATGGCGCCAATCTGCTTGCGCATTCTCTTACCGTACTTGTGCACGAAGTAGCGCACCAGCAATGGAATGTCGGCGCGTCTTTGCCGGAGCGGTGGAACCACGATGGGAAATACATTCAGACGGTAATAAAGATCGTCGCGGAATTCGCGCCGCCGCACCAGCTCCTTAAGATCGTGATTGGTGGAGGCTATCACGCGAGGGTCCACCGTGATGGTCCGGGTGCTGCCCAGCCGTTCGAACTGCCGCTCCTGCAGGGCACGCAGCAGTTTCGGCTGCAACTCCAGCGGAATGTCGCCGATCTCGTCCAGCAGAATCGTTCCCTTGTGCGCCAGTTCAAAGCGGCCGATGTATTGCGATATCGCGCCGGTAAAAGCGCCTTTTTCGTGTCCGAAGAGTTCGCTTTCGAGCAGTCCGGTCGGCACCGAGGCGCAGTTCACTTTCACCATTGTGCGCTCGCGGCGGGGACTTCGGTTGTGAATGGCGCGCGCGATCAGCTCTTTGCCGGTGCCGGTTTCACCCAGAATTAGAACGGTTGCGTCGGTCGGAGCGACGGTCTCGATCTGTTCCAGCAGGCGCTGCCATTCCGGGCTGCGCCCCACCATCTCTTCGTAGTCGTACTCCGCCCGGATCTCGTCTTCTAAATAGTCCTTTTCCTTGGCGAGCCGGTCTTTGAATTCGCTGATCTGCCGGAAAGCCAGCGCGTTTTCCACCGCGATGGCAACCTGGTTGACGACTTCGGTCAGCAGCGGGAGTTCCTCGCGGGAAATCGTGGACGGACGCCGGTTGCCGATGCAGAGCGCGCCGAAACAGCGTTGACCGCGAACCAGCGGCAGCCAGCAGGCCGACTTGATGCCCTCGGCCAGCAGCCATCCGGTGACATCGTTGGGGAACTGCTGCGTGTCCAGGTTGTCGACCACTAAGGGCTGGCGTTTGCTGAATGCCTCACCGGCGGGCGAGCCCTCCGCTTTGAACACCACTTCTTCTCGGATCAATCCGCTGCCGGTCGCAAACTCCAAGGCGTGGACCCGGAATTCGCGCGTTCCCTCGTCGTAGAGACACAGGCTGGAATAGTCATGTTGGATAAGCCGCCCGAGCGCATCGGAGATCGCACGCAAAAGTTCATGCAGGTCCAAGTGCGAGACCAAAGCGTTGTTGACCTGCAAGAGCAAGCGCAGATGCTCGCGGTCGCGCATCAACTGCTGCGTGTCGTTTGCCTGCGGCACATGCTTAACGACGGAAGTCATTTCATCCCCGATGCACACCGGCTCCATGGAGGAGGCAGAACAGGTCTCTAATCTTAAGCTTTTAGCATAGAAGCGGAGGAAACGGCGGGCAGTGAGCTTCGTCACCGCCCTGTGCGTCAAAGCACGGCGGAGGCGTTCCATAACCGGCGGTAAGACGGTAAGGGCCTGTGCGGATTTGGGAAACGGTGTCGGCCGGCGCACAGAATTTTCCCGGTCGCACACCCGCGGATGTGCTATCGTCTGAAATCATAAAATCCATTTGTACTGCGTCGAGGAGGGCTCATGCTTCGTAAAGCTCTTCTGGTAGTGCTGCTGGTTTGCTACTCGCCATCGGTTTGGTCGCGGGGCGGGCCGCCACAATTATTGAAGGCCAGCGAAGCCGATCCCACCTGTGAATATGTCACGGGAAAAGACGTGTTCGGGCGCATCGTCCGCACCAAATCCCATTGCCGGGAATTTGAAAAATTTACGGGATTCCCCAAGGGCCGGGACGGCTATACCGTGATTTACAAGAAAGCGCTGGAGTGCGGCGGAGAAAACGTCTCTACGAATATGCAGTGGGTGCCAGTCCAGTCGGCAAAAGCGCTGGTTCAGGCCATGCACAAGTGCAACCCCGCCGCGTCCAACTGATCCCATCCAGGGCAGTTTCCTTACCGTTTGGAGGATACTGGTGAAAACGTTCCTGGCGTACATATTGGGGATCATCGTGCTGACCTCGCCCAGTTCCGCGACGGAGCCAAATTCTCCTCTTACAGATATCAGCGATGCTAAAACGGCCTGCCTGATCAACGATGGCACCGATCTGGATTTGACTGACGCCGTTCGGGATAAATTGAAGGAGTGGGGCCGCTGGAAACTTGTTCAACGCCCGGAGGATGCAGACCTATTACTGGTTCTCTCCAGGCAGGATGTTACCGGAGCGGTCAGTATCGGCAGTGCCTCTGTGAATAGCTATGGTTCTCACGCGAGTGGGAGTTCCGTCGGAGTAGCTGCTCCATTTGCGGACGAAAAGGTGTTTTTCTCTGCTGTTGATCGGGTATCTGGCCAGAAGTTTGTAACCGTCAGCTCCTACCGTCGTCATTTAATGCGCCCAGCCTCCAGTTGGCTGGTTGGACGAATGAAGGACCAGATAGAAAGACATGATAAGCGGTATCAATCTAAGCCCCGCTGAGCGCTGCCAACCGGTCTGATTTACCCGCGTAAACACCAGGCGAAGCGACGCAGTAGAATTGGAACCGTGTCGAGCGGTAAGCGTGTAATCATCCTATCCCCGTCTCGGCCCCAATCGCATCACCCAGAAGGAGCTTGGAATGAAGCTGCTGCGCTATGGCCCGCCCGGTCACGAACGGCCGGGCTTGCTTGACTCACAAGGAAGGATTCGCGACCTGTCGATCCTGATCGGTGAGCTGACCGCCGACCGTCTATCACCGGAAAGCCTGAAAGTCCTGGACCGTATAGAGGTTCAGGCGCTGCCCATTGTGGAAGGGACGCCAAGGCTTGGGATTCCCTATGTCGGAACCGGCAAGTTTATCGCGATCGGCCTTAACTACAGCGATCATGCGAAAGAGACGAACCAAGCGATTCCAAAGGAGCCGATGGTCTTCCTGAAGGCTACCAGTTGCCTGAACGGCCCCTACGACGACATTATCCTTCCCCAGGATTCGACGAAAGCCGACTGGGAGGTCGAACTCGGGGTAGTCATCGGCACCAAGGGGCAGTACGTCTCCGAGGCGGATGCCCTCAAGCATGTCGCTGGCTACTGCCTGGTGAACGACGTGTCGGAGCGGGGATTCCAGATAGAGCGCGGCGGCACGGTGGATAAAGGCAAAGGCTGCGACACCTTCGGACCGGTTGGACCCTACCTGGTTACCGCCGAAGAGGTCGGCGACCCCCAGGCACTCGACATGTGGCTGGAGTTGAACGGCACGCGCATGCAGACAGGGAGCACGCAGACCATGATCTTCGGGGTGGCCAAGCTGATCAGCTATGTCAGCCTTTTCATGAGCCTTCATCCGGGCGACCTGATTACGACCGGTACCCCGCCGGGCGTGGGTTTCGCCAGGAAGCCGCCGATTCATCTGAAGCCGGGCGACACCATCCACGCCGGGATCACGAAACTCGGCGAACAGCGGCAGCGGGTCGTCAGTTGGCCGGGGTAGTAAGTGCGAAAGGGCTGCGCGGTGAGCAGTGCTACATCGCGCAGCTTTCCACCCCAACACGCGCAACGGCGGCGCGCGCCGGCGACGTCGGATGTGGATGGTAACCGCGCTGTTGGGTCGAGCGGTTTTGTTTTAGGGGGCAGGAACAAAAGGTGGCTCAACTTCGCTCGCCATGACAGTCTGATATTTCGGGATATGCTTATTGGGAAACCGGCCTAGCCTATTCCGTCAACTCCAATTCAATCTTCTTAGCAGCCGCATCCAGGCGCGCTATCCGAAAGCTGCGAACCTGCCCGGCACGGGCACTCTCGCGCTTGGACGCGCCGCTGCTGGCACCGCCCTTCCATCGCGCCTGGAGCATGGAACTCAGCGACGACAGATCCGCCTTCGATTCGGCCGGCTCCGCTCCCTTCTCAGTACCCTCAGCGGCCATTCGGCATTTCCCCTGGACGCCTTCGGCCAGTTCCACGCGCGCCTCTCCGTCTGAAACTTCCGCGATGCGGCCCGTGACCACGTCGCCTGGCTTGTGTTCGGCCATGTATTCTTCCAAGCTGGTCGGAACCAGCTGCTTCATGCCCAGCCGCAAGCGTCGTTTTTCGGTATCGATTTCAAGCACCTGGGCCTTCACTGCCTGCCCAACCTTCAGCACTGTCCTGCGGGTGATTGATGTGCTTCTCAGCGCTGATGTCGCTGATGTGAATCATGCCCTCGACGCCTTCTGAAAGCTGTACGAAGGCGCCGAACTTGGTGAGGCTGGTGACCGGGCCTTCGATGACTGAGCCCACCGAAACCTCCGCGTCACCTCGGCCCACGGATCGCCGAGCATTTGCTTGAGGCCCAGCGAGATGCGGCGCTCGCCCGCGTTCACCGCCAGAATCACTGTGTCCACGCTCTCGCCCGGGGTCACGATGGTGCTGGCCTTCTTCAGCTTCTTGGACCACGACATCTCCGAAACGTGGATCAACCCTTCAATTCCTGGCTCCAGTTCGACAAACGCTCCGAACTCGGCTACCCGCGTCACCGCGCCGCGCACGCGCTCGCCAACCTTGTATTTTTCAGCCGCCGAATCCCATGGATACGGCTGAAGCTGCTTCATGCCGAGCGAAATGCGCCGCTTGTCCGCATCGACCTTGAGCACCTTGGCCTCGATCTGTTGCCCCAGCGAGAGCACGTCCGCCGGTTTGTTGACGCGGGCCCAGGAGATCTCGGCGACGTGCAGCAGCGCATCCACCCCACCAATATCGACGAAAGCGCCATAGTCGGTCAGGCTGCGAACCACGCCGCTCACCGTCTCACCCTCCGTGATTTCCGAGTAGCGGCGCTGCTTGGTGGCGCGCTCTTCCTCTTCGCCAACGATGCGGCGGTCCACCACCACGTCTTCTTCCGTCACGTCGAGTTTGATGATGCGGCAGCGGATCTCCTGCCCCACTAGCTTCTCGATCTCGACGGCATCGTGCGCTCCGCTGCGCGAAGCCGGCATGAACGCCCGCACGCCCACGTCCACGCTCAGTCCGCCTTTGACCACGGCAGTTACCGTGCCCGCAATCGTCGCCCGGTCGGTATAAGCCTTCTCCAGAGAAGCCCAGTCGGTGGGCCGCTCCACTTTGCCGCGGGCCAGTTCGTAATAACCTTCCGGATCGCGCCCCTTGATCGTAACCAGCAGCTTATCGCCGGGTTTCACTTCTTCGCCGGCGCCAGCAAACGCCGTCAGCGGCAGAATGCCTTCGGTCTTGAAGCCGATGTCGAGGAAAACCGACTCGCCAGAGACGGCAATCACCGTTCCCTCGCGGCCTTTACCCTCTTCGGCCTGGTGTGAGTGGCTTTGCTCGTATTGCGAAAGAAGTTCGTCGAATGACTCGTTGGAATCGCTGGGCTGGGATTCTGGAATGTTTGGGTTAGACATTGGAGGTGCGAATATTGTGGCATAACCCTGGCAGCCTGCGCAAAACCCCTGGGGCGGGAGCAGAATCCCACATCTGATAACTGCAGCAGATATGGGGCACCGTCCAAGTTTGATGATCTGGGCCGCCAGCCATAACCCAAGCAGTCGTTTAGGAACAAAAAATGGTGTCGGCGGCGGCAGACAAGAGGAAACGGATGTCTGGATAGGTGTTGCCGAAGCCCTAAATTGCATGATGAATTCCAGAATGGAACGGCATTTGGCAAATTATCATCGGCAAGTTCGCCTTTGGCATTTGTAATTTCGCCCATCACCGGTACGATAGGAGCCATTAGCAGGCTGCTGGAAACCAGCTTGCTCTGATGTGAGCATACAAGCAATTACGCTGTAGCTCTGTGGCTCACACATTCCGTAGCGCCTCGCTTGGCCTGCAACACGCGCAACTACGGCGTGTGCCGGGAATTCTGGCTTCGGCGCGTTTTATAGCTGCTGGTTAGGGGCTCGAGGGAAAATTCTGGCTGATCAGACAGGCTGCTCAACGTAAGCAGTCCTGCGATTGAGGATCACAGAAAAGGTTCTTCGATTCGGAGAGTAAACAAACAGCCCAACTTACACCACGGCGGAACGGATCATCTCCGGCCGTGATCTCATTCAATCTTGGAGTAAGAACCGTTTCTTCGAGGGATTAACGTATGCGCGCATTCAAGGTAGCAGGAATGATAATTCTGGCAGCCCTTCTGATAAGCGCTGTAGGTTGCCAGAGCGGCAGCAGCGACATTAAAGTTGCCGTGCTTGCCCCACTCTCTGGTCCCGCTCCCACTTTCGGGATCTCGACGCGCGATGGCGCCCTGATGGCCATCTCGGAATGGAATGACAAGGGCGGCGTCCTCGGCAAGAAGATCGTGCCGATCGTGGAAGATAGCCAGTGTACGCCGGACCCGGCCGTCAACGCGGCTAACAAAGTGATCGACCAGGATAAGGTTCACTACATCATTGGCGAGTACTGCTCCAAGGCATCCATCCCGATATCCGAGGTGGCCAACGCTAAGAAGGTCATCCAGATCACCGGCGGATCGACCAATCCTGCCGTAACTGTTGGCAAGGACGGCAAGGTAAAGGAGTACATTTTCCGGGCATGCTTTATCGATCCGTTCCAGGGTACCGTGGCTGCCAAGTTTGCTCTTGATACCCTAAAGCTGAAGACTGCATTTGTCATGTTCGATCAGGCGAACGATTATGCCAAGGGCTTGGCCGAGTACTTCGAGAAGGCGTTCACGGCACGCGGCGGCAAGATCGTCGGTAAAGAAACCTACACCGCCAAGGACACGGATTTTTCGGCGATTCTGGCCAAAATATCGGCGGCCAAGCCGGATATGGTGTATCTCCCCGACTATTACAATATCGTCAATTTGGCGGTAAAGCAGGCGAAGGAGAAAGGCATTAAGGTTCCCTTCATGGGCGGTGATGGCTGGGATTCCTCTGACTTGGATCTCAAGGCGGCGGACGGCGGATATTTCACCAACCACTACTCTGCCGAGGACACTCGGCCTGTAGTCCAGAACTTCGTAAAGGCCTACGGCGCCAAGTACAAGGATGACAAGGGGCAGCCCAAGATTCCGGACAACCCCGGCCTTTTGGCGTACGACGCGACCAACCTCCTGCTGCAGGGGATCAAAGACGCTGGCGTAGACGATACGGCAAAGGTGAGAGACGCCTTGACCAAGATCACCTTCAACGGGGTCTCCGGCCAAATTACCTTTGACGAAAACCATAATCCGAAAAAATCGGCCACTATTCTGGCCATCAAGAACGGCAAGGTAACGTTCGACTCAGTCGTAAATCCGTAGATTTGCTTTCCTTTAGGCATCCGAGGTGAGGCGGCCAGCGCCGCACCGCCTCGGATCGCTGTTCTACCTTTGCCAAGCAGAGGTGGAAATTTTCTTTCGAGCAAGCAAAGCTGCCGTACCCTGATACTGTCTGGTAGCAACTGCGCGAACAGGGGCTCGCCCTGCGTTAAAATTGCGACCATGGCAACGGTTGAATTCAAGTCTGGTATTCATTTACGCACGAACTGGGCGGAAGTTTCTCTCCGTGCTCTCCGCAACAATTTCAGATCTATTGTTCAACGGGTGGCGCCTGCGACGGTTTGTGCGGTGATCAAGTGCAACGCTTATGGCCACGGCGTAGTGGAATGCGGGCGGGCGCTCGAAGCTGACGGTGCAAAGTGGTTTGGCGTCACCGCTACGAAGGAGGGCGCATCGATCCGCGAGGCTGGCATCGGCGGACGCATCCTGCTCATGACCGGCTTCTGGCGCGGCGAAGAAGATGCCGTCATCGGTAACCGCCTCACCCCGGCCGTCTGGACCTTGGATCACATTGAGCACCTCGATCGTGCGCTAGAGGCGCGGCGCGCTCATGGAAAACTCCCGGTTCACCTCAAGATCGATACCGGCATGGGCCGGGTGGGAGTTCCTGCCGCCGAAGCCGAGCCGCTCGCACGCCGTATAGCAGCTTCGGAATACGTTGCGTTGGAAGGCGTATTCAGCCATCTTGCTTCTTCCGAAGTGCTGGGCGCGGATGATGCTGCCGCGCAGATCGTTACTTTCAACCAGGTGCTAGCCACTTTGCGGGCCGCGGGTTTGGAGCCGCCTTTGCGCCACCTCTCCAACAGTGCCGCCATCGCCGGGCGGCCTGACACTTGGAACACAATGGTGCGCCCAGGGCTCGCGCTTTATGGTTATCTGCCACCGTTCAGCGCTCGCGCCGGGGTGAAACTTCCCGCGCCGCTCCCGGTTGAACCAGTGCTTACCTGGAAGACCCGCATTGTTTCCCAGCGCGAAGTGCCAGCCGGCCAAGCCATCGGTTACAACGGAACTTATGTGACGAAAGCACCTTCACGCATCGCGGTGATCGCGGCTGGATATGGCGACGGCTTCAACCGTGCGATGTCGAATAAGGGACGAGTCATCGTCCGCGACCGCTACGCTCCGGTGGTTGGCAGAATCTCTATGGATCTGACGACGATCGACGTTACGGGAGTTCCTGGAGCGGAGATTGGAGACGAGGCGCTGTTGATCGGGAAGTCCGAACACTGCTCCGTCACTGCTGCGGATCATGCGCACTGGGCCGGCACCATCCCCTATGAGATCACCTGCGGAATCAACTGGCGCGTGCCGCGCGTTTACCTCGATTAACCGCATCGGGAGAAGGAAGAGAGAAGAAGAGGAACGCTCCATCTCCTTTGGTAATACCTGTCAAAAATTCGCGGGCGTACAGGCTGAAAACACCTCGACCTCCGCCTTGCCGGTATTCCGAAAGCGGTGCGGCTGCCGGCTATTGAAGTAATAAGCATCTCCCGGTCCAAGCACTTGCCTCTCGCCGCCCACCGTCACCTCCAATTGGCCTCGCAGTACGATGCCTCCCTCCTCGGCTTCATGGCGAAGCAGGTTCTCGCCTGTATCCGCGCCAGGTGCATAACGTTCATGGAGAATTTGCAGGCTGTGGTTGACGAGGTTATGGCCGACCTGGCGGTAGCTGATTTTGCCGCCCCCTATCTCCACCAGTTCGGCGGCCGTAAAGAAGCACTGCTCATGCGGGTCATGATGATTCGAAAAAAAATCGGCAAGCGAAACCAGGATTCCATCCAGGATTTTTTTTAGCAATCCGATCGAAGGGTTGGTTTTGTTCTGCTCGATCAAAGAGATCACGGCATTCGACACCCCGGCACGGTCCGCCAAGGCGCGTTGCGACAACCCGCGTGAGTTTCTCAGCCTGCGCAGGCGGTTGCCGATATCGAATCCTGAGTCCTTCCGGTTGGACGCCCTCGCGTTAGGCATATCGAACCCCGCTCCTCTCTTGCTGTTTCGCTCTTCTACCGTGCCGCTGTCGCCCGGTTAACGTGTTAAATATATTAGTACACATTAGCAGGGGCTGTGCAATAAACGGCGCTAAATTAGAATATAAAATAGACATTGTTAATTATTCTCATACATGATAAAAAAGTTATCCTGAGGTTGGGATGAACCGCCGCCGCCAATCGGCGCAATGTGGTGCCCGGCGCTTCGAGCGCATGCCGGAACCGGCGTCCAGCCAGGACCGGAAAGAATTTGCGATTACAGCTTCGAAGAAAGATCTCATTCGGATTGCGAGGACTTATGAACGATACGATGCGGAAGTATAGAGATTACGTCATGACCGGGTTCGTGAAGCAGGTCGTACCCATCGTGGTTGAGAAAGCCAGTGGCGCGGTGGTCACCGACATCGATGGACGTGAATACCTGGATTGTTTTGCCGGAATTTCGGTGGTGAATGCCGGCCACTGCAATCCGGATGTCATTGCAGCGGCGAAGGCACAGATGGACAAGCTGGTGCATTGCTCTTCGTACAGCTACTATGTCCAGCCGGTTGCCGACTTGGCCGAGAAGCTGGCCAGCCTCACGCCGGGCCGTTTGCAGAAAACCTTCTTCGGTAACGGTGGTGCTGAAGCGATTGAAGGCGCGTTAAAACTTGCGCGCCTCTACACCGGTAAATCGGAGTTCATTGCGCTTCAAGGCAGCTTCCACGGCCGCAGCATGGGAGCGCTGAGCGTAACCGGCAACCAGGGACGCAAGAAGAGAGGCGGTCCTTATCTGCCCGGCGTCGCCTTCGCGCCGGCGCCCTACGTCTATCGCTCGATGTGGCCCGACAATCCGGAACGATGTGCGATCGAATGCGCGAAGGGACTGGAAGAAGCCATTCTCTATGCGACCTCGGGAAATGTCGCGGCTTTTATCGCCGAGCCGGTGATGGGCGAGGGTGGAATTATCGTTCCGCCGCCAAACTACTTTAAGGAAGTTAAGAAAGTTCTGGATAAGCACGGCATCCTCTTGATCGCCGATGAGGTTCAGTCCGGGTTTGGGCGCACCGGAAAGCTATTCGCAATCGAGCATTACGGCGTGGAACCAGACATTCTCGTCAGTGCAAAGGGAATCGCCGATGGTTTTCCGCTGAGCATGTTCACCACCCGTCCGGAAATCGCGGACGCCTACAAGCCTGGCGATCACCTCTCTACTTTTGGCGGCAATCCAGTCTGTTGCGCAGCATCTCTTGCCAACATTAAGTTCATGGAGAGGGTGAATCTCTGGGGCCATGCCGCCGAGGTTGGCGAGTATGCGATGCGCAAGTTCCGTGAGATTCAAAAGACCAATCCGATGATCGGCGATGTTCGTGGCAAGGGACTGATGATCGGTATTGAACTGGTGAAGGACGAAAAGCTGACGCCGGCCGCCGCCGAAGCCGAAGCGTTGAAGGACGCTCTGTTACGCGATGGCATCTTGATAGGTCTGGGCGGAACCTTCGGCAATGTCCTGCGCTTCCAACCGCCGCTCGTCATCACCAAGCAGCAGGTTGACCATGCTGTCGCAGCCTTTGCTGCCGCGTTGCAGCAGGTGGCTCAACCAGCGACGGTCTGATAACCAGTTTCTTGCTTGAATTGAGAGACAAGGCCGCCACACTGGCGGCCTTGTTCGATTCGATGCGGCGATGAGCGCCCAACGAAATCATTTTTGACGCGAGTTCAGCTCTTCGAGCTTGCGCTTCAACTCGTCAAGCTTCTGCCCAGCCTCGCCGAGTTTGCCTGCCGCCGTCAGGCGCTGGTAATCGGCGAAGTCTTTAGAGGCTTCCGCGATGAGCCCTTTGAGATCCGTCGCGGGTTGGAGCGCGCCGGCAGACACCTGCCGTGGCGCCGGCTCCGGAGCAGCCGCAGCGCTCGTAGACGAGATCCCCCCGCCGAATAGTCCTGTCATCGCTGACTCGAACGTCGGTCCATAGGCAAGTCGATCCTGCAGGGCGAGCACGACCAGACGCAGCTCCGGCATCGGGCTCCGCTCCGCCTGCAGATAGATCGGCTCCGCATACAACAATCCCCGTCCAATCGGAATTACCAGCAGGCTACCGCGCCGCACGTGCGATCCCTGCTGATTCCACAGCGTCAGCTGTCCTGAGAGCTGCGCGTTCTGATCGATCCGCGATTCCACCTGCACCGGGCCGTCGATGAGCCTCGTTTTCGGAAAGTTGTAGACCATTGCCGTGCCGTAGTTCGCGCCATCGCTGCGTCCGGCAATCCAGCCGATCAGATTATTCCGGTTCGCCGGCGTGAATGGCAGAATGTTGACAAACTCCACCCCGGTTTCGCCCGGCAGTTTCATCAACACAAAATTCGGCTCCATCGGCTGCGTCGTCTGCTGGCCACGCTGGTCCGTGCCGGATTCGGTAGCGACCGTCCACAGATCCTCGCGGTTGTAGAACACTTCCGGATTCGTCATGTGATACAGGCCGTACACGGATGCTTGTAGATTGAGCAACAACTCGGGGTAGCGCACGTGTTTACGCATCGCCGGCGTCATCGCCGAGGCATCCTTGAAGAGGCTCGGAAAGATGCCGCGGTATGCCGCGATGATCGGGTCGGTTGGGTCAAACACATAGAACGTCGTTGTCCCATCGTAGGCGTCGATGACGACTTTCACGCTGTTGCGTGCGTAGTTGATGGTATCGCTGCCGAGATGGTAGTGGCGCGAGTACGGATAGCTGCCTGAGGTCGTAAACGCATCCATGACCCACGCTAGCCGGCCATCTTCGCCAACCACGATGTACGGGTCTCGATCATAGGTAAGAAATGGCGCCAGTGCTTGCACGCGAGCGCGTATGCTACGCCGCATCAGCAGGCGACTCTGCGGGTTCACGTCGTCGCTGAAAGGTAACTTGGCAAGGTCGCCGCGATCGAGCGCGATGATCATACGACGCAGGAAACCCCCGAGGACGATGCCGCCGTTGCCCTCGTAGGACGTGAGGCTATTGGTCTGGCCTTGCGGGTAGTTGAATTCCTTCTGCCTCGTCTTCACGTATACGTCGGTGTTCGTTAGCTCGCCGAAATAAATCTCCGGACGTGTCACGCTGAGGCCGCGCACCGTACTCTGGACGGGCATATCGCGCAGAAACAGCGTCGGCAACCCTTCCGGCGTGAACCCGTTGACGGGGTTCATCGTGATGCCATAGCCATGAGTATAGATGAGCTTCTCATTGATCCAGTTGCGGCTGCTCTCCGGGAGCTTCTCGACGTTTAGCTCGCGCGTGGCAAGCATCACCTGGCGGTTCGCACCATCGATTTCATAGCGATCAATGTCAATATCGGGAAAGTCGTAGTAGGTGCGGATCTCCTGAATCTGACGCAAGGTGTCCTGCAGTGCATGCCAGTCCCACAGCCGTATGTTCTGGAGCGTCGGCTGATTATTCACCGCATCGGTCGCTTCCACCGTGGTTTCGGCGGGAAACTCCCGCTGCGCGATCCGGTCTAGCCCGTAGGCCCGCCGCGTCAGCTCGATGTTATGGGCAATAAAGGGTTGCTCGCGGACCAGCTCGTTCGGTTTGACGATAAAGCTGCTGACGTACCAGCCCAAGCCCTGAAGGGCGAGGTAACATACCGCAGCCGGAACGACCGCAGCGATAAACCAGCGTATGCGCGGCGTCGACACGGCATTGAAGGCTACGATCAGAGCGCCGAGAACGAGCGCCACACAGACCACGAGCAGGCCGGGGAGCGTGACGTGCGCGTCCGTGTAGGTCACACCGGAGAAGACTGTATGATCGGCGAACAATAGCTCAAACCTGCCGACATATACCTGCATCGCGAGGATCAGCAACAAGAACGAAAACGCGATGGAAAGCCCGCGCCAGGACAAGTGGACGTAGCTGCCGCGGTCTCCAGAAAGCGCACGAGCGCCGCCGGTAATCAGGATAAAGAAAACGGCGACCGCGCAGATCATCACCGCCAGCATCATCAGCCAGCCGGCGATGAGCTGCCACGCGGGAAGGGTGAACAGAAAGAAGTTCAGCGGCTTCCCGAAGATTGGGTCCACAACGCCACCCAAAGCGCGCGGTGCGTACCAATAGAGCGCCAGCGTCGGCCACTCGGCCATCATGCCGGCGGCAGTTGTGGCGGCGACAATCAACGCGAGGCCGAGCGCGACAGGGTGCAGAATCGCCCCGACCGGCACACTCACCGGCTGCCCGCCAATGAAAAGTGTGTGACTGCTCGGCAAATCATGGCGGTGCGCCCGCTTCAAAGCCAGAAACGATCCGTATAAAACGAGGAATGTGGCTACAGCGAAGGCCGCGAAGACCCCCGATTGAAAACTCAGTGTTTTCCAAAACACATCTAGGTAGCCCAGCGAACCGAACCAAAGCGCGTCAATGTAATACGACGACGCCATGCGGCCGCCGAAGACAACGGCAAGAACGGCGATAATCAAAATGATAATGAGGCGGGCGCGGCGGCGTGGCGAAAGCGGCGAACGCGGCGTACGCGAAGAAGGCCAGTCAATAGACACGGGCATTACTCTACCTCAGTTTTTTTCAGCATTTCCGTTTGAACTAATGGATCTTTTCATGATTACCGGGGAACCGCGTTGTGGCCTGCGAAGAACCAGTCCACGAGGTGAACGAGCGCATTCTTACAATTCTACTCCTTACCACTCTTTAGAAAAGGCTCGGCTGAGGAAGATTCACCCGCAGCCCGGCCGAGGGGCCACGGGATAGCGCTTGCCGTGCGTATCACTTTCGAGACGGAAATTCGCCGGGTTCCGCCCGGATCACGATGTCAGCACGCTACGCCAGCGCAAAAAAAATGTGGTCAAGTAATTCGAGCAACCTTCGGCCATACTCAATTTTCAGCCTTCTGAGTAGCTGCGGCCAATTCCAATTGCTGCTTTAACGGATAGCGAATCATAACCGCATGGTCTTGGGATCGAAAGAATGTGATAGGAAGCAAGCTGTACAGCATCCTCCCGGCTTCGCTCATGTCGTGAGCAGTTAACTCGCGCTCAAGGTGCTGCCACGTGCCGCGAAATCTCCACCGGGCTTGTGCAATATAGATGTTTGGCATACCTGGGCCCACGCTTCTTTGATAAAGAGGGTAGCACTATTTCGGCCATGTTTCATAGCTACCCCGATCATTGCTGCTCACCGTTCTACGCGGGAGATGCGGCGGGTCACCGCGTTCCTCCGGTGCGAAATAGAGACCCAATCGCGCTGCGATCCAACTTGTCGATCAACCTGCTCACAGAGCATGCCCGCTGCCCTTTCAGAAGCAAATTTCGCGGCCTGGGCGGAGACAACATTTTTGTTTGAGGCAAATCAGGGAGCGGTAGCTCTTCGCCATACCTGGGGACTCGCACGCTTGTGCTACCCGACGATCTGGAACGCAGGCTGTTCATGTCTATTGATAAGTATCCGTGTCAATTACTATCCACACGCACTTGCCTCCTGTTATTCTTAGCTGTTAGCTAACTTGAGGAGAACATTTGAGTGGATACTAAGAAGATTCTTTCTGACCTCCGCGCCGAACTCAACCACATCAATCAAGCTATTGCCGCCCTTGAAGCGTTAAACGACACTGGTGTCCGCACGCAGGCCGTTTTCAAGGCCGCCGCCGAATCCGCTCCGAAGCCGCGTCGTCGCCGTATGAGTGCCGCGGGTCGCAGACGTATATCCGAAGCCGCGAAAGCAAGGTGGGCGGAGAGACGCAAGAAAACAGCCAAGCCCGCTTCCCCGAAGCAATCGGGCAGTCGCCGGAAAATGAGTCCTGCCGCCAGGAAGCGTATATCCGAGATGATGAAGAAGCGGTGGGCAGAACGTAGGAAGAAGACGGCGTAGGCGGCATAGCCCGTTACCCAGATATCCTGCGCCCTCGGTTGCGTTACAGGTGGAGTCACTGGCTGATCTCGTTTGTCAGCGCACTTTTGAATCCGCCGATTCATCTCGACACACACGTGCTCGGGGAATGATGGTTTGGGATGTGGCCCATCATCTTTTCACGGATGTCGGGAACCTCCCTACTTAGCGATTTCGCGCGATGCCGTGATGGTTAGTGCGAAAAGGCTACTGGTCCCGACATGTGGTTGAGGATGCTGGGCTGGCCGACTGCTTGAACGTACAGCGTGTAGCTGCCCGCACTCAAGGTATAGGCCCCAAGGTCGGCGGAATGGGTACCGGCATTTACCGTTCCCAATGGCACCAGATTCACTCCATCGGCGGTAGCGAAGATAGCATAGTGGTGCAATGTGTTCTCTTGCCCGGAAATACTCCAGCTGAGAGTCTGCCCGGTTACGGAAGCCGAAATGGAGACGCAGTTATCGATGCCGGTTTCGATCTCGGTTCCTTCCTCGTAATCGTTCCAGGTTGGGATTTGGATGTTGGCGAGTTGGTTCCCCGAGGAGTAGTGGTTGCCGATATCGGCCAGGGTACTTAGCCACGTCTGTCCGCACTGCTGGTCGAGTAAGCGATTCGATCCCCAGGGCGCAATGGAATCATTAAAGCCCTTGTATCCCGAGCCGAAAGTCTGCATGGTCGCCGTGGCCAAAGCCGTCTGGTAGAAGCTATCCAGGTAGGCTAGCCCGGGGTCTGCTGGATTACTGGTAAGCCCGACCCAGCTAAAGCTGCCCGCCGACTGCGGCTGGGTGAAACCGCCGTTATTACGCCAAATGAAAAGGGGGTTGCCCTGTACGCTGGCAGCGACTTGCGCCCAGTTGATCTGAAGCGTTTCTTCGCCGAACAGAATGACGACCGGGCGCCCATTCTTGCGCATGTAATTGGGCGATTGCTCGAAGGTGCTGTAGATGTAATTGACATCGGCAATGAGCTTGGCGGTAACGTCAGGCGCTCCGGTTAGCGCCCCCGAATCTTCACAAGCAGCAAATTCAAAGCCGGAATGCTGTTGGGCCTCATTCATGATCGCGATCAGCGCGTTATTTTCATGCGTAGTCTCAGGACCATACCAGTCGAGAACCAGCCCATCGATGCCGCGGCTGATCATGTCGTTGATCTGGAGTTTGACCTCGGCGGGGTCGGCTGAATCGTAGCCGATATTGATGTGCGAACTCTCTCCCCACCAGGGTTGGACGTGGACATAGATCTTGGTGCTGTCGCCGGCATAGAGCAAGTTGCGGAACGAGACTTTGCTGACGTTTCCCGGTGGTATGTTGCCGTTGCTGGTGCCGGCGAAGCTGTTGCTGGCGCTGGTATTGTTCGAAGTCAGGGCCGCGAGCGTAGAGGGAGCGGGCGCTGCGGTGGCACTGGAAGGCGAGGCGGCGGAAGCCTGATTGGCCGAACCCGAACCCGACCCTGACCCGCACCCGATCATCCCGACGAGGCTAACCACAGCAAGTATGAAAACGCCGGTTTTTGATTTCATTCCTTCTCCTTCGGGAACCGGTTATGTTAAGGAGAAGTTACAAATCGGCGCCTTCAACTGCAGTCGAACATTCACCTGAGGCCCTACTAGGTAAAACCCTAGATTTCCTAAGGTTTTAACCTAGTCCTTAAGGCAGCGGCATCACCCTAGCGAGATTGCCGTGGCGAATCCGGTCTGCATTGCGATTGAACTCTGATTTTCAACGAGTTGCAGCAGCTACCTACAACGAGCTCAAAATGCGTTTCGAGCTAAAACTGGCACGGAATAACTGGGGAAACCGCATTTTTAATATTTAGGTTAACCCTATTTTTTCGTAATGATTATCTATTCGTCATCAGGTAAATAATCGAGCAACCATGATTGGATTCTCCTTCCGAATCTTGATTGCTGAACTGCGAAATTTACCGGTGTGATGCGATGTGATTTTGCAGGGGATAACGGATGGAAGACCGGGGCGCCGAAGTCAGCATTTCTCACTTCTTTTTCTGCCGCGCCAGTTGTTTCTCCACGAGCCCGGGGCTGCGGTTTGTCACTAGCGGCTCGAAAGGTCAACCCAGCCCTACAAAGCTGTGCGAACTGGATGCTCGGCATGTGATGGAATGCCGATACACGGCGGGAGTTAGAGGCCCGTTCATGGCGCGTGCATTCATTTCGGCGAACGCTTAGGTACGTTGCAGCGATTTGGAGATCGCCTTAAGGTTAAGCTACGATGCTGTTTCATAGTTAGATCGCGACGGATTTTGTCCAAAAATTTCGGCCGGCTTCAAATATGCGACGGTGGTTGCGGAGTTTGTTGTTTACCTCCTATACCGCCTTTCTTATACTTGGCAGTCTACTGAAAACGTACCGAACAGCGAGCGCGGCGCTATGTGATGTGGGCATCCCAAGATCCTTGTACAAGAGCTTGCGGACTTGCTTCACCTGAAACCTGTTTTCCCGCAGCCTCGTAGGGCACGGAAACGCACTATGCGCGCGATCAGGTTCCTCTCGGCAAGACTGAAGACTGCTCTTCAGCAGCTAAGAACCAATTCTCAAATGCTATAGAAGGCTTCCAGGGTTATAAAAACGTAAGAAGGAGAGCACGGCGATGAAAAGAATTTGGATTGTTTTGATCGTGATTGGCCTTGTGGCCTTTTTCGTCTCGGCGAACCTGGCGGAAGTTAAGAGTCTCTACCCGGTAACCGGGTTGGGAATGCAGGTAAGAACGGATGTGAAGGCGAAAAGGAAGTATACGATCGCCTGCATCGTAAAGAATTCGACCAACCCGTACATGGTGGCGCAATTGGCGGGAGTCAGAAAAGCGGCGCAAGACATGGGGTTCGAGGCAATTACCCTTGCTCCCGCCAAGCAGGACAGCATTGAAGAACAGATGAGGATCGTCGAAGACCTGCTGCAGAAGAAAATCGATGCCTTGATCCTTCATCCAGCCGACTCGAACGGCATTGTCCCTGCCGTTGAAAAGGCGGTTGCCATGGGAGTTCCTGTTGCGACCATCGGAACCCCGGCCAATAGCAATAAAGTGCTTTTCCGCACCGGTGTCGACTATGCGGAAACCGGAGTGGTGATTATGCAATGGGTGGCGGAGAAGATGAAAGGCGAGGGCAACCTGATTATCCTGGAGGGCCCGCCGCAGGCCGATAACGCCAGGGAGCGTCTCCGCGGCATCAATGAGGTCCTGAAGAAGTATCCCAAGATCAAGGTAGTTGCCTCACAGCCCGCGAACTTCCAGCGAGTTGCCGGTATGCAGGTGATGGAGAACCTGCTGCAAAAGTTTACCAACGTGAAGGCAGTCATCGCCGCCAATGATGAGGAGGCCTTGGGTGCAATCATGGCCATCAAAGCCGCGGGACGACAGGGCGAAGGCATCCTTGTGGCCGGCTTTGATGGAAGCGAAGATGCAAGCTGGGCCATCAAGCGAGATCAGATGGCCGTCACCTACAATACCGATCCTTATGGGAGCGGCTACTGCGCTGCCGCCTTTATGGTGCGATACCTAAACGAACGCGCCAAGCCGGCAAAAGCCTTTATGCCTTTTCCTTCAGCCCAGGATAAGCCCATAATCTCGAAGGCCACCATCGACGACTATTTGAAGAATTCCGCATGGTGGAAAAAATAGCGGATGAAGCTGCGCGAGGCCGGATGCGTTTAGCCTCCTGCACGACAGAGGAAAACATGGTGGCTCAAGCGCCCATTCTTCAGGCCCGGGGAATCTCAAAGGATTTCCCCGGGGTTCGTGCCCTGGAGAACGTCGACTTCGATGTCTATCCCGGTGAGGTGCACACATTAATCGGCGAGAACGGCGCCGGGAAAAGCACCCTGGGAAAGATCCTGATGGGGGCCTACACGCACGATAAAGGGGAAATCTTATTGGCCGGAAAGCCAATCAAGATTAACCGCCCCGTGGAAGCCTTGCGGCATGGCATCGGGGGAGTCCATCAGGAGTTCATGTTGGTTCCATGGTTGAATGTGGCCCAGAATATTTTTCTGAACCGGGAACCGCGCCGCTGGGGCGTCGTCATTGACCACCGCCGCATGCATGAGGAGAGTCGGAGATTGCTGGACTCCCTCGATGTCCATATCGATACCAGGCAGCCATTGAAACATTTCGGCACTGCCATCCAGCAGATGGTGGAATTATCCAAGGTCATGGCGGCAAACCCCCGCATCCTGATTCTCGACGAACCCACCGCGGTTTTGACCGAACGCGAAGTCGAGTGCCTGTTCAAGCGGATCAAGGAAATGCGCGCGCAAGGCGTCGCGATCATTTTCATTTCTCACCGCTTGCAAGAAATTCGGGAAATCGGCGATAGGGTAACGGTTCTGCGCGATGGAAAAAATGCCGCTTCCGGATTGATGAACGATTTCAGCAACGATGAGTTGGTTCATATCATGGTAGGACGGAATATTTCGCAAATGTACCCCCGGAGGCGCCGGCCACCCGGAGAAGAGGCGCTTCGCATAAAAGGACTTTCCGTAAGAGGTGGCCCCAGAAATATTGATCTGGTTGTGCGCAAAGGTGAGATTGTGGGGATTGCCGGGTTGGTGGGGTCGGGCCGTACGGAACTCGCTCAGGCAATTTTCGGCATTCGCCAGATTGAGCAGGGGGAGATTGCTCTTTTCGGCGACAAAGTGACGCCGCGCTCACCCGCTCAGATGGTGCGAAAAGGGGTCGGCCTGATCCCCGAGGACCGTAAGTTTTTCGGACTGACCCTGAAGTTCTCCGTGGCACGCAACGTGGTGATGGCAAGTCTCAGACTTCACTTTCCACATTTCATAGTCAATGATTCCAAGGTAACCCGTCTGGCCGAGAGGTTTGTGAAAGAACTGAGGATTGCGACTCCTTCCGTGAACCGAAAGGTGAAATACCTGAGCGGGGGCAGCCAGCAAAAGGTGGTCCTGGCAAAATGGCTGGATACGGAATCAAGACTGTTGCTATTCGATGAACCGACGCGCGGGATCGATATCGGGGCCAAAGTGGAAATCCATGCTTTGATGGATAACCTCGTGCAAAAGGATATTGCGATTCTGATGATCTCGTCCGATTTGCCGGAGGTCCTGGGGATGAGCGACGTCGTTTATGTGATGTACCAGGGGGAGATCAAGGGAAGGTTCAACCATGACGAAGCCACCCAGGATCAAGTGGCTTCCTTGATGCTGGGTGTTAGCGGGGCGCGATGACGGACTATGAAGAATAGAGTTTACCTTCGCGTCGTAAGTATCCCCCCGGTGATCTGGATTATTCTGGCGTTGTTCATTTTGTACAGTTTTTTTGCCCCCGGGTTTTTCTCGGCAAGCAATCTATCGAATATAGGGGTTCAGGCCGCGCCGTTGCTGGTCCTCGCAATCGGGGCCACCCTGGTGATTTTGACGGAGGGCATTGACCTGTCGTGCGGCATTGTCCTCGGTTTTGCAGGAGTCGGATTTGCATTGCTGGCGCAACACGGCTTTCCGATCTGGCTGGCCATGTTGGGTGGCATACTGCTTGCCGGAGTCTGCGGCCTGGTTAATGGCGTGATGGTCGCTTGCCTCGGTTTACCGCCCTTCATCGCCACCTTAGGCATGGCAAGTGTGGTCACCGGTGCCGGGCTGGTTTCTACCGAGGGAATGTCCATCGCGGTCAGGGATGATGTTTTAGAGTTTGTCTCAAACGGAGCGCCTCTGGGCATCAAGATGCCTATCCTGATTGCCTTGGTAACCTTTGGCGTAGTTTTGTTGCTGATGAGATTTACCGCGTTCGGCCGCAACATTCATGCCCTTGGCGGAAACTCCGAAGCGCTTCGCTTGAGCGGCGCCAACCTTACCGCGGCATTGATTGCGACCTATGCGGTCGCCGGGTTGCTGGCGGGAATTGCGGGAATTCTGGTTGCTTCCCGGACCGCTTCCGGTCATATCACCGCGGGATTGGGGTGGGACTTCGATGCCATTGCCGCCACCATCATCGGCGGAACCTCATTCGAAGAAGGCAAAGGCGGCGTTGCCTATACGATTCTCGGAGTCATCCTGATTGCCGTCCTGCGCAATGGACTGAACGTTGCAGGCGTGCCGAATATGTATCAGTTTGCCCTGATCGGGACGGTGGTGCTCGGCGCAATCATCTTCGATATTCTGGTTCGGCGCCTGTCCGGGGCTGAGGAGAGCCGGTGAAATGAGTGAGATCGCCGAAACCCCGAGCTTTATCGAGAAGCCGAAAGGCCCCGGCATAAAGCGTTTCATCGGCCCCCTGCTGCGACCGCTCGGTCTGCTCGCCCTGTGTATCGTTTTATCATTTTTGAACGAGAACTTTTTTACCCTGAAGAACATCATCAGTGTCTTAAGGCAATCGACGATCCTGGTGGTGGTGGCGGTTGGAATGACGGTCGTAATCCTTACCGCCGGGATCGATCTTTCCGTGGGAGGGGTGATGGCCTTGGTAGGCTGTCTAACCTCTCAATTGATCATCAACGGTACGCCCATCGTCCCGGCAATCGCTTGCGGCCTCGCCCTGGGCACTCTCTTCGGCCTGTTGAACGGAGTCCTGGTACGCATTTTCGGCCTTCCGCCTTTTGTGGCGACCTACGGCATGATGTGGATTGCCAATGGCTTGGCCATGATCTTGATGCAGGGGAAGATCATCTTCGGGCTTCCCGATAACTTCTTGTGGCTCGGTTCGGGCTACCTGTCGATGATTCCCGTTCCCGTCCTGCTTGCGGCTGTGGTGGCGGTTGCTTTCCATTTCTATTTGAAAAAGACCGTCTCCGGCCAGGAAATCTATGCCTTGGGCGCCAATCGTGAGGCGGCACGCTACTCCGGCATCAAGATAACCAAGACACTGCTGCTGGTCTATAGCTTGAGTGGATTCACGGCGGCCATAGCGGGAATTATCATGACGGCCAGGCTCGACGCCGCCCAGGAGGGAATGGGAGAGCCTTTTATGTTGCAAGCGATTGCGGCCGTAGTCATGGGCGGAAGCTCTTTGATGGGAGGCGAAGGAGGAATTCCGGGAACGATTATCGGAGCCCTGATTCTGACCCTTGTGGTTAACGGCTTGAACCTCATGGGGGTCCCCTCCATGGTCCATCCCTTGGTCACGGGAGCGGTGATTTTGACCGCCGTTTTCTTTGACATCGTCACCCGAAAATGGTCAGACTAGATTTATGAGACCAGCTCCAGGCTACCTAAGAAACTTAAGACAGTTGTAACAGGAACTAATGTTGTAAGTGGAGGCTTTAATTCAATGGCAAACTTAACGGTCAGACCGATTAATACAGGATATATTCCCACCTTTCCCAAGCAATACCATTACCATCATTCGACTCTTGAATACATTGAGAACATCAGTGACCAGAAAGTTGCCCTTCCGGTATTTACTTTTCTTATCGAGGGCGGGAAGGAACTGATCCTGGTCGATACGGGCATGGCCTGGACCGAGCGGGCCGACAAATACCATCATGGCGGTTCGTACCAACCGCAGGGCATGGCGATCCACGAACAGTTGGCAAAGATAGGGTACTAGTGCGCGGACATCGACAAGGTGATCTTCACTCATATGCACTGGGACCATGTCTACTACATGGAAAAATTCACCAAGGCCCAGTTTATTGCGCACCGCAAGGAATACGAGTTTGCTCTGGATCCTATTCCTCTCTACTACAAATCTTACGAACACCCTGCTCTGGGGCTTCGCCGTCCGTTTGAAGGCCTTAAGATCGATGTTGTAGATGGCGAAGAAGAGATTGTCGAAGGGGTGAGGGTGTTTCCGACGCCGGGGCATTCGCCGGGGCACCAGTCGGTTGAGGTCGACACCAAAGACGGCAGCTACATCTGCGCGGGCGATTCGCTTTTCATTCTGGCGAACCTCAACCCTATTCCCCAGATCCACTACACGATAACGCCTCCCGCGCGCTTCGCCGATATCGTTGCCTGCTGGAAGAGTATCGAGCTTCAGAAGAATCGGGCCGCAAACCCCGGGCTGCTGCTCCCGTGCCATGAGCCCGGCATTGAGAGCGCATCAAGAAGACGCCCGTATTGGGACTTTGATCTTGTCTTTCGCGACCACGGATCTATGGCAGGTTACGAATCGAATACATAGGATTCGGTTCGCTCGCTGCGCTCACTCAGAATGACACTGGCAAAGAGTCATCTCGCCCGGTCGGTAACTTCCGGATACGCTAACTCCGGAATGCGCTGACCCGCGGGGAGGCGGGTATTCCAGCCATGAAGAAAACTGATCGCAATCATTGCCAGCCTGGACACGAAAGAGGCCGAAGTCTCTTTCATCAAGGAAATGATCGAACGTCTGGGTTGTCGAGCGTTGATCATTGACGTCAGTGTCTTGGGGCGATCGACTTTGATCCGCGGATGTGCCGCGCGAGGATGTCATGCGGGCGGGCGGCAGACGACTGGCAGATCCTGTCCAGCACAGCCAGAAGCACGAGAGGATCATCGCCATGTCGGCGGGGGCAGCCATGCTGGCGCCCGACCTCTATCGGGCGTGGCGCCTTCGACGCGATCCTGTCGATCGGCGGCGTGCAGAACACCACGGTCGGCCGTTGCAGGCCATGAAGGCGCTCCCCATCGGAGCGCCCAAGCTGATGGTTTCCACGGTGGCGAGCGGGCGGCGAACTTTTGAGCCGCTGGTGGGAAGCAAGGACATTGTCCTGATGCCGGCGGTGGCGGACATCGCGGGGATCAACGTGCTGACCCGCACGATCCTGGAGCAATGCGGTTGGCGCGATCGTCGGGATGGCCACGCACGCCGGACAGCCGCTTCGCGTCGGCGACGAGACTGATCATCGGCCTGACGCAAATGGGAGTCACCAACGGGGTGGTCCAGGCGGCCCGAATTCTTGAAAAAGCGGGATACCAGGTGATCAGTTTCCATGCGACGGGGGCAGGCGGCCGGGCCATGGAAGAGCTGATTGCCGCCGGAACCATTCAAGGCGGTGATGGACCTCACTCTCCACGAGATCGTCGCGGAAATGTTTCGCAGGAGGTTTTTCGGCGGGCGCGAGCAACCGGCTGGAGGCAGCCTGCAAGGCCGGTATTCCGCAGGTCATCGCACCGGGAGGGGTCGACTTTATCGATTTTGGAATCCGCGAATGCCGGCGGATATGGACAGGCGAAAGTACGTCCTCCATAATGCCGACATCGCGCATATCAAGTTGCACAAAGAAGAAATCGTGCGGGTCGGATCGATCATCGTCGAACGTCTCAACAGGAACAGCGGTCCGGTCACGGTCTTGATTCCGCTTGGCGGCTTTGCCAAGCCGCCTCGCAAGGGGAACCTTTATGGGACGCGGAAGTGGACGACGCCTTGATCGAGACTTTGCGCACACGGTTAAAGCCCGGAATCAAGGTCATCGAGATCGATGCGAATATCAACGACATGAATTCAGCGAAGCAGCAGCGGGGGCCATGCGTGAGTTGCTTGCAGGCAAGCAGGACCCAGTAATCGCGGAAGCGCGGAGAGGAGGAAATCGGTTGCTACCATACTTTGATCTGCCTTTCGATCGCCCGGAATCGTTGGAGGAAGGCAGCTATGTGCTCGCCACTTACCTTGCCTTTGGCGTGACCGACCAGGATGTCTTGAAACGGGCAGGTAACTTCGCGTCCGGCCAAACCGTAGGCACATGGCTGCCCTTGCCAGGCATTACCAGGGCGATGGTCGACAACTATCAGGCTCGTGTCGTCGGATGCTATCCCATGCCGGGAGCCGATTCCTCTACGAGCCTGTTGCGCATTGCTTTTCCGCTTCACAACTTCGGAGAAAGCCTGGCGATGCTCCTGGTTGGGCTGGCCGGCAACGACGTATCTACCGCGATCCGGATCAGGCTCATCGATCTGGAACTTGTCGGCGAAGCAATGTACGCTTTCCCCGGTCCTAGACAGGGCATCGCGGGCTTACGCCGCCTGACGGGTGTGAAGTATCGGCCCTTCATCTTGAATATGATCAAGCCATGCCTTGGCTACTCCCCGGAGGTAGGCGCCGATCTGTTTTACGAAACCGGCAGGGGCGGCGTCGACCTGATCAAGGATGACGAGGTGATGGCCAATACCAGCCTTAGCGGAGTCGAAGGCAGGGTCAGGGCGTACTTGCAAGCGGCGCGAAGGATTGCGGAGGAAACCGGCCGGTCTCCTGTTTACATTGTCAACATTACGGACCGGCCAGCCAGGATGCGGGAGAATGCCAGAGTGGCCCTTGCTGCCGGCGCCCAGGCGGTGATGGTCAATTTCGTCATGGCTGGTCTCGACTCTTTGGCTGAATTGACGGCTGAGTTCGGGGAAAGTCTCTGCTTCCTCGGCCATTATGCCGGTAGTCGGCATCATGAATGCGCCAACTCAGGGAGTCAGTAGCGCTGTTATGCTCGGGCTACTTCCGCGGATGGCGGGAGCGGATGCGGTGATGATCATGCACCCGGCGGAAAGGACGGGCCCCGGCTATCTGGAGTATCTCCAGACGGTGCAGGCGCACAGGCTTCCCTTAGGTCGCATGAGACAGGTATGCACGGCAGTGGGCGGGGGAATAACACCTCTCAATGCGGCCGCAATCTGCCGTGATCTGGGCCCTGACACCATCCTCGGTGTCGGGGGGGCGATTCAGGGACATCCCGATGGGGCTGCCGCGGGCGCTAAAGCAATGCTTCGGTCGGTAGAAGCAGCGGTAAGCGGCGTGGCCCTGGATGAGGCTGCATCCGAATGCCCTGAATTGCGGAAGGCAATGGAGATTTGGCGCTAAATACGTACAAGTGCAGATGGAGAAATTCTCATGTCCATGAAACCGATCGTGATCGGATGCGACAATGCCGCGGTTGAATTGAAGAACGTTCTGATCGGCGTCTTAAAGGAAGAGGGACGCAGCTTTGAGAACGTCGGGGTAGATAGCGCGGAGGATCAAACCGGATATCCGGTGATTGCTCATCGAGTTGCCGATAAGATTATCGCGAGCAATTACGGCAAGGAGGGTATCCTTATCTGTGGTACCGGCATCGGCATGGCGATCACCGCCAACAAGTTTCCCGGTATCTATGCCGCGGTCTGCCATGACAACTACGCCGCCGAACGTGCCCGGCTCAGCAACAACAGCAACGTCTTCTGCATGGGTGCTCGCATTATCGGGCCGGAGTTGGCCAAGAAGGTTTTGCGGGAATGGTTGAGCCTCGAATTTAAGGGTGGCCGCTCTCTTTCGAAGGTTGAATCGATTATTGCCATCGAAAAAGCGAATTACGCAAAATCATGACGGGTCGTAAACTCCATATCGGCACTAACCTTAAGATGTACAAGACCATCAAGGAGACGGTCTCCTACCTGACCGATCTCGAGCGCTTGACTGGTGACCTTGCTGACGACCTTTGCCTGTTTGTCATTCCTTCCTATACCGCGCTCCCCTCGGCTTCAGCCGCTGTGGACCGCACCCGGATCAGCCTGGGAGCCCAGAATATGCACTGGGAGGAAAGAGGCCAGTTCACCGGCGAGATCTCGCCGCTCATGTTGCAGGAACTCGAGCTGCAGATTGTGGAGATCGGTCACTCCGAACGTCGCCACATCTTCCGCGAGACCGATATCGAGGAGAACAAGAAGGTCATCTCCGCCATTAGCCACGGCTTCATCGCTTTGCTTTGCGTGGGAGAAACCGGTGACGACAAGGAAATGGATATCGGGGACGAGCGGCTCCGGCAGCAGTTAAAGGTTGGACTTCGTGGTTTGGGTGAAGCAGACTGTGGGAGACTATGGGTGGCCTATGAGCCCGTCTGGGCCATCGGAGTCAACGGAATACCTGCTCGATCCGATTATGCCGACCTAAAGCACCGGCTGATCCGCGAAACCTTGCTGCAGCTCTTTCCCCATGAAGGACACAATGTGCCGATACTCTACGGCGGAAGCGTCAATCCGGATAATGCGTGCGACCTCATCTGCCAGCCGGCCATTGACGGTCTTTTTGTGGGACGCTCCGCGTGGGAGGCCTCACGCTTTAATGCGCTGATACGGCAAGTTCTGCCAGTCTGGCGGCAAAAGCTCGCGGAGGGCTTACATGGATGACTACAATCGAGTCGAGAAATGAGAATTCTGTGATGAATGGTTTAGGAGAAGTCGCGAAGGATTTAATCGAGGCAGCCGCGAGGGCCTACCGTCGAGGTATTCAAACCGGAAGCGGCGGGAACCTGAGCGCCCGGATTCCGGGCCAGGATTTGATGGTTGTAAAACCCAGCGGCATCTCCTTCATCGACTGCACTGAAAAAAATTTAGTGGTAACCGATTTTGACGGGAAAGTGGTTGCCGGAAGCGGCAAGCCCAGTCGCGAGGCCTTGCTGCACGGCGTCCTCTATCGCAACGTGCCGACAATCGGAGGGGTGGTTCATTGTCACTCACCCTGGGCAACATCATGGTCTTTCTCGAAGCAGGACCTGCCGCTGGTGACGCATCACGCGCGTATGAAGTTTGGCGTTCCCATAGCTACCCTCGATGTTGACGCTCCTGTAGTTCCGTCGGAGGAGATGCCGAGAGTTATCGGTTTATTTGAAAAACATCCTACCCTGCCTGCCTTTCTGTTAGTGGCGCATGGGATTGTAGCGGTCGGCAAGAACGTCTTGGATGCGGAGAATGTGGCCGAGATGGTCGAGGAGACAGCCCAAATTGCCTGGCTGCGTGAAATCGGAAAGAAAGTATTCTAGCCATAGCAGGTTGCTGAAAAACTCTTCGATGGTGTCACCCAGCGCGTAGCGGGATGACACCAATGCCACTTTTTCAGCATTGGGTGAAGGGATTTTAGGATGGCGGAAATCTTGATTCTTGGAGCGGGGGCAATGGGCAGCGCCTTTTGCTTTCCCGCGGCGGATGCCGGACATACCGTGCGCTTGGTCGGGACTCACCTGGACTTGGAATGGATCGATAGCGTGCGCGAAACGGGCGTTCACCCCAAGCTCAAAATGAAGCTCCCGGAACAGGTAGTCCCATACACTCACGACCACCTTAGCGAAGCACTCAGCGAGACATGCGATCTGATTGTGCTCGGGGTGAGTTCAGCAGGCATCCCCTGGGCAGTGGAACAACTGGGGCCTCTTATCAGGAACACGACACCAATTCTCTTGCTGACCAAGGGGCTTCAGGCTCGAGATAACACTCTTCAGATTTTGCCTGATTCGGTTCGAGACGGCATGGCTGGCCATGGAATCAAGAACCTGCCGGTCGGAGCGGTCGCCGGACCATGTATTGCAAGTGAGCTGGCAGCACGGCGTCATACCAGCGTGGTCATTGGATCTTCCGAAGCCAGGCTGCTGAGATCGATCGTGCCGCTGCTGGCCACGCCTTATTATCACGTCCGCCCCAGCACGGATGTCGTGGGCATTGAAGTGTGTGCTGCGCTAAAGAATTTTTACGCACTAGCGGTTGGCTATCCCGCCGGCTTTTTGAGCAGACAGGGAAAAGCTTCTAACGGAGCGCTGATGCATAACCTGGCGGCTGGATTATTCGCACAGGCGCTCAGGGAGATGTCCCAAGCCGTGAGTTTTCTTGGCGGGAGACCAACCTCCGTGATGGGCTTGGCTGGCGCGGGTGATCTTTACGTAACTTGCCAGGCGGGGCGGAACAGCCGCATGGGCTGCCTGCTCGGGAGCGGCTTGCTTTATCGTGAGGCAAAAACGAATCACATGGCCGACGAAACGGTGGAGGGGGCCGAATTGGCCTTGGTGATTGGTCCCACATTGGATCGCCTGTTCAGGCAAGGGCGTCTTGACCCTGAAGCGTTCCCTCTTGCCCGCGCAATCCTCGATGCTATCTGTCAAGATGCTCTCATGGAAATTCCCTGGGCAACACTCCATTAAGAAGACATATTAGACTGTCATGGCATGATCGGTCCCCAAGACATTCACCGTGCTCAAAATGGGGCCAGGTTGCCGAGCACCCTCGTTTCGCGACAGTGTTTTCGATCGCGTGGGGCGGCAAATTCGGATTTATGCCGCAGGCCCGGCGGGCGGCAGCGTTAGAGTGCTGGTCACGGCAAGATCGCTGACCCGTAGTCTCCCAACCGTGAGATCACCGATCTCCAGGGAACCAAGAGACGACCTGCGCACGGCCAATCGGCCAACCGTCAATCGTCCGACTGCCAAGGCGCCAATCGCGAATGCACCTGCCGCCATCGCGCCGATGGCGAACGACCCCACCGAGATTGCGCCAAGCGCTGTAGCTGCAAGTCTGATGCAAGAGATCTTTGCTTTCTTCATACACACCCCACCAGAGATACTACCTCGTCCGCAGGCGTTATTCGGAGTTCGCGGCCAGGATTGAAACCGAGGTATCGAGGTATCAAGGTCTTCGGCGGCAGGCTGCGATCTGCTGTAATGTAGTGTCCTGTCAGGTGCTCTGAGGAACGACCTTTGTCCGGCAAAGACTCGAACGAAACTGCGCAAGGCCTGCGGGCGGTTCGCCTCGTCGGCTTTCTGTTTCTCGCTCAGATTGGCTGTTTGTCCGGCTTTGCCGCATTCGCCTCGACCCTGGTAAAGCTGGCAAGTCTCTGGCATCTCGACTCGACGCGCGCGGGATGGATCAGCAGTGCCTACTTCATCGGCTACACCATCGGTGTGCCGCTGCTGGTGGCGCTCACCGACCGCGTCGATCCGCGTGCAATATACTTCACCGGCTGCGCCACCGGGGTGATTGCGGGCACGGGACTCGCCTTGTTCGCCAACGGCTTTTGGAGTGCATTTTTGTTTCAGGCGCTGGCGGGACTGGCGGTCGGGGGCACCTACATGCCCGGCTTGCGAGTGCTGACTGGACGACTCACGGGAAGGATTCGAATCCGGGCGGTTCCTTACTACACGACAGCTTTCGCCGTCGGCATCAGCCTGTCGTTTCTGATCAGCGGTTGGGTGGAGGCGCGCTACGGGTGGCGAGCCACATTTCTTGCCGGCGGCGTTGGCTCGGCATTCGGAGCAGTGCTCGCCCTGCTCGCGACCCGGGGCATAACGGTACAACGCGAAGTGAGCGCCGTGCCAACCCGGCATCCACTGGATTTCCGGCCGGTGCTGCACAATCGCGACGCCATGGCTTACGTGCTCGCCTATGGCGGCCACTGCTGGGAGTTGTTTGCCTTCCGCGCCTGGCTGCCGACGTACTTGTTGTTCGCATGGCACCGCTTCAACAGCGCCGACGCGGGGTTAGCATTGTCGCGATGGTCGATGCTGATCGTGCTCGTCGGTGTTCCTGCTAGCATAATTGGTGCGGAGTGGGCGAACCCCGAAACCCGCAACCGCTGGATTCGCCGCTTCGAATTCGGCGCCATCGCAACCTGCGGGTTGACCGTGATCTGCGTCAAGGTGTCGTTTGGGCTGGTTTTAATCGCGCTGTTTGCCTATAACGTCGCCATCGCAGCCGACTCAGGCGCGCTGACTGCCGGCATAGTCTCGGTGGCGCGAGCGGATGAGCAGGGCGCCACGCTGGCAATCTATACCTTGGTTGGTTTCATGGGGGGCGCGGTCGGACCATTGTTGGTCGGCAGTGTGCTCGACCGGGGCGGGGGCTTCGGCAGCGGCCACGCATGGCTTCTGGGGTTTGCAGCCATGGGGACCGGCTCGGCGCTGGCAGCGGTCGCCATCTCACGCGCCTCTAGCCAATCCAAAGCCTCGTCTGCCACCACGCCCGATAACAACTAAGTGCGCCGACCTGAACCATCGCAAGCGGCTCACATAAGCATAATTTTTGAATCGCAAGCGGCTACCGATGCCAAGCTTCCACAACTAGCGCCAGGGCGTTACTCACCATGACGCAGCGAGCGCCGCAGCCTGCTATGCGGCATCCCTGTCACTGATGAATTCGACACCATAAGAATAGATGTGGCAGTTGCGGACGATGCCCTTCATGATTACCGGCTGGCTGGAATAGGGCGGCGTGAACTCCACGGCAACCGGGTCGCCGGTATACAGATCGACCGGGATAAATATCGTCATCCCGCCGCAGCTTAGTTCCGAGCCGCGACCTTCAACGACAGTAAATTTCCCGCGTCTGCGGAACGTTATCACGACGGGCACCTCAACCCTGTAGCGCGCCCAGCGTCGTGAACTCGAATAGCCGCGCCCCGGCAAGACGATCTCCGTCCCCATAACTTATACCTGCCACAAAGGCTCATCGAGCAGTTGTTGCGTCCCGATCGGCAAAAAACTGAAAGCAGTTCACCTCTGCATTGAGTAACGCTGACGATCGGCTGTTGCCAAGATCTTGCAACGCTTCTTGGCAAAGCACGCGCGGGTAATCGTGGTCCTCGTCATGCTCGAGCCAACTCCTCAATTGGAGCTGCTCTCCTTCGGAGACATCGGTGAAATGCAGCCCCGCGCGACCAGAGCAGTCGCACCACGCCACCTCGGCCGTTCCCGTCAGCTCAACTCCGGCTGGCTCAGCTCCAACTTTGGATAACGGCAAACCGAACTTGAGCATTTGTCCCACGTTCAAGGGAACCATGGTTTGGATGGCCATGCCGCCCTCGCTCATATTTAACACCAGTCCAAAGCCGCCCGAAATCCATGCGTAGAGCAGCCCGCTCATCTCGATCCGCAGGTCGCCGGCTTCGACCTTTGTTTTCGAACCAAGTATTTGTGAGACCGTGGCGAGAATCATGCACGGGTTAAGTGCATGTCGCCTTCCAGACAGACGCGCCTAAAGCAAACCACCTAGCGCCGTCTCCAATGTCCCGTCCTGACCGCAGTTACAGGCCGGGGCGGTTGCGGGAAACCCACCGAAGCAAGCCTGAGATGTGCAATTTCTTCTACTCTGAATGAAATTTCGACATAGCAGACACTATCTTTCGAACTTCAACCTCAGGTTGCCAGCCCTGCGTTGCGAAGCCCCGCTCGCTGGGTTGATTGTGCGCTCAAGAAACTTCGCGCCATTGACGAAGCAACGGAAAGTAAAGTGCCATCCTGATGGGGTTCGACTCAAGCGAAGCCATGACGGACCGGTACCGGTACAAGTCGGGACGAAACTTTTCGACCTGTGCATCGATGAAAGCCGCGGTGTTCCCACTTCCGATTTCGCTGGTCTTGTAGTCGACAATCCAGCGCGTGCCCTGCTCGTCAATGAAAGTGCGATCGAGCTTAACCCGAACCACCGAGTTATCAATCAGCGCCGACAACTCCAATTCGCATGCTGCATCGCGATGCGCCCCAAGAATCCAGCGTCCTTGCGGATCCGAGAGCGCATTTTCCAGCGCGCGCCGCACCAGGTCGGCGGCGTCATCCATTTCGTCCGCGGCCACGCCGAGCTCGATCAATAGATTTCGGATCGCGCCGGCGTGCCGGCGGATGCGGCCCTCATCCCAGCTCTCGACGCCTTCGCGAGCGATCTGTTGCAGCAACCTGTGAGCCGCGGTTCCCACTTTGCGAAGCCGCTGGCTCGCCCAATCGAAACTATGGGACTGCGGCTCCGACTCGCCGGCAAACTCGTCTTGGCTCTGCCAATGCAAGTCCGGCGGCGGAGCAGGCTGTCGCCAATCGAGGGGAAGCCGGCGAAGCACGCTGGGAGGGATGCGAGGCTGGGCGACGCCTTCGATGGAGCCGTGAAAGTGCTCGAACTCCGCGCCCAGCCCACATGCTGGCCAGAGCAGTGCGAGCATGGAACCCCGTTCGGGATCTTTGTCTGCCTCAGGCAGCTCCGCCACCAGGTGCAAGGCGGCGCGGGCACGGGTACAGGCAACATAGAGCAAGCGTTTCAGTTCCTCCCTGCCACGGTCGGCTGAAATTCGCTTAAGATATTTCTCCACGCCATTATCCACGCTGGCATTGGCGGCCGAGTCGATCGGAGCAAGCAGTAGATGAGCCTGCCCCTCGCTTACCGACTCGCGCCAGTAGAGCAGTTGTTCAGCTTCGTGTCGAGTGGAACGTCCCAGCGCCGGCAGGATTACGGTGTCCCATTGCAAGCCTTTGGCGCCATGGATTGTCATAATCTCGACGGCTTCGGGAATTTCGGTCTCCGTCGGAGCGAAGAGCTGTTCGAGGTTCTTCTGGAACGCGTCCGCATCCACCAGCTCGCCGCCGGTTTCCGATTGCTGCAGCAGATTGAGGTAAGCCGCGGCGTCACGCAGGCCCTGATCGATGTTTACGGAGCTGACGGGTCCACCGAGAACGATCCACGTGCGTTCGACAATCTCGCGCAAACCTCTCCGGCCACGCAGGGCGATTGCGTCAGACAGCACGGCGAACAATCGCTCACAACGCTGGCGCGCATTTTCAGAAAGGCGTGCGTATCGCAATGGAAGTAACTGCATCATGCTGGCGCGGTCATCTCCACGGCATAGTTCGAGAAGGTCGGGCAGGGCGAGTCCGCAAACCGGCGAGCGCAACAGCGCAAGCCACGCCACGCGATCGGCAGGTTGGGTAATCGCGAGCGTCAGAGCATGCAGGTCACGAACCACCTGGCTTTGGCCGAGTGGCTCAATGTCGACTGCGCGAAATCGAATCTCCGCCGCCTGCAAGGCGCGCACGATTTCCGGCAGGTGGGTCCGGGCACGAACCAGGATTGCAATGCGGTCTCCGGGATGCTGTTGGCGCGTACGCTTGACAATATCGGCGACACACGCCCCTTCCGATTCCCGATCTTCGACCCCGTGCAGGTGCACTCCGTCCAATTCGGACCGGCCCGCACGGTCGAACTGCGCGGCCTCGGCCGGATTGTACTTGACGGCGCCGGTTGCCCGGTTGGACTCGCGCAGCACTTCGCCGAATACCCGGTTGTACCAGCCAACCAGCGACGCCGAGGAACGAAAGTTCACTGACAGTTTCTGCGGTACAAGCGATGGCAAGCCGGCGCGGCCACAGCGCGCATCCTCGAAAAGACTGACCTCGGCCTTGCGGAACCCGTAGATCGACTGCATGGGATCGCCGACCAGGAACAGAGTGCTGCCGTCGCCGTTTGCCCACTCCGCCGTGAGCCGCCTCAACAGCTCTACCTGTGCCACCGATGTGTCCTGGAATTCATCAACCAGAACGTGCTGTATCCGGCAGCCCAGAGAAAGCGCAAGCTGCGAGGGTTCGGACGAGTCCAGAGCGGCAAGAGCAGCCTGCGAAACTTCAATGAAATCGCAAGTCCCCCGCTCGGCGAAAACCACCTTCAACTCGGCGGCCGCCAGCGGCAAGACGACGAGGAGCGCGCGCACGCACTCCCACTGTTCGCCGTTGTAAGTAACCGGCGGCAAAAACTCAAGCCGGCCCAGTGCCGCTGCGAGTCCTTCCGTTGCCGCTCTGCCGTTGAGCCAAGCAAACAACTCCTCGCAGCGCTGCTTGTGTGGTCTGCATTCCGCAAGCGGAGGGAAACCATTTTTCACCGTCAGCCGGCTCCACAGCTTGCCGCTTTTATTCAGGAAGAAATCGCGGAGTCCAAGCCAGCGTTCTACTTCCGCCGGATCTTCTCCAGGCAAGTCCTCGATGGAGCACAGCAGCGCAACCCGGCTCTCCGGAGCGGAAGATTGAAGGTTCCGCGCCGCGTAGCGAGCCAGGCGCACGAATTCTTCCCGGCGAGCGCCGAGTGCGGCCTGAACACGGCTGCAAATCTCCGCCAGCTCGACCCCAACGGCATGGCGAAGAGAGGCTTCCAGCTCTTCGCGAAAACGCGTCAGTTCAGCAGCGTTGTACTGATCGCAACGGCCCAGCAAGGGGAGCCACTGGTCGCGCCTCTTCAGCATTTCTATCAGCAGCAATTCCGCGCGTTGTAAATTATTGTCGAGATGGCGCTGCAAGGTTTCCACCGCCGATGCAATGCTGGCCGTGGGATGCGCCAGCAGCCGCAGCGTCCACTGGGCCGCCTGCTGATAGAGCGCGGCGCAATCTTCGCTGACTTCCGCACCGGCTGAAAAACGCGACAAAATCGGCATTTGCCGGGTTACCGACTCGCAGAAGGAATCGACCGTGCGTACTTGAAGCCGTCCCGGGTTTTCGAGAATAGCCCATCGGCGTTGACGGTCGCGCCGCAGAGCGGCGGAAGCCAACTGCTGCGTCAGCTTCGAGTTGCCATCCCCACTGCTGCCGCCGGATGCCGCCTGCTCGAGCGCGCCCAGGATACGGTTGCGCATTTCATTGGCTGCCTTGCGGGTAAAGGTGATGGCAAGGATCGCTTCGGGTTCTGTTACTTCCGCGCTGCCCAGCAGGTTGAGGAAGCGCTGAATGAGCAGCTCGGTTTTCCCGGAACCGGCGGGGGCCTGCACGATAAATGAACGGCGATAATCGATCGCGGCTTGGCGCACCGTGGCGTCGGCGGGCTCCCGGACGATCTCCACGCTAGTCGAGTTCATCGGGCTGCTCCTCCGCCTGCTGCTGCGGGAAATCGATCTCCGCCATGCGACAGACCGCGCGCAAGTGGCAGTAGGTCTCATCGCAAGTCGATCGCGATGCGGAACCCGGCGCACGCTTTGGATCTATGCGGGCGTCACCTTGCAGAAATGCTTCGGCGAGCGATTCCAGCTCCGGCCCCCATTTCTCCAGGTACTCCTCTAACGCCGGGCCGCGCAAAGTCTTGGTTCCAAAGATTTCGGGCCGGACGCTTGCGCCCGTCATACGGCACCCGCCACGATTGACAAAAGCAAATGCGACAGCAGAGAGATTCGTGCCGGGAACTCGCAGCAAAGCCGTCGCATACAGTGGAAGTTGCGGGCGCGCGGGGCGAGGCGTGCTCCAATGCCCGGCATGGTAGGACTGGCTGCCGGTTTTGTAGTCGATGATCACGAGCGAGTCGTCTGGAAGTCGATCGATGCGATCGATGCGGCCGCGCAAATCCAGGCCAGCTAGCTGAAATTCAATTGCCTGCTGATGCACAACCTTGCCGAAGTCTTCACGTCCGCGCTCGAACTGGAGCCACTCGTGGACCAGCGCTGTCAACCGCTGCCGCTCCAATTCGAGATATCGGATTTCCCAAAGTTCGTTCGGCTTCACATCCAGCGAATTGAAAGCGCGCTCCACGGCGGCGCTGACGATTTCCTGCAAGCGTTGGTCGCCACATGCTTCGAGAGTGGATTTATCGTGAAGATCATCCCAGACAAACTGCAGGGCGGTTTCAACAAGCTGTCCACGGTTGGCCGGCGTCAAACCCGGTTCGACTCGCTTAGCCTGGGCGGCGAAGAGGCGCAGCTCTATGAAGGCGCGGAACGGACAGTTCGATTGCTGCTCTAGAATGCGTGTCCCATGCGACCGCATTTCGCCTCCGACAACCGCCGGAGCCCGATAGTCCTGCACCGACTCCAGAGTCACGGAAGGAAATAATTCCGCCAGGCTCTTGGGCGATGGCACGCCCAGATCGTCGCTGCCGACAACCGGCAGCAAGGCAGCGAGGGGCGAGGCGCGGAGTTGACGATCTTCTTCCCCAGCCGGCCAACTGACCGTGACTTGCGCCGCACTTTGCAGCAAGCGATCGGATACCCTGCGTGCGAAATCAAGCTCACCTTCGGCGGAGCTATGAGGCAAGTTGTACTCACGCTGCAGAGCGATTGGAAGTAACGGGTTCGCCGCGCCCCTTTGCGGCCATGCATCGTCGCTCCAGCCCGCGATCCAAAGCGCATCGAAGCCGGAGCCCGCGGCTTCCAGTTCGCCCATTACCTGCACCGGAGCGCTCTGATTCTGCGGTTTGAAAATCCTGGTGGAGGCCGCCTCGACAATGCACGCGACCACTTCGTCGAACTCCATACGCGGCCGAACCAGATCGAGGCTGCCAATTTCAGCGAACAGGTTTTCCCACGCTTCGCGAGCCTGATATTCGGCGGTGGTCAAGACCAGCCCATCAACTTCAGCGGGCCATCGCGCAGCCCCAAGCAGGACGGATATCTCGCTAATCCAGCGGTTTGGGGAGAGCACTTGCGTTCGCGCCCGCGCTACAAACTGCCGCGCCCTTTGTAGTTGTCTGTCGAGGCCGACAACCGCGTACCCTTTGGCGACCGCCTTCGCCGTGGCTGCGAGCACGGACTCAAGCGTTACGGCAGGCGGGAGCATCTGCGACAAAAACCAATCAAGTTGCGCGCGCTTGCCGCCCGCTTCGCCAACCGCACCGAAATAAGGCGACCGAAGCCAGGCAGAAAAATCCGCCAAAGGCACCGGCCCCGAAAGCAAGCGCAGGAAAATCACGGCGCTGCGGACGATTGCATACTCGGAAAGCGCTTGACCCAGCGAAATATCGAAGGCACGCTGAGGCACATCGCGAACTGCGAAGTATTGTTCCGGATGAAGAATGGCGGAGAAAGTCTGCTCGGCCCTATCCTTGATTTGCGAGAGTCCCGCGATCACTACGCCGAGATTAGCCGACGGATTGGATTCCAGGTGAGCACGAGCCCAGCCCGCGGCCATCGTCAACTCAGCGGAGCGGTCGGCCAGTTCGACGCGTCGTATCGCATCTCCGGCGGCAAAATCAGGCTCCGCGCTCAAGATCGTTACGGCAACGTCTTGCAGTGAGAGCGCGGCGATCAGCTTCCGTTGCTGCGGTGTGAGCTGGTCAAAGCCGGCAAATATCATGCTCTTCGGCAGCCAGCTCCGCAGTGCCGGAAGCAGCGGCGCCAGAACGTCAAGCTGCCGCGCGGCATCGAGCCACTTGCTGCCGGCCGTGACCTCGCGATAAGTATTAGCCCAAGCCAGGAAGGAGTTCGATTCGACCGTGCCGCGGAATTCCGCCGAGCGAAATGGAACCGAATACGCGTGCATCGATTCCCACGCCTGCGCTGCCAGCCGAGCCAGCTCGCGGCCGTTTAGAACGACCGATGGAGATGGGGATTCGCCAACAATCCGGGTCCAGAGCGCCTGCTGCTGAAGCGGCCCGAGCAGAGTTTGATCGAGCGCCCCGCTCACCTGCGCCGCTTGCCAAAGCTCGGTAACCCAAGCCGACAGCGGCAACGCGGAAGGCGTGCGCCATGCTCCCGCGCCTGGCTTGCGTTGCTGGTCGCAGGCGCGAAGCAGGTTGCGGCTGGCTCGCGTGTTCGCGGTCACTACGGTCGCGCCGTCGAGAGCCGCCTCGACCGTCTGCGCCAGTTGAATTCGATAGGGAACGGGCATCGAGTTTCGACGGATGCGCGGCGCCGCCGACAGAGCCGTCCAGCCAGACGTTATCACCAGCCCCGCTGACGCACAATAAGGAGTTTGGCCGACGTGCACCATGCTGAATGCAGCCCTGGCGCCAACCCGGGCGTCAACGAACTCATCCAACTCACTCACTTATTCGAGACGCAGGCTTCGACCGGGCTCAAGTTCGAATGGTGGAATGCCGCGTTTGAAGATCCGCGCTCCGTGCGTGCCCTTCAGGACCGCCTCGCCGTTTTCGCAACGAATCATCGCTCCCTCACGCAGGCCTACGACCGGGATCTCGTTTTCTTCCAAATATTGCAGCAAGCGCTCGTCGCGAGTCTCGCCCATGTGGGTTGAACCTGGGATGGGGGCCAGGTAATGGGGATTGATCTGGTAAGGAAACAGGTTCAAGGCGGCAAGGCTCGGAGGCTCAACGATGGGCATGTCGTTCGTCGTACGAATGGTGGGGCAGGCAACATTTGACCCCGCGCTTGATCCGATGTAGGGCATCCCACCGCGCACCCGTTCGCCGATAACTTTGAGAACCTCGAAATCGTAGAGAGATTTCAGCAAACGAAAGCTGTTGCCACCGCCCACGAAAATGGCTTCGGCGGTGCGAATCGCCTTCCCCATGTCGTCCACCTCGTGAAGCGATGTGATTTCATAGCCCATTTGCGCAAACCTCTGGCGCGCCTTGTTCGCGTAGGCAGTGTGATCGCAGAGTGCAAACGGCACAAACAGCAGGCTGCGGACAGCACCGAGGAAACTTCGGATTTCAGCCTCCGCGTGATCGAGGTAACCGGTGCCGTGCACCACGGAGGTACTGATGAGAAGCAAGCGCATCGAGTCCATTGTGTCCACCTGGAAGAGAGCTTGCGGGCTGCCGGAAAATGTTAACAGCGGCCGATTTCTCTAGCAAACCAGCACTGGGCCGCGGCTGGGACTGGCGGGCGGCTCGGAATTGGTCAGCAACTCTTCCCGCGCCTGTTGCAGACCTCCGACGACGGAATTGAGACGACCGTTTCTGAGAACCAGTACTTGGTCGCTTCTTTCCAGCGTGCTCAAGCGATGCGCAATCATGAAAGTCGTTCGACCGTGCATCAGCTTCTCCAGCGCATCGATGATGAGCTGTTCGGCATGCGTGTCCACGGCGCTGGTCGGCTCGTCCAGAATCAACACGGGCGCATCCTTCAGAAACGCCCGCGCAATCGCCAGGCGCTGACGCTCTCCCCCAGACAGGGTAAGTCCGCCTTCGCCAATCGGGGTGTCATACCCTTTCGGCAAGCGCACGATGAATTCATGAGCATCGGCCATCTTGGCTGCTTCCACCACGTCGGCGCGACTCGCCTCCGGCCGGGCGTAGGCAATATTTGCGGCAACGGTCGTCGAGAACAGCATTGGCTCCTGCAGCACAATGGAATACTGTTCGCGGAGATCGGCGAGCCTGTAATTTCGCAGGTCGATTCCGTCGAGCGAAATGCAACCCTCCACCGGGTCGTAGAACCTGGTCAGCATGTTGATCAGGGTCGTTTTACCCGATCCGCTCGGACCGGCGATTCCGACCCGCGTGCCCGGTTGCACCTCGAATGAAATGTTGTTCAGCACACGGGGCCCGTTCGTGTACTGGAACGAGACATCCGAGAAAACGAAATGTCCCGCGACTCTTTTCAGCGGAACAGTTGACGGACTTTCACTCAGTTCCGGAACTTCATCCAGCAGCGAGAATGCACGCCGGACACTGGAAACAGAGGCTTGCAGCTCGGGGATCTTGCTGCTGATGTTGCGCAAGGGGTCGTAAAGCTGGGCGATATAGGCCATGACAAGCAACAGTTCGCCCACCGTGATTGCGTGCGCCTGGACTTGTCCAACGCCGATCACCAGGGCGGCGGCTGTCCCCACGGCAATGGAAAAGCCAATGAGCACATGGAAACTGGCCTGAATGGATGCCAGGTGGACCTGTTCCGTCATGCGCTGGCGCGATTTGCGACGGAAGAGTTCGTCTTCGTGCCTTTCGCGGCCAAACGCCTTCACCACCCGAACCGAGGCGAGCGTCTCGTGCAGAACCAGCATCGCCGAACTGTCGAGTTCGCGAACTTCGTCGTAGCTGTTGCCGACCTTGCGGCCTGAGTTGCGGGCCAACAGCCAAAGCACCGGAGAAAGTATCAAAGCCACAATCGCCAGCCGCCAATTGATTCGCGCGGTTACATAAAGCATGGCAACGAAGCCAACCGCGGAACTCACAATGGGAAGCAGCCCATGGATCAGGATGTTCTGGATTGCAGCCGCATCATATTGAATCCGGTAAGCAGTATCGTTCGCGCCGCGCCGGTCGTGGAACACCAGGCTCAACCTTTGCACATGGCATAGCAGTTGGCTTCGCAAGTCGTGTACAAGTTTCTCGCCGGTGTAGGTTTGCAGCAGCCAGCTTGCCAGTAACTGCAAGCTGCTGAGCAGGGCGATGAAGACCAATAGTCCCGCGGCCAAAAGCAGGCAGGCGGTGTGGGAAAGCACGGACGGAAGCAGCAGGCTAAGCCAGCCTGGCAGAGGCTGATGTCCCAGCACGGAATCGATAGCAATCTTCAAGGGCAGGGGCATGAGCAGCGCAATCGGAGTGGAAAGGATGCTCAGGCCCAGAATTCCGGCCAGATAGAGCCAACAGTGACGGGCCGAGTTTGCGACCCGCTTCCAAAACCGCCGTTCCTTCTCCTGCAGCTTTAGACGCACAGGCCCTCCCGCAGCGCATCCGATAAGCAATTAGCTCCAACTGGAAATTGCAGCAACGCAAGCAGCATAAGCAACCCGTGTGCCACTCACAATCGGTAGGACTCAGTAGTTCCCGCGACGGCAGCCTTAATCCTTTCGAACCAAGCGTTTCAGCAGACTGCCGAAAATACTCACGCTAATTTGAGCAAAACAGCTCAGACAAGCGGGGCGCGGTCTAAAATGCTGCCCGAAAAACTATCTGCGGTAAGCGCAAACCAGCCCTTGCGCCGTCGCACCGTGCGGCATGTTCCGTAGCGCCACGCTTGCGCTGCCCCGCCCAAACAGGCTACCAGCGGGCTTCTTGGTGGGACCCCGGGCTGCGGCGCGTGGTTCAGCAGCCTACCCGGGCCTGCGGTTGCGCCCGCCGACTGAAGTGCTCCTGTGTTTTCTGCAGCTTGCTGCTCGTGATGGAAAAACCCTCTCCCGTCGCCAATGCACCATAAGTGCTGCAGACCAGAGATTACCCAAAGTGGGACTCTGCTGGGTTCGGGAATATCCGCCTACAGCTACTCACAATTGGCTTCCCACTAGAGACCGCGCCTGACACGATTGATCGTCCAGGAGATTAGCAGTTCTACATAAACTGCGCAGGTGTACAGACCCTCCTTCTGGCCGAACCACCTCAGAGTTTTCTGAGCAGAAAGCAAAATGCGAATCCTAGTCATCGAAGACGACCTGCCTTTGGCCAGTTTCCTGCAAAAGGGACTACAGGCGGAGAGCTATACGGTCGATGCGGCGCATGACGGGGAAACAGGCCTTGATAGAGCCCTTGATACTGAATGCGATCTGCTGGTGCTTGATCTGAATCTTCCGAGGTTGGACGGTTTGACTGTCCTGCGGCGGTTGCGGCCGTCGAAACCGAACCTGCCGGTTCTGGTCTTAACGGCGCGCAGCCGGGTTGAAGATCGCGTGCAGGCCCTGGATTGCGGAGCCGATGACTGCCTCAACAAACCTTTTTCGTTCACCGAAGTTAGCGCCCGCGTACGCGCCCTGGTGCGCCGCGGACGGCCCGCGTTGGATTCGGTGTTGAAGGTTGCCGATCTTTCACTCGATCGCATCGAGCGCCGTGTCGAGCGGGCCGGCAAGCGGGTTGAGCTGACCTCGAAGGAATTTTCCTTGCTGCAATACCTAATGATGAATACGGGCAGGCGAGTCACCCGGTCGATGATTATCGAACACGTCTGGAACCTCAATTTCGACACGGCCACCAATGTCGTGGACGTCTATATCAACTACCTGCGCAAGAAAATCGATGGCGGCTCCGGTTGCAAACTGATCCACACCATCCGCGGCGTGGGATACGAACTGGGCGAACCAGGAGGGATGGCGCAAGCATTGCTGCCACTAAAATGAAACCCACTCTGGCACGGAATTCGCAGTCCGAGCGTGAGCAGTTCGTCAGCGACCTGTTTCACGCCATTTCACAGCCGCTCACCGGGCTGCGTTGCGGGCTCGAAGTGGCGCTCGGCAGGCCCGGCATTTCGGCCCAGGAAGCCCGCGGCGCGCTTGAGCAAGCTCTGCGGGCGACCGAACGGTTATACCAGTCGGTGCTCTTCATCCGCCAGCTCGCCGAGGGCGATCGCATTCCGCCGCTCAACCCCGTGCGGCTCGACGAAGCACTGCTGGAGTTGCATGACGAGATCTTGCCTGTCGCCGAAAGCATGGAAGTGACGATGTCGTTGCAGCAAGCCGGCAGCATTGAAGTCCTCGCCTCGACGGAAAGCGTCTCGCGGGCTCTTTTTCTGGTCGCGGACTTTGCCTTGCGAGAATTGCGAGCCCAGGAGAGTCTTTCGCTTTCCATGCTGTGTCAGGACGCCTCCGCTATGGTCCGAATCGAGCGGCATTGCGATCATGCGCTGAGCAGCTTTGAACTCGCGCACGGATTCGATGTTCCCGCGGCTCGCCGGGGGCTGGCTCTGGCCCTTCATCTATTGTCGTCCATGGGCGCGCGGATCGAATCCGATCCGGCGGGCAAGTGGATCCAAATCCGCTTCCTTCGAAACGATCACGGCTGGAACAGTCGCGACAGAGCAGCCGTGTGGGTGGAGAGTCGAAGTGTTACCGTCCGCAAGCCGACGGCTGAACCGGCCCAGTTCAGACCGGACAATCCGCCGGAAATCTCGTCCGGTGACAGAGTTTCTTAAACCGGTCTCATTGACCTTTTTTAATTTGGATGATTGGATGAGCGCAACTCATGACCACAGCCGCCCAGAACTTTCCCGCTCCCGGTTCGCGCAACATTCTTATCGCCAGTGCAAATCAGCTTCGCCGTCAGCGCTGGAGCGAATCCCTGCACCGCGCCTCTTGGCCTACGCGGGAGGCCTGCGGCGGCGCGGATGCCTTAAGCCAGCTGGAATCCAGCGGCGGCTGCCATCTTCTGCTATTGGATCAAAAACTGCCCGACCTCGACACGAAAGAGCTCGTGGGGATCATCGAGTCGCGATTTCCCTCGACCGACATCGTACTGCTCGACGCCGAAACGGGCAATGCCCAACTGCCGTTGGAACTGAGAGGCTCGCCTCTTTATAGCACCCTGGCCAGCTTCGACAGCGAAGAAGAACCAGGTTCGGCGCGCCAGCAAACGCTCCACGCCGGGTTCTCTCCAGGCCCCGTACCCGGATTGGCCATCGCCGCAGCGCCGCTCCGCGAAAGCGAGCTTGAGCGCGCCGCCGAGCCCCTGGCCGGAATGGTTGGAGTTTCGCCAGTGATGCGCCGGCTCTATCGCATGGTCCGGTTGGTGACGCCTCGCGACACCACCGTACTCATCACCGGCGAAAGCGGGACCGGCAAGGAGTTGGTTGCCGAAGCGCTGCATCGGCTCAGCCCGCGAGCGGCGCGTCCGTTCGTAACCGTGAACTGCGCAGCAATCCCGGAAACTTTGCTCGAGGCTGAGTTGTTCGGACACACGCGCGGAGCTTTCACCGGCGCCGTGCAGGCGCGCGTCGGCAAGGTTCACAGCGCGCACGGCGGCACACTTGTGTTTGACGAAATTGGCGAAATGCCCATGGCCGTGCAGGCCAAGCTGCTGCGATTCCTGGAGAATCGCGAAGTGCAGCGACTGGGAAGCTCCGATACCTTTCGGGTGGACGTCCGGGTGGTTGCGGCCACCAACGCGAAGCTTCAGGAAAAGGTTGCGGCTCGCGAATTTCGCCAGGACTTGTTCTATCGGCTGGCCGTATTTCCAATCCAGACGCCGCCTCTGCGCGAGCGCGGCGACGACGTGCAGGTGTTGGCGCGTTTTTTTGCCAGACAATTCTGTGGGGAGTCGGTTCGCCTCAGCCGTCCCGCGATGGAACTGTTGAGTTCTCATTCCTGGCCGGGAAACGTCCGCGAGCTGAAGCATGCGGTGGAGCGGGCATCCATCCTGCTGGAAGCCGGTAGCGTTTTGTTGCCCGAGCATTTTTCGCTGGATCCCGCGTCTCCTGCTTCCCTTGGGTAGATAGATATCAGAGACTTTTAACTCTATCGGCCGCAATTTGGCATACCTCGTGCACTTGCATTGGGCATATGTTGCCTAGTGTTGAGCAAATCGCGTCTCCCGAACTGACCCTTGACGGCTCCAACGGCGGAGTCATGATCGGGCACTCCGCTGCCTTGCTCGGCATACTGGACAATGCCCGGCGAATCGCATTGAGCGATGCCGATGTGCTCATCGAAGCTGAGAGCGGCACCGGAAAAGAGCTCCTAGCCCGTTTCATACACGTCCACAGCGCGCGTCGCTTCCATCCCTTCATCGCGGTTAATTGCTCCGCCGTTCCGGAGGCGCTGCTGGAAAGCGAGCTGTTCGGGCACGTGCGCGGCGCTTTTACCGGCGCCACGGGGAACCAGCGCGGCAAGTTCGAATTGGCCAATGGCGGCACGTTGCTACTGGATGAGATCGGCGAAATGCCTTTAGCCCTTCAGCCTAAGTTGCTGCGGGTGTTACAGGAACGGGAGTTCGATCCGCTGGGCGCGGCGCGCCCGGTGCGCGCCGACATACGGATTGTCGCCACCACCAACCGTACTTTGCTCCGGCTGGTCGAGGAAGGTGTATTTCGCGCCGACCTTTTTTACAGGTTGAATGTGATTCCCCTGACCCTGCCTCCCTTGCGTGACCGCAGAGAAGACATTCCGGAGCTGGCTGTTTACTTTCTCCGCAAGTTCGCAACCGGCGGCGTGACCGACTTGAGTCCCGCGTTTCTGGAAGGGCTCTCCCTCCACGACTGGCCCGGCAACGTCCGCGAGCTGGCGAACTTCATGCGCAGAGTGGGCGCGCTGTGCACCACAGGCGAGGTTGGTCAAGAATTTCTGGAGCTGTTGTCGGCACAAATTCCCATGCAGACAGAGGGGGCGATATCCGTCGGCCTTTCACTGCGAGAGGCCGAAAAGCGCCTGTTGGAAGCCACCTTGAGGGCCACCTCCGGCAACCGCACGCGGGCCGCGGAATTGCTCGGCGTGAGCCTGCGCACGATTCGCAACAAGATCCGCGACTACGGCCTGCCGCCCAGGAGGTTCGCATGAGTCTGGTCGAAACGCCACTAATGGCATCTTTAGCGCGCTATCTGGATGTCACGGCCTATCGTGAAGGCGTGGTCTCGGGGAACATCGCCAACATCGATACGCCGGGGTATCGAACCCACGACATCAATTTCAAGCAGGAGTTGGATAAGGCGCTGCAGAATCCTGAAGCACCCGTGACGCCGCGTCCGCTAGAGGTTCCGGGATTGCTGGAGCGTCCCGACGGCAACAATGTGAATATTGATCGCGAGGGTCTGCTATTGGCGCAGACGCAACTCCAGTTCACCACCGGCGTCGCGCTGTTGCGCTCTGAGTTAAAGCGCATCTCGATGGCGATCCAAGAGGATAAAGGGTAATGAATCTCTTCGGAATGATGGAAATGAGCGCCTCCGCGCTCGGTGCGGAACGGATTCGCGCCGAGATCGTTACCTCGAACCTGGCCAATGCCGAAAGCACGCGCACACCCGAGGGCGGCCCTTACCAGAGACGCGAGGTGGTCTTTGCCACCCAGCGTCCGTCCTTCGCTCTGTCGCTGGCAACGGCAGGTTCGACCATGCAGAATACCGCCAGCGCCGGCGTGCGGGTGCGCGACGTTGTGACTGACCCCGCGCCTTCCATCATGAAATACGAGCCTTCTCATCCGGACGCGAACGCGAATGGGTACGTTGCTTATCCGAACGTCAATCCGGTAAACGAGATGGCCGATCTGATGGGCGCCGCGCGCGCCTATGAGATGAACATTTCCGCCATTACCGCGGCCAAACAGATGATTCAGCAATCGATTGAGATTCTGAAATAAGAGAGTGCCAATGACCATTCTTCCTAATCTTCCTAGTCTGGGCGCAATTCCGAGCCTGCCTCAGCTCGGGGCCGAGGCAGGCAATGCCGCCGACGGCGCAACTGGCGGGTTTGGGGACACGCTGCGCGGCGCCATCCAGGGGGCGCAGCAGATGGAAAGTCAGGCGCAGCAGCAAGTGACCGGTCTGTTGAACGGAAGCGGCCAGGACGTCCATAGCGCAACGCTGGCGGTGGAGCAAGCGAACCTTTCCTTCGAGTTGATGCTCCAGGTCAGAAACAAAGTAGTCAGCGCGTACCAGGAGATTTCACGACTTCAGTTTTAGGTGACAATTGATGGCGGTTGCAGAAGCAAATTCGTTTGGCCAGAACCTGGCACGCACCGGCGCATTTTTCAAGGCGCTGGGCACGCGGCAGAAGCTGTTGCTGACCGGTGGCGCCGTGCTTGTGCTGGCGACACTGTTCGTCTTTGTCGAACTGCTCGGCAAACCGGAGATGAAGCCGCTGTATACCGGCATGAATGCAGGCGATGCGCAGACTCTCGCCGCCAAACTGGCATTGCGAAAGATTCCCTACGAGATCAGCTCCGATGGCACCACCATCAGCGTTCCGACCAATCAACTGGATACCGCGCGTCTGCAGATGGCAGCCGAAGGCAAGCCGCGAAGCGGCAGGATGGGGTTCGAACTGTTCGACAAGCAAAATTGGGCTGGCAGCGACTTCAGTGAGAAGGTGAACTATCAGCGCGCGCTCGAAGGTGAACTGGAGCGAACGATTCAGACCTTGGATGGAGTCGACAGCGTGCGCGTGCATCTGGCGCTGCCACCCGATTCCATTTTCAGCGATTCGGAGCGCGACGCAAAGGCCTCGGTGATCCTGTCCATGCGGGGATCGCGGATCACACGGCAGACTGAAAACGCGGTTGCCAAGTTGGTGTCTGGAGCGGTCGACAAGCTGGCGCCCGAGGATGTCGCCGTGATCGATGCCGATTCGGACAAAGCGCTGGCGAAAGATGCCGGCAGCGGCCTCGACGCCAACGGGCAATCACTGGAGGCGGCGCTTTCCGCGCGACTGGTGCAGACCCTGGAGCCCGTCGTGGGCGTGGGACGCGTGCGCGCCAGCGTCCGCATGGAGTATGACCTCAGCTCCAGCGAGGAGCAGCAAGAGAGCTACGATCCCACCAAGACGACCCCGCTCACCATGCAGCGCACGGAAGAGCATTCCAACAACGCCGGTGGTGGCGTCGCCGGCACAACCAGCAATCTGCCGAATAGCACCGGCGCTGTGAAGCCTCCCGCGGAGGGCCAGAATTCCAAGTCCGAAAGTGGAACTTATGCGATCAGCAAGCTAGTGCGCCACACCGTGGTCCCGGCGGGGCGCATCAAGCGGGTGGCTGTGGCCGTGCTCGTCGACGATGAGGTGGAAGTAAAGAACGAAGCGGGCCGGATCACAGAGGTCCGGCATCATCGTTCCCCCGAACAACTCGATCAAATCGAGGAACTCGCCAAGGCGGCGGTCGGCGCCGACGATGCGCGCGGTGATGTGGTTACGGTGCAGAACATCGCATTCCAGCAGGCGGTTCGAGAGAATCCGACACCCCTGACGAAGCTTAAGCGAGTGCAGAATGGGGTCCGGGAATGGGGCCAGGCGATTCGATTTGCCGCCATTGGGCTGCTGTTCCTGGCCATCTATGCGACCATGCTGAAGCCCGTCAAGAAGCAAATGCTGGAGGCACTCAAGGCTGCGGGCCAGCGGCTGCAACTCACCGGTCGCACCGCAGATGCGAAGGCGGCGGTTGATGCGGCTGCCTCAATCACGCTCCCGGAAGCCCCGCTCGAAGCAAAACAGCTCGGAGCCCTTAAGAAGCAGATTGTGGAGAAGGTGAAGGCGGAGCCTCTGCCCACGACTCGTCTGGTGCAGACCTGGATTCGTGAAGGGGACGAAGCATAATGCCAGCTACGACGGCGCTCACCGGACTGACAAAAGCGGCGATCCTGCTGGTGTTGCTGGGCGAGGAAGCCGCGAGCGCCATCTACCGGAACCTGCCGCAACAGGAACTGCACGAGGTCTCGCAGGCGATCGCGAGCGTTGGCTTGATCCATCCCGACACCGCCAGGCAGGTACTCGAGGAATACCATGGCATGGCGCTCACGCAGGATTACCTTGCCCAGGGCGGCAGGGATTACGCCTCTCGATTGCTGGTGAAAGCGTTCGGCGAGGATGGTGCAAAAAATCTGCTGGCATCCGTTTCGCGCGCCCAGGAGCTGAACGCGGGCAAGCTGGATTCGCTGCAGAAAGCCGATCCACAGCAGCTGGCAAAGTTCCTGGAAAGCGAGCACCCGCAGACCATCGCGCTAATCCTGGCACATCTGGAGTCGAAGCAGGCTTCGGCCCTGCTCATGAAGCTGCCGGAAGAGACGCGTGCCGAAGCCATAAAAAGGATGGCGCAGTTGCGCCAATTCTCCCCGGAAATGGCGCAGAAGGTCTCGATGGTGCTCCACAAGCGCATGCAATCGCTTGGCGAACAAAGCAGGCGCGCCTATGCCGGCATCCAGGGAGTGGCTGAGTTGCTGAACCGGATGGATCCGGCAGTGGGCAAGGTAATTCTGGAATCCATCGAACACGAAGATCCCGGGCTGACAATGAGCATACGGAACCTGATGTTCACCTTCGACGACCTGCTCGGCGTCTCCGATGCCGGCATCCGCGAATTGCTGGCTCAGGTCGACAAGAAAACGCTCTCGATGGCGCTCAAAGTAGTGCCGGACGAACTCAGAGACCACATTTTCAAAACCATGTCGATGCGCGCCGTGCAGATGTTGAAAGAAGACATGGAGGTGCTCGGTCCGGTGCGAACCAGAGACGTGACCAAGGCACAGCAGGAGGTGGTAGCGCTGGCCCGAAAACTCGAAGCCGAGGGAAAGATGGTTCTGAAGGCGGACGGAGAGGACGAATATGTCGTCTGAGCCGGTCCATCCCGATCAAAGCGTTATGCAGGCATCGCCATTCCCTTACCTGGAGTTGGGCTCAATCGACGGAACGGAAGCGTCAGGGATGCCACCGCAGCCGGGTTCGCCCGCCAAGTTCACTGAACAGGACATTGCCGACCGCTGCGCGCAGGCCGATCGCAGCGCTTACGAGCGGGGCAGGCAGGATGCCGCGAACGCAGCGAAAAAAGCGCTTGAGGACTCTATTGGCAAGCAGCGCGCTCTAGTCCGTGAAGCGCTGCGGCAGTTCGAGATTGAAAAGCAGCGGTATTTCCAGTTGGTCGAGGCGGAAGTGATCCAACTTTCGCTGGCCATTGCCCACAAAGTGCTCGGCCAGCAGGCGGCGGTAGACTCCCTGCTGCTGGCCGGCACGGTGCGAACGGCGCTGGACCGACTGGGCAGCACTTCGAAAGTAACCCTGACGGCGCATCCGTCTTCGCTGAACAACTGGCGCAAAGCACTGGCGGAAGATCACGAGCATCTCGAGTTCGCCGAAGACAATTCGTTGCCACTGGAGGGATGCGTGCTTCGTTCTCAGTTGGGAACAACGGAAATCAGCCTGCAACAACAGCTCAAAGAGGTGGAACACAGTTTCTTTGACTTGCTTGCGCAGCGTCCCGCGGCCGGCGTGCTCGTACAATGACGGCGATGCTGCAAACCTACTTGGATGCTCTGCGCACCGCCCCGCAGTATCGCTGGGCCGGAAGTGTGCGCCAGGCTATCGGACAGCTTGTGGAATCGGAAGGTCCATTCTGTTCGGTGGGCGAGTGTTGCAGCATTCGCGATTCCAACGGCGTTTCGCATGCCGGACAAATCGTCGGGTTCCGCGGAGCGGTGGTGCTTTCCATGCTACTGGCGTCCACCGGTGGCGTTCGCTATGGAGACCGCGTCGAGACCGATGGCCGCCGGCCTTCCATCGGCGTGTCGCCAGCCATGCTCGGCTGCGCCATCGACGGCACCGGCCAGTCCCTGGAAGCAGGAAAAGCTTACTGCGCGGTGGAAAGCCGGCCACTGGATGCGCCGCCCATTTCGCCGCTGGACAGGGTGCCCATTCGCGAGCCCATTGGATGTGGCGTCCGGGTGATCGACGGCCTGCTGACCTGCGGCAGGGGACAACGAATTGGCATCTTCGGCGGCAGCGGCGTGGGCAAGAGCACCCTGCTCGGCATGATGGCCCGCGGAACCTCAGCCGATCTGACCGTGATGGCGCTGATTGGCGAGCGTGGGCGCGAGGTGCGCGAGTTTTTGGAAGACACGCTCGGCGAGGAAGGCCGCCGCCGTTCGGTAGTGGTGGTCTCCACTTCGGACCAGTCTCCTCTGCTCCGCATAAGGGCGGCAATGGCCGCGACCGCAATCGCAGAATATTTCTGCGACCAGGGCAAGCAGGTGCTGCTGGTGTTGGATTCGATTACGCGGCTGGCGATGGCGCAGAGAGAAGTTGGTTTGGCGGCCGGCGAGCCGCCGACCGCGAAAGGGTATACGCCCTCCGTGTTCGGCATGCTGGCGCGAGTGATAGAGCGGGCCGGCTGCCGCGAAAAGGGAAGCATCACCGCTTTCTATACCGTGCTGATGGAGGGGGACGACCAGCAGGACCCGATTGTCGATGCGGTGCGTTCGCTGCTCGATGGACACATTGTTCTCGATCGCCGGCTGGCCTCCGAAGGACATTATCCGCCAGTTCACATTCTCGACAGTCTCAGCCGTCTGATGCCCAACGTCTGCTCCGCCGAGCATCTCGCCAAGGCCGCCCAGGTGCGGCGATTGCTGGCGGCCTACCATCGCTCCGAGGACTTGATTCGCATCGGCGCCTATCAGAAGGGGACGGATGCAGTGCTGGACCGCGCGCTGGAATCATTGCCCCGGATCAACGACTTCGTCCGTCAGGGCGGGGCTGAACTCGCGCCGCTGGCTGAAACGCTTAAGCGGCTTTCTCAGCTTCCACTTTAATCATGAAATTCCGCTTTGCTCTCGAGGCCGTGCTGCGTGTTCGACACATTCGCGAAGACCAGCAACGCGACCTGCTGCTGGCCGCCAATGTTGAATGCGACCGCATACGCCGGCAGCTTGCCGCGGTGGAACAAGATCAGTCTCAGCGAAGAACCATGGTTTCCGCAGCAGATCGCGACCGGCATTTGGGGAGCGGAATTGCAATTCGACAGCGATTGCCAGCGGCAGTCGAATATTTTGCGGGAGCGGATATTGCTCCAGCTTCAGGAAGCCACCAAGCGTGTCAGGCAGGAGCGCGAGAAATATCTATCGTTACGCCAGGACCGCCGCGCCATGGAAACGCTGCGCGACAGCGCTCGGCAGCAATTCGAAAACGAACAGCGAAGAAGAGAGCAACTTGCGGCTGATGAAATTCACCTGCTGTCCCGCGGACGAGCGGAACAGAATCTGCCTAGCGACTAGGCAACACTTGCCGGGCCAGCCGCGGACCGGCCGTTTCAATTTCATCGGCAAGAGCTCGTTGTTGGCTTGAATTCAACGTTTTTCGCCGATTGCGAGACGGATTCTCGTGCGCATCAGGTTTGGCGAGAGAAGTGCAATAACAGTTTGCAGATCAATGATCGCTGGAAACATCCAAATCGCTTCGTCGGCTGCAATGAACATTACAGCTGCGCCTAATAAATCGCCCGCGCCAGAAGCGGACTTTCAGTCGGCCTTCCATCAGTATATGTCCAACGAACTCGGCCAATTGCCCGATCGCCCGCCCGGGAACGCGCGGCCCACAGTCGTCGCCCAGCCGGACAAGGACTCGACCACCAGCAAGCCGGCAAAGAAGCAGACCGCGCCCTCGCCGCCTGCGACGACTACCGTCCCAGATAAGGCGCCTGCGCTTCCGCAGCCTCGACCCCTGCCATCTTTTCCGCCGCCGGGCGCGAACGCAGCGAGCCTTTCATCGGCCGCCGCGCAGCCATTTGCGGCCCCAACCCAGAGTTCGGAGTCGCACCTCGCGGTCGAAAATGCCGGGCAAGTGAATTCCGCCGACGACGAAAAACTCGGCGCTCCTGTCGAGACGCCCGTTAGCTCACTCGCATCAGCAGCTTTCGTTGCTTCCACTGGAAGCACCAAGCAGGGCCCGTTCGGCAACATTCCGGGTTCGCAACCGGAGCCGCCGAAAGCAGCTCAAGTGGGGCAGCCCCTCGCATCGGCAGCTACCATTGTTTCCGCCGGGAGCGCCAAGCAGAGCCCGGTCGACGACATACCGCTTTCGCAACCAGAGCCGCCGAAAGCAGCTCAAGCGGGGCGGCCCCTCGCAGCCGCGCCAGCAATACCATCTGACATTGAAAAAGCGTCTCCATCCAGGATTGGGAGCCAAGCCGCGACGGCAAGCTTGCCGCCAAGTGATCACGGCAGCAAAGTTGAAGTCGACGACGATCACGGCGACAAATCTGAACTTGGCGATGACCCAACCAGTGCGGTCGTAGCGCAGCCATCCTCAGATTTGCCGCTTCCGCCGCTCTCCGCCCCAGCCGAGCCGGCCTTGCCACCGAGCGTGGCACAGAACCCGCAAGCCATACTTGCGGAGCTGACCGGTGGCGATGCCTTGGCGCAAGCCGTTAGTGGAGTTTCCACCGTGAAGCCAGCGCCTGCGAACGTAATCTCGGCTCCGCGTCCGGATGCCGGCGCAGGGCACGACGCTGCATTGGACGCGCGGCACGCGAAAACCACTCCCGCCGCGTCTGAACGGAAGTCGGCGGAAACAATCGCTGATCAAGTTCCCGGTGGCACGGAAACGGCGCAACCGCGGCCGCCAGCCGCTCCGGCCCACGCTTCCGATGTGGTTGCGAATTCGTCATTCCCCCAGGCACTTTCCGCAGAACGAACCAAGCAACCCGCAACTGAGGCAACCACTCAGGAAGCAGCACCGAGCGCGAGCGCCGCAACTCTGGAGCACGCTCCCGGCGCCAGTGATGAACCCAATGCTTCGCATTTACAGTCCGCGCGCCTGACGGGAAACGATGCTCAGGCGGAGATGCAAGTAAACCTTAACACCGCTGATTATGGCCACGTTGAGATCAAGACAACGCTGCAGAATTCAGCTTGTGGGCGCCACCATTGCAGTGGAGCACGCGGCCCTGCGCGATCAGATCGTCTCGGCCCTTCCCGAACTCAGGCATGGTTTTACCGAACGGCAAATCACTCTCGACTCGCTAACCGTAAGCGACTCGCTATCGGCCTCGACATCGTTCACCAGTTCTCACCAACAACGCTCCAACCAGCAGCCAGCGGCAGTCCCCTACCAAGATTCCCAGGAAAGGCCGGCGGCGCCGGATTGGGAAGCCAAGTCCGGCGCGTTACCCGGGCCGGTGCTTCAATCGTGGGGCGGGGATTCCGGCTCAAAGCTGAATGTGTTGGTCTAAAAGGAAAATCATCATGAACATTTCTCCAGTCAACATGGCCGCTACCACACCCACCACACCGACCACGGCGGCCAGTTCTTCGACCAATTCGCTAAGCGATACGCAATCCATGTTTCTCACGCTTCTAACCACGGAGTTGAAGACGCAGGATCCGACAGCGCCGGAAGATCCCACCACCATGGTCGATCAGTTGGTGCAGTTCAACAGCTTGAATCAACTCATCAGCATCAACGGCTCCATGGGTACGCTGGTCACCGATGCTACGCCCGCCACCACTTCGACAACCTCGACGGGGACAAATTAATGCCTGATTTTTCTATACCTCTATCCGGGCTCATGGCCAGCCAAACCGCTCTGTCGGTAATCTCCAACAACCTTGCCAACATGAATACGACCGGCTACAAGGACAACACCGTAAGCTTCCAGGACCTGTTCTACCAGAACATCGGTTCTACCGGTTCGGGTGATCCGGAACAGGTTGGCGCCGGTGTGACGATCGGCAGTATAAGCACGAATTTCACCGGCGGAGATCTCCAGACCACCGGTGTCGATACCGACGTGGCCGTCTCCAACAATGGTTTCTTTGTCCTTAAAGGAGACAACGGAGGGAACCTCTATACCCGTGATGGTGAGTTCACCGTCAATACAGCCGGGTATCTGGTGTCCCAGGACGGATACCAGGTGCTGGGTTATTCGGCAACCGACGGCGTAGTGAATACCAGCCAGGCGCTCGGACCGTTGCAGTTGGGCTCGGGGCAGATGAACCCTCCCCAAGCGACTACCTCGATCCAGTTGCAATCCAACCTGGATGCAAGCTCCGCTGTGGGCACTAGCTATTCGACTTCCATCGACGTCTACGACTCGCTCGGCAACTCCCATGTCGTGACGGTGGACTTCACCAAAACCGCCGCCAATACCTGGGGATACACGATGTCGGTTCCGGGCGCCGATGTTGGAGTCAACCCGTCTACATGGAGCTCAGCCACCGCGTATACGGCCGGACAAACGATTGTCCCGAACCCCGCGAATGGTGACATGTATGTGTGCACGACGGCGGGAACCAGCGGCGCCACGGCCCCAACATTCCCCACCGGCGCCGGCGCCACGGTAGCCGATGGAGCCGCCATCACCGGCGCTTTTTCAAGCAACGGGGCGGGGGGCGCACCATTTACCGGCGGTGTCACCGCAACTGACGCCACTGGCACTTTGGAAATGGCCGCACAGCCAGCAGCAGCCAGTACCGTTAAGGTCGGAGGCGTGACGTATACGTTTCAAGTGGCCGCAGTCGGCGCCGCCGGTGAAGTACAGATCGGCGCCAACGAAGCGGCTTCGCTGCAAAACTTGGCCGCCGCCATCAACGGCAGCGACGGCTTCAATACTCCCAACACCCTTATTTCGGCAGGTAGTGCGACAGACGTGGTAGCGGGCGTGAATACCGACGCCACGTTAACGCTCACCGCAAATACCGCCGGGACGGTGGCCGGCACCGCAGCCGGACTTGGCAATGCCCTCGGCGGCACCAGTGGTGCGACTTGGAACACTGCCTGGGACACTGGCGCTACAGCCGCTGTCGACGGACACGCAGCCACTGCTACCTTCACCCTGGGCCAGAACCTGGCGGTCGGCAGCACACTCGATGTCGGCAACACAACCTACACTTTTATCGCGAATGGAGCGACCCCCGCCAACCTTACTCAGATTCCATTAGGCACCACCGTGGCAGGCACGGTGACAGCAATAGCTGCCGCCATAACCGCCAATACCGGTGATACCAGTGTGACGGCTGTGCAGAGTGGCGCGAATCACAACATCCTTACCTTCACCACGGCCGCCACAACGGCGGCTGCAAACGCTACTACCGCAAGCGGCGTGCTTACCAGTGGAACAGCCGCCGTTTGGACAGAGGAGAGTGCGTATCCCCCGGTGATCAGCACTGGGACCTTAAACTTCAACGGCTCCGGCGCATTAACCTCATGGACGAGCCCCGCCGCCGTCACCTCCAACGTCACCACCAACATTAACGGAATCACCATTAGCGGCCTCGCGGATGGCGCCGCCCCCCTGACCTTCGACTGGGACCTCACCAACAGCGGCGCACCACTTATAACCCAGATGGCAGCGGCCAGCAGTACGCCTACGACCACCCAGAACGGAACCAGCAGTGGAACGTTAACTGGCTTTTCGATCAACAGCGATGGCACGATCGAGGGAGCTTTTGCAAACGGCACGCAGATACTCGGCCAGATTGCACTGGCTGGCTTCAACAACCAGGAGGGCCTGTCGCGGCAGGGCAGTGACAACTTCACCGCGACGCTGGCTTCCGGGCAGGCGGCCATCGGCGCGCCCGCGACAAGCGGGCTTGGCAGCTTAACCGGCGGCTCGTTGGAGAGCTCCAATGTGGACATCGCAACGGAGTTTTCCAACCTGATCATCGCGCAGCGCGAGTTTGAGGCGAATGCCAAATCCATCACCACCTTCGACGAAATCATGCAGGACACCATCAATCTGAAGCACTAAGCATTGACCCGGCTGGCACGCACAAAGTGCTGGCCGGGGCAATCTTAAGACGTCCTAATGAAAACCCGCCAACATTACCCCGCATACTCGGCACCCAGGTTTGAAACTTGAGTTCAAAGCGGCTCTTATTCTGCCGCTAAGTCTCTGTTTTGAAATCACTTCAGAAGTTAAATGTTTTCCTCCGCTGCTCGGCATTGCGATTGCACTTCCATTCGCTAGACGAGCATCAGTCGCGGCTGGCGAGTGTCCATTTCATCCGCCGGGCGGAAGGAGTGAGAAGCTGCGGCTAAATAGATGTGGCTCATGACTGAAATCTCTGCTGGGACGCGATGGCCAATTCTGAACAACGCGAAATCGCTGCTGAACCCGTCGATACTCTGGCCTCAGTTGCGAAGCTTACCTGCCAGGTGTCGCTGGAAATACCCGTCCCACAATTCACCGTGCGCGATCTCTTGCGGCTGTCGCCGGAAGATGTGATCGACACCCGCTGGGCGCAGACCACCGATGTTCCAGTACGGGTTAATGGGTTGCTGCTGAGCTGGGCTGAATTCGAACAGATCGGGAACAAGATAGCAGTTCGATTGACGGAGTTGGAATGACGATCAAAAAGACAAATTGCAAATCGCAAACGAGCGCTCCCCGGAAGACAAACCAGGGCGGCAAAAAGAATCTGAAGCCATCAACCGTCTCGCACGATGCGTTAGGCCTGATCGCTGCCCGGCTTCTGGACCGCGGGTCGAAGCTGCTGTCGACCGTGTGGCAAAACCTGGGGCCACGTCTGCATCTGCGCCGCAAACTGCAGAAGTTGCGCGTATGCGATGTCGCCTCGCTGGGCGACAAGCGTTTCGTCGCCGTGGTGGAGTATGGAAGCAGGCGCTTCCTGGTGGGCGGAGGAGCCGGGTCGGTGTCACTGCTGTCGCGACTCGACCGTGAGGATTTGCCGGAGCCGCTGTATGCCGGGCGCGAAGTGCGGAACCATATTTCTTCCGGGCCACACATGCCCGCGGTTGCGGCCGATACGTCGCCATTCAACGTCAGGATCGCCGAGGCGACTGCGGGGACGCGGCTGGCCGTATGAAATGCACCAGACTCTGGCTCGGCTTGCTTGCTTTTTTCCCCTCGTCGGCCTGGGCCGGGCCCACCATTATTCCCGTGACGCCCCGAGACCCGACTCTGGGATGGTCCGGCTTTGGTCAAAGCGGATCGGTGCCCTGGAGCATCGTGGTCCTGCTCACGGTGCTGACCCTGCTGCCGGCCATGTTGCTGTGCATGACGCCCTTCGTCCGTCTGCTGGTGGTATTCCATTTCCTGCGGCAAGCCTTAGGAACACAAACCGCCCCAACGAACCAGACCCTGTTGGGGTTGGCGCTGGTTCTGACCTTTTTTCTTATGCAGCCGGTGGGCGTGGCCATCCAGAAAGTTGCCATCGTACCGTTCCAACAGGGACAAATCGATGCCATGCAGGCGGTCGAGGCGGGAAGCGTGCCGCTGAAATCGTTCATGCTTCGCTTCATACGACCCAAGGACGAGGCGCTGTTCGTGGAACTGGGGCACATTCAACGGACCGCGCGCGACCGAAGATTTGCCCTTCCGCGTCGTCATGCCGGCTTACATCCTCTCTGAACTCAAAGCAGGTTTCCAGATCGGAGCGGTCTTGTTTCTCCCCTTTCTCGTGATCGACATGGTTGTGGCCTCGATCACGACTTCGGTGGGCATGATGCAACTGCCCCCGGTCGTGATTTCGACTCCTCTCAAGCTCCTGCTGTTCGTGATGGTGGACGGCTGGAACCTGTTGATCGGATCGCTGATGCGCAGTTTTACCTGAGGTGCGTGATGCCCATAGAAACGGTTGTGGAACTCGGACGGCGGACATTGGAAGCGGCGTTGATGGTTGTCGCTCCCATCCTGCTGGTTGCGACGGTAGTGAGCCTCACCGTGAACGTAATCCAGGTGCTGACCTCCATCCAGGAAATGACCATCGCAACCGTTCCACGGCTACTGGCAACCGCCGGCGCGCTCTTGCTGCTGATGCCGTGGATGCTGCGCAAGTTGATGCAATTCACCCTGCAGGTTCTATCTAACTTCCGGCCTTATCTGGGTTGAGGACAATGGGCACCTTGGAACTGGAAACGATGATCGCGGGGGCGGTGACAGTTGGGTTGCGCGTGAGCGGGATCCTGGTGTTCGCTCCGTTCCTCGGCAGCACTTCCATTCCGCCTCGCGTCAAGGGGGGGCTGGCATTTGCGTTGACGCTGTTGCTCTATCCGGTTTGCGGCCAGCACCTGGATTTCGCGGTGCCATGGAACTGGCTCCACGTGGTCGTGGGAGAAACCGCGCTTGGCTTGCTGATTGGGCTCGCGGCGAACCTGGTCTTCGAAGCCGTACAGATGGCCGGCACTATTCTCGGCGTGCAGATGGGCTATTCGCTGGTCAACCTGATCGACCCGCAGACGCAGGTTGAAACCCCGGTGATGGCGCTGTTCCACCAGATGATCGTGATGCTCATCTTTTTGCACCTCAACGTTCACCACTGGCTACTCCGCGCCGTGGCGCGCAGCTATACGTATCTCCCGGCGGGATCGGCATTCCCGACCGGCTTGTCGATCGGCACCCTGGTACAGGCGGCCGGCTCTATCTGGCTGGTCGGCATCCAGATCGCCGCGCCCGCGATGGCGGCAACGGTCATGGCCGATTTCGCGCTTGCCTTTCTGGGCAAGGCGTCGCCGCAGTTGCCAGTCATGATCATCGGCATCTCGATGAAAAGCATGCTCGGAATGTTGGCCTTGATCGGCTCGTTGGCGTACTGGCCATGTCTGTTCGAAAACCAATTTTCTCGCAGCATCGCGCTCTGTGAGCGAATGTTGCGGCTGGCGCACTAAAGGACGCTTTCGATGGCAGGCGATAAAACCGAGCAAGCGACACCGCGACGAAGGCTGAAAGCTCGCGAAGAAGGACAGGTGCCGCGCAGCCGGGAACTGAGCAACGCGCTAGCGACCTTGGCCGCCCTGTTCGTGTTTGCTTGGCAAATCGACAAATCCACCGCTTCCTGGGCCCAGTACACGCGCTACGCGCTGACGGTTGCCATGACGAGCGATCTCAAACCGGAGGCCGAACTGCTGCCGCGTACGGTGTGGTTCGCGCTTCGCTTGTCGGCGGCTCCGATCGGAGCGGCATGGCTGACCGCCACCGTCGTGTCGTTGTCGCAGGGTGGATTGGTGTTTTCTCCGAAATCGCTTGCCTTCAATCCGTCGCGGCTGAGTCCGGTCTCCAAGCTGGGGCAGATATTTTCGGTCACCGGCCTCAGTACGCTGTTGAAGTCCCTGCTGCCGGCCGGCTACATTCTCTACCTTTCCTCGCAGGTCATCATGCGGGATTGGAACGTTCTGTTGCACGGCGGACATTGGAACGTGCGCCAGTTCGCATCGTTCCTGATGAGCCGCGTCTTCGAGATCGCCTGGAAGGGCATGCTGGTCATGCTGATCTGGAGCGCGGTCGACTACATGCTGGTTCGTCAGAAGCACGAAAGCGGTTTGAAGATGAGCCGCGATGACCTTCGCGAGGAGATGAAACAGACCGAAGGAAATCCGCAGATCAAGATGCGCATCCGCCGGTTGCAGCGCCGGGTCCGCCGCAAAAAAATGATGCAAGACGTACAGCACGCCTCCGTCGTGGTGGTCAATCCCACGCATTTCGCCGTCGCCTTGCAGTATGACCCGGAGCTGGCCGCTCCTGTCGTGGTGGCCAAAGGAATCAACCTGCTGGCGGAGCAGATCAAGCAGGCGGCGCGCTGGCACGGCATCGCGATCATGGAGAATCCGCCGTTGGCGCACGCTCTTTACCGCACGGTGCAGATCGGGCAACCCATACCGGCAAAGCTTTACGCCGCCGTGGCGGAGATTCTCGCATTCGTCTATCGCATGCAGGCGCAAACAGCGCGGGCAGAGGAGCGCGGCCGTGGCAGGTAAGAATACGGCAGTCGCGCCGAAAAGTAACGCAGCCGAGTGGGTTCTTCCCGCGGCCACCGTGGGCCTTGTATTTGTCATGCTGGTCCCGCTCCCGACCTTTTTACTCGATCTGCTGCTGGCCCTCAGCATCACCGCTTCAGTGCTTGTCTTGCTGGCCGCCGTGCATATCCTGCGGCCGGTGCAGTTCTCGGTTTTCCCCAGCTTGTTGCTGCTGCTGACGCTGTTCCGGCTGTCGCTGAACCTGGCGAGCAGCCGCCGCATTCTGCTGCACGGAAGTGAAGGACCGGGCGCCGCCGGAGACGTGATTCAAGCCTTCGGGCAATTCGTCGTGGGCGGCAACTACGTCGTCGGATTCGTACTTTTCCTGGCGCTGATCGCGATCCAGTTCTTGGTCGTCAGCCATGGCGCAGTGCGCACCGCCGAGGTCACGGCCCGCTTTACGCTTGACGCAATGCCTGGAAAACAGATGGCCATCGATGCCGACCTGAACGCCGGGATCATCGATGAAAAGCAGGCGCGTGCCCGCCGCGAAGCGGTTTCCCACGAAGCCGAATTTTACGGCGCCATGGATGGCGCGGCGCGATTCAACCAGCGCGATTCGATGGCAACTATTCTGATCACGGCGATTAACATCATCGCGGGATTTTTGATCGGAGTTTTCCAGTTCGGCATTCCGTTGGGAGAGGCATTAAAGACTTACACGGTTCTAACGGTCGGCGACGGCTTGGTAACGATGATTCCTTCCCTGCTGGTCTCGGTGGGGGGCGGCATCGTTTTGACTCGCGCTTCTTCGCGCAATTCGCTGGGAAGCGATTTGCAGCAGCAACTGTTTGCGAACCCTCGCGTGCTGTACCTCGCCGCTGGCGTCATCCTCTCCTTGGCACTGATTCCCGGCCTGCCTAAGATTACTTTCGCCTGCATCGCCGGCGGCGCTGCACTGCTTGCCAGACGGTTATCCAATCGGGAAAAGGAACCGAAAGTCGCCATCGCTGATCCGAATGCACCAGGAAGCTCCACCACGCCGGGTGCCACGCAGGAGGCGCTGGAATCGTTGCTGGCGCTCGACGAATTAGGTCTTGAAGTCGGTTACGGCCTAGTTCCCCTGGTTGACACCAAGCAGGGAGGCCAACTGCTACAGCGCGTGCGCTCACTGCGCAAGCATCTGGCCGTGCAATTGGGTTTCATCGTTCCTCCGGTTCACATTACCGACAATTTGCGATTGAAGCCGCGGGAATACGTGGTTTATCTGCGTGGAGTCGAGATCACGCGCTGGCAGATGTTGGAGGGTTGCATGCTCGCGATCAGTTCTGATCCGACTCCGCCCCAGTTACCCGGGACGGATACGCGCGAGCCGGCCTTTGGAGTTCCGGCGAAATGGATCGCAGCTTCGGCCCAGGATGCCGCCCGCGCGGCCGGATATGCGGTCGTGGATCAAACCTCGGTGCTGGCAACGCACCTGGCGGAATTGATCAAGCAGCACGCGTACGAGTTGCTCTCCCGGCAGGAGACCAAGCGGCTGCTCGATCGTCTCAGCGAAAGCCATCCAAAGCTGCTCGAGGAACTGGTTCCCAAGTTGTTGTCGCTGGGAGAAGTGCAGAGGGTCTTGCAGCAACTGCTGCGCGAACAGGTTTCGATCCGCGATCTCGGGACCATTCTGGAAACGCTGGTTGAGGTTGCGCCAACCAGCAAGCATCCCGTGGTGTTGGTGGAAGCGGCGCGGCAGGCGCTGGGGCGGGCCTTGGTCCACCCGCTGCTGAACGAAGATGGCAACCTGAAGGTGGTGACCGTCGACGCCACGCTGGAGGAAGAGCTCGCGCGATCGTTCCAGCCGCAAGTGTCCTCGTCGACCGCCTTACAGCCGTCGTTCGTGCGCCGTGTGCTGGACTGCCTTAAGCGCATGCTTGGAGAGCAGGTCATGATGGCGACTCCGATCCTGCTCTGCGGCTCTCCCGCGCGTTTTCATCTTCGTCGTTTGCTGGAACCATTCTTGCCAAAAGTGGTGGTGCTATCGCCGGGCGAGATTCCCCCGGCCGTGCAAGTGCAGTCAATTGGGATCGTGAAATGAATTCGAGATCGTGAGGCAAAAACCGATGACGCCGGCCAAACATGCTTACACCGAGTCCGCCCTTCCTGAAGAAGAAGAACGGAATCGAGCTTTAATGGAACACCTGCCGCAGGTCCGCTACATTGCGCGGCACATCCACGATCGTCTGCCTCAGCATGTTTCGCTGGAGGATCTGGTACATGCCGGAATCCTCGGGCTGATCGATGCCATGCAGAAATACGATGGAAACAAGAATGTACAGTTCAAGACCTACGCCAAATTCCGCATACGCGGCGCCATCCTCGACAGCCTGCGCGAATTGGACTGGGGCCCCCGGGATCTGCGGCGCAAAGCCCGCCGGCTGGAAGAGGTAGCGAGCCGTCTCGGCAGCGAATTGGGCCGCTCGGCCAGCGAACCGGAGCTGGCCGCCGAGTTTGGCGTCAGCTTGGAGGAATTTCAGCACATGCTGGGCGAGCTGGGGGGACTCGATCTCGGCACATTGCAAGTCGAGTCCAGCGAGAGCGGACGCCAGGAGGACATGTGCGAGTACCTGCCGGGTGACCCGGAGGAGAGCCCTTATTTGCTCTGCCTGCGCTCGGAGATGAAAGAAATGCTCGCCCAAGCGGTTGGCGAACTCTCAGAAAAAGAGCAGCAGGTACTCTCCCTGTACTACTACGAAGAGCTCACCATGAAGGAGATCGGCACCGTACTGAGCGTCGGCGAATCGCGGGTTTCGCAAATTCACTCGCTCGCGATTGTCCGGCTTCGCACTCGGCTCCAGGAAATGCTCACGGCAAAGGCCGTGCCGCCCCGGCTCCAGGCGGGGATTATGGAATCGGCCATGGGGGGAATGTGGAAAAGGTCCTAAACCAGGAAGAAATCGATGCTATGTTCCGTGCCGCGCGCGGCGCAACCGGTGCGTCCACGACAGCGCAGCAGGTTAAGTACACCGCATGGGATCTTCGCAAGGCGGGGCAGATCAAGAAAGAGCAGGTCAGGGCAATCAGCATATTGCACGAGGGCTTTGCCCGCACGCTGACACATTCGCTCGGCGCTTACCTGCGGGTGGTCTTTGAAACCAATGTGGTCTCGGTCGAGCAGCTTACGTTTCACGAGTTTCTCTCCAGAATTCCCGATTTCGCGTACTCGGCCTCTTTCAACGTCAATCCGCTGGGCGTGGCGGGGGTGATGGTGCTGGACCAATCGCTCACTTTTCCGTTCATCGATCTGCTGCTGGGCGGAAATGGAGCGGCGGATCAAGAAGCTCGCGAGATGACCGAAATCGAGGAACAAATCCTGGAAGGGGTGGTGCAGATTCTGTGTCGCGAGTTGGAAACCGCCTGGCAATCGCTGGGTCTGCAATTTGTCTCCGAGCAGCGCCTTCAACCAGCGCAGATACAGCGCTTGATGCCGCCTAACGAGAAAGCCTTGGCGATCAGTTTCGAAATCAAACTGCCGGCATCGCGCGGAATGTTGAACGTGCTTTTCCCCGCCGTGGTTTCCAACGTTCTGTTGCGCAAGCTATCGCGCGAAGTTGCCTACCAGAGACCGCATGGTTCAGCCGCCACTGGCGAGTTGCTGCGCTCGCGTGTCCTGGAGTGTCCGTTCACGGTCGAGTTAGACGCGACTTCCATTTCGGTTCCTGCGTCGGCGCTGCTGCAACTCCAGGCCGGCGATGTGTTGCGGCTGCAGCACTCCCTTCAGCAGAGCCCCAAGCTGGTGATCACCGGCCAGGAAATGTTCGAGGCCGTCCCAGCCAGGAAAGGCGTTACGCGCGCCGCCCAGGTGGTGCGCCCGATTGAATCGTCTACGAGAACTTCCGGAGGAGTAAAACCATGAGCACCCCCGCAAGCCTCGGTTCCGCCGACCTGTTCTGCGGACCTCTTCTTAGCGCCTTCGGAGACGTTCTTTCGCAGGTGTCCGGGCAGCCGTGGAAGATTGAATCGTCACAGGCCGAGACAGCGGAAGTGGAGGTCGGATTCGATTGCCAGGGAAAGGTGCAAGGCCCCTTTGCCTTTCGCATGTCCGTTGCGGTCGCTGTTCGCCTCGCCAAGCTGCTCATGAGCGAACCGATGCCCGAAGGTGCCGTTCAGTTGAGCGACGACGACCGCGAGGCGCTCTATGAACTGTTGCGGCAAGTCACCGGGGTAGCGGCCACTCGATTGAAACCGGATTTTGGCAAACTGGAATTGACGTTCATCGGCCCCTCGACGGCAGCGCAGGACGGAGAGGATTTTCCATTCTCGGCCGCGGCGGGGAGCGAGACGATAAACGTTCAGATCTGTATCGGCAAGGACCTGCGGAAATCACTGGCGTCCGCCGCAAGCCCACCGAAGGCTGCCGAAATTGCCCCAGTTGCCGCAGTTACCGAAGTCAAGGTCGCCGCGATCGCGCTACCGTCTACCGCTCGCCCCGGCGCAGTGACCCAGACGGCGATCCGGGAGGGAAATCTCGATCTGTTATGGGATGTCGCGCTTTCGCTGACGCTTCGTTTTGGGCAGCGGGAACTATTGCTGAAGGAGATTCTGGAGTTGAGCCCCGGAACAGTACTCGAACTTGACCGGCAAGTCGACGAGCCGGTCGATCTGCTGCTCGACCGCAAAGTGATTGCCCGCGGCGAGGTCGTGATTGTGGATGGGAATTATGGATTGCGGGTAACCGAAGTCGCGTCCGCAGCTGAAAAAATGGCGTGTCTTCCCTAAGGAATGATTATGCAATGGAAAGTGCCCTATGGACGGATGTTCGGCCTGCTGAAACACATGACTCCCGCTTGCGCGGCAGCCGAATGCAGCAGACGTTATCCCCTGATGAACGGCTGGATACAACGGGACGAAGGTCTGCGCACGCAGGAAGGGGAATGGTTCTGCTCGCCCGAGTGCTTCGAGCGTGGCATGACGCTCCGCCTGGCGAAACTGCCGATCTCACAACGGCCGCCGCGAATGAACCGAATTCCGATTGGGCTTCTGCTTCATAAACGTGGAGTGATTACAACCGAACAGCTGAACCTGGCTCTGGACGAGCATCACAGCAGCGGGATTAAGCTGGGTGAATGTCTGCGGCGGAAATACGGCATCTCGGAAAGTGAGATTACTGGCGCAATAGCGGCGCAGTGGTCGTGCCCAACCTTCCCAGCCTCGGAAATTGCTGTGACATGGTTAGGCATTCTCCCGCTGCGCTTGATCGAACGTTACCGAATCCTGCCGGTCCGCCTGCTCGAGGCCACCAAGCAGCTGTATGTGGGCTGCTCGGAGCGTGTTCCTTACGACGTCCTATACGCCATGGAAAAGATGTTGGGGTTGCGAACCGAGCCCTGCATCATCAGCGACTCTGCCTTCGCCTCACACCTCCAGCAGCACAACAACGACACCGCGGACAATGACATCGTGGTGGAAAGTCTGACGTCGCCGGCGGAAGTGGCACGCATGACGCGCGGCTACGCGCAACAGTTGCAGGCCGATGAAGTTCGCTATGTGCTCTGTGGAAATTATGTCTGGTTTCGCGTGCACGGACGGCGCCATAGCATGAATCTGCTCTATCGTCCCTGGGCATCGGCGCCGTTGCTCAATCCCATGGATTTACGGACAACTCCCGTGCTCGCCACCTGATGAGGTTAAAGCCCACGCTAGCCGCTGCCGATGAATTTAGGGAGCGGATATGCGTGGCAGCTACCAACCCGTACGATTTCCCGGCACTCTGGACGAGGCCCCGGTTTTGCAGGAACTGGAGCGCTTGGAATCTTCACCGGCCCATCTCCCCCTGAGCGTGACCCACCTGCGGGAATTGTCCGGCCTGCTGCATGCGCCAATCCTGGAACTAGATCGCATTGTCAAGCGCGTCGAGCGCGATCCGCTGCTGGCAGTCAGCGTCTTGCGCCTCGTGACCGATGAAATGGTCGGTGTCGACCCCATCCGCATCTCCGATTGCGTCATTCTTGCCGGACGTGACCGGCTGTTTGCGCTTGCCGAATCGGCAAACTTCGCACTCGCCGGCACTCCCACGATTGATGAGTTCGCGGAGCGCTCGCGTGTTTTCTCGCTGAATGTTTCGCGCCTGGCGGCCTCGACCTGTGCTGTCGATCCCGCCGCCGCCCGGCTCGCCGGTCTACTTCACGCCCTCGGAGAAATACCGGTCCTGCTGTCGGGACGCTGCCTGGACTGTTATTTGCCAGCCACGATTGCGGGTTGGGGCAAAAGATTGGCTTCGAGTTGGCGTCTGCCTTCGGCTCTCGTCAGCGCCATCGCCGCCTACGATATTCAGGTTTGCGAGGGCACGCTCGATCCCATGCAACTGGTCATCGGAGCGGCTCGCCGCCTGGTGAATTATCAAGCACTTGAAGAGGCCCCGCCCGCTTTTGTCTTGCTCAACCGTGAGGAGAGAACAAGCGAAGCGGCGAGGTGCCCGAGGTTCAACTGAAGCATACAAAAAGAGGTGGTTCTGATGAAACCCATCAAAGCATTGATCGTCGACGACTCGTCCGTAATGCGGAAGATCATCGAGCGGTCCCTTCGGCAAGCAGGCATTGAATTATCAGAGGTGTTCGAAGCCGCCAACGGCGTCGAGGCTCTTGCCGCCCTGGGGCGAACGAAAGTGGACTTGATCCTGAGCGATATCAACATGCCTATCATGGACGGGCTCGAGTTCGTCCGGCAACTTCAAGGCGTCGAGGACGCAAAGCATATTCCCGTGGTGATGATTACTACCGAGGGAAGCGAGACCAACGTGATGCAAGCCCTGTCACTCGGAGCCAAGGGCTACATCCGCAAGCCCTTCACCTCGGACCAGGTGAAGGAATACGTACTACCGGTACTGGAGCCATGACCATGAAAACGACAGATCCACAGCCAGTCAACGCCGTCGACCGCACGACTTGGGAGGCGCAACTTTGTGCGGGGGCACAGGAAGTGTTCGAGATGATGATCGGCACGAAACTGGTTCCCTATCCTGATGCAAAACGGGGTGCGGCCGAATTCACAGCCATGGTGGGCATGGCTGGTGAAATTCGCGGTGTTTTCACCATCCGCTGCAGCGAACATGCGGCTTCGGCAATTGCCTCGAAGATGCTTGGCATCTCCATTGAAGAGGCGAGCCAGGAAAAGTTTGATGCCATGGGCGAGGTCTGCAACATGGTGGCGGGAAACTTCAAGTCTAAGCTCGCCGGTGGGGGTGAAAACTGCATGCTTTCGGTCCCAACCGTGATTACGGGCGCCGATTACCAGCTCCGCTCGCTGGGCGATGGAGAAACCATCGAGTTGTGCCAGCAATTCGACGACGAGCCGCTTTGGTTTGCTCTTGAACTGCATGACTGATCCAGCCGAAGCCGAAATGAGAGCGCCGGGAAATGGCCTCGCCGGAACGGAAGCCCTGAATGCAGCCGTAAGAGCGGTTGCGCGAAAGGTATTCGCCGGCTTTTCGGCCCGATGGTAATAATTCCGTACCGCACCGGCCTTGAAAATGCTTGGTTGCTGAACCAGAGGCGGCCGTTTTATCCCTGTTATCCCGTTCCTAGCGCATTCCTGGAGAAATTTGCTTAAGGCTGCGGCAAGTAGTTCATCAGGCTGAGCGATTGCGCCTTGGCGACTGCTTCGAGCGTTGCCTGTTGCGCCACCGACGCCTGCGACATCTCGCTTGCGGCTGTGGTCGGGTCCGCTGCCACTAAATTGTTCTCATTGGTTTGCAGGTTTACTTTTTCCTGGCCTAAATAGTTGTCTTGCTCGGTCAAGCCGCTTAGAGTATTGCCATAGAAAACACGGGAGGTATTCACCTGATCGAAGGCGGTTCGCAACTGCACGGTGGCGGTAGCAACGTCGCTCTTCGAGCCCGCCTGAAGCGCGGTAATGAGCGTTTGCAGGCTGCCGAAAACGCCTGTCGCGCCGGAGCCAAACAACTGGTCTCCCGGTACCGAGGTCGCGACCTGCTGCCCCTCCCCGATCTGGATCTGATTGGTCTGTTCGTTGCCGTTGTATTGAACGCCCGTGGGTGAGGCTGGATCCTCCACGAACGGCGCCGCCGACGTTGCCGTCCCTCCAAACAGATAAATTCCCTGAAAGGACGTGTTCGCCAGCGAAAATATCTGACTCTGGATGCCGCTGACTTGCTGGGCTATGGCCTGGCTGTCGGTGGTCGACTGCGTTCCGGTGCTCCCTTCGACCCCCAGTGAAATTGCTTGCGTCAGTTCGGTAATCACCGAACTCAAGGCCGAATCGGCGTTGGTCATCGTCTGCTGCACGGAGTCGATGTTCTGCACATACTGATCGTCAGCACCGAGGGCAGCGTTATTGACCAAGTTCGCCGCCGCCGCCGCGGGGTCGTCGGACGGAAGATTCACTCGCAGTCCGGTGGCAAGTTGCTCGATGGCAGTCTGTTCCTGTTTCTGCGATACCTGCAGATAGGACAACATGTCCGCCTGCGTATTGGGATTCACCCGCATAGTTAACACTTTCTAGGTCATGTTCTAGGTCATGGCCGTTTCGACGCCAAGATTCAACGCTACCAGGGTCAGGTCGTCGACCACCGTAACTACCCGCGCCGCCGCCTGGTATGACTGCTGATAGGTGAGAAGATTGCTCGCTTCTTCGTCTGTCGATACGCCTTCGACCGAGCCCTGTTCATCCTGAAGCTGCGCCAGCATCAAAGAACCGGCGTCTGATTCCGACTGCGCCTGCGAGACGTCACTGCCAACCTGGTAAACGATTCCAGAGAGCACTTGGGTCGGCGTCTGGGTATTTACCAATGGCTGGGTGCCGACATTGATCATTGCCAGCAGATTGCTGTTGTCGCCGCTTGCCGTCGCACTTGAGCTGGAGGCAATCTGGTTCGAATTGGTCATCGCCACGGACATGCTCGCGGCGGCACCGTTTCCCGGGGTTACGGAAAACATCGCTGTGCCCTTTGTGCCAGTCGTACCGGCGAAGTAGTAGCCGTTTTCATTCACCGTGTTGATGGCGCTGGCAAAACTGCTCGCCAGCGTATTCAGATTGGAGAGCACTCCGGCGATCTGGCCATCGCGCGCCTGGATCAAGCCCCCAAGCTGACCGGCCGAAATCTGGCTGGTGATATCTTGCCCCTGTGCCGAAATCACGTCCTGAAAGCCCGTGGAACTATTGGTCTCGGTCGACAATGCGAAGCTTTCGCCGCCAACTACCAATGGAGTGCCGCTCGCCGTCGTAAGCACCGGGCCATCCGAACTCTGGGTCACCGAAAAACCGATGAGACTCGACAGCTGGGACATGAGATTCTGCTGCTGGTCTTGCAGGTTATTGCCGCTTTGCCCGGAGCCTTGCGCGGAGGTGAGTTGGCTATTCACCTGTGCCAATTGCGTCGTCAGTTGATTGATCTGGCTTACCGATTGCGTCACTCCGAGATCCAGACTCTGTTGCGTGTTCGTCAGTTGCGTAGCCGTAGTCTGGAAGGTGCTGGCAAGATTGTTGGCGTCGGTCAGTACCGTGGCCTGCAAGGTGGGATCCGTGGGAGATGTCGAAAGCTCTTGCAAGTCATTGAAGAATGCGCTCATCGCGTCGGGAATGCCGCCATTGCCCGCGGCAAACAGGGTTTGCACCGGCTGCATTGCGCTTACAATCTCTTGGCTGGCACTCTGCTGTTGCGTTTCCTGCTGGACCCTGGCATCCACCAGCGGATCGCGCATACTCTGCACTGAGTCCACGACCACGCCGCTCCCGGTGTCGCCCAACGCACCGCTGGCAAAATCCTGCTGCTCCGCGAGTACGACAGTCCGTCGCGCATAGCCCGGGGTATTGGCATTCGCAAGATTATTCGACGAAACATTGACCTCTTCCTGAGACGCCGTCAGGGAACTCATCGCAATTGATAGCGCGTTCAGTAGGCCGGACATTTCTCTCTCACATCGCTATCCCGCGCCCATTGGCGCTCTCGACCTGCCCGAACCTGCGCATCGTCAAACGCATTCCCCGCATGCAAACCACGCGCCGCAGGAAAGCCGCCGTCGTCTTGGCCGCGAGGTTCACCTTGGCTAGCGCCTCCCCGTCACAGGCCGCGAAATCGGCGGGCGTAAGCCGCAATGCAGCTTGCTCGCAGCACGCCGCAAGCCGCCTGATCGAATCCGCCGTACCTCCGCTACAGGCCCCTTGCAAATCCAGGAGCGCAGCCAAAAGTGCCGCGGCGTTAGCAGAGATTTTCATAGTCCGTCGAGTGTCCACGGATCGTATTTGCTTTTTAGCTTTCTCCAAACAAGGTTGCATACATGGCATTTGCCACATTCGTGGGGTTCACTGTGTAGGTCCCTTGCGTGACCATCGCCTGCAACTGCTGAACCCGGTCACCACGCACGTCGGGCATGGAATCGAGTTGGGCTTTCAAGTCGTCGACGCTGCTGCCGAGCGTCACAATGGCCGCATCCCCGGTCGATGTCTTCTGCGGTGCCGAGCTCCGATTCGCGCCCGAACTTTGGCTCAACGTCGGATCGGTGATCGTATTGTTGGTTGTTGCTCCCAAGCTGATATTCATCTCGTACTCCCTCGTCCTTCCTTACTACTGGTACTATCGGCGGCGCATTAGAGAACTTTAATGCTTTGAATTCTTTTTTCGTTCGCCCTCGCCGCCCTGGGCTACTTGGCTGCAACCGGGCCGGCTTGGCTGTCCGCCGCCGCTGGCTTCTGCAGGGATTTGAGAATCATCTTGGCAAATCCGAAACCTCCGGCCTTTGCTATTCCGGTGGCGAGCGCCTGCGTGGCCATGCTGGCCTCGGTGTCGTGCCCAGCGTCGGTGGGCTGCCCGCCCGGCACACAGGAATAGGTTTGCTGCAGCTTTTCCATCACGTTGGTGAGCAAGATTGACTCGAATTCGACGGCGTGGCGCTTTAAGGTCGCGGCGTCATTGCCTGCCGTATTCACTACCGGAACCGTCACGCTTGACGTGAGCGGAGCCGCGAATTGCACCTGCATCAGATCACCTCCAGTTCTGCCTGCAGAGCTCCAGCCGCCTTCATCGCCTGCAGGATCGAGATCACGTCCTGCGCCGTGGCGCCGATCGCTTGCATACTGTTGACCAGTTGTTCGACGTTTGCTCCCTCGGGCAGTTCGATTCGTCTCGCCGAGTTGTCCTGCGTCTTCACCGTAGTCTGCGGAGTCACCACGGTTTCACCCCCCTTGCTGCCGGGCAGTGGCTGGGAAACGTGCAACTGGGTCGCCACCTCGATGGACAAATTGCCGTGCAGAATCGAGACTGCCCCCAGTTGCACGTCCTTGCCCATCACGATCGTCCCGGTGCGCTCGCTAACCACCACTTTTGGCTTTTGGGTCACCGGAATCTCAAGATTCTCTACCTTGGCCAGCAGCGCCGGAATAGGCCCCGCTTTGTCGCCCGCCTTCAGTTCCACGCTGCGGCTGTCAGCCGCCCTCGCCACCACCATTGGGCCGAGCTCGCGGTTGATGCTTTCGGCGATCCGTTGTGCGATTGCGAAGTCGGGCTCGCGCAGCAGTAGCGTCAAGTTGGGCAGAGCACTCAAATCCACCGTAGCTTCCCGCTCCACCAATCCGCCACCCGGAATTCTTCCCGCAGTCGGATGGTTCACCTGCTTCGAGGTGCCCGGCCCGCTCGCGCTATATCCGCCAACCGTCAGCGTGCCCTGCGCCGCGGCGTAGATCTGGCCATCGGCGGCGCGCAACGGCGTCATCAGCAGCGTGCCGCCGCTCAACGAGCTGGCGTCGCCCATGCTGGAAACGGTCACGTCCAGTTGCATGCCGGGGCGCGCAAATGCCGGCAAATTCACGGTCACGAACACCGACGCCACATTCTTCACCTTCACTTGCGTCGACAAAACCTGCATCCCCATTTTCTGCAGCGCATTGGCCAACATCTGCGTCGTAAAGATGGTTTGCTGACTGTCGCCCGTTCCCCGCAGCCCGGCGACCAGTCCGTATCCGATCAGGGGGTTCTCCCGCACTCCCTCCACCGTCGCCAGTTCGTGTACCCGCACCGTCCGTACCTGGCTGGCGCTTGATTGCCCCAGCACCGCTAGCAGCGCGGCGATTACCGACAGCGTGAACCACCTGTTCAATCTCATCACCTGCATCACACTCTCAAAAATTCAATATCTGTAAGCAGCGTGCGGATAACGATGTTCGGCTGCCGCGTGCTGTCGCTCACCACGCCCTTGCCGCGTATGGTGAGTTCCAGGTTGCTCATCTGCGAAGAGAAAATGCTGTTGCCCAAGGCGATGTCCCCCGGCCGCACCACACCCCGCAAGGTAATGTCCTGATGCTGGTTGTCGGCCAGGATCGAGTGGCGCGCTTCGACCACCAGGTTGCCATTCGAGAGGACAGCCACAACCGTCCCCGAAAGCGTGCTCTGGATGGTGGTGGCCGAGCCTGCTTGCCCTGCGCCTGTAAGTTGATACGTGGAATTGGGCGAGAACAGTTGGGCGACGCCCGTGGTCTTCAGCGCGCCCGGCAAACCCGTGATCCCGGAGCTGGCAGTCATGGAACGTTGCGCACTCACCGTCCCAGTCTGGTTGGCGGTCGTCTGTTCGGAAATATTGATCACGATTGAGTCGTGCAGCCGTCCCGCCTTGTAATCGGCCGCGAGTTGGCCGATCCCCGCGTCGTCGCTCCACAGGCTTCCGAACGTCTTTCGCGGAACGGCGGTGGCGGCTGTGGGCTGCTGATTCAGGCTCTTCAGATACTCCTCAAGTGTAGGCGCGTCCTTCCCTTTGAAGGCCGCATGCGCTCCGCTGCTTCCCGCACATAGCAACACTACGATCAACAGGAATGCCGCCCAACCCTTCATTGCGATCTCTCCACGCCCCGCAATTGCCGTGGCCCGGTCACTGTCGCCACGAAAATCCTATTGCTCTCAATCGCCCTGGTGCGGATAACCTCGCCAACCTCGCCTTCCTCCAGACAAATCACCGGGAAGGAAAGATTGGCTCCGGTAAGTGTCAACTCAAGTCTCGCCGTCTCGCCAGTGTGCACGGCTGCGCTGCGCTTCACTTTCTGGCTGGCCTTGGGATGATCGACTGCCTTGGGACTATCTGCCTTGGCGCCTGCCGGCCTGAGACAACGAAATGCCACCAGGAAAGGCAGACACTCGGCGGCACTTGAGCAGCGCACGGTCGCCAGATACCCGTCGCGACTGGTTCGCCGCAACCCCGCCAGACGGAAAGAAGCCTCTGGAATGGAGAGCTGCGACGAATCGAGAATACGAATGGACTGGCGCTCCACGCCAGAACCCGCCAGCTCGAAGGAGTGCATCTCCTGTTCGAGCAACTGCGCAATCCGTTCGACGGCCCCCGCCTGCTGCGCCCAACCAATCTGCGGCAAGCTTGCCAGTACCAGAATGATCAGTACTCTCTTCATCACCGCCCCAGGGAATTCAACTGTTGCAGCATCTGATCGGCGGCGCTGAGCGCCCTCGAATTCGACTCATAGGAGCGCTGAGCCAGGATCATCTGCACAAACTCGTTTACCAGGCTTACGTTGGATTGTTCGAGCATCCCTTGCTGCAACGTCCCCAGGCCGCCGTTGCCGCCAGGAACATCGACCAGCGCATCTCCGGAAGCCGTCGTCGGCAAAAACAGATTGCTGCCCACGCTGTTCAATCCGCCGGGATTGGGAAACGTGGCCAACTGGATCTGCCCGAGCTGTTGTGACTTGGTCTGCCCCGGCTGGGTCACGCTGACCGTGCCATCGGTGCCGATCGTAACGTTGGTCGCATTGCTTGGAATATTGATCGAAGGTATCAGCGGATTGCCATCCGAGGTAACCACGTTGCCGCTCGAATCCAGTTGAAAGTTGCCGTTGCGCGTGTAGCCCGTTTCTCCATTGGGCAACTTGATCTGGAAAAATCCATTTCCCTGAATTGCCAAATCCAGCGTGTTCCCGGTGGAAGTGAAATCTCCCTGGGCCTGAATCACCTCGGTCGACGCCGCCATGGTGCCAAGACCGACCTGCAAACCTGACGAGACCGTCTGCTGCGTCGTGGCCGAGCCGGGCATGATCACGCTTTGATACATCAGGTCCTGAAATTGCACCCGCCGAAAGCGAAAACCTGTCGTGCTGGCATTGGCCAGGTTGTTGGCCACGTTATCGAGATTTGTCTGCTGGGCAATCATGCCGCTGGCTGCCGTATATAAAGCGCGAAACATGCTTTACCCCCTAGACCTTCGGTAGCTCTTGCGCCGCAAGCTGGTTGAATTGAGAATGAATGGTGGACAGCGCCCGCTGCAGCATCTCCGCGCCTCGCTGAATCGAGATGAGTTCGACGGCTTCGGCGATGGGATTGACATTCGATGACTCCAGCTTTCCCTGCTGTAGCGTGGACTGGGTCGCCGCTCCGGCTGCCGCCTGCGGCGCCGAGTAATAGGACCCGCCGGCGTTCGTGATCGGTGTCGAGGGCGGAAACTCCACCACGCGCAACTTGCCGGCAAGCGCACCATTGATCGAAATCGTGCCGTCACCGGCGATTGTGACCGAACCGGGTTCCAATTGGATCGGACCTTGATCGCCCAACACCGGATCGCCGGATGAGCTCAGCAGTTGTCCGCTGGCGGAAACCCGGAACGAGCCGTTGCGCGTATAACGCACCCCATCGGCGGATTGCACGGCGAAAAAGCCCGGCCCCGTGATCGCGACGTCCAACGGATTGCTGGTGGCCTCCAGGTTTCCCTGCGTAAGATTGAGCGATGGGGCGTTCAGCACCCCGAATTCGTTGATCAGTTGCGTACCGCTCGCCGTCCGCGCCCTGACTCCCGCCATAACACTCTGGAAAGTTGCGTTCTGACCGCGAAAACCGGTCGTGCTGACATTGGCCAAGTTATTGGCGGCTAGATCAAGCGCTTGCATCTTTGCCACCAGTCCCGCACATGCCGCGTAATAGCCGCTGTCCACTGTGACCTCCGTCCAAAGAGTTCAGAGCAGGATTGCTGCCAAACGAGATTGGCGAATTCTTAGGGCACCTAGCGAAGGCTGTATCCCCTGAAAATTAAAGAGCTTGCGCGTGCTGGGGTCCCGGCAAACCCGCTGCTTTTGCTAAGGTGGAAACAAGCGTGGCGTTACGGAATGGGCAGCCCCCGAGCGACAGCGCAATTGCCTGTGTAAACTCACATCGAGCAAGCCGGCTGTTGCCAGCCTGCTGAACGGGTCATCCGGGCAAGGCAGCCGAATCAGACTTCGGCAATGAAAACCAAAAGGCTGCCCGGATCGTTCCGGCAAAGATCAATCGCGAAAGCCCGCTCTCGCATACGCCGGACTTTCCGCACGACAGACGGAAAACTTTATTAGAACAGTTTCAAGATTGATGTACCCGGGCGGGATGTCAGGGTTTGCCGGGACCCGCACGCCCGGCTCCTTCTTGCGGGGTATACCTTTCACGATTCTGGTCTAGAAAGTGCTCCGATTACTCTCCATCCAGTTCTTGACACTGCCGCAGTGCCGCATCGCCCGGCCGATTCGATCCCGTTCCAACTGCGCCTTGATTCGTGCCTCCGCCAGCCTTTCGTTCGCCTTCGCCAGCGCGGCGCGATACTCCAGCAGCGCCGGCGCTGGCGCTTTGCCGGTGGAGAGAAACTGAGCCGCTTGTTCGGTAATTCCGCCGAGCCTTTGTCGGCATCGCAAGGCGCGGCCGTAGTCGCCACCCGAGATGCGCTGGACGAGTTCGCCCGATGTTTCGAGTAGATCCTGCGCCAGTTCCCGCAACCCCGCGCCCATGCTAGGCGGTCCAGGCGCTGTGAGTTGTGGCCTCGTCGGCGGCCATCGGGGGTGGCGGCGCATCGAGAATTCGGCCCTGCTCGCTCTCTCGGTGCTGTTGCCTAAGCTGTTCCGTAGAGGCTTCGTTCCAGGCGCTTCGAATCGGCGCGACCATGTCGGCAATGGCGCCGAATGCATCGGCTGAGGCTTTGATCGAGGCCTCCAACAGCTTGCCGCGAATCATCGAATAAAACCGGTCGAGATTTTTCGCTACCTCGCCGCCGTTTTCGAAATCCAGACGGCTTTGCAGCTGTGCCACCACCAGCAGGCAGTGCTTCACCTGCGAGGTGCGCTCCTCGATGTCGTTGTGCTTCTGTGCCGCCATCGCCCCGCGAATATCCTGCAGAATGGCGTCGTAGAGCGCGACCACCAATTGCAGTGGGGTGGCGCTCTGAATGTCGATTTCCCGGTAAACGGATTTAGCAGTTTGTGGGTTCATTAGCTTGATGATGATGAGGTATTCAGACCTAGCTCGACTTGGGTTTCTTGCAGCTGGGTAGGATAATCTTCCAGCAAGGCATTCAGCGTACTGTACTGTGTTATGAGGGCGTCATGCTGCGAGGTAATTTGGGTTTCGATAGCGGTGATCTGGCTTGCCAGATCCGTATAGTTACTTTGCAGGTTGGTGATGTCGACGGTGAGCGCGCCCGTGTTTGGGGCCGTCAGGGTAGTAAGAGCGCTCTGCAGGGTGGTGGCAAAGCCGGTGGTCCCCTGCATAAACTGCAGCAAATCGCTGCTATCGTTGGTTGCGGCAGCGTTCAGCGTGGTATTGTCGACGCTCAACGTGCCATCGTCGTTCATGGTAATGCCAAGGCTGGCCAGACTGGAAACGCTGCTGCTGCTACCGGTCGAGTAAGTCATCATCTGCAGTAGCTGCGACTGCACCGAGGTCAAGGTGCCGTCGGTGGCGCACGGCCCTTGCGTCTGCGTCGTAGTGTTATAGGTGAACTGGGCGTTGATGTCCCCGATTGCCGTGTTGTAGGAGCTGACGAATTGGTTCACGGCCGCGGTCACGCTGTCGGCGTCCGGGGCCACGGTGAGATCAACCGGCGAGCCCACATTGGTCGCTGCCAGATTGAGCGTCACCCCCGGAATCGCTCCCGTAACCGTATTGCTGGCGCTGACCACCGGAACCCCATCCACCGTCAATTGCGCATTCTGACCCACGGTTCCCTGGGTGAACGCCAATCCGGCAGGGTTGCTGGTGACGGAAACATCCGATGCTAACCCGGTCTCGGTGTCGACCAGCGAAAGAGTGGGGCCGGTCGAACCGGTTACCGGGCTTGCCGTCACCCCAAGATCCAGGCCATTGATGTAGCTAGCCTCGGTCGCGGCCGTTTCCTGTGAAGAGCTGAAGGTGACCGTTGCCGGCGTCCCGCCGTCGATGCTGAACGTCAAATTGCCCGGAGTAACGGAAATGTCGCCGGCTACCCCGGACTGATTGCTGACCAAGGCCAAGCGGTCGCCACTCGAATCCGTGACGATGCTTGCCGTCACCCCCAGATTCAGGCCGTTGATATAGCTGGCCGCGGTCGAAAGCGTGTCGTTTGTGGAGTCGAAGGTCAGAGTGGTCGGAGTTCCGCCGACGGTTAATGTCATAGTGCCGGGAGCAAAGGTCGCGGTGGTCGAATCAGTCAGCGGGGCGCTGTACCAGGAACCGGTCGTCGCCAGATAAGATACCGTAATCGTATGGTTGCCGGCGATGGCCGACGAGGTCGCGGTTGCATTAAGCACCGAGCTGTCGCTGCTGGTCGCGGCTTCGGCTGCCAGCGCTCCCGAGGGGTCGGTTAGCGACTGCACGCTGGTGAGCAGCACGGACAAGTCCGTGTTGATGCCCGTCAGGGCGCTTTCCTGGGTCTGGATAGTGGACTGCTGATTTTCCAGGTTCGTTTCCGGAACGCGCTCCCCGGCTTCGATTTGAGCGACTACGCTGTCCACGTCGATGCCAGACCCGGAGAGCGGGTTCGACATAGTGAGCCCCGTTCCCGTGGACGCAACATTTACTGAGGTGGTCGACATGCTTCAAATTCCTCTTACAGCTTCACATCGAGCTCGCGGCCCGGCGATTCGTTCTCCTCGGCGCTGGCGTCGGTTTCATCCGAAGCTTCGTCATCCGCTACCCGTTTGAGCTTTGGCTCCTCGGCTTCGCCGTCCTGGCCATCTTCACCATTCTCGCCATCTTCGCCGTCTTCCGCGTCTTCGCCGTCCGGGTGTCTCTCCCGCCGGTCAGCTTCGTTGTCTGCCCGTTGTTTCACCGGACGCCGTAGCCTGCCCGGCGCGTTGCCTTGCGTTTCAGCCTCAACCGCTGCGGTGGAATGCACGGGTAGCTCCGCTTCCGAGGCTTGCATTCGGCGGTCCATCGCAGATGAGAAGGAGTTAATCTTCGCGCTCGAGCCTGTCGGCAGCATGGGTGGTAACGGACCGTCGACTCGCATGACGTACCCCCTTTTCACCGCATGAAAACTGGGGCGGAGATTGGTTGATCTCCGCCCCTTCGATTCAACCTAGCCTTAGTTCTAGCCTTATTGCAGCAGGGTCAGAATGCCCTTCTGCATCTGGTCAGCCTGGGCCATGGCGGCCATGCCCGTCTGGCTCAGGATGCTGAACTCCGTCATGTTGGCGACGGTCTGGCCGATGTCGGCCGAGGTGATGTTGCTGGAAGCGGTCGTCAGGTTCTGGGTCTGGCTGCTGATGACGTTGGTCGCCGCCTGCAGTTGGTTGACGCCCGAACCCAGATTGCCTCGCAGTGCCGACACGTTCGAGATCGCGGTGTTAATCGCGGTCAGCGCCGTGGCTGCATCCGCCGTGTTGGTCAGATCGTTGTTGGCGATCCCTTGTCCCGCTACGCCCATATTCGTGCTGTTGAACGTATTGAGGGCAACGTTGACCGTGCTGGTGCCGGTTTGGGTAGAGTCGCTCAGGAACACCGACATCGTGTTCGTAGAGGTCATCAACTCAGGAGTGCCGAAGCCGTTGGTGGTGCCACCCAACGTTTCCCCGGAGAGGTTATTCACCAGTTCGTTGCTGGCGTTGTCGGTCACGGCGATGTCGCCGTTATCCTGCGTGTCCGTCAGCATCAGTTTGCCGGTGCTTGTGTCCAGAGCCGCCGTAATCCCGGTGCCCGCATTGTTAATCGTGTTGATGACATCGGAAACGGTGGCGCCAGCCGCGACCTGAAAGCTTTGCGGCGTGCCGTCGGTGGTGACGATCAGGTTCTGGGTAACCCCGGCGACGACCGCGCTGGTAAGCACGCCGCTCCCGGTAGTGTTGTTTGCAGCCGCCGTTGTGGCGGCAGTGGTCAGGACCATGGCCTCGGGATTCAAGGGATTCGATGCATTCGGCGAAGCCACCACACTGGCATCACCGCTGCCGTTTATGGCGGCGATGGTTGCCGAAATCGTGTTGGCCACGGTTGTGCCTAAAGCAATCCAGACCGTCGCGCCGGTGGCTGTGTGACCCGCGGTGCTCGTGCCATTCGCCACAAATTGGTAGTTTGTGTTGCCGATATCGAGCGTGCTGCCGACCGCCAGGTTTTGCGTGCCCAGGGTGAAGGTAGCCGTGGCCGCTACTCCGTTGACAGCGAGTGTAGCGCCAGTGTCCCAGGCAGCCTTCCAAGTCGCATTACTGGTACCACCGAGGGCATTGCCAGCTCCGGCTGCGGTGCCGGCCACCGTCCCGGCGGTATTTGCGGTGAGCGTTAACGTGGCGTCGGTATTCACGCCCGCTACCACGTCTGTCGCACTACCTGCCGAAATAAGGGCGTTGGTAGTATTGAAGCCGTCGCTGCCGTTGATGGCGTTGGCCAAGTTTTGCAGCGAAGCCTTTTCGTTGGCACCGATCTGTACTTCACCGGCTGCGCCGATTGCGGCCACTTGAAACGTATACGTCACGCCTCCGACCTTAACGGTACTGGCTGCTGCTGGCTGTGCGGCCATTTCCAAAGTGCCAGTGGCGTCAGTTGCGGTGACACCACCGGTAAATGCCGAAATAGCGCCGGTGATGGCGGTGCCGCCAGTGGTCAGCGGATTGACTACCGTGTTCGCACTGACTCCCGCCGCGCCCTCAGCGACGTTGGTGTTGTTGAGGCCTTCGTTGGCAAAGGTCGGAGTTGCCGCGGCCCCGCCATCGACTGTAGCTTGGAAAGTGCTCGTCTTGTCGATTGCGATATCGCCGCGGCTTGCGGTATCAGCCAGCACCAAACTACCGGTGGCGTTGATACTCGCCTGAATCCCATCACCGTTAGCCTGGCTCTGGGTGTTGATATCGTTGACGAAAGCTCCCAGGAGCTCGCCGCCGGTTGGGGTAAAGGTAAAGGTCTTTCCGCCCGCGTCCACCACCAGTTTTCCGCTAGCAGTATCTGCATTTGCGGCAGCAGTCGTAGTATCGATTGCGCTCGATACCAGGGTGTTGGGATCTGTAGCCTGAGTTTGACTGCCAGCGCCGGCGCCACCGCCAAAGATCGCGCTACCGTTGTAGGTAGTGGTCTGGCCGATGTTGTCGATTTCCGTCTTGATGGACGTGAATTCATTGTTCAGAGCGGCGTGCTGATCGGCGGTGAGCCCGCTATTGGCGGCTTCCGTCGCCAGGGTAACGGCTCGATTCAGCAGGCTGGTAACCTGCGCCAGGGCGCCATCGGCAACCTGCAGCAGGCCAACGCCGCTGGTGGCGTTCTGCGAGGACTGGTTAAGGGCGGCGACGTTGGCGTTCAAGCCATCGGCGATGGACAAGCCGGCAGCATCGTCGGCACCAGAATTGATTCTCTGACCGGACGAGAGCTGCTCCAACGTTTTCTGCATATTAGTGTTGGTGATCTCCATCTGGTTCTGGGCGGATGTCGCGGCGACGTTATTTAAGATGCTAAGCATTTGTTTCTCCTTTTCATGCGGTTCCTCCTGCCCCGAAGTTGCGGGCGCGAGCTCACTGCCCGCATCTTCTTGCCGCTTATCGCCGGCTGGAACCGTGCGTTGTACAACCACCACATCGGCAGCTCCCTTCGCAGCTTTAGCGCCTGTCGAAATTTTTTTGCTCGCAATATCTTTAATCTTTATGTATGGTTCGCCGGCCGCGCCGCCGCGACATCCTCCCGCTAGAGCAATTTCCACAGAAGGTGTAGCCTACGGAGGCCAAAGCAACGATGTCATGCTGAACACCGGGGTCCCCGACGGACGCCGTCTTTGGTCTGTTGGGGTGGGCGCGCGAAGTTGAGGCGTTATGGTGGCGTCTGAGCCGCCTGCCGAAATCCTGAGCAAAGCGAAGGACCTCGGCATCCCATGGAACTGTCCCACTTCGCGCCGTGTGGGGCTTTTCGATAAAATCTTTCGGCTACACTTCAGCCCCACGCTGCGCCGGGATGCTTCACTGCGTTCAGCATGACACCTTAAGGCGACCAGCGCAGTCAATGGGATACACCAACTTCAACATCCTCTCGCTACTCACTGAAGCAGGCGCACCCCTGTGCCGATGACCAATTTGAGGGCGGACTCGAAGCCGCATTCCACACATGATCCAACTTACAAAGCTCAACAATCAGCAATTCTCCGTCAATGCGGACCTTATTAAGTTTGTCGAGCAGTCCCCGGACACCGTCGTGACCCTGGTTTCCGATGAAAAGATCGTGGTACTAGAGAGCACCGAAGAAGTCATTCGGCGCATTGTCGAGTTCCGGCGCATCGTCTTAGGAGGGGTCGCAGGCGATCACCACGCCGACTCAAACGGCAAGTCCGGTCGAGGTTAGCCGTGGATAAGAGCAGTGTTGCCGGTACGCTCATTGGCATCGGCGGAATTGTCGGCGGCCTTTTGCTTGAAGGCGGCAAGATCAGCCAGGTTATGCAGCCGACGGCTGCCATCATTGTCTTCGGTGGAACCCTGGGTGCCGTCTTGCTCCAGTTTCCCATGGCCACCGTGCTGGAGGCGTTCAGGCGGTTGAAAGACGTCATCTCGGAACCCGACCACGACGGCGACGCGAAGATTGCCGAACTCGTCGCATTCGCCATCCGGGCACGCCGCGAAGGTATCGTTTCGCTCGATGCCCAACTAGAGGGCGTCAAGGACCTGTTCTTGAAAAAGTCGCTCATGCTTGCCATCGACGGCACTGAGCCTAAGGAATTGCGCGAGACCATGGAGTTGGATATGGATTCGTCCGCCGAGCAGGAAGATCACATTCCCAGGGTATACGAATCGGCGGGCGGATTTTCGCCGACCATTGGCATCATTGGAGCCGTGCTTGGACTCATCCAGGTGATGCAACACCTGCAAAATATAGAAGAGGTGGGCCGCGGTATCGCGGTTGCCTTCGTGGCCACCATCTATGGCGTGGGTGCGGCCAATCTGTTCTTGCTGCCGATCGCCGGCAAGCTGCGAATGCGAATCAGAGAAACGCAGGTCTTGCGCGAAATGACCCTGGAAGGCGTCATCTCAATTCTGGAAGGCATGAACCCGCGCATGCTTGAAAACAAGCTGCGAGGCTATTTGAACGAGACCGCCGAGCAGACGGCGGAGCACATGCGATGAGACGTAAAAGGCGCGTGCAGGAGTCCCATTCCGATCGTTGGCTGGTGTCGTACGCCGACTTTATTACCTTGCTGTTCGCTTTCTTCGTCGTTCTCTATGCCTCCTCGCAGGTCGACCATGCCAAGATGAGCGCAATGGGAGAAGCCATCGAGCACGCTTTCCAGGAACTCGGTGTCCTGCCGGGCCCCGGCTTGTCGGTCAGCGCCGCTGCCGCCGGCAAATTGCCAGGCACCGTGACCGCACCGGCGCCCGCCATCAAGTTGAAACACGAGGCCGATCTGCCTGGCTTGAAGAAACAATTAGAAAAGGTTATGGCAGAGGAGATTCGCAACCACTCAGTCGCTCTCTCCCTGGGACCCGACGGCTTGGTGATCAGCTTGCGAGATCTGGCATTCTACAGCAGCGGCTCGGCTGAAATGCGCCACGATGCGCAAGCATCCTTCTCGCGAATCGTCGCCGTCCTGCATGGGTATGATCTGCGCATTGAAGGCCACACCGACAACGTACCAATTCGCACGGCGCAGTTCCGCTCCAATTGGGAGCTCTCCACCGCCAGAGCTACGGGGATCGTTCAGGATCTGATCACGGAGCGCGGCTTCCCTCCAGAACAGCTATCGGCGGCCGGGTATGCCGAGTTTCATCCGGTGGCAAGTAATGCTACCGAAGACGGCCGGAAATTGAACCGCAGAATCGATATGGTCGTCTTGCGCTCGGGCGTAGCTTCGACGGCTCCTGAACCGTCAACCGTCGCGCCGCAACAGAACAGTATGCCCCGGAGGGAGTTATGAACGAACTCTCCATTCCCGTTGTAAACGAAATCTCCATTCTTACAGTGCGTTCACGACTGGCGACGCTGGACGCCATCCCTTGCGTTCCGGCAATCCTGATTCCCGTGCTGCGCCATCTCTCCGAACCGCTGGATAGTATCGATCTTCAGTGCGTAATTGATCTGGTGGCGCGCGATAAGTCGCTCACCGCACAAACCCTGCGAATGGCTAATTCGCCTCTATTTGGCCACATTGGACAGCTCGAATCCGTGCGCGCCGCGGTGCTGGCGTTGGGCCTGAAGCGCATGCGCGCCATCGCCTCTACCTGCTGCGTACTGCGACTTGTGCCAAGCCAGGGAGCACGCCTCGACCCGCGTATTTTCTGGGAACATTCACTGGCCTGCGCCCTGATCGCGCGCAAACTGGCTCTCCGCGTCGGCTACGCCGACCCCGAAAAAGCATATCTGGCCGGGCTGTTGCACGATATCGGATTCATCGTCATCATGCTGTTCTTTCCCGAGCAGTTCCGGCAGACATTGCAGCGGGCAACGAGGGAAAAAATTGCGCTCGGCGAGATGGAACAGGAGATATTCGGCTTCGACCACTGTTGCGTGGGAGAGTTGCTGGCGGCGCGATGGTTGTTGGGTAGCGATCTGCAGGAGGTCATCCGTCACCATCATCAGTCAGACCAGGCGGTCATCGATCGTGCGCTGGTTGGCATTGTCGCCATCAGTGACCTGCTGTGCAGAACTTCTGGACTCGGATACGGATACGACGAACTGCTTCATCTCGACTTGCGAACCGATCCCTCCGTTATCACGGTTGCCGGCCAATTGCCCAGGTCCGGCGATTTGGAATGGGCAGGTTTTATGACGGAACTGCAAGCCTATGCCAAGCAGGTCCGAAATCTAGTGTCGGCCCTGTACCGGACAGTCTGAAATGCATGGCGCGCAAAAAACATTTGCGTATCGATCGGCGCCCCCTGCAATGGTGCCGAAGCGATTCAAAAGATCCGCGAACTCAATTTCCATGTGATCACGATGGACATCGAAATGCCACGCATGAACGGCATCGCGGCACTGCGGACCATCATCGCAGTTCGGCGCCCAGAGCGGCGTCAGGCTGAGAGCCGCCGACCTCGTCGACCAGTTGCGATTGGGTGACTTGCCGCACCTTGTCAAGCAAGGATTCCACCGAAAACGGCTTCGAGAGGTACGCCATGCCAGTGTCGCCGAATTCGCGCCCGATCATCTCCCGATCCGTGTAGCCCGACATCAAGATCACCTTCAGCCGGGGATCGCTCTGGCTGAGCTCTTCCGCTAGTTCTTCGCCACTTTCACCCGCCAGGCCCAGATCTGTCAGCAGCACCCCGATCCTGCCGCGATTCCGGGTGAAGATGTCTATGGCGGTCTCCGTATCCTTGGCGGCCAGCACGTGATAGCCGCAGCCCTCCAGCACTTGCGACGTGACATCGCGGATGGCATCGTCGTCTTCCACCAGCAGGATCGTCTCGCCTCTTCCGGAGCGGTAAACCGCATGATCGCTTTCCATGACGACTGGAAACGTGATTTCGTAACGCATCCAGCGCCCGGCAGCGGCCCGCACTCGCAGCTCGCAACCACTGGCGCGGAGCCGTGCCGAAAGCTCCCGCATGCTTTTCGTCTTCGGTTCCGCCACGATAATTTGCCTGCTGTAGACTTCAATGCTAAGGCTTACACGAGAACTCTTCGCTTCCTCCACATCTCTCTGCTCCGTCCAAATCAGGATGCCCTCGATCCGGCCGTAAGCACAGATCTCCTCGACTAGGACTTCCAGCAGGTCATCGGCCAAGCCGGGCTGAACTCCGGCTGATTCAATATCGGTGCTCAGATTGGTGGTGATCGGTTGCGAATACGCGGCCGCAAGAAGCGTTTCAAGCTGTAGGGCAAACTGATTGAGATCCATGGGATTGGGTTGCTGGTTCCTTTCGAATACTTCTAATGCAACCCGCGTTCCAATGCCCTCGCTCTCCGGCGGCGAATCCCTGAGAATTGCTCGGCGCCGGGAATCAAATACTTGCAATCCCGCAATGGATCGCGCACACCACCACGGACCAGTGACGCGTTAACTTGGTTCCAAATGTGAACTTATTTCGGGAAATCGATCCGAAATGGGAAGCGCCGCCTCGACCAGATTCGCGGAAGCTATACCCTGCGAAGGAGCCGGACGTGTGGGTCTTCAGCAAACACTGCTCTTTGGAATTTGCCGGGTGGGATCCAGCCGGCGGTGTCAGGCGCGGATGCGTCTATTTTGAAACTGTTCTCGAACCCTCATGCGGCGAAGCCGGAAGATTACATCGCCGCGCGCCTGATCTGGTTCGCTCGACGTTCAATTGCGAGTGAAAGCACGGCACGCGGCAGGTCGGATTTCCAGATTTCGGCCGAGCGGCGGATTTCCGGCATCAATCTTCTGGCGGTTCGCCGCAGCAAGGCGCGAAGGCGCGACTCGGCAAGCGGCAGCCGGCCGGAGTCGGCAGCCGACAACAGCACTAATCCGCTGCGAACCAGCACCTCGGGAATCACTGCGATGCCTCTGGCGGCCAACTCCGCTTTCGCCGCGTGCGAGACGCAATCGGGAACGCACTCTACGATCAGCTTCGCCTGCACCCGTCCGTTATTGATCGCCGTGATCTGCATGGGCGCCTGCAGGACGAGCACGTCGCATGCGCAGTTCGACAGGTCCGCGCTGTAGGCGTGTTCAGCTCCGGGAAAACCGAACATCATCTGTTCACGCTGGATGTGGCTTTCCAGCCGCGCGACATCCACTCCGGCATCGTTCAGGATCGCTCCACTGGCGTCCGACATCATGATGACCTTGTCGCCGGTGTTGCCGGACAACGCCGCCGCCCCGCATCCTGAAACGACCCGTGCAATCGCCAGCCCAAGACCGGCGCCGCCTTGAATCGCGTAAGTCCGCAGCGCTGGCTGTTCCGCCGCGGCGATCAACTCGGCGATCCAGCGCGCCAGCAGCGTCCACTGCGATTCCGCTTGGCGAACTGCCCCGAAACCATTTCCCACGCCTTCCAAGTCATGACCGAGCCAACCATGAATCGCCTGGTTGCCGCCGTACACCCGCGAAAAACCAAAGAGACTCGGCAGCGTCGCTCGCAGCCGCTGGCAATAGCAGCGAAACAATCGGCGCGCCTCGCGTTCGGAATATTGCGAAAGATCGCAGATGATTCCGGCCGCGCCGCCGCGTACCCCCAGTCCCAGCAGCGCGCAGCTCAAGTCGTTGGCGTAAGCCGAAGCCCTAACCTGGTTAAGAAATATCTCCGGCCCGATAGCAAGTTCGGTGATGCAACCGGAGGAATGCGAGTACAGGCATTGCAGTGCGCTGATGTTAGCTGCCGCCCCGTCGGAACGCGAAGCTGGCAGGTGGATCGTGAGTTCCAGTTCCGCATGCCGCATCTGCTCCAGGATTGCGTCTTCGACGTCGATCGCCCGGGCGATGCGTTCAAGCTCCACCATGTGCAACAGGTGAGGTTCGAATCCCTGCTCCGCGTCCTGATCGATTTGTGGCAGAAGTGTTTCCTGATTCATCGCATCCTCCCTTCGAAGTTCGGGAAGCTCAGGCGGGCTGGGCGGCCAGCACCTTGCAGGGCTGAGCGCGAAGTCCCCGGCAAGCGGCTTTCCGCAACCACCGGGGACCTCTCGAACCAGTCCAGCGCTTGTGACAGCGCGCTACGGCTATGCCTCGGCCGCAGCCGTCACCCACTTGATCTGGGGCGGTAGCTCGCGCTTGGGCACGATATCGAGATAAATGATCGCCCAGCGGAACGCGCATACGCCTGCCGTCAACACCGCAATGGTCAAGGCGAACTCGGGCCACTTCGGCACGTAATTCGCTCCGGTCATCGCGTCGACCGCTGTAATCGAGACGTTCAAGCGGTTGGCCATGAAACCCATGACTACGATCGCGCAGGTCCAGTACAGGAACTGCGGATTGTTGCGCACTTTCGACTGGCTCAGCAGGGCCAGCGGCAGCACGACCAGCAGGATGATTTCGATCCAGAAATAGAGCGTCTCCACCCGCGGTGCGAACAGGTACGGCAAGGCTCCGTTGCGCGCCAGGTCGAGTGCGCGGAATACCCCGTATACGCCCAGCAGGAGTGCCATCACCCGGCTGAATTCCTCCAGGATGGAGAACTCGATCTTGGCGTTCAACGAGCGCACGCAGAGATAGAGCGCAATGATCAGCATCGCAATCCCGGCGGGAATTGCCGACAGATAGAACATCGTCGTCAAGTAAGGGCTATACCACAGCGGATAGACCCTGCCCTTGGCAATCAAAAACAACGCGCCCAGATAAGACTGGTGCATCGAGGAGAGCAATGTGCCGGCCATGACCAGCGCGATCGTAATCCGGTGATGCCAGTGCAGGTAGAACTCGCGCAGCCGCGGAAACGGCAGCTTCTCCATCAGCGATGGCGAGAACTCCAGCGCCAGCACGCTGGTATAGCACATCACGCACAGCGAAACGTCGAACAGCACCGAGTGCGGATTCCAGTAGATGATCGGATGCCAGATGCGCCAGGGCAAGCCGAGTTCATAGAGCATGCCGGTGCATACCGTCGAATAACCGAGAAACGAGAGCAGCACCGAGGTTTTCAGCACTGGGCGATAGCGCTCCAGCCCGAGCAGATACACAGCCGCGGCGATCGCGAAGCCGCCGGCGGACAATCCGACCCCGCACAGTGTGCCGAATCCCACCCACAGCCCCCAGGGCTGCGCGTCGGTCAGATTGGTGCTCACCTGCCAGCCCTTGACGTAGCGCAGATAGGTGGCATAAAGACCTACGATGAAGATGACGGCCACAACCGTGCGCCAGAACGTTAGCTTGGGAACATTACCATTAGCTGACATGACTAGTGTTTTCCTCTCTCCGAGTCGTGCTGTTCTTCCTCGGCTTCTGCCAGCGCCACCAGTTTGCGGCGTTGCGTAATCCAGTACAGTGCGGAGAGCATCGACCCGCCCACCAGCACCACCATCGGACTCTCGCTCAATGCCGCCGCCGAAAGCGTTGGCAGAGGCTGATTTCCAATGGGCGGTTTTACAAAGCCGAGTTTTTCGAACGGCACATCGGTCAAGTAAAGCACTGACGTTCCGCCGAACTCCTCCGATCCATAGATCCGCGGCACGTAAGCGGAATCGTTGCGAATCCGGCTCCAGGCCTCGTTCAGCAGGGCTTCGCGATTGCCGAACACGCTCGCCTCAACCGGACACGCTTCCACGCACGCCGGCTTGCCACCGCTGCTGATGCGGGCAAAGCACATGTCGCACTTCTGCATCAGGGGCGCCAACTTCGACCATTGATACTTCGGTACTCCCTGCGGACACGCAATCATGCAGTACCGGCAGCCCATGCATTTTTTGGCGTCGTAGGTTACCGGCCCGAGCGCGGTCTTCTTCAATGCGCCTACCAGGCACGCGGACGCGCACGCCGGTTCTTCGCAATGCAGGCACATGCGGCGGACGAATTTTTCGTCCTTCTGGTCAACGAAAGTGAAAGCCACGTCCGACAGGTGTGCCGGGTGCTGCTTGGGGAACTGATGAATCTCCTGGCAAGCCTGTTCGCAGGCTTGGCATCCAATGCAGCGCTTGATATCGACGAGTATCGCCTTTGTGTTTCCCATGAATCCTCCTCCCTATGTTCGTCACCCGCGCTACGTTAGAAAGAACTCGTGAATAATCTTGCGCTGAGAACCGGAATCCAACTGCGACATCATCCCCGAGACCGGCACGCCGCCATCTTGCGCCAGGGCTGGTGCCATCTGCGTCGCCATCGCGGAAAGGCGCGAAATGCTGTTCTGCATCCAGGGCGCCACCAGCGGACCCTGCACCAGGTTCTTCAGGTTGGTGGCAACCTCGGGAGACTTCACGACGCAGATCCAACCATTTTGGTATGGATCCTTGACCGCCAGGCCCGGGTCCTTGATCACCTCATGATTGACCGAGGTGATGACCCCCTCGATCGGCGACAACATGTCGAAGACCAAGTCGCCACGCTTAATCGTCACCACCTTCTGCCCCTGACGAACCCAGCGGTTCAGCCCGGCGACTTCAATGCCGTCGATTTTGCCCAACACCTTGCCGGTAAATGCATCGATGCCGACACGGGCATTCTGCCGGCCTTCATCGAGCACCCAGGTGTGTCCGGGATGGAAGCAGTAGCCTTTCGGAATCTCAAAACCCAGCTCCGCACTCATCATCGGAGCCGCCGTGCGGGCCCACATTTCAGGATGCGGCTGTACCGCCGGCCGCGGCTCCGGGCGCCGCTTGAAGTAAGTAATCGTAATCACCAGCAGAAACGTTAGAAGAACGAATAGGATTGACATAATTGCCTCCCCGGCCCGCTCTCTCATAACCTTCAGCTCCTGCGGTTGAGCGGTCAGCCGTCGCCCTCTGTATGTGCAATTGGAGTGCAAATGTGAGTAGATCTTTGAATCACTGAAAAGACAGGACTTGCTTCGGGCGGATGCATTTCTCAAAAACCAAACCACTGCATTTTGCTAATAACCACTGCGTTTTGCAGTGCTGCAAAGTTCGTGACCTGCACGCCGCGATGGAGCTTTGGCGCTCGCGGTGGGAGTCAATAAGGTGAACCCACGTGACGGGCGTCACGTCAAAGGCTTGGCTGATGAAGGCTTTCCGCGCGTCCGCTACTCGCCGTCTTCTTTCTTCAGTTTGCGCAACAGCGAGGTGGAGTGAATCCCGAGGATGCGTGCCGTCTGTGCCTTATTGTTGCCGGTCGCGGCCAATACCTCGTGAATGTAGCGTTGCTCGAGCTCGCGCAAACTCACGAATTTTCCGCCCTCGGGACCTGCCGCGGGGTTTGCCATGGATTGATTGGACGTAGTTTGGAACTGGTAGTCCCGGATCTCTTCCGGCAGGCTAATGGCGTCGATTTCGCCCTCGGGCGCAAGAATCATGGTGCGCTCGATGACGTTCTTTAATTCCCGTATGTTGCCCGGCCAGGGATATTGGGTCAACAACTCGGCTGCGGCCGGGGTAAAGCCGGCGAAATTCTTTTTGAGCTCCGTGTTGTACATCTTCATCATCTCGAGCGCCAGCGGGACGACATCTTCCCGGCGTTCGCGCAGCGCGGGAATGAAGAGCGGCATCACATTCAGCCGGTAGTACAGATCCTCGCGGAACTCGCCTCGCGCCGCAGACTCCTTCAGCATTTTATTGGTTGCGGAAATGATGCGGACATCGACGTTGATCGCCTTGGTCCCGCCCAGACGCATGAAGCTGCTCTGTTCGAGCACCCGCAGCAGTTTGGCTTGCACGGCGAACGACATGTTCCCGATTTCGTCGAGAAACAGTGTCCCGCCGTTGGCTTTTTCCAGCAGTCCTTCCTTGCGGCGCCGGGCGTCGGTAAAGGCGCCCTGTTCGTAGCCGAACAGCTCGCTCTCCAGCAGCGTGTCGGGCAAAGCGGCGCAGTTGAGCTCCACCAGCGGGTTCTGCGCGCGCGAGCTGGCGTAGTGGATCGCCTTGGCCAGCACTTCTTTTCCGGTCCCACTCTCGCCCTGGATCAGGACGGTGGTGCGGTCGCTTTCGGCGGCCTTGCGGGCCATTTCCAGCATCTCCCGATAGCCGGGATTCCGGGTGACAACTTTTCCAAAGTCGTAGCGGCCCTGTTCGGTCTGCACCGAATCGCGCACCCGCACGTGCAGCGTGAGCATCTCGCTGGCGCGGCGCACGGTGTTCAGCATGTCGACAATGTGAAACGGCTTGATCAGGTAGTCGTAAGCGCCCAGCTTCATCGACTCCACGGCGCGATCCACCATGTGGTACGCGCTCATCATCAGCACTACCGCCGCGCTGTTTCGCTTCTTGATTTGCCGCAGCACCTCGATCCCGTCGATGCCGGGCAGAACCACGTCCACCAATGCCAGCTCCGTCGCCTCTTCGGTGAAGAGCTTCAGGCCTTCTTCGCCCGACATGGCCACGCGGACTTCATAGCCTTCCGATTGCAGAGCCCGGCCAATAGTGCGCAGGGTCAGTGCTTCATCGTCGATGACCAGGATCGAGTAAGCCATGAATCCTTTCTTTCCTTGCTCTCAGCCACGGCGTGGGGAGTGATCCCTCGTCGCGGGCTCCCCAACGAGGCCCGGCTCGTTGGGGTGATCGTCAGATGATGACTTCTTCGCTCTCCATAAACGCGCCCTGCTGGCGAATCGGAAGCGTGAGCCGGACCGTCGTGCCGCGTCCCGGCAGGCTCTCCAGGCGGATGGCGCCGCCGTGGCTGTGCACGTACGCCTGGCTGATGCTCAGTCCCAACCCGGTCCCTTTGCCGCGCTTGGTGGTGAAGAACGGCTCGAAGACATGCGGCAGAATATCGGCCGGAATGCCCGCTCCAGTGTCGGCAACGGCGATCTCGATGTTTTCCTCAAACTTGACTTTCGTCGCCGAGATCGTAATCCTGCCACGCTCCGGCATCGCCTGCGCCGCATTCAGCAGCAGGTTCATCAGGATTTGCGAGAGCTGGTTGGCATCGACGCTGATCATGGGAAGATCTTCCGAGATCTCTGTCACAACCTGGATGTTGCGGAACATCGGCTGATGATGCAGGAAGTTCATGGTTTCAGTCACCAGCCGCTCAGACGCTGATGCGGCTGATGGTAAGCGGAGCGGGTCGCGCGTAGTTCAGCAACCCGCGCACCGCCGATGAAATCCGCTTCGCACCCTCGATGCACTGTTCGATTTCCGTCCGGCTATCCTCGTCCGGCGCATCCTTCAGTTCCAGCTCCAGATGCGAGAGCATGCCCAGCAATGGGTTATTGATCTCGTGGGCCGCGCCGAGCGCCAGCTGCGCCAACGAAGCATACTTTTCGTATTCCGCAAGTTGCGACTCGAACTGCATCTTCTGTTTGGCCAGCTCGCGCTCTTCTTCCAGTTTTCTCAGCAACTCCTGCTGTGCCAGGTCGCGCTCGCGCTCGCGAACCGCCGTCAGATCGCGGGCGCGCTGCAATTCGGCATTCACCCGCGACAGATCGCGGTTGCGCATCGAGACGCCCGTCGCCAACAGCGCCAGGGCAACCGCAATTCCGAACAAAATGGCCGTCTCGAACTGGACAAAGCCCGGCACCCAATTGGGCCTGGCCCAGCGTATCGACTCCGGTACCGCGGCCAGCGCCAGACTCGGCATTGCCGCCGCGGCGAACAATAATCCCCCGCGGAGGAATCGGTTTTGTTTTTTGCTGGGCACCTAATTGACTTCAACACCATCGTGCCGCCGGACACCCAGTGATAACAATCAACTCGGGAGGTGACCCTCAACCCGGCCGGATCACAACCCCAGAATCGCCGGCGAATGTTACCCGTCCGCAAACGTCCCCCGGGCCAAGCCAAACGTCACAACCAGCCTGGCAAATCAATGGCCGCCTGCTCCTCCGCCTCCCCGCATATGCCGGGGCTTGCGCATGATCAGAATGAAGGGGACCATAACGAAGAACAGAATGCCCAGCAGCCGGAACGCCTTGACAAACGCGAGCATTGCCGCATGCTCCTGCACCATCCCGAACAGCACCCCATAGGCCTGCCTCGTGGCCGTCACATAATCCGATCCTTTGGACATAAACATCTCCCTGGCCGAGCTGATCATGCTTTGCGTGCTGAGATTCCAGAGGTTGACGTGCGCGCCAAGAACATTCGTATTGCTCTGCTCCGCCCGGGCAACCAGGGTAGTAACCGAAGCGATCCCGATGCTGCCTCCGACGTTGCGCATCAGGTTGAATATGCTGGTCGCGTTTCCCATTTCCTCCTTCGGGATGGGATCGTTGGTGATGGTCGTCAATGGAACGAACAGCAGGCCCATGGCCGCTCCCTGGAGAATCTGCGGCCAGAAAATATCCCAGTAACCCGCGTCCAGGCTCAGGTTGCCGAGCAGAAACAGCCCGGCTCCCGCCGCCAGGTAGCCGACCAAGAGCAGTTTGCGCGGTTCGACCTTGCTCATCAGGATGCCGACGAGAGGCATGAACAGGAATGAACCCAAGCCGCGAGGCAGTACGGCCATCCCCGCCTGTAGCGCCGGATAGCCCATCAGCGTCTGCAACCAGATGGGTATCAGCACAGTGCTGCCGTAGAGCACGAAGCCCAAAACCGTCATCATGAATATGCCGGTGGCATAGGTTCGGTTGCGAAACACCCTGAGATTGACCACCGGGTCCCGGGTCATCAATTCGCGAATGACGAACCCCGTCAGGCCGAGAACCATCATGACCGGCCAGCACGACGATGAACCTTGAGCTGAACCAGTCTTCCTGCTGGCCTTTGTCGAGCATGATCTGGAGCCCCGACATGCCCACGATCAGCAGGCCGAATCCCCAGTAGTCGATCCGGTTCGAGGTCGCGCCGGATGTAGGATGGATCGAAGACAAACAGCTTCGCCATGACCGTGGCCGCTATGCCGATCGGCAAATTGAGGTAGAAGATCCAGCGCCAGGAATAGGTGTCGGTAATCCATCCGCCCAGCACCGGTCCGAGCATCGGCGCCACCACAATTCCCAACCCCCAGAACGCCATGGCTTTTCCGCGATCCTGCGGCGGAAAGGCCTCAAGCATGATGGCTTGCGATAGCGGTTGCAGACCGCCGCCGGTTGCACCCTGGATGACGCGAAAGATGATCAGCGTGGCCAGGTTCGGCGCCAGGCCGCAGGCCAGCGACGACACCGTAAACCCGAAGACCGAGGCCAGCAGAACGCGCTTGCGCCCAAAGTGATTGGAAAGCCATCCGGCGATCGGCAGTATGATCGCGTTCGAGACCAGATACGAGGTCAGCACCCAAGTGGTTTCGTCCACCGTGGCCGACAGATTGCCCGCGATATGCGGCAGCGCCACGTTCACCACCGTGGTATCGAGCACCTCCATGAAGGTGCCCAACATCACCGCAATCGCAATAATCCAGGGATTGATGGCGGGATGCGCCCCGGGCAAACCGTTGGGCGCGGATTCCGTGTTCGCAGATCTCGCAGTCATGCCACGCCCAGTTACTATTTGGTAATCACCGTCGGTACAACCGACATCCCTGGCCGCAGCAGATGATTAGGATCTTGGCCGGCATCGAAAACGATCTTGACCGGAATCCGCTGCACCACCTTCACGTAGTTGCCGGTGGCGTTTTCCGGAGGAAGCAAACTGAAACGCGCCCCCGTAGCACCTCCGATGCTGTCGATGTGCCCCTTCAGATCGCGATCATAAGCATCGACGTGAATCGTAACTCCCTGCCCGGGACGCATGTTCTTGAGCTGCGTCTCCTTAAAGTTGGCAGTAACGTAGATATCCCGCACCAGCACCAGCGCCGCTAATGGCTGGCCGGCTTGCACCACCTGCCCAACCTCGGCGCTGCGTTTGCTGACGATGCCCGCTCCCGGCGCGAGTACGGTGGCGTATTGCAAATTGAGCCGCGCCTGCTCCAGCGAAGCTTCGGCGCGCTGCACCAGGGCCTCCGCCGATCCCGCTCGCGCGCGGATCACCGCAACCTGCTGCGGCGCCGTTTCGGCTGTGCGGACCATGGCTTCCGCCTGCGCTACCTGGGCTTGGGCGGCGGCAACCGAGGCGCGCGCGGCATCGACCGTCGCTTTCATCGCCTGGTCGGAAGCAACCGCCGAATCATATTGCTGGCGCGAGATTTCGTCACGTTGAACCAGGTCGCTCATGCGCTCCAGATCTTTGGCCACTTTCACGTAGTTGGCTTCCGCCTCCCGTGTCCTGGCTAAAGCGGCTTCTACCTGCTTCTGGGCCGCGTTGCGAGCGGCAAGCGCGTTCTGCAATTGGTTGGAAGTGCTGGTATGAGTGATGGGAACGTTGGTCCCGGCCGCGAGCGACGAAGCCTTCGCATCGGCAAGATCGGCCTCGGCGTGCTGGATGGCGACTTCATAGTCCTTGGGGTCGAATTGGACCAGCAACGCGCCTTCATCGACAAACTGATTGTCCGGTAGTTGACCGAAATGACGGTGCCGCTCACGCGGGCGCTGATCGGAGTGATATGGCCATCGATCTGAGCATCATCCGTCGACTCGCGAACCGCGTAGTACCGCCAGATCACGATCAGAGCCACCAGCAGCACGATGCCGCCGATGATGAGCGCCCATTTCACCGCCGAGTGCTCGCGCAGATAAGAACGCGATCTGCCACCTGGCAGCTTTTCCTGCCACGGCTCCTCCGGACCCGGCTGATTCTCCCCCGTCTCTGCCACGTTCTCTGCCACCCTACTTTCCTCCCAGGAACTTTTTCGTCGCTTCCTCGGCGATGCCAAGCGCGCGCGCCAGCGAGAGCTTGGCGTAATTGTGCGCAAACAACCCCGCTATGTAGTTCTCCTCGGCTGTCGCCTGCGCCTGCTGCGCCTGGATCACTTCGACATTGTTGGTCACCCCGTAGGTGAAGCGGTCCCGCGACTGCCCAACCTGCTGTCGCGCCAGCGCCAGCGCGCTCGTCGCCACTTCTAATTGTTTGCTGGCGGCATTCACATCGAGAAATGCTGTACGCACTTCGTATTCGACGCGGGAGTGGAGATCCTCCAACTCCGAACGGGCCTGTTGCAGCCGCACGTCGGCCTGCAACACGTCTCCCCGGACTTTGCCGCCCTGAAAAACCGGAACCTCCAAAGATCCCACTGCCGCAAACGTGCCGTGCGAATTGCCCGGAGTTTGGCCCATAACCGAATAATTTCCGCTGACGCCTATCGAGGGCAGTCTCTCGCTTTCTGAAGCCCGCTTCAGCAGCTCCGCCGAGTGTACCTGCGATTCGGCGCGCTTGTAATCCGCACGGTTGCCATAAGCCCTTTCGAGCGCCTGCTCCAGGCTGATCTCCACCGGGGCGGGAGCGGGAATCTTGTCCGCCAGGACGAACTTCTGTGCCGGGGGAAGTCCGATCACGCGTGCCAGGGTGAGCAACTGCTTTTCGTAATCGTTCTTTGCCACCACCAAGCGTTGCTGCTCCGCTTCCAACTCCACCTGTGCCCGCAGCACGTCGATTCCAGGAGCCATTCCCACTCGCCGCAGGTCCTGAGCCTGGTCATAGAGAGCCTGCGCGGTTTCCACCTGTGCCTGCACACTTTCCACGCGCGCGGCATTGGTTTGTGCCTGCAGATAGGTGGCGCCAACCACCAGGACCACTAAGTCACGTGTGTTGCGGTAGGAGAGTCCGGCAGCCTTGATATTCTCGCGCGATGCCTTCCAGGTATTGAAATCCTTCAAGTTCAAGCTCTCGTTTAGCGTCGGGCCAACCTGGAACACGCTGAAGGGCCCCAGGATTGCCACTCCGCCGGGAAGGAGTCTTTTGGGGAAACCCTCGGCTACGAGGCTTACCTGCTCCTCCGCTCCCTGCAACGCCAGCGCGACGTTTGGCAACAAGTTGCTAAGCGAAGTCCACCGCGCGCCCTCGGCAAGCCGGATGCCCTGGCTGTTGAGCAGCAGGCCGAGGTTGCGCTTCAGCCCGCGGTCGATGGCATCGAGCAGGGTCAGTTGAATCGGGTTGGGATCGAGTTTGCCCTCGGGCACGGACCCGAGCAACGGGTCAGAAGGACTTAACGATTGCAAGGGGCTGCTAACCGTGACCGAAGCCGTTCCTGCCGGTGACTGCAGCCCCTGTTGAGCGCTGCCAGTTCCCGCAAGTAAGCAGGCGGCCAGCACGGAAACGATAAAAAAACCGCAATAGCGCCGGCAAAAACCACCAGTCTTGCACACCATGGCACTCCAAATGAGTTCGCTCGAAAGGTCTCGGGCCGGGACAGCAGAACCCTGTTTCCCTGCCAGCCTCACCCCTACCCGACTCCACGCCGCTCGCCTTGGCGGCCCGGCAGATGAACCCCGCAGCTTCGCGGTCGCAACCGACGAGATGTTTGCAGCGTTGCGGCGAACCGCCGCCCGGCGCACAATGTCGGCGAAACAAAACTTATTGTACATGGACTCAGTCTCTGCCCTTGAGCGCCAACAGGCGCCCAGCCTCCCGCACCCGGCCAGTTGCCAAGAGGCACGGGGAGGCATTACAAGCCCAAACAACATGTGGTTGCGCTGCCGCAAAGTACCTTTTCTTGCCGAACCTAAGCCGGCTTCCATGCTCGCGTCATTTTCTGACGTGGTCAGGTGCGAAGAGTGCCGCAGCGACAAAATCCAAAACCGCTTCACGGCGCGCCGCAATGTGCGGAGGTGAACACGGATCAACAACGCCGAGCAATTGGGCAGTCAGGTCGCTGGTGAAATAAAAGATGATCAACGCCGAAAGCGAGTGTATGCAGTGCTCAATGTCGACGTCGCGAAATTCTCCACTGGAAATCCCTTCCCGGAGCAGCTCTGACAATTGGCGATGGACAGGGCGTATATAGCGTTCGGCCAATCGATGCAGATGTTCGGACCCTACGGTGCGCTGGCGCAATTGCTCCTGCTGCACGAGCCTGGGGGCAAACGGGAACTCCGCTACGAAATCAAAGTAAGCATTGATAAACGCAAGCAGGCGTTGCTTTGGCTTTGCTCTCTCATCCAGCACGCGGGAGACACGTTCGGTCCAATCGGAAAAAACTGTCTCGAGCACCGCGCCGTAGAGTTGCTCTTTCCTCTTGAAGTGATAGAAGAGCAACGTGTGTTTCACGCCAGCCGCATGAGCGATTCCGTCGGTTCGCGCACCCGCGTAGCCCTTGAGCGCGAACTCCTCAGTCGCCGCTCTCAAGATTGCCGAGCGACTCGATGTCTCGACGTTGCTCTTGGCCGGTGTTTCAACGGTCTCTGCCATCGCTCCTCGCGCGCGTTTCGTGCCCGGGCGTTGAAAACTTCCCTACTGACTGAGTAGTCAGTATAGGTGCTCGCATATCCGTTGTCAATTGCGCCGACGGAAGTCCTTGCATTCGAGGCGTCTCCTCCGCATGCGCCGGAACGGCACGCTACCCACCCTGTCTCCAGTTCGCCTACGAATTTGGCCCCCTTTGGCGCAAAAGCCCGAGCTGTAGCGGCGCGGAGGGCGCCAGGCGTGATTTCCTGGAATCCCCATGCGAGTTCGCCGCCAGCTCGAAAAAAAATCCGGCGGCGCGAATCCTTCTCTTGGACCTCCTCGCTCTTCTCTCTTAGAGCCTGTTTCATCAATGGTTCTTTAAATGAAGCTTTAGTCGTGTTGAAGGGGACGGGCTTTAGCCCGTCCGTCCAGAGCCAACGACCATGGGGGCTTTAGCCACTGAGTGGGATTGGCCGTTTTCCTTTAACTTTGGTTTACGAGACAAGCTCTTAGGAAATTGCTGCACTGGAGGAGAATCGTGGAAGCAATCGTTGAAGCTGGCGCAATCATTACCGCGCACGAACTGAATAGCAAAAGCGCCAGCGTGGGGCCGCAGTTGGTCGATGTCCGCTCCGCCTCGGAGTTTGCCAGCGGCCATCTGGCGGGGGCGCTTAACGTTCCGCTGGACCAGATTGAATCGCGAATCGCCGATCTGGATTGCCATAGGCCTGTCGTTTTGGTCTGCAAGACCGGCATGCGCTCTACCATTGTCTGCAATTTGCTGCAACAGCTCGGCAAGCCAGCGGTCGTGCTGCAAGGTGGGACCGCCGCCTGGGAGCAAGCAGGCTTTCCACTCGTCTCCAGCGCGAAAATGCGTTGGGCCCTGGAGCGGCAGGTTCGCCTCATCGCCGGCTTGCTGGTCGCCGCGGGATCGCTGCTGGCGCTCTTGGTGGATACTCGCTGGGCGTATCTGTCCGGTTTCGTCGGCTTGGGACTGACGTTCGCCGGTCTTACGGATTTCTGTGCCATGGCGATACTGCTCGAGAAAATGCCGTGGAACCGTCCCAGAAAACAGACTTCCTCGCCCGGTTGTTGCTCGTCGTAAACCCGGTTTCCGCGTCTTCGCTCCGCTGGGCTGTACGGCCCAGCGCTGGTGATGCGACAATGCCAGCGTGGACTTCGAAAGGCTTGCGGTCGAGCACAAAGACGCCGTATATCGGCAGATGATCCGCGCCTGTGGCAACCGGGAAGACGCCGAGGACGTATTGATAGAGGCTTTGCTGAAAGCCTATCGCCACCTGGAGCAATTGCGCGATCCTAAAGCCTTCCGCGGCTGGCTCGCCCAGATTGGCAAGCGTGTCTGCTGGCAGTTGAAGCAACGCGAGGCCCTGATGCCGCTGATGCAGCTTTCCGTTCTGGAGGATGAGGGCAGGCAGCTCTCCAGCCGGGAGGATACGGAATCGGCGGTTGCTCTACGGCAGATGAAAGAGTTGCTGACCGACGCACTGGACCAATTGCCGCCTGTCTATCGCGAGGCCTACCAACTTCGCGACGTCGACCAGTTGCCCGGCGAGCAAGTCGCGCGCAGGCTTGGCATCTCGCTGCCTGCCATGAAATCGCGGCTGCATAGGGCTCGGGCAATGGTCAGGCAGTACCTTGACGAAAAGCTCGTGGTAGTTGGCGACAACGGCATTCAAGCAGGGAGAGACAAATGATAGAAGTCAACGTAGAACATCTTGGCGCAGTGAAATTCGAAGCCAAGGCGCGGAAACACACGATTGCCTGCGATCAGCCACCCGAGAACGGCGGCCTGGACGAGGCGATGACGCCGCCGGAGCTGCTATTGGCTTCGCTCGGCACCTGCGCCGGCTTCTACGCGGCGCAATACCTCAAGAAATTTAACTTGCCGGCGGAAGCAATCCGGGTGCGCGTGACCGCCGATAAGGAAAAAGGTCCGGCGCGCCTCGACAATTTCCGCATCGAGGTTGAAGTGGCGGCGGAATTTAGCGGCGAGCATCGGGCGGGAGTGGAGCGATCCGTCCATCACTGCCTGATTCACAACACGCTGCTGAATCCGCCGAAGATCGCGCTCGAGATTAAGAGCACGACGGTTACGGCCGGCTAGAGCAGTTTTTCGCAGCCTCTCTGTAGTGTAGCGTCCCGTAAGTTCGTTGCATAAGTTTTCAGGGTGTCATCCTGAGCATGCCGGGGTCCCCGGCGGCGGCCGCTCTTGCCGTTGCTGGGGTGGAGGAGCGAAGGATCTACGTATTACGAATCAAATACATAGATCCTTCGCTTCCGCTCGGGATTTCGGCAGGCGGCTGAGACGCCGCCTCACGCCTCACCTTCGCTCGCTGCGCTCACTCGGAATGACACTTCAAAAAGTTATTGCGCGAATTTCTGGGACTACGCTACATCACTAGCAACAGCTTGCCGGTGGTCTTTCGCGACTCCAGATCGCGATGCGCCTGTACTGCCCCCTCTAATGGGTAACGGTGTTCGATCCGCAGCTTCAGCTTGCCGGCGGCGATCATGCCGAAGACTGCACTGGATCGCTCTTCCAGCTCCGCGCGGATGGCGGCGTAGTGCGCCAGGCTCGGCCGCGACAGGTAGATCGAGCCCTTTTCCATCAGCACCATGGGATCGACCGGCGGGACCGGGCCGCTGGCCGCTCCATAGTTGACCATGTGGCCGCGAGGCCGCAGCAGGTTCAGCCCTTTCGAAAACGTTGCCACGCCGACGGCGTCGTAGATCACATGCACACCTTGGTTGTCGGTCAAGCGGCGAGTCTCGGCCTCAAAATCAACCTGCGAGTACAGAATCACGTCGTCGGCGCCGGCTTCGCGCGCCAAAGCCGCCTTCTGCGCGGTGGAGACCGTGCCGATCACGCGCGCACCCAGATGATGACACATCTGTACCAGCAGCAGGCCGACTCCGCCGGCGGCAGCGTGCACCAACACCGTCTCACCGCGCTTTACCGGATAAGTGCTGTGGCAGAGGTATTGCGCGGTCATGCCCTGCAGCATCGCAGCCGCAGCCTGCTCATCGGTAATGCCCTGGGGAATGCGCACCAGCTTATCGGCGGGCACCGCCGCATATTCGGCGTAGCTGCCCTGTACTCCGCGATAGGCAACGTGATCGCCGGGTTTGATATTGGTGACGTCGGAGCCGACCTCGGTCACCACGCCTGCCGCTTCCTGGCCAATCACCATGGGCAGCTTGGATTTGTATCTGCCCTCGCGCACGTAAACGTCGGCAAAATTCACCCCTGCCGCCGTTATCTTCACCAGCGCTTCGTTGGCTTTGACTTTAGGCACCGGAATATCGACCAAGGTCATCACTTCCGGGGCGCCACATTCTTTAACTTGTATCGCTTTCATGGTTCAACCTTTCCAAAAGGGCTCCGTGCGCTCGAAAAAATCCGCTCCCGTCGCTGTCTGCCCTGTAAGTGTCCACAGGCCTAGAGGCAGTCTCATAAATGCCTCAACAAGATCAACACGCAGCCGAGCTGAACCATGCCGAGGAAGTTGACGGCGTGACGCTCCCAACGGCTGGTCAGGCGGCGAAAGTTCTTAAGCCAAGCGAACAGTCGTTCGATCTTCCAGCGTCGCAGGTAGCGGCGAAGTGGCCGCCCGTCTTGTGTTCGCCTTCGCTTGCGCCGGTTGGGCGCGATCAGTTCGACGCCTTGCTGTTGCTGCAGCCGCTCATCCAATCGGTCGCTGTCGTAAGCCTTGTCGCCGATCATTCGTTCGGGCAGGGCTGCGACGTGGCGTTGGGCGAGCGTGGCTTCGACCAGGGTGGACTCATTCGGCGAAGCGCTTGTAACCCGGACGGCGATAGGAAGACCATGGCTGTCCGCGATTGCCATGATCTTGCTCCCTTTGCCGCAGCGTGTTGGACCAATGCGATCGCCCCCCTTTTTGCCCCCGCGAAGGAGGCATCGATGAACGTCTCCTCCAACCCGAGTTCCCCACGCGCCAGCAGGTCTTCGCACAACGCCCACAAGATACCGTCCAGCACGCCGGCTTGCTGCCATTGCTGGAAGCGCCGATGGCAGGTCTGGTACGACCCATACCGTGGTGGAAGATCCTGCCAGGGGGCGCCTGTTCGCAGAATCCATAGCACACCATTCAGTGCTCGGCGTGCATCGCTCCAGGGACGGCCGCGTCCATCGGGCCGCCGTTTCTGGTTCCACTCCACCAGGGGCTTGAGACGTTCCCACTGCATATCCGTGAGATCAGCCATGCACCTGATTTGCTTCAACTCCGCTCGCAATGCAAGCATTTACTCGCGAGCGTCATTTATGAGATAGGTTCTAGAGTCGAGAACTGCACCGACGGCGATTATATGGCAGAGCATGCGCAAGCGTCACCGCATCCGTGCTCTACCCAGTCACCTCCATGATTGCAAGTTGCCGCTGTGGATGAACCCGGATTATCCTGCAAACGAATTCGACGCAACCGTGCGGAGGCTCGTTGCCGGACGAAAAAACTTAAGCTCGCATGGCGGCCGCTTCCGGCAGTAAGCTGTCGTCTATTTTGAAAGGGGAGGGAGCAGCGTGAAAACTCTGGTTCCGATGTACAAGCAGGTCGGAGAACAACGATATCGCGAAACCTACGGCCTGTATTTCGAAGACTTCGAAGTCGGTGACGTTTTTGAGCACCGTCCGGGAAGAACCATCACCGAGACCGACAATATCTGGGGCTGTCTGCTCACCATGAACTCGCAGCAGCTTCACTTCGACTCCGTTTATGCCGCCAAGACCGAGTGGAAACGATGCCTCGTCGACAGCACCATCACCTTTTCCATCATGACCGGCATGAGTGTCCACAGCGTCAGCGCCAAGGTAGTTGCAAACCTCGGCTGGGACAAAGTGCGGGCCACCTACCCCGTCTTTGCCGGCGACACCCTCTACGCCGAATCGAAGGTTCTGGCGAAGCGCGAATCCGAGAGCCGGCCCACGCAGGGTATCGTTACGGTCGAAACCCGCGGCTTCAACCAGGATGCGAAGCAGGTGATGGTATTCGAACGCACCATGCTGGTTTACAAGCGCGGACATTCCCCCGAAGCGGCAGCCAACTACTGAGCGGGCACTCTTCCCCCCAGCCCGCCGCGCCATGGTTCGGCGGGCGAAGCTGCCTCTCGGTTTGCGCCCGGAAACCGCACGAATCACGACTACCGTGCGCCACCGATCGTCCCATGTTCAGGCGGCGCTGCGAGGCGACGCCCTAGCGCATGAACTTCAGTGCCAGCGGCAGTTCAACCAGCAGCAACGCACCCAGAAAGAACATGCCGAAAATAAATCCTAGTCTCCAGAAATCCTTGGTCTTGATATACCCGGCTCCATAATAGATCGGTCCCGGTCCCGTCGCATACGGCGTAATCACGCCCATCAACCCCAGGGTATAGCCGATCACCATTGTTACCGGCCTCATCGGCAGCCCCGGCAGAGTCATCATCGCGGCCAAAAACACCGGCAGCAGGGCAGTGGTGTGGGCACTGAGGCTGGCAAAGAAATAATGCACCAGGAAGAAGATCGTCACCAGCGCGATCATCATCGGCACCATCGAGACCTTGGACAGAACCGTCGCACTCGTCTTGGCAAACCATGCGAGGAAGCCCACCCGGGCCAGACCGTCGGCCATGGTGACCAGCGTAGCCAGCCACACCAGGTTCGTCCAACCCTGCTTGTTGCCTGCGATGTCATTCCACGTGACGACGCGGGTCAACATCATCAACGCGCAAATCACCAGCGCCGTGGTTTCCGGAAGAATCCATTTGGTGAAGCCGATCCAGCAGATCAGGGCGATTACCGCCAGGATCGCCATCGTCAGTTCGCGCCGCGTGATCTTGCCCAATGCGGCCAACTGCGCTCCCGCCCACTTCGGAACCTCTTCGCTGCTCTTCAACTCAGGCGGATACAGAATGTAACTGAGCAAGGGCACCGCCAGAAAAAGCACAATGCCGAGCGGCAGAAAGCCGTAAAACCATGCGGTCCAGCTAATGTCTATGCCCGTAACCTTGCGCGCGATCTCGGTCGCAAGCACGTTGGGCGCCAGAGCGGTCAGAAACATCGAACTGGTGACGCATTGCGCGGCAAAAGCGGTCCACATGATGTAGGAACCAATCTTGCGCGGGTTCTCGGTTGGAGATGAGCCGTAAAGCGGCGGAATGTTGCTGACAATCGGAAAGACACTGCTGGCTCGGGCTGTATTGGAAGAGGTGAACGGGGCCAACACCAAGTCAGACAAGGCAACCGCGTAACCAAGCCCTAAAGTCTTCCCGCCCAGCTTATGCACCAGCAGCAAGGCGATTCTGCGCCCCAGCCCCGTGACTTCGTAGCCGAGCGCGAACAGGCTGGCGGCGTAGATGAGCCACACCGTACCGTTGGAAAATCCCGAGAGCGCCCATCTCAATCCGTCAGCGGGGGTCTTACCGACAAACACCATTGCGCCGCCAAAAGCGATGCCGACGAACCCCACCACCGGGCCCGGAAAAGGTTCGGTGATCAAGGCCGCAATCACCGCGACGAACAAGGCAAAGTAGTGCCACGCCGCGGGCGTCAGGCCTTCAGGCCGCGGTATGACTAAAACGACGATCCCCAGCGCCAAAGGGACAGCCCACTTAACCCATTTCTTGCCGCCTGAACCTTTCGCTGGGGCCTTCGCGTCGAGCACTGGCTTGGTTGAACCCATTCACACGCCTCCGCATAAGCTGGTTAAAAGTGCCGCCTTGAAAATCGTTGCCTGCTCTCATTCCGCATCAGCAGGCGGCTGCCGCGCATGGATTGGACTCTTCACCGGAGCACTCAATCAGAACTAAGGAACGAGAACGCTATCATGACGCTTTTGTCGTGCTTTTTCACCTCATCTTTATCGTTATCGTTGATCTTTATCTTTGCCAAAGGTAGACATTTGGTCCGCGCACGCTGCTGTCGTTATACCGGGCACTCACAGCTATGCTGTTGCCATCTTCACTGATGACATAGGTCCCTGACACTTGCCCGAACGGATTTTCGTTGCTAGGCACGATGGTCTCACGGCTCTTGATTTCGATGTGATTGGGAATGAATGCATGATAATCTCCTTTGACGCCGATATATCCCGAAACAAGAACATTACCTCTCACCTCCAAAACCGCCGTACCTCCGTCCGTAGCCTGGATCGTATACCTCCTGCCATCAATCTTCTTGAGGAGTGCTTGAAATCTTCCTTCGGGGCTTGACTCCCAGGCGCGTTGCTGTTCTTCTCGCTGTCTTTGCGCTTGGTCCGCTGCTGCCTGCGCCGCCGCTTGCTGTGCTCGTTTCTCCTCGGCCCCCTTCTCTGCCGCCTTCTTCTGATCGTCTGCCGCCGATTCCTTTAACGCCTTCAGTTTGTAGATTTCGTCCTGGGCGTCGCGCGCGTCGGCGGGTTGAGTGAGCAGATATAGGTTCAGGCTGGCGACGGCATCGTCGTAACGTTCTGCCGCCTTCTGCGCCGTGGCCAATTTCCTATAGGCATCTGCCCACCAGGGAGCTGCCAGCAAGGCAGCCTTGTACTGCTCGACTGCTCGCTCAAAACCGGTGTTGTCCTTCGCCTTCTCCATGAACGTAGCCGCCATTACGTAATGGCCACGAGCCTCTTCGGGGATTGCCGGTGCAGGACGCATAGTCTTCGCAATCGCGATGATCTTCTGTCGCAGTGCAGTATCGTCGGGGCTCTTCTGCAGATCGGCGACGTACTGGTTGAGCGTCTGCCGCGGCGTGGTTGTCTGCGCTCGCGCGGGAATTACGATTGCGAACAACAGCAGAAGAAGCAGGGGCCCGGTGAGAATTATTTTTGTCTTCATGGTTTCCCTTTCCTTGGTGCTGTGTGTTCTGTTCGCGGCCTCTGCTTCCGCGCTGACTGGACTCTGCTTCTCGTCCGGGTGGCATGCCTTCACTGACGATAGAACGTCCAGGTGCCGACGCCTGGTCGCACTGCAACAATGCTGTTGCCATCTTCGCTGATAGTAAATGCGTATGGTGGAGTCTGTGAATCGGCTCTGCGGTCAGTGATTTGCATCGGAGACAGGTCATACCATTGGCCGACTTGGCGGCTGTCCACTATGGTGTTAGGCGATTTCCATGCAATGCGTTGTCTCCAAACAACTGTGTTACCCCTGATTGTGAGCTCATTATCCCAAACTAATGAATCCATGAGGCGGCTCTGACCGACGTATCTCGCCCCGTCCAGATTCCTGAGCCACACCTGATACTCTCTTTGTCTCTTTGCTGCTATTGCCTCTGGGGTGGATTCAGCTCGCGCCCTGGCTTCGGCGGCCTGCTGCTCTTGCGCTGCCTTTTCCTTCGCATACTTCAACCCTCCGATGCGCTCGCGTACGGCGTTTGCATCCTTTGCATCTGGATCAGCTAGCAGATACCAGCCAAAGGCAGCGATAGCCTGATCGAACCGCTTTGCCTTCTCGTAAGCAATGCCCTGGTTGAAGTAGTAGTCGGACACCCAGGGGGCGAGCTGTGAAACCTTCGCGTAGGCTTCTGCAGCCGCAACAAAGTCTGCCTCTGAAGACGCATTCTTGATGGTGTAATTAGCGCGGCCCACGACCTCATGCACGTCCTCTGGCAGGGCTGGTTTGGGGTCAAGTGTCAGCGCCAGCTTTATGATTTGTTCCCGAGCAGCGTCATTTGGATTGCTGCGAAACTCCAGTAACGCTTGCTGAAACCGCTGTATGCCCTGCTGGCGGTCAATATCACTCCGCAGGTCCTCGGCAACCTGGGTGTTCGTGCCGGGGCGCACTGCGGCTAGATAGACCGTCAGATTGCGCTTGGCGCTGTCGTAGTCTGCGGCTTTGGCGTAGGCAGACGCAGCATTGTAGTAGGCATCGGCATACCACGGCGCCTTCACAGCTACCTGCTCGAAAAGCTTAGCCGCAGCCTTGAAATCCTCCGCTGTCGAGGCATTCTTCAACTGCGCCACGGCTTTGGTGAAATCAGCCTTCGCCGCTAGGGGGACCACCGGAGCCGGCTTCAAGGTCTTCGCCAGCGCGATGATCTTGTCGCGCAGTTCGGCATCTTCGGGATGGACGCGAAAGTCCGCTATATAGGCGGCAAACTGTTTGCGGGCCGCAGCCTGCTGAGAAGCACCAGCGGGCTTGGCTGTCTGCGCCCGCGCGGGAATAATGATCGGGAATAACAACAGAAGAAGTATGGGCCCGGTAAGAATTGTTCTTGTCCTCATGGGTTCGCTCTCCTGAATACTGCGTGCTCTAGGAACGCTCGCCACCCTTCTCTGCGCGAACGGGCACCCGGCGCGTGTTACAAGCGTACTCAGCCAGAATTAATGATTTCCGCAGCAGCTTATCTTGATGATCCCAGGAAATCCACAGAAATACGCCGGCAGTTTCCGTGAGCTCCATCACCAGGGCTGGTTGGGATCGTGGATCCGGGCACAAGAATTCGTGTTCATTTCATCTGAAACCTATTTTTCCGCGGCTGGCTACGTGTAACATTGCAGCCGTGATGTCGTTGGGTTCGTTAGCGTAAACCCGGCCGACATTGCCGGAACAGTTTCGCTGCCCGTCGGCCCGTCGCTTCCCGGCGTTCAAGACGGCTCGGGCATGCATGGAGGAGGTCGAATGAACGTCCTTGTCGTCGTCGTTGTCGTTGCCGCCATTGGGCTGTTGTTCGTCGTTTTATATAACGGCCTGGCCCAACTCCGTGTGCGCGCCGATAGTGCATGGTCCGACATTGATATCCAGCTCAAACGGCGGCACGATCTGGTGCCGAATCTTGTCGAAACCGTGAAAGGCTACGCCGCCCACGAGAAGGGCACCTTCGAAAACGTCGCCAAGTTTCGCTCCGCCGCCATGTCGGCCGCCAGCCCGGACGAGCGGGCGCAGGCCGAAGGCGGGCTGACCATGGCGCTGCGCGGGCTGCTGGCAGTCGCCGAACAGTATCCGCAACTGCGCGCCTCCGAACAGTTCCAGTCGCTGCAGGCCTCTCTGGCGCAGTTGGAAGATGCGATTCAGAATGCGCGCCGTTATTACAATGCCGTGGTTCGCGATTTCAATACCAAGATCGCGACCTTCCCTTCCAACATCATCGCCGGCATGTTCGGGTTCCATCCGCGCAGCTTCTTCGAACTCACCGAACCAACCGACCGCGATGTGCCTGCCGTGAAATTCTGAGCGCCGCCGGAACGAACGGGCGAGTGGGGTCCCCGGCGAGGCTCGGCTCGCTGGGGTGACCGGGGGATAGAACCATGAATCGACGGTTGCAATGGCAGTCTTGGGCCGGCGTGCTGTTGATCCTGCTGGTGTCTTCGGCCTTAGCATGGCAGAGGCCAGCCGTGCCTGGTGTGCGACCAAGCCCGGCGGGACGCAATTGGCGAATCGCCGATTTCCACTCCAATCTTTCCGTCATGCCGGATGGCTCCATGCTGGTGACCGAAGACATCCGGGCGGCGTTCACCGGCGAGTACCACTGGATCAGCCGTTCGATTCCCATCGAGTACCCCGGACCAAGCGGCACCAACTACACCCTGTTTCTGAGGATCGGCGGGGTTACCGACGAGAACCGAAAGCCCCTGAAGTATGAAACCAACATTCGGAGCAAGTATCGCTACCTGAAAATCTTTCTCGATAACGCCTTCAACACCGACAAGACCGTCCGCATCACTTACAACGTCGAAAACGGTATCCGCTTCTTCGACGATCACGACGAACTCTACTGGAACGTCACCGGCAACGATTGGCCCGTTCCCATCGAAAGCGCCTCCGCGCTCGCCGTTTTTCCCGACTCCGCCTCCGGTTCGCTGCGGGCGCAGGCCTTCACCGGCGCTTACGGTTCGAGCGAACGCAACGCGCAAACCGATGTCGACGGCAGCCTGGTCACGATCGAAACCGACCATCCGCTTCCTATGCGCGGCGGCTTGACGCTGGACGTCTATCTACCGAAGGGCATTCTGCGCGAACCGGGGGCCATCACGCGCGCGCTCTGGTTCGTGCGCAGCAACGCCATCGTTCTGCTGCCGGTATTCGCCTTCATCGTCATGTTCACCATGTGGTGGTTCAAGGGACGCGACCCGAAGGCCGGCCTCTCCGTGGCCCCCATGTACGAACCGCCGAAAGGCATGTCGCCGGCCGAGACGGGATCGCTGGTGGACGATTCCGTGCTCCCACACGACATAACCTCGACCCTGGTGGATTTGGCCGTGCGCGGTTATCTCAAGATCGAAGAGAAGAGTGATAAGGTGCTGTTCTTCAACAACCGCGATTACGTCTTTCACCTGATGAAACCGCCAGCCGAGTGGCAGGATCTGGCCGACCATGAATCCGAGATCTTGCGCAATATGTTTCCCGAGGCAAGTGCGCGTCTGACTACGCTCTCCAGCCTCAAAAACCGCTTTTACCTGGCGCTGCCCTCGGTGAAGCAGGAAATTCTTGGCGAGCTGAAAGCCAAGGGCATGTATCGCGTCGATCCGCAGAGCGCCCACGGCTATCGTCTGGCCGGAATCCTGATCATCGCCCTGCCTTTCATCGGGCTGCAAGCCATGGGGGTGGCACAGTTCTTTCTTTCTCCGCTGGTGGCGATTATCTCCATCGCCATGGCCTTGATCATCGTCTTCCTTTTTGGCCGGGAAATGACCGCCAAGACCCTGCGCGGGGTTCGCACCGTGGTCGAAATCCAGGGCTTCAAGGAGTTCATGACGCGAGTCGATGCCGACCGTCTGAAGCGCATGCCGCCCGATACCTTCGAGAAGTTCCTGCCTTACGCCATGGCCCTTGGCGTCGAGAAACACTGGGCACACGCCTTTGAGGGCATTATCCATGACCCGCCAAGCTGGTACGTGGGTTCGCAGGTGGGACTTTTCAATCCCATTTTCTTTACCGCCTCCATGTACAACATGACCAACTCGGCCTACGAGGCCTTTTCGGCCGCTCCCCGCGCCAGCAGCACCGGCAGCGGATTCTCCGGCGGAGGCGGCTTTAGCGGGGGAGGATTCAGCGGCGGCGGCTTTGGCGGAGGCGGCGGCAGCGCCGGCTAGCGAGTTCCGCAGGTTGAAGGTGAAACCCGGGTAGTCCCCCGCCTACAGCTACTCTCGATTGCGCTGCACTCCCGCAAAACAAAGCGACGCTAAACCTCATCCAAATAAATGCGCCGGTTATCCCGCCTGAAAAGTGAGGATGTATATGACTCAGGAATCTGTCCCAACTCCGAACTTAGAAACTTGGCCCGTTTCCTCATCCATCCATCCGCATGCGACGTCGGCCGCAAGCCGCCTGCCCGGCGTGTCGCCGCAAGTCGACGAGGAGCGGGGGAGGCAGATGGAACGGGAGCAGCAGATGCACGAAATCGCCGAACAGATCGGCACCGCGCTAGGCAGGGTGGTCAGTGGGGTACTTAGCCTGCCGGACCGCGTACGCCATGGCCTTCACCTGGTAAAGGGTCAGGCGCGCGAACACGCCGGATCGGCAACCGATGCGGCTTCGGAATTGGCACAGTCCATGAGCGAAAGAATCTCCAGTCTGCGTCAAGAAGCAACGCAAACCGCATCCCAGTGGAAAGAAAAGGCTGGCCAGCGTGCGGATGAACTCAACGAATTGGCCGGAGAGCAAATTGCCGAGGCGCGGTTCCGCGTTGCGCATGCCGCCAGGGAGAATCCCATTCGGATGATTCTGGGTTTCGCGGCGGCTGCTTTCGCCCTCGGATTTGGATTGAGTCTTTGGAGGTCAAACCGTGGCTGAAGGACAAAATGGACGAACCGTTGCGGAAGTGTTGAATCACTGCAAGGAAGATCTGAAGGATTTCGTCTCCACCAGGGTACAGATGCTGCGCGGTGAAATGAGGGACAAACTCTCTACCCTCAAGTTAGCATTGCCGGCTCTGCTGGTCGGCGCAATCTTGCTCCTCGGGGCCTTCTTCCTGTTCACCTGGGGCTTGGTTTCTCTCATCGCAATGGCCATGACAGGCGAGCCTTATGCATACCCGGTAGCATTCTTTGCGGTTTTTGCCTTGTATGCCCTGGTCGGCGGGGCCACTGCCGTCTACGGTCTGAGGACATTGACCGCGCATGGGCTCACGCCGGAGCGTACGTTGCGCGTGCTGAAAGAAGACCAAATCTGGCTGCAAACGGAGGCGAGGACACAGCTATGACTAACCCCTTACCCGCCGAAGTGCTGGAACAGCGCGCCGTCGAGCAACGCCGCCGGCTGCATGATTCGGTGGCCGAGTTGCGCCGCACCGTGCGCGAAAGGCTAGACGTAAAGCAGACCGCCCGCGAGCATTTCTGGCCCGTGGCCTCGGTTGTTTCGCTAGCTATGTTGCTGCTCGGGTACGGCGTGGCAAGTATCTTCAAGGTGGATTAAAGCGGTTTTCGCGTCCAAACTTGGTACTGGAGCTAACTTTAGTATACAAACTAGATACTTCTAGCTATACTGGACCGCTTTTGACGTGGTATAACCCGGATTAAGCCTTCAACGTCTACGTGCCCAGAGGAGATCCGTGGCCGAATGCAAGGACCGGGACACGATTTCCCGTACATCTTCCGATTAAGGTGCTCGGCACCTCCCAAGCCAAAACGGAGCTGGAAGGTACCACCGAGAACATCAGTGGGGCTGGAGTTTATATCTGGGTGGACCAGGCACTCGAGGTAGACTCCCGCGTCGAGTTCGAGATCACGATTCCGGCACCAGCCATCGCGGCGGAACAGGATGTGGTTCTTCACTGTATTGGCCGCGTCGTCCGAACTGATCCCCAATCCGCGGAAAAATCCGGCGTGGCGTGCGTGATCGACGAGTACGATTTCGTGCGCCGGGAAGCAGGTAGCTGATGCTGAAAATCGTGGTCGCCGATAATCAAGCTATCTTCCGCGCTGGAATCGCCAAGGTGCTGGCGGTGGAAGACGATATGCGTGTGGTTGCACAGGCGCCAACCGTGGAGCAGACTCGCATGGCGCTGGAAAAATTCCGTGCCAATATCCTGGTCCTGTCGGCGAATTTTTTAAGCGAGGACGCCGGCATTCGGGCGGTTGCCAATCAGCTTGCCACGAAGCTCATCGTGCTCGCCGAAAACGGCGATAATCCGCAGCGTTTCCTCCCCCTCGGAGTAGACGCAGTCCTCTTCCGTTGCGTCACCGGGGAGGTGCTGCTGGACTGTGTGCGGCGCGTTGCCGCCGGGCAGACCTTTGTTCACGACTTGAAGCTGACCGGAAACGTGCCGGAGGTCGACGATTTCGTGGGGGCGAGAGTGCGCGATCGGCTGACCCCGAAGGAATTGCGCATCGTCGCCTTGATCGTGCAGGGATTCAAGAACAAGGAAATCGCAACCCAGTTGGGCACCACCGAGCAGGTCGTCAAGAATTATCTGCGAAACGTATACGACAAGATCGGCGTCTCCGACCGGTTGGAACTGGCGCTGTTTACCATCCACCACCGGATTCTTGCCGAAGCCGCTGCCGCGACGACTGTGGCCGCGACCGCCATTCGTCCTCAATAATTTCCGGGCCATCCACAAAAAGCCCGCCTGGGTAGGCGGGCTATCTTTTTGGCTTATTGGCTAAGGGAATTCTATCCACTAATGTTCTTGTCGCTGGTTTTCAGCAGCTCGTTCACGATCGTGACCAGCTCCTCGGGATTGACCGGCTTTTCCAGATAGAGGTCGGCAAGCGGCTCGGCGGCCTGAAATGCTTCCGCCACGTAACCGGAAACCACCACGACCGGCATGGTCGAGTTCGACTTGGCTGCCTGCACGACTGCGCGTCCATTACCGTCTCCAAGTCGCCAGTCGGTTACCACGGCATCATAAGTATTTGCCTGCAGCTTCTCAATAGCCTCGTGTGCAGAGGTGGCTGCTGTAACCACGTGACCGGCAGCTTGCAAAATGGCGCACTTTAGCGTCACGACATGCGGCTCGTCGTCGATGCACAAGATTCTGGCCATACGAGATTATCCTCTTCAGGAAGTGTTCCGCTCTTCCTGCTACAGAACTGCGGGCCGGCAGTTCTGGGTACCTCAGACCAACCCTATTTGATTTTCAGCGTCTTTCCAGTGCTTGTCAAATCAGGGCAACCTGGGCTGCCCTCCCAAAGGACACTGCTCGTCAACTTAACTTCTTTCCCACCGACTTCGCCTGGGTGAACAAATATAGATAATCTGGCCCTCCAGCCTTGGAATCGGTTCCCGACATATTGAATCCGCCGAAGGGATGGGCACCCACCATGGCACCCGTCGATTTGCGATTGATGTACAGATTGCCGGCATGGAATTCGTGCATGACCCGCTCGATTTTTTCTTCCGCCGTCCCGTAGTAGGAGCCAGTGAGTCCAAATTCGGTGTTGTTAGCGACTTCAAGCCCATGCTCGAAATTCCGGCATTTTATCACCGCCAACACCGGCCCGAAGATTTCTTCCTGGGCGATGGTTGCCTTGGGTTCGACATCGGCAATGACGGTCGGCTGGATGAAGTATCCCTGCGGGCCGCTGCCCGCCGCCTGCGTCGCGGGACCGCCGCCGCAGATCAAACGCCCGCCTTCATCCAGTCCTTTCTGGATGTAGGAGAGAATCGTCTCCATCGCGCCCTGGTTGATTACCGGACCCATGCCCGGATTGGTTTCGGCGTCACCCACGGTGATTTTTTCCACCAGGGCTTTAAGGCGCTCGAGAAATTTTTCATAGACGCGTTCGTCGACGATCGCCCGCGAGCAAGCCGAACATTTCTGGCCCTGGAAACCAAAGGCCGACGCGGCGACGCTCGCTGCCGCTGCGTCCAGATCGGCATCGGCATCGACCAGAATCGAATTCTTGCCACCCATCTCGAGGATCGTACGCTTGATCCAGATCTGGCCGGGCCGCGCTTCAGCCGCCTGCTGGTTGATGTGCAAACCTACTTCCTTGGAACCGGTAAAGGCGATGAATCGCGTCTTGGAATGGGCGACCAGCGCGTTCCCGAAACTGCTTCCGCTGCCGGTGCAGAAGTTCACCACGCCGTCCGGCATGCCGCACTCTTCCAGAATTTCCATCAGCTTGGCGGCGATCGCGGGCGAGTCTCCGGACGGTTTCAGCACCACCGTATTTCCGCAGACGATGGAAGCCATGGTCATACCGGCCGTAATCGCCGACGGAAAATTCCAGGGCGGAATCACCGCGCCCACTCCGAGCGGCACGTACCAGAGATAATCGCGTTCGCCCGGGTATTGAATTGGCGGCTCCGACTTCGCCAGCCGCAGCGCTTCGCGCGCATAGAACTCACAGAAATCGATGGTTTCACCGACGTCGGCATCGGCTTCGGCCCAGTTCTTGCCGACTTCGAGAACCATCCACGCCGCCCACTCGAATTTGCGCTCGCGGATGACTTTGGCTACCCTCAGCAGCAACTGCGCCCGCTCTTCGACCGGGGTGCGATGCCAGCTCTCAAAGGCGCGTAAGCCGGCTTCGATCGCTAGTGGAACTTCTTCGGCGCCGGCCTTTTGGAACACGCCAACCACTTGCCCGGGCCGCGAAGGATTGATCGATTCGAACTTGTTGCCGGCCTTGAGTCTGCGGCCGCCAATAATCAGGTCGTACTCTCGGCCCAGTTGAGTCCGCACCCGCTCCAGCGCCTGCCGCATCTTGTGCGCGTTTTCCTCACGCCGGAAGTCGATAAACGGCTCGTTCCTGAATGGCCCCGATTCGATATATGCACCACCCTGCGCCCGTGTAGTAGCCATAGAAAAGCTCCCATTCTGGATTCCCATCCAGACAATGTTATCTGTCTTATTTTAGCGCCGAACCGGAGCACCGCGCAGCCGACATGCGTCCCCTCAACGGGTCCTTGCTCAACGGTCCTGGGGCACCGGCACAGGTGTTTGAACCGTGGCCTTGCGCTCCAGTTTATCCCAGGAAAACGCGCCGCCTTCGAGAGCTCGCTTCAGGGTCTTGATTAGCACCAGAGAGAATAGCTGGCGATAGGCGAAGCGTTGCAGCCACACGTGGCCCAGCAACATCCAATCCGCCCGCCCCTCGCGCCGTTCCAGGGCAAAAGCAATCGCGGACGCGATGAAATCGATGACCAGGAAAATGGCGAAGAACAGCACCAGTTGCTGGAAACTCGCCGGGTCGGCCGTATCCGGATGGAAATGCTTGTCCCACACCAGGTACTTGAGCGAGCCCACAACGAACATGAGGTCAATAAACGGCGAGAACAGCGGCAGCATGATCTGGAACACCACGATGTTAGGCAGGGCCATCCAGCCGAGCGCTCCCTTGCGGGCAAATGCCGAGCGATGTTTCCAGGTGGCCTGCAAAATCCCAAACGACCAGCGAAAACGCTGCCGCATCAGCCCATTGGCCGTCGACGGAGCCTCGGTAAACGCTAGCGCCCGGTCTTCGTACTCGACCTTGTACCCGGCTTGCAGCAGCGCCATCGTAAGGTCGGCATCTTCAGCCACGGTGTCGACGTGATATCCGCCACACAGCTTTACCGCCAGCGTGCGCCACGCGCCGATGGCTCCGGGAACAACGCTGACCGCCGAGAACGTGTTCAAGGCGCGGCGTTCGAAATTCTGGCTGGTGATGTATTCCAGGGCTTGCCAGCGTGTCCAGAGATTGATCTTGTTTCCAACCTTGGCATTGCCCGCCAGGGCGCCGATCTTCGGATCGAGGAAGTGCGGCACCATGCGCCGGATGGCATCCGGAGCAATGATCGTATCGGCGTCGATCCCTACGAAGATTTCTTCGGTCACGTATTCAAGGCCATGATTGAGCGCCGCAGCTTTTCCCCCGTTGGCTTGCGTCAAGATGGTCAAGCGGCCCTGTGCGATCTGCTTGCGGAACGTCTCCCGCACCACTTCGCCGGTGCGGTCCTTGGAACCGTCATCGATGACAATCGCTCGCAGGCCGGGGTAATCCGAGTTTAAGACGGCCATGACCGTGCGCTCGATGACCTTCTCTTCGTTGTAGGCGGGGATCAGGACCGCGACCGGCGGTTGGTAGGCGCAGACACCCGCGTGATCTGTCCCGCGCCGCCGGAAGCGGTCGTACATGGCAAGCGCTCCGACCGAGACCAATCGCCCGCTCATCAGCAGGTCGCCGACGAAAAAGACCAGCACGATGAAGCTGTTGACCATGCTCAACAGCCAGAAACCTGTGGCATCGACGCGCGCCCAGAAACGCTCGTTGCCGGCGATGGGCGGCATGACGTCGTTGTAGCTCTTCCCCAGCAGGGTGGCAACCGGCACGATCTGGAACCCGCGCGCCCGCAACTCGTGAATGATCCCGGGCAGCGCGGCCACCGTCTGCGCACGGTATCCGCCGCCATCGTGCAGCAGTATGATGCCTCCGCCGCGGCGTTGCACCTGGTTCGAGCACGCTTGCGACGATCTGTTCGGGAGTGGGACGGGGATCGTCGCGCCAGTCGTTCGGATCGATCTTGTCGCCGACCGTGATGTAGCCCATTTGCTGCGCGACTTCCAGCGGACGCACTTCATCGGCCGTATCCGGCTCCTGGTCAATCGAGTAGGGAGGCCGGAACAGGACCGGCTTAACCCCCAGTTTGGCTTCGAACAGGCGCTCGGTCAGATTCAGCTCGACCATCATGTAGCGCTTGGAGATGCCGCTGATGTCCGGGTGCGTAAACGTATGGTTCCCGATCTCATGCCCTTCGCGGAAGATGCGCTGCAACACACTGGGATACTTTTCCGCTGACAAGCCGATGATGAAGAACGTCGCCTTCGCGTCCTCCCGTTTCAATACATCGAGGATCTTCGGCGTCCACTGCGGATCGGGTCCGTCGTCGAAGGTGAGCGCCACCATGCGGTTGCTGCCGCCGAACTCGCCTACGCGGTAGGGCGAGGGAAGCTTGCTGAAATTCTCGTCGGTGATCACCCCGCTCGAGGTATCCACCTCGAGTTCGCGAGCTCCCTTCGACGGAGGGTTTTGCACCTGTAAGAATCTCGCCCGAACCTTCCATGTCGACGTCCTGCCCGGGAGGCACATCGCGCAACTTCTCCGGCGCGCCCGCTTCGCTCGGCTGGTCCCACACCGCCCACAGCGATCGGTCCTCCGAGCCCAGCCGCCACAGCGCGAACGTCGAGATGCCCATCGAGCGGGCAGCCCGCATCTGGTTCAGCGCGGTCACCGCATCCAGATACCACACGTCGTGACGATTCTTCTGGTCGTCCTCGTAAATCAGGTGCGGATTCAACGAATCGGAGTCGAAATCGATATTGGCTTCCGAATCGCGCGCCTCCAGCCACGCTTCCTGCACCGAAACATTGTGGACACCGGCCTGCCCCGGCTTCTTGCCTTTCTCGGTCGACCAGTCGTAGCCATAATTGCCGAGGGCACAGATAATTTTTTCCCGCGGAGCGACCTTCAGCAAAGTCGTAAGATTCTTGACAAACCAATCCTGGCCGGCAATCGCACCCGGTTCGCCGCCCGGGTAGTGCTGATCGTAGTTCATCAGGATCAGCCCGTCGGTCGATTTCGCAATCAACTGGTAATCGAAGTCCGGGTTATTGGCGGGAACGCTCACGAAGAGCTTGAGTCCGCGCGCATGCAGATCGTTCTCCAATTCCTGCACCAGGGCGCGGTATCCCGGTTGCGAGTGCAGAGGGAATCCTTCGATGTCCAGGGTCACTCCGCGGTACGCGTTCGTCGCCAGAAATACCAGCAGTTCCCGCCGGAAGTGCGCCCGCGCCTCGGGATCGTCCAACATCTTGCCGACCTCCGCCTTCCATTCGTTGACGATCGGGTCGAAGTTGTTGACCAGGGGCAAAACTTCCATCTGGGCATTTTCCTGCTTCAAGTAGGGCATTACTTTGTCATCGACGGGCAGGACACGGCCGTTCTGGATGACATCAAAAAGCTGGTTGGCCTGGGTAACTCCCTGCAGGCGGCCGTCCGGAGTCAGCACATGCAGCCATTCCGGAAACAGCAGGTCGATCTGGTGAACGTACTCTCGTAGCGAGGAGAAGCTCGCCGCATCCCACGTTACGTAAAACGCGCCACGAATACCTTCATCGGTATTCAACACCACCTGCGACGCCGGGACACTAGTTTTGCGATGTGTGCCAGTGCGCTTGGCGTGCTTCTTTTCGTTCACCTTCAGCGCATGGTATGACTTCTTCTGCGTCGCCAATAGCAAAGCCGGAATGCTGGTATCGCGCACCACCGTGACTACGAAAAACGCAATCAGCAGGGAAAGCACGATCCCGACGACGTCGATGGTGCGGCGTATGCGCCTCCATCGTTTCTTCTGGGGATCGTAAAAAACCGGCTTCGACATGAGAAACTTCAGCTTACTTCCATGTTATGGGGCCTCTCGGGATGCGTCAATGAAAGACCACGCCACGGCGTTAATCCCAACAAGCGCGAAGATGTATGATTCGGTGCGTGCTCGAATTTGTCCGCAGGAACCTTAAGTTCGTTCTCTGGGTGGTGGTGGGAGCCCTCTGTTTGCGGCTCCTTATCGTATACAAACTCGGAATGGTCGCGGGAGACTCGCTGGTTTACGACGATATCGCGAAGAATCTCCTCAATCACGGCAGCTACGCGCTGACCACCCCCGAAGGCATACACCCTACTCTGGTTCGCTTGCCCGGTTACCCTTTTTTCCTGGCGCTGGTGTTTGCCGCTTTTGGCCAGGACCACTTTCGTGCGGTCATGTTCGTTCAAGCCGTTATCGATATCGGCACTTGCGTGCTGGTTTGCGACATCGCTCGACGAACTATGTCCGAGGCAGCCGCGCGCATCGCGTTTTTGATCGCCGCCCTCTGTCCTTTTATCGCAAACTATGCGGCGACGCCCCTGACGGAAGTGCCCTCAATCTTTTTTCTCGCGCTTGCCATGCGACAGGCGATCCTGGCCTTCGACGATCCGCGCTCCCGGAACTGGATCTATTGCGGCTTGGCCCTGTCTGCGGCAATTCTGTTGCGTCCCGACAGCGGCCTCATGCTGGGCTCGATAGGGCTCGTCATTCTGCTTCGGCTCTACCGTAATCCCGCGGAGCGGAAGAAAGTGTTCGCCGGCGGGGTGGTAATGACCGTGGTCGCGCTGGCGCCCCTTCTGCCCTGGACCCTGCGAAATTGGCGGGTTATGCACGTCTTCCAACCTCTGGTGACCATGGCTGCGACCGATCCCGGTGAGTTGTCTTTGCAAGGCTGGGGGTCCTGGGTGAGAACCTGGGTGGCGGATTACTCGAACGTGGAAGATATCTGCTTCCATGTCGACGGTGAGCCGGTCGATATTCAACTGGTACCGGCACGCGCCTTCGACAGCCCGCAAGAGCGTGAATACGTTGCCCAACTCTTTGCCGAATACAATCGAACGACCGTCACAAGCATAGACCTCGACCACAAGCTCCTGGTGTTGGCGCAGCAGAAGATTCGCCGCCATCCCTTTCGCTATTACGTTACTCTGCCGGTGTTGCGGCTCCTGGACATGTGGTTTCGTCCACGCACCGCAACCCTGCCCTTCGATGTGCACTGGTGGGCATTCCGCAGTGACCCCTGGAATACCGTCGGCTCGGTTCTGCTCGGTCTTCTCAACGTGTTGCTGGTTGGCGCCGCCATCGTCGGCATCTGGCGCGGCGAGTCGGTACGCTGCATGGCTCTGCTGCTCGTATATCCAGCGGTGCGCTGCCTGTTTCTGATGACCACGGGAACGGCGGAAGAGCGCTACACCCTGGAGTGTTTCCCTTGTGTATTTCTGTTGGCATCACGCTGGCTGGCGACTTTTTCCGGCGGCCGAAGCCCGAAGAATTCCCGCTACTTGGATAAGGAAGGATCGGGCGCTGCCGGTTGAAGCGGCGAATCGCTCATCCGGAACTGGGTGCGGACGTGCTCTGAAATCAGTTCCACAGCGGCACGATTGTCGTCCGGGCCAGTCTTGATCAGATACCTCATGGCATCGACGAGTAGACGCTGACCTTCAACATAGCGAGGATCGGATTTACGGTGACGATTCAGGTGCTCTGCGCTTGGACGGATCGGAATGACTAAGACTTTACCCATGGAACCTCTAAATTACTAAGAGTTCGAGACACGCCCGTGCTGTTGCCTCGCCCCGGACTATTCTCTCCAAAGCCGGCAAAAAGATGGCCGGCAACGTGCCAATCTCCAACCAGGGTCCCGGCAAGCCCGCTGTTGCCTTGTTGGGGTGAAAGTCAGGATCCCCGGCGAGTTTTTGGGTATTTGGCTTCGATCCGGTTGGCAGATTCTGAAGCCGCTTTACATTCCGCCCTGTGGCGTAACCGTCGTCTTAGCCTTCTTCAGCTTGAAGACTCCATCCGGAAGTTTCTGGTTGAGCTTGATATTCGAGTATTGCGCCACCCGGTAATTGCCTCCGCCCTGATCAAAGCGCTGCTTCACGGCTATGCCGCGATCGGCATCGATCCACAGTGTAATCAGAGGAAAGTTATTGCGCGCACTGGCCGACTTTGGAACCAACTCCAGCTTGTACGCCCCGGCCACGTCCGGGTCGCTGCCGCCATAGCGAACGTCGAAATTCTTGATCAGATCGTGCCCTGCGCCACCAAATCCCAGCACCAGGAAAGCCTCGAAATCGGCCTTGTTCTTGCCCACGTTATAGACGGTCACCTGATCGATTCTGGGCTCGTAAACGCGAACCGTGCCGGCTTTGAAAAGCACGAACTTTGGGGCCGGTTGCTTGATCTCGGCGGACATCTCCACGTCCTTGCCCGAGCGGCTGAAATACATCACGCCGTTCTGGTAGTCATGGTTGTTGACCACGCGCTCATAGTCGTCCCATTTAAAGTCGGTTTCAACCGTGTGCAGAGTCGCCGCCGTGCGATCCATGAGATTCAGGACGGTTTGCAGATCGGCAGGCCGACTTGCCTGGGCCACCGCCCATAGGCCGGTGCAAATCAGAAAAACGAACAGAGATAAGCTTTTCTTCATGAGTGGTCTAAAGCAATTCCATATCTGGTGTACCCTGGCCGCAAGAGTAGGGGCCGGCAAATGCGTTGCGTCTATCCGCCGATGCCTCGCCGCACCCACACGTTGTAGGCGATGATTTTTCCCTTGTTGTCTCGAATTGCTTCGTAGCGAATGAATTTGACCTCACCCGCAATTGGCTCGATCACTCCCATGAGGTCATCCCGAATCTCTTCCTCGGTCTCCCCTTGAATGGCGGAAGCCTCTATGCGGCAAACGAATCCGTTCTTCCCTTCCGGAGTGATCAGGACGCCGGTCAGATGCGCGGTTCGCTCTACCGGCTTGTCGTTGAAGCCTATGAACAGCGGTGCTACGAAGATGAATAGCAGGATAACCGTAACCATCACATCATAATGGAAACAGCCGCGGGGATAAGTCCACCAGACGTATCCCTTGAGCGTCTTTGCAATCCTATTCATCGATCGTGAACCTTCCCGGCGGGCACACTTCGGGGCCTGTCTTCAGTTTAGTGGCAGAGGATTGGCGACGCAACCTTGGCTAGAGCTTCCTCGGCGTGATCCGATCGGCGCGCATGTAAGACTGCAGCACCTCGGGGATCACCACGCTGCCGTCCGCCTGCTGGTAGTTCTCGATAATTGCCACCCAGGTGCGGCCGACGGCGAGTCCGCTGCCATTCAGTGTATGAACGAATTCCGTGCCCTTTTTTCCTTCCGCCCGAAAGCGGATGTTGGCCCGGCGCGCCTGGAAGTTCTCAAAATTCGAACACGATGAGATCTCGCGAAAGACGTGTTGGCCCGGCAGCCAGACCTCCAAGTCATAGGTCTTGGCGGACGAAAAGCCCAGATCGCCCGTGCACAGCAGAACCCGGCGATAGTGCAATCCCAGGCGCTCCAGAACCTGTTCGGCGTCGCGCGTCAGCTTCTCGTGTTCTTCATAGGACTGCTCCGGCCGGGTGAATTTCACCATCTCGACCTTTTGAAACTGGTGCTGGCGAATGATGCCGCGCACGTCCTTGCCGTAGGACCCGGCCTCGCTGCGAAAACACGGGGTGAACGCGGTGAGCGAGATCGGCAGCCGCGATGCCTCGATCACCTCATCGCGATAAATGTTGGTGACCGGGACTTCCGCGGTCGGAATCAGCCACAACTCGCGCTCCCGGTGCGGAACCTTAAACAGTTCAGCCGCAAACTTCGGCAACTGCCCGGTACCGAACATCGACTCGGAGTTGACCAGGTACGGCGGCAACACCTCCGTGTAACCGTGTTCGCGGGTGTGCAGGTCGAGCATGAAGTTCATCAGCGCGCGTTCCAGCTTTGCGCCCAGGTCCCAATAGAGAGCAAAGCGAGAGCCCGTCAGCTTCGCCGCCCGTTCCAGGTCGAGCACGCCCAGGGCCTCGCCGAGTTCCCAATGCGGCTTGGGCTGGAAGTCGAACTTCGGAGGCTCGCCCCAACGCTTGACTTCCTTGTTGTCGTCTTCGCCCTTGCCTAAGGGCACGCTCTCGTGGGGAATATTCGGAATCGTCGTCAGAATTGTCCGCAGGCGGGCCTCCGCCTCTTCCACCTGCTTCTCCAGCGGCGGAAGCTGCTCGCGCATCTGCCTGGTTTTCTCGATCGCTTCGCTGGCGTCCTGCTTGGCCTTCTTGAGCTGCGCGATCTCTTCCGTCAAATGATTGCGCTGCTCCTTCAGCCTTTCGACCTGGGTGATCGCCGCGCGCCGCGCGCGGTCGATCTGGTGAAAGTCCTTCAGCACTTCATCGGGGTTGTCGCCGCGCTCGCGCAGCTTCTGCTCGACGAACGCAAGATGGTCACGTACAAAGGCAAGATCAAGCATAGGGCTCTAGTAGGGCCAGCAGGCCAATAACGCGTCTCTGGCAAAATGCCCGCGGGACGCATAACTCTCTAACATACCGGAAACCCGGCTGGCGGGCTGCTGAAAAACGCGCGGCCGGGGTCTCCAACATGCGCCGTAGTTGCGCGTGTAGTGGGGAGGGAGAGTCCCAGACGTGCCGTGGTTCGTGCGCCTGTACCAGCACAACCCCCGTAAATGCTCTGCAAACCGAACCTTATCAGCGCGCCGTGAGAAAATAGGGGCGAGGCGATCATGAATCCCAAGGCCCCCGGCACGCCTACACCCGCGGCTTCCGCGCCTTCCTCTGCTTCCCGGCGCTCGCCGGTGCCGCTGGACATGAGCACCAGCTTTGCCGGCATAACGCTCAAGAACCCGATCATGGCCGCCGCCGGTACTTTCGGTTACGGGGTTGAATTCGAGGACGTGGTTGCCCTCGACCAGCTCGGTGGTTTCGTCGTCAAGGGCCTTTCGCGCGAGCCTATGCCGGGCAATCCGCCGCCCAGACTGTGGGAAACCTCTGCCGGAATGCTGAACGCCATCGGGATGCAGAACATTGGCGCCCGTGCCTTCCTCGAAGAAAAACTTCCGATCCTCCAGAAGATCCCCAACATTGTTGTCATCGCCAACGTTTTCGGCTACTCCGTCAACGATTACGAGGAAACAATTCAAATTCTCAACGAGGGCGAAGGAATCGCCGCTTACGAATTGAACGTCTCCTGCCCGAACGCCGCCCACGACGGCATCAGCTTCGGACAGGATCCGGCGCTGCTGAGAGAGCTGGTCTGGGTAGCAAAACACGCGGCGCGCCAGCCGCTCATCGTTAAACTTTCGCCTAATGTCACCAGCATCCCGGAGATGGCCCGCGCGGCGGAGGAGGGTGGCGCCGACGCCATATCGCTGGTCAACACCTTTACCGCCATGGCCATCGATCCCGAGACGCGCCTGCCACGCATCGCCAACGTCACCGCCGGACTCTCCGGCCCCGCCATCAAGCCCATCGCGCTGCGCATGGTTTACGAGGCCGCCCGCGCCGTCCAGCTTCCGGTCATCGGCATGGGAGGCATCAGCACCGCCGAAGACATCGTCGAGTTCCTGCTGGCCGGAGCGGTCGCCGTCGGAGTGGGCACGGTAAATTTCTGGGACCCTTGCGCCTGCGAAAAGCTAGTCGACGCCTTGGAACGCTGGTGCCTGGAGCATCGCGTAGAAAGCATCCGGGAGCTGATCGGCGGGATGATCGAGCCCTAGCGGGCTCTTATGCTCACGCGCAGCAGTCATTAGTTCAATATCTGCTCTGGCGCGACGGGGCCGAGCTAGACGAACTGTGCAGAGGGAGAAGATAATGGCTTTCGAATTCAAGGGTGCGAGTAAAACACTACTTGACCAGCTTCGCGCCACGCTTCAAGAGCAAAATTCACGAATCCCGATGATGATCATTGTCACACGGCAAGCGGACGACGCGGATTTTTGCGTTCACACGGAATCGCCTTTGCCAGAGGAAGAATTCGTTGTGCAGCTTAATTTATACATCGAAATTTTTCGAACGATGATCGCGCAGATAGAAGCGAAAAAAACGAAGCTCATACAATAATCGATCCTCGCTTTGATAATCAATTGCAGCGGTTCCTCGCATCGGCCTGGAAGCGCTCACTGTCCGCCGAGGCGCAGCCGCAGCTCTTCCGGAATGTGTTCGCGTACCCGTTCGGGCAGCTTGTCGTGGACCAGCCGGGCCCCTGTGCGGGCGGCGTACACCACCACCAGCGGAGCCGGCGTCGAAACCGCGACGATGAGCCAAAGCAGCGTGGAGAGCAGGAATCCGGCACCGGCCGCAAGCTCCAGAATGAATGCGTGACGCGGGCCAAAGTAGCGGATGACTCCATAGGCCAGCAGGAAAACCATGGCCGACACGGAAGCCAGCACGATCAAGGCGACATCGATGGTCCGGTGCAGACGCTGGCGCGAGCGGCAGAATTCGCAAGCCGCCAGATGGGCCTCGTAATCGACGCGCATTTCGGGCGTAATTCCCGAGATGTCATAGCGCCAGCCCGCCAGGATCTTTCCTACCACCGGATCAATACATTGCATATCGAGTTCGCATCACCAAGTTAACGCCTGCGTTTGCCGATCGCATTTACCTCACAGCGATATGCTTTGCAATCCATCATCTTGTGAAGCCAGTAGGATCCGGTTCTTCCAGAGATCGCGGCGTCCGTCCAAGGCACGCTCCGCCGCCGTCCTGGCAAGTTCCGGGTGGTTGTTCTGCTCCGACAGATGAGCCAGGATCAGGAATGCTGCCCCTCCATCATAATCGGTCGCAAGAAATTCCGCGAGTGCATCGTTGCTCAGGTGCCCGACGCGACTCATTACCCGTTGCTTGACCGCCCAGGGATAAGGACCGATGCGCAGCATCTCCAGGTCATGGTTGGACTCGATCACCAAGCCGGCGCATCCCCGCAGATGCTCCCGTACGCTCGCCGGCAGATAGCCGAGGTCGGTCGCGTACCCCAGCTTGATGCCCTCGGCGGCAAAGGTGAAACCCACAGGGTCGGCCGCGTCGTGCGGAATGGTGAACGGCAGCACTCCGATATCGCCCACCTCGAAGCGCCGCCCGGCCTCGAACAACTCCAAGCGCTCGGCTCTCACCCGGTTGCCGGCGCTGTCCTTGCAGCTCTGCTGCCAGGCGCCGTGCGTCGCACCCGTCATGAAAACCGGAATCCTCAGCTTTTTGGAGGTTACGTGGAGTCCACCCACATGGTCTGTGTGTTCGTGCGTGATCAGAATTGCCGTCAGGCTGCGCGGATCGATTCCGCTGGCGTGCAGCCGCCGCAACGTCTCCTTGCAGGAGAGCCCGCAATCAATCAGCAGACGGGTGCGCGAGGAGCTTACAACCGTGCTGTTGCCCCCGCTACCGCTCGCCAGAACTGTCACCGAGACGCCCATTGGCCATCAGCATAGCTTGCCCTGCCCCGTCCAAGATAGTGACAGAGTAGTTAACAGGCAAAATGGTGATGGAATTAAGTGGGAAGCGGCTGGTTCAGGCGATAATACCGTTCGCGAAGCTGGTCTACTTACCGAACATCTCCCGCATGAAGGCGCGGCCAAAGTGCCCGCCGAAAGCGCCCGCAACCCCCGGCAGCATGATCAGCGCCGAGCCGTACAGGCCCGCCCGGCTTAGATCCCTGTAATAGCCCATCAGGTTTGCGCCGGTCATCACGGCGGGAACGAAAAGGCCGACCAGCAAGACCCATCGCCATGGTCTGGACGGGCGCATGTAGCCCAGGAACATGGTCGAAGCCAGCACGCTCAGAGCCGTCAACAAAGGGTCGCGCACGCCGACGTGCACCACGCCGCAGAACATGCCGAGTGCCACCGCAAGCGCATAGAACAGGGCATCGCTCTTTTCCGGTTTCGCGGGCGCTGCCATCGTCTTCGGATTGCTACTCATGAGTGTCTAAGCGGAGTGCCATTTCTTGCAGACGAACAACCGTCGTCCATGGCCCTTTCTAACCGTTTAGAAGCGTTTCCCGGAAAAAGGAAGCAGCCGGTTGCCGCGAAGATCGCCTCTGCCTTGCCAATTTGGGAAAAATCGCACTACGCGCCCGGCTGATCGTACTTGTAGAATCCGCGTCCGGACTTGCGGCCAAGCCAGCCGGCGTCCACCATCTTGATCAGCAACGGGCAAGGCCGGTACTTTGGATCGCCCAAGCCAGACTGTAAAACCCGCATGATGTCCAGGCATACATCCAGCCCGATGAAATCGGCCAGCGTCAGCGGCCCCATGGGATGCGCCATCCCCAGTTTGAACACCTCGTCGACCGCCTCGGCCGTCGCCACGCCTTCCATCACCGCATAAATTGCCTCGTTGATCAATGGCATAAGCACGCGGTTGGAAACAAAACCCGGCGCGTCGTTGACCTCGACCGGCGTTTTGCCGAGCTTTTCCGCGAGCGCCTTCACCGTCTCGCAGCTCTCGTCCGAGGTCGCCAGTCCGCGGATAACCTCGACCAGTTTCATCAGCGGCACGGGGTTGAAAAAGTGCATGCCAATAATTTTGTCGGGCCGCTTCGTGACCCCTGCCAGCTTGGTGATCGAAATCGAAGAGGTGTTCGACGCGAGAATAACTTCAGAGCGGCAAATCGTCTCCAGGTCGCGAAAGATTTCCGCCTTGATCTCGAATTTTTCGCTCGCCGCCTCCACCACCAGATCGCATCCGGCGAGGTCGCGGCGAGAGATCGACGGACGAATCCGCTTCAGGGCCTCGTCGCGCTGCCCGGCCGTGAGCTTCTGCCGCGAGACTTCGCGCTCCATGTTCTTGGCGATGGCCTGCACCCCGCGATCCACCAAGCGCTGTTCAATATCGATCAGCACAACCTCATAGCCCGTCTTGGCAAACACATGCGCGATGCCGTTGCCCATGGTGCCAGCGCCGATCACGCCAATCGTTTTGATCTCCATTTTCACCCCGATTCCAGCCAGAGAAGTTTACAACCTGCCCGGCAATCAATCGCTCAGTTCCACGTTAATTCTCTATTTCATTCATGGAGTCGGTTTTGCATCAGGTTTTTGCCAACTTAACGATGTCCTTTACTTCCAAAATTTGCCTAGGATAGCCTTTGCTGACAGCGTTGATCATAGCCAGCCCCACTTCCTGCAAAGTACAAAAGCCCGCAGGGTAAAGTGCTTTGCCCATGGGGTAGAGCCAGGCAAAAAACTTGTAATAACTTTTCACATTTTTCTGGCCCGACGTAGCTTTCATAAATCCGGGGCGGAACATATAGGCCCTTTTGAACAGCCGCATCAAGGCATTTTCCGTAGCGCCTTTTACGCGCGCCCAGGCAATTCGTCCTTGTTCACTACTGTCGGTGCCCGCACCCGTTACGTAGCAAAAGGTCATCTCCGGATTCAATTTCGCTAATAACTGCGCCATGTTCAGCGTGAGGTCGTAGGTAATGTGCTTATATTCCTCTTTGCTCATGCCTACGGACGATACGCCCAGACAAAAAAAGCAAGCGTTGAATCCAATCAATTGTTGCTCTATGGGCGCGAGATTGAAAAAATCAATATGAACAATTTCACGCAGTTTCGGGTGCGACACTCCTCCCGGCTTTCGATTGATGACCAAAACCTGCTCTACGTCGGAATGGTTCAGGCACTCGATCAGGACACCTTCCCCGACCATGCCCGTTGCTCCGGTTATGATTGTTTTAATTTTCATGAACTTTGTGTTTCCGCCTGTCGCAGGCGAAAGCGAAAGCCCCGGATTGGTTCCGAGGCTTGGCAATGCTTTCCTGTGATTTGGCCCGCGCCGTCTTAATGTCCGCCCTTTTCGGCCACCTCGATGCGTGTTTCGGCGCGTTTGAGGGCGCTCTGGCCCTCGTCGTAGTTGGTGTCTGGAGCTTGGCTGCGCAGTTTTTCTTCGGCCCGTTGCTTGGCCTGTTGCGCGCGCGCCACGTCAATCTCGTTGGCCCGCTCGCAGGTTTCAGCCAGGATCGTCACCTTGTTCGCGAGAACCTCGGCGAATCCCCATGCCACCGCCAGGCGTGTAGTAGTACCGCCGCTACGGAATGTGATCTCGCCCACTCCCAGCTCGGTGATCAGCGGCGCATGACCGGGAAGCACGCCCAGATACCCGCTGCGTCCGGGGATCTGCACCTCATCCACGCTTTCGTGGACCACCAGCCGTTCCGGGGTTACGATTTCCAGTTCCAGAGTTTCAGCCATTTCACAGTTCTCGGTTGCCGACTTGTGGCCGGCTTACGCCGTGGTCTTCATTTTTTCGCCGGCTGCCAACACCTCGTCGATCGAGCCTTTCATGTAGAAAGCCTGCTCGGGGACGTCGTCGTGTTTGCCTTCGACGATTTCCTTGAAGCTGCGCACCGTGTCCTCGACCTTCACGTACTTGCCCTGGAATCCCGTGAACTGTTCGGCGACGTGGAAGGGCTGCGAGAGGAATTTCTGAATCTTCCTGGCGCGCGCCACGGTGATCTTTTGCTCTTCGGTCAACTCGTCGATGCCGAGGATGGCGATGATGTCCTGCAGGTCTTTATAGGTCTGAAGAACGCGCTTCACTCTCTGCGCCACATCGTAGTGCTCTTGCCCCACGATGCGCGGATCGAGAATGCGCGAGGTGGAATCCAAGGGATCGACGGCGGGATAAATGCCGATCTCGGTCAAGGCGCGGGAAAGCACCGTAGTCGCGTCCAAGTGGGCGAAGGTCGTCGCCGGAGCCGGATCGGTCAGGTCGTCGGCGGGCACGTAAATCGCCTGCACCGAGGTGACCGAGCCTTTCTTCGTCGAGGTAATGCGCTCCTGCAACTCGCCCATCTCGGTTGCCAGGTTCGGCTGGTAGCCGACGGCGGAAGGCATGCGCCCCAGCAGCGTGGAAACTTCCGATCCCGCTTGCGTGAAACGAAAGATGTTGTCGATGAACAGCAGCGTGTCGGCGCCTTCGCCATCGCGGAAATGCTCGGCGACGGTCAGAGCCGTGAGCGCCACGCGCAGGCGCGCTCCCGGCGGTTCTGTCATCTGTCCGTAGATCAGCGAAGCCTTCGAGTTGGCCGGATCGCCAGGCTTGATCACCCCGGACTCGCTCATTTCCAGCCACAGGTCGTTGCCTTCGCGGGTACGCTCGCCGACGCCGGCGAACACGGAATAGCCGCCATGCTGCTTGGCGACGTTGTTGATAAGTTCCATGATGACGACCGTCTTGCCCACCCCGGCGCCGCCGAACAGGCCGATTTTGCCGCCCTTGAGGAAGGGCTGGATCAAGTCGATGACCTTGATGCCGGTCTCGAACATCTCGGCGCGCGTCGACTGCTCGTCGAAAGCGGGAGCCGGGCGGTGAATCGGCATCTTCACCTCGCATGGAATCGGGCCAAGTTTGTCGACCGGTTCGCCGATCACGTTCATCACCCGGCCCAGCGTCCCGCGACCCACGGGAACGGTGATCGGGCCGCCCAGATCGATCACCTTCATGCCGCGCACCATGCCCTCGGTCGGCTGCATGGCCACGCAGCGCACGCGTCCTTCGCCGAGTTGCTGCTCCACTTCCATAATGACGTCAATCGGCGCGGGAGTGACGAATCCGTCGCCCACCACGCGGAGAGCGGTGTAGATCAAAGGCAGCTTGGTTTCGGAAAACTGCACGTCGACGGCGGGGCCGGCGATCTGAACGATGTGTCCAATGTTTTCAGCCATAGAAAGTTATTTCCAGTTCGGAAAAGCAGTTTCAAGTTTCCAGTTTCAGGTTTCGAGAAACTCAGTTTCCAGTTTCAAGCGCACGGCCTTTCGTACTCGAAACGGCCAAGCTCTTCTATTTCTCCCGAGTTTCTTCGAGCCAAGCACTTGTTACTTGAAACTCGAAACATGAAACTCGAAACTTCTTTCGTCATAGTGCGGCCGCGCCGCTTACGATTTCGATGATTTCCTTGGTGATCGAAGCCTGGCGCGCCCGGTTCATCGAGAGGGTCAGCGAATCGATCATGTCATCGGCGTTGTTGCTGGCCGAATCCATGGCCGTCATGCGCGCCGCGTGCTCGGCCGCCACCGACTCCAGCATGGCGCGGTAGATCTCGATCATCACATACCTCGGCAGCAGGTCACGGAAGAGCCTTTCGGGCTTCTGCTCGTAGATGTAGTCCACGTCCGCGGTTGCGAACTGTGCCGCACGGCGATCCATTTCACTGGTGTCAAGTGCTTTCAGGCTCACTCCGGCGCTAGTGGCCGCCTCGCCGGCGCGCTCCCGTTCCTCCGGGCTGAGTTCGGTCGCATCGCGGATCACGCGTTCTCCGATCTCCTTGACCGGAAGCACCTCGTCGATCACCAGCCTCTGCGCAATCACCGATTTGAATTCGTTGAACACCACGTATACCGAATCGATCTCTTCCCGCGTGTAGCGGTCGATCACGTCTGCGGCAATCTTTTGCACGTCGGCGAAGTTCAACTGATTGAACATTCCGATGTGTTCGCCCGTGATCTGCACCGGCGCCTGGCGCGCTTCCGCCGGATTGGCCGCGGGATAGCGCCGGCGGAAGAAATCGCGCCCCTTGCGCCCCACGCACTCGATATCGATATTCTTTCCCGCGTTCGCTTCCAGAAACCGCGCTGCCGTTTTGATGATGTTGGAATTGAACCCCCCGGCCAGTCCACGGTCGCCGGTTACCAGGATCAGCAGAAGCGTTTTTTCCGCCCGCTCGGCCAGCAGCGGATGGCGCGGTTGTCCGGTCTCCGGGTCAACCACGTCGGCCCGCCGCACCAGAGACTTGAGCACGTTGGCGATCATCTGCGCGTACGGCCGCCCGGCCAAAGCACGCTCCTGGGCGCGACGTAGCTTGGCCGCGGAAACCATCTTCATGGCCTTGGTAATCTGCCGCGTGCTCTTCACGCTGCGAATGCGCCGCCGGATGTCGAGAATGTTTGACATAGGTCTTTAATTTTCGCCCGTTCCCGGACAGCCTTAATGGGCTGCGGCTTTGGCTTTCTCGCCCTTATCCGCGAGGAACCGCTCCTTGGCTTGCTTGATAGCCGCGACCATATCGTTTTTGATCTGGTCATCGAGCGCCTTCTTTTCCTCGATCGTGCGCAGCAGACCGGGATTGGCGCCATCCACGTACGCGTAAAGCGCTTTCTCGAACGGTCCGACTTCTTCGACCGCCAGGTCGTCGAAGAATCCGTTGGTGCCGGCGTAGATAATCAGAATCTGCTTGCTGAACGGCAGCGGCTCGAATTGGTCCTGCTTCAGCACTTCCACTAGGCGCGCGCCGCGATTCAACTGCGCTTGGGTCGCTTTGTCCAGGTCGCTGCCGAACTGCGAAAAAGCCGCCAGCTCGCGATATTGCGCCAGCTCCAGCTTCAGGCTCGATCCTACCTGCTTCATGGCCTTGATTGCCGCCGAGAACCCGACGCGGCTCACCGAGATGCCGACGTTAACCGCCGGACGCACGCCTGAGTTGAACAGGTCGGCCTCCAGGAAAATCTGGCCGTCGGTAATCGAAATCACGTTGGTCGGAATGTAGGCCGAAACGTCGCCCGCCTGGGTTTCGATGATCGGCAGCGAGGTGATGGACCCGCCGCCGTTGGCGTCACTCAGCTTCGAAGACCGCTCCAGCAGGCGGCTGTGGAGATAGAAAACATCGCCCGGATACGCTTCGCGCCCCGGCGGGCGGCGCAGCAACAGAGAGATCTCGCGATAAGCCACGGCGTGCTTGGAAAGGTCGTCGTAGATGCACAGCGCATGACGCTTGCTATCGCGAAAGTACTCGGCGAAAGCCGTGCCCGAATAGGGCGCGATGTACTGCATGGGCGCCGGATCGCTGGCCGAGGCGACGACCACCACCGTGTAGTCCATGGCTCCGTGGTCCGCCAGCGTCTTCACCACCTGGGCAACCGTCGAGCGCTTCTGGCCGATCGCCACATAGATGCAGATCAGATCTTTGCCCTTATTGTTGATGATGGTGTCGAGCGCGATGGCTGTCTTGCCGGTTTGGCGATCGCCGATGATCAGCTCGCGTTGTCCGCGGCCAATGGGAATCATCGAATCGATGGCCTTCAGCCCCGTTGCCATCGGTTCGCGCACCGGCTGACGGTCGATCACGCCGGGAGCGATGCGCTCCACGGGATTGTATTGGTCCGTCTGGATCGGCCCTTTGTCGTCAATCGGCTGTCCGAGGGCGTCTACCACGCGGCCGATGAGGGCATCGCCCACCGGAACGCTCATGATTCGCCCGGTGCGCTTAACTTCGTCGCCCTCTGTCACCTCCGTGTAATCGCCCAACAGCACCGAACCAACCTGGTCTTCTTCCAGGTTCATGGCGATTCCGGAGATGCCGTGCGGGAACGAAAGCAACTCGCCGGCCATGACTTTCTCCAGGCCGTGTATACGGGCGATACCATCGCCCAGCGAGAGCACCGTGCCGACTTCGTCGACCGTGATCTTGGATTCGTAGTTTTCGATCTGCTCGCGAATGAGCTTCGTAATCTCGTCTGCTTTAATCTGAGCCATAAGTGAGTTCTCAATCGATCCGCGGGTCTGCTGAATCGATACTTCCGATTCCAATCGCGACCCTCGGGATTAAGCGCATCTGCTGCGCCGATTCACCTGATTCCTAAAAGTGTTTCATACCTCGGTTTTGAAGGGGCGCGGCTTACATAAAAGCTCTTCGCTACGGGCTTAATGCCTCGATTTAGGCACCACTCCGGTCTCAAAAGAGTTCTTGTCAGCCGTGCCGTTTCCTCACCGAATATTCTCGCCGCCGAGGGATCGCCGTTCGTATCGGAGCGGCACACTATTCGCCACTCAGTTGTTCCTTCATCTTCTGGAGCTGCCCCCGCACCGAGCCGTCGTACACGGTGCTTTCCACCCGGATGGTCGCGCCGCCAATCAGCGATGGATCGATCTTGTACTCGGCGCTCACCTGTTTGCCGGTCACCCGGGTAACCTCCGCCAACAGCTCCCGGCTCTCCGCTTCCTCCAGCGGCCGGGCGCTGGTAACCTCCGCCTCGACGATTCCGAGCCGATGGTTCATCTCCGCCTGGAACTGCCCGGCAATTGCTTCGATCTCGCGAATTCGTCCGTGATCGATCAGGACAGCCAAAAAGTTCCGCACCGGACGCAAGACTGCGTTTCGCTCAACGATCACGTCCAGCAGCTTCCGCTTTTGTTCGGCGGCAATCGCCGGACTCTCCCACACCCGTCGCAGATCGAGGTTGGAGCGGTAAAGCTCAACGATCGCGCCAAGCTCTGCCGCCACCTGCTTCGGGTCCAGTTTGCCGTCGAGCACAACGTCGGCAAAGGCGCGCGCATAGCGGCTGGCAACGGCTGCCATTTATTTGCCGTCCTTTCCGAGCTGGCTCACAAAGCCGCGCACCAGCGCCGCGTCCGTTTGTGCATCCACCTTGATGTTCTTTTTCGCCAGTTCCACCGCCAACTCCGCGGCATAGGTCCTCAACTCGCGGCGCGCGCTCTTGGCGGCAGCGGCAATTTCCGATTCGGCCGTTTCGATCACCCGCCGCGCATCCGCTTCGGCGGCTTGCTGGATGCGTTGTTCCTCGGCGGAAAAATCGGCGTCAGCCGCGGCACGTATTTCAGCTACCTCGGAATCGAGCTTGCTCAGGCGTTCCTGGATCTGCTCCAGGCGGGCATTGGCCTCGGCACTTGCCCGGCGCGCCTCTTCAATACCCTTCTGAATCGCCGCTGTACGGGCACGAAAAGCCTGTATCAGGTTGCTGCGGGACGCCCAGTAGATGAAGCCGGCGACAATCGCGAAATTCAGGCAGATAAAAACCCAATAGCCATACTCGGGGCTGATCCCGATCAGATGGGAAATCCAGGTCACAGCCTTCGAGTGCTTGAACTGAGCGGTCTCGTCACCACCGGCCGCCTCCGACACCGCGGCAAGTTCGCGGTCGGAACCCGCGTTGGGACTCGCAACCTGCGTGCTCTCGTGCGCGGCGGACTTCCCGACCGCGGGTGCCTGTGTCTGGGCTATGCCCCTCACACTGGTCACGGCCAGCAGCAAGCACAAAAACGATATTCGTATCGATCCTTGGGTCATCGATCTTCGGGACAAGGTTCGCATCGATGTTCGGGTCGGGGAACTCATGCTTGCCCGCCTGGCGCCGGAGCTTCGGTCCTGCCGCTGCCGGCTGGCTGAAGCACCGCGTGGATGATCTCCTCGGCGAGTCGTTCGACTTCCGTTTGCAGTCCTTGCTTGGCCACTGTGGCTTCTTCCTGAACCTGCTTCCTGGCCTGCTGTATAAGGGCGTCAGCACGCTTCCGAGCTTCGGCAACGGCTTCGGCGCGCGCCTCCTGCGCCTGCTGCCGGCGAGCTTCCTGCGCCCGGAAAACCACCAACTTCGCCTCTCGCAATCTGGCCTCGTATTCGAAGGTCTTCGACTCGGCCGCGGAGATATCGGCGCGCGCCTTTTCGATGGCGCCCTCGGTCCGGCTCCGGCGCTCGGCCAAGATTTTCTTCAGGGGTCTGTAAACCAGTGCCGTATAGAACCCATACAGCATCAGCAGGAGCAGTATCGTCGGAACTGCTCCGAGCAGTAATTCACCTACTTGCTTAAGGGTTTGTTCCATCCTGAAAGTGAGTGCCTGTTCGGAAAGTGAAGGGCTCCAAGAACCCTAAAGAATTACATCTTCAGCAGCTTGTGTCAAATTTCACCCAAACCAAACCTCATCTTCTTATTTAAGGTAAATTACCTAGAAAAACTCCTTAAGGTGAAATTTCCGCGCAAAAACCGGTGGGAACACTCAAGTTTCCTTGACATCGCCTGCAACGGGGGTAGCATGGTTACATCACCTCCGATCCGCTTCAGGATCGAATGGGCTTGCAGACAAGGAATTGTCACCGCTCCTTGTCGGCAGGCCCATTTTAATTTTGCCGCCGTGATTTCAAGTTCAGATCGCTCACCGCGATTAGAGTAGATAGCCACCAGCCCAGTCGCGATAATGTGAACACCTTATTCAGCACTCGCCGGCAAATCTGCGCGCGGAAGTCTCAATCATCGATCTGAAACTTCTTCAGCCGTCGTGCCAGAGACTCCGGTGCGTCTACCTCGAGTTCAACCGCTCCGTCCGCGTACTGCCGGGAGAGTATGCGGGTCTTTCCCTCAAGCATGGCCAGCACCTTGCCTTCGGACTGCGGCACACGGATGCGAATTCGCCGCACTGGATCGTCTTGCAAGTGCCGGTCAAGCGCCTCCAGCAAACAGTCGAGGTGCGCGCCGGTTTTGGCCGACACATGAATGGTGTGCTCGTCGTCCACCAGAGCCCGGCGTTGATCGGCGGGCAGCAAGTCGATCTTGTTCACCACCAGCAGGCGAGGCGTCCGCTCGCTTTCCAGTTCGCGCAGCACCGCCTCGACCTGCTGCATCTGTTCCGAGGCCGTCGGACTGCTGGCGTCGGCCACGTGTAGAATGAGCGCCGCACGCTGCACCTCTTCCAGGGTGGCGCGGAAAGCGGAGATCAGGGTGTGCGGCAGATTGCGAATGAAACCCACGGTGTCCGACAGCAGCGCCTGGCGCCGCGACGGCAGCGTAATCGAGCGCAGCGTCGGGTCCAGGGTGGCAAACATGCGCGCGGAGGCGAGCACCCCCGCGTTGGTAAGCGCATTGAACAGAGTGGACTTGCCGGCGTTGGTATATCCCACGAATGCCACCGTCGCCACCGGCACGCTCAAACGCCTCTGGCGCTGCTGCGAGCGTATGCGCCGCACTTCCTCCAGTTGCTTTTTGACGTGGCGGATGCGCCGGTAGATGCGGCGACGATCGGTTTCCAGTTGGGTTTCACCGGGACCGCGGGTGCCGATTCCGCCGCCGAGTTGCGACATCTCCGCTCCTCGTCCGGCGAGCCTCGGCAACATGTACTCCAGCTGCGCCAGCTCCACCTGCAACTGGCCCTCGCGGGTGCGTGCGTGGCGGGCAAAGATGTCCAGGATGAGTTGGGTTCGATCGATGACCCGGCAGTCAAAGGCGCGTTCCAGATTGCGCTGCTGTGAAGGGGTTAATTCATGATCGAATATGATCAGTTCCGCGGCAGCCATCTTGGCCGCGGCGGCAAGCTCTTCCAGTTTGCCGCTGCCAATCAGGGTTGCCGGGTCGGGACGGTCGCGACGTTGCAGAAATTCACCGGTAATTTCCGCTCCCGCGCCGATTGCCAGTTCGCGCAATTCATGCAGCGATTCCTCTGCGGTGAACGGCACCAGATACTCGCCCACGTTTTGCCGCGCCTGGATTGCCTGTTTGGCTTGGCGCGCCGTGGGCGGCACCGCACCCGGCTCGCGGCTGGAGACCCCTGCCGCATCATCGGACGGCACAGCCCCGCCCTTATCGGCGCGGCGCGCGCGGTGCTCGATGCCGACCAAAAAAGCGCGCTCGAGCCCGGAACGCTGGGTCGAACGTGAATCCCCGGGTCCGGCCGGCCGCCGCAAGGGATTGCTTTGCTCCGAACGGCGGGGAATAACCTATCCCTCCGGCGAGGGTGAACCCGATTCAGCGGGAGCGGGATTATTGGTAGTTGTAGCTGGTGTTCCCGCCGCCGGAGCAGGGCGGAACTCCGTGCGATCGCTGATATGCGCACCGCGAGCCATGACAACGGTCGAAATCGCATGCTTAAAGATAAGCTGCTCCTGGTTGTTGGTTTCCAGGACCACCGAATACTTGTCGAAGGAACGAATCCGCCCGGACAATTTGACGCCGCTCAGCAGGTAGATAGTAATCACTGCCTTGTCCTTGCGCGCCGTATTGAGAAACGAATCTTGTATGTTCTGCGCCGGCTTGTTATCCATTATTCACTTGCTCCTTATTGAGCCAAAAACCGCAAAACAACCAAAGCAAACAAATCCATCAATCGAACAGCCACTGAAAAAAGACAGAATTTCCATCCGGGCCGCTTCACGGACACAACTACGATAAGTCGTCAGCCTTCCAAATTCAACTGGCCCACCTGTGTTGGCCGGTTAATTTTTAGGCTGCCGGAGGATTGAAGACCGATGATGCAAGCTCCCGCTTCGGGAATTTCTCTCAACACTGCCGCCCTGGCTTTGCTGGGCATCTGCGCCGAAATGTCAAATCGTCTAGGAAGACCGCCGACCATGGAACCCTGATAGAATCGATCTTTCACCCGGCATTCGGACCAAAGCGGCACTCATTGCCATGGTGGTACTTTGCCGGCTCTACACGGAAATCGGAATCCTCGTGAAGCAACATCCTTCTCCTATCGCAGCCGTAGATGCCGCCGCCCCGCCGCAGACGGTGCCGCTACTCGATCTCAAGCGGCAGTACGCCACCATTCGCACTCAAGTTCGAGAGGCCATCGATCGGGTATGCGAGTCGCAGAGCCTGATTCTTGGCGAAGAGGTGGCCGCGCTGGAACGGGAAATCTCGACCTTTCTCGGCGTCAATGACACCGTGGCCTGCGCCAGCGGCACGGATGCATTGTGGCTGGCCATGGCTGCCGCCGGGGTTCGTCCCGGGGACTTGGTGCTGACCACGCCGTTTACCTTTTTCGCCTCGGCCAGCTCGATCGTGCGCTGCGGAGCCCGTCCGGTATTTGCCGATATCGATCCGGAGACCTTCAACCTGGATTTTCGCTCCGCGCGCTCGGTCCTGGAGCAGTTGCGTCCCACGCCGGTCAAGGCGATCATGCCGGTGCATCTTTTCGGCGAATGCGCCAACATGGACGTTTTCGAGCAAGTGGCTCAGGATTACAAGCTTTCGATCATCGAAGACGCCGCCCAGGCTTTCGGCGCCTCGTGGCGCAAGCGCAAGGCAGGAGCCTGGGGCGAGGCGGCTGCTTTCAGCTTCTATCCCACCAAGAACCTCAATGCTTTCGGCGATGCCGGCTGTGTCACCACCAGCGACCCCGACCTGGCCGGGCGCGTCCGCCGTCTGCGCAATCACGGCAGCTCACGCCGCTATTATCACCAGGAGATGGGCAGCAATAGCCGCATGGACGCCATCCAGGGGGCGGTGCTGCGCATCAAGTTGCGGCACCTCGACGAATGGAACGCGCGGCGGCGGGAGATCGCGGCCCGCTACGACCAACTTTTTGCCGCGGCTGCACTCGCCGGTTCGCCGGGGAGCCCGGTGCGGGCTCAGAAGGTTTATCCCCAGGCGCAACACATCTACCACCAGTACGTGGTGCGCGTGCCGAAACGCGATGAACTCCGCGCCTTTTTGGCGGCTCGCGGCGTCGCCAGCGAAATCTATTATCCTGTCCCTCTGCACTTGCAGGAAGCTTTTGCCTACCTGGGTTACGCATCCGGCTCGATGCCCGAGACCGAACGCGCTTGCCGCGAGGTTTTAGCCTTGCCGATCTTCCCCGAACTCCGCCCGGACGAGCAGCGGCGAGTGGTCGATGCCATTGCCCAGTTTTTTTCCTGAGACCGTCAGCTCAGAATTGTGCCGCCTGTGCCGTCAACAATAGTCGTGGAACTCGTGAGTGATTCGGCGTAATCTTCTGCCCATGCGAACCCTGATCTGCTGCGGCTGTCTCCTTGTGATGTGCGGCGCCATTGCGGCACAGCAGAATGAAATTTCCTATGGTTTCACGAATGAACAGCTACAGTCTGCCTTGAGCCACAGCGGTCTGGCAGCGCAGCAGTTGTATAGCATCCAGACATTCGGAGACTCGGACACAGCGCACCCAGCCTATATGACGGTACTTAGCAGTTCACGGTCGGGTTGGCATGTGTGGGTCTTTAGCCGCGTTCGGGGCGGGTTTGAGTTGGAATGGAGTTCTGGCAAACTGCCGATTGAGTTTTCCGTGTCGTCACCGGGCGAATTCTCCATTTTCGACATCGGAGATGAATCGACCGTAATGTTTTCCGGCTGCGCTCCGCATCTCTGTGGTGGCGGCTACCATGGATTTCTTCTGTTTTCTACGGCCCGGAAGGATATTTTCTTCGCGCAGTTGGACAACAGGGGAAATAAACCTAGACGGATTTCATTTTCGAAAAATGCGCTGGAACCAAGAAATCAAGCTTACAAAGACGCCTTGCAAAAGGTCGCCGACGAAGTAATCCTCCGCACTGACGTATCAAAGTGACGAAAAATCCCCATTTCAATGGCCGGGTGCCCCGGGTGCCCCAGGTTCCGCGCCGCGCGGTTCGGTGCTAACCTGGGGTTGCCTCAGTCTACGCGACCTGCCTTCACGCCACTCTGGTTATGCCGCCAGTCTCCGCTTGCGGACTCTCCGGCTTTAGCCCGGCGATCGCTTGCGCCACCGACTCGGAACGCCCGCAAAGCTGTTCCGCATAGCGGCGGTAGCGCTCAAAATCGCGCCATAGCAGCGGCTCGTCAAAGCTTCCCGCACTAGCCAGCGCTGCCATCTTGCACCACCCCATGCGAAAAGAGACGTAAGCTCTCAGGTAGGATCGCAGGCGCGTGCGCGCATCGTCTCCGCTGAGGCGACGGTACTCTTCCAGAAAATACTCCGCTTCAGCGTCTGTCAGCTTCCACTCGACGATGGTCCCCGCCAGATCCCATGCAATGTCGCACGGGCCGGGAAAGAAATGGTCATCGCCATGGGAAGCGCCGTCGAGTTTGAGTAAGCGGCCATCGCCCAGTTCCAGCCATTCGTGCGGCATCATGTGGGCGTCGCAGAAGACCCTGTGTTCGACCTCAACCGGGCCAAACCCCAGTGGGTCGTCACCCTCCCCAAATTCTAAAGACCAGTTCCAGGACGCCATCTCGTCGATGGCCGAAGGTTGCGAATCGTCGGCCTTGAACTCTCGCAGGCGGAAGGCGCAATAGGTCGCCAAATGCCGTATCCGCAAAGCCGAAAGATGACTTGCCTTCAGGCCCCGGCCCCGGCTAACCTGGTAGATGCCAAACCCCGCTTCATTGCCCAGATACGCCGGCCCCAGACCCGCCGCGGCCAGTGCCGAAGCCCGCTTTCCGATATCGCCGCCGAAGTGTCCGAAGCCCTCGAATTTGTAGAACAATTCGCGGTCGGCGGAGAGAAATTTCGCCATTTCCAGTTGCGTCCAGCAGGCGGGCGGGTCGCTGCACTCGGCCAGCAATTGCTGACGCCACACTCCGCCTCCGATGGCTATCGCGGCCCCTTTGGGACAATAGGGGTGGGACGCCATGCAGGTGAAGCGGAAGCGGCTCCAGCGCTCAACCGCATTCGGCGAGCGCAGTTGCGCGATATCGGGCTGGCGACTTCCGATCAGAAGTATTCTTTGCCGCGACACCCCGGCTGAGACAAGCCCTTCGGCAGCCGCCAGAAACGACGATCCGCTCAGCCCCGGACCCTCGTCGATCACCATGAACTCCGCGCCGTGGTGAGCCTCGACCCATGCCGTCTGCTGCCTGTCCAGCGTGAGTTTGCGGTCGTAAGGGTGGCCGGTCGGACGGATCGTGGTGCGCTCGGCAGCGTATCCGCGCTGTTGCAGCGCCGCCATCAGCACGGCACTCAGGGTGACCCCAATGCTGCGTATCCCCAGCACCGCTACGCACACGCCACCCGCCGCAAAATCGGCGCCTGCCTCCGGTCTGACGTCTTGCAGCAGGACATCTCGCAGCAAGACGTTTTCGTAGCAAGTCCACAATCTTTCAGCGGGTGCAGCGCGTAATAGGCAAAGCCCTCGTGAACGCTGAGCTGCAATTGCGACGGTGGCGTCACCGATCTCCAGTTGCGCCAGCAATTGCCGATGGGATCCCCACGGCTGGACGTGGCCATTGGTCCTTCGGCGAGCCCTGCTCGCTGGGTTGATCGGTCGCCGCGCGCACCAGCATGCGAGCGACGGCATCGCTGATTGCCGCCGCGCATACCGCCAGCTCCGAGCCGGCGTCGGTGAGCGCGCATTCCAACTCGCCGGCGGCAACCAGCGCATCCAGTATTCGATCCGTTGAAAGGCGCGGCCCACGATCGAGGGCCGTCAACGCGTCGTGTAGTTCAGTGACGAGTCTCTGCCCCGGAACAATCCTCCGCCCGTCCCGGAAGACGTACATGTTCCAACCTGAATTGTCCATGGGGATCAGGCGGCGGCGCGCTTCTTGGTCCCTCGCGGGGAACGGGAGACGTCGCCTTCCTTGTCGATGAAGTACAGATACTGGTTGTCGCGCTCGACCGCGTTTTCCACCAGGATTTGGGTATCGCCATGGCCCGACTTGGGTTTCTGACAGACGCTTCCATTACCGTCGATAAAGTAAAGAAAGCTCTTGTAATCCCTTTGGAGCTTCATTTCCTTGACCTTCTCAGCCATTCCGAAGCCCTCCCGTCTGCTTGGATTCCAGCCAGCGCCGGACGGATGGCCGGGACGGGAACCCTGTCCAGCTTAGGGCGGTGACCAATTGGCAAATCCCCTTCGTAGCGGTTCATGGTGTCACCCTGAGGAGCGTCCGTTAGGACGCGACGTAAGGGTCCATGTATTTGCTTTCCCGGCCTTCGGGTAACGCTCGGCGAAATGCATAGATCGTCACGTCGGTTCGCAAAAGCGGCGAACCTCCTCACGATGACACCCGCGCCGAAGGATACAGACTCTCGGGGCAGATCCCTACCGCGAATGGCGATGATGGGCTGGCGCGCCTGCCTTCGGCTTGTGTTCCTTATGATGGGCTTGGGCGAGTTTCTGGGCTTCTTCTCCGGGTGCAAGTACGCGCCGCACCAGCGTACCGGCAAGCCGATAGGTATGATCGGTCGCCTGGCCGCTCTCGTCTTGCAGCTTCAGGCTGAAGATTGGCTGCGTGCCTTCCTTGTCGAAGTTCCGAGTACCCACGCTGGCCGGCAGGAAACCCATGATGTTACGTTCGCGATAGGCCGTTTCGTAGCGATGCCGCCGCAGGTTCCAGGTAAATACCCGGAAGGAGTTGAAGTCAAACGGCAGGCCGTCTTTGGGCTCGGTCATGAGAACGAGGTACTGCGCCACGTCCTTGTCTTCGTCTTGGTCGCGCAGGCGGTTGAGCACGAAGCAGGCCTGGATTCGCTGGCCTTCGGCATATTGCGCGATCTCCATCGGCACGTCGATATCGATCATTCTGCCCAGCGTCCATCCCACACGGCCCTGTTGGTCGCGCACCAGCCACCAATCGTCCATCGGCTTGGCTTCGGCGGGCTTGCCGTCGGCCGCGACCGGTGGCGGAAGGTTGGCGTCGATCACCCGCGACGGGACAGCGTTTGCATCCCTTATGGTGGCGGGCACCGGGGCAGGTGGCGTGGCCGGCGCACCCTTGCCGGGAGCCGCCGGTTTAGAACCTGGCTTGCGCGGCTCGGGTTTGGATTGGTTGGACAGGCTAAAGCTTTTGGGCGCGCTCAGCGTCTGCTTCTCCGCAGTAGCCCGCCTCAGAATGTCGACCTTGTCTCCCTCCGCCAGTTGATAGAGCTTTTCCGAGTCGCGTGCCGGAGTCAGGTGCATGTTCAGTTCCGCGCGGGTCACGCCTTTTGCCTGGGCCGGCGTCGCGCCATTTTCTTTGCTCAGTTTTTCGAAGCCATCGTAGACCTCCTGTCCGACCAGGAACCGCTGCTCGATCCAACCTTCCTGGTCCCCGGCGGTCCTCACCTTTACAAAACGCTTTTGGTGTTCCAGAATCTGCAGTTTCTGCCCGTTACTGACCGTTCCTACTTTGCTGTAAAGCGCGGCTACGCGGTCGCGAAGTATCGCCTGCGGAACCGCCACGTAGGCGACCTCGTTCGACCGTAATGGACCGCGTTTGCAGCCGGCTGAAAAGACGACGAGCGCCAGCAGCAACCCTAGGCACACGACCGCGATGTTGGGGAGAATTTTTCTGAACTTCTTAAGCACGAGAGATGATTCCGTAGAAATTGTAGTCGAGAGCACCCCGCCACCGCAAAAGCTTTGGACGGGCGCCGAAGTGGATGCCGACGCTAGCGTGGTCTCCGGCAAATTCGCGCAATCGCTCCTACGGTGTCATTCTGAGCGACCAGCGGGGTTCCTGACAACGACTGGGCCGTTGCTGGGGCGGTAGAACAGTTTCTGTACTGTCATTCTGAGCGTAGCGAAGAATCCCCGGGAACTATCCTGCCCACCGCCGCTCTGGCTTTTTGATGAAATCCCTCGGCCGCGCCTCAGCCCCACGCCGTGCTGGGATTCTTCACTCCCTGCGGTCGTTCAGAATGACACCCTGAACATCCGGGACGCTATGCTAGCTGTTGATACGGGCGCCGTCCGCTCCCGCTCAAATAACGGTAATCGTGACCGACCCGGTGGAGGTTGCGTTTCCATTGGTGTTGACAGTCGCAGTGATTGTCGCCGATCCGACAGTGACGGTCAAAAAGTCAACGGTTGCGGTGCCGCCGCTGCCGCTAATGGACGCGCCCGAGGGAATACTCCAGGTAACGAATTGAACTGGAATCCCAGTCCCATCTGTCGAAGCGACTGACACCGTCACGTTTTGCGGAGGTGTCACGGTTGTGACCGACGAAGTAACGGTGAGGGTACTGCTGATCGTGCCGGAGGTGACATAGATCGGAACCGCCGCGCTGCTCGTTCCGTTACATTTCACCGTCACCGTCGCTGAACCGCCTCCTACCGGCGTGACCAATCCGGTGGAGGAATCGACCGTGAGGATAGAGCCGGTTGTATCGGAAGTTGTCCATGTTTCCGAGGTGCAAGTGGAACTGCCACCGCTGACCAATGTGGGAGTGGCAGACATTTGCAGCGTCGGCGAACTGGTATCCGTGGTACTGAGAACCGCTGTAGTCGGGTTAACCGTAATGCTGGCTACCGAATTCGGCGAGACGAAGAAACCATTGCAGCCAATCAGCAATCCTGCAACGGCAATCAAGCTGATCAGAGCAAGAACTGCCGTGCCCCTTTGAGACATAGTTCCCCCTGAGCACACCTTTTCATCTTAGTAGAAACCCGCCCATCGTGAATAGGTTTCGCCCGTCCGTCCGATTTCTGGCGTCGATACCCGGAAATTCGCTGACTCTTACTGAGTCGTCCTGAGCGGGGGCAGAAACACTCATCGTGGTGTCATCCTGAGCGGAGCGAAGGATCCCAGCACGGCGTTGAGCTGAATCGCAGTCCAAGGATTTGATCAAAAAAGCTCAAACGGCGCTGGATGGGACAGTCTCCCAGGATGTTTCGCTACTCCACCCCATCAACGGCAAAAGCGGCCGTCGCCGGGGACCCCGGCACGCTCAACATGACAACGCGATGTGGGACTTTGATTTCGATTCACTGGGTCCTGAGCCCGGCGAAGGATCTATGCATTTTCCCTGTGCCGAAATACATGGATTCTTCGCCTCCGCTGCGCTCTGGCTCAAAATGACACCCCTGAACTTTTATCGCACGCACTTCCGGGACACTACTCAGTTGATTTGATCGGGCTTAGCCCGCTGGATGCGCTCATCGATCGGCTTGCGCCCGGCATAGCCTTCTTCCAGGCCATGCCAATGGGTGATTGCGGTTTCACCCAGCTTCCAGCACAGCAGAACGATTTCGCCGCTTTCCACCTTGCAGGGAAAGTCCAGCAAGCCCATATCGAGGTCTTTCACCTGCACGCCGATCGAATTGATCTCGGCGATCGCGTCCTTTGCCTTCCGCAGAGCCTTGTCGCGCTCGGCGCCCCGGCTAGCCCATAGCTTGACGTTGAGCAGCATGCCGCCATCGAGGAAAATTCGCTCCTGCACGTGCTGTAATTCAGCTTCGATTTCCTCGATCTTCTGCTTCGCCTCGATCGAAGCGCGCAGCAGAGACTCCAGAACCGGCAGCATCGCTTGCGCCTCTAGTAAGGAAAAAGTCCGCATCTCTCGCATCCATGCCTATTTTACGCGAAACGTCATTCTGGATGCGTTCAATGGATCTCCAGCATGCGGTCGCCAGGGCTGCCTTAAGCTGCTCAAGACCCGCTTGCACCCCGCGTTCAATGGATCTCCAGCATGCGGTCGAGCGCGACCCGCGCCCATTGCTTCACCTGCGGATTCACCTTGATCTGATTGACCACTACGCCTTCGACGAGGCTCTCCAAGGCCCAGCACAAGTGCTGCGGTGAGATGCGATACATAGTAGTGCACAGGCACCCAGCATCGTTGAGCGTGATGATCGGCTTGTCGGGATGCTGTTTGGCCAGCCGGTTTACCAAGTGAATCTCGGTTCCAATGGCGAAAGCGGTCCCGGCAGGCGATTCCTCCACCAGCTTGCGCAGCTTCTCGGTCGAACCGACCTCGTCGGCCTTCTGACAGACCTCCCAGCGGCATTCGGGATGAACAATCACGCGGATACCAGGGTGAGTGGCGCGCACGCGCTCCACGTGCTCCGGCAAGAATCGCTGATGTACCGAGCAGTGCCCCTTCCAGAGGATGATACGGGCGGCGCGCAGACGCTCCGGGGTTTGCCCGCCCATCGGCATGAAGGGGTCCCACACCACCATTTGGTTGAGCGGGATGCCCATAGCGTAGCCGGTGTTCCGCCCCAGATGTTGATCAGGCAGAAAAAATACCTTGGGATTGCGCGCCAGGCCCCAGCCGAGGGCCGAGGCTGCATTCGCCGAGGTGCAGACGGCGCCGCCGCGCTCTCCACAGAAAGCCTTGATGGCCGCCGTCGAATTAATGTACGTCATCGGCGACAGTCCTTTGCCTTCGTCGGTGGTGATGCCGAGTGCTACCAGCTGCTCCCAGCAGTCTTCCACTTGCGAGATTTCAGCCATGTCGGCCATCGAGCAGCCGGCGTTGAGATCGGGCAGGATAACGGATTGGTCGGGGCGCCCGAGGATGTCGGCGCTTTCGGCCATGAAGTGTACGCCGCAAAACACAATGTAAGCGCCCTTCGCCGCCGCGGCCTGCTGCGAGAGTTTGTAGGAGTCACCCTGGAAATCCGCGAAACGGATCACTTCGTCGCGCTGATAGTGATGCCCGAGGATGACGCACTTTTCCCCCAGCGCCTGTCTGGCAGCCGCAATGCGGGCGTCCATCGAGAGATCGGGGAGTACCAGATAGTTGTCGAGAGAACAGCTCTGATTCGTAGAAATAGCTGTAGCCACAGTTTTTCTCGCCTTCAGTTCCGCAATCGGCGGAACGGGGATGTTGAAAGCTTTCCGTTGGCTTCAGCGGATGCACTGCCACGATGGGAAATGCTTTGCCCATCGAGCCCCACCCGCGGGGATGTTGAAGCCAGGGGATAGTTCAGTTCTAATGATGCACGAATCGACGGATTCGGTGCAACTTTCGTAAGCCAGTGCCCGGCGCCCGCCACCGTTCCTCGTTGGGCGACGGTGCCCCATATCTGCCCACTTTGGCAGATGTGGGAGTTGCGCCAGGCGCGCCGCGATTCGCTCATCCTCCGATGTGCACCATGCTGCGCGAGGGCGGCACAAAACCCGGCTCGCCGATGTGATGCCGCCCTTCTTTATGATCGATGGCTTCCAGGATGAACTGCGACAAACGCTCGTCGTTCGCGCCGCGACGCATCAGCCCGTAGAGGTCGTGTTCGATCACTGAAAACAGGCAGGTGCGGATCTTGCCGTCGGAGGTCAGCCGCACCCGCGAACAATGGCCGCAGAACGGCATGGAAACCGGAGCTATGATGCCGATCTCGCCGACGCCGTCGTCGAACACGTAACGCCGCGCCGTCTCGCTCGCTCCATGCTCGATCTCGCGCAAGGGGCGGAAGCCCGCCATCCGCTCCAGAATCTCCTTCAGCGGAACTACGATCTGGGGCGACCACACGCGTCCCTCTTCGAGCGGCATGAACTCGATGAAACGCACCACCACGTTTTCATCGCGGGCAAAGCGGCCAAACTCGGTGATCTGGTCGTCGTTGAAACCGCGCAGCAGCACGCAGTTGATTTTTATCGGACCTAGATTTGCCTCTTTGGCGGCGCGAATACCCGCCAAAACGTTGTCGAATCCGTTCGAAACGCGCGTGATGCGCGCGAATCGTTCGCGATCCACGGCATCCATGCTGACCGTCACCCGCTTCAGTCCCGCGGCCGCCAGCGGGCCGGCAAGTTTCTGCAACAGATGGCCGTTGGTGGTAATCGCCAGGTCCAGTTCGTCGCCCTGGACGGTGCGCAGCCGCGCCAGCTCGCCGACCAGCTCCGGCAGCTCGCGGCGCAACAACGGCTCGCCACCCGTAAGCCGGATCTTGGTGATGCCAAGCGAGACGAAAACTCGCGCCATGCGAAGGTAATCCTGGCTCGGCAATTCGGCAAAGAGCGCCCCGTCATTGCCGGTGCGGCAGTAGACGCAACGATAGTTGCAGCGGTCCGTGACCGAGATCCGCAGGTCCGTGATTCGGCGGCCGTGCTTGTCGGTCAGAAGCATGTGCGAGGAAACTTTGTCTTTAATCTCAGCGCCGAGCATGGCAGCCATCCCACGGTCATCCCGTGAAAATGAAACGGTGCATTTCGCCGGGTTCCCAAACTCTGAAACCCGAATACTCTTGGCGCTGGGACACGAGGGCGGGCGGGATTAAAAGCTGGATGACCAACTCCGCTCCATCCCGGACAGCGTTCTCTTTCCAAGCGCGGGAGGCGCAGCGGTTTCCCGCGGCACCCTTGGTCCGGCTGCGGCTTCAGCCCTTTATTTAGGAAGCAGGGCCGTCGCCAGCCGGACAACCGCCGCTAGCTCCGGGCATTCATCTTTGAACTCTTTCGGAAGCTAGCGGTCGAAAACACCTCACTGTATGGATGCTTGGAGACGCTACTTAGCGGCAAAAAAACGAGCCCGAAGGACTCGGGCTCATCGACTATATCCATCAACGGTAGAACAGGAGAGTAGATGCATCGATAGAAACCCGGAACAACTTTGAAAGTCGCGCGGGTCTCCCGGCGGCCACAGAAAATAATTTGCGGGCCGCGGACTATTCGGACCTGCCATCACACCGCGAAATCCCGCCAGCGACACGTAATTCCTGTACTCACATTCTTTCACCTGAAGCCTGGCGGACCGTTAGAACCTCGCGTCAGCCTCTTCTTTCTGCCTGGCTTTTTTCCGGCTCAGCTCCCACGCTTTGGTGTATTTCCAACTTACGTAGGCGGCATGGTTGAGGTGCAGCAGCAAACCTTCCCGGCCATCGAGAATGCCTCCACGCAAGAGGTAGTCGTAAATGAATCTGACGGCCGGCCCGATGAGCGCGCGCAACACGCTGAACTCGCACGGCCCCTTGGCGACAACCATCTCCGCGCCTAATGAGCTATAGCGGTTGCTGTGCTCGATGTAGTCGAAGAGCGTATGGTGGGCGTGGTGGATGAGGTCGCCCGGCAGCGAGACGATGGAGCCTGCCGTGACTTTCAGGTCCTCATGTACCAGGCGATCTTCGAACCAGGCAGTGCCGCGGCGTATGAGCCTGACCTTGGGATCGGGATAGTAGCCGCCGTGTTTGATCCAACGGCCAAAGATGATGTTTCGCCTGGGAAAACGGTAGGCGACCAAGCCCGCATCCGCCTGGGGAGTAGCGGCGGTCACTCTGGCGATCTCGTCGCTCAGCTCTGGCGTCAAACTTTCGTCCGCATCCAGCAGCAGTACCCAGTCGCAGCTTGCTTTTTCGAGCGCTGAGTTTTTCTGCGGGGCAAAGCCCTTCCACGGCTCGACAAAGATCTTGACCTTCGGGCCATAGCCGCGCGCGATCTCCAGCGTGCAGTCGGTTCGAGCCCGAGTCGACCAGGATGATCTCCTCGGCGATCTCGAATACGCTCGACAGCGTGCGCCCGATGTTCTCTTCTTCGTTGCAGCTGACGATGCAAACCGAAAGCGACATTGCGCCGATTATAAAGTGTCAGGTGCGCGGAGCCTAATAGGCTGCTGAAAAACAAGTTTCAGCCGGACAAGTCCTCAACATCTAATACGCGTTACTTTTTGATTACACATTCGGTAGCACCTCGCCCGAACCTGTTTTTCCGCAGCCTGCTTGAAGCCCTCTCGTATAATCGAGCTATATGGCTTTCCGTCCCGTCGAAGAACAGTTGCAATATCTGCGCAAAGGCGCGGTTGAAATCATCCATGAAGCCGACCTCCGCCAGCGTCTCGAGGAGTCGTGCAAGTCCGGCCGGCCGCTGCGCATCAAGCTCGGCATGGACCCCACCGCACCCGATCTCCACCTCGGCCACACCGTCATTATGCGCAAGCTCAAGCACTTCCAGGACATGGGCCACACGGCTATTTTCCTCATCGGCGACGGCACTGGACTGATTGGCGATCCCACCGGACGCAACGCCACGCGCCCGCCGCTCACCCGCGAGCAGATCAACGCCAACGCCGAGACCTACAAGGCACAGGTGTTTAAGATCCTCGATCCGGCCAAGACCGAAATCCGCTTCAACAGCGAATGGCTGTTTGCCCTCGGCTTCGAGGGCTTTATCCGTTTGGCGGCCAGGTTCACGGTTTCGCAGATGCTCGAGCGCGAGGACTTCCACAAGCGTTTTCAGGAGGAAAAACCAATCTCCGTTCACGAGCTGCTGTATCCGCTCACCCAGGGCTACGACTCCGTTGCGCTCAACGCCGATGTCGAACTCGGCGGCACTGACCAGAAGTTCAACCTGCTCGTCGGCCGTGAACTGCAGCGTCATTACGGACAGCTCTCGCAGATCGTGCTCACCACGCCGCTGCTCGAAGGTCTCGATGGCGTGCAGAAAATGTCCAAGTCTTACGGAAATTACGTTGGTATTACGGAATCGCCCGCCGAGATGTTCGGCAAACTGATGTCCATCTCCGACTGGTTGATGTGGCGTTATTACGAGCTGCTTACCGACCTGACGATTCCCCAGATTGAAGCGCTTCAAAAGCGCGTCGAAGCCGCGGAACTGCATCCCATGCAGGCGAAGAAGGATCTCGCCAAGCTGATCATCACCGACTTTCACTCGGCCGCCGAGGCCGAAGCCGCCGCCGTGAACTGGACACGCCAGTTTCAACGTGGCGAAGCACCGGAAGATATCGAAAGCGTAGCCCTGCGCGCCAGCGAGTGCGGAACCGGCTCGGACAGTGGAACCTGGTCCATTAAGCTCGACAAACTCATGCTCAAGGCCAGACTGGCCGACTCCGCTTCCGATGCGCAGAGAAAGATCAAAGCTGGTTCCGTGCGAATCGATGGCGTGCAGACCCGCGACCTGTATCTGAATACGATGATTCCCGCGCAATGGGTGATCCGTGCCGGCAGGCTCATGAAAAAAATCGAACTGAGCTAGGGCGTGGAAGATCGCACAATATTTTGAAGTGTCATTCTCAGGGAGCGAAGAATCTACTTTTGTTTTGCGCTGCGGGGAAAAGCAGATGCTTCGCTGCGCTCAGCATGACACTTCACGGAGTTATTGCGCAGCTTTCCCGGACGCAACCCCAGTGCGTATGAGCACTGCCTGTCAACGCTAATAGAGCACTTATCAGCACCCTAGCCAACGGCGGCAACTCTGGCCAGAGTTGCTCCTCCCATCCAGCAACTCGGATTCTTTACTTAACCCCTTCGCTGCGGGCATCTCCCGAACTGCTCATTCCATCTCTCTCAATCCAAGCTGTGCGTTACCGCTGGTATGCGAGGAGAGTGTTTGAACCATGAAAAAATGTGTCGATATTTTGCTGATTTCGGCTCTGCTACTTGTTCTGTGGGCCTGCGGATCGGGTTCATCCTCTAATTCTTCAACTCCGCCGTCAACTCCGACGTCGACTCCAACCTCAACTCCGACGTCGACTCCAACGTCGACTCCGACGTCGACAACACCAACGCCCACGCCGATTCCGGCGACCGTGCAATCGATCAATCACGTCATCTTCGAGTTGCAGGAGAATCGCACCTTCGATACGTATTTCGGAATGTTGAACCCGTATCGCGTGGCCAACAAATACAACGTTGGCGACGATGGAGTTACCTATACCGTCGACGGCATCGACGACAAGTTGACCACATTCACCAACCAGTACAACGGCAAAACGTTTCTTCCGTTTAAACTGACCACGGCTTGCGTCGACGACATGAGCTCCGACTGGCTAGCCAGTCCCAAAGATGTGACCAATAACAATGACTACTCGATCACGCGCAAAATCAACATGGAGGGATTCGTTGGGCAAGCGGCGGGTTACGCCCAAGGCTGTGCTACCTCCGGCTGTGGCAGCGGAACCCTGACCGATAATTCCCCCAACGATTGGGGCACGCGGGCGATGGGCTATTACGATCAGGATTTTCTCAACTACTACTACTACATGGCTTCGCAGTTCGCGATTTCGGATCGTTGGTTTTCGCCGGTCGCCAGCAAGAGCACCCCGAACCGCATCGCCACCCTCAGCGGCGGCACCACGCAAGGGTTGACAAGAGATCCGTTCATGGACGACGACATAAAGGCCTCGTTGGACATCCCGAGCATTTTCGAGGAATTGGATCAGGCCAAGGTCTCTTGGAAGTACTACTACGGCATCACCCAGAGCGGTTGCGTGCTGCCAAACAGCGGGACTCCGGCTTGCGCCGGCTCTCCCGACATCATGTTCAATTACCTGAGCTACGATTACAAGTACCTCAACGCGGCGAAACCCTGCGTCGCGCCGACCGTTCCCTCGGCGGCCGTCGGGGACCCCGCGAACAGCTTCTGTATCGACCCGACCCATGTCGCGCCCATAACTCAGTACTTTGTCGACGTGGCCAACGGCACGCTGCCGAGCTTTGCCGTCATCGATCCGGCCTACGGCCGCAATGACGAGCATCCTGGCTCGGGACAGTCGATTCTGGCCGGCCAGACGCAGGTGGCCGCTGAGGTCAATGCGCTGATGAACAGCCCATCGTGGAAGGACTCAGTCTACTTCATGAGCTTCGATGAAGGCGGCGGGCCGCTCGATCACGTGCCGCCGGTGCCTGGATTAACCAATAAATATACCGACTCCGCATTGGGAATTACGACGGATATTTCCAGCATCGCCGTTAATCCGGACACTTTCTTCCCCTGTTTGCCTCCGGCTGGCGCGACGACCCCGTCGCTGCACTGCGACTTAGAGTCTGGTTGGCCCGGGACAGGTTCCACCGACGTCGAACACACACAGGGTTTCGCCGCACAGCTCGGCTTCCGCCTGCCGAACCTGATCATCTCGCCGTTTACCCGTAGGCACTACGTCGGGCATAACCCGATGGATCACACTGCGATCATCAAGTTCGTCGAGAGCCGCTTTATAAGCCCGACGGCGCACTTGACGAACCGCGATGCGGTGCAGCCTGACTTGCTGGATTTCTTCGACTTCACCAACACCCCATGGGCCACGCCGCCCACGCCGCCAAGCCCTACTCCAGATACCGGTGCAACCTGTCAGCCCGGCACACTGGGCACAACGCAGTGAGCATCGGATTGAAACCCCAGGGGCGAATCCCTGTCCCTGGGGAACTTTGTTCTACAAGCAGCGGAAGTTCGTCGTCAGCTAGCAAGTCCCGCCGCTGACAAATCCGGCCTCGGCTTCGTCCTCGACCACATGGCCAGCACTGAATATTTGGTAGAGGCTCAGCAGGGGTTACACAACGGAGATTAGCGGTTTGCGCGCGGGTAAAACCTCGCCGATGCGGCGCGCGTCAAGTTGGCATCCACGGAGTTGGGCAACCAATTCGTCGGCCTCGGCGGCGGCTACGGCAATGAGCAGGCCGCCGGCCGTCTGCGGGTCGAAGAGGATCGTACGCAGCTCGTCCGGCACTGTCTCCGCGTATTCCACCACGCATTCGGCGAAGTCGCGGTTGGCCTTCAGTCCTCCTGGGATCATACCGGCGCGAACGCATTCCAGGGCTCCGCTGAGCAGCGGCAGCTCGGCGACGCGGATGATCAGCGCGACGTTGCTGGCCAGCGCCATCTCGCGGGCATGGCCGATCAGCCCGAAGCCGGTAACGTCCGTCATGCCGTGAACCGTATGCGGCAGCGCGATCTCGGCGGCGCTGCTGTTCAGCGTGGTCATGGCGCGCGTGGCGGCCTCGATCCATTCCGGCGCCGCTTTGCCGCGCTTGATGGCTGTCGAGATGACCCCCGTGCCCAGCGGCTTGGTGAGCAGCAAGGCGTCTCCCGGCTTCGCGCCTCCGGATTGGTAAGCACGCGGCGCGGGATGAATGGTGCCGGTGACGGCGTAGCCGAACTTGATCTCAGGGTCGCGAATGCTGTGTCCGCCAATCACCGTGCAATTGGCCTCCATCATCTTGCTGAGACCGCCGGCAAGAATCTGCTCGAGGATCGCGGTATCGGCCTTCTCCGGGAAAGCAGACCATAGCCAGCGCCGAGAGCGGCTGTGCCTCCCATCGCATAGACGTCGCTCAGTGCATTGGTGGCCGCAATCTGCCCGAAGGTGTAGGGATCGTCAACGATGGGCGTGAAAAAATCGACCGTCTGGACGAGCGCCAGCTCGGGCGTGAGTTGATACACGCCGGCGTCGTCGGCCTTGATCAAAGCCGACCAGCACATTCGGATCATTCTGCCGGGCTAATTTCCCAAGCACCGAGTCCAGCACCGCCGGACTTAGCTTGCTCGCTCAACCCGCAGCCGTGACCGTCTCCGTCAGCCGGACTGTCTTCGTTTCTTCCATCGAGAACATTGTAACGGGTATCGTAAATAAACGTACTGGGAGAAAAGTTGTTGTTGCGTCAGGGGGCTCAACGCATAGTGAACTACAAGTCGCACACCCTGAGAACCGACTTGGGTTGAGTTTAATCGAAGCTTGCTGGCTTGTATTTTATTCGATAATCCTCTCCTTGCACGGGAACGATACGACACATCTCATGCAGGCGGGAGCGCATCCGCTCGCCGATTCGATCGCCAAGGGTTTCTTCTCGGTTGGCGCGAGCAGCAGGGCTGTATGAACTAGGCTTGCCTTGGTGCTCTTGCATGACACCACCAGGTGGGAGGTCTCGATAGTTGGTCGTGATGAGAGTAGGCTTCGCCGAGTTATAGCGGGTGTTGATGACAAACTGTATTTGTTCACTCATCCAGTTACTATTCGTAGAGCGAACCGCAGCGAGTTCGTCAAGTAGCAAGACCCCGGCATTTAGAATTGGGCGGAGCACGCCCAATTCTGTTTGCTCCACCTCGCGCTCGTAAGAGTTCTGTATTTCCTTCATTAATTCGCGATAATCACAAAAAAGACACTGGACTCCTTGTTGTAAAATAAGCGCCTTCATTATCGCGACCGCTAAGTGTGTCTTGCCGACTCCGACCGGCCCGATAAAAAGCAAGCCATTGCCAGTCTTATCGAAGGGAAACTCTTCGACAAACTTACAGGCTGCCATTCGCGCGGGCAACAGCGATCCAAGCGCCCCTTGGAACTCGAAGCTGGACAAATCGCAATGCTCATATCGAGGAGGAATACGTGCCTGCTTCAGCAGTCTAGCTGTTCGAGATTGGATACGGCAGTCGCAAGTAGTAGCTTTAGCGACAAGCTTTCCATTCCGATCCTCAGTCTTTACAATTGTGAAGCCCGTCCCCCCACAAATTGCACACTGCTCCGTCGTGGTATCCAAGGTTACTCTGTCCTCTGATGCATTGAATGATACTGGGATAGTGAGCATTCCGGCACAAGTGCAATCGGAAACGATGCTGTGGGTATGCTGTTGGAATTCAGTATTATCTGTGGATTTCAGTGCACAACCCGATTCATTTCCAACTGGCCTCCTGACGCTTGGCTGGTTAGGGTGAATTGCAGGTATCTCAATTCACTTCGCTTCGATTATTCGAAATAGTGCGAGTTCTTTGGTTGAACAATTATCTTTGAAACGCTTCGCATATAACTTGAAATCAGCGTGGACTATTACTACTTATATTCCACACTTTATATAAGAGTGTGAGTAACAGCAGTAATAGTAGGGCCTGTGGGAAAGTGGATAATTTGGACGAGGTGCTGTGTTTGTTGGATGGAATCGACCTTCGGCCTCTGGAAAGGTGAACCGCTGAATTGTGTACTCTGTGCGTGTTTGGACCTGGAGGTCGGATATAGGCCCTTTATTGCACTGTTTCCACAAGTATTCCACAAGCTGCTTTGAGAAAAGCAGGTGTGTAGGTGGAAATCGTTTCTAAGTTTATGAATTGCAGAGTCTTTAAGATCGATGATGGTGAGGGAGGGACTGTTCAAATTCGGCTGCTTGACTGGGCTGGGGATAGTCAGAAAGCAGCACAGATAAAATCCCGATCAATAATCAGCAAAAGTAATGAAAAAATAAAGATAATAAGAACATAGTAGATCAAGGCACTCACTGCCTGGGTAGTCATATTTTTGCATGGCAGCAACCGGTTTCGAGCTACACGCGTCTAATCGCAGGCAAGAGGGGAAAGCGAGCTGCTGGATACGCTCGAATCACTTTACTCTCGCTCCTGGCCGCGAAACTCGCGGACCAGTTTCTCTGGAACCTCCGGCGCAAACCGGCGCTGGGGTTCCGTGAAAATCTCAGGCTTCACGGGTAAGAACGAACAGCCGTCGCGCGGCGGCTGTGATTCCACATTCCCTAGGAAAGAGAATATAAGGCTTGTCCGCTAGCGACCGAGTCGCTTCTGAATAGCTTATGCGGCCGAGTGATAGCCCATGGTGCTCATGGCGAGCGCGAGGCTTGGTTTCGTAGCCGCGCAGCTAGCGCGTAGAAAGGATGACTGCAGTGAAAAAAAGAGAGTTTGATATCACCCAAACCTGGAAGACCGATCCGCGCTGGAAGGGGGTTGAGCGCCCCTATACGGCCGAAGACGTCGATCGTTTGCGAGGCACAATTCACGTCGAGCATACGCTGGCGCGTCTGGGAGCCGAAAGACTCTGGCAGATGATGCATGAGGACAACTACGTTGCCGCGCTTGGCGCCATGACCGGCAACCAGGCAATTGAGATGGTGCAAGCAGGGTTGAAAGCGATCTACGTGAGTGGTTGGCAGGTGGCTGGCGACGCCAATACGGCGGGACAGGTGTACCCCGACCAGAGCCTTTATCCGGTGGATAGTGTTCCGGCCATGGTGCGCCGGATCAATAATGCATTGTTAAGGGCCGACCAGATTCATCATTCAGAGGGAAAGAACGGCACCCAGTGGGTGGTTCCGCTGGTGGCCGATGCCGAAGCGGGTTTCGGCGGCACGCTGAATGCCTTTGAGCTGATGAAGGCTATGATCGAAGCCGGCGCCGCAGGGGTCCATTTCGAAGATCAGCTTTCTTCCGCCAAGAAGTGTGGACACCTCGGCGGCAAGGTGCTGGTACCGACCATGGAGGCGGTCCAGAAGCTGGTCGCTGCCCGTTTAGCTGCCGACGTCATGGGCGTGCCTGCGATTGTGATGGCACGCACCGACGCCAACGCCGCGAACTTGCTCACCACCGATGTCGACCCGCGCGACCAGCAGTTTCTAACCCGTGAACCACGCACCAGCGAAGGTTTTTACCACATCCGCAACGGACTGAATTCGGCTATCGCGCGCGGCCTTGCCTATGCCCCCTACGCCGACCTGATCTGGTGCGAAACTTCGGAACCGAGCCTGGAGGAAGCGCGGCGCTTTGCCGATGCGATCCACGCGGAGTTTCCGGGCAAAATGCTCTCCTACAACTGTTCGCCGTCGTTCAACTGGAAGAAGAAGCTTGACGACGCCACCATCGCGAAATTTCAGCGCGAGCTGGCTGCCATGGGCTACAAGTTCCAATTCATTACCCTGGCTGGCTTCCACGCCCTGAACCTGAGTATGTTCGAGTTGGCTCGCGGCTATAAGGAAAGCGGCATGGCAGCCTATTCGCGGCTACAGGAGAAGGAATTCAGCCGTGAGAAGCACTATGGTTATGCCGCCGCCAAGCACCAGCGGTTCGTGGGTACCGGCTACTTTGACGAGGTGACCCAGGTCATCGCCGGCGGAAGCTCCTCGACTACGGCTCTGAAGGGTTCGACCGAAGAAGAGCAATTCACGCACAACGGATTCCAGGAGCGTGAGACGAAGGGTATCGGCAATCCCGCCTGTACGCCCGTACTCGGCGAATGCGCGGCGATCGACGGATGCATAGATATGGTGCAGTTGAAATCGAAAAAGGATGATCCGGGAGCCGCGGCATAAGCGCGGCTTGATTCCCTGCAAGCTTCGAACCACCACCCGACCCGGCAGACCATTTTTGAATAGGCATCTGCCGGGAAGCCTATTGCTTCTTCTTTCTGATGCCTGCTGAGATCGTCGCCGAAGCCGACGCCCGGTTCCAGACTAGTTTCGCAAAAGGCATATCCACGCCCTGGTGCGCACCTGTTCTGAAAGCGCACAGACTCCGCAGCAGGCTTCTGCCGCACCGCAAGTCCAAAGGCGGGCATCCTGAAATAACTTCGGAATTTCCCAATCCTGCACTGGGCGCCTGATTTCACGCTTGGTTCTCTTGACATAGCAGGCGCGGGGGAGCGTAATTGCACCCGCAAGCGACTGCGTCGGGAGGATAGTGCATGAATAAAGCTGATTTGGTAGATCGAATCGCCGCTGCCACTGCCATCAGCAAGACACAGGCGACGGCGGCCATAGAAACATTCATCAGCAGTGTCTCTTCGACCTTAAAGAAAGGCGAGCGGGTTACTTTGGTAGGTTTTGGAACATTCTGCATTTCGCAGCACAAGGCAAGAAATGGCCGTAATCCGCAGACTGGAGCACTTATAAAGATTGCCGCCCGGCGAGTAGCGAAATTCACGCCAGGGGTTGAATTGAAGAAAGCAGTCAATCGCAAATAGAGGTTTCTGGTGTTCAACGAGGCGAGGACTTAGCAGGCTGCTGAAAAACGCGCCGAAGCCGGGTCCCCGACAAGCCGCTGGGGCTTGTTGGGGTGGGAAACGGGGGGTCCCGCAAACGCCCTGGTTTGCTGGGTGGCATGCGGGGTCCCCGGCAAACGCCTTGATTTGCTGGGGTGGCGTTCGGGGTCCCCGGTCCGGCATTGACAGCTCCGGGAGGACCGGTTCTGAAGCCGCCACAGGTTCTCGCTTTTCATTGAGCGCCGACGGCCGTCCTCACCTCTTCGCTATCTTTTAGTTTTTAAATTCTTAATCTTTAACGCGGGTCCCAGTGCGCCGTCACCCAAGAGTTGCGCATACCCAACCGTGGTCCATTGCGGTAATCTTGAAATTTACCTTTCACGGTTGGGAGTGGGCGAGCACAATTCATGGGCAAAGTGATCATGGTCCGTCACGGCGAGAGCGAGTCCAATCGCAGCCGCATTTTTTCCGGGTCCGGCGAGGTTTCGCTAACCGAGGTGGGACGAAGGCAAGCTCAAGAATTGAGGGAGCGGATCAGCTCGCGATTCAGGCCGGAGCGCGTCGTCTCCAGCAAGTTCAAGCGTGCTCTCGAAACCGCGGAGATCATTGCCGCAGGGTTGCAGCTACCGCTCGAAGTGTTCGATGGTCTCGAGGAGAGAGACTTGGGATGCCTGAAGGGACGGCCGTGGGCGGAGCGGCCAGAGGCCTCGGCGGACGCGGCGAATTTCCTGAACAGCGAGGAACAATGGCTCTGGCGGCCCGCAGGCGGCGAGAGCTACGAGGACGTGCGGCTGCGGGCGGTTGCCGTAATGCTAGCGCTGGGCGCGCGCTATCCGCAACAGGACATGGTAGTGGTGAGCCATGGGGCTGTCATGCTCGCGCTTTGGGCGCACCTGGCCGGTGGATATCGGCACGCGCGGGTTCCGCGCAATTGCGGAATCATGTTGATCGAGTATCAAGCAGGCGTTTTGGGCAGCCCTCAAATTTTCGAGGACGACTAGCAATGGACGACCAGCAATGACCGATCAACTCAAACGCTTCGCCACCAGCCAGCGGCGGAGCGCGACCACGGACCAGACGGCTTCAACCAGCCCGAATGGCCATGCACCCTGCAGAAAGCCGTAGAGCGATCCCAACATGCACGCGATCGCAAATCCGAGGATGTACCACGGACTTCGATTCTCGAAGGCATAGCAGACGAGCATGGCCGTGACCGCGAACAGCCCAAACAACGAGAGTCGGTTCATGCCGCTTACCGCTGCAATTATTGGCCGAAGTCCTCGGAGGACACTTTAGTCTTTTTCTTGGGCGGCTTTTTGACTTCACGTTTCGGTGCGTTTTTGTTTGCCATGCCCAAAGTGTACGCCATTGGTCAAGCAGTTCAAGAGCCGGGGAAGCTAGTCGATAACCTGTATCCTTCGAACTTGCCGGATTTCGATGCTTCCGGCTACAATAGATCTTTGGCGCAGAGGTTTTATAGCAATCATGAAAGCAGCAACCCATCCCAACTATTCGGAAGTACGCGTGCAGTGCGCTTGCGGACACAGCTTTCTAACCCGCAGCACCCACCATGGCGACATCCACGTTGAAATCTGTTCCAACTGCCATCCCTTCTTTACCGGCAAGCAGAGGGAGATTGACACCGCCGGACGCATCGAACGCTTCCGTCGCAAGTACGCCAAGATTGAGAAGAAGTAGCGCGGAACAGCCGGCATTAGAGTCATTCGCGAGCAAAGCCTCCGTGAAGGCGGAGGCTTTCTTGTGCCCATTTGCAGCCTGCTAATCACGACGGATCCAAGGTGCAATGCCGGCAATGGAACATGGATTGGCCTAGAATAGGACTGCATGCACAAGTTCTACGACAACCCGGCAGAGCGCACCGCGCCGACGGAGGCGAGGGTCCCGGCGCGTCTCGAAATCGGCGGCATCACGATCGCTCCAGCCACCGTGCTGGCTCCCATGGCGGGCGTTACCGACACGGTTTTCCGGCGTTTCATTCGCGAGATGGGAGGCTGCGGCCTGATCATGACCGAGTTCACCTCGGCCGACGGCATTCTGCGCGGCAAAGATCGAAAGGCCAAGCGCTATCTCCACTTCTACGCCGACGAGCACCCGATTTCGGCGCAACTGTTCGGCAGCAAGCCGGAATCGCTGGCCGAGGCCGCGCGCATGATCGAGGGCTTCGGCTTCGACCTGGTCGACCTGAACCTTGGCTGCCCGGCAAAAAAAGTGGTCAAGTGCAACGGGGGCTCGGGACTGCTGCGGGACCTGCCATTAATCGAGCGCATCTTCCGCTCGATTCGCGCGGCCGTGAAAATTCCGTTCACCGTGAAGTTCCGCGCCGGCTGGAACGAGGAAGAGCTGGTCTATCCGCAACTGGCGCGGCTGGCGGAAGAGTGTGGACTGAATGCCATCGCCATGCACGCCCGCACCCGCGAGCAGGGTTACAGCGGCCAGGCACAGTGGCGCTGGATCGCAGAGTTGAAGCAACTCGTCGGGATTCCCGTAATTGGCAACGGCGACATCCGCTCACCGGAGGACGCGGCGAGCATGATCGCCGAAACCGGCTGCGACGCGGTGATGATCGGCCGTTCGGCGGCGTCGAACCCGTGGATCTTCCGGCAGATTGCGGAGTATACGGAGCGCGGCTGCTATGAGATGGCAACCGAGGCCGATCGCTTCCACATGATTCATCGATACTTCGAAATGTTGATCGAAGAGGAATATCGCGACGCTGCCGGGAAGATGAAGCAATTTGCGTCCTGGTTCACGCACGGCGTTCGCGGCGGCGCGCAGTTGCGCAAGGCGATCTACCACGCCCAGAGCGAGCGCCAGATCCTGGACGAAGTGGAACGGTTTTTCGAGCGCCCGCTCGACCGTGACCAGGTGCAGGACAGCAGCGATGATTCGAACGCGCCGCTGGCGAGAGCGGCCGGCGCCATCTACGGTTGATAATCTCCGCGTTTTTCAGCCGCCGGCTGCCAGAGTGCGATACTCCTGGTCCGCGTTGGATGAGAGCAGCACCCAGAGCGTGTAGATCGCAAGCGCCGTCCCAAACGGCAGTTCAAATAAAGACAGGAATGCGATAACGAGCACCAGCGCTCGCGCCCATCGGGCTCGTTTGAGAAGTCCAAGACCGGCCACTACGCCGAACAGACCCTTGCCTGAGATGAGCAGCGCGATGAGGGCAATGACGGGGCGCACAAAAAGCGGGGCGGCATGAGCGCCGTGCTCGAGAGCCAACAGAAAGGCATTGGCAGCAGCGAATAGGAAGAGTCCACCTAGCAGGTGCAGGCCCGAGAGAACCAGCCAGAAGATACCCAGGACATGGATATGCTGCCGCACCCGCCCTCCGGCAGTAACGCTGGCCGCGGCGAATGGGGCAGACGAAATCGCCTTGCCGCAGGTGGAACAAAAGTGCTGCGCGGGCTGAAGTTGCGTGCCACACGCCTCGCAGAACATGGGTGCTCCTCTTCTTGAATGTGGGCAGTATAGCGCAGGCTGCGCTTCGGGAGTGAGAACGCCACGGAGTTTGTTCGGGCTCGCAAACGAGCGCAACTGTCACGAATAACGGCGGCGAGCCGCTACGGCTGCCGCATCTCGACTACTTGATCCCGAGCGGGACGATGTGGGACTGGAGGGAAATTATGTTATGTATCTATATATATAGATACATATTTGAGGCTGACTAGATAGAGCGGAGAGATCGATTACGGCGAGACCAGAGATTCTATGTACCTTTTGCTTCGCTCTAGCTCTCGCGCCCCAGCGCCTCCACGACCCGGTCAAAGTCTTCCAGGGATTTGTATTCGATAACGATCCTGCCCTTGCCCTTGTTGTCGGTAATCTCCACGCAAACTCCGAGTGCCCTCTGCAGTTGACGTTCGGCCTCGCGAACATTGGGATCGACCTGACGCTCAACTTTTTCCCGCTTCGGTTCTGGATGCACCAAACTATGCACGGTGCCTTCAACTTGGCGTACGGACATGGAGAGCGCCACGGCTCGATTGGCAAGCTTAAGAACGGCTTCAGGCGAGTCCAGGCTCATCAACGCCTTGGCATGGCCGAAGCTGAGTTTGTTTTCTTCGACCAGGGTTTGCACGTCGGATGGCAGTTTGAGCAGTCGGAGGAAATTGGCAACGCTGGAACGTTCTTTGCCGGTACGCTGTGCCATCTGCTCCTGTGTGAGACCGAATTCGCGGCCAAGACGCTCGTAAGCTCGCGCCTGCTCAACGGGGTTCAGATCCTCGCGTTGCAAATTTTCAACGATCGTCATCTCCATCGCCTGCTCGTTGGAGACTTGCTTGACGATGGCCGGCACGGTGGTTTTGCCGGCCTTTTGAGAGGCCAGCAAGCGGCGTTCGCCCGCAATCAGTTGAAAGCGCCCGTTAAGCTGCGGCCGGACCAGAATCGGCTGGACGACGCCGGAGGCTTTAATGGACTCGGCCAGCTCGGCCAGCGCGGTCTCATCGAAACGGCTTCTGGTCTGGTAGGGGTTGCGGTCTATCTGCTCGACCGGAAGCTGGCGAATCATTTCGCCTGGAGCGGAAACGGGTTGGGTAGTGGTCACGGCGCGGGCTGCCGGAATCAGGGTGTCGAGACCGCGCCCAAGAACCTTTCGTCTATCATTCATCGCAAAACCTCAGAAAGCATGAATTCAGTGGTCCGCCTCGGGGCTAATGGCCAGCTCGTCTGCCTCGGACGGGGGTAGCAAGGCCGTGCGGGCCTGTCGATCCATTAATTCCTTGGCCAACCGTATGTAACTCTCTGCTCCCCGCGAACGTGGATCGTAGGAGATAACGGGGCGGCCATGACTGGGGGCCTCGGCAAGCCGTATATTCCTGGGGATACTGGTTTCGAACAGCAATTCGCCAAAGTGGGTTTTCAATTCGGTGGCAACATTCTGGGCGAGATTGGTGCGCTCATCGAACATGGTGAGCACCACGCCCTCGACCGCGAGCCTGGGATTAAAATTCTGGCGGACCCGTTCGATGGTATCGAGCAACTCGCTAATGCCTTCCAGGGCAAAGTACTCGGCCTGCATGGGAACCAGGACGGAATCGGCGGCAACCAAAGCATTGAGTGTGAGCAGATCGAGCGCCGGGGGACAGTCGAGCACGATGTACTGAAAGCGCGCGAGGACTGGCTCGATGGCATTGCGCAGGCGGTATTCGCGCCCCTCTGCGCTCACCAGCTCGATATTGGCGCCAATCAGATTCTTACTGGATGGAATGACCCAGAGATTTTCTATGGCGGTAGGCTGCAGGATCTCGCTCAGCCGGAATGCCCTCAACCAGCAATTCGTAAGCACTGAGGCGGGACGGATCTTTGGGAAAGCCGATTCCACTGGAGCTGTTGGACTGTGGATCGCAGTCGATGAGCAAGGTGGGCACTTCGGCAGCGGCGAAGGATGCGGCAAGGTTGATGGCGGTCGTCGTCTTGCCGACACCTCCTTTTTGGTTCGCGATAGCGATCACCCGGGCCATGCAGTTAGTCCTTTCGGGTTCGAGACAAGCGGGCTGCTGAAAAAGACGCCGAACGACGAGCGAGGCGCTACGCGACGTGGGCACCTCGAGATCCTTGCACAAATACTCATGGGCTAACCGACACCTGGAATCTGTTTTTCCGCAGCCTGTTAAGCCGACAGGGACGGGAAGCGAATGGCAGGTGATTCTTCGACTTCGAGAGTAACGGAGGCGGAGGCGCGCTTCAACGGTGATCTGCTGTGGGCGGCTGTGGATTCGGTGGATAAAGCAGCCGAAATCCATATTTTTTTGGCTGGTGAGAGGAATATGGATGCCGAATTTGGTTTATGGTGCCGGCGGAAGCGCGAGAAGAGGTAGCGCGCCGGTGAAAGAGACGTTCCACGTGGAACAGCGGATACCCGTCGGTCTTTGCCGGCATTTTTAGCCTCTGCCGAAAGCTATATCCAATGAGGGGCACAGTTTGCGGATAATGTTCCACGTGGAACATTATCCCGGATGGCCAACCGAGATCACCGCTGCCAGATTGCCAATATCCTCGATTCCGACGCGGGAATTGCCACGGATTTCCATTGGCCAGGCAAAATAGACGCAGCAGCCGCGAACTGGCTGGCACCGATCATTGCTCCCAGACGCCCCCCCGGCGCAACCAACGAAGCGGCACTGCCAAGGATGTTTTCAAACTTTTCCACCGCCCTGAAAGTAATCAGAGCCGCCTTTTCCTGAAGACGCTCAGCCCGCTCCTGCACAACTTGCACGTCGCTGAGGCGCAGGGTCCGCGACAGCTCCCGTAAGAAGGTGGCTTTCTTTCCGTGCGACTCCACTAGCGTCAAGCGTATAGAAGGAGCAAAAATCTTTAGCACGACCCCAGGGAAACCAGCCCCCGAGCCGACATCGATTACACTCTCCGACGCGTCGGCAGCTAGCAGGTGGCGGGCGGCAAATAGAGACTCGCCAAAATGACGCCGCACAACCTGCTCAGGCTGGCGGATCGCCGTCAGGTTGATTACCCGATTCCATTTCAGCAAAATATCGATATACGTAGATAAATCATCGATCTGCTCAGCAGAGAGCGGGTGCCCACCCAGGTAAGGCAACAGCATGTCGGAGATTTGTCGCCGCTCCATGAAAATGCAGCATAGCACCGCCGCTTCCCTCTGAAGCTTACATTTCGGGGTGACTCTCCGAGTCCGCATTGGGCACCAGACGCATATAGATCGCGTTGGGAACACGGGTTTGCCAATGGCCGCTGAGGCGTGCGTAACCGGCCAGTCCGAGGAAAATCGCGGCGATGCACGCGGCCATGGCCCAGGGAGCGATTGTCCCCTTCCAACCCAAAAAACGCGGTCGCGGAGAGTGCCGCGCGCCCCTTGAAACCGAGAGCTGCAGCGCGTCTTGTGCCGGGCACACCGCGACGCACTCCATGCAGGCCGTGCATTCGGCCGAACGAATCTCGACGAGCCGGTCGACCGGAAGCCAGGCGGGGCAGGCTTTCGCGCACTTGCCGCAATCGATGCAGGGAGCGGGCTCCCGCCGTATGCGCGCCGGACTCAGCAGCGCAGTTAAACCCACCAACGCGCCATAGGGACACAAGTAGCGGCACCAGAAGTTTTGCACCACGAGCGAAAGCAGCGTCAATCCGGCGAGCACGATGGCGCCGGTTTGGCCGAGATGGCGGAAGAAGTTTAACATCTTCACGTCGGCGATAATTCCGTAGGGGCCGGAGAGGAAGCCAGCGAGCGTCTCGACGGACATTCTGCCGATAATCCAGACGAAAAATGCCAGCAGCAGATACTTCAAAGCGCGCAGCGGAATGTCGACCCAGCGAGGTATCTGAAAATTGCGGCGCAGAAGTTTGCGGCCAAGCTTCCACAAGTATTCCGAGAGCGTGCCGACCGGGCACAACCATGAGCAAAACGCTTTGTGGAGCAGTAGCGATACGGCGAGAAACGTCAACAGCAGAAACATTCCAGCCGGATGCACGCGCGGCACACTGCCGGTGAGCAGCGCGAGTTTCAGGTTCATCAGCGCATCGATCGGCAGCCAGCCGTCGACCCCGGCGGGCCGCTCAACGTACTTCGTCACGCCGCCCGTCTCGAAGAAGCGAACCCAGGCGTAGAACTCTAAGCCGACCCAGAGATTAAGCGCCAGGAAGGCGAATTGCACGATGCGTCGGAACAGTTGCGAGCGATCCGCCTCCACCCTGCGCACGAGCTTCTTCTTGCCGACGGCGGGCGGGGCCGGCCGCACTGCTGGGGCGGGCTCAATGGATTGGACCAATTCTTCGCTGGAAATACCAAGGGTTGCCATACCAGTTTCAAGGCTACCGGAGCCGATAGGCGGGGCCAATGACTTTGGTCACAATTGACTTATTGCAGTGGTTCAGTTCCGGTCTTGCTAAAATCAATTGACACCTTTAGGTCAATTGAATGCCTGCGCTTCTGCAGTATCTTTACATCAAGTTGCTGGTTCTTTACATCTGACAAAGCCTTAAAAAGCGACATCTGCGTCGAAACTGCGACATTGGGCTGAGGCAAGTGAAAACTGCCAGAATCAACAGTTGCGCCTTCGACGCTGAATGACAGCTTCCAACGGACGCACGCTCTCCTCAGTACCTCTGATCCAGGCGTCGCTTTCTCCAGCAAATACAGGTTCATCGCTTGCCTGGATATTCCAAGCTCTCGTGCGGCTCTAGCCTGGGCACCTCGGGTTGAGCCGATAGCATTCGAAAGCGCTCGGGCAATCTCTGCACGGAAAAGTTTTTCGGACTTTGGAATTCCCGGCTTTCTGCCTCTGGCCATAAAAGCAATTTAGAACTTGACAAATGAGCTTTGTCAATTAAAATATACGTCAATTACAATTGACGAATTGTGTCTTTACTATTCGTCAATTGGAATTCATACTTGCGTTCGGGAGGCCGATATGTACAGCGATTCAGAGAGCCGGTCCAGGTATCTATCGTTGGCCTTCATGTCCCGAAGAGCTATTAACGGGCTGCGCTCAATTGCACCTGGTGTCGAAGTAGAGCAAGACCTGAGTGCGTCCCTCGACAGGCTCCTTGCTGCCAATGAACAGGAATCTGACGCCAATTTTGTCAATTATCTCCGAGAGAATGGAGATTGGACCCGATTTGAGGACCTATCTGCCGTAGACGAAATCAAGAACGAGACAGGAACCAGTGATCTTCAAATGATTGTCGAGTCGGTCCTGCGAGGGAAAGATGTCGAGACGCGCCGCAACAATATCAGGCGCCTTATTTTCTTTCTCAGCGCTCTGGAGAGCCGTGCCCTCCAGTACTACACGGATGCCAGACAGCCGAGATTCACCTAATGTCGCCCAGCATTGGCGAAGTCCGACACGATCTCGCCGCTCTAAGCCGATTTATTGATTCAATTGCTCTGGACTATGTGCGCGAAGAGAACTTTCCCTCGTACCTAAAAGCTTCCAAAAGATTTCTAATTTACATTGATGATCTTGCTCGCGCTACCAACTCCTATCTTAGCCAGTTCTTAAGTGCACTTGATCCTGCCCTGCCGCTTGCAGACCCAGAGCTTTTCTACGATCAAACCAAAGTGGTACGCACCTTACGGCTGGCTTGGTTCCAATTGCATGAGTTAATAAAGCCGGCCCTGGATGCTGACACGCTTCACGTACCGTATTGGTTCATGAATTCCTTGACCGCCCGATTCCGTCAACTCCCGGGATTTCACGATGTAGATTTCGCCGTCCTGCACGCTACTGAGCTAAACTACTTCCAAATTGGTGCGAACTACATCAGAACTCTTGCGGCTAACATTCGCTCTATCGTGCCGGGCGCACCTGAATTCCCGCTTAATTTAGGGATAATCGCGCTGCCGTACTCTCAGTCATCTTCCCTCTTCTTGAATGCTGCTCTGGCGCACGAGATGGGGCACTTCGCGTTTCAAGAAAGAAATGAGGCGGCATTCCTGTCACGGCTAGTCGTTACAGAAGTGCAGAACGCGGCCACTTCGCCACTTTCCCGCTTGGACTTGGCGTGGTGCCAAGGCCGAATCCTCGATTGGTGCCAAGAAATCTACTGCGACCTGTTCGCGTTGTGGCTCATTGGACCGTCGTTCTCGTTCTCCTTTATCGAACTATTCGCGTATACGCGACTGGCTCCAATAATCACTCATGGTACGACGTTACCGCCAATAGCTTCGGAATCAAGGTTTTCGGACGGTCATCCAGCATCGGCGTTTAGACTTGGAGAGCACGTCCGGTTCTTGCAGCGAAGAAAACTAGGCTGGTGGGACCAAATTAAGAATGGCACAAGCCATTACATCGCCCTCCTGGCAGACGCAGCAGCGCTAAAGGAGAAGGACTTTAGTTTTGGTTCGCAGTTTAGACCCGGACTGGAGGCGACAGCTTTGAAAGCATTCTTCAGTACTGTTGGGAATGTCTCAACGAGAGTGGAAGAGGCTTTCCGCAACGTGTCAGCCGAAGTTGACACTTTTGACGATCAACAGGAACTCATAAAGAAATACCTGAGTTATGGGGTCGTTCCTTCACGATTGGTTTCGAATGGTAAAGTTGTTACCCCTTCACCAGTAGCATTGATCAATGCAGCGCACTTGTTTACGCTTCAGGAGCTGGACAAGCTGATCGACAGGATTGAAGGGGCCAAGCCAGATTGCCTAGAGTGCAGAGCACGGTGGTCACAGCGAGTGGAAATGTGGACTGGCAAGGCACTAGAGGATGTGAGTGGCTAATGTCGGTGCTCTCAAAAACCGTCATCAAAGAGCGGCTCAATTTGGAGATAAGCGATCTCGAAAGTCTGGTTATTACTCCTTTCGACGAGGGCGCATTGGATGCCGACTCAATCGATTTAAGACTCGGATGTCACTTCCTCTTTCCTCCGCTGCCTGCTCAGCCAGCGGTCGATGTGCAAGAGCGAACCGGATCGAGAACAGATTTCAAGTTACATGTCCCCAAGGGAGGCAAATTAATACTTCCGGCGCACCAAACAGTTCTTGGGGTGACCATTGAGTTCATAAAGCTCCCGTACGACCTGTCAGGGCAGATCCTTACGAAGTCCTCTGTGGCGAGGATCTTCGTGGCAATCGAGACGGCCCCTTGGATTCATCCGCAATACCGAGGGTGTCTTACGCTTGAGATTACGAATGGGTCCAGTTCGGCGGTGACTTTGCGTCCTGAGATGCCGATCGGCCAATTGATCCTGTTCACAATCGAAAGACCGGAGAAGAGCGAAAAACTCGCAGGAACTTACCTTGGCCCGATTCATCCTGAGTCGCCTCTGACCCAGAAACCTCATTCTCATTAATCTCATTTCCGCTTCCGTGAGTCACCTGCACTCATGAACCAAGATTTTGCTGCGCCTGCATGCGCCGCCGGTCCTGAATTTCTATATAGACATTAATCAATGAAACCGCCGCAGGCGTCACTCCGGGAATGCGGCTGGCCTGTCCCAGGGTGAGCGGCAGAACCCTTGTGAGTTTTTCTTTCATCTCGCGCGAGAGACCGCTGACCGAGGTGTAATCGAACCACTCCGGAATGCGTCGCTCCTCCGCTTTCTTCAAGCGCGCGATCGCTTTCTCCTGCTGTTGCAGATAACCGGCGTACTTGATTTCGGTTTCGATCGACTTGAGTTCATTGCGCACGGCGGGCGGAAAATGGAGAGGTGCTTCAACTGGCGACGGCACCGGAAAAACAGCAGATCCTTCGCTACCCCCACCCCAACGACGGCCAAAAGCAGCCATCGCCGGGGACCCCGGCTCGCTCAGGATGACACCCTCGGTATGAGAAACAGCAGATCCTTCGCCAGCGCTCAGGATGACACTCTTGGTATGTGGAACGGCAGATGCCTCGCCATCGCGCTCAAAAAATTGCGGATAAAGTTTGAGCAGCGCCGGCATCAGCTCCTCGATGGAAATCTCCGGGCGGCGCAGAAGTTGAGCAAAGCTCTGCCCCAAGGCGTTTCCCGCTTTTTCCAACACGCTCGCGGGAAGCTGCCCGTCCACACGCGAACTTTCCAGCAGCCTGCGGAGACACTCCAGGCGCGCCTGCTTGGCTAGAAAATCCTGCCACGCAACGTCGCCGACCAACCCAACGCGGTGGCCATAAGGAGTAAGGCGGGTGTCGGCGTTGTCGATCCGTAGGTGCAAGCGGAACTCGGCGCGTGAGGTGAACATGCGGTAAGGCTCGTTGGTTCCCTTACTGATGAGGTCGTCGATGAGGATCGCCGTGTAGGCCTCGCTGCGGTCGAGCGTGAGCGGCGGCTCGCACTTGGTCTTGAGCGCGGCATTGATCCCGGCCATGATGCCCTGGCAGGCGGCCTCTTCGTATCCGCTGGTGCCGTTGATCTGGCCGGCGAGAAACAGGCGCGCGATCTTTTTCGTCTCCAGCGTGCGTTGCAGCTCCGTAGGGTCAATGGCGTCGTATTCGATGGCGTAGCCGGGCCGCAGCATCTCAGCCTTTTCGAGGCCGGGAATGGAGGCGATAATCGCCAACTGCACGTCGACGGGCAAGGACGTGCTCATGCCATTGACGTAGATCTCGTGCGTCTTCAGGCCCTCAGGTTCCAGATAAAGCTGATGCGTTTCCTTGTCGGGAAATTTGACGATCTTGTCCTCGATCGACGGACAATAGCGCGCGCCGATGCCGTGGATCTGTCCGCTGTACATCGGCGAGCGATGCACGTTATCGCGAATGATGCGGTGAGTCTCCGCCGTGGTGTAAGCGATGTAGCACGGCACCTGCTGCTGCGTAATCTTTTGGGTGCGGAAACTGAAAGGAGTTGGGTCTTCATCGCCCGGCTGCGTGGCGAAACGCGACCAATCGATGGTGCGGCCGTCCAGCCGCGGGGGCGTGCCGGTTTTGAGGCGGCAGCCGCGCAGCCCTAGCGACTTGATGAACTCGCCTAGCAGAACGGAGGCTGGCTCGCCGCTGCGTCCAGCGGGATAAGTCTGCTCGCCACAGTGGATCAGCCCGTTGAGGAATGTTCCAGTGGTCACGATCACGGCCGAGGCGGCAACCGTGCGGCCGTCGCGCAGGCGGACGCCACGGCAAACGCGCGTGCGCTCCAGGCCTTCGCTGCGCTCGGCATCGCCGGGCGCAAGCTCTTCGATGAGCAACTCGGCAACCTCGGCCTGTTTGACCTGGAGATTGCACTGGCCCTCGAGAACCTCGCGCATCTTGAGCCGGTACTGCTGCTTGTCGCATTGCGCCCGGGGAGACCAGACGGCAGGACCGCGCGAGGTATTTAGCAAACGGAACTGGATGCCCACGGCGTCGGTGACCTCGCCCATGATGCCGCCCAGGGCGTCGACTTCGCGGACCAAGTGTCCTTTGGCGATGCCGCCGACCGCGGGATTGCAGGACATTTGCGCGATCAGATCCACGTTAAGCGTGAAAAGCGCGGTGCGAAGCCCCAGGCGCGCAGACGCCATCGAGGCCTCGCACCCGGCATGGCCGGCGCCGACAACGACTACGTCGTATTGCTCTGTGTATTGCAGACAGCTACCCTGCACGGGAGAGAACAGTTTTGTTTTCGATACCGGATGGCGTGTTCCGAAATGCCACGAATAACGATTCTATCGTGGTTCCAAAGTTGATGTATCCCGTCGATTGCGCCGGTTGCAAAAACGAAAGAGGGTGCCTGGTCAGCACCCTCATCGTCCAATTGTGCAGGATCCAATTGTGCAAACCATTGCAAAGCGGCGTTACTTACCGGCATTCGCCTCGTGGAAGTTCTGTCGAATGGCGGTCAGGAACGGGTGCGAGTCCGCAGGAGCCGGAACCTTGCCCGACAAGATATCGCGGAAACCTGGTTCCCTGTGACCGTAAATAGCCCGCATTGCCTTCTGGTCGACGTGAACATTGGCTCCGTTCAGGGTAGCGCCGATGAAAGCGCCCTTAGCCCGCGAATAGGTCAGAATGCCCGTGTTCATCTTCCAGTCGGTGCTAGCGGTGCCCTGACGACCCCACGGGCCGGCCGCAATTCCGACATCGCCGCCAATCTTCCAGTTTGCCGCCATCAATTTCTCGGCGCCTTCGTCGGTCATGAACAGCATAACCAGATCAACGTCCTCGCCGCCGATTTGCGCTCCCCAGCTACCGCCGGTCATGGTGAAGAACGCTGGCGCGGTCCATCGGTTGTTCACACGGCAGGTGGTAACGCCACGTCCATGCTCGGCGCCGAAGATAAACCCGCCTTTGACCAGGCTGGGAATGATGGCGACGCACTTGGCCTTGGCGAGTATCGTATCCGGGATACCGCTATCCGGAGCGTTTGTGAGCCGGTTCAAATCGGCAGCCGCATCATCCATCCGTTTAACGGCCTTGCTCTTCTCATCGTTGCCATTGTTGTCGTTGTTACTCTGTGCCCATCCGCCGATCGCGAAAACCAGCACGACCGCCAGTAATGCGAGAATTCGTCTTTTCATGCAATCCTTCCTTTTTAGTTGCTTGCGCAACCTCCGCAAAATTTGCATATCGTTTCTTTTCCCTTGGATTGCGATTTCTGCGCGGGGGTTTTACCAGAGGTGCGGCGCGGCCTTTCAAAATCCGTGCTGCGGGCCGGCCAAGCAGGAGCAGCACGCCTGCAAAGTCTTCAGTTACGGCATGTTTCAGCGGACTCGATGAAATCAGCGATTCAGTTTGCCGCTGACGGCGGAGCCGATCGCGGTCCGAGCAGCTCGCGATCATTCCCGTTTGGTTAGACAGTTTCGCTGAAGGCTATCTCGTGCAGCGCCGCGGAATGCTAGAGCGGTATGTTGCCGTGCTTGCGCGGCGGATTCTTATCGCGTTTGGTGTCGAGCATCTCGAGTGCCTGAATGACGCGCCGGCGCGTGTCGCGCGGGCGAATGACGGAATCGACATAACCGCGTTCAGCCGCGATGTAAGGATTCGCGAAGCGCTCGCGAAACTCCTCGACCTTTTCGGCGCGCAATTTTGCCAATGCCTCTCCCTTGGTGTCACCGGCGCCATCGACATCCTTGACGGCGCGATCGAACTCGCGCTTGTACACAATGTTGACCGCGCCCTCCGGGCCCATGACGGCGATCTCCGCGGTGGGCCAGGCATAGTTCACGTCGCCCCGAATATGCTTGGAGGACATCACGCAATAGGCGCCGCCGTAAGCCTTGCGCGTGATCACCGTAACCTTGGGCACGGTGGCTTCAGCAAAGGCGTAGAGCAGCTTGGCGCCGTGCACGATGATGCCGCCGTGCTCCTGCTGCACGCCGGGAAGAAAGCCCGGGACATCGACAAACGTGACCAGCGGAATATTGAAACAGTCGCAGAAGCGGACGAAACGCGCGCCCTTAATGGAGGAGTTGATATCGAGCACGCCGGCCAGCACAGAGGGTTGATTGGCGACGATTCCGACCGGGCGCCCGTTCATGCGGGCGAATCCGACGACCATGTTACGGGCATAATGTTCATGCACTTCGAAGAAATAACTGTCGTCGACGACGCGGCTGATGACCTCCTTGATGTCGTAGGGCAGGTTCGATTCGGCTGGAACGGTTGAATCGAGCTGTTCGTCGGCGCGATCGACGGGGTCGGTGCAAGCTTTGCGAGGCGGCTCTTCGAGGTTGTTGGAAGGCATGAAGCCGAGCAGCTCGCGGACCATCGACAGGCACTCGGCATCATCGTGCGCGAGAAAATGCGCCACTCCGGAGGTGCTGTTGTGGGTGAAAGCTCCGCCCAACTCGTGCTTCGTTACCTCCTCGTGCGTCACCGCCTTGATGACATCAGGCCCGGTGATGAACATGTAAGCGGTCTTGTCGACCATTAGAACGAAATCGGTGATCGCCGGCGAATAGACAGCCCCACCGGCGCACGGCCCCATGATGGCGGAAATTTGCGGAACGACGCCGGAGGACAAGGTGTTCCGCAAAAAAATATCGGCGTAACCGGCCAACGAGCGCACGCCTTCCTGGATACGGGCGCCGCCCGAATCGTTGAGGCCGATCACCGGCGCACCGACTTTCACCGCCAGGTCCATGATCTTGCAGATTTTAGCCGCATTCGTCTCCGAGAGCGATCCGCCGAAGACAGTGAAGTCCTGGGCGAAGACGAACACCAGACGGCCCTCTATGCGGCCATATCCAGTGATGAAGCCGTCGCCATAGTAGAGCTGTTCATCCATTCCGAAATCGCTGGAGCGATGGACGACGAACTTGTCGGTTTCCTCGAACGTTCCCTCGTCAAGCAGGAATTCGATGCGCTCGCGGGCAGTCATCTTGCCCAGTTTGTGCTCGCGTTCGCGCCGTTCCTCGCCTCCACCAGCTTCGGCCAGGGCATCGCGCCGTTTCAGTTCAGACAACTTCCGCTCGAAATTCATGCCGCAGATTATATGCCGCAATGCCGCCAGGAAGGTAAATGGAAAGTAGTCTCAACCGGAAAAAAACGGCCGGTGTCGCCGCTCCGCCTGGAACTCGAGGCTCACTCGGAGCCGACGGCTTGCCAGCGATATTTCTTACCGTCCCAGAAAATCTCTGCCTGGATTCCCGTGGAATCTGTGGTGAAAAGCGCGGAGACGGCCTTCTTCTTGGTCTGAGCGTGGCTGATCTCGATGCGGTCGAAGGGTAGATTCACGATGACGAATTTTGCTTTGGGGTGCGCGGCGCGCCAGTCATGCGCGATGGCCACGTAGAGTACCTGCCCCTGCGCATGGACGGGAAAGCTCATGGTCGTCTTGACGTTGCCGTAGCCGAAATAGCTGTCGTAGGGGTCGACCAGCTTGTAATTGTGCGCGCCCTGGTCGAGCGCCGGACTGCCGGTCACGACCACCGCCAAGTCCTCTTTCCCGTCGCCATCGAAGTCTCCAAACATGGGTTGAAACTTGGCGACGACGCTGAAGCGGGTGCCGAACTCGCGCTCGACGGTCAGGCGGACGCGTTCAGTCATTTCGGCTGCCGACGAAGGCGCGGCGGATTGCGCCAGCAAACGGCCAGGAACCACCGCGAGCAGCGCGCCTAGAAAAGCGAAAACCATAGCGATACGGTGCATCTCGCTACTCTACTCAAGAGACAGCCAACAGGGAATAGGGATTTGCATAGATAATCGATGCGGGAAGTTCACCGGCTGACCGGCGGGCCTGCAGGGCCACCGCGCCCAGGTTGGCGCGCAAAGGTGGCGCGCGAACCAGGCCACCCGTTCGCTCTATTTTGGTCGCAGTTCCTTGACAATCTCGGCAACGGAACTGAGATCCTTAACAGAGAAAATCTCTGGAACTGAAAGGTACTTTGTGCCGGGCAGCAATAGGTTGGCGGCCTTTTCCAATTGAGCAAGATCCTCTCCCGCTAAGCAGAGCGCATCTGCAAACGCCAGGAATCGCGCCGCCAACTCGATCTCAACGAAGGCAGCGCGGCCGAGCAAGAAGCAGGCGAAGCAGACCGGAAGCACGCCGAGCGCCAAAACGCCAATCGCGTAAAGTTCGGGATGACTAGCCCTGCCACCGGGGCTGGCCAATGTTATGGAAGCACCCGGTCCTGATGTCTTTGTCTCCACGGCCTGAAACGCCCTTGCGGTGCGGTTTGCGATGAGCGGAAGGGATATGTACGTGCCCACCAAAATTAGCGTCGCCAAGCTCAGCCAAAAAGCCGCCATGTAACGAGCCCGCCTCGCCCTTAGTCGCAATGAGAATTCGACTGTCATGCTCTTAGCTCTTGGCCAATTTTTTCTTCGAAAGTTCGGCGCTCTTTTCGACGAAATCCTGAACCTCGGTCACTAAATTGATGTCTTTCTGCTTGCCCTCATAGATTCTTCCCGGCCGCTCGGCAATTGCTCTCAGGATGTTGGTGCACAGGGTTGTAATGGGGGTAGGATTTTCGTTGTCGCCGGCACCGATTTTCTCCATTTCGCGTTTGTATCCCTCGAACGCAGTCGAGATGGCTTCCTTGTACGCGTAATCCTCCTCCATGCGCAGCGAGAGCATGTAGTTACGCCCGGCGTAAATGGCCAACCAAATGATCGGCAACGCTATGGGCAAGCGCATGGTTAAGCTGCGCCAAGTGGCGCTCCAAGATTGGTCCGTTTGATGGATCAAGCCTGTCGCAGAAAGGAAGCTAGAAAGGAAGCTAGAAAGGAAGCTCGGCAATGCCAAAACGACTAGAGAGATTATGCAGATAACGAACGTCCACAACCATTGTTTTTGCGGGCTCAGGAAACGCGACCGCTGTTTGTTGAATGATGAAGCCAGACCCGCGCTGGTAGCGCCGGGAAGCAACCCCTCCACCCTCTCCTTCAAAGCCTCCACTTCGTCGGCAAGATCCTTTACCCTTTTCTCGTGGCCAGTAGCAATTTCGTCACTTTTCGCGAGGTGCTTGAGGGCTTCCTGCAGATTGGCCTCCGAGGTGCGCGCCGAGTTCAACAGGGCCTGTGTATCTGTGACGGTCTGGCTCGTTGTGCTGTGGTCTTGGGAGGTCGCGGCGGCAAGCTGCGCCGCTTCCGTTGAGGACTTTGTGGCGCTTTCCCGCGCCGAACTGGCTGCCGTCGCTGCGTCAGCAGCGGCCTTGGCCGAGTCGGTTGCCGCTTTCGCTTGACCTTCGGCGGATTCCTTCGACGCCTCGATCTCCTTCAGCCGACCAGCACCCACCTCGGACGCGCCAGAAATGGCGGCCGCGGCCTGATTGACGGTGATTGCGGACTGGTCGACCTCTTTGCGCCGGCCATCGATGGCTTTTACGTCCCCGTCAACATTGGCCTTGGCAGTGTTAAGCGCCGCCAGGGCCTCGTCTGATCTCTGCTTATTGGTGGCAATTGTGTTCGCGTCAGCTTCTACTGCTCCTTTAACGCCCGCGATAGTGGTCGCATGTTCCTCGCAAGCCTTCTTCGCATTGAATGCAAGGAGTGCCTCGCTATCCGCGTTCTTTCGTGAGGTCTCGGCCTGCTTTAGATGTTCCTCCGCTTGCCCTCTAAGTAACTTGATCTCCCCTAGGATCTGACGAGCTTCCGACACCAGCTGCGAGGCATCTGTCTCTTGAGTCGCCTGATTGTTTGTAGAGTCGGCCATGGGCACTAGCTTAAACTAGAAGTTTAGCCTATTTCCAGCCTTTGTCGCTTGGTGCCGCAGGCGCAGCCCGCTCAAGCTGACAGGGCGGGCGGCCCCACTCAAGCCCGTTGTTGGCTTGAGCGGGGAGTTGAGAGGTGCTCGAACCGATGTCCAAATGACTCAGCGGAGAGGCTTCCCATCTGCACACACGAGAAAAACCGCATTTTGTGGGCTAAGCCTGAAATTCTCCGTTTCTCGCTGAACGCACAATCGCCGAGTCACTCATCGAGTTCAGATCAATAACGAAAAGTCGGTATGTGGCACGCAATGTTAAACCCAGGGCCTTTGGCAGACGGTATAAACTGCGAGCAGAAGGTGACATGGCCAGTTCTGCGAGCGAAAAGTGCGACTGCTGATTCTCAGCGATATCCACTCCAATCTGGAAGCTCTCGATGCGTGCCTCAACACGGTTGAGGGCTGGGACCGGTTCGTCAACCTGGGCGACACCGTCGGTTACGCTGCTGACCCCAATGCGGTGATCGGGCGAATCCGACCCTATGGTGGTCTCGCCGTGCGTGGTAACCACGACCATGCCGTGCTGGATGCCAAAGAGCTTGAAAGCTTCAACCCGATCGCGGCGCAGGCCCTCGCGTGGACCCGCAACCAACTTTCCCCGGAGAATCTGATCTGGCTGAGCGAAGTGCCGGCCGGCCCCATCTACGAACCCGCGCTTGCCGGTGCGCAATTTGTGCACGGCTCTCCTGCGGACGAGGATGAGTACATCCAAGGCGAGTTCTCGGCGCGCGCGGCTTTTGCCAACACGCCGGCTCAACTGATTTTTTTCGGGCATACTCATGTACAGAGCGCAATACAATACCGGGAAGAGAAGATCCAGGTCATTCATCCCAGTTATGGGTCCAAGCGCGGCCGCGCCGAACGCTGCGATTTTCCGCTGGAGCTGGATGACGAGACGCGATATCTCGTCAACCCCGGCTCCGTCGGTCAGCCCCGCGACGGCGACTGGCGTGCCGCATTTGCCCTTTACGATTCAGGCAAGCAACAGGTTTCCTTCTGGCGCGTCCCCTATGACGTTGAGCTGACACAGCAGAAGATCATCGGAGCGGGACTGCCCTACCGCCTGGCATCGCGGCTGCGCGAAGGCAGGTGAGGGCGGCTTGGCGTGACACCCCGGTGATCGTGGTTCGCTCGCATCGTTCATGGCACTTGAAACTTAACGCTTGAGACTGGAAACTACGTTCTATGCCTTTTCGCAGCTTTCCCAAAAAGAAGACCACCGGCAGCGAAGATTTGTTCGCGTCCAGCGGCGAATCGTCCGCATCCTCATCTTCATCCGAAGCCAGCATCGTTGCGCATATCGATGGCGGCTCGCGAGGCAATCCCGGACCGTCTGGCTACGGCGTGGCCATTAACGATGCCGCCGGACGCCGGATCGCCGAACTGAGCGACTACCTGGGCGTGCAAACCAACAACTTCGCCGAGTACTCCGGCCTGCTGGCGGCTCTTGAATACGCCGTCGAGCACGGACACAAGGCGCTGAAAGTCGTCAGCGATTCGGAGTTGCTGGTCAAGCAGATGCGCGGCGAATACAAAGTGCGCAACGAAACCCTCCAGCAGATGGCGCACGAGGCCCGGGGACTGATCCGAAAGCTCGACTCATTTCAGATAAGACACGTGCTGCGCGAGCAGAACCACGAGGCCGACGGCCTGGCAAACCAGGCAATGGATTCGGGAACCGGACGCAAAACCGTGGCGCAAACGGCCACGACGCAGCCCGCCGCCGCTCCGCCGAGGGAAGTGAATGGGCGGGTCGTGAACGGCAGGGTCGAGTTCCTCGAAGGCTCCTTGCCCGAGGGCACGATGGTCAAGGTCAGGCCAGTGGGAAAGCGGTAAAAACTAGAGCGTGTTTCATAAACCAAGCTTTGAGGAAACGCGGAATCCCCTCAGGGGCTAAAGCCCGCACACTTGTTGGCTCCGAACGGCGCGGCTCAAGCCGCGCCCCTTCAAAGAATTATTTATGAAACACGCTCTAGCAATTCCGGAGTTGGTGTTGCCCCAAAATATCGCCGTCGCGCCCGCGATATGCCCTCCACGAATGCGTCCTACTTCGCGGCCAGTTCGCGCTTCACGGTTTCGCTGACCAGTTTGCCGTCGACGCGTGCGCCGGCAAAGCGCGCCATCACGTTCTTCATGACCGCGCCCATCTCCTTCATGGTCGGCGAGTCCATTTCGGAGATCACGGCCTTGACGGTCGCCGTCACCTCGGCTTCGCCCAACGCCTTGGGGAGGTAGCCCTCGATGATCTCAATCTCCTGCTGTTCTTTTTGCGCGAGTTCCAGCCGCCCCCCTTTGGTGAACTGCTCGATCGAGTCCTTGCGCTGATTGATCAAGGTCGACAGCACCTGTATTTCTTCCTTCTCGTTGAGCTTGGAGCGCTTGTCGATTTCCTTATTTTTGAGCGCGGCTTTCGCCATCCGTAGCGTAGACAGCCTCAGCTCCTGCTTGGAGCGCATGGCGTCGACCATTTCTTTCTGAACCCGTTCGCTGATGCTCATGCCGGTGATTATAGAAGAGAGCGCAAAAAAAGTGCGACAGCCCAAATGGCAATTCAGGTTTTTGCCGGTGCTCTAGTTTGGCACTTGGCGCTGCAGGTCGAGCAGGGCATCGCTCGGCAACTGGTCTTTGGATTCTTCGACCAGCTTGGGATCGTGGACGAACAGGTTGCGCGCCTCGTGCAAAAGGGCGGCAAAGGCATCCTGGTAGAGCTTACCCTTTTCGCTGCGGCGTTCGAGCGAGCGTCCGCTCTGGGCGTCGTAGATGCGCAGGCTGCAACCGCTCTTGGAGTTGGTAGCGGCCAGGAAGCGGCCCTGGCCCTCCTGTTCGACGTAAAACCAGGCATGTTTCACGAGAGCGGGCTTGGCATCGGCAGCCGGCAGTACTTCCGGGGTGTGTGAGGGATCGTAGTAGAGCATGCGGCTGCACGAGTCGCAGTAGACGATGACATTATCCGTGCGCACCTCGTTGAACACCTGCGGACGCAGCAGCACCTGACAAGCGGTGCAGTGCTGATCGAGCGCCTCCGCCAGTCCTGTGCCGCGGGCGCGCGTCAGGCGGTCGTAACGCTCCAGCAGATCGGCATCGATGCGCGAGCGGAGTTTCTTCTGGTGCGCGGTGTGCTTGCCGAGCTGAGCTTCGGCTTTGGCAATCTCAGCGCGGGCGTGCGCCTTTTCCAACTCGATGGCCGCCGATTCCTCCTTCAAATCCTGCTGGGCCTTCTTCAAATCCTGTTGCTTGGCGTCGACGTCGAGCATCGCCTCCAGGATCTTATCTTCCAGCTTGCGGATTTCCTCTTCGGCGAAGGAGATCTCGTTCATCAACGCGCGGTACTGGTCGTTGGTCTTAACCGCTAGGGATTGTTCACGGAACTTCGAAATGCGTTCGTTGTGACCGAGGATTTCGGAGTCATGTTTGCGCCGCGCCACCTCGTCGGCCTTGATCGTGGCCTGCGCCTTGGCGACGCGCTGATTGGCGTCGGCCAGTTTGGCTTCGATTGCCTGCACCTGCTTAGGCAAATCTGCGATTTCGGCGCGCAGCTTCGAGATTGCCTTCTCGACCTGTTGCAATTCGATCAGCTGTATGAGATCCGGGTTCATCGCGGGAACTGTTGGAATTTTAGCACGTGTCATGCCAATCGCGGACTACGTAGTTCGCCGTATTGAGCGAGGCGACCGCAGCGGTTAACCTGCTGGCCAATGATCCTCGAGTTTGCCAAGCTCGCGCTCGGTCTACTGGTCACGTTGTTCCACCAGCCGCTTGCCGATTTCATTACGGAACAGGACCGGGCCGTAGTCGCCGTAGCCCGCCGCCGTGGTTGGTTCTTGCCAGATGTGCCTTCAGCCAGGATCTGCCGCAATCTTTATTTCTCCATGGGTATTTTCATCGCTTTCTACGAACTGCTGCGCATCTGGACCTTAATCCGGTAGCGTCTCGACCCCTGCGCCGCCAGCATGAGAGCGCAACCCTTTCGGTTCCGAGAGAATCCCCGGCAGGTGCCGTGGTGGCGCGCGTTGCGGCGGGCGAATGCGCCGCTGACCCTTTGCCGGTGGCATTGCCGGGCCTCAAGTGACCAATGCAGTTTGCAACTATTGGGCGGAAAGTATACAGTTCCGCGTTCTGCTCTCGGTGGAGCAGCATCCCACGCTTGCAAGAGGGGCCGCCGCTTGATGCGCTCGCTTTTCGGAGTCGTTGCCGTTCTGCTGTCGCTCGCGACCGCAACTTTTCCTCAGCCAGCAGCCTTTGCGCCTGCGGCCGGGAAAAAGCAGCTCACCATCGACGATATTTTCCGCGAACCAGCCGGCAGCGCCAGCGCTCCGCAGTTCGTGGAATGGAGTCCCGACGGCCGGCGTCTCTCCTTTGTGCGGGCGAATTCGACTGACGGCCGGGACGAGTTCTATTCTCTGGACCCGGCGACCGGCCGAGGCAGCGTGCTGATTGGCGCCGGCCCGCTGGCCAGCCTGATGGCGCCCAGTGCCAAGCTGAGCGAGCGCGAGCATGAAAATCGCGCCCGTTATGGCGTTGCCGCCTACCATTGGGCGCCCGATTCCAAGGGACTGCTCTTCGATGCCGCGGGCCAACTGCGGTTCTATGACCTCGAAACCGGGAAAGCGACTGATCTGACCGGCCTGACTTCGCCGGTGAGCGACCCCAAGTTTTCCCCCGACGGCCGCTATGTCAGCTTCCTGCGCGAACACGATCTGGTGCTTCGCCGGCTGGCCTCCGGCCAGGAAACCAAGCTGACAACCTCGAGCCCATCCATCTGGAACGGCGAGGCCGACTGGGTTTATCAGGAAGAACTGGATGTGCGCAGCAACTACTTCTGGGCTCCCGACGCCAGACACATTGCCTATCTCCAGATGGATGAGAGCAGCGTGCCCGAGTATCCGATTGTCGATTGGCTTTCCCGGGACGCCGGGATCGACCGCCAGAGGTATCCCAAAGCAGGTGAGACGAACCCGGGCGTGCGGATTGGCGTCGTCGACCTCGAAGGCCACTCGAATTGGTTGAGCTTTACCACGGAGACGGATATCTACATTCCGCGCTTCGGCTGGCTGAGCCCACGGATTGTCTGGGTGCTGGTGCTCAACCGAGCGCAGAACCGGCAAAGCCTGTATTTCATCGACATCGAGAGCGGCAAGAGCCGTTTGATCTTGAATGAAACCGAGGACCCGTATATCGAGACGAACGACCTGGTGCGTTTCTTCGAGGACAGCGGCAGGTTTCTGTGGCCAAGCTGGCGCGACGGGCACATGCACCTTTATTTGTACGAATACGACGGCGAGAATCCGCTCTCGACTGCGGCGCGGCTGCTGCGACAGATCACGCACGGCGATTGGGAGGTGCTCGATCTCTGCGCGCTCGATGAAAATGCCGGCACGGTTTATTTCACGGCGAATAAAGACGATTGGCGCCAGTCCAACCTTTACCGTGTAAATCTCGATGGCACAGGGCTGCGCCGTCTCACCCCGGAGAACGGAGTACACCAGCCCAAAATGCCGCGCCACGCGGAATACTTTTTCGACAGCTTCTCGGCGCTCACCACGCCCCCGCGGATGCGATGGTGCGACCCGAACCCGGCCGCCGGGATGGCCGAAACGGGCGCCGTGTGCAGCGAGATCTGGCGATCCAAGGGGCTGGAGGAATACGACGCGCTCACTCCGCAGTTCGTCGACTTCAAGGCCGAGGATGGAAGCCTGCTGCATGGCGTGGTGCTGCTGCCGAAATCCGGGCCCATGTCCGCCAGCGGCAAGTTCCCGCTCATCGTGAACGTTTATGGCGGTCCGCACGAGCAATTGGTGCGCGACGCGTGGAGGACGGTCAGCCTGCTGGACCAAGTCATGGCGCAACGCGGCTTCGCCATCCTCAAGGTTGACAACCGCGGCAGCGGAAACCGTGGAAAAAAGTTCGCCGGCGCCAGCCGGGAAAACCTCGGAGCCGTGGAGTTGAAGGATCAACTGGCGGCGCTCGATCAAAGCCTGGCAAAGTATCCGCAGTTGGACCGCAAACGGATCGGCTGCTGGGGCTGGAGTTTCGGCGGAACTCTGGCCGCTTACACGCTCACTCACTCCACCCTGTTCAAGGCGGCCGTCGCGGTTGCTCCTGTCACCGACTGGCGCCTCTACGATTCCATTTACACCGAGCGCTACATGGGCATGCCGCGGCAAAATCCGGAGGGGTACAGAAGCAGCTCGATTCTGCAGTCGGCGTCCGGATTGAACGGCCGTTTGCTGATTGCGCATGGCACCGGCGACGACAACGTTCACGTGCAAAACTCTTTGCAACTGGCCGATGCCTTGATCTCCGCCGGCAAACCGTTCGATCTGCAACTCTATCCGGGCAAGACGCACGCCATTGAAGGCGTGGCGGCGCGCTCGGACCTCTACCTTCGCATCGTTCGAGCACTTCGAGCGCTGGTTGGCGCCGCCTGCTCAGTGAGAATTCTGCCGCCGGAAACTGGTTTAGCCCGGCACCGGCGGGTTAAGATTGCACTGGCTATGCCTTTCGCTCTGAAGCTGGTGAATCTGGAAGAGGATCACCCGACGGTGAACCATGGTTTGCTGCGGCTGGACCGCGCCCTGGCTGCCGCCAGACAGGAGCGGACCACTTTGCTGAAGTTGATTCATGGATATGGGTCGAGCGGCGTCGGCGGGCAATTGCGCATCGAGGTCTGGAAGGTGCTCGACCGCTACAAGCGCGCCGGAACCATCCGCGAATTCATTCCGGGGGAACAGTTCCGCACCTCCGACGAGTCCGCCTGGGCGCTGCTCAAACGCTTTCCCGAGCTGAAACGGGATAGCGATTGGGGCCGCGGAAACCGGGGAATCACCCTCGTTGTCCTTTGAGAGTTCGACACTCCCGCACGCGAACGATTCCTCCAGTTTTCCGCCACATCGATCTACAAGACCCACATCTGCTAACTACGGCAGATATGGGGCACCAAGCCGATCACGATGTAAAAGAGAAAAAGCCAGCTAGAGGATTTCGACAGGCGATCGTCTGCGTCCGCCGAACTCCGCGCTGGCCCTGACAAAGGTAAGGCCGATGGATCGCGCTTACTTCTTCGGAGGAGCGATTGAGTCCTTCACCGCTTTTGCGACGTAGAACTTCACCACGGTCTTGGCGGGAATCTTAATGGGCGCGCCAGTCTGCGGATTGCGGCCCATGCGAGCCTTGCGCTGAGACTTCTTCAAGCGGCCCAGGCCGGCCAGAACGAACAATCCATTTTTTTTCGTTTCTTTTACAGCAACATCAGCCAGCGTAGCCAGGAATGCGGCGACGGTCTTGTTGTTGAGTTCCAGTTTCTCCGCTAAATAGCGAACTAGAGCGGTCTTGGTCATGCCAGCTGCCATTGGAAATATCCTCCTTGGAGTCGAATGCGTTCGAGCACTCAACGGCGGATATCTTATACCACCAATTCGAAAGACGAGAAGTGTTTTTACATCGATTTTATGCGGGTTTTTCCACAGGGGTATGCCGCCGGGCCGCTGGCTATGCCTGTTTCGGGCCGGCAATGGCGACGTTGAACCCGGATGGAGGGGTGGCGCTTCGCGAATCAGGCCGGCGCAGTGCAATAATAGCTTCGAGAGGGCTTTCGTGAGCTGCGAGATCTGCCACAACCGGAAAGAAAAACGCTTCTGTCCAGCCATTCATGGGCGCATTTGCCCGCAGTGCTGCGGTGAACAGCGTGAAGCTACCATCGATTGCCCGGAGGACTGTTCCTATTTGCAGCAGGCCCGGGCGCGCGAGAAGACCCGCACCCCGGAGCAACTTGCGGGCGAGGAACTGTTCCCCAAGGTGGAAATCGAGCAGCGCTTTTACTACGAACGCGAGCCGCTGATCGGCGGCCTGCTGTACGAACTGACTCGCCTGAGCGGCTTGCACCGCGACTGGAACGATCGTGACATTACGGGCGCCCTGACGGCGCTAGCCCGCGGCTACGAACGGCTGGCGGGCTCCGGCATCATCTACAACGAGGCCGCCACGAATCCGGTTCATCAGGCGGTCGCCGAAGAGCTGCAAAAGAGAATCGAACAGTATCGTCAGTTGGAGCAGCAGAAGCTGGGCTATTCCTCGCTGAAGGATTCCGACATCCTCAAGACGCTGGTGTTTTTGGTCCGCACCGCACAGGTGCGCACTTCTGGACGGCCGCGCACGCGCGCCTTCCTGTCATATTTGGCGGAACAGTTTCCGGAGGCAAGGCAGAAAACGGGCTTGGTAAACGGCAGCGCCTCAAGCCTGATTGTGCCGCCATAACCGGCTGGCCCCGACTAGTGTTGACCCGCGAGTTTTCCGCATAGAGTTCCCGGCTTGGCCGTGGTTACGTCTCCCGCGCGGGTTGGGGCGGAGCCCTCTGGCGTGGACGATTGCACCCCAGCGAGCGAAGGCTCGCCGGAGATACCGAACGTCAAGCAATGGAAAAGACAGTTTATCTTTCGCTTGGCTCGAACTTGGGCGCCCGGGCGCGGAATCTGGAAGCCGCGATTGAACGGCTCCGTTCGATCGGTGAGGTGGCCGCTGTTTCCAGTTTCTACGAGACCGAGCCGGTCGGCAATTTACATCAACCCTGGTTCTTGAACTGCGCGGTGAGGTTGCGTACCGAGAAGATGCCACGCCAACTGCTGGCGGCGGTGATGGCAATCGAGCAGGCGCTCGGACGCAAACGAAGCGTGGTCAAGGGAGCGCGCACGATCGATATCGACATCCTTCTGTTCGGTCGCTTCGTAGTGAACGTGCCCAGCCTGACGATTCCTCATCCCGCCATGCACCAACGGCGTTTTGTGCTCGAGCCTCTGGCGGAAATCGCTCCCGCGGTGCGGCATCCTGTTTTCCACCGCACCATTCACGAGTTGCTGGACGATCTGCCGCCCGGTCCGCCCCAAGTACGCAAACTGGACGATAAGGCTACCGAAGGCAGCGCCTAATTCTTATTCGCCAGCCGCTCGACCTCTTGCAGCAGAGCCTGAGGGCCTTCGCACTTGTGCACGAAACTGTCGACATGTTCGAGGTTGTCGAGGCCGTCTTCTCCGGAAATCAGGATCACAGCCATGCCGGGGCGAAACCCTTTCAGCCCGGCTGCCAGCTCATCACCTCTAATTCCTTCCAGATGGTAATCGACGATGGCCAGATCAAACGGCTGCATGGCGATCAATTCGCGGGCAGCCGCCGCGGTAACGGCAGTTTGCACCTGGTGCCCCGCACTTTCCAGCACTAGTCTACGGGCGTGTAACGCGACCTCGTTATCGTCCACGCAAAGGATCGCGGAAGGCATATCAATTACTCCTGTTACGGTATATCGGGGACCACGGAGAACGTCTTGCCGCGATGATTGTCGCGCTGCAACATCGCAAGAGATTACGCTTTCATTCCGGGCGAGTCAAGCCCTGAAATGCCTGCCCACGGCGGCCTTCAGAGGAAGGCGCGAGGGCGCGATTCGGGCCCGCAGAAGCCCGCCAATGGCACCAAAGTGAAGCCGGTGAAGCACGACTCTGCTGCGTTTGCAGCGCAGCGAGAGGGGCTAAAGCATCGACAGGAGCATTGCTCAATCAGTAGAATCAAAGGGTTGGTGCACAGGTCGAACCAGCCCGTCCGCCTCTTTCTTTACGCCAGCGTGACCGCGTCTTTCCGTGCCGAACAGGTGAGTTTTTGAAGCATTTTTTCGCGCTGTACAAGGGTTTCATTCTGCACCTGCTTGCCCCTCTGGGCGGGCCGTGGGCGATTTTCTTTCTGACCGCGGTGGACGGCGCCGCGCTTGGCATTCCGCTTGACCCTTTGCTGGCATACTACGCCTATACGAATCGCGCCCGGATCGTGCCGTGCATCCTGATGGGCGCACTCGGCTCCATGCTCGGAAGTCTGGTTCCTTACCTGATCGGATACAAAGGGGGAGAAGCCTACGTCGCCAGACGCGTTGGCAAGCAGCGCTTCGATATCTTCCACGCGCGGGTGGAACGCTATGGCATGTGGGCGCTGATCATTCCTTCGATGCTGCCGCCGCCGACGCCATTCAAGTTGTTCGTATTTTGCGCCGGGGTTGCCGAGATGAGCTGGATACGGTTTTGCCTGTCCGTCTTTGCCGGCCGGCTGGCGCGCTTCACGCTGTTAACTGTGCTCACTATCATCTATGGCCCACGCATTGTGGAGCTGTTCCAGACGGTGATCCTGCGTCACTGGCCGATAGCCCTCGCCATAGTGGCTGCCGCTACGCTCCTGATCGTGATATCCATGGTTGTACGCCGCCGTCGCGCACGTAGCCACCAACCGGTCGAGATCGCGTAACCCCAGTTTCGCGAAAGCGCCGCTGCGGGCGGGTTTGATGATTTTCGGCAGTAGAAACAAACAAAGGGTGGCTCGTCCACCCCAACATGCGCAACGACTGCGCTCGTTGGGGATCCCGGCTCGACTGCGCTCGTCAGGACAGTTTGGTTAGAAAAGCAGATCCTTCGCTGCGCTCAGGATGACACCTCACGAACAGATCGTTCAAGCGGGTCATCGCTTTGGGTTGGTGCCCGGCACATGGGGCAAGCCGATCCCGGCGTCTTCAACCTGGAGAGTGGGAGAAAGCAGAACGTAGGCGCCCAGGGCCGAGCGGCGCGAGTCCGGGTAGACGAACCGCAGGTCGCGAAAGCTGACCAGGAACCCGGGCGAGGCTCCGTCGAGCCTCTCGGTTTCGACCAACGGATAGCGGGCCCAGTCCAGATACGCGCGGCCCAGCCGGGTGTCGCGGGCGGCATGGCTGGCGGGCACCCACACGGGTTTCGAATAGACACGGGCTCGCTCCCGCGGATCGACCGCCGGAGCGAGCGAATCGACATCCATGGCGATGTAGCTGTCTCCGGTATCGGCCACGCCGTACCAGCGAAACGGATTCACCATGTAAGGAAAGGCGGAAAGGCGCAGCGGAATTTTGCCCAGATACTCAAGCGCCTCCATGGCATGGACCGCCCGCCGATGCTCGTAATCGCGCGCCCCCCACAGCAACACCATCAGCACGAGGGCGACCATTGCCCCTGCTCTGCCGCGCGGACTTTTCTCGCGCGCCCCAATCTCCTGGTTGACCAGTGCGAACAAGGCCGGCAAGGCGAGGCCGCCGACCAGAAACACCAGCAGCAGAGGCTCGATGACGAAGACGATATCCCACGCATACCACTTCGGCCACCACGGCCATAGGGGCCGCACGCCGTAACTGTTAGTGAAGTCCAGCAACAGGTGGCTATAGCCGGCCACGCAGGCAAACAAGTACAGCAGCCCCCAGCGCGGCTTCAACGTTTCGGTGCGTCCGGCTCGCTGGAGTGATTCGGGTGTGTGCGCCCGCCGCTGTCGCCAGCTTTGCCTGAAGCCGTGCCCGGCGAAGACCAGGGCGAGCACCAAGGCCGACACCAGCGGAATTCCCCACAGGGTGTGCGTCGCTCCACGATGACTGGCAAAGCCGCAGACGGAGCCATTCACGTAGGCGGCGATGTCGATATCGGGAGCCTCGGCCGCCAGCGTCATGGTAAGCGTTGCCAGCGCCGTCTTGCGGTTGAATCCGAGGCGCGCCAGGCACGCTCCGGTCAGAAGATGAGTGACTGGTTCCACGCTTCGTTTTCCATGCTTCGTTCGACCTCAAATCACCTTGGCATCAGCAGCGTCAGGGCGCGCGGCACGATGGACATTTCGACCGGCAGCCCCTTCAGTACCTCGCCATCGGCCTGCGCCCGCAGGCGAGCTGTCGAACTGGTGTCGATCACGCGAAAGCGGACACACTGGGCGCGGACGAATTCGACCCGGGCTGAAGTGCTTTTCGATTCTGGTCCCGCGCCCCGGAAGATCGCCGAAATCACGTAGCGAAACATCGCCAGGCGCCGGCTCGGCTTCAAAGTGATCAGTTGCAGGTAATCCTGGTCGAGCGCTCCGCCCGGACGCCAACGGCTCAGCCATTTGCCGAACGAACTCACCCGCATGCCGACAAGTTCAAACAGCTCTTCCCTACGCCGGCTTCCGTCCGGCAGCGTGATCTCGGCGGAAAACGGCGTAAACTCGTGCGCCACCAGCAACGATAGTCCGGCGATGTAGTAGGCGGCGAAACCGCCGTGCCGCTTGAGCAGCGCAGTTGCGTCGTAAATCAACTCGGCGTGAACCCCCAAGCCGGCGGCAACCGAAAAATAGATGATGCGTTCTTCCGCCTGATCCGGGGTTCGATTCCAGCGCAGTTGCCCGGCGGCGATGCGCCGCGGCGTATAACCAAGTGTGAGGCGCGCTGCGGCTTTGATGTCGCCGGGAAGCTCGAGATCGGTGGCCAGCACGTTCGCCGTTCCCAACGGCAGCACTCCCAGCGCCACTTGCTCAGGGCCGTGCACCATGCCTTGCAGCACGTCGAAGACCGTCCCGTCTCCGCCGCACGCGAAGATGGCGTCGAAGCCGCGGGCCAAAGCGGCTTTCGCCTGCCGGCCGCCTTCTCCCTTGGCGAGCGTCGGTTCCAGTTCGACTTCGACCCCGGCGTCGCGAAAGACCTGCGCGGCAGCGAGCAGCTCGCGGGTGCGTGCGGCGTGGTTGTTCCCGGCAACCGGGTTGTAGAGCAGCAAAATCTGGTGGAAGGCTGGCATCGATTTACGCAAAACCGTTGCGGGCGGCGCATTCACCCCGCCGGCCCGAGTCGCTTACCGTGACGACAACCGCGGCTGCCATTTACTCCGCCCTCGTGTCATCAGCTTCGTCGTCAGGTTCGGCATCAGGCTTGCGGTCAGGTTCGGCATCAGGATTGTCGTTGGTTTCGCCGTGACCGTCTTCGCGCTCCGCGGCGGAGGCATCGCGCGCAGCTTCGTCGAGCAGGCGCATGCCTTCCAGCAAAAGTGCCTGGGTCGATCGCGTCGTGGTGCGCAGCTCGCTGCTGGCCTTGAAGTCAATTTCGAAGGTTCCCCCGCCCTGCCAGCGGAGCGCGTCGTAGACCGCATCGTCGCCGAGCAGCCAGCCGCTTGCGGCATGCACCAGTTGCCCTTCCACAAAATACATTTCGCAGCGCGTTTGCCCCTCCGGCGAGGGATTCGACGCCGCTTTTCTGGTGCCTGCCGGCGCTCCCGTCAGTGCCAGGCAACAACTCTTGCGGCCCATCTCCAGCGATTGCACGAGGTCTGTGACGCTCATCTGTGCCAGCGTCCCGCGGACGGAGTTGCCGCCCCCCGAGCGGGTCATGCGCTCCAGCTCGATGCGTTCGACGATACGCCGCACATGGCTCTGCAGATCGCGGATCAAGAAGGGCTTTTCGATGATCTCGCCGAAACTGTCATCGAACGTCCGGCGGGACTCGCCACTACCGTCTCTGGACGAAAGCAGAATCAGCGGCGCGGTGAGTCGCTTGCGAAGTTCTTCGAGCAGCGATGGCTCGCCTCTCGATCCCAGTTCGGCATCGACAATGACCAGGTCGGGCATGGCTGCCTCGAGCTGCTGAAGCGCTTCGACGCCATCGGCGGCCAATTGGACTTTGCCGATCGACTCAAGCCCGCGGCCAACCAAATCGCGGATCATGGGGTTGTCATCGATCACCAGGATTGTGATAGCAGTTGCCATGGTCACTTAGGGAGAGCCTTTGCCGGGCGCTGGTAGCGGCCGCTCTTACCGCCGCTCTTGCGCTCCAAAACAACTTTGCGGATCTCTATGCCTTTGTCCAGCGCCTTGCACATATCGTATATGGTTAAGGCCGCGAGCGAAGCCGCCGTCATAGCCTCCATTTCGACGCCGGTCACGGCGGTGGTCGTGGCCGTGGCGCGAATGCGGACGCCATTTTCGCATAGCTCCAGGTGTACATCAACGTGCGCGAGGGGAATAGGATGACACATCGGGATTAGCTCCGACGTGCGTTTGGCCGCCATGATCCCGGCCACGCGAGCCACTTCAAAGGGATCGCCTTTCGGGTTCTCCGGCAGAGCCTTGAGCACCTTGGGGCTCATCCTGACCAGCGCCGTAGCCACGGCGGTTCGTTTCGTCGGGGACTTTTCGGAGACGTCGACCATGCGTGCGTGGCCCTGAGAGTCGTAATGGGAGAGCTTGCTCTTCATCGCATCAGCCTCGAATTTCCGGCGGGATGCCCGGTTCAGCGCAGTTCCGTGCCGAAAATCAAAACGCTAACCTCTTCTCCGGCGTTCATCCCATCCCGATCGTCGGGAACCACCAGGTAGCAGTTGGCGCGCGAGGCGCAAACCAGATCGCCGGAACCGCGCCACTTCAGACATTCCACCTCGATGCCGCCCGGTTCTCCACTCAACCTGGCCGGTAGAAACCGGGTGAGTCCGGCGGGCGTGCGCAAACCGGTTTTCAGCCGCGCCGAGGCGAACAGAAGGGGAGCGGGTCCGCCTCCGGCGAGCGCCCGAAGAACCGGAGCGACAAACAGTTCGAAGGTGACGAGCGTCGATACCGGATTTCCCGGCAGACCGAAAAACGGCACCCGGCGCGCTGCCACCGGCTCCGGTGACGTCTCCGAACGCTTACGCCGCTTGACCGGCGCCTCGGCTTCGCCGAAGACGATGGGCCTGCCCGGCTGAATGCGCGCCCCTGTAAAGTAGAACTCGGCCTTGAACGCCTTCAAAGCATCCTCCACCAGGTCGTACTTGCCCATCGAGACCCCTCCGGAGAACAATGCCAGATCGTGCCCTAAGGCCACCGCGATCAACTCGCCTAACTCGCGAGGATGATCGGGTGCAATTGGCAGCGGGACCGGCTCTCCGCCGGCCAACTCGATCTGAGCCGACAGCGAATACAGGTTGGAGTTGCGAATCTGGCTGGGACCGGGGGAAGTGTGTACCGGAACAATCTCGTCTCCGGTGGCCAGCACCGCGACTTGCGGACGACGGAAGACGGTGACCGTGGAGTAGCCGGCTGAGGCAGCGACCGCTATGCTGGTCGGGGTTAAACGCGTACCCACGTCTAACAAGAGTTGGCTCTCGCCCGCCTCGGCGCCCCGGGGGACGATGTTTTCTCCGGCAACTACCTGCCGCAGCGCTTCGATGCTGCCCTCAGGGCATCGCTTGGTGTGCTCCTGCATCAGCACCGCATCCGCCTCCATGGGGACAGGAGCGCCGGTCATGATGACGACAGCTTCGCCGGGCAGCAGCCGTCGCGGCATCGACTCCGGCTCGGCTCCGGCCTTGATTTCGCCAATGATCTTCAGACGGGCCGGAAGCGTAACCAGGTCGGCTGATCGCACCGCGAATCCGTCGCGCGTGGCCCGCGGAAATGGGGGAAAATCGCGGTCGGCGCGAATGGGCAATGCCAAAAACCGGGCCAGCGAGCGGTTCAGCGAAACCTTTTCCGTGGCCGCCGGCTTCAAGCGCCTGGCCTGGTTCTCAACCACCTGGCGCGCTTGGCCGTACGATAACACCTGCTCATGGCTCGAGAGCTTCATGCTGGAGAGTTACCATTCCTCCGGGTACATAGAATATACGCGAGCCGTGTTGCCGCGGTTATTTCTTGCCCTTCGGGGCAGTTCCGTACTGGGTCTCAATCTTGGCTCCAATCATGGCCAGCATCTGCTTCACGGTGTCCGCGAACTGTCCGTTTGGGCTCAACTCTAGATACTTCCGAAAGGCTTCCTCGGTGCCCGCGGGCGCCGACATCCTGCCGTCTTTGTCGACCACGGCTTTGGCGATCAGGTTGATCCCTTTTTGATAGTAGGCCTCGGCCTTTTTCGGATCGGCGGCAATCGCCTTATCGAAAGCGGCGATGGCTTCGTCCGACTTGCTCTGAATGGTCAGCACGGCGCCGGCGTTGTACCAATACATGGCGGCGTAATCGCTATGCTTGGGGTCGCTCGGATTCTTGTCGTTCAGCTCGACGGCTGTCCTGAACTCGCCGAGAGCATCGTCCATCTGCCGCAGCCGCAGGTAGGCCGTGCCCAGCAGATTGTGATACGGATGACGTTCCGGGTTCAGCGCAATAGCTTTCTTCAGGGCCTCGATGGCCTCTGGATACTGCTTATTATCGAGATACGACTGGCCCAGGCTGCCCCAAAGCACGTCCTGGCTGGAGTCCTGCCGCGTTGCTTCCTGCATGATCGAGACCGCCTTCGGGTAATCGCCCGCCATCCGAGCGGCCGCCGCCTGCTGCAACATCTGGTTGAGTCCCTTGATTTTTTCGCCCTGTGCGAAGGCGTCCTGCTGTTGCCTGGCGGCATCCGGCGGCGGTTTCTGGGCCGCGGTGTTGACGCATAAAATCATGGCCGCCAGCATCCATGAAATTGAAATCCTTGAAATTGGAATTGAAATAAAGCTCGCGATTCGATGGCTCATCTCCGCCTCACGCCGCTAGGACGACTCCGGCTCCGCTTCACCCGCTGCGCGTGCCTGATCCTGATAAGGTATGGGGTCTGGCAAACCAGCGGCGGCGAAGGCGCGCAGCCGCAGGACGCAGCTTTCGCACACCCCGCAAGCCCTGCTCTGGCCGCTGTAGCACGACCACGTCAGCTCGAAAGGCGCGCCCAGCCTCAGGCCGAGCGCAACGATTTCGGCCTTGCGCATGGCGATCAGCGGCGTCACGATGCCGATCCTGCCTTCCTTGGTTCCGGCGCGGATCACGCGGTTAAAGGCTTCGTAGTATTCGGGACGGCAATCGGGGTACCCAGAGCTGTCCTGCTCGACGGCGCCGATATAAATCTTCTCCGCTCCGATCACCTCGGCCCAGCTTACCGCTACTGAAAGGAAGTGCGCGTTGCGAAACGGTACATAGGTAATTGGGATCTGCTGCCCGATCTCCGTCCCGGCCGCGGGCACCGCAAAATCGGAGTCGGTAAGGGCCGAGCCGCCGATCTGGGACAGCGCCTGGTTGCGCACCAGCAGCCGCTGGCTGATCCTCAGCCGGTCGCAAATCTCGCGGAACGCCTGCTGCTCGCGCGCCTCGGTCCTCTGGCCGTAACTCACGTGCAGCGCGGCGACTTTCTCCGCTCCGAAATCGCGCACCGCCAGCGCCGCGCAGACACAGGAATCCATGCCGCCGCTCAGTACGACCACAGACTTGTTTGGTTCCATGTTGTTCCTAGGACCAGCCGCCGCAGCCCGCTAAACGCCCTTTAACGCTGGGTCCCAGATGAATTTGTGAATCTGCAACCCCAACCGCACGCGCAGTCCGTCTTCTAGAATCCATTCTGCCAGATGGCGCGGATCGACCAGGCAATTGGCAGCGTCGCGAGAGCCGCTCGCCTGTTGGCGGAAAGCGGGTGAAAAGATGACGTTGCCAGCCTTCTGCCAAAGCTGATTGTCAATGGTGAACCCACGCGCGAATTCGTAGTCTGCCCGCGAGGCGATCACGAACTTGAGTTCATCCCGCGGCGAAATCGCCCCGAGGTTTTCCAGCCGAAAACTTTTGCCTTCACCCGAATCCGGACATTTCACATCGACAATCTTGAAGACCGCCGGAGGTACCCGCAGCAAAGGGCGCTCGCCGCTGGTTTCCAGCAGCACAGTGTAACCGCCTTCGACCAAATACTTCATCAGCGGAATCAATTCCCGCTCCTGCAAAAGCGGCTCCCCGCCGGTGACCTCGACCAGTCCGCCGCCAGGCAGCAATTTCCGCACCTCCCCGGCGACTTCCTCGTTCGACATCTTGATTCCGCCCTTGAAGGTGTACTCGCTGTCGCACCAGTGGCAGCGCAGATTGCATCCGGCAAGCCGCACAAAGACGCAGGGCAGTCCGGTAAATGACGACTCGCCCTGCAGCGACTTGTATATTTCGATGATCTGCATCTGTCTATCCACCCGCGCTTCGCCGGCAAATTCCGCCGCCACCCATGCACTTTCAGCTCACTCGTAATAGGTTGCGATGGAGGTGTCCGTCTCCCAGATGGTCACCCGCTTGATCTCGACGCGGCCGTTGGTATGCTGCTTCAGGCGTTCGTTGGTCTGTTCGAAGAAATACTTCGCCAGGTTTTCGGCGGACGGATTCAAGGTGGTGAAGGGCTCGAGGTCATTCATCATGCGGTGATCCAAATAGTCGATCACCGGCTTCATCACCCGCTTCAGGTCCTTAAAGTCGAGCAGCAGTCCGGCCTGGTCGAGTTCCTGGCCGGCAAGGGTTACGCGGACGCGATAGTTGTGGCCATGCGGGTTCTCGCATTTTCCCTTGTAATTGCGTAGGTAATGTCCTGCGGCAAACGTATCTTCGACCGTCACTTCGTACATGATTCCTCTAGCCTGCGTCAGCGTGCGCAAGCATCCGCCGCGCGCCCGTGCAAGTCACTATTCTAACTCGCTCCCAGCGCAGCCGAAGAACCCGGCAACCGCGCGCAAGTCAGTGGTCCGCCCGTAGCTGGGCAGACTGTTCAGAAACACGCTTCCGTACCGCTTCTTCAGGATGCGATTGTCCAGCAGGACCAGTACACCACGGTCGTCGAGCGAGCGAATCAGGCGGCCGAAGCCCTGCTTCAGCGAGATCACCGCGGAGGGCACCTGGTATTGCATGAAGGCGTTGCCCCCGGCCGCATCGACGGCGCGAATGCGGGCGGCCGTGACCGGATCGTTGGGTACAGCAAACGGCAGACGGTCGATGATCACGCAGCTCAATTGGTCTCCCTGCACGTCGACTCCCTGCCAGAACGAGGCGGTGGCGAACAGCACCGCGTTCGGGGTCGCACGGAAGCGCTCCAGCAGCGCGTTTTTCGGGGCCGTGCCCTGCAGCAGCACAGTGTACTCCAGCTCTCCCAAAAGACGGTCGTGAACCTGGTTCATCTGCGCGTGGCTGGTGAAAAGGCAGAAAGCCCGGCCACGCGTGATCTCCAGTACCTGCCGGATGCGGGTGGCGGCGCGTTCGGCAAAGTCCGGCTCACGCGGATCGGGCAGGTCCGGCGGAACGTACAGAAGGGCCTGGTTCTCATAATCGAAGTGCGAGGCAACCACCAGTTCGCGGGCGTTCCCGATGCCCAGCCGCTCGCGTATATAGTCGAAGGTGCCGTTAACCGCCAGCGTGGCCGAGGTGAGCACGGCGGTGTCGATCTGCTCGAAGAGCGTCTGCCGCAGAATCTGTGATACGTCGATCGGCGTAGCTTGCAAAAAGACATGCTGTTGGCGTCCGCCGCGGGCGGCATGCGCGCGCCCTCGCGCCGCTGCCCCCGAGCCGGAAGCATCGCGGGCATCGGGGACCGGGGAAGCTGCCCTGGCACTCGGCGGCGCCGTCCGCCGCTCGATCCAGAAAACCGTGTTGGGGTCGGTCGCCTCCAGCAGGAAGCCGAGTTGCACGCGCAGCTCTTCGGCGCGGCGGCCCAGCCGGAAGACCTCGTCAGGCTTATTGGTAAGACCCTCGAGGGCCAGCGTGAGCTGCCTGAGCGCGGCCTGGAGCGCCAGAAATTCGTCGCCGTTTTCCTCCAGAAATTCACCGCGGTTTTGAAACTCGAAGCGGCCTTCGCCCGGCGGAAGCGCGGCAAAAAACAGTTGCGAGCGCTCGTGGACACGGGTTGCCGCCGCCAGCAGCGCCGGCGATGACAGCCTGTGCTGCTGCACCGTCCGCTCTATATCGCGCAGCAGGTCTTGCACCCGCAGATCGCTGACGCTGATGCCGAAGTAGCTGCTGGCCACGTCCTCCAGTTCGTGAGCCTCGTCGAAGATCACCACTCCGGTTTCCGGCAGAACGCCGGCATCGGGCGCGCGATCGGCTGCCTGCTTCACCGCCAAGTCGGCGAAGAACAAATGATGGTTGACGATCACCACGTCGCTTTCCGCCCCGCGCCGGCGCATTTCGGTGATGAAACAGCGCTCCCACTGCGGGCACTTCGCGCCGCTGCAATTCTCCGCGCGCGCGTCCAGCCGCGGCCATAATTGACCGCCTTCGGCCAATTCCGCCAGCTCCGCGCGATCTCCCGTGGCGGTGGTTTTCTCCCACTCGCTGATGGCGCGATAGTGTTCGATTTCCTCCAGCCCGGTCAGGATTGGCGCGTCGGCAAGATCGTAGAGTTTTTTGCGGCAGAGATAATTATTGCGACCCTTCATGTAGCAGACCCGCAGCCGCGCTGGCGTGCCCGGTTCCACCCGAGTATGCGCGACTACTGCGCTTGCCTGCGCGCCCGGGGAGCGAAACAGCGCCGCTTCCAGGAAGGGAACGTCTTTATAGAAGAGCTGTTCCTGTAACGTCTTGGTTCCCGTCGAGATAATGACACGCTTGCCGGAGCGCAGCACGGGGAGAAGATAGGCGAGCGTCTTGCCGGTGCCCGTCCCGGCCTCGACGATCAGGTGGCGCCGCTCTTCGAGGGCCTGCTCGATGGCCTGCGCCATGCTAAGCTGCCCGCGGCGAAACTCGTAGGCCGGATGGGTTCGCGAGAGCAGCCCCCCAGGGGCGAAAAACTGGTGCAAGGAGAAGGTTGCCGGCAGCGAAACCGCCTCCGGCGTCGAGCGCACTTCACCGGCGGGGAATGGCGAACCAGCGGATGTTTGGGGAGGGCCGGACACTGACCCCTATAATAGCCCCAAGCGAGCAGTTCTTCGTCGTCCACTTCCTGGCCGGGCGGTGAGGCACTCGGCCTGTAATGTAGAGTCATATGAGAGGCCAATGACCGTTAGCCCCAACTCACTTCCGCTGCTGGCCGTTGTCGGCCGGCCTAACGTGGGCAAGTCCACGCTGTTTAACCGCATTGTCGGGGCGCGCCGGGCTATCGTCGGCGACGAGCCGGGCATTACCCGCGACCGCCTTTACGCCGAAGCCGACTGGACCGGACATCGTTTCCGCGTGGTCGATACCGGCGGCATCCTGCCGGAAGACAAGGACTTTATTCCAGCCGAGATCTTCCGCCAGGCGCGCTTCGCCCTGGAAGAAGCGGCGGCCATCGTGATGGTGGTCGACGGGCGCGCCGCCATCACCGCGCCTGATATGGAACTGGCTCGACTGCTGCAGCGTACCGGCAAACCTCTGTTCCTGGCGGTGAACAAAGTCGATTCGCCGAAGCAGGACACATTGGTCGACGAGTTCCGCCGGCTTGGCATCCGTAACGTTCTGCCGGTTTCAGCCGAACATGGCGACGGGGTTGCCGAGCTGCTGGAGGAGGTCGTGCGGGTAATCCCCACGGTGGCCGGCGAGCCCGAGCCCGCGGCTGAAGCTTTCCCGGGGAAGCCGAAGCCCCGGCCAAGAGGCGTCGTTCCGGACAAAGCCGTGCTGTGCCGCCGCCGGAGTGGGAAGACGAAGCTGCCGCCGCCGGATTCGCCGGCACTCGAGGCCGGCGAAGAGATCGCGGATGAGGTTGAGCCTGCCGTCGAAGATGAGGCCTCCGAGTCGCGTCCCGACGAAATCAAGGTTGCCATCATCGGACGCCCTAACGTGGGCAAATCCACTTTGCTGAATCAGTTGACGGGAACTTCGCGGGCCATCGTCTCACCGGTTGCGGGCACCACCCGCGACGCCATCGACGAACTCGTCGAGCGCAACGGATGCAAGTATCGCTTCGTCGACACCGCCGGAATCCGCCGCAAGGGCAAGACCAAGCTGATGGCCGAGAAGCTTTCCGTGGTGATGGCGCGCAAGAGTCTGGAAGCCGCCGACATCGTTTTGATGATGATCGACGCCACCGAAGGCGTATCGGCGCTCGATGCCAATATCGCGGGCTACGCTCACGAGTCGGGCCGCTCGCTCATCCTGGTGGTCAACAAGTGGGACCTGGTGACCCATGCCAACGCGCGCGGAGAAGGCCCGCCGGCCGACAGCCGCATCTTCGAGCAGCAGGCACGCAGCGCCCTCAAGTTCCTCGACTACGTTCCCTTCCTGTTCGTCTCGGCCAGCAACGGCCGCAACGTGGAAAAGATCTTTCCCATGATCGAGCTGGTTGGCCGCGAGCGCCGCAAGCGCGTCACCACCGGCGAAATGAACCGATTCCTGCGCAAAATCGACTTCGATCGCGCTTCAGTCCCGGCTTCGCGCAAGGTCAAGGTCTACTACATGACCCAGACGGCCGTCGCCCCGCCCACCTTTATTCTCTTCACCGATAAAGACGTGAAGCTACACTTTTCCTACGAGCGCTTCTTACAGAACCAGATCCGCGACGAATTCCAGTTCACAGGTACGCCCATCTGGATCAAGAGCCGCGCCCGCAAGCGCCGCGACTTCGTGCCCGGACCGAGCAAGAAGAAGAAATAGCGAGCTTCGCGAGCCATCAGCAGATGCCCTGCGCAGGGGTAAGGTTCAAGAGGATATTATGTTGCGAATACAATTAGAGTAGGACAATATGGTGCGGAGTGTTGCTATGCCTGCACAAGAACCTCCTGTTTCTAGCCTCGGCGAATTCATAAACCAAGTGAGTAAACACCGCGAATCATGGGGACTTGCTAAGCACAAGGAACTTTGGTTTCGGGGAGAAAATAAGGATTACGAAGAAACCATTCTTCGTCCCGAGCTGTATCGTCCGGAGATGACGAATGAGGGGGCTAAACCGCTCAAGCGCATCTCGGTCCTTCTCGACATCGAAAATGATTTGCACGAGGAGTTTAAGCGTTGCGCCGTCGAACGTTGCGATGAACGAATATCAGAGGAAGATTGGGAGTGGGACTCATACTTTTTGATGCAGCACCACGCAGGCCCCACGCGACTGCTCGATTGGTCAGATGGCGCGCTGATGGCTCTGCACTTTGCCGTGCGAAATAAGAAATACGATGACTGCGATGCGCGTGTCTATGTGCTCGAACCCAGTCGGTTGATGGACAAACTCAATGAACTTCCTGACCTCAAGGTCCTCAAGCAGGATTGGAAATCTTATTGTGAGAAGCACCCATCCTATGACCTGACAGAAGATGAATGGGAGAACGCATACTTGCCGGCTGACGAGGAAACAAACGCGGAAATGAACGTGCCGCGCCCACCTTTAGTTCTAGATTTTCCCCTCATCACGCGTCGTATCGCGGCGCAACGCAGTCGGTTTATCGTCTTCGGAACCGAACCCAATTGGCTCTCTGACGAGTTCAAGCAAGCAGACTCCACTACAGCGGTAATAAAGGCAATTCGCATTTCCGCGAATGAACGTCCCAAAATCAGACAGCAGTTGAGAGACTGCGGAATTACAGAGTCTGTGATCTATCCCGACCTTGACGGTTTGGGAAGAGAGATGAAGCAGCTTTGGGAAGACCGCAGATCGGCTGCGGAAGAAAATAGCTGATAGGACACCTCGGCACTCTCTTCCAACCGCGCCAGAGGGATTTCGGTCAGAGTCAATCGCGGGACATCGAGCGGTTATGGCGCCTCGTTGAGCGCATCCGGCGCTCGTGGAATTTCACCGCCATACTGCATTCGCGTGATGTTGGGGAAGACCGGCGTCAACTCGAAGACCAGTTTTTCGCGCGCCGTGGTTAGAGCTACCGGTTCGAGCCTTGCTCATCTCGACGCCACCCATCCACGGGTCCAGACTGATGCGCCCGCCGAGCGGCAAGGCGGAAATCTGATCGAGCTTGGTGGGCTCGAGCCGGGAAGTGCTGGCGGCCAATCCGGCCAAGCGGGGCGCGTTCTTGTCGAGCACCAGCGGATTGCCCAGCCGGGCGCGAATCAGGTTGGTCAGTTGTTTGCGGCTGTGCTGAAGTTGCTGCGTGAACAGACCGTAAGCCGTCAGCTTGTCGCGGTAAGGCGAATTCAGCAGGAGTTCGGCACTCTTATTGTCGGCCGCCTGCTCCTCGGCGGGCGTACGCGTCATGTTAAGACGCCACAGGGTCTGGTCATCGGCAAAGATGACGCGATCGCTGTAAGCAAATTTAGCATTAAGCCTGTGATCCAACAGCACGTGGCTAAGCTCATGGGCGAGGACAGCCGCCAGGCTGGCTTCATCCGGTATGACGTCGAGCAGCCCCCGGCTGACAACGATGGTGTGGCCGACGGTGAAACTCTCGATCGGCGTCGTGAGCAGTACGCGGCAGCGGACCTCCGACGCCATGGTGACGTTATTGGTGATGATCAGATTATCGACCACTCTCGCCAGCAGCTTCTCCATATCCCCCGGAGGCGCCAACAAACCGGCGCGCCGCAATCGCCACAGCACATTATCCTCGGCTTGCCGCAGCCATGCCCGTTCGGCGGCCACGGGCGAGAGAAAGCGTGAGTGTTCGCTCAGGTCCTTCACCTCTTCGTTGGGATCCACAAGCACTTGCGCGAATTCCCGGGAGTTCTCCTGGCCGCTCGCGTAACCCCAAAGACGAGTCTGCGACCTGAAGGTGGTCTTTCGCAAGCCCACCAGAATGTCGCTTTCTTCACTATAGACGTATGCGGGAAGCCACAGTCCAGGCTGCAGGTTCAGGCGCCAGGTATCGAAGTGCACGTAAGGCGGGTGGGCACTCCCGACAGTGTAAACACCATTGACGCGAACGATGTTGTATTCCAGGTCCTCGACCCAAATGCGGCCCAGGAAGCGCCCCTTGCCAGTCTTTGCTTTCGGCGTAACATCGAACACCAAGCAGCGAACTTCGCCGAGAAATTCACGCATTATGAATTTGAAATCATAGTGTTGGCGATCGAACCCCGCCGGGTCGATGACTGCCATCTGGGCGAAGCCACGGGGGACGAAGTGGCCTTGTCTTGCGTTGCCGAGAAAACTGTCGTCGCGCAGGTAGCCCTTGAAGCTTACGCGCCCCAGGAAGTAGTGGTCGCTAATGGGAGTGAACCCCATCTCTCGGTCAGGCTTGAGCTCCTGGATGTAGGTTTCAACCAGCGGTGTGAATTGTTGCAGAGTCTTGTAATTCTCCGCCTCGCGCACCAGCACGCGCTCAATGGCTTGATCCAGTGCGTTTGATTCTGCCACGATAGCAGGAACGGCTGTGCTTGCCAGCACAACACAGGTCATGAAAAATACGACCCTAAGGGCCGCCTTACCCGTCATCGCTTCCTCCTGCTTAGTTCAAGCCGTCAGCTTTAACGACAACCGGAAAACCAATGTGTATAGTGGCGCTGGTATCTTATTACCCGCAGGGTCCTTGCTCTGGACAGCGCATATCCATTCTCGAAGCTCGTGCAGGCCCAGAGACAGCCTTCCCGGATCGGCAGGCTCCCGCTTGGCATGCAAATGACCTTGCTCTTTGGGGCCAATCAATAATGAGCGGCAAGAATCGTGCCATTCATCCTCGGTGCCTGACGAGGGTGTTATGTACTTTAGTCTTAGTACTTAAGTCACAAGAATAGAGGCAGCGCGCCCGTTTCGCCACCAGCAATTGAGATTTTTTTTCCAGTCCAAATGTGCAAGAACTTGCACACATAGACTCTGCTGTTGTCTGGAAAACCACTGAAGTGTCTTGATTTATCTGCGATTTCCGGCGAAAACAGCCACGCCTCGGATTCGCTGCACAGGCCGTGCTAGCACGTTGCGCTAAGGCTTGAACCGTCTGCGAATTCTTGCAGAGACCATCGCCAACATCAGCATTTCGCCAAATCCCACGCCGATTGCCGGGCTGAGATTCGAAAAGGGAAGAAAAGTGCTGAGAATTGCGAGAAACACCCCATGAATCACGGCGCAAGACGAGAGCGCAATCCCAAACCAGCGCCGCCGGAGTTCTCCAGCTCGCGCTGCTAACACGACCGGGGCAGACAGCGACATGGCGGTCAGAACGAAAAGCTGGCTCGCCAGAACCAAGCGCCGGCTTTCCAGCCAGAGGCCGACCGATACCACCAGCAGGCCATACGCCATGCTGTACCATTTCGCATTCATGCAGCAAGCAGGATACCGCAAGCAGCCGGTCCGTCGTTGTTCAGCATGGCAACGCCGAAAGTCCTTGGGTGATACACCAACAAGAAAGCCGCTTTAATCTTTCGGCCTTGCGTACGGAATCAGCGCCATCCACTCGTCCAATGCCGCCAGCGCGCGCTCGCACACCATCTGGTGGCGCACCTTTTTGTTGCGAATCTTTCGCCGCGTGGCTTCGTCGAGTGGCTGCAGCAGGTCGAAGGTGATATTGGCCGGCTGAAAGTTGCGGGCTTCGGCATGGCAGATGTAATGCACCAGCGAGCCCATGGCGGTTGGGCGCGGCGGTGCGACCGGTTGCTGGCCCGCGGCCAGGGCTGCGGCGGCGATCCCGGCGAGCTGTCCAGTGGCCATCGATTCGACGTACCCCTCGACTCCGGAAATCTGCCCAGCGAACAGCACGCGCGGGTGTCGCTTCATCTGTAGAGTGGGAAGCAGCAGGGCTGGCGCATTGATGTAGGTGTTGCGATGCATCTGTCCGTAGCGCAAAAAGCGTGCGTTGGCGAGACCGGGGATCAGCCGCAGCACGCGGGCCTGCTCGCCGAAGCGAAGATGGTTCTGGAAGCCGACCAGATTATAAGCATCGGCGCGCAGATTCTCCTGCCTGAGCTGCACCACCGCATAGGGCATTTTGCCGCTGCGCGGATCGCGCAATCCGACCGGCTTCATCGGCCCGAAGCGCAAAGTATCCCGGCCTCGCCGCGCGATCTCCTCGATGGGAAGGCAGCCTTCGAAGTAATTGAGCCGGGAGGCCCCGGCAGACGCCGTTTTTGCCTCGGCTGGGGTGGTTTCCCACTCGGGAGCGTCCACGGCTTGCGCCGCGGTCAGTCCATCGAGAAAGCGGTTGTATTCTTCCTGGTTCATCGGACAGTTAATGTAGTCCGCCGAACCTTTGTCATAGCGCGCGGCTCGATAGACTTTTTCTTCATCGATCGAATCCGCTTCCACAATCGGGCTGATGGAATCGTAGAAGTACAAGCGCGCCGCGCCCCCGTCCGCCGCGGTCTCCGCCGCGGCAAGCCGTTCGATCTCGCGGGCCAAGGCATCGGAGGTCAGCGGCCCCGAGGCAACGATGGTGATTGCCGAATCCTCGTTGATCGCGGTGACTTCCTCGCGCTGAACGGTGATCAGCGGCTCGCGCTCGATGGCCTCCGTCGCCGCGCGCGCAAAAGCCAGACGGTCAACCGCCAGTGCGTGTCCGGCGGGAACGGCGGTTTGGCGTGCCAGCTCCATCAGCAGCGATCCGGCTCGCCGCATCTCCTCTTTAAGCAGCCACGGTGCGCTGTTTTCCGAATCGGACTTGAGCGAGTTAGAGCAGACCAGTTCGGCGAAGTCGCCGCTTTGGTGAGCCGGAGTCAGCCGCGCCGGCCGCATCTCGAACAGCTCGACGGCGATGCCGCGCCGGGCGCACTGCCACGCCGCTTCCGGGCCGGCCAGGCCACCCCCGATGATTTTGACGATGTCAGTCATAGCGCGAACGGCATGGGCGAAGCTATCAGCTGCAGCCGGCCGCCGATCATGGGCACCGGTTCCGTCATGCGCCTCCGCCGTTGACTGGTGATTGGCCCTGGGCCGCCATGTTCTCCAGTGCGGCGTCCTCGACCCGCATGGTGAGCCACTCGCTCATCAGTTTGGCCCCCAGCGATTTGTAGAACTCGATGGACGGTGTATTCCAATCCAGCACCTGCCAAACGTAGCGGCCGCAGTTCTCGCGCACGGCCAGCCGCGCCAGGTGCAACAGCAGCGCTCTGCCGATACCCTTGCCGCGGAATTCGGGATTGACGAAAAGGTCCTCCAGAAAAATTCCCGGACGGCCTTGAAAGGTCGAGTAGTTGTAAAAGTAGAGGGCGAAGCCCACCGGCGCTCGGTCCCACTCGGCGATCACACAGCGAAACTTGGGTTCACGGCCGAAGCCGTCACGCAGCAGATCCTGCTCGGTCGCAACCACGGACGCGGACAGATGCTCGTACTCGGCCAGGGCCCGTATGAACTTCAGAATTAGCGCGGCGTCGTTTGCTTCGGCACGGCGGATGTTCAACATGCGGATCTCACGTTCAAAAGGCATTTCGGCTGCCCAGGGTGTTTGCATCAGTTTATCGCGTGCGCCATAACTTCAGGGAGCCGACCCCGTTCCCGAGTTCGTTCGAACTCGAATCGGCGCTGCGAATTGACCGCTCGCGCCCCGCAAAAAAAAGCTCCGGCACAAAGGCCGGAGCATGGAGTTTTTCGGGGAAAAGCCTTCGAACTCAATCGAACGCGGGCGCCGAAGCAGCCTGCGGCATCGCCGTCGCAGCGAGATTCATCTCCTCGACGTACATCTCGCGCATACGGAATTTCTGTACCTTACCGCTGATCGTGATGGGGAAGGAATCGACGAACCTGACCAGGCGCGGGATCTTGAAATCGGCAATTTCACCCTTGCAGAATTTCTTCACCGCCTCCGGTGTCAGTTCGTGACCCTTCCTCAGAATGATCCAGGCCATCACCTGCTCGCCGAACTTGGTGTCGGGAACGCCCACCACCTGCACGTCGGCAATCGCCGGGCAGGTATGCAGGAACTCCTCGATCTCGCGCGGATAGATGTTCTCGCCGCCGCGGATAATCATTTCCTTGATGCGGCCGGTAATGCGCACGTAGCCGTCTTCGTCCATGGTGGCCAGGTCGCCGGTGCGCAGCCAGCCTTTGGCATCGATGGTTTCGGCTGTCGCCTGCGGGTTGTTGTAGTAGCCCTGCATCACCAGGTAACCGCGGGTGCAGAGTTCGCCGTTGCTTCCGCGCGGCACAATTTTGCCGGTCTTGACGTCGACGATCTTGACCTCTGTGTGGGGCAGCAAACGGCCCACGGTCGTAACCCGGCGCTCCAGAGAGTCATCGGTGCGGGTCTGGGTTATGACCGGCGAAGCCTCGGTCAGCCCGTAGGCGATGGTCAGCTCGTAAAGGTGCATGACCTCCGTAACCTGGCGCATGAGCTCGATCGGGCACGAGGAACCGGCCATGATGCCGGTGCGCAGCGAAGTCAGATCGAAGTTCCTGAATTCCGGATGCTCAAGCTCGGCGATGAACATGGTCGGCACGCCGTAGAGCGCTGTGCAGCGCTCGGCCTCAACCGTGCGCAGGGCCTCCAGTGGATCGAAAAAATCGGAGGGAATCACCATGGCCGAACCGTGTACGACGCAATTCATATTGCCCAACACCATGCCAAAGCAGTGATAGAACGGCACCGGTATGCACACCCTGTCATGCTCCGTGAGCTTCATGCAATCGCCGATCAGCAGGCCGTTGTTGACTACCCCGTAGTGGCTGAGCGTCGCGCCCTTGGGGAATCCCGTGGTTCCCGACGTGTACTGGATGTTGATCGCATCCTGCGGCGACAGCGTGGCTTCGCGCGCCCGCAGTTGCGCGGTGGAAACCTGCTCGCCCAGAGCCAGCAACTGCTTCCAGTTCAGCATTGCCGGAGGCGCGGATTCGCCGCAGAAGACCACGTTCTTCAGGTGCGGCAAACGTTCGGAGGAGAAATGTCCACGAGGGTTGCTGCGCGCTTCCGGAGCGACGCTGAACAGCGTCTCGACATAATCGCAGTCGCGAAAGCCGCTAATCAGCAGCAGCGTCTGGCACTCCGACTGGCGGAGCGCGTATTCCAATTCGTGAGCGCGATAGCGCGGGTTGAGGTTGACCAGAATGGCGCCGATCTTGGCGGTGGCAAACTGCGCCAGCACCCATTCGGTGCAGTTAGTGGCCCACATACCCACCCGCTGGCCCTTTTCGACACCCAGTCCCATCAGCCCCCGAGAGAGTTTTTCCACCTCTTGGCGAAGCTGACGCCAGGTAAAGCGCTCGCCGGTGTGCCGCATCACCAGCGCGAGCCCGTCGGGAAAGCGCTCGGCGGCGCGATCAAGCACCTGGCCGATGCAAAGGTTCAACAACTCGGTGCTATCTGGACCTTGCGAATAGCTGACGGTAGGTTCATGGAAGGAGTTCAAGATAAGGGCCCTCTTTTGCTTTTGCGCTACGAATTACGAATAAGGAAAAAACAAAGCTAGGTTCTCTTATCGAGCTCTGGAGGGACATTAGTCAACTTAATAGTTGTAATCGTACGATAAGAAATTAAGATGGCATTAGGTTAGGGCGTTATCCTGTTAAGCGGCTCTGGTAAAGCCTTTTGGCCTTATGGCTCCATTCCGCCCAGCTCTTGTTCATTCGCGGTCTGCTAGAGCGGGGTTCAGAGTAGGGGTATCCCTGCAGCTTTAGGTCCGTACTTTCGCGGCACCGCTCAAGCAGTCTGGCGGCGCCGTGATCTTCATTTTTCGTTGCTGCCCGGCATCGCCAGCAGTGCTTCGACTCTGTAGCCGGCCTCCGCTGCCGCCCACAAAAAACGCTCAAGCTGCCGCTCCAATGAGGTCACGGCCGGCTGGGCGGTCGTTGAATCCTCGGCGATCCGCAGCAGCGCGGGCAGGGTCATCCACCACAGAAAGCGTTCGAACGGTTCCTTGACGAAGTATTGCGCGTCCTGGTAGCGGTGCACGCCAATCAGCCATGCGACATCGGGATCGTGCAGCCAACTGAAGGGGCTGCCAGCGGCCCGCAAGTTCGGTTTTCTGGCGCCGGGCACTGCCACAGACGGTGGAACTGCCGGGCGCGGTCCGTCTTCGGCGTAGGCATGCGCGAAGCTGGCTCGCACCCGCGCGGCGGCCTGCCAGCGCTTTTCGTCATGCCAGCCAAGTTGGCTGAAGGCTTCGGCCATCGGCTCGCGCAAGCGCAAACCCTCGAAGGCCTTGGCCGCTCCGCGATTGGGATCAGAGGGACGCAGGAAAGCCCCAATGGCATGCATGACGGACCACGCCAGCACCGTGCCCCAGATGGCAGTGGATTTTTCGATCGGGGTTCCGAGCGCGGGCAGGACCTCCTTGGCCGCTGCCGGCCAGCCAGCCGCAAACCTGCCCTCCAGTTCGGGGATGTGGAGGGCCGCTTCCATCTCTTGCTCGAAGCGATCGAGCACGCTGTCGAGGTGCTGCTGCCAATCCGGCACCGGCAGGCGCCGCAGGCCGGCATATTCCTCTACCGCAAGCAAGCTTTGCACGTGCTCGAGCAATGCCCGCAGGTGTTCTGCCCCAGCACGCGCAACTACGGCGCGTGCCGGGGACCCCGGCCGTTCCGCCGGAGTTGCAAACTTCGCGCCGTGCCCGCCGGCAGTCCTGGCGGCGATGGCCGCGAGATGCTCGGCGGCGGTCGGGGTAAGCAGCGCGCGCAGGGCGTCGTGCGCGGGCTTCAGGCGCAGGTCGCGCAGGGCGTCGTCCAGGCTGGCAACGCCGCGTCCGCCGAGCATTTCGCACAGTTCCGCCCAGGGATGCGCGGCGTCTTCCCGCAGATCGCGCCAATCGAGAAAGACGTGGTGCTGATAGGCTCCCAACTCGAGGTGCAGCCCATTTTCGATCATGCGCCCGGCGTGGTGCAGGTATTCAAGTCCGGTGATGGCATCGCGGCAGGCGGCAAACATCGCCGCATCGTTCTTCAGATCGAAGCCTTCGCCCAGGGTTCGCTGGCGAAGACCTTTGCTGCCGTCCGGATTCTTTTCTGCTTGCGCGCACGATACCCGTATCCAGCCTCGCGTGTCGCTATAGCGATTGTTGTAGACCACCAGGGTCCGCTGATCGCCGAGCCGGTTGGAGTAGGCGAAGACGTCTTCGTTCACTCTTCCATCGTCGGTGTAGAAGTCGTACAGCAGGAACTCTTTCACGTCGGCGAAGAGCCCGCGCCGGTGCAGCAGCGGAGAGATTTCGCGCTCATGGCGCGCCACCAGCCACTCGTCGGGTATTTCAGAGTGATAGGCACGGCGATACTCCATGCCGTAGCGCTCGGTGAAACCTTCAATCTGGCCATGGCCGAACATGGGCAATCCGGGGAGAGTGGCCAGCATGGTGCAAACCCCGAAATACTTGTCGCCCTTGCCGAACTGGTCGACCGCGGTGCGCTCGTCGGGATTGTTCATGAAATTTACATAGCGCTTGAGCACTTCGGGATCGAACTCCAGCGTATTTTTAATCACGCTGCGGTAGTTGGCGTTCTCTTCGTCGCGCAGCATGTTCATGAAGGCGCTGTTGTAGACGCGGTGCATGCCGAGGGTGCGAACGAAGTATCCCTCCAGCAGCCAGAAAGCCTCGGCCAGCAGCAGGGTTCCGGGGACCTCGGCGGCGACCCGGTCGACCAGTTCGCGCCAGAACTCGACCGGCATGGCGGCGTCGAATTCCGGCTTGGTGAGTCCGTACTCGGAGCGCGATGGGATGGCGCCACCGGTGCCGGGAACCGGAAACCAGAGCCGCTGGTAATGCTGCTTGGTGAGCGTCATGGCGGCGTCGAAACGAATGATGGGAAACAAACGGGCAACGTGCAGGATGGTCTGAATGACTGCTTCGCGCACCTCCGGCTTGAGGTAATTGAGCTGCGCCGTGTCATTCCAGGGGAAGCTGGTGCCGTCGTTTCCGTGGTAGACGTAGCGCGCCTCGCCGCTCCACCGATCGACTCGCCGGAAAACCACTGCGGCATCACTGCGGTTGAAATAATGGTCGTCGATCTTGATCTCGACGCGCCCGTCGGTCGAGAGGTCGGGCCCTTCGAAGCTGTACGCCGGGAACGGCGGATAAGGCAACTGCACAAACCAGTCCGGATGCTGGATGACCCAGCGCGAATCGATTCCCATGTGGTTGGGAACCATGTCGCTGGCCAGGCGGATGCCGCGCAATGCCGCGCGATCACGCAGGTTCACGTAAGCGGATTCGCCGCCGAGGTCGGAGGCAATAGTGTAATCGTTGAGCGAGTAGGCGGAGGCGGCGGCTTCGGGATTTCCGGTCAGCCGCTTGATCACCTGCGAGGCCCGGCTGCGCTCCCAGACTCCGATGAGCCACAGAGCGTTGAAGCCGCGGCGCGCCAGAATGTCTAGCTCCTGGTCGGGAATCTGATCGAGAGTAGGGATCGGACGCCGGTACGACTTGCCGAGCTGGTCGAGCCAGACATAGATGCTCTTGGCGATCATCACCGTCCGCGGCATCCAGTCCACATCGGTACTGAAACGCTCGTATTCGAATTCCTTGCCGACGAAGTCGGGGATGGCAGCAGCGCTGGAATCGCCGAAGGTCGGACCCATGCCATCGTGAGGCGCGGGCGGATGGAAGCGCAGCCAGATGGCGGTCTGTTCTTCCTTTAGCACATCGAGCGCGGCCAGCAGGCGCCGTATCAGGTCGCCCAGCAGCGGTTTCCAACGCTCGCGGATGAATGCGAGCTGTCCCTCGAGCGAGCCGGGGGAAGCCAGCGCCGGGGCGCGCAGCAGATCGACCAGGTTCTGGTTTTCAGGACCGAAGCGCGGGCGCGTTTCGAAGTACGCGCGCAGTCCCGCCGCGAGTTGTTTGTACGCTGTCGATTTGGCGAGGTCTTCGTCGGCAAACAACTCGGAGAATATTCGGAACGCGGGATTCAGGTTGGCGAGCCAGAGCATCATCAGCTCTTCGAGCGCAATGGCCCGATTGGAAACGCCGCCGGTCGAGCCTCGAAGCCATTCGGCCGCGCTCTGCCGGCCGCCATAAACTGCCACCGTGGGGAACTCATCGGCAAATGCCAGCAACGTACGATCAAGCGCTTCCGGCCCCAATCGCGCCTCGAACCAGACGAGAGCCTCAACCATGCCATTCGGGTCGCGCTGCTGCCGATAGAGCGCCGTCACGATGTGCAGCACTTCGTCGATGAGCGCCATGGCGTTAAGCTCGCCCGGATTGACCGCCAGCTCCGGATGCCGCGCCGCATCCCGCACCAGGTTCATGCGTTGCGCGAATCGTCGGCTAGCCGCGGGGTTGGCGAAAATCACGTTGCCGGTAACCGAGAACAGCTCTTCTCCGAACCGGTAGCGGTCGCGTGCATACCTCGAAACGTGGAACTCAAAGGTTGGGAAAAAGGCAGTCATGGACACCGATCATTGTACTTCTGAAGTGAGCTGGAAAGGGCAACGTCGCTACGCTGCTTCGTCGCCGGTTCCATTTCGGTCATAGAAGGGCGGTAGACAGCCAGAATCCGGCTCCCATTCGACTTCTTCGGGTAAAGCGGTTTCGCGTCGCCAGGCCGGTAGCGGCGAACACCTTCCTTTTTCTGGGGGCGAAGACCTGGTCTCATGGCGCTGGGCGGCGTCTTCGGGCTACACTATGCGAGCGGCTAAACGGCCGCGGAAATCGCTGGGATGGAGACTTTCGGCGCCGACCCGGTGGCTCACATTTGCCTGCAGTTGGCTCCTGTGGGGCTCGATGCGGAACCCTCATGAACATCTGATGAATCGCTATTCCATACTCACGAATCGTAAGCGCGCGGTGATCGCACTCGTACACTCGGTGTTTTTTTTCTTCGTCGCGCTCGCCGGACTTTCCGGGCCATCCGCGATTCCGCCCTTGACCCTGGCGCTGGCCCGACGATCGCATTTTGCTCCATCGCTCGGGATCACCGTGGTTTACCTGGTGGTGACTGGCATCTTGGTATGGCTGATTCGCCTCTCGGCCGCGCTCCGGGAGAAGCTCTACTTCGCGTGCTGTGCGAGCAGTGCCGGAACCGGTCTGTTGCGCGCCCTGTTCGGCGATACCGCACTGCATGCCGGAGCCGGCATTCGGGCCATCATGCTCGCCTGCGCGATTGTGATCTGCACGCTGATCTGGCGCTCGCATCCAGCGGCAATGTAGCGGGCAGTCTAGCAGTTTCAGGCTCGATAATTTCCCTTGTTGGTGTATCCACACATTCCCGAAAGGAATGTCATGGCGACCGGAGCGAAGCGGAGGATCGGGGTCCCCGGCGAGGCTCGGCTCGCTGGGGTGATTGTGGAGCCACCCTTTGTTTTCGGCAGCAGAAACACAAGGTGGCACGACTTCGCTCGCCATGACAGTCTGAAGCTGTCAATGCCTTCCATGGAGAAGCCGAAACTTGCAATGAGATCGCTCAAGAAACGGAGCTTGGCATGGACCAAGAAAAAAAGATTGGGCAGATTCTGAAGCGGTACCGCATCGACAGCGGCAAAGGGTTCGATTTATCGGACTACTCACCCGGCGACACCGGCGGCTTCGATGCGGACTTCAAGCCTGAAGCGCAAACCTTGCAGCAGCAGCAGATGCGGCAATTGAGCGAGCTGCAGGACAAACTCTTCGCCCAGGACCGCTGGGGGTTGCTGCTGATTTTCCAGGCAATGGATGCCGCCGGCAAGGACGGCACCATCAAGCATGTCATGTCCGGGGTGAATCCGCAGGGCTGCCAGGTGTTCTCCTTCAAAGCTCCTTCCGCCGAGGAACTCGATCACGATGTTCTATGGCGCACCTCGCGCTGCCTTCCGCAACGCGGGCACATTGGCATCTTCAATCGTTCCTACTACGAGGAGGTGCTGGTGGTGCGGGTGCATCCCGAGCTGTTGCAGAAAGAGCGCATCCCCACTGAGCTGGTCAGCAAGAAAATCTGGAAGCAGCGCTTCACAAGCATCGCCAACTTCGAGCACTATCTCACGCGCAACGGTATTGCCGTGCGCAAGTTCTTCCTGCACATTTCCAAAGAGGAGCAGAGGGCGCGCTTTCTGCAACGTCTGGAGGAGCCGGAAAAGAATTGGAAGTTTTCCGCCGCCGACATCCGCGAGCGTCGGTACTGGGACGATTACCAGCATGCTTTTGAGGATATGATTCGCCACACCTCGGCGCGGCATGCACCCTGGTTCGTCGTTCCCGCCGACCACAAGTGGTTCGCGCGGCTGCTGGTTTCCTTCGTTATTGTCGACGCCCTGAAGGAAATGAAGCTCGCTTATCCAACCGTGGATGCCGCGGCACGCAAACAGCTGCAAGCGGCCAAGGCGGCGTTGCAAGCGGAAGCAGCCCGCAAAGGCGCCCGCTAGCAGGCTCGCTCCGCCGGTCTCCAAAAGGGAGCTGGAAGAGTTAAACTGGAATATGGGCTTTCTGCAAACCATCCGCGAGGACATCCAGTCGGTCTTCGATCGCGATCCGGCGGCCACCTCAACCGTTAGTGTGCTGCTCTGCTATCCCGGATTGCACGCCGTCTGGTTCCACCATCTGAATCACTGGTTATGGAAGAACAACCGCAGGTTTCTGGCGCGTTTTGGCTCGCAAGTGGCGCGCTTCTGGACCGGCATTGAGATACACCCCGGAGCGCACATCGGACGGCGCCTGTTCATCGATCATGGCATGGGCGTGGTCATCGGCGAGACTTCGATTATCGGCGACGACGTCACTCTCTACCAGAACGTAACCCTGGGAGGCACCGGCAAGGAGAAAGGCAAGCGTCATCCTACCTTGCGCGACGGCGTATTCGTGGGCAATAGCGCCAACGTTCTGGGAAACATTACCATTGGCGAGCACTCGCGCGTCGGCGCCGGTTCGGTAGTGCTGCGCGATGTCCCACCCGATTCCACCGTTGTCGGCAATCCTGCCCACATCATCTACCGCGAGGGTAAGCGCGTGCTGATTACCGATCCGCACGATGTGCAAGACCCGTTGTCGAACGTGATCATTGCGCTGGCCAAGGAAGTGAAACAACTCGAAGAGCGGTTGGAACACGTGGATGGCAAGGTCGTGCAGGCTGCCCGCGAACTGGACGCCATCCGCGGCCTGGCCACCGAGGACGAAGAACGCGAACAATACCGGAGCGAGCAGAAAGTGCTTTCCGAATATGTGAGCATGGGCGGAGGCATCTGATTCTCGCACGCCCGCACCGCAACCGATGACAAGATCGAAAGGGCTGCGCCGATGTCACGGAAATCTTCCAAGTCATGGTACGCATGGCTGTCCTGCTTAGCCTGGCGCTGATTCCGCTGGCGGTCTCCTCCGCACAGGTTGCAAGCACGGCGGTATACAAGGTCACCAATCGATTTTCCCTTGGCGGCGTCGGGGGCTGGGATTATCTCGCGGTCGATTCGCACGCGCGCCGGGCTTACATCGCACGCTCGGATCGTGTCATGGTGGTGGACGCCGATTCCGGAAAACTGATTGCCGAAATCGGCGGCATGGAACGGGTGCACGGAGTGGCGCTGGCCACTGACCTGAACCGCGGTTTTATTTCCAGCGGCGGCCAAGGCAAGGTCGTGGCCTTCCACTTGGGGCGCTCAAGCCGATCACGGATATTGCCGCCGGCAAGAATCCCGACGCCATCGTCTACGACCCGCGATGGAAGCGCATCTGGGTGTTCAACGGCGGAGACAACAGCGCCAGTGTGCTCGATGCCACCAGTCTGCTCCGGTACGGACGATCGCCCTTCCGGGCAAGCCGGAGTTTGCCGTGCTCGATCCGCATGGGCAGATTTACGTCAACCTCGAGGACAAGAGCGCAATTGCCCGCATCGACGCGCTATACCATGGACATCACCGCCCAGTGGCCGCTCGCGCCCTGTCAATCGCCAACCGGGCTGGCGATCGATATCGAAAAGGGCCGGCTATTCGCGGGTTGCGGCAACGCCAAAATGGCGATCGTGGAAATCGCCAGCGGCAAATTGCTGGCCACCGTGCCGATTGGGAACCGCTGTGACGGAGTCGCCTTCGACCCCGCCAACGGCGTGGCCGTGAGTGCCAACGGCGAAGGCACGTTGACGATCGTGAAAGAGACGGCTGCGGGAAAGTTCGAGGCCGTGCAGACGGTCACTACGCAACCCAGTGCGCGCACCGTCGCCTTCGATGAGGCGACGCACTCTTTTTTGCTGCCCGCCGGTGAAGTGCAGCCCAACGCCACCGACCACCGGCAACTGGTGCCGGGCAAGTTCGAATTGCTGGTGCAGTAGAGACGGCCGATGCGGATTGAGCGCCGGGCAAGTCCCAGCAAACGCTTTGACGTTTGCCGGAGTGAAATCTGAGCCCGGCGGTGATACCTAAGCGTATAGCGACTGTCGAATTGCTCTTCCAATGGATCATCCGCACCGAACACCTGGGGCGCGAAGTTGAAGGCAAGCGCATCCTCGACGATATCAATCTGGAAGTCGTCCGAGGGCGAGGTCGTGGCCATCGTCGGCGCAAGCGGTGCCGGCAAATCGTCGCTGCTTCGCCTGTTGAACCGGCTGGACGAGCCGACCAGCGGAACCGTTTACTTCGCGGGCGAAGACTATCGGACGCTGGCTCCCGCCGAGTTGCGCCGTCGAGTGGGCATGGTGATGCAAAGCGCGTTTCTTTTCCCCGGCACAGTCGCGGAAAATGTCCGCTTCGGTCCCTCGCAACGGGACGAGCTGCTCTCCGCGCAAGCAGTCGGCAGTTTGCTGGCGCAGGTCGGCCTGGAGGGATTCTCCAGCCGCGAAATCCGCAATCTTTCCGGTGGAGAGGCGCAGCGCGTGGCGCTCGCCCGCGCGCTCGCCAATTCGCCGGCGGTGTTGCTGCTGGACGAGCCCACTTCGGCGCTCGACGAGGATTCCAAGCTGGGCATCGAGAATCTTATTTCCGCCGTGGTCGAGAGCCGCCGGCTGACCTGCGTCATCGTGACCCACGATCTGCAACAGGCAGGCAGAATGGCCGCGCGGGTGGCGCTGCTCAACTCCGGCCGGCTGGTGCGCACGGGATTAATCAGGGAGGTGCTTGGTGCTGAACGGGAGCCTTAGCGATCATTTGCTGCTTGGCTTGGCGCAGGCCGGATTGGCCGCGGTCATGGTCATCGCCGCCATGTTGCTGGCACGCCGCCGCCAGATCCACGTTGAACGGGAAACCCTGATCGCACTGCTGCGCGGGCTCGCGCAGGTGATCGCGGTCGGCTTTGTGTTCATCGTGCTGTTGCGTGGACCGCGCTGGACTAGCGGCGTGATCCTGGCGCTGATGATGGTGGTTGCCGCAGCTACTTCGGCGCGGCGCGCCAAGTCAATTCCCGGAGCCTTCCAGACCTCTCTCTGCGCCATCGCCGTGGGCGCCGGGCTGATCATCGCGATCATGGTTTTGAGCGGCGTGATTCAACACACGATTACCGCGCTGGTGCCGGTCGGAAGCATGCTGATTGCAGCCGCCATGAACTCCAACGCGCTCGCGCTCGACCGCTTCCGTGCCGAGGTGGAGTCGCACGTGGGCGAAATCGAATCGGCGCTGGCGCTGGGCGCATCGCCGCCGGCGGTGGCGCGCTTCGTGCAGATCTCCTATCGCGCCAGCCTCATTCCGCCGCTCAACAACCTGCGCACCTTGGGCATCGTCTGGATTCCGGGACTGATGACCGGCATGCTGCTCTCCGGCTCGCCTCCGCTGTATGCGGCGGTGTATCAGTTCGTGGTGATCGCCATGATGTTTGCCGCCTCGGGCTTGACTTGCCTGATCAGCACCGGCCTGATTCGCGGGCACGCTTTCACCCAGGCACAGCAGTTGCGGCTGCGCGGCAAGGCGGCGTAAACGTTGAGGCGTTGAGGCGGCGTCTGAGCCGCCTAGAGCGGCTCCAAGGTTGGTGTATCTCGATGTCCAAGGAGGCGTCATCCCGACCGAAGCGGAGCGGAGTGGAGGGATCTTGTGTTTCTTGCAGCAAGAACAACCCAAAAAATTCCTCGACTCGCGACGCCAGGCGTTGCTCGCTCGGAATGACGTTCATTTCTTGGGGTGCAGCATCTCTACAACCCGCTCTAGCCTTTGCTGCCGCGCCGCCGGCTTCCGCCATTCACCTGCCGTGCCGGTGGGCTGCCGGAGATGGAAGCATCAAGCAACTGAATGGTGTGCATGGTTGGGATCTGGTGCCCGAGCTTGCCGAGCGAAGCCTGCAACTGGAGCAGGCATCCAGGATTGCCGGAAACGACCAGTTCAGCCTTGGTGGCGGCGATGTTGCGCGCCTTGCGCTCTCCCAACTCGGCGGCGGGTCCCGGCTGCACCAGGTTATAAATCCCCGCCGATCCACAGCAGATAGCGGCTTCGGCGATTTCCTGGACCTCCAGATTTGGAATGCCGGCGAGCAGTTTCCGCGGCTCTGTGCGAACCCCCATGGCGTGCTGCAAATGGCACGAGTCGTGATAGGCAACGCGCAGCGGCACGGGATGACGCACCGCGCGGGGCTCCAGGCCGGCAAGCACCACGGTCACGTCCTTGCATTTGGCGGAAAACTGGCGGGCGCGCTCGGCATAGAGCGGATCGTCGGCCAGCAGTTCGCCGTAATCCTTGAGATTGGAGCCGCAGCCGGCGGCATTCACCGCGATCACATCGACCGGCTCGCGCTCGAAGACCCGGATCATCTGGCGCGCCAGATTTAGAGCTTCCTGCTCACGGCCAGCGTGCATGCCCAAAGCGCCGCAACAACCCTGTCCTCGCGGAATTATCACTTCGCAACCTTCAGCAGCGAGCACCCGCGCCGTGGCCAGATTTACATCATCGAAAAACACTCGCTGCACGCATCCCAGAATGAGCCCGACCTTCATGCGCGGCGTGCCTTGCGGCTTCACACGCATCGGTAAGCCGCCGAACACGGATCTCAACGAGACATTGGGCAGCAGGCTTTCCATCGCTTGCAGCCGTTCGGGAAGCAATCGCAGCAAGCCGCTCCGGTGCAGCAGCCAGCGCAGGCCGGAGCGCCGATAAAGCCACATAGGCAACAGCATGGCCCGCAAGCGCGCCGGATGCGGAAACAGCGAGAAGATCAACCAGCGAAACAGGCGCTCCGCCAGCGGCCGGGGATAGTGGCGTTCAATTTGCGCGCGGGTCGATTCGATCAGCCGATCGTACTTTACCCCCGAAGGGCACGCCGACATGCACGCCATGCAGCCGAGGCACTGGTCGAAGTGCTGCACGTAGGTCTGGTCCATGCGCTCGACATCGCCCTCCAGGCCCATTTTCATCAGGTAAATGCGGCCGCGCGGGGAGTCCATCTCTTCGCGCCAGAGCAGATAGGTGGGGCAAGTGGGCAAGCAGAACCCGCAGTGAACGCAGTCGTTGATCAGTTTTTCCTGCGGCGGGTGATGCCGATCGAAGACCTTGCAGTTTGCGGGCACACCGCCGGCAGGCGCGGGCGAGGCCAAGCCCACGCTTCCCATCTCCAGGGTTGCGCCAGGCACCCCGAGTTTGTTTTCAGCAGAATCGCCAGCGTTGCCGGCCGCACTGCTCAGGTCATTCGGCTGGTTCATCAAATCCCTCCCACGAATCGGCCGGGGTTGAGGATACCTTTGGGATCGAATTGTTGTTTCATGCGGCGCATGGTGCCGAGCGCCGTGCCCACCTCTCCCCAGGGATCGAGCTGGCTGCGCAACTCGCCGGAGGCATGCAGCACTACCACGGAACCGTGCCGAAGGGCAGCCAACTGCCGCAGCTCGCGGATGATGGACAGCAACGCATCGGTAAGACCGTCGAGCCGCAGCAGGCCAACCCCAATCGCCTGCGCGACGGCGCGGCTTCGAACCGCCAAGGGTTCCGCCAACGACTGGGCGCGATCGAGAAACGCCGCAACTTCGGTGGGCAGCACCGAGAAGCGGCAGATCGAATCCGGGGCCCCGTCCCATAGCGCGGTCGAGCTTTGCCATGGCTGCGTCTCCGCCGGCAGCAGCTTGCCTCCGGCGACGCCCAAGAGATTGCCGACGATGCGCTCGGCCCTGTGCGCCTGATCCTCGACCGCGTTCACGATGCCCTCGAATCGGACATCGAGCGTGCACAGCGCAGGGCCCGATGAGCGCAGTTGCAAGCCTGTAAACGTGAGCACGGAATCGAGCAGCGCCAAAGCCGCCTGATTCGCCGCCGCGATGGTCTCAAACTGAAAGCTGATGGTCTGCTCCGTCTGCGGCAGCGGATGCAGCCGGAAAATGGCCTGGGTAATGATGCCCAAGGTCCCCAGAGACCCTGTCGCCAGCTTGGGCAGATCGTATCCGGCAACATTTTTAACCACTTTTCCGCCGCTGCGCGCCAGGGTTCCGTCGGGAAGGGCAAGGGTTACGCCGATGATGAGGTCGCGCAAAGAGCCGAAGCGCACCCGCCGAGGACCGTTGTCGTTGGTGGCGACGATTCCTCCGATGGTGGCACACTCGGCAAAGAGCGGCTCGACCGCCAGCCGCTGTCCATGCTCCGCCAGTGTGCGTTGCAGCTCGGCCACTGTGCAGCCAGGCTCAACCGTGGCCGTCATGTCTCCCCATGCATGCTCGACAACCCGATTCATCTTGCGCATCGAGAGCACCACATCGAGCCCGCGGGGATCTGCGCCCCAGTCAAGCTTAGTGCCGTTGCCAGTCGCTGCCAGCGCCACCGAGTTCTCGTTGGCCCAGCGCAGAACAGCGGCCACCTGCTCGCCCGTCGCAGGCTCGACGGTGAACTTTGGCACGAGGCCCCGGATAGTGACCGGCTCCGCGACCTCGGCGGCAGGGGCAATACTCTCTAGTTCATTCCACGGAATTTGCCGCGTAGGATTTGAAATGCCTGCCATCAGAAGAACTCCGCCACTCCGGCCAACTCCAGCGGATGGGGTGTATACGGGCCGGTTTTTTCAGCGCACAGGCGAAGCCGCGGAAACACCTTGCCGGGGTTGGCGAGGTGTTCGGGATCGAATGCGCAACGAACCAGTTGCATGGTGTCGAGATCGGGTTCGGCAAACATCTCCCCCATGAACATCTTTTTTTCCTCGCCGACGCCATGCTCACCGGTGATCGAACCGCCCGCCTTGATGCAGAGCCGCAGGATGTCTCCGGCCACCTGCTCGGCGAGCTGTTCCTGGTTTGCGATGCGGCGATCGTAGAGCACCAGGGGATGCAGATTTCCATCGCCCGCATGGAAGACGTTGGCGACCCGCAGCCCCGATTCCCGGCTGAGACGCGCGATCTCATTCATGATTTGCGGCAGCGCGGTCCGGGGAACGACTCCGTCCTGCACGATATAATTCGGCGAAATCCGCCCCATGGCGGCGAAAGCGGCTTTGCGGCCCTTCCACACCACCATGCGCTCGGCTTCCGAATGCGCCAGCCGTATCTCCCAGGCACCGCAGCGCGCGCAGATGTCGTTCACCTGGCGCATCAGGGTCTCGACCTCCGTCGCCGTGCCGTCAAGCTCCACCAGCAGCAGTCCGCCGCAGTTGGGATAGCCCGCATGAACACTGGCCTCGGCAGCCTGTATGGCGAGGTTGTCCATCATCTCGATGGCCGCCGGCAAAACCCCCGAGGCGATGACTTCGCTCACCGCTTCGCCGGCTTCGTTGGTCGAGTTGAAGGCGGCCAGCAGCGTGGTAATGACCTCGGGGCGCTTGACGATGCGCAAAATAATCCGCGTGACCACGCCCAGCGTGCCCTCCGAGCCGACAAAAACCCCGGCCAGATCGTAGCCGGGCGCGTCGAGGGTCGAGCTGCCCAGGTGTATCAGTTCGCCGTCGGGCAGCACCACATCCATGCCCAGCACGTGCGTCGTGGTAAACCCGTACTTCAGACAGTGCGCGCCGCCGGAGTTCTCCGCCACGTTGCCGCCGATCGAGCACACCTGCTGCGAAGAGGGATCGGGCGCGTAGAAGTAGCCATAGGGAGCGACCTGCTGGGTAACGAAGGCGTTGATGGCTCCGGGTTCGACCGCGACCCGCTGGTTAGGGATGTCAACCTCGAGAATCCGGCTCATGCGCGCCAGGCTCAGCACTACCCCGTTGGCCACCGGCAGAGCGCCGCCGCTCAAGCCGGTTCCGGAGCCGCGAGCCACAAAAGGAATCTTGTGCCGATGGCAGATGCCAACCACCGCCTGCACCTGCTGGCTGGTGTCAGGCAGCAGAACGGCTGCCGGCACCACCCGGAAATTGGTGAGGCCATCGCACTCGTAGGTCTTCAGCTCGTGGGGATCGGTAATCAGGCCGCCCGAGCCGAGCACGGCGCGAAATGCATCCAGGATTTGCCTGTCCATAACGATGTTTTCCGAGGGCCGCTCTCCGACGGACCGCCTTTCGGGTTCACCCCAGATAGCGGCAGCGGCCTCCCGGCTCCTCCGCAGAGATTAAGCACGTATCATCGGACTAATAGATGCAGATAAGCGTGTGGGTTCACGGGTTGGACTAATAAAGTGATAACGTCTCCCTCAAAAAAGTGAGAACTCGTTGAAAACACAGAGCATAGGTGGCGACTTTTTTCGTGCTTCGTTGCGATCGGAACCGGGCATTCTCACCTGTTATCCTCAGCCATCCGGCAATACTCTTGAATGTCACTCCGCATTGGCTCGGTGACCGACTCGGGTTGAAACGAAAATTCAAAATCACGACAGCCTTCGGTGTGGTGCAAGAAGTAACGCCCACGAATTTTAAGAACGTAGATTCGGCCAAAGTCGTGGTATCCCATTCTGTAACCGGACTTGCGCGAACTGAAGTTGCGCGATAGCACAATCGCTACCGTTCCGAGAAATCCTCGGCGACGATACTCCTGAAGTGCAAGCGTCATTCCAATGGAGAGCAAGCGTTGCCCCCGGAACTTCTTGTGAGTGAAGCCCTTGTAGTTGTAAACGTAACTGTTTTTGAAGTGCAGCCGAAGGTCGTCGGAAATGTCGGTGGGCTGGTTAGAGTACCAGCCATATGACGCGAGTGTATTGCCCTTAAACAAGGCCATGCACTGATCGCCCTTTGCCCGCGCCTGCTCCAAAGTCTCCTCATTCAGGTCGTTTTCCGGACCGACATAGGCGCTCATGGCATCGGCTCCGAGCAACCGGCCTTGATACCCTTCGGGCAGGCGTAGGAAGTCCGGATGGGGCTGTTCCACGACGGCGCAATGCCAGATTGCGAACGGCACGACCAGGTTGGCGGCTCTGTATGAGAGGTCGTACATCGTCGGCCAAAGACCGAAGTCGCGTAATTCTCGGGAAATCAAGTTCCGCACAGATTGAATGTCCACTGGATACTCCCTTTGGAGAAGCACAGATGACAACAGGAACTTGGGATGTTTGTTCCGCAACGCGAGATGTACCGGAGCTGGAGTCGCACGCCACGCCGCTTTGCGGTTCGACGCGACATCCCCCGGAGGTTCCTGGCCCGCTTAATCGAACGGATGCTTAGGGAGGCTCATTCGGCGTATAACGAGCAGTCGGCAATTGGCATCGACCTTGTCGCCGATGACCAAAAACTCATAGCTGCCCAAGCTCAATGGCGAGATTTGCACAGAAGATTTTCAGAGCATGAAGGCGAGCATGGAAGGGAAGTTCTTTGAACCGTAGAACGTGGCCATAACCGACATGGCATCAAGGTTTTTGGAGACACCGGCTGCCTTTGAAGCGCCTTTAAGTCTCATTGGAGCGGGAGACGGGATTTGAACCCGCGACTTCGACCTTGGCAAGGTCGCACTCTACCACTGAGTTACTCCCGCTCAGTTCTCTCATCTTACAGCACTTGCGCTTTTGTAAACAAGTCACGTGGATGGTTGCCGTTTCCGCCCACAGACAAGAGGAAGACCGCTATCCCCAGCGCTTGCAGCGTTAAGAAAAGCCGCAGGCAACTTGCACCTCCCGGCACTCCGCTCTTCCTGTATTGCCAACGTGGGCTTGATGAGGCTTTGGTTCGACGGATACGCTGGGTCAGCCGTCAGCGCCGCAGTTCGAATGTATTTCTGGGCGATTGCGCAGCCCAACCGTGGCTGATTTCCCTTCAGCCGGGAAGACGGAAAGACAAAGTCATTCCTGTAGGTCGCGCCATTTCTCCAGCACGGCGGCCAGCACTGCCTGGGACTCCGTTCTTCATGGGGCTATTCTGGGGCGCGCTCAGGCACAGCGTACGCTTGAATCGATACAGAATTACCAGGCTCTGAAGCAGCACCGTATGGCCACTGCATTTCCGGGATCATTGGAGGCAACTTCATCGCCCACACGATCGATACTGTCGAAGATGCTGCTACCAAGACCCAGGGCAGCGCGCGGTTGAACATAATCATGGAAAGCCCAAATCTGCCGATCACAAGCCACGACACGAAGAGCACGCACCCGAATAACGCAGGAAGCCATCTGCGGCGGTCCCGGATGGGCACCGTGTGCGCCATCCACGCCTGCATCCACAAGGTAAAGGGCAAGGCCACGACCAAGTCAAACAGGTAATGTTCGCCGGTGGCGAGCGTATCAAATGCAGTGGCAAGTACTAGAGCCAAAGCGGCCAATCGAGCCCACCGCGGCAGGCTTCGCGTGTTGAGCCAGATCAGCAGCGCCCAAGTCATGTGCAGTGACGGCACCCCATTGCGTGGAAAGGGGCGCGGTACTGCCACTCTCCCCAATGTCAAGCGGTGGTACACATCGGACGGGACAATTAGTTGCGGGAAGTCTTGCCCGAATGCGAACTTGGGTCCGCATACAGGGAAAACGCTGAAAAATATATAGCCAACCATGGCCGAAGCAAAGAGCACTTCGATGATCTCCCACAGCGGCCGGTTCCGGCGGCCCATGAACCCAGCGTATAGCGCAGCCATCGCCAGGACAATGCCCTCGTAGCTGATCTTTACCAATGGAAACAACCACGGTTTTGCATGCAGCAGTCTTCCGAAGACGAAGCTGGGCTGGCCGAAACTCCCATCGAACGCAAAGGCGTAAAGATCTAAAGTCTTCGGATGAAGTAGCGAAGCCATGTTCAACGAATGCTTCGCTCCCAAAACAAAAAACGCCAGGACAAGCGCCCCCATGAGCCCACGGAAAGCGGACGGCTCTTTATCACGCCCGTTCCAGAGAACTATGGAACTCAACAGGAGCAGGCTGGCCAGGCCAAATGCGCCAATCACTTGTACCAAGAGCGTTGCCGCATCCTGGTAGCGCCCCCAAGTCACCCAGGCTGTAAGAAACGCGCCCATGACCGTGAGAAGCGCCAGGCGTTTGGGGCTAGGTCTAATGGCTAAACAAATGAGAAAGGCTCCCCCAAAGCCATAACCAAAATAAGGTTGCCTAAAGTCCAGGTAGGTACCGGCGAGCAGGACGAGGATGCCAAGTGGAGCGCACAAAGGAGCGCGGATCACAAAGGGCAAACCTGTTTTGCGGATTGAATTTGCAGCGCCCATTCGGTGAGAGGACTCAATCTATCACGGCACTTACCATGCAAACAACGCGTTTGAGGTTTGAGGAGCTTACTCGGAAGATGCGCCTCGCGTGTCTCGCAACCTGAGTAGATGAACCTTAAAGAAGACTGCAAAAAACAGGGGCGGCGAAGGCCCGTCCTAATGCACCACTGGAGCCCACTGCGGGTCCTGGCTGGCATCCACCATCTGGCCGTCGCGCATGTGCAGAATGCGGTCGCCATGGGCAGCCGCCTCGGGGTTGTGGGTAATCATCAGCACGGTTTGCCCGAGGTCCTGGTTGGAGCGGCGCAGCATGGCGAGCACGATGTCGGAATTCTTGGTATCGAGGTTGCCCGTGGGCTCGTCGGCGAGCACGATGGCCGGCTTATTAATGAGGGCGCGAGCGAGCGCGACTCTCTGTTGTTCACCGCCGCTCAACTCCGAAGGCCGGTGATGAAGGCGCTGGTCGATTCCAAGCAGCGAGGTGACGTGATCGAAATAAGCCCGGTCGCCGGCGAGGCTGCCGCTGATTTCGCGCGCGATATCGATGTTGCCGCGGGCGTCGAGTGTGGGCAGCAGGTTGAACTTCTGAAAGACGAAGCCGATTTTGCTCTTGCGCATGCGCGTCCGCTCGGCGTCGGAGAGTTTCGAGAAATTCACGCCATCGATCATCACCTGCCCGGAATCGACTTGCGTGAGCCCGCCAAGGATATAGAACAGCGTCGACTTCCCGCTGCCCGAGGGCCCCACCAGGACCACGAACTCCCCGCGCTCGATTGCCAGCGAGACGCCGCGCACCGCGGGCACTTCAACTTTGCCCACGCGGAAGGTTTTGTATACGTTGTCGACTGCAATGATGGCAGGCATGAATCTCTGATTTTACACTGGGTCACCCCGATCAACGCCAAAAGGGTTGCCGGGGACCTTTGGTGTGCGCCAGACACTGCGGGAGGGGCCGCTAAGCGTGTTTCAACCCAGTCGATTCCACTAGAGTGGCGCGCTTGGGCCCGCGCTTGCGAACCAGGAGCAAGCGGATTCGCTCCAGCAGTTCGGCCGGGGAATACATTCCCTTCGGCAAAAAAATATCGGCTAGCGTGTCCTGATCGTAGATCCTGACTTGGCCGGAGAAAAGAATGACTGGGGTGGCTGGGGAGAGCAGCTTGATCCGTTCCACCAGATCGTTGCCGCTCATGCCGGGCATAATCAGATCGGTAAGCACGAGGTCCACCCGGCCGCCGCTAAATGCCGCAAGCGCCTGCTCCCCGCCGGTGCAGGCAATTACCCTGTAACCCCTGGTTTCCAGGAGCAGCTTCCGAATCGAGAGCGATTGTTCGTGGTCATCGACGCAGAGAATTGTTTTCTTGACTTTCATGATTTACCAATGCGCCTATCTGCGCCGCTTTCATCAAAAAGACCGGCAAACAGTGACTCTGTTAAAACGATGTTACAGCAAGGAAGAACAAAATCCTAAGAGTGATTCGCGACAATGTAAAGTACCTCTTAAGTGAATAGAACGAAAAAATGTGCGGCCAGCATTCCGACCGGCTCGTCAAGCGCAAAGGAGAGTGTGCCAGCTTGAACTTCAACAGAATCAGTCGGAAGCTTACTCGCTGGAGGAACCTCGTTCCGCAAGTGGTTTACCAGAAGCGAACATCTTGCACTTCAGGGCCTGCACGTTTGCGTCATGCGAGTAACCAGCGTGGTGTCCCGGGAATGCTTTGCCTGAATTAAAATTTCGCAAGTACCACAGATCGAGCGGGAGTTCGGGCGATTAGACATTCTGGTGAACAACGCTAGCGTGTTTCTCGAAAAGCAGCAACCGACATGAACGGCCACACCGGCCCCAAGCAACCGGAGCAGGCGGCGCTGGTCCCTGTGCAACTGCCGACGCTCCCGGCGGATGGACCGACCGGAGGCTTCTTCGACGAGAACGGTCCTGTGCCTTGGTGAGCGCCTGTGGCGGGCGGCCCTACTTCTTAGCACCCGGCGCTAACGTCATGCGTTCCAAAACCTCGTAGACGGATGCCGTATCATGCTCGGCGTGTCCCGAGACGGTTGCGGCGATATAGATCGGTATGGTCGATGAAAACACCGGCGCCGGGCAGCCCGTGGCCTGCAGGGCTTCGCCGATCAGCCGCATATCTTTCTGCCAAACCGAATTCTTCATCGTGGCCTCGTCCCAGGTTCGATTCACCATCGCCGGAGCCCGAACCTGAAACATGCGCGAACCGCCAGCCCCGTCGGCGACCACTTTTACCACCATCGCCGGATCAAGCCCGGAACGTGTCCCGAGCAAAACCGCTTCGGCGGCGGCGACATTGTGAATCGCCACCAGCAGGTTGGCCACCAGCTTCATCTTCATTCCATTGCCGAATTCGCCGAGGTCATAACAGACCCGCGCAAAGCCGTCCATAACTGGAGCCACTTCCCTGATTGCAGCCGCGTCACCGCTAGCGTAGACCGCGAGATCGCAGGTTTTCGCCTGCGCACCGGTGCCCGAGAGCGTGCAATCCAGCAGCACAATGCCTTTTTCGGCAAGCAGGTCGCGCACCTTCAGCTTGGCCACCAGCGGCAGCGTGCCGGTCTCAATGATGATGGTTCCCTTGGCGCAGCTTGCAGCGAGCTCGCCGCAAACCGCATTGAGCGCGGCCTCGGAAGCCAGTGCCAGGATGATATGACGGCAGCGTTTGCCCACCTCGCGCGCATCGGCCGTAGCAGTTCCACCGGCCTTGGTCAACTCATCGCGACTCTGGGCGAGGATATCCGTCCCAATCACTTCGAAGCCTGATTTCACCAGGTTGGACGCCATGGCCGACCCCATGATCCCCAGCCCAATTACACCCACCGTTCCTTTTTTTTCAGCGCTCATCTTTATTCCTTTTCCTTTCCCTCCGTCATGTTCGCTCCGCCGGCTGGCTGGCTGAGCCGCGAATCGTGCCGCGCTCAGTCCGCCGGCAGTATTTCCATCGTCCGCTGTACCGGCCGCGGGCATGTATGAACTTTCAGCGCCTGCCCGCGCCGCTCACAGACCAACCAGCGCCAGCATCTCCCGGCTGTAGAGATCGCGGGCCTCGCCATACAAAGGCTTCACGGCCGCAACAAAGGCGTCGTGCTCGGGCGGCGTGAGTTCGATAATTTCGCCGCCTTCCTTGCGGATCGTCCCGGCTGCCTCCGCTTCCTCCTTGACGTGCAGTTCGCGCTGGAAGGCGACCGCATCTCGAACCGCCGCCGTCATCTCGGTCTGCAATTCGTTCGGCCAGGCGTCGAATGAGCTGCGGTGAATGAAGATCGGCCGGGAGAGGTAGAAGTGGTTGGTTACGGTGTGGAAGCGATGGTACTTGTGGACCCCATAGGTGACCGTATTGAAAAACGGATTCTCTTGCGCGTCCAGGGTTCCGGCCTTGACCCCCTGGATTGCCTCCGTCAAGTCCATGATCAGCGGCGTGGCGCTCAGCAGCTCGAAGGTCCGCGCCTGAATTTTGCTGGGCAAAACCCGTATGCGCATGCCCTTCATGTCGGCGGGGACGCGCACCGGACGCAGCCGATTGGAGACTTGCCTGAACCCGTTTTCAAAATAACCGGCAATGCGATAATTCATCCGCTCTTCGATTTTGGCGGCAAGAACCTCGCCGAGTTTGCCGTCCATGGCGGCCCGCGCATTTTCATTGCTGTCGAAGATGAAGGGAAGATCGGCCATCCCCACATCGGGAACGCGGTCGGTAAAATAACTGCTCGATTGATAGCCGAGCGTCAGCACCCCGTCCTCGACCAGCCACAAGATGTCTTCGGCGCGATAACCGAGGTCCATGATGTTGTAAACGTATTTAACCTCCACATCGCCGCCGAACTTCGCATGCAGACGGTCGCCAATCCGCTTCAGCGCCAGGCTGAAGCCGGTGGTCGGCGGTCCATAACCGCCCATACGGATCTGGATCGGCCTGCCCTTGGCGCTCTTGGGCGCTTGCTCCCCGAGCGGTGCCTTGGCTGTATTTTTTATCGCTCCTTCTTCCGCTTCCGCGGCGGAAACAGCGCGTGAAAGAAGCACTCCGCTGGCCAGTGCGCCAGCCCCGAGCATGCTTGAACCTCTAAGAAATTTTCGCCTGAGCATAAGTCCTTCCGGGAGCGGCAATCTTGCCAAAAACAAATACCGCCCACTGAATCCGTGGTTCACTTCTTGGGAATTATCGGCAGCAGCACATACGGAGCGCGTGCCGGGTCAAAGAGCAGAGTGGTGCAGCCGCCGAAAATCTTTGCCGGCCGGTCGCGCGGATCGTTGTGCAGGAACGGCCCGCAGCCCAATAGTTCGTTCTTGAAGTGCGGCAGCTTAATCCCTGTATGCTTGGCGAACTCGTAATCCTTGCCGCGAACCGACAGCGCAATCCGGTAGCCGGCAGGCACCACGATGGAGGTCGGCACCAACTCGACCTCGACTTCGACTGCAACCCCGGGCTGCAGCGGCTGCACCTCATCGTGCGTGTGATAAGGCCTGTAAGGTTTGGTCAAGGCCGCGTCGAGCTTGCGCTGCGAAGCCCGCAGCCAACCCTGGGCAATCGGCGTGTGCGGATCGATCGCCCCCAGAAAGGTTACTTCCCGCAAGTCCGGAGTGTAAACCTGGAAGACCAGAAACAGGTCGGCGTCGCTGGTGCTGGAGGAGACGAACAACTTCGCCGCCAGCGGCCCGGTGATTTCCGTTTCTTGCGCCAGCGGCGCGGAGACGAAAGTCAATCCGTCGCCAAGCGCTTCAAACTCCAGCTTGGCGGAGTGCGCGGCGGGCTCCGCGGACAACCCATGGCTTGCCGGCTCGAGATAGAACTTGGTCCACTCGGTGCGGGCAATCGGCCACTCGTCTTCGAAGCGCTCGACGAATCTATCCAGGTGCCGAACCTGTAGCTGCACCTTCGGGCGCTTATCCCAGCCGTTCCGCTCGCCCTTGAGGAAGTGCGCGAAAAACTGCTTCTGAATCGCGATTCCGTAGTCGGTATAAAAATGCGTCCAGTGCTCGATGCCGTGCACCTCCAGCCATTTGTCTTTGGAGGCGGCGCGCACAAAACCTTCGAAATTGCCGCGCGGATGCAGCCCTTGCCCGCCCCAGTTCGCGGCTGACAGGAACGGCACTTTTACTTTGCCCCATTGCGGCGAACGCGCCTGGTGATAGTCGTCGTCAAGCGGATGGGCAAGGATCGTGTCGCCGAACTCCGAACGGTTCGCGGCCAACTGCGCGTCGGAGAAGGTTTCATCTCCGCACACCAGTTCACCGGTCACCGCGCTGCGCGGACCGCGCTCGCCTAACCCGTATTGCACGCTCTTGACCTGCACGTCATACCAGGCCGCCCAGAAAGTGGACAGGATGCCGCCATGGTGCGTCGAGTCGCGATACCAATCGGCGGCGCCTTCCCAGGCGTACATCGCGGCCAGATGAGGCGGCTGCTCGGTCGCCGCCAGCCACTGATTCATGGCGTAGTAGGAAATGCCGTTGATGCCCACCTTGCCGTTGGACCACGGCTGCACCGCGGCCCACTCGATCGACTGGCAGAGATCCGCGGTCTCGCGCGGCGAAAAGTGATCGACGAAGCCGAGCGAACGGCCAGTGCCGCGTGAATCCACGCGCACCAATGCATAGCCGTCGGGAACCCATTTCTCGGGATCGGCGACCTCCCAGTTCTGATACTTATTGGTCGAGCCATAGGCAACATCCGGGTGAGTGGCGACCATGATATTCCACGCCCCGGGGTAGCCTTGCTGAAACGACAGCCCCTTGGCGTACGGGCCATAGGTCAGCAGCACCGGATACTTACCGCTGCCAAGCGGACGGAATACGTCTGCCCGCAGAACCAATCCATCATCCATTTTGACCGCAACGTCCCAGTCAATCTGCATCCCGTCGCGGACCTCGCTGCGGGTAGCGCCCATGCTTATCTGCTCCTTTTTCGCGGTGACGACGACGCCGTCACCCCGGGTTTTGTGGGATACCTCTTCCGCGAGACCGGCCTAATTTTCCACCAGGACGATGGCTCCACTCTCGGCTGACTTGCCGATGGCTTCAAAGGCGGCGATGTTGGCGACCATCTCGGCCGAGGTTACCGGATAAGGCGCACGCCCCGCGGCAGCATCGGCAAAGGCCTCCACATTGGCGCGAACCATCGACATCGCCGGATATTCGACCGTCTGCTGCGAGCCACCATGCGCGGCCTTGGTCAGCAGCCAGCCTTCCGGCGCCTGCGGGTGCGCCTTGTCGCGTATCTCCACCCACCCCTTGCTGCCAAAGACCGCAAAGCGAATGGAAAAAGGCGGCCCCAAAATCGAGGAGATCACCCCGTTGGCGCCGTTGGTGAAATTAAGAAGAATTGCCAGCGTGTTTCGTGTGGGGTGGGCAACCGAGCGCAGACTGGCCAGCACGCTTTCAACCGGACCATTCACGGCTATGCAGAGGTCCAGCCCGTGGATACCCAGCGCCACCATCGTCGTTCCGCCGGGCGACTCCGCCTTTTGCAGCCGCCAGTTGTCAGCCGCCAGCGGCCGAAGTTCAAAGGTCAGGGTTGCTTCCGTCGTCTGGATGGTGCCGAGTTCGCCCGATTTCACCATCCGTAGCACATCCTGCAAAACTGGTTTGAAACGATGTTCATGCCCAACCGCGAGCACCATTCCGTTGGCTTTGCAAGCCTCGACTTCGGTGAGCGCTTCGCGCCGCGTAAGCGCCAGCGGCTTCTCGCAAAAAACGTGCTTCTTGGCCTTGGCCGCGGCGACTACTTGCGCGGTATGCTGCGTGTGGGGCGTACACAAGATCACGCCATCGACGTTAGGGGCGGCCAGGGCGGCGGCGTAATCGGTGGTGAACTCGATCCCTTGCGACCGCGCCCATTCCCCGGCGGCGGGAATCGTGTCCACGGCCTTCACCACGCGAACCTTGGGGCTGTCCTTCAGCATGCCGATGATGGTTTTTCCCCACCAGCCCAAGCCGGCAACTGCGACTTTGAGTGGAGCATTCTCGTTCTTCATCACAAAATATTTCTCCTGATTATGGTTTCCCGTAGGGATATCGCGATAGCTGCTCGCGGATTGACCAGAGCGTGTTTCACAACTAGTTCTTACAAGGGGCGCGGCTTTACAGGCTGCGGAAATACGCGCCGCAGCAACAAGCGAGGCGCTACGAAAGCCTCGCTTTCAAACCCGCTTCGAATTTACGCCTTTTTCGGCTTGGCAACGATCAGTTGGCTGGGGTTAACCAACAGCATTGCCACAACGCCGATAATCGGCAGCAGCGTCAGCTCGACCAATGCGGCTCCGCCCCAGCTCAAGTGAACCACCAGCCACCCCATCAGGTAACCGGCGACGGAGGCGGCTCCGAACAAAGATGTCAGGAAGATGCCCGAGGCCCTGCCCACCATCTGCGGACGCACGCTGCGCTGTAACAGCGAAAGAATATTGACGAACAGGAATCCGCTGGCGAAGGCGCCCGTCAAAAAGCACAACACGGCTTGCGCATTGAAAGCGACAGCCACGTTGTACATCGAGTACCCGACCGCCGCCATGGCGGCAAAGGCGACGGCAATCACGCCGCGCTGCGGGAAACGGTCGCCGCACCAACCCCCTATAAACGAACAGAACCCGCCCAGGCCAAAGAAGCTGAACGCCTTCGCCGCGTCCATCTGCGAATACTTCAAGACGCCTTGCAGATACATCATGTACACGCTGATGAAGCCGTAAAGCGAAAAGCCTGTGACCACGGCCGCGATGAATCCCATGACGACGTTGCGGTTCCACAAGACTTCCGGAACGTGGGCAACGGCTGCCTGGTCGACCGCGGCAGCCGAAACGCCAGGTCCTTTGCTTTCGCTGAATCCTTTAGGAACGCAGATGGAAACTACGGCACACAGCACGAAACCGATGATGGCGAACCAGACGAATGGCACATGCCAGTTATTCGCCGAGGCCGCCAGTTTGGCGCCGACGCGTGGCCCCAGGAACCCGCCTACGCCGTAAGCCAGAATCATCCAGCCGATATAGAACGATCTTCGGCGGTGGAAATAACTGCCAATGGCGGCAAACAAGGCTGCCATCTGCATCCCTTCGCCCACCCCTGTAATGGCGCGGTACAGCAGCATGTCCCAGAAGCCAATGGCGTAGATGGTCGCCAGCGTGAACACCGAATAGATCAGCATCCCCAGCACGATGATCGATTTGCGGGAGGTGCGGTCAAGCAGGTACCCGGTGGGAATGCCGGAGATCGCCAGTCCCAGGGTAAATACCGTGGCCATCAGTCCGGCCACCGGCAGGGAATATCCGAACGCTTTCCGAATCGCTGGAATCAGGGTCGGGAAGATCTGCCGGTCAGCCGCGTTGATGGCGTAGGAAAGGCACAAAATAATAAGGAAAACAATCGACAATGCCATCGTGTACGGCAAAGCCGTAGACTGCTGTTCCCGTGCGGAAGGGAGCGGTTTTTCCGTCGTACCCATCTGGCGGCCTCCTGGGTTTTTGGGTGAGGTTCTAATATTTACCCGTCCGGACTGGAGTTACAAGCAGAATCGTCGTTTGCGCCGAAAGTCCAAGAAGATGATGCGTCGGGATACACCAACCTCGAAATTGCCCTAGCTGTACCTCTTATCGGAGGCGGTCCCATCGAACCAGTCGAATCCGTCCGCGCTGGTTTTCACAATGACGTTCTTGATCCGAGTGTAGTCTTTGTAGCAATCGATGCCGTTTTCCCGCCCGATTCCGCTGTTTTTGTAGCCTCCCCATGGCGATGCGGGACCGATTCGGTGGTGATCGTTGATCCAGATCATGCCAGCTTCGAGCTGCTCCGCCACGCTATGTGCCCGGCGAATGTCGTTGGTCCATATCCCCATGCCCAAGCCAAACTGGGTGCCGTTGGCGAGCTCGATCGCTTCGGCCTCAGAGTGGTAGCGCATGAGGCACACCACCGGACCGAAGATTTCCTCCTGGGCCACGGTCATGTCATTCGTAACGTTGGTGAAAACGGTGGGATTGACATACCAGCCCGGTCCCGGCAATGCATTTCCTCCGCAGGCCAGCGTCGCTCCCTCGCGGATGCCGATTTCGATCCAGCCCAGAACCTGCTCACGCTGGCGCTCGGAGATCAGAGGACCGATATCGGTCCGGTTGTCCAGCGGCGGGCCGACGCGCAGTTTGCCGACCTTTTCGACGAAAGCGGCCGCAAAGCGATCGTAAAGCTTGTCCGACACCAGCACACGGGCCCCTTGCACGCAGGTTTGACCGGCGGCGATGTACCCGGCGAACACGGCTCCATTGACGGCCGCGGTGAAATCCGCATCGTCGTAGACGATCACCGAAGCCTTGCCTCCCAATTCGGCCGCAACCTTGGCAAGGTTGTGTCCGGCGGCCGCGGCGACGCTCCGCCCGGTCGAGGTTCCACCCGTCAAATCGACCTTTGCCAGCAGCTTATTCTCGGCCATAGCCTTGCCGGCCACTGCTCCGAAGCCATGCACCACGTTTACGATGCCCGCCGGTATCCCGCTCTGGGCGATGCGTTCGGCGAGCATGTTGATGGTTAGCGGAGCCAGTTCCGAAGGCTTGATCACCACCGCATTGCCCGCCGCCAGGGCCGGGGCCAGCTTCTTGGTGAGGATCAGCAGGGGATGATTCCACGGAGTCAGCAGCCCGACCACCCCGAGCGCTTCCCTCCGGGTGTAGTTCAAATATCCGCGCCCGAACGGCGGCACCGCGTCTTCCAGGGTTTCGGCAACGCTGGCAAAGTAGTCATACCACTCCGGCAGACGCCCCAGTTGCGCGCGCATTTCACGGATCGGACGCCCAGTCACCCGCGATTCGGCTTCGACAAAGGCCGGCATATCCTGCCGCAGCTTCGCGGCCAGGGTGCGCAGGGCGGAGATGCGAAAGTCCGCGTGGGTGCGCCAGCAGGAATGCTTGGCGGCATCACTCGCCGCCGCAACGGCCATCTCGACGTCGCGGGGCGAACTGCGGGCGATCTCCGCCGCAATCTCGCCGTTCTCGGGATTGATCAAGGGAAAGTATTCTCCCGATTCACTGGGGACAAACTTGCCGCCTATAAACTGCTCACAGCGTTGGCTGCTCATCGTAGTTCTCCAAAACATTGTTGAAACGGGGTTTCGTGAGCGAGTCTACACCAGCCGCGGCGTGTGCGGTGAGTGAGAGTCGTCCTTGGACGGGTGGCCACGTTCGCCCGTTCTTGGTAACTCTGCGGAATTGCAGCGGCGAAGGCACAGCAAGTTTCATGGCTGTCATGCTGAGCAAAGTGAAACGGAGCGAAGCATCCCAGGAAGCTTTCCTACTCTGCACCGTTTCAGGCTCTTTGATAAAAAGCTTTGGCTGCGACTTTGCTCCACACCGTGCTGGGATTCTTCGCTTTGCTCAGAATGACACTGCTGATATCGATACCCTGAATCAGGCCGTGTGCCCCATGTTCGCCCGCAGTTGGCTAACGTGGGGTAGTTTTCTTCGGCCGCCGCCGCAATGCGGTGAGCGAGAGCCCTTTATCCGGCAGCACCGACTGCGGAGTCCACGCCGAACAGTTTGCGCGCATTGCCGCTCAGCACTGCTTGGAGCTGCGCCGGAGGCAATCCCGCGCCGCTGACGAAGTCCACGGGCGCGAATTCAGCCATATCGAAAGCGTAGTCCGTTCCCAGCATGACGTGATCGGGCCCGGCCAACTCCACCAGGAAACGAAGCTGTTGATCCATGAACACGATGGTATCGAAGTACAACTGGTGAAGGTATTTCTCGGGAGAGCGGACCCGGTTCACCTTGGCTTCGCCGCGCACCTCATAGCCGTGCTTCAAGCGTCCGAGCTGGTAAGGGAAGAAGCCGCCGCCATGGGTGAAGCCCACCTTCAGCTTCGGACACTGCTCCAATACGCCGCCGAAGATCAGGCTGGCGACGCACATTGCGGTATCCAGCGGATTGCCATACAGATTCGTCAGATAATACTTGGTAAACATGTCCTTGGTGCCGACGTAATAGGGATGGAAGAAAACAAAAACCCCTAAGGCTTCGCACTCTTTGAAGAAAGGCAGAAACCCTGGGTCGTCGAACTGCACGCCCTGCACGTTGGACCCGATCTGAATCGATTTGAATCCCAGATCCCTGACGCAGCGGCGCAGCTCCTTGGTCGCCAGCTCGAGGTTTTGCATGGGCAGCGTGCCCATACCCACGAATTTTTCGGGATGCTGCCGGCTCAAAGCGAACAGCCCGTCGTTGGTCATGGTCGCCACATCGAGCGCCAGCTTAGGCGAGGCCCAGTAATAAAACAGGGTAGGAGATACCGATACCGCAGCCATATCCAGCTTCTTGGCGGCCATGTCGGCCAGGCGCGCAGCCGTGCTATGAAATCCGGGAGTGAGCGGATAGCTGTAGCCTTGGTCGTGCTCGATCCAGGCCTCGTCGCCCTTCTTGATCAGCTTGGCCTGCCACGGGGAACCCGGCTTCGAAATCGCCTCGACAAACTCCGGCGCGATGAAATGAGTGTGCATATCAAAATTCATTTAGTTGGTCTCCCGAACTCCTGAGTAGCTGGGTCGCTTCAGGCAATCCGTCTTCAGGCAATCTGTATAGACACTTTAGCATTTGCCTGCGAACCCAGCCAGCCGACTTCCGGCCCGCCCGCACGCCATGTCATAATTCGATGCTACCTATCTAAATTGCGGAGCGTTCATTCATGAGTTCGCCTAATCCTGGAATTAAAATCCCCCGCGAACGTCTGTCTTATTCAGCCATCGTCGACCGTCCCAAGCGCAAGTTGCCCGGCGGGGCCCGGGTCGTGGTTTGGCCCATCGTCAACGTCGAAGATTGGGACATCAACCGGCCGATGCCGCGCGTCGTAATTCCGGCTCCCACCGGCATCGCGGTGCTGCCCGACATTGCCAACTGGGGCTGGCATGAATATGGCATGCGGGTCGGCTTCTGGCGGCTCAAGCAGGCGCTCGACAGCCGGGGCATACGCGCTTCGCTGTCGATCAATGGACGCGTCTGCGAGTCCTATCCGCGGGTGGCGCAGGCCGCGCTCGACGCCAAATGGGAGTTCGTGGGACACAACTACATACAAGTCCCTCTGCCCCGCGTGGAAGACCAGCCGGAAGCGATTCGCCAGACCATGGACGCGATCGAGCGCTTTGCCGGTTACCGTCCCAAGGGCTGGATGAGCCCCGGCTTCGCCCAGACCATGTCTACGGTCGATTATCTGGCCGCCGCCGGCATACGCTACATCTGCGATTGGGCGGTTGACGATCAGCCCTGCGACATCGCCACCACCCACGGCCCCCTGGTGGCCATGCCTTATCCCATCGAGGTGAACGACGTTGTCCTGATGGCCGTCCAGCACCAACGCTCTGAGGTTTTGCTGGAGCGCATGCGCGACACCTTCGACCGGCTCTATGCCGAGGGCGCCGAGCAGCCGCGCGTCATGGCGGTTTCCGTTCATCCTTATCTCAGCGGCGTGCCCCACCGCATCAAGTATCTCGAACAGGGACTCGATTACATTCGCGGACACCAGGACGTGCTGTTCTGGACTGGCGAGCAACTGCTCGAGTGGCACACGGCAAGCGCGGCCGCGGCCGCAAAATAGCGGCTGGTTGGGATAAGTTCATTTACACGGAAGGTAGTTTGGTTACACTAACCATTTCCGGGACACCACACTAGAGCGCTTCCATCATGTCCTCCAGCGCAATGCCACTCAAAACGGACCTGCTTCGGGAACCTCGCGTTCCGCGCTCGATCTACGTGCAGTTGGGTGGCGCCGTCCTGATCTGGGCGGCCAACTGGGCGATGACGAAAAGCGTACTGCACGACATCTCTCCGCTGAGCTTTGTCGCCTATCGCTTTCTGACTGCTGCTCCATTCATGGCCGTGCTTACGATTCTCATACGGCAAGCGCTGCTTCCCGTCCGCGGGGAGCGTCTGCCGCTGGCTCTCATCGGCATCGTGCAGATCGCCGGCAGCCAATGCTTCAGCACCGTGGGACTGCAATATGTGGCGGCGGGCCGCACCGTCGTCCTGATGTACACCATGCAGCTCTGGGCCTTGCCCTTGGGATGGCTGATCAACCGCGACCGTGTTAGTTTGCCGGCTTTGTGCGGCGGAGCGCTTGGCTTTTCGGGCCTCTTCCTTTTCTTTAACACCCCGCCGGTGAACTGGAGCGACCCCCATGTCGCGCTCGGCAACTGTCTCTGCCTCAGCGGTGGCTTGTCCTGGGCGCTTGGGGCCTGCCTCTACCGCCGCCGCAAGTGGCAGACGCCGTTCTGGACGCAAACCTTCTGGCAGGTGCTGTGGACGGCCATCGCCGTCGCGCCGCTATTGCTGGGACCGCAGCGCGCCACGGTTTGGACCGGACCCGTCATGGCCATGATCGCCTACAACTCGATTGCCTGCACGGCGCTGTGCTGGTGGTGGTGGGGCAAGGCGCTGGCGGTCATGCCGGCCTCGCGTGCCGGACAATTCGTCACTCTGACCCCGGTGTTTGCGGTCATCATCGGCGCCCTTTGGGCAGGCGAACCGCTGACGCCCGGCACCGCGGCGAGTGTGGTTCTCATCTGCCTGGGAATCGTGCTGGCGCTGCGCGGCAGACGGTCCGCGCTTTTGCCCGCCCGCGAGCAGCCCCGCTGAGCAGTACTTAGAGATACCGTATCTTGCGCTGCGGGTGTCATCGTGAGGAGGTTCGCCGTGCTGCTTGAACGATGACGCAGATCGAGGCCCAAAATGTCAGCTGTTACCGGAGGCGTCTAACTGCGGGCTCCCTTGCGGAGCGATAGGCTTCCTCGCTATATCGGAGATTCTTCTTAGATTCAGGCGTCTCCAAACCGTAAGTCGAACGCTTGACCACACCTGTATGGGAGAGGTCCTTCAGCGCTTCCTCAGCTTTCCTGAGTGCTTCGGAATCAATGTTGGGGTTATCGGCGATGATTTTGTCTATGTCAAGTTGTTTTGGCATCGGCAATCTCTCGTTTCTCAGCCCAGCGGCGTGAATTGGGATCGGGTCTGTACCACCCATAAATGTCTGACGGTTGAAAGATAATCCTGTAACAACCGATGGTAATCTTTGATGCAATTCTTGAGGCCGTCGATCTTCCCAAAATCTTGAATAATCAACTTTAGATCCCTTTTCAAGACAGCCATGTGGATGCCGCGCCCGTGGGAGTTCCACTTGTCGATTTTATTGAGTGTCTTTGCAATTTCTTCGGCTCGCTTGACGCGCATTTCATGCGTAACTTTCAACTTCCTCGTTGCTGTTTGCTTCCAGTTCTTGAATTTGTACCTGACTAACCACTCTTTTAGCAGTGAAATCGAGAGTTCCCTGGCCTGCTCATACATATAGAGTTCAGCAGGGTCGAAACGGTTAATTAAAAATGCAAGTTCCGCTGTTGTTAAATTCCCACTCTGAGATTTCTTGATTAGCCGTTCATACTGTTCGAGGTATCCAAGAGCTGGCACCATCTTTTCATCTTTAGGCACCTGCGGATCAATCGGCCCCAACACCGAGAAGTAGTCCATGTAAATTTCGTCGCCACACATTGCAAGCACTGTGCCTGCGGAGTACGCACAATCTGGGATGATGAAATCAATAATGCGGTAATGATGTCTAAGCGTCTGTGCGATCCTCTGCGTGACTTCGATATATCCGCCGCCGGTTTCCAGAAGAACAGTCAATTTTCGCTTTTTGTGTGGAAGGGCATCAACGGCCTCCCTGACCACCACATCCAGCCCCGAACGGATCGGAGCACAGAGCACCAACACATCTCCACCCGTACACTTCTCTAACGAGCAGAGCCTATCCTTCAGCTGCTCAATAATTATTACGTTAGCGCTAGTCTTCAGAGCCATCCGGTTGGTGTGCCCACCGCGCTTGAGCGGCCAGTCGTGCAATTTCGGAGCGGCGTGCTTCAGAACGCACCTTGGCCCTAGCGGGTCCACCCTTCTTGCCGCCAAGTTTTCCCAACGCGACAGCGGCAGCATTCTTTTTACAGGAAACACTATTGGCTCTTTTAATCGTCGCGTCAATGATTTTTGCAGCCATGACGTTTACATCCTGGTTGCTTGACCGTTTACGCATACTCCGAATATGTCATAAATTTGCAATCGCCGCACAGCGCAGCTTCCTCAAGCATTTTTGTTTACCAGTCCTCAGCTCGTATCCGGCTGTTTGGGTCCCCGGTGAACCCTCAGCCGGTCGCGTGGAAAAAACCGCGCTAGTTGGCGTGATCGAGGATGATCTTCATCCGTTCGTCCGCGTCGGAATCGAGCATGTGGATCGCCGATTCCAGCTCCGACAGCCCAACCACGTGGGTCACCAGTGCCTGAAGGTTCAACATGCCTCGGGCAACCAGGTCGATGGTCGCCGGAAAGTCTTCGCTCTTGGCGGCGCGCGCGTTCACAATCGTGAGTTCCTTGAAGTAGAGCTGATAGAAAGGCAACTTGCCTTCCGTCACCGTGATAATGCCGAACGGCAGCAGCATTCCTCCTCGCCGAGCCATGGAAATCCCACTGGCAAGCGATGGCAAGATGCCGGTCGATTCGATGACCACGTCGGCGCCACGTCCGCCAGTGGCTTCGATCACCAGGCGTTCAGCCTCCGCTCCGCTGGCGACGGTGATATCGGCCCCGAGTTTTTCCGCCAAGCTGCGTTTCCAGGCGCTGCGCGTCACCCCGATCACCGGGTAAGCGCCGCGCGCCTTGGCTAACTGCACGTGGATCTGCCCGCTCACGCCCAGGCCCAGGACCACCACCGACTGTCCCGGAAAAATATTGAGCATGCGCTGGCCGTGCAAGCAGGTGGTGGCAACCTGAATCGCGGGGGCCTGCCGGCTGTCCACCTTCTGCGGCAGAGCAAAAATCTGCCGGCGCGGCACTGCCAGATACTCGGCGAAGCCGCCATCCCGGTCGCGTCCCAGCAGAACCCCATTGGGGCATATGCTGGTCCGGCCCGCATGGCAGCAGAAACAGGTTCCGCAATAAACGCTGGGATCGATCATGACCCGGTCGCCCCGGCGGATCAGGCTATCTTCGCCTTCGGCCACTTCACCACACATTTCGTGGCCCATGATGAGCGGATGGCGAACCGGAATGTCGCCTTTGTAGATTTTCAGGTCAGTGCCGCAGATAGCGCTGTGGGTGACTCGAACCCGAACCTGGTCCTCGGCAAGCTGGGCCAGGTTGAGCTCCGCGAATTGCAGTTCCCGCGGAGCCTTCAACACCATTGCTCTCATAGTAGCTTCGTTCCTCGGACACCCTTTTAATCATAAAGCCGGCTTGGCGGATTGCCCCCGGCTCACGCGAAACGGCGCCGGCCACATCAACGTGATGACCGGCGCCTGGTAAATCTTCGAGCGGTTTCGCCAGGAAACCGCTACCGCGCGATCGACTACCTCATCGCCTCTTCCATATGTTCCATCAGCGTGAAAATAGACGGGCCCTCGGCGGTGACAAGCACGTTTTCTTCCAACCGGGTCGTCTGCTGCAGTCCCGGATGGCCGGCGAACGTCTCGATGGCGAAGTACATGTTTTCCTTGATCTCGGCCGGGTATTTCAACGAGTACGCCCGCGAGACCCACATGCCTTCATAGAGCGTGATGCCGATGCTGTGGGCAAACTGCTGCAGGGTGCAGGTGCCGTATTTGTCGTCGTCGTACTCCGGGAAACAGGCGGCCACGTCCGCGGTGGTGTTGCCCGGACGCAGTTTTTCCAACCCGGCGTACAGCGAATCGTAAACTTCCCGGTAGAGATCGATTTCCTTCTGGTTCATCTTGGCGGCGCACTTGAAGCAGCGCACGAAATCGATGAAGTATCCGGAAGGCCCGACCACGTTGATGTCGACGATTACGAGGTCGCCTTGGCGCACCATCTTGTCGGTCGCCCAGCGGCGGTACGGGCTGGTGTTGCCGCCCGAAGCCACGATGATGTCGTAGATGATCTCGCAGCCGCGTTCCAGCATGAATTGGTGCACGTTGGCTTCGATTTCCCGCTCGCGAACCCCGGGCTTGAGCCACTCGTACTTGATCTTCCACATGGCCGCGTCGCCGATGGAGGCTGCCTGCTTCAGGCATTCGATTTCGTCCTGGGTCTTGACCACGCGGGCGGCGGAAACCGCCGGCCAGCCGTCCACCATATTCAGCCCTGACTTCTGGAAGGCCGTGAACGATGCCATGTCGATGTTATCGATGCCGATTCTTTCCTTCTGCACGCCATTTGCCTTGAGAACCTCGACCACGCTGTCGACCATTCTTCCGGCCATGTGCGGCACCGCTCCCTCGGCCCACTGCCAGGTGAGTGCCGGCCTGATGTTTCCCTGCATCCAAGGCATGTCGATTTCGGCGCAGTGCAGATCGGAGCCGGCCGTTTCAAACAGCACGGGATCGGCGCCATTGCACAACACGCAATACCGGATGTTGATGTTGTATTTCCAATTGCCCTGATACGAACCGGTTGCATAGCGTATGTTGGCTCCGGCGAACAACACCAGCGCGCCCAGGTCGCGGGCATTCATCTGGTCGCGGAGCCGCTGCAGGCGGTCCCGGCGCATCCGCTCGAAATCGATCCGCTGCTGCCAATCGCAGGCAGTCTGGCTGTAAAGCCGGCGCGGGTCCCACTCGTGCGGTCTGCCAATGAAACTAGTGTCCATTTTTCGCGGCGAGATTTCGCCAGGCTTCACAATGGTGGTTGTCATAAGTTACTGTCCCCTCTTTGGAATTCAACAATCGCGCTCTGAATTTCCGATTGTTTGCTAAAGCTGAAGGTGTACCCGAAATGCGCGTGCTTCAACCGCCCCGCTTTTGGACGGTCGCGGCGCAGATTCGAAGATTCGACAATCCTATCATACGGACCTGCGCCCGGCAGCCTTCCCTGCCTGCCGGCGGTGCACCGGCTTAATTCAATCCATGCAACCCGGGCGGCCTCATGGATATGGATTTTGATGTGGAGAATTTTGCCGGCGGTCCGCGCCCAAGCGCAACCTTAATACCGTAATACCCTCCCGACTTCCCCCTCCAAGCTTGGGGTTTCCGGCACGCGCCGAGATGGGGTGAAAACTCGTCTGGTCGCCAGTCCGCGAGCTTCCCTTGTGCGAGTGATCACCTCACATAGTGCGGTTAATCACATATTCTTGTGCCATCTCAAAACAACAATCAATTCTGGAGATGAGACGAGGAAAGTAAAAGCCATGGGCGACACGGTAGTAGAAAGTCTGATCCTCGATCTCCTGGAGTGGCTGGCGGGCCACGACCGAAGCTACGAAGAAGTAGTGGATGCGTGGCGCACCTCATGCCCGAAGCTCCCGGTTTGGGAGGATGCAAATGATCGCGGACTTGTCATAAGGGATGAGCTGAATGGGCGCTGTATCGTCAGGCTTACCGCATCAGGGCTCGCCCTGCTTGAGCAACGTCGGCTTTCAAAGAGAGCGCAGCATCCCGTAAGATCTGACTTACGTCAGCTCTGACTTAGATATGTGATGGCTTGGGCCTTCCGCCAACCAGGCTCTTTTGAATTTCACTCGGCTGCTCGATTTTCCACCGATAGGAGTGGATTGCGATGTTGCTCAATACCTTTGAATACCTCAAGCCGGCGAGCTTGGGCGAGGCCTTAAGCGTCCTCGACGGCCTTAAGGAAAAGAAGACGCAGGTTCTGGCTGGAGGAACCGACCTGATCCCATGGCTGCGGGGCCGGGTCAAGGACGTGGATTATCTCATCGACTTGGCCGATACCGGCTTGGATCACATCCTCTTTGACTCTGACTCGAATGAAGCCCAAGCCAGAATCGGCGCCACCGTGACCTTCACCGCCCTCTGCGAGCATCCCCAGGTGCAACGGAGACTGCCCGCCATCGCAGAGGCCGCGCTTCACGTAGGCGCGGTGCAGACACGCAACCAGGCCACCATCGGCGGCAATCTGTGCTCGGCCGTGCCCTCGCTCGACGGAGCGCCTGCGCTGCTGGTGCTCGGGGCCACGCTTCGCTTGCAGGCGCAAGGCAGCGAGCGGCTGGTCCCCATCGAGCAGTTCTTCCTTGGTCCGCGCCGCACTCTTTTGCAACCGGGCGAGATTCTGACCGAAATCATCGTGCCCTTGCGGCAAGACTTTACCGCGAGCTTTCTGCGCCTGGGCCGCCGCAAAGCCCTGACTTTGTCGATCGTGAACGCTGCGGCGGGTCTTGCCATGGACCGCCAACAGGTTTCTGAGGCTCGCATCGCCCTCGGGGCGGTTGCGCCCACCCCTATCCGGGCGTACAAAGCAGAGCAACTCCTGAAAGGGCAGAAGTTGACCCCGCAACTATTTGCCGAAGCCGCCGCGGTTGCCGCCACGGAGACCTCTCCGATCAGCGACCTGCGCGCTTCCGCCGACTACCGGCGCAAAATCAGCGTAGTGCTGGTGCGCCGTGCCCTGGAAATTGCCCTGGCACGACAAAAGAACACTCAGACTGAGGTTCGAGCCGCGGGCGGAGGCCTGTAAATGAGAAAGCACATCAACCTGAAAGTGAACGGCCAGCCGTATTCCCTCGAAGTCGATGCCAAAGACCTGTTGCTGCATGTCATCCGCGAGCGCATTGGGCTGACCGGCACCAAAGAAGGCTGCGGCACTGGAGAATGCGGCGCTTGCACCGTGCTGATCGATGGCACTCCCATCAACTCCTGCCTGTACCTTGCCGTCAAGGCGGATGGCAAGGAGATTCTCACCATCGAGGGTCTGGGCGATCCCGCCAATCTGCACCCCTTGCAGCGGGCGTTCGTCGACAATGCCGCCGTCCAGTGTGGTTTTTGTGCTCCCGGAATGTTGCTGTCGGCCAAGGCGCTGCTGGATAAGAATTCCGACCCCAGCGAACGCGAGATTCGCGAGGGCATCGCCGGCAATATCTGCCGCTGTACCGGCTATGTGAAAATCGTCAAGGCCGTGCAGCAGGCTGCCGTTGAACTGCAACAGCTTGAGCCCGAGGAGAGTTACAGGTAATGAGTCACGATGTGATCGGAAAGAGTTTCCCCAGAAACGACGCCGTGCTGCAGGTGACCGGCAAATCGCAGTATGGCGAGGATGTTTTCCGTCCGGACATGCTGCACGCCAGGATTTTGCGCAGCCAGCACGCCCACGCCAGAATCTTGAAGATCGATACTTCGGCGGCGGAAAAACTGGCCGGGGTGAAGGCCGTCATCACCCACAAGGACGTGCCGCACAACCGCTTTGGCTTTACTCACCAGGACCAGCCGCTGTTGGTCGACGAGAAGGTTCGCCATTACGGGGACGCCGTGGCCGCCGTAGCCGCCGAGTCATGGGAGGCGGCTGAAGAAGCCTTGCGGCTGATCAAAGTGGAATACCAGCCGCTGCCCGCCATTTTCGATCCGCTCGAGGCGATGAAACCGGAATCCGTCAAGATCCATGGCGAAAGCAATCTGGCGTCCCATCTCAAAATTCGCAGCGGCGATGTTGAGCAGGGCTGGAAGGAATCCGACGTCATCTTCGAGGAGCGGATGTCCACCCCGATGGTGGAGCACGCGCATATCGAGCCGCACGCCGCCTACGCCGAGATTTTGCCCTCCGGCGAACTGCTGGTCATGTCGTCGGTGCAGCGTCCGTTTCTGGTCGTCTCCGACATGAACAAGATCCTCAAGATGCCGATCAACAACATCCGGCTCATTACCACGGCTGTCGGCGGCGGCTTTGGCGGCAAGAACGAACTCACTATGGAGCCTGTACTCGCCCTGCTCGCCATCAAAACCGGCAAGCCGGTCAAGATCGCCTTTACCCGCGAAGACGAATTCGAGGTCTCCACCGTGCGCCATCCCTACCTCCTCAAGTACAAGTCGGGGCTGAAAAAAGACGGTACTCTGGTGGCCCGGCAAGTGGAGATCATCAGCGACAGCGGAGCTTACGTCTGCTGGGGCGAATCTACCCTGACCAAAGCCTGCGTCCATGCCGCCGGGCCGTATCGCATCCCGCATGTTCGCATCGATGGTTATGTGGTCTACACCAACAAGCCGGTCGGGGGCGCGATGCGCGGTTTCGGCGTAACCCAGCTTGGCTTCGCTTACGAAGTTCACATGGACACGCTGGCGGCCGAGCTTGGCCTGGATCCGGTGGAGTTCCGCTTGAAGAATCTGTTGGTGGACAACTACGCGTTGCCCACCGGACAGGTGCTCGAAGCCGTCACCGTCTCCGAGTGCGTCCGGCGCGCCGTGGAATTGTCCGGCTGGAATGACGAAGTTTACAAAGCGGTGGAGCTGGGTTGGGAGAGCGAGGTCAAGGCATTATGAAGAAAAGAGGCAGAGGTATTGCCGCCATGTTTTATCCCATTGGCTTTACCTCGTACCCCAACCCGGGATCGGCTTTTCTGAAGATCAACCAGGACGGCACCGCCAATCTGTCGATCGGCACGGTCGATGTCGGCCAGGGTTCCACCACCATCCTGGCGCAGATCGCCGCCGAGGAGTTGGGCATCGAGTATGACAAGGTAACCGTGACGGCTGCCGATACCAAGTTGACGCCTTTCGACGCGGGCACCGTAGCCAGTCGCGTAACCTATATTGTCGGCAACGCCGTCAAGCAAGCCGCGGCGCAGGCCAGGCAGATTCTGTTCGAAGTGGCCGCCGAGGACCTCGGCGTCAGCCCGAATGGATTGGCATCAAGTGAGGGATTCATCTACGTCTCCGGCTTTCCCGAGCGAAGAGTCACCATCGGCGCCGTCGCCCAGAAGGCTTACATGGGCAAGGGCCGTCCGCCCATGGGCGTCGGCAACTTCAATCCGGTGACTACCATGCTGGATAAAGAGACCGGCCACGGCAAACCGTTTGGCACTTACGTTTTCGGCGCGCAGGTCGCCGAAGTCGAGGTCGACACCGAAACCGGCGAAGTAGAGATTCTCAAAATAACCGCGGTGCACGACTGCGGCAAGATGATCAATCCTCTATTCGTCGAAGGACAAGTGGAGGGCGGCGTCGCCATGGGAGTGGGCTTCGGGATGATGGAGGAGATGGTCGTCAACCAGGGCCGTGTGCGCAATCCTCAACTCACCGATTACATCGTTCCCACGGCTTTGGATGTGCCCGAGATCATCACCAGCATTGTCGAACGCCCGGAACCGACGGGACCCTTCGGGGCCAAGGGCATTGGCGAGCCGTCGCTGTTGCCGACCGCCCCGGCCATCGTCAACGCCATCCAGAATGCGATTGGGGTGCGCATCAGACACCTGCCGGCAACCCCCGAGAAAATTCTCCAGGCATTGCAGGAAAAACTTGAGGCGTAAAGGCGGCGTCCGAGCCGCCTGCCGAAATCCTGAGCGAGCCGGGGTCCCCAACAACCGCCGTAGTTGCGGTTGATGGGGTGGAGGAGCGAAGGAACCGATGGTGCCCCATGTTCGCCCGTTGTTGGCTAAACTGGGATGCGAAGAAATCGCTCACGCCTTCCGCCCAATTACGATTGCCTCCGTCAGCGTGAAGAACAATTTATCCTCGACGAGTCGCGGCGCCAAAAACGCACGAGCCCCATCCGGAGCAGCCAGCAGCATCGTTCTTAGCTCGGCAACCATTGCCTCGCTCGCTCCCATCCGGCGAACCCACGGATCGAATTCCATGGACTTTGACAGCGTCAAGCAGTGCGCTACGGCCAACCGTGCCTCAGCGAAAGCGGCTTCCAACTGCGCCAACGGATAGGCCCAGTGATGCGACGGGTTCCGCAAGGTCTCAAACCGATTGATAAACGCTGCCGTGTCTTCCTCGGGCGGCACGGTGTTATCGACGAGTGCGACCAAGCCACCGGGCCGGCACACCCGCGACATTTCCTTTACGGCGGTGCACATGTCTGGATAGTGGTGCAAGGCAATGCGGTTCGTCACCAGGTTGAAATAGTTGCTGTCGAAGGGCAACTGCTGGGCATCGGCCACCCGGTACTCGACATTCGTCAGCCCGCGCTTCTGTGCGAGCTTTTGCGCGGCCTCAAGCATCTGCGGCGTCAGGTCCGTCGCCACGACGTGCGCCACGTGGGGAGCAAACGCCAGCGCCGTGTGTCCCGCTCCGGTCGAGACGTCGAGCACGAGCCAAGTGGCCTGTGGGTCGGTAAGTTCCACCAGACGCGACAGGCTCTCCCCCTGGGCATGCACCGTGCTGGTCACGTAATCGGCGGCATGGGCCCCGAATTGTTTGCGGACAAGCTCGCCTCCGTCCGGCATGATTTCCTCCTGATCTTTACTGCTCAAATCTAGACCCTGTGCGCCGCGGGGAAAGGATGGGCGCCACCGCCCACAGCCGCTAACCGCGGCAGATATGGGCACGGAACCATCAAGAGGGAGAATGCGGATGTGGGCTACGAGCCATCTGCTAACTACGGCGCTAGGCAATCAATCCACGTGAATCGTGAGCACGGGAACTTTGCTGTTCCTCACGACATAATCGGCAACGCTGCCCAATAGCAGATGCTCCAATCCCGAGTGACCATGGGTTCCCATCACGATCATTTGGCAATTCAGTTCCACCGCGGCATCCACAATCGCGGGACGCGGTGAAGCTTCGCGAACGATAGTCTGAGCCTCGGGTATCAGCGCCTTCAACTCTCCCATGCGCTTATCGGCTTGCTCGCGCAAGGCATAGAGCGGAGCGACATCAGCCACGCCGCTGCTTGTCTCCGCGCCCAGCCCCGCCACCGCGCCGCTAACGTGGTCAATCACGTGCAACAAAATCAGCTTTGCCCCGAGCGCGTTAGCCAGAGACCGAGCCCATTGCAAAGCATTGCCGGCATGAGGCGAGAAGTCGATTGCGACGAGGATTCGCGAAATCCGTGGCACGCTGCCAGTGGTTTGATTTTTAGTGTTCATCAAAAATTTCCTTCTGACTTGGGAAACGGTAAGCATTATATGCCAGTTCGATCTGCTCCGACGTGGTCGAGAGTTCGACGGCGGGAGTACGCCATTCCAGCCTCGTGCGCTTCGACGCCAGGGCAGAGGACCCTTCACGGCATAGCTCAACATTCCCTCTGCCAACAAAAAGCCCCACCCTAGCAAAGGCTAGGATGGGGCAGCCGTCCTCATCCGCTTAGTAAACGTCCTGCTCCGCCGTGATCGGCAGCTTGATCGGCTTTTTGAGCCGGGCGGAAAGGTCGAACGCCTTGGTCAGCATCAGACGATTGTGAGCCTCTGCCGCGGTGGCGTGCTGTGTCGGCAGACCCAGTGCGACGCGGTTGAGCCACTGCTCGGTCTCGTCCCGCATCGGTCCGCGCAATTCGCCCAGAGCCATGTCTCCCGGAGGATAGCTTCCCATGAAATCGACCCGGCGCGTGGTGTCCGGGTTGTAGCCTTCGGCCTGCGCCTTGCTCGTCGCCAGCACGATGTCGCGATGGGTGTCGTCGATGGTCAGCACGCCCTCCGTGCCCACGATGCCGACATCGAGGCTGTAGACGGCGCCCGGCCACACCACCGGCAGTGCCCACGAGATTGTCGCCTGGTAGATACTGCCATCGCTGAAGGTAATCACGCCGGAGGTGGCATCGATTCCCTTCCACTCCGGTCCCAGCGCCTTGTCAATCGAGCGGGCGTAGATCTCGACCGGAGTCTTGGCCTCCATCATCCACATCACGATGTCCAAAGCGTGCGTACCCGAGATCACCATCGGCGAAATCTTCTCCGGATGGTCTGTACGCTTGTAGTTGTCGATGGCCACCAGACGGTTCATGAAGGCGCGCGAACTTACCAGGGTCACGTCGCCCAACTGTCCGGATTGCGACTTTTTCTTTTGCCGCCAGCCAGCGACGCCGGAAGCGCTGCGTGTATCCCACCACGGCGTCGACGCCGGTTGCCTGGATCGCCTTCATCACCCGCGCGGAATCGGCCAGATCGGTGGCCAGCGGTTTCTCGATCATCAACGAGTGCCCCTGCTCGGCCGCCGCCAGGATGGGATCGACATGCAAATGCTCATCGGTCGATATGATGACCGCGGTGACCTCTTTGCGTTTGAGCAGCTCGCGGTAATCGCTGGTCACGAAATCGGCGCCGACTTTTTCCGCCACCAGCTTCGCCCGCTCCGGCTTGATCTCGGCGATACCAATCCAGTCCACCTGGGGATGGCGCGCCGCCACTTCTCCGCGGAACAGACCGACGCGGCCCGCGCCAATGATGGCCAGCCCAATCCGCTTTGCCTTACGATCCCTCATTGCACACCTCCGACAACAACCCCGAAATCTTCCATTCTGCATTTCTCCTTTAAAAGTTCGCCGCTACCACATACCTCGGGAGTGTCATGTTGAGCACAGCGAAACATCCCAGGGAACTGTCCCACACAGAGCCGCTCTGGGCTTTCCGATGAAGTCCTTCAGCTGCGTCTCAACCGCAAGCCGCGCGGGGATTTTTCGCTCCCTGTGGTCGCTCAGAACGACGCTCCCAAACATTTGTTGCATGAATTTCCGCAACTTCGCCGCCAGCTTTCATCGACCATCAGACCTGAATCTTGAGCAGCTTTGCGGCGTTGGCGCCAAGAATCAGAGACCGCTCGGCCGCCGGAGTCTTCTCTAATACCTGCACCGGCATGTCATAGCCCATATCGTAGCAATAGTCGCTACCCAAAACGATTCTATCGGCGCCGACGTACTGAATCAGGTAGGAGAGAATCTGAGGATTGTGGGTGATGGTGTCGTAATGAAAGCGGCGCAGGTACGCGGTTGCCGGCTGCTTCATGTGCTTCAGCTCGGGGCGCACCGCAACCCCGCGGTCGAGGCGTCCGGAAAGCCATGGGAAGGTTCCGCCGCCGTGCGGCAGCATGATCTGCAGTTTGGGGAATGCATCCATGACCCCGCCGAAGATCAAGTAGGCTGCGGCAACCCCCGTATCATATGGATTGCCCAACAGGTTGCGCAGATAGAATCTCGCCGTGCGCTCCGGACCGATGGTGTCCACCGGATGCAGAAAAATCGGCCAGTCAAGCGCTTCGCACTTGGCGTAAATGGGGAAGTACTCCTGGTAGTCCATCTCCCGCCCCGCGGGCACGGTGGACATGTAAACGCCGCGCATCCCCGGCAGCTTGCTGACCCGCTCCAGCTCTTGGAGCGCCAGTTTGGGGTCCTGCATCGGCAGCATCGCCATGCCCACAAAACGTTGGGGATACTTGGCATGGGCTTCAACGCAGCTATCGTTGAAGACCTGGGAGAGCGCGAGTCCGAAGTCAGCCGGAGCCCAGTAGACCATGGGATTTGTCAGCGACAGCGCGTGCATATCGACGCCCTGCTTGTCCATCGCCTGGATTCGATTCGACATCTCGACAAAATCCGGCGAAAAGACAACCGTGAACTTGGTGGTGGCAAAGGTTACGTAGCCTTTGTCGTTTTTCCCGATCTGAGCTCCATACTTCGGCCCGTCTTTGACAATCATGTCGACCCAGGCTGGCGGATACCAGTGCGCATGCGTGTCGATAACCGGTTTACGCGGGTCGCCGCCGGCTGTTTGCGCTGTGCCCAACGGTCCGGCGAGAGATACCCCGCCGGCAATGGCGGTTCCAACTAGAAAATCGCGCCTGTTCATCGATCCCCCGGTGAGAGCTTGTTAGAAAGATTCAGGATAGAGCAAATTTTCGAGCAACACTCTAATACACATCCCGGCAAATCGCAATTGCAGGCTGCGCTCTTCCACCGATCAACCGATCGACCGCTCCTCCACTCAATCACTCAACCAATGGGACGCGCTGCGCGATCATTTGAAAATCGCGGGGAATAAATCCGTTTCTCCATGGTTCATAGCAGTGAAAGGCGAACGAAAAATAAACAGGAGGAACGTTACATGAAAGATTTTAGAATTCTCGCGCTGCTTCCAATGCTGGCACTTGGTTTCATTTTGAGTGCGCAGGCACAGACCGAAAATACAACCGCTTCGGATCAATACGCGACGCAGTCTACCGACCAGACTGCTTCGGCACCCGCACCGGCGGATAACAGCAGCATGTTCGCTCAGCCGAGTCAGAGCACTGCATCGAGCCCGAACATGCCCAGCGACACGGATTCCGATCGGAACCGCAAACACGTTAAGGCGAAGCCTGATTTGAGGGAGAGTCGGGAGGAGATGGATCGCTTGCTGCAGCTCCAGGAAGAGTCTGGAGCAAACTGATCGCGATGCGCCAGTCTGAGGTCGAAGTCCGAGGTCGCCCCCCGAATGTTTTCGACGGGTGTAGTGGATGGGCGCGATTCACCCGCGCCCATCCGTAGTTCGGCTATCGTCCCGCGGCGGCCTTTTTCACCCGGGGCGTGTTCAAGATTGTCTCGATAGCAACCAGGGATTTGCCTCGGGTTTCAATGCCAAAGTAATAGATCACCGCCAGCAACAGACCGCAAAGGGCGAAGAAGACATACGCCGGTCCCACCGCGGTCACGGTTGCCTTGGGCGAAACCAGGTTGGTGGTTCCGGCAAACAGGGCCAGAACCATGGGGCCGGAGATCCTGCCGAGGCCGCCGATGCCATAAGCCGAACCCATACCGGTGGCGCGCAGCCGCTGCGGCCAGATCTCAGTCGAGTACGGGCCTGTAACCGACCACCCACCATTGATGAAGGCGTAGACGGCGATGAAAGCCGGGAAGATGATGGGCACGGTTCCCCAATAGGAATTGAAGTAACGAGCCACGATCAAACAGGTAATCATGGATCCGACGCCGATCATCATCCCACTCACGCGGCGGCCGAGGGCTTCCGACAGGTAAGACCAAATGAATTTTCCGATGATGGCGGAAATCGAGATGAAGATAAACATCTTGGCCGCCTTGATCGCCGGAACCTTCAGCACCAGCGCCAGCAGCGTTGGTCCCCACAGCACGAAACCGTAATCCATGATCGACTGAAAGAAACTGGCGATCCACGATACGGCCACGCTGCGCGGATACTTGAAGATTTCAACGAAGCGCGGCGCCGGCTCATTGACCAGTATTTTCTCGTCGACCACGACGTTCCGATAGTCGACATTATCGCCGGTAACCCAATTGATGGATTTGACCGCCCGCTCGTACTTTCCCTGCCTGACCAGCCAGCGCGGCGACTCACGCATCCAGAAGCGGAACAGCAGGCACAGCAGCGCCGGAGCCAGGCCGATTAGAAACAGTCCTCTCCAGCCAATGACTGGGGTCAGGTATGCGGCCGACAAGCTTCCCAGCAATGTCCCAGCGGGAATCAGTGCGCACACCACTCCGCCGATGGCGCCGCGATAACGGCTGGGCATGAATTCCTGCACCAGCGGCATGTCAACCGAATAGAGGCCGCCAACCCCAAATCCCACCAGGAAGCGAAACACCGAGAGGAATATCCAGTTTCCTTCCGGGGTAAAGTACATAATGCCGCTCGGGATGGTGAAGGCCGCGGTGGAGAGGAAGAGCACCGGCATTCTGCCGATCCGGTCCGCCAGGTAACCGAAGAAGAAAGATCCGATCAGGCTGCCAACTCCCGCGCTCAACAGCACGGTCGCGGTGGCGGCAAAATTCAATTTCCAGGGGACGACGATAAACGACAACACGAAGCCGATGATGTAATAGTCAAAGAACTCGAGCATGTCCCCGAGCACGGCTGCCGTGATCAGCTTGTAATGATTAAGGGTAAGCGGCGAGGTCTCCAGTTTGGCAAACAGCTCGCTGAAGGTGATCGTGGCGGAATTGGCAGGCTTCTCATTGGCCATTCTTCTGGTTCCTATCCGTAGATTGAACGGCATGGAGCACGTGCCGCCGTCCGTTTTGAACTGTTGGCGCTGCCAGTCGGATTCCGGCTGATGCGCACCTGGATTTCCTCTCGGCCAGTCGCAGCCACAAGCTCTCGCCAAAGGGTTTCTCGGGAACGAGAGAGCGTTGCAAGTATCTGACCTGAGTGGTGTTACATGTTAGGATTCTGGTTACTCACTTGTCAATAAATTTCGCGGCGAATCGGCACGGCTGCTGGTGTGCGATAATCCAGCAAAAATATCTCAAAGGAGTTGTCATGGCGGCAGAGTATTACAAGCTAGATAAGTTGGCGGAGATGACCAAGCAGCTACCGCAGACCGGCCACTGGTCGCAGGTGGTAACCGACACCAAGTATGAAAAGGGCCTGAGCATTAACTTTGGAATCAGCCGGGAAGTGGTCGGCTCCAAGCGGATCGCCATGGGAAGGACGATCATTCCTCCGCACACCTGCAATGAGCGCCACGTGCATCTCTACGCCGAAGCGTCGATGTACATCATCCGCGGTACCATGGTGCTGCTGATTGGGCCGGAAGCCAAGAAGATCCTATGTCCGCCCGGTACTTTCGTCTTTGCGCCCGAAGGCGTCATTCACGGCGTGGCCAACGCCAGCCGGACCGAAGAGGTTGAGCTTGTCTTCGCCTACGGCGGCGTCCCTTCGAAAGAAGCTGCGGGCATTGTGTTCGTGGACGATTCGGAAAATGTCTACCCACCCGTGGGCTGGGATGTCATCGACTGAGTTCCAGAAGCTGAAATTGAAATATGGAACGAGACTTTGCACCTTATCTGAAATCTGAAAGCATCGATGCCAAATCCGAAGCTGCTCTTTCTAAGGAATTTTTTTAAGCATCCGGCCGCCTTGGGGTCGGTCGTCCCGAGTTCCAGATTTCTCACCGAACGTCTGCTGCGGAGGGTGGATTTCGAGCGTGCCCGGCTGATCGTCGAATACGGGCCCGGCATTGGCAATATCAGCAACGCGGTGGTGAGCAAGATGCATCGCGATGCCTGTTGCGTTCTCCTCGAGGTGAATCCGGAGTTCGTGCGGCATCTCCGGCGCATCTTCGCGGGCGACAGGCGGGTGCGCATCGTCCATGGCTCCGCCGCGATTGTCGAAGACGTGGTCCGGAGCCTGGGTTTTGAAGCAGCGGATTTCGTCATCTCCGGCATTCCGTTCAGCACCATGCCCGAGGCGCTGCGTTTCTCGATTCTGACCGCGTCGAATCGTGTTTTGCGCCAGGATGGCCGCCTGCTTGTCTATCAATTTACGCGCACCGTCCTGCCGGAGCTGACTTCGGTTTTCGCTTCCGTGGACGAAGAGTTCGAGCCGCGTAACCTTCTGCCTGCCCGCCTCTTCTACTGCCGGCCGAAGCCGTCGAACGGAGCTTCCTCGGAGGCCTCGCATGCGGCGACGGACGTGCATCTGCCGCAATTCAGCTAAGGCAATTTCCGGATTGGTGTAGCCGGAATTCCCAAGGAAATGTCATGGCGACCGGAGCGAAGCGGAGGATCGGGGTCCCCGGCGAGGCTCGGCTCGCTGGGGTGATTGTGGAGCCACCCTTTGTTTTCGGCAGCAGAAACAAAAGGTGGCTCGACTTCGCTCGCCATGACAATCTGGTAGATTGGGATATACCTACTGGGGAATTGCGCTAGCCCGCTTCCCGAATTGCTACGTCCCGCCAAACCCGTCCCGCCGACTACCGGTTGCCGCACTCCTCCGTCGCCAAGTTTTGTCCCGCAATCTCCGTTTCGAAGTGCGGACAATATTTGTTGGCGATGAGCAATTGTGATCAGACCGGCTCAACCCTGTTCACTAAACTTTCTGAGTCTCAAGGATTGTGTCAGGATTTGCATCGAAAGGATTGCGTCAAGATCGCCGCCCGCAACGCGACGAGCAGCCAAACGGCGATGAAGATATGAAGGCAGCGCCGGTGGCCGCGATTCTACTGGAATTTAAATACAAAACGGAAGGCATGGACGCGGAAGCCGTGGTCTAACAGATCAAGCAACGGTTGCTCAAGCTGCCGTTCATACCGCTTTCAGCGTACTGCGAGATGCCATAGTTATTTTGCGACCGGGGGCAGCTATATCCACACGGCCGGCCGCATAGTTGTGCCCAACGCCGCCCGGGTTGGCCGACTGGCGGCAGATTTCGATCCAAGCAATGGCCCCGGGGGAAATCATGCAGGGAATTCGCAGCAGCAGCGGGCTCGTTTGTCCGCTGTGGGCCATCGTAATCTTGCTATGGGCAGCTCCTGCCGCGGCTGATCAGAATGTAGCAAATATCGCGCTGGGCGCTTCACCACAATCGCTCGCCGTCAACTCCGTAACCAACAAGATTTACGTCACCTCGAACAACCCAAGCAGCGCGAACCCAGGCAGCGTGTATGTGGTGAATGCCGTCTCCCCCTATGCTGTCGTAACGGTCGTGTCCGTGGGCATCAGCCCGGGCTCCGGTCCTAATGGCATTGCGGTCAACGCCACGACCAACAAGACCTACGTTGCCAATTATGGAGGCAATACCGTCAGCGTTATCGATGGCAGTTACAACGTGCAAACGGTCACGGTCGGGAACGGACCCCTCAATATTGCGGTCAACGCCAGCACCAACACCATCTACGTAACCAACTATGGGAGCGGTACCGGCAATACGGTCAGCGCAATCAATGGCTCGACGGAGGTTGTGACGACCATCAACACCGGAACCGGGCCCCGCTGGCTGGCCGTGAATCCGGTTACCAACATGGTGTATGTCGCCAACCAGGATGGCACGGTGACCGTCATCAACGGCGCAACGAACACGCCCACATCGATCAAAAATGTCGGTTTGTATTTTAGTCAAATAGCGGTCAACACCGCGACGAATACGGTCTACGTCGGCAACAACACCCCGAATGCAACCGGCATAGTGGTAATCAACGGGGCGACGAATACCGTCACCACCACGGTGCCCAGCGTAGTGTTCAACAGCGCATCGTGGGGAGTAGCCGTGAACTCCGCAACCAACAAGATCTACGTTACGAATTACCTTAGCGATACCGTGACCGTGATCGACGGCGCGAGCAACATCGCCGGCGCGCTTGCCTCGCCGGGCGAACCCCAAGCCATTGCCGTCAACTCCGCCATCAACCGCATATACGTTGCCAACTCTACAGGTAGCGCGGTCACCGTCATTGACGGAGTGACCAACCAGACGGCGACCATCGCGGTTGGCTCGGAGCCGTCCGCCATTGGCGTGAGCCTGAGTCCGGACCTGGTATTTGTCGCCAACACGGCTTCCAGCAGCCTCAGTGTGATCGATCCAAGCTTGTCTGGCGCCGTGGCGCCGACTGTTTCCATCACTTCTCCGGCCAATGGCAGTGTGGTCTCACAAACCGTTACGGTCCAGGCAAGCGCATCGGCTGGTCTGGCGCTGGCAGGGGTTCAGTTTGCGATCGATGGCGTCAATCTTGGCCCGCAGGTCACGTCGGCGCCGTATACGATGTCGTGGAACACTCTTCAAACCGCGAACGGGAGCCACGCCATCACAGCCGTGGCGAAAGACAGCGCGGGAAACAGCGCGGCCTCCTCAGTCACGGTGACGGTTGCCAATGGCGGCGCGGTTTTTTTTCTAACCGCGCAGGCAAATAGTTCCACATCGCAGACGGTAACGGCGGGCGCTGCTGCCACCTACCTTTTCAACTTGATTTCGGGCGCATCGTTCAATGGCACGGTAGCGCTCACCTGCACTGGAGCGCCGGCGACGGCGGTGTGTTCCATCGTGCCGGCGTCTTCGTCCGTCTCCGCCAACAGCACCGTGCCGGTAACCGTGACCGTGTCGACGGTGGCCCAGTCCGCCAGCCTGGCTCATCCCGGAAAGGGACGCGCTCGGTTTACTTTCGCGCTGGCCTTGCTGACGCCATTTGCCTTGGCCGGTTGGCGAGGCAGGCGGCGCCGCAAACTCATCCGGCAGTGGGTTATTGGCGGATTTTTGGCTCTCACCATGCTTATGGCCTCCTGCGGCGGAGGCGGTTCAGTGCCGGCAACTTCGTTCTCCACGGGGAAAAGTATAGGCACGGCCACCGGAACTTACACGCTGACGATTACCGGCACGAGTGCCACCGTCACGCCCACTACTCTCAGCCTCACGCTGACCGTGGACTAGGGTCTGTGACATTTATAGGACGAGCAGCGCTGCCCGCAACGCTGCCGCCTTTTGCCATTTGTGGGCCGACTGGGTAAACGCGCTGCTGTTGCTTCACTAGGAAATAGCCGAAAAGGGGTGAATTGCTGATTTACGACTGGAGGAAACCAGTAGATACTATCTCCAGGATCTCGCGACGCGCGCTGTGCCAAACTCCAGTCAAAACGACTTAGCACCGAAAGGCCATGCTTCGCCCGCCTCACCGGGCAGAAGGTTCCGGCCCGGCATCCGTCCGACGATGCTGGTTCCTTTGATCGTGGCCTGTGCCCTTTTCATGGAGCACGTCGACGCCACGGTGATCGCGACCTCTCTGCCGATGATCGCACGCGACTTGGGCGTGGCTCCGATCGTGCTCAAGCTGGGATTGAGCTCCTACCTGGTCAGTCTGGCCGTTTTCATACCGGTATCGGGCTGGCTCACCGACCGTATTGGCGGGCGGATCGTGTTCTGCTCCGCGATTGCGACGTTCATGGTCAGTTCCATGCTCTGTGGATTGGCGCGCTCTTTCGGTTTTTTCGTGGCGGCGCGCTTCCTACAAGGTGTAGGCGGCGCCATGATGGTTCCGGTGGGGCGCATCGTGATTGTGCGCACGGTGAGCCGGGATGAGCTGGTAACGGCGCTCAATTACCTCACGGTTCCGGCTTTGCTTGGGCCGCTCTGCGGGCCGCCGCTGGGCGGCTTCATCACCACCTATTGGCATTGGCGATGGATCTTTTTCATTAACGTTCCAATCAGCATCCTGGGCATTTTTCTCGCCCTGCGTTTCATGGATAACGTGCGCGAGAGCGAAGTCGCGCCGCTGGACACGTCAGGGTTCGTGCTCTCGGCTGTCGGCTTGTCGGTGTTGATGTTCGGGCTGAGCGCGATTACCGAGGACGTGGTGCCGCGGATGCTCGCCGCCGCCTGCATCCTCTTTGGCGCCGCCATCACCTATATCTATTTCCGTCTCGCCCGGCGCAAAGCGAAGCCTCTGCTGGAATTCAACCTGTTCAAGGTTCCGACCTTCTGGGTGGGGGTCGGCGGAGGCTCTTTGTTTCGCATTGGTGTCGGCGCGATGGCGCTCCTGTTGCCGCTGATGCTGCAACTGGGATTCGGGCTGAGCCCTTTGCAATCGGGGATGCTGACGTGTGCTTCGGCCGTGGGGGCCTTATTCATCAAAAGCATCATCAAACTGTTTCTGCGCCTGTACGGCTTCCGCAGGCTGCTGCTGGTAAATAGCGTATTCGCCTCCGCGACGATCGCCGCGGTCGGAGTGTTTTCGGCAAAAACGCCTCACTCGCTGATTTTCATCGTGCTGGTGGTCACCGGATGCTTCCGCTCGCTGCAGTTCACTGCCCTGAACGCGATCACCTATGCCGAGATACCGGACCATCGTGTCAGTGCTGCCACCAGCCTGTTCGCCACCGTGCAGCAGCTCTCGCTGGGCGTGGGCGTAACCGTGGGGGCCTTCGCCTTGCAGGCATCGAACTTCCTTCAGGGCCATCCCAAAATCGTCGCCGGCGATTTCTGGCCGGCCTTTCTTGTCCTGGGGCTCATCGCCGCATCTTCGGCCTACTCGGCTTGGACTCTGTCTCCGAACGCCGGAGCCGAGATGGCTGGACGCCGGCCAAAACCGGAGCTGGAGACCGTCGGAGTGTCGTCGAATGCGGAGTAAAGCGCTCGGCGTTGATTTCATCTGTATCGGCATCTGCTCACGCCCCAATTGCTGATTCTCCATGCGTTTCATCTCTGATCCGGATTCCCCGCCTCGTCTCTGACTCTGGGGCAAGCCTCTCTTCCGGCTCTGCAATGCATCTGAACCTGAGGGGCACACCGGGGAAATTTTTCCGGGTTGGGGGAAAAAATATGCTCTCGCTCCCTCGGGTTGGCCCTGCATTTATGTGGCGAGAGAGTTGCTTGAGTCAGGGGCGGAGGCGCTGTGAAGTTAAGGGCCGGAAAATGGGGCGCGGTCGGGCTGGGGGTACTGGTTGCGTTCTGCGCCTGCTTGGACAGGCACGTTGTGGCCCAGCAAATTCCTTCTAATGTTAAGGATGCACCGGCATTAGCCGAAATCGTCGAGCGCCTGGCCCATGCCCAGCAGGAAAATCACCTGGGGGCGCGTGCTTACACGGTTTTGCGGAATTATGAGCTGGTGAATGGCAAGAAGCCGGAGAGCAACTCCCAGGTGCAGGCCGAGGTCAGCTATTCTCCCCCAGGCACCAAGGAGTATGCGATTCGCGCCACCTCGGGAAACGGCAGAGGCGAACGGGTGGTTCGCCGCGTGCTGGAACACGAGGCGGAGATGGCTTCTTCCTGGAAAGACGTAGCGCTTTCTGATGCGAACTACAGCTTCAAATTACTCGGCAAAGAGACCATCGAAGGACATGACTGCTATGTCCTGAGTCTCACGCCGCGCCGCGACGGCAACGACCTGATCCGCGGCCAGGCGTGGATCGATGCTGCGACCTTTAACGTGCGACGCATCGAAGGCGCTCCTCTCAAGGCTCCTTCGTGGTGGTTGAAGCGCCTGGAAATCACCATGCAATTCTCGCAGGTGATGGGAATGTGGTTGCAGACCGCCTTTATCGCTAAGGCGGAGGTTCGATTCCTCGGCGAGCAGACGCTGACGGCTCACGATGTGCAGCTGCGTACGAGTGAGATGGGTGGCACTTCCACAGGGCGACCCGGAGCAGAGGGCTGGCAGCTCAACGGCGCGGGTAACTCACCCGCGATGGTCGGCGCAGGCGTACTCGCAATGCCCTGGCATCAACTGCGCTAGCAGGCTGAACGCGCGCCGCGGCACCTGCCGTTCAACTTACCTGTCTTGAATCTTGAACTCAGCAACCAAAATTGCGGTACTTCGCTGATTGCTGCTGGCATCCTCTGCTGCTATGGTTGGCGCATGCGCAGAGTTTTGTTTTTGTGCCTGCTTGGTTGGCTGCTGGTGCAGGGTGCTTTCGGGCAGACGCCGGAGGCGGCCGACGAGCCCGGGCAAGGCATCGGAGTGGACCAGGAAGGCGAGCAGTGGGCGCGCGCCACGCTGAAAAAAATGTCGCTCGAAGAGAAGGTTGGCCAGATGTTCATGATCTGGGCGCGCGCGGCATTTTTCAACGTGAATGGGCCCGAGTACCAGCAACTGCGCGACACCATGCGCCGCTTCCATATCGGAGCCTTCGGCGTAACCGTTCCGTGGGACGGATCGCTGCTGAAAAAGAGCAGTCCGTACGAGATGGCGGCGCTGACCAATCAACTGCAGCGCGATTCGGAGCTGCCGCTGTTCTTCGCCGCCGATTTCGAGCGTGGCCTGCCCATGAGGCTGAACGGGGGAACGGTTTTTCCGTCCGCCATGGCCTTGGGAGCGACGCACAGCAAGGATTTCGCTTTCCTGTTCGGCAGAATCACGGCCATCGAAGCGCGGGCGGTTGGGGTGCACTGGAACTTTTTTCCCGTGGCCGACGTTAATTCAAACCCGCTGAATCCGATCATCAACACGCGTAGTTTCGGGGAAGATGTCGCCGAAACTGGCGAGTTGGTGGCCGCCTACATCGCCGGCGCGCGGGGAACCGGGATGCTGACGACGGCGAAACACTTTCCGGGACACGGCGACACCCAGACCGACACGCACCTGGCGGCGGCCAGCGTGCGAGGCGACCTGAAGCACTTGAACGAAGTGGAACTGGCGCCCTTCCGCGCCGCCATTGCAGCCGGTGTAGACAGCATCATGATGGCTCACGTAACCGCTCCCGCGCTGGACCCCGACAGCAAGCGGGTGGCAAGCATTTCGCCCCGCATCATTCAAGAGCTTTTGCAGGGCCAGATGGGATTCCGCGGACTAGTGGTCACCGACGCCATGGACATGGGCGCGCTGACGTCTTTGTTCGCGATGCTGCCGCCGGCCAATGCGGCGGCGCGGGCTGCAGTCGAGGCGGTGAAGGCGGGCGAAGACATGCTCGTGGCTCCGGCGGACCTGGAGAATTCTTATCGAGGCGTGGTGCAGGCGGTGCGAAGCGGAGAGATCGCGGAGAGCCGGATCGACGCCTCGGTGCTGAAGATTCTGCGGGCCAAGGCGGGACTCAAATTGCACCAATCGCGTCTGGTGGATTTGAATGCGCTCGCCGAAGTGGTCGGCAGGCCGGAAAACCAGGCCATCGCGCAGCAGATGGCGGATGCCGCTGTAACCCTTGTGCGCGACAACGGGCGGGTGCTTCCGCTGAAGAGTTCCGCAGAGCGCGGCGGCGATGACGTTGTGACGGTGATCTTTACGGATGACGTGCGCGGCGATTCTGGGCGCATGCTTCGAGCGGCTGTTGCGTGCCCGTCTGGCGGCGGCGGTGGTCTATTATGTCGACGAAGCCAGTGCGGCTTGGCTCGCTTCAGACGTGCTGGAGGCGGTGCGTCAGGCCAAGGTGGTGATCGCGCCGGTCTATATCGTCCCGGTTCCAGGGCGCGAGCGACGCGGAGCGGATGGCGGACTCGGCCTCGAACAGAGCACCGGAGACCTGCTGAAAGCGATGCTGGCAAGCGCCGGCTCCAAGACGGTTGTCCTTGCCCTGGGAAGTCCCTACATGGCAAGCCTTTATCCGGAAGTGCAGAACTATCTTTGTCTCTACTCGACGGCCACGGTATCGGAAATCAGCGCGGTGAAGGCGATCTTTGGCGAGATTCCGCTGCGCGGGACGCTGCCAGTCACGCTTCCCCGCATTGCCTCCCGCGGCGCCGGCTTGCGGCGCACCCTGAGCTGGAAGACGGAGAGCAGAGTTGTCTGCACGGCCTGCGGGAAACAGGTTTCAAGGTGATAGGAGCCCGCCGTCTTGTGCCGGGATCTCATCCGGTTTGGACGCGTTTTTCTGCCGTCCGTCCGACCGCTGAGGTGTTTGTGATGGCATTTACCTTTGGCGAAACTGGTCTAGAATGTAGTCGGAACCGTGTAGAAATTTATATGGCTGCGCCGCGGGGAATGGCGGCATAGCCCGGCATTGATCTGGAGAGGCTCGCAAATGATGAGGAGATCGGGTTCACTCGGGTTGGTGATTCTGGCGATCGCCTGTTTGGCCTTCGGGGATAGCGGCGGAAGCGGGTTTGCCGAGTTGCAGGCGCGGGCGGAAAAGGGCGAGGCGGTGGCGCAGTTCTTGCTGGGGCGGGCCTATTTGCTGGCCACCGACGGGGTCAAGAAGGACGAGGCCGCGGCAGCCGTTTGGTTTAAGAAGGCGGCCGAACAAGGCCAGTTGAACTCAGAAACCTTTTTGGCGTGGATGTACGAAGAGGGGCGCGGCGGGTTGGCGAAAGACGACACGCAAGCCGCGTACTGGTATCGCAAGGCGGCCGACCTCGGCGAAGCAAACGCCATGAGGAACCTGGGCCTGATGTGCTTGGACGGCCGCGGGGGACTGGCTAAAGACGAAGCGCAAGGCGTGAGTTGGTTCAAGAAGGCGGCCGATAAAGGGGACGAATCAGCGCAGAATTATCTCGGCCTGATGTATGAAAAAGGCCGGGGCGGCTTGGAGCAAGACGTGGAAAAGGCGATGTACTGGTACCGCAAAGCCGCCGATAAGGGTTACGCCAGCGCGCAGAACAATCTAGCAGTCATCTACCTGGGATCAAATCCGGACCTGCGTAATCCCCGCGCCGCCCTGGACTACGCCCAAAAGGCGGCCACTTCGTTCAGGAACAATCCGGTGTTCCTGTCCACTCTGGCTGCGGCCTACTATGCGGAAGGACAGTTCGAAAACGCTGTGACCACGCAACAACGGGTGATTGCGATGGTTCCTCCCGACAAGAAAGACGAGTACAGCGCAAGGCTGAACATGTATATGCGGACGCTCGAGGCAAGCAAGCTGGAAGCCAAGCCGCGCAGCACTTTCCCGGACCATTAGAGCAGATTCTCCCGCGCTAATTCGCGGTTGCGGGATGCAGTTTCTTCACCAGGTTGGCGACGTTAGCGCCGAAATGCCGCACGGTTGCGACGCCTTCTTCATCCTTGAGCGCTTCTCCCGGCATCCGGCCGAACACCATGTTCCAATAGCTCGATCCCGGCACGATCATGTCGTTGATCAGGAAAAACATCAGCATTTCCTGCAGGGTGAGCGTCTGGCCACCACGCCGCGCGACCGCAATAGGCCCGCCGACCTTGCCGGTGAGGAACTTGTCGGTGTTCCGGGAAACCTGGCCGATCCGCTGCAAAGCGCACATCACGTCGCCACGGGCAGTTCCGAAGTAAACCGGAGCACCCACGATCAAGCCATCGGCTTGCTTGACTTTGCCGATGATCTCGTTGAGCCCGTCATCGAGACCGCACTCGCCCCTCTTTAGAACACTTCATGCAAGCGATGCACGCTTCGATCTTCATGCCTGCAAACGAAACGATCTCCGTCTCCACGCCTGTCTCTTGAATGACCTTGGCGCACTCTTGCAACAGTTGCGTGGTGTTTCCGTTCGGTTTGGGGCTGCCGCTGATCAAAAGAACCTTCATGCCTGCTCCTAATCGTGGTTTCAGAATAGCCGCGACCCGAAGCCATCAACATTCATGGGGCGCAGCTTTCGTTAAACTGGTCTGGACCGCTCAAAATTGCCGGATCGCGGCGCAGCTTGAATGTTGTATGCCACTATTGTGACATGAACCGCCGGGCGCGCATACGGAATTCTTGCCGCCACGGAGACGCGCCGGAGGGTCCATATCATCGAGGCGTCATTTAGGTTTGGGCGGGGTCTTGGGCTGTATGGAGACCAGCTCAACCTCGAAAATGAGCGTCGAGTTTGGCGGAACCTCAGCCCCGGCGCCGCGTTCGCCATACGCAAGGCTGGATGGAATGAACAATTGCCACTTCGATCCAACCGGCATGAGTTGCAGCGCTTCGGACCATCCCTTGATGACCCGGTTGACCTGAAAAGTCGCCGGCTGGTTGCGCTTAAAAGAGCTGTCGAATTCCTTGCCGTCGATCAGGGTGCCGCGGTACTGGCACACCACTGTATCTTCGGCGGTGGGCTTCTTGCCGTCGGCGGCCTGCAGGATCTTGTACTGTAATCCGCTGGGCAGCGTCACCACTCCTGCTTTTTTCTTGTTCTCGGCCAGGAACTCCTCACCCGCCTGCTTGTTCTTCTCCGCCATTTCCTTCATGGCCTGAACCTGCTTGGCTCTCATCTCGTTTTGCAGGGCAACGATGGTGGCGCGGACCTCTTCGTCGCTCATCAGGGGCGGGTTGCCGGCAAGGGCGTCTTTGAACCCCTGGGTGAACTGGGCCGAGTCCACTTCGAGAGATTGCTTCTTCAGTTGCCGGCCAAGATCCAGCCCCAAAGCATAACTTCGCTTTTCCACCGGCGTCTTGAAGGCTGCGGACGGGGTAAACGGCGCTGGCGCAGGTGCGATCTGCGCGGGCGCGCCTCCCACATCGCCGCCACGCCCGCCTGTACCGGTCTGCGCGGCGGCGGCCACACTCAGCAGCGTCATCGTTGCAAGCGCAAACATCCACAGCTTAACTCGCCATTTCATTGCGGCTCCTTTGATTCTCATGATTCTCATGACTCCCAGGCGACTATCGGAACTTTCTCACATCTGGCGGGAACATGGCAAAAGCTCAATGTCCATGAAGCCGGCTCCGGACACACCAACGAGGATACCGCTCGAAGCGCGTTCGGTGTAGCATGGGCAACCAGCCAAGCTTTGGCTATTATGGGACGGCACAAAGGATGACCCCGGAAGAGCGTGAAAAAAAGCTGCGCCAACTGGAATTATTTAAGCAGGCCGGTGAGCAGGCTTACGATGACCTGTACGAGAAGGCTCACTCATCGAGCGCCGCCACCGCCTTTTACAGCGATGCGAAAGAGTCTTTCTACAGCGCTATCGAACTGGCTGGCGAACTCGGCCTCAAGCAGGAGGTCGAAAAACTGGAGAAGCGATTGGAGCACATCAAAGGCGTTTTCCGCAGCCAGTTCAGCTAGGTTAGAGCACATCTCATGCGGCTCGCCTCGAGATGCACCGATTCTGAAACCGCCATGGAGGAAGCAAGCATGCACTCAGCCGTGCTCGTCATCTATCACGAAGGCAGTAACGCGGCCGAGGCCCTGGAGCCCTACCGCGATGCCGAATGGGACTTCTTCGAGGTTGGCGGACGCTATACCGGACTGCTCAGCGGCTACGACCCGCGGCAAGACCCGGACAACTACGAGACTTGCGTGCTCTGCAACGGAACCGGCAAGCGGCTTGAGCTGCCACCGCCGAGCGAGATCCAAAGAATTGAGGGCGGCCAATGGGTCAAGGAGATGGACTACTCGCGCACCACGCCCGAATACCAGGAAAGCCTGGGCGGCTGCAATGGCTGCCTTGGCAAGGGAACGCACCTGAAGCTCTCTTCGTACTGGAAGCCCTATGACGGCGATAGCATTCTGCTGGCGGATTTGACTGCCGAGCAGTACGAGGGCAAGTTCTACGCGGTGTGCATCGGCAACTGGGGCTGGTATAGCTCGGAGCGGCGCATACCTTGGGGTCCCGACGAAAAACGCGTGCAGCCGCTGGAGTTGCCGCCGCTCGATTGGCTGAAATCGATTGGCCAGGAGGGCGACCGGGCCGTGGTGGTGGACTGCCATAGCTAAGTGTGCATCTAAGCTGTGGGAGAGCAACAACAGTGTCGAACTCCGATCTAACTTCGATTCTCTTCGTACTCTTACTTCTGGTGGGACTTGCGCACCTGCTCGGCTATCTCTTTGTAAAACTTCGGCAGCCGAAGGTCGTCGGTGAAATTCTGGCTGGCATCGTACTCGGCCCAGCTCTAGTCGGGCGATTGCCGATTGCATCGAGGTGGATGGAAGCCGCTCAGCATCAGGGAAACGTTCTGAATTTTGTGTATTGGCTCGGTTTGCTGTTGCTGATGTTTCTGTCGGGAGCGGAAACGCGCCAGTTGTTCAGCCGCGAAGAGCGCCGCGAAGTGGGCTGGCTAAGCGTCGTGGGCACGGGCATACCGTTCATACTTGGGCTGGCGCTGGGGCCGTGGCTGATTCGTCCCGCACTGATGGGTCCTAATGGCAATCGCATCTCTCTGACCATCATTCTCGCCATCGGCGTCGCGGTGACGTCGGTTCCGGTGGTCTCTAAGATCTTCGCGGATCTGAAAATTCTCCACACCCGCTTCGCACGGCTGGTCCTCGGTGTGGCCGTGCTGGAAGATATCGTTTTGTGGCTGGCGCTGGCTGTGGCAACGGCGATGGCTGGCAAAGCCGTACTCAACCCACGGGAAATGTCCTATCACCTGATCAGCACGATCGGATTCTTCGGGTTGGGGTTGACAATCGTCCCCCAGATCGTCAAGCGAATCAATAAGTCGCCATTGAACGTTTTTGCGAAACATTCTCCGGTGGCCTATGCGATTGCAGTTCTGCTCGGGTATTGCGTGGCCGCCGGGGCGCTCGGTGTCAGCGTGGTATTTGCCGCCTTTCTTGCCGGGTTCGCCGTGGTGCATAAGAAGCGCAGGCTATTTTCCGAAGCACTCGATGCTATTGGAAAGGTGTCGTTTGCGTTCTTCATTCCCGTGTACTTCGCACTGGTGGGATTGAAACTCGACCTAATTCAGGGTCTGTCGCTGTGGATGATAGCCGCGTTCATTTTCGGGAGCTGTGTGGTCAAGATTCTTTCCGTATCCTTGGCGGGACGATTCGCCGGCTTCCGCGGGCTGGATTTGGTCAATCTTGCGATCACCACGAACGCCCGCGGTGGACCCGGAATCGTACTGGCCAGCGTGGCATTTGATGCCGGGATCATCAGCGCGAAGTTCTACACGACGCTTGTGTTAGCGGCCATTCTCACCTCGCAGATGGCGGGCGCATGGCTTGACTACGTGCTGCGCAAGGGCTGGCCGCTGCTGACGCCGGCTGCTACGAGCGAGTCGGCCCCCGTCTCTACGGAAGAAATTCCATCCGCCGCCTGACAAGTGCGCTTATTGCTGACTCCAGGTGCGGCCGCCGTCGGCGGTGGTCCAGGCAACATTATCCGCGCCGACCGTGCCTTTGAGCGCGTCATCCCAGGTAATACGGGTGATGGTTGGAGCCGCCGATTTTTGTTCTGGTCCTGGTTCTGGTGCTTGTCCTTGTCTTGGTCTTGGTGTTGGGAGCGGTACACGGGTCCAACTCGCTCCCCCGTCAGTGGAGTGAAACAGGTTGGCTTCGGAGCCGCCGGCCCAGACGTTATTGCCGATAACCGCGAGCGCGTGAAAGCGAGTGGCTGCCGCAGCCAACACGGTTTGCCAGTCGCTGCCCGCAAAGCCGCGCTGTAACTCGCCCGCGGGTGAGATCCGCCACTGCGCGCGGGCCGGTGCGGCGGAGTCAAACCCCGAAGGGCTATGTGGCTGGCTGGCCGTCTGGCGCTGTGCCTCGGTGGCCGCGCCCATCGCCTTCATCTTCATCGCTTGCGAGCGTGTTAGGGAATCGCTCTGATGACCGCCGTTTGCGGACGGCGCCGCCGAAGCCCGGGAGCCGACCTCGTCGCTGGCTCCAGAGCGTGTCGCCCCAATCGCTCCAGCGGGCGGGGCTCCCTGCGGACCCCGCTCAACAGTCGATGCGTCAGCAGCCGCCCGGTTGTTGCCGGCAAGAAAGCCAGGCACTTTCATTCCCACCTCTCCCGATGAAAAAGCAGTGCCTGTCTTCATTCCAAGTCCAGTTCCTGGTAATCCGGGTGTAGGTTCCACCTTCGGTTGCAGGGCTGCCGCTTGCTGGTCGAGCGGCGCGGCGGCTGCGGGTTCGAGCGGCCTCGCAACCGCTTTGGCCTGATCGGAGGTAGAGGCGGTTTTTTTCGCTGCCTTCGCCGCAGCAGAGGGAGCCGGTGCTGCCGGCGTTCCCGAGGCAATCACCGGAATGCTTTGGTCGCTACGAGTTGCCGACAGTTTAGCTTGCTCCGAGCCACGGTGCTGGGCCTGGTAGATAACACCAACGCTTCCCAGAACGACGGTAGCGGTGGCAACCGCGGCCCAGCTTAGCCAGCGCCGCCAAACCGAAGCCGCTGGAACTGGAACAATTACCTGCTGCCCACTCTCGGGCGCGGGAAGCGCAAGCCGTGCCACCTCCCGGCAATGCGCGCAGGCGGCGAAGTGGGCCAACAAACTTTCCTGCTCGCGCGCGGTCAGCGCGCCTTCCTGGAAGGCGGCCAACAGGTCCGCATCCGGGTGTGGCCCGACGGCGGATTGCCGGCTGTTTCCGAGCGCTTGCTTCACCGTATTTGGCAGTGGTTCCATCACCTTTTGGAATCGTCTCCTTTATAGAACGGGCGGAAGTCGTTTTCTTGCTCTAAAACATTTCTACAATCGGCACACCCTTTATCACCGCCGGGCTGGAGAGGCCTTCTATCTTCCGAGGTACAGCTTCCCTTTGCTTGCTCTAAACTTTGCCGCACATCGATTTTAAGGTCGCGGGCGTCGGCGTCGTTCATGCTCTCGTCCGCCTGGCGCGGACTCATGCCCAGGGCCACCAGTTGGTTGCGAATGCTCTTCCGCAGGGCTTTGGTAAGCCGGTCGAGCTTACGGCTGATGGTGGACTCGTGTACCCGCAGTTGGCTGGCGATCTCCGCCAGCGTTTGCCCATCCAGAAAGTAGGCGGCAAGCAGAAATCTCGCTTCAGCGGAGAGCGTGGCGAGCGCCGCCTCCGTCGCCTTCTCCAGGCATGCGTCAGGCACGGAGTCTGATACCGCTGGAGCCGCCGCGAAGGCGACACCGCATTCGATCTGTTCCTCCAGGCTGACGGTATGCTTGTGCGCCCGGTACCGATTTACATATTCCTGTGCCAGCACCGTTCGCAGCCAGCCTTCGAGCGAGCCGCGCCCCATGTAGTAGTTCAGCTTGCTGACGCGCACTCCACCCGCCGTCGACAGCCCATACAGTTCCGCGTAGAGTCCACCGGCCAGCTCGCGCGCGGTAGCTTCGTCATGGGCAATGCCCAGGGCGGCGTCATAGAGTTTGGCCCGGTAACGATTTAGGAACTCGTCCCATGCCGCCGCATTGCCAGCGGCGCAGGCCCGTGCCAGCGCCAACTCCTCAACCCGCAGCAGTCCCAGCAAGGCGAGCGATTCGGCGTCGTCCGCGCCGCTTGCGTACTTCGCCAAAACCGCGGCCACGATGTCGGCGAACTGCCGCGCGGACAATCCAAAGCGTCCGGCATTAGCCGATGCGTACAAGCCCCGCACGGCTTCTTCCACCGCCGGGGAGAGCGCGGCGGAATCCCGGAGTTGCGGCGTCGCGCCGTCCGGATTGGCGTCCGGGGACATGAGTTCGGATGCTATCAAAATTTCACGCAAGATTGTGCGCAAGAAAACCAAGGCTGCGCGTTCTTAGGGTGAAGCCGAAGTCGAAAAGGAGGCCCCTATGGCCATGCGCACGGTACTAGAGCAATTCCAGAGCTGGTGTATTTCCACCTGTCACCGCCGGGCTTTAACGCCCGGCTCGTGGCTGCGAGATAGCTTCCGCGTATCCGGTCTAATCGCGACTCTACTGTTGATTGCAATGACCTGCCTGCAAGTTGCGGGAGAGCGCAAGCCTGGAAACGGGCAGCGCACCAATCCGCCTGAGGCCACCGTCTACAGAGTATTGGAGCCGATCAGCAGCGGCAATCTGACGATTTTCCCGGTGACGGCGGAGACCAGCCATGAAACCGCAGGGTTCATCACCCTCGATGAAGGAGTTCGCGCGGGAACGGTGGTGGTAACCGAGCAGGGGCAAATGATGGGCATGATACGTCCTGGATCGGCGCGGCCCGTGCGCGGCAGCGCGGAAGTCAATCGGCTCGCGCTTTACAACAAATCGGGCCGCCCGCTGCTGCTGCTCGCCGGAGAAATTGTTACCGGCGGCAAACAGGATCGAGTCATCGCGGCGGACCGGATCGTGCCTTCCGGCCCGGAAGCGGTTGACCTCGGTGTCTTCTGCGTCGAACCGGGCCGCTGGGTTGGCAGCAGCAACAATTTCGGCTCGATGAAGTCGCAGATGGCGCAGCCCAGCGTCCGGCGTCCGGCGATGGCCGCCAAGAGCCAGGCAATGGTGTGGGACCAGGTTCGCGAAAAAGCCGGCAGGATGAGCGCCAGCGTCCCAATGGCTCCTGCGGCGGCGGGCACAACTTCTTACGCCAGGGTGATGGCCGACGAGACCGTGCAGGAGACGGTGGACAAGGTGGCCGCTCCTATTACCCAGGATTACGAAGCGCTGCTGCGCCACCTCAAGCAGACGAAAGCCGTCGGGGTCGTGGTAGCCGTCAATGGCGAAGTCCTGTGGGCTGACATTTTCGGCAGCCCCGGGTTGCTCGAAAAATACTGGCCCAAGCTGGTTCGTTCCTACGCCGCCGAGGCGGTTACCTCCGGCAGCGGCAAAGTCGCGCACCCTATGGTCACTGCCAAAAGCGCACAGCAGTTTGTCGATGAACTGGGCGGCGACAAAGAAGTGGTCGAGACCGATGCCGGAGTGTTCCGCCGCTCCGACGTTACCGGCGACGGCTACAGGGTTTTCACTCTTACCTCGCTGCTTCCGAAGATGAGCTTCGAAGTCCACATCACCAAGATGAAAGACCACCGGGAAACGCGCGAGGATATGAAAGAGCGGCTGGACGTGCGGCCGCTTCAGCGATTTAGGGTTGAGTGACCGTGTGACCGTGCGGTTCAAAGCCGAGGCCACGCCGCGCGCGTGGCCTTTTTCCTTCTGGCAAGCAATTGTGCCGGGCAAAAGCGGCGCGGAACCAACTCTGACATCATCGTATCCGGACACCGCAATTGCGGAGCGGCTGGCCGGAAGAGCAAAATAAGCCGGGCAAGCACTGGAGGGCGCGTCACATTTCCGCAAGCCAAACTAACCCGTCGCCTTCGCCGGAACTCAAGGTCATGCTTCAGACAGAGGAGGGCCGCAGGCAGGTGCTCTCCGCCTGGGAGCAGTTGACGGAGTTGCATCGGCATGAAGACAAGCTGCTGAACAATCGTCTGCAAACCTTCGTGGTTTCAACCGCCGTGCTGGTTGCCGCCTTTTCGCAATTCCGCGATCCGGAGCTGAAGTCTTTATTGATCCGTGTGCTGATTTCCATCGTCGGATTCTCGCTGGCGCTGGTCACTCTGTATGTCCTGTGGAGGACGTCGCGCGCCATTGAATGGTATCTGGGCATGCTTCTCGAACTCGATCAGCTTTTGTTTCCGGCGGAGTTGCAGCCCTATAGCCGTCGCCGGCGGGAAATGCCTTTGCGAACCCCACTCAGCCGGATTCTGGGGCTGTGGATTCCAGCGGCTGTCGCCGTCGTCTGGCTGGTGCTGGTGGGCTGACGTTTGCGCTTCCCTCGAAACCGGAGCTCAAGTCCGATGCCGGCGGCGTGCGCACGCAGCTTCCGCACAATCGGGATGCCTCGAAGTTGAGCAGCGCATTCTCCGTCTCTGCGATGGCAAAAGTGGATGTCGCCGCGAACCCCGCGGTTCAGTTTCCGCATTCGGCTGGTACTGCGAAATAAAGCGAAGCTATCGTCCGCGTCTTGTCCGTATCAAAATCAAAGCAACTCGCGCCTTCGACGCAGCGCCACGGCCGAAACCACCAGCAGGACGGCGCACAGCGCACTCGGCACAAATGCCAAGCGAGGATTTCCCCCCAGATCCCATGCCGCGCCGCTGATGAGCGCGACCATGACCGCTCCTCCGTAGCTCACGGTGAACATGGCCGCCGAGGTGCGGGCAACGTCTTCCGGCGCACTCAGCAGCGCTGGCAGACTCAGTCCCAGAATCAGGGACGAACCGCTGGCGAAGCTCAACAGGCTGGCCCACACGACCGTCCACTTGCCTACGGCGAACACCAGGCCGAGCACGCTGACCAGTTCCAGCGATCCGGCGGCAAGATAGGGCCACACCCGGCGTTCCAGCCTGCCGGCGAAGATCAGCAGCAGAAACGAGCCGGGAATCTGCCCCAAATTCAGTCCTGTCACCGCCTGGCTTACCAAGTCCGGGCGTGCGGCGTCCACCAGGTACAAGGGAAGAAACGCATTGCTGGCGAAGTAAATCGCGTTGATGCTTCCGAACATGATTCCCAGTCGCCAGACCAGGCTGTTGCTCCAGTCCGGCCACCACTTTGTCCGGCCCGGCGAAAAGCCGTTTTCCGCTGCCGCTGGTCCGGGCGCGCCACTTGGGCGCGGCGCCAGGGACACCACAATGACCGCCGTCAAGGCCACCGGAAGCGACCACATCGCCAGAGACAGCCGCCAGTTGCCATGCAGCCAAGGCAGAAGCAGTGGAAGGGTGAAAAGCGTGGGCAGAAGCTGGCCCATCATCAGCCCGTTCGAGTAGGTCGCCGTGCCAAAGCCGACGTGAGCCGGCAACCACTGGCGCACAATAACCGGCATCGTCGGCTGCATGATGGCCACGCCAAAACCCATGACCGTGGTGGCGGCGAACAGAGCTGCCGTGTTGGGGCTTACACCGCGCAACGCGGCCCCGAGAGCCACCATCAGCAGCCCTCCAACCAGCGTCCGCAAGGACCCCAGGCGGGCGATCAACAGCGAGCCGGGCAGAGCGGCGAGCGAGAACAGCGCAACCGGCAAGCTGATCAGCAGGCCGACCGCGGTTGCCGACAGATGCAGATCGGAGCGGATCAGCGGCAGCAGCGGCGGGACCGCCAGGATGGTGAGCCGCAAGCCCGTGCCGCAGAGCCAAAGCAAACCGACGGCAAGCAGAATATTTTTTGCAATCCGGACTCTCATCTTGCATCCGCGAAAAGCATTTGGACTTGCCGGTCGGGCTCGCCCCAGGAATTGCTATTGTAGCGAATCGGTTTTGCGGCGATCGTTTGCAGCCCCGCGCCGAGGTAAACGCGGCGCGACGAATCGTTCTGTCTGGAATATCGATGGTTCTCGGAAATAGTATTGGCTTGAGCGGCTCATCGGAGCTAGAGTGTGCCTCGACATCCTTAGCGACAGCGACTTCATTTTCCCGATCGGACGCCAGATCAGCGTCGGCTTCGTGTCGACGGACGCTACGATGCAATTTGAGAGAGGAACAAACATGCCTGCCACCATCATCGACTCCGCCCTCTTTGGCGATCTCTTCAGCAGCCCGGCGATGCGTGCCGTTTTCTCCGATGAACGCCGCATTCAGTACTATCTCGACATCGAGGGGGCGCTCGCCCGCGTGCAGGCGCGCCTGGGAATCATTCCCCAGGAGGCGTCTGAGGAGATCTGCCGTCACTGCCTGGTCGAGCAGATTGACATGGTGAGACTCAAGAAGCAGATCGACGCCATTGGCCATCCCGTGCTTCCCGTGGTGCAGCAACTGGTAGGACTTTGCTCCGGCGGTCTGGGTGAGTGGTGCCATTGGGGCACGACCACGCAGGACATCATCGATACCGCAACCGTCATGCAGGTTCGCGATGCCCTGAAGCTGGTAGAGCAAGACCTGGCGGCGATCTCCGCTTCGCTGGCCGCGCTCGCCGAACGCTACAGAGACACGCCCATGGCCGGGCGCACCAAGACGCAGCAGGCCGTTCCCATCAGCTTCGGCCTCAAGATGGCGGTGCTGCTGGCAACCTTTGAGCGGCATCGGGCGCGTCTGCGGGAGCTGCGGGCGCGGGTCCTGGTCGGACAGTTCGCTGGTGCGGCGGGCACCCTCGCCTCGCTGGGCAAAGATGGATTGCGGGTGCAGGAAGCGCTGATGGTGGAACTCGATTTGGGTCAGCCCGAAATCGCCTGGCACACCATGCGGGACCGCTTCGCCGAAATCGGCTGCTTCCTCGGGCTGGTCACCGGCACGCTCGGCAAGATCGCCATGGACGTCAACCTGATGGCGCAGACCGAAGTGCAGGAGGTTTCCGAGTCGTTTGCGCCGGGTCGCGGCTCCAGCAGCACCATGCCGCAGAAGCGGAACCCCGTCTCCACCAGCTACATCCTCGCCTGCACAGGGGTGGTTCGCCAGCATGTGGCGGCGCTGCTGGACGCGATGGTGGCCGAGCATGAACGCTCGAACGGGCCGTGGGAGATCGAATGGATCGTGGTTCCGGAGATTTTCCTGCTGGCTTCGGGGGCCTTCGCGCATGCACGGTCGCTGATGTCCGGCCTGCAGGTTGACCCGGCGCGGATGCTTAAGAATCTCGACCTGACCGGTGGCATGATTGTTGCCGAGGCAGTGATGATGGGACTGGGACCGCAGCTCGGCCGCCAGCGCGCTCACGATCTCGTGCAGGAAATCTGCCGCGCCGGAATTGCCTCGGGGCGGCCTCTGCTGGATCTTCTGGCGGAGAATCCCGAAATCTCGCGGCACGCCGACCGGGCGGCGCTGGCGAAACTTACCGACCCGGCAAATTATCTTGGCGTTTCCGGCGAGATGATCGACCGTGTTCTCGCGGCCTACAAGTCGTCGTCACCGGCAGCGGCGAAGTAGGGCAAGGCAAGTAGCGCAAAACTCAAACTTCGCAGTGAGGCGATTCTCCGGCAGGTTGCTGAAAAACTGTTCTCCGAGGGTGTCATCCTGAGCGAACCGGGGTCCCCGGCGACGGCCGCTTTTGCCGTTGCTGGGGTGGAGCAGCGAAGGATCTGCTTTTTGTGCGCGTTAAAGGTAAAGCAGATCCCTCGGTCGCCGAAAGCCAGCGCGACCTCGGGATGACACTGGTACGAGTTTGTCAGCTTGTCGCTCTAAGCCGAGGGCCACGGCAGCCGGCTCCCCGGACGCTCTCCAAGGCCCGCATAAGTACGTTACTAAAAAAATACGTGACTAAAAAACAACCAGAGCTGGGCGATTTTGCCTCTCATAGCTAGAGCTGGCAGAGCGGCTGGATTGGCTGAGTTAGCTGAGTTACGCCATTCCCGTTGCCCCCGCGCAGGTGTTGCTCAGTGGCTACCTTACAGGTTCTCGGCGAACTCGATCAGGCTGCAATGATGCGCTGCGCACTCACGGTGCGGCCAAGGCTGCGTGCATTCACCGTGGCCACGCGGAGCGGCGCGATCGGGTTTATGTTGTTTTCGTCTCTGCTGCTGCCGCTGGCGCAACGGACGTGCGCCGTGCTGCTGGCCTGCACCTTTGCCATCTACCTGCTTTACGTCTTCCGCCAGGAGCAGCGGCTGGCTTCCGGCTTCGGGGTGGCGCTGGCGGAGGTGAATACGCTGCGGCGTTTTGCTCCCTCCGAGATTTTCGATTCCTGCATCGAGTACAGCTTCGCGGCGGGCAATGGCAGAGAGTATGGCGGGCGTTCACGGGGAGTGCGGAAACGGCTGCCCCCGCCCAGGTGGATGGTCCCGGTCGCCTACAATCCCGATGCACCGGATGAGAATCAGCCCTTCGCTACCTTCTGGTTTTTTCAGTTCGACTACGACGGGACCGAACTGCTATAGAGAGCCGCGCGAGATTTAGCGATGCGGCAATCCCCGCGTGCTGATTGGGTGCGTGCCATCGCAACCTTTTGGGCGCTTATAACGAATTCAATCGTCTCGATAAGGGTGATAACTTCAACTCGACTGCGCCTCCCGTCGAAATCCCGTGTAGCATAGAGTGATCACGGGTTCGTGCTGTGCGTTCCACTACATACCTCCTTGAACGTTGAAATGGGTCTGCTGAATTTTCATAATGCTCTCATCCTGTTTGCCGCCGCCATTGTGGGGGGAATTATCAATTCCGTCGCTGGAGGCGGCAGCTTCATCAGTTTTCCAACGCTGCTGATGACCGGGGTTCCTCCGATCCAGGCCAATGCTACCAACACCCTGGCGCTGATTCCGGGAGCAATCGCCAGTGCCGCAGCCTACCGCCGCGAATACGCCAAGGAACCCTGGCAGACCATCGTCCCCTTGGTGGGCGCAGGGGTGGTGGGCTCGCTGATTGGCGCCCTGGTTTTGCTGCACACTCCGCAACAAACGTTCCTGCGGCTGATCCCCTACCTGCTCGGCGGCGCGACCATTCTGTTCATGGTTAGCACGCAGGTTACGCGCTGGGTGCGCCGGCGCATCGGCCGAGCGGGCAAGCGCACGCTCTGGGGCTGGCTCTGGACGCTCACTCTGGCCATGTGCATCGCCGTTTACGTCGGCTATTTCGGCGCCGGCGCCGGCATTCTGACCCTGGCTCTGCTGGCCCTGATCGGCATCGAGAGCATCCACACCATGAACGCCTATAAGGCGCTGCTGGTGGGCATCGGCAACACCATTGCGATGGTTGCTTTCGTCGCCGCCGGAATGATCTACTGGGCGCAGGCAGGCATCATGCTGGGCGGCGCCATGCTGGGCGGATACCTGGGCGGATACCTCGCGCTGAAAATGGACCCCAGGTACGTGCGCTACACGGTGATCGCCACCGGCTGGGCTCTGACCCTGTACTTTTTCCGGAAATACGGCTTCTGAAAGCGAACGGCTGCCGGAATCGGTTGCAAGCCATGTTTTAGCAGCTTTGGTTTGACGCTGCCCGCCGTGGCAGGCTAAACTTATTTGGTTTGCCTGTACTGCCACGCCCCGTCTTGGGGGCACCCGAAGCTGGCTCCTTCAAGGGCGGTTTTTGAATCGACGTATCCCGAAGCTATCACCGCCGGGTTGAGTGTGACTGATGTCCGGCCGCTTTGGGGGATATGCCTTTTCGCGAAACCGGTCACCGGTCATTGTTCATCGTTCATCGGTCAAAGAGACTGGATGCATGTGGAATCGCCGGCCGGTCGCAGGTGGGTCCCTTCTCCGGGAAGTGCAAGCGCATAGAGGATTTCAAGGAACTCTGAAGGCTTTTGTTTTTCGCCTCGGAGCCGGAAGATTACTGGAGGTATGTTTATGTACGCGGTGATCCGCGCCGGGGGGAAACAATATCGCGTCTCGCCCGGAGACGTTTTGAAAATCGAGAAGTCGGTAGCCGGCGAGCATGGCATCGACTTCGAAGTGCTGGCCGTAAGCGGCGAAGAAGGCAAGATCGTGAAGTCGGAAAACGCCCGGGTCACCGGTCAGGTGATAGGCGAGGGCCGCGCCGACAAGATCCTGGTCTTTCACTTCAAACGCAAGAAGCAATACAAGAAGCTGAACGGGCATCGTCAAGGCTTTACGCAGGTCCGCATTGCCGAAATCAGCTTCGACGGGCAGAAGTTTCCGGCTCCGGAACTGCCGGCCAAAGCGGAGAAAAAAGTGAAGGCCAAGGCCGCTCCCAAAAAGAGCGGACGCACCAAAGCGGCAAAAAAATCCAGCGAATAACGCGTCCGCCGTCCGGCCTCGCCGAATTGCATCGGCGGCGTCGCGCGGGCGCAGACAGGCGCACACGAGAGTTGAGTTATGGCACATAAAAAGGGTTTAGGAAGTTCAAGGAATGGACGCGACTCCAACGCGCAACGGCTTGGCGTGAAGGCCTTCGGCGGGCAGGTCGTCAGTAGCGGCACCATCATCGTTCGGCAGCGCGGCACGCGCATCAAACCGGGGCTCAACGTCGGCCGCGGCAAAGACGATACGCTGTTTGCAAAGACGGACGGGCAGGTGAAGTTCGCCGATCGCGGCCGCCTCGGCAAGTTCGTGGCCGTGGAAGCGGTCGCGGTCACCAGCAAGTAAGACGCTCGCTGGCCAGCGGTGTCCGCAGCCCATCGCACGCCGTAGTTGCGCGTGTTTGGGTGTAAGAATCAGTTTGGCTATGGATACACGGAAGCCTCGTCAGTCGAGGCTTTTTTCTTTCCTCGGCGCGGATCACCGGAGTCGGTGGGGCAAAGGGAGAGGGGAAACAGGTCGCGATGTTCGTAGATGAAGCCCAAATACGAGTGGCCTCCGGCGGCGGAGGCAACGGTTGCATGGCCTTTCGCCGCGAAAAGTTTGTGCCGCGCGGCGGTCCTTCGGGCGGCGATGGCGGGCATGGCGGCGATGTGCTGATGGAATCGAGCGAGAAGCACAATACGCTGGTGCATTTTCGCTTCAACCCGGAGTACAAGGCGCAGCGCGGGCGGCATGGCGAGGGCTCGAACCGAAGCGGCGCCGCCGGCGAAGGCATTGTGCTCAAGGTTCCGGTTGGCACCATCGTTTACGACGACGAGACGGGCGAATTGGTGCACGATTTTTCCGCGCCGGGCGAAAGTATCGTGATCGCCCGCGGCGGCCGTGGAGGCCGCGGCAACGCGCGTTTCGCCACTTCGACGCACCAGGCTCCGCGGGAGTGCGAGCCCGGGCGTCCGGGTGAAGCGCGGGTGCTGCGACTGGAGCTGAAGCTGCTCGCCGACGTGGGCCTCATCGGGTATCCCAACGCCGGCAAATCAACTATGATTTCGCGGATTTCCGCGGCGCGGCCCAAGATCGCCGACTATCCGTTCACCACGCTCCAGCCGCATCTCGGGGTGGTGGCGCTAGGCGAGGAACCTGACCTGGTCAGCTTCGTGGTGGCCGATATTCCAGGCCTCATTGCCGGCGCCAGCCACGGCGCGGGCCTGGGAATACAATTCCTCAGGCATGTGGAGCGCACGCGGCTCCTGGTGCACCTGATCGACGTCTCCGACGCTAGCGGGCGGCCCGACCCGGTCGAAGATTACGAAGTCATCATGGGCGAGTTGAAGAACTTTGGCGCGGGCCTGGAGCGCAAGCCTATGATCTTGGTGGCGTCCAAGATCGATGCCGCCAATCCCGAGAAACTGGCCAAGCTGAAGCGCTTCGCAAAACGGAAGAAACTGCCTTTTCATGAGGTTTCCGCCGTGACCGGCAGTGGTATCGACGCGCTGCTATGGGCAATGGCCAACCGCCTAGGTGCCAGCCCCGCGCCCGAATCCGCCGAGTACACGGTGCTACCCCGGCCACGGCAAAAGCGGCCGTCATCGGGGGACAAGGAAGTTGCGGAGTCTGTGCGGACGCGGGCGAAAGCCTCGCGGCGGGCACGCAGTCGATCGAGAGATGTATCGCGTCAGGAAAAGAGCACGGCGACAGCCGCACCCCGGCTGGAAAAAGAAACCGCTTCGCGACGGAGTGCGTCGAAGAGCCCGGCTCCAAAGCGGCGAAAGCGGCCCTGATCTCACTGAGCACAGGCTGCTGAAAAAAAGTTTGGGCAGGACTCGCCATAGCTCGTACGCTTCACTTCCGACTTTTGCCCGTGCAGTCTCGCCTCGCTTCTTCCACCCCACCACGCGCAACTACGGCGCGTGCCGGGGCCCCCGGCTTCTTCCACCCGACGTGCCAACTTCATCGCGTTTTTCAGCAGCCGGTCAGGCCGATGAAGTATGCTGTAAACCAGAAGTTGCGAGGTATTTGCCCGAACCCTCATGAACATCGCACTCTACGGCGGTACCTTCGATCCGGTGCATCTGGGGCATATCGCCGTGGCGCGAGCGGCGGCGGAGCGTTTCCATTTCGGCCGCGTCTACTTTGTGCCCGCCGATATTCCTCCCCACAAGCAGAAGCAGCCGCTGACCGCCTATTATCATCGCTATGCCATGCTGGCCTTGGCCCTTGCCGGAGAAAAAACACTATTGCCCTCGCTGCTGGAAGCGCCGGAGATTGTGCAGGCCGAGGGCAAACTAGCCAGCTACTCGGTCGATACGGTGCGCCGCTTCCGCCAGCGACTGGGCAAACGCGACAAGCTTTTCTTTCTGATTGGCATCGATGCCTTTCAGGACATCGCCAAATGGCACGATCCGGTGGCTTTGCTGCGCGAGTGCGAGTTTGTGGTCGCCAGCCGGCCCGGCTTCTCGCTGGCCCATGCGGCAATGGCGCTGCCGGAGGAGATCAGGCCGAAGCAAAATATTGCTAAGCTTTTCGAGCAGCGTGAGGTTTCCGGTCCGCTCGTGCTTTCGGGCGCGGTTATCCATTTTCTGGGAGGAATCTATAAGCCTGAGTCGTCGACGCAGGTGCGCAATGCGGTGCGGGGAGGCCGCACTCTGGCTCGGCTGGTCTCCGAACCGGTCGCCGATTACATCCGCAAGATGCATTTATACAAGGGGCAACGAAGCGAGCTTGGCAGTCCGCGGTTGCCATCCGGACCCCGGCGCTTGTCGGGAACCCTTTTGCCACGGCCCGAACCGCACCATGCGCCGGAGGCGGCACTGGCCGGGAACCCGCGTTCGTCGCCAAGCCGGGCCAAAGTTGCGCAACTGGCGACAGCCAAAACCCGGCGTTAACCGACGATTGAGATTGACGCCGGAGCCCGGGCGTTGTACAGATACCAGAATCGAACCATGAACAAACACGACATCAAGCAACAGGTTTTGATCGCACTCCAGGCCGCCAAGAACAAGAAGGCCGAAGACATCACCGTACTTCAACTGGGCAAGGAATCGAGCGCATTCACCGACTATTTCCTGATCTGCAGCGGCAACAATCCGCGGCAGGTGCAGGCCATTGCAGACGAGGTGGACGAGGGTCTCTCGCGCGAAGGATTCGAGCCGAATCATCGCGAGGGATTCGACCAGGCGGAGTGGGTCCTGCTCGACTACGTGGACTTCGTGGTCCACATCTTCTCCAGAAAGTCGCGCGGCTTTTACGATTTGGAGCGGCTGTGGAAATCGGCTAAGCAGGTTGACGAAAGCCATTTGAAAGCCCGCGCGCCAACCAAGGCACCGGCGAAGCCCGCGGCAAAGAAGCCGGCTAAGAAGAAGGTCGCGGCAAAAAAGACGGCGGCCAAGCGCACTCGGAAGCCGGCGGGAGCCAAGCCCACCGGCATCAAGGCGGCAGCCAGGAAAGCGGCGCCGCGGCGCCGGGCGCGATAGCTGCACCTTCGTGGAAAGTGTATCCCGAAGCGAAGGCGAGAGCTGCTGCGGATCTACCAGCAAGCAGACCGCGCCGGGCGGCTGCGGGCGTACCGGGGCACTGACGGGTGAAACTGCGAATTGGCTGGATTGGCAGAACCAAAGAGCCATCGATAGAGGCGCTGACGAATGAGTATCTGCGCCGCCTGCGCGGCTACATTGCGGTCGAAACCAGTGAGTTCGCCTCCGAAGAAGCATTGCTGAAAAGCTTGGGCAGAAGCTCGCGGGTACCGCCTGTGCTGGTGCTGCTCGACAGCCGGGGCAAGCAACTCGGCAGCGGCAGATCGCCGAGCTGATCGGCGACTATCAGGACGGCGGTACGCAGGAACTGGTCTTCGCCATTGGTCCGGCCGACGGCTGGAGCCACACCGCACTGACGGCCGCCGACTTCAAACTTTCTTTTGGCCCCATCACCTTGCCGCACGAGCTGGCGCGCCTGGTTCTGGCGGAACAGTTGTATCGGGCATTCACCATTTTGAACAAGCATCCGTATCACTGCGGGCATTGAAATCCGCTTCCCGGCCCGTCGTTCAAGGCTTTGATCGGAGCCTTGCCGTAGTCCGGCGAGGTCTCGCGAATATAGCTTCGGCGAATCTGGTCTACAATCCTGAATGGCGCTCTCCGCGCTGTGAGAATCGAATGAACGACGTTCGACGCGGATTGATCATCGTGAACACCGGCCCGGGCAAGGGCAAAACCACGGCGGCCATGGGCACGGCGTTGCGCGCCCTCGGCAATGGCATGCGCGTGCTCATGCTGCAGTTCCTGAAAGGGTCGTGGCACTACGGCGAACTGGATGCCGCCGAATCCTTCGGTGATCGCTTCGTGATGAAGCAAATGGGCCGCGGCTTTGTGAAGGTGGGCGGCGCGGAGACCGATCCGGAAGACATTCGCCTGGTCGAGGAGGCCTGGCAGGAAGCCGAAAAGGCGATTCTTTCGGGCGAATGGGATCTCGTAATTCTCGACGAGATCAATTACGCCATCAGCTACAAGATGCTTGATCCCGCGAAAGTGGTGGAAGCGTTGAAGCGCAAACCGGAGATGGTGCATGTCATCTTGACGGGCCGCAACGCACATCCGACAATTGTTGAGTTGGCGGATACGGTGACCGAGATGCGCGAGGTGAAGCACGCTTACCAAAAGGGCATTATGGCGCAGCGGGGAATTGAGTATTAGAGCGGATACGTGAAGGGTTATATCCCATAAGTGCGCCGCGACAGGCGCCGTAATTGCGCGTAGGGCAACCAACAACCAACAACCGGGAACTTTTCTTTATGAGCTGGTTCAGGCGACAGTCGACGCAACCTTAGAGACGTCGGGCGAAAAGCGAGTCAAGACCGAAGGGCTGTGGGTGAAGTGCGAGCAGTGCCGGCAGATCATCTGGAAAAAGGATCTGGAGGAGAACCTCAACGTCTGCCCGAAGTGCAACAAGCATTTCCGCATCGACGCCAAGGCGCGTTTGGCGCAGTTGTTCGATGACGGCAAGTACGAGGAGTTCAGCACCAATCTGGTCTCGACCGACCCGCTGAAGTTCACCGACCTGAAGCCCTACGCGGCGCGCCTGAAGCAGGCGCAGAAAGATACCGGGCTGAACGATGCGATCATCAACGCGCGCGGCTTGCTCAAGGGCCGCCCGGTGATCGTGAGCGCCATGGCTTACGCGTTTATCGGCGGCAGCATGGGCGCGGTGGTGGGCGAGGCGCTTACCCGCGCGATCGAAGCCGGACTGGAGGAGCGCAAGCCGGTCATCATCATCTCCGCTTCCGGCGGCGCGCGCATGATGGAGGGCGTGGTGAGCCTGATGACGCTGGCCAAGATTTCATCGGCCCTGGCCAAGCTCGACGACGCGAAGATTCCTTACATTTCGGTGCTGACCGATCCGACCACGGGCGGAACCACCGCCTCCTTCGCCATGCTCGGCGACCTGAACATCGCGGAGCCGGGCGCTCTGATCGGTTTTGCCGGTCCGCGCGTGATCGAGCAGACCATCCGGCAGAAGCTGCCCGAGGGATTCCAGCGGGCCGAGTTCCTGCTGGAACATGGCATGGTCGACGCCGTGGTGCATCGGCGCGAGATGAAGGACTACATTGCCCGCGCACTCGATTGGATGGCACCGATCAAGAGCGCCTAGATTGAATTCCACGGTAGGTATATCCGGACATATCAGACTGTCATGGCGAGCGAAGTCGAGCCACCTTTTGTTTTGCTACTGAAAACAAGGGGGGTGGCTCCACTACACTTCGCGGTCGCCATGACATCTCCTTGGAAATTTTGGGATGCACCAATAAGGGAACTGCTCTAACTCTTTGCTGCATGTTGTGATTCCGGTCGATTGGAGGCACTCACATGCGCATCGACTGCATACAAACGACCGCCTGAGGCGCGGTTGTCGAGGGTGAATTCCGAATTTCAAGTGTCTATACTGAAAAGAGGAATGCTTGCCTATCAGACCGCCGTCGCGGAGCTCTACCAACTCGGCCACGAGCTGCACCAAAACGCTTCGTACAAGTTCGACCTGAAGCACATGCGGGTGCTATGCGCGGCCTTGGATTCGCCGCACGCGAAGTTTCCATCGGTGCTGATCGCGGGCACCAACGGCAAGGGATCGACGGCAGCGACGCTGGCCTCCATTCTGAGCACCGCGGGATACCGTACGGGGCTATACACTTCTCCGCACCTGGTGCGCATCAACGAGCGAATCCAGATCGATAGCGAGGCCATCAGCGACGCCGACTTCGCCGCTGGCTACGAATGCGTACACGCCTCGGCGGCGGAGTTGGTGGCCAGCGGGCGTCTGCCTTGGCATCCCAGCTTTTTTGAGACGATGACGGCCCTCGCCTTCAGACACTTTGCCCGGAAGCGCGTCGATATGGTTGTGGCGGAGGTCGGCATGGGCGGCAGACTCGATGCCACCAACATTCTGGAGCCTCTGGTCTGCGTCATCACCGATATCGATCTCGACCACCAGAAATTCCTCGGCACCACAATTGGCGAAATCGCCGGCGAAAAGGCTGGAATCATGCGCCGGGGCCGTCCGCTGGTGACCCTGCCACAGCATCCCGAGGCCGAACGAGACACTCGGCAGGGCCATGGAAGAGAGCGGCGCGGTTAGGGTGAACGCGGCGCGCTACGTGGCCGCCGTTTCACCGCGTGCTGGCGAATTGGTGCAGCAGCAGGCGGCTCACACCAGCTTCGCCATGGACATCATGGGCGAAGAGGTGGAGATCGAAACGCCCTTGCTGGGGCGGCACCAGTTGCGTAACCTGGCGCTGGCAATTTCCGCCGCCGAGGAATTGGCGAAGCAGGGTTTCGCGATTTCTCCACGACAGATAGCGGAGGGCATTCGCCTTACGCGCTGGCCCGGACGCTTCCAGATTGTGCCTCCGGATGCCGGCGGTTCGCGGCCTGAAATGGTTATCGATGTGGCGCATAATCCAGCCGGGGCATGGGCGCTGAGGGCGGGACTGTCGGAGCACTTCGCGGCGAGCCCGCTTGAACGCAAGCTGATTATGATTTACGGCGCCATGCGCGATAAGGCAATCCGTGAGGTCGGGCGCATCCTTTTTCCGCTGGCGGAAAAAGTCGTGCTGACCAGGGCGGGCGGCAATCCACGCGCCGCCACCACCACGGAGCTGGTAGAGGCGGTTGGCGACTGCGGCACGCCACTGCTCGAAGCCCCGAACGTAGCCGAGGCCGTGCGCCAGGCGATGGCCGAGGCGCGACCCTTTGGCCCACGCGCCTTGCTGGTCATCACCGGCTCGATTTATATCGTGGGAGAGGCCATGCAGACGCTGGGAATCCGGCCCTGATTGGCTGCGGAATTCCGCTATCGTTTATTCTGGTGTAGGAAGAAGGCAGCCAAACACCGTGGCAGACATTCACAACCCGAGCGTCTGGGATCGCGTGTGCTCTTATCTGTTTCGCGATCCGCTGATTTATCTGTACACGGTCGTGCTGGGCACGGTTTCACTGCTGTGTTCGCTCTTCGATGGCAGTGGACGCGGGCAGCACTGGCTGGCAAGGGCCTGGTCGTGGCTGATCCTGAAGACGGCGGGCTGCCCGGTGACCATTATCGGGGCGGAGCATCTGGATGCCTCGCGCGCTTGCGTCTACGCCTCCAACCACATTTCGGCCCTGGACATCCCTCTGCTCTACCGTGCGCTGCCCTTTCAATTTCGCATCATGGCCAAGAAGGAGCTGTTCCGTTACCCGTTCATGGGTTGGCACCTGCGGCGCTCGGGGCAGATTCCGATTGAGCGCGAGAATGCCCGTTCGTCGTTTCGCAGCCTGATCGACGCCAGCAAAACCGTGCAGTCGGGCATGCCTCTGCTGGTGTTTCCCGAAGGCGGCCGCTCGGCGGACGGACGGGTGAAACCGTTTCTCGGCGGCGCTTTTTATGTGGCCATCAAAGCCGGGGCTCCGGTTGTGCCGATGGCGATCGTGGGCAGCTTCGAGGCAGTACCAATGAACTGTTTTGTGATCAAGCCGCGCCCGTTGGCCCTGCTGGTGGGCGAGCCGATTTCCACCAGTGAATTTTCGCCGCGCGCCATGGATCAGCTGGCGGCGCTGACGCAAAAGGCGGTCGAAGACCTTTACTACGCTCACTCCGAAGTCAGCGATCCGAGGCGGCCGGGTACTTTGCCTGTAACGATCACTCCGGCGCGAAGCTAGCCGGAGCTGCCCGAAAGGACGGCCCATGCAACCACGCATCGCCATTCCGTTTCCTTATTTCGACCATGCCTGGTCTTCGCGCACCTTGCCGGAGTACACGAATGCCATCAGCCTGGCTGGCGGGGAACCGCTTGTTATCGCCCATTCGGCCACGCCGGCATTGGCCGCACATCTTCTGAAGACGTGTGCCGCCATTGTGCTGCCGGGCAGTCCGGCCGACATCGACCCCGAGAAGTACGGCGCGGCGCGAGATCCGCGCACAGCCCCAGCCGATGCCGCCCGCGACATGCTCGATGAGCTGCTGCTGCAAGATGCGCATGCCATGCGCAAGCCAATTCTCGGCGTCTGTTATGGGGTGCAGTCGTTGAACGTCTGGCGCAGCGGAACACTGATTCAGCACATCGAGTCGGCGGTCGTCCATCAGCGGCCCGAAGGCGCACCGGCGGGAACCGTCATCAGCCACGATGCGTTGGTCCAGCGAAAGTCGCGGCTGGGTGAAATCCTCGGCGGCCAGATGCCCGAAGCGTCTGGCGAACTCAAGTCACCCCAGCAAGTCAAAGGCGAACTTGCCGGGGGCCCCGACCTCAAGCTCACGGTCAACTCGTATCATCATCAAGCGGTGGGGCGTCCGGGCGACGGCTTGCGCATCGTCGCGCGCTCGCCGCAGGATGGCATCATCGAAGCCGTCGAGAACGACTCGGCAGAGCACTTCGTCCTCGGCGTGCAGTGGCATCCCGAGCGCAGCTACCATCAGGACGCGGGCTCGCGGGCGATTTTCGCTGCTCTGGTCGAGGCTGCGCGCCAATGGCACGAGCGCATTGCGCGGGGCGATCACGACTTCGAGACGGCTGCTCCCGGGTTATAATTCGCCGGGGTCCCCGGCAACAGCCGCTTTCGCCGTTGCTGCGGTGGAAGCCACATAAACCATTATGTCCGTCACGCTTGATCTGCAAGGGAAAGTGGCGCTGATTACCGGCGGGTCGCGCGGTATCGGTGCAGCCTGTGTCCGCCTGTTCAAGCAGGCCGGAGCGAAAGTTGTCTTCAACTACCAGAGGTCGCGTGCAGCAGCCGAGGAATTGGTCCGGGAATGCGGTGGCGAGGGCTGCGCCGCCTTTCAGGCCGATCTCGACGCTGCCGCGCAGAGTGAAGCGCGGTTGGTCGGCTCGGCGGTGGAACGCTTTGGCCGGCTCGATATTCTGGTGGTGAATCACGGCGTTTGGCCGCCGCGGGAGATCCCGGTCGACGAGATGAGCCGCGAGCAATGGCGCTCGACCATCGCCTGCAACCTGGACAGTGTTTTCGAACTGCTCAAACACGCGGTCGCCGCCATGAAGATGAAGACGAGCCAGCCGGGTGGACAGATCGTGCTGGTCAGTTCAACCGCCGGGCAGCGCGGCGAGGCATTCCATTGCGATTACGCGGCCAGCAAGGGCGCTCTCATCAGTATGGTGAAAGGACTCTCGACCGAACTGGCCGGCCATGGCATCCGCATTAACTGTGTCGCACCCGGGTGGGTCGACACCGATATGGCCGCCCCGGCCTTGCGCGATCCGGCGATGCGCGCCCGCGTATTTGGGGCAATTCCGCTCGCCCGCGTCGCCAAGCCGGAGGAGATTGCAGCTCCCATACTTTTCCTGTGCACGGCGCATGCAGGCTTTATTACAGGGGAAATCTTCAATGTGAACGGTGGCGCGGTGCTGGTCGGATAAGGTGCGCCGTCTGAAGCTTTAGGGAGTAATCGACTAAACCTGATTGCCCAGCGCCGGATTCCGCGCGCGAGAAGTGCCGGCGTTCCGGCCCAAGGAGGCAGTTTTGAAAACGCGCGTCCGCGTCCCGTTTTTGCTGATCCTGAGTTTTGTGGTCTTGGCCGCAGTCGTTCCCGAAGGCGTAGCGAATGGCGGACCCATGGCGCAGGCGTCGCCAAGCGCAACGGCGTCGCCGGAAGCAGGCGCGCAAAAGGCGCGGGCGTTGCTGGACAAAATGATCGCCGCTCTGGGCGGTCAGGCGTTTCTCAACTACACTACCCGCACCGAGCAGGGCCGCGCATACGGCTTCTACCAGGGCCGTTCCAATAGCCTCGGGATCGAGTTCTGGTACTTCTGGCAGTATCCCGACAAGGACCGCAGGGAGATAGGCAAGAAGCGCAATATTGTCCAGATTCACAACGGCGACCGGGGATACGAGATTACCTACAAGGGAACGGCGGCGCTGGGCGAAAAAGAGATGCAGGATTACCTGCGCAGCCGCGCTCACTCGATGGAGACGGTATTGCGGCAGTGGCTGAAGGATCCGGACACCATTCTGCTCTACGCCGGGCCCGGCATGGCCGACAACCGCATCGCCGAGCAGATCACGGTGATCAACGCCAAGAATGAGTCGGTGACCATCGCCGTCGACCCGTCCACTTACCTGCCCATCCAAAAGTCTTTCACTTACCGCGACCCCTTCGATAATCTGAAGAGCGAAGAAACCGAAACCTACGGAAACTATCGCTCGGAGCAGGGAATGATGATCGCTCACAGTGTTGTCACGGCAAGAACGGCGACATGGTTTCCGAGCGCTTCCTGACCAGGGTCGAATACAATCCGCCGTTAAGCGCCTCGCTGTTTGACGCAACCGTGACCTACGATCCGGCAGCCCGAAAGGGAAAACGATAGGGCCGGAATCGCGGCAGGCATTCGCTACCCGGCGGGCGGAGTGGCACTTACGTGTCTTTAGTTCCACGACTGTTGCAAACTTACCACATTCGAATTCCCTAGATCTCCTTGTAATCTATTCGTAGCCAAATGGTTACATTCGAGAAGTGAGTTTCGAACAAACAATTCGTTCGGCGATTGAATTCACTGGCGTCGGCCTGCACAGCGGTGCGCCGGTACGCATGCGAATTCTGCCAGCCCCGGCTGGCTCTGGAATTGTTTTTCGGCGGGTCGATCTGGATGGCTTTATCGTGGAAGCTGTCGGGCGAAACGTCGCCAGGGTCAGCTACGCCACCAGCCTGATGAAAAAGGGCGTGCTGATTTCAACTACCGAGCACTTGCTGTCGGCCTTCGTGGGACTGGGCTTGAACAATGCCATAGTCGATCTCGACAGCCTGGAGCTGCCGATCCTGGATGGCAGCGCCCTGCCGATTGTGCAAGCGGTTCTAAGCGCCGGCCTGCGCCGACAGCGTCGCAAACGCGTTTACATGTGCATACGGCGCGAGGTTGAGGTGCGCGACGGCGGCAAATCCATTGCCGTTTATCCCGCCGATAGCTACCTCATACACTATCGCATCGACTTTCCGCATCCGCTGGTCGGCAACCAGGAGTTCACCGTCGAGCTCAGCAACGGAAGTTATCTCCGGCAGATAGCCCCTGCCAGGACCTTCGGGTTTCTGCGCGACGAGGCTGCGCTGCGCAACATGGGTCTAATTCGCGGCGCTTCGGAAGAAAACGCCATCGTGCTTACCGACGAAGGCATCAAGAATCCTCCGCTGCGTTTTCCCGACGAGTTCGTGCGCCACAAGGTCCTCGACCTGATCGGCGACCTGGCGTTGCTGGGGCATCCGCTGCTGGGACGCATCGAAGCCGACCGTGCCGGACACGCCATGCATGCCGCCCTGGTTTCGCGGCTTCTGCGCGACCATTCTTTGTGGGAATTCGCCACGCTGCCGGAGTCAGGCCACGAGCCAGTCCACGCCGGTGCGTTCGGCGCCGCGCAAACCGTCTAGCCGGCCGCGGGACTTCTTACCCGCCTGCTCCCGGCAATAGCGCAATATCCGCCGCTCCATCAGCTCCGTTCATATAGTCGGAGATTCCCAAAAGGTGAATCGTCGTGTGGAGCATATCCTGGAAATGATAGGTGTTGCTTGCCGTCGAGCCCGCGATTACGTTGGGGCCAATCATGACGAACGCGACATGTCCGCCACAGCCCGAAGGCTGCGTTGGCGAACAGGCGTCGTCGCTGGATTTATCGCCGGATTTCCCTGCCACCTTGGATTCATCGAAGGTGACGATCAGAATTCCATCTCCGCCCTTCTGAAAGGGAGCGGTAGAGAGTAGAGGCGCGATATTCGTCTGGAGCCAGTCGTCCGCCGTGGACAACAATTCGCTGGCGTTCTCACCTCCCGTCCCTTCGGCATCATCGACCTCATTGGGAATGATGTAGCCAAAGTTCGGGAGTGTATTGGCCGCAATATCGGTGGCAAGCTGGGTGAAGGGACACATGTTATCTTGCTGGCTCGATGAGTCGGCGACGTCGGAGTACCAGCGAAAGGGATTATGGTCGGTCACGAAGTTATCCGTGTTTCCTCCCATGTAGCCGCAGTGTGGCATGCCCTCGAAATAGCCGCGCCAGGTTTTGTTCGCATTGGTCAGGGCGCGAACCATGTTGTCTCCAGTAATCACGCCCGGAGAGGCGCAACTGCTGCCGTTGCAGTCGTACGGTTTCCCTTCCCAGTCGGCGCCGGAGGTGTTGAACAAATAGGCCAGCAGTGAGCCGTGCGCATTGGAATAGAAATTCGAGGCCACACCGTTGGCCGCCGCCAGGCTACAGAGATAAGGCATTCCAGAGGAAGAGCACTTGGTGGCATCTCCCGCGGGAAAAACCTGCGGAAAACTCTGATTCTCCAGCATGACGACGAAGACGTGGTCCGAGCTGGGAAAGCTGGGCGTGGTTGAGCCGCCGCCGCCCGAACCACCCGTAGAGCTTCCGCTACCAGTAGAGGTTCCGGAATTCCCAGAGGTGGAGCTAGAACTGGTTCCAGAGCTGCCGGTCGGCTGGGTACCTGAATTCCCAGGGTCGCTGGTTGTCTGACTAGAGCTGGATGCGGTAGACGATCCTCCAGAGCCGCACATGCCAAGACACGTTATAAGTGCGCCAAGCAGACCCACGCCGATGAAACTTCCGATCAGGTTGTGCCGGTTGCCAGACTTCGTCATTAATCTCTCTCGTTACTCAAGAGTAAACGCCTCGTTCGGTTCAGAGTGCTGCAATCAAGCCGGAGTTGCCCGATCATTTTTCAGGGTTCGAGGCGGGGGCGCTGCAAAACGGGGTATGCTGCGCCGTTAAAAGGAGTTATGCGTGCCCGGCTCGTAGAAGCAAGCGGCTCATAGAAGGCTTTGTGGTCAGTTCTGCTCGTATACTGGTATGCGTCGTGAATCAAGGAAGGGAGCCATCGATCAATGCGGAGAATGGACCGGCGTAAATTCCTGAAGCTATGTTCGCTTACTCCGGCGCTAGCGATCCCTAACTACGGCAGTCTGCTGCTGAATCCGCCGAGTACCGTCACTGCTCCGAAGTCGATCGCGCGGACTCCCGGCACGCTTGATCGTTACATCGATCCTCTACCGATTCCGGCCAAACTGAAGCCTGTCGGAAAATCGAACGGCGCGCTGCAGTACCACGTGCGCATGATGGAGATTCAGCAGAAGCTGCACTCCCAGCTACCGCCTACGAGATTGTGGGGATACGAGGGCAAGTATCCTGGGCCGACCATCGAGGCATGGAGGAACCAGGCTATCTCGGTGCGCTGGGAGAACCAGTTGCCAACGCGCCACCTTTTCGAAGCCGATGCGCGCATGCATAGCGCGATGGCTGCTCACGGAATGCGGATGTCGCATTTGACTCCCCAGGTAAGAGCCGTGACTCATCTTCATGGTGCGCGCAGTAGATCGAAGGACGACGGATTGCCAGAGAACTGGTACACACCCGGCCATTCCGCAACTGCTCACTATCCGAATGAGCAGCAGGCGACAGCTCTCTGGTACCACGATCATGCGCTCTGCATCACCCGGCTCAACGTCTATGCCGGCCTCGCCGGATTCTATTTGTTGCGGGACGAACAAGAACAAAAGTTGAACCTTCCTTCGGGTCAATACGAAATTCCACTGGTGCTGCAGGATCGAACCCTCGATGACCGGGGACAGCTCGTATACTCGCCCACGGATGAGACGGGCGAGAAATTGCCTCCCGGCGTTTGGGGACCGGAGTTTTTTGGCGAGCTTCCGGTTATCAACGGTGCGATCTACCCTTACCTGGAGGTGGAACCTCGCCGCTACCGGCTTCGCGTGCTGAACGGCGCAAATTCCCGCTTTTTTGATTTGTTCTTGAATCTTTCAAAATCAGTCTATTCAATTCCTCAACCGGTGCGGTTTCTGCAAATCGGAAGCGACGGCGGTTTACTGCCTTCCCCAGTGCCCTTGTCGAACGTACTGCTGGCACCCGCGGAAAGAGCCGATTTGATCGTCGATTTCACGGGTCTTGAGGGAAAAACCATCACCCTGTGCAACACCGCGGCAGCCCCGTATCCCGGCTGGGAGGCACGCAAGATAAATCCCGCGCCGCTTCATGAGCTTATGCAGATCCGCGTGACCCTGCCACTTTCCAAGGGGAACGAAGGCTTCGCGGATGCGTGGTCCGTGCCTTTTGCGAGGCTGGAACCGGCATCGGCCACCAGAACAAGAGATTTCGTATTGCGGGAAGACCTCGATAAGTCGGGCCATTCTCTCTGCATGAAGATCAATGGCAAGGGTTATGACGAACCCATTACCGAAAGCGTGAAACTTGGGTCGGTTGAAAAGTGGCGATTCATCAACCTGACGGACGACACCCATCCCATGCATTTGCACCTTGTGCAATTTCAGATTGTTGAACGTCAAGGATTCGATCTTGCAAAATTTCGGCAAGGAGAACTGCAGCTAAGCGGCAAGCCGCGTTTGCCTGATGCAAACGAAGCCGGATGGAAAGATACGGTGAGAGTCAATCCGGGCGAGGTGCTCACCATCATTGCTCGATTTGAAGGTTACGCCGGACGCTATGTCTACCACTGCCATGTGCTGGAGCATGAGGATAATGACATGATGCGCCCGTATGAAGTTATCGGATAGCCGGCGTCGAATTGTTGGACTTCGAGGAGTCCGCGGGCGAAGCTGGCTCGGCTGATTGACCTCGCTCGGCAACTCAACCGTACACTTGATGCCGAGAACGGATGGGTCGGTCACCTGCAGGCGCAATTCGCCGCCATTGCTCTGGGCAACGGCAGAGAGCACAGCAAGCAACCACATCACCAGACATCGTCTAAGTGTCATCCAGGTTCGGTCCCGTTCCCAAGGCCTGGCGCTTGAGAGTGAGCAATAAAGCACAGACGCTTCCCTCCCCTTGTGAGATTGTTTCTAGCAGGCCGCGAAAAGTGTGTCGAGAGCCTGTGGCCACGGCAGGCGCCGATTCAGGAGACCGACTTATGCTCATGCGCTCAGAAGTTACTGCGGAAGCTATACGTACGCGAAGCCGTTTTGCGCTTTGCCACCTCGCCTTCAAAGCGATTCGCAAGCTCCACAAGCCCAGCAATCGCATTGCAGACACGGCGAATGACGCCTTCCGGCGGCTTGCAGTTGCGGGGCCGCAACCGCTGTCAGCGAATCCGGGAGACAAAAACGGACCGGCGGGAAACGAAGTGAAACGGGAACGGGACGTAGTTGCATTTCAACCGGTAGCAACGCCTGAGCCGCCTTTGGCGATCCCTAAGGGTGGACGGGAGCTTGGCACACGGAGGATTGCCTAACATCTGCGCGCGGGAGCGGTGGTTGCAACGGCAGAGGGAAGAAGGATACGAATGACAAACATGAAGCTGCAAGCAGCACTTGACGAACTGGAAAGATTACACCGGACCGTGAAGGAATTCGAAGCACGCAATGGCACGCTGCCGAATCCCGACAGTGACGCGGGCCGCGCCCTTTTCTCGCTGGAAACTTTTGATAAGGAGTTTGGTAAGTTGAATGTCGCCAAGCTATTCAAGGCCAGGTCGTAGCTGCGACCCTTGCGCTAGGCATCCCTGAACCGTGGCAGTTGCGGCGCGAGCCCGGAACCCAAAACTCGACCCGGACAGCAGCCTTTAACGGCGGTGCTTTCTGAGCGAGCTTACCGCGGATAACCGGCTCAAAGCATTCCTCCCGACCTGAGCGTTAGCTCATTCAGTGCCGATTCCAGTTCCTCGATGGCTTGCTCCAATTCCGGATGTTCGTCCAGCCGTTCGCGGAGGCGCTTCAGGATGCTATGAGCTTCCGTGATATGTTCAATGGCGGCTAGCTGCGGCCGTTTCCCGGTTGATTCGGGAGTTTCCTCCGTCATTCAAGCCTCCTGTGAATGCGCCGTGACGCGCTGTGGAAAACGCGCTGCGTGGACTCACCTTACCTTGTGAAACCTGTTTCCCGCTGCCGGCTCATGCAAAAGGCCGCTGCTTGCGGCAGCGGCCCAAAAGCATGCTTACGAAGGCAGTTCTTTTCGCATCTTTTTGCGGGCGCGTTTCCGTGCCAGGGCTTGCTTGAGGCGGCGCTTTTCACCGGGCTTCAGGTAGTAGGAGTGACGCTTCACTTCCTTGATGATGTCTTCCGTCTGCACCTTGCGCTTGAAACGACGTAATGCATTTTCAATCGATTCACCGTCTTGCAATCGAACTTCCGCCAAGTTTCGTCACCTCCTAACTGACCATCAGTGGACACTCAAGCTTACCTTACCCAGAGATAAGAGTAAAATGCAGAAAGACCGAGTACCGTCGAGGGGAGAGCATATGTCCGCAAAAAATGGCGACAAAGCCCAATTTCACCGTGTCCGAAAGCAGAACATTCGTCGCCGCGAACGGAATCGTAAGTTCCGCGAAGCTTTGGCACGGCCTGAAAGCGGCTCCAGCACAACCCTGGAGCGCAAATCCTCTCCTCAGTAAGTGGATCAAGGATGCCGCGCTCCAGAGATTACCCTGATCGTGGGGGAGGCTATGCAGCAGATATTCTTGGTCGATTCAGAGGCCGAGCACTTTACCGATGAACAGAGCTTCCGGCTCAAGCTGCCTGATTTGGCGCATCTGGTGGACTCGCAGCTGCCACGGCGATCCCTCACGCCCGAGAATTGCGCCTTCGAGTACGCACACAAGGGACGGCTTAAGAATTCGTTGGGACAGATCTGCACTTTTCAAGCCAGTTTCAGGCTTAAGCACAATCCCGAGTCGCATGCGAAAGTCGAGTTAATCGCGCCCCCGGATATGAACGGGACGGGACGAAGCGCAAGAACGGTGTTTCGCTACGAACGCGATGCCGAAGCGTGAAATGAAATGCCCTTCCAGTACTGGCAAGGGCAAAACGGCTGCGTACAGAATCCGACCGCCAATCTTTTCTCCGGGCTCGCGGCAGAGCGTCCACGGCGGACGCGTGCTCGCGGCGCGGCGGAGCATTGTCCGCAAAGTTGGGAACCGGCTGGCGCACTTTTCGGCAGCCCTCTAAAAAAATCCTTTGGCACGGCATAGGCGTGACGGATAAGTTTGTTTGCCAGCGAATTCAAACGGCGAAGTGAATCTGAAATCTGAAAGTGGAGGAAGTGAAATGGATTATCGGGAACTCATTGCGACGGCCGAAGCTAATTTGAAGGCGAAAGGCATTCTTAAGAATTATTCCGTGGACGAAGGCATTCATTTCCGGCAGGGAACCGAAACCAATCACGCGAATTGTTCCAGCCGGGAATATTTTGACCGGCTTGCGTTCAAATTCAGACTCATTGACTCCGAGGAAGCTTCCACGGAGATTAGCCTGTATGGCCACAAGCTTAAGACTCCAATTCTAAGTGCGGCCGTGTCGTCGATGGGCGATATCGTCGAGAAACCTTTGCTTAAGATTGCTTCCGGAATTAGAGATAGCGGGTCGATGATGTGGCTTGGGGTGGTGCCTTCGGAGCAATTCAAAGAGGTGGTTGAAACCGGGGCTCCCACGGTCGGAATCGTCAAACCTTTTCGCGATACGCAAGCCATGATCAAGGGGTTGAAAGAGGCTGAAGAAGCAGGCGCGATTGCGGTCGGAACCGACATTGACTTTTTCTATGGGGCCAAGCGGGGAGATAAACCGGCTGCTCCCAAGACCATGGGGCCAAAGAGCGTGGAAGAGCTGAAGCGGTTGGCCGGGGTTACCAAACTCCCCTTCATCCTGAAAGGCATTTTGAGTGCCGAGGATGCCGCAAAGGCTTTGGCCATCGGCGCCGGAGGAATTGTGGTTTCCAACCACGCGGGTGTAGTGATCGACTATGCGGCGCATCCCTTGGAGGTTTTGCCGGAGATTAAGCAGGTGATCGGAGGCCGCATGCCGATTTTCGTGGACAGCGGATTCCGGCGTGGTTCGGACGTGATGAAGGCTTTGGCGTTAGGTGCGGATGCGGTTCTCGTCGGATGGGCTTTGGTCATGGGCCTGGCCGCAAATGGCAGCCAGGGGGTCGCCGAAATGGTCGATATCCTGACCGCTGAACTGCAACGCATCATGTGCGTAACCGGATGCCGACGGGTCGCGGACATCGACAGCGCGGTTCTGGTGGCGCGGCACCACTTCATCGGGCGCTAGAGCAAAACCAGGGATGATGTATCCCGGAGCCAGCGCGTTCCAGTCGACGCGACCATCAGGGAGCGGCGACCTTGAACGAAACTAAATAAGGACATAGCATCCCTGGTTTTGCCGTAATCGGGTGCGGTCTTCGATGGCTGCGCGCGGATGCCGCACTCATTCGGTGGCGGACAGTTATGTCGCCAAAAGCGGTACCGGATGACAAATCCGGGCGGGCCGGGCGGGAGAACGGCACTCCGAAATGGAGGCAATCATGCGTTGGTACCACTACCTGGCGTATTTCTTCGGCGGTGCATTTCTCGCGAACACCCTGCCCCATCTCGGGAATGGAATCTCGGGACATGCCTTCCAGAGCCCTTTCGCATCACCGCCCGGTGTAGGCTTGTCCTCCTCGATGGTCAATGTCCTGTGGGGCTTTTTCAATCTTGCCATCGGCTACCTTCTCGTCTGCCGTGTCGGCGCCTTCAATCTGCGTAACCCCCGGCATGTCGTCGTCCTCGGCGCCGGCTTCCTGATCCTCTCGCTGCTCTGTGCCCACGGATTTGGCCGCTTCCACGGAGGCTTGTGACTCTTGGTTCACCGGCTTCGCCCATGCGGGGGCGTGCAGCCGGCCATAGCCGGGGCCATAAAAGGAAAAGACCAGCGTTGCCGCTGGCCTTTACGGATAACAGTTACGGATAGCAGTAAACAGTAAGGGTTGCTGACTACTTCTTCGCCGGGGCGATGGCGTCTTTGACTGATTTCGCCACATAAAACTTTGCCACGGTCTTCGCCTTGATTTTGATCGCTTCGCCGGTCTGCGGGTTGCGGCCCATGCGGGCCTTGCGCTGCACTTTCTTCAGGCGGCCCAGTCCGGGAAACACGAACACGCCATTCTTCTTTGCTTCTGCGACCGCGACGTCGGACAGAGTCTCCAGAAAAGTCGCTGCCTGTTTGTTGGTGAGTTCGAGTTTGCCCGCCATCAGCTTAACCAACTGCGTTTTTGTCATTGTTGCCATTGAACACATCCTCCTCTGCTCTTTAGGAAATAATGCTCTCCTGCTACCTTCGCACGAGATGGAAAATGCTGCAACAGTACTTTGGCCTGTTTTTTCAGGCCCGGCGCATATTTTTGGGTACACGCCGCCCGGTGGACCGCATACTTCCGCTTTGAGCTACCTGCAGGGGGCAACCCAGACGGTGACCGGCGCAACCCTTCTGCTGAACTCCTTCTGCTGAACCGCCGGGACTGGAGCCGGCGACCCGCTGGAGGTGGATTGGGCGCGGCATGAGCCGCCTGCTGCGTCGGAAGGCAGGCACCCACAACCGGAAATTGGACTAACACACTTGTCGAGAGCATGATGGATGGGCATCATCCTTTGCAGCCGGCAATGGCAAACAGCGCCGGGATCCCAATTTAAATGCACTGTTTCCCGTTCCTGGCTCGAACCTCAGCTTCATTTCCGAAAGGAGAGACGTATGCCGATGAAATCAGCTATCAGCGCAGCGGTTCTGTTTTTGCTTCTCGGAACCATTGCCCCCGCTTACGCACAGCACGAGCAGGGCAAGGAGCAGGGCAAACCTCAGGCGCAGTCACATCAGCAAGAGAAACCCGCGCCGCCACAGCATCAGCCGCCAGCTCATAAACCTCCGCAACGGCCGCAACCGGGCTTTGGGGGCACCTACCACGGCGGCGTCCGGCCCACCGAGCCAACCTATGGCGGCGTCCATCCCAGCGGCGTCCCGCAGCACCAAGGGCAGGTGCGCAGCGGCTTCGTCCAGTCTCGCGCCAAATCGTGGAATACCGAACACCGCACTTGGGCGCAGCGCGGCGGCTATAACGGCTACAGAGTCCCTGAAGACCGCTTCAGGCTTTACTTCGGGGGCGGCCACTTCTTCCGCATCAGCCGCCTGCCGATGGTTTTCGTGGGCGGCTATCCACGCTTCCAGTATGACGGCTATTGGGTTACGTTCGTCGATCCGTGGCCGGAAGACTGGCCTCCGACGTGGTACGAAACCGACGATACTTATATTGATTACAACGGCGATGGATACTACCTGTATGACCGCGCGCACCCCGGCATCGGGCTCGCAGTCACGATCGCGTTTTAACCAGAGCAAGCTGGAAGGGAAACGGGGCGGGGTTGAATGCCTGCCCCTGATTTCCGTTTTGATGAAAACTCGAAACCGCCAGTCGATTTTCTCCCCGGCTTCCACCCCAACAAGCCACCAATGGGGCTTGTCGGGGACCCCGGTTTTAAGCAACTTATCAGAGCAATCCCCCAGTTGGTGTAGCCCAAAATTCCCTGGATAATGACATGCCGGCCAGAACGCCGGTCGCCCGTGGCCGGAGCCGCCGAGCTGCTTCCTTGCCCGGTTACCCTGCAACGTTATATGGTGATCAGCGGCGCGTTGCCGGCGAAATGATAATCTTCCTAAGCTCGCATGCCGGCCTGAGATTTGAAACCAACTCGCGCATGGATGACAGGGCAATAATCCGATGACACAACAACTCCCCTCCATCGCATTTCTCTTTCCCGGCCAGGGTTCGCAGGCCGCCGGGATGGGAAAGGAACTGGCGGCCACCTATCCGGTCGCGCGCCAGGTCTTCGAAGAAGCCGATGAAGCTCTCGGCTATAAGCTATCCGAATTGTGCTTTGAAGGGCCCGACGACCAGCTCCGCCTTACCGAGATTACGCAGCCGGCCATCCTGACCATGTCGGTCGCGGCTTTCCGCGTTCTCGAGTCGTCTGGCATCCTCCCCGGCTTCGTTGCTGGACACAGTCTGGGCGAATATTCGGCGCACGTCGCGGCTGGAACCATCGAATTCGCCGATGCGGTACGCGCCGTGCGCAACCGCGGCAAGTACATGCAGCAAGCGGTCCCGGTCGGCGAGGGCGCCATGGCGGCGATTCTAGCGCTCTCGATCGAGTCCATCGAGGCCGCCTGCAAGCAAGCTTCCGAAGGCCTGGTCTGCCAGCCCGCCAATGTCAACTCCCCCGATCAGATCGTGATATCGGGCGCCAAGCCGGCGGTCGAGCGCGCCGCCGAACTGTGCAAACAGCAGGGCGCCAAACGCGCCATCATGCTGCCGGTCAGCGCGCCCTTCCATTGCGCCATGATGCAGCCCGCGCAAGATCGCCTGTCGCAAGACTTGCATGCGTTGAACTTTCATCCGGCGAAAATTCCCAGTGATGTGCAACGTGGACGCAAAGCTGGTGACCACGGAGGAAGCAAGCCGCGATGCCTTGGTACGCCAGGTTACCGGCACGGTGCAATGGGAGCGCTCGATCCGCAATCTGGTCGAAGCCGGCGTCGAGCTCTTTATCGAAACCGGACCGGGAAAGGTGCTCACGGCGCTGATGCGGCAGATTGATCGCTCGCGTACCGCTATGAACGTGGAGGACGAGGCCTCACTGCAGAAACTGAAGACTCATCTCGCCTCCGCCAGCCCCAAGCCCGAATCGCTAAAAACAGTCCCAGGATAGAACGGGTTTCATTCTTCGGGTGCCCCATTCAAGCCGGGGTCCCCGGCGAGGCTCGGCTCGCTGGGGTGGAAGCCCGCCGGTGGCTTGGGTGGGGTAGTTTCTTCGGGGTGAGCACCACTCGCTGTGGCTGAAGTAAAAAGCCGGGCAGCGCGATTGCGCCGTCCGGCTTTCAAACTCACAAACACACTAGTGGTACGTCGCTACTTGTCGGCTTCTTCCTGAAGCTGGCCCTTCTCCTGCTTCTCCTGACACGCGATGCAGTGGCGCGTCCACGGTACCGCTTGAATACGTTTGATATTGATCTCGTTTCCGCATGAGACACACTCGCCATAGGTGCCCTGGCGAATGCGTTCCAGTGCCGTGTCCACCATCAGCAACAGTTGACGATCGTTGTTGCTCTGGTGAAACAGGAATTCCTTTTGGTAGGAGTTGGAAGCCCGGTCGGCAATGTCCTGCGCTGAATCGGTGGCGTCGGCCGTACGACCGTCTAATTCGGTCCTTGAGACGCTCTCGCGCAGCACGCGCTGGCGCTCTTCCAAGGTTTTCTTGAACTGCTCCAACACTTTCTTTTCCATGTCGTCTCAATTCCTATTGTGGCAGCCAAGCAATCCAAGTCCGGCCCTAGCCGCTTAGGGCGAATGGGAATAATATGCGCCCGCGCAAACGAGAGTCAACTTCCCACTTTGGAATTGACGATTGCCCAATTGGGCGGCTCGGCAAATTGTCGCGGGTGACCGAGCAAAATTGACCGATTTGAGCGAATCCCGAAAGCCCAGGTCGGCCCCCGGCGATTGCGCATTATCGGACATAGCTTGCGCGAAAACAAGCTGCAAAACCCTGCCAATTTGCAATTTGCACCAATTCTTGCCAACAAAAAAGCGACTTCGCTGTCGAAGTCGCTCTAAAGAGGCAAGGGAGGGAGGGAAACCTATGGAAGGCGATGTATGGTGCCGTTCCAACAGGAACGTCCAGAGGGAAGTGAACAATTCTGGAAGAGAGTCAAATTCATGGTTACACGGCCTCTTTTATTGCAAATACAAGCGGCACGTTTGCTGCCAATCCCCTTAGATATTACTTAATCCCCTGAAGCTTTTTATAATGACAAGAAAACAAGCAACTTATCGCAATAACACAAATGTCTCAAAATGAGTACACCGAACAATCTTATCCACAGATGGCAATTTAGTGTGGTATAGTCATACCACTACTGCGCAATTTTATGCTCGTTATCGGTCCTGTTATGCTCTTCCATCGCCTTGAGTTTGTTCAGCAGAGCCTTATAACTCACCTTTAGGATCTTGGCTGCCTGCCGCCGATTCCAACGGGTCTGCGCCAGCACGCGTTCGATAGCTTCGCGTTCGGCGAGCATGGCTGCACGTTTACCGATATCCAGCAGAGAAGGCGCCTCCAACTCGTCTAACACGGCTACCGGTGCCGCTGGAGGCTCCTGTGGCGACGAGTTGCCACCCGCTGATTTCTCGACCGCCGACTGGCCGTGTTCTTTCAGGCCCCACATGGGACTGTTTCCCGACGTGGAAGACACAATTGGTTTGTGGGTCGAAAGTTCGCGGATGATCTGCCCTTCGTTGCCCACAATCACGTACCGTTTCACCAAGTTCTCAAGTTCGCGGATATTGCCCGGCCACGCATACTCCAACATGCGGCTCGTAGCGTAATCGCTAAAGGCGGGTGGCTGCTTGCCGTAGTACTCGCTGTACTTGCGCAGGAAGAACTCGAAAAACAGCGGAATCTCCTCCCGGCGCTCGCGCAGCGGCGGAATATGGATGGTCACGACATTCAGCCGGTAAAAGAGATCCTCGCGGAAAAAACCCTCCTCGACGCCGCGCTCCAGGGGCTTGTTGGTCGCCGCCAGCATGCGCACATCGACCGTAATGTCACGCTTGCCGCCGAGGCGCGCGAACTCGCCGTCCTGCAGCACGTGCAACAGTTTGGCCTGCAGCGCGGGATGCATCTCGCTGATCTCGTCCAGGAACATAGTGCCGTTATTTGCCTGGTCGAATTTCCCTGGTTTTTGCCGGTTGGCGCCGGTGAAAGCACCCGGTTCGTAGCCAAACAACTCGCTCTCCAGCAGTTCATGCGGAATGGCCGCGCAGTTGACTTTGACGAACGGCTTATCCCGGCGGGGAGACTGGGCGTAAACCATGCGCGCAACGACTTCCTTGCCGGTTCCGCTCTCGCCGCGTATCAGCACGGTGGCATTGGTATCGGCCACCTGCTCGATCGTATTTTTAACGTCTTCCATTTTCGGACTGGTGCCGAACAGCATGTGGAAGTCGGCCTGTCTGCCGCACCTGATCGCGCAGTCTGAGTCACCTCGGTGCTGAGCCGCTGCCGATCGATGAGCTTGTTAATGCGCTGGTCGAGGTCGCGAGGTTCGAAGGGTTTGGCGATGTAGTCGTCGGCTCCGAGTTTAGAGGCGCGGAAAATCAGCTCCGGGGTGCTTTGCCCGGAGACCATGATGACCGAGACTTCCGGCTTGATCTGCTTGATCCGCTCGAGGGTATCGATGCCGTCCATGCCCGGCATTGACATATCCAGCAATACCAGGCTTGGGTCGTAGACGCGAAACACGCGGATGGCTTCTTCGCCGGTGCTAGCCGTGGAAACTTCGAAATCGCGGCGCGCCAGATACGAACTTAGAAACTTTGCCATCGTGCTGTCGTCATCCACCACGAGCACTCTGGTCTTGGGCGTGACTAACATCCCAGGGGTCCTCCGAACGGCCAACTACTCTGCTTGGGCAACTCAGCTTCCAAACCGACACTCTCGCTGCAATTTAAAAGCGTGCCTCTCGAAATGCTGGATCGTGAATGCAATCCTCTACTTCTGTGTTTACTTATTTATAAACTTCTTACTATTCAACTCACTTCGCCGTAGAGCGGTAGCGAAGGTTCTTCCTGGGAAACTGAGGATCCTTCGCAGAAGGAACGATCCGCGCCGCATCTGGGTAGTTAGATGCCAAAAAAAGCTTGGCGTATTGTAAATCAGTTCCGAAAGTTGGTAAAAAAAAACCACTTTCAGGCAGAGACTGCCTCGCTCTCAGGTTGGAGAATCGGCAAAATGAGGCGGAAAGATACTGCCATTACCCGGCTTACTGGTTACCGTGACATAACCATTGTGAGCTTCGACGATCCGCTTGACTATGGCAAGTCCTAACCCCGAACCCCGGGATTCGCCCGCCAAACCCTCGGGCGGAGCGGTGGCGCCATCCTGAGTTTCCCGTTGCATCCTCCGCCGCACTTGAACGAACTCGTCGAAGATCAGCTCCTGGTCGGTCGCTGGATATGCCAATCCCTGTATCGGAGACGCAAAAGTTCGACGGCTTTTTGGCTGGCCAAGTGGCGCAGCTCGACCGTGACCCCGCCTGGTGGTGGCGTCCACTTGATGGCATTATCGACCAGGTTGATGAGAACCTGCTCGAAGCGTTCCGGGTCGAACTGGACGCGCGGCAGGCGCGTCGGCAGCACCATGTCCAGGCGTGTGCCCTTTGCCGGCCGCTTCGTTCTTGAAAAAACCGCACACGCTTTGCACCGATTGGCGCAAGTCTCCCATCCTGAAGCACATGGCCATCTTGCCGGACTCAATCTGGCTGACATCGAGGACGGAATTGACCAGCCTGATCAGGCGTTTGCAGGCGGAGATGGATTCCGCCAGGGACTCGCTCTCATCGCTTGAGAGCCGGTCCTGAAGCGATTCGGCGAGCAGACTGTTGTAACCCAGAATCACGCTCAAAGGGGTGCGCAGTTCGTGCGTGGCAATGCCCAGGAATTGCGTCTTGAGACGGTCCAGCTCTTTCAACTTGCGGTTGGCTGCGGTCAAGGCACGGTTGTTTTGCCGCAACTCGGCGATCAGGCGCATACAAGTGTCATGCTGGTTGGCTTGCGCCCCTGGCCAATGCATCCTGCCGCGCTTCGCCTTGCTATCGACCCGCGTTTCGGCAGTCAGTATTGCCGGGAATCGATTTTGAACCATTTTGATCGCCATTTTGCAGGAGGGTCGGCGGGCCACGACCAAGCAGAGTAGTTGGATGCAGCTTCTTACCGCTACGTACTTGCCCACTTCCGGCCTAAAGCCGAAGCGACGCTTGCTTTGCCCAGGCAGCCGTGGTTATACTAACTAACTGGTTAGTTAAATGATGAAGGCACTCCCCATTCCGGGCCGGGCGCACCACAACGCCGAGCACAGCCGCCGGGCGATCCTGGAAGCCGCCAAGCGCGAATTCGCCGAGCTGGGCGTCGACGGCGCCCGCACCGACTCCATCGCGCGCTCCGCGGGCGTGAACAAGGCGCTTCTCTATTACTACTTCCATAACAAAGAGTCGCTCTACGGCGCGGTGCTCGATGATGTGTTCAGCGCTCGTTTTCAGGGATTCAAGAGGATTCTGGACAGCCCTCTGGCTCCCGGCGAAAAGATTCTGCGCTTTGCCCGCCAGCACTTCGATTACGTGACCGGCCAGGACTGCTATCCGCGTTTGGTCCAGTACGAGATGATGCGTGCGAGTCGCGGGAACTCCGAGCACCTGCCGCGGCTGGTCAAATCGTTCTTTGCTCCATTGATGAGGGAGGTGACGGCAATCATCCGCCGGGGCATCGCCGAGCGCCAGTTCAGAGCGGTCGATCCTGGCCACCTGGTGCTTTCCATTGTTGGAGTTAATGTGTTTCACGTGGTGAGCGCGCCGGTAAGGAAGGCCATGAGCCAGACGAAAGATCGCATCTCCGACTCGGTCGCCGAGCGTCGCGCCGCCACGCTGGACTTCATCGCCGCTTCTATCTTCAGCGATCGCGACGAAGGCATCCGACTGGCGGCCAGCATCGTCGCCGAGCCCGCTCTGCCGGCGTCCACGCCGCAGCCTGCGCCGACGGAAAGCCAGACACCGATTCGAGGTCACCGAAAGTGAACCAGAAGAAGCGATTCATCATTCTGCTGAGCGCCCTGCTGTTGATTGCGCTCGCTTACTACTTCCTCTCCACCGACCGCACCACGGACCTGGTTTTGATTGGCACGGTTGACGCCAATCAGGTGATCGTCAGCTCCAAGGTCGTCGGGCGTCTGGAGACGCTGAACGTCGACGAAGGCCAGCAGGTGAAGGCCGGCGAGCTGGTAGCCACCGTCGACAGCGCGGAATATCAGGCAATGCGTAGCGCGTCGCAAGCCACCCTGGCGAGTTTGCGGACCAAGATAGCCGAGTCCAGCGCCACCGCTGCCAGCACTCAGGGCGACACCACCAACCAAGTGGCCAATTCCCGGGCGACGCTGCGCGCGGCGCGCGCCGCGCTGAATGAAGCCATCGCCAATCGCGATCTGCAAGAGGCCGATACCCATCGGACTGTCTCGCTGGCCGATCAGGGCGTGATGTCGCAGCAGGACCGCGACCGCGCGGTGAACTCCTTGCGCGCGCAGCAAGCTCACGTGCAGAGCGCAACCGACCAGGTGGCCGCCGCCGAAGCGGCGCTCGAAGCCGCCATCGCCCGCACCAACCAGGGTACGGCCGCCGCCCACAACATCGTGGAAACCCGCGAACAGGCCCGCAACGCACAGGCGCAACTGGCGCAGGCGGACGTGCAACTCGGCTATACCAAGATCTTCGCGCCGATCAGCGGAATGGTGAACGTGCGGGCGGCGCGCCAAGGTGAAGTGGTGAGCGTCGGCACGCCGATTGCGACCATCGTGGACCTGACCGAGACCTGGGTTTATGCCGCCGTGCCGGAGACCTACGCCGATGCCATCCAGTTGGGCGATGGGCTCACCGTCCGCATGCCAAGCGGAGCGCGAATACAAGGCAAGGTGATTGCGAAAGCGGCCGAAGGCGACTTTGCCACCCAACGCGACGTGAGCCGTCGCAAGCGCGACATCAAGACCGTGCAGATCAAGCTGCTGATCGACAATCCGGGCATGCGGTACGTTCCCGGCATGACCGCCGAGGTGCTGCTGCCCAAGAGCAAATTGGTGAAGCCGTGATCCGTTGACTCGAATCGTTCAAGAACCTTCGCCATGATTTACAAAAAAATGACGCGCGAACAAATAAGGCGGAAAGAAATGTCGCGGAGCGAGTTGGGATTGCGACCGGGCCCCGTTGTCTCGCGTGGCGGATGTTCAAAAAAACGGCGGTCGGGAGGTGGGCGATGACTTCGTGGTTTAAGCATTCAGAGTACGGTCCTGGCCATCGCGAACGCGCCAACGCCATCGTGGTCGAGAACATTACCAAGAAGTACGGCGAGTTCACGGCCGTCGACGGCGTCTCTTTCAGCGTCAAGGATGGCGAAATCTTTGGGCTGCTGGGACCGAATGGCGCGGGCAAGAGCACGCTCATCCGCATGATGACCACGCTGATTCCGATCACCGCGGGAAAAGCGTTTATCAATGGATATGACGTCGAAAGCGATCCCGACGCGGCCCGGCGCTCGATGGGCGTGATTCCGCAGGCGATGACCAGCGACATCGATTTGACGGTGGAAGAAAACATGAACATCTACGCCAAGCTCTACGGCGTGCCGGCCGCGCAGCGCAAACACAATGTGGATGAGCTGCTGGAAGCCGTGGACCTGACGAAATGGCGCGGAGCGCAAACCAAGACGCTCTCCGGCGGCATGCGCCGCAGGGCGGAGATTGCGCGCGGGCTGGTGCACAGTCCGAAAATCTTTTTTCTCGATGAACCTACCACCGGGCTCGACCCTGTCTCGCGGGTAGCGGTCTGGGAAATGCTGAACAATCTCAAGAGCCGGCGGCAGCTCACCATCCTGATCACCACGCATTATATGGACGAGGCCGACCGCTTGTGCGACCGCATCGCGATTGTGGATCACGGCAAGCTGGTGGCGCTTGATTCTCCGCAGGCGCTCAAGGAGAGCGTTCCGGGAACCAACGTCATCGAAGTGCAGTTCGTCGGCGCCCCCGACGATTGGGAGCAGAAGTTACAGCAGTTGCCGCACGTGACCAGCGTGCAGGCGCAGAGCGCGGGCATGTATCGCGTGCTCTCCGACAACGGCTCGAATACGACGACCCACTTGGTCTCTATGGCGACCGAAGCGGGGGTTGCGGTGAAGTCTCTGAGCGTGCAGAACACCACCCTGGACGACGTCTTCGTTCACTACACCGGGCGCCAGCTCCGGGATGAGCAGGTCAAGGCCTTCGGCTTCATTATGCCCGACAGGCCGGGGATGCGGCCATGAACCGGATGTTCGCGATTGTGGAACGCGAGTTGCGGAAATTCTTTCGCTCGCCGGCGCTGATGCTGGCTTCGATGGTGTTTCCGCTGGTGCAGTTGATTGTGCTCGGCAACGCCTTCGGCGGCAAGATCCGCGATGCCAGGATGGGCGTGGTCGATCAGGATCACGGCACCCAGGCGCTTCGCATCCGCGAGGCATTCGACTCGGTCGCCGCCAACGTCAGGACCTTCAAACCCATTTACTACAACGATGACAAGCGAGCGCAGGAAGACGTACGCACCGGCAAACTGGACGGTGCGCTCATTATTCCGCCGCAGTTTTCCAGCAAGTTCTACGAGCAGAACCATCCACGGCTCGGGTTGATAGTGGACAACTCGGACCAGTTCATGAGCACCAGCCTTGAAGAGAAGATGCAGGAGCTAACCGATGCGCTAAACTCGCCCGCGGTGCCATCGCGCATCCCGAAAGACATCGCGCTCGAGATCGTCGAGCTTTATCCCTACGTCGAATACATGAAATATCTGCTGCCCGGTTCGATTGCGCTGGCCATGTTCGTCTCGGTGATGATCGGCGGAGGGATGCTCTACATTGACGACAAGGCGCGCGGGGTTCACGAAGGCTTTCTGGTAACGCCGATCACCAAACTCGAACTTGTCCTCGGACTGAACGCCGCGGGCTCGATCAAGGCGGTGTTATCCGGGGTGGTGATCACGACCATCGGTTCGCTACTGGCCGGAGTGAGCACCATCTTCAATCCTTGGAGCATCGTCCAACTGCTTGTCCTCATCGTTGCCACTTCGATCGCCTTCAACGCCATGATGTTCCTGATGATGGTGCGGGTGGAAGACCCGCTGGTGCCGCGCGCCATGTTTGGCATCCTTAACACCCTGCTGTTCTTTCCCAGCGGCAGCATCTACCCGATCAATGCATTTCCCGCATGGCTTCAGGCGATTGCGCGAGTCGATCCGTTCACCTACGCCATCCATGGACTCAAAGGGGTGCTGCTGAAAGAGTCAGGATTCGCGGCCATTTTTCCCGACGCGCTTTTCCTGACGGTATTCGGCCTGTCGTGTCTGTTGGCCGCCACGGCACTATTCAAGCGGACGCTGTAGGAAATAAGCTAGCTTGCAGGATGGGACGTTAGCGCATTACCAGAGATCTCTGTATCGTTCCGTTGCAGGTGTCATCGTGAGGAGGTTCGCCGCTTTTGCGAACCGACGTGACGATCTATGCATTCACGGATCATCACCCGAAGGCCGGAAAAAGCAAATACATGGGCCCTCACGTCGCGTCCTCCGGACGCTCCTCAGGGTGACACGCTGGAATAATAGTTCTTGGGATACGCCAACCCAAACACGGCTTTATTCCAAATTCGGAAATCAGCACGCCGCACCGTCCCGGGTTTATAGTGGTATAGGCCGCCGGCTGGCGAGGAAGCCCAAAAGGCAATGGCGACGACCCTGTTCGAACACCAACCCTACGATCCGGTGCGCGAGCGTCGCAAGCGCATACGGATCATTGTCGCCGTGGTTGTCATTCTCACGCTGGCGGCGCTGCTGTGGTTGCTGCGATTTTGGCCTGAGGAACACCGCGTGGATGGCTTCTTCGCCGCGCTTCAGGCGAAAAATTACGAGCAGGCTTACAGCGTCTGGATGAACGACCCCGATTGGAAGCAGCATCCGCAGCAGTATCCGCGCTACCCGTTTGGCGCCTTCTATCTCGACTGGGGACCCGGCGGAGAGTACGGCACCATCCAGAATTACCACGTCGACGGAGCCGCCAAGCCTCCTGGCCGCGAAGCCAGCGGCGTGGTGGTGGTGGTCACGGTGAATCAGCGCGCCGAAAAAGCCCATATCTGGGTTGAGAAAGCGACTAAAACGCTGAGCTTCTCGCCCTACTAGCGCGGTGCCCAGAAGTTCTCCATATATCAATTGGGGTGTCGTTATGAGCGGCCGAAGCGAGCGAAGGAACTGTCTTTAGATTCGGAAAAGCAGATCCTTCGCTTTGCTCAGGATGACACTTCGGACTGATGTCGCAAATTTACAGGACACGAGCCCTAGCAGCATCGGGAAACGGCGAGGCCGATATGCGGGTGCAACTTGTGATAGTAGTCCAGAATGTCCTGGCCGAGCAGCGGGGCAAACACTTCCCTCTCCGCGCAAGTTTCCGCGTTCACAAATGCCATAGGGTCCAGTACTACGTTTGGGTTGCCGGGCACATCGTGCTCGTGACCTGTAGGATATGCCGGCAGCACTACCGATATTTTCTTTCCTGAAGTCAGATCCTCGCTGCGGACGGTTACGCGGTCACCGCGCACTTTCTCGATCGTGAACTTGCAGTCGGGAGTACTGATGATATCCAAGTGCTCCCTCAGCGTGCTTAGAGTAACCACATTAACGCTTTGAAAGCGTTTCGAAAGTATGTGCATGGGGCCCCCAATCGTAGATACCCATAATACATCAGGCGTGATGGTTTTCGACCAGACCAGTTCCTGGATTGGTGCAGTCGAAATTTCCCAAAGAAATGTCATGGCGACCGGAGCGAAGCGGAGTGGAGCCACCCTTTGTTTTCGGCGACTGAAACAAAAGGTGGCTCGACTTCGCTCGCCATGACAGTCTGGTAGATTGACATACCAACTGGGGGATTGCTCTAACTTCGCGCGACGATAAGCAGAGTTTCGGTTGGCGTTGCAGTGTATCCCCCGTAAACTCTTTCAACGAAACGCTTGCGCCATAAAGCGGCACAGGTGCCATGCGTCCATGTATTTGTAGGGAGTCTCGCCTAAGGTGTAGTGGCCGCAGGGCAGGCAGTGCACGATGGTGTTGAGGTGTCGCCGCGCGAACTCGCTGGCGGCCTGGCGAGAGAATTCGGGAAGGAACGTAAGGTCGTACTTGGCGTAGATCATCAGCGATTTCTTCGGCCAGCGGGCAAACTTATTGAAGAATGCCATGGGGCTTACCGCCAGCAACGCGCGCCGCAAGCCTTCCTGGTCGAGCACGGGCTCGACGCCTTCGCGCACGTGGCGCGTCGACTGGCCGGTCCATACCACGTCCCCGAAATAAGTCGAGGCGTGATTGAATGCGTTAATTTTGAGCCGGGCGTCGTGCGCACTGGCGATGAAGGCGTAGCACGATCCCAGGCTGGTGCCCAGAATCCCAAACTCGCTATAGCCCTCGGATTCAAGCCAGTCGAGGCAAGCGCGAATGTCGCAGACCGCCTGCCTCCCGGCGTCGATGGTGCGGCCCATGTTCGCCGAAACCGCGTAGTCGGCGCGCTGCAACTCGGCTGGTTTGCGAACGTCATGATACGGCATGGACATGCGCAGGGCCGCGATGCCACTCAGGTTAAAAATGCGGCACAGCGCATTGTGGCTGAGGGCGTCGGCATTCCATTGCGGCAGCACGATCACAGCGCGGCGGCCACGGGCGGGAAACCAACGCGCGTTCATGATGTTGTTTTCCGGGTAGAGCGACTTCACCGGCGAAGTAAAGCGCAAGAACAGCCCCGTCTGGTTGGCGAAGCGCAGTTCGTCTTCCGGCTTGGCCTGGCTGCCAGTGGCGTACAAGCGTATCGGCAGCCGCTCAAGGCGGAAATCAGCAGGCTTTTCGTAGCTATAAAACTCATCGCTGTTAGCTACGAGCTTCTCGTTCAAATCAAAAAAGTAACGCTCAGTGTCTTCCGCGGCGGCGGGGGCTTCGCCGTTGACTCCCGGCCAGCCCCGGCTCCACTCCAGACCCCATTCGAATGGGCGCGCCACGCGATTGGTATCGCGCGTGGTCAGCCGGTCTTCCCAGCGGTACATCCATTCCTGGTAGCGTTTCAGCATAGCGAAAGACATTCGTCGAGATAGTACAAGCCTAGAGCAAAACAGCGCCCGCGCGAAATCAATTTACGGTGAACGGACTCAGCGTCGAATCGAACGGTCTGCTGGCCGCAGGGATCGGGGCGCGGCGCCTCAACTACGATTTCCGGCTCATGGCTCACCGGGAAGTTGACCGAGCGCGCGATGAAACACATCTTGTGCGCCCGCTGATGCAGCGCCCGCGCCTGCTCAATTTTAGAGCCGTCGGCGATCGTCATCCGCGGATGCAACACGACTGCGGTGAATTCGCCGCTGCCATCCTGGTTTTCGCGCATCGTGCCCGCGGGCGAATCCTGATACGAGGTGACCACGATGCCGGCTTCGGCGCAAAGATGCAGCACCCACAACATGTGACATGTGGAGAGCGCCGCGACCAGCAACTCCTCCGGGTTGTAACGCGAGCCATCGCCGCGAAAGGCAGGATCGGAGCTGCCCGGAATGGCCACCTGCTTTTGGCCGCCTGAAACGGTGATCTCGTGATCGCGCGAATAGGCACGGTAATCCGATGTGCCGCTGCCGCGATTGCCGGTCCAGGTGGCCGTAAGTTGATCGTGATGCTCTTTGACCATCGTCTCAGCCTTCACAAAAAAGTGGCGGCTTTTCTCCACTTGCCTTCGATGAAGGACTCGAAATCGCGGATGCCGGCGGCTACTGCGACGGATATCCACCATCGACGGGAAGGGTGTGGCCGGTGACCATGTCTGATGCGTGCGTAGCCAGGAACAATGCGGCGCCATCATGCATCTTGCGCGATTAGAGTGCGGAGAGTGAAGCTTTCGTCCAGCTCGGGTGGCCAGGAGAATGGAATTTCAATTCAACCGAACGCAACGAGAACAATTCGAATCAGTTTGGCTTCAGCTCTGACCTTCACCCGGAGCACCTTCAGGCGCACGCTTAAAAGCGGCGCCCACCGCGGCACTCTGCTGCGCCTCGCTGTTCACCATGTCCTTCAATTCCTTGCTGGGCTTGAAGAAAGGAATCTTCTTTGCCGGAACTTCGACCCGATCACCGGTCTTGGGATTACGGCCGACACGGGGCTTGCGCTGCCGCGTTCGGAAACTGCCAAAGCCACGAATCTCGATCTTGTCTCCCGACCGCAAGGCCCGCACCACACTGTCGAAGATGGTCTCCACAATCACCTCGCTGTCCTTGCGCGTAAGTTCCGCAAGACGCGAGACTTCTTCGATTAAGTCAGCTTTGGTCATGGATCGTTTCTCCGCGGCTTCGCTCACTGGGAACATCCGGTTGATGGTAGCTCGAAGGCCGTGCCTTACCAAATTCTGCTACGCAGGATAACAATCTCAAATTCTACAATGAGTTGGCAAGAAAAGAAGCTGGGAAAGAGATTAAAACTCAGACCCGAACCCTTTTTGAGCAGTTTTCGCGAAACTGGTCTAGAACCTGTCCGCCCGTTACTCGGCCTAATTCTTACACCTTCTGGAAAGGGAAAGGCAACGAATTCCTGGTTATTTGCCCCTGGCTGACGGGCCGGAAGCACTCATTTCCATAAATAATAAAAGCCGACATTGGTTTGCAGCAGCTTAGCCCGGTCGGGCAGATACTCGGAAACATCGCCGAATAACAGGTCGAGCAGGTTCACTTTTGGTTTATGGTAGCGGACGAGCGAAGGTTTGCCGTGGATGCCCACGGCGTCCGCCGTCTCCTTCACTGCTGTCTGGAAGTCGCCTATCTGGTCGATCAACTTCAGACCGAGCGCCTGCTGGCCGGTCCAGACCTTGCCATTAGCGATGGAGCGTATGCCATCTTCAGGCATGTGCCGGCCTTCCGCGACCGAATGAATGAATTGCCGGTGCATGTTGTCGATGAGTTCCTGGAAGTACTGCTTTTCCGCCGCCGTCATCTCGCGCAGCGGCGAGCCGGTGTCTTTGAACTCTCCCGCCTTGAAGACGATTGCCCGGAGCTTGGCCCAGCGCACCAGCTCTTCGTAATTGAACCACTCGGCGATCACGCCAATGCTGCCAACAATGGAGGCTTCGTCCGAGTAAATCTTGTCGGTCGCCGAAGCCACGTAATAAGCACCGCTGGCGCCGACGGTCGATATCGAGGCCACGACGCGCTTACGCTTCTCATCGCGAATGCGCTTGACTTCGCGATAAATCTCCTCGGAAGCTGCTGCTCCGCCTCCCGGCGAATCGATATGGATGATGATGGCTCGAATCGAGTTATCGTCGGCGAACTTGTGCAATGCATCAACGGTCTGCTTCGAATTCAGAATTACGCCTTCCAGATCGACGATCCCGATCTTTCCTCCGAAGCCGTCTCCCGTGTAGGCGTAGTCGGAGGACGGCAGGAAACTGTAATAGGCGATAGCAAACAGCGCCGCCAAGAACAGCAGAAAGGCGACCGATCCGAATACCGCCCAACGCATTCCGCGTGAACCACGACCTTCAGCCATAAGCTGCTACCCGTTTCCGAAAGTTTTCGAGAAAAAGCGCCCGATGCGACGAAAAAAGCCAGGCTTTTCGGCGGACGGCGCCGCAGTCGGAGATTTGGCTGGCGCAGCCGTTGAAGCCTCGGGCTTAGGCGGAGCCGGTGCCTCGGCCGCCAGCTTCGTCTCCGGGGCCGCTCGATTTCCGGCTGCGGATGACAGCCGCGAGGCGGTGTAAATGGGAGCCGCCGAGCCGCCCTCGTAGACCATCGGAGTCTCCATTTCGAGGTGGGTTTCCGGCGGGGGCTTCTGCTCGGGCGGCGGTGCAACCGGCGGCGGGCTGGCAAGGCTCACGGCCGGGGCTGGCGTGGCCGGCCCTGCGGGAGCGGGACAGCCGCAACCCGCAAATGAACCTTTTTTCGCGCCCGAAATCTTTCCTTGGGCAAACGTCACGGCCGCGTCAGGCGTTACCTGGTAACTGCCTCCGCCCAGGATTTCACTGACGATTACACCGGCGCCGGAGCCAGCCAGCGGACGCACACAGGTACTGCCGTCGGAGTTGGCTGCCAGTGCCAAGTTGAAGGTGCCCGGCCCGATCATCTGGATGCGGAAATCGGGCGTCATTACCGTATCGCTTCCACCGGCAAGCGTGTAATGCAATTCGAGCGCGCCGGTATTGAAGCCGATCATGAGTTCACCGCCCGTGGGAGAGGTGTTCACGCTGATGCTGGTGCGGGGACAGATGCGAAGCTCGCCACCGCGTTGCAGCTTGAGTACGGCTGCGCTCTGGCCGGCGCTGACCTGCGATCCGCTCAGCACACTGGTTCCACTGGCCGCCAGCACCACCGAACCGCGGACGGATGCGTCACCGGCAAAGAGTTCGCCAACCGGAGCTTGGGCACGGAGCGTCGCGGGGACTAGCGCAACAGCGAGAACCAGCGGAAAGCAAGCCTTCGGGATCACGGCCATCTCATCATTGAACCACAAATTGCTGCTCCCGGGTGGTACCTGCGGTGGTCGCGCGCGCCGGGGCGTGGCCGACTACCGGTTATGGTCGCTTTTGGCAACCTGCCCGGCGGAAAGTGTCTTTCATACCATCACGGAGATTTCATTGGAGGAAGTGTCGATATGGTTGATCGAGCAGAACCTGGTTGAGGCCCTCTCGGTCTCCGCTCGCGGCTGCGTGCGGAAGCAGCAAACGACCACGCCCGTGCCGCGTGTTTGGGAATCTAGCAGGCTGCTGAAAACCCCGTAGCCGTGTTTCCTGAGGTCGCGCCGGTTTTGCCGAGTGAAGGATCTGCTTTACTTGCGATGCGCGCGAATAGCAGATCCTTCGATTCGCTCAGGATGACACCCTCGAAGGATACGGCCTGGCGCTTGTCGCCAGCGCTAGCCACAAACTTCTGGGTTTCTAAGCGCCGGCGCCGACGACGGACACTGCGCCCTTCAGCACTTGTTTCACGCTGTTGACGATGGCGTCTGGTGTCAGCCCGTAGCAACGCAACAGCTCCTCGTAGTTGTACGCCGACGTGCCGAAACTGTCCTGGATGCCGACAAACTCCAGCGGTTGGCTCGTTTCGCCCCGCAAGGCTTCGGCGATTGCGCTACCCAGCCCGCCGATGACGGTGTGCTCTTCGGCGGTGACAACCCCCTTGAATCCCTTGACGCAGTCGATGACCGCCTGCCGATCCAGCGGCTTGACCGTGCTGACATTGACGACTTTCACCGAGATGCCCTGATCCTCCAGCGATTTTGCTGCTTCCAGAGCCATCGACACCATGACGCCATTGGCGAAGACAACGGCGTCTTTGCCTTCCTTCATGGTGTAGAGCTTGCCGATTTGATAGTCGCCGCTCTCGCTCGTGTAGATGGGCAGATCGGCGCGGTTGACCCGCATGTAGACCGGCCCCGGCCAGGCGGCCATCGCCTTGACCATCTTGCCGGTCTCGACTGCGTCGACCGGCACCAGCACGGTCATGTTGGGAATCGCCCGCATGATAGCCACGTCTTCGATGGACTGGTGAGTCGAGCCGTCACCGAAATCGGACAATCCCGAACTGGATCCGCAGACTTTGACATTCAATCTGGCGATGGAAATGGTTTGCCGAAGCTGATCGTAGGCACGCCCTGAAGCGAAGACAGCGAACGAACTGATGAACGGTATTTTTCCGGTCAATGCCAACCCGGCGGCTGTCGATGCCATATTCTGCTCGGCGATGCCCATCTCGAAATACCGCTCCGGATAGGCGTTCTGGAACAGAATCGACATGGTGGATTTACCCAAGTCAGCCTCGAGAACGACAATATTATTATTGTCTTTTCCCAGCGCAACGAGTGCTTCGCCATAAGCGGTACGTAAACTTTTGGTGCTCATGTTTCCTCCTTACTTGCGCAGCTTGGCAAGTTCGCCCATGGCGATTTCGCATTGTTCGGCCGTCATCGCCCCGTTATGAAAGGCAGCGTTGTTTTCCGCGAAGGAAACGCCTTTGCCCTTGATCGTGTTGGCGATGATGACGGTGGGTCTTCCTTTGACTGTTTCGGCCGCGTCGAGCGCCTCGACTATGGCACTGACGTCGTGTCCGTCAATCTCAATGACGTTCCAGCCGAAAGCCGCCCATTTGGGTGCCAGCGGGCCAATCTCGAAGCGATCGGCGATGGCGCCGGTGGCCTGCAGTTTATTCCGGTCGACAATGGCAGTCAGATTGTCCAGTTTGAAGCTGGCCGCTGCCATGGCCCCCTCCCAGATCTGCCCTTCGTTCTGCTCGCCGTCGCCGATGACGACATAGACCCGGCTCTTGCTGCCGTTCAGCCTCAGACCCAGGGCCATGCCGTTGGCGATAGACAACCCCTGTCCCAGCGATCCGGTGTTGGCTTCGACGCCGGGGGTCCTGGTCATGTCAGGATGACCCTGCAGAATGCCGCCGAGGGACTTTACATTCTTCAGCTCCTCCGTGGGGAAGTAGCCAGCCAGCGCCAAAGCGGCGTATTGGACAAGCGCCGCATGCCCCTTGCTCAAGAGAAAGCGGTCCCGTTCAGCCAGAGCAGGATTTTTCGGATCGTGCTTCATCTTGTGGAAGTAGAGCGCCGCCACAATCTCGGCGCTGGAGCAGGAGCCGCCCAGGTGGCCGACTTTGCCCGCACCGATGAGGTCCAGGACGATGTGCTGCCTGAGGCTCAGTGCTTTTTCTTCCAGTTTTCGCACTAATGCTTGAGATACCATATGCTTCCTCTCATTTGACTAGCTATTTACTCGGCTCGTCCCAGGGTGTTCCTGCGAGCCAGCCACCATCGACGTACATCGACTGCCCGGTGATAAAGCAACCGGCATTCGACGCCAGCAGAAGGCACAACCCGACCAGGTCATCCGGGTAACTGGGGCGCTTCCACAAGGTGCGCTCGATCAACCATTTTTCGCGGACCGGATCGGCCCAGACGGAGGTTGTCAGAGGCGTCAGCACGAAGGCCGGACAAATCGCATTGACCCGGATCTTGTATTGCGCCCATTCCACCGACATCGACTTCGCCAGTTGACACAGTCCTGCCTTGGCCGCCCCGTAGACGGAAACGCCCGCGAGGCCGATTGCGTTGTTCATCGAACCGAGCTGGATGATCGAACCGCCGTCGCCTTTGGCCATCACCCGTGCCGCGGCTCGCGACAGTTCATAGGGAATTCTCAGGTCGATCGCCGAGATTAGATCCCATGATTCCCGTGAGACGTCGAAGATCCGCTCCCGCCGATTGACCCCGGCGTTGTTGACGAGAATGTCCAGCCGGCCGAAACGGGCGCGGGCGGTCTCGACAATGGCGTCAACCGCCGCGGGATCCAACAGATCCATCAAAAATTCCTCGCAACAGCCGCCCGCCTCCTTGATCGCATCGGACGTCGCCTTCATCGATGCCTTTGGATGATCGGTCAGCAGCACGTTCGCCCCTGCAGCAGCCAGCCCGGCTGACAGCCATGAGCCGATCCCGCCGCCGGCCCCCGTCACGATCGCCACCTTGCCAGTGAGATCGAATAGCGCTTCGGGCCGGAGCGCGCGCGCTTTGGCACCATCCAATGGGTGCAATTCCCATTTATTGCTCACGGTTGTCTCCTTAAAATGGCAAATCTTATTCTCGTGCGATTTTCTCTGTAAACGTATACCTACTGCCTCGCCTGCCGGGCACGACCGCTCAACCGTGCGCGGTCACAGGTTTGGAGTTGGCACCGCTACGTCACTTCGCGGTCTTCAAGTAGGCGATGACGTTCACGCGTCACCTACTGCCGTTCCTTTTCAGCACTGAATAGCTGAAATTTTACTACTCATGAGCGATTCCGCAATCCAAAACTGCATTGGCGAACGCAAACCGGCGCGATGCCACGCCTTCCAGGCTTGACCGCGTAATCAAGATCGTTCCGCGGCGACTTCTCGGACTCCCGCAGATCGCCGGAGGGCTCCCCGGCGACAGTTTCCCGTAATGGCCTTGAAGGAATCTCGGTCAAAACGGCGCTGCTGTAAGTTCATTGACCTTTGCCGGGGAAATCGGCTTATACTGACGCTTTCGTGGCGCGAGTGCACTACTGCTTTAGGTTCTCACCACCCGGCGCGGCATCGGCGTGCGGCGGGAAGCCCGGAAAGAGAGGCCATGGAGGTAAAATTCTGGGGCGTAAGAGGATCGACTCCCACTCCGCAGCTCGAAAATCTGCGCTATGGCGGTAACACGTCTTGTGTTGAAGTTCGGATGAACGGCCAGTTGTATATCTTCGACTGCGGCACGGGGTTTCGCATTCTCGGCAAGAGCCTGCTAGAGGAATTCGCCAACGCTCCGCTGTATGCCCATATCTTCCTTTCGCACTTTCACTGGGATCACATTCAGGGCATACCGTTCTTCGCTCCACTGTATGAGAATCCCGATAGCTTTTTTTCTTCCACTCCAGCAACCGCGGCGGCGGGCTCAGGGCCACCATCGAAAACCAGATGGCCGACCCTTATTTTCCGGTGAATATGGCCGAAATGGCGGCTCACCGCAACTTTTACGACATCGGCGAAGGTCGCATCTCGTTTGACGATTGCGTGATCGATTCGCTGTGGCTGAACCACCCGCAGGGGTGCCTCGGCTTTCGCATTACCAGCGGCGGCTTTGTCGTGGTCTACGCGACCGATAACGAACCGGGCGATCCGGTCTTCGATAAGGCCATACGGAAACTCGCCCAGGGTGCCGACGTGCTGATCTACGACGCGCAGTATCTGCCCGAGGAATATGAGGCGCGAAAACGCGGTTGGGGACACAGCCATTGGCGCGAAGGCATCAGCGTCGCCAAGCAAAGCGAAGTCAAGCACCTGGTGCTTTTCCACCATGATCCGGACCACTCCGATGATGACGTCGACCAGATCGTCGAGCAAGCGCGGCAGCACTTTCCCCAGGTGACGGCAGCCAGCGAGGGGTTGGCGTTGCAGCTCTGAACGTATCCCATTTCGGTCCCCCGCGGCGACCGTGGTTCATTGCAGCGATGGTAAAAGGCCGGTCGCCCCAGTCCCGTTGTCAGCCGCCCCAGCCGCGCCATATACTTTGTCAGCCCCGAAAAAGAGCCGCGCTCCAGTCGTCGGAGTGGCTGGCGGAACAGTTTTTCGGACATTCGCGGACAAGGACGACCGTGCATGCTCCTGAACCACCCGGGAATGCACGGCAAATCATGCTATAAGGCTTTGCGCTGACCGTCCGGGTTGCGGTTGTTGGATATATCCGCACTCGACGCAGGCTTACGGGCCAGTGGATAGACAGCAGGTGGGTGCATCGGAGATCCCATGACTACCGCACTTGAACAGGAAATGCAGGAAACAAATCCCTGGGAAGCACAGGCTGCGCGCTTTGAATACGCTGCCACCAAACTCAATCTCGACAAAGGCCTCTGGAAGATCCTGAGTCAACCCAACCGCGAGATTATTATTCACATCCCGGTGCAGATGGACGACGGACGCATGGAGCTTTTTACGGGTTACCGCGTCCAGCACTCGACAGCCCGCGGCCCCGCCAAGGGCGGTCTACGCTATTCGCCGGAAGTCAATCTCGACGAGGTGCGCGCGCTGGCCGCCTGGATGACTTGGAAGTGCGCGGTCGTGAACATTCCCTTCGGCGGCGCCAAGGGCGGCATAATCTGCGACCCGAAAAAAATGTCGCAGAACGAATTGGAACGCATGACGCGGCGTTACACCTCGGAGCTGATCGAATTTCTGGGGCCCGAGAAAGACGTTCCCGCACCCGACGTGAACACCAACGAGCAGACGATGGCGTGGATGATGGATACCTATTCCATGCACATGCGGCAGACGGTGACGGCCTGCGTTACCGGCAAACCGATCGACATCGGCGGATCGCGCGGACGCCGCGAGGCTACAGGCCGCGGGGTAATGGTGGTGACCGACCAGGCACTGAAAAAACTCGGCATGGATCGCGACTCCACGCGGGTGATTGTGCAAGGCTTTGGCAACGTGGGTTCGAACGCCGCCCACCTGATGTTCCAACACGGATACACGATCGTCGGCATCGCCGAATGGGACGGCGGGATTTACAACAAGCACGGCATCGATCTCGACGCTCTCTGGGAATACCACCAGACGAACCGCACCATTCACGAATTCCCCGGCGCCGAGAAGTGCGATACCGCGGAACTGCTGGTCACCGATTGCGAGGTCTTGATTCCCGCGGCGACGGAAAACGTGATTACCAGCAAGAACGCCGGCCTGGTGAAGGCAAAGATCCTGGTGGAGGGAGCCAATGGGCCGACCACCACCAACGCCGACAAGATCTTAGGCGAGAAGGGAGTGTTCATCGTCCCCGACATTCTCGCTAATGCCGGTGGGGTTACCACCTCCTACTTCGAATGGGTACAGGATCGCCAAGGCTATTTCTGGACCGAATCGATGGTCAACGAACGGCTCGAGCACATCATGGTTGAGTCGTTCAACGATGTGGTCCACTACGCGGAAAAACATGCGGTCGACAACCGTACCGCCAGCTACATGCTGGCCATCGACCGCGTGGCCTTCGTCATCCGGCAACGTGGAATTTACGCCTGACGAAAGGGCCATGAGTGGTGAGTTGCGGGTGGCTTTTGGCCGCCCGCATCCGCGTCGGGCTCGTTGCGTTCATCAACCGGAGAGCGCATAATCGTAACTTGGTAGAGGGACAGGTGTATTGTGCCCCTGCGCCGGTCACAACCGTGAATCTCCCGAATTACATCACGATCACGCGTATCTTTTGTGTCCCTTTTTTGATATGGGTGCTGGGGAGCCATCGTTTTCGAGGCTCGCACGGAGAGCAGGAGCTGGCCGCCTCCGCGGTGTTTATTCTGGCTTCGATGACGGATGGCCTGGATGGGTACCTGGCGAGGAAGCGGAAACAGGTCACTACCGTAGGCATGCTGCTCGATCCGCTGGCGGACAAGCTGTTGATTGCCGCGGCATTCATCTCACTGGTGCAGTTCACGCCCCGGCTCGTTCCAGCCTGGATGGCTGTGGTGGTCATAGGCAGAGAGTTCCTGGTGAGCGGGTTGCGGGGTATCGCCGCGCAGGAAGGGTTCACCATCCAGGCGAGCGAACTGGGAAAGTTCAAGATGATCGTGCAGATCGTCTCGGTGGCGGCCGTTATCCTTGCTCATCGCTGGGTTTACTGGACAGTCGGGCCATGGATCCTGCCGGTTGAGGTCATCGCGCGGACGGCCACCTGGTTCATGGTCGCACTTTCGCTGGTGTCGGCAGCCGACTATTTCATCGCGTTTTGGGCCAAGATCGATAAGACCGCGACTCAAAAGCGGCAGCGCCGCCGCGTTTTTGTGCTCAATCGGCGCAAAGACAAGGATGTCCCGGCAACATAATTTCGAGTTTCTCTTGCATCGATGAACGAGTACTCCGACGAAGAGCGCGAACTGCTGTTGCGCCTGGCGCACCGGGCGATTGCCGCCGAATTGCATCAAGAGGAACTGGACACTTCCCCTCCGTCCCTGCACTTGGCCGAGCCGCGTGGCGCTTTCACCACCCTGCACCGATCCGGAGAGTTGCGCGGCTGCATCGGTTACATCATACCGATCCATCCGCTTTACCGAACGATTGCCGATACCGCGGTCGCGGCTGCATTTCGTGATCCGCGCTTTGCCCCGGTCACGGTTGGCGAACTAGCCGAGCTACAGATCGAAATCAGCGTGCTCTCGCTGCTGCTTCCAATCAAGCCGGAAGAAGTTGAGGTTGGCCGCCACGGGTTGATCGTGACCCTGGGACAGGCGCGCGGGTTGCTATTGCCCCAGGTTCCGCTCGAGTGGGGCTGGGACCGGGAGAAATTCCTCTCGGAGACCTGCCGCAAAGCCTGCCTGCCGGCGGATGCGTGGAAGCACGGCGCCTGCTTAGAAGCCTTCACTGCTGAGGTGTTTGGCGAGAGCCAGCCCAGCGAGTCACTCGCCAACTGTGGTCTCCGGTAACAAATCTTTTCTTAGCGCTCACTCTCCGGCGTAACCAAGTCTCCAACTTGCAGATTCTCCATGGCCAAGGTGACCAGGCAGGTTGCCGAATCCGGAGTCGCCGAGATCACCATCATCTCTCCTAGACCTTTGACGGGCCAGTTCTTCATAGACCTTGGTGAAACGATCAAGGGATGACGTTGTGTCTCGTCATAGCCGGGACCTCGCAGCGTGACCCTATTTCCTTCGGGCATCTTGTCGGGATCGTAAGTTCTGCTGATCCGCAGATAGTCGCCCGGCTTCAGTCCAATCCTGGAGCCGAGGTTGATGTAGACGATCTTATGCAGCCCAAAGACGTAGTCGAAGTCGCTGGACATAACAATCGCGCCATGCCGCCGGGGCAGGGCGACGCCAAATACCTGAAAGGGCATAGTCCGGGGCTGCACGCTGAAGCTGCCTTTATCGCGAAAGGGAATCACCATGTCACCGGCAACGATTGGTTGGCAACTCTCCTCAATGGTGGCAATCGCATAGCCATTCTCAAGGCGGTCTATTCTGAGGCGGCCCAGCTCGGCATAGAGGTGTCCGAGTCTATCCAGTTGTCTATTCTGCCCCGCGAAGTACTCATAGCGATTTGGATCGCGAACGTCGCGTATGATGGCGTAGTGGCTCCCTACCTCATAGCCGGAGCCGGATAGAAAGACGGTTTCCTTCGCGGTAAAGTGGCTTACCTCGGGTGAGCGGCTTCCACCCTGAACCGCCCGGCCAGTAGCGAAGCGCTCATGGCTGATGAATCCGGCACAATAGACGTCTTTGTAGCTGGTTTGGTAACCAAAGCCCAGAACAGACACAGTGCCCGAACTATCAACCGACTGCGAGGCTGGCAAGTTCTGTTGCGCCACGCCCACGCTAACCCAAAGCACCAGCAAGATTGCCTGCCATCTCATATAATCACCTCCGCCGCAGGCCGGCACGTAGCCGTAGCTGGCCTGGGAGCTTCCAGAGTGACCGCCTGCTGGCACAAAAGTGGTAAATTCCGGCTCTGGCTAAAGACATCGAACCGGGCAGGCAGACAAACCTAGCCTGCCGAACGCTAGCAGAAGGAGTGACGGCTGTTCAAGTGACGATTGGCCATTGTATTTACCGCACTGGTACGGGAGCACGAATTCACCGTGAAAATTCTCTATACCGGTTGCAACTGTCGCGGTGCATCTGTACCATTCCCCGGGAATGAGTGTCTTGCCAAATCAATTAGCCAGCCGAATGTTGCGGCTCCGTTTGCCCAAGGTCTGCGTCTGCCTGAGCGCGACCGAACCGGGTGATCTTTTCTACCAGGCTGACCTGCAGGTTCGCGACAACAATTTTCTGGAATTCAGGCTCGATTACCTGAAGAACCCGATTAGCGCCATTCCCGGCCTGAAGCGCTTCTTTGAGTACCGTCCGGATGCAATAGGCATCGCCACCTGCCGCCGTGCGGCAAACCGGGGAAAGTTTCGCGGAACCCTGAGCGCTGAGATTGACGTGCTGATCAAAGCGGCTGGAGCCGGCTGCCAGATACTCGACCTCGAAGTAGAGAGCGCGGAGGCTTTGAAGAAAGCTGAGCTTGAACGGCTGCGTTCAAAAGCTTCGTTGCTGCTTTCGTTCCACGATTTCAGGCAAACCAAAAGCCTGGAGAAAATCTTCGACCGCATGGCGGCATTCTCGCCCGAGTTTTACAAGGTGGTCACCACGGCAACCTCGCTGCACGACAATGTGGAAATGTTGAAGTTCGTGCACAAACATAAAGACGACCATGCCATGTTAGGAATCTGCATGGGCGAACAGGGAGTGATCAGCCGGGTGCTCGGGGTTCGCGCCGGGGCTGCCTTTACCTTTGCCGCCCCAAACCAGGGAGAACCAACTGCGGGGGGGCAGATCACAGCCCGCGAAATGCAGGAAACGTATCGCGTCGAACAGCTCGACGCCGCTACACGGATTTACGGAGTAGCCGCCAATCCAGTGCGACATTCGCTATCGTCGGTGCTCATCAATACTGCCATGCGGCGGGAAAACGTCAATGCCGTTTACCTGCCACTGCTGGTCGAGTCGCTGGACGACCTGTTGGCCTGCGTGCGCGAGATTCCCATTCACGGGCTCAGCGTCACCATGCCGTTCAAGGAACAGATCCTGCCGTACCTCGACAGGTCTGAACCGCTTACGGCGGCAACCGGATCCTGCAACACGGTCGTGCGCAGCCAGGATGGACAGCTGATCGGGTTCAACACCGATATACAGGGCATTCTCGCTCCGCTGGAGGCCCAGCTAACCCTGCCCGGCGCGGATGCGCTGGTGATTGGCGCGGGAGGGGCGGCGCGCACGGCAGTCTACGCGCTCAAACAACGGGGCGCGAACGTTTACATCCTGAATCGCACGCCGGCCAACGCACAGAAACTGGCCAAACAATTCGAAGTCAACACCGTGAAGCGCAGCGACCTGCCGAAGATGCAGTTCGCCGTGGCGATCAATACGACCCCGGTTGGAATGGGAGGTTCGGCGGAGTCGCCACTCAGCGAAAAGGAGCTGAAGTCGGTGCGCTGCATCTTCGACCTGGTCTACAATCCGGCCGAAACACGGCTGTTGCAGATGGCGCGGGCACAGGGCATCCCAGCCGTCAGCGGCGTGGAAATGTTTGTCTGCCAGGGGGCGCGCCAGTTCGAGATCTGGACCGGAAAGCCCGCTCCAGTCGAGCAGATGCGCGGCGCTGTGCTACGCCAGTTGGGAATTCGAGCGCCGGGCGCATCTTCGACGCAGCCTCGCCCGCCGATTGAACGCGCCGAAACTCCCCAGCCAGTCCAACCCATTGTGCAACCGGCACGGATCGACGAGAAGGTGAAGCCCAAATCCCGTTCCGACGTTACTCAAAAGCCGGTCGCGCAGAAATCCACCCCAATAGCGGCCGTGAAAACCCCTCTCCCCGCGAGCCTGAAGCCAGCGCCGCCCGCCAAGCAGAAACCCTTCACGAGACCGGCCGTGAAAACCGCTAGCGGCAAGAAGGGGTCGAAACCCAAGGCCGCCGCAAAGCCAACCGCTCCCGCGGTCGCTAAGAAAGCAGTCGCTAAGAAGAGGGGCCGCAGGTAGCGCTCGCTGATCGAGAGATTACGAGACTTCCTTTTTACGATCCAGATCCGAGCAGAGGACGACGCGGTTGCGGCCGCTGCGCTTGGCTTCATAAAGCGCGGCATCGGCGGCTTCGATCAGGGCGCGCTTGAACTGCGCGTCCTGCGGGAACACGGCGATTCCCAGGCTGATGGTCAGCTTCACGACCTCTGAGGGCGAGCCGGCGAAGAAGCGTGCCGATTCAACTGCCTTTCGCAGGCGCTGCGCCACTCGATACGCGCCCGTGTTGTTGGTCTCGGGAAGAATCAGCACGAATTCTTCGCCACCATAGCGCGCGATCGTATCGATCTGGCGCATGTCCTTCATCAGGACCGCCGAGATGTCCCGGAGAAGCACGTCGCCGACATGGTGGCCATGAGTATCGTTGAGGATCTTGAAATGATCGATGTCGATCATGACTAGCGCCAGCGGACCCTTGCTGCGCTCGGCGCGCTTGATTTCGCGTTCGAGCTGGGTTTCGAAGTATCCGCGGGTTTTCATGCCGGTCAAAAAATCGGTGAAGGCAAACTTGATCAGCGCCTCATTGGCAAAATCGCGCGTCAACAGGTTCTCCACCACCAGCGACAGAATCCACAGCAATTGCGCGTCCTCTTCGCTAAAGCTCGATCCGAACAGTTGCATCGATCCCAGAACACGCGTGCGCACGAACAGTGGCAGTATCAGAACCGATTCAGCGCCCACAGCGTCGAGCAGCAGATCAACCTGCTCGTGCGCCCCTCGCGGAACGATCATGGGCCGCTGGAACTTCGCGGTCCAGAAATTAAGCAGATTGCCCCGGGTAAAGGTCTCCTGGTCGGGAGCCTCCAGGTTGCGCGTGACTCGCAAATGCATCTGCTGTTGCTCTTCGTCCCAGAAAAAAACCAAGCCGCGGTCATAAGGGACGATCTCGCTTGCCATGTCGCAGACGAGATTCAAGGCGGGTTCCAATTGCAATTCGAGACCGGCCAGCATGCTCATTCGCACGATCACATTGATGGCTTGCCAGCGGCGTTGCACCGTCTCGCGGCTGAACTCCGAGAACACCTGTACTACGAACTGTTCGGGTGAAAAGAAGTTCGCGGTCTGGGAGTCGGGTGTCATAAAGGTACTCGCGGCAGGCAAGCTGCAATATTTAGGACCGGAACACAGCCTCCACCATCCGCTCAGAAAATTTTAGATGCGAGTAGATGCGCTCCGTATGGTCAACTCTGACCAATTTACTGGCAGAAGGGGCAGCCAAAGGTGAATTCTTGCTATTGGCCGACGGTGCACGGCTACGTCCCGCCAACGGAGAGCGGCTCCCGGATATTGGCGCAACTGCCCGTTAATCAGAGGAAGTGCCCGCAAGCGGCTGCGGCCCGAGCTTCGCGAAAGGGACATTCGACGAAGTCCCGTTCCGGGAGTAGACACATTCTGATTCTGATGCTCAGGCGCAGCGAAAGGGTGACAGCATAGCCGGGTTCATCATTATAATCATGAATGAATAATCCAGATATTTGGATTTAGGGCCCGAGCCAAGCAGCCTGGCCGAGGCTTTTTGCACCCAAAGCCGCGTTGGGAAGCCCTTTCGGAGCGCAACCTGTTGCTATTTGCGTCTAAGAAGAAGTAGGATAATTTCTGGGTCTGCCATCGATATGATCATTCTTGATCATTCAGGAGCTGTCTCCCGTCCCTCTCTTTCATTCCGGGATATCTCGTTTCGTTTGGGTTTACGGCATCATCCCCTTTCCGCGGCGCTATCTCCACTCGCCCGGGTTCTCTGGAGACATGGAAATGACGTGGTACGCGTACTGCATTACCGAGCAGAGCTCGGTGCAACAAGGTCGGGTTCGACGTCCCTTTCAATTTGAGCAACTGCGTGGTGTCAACGCTTCGCCCGTGATGGGGTTTCCTACCGGCGAGTTCGTGGTTCTGGTGAGCGCCTATGATCGCAGTCTTCCGTTGAATCAGCAGGCGGTCGTGGAACACGCGCGGGTGGTGAGCGAGTGCTTCCGGCAGGCCACCGTGCTGCCTTTCCGCTTCGCGACTGTTTTCGAAACCGATGACGCGCTGCGACACGCCGTACGGGCCAATCGCAAAACTTTTCATGAGAGCCTGGCGCGGCTGCGCGGCAAGGCGGAGATGCATATCAAGGTGACGATGCGAGAGGACGGCACCATTCCAGAAGTGATTCTGCAAGCGCTTCCGGTGCGGACTGGCGGCCAATACCTCGAACGGTTGCATGTCATTGCCACTCGCGATCGCGAGCGCCAGACCAAGGCGCGCGCGGTTTCCGTGCAGGTGAACAAGTTGCTGGCTCCTCTGGAGCATGAAACCAGTTGCAAGCACGTCGACTCCGGACTGGTGATCGACATTGCGCACTTGATCGAGGCGGCTTCCCTGCAGAAGTACCAGAACCGCTACCACACCGCGACGCGGCAGTTGAAGAACTGCGAGATTTCGATCAGCGGCCCCTGGCCTCCCTATCACTTCATGCGGGGCAAACTGCGCACCGTGAACGGCACGAATTAGGGCGCGTTAGCGATTAGGAGTTTCCGTCCTTGGGTAACTGGCGATAATGCCTCGTTATCGCCAGCTCGTCTTCGGCGGCTTCTTTGGTTAATTGACTTACCTCACCTAGTCTCCGAAGTTTTCCCGCAAGAACTTCGTGCGTTGTTCCGCTAGGTCTTTTCTGCAGAGCGGGACAACGAGTGCTGTTATAGTTCCACCTTCATACTTCTCCTTAACGGTGGCGCAGGCGCTGTCACGGTACGCCAACCATAATTTCTGGGATTCCCTCAATTTGCGCAGTATTCGCACATACGCTTGGAGCGCCTGCTCCCGGTCATAATTGGGCATTCCGGCGAGTTCTTTTTGTACTTGCGAGTCGGGCGTATACGCAGCTAGAGCCCGTTCATAAGCGCGATTCATTTCCGCTTCTACTCGCTTAAGCTCACGGCTATAACATTCACTCTGCGCGTTTGTGCTTTGAAGCTTGCTGCAGTCTGATTCCTGAGCACTCAGAAGTGCGGGTGAAACAATCGATGCTATGGAGACGGCTAATAGCCAGTAGATGAGCTTCCACGTCATGTGTTCCAGATTCTTCCGTAATACTTGATAAGTCAAGGCTTCGGAGCGGTAACTGGTGGCGATTGGCGATAAATCCCCTTCTCACCCGCCTGCATGGACAGCAGTTCCCACCTTGGCTTTCAGCGCGGGTGAATCCGGCGACTAGGCCGATTATAAAGTCGAGTTTACGGCCTGATCCCCACCACAGCCATCATGCGCCCCGTGACCTGCTCTTTGCGATAGGAGAAAAAGAGGTCGGTGCGGCACGAGGTGCAGAGACCCAAATTCGAGATGTTCTCCTCCGCCAGGCCGGCGTCGCGCAGTTGCAGCAGGTTGGCCTTCGCCAGATTGAGGTGGCGGGAAAGAGCGGGATCGCCATGTCCGGGTCCGCGCTGGTTGAGGAACAACAGCGGATAGCGCGCGTGCAGAGACCAGGAGTCGAATACATCTTCGAACAGCTCCTGCCAGTAGGCAAACTGCGATTCGAATTCGCGCTCGACCTCATCGCCGATCTCATAGCAACAGCTACCGATGCCCGGACCAATGGCGGCGAGCAGCTTCGCCGGATCGCTGCCGAAGTGTTTGCGCATTTCGCCAACACCCTTTTCGACAATCCGCTTTGCAGTGCCTCGCCATCCGGCATGGAAGGCGCCTACGGCGCGGTGCTCGGGGTCGGCGATGAGTATGGGCAGACAGTCGGCGATTTTGATGCCGAGCAGGATGCCAGAGCGGCTGGTGACCAGCCCGTCGCCGCACAGTGGCTGGACAACTTCCTGGTCAACGCGGTGAATGATCGCCGAATGGATCTGTTTGACGGTGACGACCGGCCAGGGACGGCCTTTTGTATCGAGGGCGCCGAGTTTGCCGATAAACCGTTCGCGATTGCGCACGATGTTCTCCGGCGCGTCTTCGCGGGTGGGTCCCAAATTCAATGCCCGGCCTCCATACACGGAGCTGACGCCGCCTTGCCGTGTGCTGAAGCCGTGCACCAGCCATGACACCCGAGACAAGTTAGCGACCGTGATGACCTCGACGCCGCCGCGATTGGGGGCGCGCCTCCGTCCGGCGGAATCGCGACGCGCCCTCTGGGTCTTGATGGCCGAAGCTGGCTTGTGGGGTTTCGCCCCGGCAGGGGATTTGACCGGTTTGGCTGGCGCATTCCGCACCCCAGCAACGGCAGAAGCATCTGTCGCTGGGGGCCCCGGCTTCCACCCCACTGCGCGCGAAAACGGCGCATAGCGGGGACCCCGCGCTTGCGGGCCAGCTTGAGATATGCCTTGAGTTTTTCTAGCCACCGCTTAAATTCTAGCAGGCTGCCGCGAAACGGGTCCGGATGAAGCCACGACTCCTTATGGCCCGCCCAGCTTGCCTCCGCCGTCAGTCCTTCCGTGCCTCGGCCTTTATTTTTTTGCTTCTTTGCGGCCGACTTTTTGCCTTCATGTGGCCAACCCGCATCTAAAACGGCTGAGCAGGTTGCCGTGATTGATGCCACCGGATTATAGTTTCTGACAATGTACAGCGATTTCCAAGTCAAGCAACAGTGGACGGGCGAGCAAGTGCGTTGCGTCTTTCAAGCGGTGATCGTGGCTATCGCCACGCGTCATGCCGACGCCGTCGATGTGAAGTTTCTGGTCAACGGACGGCCGGTTTGGATTGCGCTGCCGCATCCCGCCTGGGGCGAATACAACCGGCGCACCGGGAAGGTCATCAGCGATCCCATGGCCGTTCAGATTGCCGGGTTTTATCTGAAAACAATCATCGAAAACGGCGAGGAGAACGGCCGTGAGATGTATATGCTGACGGTTAAGGAAACATTGGAGTATCTGGCGGCGCTCGAAAGCGAGTACGCGAAGAGTACCAGCCTCAGCTAGTTTCGCCGCTGTTGAACGACGCTACGACGCTATCCCGGCATCTTGTAATCGCGGCATACAGGGCCTTCGGAGACGGACTCCGATGCAGCAAAACCAGGAATGATCTATCCCGGAGCCACAGCGCTCCAGTCGACGCCCCCATCAGGGAGCGATGACCTTGAATGAGTTGAAGGAGAATATAGTAACCCTGGTTTTGCCCTAGCTGGCTTCGCATGCCTGACAGCCGCTTTCGTGGGGAAGGCGGTTGCGGGTGTTGAATCCAGAAATTATCCGCGCTTCATTTTCCTGGTGCGCCCAGAGGAGACGCTCTATGGCCAGCCTGATTGAAACCGTCGAGGCAAGCGGCGGTACGGTGAATAACCAAAATCTTTTGCAGTGGGTGGAAGAAGTGGCGCGCCTCTGCCAACCCGAGCGCGTCTACTGGTGCGATGGCTCCGAAAGGGAGTACCAGGAGATGGTGCGGCTGATGATCGATGCCGGAGTCGCGATTCCGCTCGATCCCAGCAAGCGTCCCAATAGCATCTACGTGCGATCCACCCCGGCAGATGTGGCCCGGGTTGAGGATCGTACCTTCATCTGCTGCCGTCGCAAAGATGATGCCGGTCCGACGAACAACTGGAAAGATCCGGTCGAGATGAAATCGATCCTGAGGAAGCTCTTCGAAGGCTCGATGGCCGGGCGTACGCTGTTCGTAATCCCCTACTGCATGGGGCCGATCGATTCGCCTCTGGCCGGCTTTGGGGTTGAGCTGACTGACTCGCCGTACGTTGTCGTCAGCATGCACATCATGGCGCGGGTCGGCAGACAGGTGCTTGCAGCCCTCGGGACGGAAGGCGGATTTGTGAAGGGACTGCATTCGGTGGGCGCTCCGCTCGAGGCGAACGCCCCGGATACGGCTTGGCCCAGTAATCCGAACGAGAAGTGGATCTGCCATTTTCCGGAGACGCGCGAGGTTTGGTCTTTCGGCTCCGGTTACGGCGGCAACGCTCTGCTCGGCAAGAAGTGCCACGCGCTGCGCATCGCTTCCGTGCAGGCGCGCGATGAAGGTTGGATGGCCGAGCACATGCTGATTATGAAGCTTACGAATCCGCATGGGGTGGTGAAGTACATTGCCGGCGCGTTTCCTTCCGCCTGCGGCAAGACAAACCTGTCGATGCTGATTCCTACCATTCCGGGCTGGAAGGTCGAAGCCCTGGGCGACGACATCTGCTGGATGAAGTTCGGAGCTGATGGCCGGCTGTATGCCATCAATCCCGAAACCGGCTTCTTCGGCGTAGCGCCGGGCACGAGCATGCAGTCCAATGCCAATGCGATGGAAACCATCAGCCGGAACTCGATCTTCACCAATTGCGCGATCACGCCGGAGGGAGACATCTGGTGGGAGGGCATGACTGCGGAAGCGCCCGGACTACTCACCGACTGGCTGCGGCGCCCGTGGACCCCGGACTGCGGCCGCAAGGCGGCACACCCGAACGCGCGGTTTACGACTCCGGCGCGACAGTGTCCCGTGATCGCCGCCGAATGGGACGATCCCAAAGGCGTGCCCATCGACGCGATCCTGTTCGGCGGACGGCGCGCCAGCGTTGTGCCCATGGTTTCGGAGGCCTTCGATTGGCGGCACGGAACCTTTATGGGCGCAACTGTGAGCAGCGAAACTACAGCCGCTGCCGCCGGAGCCGTCGGCCAATTGCGGCGCGACCCGATGGCTATGCTGCCTTTCTGCGGCTATAACATGGGCGACTACTTCGGCCATTGGCTCAAGCTGGGGACCACGCCTGGGGCCCGTCTGCCAAAGATCTTCTACGTGAACTGGTTCCGGCAAGATGAACGCGGTAAATTCATGTGGCCTGGTTTTGGCGAAAATTGCCGCGTGCTGAAGTGGATTTTCGAACGTATGGAAGGCACGGGAGAGGCGGTCGAGACCGCCATTGGGCTTATGCCCGCCCCCGACGCTTTAGATCTGAACGGACTCGACATGCCAGCCGATCGCATTAAGGAACTGCTGAACGTGGACATCGACGGCTGGCTCCGCGAGGTGCCGCGCATCCGGGAATACTTCCACACCTTTGGCAGGCACCTGCCGACGGCGCTGTGGCAGGAAGTGGATGCGCTAGAAGAGCGCCTGGAAGACGCAAAAGACGAGATGGCAGCCTAATGTTCTCTCGCAGAATTCGGGTGGAATACGAGGCAGGCGACACGCTCCAGCCTGCTCTGTTGAAATGGCTGGACAGCTTCGCCATGCGCAGTTTCACCAACGATCCGGTGTTCGATGACACCCTGCCGCTGGCCGATGGCCTGATGGAGGCTGGCACGCGCGTGCCTTTGCCTCTGCTGAAGGAGCGCATGGAAGATTGGTTCTGGCGTAAGAGTTACCTGCCAAGAGACAAGAATCTGTTGCTGCGCGAAGACCCACCGCCAAGCCTTCAGCAGTGAGAGACAGCGATTTGCCGTAGCCTCTTTCGATCCCACCAACATTCACTGCTGTCAACCGCGGGAGTGGAGTTTATTCCGCGGGCGATGCAATTTCTTGAGTAATTAAGCAATACAAATCGCTGGCACCCTGCCAGTCGGCAAGGTGGCTTCCCGCGTGATTGCATGGTGGCCTCTCGTTTGCGCCAGGCGCTGGAGTGGCAAGTTTGTAATGCTGGCACGATTTCCTGTGGTCTAATTACAAGAGCGGGGGTTTGAAACGTGAAAGAACTCAGCGACCTGACAGCCGGAAAAACCGCACTCGTACTCGACCAGAAGGATAACGTGGCAATTGCCTTGACCGATCTGGCCTCCGGCGACACCTGCACGGTGGCCGAGGACGGGGGCAAGAAGTACGAGGCGACCGTCATCGAGAAAATTCCCTTCGGCCACAAGTTCGCGCTCGCCGACCTCGCACCCGATGCGCCGGTTTACAAGTACGGCGAGGAGATTGGCAAGATGAAGGTGGCCATCAAGAAGGGCGCATGGATTCACATCCACAACATGTATTGCGAGAGAGGAATGTAGGCGATGGGAGACAAATTTCTCGGCTACAAAAGGGAAAACGGCAGTGTCGGAGTGCGCAACCTGATCGCCATCATTCCCTCGGTTTTCTGCTCGGCCAAGGTAGCGCAGCGCATCTCCGAGAGCGTTCCGGGCACGGTGCACTTCAGTCATCCGGTCGGATGCAGCCAGGTGGGCGAGGATCTTGAGATCACCGCCAAAACGTTGATCGGGATCGGCCGCAATCCGAACTTTGCGGGGGTTGTCGTCGTCGGCCTGGGATGCGAACGATTCACGCCGCAGGAATTGTTCGAGGGCATCGCGCCCACCGGCAAAATGGTGGAGATGGTGGTCATACAGGACGAAGGAGATTCCATCAAGGCCATCGACATCGGTACGCGCCACGCCCGCAAGATGCAGCAGGTCGCATCGCAGGAGCGGCGGGTCGAAGCCGATGTCAGTGAACTGATGATCGGCCTGAACTGCGGTGGCTCGGATACGACTTCGGGCCTGGTGGCCAATCCCGCGCTCGGCATCGCCTCCGATAAGCTGGTCGCGCAGGGCGGTTCTTCCATCCTGACCGAGCTGACGGAGCTGCTGGGCACGGAACACATCCTGGCTCGCCGCGCCATCAACGAACAGGTGGCCAGCGATATTCTGCGGGTGATCCACAACATGGAAGAACGGCTCAAACAGCAGACGCGTCACTCCAGCAATGAGAAGCGAAAGAACCTGATCTCGACCGGCAATTACGATGGCGGACTTTCCTCGGTGGTCGAAAAATCGCTGGGCGGAATGAAAAAGTCCGGCAACGCGCAGTTCGTCGAAGTCTTTGCCTACGGCGACGCGCCCACCAAGAAGGGCCTGCTGCTGCTCGACGGCCCGGGCCACGACGGCGAAGTCACCACGGGACAGGCGGCGGCGGGCGCGCAGATCGTCTGCTTCCCGACCGGCCGAGGCACGCCCTCCGGATTCCCCGGCGTGCCGGTGATCAAGATTACCGGTAATCCGCGCACCTTTCAGCGGATGAAAGAGAATATCGACATCAACGCCGGCGCGGTCATTACCGGCGAAAAGTCACTGCAAGAGGTTGGCGAGGAGATTTACCAGGAGATCCTGGCGGTGGCTTCCGGCAAACTGTCAAAGGCTGAAGTGCTCGGCCACGACGAACAGTTCTGCATCACGCGCATGCCGTGAGAATCGGCGGAAGAAACTACAAAGACCCACATCTGCTAACTGCGGCAGATATGGGGCACCGTCGAACAAGGGGAGATCTGGGTCACCGGCCCACCGCTGTGCTGTCATGCTGAGCGAAGCGAAGCATCCCACGAAACTGTCCTAATCCGCAACGCTGGGGGCTTTCGATGAATCCTTCGACTGCGCCTCAGCTCAAGCCGTACTGGGATCCCTCGCTCCGCTCAGGATGACATCCGGAAACTTATGCGCTGCCGCGGCGCTGCGCTTACTTGTCATAGTGCAGCAGTGTGTGGACGTCGTATCCCTTCAGGCGGTCGCGGCCTTTCAGGAAGTCCAGCTCGACCACGAAGGCGAGTCCGCAGATCTCGGCGCCCAGAGACTTTGCCAGCTCGGCCGTGGCAACGGCTGTGCCGCCGGTGGCGAGCAGGTCATCGACGATCAGGATGCGCTGGCCGCGCTTGATGGCGTCCTTGTGCATTTCGAGAGTGTCCTGGCCGTACTCGAGCTGATAGGTCCAGCGGACGGTTTCCGCAGGCAGCTTCTTCGGCTTGCGCACGGGCACGAATCCGGCGTTGAGACGATAGGCAAGCGCCGGCCCGAAGATGAATCCGCGGGCCTCGATACCAAGCACCAGGTCGATGTCCTTTTCCAGATAGTAGGCGGTCAGGGAATCGATCAACTGCGCGAATCCGAGCCGGTCCTTCAGCAGCGTGGTGATGTCGTAGAAGAGAATCCCCGGTTTGGGAAAATCAGGGACCTCGCGGATGAGCTTCTTCAAGGGTTCGCAGTCCATGGCCATTTTCGATTGTGGCATTTTCTACCAGACTCCTTCGATTCGGAAAGTGTGCAGATCCTTGAGCGGCGCCGCTTCTTCGACCTCGATATCGTCGACGCGGGCGGCGCGCGGACCCTGCTTCAACTTATCGTGGAGCAAGCGAAGCTGATCGCGCGTGCCGGAGGCAAGCACCTCGACACCGCCGTCGCTGCGGTTGCGAACCCAGCCCGCCAAACCCAGCGCATGCGCCTCGCGTTCGACGAACCAGCGAAAACCGACGCCCTGCACGCGTCCGCTGACAACGTAACGACGTGTTTCGACCCTGCTTCCCATAACGTAACGCTCTATTTGAACACAGATCGCTTTCCCCGGACAGCAACTCCGCTGGCTGTGAGCCGGGGTCCTGCTATGCGCCCCTTATGCGCGGGTTATCACGCCCGGTTCAGATACGCGCCATCGGAGGTATCGACCTTAATTTTGTCGCCTTCGTTAATGAACGGCGGCACGTACACGACGAGTCCGGTTTCGGTCTTGGCGGGTTTGGTCACGCTGCTGGCGGTTGCCGATTTCAAGCCCGGCTCGGTCTCCACCACTGTGAGTTCCACCGTCTGCGGCAGTTCGATGCCCACGGGCTTGCCGTCGAAAAATTCGACGATGATTTGCAGATTTGCCGTCAGGTATTCGACCGCATCGCCGAGGATGTCGTGCTTGAGCACCGTCTGCTCGTAGTTTTCGATGTCCATGAAGTAGTAATCGTCGCCGTCGTTGTAGAGGTATTCCATCTTGACTTGGTCGACCGTGACTTTATCGAGCGCGTCGCCGGAACGGAAGCGATGCTCGAACATGGCTCCGGTGCGGAGGTTGCGCAGCCTTGCCTGGATGAAAGCGCGCAGATTGCCCGGCGTGCGGTGTTCGACGCTGAACACCGAATGCAAATCGTTGTTGTGCTTGATGATCATGCCGGGGCGTAGCTGTGTGGCCTGAATTGCCATGGCTGTGTAAGGTGCTCCTTATGAAATTTGGGTGATAAACCCGGGATCATTCAGCCTCAGGACGCGCAACACTGGACGCTCCATTTCACCCTATCAGGGCGGGGAGGCACGTATCGGAGAGACGAACGATTAATTTTACCTTGCGAGACTCCGCTTTGGGAACTTCGGCAGCTGGTATTCAGGTGGCGATTGCGGTTTTGTCGTAAAAGCTCAAAACGCTGGCAACAGTTTGACGCGCTGGTTTTTCTAAGCTACGAGGTTCGGGCGGAGCCGACCGCCAATATCTAAGGCGAGGTGTCTATGGAAGAGAATCGCAATCTTGATGATTACAGCATCTCTGAAGCCAACCGGCGCGGTGTGCCCACGGGGCTGATTTTCCTGCTGATCGGGATCGGCGTCGGTTCGCTGCTGGCGGCAATATTGACTCCCAAGACCGGCAAGCAGGTTCGCAAAGGGCTTCGCCGCCGCTACGAAGATGCGCGTGACACGCTGGAAGAATGGAGCGATCAGGCGGAAGTCTGGAAGCAGCGCGGCAGCGAGTGGGCAAACGCCGCCAGCAGCAAGGTCGCACCCATCGCGCGCAAACTTAAGCGAAAAATTCGTTAACCAGTTTCGCGAAAGGTATATCCCTATATCCCAATGTGAGCAGCCGGGTGTACGGAATCCACGCGAACCCCGAGGGTTGCGCTTGCCGGGATGGTAAACGCCGCGTTTAGCCTTGCTGAGGGTGACACGTAGCCCGGATCTGCTGCTGAAACAGCTCTCTCGCTCAATTCGGCGGCGGCTCAATAAAGCCTGAAGTTGACCTCGATGCTGATCTGCACGGCGACCGCTTGGCCGTCCTTCTTGGCGGGTTCGAACTTCCAGCGGCGCACGGCTTCGACGGCTTTTTCATCGAGACCCATTCCCAAGGAGCGCTGCACTCTGACCTCGCGCGGGCGGCCATCTGCGCCAATGATTACCCACAGAATCACCGTCCCCTGGTACTTAGCCTTGCGTGCCGCCTCCGAATAGTCTGGATCGGGATCGTAGAGCAACTTGGGAGGCAGGACGCCGCCGCCGACATGGTAAACGCCGCCCCCGATGCCTCCGCCGCTACCCGGTCCAACGCCCGGACCGCTGCCGCTGCCGACGCCGGTTCCGTTACCGCTGCCGATGCCACCACCGAGCCCTGGACCGTTGGAAGGCAGGCTGGCCAATGCCTTCGCTAGTGGATCTCCGAACGCATTTGCCTGGGGCAGCTTGATTTCGGGTGGAACTACCACGGTCGGTTCCGCCACCAGCTTCGGCGCTTCGTTGCGAACTACGACTTGGGGAGGCGCAATCTGCTGCAGAGAGCTTTTGGGAAGCGCGCCTTTGCTGGCAGCCAGCTTGTCATGATCGCCACCGCCACCGCCACCGCCGGTCAGCGTCTTGGAAGGCGTCAGAATATACGGGCTGATGTCGGTGACCAGCGTAGTGACCTGGTTCTGCACCTGCGCAGAGTGCGTCGCAACCCAACTACCGATCGCGACCAGTGCGGCCACGGCGGCCGCGTTCAGCAGGAAAGAGGCGACGAACGAACCCTTGCGTATCTTGTAGATACCATAGCCTTCGCCAAACAGTGTCGGCAATACAAGATCGCGCCTGCGGGCTGACTCGCCCGTGATCTGGTTCGTTTTATCTAGAACCGTGGCTGACATACTTTCGTTAAGTATAGACCTGCTGCACGTGAAAAAGTCTCTGCCAATGTCCGCCGGGCCCATTTCGGTACCTTTATGGCACCTCTATGGCATATCGACCTGGCGGCGTCCTGACGTTATCGGTTTCGAGGGACATCAGCCGACGGATTTGCGGCCGCCCTCGTGGTATTCCTCTTCGGAGTTTACGGCCCAGATATTGTTCTTATCTCTCTGTCCGGAAATGATGTTGTCCACGGCCGTCATCGCCGTCAGCATGGAGTGATCCTGGTTGTTATAGCGGTGCATGCCATTGCGGCCAACGAGAAACAAGTTTTCGAAGCCATCGAGATATTTGCGGACCTCGGGGAATCGTGCATAGCTGCCGAAATATGCCGGATAGGTTTTCTCCATCCTGATGACGGTTGCGTCCAGCACATCGGATTGGCGGATGATGCCAATCTTCTCCAACTCCTGCTGCGCCAATGCCGACAGCTTTTCCGCGGCCATGTTCCACAGGCTGTCCGACTCGTTGCAGAAATATTCCACCCCGATCCACACCGTCTCGGGGTCGTGCACCAGGTAAGGACTCCAGTTGTTGAAGATCTGCAAACGGCCGGCGACCACATCGGGTTCCTGAATATAGATCCAGTTGTCCTTGATCAGCTCGCCTGGTCTGCTTTGGTCCTGCACCAACAGCTTTTTTACCAGCAGCCCCACGGTGATAAAGTCGCGATAGAGCAGCGCGTCGCTGATCTCCCGCACCTGCGCGGGCACGTCGCAATCGAGGCACTTCACCAGATCCTTGACCGCCATGGTCGAGAACAGGAACTCGCCCCGGAAGTCGCGGCGCTCTCCATCCGAGGTTATCCCGCTGACGCCGCACACGCGATTCCCCTCAACCAGGATCTTGTCGACCTTGAAGCCGGTGATGATTTCTCCGCCTTGCGCAACGACCTTGCCGGCAACGATTTCCCACAACTGCCCGGGCCCAAGCTTGGGGTACAGGAACTGCTCGATCAGAGAAGTTTCCGTGCCCTTCTGCCTTACGTCCCTGGAGGGAGTAAATGCTTTTTTCAGGACGTGCAGAATCGTCTTGCTGATCGATAGGCCCTTCACCCGCTGAGCACCCCATTCGGCGCTGATTTGGGTGCACGGAACTCCCCATACTTTCTCGGTATAGGACTTGAAAAACGTTTGGTAAAGTTCGCGGCCGAAGCGGCTGATGAAGAATTGTTCCAGGTTGTCGACTTGCCTGGGCGGGAACAGCGCCACCCGCAGATAGCTAAAGCCGATCTTCAGCGTGCGCGCCAGACCAAGATTCCCGAGGGTTTGCCCGCTGAGCGAGATCGGATAATCGAAAAACTTACGCAGAAAGTAGATGCGCGACTTGCGGCTGCGCACCAGCATGACCGCTTCGTTGCCATGCGGGGAGCCCGGCGGGCGCGGCTGGCCGTCGAGGGGCATCTGCCGGGACCACCACTCCATGACGCGCTCGCTCTTGGAAAAAAAACGATGCCCACCGATATCGATGCGGTTTCCCTTGTAATCGACCGTGCGGGAGATGCCTCCCATGAACGTACTCTTTTCGAGCACGATCGGAACGATGTCCGTGCGCGCCAACAGCTCGTAGGCAGCGGTCAATCCCGCCGGACCAGCGCCCACAATAATGGCCTGCCGCTTCATCGTCACGCTAAGTTTTCCGCGCTTTCCGTTTTGTCATCCGGGATAATATCGTTTTTGATTACACAATCACCCATCTGTAATGTTCGACAACTCGCCCAGTAACTAAATTACGTTAACATAGCAGTGACATTACAAACTTACTGCTGGGCTGGTGCCCGCCAGCCAATTTGAGAGAAGGTTGCTATGCCGCCTGCGACTGCGGAAAATACATCCTTGACCTCCGGCGAGTCTGCCGTTTTTGAAATCTCAGTGGTGCTGCCATGCCTGAATGAGGCGGAAACGCTGGCTGCCTGCATCGGACAGATCCGCCAGGCAATCGACCAGAATGGACTGAGCGCCGAAATTATAGTGGCAGACAACGGCAGCAGCGATGGGTCGCCGGAGATCGCCAGCACCTGCGGCGCGCGGGTCGTTTCGGTGAAACAGAAGGGATACGGCAGCGCACTGATGGGCGGCATTGCCGCAGCCCACGGCAGATACGTGGTCATGGGAGACGCCGACTGCAGCTACGACTTCGGAGATATTCCGAAATTCCTGGAGAAGCTACGCGCTGGCTATGAATTGGTAATGGGCAACCGTTTCCGCGGCGGGATCAAGCCCGGTGCCATGCCGCCGCTGCACCGCTATCTGGGAAATCCGGTTTTGACCGGCATCGGCAGACTGTTCTTCCCGAACCAGTGCGGTGATTTTCACTGCGGGCTTCGGGGATTCAGTCGCGAAGCTTACGAGCGCATGGAGTTGCGCACCACCGGCATGGAATTTGCCAGTGAGATGGTGGTGAAAGCCACACTGCTTGGCATGCGGATGACCGAGGTCCCGACTACGCTTTCACCCGATCAGCGAACCCGCCCGCCCCACCTGCGCAGTTGGCGCGATGGCTGGCGGCATCTGCGTTTTCTGTTGATGTATAGCCCGCGCTGGCTGTTTCTTTACCCCGGCGCCGTTCTCATCATGGCAGGCCTTGCAGCCGGGCTGTGGTTGCTGCCGGGGCCAAGGCATGTTGGAAAGATTACGCTCAACATCCACACTCTTCTTTATGCCGGGGCTGCGGTGTTGGTCGGTTTTCAGGCAGTGCTCTTCGCGGTGCTCACCAAGGTCTTTGCTATCACCAGCGGCCTGCTGCCTCAAGACCCTCGCATGGAGAAGATGTTTAAGCTCGTGAACCTGGAGCGAGGACTCTTGACGGGGGCGGCGATCATGCTGGGCGGCTTTGGATTGGCAATTTATTCTGTGATGCGCTGGAAGGGCGCCCACTTCGGGGACCTCGATCCCGAGCAGTTGATGCGTGTCGTGTCGTCGGCGTTGGTGATGATCGTACTCGGTGCCCAGATCACCCTGTTCAGTTTCTTCCTAAGCATCCTCGGAACCGCCCGGCGTTAAGACACGCCTTGTAAGCAGACGCGCTTGAAGGCCAGAATATCGAGTTTCGACTGGCAGCCGGAAGGGAACTCTTCTCGATCGGCGCCCGGCGCGCCTCCAGTGCTGCTGCTGGCTCGCGAGCCGCGCCACCGCCTGGGCGGTTGGTTTGTAACAGAGTTCCTTTAACGTTACTATTAAGATAACTCTTGTTATGTGGGGTCTCCTGATAAGGCGGGCCGGTGGTCCTGCAATGGGTTCCGGTCCGTTTTTTTACCGGTGCGAGGTGTGAGACGAGGGGCGGCCTGGCTTGGCCGGAAGGTATTTCCCGTCTTTTTTCGAGATTCGTTATTTCGTGATAGCGGTGCTTGCCTCAGGCCAACATTTTCCCCTCGTTTGTGATTTTTGTCACATAGCCGTGTGCCAAGCGCATTTAACATGAATCAGCCGGGTCCCTCTGCTGCAAACAGTCGGGGGAGTTCTCTCTCGCGGATGGGATCTTGGAGGAGATGAATGGCACAGAGTAAGACTCCGAATGCTTCTAGTGCAAGTTGGACAAGCATCCAGGCGTACGTGCTCGCCACGATCTGCCTGGTGGTGGGGATCGCCGTAGGATATTTATTGCGTGGCTCAGCGGGCAGCGACAGCAAGCCGCAGCCAAACGCGGCCCCGGCTGCTTCCGCCAGCGTGCCCGCAATGGGCGGCCAACCGACGCCGGAACAGCTCAAGCACATGGCCGACAAGCAGGCAGAGCCACTGCTGGCGCAATTACAGAATTCGCCGAATGACGCGAAGCTCCTGGCGCAGGCGGGTAACGTTTACTACGACGCTCAACAGTTCCGAACCGCCATCGAGTATTACGATCGCGCACTGCGAGTGGAGCCCAAGGACGCGAATATTCGTACCGACATGGGCACAGCCTATTTCTATTTAGGCGATTCCGACCGGGCGATCCAAGAGTTTCAAACCGCCCTGAAAGACGATCCGAAGCATGGGCAAACCATGTTCAACATGGGAATGGTGCAATGGCAAGGCAAAGGCGATGCGCCCGCCGCGGTGGCAACCTGGGAGAGGCTGTTGAAGACAGTCCCCGACTATCCTGAACGGGCAAGGGTGGAAGAGATGCTGGCCAAGGCCAAGCAGCACAGCTCCATCAAGCCTGGAACCAAGACCGCCAAGCCGGCCTCGATGTAGCCGCAGCCTCGGGAACGCGCGGCAGGCCGGCCATCATGCGGGCCTGCTGCTTTGCTTCTACCTGTCCGCTATCGTTTTCAACTCTTGTTTCAACTCTTGCCGGCGGAGTTCATTGCGCTCGGCTTGCAGACGCAGTTCCAACTGCTTGCCGCGAGTCATCTGATCGCGTTCCCAATCCCCGCGAAGCTCCATTTCCTTGATGGAAAAACGGCTTTCTCGCTTTTCATCGTCCACTCGTACTAGTAACTCGTTTTTCTGCAGATGAAACTGGACAATCTCGGCAAGTGGCATGAACTGGCCGGAGCGTTTCCCTACCACTATGTAGACCACCTTCTCGCTCACTAACGTGTACTCCGGACAGCTGTCCTCGGTCCTTTGTGGCACGGAACCGATTGCCATCGCGAAGGAGCCATGCACGATGGTACAGTCCTTGGTTTGCATGCGAGTGACTGTCCCGAGTTGAAAATGCTGGGCATGCACGGGCAAAGCGACCGCCGCGATTACGCACAACAACCAGAAGCGAATTTTCACTGCAACCCCCTTCGCGCGCTCGCGCCTGTGCTCGCGTAGTAGTAGGCCCGGCGGCTGCGTAGACGTAAGTTAGAGTTGGTCGCGGGAAGAATGCTGACGGAGTGCAAACCCGCGGCATGGTTTGGCAGTTCATAGGTGAGCACATACGCGTTTCGCAAATCTGCCACCACGGCGGCCAGGGCAGACGGAGCGCCGGCAGCACGGGTGAAACTGCAACCGCCCGTGAGCGCCGCCATATCCCGCAAGACACCGCCGCCGCTTGTAAAGACTTTCGAATCTCCGGTGTTGATCGTGTAGATCGGAATTTCGGCCCGCATGGCTGCGCTGACGGCATCACGGAAGGAATGCATACTGATGGTATCGGCGCCATCGGAGAAAATGATCAGCACGGGCCGGTAATTCGGGCCGCTATCCTTCGACAGAAACTCCACGCCCAGAACCACGGCATCAAACAACGGCGTCAGTCCCGTTGCGTGAATCTTCGAAGCCCAGGCCGCTGGCGGCAAAGCTCGGCAGTCCCGGACACAGGCGAAACTCGACTTCAGGCCGCCGAAAGACAGGATGGACAGTGCGTCATCCGGTCTCCACGGAGCCTCTGCAATCAACTGCGCTGTCTCCGCGATTTCCTGCGAAAACCGCCGCGCCAAGGATTCGCTGGCATCCATGAGCACCAAAGCGTCCAGATTGACCTGCGGGTAACGGTTCAGGCTGCGGAAGCGGCGGATTACCGCCCCATTGTCCACCACTGCGATGTCGGCTGGAGTGAGCGTGGCAACGTCCCGATTGTGCTGATCCGTCGCTACGAACGTCAGTTGCACCTCATTGACTTCAGTTTTGAACGAGTACGGCGGTTGCTGATCCGCTCTCGCCGGCGGCACCGCCGTGTACAAAACAGCCGCCAAAGCGACGAAAAACAAGGAAAGCGCGTGTTGACGCCGCCACTGACGCATCGAATGCCTCAGTGAGCTCATCGACGCTGAGGGGCAAGAGCTTTAGACGCCTGAGGAAAACGCGGTGGAAGACAGGGTCATACAAAGTATGTTCCATACTCAAGCTGCTGTGCGATCAGGTTGGCTGGGCAACGCTCGTGCCATTCCCACTGGTCCGGTCGAGGAGCTTGCGGGACGAAGCGGCGGGCCGGATCCAGTGGAGTGAGCAGGCGGCAGCGGTAGAGCAAAGAGACGAAATGTCCACGTTCTTTGGCGTGAAGATCAATATACTCGCGCACGAACAGAGGCGCCGCTTCAGGTTCAACTTCCGCGAACAGCTCCTGCAGAGCAACCGCGTGAATACGGTCCAAGGCCTTTTCTTTATAACGAATGATGCCGCCGGGGATGTGCCACCCCGGACCATAGAATCGATCATGGCGCCAGGTGAGCAGAGTGCGCCCGTCGCTGTCCTGAATCAGTAGATCCACATTTACCAACGGTGTGAGACGGCTGACGAGCAGCAGCAACTCCTCTGGCAAACCCCGTTCAGGCGCGGAGACCAACGATTCCAAATCGCCAATCGCACGATTGATGTTATCCCTCGGTTGACTCAACTCATCGGCTCCTTCTCGTTATTCCGGCTGGCGGAACGAGAATTTCTTGTGGCCTAAGAAGTTGTAAAGAACCCCCAAGCCGGTCAGTAACGCGCCTCCCAGATAGGGAGCCGCGGCCTGGAAGCGCGTCCCGTGCCGGAGGATATAGACGACAATGGGCAACAGGCAGGCGCCGAGGGCAATTCCGCTGCTGTACACGGCCACGCACCGTATCCACTCACGCACATAGTTTCCCTTGGTCTTGAACACGAACCACTTGTAACCCAAGTACGAGACGGTGATGTTCAGCAGGCTCGAACAGCACCAGTGCGACCACGTAGCTGTGCGGCACCACCGGCGCCAATAGCGCGGTGAAGAGGGCATAGGCCCCGTATCCGAAGAGCGTGTTCCACAACCCGACCACTAAATAGCGCGCCAATTGACCTGGCGGGATATGCTTGGTCAGGCTTTGAGACCAACCGCTCTTCCGGGCATTTTCCATCGTGGGTTCGCCCCTACTTTGCTGCGCGGTCCGATTCGCGGACGGGTTCCCCGGGACCGTATTCGAAGTTGACCCGCTCCCGTTCGATTGCGAACGGCCGCTTCTGCACCATGGTGTGGATTGCCCCAACGTATTCACCTACGATGCCCAGGAACACGAGGTTGAGCGAAGCAAGAAAGAACACGCCGATCACCAGCGGCGCAATGCCCAGCGAAAATTGATTCCAGAAAAGAAGTTTGTAAGCCAGGTACGCGAGCGACACGAGAATCGAAAGCAAAGCGCCAGCGAAGCCCCCGAAGACCGCCAATCGCAGCGGCACCTTCGAAAGGTTCGTAATCCCCAGCATCGCGATGTCATAAAGCGAGTAGAAATTGTTCTTCGTAAGCCCGCGCTTTCGCAGCGGTTGATGGTATGGCAGTTCAACGCGCGGGAAGCCCAACTCGGCGATGATGCCGCGGAAGTACGGGTAGGGATCGTCAAACGACTTGACCGCCTCCACTACTCTTTTGTCGTAGAGGCCAAAGCCGGTGAAGTTCTCATAGGTCTCAATTCCAGAGAGCCGGTTCACCATCCGGTAGTAGCGCTTGCGAATCCAGAACATCAGGCCGCTTTCATCGCTGGCCGCCTTCACGCAGATCACCACCGGAGATCCGGCTTCCCACTGCCGCACCATATCCACGATCATCTCCGGCGGGTCCTGCAGGTCGGCGACGATGCCGATTACGACATCGCCCGTCGCCTGGTGCAACGCGTGCATTGGCGAGCGGATGTGGCCGAAGTTCCGTGTGTTGCGAATTACCTTGACGTTCCTGTCCACCGCCGCGATCGCCTTCAGCACACCCACCGTATTGTCCTCGGAGGCGTTGTCGATAAAAATGTGCTCGTAGCGATAATTGCCAAGGGAAGCGATGGCCGCGCGCACGCGCTCGTAGACTTCGCGCACGTTCAGCTCTTCGTTGTAACAGGGCGTAATGATGCTGATGGTTTTCATCGGCTCAACTCCGCGCCGCAGCCAACCGATGTTTTGGCACTGCGTAGCAGACCAGTTCCCAGCAGTCCTCGGCGTATCGGCGAATAAACAATTCATACCCTGGCGCGGTCTCGTGAATATACCGCGGGACCTGCCACAAATGCTCGCTGCGATGGTATAAGCAGACGGCGAGCACGGGCATGTGCGTACGCAGCAGTTCCGAGGCACCGCGCAATGCATCTGGCTCGGCGCCCTCGACGTCCATCTTGATATAAGTCGGCAAGTGCGTCCATGCAATGTTGTCGAGCTTACGGCACTCCACGCAAATTCCCTCGCCCGCCGTCATGTGCGAACCAGCTGATCCGTCGGCGCTGAACTGCGCCGGGCCATCCCGGTCTCCGACCACAAAGGGCAAGGCAGTGATTCTGCCGCTGATCGCAGCACCCATCGCCATGGTCGATTGCTCCAGCGAGTTTCGGTTCACGGGATCGGGTTCCAAAGGAAAGATATGCTCGAAGCGGCGATCGGCGTGTTCGAGAAAGCTGCGGAGAGTATCGCCGTCAAAGGCGCCGCAATCGACAAACACTTCACCATCGAATCGGGTAATCAACTCGCGCGGGAAATAAATATCGCGCGCGGCTAGCGGCGTTGGCATGCCGCGGTCGTCAAGCCAATAGCGCCAGCGCAACTGTGCGCACATTTCGCGCCGCGAGGGCTCGTCGGCCAACATGCCGTAAACAGCCCGGAGTTCATCAGTGCGAGCGGGCAAATTGTGCGGCAGGTCGATTCCGTTGCCAGGGATAAACACGCCGGCATACTTCCAGAACAAGGCCGCAAACGGCGCAACATACCGGCAACCCAGGTCGCGGAGTTGCTGGCGTGTTTTTGACCCGTTATAGATGGTGACCACAAAACAGCAATCCGGGCCGAACTGGTGCGCTGCCTCGGCCGCCGAAATTACGCGCAGCCCTTCAACTTCTTCTCCCCAAAGCTTCGGGTTATTGTCGGCGAAGCCTATCGCCGGAGCGCCAGCGTTACGCAGCCCCTTTGCCACCATCTTTCCCAAAGCCCCTGCACCAAACAGCACCAGCGGCCGAACGCCGCCAGCGAGTTGGTCGAAGGTGCTCTGCTCACGCGCGATGCACGCTTCGCGAGGTTCCGCTGCCATATCGTGCAGGATGGTCTCCAGTTCGTCCTCAGGGATTGCTCGTCCGCTTGTGCTCAAATCGTTCTCCTACTCATCAAACTTCAACTGCGCGACATCGATCTCGCTCGCATGCGCGTTGTACCACTCGTGGAGTTCGCCCACGCATTCTCTCATCTCGCGGAACTTGTAGCCGCCGATCTCATCCAACATACGCGTGTTGTCTCCGCTGTATTCCGGGCCCATGCCTTTGCTACGCACCATGATTTCAGGATTGCGCCCCGACGCTGCCGCCACCATCTGCCCCAACTCCAGCAGCGTAAAAGTGCGTCCCCGGCAAACGTTATAGGCCTTGTGCCGTGGCCCATTTTCGATGAACCACGCCATCAGCCTCGCCAGTTCCTCGACATACAGGTAATCGAACGCGACATTCTGTCGAATTACGATCGGCAGCCCCTTCACCACGCGAGCACAGGCATTCGAGATGAAGCGCACGTTCCAAGCCTCATATTTGCCGAACACGCCGAACAGCCGCAGGACAAAAATATTGTCTGCTCTTTCCGAATACTTTGCGCAAATGTACTTCGAAAACCCATATGCATCCAGCGGTACGCGGGTATCAAAGTAGGTTTCCTTCACCCGTGCCGGCAGGCATTCTCGGCTGTATTCAGCGCCGGAGCCGAGGTGCAGCATCTTTCCAAAAAGATCCTGGTTGCGCGCCAGATTGAAAAACATCCGGCAGTTACGGTCCAGCATGTCGGGCGGAGCACTCAAACTGCGGTTGGAGCGCGTAGTCGCCGCATGCACAATCACGTCGAAGCCTCTGGAACGCAGAAAGTCACGCACCGAACGCTCATCGAGCAGGTTCAGTTCAGCGGAATCCGGCGCGGATATGTCGTAGCGATGCCCGAGGCGTTCCACGAGGTTTCGGCCAATGAATCCGGAGCCACCGGTAATCAGGACCTTCGTCATGCATGGGCCTCGGCCGTGTTGCACAAGCGATGGGGTGGAACGGCATAGCAGACAAGTTCTCGACCGTCATCTCCGTGCGATCTTAAGAACAGACTGTAGTTCTTATGCAACGTCCTGATGAACTGCGGAAGCTTCCAGAGATCGTTCTGGCGATGGTAGACGCAAATGGCCAGTGCTGGCTGATAGCGCTGAATGATGCAGCGCGAACCCGCGAGCGCATCCAACTCTGCGCCTTCGACGTCCATCTTTATATACGTAGGAGCGGTATCGGCAGCCAAATTATCCAGGGAAACGCATTCGACCAACACATCGCCTCCCTTCGCGATGCACGCTCCTTCCGCTCCCGTGGCATTGAATTGCACTGAACCAGAACCCGCGCCTACCGCTAGTCGATGGGTAACTATGCGATCTTTCACCTCTGTCTGGCGCTCCACCCATTGGCATAGCCGCCTGTGATTGTCGGGATCAGGTTCGATCGCCAGCAGTTTTGCGAAGTCTGGATTGCGTGAAACGAAGCGTTTCGCCGTGTCACCGTCGTAAGCCCCGCAATCCACGAATACTTCGCCGGGAATCAAGTGGAACAGACTTTCCGGGAAGTACTGTTCTTCCCGGTGTGGGCTGCTAAGGCAGTCGTAGTCGCCCAGCGCACGCCATCGAATCTGGTCCACATACTCGGAGCGCGACTCCTCATCAGCCCACAAGCGTGCCGCCGCGCGCACCTCGTCGGCTTGCTCGTACACCTTGTGCGGAAAATCCAGGCAATAGTCGGGCAGCAGTTCGTCGGCAAACTTCCATCGCAAGCTCGCGCTCGACAGCACAGCGGGACAGCCCAAAGATTTCAACTGTGCATGGGTCTCGCGAAAAGTGTGTCCGGGCGACCAAATTGTCACCATAAACATCGCGGAGGAGCCAAACTTGCCAACCGCTTGCTGGGGTGGAAGTACGTCGACGCCGTCCGTTTGGAATCCCCAGCGCGCCTCATTATTGTCGGCAAAAGCCAGGGGCTCAATTCCGGCGGAGCGCAGGCTGCGCAGCGCCTTACGTCCCAGATTGCCGGCTCCAAATAGCACGATGCGTCCGTTAGCCTTGGCTAGAAGGCGATCAAACGCAGTTCGCTCACGTTCTTTGACCGCGGCGATGTCTTCGATCAACAAATTCTCGATCTGCGCTTCATAGCTTGTCATGGACTACTCCGGTAGCGGTGGCACGATCAAATTCGCCATGAATTCTTCGCGGTCCAGAAATGGCCAGAGATCTTCAAGCGGCTTGGAGACGAACGAGCCATCCGGCCGCTGCACCGAGGAAAGCCGCGGCGCGCGTGCTTCGTCCGGGATGACCTTCACATCGCACACCACCGGTCCCGGGGTGCACAATACGCGGCGCACCTGCGCAAGCAGGTCGGTCTGGTTCTCAATGCGCGCCGTGGCTAGTCCGTAGGCGTGCGCCACGGCGCATACGTCGGGCAAGGTCATGCCGGTTTCGTGTGTGCAACCAATGTTCGGGCCGCCAAAATAGTTGGCTTGCGAACCTCGAATGGACGCATAGCCTCCATTGTTAAGCAGAAAAAACTTGAGCGGCAACTTGTGGTGCGCAACTGTCGCCAATTCCTGAATGTTCATCTGGAATCCGCCATCGCCATCCACACAGATGGTGCGGCTGCAACCGGTGGCAATGCTGATGCCGATGCTGGCCGCGATGCCGTAGCCCATCGCGCCCAGCCCTGCCGTGTGGATCACCCTCTGCCCGGTGCGCGCCGGATAAGCAAACAGGAAAATCTCAATGCCTACGCCGGAGCTGCCGGAAACGATCTGGTCGCCCAGCTCGGCGGCTTGCGCAATCACCTCTGCCAGATGATAAATGCTGACCGGGCCCGACTCGCGATGCGCATCTTGAATGACCGGATACTTTCGTTTCCACTGCTCGCATCGGAGATTCCATGCGGAGCGGTCTCGCGGCTCAATGGCCGCTGCCTGCGCCAGAAGCTCGCGCAGAAATGCGCCAGCATCCGAGCAAATTGGCTGTTGCACTACGCCGGAGAGTTTCGCAAGCTCGGCGGCGTCCACATCCACCATCGCCTTGTGGGCCGCGCGCGCCAACTCTTGCGGGTTCCAGCCGGACACAGCGAGGTCCATGCGCGCACCCACGGTGAGCAGAAAATCTGAGTTCTGCATGGCGAAGTTTGCGCCGCGGGGAGCCAACATTCCAGGACTGCCCATGCCCAGCGCGTTTTCCTCTCCAAACAAATCCATGGAAAGCCACGTTGTACCCACCGGCAGGACTAACAACTGCATCAGCTTCTGAAGGTCTTTTTCCGCGTGGGCCAGGCGCACGCCATTGCCCACCAGCAAAAACGGGCGCTCGGCGCGATTGAAGGCTTGGATGACCTTGCGCACTTCGCCAGCGAGTTCGTCCGCAGCCGGCGTGGGCTCCGGCGTGTAAGCTAGCAGCGCGGTCTCATCAATCTTGGCCGCCTGCACATCCAGCGGAATATCAATCCATACCGGCCCGGGACGTCCCGTGGTGGCGAGGTGGACGGCCTTCTCAAGGTGGTAGCGGATGTTCGCCGGGTCGGTAACCGTTACCGCGTACTTGGTCAGCGGACTCACTACCGGAATGATGTCCAACTCTTGCGGGCCGCGCTGCCGCACGCCGAGCGACGTGCCATCGGCGCGGTACATGCGGTCGGCGCGCTTCACCTGCCCGGAGAGGAACAGGCACGGAGAAGAATCGAGCCACGCCCCCGCCAGACCCGTAATGGCGTTTGTGCCCCCCGGTCCGGTTGTGAGCATGGCCACGCCGAGACGGTTCGTGACTTTGGCGTAGTTTTCCGCCGCGATGGCGCAAGCCTGCTCGTGGTGATTGCAAACAAACTCTAGTTCCTTACACCGCGCCAGCGAATCATTCAGATGCATGGCCCCGCCGCCGACCACCAGAAAGACATGCTTCACACCCTGCGCGGCGACAAACCGCATAACATAATCAGAAAGCTTCATTGCAAGTTTGCCCCTGTTTTGCGCAAATGCTGCACGAGCGCGAGCGCAATCTCGCGCACTGCGCCATGGCCTCCGCTGGCCGCGAGCACGTATCGCGCGACGGCAATCGCCTCTGGAAAGGCATCGGCAACAGCCACCGGGTGGCCCACTAACTGCATGCATCCAATGTCATTCACATCGTTCCCAACATACACCGTCTGCTGCGCGTCAATATTGTGTCCGCTCAGCCACTGCCGCAGCGCCGCAGCCTTGTCGTCCACGCCATGAATGCACTCCAATCCGAGCTTCTCACAGCGAAAGCGCACAATCGGGACTCTTTCCGTAGAGAGGATGAGGATGGGCAAACCGGTGCGCTTCAACTGCTCAATGGCGTATCCGTCGCTGCGGTCGCACACGACAGCCTCCCTGCCGTCGTCGGTCACAATCACCTTGTTGTCGGTGAAAACGCCGTCAAAATCGAGAATGAGCGCGGCAATGGGTTCGTGGAGCCTGATAGGATCGTGAACACTCGCTCCGGCCAGCTTTTTGTCTTGCTTTCTAAGATGCGGCATGAACTTTGCTGCAGCGCAGCTTCTCCCTTATCGTCAACTCGCGCGGCGTCACTCGTTTTATTCCGTCCCCCAGCGAAGTCTCCACTAAACGGATATCCCGCACCAGGCGAGCGATTCCGTTTGGCTCCAGTGACGCGGCCTGATCCGTGCCCCACAGAGCACGATCCGTAGTAATGTGCCGCTCAATGACGCAAGCTCCCAGAACTACCGCCGCCACCGTAGAGGGCAGTCCGGTCTCATGCCCCGAATAGCCCACTGGAACCTTGTAACGTTCCCGCAAGGCGGGAATCATGCGGAGGTTCAGCTCCTCGTAGTAGGCTGGATAAGAGCTGACCGAATGCAGCAAGATGAGATTGGTGGTGCCAAGCACTTCGACTGCCTTATCAATCTCCTCCAGGGTGCTCATTCCCGTGGAGAGAATGACAGGTTTGCCGATGCCGCGCAGCTTACGCAGCAGGCTGAGATCGGTGAGAGTGGCCGAGGCTACTTTGTAACAAGGCGGATCGAATCGCTCCATGAAATCAAGTGACTCGTCGTCCCAGCAGGAGGCAAACCACTGTAGGCCGGCCTCCCGACAGTAGGCATCAATGCTTGCGTATTCCTCCTGGCCGAATTCTACCTTCTTGCGATACTCCATGTAGGTCAGAATGCCCCACGGAGTCTCGCGCAGAACGTCACGCTGTGTGGCCGGTACGCAGATTTCCGGAGTCCGTTTCTGGAACTTGACCGCATCGCAGCCGGCCGCGATGGCAATGCTGATCAGGCGCTTGGCGAGATCGATATCGCCGTTATGGTTGATACCGATTTCGGCGATTACGTAACAAGGGTGGCCTTCACCCACGATCTTCGTCCCGATTCGGACTTGTGGTCTTACGCTTTCTGCTTGCGACATAATTCAGGTCTCTCAGCAATGATCGCGTGGAATGAATCCACGACGTAATCCAACATCTGCGGTGTAAGTCCCGGATACACGCCGATCCAGAACAAACGATCCGCGACCTGATCGGTGTTCTCCAATGGCCCGGGGACACGATAAGCAAGATCGCGGTAGGCTGGCTGCCGCACCAGGTTTCCGCCGAACAGCAGCCGCGTGCCGATCTTCCGGGCGTCGACCGCGCGTATGAGATCGGTACGCGTAAATGGAGCGCCGGCCCTGACGAGCAAAGGAAATCCAAACCAGCTAGGCACCGATCCGGGGGTAGGTTCGGGCAGAACGAAGAACTCTTCGAGGTCTCGCAGACCTTCTCTGAGTCGGGCGAAATTTCCGCGCCGCGCCTCGATGAACGATGGCAACTTGCCAAGTTGAGCCACGCCGACCGCGGCCTGCATATCCGTGGCTTTCAGGTTATAGCCGATATGCGAATAGATGTACTTGTGATCGTAGCCGTAAGGCAGCGCTCCAAGTTGCCAGTCGAAGCGCTTCCCGCAGGTATTGTCCTTGCCCGGATCGCACCAGCAGTCACGCCCCCAATCGCGGAACGATTCAACCAGGGTCTTCAGCAGGGGGTGTTGGTCAATACGCATCCGCCCTCGCCCATGGTGATGTGATGAGCGGGATAGAAACTGGTGGTCGCGAGATCGCCGAAGGTTCCCACCTTGCGTCCGCGATATTCCGCTCCGACCGCATCGCAGCAGTCTTCCACCAGCCACAGCTCGTGGCGGCGGACAAACTCCATCACGGCATCGACGTTGAAGGGATTGCCAAGCGTGTGCGCCAGTGCGATAGCCCGCGTCCGCGGCGAGAGCGCCTGTTCCAGGCGGGCGACATCCACGTTGTAAGTGGGGATCTCAATATCGACGAACACCGGAATCAGCCCGCACTGGATAATCGGATTCACGGTAGTCGGAAAACCCGCGGCAACCGTGATGACTTCATCGCCCGGCTTCAAGGCCCGTTTGCCGAGTTTGGCGGAAGTCAGCGCCGCCAGCGCGACCAGATTGGCCGAGGAACCCGAGTTGACGAGCACGGCCGAGCGCATGCCCATGAAACGCGCGAACTGCTCTTCAAATTGCGCGGCAAAGCGGCCGGTGGTCAACCAGAAGTCCAAGGCCGAATCGACCAGTGACTGCATCTCCGCGGAGTCGAATACGCGGCCCGCTACGGGGATGGGAGTTTCGCCGGGAATGAACTGAGGCGCGACGAAGGCTTCGGCGTGGTACTCCGCAACTAGCGCGAGAATACGCTCCCGCAATTCTCGCTCTGCTGCTCACGGTTGCCCCACCCCTTTTACCAGGACCGCGTCTCCGCCCAGGAACTCACGGTACCAGCCGATGGTGCGATCCAAGCCCTCTTCAAGCGTATAGTGGGGAGCCCAGTCCAATACCGTTCGCGCTCGCCCGGCACTCAGGTACTGATGGCGAATTTCGTTCAGTTGCTGATTCAGGATCTCCGGATCGAGCGCGGATTGCATTTGCTCCAGAATCTTCTTAACCAGGTCGAGCACGGTAATCTGCAGTTCGTTGGAAAAGTTGAAGGCCATGCCGCGCAGCTTCTCATCCGCGGTCAGCCGCTCGGCCAATTGCATGTACGCTGCGGCGCCATCCTCCACGTAAAAGTAATCGCGGATGTATTGCCCATCGGAGCGGATCACGGGCCGTTGACCCCGGATGACGGAAAGGATCGTTCCCGGCACTACCCGGTTCCAGTTCAAGTCGCCGCCACCATACAGATTGCCGCAGCGCGTGATGGCGACCGGAAGATTGTAAGTAGTGGCGTAGCTGCTCGCAATCAGATCGGCGCAAGACTTACTGACATCGTAGGGATGGCGCCCACGCAGGGGAGTCTCTTCCGTGTAAGGCAGGATTTCCTGGTCCCCGTACGCCTTGTCGGAAGATGCCAGCACGATGCCGTTGACGCGGGGAGAGCGCCGGCATGCTTCGAGAGTGCTCCAGGTGCCGCCGATGTTGCTCTCGAAGGTCGATAGCGGATTACGATTGGCGATGCCTACGATAGTCTGCGCCGCGAGATGAAAAACCGACTCAACTTCGTATTCGCCGAGCACCCGCTCCAGCAGGTCACGATCGGTAACGTCGCCGCGCACTACGTTGACCTTCGCCAGCAAATCGGTGCGGATCAGTTCCGAGTTCGGAACCCAGTCCCGCACAATGCAGGTGACCGCCGCACCGCTCTCGAGCAGACGGCGCACCAGCCAGCCACCGAGAAAACCCGTGCCGCCTGTGACCAGCACTGATCGATCACGCCAAAACTGTAGCGTCATTTCCAAACCTTCCAGGGCGCCTGCCCGGCGGCCCACACGCTGTTCAAATGCTGGTATTCGCGGTAGGTGTCCATCGAATAGAAGAATCCTTCGTGCAAGAAGGCCTGGAGTTGTCCTTCAGCAGCCAGACGCTCCATCGGTTCGCGCTCCAGGACGCACCCGTCGCCGCTCAAGATAATCGAATATTCCCGGCTCGAAGATAAAAAAGCCCGCGCTGGCAAACGACGAAGTCTTGGGTTTTTCAAGAAACTTCCTTACCTGACCGCTTCCGTCCATTTCGAGAATTCCGAAGCGCGAAGTGGGAGTCACCGCGGTCACCGTCGCCAGCTTGCCATGACTCTTGTGAAATTCCAGGAGTTTGCGCAGGTCGAGATCGGTTACACCGTCGCCGTAAGTAAGCATGAACGGCTCGCCCTGAACATATCTTTGAATGCGCTTTACTCGTCCACCGGTCATGGTGTTGAGACCGGTATCGGCCAGGGTTACGGCAAAGCCCTGCTCGCCATGATTGCCGTGGTATTGAATCTGCGATTGCCGGCCGAGGCACATGGTGAAATCGTTGTTCATCGCCTCGTAGTTCAGAAAGTATTCCTTGATCATGTTGCCGCGGTAACCAAGGCAAAGCACGAATTCGCGGAAGCCATGGTGGGCATACATCTTCATGATGTGCCAAAGGATCGGACGTCCCCCGATCTCAACCATTGGCTTCGGGCGATACTCGGTTTCTTCACGCAGACGGGTGCCCAATCCGCCACACAAGACCACGGCTTTCATTTCTATAATCCCTTCTGGAGTGACCGGCAAGTTTTCTGCCACTGCAACACCATGATTTCACGCTTCTTACATTCAAGGGTAGCCGATAATGCGAGATTTGGCCGGTACTCTTTGGTGATATACCCCCCTTTTTTGGCAGGTAACGAAGCCACCTCCATGGGCGAAAACGCCGCCAGCAGTACCAACACCTGTCTTTTTCTGTAGCGGACAAAAGAAAACCCCGGCACCGTCCGGGGTCCCATCAGGAGAACTTACTCTATCAGACGCACGGTTGGAGGAATCGTTAGAATATTTCGCGGATTCTATCGCGTTACGGTGGTGATGCAATCAATTGAGTTCGCTTCGCAACAACACCTCTCGAACCATAAATATAGCACTTAAGTGCGCCATTAAAGCCCCGCGCTCTACCGGGCAATTGGCCCCATTTCTCCTTGGGCAGTCGGACGGCACGGTGACGGCACGGTCCATCTGCATTCGTGCTACTTCAACCAATAATTAAGCCGAGGCTGGCGCGTTTCCAACCTCGGCCCGTCCGAGTGCTAAATTCCAACTAGTTAATGGTGTAAGTCCCGCTCGCTACCGTGCTTGCGCCGATTCCCGTTCCCGCTGCGATGGCTTTGATCGTGGTAGTGGTCGAGACTGCAATCGATCCCGTGTACTGGGTTGATGCGGTCGTCGGCGTCGAGCCATCCGTGGTGTAGTAGATCGTCACCCCAGGGGTAGTGTCCGCCAGCGTTACCGACTGCGGCGTGGTGAAAGGCCCCGAAAGCGGGCGGCGAGAACGTCGGTGCCGCTGCCGTGAAGGTGTAGGTCCCGCTGGCCACCGCGCTCGCGCTATATTCCATTACCAGCGGCGATCGCTTTGACCGTGGTGGTGGCCGAGACCGCTATCGGTCCCGTGTACGGGGTTGATGCGGTAGTCGGCGTCGACCCGTCCGTGGTGTAGTAGATTGTCGCGCCCGATGTAGCGTCAGACAGCGTCACCGACTGCGGCGTGCTGAACGTCCCGTTAGGCAACGGCGAGAAGGTGGGCGTCGCGGCCTTGAAGGTGTAAGTACCGCTGGCCACAGTGCTCGCACCAATCCCATTACCGGCAGCGATCGCTTTGATCGTGGTAGTGGCCGAGAGCGTAATCGGCCCCGTGTACGGGGTGGAGGCGGTCGTCGGCGTCGAACCGTTCGTGGTGTAGTAGATCGTCACACCGATGTAGCGTCTGCCAGCGTCACCGACTGCGGCGGGCTGAACGTCCCGAAAGGCAACGGCGAGAAGGTGGGCGTCGTTGCCGCGAAGGTGTAAGTCTCGCTGGCCACCGGCGCTCGGAGAATCGCCATAAACGGCAGCGATCGCTTTGATCGTGGTGGTGGCCGAGACCGCAATCGGACCCGTGTACGGGGTGGAGGCGGTCGTCGGCGTCGAACCGTCGTGGTGTAGTAAATCGTCGCCCCAGAGGTGGTGTCCGCCAGCTTCACCGACTGCGGCCGTACTGAACGTCCCGATAGGCAACGGCGAGAAGGTCGGTGCCGCTGTCACCGGGAGGTTGAAAGTGTAGACCCCCCTGGATAACGCGCTTGCGCCAAAGCCGCCACCCGCCGCCATGGCAATGACCGTGGTGTTAGTGGAGAGCGCAATGGGCCCGGTGTAAGGCAATGATGAGGTGGTCGGTATCGAACCGTCTATCGTGTAATAGATCGTCGCGCCAAGCGTGATATCCCCGAGCACCAAGGATTGCGGTTTTGTGTACATTCCGGGCGACACCGAGAAGGTCGGCGGCGCCGCCACCAGGGTGTAGGTTCCGGTGTTTACCGCGCTGGGGGCGTAGCCCTGGGACATCGCGACCGCTTGGATCGTGGTACTCGAGGTGATTGGGATCGCTCGTCCCGTGTACAACGTGCTGGACGAGCTAGTCGGCGGCGTTGTTCCATCGATGGTGTAATAAATTCCGCTAGGAGTGGTCGCGTCGGCCAGCGTCACTGATAGAAGATTATTGTAGTAGCCCGGAGTCGGCGTAAACGTTGGCAGGTTCACCATCGAATCGGACGGGTGAATATTGGCTGCCAGTTGCGCCAACACGGCTTTGGACATAGGGGCCGGCGAGGATGGGCGCGGAATATTGTAAGGGTTCCCGTTACCGGAGCCGCCTACGTGGCATTGACCGCAAACCAGGTCCACATCATTCCAGACTGCATTGCCAAACGCGCCGTCGGGAACCACGCTCGGCGTCGTCATGTTCTGGGTATAGAGTTGAGCCGGCGTTGGGAAGGTGCTGTAGTTAGGATCTGTGCTGATTCTGAAGACATGGCTTAAGGCGGTTCCTGAGCCGGACACCATGTGGCACACCGCGCAGGCGCCCGGAATATCGGCGGAAGTTCCTGTCGGGAACGGCGTTCCCGGTCCGGTCGGATGAGCGATCGTCGTCAATATGTTCTGAGACAAGTTATGGCAGTCGTTGCATCTGGCGATGAATGGATTGGTCGCGTTTACCGCCGGAAGAACGCTCTTGTGAGGATCGTGACATCCGGTGCAGCCAAAGTTCTTGGTCGGATCTGACAGGTTCTCGCTGAATTGACTCTGGTAGGCACCGGCAATGGTTATGGAGAGGTCCGAAGAGTGCTGCGCGTTCTGGGTCAAGGTTCCGCTAAACCGGGCATGCGGGCTGTTCAGGAAGGTCGGCCCCGACTCGTGGGCGAAATATGGCTTGTAGACCCAGGTATTCGCCAGATTGCCGACGCAGGTTGAGTACGTCGAACCCGACAGATCAGAGCAGTAGCCGTGGTCGCTCACCATAAGGTAGGAGTAGGAACTTCCCGTCAGACCATTGCCCGGATTGATCGTGTGAGTAGTAGTGTTAACCGTCTCCTCGCGGTGACACTCCATGCATAAGGCGGTCGCGCCTTCGTACGTCGCTTGTGTCGCTTGATATGGACCGTAACCGTGGGAGCCGTAGCCCCACGCCGCTTGATGGCATCTTTCGCACTGAATACCGGTTTCAGCCCACGAGGAAGTACCCGTTGTACCAGGAGCTATATATCCGTCGGAGGGAACTCGGCTGAACTGGGCATCGGGGATGACTGGCGGGAAGACACCGTTCATCCCACTATGGTTGATAAAGGTAGGTTCGGGTTGCCAGGCGTCGAAACTATAACCGGTGGTATGGCAACGAGCACAATCGAAGTTGCCATTGGGGTAAAGAGCCCCGGTAAAGCCGCCATTGAAGATGGTGCCGAGGTGAGTGTTGGCAGGGTTGCTGCTACCGCCATAGTTCATCCAGCCGCCGAAAATATAATAAAGATTTTGTACTCCGCCGGCAGCCACCGTGGGCGCAACCGTGGGATAGGTGGCGGGAGCATGCGAATTCTGCAAAGTGTAGTAAGGATATTTGCAACTGGGGTCCATCACCCCAAGCCCATTCTGCGCTGGCACCGAGAGGGGATCACACCAACCTAAAGTGACTTGTGCGTTTGTCCAGTTATAGGTGCTTCCCGATCCATAATGGTCATCGGTTGTCAGGTAGATGGCGCCGTCGGGGCCTCCCCAGAGCACGTTGGGGGTAATACCGGGGTCAAGCTTCCGGAGCGTGTTTCTATGTCCGGTCATCAGGTAAGGCATGGTGTCCGTACCGTAGTGGCAACTCAGGCATTGGTTCACGTCCGAATAGTTCGTTGTCCAGCCCCCGCTACCATTATTGGTTGCCCCGTCGCCGTGATAAACCTGCCCGGTTGCTGGATTAGGTCTGTACATAAGGTCTTCGAGGGGAACGCACCCTTGACTCAGATAACACTGTGCATAAGTGTTGAGCGGACATACCAGTGAGAATGCAAGGACAACAATAAAAACAACTAACAAGAAAGATTTCCCCTTCGCCCTCATGCCCACAGCCTCCTGAATAATTTCGAATCTATTAGGCACTGGATCGCCCGACAAACTGGCCTAGTCGCCGGTTCAAGGACAAACCCGTCGATGTACTTATGTTCTGCGTCCTAAAATGTCAATTAGCAGTCTTGCTCCGCGCCTCCGCCGTCATGGAATCAGGTTCCTAGCCAACCAAAGCCACACGGTATCCAGAAACGCTTTGCTCCGCGCGTACGCCTCGGTGGGGAATTGAGCGAATCGTCAAGTGTTTCGTGTGTCCAGGGGATAGAAAAATCACGACTGGCACGGCCGCCAGGAAAAGGCCGCTGACCATCAGCCGTTCTTGGACGGGCTTCCGCGTCGCACGCCCAGCAAATGCAGGACAAACACATGGCCGACATATAAGAATTAAGGTACTAGGATCGAGATTATGAGGCTATTGCCTGACCAGAAATGTGATGGCTCTCACCGCAGGGCGTGATAACCTTGCAGCCAATTTTGACCACAGTCGAGGAAGGACTTTTTGCGCTTTCAGTAAACGGCTGCAATATTGCGAGTCGTGCCCACTTCGATGCTCTAACCAGCGGCAACACCTAGGAGGCTGCCGAAAAACGCGCCGAAGCGACAGTTAAAATACACTCTTTGGCGTGCCGGAACGTTCCCGGCATGAGGCGGTGTAGGAGTCGAGGCTGTAATCACATGACAAATCGAAGCCCTTGGCATCCTGCGTGCCGTAACCCCAGAGACGAAGCGCGAGCGTGTCGCCTTCCAGTTTGAATGCCTCTATGTAGACGTGGTCATTTCCGATCAGATGTCTGCTGCTGATCGGGTCCAACAACTTAACCAGACGAGTCCGGTCGATCACAACCGGAGGAATCGTTTCATCGGTGACAAACACAAGAACTCTGGCGCCCCTGGCCGTGTAGTACTCATTCACCACGATAACGTTGTCCGCGACCCAGGAGACCGCAACTTTCCCGAGGTAGTCGTACAGCTTGTGCGATTTTCCGGTCCGCCGTTCTTCGAGCACCAAGGCATGAAACTTACCAGAGAAATCGCCGGGAGCAGCCCCATAGCTAACGCTTCGAACAAGAAACTGGCTGTTCGGGGATGGCAGTTCGTTACTCGCCCCAGGGAAAATTGTGAACTTCCCTTCCAGGCCAAGCAAGGCCGAGGGAATCAGAATAAGGACAAGGCAGACTACAGCGGCACGAAAACCCATACTTACGACCAACTCGTTCCTGAATTTAGGTCGAGAGTACATCGTTTGCTCGCCAAAGTACAGATCCCGGATTAGCGAAGATACATGAGCCGCTGCTATTTTGTCGGTATCCACCCGGATCGCAGCGCAGGCCGGCAGCGATAGTGGAGAGCACGCGCCTCTGCTACGGCAGGTGACGATGGCTCGATCGCTGATCTAATGTATTTTCCCGATGCCGGGTCGGAGAGCAGAAGTGACCTGCATGAAGTCAGGGCCACTGTGCTGGGGCGGCCATGATCGGTTGCAAAGTACCAGGCGGTCAGCGACCTGCAACGTTGGGGGTATCTTCTTCTTCCGTTTCTTTCTCTTCCGGCTCTTTTGGCTCGAGGCGTCGGAAAACTCCAGGGTAATGGTGCTTTTCCAACGCGCGAAGCTCAAAAACCTGCACCCGATGATTTTTCGAATCGGCTACGTAAATTAATCCTTTCGAACCGACTCGAACGCCACTCGGAGAATTAAGCTCGCCGCGCGCAGGCCCTCTATGCCCGAAAGCGTACAGAAACTCGCCATTGTGATCGTAGACATGAACCGCGTTTAATGCACCATCGCTGACATAGATATTGCCATCCGCGTCGACATCCAAACCAACCGGCCGAGGTTGAACGCCGCACTGGTTCCCCAAGATTTCGATCTGCTTGCGGAGATTGCCTCTTAAATCCAGCACACTGAGGCTACATGTGGTTCCATCCACCAGAATGAGTTCGTCTCGAGCCAGCGCAATATCACTAGCCCCTTCGCTTCCGCGCTTTCCAAATCCGACGCGTTCGCCGTTCCCTTTTCCGAAGCGTGCCAGTACGGTGCCGTGCAAATCGAGCATGAAAATCAAATGGCGCGGGCTGTCCGTTACAAATATATGTCCGGTCTTGCCGTCGATGGCAATACCGTCGGGCTGATCAAACAAACCTTCGCCGTCGTTTTCGCCGAGAAAGCGCAGAAAGTTGCCCAGTGAGTCGTAGACCAGGACCATGCCGAGGCTAGCGTCGGTAACGTAAATATTGTCCTCAGAGTCGACAGCAACGGCCTTGGGTTGCTGCAATCGCTTACCGTCTCCGCCCTGGATCCGGAAGTACTTTTTTTTCTGGAAATCGAAAATATGGATCGCGTGTGCCGGAGGATCGGTGACAATTACCCGATGCTTCGAATCAGTGGCGATCCTATAAGGTAGCGCCATGCGCAACTCGCGATTGGGCAGAATTCCCGCGACGACATCGGCTAGCTCGCTCAAGGAAGACCGATCACGAGCTACGCGTACGCGGTGCAGCGAGTCTACTACGACGTCGGAATTGGAGACGATGATTGATTCATTGATCTTCGGGGCGGAACGGACGCTGTCCGGATCAGGTACGCCTGCGATGTCTCCCAAGCGAAATTTCCGTTCGACGTCCCGGTCGGCGGAGAACACGCGAACAAAGCGGAGTACGTGACCTCCTGGGAGTGTCAGTTCGGGGAACGCTCGGGCCGCTGGCGTGAGATCGTTGGTTGGCGTTTGGGCAACCCCGGTAATCACCAGGAACAGCCAGAACAACGGGACAATCGCTGTAGGTCGAATCCACACCTTTATCACCACATCCAGTTAGCTGAAGGCAATCTGTCTGCCATTGGGCGAACGTTTATTTTCTTGTATTTGCCTAAATTAGCAACGATAGCTTGTGTTGCCCTAGTCATTGGATGTGTGATTTAACCCTGCAGCTTGCTGCTTGCATCGGCGCTGCGATTTACCGCGGTCGTACCTAATTCCGAGACAACGGATTCGCGGCTATCGGAGCATCTGGAACTGAATGAAGTGAAGCTTATTCCCACGCCTCTACATCCGCGCACTCATGTTAAAAGGCCCTGTTAGGAGCGTCAAATTCCCCAAAATGGCAACGGCGCAGCCACCATGGTCTTTGATTCTGGTGTAAGTTGCTACAAATGAACCTTCAAATTTCGTCCCGTTACGGCCTGCGTTTGGCATGATTTATGCCTATTAGAAGGGTCTGACGTCCTTGTCTGGCGAGCGGACTGACACCGGATCTTCCGGCGGAGACGAAATTCCCCAGCTTCGGCGATTCGAGTTGCCGGACACACCGGTGCTCCATCCGGTGCGAAATGGCCTTTCAATTTGGCCCGATTATTCAGCGCCCGTAAAAACGTTGGGGCCGCAGAACTGAGCAGGGAGTGTGAGATGGGCAACGAAAAGAAAACTGGTGACCCAAACTCGGGTACCACATGGACGGCTACTCAGACCTATGTCACGGCAACCGTATGTTTGTTGATTGGCCTCGCGGTGGGATACCTGCCGCGCGGGTCCGCGACAGCAAGCAGCACACGGCCGACTGAAACCCGCACCCAGCCTGCGATGCATGAAGGCAACCCAGCGGCTGCTGGCGTGGGCCAAGTCACACCAGACCAGTTGAAGCAGATGGGCGATAAACAGGTCGAGCCAATACTTGCGGCCCTCCAGAAAGACCCGAACAATGCGGACCTGCTCGCCCAAGTAGCAACTGCTTACTTCCGTGCGCAGCAGTTTCCTGCGGCGGCAGAGTATTACGAGCGCGCGGTGAAGATCAAGCCGAGTAGCGAAGTACTCGTGTCGCTGGCAAACTCCTATCACTACGCCGGCTCGGACGACAAGGCTATCGAGACGCTGAACCGTGCCTTGCAAGTCGATCCGAAGTCAGCCAATGCGCTCTTTAATCTTGGCATGCTCAAGTGGCAGGCGAAAAACGATCCCAAAGGCGCAATTGACGCCTGGCAACAACTACTGAAAAGTAATCCAACCCATCCACGTCGCGCGCAGGTGGAAGAAATGATAGCCAAGGCCAAACAGCACATGAATATGCCTGCCGGCACGAAGACCGACAAGCCGGTGATGTAGGCGATCTAGCTCTTAGTAGGCCCGTTCATCGCCACAGTACGGCCGTTTGGTGTGTGTCGAAAAGCATCGAGCCGGAAAGCTCAAAAGCGGCGGGCCTTACTTCCGAAAAAAGCCCCGCGAGTGGTCAAGTCAATCATGAGCGGCAGAACGACCGCGGCCGCCCGGCTTCTTCATGGCATATCCTTTCGCAAAACTGCTCTAGGGTCGACACCGAGTACGCATCGCACCTCCCTGCACCCGCCTTCGTTCTGACCTGCGATTCGAGCCGCCCATAACCGGAGTTGCTGGGAGCCTTTTCTGCACCCGCGCTGCCGCGCTCTCCACGCCGCCGCGCTCTCCACGCCGCCACGCCGCACAACGCGATCATAATGTAGCCTGCGAACTTTGCCTGTGGATCATCGCTGGTGGATACTTAGCGGATGCAATGCCGGCGGGACATCCGACAGGTACGGCTTAGCTTCAAGCAAACCGGTGCTCTTCGGTCTTCCAACCCGGCTGCTGGCATGGTCTGCCCGCAGCTTTTCGTTGTCATTTTCCTCTGACGCGCACTCTGTTCTGGGTGGCGGGTGCACCTGCGAGTTGATGCGCCTGGTTATGACAGACCAAGCTGCAGGAGTTTGTGGCTCGGTTATACGAGATCGGGGTGGATCCATTTTGCGCAACAACATTGGCATCGAAGTTGACCAGACGCTCTCCGCTTATATTTCCCGACTGGGCGCCCATGCCGTGAGCGGTATGGCAAGCGGAACAGGAGAACCCATCGTTGATATGCCGTGAGTGCTCGCTGAAGGTTGCGTTGCTGAGGATATTGCTCAGGCTGTGACACTTGGCGCACATGGCATACGGTCCCGCGATGCTGAGATCCGGGTTGGGAAACAGATTGATTATGGTCTGGCCAGGTGCTGCCGCCTGGCTGAACACATAACGGCGCTCCAGAATATGCGGCCATATGGAGCCGTGCGGACCATTGGGGCCAGTGCCCCCGAACTCGCGGTTATCATCGCTGTTATGACAGTCACTGCACAGGATTTGACTGCTGGTGTTGCGCGCGTTCTGACCAGACATCGTTATACCCAGAATATTCGTCATGGTGAGCAGCAAGCTAGGTTGTGGGTAAGGACTGTTGCGGGGAACCATTACGGGATGCCTCGATGTCGCGGTAGGGCTAAATTCAAAGATGACATTCAGAGGGTCGCCCGCGGCGAGCGCGCGTGAGGGCAGATATCCGTAAACGGCATTCGCCGCTTTTCCTGTGCTCGAACCGTGACAGCGCAGACAGTTCTCATACTGATTAACCGCGGGTGTCAGGACGGTCTGGCCATCCATGGCAATCCCCGCAACGCCGGCCTGCGACACTCGGATCGCTGGCAAATTTGGAAAAATTGTCACTTGATTGGCGGCATGCGGGTTATGACAGTCGGCGCAGGTACTATGGCGATTATTATTCAGTAGTATGGTTTCCGCAGCATCATGCAAATTTGTACCCGACGGAAAAGGGTGACCAACTTTGGTCCCGGTCGCGGGCGGAAGTGCGCCCGACTGGCCAGTCACGCCAAACTCGGCAAAAACGTTCGGGGCAGAAACATTGGAACCACCGGAGTGGCAGTTTCTGCAAGAGTCCTCCTCTGCCGGAATCTGCGGAGGAGGGATTTGGCTGCGAATCAACCACGTGGACAAAGGGGCATTATGAGGCGCGTGGCAACTTACACAGGCATTTTGGGCTACCGTTCCATACCCCCCAACGTAGTAGGTTTGACCCTGATATACGACCGCATTATTGGCAGTCGCATGGATACTGGATGTCCAGCCGGCAAGTTCGTTATTCTGGGTGCCAACTGTGCGGGGATTAGGCTCATGACACGCAAGACACATCTGGCCATTTGAACTATTCATAACCAGGAAGTTCAAGGATGTTTTGTCGATTGCCTGTATGTGCGGATTATGGCAAGAGGTACACTCGACGTTGCCTTTTATGAGCTTCACCGACTTGGTGGTGTCGGCCGTGGTGCCCGAGGAGGCCAGCGAAGGTACCAAGTCAGGAGAGTCCTGTATCTTTTGGGGAAGGGAGAAGGGATGCGATCCTTGCAGGTTGATTCCAAGGTTATCGCCCGTTTTCCAAGCCCCAGTCATCGGTATCTTTCCATAAGCTACCGTTTGTCCAGGAGCCACAGTGCCGTCATGGCAACTCAGACAAAGACTGCTGTCGCCGCTTAGAATGGACCTCACATTGCCCGACTGGTCTTTCCGGACACCCGGCCGTCCCTTGAGGTTCAGTTTCCTGCCGGCGAGGTTCTGCCTGTTGCTCACGCCCTGTTGGCTATTAAGGTCTTGATGATAGGTACTACTGTCGTACAAGGTGTACGTCGCCGTCGAAAGCGTTTGGTTCCAGAGAGGCGTATTGCCTCCGATTCCAGAGTGCGGAGCGTGGCAATACAGGCAGGAACCTGATAGGGAACCGCGAAGCGGCGAGATCCCGCTTGGAGACAAGTCGTGTGCGCCGAGCACATCGCCCGTAGTCGATGTCTGTGCCAGCATAGTGCCGGCGATTAGCATCACGATTGCGCAGTTTAGTAAAGTTCTCGACTTCAATTTGTAGCTCCTTCGGCCTGTTTGGGAAGCCCGAAGTAATGAAAAACCTGCACCCGGCGGTTATAGGAATCCACCACGTAGACACGATCATTCCGATCGATTGATATCCCGGTGGGCAACTGAAACTCCCCCGGCTCCGTACCTTTTTGCCCGAAGTAGTACAGAAGGCTTCCTTCGCGGTCGAATACCTGTACCATTGCCGACAAGCCCTCGACCACGTAGATATGATCCTCAGAATCGAGTGCCGCGCCCTTGGGGCGGAAAAGATCGCCTCGTGCATCGCCAGCGCGTCCAATGGCATAGCGGAAGGCCCCGGAGCGATCCAGAACCTGGACCCGGAAATTCATTGCGTCGACCACGATCAGGTCCCGACCTCGAAAGCGCAATTCGGTCGGGAAGTTGAATTCTCCGTTGCCGGATCCACTCTTGCCAATCGTGTTCAAAACGACGCCCCGCATATCGAGTACGAAAATCTTGTTCCGCAAGGTGTCGGTCACGAAGATCTGCTGCGCCTGCGAATCAACCGCGATTCCCGTCGGCCGCTTGAAGAAGCCTTCCCCGCCTTTCAAACTGCCGATAACCCGCTGGAATTTTCCATTCGCGTCAAAGACAAAAATCTTACCGGCTTCCGAATCCGTGACGTAGATATTATCGGCATCGTCGACAGCCACGCATTGCGGCGAATGAAGCCCGTCGTTTTCCTTGTACCGCGAAATGAACTTATATTTCTGCTGAGCAAAATCAAAGATGTGAATGCCGAATGCGCCCGGATCAGTCACGATGACCCGGCCATGCGAATCAGTCGCTACACTGTAAGGACGAACAAGGGCGTGGAACTCTGGATCTCCGGCCACAATATCGACCAGCCGGGCCCAGAAGCCACGCTTGATCTTGACTTCGCGTTCGGAGCTAAAGCTGCGCTCGTAAGAAAGTTTGCGCTGTTGATTTGTACCGCGAGCATCCAGCAGTATTTCGGGCCCGGAAACATCCGGCTCCGATTTCGATTTCGACCCGGCTGATACCGCCGACGGGATCAGCATGAGCAGGGCGGCAGAGGCAATCATGATCGCCTTCTGAAGCTTGTGCCGGGGGCCGGAACTTAGAAAATATTGAACCATCGCGATACTCCAAAGTAGTACGATCCCACCAAACTGGGCGGAACGCCTGCCGCACTGAAACTTTGCAATAGTCTGCTGTAACCCGCGTTAAAGTACATTTGCCGGAACTGGTACTGCGAATACACATTGATCGACTGCGATTGGTTATTGGAGGCAATAGCATTGCCTAATGTATCGCTGGACGCCTTCGCGTAGCTGGCGCTGAATGTAAATCTGCGCACCGGACTAAGTCCGATTGCCGCCGAGTATGCCTGGCCGTTATAGAAGATCACATTTGCCGGATTCACGGACGGCAATGGAACCGGCGTGGTTGCCAGGCCTGTGATCGTTTGAACCGCATTGCCATTAGACTTCGAATAATTGCCACTGAGACCTATCCATTTCCAGCTAAGTCCTGTCGAATAGGCTTGGCTCATGGTTCCAGACCCAGGCTGATTGCTCAAGCTGCTTTTCGACCCGGTTGCACTGGCGCTGAAATGGGAGCGACGGCTGAGTCGGCGGCCCAAGGAGCCACTGTAGCCGTAGCTAGTCGCAGTATATGCCGCCAGTAGAGTCTGGGTATTCTGCGAGTAGTTACCGCTCGCTGTAACTTCCCACGCGCGGATGGTACGAGAGTAGTTGAGCGAGCCGATCAACCCGAGCGTGCTTTGGTTGGTGGTACTAACCGTGTTTCGATTACCCCCCACGGTGGCGCTGAGAAAGCCACCGAGCAGGTTATTTGCGTAGGTGGCCATTCCAGTGTATGAATCAGATCCAATCGAGCCTCCCGCGAAGTCTTGGTCCCGGTGCTCTTCGTTGCCCATCAGGGTCAAGTGGAGCTTGGGTAGAGTGTAAGTCGTATAGGTAATGAGATCCAGCGAATGCGTCGCCTGCTGCTGCAGAATGCCTGATTGGGGCAAGCCCCCGGCGGATGTGATCGTCTGGTTCAGTAAGCCCGCCAGGTTATCCGTGTACTGTACATTCGACCCCACGCTCAGGTTCCTGATGGGGATGAAAGAAATGCCGGCGTTGGCCGTATCGACGGTGGTTGTGCCGAGATTGATTCCCTCAACCTGGAAGCTGCTATCGGATCGGCCGACGCCTGCCGAGATGGCCCCACTGAACGGGAGCTTATGCCCCACGCCAAAGTTGTAAGAATTGCCGGACGAATCCGAGGTCGCCTCCGGCTGACTCGTGAGAAGTTGCGGAACCAGGGATTCGGTATTCGAGTACTTATAACCGCCATTCAAAATGAAGCCTTCCCACCTGTAGCTGGACTGAGCCGTGAAGGTGCGAAAAGTGGAAGTTGCGTTCGTATCAGTCCCATATACTGTGTTGCTGTTGTGCCCATCCTGGAACGAAAACGAAAGAGTAGGAAGGTTCGGGAGATTAAGAGCCCAGCCGACGCCAAAAGCCTGGCTGTCCCCGTGCGTCGTAAAGTCGGCCACTCCTGGAACGGCGAAGTTGCCCTGGCTGTTGTAAGTATCGCTGTAGCTGAGTGTAACCGGGAAATGGCTGCCGCTGAAGAGCGTCGCGCCGGAGCTGAAGCCACTGGTATTCGAAATAGATTGGAAGCCGGAGTTCTCCCGCGATTGATTGATAAACGGTGCAAAGCTGAACGAGAGGAAGTTGGGGTTGTAATAGGAACCAGTCAAGGTGCCAGCGCCGCCGAGCGTGATGCCATGCTCCGAGCCAGTGGCATTGCCATAATCGCCGGTGTATCCGAATGCCGCCGTGCCATTCAGCCTCATGTCGAGATTATTTCCGACCTGTAGCTGCGCGAAAGCACACGGAAGCAACGCCATGAGCAGTGCGCAGGCGATCGACAGCACGCGATAGTTCACTACTCGGCCTTGGTTCCTGATAGCTTTTTCAGTTTCGCCAGCCTGGCAGAATCCCCTTGTTTCCCGGCGTGTCATTCTGGATGCCCGAAGGGGCGAAGCATCCAGGTACTGAATGTCATGCCCCTATATTCTTCGCCGAACTCAGCAGAAGCGCTTGCCGCCATTGAATTGAGCGAAGTTGCGAACACAGGTTCGCTATAGCTCTTCGATCTTTGCGTTCTTACGCAGCTTCTTGCCCAGATCGCCGCGAAGCTGCTCGCTTTTAGCCTTCTGCATGTTCTTGCGCAGCGAAACTTTCATATCTGCAAATTTCTGCATCCCGGCCGGAACATGCGCATTCATCCGGACAACGGTATAGATCCGGTCTACCTGAATGAGGCCGCTGACTTCGCCGGGCTTCATGGTTTGCATGGCCTGCAGGACGGCGGGTGGCAGTTTGGTGCGGTCCACGGCCTTGTGGTCGCCCATCATCACGTGCCAGTCGTCTTCGGAGATTTTCTCCGCCAGCAAACCGAACTCTTCGTAACTCTTAGTTGCCTTGGCCTGGCGCAGGGCATCGTCGGCGCGCTTGCGGGCTTCCTTCAACTGGTCCGGCGTGGCGTTCTGCGGAGGCACGACGGAAATCGTCTGCACCGCGTAGGACTCGGGGGTACGGAACTGGTCCGGGTTCTTGTCGTAGTAGGCCTTGGCTTGGAGCAAGGAAACCGCCGACTTGTCGCTCACTTCCTGCTTCAGCAAGGCCTCGATCAGCAGCGAGCGCTGGATTTTGACGCGCAGCAACGATTGCGAATTGTTGACCTCGACCTGCATGAACTGCTTATAGTCGTCAGGACTCTTGAACTGTTTGCGGAAGGCGGTCATGGCGCGTTCCATCTTCGCGGGCGGCACTGTCATCTTCCGGCGCACGGCTTCCTGGTAGACCAACTCTTCGAAGATCATCATCTGCATGGCGCCACTGCGAACTTCGGCCTCCATCGACTTGGGCACCCCTCCGTTGTGCTGGCGTGCGTAGGGGAAGATGGCGGACATCTCGCGCACCAGGTCGCGGTCGGTCAACACCGCTCCGTTTACCCGGACCACGGGCTTGCCCACCGCGTGGATGTTGGTCTGCTCAAACGCCGAACTCGGTGCGGAAGCATGGGAGGCGGCCAGTTGGGCCGATACCGGGGAGAGCGCCGCCAGCAGCAGCGCACAGATTGAAAGCTGGTATTTCATTCATTCCTCACTTACCTGATTACCTAAGCAAGATCCTAGTGCAAGACCCCTGCCAAAAGTTTCCTTATTATTATCAAGCAGTTACCAACGAGGATTGGGGATAAGTCCACACCCATGGGCGGCAAGCTGGGGGAATTGCCGCAGCGCGTAACTGACTGCTGAAAAACGGGGTTAGCTCACCAAGGGAAGCGCCAGTGGAGTTTTCATTTCGAGCGCCATGGCCGCGCGTGGGAGCGTCCCGTTAGCTACCCTGCCCGTGGTGGCGTCAGGCTTTTAAAACAAAAAAAAGGGGAGGACCTGAGTCCTCCCCCGGGTAAAAGAAGCAGCCTATGTGGTCGGGACGTTCAGCTGTCCGGCCATTTCGTTCGAATTGGCACCGTGGCACTGCCGGCAGAACTGCGCCGCGCTGTTGCCGCCGTTTGACGGGTTGTAGTAGCCCCTCAGGAAGAACATCGTCGAGTAGTAGCCCGTGACGCCACCCATCTTGCCGGAGTAAATATTCTCGTAGTGCTGGTTGTGGCAGCTGGTGCAGGTGACAACCGGCGTGGTGCCGTTGTACACAGGCAGGCTGACCGCAAAGCCGTAGTTGGTATTAGCGAACGCTCCCGAAGCAGTGCCGTTCATCGTGACCTTACCGGACGCCGATAGCGTGCAATCCCACTGATACGCCGCTGCGCCGCCGCAGCCAAACGCCGCGGTGGTGCCCACCGGATGGTCGTTGCTATAGTTGCCAGCCTTCGTGCCGTCGTTGCCGAGGAAAGTCGGAGCGTTGCCGCCGACGACCGGTAGCGTCTCGACGGTCTTGCCCTTCATCATGCCGGCTTCGCCAAGTTGCCGTCATGGCAGCTCAGACAGAACAAGGCGACGGTGGCTGGGTCACTAAAGCTGGTGATTGTGCCCTGCGCCGGCAGAGTAAAGGAGTATTTGCCAGCGCCGCCGAACGCAACCGTCTGGCCATAGAGGGGAGTCAGATCCTGGCCCCACAGGGCGATGTTGCCGCTGGCGTTCACTCTTTGGCGACCGATCCGCCGTTGCCGGCAGCGCCGCTGTGCGGGGCGTGGCAGGCGATGCAGCCACGGCCGTACACCAAGTGTGCGCCGAGGGTATCAGTTGTCAGCTTTGTCGTCTGTGGAATCTGCGCCATCGCCATGCTGGCAACGACCATCACCGCCAGAACAACTAGTAATGTTTTCTTCATTGAAGTGATCTCCTGATAAGGTTAAAGCTACACATCCCGAAAAACGGGGTATCCCGTTCTCCGTTTCTTGGCCGCCGGGGCTTTGCCCTCGCCGGCCAAACTTGTTTGCAGCCTATTTAGCCGCCGAATCCTTTGCCGTGGCTGGCGACGCATCTTTGCTTTCCGGTGCACCTGCCGGCTGCTTAACTTGTATCGCCGCCGGCGAACCGGCTTGCGCTATCTTTGTTTTCTCCGCCTCAGCCTCGGCATCGGTCACATAACGGAAAACCTGGACACGGCCTGGAAACTGTTCGGAGGTAATGACCCGATTCTGCTTGTCGATGGCGATCCCATACGCCTCGGCGAACTGGCCGGGAAAGTTCCCATGCTCGCCGAAATAGATCAGCAGTTGCCCCTCACGGTTGAAGACCTTCACCCGGTCCTGGGCCGCATCGACGACCCAGATGTGGCCATCGGCGTCAACGGCTATGCCCTTGGGACGCTCGAACTGCCCCGGACCATCGCCGTTCTTCCCGAACTCGCTGAGGAAGCCGCCGTCGGCATCGAAGATCTGAATCCGGCAATTCAGCGTGTCCGCGACGTAAACGTTTCCTTCCTTATCCACGGCCACGCCGACGGGAAGCGCGAAGTTTCCCTGGCTAATCAGGGTGTGCTTCTTCCCCGGTGTGCCGATTTTGCGCAGCAGCTTAAAGGTGTCGGCGTCGAAGACGTCCACCACGTCGCTCTGCGTGTCCACCACGTAAAGCAAGCGATTTTCCGCGTCGATCGCGATACCGGCGGGCGAAACCAGCACATCGGCGCCAAAAGCGGCCTCGGGCTGGTGATTGGCATTGAGAACTATAACTTGGTGGGTCTTGTCATCGGTCACGAAAAGGCGATCGTTGTCATCCATCGCCAAGCCGTTGATCATGCCGAAGCGCGCCTCGTGACCGTTGCGGATCATCTGCACGTCCTGGGTCTCCGGGTTGAAGATGAAGATCGCGTCGACGCCCTGATCGGCCGCATAAATTCTGCCAGCGGAATCGACGGCCACTCCGTAGGTGCGAATGAGCTGGAAGGGGAGCTTATCCAGGTCTATATCGGTGGCCGGCTTGGTTCCCGCCAGACGGTCCATCCACTTCTGCTTTGGCGGCTTCTTTCTTGTTGTCGTAGGCGGCCCAATCGATCTTCTGGCCGGTAAAAAGCTGGATGAATCGGATTCGTGCGACTGCTGGCGGATTCGGCCAAACGATCTTGTTAATATCGAAGGCAAGACGCTTTTCCACGGGATTGGGAGCGGCGGCGTCCTTTTTCGATTTCTTCTGCGCGTAGGCGGATGGCGCCAAGGCAATAGCCAACACGAGCAAGTGCAGCCAACGCCGCCCAGATGGGCGGAAAGACGAACTCCCCGACCCGGCCGATTTCACCCTGGTGGGGTCGAGAGCCGCAAACCGAATTTGATTGATCTTTCAACATCGTTACTTCACTCCACTTGAAACCGCACTCAGATTCAGCCCGTTGGAGTGGCAGGTCTTGCAGAAAGCCATGCCATTCACCTGATCCTTTACCAGCAAATCCGCGTTTGCCGAAGAATGTGGCTGGTGGCAGCTCAGACAGCTCATAGCGAGTCACGACCTTGCCAGGATTCTTCGGATCCAAGGTGTCGGAAACCGGATGCCGGTCCGTGGGGTGGCCGATGCCGTACTTCAGTGGCAGTACCGGAACCTTGGCAAAGTAATTTTCCGGCAGTTTCACCTTGCCATCGAAGATCGTGACCAAGTGCTCGCTCTCCAGCTTCTTCGGCTCCGCCTCCGGACCGTGGCACTCCAGACACAGTTTGTTCGTGAACTGGCGCCCGCAACAGGTGCGGGTTGTTGCTGCCGTGCGGCTCGTGGCAGGTCGCGCAACCCTGCTCGAATGCGGGCTGATGGACGTGTGTCTTCTTGCCCAGCTCGGCTTGCTCGGCGTGGCAACCCAGGCAGACAGCCACCGCGTTCGGCTTTGGGAATCCCGGTGAGTTGCCAGCATGAGGGTTGTGGCAGTCGGTGCAATCGCCCGTCGCCCCAGGATGCTGAACCTTGGCCTTCTCGATCTGCTCGGCCTTCTCAGCGTGGCAGGTGACGCATAACGACTTAGCGTCGGATTGCGTCAAAACGATCTTGCCGTCCTTGGCCGGGGCATGGCAGGTGTCACACTGCCCGCCGGCAAAGGGTGCATGAGTGAACTTCGCCATTAGCTTCGGCTGCGTCGGACTGGTGCGGATCATGACAGGTGAGGCAGTCGGCCTTATCGATCGGCTGATTCTGATGCGCCTTGGCGATAGCCGCGTCCTTCGGATCGTGGCAGTCGATGCACAGCGTCGGGGCGTCCTTGGTTAGATGGAAGTCGAACTCGCGCTTGCCACGCTCACCGGTCTTATGGGTGATGTGGCAGGTGTCGCAGCCCATATCGAGCGCCGCGTGCCGGCTGCCGCCCTTAGGCACGTTTAGACCTGTCGTGTGGCAGGAAAGGCAGAGATTCGCGTCCTTGGTGTCGCCGCTGACCGGCTTCAATAATTGATTCTTGTTCGTCCGAGGTATGTGGGTCGTGACACTTAACGCAATCGCGGACGGCCGGAGGATGAACTTGACCCTTGATATCGGCGGCTTTTTTGTCTGCGTGGCAGGTGAGACACAGGCCGTAAGATGTAGTGGTGATAAGCTTTACGCGGGTAATATCTTTATTAACGCGAATTTCATGGCAACTTTACAACCGGTTGAATCGCCGAATGGACTGCCTTGCCCTTTGCTTATCCTCGTGGCACTCGATGCATTTGGCGCTATCCACATCTTTGGGAAGCGGAACCGGATGCTTGGCCGCAAATACTCTCGCCCGTACATAACCAAAAACCGAGGACCAGTATAAAAGACACTCCGCTTCACTGCGACCTCCACCCGAGCAATATGCAAGCGCATGACCGGAGTAGAACGCGTGCTCGGCATTTGCCGGAAAAATGCTATTAAGTAATTTAAAATGTGACAGATAGCATAGCAAGATCCTAGGCGTGACATGCTGTTTCCCATTTTCGGTAATCCCAAGCGGAGCTGAGCCCTTTTTCGCACTTGCCTCGTGAAATTCCGCAACCCCGACCTGAATGAAAGACGAGGTTTGTGCGCGTTTCGTCCACTTTGGGAAAAGAGTGGCGCGGAGGCCGCAAGTTCTTGTCCTTGAGTCAGCACTCTCGATTTGTGATCGGTGTCCTAGTCTCGCGAAGCGGAAGATGCAAACATTTAAGGCTAATGGCGGAACATTGGATGGCGTGGGATAATCGCCGAACTGGGTGATATAGCCCACAGTTGACTGGGTCAATCGCTGCGAGCGCTCTGCAGGCTATTGAATTTTTGTAACTTAGCTGGCAGGGTTTCTGGCCTCGTACGTGCATCTGCGATCCTAGTAGCTTCAAAGGAGCCCCGCATGGGTCTTAGGGAAATCTGGTCGAAAATTCATAAGACGCTCTCTTCAGTGCGCACCGGAATCATTCTTCTATTAATAGTGGTCGTATTTTCGGCTGTAGGCACGGTAGTTCTGCAACGCCCCACCACCGAGCCGAGCGAAATCCAGCGCGCATACTCTCCGGCGACACTGCTGTGGTTGGATCGGTTTGGGCTCACCGATGTCTACCATGCGGCGTGGTTCGCCGCTTTACTTGGGCTGGTAAGTCTTAGCATTATTTTTGCTTCTCTTGATCGTTGGCCGACCGCATGGCGCTTTTACGCCCGTCCGAATCGCCGTCCGGAAGCGCATTTTCGCGCGGCTCTTCCTTACCACCAAGAGTTCAAAATCAGTGACGCCAAGGCCGGCATGGACGCCGCCGAGCGTGCGCTGATCAAGCTGGGCCTGAGACCCGAACGGGTGGTCGATAACAACGAAGTCTCGCTTTATTCCGAGCGGCATCGGTTCTCCGTCCTGGCGGTTTACATTGTCCACCTCAGCTTGTTGATGATCTTCGCCGGCGGTATCGTCGATGCCATGTTTGGCTATCGCGGATCGCTAACGCTGACCACGGGCGAAACCAGCAACATGATCATGGTGCGGCAGAAGGGAGATGGAACTGAAAAGGCCTCTTCCATTCTCCATCCGCTGCGACGCTGCCGGACAAGAGAACTACGCCGATGGCAGTCCGAAGCGGTGGTGGTCGGATCTGGTGGTGGTGGAACAAGGGCCGCGAGATCGAGCGCAAGCAAATTGTCGTGAATGATCCGCTTACCTATGACGGCATCCGTTTTTACCAGGCGAGTTTCGGGATGAGCAGCAAGATCGACCATCTCCAATTGCGAGCGACGCCGCTGAAAGGCGAGGCGCAGACGATCACGATAGCCCCGCAACAGACTAGTACAACTCGGACGCGGAAAATACGATCAGAGTTAACCGCTTTGTCCCCGATTACTACGTCCAAGACGGCGAAGTTTACCAGCGCTCGGAAGAGATCTCCAATCCGGCGATCGAACTGGTGCTGACGAACCAGGCGGGCAGCCACAGTGTCTGGCTGTTCCCGCGCGATTCCAACCAATTGCAGGACGCCAAGGCTGGTTACTCCTTCACCCTCACCGACTTGAAACCGAAGTTTTTCACTGGTCTCGAAGTGTCGCACGAGCCGGGACAATGGTTCGTATGGGGCGGCGTGCTGATCATGGCGTTTGGATTGGGTGTCGCTTTCTATCTCGTACACATGCGCTTCTGGGTGACCACTCTATTCGACGCTCGGCAGGGTTTGCTGTTATGGGCCGGAGGCGCGTGCAACAAGAACCGCGAGCGTTTCGAACAGCGCTTCGCCGAAGTGACCGAGGCAATCGGCAAGGAACTGAACGGCAACAGCAAGGTAACGGAATTAAAGAAGCAGGATGAGACTGCCACGAAGGAAACCATGGCTCGCGTGTAGACAGCCCGCGTAGCCAGCCAGTGATCGTCCAGGCGAACGCGGATGCGCGCCAGCCGTGGACCACTTTAACAATTACCGTGTACGCGAAAGTTTATGGTGCGTACCGGGCAAGCGGAGGTTTTTGACTGATGTCGCGAGCCAGAGCAGAGCAGACGTCAACGGGGAACGCACTGCTGGTCATGGTCGGCTTGGGTATGCTGTTCCTGCTGTTTACGGCATTCCTTGGAGTGATGAAGACACACTCCGGCCCGATCTATGGCGAAAGTAACATGCTTTACACGGCGCTGATTTTCTACGGCGGCGCGGGTGCGCTCTACATGGGATTCGGCGTGACCGGCATCGAACGCTACGTCAAGTTTGCGTCGATATCGACCGCACTTGGTTTTGCCGCGAACACGGCGGCGGCCGCTCACCGCTGGTATATGGCCGGGCATCCTCCATTTTCGACGCTCTATGAGATGTTGCTCAGCTTCGTCTGGACGGTGGCCGCGCTGACCCTGATCGCGGAGCGGCGCTATAAAGTAAAGATCATCGGCAGTGTGACCATGCCGCTGGCGGTGGTCAGCGTCATCCTGATGCAACTGTTGCCCTCCGAGGTCCGGCCGCTGGTCCCGGCGCTGCAATCGACCTGGCTGCACGTTCACGTCTCACTGGCTATGCTCGCCTATGCGGCCTGCGCGGTGAGCTTTGCCTTGTCGATGATGTTCCTGATCCAGGATGACATGAAGACTGAATCGTTTCAGGTGCTGACGGCACTTGGAATGATCGCCGTCTATGCCGGCATGATGCTGCGCTTCCGCTCTGGCGGTTTCGCGGTTGTGGGCTGGGATCCGGCGCAGAATTCGGAAATTTTTGTGTCCCGCGGCGTCCGTCTGTTCGTCACCATACCCGATCTCGGTTGGCTCTTTACGCTCGTCCTGCTTTCGACGATTGCTCCGGTTGTGCTCTATGCCGTTGGACGGGTGAAGCAGGATGAGAACTTGTTCGATTATGCCAACAAGGCAATGTTCGTCAGCATTCTGCTGCAGGCCGTGGCGCTGGCGGCCTTTATCCTGCGCGCCCAGAGCGGCGCCTACGCTTCGCCCGACGCCGACGGATCCTTTCCGACGGCACTGGCGGCGAGTCCGTTTTTGCTCGCCGGCATGCTTGGCGGAATCTTCGCGGGATTGCTTTACCTGCTGCTGCTGTGGCGGCGCGAAGGCCTCCAAAAGATGTTGCCTCCAGCCGCCAACCTGGACCAGATCACCTACAAGACGATCTGCATTGCCTTCCCGCTGCTGACCCTGATGATCGCCGTGGGAGCTTACTGGGCTAACCAGACTTGGGGATCTTATTGGAGCTGGGATCCGAAAGAAACCTGGGCGGCAATCACCTGGCTTGTCTATGCGGGTTACCTGCACATGCGCGTTACTCGCGGCTGGAAAGGCCGGCGGGCGGCTTACTTCGCGATTCTGGGGTTCGCGGTTGTCATCTTCACATTCTTCGGAGTGACGTACCTGTTGCCCGGATTGCACGCTTACGCTTAAAAGGCTTCGAATAATCGATTACACCCTCACCGGCGGAAGCTGAACGGCTTCCGCCGGAACCTTTTTTGATCTCGGTTTCAGCCCCAACCGCAGCGCCAGCCGGCCCGGCTTCTTCCATCCCGACACGCGAAATTGCGGCGCGTGCCGGGGACCCCGGGCTTCGGCGCGTTTTTTCGCAGCCTGCATCGCCGTCTTGGCTGTTCTCCGCCGGTTCAATCCAGGTTTTTGGCACAGAGACGGAAAATAGTAAACTCTAAATTCAGGGGGTTCGTACTAGACCGTGAGCCGCGTCCGGATGAACTGGAGCGTGATCGTCCTGCTGCCGGTAGCCTTTGTGCTGCTCAACGGGCTGCTGATCTTTGTACTGATAACGCTCTCGATCGATAGCGGGCTGCGGCGGCCGATTCTGGTGGTCGCGACAGCCGGTGCGGTGGTGATTTGCGCAGTTGTATTTATGGTAATGGCAGTCGTGTTCCGGCGCCCCATGCTGGAGTTGCAGGAAAAGATTGCCATGGTTCGTCTCGGCGACTTGCACGCCATGGTTGAGTTTGCGAATCGTAATGACGATATCGGCGACTTGGGACGCGATTTCAATGCCATGGTCCGTCAGCTTCGCGAGAGCCACGAAGAGATCCAGCACCTGCACCGGACACAGATGTCGCGGGCCGAGCATCTGGCGACCCTGGGTGAGCTGGCCGCCGGGCTAGCCCATGAAATCCGCAATCCGCTGGCCGGCATAGCCGGTGTGATCGAGATTATTGGCCGTGACCTGCCTAAGGAAAGCCCGGCGCAAAAAGTTCTAAAGGACGTTCGTACAGAGGTGGCCCACATCAATCGCATCGTCTCCGACCTGTTGGAGATTGCGCGGCCCAAAGCGCCCGTGTTTAGCTGTTTCGACGTGGTAGCCACGGCCGAGCAGGCTTTGCTGTTTGCGCGCGAGCAGGCCACGGCAAGATCTATTTCCTTGGAGCTGATCAAGGACAAACCGCTTCCGCCCATCGAATACGACCACGGGCAGATTCAGCAGGTGTTGCTGAACCTGTTGTTGAACGCCATTCAGGCGTGCGAAGAAAAGGGCAGCGTAAAGGTCGAGTTCGGGCAGGACGAGGACTCGGTCTGGATAGCCGTTACCGATACTGGCCGGGGAATTTCCGCTGCAACGCTGCCGAATATCTTTCGTCCGTTTTTCACGACCAAGGGAAACGGAACCGGACTCGGTCTGCCGTTGGCTAAGCGCGTCGTCGAGGATCATAATGGACGCATCGAAGTAGAGAGCTGGCCCGGCAAAGGCAGTCGCTTTGTGGTGTGCCTGCCCAAGCGCCAGCAGTAGTCTGTCCGTTGTAAACTAGGAACGCATGCCCACGGAAAAAGTACTTATTGTGGACGACGAGAAACTCGTCAGGTGGTCTCTACGCCAAAAGTGTGAGGAGTGGGGATATCACACGCTCGAAGCTGAAACCGGCGCCGCCGCCCTCAAGATTGCGCGCAACGAGTCTCCCGATCTCGTGCTGCTGGACGTACGCCTGCCCGACATCAGCGGATTACAGCTTTTGGAACAGTTGAAGCAATCGGGTGATGCACGTGCGGTCATCATGATCACGGCCGATCCGCAACTGGAGGACGTCAAGCTGGCGCTCAAACTGGGCGCCTATGACTTCATCGGCAAGCCACTTGATTTCGAAGAACTTGCAGTGACCGTGAAAAATGCCCTGGAAACTACCCGGCTGCGCACGGAGGTCGAGTCGCTACGCGGTGAAGTGCGCCGCCGGACAGGCTATCACGATGTGATTGGCGTCTCTTCGCGCATGATCGAGCTAATGAGCTTCGTCCGCAAGATTGCCGGCAGCGAAGCTACCACGATACTCATCCAGGGCGAAAGCGGTACCGGTAAAGACCTGATTGCGAAGGCTATCCACTACCAAAGCCGGCGGCAGGACAAGTCTTTCGTCGCTATCAACTGCTCCGCGATTCCGGAGACGCTGATGGAGGCCGAACTGTTCGGGCACGAGCGCGGGGCGTTTACCGACGCCAAGGCAATGAAGAAGGGCCTGTTCGAAATGGCCGACGGTGGAACCCTGTTTCTGGACGAAATCGGTGAATTGTCGCCTCTGCTGCAGGCCAAGCTGTTGCGGGTGCTCGAGGACCAGGTGATCCGGCGCGTGGGCGGAGTTCGCGACATGCAGGTCGACGTCCGCGTGATCGCCGCCTCCAATCGCGACCTGGAGCGCGCGGTGCGCGAGGGTGGTTTCCGCCAGGATCTCTACTACCGGCTGGCTATCATCTCGGTCTTCCTGCCGCCTCTGCGCGAGCGCAAGGAAGACATCCTGCCGTTGGTTGACTATTTTGTCGGACGCTACAACAAGAAGTTCAAGAAGACCGTTCAAGGGATTACGGACGAGATGCGCAAGCTATTGCTCAAGCACGAATGGCCGGGCAATGTCCGCGAGCTCAAGAATGCAATCGAGCGCGCCATGATCCTGGAAGAAGAGAATCTTTTGCGCCCCGACTATCTTCCCTTCGCGGTCGGCCGGCACACGCCGGGACAGACGGCGTTCGAAGCAAGTTCGGCGGCAACCGGCGACGCCGTCACATCGCCCGGCGGGCGAAGTTTGCCCAAACTGTCTATCCCTCAAGGTGGAACATCGCTCGAACAGGTGGAACGGGCGCTGGTCGAGATGGCACTACAACAAGCCAACGGCAATCAGACGCAGGCGGCTCGCCTGCTGGACATCAGCCGCGATGCGCTTCGCTATAAGCTGAAAAAGTTTGGCCTCATGCATGTCGACGAAGAAGAGGCCGCGCAAGCCTGAATCTGCTTGAACGGCGACTTAGCCCGGCGTTGATAGCTTCAGGGTACGTTTATTCTGAAACCGCTCTGGTTTGGGGAAGAAAAAACCGGACAGGATCTGCGCAACCCTGTCCGGATGAAGGGTGCTAACGACGCTCAACTATTACTGGCGTCGAGTCGCCGTTAACCCCAAGTCGCAGAGACTTTAAAACCTTTTTTCCACGCCCCGCACGGCGGCGGCGAAGGGCTTGCCGAAATCCACTCCTGAGCTAATTTTGTTCTCCGGACGCGGCACACGGAGCGCTGTGCTCTTGCTCAGGGCCTTGTCCAGCCGTAGCCGCCGGCGTGACCACGGCGGCTTCCACCTGGAAAAGTCCTTGTAAGAGATTCGCCAGCGTTTCCTGCTCCGAGGCGTTGGGCGGGTCGGCCAAGGTCCGGGCCAGCGAACTCGCGATGCGCTGCATCACGTGTTCAGCCAAGGTGTTCAGGATTTCGTGCTGCTCTTCGGTAAACGGGCCATAGTCTTCGTTCAGGCGCTCCAGCTCTTCACTGCAAACCCGCCACAGCCGTGAGCGAAAATCCGCGACCATGGGATTTACCCGCTCGCTGGCCACTTGTCCGAGGAATCCGGCGGCCTCACGGCGCAAGATTTTTTCCGCCTGAACCACCAGATTGTGCTGTTGTTTGGCGTTGCGTAAAACGAATTCGTTTAATTGGTCGATGTTTTGCAGCGCCACTCCCGGCAACTCGCACACCGCCGGATCGACGTTCCGTGGCACCGCGGTATCAATAATGATCAACTGGCGCTCTCGATCGCGGGTGAACTCGGCCACATGGTTTCGTTGCAGCGCAAAACTGGCGTCAGGCAGGCACGTAAGCAGTAAATCGGCTGAGTTCAGAGCGACTTTAAGCGTTCCCTGCCCCCGATTTGGCGGAACGACTTCGACCTGGGCCATGCCGGCGTTACGGAAAAGTTCTGCGATCCTCTGACTCTTTTTGCCGCTGCCGAAAATGACTAGACCGCGTTTTTCGAAATCACCAAAAAGCTGGCGAGCAAGTTCGACAGGCGCCAACGAATTAAGCGAGAGGTTCGAGACGATCTCGGTTTCGGTTCGCACGCGGCGTGCAACCGCGAGTGCCTTCAGCAGAATCGCCTCCAGGCAGCGGCCTATGGATCGCGCCTGTACACCAGCTCTGTAGGCGAACTCGAATCTTGCCGTAATGTCAGCCTCGCCGAACACCAGAGAGTCCAGCCCCGAGGCCAGCCTCAGCAGGTGGGTCATGGCTGCATCATCGACGTGCCGATGGAACTTCGACCAATCGGCCAAGCGGAGATTGTACTCGCGAGTCAGATACCGCAGAACCGAGTTGGCGGCCTGGGAGGCATCCGGCGTCCACACCACAAACTCGGTACGATTGCAGGTTGATAGCACCGCAACCTCGTCGACTGCTTGGCAACGGAGCAATCCAGCGAGCGCCTCGGCGTAACCGGATTCGTCGATCCAGAATCCCTCACGAACCGCTACTGGTGCGCTTCGAAAACTGACGCCGATGATCACCAGAGCCGGGTCCACGGGTCCCTCCCCTTGAGACGTTCACGAATTAATAGGGCATCTGATTTGCCAAAATCAGAATTCCTGGACGGCGATTCTTTTTGGGGTTTCTTTAGAACAACATAAACTGCCGGCGGATGGCGCTGAGGGGTCGACACCGGCCCGCCTTTAGCGGGAAAACACCCGAGGCACAGTGTGAATTCCCACTCAGGACGTAATTGAATCGCAGCGAAATGTGACGAATCGTTTCAGCCCAATTGGCCGGTGCCGATAGGCCAACCGCCCTCGAGGCGGAGCAGCTTCTCCTTCACTTCCAGTCCGCCGCCATAGCCGCCAAGGGTGCCGTCAGAGGCGATTACTCGATGGCAAGGGACGATAATCGACACCGGATTGGCGCCGTTGGCCGCACCAACCGCGCGAAATCCTTTTGGCGAGCCTACAGCGCGGGCAAGCTGCGCATAAGTGCGGATCTCGCCATAGCCAATCTCCAGCAGGGCGTGCCAGCATCGCAGCTGGAATTCCGTCCCGTGAAGATCGAGCGGAAGCGTGAATTCACGCCGCTCTCCGGCGAAATATTGCCGCAGTTGATCAAGATAAGGCCATAGCTTTTCAGTCGATTCCACCGCATTCGATGGACCATTTGCGGGGACGGGAAGCGGGCTCTCCGGCATACCAGGACGTCGCCTGCGGTGACCTGAGAACTCGAGGCAGTACGAGGCCCTTGGGGCTTGCCGCAACTAGCAAGGGGCCGACCGGCGAAACGAAATTGGTGTAGTGGATCAGCACATTACAGTGCGCGGGCGGATGCCGCAGCGGGACTACCTACTCATTTTCTCTCAACCATGGCGATCCGGAAACAGAAAAAGCCTCCCGCATAGCGAGAGGCTTGGTATTGGCGAGCTGGGAATGGCTAGATTTTCGACGAACGATACCCTACTCGGCCTGGGCGAGTTGATCGACGCCGTTGGTCAGCACCGTCACCTCGACACAGCTTGCATTCCCGCGGGTTTTTGGCGTCGCGGCATCCGTGCTCTGCACGGGAGCGTTGCCCATGCCAAGCTGGTAAATCCGGTAAACCGGAACATTATGGTTCAACACCAGGTAACGCACCACGGAGTCGGCCATCTTCTGCGAGTTCTGAACCGCAGCTTCGCCACGGCCCGGAGAGAAAGCCTGAATCTCTACGATGAAGCCTCTCTGGGTCTGCAATTCGGTGGCAACTTGGTCAAGCGCATCTTTGTCGCGCTGGCTAAGTGCAAGTTGGCCGGGACGGAAACGCAGTTCGAGTTGATTGGTAGCCGAGTATTGGTCGAGGTTGCCGACCACCTGCTCCACTGTCTGCAGACGTGTGCTGGCCTGCTGGGCCGTCATATTCGCCTGCTGGGCGCGATTACCCGCATCCAGGGCGTGCTGATCGGCTTGGTTAGCCTTGGCGCTGGCCTGCCGTATGCCCTCGGTGGCGCGGGCGTCGACATCCTTTAGCATGGTCGAATTCTTGGCCGTCAGCTCATCCAGCTCGTTGACCCGGTTGCGAATGGGCGAGAGCTGGTTCTGCACGTATTTTTTGCGCGCGAACGGATTCAGGTGTCCCCAGAATCCCTGCCGCGTCTCCGGTTGAAGCGGCTGATGCGGGCCCAAGTCATCGCCGGGCTGGCTAGCTTGGGTGGATTGACTGCTCGAGGACTGCGGGACCGCGCTCGCTGGTTCGGCCTGAGCCGCCCGGTCGGCGACAACTTGCAGGCAGAACTGATTGCCGTTGTCCTGTTTCCCGGTACAGTCGTCCGTCGGCTGCGCCATCGCCGCCGGAACCATCAGGCTGACAGCTATCGGTAGCGCGATAAAAAAGCGGTTCTTCATTCCAGATTCCTCCGTTCGGTGGAGCGCCGACAGCCAAGACAGCTGTTCGATATCGTTGCTGCCGCTCGGTTCGACAACCCGCACGGCAGACAAACGTACGGTCCTGGCGCTCTCCCCCGTACTTATACAGTTCGATTGCCAAACCGCCGCTCGGGATGGGCGCGGTAAGCTATTAAAAAACAAGGTGTTGGACAGAGTCCGAGTTTCGGCCTCGAGGGCATCTGCGATTGGACCGGGTAAATTCGTCAAGGTCCGGGAAGAAAGAGCAGTTCTCAGCCGATCAGCCGGTGGTGCTGCTGGAGGATGAACCCGTCGGTCATGCCGGCGATATAGTCGCAGATCGTGCGCGGAAGCGATGAGGTTCCGGCCATTCCCTGGTAACTCTGGGGTAGTTTGTCCGGATGGGATAGCCAATGATCGAACAGTTCGGTTACGATCTGCTCCGCGTCGGCTTTTTGCGGCTTGAGAGTGGGGTTGTTGTAGAGCCTTTCGTACAGGAACTCTTTTGCTTCGCGGCGCTCGCAGTCAACTTCCGGGCTGAAAACCACGAGCCTCTCAGGCCAATTCCGAACCTCTTCGAGGGTGTGGATTCCAGCCTGGCGCACGCGTTCGGCTATGGTTTCAATCAGGCCGGTCACAAAGCGATCCAGCATACGCTTGAGCGCTTCGTTGAACTTGAGTTTGATAGAGGCTTGGGGATGCTGCTTGTCTAATTCCCGATAAAAGCGCTCGAAGATACGCACGCGCTCGAGAATTTCCTCGATGCGCAGAAGCCTGGCCTCGAAGCCATCGTCAAGGTCTGCCGTGTTGTAGGCAATCTCATCGGCAAGATCGATCAATTGTGCTTCCAGCGGCGGGCGCAAGTTGAGCAGGTATTCGGCCAACTCCGGATACTCGTTGGCATCGTAGTCCCGCGAATGCTTGATGATGCCTTCGCGGACCTCGAAGGTGAGATTCAAGCCCGCGAAATCTATATAGCGTTTCTCAAAGCTCTCGACGATGCGCAGGGCGTGCAGATTGTGGTCGAAGCGCACGCCATGGCGCCGCATAACCGAGTCCAGCGCAATTTCGCCGGCGTGTCCGAAGGGCGGGTGCCCGATGTCATGCACCAGCGCGAGAGCCTCGACCAAATCGGCATTCAAGTTGAGACGCGATGCGATGGTGCGCGAGATTTGCGCAACCTCGATAGTATGCGTCAGACGGGTGCGAAAGTGGTCGGAGATGCGATGAGTGAAAACCTGAGTCTTATCCTCAAGCCGGCGAAAGGCGCGGGCGTGAATGACGCGGTCGCGATCGCGCTGGAACGCGGTGCGATAGGGATGCTCGGGCTCGGGGTGGCGTCGTCCGCGAGAGTTCTCAGCCCGGACGGCATATTCGGCGAGCATAGCTAAAGTCTAGTTTCAATGTTGACAGGTTTCAAGGAACAAGGTTTCAGGGTCCCGCGGCGCTTGCCCGAGCAGCGATGGCCGGAGCCAGGATCGGCCATCGATCCTCGATCATCGATTCTGGAAAACATCGATTCTGGAAAAACGAAAGGCACCGCCGCAGCGATACCTTCGACAAGGTAGTGTCCAGCTACGCGCTTACTCTTTCGATTCTTTCTGCTGCGCCAGGCGGATCTTGGCGCTTTCCAGTTTCTTCTGGACTTTCGCCAAGTCAGCCGCGTCGATCTCTGCCGGGATGGTCTTGTTCCATTCCGTCACGGCGCGTTCCCAGTGCGCGACCGCTTGCTTCAGGCGACCAGTCTTCTGAAAGAGGTCGGCCAGGTGATCGTGAACCGTAGGGTCGTTGTTGAGCCGCTCGCTTGCCTTTCGGAGATTTTCTTCGGCGAGTTCATAGTTGCCCATCTTGAAGTAAACCCAGCCGAGTGAATCGAGATAGGCGCCATTCTGCGGATCGAAGGTGATGGCGCGCCGAATGTAGCCGAGCGCTTCCTCCAGCCGCGTACCGCGATCGGCCAACATATATCCGAGATAATTCAAGGCGACGGCATTGCGTGGATCGCCATTAATGACCTTGCGAAAGGCCTCTTCGGCCTGATCGTAATGTTTTTGACGCTCATAGATCGAACCGGCGATAAAGGACGTATAGTCCTTATCTTCGGGCTTGGTCGACAATTGTTCAGCCTTGCCGATTGCCTCCTGGGCATCTTTCCAGCGCCGCAGACGGCTGTACATTTGGGCCAGAGCGGTCCAAACCTCACGATCCTCGGGGGCGCCCTTGAGCATGGCTTTTACGCTCGAAATTGCCACCTCAGCCTGTCCCGTATCGGCCTGCTGGCCGGCGTAAATGAGCTTCAGCCCGCGATCATTGGGCAGCTTCTTGACGGCTTCGCCGGCCACGGCGGTCGCCTGGTTCCACTGCTTGGCGTCGCGATAGGTCTCAATGAGCTGCTGATAGCCTCGCGAGGCGCTGTCATCGCCAAGCGCGACCATCTTGCGGAATGTTTCCACCGCCAGTTGCGTCTTGCTCTGGTCACGATAAACCGAGCCCAATCTCTCCAGGAAGATGGACCGGTTGTTCCGTTCCGAAACGGAGTAGGTGCCATCAGCCTTTTCGGTACGCTTCAACAAGTCTTGCAAGGTCTGCGCTGCTTCGTCATAACGGCCCACGTTTTCGTAAACGACGGCGATACTGTAGGGAACTTCGAAAGAATCCTCGACAATCGCCTGTGCCTTTTTCAGCACCGCCAGTGCCTGATCGAACTTGCCGTCGCGGCGGTAGATCTCGGCCATGCGCATGTAACTCTGCGCGTCCTGGGGATCGGCTTCGGTAATCTGCTTGTACTGGTCGAGCGCGGCATCGGGCTGATTGTCATTCAGCAGGTTCTGCGCCAGCCCGCGCACGGCGTCCAGGTTATCGTGATCCGTATTGACGGCCTTCGAGTAGGCCTGAATGGCGCTCTTGTAATCTTTTTTCTGCTCATAGGTGTAGCCGAGTGCCGCATAGAGCTTCGAGCTGCGGCTGTTCTCGGGAATGCTCAGCAGTATATTGAGAGCTCGATTGTAATCACCCTCTTCGTTATAGAGATACGAGAGCGTGGAAACCGCTTCCTCGGAATCTGGCTGGAGCTGGACCGCGGTGAGAAACTCCTTTTCGGAGTTCACCGTATCATTGTTCAGGCGATAAAGACGCCCTAGTAGCAGGTGATCTTCCAGACTCTTGGGATCGCGCTTGATGATTTCCTGGTACTGTTCGATCGCGAGTTGAAGCATGTTCTCTGATTGGGCGCCCGTCTTCATGTCGCCTAGCGAGCGCAAATAAATACGGCCCAGCAGACGGCGCGCTTCCAAATTGCCTGGATTCTGCTTGATGATGTCCTGCGCCTCGGTGACGGCATCGCGAATCCGGCCGGTCTTGAGGTAGAGCTCGGCCAACCCGGCATTCAGGTACTCCGAGTTGGGATCGTTGTCCACCGCTTGCCGGTACTCATCGATCGCTTTGCTGGCGTAATCGGCGCGCCCCGTAATGGCCATCATCTCTTCGTAGATGTGCGCCAGGGAGTAGTGATAGTAAGATTGCGCGCGATCGGCTTTCCGCTTTTGCGGCTCGGCATCGCTTTTCGTCGCGCTTTGGGCGGAGGTCACGGCGGGAGCGGCAACGCTGTTCTGCGGGCTATCAGTTCCGGGCAGCGGCGGCGGATTCATTACCCCAGGTTGACTGTTCTGTTGAGCCAGGGTCCAGATCGACGAGATTAGGAGCAGAGCAAAAAGAGGGATCTTCGTAAAAATCTTCATTGAAACCAGCCGTTTACCTTGGATGCGCTGCCGCTTCCTGAAGTACCAGTAATCTATTCTATCGGCTTTTGCGGCAGGGCGTTCGGCAAGCGGCACAAACATCGTCAAACCACCGTGAATTCTGCAATTCGTAATCTCCGGGCCTTCTCCCGATTAAGATAGCCGAGCCCCAGAGAGCCGGGGATGCGCTTCGCCGAAGCAACCAGCGAGGTGTCAGGCGACGTGGGAACACCAAGATCATTATGCAAGAGTCGGTGGACCCTAGAAGCCGGAAATGCTCTCCAGAAGCCGCACCTTCCAACTGTTTTCGGCCGGAGTCATCAGCGCCAGGAAATGGAACGTCCCCTGGTCGCTAGAGATTACTTTGTCGCCGTCCATCAATTGGATTTCAAGTCGGACGGTGTCGTGCAACTCCATCGCTGAGCCGTCGGACGAGTAAAAAACCACCCGCACCTGGTGACCGTGATCGATGTAGCGCCGCTTCAGCCCGCTATTGCCCTGTTCGGCAATTGCCTGCGACAGTTGCTCTTTGGCCAGGCCCACAAAGTCGGAGCCGAGTAAGCCTATCTTGTTCTCTTCCATGGCAGCAGCCATGGCGCGCCACGCATGGCCATAGTCGCGTTCGACGGATGCCATGGTTGTCTCTTCCACGTGGCGTGGTTGCGACTGAGAGGTGTCCAGAATGACGGCAAATCCGGTTTCAGCGGCCGAAAGCAAGAGCGGGGCCGCGAGCGCAAGCAACGCCGCCAGCAATCCGAAAAGCAAGTGTCTAACCTGGATTCGCGCCCGCATCACTGTCCGCCTCCCCAGCGAATCTCGTTTCCGATCACCACGCCCGCTGCCACCGAGACGGTCGCCTGCCGCGACGCCGGCAACTCAGCCTGCGCAATTCCGCGCTTGATGCGCGCATCCACCGTGCTACGTCCGCGCTCGTCGACGGACGTAAACGTCACGATCGTCCCGTCCGGAACCGGGTTTCCCGCGCAGTCGCGAATCGGGTCCGTCTGCAGCGCGATGGCGCCATCCTTGGCGCGCTCGGCGTGCATGCGAATGTTGCAGGGCTCGCTTGCGACTTCCTGCACCACGCGCCGCACGGAAGCCGCGCCCGACGAAGCGACGAATTGTGCTGCGCCCGCTCTGCGGCTGGAATCCAGCCGTGCCCAGGCAACTCCATCTTTGGAAGTCTCCTGGCGCTGGACATCCGGCGCACCCGGCACGGCAAGGCTAAAGCTTACCGGCTGAGGCGACAGCACCAGGTTCTGGTTGCGATCGAAGAGAAAGACCGTTCCGCTCACTACATCCTTGGTTGACGCCGGAACGCGCGAAGGACGGGCAATGAAGGCCACGGTCGACACCGGGCCCGCGGTCACGAAGAACGTCGAGGATTCGCCGTTCACGACCACCACGTAACGCCCCGCGCTCAGCAATTCCTCGCCTGCCAATGTTACAGGGGCTCCGAGTTTCACTGTGCGCTTGGCCACGTGACTCGGCCCAAACAGGTAGAGCGTGGCCTCGCCGCTGCCACTGGTTGGAATCGATAGCTCCTGCCCGGCCTGGACGCGGTCCGGTACCCGTAGAGAAGCGCCCGCCAAATATTGCGAGGCGGCACACGCCAGGGTCAGCAGCAAAAGGAATCTCCTCATCGTTGCCTCCTAGGGTTGCCGCGCATTGATGCTGTATTGGTTTACCGTGACCCGGTAGCTGTGAACGTTGGCGACCAGGTCGTCGCGCACGTCGACCATGAACGGCACCGGCGTCTGCGGCATCAGTGCCTGGTTCACGTAACCATCGGAAACCCAGATCACGCGCCCGGAGCTGTCGTAATAAGTAGCGAGCACGTGCGGGATGTTGACCATCTGACCGCTCTGGTTGACCAGTTCGCCTTTCAAAACCGGGCGTCCGCGCAGGTCTTTCTCCAGTCGCTGGTGCAGCACGCCGATCACCGGATCGGCGGCAGCGGCCACCAGCAGCGAGGCGGGCTGCATCCGTACGGACTTTACCTTCGCCAGCGTCACGTCCGGAAAGTCAATGCGGAAGGGCGAGATTTCCTTGGGCAGCAGGGTATGCGAAATTTTGTCGAAGCTTTCTTCCTGCCCCAGGACCACCCCATCCTTGCCGAGGAGAGTGGCATTGACGGAGACAAAGCCGGGGACCGTATCCTCGTTGACAATCTCGCCGAGCACCGATGGTTCCACCATCCGCGCTCATCGCGTTCATGGATACGATGCGCACGCGCGGGGCATCGACGTTTTGCGCGCCCCAGTCGTCATCGGTGCCGCGGGTAATGATGTCCCATCGCAAGTAATTCACCGGGATGACCTGCGGCGGAACTTTCGGCTGCTTGACCACGGGCCACAACACCTTCCAGCTATTGTCTTCGCGCACCACCTGGAGATCGCGCGTATCGTAAATGGCGCCCACGGCGGAGGACCACTGCAAGGTAGCGCGGACAGATGGCTTGGTTGTCGTTCTGGTTCAGTACCTTGGTGGGAAATTCCTGCAGGGTGGAATAGGTGCGCAAGGAGCCGTCGCTGCCCCTTACGTCGCGGGAAAAGGAAACGAGATTGATATCGCTCTGCTTGGCCACATACGCGTAGGCGCCGCGCATGTCTCTGCGCCTTGACGTGCTCGAACAAGGATTGCACCGCACCGTCGGGAGTGGTGGCCGGAACCAGGGTCGTGGAATGAATTGTGCCGGCCGCGATCAACACGGCCGCGAGAACCACGAGAGTGATGGGTAGAATCGCTTTCATCACTTTGCCTCCCGCAGAGCAACTTCCGCCGGAGCGGTCGGGAATTTCAGTGTCGTCTCGGCGCGCCGGGCGTCAGGCAGCATCAACAGAACCAGGATTGACAGAAGGCTGGTGCCAACCGGCAGAATTCCCCACAAGATGCACTGCCACATCGGAGGCTTCCAGCCGCCGAAGTCTATCGTCCGCGCCGGCGGAGCATCGTCCTTGGTCCAGAGCGTGACCAGACCATGGTCGTAGGTTTCCGTCTGGCGCCATCCGGAAAAGGCAAGCAACGGCTCGTAGAAGCGATCGCTGACGAAGATGTAGCGCAGGCCATACTGATCGGCGTGCTTCAGCACGGCGCGCAATGCTTCCATGCCCGGAGTTCCGTAATACTTCGAACTATAGAGTTGAGCGGCGCCGTAAGCGGTCATCTCCGGCAGCAAGCGCGCGGAGTTGTAATCGCCGTCCAGGCTGCTGGCGTGGACACGGGCGGAAAGCATCGCGAACTTATTGCCGAAGCCGAGCGTGATGTAGCGGAACTTGGAGTGGTCATCGCGATTCAGGAAGTCCACCATCGGCTTGACATCGAAAAGCCCCTCGTTAATTGGGCTGAAATTGATCCAGCCGACCGCCATGCCACAGGTGAGGACGGCAGCAGTCCAAAGACCGACAATGGCTTTCCTGGAGTAGCGCTGGATGAGCGAATCCGCCAGCAGGCCGACAAACGGAACGGCCATCAGCGTCGCCCAGAAAGTGAAGCGCTCGAAAGTCAAAATGTAGAAGGCGCGGCCAAGCAGCCATTTCCCGAGAGGTGTCGTGCCGCCCAATCCCAGCAGAGTGGTGATGTACCAGCCGAACAGCAGCGGCCGCAAGCGCGCGGTCGGACGCGCCTTTCATCAGGATGTAGGGGATCGCCAGGATCAGGGCCCCCATCGGAATCAGCCAGAAATTCGCTCCGCTGTGCCCGACCAGGATGTAATTATCCCGGCTGGGATGGGGTATCGGCATCTGGTTGATCGGGTTGTGCAGCAGCCCGATGAAGTAAGGAAGCAAAATGATGAGCGAGCCAAGCGCGTTGCAGGCGGCAAAAAACACCGTGCGCAAAACAATGCCGCGACTCGATGCATTCGCTTCCTCATCATGGCGATCGATGAACGACAGCCAGATCACCGGCGCGGCGAACAGGAGGCCGCCAAAAAGAAAGGTAACGTGGTGCGCCGCCGCCGCGGTCAGGCTGAGAATCACGCCTTTTGCCAAGTCCGGAAAACGGCCCAGCCGGTTCCAATTGTAAAAGTAAGGAAGCGCGATGAGCGTCAGCGCGGCCGCCGTTGTCGTCGGCAACTGGCCCGACTGATACACCAGCATCGCCAGCGAACCGAGAAAAACCGAGGCGATTGCGGCATAGCTCGCCTGCCGCTCGCTGACCCACAGCTTGGAATACCGGTAGACGCCCACGGGCAGCAGCAGCACGACGATCAACTGCACCACCATGTAGGCCATCGTCAGCCCCATCAAATGGGAAAAGAGAGCTATCCACTGGTGGGTTAGGGGCGGATAGGTGGTTTGCGAGAAACCCGCGAACCAGTTCTGATTCCAGGGGTTAAACCAACTCTTTGCGTAATGCGCCGCAAAGAAGATGTGGGTATTGGCGTCATAGGAGTTATTCGGCAGTTGCAATAACAGCAACGGGCCATGCACCGCTAGCGCCAGCAGCACGATTGCCATGAGGGGGATCGGGCGGCGGGAAGCATCTATCGACTTCTGTGGCAAGGGAACATTCCTCCGCGCTTTCTATCAGGTGGTTTGATTCCCTGAATAGCTGGAAAGTTTGCTGGTGAGTACGCGAATTCCTCTTTTTGCCGAATTGGGACCTTATTTCTAGACGCAGCCGGAATCTGGAGTCCCAGTTGCAGCATATTGGTGCCCCGGATAGGAATTTTGTCCGTAGAACCTGAGCTCCGGAAACAGCCGTTCGTTGCTCATCTGCATCGGAACAATAGTCAGCTACTTGCGGGTAGTCCCCCCGCGTACGCACAACCGAGTGTCCCAAGTGAAAAAAAGCTCGAGCGTTTTGATTTGTTCCCTGCTTGCAATTTGCTCTGCCGCCGTGACTTCGGCGCAGACATTTGAAATTGGAGGCGAACAGCAGAAACAGGCGGATGCGCCGTCCAACGAGAACACCAGGACAAAAGTGAAGTCTGATCAGAAGAACGCCAATCCCGACCAAGGCTCAGGGGGCCAGTTGGGATGGGGCAGCAGCATCGAGGTCGGCCGTAATGCCAGAGCTGCCGAAGATGCGCTACGGCACGGGAATCCTGCGGCCGCTGCAGACTTCGCGGCGCGCGCCGTCAAGGCCGCCCCGCGGGATGCAAAGCTTTGGTTTCTGCTGGGATACACCTCGCGTTTGGCCGGACGTGACGCCCAGTCGCTCGAGGCCTATGACGAAGGGTTGCGGTTGCATCCCGGCGACTTGGATGGGATGTCGGGGAAGGCGCAGACCTACGCTCGCATGGGCCGTATCGACGACGCGAAGAAGCTGCTGCTGCAAATTATCGACGCCAACCCGCACCGCGAAAACGATCTGCTGCTGGCCGGCGAGTTATACATTCGCTCGAATGACCTGCAGGAAGGACTCAGGTTGCTGTCGCGCGCCGAAGCCATTCATCCGACCTCGCATGCGGAACTGATGATGGCGGTCGCCTACATAAAGCTGAAGCAGCCGGAGCGTGCGCGGCAGTTGCTGGATCAAGCCAAAACGCGCGACCCGCACAATCCCCTGGTGTTTCGCGCCGTCGCCAACTATTACCGCGAAGAGCACGATTACAAGGCTGCAATTGCGACCTTGAGAAACTCCCCGGTGTTCAACAGCGACGTGCTGGCCGACCTCGGATACAGCTATGAACTGAACGGCGATAAGCAGGAAGCCGCCGACTCCTACGCCAAGGCTGCCAAGCTGGCACCGGGCCAGATCGGTCTGCAACTGAGCGCGGCGTCCGCATTCATGCGGCTTGGACTGCTGGACAGGACGCGCGAATATCTTGGCCGCGCGGAAATTCTTGACGCAAATTATTACCGTTTGCACGCCTTGCGGGCGCAGCTCGCGAAGGTGGAGGAGCGCAACCAGGAAGCCGTCCGCGAGTACAACGCGGCGATTGCCAGTCTGCCCGCCGGCGTTCCCCCGGAAGGGCAACTCTATCCGATTCAACTGCGGCTCAACCTCTCGGAGCTTTACCGCGACGCGGGCGACGACATGAACGCGCGCCGCCAGATCGCGGTTGCCGAGCAAATGATGGATCAGTTGCACATCGAGGGCACCGCGCGGGCCGAGTTCCTGCGTGTCCGGGCAGCCGTACGAACCGCCAGCCAGGATTACAGTGGCGCCGAGGCCGACTTGAAGCAGGCGGCGAAACTCGATCCGGAGAATCTGAACATCACGCTGCAATATGCCGCGCTGCTCTGGAAGATGGACCGTAAACAAGAGTCGCGGGCCACCTACTCCGAGGTGTTACAAAAGGACCCGCGGAGCCGCCTGGCGATGGAAGGCCTGGGCTACCTGGCGCGTGATGAAGGCGACACCAAGACCGCCGAGAAATTTTTTGATCTGTACGCTCGCGAGTATCCGGACGACTATGTGCCGTTTCTCGCGCTTGGCGACCTGTACACGGCGACCCGCGAGTTCGCCAAGGCGGAACTGAATTACCAGAAGGCGTACAAGCTGGCGCCGGCCAACGCCATCCTGGTCGCCAACGGAGCCAACGCCGCGATCGAAGTCGCGGCAAATATCCCTCGCCGGCGAGTGGATTGCGCGCGCCAAAGGGAAAATGCTGGATGACCCTCGCGTCATGCGGGAAACCGAGCGCTACCTGTTCCACAGCGGCAAATACCTCGAATCCGCGCAACTTGGCTACAAGGTGATCCAGCAGCTTCCCAAGGATCGCAACGCGTCCGTCTATCTTGGCTACGACTTATACAACCTGGGACGCTTCGACGATGTGCTCGGCTTGGCCGAGCGGTACGAAAGCATTTTGCCGGCGGAAGCCAATTTCCCGCTGCTCGCCGGACACGTGCACAAGCAAAATCAGTTGCTGGGCGAAGCGGTCGACGATTACTCGCGCGCCATCGAGCGCGATCCGAAGATGGTCGACGCATATGTCAACCGCGGCTACGTGCGCAATGACATGCAGAACGCCGAGGACGCGATCAAGGACTTCGAAACGGCGCTTCGGCTCTCCCCCAATAGTGGCGTGGCGCATCTCGGGATGTCGTTCTCGCAACTGGAGCTGCACCACGGCCGCGTTGCGCTCGAGCAGGTGGAACTCGCCGAGAAACAGTTGGGCGAGTCTGGCGCCACGCACCTGGCACGGGCCACGGCATTCCGCCAGCAAAGGCTGTTGCGCCCGGCCGAACGCGAATATCACGCCGCCCTCAAGTTTGCCCCCGACGATCTCAAGCTGCATCTGGCCCTGGCCGATACGCAAGATCGCGAGCGCCGCTACCAGGACGCGATTCACACCCTCAACGACGCTTTGCGTCTCTCGCCCGATGATCCGCTGATCTACGCCGCGCTGGCGCATGCCACCGCCGAGTTGCACGACCGCGAGCGCACGCTGCAGTACGTCGCCGCAGCGGAGAAATTGGGCTCCGACCAGTCGGCGATTCTGCTGAACACCGGCGACGCGCTGCTCACGTTGGAAGATCGCAAGGGTGCCATGGAGCGGTTCTCGCGCGCGCTCGAAGCACCTGACGGCAACCGTGTGGAAGCGCGCCTGGCAATCGCGCGGCTGTTCGAGCGCGAAGGCAAGAATAACGACGCCCGCCAGCAGATCTCGCTGGCCTTGGCGGAAGCGCGCATCGGGGAAGCCGAGCCGGTCTCGGCCGATAACCTGATCGAAGCCGGCAATCTGTTGCTTGCGATGAACGATTTCGATCTTGCGAACAAGTATTTCGAACGTGCCAAGGTAGCCGGTGCAGCCGACGAGGTGGTCGCGCTCGGCATGGCCAACACTCTGCTCGCCCAGGGAGATACGGAGCAGGCGCAGAACGCATTGGCTGCCATCGCAAACCCCGAAACTTTCAAGGACAACTACGATTACGCGCTGACGATGGGCAACATCTACCGCCAGCGGCATGACACCAGCCACGCCATGCTTGCTTTCGCTCATGCCAACGAACTGGGCGGCGGCGATGAGATTGCGGAGCGCTCCATGCAGGAGCAGGCAGGGCAAGAGGGCATGCAGATCAGCAAGAAAGTCAGTGTCGATACCGATTTCGACGTGCATGGCCTGGTGGATGACTCCACGGTTTACGAACTGAACGCCAAAGCCAACGCGCCCTCGGCTTCCAATCTTGGCATCCTCCCTGGGCCCTTCAACTCGCTCGAAACCATCTGGACCAATGGCTTTCGCATTCACCAGGAAGGCATGCCGTTGATCAGCGGTTTTTTCCAGGTGCGCAATGCAGTCGGCCAATTCGCCTTTCCCAACGAGGGGTTGGTTTTCAACCGTGACACCTTCGACTACAACTTCAATGGCGCTTTGAATCCAATTCTGCACATCGGACGAAACACGATTGCCTTCAACACTGGAATGCAGTTCACGGTGCGCCGCGACCAGGATTCGCCGGTGCAGATGAACCAGAACCTGTTCCGGCAGTTTGCCTACATGTCCACCAACTCGTTCGGAAACTGGCTGGCGGTGCAAGGCAGCGCTTTTCACGAGTCCGGACCTTTTTTGGAGCAGAATCTCTCCTCCAGTGAGGTCGGTGGGCGCATCCAATTCACAGTCGGGCGGCCCTGGGGACGCACGCAGTTGATCACGGCATTTTCGGTCCGCGATCTGCAATTCAATCCCCTGATCCGCGAGTTCTACTCGACGATTACTTCGGGGGGACTGCAACACCAGTTCGGAAAGAACCTAAAGGTGGCGGCCTTAGCCGAATACATCCGCTCTTGGCGCGTGCAAGACCAGATTTCCTGGACAGCACAGGCACTCAGGCCGGCTGGAGAAGTGCAGTACAAGTTCAACAACCGGTGGAGCGCCGATGCCAACTCTTTCGTTCTCGCGTGGTCAAGGATTTCATTCGTATGACAACGTGCAGAACAGTTTTTTCATCTCTTATACAAAACCAATTCGCCGCTCAATGGAAGACGTGGGCGGCTCGGTTCCGGTCGAGTATCCACTTCGGTTCTCCTTCGGAATTGAAACTGCGGACTATTACGATTTCACTGGCCACGGCCAGACCATCTTTCGTCCGATGGTGCGTCTGACTGTGTTTTAGGCCAGGGGGCCCGATGAAAATCTGTCTGGTGACTGCGTTCCCGCCGAGCCGGCGGGGATTGAACGAATACGGGTATCACATCGCCAAAGAGTTGCAGCAGGATCCCTTGCTCAGTCTTACGGTGTTGGCGGACGAGATTGATTCGCCGCAACCCGAAGTTGAGGGATTCGACGTTGTCCGCTGCTGGTCCTTTGACAAGCTGTCGAATCCGCTCCGTCTGCTCAAAACGATTCGTGATTTAAAGCCGGACGTGGTGTGGTTTAACTTGCTGTTCTCGACATTCGGAAACAGTCCCGTCGCTGCCTTCGCCGGTCTCTCGATACCGGTCATGATGCGGCTATCCGGTTTTTACACTCACGTTACGTTGCACCACCTGATGGATAATATTGACTTAGGGCACGCAGGCGTGCGTTTTCCTCGCATCTATCGGCTAGCGGGACGTCTGGCCACGCGGATGCTGCTGATGGCCAACTCCGTCTCGGTGCTTCTGCCGGCCTACCGGCGCACTTTGATGGAGAGATACGGCGGCGAAAATGTCCACTTTCGCGCGCACGGTATTCTTTCCGCCAGGCCCGAGACGCCTGATTTTGCTCAGCGCGGCAATCCCCATCATCGCATCCTGGCGTTTGGCAAGTGGGGCACCTATAAGCGTCTTGAATTGCTCATCGAGTCGTTTGCCAAAGTGCATGAACGCATGCCTGAAGCGCGGCTCGTAATCGCGGGCTCCAATCACCCCAAGGCGCCCGGCTACGTCGAATCAGTTGCGGAGCGCTTCCACGACAACCCTTACATCGACTTCACAGGGTACGTGGCGGAAGAGCAAATCCCCGATCTGTTCCGCACCGCCTCGGCCATGGTGATGCCGTATTCCTCCGCCACCGGTTCGAGCGGAGTGGCGCACATTGCCTGCGAGTACGGCGTTCCGATCATCTGTGCCGACATCCCCGACTTTCGGGAGATGGGGGACGACGAGCGGCTGGCCATCCGGTTCTACAAGACAGGAGATCCCGATGACCTGGCCGGCTGCATTTGCAAGGTGATCGGTGACGTTCCGCTGATGCAAGAGATGGCGGAGCAGAATTTTTCGGCGGCGTTACGCATGACGATGCCGCGGATTATCCGTCAATACTTGCGCTCCTTTGATTTGCATAAGCATCAGCGCGCACTGGAGCCAATTTCGCGCTTTCGTCGAATTCCAGGATGGGTGCCGTCGCGCTCGGCAATCTTCCGTGCTGCAACTCCCAGGTGGACACCATGGATGTAAGGGCGATTCTTTTGATCGGGGGCAAACCCGAAGCCTCCAGCGAGCATTTCGGCGGCGTGCCGCTGGCCATGCTGGACCTGCTTGGGGCCAGTCTGCTGAACCGTGTCGCGCACCAAATGCACCGGCAGGGCATCGGCTCAATTGCGGTTATCTCCGAATATGACCAGTTTCCGGATCGCAATCTCAGCCCCGATCTTCGCTGGTTCAAAGCGGCGAACGGCCAGTTCTGGCGATATGCCGAGGCTGTCTTCAACGATTTCGCCCAGAACGGTGCGGAACTGATCGTAGTGCTGCGCCTTGGTTCCTACGTGAACATCGACTACGAAAGGTTGGTGCAGTTTCACCTCGACCGTCACAGCCGACTGACGCAAGCCTGCGACCAACATGGCGAAGCGCTGGATCTGTTCGTGATCAGCGCCTCTCGGCGTAACGACGCCGCATTCATCTTCCGCAATATGTTGAACCGCTTCCGTGTACCGCCCGACGTCTTCGCCTTGGATGACCGCCAGAACCGCCTGCAAACCATCGCGGATTTTCGCCGGTTGGCATTGGAGTCGTTCGCCGGCAAAACCGGCATCGAACCACAGGGCGTCCAAATCAAGCCCGGGGTGTGGGCGGCTCCAGGCGCGCGGATTCACCGTGAGGCACGGATCGTGGCGCCAGCCTACATCGGCGCTTACGCGCGGATTCGCGCCTTGGCGGTCGTCACTCGCGGCAGTGTCATTGAACGCAACTCGGAAATCGACTGCGGCACAGTGGTCGAGAACTCCACCGTCCTGCCGTTCAGCCAGGTCGGCGCCGGGCTCGACGTCAGCTTTTCCGTGGTCGGGTTCCGGCGCATCTTTCATTTACAACGCCAAGTGGATGTGGAGATCGCCGATGAAAGGCTGATCGACATGGCTTCCACCAGCGCCACGGTAAGGGCGCTGAGCGACATGCTTAGTCTGGCTCTTTATATGCCGAAAGCTTTGCTTTCGAACTTGCGCGAAAAAAGAAGCGGAACCCCGGCTACATTGCCCGAGGCAATTCATGCGGCCCCGCCTTCCCTCTCGACCGCCGCGGTCGAGCATCAAGAGCGCGTCGATCGTCATTTTGCACCCGAGTTAATGGCAGCGAGGAGATATGGAAACGAGTAGACCGGTAGTGGTGAAGCGAGTTCCCGAGCGGGTCAACCTGAAAGCAGCCCGCCAGTTCATGCGCGCGGTTGAACCGATATTGCAGTCTGACCGGCCGCAGGTAGTTTTGGATCTTTCGAACGTGCGGCAACTGGATTCAGCGGGCGTCGACATGCTGCTGCACTGCATGAGCGAAGCGATGAAGCGCGACGGGGATGTAAAGCTGGCCGCCCCTTCGGCGGAAGCCATGGTCATCCTCGAGTTGACCCGAACCGGCCGGTTGTTCGAGATCTACGATTCGGCGACGGATGCCGCGCGAAGTTACAGCAGCTTCCTGCCCAACGTCATGCGGCAGTTCTCCGCGCCGCAAACGCCAACTATTCCATTTCCAAGTGCTGGTTCGAAAGTGACGGCGAGTCAAGTTCAGCCAGACGGAAATAACGAAAGCGCGGCATGAGTTCCAAGCAACACGCCGTATTCGAGTGGGCGGAGCGCAAGGCGGGTTTTGCGGAGCGGTTGCTGGACTCCAGGCAATCGCGTGGCTTGGTATTGTCCGGCAGCGTGATCATGCTGGTCGGCTCGGGCTTCGTGAGCCTGGCGAATTTCGGCTACAACATCAGCGTCGCTCATCTGCTGGGGCCCGGCGACTTCAGTCACGCGGCGGCGGCGGTTACGCTGCTCATGCTCGCCTCCTGCATCAACTTGGCGTTTCAGTTCGTCGCGGCCAAATTTATCGCGCGTAACCAGCAGGCAGGCGGTCGCGCCGCCGTCTACCGGACGCTGATGCGGCAGGCCTGGAGCGTGGGCCTGGGCCTCTGTGTCGCGCTGCTGCTGTTGAGCGAACCAATCTCTCACTACCTGCGCCTGCCGTCCAAGCGGCTGATCGAGGTGCTTGCGCTTGGAATGTTGTTCTACATCCCCTTGGGTGTGCGCCGTGGCGGAATGCAGGGCACCTGTCGATTCGTCCGCCTGAGCGTCAACCTCATCGTCGAGGCGCTGGTGAAGCTAATCGCGGCGGTTGCCTTCGTACTGATGGGAGCCGGGGTGATGGGCGCAGTGGGGAGCATTTCGCTGTCGGTGTTCGCCGCCTATCTGCTGCCCGCCGGAGATGCCGCTTTGCGCGGTGAATCCGGGCCGGGGCAGGTGGCTTCCTTCAGCGAGGGCGTGCAGGCGATCATCTTCTTTATCGGGCAAGTCATCATCAGCAATATCGATATCCTGATGGTAAAGCACTATTTTGCTCCTCGCGATGCCGGTCTCTACGCCGCCATTGCCCTGGTCGGCCGCCTTCTCTACTTTGCCACCTGGTCGGTGACCAGCGCCATGTTCCCGGTTTCAGCCGGTCAGGCCGTAGAACGCGAAAGCCGCAAGACCGTGGCCGTGCCGCTGCTGTTTGTCGGCGCTCTGTCCGTCGGTTTCGTTTTGTTGTTGGCAGCGTTCCCGGACCTGGTGATCGGGACGTTGTTTGGCAGCGGATTTCACCACGGTGGGATGAAGTTGCTGCTGACCATGAATGCGATTGCCACGGGCACTTATGCCCTGAGCGTCGTGCTCATGACTTATGAGATGTCGCGGCGGATAGCCAATACCGGATGGCTCCAACTGGTGGTCAGCGGATTGGTGGTGGCGGGAGTCGCCGTCTTCCATTCCTCCCTTTTGGAAGTAATTGTCGTCCAGCAGATCTTGCGCATTTTGCTCCTCTTTGCCGTTTCCGTTCCGTTCTTTATCCGGGGCAAGGCGAGCATCCAGGAGGCTGCATGAAAAAACTTTGGCGAGTCACCGAGGCGGACGCCATCGCCGAGTTCCTCAAGGCCGAGTTCTACCGGGATGAATTTCATCGCGACCGGGAAAGCTTCGAGCCCGTCGTCATGCACGCCGATATCGCCAACGAGACTGAGAACGCACTGCGCAAGGCCCTGTTGTTTCGCCGCCGCGGACATATGTGGCGGGAGCTGCCGGCAGACACGCAGTGGTGGGAAGTCAGCGTTGAGCCGGGCGATCTCGAACTGTTACGCGTTTTTCCCCGCGCGCAGTGGCGCCGGATCGCGTCCGGCAATTTCTTGTTGAAGAGTATCGTTGAGCGCATTCGCAATAAGAAGTTTTCCGGCCGCACTCGCGAGTTCATCTCGAAGGTGCAGGCTCTTAGTTACCGTTTGCGCACTGACCAGAGCCGCAGTTGCGTGTTGCTGATCGGGATCGACGAGAGCTCGCTGTTTACCATTCTGGAGGGTAATCATCGCCTCACCGCCGCCCTGTTGGCGGATGGAACGCTGACCCGGAACCGGTTCCGGGTGCTATGCGGTTTTTCCGCCAGGATGTCCGAGTCGTGCTGGTACGAAACCAATCTGGCCAATCTATGGCGGTATGCCAAGAATCGAATGCGAAACCTGGTGTACGACAAAGATGCCGACATAGAGCGCGCCCTGAAAGATGCCGGTAGAGAGCTTGCGGCCGACCCCATGGAAGGTGCGTTGTCCAGCCGCAAGGTGGTCTCAGGATCGAAGTAAAAAACGATCGAAGTAATAAGAGCCAGAGGGCAGGAGAGTTCCCCATGAAATTGCAGTTTGCCATAACAAAAGTCTTGGTTCTCGGCGTTGGAGTCGCGCTCTGTGGCGCGCCAGAACTGCTGCACGCCTGGCAGCAATCCGAGCCACCTCAGCAATCCGAACAGGCCCCCGCCATCAACGGCACCACCGTCAACCCTTCGCAGGGCCCGCTGATGCCGGTTCCGGCGCCGGAGACACAACCGACACCTTCTCAGCCGAACCAGCCAGCGTCGACGCCCGCGCCTTCGACCCAATTGTCTCAGCGCCCCAGTCAGCAGCCTTCGACGGTTATCACCGAACCTCTGGGAACGGCGACTGCCGAGAGTGTCCCCGCGAACGGCGGCGGAGCTTCGCGCCCGGCTGGTACGGCTATTGCCGGCGCCAAGCAGCACCAGATGCGCTCGCTGCTTTTGAAAGTTGGGGCCGTGGCTGCCGCCGGGATAGCAATCGGAACCGTAGCAGGGTTGTCAAAAGGAACTCCCAGCACCGCACCGGGCAGCACGCGTGCTGCTGCTCGCTAAATGAGAAAGATCATGCTGTCTGAAACTGGCAGCGAACCTGGGGCTAAACAACAATGAATGCACTTACACAGCGGAGTCGCACGATGCTGATTTCATTTTCGGGAATGGACGGCTGCGGCAAGACGACTCAGATCGACAACTTGCGCCGCGTGATCGCCGAGCTCGGGCTCAGCGACCAGCTCTTGACTTTCTGGGACAATGTCGTGGTGCTTTCTGGCTACCGCGAGGAGTTTGTTCACAAAGTCTACGGAAGTGAGCGCGGCGTGGGGTCGCCTGAACGCCCGGTCAAGCGCCGCGACAAAAACGTGCGCGCCTGGTATCTCACGCTGATGCGTCACCTGCTGTACTTGATCGATGCCGTTCATCTCAATTTTGTGGTGGCTCGCGCCATGGGCTCAGGATGCGATGTCGTCATCTTTGACCGCTACATCTACGATGAGATGGCGAACCTGCCGCTGACGAATCCGCTGACCCGCCTGTGGGTGCAGATCATCAGGCTGATCGCGCCGCAACCCGACCTGGCCCTGTTGCTCGATGCCGATCCGGAAGAGGCCCGCGCCCGCAAGCCGGAGTATCCGGTGGACTTCATGCACAAATGCCGCAAGTCTTATTTTGACCTGGCGCGTATCGTGCGCGTCATCACCGCCGTGCCACCACTGCCTTTGGCCGAGGCCAAGCGGGAAGTCGAGTTGCTGTTTCAGGAAAAAATTCAATGCAGGCGAACCCGAGGGAGCGAGAGTGCAGTTCCCGCGGCCTGATACGGGCGAGACCAGTTTTGCTAAACCATGAAGGCCCAGCTATAGAACTGGGCCTTCCTTATTTTTGCCGCTCAACGCAGCTTGATTTTTGCTGCTGAACGCAGCTTGCACTGCAGTCCGATTCAAGGCGCCGCGGTAACGACCGCACATTCCTTGGCTGCCGGTTTGATGTCGTGAACTTCCACCCAGTCGGTCGGGTACTTGCCGGTATAACACGAAGTGCAGAACGTGGTGGGTTGTCCCGGACGCTCGCCGCAAGCCAGACGCAATCCCTCCAGAGACAAATACGCCAGCGAATCGGCGCCGATGTAGTCGCGGATTTCATCCACTGTCTTGGTTGCAGCGATCAACTGGCCGCGAGTTGGCGTATCCACGCCGTAGTAACAAGGAGAGATGGTGGGCGGACACGAGATGCGCATGTGAACTTCCTTGGCGCCAGCGTCCCGGATCATGCGCACGATTTTCTTGCTGGTAGTGCCGCGGACGATGGAGTCGTCAAACAGCACCACGCGCTTGCCTTTCAGAATGGCGCGCACGGGGTTTAGTTTGAGTTTCACGCCAAAGTCGCGCACGCGCTGTTCCGGCTCGATGAAGGTCCGTCCTACATAGTGATTACGAATCAGCCCGAATTGCAGCGGGATGCCGCTCTCGAAGGAATACCCCATGGCGGCCGTCACCCCCGAGTCGGGAACAGGAACTACGATGTCCGCCTCGACCGGAGCTTCACGGGCAACTTGGCGGCCCATCGCCTCGCGCGCTTGCTGCACCGGCACGCCGAAGATCAGGCTGTCGGGGCGCGAAAAATAGACGTGCTCAAAAATACACTTCGACTGCGGCAGCGCCGGGGTATAGCGATACGAGAACACACCCGAACTATTGACTTCGACCAGTTCGCCCGGTTCGATGTCGCGTTCGTAAGTCGCGCCAATCAAGTCGAAGGCGCAGGTCTCGGAGGCAAAGACGATGACATCGCGCTGGCCGTCACTTGCCGGTATGCGTCCCATGCACAGCGGCCGAAATCCCCGGGGATCACGGGCGGCGAAAATCGTGTCCGGCGTAATCAAAACGACTGAGAAGGCGCCTTCAATGCGGCGCAGAGCATCGCTGATCGCGTCCACCAGAGTTTGCTCGGTTGAGTGCGCGATCAGGTGCAGAATGATTTCGCTGTCGCTGGTGGTCTGGAAGATAGAGCCCTGCCGTTCGAAACGCTTGCGGATATCGGCGGCGTTCACCAGGTTGCCGTTGTGCGCCAGCGCGATGCGTCCCTTATTGCATTCCACCCGGATCGGCTGGGCGTTCAGCAGCGCGGAGTCACCGGTGGTGGAATAGCGCGTATGGCCGATAGCGAGCCGGCCTGGCACACGCGCCAGCGTCTCATCGTTGAAAATATCGGCCACCAGGCCCATGTCCTTGTACAGAAGAATCCGTTCGCCATCCGATGAGGCGATTCCCGCCGACTCCTGCCCGCGATGCTGCAAGGCATGCAGGCCCAGGTAGGCCAGCGTCGAGGCCTCCGAATTACCCCAGATGGCGACTACCCCGCACTCTTCATGAAACTTGTCCGACCTGCTGTTCAGCATCTCTCACCAGAATTCTTGATTTCGAAAAACATCACGACAACTACTTACGTCGTGAACACCATAACTCCGTTATCGTCCGGCGGTATTCAATCTGAAATCAAAAATCTCAAATCTTCAATTTGCAGTTCATTCGCTACCGGCGTGCAAAGCGGACTCCAGCGCCGAGGTCCACGCCTGCTTCAACCCGGCAACCGCGACCGAAACAACCGGCACGCCATCGATGCTGATCTTCAAGCTGTCGTCGATCGTCGTGCCCAGAGGCACCACCAGGATTTCACGCTGCTTCGCTACCTCTTGGATTCGGCCAAAGTGAGCCAAGTTGCAGGAAACTAGCACCCGGGAGGGCATTTCACCGAACAGGGCCAGGATGCGGCTGAGTTTCCCGCCACTTAGGTTAATGCTCGCTCCCACCCCGTTCGCGAAACATTTCTCGGCCAGCGTGACCGCCAACCCGCCCTCGGAAATATCCTTGGCCGAGTCGATGAGACTCCCAGCCGCAAGCTGAATGAGAAGTTGCTGCAGCCTCAACTCGCCGTCGAGGTCGATGCCCGGCGGACGGCCCCATAATTTGCCAAGCACTACCCGGGCATACTCGGAGGAACCGAAAACGGCTTCCAATTCGGAGGCTGGTTCGCCGTTCGAGGCATCGAGCAGCAGCACCGCGCGTCCCTGGCGGAGGAAGCTGGAGCCGACAACCTTGGTAACGTCATCGACGATTCCCACGACCCCCATCACCGGAGTCGGGTAAATACCCTCTCCGAGGGTTTCGTTATAAAAGCTGACATTGCCTCCGGTGATCGGCGTTCCGAGTTTGAGGCAAGCCTCGCTCATGCCATCGATCACAGCCGAAAATTGGCCCATGATCGGCGGCTTCTCGGGGTTGCCAAAGTTCAGGCAATTGGTGGCTGCGACCGGACGCGCCCCGGTGCAGGCGACATTGCGCGCGGCCTCGGCCACGGCGTGCATCGCGCCGAGTTTGGGGTCGAGGTAGCACCAGCGTCCGTTGCCGTCGAGCGCCATCGCCAAGCCGCGATTCGTTCCCTTGATGCGAATCACGCCAGCCTCGCTTCCCGGTCCGATCACGGTATTGGTCTGCACCATCGAATCGTATTGCTCATGCACCCAGCGCTTCGAGCAAATGTTCGGAGATGCCAGCAGCGCCTTGAGGCTGCTGCCGTAATCCTCGCTCCAGGCGATGCCGGCGGGAGCGGATTTTGGGACAGGCGCTGTCCACGGCTCCAGCGGCCGTTGGTAGAGTGGAGCGTCATCGGTGAGGGCTTCGTTGGGAATCTCGGCGACCACCTTGCCATGTTGGAGCACGCGCATTTTGTTTTCCGGAATCACGCGCCCGATGGTTACCGCATCCAGCCCCCACTTCTGAAACACGGCGAAGACTTCGCTCTCGCGGCCGCGCTCGGCCACCAGCAGCATGCGCTCCTGCGATTCACTCAGCATGATCTCGTAAGGGGTCATGCCGGTTTCGCGCTGCGGCACCAGGTCCAGTTCGATCTCCAGTCCGACGCCGCCGCGGCCGCCCATTTCGCACGTGGAACAGGTCAGGCCGGCAGCGCCCATATCCTGTATGCCGACCACCGCGCCGGTCTCCATGGCCTCCAGGCAGGCTTCCAGCAGCAGCTTCTCCATGAAGGGATCGCCCACCTGCACGTTGGGGCGCTTCGCCTCGCTGCCCTCGCTGAATTCCTCGCTCGCCATGGTCGCGCCGTGGATGCCGTCGCGGCCGGTCTTCGAGCCAACATAGATCACCGGATTGCCAGCGCCGGCCGCCTTGGCATAAAAGATCTTTTCGCGCCGCACCAACCCGAGGGCAAAGGCATTCACCAAGGGATTGCCTGAGTAGCAGGGCTCGAACTTGGTTTCGCCACCGAGATTCGGCACGCCAAAACAATTGCCGTAAGAGGCGACGCCGCTGACGACGCCTTCCATGACCGAGTGATTGCGGCCGACCACCGCCCGGTCGGTCGCGACGCCGCGCTCGCCGCCGATCGGCCCGAAGCGAAGCGAATCCATTACCGCTACCGGCCGCGCGCCCATGGTGAAAATGTCGCGCAAAATGCCGCCAACCCCGGTCGCGGCACCCTGGAAGGGCTCAATGAACGAAGGATGATTGTGCGATTCGATCTTGAACGCGCATGCCCAGCCGTCGCCGATATCGATGATGCCGGCGTTCTCGCCCGGTCCCTGCACCACCAACTTGCTGCGGGTTGGCAGGCGCTTGAGATGCACGCGCGACGACTTATAGGAGCAATGCTCGCTCCACATAACGCTGAAAATGCCCAGTTCCGTCATGGTTGGCTCGCGGCCAAGCCACTTCAGAATCTTCCGGTACTCATCGGGCGTGATGCCGTGATCGCGAATGACTTCTGGCGTGATAGCTAAGTTTACGGTGGAATTCATTGCGGTAGCTTTATTCTCGCACGCTCTGGCGGGAACTGGAAGGACAAGCTGGCCATGCACAATTGAGCCGGCGGCGGCCAGCCGCAACTCGGAAGTGCGCCGGCCATGCTGTCAGGCCCTGGGACGGGCTTGCAATCGACCAAGTTACTGAAAACACGCGTCCAAAACTCATGATTCCTTTCGCGCGATAAGAAATGAACAAAGAATGGTGCGGTTGACCTGGTACAAAACGACATGGAACCGGAACGGCAATGCGGGAATCATGGCTTACTGCATCCAGGCGCTGCGCTCGAGGGTTTCAAAGCGGGTAAACGACTTTAAGAACGCCAGTTGTACGGTGCCGGTGGGACCGTTGCGTTGCTTGCCGATGATCAGCTTGGCTTTATTTTCGATGTCGGGATCTTTGTGTTCGTAGTCGTAGACCTCCGGGCGATAGAGGAACATGACCACGTCGGCATCCTGCTCGATGGCGCCCGACTCGCGCAGGTCGCTCAACTTGGGTTCATTGTCCTTGCCGCCGCGGTTTTCCGGAGCGCGGCTCAACTGCGAGAGCGCCACCAGCGGTACGTCGAGTTCCTTGGCGATGGCCTTGAGGCCGCGCGAAACGGCCGAGACTTCCTGGGTGCGATTCTCATAGCGGCGTCCGCCGGGCGCCGAGGCCGACATGAGCTGAAGGTAGTCGACGACCAGCAGATCGAGCCGTCCTTCTCTTTGCTTCAGCCGTCGCGATTTGGCGCGCAGTTCGGTAATCGAGATGCCGGGCGTGTCGTCGATGAAGATGGGAGCCTGCATGAGCGCGTCCAAGCCATCGCGCAGCTTTCCCATGTCTTCCTTTCCGAGAAAGCCTTTGCGCAGGTTTTGTGAATCGACGCGCGACTGCGAACAGAGCATGCGGTGCAGCAATGCCTCCCTGCCCATTTCCAGCGAGAAGACGGCGACTACCTTGTTGTCGCGCACCGCGCAGTTCTCGGCAATGTTGATGGCAAAAGCGGTTTTGCCCATCGAGGGGCGGGCAGCGATGATAATCAGTTCCTTGCGTTGCAGCCCGCTGGTGAGGTCGTCGAGATCGCTAAAGTAGGTTTCGAGGCCGGTAATGCGCCCGCCGCGCTCATACAGCTTGTCGAGGTTACCGCCGAACGAGTCCATCGCAACCTGCGCGACCGAGATCAGGTCCTGCTGGTTGCGGTTCTCCGAAAGACTGAAAATCTCCGCCTCGGCGCGGTCGAGCACATCGGCGGCCGTGTCCGACTGGTCGAGCGCGTTCTGCATGATGGTGTTGGCGGCGCGGATGACGCCACGCATGAGCGACTTGTCGCGCACGATGCGGACATAGTGCTCGATGCTGGTGCGGCGCGGCGTGCCATCGGTGAGCGACGAGAGATAAGCGACGCCGCCCACCGCCTCCAGCTCCTTGTGGCGGCTCAACTCTTCGCTAAGGGTTACGCTGTCGATGGGCCGGCTGGTATCGACCATCTCGAGCATGCGCGCGTAAATACGGCGATGCGCGTCGAGGAAGAAGTCGTCGGGCTTAAGCACGGCGCCGGCGTCGGTATAGAGCGTGTTATCCAGCAGAATCGCGCCCAGCAGCGAGCGCTCGGCCTCGACATTGGAGGGCAGTCCGCGATCTAAGCTGTAATCGGTGGTTGCCATTCGTGCTACCTGATTCGATGCTTCGCCCAGCCCATGGAACGGTTCAGTATGCGCTGGCTCGAAAAAGAGCCCGGGGCGCCAGCCGCGCACCCGGGCCCAGGCAAGTGGAGACCAAACTCAACGACGCTGCTCCCGCCGCCGAGCGGAAAGCCGGGAGCCTGGTGTGCGCCGACGCGAAGCGCCGGGCTGATTGCCCCGCGCAAGACACGTACAAAGCGGTTAAACCTGGCTCCCTTTCCAGTTGGCGGATCGGCTACTCATCGGGAGCAGTGCGCACAGCGTGCGGTACGGGACCCTCCCTGAGTCCGCGCCCACACATGACGGCACACCCGTACCCCTCTTGGTTGCCTGAGCGGCGACGCTGCGAGCTGTTGCGGCACCCACGGCTTGCGCCACCGTGCACCGCCGGGAGAGCGATGTGCCCACCGCCAACGCTTCGCCGAGCGCTGTGGCATGTTGCCTATCGCATCCCGATTGCACAGGCGCCTGACGCCGTGCGGCAGAGCAACCCGAGCGAGTGCCGAAAAACCCGGCTAGCGTCGCCTTCGCCTTATCCGCTCCTGGGAAGCATCACGTTTGGCTTCCACCGTTGCGTTACCGACAGAGTGCCTGATGAATCCGCGGGGCTCAAGCACGAAGCGCGGCGCAGCTTCGGGTATGCTGTGAATAGCTGCGGATTCCTGTGGAACGGCTTGGAAAAACCGGGTGTAATTGATTGCGCTGGTCTTTGTCAGCTCAAATTTGCACTGAAACCGGTGCTTTGGAATCGCGCTTCTCGTTGGCTTCGCGGGCTTTGTGCAGACGGCATACCCGAACGAGAGAGTTTTCCTGACGCGGTGAAGTTTCGCGCCGCGGATGCCGTCAGGCCGCTTGCTTGCGGGCGCTGAATGTCAGAATGGAGCCAGATACTTCGGGCTGAAAGTCCTTAAAGCCTGAAGCGGTCAAACACCGCTCCATCTCAGCAAGGTCGAACACATGAAGGCCGTGATTGCTGTGACTCCATTCACGCACCCGGCGAAACTTCAGGATACCTCCGTGACCCGCGACGAAAGTGAAGACTGCAAGGACGGCTGCTGGCTTCATGACGCGAGCCATCTCGCGCAAAGCAACCGTAGTGTCCGCAAAGAGATGAAGTGAGCCACAACAGACGACGGCATCGAAAAGATTGTCCTCGAACGGAAGAGCCTCCACTCTGGCACGGGCGAAATGCACGTTGGGAATGCTTTCGCGTTCGGTGTAAGCGGCGCCTTGCCGAAGCATTCCCATGGATACGTCGATCCCGAACACCTCCTTCGACGGTGATGCGATCCGCCGGCCAAAGGTGCCGGGGCCGCAGGCGATATCAAGCACACGGCCTTTGGTCGATTGGACTTTCCGAGACACTGTACTCACCAGTTGGGTGAGAGATGGGCTGTGAAAGCCGCCGTAGATACTTAGAACGATCGGATACCAAAACCTCGTCTCGTAAATGCGCGCCATCCGATCGATGAAGCGCATTCTCCTGAGTACGGGGTCCGAGCTTCGGGATAGCTCTTCCAGAATGAAGTCAGGGATTCCCTCCCTGATTGGGTAGGTTTGGGAGCAGAGAGGACAGCGGAGCAAACCCTCATCTTGGCGCAAGAGACGCTTGCATACGGGACACGCGTAAGTTCCGAGTTCGCTGGTTACGGATACGTCCGCAGTCATGCCAGTCCCAAGCCTTCGATGCATCTTGCGAGGGGCTGGCCACCGGCGATCGAATGGCTTTTGAGCACGCTCTTTCCCTGAGCGAACTTCTTTAAATCTTAGTCGTGCACGCCGTCCATGAAAGCCCGCAGTTTGCGCGAGCGTGAGGGATGGCGCAGCTTGCGCAGGGCTTTCGCCTCGATTTGGCGGATGCGTTCGCGGGTGACCGCAAACGATTGGCCTACTTCTTCGAGCGTGTGCTCGCTGCCATCCTCCAGTCCGAAGCGCATCTTGATGACCTTCTCCTCACGCGGAGTCAGGGTACGCAACACCTGCGCCGTCTGGTCCTTGAGGTTGACGTTAATGACGGCTTCGGCCGGCGAGATCACGGCGCGGTCCTCGATGAAGTCGCCAAGATGCGAATCTTCTTCTTCGCCGATTGGGGTTTCCAGCGAGATGGGTTCCTGCGCGATCTTGAGCACCTTGCGCACCTTGGCAACCGGGATGTCCATGCGCTTGGCGATCTCTTCGCTAGTGGGCTCGCGGCCCAGCTCCTGCACCAGTTGGCGCGAGGTGCGGATCAGCTTATTGATCGTCTCGATCATGTGCACGGGGATGCGAATAGTGCGAGCCTGATCGGCGATGGCGCGCGTGATTGCCTGGCGAATCCACCAGGTGGCGTACGTTGAAAACTTATAGCCGCGTCGGTACTCGAACTTGTCGACCGCCTTCATCAAACCGATATTGCCTTCCTGAATGAGGTCGAGGAATTGCAGTCCGCGGTTGGTGTATTTCTTGGCAATGGAGACCACCAGGCGCAGGTTCGCTTCGATCAGTTCACGCTTGGCGTACTCGGCATCCATGTCACCCTGGATGATCTCGCGCTGCGTGCGCCGCATATCGTTGAAGCCGGCGCCGGCCTCGTGCTCGATGCGCTCCATGTCCGAGCGCAGTTGGCGGCTCTGGCGGCGCAGTTCCTTCTTCTGCTCCTCCGAGCGGGTAGCCGCGACGCGGTTCTCCAGGTTCTGGATCTGCTTGTCGAGCGCCTTCATGCTGTCGACGGTCTTGTTGACGCGATCGATCAGGTGCTTGCGCTCGCTGTTGGTGAAACCCAATTGGCGGATTTGCCGGGAGACCTCCACCTGCTCGCGTCCCAGCGCCCAACGGACCTTGCGATACTCGCGCGCCCGCTTCTTGTCCTTGGAAGGAATCTCCGCAAACTTGGCAGCCAGTTGCTGCGCCTTCCGGTAATGCTTATTTAACTCGTCGACTTTGGCGGTAGTGTCCTTCAAACGGTTCTGCAGGACTTCGTCGGTGATCTCCTCTTCGTCAAAGACCACCACTTCCCTGATCGAGCGGACCCCGCGTTTCAGGTCTTCGCCCATGGCGAGGATTTCACGGATGACGATGGGAGAACGGGAAAGCGCCTTCAGAACGCGAAGCTGGCCGCGTTCGATTCGCTTGGCAATTTCGACTTCGCCTTCGCGGGTGAGCAATGGAACCGTGCCCATTTCGCGCAGGTACATACGGACCGGGTCGTTGGTCTTTTCCAGCGCGCCGGGCGTGAGGTCGAGTTCAACATCCTCGCCAGCCTCAACCTCCGTGTCGTATTTCTTGTCGAGAGCGGCGGATGGCAGCTTCGGCCCCTCAAGGATGTCGATGCCTTGCGTGCCGATCGTGGTCAGCAGATCGTCAAGATCCTCGGGAGAGTGCAGGTCGTTGGGAAGCAGATCATTGACCTCGTTGTAGGTCAGGTATCCCTTCTCTTTGCCTACATCGATCAACTTTTTGATATCGTCAAATTTATCGTCAAGAGCCAACGCAAATACCCTTCGTGGCGGCAAAGCAGACCGCCAGACCACCAGTTTGATCGCACACTAAGAGGAATCGATATATGGATATCGGTAACAGGCAGAAACCTTCCTATTTTAGCACGGAGCCAATGCCGCTTGCTCGGGAACCCATCACCGCACTTATATAGATGGCCCGGATGATCAGTTGGGCTCGAGTTCCCGCTTTCTTTCTAATACTGTAACCTAAACTGGTTCATAGACTTACATAAAGCCCGTCGAGAAGCCGGTTAGCCTGACGGCAGCCTGCTAGGGATTGGTCGGTTCCTGACCGGGACGAAGCAGCTTATCGATACCCATCTTCTCGCGTAGAAGCTGCCCCAGCGTGACCGAGTCCTGCTTGCGTTCGGCGTCGGCGATCAGGCTTTTCAACTCCCTTTGCCGGTGTTCCAGTTTGAGGCGGCGCAGAGCTTCGAGTGCCGCATGGAGTGATTCCGGAGTCAGTGGCTCGTCTTCATCCATAAGGGCTGCCGCCATCAATCGCCGGTCGGCATCTGCCAACTCCAACGACATGGGATCTTTCCCGTCGGCTACCGCTTGCGCCAAGGCCGCGATCAGTGTTTCGGCCGATAACCCCTCGTGCAGACGCTCCGAGGTGAGGACAAAGCAGGCTTGGCGCTGGGGATCGAACTCAGTATCTTCGCCTTCCCGGCTCGAGACTCCTTCGTGACCGAGGCCCATTCCACCCGCGAGGGCGCGGATCAGGACACGCTCGGCTTTGGTCATGAGTAATCCCGGCAGTGCCCATTTTCCCGCGCCTAGCCTTGTAGCGACCTCCATCTCACGCGCGCTTTCGTCCAGCGCTTTCCTGAAATCTCGAATGACAACAGCGTGTTGAACTCCAAGGCTTTCAATCACTTTATTTGCGATTTCGAGTCGTTTTGTCTTATTGGCAACCCGCTCGATCCGTGGCAGGAGGGAGTTAAGCGACTGAATCTTCGTCTCGACGCTGTTGCCAGGGAACTTTGTCCGCGTTCGCAAGCATAGGAACTCGAAGTAATCCTTTGAGCCAGAAAGAGCCGCTCCGTAGGCATCGGCACCCTTTTTTCTAATTAGGAGATCCGGATCGTAACCCACCTCCAAGGTGGCGACTTTGATGTTGAAATCCTCTGAAACCAGCAAATCCAAACTTCGCTCGGCGGCGGCGGCCCCGGCGGCATCAGGGTCAAAACTTACCACGATTTTCTTGCTGAAGCGGCTGAGCAGCTTGGCCTGGATTTCGGTGAAGGCGGTGCCTGAGCTGGCAATCACATTGTGAAAGCCGGCATTGTAGACCGAGATGCAGTCCATTTGGCCTTCGACCAGGACGGCGTAATCGAGCTGCCGGATGGCCTCCTTGGCCAGGTGCAAATTATAGAGTATGCGCGACTTATGGTAGATGGCGGTTTCCGGCGAGTTGAGGTACTTGGGCCCCGACTTCTCGTCTGAGGCTAGCGTGCGCCCGGTAAAGGCGATGATCTTGCCCTGCTCGTTGCAGATGGGGAAGACGACCCGGTTGCGGAACTTCGAGTAGAGCACAGAGGGCTGCGCGTCGCGGCCGGATTTGTCCTGAGCTGTCGTCGCGGCCGTACTCTCGCTCACGCCAGCGGAGGGCGCGGCGGCGTCTCGCGGGGCGGCTTGGGAAAATAATCCCGACTCCCGCAACAACTCGTCGTCGGCCATTTGCTTGATGGCGTCGCGCAGCAGGAAGCCGGAATCGGGCGCGTAGCCGATACGGAAGCGCGCGATCGCCTCCGCTTCCAAACCGCGGCCTTTGAGGTATTCGCGAGCGTGCGCCGCTTCCGGGCGTTTCAGCCTGTCCTCAAAAAACCGGCAAGCCGCCTCGTGAAGATCGAGGAGAGTTCCGCGGATTTTGGCCTCGCGAGCCTCAGCCGGACTGTCAAACTGCACCTTCGGCATGGGCACGCCCAGCTTCTGCGCCAGCAGCCGTACCGCCTCAGGAAAGGAGATGTTCTCGATCCGCTGCAAGAACTTGTACACATCGCCGGACTCACCGCAGCCGAAACAATGAAAGAACTGGCGCGAGGCATGTACGGAGAACGACGCTGTTTTCTCGCCGTGGAAAGGACAGAGTCCGGAGTAATTCTGTGCCCCCGCGCGCTTGAGGCGAATGTACTCGCCGATGATGCGGACGATATCGGCCTGCTGCTTGAGCGTGTACGCAAAATCTCCGGGATTCGCCATTGATGAATAGTTTGCCTGAGTCGCCGCGGCGGAGTACGCGTATTTCTGTGGAAAGCCTGTGAAAAGCGAGTCTTAGCTCTGCATAGGTGTGGAAAACCCGCGAAAGTGCATAGGATTCGAACTTTCAATGGCAACTATGCGCGGCGTTCCGGGTTGATGCCAGTGTTTTTGCATAGGTATCGCCGGCGCGCGGCGCGCGCTTTGCATCACAAGCGCGTGACCGCGAGAATCACCAGAATCATAAGCCAGAATCGTAAGGAGGAGCGATGCGGGTTTGGAAGTTGTGTTGGCTTGCTATCACTCTGGTTATGCTTGCTGAAGCGGCTTTGGCGCAGAATAGTCGGCGCTTTGAAATCTCGCCCTTCGCCGGTTTTGAAACCAGCGCCAGCTATCCCGTCGAGAGTGCGTTCGGAGCGCCTGGAAGCTTCATCCCATTTGGTACAACGAATACCTCGACCATCGACCAGTTGCGTGTGAACAGCGGTTTGAGCTTCGGTGCCTTTTTCGATTACTCGGTTTTGGACACCCTACAGTTGGAGTTCATGTGGGCGCGCAACCAGACCACCTACAGCCAGCACGATTTCGTTACTGGCTTGTATACCGAGGCATTCGACTCCAACATCGACCAATACCAGTTCGGGGTTCTGTATCCCTTCCTTGGGAGCGGCTATTTCCGGGAGCGGAAATTCGTTCCATTCGTCGCCGGAGGTCTCGGATTCACCCATGAATCCAACGACAACGGCAACCCTGACCGGACGGCGTTCGGGTTCAATCTTGGAGGCGGAGCAAAGTATTACCTGTCCAAGAATTTCGGATTGCGCGGCGACATCCGGTACATGCCGACCTACGCTAATTCCACGCCGGATTATGCCTGCAACCTATTCGGGAACTGCTTCTACGTTCGCTCGCACAACTTCGAAAACCGGGCGAATTTCAGCGGAGGAATCATTTTCCGGTTTTAGCAGACGGGCTGTCTACGAAACGATCCAGCCGCGCGCGCAGGCATCCTCGATGATGCGGGTCACCACCGGCCAGAGTTCGGGCAGCGCGGTGCGAATGGGTTCCATGCGCCGGTAGACCTGATCGCGAGCGACGGAATGGATGCGCCAGGTGCCGCCTTCGGTGTGTGCGTTGTGCAGCAATGGCTGAAGGCGGTCGAGCGCGTTGGCGTATTTCGATTCTGCGCTTTTGAAGGCTTCGAATTCCTCCCACAAGGCGCGCAGCTCGCGTTCCTGCTCCTCGGGCAGCAGACCGAAGATGCGCTCGGCACCGCGCTGCTCCCGTTCGGCTCTGCCGACATTGCCGGCCGCGTCGTAGGCGAAGGTGTCGCCGGCATCGATCTCGATCAGGTCGTGCACCAACAGCATCTTGATGACGCGAAGGTTGTCGACAGGCGTTGTCGCATACTCGGCGAGCAGAAAAGACATGATTGCCAGATGCCAGGAATGCTCCGCCGAGTTTTCGCGGCGCGAAGAGTCGGTGAGCAATGTCTGCCGCAAGATGGTCTTGAGCTTGTCGATTTCCAGAACGAATGCAAGTTGCTGATCGAGACGATTCATTACACCTTCAACTCCACGACCGTCGCTCCGGCGCCGCCCTCCTGCTGTGGAGGCTCGCTGACGGTGGCGACCTGCGGATGGCTTTTCAGATACTCGCGAAGGGCGCGTCGCAGTATTCCCATGCCCGATCCGTGCACGACGCGCACCCGCGACAGACCGGCGAGAAAAGCGCGGTCAAGGAATTTTTCCAGCTCGCGCGTGGCGTCATCAACATTGTGGCCAATGACATTCAACTCCGCCGGCGCGCTCTCGTCTTCGTTGCGCAGGTGAACGCTGATTCCCTTCTGACGTGCTGCCTGCACCGGGCTGTTGGCGGCGCGGGCCACGACCTCGGCGATGTCGTCGATGAGAACGCGCACCTTCATGGGGCCAACCTGGACTTCCACGGCATCGTCGGGAAACTTGCGGGTGACCTTGCCGGCGCGGCCCAGAGACTTCAGTTGCACGGTGTCGCCTTCGCTGACGTGCTGCACGCGGTGCGGTTGCGCATTCGGGTCATCGCGGTCCGCCCCGCTGGTGTGCGCCACAATCGCTTGGTTGAACTGCTCGCGGAATTCGCGACGCGCCCGAGCGATGCGGCGCTCCGCCTCGCGGCTGAGCTTCAAAGACTCGGCGCGATCCTGAATGGCGTTGACCGACTCGCGCGCATGATACTCAAAGTCGCGCAGAAGGCTCTCCAGCTTGCGTTCCAGTTCGCGGACTTTTTCGCGCTGCTGCTTGAGCCCTTCATTCTCCAGACGGCGGCGCTCGGCGGCAATTTCCTGCTCGCGCACTGCCAGTTGCGCGCGTTCGCTGTCGATCTCCCGCAGATCGTGGTGCAGGCGGTCGAGGAAGCGAGAGACATCCTGCGTCTGGCTGCTGATGCGCTGCCGCGCTTCGGCGATGATCTCCGCGTTGAGCCCCAGTCTTTGCGCGATATTGATGCCCGCCGAAGCACCCGGCACGCCAACCCGCAATTCGTAGGTGGGAGCCAGCGTCTGCTCGTCGAAGCCGACGGCGGCGTTGAGCACGCCCGGCGTGTTCTCGGCGTATACCTTCAGCGAAGTGTGATGGGTAGAGATGATGCACACGGATTGGCGCCGGCGGAAATACTCGGCGATGGCAACGGCCAGCGCCGCACCCTCCTGCGGGTCTGTGGCTGAACCGAGTTCGTCGAGCAGCACCAGCGATTCACGCTCCGCGGTATGCGAGATGAAGTCAAGATTGGTAATGTGCGCGGAGAAGGTCGAGAGGTTCTGCTCGATGGACTGGTAATCGCCAATGTCGGCCAGCACGGCATCGAAAACCGGGAACTCGGCGCGATCGGCCGGCACGGGAATCCCGGACTGCGCCATCAACGCGAGCAGCCCTATGGTCTTCAGGGCAACAGTCTTTCCGCCTGTATTGGGGCCGCTGATGACAAGCTGGCGGTGTTCACCGTCGAGCTCGAGCGAAATCGGAATCAGCTTCGTCCCGTGAGCCTTGGCTCGCAGCGTGCGCTCCAGCAAAGGGTGACGGGCATGGCGGACGATGAAGGTGTCGCCCGCTGCCCGCGCCGCGGAAGCGGGGCCGCCAACTTCCAGAAAACGCACCGGCACGCAGCCGTAGTCCTCGGCAAAGCGGGCTTTGGCAAATTGCAGTTCCAGCTCGGCAATGCGCTCGACGCCGTCGGCGATGGCAAGCTCTGTTCGCCGATGCGCGCGGTCATTTCACGGAGAATGCGCTGGATTTCCGCCTGCTCTTCTTCCAGCAAGCGCACCAGCTCGTTGTTCTGCTCGATGGTCTCCAGCGGTTCGACAAACACCGTCTGTCCGCTGGAACTAGCGCCATGGACGACTCCCTGCACGCGCCGCTTGTGCTCGGATTTCACGGGAATGACAAAGCGTTCGCCGCGAATGGTAATCAGTTCGTCCTGCAGCGTTCCGCCTTCGGACAGTCGCCGCAGATAGCCGCGCAAGGATTCCTGGATCAGCCGGCGCTGACGCTCGATTTCGCGGCGTATCCCGCCCAGCGTGGGCGAAGCGTGATCGTCGAGCGTGCCGTCGGGCAGCAGCTTGCCGCGAAAAAAGCGCAGCAATTGCGTGAAGTCGGCAATTTGCGCCGAGAGTTCCTCGACGGCGGGCCAGGCTTCCTTCAGCGAGGCCGGCGGATGCATAGCGATCTCGCGCCACTCCGCCACGCGGTCCACCACCGTGAGCAGATCGCGGATCTCCGTGACCTCCAGCATGGCGCCTTGAATGCGCGACTTCTCCAGCATCTTGCGGGAATCGACGAGCCCGGCGAAATCGAAACGCCCGCCGGCGCGCAGGTACTGGCGGACCTCGGTGGTGAGCTGCTGTTGACGCTCAATCCAGGCGCGGTCGCCGGTGGCCTCAAGCGCCTCGACCCGCGCCTGCCCAAGCTCCGATTGGCAATAGCCACGCAGGAGCTCTCGCAGGCGGTCGAACTCGAGAACGCGGGCGCTGTTGTGTAGTAAGGGAACGGCCATCTATCTCGATCTATCCTACACTCCCGCGCCCATGCGGGACTTCCGCCAGCCGCGTGGTCTTGGCGGCGGGTTCGCCGTCGAACCTGATGGCGATTTTTCGCTGCTAGCCGCGCAGCCGGGAAGAATTCGCCACCCGCACGAGCAGACACGGAACGTATTGTGATACATAGAGTTACGGCTGTGATAAGCGTCACTGCGCGAGTGGTGGAGGGAGATGCTAAACTTTTTGGTTATGGCATTTCCGGCTAGCCGCCTGCGCCGTCTGCGGAGCTCCGATACTTTGCGCTCGATGGTGCGCGAAACCCGTCTTTCGCCCGAGGGATTCGTGTATCCGCTCTTCGTCTGCCCCGGTGAGGGCGTGCGCAAAGAGATTCGCTCGATGCCCGGCGTCTGCAATCTCTCGGTCGACGAAGCGGTCAAAGAAGCCGCCGAGGTAAAGAAGCTCGGGATTCCGGGAATTATCCTCTTCGGACTGCCGCGAAAGTAAAGACGAAATTGCGACCGGCGCTTGGGCCGACGATGGAATCGTGCAGCAGGCTTCGCGCGCCATCAAGAGCGAAGTGCGCGATCTGCTGATCCTGGGCGATGTCTGCCTCTGCGAATACATGTCGCACGGCCATTGCGGAATCGTCAAGAAGGTCGAAAGCCGTGCCAGTGGCGTTTCTTCCGGGGCTCCCGACAAGCCCGTTGTTGGCTTGTTGGGGCTGAAGGCGGGTGCGGCGGCGGCCACGGCTCCCGAAGCGGAATATGAGATCGTCAACGACGCCACGCTGGAAATCCTGGCCAAGACCGCGGTCTCGCAGGCGCGAGCCGGGGTCGATATCATCGCGCCTTCCGACATGATGGATGGCCGCGTGGCCGCGATCCGCTCGGCGCTCGATGCCAACGGATTCCTGAATACCCCGATCCTGTCGTATGCCGCGAAGTTCGCCTCCGGGTTTTATGGTCCATTCCGCGAAGCCGCCGATTCGACTCCGGCGTTCGGTGACCGGCGCTCCTATCAGATGGACCCCGCCAACCCGCGCGAAGCCATGCGCGAGATCGAGTTGGACCTCGCAGAGGGCGCGGACATGATCATGGTGAAGCCGGCACTTGCCTATTTGGACGTGATTGCCGAGGCGCGGCGCCGCTTCGATGTGCCGATCGCGGCCTACCAGGTCAGCGGCGAGTACGCCATGATCAAGGCTGCCGCGCAGATGGATTGGATCGATCACGACCGCATCATGCTGGAAACGTTGTTGAGCATCCAGCGTGCGGGGGCTTCGATTATTCTTACGTATTTTGCCAAGGATGTTGCGCGTTTGCTCGGTTAGTTCTGCTTCTCCGCATCTTCTCCGCATTCACTCGGCGGCTGCTTTCCGGCAGCCGCCTTTTTCGCGTGATATCCCAAAACATCGACCTTGCCGGTGATTCCAAATGTCTGCAATCTCGCGGCCGGATGTCACCTGCGTCCGGCAGGTGCAGCGTAGGCGGGTGGCCGTGCGGAAGATAAGAAGATAAGCGGAAGATAACGAAGCGAAGATAAATTATGATCTTTAGAGCGGCCACCGCGGAAGCCCGAGCGTTCCGCAAAGGGCCGGGGTGCCTGATGAATTCCATTGCTGTCCTTTATCTTGGCGTTGTCGACTACGGCACTGCGCTCGGCTTGCAGGAAACGCTGGTCGAGCTGCGCAAGCAAGCGCGTGTTCCCAATGTATTGCTGCTGCTTGAGCATCCGCCGGTAATCACCCTTGGACGCAATGCCAAACCCGCGAACATCGTTGCCTCGCGCGAGTTCCTCGCCGCCAAAGGAGTCGAGGTCTTCGAAATCAATCGCGGCGGCGATGTCACCTTCCATGGTCCCGGCCAGCTGGTTGCCTATCCCATTTTCGACCTGCGGAGTTTCAGCCCGAAGCTCGGCGCGGTGGATTACGTCCGCAAACTGGAAGAGGTGCTGATGCGCACCTGCGCGCAATATCGAATTGAAACGCAACGCATCCAAGGCATGACAGGCGTGTGGACCGTTGCCGACCCGGCTGCTTCGGAGGCTAGGATCGAGCCGGGTGCGGAGCGCAAGATTGCCGCCATTGGCGTGCACATTTCCGGCGGCGTAACCTCGCACGGCTTAGCCCTCAACGTCACCACCGATCTCGAATACTTCAAGCTCATTATTCCCTGCGGCATTAGCGGCAAGCCGGTGACTTCCATGCAGCTCGAAACCGGCGCGCGCTTACCCATCGAGGAAGTGCTGCCGCTCGTGACCCGGAATTTCGGATTTGTATTCGACTCGCAGATTCTCTGGCTGGAATCGCTCGACGACCTGTTGGCGAGTGTTCCTGGGGTTGCCGCGCCGGTCGCGACCGCGCCACGGGACACGCCCGCCAAAATCCCCGAAGAGCTACGGCGGCTGCATCGCGAGGACACGCATTTTGCCTGAACGTGGAAACTGTTCTGGTGGGAGAACCATGGCCGACGAATCCAGCAACTCATCAGCCGTAGGAAAACCGAAATCTCAGGCGGAGCACCGCGGCTGTGGTCAGGATGAAGCCGCGTCGTCGATGTTGCAAAGCTACAACCTGCCCGACTACCGCCTGGAGGCGCCGGAGTTCGCGCTGCACCCGGAGACGGCGAGCGGGCAAGCGGGTTGTCGAGTCGAAGAGGACCTGCCGACGCCTGCGCCGCCGCTGGATCGTGCCTGTTTGCCTGGCGTGAAAGATAAAGACGTTGTGCGCGCAGGCTCAAGTTGTATCAGGCCAGTTCGCGAAAAGGACATCCCATGAGCGGGCGGCGATAGCTTCCAGGGCACATCTATGCTAGAGCTAGAAGGTGACTTGGACTGGCGCCGAGATGTGGTTCAGGATGCTCGGCTGGCCTACGGCCTCGACGAAGATCGTAATGGATTGGCCGGGGTCGAACCCGTAGGTGCTCAGGTCGAGCACGTCATTTCCAGGGGTTATCGCCGCCAGCGGCATTAAATTCACGCCATCGCTGGAGATAAATACCACGTAGTGGTCCAGCGTGTTCTCGGCTCCTCCGACCGCGCTCCAGGTTAGGATTTGCCCATTCAGAGAAGGCACCACGGAGATGCAGTTGTCGATGCCGGTTTCGATCTCGCTGCCTTCCTCGTAGTCGTTCCAGGTTACGATTTCCAGGTCTTCCAATTGCGTATCGGGCGAATAGTATTTGCCTGCTTCGGCGAAGCTCGCCAACCAGGTTTGCCCGCATTGCTGGTTGATATTAAGGTTCTGTCCCCACGACGCAAGCGAATCGTTGAAACCCTTGTAGCCGGAGCCGATCGCAAGCTCCGAGGACTTCGAAAGCGCCACCTGGTAGAAGTTGTCCAGATAGGCGAGCCCCGACAAATTCAGGCCGGGCTGTGCCGGTTGCACCCAGGAAAAACTGCCATTGGATTGCGGCTCTGAGAAACCACCGGAATTGTGAAAGATGAACAGGGGAGATCCTTGCACGCGTTTGCGTACTTCGTTCCATTCGCTTCGCGTGAACCGGCTTGCCTCAAAGCCGAAAAACGTAATTACAGGTCTCCCGTTTCTCCGCATGTAACTGGGCGACGGCTCGAAGTGGTCATGGACATAATTGAGGTCCGAAATCAGGTCTTCCAGGCGCTTGGACTTGCGCTCTTCGCTCAGGTCTCCCCAATCCTGGCACACGGCCACCTCGAAACCAGGGTGCAACTCCGCTTCCTTTAGCAACGCCATCGTCGCGGCATTTTCGTGCTCGCACTGCGCTGCGTTTGGGCAGTTGATACCGTACCAATCGATGATGATGCCATCGACGCCGCGGCTGATCATGTCCACAATCTGCCGATGTACCTGGGCCGGATCGGCCGAATCGTAGCCGATTGAGATGTGCGCGGGGTCGCCCCACCAAGGCTGTACGTGGACGAAAATCTTGGTGGTCGCGCCGGAATATAGCAAATTGCGCAATGGCAGCTTGCTCGCCGGGCCCGGAACCGCGTTGCCATTCGAGGTGCCTGGGAATTGATCGCTTGCACTGGTATTGTTCGCCGTCTCGGCGGCAAGCGTGGTCGTGGGCACGATATTGACGCCCCCGGCAGAGGCAATGTTAAGCAACAAAACAATCAGCAATAATCCACAACCCTTGTACACTGACGCATCCTGAAGTCCTCGGAATCGGGCCAAACTAGGGCACTACAGAGCAGATGCAGCTGCTTGGGCCAGAGTTGTCACTCCCGGGTTGCGTCAAGAGCCGGACATCCGGGCCCAAGGCCATTGATTCTGCGGCTGGGGTAAATTCACCGTCTTCAGCCATTTATAAATGCCCGCATTCTGCGCGCTGAAGCTGTCTTGAGGGATAATGATCTGGGAAGCCCGGCTCAGCCGCCGGACTCAGGCCCAGGGCTGTCGTCGATCTCGCAGTGAAGCTTTAGGTTGCAACAAGGAGGAGCTGGGATGCGAGGGATCATTACTGGTGTGGTGCTGACCGTGGCTGCCATCCTCGGGGGGACCTATCAGTATGTTCACCTGGGCAAGCTCCCGATCGGGGCCGACAATCCGCCCAGCGCAGTTGAGCGCTGGCTGGCGGAGAAGGCGATGGACGAGTACGTCGATCGCAACATGCCCAAGCAAGACAACCCGATGCAGCCGAATGCACAGAACCTAGCGGCAGGCGCTCGCCTCTATGAGCAGAACTGCTCTTATTGTCACGGCGGATTGTTGCAGAGAATCAGCCCAGTGGGTGCCAAATTCAATCCCCCGGTTCCGCAAATCATCAATAGCATTCCTGGCGATCCGGATGCCCATCTATTCTGGGTCGTCAAGCACGGCATAAGGCTCAGCGGTATGCCGAGTTGGGCGGGGATTTTAAGCGACGATCAGATATGGCAGGTCGTCACCTTCGTCAAACACTCGGCTAATCTTCCCGCTGAAGCGCAGGAGGCTTGGCGGCAAGCGGTTGCTCCGGCAACGGTCAACTCGCCTCCGCCGCAGGCAACGCCGCCGCCAACCCCGGGCAGTCGGCTCCGCCACCGGCAGCGCCGCCAACACCGGGCAGCCAGCCCCAGCGCTGACTTCCTGCCAACCAGGTGCCCAGGCGTGCCGCCGAGTGCCTGCCGGCAAAAGGTATAATTCAACGTTTGTACCGGCTCTGCGGAATCCGCAAGCGCACCCATGCGCCTGGGGTCGTCCGGCTAGACCGGTTTTGCGAAAGGTTATATCCCATGAAGCAGCCCGGGCATACGAGCCCCGGCAAACGCCGCCTTTAACGTTTGCCTGGGTGAAAGTCAGCCCGGCGTCGATAGCTTTGGTACACCCATGCTGAAACCGCTCTAGCATCTCCGTTGTGCTGTCGAAGTTGAGTGGGTTGCGGAGCAAAAGCACCTGCGGAAGGAAATCTATGCCGACCGATGTCATCATGCCCCAGATGGGAGAGTCGATCTTCGAAGGCACGATCACCAAGTGGCTCAAGCAGCCCGGTGAGCGAGTGGAGCGCGATCAGCCGCTGTTTGAGATCTCGACCGACAAAGTCGATGCCGAAATTCCAGCCCCTGCCGGCGGCATTCTCAAGGAGATCAAGGCGCAGGCGGGCGCAACCGTGCAAGTGAACTCCGTGGTCGCGGTGATCGACGACTCCGGTGCGGCCGTCCGCGTTGTGCAGCCGCCAGCGGCGCGCGATACGGGTCCCACACAGGTTGCGCCGCCCGCTGCGGCCACGCAACCGTCCCGAGCGCCGGGGTTACCGGCCGGCACGACCACCGAGGTTGTCATGCCGCAGATGGGAGAGTCCATCTTTGAAGGCACCATCACGCGCTGGCTGAAGAACCTGGGCGACAAAGTTACGCGCGATGAGCCGCTGTTTGAAATCTCGACAGACAAAGTCGATGCCGAAATTCCCGCCCCTGCCAGCGGCGTACTGAGTGAAATCAAGGCGGCGGCTGGACAAACGGTCCAAGTCAACCACGTAGTCGCGGTGATCGCCTCTGAAGGCGCTGCGGCCGCTCAACCCTCCGCGGCCCCAGTCGGCGCGCCGGCGATGCCGGTTGCAATCGCGACTACCGGTCCGCGGGAAGCGGCACCGGTCGAAACTCTCAGCGCTGAAGAATCTGAGCGCATTCGTTCCTCGCCTCTGGTGCGACGGCTGGCGCAGGAGCATGGCGTAGATTTGCGCCATGTGACCGGCACTGGAAGTAGTGGCCGGATTACCAAGGAAGATATTCTGGCATTCGTCGAGCGTGCCAAGGCAGCGCCGGCTCAACTGTCCGCGCCAGCGGCAGCGCCTCCCGAGCCCGCTGCGGCTCCGTCGGCGGCCTATGCCGCGACGCAACCTGTGCCGTCCGCGCCTGCCGTGCCGCCTGTGACCCCGGCGAACAGGTTTGCCGGCGTTCCCGGAACCATCGAGACGATGTCGGTCATGCGCCGGAGAATCGCCGAGCACATGGTGGCTTCCAAGCGCACCAGTGCTCATGTGCATGGCGTCTTCGAAATCGATTTCACACGGATTGTGAAGCTGCGCGAGACGATGAAGATCCGGTTTCAGGAGGCGACTGGAGTCAAACTCACCTACACGCCTTTCTATGCGCGGGCGGTGTCGCATGCCTTGCGAGTCTGGCCGGTGGTCAATTCATCCCTCGAAGGCGAGAACATTCACTACAAGCGCGAGATCAATATCGGCATCGCCGTTGCGCTCGACTGGGGATTGATTGTTCCCGTCGTCAAGCACGCCGACGAACTCAGCTTTGTCGGGCTGCAGCGGGCCATTACCGATCTCGGCGAGCGCGCGCGCCTCAAGCGTTTGAAACCGGAGGAAGTGCAGGGAGGAACGTTTACCATCACCAATCCCGGTATTTTCGGCGCCAAGTTTGGCATGCCGATCATCAACCAGCCGCAGGTGGCGATCCTGGGGGTGGGGGCCATTTATAAGACGCCGGCGGTCGTCACCGACAAGGATGGCAACGACAGCATCGCGATTCGCTCGGTCTGCCACCTATCCATCGGTTATGACCACCGCATCATCGACGGCGCGGTCGCCGATCAGTTCATGGTGGTGGTGAAGAAATATCTTGAGAACTGGAACGAGCCGCTCGTGTAGCCAGTGACGGGTAGTGTCTTATAAAGTGCGTGGAACGAAAACAAAACGCTGCGCTTGACGCCAGCGATGCAGGCAGGATTGACGGATCACGTCTGGACGATTGAGGAACTGTGCAACCTGCTACCAGAGCCGATTGCCGCTAAATCGACAGTCGAACACGACCTGCTGGTAAAGGCTCTAGGATGAGAATGCACGTGCGTAGTTCTAGCGTGACGCAAATTGCGGAGAGATTCTGATCTTGTTCAAGAAATCGTTGGGTAACACCGCTGACGCCATTTCCGGCAACTCTAGTGATCCGTCCTTAAGTTTCGCGAAGAAATAGAAAATGCTTACGCCCACCAGTCTGTTTGTTGTTCTCTCGACCAGCAATATTGACCCGGAGGGGCTCTCCACATGCATACAAGGACCAGCATTCTCGATTATCGAGATGTGCATTACGTCGGTCAGGTCGTCGTAGTATAACTTCATGGCTTTTCCTTCAATCTATCGGCAGTCCAGAAAATCTCACCAATATTGAAAGAAAAATACCCCGGCTCGTGAATATACGCCGTCATTATATGGCCCGTTAGCCCTCCCGCCTCGTAATTGGGATCCTCAAATATCACGGGGACGAGCAAAACTGAATTTGTACCTTCATCTACCTTCTGATAGATGCAGGTAGTATCACCGTGGTTGGCATCCCGGCTACGGCGTGCATGGTCGGGATCCCGCACTGCATCACGAATATTATCAAGTTTGCCAGAAATGTCCTGATCGTCGTGCCGCATTTGTGTGTGGAATATCCACGTTCTTTCCCACAGGTCAACTGTGTTCCCGAAAGGGCACGTGACCCGGAAGATCACATTGTGGCTCTTAGACTTTGCTGGCTTTTCTTGCATCCGTCGCCTGAACCGTCTGTTGCTCGCGCGATTGGGCTTGCTGTTGCCGGAAAGCAAGCAACTGAGTTTGCTGCTGCTGGAGAGCAATAGTCAGCGCTTGTATTAACGCCTCAGCCTGTGCCGGGGGAATTACAACGTTGGCCTTAAGAACATTAACAGGTGCAGGAGTCGTAGACCCGGAAAATCCCTGGCCTACCTCGGTGAATATAAGGCGAATATCAGTTAGCGTAATCCCAACCCCGCTATTGTTCGCGTACGTCGATTCAACCGCATGCGGGTTGGACACTGGTATATCGTTCGCATTAATGCGAGTCTGTGATCGCGGTTGTTCTGCCATGATATTTCTCATGATAGTACGCCGAGCTACTCACACAACTAAAATCTCTACCACATACCACTTTAGTAACGTGCTTCCCCGGGGAAATGGTTACCCGAGATTCGGGCCGATCCGAAAGGCACAGTGTTCGGGCTACCCCTGTGGAAATCGAAACTGCGCCACCACCGTTTTTCAGCAGCCTGCCAGCCGGTAACGCATTCGGCAGGCCGGGCGGCCTGCCGTTTGGTTGCGTACACATGTTTCATGCAAAAGCGAAAAGGCCCGGCGGTTGGCAGCCGCGGGCCTATGCCTGTCCTTTGCTGGCGGTGATGTTCATCAAGACACCACCGCCGACGATCAGGGAGTTCCCCGTGTCGCGCTGATTCAGGCAAACCAGGACAGCGCCGATGATGATCAGAATCAGCCCGTAAACATTCGAGTGGATTGCGTTGATTCTATCGAGCACCACGGATTTCCTTCGCCTGCGACTAGGCTGCCGCCTGGGCCGGCGCGGAGGCCGCCGTCACCGCCGGGGTCGATTTCGAGAACTCGCCGAAAATATTCTTCAAGGCGACAACGCTGTCGATCAGCGGGTTCACTAAATCGAGCGCCGCCGAAACCGTCACGGGGGACGCGCCAGTCGCAGCCGCGGCCACGCTGAGGCCGCTGCCTATAATCTGCAAGGCTGCGGCCTTCTTGACTGAGCCCGGAGCGCCGCCGAGCAGCGATTCCACCGAGGTCACCGTACTATCCACAAAAGGAAAAAGACTTTGAACAATGTTCAATCCTTTGGTCAAACCAGCCAGAAAATTCATACTCCTCCTTCGATCTTAGAGCAGTCTCGCGCGAGGAATATCCCATGAAAGTTGATAACTCCAGGATGCACCCGCCCTGAAACCGCTCTAACAGTTGTGCTTTCCGATCCATACAGCTTGGTTACGCGGAGCCGAGAGCCGGGACCGCACTCCCGTCCAAAGAATGCAACTTGAACCGCCCGTAAATGGCCAGGACCTTTCCGGCATAACCCGGGTCGGTCGCCCAATGCTTGGCAATAGCCCGGGCGAACGCCTCCGCATTTGCCGGGCACGTTCGCGCTTCGGCGAACAAGCTGCTTGTAGCGATCAGTTGGTCCCGGGCCGCAAAGCACTCGACCATCGATTGAAACTTGGCGAACTCCGCGGTGATTGCCTTGACCGTGCCGTTTTCAACTTCGTGTGTAGGCATCGCAACCCGGTCGCGCTTGCCGTATGCCTTGATCCCGAAATAGTTGTTCGCTTCGCGCGAAAGCCATGACTGTCCCCAAGCGCTCTCCAGTGCCGCTTGGGCAACCGTGATTCCCGCGAGAAATCCGCTTTTCGCCGAAGCCGCCGTTGCCGCCGCCGTCGCCTGCTGCAGGAATTCGCTTCGTGTCATCAGTGACCCACTTTCATGTAGTCAAATGCCAAGTGCGCCAGCGCGACCAGGACCGCGATTCCTCCGCCGACCCCCATGACTCTCTGCAGGAACCCTTCGTGGCGGGCGATTCTCTGCTCCAACTCCTGCATCTTTCCCTCGTTGCCGTCTCCCACGATCCAGCGCATGTGCGCTTTCAGCTCTGAAAGATCACGTAAAACCTGTTCTTCAAATTGCGTCATAGTTAATAATCCACGTGCAGGAGAGTCGTAAATCGTGAATAATTCGGCGGCGTTGAACCGTCGAACATCCGCAAGAAGTTATCCTGCGAGGTCGATAACTTTGGCACGGTAAAGGTTTCGGTCGTGAATCTGCCAAGCAGGTTACGATCCTCGTTGGCTCCCCAGCCTTCGTCTTTCAGCCGCACCTCGAATCCGCCGCCCGCAACCGGCGCCATCCCCGCGTCGATGGCAAGGCTTGTCTCTTGCACGGACGTGATCGCCGCGCCCGGCAAGCAAGGCACGCTGGTACCCGCGATCTCCGCCGAAAAGTTTAGCGCGAGTTTCCGGGTGGTCGTCCCCAGGGAAAAGCTCAACTGCTGAGCGGCGTCATTGGCGAACTCAATGGTGTACTGCGAGCACTCTTCGCCCATGCTCAGGAACTGGATCTTCACTTCGCGCACCGTGGCAACCACCTGCAAGGACTGGCGTGGCAGCGCGATCTGAATCGCGTCCCCAGGCCAGACGTCTTGGGCTCCCGGCAACGAATCATTCCAGCACTGGTACTGGCCCGACCAAGCCGTTGCTGTCGTGTCCTCCAGAAGTGTTGCGGCTGCGCTGCGGCATTCGTCGGAAGTTCGCGCCGGCGGCAGCTTCAATGTCACGACTGCGCCGCGCACTCCCATGTCTTGCGCACGCGCCAACGCCGCGATGCTCCCGCTGTTTTGCGCCCAGCCCTCGGCCTTCCCGTCTCCGCGATAGCTCACGACGATCACGTCACCGTTGCCTGGCGTGGCGTAGCTGTAAAACACCACCTCGGGACTTGACGTGATTTCGCAAGCCGCCCCATCGATTTTGTCGCCGATGATTTTCGAGCTGCTGACCGTCGATCCGCTGGGCGTGACTCGCACCTCCGTCGCGGCCGTCCGCTGAATTTCCGTGTATCCCAACGTGCAGTGCAGGTCTACCGCATCGATCACCGTGTAAGTGGCGAAGGCGGGAGCATTCTCAATCTGGCCATCGAACAGCACAGTAGGCGCTGCCAGCATGCTTGCGGGGTTGGATGGGTCGACGTCGCGCAGTTCCATGACCACGTTCAAGTTCGCGGCGATCGTCGTGCCCCCAACCCCGGAGCCGCTGGGATGCAATCCCGAATGGAACAACTGTCCGGTCCTGAATGGCTCGACGCAGTAGAATCTGGTGACGAGAACATATCGATGACCATTGGTCGTCGCCACCGCCGGACCAGTCGCAGCTCCGTTCACCAGAGCCTGTATCGTCGAACCAGTTCCGCTCGGTGTGATCGAAAAGCCCGCCAGGCAGCTTGCGGCGCCCACGGTTCCGGCATAGAGTCCGCCTACAGTGCCCACGCTCGGTGCCGTAAAGCTGAATTCTCCGTGTTGCAGCACGACCGCACCTGCCAACTCGATGTTTTCAGCCATTGCCACATAGGTTTGCCCGTCGACCCCGGTTCCACCGCTCACCGCCAGGTATCCGCCCGCCGGCAAAACCGCCTGCGTAGGGTCAACCACATTCCAGGTCTGCGTCGCCAAAGTTCCCGTGTAGTCTTCCACCAGCAGAAGGTCGCTCTCGCCCGCGTATGGGCTCTGCGACAGCGTGAACCAATACGATGTTCCGTTGCCTTGGAAGTAGTCCTTGACGTAGCCCTGCGGCTCCGAGCCGCCCAGAACCGTGATGTCGTTCACCACGCCATGTGGTTGTTGCAACGTCAGTATGGCGTTGCTGTTCCCGGCAACGGCAATGCTCCGCGAACCAACCGGACTGAACACCAGTTTGCCGTCGTGAATGCGATACGCCGCCCGGCACAAGACTCCAAGTTGCACGGCATGTTTCGACCAGCTCAACTCGGGATTGACACTGAACGGCGCCAGCATTTCCATCGATTGAACTCCGGTCACGTCGAACACGCCCGGGGCCAGTTCACTGGCGAGCGCTTTCAGGATGTCTCCCCCGCAGCGGCCCACAAGCGGAGCCCGCGCGGCCAACACCTGGCGGTCCAGCACGTATTCGTCTCCCACCGCATTCAGCACCCAGCGGCTGATCGGCCCAGATTGTCCGGAGCCCAGCAACTCTCTTTGCGGCGACTGCGAGAGATACCCGGTGAATACCGCCGAGCCATCTCTCCTGCGCAGTGCCACTCGCGCCCCCAGCGCGGGTGCCGGGAGGTCGTTCACGCCCGCCAGCCACGCCTGCATCTCCGCCGCTTGGTTGTATTTCCGCACGATCCTTGGCAGATGTTCGCCGTCAAGAAAACCGCTGTAATCGCGCGGCCCAGCGTTATCCAGATTGTCGATCGTCAGAATCATTCTGCTTTTGTCCGCCCTGGTGATTCCCGGCAGCCACTCGGCGGCTGTCGTTTTCTGTGGCAACGCCACTCCCCGGTGCATCCAAACAGCAAGGGGGTGGTTCCACACCCATTGGATTTCCGGTATGAGTGCTTCCCAAACCGAGGCAATTTTGCTGCTTCAAAATCAGTTGCGGATTCGCTTGGTCGAGTTGGGCTTTCAGGACAGCCAGGCAGCCGGCAGTTTGCAGCGGCACTTGGCGGAAATCGCCGTTCTCGGCAACGACTTCGCTCAGCACACGCTGCCGCTGTTCTTGTCGATGTCGCTTGAAAACTCAGAATCGATCGCTCAGCTTGCCACCACCATCAAGTGCGATCTCGACGAATTGCGCGACGCGTTAAGCGATGTGCAAACCGACATGATCGAACTCATGCAGTTCCTCAACCGTGTGTCCCAAGATTCTCAGTAAAGAGTTGCCCGCGACGGAGGGAAGTAGATCCGGTAACAGTAGACCGTCTCTCCATCAGTGGCATCCTGGCAAGCCATTGCCTCGAACGCCGCGTGCAGTGTCGTCGCCCGCCATGGATCCGTCAGCTTCAGCGCGCCCTCCCGCGGCGAACCCGCACCTTGCAGCCGGGGATAGTAGAAGCAAATCCTTCCGGCCGAGGTTTCCGGCAGCACGAACAACGCGGACCATTCCTGGAAAAAGTTGCCGCCCTCGCGGTCGACAAACGCGGCCACTTTCTGCACGCTGGCCGCATTCGCCGGTACCCCGCCAAGCAGCGGCGCATCGAGTTGCAGCGAATCAGCGGTCACCGCGACAACACGCCCTACGTTAAAAGTGATTCGCCGGATGTAATCCGGCTGATAACTCAGCGGCGGAGGACTGGGGACATAGGCCCCGGCGATCCCGGTTCCCACATACCCCGTCTGCTGCTGGTAATCCAGGTCCACAGCCACGATATCGCCAACGGCGAAGCCTGCAACCGCCGTGCCTAACATCAGCTCCTGCGTGGTCGATCCCGGTTGCAACGCCACCGCCGCTGCTTCCGCGACTCCGCCCGTGGTGCCGCTTGCATCGGCCAGCACGTTCATGTGCTGCGCACCGCAGGCGAGCGCCATCTGGAGTTTTCCCCACTCGCGGAATTCCAGTTCCACGGCTGCTCCCCGATTCGTGCGGAGTTGCCGGTTCACGGCCGCGTCTGGACCTATGCGCAGAGCTTCCACCTTGGTCTGCGCCGTCCGCACAAAGTTGTCCACCCATCCCGTATCGATCCACGGCACCGGCGGACTGTTCAGGTTGAACGATCCCACCGCCGCCGGGTCGAACGCACTTGGCGTTTCCGTCGTGCGATTCACCGGCGCGAAGTATGCGCGGACCCCATCGCTGACGGGCTGCATCAAGGCTCGAATTGTGCTGTTCCCGCTCATGCAGGCTGCCCCTCCGGAAAGTAATAAAGTTGCAGCGTGGCCGAGCGCATCAGCAGCTTGCTGTCGCTTTTTGGGGCCGCTAGCTTCGGCGCTGTCCAGAAAATCGTCGTTCCCAGCGGCGCGGCCGGCGTTTGCGTGTAATCGTACTCAGGAGCCGACGCCGGCACACAGATCCTTAGCAACTCCTTATCCATCTCCGTCAGTTGCCGGCCTCGATCGGCATTGCCATTTCCATCGGTGCCATCGACGCGGTACTCGATCGTGCATTCCAGCAGGTGCGGCGTAACCTGCCTGGGCGCCGCGTTAATCGCCCACTCCGCGCCCCAGCTCACGCAGAATACGGCCAGCAGTAATTCCTGCAACCCGGGACGTTCATTTTCGCTCACCAGAATCCCCGGTCTCGTCGTCCCGTTGATCGTCACCGTGCGGGATGGATTCACCAGCGCCAGCCGATTTCGCAATCCAATGTAGAAGCTGTCTTTCGCGAATTGCATCCCTCACTCCATCATTTGCAGGTGATAAAGGTATTCGCTGCCTGCAAACCGTTCGGAGTCCACCTTCGTTACCCGGAAGGTCTTCCCATTCCATCGAATCGCCGCCAGTTGTATCAGCAAGCCGGCCACGTCGCCGGCAGCTCGCTGTTCTACGATCTGGTCAAGCGTGGACGCGGCAATCACCAGATCGCATTCGCTCTTGAACTCTTCCGAAAGCTCGATGGCCCGCACCAAAACCGGGGCTACCGTGATTTCTTCCATCTCCGGCTGTGAGAGCCCCAACTGCGCTCCATCCCCGGTTGCCGACCCTGCCAACGGAAAACAGAACTGCACCGAAGTCGCTCCCATGGTGCGAATCAATGCTTCCGCTGAGCGCGTTGCCGCCAACACCGAAGTTGCCACTCCCGCCCATCCCGATGGAGGCATCTCAGCCCACCTTCCGCGCCACGTAATGCGCCAGCAACTGCCGCACGGTATCGTCGACAATCGAATTCGAAAAATACTCGAGCTGCATTTGGTCCAGCTTGCTCAGCCGTACATTGAGCGCCGGAGTTGCTTGCGCATTGCGGATCAGCGCCGCGCAGGCGTGCTTTACCGGCTCGGCAATCGGATCCAACCCCGCCGTATACGTGATTTCAACCTCGTTGAATGGCATGCCCCACGGCCCGCGCAGCAGCGACACTTCGCCGGTCATGACGTCGAAGTCGATAATGTCCGCCGAAATCGCCGTCCATTGTCCGGGCACGCCAAAAATTTCCGCTAGTTCAGCGACAAACTGTTGTTGTGGCTCCCACCAGATTTGCGCTTCTCCGCGCCTGGGCTGGCCGTAGCGCGCGCGCCCCGAAATAATCGGCGAAGTCGCCGGCAAAACCGCGGTCAGAGGCAGATACGTCAGTCGCACCGTGTTCGTGTCCGGCATCATGCGGAGCCGCTCGGTGTACTGCATCGGCGCCAGCGTTGGCCGCTTGCAATGCGCGTCGACGAGCGCCGACACCGCCCCAATCAGCGCCAACGGCGTCGCCAGATCAACCCCGTAGCGCTCGAACTCCGAGGCACTCAAATAAACCATTGCCTTCTCCGTCTGCGAATCCTACCCAAACAGCGGCGGTTGCCTGGCCGGAGCAGGTGCAGGCCGGGACCGTTCCCGTCGCACCTGCTACTCCAAGCCCCCGCGCGCCGCGTTTTTGGGATTCCGCCTCTTAGCGAGTGACGTTAACCAGGAAGTGCGCGTAGTTCGCGCCCTTGACGACCACCGCGCCGAATTTGACTACCATCAACTGATGCGCCAGCGTGCCTGTCAACCCTAACTGGAAGACCCGGGGATTCGCGTCCGTCAGCCAGTGATACTCGATCAGGTCTTCGGTCACGATGTAGGCGGGCAACACCGCCGTACCGCTGCCCGGCGTGCCCGTATACGGCAGGCACCATTCCGGAATCAACGGCAGCTCGCCGGCCTGGGTGGTCAATGTCTTCACCGAGAGTCCAGCCGTGATCTGCTGGGTTGAGAGCACCACGTTGAATTCCGCTTTCATTTCGCGGTCGATTAAGTCCAGCAGCACCGGATTGGCGTAGATCGCAGTCGGCTGGACCTGATAGTTGGAGTTCGCCACCATCGACGCGATCGTCGATTTCAATCCATCGACAATGCTGCTGCTGGCGTCGATAGCCGCCACGTTACCGCCCGACTGAATCTGCCCGCATGCGCCGAAATACTGCAGCGTGGCCGAAGCGCTCATCGAAGTATCGTTCCCATTCCACAGCGCCACATCGTGGGTGCGCATCAACCCCTCGACGGAGTCCGCCAAATCCTTTGCCTGCAGATACGCAAACTGCTTCTGTTGCGCGCCGACTTCAAGGTCGAACAAGTTATAGTTGATCTGGGAAACCAGCGCTTTCAGGGGCACGCTACGCTCAAACCGGGTCGGCGCCCCGATCGTTGCCACAATGTTGCGCGGATCGACAAAGGCGTTTGCCGCCGTAGGAGAGTTGATCGCCGTCTCCTCGAAATAACGCGACGGCTGGCCGGTTGCCGGAACCTGCTTGATGCGCTGCCCGAATACGCCACGTCGGCGAACGATGTCGAAAATCTCCGTCTGATACTGGTTGATCTCTATTGCACCGGGGCCCATGAAATCGGCCGCGGCATGCAGATCGATAAATTGTGCGTTCATCTTCTCCCTTTCGAAAGGAAAGTCCGCGGTGCGGATGCACGAACCGTGCACCTGCCCGCGGGCTGAAACTGAAACTTCGGCCCAGCGCAAAAAATCGCTGGGCGCGCCATGCAACGTCAGCCGGGCACAGTGGGCCTGCAGCCTACAACAAACCCGCCCGTGCCATTTCGGCCTTCACCGCGATCCTCTGCTCTATGCTCAACGAGGTCAGCGCCTTCTCCAGCGCTGCGCGCGGCATGCCTTCGTCTCCGCCGCTCTTGGCCAACAACGCTATGGTTGTCCCCGATAGCGTCTTTCTCCGGGTGCGTTCGGCCTCGGCCTTCAACTCCGTGTTTTGCTTCTCCAACTCCGCCAAGCGTTGCGTCGTTATTGCCCGCGACGCCTGTTGGTCTGATCTGGTCTTTTGCGCACCGTCGTCGCCGCCTTCTGCCGTTGTCGTGCCAGAAGTTGTCGGAGATTCGTCGATGGCCGCCACGATTCGATCGACCTTGGCGTGCAGGGCCTCGAACTGCTGCTCCATCTTCGCCAACAAAGTGCACAATCGTGTGGCAACCTCTGTCATTCGTTCCGCGCTTGCCGCCAACTCAGCGGTTGCGGCCTGGTCTTGTTCCATTTATCCCCCCAAATAAAAAGGCCGGCTCCCGGCCGGCTATTCGAGCTGTCCACCGATTTCAGAATCCACTGCTATCGTGCAAACCGCACCCTGCGAACTCGCGGCTTGCTTTACCGAGCCTTGGCGGTCGCCTCGCGCCCCGTAATTTCGATCCACGTGCGTTGATACGCCGCCTTGTTCTTCAGCAGAACCGCGGCTCCCGTGAATGTGAACTTTATTACCGCCCACACTGCTGCCTCCACGTCGGCCACGTGCACATCCGCGATCTCGTAGGACATCCCGAGTTCGCCCTTCCCTTTCGCGCGCATCTCTCCCACCACTTCCGGAAAGTCCTTGCCGTAGAGATAACCGCAGACCTTCAGTTGCTGCATGCGGCCGTGCAGATGCAGCGCTCGCCCCCCTCGCTCCAGCACCCGTAAAGCCGCCAGCGATTCCAGCTCTGCCGAGGTGACCACCCCGATCTTTGCCCGTGCGTCGTGTCCGTCGAGCGAAGGCGTATAGTCGACCGCCATGCCCAGCAGAGAGGGAATCGCCTCCTCCACGGCCTTGCCCGTCAGCAGCACGCGATGTCCTCGCGAGCCGCTCGGCGGTTTATCCGACGGCGCATCCGCCAGGGTTAACACACCGCGGAACGGCACCCGATTCGGATGCCCCTCGATCTCCGGCATCTCGATCGCCATCGATTCCAGCCATTCCAGTCGAGCGGCATCCTGGTTTGAGTTTGACTCCGAGCGCGGTTCCAGACTCATTGAGCAACCTCCGTCTTATCCGCGCTGCCGGTTGACGCAGCGTTGCCGGCGGCATTGGTCTTCTGCTCTCGCGCCTCTGCCGAAGCCCGCTGGAAGGAAACCGGTTTGCCTGCCAGCGGATCTTCCTCTTGTGTCTGCGGCGGTGTCAGCGGCGGCAGACCTCGCCGTCCCCGCACCTCGTCAATGGTCAGCACGCCGTTGCGCAGCAGAATTTCCTCAATCTGCGCCTGTTCAAACTGGTCCGGCGCGTCCAGGTCTGTAAAGACAAATTCCAGGTCCTGCCAGCCGAGCCTTTTGACGATCACGTCGCGCGTCAGATGCTCGGACAGCAGGCGCGCCGTCGGCACAATCGCGGTCTGGAACGCCGAATCGTTCATCTCCTGCGCCGTCGACCGATTCACGTCCGCCTGCAGCCCCAGCAGCATCGGCGGCAGATCGAATGCATCGGCAATCACCACGATCAGAAACTCCTGCCACTGCAATCGCAGGTCGGCATCCGTGCCTGAGCCGAAGCGCAACACCTCCGGCTTGTTGTCAGCCGTAAGGATTGGCACCTTGCCGGTCCCCTCGATCTCGTCCTGCCACCACCGGATTAAGCGCTCGTGTTGGGTTGCGCCGACTCCCTGCAGCCACAGCGCGTATTGCACCACCGAGTTGCTCGCCGTTCTCGCCGCGTAGCGGTGCGCGCCCAGGAAGTTGTGGATCGTCTCGAACGCCACCTCCAGCCGCCCCAGCCCGAACGGCGTGTGCGTGCGCGGATTCAAACGTATGTACGACAGTTCGTCGTCCTGTAGCGTGATCTGTCCCTCGATGCCGAAACGGCCGGTTTCCTGCACGTAGCGCGGCGAATCCGGCCTCCCGTCCCAGTCCACTCGCATCCGGATCGTCGCTCCGTCCACCGGCCACAGCGTCAAGGGCCGCGACGGATCGGCATTGGCATCGATTTCAATCGCGCCAAAACCGCCCACGATCACGTCCTCAAGCACCTGCTCGACCAGCGAGCGAAAAGAATCGTCCGGGTTCGGCAGCTCCAGGTTGCTCGTCAACACCGCAATGCGCTCCTCGCCTTGCGCCAGATCCTCCAGCTTGCGCCCGTGCCGCGGCTGTATTCTCCACCGCATCCCCGCAACCCGGTCTTTCACCGTGTTGATTGCCTTGCGCGCCAGTGGGGTCTCGGCGAAGCGCCGCAGGTTCACCGGCGTCCGTTTTGGCAGCGCATTGTTATTCGGTGCGTATGTGTTAAAGATCGAAGGCAGCGCTGCCGTCAGCCGCCGGCCCGCCTCGGAGCCTGCCACCACCGGACCCTCCGGCCCGGGAACCTGCGACAGATTCCGTCGTTGCCCCTGGCGGGACGTCCACCATCGGTGCGCCGCGCCGCGCAAACTGTCCTGTATGCTCATCCGTTTCCTCAAACAAAAAAGCTCCCTTTCGGGAGCCGCCTTGAACATTCGTTACTTTTCCAGCGCTTACAGCCGCAACTCCATCCGCGCCCGTTCGGCGATCCTGGACATGTCCGCCAGACTCGCAACTGCAATATCCTGCGCCTTCAGTGTTGCCAGCGCAAACCCGATGCCTTCATCGTCGCGGTCCAGATCGTCCTCGACAATCGCCGTCAACTCCGCCCGAACCTGCTCGATCCGCTGAATTCCTACACGCAGATGCGGGAAGCTGAAGGCCAGCACCTTCGCCGAGTTCACATCGGCCTCCAGCGAAATAGCATGAAACAGCTTGACTCGCCCATCCGCTCGCGGCGGAGCGCCGCCCGTACCGTTGGTCTGCGGCGCATAGCCGCAATCGATCTTCAGCGGGTCGCCGCGATGCGTGTATTCCGCGACCGCGATCCCCTTGCGCATAAATTGCCAAACCCCATGGCGCTCGAATTCGTCCCTCATTCTGCCGAACACTACCTGCCGCCCGCCAAGCGTCCGCCTTCCGCGACGCGCCCGCTCCAGGTACAACTGCGCCAGGTTCTCCATTTCGGCCTGCGGCGACTCCGCCAGAACCGCTTTGCCGGGCGTCAGCCGGATGGCATTGGAGAAAGAATCCTCCATCCTGCTCAACAGCCACTCGCGGCTGGCATCGCCCTCCGCCAGTCTCTCGCGGATTTCGCGCTCCAACGCCTCCAGCATCTCCACGTCGACATCCGGGTCGAGGCACCGCACACGCTTCCAGTCCCGCGTAAAACGCACGTCGGCGAACGCCGCCTGGCCCGAACCAGCTTTACCGGGCTCGTAAAGCACCACTCCCAGGTTGACAAACTCATCCCTCACCGCGTCAGGCACATACCGCAGCAGGAAGAACTCGCACTGTCTCCGTTCGGTCAATTTGCCGCCCCGAGAAGTTTCAAGTTTCGAGTTTCAACTTTCGAATCCCGTGAAGCCCGTTTTCTTGCTTGAAACTTGAAACTCGACACCCGAAACTTCTTGAAACTAGTTCACCTTTTCCCGCCAGTTCGGAAACGGGTTCCGCATCGAACTCTTGAATCCGAGAATCAACTCAGGAACTCGCGCCCGCCGCTTCAGCAGCGCTTCCACCAACCGCTCCATGTCGGAGGTCTCGCCATACCACTCTACCGGAATCTCCTCGGCGCAGCGCCAGATGGCTTCCGCATCCATCTCCACGATCCGCGTCAGCCAGGGATCGAAACTCAGCCACCCCACGATTCCCCGGTAGACATCATTGCGGCCATAAACTCCGCGTAGCGGCGAGTCCGGAAAAGTCCATTCCCCGGCATTAAAGCAATATCCCTGGTCAATAAATGTCACCGTAAATTTGCGTTCCCGCGAACGCTTCCAGAAAGCCGCCTGCCGCCCATTGGCATTGCACGTCCACTTGTCCAGCGCCAGAATCCCGGCAAAACTGTCCAGATTGCGCACCCGTTCCAGCATATCCTCCGGCAGAAAGTCGTAAACCAGTCCCTGCGCCGGAGAAACCACGTAACGCGACCCAAATTGCAGCCCGGCCTGGCACGACCTCGCGCCATGCACCATCTCCACTATCAGCTCAGGCGTGTGCGCGATCAGCCATTCGCTGGCCTCCACCACTTCGGTCACCGGAACCGGCAGCCCGATGCGCTCTGCCAGCCGCGTCGCAAACATCTCATTGGCCAGCACCCTCCGGTGCTGCGGGTTATTCTGAAACTTCACCACGTAAAAGTGGCCGTCCGAGCAGCGCATCAAGTGGCTCTGCGCGCCCCCTCTCATCCTTCTTACGTGTTGTACGGCCGCAATTGCCAACCTTTTTCGGCGGAGCCCCGATTCAGTTTCCGCATCCGGGCGCCATTCCCCATTCGACATTCCTGCTTCGCCAATTATTGCATGCCCCGTCTTCCGGTTCCGCCTCCGCCTTGCACCCGAACCGACGCGGCGATCGCCATGGCCATCACCAGGTCGTCATGCGCTCCCCGCTCCGCCTCCGCTCTGCCATTCTCGTGCCGCACAAACGTCCGGCACTCCTCCAGCAGCCGCCTGCTATGAAAAAGTTCGGGACTGTGCGCCAGCAGCGCCGCCAGCAGCTCCAGCATCTGCGGACGGTTTACCCTCGTGGTCAGCCATCCCGCCTTTTCCCCATCCGCCACCGGAAACAGGTTGGCGTAGCCATGAACTGTGAGCATTTGCGCAATCACCGCGTGTCCGTGGTTGTTGCGCTCCACCGCCACCAGTGCGCCGTTGTAGCGCCCGGCCAATTCCGTCACGCGCTGCGCCAGCGCGGGTGGATCGAAATGTCCACGCAACTCCGCGCATTGTATTCCCGTTCCCCAGTCCAGCACTTGTGCGCATGAGTAATCGCATCCCACATTGCCTTCCGCCGGGTCCACTCCAACCACGTATTTCCGGCCCACCTGCTCCGGCCACCACAGTTGCAGACACCCGTTTTCCCGCTCTCGAGCGGCGGAGCCAGCTTCTGCATCCGCTGCTCGATAGTCTCGCGGTCGAACACGCATTCGCCGCTGCTGCGAAAGCAGCTCTCGGCATCTTCCGGGTACTCTTCTACAGATCGCGCTCCGAAGCTTGCCCGCACCTTCCTTCGGAACGCGATCTGCTCACCGTCCAGCCCGAACTGCTCTGCCAGCGCCGCTTCTTCCGCGCTCAGCTCGCCCATCGCCCCTACCGTGGTCAAACGGTAGCTGGGCTCGTACCACCAGGGAAAGAAGTGCCGCACATAGCCCGTCTCCCCTGCCCGCTGCCATTCGGCGTAGAACGCTCCGGCCGCACCGTTAGGTGTCGATTCCAGCACGATCTCGCCTCCCGGCGGCACCGCCGCCCGCAGTCCCGCCAGCGTCGCCGCCGCATCGCCGGGCCAGCGGGCGACCTCCGAACAGTGCAAGTTCTGGATGGTCATCCCGCGGCCGGCGTTCGGGTCCGCCGCTGTCTCTATGCGGTACTCGCTGTCGAGCCGCGGAAACACCACCTGGCGGACATTGGCGTGCGATGTGCACAACGCTCCGGCCTGCAACCGCTCCGGCAAGTTCTCCAGGAAGCGGTGCACTATGTGGAAGATATCCTCCGCCGAATCCTGATCGTGCGCCACCTGCACGCTCAGCGTTCCTCGCCTGGTAATCGTGTGCACAAAAAATCTCGCCGCCACATATGTTGTTATGCCGATCTGCCGCGCCTTCAGAACAATGTTCTTCTGCTGGCAGCGCCCCTCGTATTCCCGCTGCGCGTGGTTAAGCACTAATGGCTTGATCTCGCCCTGCTTGGTCCGCACTCGCAGCAGCTTCTCCACCAGAAACTGCCGAATCGTCTTGCCGTCCAGTCGCTTTGGCCTCGCGTCCAGCCGGTTGCCTAGCCCTTGCAGCAGCTCCAGGTCGAGCGATCCGCCGGCTTCTCCCACGTCAGCCAACCGTTTTCGCATCTTCTCCCCCCATCCTTCGCTCGTCGCCATGCGATGGGGCAAAGTTCGCCGACTTCCGCCTTGATTCACAGCCGATTGTTGCTTCGCGTCTTCAACGGCGCGCAAAGTTTCTGTTTACGCGTGCGGCGCATGAATTCAATGTTTGCCGTTCGTAACGCTGCCCGAAAATCATTATCCCAAGGTTAACGCCGTCGCCTACGGGTCTACTGACAATACAGATCAGCTCCCAAATAAACGTTCGTCGGCGTAGTACCCCAGGTGGTCGGAGTTTTTAGCTGGATCATCAGGTTGGTGCCTGAAGCTATCACATCGTTGATCGTAACCTGCACTGATTGTCCGTTGACGGTGTTGAATGGGATGTTTGCCGTGGTGTCGCTGTATGGGGTGGAACTTGCTGTACCCGAACCGCCCACCGAGAGGTTGAACGTTGCTGTGTTCGAGCCGGAATCAATGGCCCCACCGTTGGCTACGTAATAAATAATCTTTGTTGCCGTGCAAGTGCGGGGAATTTGAGCCGCTGCCACGCGCCCAATATTTGTAGTGGTCGGTGCTTGCCCGGCGAGGTTGCCGATGTAATAAGTACTGTTCGCCGCTGCTGTGGGAAGATACGGTGGCCTCCAGGACATCACAAAACCCGTATTCGCTACCGCCGTTGCCACCGCTGCGCCGCTGATCGGAGTGGTGCATTCTTGCAGCGCCGTGCCCGATGTGCCGTTGAAACAAGCCACATCGTTAGCCGTCGAACTTGCTGGTCCGGTAACGTTCCCGCCACCAGTCGGCGTGCTCCAGCTCAAGTTGCCGGAGCCATCGTTGTGCAGCCAGCCAAGTGCATTGGTAGGCAACGGAGGCGGAATCGTAGGAGCGCCCGTGATATTTGCCCACGCCCACGTAGAAGGTACCTGCAACATCGCTTCCCACGTTCCCGGCGTGCCTGCTGTCGTGCAGCGCCAGCCCCAAACTCCACCGACTGAGGGAGCGGAGTTGATTACCAGGTCGCCCACCAGCCAGTTTCCGCTTGTCGGAGCTGCCGTTCCGGACTGCACATACATAAGCGGATTGCTGCCGCTTACACCGAGTCCAAAGCCGTTCGGATGCCAAGCCAGAGCACCCGTAAGTGCCGAACGCCCTGAGGTTGTCAGAGCATCGCCCCAGAGGATGCCCGCCTTTGCCGCCGAGAATGCGCCAGCCGCGCCTTGCTGCCCCCACCATCCCGAGACATTCCCATAGGCTGTTCTCCGCATAATTGAACAAGAATTGTTCACGCTGAATGGTGGAAGATCGCCTCCTACGTTACACATTACCAGAGGAGAAACTCCGTAATAATCAGGGTCCCAGCCAATCCACGTTGAGACATAAGATGTCTCTCCCCCATAAGGCTGCCCGAACACAATCATCCCTTCAGGAAAATATTTATAGCCAGCGTAATTGCTGTCAAACAAGCCCAGCACATTCGCCGCTCCGCCGCCAGCTAACAGATTACCTCGCGGTGCGATCACTGTCGCGCAAAGACCGCTTACGCAAAAAGCCCCAAGTGAGGTATCCGACTCGGAGTAGGGCCGAATAAACGTCCCGGCGCTCGCGTTGTAGGCTGTGCCGTTCGCCGTCGAAGTTGGATTGATGTAAGTGTTGCCGTAGAGCGAGGTATCGAAGAATGCCGTTCCCTGATTGTCGAAGGCTTGTACCTTGATCCTCGTGCCTACGCCACCATCGCCGCCGCTCGCGTGAAAGGCATCCCCGCGCATCATCTTAACAACCACATCCTGAACGGTCGTGGCGTCGTATTGCTGCCCCGATGGCAGCGCGCTGCTCAAATCGCTTGCCGTCATCACGCCGAGACGCCCGAAGCCATAGAGTTCAGCATCAACAAGCGTGCTACCCGAACCGAGTTCAACTGCATCAGCCGTGTTGGTCGCCAGCGTTTGCCCGATGACCCACGGGTCACCACCGAACACACCGAAATGAGCGATGAGGTTGTAGGCTCTCGCTGCAATGCCCGTCTGCCCCGAAGCAAAGCCAAGATTGGTCCCATTGGCGCTTTCGCCGGTGCCGACACCTTCTATGCGAGCATTACCCGGAAGCATGAGGGTTTGGGAAAAATAATAGCTAATACAGTTCGCGCCATTGCAGGTGCGCGGGAACAGAAACGTGACAGCATTCGGGCATAAGCTGCCATAACTGACTCCTCCAACCGTTACGAACGTACCCGTGCCGCTGTTGCACTTCTGCACGATACAAGCCTGGATCGTCGCCCAGTCATCGTGACAGCCAGACATGTTGAGGTAGTTGCAGCTTGTGCTTCCCGCGCCTTGCGCTCCGCAGTCGGCCAACATGTCTACGATGTCGGAGCGATTCTTATATGCGACGGCGCTGACCGCTGGCGTGGTTATACCCGCTGTCGGGCTTATCTGCGTGCCGCTGCTGGGGCAGGGTAATGTCGTGCAGGCCGCAAGGTTACCTGCGACAGTCATCCCATTATTGCTGTCGGAAGCTACGCCAGGCATTGCTGCTTGACGAGACGTGTCCGTTGGATGGACATGATCGCCGCGAGCAAATGTGCTCGCCGTTCCCGTCGAAGCCGCGCTGTCCATCGCCGGAGTCGTTGCGGACGCGGCGGAAACCATCGCCGCAACCGAGGCTGCGGCACCTGCTGCATCGAAGTCTGTTGCTGCGTGCGTGGCGGCAGTGCCGATCGCCGGCTTGTTGAGAATCTGGGTTACTCCGGATGCCGCACTCCAATCGCTGCTCACTTGCGCGGCCGGAATCGTCAGCATCACCGCACCCGACATCCCATTCACGCTCTGTACGGGGGCTCCGGCGGAGGTGATGAACCCGCTGTTATCCGTCAGTTGCGAGGTCTGGGTCGGAATCTGCGAAATTTTCGCAAGGCTCGCGGCATCACTCAAGTTGCTGGACGCCAGCGCCGTTCCATTGACTTGATACTGCGTGGCGTTCACCGTGCCCGGCGTCGTCTGCGCCAACGCCGAATTGCCCACCGTGTCCAAAACAAACTGCCGGCTCGCGGCATCGCCGGGATTCATCGGCGTCGGCATCTGGGGCGAGTTCTGGAACGTCTTTACTCCCGTTATCGTCTGACTTCCTGTCAGATCGAGCACATTTTCCACGGCGCTGGCGATCGCCGAATCGACATAATCTCTTCCCACAAACTGCATTGCCTGCGACTGTGGCACCAGCGAAGCGCGAACCGCCGCGATCGTCGTCTGCGGAACCTGCGGAACCACCCAATACTCGGTGCTTCGCGTTCCGTCGTCCAGGTCTACCAGAACCTTGTAGTAAGTGCCCTGCGGAGTTGACCCGGTATTCGGGAATACCGCTGCTTGAACCGATCCGCTGGCTCCCAAGCTTACCGTCATCGAACCGGCCGCAATCGCATCTCCGCCCGCCGTCGTAAATGCCGGCCACGAGATCAACAAGGTTCCGTGCGCCGGCGTGCCGTCGGCTTGATACAGAACATCCACGATCGCGGTCTTGCTCGTCGTCGCCTGTGCTTCCGCTACCGCAAGAAGTGCAACCGCCAGAATGAGCCACCAAAAAAAAATCCGCCCCGTGAGGCGGCTTGTCCTGAATCTCATGTTCTTGATCTCGCTATCTTGCTCGCTCAAACTCGGCCAAATCTCATTGCGCCGCTTGGCCTGAAAATTCTTTCATGAACGATTCCACGCTGCGCACGTACACGTCCGCAAAATCCACCACGTAGCGCTTGCTCTGAATCAACCGCTTTGCCTCTTCCAGCTTATGTCCCAGAGCCCGCATCACCGCCAGCGCCATCATCGGTGCCCGGTGAACCCCCGCTGCACAATGGATGTACAATTTCGCTTCACTTTGCTCCAACGCTCGCAGTGCAAAATCCACACCCCGCTCAAACACTGGCCTCGGTTTCGGCTGAAAATCGTCGTCCACCGGGTTCCACAGCACTTCAATCCCAAATGGCTCCGCCAGCGGCGTGTCGTCAAACTCGATTTGCATGTCGATGATATGCGTAACCCCGGCGGCAGCCACCTGCGCCATCTTCTCTTCGACCCAAATCCCGCCTCCGACCGCGATCCGATCGGTGACCCATGTCATGTCCATTGCAGAATTCTGCCCCCGGCCCTGATCTAGCCGTCGCGGTCAATCGCGCGCGTCAACACTCTACTCTAACAGCTTGGAGCGTCGGTTGAGCCGCCACGGCTCTAGCAAACTGCTGATCGGGCAAACGTGGCCTGTTTCCAGTCCCTATATATAGATGAATCTTACCTGCTCACGTTTGCCCGTCGGCCTGCTCCTCGCCGGTTTCCGGCAAACAGTCCGCCCGGAGACCTACTTTTCCGCTTGAACCGTCACCGCTGTCTCTTCTGGTATTGGCGTCGCTCCTGCCTTAGTTGAGCCGCCCGCGCTCTTGCGCCTGCTGCCGCGTTTTTTCACACGCACCGCGGATTCCGGGGCTCCGCCCAACTGCTTCAGCAGCAACTCTGCCAGCGAGGTGTCGGCTGCCGCTCGCGCTGCATTGTCCTCCGCCTTCTGGCCGTCGTCTTTATCGGCCATGATGAGGAGAAGCTTCGCTTGGCTGCAACCTCCCTGTTTCGCTTTCTCGATCAGACCGGTCACAATCTGATCCATCTCCGCAATGATTCTCTGCTTGCACGCCCATTTCACGCTACGGACCGACTTCGGCCGCTGGCGCTGTGTACCGGCTTCTCCCTCCGCAGGTGTGATCTCTGCGATCACGAGACTGGCTTTGAACTCGGCACCCTGCTCGATTGCCACTGCGCTCGCCTTCTTTGTGGAACGCATTCTACGAGTCTGGCTGCGCTGCGATCCGCCGGCATTCTGCTCTACTTTTTGCCTCTGACTTCTATCGCTCGTCATACTTGGACGCGATCCCCGCGTCTGCTGTGCCTTTCCTTCTGCCGTCCTATTCTTAGGATACCAATTTCAAGGGGGGTATTGAGACACTAACCATAAAGCTCTATCTCGCGCGATTCCGCGCACTTGCCTCTTTTCTCGTCCCAAGTTCGCTTGACACGGTCAAAAACCAACCGGGTTTTGCTCTTCCGAATCGCCGTCATCGCCCTTACGTCCCATCGTTGGCCCCTTTTGCTTCCGATAGCCGCTTCCTTGTCCCGCAGGTGCTCGTTGAAAAAATCACTCCATCTCCAGTCCAGCTTCCAGAAGCAAACTCGCGGCGCAAAAATGGGCGCGGTTTTCGAGGCTGCGGAAAAACGCTGGTGATGTAGCTACCCCAAGATCCTTGTATAAGACCTTGTGAACCTGCCTCACCTGAAGTCTGTTTTCCCACAGCCGCTTTGGCCGCGCCCGAAACGTAGATCAATCGGATTCATGAATCCGATTACTCTACCGATTGCTCTCCATGCGAATAACACCGGCCAGCCCTACAACTTTCTGGCCCATGTCCCAAGCGGCTGTCCTTACCGAAGCCGCCGGCTTTTTCGGAGGCAATTGCAGCCGCACCGAATCCCCGCGCCTGCCCCCTTCAGCCTCGGTTTCAGAATCCTCCGCCCGCACCGAAAATTCCGGATTCCGCAGACACACCGCGCAATCCGGTTGCTCCAACGCCAGAGCCAGCGGCTGAATCAGCTTGGCCGTCAGTAGCCTGTACGACAGCCGGTCCAATGCTGCGCTGTAGCGCCGTACCACTTGCCGCCGCGACAGGCCCAGCGATTTTCCCGCTTCCTCTTGGGATTGATCTAAAAAAACCAGCGCGGCAATCGTTTCCAGCGACGCCGGGTCCAGCTTTTCCATGCACCGCTCCATGTCGTGAACAAAGATCACGAAATCTTCAAACGTATGCATCCGGCTCGAGGAAACCACCCCTCGGAACACCTCCCCTCCCAGGATCGAAGGCAACCTGCCAAGATCCAGCGACAACCGGAAATAACGTCGCAGCATTCGTTCCGTTTGCGCCCTGTAGAGGGGAATTACCCCCTCGCCACCAAGAAATTCACAGCTAGTTTTTTTCGGCCCATGACAGGGCCCGTCCCGCACCGGCATACTGTTCTGAGTGGTTTTCATGCCGACAAACCTCCCAGAAACGTAGTCGGCTCGTTACCCGAACCTGCCAGACTGACGCTCCTGTTGAACCGATTGCTCCTCGCCCTCCACAGTTTCGTGAGCTGCTTTTCTTCCGTCATGCACCGTTCGCAACGGTTTTGCAATACTCCGTGCTCCCTCGTCCACAGTCCGCCGCAACGCTCGCAGTACTTCAGGTCAAGTCGCACGATTCCCAGTTCTGGTCTTACAATCCCCCCGGTTGCTGTATGATCCATTTTCCCCCCATTAATTAGGTCTGGTTCCAGCAACAAACCATGCATTCGGCCCGATCCGCTTTTTCGGCTTCGCGGCCCAATGAAGGAACCGCAAGATCCCTAGATCGAAACGGACATGCCGTTACGCTATGAAGCTGCCAATTGTGCTGATTCCCCGATGCATTGGTTCGTAGTTGCCGATAACCAGATTGGTGTCTGGTTTCATGTGGTCGTACATTGCAAGGGAATCCTCGATGCCTTTGCATTCCATCGGGGTGTTCTCTCCCTGCTTTTCATTTCAGCCGGCAGCCGTTGCCGCCTGAAACCACTATCCACCGGACCCCGCACACCAGCCCTTTTCGGCTGAGTTACGGTACGTACGTACCGCGCAAACAACCGCGCGGTCGTGCTCATCCGGCGAAGTGAGTTCAACGCTCACACAAGCTTGATGATGGAAACCTCCGACTGCCGGTTCGCGTGACTGTCAGTGATACGCGGCGTAAAAGGTCGTCCTTCATCATCAGCAACACGTCCTGGGACAAAGAGGTACTCAGGTTACGAAAGACGCGAAATGGCCGTCAATAAAAAATAGCTTATAGAACGGTTTCCAATAAAAGTTAATAGCTTAAAGCTATAAATCGGAATGCCTCCTATGGATTTCATCGCACTGCAAGACGCTCTTCGAACCGTTGTCGCCGGCAAGATTCGCATCGGTCAGTTGACCGGCGTCGCCCTGGCGCAAAAAATCGGCCTTCGCCAGGCCCACATCTCCAACTTTCTCAACCACCGTCGCGGTCTCAGCATCGAGGCCATGAACCGTGTCCTCCAGATCCTCGGCCTCAGCGTCGTCGATCTGGTAGAACCCGCCGAAATCAATCGGCGGGCCACCGTTTCTCCAACCGCCGAAGGCAATTACGCCAGCGTTCTATTGGTCGAACCGCGGGCCGCCATCGCCCAGTCCGTCATCACACGCGCCGCGGTGCTGGAGATCTTTAAATTCAGACAAAGTTTCCTCCGCCGCCTGCGCCCCGATATGGTCAGCGCTCGCCATGACTGGGTTCGTTTCGTCCTCGTCAAGGCCGACGCCGCCAACGGATTGGCCATGCATCCCCGCATGAATGCTGGAGCCACTTTGCTCATCGACCGCCATCACAATTCGCTTCGCCCATACCGGCGCGGCGAGCCCAACATCTACGCGGTCGCTAAAGACGGCGAAATGCTGGTTCGCTATGTGGAGTTACAGGGGCCTTATTTATTGTTGCGGCCACACAACCGGCAACGTCCTCTGGCCGCCATCGGGGTCGGCGAAGGCAGGTCCTTTGCCGACTCCATCGTCGGCCGCGTCTGCCACGTCTCGTTCGAGACCTGAGACGATGCCGCGGTTTCGCGCGGGTGCCATTATAGCGGTGATCGAAATGCCGCAATCTTTCGGCACCCTTCCGGACCGGCTTCGCCGAAGGTATACCCGTTGAGGCAACGGGACGCCCGTGCGCCCGGCTGTTTCACGGGTTATCCTTTTGCAAATCTGGTCTAACAGGCTGCTGAAAAACAAGTTTTGGGAAGGACAAGCCCCAACATTTTGTACGCTTCACTGCGGGAGCGCTCCGTCCCGATAAGGAACTAAGGGGCCGGTAAGCTGGCTTTTGAGGTCGCCAGGCGCCTTCTGGGGCTAAAATAGATACAAGTACGAATCCGTACGATAATTCTCGTGATCTGGAGTCATTGATGGCACTCATGTCGGAAAGCAAAGCTGTTGTCGGTTCGGCTTCCTCGGTTCAGCCGCCCAAAAGGCTGTTGTTTGGGCCCGGACCGACCCAAGTAGATGCTCGTGTGTACAAGGCCATGGCGAAGCCGGTCGTCGGCCACCTTGACCCATACTTCTTCACCGTCTTCGAAGAAGTTCACCAGATGTTGAAAGTCGTCTTTGGCACCCAGAACCCTGTGACTTTCGCCGTCTCCGGGACTGGCAGCTCCGGAATGGAAACTGCTGTTGCCAACTTCGTTGAGCCCGGAACCAAGGTCGCCGTCTTCGCTAATGGCTATTTCTGCGATCGCATCACCGAGATGGCGCGCCGCCAAGGCGGCGAAGTCGTGCGCTTCGAGAAGCCCTGGGGAGAAGTCTTCGGCGACGACGAGGCTTCCGAGTTCCTGCAACGTGAGCGCCCGCAGGTGGTGGCCTACGTCAACGCGGAGACTTCAACCGGCGCATTCCAACCCGGCAAGGCCATCTGCGCGGCCGCGCATGCGGTCGATGCCTTGGTCATCGCCGACTGCGTCACGTCCCTTGGCGCCATGCCGGTAAACGTCGACGAGACCGGCATCGACATCGCCTACAGTTGCTCCCAAAAGGGTCTGAGCTGTCCTCCGGGACTGGCGCCGATTACGGTCGCGCCGCGAGCCTGGGAGCGCCTCAAGGCCCGCAAAACCAAGGTTCAGAGCTGGTATCTCGATCTGAACCTTCTGAACGAGTATTACTTCCAGACGCCGCACAAGTATCACCACACCGCCTCGGCTTCACTGCTGTATGCGATCCACCAGGCGCTTTCGCTGATCGTCGAAGAGAGCGCCGAGAAGCGCTACGCACGGCATTACCAGGCGCACCTCGCGTTTGTAAAGGGCGTTGAGGCAATGGGCTTGCGCATGCACGTGGCGGAAGGCAAGCGTATCTGGAACCTGAATACGCCTTGTGTTCCCGAGGGTGCCAATGAGGCCAATGTCCGCAAGCTGCTTCTGGAAGAGCAAGGCATTGAAATCGCTGGCGGCTTCGGTCCGCTGGCGGGCAAAGTATTCCGCATTGGCACTATGGGTCCGTTGGCAACGGAGACCAGCGTGCGCTCGTTCCTGCGGCATTTTGCCAACGCCCTCAAGGCAAGCGGCTACCAGAAGGCGAAGAAGGCGGCCGCCAGATAAAACTGAGCCGATTTTTTTGAACCGTACTCACCCCGGCAGGCGGATACCTGCTGGGGTTTCGTTTTCTGGCGCTCTCGCCTATCAGTGACCCTCGTTTCGGGGAAACTGGGGAGAAGGCTCTGTTCTCACTCGTCATGGTGGAACTTCGCTGCAATTCGGGGTAAAGTGCTTGGCGTGATTCAACGAAGACTTACACGAATCGCAGTTTTCACGCTTCTCGTCGGCTGTACGCTGATCGCTACAGCTGCGCAGGGAAACTTCCCTGTGTTCTTTGAACTCGGCAATCGCCTCATTGAAGATATTGACGGGACATACGAGTTTAAGCACGAACGTCTGGAATTTGCTAAAAGCAGCGACACCGCGTACGTCGTTAGGTCATCAGGCGACCACTTACCTAGGGAAGATACCGTCATCACCAAAGACGGTTATGTTTACTGGATTTTAGGACACTCCCGAGAGCGCTGGCTCGCATTGAAAATCAACCTTCGACGCGGAGATGAATGGCACGACAATCTGCGGAATTGGAATCGGCGCTATCGTGTAGTGACGATGGATGAAACTGTGGTGACTCCGGCTGGAACTTTTCGGCACTGCGCAAAAGTCGAAATATCGTGGATTGCTCATGAACACGACATGAAGGGTCCGCAGAAGATTATTCTCTACCTCGCACCTCATCTCGGCATTATTAAGCGCGAGGTATGGAGTAGCGGAGAGAAGTGGCACGAAGAGGCGCTCAGCCGCTACGAACAGAAGTAATTGTTGCAAATCCCCTTCTCAACACTTACGGTCACTGGAAATGTCATCCTGAGCGCAGCGAAGGATCCCTGGAAGGCGTCCCACTCGGCACCGTTGAAGGGTTTCTTTATCGAACCCTCGGCCGCTCGGTTAGAGCCACGTTTGCATGGGATTCTTCGCTTCGCTCAGAATGACAGACCTCGATACTGCCTATCCAACTCAGCGTAACGCTGCTCGCCTTCTCGCCAGCTACCTGATTTGGCCGACCTCTGCGCCGGTCTCGCGACATGCCTTTCACAAAACCGATCTACAGATAAATCGGCTTGGCACCTCTCACGGCGGAGATCTTTCCGCGTATCTCCTCCAGCACCGCGTTCGGAACAGCCGAGTCGGTTTGCACGATGGCCATTGCCCGCCGCGCGGAGTGCTCATCTCGTGGGCCGGCCGAAACGGGACGCCCGTCGGGCTCGCGTCCCAGCGAGAAGCGCGCGATGTTGATGCCATGCTTCCCGAGGATTGTGCCGATGCCGCCGATCACGCCCGGAAGATCCCTGTTGGAAAAGACCACCAGGTGGCCGTCCAGCGGCGATTCGATATCGATGCCGTTCAGCTCGATAATGCGAGGAAACTTCTCGTGAACGACGGTTCCCCGCGCCAGCAGCGTAGTGCCGTTGCCCTTCAATGAGAGCCGCAGGGCATTGATCTGCCCGGCGCTTTCCGAGGCGCTGTCTTCGCGGATGCTGACGCCGCGGGTGGCCGCGACCGTGGCGGCATTCACGATGTTGACCACTTCCTGCGATCCGCATTGCAGCACCCCTGCTACCGCGGAATCGCGAAGCACGGCCGTCTTCCACTCGCCGACATTGCCTTCGTAGCCGACGCGAATCTCCTCCAGGTTGAGGTCGGAGTCCATGAGCTGCGCCAGCAGAGAGGCCATGCGGCGCGCCAGGTCGAGATAAGGATGAAGCCGCTGGTATTCAACCTCGGTCAAGGAGGGAACGTTGACCGCGTTCTGGACGACGCCATTCTTAAGGTATTCGCGGACCTGCTCGGCCAACTGCACGCCGACCGCATCCTGCGCCTCGACCGTCGACGCCCCGATGTGCGGCGTCGCGATCAGGTTAGGCAACTCCAGCAACGGCGAGTTTTTGGGAGGCTCTGCGACAAAGACGTCAAGCGCCGCGCCGGCCACCTGACCCGAGCGCAAGGCTTCGCAGAGTGCCAGCTCGTCGACCAGTTCTCCGCGCGCGCAATTGACGATGCGCACGCCCCTTTTCATCATCGCCAGCGATCCGGCACAAATCATTCCCTGCGTCTGCGGAGTCAGCCCGAGATGCAGCGAGAGGTAGTCGGAGCCGGCATAGAGATCATCGAGCGAACACAGTTTGAGCCCGAGGTCGCGAGCCAGCGCGGGAGAAACGTAGGGATCGTGCGCGCTGACCGTCATGCCCAAAGCCTTGGCGCGCTTTGCCACCTCGACCCCTATCCGCCCGAGGCCGAGGATGCCCAGCTCTTTGCCGCGCAGCTCCGTTCCCTGAAACGTCTTCTTCTCCCATTTACCGGCGCGGGTGGAAGCATCGGCGCGCGAGAGATGGCGCGCCAGCGAGATCATCAGCCCGATGGCGAGTTCGGCGACAGCCACGGCGTTGGCTCCCGGCGTGTTCATCACCACGATGCCGCGACGGGTGGCGGCTTCGACATCGATGTTGTCGACGCCAACTCCGGCACGGCCGATCACGCGCACCTTGGGCGCCTTCTCCAGCATGGCTGCGTCCACGTAGACGGCGGAGCGGACGATCAGTGCATCGGCATCCCGCAGGTGCTCCTCCGGAGATTGCTGGTACTGGCTGGGATCGATGACTTGCCAATCCTTCTCCCTGGCAAGCAACTGCATTCCGGCCTTTGAAACCGGCTCCGCTATAACTATTTTCATCGCTTCCCTCCGCTCGCCTGCGCGCTTCTGCCGGCAACGCACTCGGAAGTGGATCGTCCGCAGGCGCATAGCGCCGGCCGCTTGCCCGCCCGCCACTCGAAGTCAACTTTTTGCGCGGCGGTAAGGCCCGTGCCCAGCGGGAACTTGCCGGGGCGCATGCGCTCCAGAACCTGCTCCAGTCCGCCGACAATGCCCATGGTGTCGATGTAATCGAGGTAGCCGAGATGGGAGACGCGAAAGATTTTCCCCTTCATTTCGTCGCCTTGCCCGTCGGAGAGAATTCCGCCGAAGTCGGCCTTGAATCGCTTGACGATGTCGCTGCTGACGATGCCGTCGGGCGCAAGCACGGCGGTTGCGGCGGCGCTCGGAGCCACCGGCGCGAACAGTTTGAGCCCGAGTGCTTCGACGGCGGCGCGAGTCATGGCGGCGCAGCGTTCGGCGTTGTCGACCAGTAGACGCCGGCCTTCGGCGACATCGCCGCCGCCGAGCGTGGCGAAGTAGTCGAGCGAGGCGCCCATGGCTGCAATCAGCGCGACCGAAGGCGTGTACGAGGCCTCACCCTTGGCATTCGACTTGTGTTCCTTGCGGAGATCGAAGTAGTAGCGCGGCTGGTTCGTGGTGTCCATCCGCTTCCAGGCGCGCTCGCTGGCGGCAAGAAAGGCGAGCCCCGGAGGAATCATCAGCGCCTTCTGCGAGCCGCCGATGATCACATCGACCGCATCGGCCTCCAGATGGGTTGTGCCCAAGCCGGTAATGGCGTCGACGACCAGCAGCGCGTCGCTGCCGCGCACCAATTCCGCCAGCGCCGGGATGCAATGGCGCGTGCCGGTCGAGGTCTCGGTGGCCTGAACGAAGACGGCGCGCACTTCCGGAGAAAACTGGGCGCGCACTTCCTCGATCGAAACCGTTTGGCCGTAGGGAGCCGAGACAGTGCGCACTTTGCACCCGTAGGTCTTCGCCAGGCCCACCCAGCGCTCGCCGAATTTGCCGGCGCTGATCACCAGCACCGTATCGCCGGGATTGGTCAGATTGCTGACCGCCGCCTCCATCGCCCCGGTGCCTGATGCGGTCAGCATGACCACATCGTTCGACGTACCGATAAAAGCCTGGAGCTGTTTCAGAACCTTCGAAAACAGTGCCCGGAACTCAGGCGTGCGGTGATGAATATCCGCTGCGGCCATTGCGAACTGCGAAGCTGGAAGCAGTGGTGTGGGACCGGGGGTGAAAAGGCGGGTCTTGCTGATCATTTTTCTGGCTCCGTTCTGCCCCGACAACCGCAACCATGGGATTGTTCGGGACCAACCCTAAGCAATAAAGTTGAGCTGCTTGCCTGCTACTTCAGAAACACTGGTCCAGGTTATCGAGCGTGAGTCCGCTCAACAGCTTGGGGTAAAAATCGGTGGATTTCTGCGGCATGACGCGCCCGGCATAGCACAGGTCCCGCATGACCGTCAGCGAAACCGGGTTTAACAAAAACGCCGCATCGGCTCCGCCGCCGACTTGCTGGACGGCTTCGTCAGCCGACCGGAAATAACGCACGTTTCGCTGATCGCGCACGGCATCCGGTGAAATCCCAAGAATCCTGTGCAGCACGATCTCGTGCAACAGGACGACATCGAGCTGCCGCTCCAGCGCGCTCACATTCCCGAGCAGGGCATCTACTTTGCCGGGAAGCACGCGCACCAGGACGCCGCCGCTCGCGGTGACGACCCCGAAAGCGGTGCCGCCACGGCCCATCTCCGCCAACTCGGCCAGCAACACCGCGCCGCTGCTCGTGGTCCGCTTCAGCTCGCAGAATTCCTGCAATTGGCGGGTTAACTTCTCAACCTCGAATCCTTCGACTCCGAAAACGACTCGATGCGTTGGCAGTACGACCAGGCCGGGAGAATTCATGTTGACCAGCGTCATCATCACGAACTCATGCGGGGCGTCGCGGTCGCTCGAAATGGCCCGGCAGGCATCGCGGTACTCGCGCGCAGTTTCGTAGCGATGATGGCCGTCGGCGATCATGAGCCGTTTGTCACGCATCGCGCCGACCACTCGCTCGACGACCTCCGCGTCGTCGATGCGCCACAGCAGGTTTTCGACGCCGTATTCGTCCACGACATTTTCGTCGGCTTCGCGATTCGCCACGGCCCGGCAGATGAGGTTTTCGACTTCGTTCTCCGCATCTTCATAGATCATGAAGAGCTGGCCCGAGTGGGTGCGCGTTACTTGCAGAAGATTGCAGCGGTCTGCCTTAGGCTTGGCCAGGGTCTGCTCGTGGCGAAAAACCACCCGGTCTTCGTAATCGTAGATTCTGCCGAGAACAATCACCCCGGTTCGCAGCACCGGCTTGTCGGGTTGCAGCGGACTGGCGAACTTCTGGACATAGGCGTAGATGCCGGGCGCCGGGTCGCGCCGTAGAATGCCGTCACGCTGAACCTGCCGCAGAAAATCAGCCGCGCGTGTGTATACGTTCGAGGACGGATTGTCCCCGGGTTCAGGCTTGCCAAGTTCGAAGCGGACCAGGTTAGACGGGCTTCGCCGATAATAGGCGTCCTGCATCGCCGGCGTAATCTTGTCGTAAGGCTGCGTCAGTACGTCAGCCAGCTTTACCTTGGACGAATCGAAACCGAGCGCGTGAAAAGGTCTGATTTCTGCCATCTAACTAGGTCCTGTGCCCTCGAAAATTGGTCCCCTGAAAACCATCGCTGACGACGAAGAGCCTGAAGTATTGAGTGCCGCCCCTGGCGGAGATTGTTATTAGGCTGTGCGCTTGAAAAAGGTTATTTCACCAGCGTGATGCGCTGCTGCGGCGGCAGCAACACGATCGACATCGCGGAACGGCTAAACGGAGACATAGCCGCTGACAGGAACGCGCCATACTTAAAATTACCATGGGAGAACCTCGACGCGCACCACCATTTTGATTGGCATTTAGGGTGTAGGTAATTCACCGTATCCGGCTCAAACACGAAGAGATGCCGCATGAAAAACGGCATCTCTAATGGTTGCTCAAGTATAGATAAGCTACAGGCCCTTCTCGTTCACTCGAAAGCTCGAAACCGTGGCACTGGCTTCACTCCTGGCCTTACTCCTTGGGATAAGGCTTACGACCCCACCCAGGCAAGGTTTTCGCGCTCATGGTTCGAAGTGCACCCGCTACGATACGTCTACATTCTTAAAGGTCTCCTCGGAGAAGAATACCGAAATAACGGTAATAATCACGAAGGAGATCATGTAGAGCGACACCGGCCATGACTTGTTGTTGGCCCAAGCCAGTAGCGCGGTTGCGACCGGAAGGGCCATGCCGCCGGCAAAGATCGATGCCAGTTGATAGCCGAGTGATGCGCCGCTGTAGCGCACCTTCGCCGGAAACAGTTCAGCAAAAAAGCTTGCCTGCGGTCCGTACATCGCTGAGTGGCCCAGTTGGCCGATCAAGATGATGGCGGCCCAAGCCCAATAGATATTTCCGACAGCCTTGTCCAGCATCCAGAAGAAGGGGAACGACAACACGCCGCACATGCAGGCCCCCCACATATAGACCGCGCGCCGCCCGATCTGATCGGAAACCCAGCCGTAGAACGGCATCATGGCCAAGCCGACGGCATAGTTGATTGTCAGGGCCGGCAGTAACGCTTGCCGGCTGAGGTGCAGTGCGGTGACCGCGTAAGTCAGCGAGAATACCGTAATGATGTAGTACAGCCCATTCTCGGCGAAGCGCATGCCCATGGCCAGCAGCAAGTTCTTCGGGTGCTTCTTGATCGCCTCGATCACCGGCATCTTCACTTCGGCCTTCTGGTCCTTGATCTTTTGGAAAGCCGGCGACTCGGCGAGAGTCATCCGGATCCAGATGCCGATGACGACCAGCACGATGCTGAACAGGAACGGCAGGCGCCAGCCCCAGGCGAGGAAATCGGCTTCAGGCAATAGCTTGTTCGCCATCCAGAACGCCAGCACCGATAGCAGGCCGCCCACCATTGCCCCTGTCTGTGGGAAGGCCCCGAACAAGCCGCGGCGTTTTGCCGGGGCGTGCTCAACCGCCATCAATACCGCACCGCCCCACTCGCCGCCAAGTCCAATGCCTTGGCAGATGCGCATCACAGTCAGCAGGATGGGAGCCCAAACCCCAATCTGATTGTATGTCGGCAGCAGGCCGATGAGCGTCGAGGAAACGCCCATGAACAGCAGCGTGATATACAGCATCTGCTTGCGGCCGATGCGGTCGCCGAAGTGGCCGAAGACGGCGCCGGCGAAGGGACGGGCAACGAAGCCGATGGTGTAGGTGGTAAAGGCGAGCAGCGTCCCTACCAATGGGTCGAACTTGGGGAAGAACAGCTTGGGAAAAACCAGGGCCGCCGCCGTACCGTACAAGAAATAGTCATACCATTCAATCGAGGTGCCGATGAGGCTCGCGAATGCCACCTTGGCGAACTGAGGCTTCAGGTGAACCTCCGCTTGGGACCCCACGGTAGTTTGCTCTGCCATGTTCATTTCCTCCGAGTGCCTTTGGTGAACTTGCGTATGCCACCCGGCCTGAGGGTGGAAGGTTGAAGCGTACTCGCGGACAGGATCTATTGCGCCGTCCAGCCGCCGTCATTGGAAATAGGAACGCCGGTCAAGTTCTGCGCAGCGTCGCTGCAGAGGAAAACAGCTAAGGCGGCTATCTCCTCGATGCTGGTGAATTTTCCCGAGGGTTCCTTCTCGATGAGCAGTTCGCGCTCGGCCTGCTGCAACGAAATGGCCTGCTTCTCCGCTCTCATTTCGATCTGCTTCTGAACCAGGGGCGTGAGCACCCAGCCGGGACAGATGGCGTTGCAGGTGATGCCTTTTCCGGCGTTCTCCAGAGCCACGACCTTGGTGAGACCCATCAAACCGTGCTTCGCTGAAACATATCCGACCTTGTTCACGGATGCCACCAGACCGTGAGCGGATGCAACGTTGATGATGCGTCCCCAGCCACGGGTCTGCATTCCGGGCAAGGACGCACGAATGGTGTGGAAGGCTGAACACAGGTTGATGGCAATGATGGCGTCCCACCGTTCAACCGGAAAGCTCTCGACCGGAGAAACGTGCTGGATTCCCGCATTGTTAATCAGGATGTCCACTTTGCCCAGACGCTTCTCGGCATCGGCGACCAATTGCGCGCACTGTTCGCCCTTGGCAAGATCAGCGCCGTTGTACAGCGCCGTCACGCCAAGTTCTTTCTCCATCCCCGCGCGTATCTTCTCGATCTCGCAGGGATCGCCAAATCCGTTCAGCATGATGTCGCAACCTTCAGCCGCCAGCGCCCGTGCCATGCCAAGGCCGATCCCGCTGGTCGAGCCGGTAACGATTGCCACACGTCCTTTCAGCATAGAGATTCTCCTCTGCTCCTTCGGCCACGGCCCGGTGAAATATTCGCAAATCTTCGCAGCCACCTTGACCGTGCTCTCGAAACCAGGAGGGGCCTGCGCAGATTGCAAATGAGATGAACGTTGCCGGGGCCGTGCTGCAGGCCATCGCGAATTCGTCGCGAGACCATCTTTTGTGCTTCAGAAGAGCTGCTTGCCTTGCCGGGAAGAGCTCGCAGGCAAGCAGCGTTTACCCGTCCGCGCTCTAATTAGCCGCCGCCTGGGTCAGCTTCGGTTCTTCGCTAATCGGCATAACGATAACGTTGTCCGGGATGATCAACTTCGCCGCCGTCGCCGCCACGACTTGCTCCACCGTAACGCCCGGCGCCACTTCCTTCAGCACCAGTCCCTGTTCGGTCGGCTCGATCACGGCCATTTCGGTCACGATGAGATTGACCCGGCGTACCGACGTCAGCGGCAAGGTGCATTTCTTCAGAATTTTCGGCTTGCCCTTGGCGGTGTGGGTCATCGATACAATTACACGTTTAGCGCCGGTCACCAGGTCCATGGCGCCACCCATGCCCGGAACCATTTTGCCGGGCACAATCCAGTTGGCCAACTGCCCCTGCTCGTCGACCTCCAGACCGCCGAGCACGGTGATATCGAGATGCCCGCCGCGGATTAACCCGAACGACAGGGCGCTATCGATGCTGGCGGCGCCCGGAATGGCCCCCACATATCCCCCGCCCGCATCCGTCAGCGAGGGATCCTCCATACCCTGGCCCGGAACTTGCGCCATGCCGATAATGCCGTTCTCCGACTGAAAGTAGACTTCCATCTCCGGCGGCAAATATTGGGGCACCATGGTCGGCAGACCAATTCCCAGGTTGACCAGGTTCCCATCCTTCAGTTCGAGCGCCACCCGCTTGGCAATAACAACTTTATCTTCCATATGCCCCCAACCCCCTTTCAATCAAGTAATCCACCACCGGAAACGGCGTGGCAACCGCGTCCGGAGGGATGACCCCGACCGGAACGATGTGTTCCGGTTCGGCAATTACCGTGTCCGCCGCCATAGCCATCACCATGTTGAAATTGCGGGCAGTAAGCGAGTAATCAAGATTGCCGCGATAATCGGAGCGATGCGCGGCCAACAAGGCGAAGTCCGCCCGCAGCGGCGGCTCAACCAGAAACTTCTTACCTTCCACTTCAAGGGTCTGTTTGCCCTCTGCCACCATCGTCCCGAAGCCAGTCGGAGTCAATACTCCGCCCAGTCCGAACCCACCTGCGCGGATGCGCTCGGCAAGCGTCCCCTGCGGAACCAGCAGGACTTCCGTCTCGCCGGCAATCATCTGCCGCCCGGTTTCGGGATTGAGACCGATGTGAGAGGCGATGAGCTTTCGAACTAGCTTGGCATCGATCAGTTTGCCAATGCCCCAGCCAGGTTTACCGGTATCGTTGGCGATTACGGTCAGGTTCTTGCGTCCCTGCCGCACCAGCTCGTCGATGATTCGGTGGGGCGAACCAACCCCCATAAACCCGCCAATCATTAAAGAAGCGCCGTCGGGAATCATCTCGACAGCGCGTGTGCAGCTGATCGCTTTTTGTTGCATCAGAGCGTTCCTTTGGCTTAAGTTAAAAATGCGTTAACTTTCTCGGAGCGAACCTGTTGTTATACGCTGCTCAAATTCGCGTAAGATTACGAAGAGGAGCAGTAGAAGTGAAATACTTTGTTTGTCTGATATAAGATTCCCCGCATATATTCTCACATTAATTCAGTTTTGACTCTTACACATTAAGTCATTTTTGGCTATCTGAATGTCACGAATCGTCTCAGCCAAGCACCTTAATCTACTCTTCCACGCGGTACATGCCTCTGCACGTGTTCCTTGCTTGAAACGACGCTTTCTGAATTGATGAGCAGCAAACATATGTTCCACCAATGACTACTTGGCTTTTCGCAACATTCCCAGGAAGTAAGCAAGCGCGGGAAGTTTATCATCCTTACGGTACGCAATGAGTAGCTCATGTTGTGGTGTCGGATGGAGCGCTAGTGGCCTCACCACGACATTCTTCGGAAGAATTCCTTCGACGTAGGCGGAAAATAGAGTGAAACCGCGGCCAGCTGAAACCGCGTTCAACAGAGTCAGAATGTTCTCGGTTTCGCACAAGACTTGAAACCGAATTCCAGCCGACGCGGCGATGCTGTTCATCATATCGTGGATGGCGGGCGCGATCGCGCGGGACATTTGGACCAACGGCAACTCAGTAAGATCCGCCACTGCTATTCGTTTGCGCGCGGCCAGAGGATGCCGTGCTGGAAGAACAGCAACTACGTCCTCTCTCAGAACTACCTCTGAAGCAATTTCATCGTCATTAATCGGTCCGCGGAGAAAGCCAAGATTGATCTCCCGGTGACATAATGCGAGGATCTGCTCAGGGGAGGTGAGACTACGCAGAGTTAGTTTGATATCTGGGTGCTCTCTCAGCAGCGCCGGCAAAACCTGTGTAAACATCTTGCCTTCTGGGCCGGGAACCATGGCGATTATGATAGTGCCTGCTTCCGTGCGCCCGATCTGACGCGCACGGGTAAGAACCCGCTCCGTGTCGTTCAAGATGCGGCGGGAATCTTCGAGGAGAGCTCGACCCGCCTCGGTTAGTTCAAGATGATGCTTGCGCCGGTGGAACAGAGGAGCACCGATCATCTCCTCCAGATGACGAATCTGCTGACTCAAGGATGGTTGCGCGGTGTGAAGGCGCTCTGCCGCGCGAGTAACGTTCAGTTCTTCCGCTACTGCGACGAAATATCGGAGCAAACGGAGTTCCATGGACGCGACACTCCCTTAGGGACTCTGCTAAGCTCGACACCCGGATGCTCTGCGAAGCCACGCCCCACTTATCGTCACAGATAACTTTGGACTCGACTCAAAGTGGGGTAAGCTCCCGAAAGTATATCAGGCGGTTTACTGTGCGTTACTCTTCGATCGCTGCGCTTACCCTGGGCGAAAGTACAAAGGCTATCGCTAAGAGTAAAAGAGTAAGAGATCGATCTCGAGGGTCACGCCGGGTTAGCGCCCGCCAGGCGGATTCGCTCTAATTCCAGGACGACAACGGCGTGCCCCGCGTAAAGGGCAGCCCTGAACCCGCTGACCTTTATTAAGAGTTCCCCGCACCGCTTCCAGCCTCACTCTCTTTCAAGCGCCATAGCCACGCCCATGCCACCGCCTATGCACAGGGTGGCAAGTCCCTTGCGCGCGCCGCTGCGCTGCATCTCATACAAAAGTGTCACCAAAATGCGGCAGCCAGAGGCGCCGATCGGATGACCAATGGCAATCGCTCCGCCGCTCACGTTCACCTTCGCCAGATCCCACCCCATTTCCTTATGCACGGCGCAGGATTGGGCGGCAAAAGCTTCGTTGACCTCCAGCAGATCGATGTCCTCGATCTTCCAGCCGGCTTTTTGCAGGCAGCGCCGGGAGGCGGGCACCGGGCCCATTCCCATTACCTTCGGGTCCACCCCGGCGCTGGCAAACGCCGCAATCCGGGCAAGTGGCTTCAGGCCAAGCTCGCGTGCCTTGCTGGCCGACATCACCACCACCGCCGCGGCTCCGTCGTTGATACCCGAGGCATTCCCCGCAGTGACCGTTCCGTCCTTGGAAAACGCGGGCTTAAGACCGCCAAGGTCTTCGAGTTTCGCGCCGAGGCGAATGTATTCGTCGTCGGCAAACATCAGCGGCTCGCCTTTGCGCTGCGGAATCGGCACGGCGACGATCTCGGCCTTGAACTTGCCGGCCTTTTGCGCGGCTTCGGCTTTGTTCTGAGAGGCCACCGCAAACTTGTCCTGCTCTTCGCGCGTGATGCCATATTCCTTGGCAACGTTCTCGGCCGTCATCCCCATGTGGTACTGATTGTAGATATCCCACAGGCCATCGATGATCATGCTATCGACCAGTTTGGCGTCTCCCATGCGGAAGCCGTCGCGGGAACCCTGTAGCAGGTGCGGCGTGGCGCTCATGTTTTCTTGCCCGCCAGCAACCACGATTTCCGAGTCGCCAGTAATGATGGCTTCGGCTGCCAGCATCACCGCTTTCAGCCCGGAACCGCATACCTTGTTAATCGTCATGGCCGGAACCGTGATGGGCAAGCCGGCCTTGATCGCCGCTTGACGCGCCGGGTTCTGCCCGAGTCCGGCAGTGAGCACCTGGCCCATGATGACCTCGCCAACCTGCGCGGAATCGAGTTTGGCGCGCTGCAAGGCGCAGCGAATTGTTAATGCGCCGAGATCGGGAGCCGGAATCTTAGCGAGCGAGCCACCGAACTTGCCTACGGCCGTTCGGGTGGCGGATACGATTACGATGTCGGTCATAAATCTCCTCATAAGTTATGAATTCAAACGCGGGTAACCTTTTCGTCTGAGCTACTGGCCGTCGCAACCGGCATGAATGAATGTGTCTGTCCTGTGAACCGCAACGAATTTGCTGGGATCGGCTGCCGCACCGGCATACGGCCTCACCAGGCGGAGCTTGTCCCAAAACCCTGCTACATTTATACCCAGCAGCCTACCGAAAACGGGTTGCTGTCGTGCAAAGCCCCTCTAGCCGCGGCTCGCACATCAGATACCCCGTCAGGCGGCAGGATGTAGTTCCATCGAGCTGAAGGCTGGGCGAATGAAAATACCAGTTTTCTGGAACGAAGTAAATACTCGGCTTTGGGTAATTCAGGCGAATTGCTGGCGCTTGCCGCAAAGGGCCCGCGCCGGCCGTAAGAGAACTTTTGTATCGCATTGTATCGATTGAATTTGGCGGACTCGGCCAACCCAGGGGAAACAATTCTTCAGACAGATTTGCTCTATACGGTGGTGGTGTAACAAAATTGCTTCCTCGCTCGCATCTTTAAAGAAGACTTATTTGGTAGTCGTTTTTTTGTCGCTGTGCGTTTACTTTCTTTGCATTCAGAAATATTAAGGAGAATCGGATGTCCCAACCCATCTACATCGCTGCCTACGATCAGTCCAAGTTCGGCAAGCTAATGGCGATGACGATCCCTGAAATCGTGTCTAACGCCGTCAGCGGAGTTTGCCGGCGGATCGACGTACCGGCTTCGCTTCTGGACGTCGCCTCGGTGGGTTCGGCGTGCAGCTTCACCTTGAACCGGCAAGGCTTGCTCGCCGGTCTGGTCGCCTCTCTGCCCGGTATGGAGGGCAAGCCGATTGAATCGGTTGAAAATGCCTGCGCTTCCGGCGGTCAGGCCGTGCTTTCGGTGATCTATAAGCTGCTGGGCGGACTCGGCGACACGGGAATCGCCATTGGATACGAGAAAATGCGCGACGATGCCGGCAAAATGGACGGCAAGTTAATCGGCGACGCCCTGGGATACTTCTCGCATCCTGACGATCGCACCGGCAAGGTCTTTGTGTTCCCTCATCTCTTTGCCGAAATCATGCAGTGCTACCTGCAGGCGCACGGCGCCACTGAAGCCGACCTGGCGCAGATCGCCGTCGCCGAATACGGAAACGCAAAACATAACCCGTACGCGCAGATGAACCAAGTCCAGATCACGCTTGAGCAGGCACTCAAAATCGAGGGCATTAATCGCTACGTGGTCGACGGCCTGCCGCTCAAGACCTATGACTGCTCGCAGATCACCGATGGCTACGCCGCGCTGATTCTTGCCACCGAAGAGGGGCTTCACAAGCTGGGCGTCGCCAAGGCGGATGCCGTCGAAATAGCCGGCTATGCGCAAGCAACCGACCCGTTGATGAAGAATGGGCGCGATATCCTGAGGCCCGCCGGAGCTTACAAGGCGATGCAAAGAGCATATGAGATGGCCGGCGCCAGCCCGGCCGACGTAAACGTGGCGGAGATTCACGACTGCTTCACCGTGGCGGCGGCGCTTGGCACCGAGGTTATCGGCAAAGCCGCGCCCGGCAAGGGCGCACGCTACTGGGTCGATGGCAAGGCGGCGGTGGATGGCGAATGCGGCATTAACCTCTCCGGCGGACTCATCGCCAAAGGGCATCCGGTTGGCGCCACTGGAATCTCCATGCTTGGATTCTCTTATTGGCAGTTGAAGGGCATGGCGCCCAAGGGCATTCAGAAGAAAGACGCCAAGCTGGCTGCGACTTTCAACATCGGCGGCGCGCTCTGCGCATCGGTCTGCACGGTGCTTCGCAACGTCGGCTGAGATGTGGCTTCGACGGCCTGCCGCCAGTTGCAGTGCGTTCAGGGCCAAGGTATCTTCATGGGCGCGCAGGGGAACAAGCGCGGCACGCTATCAACTGCGCGGAAGGGAACTCGCAATGCAGCCTTGTCGATTGGCTCGCTGGGTTAATCCCGTGCGATGGTTTTTCTTGCTTACGCTCATGGCCATTGTCTGCCATCCACAAACGGCTTCCGCGGTCACCAAGGTAATCACTGACGCGGACAAGGGTGGCGAGGTCCGCCTGAAGGCAGGGGACCAGCTCGAACTACGGCTAAAATCGAATCCCTCGACCGGGTACATGTGGTACTTGATGGCAAAGTCTACCCCTCTGCTGAAGCTGGTTCACCAGTCGCAGACCGAGGCCGCGAAGCCGGGCGTGGGCCGGCCCGTCTTCCAGGTCTTTCAGTTTGAAGCCAGGCGCGCCGGGGACGGGGATCTCCACCTGCACTACGTCCGCTCCTGGGAGAAGCCCGCGCCGGACGAAGAGCGCTTCGAAATTCACGTATTCATCGAGTAAGCCGCTCTGAATGCAGTCGAAACCTGCAAAAGGAGGCCGCGGAGGCAACAGCTGCCCGTCTTTTCAGCATCTCAAGCTGTACGGGGTATTGTGAGGATTGGCCTTCATGAGCATTCGCATTCTATGCGTCGACGATAATGCGCCGCTGCTGACGACGCGGGAACTCCTGCTTTCGCGACTTGGCTATGACGTATTGACGGCGACGAATGCGGAAGATGCACGCAGCCTCTTCCGCTCCACGGCCATCGACTTGGCGATTCTGGATTACCACCTGCCCGGCGTGCTCGGCGACGAGCTCTGCAGGGAGTTCAAAGAAATGCAGCCTAACGTACGTGTCATTCTCGTCTCCGGCGCGTACCCGGATCGTGATTGCGACTGCGCCGATCAGTTCGTCCTGAAGGGGCAGCCCCCCACCGTTCTGCTGCAAGCGATCGCCGCACTCACCAAGCAGGCTGCTTAACCGCCGCGGTCCGAAATAGCCGGATGTATCATGCCCGGAACATCGCGCCAATAGCCGCCGGGGCAGCTTTCTCTGATTCGCCGTAGCGCTCGCCGCTCAAGCATTTGAGTATCGGCTGCTCCTGCGCTTAGAATAATCCGCATCCTCGTCGATGCCGCCACCCACCTCACCTGATACCCTGTTTTTCCGCGGCCTGCCAGGCATCTAACAAACCGCCCATTTGCGGGGACCCCGGCGACGGCCGCTTTTGCCGTTGCTGGGATCGGGGTCCCCGGCAAGCACCGCTCGCTGGGGTGATTGCGGCGGAGCAGACGGCCTGCGGGAGGCATGAAGTGAAAAGGATACTTCGCTATATCGTCATCGGTATTGTCGTCGTGGTTGTGCTGTGCGCCGCGCTGCCATTCTTGATCGACGCCAACAAGTTCCGTCCCATGGTTGAGGAAAAACTCTCGGCAACGCTTCAGCGGCAGGTGAAAATTGGCAGCCTCAGGCTGTCGCTGCTCTCCGGTTCGCTCTCGGCGGACAACCTCTCGATTGCCGACGATCCGGCCTTCAGCCGGTCCGCGTTCCTGAACGCCAAGTTATTTCGGGTCGGTGTCGAATTGATGCCGTTGATCTTCTCCAAGGCATTGCACATTACCGGGGTGACCATCGAAAAGCCCGAAGTTACGCTGATACGCAACTTCTCCGGGAAATGGAACTACTCTTCTCTGGCAGCCACGGGCTCCGGTCAATCGCCTTCGTCCGCTCCCCGGGGCGGCGGAGCCAGCCCGGGTTTGGCGATCAAGAAGTTGGAACTCAAAGACGGCCGCGTGACGGTGGGGTCTACTGCTTCACCCAAGCAAAGTGTCTATGACGAACTCAATCTCGAAGCCAGCGACGTTTCCCTGAACGCGCAATTTCCCCTGAGCTTGTCAGCCAAATTGCCGGGCGGCGGCAGCCTCAAACTGGACGGGAAGGCCGGGCCGGTCGACCGCACCGACGCCTCCTTGACGCCTGTAAGCGCGAAGCTGGCAATTAGCGGTCTGGACCTCGCTCAAACCGGCTTCCTGGACCCTGCCTCCGGCATTGCCGGCACGATGGATTTAAATAGCGACCTCTCCTCCGCGAGTGGCACGGCAAAAGCCAAAGGCACGCTCAAGCTGGAAAAATTCCAAATGGCCAAGGGAGGTTCGCCGGCGGGAACACCCATCAACATCGATTTCGATTCCGATTATGACCTGCGGCGCAGCGCGGGCACGCTTAACGACGGAGTTGTGAAGATCGGCAATGCGGTCGCTCATCTGGCCGGTACCTTCGAGACTCAGGGCAATTCCACCCTCCTCAACCTGAAGCTGAATGCTCAGAACATGCCGGTCAAGGACGTGCAGTCCGTTCTGCCTGCCGCCGGCATCGTATTGCCGAAAGGCACTTCGTTCCAGCAGGGCACCCTCAACGCAAATCTCAATGCCTCCGGGCCGCTCGACAAGCTCGTCACCACGGGAGATGTCGGGCTATTCAACGCTATTCTCGCGGGCTTCGATCTTGGATCGCAACTTTCCGCGCTTTCCGCGTTCACCGGGGCCAAGGGTGGCAACGGAAATACTTCCATCGAAAAGCTGACGTCCAATCTTCGCGCCGCTCCGGAGGGCATCCAGCTAAGTTCGATGCTGATGGTCTTGCCGGCTTTCGGTCAACTCGGTGGAAACGGAACCATCAGCGCTCCCAGCAATGCGCTTAATTTCAAAATGCTGGCGACTTTGTCGTCTTCCGGCGGAGTGGTCAACGTAGTCGGCGGGCTAACCGGCCAGCATGGCTCCGGTAGCCAACAGATTCCGTTCACCATCCAGGGCACAACCTCTGACCCGAAGTTTGTCCCCGACGTTAAGGGCATGGCCACCAGCATGGTTGGCTCGCAGGTGGGAAACCTGCTGGGCGGCTCCAAATCGCAGGGCCAGACCGGCGGAATTGGGGGCGCTTTGGGAGGCATGTTTGGCAAGAAGAGCAAGTAGACCAGTCTCGCGCCAACAAACTGGCAGGCTGCTGAAGAACCCGTAGCCGTCCGAGGCCCTGCGGCCGTCACTTCAACTGGATTGGCCGCCGAATCATTTGCTTGAGATGCGCCCCGGCCGGAACGATCGGGTAGACCGAGTCCTCCTGTTCCACCTTGAAATCGATCAGCACCGGCCCGGAGCGCTCGCGAGCCTCGCGAATGGCGGGTACGACCCCGCCGCGTTCCGCGACGCTCATGCCGTGCACTCCGAACACTTCGGACAGGGCGGCGAAGTCGGGGCTCATGATTGGGGAGAACGAATAGTTCTTCTCGTAAAAAAACTCCTGCCACTGCCGGATCATGCCGAGATAGCCGTTGTTGATGACCGCGATGTTGATCTTGAGTTTCTCCTGCACCAACGTCATCAGTTCGGGCGTGCTCATCTGCAAACCACCGTCTCCGACGATTGCCCAGACTTCGGCATCGGGGCGCGCCATTTTCGCACCGATTGCGGCGGGCAGGGCGAAGCCCATGGTGCCGAAACCGCCGGAAGTGATCAGCGATCGCGGTTGGTCGTGCTTGTAGTACTGGGCCTCCCACATCTGGTGCTGGCCTACATCGGTGACCACGATGGCATCGCCCCGGGTTTCACACCAGAGATCGCGAATCACGTGCGCCGCATAGAGGTGGCCGTCCTCGGCAAGATTCTGAATGTCGTGGACCGCGGCCGTTTCCCTGAGCTCGTGGATGTAGTCGAGCCACCCCGCATGCCTAGCCGGTTCCACGCCCTTCAGCAGAGCGGAAAGAACTTCGCGCAGATCGCCGAGCAGCGCGACATCGACTTTGACGTTTTTGTTGATTTCGGCGGGATCGATCTCGACGTGAATCTTGCGTGCCAGTGGCGCGAACTGCCGGGCATCACCGGTGACGCGATCATCGAAGCGCATGCCCAGGGCAATCAGCAGGTCCGATTCCTGAATTGCCGTGTTCACCCATGACTCGCCATGCATTCCCATCATGCCGAGGTTGAGGCGATGCGACGCCGGGAAACCGCCAATCCCCAGCAGAGTGAGCGCCACCGGAATTTGGGCGTGCTCGGCCAGTGTGCGCAGTTGTGCCATGGCTCCCGACAGAATGACGCCGTTGCCGGCGAGGATCACCGGGCGCTCGGCATGACGAATCAGTTCGAGCGCGCGCTTGAGATCCGCGGCCGCGGGCAATTTCCGGGTGCGAAGTGGCAGTCCCTTTCCGCCGGCGCTGGCGCCGTACATGCACATGCCCTGTTGGGCATCCTTGGAAATATCCACCAGCACTGGTCCCGGCCGGCCGGAGCGCGCCACGTGGAAAGCCTCGTGCATCGTCTTTTCGACCGCGGCGGCATCCGTGACCAGGTAATTGCGCTTGGTGATCGCGGCGGTAACCGAGGTGATGTTTACCTCCTGAAACGCATTGCTGCCGATCAGCTTGCTGTTGACCTGGCCGGTAATGCAGACGATCGGCGAAGAGTTGAGCATGGCCGTAGCTATGCCCGTCACCATGTTGGTCGCGCCCGGGCCCGAGGTCGCAATCGCGACTCCGACTTCTCCCGAAGCGCGGGCGTAGCCGTCAGCCATGTGGGTTGCGCCCTGCTCGTGTCTGGCCAGCACGTGATGAATCTTCGATTGCTTCAGGGCGTCGTAGACCGGCAGAATGGCCCCTCCCGGATAGCCGAATACCTGGCGCACTCCTTCCGCCTCAAGGCATTTCCAGACAACCTGGGCGCCTGTCATCATCCGTGTTTCGTTACCCGCATCCGTAGCCATGATCCTTTTTCCTCGTTCTCTGCTTTCCCGGCCGTCGCTGTCGGCGAGAGGTCAGCCAAAAACTAAAAAGGCCGCCATCCTCAAGGATGACGGCCTCTGTTGAATCCTTTTGCTTACAAGGCGTCACCCCGAGTTGACGGGAATAATGCTAATAATGACGCTAATTCGTACGGAGCTTCCCACACGGAGAGACTCAAGCGCCGTGCCTTGCCCGAAGTCGACGCGAAATGTGGGAACACTGGACATAATCCGATTACCGGCTGGAAAATTAATATCACAGTCTGGCTGGCCGCGCAACCAGGGGGTTTTTCATTTCGCGGAGAGTGGCTGGCCGGCGAAAACCTTACTCTTTACAGTGCATTGGCAGGACTGCACCATTTTCGCCTGCTGCATCGTAAGCGTAAGAGCAGCGGCGTGGATGTGGACAAACTCATCAATATTATTATTATGATGGTGCGTCGGCATCGGCTCAACAATAACAATCAAGGTGTCTTCGCCTTGCTCAAATGGACCGCAGCCCAAAATCTATCGTTCCGAGTTGCGGTTGACGCTGCTGCGCTCGTTGAGCAAGCCTTTCCTTGGAATGCGATTAAAACATATGTTCGGATTATTTCGCCTCTGCGCTGCTTTGCTGCTGCTTGCAAGCTGGGCCGGCGCGGTCCAAACTACTGCTCCCGCGCGATCGCGACCTCTATCCATTAGCAATCAAGCACTGCCAAGCGGCGTCGTCGGAGGGGGTTACAGCTTCCAACTGATCGCCAGTGGGGGCACCTCGCCAGTGCTTTGGCAACTCGTGCAGGGCAGCCTTCCTCCTGGCATTCAACTGGACGAGACTTCCGGACTGTTGCTGGGAACACCCCGGTCCACGGGCGACTTCCGTTTCATTCTCGCCGCGACCGATTCCGGCACGCCTCGTTCGCTGGCCCGGGCCGAGTTCGAGCTGAAGATCAACCCGGCACTCACAATTATCTGGAATCCCGTGCCCAGCGTGCAGAGCGACACCATTTCCGGGCAGCTTGCGGTGTCCAACAATTTGGACGAGAGCTTTGACCTCACGGTGATTGTGGTGGCGATCAACGAATCCGGCAAAGCCTTTGTGTTGGGGTATCAACACTTCGCGCTGGCGCCGCGCACTTCCAACCTGGCGATCCCATTCGCATCGAGCCTCCCTTCTGGTAGCTATGTCGTCCACGCGGATGCGATCGGCGAGGACGCGAATACGAATTCCATCTATCGCGCCCGCTTGGACTCCTCCGGTGGCTTAACGGTTGCGGCTTCAGAGTAGGTGCGTCCCGGAGTCGTCGCCCCCGACTGACTGTCACCCCGTGCAAACCTAGGACAGTGCTGGTTTAGCCGCCAGAGACTCCTGGAACGCAGTTTGAGCGGCGATTTCGCGCATGCCACATATCGAGTCAATGTACTCTTGCCCGCGATGTTTCTTGTCGTGTTGAACTTGACATTGGGGCTGGCGTGACTCAAACTGCTCTCTCACAACATTTATGAGACTTACGTCTCACATAATAGGACGAAAACTAAAGAGGCAATGAACATGCAAACGCAATCTCCCCTTGGGAAAATGGTCTTTCGCAAGACCAACAGCAAAGGCGGACGCAACATCAGTGTCACCCCCAGCAACAGCACCAACAAGCATCTGTCCTACGGCCGCATCATTTTGAGTGCTTCAATTCCGTCGGTTCGGTTTGCCACCGGCAACCAGGAGACCGGCCTGCTTTGCATGGCGGGCAGCGCTACCGTGAGCGTTGACGGCAAGCCGTTTCAGATGGGACAGTACGACGGTATTTATATTCCACGCGACAGCCAGATTGAAGTGTCAACCAAGGCGAATGTGGACTTGGTTGAGCTCTCCTCGGACGTGGAGCAACGTTATCCTTTGCAGTTTATTTCCTATGCGGAAATCTCCAAGGACCCGGCTTTAAAGTTTGACGCCGGCGCTCCCGGCCAGGCACGCCATCTCAATATCATTTTTGGGAAAAACGTCGAAGCCGGGCGGCTAGTGGCGGGCTTCACTTTTTCTGAACCTGGCAACTGGACGAGCTGGCCGCCTCACGAACACACCGCGATTCTTGAAGAAATGTACATCTACTTTGACATGCCGGCGCCGGCATTCGGGTTGCAGTTGGTGTACGACAACACGGAGTATCCGGAAATGGTAGTTCCGGTACGCGAGGGCGATGCGGTGCTGATGCCCAGTGGTTATCACCCCAACGTTTCCGTTCCCGGCCACAGGATCTGCTTCATCTGGGCGATGGCCGCGCATCGCGAAAAAGTTGACCGGCAGTTCGGACTGGTCAATGTGCAGCCGGGGTTCAATCAGGGCGGTTCGGGGCTGGAAGCCAGCCGTAAATAACGCCGAGGATAAAGTCAATGATTCTGGACGCGCTGAAGCTAACTGGGAAAAATGCGCTCGTAACCGGTGCACAGCAAGGTCTGGGCGCCGGGATTGCCGTGGCTCTGGCTGAAGCGGGCGCGAATGTAGTTGTGCATGGGCTGGAGGCCGAAAAAACCGAGACGATTCGCGAGGCCGTCTGCAAAGTGGGGGTGCACGCATTCTCGGTGTTGGGAGATGTTTCCGACCCGGCGGTCTGTGAGCGGATGGTCGCGAGCACGGTTGAGCGGCTGGGCTCGATCGACATTCTGGTGAACAACGCTGGGATCATTCGCCGCGCACCGGCGGCGGAGTTCTCGCTCACCGACTGGAATGACGTAATCGAAATCAACCTGAACAGTGTTTTCCGGCTCTGTCAGCTCGCCGGACGCAGGATGCTGGCCCAGGGGAGCGGAAAGATTATCAACATCGCGTCCCTGCTTTCCTTTCAGGGCGGTGTAACGGTTCCGGCTTATGCCGCGGCCAAGGGTGGCGTCGCGCAATTGACCAAGGCACTGGCCAACGAATGGGCGCCGAAAGGAGTGAACGTCAACGCGATCGCTCCTGGTTACATGGCGACGGATAATACCGCCGCGCTTCGCGCCGACCCGCAGCGCAGCCGGCAGATTCTCGAGCGCATCCCCGCCGGCCGATGGGGAACGCCGCAGGACATCGGAGGCACGGCGGTGTTTCTTGCCGCGCCTGCCAGCGACTACATCAACGGCCACGTACTGGTTGTCGACGGCGGTTGGATGGGGCGGTGAGTGACGTCCCGCCAGATGATAGATGATAAGGCCCGAGCAGTGCAGGTTGAGCTCCCGCGGCTGTGCGAGGAATTTGCGTGAAGGTCGCTCGCGGTTCGCGAAGCTATGGAAGGAGAACGAAATTAATGGTCCACTCAGCAAGATGGTTTGCTATTGCCATACTTATGGTCGTTACCTGCATTGCTGTCTCTGCGCAAACCATGGATAAGGCGAAGACCACCGCGCCCGCGGCTGCTGTAGGATATTTTGACAAGGCCCAAGTCGCCGAAGCCTTGAAATCCGGCACTGTCCTGTATGACGGCAAGATTTTCAGGGTACAAATTGGCCGTCGGACTGAAGCCGGCCAGGTAGAACTCCACGCCAAGGATACCGATGTTTTCTATATCGTTTCGGGCTCGGCTACGATCGTTACCGGCGGGACAATGGTAGGAGGAAAGCCCACTGGCCCCGGTGAGATCCGCGGAACTTCGATCACGGGCGGTGAGACACGTACGCTTGCCGAGGGTGACGTCATGGTGATCCCCGACAATACCAATCATTGGTTCAAGGAGATTCAAAAACCGGTGGTCTATTTCATCGTGAAGGAAGTAACGGGAAAGTAGGAGATCAATCTTGCTGTACTCAAAGGTGTAGTTATTTGTCATTCATCAACAGAAAGAAGAGGAGAGGGTATGTCACTGGCTGAATCGAATTTCATCCGGCACGCCGTCCTTGCTGTGATTGGCGCCGGGTTGTTTGCACTTACTGTTGTCGCGCCGCTACGAGCCGCCGAGCCTTCTGGCGCGGCTGCCCAAGTCGCCGCGGCCGTTGAATCGCTGCGGGCCGCCATGGTAGCGGGAGACGAGAAGCAGTTGAACGCTCTGACCGACGATCATCTGACCTATGGGCATTCCCACGGGATGCTTCAAGACAAGGCCACGTTCGTCAAATTCCTGGTTGGCCCAAAGGCGCCCGGCAAATTCAATTGGATCAAGATCTCGAATCAGACGATCGACATGGTGAACAACCACATTGCATGGGTCCGGCACACTTTTGACGCCCAAAATGAAGAACCAAGCGGCAAGATCACCAAAGCCCACATCATCCTTCTTCAGGTGTGGATGAAGGAAAAGGGGAGCTGGAAGCTGTTGGCCCGGCAAGCCTGTGTTCCCGACTAACTGGTGATCATGTTTGGCGCGGGTAGTAGCATGCCAAACCGAATGGATACCCGTTGCTGGGCCGTTTGCGTTCGAGACTTCATTCGCACCATACGGCCCAGTCGTTTCCTTACGTTTCGTGTAAGAAGTAGAGCCATGGAACAGACAAAGAGTTGCGAAGGCAGGAGCTTCGACCTGCGCTCCGGCGATAGCTTTGTGGTGCGCGGCGGCATCGAGCACCAGGCGACGGCCCTGGAACAGTCGATCGTGATCGATGTGTTTACGCCTTGCCGTTTCGACTTCCTGTAGGTCCTCCACGAAGTACGATGTGACTGGCATTCGAACCCTGGGAGTCAGCCTTGCAATCCGCATCAGGTGCCGCACGAGGTTGGAATTAATGGCGACGAACGAGACAAACTCCTCTCTCTATCGAGTGCAGGTTCTCGACCGTGCTTTCGCCATCATCGATGCCCTGGCAGACACGCGCGAAGAAGCCAGCCTGGCGGAAATCGCCGCCATCGTGAAAATGCATAAGAGCACGGTCCACCGCTTAATGATGAACCTGGAGCGGCATCGGTTGGTTGACCGCGACCAGACGGGGCATTACAGGCTTGGGATGAAGCTGTACGATCTCGGCATCCGTGCGTTTTCGCGGTTCGATATACGCCACCGTGCGCGGCCGCACCTTGAAAAATTGATGTACAACACGGAAGAGACGGTTCACCTTTGCATCCTCGACGACGGCGAGATGCTCTATGTTGACAAGGTCGAACCTAGGCGCAGCATTCGGATGTCGTCGACCGTGGGACGGCGCAACGCGGTGCACTGCACGGCGGTGGGGAAGGCCGTCCTGGCCGGGCTTTCCGAGGCTGTTGTCGATCAAATCATTGGCCAGCGAGGGCTACGGCGTTTTACGGCTAAAACGCTAACCACACCCGCGGAACTGAAATCCGAACTGCGGGAGATCCGCCATCGCGGCTACGCCATCGACGACGAGGAAAATGAGGAAGGCGTCCGTTGTGTGGGGGCGATGGTGAGAGATTTTTCCGGGCGTCCGGCGGCGGCCATTAGTGTCTCCGCGCCATCGTTTCGCATGTCTCGAGAGAAGCTTCGGACGCTGGCGCCCCTGGTTTCGGAAACCGCTGGGGCAGTATCGCTGGAATGGGGATATCGCCAAGCCGAACGGGAAGAGGTTTTGCGCAACCCGCAGGGGTAGGTCCCAGCGCGGTTCAAGTCAGTTTACGCGGAGGTCTCATGAAACAGTTTTTGGGAGAGGATTTCCTTCTCCAATCGGCTGCAGCACGCCATCTGTACCACGGCTATGCGGAGCATGAATCCATTCTCGATTATCACTGCCACATTCCACCGAAAGACATCGCGGAAAACCGCCGGTTCAACAATCTGTTCGAGATCTGGCTGGAAGGGGATCACTATAAATGGCGTGCCATGCGTGCCAACGGAGTTGAAGAGCGCCTCTGCACCGGCGATGCTCCGGCGTTTGAGAAGTTCATGGCGTGGGCGCGCACCGTTCCCTTTACCCTCCGCAATCCGCTGTATCACTGGACTCACCTCGAACTGAAGCGATACTTCGGAATCGACCGCTTGCTCAACGAAACCACCGCCAAAAAGATTTGGGAAGAGGCCAACGCCCGACTCGCGACCGACGACCTCCGGGTGCACGGCATCCTGAAAAAATTCGACGTGAAGGCGCTTTGTACGACCGACGACCCGACCGACGATCTCAGGTATCACAAGCAGATTGCCGCCTCCGGATTGCCTACCCGCGTGTTTCCCGCCTTTCGTCCAGACAAGGCGCTCAACGTCCACCTCCCCGTGCAATTTAATGACTGGGTAGTCAAGCTGGCCGGAGTGAGCAATACGGATATCCGGAACTTCAAGGCTTTTCTCGACGCTATCCGGCAGCGCCACGAGTTCTTTCACCAGATGGGAGCGCGGCTCTCCGATCATGGCTTGGAGCGTTGCTACGCGGATCTCTGTCCGGAAGCGGCGGCCGCGGCGATCTTCGATCGAGCCCGCTCCGGCAAGGCAGCCAGTGCCGAAGAGCAGTCGCAATTTGCCTCTTACATGATGCTGTATTTCGGTCATCTTGACGCTGCCAGCGGATGGACGAAGCAGCTACATCTTGGGGCTCGCCGCAACAACAACCTTCGCATGTTCAAGGCGCTCGGCCTCGACACCGGGTTCGACTCGATCGGCGATTGGCCCCAGGTGGAAGCGCTCGGCACCTACCTCGGCCGTCTTGCCGCCGATGGCGCTCTACCGAAAATCATCGTCTATAACGTGAACCCTATCGAAAACTATGCGTTCGCAACCATGGTCGGCAACTTTGCGGAAAACTCTGTTCCCGGAAAAATGCAATTCGGCAGCGGGTGGTGGTACCTCGATCAGAAAGAAGGCATCGAGTGGCAATTGAATACCCTCTCGAATGTGGGACTGCTGTCGCGCTTTGTCGGCATGATCACCGATTCGCGCTCATTCATGTCCTACCCGCGTCATGAATACTTCCGTCGCGTGCTGTGCAACCTGCTGGGGAACGACCTCGAGAATGGCGAATTACCCGACGATGTGGAGTTGATTGGGAAAATGATTCAGGATATCTGCTTCAACAATGCCAAGGAGTTTTTCGCGCTGGAGATGACCGCCGCGGCCGGGCATTAGCCGGTTCAGGCACGTAATTGAAACTTCTTTTCCAAGCACATCTGCCACTGGATGCCCACCGGCGTCCAGTGGCTTTTCTCGCTGTGGAGGCATTACGCCTGCATGCCGCCACGGGTCACTCCAACCGCAGTTCCATGTAGCTTGTTCCCGCTTGCGGACTCTTGTAATACGGCGGAATCTCCTGAAACCCGAGTGCCAGGTACAGGCGGCTGGCCTCCATCATCTGCGCCGGAATCGTGTCCAGGCGCATACGGGTGTAGCCAATCAGTTTGGCCTCGGCGATGAGGCGCTCCGCGAGTTGCCTGCCTATGCCTTGGCCCTTGTATTCGGGCCGCACATACAGGCGTTTCATCTCGCACGCGTCTTGATCGAAAGGCCGCAGCGCACCGCAGCCGGCCGGAGCGCCATCGATCAAAGCAAGCAGCAAACGGCCAGCGGGAGAAGCGTATTTGCCCGGCAGCGTGGCCAGCTCTTCCTCAAAGTTCTGGAAGCACAACGGGAAACCTAACGAAGCGCCATATTGCTGGAATAGGTCACGCGCCTGTGCAATGTCGTCCGGCGACTCGGCGATTCGAATGACGGCTCGTGCGGAACTTTTCATGGGCATGAAACTCCTGGCCGGCAGACTGCCGGAGCAATTCACCACAAAACGATTATCTTCTTACCTTCCATTTTTGGAAAAGCGAGTCATGGCAATGCTCCAGCATCTTGACTCATGGGTCTTGTCCGCCTCCAATGCAGCGGTGAGTATATGGCGCCGATTTTTTATGTGTCTTTTTTTGTATCATGGGATCGTCAGCCGATTGTAGGATTACGCTCTACAAGCGAGTTGGACGATCCTGCGGGCCTGATCCACGGAAATCCTTATTCGGAAAGATGGAGCGACCTCCTCATGACTACCTCATCTGCAATGCTGCCCCGCTTGAACGCCGAATATGTGAAAAACAATGCAACGTTGGCGGGTGGCACTTCCGGACGCGCTCTCCGCGAGAAGGTTTTGCAGTTCGGCGAAGGTGGCTTTCTTCGCGGCTTTGTCGACTGGATGATCGACGGCATGAACAAGCAGGGCTACTTCGCGGGCTCGGTCGTTGTCATCCAACCCATCGCCCAGGGCATGGTCGCCAAGCTGAATGAGCAGAACGGCGTTTATACCCACATGATGCGCGGCGTCGAGAATGGCAAGGTGGTGGAGCGCAGAGAGGTGGTCACCTGCATCAGCCGCGGCATCAACCCCTATATTGATTTCGAGCAGTACCTGAAGTGCGCTCACAATCCCGAGCTGCGCTTCATCGTCTCCAATACCACCGAGGCGGGAATCGCTTACTCTCCGGAAGATAAAATCAGCGGCGCACCGCCCGCTTCCTATCCGTCCAAGCTCACGCTGCTGCTGCTTGAGCGATTCAAGGCATTCGACGGCGATCCAGCCAAGGGTTTCGTTTTGCTGCCTTGCGAGCTGATCGACAATAACGGAGACAACCTCAAGAGAACGGTTCTCCAGACCGCCCGCAATTGGAATCTCGACGCTAAGTTCGTCGCCTGGGTGGAGACGGCCAACGTCTTTACCAACACGCTGGTTGACCGCATCAACACCGGCTATCCCGGCGACGAAGCCGAGGCCCTCGAGCAAGCTTGCGGGTATCGCGACGAACTCTTCAATACCTCCGAGGTCTTTCACCTCTGGGTGATCGAAGGCCCGGCCTGGCTCGAAAACGAGCTGCCGTTCAGGCGGGCCGGCTTTAATGTCATCTTTGCCGAAAGCGTAAAGCCCTACCGCGACCGCAAGGTCCGCATCCTCAACGGAGCCCATACCAGCACGGTTCTGGCTGCTTATCTCGCTGGCAAGGACTTTGTTGCCGAGTGCATGCAAGACCCGGTCATCAGCGGGTTCATGAAGCAGTCAATCCACGAAGAAATCATCCCCACCTTGACGCTGCCCAAGCAGGAATTGGAGACTTTTGCCGAAGCCGTCGTTGAGCGTTTCAGCAATCCTTTCATCAAACACGCGCTGCTGAGCATCTCGCTCAACTCCGTTTCGAAGTTCAAGGCTCGCATCCTGCCTTCCATCGAACAGTACGTTGCCGGACAGGGCCGCGTGCCCGCCCACCTCGCATTCAGTCTGGCGGCCCTGATCGCCTTCTATCGTGGAACTGAAATCAAAGACGCCGCCTTGATTGGCCGGCGCGAGGGCAAGGAATATCGGATCAAGGACGATCTACCGATCTTGGAGACCTTCGCTAAATTCTGGCAACGCTTCGATGGCTCGGCAGCCGGCATTGTCGAACTGGTGGATGCCGTTCTCCGCAAGCCAGAGTGGTGGGGCAAGGATCTGCACACCATTCCTGGTCTGGCGACAGCCGTCACCCGCGATCTGGGCTGCATCCTCGACAAGGGCCCCAAAGCTGCTTTAGAGCAGGTCGCTGCAGCTGACCGGCGCCGGTGACGCCGAATAAGGTATACAGTCGATTGCTAGACAGGACTGGTCGAAGGAAGTCAGTCTTCGGTGATCACGGTGTCGCTGCCACGGCGCGCACTGAAAAAAGCTCCGAGTAAAAGCAAGCCCAGGGCTGCGGCTTGCGTCCAATGCGGCCGCGCCCGGCCGAAGATGAGCAGCAGTCCGGTCGAGAGCAAAGGCGCGGCATAACTCGCCATTCCAAGCACCACGATGTCGCCGTGCTTGGTGCCCCTATCCCAAGCCCAGAATGCCATCCCCACCGGACCGGTAGCCATGGCGAGGATTGCCGCACATTGGCTTGGCGTGGGCGTTACCCAGACCTCGCTCGTCAGGTGTATGACCGCGCCGAGCACACCGACGGCAAGGCAGGAGCCTGCCATAGCAGTACTGGAAACTGAGTCGAAGCGCCGGTTCAAAACCGAGTACGCCGACCAGGTGAACGCCGCGCCTAGAGCAGCTAGATAGCCGGCGATGTACTTCGGTTGCATGGCAAATGACTGCCCATGGGTAACCACCAGAGCCGCTCCGGCCAAGCCCAGCAAAGTGCCAGCCCACTGCCGCGCATACACCCGGACGCCGGGTAGCAGTCCGGCGAATACCACGATCAAGAGCGGCCAGAGATAGTTGACCAGATTGACCTCAACTGCGGGGGCGCGGCTGAAGGCGATGAAATAGAGGGCGTGGTATCCCGCCAAGGCGGCGATGGTGAGTGCGGCGGCACCGGGAGGTTGACGCAGAGCGGCAATGCCCGCGCCGCCAGGTCTCAGCAGCCAGGCACAGCCTAGACCTCCGGCCAAACTGAAAGTAAGTGCCAGCAACTGGAAGGGCGGAATACCGGCAGCGGCTGTAGTGAGTACAGCCAGCGCGGCCCAAAGGCCAATAGCCGAGAAGCCGAACAGGGTTGCGCGTCGACGATAGTCCATGCACGCCAAAACCGCCGATTGCCGATTTAACTTGTCGGCATCTTCATCAGCCGGTAGAGAAACTCGCGCCCGTCGTACAGCGCCTTCTGCTCGATGCGTTCGTTCAAGCCATGGACGCCGTTGTTGGGAACGGCAAAAGATCTCCCGTAATGCCATAGCCTGGCCCGTTACCGCTGGGGCAATCGGGAAAACAACGAAAGCCCCGGACGGACTGGCCACGCGACTTGTCGACGGACAAAATTATGACTCGTTATTCAGCTTTCGCTGCAGCTACGGCTTCGGCTTTCTTCCCGTCCGGCGCATTCTTGGCCGCGGCTTTCTTCTGCGCAGCCCACCTTGCTCTCTGCGCCTCTGCAATCTTTCTTCTGGCGGCTGCACTCATTCGGCGGCGTCTGAGAGATGGTTTCGGGGCAGGCTTGACCGCGGTCTTGCGCCTTGCCGCCCACCGTGCCTTCATCAAGACCGACAGGCGCCTGCGCCCGGCGGGAGTCAGGCCACGCTTGCCTGGCTGCTTCTGGGCGGCTTTGGCAGTCGCGGCAGGACGTCCGCGGGGAACGGATGCATCTGTGCTGTCCAGCATCTCAAGAGCGGCGATGGCTCGGGCGATGCGGTTACGTTCTTCTTTGAGGTCGGCAAGAATGTTACGAATTTCCATGTATCCTCCTGGCGCGGCGATAGTAACAATAAGTTGCCAAAGGAGCAAATCGTAGAGAAGTGCCCAGTTGACTACATTACCTCTTATGCCCTCACTTTGAGCGCCTGCACGCTTCGTGCGGCGAAGCGCCGGTTGTGGAAGGTTGTGAGCGTGTCGTCGAAGCTTGAGGTGGGTACTCCAGGTTCCTTGCACAAGAACTTTCAGCGCTACTTCGCCTGAAACCTGTTTTTCCGTAGTCTCTTTGGCGAGCAAGTCCGCTCAAGACCTCTCCTCACGCGATTGGCTTGCCGGCAACAGCCGAAAGTGACAGCTCAAAAGCCGACCTTTTCCCGTCCTTTCAGCGACAGAATCTCTCGCGCATCGTCCGCTGTTGCCATCTCCCGTCCGAGTCCCTCGATAATCTGCCGCGCATGAGACACCTGCTCGGCGCTGCTTTGGGCCAGCTTTCCAGCGCCAATCCACAAGCTGTCCTCAAGTCCCACCCTGACGTTGGCCCCCATGGCGGCGGCTATCGCCGCAATCGGCATCTGGCTGCGGCCGGCGCCCAGAACCGACCAACGGTAATCCTTGCCGAACAGCCGATCGGCGGTGCGCTTCATGTGCAAAACGTCTTCCGGATGAGTTCCGATGCCACCCATGATGCCGAAAACCGACTGCATAAAGAACGGCGGCTTCACCGCCCCGCGATTCGACGAAATAGGCCAGATTGTAGAGGTGTCCTATGTCGTAGCACTCGAACTCGAAGCGAGTTTCCGTTCTCCGCGCACGCCTTCAGAGCGAAATCGATGTCCTTGAAGGTGTTGCGGAAGATCAGGTCCTTAGTGCCCTCCAGGTATTCCGGCTCCCAGGCATGCTTGAACTCCTTGAAACGCTCCAGCATGGGAAAGAGTCCGAAGTTAATCGATCCCATGTTGAGCGAAGCCAGCTCCGGCTTCAACTTCATGGCGGGCCCAATGCGCTCCTCGATCCGCATGGTGGGCGCGCCTCCGCTCGTCAGGTTGATGACCACGTCCACCGTTTTCTTGATCTGGCGCACAAACGGCAAAAACAGATCGGGATTCTGCGTGGGCTTGCCCGTCTGCGGATCGCGAGCATGCAGGTGAACGATGGCGGCCCCGGCGCGCGCCGCCGCAATGGCGGACTCGGCGATCTCCTCCGCCGTGACGGGCAGATATGGCGACATGGATGGCGTGTGGATGGCGCCGGTAATGGCACAGCTGATAATGGCTTTATTGCTGTTCTTAGAAGACATGGATCATCCTTCCTTGGCTTGCATGATAGCTGCTGTGCGACCAGCTCCGCTTAAAGAACTTAGAGGCAGTTCATTTGCGGCGCTTGGGCGCGAGTATGGAGAGGATTTCACTGAGTTCGTGGCGCACGGCTTGCAGCCGATCGGTACGCGGACGCGCCGGGAAGGGCAGCGCCGACTGCGATTTTCCGGGGCGCATGTCGGTTTTCAATTTCTCGCGAGCACCGGAAATCGTGTAGCCCTCCTGGTAAAGCAGTCGCTTGATGGCAAGTACGAACTCGACTTCGCGTCGACGGTACATGCGCTGCCCGCTGCTGCTCTTGCCCGGCTTCAGCTGCGGGAACTCGGTCTCCCAGAAGCGCAGTACGTAGGTGGGCAGTTCGCTCAGGCGAGAAACTTCACCGATGCGAAAGTAAAGCTTTTCAGGAATGACAACATCGGGTTTGTTTTTTTTCTTCCGGGCAGTGGCCATCAAGCACCTGTCTGCCCCACCACGCAACTACGACGCGTGCCGGGGGCCCCGGACGGCGATGCGATTGCCGGGACGTTATGAGCGCGGAGCGCGAGCCCTATCAGGCGTTATCGCCGACCTGAACGGCGAGATACCATGCACGGCGCCGAAGCGCTTTCCGGGCAGACACAGTGTATCGCGAGGAGCCGTACCGTTGCCCGAAAACGAAAAAAGCCTCCGCACTGGGCGGAGACTTTTCACAGCAGTGAAATCCCGTGCGAGGTCTTCGCCTCGCGCCTAGTTACTTCTTGGCAGCCTTTTTCTTCGGGGCGGCTTTCTTTACGGCCTTTTTCTTTACCGGCATTTAATGCCTCCTGAGAACCTTCTCCCTTGAAGGTTTTGATTGTGGGCTCCCTTTTGGGGGCCGTTTTGGCCTAATGAGCACCCAGTAGCAGGGTACTCACCACTACTAGCACCATATTTTGTGGGTACGTGTGCAATCTGTCAATAGGAAAGTTGCACAATTCCTGACATTTTTTTTGGACATTCGGAATTTTGGCGCGATCGATTTGGCCGGTGGTGGAAAAAGAGCGGTGGAAAATATTGGCGCAAGGGTTCGTGGGCGAAGCGAAATTCAAGGACGGCTTTCAAGAATCTACTCCCACATTAGCCAACAGCACTCACCCCAGCGAGCGGGGCCCGACGGGGACCCCGACAAAAGATGGACGCGACATGGGGCACCGTCGAACCCATCTGATCGGAGCCGATTGCATCCGAATCTGATCTATCGCAAACGATTCCCTGATTGGCTTGCGTGTTTCCTTGTGCGGCCTCCGGCCACTCGGGTATGATTCCGCCAGCCCAAGTTTCAAGGAAGTGATGAACGTGAGCACTCGTCCCCCTCATCTGCACGAAAAAGCACAATTAATGTCCGCGTCGGAAATTGAGCGGACGCTGGTCCGCCTCGCGCACGAGATCGTGGAGAAGAATAACGGCGTGGGAAATCTAGGACTGGTGGGCATTAAACGTCGCGGCATTCCCATCGCGGAGCGTCTGGCGCGCCACATCGAGCGCATTGAAAAGGCGCCGGTGCCGGTGGGCACGCTGGACATTACGCTCTACCGCGACGACCTTTCAACGGTTGGGCCCAAGCCGGTGGTACGGCCGCGTCCCATGGAGTACAACATCGTCGGCAAGGATATCGTGCTCTGCGATGACGTGCTCTACACTGGCCGCACGGTTCGCGCCGCGCTCGACGCGTTGTTCGACCATGGCCGTCCGCGCCGGGTGCAGTTGCTGGTGCTGATCGATCGCGGGCACCGCGAACTGCCGGTTGAGGCAACATTCGTGGGCCGCCGGGTGCAGACCTCCGATCTGGAAATCATCGAAGTGAAGTTGCAAGAGACGGACCAGATCGAAAAGGTTCTGCTGGTAGAGCGCGAATCCGATACCTAAGCCGGAATCCTGTTCGAGGCCGGCAGCCGGCCTGACCGGGTTCCGCCTACGCCGCAGCCCGGCGCAGAGCGCGTCGGCGGCGATGCGCGGAGCGTCATGAAAGAAAAAGCAATCGGTTCTCTGCTGGCAATCGAGCCCCTGGAGCCGCAGGTCATTGTCAGTCTGCTGCAGGCGGCCAAGCGCATGGATCTGCGCCGTCCGCGTCCCCTGCTCAAGGGACGTCGAGTGGCCTTGCTGTTTTACGAAGCCTCAACGCGCACCCGGGTTTCCTTCGAAATCGCGGCCAAGATGCTGGGCGCACATACCACCTTGATCACTTCCGTCGCCTCCAGTATCGAAAAAGGCGAATCGCTCATCGATACCGGCCGGACGCTGCGCGCCATCGGCGCCGATGTCATCGTGATTCGTCATCCGAGTTCGGGGGCTCCGAACCTGCTGGCCCGCGATTTGGATATTCCGATCGTGAACGCCGGCGACGGCATGCACGAGCATCCTTCGCAGGCGTTGCTGGATGCGTTCACCATCTTGCAGCACAAGCGCAAGCTCGAAGGGCTGAACATCGTGACCGTGGGCGACATCTACCACAGCCGCGTGGCCCGCAGCGATGTACACGTGTTCAGCAAGCTCGGAGCCAAGGTGACGCTCTGCGGACCGGAGCCGCTTTTGCCCGCGACCGCGCACGCGCTGGCGCCCGGCATTCGCCTGGTCTACAACATGGACGAGGCGATCGAGGGTGCCGATGTGGTCATGATGCTGCGGGTGCAGAAGGAGCGGCTGGCGGGGCTCGAAATCGAAACCGGCGAATACATTGGGCGCTACCAACTGACGGCTCAACGCCTGCGGAAGGCCAAGAAAGACGCGATCGTCATGCATCCTGGGCCGATGATCCGCGGCATGGAACTGACCGACGAAGTGGCTGACGGCTCGCAATCGGTGGTCACCGAGCAAGTGGCCAACGGGGTGAAAGTGCGCATGGCGGTTCTGTCGCGATTGCTCAGCCCCGGCAACAGCGGCGCTCGCCGGGGGGCCCTGGGAGGCAGCAATGAGTGACTTGGTTTCACTGGCGATCTTGGGTGGAGCGGTGATCGATCCGTCGCAGGATCTGGAAGCGCAACGCGACGTGCTGATCGAGAATGGCCGCATCGTCGAGCTGGCCGAGACGGGAAAGCTGCGGGGCAAGGCCCGCGCAAGCATCGACGCCAAGGGATTGATCGTCGCACCGGGGTTTATCGATCCGCATGTTCATCTCAGGGAGCCGGGGCAGGCGCACAAGGAAACTATCGCCAGCGGCACGGCGGCGGCCGCGGCCGGTGGATTTACTTCGGTCTGCGCCATGCCGAACACCACCCCGGTGAACGACTTGCCGGCCATCACGCGTTGGATGCAAGACCCGGAGCGCGGCGGGTGGTGAACGTGTTTCCGATAGCGGCCGCCACCCGCGGCAGCCAGGGGGAGCAGCTCACCAACTATGCTGAGCTGAAGCGCGCCGGAGCCGTCGCCGTGAGCGACGATGGCCGGCCTATTCTGAATGACGACCTCATGCGCAAGGCGCTGGAGACGGCAAAAAAGCTGGGGATTCCGGTCATCCAGCATGCCGAGGATACCCGCATCTCGAAAATCAATCCCATGAATGAGGGAGAGATTGCTTTTCGCCTCGGGCTGCGCGGCCAGCCGGCGGAGAGCGAATGGCGGCTGGTGGAGCGTGACGTGACCTTGGCGCGGCAGACGGAAGCGCACGTGCACGTGGCGCACGTCTCGACGGCGATTACGCTCGAAGTGGTTCGCGAGGCGCGCCAGAGCGGCGTCGAGGTCACCTGCGAGGTGACGCCGCACCATTTCACTTTCACCGACGCGGAACTGCTCGGTTACGACACCAATTTCAAGATGAGCCCGCCGCTGCGGGGCGAAGCCGACCGGCAGGCGATGCTGCGCGGATTGCTGGATGGAACCATCGACTGCATTGCCACGGACCACGCGCCCCACGCCCGCTTTGAGAAGTACGTCGAGTTTGACCGGGCCGCGTTCGGCATCACCGGACTGGAAATCGCCTTCGGCGTGGCTTGCACCGTGCTTCACCAGCAAAACAAAATGCCGCTGGCGCAACTAGTCAGGTTGTTCTCGACCAATGCGGCCAGAATCGTGAAGCTCGAAGGGCGCGGAACGCTGGTGCCCGGCGCGCACGGCGACGTGACCATCTTCGATCCCAAGAAGCGCTGGAAGTACGATTTGAGCAAAACGCGCTCGAAATCGCAGAACGCGCCGTGGGACGGAACCAGCATGACCGGACGCGTGATCTACACCATCGTCGGCGGGCGCGTGGTGTACGGAGCTTGATGAGGCGTTCAACTGGTTTTGACTGTTTCTTGTATCTCCTGATTGTAGTTCTTGCTCTTCCAGCGTGGGCTCAACTGGAAAAGGTGGTTGAGATTCCCTCGCGAGGGCTGGCGCTAAGAGCTCTCGAGTTGGTGCCGGAGCACCCGGTTGCCAGCGTCATCCTGCTGGCTGGCGGCGACGGCGATCTCGGGCTCACGCGCGACGGCCACCTTCAGTCCGGCTTAAGCTTCAACCAACTCGTGCGTTCGCGGCTTGGCTACGCGCAGAGCGGGATTGCCACGCTCGTGCCCGATTTGGCCGCCGACCTGCACTCCGCACGGGATGCGCGGACATCCGCGAAGCATGCGGCTGACCTCGGCGCCCTAGTCAAGCACATGCGCAGCATCGCTGAGCCGGTGGTCATCGTTGGCACCAGCCGCGGAACCTTATCGGCGGCCAATGCCGTTGCCAATCTGGCTGGCCCTGAGCGGCCCGATGCGATGGTGCTGACCTCCGCTTTTCTTTCTGGTGGCGCAGATTCGGTGCAGAAGATTGCCGGCAAAAATCCGCGGCGTCTCGCCGTGCCCACGCTTATCATCGGACACCGCCGTGACGGATGCCCACAAACCTCTCCCTCTAACGTCGAACCGTTCCGGCGATGGCTTTCCTCGGCTGGGCCAAGGGTCGACAGCTTATTGCTCGACGGCGGCGGCTTGGGTGATGGACGCCCCTGCCAAGCTAACTCGCCTCACGGTTTCATAGGGCTTGACGATGCTGTCGTCGCGGCCATCTCGCATTGGGTCAAAACGCTTCGACAGTAAGAAACCTGCAACTGTGTTATTAGATAATCCCCATGCGTTTGCCGACGCGTTTGAGCACCTCGAGTGCCTGCGTGAGTTCGTCCGGGTGTGCGCGGCGGTGACGATGGCGCGGACGCGCGCCTTGCCTTCGGGAACGGTCGGGAAGGCCAGGCCGGTGCCCATGACGCCCTCCTCGAAAAGTGCCTTGGAGAACTCCATGGTGGCGCGGCCTTCGCCAATGATGATCGGCGTGATCGGGGTTTCCGAAGCCGGCGTGTTCTTGCCGCCGATGTTGTAGCCGAGCAGGCCGAGTTCCTGCTTGAAGAAGCGCGTGTTCTGCCACAGTTTCTCGATGCGTTCGGGCTCCTGCTCCGAGCACGTCGAAGGCGGCGATGCAGGTGGCGGCGACCGAGGGCGGATGCGAGGTGGAGAACAGAAACGGACGCGCGCGGTGATAGAGAAAGTCGATAAGGTCGCGCGAGCCGCAGACATAACCGCCGAGCGCGCCGATGGCTTTTGACAGCGTGCCCACCTGCACGTCAACCCGCCCGTGCACCTTGAAATGATCGACGGTGCCGCGCCCGTTGCGCCCGAGCACGCCGGAAGCATGCGCGTCATCGACCATCATGATGGCTCCATACTTCTCGGCGAGAGCGCACAGTCCGGGCAGCGGACCGATGTCGCCATCCATGGAGAAAACGCCGTCGGTGATGAGCAGCTTGTGTCCGGGCTGATCTTTCACGCTGGCCAACTGCTCCTCGGCGTGGGCCAGGTCCTTGTGGCGGAAGACCAGGATTTTGGCCCGCGAGAGGCGCGCGCCGTCGATGATGCTGGCATGATTCAATTCGTCGGAGATGATGAAATCATCTTTGCCGAGGATGGCCGAGACCGTGCCCGCATTGGCGGTAAATCCGGACTGGAAGACCACGCAGGCTTCGACGTTCTTGAAACGCGCGATGCGTTCTTCCAGTTCCATGTGGATTCGCATGGTGCCGGCGATGGTGCGCACCGCGCCCGACCCGACGCCGTACTTGCGGGTGGCCTCGAGCGCCGCCTCGCGCAGCTTGGGGTGTGTGGTCAGGCCGAGGTAGTTGTTGGAGGCGAGATTGATGACCTTGCGGCCGTCGAAGTGACACACAGGGGCCTGCTCGTCATCGAGTACGCGAAGCCGGAAATGCGTTCCCTTTTGCTTGAGCTGGTTGAGTTCATCGCTGAGATAAGAGAGCTGCGGACGGGTGCTGGTGGTGCTTGCCATCGGTTGCCTCGCAAAAACTGTTCTAGCCAAACGATAGAACAACTGCTGGCGCCTCACAACTGAATGATTCTTTCATTTCCCACGCGCCTGGTCACATGCTCGCGATCGAAGTACTCAAGCAGAGGGATGGCGTACTTGCGGGTCACGCCGGTCATGTCCTTGAAGCGCGAGATGTCGATCTTTGGCGAGCTGTTTCTCATCTCCAGCAACTTCGCCTTGAGGTCTGCGAGCGCCCGGTGGTGGAAGACGAGCTCTTCATTCACCTTGATAAGGGTGCGGTCACGCAGCAGAAGGGTCACGATTTGCTGAGCGCGCGTGCGGTCGAGTTTGAGCGAGGCCAGCACGTCCTTGAGCGCTGGAACTTGGAGTCCGGCCTTGAGGAACGCCTCTTCGATCCGCTTTTTCGACTCGGCTTCGTCGCTCTGCATGGACACGCCGCGGCCGGGAATGCGGATCAGCTCTTCCTGAAGTTCGATCCGGCGTTCCCGGACGAGCGATTCGACCACTCCGGCAAAGACAGAGGGCTCCAGGCCGAGCTGGTCGCGCAATTCCTGGCGATTCATCCCAACGACCAAACGATTTTTATCGTGGAACGATGTAAGCCGGTTCAGCAACCCGGCACGCGCGTCCTGAAAGTGATCAGAAGCCACGAGTAGTTCCCCGATTTGGACGATTTGCTTGCTTTTCGCCAGAGCCGCGACCATGGGTGCAAGCTGCGTGGCCAGCCACCCGGTTTCGGCCACGGAGTCGGAGAGCGACAACCCGCGCGCCTGGCGTCGCCCGATGCGGGCCGCGAGCAGTTCTTCGCTGCGAAGCGCTTTGCAGCCGGCGCAAGAAGCCGGCGTGATCAGCGGCGCTGAGGCGGCGCGCCTGCGGGGCGGCGTCGAGCACGGAGCCTCCGGCGATAGTGACGACGGGCGAAAACTGCCGCAGGATGAAGCGGTCAGCGGGAACGCAGCGCTACCGGTTCGGCGAGTCGCAGTTGAGCCAGACCGGTTTCGCCAGGCCGGAGTTGCTTCTGACCGATGAGCACGACTTCGGCGATGGTTTCGGCGGTGTAGGCGTGCAGGTGAACGCGGGCGCGGTCTTTCAGCGGACGCGCCGAAGCGGAGCAAGTTGATCTCGACATCCAGGCGTTTGCCGGCGCGGAAAAGCCCGGCTGGAGCAAGCATCATGCCGCGCGCGAGTTCTTCCGGAGAAACTGCGGCGAGGTTCAACGCCGTGCGCTGTCCGGCGATGGCGCGCTCGGCGGCCTGGTTGTGATTCTGGATTCCGCGTACCCGCAGGCGGCGCGCGCCGGGCAGAACTTCGACCTCCTCCTCCTTGCGGACGGTGCCTGAAATCAGTCGTTCCGGTGATGACCGTGCCAAATCCCTTGATGGTGAAGACGCGATCGATGGGCAGGCGAAAGGCGGCTTGAGGATCGCGCGCCGGAGCGCCGTCGGCGACACGCGCCAGTTCCTGCCGGAGCCGTTCGAGTCCGAGTCCGGTGGTGGCGCTGACCGGGACAAGCGGCGCGCTTGCGGGATCGAGAAACGAATCGCGCAAGATACTCTTCCACCTCGAGGCGCACGACTTCGAGCGTGTCGGAATCGACGAGATCGGCTTTGGTCAGGACGGTCAGGCCGCGACGGATGTTGAGCATGCGGCAGATATCGAAGTGCTCGCGGGTCTGCGGTTTGATGGATTCGTCGGCGGCGACCACCAGGATCACCAGGTCGATCCCGCCGACGCCGGCCAGCATGTTGCGCACGAAGCGTTCGTGGCCGGGGACATCGACAAAACCGAGGCGCAGACGGTCGCGACCGTCAGGCGTGGGCAACTCCAGATGGGCGAACCCGATATCGATGGTGATGCCGCGGCGTTTCTCTTCTTCGAGACGGTCGGGATCGATGCCGGTGAGCGCGCGCACCAGCGTGCTCTTGCCATGATCGATGTGTCCGGCGGTGCCGACGGTGATGGATTTCATAGGAACAGTTTCTAGTTTCAAGTTTCCCGGTTCAAGTTTCTCGCGAAACGAGCCACGTGAAACCTGAAATGATGAGGCGGCGAAAACGGAAAACTGGGGACTTCACTTCACATAACGGTTACGCTTGCGCTCGGCGTGGCGTTCCAGTCCAAGTTCGATCAGCCGTCCGATCAGCTCCGGGTACTCGATTCCGGAGGCCGCCCAGAGCTTGGGATACATGCTGATGGAAGTAAAGCCGGGCATGGTGTTCACCTCGTTGAGGTAAACCTTCTCTGTCGCCGGGTCCATGAGAAAGTCGACGCGCGCCAGTCCGGAGCAGTCACAGGCCTGGAAAGCGCGGACGGCCATCTGCTGCACCTGCTTCTGCTGGCCGCGATTCAGCTTGGCGGGAATCAGCAGCTTCGAACCTTCGTCGATGTACTTGGCGTCGTAGTCATAGAATTCCTTGGCCGGAATAACCTCTCCGCAAACCGAAGCCTTAGGGTCGTCGTTGCCGAGCACGGAACACTCGATCTCGCGCGCCTTGCGGCGCTTGCCGCCCACCGCCTGCTCAACAATGATCTTGCTGTCGTATTTGGCCGCCTCTTCGATGGCCGGCCCCAACTCGGCGGAGTCGTGAGCCTTGGAGATGCCGACGGAGCTGCCGAGATTGGCGGGCTTGACGAACAGCGGATACTTCAGCGCCCACTCAATCTGCTTGCGCGTCTTCTTGGGCTCGTCTTCCCAGCGGCGGCGAAGTATCGTGACGTGCTTGACCAGCGGCAGGCCGGCATCGCGAAACAAGCGCTTCATGACGTCTTTATCCATTCCGGCGGCCGAGCCCAGCACACCGGAGCCGACGTAAGCGATGTCGGCGAGTTCCAGCAAACCCTGGATGGTGCCGTCTTCACCGAAGGTGCCGTGCAGCACAGGGAAAATAATATCGACATCGATGGCGTGCTGCGAAGCGATTGCGGGTTTGGCCGTGTCAAACGGAATGATGGCGGAGGAGTGCGCCGAGCCAGAAGGAATGGGCGGCACCAGAACCGACTCGCCGTGAGCAAGCACGGCGGCGCCCGGCGTGGCTTCAGGATCGCCGGCGCGCAGATGCTGCGCCTCCGCTTTGGACTCGCCCTTCAACAAGTGCTCGGCATGAAGATCGGTGAGCCAGCGGCCTTCTTTGGTGATGCCGATGGGAACGACCTCGTACTTCTTCTGGTCGATTGCTTTGAGAATGGATGCCGCCGACAGCAGCGAGACTTCATGCTCGCCACTGCGCCCGCCAAAGAGGATTCCAACCCGAAGACGTTTTTTCATGATTCACTTCCCGGTTGCTGTTCTAGGGTAATTACGCGAACTTCTGAAACGCGATGCCAGAGCGGCTTCAGAACGATTGACGAACCCGGCCTTCGCGTTCCGCATCACAGAATCTTCTTTCCGAAGGCGCTCTGAGCGAGGCCGACGGCTAGTTCGGCGGTGCGGTTGCGTTCATCGATCACCGGATTGACCTCGACAATCTCGAAGCTGAGCATGCGGCCGTGGTCGGCGATAATTTCCATGGCGAGGTGCGCCTCGCGGTAGGTGACGCCACCGGGTACGGGTGTGCCCACGCCGGGCGCATCTTCCGGGTCGATGAAGTCCATGTCCACGGAGACGTGGTATCCGACGGTGCCGCGGCCGGCGATGCGCAGCGCTTCCTCCATGATGGTGCGCATGCCGCGCTCGTCGATGTCGCGCATGGTGAAGGCCTCGATGCCGGCGCGGCGGATGTTTTCCTTCTCCTGCAGATCGACATCGCGAAGGCCGACCAGCACACAGTTGTCGGGGGCGATCTTGGGCGCCCAGCCATAGAGATCGGCCAGTTCCTTTGGGCCGAGTCCCATGATGGCCCCCAAGGGCATGCCGTGGACATTGCCGCTCAAAGAAGTCTCCGGGGTGTTGATGTCGGAGTGGGCGTCGAGCCAGATGAGTCCGACGCGCTGCTGGCGGCCGCGATAGAACTCGGCCAGCCCGGAGACCGAGCCGACCCCCATCGAGTGGTCGCCGCCAATCGAGAGCGGGACCGCGCCCTCGCGCAAGGTGGCGCAGACCAATTCGGCGTGCTTCTTGCAGGTCGCGGTGATCTCCTTGAGATAACGGGCGTGCAACTCGCCGGGATTTTTCTGTTCGGCCAGGGTTACGGCGATGTTGCCGGCGTCTTCGACGATGTGTCCGAGCGCTTCCAGCTTGGCTTCCAGGCCGGCGACGCGAACCGCCGAAGGCCCCATGTCGACCCCACGGCGCTGCTGGCCAAGGTCGAGTGGAACCCCAATCACCCTGATGGTGCGGCTGAGAATGCTTCCGAAAGATGCGGGAACGCTTTCCATGAATGAGTTCTCGGTTATGGAGCCGCGAAGACTGCTTACGGATACATTCTATGCAGCATGCGCGGGAACGGAATGGTTTCGCGCACATGCTCCAAGCCGCACACCCAGGCCACGACGCGCTCGATGCCCATGCCGAAGCCCGAGTGCGGCACGCCGCCGAACTTGCGCAGATCCAGGTACCACTGAAAAGCCTCTTCCGGCAACTGGTGCTGCTGAATTCGCTCGAGCAGCAGCTCGTAGCTGCCGACGCGCTGCGAGCCGCCGATGATTTCGCCGTAGCCTTCGGGAGCGAGCACGTCGACGCAGAGCGCTTTGGTCGGGTCGCTCGCGTCCGGCTCCATGTAGAAGGCCTTCACGGCCGCGGGATAACGGTGCACCATCAGCGGCCGCTCGAACTTCGAGAGATATAGGTTTCGTCCGGCGAGCCAAAATCGTTGCCGTACTCGAACTTGCTCTCCAACTCGCCCTTGGCGTGGCCTTCGTGCAGCATGGCGACGGCATCGTCATAGCTGATGCGCGGAAACGGCGTGGCAATTTTTTCCAGCTGGGCCAATGTCGCGTCCCATGGTCTCCAGATCGGCGCGGCGGCGCTCCAGGCAGCGCTTGACGATATGGGTGATGAAATTTTCCGCCAGCTCCATGATGTCGTCGAGGGTGGCGTAGGCGACCTCGGGCTCGACCATCCAGAACTCGGTGAGGTGGCGGCGGGTCTTCGATTTTTCCGCGCGGAAGGTCGGCCCGAAGCTGTAAACCTTGCCCAGGGCCATGGCTGTCGCTTCCATGTAGAGCTGCCCGGATTGCGTGAGGTAAGCCTGCTCCTCGAAATAGTCGACCGGGAAGAGCGTGGTTGTGCCTTCGCAGGCGGCGGGCGTGAGGATGGGTGGATCGGTCAGGGTGTAGCCGTTCTGGTTCAGGTATCCGCGCGCGGCGTTGATGATTTCGGCGCGGGTGCGCAGAATGGCGGCCTGGCGGGGAGAGCGCATCCAGAGATGGCGGTGCTCCATAGGAAGTCGACGCCATGCTCCTTGAGCGTGATCGGATAGGGATCGCCCTCGGGCACGCGCTGCACCACCTTGGCGGTTTCCAATTCGAGTTCGTAGCCCCCCGGAGCACGTTTATCGGCGCGCACCTGCCCGGAGACGATCAGGGCCGACTCCTGCGTCAGCCCCTTGAGCGCGTCCCACACTCGGGCGCGACCTTGCTCTTGACCACCACTCCCTGCACCAGGCCGGAGCCGTCGCGAATGATGGGGAAGAGCAACTTGCCGCTCTCCCGCAGGTTATAGAGCCAGCCGCGAATGGTGACCGACTGGCCTTCATGACTGCCGAGCTGAGAGATAGTAACGATTGGAGCTTGCATAAGTGTTTGACGAAAGCGAATGCGCCGGATGCTGATGCCGGATGCTGATAAACACGGCGCGTATTCACCAACTGGCTATTGTAGCGGCAACGGGCTAATCAGGCGAGAGGCGGAGTGGGCGGGTAATGGGTCAGTTAGGGTCCGGCCATCCACCTGTCGTTTGTCTTGAGGAAACTAACCAATTCTTCAACTCTATAGCCGATCAGTACCTGAGCTTGAGCGTCCCATTTTCTGACCAACCCCGCAAGACGGATTTTAGGCGTCCAGAGTTTCTCCTCCGAGCTTTTTTCTGGTATCCATAAACCACACCCACTGAGCCCGTGCGGGTCGACGCTCTGCGAGGTCGGGTAGTTGATCGATATATATGAAGTCGGATCGAAGCCGGCTGGAACAGCTACCATCTCTCCAAAACTCGAGTACGGCGTTGCCATGAAATTCGAGCCGACAGGTTGCCTTGTTTCTCCCGGATAACCTACAAAACCAATTTGCTTAGCCGTCTGTGGTGTGGTGTGAGAATCATCAAGAAGATAGAAGTGCTGTTTCGCTTGTTCGTCCGTCTGCTCCGGGAGGACAAAGGCCGCGAGGTCTTTTTGGTCGTCCAGAAAGGATTGCTGACTTTCAAGTTGAACCCGCTTACTGACGGCGGGCAGGGTCATCTGTGAGTGGATGCTGGACCCTTGGAACACAACGACCTCTTGCGGTAGGAGAAAAAATAACCGCTCGTTAGGTGTCGTTTCCATTGTGTGGGCAGCAGTCAGGACCAGGAAGGTGCTCTTCCAAACCACCCCAATGCCTGTACCGACACCATGGCCCTCAAGGCCAAGCTTACCGTCCCCAACGATGCCAAACGTGTGGCGATACATCGCGTTGGTAAGAGCCTCGTCAGCCGCCACGTTGACCAGACGTTCGGACTTGTCCATGTTCCAATTTTACGCTTGGACTTGTATAACGGGCACCTCGGAAACTGACCATCCCCGACTGTCGCCCTTTGCGCGGGCTCTGTCATTTGTGGATGAACTCGGCGACGCGCGCCAGGCATTCCTGCTGAATGCGGGGATCGTCTCCGAAGCCTTCCAGCCAGCACACCTCCGGTTCGCGGCGAAACCATGTCATCTGGCGCTTGGCGTAATTGCGGTGTCCCTGCTGCGCGGCGGCGATCGCCTCGTCGAGGGTTACCTCGCCCGCGAGAAACTGCGCCGCCTGGCGATATCCGAGCGAATTCAGCACCATGGGACGGCCTCCACCCCAACCCGCGCGGCGCGCGTCGGGGACCGCTCCATCCGCGAGCGCGGAATTACAGTCGATGCCGGGGACCCCGAGGACGCTGTCGCAGTAGCGTTCGATCAGGCCGCGAGTTTCTTCGATCAGTCCGGCGTCGAACATCTGGCGGGCGCGTTGATTGATGCGCGCGTAGAGCAGGCTGCGTTCGGGATTGAGTCCGAGGCGCAGGATGCGGAATCCGCTGAGCGGCTGCCGTCCGGCAAGCCACAGTTGGCTCATCGGTCGATTGGCCAACAGGCAGACTTCAATGGCTCGGACCAGCTTTGGCGTGTCGTTGGGGTGGATCGTCCCGGCGGCGCCGCGGTCCAAGTGTGCCAGCACGCGATGCAGGTAGCCTGATTCTCTCTGCCGCGCCTGCCGTCGCAGACGGTCGCGCAACGGCTCCGAGCGCAGCGGTCCGGCGAACAGGCCTTCCAACAGCGCGCGCAGATAGAGTCCGCTGCCGCCGGCCACGATCGGCAAGCGGCCGCGAGCGGCGACCTCACCGAGCGACCTGGCGGGCGAGGCGGGCATAATCCCCGGCGGTGAAAGGCTCCTCAGGAGCGACCAGGTCGAGCATGTGGTGAGGCGCCCTGAGGCGCTCTGAAGGGCTGGGCTTGGCGGTGCCAATCACCAGCTCCCGGTAGATGGCGACCGAGTCGCAGCTAACGATTTCACCGGCGAAGGAATCGGCCACAGCCAGGGAAAGCGCGGTTTTGCCACTGGCCGTGGGGCCCAGAATCACCACCAGCGGATGATCGCCGCCCGCGTTCATCGCGCGCCCCACGGGGACGCCTTTGGCTGCATCGCGATTGGTGGCGTTTGGAGCGAAGAGGGGGCATCATCGCGCGCTCCACAAAGACGCCGTTGGCGACATCTGGAAGGGATGGAGTTTGGGGTGAAGAGTGGGCATCATCGCGCGCTCCACAAAGACGCCGTTAGCGACATCTGGAAGGGGTGGCGTTTGGGGTGAAGAGGGGGCATCACCGCGCGCTCCAGGGAATGTGGCGCCAGAAGCGCGCAATGGTGATCAGAAGGATCAGCAGAGCGATCAGGATGAGTCCGTAGATACGCCGTGCGCTGCCGGGTTGAATGGGGGCGGCCACGGCGTCATTGTAAACCTGCCACAACCCCTGCAACCTTGTCGACTGCGGCACCGAGCCGAAGAGCGCGGCGCTAAGTTTTTCCTTTTACGGCCGACAAGCACTGGCCATAGAGTTCCAGCAGATGTTGAGCGTAATCTTCCGGCTTGGACGGCATGCCGCCCTGGAAGCCTGCGCCGGGCGTTCCTGTTTTGCCATAGCCGGTTGTGACAGCAATGAACTTCATCATGTCGAGCGCGATGTCCTCATCGCGACGCGAACCTGCGGCCTTCTCTTTTTCTTCCGTCATTGCAGGAATCGCCTCCAGATCAGATTGGCGGGAGTCTCCAGGACTGGAGCGGTCAGTTGCCCCGGACACAGCTCCCGACGCCCACGCCTGCCGGGGAACTCACCCAAGGAGCTAGATGATAGCAGAAAAAGCCGCATTCGCTCGGGGGCGAACGGCCTACAGCAGAGAAGTTACGGAGCGGAGAATGGAGCGATAAAATCAAATTCATGGGTGAGTTGGGCAAGATGCTGATCGGCTTGGGCGCGCTGCTGGTGGTGCTGGGAGTTGTACTGCTGGCGGCGGGAAAACTACAGTTGCCGCTCGGACGGCTTCCAGGCGACATTACCTGGCGTGGCAAGAACAGCGTGGTTTACTTTCCCGTGGTCACCTGCATCGTGGTCAGCGTGCTGCTTTCACTCGTGTTCTGGATTATCGGGCAATTCCGGCGATAACCGGCTGCCTTTTCGCCGGGTTCGAAAAGAGCTACTCGGAGTTACCAACCCGCTGGTCCGCCTGAGCGTCCTACCTGCGTGATGCCCAAGACCGCGGTGCAAGCGATCTCGCTGGCCGGCAATCTGCTGCTAATTGGCGGACTCGTGCTTTACGGCTTTACCCTCTTCGCCGAGTATCACGCCACGGGGAAATGGGCCAAGAACATCACCGGTCTGCTCGCCGGCCTCGGCATGTTGACGCTGGCGTTTGCGCTGGTAATCACGCCCGGCAACGCAGAAATTATCCTCCGCATAGCCCAAACCAAGGCCTCGATCGTGTTTCTGTGTATCAGCAGCGCTCTGCTGCTGGCGGCCATCACGGCCTTTGGACTGATCACGTATGCCAAACCGTTTCGCCTGCGGATGGAACGGAGAATCCAAAGGGACCTGAATCGTGACCTTCCAAAGATCCCATGAAGGCCCGGAGGGTGACGGAAAAGTGTTGCGCTGGCCGGCACCGCCGTCCCCCCAGTCTGGCGGTTCCTGGCGGCGCTTTGGACGGCTCGGGCCGGGCATGGTTACGGGCGCGGCCAACATAGATCCCTCGCTGGTAGTGACGGCCACGGTGGTGGGCGCTGCCTTTGGATATTCGCTGCTGTGGGTTGTGGTGCTGTGCGTGCCTTTCCTGCTGGCGGTCTTCCAGGTTTCGGCACGGCTTGGGTTCGAGACCCGCAAAGGATTGGTCGACCTGCTGCGCGAGCACTACGGACGCTGGGCGGCGCTGGGATGCGCCGCAGTGATCGTCGCCATCAATATGGCCATGATCGTCGCCGATTTGATGGCGGTTTCCGACGCCGTCTCGATCATCCTCAACCAGCGCAGGATATACTTCGTCGCAGCCGTCGCCTTCACCGTCTGGTATATCCTGATTTTCCGCGACTACCGCAAGATCACGAAAATCTTGCTCTGGCTCTCGCTGCCGCTTTACGTCTATGTGGCGGCAGCCGTGATCGAAGCCCCGAGCCCGCGCATCGTGCTGTTGGGGACAATCATCCCACACGTGCAGCACAGTTCCGCCTACGCCAGTGCGGTGATCGCGATCTTCGGCTCGCTGCTGACGCCGTACGTGCTGGTCTGGCAGACCAGCTCAAGAAGCGAGCATGCCGCGGCCGGCGGCGAACTGCCGCATATTTTCGAATCGCACGCCGGGATGGTGGTCAGCATTCTGCTGTCGTACTGCATCATGGTCAGCGCAGCCGCCGTTTTGCGGCTGCCCGAGCCCATGGATATGACTACGCGGCAGGCTGCTGCGGCGCTGGCTCCGGCGGTGGGTGCGCTCGGGCCCATGGTTTTCGCCGTCGGAATTATTGGCGCCGGCATGGTCGCGTTGCCCGTGCTGTGCGCCTCACTGTGCTACAGCGTGAGCGAAGCCATGG
>CAVOKO010000012.1:0-410000 GCA_963696525.1 uncultured Acidobacteriota bacterium | reverse complement strand
CTCAGGGTTAGTCGGTTCCTAAGGTGAGGCCGAAAGGCGTAATCGATGGACATCCGGTTAATATTCCAGAACTCCCTTGTGTTCGTTATCACGATGGGGTGACGCAGAAGGATAGACGGGCCCTCCTATGGCTATGGGGGTCGATGCGTGTAAGCCGGTTCCGATAGGCAAATCCGTCGGGGCATTAACGGTGAGACGCAAAGCAGTAAGCCGTATGGCCGAAAGCCGTCAATTCCACGCTGCCAAGAAAAACCTCTAAGGAGAATGTAAGGGAACCGTACCTCAAACCGACACAGGTAGACGAGGAGAATATCCAAAGGCGCTCGAGAGAACACTCGTTCAGGAACTCGGCAAATTAACCCCGTAACTTCGGGAGAAGGGGTGCCCCGGTAGCGTGTCAAAAGCGTGAGGGGGCCGCAGTGAAACGCGTACGGCGACTGTTTAACAAAAACACAGGTCTCTGCAAAGTCGAAAACGACGTATAGGGGCTGACGCCTGCCCGGTGCCGGAAGGTTAAAGGGAGAGGTCAACCGCAAGGTGAAGCTTCGAACTGAAGCCCCGGTGAACGGCGGCCGTAACTATAACGGTCCTAAGGTAGCGAAATTCCTTGTCGGGTAAGTTCCGACCTGCACGAATGGCGTAACGATCGTACGACTGTCTTAACGAGTGACTCGGCGAACTTGTAGTACCGGTGAAGATGCCGGTTTCCCGCATCTAGACGGAAAGACCCCGTGCACCTTTACTATACCTTCACTATGAACTATGGCATTTGCTGCGCAGGATAGGTGGGAGGCTTTGAATCCAGGCTCTTGGGCTTGGAGGAGCCAACGGTGAGATACCACCCTGCGAGTTCTGTGGTTCTAACCTACTCCCGTAATCCGGGAGAGGGACATAGTGAGGCGGGTAGTTTGACTGGGGCGGTCGCCTCCTAAATTGTAACGGAGGCGCACGAAGCTACGCTCAGGCTGTTTGGAAATCAGCCGTCGAGTGCAAAGGCATAAGCGTGGTTTACTGCGAGACCTACAAGTTGAGCAGTTGCGAAAGCAGGTCTTAGTGATCCGGTGGTTCTGTATGGAAGGGCCATCGCTCAACGGATAAAAGGTACGCCGGGGATAACAGGCTGATCGGAGCCAAGAGTTCATATCGACGCTCCGGTTTGGCACCTCGATGTCGGTTCATCGCATCCTGGAGCTGTAGAAGGTTCCAAGGGTTTGGCTGTTCGCCAATTAAAGCGGTACGTGAACTGGGTTCAGAACGTCGCGAGACAGTTCGGTCCCTATCTGGTGTGGGCGTAGGAGATTTGAGAGGGCCTGTCCTTAGTACGAGAGGACCGGGATGGACGAACCTCTTGTGTTCCAGCTGTCGTGCCAACGGCATGGCTGGGTAGCGAAGTTCGGTTGTGATAACCGCTGAATGCATATAAGCGGGAAGCACTCCTCAAGATGAGATCTCCCAACCCGTAAGGGAAAAGAAGGGCACAGGAAGACCACCTGTTTGATAGGCTGGATGTGCAAGTGCAGTAATGCATGTAGCTTACCAGTACTAATCGCCCGTTCGGCTTGACCGTAAAATTTACTTGGCGCACCCAATATTGCACAGGATCGAAACTGGTCCTGTCGCGGCGGAGGAGAAACTGCCTCCGCCATCCAATGCTCTTCAGCAAACATCGTCCTTTTTAAGTTCTTTTTCACGATTGGCGTTGCAGATGCCAGAGATCCTTCGCGGCCAGTGCCGTTCAGGATTCCGGCACGAGTGCCAGAGATTCTTTGCGGTAAATCCGCGCAGGATTTCGGCTCAAGGGCTCAGACGCCCGCAAGACGCCTCAAGTTTCCGGTGATTTTACCGCGGGGGAAACACCCGTTCCCATCTCGAACACGGAAGTTAAGCCCCGCAGGGCCGATTGTACTGCACGCGAAAGTGTGTGGGAGAGTAGGTCGTCGCCGGATTAAATAAAGGCCATCATGAGAAATCATGGTGGCCTTTTCCGTTTTCGGGGTGGTTTATGGATCAGTCTGGGTGTAAATTCGCTCAGAGGATTGGTCCGTGAAAGTACGCCAATCGCCGCCGAATGCCGCATCCGGTAAGCTACGCGCCTTAATCGACGAACTTGGGATCGATCCGACCCGAGCAACGAAGCTGCTATCTAGCGGATTCGCACTGCGACACCACTTCCAAGTCAGCGCTGAAGATTTCCTACAGCAAGCTGAAGATGATTTTGAGTTGAAGGGCAGCACTGCTTTGCTAAATGGTCTTTCGAACGCCAAGCGCGCGATTCACGCCCAGATAGACGAAGTGTTAATTGCGTTGGGATATAAGATAAAGGGCCTCGCGTTCCCCCGAAAAGTCGCCCTCTTTTCCGATTTTGGATTCGTCGCGCCGCGCATTTTGAAGCGTGTAAATGACGCTCGCAACATCTTAGAGCATGAATACACGATGCCGACTTTCGAGCAAGTCGAAGAGGCAATCGACCTTGCAGCTCTGTTTGTCGGAGCAGCAAAACGCCATACCGAAGTGTGGGATTACGAATTCACGGTTGGTAATAGCGGGAACGAGGTCGACAACGAATCCTTTTCTGAGGAGCTTTTTGTGCGCTTCGAGGAAAAGGAGAAACTTTTTCAAGTGATCGGCCAAAAGAATGTTCTCCCTGGCATGTCAGAAGAATGGCAGCGTCCGACGAGAACTGGGGAGATCAGAATCTCTGCTCAGGAACTACTTTTCCCCGTATTTGTTAGGCTCGTGGTCGCCGGTGATCGAGAACGAAAAATTCGTGAGGCATTGAATTCGCTGTTCGACACTCTACAGTTGTGAACAAATCATTCATGCCTAGCCGCGCTCAGGATTTCGATTAAATTCTCCTCGTACTGCGCGATTGATCTTGCCGGGCAGCGACAACAGGTCAAAAATTGGGCGGGCCGAATAGCGTATGCCCCCAATTGGGTCGTTCAGTTTGGCGCCGCGCTGTTAGGTGCGCGCCTGAATTCTGCTGCAAGCCGAGTGGCGCGATTATTCCTGCCTTGATAACATTTGTGGCACAATCGATTAGCTGAAGTAGGTGCAGTCCCATTCCGAACGCTGTCGAGAAAGCACACCATGAAATGTTGCTCTTGTTCCAATCGCACTCTGGCTTATGTGGTCTTCCGGCTGGCGCTGGGAACCAATTTCTTGTTTCACGGCCTGGCCCGCATGCTTGGCGGCGGCGTCGAAGGCTTTGCTTCCGGCACCACCAAAGCATTTACCGGTACGCTCCTGCCGCCCGGTGTTGTCCATGCCTTTTTGTTCGTGCTGCCTTATGTTGAGCTGATCCTGGGTGTGCTGATCCTGCTCGGACTATTCACCCGTTGGGCGCTGGCGATTGCCGGCCTGTTGATGGCCGTGCTGATGTTCGGAACCTCTATGCGCAGCGACTGGGTTACGGTATCGATCCAGATGATCTACGTCATCGCGCTCTATCTGGCGCTGGCGAACCTCGACGATAATTGCTGTGCGCTGGATAAGCTGCTCTGCAGGCCCGGCAGCGACAAGCCGTAAGGCAAGGACGCAGTTAGAGGTAGATATGAAAAGTCCCGATGAGGGGGAGAGCCAGACCAAAGTTCCACAAGGCAGCCCGGAGGAAGCGGTTCGCAAGCGCCGCCGCGTACACTGGATTTTTCCCTTGGGGATCGGGCTGGCGGGATTGGCCTCGGCTGCGGCATTCGTAATGCGCGGCTGCTGGCACCGCAATATGAGTTGGCCCGTCCGAGCGGAAGACGAACACGGCGATTTTTCCTACCAGGTTTGCAATGATTGCGGCATCATGCGCTTGTTCGACGAGCGTAAGTTTCGCGGCATAGGGCCCTACGGATACGATCTGCACGCCCTGATCGCCGGCGAGCGACTGTTGCGGCGCCAGCGCATACAGCGGGCCGAGCAGCAAAGATCCGGACTCGGTGAAAAGCCGCGCGGTGAAAAATCGCAGAGTCCGCCAGGGAGCGCCAGCCAGTCTGAGCGCAAAGCGGATACCAACTTAGGGTAGGTTCGGCATCAAAGCAGGTCGTAGGCCGGGGCGAGGTCCCTAATAAGCCCGCTGGTGGCTTGTTGAGAAAGGCGGACGATTCAGCCTTCGGGCTGGACTGCCGGCATAAAAATATGACTCGAATGCTGATTCACTGGATCATCAGCGCATTGCTGCTGCTGGCGGTGTCACATATCGTTCCGGGATTCATCGTGCGCGGCTTTATTCCCGCCCTGGTAGCGGCGCTGGTCATTGGGGTGGTAAACGCCACGCTGGGCCTGTTCTTGAAGATCATCACCTTTCCGCTCACGATCCTCACTTTCGGGGTGTTCCTGCTGGTCATCAACGCCCTGATGTTGCTGTTTACCTCTCACTTCGTCAGCGGATTCAGTGTGCAGGGGGTCAGGCCGGCATTCTGGGGCGCGCTTTTGCTGGCGATTCTGCAACTTCTGTTGCGCTGGCTGACTCCGCGGGGGGTGTAACAGCCAGTTTCACGGGATGTGGAAATTTGATCTAAATCCGCGCCAGTAACTTCTCCAAGCTGCGCAGGCGGCGTACTGTTTCCGCCAGATCGCCTTGTTGAAACAGACGGATCGCGGCCACTCCGGCCGCTCCCGCCGCCAGGCATGAAGCGGCATTCGAAAGGTTCACGCCACCCAAGGCCAATATCGGCATGCTTGCACCGCGTTTGGCCTCGATAATGGCATCGCATCCGATGCCCGGCAGCCTGAATCCACCGCCAGCTTCTTGCGCCGCCGAGGTCATTGCCGGCGCAGCGAGGATTTTTTCGAAGATCGGCGCTAGCACCGCGAAGTCGGCTCCGTGCCCGGCCGCGAGTTGCACTTCGGAAGCCGCGTGGCATGAGACGCCGATCAAAAAATTTCGAGTCTCGAGCTGGCTTGCGCCGGCCTTTCCGGCGATCATGCGTGCCTGGCTGGCGGCGAGGTCGTCGGATGCGAGGTGTACCCCACCGGCGCCGACCGCCAGCGCAATATCAACTCGCGAGTTGAGCAACAGCCTGGTGCGGTCACGGTGGGGCTCGATTCTTCGCAACGCTTCCTCGGCCAACTGCGCGAGCGCGCGGGCGACAAGATCTTTTTCGCGTAACTGAATCCAATCAACTCCAGCCTCGGCGGCCTGGGCGATGCGGTCGAGAAGTTGTGCCCGACGCTCGACGCTGGCGCCCGGAAACTGCTTGCGGTCGGTGATGTAATAGAGCAGCACAAGAGAAGTTTCAAGTTTTCGGTGGCAAGTTTCAAGTGGACAACTTCATTCAAGCAAGAAGATCTCGCGGAAAGCACACGCGTGCGGTGTTTTTTACTTCGAATTGACTGCGAAAAAGCTGAACCCATGCCAGTGGTCTTCGCGCGCATAGCTTCGCGGTTCAACGCGTGGACTAACGACGCAGAGCGCCGGAAATGACTTTTGACACCGGTCCAATTTCACCGCAATAGAAATTACTTCGAGAGGAGCGAGCCGGCGGGAACGCGAGTCCAGCCTTCTAGGAGGATGCTCGCTTCCGTTGCCAAGGACGCTTGGGCCGGGAGGAGTCGGGCAAGTCGCGGTCTTTGACGCGATCGTAGGTATACGCTTCGCTCACCGACCCGAGCGATTCGTTGTAGAGGCTCGTAGTCCCGATGGCTTCTTTCAATTCCTCGCTGAAGCTATGCAGAGCCTTCAAGTGGTCGGCGGTGGCCGGAATCTCCGACTTGGAGGTTTTCAGAAATTTCTGGTAGCCGCGATCGACCAGCTTGGCTATCTCACCGTTGATGAGGTTTCCGGGATAAGCGAAGATTCTTACGCCACCATCCTGTGTCTTTTCGATGGCGGCGGAGCATTTGTACTTTTTGAGAAAAATGCGATTCGCGGTGCCAGGAGCCTCCAGGAGCTGAAAATCGTGGGAGCGCAGCCATTTCACCGCTTCGTCGAAAGTTCGTGGTGTAATCGTTTTCGCCATGTCTCCTGCTCAGATGCACGGAATTCTATACCAAGTGGATCGTTAGTGTAACGCAGTCCTGAGTGGCCCGCTTCTCCAGTACCAATCGGAGGGCGTTCCCAAAAGCGTGAGCTGACCGTTTATTTTATTGGAGGTTGGGAAACACGCGTACCCGGAAATTGGCGTTGGCCTTGGCTCATAGGATCGGCGGCGTCTGTAAAGCGGTTTCTCCGTGTAATGCTAGTCCTGCGTGGATGCCTTTGATGTAAGAGCAAGCATATTAACCGGACCGGTCTGGCGGCTCGTGGGCACACTGCTACCTTACCGATGTGGAACCGAAGCGGACGACATCGGATCTGTGACAGTCGATTCACCAACCCTTGGCAAGACTTTCAGCGAATGCCCTCCGAGTATTTGCTGAATGCGGGGCCAGAACTGCTGGAAAATGTTTCTTCCTGTGTCGCCGCCGACGGAGGATCCGAAATTGCCGAAAGTGCCCGAGATCGGTTGTGCAGACCCGAAATTGCTAAAAGTACCCGAAACGGGTCTCGTCCGATACAGACGGTAGGTCGTGCTCGAAACTGTCGCTGAGGCGAGTGTCCCGAGTAGGTATGACGTGTTGAGCTTTCTTCTCCCGGAATTGTCGCGTGTGATAAAGAAGCGGGTGGCAGCATAGCTGACACGACCCAGAAAGCTGTCACTCGTTGAGGTGTGGTACCGCAGGTCTTGCCTCAGCAGCGATGGATAAAGATATCTATCGGGGAAGACGGCCGGCTCCTTTTGAACCATCGGCGCATTGTACAGAGCGCTAGAGCTGCGCGGCACTCCGGGCGCGAGGTGCTCCGGCGGTTCGCGTGTCATCGTGGCAGCGCTGGCGGCGCCATCGAAGATTAGCGAAGATCTTGCCTCCCCAAACGCCTGAAATCTCTCTCGCTGCTTCGCTGGGACTGCCGACGGAGCATCGGGGAGCGAACTTTGCGTCTCACGCAACTCCTGCGGCGGTTCCTGTACCGGGCCGAACCCAGCAAAGCGCAAGCTCTGAAGTACGTCAGGCGCTGGCAAATCGTTCTGAGACCATGCTCCTGCGCCGGCCAGCAGCAGAAAAAAAGCCAAAATCACAGCAGGTCGCGTTACCTCAACATGGATTCGATCCAATGTCGTGGCCATACGTCACGATCCTTTTCTGCCCGACGAGTCGTCAGACGCAGATCTCCCAACCAGGGCCGACAATATCTTGAATGTGGGTGTTCGGTCAGCCAGGACTACCCGCGTGCGAGAGCCTCATCGAGAGGGTAGGCGGTTATTCTCCGCAGCGATACACTCATTAAAGGTGAGAATAGCGAATTGAAGAAGCTATGTCTGAGCTAGATCGCTCACATATGTCATTAAGTATCGGGTGTTCTCCCTCGTTTCTCGCGGGAAGCCCTGGGCTGGACACTAGGTGCGGGTCGCGAATCGGAGTGGCGTCGCAGAGGCTGCTGAAAAACTCTTCTCCGAGGGTGTCATCCTGAGCTAATCGGGGTCCCCGGCGAGCCCTGCTCGCTGGGGTGCCTTGAGCCGCGTCGTCCAGAGCCAACAAGAGTGCGGGCTTTAGCCCCCGTGGGGATTCGCCGTCTCCTCTGACTTCGGTTTTATGAAACAAGCTCACTAGCGAATAATGAGATGGCCCCAACCAGTTGGGAACCAGTGAGAAAGTCGCGCAACGCGTCCTGCGGCGTGCCAAGCCACACGTCGCCAAGGACCGCTACATCAAAGCCTTTGATCCGGCGGTGCCGGCAGGTGCAGCGGATGCAGGCGGTCGTCGATGGCCTGGGACGGCAATGGCCAGCGGTTAGCCAGCAGCAGAATTGAAGGGCATGTGGTAATCTATCGAAAGTAAGCGTTCCCGCCTTGCCGGAGAGGTGGCCGAGTGGCTGAAGGCGGCGGTTTGCTAAACCGTTGTACGGTCAAAAGCTGTACCGGGGGTTCGAATCCCCCCCTCTCCGCCAGAACTTCTAACTGCCCTCAGCATAAGCACTTACCGTTCGTGCCTTTCAATTTTGGTACATCACCTTCGGTCGCTTTGCGCGTCCGAGGTGCATATTAGGTGCATTTTCAAGCGAACGCATCGCTGCGACTGCATCCGCGTCCGCAGTCTTGATGTAGCAGTTCTGCGTAACCGCAACCGTGGAGTGTCGGAGTATGCGCTGAATCGTTTCGTCCGTCACTCCAAGCCGATGCAGATTCGTTGCCAAGCCGCGCCTGAAGGCGTGCCAGCCGTGCCATTGGATTTCAGCCTTCTGCAAAGCTGGCCGGATCACATCGCTTGCGAGAGCATCAAGATTCATAGGTTTCCTTGCAGGGCTTTGGAATATCAGACCGCTGCTCGGATTTCCCTATAGCTCCCGATGCTGATTCAATCGCTCGGCAAGCTGTGCGATAACCGGCACGGGCGCGCGACTCTTGCGAGTCTTCGGCTCTTGCCGGTGGCTTCGCCAGTACGACTGCGAAATGTGGATTTGATCGCCGTCATAGTCTTCCCAGCGGAAACCGCGCAGTTCGCCTTTGCGTGCTCCCGTAAACGAAGCCGCAGCAACAATTGTTGCCGCAGGCTCCGGCAGAACGTGCAGCATCCGCGTGATGTCCTCCAGCGAATAGGCGTAAGTGTCCTCCGCTGGCCTCGCCTTCGGCAGAACGGTATCGCGCACCGGGTTTTCGGAGTGAATAACGCCCTGCCGCTTCGCATAGCGAAAGACTCCCGACAAAAACGCCTTGATGTGTTGCAAGGTCGTGCTCGTCAAGTCGTTTGCCTGGGCAATCGTCTCCAGAATGCGCTCAACATCCGCAGTTCTGAAATCGCGGAGAGCGATTCCGCCATGCGGCTGCAAGTAGCCTTTCCACACGTTGCGGTAGCCGTGGTAAGTGCTGGTCCGCTTGTGCATTTCCACAAAAGGCAGGTATCTGCCTTCCACAAACCGCGCGAGTGACATCACGCTCTGCGGCGTCGTTCTGCTGTCATTCAGAGGCGTGAGAAACTCCTCGGCCAACTTGCGGGCCGCTGCCTTCGTGCGATACTCGCCGGTAGCTTCGACCAATTTGTGCGCCTTCTGCACGCGGGTAATTGTTCCGTCCGGCAATTCCTGATTGTCGTAGAACCTCAACAGCCAGAGGTTGCCTTTTTTGTACAAATAGCCTTTTTGGTGGCGGGTTCTCTTCAATGGATTTCCTTTCCGAGAATCCGTCCCGCTTTCCTGTTGCTGGCCGTAATGATACGCCGTTTCGCCCATTCCTCAAGCTCGGGGCTGCCCCATCGAAAGCGGACGTACTTGCCGAAGCGAACGTGCGGAATCGGATCATCAGAACGAGACCGCACCTGTTCACGTATCCACGAAACCGGCAACTTCCACCGCGCCGCAAGTTCGGGGCAGTCGATAAACTCGAATTGAGATGGCCGTAGGTATTCCGTCGCCATTTCTATCCCCTTTTGTGGATGCCAAACATGCCTGCGTAAAATTCCGGGAACTCTGTCTGCAACCGTCCGAGTTCGTAGGCGTCCGGATATTTTGTGAAGCTTGCGTTGTAGCCGCTCTCGGCAAGCAAGTTCCGCAGCATTGCCTGCCGCTCCTTCGCCGCGCGGATGATCGCATTCGACGGCGGCAATGCAATCAGCAGATGGTATCCGCTGAGCAGGTTGCAAAGGTACGCTGGCCTGACCCACAACTGCCATTCACGCTCAGGCAAGATGCTTTTGAGCCGTTCCTTTGTGGCAAGCCAGACTTGGAACGCCAACTTTCGACCGTCAGTAGTTATCGCGCCGTCAGGCGTGTGATGTTCTACTGTTCTTTCGTTCTCTGTTCTAAGTTCTTCCTTTATTGCGGAACGCGATCGTGCATCTTTCATGCACCTTTGCTGCACCTTTCCAGGGTTTTTCTTGCATGTTTCGGGTATCTTTTGGGATTCGGGAGCAAAAGGTGCGTGCTGTGCATCTTTTTCCTGCCGGGCGTCCAACTCGGGGAAGCGATAAGACAGATACCGTCCGCGTCCATTTTTCTCCGGACGAATTATGGAGATCACGCCATTGCGTGCAAGGTCATGCAGGATGTACTGCACCTTGCGTTTGCAAATTCGGCAGTCTTCCGCGATGGTCGGAACAGACGGCCAGGCAAGCCCCTTCTCCTCGTTGTGGCAATCTGCGAGATGCAGTAGTACCAACTTCTCATCCTTGGTGATCTCCTCACCGTTCGGCGCAAATCGCAGTTTCTTGACGTAAGCACAAGCCACCCAGCTCATCTTTTGCTCCCAGTGGGCATCTCGGCGCTACGCTTCTTCTGGCGCGCCTTACAAGGAAAAATGGCGCGCTCGGCGACACCGAGGAAGAGGGCAATCCGTCGCCGGTCACGCGCACGCAATCTCACGTGACCGCGAATTAGGCGGGAGACGTGTGCTGGCGTCCTGCCTATCGCACGCGCAAGTTCCACCTGAGAGATTCCGCGCCGAAGAAGAGCAATCTTTAGCCGCACGAGCATGTTGTTACCGTCCGATTCAGTTGTTATCGAGCTTAAGTCTGAGGCAAGAAAAACGGGTATTTCAGCGGGTATTTTGGAGGGTATATTCGGGTACTTCGGAGGGTAGAGTAGTTATTTGGGAGCTTTTCTGGTGGCCGGTGGTCGGCCGGTAGCCGGCTGGGGCTTCTCTTTGCGTGGTTTGTGGTTTTTCCAATCCTTCTCGACGGTGTTGTACTTACGCCCGTAGTTGGCAGCGACAATCTCTATGGCAAACATGACGCGCTGCTGATGTCCTGCAATGTTCTCCAGCTTTAGCCTCAATTCTGGGTGAGCATCACACACCTTAAAAGTCACCGAGTCCGGAAACTGCGTCTTCACACTGTCATAATCAGCGCTAGGCTTCATCAAGGGTCTGATTTTCGCCAATTCGTCAAGCACTCGATGTACTTCGCCAGCACGCGTCACCGATGAATCCGCTGACCGCTCGAATCTGCGGAATTCAGATTCCGCTTCAATTTTGATATTTTGCAGTTCGCGAAGAATACGCTCTCCGTTGCCCTTGTCGACTACATGCTGCACGGCGGGCGCGTGGTTCTTGCACAGCCACACATTGCCCTTCTTATATGTTTCGAAGTTTATTCCCGAGCTGTTACCATCTGCCCCGCACTCAGGAATACCGCATCGCCTTCCCTCGATGTCGAAAGTATTTGAAAAGACAGGTTCCCCCAAATTGCCGTTTTCACGCAACCAAGCAACGAAGTCCTCGTAGTCACGTTTCGCTGCCATGCGGGTGAGCATCTGGGCATGGGCTTTACAGAAAAAACCAGGGGCTTTGGGAAGCGAATAGAAAGGCGGCTCTTCACAGCCGATAACGGGACACCTCGGCAGCTTGAGATCGGGGCTAAGTCTGAGTTCGTGTTGGTATTTATCATCAAACTTCAACGGAGCGGCCCTCGGTTAGAACAGCGACTGGCTTTGCTACACGGTTGCGGCGCTGGCAGCAATGCCGAGGTCCGGCAGGGCCTTCACTATCCTGACGGTTTCCTTGCTGACGGTGATTACCTGGCCGATGAGACGAACGATATATTCGGGGTCGTCCTCACGGTTTGGATCGTTGGTGATGCCGCTGCGCTTGTCGGTTGACACCTGATACTGATCGATCACCCACTCCAGGGCAGAGCGGTTGCCGAGGCGGTATTCGTAAACCTCGGACGGAATGCCGCTGAGGGTCAGGAAACTGTTGTACATGATCGCCATCTTGTCTTTGCCCAGCCGCATCTTTTCCACACGGTAGCTGATCTTCTCATTCGGATTCTCCATACGCTCCAGCGGATTTTCTGGCTGTTTCTCGTAGTTGACGTGCAGATCGGCCAGTTGCTTCCCGGCTTTGGCGAAGCCCCAGAAGTCCGGCGCGTATGGAATGCGCGGCAGTTCGCGCTTGAGATTGGCCGCGTACCGTTCCCGGTAATCAGGGTGATGCAGCAGGGCGTAAACATAGTGGAAGATGTCCCACTTCGTGATCTTGCGGTCGTGGTAATGCGTCCGATACTCGTTCAGCGCCCAATCGGTGATGTTCTCCCGGCGATTGGAGCCATCCTCATCATAGATGTAGAAGGGGAAACACTGCGAACCGCCCTGGGGTAGCGCGTTCGGCAGGATATTTGTCGCCAAAGCGAACATGGGCACTTCGCTGCCAGTTTTCACCCAAATCATTTTGTTCTCAGCTTCGGACTGGATGGTTGGCAGCACCAGGGGCATTTGGTAGCGACGTTCATTGAACTGCGGATCGAAGTATAGCCAAGTCCGGGTGAATGGACGGTACAGTGACTGTCTCGTTGCTGAGGGGCAGAATTCACCACGAACCCGTCGCTTGAGATGGTTCTTAAGCCCTTCTGACCAGCTTATGCGCGTGCTATCTGCGGAGACGAAATTATCAATCGCACCTTGACCATGCGTCTTGCTGAGCCAGCGATCAAGTTGCTCATTGTAGAAATCGATGGTTGTTTGCATCCCCGATTGCAGGGTTTCACGGTTAAAGTTGTAGGCCCATGAATCGCGGTTGGTATTAACTCCCAGACTGTAGAGGCGAAAGACCGCCCTGTCGTCTTCGCCTGCTTTGGTTTCCTTGCTTCCCACTGGCATCAGTGAGTCGAAGCCCGGAGCGAGTTCGTTGGTCAGCCACGTATTCTTGCGATCCGGATGCAGCGTTTGCCATGCAACTCCTGATCTGTCTTCGACACGATCCAGAAAGGCCAGCCTTTTTTCTTTCCTCCAGTCGCGCTCTGTCGAGGCATACCGGATTGTGGCAGGCCGTTGCTTGGCCGCTGTCCGGACAAGAAGGTTGATGCTCACTCCAATCTGGATTCCGAAAACGTTGTGAGTTGTCCCTGATAAGTGCGGATTGTTCTGAAGCTACCGACCTCGAGCAGTGTAAGTCAGCGGTGCTGAACAGCCTGACATCCCCCAGTTCGCAACGATCCTACGATCACGCGATCCGAGAATTCATCGAGTGGTACTGTTCCGAGCCGAGGCTCGCCTTCAACAAAACCGTTGTCACCCGCTATCGCATAGCCCTCGAACAGCGCCACTACGCTCCATCAACCATAAACCTCCGTCTGGCCGCTGTTCGAAGGCTGGCGTATGAAGCTGCAGATTGTGGTCTGCTGAGTGCTGATCTGGCTGCGGGTATTCGCCGCGTCAAAGGTGCCAAGCGACTGGGTGTCCGTGTTGGAAATTGGCTCACCGCAGAGCAGGGAAAACGCTTATTGAGGACGGCCGATGAGTCAAGCCTTCGAGGCAGGCGTGACTACGCAATGCTGGCGGTCCTACTCGGCTGCGGACTCCGGCGGGCGGAATTGACCAATTGATGTTGCTTGCGATATGCTGCCCATTCTTTCTCCAGCGCTCGGGTTTGATCCTTCGACGCGATTTCGAATCGGGCCAACGCTAGGATCAGGGCACGCACACTAACATGGGGTTCCGCCGCAGGCCCGGTTAACCCACACTTACTGCAAGTGATGATTTGTGTCTGGATATTCCGGCCAGCCCGAATCCGTTGAAGCGCTCCGTCCAGTTCGTCCCGCAGACCGATGAGTGCCGGCATCGACATTCCCGCGTGCCACTCTGACCGCAACCGCACGATCATCTCCGGAAACCATGTTCTCTGCGCGTCGCCCGAATGCATTTTTCCAGGTTCTCCTCGTTAACCGTTTTCGGGTCTGACCCTAGTCATTGTAATTGTGCCGGGCACACCATAACGATGGTCTTCATCGACGTGTGGCACATTACCCGGGCTGATTCCCCAGCAGACAAGCATCACTACACGCTGAAGGTAATGCTGGCTACATCGAACGCGGTTTCGAGACCGTGACCTGCAACCCATGAGGTTTGGCAGCAGAGGTCCGGTTCTTCAGAACAGGAAGTACCGCTGCGCCAAGGGCAGCACGTGGGCGGGCTCACACGTGATCAGCCTGCCGTCCACTCGCACCTCGTAAGTCTCGGGATCAACGGAGATGTCCGGCGTGGCGCTGTTGTGGATCATGTCTTTCTTCGCGATTTGCCGGCAGTTTTGAACTGGCATGACCATCCGCTTTAGCCCCAGCTTTGCCGCGATCCCAGCTGCAAACGCCGCCCGTGAGACGAAGGTGACGCTAGTTGCGGCCATTGCCCCGCCGAAACCGCCAAACATTGGACGGTATAGAACCGGCTGTGGCGTGGGAATCGAGGCGTTGGGATCGCCCATCGTGCTCCAGGCGATGAACCCGCCTTTGACCACCATCTCTGGCTTTACCCCGAAGAAGGCAGGTTTCCACAAAACCAGATCAGCCAATTTGCCCGGCTCGATGGAGCCGATGTCGGAAGACATGCCGTGCGTGATCGCCGGATTGATGGTGTACTTCGCCACGTAACGCATGACGCGGCGATTGTCGTTTCGCGACGAATCCTCCGTCAGGGGGCCGAGCTGCGTCTTCATCTTGTGTGCGGTTTGCCAGGTGCGCGTGACCACCTCGCCGATGCGGCCCATGGCCTGGGAGTCGCTTGAAAGCATGCTGAGCACCCCCATGTCATGCAGGATGTCCTCGGCAGCGATAGTCTCCGGACGGATGCGGCTCTCGGCAAAGGCGACATCCTCCGGAACCTGTGGATTCAGGTGATGACACACCATGAGCATGTCGAGGTGCTCGGCAAGTGTGTTCACCGTATAGGGACGCGTGGGATTGGTGGACGATGGCAGCACGTTCGGGAACGATGCGATGCGGATGATATCGGGCGCGTGGCCGCCGCCCGCGCCTTCGGTGTGGTAGGTATGGATGGCGCGTCCCGCGATGGCAGCCACTGTGGCCTCGAGGAAGCCCGCTTCGTTGATCGTGTCGGTATGGATGGCGACTTGAACGTCAAATTCGTCGCCCACCCTCAGGCAGGCGTCGATCGCGGCCGGAGTCGTTCCCCAGTCCTCGTGCAACTTGAGCCCGCAGGCGCCCGCCTCGATCTGCTCGGCCAGAGGTTCGCGGGAGGCTGCGTTCCCCTTTCCAAGAAAACCAAAATTCATCGGCCAGGCTTCGGCTGCTTGCAACATGCGTGCCAGGTTCCAGGCTCCCGGGGTGCAGGTGGTCGCGGCAGTTCCGGTCGCCGGCCCGGTGCCGCCGCCGATCATGGTGGTGATGCCGTTCGAGATCGCCTCATAGACCTGCTGCGGCGAGATGAAGTGAACGTGGCTGTCGATGCCGCCCGCCGTCACGATCAGATTTTCGCCGGCGATGACTTCGGTGGCCGCGCCTACCACCAAATCCGGATCGACCCCGTCCATGGTGTCGGGATTCCCCGCTTTGCCGACCTTGACGATGCGCCCGTCCCTGATCCCGATGTCGCCTTTCACGATGCCCCAGTGATCGATGATCACCGCATTGGTGATGACCAGATCGAGCGCGCCATGTTCCTTTTCCCGCACCGCGAGACTGCTCTGGCCCATGCCGTCGCGGATGACCTTGCCGCCGCCGAAGGTGATCTCGTCGCCATAGTAAGTGAAGTCCTTCTCGATTTCGACAATCAATTCGGTGTCGGCCAGTCGGATGCGGTCTCCTGTGGTTGGACCGTACAAATCGGCGTAGGTGCGGCGCGGAATGCTAAGACTCATCGGGTCTTCTCCTGATGATCGTTAAAGCCTGCTTCCCGTAGCCGGCGCAGAGCGCGTTCACGATTACCGTCAGTGTCGAGCACGCCCGCCACCAGTCCGTGAAATCCGTGAATGATACGCGTTCCCCCGATCATCGTGAGCTCGACGTGCTTCTGCTCGCCCGGTTCGAATCGAACTGCGGTGCCGGAGGCGATGTTCAGCCGCATGCCATAGGCTGACGTACGATCGAATTCCAGAGCCCGGTTAGCCTCGAAAAAGTGGTAATGGCTGCCGACCTGGATCGGTCGATCACCCTTGTTTTTCACCAGCACGCGCACGGCGCGTCGGTGGCCATTGGCTGCGATGGGCTCTGAGTTCAGAAAGTATTCACCCGGATTCATAGGCGCTCCACCTTATCTACTTGATGGGATCGTGAATCGTGACCAGCTTGGTGCCATCGGGAAACGTCGCCTCCACCTGAACCTCATGAATCATCTCCGGGACGCCCTCCATCACCTGCTCGCGCGTGAGGATCGTTGTGCCCAAGGACATGATTTCGGCGACGCTCTTGCCGTCGCGCGCGCATTCCATGACTTCGGCGCTCAGGACGGCCACAGCTTCCGGATAGTTGAGTTTCAGGCCGCGGGCTTGGCGGCGACGGGCAAGATCCGCGGCTACAACGACCAAGAGCTTCTCCTGCTCACGAGGTGTAAGGTGCAAGGAATTCCTCCCAAAGTAAACTCTCTATCCGCCGTACCTTCTAATTCACCTTGCGTGGCGGAATGGGTTCCCGGTCATATATGAGCAACTTTGCTGCTCGCCAAATCTCTCGCAGTCCCGCGATGAGCGAGTGGCCCTCGCGCGCGACACAGCGCACTGCCAGCCCATAGGCTACGAGCGTGCTGATCCCCCAAAGCGCCTCCCCGGGACTATTCAGTTCCCGCGCGATACCACGAAGCCGCTGCTCGGCATCCAGCCAGAAGCCGGGATCCAGCCCCACACGGCAAATGTAGAACGTGGCCCAGTAGCGATGATGGCCAAGCCTCGCCCGTGATTCCAGTGCATACTTCTTCGGTTGCAGCCGAACGTGATCGCAAAGGATGGGGCGTTTTAGCGCCAACACCTCCGTCGAGAGCTCCACGCTGTCGTAAGCGAAGAGTTCCCCATAGGCCTCGCGGCCTGGCGCCAGTATCTCCCACCAGAACAAGCCGGAGCCTGGAGAAAGCTCGATGGTGGTGCGCTGGCAAAAGCGGACATGCGCGAACGGGATAATCGGGTCGGGCACATATTCGAGCAGCGCATTTTCCGCCACACGAATGGTGTTCGTCTGCGCGGTAGTGGGGGCTTCCGCGCGCGGCCGGTAGAGGCGGGTTGCGCCAGTGGTTGTCACCTGAGCGCTCGCGCCTGCTCCGATCCGCATATCAAGCTCGATGCAATCGCCGCCGAGCAGACCGCCTGACAGGTTGTGAAGATGGACGAGGGCCGCGCCGTCTTCCAGCGGAAAGGCGCGAACCACTCGAAGTGGCGGCTCCTGTTTGCTTGCCGCAAGGATGGTGCGCCCGCCCAACTGTTCGAAGGCGAGTGTGAGCGAGGCTTGAAGATGGCCAGCTCGGGGACTGGCAACCGGGAACTCGTTCTGCATGGTTCGTGTGCTGGCCATGGCGTCAGCTGATGAACAACCGAGTTGAGAGAGCCGGGTGCTCCATGGCGCCCCAATCGAGCAATGGCATGAAACAGGAAACCTTATCGATTCCGCAATCGCGACTTCGCCCGGCAGTCTCAATCATCGCCGGCTTCAGGTTCCAGAGGATTCGCGTCGCCTCACTTTGACCAATGGGAAGCAGCCGCTGGCACGCCGAAACTAGACTAGCGGTCGTCTGATGCAGAATTCCGAGGACCGCGCACTCTTCGTCGATCCCGAGGGCGCCGGCGGCCAAGCCGAAGGCGGTGCAGTGATGAACAATGCCGCGTACGCGCCGTGCGGCTTCAAACGCCTCTCGTAGCGGTTGGCATTCAGCCACCCCGAGGACGGCGGCGACGAGATTCTGTCCCAAAGCAGCGCTGCCGGTCCGGCTCTCGCGTGCCGGCTTCAAGGCGCTCAGTCGGTCATTGATTTCCACCCATCGTGCATAAGAAAAGCCCTCCCCATTGCGATCAGCGAGCCGAAATGCCTGCCGACAGAAGACTGTATCCAGCATGCCAGCCTCTTCCAGGTAGCCGTGGAGAAAATCCGGCAGCCCCGGAGGAGTTAACATCTCCGACTCGACCAGCGACTCCAGTCCGAATGAGTGCGCGAGTGCACCTATGGGTAAGGCACTGTCCGCCAGTTGCAAGAGCTGTAGAAAAGCGAGGTGCGCGCTTTCCGCCAACTTCGGGCCATCGAGTTCCGGTTCAGGAGGCATCGGTCTTTCGTGCTAGTGGTGGTGAAAATGCTCGCCGTCGTGGTGATGCGAATGCCCGTGGCCGGATTCCTGGGACCGACTCGCGAGCGGCGCATGAGCGTCGATCAACGTGCGGCGGGTGTCATTTGGCATGTTGAGCTTGTGCTCGAGCCACTCGACAACCGCATCCAGACCTACCTCGTCCCGCAGATTTGTGAAGAGAAACGGTCGCTCGCCGCGCATTCTGCGAGAGTCTCTCTCCATGACTTCCAGCGAGGCGCCAACGTAAGGGGCGAGATCGATCTTGTTGATCACCAGCAAGTCGGAGCGGGTAATTCCCGGACCGCCTTTTCGCGGTATCTTGTCGCCCCCGGCGACATCGATGACGTAGATCCAAACGTCCACCAACTCGGGGCTGAACGCGGCAGCGAGATTATCGCCTCCGCTTTCCACAAACACCAGCTCGAGTCCGGGAAGCGTTTCTTCCAATTGCGCGATTGCTTGCAAGTTCATGGAAGCGTCCTCGCGGATCGCGGAGTGCGGACAGGCCCCGGTCTCGACTCCGCGGATGCGCTCAGCCGGAAGCGTCCCCGCGCGCAGCAGGAACTCGGCATCCTCTTTGGTGTAAATGTCGTTGGTCACGACCGCCAGGCTGTATTTCGGCCCAAGCTTCCGGCTGAGGCGGTCCGCCAGAGCCGTCTTTCCCGAACCCACCGGCCCTGCGATTCCCACTCGAAATGCGCGCTGTGTTTGTGCTGGCGTTCGCATGTGCCTCGCTTAATGGTTGAGAAGTATGCCATAGCGGTCCGCGCGTAAGCAAAAAAGAATCGGTTATCGCGTCCATAAGAGAAATTTGTGAAAAGAATACTTATGCCCGCAATAGAAATTTAGAGTTGGCCAAAAATTCCGCGGTCCAATAGGTTCAAGGTTGAATTTTGCCTAAGGATTCTTACCGAAGGCAAGCTGTGTCTGTATCCAGTAGAAGTTGTGGCCGCCGGCCACTAGCCAATATTTCGCATGGAGGACAAGACATTGACACGATTGTTGTTCCGCAAGTTCGCTAAACCTTCCGTCTGGTTTTTTGCCGGGTTGACGGCGATTCTGCTGACGCTAATAGTCCCCCCCACCGCGGCAGCCCAAGAGGTAGTCAAAGTCGGCGTCCTGCACTCGCTGACTGGAACGATGGCCATCAGCGAGGTGACGGTGAAGGACGCAACGTTGCTAGCCATCGATGAGATCAACGCTTCGGGCGGTGTGCTGGGCAAAAAGATACAGCCGGTGATTGAGGACGGGGCCTCCGATCCGTCCATTTTCGCGCAGAAGGCACAGAAGCTGATCCAGGAGCAGCAGGTAGTCACTGTGTTCGGCGGCTGGACCTCGGCCAGCCGCAAGGCCATGTTGCCGGTCTTCGAGCGATTCCACTCCCTGCTCTGGTATCCGGTTCAGTTCGAGGGCAATGAATGTTCGCCCAACATCATGTATTCCGGCGCGCAGCCCAACCAGCAGATCCTGCCGGCGCTCGATTGGGCATTCGAGAAGGGATACAAGAAGATTTTCTTGCTGGGCTCAGACTACGTGTTTCCGCGGACCGCGAACCTGATTCTCAAAAAGCACATCGTTGACCGCAAGGGCGTTGTCGCCGGTGAAGAATACGTTCCGCTCGGCGGCACCGATTTCAGCTCGGTAATCACCAAGATCAAGCAGGCCAACCCGGAGATCATCTTCAACACGTTGAACGGTGATAGCAACGTAGCGTTCTTCAAGCAGATGGCGGCGGCCGGAATGACTCCCGCGAAGCTGCCGGTGATGTCGTTCAGCATCGCCGAGCAGGAAGCGCAGGCCATGGGAATATCGGTCATTGCCGGCAGCTATGCCGCCTGGAACTACTTCGAGAGCCTTGCAACACCGGCCAACAAGAAACTGGTAGCGGCGTATAAGGCGAAGTTCGGCAAGAACACGGCAATCGATGATCCCATGGTTCACGGCTACATAGACGTGTTGCAATGGGCGGCGGCGGTTAAGAAGGCGGGCAGCTTCGATCCCAACGCGGTGCGGAAGGCGGCTGTGCAGTTGGACTGGGTGGATTCCTGCATGGGCAAAATCAAATTTGCCCCAAACCAGAGCATCTACCAGACGGCGTACGTGGGACAGTTGCAGCCAGACGGCCAGTTCAAAATTCTCTGGCAATCGAAACAGCCCTTGCTACCCGAGCCTTATGACCCGTTGAGTTTCCCTGGAAAGAAATGCGTCTTGAAATAAGGAGCTGAAACGAAAAGAGACTTGACCTTATGGATCAAGCGGTAATTGCTGGCCAGTTGTTCAACGGTATTAGCCTTGCATCGATTCTCCTCCTGGCGGCTTTGGGGCTTGCCTTGAGCTTCGGCGTGATGAACGTCATTAATATGGCTCACGGCGAGATGCTCATGGCAGGGGGTTATATCTCCTTCATGGTTAGCCGGGTGGTGCATGGTTGAGCATTGCTGCCGTGCGCGCTGGTCGCGGCGTTTCTCGGAGCGGCGCTTCTTGGCGGCCTCCTGGAGCTTACGGTGATCCGTCGACTCTACGGCAGGCCGCTTGATACTTTGCTCGCCACGTGGGGCGCCAGCCTGATTCTGCAGCAGGGGGCGCGAAGCCTGTTTGGGGCCATCGGAGTGGAGGTCACGGCGCCCTCGTGGCTCAGCGGTTCAACCACGGTAGGTGGCGTAGACATGCCCCACGTGCGGCTGTTCATCATCGGCTTGGCGCTGCTGGTTCTCGGGTTGATGGCGCTGTTTATTGCGCGGTCGCCCTGGGGACTGCTGCTGCGCGCAGTTCACCAGAACCGCGAGATGGCGGAGGCGCATGGCGTCAACACCGCTCGTGTAGATTTGGCGGTGTTCGCTTTGGGCTCCGGCATCGCGGGACTGGCCGGATCGGCCTTGGCGCTGATCGCGCCGGTCACCCCGACAATCGGCTCCAGCTATATCGTCTACGCTTTTCTGGTGGTGATCGTCGGTGGACTTGGAAGTCTGCTGGGAACCGTGTTGGCGGCGGTACTGGTGGGGCTTTTTTCCTCCTCCGTGCAGATTTTCACCAGTGTGAGTGTTGCCGATGTGATGTTGCTAGTCATGGTTGTGCTATTCATCCAATTTCGGCCCAAAGGCATTATCTACATGCGGAGCCGCGCGCTGGAGGAGAGCTGAGTTGCGGGTTGCAAGAAACCTAGCTTACGGGATGTTGCTCCTGTTTCTGGCGGCAGCGCCCTATTTTCTTTCCCCGTATCGCCTTTCGCTCCTGGGCCGGTTCTTCGCCTTGTCGATTCTGGCGCTGGGCCTCACGTTGGTCTGGGGATGGGGCGGGATTCTCAGCTTAGGCCAAGGGGTCTTCTTCGGGTTGGGGGCGTACGCGCTGGCTATGCACCTGAAACTGATCACCCTCGGCACGGACGAACTGCCGGATTTCATGGTATGGACCGGCATGGACCATCTGCCCTGGTGGTGGAATATCTTCTACCACCCGGGCATTGCCTTGGCTGCTGTCGTGGTGTTGCCAACTCTGGCCGCGGCAGGACTGGCGTGGCTGGTCTTTCATCGCAGGGTTGGCGGCGTGTACTTCGCGTTGATCACACAGGCCCTGGCACTGGCGTTCACGACGCTTCTGATCAGTCAGCAGCCGTACACCGGAGGATTTAACGGCCTCACGGATTTCGGCACTCTGTTGGGATTTCAATTGAACGATACACCCATCCAGAGGGCGCTGTACTGGATCACGCTCGCGGTGCTGACGTCCGCATTCGCATTCAGCCAATGGCTGGTGGGCACGAATTTTGGGAAGATCCTGAATGCCATTCGCGGTAGCGAAAACCGCATGCGATTTTTGGGCTATAACACGGCTTCATACAAGGTCGTGGTCTTTGCGATTGGTGGAGCTTTCGCCGGCATCTCCGGCGCGCTGTTCGCTTTGCACGTCGGTGTGATCTCGCCGGCAATGATCGGCGTAGTGCCTTCCATCGAGATGGTGGTCTGGGTTGCGGTCGGAGGGCGCAAGAGCTTGCTGGGTGCGGTTGCCGGCACGCTGCTGGTGAATTTCGGAAAAGATTGGATCAGCAGCGAGATGCCGAACTTGTGGCTCATCGTGATGGGTGGCCTCTTTGTGCTGGTGGTGCTGGTACTGCCGCAGGGTCTCGCCGGAATCAAGGATATGGGAGTATCGATGCTTCGCAAGAGAGGTTCGCGCTCGTCCTCCAACCCTAAGGGTGTCGATGGGTCGACGACAGCCGTTGTTCCGGAACATGGCTTGAAGATGCGAGGTACGGAATGAGTGAACCCCTGCTGCGCGCCGAGGATCTGACGGTTTCGTTCGAAGGCTTCAAGGCACTCGACGGCATGAACCTGGAAATCATGCCGCGGCAGCTGCGGGTGCTGATCGGTCCCAACGGCGCGGGAAAATCAACGTTGCTCGACGCAATCATCGGGCGGGTACGGCCGACGAGTGGACGGGTCATTTTCAAAGGCCGCGACATAACCCAGCTTGCCGAATACCAGATCGTCCGCCGGGGAATCTGTCGCAAATTCCAGGCTCCGGGCATTATGGAGAACCTCACGGTGTTCGAGAGCCTGGCACTGGCCGCGCGACGAAATCGCGACTGGTGGGCAACGCTCACCTACGATTACGGCCGGCAGGCGCGTACCCGTGCTGAAGAGGTCCTGCACCTGGTCGGACTGGAAGAAAAGCGGAATTCCTCGGCGGCGCGCTTGTCGCATGGCCAGAAGCAGTGGCTGGAGATCGGCATGGTCGTCGTCTCTGATGCCGACTTGCTCCTCCTCGATGAGCCGGCCGCCGGGATGTCGCAGGCGGAAGCTACCCAAACAGCGGAACTGATCCGCCGACTAACGGAGTGGCATAGCTTGCTGGTGATCGATCATGACATGGCGTTCATCGCCCAGTTAGACGCGCCGGTCACCGTCCTGCACACCGGTCGGCTGCTCAGGGAAGGCACACTGGAAGAGATCCGGAATGATTCACAGGTTGCCGCCGTGTACCTCGGGAGACCGCAGGAGGGTGGGCATGCTCAAACTTGAGGGCCTTTCGGCGGCATACGGCATGAGCCCTGTCCTTTATGGCATCGACCTGAGCGTGGGCCCGGGCGAAACGGTCACGCTGCTGGGCAGGAATGGAGCTGGTAAGACCACGCTGCTGCGGACAATCGTGGCCCTGCATCCGGAGTCCGGGGGCAAGATCTTCTTCGAGGGCGACGATATTACCGGGGAATCAGCCTTCGAACGCGCGCGCCGAGGCATCGGCTATGTTCCCCAGGGACGCGGAATTTTTCCCCATCTCACCGTGGAAGAAAATCTCCGTGTGGGGCTCTCGGCCCTTGCCGGCCGCGGGAATGGTGGGCTCCGCTCGATTCCGGAACATATTTATGATCTGTTTCCGACGGTGGCGCGATTGCGCCAGCGCAAGGGCGGTGTCCTTAGCGGAGGCGAGCAGCAACAACTGGCAATCGCCAGGGCGCTGGTAACACGCCCGAAGCTGCTGATCCTCGACGAACCAACGGAGGGTATTCAGCCCTCTATCGTTCAGCAAATCGACGGTGCAATCAAGGCAATTCAGAAGGACCTGAAGATTTCCATTCTCCTGGTTGAGCAATTCCTCGATTTCGTGTGGTCAATCGCGACTCGCTTCTATGTGTTGCAGCGCGGGGGCGTGGCGGATCAAGGCAGCACAAGCGATCGCAGCCCCGGTTCGGTTTTGCATCTGCTAAACCTTTGAAGCGGAGGAATCGGTCTCGCTGTCGCTGAAATGCTGGCAGAGGAGGGTGTTGAAGTCACAACTACGGGCCGAAACGTAAAAAAGGTCAACGCGGCGGTCACGACGCTACACGGATAGGGATTAAGCTTCAGTCGAAGGTGGAGGCGAGATCCAGCAGATCTTCTCAAACCTGCTTTCCAACAGCATGGACGGTGTCTCAGGGATTTCTCCTCGCTTCCTCGATCTGACACATGATGCAGATGAATCCTGCACTGGCTGAAGGGAAAGTAGATGGGTGAAATTGGCTTGGGCGTCCCCGCTTGTGGGTCACTTCCCAAGAAGTGGGGTTCTGGGAAGCCAAGCCTCTTACTGGGTTTGGCTCACCGAATCGGACGGCAGCGAGCAGCGTGGGTCGCGTGCTGGATCAGTACCGAGAAACGCCGATGGAACCATTCATTCGGGAATTTCACGTTCTTACTGATTGCTGGTGCCTTGCCGACTTGCAGGGACTAATCCTTTCTCGCCTGTCAGGTTGCTTGCCACAATCCACAGCCGTGGCGGGATCATAGTAAGGTCGCTCTACTCGTCGTTTGAGCTGTGATAGCAAACCAAACCCGACGAGTCTCAGTCCTTCCAGCACGGAGTTTGCATTAAAGCGAACCCGCCGACGCGGTCCCGAAAACCGAGCTTCTCGCGGCCGGCTTATGACTCACGGCAGCGGGTCCGGGTTGATCCCCGCCAGGACACTACGCCGAGGCAAAACAGACAAGTGCCCACGGTATCCGCCACCTTGTTTATGCAGAGCACGGTGTGCTGAGCAACTCAAGGGGCACCTATGGAATCACTTGCTGTTGGTGCTTCTAGGGCTGCCGCAATTCAGTGAAGCAACTTGATGATATCTGCCATCACAAGTTGGAGAAGCGGCACGGGAGGTCCGTTCGAGCTGCTCGCCCTGGAGGGGACGAGCAGCTGCGGGAGCATACCGTGAACAAAGTCACCCAACATATTCTAGGGTATTCGTACGGAGCGCCCGAGGTTGCCGAGTCGCCCATCTCGATGCGGGAATTTGATGATCTGAAGATTAGCGCGGGTTTCACCAAGGAAGCCGAGCGCTACCTGCGGCTCGCGGGTGAGGTCCTGACCGACCAGACCAAGCAAATCGTTCGAGCATTGGCGCGGCGTTCGATCGCGTCTACTCGTAATCGCCGTGGCGTTCGCCATCGGTTCTGTGTCTCTTGCTTCGGCCCAGGATCTCTCGCGGCTTCCTCCCGCCGCCGGGCCACCGGGCGCTGTGACCCAGGACAGGACTGTCGCCGAAGCCCCGTTCCTGAAAGAGAACGACGTCGCGATGACGAAGATGATGAATGGCATGACGATCGAGCCGAGCGGCGATATCGATCACGACTTCGTAGCGATGATGGTGCCGCATCATCAAGGCGCTATCGACATGGCCGAAGCGGAGCTTCGCTACGGCCATAACGAGCAACTTCTCCGCATCACCCAGGACATCGTCGTCGAGCAGCTCCAGGAGATCGCGGCGATGCGCGCCGCTTTGGGCGAGAAGTTGACGCCGTCGGATGCAACGCTTGCGGCAAGCTCGGCGGGCGCCGTTGTGGCGCCTGGGTCCTCCCCGCCCAGACCGACGGGCCACATTCCCTCGTCTCTCAAGAGGGAGGAGCCCTTCCTGGCGGAGAACAACGCCGCCATGGCGAAGATGATGAATGACATGACGATTAAGCCAACCGGCGATATCGACGGCGACTTCGTCGCGATGATGGTGCCGCACCACCAAGGTGCAATCGACATGGCCCAAGCGGAGTTGCGCTATGGCCACGAAGCGCAATTGAGGCGTATCGCCCAGGAGATCATCGTCGATCAGATCCAGCAGATTTCCCTGATGCGCCTTGCCGTGGGTGAACCGTTGCCGCCGTCAGTCTCGTCGCCCACGAATCTGACACACCAGCCGTGAGCCGGACAGCAAGCGCAGAGCCCTATGGGAGCACAAAAGGTCCCATGAAGATTGAAGAGGCGATGCAGATGTTTCCAAACCCCAGCAAATACGAAACAGGAGATCAATAGACATGAAACACGCTTGGAAATACGCTTTCTTCACCGCCGCGCTTGCCGCGGGCACCGCACTTGGTGGGCTGTCGCCGGCGTTCGCCGGGCAGGCACCCTACGGCGCCGCCGCGCCCGACATACCGATCAGCTCCCGTGATCGCGTCTACACAGGGGATCAGTTCTCCAACACGGTCTCCGTGGTCGATCCGATCCAGCAACACGTTGCTCGGCGTCATCCGCCTCGGTGATCCCGCGCCGAATAATTTCAGTCCGCTTTATAAAGGGCAGGTCCTGGTTCATGGCATGGGGTTCTCGCCTGACCACCGAACAATCGCCGTCGTCTCGATCGGGTCGAACTCGGTCGCCTTCATCGACACCGCGACAAACGAGGTGAAGCATATCACTTATGTCGGCCGCTCCCCGCACGAGGCTTTCTTCACCCCTGACGGCAAGGAGGTCTGGGTGACGGTCCGCGGCGAGAACTATGTCGATGTCCTCGACGGCAAGACCTTCAAGGAAAAGGCCCGCATTACCACGCCAGCCGGCCCTGGCATGCAGATCTTCTCGCCGGACGGCAAGTACGGCTACGTCTGTTCCTCGTTCAACCCGGAGACGGATGTGGTCTCAGTGGCGACGCACAGCATCGTCGCTCGGGTCGAACAGGCGAGCCCGTTCTGCCCCAACATCGCGGTTACGCCGGACGGCACCCAGGTCTGGTTCACCCTGAAAGACAGCGGCAAGACTGAGGTGTTCGACGCCAAACCTCCCTTCACCGTCCTCAAGGTGCTCGATACCGGCCCAATCACCAACCACGTCAATATCGTTCACAATGCGAACGGCACTTTCGCCTATGTGACCATCGGCGGGCTGAACGAGGTGAAAGTGTTCCGGACCGGCGATTTCTCTCAGGTCGCGACGATCCCGGTCGGCGCGCTGCCGCACGGGATCTGGCCGTCTGGTGATGGCAGCCGCGTCTATGTTGGGCTCGAGAACGGTGATGGCGTCACCACCATCGATACGCTCACCAACAAGGTGATCGCGACGGTTCCGATCGGCCAGGCGCCGCAAGCTCTCACCTATGTGCCCGATGCGGTGCCATCGGGTCCCGGCACGCAGGGCCTGCAACCGCTCGGCGTCGCGGGCCAGGTCGCGCATCTTGCGCTCGCCGCTTCACCCACGGAGACGGGCAATGCGCCCACCAGCGTCTCTCTGTTCGATCAAGGACTGATCCAGGTGCTGGAAGCCGCAGTGTCCGGATTGCAGCCGAAGCAGTCTTACGTGCTGGCTCTCGCCGAGAACCCGGATGGCTCCGGCCCGCTGCAGCCGCTGCAACGCTTCATGACGAACCCGGCCGGCGCGGCGATCGTCAATGCGATCGGTCCGATCCGGCAGCTCGTGCAGACCGACGTGAAAGCAGAGCGCCGCTATCTGGTGATCGTGCAAGCGAGCGGCACGAAGCTTGGCGCCCCGGTGCAGGTGCAGGTCATGCGGCAAGAAGTGGCTGGAGAGTGACAATCCCTAACGTGCGACGGCTCCGCCGCGGCGGACGCCAGCGGTTGGAGCGGTCCGCGTGGGCATCAGGCTTCGCAACGTCAAAGGAGGAGAGATGGCTGACAGACTCAGCTTTTGAGAAGCTCTTCCCGTAGTTCGCTGTAGTAGCTTGACCGTGTTCGCCTCCGGCGGAAAGGCGCGGACTCTACCTGATTTACGTGCGACCCACACCCAGCATTCATGACGAAAGAAGTGAGGTTAGACACATGGGAACGGCAGCAAACAAAGGAATAGCCGAAATCCGGAGCAACCATTCGGTCGAACAAACAGTGGACAGAATCCAGAATATCCTCCAATCCAAAGGAGTGATGCTGTTTGCCGTCATCGACCATAGCGGAGAAGCGAGGAAGGTCGGGATGATGATGCCGCCGACGAAGCTGTTGATCTTCGGCAATCCGAAAGCAGGAACGCCACTAATGCTCGCAGCTCCGAGCATTGCCATTGACCTTCCCTTGAAGATTTTGGTCGCGGAAGATGAGGATGGGAGCGTTTGGATCTCGTATAACAGCCCGGAATACCTGAAAGATCGGCATGATGTTCCGCAGGAATTGCTCGCAAACATAGCGGTTGTTGAAACGCTGGCGGGCAGGGCCGCAGAGGTTTCAACTGAAGCCGCCTAACCCGGCAAGGGTCAAGTCGAGGCCGGATTGGTCGATGCGAACGAGGCTCGAATCAATTCAAGCCTGCTGGAAATGTTGAGACAGGACTTTGAGCTTGATGTCCGAGGGGTTGACCCACTGCCAGCCGATGATTCCGGAATCAACGTGAATCTTGTGTGGCAACGGTTTCGGCGGGCGGTAAGGGACATTGCGCGATGGGAGGTGCAAGAGGATGTTTGGCTGGGACTATTCTCATTCGCCAAGTACCTGATGTGGAAAGATCTCGTGGACAGGACGCAAGATCTGAAACGAAGCCCCGTTGTGGCTCATCTCCTGGACCATCCAGGAGATGCGTTTCCCGATGAGGGAGAGTTCCCAGCGGCAGAGAGCCTTGACGATACGCGCCATCCGGCGGGTGGCCGTTCTCCACATCACGGATCAACTCTTTCAGGGCATCTCGACCGTCAATTCGAAGGCCGCTCTTGCCCGCATCTGTGTAGGTTTGCACGATGGTCATGCCTCGGCTCTCGGCATATTGCTGAATGACTTTCCGTTGGTTCTCAGTAGAGTACTGTTGGTGCTCGGTCGACATGCGGACGTATTCCACAACGCGGGTCGCACCAGGGCCGGATTGAGATGATGAAGCCTGTGGTCGTCCCGTTTCTTCCATTGCTGCCAATCGTCTGAAAGGGCGGATTTCACGCGATGGGAACCGGGGCGACCATCAGAGTTACCACTGCTTCTGCGGATCGCTGGCCGGCGGGGTCATCCGGCAGGGCGACCGCCTAAACGCCCAATACTCGATTCTCCGGACATCAGTAGTTATATGACGAGCGGTAACCCAGGTTCAAAGAGATGTTCTTTACTGAGCTAACCCTGGCCAGAAGAGTGCGAATTCTCCAGCACGATGATGATTTGGGCGGAACCAAGGCTGTTCTTTTCACTTGAGAGCCCGTTCGGAGAAACAAGCCAAATGCTTGCATCAAGCACCCGAAGATCGAGAGCCACGTTGTTCTTTACCATTTTCAGGAGTTGGCGCAGTTCACACGTGAGGTTGGACCTCTTAGCACTGACACGGTCGTCTGCCCGCCGCTTTGCCAAATAACGTTTCATATAATAAGGATTATTTTCGCGCCACTTTTTCTGGCTGTCGCGGCATTGCTCTCGATAAAGGGGATCTTCAACGAGTTTCTTCCGATGGTAGGCTGTGCGTCGGCGGCGTTGACAATCTCCCGAGCTGCAGACTCGCTGATCCGGGTGGTACCTAGAGGGGCGGAATTTCTCGGTGCAGTACTGGCACGTTTTCTCTTCCATGTTTATGGCTGCGGGACAACTGCGTTTTGTGTGTCGGATTTTACCGCTTCGCGGGAGCAACCGTGCCCGGAATTGAACGCTGGGAGAATGAGTCTACTCAACCGAAGGCACTCTCGGCGATTGACCCTCGGTGCGCGGGATACAATTGACTGCGATGGCGCAAACGGACATTTCGACAACTGCCGCCCTGAACTATGCATTGACATTGCGGCGTGAACTCGCTGCTCGTAACGCGGCGTTTGCCGCTCATAGCGGCGCGCCGCACGTAACAAGCTTCGGCGGGTGTCCAGTGACCGTTTATGAACCGCACGAAAACGGGCAGAAGCACGGTAATTTTCTCGATCGGAGTTATTCCGCGATCCTCGACACAGCGGAATGGCGCAAGCGTCTCGAAAAGGTGCACAGCCAAGCCAGCAGGGCGCTTCCCCGGGCCGCCCGCCCTTGGAGAGAACTCGATTCCTGTAACAGCTCCGACGCACTGCTAATGAACGTTTTCTGTTTCCCGGCGATTCTGGAACGCAGCGATCTTCGCGGCCTTTTGGGAATTGAAGATGGCGCCCTGTTGGAGTTTGGATTCAAAGCTCATGTTCCACTAGTAAACGGCACCGATCGTACGGAAGTTGACATGAAGCTCGGCAGTTTGCTGCTGGAATCCAAGCTGACGGAATCGGACTTTCAAACTCAATTGAAGCTGGTAGTTGAGCGCTATCGGGATTTCAAGGTGGTGTTCGACAGTAGACTACTACCCGCCAAGGGCGAGCGATATGTTTCGTACCAATTGATCAGAAATGTTCTTGCGACGCATGCAACCGGATCGAGTTTTTGTGTACTGCTTGATGCCCGCCGACCGGATCTGCTCGAAGCGTGGTACGCAATAATGCGATGCATCCTAGTGTCCGACCTGCGGTTGCGTTGCAAGGTCCTGACCTGGCAGGAGATGGCAGAGGCCGTACCGGCTGAGCTGCAGGCATTTCTCGATTTCAAGTACGGAATTGTTCCACCGGGGAAGTGCGCTTCAGCGATAGATGTTGAGGTTGGTTCGCAAACGATATAGCTCCACCGCTGCGGAGTCGGGTCTTTCAGTGTAAGCCGTGTCGTTCGCCTTGAGGGCGGAGGACCAGTCCCTGTTACCATTTGCCGCGACGCCATCAATCGAGTTCCGAAATCAGGCACCGCAGGACCGAACGCGGGAGATTGCGTGATGGTTTACGACGATGCGGCAGATTCACGCGTGCCATGACAAAAGAAGGCATTGGCTCGGCAGAAGAACCGATGTGCGGGCTGTGGATCCGTACTTTTTGCACTCGGCCATGCAGGCCAGAAGGCCCACAGATTCGGTGAGGGTCGAAAACGGCAGCCGAGTCGACGTCGCGCGCACTGGTATCGGGATTGCCATACGACGCGGTGCGGAACGGCCGGACATACGTTCAGCCGAAGCGCTCAAGCGCGCGCTGGTTGCCGCCAAGGCAGTTGGCTATTCGACCGGTCCGAGCGGCGTCTATCTCGCAGCTCTCTTCGAGCGCATGGGGATCGCCGCCGAGATGAAGACGAAGTCCCGCCAAGTACCGCCCGGCACGACCGTCGGGCCGATCGTCGCCAGCGGCGACGTCGAGATTGGGTTCCAGCAGATCAGCGAGCTTCTGCACGTCGACGGCGTCGATGTCATCGGCCCGCTGCCGGCCGAGATACAGCACACTACCGTGATCTCCTGCGGGATACCCGCCGGGGCAAAGGAACCGGACGCCGCCCGCGGGCTGGTCCGATTTCTGGCTGCGCCGGGCGCCAGAGACGCTATCGAGCGGGCGGGGTTGCAGCCAGCCTGAACTAGATTCTGAACTCGTAAAGGGATTAAACGAACCCGCTGGCGCGGGAGTGGAGTAAGCGGTTATCCGGAAACAGTAATATGACTGACTGGCGCGATGACGCGGCGACATGGTGGCAAGACCCGATCGGTGCAACCTCCCAGAACGCGACTTCGGGCCCACGTCGCAGGTGAGATCGGCGTTTGTCGGTACCGATGCGAGCGGTTTCGCACTCGTCGAGTGCTGCATCATGAAGTTTAGTGTGTCATTTCGTGCTCCTTCTGCGGGTTCATCGCATGGCAGCCGACTGCAGTTTCATACTCAGTCTCGAACGCAGGAACTGGAGATTTGTCGGTGCCACTATTTCCGATCACCTGTCCTGTGCTTCCAACGCGACAACGGGTGTGAGCGTTGCAGGCTTTGGGCGCGCAACCGTGAGTGCCTCCGCTCTAGCTGGTTGCGGATGAACTTCACGGGCGATATCGAAGACGGCTGTATTTTGCTTAAGACTGAAGCGACCTTCAGTCAGGTAAAGGAACGCGACACCACCGGCAACCGGTGGACTCAAGAGGGCGAGGGGTATGACGTACTTCTTGGATTTCAGTAGTCCCTCAGCCACATCGTCCACATGTCTGCTGCGCGGGATGCTGCCTGGTACCTGCGGGATTTGGAAGGAAGACATCTCTAAAATCGGATGGTGCTGTGCATAGCTGGCCAGTGACTTGGCAACCTGTTTAGGCGTGGTCATACCTGCGTCCGCGAAGTAATTGCGATGAACAGCGTGCGGGGCATAGAAATTCAGCACGTTGCGGGCGAAGTCTGCGCAGTTGGCAACAAAGAGGTTGAAGTGAGCTTTGTTCTTCCGCCTGTTCATCCAACGAATAAATGCCGTATCCTGCTCCGGGCTTGTTTCTATCTGGAAGCCAAAGAGTTTTCGGTCGTAGGCAGAGCCGACCAGTTGCGTCCAGTCGCCCGGCGGCGCGTGTCCATCGGCGTCGCTGGGAATCAGCGTGAGGAAATGGGCGCGACGATAGGCATCCCGGAGCTCCGCAACGGAATCGGCATCAGCTGATGACGGAATTTTCTGCAACGTATCTACCGCGTATAGGTATCCGAGCAAAGGAATAGCGATCCAATCGTCACCCGCAACCCTGTGATAGCGGCTGATGACCACGCCAGGCTCTCCTGGCTTGCAGGGCCGCAACCGCGTGGGTGAGGAAGCACAGACATGCGTCAAGTAGACTGCCGCGTGCCCCATCGGCTCGAAGGTCCCCATCTTCCCATACGGCTCTTCCAGAAGGAACGCCGCATCAGCATGCGCCGGCGCCAGCGCTGCCGCGACAAATACGAGAACCCACAATTTATTTCGCATCATTTCGTTTCAGTCGCTCCTGTATTGCCTGGCAGTGTTGCGAGGATTACTGCTTCCTCCTCAAGACTCCGCTGCACGCTACTATGCGCTCATTGCTCGCTGAAAGATGGTCAATACGGCTCACGGCGAGAGATGCACCGATCAACCACACGCCTTTCGCATAAAGGCCATAGACGGATAGTGAGAAATCCATTGGCGAGAGCTTGAAGTGGAGATCGGATGACTTCAGATTGAAAGCGGAAATCTGAATGCTTAGAAAGATGTTACCGGTGAGAGCTAGCTCGAAATACTTCGTTCCATCCGGCGTGCCGCGCAATGGCGAAGTGCTAGGTCCAGATGCTCTTCGAGATAGATCCTCGAAAGTCGGCTAGCGTCGCGTGGGGCAAGGAATAGCTCAGATTTCTGCTCTTTTAGCTTGCGACGCCGGCGCGGGCCGGGGACTATCGCGATGGTAATCAAACCCGCGTCGCCGCGATGAGGGTGCTCACCTGCGGCTCGCTCTCAATCCGCCAGAGGAGGCGCAGCAGATTGTCGACGCGATCAGCACTTATGTGCTTTTGCGCCATCAGGCGAAACTTCTCTTCCATTTCGGCATCGGTCATCGGGTTCTTGAAGTGCCCGCGGTGATACTCGACGCGTACGGTCTTGCGCGCACCCGATTTCAGAACAACCTCGAGCTCGCAGAGATTGAACTCGTTTTCGGTTCTGTCGGCTTCAGCCGACGGCAGACATTTGACGCGGCTCACGAGGGCGAGCAGGCGCGGGTCGCGCAAATAAGGCTCCTCGTAGTACACAGGATCGATCTTGCCATACATAAGCGCAAGGCCCGCCGAATACGGGATGCTGTGATCGGCAGTTTCGTGCGTCTGCGGCCGCCACTTGTCCGGTCCGTCCGCCATGATCTTGATCGCGGAGTGCGAAACGTGGATGTTAACCTCCTGGATATCGTCCGGGCTCTTGAAAAACGGCCGCGCTTCCAGGGCGGCTTGCGCGACGGTTTGGGAGAACTGGCCAAGCGGAAAGCGTTTGGTGAAGGCGCGGCGGATGCCGAACGGCTCGCCAAGCTGCGGCGGCGCGACCGGATTACGGCCCATCACCTTGAAGAAGCCGTAGCTCCCCTCGAAGACATTGCTCGGGCCCGTCATCCCATTCTGTGCGAGTTGCACTGAGAAGATTGCCTTGCGGCAGGCGTCGGCCGCCGCGAACGCCTTCCAGTTCGACAGCGCATCGGAGCGGCCCTGGCGCGTCGCGGTGTTGCCGCCGACCGTGATCCCAATGGCGTGTACCATCTCTTCCACCGTCAGTCCCATCAGGCGGCCGGTGCCGACCACGGCCGCAATGCCCGTGATCGTCGAATGGTCGATGCCGTTGCCGAGATAGTCAAAGACATCCGCGATCTTGCAGAACACCTCGTAAGCGAGCACGGTGGCGACGATGAGATCGCGGCCACTGCGCCCGGTCAACTCGGCCGAAGTCAGCAATGCCGCAATCGTATCGCTCGGGTGCCCGGCGCCATGAGTTAGACTGACGAAGGCGTCGTTGAAATCCAAATATCGGATCATCACGCCGTTGGCGAAAACCGCCAGGTCGGGGCTCGTCCTGATGCCGCTGATCAGGACTGTCGCGCCCTGCTTTGAGCTGACCTCGCTCGCGAGCTTGATCGCAATCTTGCTCGGTCCCGCCGTGTAGCCGCCGAACGCGCAGCCGAGTGTGTCAAGGATCGTACGCTTGGCGATGCGCACGACATCCTCCGGCAGATTCTCGTACTTCAGCGTGGCCGCATAGCGCGCAAGAGTTTCGGCGAGCGAAGTCTGGCCGCTTCCTGCGGCGGAAGAAGGTCGTTCGGCCCTATCCTGTGCGATCACCGGAAATGCTGCCGCGCCTGCGACCCCCGCTGCCAGATGGAGAAATTGTCGGCGAAGAAGTTTCATCGTGACCCCCTCCCAATACCAGAACTATCCAAAATCCTACTCCTGAAGCGGAATTTCCTTTTAGCATTTCTGACGACCAAAATATCGCACGCCACAGGTTACCGACGTTGTAAGGAAGATCAGAACCGCCTGCCTGTCTTTGCTATGCTTCATTCGGAATCGGGTCGGGTGCCTTCGCTCATCGGACGTTACACGGCAGGGTTGCCCAGGGGCAGGCCTCGCGCGAGCGATCGACCCGAGCTTTTCCCCAAACGCGTTTGTGGTCAACTTCAGTTTTGCCGCGCCGACCAGTTGGGAGCAAAACGCTTCGATGGCGTCAACGGCGTTTACCGGGACTGATCCGGGACGCGGCGCTAAAACCTCACAATCCATTGATCTATGCGTTGAGCTAGACTCTTACCAAAGATCATGGCGATGCATGCACAACTCCGGCTGTGGGTTCCCTGGTATGAATTCGCAGGAACGACCAGAGGCACAGTTGACGAGTTCCGCGGCATTCTGCGGCGGTACAGGCGCTCGTCGTTGTTAATCGCCTGCGCCCGATTGGGAGCCGCATTCAATTTCGGCCCGGACGGCAGGTCCACTCCCGAAGAGGAGAGGGTCAAGGCGTGGCTACCGAACGTATTTCCACCGCAACTAGCACAGCGCGCCCTGCAATATATCGAGAGGGATCGGGTTGTCTTTTTTCAGGCGCAGCTCCGGTTTCTGGCCGCCGAAGCATTGCGCCTCGATCCCGCCCCGCCCGAAAGTTTACCGCCAATCGAGAACTGGGAGCTTGGTGAGCTGCTGTTGAGGGCTGGCGAACTGCTGTATGCACCTCACCCGGATGTGACGGATGAATTGGACCGCATGGCAGACCTTCTGGCTCGATTTCTTCCCGTTTATGAGATCGATTTCCCGACGGACCCGTTCCTGCCGCTGATGAGGTTTTACATCTTCCTGACGATCAATATTCCACGGCTATCGGACAAAGAACGCAGCTTCGATGTGGAAGCGCTGTTTGAGAAGCAATTCGGCATTCCCCTCAAGGCATACTGCCAGTTCATCTATGCGTTCCTCATACACGCGATGACCGAACGCGAAAACCGGCCACCGAATGTCCTCATCGACGCCGGGATACGAGTGTCATGGTTCAACCAGACGACCTTGCCTGCCGATCTCGTGCAGAGAATCTTCGACTCGGTGAGCTTTACGCTACACAGCCTTCCCAGGGCAATGCCGCCAATAGGCTACGCTGATTTCGAGTTCCTGCGCGACAATCCGTACTTCAGCCATGACGATGTTCTGTATTGCCTAGATTATGATTTCGCGCTCGGCAAATTGGAGAGTGGAGCACTTTGGCGCGTCATGAAGAAACTGCCGTCGAACGAGCGCGTTGAGTACCTAGGCTTTTGGGGTAAGGTTTTTGAGGACTACACCGCCTGGCTCTTCGAGACGTATGCCGTTAAGAAACATAACCGATACTATGCGTCGCCGTGCTACGAAGACGATCAGGCGAATGAGATTTGCGATGCTATCGTCATTTGCGGCTCGACGGCTATCCTTATCGAGGATAAGCTGGCGACATGCCCGGCCGATGTGAAGTACTCCGATGACTACAGAAAAGTGCGGAAGTACCTCGAAGAAAAACTCGTGGTCGGGACAGACAGGCCAGTTGGAGTAGCACAGCTACTCAAAGTGATTGAGAAGTTGACAACAGCGGAGCCGTCAATACTGCCGCCATGGTTGCGCGGGATCAAGAAGTTTATTCCGCTGATTATCACACGCGATGAAATCGGATCATGCTGGGCGATCAATAGTTATCTCGATGCGCGATTCGATGAACAACTGGACAGGAAAGCTCATCGGGAATACACCATCACACCGCTTGTCATTATGAGCGTGGCAACGCTGGAACGTGCCATGCGAAGCCTCCAGACAATCGCGTTCAGCACGATCATCGAGGACCGCATTAGGAGCGACCGGAAGCTCGGCCGCCCGTTCGAAGCCGCCAGCAAGTATGTCAGTCGTGGGACCGCTCGCATGATGTCCGCGCATCTCGACGTTCTCCATAAGCTAACCGAGGAACTGATCTCTGACTTCGGGATGAAGGACACGCCGTGACGACGGAAAGATTCAATTGCGGGTCCACTATTCGCAAATTCGCCGAATCAGTCGTCGAAATCGAATCGGTACCGGGAAGTCGGCATTGCGCCAGATTTCTGTCGCTTGATTGATGCTGCTGCTGGATGGACTGTCCCATCGGCGTTTCCCGTTACCGATCATGCCTGCCGGGCTGAACATTCAGCTATCTTGGCGTAGCCGGAGGCTATACGGACTCCCATACTGGCCTATTGCGACTGGGCTTGCTCGCCAGTTCGCGAGCCCTCTGGCTGCCATGCTAAGCATCTCTCTCCAGCAAGTCTGCAAGCGGTGCGCGATCGCGTTTTCACACGATCGTCCTCACACCTGCGAACACCAGGCAACCCAAACTGTTCCTTCTTATATCTGGGCGATCAATCAATTGGCGCTCGTGAGCCAAGCTGCGAACGTGAGCAGCAAGGACTGCCTCGAACGGTTAATCACACCATTCTGAAACTAGGAGAGGATGAGCACCGTATCGAAAGGAGCCATCAATGAACGCGATACAAGTCGAACAGAAGAGCTATGAGATGCCCCCGCGCGAGGGGTTCACCGTCGCACATTTTCTCACCGTCGCTGACATCGACCGGTCGGCTCGCTTCTACGAGAAGGTCTTCGGCGGTCGCATTCTGAGCAGAGGCGACAGCGAAGGCGCTCCTGCGTTCATTCAGATCGCGAATACTTGGCTCCTTGTCAACGTGGGGGGCGGGCCCACCCCGGACAAGCCGTCGGTAACGCTGAGCGTCCCCGACCCGGATAAGATCAACGGCTTTATGAATATTCGCGTTGCGGATATTCAAGCGTGCTATGAATTGTGGAAAAGTCGAGGAGCCGAGTTCATCACGGAGCCAATACCCAAGTACGGCGAGGTTCGCTGCTACATCCGCGATCCTGACGGTTACATTATCGAGGTCGGACAGAGCACCGAGCTTAAGTACGGTTAGCGCTCGGCCCAGATGCATCTTCAAGGTCAAGGATGAGCCGTGAAAGCAGCCAGAATTCATAGCTTCGGGCCGCCCGATGTCGTAGTGGTCGAGGAGGTGCCGATGCCGTCGCCGGGGCCTGGCGAAGTTCTGGTGCGCGTGATGGCCGCAGGCGTCGCGGCCTGGGACGCGATCATCCGTGAGGGCAAGAGCAAGGTCAGTCCGCAACCTCCGCTCACCCTCGGTTCGGACCTCTCCGGTGTCGTCGAGCAGGTCGGCCCCGGCGTTGCTGACTTCGCGCTGGCCAACGAGGTCTATGGCGTCACCAACCAGCAGTTCTGTGGTGCCCAGGCCGAGTTCGCCGTAGCGATGGCCGGGATGATCGCCCGCAAACCGCAGTCGCTGAATTACGTCGAGGCAGCATCGGCTCCCGTCATCGCCGTGACCGCCTGGCAAATGCTCTTACAGTATGGTCAGGCGACTCGGGGCCAAACCGTAATGGTCGTCGGAGCTGCCGGGAACGTCGGGGCCTACGCCGTACAGATGACCGTAGACGCCGGGATACACGTCGTTGCCATCGCCCACCTCGCAGACCAGGACCTGCTCCAATCCTTGGGCGTCAAATCCATCATCGACTCGAGCAAGCCCGCCTTCGAGCAGGACCTACCGCAGGTGGATGTCATCCTCGACACGGTAGGGGGCAGTACATTTCAGCGCTGCGTCGCTGCATTGAAACCCGGAGGCAAACTCGTCACCTCGGTCTCCACGCAGCCGCTGCCGGCCGGGGCCATCTTCTTCTACGCTGAGGTGACCACTGCGCGCCTGCAGACGCTCACACCATTGTTTGAGGCGGGCAGAATCACAGCGCGTGTGGGCTCAGTCCTGCCGCTTTCCGAGGCGCGCCAGGCGCAGGGCATGCTTGCGGGCGCACCACACAAGTCCGGCAAGATCGTCCTGCAGATCGGGCACCCGCACTAGAGGCAGTCTCATAAATGCCTCAACAAGATCAACACGCAGCCGAGCTGAACCATGCCGAGGAAGTTGACGGCGTGACGCTCCCAACGGCTGGTCAGGCGGCGAAAGTTCTTAAGCCAAGCGAACAGTCGTTCGATCTTCCAGCGTCGCAGGTAGCGGCGAAGTGGCCGCCCGTCTTGTGTTCGCCTTCGCTTGCGCCGGTTGGGCGCGATCAGTTCGACGCCTTGCTGTTGCTGCAGCCGCTCATCCAATCGGTCGCTGTCGTAAGCCTTGTCGCCGATCATTCGTTCGGGCAGGGCTGCGACGTGGCGTTGGGCGAGCGTGGCTTCGACCAGGGTGGACTCATTCGGCGAAGCGCTTGTAACCCGGACGGCGATAGGAAGACCATGGCTGTCCGCGATTGCCATGATCTTGCTCCCTTTGCCGCAGCGTGTTGGACCAATGCGATCGCCCCCCTTTTTGCCCCCGCGAAGGAGGCATCGATGAACGTCTCCTCCAACCCGAGTTCCCCACGCGCCAGCAGGTCTTCGCACAACGCCCACAAGATACCGTCCAGCACGCCGGCTTGCTGCCATTGCTGGAAGCGCCGATGGCAGGTCTGGTACGACCCATACCGTGGTGGAAGATCCTGCCAGGGGGCGCCTGTTCGCAGAATCCATAGCACACCATTCAGTGCTCGGCGTGCATCGCTCCAGGGACGGCCGCGTCCATCGGGCCGCCGTTTCTGGTTCCACTCCACCAGGGGCTTGAGACGTTCCCACTGCATATCCGTGAGATCAGCCATGCACCTGATTTGCTTCAACTCCGCTCGCAATGCAAGCATTTACTCGCGAGCGTCATTTATGAGATAGGTTCTAGTGCCGATTTACGCGGCAGAGCTTATAGTTCCCCTAAAACGGGCTTCTGGGAGGCGCGCCAGATCGGTACTGACAAGTCGGCTAGGTTCCCCCGAAACCGCGTTCTGGGAAGCCGCCCAAGAGTTTCGAAGAAGAGTCCACTGCAATCCCAGTCATCAGGGAAATCGAATTCCCTGATATGCTCGTGATAATTCCCTGTTCGATTTAACTCTGAAATTGGCGATCGGTCGGCAAAATTCCCTGTATATTTCCCTGATAGCAGGGAATTTGGCCAGAGAGCGGTTCGCTCAGGACTGCATCCTCCGCCAGAATCTACAAGCTACTGCAAAAAAGACTCATCGCATTCTGCATAGTCGGCAGCCGACCTGCCGATTTCTTGATCGTGCTCTCCAGTTGCATTGTGGTTGCATGTTCGAGTTTCTGCATGGCGCTAACCGCGTCCGGATCAGCGATACTCGTTCAGCTTGGTGGCAAGTGGCGCGATTACCGGCACTGGCGCTTTGCTGGCTTTGGACTTCGGGCCTTTGACATGCTTGCGCCACACGGACTTGGAGACGCGGATCTCGTCGCCCGTGTAGTTCTCCCAGAGCGCCCCGCGCAACTCGCCTTCGCGAAATCCGGCAAAGCTGGCGAGTAGGAGATGGAGATGAAACGGTGGACAGTGACGGTTGCCTGTAAAGCGACGCTAACGTCGGCCCAGCTTCTTGATCTGAACAGCTAGATTTCGCAAGATCTTTGCTTCCGTACTTAACCGGGCGGTTGCGTGCATCTGCCGCATCCGATCATAAAGATCAGCCATGCCCTCAATCGAGCGCCAAGGTAATTTTGCATTACTTTTTCGCTCCTGGCATTCTTGCCGCCGGTGGTTAGCAGCCATCATCAGGTAATTCGAAACAGCGCCCTGGTCGGCACCAGAAAAGAAAACGAGGGCGGCGACTCGAAAGGTCGATTCGATCTCCGGTGGAACCGACCCGTCCATCAGCGTGGGCCATTGGTTTTTCAAAAAGGTACGTCCCGCTGCAGTAATTTCGTATTCGGCACGGCGACGCGGTCCAGACTTACCGCGCCGAACACGTCCAGCCAGCTGCAGCCGAGTAAGCACTGGCAGTGTCGCGCCCGGAGAAAGGCCGGCTTCCGCCTGAAGGCGATACGGCGTCTTTACGCCTTGCTCTAACAAGGCCAGGACGAAAAGTTCAAGATCGAGTTTGGCGCGCTTGTCGCGAACGTGGGTGCACCTTTCTTAGTAAGGTCGACGCGGAATATTATACTCGCGCAGCCTAGGCCGAGGCGGGACCGGTCGCCGGCCTGGCTTGTTCACGGCGGAGGCGACCTTTGCGATGGCGTTGTCCCGGACGAGCTTCACACCATTCAGCGAGATCGTATCCGCATTGGCCTCAGTGCAGAGAATGCTTGCCAGAGAAATTACCGTGACCGTTTTTCCTGTAGCCGAATTCCAATCAAAGCTAAGAGCTGGGAACCACGTCTTGCGTAGTGTGATGAGAGAGAAGAAAACTTTCTTGCTGGGAACCGAAGGTGAGCTTGCAAAGCTGGCTTCAGAATAGTTGGCTCGTTCAGCACTCGGTACCTGTCATACTGCGTTCGGGTTGATCGGTTCACCATTCGCGTGCGAACCTAAGGCCTCGAGCGAAGCCATCTCTACAAGAACTGTCAGCAATCATGGCAGGATCTTCGCCAACCGCGCGCCGGAGAACACGCCTGCTACTGATCGCCACGGACCTGATACCACGGCAAAGCCTCGAAATCCGCCGCTTTTTCTGCGCCGTGCTGCGCATACCAGCTTCGCCACGCGCTCGCATCCGGCGGCAGCGAAACATCGGTGATCTCTCGCAGGGCCATGAATACCCGGTTGCGCATTTGTGGTTTCAGACTGCGATCATTTGCCAGTTCAATCAGCCTCGGCACTAACCGCATCCTCTGCGCACGGGTAAAGATGCCGCAATCCGATAGGTTGCATCCGGCACGATCCCGCACCGTGTAACTTGCATCCTGCGTGAAGGATTGATAGAGCACTTCAAGGGCATCATCGGTTTTGAAAAACCGCAGGCCCTCGACGGCCCATTGGCGGACGACCGGATCGGAATCGTTCCGCGCGCGGTCCCGCAGGACAGCAAAGGCGTGCGCGGTAGCGATGCCGCGACTGCCTTCCATCCCGAGAAAGTAATAGGCAGTCGGACGATACTGCTGGTCCTGCTCGGCACGTCGCAGCAGCGCGTCCACAGCTTCTTGGTTGCGGTGCCAGCCCTCCATGGCCAGCCACAGATCCGCATCCGCCTGACGCACGCGGAGGTCTGTTGAATAACTTGCCTGCGCGTCCAGTTGCTTCATGCGATCGGTGAGTCGCACGTTGCTGGTCCAACCTTCGATCCTTTGTTCGAACATTTTCAGCGCGCGCTCGTCATGCCCGAGACTTCTAGCCAGTAACTCTTCCGCTTGTTGCTGTGCCGGAAACGCAGAGATCCTCACGACATCTTTATCGGTCATCGGGCCGATGAGAATTGCAGATCGAGAGGAAGTTGCCGATGATGATCGAGCCGCTCCCTTTCTCGCGGAATGAGAGAAGCCGCGGTAGAACATAGATCCCATAAAAAGCAGCCAGACCGCAAAGCCGATCACACCAACGAACCTCGGCGACCTCTTGAACTTAAGAGGAACGTTGACCTGGCCTGCACCTACAAATCCCGGCCTGCTTTGGGGTGGCGCTCCATAGATGGATTGGAACTGAACCCGCGTATCCTGCTTGCGGCCCATCGCGCGCTCCAAGGTGGAAACAATCCAGCGCGCCTCGACTGTTGAGAGGGAATTCGCTATCAGCTTGATCTCCCGACCATCACTCTTCTTGATGCTGATTCCGTAAAGCACTTCACCGGAGGTATTGGGTTGTCCCTGGCTCAACGGCAAAATCGATCCAACTTCATTGAGAGGGATCTCCTGCCACGACCCGAGTCCGAGCATCGCCCTTCGTATCTGCAGTACGCCTGCGCCAACGCGAATCAATGCGCTACCGAACACGACACTCAGGAGCATGTAGCCGACCAGTATTTCGCACAACGAAAACACAATCCGGAAGAGCCAGGGCGCATGCTGATCGATCCATAGAAAATAGACGACCGCGCTCCATATGGTTGCGAATGCCACCACACCTACAGCTTGTGTGTGATTCCTTAACGGTGGGAAGTAGAAGCTGGTTCCCTGCTCGTCTTCGCGATAGACGACGTGCGTCGTGGCTGGGGCCGGCGCTGGAGACTCCGCCTCTGGTTGGGCGGCAGATTTCGCAGGTGACGCACCGAACGATTTTGCCGTCTCTGATGCTACGTCGGCCGATGCCTGCTTACCAAACACCGGCAGTTCATAGCTGTCGCTAAAATCGACACCGGGAACATCGGCCCCTGCATGCAGCTGCCAGTACACGCGATCGTCTGGATTATGTCCGTCGGTCTCGTAGGCGTCAGCTGGGAGCGCGAACTCCACCGGCAATTGGGCATCCTGCAGTCCGTGCATCACCGATTCTGCAGGAATGTTTTTCTCTTCCTGCCAGAGCACGAGTTCGCGGACGCTCCTGTTTTTTCCCGAGCCGGTTACGATGCGCCTCTTGCAGGAGAGCCGGAGATCAATGCCATGCGGAGTAGATGTCGGGAGTTTCAGATGGATGAAGCCCTTAACGCGCCCGCCGGGGCTGAACGGAACGGAGTCGCACCAGAACGACGTCCTTCCATATCGCCAGATCCGAAGCGTTCCTCGCATGGCGAACGCCGTAATGAATATTCCGGCGAGGGGAAAAATTGCCGCGAGAATTGCCTTTGGATCGCCGCCTTTTAGCAGCTTCGGCAGAACCGTAAACGCAACCAGTGCGCTCATGACATCCCAGAATGCTGTGAATACCCAAGCGGTGATATTCGCACGGGGATCGCGCCCATTTACTCTTCCTTCGGCCCAATCTTTGCGCCACAGCCAAGGCTTGTCCGGGTTCGCTGCCCGCGCGGCGTCCTGCTGCTTGCTGATTCGAACTCCTACGACCGCCATCGTGATCAAAAGGAGTCCGATGCAGGCGAAGAAGAGGCCAAAGATGGCGCCCATCCAGCCCTGAGTTCCTCCGCGCGAGGCGGACTTGAACATGAACGCCAAGCCCATGCCGAGAAAGGGCAAGCCAAAGAGTCCAAGAAAAATCGTTCCAAAGATGGAAGCGCGTTTCATGTTTGCGGATTATATCCCGCATCGATTACGAACCCTGCAACCAAAACGACACGGCAAGGCACACCGAACCCCGTTGCGAGTGATTTTGCCCAAGAATGAGCGTCGTGAAGGGCGCTTGTCTTTCCTAATCCGGTTAGGTCTCCCACAAACCGACTTTTGCCCGCTTGGCGCTTCATAACTTCCGCACTGCAATCGGACACGACCTTCCCCGATTGCAGCCGACTTGGTACCGTGCTGACCAAATCGAGACGCATTTCATGGCGCAAATCGAATGCAATATGGTGTCTCTTGCATGGCGCCATTTTCAGTGATTGCATAAACTAAATGAGATTAGTTCGGCACTTATAGAAAGGTGAATGGATGCTTTTTAGAAAGATAACAAAGACAGGTGATGAGCTGTCGATCTTGGGGTTCGGCTGCATGAGGCTACCGCAGAAAGACAACCGGATCGACGAAGAACGGGCGACGCGCCAGATCCGCTACGCCATTGATCATGGGGTGAACTACATCGATACTGCCTGGCCTTATCATGCAGGCGAAAGCGAGCCGTTTGTCGGCCGGGCCCTCGCGAACGGTTATCGCGAGCGCGTGAAACTTGCGACGAAGCTGCCGAGCTGGATTGTTCAGAGCCGCGCTGACATGGACAGGTTTCTCGATGCGCAGTTGAAGAAGCTGGCCACGTCGCACATCGACTACTATCTGGTCCACTCGCTTAACGGAAATACCTGGGACCGGGTCGCGGCGCTTGGGGTTGCGGACTTTCTCGACCGGGCGCAGGCGGATGGAAGAATCGCGAATCCCGGCTTTTCATTTCACGGGCTTCGCAAGGACTTTAAGCGCATCGTTGACGCCTACCCATGGAAATTCTGCCAGATTCAATACAACTTTCTCGACGAAGAGAACCAAGCCGGCACGGAAGGACTGAAGTACGCTGCCTCGAAAGGCCTGGGAGTGATCGTGATGGAACCCCTGCGCGGCGGCGCGCTGGCCATAACCCCCCAACCTCCTGCCATCGAGGCTCTCTGGCAGGAAGCCGGAAAGCGCCGGACTCCTGCCGAGTGGGCTCTGCGCTGGGTTTGGAATCACCCGGAGGTCAACGTCGTTCTGTCAGGGATGAACGATGAGGCGCAGGTCGAGGAGAACCTGAAGATCGCGTCGGATGCCCGCCCGAACTCACTCGCCGAGGCGGAACTCAGCCTGATCGCCCGCGTGAGCAAGAAATACCGCGAAGTCATGAAGGTCGGCTGCACCGGCTGCGGCTACTGCCAGCCGTGCCCTTCGAGCGTCAATATTCCCGGGTGCTTTTCGGTGTTCAATGCCTTTCATACCTTCGGCCAGAAGGATTCTGCGCCCTTCCAGTACGTTTTGCTGACGGGAGGAATAATATCGGGCCAGCCTGGTTATGCCTCACTGTGCTCGCATTGCCGGGACTGCGTCGAGAAATGTCCGCAGGACCTGGAAATTCCCGAACTACTCGAGCAGGTTGCCGCAGAGTTTGAGAGCCATGGCTTGAAGGAACGCGAGGAGATGGCGCGCAAAATGTTCGCGTGATACCAAATTGCATTCGTCTCGATATTAACTAGACCGCGGACCCGCCGGCCTGCCAGCTCTGCAACCAGTAGGAGAAGAGAGGGGTGTTTCTCGGTACGAATTCCGAATTGCTTGTCATCCGGTCACAATCCGCCAAGTGGACCACTCCCGGCTGAGCCCGCGCAACCCAAATTGCACGCGGTATTCAATCGCAGGCCATCTTCACGCTTACAAAACCGCTCACGAGCACTTTAATCCGTGGTAATTCAAGGCTGAAAACGGAAATTCCGAACGTACGCGTCGGATCTGGTCCCTTCTGGGTATGCTCACTCGGAAGGTTGCTTTCTCGTTTTGGTCGTGGCTGTCTTGGCAGCCGCCCAGCGGGAGACCAGAAGCAAACACCTCGCAGGCAAGAGCGCATCAATTCACGCCTTCTTTACTCTCCCTCCCGAGTGTCATCCGGAGCGAGTCGGGATTCCCGGCAACATCCGGGCCGTTGTTGGGGTGGAGCAGCAGAGGAGCTGCTTCTTCTCGCATAAAGCAGATTCTTCGCCGGTTGGGTCGCTCAGAATGACGCTCTTCAGCGTCTACTACGCGTTTTCGAGTCCAAAAGGAAGTTTTGCCCGAGACCCTTGACAGTAGGCGCTCTGCTGCATAACATTGCGGCACCTTTGAGGCAGTGCTTTGGGCGTCCTCCGGAGGGTACCTCGGAGTTGGTGGTCGCGTGGCGGACACCTTGCGAACAAAGCCGGGATGTATTAATCAGTAACTCCAACACATTTTCCCAAAGCGTGGCACCGGTGTCGTTCAGACGTTGAAAGTGCGCGGCGGGGGCCTCCGTTCCCGCGCACCTCCCGGCTCAACGGCATCCCCTAGGGATTAATGAGCGCAGAAGAAATCAGACCTTTTGTTGAAATGCGCGGGATCGTCAAGCATTTTCCTGGCGTCCTGGCGCTCAAGGGCGTGGACCTCGATGCGCGGCCTGCCGAGGTGCATGTGCTGCTCGGCGAAAATGGGGCGGGCAAGTCCACGCTCATCAAAGTCCTTTCCGGCGTTTATTCCCCAGACTCGGGCGAGATTTTGTTCGAGGGCAAACCGGTGCATATCCGCAGTCCTCACGATGCGCAGAAGCTGGGGGTCAGCACCATCTACCAGGAATTCAATCTCGTGCCCGAGATGAGCGTCGCAGAAAACATCTTCCTGGGGCGCGAGCCGCTGCTCAATCGCAGGCTCGGCATCGTCGACCGTAAGAAACTGTTGCAGCAGACGCGCGAGGTCTTGTCCGCATTCGACATTCAGGTCGCTCCTGAAATCATCGTCAAGCGCTTGGGCATAGCGCAGCAGCAGATGGTGGAAATTGCCAAAGCGCTCTCGTTGAATGCCAGAGTCATCGTCATGGACGAGCCGACGGCGGTGCTGACGGCCCACGAAATCGATCATCTTTTCAAGATGATCCACGATTTTAAGCAGCGCGGCATTGCCATTATTTACATTTCGCATCGCCTGGAAGAAGTGAAGAGAATCGGCGATCGCGCCACCATTCTGCGCGATGGTGCCGTGGTGGCCACCGTGCTCGTTGCCGGCACTCCGGTCGACGAACTCATTCGAATGATGGTCGGACGCGATTTGAAGGACAAGTTTCCTAAATTCGGTGTCGAGCCGGGAGAGGAAGTCTTGCGGGTGGAGAATCTGCGGCGCAAAGGCGTGTTGCACGGCGTCAGCTTCCACCTGCGACGGGGTGAAATTCTGGGAGTTGCCGGGCTGGTCGGCTCCAGACGCACTGAGATGGCGCGCGCCATTTTCGGCGTCGACAAGATCGATAGCGGGCAAATCCTGGTGCGTGGTCAGCGGACAGAGATCAAGTCGCCCTCTCAGGCCATCCGCGCGCGTCTGGCGTTGGTGCCGGAGGACCGCAAGCGGCAGGGAATTCTGCCGACCATCTCCGTGAAACACAACATTACCCTGAGCATGATCAAGCGCTTTTCGCGCATCGGCATTCTCGACTTGGGAAGCGAGAAAAGAACGGCGCAGGGATATGCTGACTCGTTGCGTATTGCAACTCCGAACATGGATCGCTGGGCGATGTACTTGAGCGGTGGCAATCAGCAGAAGACGGTGATCGCCAAGTGGCTCGGAGTCGAAGCCGATATCTTCCTGTTTGACGAGCCGACACGCGGTGTCGACGTTGGCGCCAAGGTCGAGGTCTATCAGTTGATGGGTGAACTGGTGAAGCGGGGTGCGGCCATCCTGATGATCTCATCGGAGCTGCCCGAAATTCTTGGCATGAGCGATCGCATCATCGTCATGCGCGAGGGACGCATCGCCGGTGAGTTTACGCGCGCAGAGGCCAGCCAACAGAAGATTCTGAGCTGCGCTCTGGGCGGCTCTGCCCAACAAAATGGCATGGGAGCATAAGCATGAGCGAGGCTGGGCTGCAGGATATCGAGAAGAAAGTTCAGGGGGAGCCTGTTCCTCAACCGGGAGGGGGATTCTTGCGCCGAGTTCCCTGGGGCCGCGTCGGCATGCCCGCCGTGCTTGTCATTCTTTGTATCCTGTTCGGCACTATCAATCCGAACTTCTGGAGCGTCACGAATCTGACCAACGTCTCGCGCCAGATTTCGATTCTGGCGTTGATCTCGATCGGCCAGACCTTCGCGATTCTGAGCGCCGGCATCGACCTTTCGGTTGGCTCCCTGCTGGCTTTGGTCAGTGTCGTCACCGCGCAGCAGATGCTCAACCTCGGACTCTGGGGCGGCATTGCGGCGGGCATTCTTGCCGGAGCATTGGCTGGGCTGGTCAATGGGATACTGATCGCCAAAGCCAAACTCCCGGCCTTTATCGCGACGCTCGGCATGTTGATTGCGGCGCGCGGCATTGCCCTGACCTTGAGCGGCGGACTGCCAGTTGTCGGCCTTCCCCACGCGTTCCTGTTTCTCGGCGCGGGTAAGATCGGCCCCATCCCGGTACCGGCGGTGATTGCGGCCGTAGCCTTCGTTTTCGCCCACGTCATCATGACGCGCACGCGCTTCGGACGCTATGTCTACGCCATGGGCAGCAATGAAGAAGCTGCCATGCTGTCCGGCATCAACGTCGTCAAATACAAGACTCTGGTCTACGTTCTCAGCGGCATGTTCGCGGGCATTGCGGGCGTGGTGCTGACCTCGCGTGTCATCTCCGGCCAGCCGACGCTGGGAGAGGTGCAGGAGCTTTACTCGATCGCGGCGGTCGTTATCGGCGGTGGCAAGATCACCGGCGGCGTGGGGGGAATGGGACAAACCCTGATGGGCGTGCTCATCCTCGGCGTTCTGGCCAACGGGTTGAATCTCATCCAGGTTTCGTCGTACGTACAGAATATCGTCATCGGCGTCATTATCGTACTTGCGGTCTACGTCGACTTGGCGCGCGAACGCCGCCGCTAGAGCGACTCCGCGAGGGCGCAGGAATCGGGAGACCAACGTCATGCGATGGTTTTGCGAAGTAAACGTATCCTGTCGATGATTCTTTCGCACCAGAGGGAGAAGTGATGAACAAGCGTCTTCAAGCAACTACTCTCGCGTCCGCCCTGCTGCTGGTTTTGTGCCTCGGTGTGGCACAGGCAGCACCGGCACAGACGGCATCGAAACCGGTAAAGTCGTCCGCCAAGTCAACGGAAGCGACGAACCCCGCTAAGACTGGCGAGCCGGGCGATGAGTATCCCCGCCCCGCCAAACCCGCCAGGCAGTACACCATTGGGGTATTGCTGCCACAGATGTCCAACCCGCACTTCATCGGACAGGCTTATGGCTACACCGACGAAGCCGCCAAACTCGGGGCCAAGATTATCCTCTACGATGCGGGCGGCTATCAGTACATCGAGAAGCAAGTCTCGCAGATGGAAGACCTGATTGCCAGCAAGGTTGACGCGATCGACTTGGTTGCCACCAACGGCGCCGGCACAATTCCCGCCGTGGAAGCCGCTGTCAGACATGGTATTCCGGTGATCAATTGCAACGTCATGACCGACAGCAACGAAGTCGTCACCCGCGTTCGCTCAGACGACACGGTGATCGGACGGATGCAGGCAGACTACATGGCTCAGGCCCTGCATGGTAAGGGAAATGTCGTCATGATGCGCGGTCCGGCGGGGACTTCCTGGGCGCAGATTCGCGGCGATTCCTTCCGCAAGCGCCTGGCCGAGATAGCCCCGGGCATCAAGATTGTCGGCGAACAGTACGCGCAGTCCACGCCGCAGGACGGAATGCGCCTGATGGAAGATTTCCTGCAAACGTTTCCGCAGATTGACGGCGTCTACAACGGCGCGGACATGAGCGCAGTCGGTGCCGCCCAGGTAATTCGCGCAGCCGGCAAAGCGGGAAAAATTGTGATCACCGCGACCGACTTCCAGCCGGACAGCGAAAAGTTCATGCGCGAAGGAGTCATGACCGCGAACGTTGTCCAGCAAAGCGTTACGATTGGCCGGTGGTGCATACGCGCGACGGTTAATTATCTGGAAAAGCGCCCGGTTCCGAAAGAACTTTGGACCCCTCTGCTCCTGATCACCAAAGAGAACCTGGACAAAACTGACTTCCGAGGCGTACGCGCGCCCGCGGATTGGAAACCGCCCACGCGGTAACTTCGGCGGCGTTATTCCCGCCGAAGCCGCTCACACGGAATGACCTTGTGGGACACGTTTGGCGGATCGTAGCTCAACGATGCCCCACATCTGCCGCAGTTAGCAGATGTGGGAGTTCTCCGGCGCGGCGGCTAGGAATATGACTAACAAATTCAACCACGCAAATGTCGCGCTCATTACCGGCGCAAACAAAGGCATTGGCTTTGAGACTGCGCGCCAGCTCGGCAGACTGGGCATCACCGTCCTGCTGGGAGCCCGGGACAGAAAACGCGGGCAGCGCGCGTCGGAGACCTTGCGCGCCGAAGGCCTCGAAGCTCGCGCCATCGTCCTCGACGTGACCGATCAGAGCACGATTGACGCCGCCGCCCTCCAGATCGAGCGGGAGTTCGGGCGATTGGACATTCTGGTGAACAACGCCGGCGTTTTTATTGAGAAGCAGCCGGCCAGCCAGTGCCAGCTCGAGAATCTTCGCCGAACCTTTGAAACCAATTTCTTCGGTGCCTTCGCGGTCACCAGGGCATTCTTGCCATTGCTTAGGAAGTCCGAGGCGGGGAGGATCGTCAATCTCGCCAGCGATCTGGCTTCGCTCAACAACACCAGCGATCCGCAGTGGGCGCTCTACGAACACGTTTACTTCGCCTATGCGTCGTCGAAGGTGGCGATCAATGCCATGACCGTGGCCTTGGCCAAGGATCTGCGGAACACGCCCATCAAGGTGAATTCAGCCGACCCGGGCTTCACCGCAACCGACATGAACGGCCACACCGGCCCCAAGCAACCGGAGCAGGCGGCGCTAGTCCCTGTGCAACTGGCAACGCTCCCGCCGGATGGACCGACCGGAGGCTTCTTCGACGAGAACGGTCCTGTGCCTTGGTGAGCGCCTGTGGCGGGCGGCCCTACTTCTTAGCACCCGGCGCTAACGTCATGCGTTCCAAAACCTCGTAGACGGATGCCGTATCATGCTCGGCGTGTCCCGAGACGGTCGCCGCGATATAAATCGGTATGGTCGATGAAAACACCGGCGCCGGGCAGCCCGTGGCCTGCAGGGCTTCGCCGATCAGCCGCATATCTTTCTGCCAAACCGAATTCTTCATCGTGGCCTCGTCCCAGGTTCGATTCACCATCGCCGGAGCCCGAACTTGAAACATACGCGAACCGCCAGCCCCGTCGGCGACCACTTTAACCACCATCGCCGGGTCCAGCCCGGAACGTGTCCCGAGCAAAACCGCTTCGGCGGCGGCGACATTGTGAATCGCCACCAGCAGGTTGGCCACCAGCTTCATCTTCATTCCATTGCCAAATTCGCCGAGGTCATAACAGACCCGCGCAAAGCCGTCCATAACTGGAGCCACTTCCTTGATCGCGGCAGTGTCGCCGCTGGCGTAGACGGCGAGATCGCGAGTTTTTGCCTGCGCGCCGGTGCCCGAGAGCGTGCAATCCAGCAGCACAATGCCTTTTTCGGCAAGCAGGTCGCGCACCTTCAGCTTGGCCACCAGCGGCAGCGTGCCGGTTTCGATGACGATGGTTCCCTTGGCGCAGCTTGCGGCGAGCTCGCCGCAAACCGCATTGAGCGCGGCCTCGGAAGCCAGTGCCAGGATGATATGACGGCAGCGTTTGCCCACCTCGCGCGCATCGGCCGTAGCAGTTCCACCGGCCTTGGTCAACTCATCGCGACTCTGGGCGAGGATATCCGTCCCAATCACTTCGAAGCCTGATTTCACCAGGTTGGACGCCATGGCCGACCCCATGATCCCCAGCCCAATTACACCCACCGTTCCTTTTTTTTCAGCGCTCATCTTTTTCCTTTCCCTCCGTCATGTTCCCTCAGTCGCCGGGCTGAACCGCGAATCGTGCCGCGCTCTGTCCGCCGGTGGCAGCATTGTTTGTGCCGCACAAACAGCTAATGAGCACATATACGGACTCAGTATCTCAGGACAACGACCGCCCGTCCCGGAGGTCACCACCTGCCCGATGGTCCGACGCATGATCTTGATGGCGGCATCCTTCCGGGTGGCACGTGACCCGGGAGGAATTCATCGCCTGGCTGAGAAAGCCATGGTACCCGCCGCTCAACGCACCCAGAACTATGCTCACTTTTTTATGCGACGTGCGCAGGCAGCAAAAAGACCCGGCATCCCACCGAGTCTTTTGCCAAGAGGATCGAGAGCTATTGCACGGTCACTGGGACGTTCATCGTATGGGATGCCGTTCCACTCGTCGCGGTCAAGGTTAGCGAGTATGTCCCTGCCGGCGTTGCGGTATCCATTTGTTTTCCACCTGTGCTGCCGCTACTTGTGCCACTGTTTCCACCACAGCTCATCATGCCAAGTGACAACAGTAGGAGCGTGAACAACACCAGCAGACTGGCACGTCGCCGTTTGACCTTCGGGACTCCCAAGAGAATGAACCCAGCAAAGACGGCGCCGATCCCAGACGCCACCCAGCGGCCAGGTCTTGTTTTTAAGGTGACGTAATGGCTCCCTGTGGTTGTAACTGTCAAGGTTGAGCTTGCGCCTGCCGATGCCGAGATTTGAACTGAGGTCGCCGAGCAAGATGCCTCACTCATATTCGATGGTACAGAGCAAGTGAATGAAACCGTACCGGCAAGTCCACTCACCGGGGAGACGGTGAAGCTTGCAACCCCTGTCTGACCGGCAGTCACGGCGACGGCCGGTGGTGTGGACGGCAGAGAAAAGTCCTGTACGGTGAGTGAGACCGTCTTAGTCGCTGTCGCGTAATCGGTAGCATCGGTGGGCGTGAAGGTGACTGAGAGCGTTTGCGTCCCGGCTGCCGGAGTCGTCCCTGCCAGTGGGCTGTAAACGAACGTTCCCGCCACGTTGGAACTGGCATTCAACTGCGTTGCCGAAAGCGCCGTGCCATAGGTAATGGCTGCGGGCGTGGCCCAGGTAATGACCGGCGTCTCTGGGGCACCGCTCAATGTAATGCTTTGTGTCGCATAGCCAGGCTCAGGTACGTTCAGATTGTTATCCGCCAGCACCAGCGCTCCGCTGATGCTGCCTGCACCGGTCGGGGTGAAGCTGATCGACAACAGGCAAGATTCACCTGCTGGCAGCGTCCCGGCCGCCGAGCCGCTGGCCACCAGCGGGCATGCGAATGGCGAACTGCTGTTCAGAGTGAAGTTCGTTGTAATGCTCGGATTGTTCCCGCTAGTTAGAGACGGGAAGCTCAGCGGGCCATTGCCGATGTTTTCAACCGTCACCTTGCGCGGGCTGTCGCTGCTGGTCGTGCCCAAACTTGTTGACGCGAAGCTCAGGCTCGGTGGGTCCCAAAAGTCTTCTTTCAACACCCGGTTATTGTTGGTATCGGCGATATAGACGTTGCCGTACGCATCCACCGCGACCCCGGAGGGCGAGCTCAGGTTGCCGGTTGCCAGGGTGTTCTGGACATAGCCGCCCCCCGACAGGGTCTCCTTCATCACCAGGCCATTGACGGGATCGGCGATATAAACGTTGCCGCCCGCATCGACCGCGATCCCGTAAGGGTACAACAGGCTGTCGGTTACGAGGGTGCTTTCGCTGTAGCTGCCGCTGCCTGCCAGGAACGTCTCAAGCAACACCCGTTGATTGTAGGTATCGGCGATATAGACGTTCCCGATCGCATCCGCCGCAATCCCAAAGGGCGAACTCAGGCTGCTGGTTGCCAATGTGCTCTGGGTGTAGATGCCCGCCGCCAGCGTCTCTTCCACCACCCGGTTATTGCCGCTATCGGCGATATAGACGTTGCCGCTCCCATCTACCGCGATCCCGGAGGGCTGATTCAGACCGCTTGCCGCAATGCTTTGGGCGCCGGGCAGGAAGTTCACCTGCGGCCCCACTCCCGTGCCCTGGACGTAGCCGGTCGCAATCACGTTCCCGGAGCTATCCTTCAGCACCGCTGCACCATAGCGATTCCCGGCGAACTGGGGCGTGAACGTCACATCGATGGTGCAGGTATCTCCGGCGTTGTACAGGTAGTTCGTTCCGGTCGTGTTGTTTGTTCCGTTCGTGCAGCTTCCGGTCCTGGCATCGGCAAAGTCCAACCCTGCTGCTGCTCCCTGCGTCAGCACGGCCGTGCCGCCCAGCGTGCCCCCAGTGTCGAAGGTGAAAATCAATGTGATCACCGACGAACTCGGGGTCTTCACGTTGACCGTCGCAAAGTTCCCGCCCGACGGCATCTCCTTCAACACCCGGTTATTCCGTATATCGGTGATATAGACGTTGCCTCTCCCATCCACCGCGACCCCTTCGGGATGACTCAGGCCGTTGAATGCGACCGTGCTCTGGGTGTAGCTGCCCGCCGACAGCGTCTCCTTCAACACCCGGCTATTCCAGAAATCAGCGATATAGACGTTGCCGCTCCCATCTACCGCGACCCCCATGGGAAAAGCCAGGCCGCTTGCGACCGTGCTCTGGGTGTAGCTGCCCACCGACAGCGTCTCTTTCAGCACTCGGCGATTGTTCTCATCGGCGACATAGACGTCGCCGCTCTCATCCACTGCGACCCCTTCGGGGTTACTCAGGCCGCGGATGCAACTGTGCTCTGTGCCCCGCTGAAATGGGCGGTCTGCGCCCGCAGCGTGCAGCCCAACAACACCGTTAAGAAAAGGATCGAAATAAACTGAATGAGGCGCCGGTTGCGGTTGAGTACCAGAGATGATAATGATGTGTGCATATCAAGGCCTCGAGAAACTCAGCTGCAATCTCGAAACACATATCCAAGGCCGCCAAGAGAATCAAATCTCTGGGCCAGATCAGTGGAACCGCTCACAGTGCGCAGAATGGGGGAAGGCACAAGTTCTCCGTGCACGTCGTTGAACAAAAGCGGTGATGAAACCTGGGGCTGGGCAACTTACGCCGAGACCCAAAGCAAGTTGCTACGGCACGTTAAGAAGGCCGATAACATTGGACTTTCACGACTCGGCACCATTAGGAAGGAACTCTGAATTAGCGTCAACATTACTTTGGTCATGTGCAGCTGTTTACTGGCGAGCCGGAGGGCACAGCGGACGGAGTGATGTGGGCGGCCTTAAAAGGTTGACTTACCGGTCCACTAACCGATTTCGATCAAACTTGACTTGCGTGCGGCACTTGAGCGGTCCCGAATCGCCCTTTTGTCAGAGTGTGCAGAAACGGCTCGCCAGACATGACGCCATTCTCCAGAGCATCACGGCGCTCTATTCCGCTAGCGGCTGTTCTCAATGGACCCTATGCGGCGTTGTGACACGGTATTAACGAGTTGGGTGCAACCTTCTTGCAAAAAGCTGTTCAGCTTGGGCACACTTCCACGCAAAGTGTGCAACATGCTCGTACTGGCTGAAAACAGTGCAATAACGGACGACGCTCCGGAATCGCGCCGGCTCGAGTGCGTACTTCGCAGCGTCAGTTGGTGAATTGTCGGCAACTCGGAAGTGATCCAAACTAGGCTACACGGCTAAGTAATGGGAAGTCGGCCAGTGTCCCCGTAAACCGCGTTCCGGGAAGTCAGTGGCAGATTACTTTCGTACCGTTGCCACGCCGGAGTTAATCTGAGCCGGTCAGATGTAATCTGCTGAGCGAGTGCTGACGATCGACACCGGGCCCGGCCGGGAAGAGGCCGGGGGCGCGGCGAAGGCGGCGGGCGGAAACAGAGACCGCAATCCTAATGTTCATCTTCTATTTCCCCATCTTTTCCGCACCCCTTAATAGCCAGATTTCCGCAGTTTCTAACTCCGACCAATCAGATTTCCGCACCTCTCCAGGTACGACAGCACCGATTTCCGCAGCGCCAGCCAGCCAGGAGAGGCGGTCGACGGATTGGGCCAGAACAGGCCATTTCTGCCATTGAGCAGATGGTGAGGAACTCCGCTACCGACAGGGTCTGAATGGTAATCGCACAGCCTGATCCGGCAGCGGATTGTAGTAGTGATTCCCCTGGTCTAGCGCTGAAAATCTTCCACTTGGCGGTGCGGACCAGCGGGCTGCCGGTCCGGCCACTGGCATCGACCTTGAGTTCGTAGAGCATGTTGTAGCGGGCCTGCTCGTCGTTGGTGAAGAACTCGTAGTTGGGGAATATGCGGTATTCGCAGAAGGCGGTTGCATGATCGGAGGCAAGATAACCGGCATCGGTCTGGGGATACTGCCCGGTGGCCAGGTTGCCGGGCTTGTAGACGGGAGCGACGCCGCTGAAGAAGCAGATATTGATGATTCTCTCGCTCCACATGTAGCCTTCACCATCGCAATAACGGCAATGGGGATTGTTGGATCCGCCTGAGGTTTTATCCCAGCAGGCTGTACAGGTGGTATCGGTGAGTGTTGAGGCTTTTACATATCTTAGATATATAATATGATCTTCTGTATGAACCTGAATATCTCCGATCTTGAGGATTTCCGCGGCTCTTTCCTGTTGGCCTGGTGGGAAGAGCTCATGTCCGACGACCCCGACTGGATGAAGTTGTTTGAGATTCACTCGAGCTGGTTTCTGTGGAGCGGCGGTTACGGCGCCGGCGGAGGATCGCATGAAGCGCGCCGCCCTCTATCTTCGGGTTTCGACCGTCGACCAGCACCCCGAATCCCAGCTGTATGACCTGCGCCAACTGGTGGCCCAGCATGGCTACGAGATCGTGCACGAGTACACCGACCGGATCAGCGGCGTCAAGGCCAAGCGTCCCAGCCTGGATCGGATGATGGCCGACGCCCGCCGCAGCCGTTTTGACGTCGACTTCGACAAGCTGCGCCAACGCCGCGCAGCGCTGGTCCGGCTGCTGCGCGAAAGACTTAGGAGCGGTGAAGTCATCGCCATCGAGATCATGTAGAAAACAGAAACCGCTGGCCGAGAGGTGGACACCCACGGCTGGCCTAGGGCGCCGATCCGAAGCAATTTCTGGCCAGTCACGCACTACACCAAATGCCAAGCCGGAGTTGCAGCTTCCCAGAACGAGACTGCGGGTCCGCTCCCTATAGGTTGCTGCGCCTGCTCGTGCCCATCAATTCGCGTTTTTAGCGCCTGCCAGTCTGAAGACCAACCCGGTGGAAAGCCGCAGGTTGTTTTGCGTGTTACCTGCCAGCCGGCTGAGCAGGTAGTCAGTCTGAATCACGCGAACCGCAATGCGAGGCGCGACACGGACGTCGACGCCTGCTCCCAATGTCATGGCAAAAGCGTTTTCCGTTGCGGACACGCCGCCCGCACTGGCCGTCAGACCACTTGCTCCAAACAAAGCGTGAGTGAACAGGCTCGCTCGTCCTCTGTGCAGGCTGAAGCGCGGCCCACCCACATACGTGTAGTAAGCGAGGTCCGCGCCTGCCTCAGTTCCGTAGCCTCCGCTGAATGCCGTGACCAGCGCAATCGAGCGGGTCATGTTCAGTTGCGCTTCCGCCGCCCAGCCGCTCAGGCCGGTCTTGGGGCCGGAAGCCGAATTCAGACGCTGGTACGAATACCCGCCAAAGACGTCCATGGAAGATTGCGCGTAAGTGCTTCCGCAGGCCAAGGCAACCACGACGCAGATCATCGCCAGGTTCCGGGCTTTGCTCACCATTGTTCTCATCTCGTTCTGCCTTTCAGTCCTACGGAGTCACGCTTAGGTTGAAAGTTATCGTGCTCTGGGTCGCTCCAGCCGAGGACGCCGTGACTGTCACGGGGTAAGTGCCAGTAGGCGTACTCCGTTGAGCGTTGGTTATGCTTTGTCCCGCCGGCGAACCACCGCATCCGACGAAAGCGATCGTCAGCAGCAGCACCATCCCAAGCGCAATCCAGAGCTGCCGCCGCTTGTGCTTGCTTCCATGAGCCGGCAATAACAACAGGCCGGGCATGAATATCGCCAACATCCAGGGCCAACCGCTCTGCCGGTTGCGGCCGAGGATCTCGAGGGGCGTCGTCGTGATGGTTACGGTCACCGTCACCGGCAGACTCGCCGGGTCGACCGAGGCAGGCGAGAACGCGCACTGCGCTCCCACTGGCAGTCCGGAGCAGGCAAATGTAATTGGCGAGGTCAGCGATCCCATGGCGCCGAGAGTGAATTGCAGCGATCCCGACTGGCCCGCTACAACCGTCAGCGATGTCGAACCCGCCGTTACCGTTACCTCGTTGTCGCTGATGTTGACCGTCTGGGTTGCCGTGGTGTAGTCCGCAGTGTCGGTCGGCGTGAAGGTCACCGACAGCTTCTGTGTACCAGCCGGCAACACCGTGCCCAGCGCTGGTGTGTAGACGAATGTGCCCGGAACTGAAGCCGTTGCGTTCAGCTGCGTAGCGCTCAGTGCCGTCCCATAGGCGATTGCGGCTGGCGTGGCCCAGGTAATAACCGGCGTCGCCTTGGCTAAGGCAACCGTGTACTGCGCGCTGGTTGTCACGTTGTAGTCGTTATCGGCCGCCTTAGTAGCCATCAGAGTACAAGTGCCACTCGCATTGCTGACCGAAACCGTCGTGCCTGCGACCGAGCAACCGGTCGATCCCGCCGCGCTGAATGTAACCGCCCCCGTGCCACTGCCGCCCGTAAACGTTGCTGTTCCGGTGCTGCCGTAGGTGATGCTGCTAGGACCGGTAACCGTTAGCGTAGCTTCGGCCGCCTTATTGACAACCAGCGTGCCGATGCCATCTGCCGCCCCGTTGAAATTAATTCCGTCCCCACCGTAGCGGTACGTGATGGTATACCCGGTAGGGTTGGCAGGAAGCGTACCTGTCGACGCAGAAACCGAAAAACTTCCGTCACTCCCAATGGTAGGATTGCCAACGTTCTGACCATTGATGTACACCGCTACAAAGTTATAGGGCCCCCCAGTTGGCGCCAGCGAGCCAGGCGCCAGAATCGTCCCACTCAGCGTCGTCGGCCCCTGGCCATATGTTATCGTTGCCGAACTCAATGCGCTGAACGCCGGCGTGGCCTTGCTGATGGTGAACGCCACGGAGGTAGAACTGCCGGCCAGGTAGTCGGCATTTCCAGCAAAGGACGCGATCACCTGGTAGGTGCCGGCGTTCGTCGGGGCGGTTGAGGTTGGTTCGTACGAGGTCGAACCGGTGCCGCTGTAGCTCAAGGTCACCGCCGGACTCAACGTAACGCCTCCTAGTCCGGTGGCCGACCCGGTGGCCGGAAATGGCGACCCGTTGTAAGTGCCGCCCGCATCAGCCACGGTTACGACTGGCGCGCCCTGAACGACCGTGTAGCTGCCGGTAGCAGTGGTGCCGCTGTGGTTGTTATCGCCCGCATAACTTACGTTGGCGGTATGCGTACCGGTGCTTACGGCACCCGCTGTAATCGTGACCTGGCAGCTCGGCGCTCCATTGCCAGTTGGCGCCAAGGCGCAGGACGTGGGAGTGACGGTATCGGCTGTACCCGAATCACCGGAGGTAATTGGCGACGCTCCCGAGCCCGCCGTGCCCTGAGGATCATAGGACGGCGTATAGACCTCGGCGCTCGACAACGTGTTGCCGCCAGCGTCGATACCACCGGCAACCAGCACCAATCCGTCATCCAAAAGTGTGGCCGTGTGACTGGAGCGCGCCGTCTGAAGCGCACTGGCGTTAAGCGAGACGAAGTTGGTCTGCGCAAAAGTAGTCCCGAGGGGGGCTGCCGGCGTTTGGAAGAGCACAACTGTAGGAGTTGAAGTACCGCCAGTTGACCCACCCGTGATGACTACGGTGCCATCAGCCAGCAGCGTCGCGGTGTGACCCGAGATTGCCGCCGGTAGGTTGGCTGGGCTGCCGACATTAGTGATGGTGCCGCCGCTGCTGCTGTAACTAATCAATTCAGCAGTAGCGCTGCTACCGACGTCACCGCCGGCCACCAGGATTGTCTGCCCGTCCGCGAGCAGGGTTGCTGTATGACCGAAGCGGTTGACCGCGAGACTACCAGCGGCCACGTTTGCGAAGCTCTGAGTCCCAGGGGTATACACTTCCGGCGAGGTTACGGGACTGCCTCCCGCTTGACCGCCTAGGATAAGGACTTGGCCGTTAGACAACAACGTGGCGGTATGGCCGGTGCGGGCAGCGTTCAACCCATTGGTTAGCGCTGTTACGGTCACGGGGGTAACGTTCGGATTGATGATCTCCGCACTGCCGAGTGCGTTGGTGCCGTCATTGCCGCCGACGACAAGTACGGTCCCGTCCCGTAACAACGTCGCCGTGTGTCCGGTACGAGCCGTATTCAAGGTGGGTGACGCGATGGCGGTGAAGACACCCTGCGTTGGATTCAACGTTGGGTCCGAAGAAGAATTCGTATAACTATAGATCACCGCCGTGCTTAAAACGCCGCCGGTTCCTGTGCCACCAACGATCAGGACCGTTCCATCCTGCTGCAATGTGGCCGTCTGTCCCGACCGGCCGTTCCCTGGCGCCGGCAGACCTTGCGCGGCCAACACGGAGCTGCCCGGTGCACCGGCGCCCACAGCTCCGTTAGACGGCACCGTGTCAGTCACGCTCACGGTCGCGGTAGTGCCGACACCGACGCCGACGGAGGTCGGGGAAAAATGGATCGCGCTACTCGTGGCCCGCGTGCTCACCGTGTAACTCGACGGGGAGGTCGGGCCGCTCGGCAGGTAGTTGGCGTCGCCCAGATAGGACGCCGTGATCGAATGACCCCCTGTCTGCAGCACGGCCGTGGTGAATGTAGCGTTGCCCGAATTGACTTGCGCGCTACCGATTACGACGCTGTTGTCATAGAAGAGCACTTGTCCGGTCGCGCCGGTCGCCACTGGCACCGTGATGGTCACCGGTTGGCCAAGAATCGAAGAGCTGGCAGGGCTAATTGAAACGTTCGCTGGCCAATTCGTCGGCGCCGCTTGATTGACTATCTGGTTGCCGGCCAGCGATCCCGTGCCCCCGCTGTAGTTCGCGTCACCGCCATACACCGCTGTGATCGAATGCGGACTGCCGCTTGCCGTCAGCGTCGAAGTCGCGTACGTCCACACTCCCGGGCCGGCCGGCGTCCCGGTCCCCAGCGTCGTCGTGCCGTCCTTGAAGGTCACCGTACCCGTTGGCGTGAAGCCAGGCATTGAGTTAATCGTCGCTGCAAAGGTGACGTATTGACCGAAGACGGAGGGATTCGTGCCGCTACTTACCACGGGGACGCCTACGGTTTTATTGACATTCAATGAAGTGCAACTGGTCGACGAGAGATAGTTACTGTCGCCCGAATAGCTTGCCTGGTAAGAATAACTGCCAGCAGCGAGTGCGGCGGTCGGCGAGGAAGGCGGCACGACGCCGGAGCTCAGCGTCACAGTCTGCGACTGCACAACTTGGCCGATACAATTACCACTCGTATAGAGAGAGTAAGTTACGGTGCCAGTAGGGGTAGGCCCACCAGAGACCGATGACTGAACCGTAGAAGTTGCGAACGCGGAAGCTCCCGTCACCTCCCCGCCGCTCCATCTCCTGCCGGTATTCATATCATTGACCACTGCAGTCGTCGTGGTGGTGGCCGGGTTCACGTTCTGCGTTAGCGCCGCCGAGGTGCTGTTGTTGAAGTTTCCGTCCGCATTGACATAGTTCGCTGTGACCGTGTGCGGAGATCCGGCCACCGACAACGTAGCCATAGCTTGGCTCGTCGCCGTGCTGCTGTTGCTGCTTGCGCCCGTCAGGGCAATCGGCGAGCCAAAATTGACTCCGTCCACCACGAACTGTACCGAACCGGTCGGCGTGCCCGTTCCGGGTGCCACTGCGGTTACCGTCGCAGTGAAGGTCACAGACTGACCGAAGGTCGAGGGATTCAGCGACGAAGTTACAGCCGTCGTGGCGCCGGCCTTCGTCACCGTCTGACCGCCGCTGAGCGCGCCGCTACTGTTGCTGAAGTTTCCGTCCGCATTGACATAGTTCGCCGTGACCGAGTGCGGAGATCCGGCCACCGACAACGTAGCCGTAGGTTGGCTCGTCGCCGTGCTGCTGTTGCTGCTTGCGCCCGTCAGGGCTATCGGCGAGCCAAAATTGACTCCGTCCACCACGAACTGTACCGAACCGGTCGGCGTGCCCGTTCCGGGTGCCACTGCGGTTACAGTCGCAGTGAAGGTCACAACTTGGCCGAAGATCGAAGGATTCGTCGACGAAGTTACAGTCGTCGAGGTGTTGACGATGGAAGATACAACCAGGCTTCCAGTCCCGGAACTACCCAGGAAACCCGCCGCGCCTACGTAGTCGGCATGGATGGTATACGTCCCGGCGGGCGTGCTGGCGGGCAGCGTGAATAGGGTGGCGGGCGGCAGACCATTGGACACGATCCCCGACGTTACAGAAAACGGAGGCCCTACCTGGCCGGAAGTGGAATTCGTCAGGTAGTAAGTGACCGTCCCTCCATTGACGGTCGACGACGCTCCGATGTCCGAAGTCAACGAAATCACTTGCGACGAACTGCTGAAGTCCGCCGTCTTGTTATCCACGGTGACGGTGGTGGAAATCGCCAGCTTATCCAGTACGCGTACCACCAGCTCCTTTTCGGCGCTCGAATTGTCGGTGTCATAGGCTCCGGACGTTGTCAGACCATTGTTGGGCTCGCTAATCATCACGTAAATGTCCGTGCCGTTGGAGGCGATGCCATTCACGCCATACTCGCCTCCGGCGCCCACGAAGGTGGAATACACCAACGCGCCGGTCGAGTTGAATTTGGTAATGAATGCGGCTCCATCCGCGCAAGTGGACGAGTTCGCGCCGCCCGCGCCGCATCCCGGATAGCCGCTGAGAAGTGGAGTGCCAGAGGGACTCCCCTGTACCGGGAAGTTGCTGGTATTGGCCATGCCGGCGACCGCGAACTGGCCACCTGTACCTAACGCAATGCCGGCTATGGTAAGAGACCCGCTTGAGCCGGCAGCGGTGACTCCAGCCGAAACCGTACTCCCGTTCAGAAAGGTCGAGTAAGGGAAACTCAGACCATCAGCGGCAATGAGCGTTACATAACCATCGGTTTGTATCGTTCCGCTATAAGTATAGGTGCACCCGCCGCCGCTATAACCGCTGCCAGATATCCCCGCCAATTGCCGCGAAGTATATAAGGCGCCTGAGGTGGTTTGAAAATCGTTTGCCTGTGTCGTTCCGGCCACATAGGCAACGCCGTTGGAGTCGACTTTAATGCCGGTAACGGATGTAGTGGGAGAGTAATAATTCGTGCCCGAATATTGACAGGACCCGTAATTCGAAGGCGCACTGCCACCCAGGTAGTCGAGATAGAAGACGGACGTTGCCCCTGCATTCAGCTTGAGCACCCAGGTATTGCTCACCAAAGATTGCTCCCCTGACAAGGCCGGAGTGACATTAGTCATATTTTTCCGGATCGAACTGCTGACGAAGCTGGTGCTGCTATGCCAGCCGACGTCGCAATTGGCCGTACCGGCAATATAGGCATTGCCGCTGGAGTCGATTGCGATTGCGTTGCCATAGACCGTCGCCGAAGTAGTCGCAGTATCCGGAGTACTGGAGTCTCCGCTTCCGTTGCAACCAATTAGTGTTGCATAGGCTTTTGTCGCAGTGCCCGAAGCCGGCGGCACGATCTTGGCGGCAAACGCATTCGTAAATCCTGCGCCAACACTCGAGTACTCTTGATCGAATCCCGCCGGCCAGATAACGCCGCTGGTAGTGGGGAAACCGCTGGTGGTGTAATTGGCCGCCACGGTATTGGCTCCGGAAACATAGGCGTTGTCCGAGCTGTCAACCGCGATGGCCGTAATCGAGTCGGTGTCCCCTCCCCCGAGGAACGAGGAGTAAACCAGGCTGTCGCCGTGTTGGGAGAGTTCAAAGACTACGCCGAGCTCGAACTGTGTACCCGAAGTACACGCTGCGGGCACCAGGTATCGTCGATTGAAAAGCCTTGACCATGGGGAACGTGGGGTCGTCCGTTTGTCCTCCTACGAACGCAAACCCGTCGGCGTCGACCGCAATTCCATTCAGTGACACGCCCATGCTCGAATTTGCGCTGTCTCCCGATACAAAAGTCGAGTAGATGATCCCGGTGCCGGTGGCGTTCAGCGCCGTGACGAATCCAGCCGGGGGATAGAAGGCGCCGTTGTAGTAATTCGAAGGAAATGTGCCTTGGTAGGGCAAATAACCTGACGGCGCGCCGATCGGATAATTGGTTGCATACGTGTAGCCGGTGATGAAGGCTTCGCCGGCTGGGTCAACGGCGATGGACGTAAAAGTGTCACCTTGGCCTGATCCCAGGTAGGTCGAGTAGTAAACAGACGGCCCTACGGTCGGGTCGATCACCAATGGGCGGGTGCGATCATACTTCCCCAATTGGAACCCTACTTCGCCATTAGCGAGCAGAGCGTAATTCACTGAGATCGGCACGCGCTTGTTATCGACATCCTGGTAGGCGACCGGCTTCAAAATACTGGCCGGACCGGCGTCTGTATCCAGAACCAAATCCCCGGACGCATTCAAGTGCATCTTGGATGCCCCCGAATAGGTCATCCGGATCGGATCGGGATTCGCTCCCGCAGCCACGCGGAAGTCAAACTCCAGTTGCTTACCGGCTGCCCGGTATACCAAGTCAACGCCCGGATACACCTTGTCAAAGTCCACTTCGGCATAGGTGGGAATTCGCGTGTGCCACTTGGAGGGATCATCGCCGATCAAATAATTCACGATGCCAGGCAATTGCTCGCCGCCCCGGATGATGGATGACTTCCGGGAGCCGGCCAGCCTCATGCGGACTACCGCATCGCGGCCATCTTTCTGGCCTGGCATACCGTTGTGGTAGTGCAAAACCGTCTCGTGGCCGGTCAGAAAAGCCGTGTAGCCGCCCGCCCGAGCCAGGAAGCGAACCTCGCCGGCTGTTTGACCTTGATTTTCTTCGAAATATAAAGGAACCCGGCTATTGGCAACGGTAGCAGAACTCGCGGCAGAACCTTGTCCGACTGCGGCGGACGCGCCGAACACAAGACCTGTCGTGGCAAAATACAAGAAAAGAGCCGCCAAAACATAGAAAGCCAACTTGCGAATCATGCTCCCTCACTTTTCTGACTGGCGACGCCGCACCAATAAGCCAGTTGACACCGCTGTTCAACGTGATCGTTACACTGGCGCAGACCGTCTGCGCCCAAACGCCAATGCGACCTTGGAGGAACTGCACAACTTGAAACAAGAACAGGGCCGACTGTTTGCTGGAGGTAACCGAAAGCAGGAGGAAAGGATATGCGTGCCGCTGCTCCCGTAATCAGTTGAATTTCCAATAGGCACACCTATCACGCAGACGTAGAATCCGCATTCTGCGCCGTAGAAATGCACTTTTAGAAATCGCAGTAAAGCAACAGTTTGGGCAACGCAGGGAGGGGGAAATTACAGCGTCGCCTGCGCGACCCCTGAAATACTGGAGCCCGAAATGGACCTCATTAGAGAACTCTCATATTAAGCAGGAACTCCGGATTGATGTCAACGCCAAAGTCGTAGTGGCAGAGTCTTTTCACAAAGCGCTAGTTACAGCGAAGCGGCGCCAGTCTTCTCTCGGATTGAAGAGGATATACGTTGAACGAATCTGGGAAGCTAGACCGCAAGGCCAGTTTGTGAACTCGTGGTGCTGCCGGCAACGCAGGTCGAGTTGGAACTGGGTGCGCGCGATTGTGAACTAATCCATACCTTTCCAAACACGCTAAAACGGCCTAAGCGGCCGTTTCCGGCCCTGTATTTATGCGGGTCCCAGAGGGGTCGATTTCGACCCTTTTCACACGGGGCGAATCGGCACGGTTGAGGACCTTTCTGACGGTGGCGGTCGAGATCAGGTGGGTTCGCGCGACCTGCCGCAGGGTCAACCCTTGGGCGCGGTCCCGGACGATAGCGGCCTCGCCCAGCTCCAACGGCTGGCGGCCGATGTGCTGACCGTCGAGTCTGGCGCGCCGCATGCCGGCACGCACCCGCTCGACAATCAAGTTGCGTTCCAGTTCGGCAATGGCGCCGACGATGACCACGATCGCCCGGCCGAGCGGTCCGCCGGTATCGATATTTTCCCGGTAGCTGAGGAACTCGATGTTCAGCCGGTTCAGCTCGTCCAGGACCTCCAGGAAGTGTCGAACCGAACGCGCCAGGCGGTCACAGGCCCAGACCAGGACGACATCAAAACGGCCGCGGCGGGCGTCGGCCATCATCCGATCCAGGCTGGGACGCTTTGCCTTGACGCCGCTGATCCGGTCAGTATACTCGTGCACGATCTCATAGCCATGCTGGGCCACCAGTTGGCGCAGGTCATACAGCTGGGATTCGGGGTGCTGGTCGACGGTCGAAACCCGCAGGTAGAAGACGGCGCGCTTCATGCAGCCCTACGCAGGAGACGTAACCGGCGTTCCACAGAAACCAGTTCGTAGTGAATCTCAAACAACTTCATCCAGTCGGGGCTGACAGACAGCAGCTCCCGGAACCATGCGAACTCGAAACAGCGGCGGGCAAACTCAAGCTCGGAGATATGTGGGGCCATATAGCAAAATCGTACAACATATCTTAGATATATTAACCTTGCGCTCACCAATACCACCTGTACAGCCTGCTGGGATAAAACCTCCGGCGGATCCAACAACGAAGCATTCCCCGCCGGGTTCTTCATGCCATGGGTGGTTTCTCCTGATAGGTCGTGTCACTGTGTATGGTTTCTCGGCGCCGCGCCACCTGTTCTTCGTTCCTCGTATAGATCGAGGATGCGCTTCCGGCCGCCGGCCTGCGGCCCTTCGCGCGCGCGTGGTTCGGCGGCAATGTCTCGATTTTCAATGTCTCAATGTCAATGACTCGTCAGCGGGATGTAAAGATGTCGGGCCGAAAACGCTGGAGTCTGTGGCGGACGTCTTGGTACGCGCCGATGTTCGGCGCTCCCGTAGGCTGGCATATACGGCGGCACACCGGGCTTTTCTTGTGCTTCTTCTACCGGCCTCCAGGCTGCGGAAGTCGGGCCTGATCAGGCTACGCGTGAATCGGGTTCTCTCGCAAGCGCCGAAATCCGGGTCCTGGGAAATGGGGGATATATAGAAGATACAAAGACAGTCGATTCAGGAGCTCATTCCCGTCTTCCGCCGCCGGTCGCCGGAGTCTGGCGACTGCAACGTAGAAGAAAGAGCCGGATTCTCTGGCCGCCCCGCCGCCGTTCCCCTTCCGGAAACGGACGTGATGTTACTTCTTTCGTAGCAACGGTCCGGTGCCGCCATGCGCTCAGCGACATAGTAGCCGGAGACACCGATTACAGATCGTGAGGATCGAAACTCGTCGCTGTTTGCGCACAACGCCCAACTCTAGTTATCCCTCAATCTTGTCCAAAACATCATAAAGCACTCCCCCCTCCGCATCGCGTGGAACTCGCATATTCATCATCTTCGCGACGGTAGGAGCAATATCTATGATCCTGGCAGGATGCTTCCGGACATATTTGACTATGCCAGGTCCGATCATCAGCAAGACCGCGTGCATTTCCGGCAGTGACGGCAAGGCCAGGTGAACACCGGTGAAGTTACCGCACAGCCTTGCCGGCTCAAATTTCTCCGGGTTGCTGATAGTCCGTTCTGACCCGTCCCGGTATTTGATGGCAACCCGATAGATAAACGGGTGCGACATGAACCCCGGTTTCCAGGCGTAAATCACATCGCCAACTCGATCGAACCCCTTGCCCTCGAGTATCCCCACGGTGCCTGCCTCCTTCTTCGTTAGCGCCAATGCGACGGCCGGCTCACCCGTCTCGGGATTTTTTATGCTGTACAAAGCGTCAATTATCTCAGCCTGAACCTTTTCGTAATCTTCCGGTTCCACTATACCGTGGGGATCCCGGCCTTTAAGATTGATAAAGACATGGGCGTGGCACGGTTCGAGAGGGTGACACTTGGTCTGCGACCAAGCAATCTTGAGATTGCTTGGATCATCCGTGGTGAGGTCAAGGATATATTCGAGGAGTCCAGCGTCGGAAAGGTGCTGTTTGACATAAGGATTCCAGTCAAGATGAGTAAAGCCGTGATCGGAAACAAGAATAACTAGGGTATCCTCCAGATTCACCTTCCGCAGAATCTTACCGATATTGTCATCGACCTGCTTATATGTCGTTCTGATCGCATCCATGCACCACTCGTACCTGGCGGGATCATAGACCCGGGACTTAGGTTCTATGCCGCCATAGAGAACATGCTGAATATGATCGATGGTACCGACCCAGGAAAACGCCATATCCCATTCCACCGTTTCCAGCACATGGCCCGTCGTCTTTCCCCACCAATTAGCGTGAAGGCCAAGTTGTTCGATGTAGCACTCGGCGGGCATCCAGCCGTCCATAAAGGCCCACGGGTCATCCACTTCCATGAACGTGCCGGCTACCCGCTCGATTTTCTCTGTCAAATCTTCCGGTATTGTGTATTTTTCCGCAGTGTTGATGGCAGATTGGTATAGTCTTATTCGCTTTCCATCCGGCGAAAGCTCGAAGAGCTGAAATCTGAAGCGGCCCTTCCTTCTGCCATCTCTGGCCTCGAACGTCTCAGTAATCCAAGGACCGCATCCTCCGGTCTTGATAGTGGCAACAGGACTATTCGCGTCTTTGCCCCGGCATACCAAAACCTGGTCATAGCCACGTCCAACGGTGTCCACCAAAAGAACCTGATAGCGAATACCCGGAACATAGGTCGGGGGGACTGTAATCTCAAACTCTAACGGGGTTGCGACAGAACTCGGCAAGTTTCTCCAGCCGTCGGCCGGCTTTGGCTCAATTACAACTGCCCGTCCCGGTATCTGATTGCACGCCAGCTTCTCGGTGGAAAATATCGCGCTGCTGGCCACGTCCCAAAGCGGCATGTAGAAATAGCGGAATGGCGGATTTAAGGAACCGGCCACCTGCACGCTGCCTTTGTTTTTGATCGCCCCCATGGGAAAAGTCACCGGCCAGTTGACAAGGGCAACCTTCTTGCCCGATTCTTCCCCCACCTCCCACAACGTCTCGGCCAGCAGCATATCTCTATCAAAAGAGGTATGCCAGTGGTCCAATTCCTCGTTTGGTAGCTTTACCATTAGGCTGGGAATGCCCGCAGTGCCGGCACCAGCGCCGGCTACAATGGCCGACCACGCCGCTGCCGTAAGCGGCGGGAAAACCGTCTCGATCCTAGAGAAAATGCCTTTGTCCATGAGTTTGGCTATATTGGGCAAGTTCCCTTCATCGGCGAACTTCGTGATAAGGTCCGGCAAAGCCGCATCCAATCCAAGGAACAATACTTTTCGGGGAGTTTTCATTCGTTCAATGTCCTAGCCTGTTAATTTAACCATGATAGTATTTGGTAATACCTTTTTAATAGCACACTTACATCGTCCTCTACAGTGCTAACGGGCACTAATTGAGCCGCTTTAACCTTGCCCTTTCGCTTTTTCACAATCTGGTAAATACTCGTATGGGTTAGCACCCTGTAATTGATTTGTCAATTTCTTAGTCGCTGCCTCCGGCCAAAGCACTTCTCGGTTGGACTTAGTATTCCAAACAATCCGTTCAGAGATGGCCCCTGTTCACGCAATATGACAATAAGTTCACGATGCTACTTCAATGGCCCCTCAATTTCACAGAGCACTCGACGCACCGCAGTGACCTGGCCACGCGAGCGATCAAGTTCACAAATTCTGGATCGATGCCCTGAATCTCCACTTGACAAGAGGTCAGGTGAGCTGTGTAATTGCTCCGAATAATTAATAACTCACAGAGAGATATTAATCAATGGACCCGCGTTTACTCGGCCATAGCAGGCTGCGGCGCCGCAATCGCGCCCGCGTGCTGCTCGAGATTCAGAAAGGCGAAGCCCTCTCCCGCACCCAGATCGCAAAGGTGCTTGGCCTTTCCCTGATGGGCGTGACCCGCATCGTGCGCGAGTTGATAACGGCCGGTTTAGTCGACGAGGGCGAAAAATCTCCGTCCAACTCGCCCGGCAGACGCCAAACCACGCTAAGTTTGGCGGCCAAGGGCGCGTACGTAGTAGGGCTCAGCATTAATGCGTATAAGCCGTCTGTGTCCCTGGTGGACATTCGCGGGGAAGTTGTCTTACGCCGCCCATTCGAATTGGACAGTCTCGCCGGCAGCACCCGCGCAATCGCTGTGCGCTGCGAGGCGATCAGAGATCTAATTGCCGAAGCCGGTGTTGATCGCAGGCGTGTGCTTGGTCTTGGAGTGGTGATCGGCGGAGTGGTTGATCGCCGCAAGGGAACGGTTCTCACCGCGCCGTTTCTGGGATGGGGCTTTACGGACATTGCAGCGCCACTGCAACGTGCATTTGACCTGCCGGTGGTGGTGGAGAATATAGACAATGCTCTGCTATTGGCTGAAGTCCGCTTCGGGATCGGCAGAGGAAAAAGCAATGTGCTTTTTTTCCGAAGCGCCGCCGGGCTGGGCGGCAGCTTATTCCTGGATGGCCACCTCATTCGCGGCTCTCGCTTCCGGGCCGGCCATATTGGCCACATGCCAGTCCGAGGGCAGACGCGCGTTTGCTCTTGCGGCCGGATCGGATGTCTGAACACAGTTTCATCCGGAGGCGCCGTACTGGCTGACCTTGGCAAGGCTACCAGTCTGATACCTTCTCCGGCCGACTATCGAGAAAACCGAGCCCAACTCGACGAAGTGCTCCACGTTGCGGCTACAGGCGACGCGCGCACCAACCAGGTCTTGCTCCGTGCCGGCCAGTATCTTGGAAAAGCGTTGATGGGTGTAGCGGTTGCAGTGGATCCGGAGCAGATTCTGCTTGCTGGCCCACTCGGTTGCTCCTCCAGCTATCAGAAGGGCTTCAAGATGGCGCTGTCGGAGAAGCTTCCAGGGCTGGCCGACCTCGTAATGATCAGCACGATAGACGATTGCCACGCCGCGGCCCTTCTCGCGCTATCCGAACTCGTGTTCTCGGAGCGGCTCAGCTTGCGGCAGGCGCATTCCGGGAATCGTCAGGAGCAGCGCGGCGAGCGGAGTCAGTTAGCGGAATTAGCAGTGTGAAGATGACAGATAGAGGAAAAATGCAAACGCAAATTCTCGGATTGATTGGCGCCGGCGTGATGGGAAGAACGGTCGCAGAGAAATGGCTGAAAGCGGGATACTCATTATTCGTCTTCGATGTTTCCCCCGAAGCCCATGAGAAAGTCAGGGCGCTTGGGGCGACCGTTGCTGCGAACCTACGCAATGTAGCCGAACGGGCTGATGTAATGATCATGTTCCTGCCCGGACCAAAGCAGGTGCGAGCTTGTGTCGCGGGGCTCGAAGGCCTCCTTTCGGCCGCAAGGTCGGGATCGACGATCGTAGACATGAGCACGGTCGACCCTGGCACAAGCCGCGATATGTGGAATCTCGCGAAGCAAGCGGGGGTCGGTTATCTGGATGCGCCTGTGCTCGGTAGGCCGGCCACCGTCGGCAAATGGACGCTGCCGATCGGCGGCATGCGAGAAGATATCGAGCGGTGCGCCCCGATTTTCGACCTTATTGCCGCCAGGAGTATCCCCATTGGCGGCCCCGGCTCCGGAAACAAAATCAAGCTTTTGAATCAACTAATGTTTTCCGCAATCAACGCAATGACCGCGGAGATGATGGCTGTCTCCGAGAAGGTCGGCATTCCGCCCAAGCTGCTCTACGAAACCATCACAGCGAGCCAGGCGGGTACAGTCAGCAACCTTTTCAAGGAGTTGGGCCAGAAGATCGTGGCGGAGGATTTCGAAGATCCCACGTTTTCCGTCGATTTGCTTTGCAAAGACGTTCGCCTGGCCGTGGAAATGGCTCAGGAGGCGAAGGCTCCTCCGTTGCTTGCCCGAACCATACAATTCGTCAATGAAATGGCACAGTCACAGGGCTTCGGTGCAAGCGACACCGCCATCATGTGGAAAAGCTTCAGCAGAATCTGGGAAAGCAACGCCGTGGTAAACCGCACCGCGAGGTGATGGTCCCCAGCGCTTGAAAACGGGATGGTGAATTACAAAGCGATGGTCCTTTGGGCGGTTGAGATGACAATCATAAAAGTGAGCATGGAGGCGATCAAGTGAACTCTTCAAAATTAGTGCTCGGTTTGTTGTTGTCCTTCGTTTTGGGAATCGGAGTGTCTTCCGCGAATGCCGAAACTGTAAAGGTGGGCTACTTGCACACGCTCGCGGTGGATGGACAGTTCTGGATTGCGATGGAAAAAGGTTACTTCAAAGAGCAGGGGCTCGTAATGGAGCCCATACCGTTCACCTCCGGCGTTCCGATGATGCAGGCGCTGAGCGGGGGTAGCCTCGATGCCGCCATCATGGGAGCCGTAATTTCGAACTTTCCCTCGCGCGGCATGGGGAAGATTTTCCTGATTAACGATATTGAGTACGACACCGCGATGATCTTTGCCCGTTCCGAGACCAAAGCTAAGTCTATTAAAGATTTGAAGGGCCAGAAGATCGCAACCGTCAAGGGAACAACTGCGCAAGTGTTCCTGCATACTGCGCTGAAAGCGAATGGGCTCGACTCTAATAAAGATGTGACTATCATCAGCATGGATATGGCGGGAGCGGTCTCAGCCTTCATTTCAGGCGCTGTACCCTTCGTCTGCACTTGGGCTCCATTCAATGTAGCCATCCGCGACAAAGTTCCCGGTGCGGTGATGATCAGCTCGGCCAAGGAGTTCTACCCCAACGCAGCCATCATCGGCGGCTGGGTTGCCGGCAATGACTATTATGTGAAGAACAAAGAAACGCTGAAGAAAATCGTCAAAGCATGGATTAAAGCCAACGACTTTCTTCTGGCTCACCCGGACGAGGCGCTCAAACTGATTCACGCGAAGGCTTACTCCAACATTCCCTTCAGCGACATCGAGGCAAGCTGGAAGGCGGAGAAGGTTGAAAAGGCCAAGGACTGGATCAAACTGTACGAAAACGGCACTGTCTCCAAATGGATTGGACAGGTCGAGCATGTGTTCATCGAGATAGGCGCCATCCACGACTATGTGGATCCTAGTCAGTTCTTCGATCCGGGCATCTTCTTATCAGTCGCAAAAGCTAATTGACATTCAGTTTGAACCTTCCGCAACCGGGAGAACCCACGCTGAAAGGATCGTCCTCGAGGAGTGTGATATGGCGGGAACAGCGATTCAGGCAAACGCGCAAGATCGGCCACCAGAAAAGAAATGGAGTGGCAAACTTGAGCGCGTCGGCTATTTCATAGCCTCCTTTGCGATCCTTCTGGGATTATGGGAAGGCGCACGCGCCCTCCGGCTGGTAAATCCACAGATATTCCCCTCCGTCGGGGCCGTACTCAAGTCTGCGGTCGGAATGATTCGCGACGGTTCTCTTCAGTACCACATGTATGCCAGCTTCCTGCGCGTGCTCTGTGGATTTTCGCTCGGCATTGTGATGGCTATCATTTTGGGGTTTCTGATCGGGTGGTTTCGGGTCGTTCGGATGCTGATGGATCCTGCTATCAATTTCTTTCGGGCACTTCCTCCGATTGCGCTCATTCCTTTGATGATCATCTTGTTCGGGATCGGAGAAGCCTCCAAAATCATTGTCTTGACCTATGCCTCGTTTTTTCCCGCCCTGGTCGTGATCTATCAGGCTCTGGTGGGACTTGATCCGCTATTCGTCAGGGCGGCCAGGACTCTCGGGGCCACCAACTTCGAGATCTTCAGAAAGATTGTGTTGCCGCAGTTGTTACCGGCCATCATCACCGCAGCCCGGGTCTCGCTCGGGGTCTGCTGGGCCACACTGGTAGCGGCGGAACTAATTGCCGCCCAGAGGGGTATCGGGGCGATGATGGTGGACGCGCAAAACTTTTTCCAGATGCCTCCGCTGGTTCTTGGCATTCTGCTCATTGGGATTATTTCGCTCATGATGGATGGAATTGTCCGTGCGATAGAACGACGGGTTACCGCCTGGCAGGAGAAGCTCTCTTAAGGAATTGCGGTCGAAGCTAGCGAGAGAGCCTCCTCGGATTTCGGGAGATCAGGATGCAGAAGGGGATACTGATTGATGGAGTGGGCATGACGTATGTCGGGCTCGGCCGGCAGCATGTTGCGCTCAGCGGAATAGACCTGCGGGTCGAACCGGGAGAATTCATCTCCATCATCGGACCGTCGGGATGCGGGAAGACGACCTTGATGAATATCGTCGCCGGATTCCTCGAGCCTACCCAAGGCAAGGTGCTCATCGATGACCGCGAGATCCGCGGGCCAGGGCCCGATCGAGGCGTGGTCTTTCAGCAGTACGCCGTTTTTCCCTGGATGACGGTTCGTGAAAACGTTGAGTTTGGCCTGACCCTGCGAGCAAATGCGACATCAGCTGCCGAACGCAAGCAGATTGCCGACCACTTCATTAATCTTGTCGGACTAAAAGACTTTGCCGGCTCATTGCCTAAGGAGCTGTCGGGCGGAATGAAACAAAGAGTTGCTATCGCCCGGGCCTATGCGGTCAATCCGGAAGTGCTTCTGATGGACGAACCTTTTGGCGCTCTCGACGCGCAAACCAGGCAATTTATGCAAGAGTCGCTGCTGACCATCCTGGAGCAGGAAAAAAAGACGGTAATTTTCATTACTCACGGAGTTGAGGAGGCCACGTTTCTCTCTACGCGCGTAGTGATTATGGCGACGGGCCCTGGTCGGATTCGGGAGGTCATGCCAATCCCGCTACCCTGCCCCCGCCACGCTGCCATCAAAACGAGCGCCGAATTTACCAGAGTCAGGGCCGAAATCGAAAAGATTGTTCGCGAAGAGTTCTTAAAGCAGCGTACGGGGATCATGGCCGAAAGCGCCCAAGGCACTGGAGTGGGCCAATAATCAAAGCTGCCTCTGCGGGCCGCGCGCCGGTATGTTCCGGGTCGCTGGGTTTCATTGAATACGGAGGAATGTCATGCGGGTGCTGGTAACCGGGGGAGCGGGGTTCATCGGATCATACCTCGTCCCCATGCTCCTGGAAACAGGTGCCGAAGTCGTTGTCTTCGATGTAGCTGCGCAGCCCACAAGTTTGCAGTCCGTGCGGGATCGAATCACTTATATCCGGGGCGACCTTGCGTCTCCGGCGGATATATACCGCGCGATGATGTCCCAGGCAATCACCGAGGTCTTTCATCTCGGGTCAATTCTTGCCGGGCCTTGCGAAGAAAATCCGATCATGGGGTTCCGTGTCAACTTCCAATCCACGCAGACACTCCTGGATGCGTCTCTCGCCTTGAAGGTCAACCGCTTCGTCATGGTCAGTTCGATCTCTGTTTTCGGAAGGGATGTTGCCGAGCCGGTGCGTGACGACGCGGTCAAGAACCCGGAGATGATCTACGGCCAGACGAAGCTTGCAAGCGAGCATCTCCTGCTCTGGTATGCCAGGAAGCATGGATTAGACACCAGGGCTCTCAGATTTACTTGGGTTTTTGGACCCGGTCGCACTACCGGAATTACTGCACTCTATTCCTCACTCATCCTTGATGCCATGGCTCGGGGAGAGGCAATTACCGTTTCTAACCCGGACGAAACCGGAGATTGGCTCTACGTCAAGGATGCCGTCAAGGCGCTCTGGACGCTGCACCAGGCAAAGAGCCCGAAGCAAAAGATCTATAACATCGCGGGCGGTGTTCACTCCATCCGCGAAGTTGTCGATATTGCGAGAAAGCATTGTCCGGCCAGCCGGGTAACACTCGTGGAAGGCGGAGAGAGTAAGTCTCCTTATCCAGCCGCCTACGATGACAGTATGGCAAGGAAAGAAATTGGTTGGCTGCCCACGTACGATATCGAGGCTGCCGTTCAGGAACACGTCAAGACCGTACGCGAACACTATCGTGGCGGCGCTTGAGCTTCGGCGGTGTGCAGTGCCAGCGTGGTTAGCATTTGAAATCACTGGGGATCGCACATTCAGAATGAGGGGGAAACATGCAAGAAGTTTTGCTGGATTATGGCGACAGTCACATGCGAGTTGAGCTTCCAGATGCAGCAGCCGTCATCCGCTATGGCCATACCTACACAGACCCACCCGCGGTCGAAGCCGCGGATGCGACTCGGAAGGCTTTGCAAAGTCCTTTAGATTCCCCGCCGCTACGAGAACTAGCGGGCCCTGGGAAGAAGGTTGTCATCGGGTTTCCCGACCGTGTAAAGGGCGGGGCTCAGGCCAATAGCCACAGGAAGACGTCTATCCCCATCGTTGTGGAGGAACTCCTCAAGGCTGGTACTCGCATTGAGGATATTACCCTGCTTTGCTGCGGCGGACTTCATCGCAAGAATACCCTCGAGGAATGGTACTGGTATCTGGGAAAGGATATCGTTAATCGGTTCTGGCCCGATCGACTTGTCAACCACGATGCGGAAGCTCCCGACCTGTGCAACTTCGGAGTGGATGGCATGGGAAATGTCGTCCAGTGCAATCGGCTTATGGCCGAAGCCGATCTATCCATTGTGATCGGCCACTGCGCTGGCAATCCCTACGGCGGCTACAGCGGCGGTTACAAGATGGTGGTCACCGGGCTTTCGGGCTGGCGTTCGATTGCTTCTCATCATTGCCCTTCCACCATGCACCGCAACGATTGGCTGGGAGCATCCCCACACTCGCACATGCGCCATCAGTTCCGGTCGATCGGCCAGGCGATGGAAAAGGGGATGGGCAAGAAGTTCTTTGCGGTGGATGCGGTTCTGGGTCAGAAATCCCAGGTTCTTGACGTGAAGGCGGGAGAGCTCGGAGCCGTGGAACGGGCCACTTGGCCCCTTGCCGATAAAAGGACAAACATTCCCGTGGATATGCCCGAACCAGCCGACGTACTGGTCATGGGCCTTCCCCGCAATTTTCACTATGGGCCCGGCATGGGCACCAATCCCATCCTGATGAGTCTTGGCATAGGGGGACAACTCTCCCGTTGCTGGCATGCATTCCGCGAGGGAGGCGTGATTATTGCCGCGTCCATTTGCGATGGATGGTTCAACGCCGATTGGTTCCCCTCCTATCAGGAAACCTATGAAGCGTTGCAAAAGCACTGCACGGCACCTGAGTTTCTCGCTTCGGAAGAAGCTTTGAGAATCTCCACCGATCCCGGTTACCTCTACAAGTATTCGAACTACTATACCTATCATCCCTTCCACGCCATGTCGATGCTCACCGGCGGTTGTGTGCCGCTTACCCGCTGCTCGGCTGTGTTCATCGTCGGGGCCAAAGCACCCCGTTACGCGCGCGGCATGGGATTTATCCCGGTCCGTACTTACCAGGAGGCTATGGAGAGAACACAGAAACTGGTCGGCCAGAATCCTCGCATCCTGTGTACTCCGGAAAGCTTTTCTGGCGGCATGCCAGTGCATTTGCAATTGAAAGGGCTCAGTAACGTTGTGGGAGCCGATTGAGCTTATTGGTCGCTCTGTGTGGACGAGAGTCGGAATGACTTAATGCAGAATAAGAGGGGAAGCTGATGAGAAAATGGATCAAGGTGACTCCGCTATTAGTCTGTTTATGTTTCTCAATCGTGTTAGGCAATGGATGTAGAACGTCGGATTCTAAAGAACAGTCCAAACAGCAGTCCGCGCAAGGCGCGCTTAACACGGTCGCTACAGCATACCAGCCATGTTACAACAGCTACATTATGGAGGTAGCCAGAGACAAGGGATACTACAAAGAGTTTGGTATCCAGCCCGAATTCCAGATGTACTCCTCTGGCGCACCGCAAAATGAGGCGCTCGCTTCCGACAAGTGGAAGACAGGCGTGCTAGGGATGGCTTCCATTCTGGCCTCGATACGTTATGGAGCCAAGATTGTCGCTATTGCCGATTTCGAAGGCAAGCTTAATACCCTGTTCGTCAGATCCAATAGCGATATCTTGAAGGTCAAAGGATATTTCAAAGACAAACCGGACCTCTATGGATCGCCGGAGACAATCAAGGGTAAGACGATCATTACAACTATCGGAACTTCGGCCCATTACACCGTGGAACGACTGGTCAGTACCTTTGGCCTGAAGATGACCGACGTAAAAGTGCTCAACATGGACCAGCCGTCCGCCGCCGCCGCTTTCACTGCGGGACAGGGCGATATTGTCATCCTGTGGTCGCCGTACACTTGGGGCGCTGAAAACAAGGGATTCGTCAAAATGGGAGATATAACCGAGCTTGACGGGGAAATTCCCGCGGTCATTGTGGCGAGTAAGAAGGCAGTTGAGAATGAACCGGAGATGGTTACCAAATGGGTTGCCGGTTTTGTTAAGGCGACTGCCTATATGAAGCCGAAAAGAGAAGAAACCGTGGCCGGGCTCGGCCAGTTCCTCAACAGAAACGGTTTTCAGCCGAACAGCAAGCAACTTGCTATGGAATACGATCTCAAGCCCATATTTACACTAAAAGAGCAGCTCGACTGGTTCACTAGCAAGAACGGGAAGACACCAATCATCGAGGCGCATGCCAAGATTACAAAGTTTTTGGTAGGTCAGGGGATCATAAAGGCCGAGGAAGAGAAATGGTTCCTGGAAAATGCCTTCGACGATCGATTCTTAAGAAATGCGGCTACACTGGAAGGCTTGAAGAATTAGTTTCACTACCGGGAAAATATGGTGGGCACTGAGCTTGACTATCGGAGAATAGCTTGGTGCCGCCTCTAACTCCCGGGAGTATTTCTTAACACAGCCGCCGACAATGAAAAGGGGTGCCGTGTGCTCAACGCCGGAAAGCAGTCTTCGCGTAAGAGTACTGTTCTTGTTATCTTGTCGATTACAAGCATGATCGCATTTTGTGGTCTTTGGGGATTTGTCGTCAATTCGGGGTTAGTGCAACGCAGCGTTCTGGCGTCTCCGGTCGATGTCGTGAAGACGTTTTATCACAAGTTGTATGAAAGCGCTCCGGACGGGGCCACTATCGGACAACATTTCAGAGCAAGTCTGCTTTTGGCGCTTATCGGTTATGTGTTTGCCGCTGTGATTGGTGTTAGCCTTGGCCTGCTGATGGGTTGGTACAAAAAGTTCGATAGAATCGTAAGTCCAATTTTTGAGACCATAAGGCCTATTCCGCCTATTGCCTGGATTCCGCTATCTATCCTGTGGTTCGGTATCGGCTTGCCGGCCAAAGCTTTCATAATATGGCTGGCGGCGTTCGTGCCGGCGGTTATCAATTCTTACGCAGGCATTAAACTGACGGAACCGGCGCTGATTAACGTCGCCCGCACATGGGGCGCAACCAATAGGGAGATTTTCCTGAAGATTGGCATTCCCTCCGCTCTTCCTATGATCTTTACCGGCCTGAAACTGTCGCTCGGGGCTTCATGGATGACGTTGGTGGCGGCCGAACTGCTCGCTTCCACGGAAGGGCTCGGCTATATGATCCAGATGGGCCGTTATGTAGGAAGGCCGGACATCATTATTGTAGGTATGCTGACTATCGGCTTTACAGGTGCTCTAATGGCTCTCGGACTCGATAAGCTCGAACGCAGAATGGCCCCCTGGAGGCGGAAGTGAGCATGCGCATTCCAGAAAAATTTCGGGCTAAGCTGTTCACGGTTGTCACGGTCATCGTCATAATCACGCTGTGGCAGACGATATGCGCATTTGGAAAGCTCACCGACTTCATCCCGTCGCCTTTTCAGATTGTCGCTCAGTTCTTGACCATGCTCTTTCACAAGTTTGGCAACACTACACTGTTGGGCCATGTCTGGGCGAGCCTGAAACGGGTCATCATTGCGTTTGTTCTCGCGAATATCATAGGGATACCGTTGGGCCTCTTTATGGGCTGGAATCAAACGGTGGATTCGCTTGTCAGGCCGATATTTGAAACCTTTCGCCCGATACCGCCGATTGCCTGGATTCCCATGGCGATACTGTGGTTCGGGGTCGGAGAAGCCCCCAAAATTTTTATCTGTTTCATTGCGGCGTTTATTCCGGCCGTAATCAATTCTTACGCGGGAATCAGGTATACGGATCCGATTTTGATCGACGCGGCGATGACTCTTGGCGCCACACCTAAAGATGTATTTTTGGAAGTTGCTGTGCCCTCGGCTCTGCCGGCAATTTTCGCGGGACTCCAGAACGGGCTGAGTGTTTGTTGGATGACGGTTCTGGCGGCTGAAATGGTAGGGGCGACCGAGGGAGTTGGCTTTATCATCCTGAAAGGGATGGACATGAATAATCCTGTAATTATCGTCACGGGAATGCTGACGATTGGTTTGCTGGGAGCAATTATTGCCATTGCAATCCGGCATTCTGAAAGGCTCGTGTGCCCATGGAAACGGGAAATCTCGCTGTAAAACCAGCCATTAATACGATCCATTCCAGGGGTCTCTATAAAGAGTTTCCGAATACACAACTGAGCGGCACTCTTGTCCTGGATAACATCAACCTAAAGATCAGGGAAAATGAGTTTGTCGTCATCCTGGGTCCCGGTCAGTGCGGCAAGACGACTTTTCTCAATATCATTGCCGGGTTGACACCGGCTACCAAAGGCGAGGTGTTTCTGCTGGACGAGCCGATAACCGGGCCAAGTCCTAAACGGGGGATGGTTTTCCAGCGGATGGCGCTGTTTCCATGGAAAACGGTGCTAGAGAATGTGGAAATGGGGCCGAGACTAAGTGGAGTAGGCAAGCGGGAGCGGCTGGAGAAGGCGGAATACTATATCAATCTCGTCGGGCTCAATGGTTTTGAAAATGCGTATCCCCATCAGTTGTCCGGCGGCATGAAACAGCGGGTCGGAATCGCGCGGGCTTATGCCAACGATCCCGAAGTGCTCCTTATGGACGAGCCGTTCGGCCACTTGGATGCCCAGACGAGATATCAGATGGAAGATGAGATATTGAAGATTTGGGAAAAAGCCAAACGGACGGTGATTTTCGTAACAAACAATATAGAAGAAGCGCTGTTTCTGGGTGAGCGGATTATCCTCTTCAGCAAATGTCCCGCAACCGTTAAGGCCGAATTCAAAATAGACATGCCCCGGCCGCGAAGTTATATTGATGCGAAATTCCTGCAGCTGCGCCAGGAAATCGGCGAGCAAACGGACATTTCCCTCTAAGAATGTCTGAAGGGTAAAGCAGATGGAAGCCGTTAAAGTTCGAGTAGAAAACCTAACCAAGAAGTTTGGCGACCTTTTAGTTCTTGATAAGATTTCTTTTGATGTGCACCAAGGAGAATTTCTCTGCATTGTTGGGCCCACCGGTTGCGGGAAAACAACCTTCTTAAATGTTCTCAGTAAGCTCCTGCCGGCGACTGACGGCGAAATATTCATTGACGGCGAGCCAGCCGACCCGCGCAAACATAATATTTCCTACGTTTTTCAGGAACCGTCCACCATGCCGTGGAAGACAGTGGAGGAAAACATACGGTTTGGCTTGGAAATGAAGAAACTACCCGAGAAAGAAATCAAGAGCAGGGTAGATCGGGTTATTGACCTTATAGGGCTTAACAATTGCCGCAAGGACTATCCGCATCGCTTGTCAGTGAGTATGGATCAACGGGTCGTTATCGCCAGAGCGTTCGCCATGAGGCCCGATCTTCTCATAATGGATGAGCCTTATGGGCAACTAGATCTGAAGCTGCGATTCTTTCTCGAGGATGAGGTAATTCGTATCTGGAAGGAATTACGAACCACGATAATTTTCGTCACGCACAATATTGAAGAGGCTGTTTTTGTGGCGGAAAGAATCCTGGTTTTGACGCCGAAGCCCACCACCATAAAGGCCGAGGTCAGAGTGGATCTCACTCATCCAAGGAATATCGCCGATCCAGAGTTTATTAAGATTCGAGGAGCAGTTACCGATATGATCAAATGGTGGTAGGTGGCGGGATTGCGCGGAAAACAGAAAAAGCCTGAGTTCGCGCTAGGCCGGAGCGGAAGACGCCATCCTCACATTCCCGGTGCAGCTAGATTGTGGGCCTAAATAGTTCAGAACGCGCTGACCTGATCCACTTCTCCACATCAGTTCGAAGGCTGGTGGCGAGTTTTAGCATCTCATCCGCTTCTTTGTCTGACACGGACCCTGCAACATCGTAACTGCTAACGTTGCGCTTCTTGCGAAAGCCGTCAAACGTGTCGATGAATTTTCTGCCCGGCGCTGTCGTGAACTCTAGCGATTGGATAACACGATAGTGATGATTGTCCCGCGTTGCACGGTAACCTGCAGCAGCTAGGGCAGCAGTTGCTGCTTGGAGTCCAGCACTGTAGGCGATCGCAAAATGCCAGTCAGCGGGAACTCCGCCACTTGGCAGGCCGCGAGATCCCGATCCGAAATCGCCAGCAGGTTAGAGATCTCCTCAGGGCTTGTCGTGTGCTGGACCAGCCAACCGTTTTGAAGCCAGCTTTGCAAGCTCATTCTCGGTTCCCAATAGGAAAAGTCTCTCCTCTTTCATTACACTACGCAAGAAATGGTTCCCAGCGCTCGCCCGCGGACTTGACCCGTCCCACGTCACCGGCCGCGCGGCGCGACTGCTTACCAGCGGCCCCGGACGCATGGCGCAGGCGCTGGGCGTTACCCGCGTGCGCGATAATGACAAGAACCTCTGCGATTTCAATTCCGACCTCGTCCTTGTCGATGACGGATTCCCCGCGCCGAAGGTTGGGGTCACGGTGCGCGTGGGCATCACGAAAGCCGTTGACGAACCGCTGCGCTACGTTGTCGCCGGCAACCCGTTCGTCTCCGGGCCCGCGCTACGCCGCTGACCATCCACTGTGATGCCCAGAACGCCTCGTAGTTGATCTGCCGATACCTTGAGCGGGCGAGCGAGATGGCGCCGGGCTCATTGCTTCTCGATGAGCGAGTACTTGGAAATGTCGCACGCCGGGCAACGCTTCTGGTAGGGCGTGAATCGGTATCAAAATACCTACTACCCGGCGCTGCGGCTCGAACGGAAATACGTCAGTCTGCGAGATCGGACTGATCTCGGGGTTTGGTGAGTTATGAACCCGAGCCGATTCAGCCGGCCGGTGGATGGGGGTGCAGAACATGCCGACAGGTGGAATTCAAGCGCTATTGGAACAGCACTGGGCCGCATCCGCCGCGGGGGATGTGGTAGCAGAACACGATATTTACGACGAAAACGTGATCTGTGAATATCCGCAGTCGGGGGAAAGGATTCGTGGCCGCCGCAACTTGCAAGCGTTGCGGGGACATCATCCAGAAAAGCCTAGCGGCTTCGATGTTCGCCGAATTGTGGGAGCAGGGGAGTTGTGGGTAACGGAGTACGCCATCAACTACGAAGGCGACAAGCTTTTCCAGACAGTGAGCATTATGGAATTTCGGGATGAAAAGGTCGTCCACGAGACTCAGTACTTCGCTGAGCCCTTCGAGGCTCCAGCGTGGCGGGTACCATGGGTTGAGCATGCGGCCTGATTCCAAATTCTGTCCGATAGCTACTGTGAAAGATCGGGGCTGCCTGAGAAATCGAATGTCGGCCAGTCACAAATCGACGACGACATAGCGAATCGGTTGTGAACAGCAAACGAGAAGGTTGCCATCGGCGGGCTTGTCGAGTGGTTCCGGGCTATAGACGACCGCCCCCGAAACCAACCCGCTCTCACAGCTGTGACAAACATCGGTGCGGCACGCCCAACGTATTCCAAAATACTTTGGTAGGCCGATGCCTTCCAGTTTGCGGCGATGCCGCTGCGCGCGAACGATACCAGCGGACCGGTGTTGGCATCGTTGATCGTTCGCCGCGTGTGAGGTACAGGGTATGACAAACTACGATGCCATCATTATTGGAACCGGCCAAGCTGGCCCATCTCTAGCGGGACGTCTGGCTGGGGCGGGCATGAAGGTCGCCATTATCGAGCGGAAATCGTTCGGTGGCACCTGCGTGAACACCGGCTGCACCCCGACCAAGGCCATGGTCGCCAGCGCTTACGCAGCCCACCTGACGCATCGCGCCGCGGAATACGGAGTCATGGTAAGCGGCGCAATCAGCACAGACATGAAAGCAGTCAAGGCGCGGAAAGACGCCATTGTCGGTAAATCACGCATTGGGCTTGAAACCTGGCTGAAGAGCATGCAGAACTGCACGGTGTATGAAGGCCATGCACGGTTTGAGTCGAAGAAAGAGGTCCGCGTGGGGAGCGAACTGCTCAGTGCGGACCGCATTTTTATCAATGTGGGTGGCCGTGCTGTGGTGCCGTCTCTGCCGGGTGTAAACGAGATTCCTTACCTTACAAATTCTTCCATGATGAATGTTGATTTCTTGCCGCGGCACCTGGTGATCGTCGGGGGAAGTTACGTTGGTCTGGAGTTCGGACAGATGTTCCGCCGTTTTGGAAGCGAGGTAACAATTCTGGAGATGGGACCTGATCTGATCGGGCGTGAAGATGAGGATATTTCCAAAGCGGTTGAAGAGATCATGGGTAAGGAAGGGATTGACGTCCGCCTGAACAGCAAATGCATCGGGTTTAGCCCGCATTCGGATGGAGTGAGAGTGACAGCCGAGTGTGCTGAAGGCTCGCCGGAGGTGATTGGGAGCCATGTTCTGCTGGCGGTCGGCCGGAGGCCAAACACAGACGATCTTGGTCTCGAAAAAGCGGGCGTAGCGACAGACCACCGGGGCTACATTGTCGTGGATGAACAACTACGAACCAATGTTCCCGGCATCTGGGCACTCGGCGATTGCAATGGTAGAGGAGCTTTCACGCACACCGCATACAACGATTATGAGATCGTGGCGGCGAATCTGCTCGATAACGACTCGCACCGTGTTAGCGACCGGATCACCGCCTACAACCTTTATATCGATCCACCGTTGGGCCGTGCTGGTCTTACAGAATCCGAGGCACGCAAGTCAACTAGGAATCTGCTAATCGGCCAACGCCCTATGACCAGGGTGCGACGCGCAGTGGAAAAAGGCGAGACGAACGGTTTTATAAAGATTCTCGTGGATGGCGACAGCAAGCAGATATTGGGAGCCGCAATCCTTGGCACGGGCGGCGACGAAGTAATCCATTGTCTTCTGGACGTGATGTATGCAAAGGCGCAGTACACGGTGCTACAGCGTGCCATGCATATTCATCCCACCGTTGCTGAACTGCTGCCAACCATTCTCGGAGAATTGAAACCCCTGACAAGCATGACCCCGAATGCCACGCTGGTGCAAGAAGCGGCTTGACGGTTTTCTGGGATTCGCGTTACCAAAGCCTGCTGGAACTGGCCGAAGCGTGCGACGTGCCGATGAGGTGGTCCTGTCGAACCGGCGTCTGCCACACCTGCGAATGTGCTTTGATTGGCGGGGCCGTCAGCTACCAACCTGACCCGCTCGATCCACCATCGGAGGGAAATGTCCTCGTATGCTGCGCACAGCCGCGAGGGGATGTTGAACTCGACCTCTAGCGGGGCGCGGGGCGCGTGGAGAGATCGAGTTCCCGCCGGAGCTTTTCTGTGGCCGGAGCCAGTATTCATCTAACTGTTACTTGGTTTTAACACGGTGTTCACGTTGATCCGCCACTGTGTGGGTAGACCTTCTCTACCACGACAACACAGAAGACCGCGGAATCTTAAAAGGAGGGCCTGCCGATCTGCCATGGATAAACAACCAAGTAAGTTACAACTCGCCAGCTCAGCAGTTGCCTTTCGTATAGAGGCGTCAACTGGACAACAGAAAGCAAGCGATCGCAATGACAACGATGGGCGGCGACCTGTTGTCCAAATATCCAGGCTGACTAAGACCTTCCACTCAGGGCGTAAAGCGCTCAACGACATAGCCCTCAACATTGAACCGGGACAGATGGTAGCTCTTATCGGTGCTTCCGGATCGGGCAAGTCCACACTGCTTCGCAATCTGGCGGGGCTCACCGTTGGAGACCGGGCTTCAGGTGAAGTCAAAGTGCTTGGTCGAACCGTGCAAAAAGACGGCGTTCTCGCCCGGGACATTCGCAAGATTCGGAGTCGTATCGGTTTTGTATTTCAGCAATTCAACCTCGTTGATCGCTTGTCTTTGCTTACGAACGTGTTGGCAGGAACACTTGGCCGGGTCCCGATGTGGCGGAGCACGATGTGTTGGTTTACACGAGCGGAAAAGAAGATAGCCGTTGATGCCTTGGCGCTTGTTGGCATCGCCGAATATGCCGGTCAGCGCGCCAGCACGCTCTCTGGCGGGCAGCAGCAGCGCGCCGCGATAGCCAGGGCCTTGGTGCAGCAAGCGGAGATTATTCTGGCCGATGAGCCAATCGCATCTCTCGACCCTGACGCGTCCGTGCGCGTGATGGAAATTCTCTCCCAAATCAATCGCGAAAACGGCATTACCGTGATCGTGTCGCTGCACCAGGTGGACTTTGCCTTGAAGTACTGTTCGCGCGTGGTGGCTCTCAGGGATGGACGAGTTGTCTACGACGGCCCCAATACAGATCTAACGTCAAACTCACTTCGCGAAATTTACTGCTGCGATGCCTCACAAACGAAAAGTGTGCCAATAAAGCCAAGTGTTGTGGCGCTAAGCCCGGTGGCCCTCAGTTCCGCAAGCGATATCGGCTAGAAAAAAACTCGCAATAGGGTGTCCTGGGAAGTTTGAAAAGCAGATGTGTGTGATTGATCTCGGCTCGTGAGGAAGAAATCGATAAAGGAGAGTTCAATGCAGCTCCGAAGATTGGTGAGGGCGGTGTGCGCGACGTGCTTGCTGACGTTAACTCTGATGGCAGCAGGACCGGCAAGGGCTCAGCAGGTCAATGAGTTGAACTTTGGTATCATTCCAGCCGAATTGGCCCCGAATGTCAAGAAGGAGTGGCAGCCGTTTATCGACGATATGTCGAAAGCGGTTGGCATGAAGGTAAATGCGTTCTTTGCCTCGGACTATGCCGCGGTAATCGAAGGGATGCGCTTTAACAAGGTTCAGCTTGCCTGGTTCGGCAACAAGTCGGCCATGGAAGCCGTGGATCGTGCCGATGGCGAAATCTTTGCCCAGACAATCACCCTGGATGGTAATCCTGGCTACTATTCCCTCCTGATCACTCACAAAGATAGCGACATCAAGAGCCTCGACGATGTTCTCAAGAATGACAAGAAGTACATTTTCGGCAACGGAGATCCGAACTCTACCTCGGGGTTTCTGGTCCCTGCCTACTACATATTTGCTGTACATAAGATTGATCCCAAAACGCATTTCAAAATTGTCCGCAACGCCAGCCATGAGGCGAATCTCTTAGCGGTTGTTACTAGGCAGGTTGACGTGGCGACGAATAACACCATGGACTTCGCGAGGTTCCAAAAAGAGCAGCCGGAGAAAGCGGCGCAAATCAAGATCATCTGGAAATCCCCACTTATTCCGAACGATCCGCTGGTCTGGCGGAAGGATCTTCCGGCGGACCTAAAGGCTAAGATCAGGGCCTTCGTTCTGAACTATGGAAAGCAAGGGCCCGATGCTGAGCGGCAGCGCCAAGTGCTGGCCCATCTGGCACAGGGATGGCTTCCGTTCCATGAGTCAAACAACTCGCAGCTCATCCCAATTCGCCAACTGTCGCTTGCAAAAGAGAAGATGACCATCGAGAGCAGCCAAAACATGGCACCGCAAGAGAAGCAAGCCAAATTAGCAGCCATCGACGCGAAACTGGCCGACCTTCAAAGGCAAGCCCAGCATATTTCGAAGTAGCTCAAATAGAAGCATCAGGATTTTCATCCTGTTGCTTTTTGCTTGCAGGTTCTCCATGGCTAATCCATTGCACATCGGCGCCCTCGATCGCACACTGGAGGGCGCTCCCAAAAGAACAATTCTTCAGGTGCTTGGGTGGGGTGTAATTATTGCCGTACTGGCTTGGTCCTGGCGTGGTGCGGAAATGAACCCACTACTCTTGATCAAGGACCGGGGAAACATGGTTACGTTCGCCCGGGACTTCTTCCCGCCAGACTTTCGCGAGTGGAAATCCTATCTGGTGGAGATGGCGGTTACGATTCAGATCGCTATTTGGGGAACGCTACTGGCCATGGTCTTTGCGGTTCCCTTCGGCCTTCTAGCCTCCAAGAACGTTGCGCCGTGGTGGATCTATCAGCCGGTGCGCCGCATGCTGGATTCGGCGCGAGCGATCAATGAAATGATGTTCGCCATGCTGTTCGTGGTGGTGGTGGGCATGGGGCCTTTTGCCGGCGTGCTGGCGCTGTTCGTTCACACTACCGGTGTACTCGCCAAGCTCTTTTCGGAAGCCGTAGAGGCGATTGATCCCCGCCCCGTCGAAGGCATTCGTGTTACAGGAGCAACGGCACTGGAGGAGATTGTTTTCGGCATCATTCCACAGGTACTGCCTCTGTGGGTCTCCTATTCGCTCTATCGGTTCGAGTCGAACGTGCGTTCCGCGAGCGTGGTGGGAATGGTGGGTGCCGGGGGGATCGGAATGGTGCTATGGGAGATCATTCAGGGCTTCCAATTCCCCCAGACATGCGCCGTCATTCTAATTGTGATCGCCACGTGCAGCTTGATCGATATCGGTTCCGCGCAGATAAGGAGAAGAACGTTTTAGCAACTCCGACCCAAAGCCTCACGCAGCACACAAGGATGTTCAGTAGCTCAGCAGGACAGGAACAGAAATCAGCCATCTTAGGAGAGTCATGACAAATTCTTCACCAAACATGAAAGGCGGCGTCCGCGCCGTAATCTTCGATATATCCGGTACTACCGTCGATTACGGAAGCCGTGGGCCGGTGGTTGCTTTTGTGGAGCTTTTCGCGCGTCATGGAGTGGCCGTTTCAGAAGAAGAAGCGCGGCGGCCGATGGGCGCACACAAGAAAGACCATCTCTGGGCAATGCTCACGGATCCGGCGATCTGCGGGCGCTGGACAAATGCGAAGGGCAAGCAGCCAACTCGGGAGGCGTTGGATCAACTCTACGACGAATTCCCAGCCGTGATGAAAGAGGCTCTGAAGCGTCATTCCGATGTTATTCCCGGAGTAGCTAGCATCGCCCAAGAGTTGCGGAGCCGCGGAATCCGGATTGCCAACACTACCGGCTTTGACGCCGACATGATGGATGGTCTCAAAGAGCAAGCCGCCAAGGGCGGATACTCTCCAGATCTCTGGGTTACTCCGGACCTGGTTGGCCAGGGAAGGCCTTTCCCGTGGATGGCGTTTTACGCTGCTCGTCATCTCGGCGTCTATCCGATGAGTTCCTTTGTCAAAGTTGGCGACACCCTCATTGACGTTGCAGAGGGGCACAACGCGGGTATGTGGACGGTGTCCGTCGTCCGCACCGGTAACGAAGTGGGGCTTTCAGAAGAACAGCTGGGGAAGTTGTCTCTATCGCAGCGAGATTCGCTGGTTGCGGCTGCCCGACAGCGACTGGAAGCCGCGGGCCCTCACTATGTAATTGACGCAGTAGCCGACCTGATGCCGTTAATCGACGAAATATCATCCCGGATAGACCGCGGCGAGCGTCCATAACAAGGAAGAAGCGCTAAGTATGATCAGCAAAGCAATGGTTTTTACCGCTGTCGGTAGCCCTCTGGAGCTCCGGGAATACCCCGTCACTCCTCCCGAACCAGGAGGGATATGGGTTAAGGTGGCAATGTCAACGATATGCGGGTCTGACCTGCATACTACATTGGGAGCACGCCCGGCTCCGGTTCCGATTATTCTCGGCCATGAAATCACTGGAAGAGTCGCGGCCTTGGGCAAAGGCGTAACCACCGATACAATGGGACGACCGCTCAAGGAAGATGACCGCATTACATGGACAATCTTCGCAAGTTGCGGGAACTGCTATTTCTGCAAGATCAAATCACTTCCCATGAAGTGCGTGAAGCTTTTTAAGTATGGGCACGAAACCTGCGCCGCCCCGCCCCATCTGAATGGCGGATATGCGGAGTACTGCTATATCATTCCCGGCACATTCGTATTTAAGGTGCCCGATAGCGTATCCGACGAAGAGGCGACTCCGGCGAATTGTGGCCTCGCCACCATCATGCAAGCATACGACGGAATCAAGATTCAACCCGAAGATCATGTTGTGATTCAGGGTGCGGGTCTACTTGGCATTTATGCCGCGGCCGTAGCCAAGGACCGTGGTGCCGGGAAAGTGATCGTTCTCGATGTAGTGCCGGAGCGCCTTGAAACGGCAAAGAGATTCGGAGCGGACGTGGTTTTCAATACCAAAGAGTTATCCGATAGCAGCATAGTCTCAGCCGTAATCGATGAAACCGGAGGCTGGGGGGCTGATCTGGTCCTTGAAGTGGCGGGAACTCCCAAAGTTCTCCCTGCGGGATTAAGGATGCTCCGCAAAGGAGGCCAGTACTGCTGGCAGGGAAACGTTTTCCCGGGCGCGAAGGTAGAATTGGATGCCTACGATATCATCACCCGCTGGCTCACAATTCGCGGCTTTCATAACTATGACGCCCTGCAACTTGCCGAGGCAATTGGCTTCATCGAAAGAACTAAGGACAAGTATCCGTTCAAGGAGATGGTTAGCCATAAGTTCCCTCTGGTAGATCTGGCCAAGGGGCTGAAAATCGCGGAGGAAAGAAAAGCGGTTCGGGCAGCCATTTGTTTTTGAGGAACGAGGCGCGGATATTATCCTCGGCTCCGAAGATCGAATAGTAACGTAGACGCTCCTTACATCGGGCTCCATGCGGCTATTCTTGGGACAGCACTCCCAAAAGCTGCGATCGAACTTTCAAACTACAGGTGCTTGGACCCGAAGTTTTGGATTAAACGATGGAGGTGGAGGATCGAATTGACAAGAGCGATTGAGCTGAACGGACGCTGTTACGAATGGCGAGGACAGCCCACAATGATCCTTTGCATTGACGGATTCGACCCGGCATATCTCGATCGTGGCTTGATGGATGGGATTTTTCCTACTCTCTCGACATTCAAGACTCAAGGGTTTATCTCCACAGCCGACGCGGTTGTCCCCACATTTACGAATCCCAACAACACCTCGATTGTTACGGGAGCGCCTCCGTCGGTCCACGGCATTTCGGGCAACTACTACCTTGACCGTGAGACTGGCAAGGAAGTGATGGTCACCGACGCGCATCTGCTGCGCAGCGAGACAATCCTCGGGCTGTTCTCGCGGGCAGGCGTGAGAACGGCGGCTGTGACCGCGAAAGATAAGCTCCGTAAGATGCTGGCCCACAACCTCAAGGGGATCGCATTTTCCTCTCAATGCGCGGATTGCTGCACCATCGAGGAGAACGGAATTACAGACGTGGAGGAAATGGTCGGTAGGCGCAGACCCGAGATGTACGATCCCGACCTGTCTCTTTTTGTGCTGGATGCCGGTATCCGCCTGCTCGAACGGAAAGCGGCGGACATTCTCTACCTCTCGCTCTCCGACCTGGTGCAGCACGGTCACGCGCCCGGCGAGCCGGAGAGTGATGCGTTTCATCGGGCAATCGACCAGCGGGTTGCCAGGATGGTTGCCTTGGGCGCGGTCGTGGGAATCACGGGTGACCACGGCATGAACGATAAGTCTCGCGCGGACGGGACGCCCAATGCGGTGTTCCTGGAGGATGAGTTGAATGGTCGCTTTGGCGAAGGCACCGTCCGGGTGATTTGCCCAATCACCGATCCGTTTGTCATGCATCACGGTGCGTTGGGATCATTCGTGCGGGTTTATCGTAAGAACTCTACCGATCTGGATGTGTTAATGCAAACCACAAGATCGCTCCCCGGTATTGAACTGGTACTGGATGGGCCGGACGCCGCGGAGCGATTTGAACTGCCACTTGACCGGGAAGCGGACTTCGTTGCCGTCAGTGAGCGCCATGCCGTGATCGGTGCGACCCGGGCGGAACATCTGACAGGCCCCGGAACCCGGCTTCGTTCCCACGGAGGTATATCCGAGCAGCCCGTCCCCTTCATTCTGTCGCGGCAACTTAACGAGAGATACCGGCGGATCGCGGAAAGCCGCCGCTTGCGAAATTTCGATATCTTTGACTTTACTCTCAACGGTACGCATATAGGTTAGGGCAAAACGTTAGCCTTTGCGGTCTACCCGAAATTCTCGGATGTGTTGGACGCTTATCATGGTCGACGTTCGCGCAAGCGACCCAACGTTGCTGTCGAAGTGATTACAAAAAGCGGGCGCATACACATTTGTCCCATTACCCAGGTTGTCTCATAGAGGTGATCATTTTAACCGCGGCCTCGCCGAGAATGACATCGATCTCCGGGATCTCGAAGCCCGTCACACGCTCTAATTATCGGACTTGCAGAGATCGACGATTAGTTGAACCGACGGCTGTTGATCTAGTCCCCATGCCAGACCGCAGATCCTGCCCTGCTTTGACCGGGAAAGATATGGGGAGGTCAGGTCCTTGAACTTATCTTCCAGGTCTTTATCCGAAAGTGGGTTTTGCAGACTTCCGTGTACAGAATCGACGACAATCTCGAGTGTGTCGCCATTATTCAGCTCGGCACGCAGTAACGCCTGGTCTACCCCTATTCGACTTGTGGCCGTCGCCTTAATCTTCCCACGCATGGCGACGACATCTTTGTCGCAAACTCTTTCGGTCGTGTATTGCCATTGCCCAGCCTTTCCTTCCAGGATGCCGACTGCCACGCCGTGATACACGCTGAAAATGGCTTCCAGGGTGTCCGTAGGTTCAGGCTTCCCAGTCAGTTCCAGGGCCAGTGGGTGCACTTCGATCGATATCGAGCGTACGTCAGCCGCACTAACCCCCCGGCATCGCAATCTCACAGCAGCATCGATCGCAGGGTGAGCTACGATGCCGCAAGCATAGGGCTTATAGCTGTTCTTCATGATCAACCACTCTTTGCCCCACGGCGCCGATAGCATGCTTGTGTCGTATGAGTCTGACGCCAAGGCTCCATAGCCTTTTGCCGCCTCCAGCGGTTCCAGGGAACTGGTCATGCCCTCTCTCGCCAATAGCGCCGAGAGCATCCCATTCGAGGCTGCCTTCCCCGCATGAATGGGCTTCGCGTAACTGCCAAACATTGTTCTCACGCCGGCGGCTTGTGTGCTGGCAATGCCGAGCGCGTAGAGCATCTGTTCTCTTGAAAGAGCGAGGACCTTTCCCATAGCGGCCGCCGCCCCAAACGTTCCCGCGGTCCCCGTGACATGCCAGCCCTTCTCGTAATGGCCCTTACGACCAAGGAAACGCGCTAAGCGTTCTTCGATCTCGACGCCGATCACAAACGCTTGCAGCAATACTTTTCCCGGCAGTTGCTTGTGCTCACCCCAAGCTACAAGTGCCGGGTAAACAGGGGCGCTGGGGTGCAGAATCGTGTCGAGAAATGTGTCATCGAAATCGAACATGCTCGACGACATACCGTTTAAGATCGACGCGAATTGAACGTCTGTCCGGATCGCAGTCCCGAGGACAGTCGCTTGCGGGGCGCTTGCCATCTGCTTGGCCACGTTCAGCATCATGCCCATCGAGGGGTGCTCGTGTGCGGCGACAGCATTGGCTAACCAGTTTAGGAAACACTTCTTCGCTTCGTGGATTACTTCGACAGGCAATGCATCAAGCTGGCAGTCGACAATGTTGGCGGCCAGCGTTTTAGTAACCATTCGTGGTTTCTCCAGTCATCTGCTGTTGCCCGTATTCAGCCATCAGAGTGAGCTCGTAACGGGCAGGCAACACAGACTTATTATCAGGAACCAGTCACACCCACCTTACAAACAGTTTATTAGCCACTGATTCGCAGGCCGTAACCCGCGACTTCAGTGGCTATTTGGTCAGCCTATCTGTTCGGTGTTATCGACTTCACGGCCGGTGCGCTGCCACCGACCGCTACAAGTTGATGTTGCTGATTGCGAACACGAACCGCGCGAGCAACAAGATCCAGTAAAATATTGTTTCACCGGTTATAAATCGGGCTTGGCCCCCGAAATTCGTTCCACACCGCATCACAAGCCTCGACGCTTGTCTTGGCAAGCGGTCCCTCACTGCACGCTTTGAGATTCTCCTCCAACTGCTCCATACGCGAAGCACCCAGGATCATGCAATCGGCGCTAGTGTGATGCAGAAGCCAATTCAAAGAAAGGCTGACGAGAGAACGGCCTTCATTTGCAGCTATTTTTTTCAACTGCTCCACCGCTTTGAAATCTTGCGGCTTCCAATAGCGATCCTGATACGTGGAGTTTGCGTCAAAACGAGTGCCGGGGGAGATCGCTTCGGGCTTATGCTTGCCGGTTAACAACCCGCCGGCGAGTGGATTGTACACAACCGTGGAAACGCCTAGTTTCTTTGCCATCGGCATAAACTCCTGCTCGATACCACGTGCAATCAAGTTGTACATAGGCTGGGCGATCGACGGTCCCGGATATTTCTTTCTGTCGGCAATCCAGTGTAATTCGCAGACCTGCCAACTAGCATGGTTTGAACTCGCTATGTAACGGATCTTCCCTTGGCTTACAAGAGCATTCATCGCATCCATGGTCTCTTCCATCGGAACGTCGTAATCCGGCTCGTGTAAGTAGTAGATGTCGATGTAATCCGTCTGCAGGCGCCCAAGGCTATCTTCAACCGCGCGAAAAATTGCGCGTTTCGAGAGTCCGGCGCCGTCAGGTCCGTCACCCATTTTGTGATGAACCTTAGTAGCCAGCACCAGTTCCTTACGCTTGCCGCGGAGCGCATTTCCCAGAATGCTTTCCGCATTGCCATGCTGGTAGGCGTTTGCAGTATCAACGAAATTAATTCCAGCTTCGATGCATCGGTCAATCATGCGTGCGGCGCAGGTTTGATCTACTGGTTTGCCAAAGGTCATCGTGCCAAAACAGAGCCTGGAAACACGAAGGTCAGTACGATTCAGTTGACGGTAGTCCATAACTATTCTTTCCCTCGTCTTCGATAAACTTATGTTTGAACGCCGGAGAGAGCCGAGAGACTTTCTCCGTGGGTCACGGCGTTGTAAGGCTGCACAATCTGCAGCGATATTATGTCGGCAACAGTCGGTTCCAGCCGACTCGACCGGTCGGGGCGATGAATACTTTCATTATGATGAGCGCGAAATTCCTGCGGTATTATGAGCCTGCACTCGCTGCCATCTCCGTTTCGTGTTCCTCCCGCTTGCTTTTCACAAGCAATGCAAACAGTGAAGACACCAATGTACCAGCAATCATAAACCTGAATGTTGCGTTAAACCCACCGCCCGTTATTTGCACAAGAAACCCGATTAATAACGGGGAAATCGCTCCCGCGATCTGCCCGCCTGTGTTAACAACAGCCATGGCACGGCCGGTAATTGTTTTTGAGACTGCACTCATCGGTAAGGCCCAAAAGGTGCCCATGCCCCCAAAAAGGAAAAATCCAGAAATCGTCATCCAGACCACACACTGGTTGGGCGACTGGGCCGTGTAAGTAAAGTAAAGGCAAATGGCACCCATCCACTGGGTCACAACCAGAGGAATCTTGCGTCTTTTTTGAAAATAATTATCCGATACCCAGCCGCCCAGCATGTAACCGGCTGCGCCGGCAAAAAATGGAAGCGACACAGATAGGCCCATCTTCATGAGTCCAAGGCCGCGACTCCTGATGAGATAAGTGGGGAGCCAAGTCCGAAACCCCCAAACCGTAATGTCGTACAAAAACATGATGACACAGGATTGCCAAACCACGGGAACCTGGAACACCTGCCAAAAGCTGTACTTTGCTTCCGCTGTGGATTTTGCGGAGACTTCCTCCTTGAGCTCATCCAGTTCCTCCGCAGTTATGCCTTTCTTATTCGCCGGATTTTCCTGCAGCCCGAACCAAATCATCGCCATCACGATGAACCCGAGAGCGGATAGAACATAAAATGCAGATCTCCAGCCCCACATCGTAATCAGTATTGCACCTATAATGGGAGCCAGTGCCGGACCCAAAGAGTTCGACGACAGCATGATAGCCGTCGCGGTCCCTCTTTCCTTTGGCGGGAACCAGTTGGCAATGACTCGATAAGTTGAAGCAGCGCCTACTCCTTCACCAGCTCCGAACAGAGCTCGAACCCAAATCATCGGGGCCAGAGAATTCACCGCACCGGTCAATGCAGTGAACGTAGTCCACCAGCCAAGTCCCCAAAGCATTATTTTGCGTGCGCCAAGCCGGTCGACCAACATCCCACCGGGAATCTGGAAGGCGGAATAGCCTACAAAAAAGGCACTCATTACCGCACCCATGGCCACTGGAGACAGTTTGAAGTCTTTTGCAATATACGGAATTGCAGTCGAAATAACCATGCGGTCCAGATACGAGACAAGCCAAGTGATATACAGAATCAGCAGTACCGTATGGCGCCCCTTCCACTTGAATCCGCTCAGTGCTGTCATGGTAGTTCCTCTTTATTGTTGTAGGTCGCGTTCGATGTCGACCTTCCGGCGTTCATAGCTACGCAATCCGTGTTCTTACTTCGCGCTATAAGATTGCCAACCAGGCTGCGCCGGTATCAATAGCTGCCAAGTGCAAGTAGTTAGTGTCTCTCCGAGGCAAGCTTCTCGGTTGCGGTTCCGGCCAATGCCTTAGCTTGCGCCGGATGCTTTCTCAACTTTTCTCATCGGGCGGTCCGCATGATTCGCTTCACCCACATGGCAGCGCCGAATTAGCCTTTGGCAATCCTCTAGCTCGTCGATCTTCCAGCACATACCGATGATGTCGTTCACTTGTGCCAGCGGCATGACGATGGATGCCTGATCCCGGAACTTCTCCTCCAACTCGAGGTCGCTCATGGGGCACGCCACATTACCAATGGCATGCTCCACCCACTTTTCAAGCCGACGGCCGTCTGTCAGGACAACTTCGATCGCCGCTGCATCCTCGGCGATAGCTGGGTCGCCGATCGCCTCAACCAGCTCGCGCACCCGGCGGACATCGGGGTGGTTTACCGTTTCATCTGTGAATTCGGCGATGCTGCCTCGTCCCCGCACCAATCCAATGGCGGCGGCATGGTAGACCGAGAACTTGCCCTCCAACCCAAGCGTGATCTTCTTTTTGTTGCAGAGATCCAGGACGAGCGGCGCCACCCGCAGCCGGACTGACGCAATGGCGGCCGCGGTGAAGTTGTGCTCCTTGCGGAGCTGGATGCAGCCGTCGATGGTCGGATGGATAACGATGCCGCAGGGAAAAGGCTTGTAGGTGTTGCAGGGCAGCTCGAACTCGATGCCAAGTTTGCTCGTGATCTTATCCAGATCGTAAGCCCTGGACTGCACGGCGGCATAGCCCCGCGGGCCCTCAAGGCTGTAGGCGCCGCTGGTGAAACCGCCTTTCGCCAGCATAGCCGCCAGGTACCCACTTTGGGCCGAGCGCCCCGGGTGGAATGCCTTTCCCATGGAACCGAACATCTCGCGTAGACCGGCGGCTTGGGTCGCCGCCAATCCGATGGCCCAGATCATCTGCTGCAGATCGAGTTTCAGCAGCGTGCCGACGCCGACCGCGGCTCCGAAGACGCCGGCTGTGCCGGTCGTATGCCAGCCTATATCGTAATGGGACGGATAGACGGAGTTCGCAATGCGGGTTTGCGCTTCGAAGCCGAGGATGAAGGCATGCAAGAAGTCCGGTCCGGTTACCGGGGTCATGGCAGCGTAGGCGCAGAGTGCCGAGGCCATTGGCGAACTCGGGTGGTTGTAGTTCTTAGGAGTCGTGTCGTCGTAGTCTAAGATGTGCGAGCTGATGCCATTTAGGAACGAGGCCTGGAGTGGGTCCACCCGCTCGCTCCGGCCCAGGACCTCTGATGTCGGCGGGCCTGAGAAGGGGGCAAGAACACGTACCGCAATCTCCACAGCCTCATGCCGGCTCCCGCCAATCGCACATCCGAAGTAGTTCAAAATGCTCCTGCGCCCCTCGTGCCGTACCGCCTCGGGAACGTCCGCGAGGCTGCTTGAGACGAGGTATTTGGCCAATTCCCGCGTGACCTCCATCATTTTTTCCTTTCCGCTGGCTTTAGATTAGGACGAATACTCACAGCAACAGCCCAGAGATTGAGATCCTACAATCGAGAAGCGCACGTCCTGTGCTGAGTGTAAAAAAGACATTCAGCACAGCGACTCGCAGTCAGGGCGTAGACCATATATTGTTCAAGAAATTTCTTAGCAGGTGACGGCTAAGAACAGATGTTCAAGAGATATTGGGACACTGTCTCGGAAGCGTCCTCACGAATCCTACTGGCGCTGTTCCGCAAGCTCCTTGCGGACTCTGTTGATGAGCCCGCCGGCGGCAAGAGTGGCGATGACGTTCTCTCCCGGCACATGGCCCTGCACGACTCGCCCGCCGGGCAACGTAACTTTGCCGATTCGGATATCGGCGGTGATCACGTCGCCGTCGTTGAGTTCACGATCCACATCCGCCTGCAACACCGCTAAGCCAATGCTCACCGCGTTGCGGCGAAAGATGCGTCCGAAGGAGCGGGCAACGACCAGCGCGATGCCAGAGTCTTTTAGGGCGAGCGGAGCCTGCTCGCGACTGGAACCGCAGCCGAAGTTGCTGCCGGCGACGAGGATGTCGCCCGGCTTGAGTTGCGCCGCGATGTCGCTGCGGGAGCTGCTCTTGAGAACGTGATCTTTGAGCTTGGCGCGCGGGTAGGAGAGCGCGTATCCGGGACAGATCTGGTCGGTGTCGACGTTATCGCCGAAGCGCCAGATGCGACCGGTGAAGATCAGATCGCTCATGCTAGTTGCCTCCCAGGGGTGCCATTGTGCCCGGCAGCACGATGGACGCGGCGGCGGCGGCTTCAGCCGCAGAACGAGACGAAGCCAGGTAAATTTTGGCCGTCTTGGCACCCATGCGACCAACGAAATTGCGGTTGGTGGTGGCGATAACGGAGTCATCGGCGGCGGCCATGCCTAAATGTCCGCCGAAACACGGCCCGCACCCGGGATTGGTGACGACTGCCCCGGCTTGACGGAAGATGCGGGACAGGCCTTCCCTTTCCATGCCGTCTACAACGGTGCGGGACGCCGGCAGCACGATGCAGTTCACGTCCGGGTGAACGGGAACTTTGCGGAAGACCGCGGCGGCCTCGCGCATATCCTCAAGCCGGCCATTGGTGCAGGAGCCGATGATGACCTGGGTGACGGGCGTGCCTACCAACTCGCAAATAGGTCGCACGTTCGCCGGAGAAGGCGGGCAGGCCATGAGCGGCACGATGGCCGAGACGTCGATGAGGTGCGTAGCAACGACCGGTCCGGGATCGGCTTCGTCGGAGAAGTAGCTGAGCATGGCACCCATTTCACTGCCCAGATTGCTGACCGTCATGCGCTCGGCCAGCGAAGCACGCCTGGCCCAGCCGCCGCAGAAAACAATGGCACGGTCGGTGTAGGAAGACACACCAAAGGCGCCGAGCAGGTGCAGCGCTACATCCTTGGCGAACACTCCGGCGGAGAGCTTGCCTTCCAGATGGATGGTGACGACGGGTGGCACTTCAATACCGAGCGTGCCGGTGGCCATGGCGGCGGCAAACTCGGTGGAACCGATAGCCAAGGCGAGCGCGCCATAAGCGCCAGCGGTGCAAGTATGGGAGTCGGCTCCCGCCAGCACCTTGCCACGCGGCAGACGCAGGTCTTCGCCCAGCAACTGATGACAGACACCTTCGCTTTTTTCAAAGGTGCGGAGGTTGAAGCGACGAGCGAATTCGCGCATGGCGCGGTGCGCGGTGCGCGCTTCCACATTAGGCGCGGGGTAATTATGGTCCAGGATCAAGACGACCTTCGACGGATCGAAGACCCGCGCTGCCCCGATCTCGGCGAACTGTTCGAGGGCAAGAGGAGCGCTGACGTCGTGCGCCATAAGCAGGTCAACTGCTACCGTAATGTCTTCGCCGACGCTCACCGCCGACCGGCCAGCGGCTGCCGCCAAGTATCGCTCAATTTCGTTCACGTTCGACTCCTCCGGAAACAGATTGTGCCCTTGAAATACGCGGGCCCGGCAATCTTCTGCCGAGCCCTTGCTTCGTTTTGGTGCTGGGATTATGGCGCGCCGGCTGCTTGGGTTAGCAGAGCAGCTGACCGAGCTCGGCCACGTTCGCCATCTGATCAAGCTTCTTTACCTTATCCACGATAGTGTCCCGGTGGACCTTGTCGAAATACTTTTCCGTCAGATAATTGAACTTATCGAGGATGTCCTGCAGGGTTACTGGGTTCTCAGGATCGCCCTTCGGATAATCGACGTGCGCAGTCACCTGCTTGCCATCCTTCAGCGTAGCGACCAGCGTAACCGGATACCTCTCCGGATACACGGCTTCCGCTTCCGGATCCACTTCCCATGTAACTTTGCTGGCAAGCTCGAGGGTTTCGGGATCTTGCAGCGCGCTTCCCATAAACTCCTCCGGGCCGGTGCGGTTCTTGCAGATCGCAACCGCGATTGCCCATGGAATGCTGAACTGCGCGTCGACGTGCGTGACCGGCCGGTACTTCGGTTCCGGCGGAGTGCACAGCGTGCGGATGGAGAAGTCGCACACTTTGGCCACGATGCTCTTTACGTTCTTGGAGCGAACGCCCTGGCGATAAAGGTCGAGGGCGCAATCAGCTACTGGACCGGAGAAACGGCAACAGGCATGCACCTTGATGCTGGTGTCCATCATCTCCCACTTCTTGCCCAACTGCTTGGTGATGCGGCCGTAGTCGAAGATATCCTTGAACGAGTGCGCGCGGATGAAGCCGTTCGGGCCTTCAAACACCGTACGTGCGCCGATGAAGTTCTTCTGCGCCAACAGGGCGCAGAGAACGCCGAACATGGCGGGGTGACCGGCCTGGAGCGGCTTCTGCCAGGAACCTTCAGTGCTCCACTCCTGCGTGCCGGAGGTAAAGCTGCCGGCCAAGCCGAGGGCATAGGTGGTTTGCTTGGCATTGAGCTCCAGCAGAGCGGCACAGGCTGCGGCTGCGCCGAACACACCGCAGGTGCCGGTGGGGTGGAATCCCTGGTAATAGGATTTGCCAAGGAAGGTTTCGCCGACGCGGATCATAACCTCGAGACCTAGGATCAGTGCGCGCATCAGTTCCTTGCCGCTTTTTCCCGTTTCTCCGCCAGCGCGAACACCGCCGGGAACACCACCACGGTCGGATGCATGGTCCCTTCGCGATGGTCGTCATCGAAATCGAACAGGTGCCCCATGGTGCCATTAATCAATGCGGCGTTCATGGTGGAAGTCTTGAAGCCGTGTGCAAAGACGGAGCTTTCCGGCGCGCCCTGCATCTCCTCCATGACTTCCAGCAGCGCCTTGGCCTGTGGCTCGCGGGAGCCGCCGACCATGCAGCCGGTGACATCCACGATGTACTCTTTGACTTTAGCAATGGTTTCTTTAGGTAAGTCTTCGTAACGGGTCTTGACGATGAAGTCCGCTAACATCTCGGCGAGTTGTCTTTCTGAAAGTTTGGTCGCTGTCGCCATCTAAACTACCTCCTGACTTCGTAATTGTTCGGGACTATAATTTCCCTGCTTCAATCTGTTTGCGGAGCTTGTAGGAGAACAGGGTCTGGTCGATTTCAACGTCGTCGTAGGTGAGAATCGTGTCCTTGGCTACTGGACGGATCACCTTGACTCTTTCGCTGAAACCGGTTGGCAGGTAGCGGTTCTGCAAGCTCTCCCGGGCGGGAACGAGTTGGCCGTAGGTGGTGTAGGCACCGGGGCCATCGAGGCTTTCGCCGGGGACGAGGTTCTTTTTGGCCATCGCAACCATGTCGGCGGTGAAACCCTTGGGTGCGCCTGTGGGAAGACCGAACAGGCCGACCGAAGCGACACTTTTGTTCAATTCAAGGCCGAGAATGTGGGTCGGGCGGTACATCAGTCCGTAGCGGCCCGTGCTGCTGACGATGACGCGCTTTTCATCGCGGAATTCGGCGAGAACGCCCGCGACGTAATCCGAGTAGGCGCGGAAGGTGATGAATACACCCCAGCGCAGATGCTTGGTGACCGGGCGGCCATCGTGATAGTAGTTCGAGGGAACTTCTACGGTATCGAGAGAGTCGAGAAGTCCGCCGTCGGACTTGGGGATGAGCTTGTTCGCCATGTCGTCGTACTCCAGCGGAGAGAACTTCATGCCGCCCCACGGTGGAACCAGCCCGGATGCATTGGCCGCGCAACAGCACTCCGTTAAAGTCTTGGTGCCATCCACGAACGAACTGAACAGCTTGGCATTGAGTTGGCTGCTCAGCTCCTTGGGATAGCCCTTGAAGTCCCACACGTTGCTCGGATTGCAGTGCCGCTTCTCCGGCGTGTACTCGATATACTTGCCGACGCAGGCGACCTGGAAGCCGGAGCTGCGAGCCCAATCGATCATTTCGCACAGCTCGGCGGGTTCGTCGCCGTAGCCGAACGAGTAGACGACCTTCTTTTCCTCGGCCTTCCTTTGCAGTGCCAGCCCGACGAGGGCATCAGCCTCGGTGCTGACCATGACTACGTGCTTGCCGGCATCCATGGCGCACCAGGCGTGATGGGTGGCGGCTTCGACCGTGCCCGTGATTTCAATCATCACGTCCAGTTCCGATTGGATCAACTGGTTGGAATCGGTGGTGATGGCCACCTTCTTATTCCTGGCAGCGTCGTTGATTTCGCCCGCGGATTTGGCGGCGACGATCGACCCCTCGGGGTAGCCGGCGGTAAGCAGGGCCTTTTTAGCCTTTTCCAGATCGAGGTCGGCGACGCAGACAATCTGAATTCCGGGGATGAACAGGGATTGCCCCAGATACATGGCTCCGTATCTGCCGGCTCCGATCATTCCAACCCGGATCGGCTTGCCTTGCTCAGCCCGCTTGCACAAAAGCTCGTGTACGCTCATTTATTCTCTCCTTAAGATTCCTGTAAGGCTTGTGTGTTGATCGATTCGGCTAACTGGAAAACAAATCTTCCAGAACATAAACAAAACCTTCCATGATGCGGCGCGAGGTTCTGCCCAAGGCTGCCTTTTTCAGCTCCACTGCGCCGCCCGGCAGCTCGGCGACCTCGGCTTCGATGGGAATGACTCCGCTCGGATGGCCGATGCGCACGACCCCCGTCTTATGCATGGCGGCAGATGCGACCTGGTTGACGATCGTTCCCGGAATGAGGGCGGCTGCCGAGGTGCAAACCGCAGCCGTCACCGAGTAGGTCTTGTGCATTTCCTGCATGTAGAAAACGCGGGCGACGAAGTCGATGTCACCGGCCTTGATCTGGCGTCCGTCGGTGTAGCTGACGTAATCGGCCGGAGGGCTGATGATTGACAGCAACGGAATGGAAGGGCATTCGATGCGCGCCCGGCTGGGATCGTCGATCAGGCCGATCATCTTTGCCGCGATGCCGCGAATGCTCTCGATGGTTCCAAGCAGACTGGTGATGCGTTCGTCGCGCGGGCCTTCGGTTCCCACTATTTGCAACGCTTGCGGCTTGATGAAGCACACCGGATTGCCGGCATCGACGATTGACAGCTCAACCATTCCCAGAGACGGAACGAAGACACAATCGACGGCCTTTCCGGTTGGCAGCAGCTTGCCAGTCGCCGAGCCCGCGGTTCCAGCGTAGTCCAGCAGGAGTTTGGCCGACGTGCCGGGGACGCCGGCGATGGCGTAATCTCCGCGGTACTGAACCTTGCCGCCCGGGGTGGGAACGTAGGCCTTGAGAAGCTTTTTGGTGTTGGTGTTGAAGATGCGCACCATCGTTTGCTCACTGGTCGCCGGAACCAGGCCTTCGTCGATGGCGAACGGGCCGACGCCGGAGGAGATGTTGCCGCAATTTCCGCGGTAATCGATGAGCGGCTCGGTGAGGTCGACGGCGCCGAAGGTGTAGTCAATATCGCAGCCGGGACGTGTGGAGGGTGCGATGATCGCCACCTTGCTGGTAAGCGGGTCGGCCCCGCCGAGGCCGTCGATCTGGCGCCTGTCGGGACTGCCGAAGATGGAAAGGATCACCTTGTCTCTGACCACCGGATCTTGCGGCAGGTCGCGCGCGTGCAGGAAGACTCCTTTGCTGGTGCCTCCACGCTGAATGACGCAGGGAATTTTTCTGAACTCGCTCATAAGCGGATGCCTCCTTTGACGCCATCCCGCGGCACGGGCGAGATGATGAATGGGCCGCGCGGGCAGCGGAGTACGGCGCCGAAATGCCCTAACTGGCGGATGCCGCGCCGGTCATGGTGCACAGATTCTTCCGGTTGCGGGAGATGACTGCCGTGATGGCGTTGACGTCTTCAATCGTCTCGATGTTTTGAACCATTTCGACAATCTGCTCTGCCGCTTCGCGGCCGAGGGCGTTGCCGAGGTAGAGGCGAGATTTGGCCAGCACCTCGTCCGGGTCGAGGAAGTGCGGATTGTTACTGGTGACGGTGCGGGTGTCACCGTTGTTGAGAACGACCTTCATGTGCACCACTTGCTCGGCCGGAAAGCGCGATTGCGCCTGCTCGTCCTCGATCAGCACGACCTTGGCGGCAAGGGCGGCGATGACGGGATCATCGAGCTTCGTGAAGTCGTCGAACTCGATTGAACGCTTGGCCAAGATGGTGGCGATGGTGAAGGGGTTGCTCATCTGCGCCTGCATCACGCCGCCGAACGGACCATGATGATCGAGTCCCGGGTAATGCTTGCCTTGGCGGAAGAGTCTTACCTCGACCTCGCGGATGTCTTCGAGGCCGTAGTCTCGCTGGGCTGCCAAATCGAGGGCTGCCTTGGCGGCCGACTGCACGAAGGCACAGGCTGCAACTGGCTTGTAGTAGACCTCCTCGATCTTGTATCCGCCGTCGCGCCCGGCGACGACCTCGCTGCTGGATTCGCGGTTGCCGGCATAGACCTGGGCGAAGCCGTTTTCGACTTCGAAGATTTGGCGAGGCGCACCGGCTCCGGACTTGGCCAGCATCGCCGAGAGAATGCCACCTCTGGAAGCCAGGGCGGGCTGATACATCGAATCGTCGGTGCCGGCGTTGGCCCAGGCCATCAGGCCGACTCCGAAATTGCCGGCCAAGCCGAGGGCGTTCGTCATCTGCTCGCCGGTAAGCCCCAGCAGTTTGCCCGCCGCCGCCGCACTGGCGAACGGACCGAATGTTCCACTGGGCCGGAATCCGGATTTAGCGAAGAACGGCGAGGTGATGGCCGAGCCGACGCGGATGCCCGCTTCATAGCCGGAGACGATAGCTGTAACCAGCCGCTTGCCGCTGCACTTGAGGTACTCGCCCAGAGCGAAGGCGGCGGGAATAACCATCGAGCCGTAGTGGGCAGCGCTGTTGGCGTGCATGTCGTCAAACACCGTTAGGTGCGCGATGGCGCTGTTGGCGAAAGCAGCCTCGGTAAGGGAGGTTCGGCTTCCCGTGCTCCAGACGGTGGCCTGAGTGTCATTCACGTAAGCGGCGAGATAGCCTCGAACGGCATCGCACGGCGGGGTGCGATATCCGGCATAGTGGGCTCCGAACTGGTCCAGAATGCACAACTTCACCTTCGCCAGAGTCGAGGGGGGAAGCTTGTCGAAGCAGATGCCGTTGATATGCTTCGCTAATTTTTCGGAAATGGTGATGTCGTTCACGCACAGCTCCTTGAATGATCTTGTGTGGAAGCTTTGGCTGCAGGTCGATGAAAGAATTTAGAACGGCTACGCCGGACGGAGCGGCTAGACGGCGCCGAGATAAGCCCGCTGCACGACCGAGTTGCCCATCAGCTCGTCGCGATCTCCGCTCACGGAGATCCGGCCGGACTCCAGGATGTAGCCGCGGTTGCAGAGCTCAAGAGCCTCCATCGCCCGCTGCTCGACCAGCAGGATGCTGAACTTCAACTTCGCCTGGAGTTCGCGAACAGCCTCGAAAATTACCTCGACCATGCGCGGTGAAAGGCCGAGCGACGGTTCATCGAGCATCAAGACGTTGGGCTTGGACATGAGCCCACGGCTGAGAGCCAGCATCTGCTGCTCACCGCCGCTGAGGCTGCTGCCGCGCTGGTCGCGTCTTTCCTTGAGAATGGGAAAGTACTCGTAGACCATTTGCATGGTCTTGGCGGCTGAAGCCCGCGCTTCGGGCCGATAGGCGCCGATCTCCAGGTTCTCCTTCACGCTGAGGGAAGGGAAGATACGTCGGCCTTCGGGGACGTGAATGATGCCGAGCGCGGTGCGCTTGTGGGCCGGCATCCTGGTAAGGTCGAGATTGCCGAAGAGAATGCGGCCTGACTTGCAGGGCACCGTACCGGAGACGGCCTTTAAGATGGTGCTTTTGCCGGCGCCGTTCGGCCCCACGATCGATACGAACTCGCCGTCCTCAAGATTCATGGAAACCTTGCGGAGGGCGGCGATTCCAGCGTATTCGACATCCAGATCTTCAACGGCCAGCATAGCGCTTTCTCCACTTGGCCCCGAGATAGGCCTCGATGACTTCGCCGTGAGCGATCACCTCTTCCGGATTACCCTCGGCTACTTTCTTGCCGTGATCGAGCGCGACCAGCACGTCTGCGATTTTCACCAGGCTCTGAACAACGTGCTCAATCACGACGACCGTAATGCCGCTTTCGGCAATGCCACGGATGATGGCGCCGATGCGGTCGGTCTCTTCAAAATTCAGGCCGGACATCGGCTCATCGAGCAGCAGCAGAATAGGCCGGGTAGCTAACGCCCGGGAGAGTTCCACCATTTTGGTCTCCCAGAGCGTGAGCCCAGTGGCCAGGTGACCGGAGCGGCGGCTCAGGCCCATCTGGTCGGCAACCTCCTCGGCCACTCGCCGCGCCTCGGCTACGTTGCCGCTCTTGGCGCAGGCACCGACCATAATGTTCTCGGCGATGGTCATGTCACGAAACATCTGCGGCACCTGGAAGGTGCGTCCGACACCCATTTTGCAGAGCTGATTGGGAGCGAGCGAGGTGGAATCGGCGCCGTTGAAGACCAGCTTGCCCTTGTCCGGCTCCAGATATCCGTTGATGACGTTGAACAAAGTAGTCTTGCCGGCGCCGTTCGGGCCGATGATGCCGACCAACTGTCCGGGCTTGATGTCGAGGCTCAGGCCGTCAATTGCTTTCACGCCTCCGAAGTGTATGGAGATGTCTTCGATCTTCAACAGCGAGCCGTTGTTTGCGTTCTTAACAGCAGCGGCATGGGCAAGGGCAAGCCGCAGCACGGGTCGCGCGGCGGCCAGCGAGGGATCGGCTTCCGCGCCGGACTCAGCTAGCGAAGACTTGCGGAAGGCATGGCACAGCTTTCCCCAGATGCCGTCGGGCAGATACAACATGCAAAACACCAGGGCGATGCCGTAAACGACATCCTGAATGCCGGGCGCGCGCGAGCCGAACTGCGCTGTCAGGAACTCGCCAATCGGCACCAGGATGGCGGCGGCGATCAACGGCCCCCAAAGCGTGCCGAAGCCACCCACGATGTTGATGCTGAGAATGCGGACGATGATGAACAGGCCGAAGACGGCAGGCGTAGTCAGCACATACAGCAGGCTGAAGGCATAAATCACGCCGCCTATGGCACCGATTGCCGCGCTCATCATGAACGTGACGAGCTTGACGCGGAAGGTATTGACACCCATGCCCTCGGCCGCGGTTTCGTTCTGCTTGAGCGCGCGCAAAGCAAAGCCGAGGCGCGAGCCCTCAATATTCTTGATGAGCACCAGCACAAGCACCAGCAGGATAAGCGCGGCGGCGACGTAGAAACGAAGATCGCCGAACTGGAAGGCGCGCGCACCTTTGCCGGTAAACGGGATAGTGACTTCTTCCAGGCCGAGGTGGTTGAGAATGGGAAATGCCATTAAAGGGAAGGCCATGGTGGCTACGGCGAAGTAGTGTCCCCGCAGGCGGAGCGTCGGCACGCCAATAATAAAGGCAATGACGGCCGCTAGCGCCGCCCCGATCCACATGCCGATCCACGGCGTTACGCCGAAGAGCTTGAACAGCATGACCGTGGTATAGGCGCCGGTGCCGACAAAGAGCATGTAGCCGAAAACGACTTGTCCACCATAGCCGGAGATGAGGTTGAATCCGGAACCCATGCTGGCCCAAAGAAGCACCAGCAGAATAAGACGTTGGGCATAGCGATCAGGGCCGGCATACCACGACAACACAAGGCTGATGACACAGACGGCAAGGATGCCGAGGTAATCCTTGCCCGAACCGCGACGACCATTTTGCGCGCTCATATGGCGCGCTCCTTTTTGCCCAGGATTCCTTGCGGCCGGAAGTAGAGACAGAGCAGAAAGATGGCGAACACAGCGACGTTTTGCAGCGATACCTCTACCAGCAGGCTCGACATCTGCTGGATGATCCCAATCACCAGGCCCCCGATAACTGCTCCGGTAATGCTGCCCAAGCCGCCAAGGACAACAATGACAAACAGAATGACCACGATGCCTTCGCCGTAGAAGGGATCGAAGGGGCGGTAGGTCGCCATGAAGCAGCCGCCGGCGGCGGTGACCGCGATGCCCAAGCCGAAGGCAACTCCGTAGACAAGCCTGAGATTGATGCCCATGTATGCGCATCCCTCGGGATCATCCGAGGCTGCTTTGATTCCCTTGCCGATCATGGTCCGGTTCAGGAACAGGTGCAGCCCGGCAATGAGAGCCAGAGAGCCGATCGTGCTATAGACTTGAGCATGATTGATGAGCACTTCGCCGAATTCCCAAGTGGCCAGCGTATAGCTCTGGTTGATGATGCGCGGAGCTCCGGTCCAACCGATGAGGATCAGGTTTTCGATCAGCAGCGACAGGCCCATGGTCATGATCAGGGTTGAGGTTTCGCTGGTCGAGGAGCCGAGGATCTTGCTGATCAGCAGCTTCTCAATGAGAAAACCGAAGACGAAAAACAGGGGCAAGGCGATCACGGCCGAGAGAAACGGATCGATTCCCCACCACTGCAGAAACCAGAAGGCGGGGAAATACATGGCCAGCACCGCGAAGGAGGCGTGGGCGAAGTTGATGATCTTCATCACTCCGAAGATCAACGTGAGCCCGGCAGCCAGCACGGCGTAGGAGATTCCGACCAGCAATCCCTGCACGAACAACTGAATGGCATTTTCCATAAGCTTTTCTTACCGGTGCACAGAGGTCCCTCGAACGAGTTAGCGGGTCAGTTGCAGATGGTATTTCTCGTCAGCCCGCGACGAGCAGGGCATGAGGTTCTCGAGAGATACGTTGAGCTTGCAGAAAGGCGCGGCGGGCGCATGGCGACGAGCCGGTGCACCCGCGTGCGGCGTTTATTTCTCCCAGACGGGTTTCGCCAGTGCAAGTTCCGGGGGATAGACCGTGACCGGTGTTCCCTTCTGCCACTGCACGACGATCAGATTCTGATACTTCTTCTGAATCCGTCCGGTACTGTCGAATGCGATTCCCTGCTTGGGAAGCGCGCGAGTCGCAGAGACATCGTGAATATCGAGTTCGCGGCCGGCGCGAAGAATAGCTTGCCGGTCCCTGGAGCCGGCCTTTTCCAGAATGGCCGCCATGATGGGAATCATCGTCCACGGGAAGCCTAGCTCCTGTCCCATCCAAGGCTCATCGGAGTATTCCTTGCGGCACTGGGCGAGCGAGCGGTCGATCCAGTCCTTGGGCGTCAATTTATGCGGGAAGAAGGCGGCGTAGCAGATGTTGCCTTCGAGGAAGTCGGTGCCGATCTGGCGGAGTGAGGGATCGGCTCCGTAGCCGCCGCTGTACATGAACGGCGCCTTAATGCCGAGCTCTTTGCGTTTCATGACGCACATCTGGGTCTCGCTGATGGCCAGCGAGCTGAAGGGCACGATGTCGGGATTGAGCCGGCGAATCTTCTGCATGACAGGAGTGGCGTCGGTGAGGCTGCCGGTAGGCCAGGTTTCCTCGCCTAAGACCTTAATGCCGGCGGTGGCGAAGTATTTTTTTGCCGAGTCGTAGAACATGCGGGAGGATGCGCCGTTGTCGCCGACGATCATGGCGGTCTTGGCGGTCTTGCCCGCTTCCCTAGCCAGCTTGAGAACGTTCGACAGACCCAGTTCGCCGTAGACCGACATGGGCGGCGATACGTAGAAGCCCCACTTAAAGCCGCGCTCGTGCAGCGCATCGGCCGAGCTGATGCTGAAGTGCGGGATGCCCGCACGTTCGGTTACCTCGGTAGCAGCCAGGGTCAGCGAGCTGGCCCAGCAGCCGCAAGCCATGAGAATCTCGGGATCGCCGCAGACGCGGGCCATGGCATTGGCGGCGCCTTCAACGGTGCTGCCGCTGTCGGCCACTACCGGCACCAGCTTGGCTCCGCCGAGCGACTTGATGCCGCCGTTATCATTGACCCATGCCATCGCCGCTTTCACGCCTTGCAGAGTCAGGTTGCCGTTGCGGGAGAACGCTCCCGAGAGCGGATAGACGACGGCGATTTTTATGTCAGGCACCGCCGCGCTGGCTTTGATGACGTTGAAACCTCCGACGCTTGCGGCGACCACACCGGCAGCGGTGGTTTTGAGGAAGTTTCGCCGCGTTACCTCCGAGCCGAAACTCTTTTCCTGCTTCATTTGATCCTCCAATCGATGGAAGTCCGACTCACTTTGCCATTGGGAAAAGCCAACCGCATTGCCCCGGCAAGCGCACCTCGACGTTTGCCGGAGCAGCAGTGCTTTATCTCCAGATTGCCTTGGCCTGCGCTAACTGCTGAGGATAGACGACCACCGGTTTTCCATTCTGCCACTGGATGACGAGGGCTTCGCGGTACTTGGGCGCGATGCGGCCAACATTGTCGAACGCCATGCCTTGGCCGGGGACGTGGCGCGTGGAGATCACGTTTTTGATGTTGAGCTTGACGGCCGCCTCGCGGATGGCTTTGTGGTCGCGGCTGCCGGCGCGCTCCAGCACCTCGGCCATGATCGGAACCTGATTCCAGGCAAAGCTCAATTCCTGCCCGACCCAGGCTTCGTCCTTGTTGTATTCCTTGCGGCATTGTGCCAGCGAGCGCTGCACCCATTCCGCGGGAGTCTGCTTGTGCGGGAACGAGGGCGTCAGCGCGATCCAGCTCTCCAGGTATTCGCCGGCGAACTTCAACGACGGATCTCCCAGCCAGCCACCTCCGCAGAAGAAGGGCACGCGAATGCCCAGCTCCTTCTTCTTCATCATGCACATCTGGATCTCGGTGAGCGCATCGCCCATGTAAATGACGAGGTCGGGCTTGATCGCCCTGACCTTCGACATGACCGGAGTGGCATCGGTGAGCGTGCCGATCGCCCAGGTTTCCTCGGCGATGAACTTGACCCCCTTGGGGACCAGATTGTCCTTGCATGCCTTGTAGAAAGACTTGCTGGCGGCTTGGTTGTTGCCGACGATCATCGCGGTCTTGATCGTCTTTCCCGCGTTCCCGGCCAGTTCGAGCACCTGCGGGCAAACGACGCTGGTGAGGGTACTGTAAGGAGAATTGGGATAGAAACCCCACTTGAAGCCCCGCTCCGTAAGGGAATCGGCAAAGGAGCAGGAGAACTGTGGAATCCCGAGTCTTTCCGTCACCTCGGTGGATGACATCGTGAAAGAGCTTGCCCACGATCCCAGAGCCATCACGATCTCAGGATCTCTGCACAAGCGTTCCATGGCGCTGGCCGCGCCTTCGACGGTGCTGGCGCAGTCGGCAACCACCGGCACCATTTTGGCGCCGCCCAGCGACTTAATTCCGCCGCGGTCGTTCACCCACTCCATGGCTGCCTTCACGCCTTGCAATTTGAGGTTTCCGTTGCGCGAAAAGGCTCCCGACAACGGGTACACGCAGGCAATCTTGATGTCGGGAACAGCAGCGCGCGCCGGCCGCACGGCCGCCAACGGACCGACCCCGGCGGCCAGAGCCCCGGCGCCGGCGATTTTGATGAAATCTCTGCGCGTTACATGCGATGGTTTCGATGTCACTGTAGCTGTTTTCGCCTTCACTTCCGACTTTTCCGCTTTACCTTCCTTGCTCTCCATAGCGTTTCCTTCCTCTCTCTATAAGCGGCTTCCCGCCAAGTTTTGGTCCGGCTTATCTCGACGGCGGGAGAACAGTGTGGTCTTGCATCTCATCGGGCAGGTCACGGGGCGACGAAGCCCGGTACTCGACAGCCCAATTTTGGAAATGGATCCCGGTCAACTTACGACTTCACGGCCCAAGGTTCGGTACTAACACTGCGGCAGAGCGCAAATTTGCGTGTCTGCGAACGATCGAGTGCGTCAGGTTGTGTTAAAGGACGTACTCCGGTTGCTCGAATACGCGAGCATCGTGGCCCGGCAATACCAGGTCGGGATTCAGTTTGCGTATTTTATCGAAGGTCGAATAGTACTCTTCCAGATTGTTGAAGACGCCGCTTGGAAGCGGTGGGTCCTGCTGCCAGTTCTCGAACAGTGGGATGGTATCGCTGGCGACCAAGATTTTTTTTCGAGGGCTCGCGACCAGCACGCTCTGAAAGCCCGGAGTATGGCCTGGCGTGGTGACCAGAGAAATGCCGTTGCCGAGCTGCTTGTCGCCGTCGACGAGGGTGTAGCGGGTGCCGACCACCGGCGCCCAATCATAGGCATGGGCGTGCAACGGCAGAGGAGCTATGGCATAGCGCAATTCGGTGCGTTGCACGAGAAACTGCGCTTTGGGAAACAAGTGGTTGTTGTAGCAATGATCCCAATGAAGATGAGTGAGGATTACCAGCTCGATTTCGCCGGGTTCGACGCCGTGAGAACGGAGCTGCGCCGGCAGTTCCTGCTCGCGCGTTCGGTTGAGCGGTTTGTGATATTCGGCGGTTTCCTCCGGGCTGTTGGTCCCCGTATCCACGACGATTTTTTTGGCACCGGTATCAATCAGCCAGCAGATTACCGGAAGGGTGAGCTTTACTCCCTGATTGCGCGAACACGTGAATGACGACTTGTCCCGAAATATGTCGCCGACATGCAAAGGGACGATTTTCATGTCCTCGAGCCTGCTTTCTGTTGAAAAGTTCTAAGCTGCGCCGCGCGGACAAAGGGCAAGGGATGGGCCACACCGGCGACGCTTAATCGTGAGCGGAGGAGATGAGAAGGTCGCGGGCGCCACGCTCGGATTGTCCCAGACCCTTGTCGCTGTGGTTGGCAAACGAATCTGACAGGCCGTAACGCCACAGCCGATAGTAGAACTCGGTCAGTTCATTGCGCGAGACGGGTATGTCGTCGGCAATGCGGAAGACGTCGAAAAACAGGTAATGGTAGATAGCGAGTCCGGTCAGACTCACGGCGGCGAGGGTGGCCGGCACATCGCCGGCTACCGCACCGCTCTTCTTTTGATCGTCGATGATCGATTCCAGGCGGCCGTAGTAGTCGCGCCGCCAAGTATGCAGCACCGACTTGAATTCGGGAAAGGCCTCCAGCACGCCGAACAGGATCAGCCGCATCACATGCGGGTCCCGCTCCCGCGCTTCGATGATGTGGGTAAACAACTCGTGTTGTTCGGCAGGCCAGGCGGGAAGCGAACGCTCCGACAACTCGCGCAGCTTCCATTCCAGGGTTTCCCGGTACAAGCGCCGTTTGCTGCGGAAGATTTTAAAAATAGTGGCCTCATTGACCCCGGCCCTGCGGGCGAGGGCGCGCGTAGTGGTGCCGTGAAAACCACGCGTGGCAAACAGCGTTGCCGCCGCTTTCAGAATTTTGCATCGGGCATCGGACATTCGACGATTTGCCTTGAAAGAATTGCCGCGGGGATTTTCAAAGGACGACGCAAGCTCTATCCCACGGCTAAATGCACATCATGAGCTCGATGAGTTGGATTGGGTTGATGGTTGAAATGAGACGGCACGGAGCAGTCTTCGGAGACCAGTTCGACCTCGTCGTTCTTCACCTCGACGGCGACGCTGCGCATGATCTGCTCGATGGTAATAACGGCGCGCGTGCGGTTGTTGCCCTGCAGGAGCACGCCACGCAGCCCGGCCAGGCATCCGCTCTTGATGCGAACCTTCTGCCCGGCGACTAGGTAGGGATGCGGTTCGAGTTTGCGGGAGTTGACGCCGGTGCGCAGAGCCTCGATTTCACTCGCGAGTAGCGGCACGGGAGAGTGTCCGCCGACGATGGCGAGCACGCCGGGTACGGACACAACACGGCCGCGGCCACGGCGGTCAACGCAGGCGAAGATGTAATTGGGAAATAACGGCAGCTCGACGGTCACCCGCAGACCATTCTTCCACCTGCGCGCCGCCTGATAGAGCGGGAGAAAGTGCTGGATCTCTCTCTCCCGGAAGTATTGCGCTATCCGCTTTTCATGGCGCGCGGCGGTGTAAACGGCAAACCACTGCAACGGCGTTCCCTCGCCGAGTTGAATCTGATTGGAAGACATATCTGCCATCGTATTGCCTGATTTTTCGGACAGATTCGCAGACAAAGCTTCGCTATCCTCACTTAGGAGGTGTGTTTTTCACATAACTTTGCGTGCGGGACACCGGGGCAGATGGCTGGCGAGCGCTTAAGCCGCAGCGAACGGCACATCGCCATAGTTCAGTCGCGCCCTACGGCATTCAGCCAACCAAGTACTTGCTTGCTTGGCAAGTGTTTGCTCGCCTGTATTTCTGCCGGTTGGCATTTAACCCCCGCGGGGCTGCAGTGTCAAGAGATTTTTCTCCGGATTTTTATGTTTTCCCGAACATATAATCCCGCAGACGATATTTCCAAGTCGGCCCGACACACTTAACTGCGTTGCAGCGACACAGTCAGCGGCCTCGTCACTATTGGTTGTCTCTAGGTTATTAACTTATGACAAGGGCATTCATTGGAGGGGCATGATGGGAGAAGAAGAGGACAAGGAGCCGAAACAGAACAGTACCTCCACATTTAACCGAAGAACATTTGCCAAGGGTCTGGCGGCAGTCGGTATGGGAGTAGCCGTCGGCGGCATATTCCCGCCAGCCTCCGCCGAGGCGAAGGAGCCCGACAAACAAGGACTTCGAGAAGACCGGCCTCAGGGGTCGAAATGGTTTTTGGAGAAGCCCAGAAAAACTCCCATCGTCAGAGAAGTTGATGTCGTTGTGATTGGCGGCGGAGCCGCGGGCAGTGCCGCTGCCCTGGCGGCAGCACGTATGGGCGTATCGACTGTGGTGGTTGAGTTTTTCGGCTGCTTGGGCGGCAATGGCAGCAACGGTATGGTGAGCAATTACTGCGGCATTACCAGCTCGGGACCGCGGAAGCTGCAACTTGTCAAAGGCATCGGCGGCGATATCATCAATGCCTTGGCTGCCCTGGAGCCATCCGCGATGACAACCTACACGGCCCCGTCGTTCAACCCAGAGACCCTGAAACGGGTGCTGGATCGGATGGCGGCAGCGGCTCACCTGGACATCATGTACTACAGCCAGTTTGTTGAACCCATCATGGACGAGAACCGGGTAATTGGCGCCGTGGTCGAGAACAAGGGCGGGCGTCAGGCCATTCTGGCTAAATGCGTGGTTGATGCCAGCGGAGATGGTGACGTGGTTGCCCGCGCTGGTGCCCCGTTCACCCTCGGCGATGGCAAAGGCCTTGCCGCCAGTGACTTCCAGGCTACGGACTTAGTTTTCCAGGTTGCCAATGTGGCTCCAACCGCAAATACCGCTCTGATCGGCCCGGCAGTCGCGGCCGCTTCCGATGCCGAACTCGCGAGCTACCTGATTACCAGAAAAGCTGTTATCGCCGTGGGCGTAAAGGCCCCCGGCGTGTACTGGTTCAACTGGAATAACATTGCAGTCGACGGGGACAAGACCGATCCTGCCTATCTTACGAAAGCCGCCATTGCCGGACGCGAGTCTGCCGCCGGGCTGATGCGCTTCCTGAATGACAAGATCCCAGGCTTCGAGAATGCGAAGATTGTCGCCACTGCCCCGAAGATCGGCCTGCGCGAAAGTCGCCGAGTGACTGGGGACTACGTATTCACAAAGGATGATTTCCTGGCCGCAAGGAAGTTTGATGACGGCATAGGCGCCAACGCCTGGCCGCTCGAGATCGTAACCGCCACCGGCCGCACTTACCAATATCTGTCGGGTGATGATTTCTACACTATCCCCTACCGCTGCTTGCTGCCGCTACGAGTGGAGAACGTGATTATGGCAGGACGGTTCATGTCAGGCACTCATGAAGCGCTGGCGTCTTACCGCGTTATGGGACCCGCAATGGTCATGGGACACGCTGCGGGTATCGCAGCGGCATTTTCCGCTAAGAAACGTCTACTGCCGAGGCAGTTAAGAGTAAAGCTCGTGCAAGACGAACTAATCAGGCAAGGAGCTTTCCTGGGATAGCCAACACCAGAGGACCCCAGGTGCGCGGGAGTCCCAACGATGGCGACCTGGCAGTGGGCAACGTCGTCTGGCTTCATGTCGTCCTTGGCGGTCTACGCATTCTGATCTGGGTATCTCGGGCGATTTTAACCTGGTCGTACTTTTTTGACATGGACGAAGAGCCGATTAACTCTTTTCCCGATTCAGGAGCAAGATGATTTGATGTTGGCCGATATCGGATTTTATCTCACCGCCAGTGTGTATCCGGTGTCGGCTTTGGAAATGTCATACACGCCGAAATCGCAGCTGAAAACGGTCCATGCCTCGCTGGTATTGGCAGCATCGGTAGTGGAAGTCCAATAGTACGCACCCGTCACAAAATTCGTAAAGATCGGTGGCTGGTAGATCGTACCGTCAAGATTCACAATGGTGTTGTTAAAGTAGTCGGATTCGGTGGCCTGCATGCGATCAGCCATGCTCTGGACTTCGTTCCGGTTGGGCATTCTCCAGCTACCCGCGGTGGAGTTGTCGGTGAGGCCGCATTGCCCGCTGGCCAATTGGTTGACGGCGGCGACGGCCGCTGCCCAGGGTTGATTGATGCAATTGGCTTGCTTGAGCCAGATTAACCCGGTCATGGTGTCCGTGACGGTTCCGTTTCCATTGTCAATCCATCGTGGATAGGTCAGACGGACGCCGGTCTGGAGAGTTCCATCATCACCGCTCTCGTAAGCTACGTATAATCCGGTGGCTTGCAAGTTGACGGCTCCGCCTCCACTGCCCCTGACCGCCCAAACCGCATTGTTGGAAGTTGCTTTCACGTTGGAGACCATATCGTTGATATAACGCCCGTCGCTAAACCGTATGGCCCAAGCGTAGGGAGAGCCCGCCTCGCCTCCATAGTAGCTGGTGGACGTCCAGTAGATGCCTGTTGATACGCTGGCAAAAGGGTTCCCCGCAGTAAGGGCTGGGTTGCTGGTGGAGACGTCGACCAAGCTCTCCAACTCGTTGAGGTTGGGAAGACGCCACTGCCCGGCGCTGGAGCCGTCTATCAAGCCGCAAACGCCGCTGGACAGTTGATTGACGTCCGTCAATGCATTGGACCAAAGCGTGGGGCTAAAACAACCGGCATTGCGCAACCAGATGAGACCGGTAAGGTTGTCGGTGACGGTTCCGTTCTGGTTGTTGGTGAAGCGAGTGCCGGGCCAGACGACTCCTTTTCGCAGCGAGCCGTCATCTCCGCTGACATAGCTTGCTGCCTGACCGGTGCCGGCGAGGCTTACCAGGGGATTGCTGCCGTTGTAGGCAGCGAAATTCGCCCCAGGTAGAGAGCCGCCAGCAACCGCGACCCAATCGATAACAGTAAAATCGACGCCGATATTGTTAGTGTTAAGCCCCTGAAACTGGCTGTTCTGACCGGCTCGAGTCACCTTGGCGCCGGAGCCCACGGAAGGATAAAACCCATAGCCCGTCTTAAGGGCCCAAAACTGGTATTCCTCAGCCACATCGCCGGCGGCGGACAAACCGGAAAAGCTGTAGTTACCGCTTGCATTCGTGGTGGTCGTCTGGACAATCGTGTTCGTATTGCACTCCCAGGCGGTGACGGTAACCCCGGACATTGGGCTTCCCTTGAACGTGACCGTGCCGGAAACGCTGCCGGTAGCCGGTGGGGTGCCGGGATCAGTAAGACCGCCGCTGCCACCACCACCGCAAGCGCTCAGCACACCCAGAGCGCCAATTATCAACAGCAACCTAATCTGACCTATCACGTTGTCTCCCCAAGCCAAAACCACGGCACCCACGCAAATGACTCAATCTTGAAAAGCTTGTTTTCTGCACACGGAAAAACTATCGGCAACTAGCAAACAAAGCTCCAGCGGCTTGTGGGCGAACAAGAACTCCTGGCTGGGTCACGGGATGAGCAAGTTGGGGCCGCGCCGCCAGTCGCATAGAAGTGAATCCAGCGAAGCAGTCCCGGGGGCTCCCTGCGGAAAATGCAAGATCGGGAGCGTTTGCCACCGATTGGGAGCGGATCGCGGGTCACCGCCGACGCGCAACATATGGCGGGCACAAAGAATTCAAGGCAATTAGAGCACAGCGCGGATAACCACGCAGTCCTTGAAGTGGCGGATCGTCACCCGGTTGACACCGGTGTCCTGTACAATCGGGCAACCATGAAATTGCTGGCGAAATCCGGCATCGTGCCACTGTTAGTTTTGTTGCTGACTGTGGTCGCGCACGCTGAACTGCTCTCGCAGTTGCGCCCTACCGGCTACGTCAATGACTTTGCGCATGTTCTTGATCAGAATACGGTCGCGCAGATGGAGGGCATTTGCCAGCAGACCGATCAAAAGGCTCACGCCCAGATTGCTGTGGTCACCATCAATTCCCTCGATGGCGCGGATGTCGAAAGTTACGCGGTCGACCTCTTCAAGAGTTGGGGCATAGGAGACAAGGCAACCAATCGTGGCGTTTTGATCCTGTATGCCATCCGGGATCGCCGTGCCCGCATTGAAGTCGGCTATGGCCTGGAACCGATTCTGCCTGACGGGAAGGTCGGAAGCTTTCAGCGGGAAGCGATACCGCTGATGCGCAGCGGCAATTACAGCGCGGCCCTGCTGCTGGTCACCAATCGAGTAGCGGGGGTGATTGCGCAGGATGCCGGAATTCAAATCCCCAATGTGCTGCCCCCTGCTATGATCCGGCCGACCAGTCAGCCGGACGACCAGCGATTTCCGCTCGGCGCGATCATTGTAGGCGGGGTGGTCCTGTTGATCATCCTTATTTCTCCTTTACGCGGCGTGCTGTTCTGGCTTCTGCTATCTCAGATTTCCGGTGGTCGCGGCGGTTCGGGCGGAGGATGGGGTGGCGGCGGTTTTGGCGGCGGAGGCGGCTTCGGAGGTTTTGGAGGTGGCAGTTCCGGTGGCGGAGGGGCAAGCAGCGGTTGGTAGTAAGCGAGGATGCGATGGTTCCTGAAGACAAGCTCGAGGACTTTGTGAGACGCATGCGCGAGGCGGCCGGGGCGAACCTGGAGAGTATCATCTTGTTCGGATCGGCGGTGGCAGGGGATTTTCATCCCGAATTCTCAAACCTGAATCTGTTCTGTGTGCTACGCAATAGTTCGTTTCCCACTTTGCAGGCGCTGGCGCCGGTCGCGCAGTGGTGGGAGCGCCAGAAGCAGCCTCCGCCACTTTTCATGACGCGCCACGAACTCGAATGTTCCACTGACGTCTTTACCATCGAACTGCTGGACATGCAGCAACATCATCGGGTCCTTCTCGGCGAAGATGTCCTGCTGGGTTTGCATATCCCCATGCACCTCCATCGCATCCAAGTGGAATATGAACTCCGTGAGAAACTACTTCTGCTGCGCCAACAGCTGCTTCTAGCCTCCGACAGCAGGCGGCGATTGTGGGGCTTGCTGGTTCGCTCGGTGCCCTCCTTCGTCACGCTTTTTCGCCATGCCCTGATCGCGCTCGGACAAGCCGCTCCAGTCGGAAAGCGCGAAACGGTCCAGGCTTTGGCGGAGCAGGTGAAATTCGACGCATCCGCTGTCGAACAGGTGCTGGACGTTCGGGAGCACAAGGCGAATCCCCGGAAAATGGATGTTGACGATCTCTTCGCCCGCTACCTGATAGTGGTAGAACAGGTTGCGGCTGCGGTTGATAAGGCGCTGGGCGCGGATGCGCCCGCCCGTTCGTAACCGCATCACACTCAGTCGCCAGGAGAGCTTATGAAAAAACTGTGGATCGCAATTGCTGTAGTAGTTCTGATTGCGCTTGCCTTCTTCGGACAGTACGTAGGGGTTCGCAATACGCTGGTGACCAAGAATGAATCGGTCAAGGCCGCCTGGTCACAGGTGGACATTGTTTTACAGCGTCGGGCGGACCTCATCCCCAATCTGGTGGAGACGGTGAAAGGCTATGCCCAGCAGGAACAAACAGTTTTTGGTGACATCGCCAAAGCCCGCTCTGCACTGCTCTCGGCCGGTACCCCGCAGCAGAAAATTGCCGCCAACGGGCAACTCGACGGAGCGCTCGGTCGCCTGCTGCTCGTAGTTGAGAACTATCCGCAGTTGAAGTCCAATGAGAACTTCCTGCGTCTACAGGACGAACTGGCAGGCACCGAGAATCGCATTGCTGTCGAGCGCAAGCGCTACAACGACACGCTGCAGGACTACAACACATATGTCCAGGTCTTTCCGAACAATGTTTTTGCCGGTTGGGCTGGATTCCAGCCGAATAGCGCCTACTTTGCCGCGACGGAGGGAGCGCGCCAGGTTCCCAAGGTAAGCTTTTCGAATCCCGGCACATCGACTTCGCAACCTGCTACTCAACCCGAGCCCGCAAAAAAATAGTTGGGCTAGGGATGGGACGCTCCCGAAGCCGTCCGCTGGTACCGCAAGGCCCGCAGATGTAGTTGGGGAGAGAAAGAAAAGCTTCTGATCGCGAAATACTCGAAGCGCTTGAATCTCAGGTCAACCTTGCCTAGGAGGAGCAAGTGCCGTAGAGAAAGTAATTTCCGAAAGAGCAGCTATAGCAAAAACGACGGATGTTCTACGTACTGCCGCAACCGTCCCATGAATTGAGCTGCTGTCGCACCGTCAATCAGCCGGTGATCAAACGCCAAGCACAGATTCATCATCGGCCGAACGGTCACCACCGAGTCGACTACCACAGGCCGCTCCCGCAACCTGCTTCTGTCACTCTCTTAAACGAAGTTCTTAAGAGGGTCGCTTCTTTCAAACCGCTCCTGCACCTCCGCCCTGGTCCGATACATCTCAGGATCTCCGACAAAATGGAATTTCATCCGGCAAGCTCGGTAGTTTGTACGCGTATTACTGTCGTACTTTTTTGAGAGCGACGAACTCCGCGTCACTGTGACGAGATGTCGCCACTTGCCTTATCCCGTCCAATCTCGATTATTACGACAATGCTTGCAAAGTGTTCCCTGGAGCGGGGTTTCGCGTCAAAGCGACTAGTTCGAAGCACTGGCAGAGAACGTGCACAACCTTGGGTAGGAGTTAATGAGATGTTACGCATTACACCGTTCGTAGCGAAAGAAAAAGCCATTCTCAGGCTGGAAGGGAAGCTCAATGGCCCGTGGGTAAGCGAGTTGGCCAGGGTCTGGAAAGGAGTGTGGCGCCGCACTGGATTGAAACGGATCCGGGTGGATCTACGCGCGTTGAGTTTCGTGGACGAACGAGGAAGAGACGTACTGATGACGATGCGGAAAGACGGAGCTGAATTTGTTGCGAACGACCCATTGATTTCTGCACAGCTCGAAGAGATTGAGCAAAGTCGCCAGTTGCTGGCCGGCAGCAGCCAAAAGCAGCTTAACAATACGGACCTACACGGCACTGATGCGGCAAGGAAGTATATCTGACTCAGAGGTAAGTTTGCCGTCTACGTCCGTGGCCCTAATCGGTCGCACGGAGTTAATCGCAAGGAGGAAGATATGCCATACGTAATTCAGAACCTTTGTAGTGGTACCGACAATGCATGCATGGACGTGTGTCCATTCGATTGCATCTACGCCAACAAGGATGAACTGTCGACCAAGCCGGCGCTTTATATCGACCCTGAAGAATGCACAGACTGCGGCGCTTGTGCGCTTGCCTGTCCGGAATCGGCGATTGTGCCGGTAGCTGCGTATGGCCGGTATGCCGGCCCCGCGACCGAGGCAAAAGTCAAACCTTACGAGTCCCATATTCGTGTTGTCCACTCCGAGTCTGAACCAGACGCATTTGAAGTGATCGGCAACGAGTGGATTACCACATTCGTCGCATCGCAACCGTAAGGCGAGGCGCATGCCTTGGTCGGCCCAAACGGATATACCAAACGTGAGTCTCAAAGGGAGAGAGACAATGCCGAGTTATGTTGACGCCAATGCTAGCTCCAACTGCACACGTTGCGAGCCGCATGTCAGTGTCGTGCTTACCGAGGGACTTCCGGCTGACACGACTTGCCCTGCTTGCTACGAAGCGATCGTGCGACTTGGGAGTGCTGTGCAAACAATTGCGGAAGCGATTCAGTGCCAAACGACGCCGGTCCCCGTGCGATGCGAGGATGATCCGCGGACGGGCCCACAAACAGCCGAAAACGGGGTGACGCCGAGCTTTTACGCGTATCGCTGGATTAGCTGACGCATTGCAGTCTTACGAGCTGTGTGATCAAAGGAGTTGCTTACGACCCGGTGGTCGCAATGAAATCGTCGAGTCGGCTCTTCTTAGGAGGCCGGCCGGATTTTAATCATCGGCGCAAGCATGAAGTTTGTTGTCCGCAAGCACCAGCAGATGTTCATGCCGTGATAGATCTGTAAATTGATTCGAAACCTAATATATATTAAGGCTTGGGATGGCCGGAGCGAGCAGGTATTTTGTCGACGAGCACTCCAAGGTCGGAGCATCTGGTTGCGAACGAGCGTAAACTTCAAGCTCTCGTGGAAGTGTTTGACTGCATCAGCTGCCACACCGATCTGCAGGAACTTTTTCATGACCTCTTTTCACGCCTCCAACCTCTGGTGGCTTTCGACGCGCTTTATGTCAGCCTTCACGACCCGGTGAGGGACGTGATGAGGGTCAGTCTCGTCGAAACGAGTCGCGCGGTTAGCATCCCTGTGGGACTAGAAATCGCGAACGATGAATCGCCAGCCGGACTTGCCTGGCGGACTCAGCGAACCATCGTGCTTGACGATCCTACGCAAGACACCCGCTTTCCGACAGCCAATCGCGTATTCCTAGACAGCGAGATTCGACGCGTATGCCTCATGCCGCTCACTGCGGCGGAGCGAAGACTGGGCGCGGTTGCATTCGGGCGCAAAGAAGACGTTGGCTATACGGATTCGGAATTGGAATTGCTGCAGAAGGCAATTTTCGGAGTGGCCTTGGCCGTCGATAACCACTTGCGCTCTCAAGAGGCAATCTCTTATGAGAAGTATCTGCAACAAGAGCGGGACCGAACTCGTCTGCTACTCGGTATTACGAATTCCCTGGTGAGAAGCCTCGAGCTGAAAGAGGTTTTCGGAGCTATTTCTTCCGCTCTACGCAGGGTTATACACCACGATTACGCCACTCTGATCCTGCTCGACTCTCACGACAATAGTCTGCGGACATATGCGATCGATTTCCCGCATGAAAAGGGTTCGCTTCTTTCCGAAGTACCCTACCCTATCGAGGGTTCGATTGCGGGGCGGGTGTTCAGGAGCGGCAAGCCGCTTCTGATTGGCCGGCTCGACGCTGATCTTCAGGAATTTCCAGCGGAGTCGACGCGCGCACTGGTCGCTGAACGAATTAGATCGGCGTGCTGTTTCCCCTTGATCAACCAGGGACGGACCGTCGGCGTTTTGACGGTTGCGAGCCGTGGTGAACACGCGTTTAGCATGGACGACACGGACCTGCTGCACCAGATTGCAAATCAAGTGGCCATCGCGGTTGATAATGCTCTGGCTTTTCGTGAGATTGCCGAGCTGAAAGAAAAACTCGCGGAGGAGAAGTCGTATTTAGAAGACGAAATTCGCACTGTCTTCAACTTTGATGAAATCATCGGTGAGAGCACAGGACTGAAGGGGACCTTAACACAGGTGGAAACAGTAGCACCCACCGATGCGGCCGTGCTGATCCTAGGAGAAACAGGTACCGGAAAAGAGCTCATTGCCCGCGCCATTCACCGCCTCAGTCAACGCTGCAAGAGCCCTCTGGTAAAAATCAACTGCTCCGCGATTCCGACGGGCTTGCTGGAAAGCGAACTCTTTGGGCACGAAAAGGGCGCCTTCACGGGTGCAATCTCGCAAAAAATAGGCAGGCTGGAGTTGGCGAACCAAGGGACGATATTTCTGGACGAAGTTGGAGATATTCCACTGGAGCTACAGCCGAAGCTTCTAAGGGTACTCCAGGAAAGCGAGTTTGAAAGGTTAGGCAGCACTCGAACGATTCACGTCGATGTGCGCTTGATCGCGGCCACCAATCAGAATCTCGCACAAATGGTTGCCGATAATGAATTTCGCAGCGATCTGTATTACAGGCTGCGAGTATTTCCAATCGTGGTGCCCCCGCTTCGTGAACGAAAGGACGATATCCCGCTTCTGTTGCACTATTTCACGCAGAAGTACGCGCGTCAGATGGGTAGGAAGATCAAGAAAATTCCCGAATCGGCAATGGCCGCACTTTGCAGCTGGCACTGGCCAGGAAATATTCGAGAGATGGAGAATTTTGTTGAGCGGGCTGTCATATTATCTCGCGGACCAGTATTGAATGTCCCCATAGAGGAGCTAAAGGAATCCGCAAGGCCCTCTTTCGAGGCGGACGAAACACTGCAATCCACCGAGCGCGAATACATACTACGGATCTTGCGAGAAACCGCCGGGGTTATCTCTGGTCCACATGGAGCCGCGTCGAAGTTAGGCCTGAAGCGAACGACTCTACAGGGGAAGATGCGAAAGCTCGGAATATCGCGCCAGGATATCCTGCGGTGACTTCAGCCCCGCGACGGCTCTGCCCAAACTCTGTCAGGGTGCCCATGTTTCGGCAGGCAGAAAGTGGTCAAGGTTGCTCAATTATGCCGAATTCGCTGATCGGCCCGGCATTATGCCAAATTCAGGTTCTGGAGGCAGAGGTCAGGATTGGAGCCTAAACTGCTCTTACCGCACTGAGGGCTCCAGATGCTGAGGATCACAGTTCGAGACGGAAATGATATCAGAATCGTCGTGGAGGGAAAGCTTGCGTCTGCCTGGGTGGACGAGTTGAGGAGTTGCTGCCGCACTGTCCTTTCCCGCTCTCATCCAAAGAATGTTCTTGTTGACCTCGCGGATGTGTCGTATGTCGATGCGGCTGGAAAGAATCTCCTAGCAGGGTTAGTAAGACAGGGGGTTCGCCTCACGTCCGACGACGCTGCCATGGACGCTCTGGTGAGCGATATTGTTAAAGTTCCCTATAAGTACTGAAACGGGCAAACGGAACTGCACTCCAGCTCATTGGCGGATGGAAATATGCTGCCGGTATTCCCTCAATATCCCCGGCTTTCCGAAAGGACGAGCCAAGCCATCTCGAGCTCATACTGGTCGGAGTAATAAAGCACATTTTGGCCGTCAATATCCGCGATGATGCCTTCGCACCCGTCCAGTTTGCGGCGACTCTTATCATCCAACTCAACTGCGAACGGCACACGAATCGAGCGGCCGTCGTAGACCAAACGAAAGAGTTGTCCATGGCGAGTTCTGAATTGCTGATCGAAGCGTTTCTCCGCAAATTGCAACACGTATTTATCCAGGAATGGGAGGTCGCTCCATGGCAGCCAGCGCTGGTTTGCCGGAAGATCATGAAGACTGAGGCAGTCGATTCGCATGGTCGCTTCCTTACAGTTCGTTACCCGGAGTTAGGCTTCCCTTAGTCGGAGGTGTCCTCAAGTTTCTGGCCCATTTCGACTCTTGCCTGTAGCCGTTTCCATTCCCACTTAATGTTGCGCCGCATTGTCTCAATCTGGGCCCCGGCAAGATGGCGAAACCGGCCTTGCAGATTGAGATATTCGGTAAGATCGCTGAAAGACGGCTTGCGATTAATTGTGTAGCGAGTTCCGTACTCGACTTCGTACAGTGGAAACACCCCGGTCTCCACCGCCAAACGGGCGATTTTGATCGAATAGCGTTCCTCGGACTTGTGCCCTGTCGGGCAGGTCACCCACAAGTGGATGAACCTTGTACCTTGAACCGTCCTTGCCTTTTGCATTTTCCGGAAAAAGTCATCCGGATAGGCGATGGATGCGGTTGCGGCATACGGGATCCTGTGTGCAGCCAGGATCTCCATGATGTTTTTTTTCGGTTCACTCTTCGGCGAATCAGCCGGTGTGGTCGTGGTCCAGGCACCATAAGGTGTCGCCGACGACCTCTGAATGCCGGTGTTCATGTATGCTTCGTTGTCATAGCAGACGTAAATGATGTTGTCGTTGCGCTCCGCTGCTCCTGATAGAGACTGGAGACCGATATCGAAGGTGCCACCATCCCCAGCCCAAGCCAGGACATTCACATCGGTTTGTTTCTGCATATCGAGAGCGGCACGAACACCCGCGGCCGATATGCCAGCGGTCTCGAAGGCGACATTTAGAACAGGCACTTTGAGGGCTGAAAATGGATAAGGTCCATTGAGGACGCCAAAGCAGCAGGCCGGGATCACAACGACGGTGCTTTCCCCCAAAGCCTTTAGCGCGATTCGCATACCGACTACGGCGCCACATCCCGAACAGGCGAGATGACCGGATTGCAACAGCTCCTGTTCTGGCAAGTGCATGTTTCGCGGGTCATACCCTAACTGTGTGGCGCTCATTTCCTCACCTCAATTTGGACCGCTGGACAAGCCTCCGCCGATTCTTGCTCCAGCGAAGTGTTCCACCAAGTACATGGCTGCGACAGCTTTCTGTTCCACGCCAGCAACAGCATTTGTTCAAGAATCCGGGGCGTGATATCCCGGCCACCGAGTCCGGCGACAATGCCTCGCACCAGCGGACGGTCCGCCGGAGATAAGTCGTAGAGAGCGGACTTGATCTCCTGATGAAAGATTCCGTGGTGGCCAAACGAGCAGTTGCGATCCAGCACTAGGACTGCTTTTTTGCCGGCCAACGCATATCTCACGGTGTCTGCCGGAAAGGGACGAAAAACGCGCAGTCTCAGCAAGCCGGCCGGGACGCCAGATTCGCGCAGGCTGTCGACTGCGGCCCGTGCCGTCATCGCCGGCGTGCCGCACGCTACCAGCACCACTTGCGCGTCATCGTTGCGGTATTCCTCCACCAGCCCATAGTTGCGGCCCGTGAGATTGCCCCAGGTCCGGCCAACTTCCTGCCAGTCCACCAGTGCCTGCTCGTGGGCCAGCTCGATTTTCTTGCGAAACTCCATGTAGACGCTGGCGTCCGCTATCGGGCCGTGCGATGCCGGCCGGGCCAGGTCGATCTTATGCGGGGTTTCGAGCACACTGAGGAAATCGTCCACCAGTCTCTGCTCGGGCATCTCCATATCTTCGTAGGTGTGTGAGAGGAAGAAGGCATCCAGAAGCACCATGGTAGGGAGCAGAACCCGTTGTGAGACTTCAAAAGCCTGGATGACCGAGTCAAACACCTCTTGGGCCGATTGGCAGTAGATCTGCATCCATCCCGTATCTCGCTGCGACAGCGAATCGGTTTGGTCTACCCAGATGTTCCACGGTGTGCCCAGCGCACGATTCACATTGGCCATCACAATCGGCAAACGAGCTCCGGCGGCCCAATGCAACATCTCATGCATCAGGACTAAGCCCTGCGAGGATGTCGCGGTGAAGCTTCGCGCACCGGCGGAAGCGGCTGCGATGCAGCCCGCCATGGCAGAGTGCTCGGATTCAACCTTGACGAAGCGGGCGTCCAACTCTCCATTGGCAACCATGTCGGCGAGTTCTTCGACAATCGTAGTCTGCGGCGTGATCGGGTAGGCCGAGATGACCTGCGCACGAGCCATACGCACCGCATGTGCTACCGCGGAGTTGCCTTTCAGTACAGTCCTCATCGGCCCGCCTCCTTGAGTGCCATGGCTCCACGCGGACACTCTTCCACACATATTCCGCACCCCTTGCAGTGATCCGCGTCGATGTGGAGATCGATTGGTGAGCTGCCATGGATCGCGATATCCGGACACCAGTAGTAGCAATTGAGACATCCGTTGCACGTGCCGCAGCCGAAACAGCGGCGCGCTTCAGAGAGTGCTGATCCGGCACTGAAGTCCTTGACGATTTCCTTGAAGGTCGTTGGCGGGATTGCCCCGTTTGACTTCTGTATCTTCGGCGCCCGCTCCGGGGAAAAATACGCAGGATTGAGCTGTTGGAGATCAGCAACCTGCAGGGCATTAACCTGGCGTGACCAGAGGCTCTGGAGTGAGGGCTCACTCTCTGCCGTGTTCCCACTCCGGAGGTATTGATCGACCATGGCGGCTGCCCGGCGTCCGGAACCCACGGCAGCCGCTACCGTGCCCTCGTTTGTCGATGCATCACCGGCGACGAAGATTCCTTCAAGGTTCCCCGCAAGGCTTGCGCCGCGCAAATTTTCGGGCAGGAATCCCATGTTGGTCGTTTCGCCAATTGCCAAAACGACTCCCGCCACGGGAATGCGAAACTGTGAGTCGGGGATTGGTTCCGGCGCGCGCCGCCCGGACTGGTCTGGGGCGCCAAGCCGCATTTTTGTGCACTCTAGGCCGACGATGGCATTGTGCCTTATCACAACGGCAGTTGGTGCCGCGAGCAGATGAAATGCTACCCCCTCCTGTTTCGCCTCCGTGACTTCAGAGGCTATGGCGGGCATCTCGGCTTCCGTGCGGCGATAAACGATCGTGGGCTTCACACCCAAGCGCAGGAGCGAGCGTGCAACATCGATCGCCGTGTTACCGCCCCCGATGACCGCGACTTTCCGGGGAAGGTCGAGGCTTTTGCCAAGTAGAATCTGTTCCAGCAGTTCAACTCCGTCATAGACACGCGGGTGCTCGATGCCTGGGATGGCTAACCGCCGCGCCGCGTGCAATCCGACGGCAACGATTACGGCGTCGAATCTGCTCTTTAAATCCTCGAAGCTGATGTCGCGTCCAACTCGCGTCTTCGGAGTGAATTTCACTCCCACGCCCTCAACTAGCGCGATCTCTCTATCCAGTACTTCTTTCGGAAGCCGGTAGTCGGGAATTCCGGTGCGTAGATAACCGCCAGGCTTTGGCTTATCGTCGAAAACCTCGACTTCATAGTCGGCGCGAGCGAGCGAATAGGCCGCCGTGATCCCCGCCGGCCCCGCCCCCACAACCGCAACCTTACGGCCACCACCGAGTGTGGGTGGCGGGGTGAATGGCAATTCCCCCAGGAAACGCTCCAGCATATGAACCGTAATGGCTCCGCCAAAGGTCTCGCGATTGCACTGCTGTTCGCAAAAATGCGGGCAGACCCTGCCAAGAGTCGCAGGCAGTGGATTGGCGGCACGCAGGAGCTGTGCGGCCCCAGCCGGGTCACCGGCGGCCAGCAGCGCGATCATCTTGGAGATGTCGTTGCCGGCAGGACACGCGTGGGAACAAGGGGGAAGCTTATCCTCATAGCGCGGCTCAAGGTACTTCCAGGTTCCCGTGTCGATAGCGATGGTGGAGCGACTGGCGGTGGCTGTGAGTGGCATATCTCCCAGGAATTCCCGGTCAAGCGTTGACATGTTCGCGACTCCGATCTTCCGCCAACCGATACTTGCGGACAGCTTGCGCGCCTCTCTGCGCGGCCGCCACGTTTTCATCGACTTTTACCGGCACGGCGCTGCGGATTGCCTCCGCCAAATTCTCCAGCTTGGCAATCCCGGTCAACTCGGCAACTGCACCGACCATCGCGGTGTTGACGATGGGAGCAGTGGGACTTCCGAGCTTCTGCCTCCGGCCGATAGCTGAGGCATCCACCGTGGTCACGGCAAATCCTTGCAGCTCGGTAAATTCGGAGGCGTCTTTCGGCGAATTGATGAGAATCCAGCCGCCAGGTTGAAGCCCGGCGGTCACATTGGCTGACTTCAACCCGATGAGGCTCTGGTCGAGGATCATGAGCCCATTCGGCTCGTACACCTCGGAGCGCACCCAAATTGGAGAGCGATCAAGACGAAGAAACGCGGTAACAGGAGCACCGCGCCGCTCTGAGCCAAACGCGGGAAATGCTTGTACGTGCATGCCTTCCCGAAATGCCGCTTGGGCCAGAATCTGAGAAGCGATCACCGCACCTTGTCCGCCGCGACCATGAATTCGGATCTCAATCATTACGCGCCTCGATTGCTTCGAAACTCCAACTCGCCCGCAAATGCGCTCACCTCTTCAGCCGGAGCACGTGTAATTCCAACGGAGAACTTCGTTCGAGCCTTCGTCGGCCGGGACTTTAGAGTCCGTTAAGTTCCATCCAGACCTGGCGTCTTGGTCCTCGTAGAAATCTTGTTGCCAAGTAGACAAATAGCGCAAAGCGGAAAGTGGGCGGCGCGAGCAGTGTTGATTATCGCGACCCTCGAATGAGGCTCTGGGCGGCAATAAATAAAGCTCTTACGGAACGCTGCGGAAGATGCTATATGCTGCTCTGACTGCCCAACATTCGGCACTCTGCCCATATATGGTCGCTTCCATATATGGGCATTCAAAGCTGACCTGCAACTTTGTGGTGGTTAAGGAAGAACGACCAGTTTTAAGACCCCTGCAGGGACGCTACAGGCGCCTACGAAATGAAAACTGCGTTGCACTCCGCCTCTGCGTTTAGCTGAAATTCTCCCCTACTTGCGAAACACGGTTCGGTAGCGAACGTGCAACACACTGCAAAAGGAGTGGATACCAGCACTACTTTCCGGTTCATGGAAGTGCGAGGCGATTGTTACCTGCCGGTATGGTGCTTTCGATTGCGTTGGTTGTGATCGTCTTGCGGCTACGGTGGCATGAGCTTAAGATATTGGGCCTGCTGGCTGCGTACCTATCGCTTTCATTGGCTCTGGCAGATCATTGAGCCAGTGCATGGACACAAACATCTGTTTGCGGAATCTGCGCCCAGCGCAGTCATCCTCGCCCTGTATTGGCTCCGCGACACTATCCGGCAATACTTCCGGCAATACTCATGAAGCAACGAATGGCACTCATAGCTGTCGGAGCAATTGCGATCGCTGCAATCGGGTACAGCCTATCTCGGAACAGGAAGGATTGACTTCCGAGAAGTAAAGGTTAGAGCCGCTGATCTTGCGAGCAAGACGGCAACTGACTACGCAGGTGCAACAGAGATCCGACGGCTTTGCTTCTCCGCTCCTAAACGGGGCTGAGGGACCGAAGAACCAGTTGTAGGCGAATCGTCGCCAGATGCGGAGCTTGAGAACGCCGCCAGGACGCTGCGCGATGCCCGAAAAATGCGTACTCGCCGGCGCCGGCTGCAAGATCGAGTGCAGACTATTACAACTATTGCGGTGGGTTCGGTCGAGAGCTACAATCTGCACACGCGAGGGATGTGAGTCATTTGCGCCGACGGCAGAAAAAGCTCGTGACGGCCGCCGTAGTGAGCATCACCGTGCTGGTGATTGCATTCGCGCGTGTCAATGGGCACTCCAGTCTTGTCACATCCATCAGAGATACCAGCATTGAAGCCGACGGAGCTGCGACCACGCTGCTGGAGGTTTATGGCGCAGGGCGGGATCCAGGCGCACTTAAGATAACTTCGTCCGATCCTTCGCTCCTGCGAGTGGACTCCGTCGAGTCCTCGAACGGCCGAGTACTCGTCCGTCTACGCGCCGGTGTGCTTCCCGGGGAGGCTTGCGTGCGTATACGTACCCTTGCAGGAGTTACTCGGGAAGTTGCGGTCACGCTTACGCCAAGCTTCTCGGATTCGTACCAGGATGGTACACCGGATTTTCTTCGCTTGGGCGACGATGCCGATGCGGAATCGTTCCGGCGATGGTTTGCCTTCCTCTCCGAATCACAATTCTTCCTGCAACCGAAGCTTCCCCGAGAAGTGAACGATTGCGCTTCGTTGCTGCGCTTTGCGTATCGCGAATCTTTGCGCCGACACGATGGGGAGTGGGCTGCTGCGCTGTCGCTGCCGCGCCTACCGGCAATTCAAGAAGTGGGGCAGTACAGTTATCCACACACCCCTCTCGGCGCGTCTTTATTCCGCACTCGCCCGGGGCCGTTTGCGCGCGAGGACCTGCATGGCGGAGCCTTTGCCGAGTTCGCCGATGCCGACTCCTTGCGCCGCTTTAACACTTACTTCGTGTCACGCCGCATACGGGATGCGCGCACGGGTGATCTGCTTTTCTTCCATCAGGGCTCGCAGCGCTCGGCCTTTCATGCCATGACTTTTCTCGAGCGCAGTGCGCTGGACGCTACGGCGGAGCCTTTGCTCGTCTATCACACCGGCAGGATTGGGGGCGGCCTTGGCGAAGTCCGCCGCCCGACGCTACAAGAGCTTTTGCATTACCCGGACGCGCGCTGGCGACCCTTGCCGGAAAACCACGCGTTTCTTGGCGTCTATCGCTGGAACATTTTGCGGGGAGCGAACTAATGCGTAGCAGGCTGATTGCGGCCGTGTTGCTAATGCTCTCTTTGGCCGTGCCCGCCTGGGCACAGTCCGATAAGCCGTCCTTTACCCTGAACAGCAGCCAGACGTATGGGCCGGGCGAGAAGGCGGAGATTTCCGTCTGGGCGCAAAATGTCACGACGCTGGAGTTTCGTCTTTACCGCGTCAACGATCCGGTCAAGTTTTTTGCGTTGGTCAAGGACCAGCACAGCTTCGGCGGGATCGGTCCTCGCGTTGGACACGAGCACACGTTGCTGGAAAAGTTCCACGCTTGGAAGCATCGTGTCTGGGCGCGGGTCCGCGACTTCGTTCGAGGGCAGTTCAGCCGTGAATCGCGTTCGAAAATCCGTGAGTGGCGTCAGGAGCGAGCCGTCGCTCGTGTCAGCAAGGTGGAGCACTACGCGCAGGTTCCAATCCTCAATCCCCAGCAGCTAGTCGCCGTGTGGAGCTGGACTGCTGCCCCTGGCAAGCAACAATGGGGGTCGCAAACCGTGGGGATTCCCGTGAAGGATGCGGGTGTCTACCTCGTGGAGGCTACTGCCGGTGGCTTGCGCGCCTATACCATCGTCATCGTCACCGATATCGCGGTCATTACAAAAACCGCACGCGGACAGGTGCTCAGCTACGTTATCGAGCGCAAATCAGGCAAGCCCGTGGCAAACGCCGATGTGCTCCTGTGGGTGGACCGCGAGCAAGTGGCCAACTCTAAAACGGATGCCAACGGTATCGTACTGCAGCAGGCCAAGGTTGAACGGCCTGACTCCGTCACCGTGCTTGTCGCAGACGGCAAACGCTTCGCCGCCAATGCCCTGAACTCCTGGACGCTCGGCAGCGGCGAGGAGTCGCGCATTCATGCCTATGGATACACCGAGCGCCCCATTTATCGTCCCGGCGACCAGATGCACTTTAAGTTTTTGCTGCGTGCGCGCACTCCTGTCGGCTATCAGGTTCCCAGTGAGCACACCTTCCACGTGGAACTACGCGATGCACAGGGAAACAACAAGCTTACGCAGGAAGTCGCAATCAACTCCAACGGAACTCTCCACGGCGATTACAACATTTCTGCTGATGCAGCGCTTGGAGAATGGTCCATCGAACTGAAAGCTGGCGAACGCTACCTGGGATCCGTCAACTTTGGAGTGGAGGAATACAAGAAGCCTGAGTATCAAGTGCGTGTCACTCCTGTGGCTACTCGGATAATACAAGGGCAATCTATTACAGCGACCATCGAAGCCCGCTACTATTTTGGCGAGCCGGTTGCGCATGCGAAGGTCGCATGGGTGGTACATAAAAGCCAATGGTGGGCTCCTGGACGTTACACCGTGGACGGCGACGATGACACCGATGCGGATGAAGGTGAGGATCAAGAAGACGGCTCCTATTCGGGCTACGGAGGCGAGCAGACGGAGGAACATAAAGGCACGCTCGACGCCGATGGCAAGCTGACGATCACCTTGGCCACCTCGCCCGACAAGCACCGAAACGATCTCCGGTACCGCATAGAGGCACGGGTTACCGACGAGGGCAATCGCGAGATTTCTGGCATAGGTTTTGCTTTCGGCACCTACGGCAGCTTCTTTGTCTCAGCTCAGCCAGACTCTTATGTCTATCAGCCCGGGGCTGAAGCGAAGATACAGATTTCAGCGCGCGACTATAACTCGCATGCGGTGCAAACTGAATTTCGCGCGGAGCTGATTTCTTTTGACACAAAGACCCGGCAGTTTACGCAACCTCTCGCGACGACCGCCGGCCCCACCGACGCCGGCGGCAGTGCGCAAATCAGCTTCCGCATTCCGCAAGCAGGCCAGTTCTGTGTGCGCGTCTCGGCGCAAACTCCAGAACATCGCGAAGTAGAGGCCTTTGCTCATTTGTGGGTGCCGGGGAGGACTCCCTGGTGGGCACAAGGACAAAAGCGCGGGACACTCAAGATTATTACCGACAAGAAGGAGTACAAGTCTGGCGAAAGCGCGCGGGTAATCGTTGCTGCACCTGAGGGCGCTTCGCATGTGCTGGTGACCGTGGAGGGAGATTATCTGTATCACTACCAGGTGGCGCGTACCAATAACGGCACCGTGATGTTGGATATCCCAATCAAGCCTGAGTACGCGCCGAATGCGTGGATCCATGCCACCTACATACAAGACGGAAAGCTCTACTCTGGGCGCAAGAAACTGAAGGTACCTGCAACCAACGCGGCGTTGAACGTCGAACTGCAGTCTTCGCAGCCACAGTTCGAACCAGGCAGTCCTGCCGTCTACAAACTGACTGCGCGCGACGCCTTCGGCCACCCCGTGCGCGGCGAATTCAGCATTGGGGTGGTCGACGAAGCTATCTACGATTTACGCCAGGAGTACGGGCCCAACATTGTACAGGCCTTTTATGGCGAAGTGTACGACACGGTCGGTACTTCGACTTCTCTTCAGTATTATTTCTATGGCACGGCCGGCAAGAGAGCGATGGAGCTTGCGCAACTGCGTCCACACCACGCTCTAGCGCAACTCAAACCTGACCGCTTGGTCCAGCCCAAGGTGCGCAAGGCGTTTCCGGATACGGCATTCTGGAATGCGGAAGTTGAGACGAACGATAGCGGCGAAGCGCAGGTGAAGTTTGAGTTTCCGGACTCGCTCACGACTTGGCGCACAACCGCCCGTGGCATTACCGCGGATTCCAAGGTTGGCGCGGCCATCAGCAAGGTCATTGTACGCAAGAACCTGCTGGTGCGCCTCGTAGTGCCGCGCTTCTTCCGGCAAGGGGACGAGGTAACGGTGTCAACCATCGTGCATAACTATTTGCCCAGTGACAAAACCGCACGCCTCTCCATAGAGTTTGACGGCCTTCAGGTTCTCGACGGTAAGACGCAAGATGTGCCTGTCGCCCGCGGTGCGGATGCGAAATTGGATTGGCGAGTCAAGGTGCTGAATGCTTCGAAGGCGCGAGTTCTAGGAAAAGCACTGACGGATCAAGAGTCCGACGCGATCGAAGTGACGCTTCCTGTTGAGCCATTTGGTGTCAAACTTGCCGATTCACACACCGGCTCCATTAGCGCCGGAGGCGAGCAGAAAGTTGATTTGGTATTCCCCGGATCTTCGCAGCCTGACTCTCGTTCTCTGGAGATTGATGTTGCACCTTCGGTCGCCGGGACCATCTTCAGCGCGCTCGACTACCTGACTACCTATCCTTATGGGTGTACGGAACAAACCATGTCGAGCTTCCTGCCGAACGTCATCGTGTCGCAGGCGATCAAGCAGCTGAATTTAAAGTCAGACATCAGACCCGACAAACTCGAACGCAAGGTCAACGCCGGACTGGAACGCCTCTACTCCTATCAGCACGACGATGGTGCTTGGGGTTGGTGGAAGACCGACGATGACAGTGTCTTTATGACGGCCTACGTCGTGCAGGGCCTCGGACAAGCGCAGGCAGCCGGATACACCACACGCTATGACGTGCTGGCAAAGTCGCGCAAATGGCTGGTCGCGGCGATGAAGGGGGATCGCAAGCTTTATCCTGATCTCAAAGCGTATGCGGCCTATGCGCTTGCTCTCTCCGGCCGGGGCGACAAGGAAGTGACTGAGCTTGCGTGGCAGCGCCGCGACAACCTCTCGCCTTTTGGTACAGCCGTGCTCGGCTTGGCTCTTCGCAAAATGGGCGACGGACGTTCCGGTGAACTCGCGGCGCACCTGGAAAGTGGCGTCAAGCAAAATGATTCGCAGGCCTGGTGGCCTTCAGATCATGATTGGCTTCTCGACTTCACTTCAGATACCACCGTCGAGTCCACCGCACTTGCACTCAAGTTGCTCACTGCCGAGCGCCCGCAAAGCCCCTTGCTAGTCAAGGCCGCGCAATACTTGGTGACGCATCGCAACGAGGGCTTCTGGTGGGACTCTACCAAGCAGACCGCAATGGTCGTCTTCGGCCTCACTGACTTCATGAAGCAAAGTGGCGAACTTGCCGGAGATTTTACCGCCGAAGTTTACGTCAACAATCGCCAGGTTTTGTCGAAGCACTTCGCCCCGGCGAATGCCACCGAGCCTGCCGTCGTCGTTCGGCTCACGGCGGGAGACCTGGGCGGCGGTAACTCTGTGCGCGTTGTCCAGCGAGGCGCGGGAAGCCTCTACTGGTCCGTGCGACAGCAGTACTACTCGACTGATCGCAGCGTTACCAACTCCGGCAGCTTCCAGTTGAGCATTGTGCGCGAATACTTCCGCCTCAATTCCACGCAGAAAAACGGACGTATTGTCTATCATCTCGACCCAATGCCGGACACATTGAATGTGGGTGACGTGATCGCAGTACGTCTTACAGTGGGCGGCGGCGACTGGCGTTACCTGATGGTGGAAGACCCGGTCCTCTCGGGCGCGGAGTCGATTCCACGCGATGATCTCTATGAACTCGATCAACAGCCGACATGGTGGGGGCGCTGGTTTACAGACCGCGAACTGCATGACAACCAGACAGACTTCTTCCAGACTTGGTTCTTGCATGGCCAGCGCGAGTACGTTTATCTGCTCAAGGTCGTGAACCCAGGCCGCTTCCGAATCAGCCCGGCGCGCGTGGAACCTATGTATCAGCCGCAGTATTTCAGTACTACCGATGCAAAGACGGTGACTGTCAAATGAACGCACGAAACGGAGTGACCATGCGGTTTGCCGTTACCTGGGCTCTGCAAGCTGTGGCCACACTTACCCTGCTTGCGCTCGGCTATTGGTGGCTGACTTGGCCGGATGAAAACCCGTGGCAGGTCGCGACTTCGTTGCTCATCGCCATCGTCATCGCCTTTTTCTCGCTCTGGATGCAGTGCACGGTCTTCGGGGCGTTCTACTCTGCGCCTAGTGGTCTCAGGTTGAGCCGCTCTCTACGCACACTTCCGGCATACGCACTGTGGAAGATTGTCTTCAGCATCATTGAACTCGCACTGTTGGCCTTTTATTGGAACAGTGAGAGGTACGCGGTACGCCTTGCACAAATCGTGCACCTGCCGCCGCGAACGGTCACCAGCGCGCTCGACTGGGGAACTTGGGGGGTGATCTGGGTGTTAGTGCCCGCCGTCCTGTTGCCCATTGGCTCACTTGTTGCGCGCGATGGTTTTACCGCGTTGCGTGGGAACAAAATTCAAAATGGGCTCGGAGTGTTGCGTAGGTGGCGCTACTGGTCGAGTCTCGCCGTTGTACTTTTGGCCGGCGTGTACCTGCCTTATCGGTTGATCCACTGGATTCCCAACCGCGCAACTCTACGGGGAGAATTATGGAGCGCAGCGTTCCGGCTCTCCGTCGCGTACCTACTCGCGGTGACAGCCATTGTTTTCTTATCATGGGGTCTTGCGCGGATGCTGGCCGCGCCAGCCGAGGAGGGCCCGCCGCCTGCCCCACAGCCCTCAACATCCGCGTAGCTCTGCTGGCAAACCGCCACTGAGCCAGCCAAACATGGCGCACGCAACTCGCTCTGATTAGCAGGCGAGCGCAACATGCAATCTATCCGGCTCTTCTGTGAGAAATGTGTGTTAGCCCCCTCTACGTCAGAATTACTAACTGCCCTCAGCATAAGTACTTTAAAATCTGGTACATCACCTTCGGTCGTTCAGGACTCCCGAGGTGGATATTAGTGTCTAAGATAAGCCGGCGCAAGAAGCGGAATGGTGCAATCGTCCGGCTTATGGATAAGGGTCTTCTAATCTGACTGGCCGGATTCTGGCATGACGATTGCCTTCGGATCTTCAGGAGCGGCCTATGCATATTCACGGCAACCTCATGAACCCTGATCTAGCCAGCCTCTACTCCGCCGCGGCAGCGGAGAAAGCGGCCTCCGCTCAACGAGCCGCTGATGTCCGCAAAAAGCTGACCGAGAGCACCCCGAATATCGATGGCGAGCTGAATCCGGAGGAAATCTTGATCCGCCAATGGTCGAAAGAGAACTCTCATAAGCGCCAAGACCAGAAACAGTCTCGCGCCCCTAAAGAAAACCAAATTGTGGATGAGGAGCAAGTCGACAAGCTCAAGATCCAGACTGCGGGTGAGGAGCAGGCCGACGAGCCCATATCCACTTGGGCCTGACCGGGATTTTTTGTCGCTCTAATGGCCGGGTAGTTGTGCTCGCCTCGGCTTGCCTCGATATGACCGTGTTCTCTCCTGCGATCCGCCGTATCCATAGGCGAGTTACGCAGTCTTGAGATTCGCTACTGGCAACAAATGTCCTCAATTAGCGAGCGAGCTGCCCGGGTTCCAGCTCGTAATCCGTGTATTGAATGGTGAGCGTAGCCGTACCACCAAGCAAGGTGCTGGAAACCGACTTGTTATAAGCGGGCAACCAGAATTCGCCGACCTTTTCGTACTGGTGCTCGATACGGGTCTTTTTAATCCAGATGGAAGGACTCGTCGATGGCTCCGCATCGATCAACTCCACGGCAAAGTCGGTCCCATTAACGCATATCTCACCGCGAAACAGGTACTTGTTATCGCGTATCGGTTCTGCCCGTAAACGATAGCAGCCGCCGTGTTGGGTAGGCTTCGTTCCCAGCAGTGTGAATCTGAAGTTGTCCTGCGTTAGCGCGTTTCGGCGCTGATTAACAGGCTCAGCGGCCGCCCTTTCCGCACCAAGAAGCCTTTTCAGTACCCGATCCAGAATCCACTTCGAGCCTGATTCGGAGATGATATTGAACGTTTTCGTTGCCGGAGCCGAATAGCGAGCTACTACGACCATATTGGCTTCCCTGTGCCCTGGAAAGCCGCGATAATCGAGGTTATACACACGCTGACTTGTGAATCCCACAAGATCTTGAGCCCGCTTTGCGTTCGCCTGGACCAGTCGACTGGCAATCTCCTCGGCTGACAAATTTGGGAGGTCGGCTGTTGCGGTGGACTCCATCCCAGGCGTGAACTGCCCGAAAGCCCTGAAATTCAAGCCAGCCCCGAATCCGACGCCCAGGAGGACGCTAAAGCAAAGAGCGGCGACTCCCACCTCAATGGATATGAAGTAACGAGGCATCAGCATTAAACCCTATTCCTGCTCCTGGCGGTTCGCGGGTTGAGGAGCTTTGTCCGAAGATCAAAATAGGCATCTCCTAACTCGAGAAGCCGTATAGCACCCGAGGATTCTCGACCAGGATACGGTGACGAGTTTTCTCATCAGGAGCCCATTCTCCGAGCAAGTCAAACAATAGCGCATCGTTCGGTTTTTCCTTCTCGGTGGGGTGCGGCCAGTCGCTTCCCCAAACCAAACGCTCCGGTGCCGCCTTGACATAGGCTTGAGCGATCTTGGTCGCATCAGCATAGCTAGGCGGTCCGATTTTGGTATTCAGATAGGCACCCGCAAGTTTGATCCAGGTGCGCTCCTTATCGATCATGCCGAGGACAACCTTAAAAGCAGGATAGTCAATGCCGACCGGCTGGGGCATGCGTGCCATGTGATCGAATACAACTGGCGAAGGCAACCGCATCAGCATGTCGGCGTTTTCCAGAATTTGATCGCCCCGCATATGAATTTGCACGTGCCAGCCTAGTTCGTTGACCCGTTTAGAAAGCGGTTCGATCATGTCGATCCTCGTAACCGCCGTGGCCGGATCAAAGACCGTGAAACGGATGCCGCGAATTCCACTGTCGTTCAAGTGCTTCAGTTCAGCGTCGCTCACCTCCGGATGTACGACCGCGATGCCGCGTGCGTTGGGAGACATTTGCGAAACCGCATCGAGCGTGCAACGATTGTCCGTACCGTAATTGGCCGGCGTAACCACCACGACCCGGGTCGTTCCGTTTCGCTTCTGGAGAAGGCGATATTCGGACACAGTGGCAACAGAAAAGTGCCTTCGCTCCGTATTGGCCGCCAAGGTCGGGGATTCCGGAAATGGAAACCGCTCCGGATCGTAGATGTGCATGTGAGAGTCACATGCATGCGGAGGCGCCTTGAGCTTCGGCCGGTTAGTACCGGCGGAGTTTGGGACAGGTTGTGTGCTGTCGGAAGCAGCCGTGCTTTTAGCCTGCTGCGCATAACTCTCCAGCATCGGAACGGCAGCCGCCGAACCCAATGCCGTTACCGCGAGACCTTTCAGAAACGTCCGCCTACCAACCGCATTGTTCGGCATTTTTCCGCTCTCCTTTTCCTGGAAGTCCGGCTTTTCTTTTTCGCGTTGAAAACGGCAAACATTGTACATCCATTTTCACCGAGTTGTTTCCTGCTTAGTAATCCGCTGGCGTAGGCCAAATAAGATGAGAGTATCTTTCAGTTTCATTTCTTTATAAACCAAGCATGTTCAAGGGACGCAGGCAGGCGTAAAATCGTGCTCTTGTGGATCTCTGTACGCTGTGCCACCCGGCCAGCGCCAGCATGTGCGGCTCGTCGAACTTGAAAACACTTAGGATTGCAAAGACGTGCTGGAAGTCCGTCCCTTGTGCACCGGAACATCGGTCAACGACGTGATGCAGGCTCAACTGAGAAGGAGAAGAATGACCGTGCATAGAGAATGGTTACGTGTGCCCTGCGCAATTGTTCGCGGTGGTACCAGCAAAGGGATCTTCTTTAAGGAACACGAGATTCCCCCGGCCGGAAAACTTCGCGATGCAGTGATCTTGAGAATCTTCGGCAGCCCCGATCAGAGACAGATCGATGGTTTGGCCGGCGCGAATTCTCTAACCAGCAAAGTAGCGATCATCGGGCCATCGTCCCGCCCCGGCGCTGATGTCGACTACACGTTTGGGCAGGTGTCGGTCACTGAATCGGTCATCGATTGGCGCGGCAACTGCGGAAATATATCCTCGGCAGTCGGGCTCTATGCAGTCGACGAAGGATTCATAAAGCCCACAGAGCCGGCAACCACGGTCAGAATCTACAACACCAACACCAACAAGATGATCTACGCCACTGTCCCGGTCAAGGATGGAAGAGGTTTGTCCGAGGGCGACTACGAAATCCGCGGCGTTCCCGGAACCGGCGCTCGTATCCTGCTCGAGTTCGATGATCCCGCCGGATCGGTTACGAAAAAACTGCTCCCGACCGGAAATCCAAAAGATACGATTGACCTTGGCTCGAAAGGCAAGTTCACGGTCTCTGTTGTCGATGCCGCAAACCCGGTTGTCTTCTGCAAGGCAGAAGAACTTGGGCTCGAAGGCACGGAACTGCCCACGGAAGTGGAAGGCATGCCCGGTATCCTCGAGTTGATCGAGGATATCCGCAGCGTCGTAGCCGCCAAGATAGGGATCGTGCGTGAGGCAAAATTCGCGACCAAGGAGAGCCCGGCGATTCCGAAGATCGGATTCGTCTCCAAGAAGCGCGACTACAAGAGCCCCGACGGCAAGACCATCTCGGCCAAGGATATCGATTTCGTGGCGCGCCTCGCTTCGATGCAGAAGATGCATCGGGCGTACATGGTAACCGGCGGCGTTTGCACAGGGGCAGCCTGCAAAATTGAGGGAACCGTAGTGTGGGATGTTCTGGATAAGACGGCTAGAAAGTCGGATGTCTTCAGGATCGGCCATCCTTATGGAGTCATGGACGTAAAGGTTACTTCGAATCCTGGCGATCCGGCGAAGATGATCCAGCGTGTTGGTGTTGGCAGAACAGCCCGGCGGCTGCTGGAGGGATACGCGTTTGTCCCGAAAAGTGTTTTCGAAAGTGGGCGGCGCTGAGGGACACCGCCCGTTCAGGGCGACCTCATCAGTCTTTCTCCATTTCGCTGGGAACAACGTTAAAGGCAGCGTGAGCGAGCATTGAGCAGCAACTGGAGCGGGCTGCAATGTGAGGACGCTCCAGAATCCCGAAGCTTTCCCATAGCTGTCGCTTTATTCGTGGTTCCGGGGAGTACTGGAACATAGTGCTTACGCCCGGAGCAGAGTACAACCGCAGCACGTGCTGATGAGTTCGCGCCGCCAGTTTGATTCGTCCCGCCGCCTAAGTACGCCGAATTCAGAGTACATTGCCTTAGGTAGAGAAAAGTGTCGGCAAACATGCCGGGTGGTGCTCAGGTTGAGGGTGTCAACGTAACGTGATTTACACCGGGATTGCACGAGGCAAACGGCGGCCCGTACTACTCGTGTCGGCGTGAGCACTTTCGAACAAATTTCGTCGCAACTACACTGCATGTGGAGTAACATTTTGTTGTTGCCAGGCAACTGAAAAATGCGCCGAAGCACCCGGCGAGGTGCTACGGAATGTGTGAACCACAGAGCCGCGGCTTAATCGTTTGTATTCTCGCATCAGAGTGAGCCCGTTTTTCGGGAGCCTGCTAATGGGAGGTGAATTATGAAAGGAACAGCTCTGGCCCTGTTCTTGGTTCTGCTCGTGGTAGTTGTGTTGATCGCTGTTTCGCCAACGCCAGGCTTGGCGCAAGTTCGCGGTGGATTCTACGGCGGCGGGCATTATGGCGGATACTGGGGCGGCAGGTACTATGGCGGATTTTACGGTGGTCCATTTTGGAGCCCCTTCTGGTGGCCCTACTACGCCGCACCGCTCTACTATGGTGCATATGGTCCGTATGGTCCCTATCCGTACTATGCGTATTCGGCAGCGCCCCAGTACGTGGCCCCTCCTACGGCACCTGCAACTAAATGTTACGCTCCAAGAGTCGATCAGAGTGGGAAGGTGGTGATGATGCCGGACTACTCCAGACCAGTTCCTTGTCCCCCCACTCAGTAGTTCATCGAGCTGAACGACAGCCGTACTAGGCGGGTGGTCATTACGTCACTTCACAAGATTCGCCCAATCAAAGCGGTGTCTACTCACGGACTCGCGTGCATGTATTTTCTGTTCGGGAGAGGGCAACGATGAGCAGAGTCAAGGTACTCACGAGCAGTGGGAACCATACCTGTGCAACCCAAGGCACCGGAAGCAGAAAGAGCACGTCGTAGTCTTTGAGTGAAGAGGGCCATCGTAATATCGCCCATAGCCCCACATAGTAGGTAAGGTCCCATCCGGCAAATGCCCATAGAAACGAAGCCCAACGCTCTTTAGCTTTGGCGCCCGCAAGTAGCGCGACCGTGACCAGCATGATCATCGTTGCCGCCTCGCGAAACGCCTCAATCGTGCGCAGGCTGTGCGGAAATTGAGCGAGAGACGATACCGCCTGCTGGTAGGCTGACGACGAGTGTCGCAGTTGGGAAATCGTGCTGCTGTAATTGCCAAATACCCCCGCGGCAGTTCGCAGGTAAACCACTACCGCCGCTTCCACGAAGCCGAAAGATGCGCTAAACAATGCAAGCGTCAACAACTTCCGCCAGCTAAACAGCAGACCTTCTCGCCGCCAAAGGCAATATGAAAGCACAGGAACGATAAGCAGGAGATTGACCCACCATGGCTGCGCCCAAATCTGGAATCTCTCCATATGAAAGGAACGAAAAAACGCAATTCGGATAACGCGACTCAGCGCAGCCTGTTAGAGCGTGTTTCAAAAATGGCTATGGGGCCGAAATGCAGATCCTTCGACTCTGGCCGCGACCGCACCCAATGCCGGTGCGGGTAAAAACTGTCGCCGCCTCCGCTCAGGATAACACTATTTTCGAAACACGCCCTAACAACAACTGAAAATACGGATTGGAAACCAAGCACCTCATTTGCGTTGTCCTTCCTTGCGACTTGGCCCGAAGCAGACAATTATGAATCAACTGCTCTACCGATTGGGCATGTCGGCTTCTTTTGATTCTAGCGTTTGACTGTCGAGTGGGCGGTGGTAAGCTTGCGGCATGTGCCGGCTAAAATTCCTTCTAATTCTAGTGACCATCAGTATCTGTGGTTTCGCATACCCTGTGCACACGCAGGAACAGTTTCCGGTTGGGACCGTCATCGCGATCGTGCTCGACCACACCCTTGATTCCCGCAACAGCAGGCCGGGGCAGCGTATCGTCGCGCGCATTGCGCAGGAGGTTCTGCTGGAGGACAAGCGCGTGATCCGAGTCCAATCCAAGGTATTCGGGGAAATCACGGAGGTGGAAAATGGTCTTGGCCAGGCGAAACTCGGCCTGCGCTTCGACCGGCTTGAACTTGGCAAAGCAGAGGTTGCGATCAGCACCCAGATGCGCGCGCTAGCCTCTGCCATAGCCGTCGACAGTGCCAAGGAGGCAACCGGCATCGATCAATACGTTCGCGGTTCAGCGACGACAGTTCAGATCGGTGGAGACGTAGTGTACCGTGCCGCCGGCACGGTCGAGAACAATATGGGCGAAGTGGTCGGCAAGCCCGTCTATGGCGGTGTTCTTGCCACGGTCGTCAATCGGGCGGGCTCCAAGTGTGAAGGGATGCCCGTGAGCAAGACTCCACAAGCGGTCTGGATTTTCTCGCCGCATGCGTGCGGCGTGTACGGGTTCAGCCGTTTTCAGTTCGAGAATGGAGCGGATGCGAAGGCGGGCGAGATTCTCTTCACCAGAAAAAATAAAAGGGATTGGCAGCTGACAGGAATAAACTTGCCGGCAGGCACGGCGATGCTGCTTGCCATTACCGGAGCGCCTCATCGTTAGAAAGTTTTGCGGCGCGCTTCGATCTGGGCAGGTAAAACAGCTTGCCAAAGTCGCCACCACAAAACGAAAAGGCCGCCCGGCAACTGGGCGACCTTTTCTTCAAGGGAGAATAGTTCCAACGGAGGCTAAACCGTCAAAACTTTCTAAGAAATCTTATGAGCCTAAGAAACTGAGTGTCAAGGAATTTTTCTGACACAAATCCATTTGTTTTCAATAACTTACATAATTGATCAACAATTTTACCGCAGTGCAAAAAACTCCTTTGCAACGGTACTTATTTTTGTAAATCGTTGATAAATATGTGCTTATCTCATTTCCTCAGGTTAAGGCGGATAAAGTTCGCCTCCTCGCCTGCGGGGCGGACCCAACGAGGGAACAGTTTTGCGGCAAGCGGTCTGGCGAAACCAAAAATCGCTCCCGTGCCGAGTGAGCAGACAATAACGATGCCCGCGAGGGTGAGCGCTGCAATGACAAGATTCCCGATGTTGTCCTTCTTGCTCAGCCCGGTGTTTTCGTTCCAGGTAACTTCAGCTTGGTAGTTGATCCGGGCCAGCAATGAATTTGCATCCTGCGGCGGAATCGAACCGTAGACCACTTTTACAATCGGGCCAGTCCTCTTGACGATGAAAGAAGCCTCGGGCAGAGGGTTCGTCTTCCTCATTGCGTCCACTCGTTCCATGGCAATCTGGGGCGTCGGATAAGCGATCAGCAGAAGTGTGGCGTCGGTGCCTGGCTGCGCGATTTTTCCGGTGAGAATCTCAGGCCTGAGGCCGAAGTCGATGATGCTGTCGGGGATCGGCAGCGCAAGCGATGCGTAAGCGGCGGGTCCGAGTACAAATTTAGCGGAACTCGGCGCGATCTTATCCTGGGGCAGATAGTTGGGCAGCACAGGAAGATTAGCGGCTGGTCCGTTCACCGCCGGCAGCGCCGAGGCAAGCTCGCGCAGCTCAGATGCGCTCATTGCGGTGACGCGGTCGAAGCGAGCTTCCACCAGAACGGTGCCGCGGAAAAAGAGCACGCGCTCGTTGTCGGAAGCAGCCAGATTCCCAATGCGTTCGGGAATCGTGCCAGGCACGCGATAGAAGGTGAAAGCGCCGTAGGCTCCGGTGGCGTCCTGGAAGCGGGCGGCGCGCACGGTAAGTTTGCGATCGCCTTGCGAGTAGGTGGCGATCTCATATCCGGTGAATCCGTACTCCCGCAATGCGGCACTCTGGGCGTGATCGATCGTGCCCGCGTCGATTCCTTTGCGCACGCTACCGGAAATCTCCCATCCGGCGAAGGCGTGCGGCAAAATCGGAAGGTCCTGCTTTGAGGAATCCGTGGCGGCTTGATCCCGAGAGCCGGAGGCAGTCGCCGTATCAGCCAGCGCTGAACCGACGAAAACGGCTGGGGTCATCGCCAGCGAAATGAGCAGAATAACAGGGAACCGCTTCATGAAAAATCCGGGAACGCCCGGCGAACCTCGCCTCTTGCCGGATGGAAAACGCCGGCACACTTAATATTAGACTGAATCGCAAAGCTGAAGGATGCGCAACCGGCAAGGTCCGGTCGTTTGGCGATCCGAAATGGTCCGGGGCTATTCTCCCGCCTGCTCTTTTACGCGCGCCGCCAGCTTTACGCCGCTCAGTCCGCTGACGTACTTGGTCACGCCCTTATAGAGGGCGTCGGCTATCTTCTGACGGTACTCGGGAGTTTGCAACTTGCGGGCGTCGGTGGGATTGCTGACGAAGGAGATCTCGGCAAGGATAGAGGGCATGTTGGCTCCAATCAGCACAATGAAGGGCGCTTTCCTCACCCCGCGGTTGCGCAACCCGCGATCCCGCGGCGACAGATTCTGGTAGAGCGACGCCTGTACGTCGACCGCGAACTCACGCGACTCCTCGATCTTGTCGCGCAGTGCGATCTTCTTCACCAGATCCTGAAGCTCGTGAATCGATTTTTCCGAGACGGCATTCTCGCGGGCCGCGACTTCCAGCGCGTCGGCCGAGGAAGTGAAATTCAGGTAATAGGTCTCGACGCCGCGAGCCGTGCGATCGGCGCTCGAATTGGCATGGATCGAGATGAACAGGTCGGCCTGCTGCTGATTGGCGATTGCCGTCCGGGTCTCAAGCGGAACGAACGAGTCGTCGTCGCGCGTGTAGATCACCTCGGCGCCCATGTGAGCTTGCAGCAGACGTCCCAATCGCCGTGCCACGTCCAGCACCAAGTCTTTCTCCATCAGTCCGTTGGCTGCGATAGTGCCGGTGTCGCGTCCGCCATGGCCGGCATCGACGACGATGCGGCCGAACTTCAATCCAAGAGCGCGAATCAGCGAACGCTCGCCATCGGCGGTAGGTTGAGCGGTGTGTGCCTCAGCCGCCGTACTCGTGCGCTGCTTTCCCGGAGCGCGTGGCGCGACAGCTTGGAATGTAGGTTTGGTCGTAGGCCGCTCGGTCGCTCTCTGCTCCTGGTTGGCGTCAATGCCGTTGGCATCGCCCTTGCCGGTGGTGTTTTCGTCTGCCGATCTGTTTCCAGGTGCCTTGCTGCCGACAGTTTTTGCGGCTTCGGTCTTTCGTGGGGTGCCGTCAGGAGTCGCGCCCAGGCTCGCTTTTTCGGTAACCGTCTGCTTTGCCGTCTTTGCAGGGGCTGGGTTGGAAGTGGACTCCTTGCTGGCGGCGTCTGGAGTGGTATTTACGGCTCTTGCACTCGTCTTTGTTGTTACCGCGCCCGCGGCAGCCGGCTTCGAGGTCTCATCCGCCGTCTTTTGTAGCGCGGCCCCTTCCTTCAGTTTCGTGCTTTCCTCCAACGGTTTGTTTGCGGGAGCTTCAGCCTTTGCCACCACGGTCGTCTTCTGCGGGCTGCGACCGTGTATATCGATGATCAGGCGATAAGGATTGGGAAGTAGGAACGCCGAGTAGTCGCTGACATCGTCGACGTCGAGCACCACCCGGGCCATATCCTTTTGGAACTGTGCGACCCGGATCTTTCGCAAGAATCCGTCCGATACATCAAAGCTCTTGCCCGCCAGCGCAGGCGCCAGCTTGGTTCCGTGAAGGTCAAAGAAAATCCGGTCGGGATTTGGAACGCGTCCGGCCTCGTACTTGACCTCAGCTTCCAAGTCGATGGCAACTCGAGTGTAGTCTGGGGTGGACCAGTACCGGATGCCCGTCACCAGCGGCATCGCTGCCTTCACTTCCACCAGTTTTGTCTCAAGCGGCGGCTGCGGACGATGGCTCCTGCGAACGGCTTCGGCATCGATTTCCTGGATGGCGTCCCGAGCTTGCAGCGCAAGACGCTGCCGGGGATAACGCTTGAGAAACTCCTGGAATGTCTGCTTCGCCTTGTCCGGCTCGTCCAAATCTTGCTGATAGACCTGCCCGATGGTGAACAACGCGTCGAAGCGGTACTTGCTGCCCGGATACTCTCGGCGCAGGAACTCATACTGCGCAATGGCGGCACGCAGAGCTTTTTCGTCATCGAAGGAACGGCCTTGCTGCACTAGCAACTCGGCGACCGCTACTACGCTGGTGTCGGCTTTGGAACTGCCGGGCGACAGGTAATACACCCGGCGATAGGCGTCACCGACCTGCTGATATTCGCGGCGAGTGCGCTGGGTGGAAGGCTTGCCGTTCAGGGCCTCGCGCATGCGTTCGGCGGTTTCGAACTGGGTACGAGCCAATTGCCGGCTTTGTTGCGTGTCGCGCGCGGACGAGCCGAGCGCAAACAGCACCACTGCGGCACCGATCACTGCCTGGCACATCCGCTTTGAGAGAATCTGGGTCATGAGACAGAAATGCGCCTGGTCCCCTACTCCACATTCGTGATCGTGAGCACACCGAAGGCGTCGCGCGAAACACGAATCGGCGCCGACGAAATCAGGGTGCTCGTTTCACCGCCATAAAATCCCTTGATCTGACGCACGTATTGTTTCGTCTCCGGGTATGGCGGAATTCCCTTATTGCGGTTCACTGCTGCCTCTCCCGCATTATAGGCTGCCAAAGTCAATCCGACGTTGCCCCCAAAGTTGTCCAGCAGCCGCTTCAAGTGCTGAACTCCGGCCTCGACGTTTTGCCGGGGATCAAAAGGGTTGCTGACGTTGAATTTGCGCGCCGTGGCCGGCATCAACTGCATCAATCCCATCGCTCCCCTGCGCGAAACGGCCGCCGGGTTGAAGTTTGACTCAACCTTGATCACGGCCCGGACCAGGTTGGCATCGACGTGGTGCCGCGCGGCAGCTTCTTCGATGATGCGGGCGATCTCAGGCGAGTTGGAGCCATGGCTTTCGATCTGGCGCCGGGAATCAGGAGCGGCAGCTTTTTCAGGTGCGGGCTTTGCCGCCGGACGAGCTTGCACAAAACTCTGCACGTCGGCGGCAGCAGCTCGCGCACGCCGAAGCAGGCTTGAGGAAGCTGGTGGCAGAGGCTTCCATCGCCTTTCCGTGTTGCTCCAGTATTCGAGGGCAGGTGAATTGCTGCCGGCCGGCTGGATGGCTGGCTCAGAGGCAACTGTGCCATCGTTGACGAATACCGTGTGCCCGCCTTCCTGAACCGGATGAATCATTTGCGCGGAAACCGGCGACAACAGCAAAACGCCCAGCAATATACACGCCAGCATCTCCCCCTGGAGACTTGCACCCCAACCCGTGCAACCATGGCGCGTGCCAGACCACAACAAGGCAGCAGCGGGCTTGTCGGGGGCGCGAACCGCCCTTTTCGTCGCTTCGGGTTGCGTGGACCACATGTATGTAGCCGAAGTCATGATGAGCCGCAGTTATGAGCCAAGTTGCGCTCCACCCCAGCACGCACAACCGCGACGCGCGCCGGAGATCCGCAGACCCTTGCTTACCGAAAAGCGTGGTTGCGGTGGCAGGCCAAAGACCGACCAGAGTACAGGCATTTTAAGCCGGTCCGGCAACCATAGCAATCAGTACTAACACCGGGAATCTACTAAGTGAGGGGGATAAAAATGGGAAAATTCTCTGGAAAACACGGAAGTTGGTCCAATTGGGGAAGCGTTGGTGCATGTACCAGCGCTTTGGGGGGCAAAGGAAAACGGCAGGTCTGAGCCTGCCGCCTTGCGAAAAATCGAGGGAAGGACTACTTGCTGGCGACTGCTGCTACGCGCACCGACAGGCGAGCCTTGTAGCGGGAGGCGGTATTCTTGTGAACCACGCCCTTCTGTACGCTCTTGTCTAAAACCGAAGTAGCTTCGCGAAACTTGCTCTCAGCCGCAGCCTTGTCGCCCTGTTCCATGGCGCTCCGCAGTTCGCGTAAGGCCGAGCGCAGACGGGACTTGCTGGCGCGGTTGACGGCGGTGCGTTTCTCTGTTTGCCGGGTGCGCTTAAGCGCTGAAAAATGATTAGCCATACCTTCCAGTCATCCTCTAGATAGAAAAATCTCGGGCCAGACCCGCAGGCACATGCCTCCAAGCCACAGCCACAACTCGCAACGGTGGCCGTCGGTCGAACTTTAATTGTACGGGAAATGCCGCTCTTCTGGCAATCGTAGGATGAAGGCAGTCGCCAATCGGCTCGAAGGTGAGACTTGGCTACCAACAATGGGTGCTGTTCGAGCCCCGGATTAGGAGCGAACGCGGCCGCCAAGGCGCAATCGGGGTAATCACGATTCACAAAAACTAAAAGCTTAATGATTAAAATCGTAAGTACGCGGGTCGTTTCCATCGGCCTGTTCATCCAAAGTTATATGGTGGTCGACGGAGGTTTGTACCACGTTATCGAGGCTGTACCTTTTTTTAACAAATAGTTTCATTGACTGGAGGGGAAACTCAGGCTACTCTCTCGCCAGATGGAGTGCTCCACGTCTTTGGGCGAGCATTTTGGATCGTGCATACCGGCCAACTGGTTCCGCCAGTCGGCGAATCTCTTCTCGTCTCTTTCTCACGCTCAACTTTTCAACTCAACTTCAAGACCCTCAAAATTCAAACTCAGACTCAAACTTGGTTCGGCGGTCGACCTGCGCGCTATGCGCTTGAGGTGATGTCCAGTCTCGATGAAGAAAAACGTTGAAATCAGCCCCAAGATCGAAACTCTGTTTGGCACTCGCGATGAAAACCTGCACCTGATGGAGGATGGATTCAGCGTTGCCATCAACCTGAAGTCCGATTCGATCGAGATCGAGGGTGCGGCCAGCGACGTCGCGCGCGCCGAACAAGTATTTATCGACTTCGAGCACCTGCAGCGCGCCGGGCACCAGTTCAACAACGGCGATCTTGGTTCGCTGCTTCGCGTGGTCACGACCGATCCCAGCGCCAGTTTACGCGGGCTCGCCGAAGCCGGCCGCCAGCGCTCGTTTGGCAAACGCCAGGTGCAGCCCAAAAGCGTCAATCAGCGCCGCTATCTGGATGCAATCGAGAACAACGACATGGTTTTCGGCATCGGTCCGGCCGGCACCGGCAAGACGTATCTTGCGGTTGCCATGGCGATTTCGGCGCTGGTTTCCAAGCGGGTCAACCGCATATTCTGGCGCGTCCGGCGGTCGAAGCCGGCGAGCGCCTGGGATTTCTGCCGGGCACTCTGCAAGAGAAGGTCGATCCCTATCTCCGCCCGCTCTATGACGCGCTGTATGAAATGCTGGAGCCCGAGAGAGTGGATCGTTTCCTGGAGAAGAATGTCATTGAGATCGCTCCCATCGCCTTCATGCGCGGACGCACCCTGAACGATTCCTTTGTCATTCTCGACGAAGCGCAGAATACGACCTCCGAGCAGATGAAAATGTTTGTCACCCGGCTGGGATTCAATTCCAAGGCCGTGATCACCGGCGACATTACGCAAATCGATCTGCCGAACGCCAACCGCAGCGGGCTGATCGAGGCCATTACCGTGCTTAAGAGCGTCGAAGGCATCTCGTTCCAGTTTTTTGACGAGAGCGATGTGGTCCGTCATCACCTGGTGCAGCGAATTGTCCATGCCTATGAAGAGCACAAGGCGTGGAAGGAGCAGCAGATGTCGCTGCAACTGGATCTGGGCCCCGAGGTCCGCGGCAATGGCAATGGCGGTACAGCACTGCCATCGGTTCGCGTTGGCTCGCTTGCGGACTCCGTGCTTGAGTCCCATTCAGCGCGCGAATAGTAATTCGATATACCATGGATGGGAGGGTTTCGGCCGGGTCCCCACTACGCAGGCTTTTGTGCGTAGTGGGGTGGTGGCATGCCCTCCCATTGGTGTTTTCAGATGGCGTTGCCTCGACTGCCTGGTACAGTCCATAACCCACGGAGCACTCTTGGTCATCGTCCACAAAGCGTTGGAAGGCGTAAGCGGCACGATGTTGGCGCGTTTTCTCAATCGCGGCCGCCGAACCCTCAAACTTGACGGCGAGGTTACCTTGCTGCTCGCCTCAAGCGCCGAACTCAGACGATTGAATCGCGAGTTTCGTGGCCAGGACTATGCAACCGATGTGCTCGCGTTTCCCTCCGAGATTCCACCCCAGCAACGGCAAAAGCGTCGGTTGCCGAGGCCCCGTGTCGGATATGCGGGTGATATCGCCATATCCGCCGACATCGCGCGGCAGAACGGCAGACTGCTCGGACACGGCTCGGCCATTGAGATCAAGACTCTAATCCTGCATGGCCTGCTCCACCTCGCCGGCTACGATCACGAAAGCGATCACGGCCGGATGGCGCGCCGGGAGGCTCGTCTGCGCGGCTCGCTCGGCCTTCCCGAGGGACTCATCGAGCGCACGAATCCGGACCGTTCCCGGCGGGCGAAAGGCAAGCCCGCGCAGCCCGGCGAGTGCGGCTCTGGCGGGGTCCCCGACAAGCCCGTTGTTGGCTTGTTGGGGTTGTCTGGCGGCCGCCAGGGTAAGGAGCGATGAGCCCCATGTTCGTCTTCGTGCTCGTCCTGCTGCTTGGTGTGCTGACGCTGGTTTCCTACATCGCCCGGCTCTACAGTGAAGCCGGCAAGTTTCTTTCGCGCGAATTTCAGGACAATATCGAGCTGTTCGAGCATCAGATCGAGCCCCGGCTCAAGGTCAGCCGCTGGCGAGCGGCGCTGTCGATGGCCGTGCTGGAGCAGCTTGCCACCGCCGCCATCACCCTGCTGCTGGCAACCTCCGCTTATCATGGCCGCTGGAGCGCCGGCGATATTGCCCAGTTAAGCCTGCTGATCGTTATCATTGTTCTTATCTTCCATCGGCTGCTGCCATATTTGTTTTTTGCCGGCACTCGCGGAGCCTGGCTGCTGGCGCTGGTTCCAGTGGTGCGTGCCCTCATCTTCCTCGCTTTGCCTTTGACGCTGGTGCTTGGGTTTCTGCAATCCGTGGTCTCGCTCACTCGCAAGGAGAACGCGGGTGAACAGCCCGAGCACCCCTCCGAAGCCGTCGACGCGCTCATCGAGGCCGGACAGGACGAGGGCATTCTGGAAGAGAGCGACCGTCAACTCATCCATTCCGTGGTCGAATTCGGCGACAAAATCGTGCGCGAAGTCATGCGCCCGCGGCCGGAGATTTTTGCCGTTCCAGCATTAACGACGGTTGCGCAACTCACTGAGATGCTTCAGCAGCACCCGTATTCGCGTGTCCCGGTCTACGAGGGCGATCTCGATCACATTATTGGCATTGTTTTGGCCCGCGACCTGCTCCAGGTTTCCGATTCCGATGCGCGCCAGCGTACGGTGAAGGAACTGATGAAGACCGACCTCTACCTTGTCCCGGAGACCAAGCGCGGCAGCCAACTGCTACGTGAAATGCAGCGCCAGAATACCCGCATGGCGATCGTGATCGATGAATACGGAGGAGTGGCCGGACTGGTGACGGTGGAGGACCTGGTCGAGGAGATCGTGGGCGAACTGCGAGAGGAAGGCGAGAGTAAGTCGGACATCGTTCGCGAAAGCGAGACTTCCTACGTCGTTCCCGGCAACATGGATGTCGATCGGCTGGACGAACTGTTCGGCATCCGCCTGGGCGACTGGGAATCGACGACCGTCTCCGGACTAGTTACGGAGATTGCAGGTCACATACCTCCGCCCGGGGAAATCGTCGAACAGGATCGTCTGCGCTTCGAGGTATTGGAGTCAACCAACCGGCGCGTGGAACGGGTGCGCGTCAGCTCGATCTCGGCGGCCGAATCCAACCCGGCGCCGCCAAACAGGAATCAGGCCGGCATCGCGTGAAGCGGAGAATGGGGGCAAGCTACCCCACGTCAGCCCCCCATCACCCCAGCGAGCGGTGCTCGCCGGGGACCCCGAAAAGCGGGCGAACGCGGGGCCCCTGCACGGGGGGGATTGCTTTCGCTAATCCCCGCTACGCGGTGCGGCGTGTCTGCATCGTTATGGCCCGAATTTCGTTCAGTATGCTGGTCCACTGCACCGAGTTCAGCTTCCGTAAATAGGGAATCAGCTCGGCGATAAAATCGTCACCCTGGAGCTGCCGGATCTGGTCCTCCAAGGACGGTTCGCCATTGCGCAGCAGATCGCAGATGGTGACATTCAGCGCATCGGCGAGCCGTTGCAAGGATGAAAGCGTGGGGCAGGCCTTTTCGTTCTCGATTTTTGACACGTAGGTGCGCGGCACGTTCATCCGCTGGGCCAGTTGGCGCTGGCTCAGGCCGGCGCGGGTTCGCAAGGCGCGGATCGCCCCCGCCACGCTCAGCGACCGGTTGCCGGTTTCAGCAACCGCCACCGGCTGGGCGGCCGGCATGGTTGTGATTGGCTCCGGTTCTTCATCGAAGGAGGTTTTGCATCTACGGCAAAGGTTATTAGCCGTGCGGAATTGCACCAAGTCGCAGTGATCGCAACGCAGAACTTCCCTGGAGTCAACAGGCGCAAGAAGCGTGGCCATTTAGTTGTAACGGAGCTGCCAGAGCGGGCACTCCACCTCAGGTTTACCATCGTGATCCGAATCAACGTGGTAAACCTCAGGCTGGGCGTAATTTGCGGCAATTGCCCCATGAATGTCAAGATGTTTTTGAAGGCAAGACCGGCATTATTTACGTTGAAGTTATGAATCAAACCCATAAAAACAGTAAAGACATCAGGAAAACAGGAGAAAACAGGCATGAATCGCACACAAGCGTGGGGGTTACTAACTGAGTTCACCCAGTCGGAAAGTTTGCGGAAACATGCATTGGCGGTCGAGAGCTGTATGCGCGCCTATGCCCGCAAATTTGGCGAAGACGAAGAGACATGGGCGATTACTGGGCTGCTCCACGACTTCGACTACGAACGGCACCCGACCGCGGAAGAGCACCCGTTTGTGGGGGAAAAGATTCTGGCCGAACGCGGCTACCCGGAGGAGATTCGCCGCGCGATTCTCTCCCACGCGCAGTACAGCGGCGTGCCACGGCAGTCGAAAATGGAAAAGACGCTGTTTGCCTGCGATGAACTGGCCGGCTTCATAACCGCCTGTGCCATGGTCAAGCCCGGCAAGTCGCTGGCCGAAGTCGAAGCCAAGAGCGTAAAAAAGAAGATGAAGGACAAGGCGTTCGCGCGCGCCGTCAACCGCAACGACATTACCGAGGGTGCCGCCGACCTGGGCATCGACCTCGAGGAGCACATCGCTTTCTGCGTTGACGCGATGCGAAGCGTGGCCGGCGAACTTGGTTTGGCTGGCTCATAGCATTGTTCCACCCCAACACGCTCAACCTCGGCACGTGTCGGGACCACAGCGGGAGGATTCGTTGAATTCGTCGAGCGTAAGTATTCGAGCCTGCCAGGAAAGTGACGTGCCCGCGATCGCCGCCATCTACCACCATCACGTCCTCAATTCGCCGGCGACATTCGAACTGGAACCTCCCTGCGTCGAAGAGATGATGGCTCGACGCACTCGTCTTCTGGAGAAGGGATTTCCCTACCTGATAGCGGAGCGCGGTGGCGAGGTGATTGGGTACGCTTACGCGGGGCCTTACCGGACGCGGCCTGCCTACCGGTTTACGGTGGAAAGTTCGGTTTATGTTCGCCCTGGTAACCTTCGGCAAGGCGTCGGTCAATTGCTGATGACGGCGTTGCTTGTCGAATGCGCCCAAAAGGGGTTTCGCCAGGTGATTGCCGTGATTGGCGATTCCGCTAACCAGGCTTCCATACGCTTGCACGAACGACTTGGCTTTAGTCTGGTGGGCACACTCCGGGGCGTCGGGTTCAAGTTCGACCGCTGGTACGACAGCGTCCTGATGCAAAGGGAACTAGACGGAAACGCCAAGCAAAAAATATGATTCCTGGAAGCAGGAAAGTTGTACACTACTCCCGCTATCTTGCAGCCATCGGAAAAGCTATCCCACGACCGTAAACTAAGTCTGTTTGGCACGGCGCCGTGGATCATTCTGCATTCACGTGTTATAAGTCGTGCCTTAGTGTCTTGAAATGATAAGAGCTAATGATAAGAGCTATGGATAAGACGCAGGCGTGTTGGGAGCGGCCTCGTGGGTGCGGGTATCGCCGAGATGGCGGCCAGAAAGAAGAACCAGAGAATCAATCTACGAGAGGCGACAGAATGAAAAATCGAGTCTTGTGGTCAGTGGTGCTGATGACGCTACTTGCCTTCCTTGGGTTCGTACTGATCGGTTGCCAAGGTGGTGGAGAAAAAGAAGTAAGAATCGCTTTCCTGGATTGTCTGTCGGGCAGCAACGCCGACGCCGGCATCCAGGACCTGAATGCGGCGCAACTCGCCGTGGACGACATCAACGCCGCCGGCGGCATCAAGGCGCTGGGCGGAGCCAAAGTTAAGCTCGTGGTCGTGGATATCACCAGCGATCCGCAGAACGCCGCCTCTACCGCCGAGCGTGTGTTCAGCACGGAGAAGGTCATCGCCGCCAAGGGATCGGGCATCAGCGCAATGGCATTGCCCACCCTTCCAATCGCCGAAAAAGCCAAAATTCCAATTGTCTTAAACGCAATCAACGATCAGATCAGCGGTCAAGGCTACAAGTACACTTTCCAGATTGCCCCTCACGGCAGCCAGTTCGGCAACACGCAGGTGGAATTCCTGAAGTGGCTCAACCAGAAGTACAACTTGGGATTGAAGGACGTGGCCGTGGTTTATGAAAATTCCGGCTACGGCGTCTCCACCGCCGGCGGCATTAAAGATATCGCCGCCAAGGCCGGTTTGAACCTAGTGTTGTACGAGGCCTATCCGCACGGCTTCACCGATGCCTCCTCGCTGGTTACTAAGATCAAGGCTTCCAAAGCCCAGGCACTCTTTCCCGTGGCCTATACGACGGACGCCAAGCTGATCCTCAACACCATGAAGCAAATGAACGTCGCGCCGGTGATTATCGGTGGCGGCGCGGGCTTCCTGTGGCCGGCGTTTTTCACCGAGATGGGACCTAACGTGAACGGGTTCGTCTCCGTCGCCTCGTGGAACTGGGATTCGAAGAACATCTCCAGCGTGCCCGAGCGCGCAGCGGTCACCGAGCGCTATGAGAAAAAGTACAACACCTATATGACCGAGCACGCCGGACCGAGCTATGTCGCCGTGCGCATGATTGCCGATGCCGTAGAGCAGGCTAAATCGACCGATTCCGAAAAACTGCGGGCGGCGCTGGCCTCCTACAACAGCGACGGTCCGGTCGGCGGTCTCATGCAGCCTGGGGTCACCAAGATTAATGAAATCGGCTGGAACGGTGCCGTGCATCCCGTTATGATTCAGTGGCAGGATAACAAGCCCCGGACTATTTTCCCTGAAACCGACGCAGTACGCGCCTTCAAACCCGCCAAGTAAGATTGACTGCAATCCAGAGGGGTGCCCGCCCGGCGCCCCTTTTGTAAGTCAGAGGAGACGGGATAGTGAACCTTACTATCTTTTTGCAGACGACTCTCAACGGATTGATGATCGGCGGCGTCTACGCCCTGGTCGCCGTCGGGTTGACACTCATCTTCGGGGTCATGAAGATTGTCAACTTCGCCCAGGGAGAGTTCGTGATGCTGGGCATGTACGTCAGTTGGATGCTGGCGACCTTTGCCCATATTGCGCCGTATCCCGGATTGGTGCTGGTCGGCATCGTCATGTTTGCGATCGGCTATCTGGTTTTCAAGTTCCTCATCATCCGCGTCATCGGCAAGCCTGACGAGTCTTTCATCCTGCTGACGCTGGGATTATCCATTGTCTTGCAGAACCTGATTCTGATGATTTTTGGCGCCGAGTATCTCTCGGTTTCCACTCCCATCAAGGATGCCGCCTTCCATCTGGTCGGACTGACTCTCTCCGTACCGCGCGTCATTGCCTTTCTGGTGGCGTTGTTGCTGGTGGTGGCGCTCACCATTCTGCTCAACAAAACCGATCTGGGACGCGCCATGCGCGCTACCGCCGAGAGCCGTGAAGTCGCCACCCTGCTCGGCATCGACCCGATCAAGTGTTTCACGATCGCGTTCGCCATCGGAATCGTGCTGGCGGGTACCGCCGGCGTCTTGCTGACCCCGATGTTCTATGTTTTTCCGGGTGTGGGTACGCTTTTTAACCTTACGGCCTTTGTCGTGGTCGTGCTTGGCGGAATGGGATCGGTAACCGGCGCCTTGCTGGGAGGGCTCATCATCGGCATCGTCGAGGCTCTTAGCAGCACTTATATTTCGCTCGATCTATCGCAACTATTTACCTTTTTGATTTTCCTCGCCGTGCTTTTCATCCGGCCAAGCGGACTCTTCGGAGGGGCTACGAAATGAACCCCAAAGCGGCAAAATTCGTCCTCCCGGCACTCATCGTCGTGGTGCTTGCGGTTCCGCTGGTTGTAACCGTTCCTTACTATCTCCATATCATGATCATGGTCTTTCTGTTTGCCACCATGGGTCTGGGATGGAACTTGATCGGCGGTTATGGCGCACAGCTCTCGCTGGGTCATTCCGTATTTTTCGCGATCGGCGCCTACACCGCCGTCTTGTTTGTAGTGTATAAGCGACTGACGCCGCTGGTGGGAGGAGTGGTCGGCATGGCGCTGGCGGTGGTGGCCGCGGTCATCATCGGGCTGCCTTGCTTCCGCTTGCGCGGACCCTATTTTTCGCTGGCGACAATCGCCTCCGGCGAGATCACCCGCACCCTGCTGCTGCACTTCAAGGACTTCACCGCGGGCGCCAACGGCGTGCCCATTGCTTTCCATGGCAATGACCCGCTCTTTCTGCAATTCAGCTCCAAAGCTGTCTACTACTATTTGGCGCTCTTCATGCTGGGCGCGGTTTTCCTGATTGTTCGCACCATGGAGCACGCGAAGATAGGGCGCTATTTGGCGGCGGTGCGGGAGGATCAGGACGCCGCCGAGTCTCTCGGTGTCAAGACCGCCTGGGTCAAGATGGCCGCCTTTATGCTCAGTGCCGCGATCGTGGCTGCCTGCGGGGTTCTGTACGCTTTTACAGTTGGCTACATAGACCCCGACGGGGTCGCCAGCGTCAACCTCTCGATTGAAATCGCGGTCGTGGTTATCGTCGGCGGAATCGGAACGCTGTGGGGACCAATCTTGGGAGCAGCCGTCATTGTGCTGTTAACCGAATTGACCAATATGTATCTCGGGGCGGTAAGAGGCGGTGCCAGCCTGTTTCTCTACGGCATCCTCCTCATCACCGTGATTATCCTCAAGCCCATGGGACTCATCTCCTTGTTTGACAGATTCTGGCCCAAGAAACAGGTTGCTCATGGAACCACTGCTTAAGGTTACCAACCTCAAGAAGTCTTTTGGCGGCGTGCATGCCCTCAAGGACGTTTCGCTCGACCTCGACCGGGGCGAGATTCTCGGCCTGATCGGGCCCAACGGCTCGGGTAAATCGACGTTCGTCAACACCATTGCCGGCCTCTACAGACCGGATGGTGGCAACGTGCTGTTGGACGGCGTCGATGTCACCGCGCAGGCGCCACCGGCGATGGCTCGCCACGGCGTCGCCAGGACGTTCCAGTCGTCCCGGCCCTTCCTGAACCTGACGGTGATCGAGAACGTGACCATAGCGGCGTTGCTCCACACCAGCCATACGGTAGAGGCGGAGGCAGTCGCTTTGGAATGCATCGAGATGACCGGACTGAAGGACTCCATGCACCTCAAGAGCGCGAGCCTGCCGGTGGAAAAGAGAAAGCGTCTGGATCTATGCCGGGCGCTGGCGCTGAAGCCTAAGCTCATCATGCTGGATGAGTGCCTGGCCGGCCTCAACCCTCACGAAATGGAAGCGGGTCTGGAACTGGTGCGCGAAATCAATCGCAGCGGAGTCAGCGTCATCTTTATCGAACATGTGATGAAAGCGGTGGTGGCGCTTTGCCACCGGTTGGTGGTGTTGAATCAGGGCGAACTGCTCGCCGAGGGAGCCCCGGAAGCGGTCATGGCCAATGAAAAGGTGATTACAGCCTACTTGGGCGAGGGCTATAAACGTGCTTGAGATCAAGGAAATCGTAACCGGCTACGGAGATATGAAGGTGCTGGACGGGGTGTCTTTGCGCGTCGCGAGCGGTGAGGCAGTATCGCTGGTCGGCTCCAACGGCGCCGGCAAAACCACCCTGCTGCGGGCCATCTCAGGACTGATTCCGGTCTGGTCGGGCAGTATCGTGTTCGACGGCAAGGAACTTACAAAAATTCCCGCCCACACGCTGCCCGGGTTGGGAATCGCCCACATTCCGCAGGGCAGAGGGGTGCTCAGCCAACTAACGGTTCAGGACAATCTGATACTGGGCGCGTATACCCCTTCGGCCAAGCCGCAACGCGCCGCCACACTGGAGAAAGTCTACGGGCTGTTTCCCGTGCTGAGGGAGAAAAAAGAGCATCTTGGCGGATCGCTCAGCGGCGGACAGCAGCAGATGTTGGCCATCGCGCGGGCCTTGATGGGTCACCCCAAACTGCTGATTCTCGACGAACCATCGCTCGGACTGGCTCCGATCGTCGTGGCCAGCGTTTTCAAGATCATCAAGGAGATCTCGGTCGAGGGCGTCTCGATCCTGCTGATCGAGCAGAACTTGGTGGAGGCGCTAGCGGTGTCCAGCCGCGGTTATGTGCTCGAAACCGGCCGGGTGGTGCTCGAAGGTCTCAGCGAAGAACTTGCGGTCAACCAAGAGGTTCGCGCCGCATACCTAGGTATCTAGCTGGGGCTGGGGTGCAGCAATTCTATCGCAAGCAAGCCCGAAAGAGGGTGAGGTCGTGGGCTACGTTGTGAAGCGTACGCTTCATCCCAGCGAGGAGCCGATCAGGCTGAACAGTAGTATGGCGAGCACGAACAAGGTAATGCAAACGTAGAGCTTGTCTTTTTCAAAGGCGAATGCAAAGGCAGAAAAGACGACTCGCGCCACAGGCGTGGCGATCAGCAGCAGCACTCCCAGTTGAATGATAGCGCGCCCACGGAATTGGCGGCAGCCGGCAAGGATGCCTTCGACGGTGCTCAGTTGCGCGCTTTCGCCATGGAAGCTCTTGTAATCGGGCAGTGGTGCCGCACCATTCCGAATCAGGTAGACGACGGCCCCGAAGAGCACGACGGCGCCGGCCACCATCACTCCGAGTCGAAGCAGGACGCCGATAATCAATTCCATTCGCCGGTCACCCCGCTCGTGTTCGTTCATAACGTTCCTCTGATTCCGTTGAGGATCATTTCAATGCCGAGCGCGACGATCACCAAGCTGAAAACCAGACGCAACGATTTTGTTTTCGCCTTTACCAGCAGTTTTGCCCCGAGCATGGATCCCCCGAGCACTCCCAGCATCACCGGCATCGCCAATCCGGGATCGATATAGCCGCGGCTCAGATACAACCCCGTGCTGGCCGCCGCCGTCACCCCGATCATGAAGTTGCTGGTGGTCGTTGAAACCTTGAACGGAATGCGCATCGCCTGGTCCATGGCCAGCACCTTTACCGCGCCCGAGCCAATACCCAGCAAGCCCGACAGCGTTCCCGCCGTGAACATGAGGCTGAATCCAGCCGGCACATTGCATACGCAGTATGAACGCGGCCCATTGGGGGTTGGATAGCTTCCATTCAAGTGCAGCTTCTCCGACAGCGGGCCACTTTCCTCCGCGGTCGGTTGCTCGCGTTGTTTCCTGCTGGACAGATAAGCCGAGACCAGCAGCACCACGCCAAAAATCACCGCGATTACCCGGCCGGACACCATGGTGGCGATCATGGCACCGACAATCGCGCCTATGGTGGTCGCGATCTCCAGGAACATACCGATGCGAATGTTGGAATAGCCTTCGCGAACATAAGCGGCCGCCGCACCCGAAGAGGTGGCAATCACCGAAATGAGCGAGGCGCCAATCGCGTAGCGAATGTCTACCCCAAAGGCCATCGTGAGCAGGGGAACGAGAACAACTCCACCACCCAAGCCGGTCAGAGCTCCCACCAGTCCAGCTATAAAAGACGACACAGCTACCAGCACTGTGAAAACAAAAATCGTCATTTCGTTTCGAAACCTTCGCCCCAGACAGTCAAACCGGGAACCTTGCGACAGGTGCAAAGGAATTATAGCGTTCTGTGATGTCGACGTGGAGACCGGACTATTTTACTGGCGTTGCCTTGCTACGCGGATTCTTGATACACGACCTTGCCTCCGACAATGGTCAGTATCACTCTTTCATCCTTAATCTGGTTCGCCGGGACGCTGAACAGATCCGCCGAGAGCACCACCATATCGGCTAGCATCTCCGGAGCAATGGTCCCTTTGACCTTTTCCTGAAACTCGGCATACGCGCTTGTCTGTGTATACGCACGCAATGCTTCTTCCAGCGTCACCCGCTGCTCAGGAATCCAACCTTCAGGGTGCTTGTTATCGAGAGTCTGCCGGGTTACAGCGGCCCAAATGCCGAGCAGGGGGTTCAGTGGCGCGATAGGCCAGTCTGTACCAAATGCTAATGGAACGCCGGCATCCAGCATCGACCGCCAAGCAAAGCTCGTGCGGCTGCGTTCGAGACCAATTCGATTTTGCAACCACCTGCCATCATCAATCGCATGGTACGGCTGCATCGAAGCAATCACGCCAAGTTTTGCGAATTTTGCAAACTCCTCTGGGCGCACGTGCTGTGCGTGCTCTATGCGAAATCTGCGGGCCGCGGCAAGCGGTCCGCCCACCCGTTCGTAGATCTTGAGCATTTCCGTGTTGGCGCGATCCCCGATAGCGTGGACCGCGATCTGAAGGCCTGCGGCATCCGCACTCCTTACCATCGATTCCATTTCGTCATGGCGCTGGCGAGGCACGCCAAAGTACCCTGGCTGATCCGTGTAATCCTCGTGGAACCAACTGGTGCATGAGCCGGTCGAGCCATCGGCGAAGCCTTTTACTGCTCCAAGTCGCAAAAAATCGCCGTCCGACGCAGAGCGAAGCTCCGCCTGTGCCAATTGCTCCCACAGCTCGATCGGAGTAAGGACATAAAAGCGGCACGTCAGCCAGCCTTCCGACTCCGCACGACGCAGCAATTGAATCAGATCGAAAAGGCTGTCATTAGGACTCCAAAACCGGCTTAGGTACATATCGTGTACCGATGTAACTCCATATCGCCGGGCCTCGACCAACCCAGCCCTGAGAGTCGTCTCGAACTCATCCCAACTCGGACGTGGAATTATTTTCTCGATGGCGGCTGCCGCTGTGTCCTTCAGTATGCCGGTCGGCTCTCCCGTGCTGCCGTCGCGGACAATAACACCACCGAGTGGGTCAGGCGTATGCTTTGTAATTCCCGCTAACTTAAGAGCTAGCGAATTCGCCAAGAATTCATGCCCGTCGTAGCGTTCGACGCACACCGGCACTTCGGGGGTAACGGGATCGATCATCCAGCGCGTGGGGAGCCTGGAACCATGCCAATTAGTTTCGTCCCACGTTCCACCTAATATCCACTTCCCAGGACCGAGCTCTCCAGCTTTTTGAGCGATACGATGGACAAATTCAGCTTCGTTACGTGCGTCTTTCAGATACACCTGAGATATTCGCAAGCTACCAAAGATAAAGTGGACATGGCTGTCGATGAAACCTGGCATAGCCATGCGTCCCTGCAGATCGATTATCTTTGTATTCCGGCCGGCATACGTCTTGATCTGTTGGTTCGAACCAACTGCCACAAATCTTCCATTTGCTATGGCAACTGCTTCCGCAAATATTGCGGGAGTGACCTTGCCGCCAGGCGACAGATAAGGTTGCCCCGTCCAGATCCTTCCGTTAGATACAATAAGTTCAGCTTCTAGCATAATGTCTACTCCCGTGTTCAAACATCTGCCTATGCTGCCAGGTAAGACTCGGCTACGAATTTCAAACCGATAAGGCTTAGCAATCGCAAGCAAATAGTACCGATAACGATAAAGGGTGTCTAAGAATCTATCAATTGTGCCAAGCAGGCTGCTGAAAAGCTCTCCTTCGAGGGTGTCATTCTGAGCGCAGCGAAGGACCTGCTCTTTGCAAGCGCTGCAAGTAAAGCAGATCCTTCGCTCGCGCAAAACCGGCGCGAAAAAAATTTACTTGTCAGGAGCACGCCGATAACCATGGTTCGGTAAAGGAATTCCGCGCGACTCCGGTCAAGAGACTGCCAGGATCTTGTCGTTCAGGTACTTGAGGCGGTTGATGTCGGCGTCGGCCGTTACCTGTGGTGCGGTCATTTTACTGATGCAATATTCGCCACGCGCTCCAGATATATTCGTTTCACAACGCCGTGAGTAGGTGAAATGGGTGTACAATCACTTCCATTTTCCGAAAACAGAAGGGAAATTCCGGGCGTCACTAAGGCGCCACGCGCTCAGAAGTGCTCACAACGAAGAGGCCGTTTGTGGCTCGAGTATCGGTGCACCCAAATTTTATTATCACGCTAGTGAGCGGCCATGCAGCGCAAAGCATCCCGCATTTCATCTTGTGCGAATCTTGTTCGATGTCGGGGGGTAGTTTATGGCAGAAGGCACTATAAAGGAAAAAATCCGGGCGGGGCTCCAGGATGAAAGCGCGCGTGTCGGCCGTGATCGAGCGCTCGGGGTCATTAAGCCAGCCATGAAAAAAATGACGGCTTCCTATCCGGATTTGCGGAGCCGTTTAACTGCGGTCAAGAAATACTCGATCGATCACCTGCAGCAATTGTTGCCGCAAACCGTGAAGATACTGCGGGCCAGGGGCTGGCAGGTACTGGTGGCCGAGACTCCCCAGGAAGCGTTGGATTACATCGCCAAGATTGTGGGAAAAGGCCTGGTAGTAAAGTCCAAGACCAACGCGGGCAAGGAAATTAATGTCCCTCATTATCTGGAGGACCAGGGTGCGAAGGTAGTCGAAACCGATTTGGGAGATCGCATTAACCAGCTGGATGGCGGGGTTCCCAGCCATTCCTTAGCCCCAGCCATCCATGTGCCGATTGAACGCGTAGCGGAATTGTTCTCCAAGGAAATTGGCGAAAGGCTGGAGCCCGAACTGGAAGTTTTGGTTACTGCCGCCCGCAAGAGTTTGCGCAAGTATCTGGAAAAAGCCGATGTCGGGATCTCGGGGGCGAACGCCGTGATCGCCGAAACGGGAGCGATTATCGTTACGGAAAACGAAGGCAATATTCGAGCCGTCACCAGCATGCCGCGAATTCATATAGCCATTGCCGGAGTCGAAAAAATCGTTCCTAAACTGCTGGACGGCATTACGGTGATTAAAGCCGCGGCAGCCTATGGCGTCGGCCAGGATATCGGCACCTACGTCAGCGTGATTTCCGGGCCGAGCCGCTTCGAGAACGAGGATTTCGCCTTTCTAGGGACGGCGCAAGGTCCCGAGGAAGTGCACGTGGTATTCCTGAAACCCGGCCGCGAAAAAGCCATAGCCGACGATTACAAGGAGACTTTGTACTGCATCAACTGCGGGAGCTGCCTGAACTTTTGTCCGGTCTACTCGGCGATTGGCGAAAAATACGGTTACAAATACCTGGGTGGGCGGGGAACGGTTTTTACGGCCATGCACGCCAGTCTCGACAAGGCGGAAGAAGCCGGCTTGTCTCTTTGTATTGGCTGCAAACGATGTGAAGAAGCCTGTGCGGTGGAGATGCAAACTCCGGGCATGATTGCCCGTTTGCGGGCAACCGCGGTGAGCGAGAAAGGCTTGCCATGGGGGCGGAAAACGCTGTTTGAGATGCTCTCGGCCAATAAGCTTCCTGGTTATGCGCGCTTGGCTGAAACGCTGCAAGGCGCCGCGACCAAGGCGTCGGGTGACGGCATGGCCAAGCCGCGGCTGGCGCTTTTCGACGGCTTGCCCACGGACCGTTTAGTGCCCCTGCTTGCCCGGGAGCATTTCTCCGATATCGTCAAGCGGCGCAAGACGTCGACGGTCGCCCGCAAGGGGCATAAGGTCGGATTTTTTGCCGGCTGCCTGGTCAATTTCTTTCGTCCTGACCTGGGAGAAAGTCTGCTCGACGTTTTAGAACGTGAAGGGGTCGAAGTCATTACGTTTCCGGATGAAGCCTGCTGCGGCATCCCCGCCCTGATGAGCGGCGACGAAAGCGACGCCCGGAAAATGGCGGCTGCGAATGTGAAGATGTTGTCGCAAAAGACCTTCGATCAACTGGTCTTCCTATGTCCTTCGTGCGCCAGCACGGCAAAGCGGGAATGGCCGCGTCTGTTGGCCGAAGACTCCAGCTTGGCGCAAGCAGCGAACACACTGGCTGCGAAGGTAATGGACATTAGTGAATACCTGGTTAAGGTCGTCAAGATTTCGCCTCCGCCAGGCAAACTAGACTGCAAGGTGACCTACCATGATGCCTGCCATCTGGTGCGCGATTTGAAAATCAAGGATGAGCCGCGCCAGCTTATCCAGTCGATTCCGGGAGTGGAGATGGTGGAGATGAAGGAGCCGGATAGTTGTTGCGGCTTCGGCGGTAGCTTCAGCCTTTTTTACTATGACCTGTCTCGCAAGATCAATGATGACAAGGTAAAGCAGATCATGGAAACCGGCGCTGATTATGTGGTCACCGGTTGCCCGGGCTGCATGGTTCACCTCGCCGATGGGATTTCACATGAGAACGGCCGGCAAAAGCCAATGCATGTAATCGAACTGTTGGCTAAAGCTTACAACCAGAATGGAGGCGAGAAACAATGAGCCGCCGCTTAGAACAAATCGCAAGCTGTCGCGACGCATTACTGAACGATTATCCTGACCTCGCCTCCCGCGCTGCGGCAATTCGAGAAGCCGCGGTGGCAAATCTGCCCGCGCTGGCGGAGAAGGCCGCGCAGAGCTTGACCGGCAAGAAATGCATCGTCTACCAGGCTAAAGACAAGGCGGAGGCAGCGACCATTCTTAGCAGTATCTTAGAGAAGCAAGAGCAGGTGGTGAGGACCTATAGCAAGACACTGCGGGAAATTGGATTTGATGAGTTGATGTCGGGTCAAGGGACGGCGGTCAAGCTTTCGCGTATGGAAGAAATTGTGTGGGCTGGCCAAGGCTCTTCGTTTCGCGGGCACCCGCGTCTTCCGCAGTGGGATTTGTCTCCTCAGGAAATCGAAGCGGCACTGCGAAAATTTGCCGCGGTTCAGGGCGAGCTGTCTCCGCAGCACCTAAAGGAAGCCGTCTATCGACGAATCAAAGAGGATATTCTGCGCTGCGGATACGGTATAACCAGCGCCGACAGTGTGGTTGCGGAAAATGGAGTATTAGTGCTGGCTGAGGATGAGGGCGATGGCCGCGCGGTGAGCAACCTGCCCTATCATCACGTGGTAGTGGCCGGCCTGGACAAACTTACGTGGGTGGCCGAGGACGCGGTCACACTGGCCCAGACGACGGCGGTTTATGGGATAGGGCGCAATACCCCGAACTATTGTTCCCTGATTGCCGGCCCCAGCCGCACCGCCGATATCGAATTCAGGATGGCTTACGGAATGCATGGTCCGAAAGAGGTCCATGTCATCCTGCTCGATAACGGGCGATCGGCTTTGCGCGACCAGGGACTGGGAAGTCTGCTGAAGTGCATCGACTGCGGCTCATGTTACCGCGAGTGCGCGGCACTGGCGGCGCAGTGTAAATGGTCCGAAGTGGTACTCACGCCTAAAGGAATGGCTTTGGCTTTGGTGCAAGGCCGATTGTCCCCACTCACCTCCGTCTTGGCCATGTCTGATTTCGTTTGCCCGGTCGGACTGGATGCCAAAGGCGTGGTGGATATGTTAACGCATGAGTCAGACCCTAGAAGAACGGAGAGGCCTTATGGAAAATCAAGTATTGATAGACGGCGGCGCCAAGACAACGAAGGTGGGAAGTCAAGGTATTGGACCGGACGGCAGGGATACGAGGCCTACTCGATTCAGGTGGAATCTGGCATTCCTGATGTTCTTTCTCACCTTTATGGTTTACATGGATAGAGTGAATCTATCGGTCGCGACCCCCGCGATAATGAAAGAATTCCACTTTACCAAGATGCACATGGGTTATGTGCAAACCGCTTTTTTCCTTGGCTACGCTCTCATGCAGGTTCCTGGAGGAATATTTACGGAGCTGTTTGGACACCGCAAGGTTGTTCCGGCAGCCGTCACGCTTTGGTCGGCCTTCACCGTGCTGACCGCATATTGCAGCAATTTTGTATGGTTTGTGATCGTGCGGTTCTTGTTTGGCGTGGGTGAAGGCCCGATTTATCCGGCCTTTAATAATTTTGCCGTGCAATGGTTTAACCGGAGCGAACGGGCCAAAGCCAACGCTTTTCTTCTGGGCGGAACGTTTTTTGGCCCGGTGGTTGGCCCGGCGGCTACCGTATCCATCATGATCGCCTTTGGCTGGCGGTCGGTATTCATTGTTTTTGGCTTGGTTGGAATTGTTGCGGCAATGTCCTGGTACTGGTTCGCCAGCGATTCGCCGCGCACCAGCAGCCGCATCAACGCGGCGGAATTGAGCCATATTCAAGGAACCGGAACAGGTCGATGACAAGAAGGAAGTTGCCCCATGGAGCAGTTTTATAGGTTCGACGCAATTCTGGGCAATTGCCATCCAGTATTTCATCGCCGACTACATCATGTATGTGTTCCTTGCCTGGCTCCCTCTGTACCTGATGGAGGTCAATCACTTTTCGCTGCAGAAAATGGGCTTTACCGCGGCCCTGCCGTGGCTGGCGATATGCACCATGGTGTTTGTGACCGGCTTTATCAGCGACAGATTGGTCGCCAGAGGGGTCTCAAAGTATAAGGCGCGAACCTATTTTGGAATTCTCGGGCTGGTGCTTTGTTGCGGGGCACTCTATCTGGCGGCGGTGTCGAAAAACCCGGTCTGGAACGTGTTGTGGATGACCGTATCGCTCGGCTCTTTAGGATTCACCTTCAACGCCTCTTGGACCTCCTGTAATGATCTCGGCGGTAAGTTCTCCGCCTCGGTCTCCGGCTGGATGAACCTGTTCGGCAACGCCGGCGGCGTCTTGGCGCCCACGGTGACTGCCTGGCTGGCGACGCGATATGGCTGGCAGGCCGCTATCATGGTTACTGCCGCCAGCACTTTGATCGGGGTAGTGGCATGGTTCGCGGTTAAGCCTGACGTGCCTCTGCGTTTGAGGCGCCCTGCGGAAAGTGTAAGTGTTTAACCCCTGGTGACTGGCAATGCCGGACAGCAAGTGGTCGGATAAGAGCACGGCTACAACCGTGCTCTTCGTTCGCTCAGTTCGGTTTCCGAAGCGGAATCGCACTTAGTTTCTTTCCTTCAACGTCAATGGCCACGAACTCTTGATCACATTGGACCAGCAGCCGGTTCTCGTCGATCCAGCCGTATCCATCGGCCTTCAGACATTCGAAACGCGGTTTCTGATCGATCCAAAGCACACGATTTAAGCTGCCGCATCTGTCCGGTATTTGCAGATAGGCGAGATGAGTCGCAGCCGGAGATCGCGATGGCTGCTGAAACTCGGTAATGCAGGCGCCCTCGGGAGAAACCGTGTTTTCAGTGCCTGAGCGGATATCGCATTCAATGATCTGACTGTGATCGCCACCAATCTGAGTGCAAGTTGCAAGGCGTCCATTTGCCGCCAGCGTGCAACCGGAAGCCGAGGCGCATTTGGCGGGCAGAGCGTCGAATCGGTATGCCGGCAACTTCAGTATCCCGAGTACGTCGCCATAAGCGCCGACACTGGCGATGAACAAGCGATCGCTCGCCACGATAGCAGAGACGCGGGTGCTCTCCGGCACTTGCTGCTTCCGCGCCCGCCGTTGGCGAAGCGTGTAGAGGAAGAAACCGTAATCCGCTTTTTGCACAAGCAGCTCAGAGTTCTTGCAGTCCGGACACTCATCCTTACCCGGAGCGACTGAATACATCAGCTGTTTGGAATCGGGTGTGAAGCCGACGAGAAGCACCTTTACTGCCAAATATCGCCCAGACGCATCCCTTCCGGCCCTGGTTAGCCGGATCGCCTCACCCGCCCGGGTGGGGCGCAACCACGCATTATGGTCTTTTATGTAGGCAATCCAATGCTGGTCAGGCGAGATTCTAGGCCCTGTGGAACCGAAGCGCAGATCGAATTCAACCGGATCGAGTTGCAAGACTCGGGTCAGGGTGTTGTCGCGAGAGACTCGGAGTACGTTTGCGCCTACGGCGACGAAACGATCTTGATCTTGGGCAAAGGCCGCCGAGACGAACAGCAATGTAATTCTCAGATAGCGTCGCCACATTCTCAGCAGTGTACCCGAACTGAAGCGAAAGACGAATATTGTGCTGCCCTTCCAATCCTGCTTGCCGGGCGCTATGCTAGGGCCTGTCACCGCCATTACCTGCTCTCTTCGAACCGGACGAACCTCAACCCCGTTGTGGTACGAATGTTCACATATCAGGTAATAGATTACCAGTAAATAGCCTGCCCTTTGGGCTTAGATGAACTTCGATATTCACGAATTCCACCGGGTTCGTTCTTAGTTCGTCTGTCGATCACACGTAATCCTGAGATCCTCCTGCCTTTACCTAATCTTCTGCCGCTATCGAGCAGCATGGGCCAGAGTGGCAGCCGACCTGCAATTCTGCAATGCGGGAAAGTTGTGTACGGGGGGCCAAAGTGCGCTTGAGACGGGTTTTTGCTCTGTATGTTTTGGTGTTGTTGCCAACGATAATCGTAGCTAACTCGGCCGGCGCGCAGGCCAGTTGCACCCCGGCCAGCACCACCGAGGTGACCGTCTGTACGCCAACGCCGAATGCCACGGTCGCCTCGCCCATGACCGTGACCGCATCGACCAACTCGTCGCCGGCGGTAGAGTACATGCAGATCTACGTCGATAATAAACTGCAGTACACCACCCACACGACGAGCCTTTCGGCAAGCATCTCTCTGACCGCGGGCAAGCACTACCTCGTTGTCCAGGCCTACAACGGCGCGTTCATGAAAACCCCTCTGTACATCACTGCCACGGCAGTGCCGCCCACGCCATCGATCTCGGTCTTGCCGGGTTCGGCCACGGTGACGTTGTCTGCTACGCAGCAGTTCACGGCCGCGGTTACGGACGAGCCCAGTACGGCAGTTTCCTGGACGGTGGATGGCGTGGCGGGGGGCGATTCCACAATCGGAACCATCACTGCGAACGGCCTGTATACGGCACCCGGCACGACGGGGACGCACACGGTGACGGCAACCTCGAACTCCGACGCCTCCTTGACCGCCAGCGCTACCGTAACCGTGGCGAATGACCCTCCTGTCTCGGGCGTTTACACCTACAAGTACGATAACGGGCGGACGGGCCTGAACCCGAACGAAACCAAGCTGACGCTTGCGGCCGTAACCAACGGGGCTAATTTCGGCAAGCTTGGTTCCTGGACCCTGGACGGCAGCATTTATACCCAACCGTTGTACGTACCAGGCGTTGCTCTCGGCAGCGGTAGCTATAACGTGCTGTACCTCGGCACGGAGAACGATAGCGTCTATGCCCTCAACGCCGACGTGCCGGGAAGCGTGCTCTGGAAGCGCAATTTCCTGACTTCGACGGCCACTATCGGCCATGGCTATACGGGCGGGCGCACCTCCATCGGCGGCAATGTCGGAATCACCGGTACGCCGGTCATCGATCCCGCCACCAACTGGATGTATGTCGTCGTACGCACCACCGAGGCAGGCAACCAGGTCCAGCGCCTGCATGCCATCGACATCACGACGGGGGCTGACGTGCTACCCGCCGTGGCAATCAATCCCGTGGTCAGCGGAACCGGACTGGGCAATGACGGCGCCGGCCATGTCCCATTCCTGCCGTTGACCCAGAACCAGCGCCCGGCTCTGCTGCTCAACAACGGCATCGTCTACGTGACCTTTGCCTCTTACAGCGATTACGATCCCTATCACGGCTGGATGATGGCCTTCAATGCCGCTTCGCTGGACTTCATCGACGCCTATAACACGACTCCGAACGGTGGTGGCGGCGGCTCCTGGATGGGGGGCGCCGGACCGGCGGGCGATAGCGACGGCAATGTTTATTTCGCCACCGGCAACGGTCGCCCGGACGCGACCGCGCTGTTCGATCCGCCGAACGATCTACCCAACAGTTTCCTGAAGTTGCAAGTGATTGGCGGCAAGCTGACCCTGGTGGATTACTTCTCTCCCTACAACGCACAGTGCTTGAGCGCCGACGATCTCGATCTGGGCTCTTCCGGCCCCATGCTGATCCCGGATCAGTTCGCCGGATACAGCATCCTTGCGCAGGGCAGCAAGGAAGGCAGAGTCTACCTGCTCGATCAAAATGATCTGGGCAAGTTCCACTCGGGCAGTGACAGCCAGGTCCTCAGCTCATTGCTGTTTAATCCGACGGCTTGCGGGCAGGCGGGCTTCAACGCCAATGCCCCGCTGCGCGTCTATGGTTCGCCTGCCTACTGGAACGGCAACATCTACTTTGGATCGGCGTTCGGACCGTTACGGCAGTACAACATTACCACTGGAAAACTTGTGCAAACGGCACTGTCGGCGCATCTCTACCCGGGCAACGGACAGCTTGGGCGCGGTCCGCTGACCATCGTTTCGTCCAACGGGACTTCCAGTGCCATCGTGTGGACGGCGGAGAACGACCTCAGCGGCAAGGGCTGGCTGCGCGCCTTCGACGCAACCAACGTCGCCAATCAACTCTATTACACCAACTTTGGCGCAGGCGGCAATTTCATCATCCCGATGGTCATCAACGGCAACGTCTATGTGACCGGCCAGAAGGTCGTATACAAATACGGATTGCTCAAGTAGGTGTAGTGCGTCAACAGATGGGCCGTTATTTGAAAGGCGGCGGCTTGCTCTTTCGGATGTCATTCTGAGCCCAGCCGGGGTCCCCGGTGAGGCTCGGCTCGCTGGGTTGATAGATCGGGGTGATGGATGTGAGGGTCTATCCATTTCTCCCGTAAAGCAGGCTACATCTTCCGTGGAACTGCTCTAGAATGTAAATTTGACGGAGAACGCGGGAAACCAACACGATGACGACCCATCCCCTTCAAATTGCGCGGCTGATCAAGTCCATCGAACTTTCCGATCAAACCAAGCATCTCGAATTCGAGATCCCCGAAGTGGAAAGCTTTGACTTCAAGGCAGGACAGTTTGTCTCCATACGGGAACAGCGCGCCGACGGCAAGTTGATCACCCGGGCGTACTCGGTGGCTTCCGCGCCGCGGCGCAACTGCTTCGACATTTGCTTGAACCGGGTCGAGAGCGGATTCATGTCGAACTATCTTTGCGACATCGAGGTGGGCACGGAGGTTCACTTCCATGGGCCGCACGGGTTGTTCGTACTGCGTGAACACCGTCAGGACGCTTTGTTTATTTCTACAGGGACCGGCGTGGCGCCCTTCCGCGCCATGGCGCAATGGCTCTTCGCCGATCCAGCCCGCAACGCCGGGCATTGCTTCTGGCTGATTTATGGAACGCGCTATCCCAAGGACATCTACTACGGCGAAGAGTTTGCGCGGATGGCCGCCGAGCATCCCAATTTTCACTATGTAGTGAGTTTGAGCCGCGCCCAGGAAGAATGGGTAGGATATCGTGGCTATGTGCAGGATCGCGTCCGCGAAATCGTGGGCAACCGCACCGACATGCAAGCCTATATCTGCGGACTGAATGACATGGTCTCGGCCACTCGCGACCTGCTGCAAAACGAAATCGGATGGGACCGCAAACAGATCTTCTACGAGCGCTACGACTGAGGAAGCCAGCTCGGAGGACACCCATCTCCCATTCGGGGTAATTGGTGGAAATGCCTGTTATCACTCGCCATTGTGGAACTTGCCTGTGATTCGGCGTAGAGTGCTGTGAAATGAGCGTCCAAGCCGAAAGCGCGACTTACCGCCTCGCGATGAGCATTCTCAAGGCTTGTGTACTGGCGTTGACTTTTGTCAATTGCACGGCAGCGCCCACGCTCGCACACCAGTGCCCGCAGGACAACCCGACAGAACCCACGGTTAGATCGGAGGTACGGATACTGGAGGGCAGACTCATCTTCCACAACGGCATCCGCAAGTGGTTTGAACTCAGGCTGGACCAACCGCAATGCGAACAGACCTCCATCGAACTGGTACGAGGAGATCGCGACTGGACCCCGCTGGAGGTTCTCAGAGGCTGTCGAGTCCGATCAACGGGCGCTGTTGATATTTCGGTACTGGATACTACTCCCTGGCTACCTATCAGTTCGTGAGCCAGATCGAACCTATCAGCACCTGTGCGCAGCAATCCCCGTTTCCCGACTACTCCAAGGCGAAGCCAGACAAGTCAATCCGTGGATATCGGGTCGATATGCACGTCAACTATAGGCCCGGAGATCACCCGATCATCTTTCGCGTGTCGAGCGCGAGCACGAGTCTGCGGCCATGGCAGGCTTATGCGAGTTACTTGCTGACAGGGGGCTTTGTCCTCTATGGACACTGTGGAGAAGGCTTTGTTGTCGATAAAGTCTTCGGAACACCGCAGGCGACCCCGTCCCACTTCGATGAACCGCGAACCTCACATGACATGGCCATGTTTGATCCCGAGAGTGCAGCCGCATCCGGCAAGAAGGACTTGCATCTGGGATACACCTGCGTGCGCCAGCGTTAAGAGGTACGGTGGCAACTCTTGTTCGCGGAGGACGGCTGTACACACAACAAAGTTCCGCATCGTTGTGGTTGTTGAGAAATCGCCATCTCACCAATTACGCGCGAACGAATACGACTAGACAGAAAAGCTTGTCATGCGACTAGCCATTACATCTTGTCAATCGGGACTTTGATACCCGAGTGCCGCGCGAACTCTCGCGCCTCGTCGTTTCCGGCATCGACCTGGCGGACAATGCCGAGGCCGGCGTCGTTGGTCAGCACGCGATCGATGCGGCGGGCCATCTGCTCCGTACCATCGGCAACCGTAGCCTGTCCCGCGTGCTCGGAGTATCCGATCCCCGTTCCGCCGCCGTTTTGAATGGAAACCCAGGTCGCGCCTGAAGCGGTGTTGAGCAGGGCATTCAGCAGCGTCCAGTCGGCGATGGCGTCGCTGCCGTCTTTCATAGCTTCGGTTTCGCCGAAAGGCGAAGCCGAGGAAGCGCAGTCGAGGTCATCGCGGGCGATTACCATTGGCGCCTTGATCCTACCCTGCTTGACCAGGTCATTGATCGCCAACCCGAACCGCGCGCCTTCCCCGTATCCGAGCCAGGCGATACGCGCCGGCAGTCCCTGGAAGCGTATGCGCTTGCGGGCGAGATCGATCCAGCGCTTCAGCCTGCGATCTTGCGGGAACAGTTCGAGCGCCAGCTCGTCGGTCACCGCGATGTCGGCCGCATCCCCCGAGAGCGCCACCCAGCGCAACGGCCCTCGCCCCTCGTCGCACAGAGGCCGCAGGTAGGCGGCAACGAATCCCGGAATATCGTAGGCGTTCTTGACCCCCTGCTGGAAGGCAAAGGTGCGTAGGTTATTGCCATAGTCGAAGGTAACCGCGCCCATCTTTTGTAGACGCAACATGCCTTCAACCTGGCGGGCAATGGCAGCCAGCGAGCGCTCCTGGTAGGCCGCGGGATCGCGTTGGCGCAATTCGAGCGCCGCGGCCAGCGGCATGCCGTTTGGCACATATCCATTCAGCGGATCGTGCGCCGAAGTTTGGTCTGTGAGAATGTCGGGCAAGACGCCGCGCTTCGCCAACTCCGGAATGACGTCGGCGCAATTGCCGATTAACCCGACCGAGACGTTTTCTTTTTTGCGGATGGCGTTTTTGAGGATGCGCAGCGCCTCGTCGAGCGAATTGACCATGAAGTCGAGATAGCCGGCGCGCAGACGCTTCTTGATGCGCTCGGCGTCGACTTCAACTCCCAGAAAACACGCTCCGGCCATGGTCGCCGCCATAGGCTGGGCTCCCCCCATCCCCCCCATGCCGCCGGAGACGATCAGTTTTCCGGCCAGCTCGCCGCCGAAGTGTTTGTCCGCTACCGCCGCAAAGGTCTCGAACGTCCCCTGGATCATCCCCTGCGAACCGAGGTAAATCCACGAACCCGCGGTCATCTGGCCATACATCGCGAGTCCCGCGCGATCGAGTTGGTTGAACTTCTCCCAGTTCGACCAATGGCCGACCAGATTGGCATTGGCGATCAGCACTCGCGGCGCGTATTCGTGGGTGCGGAAGATACCGACCGGCTTGCCCGATTGGATGAGCAGGGTCTCGTCGTTCTCGAGCGACTTGAGCGATCGCACAATGGCGTCATAACACTGCCAATTCCGCGCAGCCCGCCCGGTGCCGCCGCAGATTACCAAATCGTGGGGCCTTTCGCCCATTTCAATCGTGTTCATCAGCATCCGCAGCGCCGCCTCCTGCTGCCACGACTTGCAGCAGATTGCGGTTCCCCGCGGCGCCTTGATGGGCGAATCGCCACGGCGGCTTACTTCCGTTTCGATGGGCATCGTTCGCCTCTGTCGGCGGAAAGAATGAAAGAATGTTAGACCGGTTTCACCAAAGGGAACGTCACCAGGTATTGTAAGGGCTGCCGTCGCTGCCGATCCTGTCCGAGCCGCTGTGTACATCTGCAATTCCGGGCTGGTTCTGGTCAAGGCTGCGCATCGAGTCTTCCATTTCGGTCGTCCAGGTATCGGTCGAGTTGGTGAAAGGATCCCTTGGGATCGACTTGACGTAGCCGGCCTGTGCGACATCCGCCAGCGTCTGCGGCGCCCTCTGCTTATCCAGCGTGTACTGGTCGATGGCATTGCGCAGCGTGTAAAGGTCTTCTCGCAGCACGGACTCACGGGCGCGTATGAGCGATTGCTGATAGAGAGGCACTGCGATCCCCATCAAGATAACGATGATGGAGATCACGATCATCAATTCGATAATCGTGAAACCCCGCGTTTTGCGGCAAAGCGGGGTCTCCCGTACGCGCCGCGGCTGCGCGTATTGGGGCGGAGGCAGCTCTGCCTGCTTGAGCGGTGTCGAATCGCAGCCGGACGCACTTCCGGTTTTACTCCTGAAGGTCATCACCAATCCTGATACTTGGAACCGTCGAGAGCGGTGTCGGTTGACTTCGAATAAACATCGAAGACGCTTTGCCCACCCCACGAGGTCGAGTCCGGACTATCCTGCATCGAGCGCAAGCCCCAGTCGGTGGTCTTGGTCATCGGATCGACCGGGATACGGCGCAAAAAGCGGATCTTTTTTCCCTGCACGTCCACGCCTTTGGCCAGTGTCTCCAAGTCAGGCGGATAACCCTGGCTGTCCAGTTTGATTTGGAAAGCGCCACGATCGGCGGCGTCCTTATAACGATCGATGGCGTCGCGCATTTCCCACAGGCGGGTTCGCAGTTCACGCTCCCGCTCGCGCTTGATAGCTGTACGAACCACGGGCATCGCAGTCCCAGCGAGGATGGCGATGAGAGCAATCGCGACGATCAACTCCACCAGCGTGACGCCGCGCATGCTGCGCTCGGATTGCTGTCTGCGGCTACTCACAGCTTCTATTGTAGCGGTTCATCAATTCGGATTCCTGCTCTGCCTCCAACGAACCGTTTTTCGCCCTGCCTCTCATTGGATGTTGATAATTGCCTGGGAACCAGCGGCGTTTTGCGATTGCATGGTGGCGTCGCGCAGTACCGCCCGGTTCACACTCAATGTTGCCTGCCCGGATTTCACGGCCAGAAATGTCAGTGTGAAAACACTCCCATTCCCCGAGACGCCGGGAGTGGAGGGTGGACGCGAAGCCGTCATCTGGATGCTCCCGCCCCTAGTGTCCTCCCGGTGAACCAGCGCTACGGGCTGGCCATCCTTGCTCAATAAATCGCCATTGGAGACGTTGACCAGTTGCAGCATCTTCGGGTCATAAGCCACCTGCACCGGGACCGAGGAAATGTTCTGTGCGCCGTTGAGCATCACGTTGACGGCAAAAGTGCTTCCGACCTTTTGGTTAATCATTGCCGGGTCAAAGCTGATCACCGGTCCCGCTCCCATCTGTCCCATCCGATGCACGGCCGGAGTCATACCGCTGCTTGGCGGGGATGTGGCAAGCGCCTGTTGCGCCGGGGGCGCTACCACCGGTGGCTGTCCAGCGCCACCTGTGGGGTTCTGCAAAGCGCCAGACGGAGGCAGGGATGGTGCGTTGCCAACCGGGGGCGTCGACCCACCTTGCGGAGCAGGCTGCGCGGGAGTGGAAGCCGGGGCCACTACCGGCTGGACGCGCCGAACCTCAATTGCGTTCGCCGTCCCTATGTTGACCGCCCGGGTATTGAATTCCGTCACGTCGAGCGAACGGACAATGTGCGGCGTCAGCACGAAAAGGATTTCGTTCTGGATACGTTCGGTCTGGCTCTGGCCGAACAGATACTTAATAATGGGAATCTGCGACAGCCACGGAAGACCGCTCATAGAGTCGGTATACGAATCTTCCAGCAACCCGCCGATAAGGTTTACCTCGCCCTCGCGCAGCCGGATTTCGTGTTCGATGCGGTCCTGCCCGATCACCGGCTGATTGATGCCGCCGATGTTCTGGAAGCTCACCACCGAGGAAATCTCGAACAGAATCTTCATGCTCACTTCCCGGTTGGCATGAATGTGCGGGGTCATGTCGACGTTGACGCCGACATCAATGTAATTGAACTGGGTATTGACCAGCGGATTGACGCCGACTCCACCGATGCCGGGCTGAAACGAGCCGGTAGCCACGGGCACGCGCTGACCGATCTTGAGCGTCGCCTTCTGGCCGTCCACGGCACGAATCTGCGGCTGCTGGATAACCTTTGTCTTGCTGTCGTTCAGCAGGAATTGCACGCTGGTGGAAGGAATGCTGATGGCGAAATTGCGCGCGTTAAGATTTGCCAGGTCGTTGAGCGTCAGCCCGTTGTTGCTGGTCGTGCTGCTGGTGCTCGTCGTCGTGGTCGTGCTGCTGGTGGTGGAATTCAGCGGATTAGTGCTCTGCAACGTAATCGTGGGATTCGAGGTTGAGCTGAACGGCTGCTGAATTCCCAGTTGGCGCAGCTTGTCCCGCGATACGTTCATGATTGCCACTTCGACCACGACTTCCGGCTTCGCCTTATCGATGTCGTTCAGAATCTTTTCCGCCAACGCGATCTGGTCGGGCGTGCCGCGCACCACGATCGCCCCGGAGCTCTGCAGCTGCTGCACCCGCGGAAGCTCCAGCAGAGTACGCAGCGTGTTGGTCGCATCCTGTATGTCGGTCGGGGTACTCCAGTTGGAAAGATAGAAAGTGCGAATGACTTGCTGTTCGAGCTCGGTGCGTTTGTTTTTCGTATCGGCAGCGATAAAGATAGTGTTTGGCGTCACTGGCCGCCAGAAGGTTTTCGACTCCAGGGCCACAATCTGCAACGCTTCATAAAGACTTACGTTATTGAGTTCGATCCGTATACGTCGCGAGGTGTAATCGGGATCGAACAGCACGTTGACGCCCGCCAATTTGCCGATGGTTTCATAGATAACCTTGGCGTCCTCGCTCAGCTTCAGGGTGATCGGCAGGTTTGAAATCGGCGCCAGCTCGACCGGACCGGCAGCCTGCGCCGCCAGCGGGCTCATATTCGCGGGCGCCGCCGGCCCTTGGCCGGGAGCCCGGCCAAGACGCTCGATTAGAGCCTGGGTTCGCCGGATCTCCTGATCGATGATCGGATCGGCGGGGTCAATCAGTTTGGCGGCTTGAAACTCCGCCATGGCATCCTGAAGCTTTCCGTCATCGCGCAGCAACTGGCCGCGATGCACATGCGCGGCTGCTGCCAGGAACTTCGTGCGCGTATACGCGAGGCGGTAGGCCACTTCCTTCGGCTTCAGGTCATAGGCTTGTTTGAAATAGTTATACGCCGCTTCGTAATTCTGGCGGACTTCGGCGTCCTGCCCTTTTTGAAACAGCGATTTGGCTTTATCTTTGACTTTGGCGGTTGCGGGCACGATTGTCAGGATGGCGAGCAGCAAAACCATCCCAACGCGCTTCAGGCGTCTCATCCCACTCCTTAGCTTGCTCGCGTTGTGCGGTATTCGGAACGGCCTGTCCGGTCACAGACAGGCCAGGACTGCTGGAGCACGAATTATATCAGCTAACGGTTAACAACCCACGTTCGCCAAGTGCGGGCGAACCCGGGGCACCGTTCTTCGTCTGTGCTAGCATACGAACTTCGGCCCTCTCGCCGCATGCTTTGCACGCGGTCTGCGTATGGTCTTGAAACGGCACTAGATATGGCCCGTCATTCCCCACAGCAAACCCGGCCGGAGAAGCCCAAGAAGGTCCGCCGCGACCCCGTAGCCGCCGGCGAACGCGATGCTGCCAGCAACCGGGCAGCGTGGCACAACTACTTTCTCGAAGATCGCCTCGAAACCGGCATCGTATTGCAAGGCACCGAAGTAAAGTCGGTGCGCGCGGGCCAAGCCAATCTGAAAGATGCCTATGCGCTGGTGAAAGATGATGAGTTGTTCCTGATCAATGCTCATATCGGTCCCTACGCCCAGGGAAACATCTTCAATCATGAACCCCTGCGCAGCAGAAAGTTGTTGGCCCACAAGAACCAAATTTTGAAACTTTCCAGCAAGGCCCTGCAAAAAGGCTTGACCCTGATCCCAACACGCATGTACCTCAAGAACGGGCGCGTTAAGGTTGAAATCGCGGTCGCGCGCGGCAAACAACTCTGGGATAAACGCGAAACCGAACGCCGGCGCAGCGCTGATCGCGAAGCCCGCGAGGCGGTAGCCCGCAGCCGGAAAAGTTGAGGCGTTGAGGCGGCGTCTGAGCGGGGTCCCCGGAAAGCCAGACTTCAGGTTTTCTGGGGTGTCCTGGGCCGCCTGCCGAAATCCTGAGCGTAGCGAAGGATCGGCTTTTGTTTTCAGGGTGTCATTCTGAGCGCAGCGAATGCCGCGCGAGGCAACGCGCATCACCTACCCATCGTTGTGCTCGAGTGTTGTGCCCGAGCCGGCTCGATGGGACTCCTGAGTTCGCAAATTGTTATGCTGTAAATAGACAACCCGCGCTTGCAGTTACCCCGGCATTGGCGCGCCGAGAGATGTTTGAAAGAAAGGAAGCAATGAAGACCGTTCTTTCCACGCAATCTCCTTCCCAACTGGAAACCGAGTGTCTCATCGTCGGCGTTCTCGACCACGGCGACAAACTGAATCCCCAACCGGAGCTACAAACCAGCGATGGCGCTATCCGCCAGGTAGCGCAGGATTTAATCGCCTCCAAGGAAATCACCGGCAAGCCGGGCGAGACCCTGCTGCTGCATCGGCCGCCAGGGCTGAAAGCAAAACGCGTGCTGTTCGTGGGCGGCGGCAAGGCCAAGAACTTCGCCACGCCCGAGTTGCGCAAGCTGGCCGGAAGCGCTGTGCGCTTCCTCAAAGGCAAGAACATCAAGAATTTTGCCCTGCTTGCCCCTGACCAGGTGAGCACAAAGCCGAATCGGACGCCGCCCTCCGAGCCCGCCATTGCGGATGCCGTCAGCGCCATGGTCGAGGGCGCCCAGGTCGCCGACTTCGATCCTGACTATTACCGCAGTGACCGCAAAGATCAGAAGGTGCAAGAGTTCACGATCTTGCTTGGCGAGGGAACGAATCCCTCCGCGCTCGAACCAGCCGTCGAAGCCGGGCGCATTATCGCCGAGTCCCAGAACTTCACCCGCGACCTGGTGAATGAGCCTGGCAACCGCATGACGCCCACCATCCTCGCCGAGCGCGCCAAAAAGATGTGTGAAGAGGTTGGGCTACCTTGCGAAATCTACGGGCCGGACAAAATCAAAGAGCTGAAGATGGGCGCGTTCTGGAGCGTGGCCCAGGGTTCCGACGAGGAGCCACGGCTCATCGTTATGCGCTATGAACCGAAGCACGCGCCGCCGGCCCCGGTGCTCGGCTTGGTGGGCAAGGGTATCACCTTCGATACCGGCGGAATCAGCATCAAGCCAGCCGATGGCATGGAAAAAATGAAGTACGACATGGCTGGCGGCGCCGCCATGATCGGCGCCATGCGCGCCATCGCCCTGCTGAAGCCCAACGTGCGCGTCATTGGCATCGTCTGCGCCACTGAGAACATGCCCAGCGGCAAGGCGCAGAAGCCCGGCGACGTGCAGATCGCCATGAACGGCAAGTCGATCGAGATCATCAACACCGATGCCGAAGGACGCCTGGTGCTCGCCGACGGACTGCACTACGCGCGCCAGTTGGGCGCCACACACCTGCTCGACGCGGCCACGCTCACCGGCGCCTGCGTTGTCGCGCTCGGCTACGTCAACGCCGGCATCTTCTGCAATGACGAGAAATTTTTCGAGCAATTCGCCCAGGCGCTCAAACTCTCCGGCGAAAAAATGTGGCGCCTGCCAGTCGATGCCGAGTACCAGGAGCTGATCAAGTCCGACATCGCCGACATCAAAAACACCGGTGGACGCTGGGGCGGAGCGGTTTCAGCCGCCATGTTCCTCAAGGAATTCGTCGAAGATACTCCCTGGATCCACCTCGATATCGCCGGCACCGCATGGTTCGAGGAAGGCAAATCGTGGATCGCCAAAGGCCCCAGCGGCATCGCCGTTCGCACGATTATCGAGCTGGCGAAGCTGTTCGCCGCCAACGGAAAGAACGGAAAGAAATAGACGGGAGAGCTTCTCCACAACTCGGTTTTGAAGGGGCGCGGCTTTACAGGCTGCTGAAAACTGTTCTCCGAGGTGTCATCCTGAGCGCGTCGGGGTGACAGAGCGAAGGATCTGCTGTTTGCCGGGTGCCCCATGTTCGCCCGTGTCGGGGTCCCCGACGAGGCTCGGCTCGTTGGGGTGACTGGGCTAACGTGGGGTAGTTCTCCAATCCCACATCTGCTAACTGCGGCAGATATAGGGCATCATCGAGATGTGTTGCTTTCTTCTACATCACTTCCGGCGCTTCGATCCCCATCACCTCCAGGGCGCGGATCAATTCGCGTTCCACCACGGCGGCGGTGGCGAGCAGGAACTGTTTGCGTCCGGCATCGGCCTCGGTCAGGATGTGGTGCCGGTGATAGAAGTTGTTGAACTGCTGCGCCAACTGGAAGGCATGCTTGGCGAGGTACGCCGGTTCCGTGGTCGCAATGCACTGCTCGATGAAATTCGAAGTCTGCCCTGCCAGCAGCCATAACTGCCAGATTTCGCTGCCGGTCTCGCCCTTGAAATACGGCGAAAAGTCGGCCTGGGCGGCGCCGGCAAGCACCTCCGCGGACGAGGTGCCTCCCTTACGGAAGATGTTGCGGGCGCGCACGATGGCGTACTGTGCGTACGGCCCGGTTTCGCCCTCAAAGGCCAGCGCCTCGCGGAAGTCAAAGGCGATGACCGACTGCTTGGTGAACTTGAGCATGAAGTAGCGCAAGGCCCCGATGGCGATCTGCGTTCCTATGCGGCGGCGCTCCTCGGCCGTCAATTCGGGATGGCGAGTGTCGACCTCGCCGCTCGCGGCCGTGATCAGACGGTCCATGAGATCGTCGGCTTTCACGCCGAAACCTTTGCGGCCCGAAACCTCTATATAGGCCCGCTGCTGGTCCTCCGGGCTCACCTGGTAGCCGAGTTCCATGGCGCAGCGCGGCGTAAGCGCAACCATTTCGTAAGAGAAATGCGTGTAGTGCTCGGCCTGGTCGGTGTAGCCGAGCAACCGCAGCGCCTCCTTGACCGTCTCTTGCGGTTCGCGTTGGCGCGCATCGATTACGTTATAAATTTCCGAGACGTCGCCGAAGTGCGGATGATCCGGCTCACCGTGGTCAGCCGAGATCCACACCTGGTGATCGTTTGGGTAAAGGAAAAACTTGCGATAACCGAAATCGCGGCCCAGCAAGCCGAACTTCCACAGGTGATAGGCAATGTCCTTGCCGACGTAGCCGACCGTGCCGTTGGAGCGCACAATCACCTTTGCATCCTCATCTGGTTCTGGAGCCTCCGCCGCGCCGCCTGCAACCTTGCTCTCGACCTCCCGATTGGGAGCGGCATCCTCGGCTGTATTCAAGAGCGGCTTGGCATCGTTCGGCCGGGTCATCACCCAGCAACCCTTGTTCTTGCCCTCGGTCTCGTGGTAGAGCACACCTTTTTGCTTGAGTTGCTCGAATGCCCGGTCCCAGAAATGCAGGCGCAGGATCTCGCTCTCGCGCGGCAGAAAATCATACTCAATACCAAGACGCTCCATCGTCTCCAGATGGCGGCGTAGCACGGCGGTCGAGATCAGCTCCGCGATTTCGGCCAGCTCGTTGCCGCCCTGCTCGATGGCATGCAGCGTATTCACGCGCGCTTTCAGGTTGCCCTTGTCCAGCCCGTACCACTCTGAAACCCGCGCATAAAGATTCCAGCAGTAGTAATCGATACTGGTTTCGCCTGCGCGCCCGCACGCTTCGATCAGCTCTCTCACAGAGTCCGCGGTTTCTTTGTGCTCAAGCTGGGTCAAGCCCACCACCACGTCGGCCACCTGCACCCCGGTGTTGTCGATGTAGTTCTGCACGTCGACCTCGCGCCCGGCGGCGCGCAGCAGGCGAACGAAAGTATCGCCGAGGATGGCATTGCGCAGATGCCCGATATGCGCAGCCTTGTTGGGGTTGATCGAGGTGTGCTCCACCAGAATCTTGCCGGGGTGCGGCGCCGCCGCCGCTGCTTCCACTCCGCTGACGATCTGGCGCGCCGCTGGTGCGCGCTCGATTCGGGCATTGATGTAGCCGGCTCCGGCGACTTCGAAGCGACCGAATCCTTCGGGTGGCGTCAGCTCGGCAACAATCTCTTCAGCGATCTTGCGGGGAGCCTTGCGCAGACGCTTCGCCAGCTCAAAGCAGAGCGGCAGAGCATACTCGCCCATCTCGGGCTTGGGCGGCTGCTCGACCACAATGTTCAGAAAATCGACGTTCGGAAGTTCGACCGGGTAGCGGCGGCGCAGAAAATCGCGGAGGTGCTCAATGAGACGGCGTTGTAACTGGCGATACAATTTCTTCCCCTTCTTGCTGATCGTCTATCGGCCAGACGCACGCGGGCCGGGGCTTTCGTTTACCGCTTCACTCGGGCTGGCCGCCCGCGAGCGCGATCACCAGCCGGGCGTTGGAATATGGAACCATTTGCAAGTCATGGATCGCGAACAAAGGCGATTATAAACGGCAACTCTGCCGGGCACGGTGTTAGCGGCGGCAGCGTCCACTGCCTCACCTGCAATTTCATCAAGATTCATCGTACACTGCGTATGAGTCCAGCCATGACTGCCGGCCTAACCGATTGGCTGTGGAGTGTCGAGGAAATGGTGGCCATGGGGATCTATGAGCGACGGGCGGATAGGCGGCATGAAGATCACGAACAAGTACAAATTGAGCAAGAAACATGACGACAAAGCTGCCGCCCGCCGTCGTATCAGACGGCACGATTTTGAGTCGCTGAACTCCAAGAACGGCAGGGCAAATCTGAAGAAGCTCGCAAATGAAGATCAAAAATCAAAGTAGCCCGCTACTCTGCTCCGCCTGGTTTGACCCTAAAGCCGCAACTCCCTATGATGAAAGTTTCCGCGTGCCAACGCCTGCTCAGGTGAACCGGGCGGATGTCCGCGGCGGCGACGAAGTCAGGAACGCATGAGAATTGCTTATCTGGACTGCTTTTCGGGGATCAGCGGCGACATGTTTCTGGGCGCGCTCGTCTCGGCCGGAGTTCCGGCGGAGTTGCTGCTGGAGACGGTTCGCGGCCTGGACATCGGAGCCTCGCTGGAGATACGCGGCGTGGACCGCAATGGCATCTCCGCGACCAAGGTCGACGTGATTGTCGATGGCCAAAAAGATCTGCCCCGCGAAGAGTTCCTCCACCAGCACGACGAGCAGCACGAGCACGAGCATGCTCATGAGCAAGCACATGAGCACAGCCATCCGCACGACCACGAACATCCGCACGATCATGAGCACGCGCACGGGCATTCACATCAGCATCATCCCCACCGCGGGTTGAAACAAATCCGCGAGATCATTCGGCTGGCCGCAATCCCGGATGCCGCCAAACGCACGGCAACGGCAATTTTCCAGGCGCTCGGTGAAGTGGAAGCGAAGATACATCACCAGGACGTGGAAACCATAGAGTTCCATGAAGTAGGCTCGGTCGATGCCATTGTCGATATCGTGTGCGCGGCGGTTGCAGCCGATGCGCTGCGGGTTGAGCGCTGGGTCTCGTCGCCGCTCAACGTGGGCGGAGGCGTGGTGAAATGCGCTCACGGAACCTTGCCGGTGCCGGCGCCAGCCACCCTGGAGCTATTGAAAAACGCTCCCGTGTACTCCTCCGGCGTGCAGAAAGAACTGGTCACGCCGACCGGGGCGGCCATCGTGCGCACGCTTGCCGCAGCCTACGGCAGCTTCCCGTCGATGAAGGTCGAGGCTGTGGGGTATGGCGCGGGTGGTCGTAATCTGCCGGGCATGCCGAACGTCGCCCGCTTGACCGTGGGTGAGAGTTCCGAAGCGCGGGCAGCCGCGCCGCTGGAGAGAGTCACCGTCATCGAGGCCAACCTCGACGATATGAACCCGCAGGTCTTTGGCTACGTGATCGACCGCCTGCTGGAAGCCGGCGCGCTCGACGTGTTTGCCACGCCCGTGCAGATGAAGAAAAGCCGTCCCGGCCTGGTGCTCACGGTATTGGCGCGCAACCAGGATGTCGAACGGCTTTCGAAGCTGATTTTTGCCGAGACTACCACGCTCGGCATGCGTCTGCGGCAGGAGCAGAGGCTTACGCTGGAACGGCAACACGTCACCGTAACAACGCCGTGGGGCGAGGTCCGGGTGAAGACAGGCAGCCTTGAAGGCGTGGTTTGCAATGTCGCGCCGGAGTTTGAGGATTGCCGCCGTCTTGCCGCGGCGCACGGCGTGCCGCTCAAGCGGGTGATGCAGGAAGCTCTGCGCAGTTATTTCTCGCTGCAGGTTCAAGTAGTAGCACCCGCCCCGCCGGCGCACTGAACTGCGCTATTCGGGGCATAGACCGGATTCGCGGAAGGTATGTCCCGGGAGAGAGCCGGGCGTTTGGGGTGACATTAGCGCCCGGCGGCGATAATTAGGGATACACCGACTCTGAAAGCGACTGGTACGTCTAGTAAGTTTTGCCTGGAATCAATCGATGGAAAACGCCAAGACTTCGAAGCAGTTCTACATTACGACTCCCATCTACTACGTGAATGCCCGTCCGCACATCGGGCACACCTATACGACCATGGTCTGCGACACCATTGCACGGCGTCAGCGGTTGCTCGGTCGCGACACTTTCTTTCTCACCGGCACCGACGAGCACGGCCAGAAGATTGAGCGTTCGGCTGCTGCCGCCGGCAAGTCTCCGCAGCAATTCGCCGACGAAATTTCGGGTGAATTCCGCGCCTTGTGGGACCGGCTTGGGATTACTTACGACAAGTTCATCCGCACCACCAGCGAAGAGCACAAACGCGGCACGCAAGAGATGTTCAAGATTCTGCAACAGCGCGGATACATTTACAAGGGCTCCTACAGCGGCCAATACTGTGTTAACGACGAACTCTATGTCGACGTGAACACTCCCGGCGCTCCCTGTCCCGAGTGCGGGCGCCCGACCGAGACGGTGCGCGAAGAGAATTATTTCTTCAAGCTCTCGGCCATGGAAGAGCCTCTGCTGAAACTGTACGCGGAGAACCCGGACTTCATCCGTCCTGAGAGCCGCCGCAACGAGGTGATCGCTTTCGTGCGCGGCGGATTGCGCGATCTTTCGGTTTCGCGCACCACCTTCAAGTGGGGCATCCCCGTGCCGGGCGACCCCGCGCATGTCATCTACGTCTGGCTGGACGCGCTCTGCAACTACATCACCGCCCTCGGCTTCGGTGCGCCCGAGGCCAGCCAGCGCACGCTTTACGACCGCTATTGGCCGGGCATGCACATGGTCGGCAAGGAGATCGTCCGCTTCCATTGCGTCTATTGGCCGGCGTTTTTACTGGCCGCCGGGCTGCCGCTGCCGACGGGCATCGTGGCCCACGGCTGGCTGCTGTTTGAAGAGAACAAGATGTCGAAGTCGCGCGGCAATATCGTGCGCAGCGAGACCATCCTCGACGTGCTCGGCGCCGACGCCCTGCGCTATTTCCTGATGCGCGAAATCGTTTTCGGCCAGGACGGTTCCTTCAGCTTCGATGCCCTGGTGCAGCGCTACAACGCGGACCTGGCAAACGGCTTGGGCAATCTCGCCAGCCGCACGCTGTCGATGATCACCCGTTACTTCCGCGGCGAAGTGCCTTATCCGGCGCGAACCCGCACTCCGGGCGACGAGTCCATCGCGCAACTGGCGGCCAAGGTGATTGCGGATTTCAACGAATGCTTCGACGCCTTCCAATTTTCACGGGCGCTGGAAAGCGCCTGGAGCCTGGTGGGCGCGGTCGATAAGTACATCGTCGAGAATGAGCCCTGGGCTCTGGCTGAAAAGCAGGATGAGGAGAGCCTTTCGCGTCTGGCGACTATTCTCTACACGTCCGCCGAAGCCCTGCGTATCGTAACCGCGCTTGCCCACCCGGTGCTGCCCGATGCTACGGCGCGCATCTGGTCGCAGCTTGGCCTCGGCGATATCCGCAAGCTGCAACTCAACGAACTGAAGTGGGGACAATTGGAGATCGGCACCAAGCTTGGCAAGGTCGAAGCTGTTTTCCCGCGCGCCGACAAAAGCGTCGTCGAAAAAATGCAGCAGCTTGAAACCGAAGGCAGAACCATGACGGCAACCGCCAGTGCGACGCAGCCCGCATCCACATCCGCCGCCGCAATGCCTGGGGCGCCAGCCAGCCAGCCAGCCACGCCGGCGGCCGTAACCGCGCCGGGGACGATCAGCATCGATGATTTTGCCAAGGTCGATCTCCGCGTCGCGCTGGTGAAGGTGGCCGAGCCGGTGAAGGGCACGGACAAATTAATGCGGCTGGAAGTCGATCTGGGGACGGAAACACGGCAGATCGTGGCCGGCATCGCCAAGACGTATACTCCGGAGCAACTGATCGGGCGCAAGATCGTCATTGTCGCCAATCTGGCGCCGCGCAAGCTGCGGGGGCTGGAGTCCAAAGGCATGCTCCTGGCCGCCTCGATTGGCGAACAAGGCACGCCGGTGCTCGCCGGATTCCTGGAAGATGTTCCACCTGGCGCCCGGCTGAAGTAGCGCAGCGAAACCGCGAAAGCGGCAAGGCAATCTGCTTTCGTGGACCAGCAAACCGCCGGTCTTGCAACGGCCAGTCTTTCGCTGAGGATGACACCGCTTGTACGTAGATTCTCACGCCCACATCGAGGGCCGTCAGTTCGACCGTGACCGCCTGGAGATGCTGGCCCGGGCGCGGCAGGCCGGCTTGATCGCCATGCTTGCGATTGGCAATGGCGACAGCCCGGCCGAGGTCGATTGCGCCATTCCCTATGCCGAGCAGCACGATTGGATCTGGGCTACGATCGGCATCCATCCGCACGAGGCGCGGCTGGCCGACCGCGACGCCTACGAAAAAATGTCTGACCCTTGCCCGGCACCCGCGCGTCATTGCCTGGGGCGAGATCGGGCTTGACTATCACTACGATCACTCTCCGCGTGATGTGCAGCGGCGGGTTTTTGTCGAGCAGATGGAGCTGGCAGCCACGGTCGGTAAGCCGATCATCATTCACTGCCGCCCGTCCGACAACAGCCAGAACGCCTGGGACGATCTGCTGCAACTCGTGCGGCAGCATTGGCTGAGCACCGGATTGGGGGGCATCCTGCATTGCTTCACCGGGCAACCGGAACATGCCCGCGCGGCGCTTGACATGGGATTCATGCTCAGCTTTGCCGGCAACATCACCTATCCGAAGGCGCAGAACATTCGTGAAGCCGCCGCTAAAGTGCCACCCGAGCGCTTCTTCATCGAGACCGATTCACCCTATTTGGCGCCAATTCCTCATCGCGGCAAGCGCAACGAGCCGGAGTTCGTGGTCGAGGTTGCGCGGCAAATTGCCGAATTGCGCGGCAGCACGCAAGCAGAGGTCGCGCAGCTGACGGCGGAGAATTTTTTCCGCTTCTTCGGGCTATCGCAGCCCGGGGAAGGCATCACGGCGACATAGGGCTGTGCGGTTGATCGGGTTTGTCATACACTAATGGCAATGGCAGCCGAGAATACATTCGATATCGTCAGCAAGGTTGATTTGCAGGAGGTCTCGAACGCCATTCAACAGGCGTTGAAAGAGATTCACCAGCGCTTCGACTTGAAGGACTCCCACTCCGAGATCACCATCGAGGGCAAGGAAGCTCTCATCCTGGCCTCGCAGGATGATTTTAAGCTCAAGGCGGTCAATGACATTCTGCAGGCGAAGCTAGTCAAGCGCGGGGTTCCGCTGAAGGCTCTTTCGTACGGGAAAATCGAGCCGGCGGCAGGCTCAACGGTGCGCCAGAAGGTGACCATGCAGCAGGGGATCCCCACGGAGAAGGCGCGAGAGATCGTCAAAACGATCAAGGATTCAAAGAAGAAGGTCCAGGCTTCGATCCAGGGTGATTTTGTGCGGGTCAGCGGACGCGATCGCGATATTTTGCAGGAGATCATGGCCTTGCTCCGGCAAAAGGACTTCGGAATCGACATGCAGTTCACCAATTACCGCTCACTTTGAGCTTCACCACCGACGAACACCAGGAACCCCATTTGAACAGCTCCGCCGCGGTGAACACGAGAGGAATTTTCGAACTGCTGCGAGACGATCTGGCAGCCATCGAGCAGGAGTTCGGCCGCGATACGGTCTCCGAGCGTCAGTGTCATCACCGAGATCGGCGAGTATCTGCGCGAAGGCGGCGGCAAGCGCCTGCGCCCCGCCCTGTTGCTGATGGCCGCCAAACTCATGGAATACAGCGGGGCTGGGGCCGTCCGGCTGGGCGCCGTCGTGGAGATCATTCACACCGCTACGCTCGTCCACGACGACATCATCGACGACGCGCGAACCCGCCGCGGGCGTCCGTCGGCCAACACGCGATGGGGCAATTCCAAGTGTGTGCTCGCTGGCGACTGGCTTTACATGCAGGCCTTCAAAATCGCCGTGCAGGAGCGCAATTTCCGCGTGCTCGACCTGCTCATCGCCCTGACCCAGCAGATGGTGGAAGGCGAACTGCTCCAGATGGAAAAGCTCGGTCGCCCGATCGCCATGGACGAGCATCTCGATCTCATCTACCGCAAAACCGCGTGCCTGTTTGCCACCTGCACCGAGTTGGGCGGAGTTCTCGGGGGCGCCAGCGAAGCGCAATCGCGCGCCCTCAGCTCCTACGGCAGGAACGTCGGCATGGCTTTTCAGATCGTCGACGACGTGCTTGATCTCACCGCCTCCGAAGAGGTGCTCGGCAAACCCGTGGCCAGCGACCTGCGCGAGGGCAAGGCCACGATGGCTATCATTCATTCCATGGAGCGGTGCGTTCCGGCCGAGCGGCAATTGATCGAAAAGGTTTTGCGCGAGCGTGCGCTCAACGGGGTGAAACACACAGACGTTCTCGAGGTGCTCGACCGCTATCGGTCGCTCGATTACGCTACGTCGCAGGCAACCGAATACGCACAAGCGGCGACTCGCGAGTTGGAAAGCTTTCCCGATAACGAGTTCAAGCGCGCTCTGCTTTGGGTTCCCCAGTTCGTGGTGGCGCGCCAGAAGTAAGTCGCGTGCGGCGGGGAGAATGCAGCTTCCATATCTGCTGACTACGGCAGATGTCACCGCGAATCACGAAAGTGGCGCGCTTTTGGGTTACGTCTCACACCTGGCTGTGATATAAATCACTTCCCGTATGGGCATAAGCGTCTGAGAATGTATATACACGGGGGTGTGGTGTAGGCATCTCTGTGACCGATTTCACCAATCGCTGGCGCTCTGTTGTACTCCCCTGAATTCTCAGCGGACCCATCACGGCAGAGGGCAGGCGCCTGAAAAGAGGCATCATGGCACGTGGTTCCGTGTCAATTGTGGTCGAGCGATGTAAGGCCTGCGGTTTCTGCGTGGAGTTTTGTCCAACCAAGGTTCTGGCACTCTCTTCCGCGTTCAACTCCAAGGGATATCATCCACCGCACATGGTTGCTGCCGATAAGTGCAGCGGGTGCGATCTCTGTGGCATGTACTGCCCGGATTTCGCCATTCACGGTTACCGGCTGCCCAAGGAAGCCGGGGCAGCGGAAGAAAAGGACGACAAGAAGGAGGCTCCCGATGCACGCTGATCCTCGCGGAGTGATGACTGGTTCGCATTTCCTCGACGGCGATCATGCCGCCTGCGAAGGCGCACTGGCCGCCGGCGCGCGCTTTGCCGCCGGTTACCCGATTACCCCCTCCACGGAAATCGTGGAACGCTTTGCCTCGCGTGCGCCCACGTTGGGCGGGACGTTCATCCAGTTGGAAGATGAGCTGGCCGCTTCCATTTGCATTCAGGGCGCGGTCTGGGCCGGGGCCAAAGCCTTTACAGTGACCTCCGGACCGGGCTTCTCGCTGATGATGGAGCATATCGGCCTGGCGGTCATGACTGAAACGCCCTGCGTTTTCATGGACGTGCAGCGCGGCGGACCGTCCACGGGCCTGCCGACTCTGCCGGCGCAAGCCGACATGATGCAGGTCAAGTGGGGATCGCACGGCGATTACGAGACCATTGCCCTTTGCCCGAGTTCGCCGCAGGAGTGCTTCGATCTGGCGATCAAGGCCTTTAACCTGGCGGAAAAATATCGTGTCCCCACATTCCTGATGCTGGACGAAGTCGTCGGCCACATGACCGAAAAGGTGGTGATTCCTCCGGCTGACCAGATCGAGATTGAGCCCCGCCGCTTCACCACCAAGAAACCCGGCGAGTTCAAACTGTTCGAGCCCGACGCCGATGGCATCCCTGAGATGGTGAAGGCCGGCGATGGCTATAACGTCCACGTCACCGGCCTGACGCACGACGAGCGCGGCTATCCGAACATGTCTCCCGCCATGCAGGACACGCTGGTAAGACGGTCTGCAAACCAAGATTTTGAACAACGCCGAGAAGATCTGGATGTACGAGGAGAAGGATACTGACGACGCGGATGTTGTGGTGGTCTGCTACGGCATCACGGCGCGGGTCGCGCAGCGCGCCATCGATATGGCTCGCGCCCAGGGTGTCAAGGTCGGCAAGTTCCGGCTGATCACCGCCTGGCCGTTCCCCGACAAGCCGATTCGCGAACTGGCTTCCAAGATCAAGGCGTTTGTTGTGCCCGAGCTGAACCTCGGACAGATGGTGCGCGAAGTCGAGCGCGCGGCCGCCGGTCTGGCCAAGACTGTCCTGGTGTCGCACGCCGGGGGCAGCGTTCACCGTCCGGAAGACATTCTGAAGGCGATCATGGAGGTGGCGCGATGAGCGATTGTCTAAGCAACTTGTCCGGCGAACCCTTCCGAGCAGTTTCTGCGCTCCGACCGAATCCCGCACATCTGGTGTCCGGGTTGCGGGATCGGCACCACCGTAAATTGCTTCACCCGCGCGCTGGTGGAGGCGAAGGTCGATCTCGCCAAGACCGTCGTTGTCTCCGGCATCGGCTGCACTGGCCGCGTCGCCGGTTACGTGGATTTGGACTCCTTCCACACCACCCACGGCCGCGCCATCCCCTTCGCCACCGGGCTCAAGATGGCCAATCCGAAGCTCGACGTGGTGGTCTACAGCGGCGATGGCGACTTGTTCGCCATCGGCGGCAACCACCTGATTCACGCCGCCCGCCGCAACGTCGATCTCAAGGTCATCTGCGTGAATAACATGATTTACGCCATGACCGGCGGTCAAACGGCGCCGACCACGCCGAATGACGTCACCACTTCGACCGCGCCTTACGGAACCTATGATCCGGCCTTCAACCTGCCGTACCTGGTGGAAGCCGCCGGCGCCTGCTACGTGGCGCGCTGGACTACCTATCACGTGCGTCAGTTGGCTCTGTCGATGAAGGAAATGTTCAAGAAGAAGGGCTTCTCGTTCATCGAGGTTCTCTCGCCCTGCCCGACGCTTTATCAGCGCCGCAACAAGATGGGCGACGGGCTTGACGCCATGAAGTTCTACAAGGAGCACAGCAAGATCAAGCACGGCGCGCCAACCAGCGAGGTCGGGCTTACCAAGGCGGGCGAGATCATTCTCGGCAAGTTCGTCGATCGCGAGCGTCCCGACTATCAGCAGATGATGAACGCGCACTTCCACGAAGAGCTGGGCGACCGTTACATCGAGATGGAGGAACCGGTATGCAGCTAACCGAAATCCGTATCGCCGGCTTCGGCGGACAAGGCGTGATTCTTTCGGCAATCGTCATCGGCAAGGCCGCGTCGATCGTCGATGGCAACCACGCCACCATGACCCAGAACTTCGGTCCTGAGGCACGCGGCGGCGCCTGCAGCGCTCAACTCGTTCTCTCCGATCAGCCGGTGCTCTATCCCTACCTGACGAAGCCGGACATCCTCGTAGTCATGTCGCAGGAAGCTTACGTGAAGTTTTCGCCCGAGCTTCGGCCGGGCGGCCTCATGCTGATCGAGCAGGATCTGGTGCGCGTCTCCAGCATTCCCGAGGGCACGCGGATCTACGGCGTTCCGGCAACCCGCATCGCCGAGGAAATCGGCAAACGGATGGTCTCGAACATCGTCATGACAGGCTTCTTCGGCGCCATTACTGGCGTGCTGAAGCGGGAGTCGCTGCGCAAGGCCATTGAAACCTCGGTTCCCAGCGCGTTCCGTGAACTGAACCTCAAAGCCTACGACCGAGGCTTTGATTATGGGCTGGAACGCCTCCAGACCGGCGCTTTGAAATTAGAGGAGCTGGAAACGGAATTGGTGCGGGAGTAGTCGCCAGCGAATCGGTTTGACGGTGCCCCTCGTTCGCCTGTTTTTGGCTAACGTGGGGCAGTTTCTTGCGGGCGGTTCCAGCGCTACGATTGATGGCGAACGCCTGCTTCTTTTCTTCACTCAGTCGAGATAACCAGCTTCAGCATGAACTTAAATATCTGGTGAGTCTGATTCTGGGCAGCGGTCGCCCCGACCGTACCTAAAGTCACAACAAGGTTTTCACGTACTCTTCACAACCGCTTAATCCTTCCTTGATCGGGACGCGCTACATAAGAATCATGCTGCGCCCCAGAAACAATACTGCACAGGAATCGAGTTTTGTCGACCGCCTCACGGACTCCGCCGGATGGACGCGAGCGCTGATGCCGCAAAGGCGCCTGCGCCATCTGTACGAATCATCACGTGATGTGCGCGGAACGAATATGTTCGAGTCGCTGCTTCGCGCATTGAAAGTGACTTCCATGGTTGCCGATAGGGATATCAGATGGATCCCGAAAACTGGTGCGGCCATTGTCGTCGCCAACCATCCATTCGGCATGTTGGATGGCCTGCTGATCGGAGCTCTGCTGCTGCGTGTGCGCAGCGACGTTAAGATAGTTGCTAATCGGCTGCTCGCGAGCATTCCCGAGCTGTCGCAGTATTGCATTTACGTAGACGCGATGGACGGTAAGGATAGGCAATCGGTAAATACTCAAGGGTTGCGTGAAGCTATTCGGCACCTGACGGCAGGGGGTCTCTTAGTGCTGTTTCCCGCCGGCGAGGTGGCACACTGGTCGCTCCGTAGCATGTCCATTAGCGATTCTCGCTGGAATCACAGCGCGGCACGGTTATCACAGATGACCGGGGCACCTGTCGTGCCTGTCTGTATCCACGGTACAAACAGTTTTTCATTTCATGCGTCCGGGTCTAATTCATCCGATGTTGCGGACGCTGCAGTTGCCACACGAATTGCTTAACAAGCGCGGCCAGCATGTCACGATCAGTGTAGGGCCACCGGTAAAGGCCGAGAAACTGATGAATGCAGGCGACCCAGGAACGGCGACCTCGATGCTGCGATGGAACACGGATCTGCTCTCTCTACGAGCGGCTCCCCGTCGCCCATGGCGCCTTCGGATCCCACGTTCTGTGAAGCCGATCGGAAGAGGTGCCGACCCAAATCTGCTCGCGCGGGAACTGCTTTTACTTCCGCCGGAAGCACGCTTGCAGCGGCAGGGCGAATATGAGGTATACGAATTGGCGGCCCGCCAAGCCCCAAATGTCGTGCGCGAGATCGGCAGGCTGCGCGAGATCTCCTTTCGCCAGGCGGGTGAGGGTACAGGAAGTTCATTCGACCTCGATCGCTTCGACGACTACTACACCCATCTTGTACTTTGGAATCGCGAACTGCGGCAGATCGCCGGCGGCTATCGGCTGGGAAGCGTGCGCGAGATTCTGCAGCGATTCGGCATCGGCGGACTCTACACCGCAACTCTGTTCCGTTATGATCCGTCATTTTTTGAAAGTATCGGTGGCGCTCTGGAGTTGGGTCGTTCGTTCGTCACGCCGGAATATCAAAGACACTACATGCCGCTGCTCCAGCTCTGGAAAGGCATCGGGGTATACCTGTTACGCCACCCGGAGAGCCCGGTCCTGTTCGGCGCGGTGAGTATCAGCAACGCGTATTCGACGGCGTCGCGAGAAGTAATGACTGCCTTTTTGCGTGCCCAGATGGCGCCGCAGGCTTTGGTCGACAAGGTGGAATCGCGAGTTCCGTTCCGCCGGGTTGCCAGATGCGCACTGTCGCGGGAGCAGAACTTTTCCAGAATACTTACCATGAGCGATATTTCGGAACGCGTCTCCGGCTGGGAAGCCGACGGGAAGGATCTACCGATCCTGGTGAAGCACTATCTCAGGTTGGGGGGCAAGACATTAGCCTTTGCCGTCGACCCGAAATTTTCGGATGCGTTGGACGCTCTCATCATGGTCGATCTTCGCACGAGCGATCCAGTGCTGCTATCGAAGTACGTAGGCAAATCGGGCGCGCACGTTTTCGTACCCAACATCCCGGCTGCCTCGTAGAGGCATCGTTCCCAGCGATGCTTCCGAAGTTGCCGCTGTCAAAAATGGGATAGCCAGAATAAACATAGTTGTGAGCAAAATCCTCTCTGATTGTGGCTGTGTTAAAGTCGGCCTCCACCTTCGTGGAGCTGTTTGCTGCAGTACTTTCGTAACTGTTGCTCCCCTAATGTTTTTACATATTCGCGCGAAACTGCTAGAGACCCTGAGTGTTTGACTCTGCGAGGGCCTTACCAGGAGTTTACAAGAACTTTACTCTCGGGGTCCCGCACCAAACTGGCGAACAGAATTGAGAGGAGCACGTATGAAGCGGTTGAGCATTTTCTTGCTATGTGCAGCGTTGTCCGCATTGCTGTTGCTGATGGCATGCGGAGGTCCCAGCAGCAGCTCATCCACCCCCCCCACCACGGGCAACGTGAACGCCATCGTGAGCGACGACGCCACCCAGGACTGGGCGACTATCGGCGTCAAGGTGCTGAGCATTACGCTGACGCCACAGGGCGGTGGCACCCCGGTTTCAATCTATACTGCTCCTTCATCGGGGGCGCCGGCGATCAACCTAGTGCAGCTCGATCAACTGGGTGAGATCATCGGCAATGCATCGATACCAACCGGAACCTATAGCCAGGCCACGATCACCGTCAGCGGTAACCCATCCGATATCACACTGACCTCCGCCGCTAATCCGGAGCCGGGATTCCCGCTAACGACGCCGACAACCGTTCCCGCCGGGCAGATTCAAGTAGTGGGGGCTTCCGGTTCTCCCCTGGCCGTACCGGTCACCTTAAGTCTTTCGCCAGTGCTTAACGTAACTGGCGGTTCCAGCAATGCCCTGGACCTGGAGTTTAATCTCTCGCACCCGGCCTTCCTCGTGGAGCATGTGCCAAACAGTGGAACGACCTACTGGGTGGTCAACTTCAATCCGATGTTGCGTCACCATCCCATCGCCGACATCACCAAGCTGGTGCTGCGTCATCTTTACGGCACGGTAACCGGCGTCGCCAGTGACTTCAGCTCCTTCACCGTCAACAAACTCTTTTTGCCGGTTCCCGCCCCCACCACCGTCACCAACAGTAGCCCAGTTTCTTCCACGCAGAGCCTGACGATTCTTGCTGACTCCGGCAACGTCAACGGCAACGGTGGCACCATTTTTTGGAATCTCGATGCCAGCCAGGGCTCACAACGCACGGTCATCAGCAGCTTTCAATCGGTGGCCAGCATACTGTCGCAGTCGGGTGAATTCGTGCGCGTGCAGGCACGCTATCAGGCTGGCGGCACACTGGTCGCGGTGCGGGTATGGGCCAGCACCAGTTTTAGCAAGGTATTCGCCAGTCCCGAGGGCCACGTTCTGGATGTGAATGCAGCGACCGATACCTTCACCATCGTCACCGAGAACGGTGCCGCGTCGACTCCGATTCAGGTGAACAGCAGCACGGAATTCACGTTCAATAACACATCCATATCTGTTCCTTTCACCACCCTGCTGACAACCCCTCCTTCCAACTTCGTCCGTGGGTTCAAGGTGCACGTTAGCGTGGTGGATCCTACTGCCAACCCGCTGGTGGCCAATACCGTCAATATCGAGATCGCCAGGTACGCCGGCAGCATTTCAAATGTGAGTACTACTTCCGGCTTCACCTACACTCGCAAATTCGCCGCGCCTGGGGCTACCACGGACGACTACACGATCACTCTGGATTACATTTCCAGCAGTACGCCCAACGGATACGACGACAACAACAATCCGGTCAGCGGCTTCAAGTGGTGGGATTTTGCCCAGCCAACCAGCACGCTCGATTCCGGCACAGCCGCGATTCAGGACTTTGTTAACGCCACCAGCGGCCTCTTGAGTTACGGCACCACCTGTGTCCCCGCGGGTTTCACAACTGCAATCACGCCCACGGCACAGCCGGTTGTGGGTTTAAGCTACGCCAACTGGAATGATCCCGCCGCTGCGGACGCTTGGTCTGCCCTTTGGACCGTGCTATTGCCCACTCCGGCTCCGCTTTCCACGGTGGGTACGGTAAATGCCGGTGGCGCCAGCTTTACCATGACCCCAGTGGGTACGAATTGCAGTACGCCGATCACCGTCGACCTGGACACCACCTCAGGACAGGCGACGCTGATATATCAGGTGAACAGGAACAGTGCCGGCGTCATCACCGTTACACAGGCAACGGACATCAGCCAATTCGTTGCAGGCACTACCCTCGTGAAGGTCTACGGCGTACCGGTCGCTGCCAGTGGTAATGGCCTCCTCAAGGCATACGTGCTCTTCTACTTCACGGGCACTGCGCCTACGCAGTAGCGAAACGGAAGTCACTTTTGAGCGCGCCGCCCTTCACCGGGCGGCGTTTTTTTGCCTCGCGAGCGCTGGTTGCGTACCACATAATGGTTTTTTGGCCGATAGGCGCTAAGGTGATCGATTGATAAACAGCGAACGGCCCTTCAAATGCGCAATCGGGCAATGTTTTTGCGGGCTCCGCGAGATTCTCCATTAGGAGCTGCTCAACCCTCATCCGGAGCAGTTCGATGTCAATAGAGGCACGTCGGATAATCATTTCTTGTCGAAATCGCGGAGGATTGGTAGGCTGCCGGTAGCAGATATAAATCTGCATTCCAAACAACAATAACTCCGCTCCGCACCGTGAGGCAGAAAAAGTCACACAATGCGGGGCTTTTTTACGTTTAGAAGGCTGCCGAAAAACGCGCCGAAGCAACGAGCGAGGCGCTGCCGAATGTGCAATCCAGAAGTGAAGCGTACAAAATGTTGGGGGCTCGTCCTTCCCAAAACTTGTTTTTCAGCAGTCTGTTAGAAGCGGGTCTCGATATCAGTCATGGTGAGCGAGGCCGAGTCCCCCTTTTGTCCCCCTTTTGTTTCTGCTGCCGGGGACAAAGGCTGGCTCTACAATCACCCCAGCGAGCCGAGCCTCGCCGGGGACCCCGATCCTGCGCTTCGCTCCGGTCGCCATGACATCCTCTTTGAATTCTGACTGTCCCAGCGAGCAAACTTCCCCATGTAAGCCAAAAGCTGGCGAACCTGGGGCACCCGCTTCGTGCGTGCACGGGCAAGCAATAGCTGAGAAAATATGAGCGCAGCCGAAAGCGAGCATTCGTGAACAAGCCCAATCCGATTATCGCCATCCATGGGGGAGCAGGGGCCATTGCCCGCTCCGAGATGACAGCCGAACAGGAGCGAGACTACCTGGAAGCACTGCATTCCATTGTGTGCGCCGGCCAGAAATTGCTTGCCGAGGGAGCAAGCTCGCTCGACACGGTTACGGAGACCGTCCGACTGTTCGAAGATTGTCCTTTGTTTAATGCGGGTAAGGGCGCCGTCTTCACCGCCGCCGGTACACACGAATTAGATGCCTCGCTGATGGATGGCAAGACGCTGGCTGCCGGGGCCGTGACTTGCGTGCGACGGTTGCCGAATCCGGTGCTGGCGGCGCGGGCCGTCATGGAACACAGCGGTCACGTGCTGCTGGCGGGCGAGGCCGCCGAAGTTTTCGCGCACGGTCTGGGCCTGCCCCTGGTTCGAGCCTGAATACTTCTATACCGAGTTTCGTTACGCGCAATGGCAGCGCGCCCGCGGCGGTTCCGGCACCCTGCTCGATCACGATGCCTCCGGCATGGCTGCGCGCCGGACCGATTCGACACGGACACTGAGTGCTCTCGATTCGGGGAAATATGGCACGGTCGGCGCGGTTGCGCTTGACGCAGAAGGCAATCTGGCCGCGGCCACCTCCACTGGAGGCATGACCAACAAGCGGGAGGGACGGGTTGGAGATTCTCCGATCATCGGGGCAGGCTGCTACGCCAACAACCACACCGTAGCCGTGTCCGGGACGGGCATGGGCGAGATGTTCATGCGCGCGGTGGTAGCTTATGACGTCTCGGCGCAGATGGAGTACGGCGGAAAAACGCTGCAGCAGGCAGTCGAGCACGTGGTGTTTGAGAGCCTGCCGCGCATTGCGGGGCGCGGGGGTTTGATCGCCGTCGATCATTTCGGAAACGTGGCCATGCAGTTCAACACCGAAGGCATGTACAGGGGCTTCGCGCGCGTCGGGCAGCCTCCGGAAACCGCTATCTACGGGAGCGAATAGGCGGAACAAAGTCCTGTCACAAATGTTCTAGCATTACGAACGGGTGGGCCTGATACTTTCGCCGCACAAGTCACCTGTGATAGACATGACACAGAGTTCATCGCGAGCTTCATCGACGGGGACGCCAGGGGGCCGGGATTGAACAGCGCGCAGCCTGCGACGTCGGCCAGGATTCTCGACGTACAGCAATTGACGGTGCACTTTACGACCTCGGAACGCAAGGTAGAGGCGGTGCGCAATCTCTGCCTGCAGGTTGACCGCGGCGAAACTCTCGCGATCGTCGGTGAATCCGGTTCGGGAAAGTCGGTCTCGGCGCTTGCCATCATGCGGCTGGTTGAGCACGGCGGCGGGCGCATTATTGGTGGCCGGATCGAATTCCATCGGCGCGACGGCAGCGTGCTGGAGCTGGCGCAGGCCACGCAATCCGCCATGCGCGAGCTGCGCGGCGCGGACCTGGCCATGATCTTCCAGGAGCCGATGACATCGCTGAACCCGGTCTTTTCCGTCGGCGAGCAGATTGCCGAATCGATTCGGCTTCACCAGGGCAAGGACGGAGCGGAAGCGCGTGCGGAGGCCCTGCGCATGCTCGAACTGGTCCGCATCCCAGAATCGCGGCGGGTGCTTGGCCGCTTTCCGCATCAGCTCTCCGGCGGCATGCGGCAGCGGGTGATGATCGCCATGGCACTCTCCTGCCGGCCGTCTCTGCTGATCGCGGACGAGCCCACGACGGCGTTGGATGTGACCATCCAGGCACAGATACTGCAACTCATCCGCGAACTGCAGCGCGAGATGCGCATGGGCGTGATCTTCATCACCCACGATATGGGAGTCGTGGCGGAGATCGCGGACCGCGTGCTGGTGATGTACGCCGGCGAACGAGTCGAAGAAGGACCGTCCGAGCGGATCTTCGCCGAACCGCGCCATCCTTATACGCAGGCGCTCTTGTCGGCGGTTCCGCGGCTGGGAGCAATGCGGGGGACGGATGCTCCGGCCAGATTTCCACTGCTGGGACAGAACGGCGGCCCGGCGCCGGAATCCAAGGTAAGCACACCTTCTTCGAGCGCCCGGAAGGCTCCGGACGACCTCTCCGTCGATCGTACGACCCCCGGGCCGCTGTTGGCGGTTCGCAATCTCACCACGCGCTTTGATGTTCGCACCGGCATCTTTGGCCGGGTAACCAGCCGCGTGCATGCGGTCGAGCAAGTCAGCTTCGATCTCTATGCGGGCGAGACGCTGGCGCTGGTGGGCGAATCCGGATGCGGCAAGTCAACCACCGGAAGATCGCTGCTCAGACTGGTTGACATTGCCGGCGGCGAAATCGAATTCGACGGCCGCAACATCACGCAACTCTCCGGCAAGCTGTTGCAGGTGCTACGCCGGAACATTCAGGTTGTCTTTCAGGACCCGTATGCTTCGCTCGATCCGCGGCTTACCGTTGGTTACACGATTATGGAGCCGCTGCTGGTGCATCGAGTGGCAACCAGGGCGGAGGCGGAGCACCGGGTGGCGTGGCTGCTGGAGCGCGTCGGACTGCTGCCGGAGCACGCGCAACGCTATCCCCATGAATTTTCGGGTGGACAGCGGCAGCGCATTGCGATTGCGCGCGCGCTGGCGCTGAATCCGAAGATCGTGATCGCCGACGAGTCCGTCTCTGCGCTTGACGTTTCGATCCGGGCGCAGATCATCAACCTGCTGCTCGATCTGCAGCGTGACCTTGGCATTTCGTTTTTGTTCATCTCGCACGACATGGCGGTGGTGGAACGGGTGAGCCATCGCGTGGCGGTTATGTACCTGGGGCAGATCGTCGAAATCGGCCCGCGCCGCGCGATCTTTGAAGATCCGCGGCATGCCTACACGCGCGCACTGCTTTCCGCCGTGCCGATTGCCGATCCGGCGCGGCGTCATCTGCGGCGATCCTTGCTGGCGGACGAAATGCCCAGTCCGATTCGGGCCGTCGGCGACGAACCGAAGATTCAACCCCTGCAGCAGGTGAGCCCCGGACATTTTGTCGCCACTCACAGAATTAGCGGTATGTATTAGCGGAAGCCCCGGCGAGCCGCGCTCGCTGCGATGATTCGTGCAGTCACCCCAACGGCGGCAACGGTTGCTTCCGCCGGGGATCTCGATAAGGAGACGACAGATGCGAAGCATAAGATCAAATGCAGGGTTGTTTGCAGTGGTGGCGCTCGCTATGACGGTGGCTTTTGCCACCGCGATCCCGGCATGGGCCGAAAAGATTCCGGTGATAGCCACCGAGCAGGCCCCGGTCACCATGGACCCCTACGACGCCAACGACACCATCTCGCAAGCCATCGCGAAATCGTTTTACGAGGGACTATACGGCTTCGACAAGGACATGAAGATGGTGCCCGTGCTGGCCACCGGTTACACGGTCAGCAAGGACGGACTGGTTTATACGCTCAAACTTCGCCAGGGCGTTAAGTTTCACGACGGTACCGATTTCAATGCGGCCGCGGCAAAAGCCAATTTCGACCGCGTAACCAATCCGGCCAACAAACTGAAGCGCTATAGCCTGTACGAGCCGATCGCGAAGATTGAAGCCGTGGATTCCTCGACCATTCGCTTTACGCTGAAGGCGCCATTTTCGGCATTCATGAACACGCTGGCGCACCCAGCGGGAGTCATGATTTCTCCCGCCGCGCTGCAGAAATACGGCAAGGAAATATCATTTCACCCGGTGGGCACCGGACCCTTTGAATTTGTGGAATGGAAGCAGCCCGACTACGTGAAGGGTAAGAAATTCGCGGGCTATTGGAGAAAGGGTTATCCCAAGGTCGATGGCATCGTGTGGAAGCCGGTGCTCGACAACAACACACGCACGGTAGTCATGCAAACTGGCGAGGCTAATTTTGCCTTCCGGATTCCTCCCGAACAAGCGGCGGTTTTGCAATCGAAACCCAACCTGGTGGTCGAGGCTACGCCGTCGATTGTGGCGCGCTTTCTTACCATGAACGAACTGCAAAAGCCTTTCGACAACCTCAAGGTGCGGCAGGCTATCAACTTTGCGATCGATAAAGAGGCCCTGGTCAAAGTGGCCTTCACAGGCTATGCGGTAGCGGCCGTGGGCGTGGTGCCGCCGGGCGTGGAGTTCGCAACCAAACTAGGCCCCTGGCCGTACGATCCCGCCAAGGCCCGCGCTCTGCTGAAAGAAGCAGGGTATGCGAACGGCTTCGAAACGGATTTGTGGTCGGCCTATAACAACACGACCGCGCAAAAAGTGATTCAGTTTGTGCAGCAGCAATTAGCTCAGGTCGGAATCAAGGTGAGGGTGCGCGCACTGGAGACCGGCGAGAACGTCGAGAAGGTACTGGGCGCTCCCGATCCGAAGACCGCGCCGGTCAGGCTCTATTATGCGGGCTGGTCGAGTTCAACCGGCGAGGCCGACTGGGCGCTGCGGCCGTTGCTGGCCTCACAGTCGTGGCCGCCGAAGAGTTACAACGCGGGTTATTACAAGAACGATCAAGTCGATGCCGACATCGCCAACGCTCTCAAGACGACTGACCACGCCAAGAAAGCCAGCCTGTACGCCGATGCGCAAAAGCGGATTTGGGACGACGCGGCGTGGGCTTTTCTAGTTACCGAAAAGAACCTTTCCGCACACAGCAAGAACATTTCAGGCATTTACGTCATGCCTGACGCGTCGTTCAACTTCACCGAGATCGAGATGAAATAACAGCCGTATGGATTCACGTCCGGTGGCGCCGGTCACAAGCGCCGCCGGATTTTATCTTTATCCTTTAGTTTTTATCTTTAAATCATTATCCCAGGGCAATTTTCTGGTTGGTGTTACCCGGCGCGATCACCGCCGCGTTAGCGTGCGCACAACCGGATGGATTCATGTTCAACTATTTTTGCAAACGCCTGCTAGGCCTGCTTCCCACGCTTGTGATCGTGGCCGTGCTGGTGTTCTGGTTCGTGCACCTGCTGCCCGGCGATGCGGCGCGGCTGGCGGCCGGTCCGGAAGCGGACGAATTTACGGTCGCCATGGTCAGGCACGATCTCGGGCTCGACCTTCCACTGCACCAGCAGTTTGCGCGTTTTTTTCGCAATGCGCTACGCGGCGACTTTGGCATGTCGATCCGTTCCAAGCGGCCTGTTTCGGTCGAAATCGGCGATCGATTCATGCCGACCTTGCTGCTCACGATCACCAGCATGGCGTGGTCGGTGCTATTCGGAATGGGAATCGGCATAGCCTCGGCGGTGTGGCGGAATCGCGCGCCGGACCGTCTGGGAATGACCCTCGCGGTTTCCGGCATCTCTTTTCCTTCCTTCGCTCTCGGCATGCTGTTGATGGAAATTTTTTCAGTGTGGCTGGGCTGGCTGCCCGCCATTGGCGCCGACTCCTGGCGTAACTACATCCTGCCTTCGTTGACGTTGGGAGCCGGCGTTGCCGCGGTGATGGCGCGTTTTACGCGATCGTCGTTTATCGAAGTCATGCAGGAAGATTACGTCCGCACGGCTCGCGCCAAGGGCCTCGGCGAAAGCATCGTGGTGGCGAAGCATTGCTTGCGCAATGCCTTAATCCCGGTGGTGACGATGATGGGCCTGCAATTCGGATTTCTGCTGGGCGGCTCGATTGTTGTCGAAACCGTATTCAATTGGCCGGGACTTGGCCGGCTGCTGGTCGACTCGGTCAGCATGCGCGACTACCCCGTCATTCAGGCGGAAGTGCTGCTGTTCTCGATGGAATTTATCCTGATTAATCTAGTCGTAGATGTGCTGTACGCGATCATCAACCCGGTTATCCGCTACAAGTAGGAGAGAAATGGCAACCGTCGAAACAGCAGAAGGTGTGGCTGGATCTTCCGCCGAGGTGCGCACGCCATGGCGCGAATTCTGGCGCAAGTTTCGCCGGCAGCATGCCGGGGTTGCGGCTGGAGTATTCGTACTGCTGTTGGTGCTGGTGGCGATCCTGGCGCCACACCTGGTGCCGTTCGATCCCGAAAATTATTTTGATTACGATGCGCTGAATGCCGGGCCTTCCGCCAAACATTGGTTCGGCGTAGATTCCCTGGGCCGTGACGTCCTCAGCCGCATCGTGATGGGTGCGCGCATCTCGCTTGCCGCCGGATTCTTTTCGGTGGCGCTGGGCGCGGTGGTCGGCACCGTCATGGGCCTGGTGGCGGGCTACTACGAGGGCTGGTGGGATCGCGTGTTCATGCGCATTTGCGACGTACTCTTTGCCTTTCCCGGCATTCTGCTGGCGATCGGAGTCGTCGCCATCCTCGGCAGCGGCATGACCAACGTGATTTGCGCGGTTGCGATCTTCAGCATCCCGGCATTCGCGAGGCTAGTGCGTGGCAACGTGCTTTCGGTTAAACATCTCACCTACGTGGAGGCGGCACGGAGCATTGGCGCGTCAGACTTTACGATCATTTTTCGTCATATTTTTCCCGGAACGATCTCGGCCATCGTGGTCTATTTCACCATGCGCATCGGCACGTCCATTATTACCGCCGCCAGCCTCTCTTTTCTGGGCATGGGCGCGCAGCCACCAACGCCGGAGTGGGGCGCGATGTTGAACGACGCGCGGGCCGACATGGCGATTGCGCCGCACCAGGCTATCTTCCCCAGCCTGGCGATCTTCCTCACCGTGCTCGCATTCAACCTGTTCGGCGACGGACTGCGCGACGCGCTCGATCCTAAGATCGATCGAAGATGAAGTCGCGGGCCAAAACTTCCGGAAGGCTGGCCGGCAGAGCAATTCCATAATCTCGGAGTTGAGCCGCCTTTTGTTTGCAGCGGAAAGAACAAAAGGTGGCTCGAACTCGCTCGCCATGACATTTTGCGTCGGAGTACACCGCTTCGCTCCGGTCGCCATGACATTCCCTTGGAAGTTTCGGCTACGCCAATCAGGGAATTGGGTTATTCGATTCCAGCGAGCCTGCCAGCATGCGGTTGCCGTCGGTGCTCATGACGTAGGTTGTGCTGCCGCTTGCGGGATACAAAACGACAGGAATCCCGCCGATGGTGCCGGTTCCGCGTCCGGAAACAATGCTATAGCTTCCTCCGGCCGAAGCGCCGGTCGTCAGGATGCCTGCCTGGTTTAAGTCTTCGAGCCCCGTGAAGGTACTTACGCCATCGGCCGACAATTGACCCTCAAGGACCGTCGGGCCGGCAAAGTTTGTCGAACCTCCAAGGTGGAGCGCATAGTTGCCGCTGACGGTGCTGGTAGTGGGAACAGCCGGTTGCGCGGCAACCAGTCCACTTTCAATCAAGGACGACGTGCTGTTGTAGACCATCAGCACGGCATTCTGCGGACTGCTGAACCAAAGCGCGAAGGTGACGGTTCGGTTGTTGCTGCCGGTGAATGAGCCGGTGAAATGCCCATTGTTGGTGCTGTCGGCGGTATAGGTGCCGGAAAATGGAACGGAAGCGGAGTAGTTTCCGGTATCGACGAAATCTTCAAGACCACTGCTAACGGCGCCGCTGTTCAGGGTGAAGCTTCCGGTCTCGGTGATGAAGCCGGTCGCCGAATACCCCGAGATGGAATAAACGTACGGGCTGCTCACGCTGGCAGCCGTGAACGTTCCGCTCTGTGCGTCAGCATAGCCGGAAAGCTGTTCCGCCGCATTCACGGACAGGAATTCGATCCGCGTAGAGTTCACTACATAAAAAACCAGGTCGATAACCGACCCGCTAGAGTTTGCGCCGCCCGTGGTGGTGGTGAATTGCATAACCCCGCGTCCCGAAGTTCCGCTAAAGCTGCCGAAAGCTGTGCTGGGGACGGCAATGGTCGGGGTAAAGGTCCCATTGTAGTTTTCGTCGAGGACGCCTGAAGCGCCAGTGCCGGTTGCGGTGAGCAATCCCACGCGGGAGATGGGCGCCCCGCTGCTACTTGAGCCGCCCATACGCAGCACATAAGGACCGTTGGGCGCGCTGACAGGCGCGGTGCCGGTGCCCTGTAGTTCGAACAGGCCGCTGGAAAGCTCGACATTCGATATTTCGATGACCCGTGCTTTGCTGGTAGAAACCAGAACGAACTGGAAGACGATGCTGCTGCCGGCGGCGAAGTTCAAGGTCACTTGTCCACGGCCGTCGACACCGACCGAGTAGGTTCCGCTGGAGATCGAAACTTGCTGCTGGACCCCGGTATTGAGATGGTTGACATCCTCCTGGCCCGAGGTGATGTTGCCGTTTCCATCGGCCGTGAATACGCCAACCCTGGCAAAAACATCTCCGAAGGAACCGACTCCACTCAGGCTGAACACATAATTGCCGTTCAAATTCGCGGTGCTATAGCCCACATTGTTGGGAGCGGGCGGCGCAGGCGAGGGACTACTGCTGCTGCCACCGCATGCGACCATGGTTGTCAGAATCAGGGTTGTCAGAAGAAGAGCTAGACACGACGTCCAAATGGCTTTCATACTGTCCTCGACTCCCGCACCAGGGCGGTTTCAGAGAAGTGTCTCCCGGAGTGTGGCTCCATCGATATTGAAACTGGACCAAGGCGGGCGCCCCGAGTTTTGAACGGCAAACGGCTTCAGGTTTTCACACCTCGGCTGTGACACTATTAACCAGGGTTGTGCGGGAAAGTTGCGGTTCCGAGCAAAAATTGAGCGACTTTGTTCCATTTCCGGCGCCACGGCAGCCCCATGAGTTATGCCTGATCGGGTTCCGCCTGGACCCGACCGCCGAAGGCCCGCAATTGTTCACCTTGATCGAGCAGGGTGAAAGCGGAGGCCGGACAATCATGGCGAAGGGCCGGATACTGTTCTTCTCAAGTCCGGCTCTAGTTGCCCGCGCTCTTCAACTCGCTGCCGACGATGCCATCGCCGGTGGCCTGCCGGGAAGCAGCGCCATTTCACTTCCGATGCCGAAACAGATGGACGTTTTGTGTGACGTGGCAGAGAGTCTGTTTCTGGTCAACTCGCAGCCGGATGATTCCGATGGTGTGTTGCTCGATTGCATCGTTTGCCTCGACGACCTGCTGCGCGCCACCGAGCTCAACGTCCCGGCGAACTATATCGCTGTTTTCAACGCGCTTGCCGAGCGACTGGAGTGCAATTCCGAGTTTGGCAGCTTTCTGGCGGAGCGGGGAATCGATCGCGAGACGGTGGAAGACGCGATCCTGTGGTGCGTCGGGGCCATAGCGGTGAAGAGCACCTGGATTGGGTGACCGGCATGGCGATCACCGGCACACGCCGTGGGGTGATTGCGAGGGCTGGGCATGGAAAGTGGCGAACCGATTTCATTCCGAGGTGAAGTAGTCCACCGTAACCGGGCTCTCGAACAAGGAATAATCCCGCGTCACCACCGTAATTCCACTTTCGGTAACGAAGTACTTCTGGCGGTCGGATTCGGTGTCGTAGCCGATCACCGTGCCCTCCGGGATGTGCACGTCGCGATCGATGATGGACCGGCGAATACGGCAGTGACGGCCGATGTCGACGTGTGAGAAGACGATACTGGATTCGACTTCGGCATAGGAGTTTACACGCACGTTGGGCGAGAGCACGCTATCGCGTACAAATCCGCCACTGACGATGCAGCCGCTCGATACCAGCGAATCCAAGGCGGTTCCGGTGCGGCCAGGCTCGGCGAAAACGAATTTCGCCGGTGGGTACTGCCGCTGACGGGTACGAATCGGCCAGTGCTCGTCATATAAGTTGAACACGGGCGAGACCGCCGCAACATCCATATTGGCTTCGTAATAGGCCTCAAGCGTGCCCACATCGCGCCAGTAGAGAGCTTCCTTGCGGTTTTCATCGATGAAGTTGAAGGAATAGACGCGGTAGTCGTCAGCCATTCTGGGGAGAATGTTGTGGCCAAAATCGTGCTGAGAATCGGGATCTTCCGCGTCTTTGAGCAACACCGGAATCAATACATCGGTGTTGAACAGGTAGACGCCCATCGAGGCCGAAACCATCTGCGGGTTGTAGGGCGAGCGCAGCTTGGTGGTGAGCGGCTTTTCTTCGAATCCCACCACTCTTCCCTCGCCGTCGATATCGACTACGCCGAAGTTACTGGTTTCGCCCGGATCGACCAGAATTGTGGCGATGGTGACATCAGCGCCCGAGTCCTGGTGCTGCTGCAACATGCGGCCGTAGTTCATCTTGTAGATGTGGTCGCCGGAGAGTATCAGAACGCGCTTGGGCTCTTCCGATCCAATGGAGTAGATGTTCTGGTAGACGGCATCGGCCGTACCCATGTACCAGTTCTCGCTGACGCGCTTCATCGGCGGGAGAATCTCGATGAATTCGCCTAGCGGATCGGCCACAATGTTCCAACCCTCACGAATATGCCGGTTCAGCGACAAAGCCTTGTACTGAGTGAGAATGTAGACGCGCCGCAGATCGGAATTGATGCAATTCGAAAGGGTAATGTCGATGATGCGGTAGATTCCGCCAAAAGTCACCGCGGGTTTAGCACGGTCGCGAGTGAGCGGATACAGACGCTCGCCTGCACCGCCGGCCAGCAGAACTCCAAGAGTGTCTTTCATCTCTGTTCCCACCCAGTAGTTTCGCGCCAGGAGTGACAACGCTTCCAGCGTTCCCTCGACGCCTTTAGCCAGTGGCTTGTGGACGCGTCAGGTCACACTTTGGACTAAGAATCCTATCACAGCAGGCGAGACACTGCCTTTCCTGGGGCGGCCAGCTCAGGCAGGTTTGTCGGGATGGTCGATGGTGATGCGCAACGACTTCAGAAACTTCATATCCTGAGGGCTGATTTTGAAGTCGGGATCCGATTTCCTGAAATTTACCAGCGAAGACTGTTTTGTCCCTCTTCTTCCTCACGCTTGTTGAACCCGATGGTGGCTTCAAGGACGAGAAACACATCGTAACCGCCGGATTTAATCTTGGCGATCACTTCCGCGATCTGCTCCGAGTCTGAGATCGACTCATTAATCGCTTGGCCGAGCTCCTTCATCAGTCTTTGTAGTCGCTGCTCCACTTTAAAATCCCCGATCCGGAGTCAATTTCGATAGGCGTAACCCGGAACCCTGGCCAGCGCTCAAAACCGCCGGCGCTCCGCAGGTCTCAAGATCCATGAATCCACAATTGTATTCGATGCCAAGGTCGGCATGAAAGTTTTGGAGCTTTTTCAAGCACAGCTTTGGCGGGCCACCTGACTATCACCCCAACCAACGCCAAGCGTTTGCTGGGGACCTCGGATATCCGGCTGCTTTGTCGGGATACAGCTTTCGCGAAACTGCTAGAATCCTTAGGTGAGCGGTCTTCCTAATCCTCTGCGGGCAAAGCCCTCGTCGGCGGGCTCGGTCGGCGCCATGCTGGGCAAAGTGGCCAGGTCTTTCAAGAAAGGGCAAAAGGGCCGGCGGATTCTTCAGGGAGTTTCCGCGGGAATCGATAGTTTTAGCCAGACGCTTCGACGGGTCGGCAAGGTTCTTTGGCTGGAGATCACTGGATTCCTGTTCCTCTGGCTCGCTTTAGTCGGCGGCGTCGCTTGCTGGCGCGAGTATCATGCTTACGCGGCGGGCAAGGTTGGACCGGGGCGTGCAGCTGTCGCCGGTCTTTTCGCTTTCTTGTTCGTCTACTTCGGTCTGAGTTCGTTTTGGAGTGCTCGCAAGAACTAGCTGATAGGCCCAGCTCGCCAACCAATGTGGTTTCCGGGAGCTTGGATGAACTCTTTCCAGAGGATTTGCGTCTTTTGCGGCTCCAGTGCAGGCTATTCCGGCATCTACCGGGCCGCCGCCGTGGAACTTGGCCGGTTTCTGACCGAGCAGGGTCTGGGTCTGGTTTACGGCGGGGGGCGTATTGGACTGATGGGAGTGGTCGCCGACGCCGTCTTGGCGCATGGCGGCCAAGTGATTGGGGTCATCCCGCAACCGATGGTTTCGCGCGAGATCTGGCATTCCGGCCTCACGGAATTGCGCATCGTTCCCTCCATGCACGCCCGTAAATCCCTGATGGCAGAGCTGGCCGACGCATTCATTGCCCTTCCCGGCGGATTCGGCACCTTTGAAGAATTCTGCGAGATGATCACCTGGAGCCAGCTCGGGATACATCGCAAGCCTTGCGGGCTGCTCAACGTGGCTGGATACTACGACCCGTTGCTGCACTTGTTCGACCACGCCGTGGCCGAGGGATTTCTCAAGCCCGAAAACCGCGAACTGGTGCTGGCCTCGCCGAGCTGCCAGGAGCTGCTGGAAAAAATGCAGGCATTCGAGCCCGTAATGGTTCGCAAGTGGATTGAACCATCCGAGACTTGAAGCGCAGGCCGGGACGGCGGGCCTGGCACGCGCCGTGAACGCCTGCCTTCAGCCCTTGTTCTTGGCCACCTTGGCATCGGGGAGCTTCGGGTGAGCGTACGTGGTGGGTGGTCGCGCCAGGGTTGTTTCCAAACTGGCATAGGGGTGAATAAGACACGGTATGACGTCAATTGCAAACGCCGTTGGCAGTAACTACCATCCGGCCAGTGCGCCGGATTTCGTACCAGTCCCGCTGCTTCGCGATCTTCAGTTCAAGCGTTTAAGGGAAGTTGTGGAGCGGGCATGGGGGCGAGTTGAGTGGTTCGGCTCCCGCCTGCGGGAGCGCGGACTGTCGCCAGACGACATTCGCTCAATCGACGACATCGCAAAGCTGCCGTTCACGGTCAAAGCCGATCTGCGGGACACCTATCCCTTCGGACTGTTTGCCAGCCCCATGGAGGACGTCGTGCGCCTGCACGCCTCCAGCGGAACCACCGGCAAACCCATCGTGGTGGCCTACACCCAAGCAGACCTGGAGGTGTGGACCTCGGTGATGGTGCGCTGCTTCGCCTGCTGCGGGCTGCATCGCGGCGACATCGTTCAGAACGCCTATGGCTACGGCCTCTTTACCGGCGGCCTGGGCGCGCACTACGGCGCGGAAGAGCTGGGCGCGACGGTGATCCCCATCTCCGGCGGCAACACCGACCGCCAGATCATGGTGATGAAGGATTTTGGCGTCACCGCGATCTGCTGCACGCCCGAGCTATTTTCTGCACATGATCGAGCGCGCCGCCGAACTAGGCGTGGATATCAGGGACTTGCCGCTGCGCGTCGGCGTTTTCGGCGCCGAGCCGTGGACCGAATCCATGCGCAAGCACATCGAAGAGTCAGAGCGGCATCGAGGCATTCGACATCTACGGGCTTTCCGAGATCATTGGCCCCGGCGTGGGCTGCGAATGCCACTGCCATGACGGCCTGCACATCTTCGAAGACCACTTCTATCCGGAGATCATCGATCCGGAGACCGGCGAGCCGCTGCCCGACGGCGAAGAGGGCGAACTGGTGCTGACCACCCTGAGCAAGCAGGCCATGCCGATGATTCGCTACCGCACGCGCGACATCACCGCGCTCATTCCCGGCCCGTGCGCGTGCGGCCGCACCCTGCGGCGGATACGGCGCATCGGCCGGCGCAGCGACGACATGCTGATCATTCGCGGCGTCAATGTCTTTCCGTCGCAGGTGGAAACCGCGCTGCTGCAGGTCGAGGGCACCCTGCCGCATTACCAGATCATCCTTACCCGCGAGCACGGACTGGACCAGATGGAAGTGCAGGTCGAGGTAACGCCGCAGATGTTCAACGACAAGATCGGCGCGCTGAAGGGTTGCATGAGAAGCTTCAGGACGCGCTCGACCATGTGCTGGGATCCGGGTGAAGGTTTCGCTGGTCGAGCCGCACTCCATCCAGCGCAGCGAAGGCAAAGCAAAACGAGTCATCGACCGGCGGACATCATGAAAATTCAACAGTTGTCGTTGTTTGTCGAAAACAAGCCGGGCCACATCATCGCCCCTTGCCGGCTGCTGGCGCAGGAGGGCATCGACATCCGCGCGCTGTCGCTGGCGGACACCCAGCACTTCGGCATTCTGCGCATGATCGTCTCCGACTGGCAGAGCGACGCAGGTTGCTCGAAGACAACGGATTTCTGGTCAAAGTGACGGAGGTGCTCGCCGTGGAAGTGCCCGACCGTCCGGGCGGCCTGGCGGAGGTCTGGCCATCTTCGAAGGCACCTCGCATCAATATCGAGTATATGTACGCCTTTCCGTTCGGCAATGGCGACAAGGCAATCCTGATCTTCCGCTTTGGCGATCCGGATGCGGCAATCGAGCGCTTGCAGGCGTCTGGAATCAACGTGCTCGAAAGCGGGGCGGTCTTGAAAAAATAGCCGGTTGATGGCGGCCATCGCGGAGCGTCTTTCGCGGTCGATCACCGAACACCCGGAGAACATGGGCATCCCAGTGGCGCGATGTCGTCATGGGATATACCTTTCGCGAAACGGATCTAACTTTAATTGGGAGGAGTGCTGACGTGAAAGTTGATTTGAGAATCACTGGCGGAACTATCATCGACCCGGAACGAGGCATCAATGGCCTCGGCGAAGTGCTGATTCGGGGAAATAAGATTGTCGATCGAGCCAGGGACAACGAGGCCGTGGAGGCGGAGAGAACTATCGATGCCAAAGGCTGTCTGGTGCTTCCTGGACTCATCGATTTCCACGCGCATCTGTCTGCCGGAAGCACGGAATCCGGCGTTGACGCCGATACCGCCCTGCTTCCGATGGGGGTTACGACCGGGGTTGACGCGGGCAGTTGCGGAGTGGCGAACTTCGACCAATTTATGCGCACGACTGTTGCTACGGGCATGGCGCGCATCTTCAGCTTCGTAAATATTTCTCCGGGTGGTCTCATCGCAACACGATACTCCGAGGAACTCAACCCCAAGTATTACGACGAGGCCGCAATCGGGGAATTGCTGAACCGTTATCGCGGACAATTGCTGGGTATTAAGATCAGGGTATCGAAAGAGCTTGTCGGCGATTTTGGAATCAAGCCACTCGAAATCACCCTGGAGATTGCACAGCGCTTGAACTGTCCGGTCGTGGTGCATACCACCAACCCGGTGGCAGCGCCGGATAAGATTGCCGCCATGTTGCGCCCCGGCGACGTTTACTGCCACGCGCACCAGGGAGAAGGGGAGACGATCGTCGGCGCGAACGGCAAGATCAGACCCTCACTCTTTGGCGCGCAGAAGGCTGGGGTCGTCTTCGACGCTTGCAACGGACGGAACAACTTCTCCTTCAAAGTTGCTCAAGCCGCGCTGGCCGAGGGATTCATGCCCGACGTTATCAGCAGCGACGTGACCAAGAAAACGCTATACGGAGACTTCGTTTTCAGTTTGCCGTTCGTCATGATGAAGTACCTGAACATGGGGATGAAACTCGAAGCGGTGGTCGCCGCATGCACTTCCACTCCGGCGTGCCTGCTTGGAATGAAAGGGAAACTCGGCACGCTTTCTCCGGGAGCGCTTGCCGACGTTGCGGTCTTCCGTCTTGGAAAGAAGAAACTGGAAGTGAAGGACATCCTGGGGGATTCGATCACCGGCGAAAACGTGCTGGTTCCGCAGATGACAGTTCTGGACGGGCGAATTGTCTACCGGCAAATTGATTTTCAGTAGGCGCCGGGACTTTTTCGCGAAACCGGTCCAGCGTCAGAGACCGCACCCGGCTCGGCGGGAGTGCAAGATGAAGCTTCTGAAGCAACTCTATATTCAGGTCCTGATCGGACTGGCGGCGGCCGTGGTGCTTGGGTTCCTGGCTCCGGCCACGGCGGTCAAGATGAAGCCTCTCGGAGATGGTTTTGTCGGGTTGCTGAGAATGCTTCTGGGGCCGATCATCTTTGTCACCGTCGTCCACGGCATGGCGAACGTCCGCGACATGCGGAAACTCGGCCGGCTGGGGACAAAGGCCCTGGTTTACTTCGAGTTCGTCAGCAGCCTGGGCATTGTCGTCGGTGCGATTGCGGTCAACGCCTTTCATCCGGGTGTAGGGCTTCACGCCAAACTCGACAATGCCTTGCCGGCGAGCATCGCGGCAGTCTCGGCGGCCGCCACCAAACTCACGGTGGTGAATTTTCTGCTCAGTATCATTCCACTGACGTTGGTGGATGCGTTTGCCAAGGGTGAGATTCTCCAGGTGTTGTTCATTTCTCTGCTGGTTGGAATCGCGCTGAGCATGACGGTCAAACGGGACTCGGTAATACTGACTGCCATCGGCGAATTCCAGATCGTTCTTTTCAAGATTCTCAGCTTCATCATGCGTCTGGCCCCGCTTGGCGCCTTCGGTGCCATGGCGGCCGCCATCGGCGGCTTTGGGGCCACGACGCTGCTCTTCCTCGGCCGGCTCATTATTGTTTATTATGCGAGCTGCCTGTTTTTCGTGTTCGTGGTTTTCGGCATCATCACGAAATTGACGGGCATTACGCTCTTCCAGGTACTGAGACTCATCAAGGAGGAAATTCTGCTGGTCTTCGGCACAGCTTCCGGCGAAGTCGCATTCCCGCGACTGATTGAAAAGCTGGAGAAAGCCGGGTGTGACGAGGCGGTGGTCGGTTTCGTGCTGCCGGCGGGCTACAGCTTCAACCTGGATGGCACGGGCATTCAGATGGCGCTTTCGGCTGTTTTCATTGCGCAAGTCAGTGATACGCCATTTCCGTGGTCGCAACAGATAGCTCTCTTTGTGATCATGCTGTTCACTTCCAAGGGCGGAACAACGGTTGCCGGAGGAGCTTTCATCAAGCTGGCCGCGACCTTGCAGTCGGTTCGCGTGCTTCCTTTGGGCGGGCTCGGTCTGTTGTTGGGCATCGACAGGTTCATGGCGACCGGAAGCGCTGTCACCAACATGATCGGCAACGCCGTTGCGGTGCTGGCGATTGCCAGGTGGGAAAAAGCTTTCGACCGCGAAAAGTTCTACCGGTATCTCGCTTCCAAAGGGGCCGAAGCAGCGGCTCCGGCCGAGGCGAGCCATGGCCCTGAAGTCGCCGGCGGGGCCAAGCGCAAACCAGAGCGCACGCCGAGCGCGCAGTAAGCAGTCGGTCGTGCCAAGGATATACCTTTCGTGAAACGATCTAACCATCAACCGTCGTCCCGGGAGGGTCTGTTATGAACGCCGTGCAACAGCAGCCGGAGGACCATCCTCCACCGGATCTTGAAGCGGTTCGGCAGAGCGCTCTCAAGAAGAACACGTCGCGTTTGGTACCGATTCTGGCGGTTGCCTATTTTTTCAGCTATATCGATCGTACCAACGTCGGGTTCGCGGCGTTGACGATGAACCGCGACCTGGGGCTTACGGCCACTCAATTCGGCTGGGCCGCGGGCATCTTCTACATTGGCTACTGCATATTCGAGGTTCCGAGCAATCTTGCGCTGTATCGCTTTGGCGCGCGCCGCTGGCTGGCTCGCATCATGATCTCCTGGGGACTGGTGGCAGCCGCCACGGCTTTCGCTGTTGGACCGAAGAGCTACGCCATCATTCGCTTGCTGGAGGGAGCCGCCGAAGCGGGATTTTTCCCCGGCGCCATTTTCTACCTTTCGATATGGTTTCCCGTGCAATACCGTACGCGCATACTTGCGTGGTTCCTGGTTGCGGTGCCGCTCTCTTCCGTGGTGGGTGGTCCGGTCTCAGCCTTGATTCTTCAAATGAACGGGTTCCTAGGCCTGACGGGGTGGCAGTGGATATTCATCCTCGAAGGCGTACCAGCGTGCCTGTGCGGTTTGGTCACGCTCTTCCTTTTGGCGGATGAACCCAAAGATGCAAAATGGCTCACACCACAGGAAAGAGACGCGCTGGCGGAGATGTTAGCGCAGGAGAAGCGGGAGCGTGAGGAACGGAATTTTTGGGCTGCGCTCAAGGACATCAGGGTGCTGCTGCTGACCTGTATCCTTTTCTTTTACATCATAGGCATTCTTGGTATTGGCGTTTGGCTGCCGCTGATTCTGAAGACACATCGCCTGTCAAATTTGCAGATCGGGTTCCTTTCCGCGATTCCCTATATCGTCGGCAGCGTCGCCATGATTCCCTGGGCCCGCCAGGTCGATCGTAGCAGGAGATACATCAAGAACCTTGCCCTTGCGCAACTGGTGGCAGCGGCGGGTTTCACCTTTTCTGTTTTCTATGGCTCGCTGATTCCCGCTCTGGTTGGCATTACCGTAGCGGTGATTGGTCTGAGTTCCATTCGGCCATCGTTCTATGTCATGCCGTCACGTTTTCTAACGGGTGCGGCTGCCGCAGGCGGCATTGCCTTCATCAATGGCTTTGGCAACCTCGGTGGAATGGTAGGCCCAGTGATGGTGGGCTGGCTGAAAGATGTGACCGGCTCTTACAAAGCGGGCATGCTGGGCATGGCGGGCACATTGGTGATCGCGGTACTGCTTACGATTTCGCTCAAATTTGTTGTCAAAGAGGAATAGCAAATCGCGCCGGCATCCTTCCCCGGCCGGGCGCGCCGAGCGAAAACCATTCCAGGGTGAGGTGAAGATCAGGCAAGAAATTTCGCCAGTGTTTGGTTAAAGACCTCGGGATTCTCCAGGTTCGGGAGATGGCCGGCATTCGGTATCTCCACGAATTTCGACCCGGGCATCGCCTGGTGCATCTCCCGCATGACCTCCGGCATTGTGCCATCGGCCGCTCCGGCAAGCAGCAGCGTGGGGACGCCGATCTGCGGCAGGCACTGACGGTAGTCGAATTGCTGGAGGGCGCTCGCGCAGGCTATGAACCCTCCGGCCGGGGTTGTGGCGATCATGCGGCGAACTTTTTCAAGCGCCGGCGGATTGCCGGCAATGAAGTCCGGCCTGAACCAGCGCTCGAACCGTAGGCTCAACCAGCGCATCCATCCCTTGCTTGTGGACTACCGCAAAGCGCCCATCCCAGAGTTCCCTTGCTCCCGCTGGACTCGCCCATTGGCCGTCGCAAGCGACAATGCGATCGAGACGCTCGGCGTGACGCGCGGCCAGTCGAAGCGCGGTGATCGCGCCCATGGAGACGCCTACGAAAGTTGCGCGCCGAATCGCTAGGGCGTCGAAGAGGGCGACGACATCATCCACCAACTGCTCGAAGCTGCAGGGTTCGCTCGGGACTTCAGTACCGCCGTGGCCTCTCTGGTCGTAGCGCAGAATGCGGAAGGAATTTTCGAAGGTGGCAATCTGCCCGTCCCACAGCGAAAGATTTGTCGCCAGGGAATTGGAAAACACCAGCCATGGCGCATCCTTACGTCCGTCGATCCGGCAGTGAAAGCGAATTCCGTTCGCCTCCACGTGGAAGCTTGAACCAGCATCAGGCACGTTTGCTGGTGTGTTCTTCTCCGTCATGATTGCTCCTTTGCTGCTCTTCGAAAAAATCGCGGCGCTACTTTCGATAATAAGGCACGTAGACATTGAAAATATCCGCGCCAAAAACGTCCGCGCCAAAACTGCCAGCCAATCGCCCGGCCTTGGACATCAATGTTTCGGCGGAGACCGGATGATCGAAGGCGGCGATCGTCCACAGATCGCCCGCCGAAGCGCGTTGCGCCTTGAACACACGCACCTGAACCACGCCATCCAGGGCGTGAAAAGTGGACAAGGCAATCTCTGCGCTCTCTGGCTGGTGCTTGCTATCGCCCGCTATTGCGGACGGGTAACGGGCGACCAGCAGGCGAGAGATCTGCCCAGGGTTGAGGCCGCACTCACCCGGAGCCAACTGCTCTGCGATGATCCGCATTCTCCCCACCGTGCGCGGCAGGATGCGCTGGCTCCAAGGCGTGGAGTTTGGTCCCGAGACAGCCCGGTATGCATCGCTCTCGAGTGCGGCCGTGGAGGTCAGGTCATAGAGCGCCAGCCAGCGCGGCCAACCGCTGACGCAGGTCCACCGCGACGCGCTTTCAAAACCGGGCAGAGCACGGCGCTGGGGGAAGTGCTCCGTGTCGTACCAGTCGTTGAACTCCTCTTCCAGAGAAGCTGGCGGCTCCATCGCGACCAATAACAATCCTTTATTCAAGCCCACCTCGATTGTCTGCCAACGCGCGCCACGCTTACTTCGCGTTGTCGGCCGGACCACCCAGAAGCTCAGGCTGAAGCGATTCGGGCAGACCGATTTCAAAGGCGTTCAAAGTCATTGCAACCAGCGAGTAATAGCCAAGAATGGCGACCAGCTCGACCACGCCCTTCTCGCCGAGAGTGCGAACGCCGGTCTGGTAAAGATCGTCGGCGATGGATTTGGTTTCGAGCAGGCTGTTGCTGATGTCGTACACTGCTTGCTGCGCGTCGTTTTCGAACACCGGACGGCGGCGAGAGGCGATCATGGCGATCGCTTCGGGATTGATGCCGGCCTTGAGCGCATCCTTCTTATGGGCTTGCCACTCGAAGTGCGCCGTCCAATGACGGGCGACGACCAGGATAGCGAATTCCGACAAGCGGGGCGGCAGGCTGGTCTGGTAGCGGCAAAGTTCTCCAAGCTTTTGCGCCCGGCGTGCCAACTCGGGGTTCTGCAACCAGGCCGTCATCGGTGCCGGGGCGTGGCCTCTTAGACCACCCGCCGCTTCGTCGTAAACCGTGCGTTGCTCGGGCGTCATTTCAGCCATGGGAGTAAGTTGTATGCGAGCCAAGAGTCCTCCGTACAAAATAAGAAGCAGCCGCCTTGTTTCAGGCGCTCGTGGTCTAACTGCTCACGGCCGGGCTGCTGCTATGCCGCCATCCACCACCAGCTCAGTGGCGGTTATGTAGCGGGCCTCGTTGGAAACCAGGAACAATACGGCGTGCGCCACGTCCCACGCATCACCCATGTGGCCCATCGGTACGCCCGCATTCCGCTTGGCGATCAGCGCCGCGGCGTCGCCACTGCCGATCTGCTTCACCAGCCGGGCCTCCACCAACGGGGTGTGCATGGTGCCCACCACAACGGTGTTGCAGCGAATGCCCTTCTTGACGTAGGCCATGGCAGTCGCTTTGCCCAGCGCGATCATTCCCGCCTTCGCCGAACTGTAAGCAACATAGGTCCGGCCCGAGGGATGGTGGCGAAGCCCGGCGATGGAGGCGATGTTCACGATGGCGCCCGAGCCTTGCTTCTCCATCACCGGCAGCACGTGCTTGCAGCCCAGGAACGCGGTCTTGAGATTGAAATCGATCTGGTTGTCCCAAATCTCCTCGCTCATCGTCACCGGATCTCCGGGGGCCGAGCCGCCGACATTATTCACGAGTATATCGAGCCGCCCAAATTTTTCGATACACGCATCTACCGCCGCCTTGACCTCCTGGGACACCATCATGTTGCAGCGGTGCGCGATGCAGGCGCCGCCCTCTTTTTCGATAATCTCCCGGGTCACGCAGGCTGCTTCCAGGTTGATGTCGAGGCCAAAAATCTTTGCCCCCTGCCGCGCCAGCAGCACCGCGATCGCCTTGCCGTTACCCCAGCCAGGTCCGCTAGAGCCCGCACCGGTGACAAAAGCAACCTTCCCCGCCAAATCAAGCATGCAGTCCTCCTGCCGGCGCCAGCGCCGGAAAATAAAGCAATCTAGGAATTCGTGTATCCCTAAAGTATCAACGATTATCGCACTCGGCAGGCGAATATCGACGCGCGTCAATCTTCTTCGTCAACGCACGCGTTGTCAATATTCGGGCGGGTGGGCTGGCTTGGAGAATGAGAAGCTGAGGAGTGGTACTTCAGATTTGAAAGCAGATTCGACGATGGCCCACATCTGCGCCTGCCATTGGGCGCAGATCTGCGGTGGTTGACTTTGATGTTGTCTTTCGAGCGGTGAAATTACTCGCCGTCGGAGCTCGGAGAAGTGAAAAGAACTGCCCCACATTTGCCAGTGTCAGGCAAATTAGTGCCGCAATGATCAGGATGTTTCGAATCGAAGGATTCGACCGACTTGCGATATGCGTCGAGGAGTAGTGGTCACCGCGCCGTTGTCCCCCATGCCCAAAACAGAATGAAGATAGCAAACCGCTGATCACCAGACCGTCAACGTCATGTTGTCTATCCATTCATGGATCGCTATTCCCGAAGAGTTACCGTCAAGCTGGACTTCCGTACCTATCGTCGGCCCCCAACCGTTACTAAGTCCAGAATAAGTGGCATTAAGGACAGAGGCGTTTCCATCGATCACGAGAGTCTGGTAGGTGTACGTGTGATTTGCGAGATTGCCGGTGACGTACAGTTGGACATGATGCCAAGTGTTTATCGACCAACCGCAAGGGAGAGCCGGAGATGTCGCTACCCATTGGTTGTTCAAAGAGTCCCACAGCCGCCAAATATTGCCACCGGCGTAATTACACTGCATGGACATGTCATACTTATAGCCATTCACATACCAGTCGGGATCATATTCAAAAGCCTGAACGCCGTCAGTATTGTCCGTGTAAATCCAGAAGTCTTCCATAAAATGAGAGATTGAGCTTACCAACGTGGCGTCAGTACTGTTATGCCAGTAAAAAAGAGCATTAGCGCCAGCGCCTTCGGAATCAACCTCTAGACTCGCACCGCTCAAAGAGGGAGTCGTCTGGTTCATGGCGTTGAAGTATGAACTGTTTCCTGATCCGCCAGCGCAACTCGCCGCATTGCAATCTCCCGTAACCGGAGTTGATTGAATGTTCGAGAACACGGTTGCGGTTGCTGGTGGAGTTGGCAATGCAGAGGAACTGGCGGACGCCGAGGTTGTCGAAGCTGGAGCTGCAGTGGGCGTCGCAGTCGATGCGGAATCAGGCGCATTCGCAGTGCCAGCCGAGGTTGAGGCTGTCGGCGAGGAGGTGGCTGCTTGAGCGGATGTCGGACTGCTGCTCGCCTTTCCTCCGCAACCGATGGTCGCCAGTGTCAGGCAAAACAGCACCACAATTATGAGTATGAACCAAGATGTCTTCTTCAAAGCTTGAATTCCTCCCAGGAATTTCTTCCTGACAAGGTCCAAGCTATCGGCAGACGCACTCTGGAAATATAGAGCGTGTACCTAAGGTGTTCCCGGTGTTTTGTTGTAACTCGTGGTAGGGGAGTGTCAGGGCTTTACCTTAAAGGCCCTCCCTTCGGTGGATGGCTTTCGATGGTCATACGCGGTCGATGCGCCCTCTCGCCGGCGATGCCTCTCGGGCGTTGAGAGTTGCTTACGAGAATTGGAGACGGCCGTAAAACTCAACCGGAACGGAGGCATGGAAAGCGTCGGGATCAGCCGGATTCCCCGACTTGCAGAGAAAAGATGGCAACCCATGGATCAAAGCCGGAGCGGCTGCAAAGACTGCCTTGTTTTTCAATCTGGCGCGGCAGGAGCTTACATCTCAAAGCCGCTTTCCTGCCTCAAACTAGTGACTAGGGAGACGATTTAGGTTTCCCAAGAAACAACAAAGAGGTGAACCGATGGAATGGATTCGTCCCGATTTTGAAGAAGTCAGCCTTTGCTGCGAAATCAACTGCTACGCGACTGCGGAACTTTAGTCCGACAGGTTCCGGTGATTATCAAACTGCTCGGCACGGCGGCTGGCGGCGGATTTCCCCAGTGGAATTGTGGATGTTCCAATTGCTCAGGGGTACGCGCCGGCCGGATACGTGCGACACCAAGATTGCAGTTGCAGGTTGCCGTCAGTCTGGATGGCGTTTCCTGGATGTTGCTCAACGCCTCTCCAGACTTGCGCGGCCAGATTGAAGCAACGCCGGAACTTCATCCCCGCGGGGTGCGGGGAACGCCCATCGAAGGTGTGGTCCTGACTTCAGGTGATCTCGACCAGGTTTTAGGATTGCTTCTGTTGCGCGAACTCACGCCTTTGCGAATCTATTCGTCGGCGTCGGTCAGGCGGATCGTGCGCGAAGACAACGCATTCTTTCACATGCTCTCGCAGAATCCGGAACAATCCAGGTGGACGGACATCTGCCCGCAGCAGCCGTTCGCGCCGCTTCCAGACTTGTGCTGCCGCGCCGTTTCGTTGGGTGGCGGGTATCCGCGCTGGGTCCCGGAGGATCGTGGACGCACGCTCAACCCCGGCGAATCCGTCTTTGGACTTATCTTGGAGCACAGTGCGGAGCACAGTGCGGAACACACTGCGGAGCGCGCTGTCGAACGCGCCGGCCACACCGGGCGACTGAACCGGATTGCCTATATGCCGGCGGTCGCGCAGTACAGCGACGAACTGCTCGCGGAACTGGATCTGTGCGATGCGGTTTTCGTAGACGGCACTTTTTGGAGCGATGACGAGTTGCAGAGGGTTGACCCGGCGGCCCGAAGCGCACGCCAAATGGGACACGTCCCGCTCGGAGGCCCCGGCGGAGTACTGGAGGCGGCCAGGGAACTGCGCCGGCCGCGGAAGATTCTTGTCCACATCAACAACACAAATCCAATCCTGGATGAAGATAGCCCGCAATTTGCGGAAGTGAAGTCGGCGGGTTGGGAGGTTGCAAAAGACGGATGGACACTAGGGTGCTAACGCTTGAAACCGCGGCGGAGACGGAGTTGCTCTCGCGCCAGGAGTTCATGGCAAGGCTGGAGGGCGTGCTCACGGAGCGATACCACCACAAGCATCCGTTTCACCTGCTGATGCACGAAGGGCGGTTGACGAAGGGGCAGCTCCAGGCTTGGGCCTTGAACCGCTACTACTACCAGAGCATCATTCCGCGCAAAGACGCCATCGTGCTTTCCCGTGCAGACGACCCCGAATTCCGCCGGGCGTGGCGCAAGCGAATCGTGGACCACGACGGAAACCGCAGCGGCGAAGGCGGCATCGAGCGCTGGATTCAGTTGGCGGAAGCGACCGGGCTTGATCGGGCCCGCGTCATGTCGTGTGGCGAGATACTTCCGGGGGTCCGTTTTGCCGTCGAGGCATACCTCAATCTGGTTTCCAACTGCAGTTTCCTGGAGGCGGTCGCGTCGTCGCTAACGGAACTGTTCAGTTATAAACTCATCGCGCTGCGCATAGACCGTCTGCAAGAGCATTACCCGTGGCTCTCCCACGGTCTCAGTTACTTCACGGCACGATTGACACAGGCTCCGGAAGATGCCGAGTTTGCTTCCAACTGGGCCTTCCTGCACGCCTCAACGCGTCAACAGCAAGAGCTGGCGATTGCTGCGCTGCGGCAGAAGTGCGACATCCTGTGGGCGCAACTCGATGCCCTTTACTACTCCTACGTGAGTCCGGGATGGGCTCCGCCGGGAGCGTTTCAACCGATTTCAGAATAGGTGCACCCCGCGGAGCCACCCCTTCGCGGGATGTAACTTTCGCGAACCGGTGCGGAGATGCCTAATGACGCTCGCTCCCAATGTTAAGTTGGCCCTGGCCATCGGCTGTCGCCTGCGTGAAGTCGAAGGCCAACCGCCCATGTTGCTGATGCCGGAGGCAGTGGTGCGGCTGCGTGGCGCCGGGGCGGAGATCGTCCGCCGTATCGGTAACGGTCGAACCTTCGCCGAACTGTTAGGCGAGCTGCACGCGGCCTTTCCAGAGGCCGGCGAGTGCCTGGATCGGGATACGGAAGAGTTCGTGCGCCGGCTGCACGAAAAAAGAATCATCGAAATCACAGCCTGAACCGGCGGGCTTTGTGCAATCGTATGGTGGACAAAATGAAGCACCGCATCACCATGGATTCGTCGAGATGAAATCGCCGCTTTCGATCATTTGCGAGCTGACGCACCGCTGTCCCTTGCGTTGCGTCTACTGCTCCAATCCGCTGGAACTGGCGGCACGCGCGCTGGAGATGACGACAGCAGAGTGGGCCCATACCATGGAGCAGGCGGCGGAGCTTGGCATTCTGCACGCGCATTTCACCGGTGGCGAACCGCTGGCCCGGCCGGACCTGAATGCGATTGTCGCGGCTGCGCGCCAGGCCGGCCTCTATTCAAACCTGATCACCAGCGGCATCGGCATGACTGAATCGCGTCTTGACGGCCTGCTGGAGGCTGGTCTCGACCATGTGCAGCTTAGCTTCCAAGGGCGTGACGAATTAGCGGCGGATGAAATCGCCGGCACCCGCGCCCATGCCTACAAGCTGAAAGTGGCGGAGTGGATTCGCTCGCGAAGAGTGGCCTTTACCGTCAACCTGGTGGTGCATCGGCGCAACCTGGATGAGTTGGAGGAGCTGATTGCCTTCTGCGCATCTCTAGGCCCGCAACGGCTAGAAATTGCCAACGTTCAGTATTATGGCTGGGCGCTTGAAAACCGAGCGGCTCTGATGCCGACGCGCCAACAAATGGAGCGATCCGTCCGCATCGTGGAAAGAGCGAAGCAACTTCTCGCGGAGAAGCTGCGAATCGATTTTGTGCCCCCGGACTACTACGGTAGTCAACCGAAAGCCTGCATGGGCGGATGGGCCAGCCAAACCCTGATTATCGACCCGTCTGGAAGGGCTTTGCCGTGCCATGCGGCCGGCGTTATCCCCGGATTGAACTTCGATTCCGTCCGCGACAAGCCGCTTCGCTGGATATGGACCGACTCGCCGGCGATGAACCAATTCCGCGGCGACGAGTGGATGGCGGAGCCGTGCCGAAGCTGCGAGCGCAAAACGGTGGATTTTGGCGGATGCCGTTGCCAAGCCTATCTTCTCACCGGAAACGCAAGCAACGCTGACCCGGTGTGTACGCTCTCACCGCATCACGACATAGTGAAATCGATTGCCGCTGCCGAATCCATCCCCGCGTGCGCAACTACGGCGCGTGTTGAGGCCCCCACCTCGATTTCTCCATGCGCCGAAACAGCGGGGAAATCGCCCGCATGGGTCTATAGAATACTCAACCTTCCATCGAGCACCAGGGAAGCGGACGCCACCCAGGCGAATCAGGACCGGACCGAGGCCTGCGAACAGCCAGCGACTGTCTGAGTTCTTTGGTGCCTCAGCGCCACACTGTGCCAGGCCGTTACCGGGGAACCTGGGCTCGCCATAAAGCGCGGCTTTCTGGTGCCCTCGCACAGACTCTGCCTGAACACCTCAACTGCAGCGGCTCAAAATCGATACATAGAATCGCGGAAATTCTGATATTCTTTCGCCATACTTTTGGATGTTGATCTAATCTATAGGTTTTGTGGGACTTGCCTATCGGGCTGGTAAGATTTTCAACAGCGCTACGTTTCAACACCGCTGAACGTGGAGAGCCGTAATCGATGGAACAATTCTTTCAGCAAGTGACCAACGGACTGGCGGTGGGTGGCATTTACGCACTGGTGGCGCTGGGCTACACCATGGTTTATGGCGTCCTCAAACTCATTAACTTCGCTCACGGCGACCTCTTCACTGCCGGCGCCTATCTTGGCCTTACGCTGGTAACCACTTTTGCGATGCTGGGACGCACCGGAGGCTTGGTGGGGGTCGGCCTTCTCATTTTAATGGTTATGGTACTCGTGGCTTTCCTGGGCGCCGTGCTGGAGCGAACCGCTTATAAGCCGCTGCGGAAATCTCCCCGGCTTTCGGTAGTGGTATCGGCTCTGGGTGCGTCCATTTTCCTGCAAAACGCCATCATGCTCATCTATGGAGCGCGTTTTCTGGTGTTTCCGCAGGATATTCTCCCCAGTATCCCGATCCATATTTTCGGGGTCTACATTCCGCTGATCCGCATTTTCGTGCTCGGCCTGTCGTTTCTCATGATGCTGGGACTGTATTTGTTCATTCAGAAGACCAGGATCGGCACGGCGATTCGCGCGGCGGCGATCGATCAGGGCGCGGCGAGCCTGATGGGAATCAACGTCGACCGCGTCATCCTTACGGTCTTCCTTCTCGGTCCTGCCCTGGGTGGCGCCGCGGGATTGCTGGTCGGTCTTCAGTACGGTAACATCAACTTCCTCATGGGATGGTCCTATGGGTTGAAGTCGTTCACCGCCGCCGTTCTGGGAGGCATCGGCAACATACCGGGCGCCATGGTCGGTGGACTTCTGCTTGGTGTTCTTGAAGCTTTAGGGTCCGCTTATATTTCCACTTCGTGGAAGGACGCCATAGCCTTTTGCGTGTTGATCGTTGTGCTGATCGTGCGGCCCACCGGAATCCTGGGGGAACGCGTAGCGGAGAAAGTATGAAGTTGAGCAGAACGGGGGGTTTTTATGTAGTTTTGACCCTGCTGCTCGCCGCCTCGCCTTTCGTCCTGAACACTTATTGGCTTGACGTGCTGAACAGCGTGGGCCTCTACGCGATTCTGGGGCTCAGTCTGAATATCATTCTGGGCGACGCTGGCCTGTTTAACCTGGGCCATGCCGCATTCTACGCGGTCGGAGCCTATACCACCGCCATCCTGAATACACGCTTCCAGATTCCCGTGGTGTGGCTGCTGCCGGTTGCGGCGCTTGCTGCGGGGCTGTTCGGCCTCATCGTGGTGCGTCCCATCATTCGCCTTCGCGGCGACTACCTGTGCATTGTCACGGTTGGCGTGGGAGAGATCGTCCGGATTGCGCTTATCAATGACGTTTTCGGGCTGACCGGAGGGTCCAACGGGATTCTCGGAATTCAGCGTCCGCACTTGTTCGGCTTCATCATTCGCCGGCCGATGCATTTCTTCTTCTATATTTGGGCGTTTGTTGGGTTAAGCGCGTTCCTGTTTTCCCGTCTACAGCATTCCCGCTTCGGGCGGGCTCTGAACTATCTGCGGGAAGACGAGGTCGCGGCCGAAGGCAGTGGCGTCAACACGGCTCACTATAAACTTGCGGCGTTTGTTCTGGGAGCGGCTTGGGCGGGAATGGCTGGAAACATTTTCGCCACGAAGATGACCATTATCGCGCCGGAGTCATTCAGCTTCTGGGAGTCTGTGCTGATGTTCGCCGTGGTCATTCTGGGTGGGGCCGGAAGCGTACCGGGCGTGCTGTTGGGCTCGTTTCTGATCATCGGGCTTCCCGAACTGTTTCGTGGCTTCGCCGATGCCCGCATGCTGATCTTCGGCGCCGCCATGATCCTCATGATGATTTTCCGCAGTCAGGGGATCGTGCCCGCGCATGTGCGGCCTTATTCGCTCGATGAACTGGCTGCCGCGGAGAGTTCCACGCCGGCCCCAGCGGCTGGCGACAACGTTTCCGAGAACGTACAGTCCGCAAAGGAGGTTCGATGAGCCTCCTGAGCATTCGTTCGCTCACCAAACGCTTTGGCGGACTGGTCGCGGTCAAGAACGTTTCCTTCGACGTTGACCCCGGCTCGATTGTCGGCTTGATTGGCCCCAACGGAGCCGGTAAGACCACCGTCTTTAATCTCATCACCGGCATCTACCGCCCCGACGAAGGTGAAATTAACTTCCAGGAAAAGTCGATTGCAGGGCTAACGACTCACCGTATCGTTGCAGGCGGTATCGCGCGAACTTTCCAGACGATCCGGCTTTTTCAGAACCTTTCGGTCTTGGACAACGTATTGGCTGGACGCCATTGCCGGATGAAATCCGGAGTGCTGGGCGCCATGCTGCGCTATCCGCGTGAGCGCCGCGAGGAAAAAGCGGCGCTGATTGCGGCCGTACAGGCGCTGGATTTCGTGCGGCTGCGCGCCGAAGCGCAGAACCTGGCGAAGAATCTCGCCTACGGTAATCAGCGCCTCCTCGAAATTGCCCGCGCCCTCGCCACCCAGCCGCAACTCGTAATTTTGGACGAGCCCGCCGGCGGCATGAATGAACAGGAAACCGCCGGCCTGATCTCTTTGATCCGCAAAGTGAGGGATCAAGGGGTCACTGTTCTGCTGATCGAACACGACATGAGCCTGGTGATGCGCGTGTGCGAAAAGATCGTGGTGCTCGAGTACGGCTCGAAAATAGCCGAGGGGAGCCCGCAGGAAATTAAGAACCACCCAGAAGTGATCCGGGCTTATCTCGGCGCCGAGCAAGAGGATTGAATGCTTCTTCAAGTGACCGATCTGCACGTGAAATACGGAAATATCGAGGTGCTTCACGGCATCAACCTGCAGGTGGGGCAAGGCGAGATTGTCACCATCGTCGGTGCCAACGGAGCTGGGAAATCGACCACCCTGCTGACCATCAGTGGCTTGGTGAAGCCCTCGAAGGGAACCATCCTGCTCGAAGGACGCCCACTGGAAAAAATGCGAGCGCACGAAATCGTCGAGGCGGGAATCGCCCAGGTACCCGAGGGCCGACGGATTTTCGGCACCTTGACCACCCAGGAAAATCTTGGCCTCGGCGCATTTACGCGAAACGATCCGCAGAAAATCAAGAAGAACCTGGATTGGATCTATGGGCTGTTTCCGATACTTTTGGAGCGCAAACAGCAGCTTGCCGGAACCCTGAGCGGCGGCGAACAGCAAATGCTCGCAATCGGCCGCGGGCTGATGAGCGAACCCAAGGTACTACTCATGGACGAACCGAGTTTGGGACTTGCTCCGATATTGGTTCGGGCTATTTTCCAAACCATCAAAGAGATCAATGCCGCCGGCGTGACCGTAGTGCTGGTGGAACAAAACGCGCGCGCCGCCTTGAAGCTGGCTCATCGAGGATACGTCCTGGATCTGGGCCGGATCGCGGCCGAAGACTCGGCGGCGGCCCTGCTCGCCGATCCCAAGGTTCAGAGTGTCTACCTCGGAGGACACGCCCGCGCCTAGTGGCGCAATTCCCGGGGACTCACGTAATGACTTTCCATGGGTCATTCTGAGCGACCGCAGGGAGCGAAGAATCCCAGCACGGCGTAGGGCTGAAACGTAGCCGAAGGGATTTCATCGAAAGCCCGCAGCGGCACGGAGCGAGATGAGTTCATGGGATGCTTCGCTTCGCTCAGCATGACAATACGCAATCTGTTCTGCTGCGTCAGCATAAGTTCCAAGTTATGCCATGCGGAACCGCGTCACGGCTTGCCAGAGCTGTCTCGATACTCGACTCCCAGCAACTCTTCGAACACCCGGATCATGGCTCCCTTGTCCTGCTCGCCATAGCCTTTGAGCAAAGCCGCCTGGTAGGTCGCGGTCGCAGCGCCTAGAACCGGCATGGGGATACAAAGATTGGCGGAGATTTCAGCCCCACTGATCAGGTCTTTGTAAGCGTGCTTCATCGCGTATCCATCGGAGAAGCTGTTTTTAAGAATGCGCGGCAGGAAAAACTCCGAAGCGTAGCTCTTACCTGTTCCGCTATTGACCACCTGGCCGACCTTCTCCGGGTCCAGCCCCAGTTTCACGGCCATGGGAAGAACTTCTGCCAGTGCCGCGGCATTGATGTCGAACAGGAGCTGGTTGATCAGCTTGGTAAGCTGCCCGCTGCCCCTGCCGCCCATGTAGAGGATCCTGTTGCCGATGCAGTTGAGGTACGGCCTGACCGTCTCGAGAGTTCGCTCGTTGCCTCCGCACATCACCGTGAGCGTGCCTTCCTCGGCCCGCGCCTCCATGCCGGAGACGGGAGCGTCGAGAAAACTAACCCCGCGCGCCTCCAGAGACTTTGCCAACTCCAGCGTGGCCGTATAGCTCATGGTGCTCAGGTCCACCACAATCTGCCCTTTTCCGAGCTTATCGATGATTCCGTTCCGCCCCACCAGCACTTCCTGCACCGCCTGCGTGCCCGGAAGACTGAGAAAAACGATGTCAGCTTGCGCCACTTCCGCAAGTTTTGTGGTGGTTCGAACACCCTTCTGCTCGAACAGCGGGAAGAGATTCTTGTTAAGATCGCTGACGGTGAGTTCAGCCCCGCTTTTGAGCACATTCATCGCCATGTGCTTACCCATCTGCCCCAGACCAACAAAACTAATCTTCATGTTTGCCGCACTCCCTGGATCGTAGTCAGTAGATCAATGTTCTCGCCACGCTAATCTAATTCTCATGGCCGAAACTCAGCCTGAGCAGGGCAAAACCTTGCCTGGGTTCATGATGCCCAAAGGATCGAGCGCGCGCTTGATGCGGCGCATGGTCTCCAGCTCCGCGCCTCCGCGCCATTCCTCCATCATGTAGGGTTTGATAAGACCAATTCCGTGTTCCGCCGAAAAGCTGCCGTCAAACTTGCGAACGACTTCGTTGACCGTGTCCATAATGGCGTGATCCTGGCTCATGAAACTTGCACGGTCGCCACCGGCAGGCTGCTCGACGTTGAAATGAATGTTACCGTCGCCCATGTGCCCGAAGGGAACGACGCGAACCCCCGGGAATCGCCGCTCACACGCTGCCTTGGCGAGGGTGATGAACTCCGGCACCTTGGAGACCGGAACCGATACGTCATTTTTTACCGAAGCGCCCTCGCGCTTCTGAGCGTCAGGCATTTCTTCCCGCAGCTTCCACAGCGCCGTCCGTTGGGCTGAGCTCGCCGCCAGAACCGCGTCCACAACCATGCCACTCTCCAGTGCCTTGCCCAGCACCTCCTCCAAGCGCTCGCGCAATCCGGAATCGACAGCGGCCTCGGCAAGTTCCACCAAAACGTAGTGATCGGCCCGCTCCTCCAGCGGAAAGTCCGCGTCGGGAAAATGTTTCAGCACCAGTTCCAGCCCCGCGCCCGAGAGGTATTCGAATGCCTGAATCGAGTCGTGATGAGATCCGCGGCACAACACCAGCAGATCCAGCGCCGCCTGTACCGAGGGAACAGCGCATAAAGCCAAGGCAAGACTGCGTGGCCGCGGCACCAGTTTCAAGACTCCGGCGGTGATAATGCCCAGTGTGCCTTCGGCTCCCACGAACAGTTGGCGGAGGCAATATCCCGTGTTGTCTTTTCGCAAGCGCCGGAGGCCGTTCCAGATACTTCCATCGGGCAAAACCACTTCTAATCCAAGCACCTGATCGCGCGCATTGCCGTAGCGAAGGGTGTTGTTTCCTCCTGCATTGGTGGACAAGACTCCGCCAATCTGCGCCGACCCTTCCGACGACATGGACAACGGCAGCATGCAATCCTGGGCGATGGCCGCTTCCTGTGCCGCTTTGAGCGGGACCCCGGCCTCGATCGTCATCGTCAGGTCCGCCGGGTCCAACTCCCGTATGCGGTTCATCCGCGAAAGCGACAGCACCAACTGAGTCCCGTCCGCGCTGGGCGTGGCGCCGATTACCATGCTGGTATTGCCGCCTTGGGGGACAATCGCGATACGCCTCGCGGCGCATAGCCTGACCACCGAGGCAACTTCATCGACGGTCGCGGGACGCACTACGGCAAACGTGCGGCCTTGGTAAAGCTGGCGCCAATCTTCACAGTAGGCGGCAGTATCGCTGGGATCGAAAAAACAACCTTTCTCTCCGACAATGCCGGTTAATGCCGAACGAAGTTCCGCGGATTCGACAGGTGCAAGTTGGCTTTCAGACATGTGGCTCCTTCGAGCGCACTTGGGAGAGGCGATGCGCTCGGATGGTTGCTTCCGAAATGTGTAAGCTGGGAGACAAAGTATCTTACCGCAATCGTGCGCCGCGGCAGAATCACCGCGTGCAGGCGGCTGTTGAGCCGGTTGAATCAGTCGGCTGCGGCGCGTTCTCTTCTTTTTTCAATTCCACGGTGATGGCGAAGTCCGGACAGATCAGGAAGCACTTCATGCAGCCATTACAGTTTTCGTCCCGCTTCGCTTCCAGGTAGAGATAGCCGGCCTGATTGAACAAGCCGGAACTTTCAAAGACGCCCTGCTCGCACACTTCGCGGCAATAGCTACACTCCTTGCACAGGGCTGAATTCACTTCGACTTTGAAACGTTTTTTCCCGGTCTGCGTCATACCGTCACGCTCCCTTTCGCTTGACTTCGGTTTTCAATTCCACGGGCGAAAACTCCGCATCATGCGCCAGCGGCAATCTGCTCGGAGGTGCCTTGCAAAGGCCGATCCGGGCGAACAAAGGCCCAGCAGGTCGCGCCGATGATTCCGGACAAAGCGGTCACCAGGATTGCCGCCTTCCAACCCCAGCCGGTCGCGACCCAGGCTACAATGATCGGGGCCATGCCGCCAAGCAGGTTGGCGAGGAAATTCATCCCCGCGGAAACCGACCCCGAGAATTTACCGCCCAAATCCGAGGCGCTCGTCCAACTGGAATTCATGGCGAACCCGAGGAAAGCCAGTGCCACCGACAGCCAGAAGATGGTTGTAGCTTTCGTATCGGAAATTGCCGTGAGATACAAGCCGAAGCAACAGAAAAGGTGGCCGATGCCGCCCAACCATGCGCGCGCCTTGGACGTGGCGATTTTGCGCCCAATCAGATAATCGCTCAGCAGACCGCAGAAGACATTGCCGACGGCAAACGCCAGTTCCGGAATGGCAGCGGCAAATCCCATCGCTTTCAGCGAGAAATGATGCGCCTCAAGCAGGTAGACGGGGAGCCAGGCGATGAAAACGTAGGAAACGAAATTGGCCATGCCAAGCTGTATGCCGATGCACCAGAACTGTGGTGAACGAAGAAATTGGCCCCACGGAGCCAGTGCCTTCTTTTGATTCGGGATGGCCGCCGGTTGTCCGTCGGCGATGTGCTCCAACTCGGCCTGGTTGACGAACCGGCTCTCACGGGGATACGTCGTGAGCAGCAGGTAATAAGCGAGGGCAATCAACAATCCAACGGCTCCAAAGACCCAAAAGATGGAGCGCCATCCGAAGTGGATCATCAGCATGGTCGCCACCGGAATGCCAAATACCGGAGCCAACTTCGATCCCAGCAGCATCATGCCCACGGCTCTGCCGCGATCGCGCTTGGGGAACCAGTTGTAAAAGGCCGAAGTCAGTCCAGGATAAGCCGGGGCCTCACCGATTCCGAACAATGCACGAATCACCGCCCAAGTCCCGAATGTGTGGCACAAGGCGGTCAGCGAGGTGAAAATGGACCACCAAGCGAGTGAGATGGGGACGATCTTGCGGTGTCCGAAATACTCGATCAAGGTGCCGGACGGAATCTGAAACAACGCGTACGAAAGGAAAAAAACGGTTTGCAGGAACCCTAACTGCACCTTGGTGAACTGAAGTTCCTTCATGATCGACGGCGCCGCTACCGCGATATTGACCCGGTCAATATAGTTCATGAAGATCATGAGCATGGCAAAAAACGCCAGCATCCAGCGATAGTTGGTCCGCTTCACCGGCGGCACCGACTGCGACGATTGAACGTCAGCCGGCTTTTGATCGATCGTAGCGCCCATGTTTCTCCGCGACCTCGCCTTTCGTTCCAAAAACTAAATGCCAACGGTCTGGCGTTTGCCCAGAGGCTGCATTCCGCGCGCTTGTTCAGTGGCCAGCGCCTCACGCACGGCAGCGATCATTTCGCTGAATGTCTTGGTGATGGTGACACCGGCTTTGGCCAGGGCCGCGTATTTCGACGCACTCGATCCGGTTCCTCCCGAGATGATCGCGCCCGCATGGCCCATCCGTTTTCCAGTGGGCGCCGTCTGCCCTGCGATGAAAGCGATCACCGGTTTCGGGTAACCGGCCTCCAAGTACTGGGCGGCCATTTCCTCGCCTGTGCCGCCAATCTCGCCCACCATGACCACGACTTTGGTTTCGTCATCGGCGGCAAACTCCTTCAGCACATCGATGAAATCCATGCCTCGGATCGGATCGCCGCCGATTCCCACGCAGGTGGTTTGCCCGATCTTCATTTCCGTCAGCGTTGCCCCTATGTCGTGGGTTAACGTCCCGCTGCGGGCAACCACGCCGACCGGACCCGGGCTGTAAATTGAGCCGGGCATGATGCCGACCTTGGTTTTTCCGGGGCTGATAACGCCGATCGTGTTTGGCCCCACAATCCTGACTCCGCGCTCAATCGCCAATTGCTTGACGTAAGCGGTATCGTGAATCGGAACAAACTCGCTGATGATGACGACCAGCTTGATGCCGCTTTCGATGGCCTCAATGGTGCATTCCTTCGCCGCATACGGTGGCACCAGAACCATGGTCGCATCGATGGCCGTATGCTCCAACGCCTCCGGGACGGTGTTGTAGACGGGCACGCCGCCAACCTTGGAACCGCCTTTTCCGGGCGAAATGCCGGCCACCAGGTCCACGCCGTAGTCGAGCATGTACTTGGTGTGCAGGCCTCCCATTTTTCCCGTAATACCCTGCAACAGCACTTTTGTTTTCCGGTCGATCAGAATCGCCATCTTATGCGCCCTTTCCTTGGGGACCCCGGCACACGCCGGAGTTGCGCGTGTTGGGACTGACGAGCCCTACAATTTGCAAAACCGCTTCTTCCGTGGTTCCAAATTTCACAACCGGAATATTCCGGTCTTCGAGCAGCTTCCAGCCTTCATCCTGCGAATGGCCGCGCATCTTGACCAGGATTTTAGCGGTGGGCTTGTCTTCGTCGATGACGTTGGCGATGCCTCTGCCCATCCATTCGCAATTATTAATGCCGCCAAAGGCGTTTACCAAAACCCCTTCCACGCCCGGGGTCGCCAGGCAGATGCGGAAAGCTTCCGCCATCTTCTCGCTTGAAATCCCGCCGCCGGTATCCAGGAAGCAGGCGGGCCTGGCCCCGTAGTGCGAGATCATGTCCATGGTGGCCATCGCCAGGCCGGCGCCGCTGCCCAAAACGGCGATATTGCCCTCCAGTTGCACGTAATTCAGGCCCCCGCTCCTGGCCCGTGACTCCAGGGGTGTACCTGCCTCGAAACGCGGGACAATCTTTTGCCTGGCCAGCGAGGAGTCATCAATCACCATCTTTGAATCGATGGCCGCCATGTCTCCCTGGGGGGTGATGACCAGCGGATTGATTTCAGCTATGGTGGCGTCGCTGCCGTGAAACGCTGCCATTAGCTTTTGAGCCACCTGTGAGACCTTTGGCAGCAGGTCGGCTTGCAATCCCGAGCCTCTGAGAAAGTCGATAATTCTAAAGCCCCGCACCGGCTGCGTCGGCGGCAAATGCATCTTCAGGATTTTCTCCGGCGTGGTTCGCGCCACCTCTTCAATGTCCATGCCTCCACTGGTCGAGAACATCAGTACAGGAAGCCCGTTCTGCGGATCGAAGGTGGCACCGAGATAGAGTTCCTGGGCAATCTCGATTTTTTCACTGAGCAGCGCGCTTTCCGTTTTTTCGCCTTGAATCATCAAGCCTAAGATTCGCCCGGTATGCTCAATCAATTCAGTCTGGTTGGCCGCAATTCGCACGCCGCCTGCCTTGCCGCGTCCGCCGGTCAGCGCTTGCGCCTTGACCACGACTGGATAGCCAAGCGTTTCGACCGCTTTCAGCGCTTCTTCAACCGACCGAACCAACACTGCCGTAGGAACTCTTATGCCGTACTTGGCGAAGATTTCTCGCCCTTCATATTCAAAAAGCCGCATAAATTCCCTTCCTGACCCCAGAGCAATTTCACAATAGGTGCATGTCGGAGCTATCCAGACCAGCCATGCCGGGGATTTCGACTGACACCCAACCAACGCTAAAGCGGCGTTTGCCGGGACTCTTGTGTTCGGCAGCTCCACGGCTTCGCAAAACCGATGGTAACGATTGCTTTGGATCAGCTTTTCTCTTCTCTTTAATTATTGCAGATGTGGCTGCGCGTCGACAGGACAATTGTCACAAATGCGACAACGGTGCAGGGTAGAGTATTCACCCCAGAAATAGTCCACACGGAAGAACTCCAGATGGCTCGAACTCGAACTTTGCCAGACGATTCGAACGGCTGCCTGCACTGGGCCTGTTTTTGACAGTTTCCTGGATGCCTCAGTAGTATGCTTTGACTATGAATCCCTACGCAGCGCAGCTTGGCCAGCAAAACGCACTGGACGTAAACCAACGCTAGAGGCAGCGTTTTGCCGGAGATTTATTTTGACCCCTTGCAAAGGCTGGCACACTGGCTAGTAAAGATGGAGATGAGATGCTTCGGGGAAGAATGATTACGACGAAGGTGATCGCGGGTCTGTTGGCAGTGACCGTGCTTGGCTCCTGTCAATCCTTACACGGTGCGTTCGCCAAGCTTAGCGGCCAGATGTCTATCACCAGCGATACTCTTCCTGCTGCCAGCTATCAGGAGAGCTACCGAGCGGTGCTTGTCGCCGGAGGCGGCACGGCGCCCTATAAGTGGATTCTGCTGGACGGATGGCTACCCGCCGGACTGAGGCTGCAAGAGGACGGCATCTTGACGGGGACTCCCGAATTGCCGGGCGAGTTCTATATTACGGTTCAGGCAACAGACGATTCGAAGCCTGTTCGTAGTGCCAGCAAACTGCTAAAGCTTCGCGTCTCATCGCAGGGACCAGCAATTATCACCAGCAAATCCGAGCTTCCGTGGGGGCGTGTGGGCATCGACTACCAAGTAAAGTTCACGGCATGGGGCGGCCTGAAGCCGTATGCTTGGAGATCGCCTGATCCGCTTCCGCCGGGTCTAAAGTTGCAACATGACGGCACCCTATCGGGCAAGCCGGCGAAGGGCGGCGATTTTGCTTTCACGGTCCAGGTTTCCGACCTCAGACAAAGCGCAAACAGAAGGTTCAGCGTCCACATCAGCCCGACCCAAGTCGATGCCTACGGGGGAGTGACCGCTTTACCCTCGCCACGGGGAGCCACCGGCGCATGGCGCACCGAAAAGATAGGCAAACACTGGGTTCTAGTCACTCCGGCCGGCAATGCTTTTTGGATGGTCGGCATTTGGGGAGTTCCCGTCGACGACAGTAAGGACGAGCGCGGCGGCAACTACGACCAGAGGACTACGGCAAAATACGGGAATCGGCAGTTCACTTATCTGCAAGCCAACAGGCGTTTGCGATCATGGGGATTCAATTCGGTTGGACCTTGGAGTTACCGGATGGCTTTCCCCATCGACTCTGAGCCGGAGTGGGGCGGAGCGCAACCGGTGAAGTTTCCTTATACCCTTAGAGGCATCGACAGTTCCGAGGGTGGGCGTAGGGACGGGCTGTTCAAGAACCTTTATGCCGGCCTCGATAAAGACACGGCGCGTCACATCTATTACGCGGCCAATTTCCCCGATGTCTTCGACCCTGCGTGGGCCAGCAACACGCGTCGTCTATACGTTACCCACGGCGTCCTTATCGAGCAGTCGAAGTCGCCCTATTTTTTGGGCGCCTTTTCCGATGAGACTGACAACCTGACAGGTTTCGGCCCTGGCCCTGAGTTCGCCAGCGACCCCCCTGACAAGACTCACGCACATCTGGGCTATATCGCGCTGGCGACCGCTCCATCCCAGCTCACAAATCCCTATTCTTCGCCGTCCGGCCAGCGCTATGGGGACACAAAGGTATATACGAAATACGCGCTGCGAGATTTTTTGAAGGTGAAATACGGAACGATTGGGGCGCTGAATGCGGCATGGCATTCCAGCTATACGACCTTCGACAGCGATGGCGGGTGGCCAACAGGAAATGGGTTGCTGGACGAGAATGGCAGAACATCGCACAAATGGTTAGGAACAGCGGACCCGATATTGCCTCGCACCGCAGGCGCAGACCCCAATATGGTGAAGGACCTGGATGAGTTTCTATACCGTATGGCGCGGCAATTGCTATCGGTGCAGCGGGACGCGTTTCGAGCGGCAATCCCGAACGGTTTGTTTTTCGGCCCCACGAGTATCGGCGGCTGGTGGGCTCCGGCTCGCGCTCCCATCTACCGCGCCGCTGGCGAGATCCTTGACGTGGTAAGCCTGACAACGGACTGCAGCCAGGCGCAACTGGACTTCATAACGCGCGCTGCCGGGGATGTTCCGTTGATTATCTGGGATGGAATGGTGGCGAATCCGGAGTCCAGCCGTTGGCGCCAGGCGGGTTCCGAAGGCACCACTCCGACGTGGCAGCTGAAAACTCAGGCGGCCCGTGGGCAACGCTATCAGCGCCGGGTGGACTTTCTCTTTTCGGGAGTTTCTTCCATCACCGGCTCCAGTCCCTTTGTGGGGACGATGTGGTGGTGGTGGATCGACATGGTCGGGGAGCAGATGAACTGGGGGCTGGTTTCGCTCATGGACAACGCCTACGATGGGGTCGAGGCCGGCATGGCACCAGGAATCGATGCCTGGGGATATCTGACGGGCGGCGAGGAAAAAAATTACGGCGATTTTATCGGCCCCGCACGAGAAATGAACTACTCGATTGTGGAGAGGCTGGCGAATGGAAAATGAATGCGAGCCAGATTCCCGCCTTGCCTAGGGCGGTTGAAAGCGGGTAAATGAAATCCTAGGGCCGCACCGCCGTCACGGGAAGATAGACCGAATAATCCCCATAGCTCGCCGCCAAAAAAAAACGTTTTGTGAGCATCTCGGAAACGTATCGCGCCATGTCCGGTTCGCGGACTTCGAAAAGCCGCGGGTCGCGATGGAACTGGTCGAGCACAATGATGTCCGGCGAGAGGCCAGTGAGCCCGCCGAGCCGGGCGTCGTCCACCAATTTACGATCGCTCAATCCGAACTGTAGCTGCGAAGGGCCCATCACCAGCGTTTGCCGGTTCGAATGATTCAGCACAAATGCGATGGTGGGCAGGTATTCATTTCGGTATGTATTCTGCCGGATCTTGATGACGTGCCCGGAAATCTGCAGCAAAACGAAGCCGCACAAAACCACGCCCAGAATCGGCGCCGGAACAAGCTTATTGGAAATGGCGAATCCCGCAACCGCGGCCAGCAACAGCGCCCACATCGCGATCACATGAACCATGTAATGCGGGAATCGCGAACCATCCAACAGCGCGAGTTCCACGTAATAGAGGCCGGAAAGCAGCAACAATAGCAAAACCCCGCGCGCGCGCCGCAGGGCAGGCACGAAGGCGGCCGAGAGTATCCCGGCCCAGTAGACCAGTAAAATGCCGAGCTTCAACTGGGCGCCTCGACCCTGCGGGGTGAAGTAGGTCACATACCGCAGCACCGAGTCGGTTAGAATGGCACGCACCGGCGAGGAAAGCCCACGCAACCTGTAACTGGCGTGGGCGTGAATCTGTGACCAGAAGATGTCGGGGGCTTGGGCAATGTAGAGCCCCCACAGGGCCGCGAAAATCAGGTATGGAAGCGCGGCCAATGCGAAATCCGTCCACTTTAGACACTTGCGGTCGAGAAAGATGGCGGTGAGCAAAAGACCGCCCGCGTGCAAAGCCCCCACTGGATGGCCAAAGCACGCCGCTGCCGTCAGGAACCCGCCAACGAAGGCCGCAACCCGTATACTCCTTTCCCGCAATGCGACGTAAGCCGCAATCCCCCCGAACCCCAACGCCGCAACCATGATATCCATGCGCGCGGTGGCGGCGCTTAGCACCACGGTATAATCCGTCGCCAAGAACAGAGCCGCCAGCATGCCGCTCAGCCGTGAACCGGTCAAATGCCTGGTGAGTGAAGCTCCGGCACAAATTAACCCGGCTCCGCAAAGCGCCGACAGCAGCCGAATCGACACGAACGAGAACCCGACCAGCTTAATCCAACCCGCCAAGATCACCAGATACAGCGGCAAAGTCCAAAACGTGTAGCGGTCGTAAGCTACCAGTTCGCGTATGATCGGGTGGCCTTTCCCGCTCATGATCTTCGATCCAAGGTAGCCGAATTGGGCGAGAGTATGGGCGGGATCAGCTAACTGACCTTCATCCCACCAAGGGCTGCGAGTCAGGATGACCGCAATCGTGATCCCCGCGAACATCAGGGCGATGCCAGCCCATATCAGGATCGAGATCTCCGGCGCGAGGCGCTGGCGCGCCGTGACACCTTCCTTCGCCGGGCATGACTGTTTGCAATTGCGGGATGCGTTCTGCTGAGACGCGTTGGAAGGATTCGCCATCCTCAGTGAATCCTCAACTGATCGACCCGAAGTTCAATGTCATTGGCGACCTTGGTAGTTCTTTGTTCCTCCCGTGCGGCCTCCACCGCGGCTGGTTGCTGCTCCGCCGTATTGGCCGGTGCGTGATCGGGCACTTCGGCCCGCGTTTCTAAATTCGCGTCATCGCCTGCTGTCTTGACCGGTGCCTTGGCGAGGTAAACCGGCAAACAGGTAGACAGGAAAATGCTGAACCAGAAGACTCTTGCATGCATTCCGGAAAGAAAAAACGCAGCAATGGCGAAACCAATCAATCCGTTGCCCAGGGCGGTCGAAATTGAGTACATGAAAGCATCGCCGGATTTTTTGGCGGCTCGGCGTAAGCGGGACAGGTTGAGGAGAGTGAAAAACAACATGGCAAAAAACAGCGCCAGCCCCACCAAGCCGAGTTCTACCGCCACTTGCAGGTAAGTGTTATGCGGTACATGGAACTCCAGATCTACTCCAAGCGGCATGTACTTGTGCAGGTATGGTGTGAATTGCCAGAGTCCCACACCCAGGATGGGATGATCGGCGACAATACGGAAGGCAATGCTCCAGAGCTGCAAACGTGCGTCGGAGGAATCCGTATCGCTATAGGTGGGATGAAGCAGCCGATCCAGCGGCGATACCGGAGAGATCAAGAATAAAGCAATGATGACCAGTGCAACGACGACGAACTTTCCGCGGTGACGCGCATCGCGCATCTGCAGTAGCAGCAGCACGATCAAGGCAATGAAGCCGCCGCGCGACGATGCCAGAAGGATGGCGAAGATCGTCGCCAACAGGCACCCCACACAGAATGCGCGTTTCCGCCCCTTCTGGCCGAGGGCAAAAGCAACCATCATGGGCAGAACGGTCAACGCCGAGGCTGAAAATAGGTTAGGATCCCCCGCTACGCTGCCGGGACGATATCCAAGTCCGTAAATCGGCACGCATGCCACCCACTCTTTGATGAGATACAGGGAGGCAAGACCAATTGCGGCAATCAGCGCCAGAATGCTGTTTTCGAGGCGCTGCCGCGAATCAATGAAAATAGAGGTCACGATGAAGAAGACCGGCTCCGCGAATAGGATTCCCACCATCTCATGCCAGCTGAATGGGGTGACCATGAACGTATAAGAGGTGACGATCATAACCGTGAACAGGACGAATGCCCGCGCTTGCCCGGTGGCCAGAATCTGCGGAAATGATTTTCGATTAGGGAGATAGCACAACGCAAAGAAGAAGCAAGCGACTCCCATCAGCTTCTCGACCGTGATGCCGTGGATTTCATAGCCGATTTGCGGATGGTCGACCAACGGCAATGAAAGGATCAAGAGGTAGAAGAAAATCATTGCTAATTCCTGGTCATAGGAGCAAGTAATCCAATCACCGAGCCAGAGGTGGGAGTGCGGCCACCCGTTGCGTTCCGCCTGTGCGCCACGCGTCTGCGACCGCCATGACATACCAAGCAGCCGCGATAAAGCATCCCGAGCGTTCTAATCCGCTCGTTCCGGGCCCTACTCCAACATAACCTATTTGCCCTCCGAACTCGCGAGTATCTGCCTGTCATCAGGTTAGCGTTTTCGGGCTTCCGGTAAGCGAAATTGTCCAACACCAGGATAATCTCAATTCCTAGCCATCTGACCGGGTGCAAGTTTTTCGGAGCACAATTGTCATGTCCCACCACAGCCAGTTGACAACGGGCCATCGGGCGACACGATACGCCAAGCGATGCAGCAGGTTTCCATTGGGGTTGAAGCGATACACGGCACCATGCATCGCTTCAATTGTGAGCGGTAGATCAGAAATGAAGGCTTCAATGTCCTGGCGCGTGAAGTCCCAATGATACGTGTACGCATCCACAAAAGTATTTTCGTGAACCATGGTAGGCAGAAGAATCCGGGGCAACCAGCGGCCTAAATAAGTCGCAATCAAATGGAGGGGGTTTAGATTGCGGAGACGCCTCGCCGACGGACTCTGAATGACAATCCGGCCCGCGGGCTTAAGAATGCGGCAAAACTCACGCAACGCGAGTCCGGGTTCGGTCAGATGCTCAAAGCATTCAGAGCACACGACCAGGTCGGCGTGATGATCGGGTAGGGTTGTAGCTTCCGCCGTGCCCGCAAGAGCGTGGGCGACATCATTCGTTTTTTCCCGCAAGATGGCAACGAGTCCGGTGGCATCGACTCCATAGTAGTTTTGAGGCGGGCAAGCATGATAATGCCAGCAAAGGCGTCCATCACCGCAACCGATGTCCACTAATAAGCCAGCTGCGTAAAACCGGCCAACTTCCCGATAGCGAAGTGCGGTGCGCCATTCCGGGACGAAAGCGAAGCCAGCCGCTTTTTCAAAGTCGGTCATGGTCGGCGGTTTCTCGCCGCGTTGCGTGTAGGCATCGTCGACCGCGCGGAAATCGTCGGCAGTGGAGAGTCTCGGCTGACCTGCGTTGTAACGCGCCAAAACGCGGTGGCGGCGCATTATGAAAGCGACAAAATCGCACCCCAGCAGTGCGAGCAGCACGAGGGTTATGGACCAGATACGCGCTACCGCTGTTACCATGGCTGCGACATCCAGCAAAAACAAAACTCGATTGGAGAGAACGCCATGGTCCGCGGAATTGCGTTCAGCAAGTGTGGCGGCAACTTCTTCTTTAGTCTTGAAATGCAGACGAGGAGCAAGCTGCGTCACGATGCACGGTCTCCATTGGGGAACGATACTTCAATCGCTCCAGCCATTTCAAGCAAATAACCGCGACGACGCCGGAAGAGCATTGAATTACGACTGGGGGCGCGATCAATGAAAACGAGGCGGCGGGATAGAACTCGTATCCTCCAAAATCTCCGATCGGTTTCAGCGCAAGGTACTCAGAGCCGGGCCGGGTGACTTTATGGGATATACCTCTCGCGCTAAACCGGCCTAATCCAGCGGAACCGAACCGGTGTACTTCAGAATATAGAGGCCGCCCGTAAAGCGGTCGTTGGCGTAGATCAACCCTTTTTCGTCCACCAGCGCGTGATTGATCTGCGCGGCGCCTCCGGGATTGCCGGGCAGCCCCGCGGGAATGTAGTAACCAATCTCCTCCAGGTGCGGAGGCGCTGCGGGAACCCCTGCCGGGCCATCGACGATGTGAAAAATCCGCACTCCGCCGTTGAACCAGCTCGCGACGGTTGTGTTCTTCAGTTTAGCCGAAGTGGAACCGGGGAAGTTCGGGTGCAGGTTATGCGCTCCGAAGCGGCCACCCCGCTTACAAAGCTCACCGTCGCTGGCGTGCAGAGGCGCCGTGTCAATCACCATGGGATTGCTCTCCGCGCGAATGTCGAGCAGCCAGACCAACTTCGGCGCGTCTTTGCAATTGTCCATCACCGCCTCATCGGAGACGAAGGCCATGCCACGGCTGAAAACCGGCTGGAAGGTGTGCGACCAAGCCGTATAAGGGGGAGAAAACTTGGCGCTACCCACGAGCTTTGGAGTAAAACTCGGAGCGCGTCCGGCTTTGACATCCGCCAGGCCTGAGATGTCCAGAATAATCGCACCCCCATCGATGTAGCCCAGGTACGCGCGATCCGGACGCTCTGGCCACACTTCGATATTGTGTGGCCGGTAGCCATCGTCAAGCTTGTGCCGCTCGGGAAGACACCCAGGCAAACAGCGGTCGCTCTGGCTGGTTCCCGGATACCACCAGCGCCCAACTTCCCTGGGGTGTCTGGGATCGCGCAGGTCGACGATGACATAGAATTGATCGTCCAGAGGATTGCTCGGATTGAAATCCGACATGCCGGTCGTCAGGTGGGCAAATTCGCCATCTACGAACCAGAGACAGTGCGCCCCACGCGAGTGCGGCCCCGAAGCATCGAAGAAGGACAACGCCAGATCCTGCAAGCTCTTGGCTTTCTGAATGCGGTCGAAGTCCGAGACATCGAGCACCCACATCCCCGCACTCTTTTGCCCCACTTCAGTCGTCTGGTTCGCCACCGCGAGCAGGTTTCCCGAAAGGCTCAGCGAATCGCAGCGCGTGATGCCGGGGTTCGGAGATGGAATCGTGTTAATCAACACCGGGTTTTCCGGACGCGTTACGTCCACCACGCTGATGCAATTCTTCGGTGCCTCGTGCGCGAGAAACAGGAGACGGCGGCCGTCAGGCCGCTGCTGGAGCGCTAAACCTTCACCGCCGTCACCATTGCCGTTGAGATTGTGATGAGCAATGAGGACTACATTCTTGGCCTCGGCCGCAACCTGCGCCGCTGCGGGCGCGGCCATCGGCAGCGCACTACAGCAGACCAGCGCTACCAAGACCATCTTCACGCATCCCACGCGCCGCGCTCGTTTTTCGTTGCCACGATCTCCGCCGCGGTCAGTATGGTCTTCCGGGGAACTGTTTATACGCACAATCCTTGGCCTCATGGCTCGCTCCTTCGCCGGATGAGAATCGCACAATTCTATAATGGGCAATTCCGGCACAGCGGGAATAATATCCGCTTTCAGAAACTCAGATGAGCTTTTGAAAAGAGGCCCCGCATGGTAGAGTTGCCGGCGCCACTTGGGGCCCAGTTTCCCTTTTCCGGAGTGGAGGCGATTGGTCATGGTTTCAACTTGGTCGCGGCGACAATTCTGCGGCGATTTGCTGAAGGTGGTCGCGTCGGTTCCAGTAGCCAGCCTAGCCATGCCCGTGCTGGCCGCTGCGGCGCCGGCGGAGAGTGAATCCGCAGTTCACGAGTTGGTGCTCGCCAATCATATCTTGGCGGCAAAAGAAGTGGTGGATGGTTATGGCCACGTCACCACGCGGCACCCGAACTATGCCAACCGCTATTTGCTGGCGCGTTCCATGGCTCCGGCACTGGTGACAGATGGCGATATCATGACCTTCGATCTGGATAGCAATCCGCTCGGGAACGATTCCCGGCAGCCCTATCTTGAGCGCTTCATCCATGGAGAAATCTACCGCGTGCGGCCTGATGTCAAGGCCATCGTGCACTGTCACTCGCCGGAGCTCATCCCTTTCGGCGTTACCAATATTCAGCTTCGCCCGCTTTATCACATGACTGCTTTTCTGGGCGCTGGAGTGCCCATTTTCGAGATCCGCGATGCCCGCACCGCCAGCGATAAGAGCATGCTCGTGCACAATCGCGAACTGGGGCAGGCACTGGCACGCGTGCTCGGCAACCGCGAGGCGGCTTTGATGCGGGGCCATGGGGGAGTCGTGGTGGGTGCAACGCTGCCGCAGGCGGTTGGACGCAGTGTGTATCTGCAAATTAATGCGAAACTGCAAGCGCAAGCGATGACGCTAGGCCGGCCGATCAATTACCTCGATCCCGACGAAGATCCTGGCGGCCCTCCGGTCACCTCCTACGGCCGGAACTGGGACATTTGGAAGCACGAAGTTGAAGCCGGCTGCGGCTGCCGCTAACCAGCAGTGGAAAACACCAGGCAGTAGCTGGCGAAGTCCTGTCTCGTGGCCGAATCTTGCCAGTTGCACTGGTTCGTGCGGGTTCTCCGACGTGCGCATCTTCCATTCTTCAAAGGCCATTTTCCAGAGTCATTCTTCAGAGCTTAGAGCGGGCTTTCCAGCCGGGAAGCAGTTCGCATTCCCCTACCTCATCAGGCAACGTTCTTTCGGCAATCGCCCTCAGTATGATTGCGGCCGGAAAAATCAGCACTGCTCGAACCAGATGCATTGGCGCGGTTCTTGGCGAGCCTTGGAGATTTGGTCGCCCAAAATCATTTTAAATCAAAGAGTTAAGATGTTCGAAAAGCGCAAAAAAACGTTTGAATCCCCTCCGAATAATGGCATACAGCCCTCGTTGGAAGCAGTCATGGCATTGCAGAAGATGCTTGAAGACGGACTGTTAGATCGGTTGGACGAAATCGACGAGCCTCCGCCGCCTGAGGTTCACCCCTCCATAGATCGCGCCGGGCGCACGCGGCAGGCCGATGCCGTTCAAAATGCGCCCCGGACTATACGTTGTTTTTTCAGAGATCTCGCACTCCGGCTCTACTTGATGCTAGGACGCAAGAAGCCGCTCGGCGGTAAGTCCGCTCGCGGGAGCGGTTGAGGCTTTGGCTGAATCCGGCTTGTTGCGGATGCAGCTTACCGTTGGTTGAGAATAGTCTGCTCTTGTAATCTTCGTAATCTTCCACAATACTGTGGTACGGCTATAGCCCTGTAAATCTGTGCCCAGTGTACTTTGCACCGTTTGCGGTGCAAGGCGGGGTACCCGCATAGCGTGATCTTAATCACCTGACATGTGACATTCATCACGGCATGCTGTGTGGCGTTGGGGCTTAATGTCCTTGACGCCAGTCGAAGCCTTTATGCTGTCGCAGCGCCCAGGTTTGCACTGCGCATAGCCACCTAACCGGAGAAAGAGGAGAAGATCGAATATGAGCGGAACGCAAGCTGCGACTCGCAAGTTGACCATGCAGGATATCCGAGAGGCTGCGGAGCGCCTGAAGAACTGGGGGCGCTGGGGCGGAGACGACGAAATCGGCACGCTCAACTTCACGCAACCTGAGGACATCATCGCGGCTGCGCGTCTGGTGCAAAAAGGAAAAGTGATCTCCCTGGCGCTTCCCTTTGACAATAACGGCTGTCAGGGCGGCAAGACGAATTATCCGGCGATTGGCCGTTTCAATCCCGTACATGTCATGTTGCGGGCTGGCACCGATGCCTATTCCGGCGTTCTCGACCACCGCAAGATCCGGGGGGCCGACGACCTTGTCATCATGCCTCTGCAGTGCGGTACTCAATGGGACGGTCTGGGACACATTTTTTACGGTGACCAGATGTGGAACGGCTACGACTGCCGGACCGTGACCTCCTTTGGCGCGCAAAAGTGTGGCATCGAGAAAACCAAGGCGAAGATGGTGGGCCGCGGCGTGCTCTTCGACATCCCGAAGATGCTCGGCGTGGAGTTCGCGCCGGACGGTTTTGCGGTCACCAACGAGATGCTGGACAAGGCTGAAGACTTCTTCGGGGTCAAGGTGCGCCGGGGGGACTTCCTGCTGGTGCGCACCGGGCAGATGGATGCCATGCTGGCAGGCAAAACGTGGGACGGCTATTCGGGCGGCGATGCTCCCGGACTGGCCTTCGAAACTCTCGATTGGCTGCACAAGAAGCAGGTGGCTGGAATCGTGACCGACACCTGGGGCGCCGAAGTGCGACCCAACAATTGCGACGATGCGGTGCAGCCGTGGCATTGGATCGCAATTCCGATCATGGGACTTTCGGTCGGGGAGATTTTCTGTCTCGGCGAACTGGCCCAGGATTGCGCCGCGGACCAGCGTTACGAATTCATGTTCGTCGCGCCGGCACTGCCGATTACCGGGGCGGTTGGCTCGCCGCTTAACCCGCTGGCGATTAAGTAGTAGGTGAATCGCCGGATATACAAATTCTGATTGCCGTTTCTAATTGCCGTAGGTTCGCGAAAGGCATATTCGAGGAAGTAACCGGTCCCCGGCAGGCGCTGCCTTTGACGTTTGATGTGAAACGGTGTTGAGAGCTCCGGGATACAGTGATTCCGAAACCGCTCGAGTTGTAAGAAAAAAGCAGTAGGTTCGGGTGAGCTATGTAGTGCAAGGGGGCTGACGATCACCGCCCCGCTTCAGGACGCACATTTCATTAGTTTGGGGGAACCCATGCTGGAGTACCTCGATACGCAGACGAAGCTCACGAAGAATCAGTACAAGATTGTCGCGGCGGCGATTCTGGGCGACCTGTTGGAGTTCTTTGACTTTTTTCTGATCGGGTTCGTCCTCGCCATCATCATCAAACCCTGGCATCTCACCTTCGGCCAGTCTGCGATCATTCTGCTTTCCTCCGGGGTCGGCGCCATCATGGGAGCGGTTTTCTGGGGCCATGTTGCCGACCGCATCGGGCGTAAAGCGGTTTTCATGGCTACCGTCATCAACTTCTCGGTGGCCACCGGCATCCTCGCATTCACGCCCGATAACGGATGGATCTTCCTCACCTTCTTTCGTTTTCTCACCGGCTTTGGCGTTGGTGGGCTATACTCCGTCGACCTGCCGCTGGTGCAGGAGTTCGTACCGAGCGCCAAGCGTGGCTTTATCGGTGGGATGATCACCTGCTCGGTGCCGGTTGGCATCATGCTGGGCTCCATCATGGGAGCTTTTTTCTCGCCGTACGTGGGTTGGCGCGGATTGTTTGCGACCGGTCTTGCTCCGGCCTTCCTGACGTTACTGATTCGGGTATGGGTACCGGAATCGCCGCGCTGGCTGGCCCGCATGGGCCGGGCGGAAGAAGCCCGCAAATCGCTGGCTTGGGCTCTTGAATGCGATCCGGAAAGCATTCCGCTCTCGGCCTTGACCTTCACCGCGCAGGAGAAGCCGCGCTTCCGGGATCTATTCCGCTATCCGCGGAGCCTAGTGGTGTCGTGGTTAGGAAATCTTGGCGCGCAGACGGGCGTCTACGGCATTAATCTCTGGGTTCCGACCCTGTTGGTGCTGGTGCTGAAGACAACCCCGCAGCATGCGTCGTTCATGATGATCTTTATCGCGACCGGTGGTTTCTGCGGGCGCGTCGCGTTCTCCTGGTTGAGCGACGCGATCGGGCGGCGCGCCTCCGGAGCGTTGGTTGGATTTGGCGCGGCAATCATGGTGTCACTTGCCGGAATCTTCCACAACGCATTTCTCGGCGGCGTTTCCATGTTCTGGCTGCTGCTGATTATCGCGCACTTTTTCGGCGATGGCGGTTTCGCGATCGTCGGTCCATACTCGGCGGAGGTCTGGCCTTCGCACCTTCGAGCGACCGGGATGGGCTCGGCTTACGGCTTCGGCGGCCTGGGAAAGATCCTCGGCCCACTGGGACTCGCCATGATCGTCGGATCATCGAATGTGGTCAAACCGGAGGTGTCGGTTGCGGCACTTACACCCGCATTTCTGTATCTAGCCGCCTGGTACCTCATGGCGGGTATTGTCTACGGCTTCTTTGGTATCGAGACAAAGGGACGTTCGTTCGAGGTTATCGAGCAAGAGCTTGAAGCCCAGGCCGTCCGCTCCGGCCACGGCAGTCTGGCTGCTGCAGCCGGTGCTGGAAAGGCGGGTGTGCAAAAAAGGAATTGAGCTAGACTGGATTTGCGGATATCCCTAATCAAGCCGGACGTTAGCACCCGGCCGGCAAATTAGGGGTACCAACACTGGAATTGTTTTAGCGGGTTTCGCGTAACCCTGAGTACGATCAAAGTGAATCGTGTTCGGGGATCGGCTTTCGATATCGCGAATGGGTGTTGCGATTTCGATCTTATATTCGATTTGTTTTCATTGCCTGAGCTTATGGGCACCATGGAGGAATAAAAAGTGTCGAGTACAGCAGAACTGACTGATGCAATTAAGAAAAAGGTATCCAGCGTTGCCAAGCTGAAATACTGCGTTAATAACGAATGGCGTGAATCTAAGACCAGCAAGTACATGCCAGTCACGAATTCAAGCACGGGCGAGCTGATGGCGGAAGCGCCGTGCTGCACGCCGGAAGAAGTGCTGAGCAGCATCGAGGCGGCAAAGGCCGCATTTCCCGGCTTGGTCCAGTACGCCTGTGGGCATGCGCGCGCAGCTCATGTTCCAGCTTGAAAGACCTGTTGGAGAAAGCATCTTCCGGATCTGACCCTGCTCTGCGCGATGGAACTGGGCAAGAACCTCGACGAAGCGCGCGGCGACATTCTGAAGGCCATCGAAGTAGTGGAGATCGCCTGCGGCGCGCCCATGCTGATGCAGGGCGATGCGCTCATGAACGTCACCCAGGGATTCGATACGGTTGCCTATCGAGAGGCCGTCGGAGTCTTCGCCGCCATCATGCCGTTCAATTTTCCGGGCATGATCCCGTTCGGCTGGGTATTGCCTCTGTGCATCGCGACCGGAAATACCCTGGTGCTCAAGGCGGCCAGTCTCACCCCGCAGACCTCGATGCGCATGCTCGAACTGCTGATCGAAGCCGGATTGCCGAAAGGAGTTGTGAACCTGGTGACCTGCAGCCGTAACGAGGCTGAAATCTTCCTGAAGCATCCCGACGTCAAAGGCATCAGCTACGTCGGTTCCACTTCGGTAGGCAGGCATATCTATTCAACCGCGGCGGCCCACGGCAAGCGTGTCCAGGCATTGTGCGAGGCCAAGAACCATGCCCTGGTGTTGGAAGATGCGGCTCTGGAACGCTCGGCGCTCGGAGTGATCAACTCGTGCGTTCGGTTGCGCCGGCATGCGCTGCATGGCGCTTCCGGTGGTATGCGTGCAGGAGTCGGTCGCCGATGAATTCGTCTCCCTGCTGGTCAAGGCACGCCAAGACTATGAAGGTGGGCTGTTCCTACGATCCCGCCGTCCAGCTTGGGCCCGTGGTCTCGGCGGAGCACAAGAAGTTTGTCATCGATTGGATCGCCAAGGGCGTCGAAGAAGGAGCCAAGCTCGTGCTCGACGGCCGCAAACGTTAAAGTTCCCGGTTTCGAAAAGGGATATCTTCATTGGTCCGACCGATTTTCGATCACGTGAAGCCCGAATATGACCATTGGCGATAGCGAAGTTTTCGGCCCGGTTGTCTGCATCAAGCGGGTCAAAGATTTCGAAGAAGGCCTCGCCATCATGAATAAGAACGAATTCGCCAACGGTTCGGTCATCTACACTCAGAGCGGTTACTACAGCCGCGAATTTAGCCAACGCACCGACGGCGGCATGGTTGGCATCAACGTTGGAATCCCCGTGCCCGCATCGGTCTTCCCGTTTGCCGGACACAAGAACTCCTTCTTTGGCGATCTGCACGTGAATGGCAAGGACGGAGTGAAGTTCTACACCGAGACCAAGTGCGTCACCACCAAGTGGTTCGACGAGGAAGACAAGAAGGCAACCCGCGTCAGTACGTGGGATGGCGCTTCGAATAGGACTTAGTTGGTTCGGTTGCTCGCGAGTACTCTGGCACTCGTTCATCTGTGGACGAGTGCTTTTTTGTTTTTCGCCGGGCGCTTCTCATGGTTGTCTGGCAGATTGCTGAAAAACTCGTAACAGATTGGAGGACAGTTTTTCGGCAACCTGCAACCTTCTCACGATGACACCCGCAGCGAAGCGAAGGAGCTCTATGGCGGTACCACCGTTGCTGTAGACGGAATCTTTGAAGGGGCACGGCTTCAGCCGTGCCGCATGAGTTGGATAGGAATCGGGCTTTAGCCGCTGAGGGCCAATAACCTCGGGGCCTAAAGGCCAGGATAGACATAGGGTGTCTATTCGGCGAGGCTGGAGCCGCGCCCCTTTAAAGACGGCATACACTTACTCTGGTTACGCTCTAGCTATTTATCAGGCAAGCAAAGTTGAAGTGCGGCGAAAGCAGGCTGGACGCATTGTTGACTTCCGTTTGGAGAAGCACTTGCGAGCCGATGACTCCAGCCTGACGAATGTCGCCAAGGCAAAGCACGCCGCGCACCCTGTTGCCGCGCAGAACCAGCTTGCGGTAGGACGTTCCCACGCCTGATGTCAGCACCTCATCGCCAGCTTCTCCTTCAAAATCGCCGATCGAGACGAGCGGGATCCCGGCAATTTCAATAGCGTTCATGGCAACGCCGCCTTTGAATTCAGCTTGGGTGCCTGTCATGTTGCAAGCGGCGACCTCGCCTTGTTCGACCGCGACTGGCCAAATCGCCGGGACCACGCGGCTTCCGGTAAGCGGATCGATGGTTTCGGCAACATCACCCGCGGCATAAATATCCACCACCGATGTCTGCTGACAGGCGTCAACGATAATACCGCGTCCGACTTCGATTCCGGCCGCTCGCGCCAACTCTACATTGGGCTTCACGCCGACCGCCATGAGGACCATCTCACATGCCAGCTCCCTGGCTTCGAGTTGGACGCCGGTCACCGCCCCTTTGCTGGTCGAGATCGCTTTCACTTCCGCGCCGAGCATCAGCGCAACGCCCTTGCCGCACACCGCATCGGCGATCACGTTCGCGGCGGTGTCATCCAATTGCCGTGGCATAACGCGCGACAACTTTTCGACCACCGTCACTTCGAGCCCGCGCGCGGCCAGGGCAAGAGCGCTTTTCAGACCAATCAAGCCTGCCCCAATCACCACCGCGCTGCGCGCTGACTGCGCCGCCTGCATGATTTCGCGGGTCTGCGCCATTGTCCATAGGGTATAAACGCCTTTGGCTTCTCTCCCCGGCAGAGGCGGTATAACCGGCAGCGATCCGTTCGCCAGCAGCAGCTTGCTATATTTGTGCCGCTCGCCGGATGCCAGTTCCACCGTCTTTTCGTCCGGGTGAATCGCCGTGACCCGTTCATGCATGCGGCAAACGATGCCGAGTTCACGAAACCCGTCCGCGCCTTGCAGTTCGGATTCAGAGGCTTCGAACTTGCCGGCGACGATGTCAGGCAGATCGATACGGCTATAGAAATAGTCTTGTTCGTCGGTGATCATCGTCACCGGTGTGGCGGGATCGAGACGCCTCAGCGTTTTGGCGGCGCTGCTGCCGGCCGCGCCCTGGCCAATTATGATGTACATGTCCATTGCTCCCCGGCCGTGGCTCCCCGGCGCTTACTTGCCGGCAACCACTTCCGCCAGCACCCGCGGCAGTTGTGCGACACCTGCGAACGCCCGGAAATTGCCGCCCAACAGATCACCCGGCAAACTCATCTCGCCAAGGTTCACCCAGGTAGGAATATCCCGGCTGGCATAACCTACGGCGGTTGCCAAAGTCTTGTTGTGAGTCAGCTCCGGCAGAACTGCAAAGACGGGGAGCCCGCTGGCTTTCGCACGCCTGGCAAGTTCAAGAAATTCGCCCGCGTCATGGCATGCCCCCAGGTTGATCGTCGAGGTCGCATTGCACATGCCGGCTTTGGCCAGAGCCGTCCCGGCGCATCCCGCGGTCACGACGGTGAACCCCTTCTCGATCAAAAAAGAAGCCGCCTTCAGGAAACTTGCGTCCTGCGTGTTGGCGACGTTGCCGCATCCGCCAAGGTAGACCAGCCCCTTCGGAAGCGTGAACTCATCGTAGCCGATATAGCTCTGCTTCTTGCTGGCGGCAAAGCTGCCTGCCTTGCCAGCGCGGCGCTGGAAGCAATTCCGGGCGATCGCGACCGCTTGCTCGAAGCCGGCCTCATCGCAGAGTGTAGCCGCGGCGGTAACCGGAAGCGAAAGTTTCTCCGCCAGCGTAAGCAATGCCGGCGTGACGCACTGGCTGCCGACTACCAGCAAATCCACCAGCCCAGTCAATAAAGCAGTTTCCTGTGAGTCGTAATTTGTAACCACGGGAAGCGTTTTCTCGTTACCGCAAATACTCACGATGTTGGCTTCCATTCCAGCGGCCTTTCGCAGGGCCTCGACTTTTGCGGGCGGAACGTGGCCATGGCAAACGATATTAGGCCTGCCGTCTTCGAGTACGCCCATGCCTGCCGCCAGCGCCCGCCGCTGGTTTTCGTGCACGTTGGCAATGGCCGTCAGGGTGGTAACGACGGCCCTCCCGAGGTCGTCAAAACGCTTGCCGCAGGGAATCATGCTATCGGCGGTCAGCGAGATCGACCGCCAAGTCGAGGGATCAAGATCGCATCCGAACTGCTCGGCCAGATTTGCCAGTGCCCTGGCGCCATCGGCGGTCTTGCCGAGAAAGTGATTGGCCACGAGCGCCTGCTGGTCGCGGCCACAGATCGCCTTCTGTCCGTTTTCCGAGAAGGGGTTCACGCGGCAAGGACCTTCCAGGCAGTCCGTGCAGCAAATCGCCATTCGACCAAAACCGCACTGGGGCTGCAAGGCTTCCGCACGGTCCCACACCAGCCCAATTTGCTCCCGGTAGGCTTTCACGATCATTTGATTCACTGCGGAATCCGCGGATTTCTTCCGTAACTCTTTCATGTCTCAGTTGCCCTCCCGGACAAAATCAAGGCTGATGATCTTTGAATCCGCCGCGGCAAATATCGCAATGCGTCCACGCCTGCCGGCCAGAACTTTTTCGTAGCCGGCTTCATCGCCGTACACCAGCGCTCCAGTTGGACACGATGCAACACAAGCGGGTTCTTCCATGTGCATGCAGGCGTCGCACTTGATCGCCACTTTGAATCCGGCACTGGGAACCACGGCGCCGAACGGGCAAGTCATGACGCACATCCAGCAGCCGCGGCATTTCGCCTGATCGATAAAGACGTTGTCCTTTTCCGGATCGCGTTGCAGCGCACCCGAGGGACATGCCTTCAGACAAGTGGCATCCTCGCAATGCCGGCATTGGATGGGAAAGCTATGTCCGGTCGCGCCGCACACGCTCACCCGCGCCACCGGCTTTGGATCCTCCAGGATCGCCCCGCCGAGCGTTCTGGACGCGGAATTACGCTCCACTGCGCATTGCAGTTCACAGGTCTTGCATCCTAAACATTTATCTCTGTCCACCCAAACACGCTTCATATTCGTCCCCGTTTAGCAAGCTGCTAAAAATGGTTCGGCCTCTTAGACAACGTGTATCCCCCAGAGGCACATGATTTCTTCCACCATGGCGGCGGCCCGCACGGGATTGAAGACCCCGCACTGGCAGGGTTTGGCCAGTTCCTTGCCGGCTTCCGGCAGCGTGAGCTTGCCTTCTTTCACGTCTTCGACAATCTTGTTGACCAGGTTGAAGGGAACCTGTCCGTGTCCGCACATGGTCGTAAACCGCAGGATATCCTCATCGGGGAGGCGATCGGTGTTTCCCAAAATCCCGAGCGAGGTCTCGCAGGTGTGCGGCTTCACGCCCGCGACGCTGCAACAGTCATGCACATCCTGCATTAACCCGGAGATGATGACTGACACTCCCAAATCGGCTTCTTTCAGATCCTTCAAAGCACCAATCAGGTCCTCGCGGTTTTCAAATACGCCGTGCACGATGGAGGTGTCTTGAGTGTTATTGACGATGGTTTCGCGCGAGGTGATAAAGCTGTTGCCGGTCTTCATGTCGCCCATGTTGACCGGGTTATGCTGCTGGATGATCTCGAGAAAATGTTTCAGTCTCGCCTTCGAACCGACTTCGTTGACGCCTTTTGCCGACATGGCGAACAACACGTAATCGTGCTTGAAACTTTCGGCCGTTCCACGGCGGTGAAGCGTGTGCGTCATGCCTTTGCCTCCTCGACGAATAACGGTCTGCCGAGGCCGACGTTGGCCTTGCCGTTCAGCGTAGGTTGGATGCCGGCAGCTTTTGCCGACTCGAACGCCGCAGTTCCACCGTCCGCATCCACCTTCGTTGTCAGGTCGAAACTGCACACCGTCGATATCTCTTTGCTGACCTTGCGAACGGCGGCGATGATTTCCGGAATCCTCCGTTGCAGAACCATTAATTCGATAATTGCCGACAACACCTTCTCGCCCATGACCTCTTCATTCATCTTGCCGGTTTTCTGGTCGGCCATGAGTCCGGTGAGAGGGTTCTTCGGTTCGAAGGTGATGCCGCCGACTGCGGCGATGGCCATAGCAACCTTCTCGATGTCTGTAAAACGAGCACCAACGCCCGGGCGGCCCATCTCTACCGCCATTCCGGCTTCGCCCCACTTAAAACGGCCGGTGACATCGTTGGTCTTCATCTCTTCGGTTCCGCGGCCGGGGACACGGGTCTCTTTGTGCTCTACCAGCGGATTGCTAAACGTGCCACGCACCGATCTCGGCCACTCGGGTTTCGGTTCATAGAGGGCATCGCTGGTGCAAATGTGGGCACGGTAACAGACCCCGCAATCGACGCATTCGTATTGATCGACGCTGGAGCAAACGCGTCCACGGCTGTCGCGCACAAGGCCGATTGCTCCCATGGTGCAATAGGGCCGGCAGCGTCCGCAGCCAAGGCATTGTTTCTCGTTAACTTTCAACTCGACTCCTCCGTTCGGCGCCAGCCGCGATCTCCCGGCGAGCGCCAACCTTGCGCGCTGAGGCGCTACCGCAGACGCAAACAAACTCGAAAGTGTTCTCGTCCCTTGCCGCTATATTCAGAACGGTTTCAGAATAACTATATCCCCGAGCGATCGGCGCCGGGGACCCCGACTGTCAGGCTGCTTCAAGGGGATGGACCTTCCTGGAATCGTTCTACTACCGCGGATTTCACTCCAGAAATTCGAATCGCCTCGCCAAAATAACACGCGGGAGAGAGGTGTTTACATCGGGTGTTCAACCTATAGTTAAGGAGGGAGAATTTATGCCTTCTGCTCGTGCGCGGGCAGATCGTTAGCAATGGCCCTGCGCAGGGCGGCGCGCGCCAGGATGCGGGTGGAATCGAGGGTTGGCAGGGGCGAGCGTTCGGGCTTCACCAACAGCGGAATCTCTGTGCAGCCGAGCACCACCGCGTCGCAACCATCGGACTTGAGGCGTTCGATGACCGCGCGAAAAACCTCCAGCGACTCCGTCCGAAAGATGCCATTGACGAGTTCCTCGAAGATGATCCGGTCAACCTGTCCGCGATCCTGTGGCGATGGCAAGCGGTGCTCGATGCCACGGCGCGTGAGTACCCTGGGATAGACCGGACCCTCCATGGTGTACTTCGTCCCCAAAATGCCCAGCCGTCGAAAACCGCGTTGCCCGGCTTCGTCGGCGACCTCTTCCACAATGTGCAGCCAGGGCAGTGGCGAGTGCGCCACAACCTGATCGAAGGCGCGATGGATGGTGTTGTCCGGGCAGATGAGAAAGTCGGCGCCGCAGGCCTTCAGCTTCTGCGCTGAAGCAATCATAAGATCGGCGACGGCCTGCCAGTCGTCGCGATAGATGCACTCCATATACGCAGAGAGCGGATGCGTGTGCATGGAGATCTCCGGATGCGTGTGGCGGCCCATTGAGGCCGGGGCCTCCTGGCAGATCGTACGGTAGCAGAGTGCTGCACCCTCCGCGCTACAGGCGACGATGCCGATGTGTGCGCTCATTGTGCCGGCTCCATATAAGCCTCGAAACGTTCCGGTCTTTGAGTCAAGCCTGCGTCCATCTCCATCAGATGCGTATGGCCTGAATGCCGCCCTGGGCATCTGCGGAGGATGAGTTCCTTCCTGCGACCTTGGGCGGAAATCAGCGCAGCAGGAACGGCACGCCGCAGCGCTCGCAGATGCCGCGAATCTTTTCCACGAGTCCCTCGGGAAGCGGAACTCCTTCTTTAGACCTCAGCTCCCGCGATTGCAACTCGGGATCGCCGGGGACGAGCACCGGCTCCTCGGGGTTGATCGGCGGTTGCGCATGCAAATAGTCGATCATGATGTCCAGGTCGCGCTCAAAATCACCCTCGGGCCGGAAGCACTTTGGATCGATGGCAACGAAGAAGTGTCCGATGTTGTCTCTCTTGTCCAAACGTCCGCTGGGTTCATCGATAGCTGCGAATGAACCTCCGACGAGCGTGCTTCCGAGAATTTGCACCATCATGGCCAACCCATATCCCTTGTGGCTTCGCATCTCCGCCGTGCCGCCAAGCGGGCTCAGTCCACCCTTGTCCGAATTCCAGACGTATTGGCTCGCAACCGCCGCATCGCAGATCGGCTTGCCGTTCTCATCCAGAACCCATCCCGCTGGCAGGGGCTTCCCTTTGTATGCGTAGAGCTTGACTTTGTTAGCGGCAACTGTGGAGGTTGCCATATCGAGGAGAAAGGGAGGATTGCGCCGTGCCGGAGCCGCACAGGCAATCGGGTTAGTGCCGAAGACACGAGTCGAGGAACGCGTAGGCGGCACACAGACGGTTCGTGATTGGCAGGTCGCGATGCCGATGAACCCGCGATCGCTCATGATCTTCGCGTAGTATCCGGCGGGGCCGAAGTGATGCGAATTGGTGACGCCGACGGCGCCAAGCCCATTTGCAGCCGCCTTGTCGGCCGCCAGGCGGGCGCCCATTACCGCAGCCGGATGGCCCAACCCGGCACCTGCATCGATCAGGGCAGTCACTGCATTCTCGCGAACCACTCGCGGCTCAGCCTGGAGCTGCAATTTTCCGGCCAGCAGCTTCTCCTCATAGAGCGTGAGCATCGAGATGCCGTGCGAGTCGATGCCAGCCAGATCCGTGTCTACCATGATCTCGGCCGTAATCTCGGCCAGCTCCGGCTTCATTTTCCAAGCACCAAGAATGGTAACGATCTGTTCTCGAATGACATCGGCGGCGAAGTTCATGGTGTTCTCCCTCCTCGAATCATATTTGGCTGTTACCACAAATCTTCCGCTCCGCCTGATGCGCGCGCGCAACGCACCGCGAACGCTCCAGAGTGCGAGCCGCGGGCGCATGCGGCGGAAACTGTGCACCGCCCTGCAAACCGGAACTCGCTTCCGAACTGATGGCTCGAAATTGTGATTTCACAGCGCTCAACAAAAAGGCCGGAGTTCGCCCCGGCCTTGCCAGTCGAATTGTAACTCCTCCATCTCGAAACGGCGCAGTGATCATGCGCGCTGTCACCAACGCGCCCGAAAATTAATTTCGAGTCGCAGCTTGCTTCAACCTGCGGTTGATCTCGTCCCAGTTCACTACGCTCCACCATGTCTGCAGATACTCCGCACGGCGGTTTTGGTATTTCAAATAGTACGCATGCTCCCAGAGGTCATTGCACAGGATGGGGAACATGCCTTGCGAGAATGGACTGTCCTGGTTCGGCATGCTGAGGATCTCGTAGTTTCCTGCGGCGGTCTGAACCAGCCAAACCCAACCGCTTCCGAAGTGTTTCAGCCCCAGGTCATTGAACTTTGCCTTGAAGTTATCGAAACCGCCGAATGCATGCTGGATCAGGTTTGCGATTTCGCCGTCCGGTGCGCCACCGCCGTTCGGTTTCATCAGCGTCCAGAACATGGCGTGGTGCACGTGGCCCCCGCCATGGTTGCGCACCGCGGTGCGGATGTCCGCGGGCACCCCGTTCGAGCGAGCGCAGCAAATCCTCCGGGTCTCGATCGAGTAGCTCTGGATACTTCTCCAGTGCGTTGACCAGATTAGTGAGGTATGCGGCGTGGTGTTTATCATGGTGCACGCGCATGGTCTGCTCGTCGATGTATGGTTCGAGCGCATTGTAAGCGTATGGCAACGGGGCGACTTCTCGAGTCAACTTCACCGGAACCACATGAGACATTGTTTTCTCCTTTATGAATAACATTTCATCTCAACGTGAACTGCATTGCGCGCGGTGTGCCGCGCGAAGGTTGGACTCGGTTTGTTGTACGGATAACCCGGAACCGGAGCTGGGAATCGCTCAATGAGGGCCGGGAGCGACACTGTGTGCCCACGGCAGCGACTCCCATTGTACAACTTCAGGGACACTGGAGCCGGTAACGGCGGGCGCGCCTCCGACCCCGCCGATGAAGGGCGCGAAGCCGGCATGGGCGCGCCGGCAAATGGGCATGCCGACTCAGCCAGGCCGCAAGCCAATGCGAATCCCACATCTGCTAATGCCGGCAGGTGCGGTGCGCCGAGTTTTGGCGCAAATGCGGATGTAGCTTCTGACGGGGATTACTTGCCGGCGCTCCAGAGAACCAGGGCTTGGCGTACTACGCGACCGAATTCTGCGGCGGAAGACTCTTCGCTGTGCGGGCAATGGCCTCCGTTTTCGATGATGTGCATGCAACCGGCCGGTAATTCGCGGCGCATGGCATCGAGTTCTCCGGGTTCGGTGCGGGAATCGCGGGCGCCGTGTACAAACAGCGTTGGAATCGTCAACTCCGATAGCCTGCCATCGTACAAATCGCGGCCCGCATGGCTGGCGGACCGCGCTATATCAAGCCATGTCTGTCCTTCGCTGCGCATCAATTGGCGCCAATAGGGTTCGCCGTGCTCACTCGCCAGCACTCTGCCGACCTTTTCGCCGAACGACTGCGGAGCTAACACCATGGCTTCGAAGAATGCGCGCGAACCCGGCTTGTCCCGATAGTAGTGCAAGGCTTCCAGAATCAAACCGAGGCAGCGTTCGGGAGCCATCAGTCCGAGCCACGCGGCGATCACCGCGCCATCACTGTGTCCCCAGAAGATGCATTTCCGGATGCCGAGAGCATCCAGACACCGTAGCGTCTCTTCGGCGGCGCGGCGATGGAAATCAACCGCAAAGAGCGCCGGCTTGGTCGAGTGTCCGTAGCCTGAGCGGTCCGCAACAATAACCTGAAAGCCTTGGATCGCATCTTTTTGCTGGTCCAAGGGATAGACTTCATAGCCCCAGCCTCCGTGCAGAAAGCACAGGCATACACCCTCACCCATTTGGCGATAGTGAATTTCGGCCGCACCCCCGGCTAAAGGAGAATCGATCGTGATATACGGCATCGGCGGAACTCTCGGTACAAGCCATCCCCTTCGATGCCGGCCCAATTGCTGCGCGTTGCAGTCTGTGCTGCTCTGCTCGGGTAAATCACCGCAGCGAGCAGGGCTCGCCAGGGATCCCGAACAATCACCGGCCGAGGTGCCTGGTGTCCGCCTGCCGCGCTTGCCGGCTCTAGTCCGCGCCGCATACAATTCTTACATCCCGCGCTGAAGCGAACCGACGGAGCGGAAGGATGATAGCTTTGAAAGCCGGTGAGGTAGCGCCCGATTTCGAGGTGCCCGCCGTGTTGGGCGACAGCAAGATGCGGTTCAGGCTCAGCAACTTCAGGGGCAGGCGGCACGTGGTGCTTGCCTTCTATGCTCTCGATTGGACCCCGACCTGAAGTGCTCAGATTCCGGCGACGAACCTGGACATGGAGAAGTTCGCCGGATACGATGCCCAGGTCGTGGGCATGAGCGTGGATTCCATTCCGAGTCACATCGCGTGGCAGAAAAAAGATATCGGGTGGGTTGGCTTTCCGCTGGGCAGCGACTTCTGGCCGCATGGCGAAGTCGCGATCAAGTATGGAGTGCTGCGCGAGGGAGAGCCGCTCCCGGGGATCTCCGAACGCGCTGTTTTCATCATCGACAAGCAAGGCGTGATCGCCTTTGCCAAGATCTACCCGCTGGACCAGCCTCCCGAGAACGAAGAATTATTCGAGGTGCTACGAACGCTGAACAAATAAGAGTAAGCTCTCAGAACAATCTTTCAGTGATTTCGCTGCGACGGTTTGTGCTCTCGTCTGCGCGCAATGCCACCAACCCTAATCTCCGGCCGGGAGATTCGGAGGCTGATCGCTCGATCCAGGGCAAAACCGCCAGAATAGCAACTGCCGGGAGACGTTCAGCCAGAAACTTTGCCATCCGCTCGCTGGCACGTTTGCCAAGACGCTTTAGCAGACAACTCATCATAGGCATGCAAATAATCTATCGGGCGTTGATGCCCGCCGGATCGCAAATTGCATGGCGATTCAGCTTTCCGATGACTTTGGATTGTCAATTCGGGAAGGTCCCAAAATGAAAAAGGCCCACCGGACGGGCCTTACAGGATAAAAATCCCTTTACAACGCAAAAAATGAGTGGTTCCCCCGAGTCGGCATATCCAAGAATCCTCAAAGGAACGTCATGGCTCGACTTCGCTCGCCATAGACGGCTCAGCGAAACCATACCGGCACTGCGGGTTTACTGCGCGGGCTTGCTAGTCCTGGCCGACGAGTTCTTCGACCGTGGCGCCGGGGCCTCGGCTTTCACCGAGGCCTTCATCTGGTCGATGGTGCTGAACAGTTGGGAGATTTCCTTTACTTCAATGTAGGGCGTCTGCCGCGACTCGCCCACAACGTAGATAGTTGGGGTGTGATCGATGCCGACCTTCTGTCCTGTGACCTTATCTCCTTCACCTTGGCGGCCAGCTTACCGCTCGGGATCGACAAAGGCGGGCAACGCGACATGGTGCTCGGTGGCGAATCGATCGATCATGCCACCCACGTTCTGCTGGGTGATGAAATTCTGGTTTTTGAAGACCCATTGACGAAAATCTTCGCCCAACTGTTTCGACTTGCTATCGAAGTAGCGGGCGGTTACATGCGCCTCAAATGACCAATGGTGCATGGGCAGTGGAAAATCGTAGCGTACCAACGGAATTTTGTAGGTTTTTTCGGCATCTTCCAGCAGCGGTTCGACACGGGCACACATGGGACATTCCAGATCTTCAAAAACGATAATCGCCACTTTGGAACCCGCGGGTGGGCGAAGTGCGGAAGTGTCCCCGGCCTGGGCAAGACCGGAAAAGGTCATGAGCGCGGCAATCATGAGCGTGCGCAAAACAGTTTTCATCGTCGGAGAAGAACCTTTCGTCAGCATGCAGAATAGAATTCGGCTGCAAGAGCGGAATTCCTGGCTGCTTATTCCATGGTAAACGAACCCGGCGTCCGGTAGAAACTCTCATCAGGATACAGGGCCAAAAAATACAGGGAATTTCCTTGCCCAACCCTGCACGGATCGATACAGCCAAGGGAGCCGGCACGCGCCGTGTGCCAAGGCGGGATGGGACTTTCCAGACGTCGCCAGCCCGTGTTGCGGGGCGGCACGGAAGGCCCCCATAAACCAGCGATTGGCGCTACTGAGCGCTTGTGCTACGATTTTTCTTCTTAATTTTTGCTCTCCGCCATGTGCCAGAGCACGTGGGGTTGCTGTTTTTTGCCCTGGTTGGCGTCGGGATACAGCATCAGCCATCCTTGATGTTGGTTGCGCGACCATTGAGCCGACCATGGTTCCCTGAGAGCTTTGTGGGGCACGAGGAGTCATTGTGAAAAACTACGAAGGCGCTAACATCCGCAACGTCGCTGTCGTGGGACACTCCCACTCCGGCAAAACCTCTCTTGTTTCGGCCATGCTGTATACGGCCGGCTCAACCCAGCGTCTGGGCCGGGTGGACGAAGGCACCACCGTCACCGACTACGACGAAGAAGAAATTTCGCGCCAGATGACGATCTCCGCCGCCATGTCATTCGCTCGAGTGGGGCAAGGCCAAGATCAACCTGATCGACACTCCCGGATTCAACATGTTTATGCACGAAGCGGAGATGGTGCTGCCGGCCGTGGAAGCGGCGCTGGTGGTGGTCGATGCGCGTCAGCGGGGTGCAGGTGGTCACGGAAAAGATCTGGGGCTTCGCCGAAAAGTATTCGCTGCCCCGGGTCTTGGTCTGCACCCGCATGGACCGCGAACGCGCCGATTTTCAGCGCTGCATGGAATCTTTGACGACAGCGTTTGGCCGGACCGTGATTCCGGTGCAGTTGCCCATCGGCAGCGAAAAGAGTTTCTCCGGCGTGATCGACCTGGTGCGCATGAAAGCCTACACCTACGAGCTGGGCGGCAACGGCAAAGCCAAGGTAGGCGAAATTCCCGCGAATCTGGCCGGCGAGGCCAAGGAGGCCCACGAGAGGCTGGTGGAGCTGGTGGCCGAAGGCGATGACGCGCTGATGGAGGAATTCTTCTCCAGCGGGACGCTCGCGGAAGAGCGGATCGTTGCCGGACTCCATGAGGCGGTTCGCGGCGACAAGGTCTTTCCCGGTGCTGTTCGCCTCGGGGTTGGGCAACATTGGCACGGATGCGCTGCTCGATTTCCTGGTCGATTACGCGCCTCGCCCGCTGGAACGCGGAACCGTGCAGGCCGCGGCCGGCTCGGGTAACGGCGAACCCGCACAACGCAAGATCGCCGACAGCGAACCGGTCTCGCTCTACGTCTTCAAGACGGTGAGCGATCCGTTCTCCGGACGGATTTCTTACTTCAAAGTGTTCTCGGGCGTGCTGAAAAATGATGCCTCGGTGCAAAACTTCACCCGCAACACCGCTGAAAAATTTGCCCACCTCTCGATCATGCAGGGCAAGACGTCGGTCGCCGTCAACCGAGTTGCATGCCGGCGACATGGGCGCGGTGGCCAAGCTGAAGGACACCCTCACGGGCGACACGCTGGGCGATAAGGCGGCGCCGATTCAGTATCCTGTCGGTCAAGCTGCCGGAGCCGGCCATCACGTTTGCCATTGAGCCGAAGTCGCGGGCGGACGAAGACAAACTGGGAGTCAACCGTCTCCAAGCTGATGGAGGAAGACGCCATGCTGCGCTTCTTCCGCGACCCGCAAACCCAGGAGTTCCTGATCGCGGGCACCGGCCAGCAGCACGTCGAAGTAGCCGTTGCGAAACTCAAGCACCGCTACCACACCGAGGTCAAGCTGAAAGCCCCGAAGGTTCCCTACCGCGAGACCATACGCGGCCACGCCGACGTGCAGGGACGTCACAAGAAGCAGTCCGGCGGCCACGGCCAGTTTGGCGATTGCAAGATCAAGATGGAGCCGCTGCCGCGCGGCGGGCAGTTCGAGTTCGTGAACGACATCTTTGGCGGCGCCATTCCCAAGAACTACATTCCAGCCGTCGAAAAGGGCATCCTCGAAGCCGCCGCCCGCGGATACCTGGCCGGCTATCCGGTGGTCGACTTCAAGGTCACGCTCTATGACGGCAGCTATCACGATGTGGACTCCAACGAACTGTCGTTCAAGACCGCCGGGCGCATCGCCTTCAGGAAGTCCATGGAGCAGGCCAAACCCTCGCTGCTGGAGCCGATCATGAACGTCGAGATCACGGCGCCGGACGAGTTTGCCGGAGCCATCATGGGCGACCTGAACTCGAGGCGCGGCCGCATCCAGGGCATGGACAACAAGGGTGGCAACACCATCGTGAAAGCCTCCGTGCCCATGGCCGAAATGCTGACCTACGGCACCGACCTCACCGCGATGACGCAGGGCCGCGGCAGCTTTGGCATGGAAATGGATCACTACGATGTGGTTCCGGCTCTGATCCAGGAAAAGATCGTCGCGGCGGCCAAAGCGGCTAAGGGTGAAGAGACGGAAGAAGAAGAATAGTCCGCCTCAACCCGCGCAACCGAATTCCTTTCGGTGTCCTATATCTGCTCGCCTTTGGCAAGTGGCTGGCGAGCCGTTTTGGTGCCCCATATCTGCCCGCTTTTGGCAGATGTGGGCGGCGCGACCATCGTTACCGCCGTTCGAATTCCACATGCCCCGGTTGCTTTTTCAGCGGCCGGGGCTATTCTGTTCGGAGCGGTGCTGATGGCCGGCGTCGTGCCGGGAAACACCCATGTGCCGAAGCGTGGAGGAACCATGCACGTGATCGTCTGGGAGTTCGTGCCGAAGGCGGATTGCGCAGCGGAGTTCGAGAGGCTCTACGGTCCCGGGGGAGAGTGGGACGCTTTATTCAAGCGAGCCCAGGGGTTCGTCGGCACCGAACTGCTGCGCGACGAAAAACGTCCCGACCGCTACCTGACGGTCGACCGCTGGGCTTCGGAAGCGGCTTTCCGGCAGTTCCGCGTGCAGTTTGGGGAACAGTACGAAACCCTCGACCACGAGTGCGAGATCATGATCGAGCAGGAGCGCAGAATCGGATCGTTTACGCCCGTCCTCGGGGAGTAGGCGAGGCGAAGTCAAAACTTCTGCTGCCGCAACCACTCGTGAAATTCCGCGCCTAGGTCGTCGCGTTTGAGAGCGAACTCCACCGTGGCTTTCAGGAAGCCGAGTTTGTCGCCGGTGTCGTGGCGCTTGCCCTCGAACTGATAGCCATACATTCTTTCGTGCCGAAGCAGGCCGCGCAGTCCGTCGGTGAGCTGCAACTCGCCGATAGCTCCCGGCGTGATCTTCTCCAGGCACTCGAAGATGCGCGGCGTCAGGATATAGCGGCCGATGATGGCCTGGTTCGACGGCGCCGTTTCGAGCCGGCGGTTTCTCCACCAGGTTCCTGATCTCGAATAGACGGCCGTCGTAACCCGGAACCGGGGTGGCGTCGAGCACGCCGTAGGCGGAGATGGCTTTACCTTCGACCACCTGGGTGGCGATCACCGAGCACTGCGTCTCCTCGAAAACGTCGATCAGCTGCTTCAGGCAAGGGGTTTCGGCATCGACTACATCGTCGGCCAGCAGCACCGCAAACGGCTCGTTGCCTACCAGATCCTTGGCCACCAGCACCGCGTGCCCCAATCCCAGCGCCTCCTTCTGCCGCGTGTAGGAGACGTGGATCATGTCCGAGATGCGGCGCACCATGGCCAGCAGTTCCAGCTTGTTCTTCTCCTCCAACTGCTTTTCCAGCTCATAGCTGACGTCGAAGTGGTCTTCGATCGCGGTCTTGCCGCGCCCGGTCACGATGATGATCTGATCGCATCCGGAAGCCATGGCCTCTTCCACGCCGTACTGGATGATGGGCTTGTCGACCAGCGGCAGCATCTCTTTGGGCTGTGCTTTCGTCGCAGGCAGAAATCGAGTACCCAGTCCCGCCGCCGGAAAAACTGCCTTTTTGACTTTTTGTTTCATCGCGTGCTCTCGGTGAAGAGATTTGTTAGTTGAACCGCGCAGCGCAATTGTACAGGGTCACGGCACTTTTCCGAAGCAGAGGCGCCTGTTGAACACTGGCAGGACGAGTAGCGTAGCCGCCTCGGACCTCAACCGGCGGCAGTTACCGCGGCGCTGGCAATATTTTCCAGCACTTGCCGCAAGCTTTCCAGCACCTCGTCGGCCTGGTTGGATTTAATGCTGAACTTCAGAATGCCCTGCGGAGTGAACTGGGTTCCGCGATTGCGCGCCACGAACTGCGCCAGCTTCGCCGCATCCACCTCCGCCTTCGCGTCGAAACGAATGCTGACCAGGTCGCGTTTGCGCTCGATCTGCATCACCCGCACGCGCTGTGAAAGCAGTCTCAGGCTGGCGTAATCGAGCAGGTTGCGTACGCTCGACGGCGGCTCGCCGTAGCGGTCCCGCAGTTCGGCGGAGACATCCGCAAGCTGGCTCTCGCTTTCCACGCCGGCAATGCGCTTGTAAATTCGCAAGCGGTGGTTCTCCTCGCCGATGTAGTCGGCGGGAATGCGGATGTTCAGGCCCAGGTTGAGCTGGGGTTCGGTCACCTCGGCGACCTGCTCGCCGCGCATCTGGCGGATGGTGTGCTCCAGCATCTGGGTGTACATCTCGAAGCCGATGGCTTCGATGTGTCCGCTCTGCTCGCCGCCCAGCAGATTGCCCGCGCCGCGCAGTTCCAGGTCGAGCGCCGCGATCTTGAAGCCCGCGCCGAGATCGCTGAATTCCTTCAAGGCCGCCAGCCGCTTGCGCGCCAGATCCGTCAGGTCGCGTTCCGACGGGATCAGCAGGTAGGCGTACGCGCGCCGGTTGGAGCGTCCGACGCGCCCGCGCAGTTGATACAGCTCGGAAAGTCCGTGCCGGTCCGCGCGGTTGATGATGATGGTGTTGCACAGCGGAATATCGAGCCCGTTCTCGATGATCGTCGTCGCCACCAGGATGTCGGCCTCGTGGCGCATGAAGGCCAGCATGATTTTTTCAAGTTCGCCTTCGCTCAGCTGTCCGTGGCCAACCAGGATGCGGGCCTGCGGCACCAGTTCGCGTATCTTCGCCGAGATGTCGTGGATGGATTCCACGCGATTGTGCACGAAGTATACCTGGCCGCCGCGTTCCAGTTCCTGCTCGATGGCCGAGCGGATCAACTTGTCGTCCCAGCCGGCAACCACCGTCTGGATGGCCATGCGATCCTTGGGCGGGGTTTCGATCAGGCTCATATCCCGCAGGCCCACCAGCGACATGTGCAAAGTCCGCGGGAATCGGCGTCGCCGACATGGTCAGCACGTCCACCTCTTTGCGAAGCTGCTTCAGCCGCTCCTTGTGGCGCACGCCGAAGCGCTGCTCCTCGTCCACGATCACCAGCCCGAGGTCGGGAAACTTGATGTCCTTCGAGAGCAGGCGGTGAGTGCCGATGAGGATATCCACCTTGCCGCCCTCGACCTTCTCCACGATCTCTTTCTGTTGCCTGCTGGTGCGGAAGCGGCTGATCATCTCGATGTCGATGGGATACGCCGCAAAACGCCGCTTGAAAGTTTCAAAGTGCTGGAAGGCAAGCACCGTGGTGGGCGCGAGCACGGCGACCTGCTTACTGTCGCTCACCGCCTTGAAAGCGGCGCGCATGGAGACTTCCGTCTTGCCGTAACCGACGTCTCCGCACAACAGGCGATCCATCGGCGTCGCCGACTCCATGTCCCGCTTCACGTCCGACAATGGCGTGACGTCTGGTCCTCGGTTTCGTTGAATTCAAAAGCGTCTTCGAACTCGCGCATCCATTGCGTGTCCGGCGGAAAGGCATGGCCCTCGGCGGTCTTGCGCACGGCATAGAGCTTCAGCAACTCGTCAGCCATGTCCTTCATGGCCTTCTTGACCCGAGCCTTCGTCTTGGCCCACTGCTGCGTGCCCAGACGGCTGAGCAGAGGCCGGCCGCCTTCGGCCGAGCGATACTTCTGAACCAGATCCAGCCGCGTCAGCGGAATGTACAGCCGCGCGCCCTCGGCGTACTCCAGGATCATGAACTCGGCGCTGCTGCCGTCGGCCTGCGCAATCTCCCGCAAACCCTGGTACTGGCCGATGCCGTGCTCGACGTGCACCACGTAGTCACCCACAGCCAGGTCGCGGAAATCCGAAAGGAACGCCGCCGTCCTCGACCGTTGGCGCGGAGCGCGAGCCACCGTCGCCTCCGACTCGTCGAATAAATCGCTAGAGCCGAAGATCACCAGCTTCGATTCGGGCAGTGCGACTCCATGCGGCACGAAAGCACGCACCAGAGTGGTCACCGAGAGATCTTCGCCGAAGTAGCCGGCCTCATCGGCATAGCTTCCGCCGCCGGGCCGCTGCGCCCGGCTGCCCAGACGGTAGGGCACGCCGTATTCGTTAAAGATGTCGGCCAGCCGCTCTAACTCGCCATTGCTGCCCGCCGACAAAAGAACCTTCTCGCCTTCCGCGCTCAGCTTCTTTACTTCCTCGATCAGCCCCGGCACCGAGCCGTGAAAGCGTGTCGTCGGCCGCGAAAGCAACGCTATGTCTTCCATTTCGCCGTCGGACACCCCGAGCTGTTCGACGTCGGCTCCGCCGCGGTTTGCAACCAGTGCGCGCCATGCCTCCGGAGCCAGATACAATTCCTCCGGCCGCACCAGATTGCCCACGCCACTACGCTCGTGCGCAGCCGTAACCCGCTCCCACCAGGCATCCTGGTCACGCTCGATCAGCGCGGGTTCGTCGACCAGCACGCAGGCGCGCAGGAAGGTGATCGAAGATAGTTTGGGTCGCTCCCGCCACCGGCGCGTAAAACTCCCACCCCGGAAACACTGTGACTCCAGCGTTTTCAAGCGCCGCATGAATTGCCTCGTCGCTTCCGGCAATGCGCTGTCCCGACAGGCGCGCGTGAATCGCCGTCAACAGCTTTTCCGAAACCGGGGTCTCGGTCAGCGGCAGCAGCACCACTTCCTCGACATCGCCCGAGGAGCGTTGCGTCGCGGGATCGAACTTGCGGATCGATTCGACCTCATCGCCAAACAGTTCTATGCGCAACGGGCGATCGGTCTCCGGAGGAAAGACATCGAGAATACCGCCGCGCAGCGCGTATTCTCCCGTCATCTCCACCACGTCGGTACGCGTGTAGCCGACGATGTTGAGGTGTTCGACCAGTTCTTCCAGATCCAGGGTCTCGGGACGCCGAACTACCCGCCCCAGGTCGCGATAATATGCGGGCTCGCGCAGCAAGGCAGCGCTGGAGGCGAACGGCGCCACGACAATCGAGACGGCGCCAGTGGCAATCCGCCACAACGCTTTCGCGCGCGCCTCCTGGATCTCCGGGTGCGGAGACAGGTTCTCGAATGGAAGCACGTCCCGTGCCGGCAGGTAGACCACAGAGTCCGGGTGCGGCCGCGCCCGTCAGCTCGCAAAAGCTCTGGAGCATGGGCAGCATTTCCTCGGCCGCGCGATTGTTTGCCACCAACACAATTAAGGGCCGGGAGACGGCGTGGTGCAGTTGCGCGTAAAGCAGCGGCTTCGCCGTGTCCGTCAGGCCAGACAGACGAATCCTGCCCGTGCCGCCCTTCAGATGGGCCGCTGCTCGCAAGAATGCGGGGAGGGTTTCAGCATCCGCCAGAAGATCGCGGACGAATGGCAGGATCATTGCTCCCCTATTTTATCAGCCTCGCATCACGGCTTCCGCCCGGTCGCGGGTTCTCGTCTTTCGCGTAACCGGCCTGGACCGTTGTGAAGCTTACAGGTCGATGTGCAGCCGCAGAGACGGGACCACGACAGGTCCTCGATCCCGGTTGTAGCCGGGATTGTTGATGTGTTGCAGGTCGAACGAAGCAAAGATGCCGCGCCAGAATGTGCGCCGTGTAGTAATACTCGAAGATGGTTTCGCGTCCATAGTTCAGGTTGCCGTCTCCCAGCAGGAAGCCCAACCCGCCTAGCCGCAAGTACTCCTGGTGATCTTTCGAAATGCCATTGCTGACAAATGCCAAGCCTGTCTTGTCCAGGGCGCGTTTCCAGCTTCTGCCGACATAATCGGCGCACAACTCGGCGGTGCTGTCGACTTCGGTATAGACGAACGACTCGTGCCGTCCTTCGTTCCACCCCCAGCGGGCGCCGAGGCGCAGGTCGCGGGTCAATTCCTGCTCGGCGTTCAAGCCAAACCCGTATTTGATGGTCCCTTGCTGGCGAGTGTTCTCGATATTCGGCTGTCGCATCGATTCCCTCCAGGAAGCGGTCAATCGATTGCGCGGTAGTCGCCCATGTTGCCGTGATTGACGTAAGAGAGCGCGCGAAAAACTGTTTTGCGCTCCTTCAGCAACTTGGGGCGAAGCTCAAATTCAATATTCTCCGCCCGCGCCCGCGCCAGGTCGGCGTCGAGCTTGTCGCCGTTGGCGATCTTGGGCATCAGCATCTCGCCGAAACGCACTCCCCAGTTGCGCTCTTCGTAGTCGAGAATCGCTCCATAGGTATAGCCGCGGGTGTTGGCCGCGTAATCGTACGCTCCGTTGTTGTCCACCGTCCAGTTCATGAACTGAAGATGGCTATCGCTGGCCACCGAGTTCAGGTCGAAGAAATCGGCGGTGCTGAACTTGCCGATGCGGAACTCAAGCCGGCGCGCCGGTAGCGTGGTAAATAGCGACAGTGGGTTTCTCTCGGCAGCAATGTTTTCGCTGCTCAAAGCGAAGATGTGATGGTACATGACGCGGGCCATGTACGGCGCTTTGCTGAGCGATGCGATTGCGCACCACGTCGAGGTCGGTAAATCCCGCCAACCCCAGCCCATCGCTTATTCCATGGCCGCCGGCTTCTTCCATGTCGAACAGGAGTTCATTGCTTGGGGTGATTTGCCATCCAGTGTAAAGCGTCAGCACCCGCGACGTGGCGCTTTCCCCGAAACTATGAAGACTGTTGATGCCGCTATATTTTGCCGGAAACGCCGGCTGCGCCTGGAAGATGCCGTTTATCTGTCCGGAAACCCAGAAGCGGCTGCTGTCGGAGTGAGGAAAGAGCGTGACCGGTGGATTGGTTTCGGGTTTCGGTTCCTCAGATTCGCCCGACTGTGCAAGCATGGTCGAGCACAGCAACGCGAGAAACATGAGCGTAAACGGCAGGCGGAATTTCACTAACACGCGAAGATTCAAGAGGGCACCTTGTACGGGATGAAATCAATTACCGAAAATGAAAATCATATTCGAAATTATGAATTCAGAATACCCGCCCCGCACTGCTCACGCCAAGCTTTTTTTCGCCGCCTCGCGATAATTCTAGCCTTACCCTGCCGCTCGGCCATATGCCTTACCCGCCAAGGTGCCGGGTCGATCGCGCTACCGTATGCGCGCCAGCAAACGGGAGCCCGACTTGTTCAGCATGACATCCTGAAACTTATGCAGCGACCTTCTCGGGACTGCTACTAGCGATCATAGCGTCCGATAACCGTGACCCGGTGGCCTGCTATATTGAAATCTTGATGAATTCTTGCGCGCCGTTTCGGTCACCCGGAGCGCAGTTTAGGACGGCTTATGGCCCGAAATCTCGATCTCTCACGCAAACTTCAGCAAAGAGCCGAACAACTGATCCCAGGCGGAGTTAATTCGCCGGTACGCGCCTTCCGCGCGGTCGGCGGTGAACCGCCCTTCCTGGTGCGCGGCGAAGGGGCCTACGTATATGATGCCGACGGCAATGCGTATATCGACTATGTTTGTTCCTGGGGCCCTCTGTTGCTTGGCCATGCGGCCGCGGAGGTGGTCGAAGCGGTCATCAATGCGGCCCGCAAAGGAACTAGTTTCGGCGCTTCAACTCCATCGGAAATAGAGCTCGCCGAAGCCGTCGTCGAGGCGTTTCCGTCCATCGAAAAACTGCGCTTCGTCAGCTCCGGTACCGAAGCCACCATGTCGGCCATCCGCTTGGCCCGTGCCGCCACCCAAAGAAAGTACATCATCAAGTTCGTCGGCTGCTATCACGGCCACACGGACGCCCTGCTGGTGAAGGCCGGTTCAGGGGTTGCCACCCTTGGCATTCCCGGCTCGGCCGGTGTGCCGGAAGAATTCGTCCAGTTCACGCTGGCGCTGCCCTTCAACGATCCCAAGGCCGTCGAAGAAGCCTTCCACAAGCTCAAGGGGCAGATTGCCTGCATCATCGTAGAGCCCGTCGTCGGCAATATGGGCTGCGTTCTGCCGCAGCCCGGCTACCTGGAATTTCTGCGGGAGATCACCCGCCGCGAAGGCGCGTTGCTGATCTTCGATGAGGTCATGACGGGCTTCCGCATCGCCTTTGGCGGAGTGCAGGAGTTGTACAAGATCAAGCCGGACCTGACGACGCTGGGCAAGATCATCGGCGGCGGACTGCCGGTAGGCGCCTACGGTGGCGCAGCGGAAATCATGAACCTGGTCGCCCCGCTCGGACCGATGTACCAGGCCGGCACGCTCAGCGGCAACCCGCTGGCCATGGCCGCCGGACTGGCGATGCTTTGCACCCTGCGCAACCAACGCCAGCAGCTTTACCCGCGCCTGGAAAAGCTCACCACAACCCTCGTCAACCGGGTGGTCGAGGCCGCGCGCCAAGCCGGTGTCCACATCAACGCCAACCATGCGGGGTCGATGTTCACGTTCTTTTTCGTCGATCACACGGTTACCGACTGGGACAGCGCCGCCGGCTGCAACACCGGGCAATTTGGCCAATTCCACAGGGCAATGCTGGATGCGGGTGTCTGGCTGCCACCTTCGCAATTCGAAGCTGCCTTTATGAGCGCCGCGCATACGGAAAAAGAAATCGATGAGACGGTTGCCGCAGCCGCAGAGGCACTGGCGCTGGTCAGTTTGTGAGCTTCGAGGGAAGAGTTTTTAGAGCCTCTGGCTGGTGGCCCACATCTGTCGTGCAAATATGGGGGCTTCGGCAGGGTTCTGCTCTAAGGGCTGAGCTGTCCCACATCTGCTAAAGGCGAGCGGATTTGGGGCACCCCGGAGTCCTTGAGCGCGGAGGGCGCGGGGCCGGAGTTGGGACTGGAACTAGCCGATAACTCGATATCCAGAGCGGGGTGATCCGGCTTGGACTCAGAGGGCGCGGGGGCTGGGTTGTGGTTGGCGCTGCCCGAAGACATGACTTCCGCAGCAGCACGGTCGGCATAAGTAGTCTCGCTCAACTTCCGTTTCTGACGGTAATGCTTTATGACCGTGGCAATTGCCCACGGAACGGCCGCGCCACCGGTGGTGATGCCTATATCAGCAAAGTGCGCGCAAGTCGATTCGTTCTCATTGACAGCGTCGAAGGCTTCTTTGCCGACGCCGGCAAGGAACCCGGCCAGCAAGCCCCGGTTCTGGTGAAAATCATGGTGACGCGAGATCAGTGGGATGAACAGCGAGATTTGTCCGCCGGCAAGAACGTGCTCCCATTTTTCGTTGGCCCAGGTCCATTGACATTGGGCCGACGCGGAAATGGAGAACACGAATAAGAGCGATCCTACAATCAACTTCTTGATGCAATTACCCGCGCCAGTTGATAAGACCTTCATGCAGCAATTCTCCTTTTCGGTTCGCTTTCGTTTCTGAACCCGAGGAGAACTGCCGGGAGAACGACCAGGACCGGAAAAACAAATCGTAGGGTAGGATGCTGGGCGAGAGCTGGGGTTGTACTCTGGACAGAGTTGCGCGAGAAGAAAATTACGCACCTCGAAGGTGCTGAACAATCAGACACTTGCAGTCGGAGTAGACGTTGAGAGAACGGGGTGGGTTCCTGACCCGCCGCGGTTAATTGTCCGAAGTCGGCGCCGAAAAGCCCCTGCTACTACCGTACTGCTTGGTCAATCCGCGTGGCGTTTCTCAAAGGAACTTTCGGCGGTGCTCCGACCGAACTATCGAATGGCTGAGGTGCAGGACGCGACAGAATCAGACGCTGCTCAACGTACCCTGATTGCCGTCCATCATCTGCGGCACGGTGACGAATTCGTAGCCCTCGCCCTTATAGCGCCGCACGATCTCGTCGGTGGCGCGCACCGAGTGCGAGCGATCAATTCCCATCTTGAGGTGTCCGCCGTCGTGCAGCAGAATGACGTCTCCCCCCTTGATCTGTGAGACCGCGCGCTCGACGATGCTGGCCGGCGATTTTGCGCTCCAATCGGAACAACTGACGCGCCACAGGACCGGCACCATGCCGTATTCGCGCACCACCGAGAACGTTCCTGGACGCCGCCCGCCGAATGGCGGACGAAACAGTTTGGGCCGCAGGCCCGTGGCCGCTTCAATCGCTAGGGAGGCTCTTTCGAGTTGTTGCCGAAGTTGCGCTGGCGAGAGAAAAATCAGGTTCTGGTGGGTATAACAGTGGCTCCCGATGGCGTGGCCGGCTTCGGCGACGGCGCGTGCCAGCTCGGGGCGCTCGGAGACGAACTGCCCAAGCAGAAAGAAAGTTGCTTTGACGCCGTGCTTTTCCAGAACTTCGAGTAATTGCGCCGTGTACGGGTCATTCGGGCCGTCGTCGTAGGTGAGTGCGAGCGTGCGCGTGCCCGGCGGTGCGCCGTTGAAGTTTGCGCCGTAGAGTTGCGACCATGGAACCATGGTGTGCAGCCCGGCAAACGTTGCCCCGGCGGCCACCGCGGCAATCCCTGCGAGTGTTCCTACCATGCTGCATCGATTGTACTTCCACCCTAGGCAGCCGCAAAAGCAGCCATTGCCAGGGATCCCGGTGAGCGCAAAAGGGCTTTTGAGCGGAAGCCGCCGGCCAAAACCGGAAACCGTTTGCTGATGTCGTATTATCGAGCCCAACGGTGTGCGCGCAGGGAAGTCCTTCACTGGGAATCGAAGACCGTTTACTGATCGCGCAATTGCATCCGGGCACCAGCAGAGATATGCTGCCCACACACCGGCAATTTAGAATCGAGCTGCCGGAATCCCGTGCAGGCGAAACTGTTCTAAGCTGGAGGCTGTCTCCGTCCGATGGCGAACTTTTTTGAACCACCGCGCTACATAGCCGTTGAAGGCCCGATACGAGTTGGCAAGAGCACTCTTGCGCGGATCATTGCCGAAAATCTGCGCGGGCAATTGATCCAGGAACCCGAGGACAACCCGTTTCTCGACGCTTTCTACGAGGGCGATCCGGGAGCCGCTTTCCAGGCACAGTTCGCTTTCCTGGCCAAGCGCTTCGAACAGCTGCGCACGCTCGACATCGGCCCGAAGTCGCAGCGCGTGATCGTGGCCGATTATATTTTCGAGAAGGATAAGATCTTCGCCAACCTCAACCTCAGCGATATCGAGCTGGAAGTCTACGACCGCTATTACAAGTTTTTCCGCACCCAATTACCCGCTCCCGACTTGGTGATCTATTTGCAGGCTTCCACCGATGTGTTGCGCAAGCGTCTGCGCAAAAAGAACGCCGCCGGTGAGCGCGCCATTGGCATGGAATACATCGCCGAGGTCAACAAGGCGTATGAGCATTTCTTTTTTCACTACAGCGCTTCAGACCTACTGGTGGTGAACACCTCGGAGATCGATTTCGTCGAACACAGCGACGACCTCAATAAATTGCTGCGCCGCGTGAGCGAACCCATTCGCGGAACCCAATACTTCCTTCCGCTTGGCGGTGCCGAAGGCGCGGGAACGACCGGAGGGTAGGTTCCTCACGGCGATTGCTCGCGACAACGAAAGAAACGCCCCTACCAGCACCGGGGTAGGACGGCGCCCGCCCGCTCGATCGCCCATCCACTTGCATCAGAAATACGTTCTCACTGCGACACTTGTGGGAAAGCCACACCATATCGATAGGTGTATACCAGGTCCGTCGTGACCGGGTACGGCGTGGTGAAGGTGCTGAGGAACATGGTCTGGCTTGCTCCTCCGAGGAAGGTCACAAAGACATCCAGTCTTCCTGGAGTTCCGGATACATAGCTGTAACCATTCTTGAGACGGAACGTAAACAGTCCGGGGCAGGGATCGCTGAGAAGGCCATCGCTGCCCGTCCCATACAGATAAGGCGCGCTTGCAACTGGCTCTAGCGTTCCTTGCCACTTTTGAGTCATCACCCCCAGGTTGTTTGGCTCCGTAAGGGTCAAGGTTCCACTTGCGCTGATGGTCAGGGTGGAAGTTCCCATCGTGACGGTGCCTTGCTCGACATCCTGTGCCGTGACGTTTGTCACCTGCATCTTGTAGTACATCAGGCTATAGCTTCCGGCAAACGATGAGTCGAAGGTCGGGCTGCCCTGGGGTAGTATCAGCGCCGTTCCCAAAGGAGTATCCGAGATCAACGATCCAAGCGGAGTTTCAAATAGATAGTCCGTCCCGCCCTGGGCGCCCGGATCGGTCATGGTCAGGAAATTTGTATAATTCGCGGTGGCGGGAATGTTATCGCCGGTGAGGTTTTCGAAGGCGTAAGTCGCGGGTTGTTTGAGCCCACGCGTGAACGTGGACTCCGTGTCAAGCTCCAGTCCGGGCTGGTAGGTATTGACCGTCAACCCGCCGTTGGCGGCAATCGATGCATCGCCGATTTCGACACCCGCGTTGGAAGTGCGGAACTGCATGAAGTTGAACTTCTGGCCAAAGAAGTTGGTGGGAACCATGGGCGTTTGCGCCGCCGAGAACACCAGGGCGGTCGAGGCCTGGGTCGGTCCGGCATTGTTTACCTGCAAGACCAGCGCATAGTTTGGCACTTCATAGCCCATCAGCAGATGGTTCGCGGGATCGGTAAACGAATAGGTTCCGTCGCTGTTCACGGTAAAAGGAATGTTCGTGCCCGCGGCTCCGTTGGTGAGGTTACTGTAACTCAGAGTACTCGCGGCCGGGTCAATGGCAATCTGCAGGAAGTCTCCCACCGACGCGGTGGCGCTATAAGTCCGCGTGGTGATTGCTGGCGTGGTGCTGGCAGGTGAAGTCGATGCGGCGGTGCCGCCGCATGCGGTTAGCAGCAGCAGACCGAAAAGCAGCACTGGCAGGAGAAATACAGCTCTAATTCTGGTTTGCATCTCAGGCTCCGGTTTATTCGTCGATGGATTGCCCGAATCCGCTACTGATGATCGAGCTTCGTGGGTACTATCGGCATCGAGGCACTTGGCAATTAACCGTTGAATGGCGCGGATATCCCGAAAGGGAGGGCGGCGCACCTTTTTTGAGTCAAAACGATCTCGGGGCGCGATAGTGGCTGCGTTGGAGAAGCAGCCCGCTACCCGGGGGCGCAACGGTTGCGCGCGGGTTTCCCCGAGCCTACAATGTCCTTGAGTCCTTGAGCTGGCGCTCTGAGCCGGCCGGGACCGAACAGGCGGCATCCGCCTGGGCGGAGCTGCACTGGAGGCTGTGTGAGTATTACTACTGCCGATTTCCGTTCCAAGATCACCACCCACATTCTGGCGGAGAAGAAACTGAAAGGTGAGCGGATCACCGCCCTCACCGCCTACGACTACGCAACCGCCCGCCTGCTCGACGAGGCCGGCGTTGATGTGATTCTGGTCGGCGATTCGCTGGCGCAAACCATGCTGGGTTACGAAAACACCATGCCGGTCACGGTCGACGAAATGCTTCACCACACCCGCGCCGTCCGCCGGGCGGTGAAGCGTGCATTTCTGATTGTCGACATGCCGTTTGGCTCCTATCACGTCAGTCGCGGAGAGAGTCTGGCGAATGCTGTGCGCTTCGTAAAGGAAGCCGGGGCCGAGGCGGTCAAGCTCGAAGGCGGCGAAAAGCGCGTCGATTGGATCGCGAAGATCCTGGACGCTGAAATCCCCGTCTGCGGACACATTGGGCTTACGCCGCAGTCGTTACACAAGATGGGCGGCTACAAGGTGCAGGGCAAAAGCCTGCCGGCCATCGATCAATTGAAGCGCGACGCCGCGGCGCTGGATCGCGCCGGGGTCTGTCTGCTGGTGCTGGAAGGCATTCCGCGCGAGGTGGCGGCCATGATCACCGCCGAGGTTGAAACGCCCACCATCGGCATTGGCGCCGGTCCGGAGTGCGACGGGCAAATTCTGGTTTTTCATGACTTGGTCAATCTCACTTTTGACGCTCCCGCGAAATTCGTGCGCCGCTATGCCGACGCTGGCGTGCTGATCGGCGATGCCGTAAGGGAGTACTGCGCGGACGTGAAGTCGGGGGCTTTTCCGTCGGATAGCGAGAGTTATCACCTCCCCAAGGACTCGCAGGCTTCGATGGCGATGGCCGCTGGGCGGCGTACGGTGAGCCAACGATGACTACTCCAACCCGCGCAAACGCGGCGCCTCTTGGAGACCCCGGATTCCGCAGGCGTGCGTTCCCGGTCTTGTTGAGTCTGTTGCTAGCCGTGGTGTTGCACGCTCAGCAGAGCGGCCAAGCTGGAGCGAAGCCGGCGGCTCTGGGCAGTGCGAACAACTCAGCCCAGCCCCAGAAAGAAACCGCGCCGCGCTGGACCCGCTATTGCTTGCAACCCGGCGGCTTCTGTTTCGAGCACCCGGCCGGGTGGACCGATCTTGGAGCTGTTTACGACGGCGCGGGCGTGGTTTTTGCCGAGCCCAGCAAGGAACGGGCGCAGACCGACTGGAATCACATTACGGCCGCCGCGCTCGATCTTCCCGAGCCCGTCGCAGGCAGCGAGCGCCCGTCCATGAACGAACTGATCAATCGGGTGATGACGCCGCCCGAAGGCGCCGCGATGCATACGGTCGAGCGCATGGAAACCGTAGTGGGCGGCTACCCCGCTCAGGTGATCACCGCCGAAGTGCAGGAACAAGGGAACCCGGTCGCAACCGAGCAGGTGGCATTCATCGATGCCGACGACGTTCTCTACACCGTGGCTTTGCGATGCGCGCCCGCCGACCACCGACGATTGAAACCGGTTTTTCTGCGGGTACTGAAGAGTTGGAGTGAGATGCCTCCGCCACCATCTCAAACGGGCGCCGGCGCCGTTCCGAAGTCAAACGCTGAACAGCCGAAGTAGATCCACCTCCGTGGAGGACGGAAGAGAATGCAGGTTTTCGAGCAGGTTTCGGCCATGCAGCAGGCGTGCCGCGAGCTGCGCCAAAGTGGTAAGACCCTGGGCTTGGCGCCGACCATGGGAGCGCTGCATGCCGGTCACCTGTCACTGGTGCGCACGGCGCGCGCGCAGTGCGACGTGGTTGCTGCCTCGATTTTCGTAAACCCGCTTCAGTTCGGGCCGAAAGAAGGTCTTGCCAAGTATCCCCGAAGCTTCGAGCGCGACTGCCGGCAACTGGTCTCCGAGGGCGTCGAGCTGCTGTTTGCGCCGACGGTCGAGGAGATGTATCCGGCGGGGCGCAAGCACCGTGGTGCATGTCGAAGGATTGAGTGAAAAGCTGGATGGAAAGTCGCGTCCCGGCCATTTCCGCGGAGTGGCTACGGTGGTGGCGAAGCTGTTCGAAATCGTGCGCCCGCATTATGCCTACTTCGGACAGAAAGACGCGGCTCAGGTTGCGGTGCTGCGGAAGATGGTCCGCGATCTGGACATGGATGTGGAAATCGTGGTCTGCCCCACCATTCGCGAAGCTGATAGGCTGGCCATGTCTTCACGCAACCTTTGTCTTTCGCCCGAGCAGCGCCAGCAGGCGCTCTGCCTTTGGCGCGCGCTGAGCCGTGTGCAGTGTCTGGCTGCGGCTGGCGAACATGACCCCGGCAAGCTGATCGGAGCAGCCCGGCAGGTAATCGCCGCCGAAGCGGCGGCACAAATCGATTACGTCGAGATTGTCGATCCCGACACGCTCGATCCGGTCAGCGATCTCAAACGCGGCACACTGGTTGCAGTGGCATGCTTCATCGGCAAAATCCGGCTGATCGACAACATTTTGCTGCCTCCGATGCCGGGCTCTATAAGCCAGGGTGGTTAACCCTGGCGGGAAGCGCCGCAGTCGATCCTTAGCTGCACTCAGGATGACACTCACGAGGTGCGTTTAGTTAGGTGCACTTCCGGGACACTCCCCTACAAAACCCTCTTTCCAGAGACGAAAGGGTTACCGGCGATCAGGTAGCGCAAGGGTCTATCGGCGGCTTTGGTGACGTTGATACGCGGAGTGGTGATGATGCGCTCGGGACGCCAGCCATCGTCGGCGAGAAACAGCTCGGAACGCTTGCTGGTCAAAGCCATGCCGTTGTGAGCTTGCCGCGTGATCGCCATCGCCTGTGTCAGCCTGCCCGGACCACTGGAAATTGAGCGCAGCTGGCTGGTCGTGGCCAGCGGCGGCAGGTCCAAGCCGTGCGCATCCAAACAGCGCAAATCCAAACCATGCAGATCCAAACCGCGCAGCTTCGCCATGCTGGCCAACCCCGCCACGGGTTCCAGGGCGCGGAACAACACGCATCCGGCGTTGCCCTCAGGCATGCACGAAACGTTCAGGCAGTAATGATTGCCGTAGATAAAGTACACATAGGCGATGCCGGGCGGGCCGAACAGCACGGCATTGCGCGGCGTCTTGCCGGTGAAGGCGTGGGCCGCGGGATCGATTTGTCCAAGATAGGCTTCCGCCTCGACCACGCGCCCTGCGAGCAACTCCGATTTGGGGGCCCCTGCGCGCACCCCATTTGCGAGTGTCGGGGCAGTGTAGCGGCGTAGCAGCAGTTTTCCCAACAATTCCCGGGCCACGATGGCAGCATCGCGGTTGAAAAATTCGGCCGAGAGCACTTTTGAATCACGGAGAAAAGGCTGCGGGCGAAGCTCCCGCTGTCGGGCCTGGACGCCTGGTTGCTCCATACGCACGATCATATATCGTGCGAGCGCCTGACGTTTTCAGCTCTCTAACTGCTGCTCCCGCATCTTAGATAATGTTTTCACCCCCAACACGCGTCAGTGCAGCGCGTGCCGGGGGTTCCGGGCTTACCGGTCAGCTTGCCTTTTTTGAGGCGGCGTTAACGTAACTGAGGACCTCTTCCGCGTGTCCGTCCGGCTTTACGTTTTCGAACACGTGGGTGATGGTGCCACTGGGTCCGATCAGGAAGGTAGTACGCGCAATGCCAATCACTTTGTTGCCGTACATGTTCTTTTCCTTCAGGACCTCGAATTCGGCGGCGACTTGTTTTTCCGGATCTGATAGCAAGGGGTACGGAAGTTCGTACTTTTCCTTGAAGTTCTTCTGCGCCGACGGAGTGTCGGCCGAGATGCCGAGCACTACTAAGCCGGCCTTCTGGAGTTTTATATAGGCGTCGCGGAACCCGCACGCTTCAATCGTTCAACCGGGAGTGTTGGCCTTTGGATAAAAGAAAAGCACAACGTTCTTCCCGCGGAACTGTTTCAACGAAACGCTTTCGCCGTTCTCGTCGAGCAGATTAAAATCGGGTGCTTTCATGTTGGCTTCCATGCGTAATAGTCTACCTCCAAAATCGTTCGTCGCGCTGCTGGTAGTACTGCTGGCCGCCTCTCTGTCCGCCCAGTACACGGGGCAGGCAAAAACCTCTCGCATGCGCGCTGTCGGCATTTTGCGGATCGACGCAAAAGGCAAGGCCCGGCTGTTTCCGGTAACCGTGTTCATCGACGGCAAATACTATGATGCGCGCTCTTACGAGGCGAATCCGGTTCCCTTCGCCATTGCTGCAGATATCCTTTACCAGGCGCAAAAGGAAGGCGTGCCCGAAGGCAATTTCGTGATTCAAACTGCCCTGCGCACTCCGACCGCGTGGTGGGCCGAGGGGATCTGGAAGCCGGGTTCCGCCGGAGGCGCGCCGGCCGCCAAATCCTCCGCCGCCCGGTCAGACACGAAATCGGGCTCGCATGAAGATCGCCCGGTGCTGCGCCGAGCCACGCCTTCCGCCAGTTCGACAACCTCTGACGGGCCGCCACCACGAGAGGGCCCCGCAGCTCTGTCTTCGGCGGATAGCGTGCGGCAAGCTGAAGGGCAGGATTCAGACCGCCCCACGCTTCACCGCGGCAAGTCTGAACAGGTCCAGGCGGACCCGATTATCCGGTCCGGTGCGGTTGCGATTGCCTACGCCGCGGCTCCTGCCCATTCTGCCGATGACAAGGTTCTGCTCGCGATTGCCGACATTGGAAACATCGAATCTCGTCCCTACGGCTACAATTTTCCTCCCGACGAGCGCCAGCGCGATCTGCAGGCGTTAAAAAATATGGCGACGGAGGCCATTCGTAAGACTGCCAAGGAACGCACCAGCCTGCGCGGCGTCGATCCGGCCAAACTGGACGATGTGGATGTCCACGCGCTTGATCCCGACCACAGCAAACGCCCGGTCGAGATCTTTACCGCAAGCATAACCGGCGCTCAGAGCAGGCTCTGGCTGCCGCCCGGATCGGCCATCAAGTCGCCGCCGAAGGTAACAGTCGCGCTGGTGGCGCGAAAGGACTCAGCCGGACGGCTGAACCAGATCTATTTGATGATCTCTGACCCGGTGATGCTGGACGTTCGCCCCGGTCTCCAGTACCTCGGCGCGGTGGATGCCGACGGCAGCGGACGGGCGCAACTCCTTTTCCGCAAACAGGTCGACGTCGATGCATTCGCCTACGTGCTGTATCGGGTCACACCTTATGACTTGGTCAAGACCTTCGAGACCAAGGCAGCCGAAGAATAGAAAACGGGCGGAGGGTGGTCGCCGGCAGGTTGGGGTGACTGCGTTGATCGACAGGCATGGCGGCCTGCGCTCTCCGGTTGATACAATAGATAAACAGGTTTAACTTGCGATCTCCCCGGCTTGGCAGGTGTCCGGCCGCCCAGGAATCTATGCGTAAAGTGTTGTTACCAATGTTGGCCCTTGTCCTTGTCATCGTCATCCTTGCGCCAAGTCTCGGCTTCGCCCAGGAGAGCACGGTGATCGAGGAGATTGTGGCGCGCGTTAACAATGCCATCATCACGCGTGCCGATCTGCGGCGCGGCCAGGAGACGATGGTCAACGAGGTCCATCAGCAGTCACCTGGCAATGCGGACGCGATCATCAAAGATCGCGAAAAGAACGTGCTGCGGGATCTGATCGACCAGCAGCTATTGCTACAGAAGGCTCAGGACTTGGGAATTACCGCCGACGTTGATCTGGTGAAGCGGTTGGATGAGATTCGCAAGCAGATGGGCGTAAGCTCCATGGAGGACATGGAGAAGGTGGCGCAGCAACAAGGCGTGTCGTTTGAAAGTTTTAAGCAGAACCTGAAGAACAGCATCATCACCCAGCATGTGATCAGCCGGGAAGTCGGCTCCCACATTCAGATTTCACAGACCGATTTACAGAAGTACTACGAAACGCATCGCGCCGATCTGGACCGTCCCGAAGAAGTGCGGCTGAGCGAAATCCTGATCAGCGGCAGCCCCAGCGAGGGAAAAGACTTGGATCAGGCGATGGCCGCGGCCCAGGCAAAGGCCGGCGATTTGCTGAAACAGCTTCGCGCAGGCGCCTCGTTCCAGGAACTGGCGCGTAACAACTCAAAAGGTCCTACGGCAGCGCAAGGCGGAGATCTCGGATACTTCAAGCGGGGCATGCTGGCCAAGGAGTTGGAGACCAAGACCTTCGACCTCAAGCCCGGCGAGATCACGGATGTCATCCCCACCAAGCAGGGCTTCGTGATTCTGAAAGTGACCGAACACAACGCGTCCGGAGTGCCTCCGCTGGAGAAGATACAGGGGCAGCTCCAGGATATGATGTACGTAGAAAGAGTCCAGCCTGCTCTGCGAACTTACCTGTCCAAACTGCGGGAAGACGCCTACATCGACGTCCGTCCAGGCTTCACGGATAACGGTGCCAGTGCGAATCAGAGTAACCTGATTTTTACGACGGTAAGCAGCGACGACAAGAGCACAACCGCGACCAAGAAGAAGAAAAAGCGCCTCGGGGTCTTCTAGGGCAGCTCGGAGCCGCGTAATTCACCATTGGCTGACGCCATCTGGAGATTTGCCGAGTACAAGTTGCACCCGAACATTCTTGGCATCGATCCAACCGTCGAGTCCGTAAAGCGACCAAAGCGTAACCCGAATCGCACTGTCGCTCTCGCAACAAGCCGTCATTTTGCATGAAATTCCGTCCATGTAGGTATTTTCATTTAGCATGACTGGCAGCAATGTGGGTTAGGATAGGCTTGCCGCCGGCGGACCGCCGAACCAGGCCTTTGCTACCAGGTACGCATGAAAGAAATCTACATCCGCGATGCCGCGCAACAGGAAAATAAGGTAGTCAGCGCCTGTTTCCTGGTTACTGCGAAGCAGTTGAAGCCGAAGAAAAACGGTGAGCCGTATCTCGATCTCACGCTTTCCGATTGCAGCGGCCAGATCACGGCCAAGATGTGGGACAACGTGGCTCCCGCCTCGGAACGCTTCGATGTCAACGACGTCATCCGGATCAAGGGCGTTTTCAACCGCTACAACGGACGTTTTCAGTTCACCATCCGCGTGCTCGAAACAAAGCTGGCCGACCACGAGATCGATTTTGCCGACTTCCTGCCGAAGACGACGAAAGACATCGATGAGCTCTGGCGCGAACTAGGCGGGTTCGTTGCCACCATCGAAGAGCCTCATCTGCGGACGCTGGTCGAACTCTTCATGGCCGATCCGGAGATCGCTCGCGGCTACCGCAATGCTCCCGCGGCGAAAACCCTGCACCACGCCTTCATCGGCGGCTTGCTCGAACACGTGGTCTCGCTGTGCCGCACTTGCGACCTGGCGGTGCGCAATTATCCGCTGGTGAACCGGGACCTGCTGCTGGCGGGAGCGTTCCTGCACGACATCGGCAAGGTCCGCGAACTCTCGTATTCGCGCTCCTTCGCTTACACCACCGAGGGCCAGTTGCTGGGACACATGGTGATCGAGTTGGAGATGCTGCATGGCAAGCTTCGGCAGGTGCCGGATTTCCCTGACGATCTGCGGATTGCGATCGAGCACCTGATCATCAGCCATCACGGGCAGTACGAATTCGGCTCGCCCAAGCTGCCCATGTTTCCCGAAGCCCTGATGTTGCACTACCTGGATGACTTGGATTCAAAGATGGAAAGCATGCGGGCACAAATGGAAAAAGACGGCGAGTTGGAGTCCGCCTGGACTACTTACAACTCGTCGCTGGCACGCCCCTTGCTGAACACGCGGAAATTCCTCAGCAAGTTGGAGAAGGCGCAGGCCGCCGCCGCCGGAACCAAGACTCCCGCGCCGGAATAGGCGAAAGCCGGCGGCTCATTCGCGAGACCGGCTACTGGTTCACCGGAATCTTGATGATCTTCTTCTGAATCGCGTAGGTGACCAGTTGCGCCTTGTTGTGGATGTCCAGCTTGCGCATCAGGTTGAATTTGTGCGCCTCCACGGTTTTGACGCTGAGTCCTAGCAGCACGGCGATTTCCTTCACTGAATTGCCTTCCGCCAGCAGCTTCAGGATTTCACGTTCGCGCGGCGTAAGCGTCGAAATGCGCGGGCGCATCTTGGTATCGCGAACCCGGGCGCGGAAGTCTTCCACCAGTTTGCCGAGCACCTGCGAACTCAGATACTTGCCACCCTTGTAGACATCGCGGATTGCCGTAACCAGTTGCGTGGCCGGGGTATCCTTCAGCACGTAGCCGGCAGCGCCCACCTCGAGGCATTGCACAAGGTAATCCTCATCCTCATACATGGTGAGAAACAGGACCTTGGTTTCCGGCCGGGTCTTGCGAATGTGGCGCGCCGCTTCGAACGACGACAAGCCGGGCATGCCGATGTCCATCAGCACGATGTCGGGACGCAGTTCACGGGCTTTTTCGACGGCATCGCCGGCATCGGGTGATTCTCCCACCACCTCAAAATCGCTTTCGCTTTCGAGAAGGCGCCGAACCCCCTGACGGAACAGCGTGTGGTCATCGACCAGGAGACATCTGATTTTGGGCATTTCCTGAACTCCTAACTATGGGTGCCTGTACTGACGGTTGGACTTGCAACCCCGGCGTTCAAATCACCGCTTGGGGTGGATGTAAGACGTAAATTGGGTAATGGCTGCGCGAGCGGCGAAGCGTTGGCAGGAACAGGAACGCTAACTAGAATTTTGGTCCCTTTACCTTTTCGCGACTCCACCCGCATGGTTCCACCCAACATGCTGATTCGCTCCCGCATTCCGGCCATTCCGAACGTGGGCCGATGCGAGTTGGGAACATTGCTGATGCCCACGCCATCGTCTTCAATGCGAAGCCGCAAATGGCTTTCTGTGCGATTCATCTCAATGGTGACGGCATGGGCATTGGAATGTTTGGCGACGTTGTGCAAAGACTCCTGCACCACCCGGTAGATGGCTGTTTCCACTTCCGGCGCGACCCGTCCGACATCGTCCGAGACAGCGACCCGGGCGTAGACACCTGAGCTTTTCGCCAGGTCCTTGGCTTCCTTGCGGATGGCGGCAATCAGCCCCAACTCCTGCAACACCAGCGGCGAAAGACGGCCGATGATGCGCCTGATACCCTCGATGGTGCGATCGACGACTTCCAGCAACTCCTGAATTTTTGCCTTGGCCGCGCGCGTGGAGACGGCTTTGTCGAGCATGCCAAGATACAAACGGATGACCATCAGAGCCTGGCCGGTTTCATCGTGCAGTTCGCGGCTGATGTGCTTGCGCTCTTCCTCCTGCACCTTCAGCAGATGGCCGGAAAGTTCGGCAATCCGCGTTTCGCGTTCGCGCAGGGCATCGGTCATCTCGGCGCGATTAATGGCCAGCGCTGAACGGTCGGCAATGGCCCGTCAGCAGCTCCCGTTCGGTCGGCAGCCAAACATAAGGCCGTGCAAAGCCGATCACCAGAACGCCAATGACCTTGTCCGCTTCCTTCAGCGGCGCGCCCCAGAGCGACTGTGAGTTGCCGCGCAGCAGGGGATTCAGTACGCCGTGCGACTGAGATATGTCGGGCAGGATGTCGGACTCGCCGGTGGCGGCGATGTGTCCGGAAAACCCCTGTCCGATTTCGACGGTGATGCTGCTCAAATCGCCTTCGAGCCCGACCGCCGCCTTGATGCGCAGAACTTGGGTACTTGGATCGAGCAGCAGAATGATTCCGGTACTGGCGTTGAAAATACGCGTCGTGATGCCTAGAACACGTTCCAGCAAGGCAGACAGATTGCGTGCCGACAGCTCCGCGTCCAAGACCTCCAGCAGTGCATTACCTGCATTGCGCTGGGTGTCGTAGTAGGCTCCCGACACAGCCACGAAAGTCGCCGACGAAAGCGTGTCCAGTGCGGCGAGAATTGCATACTGGCGCTCGGCGAAAGCTCTCCGATCGGCAAAAGCATTGCGTATGTGGGGCTCGCATAGCTCGTGGTAAAGCTCCAGCGAGCGGGCAACCGCGCGGGTATCGATTTGCAGTTTCGCCAGCCGCGTCCCAAAGTAATTCAGGTTTTCGAAGAACGCCCCAAAATCGGATTGGGAAAACAAGGCGAAGCCGGTGGCAAGGTTCAAACGCTCCAAGGCTGCCATGGCGCGTCCTTCGAATTCGAACTCGGCGAACATCTGCTTGCGCCATGCGGCCGTAATTTCCGAGAAGTGCGGCTGCAAGGCAGTTGTCGCTTCCAGGATCAAAGCGCGCACGCTTTCTTTGATGGGCAGCAGAGCCGACAATCGTTTACCCCTCCTCACCTGACAAGTTTCAGGTGAGCCGACAACCCTTAGGCTAACGGAAACCTTAGTCTTTCCATAGTTCACGGGCGGAGCGTTCACTGACTCGTTACCCGTTAAATCACTTAGACACTTAATTCTACAGTGTTTCTATCCTAAAATAGGACAATTAAATTCTTAATGTGCCCATTTATCACGTTAATTTAAGAATAATCGTTTCATGTAATTAGGATAAATCCGTTTAGGCAATGTACTCTGAAGCCATTAGCGCCAGACTCACCGTCGTCAACTGACACAAAGACGGCATTTACCATCCCGACCAGCACAACAGCGGCGTTTGTCAGGTGCGGAGCTGGGATCCCGGTGCGCCGGCTGCTTCATGGGATATAGCTTTCGCAAAACCGGCCCAGGACGGCTATCGGCTACAATCCTTATATGCTTAGGTTTTCGACCGCTGGCGAGTCGCACGGAGAGGCGCTGATCGCCATGCTCTCGGGCCTGCCGGCCGGGGTTGCCGTCGATCAGGCATTTGTCGACCGCGAACTCTGGCGGCGCCAGCAGGGCTACGGTCGTGGCGGACGCATGCGACTCGAACGCGACGCGGCACGCTTCCTATCGGGAGTGCGGCACGGGAAAACTATTGGGTCGCCGGTCTCGATCCTGCTCGAAAACCGGGACTGGAAAAACTGGCAGGAATCGCTGCCGGTTGAACCCGGAGATCCGCAAAAGCACCGTCGAGTGGAATCGCCGCGGCCGGGGCATGCAGATCTGGCGGGTGCTCTGAAGTTCAATTTTGCCGACGCACGCTATGTGCTGGAGCGGGCATCCGCCCGGGAATCGGCGGCGCGGGTTGCGGCCGGCGCGGTTGCCAAGCTGTTTCTGAGGGAGCTTGGCATGGATATCCTCAGCCATGTCATACAGGTCGGCGCGGAGCGTTTGACGCGAACCGTCGATTGGGAGGAGATCGTCTCCGCCTCTGCCAAAGATGAGGTGTTGCTGAACTGTGTCGATGCCGAGGCGGAAGGCCGCATGAAGCAGCAGGTCGACCAGGTTCTGCGCACCGGCGACACGGTCGGCGGGGTTTTCGAGGTGGTGGCGCGCGCCGTGCCTCCCGGCCTCGGCACCGTGGCCAACTGGGACGAGCGGCTCGACACGCGTTTAGCCGCGGCAGTCATGTCGTTGCAGGCCGTCAAGGCGGTGGAGATTGGCGATGGCGTGCTGGCAGCTTCTTTGCCCGGTTCAGCCATTCATGATGAAATAGGCTACGACCATGCGGCGAACGGCTTTACTAATTTCACTCGCGCTTCGAATCATGCCGGGGGACTCGAAGGCGGCATTACCAACGGCAACGACGTGGTGGTGCGCGGCTATCTCAAGCCGATCTCGACCCTGCGGCGTCCGCTCGGCTCGGTGGATTTTGCCACCCGGGAACCGGTCAAGGCTGCCTACGAGCGCTCCGACGTTTGTGTAGTGCCGGCGGCCGGGGTGGCGGCGGAGGCCATGGTGGCGCTCACGCTTGCGGCTTCGGCATTGGAGAAGTTTGGTGGAGACTCAATGCTGGAAACGCGGCGTAACTTCGATTCTTACTGCGCGCAATTGCGGAACTATTGACAGGCTGCTGAAAAACAGCTTTGTTCTGATGTGAGAATATAAGTAATTGCGCTATAACTATTTGGGTCACATATCCCGTAGCGCTTCGCCCGGGTCTGTCCCAACACGCACAAGTACGGTGCGTGCCGGGGACCCTGGCCCGGTGTGTTTTTCAGCAGCTCGCTAGGCGACGGAACGATTAAGCGAATGATCTATAGCATCGTTAAATATGGCAATCCTGTTCTGGAAACTCCGGCCAAGCCGGTAACCGAGTTTGACGACAAACTGAAAACGTTGGTCGAAGACATGTTCGAGTCGATGTATGCCGCTCACGGGGTTGGGCTGGCTGCGCCGCAAATCGGCATTTCGCTGCGCCTGGCGGTGGTCGACATCAGCTTCAAGGAAAATCCCGAGGCAAAACTGGTGCTTGCCAATCCGGAGATCGTGAAGGCCGAGGGTTCGCAAACCCTGGAAGAAGGCTGCCTTAGCATTCCTGAATTCCGGGAAAAGGTTTCGCGTCCCAATCGCGTGACCGTGCGCGCCCAGGACGAAAACGGCGAATGGCACGAGCACTTCGGCGAAGACCTGCTGGCGCGCGCCTTTCTGCACGAGACCGATCACCTCAACGGCAAGCTCTACATTCATCTGGTCAGCGGCTTGAAGCGCGACTTGATACGCCGCAAGATCCGCAAACTGCGGAACGCCGGCGAGTGGTAAAGAGGAACAAGTTTCCAGGTTTCAGAGTTTCAAGGTTTCAAGGTTCAGGTTTCGGCTGGGCCGAAATTGTTCATCCTGTGAACAATTCGGGGAACTTTAAAACTTTGAAATTTTGAAACGTGAAACTGCTTTTTTCCCATGGACTTGATCTTCTGCGGCACTCCCCAATTCGCGGTTCCCACGCTCGAAAAACTTGTCTCCGCCGGACACGAAGTGCAACTGGTGGTGACCCAGCCGGACCGCCCGCGCGGGCGCGGCATGGAGGTCGCGTTCTCGCCCGTCAAGCAGAAGGCGCTCGAATTCGGCCTGCCCATCGCGCAGCCGGACAAGATCAAGAACAACCAGGAATTTCGCGCCCAACTGGAATCCGTAGCGCCGGAGGCCATCATCGTGGTCGGCTACGGCCGCATTATTCCCGGCTGGATGCTGGAGTTGCCCAAGCATGGCAACATCAACCTGCACGGCTCGCTGTTGCCAAAATATCGCGGCGCGGCGCCCATTCAATGGGCCATTGCCGAAGGTGAAACCATCACCGGCGTCACCACCATGCTGCTGAATGCCGGCCTCGATACCGGCGACATCCTGTTGCAGGAAGAGCTGGCGATCAAGCCCGACGATACCGCCATGACCATCGCGCCCCCGCTGGCCGTCATCGGTGCCGATCTGATGTTGGAAACACTGTGCGGACTGGCCGGCGGCACCATCATCCCACGGCCGCAAATCGAGCGCGAGGCGACGCTGGCGCCGATCCTTACCAGGGAAGATGGCCGCATCGATTTCCGCCGCACGGCAACGCAGATTTTCAACCGCCAGCGCGGGTTTCAGCCATGGCCGGGCGCATACACCAGCTTTCGCGGCAAGAACCTGACGCTCTCGGCATTACGTCCGATGGCGTCTCCATTGGGCTCGGTGCTCGATCCGGGCGCGATTGCCGTCGCGGGCGAGTGCTTGCTTGCGGGTTGCGCGGAAGCGTGCGTGCTCGAAATTCTCGAAGTGCAACCGGAAGGCAAACGGCGCATGAGCGCGCGCGAATTCATCAACGGTTACCGCCCGCGCTCCGGCGAAAGCTTTGGCGAGCCGCCAAGCCAGGCGGAAACGCCGTCGGTGACGGGCTGACAGGGAGTCGAGTGATGCCCATCTCCGCCGCCCGGCTTGCCGCCTTTGAGATTCTTCTGCGGGTGCAGGAACAAGGCGCGTATGCTTCTGAGCTGCTGCATTCCGGACGGCTCACCTCGCTCTCCGCTGCCGACCGCGGTCTGTGTACGGAGCTGGTGATGGGCACGCTGCGCTGGCAGTCGGCGCTCGATGACGACATTCAGTCAGTCTCCTCGCAAAAACCGAACCGGATTGACGCGGAAGTACTAGTTGCACTGCGTCTAGGCGCTTACCAACTGCGCTTTCTGGACCGCATCCCCGCGCACGCGGCAGTTAATGAGAGCGTTGAGTTGGTGAAGCGGGCGCGCAAGAAATCGGCTGCGCCGTTCGCTAATGCGGTGTTGCGTAAGCTGATCGACAAGCACCAGTGCGGCGAAGGGAAGACCACTACGGGTAGCTTTGTTTCCGACGCGGAGGCCGAATCACCCGAGGCATTGGCCGCCGCTTCGGCTCATCCGCCATGGCTGGTGGCGCGCTGGGCAGTTGAGTTCGGCAGCGAGCGGGCGCACCGCATTTGCCAGTTCGATCAGCAAGCGCCGCTGCTTGCGCTGCGTCTGCCGGCAAGCGGGACGTTCCCACCCCAACAAGTCAACAGCGGGCTTGTCGGGGACCCCGGCGAAGCCATCGAGGCGCAACTGCGATCAGAAGGCATTGAGTTAGCGCCGGGGAGGCTGTTGCGCTCGGCGCGAGTCGTGCTTGCCGGCGATGTGACGCACATGCCCGCGTACCTGGAGCATCGTTTGGCGGTTCAGATTCAAGATGAGGGCTCACAACTCGTGGGCGCGCTGGTTGGCAAAGGCTCGCGCATTCTCGACTGCTGTGCCGCACCGGGAAACAAAACGGCGGCGCTGGCGGAGGCAAATCCCGGGGCAGCCATCGTCGCCGTGGAATTGCACCCGCGCCGCGCCGAGCAGTTGCGGAGGCGAATGGCGGCGCTCGCCGGGGTCCAGGTGATCACGGCGGACGCAACCGCGTTGCCTTATAGGTGCAAGTTCGACCGCATTCTAGCCGACGTGCCCTGCTCGGGAACCGGCACGCTGGCGCGCCATCCGGAGATCAAGTGGAAGCTACGCCCGGACGATCTCATAGACCTGCACGCGCGCCAGAAGGCGATCCTCACGGCGGCGCTGCGGCACCTGGCTGCCGGGGGCGTGATAGTTTACGCCACCTGCTCGCTCGAAGCGGAAGAGAACGCCGCGGTGGTTGAAGAAGTCTTGCGCGAGCACACGGCGGCCAAGCTGCTCGACTGCCGCGCACGCTTACACGAGCTGCAATCCGAGGGTGAGTTGACCTGGCCTGACGTGGAGAGCCTCACCAGCGGCCCATATCTGCGCACGTTGCCTGGAACGCATCCCTGCGATGGCTTTTTCGCCGCCATGATCACGGTTTGATCGCATACGGCTCAGCGTTCAAGCCCCGGGATGGCGGTGACTTGGAGGCATTCCGAGGCGGCTGGCCGTGTCGCCTTCGAAATCGAATTCAATCAGCACGGCGGCTTCGCCGCCCACCACCCAGCCATCGTGTCCCGGGTCGATCACGACAACCTCGGGAGCCGCGAACTCCTGTTTGCAGCCGTCCGCGTATTCGATGTGGATCTGGCCGCGCGCCAGGAATCCGACGTGCGCGTGCATGCAAAGATCGGTGCCAGTGGTTGGTTTCATATGAGTCGACCAGCGAAATCCGGGCTGGTAGACGACGCGCTTGACCCGGCTGTTGCCGGCCCGGACAACATCAAGCTGAACCCCATTCAGATCACGATGATCGGCTCCTTTGAGCGGAGCAAGCAGTGGATCGATGTTACTCATTTTCATTTCCTCGATAGCCTCGACGGCTGAGCGCAGTATTTTATCAGACAGCTCGAAGCCGGCTCCAAACTCTCGTACAATCGTGCGCATGACGCTTCAAGGAACAACTGCACTGGTAACTGGCGGCTCGCGAGGAATTGGCCGGGCGATCACGCTCCGTCTGGCTCGCGAAGGCGCGGCCGTAGCGGTCAATTATCGCGAACGCGGCGGTGATGCGGAAGCCGTGGTGGCGCAGATCCGTGGCGCTGGCGGCCGCGCGCTGGCGGCGGGCGCCGACGTGGGGGATGCACTCGCGGTGGCGGACATGGTGAAGCGCATTGAGCAGGAGCTCGGCCCGATCGTGGTTCTCATCAACAATGCCGGTATTACCCGGCGCGGCGATGTGTTGGATTTCGATTACGCGCAGATGGAAGTCATGCGGCGCACCAATGTGGATGGCCTGGTCCACGTGACCCGCGCGGTTGTCCCCGGTATGCAGGCGCGCGGCTACGGAAGGATCGTGAATATAACCTCGATCGCGGCTCACGGCACCGCCATGGCCGGAACCACTTTCTATGCCGCTACCAAAGCGGCAGTCTCGGTGCTGACGAAACGATTCGCCATGGAATTTGGGCCGCATGGCATTACCGTCAACGCGGTGGCTCCCGGTTTCGTGCCCACGGATATGACCTTCCAGAATCGCACTCCAGAGGAGGTTGCGGCGGTCATCGAGCGGTTCTCGGCAAGCACCATGGTGCGCCGCGCGGGCACTCCGGAAGATATTGCGCACAGCGTGGCTTTTTTGGTTTCACCCGATTCCAGCTTCATCACCGGGCAGATTCTCACCGTCGACGGCGGGCGCCTGGACTATATCGGCCATAGCTGAGGCGCGGCATTCAGAGTAATCGGGGTTTAGAGGAGAACTATATGGCAAAAGGAAAAGCGTTTTTTGTGGTTGGCCACAAAAGCTGGGGTAAATCGGACACCCTTGAAGCATTGACGGACGGCAATCATCACTTTCGCTATTGGACGATCAACGAACACAAGTTTTTCATTCGGAGGATGTCGGATGATGATTACTTAAAGGGGTATGAAAAGTTCGCAAGTGACCTTGATCCCGATGACACGCCTCACGTGCTTGCCGCGCTGTGTCCTAGATTAGTGGACAAGGACAGGCATGCAGAGCTAAACAAAATCCTTAACACCCTGAAACGAAGCTACGCGCTGTTCTTCTTTGTCTTGCGGAATAAGGGCGACAACCCCGAGAAAATAATTCCAGATGATGAAATTCAACCGCTCGACCGCTTCGGCACGGTGAAAGTGTACCGGAACGCAGGAGCCACGGCGCAAGTCAGAGCAAAAGCACTTGAAGGGTTCATCAAAAAATATGCCTAAGCCAGGTGCCCCAGGTTCCCCCGCAGCATTGTTCCGCGCTAACCTGGGAGCAGAGTCTCTTTGGGCCCCAGCATCGCGTCCTTCGCTGGCCAAGGTGGCAGCAGCTTCACCAGCACTCCCAGGATTATGAGTGGAAGAATCGACAGCGCGATGGCCACCAGCAGTCCTTCGCGCGTAACAAAACCCATCTTGTAGGTGGTGTATCCGAGAAAGCTCTTGGAGAATAGCTGCCCGCCGATGACCACATTCCAGCGCATGGCGAAGATGCCGATCAGGGTCAGCAAGCCCGCCAGGGAGTAAATGGATTTGCGCGCCGCCTCCGGCAGCTTCAGCACCTGGGTCAGCGCCAGCAATGCAATGGGAGCCACGGTGCCCGCCAGAATCTGTATGACCACTTGCGACGTGAACAGCCGTGTATGGACCATGAAATCGAGGCTGCGGAACGATTCGTCCGCCTCGTAGATGCGGTGGATGAGGTCCAGCATCTCGAGGCTGAAGTCGATGATGAAGGTATAGAACAGGTAGCGTGCGACGGTGTCCACGCAGCGCATGTCAATCGGCACCCGGCGGAGCCAATTCAGGAACATGTAAAGCAACATCACGGCGGCAATGCCCGATACCATGGCCGAGAAGAGAAATACGACCGGCATCAAGGGCGTGGACCACCATGGATTCGCCTTCACCGAACCAAAAATAAACCCCACGTATCCGTGCAGCAAAAACGCCGACGGAATGCCGATCACTGTGACCAGCCAACCCACTCGTTCATCGATTTGCTAGCGCCCGCTCGCTGATGTTGTCGGAGCCGAGCGTGAGCACGCGGTAAATCACACGCTTCCAGCCGTGGGAGGATTGCGACAGCAAGACGATGTCGCGCCGGTAGTCGAGCCAGATTTCGACCACCAGAACGGCCATCAGATACCACAAATAGACGAAGCCGAACATCGCCATCGCCGAAGAGCAGTGCGGCGTCAGATACATCTCGAAGGAGCGCTCCGGGTGTCCCAGATGCAATTGCAGCGGCAGTGGCGCGACCAGCAGAAATGCCAGCGCCGTCAGCAACGCCAGCCGGTAGGTCGGCTTCACCGCCTCCACCCGGAACACCCTTTCGAGCGACGCCAGGATGAACGCGCCAGCCACCAGTCCGGTCAGGTACGGATAGAGGACGATCAGCACGCTCCACTGGAGTTCCACTTCATTGGGATACATAAAGCCATCGACCAGCGGCACCGCGAGCCTCCTTATCGCACCGAACCATCCAACCCGTTGTAAAAGACCTTGGAGTTGGTGGCCATGTATGGTTTCAGAACCTGTATGCTGTGGGTCCGCAAGAACTCGTGGATCGGGTCCTGGGGATTTTTCAGGTCGGCAAGCTGGCGCGCCCCGGTCGGACACGACTCACAGCACGCGGTCGTCAGTCCTTTGGTGATCCGGTGATAACAGAGCGTACACTTTTCGGCGGTTTGCTTTTGCGGATGAATGAAACGGCAGCCGTAGGGGCACGCCTGCACGCAATAGCGGCAGCCGAGGCAGTATGTCGGATCGACTAGGACCACGCCATCGGGACTGATAAACGTCGCGCCTACGGGACAGACCTGGGTGCAGGGTGACTCCGCACAGTGGTTGCACAGCTTGGGGACGAAGAAATTCTTTCCTCCGCTTTGATTGCCGGGCGGAAATCCATGCTTGCCGCCGTCGGGCGAATCCACCGTGGGGTTTTCGGACCCCCAGCCCTCCACATGGTATCGTTCCACCCAGGTGCGGTAATATCCGTCGGGAACCTGGTTCTCCGTCTGGCAGCCTCGCACGCAGTTGCCGCAGCCAATGCACTTGGTAATATCCATCAGCATGCCCCACCAGTGTTCCGTCAACTTGTAGTTGGGCGCTGCTTCCGGCGTTCCCGCCAGAATGTGCTTCCAGGCGATGGCAGCGGCAGGCAAAAGGATGAGTAGTCGGCGGCGGGTAAGGTTCATTTGCTTTTCCCCGTATCGATGGCCGGACTATGTGGCTGGTGGCACAGATCGCAGGCGGCTCCGCCCGAATGCTCCGCCGCGTCGACCTGCGGAAAATGCTGCGGTTTGGCGATGTTAGCCTGGTGACAACGCACGCAAAGCACAGCGGCTTGCAGTTTTTCCGGCTTGACCGAGACAGGGTCTTCTGCATGCTTGGCCAGCGCCCCATGGCACGCCTCGCAGTTGACCCGCGCATGCCTGCCTTTTTGTTTCACTTCGAGCACGTCGGAATGGCACGTCTCGCACGTTTGGTGGCCGGCAAAGACAGCCGGATGCGCGGCGATTTCGGCGATTGCGTTGCCCCTGTAATGGCCGTATTGCCCAAAGCTGCGCGGCACCAGGAAGCCTCGCGCTACCAAGAACAGGATGATACCTACCAGGAAGACCGCCGCCAGCCGCAACAGATGTCCTGCATCTTTGAGTGTTTTCACGGGTGTATTCGCCATGCCCCCAGGCGACAAACTTTGTTGGACAGTATACGCCGCCGTTACCGGCAACCATCAATCGATTGCCCTAGGTGGGCCCGGACGACCTGCGGCCGGACATAAAGGACGTTATGTCTGCCGGGTGCCCAAGGTTCCGCGCTGCCAAACACTCCTTAGAGACCCGCCTTGCGGTCTGTCTAAACCGCGCCATTCGCAGCAAACGGCTCATTCGGCCGTTCGGCGCTAACTTGGGAGTGGTTTTTCTCTTGGCCTGGTTACGCTAAAGCATCTCGCGTGATGCGCGAAACTCCAGCGTTTTCAAGTATTCGGACGCGAGCATGACCGTCAGAACTTGTGCCTTCGCCGGCGCAGAGGTTACTAAAGTGAGCACCGGCGGTGATGTTTCTTCTTGTCCAGCGAGTGGCTACTATGAGATCTCGTCGGTTCAGGTGAATTCGCAATGTCCAAGCATTTCAGATTTAACAGGCGTCTCCCTCTTTCTCGTCTGTGGGCTCGCATGCTGCCTTGCAGTTATTCCGCCGCAGGTTGCGGCGCAGACCGCGGATGAGCGCAGCCTGGGCGACATTGCTCGCGAGATGCGCGCCAAGCAGCGCTCCGAGGTTCGGGTTACTGCCGAGGACGCGAAAGAGTTTTTCAGCCTCTGTCGATGAAATTCTGGACTTTGCCAGCAAAGACACGGGCTTTCCGAAGCACAGCCAGGTCAAGCGCCAATTGATAGGCAGAGATCGCGTTGACGCCTACATCGCGCAGGAGCTTTCCAAGCAGGTGGAGGAGGACAGGCTCGGCCGCTCCGAACTCGTGCTGAAGAAGATCGGGCTGCTGCCCGCCGATTTTGCGCTGAAGAAGCTTTTCTGCTGAAGGCCGTGGGGCAGCATCTGGCCGGGTACTACGACTTGCGTGACAAGACCATGTACCTGCTGAACTGGGTCCCTCTGGAGTTGCAGCGGCCGGTGATGGCGCACGAACTTACCCATGCCCTGCAGGACCAGAACTACGATCTATCGAGGCTGCGGCAACCGGAGTCCTCAGCCTCAGCGGGCGAAATCCACCGGCGCCTCCATGTCGGTGAGCGGCACGGATGAGGATGAGCACGGCATCGCGCAGCGGGCAGTGGTCGAAGGCCAGGCGATGGTGGTTTTCATCGATTACCTGCTGCGTGCCCAGGGCATCACTCTAGCCAATTCGCCAGACGCTCAGAATCTGATCAGCAATAGTCTTGACGAGCTACGACGTGCCGATGGACCTTCACGACGCGCCACGCGTACTGAAGGAAAGCACGATGTTCCCTTATCACGAGGGGCTCGCCTTTGAAGTCGAACTGCTTCGCCGCGGCGGCAAGGCAAAGGCTTTTGCTGGTCCATTCGCCCGCGTGCCCAGCAACACGCACCAGATTCTCCATCCGGATGCTTACCTGGCGAAGGCGGTCACGCCAAGCGTTAGGGTCCCCGATCTCCGCCCGATTCTCGCCGCCGGATTTGAACTGCTTGACTCCGGCATGATCGGAGAATTGGATACCCGCATTATGGCGCGCGAGTTCGGACGCGAGAACGATCTCTTTACTGTCGCCGCCAACTGGAATGGCGGCGGCTATGTCGCGGTTAAGCCGATCGGCATCCCGGACCGGAAGCTGACGACCTCCGACATTTCTTTGCTCTACGTTTCACGCTGGAAGACTGCGAAAGCCGCCAGACGTTTTGCGGAAATCTACAAAACGGCACTGACTCGACGACTGACAGTCTCCCGGGAGCAGACGATTGACAACACCGACTGTGGTCAGAGTGCATCCTGCAACGGTCCGTTATGGTCGTCGAAGCTCCTGACCAACGAAGGGACGGACTACCTGGAGATTCTGCCGGATAACACGGTCATGATCACGCAGAGTTTTAACGAAGCGGTGGTGTCCCAATTGCGGACGCTGGTCCTCAGTCCCGCCTCGGCGCAACTGAGCGCCTCCAACTTGCACGAACTGAGCCTTTCCCTTTATGAGTCTCCCGCTTTCCTCGATTTTCAAGAGCAGGCAGCCGGTGCTTTGAAAAGAAATCTGTTTGAAACGATCGGCGCCTGGAGGAAATCAACCCCAACCGTTCAGCCTAGATAGAAAAGTACGCGTCGCCGGCAACCAGACACGCGCTTTTTGCCCGCAAGTAGCATGATCGAAATCTAGTGAAGTGCTCCTAGAGCCGCGCCAGTCGCGGCTTTTCAGTGCACGTCACCAGATAGAGTGAGCCCGGTCACAGCAAATTCGGTGGACCTCTGTTTATTTAATGCCCGCGACCTTGGCAGGCGGGGGGATGCGAAGCCGGAGTTCCCGGCTGGTTATGCCCGCGCGTCGCGGTTGACTTGGTTGCCATGAGAACCCCTGTAAAAAGGTTGGTCTCCCGGGATTTTGAGGTGCGGCATGAATGTTCTCCTCGCGCTCGGCTGCTTGTTCGCAGTGCTCTTGGGTGTGGCCTGCATGCTTCTGCGCGACGTGGTTCGTTCCAGGAGTTTGCAGCGGCGAGGCCGCGCTTTCGGGCTTACATTTGAACCGATTTCAGAACCAGTGACGGGGCCTCAAATGAAAGCGACATCCTGCCTCCAGGATGGATGCTCCACCGTCGCTTTCAACGTCTTAGCCGGACACGTAGGCGGGTTTGAGGTTCGCGTCTTCGATCTTCGCGACGAAAGCCTGGAAGCCCCGGTTTTGACCACGGTTGCCGCCTTCCGCTCGCAAAACGCCAACTTGCCCTCGTTCGAGCTTAGCCTGAAAGGCCTCTTCGGGCGAATTGCCGAAGCGCTTAAAACGTGGAGGGCAGCCGCCGGCAAAAACCTTTCCAATCAGTTCTTCATTCGTGGTGCGGCGGACGAGCAGCGAATTCACGATTTTCTGTCCCCGCCGCGGCTGGAACGGCTTCGACTGTATGTGAACCGGTACCGGCTAACCTGTAATCCGGAATGGGTTTTTATTTATCGGCCCGGCACAAAAATCAAGGCGAAAGATTTTGCGCACTTCCTGGAGGAGACGGCAAAAATCGCGGAAGCATTGCTGACGTGCGCGTCGGATATGCAGGAGACTGCAGCTGGCGCCGCTGGCGGTAGGCTTTCCGTCTCGCGCGGTGCCGGCGCTTGACGGCCCGGGTGCTCACGTTGAGACGTGAGGTGCGTCACTGCATTGCAATTCCGGGCAAGGCATTATGCGATTGGTCTGATGACCACATCAACACACCAATCAAGAAGTCGTAAGGGGACCCCAGCGGGCCAGATGTTGACGCATCCCAAGACCGAATTCGAAGCCATTCACCGGAACAAGCTGTACGAAGAGGTGGCTGACAAACTCCAGCAATGGATCCTGGACGAAATGAAACCAGGAGACAAACTTCCGCCGGAGCGTCAACTGGCGGAGATGTTTGGAGTCGGTCGCAGTTCCGTCCGTGACGCGGTTCGCAGGCTGCAAGCCATGGGCTTGGTCGAGCCACGTCAGGGTCACGGAACCGTAGTCTGCGAGGTTTCCGATCATTCGATCATCAGCCCGCTTAGTTCCGTACTAATCAGAAGGTGGAAGCTCGTCGCCGAACTGCTTGATGTTCGCAAGATCATTGAGCCAGGAATCGCCGCCCGCGCGGCCGGCAATGCCTCGCCTGAACATATCTCCGCGATGGAGGAGATTATGGAAAGGCAGGGCCGAAAGTTGAGCCGTGGCGAGTCGGCAATCGAAGAGGATTCCGAGTTTCACTATTGCCTTGCTTTAGCCGCCGACAACTCCGTGGTGTTGAGGGTTCTGGATGTCCTGATGGATTTGCTCCAGAAGTCGAGAGAGCAATCCTTGCAGCTCAAAGGACGTCCCGCAAAGTCGCTCGCGGGTCACCGGAGGATCGTCGCCGCCATCAAGCGGAAGGACGCAGCCGGAGCCGAGATCGCCATGCGGCAGCACCTGGAGGAAATTGAAACAATCATCGTGGAAACAAGTGTAACGACTGAAACGCAAAACGATTAAAACGCAATCAACGAATGGAGGTTGCAAATGGGCCAGCTTTTCGCGGTCGAGATTAGCTACCGAGGAGTCTTCCAGAAGAACCTCGCGAAAAACATATGCCGCGGGATCGTTTTGGCTGCTCACAATGAGGGCAGACCAGGGATCTCGTTCGGACGGTATTCAGACTCTCCCGAGCGTAATGGCATTCCGGCCAAGAGCTTTGCTATCGTGGCCAGCGATGACGAGACGCTCGAAATCGGCATGGCACAGTACATGCCAAAGCAAGTTGATTTAACCGTGGTATTGGACGACACGCTGTGCAAGGGGTTGGAGCCTTGGGCTTGGTCGGGATTGGAACCGGTCAATCACACTCTGAAACCCGGCAAGACGTTGATCGTCGTCTCTACCGAGCCCGCAGATACCCTGCTGAAGATGATCCACAAGAAGGATGCACCCTACAAACTGGGGATTCTTAAGGGTTTCGCCAGCTTCTCCGGGATGTGGGTCTACAAGGACGACCACACCGAGGTGCGGGTATTGGGCGCCATTGCCAAAGCTTTGCCGGAGTTGTTCAAATTAGAGTCGCTCGAAAAGTACATTACGGAAAAGCTGAAGGTCCCGGCCAAGGTGCAGTCGGCGCAAAAAGCATACCAGAGCCTTAAGATCAGCGATGTAAAGGCTGGCCAGGGCAACCAGGAAAAACCGTACAGCTTCGTCCAGCCTGGCGCCTCGCAGATGAGGGAAGGCGTTTCGATCGAGGCAGCACCGCTTGGCGGTCCGTATAACAACGCCGGCGGGTACAAGTCGGGACGTCCCGACAAGCTGCTGAAGTTCAGTTCGCGTACGCTTCGTCCGGTCACCGATTTCTCGGTCTGCACCAAGTGCACGCTCTGCTGGCTGCAGTGCCAGGACGGATCGTTCGACGTCACGCCGGATGGTTACTACAACGCTAACATGGAGTACTGCATGGGTTGCGGCGTCTGCGAAGCCGTGTGCCCGGTGCCGAACTGCATCACCATGGTCAGCGAACTCGCTTTCAGCGACAACGCCAACCAGTGGGAGGCATACACCAAGGACAAGGCTGCCTACAAGGCATGGCTGAAGACGAAAATTCAGAACGTCCCGCAGCGCGCCCATGGTTACCGTTATCGCGGTCAGTACAAAGAAGAAATTCCCGCAGCACTGGAAATCGCTAACAAAGCGTAGTCCAGAGAAGGAGATTAGGTCATGGCAGTGATGACACAACCGCTTGTCGAACAAGAATCGGAACTGCTAATCACCGGGTCGGAGGCGATGGCAATCGCCTGCAAGCTGGCCGATGTCGACGTGGTGACTGCTTTCCCGATTCGTCCCTACGACACCGTAATGCAATTTATGTCTCAGCTCATCGCCGACGGCAAGATGGATTGCGAATTCATCCCCGCCGACGGCGAGCATTCACAGTTCGAAATCGTCAAACACGCCTCCACTTGCGGTGCCCGCGTTTTTGTGGGCAGCAGCGGTGTGGGCTGGATGTACGCCATGGAAGCACTGACGGTAACCCCGGCCCTGCGCGTTCCCATGGTGGCCATCGTCGGCAACCGCGCGCTCGATGATCCCGGAGCCTTCGGCACCGAGCACAACGACGCGCTCTCGGTCCGCGACCTCGGCTGGCATCTCGTTTGGGTGGACAGCGCTCAGGAAGCGTTCGACACCAATCTGATTGCCTACCGCTTCGCCGAGGACAAGCGCATTATGACGCCGGTCGCCATCAGCCTCGATGGCGCGTTCCTGACCCACTCGCAGTCATTGGTGAAGGTCCCGACGCAGGCGCAGGTCAACAAGTTCCTGCCTCGCTATGATCGCGGCAACTTGCTGTTCCATCCCGACAACAGAATCTCGATTGCCCCGCAGTGCAACGAAGACTGGGTGATGGAGATCCGTCTGCAGCAGTACGGCATCACGCAGCGCTCCAAGGATGTGTTGCGCGAAGTCTATGCCGAGTACGACAGCATCTTCGGCCGCAATTACGGCCCCAATCCGTTCTTCGAAGAGTACATGACCGAAGATGCCGATGTCGTTCTGCTAGGCATGGGCACGCTCTCCATGCCGGTTAAGGTTGCCGTCCGCAAGATGCGCGCACAGGGCAAGAAAGTCGGTTTCGTGCGCCTGCGCTGGTTCCGCCCGTTCCCGGGCGAGGAACTGGCACAGTGCCTCAGCCGGTTCAAGGCCGTGGGCGTCATCGACCGCGATTACTCGCTGGGTTCGCCGTATCTCAGCGGCGTCGTGGCTACCGAAGTGCGCACCGCACTGTATCCGGGCAAAGGCCCGAAACCGCCGGTGCTGGGCTTTATCTGCGGTCTCGGCGGGCGCGAAGTCTATGAGGCCGATATCGAAAAGATGACCGCCGCGTGCTTCGATGCCGCAGTAGGCAAGCCGCAACCGCTGACTCAATGGTTCGGGGTGCGGGAGTAATTCCGGCGCCGGAAAGGATGAGCGAAAAATGAGTACCCATATCGACGAGAATTCCACGCAGAATCTCGAGGCCTTCAAAGGGGTCAAAAAGATCCCCAATGAAGAGTATTACACCTCCGGCCACCGCACTTGCCAGGGTTGCTACTCCGCAGAGACTATGAGACTGGTGGCAAAAGCCGCCGGTCCCAGAACAGTCGTGCTGAACTGCACCGGGTGCATGTACGTAGCCAACACCAGTTATTACACCACTCCATACGCCGTTCCATGGATGCACACCCAGTTGTTCGCCGCAGGCGCAGGCGCCCTGGGCATCGCCGCTGGTTACAAAGCGTTGATGCGCAAGGGCAAGATGAAGGACGAACCCATTAACGTCATCTCCATCTGCGGTGACGGGGGCGGCTCCGATGCCGGCTTGGCCGGCATTTCTTCGGCTATGATGCACGCCGAGTATAACCTCCTGGTCTTGATGTACGACAACGAGACGTACGCCAACACGGATATCCAGGTTTCCGGATCAACGCCGTGGGGAGCGCACACCTCGTTCAGTACTCCGGGCTCGGTGAAGCGCATCATGTATCACTGCTGGAAGAAGAACATGGCTGGCCTGATCATTGCTGGTCATCCAACCGTGAAGTACGTCGCCACCATGTCGACGTCGTTCGCACTGCAGGGGATGAACAACATTCGCAAGGCGTTGACAATTGGCGGACCCACGTTCATTCACTGTCTCAACCCGTGTCCGAAAGGCTGGGATTTCGATCCCATCATGTCCTACGAGTTGGGCGAACTATCGGTCAATACTGGCATTTGGCCTCTGTTTGAAGTGGAGGAAGGCAAGCTGAAGCTGTTCGGCAAGACAAGAATGATTGCCGACGGCAAGGCAGTTCGTACGCCGGTAAAGGAGTACTTGCTCAAACAGGGCAGGTTCGCCCACTTCACCAATGACGATGTCGATTACTTCCAGAGCAAGATCGATGATATGTGGAACAAGTGGTTGGTTCCCGGTATCATCCCGATTCAAAAAGAGGTTGATGCTGCTGAGTAAACTTTGGCCCGCCCGGAAAAAGGGCGGGCCGCTTTCTTCTGCTGTGTAGTGCCTCAGGCTGGACAGGGTGGCTGCGGGAAATGAAACTTTACCCCGGTGCCACTCAGGAGGTATGCCAATGGCTGCATCCGTGGTCCCTGGGCTCAACGCTGAACCTCGCTTAGTCAATCGCTGGCTACAATTGTGCTCCGGCATCGTCGCCATCATGGCGATCGTCAACCTACAGTATGCCTGGACGCTTTTCACCAAACCCCTAGCCATTAGTTTGCACACCACCCTGGCTACCGCCCAAGTGGCATTCGCGGCATTGATCCTGGCGGAAACATGGCTGTTCCCGTTCGCAGGCTACGGGCCTGGTGCCATGATCGCCCTCCAGAGTAGAAGCCGCATCGATTCGAAGGGAGGGAAGAGGCATGGCTAACGCAGCAGTAGCTATAGAACAAAAAGACATCGCCAAGGAAGCATACGGCAAGTTTGCCGGAAACCGCTGGATACAGTTGGTGTGTGGCGTCGTCGCCATGATCGTCATCTCCAACTACCAGTATGCGTTCACGCTATTTACGCCAGGCATGAGACAAACCTTTCCGGGAGTGCCCTACGCGAAAATAGCCGCTATCTTTTCAGCTTTCATCCTGTTTGAGACCTGGCTTTCGCCGGTGTCGGGATACTTCGTCGATCGATTCGGTATCCGGAAACTTATGGCAATAGGTGCCGTACTGATCGGTCTTGGATGGGTGCTAGGCGGAACCATCGCCCACTCAATTTTCCACTTGTATCTCTATTACGGCGTGGTTGCCGGGACGGGTGCGGGAGTCATTTATATTTCATGCGTTGCCAATGCCGTGAAATGGTTCCCGGATAAACGAGGGTTGGCTGCCGGATTAACCGCCGCTGGCTTCGGTGGTGGCGCCGCGCTCACCATCATGCCCATCGCCCACTCTATAAACACGATCGGGTGGGCCTCGACGATGGCCATCTGGGGAGCGGCCCAGGGTGTCATTGCATTGCTTGCCGCCATGATGCTCCGGCATCCACCGGCGGGCTGGGCTCCCATGGGTCGGGACTCTACCAAGAAGAAGGCCAAAACCGGCGTGGTGCAATCCAAGGTGAACTTCACCTGGACTCAAACCCTGCAACGGCCCGAATTCTATTTACTTTACATCATGTTCCTTTTTGCCATGATGGGCGGTTTGATCGCTACTGCCAATCTCTCTCAGATTGCGAAATCGCTCAATGTGAACAACGCCAAGGTGCTGGGTCTCGCAATCATTCCGCTGACCGCAACCCTGGCCTCTGCCTTCAACGCCCTGTCCAGAATTGCTTGGGGCACGGTCTCCGACAAGTTGGGCAGAGAGAACACGATGTTTGTCGCCTTCGGCGCGGAGGCGATTCTGGTTTATCTGGTCACCAGGATAGCCGGAAAACCAATTACATTCGTAGTGTTGTTCTCGTTGATTTTCCTTTTCTGGGGTGAAGTTTATTCCCTGTTTTCGGCTGCCACCGGCGATGTTTTCGGCTCGAAGAATGCTACCGGGAATTACGGCATGATGTATACGGCCAAAGGTCTGGCTTCCATCCTTGCCGGATTTGGCGCGGCAGCGCTGGCGGCTTACTTCGCCGGATCCTTTGCGATCTCGTTCTATGCTTCGTCCATACTGTGTGCCGTCGCATCACTGTTTGCCTTGTTTGTCCTGAAACCCATGGTCAGGGCCAGGATTGCGAAAGAAGTTCCGGCGGCCACGACGCAGGCGGTTGGCAAAGCAAGTGCGGCTGCGGCGGGTGGATCTTAGGTTCAGCCGCGATCATTTGTGCTATGTAATTTGGGTGCTCCACGGCGACGTAAGCCCCGCGGAGCACCGAATTTTCCGCTCATGGTCGTCGTGAGATGATGTTGTGGCTCGGAGACTATGGCAGATCCCAGACGGCGGTTTTCGCCGGGCATAACCAACTTTTTTTTTGATCGCGACGAGTTCGACTACGCCGTTGCAGCAGTATCGCAAAAACTTGAGGCAGGAGCTACGGTCGATGCTTCGTGGCTTCCGCAGCTAGTTACCATCGGCGGCTTTCAGTATGAACGCGGCCGTCGAGAGTTTGCGGAGTGGGCAGAGTCGATTCAAGTCCTCCTCGGCGGCGGGGTCCAAGCGCTCTTGCGTGAGACTTGGGAGGCCATTCCGCGCAGCGTGGCCGAAAGGTTCGGCGCGGCCATCAACGGCGGTGTGGCGGATCTCCAATTAGCAAGTCTCGGTCGTGCCTACAAGCAACTCCAAATCAGCTTCCGTCAAACCCGCGGGGACTCGATCATCGAGATGATGTCGAGCCTCGCCAAACTCGACGAGACAATCCATTCGTCCGAATCACCAGCCGAACCCGGAAATGGTGAAAGCCCCGGTCATGGTGAACGCGAGCATGTACAGCACCGCCATCTCTGCATCAGTTGCGGTATGCCGTATGGGCACGAGCCTTGGCAATGCGAACCGCCAGACGACCAGCATTGCCCGATGTGCGCTGAAAACGTTGCCGGACCGATTCCCATCTGGATCGAGCGCTGGACGGAGTCCGGCGACACGGAGAGCGCCGTGACCGAGCCGGCAGAGCGCAAACCATCGCCGGTCGCGGCAGGCGGAGCATACGCCGGTGCCGGCACGAATACGGCGGTTGGAGAAGCCGCTTCGCCCGCGCCGGCGGAGTCGGCGGCAACTCCCGTAACCGTGAGTGTCGAGAAGGAAGCCGACAGCCCGATTCCGAATCCCACCAAGCATGGCCTCGCGAAGGTGGGAGGCATGGACGAACTCAAGGGAATGCTTTACGAAGAAGTCGTTACTGCCATGCGCGACCCCGAGGACCTGAAAGCATACGGCTTAACGATTCCTAATGGCATTTTGTTGTTCGGTCCCCCCGGCTGCGGCAAGACCTTTATCTCGCGCGCCCTGGCCGAAGAAATGGGTTACTACTTCGCGGAAGTGTTTCCTTCCGAGATTGGCAGCACTTTCATACACGGCACGACGCTGAAGATTCGCGAGCTCTTCGATACCGCCGCCGAGCACGCGCCGGCCATTATTTTTGTCGACGAATTCGAAGGCATGGTTCCCGCGCGCAGAGAGCTTGCCGCCCATCAGCATCAAACGGCGGAGGAAGTAAGTGAGTTTCTCAAGCAGTTGGAAACCTGTGCCGAGCGCCGGATTCTGCTGATCGCGGCTACCAACGAGCCCTGGAAAATCGATCCCGCCGTGCAGCGCACCGGCCGGCTCGACAAACGAATCTATGTCGGGTCGCCGGACGCCGCTGCGCGTTCGACGATCCTGCAATTCCATCTCTATGGACGCCGCATGACCGCCATTGATGCCGACAGCTTGGCGAAATCACTGGATGGATACTCGGCTGCCGATCTGAAAGTCCTGGTGGACGAAGCCGCGCGTTTGGCCCGCAAAGCGCGGCAACCCATCTCGGAAGAGTATTTGAGTAAGGCGGCACGCGAACGTGTGCCTCCGTCCATCACTCCGCAGGATGAGCAAAGGTTCAGGACATTCGAACAGCGTGGCGTGGATGGGCCACGACGCGCCTCCCATGTCTTGTTGCCCGATGACCCATCTCTCCGGGCACCAAGGCGCGCACCCAACATGGCTGATGCCGCTCGCAGAAAAGGCTGATGTGCAGCAAACTCGTCTGCCTGCCGCCCCCAGCAACGGAAAAAGGCGCCGAGTGGTGAAGCGAAAGATCGATGGTGACTTGCCTCCATTTCGCGCTTTGATTCCCCGAGCCAGCCGGCTCGCCGCCAGCCTGATTCATAGCTTCTCGCAATTATGCATACACTGGTAAAGCAAGCGGCGAGAGATACCCGATTTTCGCCGCGGGGACGCTTATCATTTAGCATTTGTTGGGTTGACAGTGGAGGCTTGAATGAATCGTTTGCTCTCATCTGATTGGCGACTTGTCCGGACCAGCCTGTCTGTAGCTGTCATCGTGCTCTTACTATGTGGTTTGGCAGCCAGGGCCGATGCGCGCAGCGTAGTGCTCATCTCGGTGGACGGAATGCGCCCCGATTACGTGACACGGGCGGAGCAGCTTGGCCTGAAAGTTCCCAATCTCCGGCGCATGATGCGCGAGGGAGCTTATGCTGAAGGCGTGACCGGCGTTGTCCCGACCGTAACCTATCCGAGTCACACAACGCTGATCACAGGGGTTTGGCCTGACAAGCATGGCATCTGGGCAAATACCACGTTCGATCCCGAGCAAAAGAACTTCCAGGGATGGTACTGGTATAGCGAAGACATCAAGGTGCCAACCTTATGGGACGTCGCGAATGCCGCGGGATTGATCACCGCCAGCGTGAACTGGCCGGTCAGTGTGGGAGCTCCTGTCAGATATCTCATTCCGGAGGTGTGGCGCGCGGGAACCGCGGACGACAGCAAACTGCTGCGTGCGCTTTCGACTCCAGGACTTCTGGCCAATCTGGAGGCGGAGCTGGGACCGTACGCCAATGGGGCAAATCCGGATGTGCTGAACGACCGGCTGCGTGCAAAGTTTGCAATTGCGATCATTACGAAGTACAAACCGAAACTGATCACCGTGCATCTGGCGGCGCTCGATCACGCGGAACATCTGCACGGACCGTTCAGTCCGGAGGCGAACGCGGTTCTCGAAGCCAGTGACGAAATGGTCGGGCAGTTGCGGAATGCGGCGTTCAGCGCGGACCCCGGCGCGATTATCTGTGTCGTATCGGACCACGGCTTCGCGCCGGTCCATCGCCGCTTGAATCTTGCCGCTGCCTTCGTGTCGGCCGGGCTGATACAGCTTGGCGCGGTGAAAACCCAATTTGGCAATGCAACCGTCGAACGCTGGGAAGCGATGCCGTGGACGAGCGGCGGCTCGGCAGCAATCGTGCTGAGGGATGCGCACGATTCAGCTTTAGTGAATAAAACCAGAGAGCTACTGAAGCAGTTGGCCGGCGACCCGGAGAATGGCATTAACCGGATTGTGGAGCAGGATGAATTGCTGAAACTGGGTGGAAACCCATCCGCCAGCTTTTTGGTTGACCTCAAACCCGGCTTTCAGATGGACTTCAGCTTCTCCGGACCAGTGCACCGGGACAGCGCGCCGGGCGGCACGCACGGATATTTGCCCGAACACATCGAGATGCGCGCTTCCTTCTTTGTGGCCGGGGCCGGAATTGCACACGGCAGAAACCTTGGGGTGATCGATATGCGGCAAATCGCTCCGACCCTGGCGAGGGCTCTTGGGTTGAGCTTGCCCTCGGCTGAAGGCAAGCCTCTGGCAGTTCGACAGATTGCGCCCAAACGGATCGGATATCCCGTTCACACCCCCGAATAGGCAGCGAAGCCGCCATCGATCGGCACGACTATGCCATTGACGAAACCGGAAGCCGGCTCGCTGGCCAGCCACAATAAAGTGCCGATCAGCTCTTGGGGATCGCCGAAACGGCCCATCGGTGTGTGTTCGACAATCTTGCGGGCGCGCGCGGTAAATTCACCGGTGGCGTCGTCGATCAGCAGGCTGTGGTTCTGTTTGGTCAGAAAGAAGCCTGGTGCCAAGGCGTTGACACGGATGCCCACCTTGGCGAAATGGACGGCCAGCCATTGAGTGAAGTTGCTTACCGCCCCCTTGGCGCCGCTATAGGCGGGAATCTTGGTCAGCGGACGAAGAGCGCTCATGGAGGAAATATTAATAATCGAACAGCCCTTTCTGCCGACCATTTGACGGCCGAATACCTGCGAAGCGATTAACGTGCCAAGGAAGTTCAGATTGAATACGAACTCGATTCCCTGCGGATCGAGATCGAAGAAAGTTGTCAGCGACTTATCTTCAAGGTCGGTCGCTTCCAGCCATTCCTTGGTAGTGGTGCCTTTCGGATGGTTGCCGCCGGCGCCGTTGACGAGCAGGTCACAGGGGCCGAAGTGCGCCCGCACGGCCTCGGCGGCCACTTCCAACGAAGCGCGATCCAGGACGTTGGCACAGAAGCCCTCGGCGATGAACCCGTTGGCTCGCAAGACCGCCGCAACCGCCTTAGCGGAATCCAGGTTGAGATCGAGAACCGCGACTTTGGCGCCGCATTCAGCAAGCGCGTGCGCCATCTGCGAGCAGAGCACGCCGCCGCCTCCAGTAACCACGGCGACACGTTCGCGCAGATCGATGTTAAAAGGAACGGCCATAAGAAAAGCTCCCTCGAAACAACCTTTCGATGATCACTGACGCAAAAGGCACCGTGCTCTAATAAGTTAGTTTTTTTCTTTCGGAAGACGGAACTTTGATGTCACGCTCCCACTTCAATACCGGAGGCACAAACCCTGTAGGCCGCTCGATGGCGACATTTAGAAACGTTGGTTTTTCCTGAGACAGCGCCCACCGAATGCCTTCCTCAATCTGCGCATTGTCGCTGATGTTGATGGCATCGATGCCGAATCCTTTGGCTACGGCGACGGAATCAATCGGACAGAAATCCACGGCAAAGTATTTCTCGTCATAGTAAAGCCGCTGAATAGTCTTGATCCAGCCGTAACAATTGTTTTCAAAATTAACGAATATAATCGGCAGACCTAGTCTCTTCGCAGTCTCCAAATCACCGAGAGCCATTGCCAAACTGGCATCGCCCATAAGAGAAAATACCGTGGCATCTGGCTTTGCCACTTTAACGCCGATAGCCGCCGGCAAGGCGTAGCCTAAACTACCGTGGGCTCTGGGCAACACATTCCATCTGCCGGCTTTTTTTAACCTAAGATAAGACGAAAGATATGGGGTGGGAGTGCCCGCATCACCTACGAAGATCGTATTGTCATCGGTCAACTGCTCCAGCGCGCCGAAAAACCTGCATGGAAGAACCAGGTTGCTATCGGTGCTCAATTCCTGCTCAATTCTTTTTCTCTTTTCGATAATCTTATTACGCACCCATGAGTTCCACGTTTCGTATTGATCAGCCAAACGGCTTTTTGCCGCCAGCATTTCACCATTCAACTTGCACAAAAACTCGTTAACATCGCTCACGATAGCTACGTCTACCGGTACATTCAGTCCTATCCCGGCCTCGCCGATGTCGACTTGAATCACCTTGGCATCTTTATTGATTGCTATCTTGCCCATGGTGGTGACGTTGTTGAGCTTCGACCCTAATACCAAAACAAGGTCCGCCTGCTGGATAATGGTTAACCCTTCCTCCGAGCCGCCGTTGGATCCAATAACTCCAACGGCGTTATTCGCGAATTCCTGAACACTGCCTTTTCCATTCACCGTGGTTACTACCGGAACATTAAAACCGGCTCTGAACTGTTCCAACTGCTCATAGGCATCGGAGAGATGCACGCCGCCACCGGCCAAAATTATCGGCCGAGAGGATTGGCAAAACAGATCAATAACTTTGCCGACATCCTGGCTTGTCGGCCCGCACCTGAAGGGGCTTTGAGCCGATGTCGACGCAAGCGCTCTCAACTCTTTGGCGGGGAACTCTACTGCCTGCTCCAAAATATTTTCCGGTAGTGCAAGATGCACTGCTCCCGGAACACCTCCGGTAGCCATCCGAAAAGCTTTTCGAAATAGCTGGGGAATTTTGGAAGCCAATCTGATCTTGGTGTTCCATTTGGTGACAGCCTTGAACAGAAATTCCTGGTCGACATCGGTCAACGCATTAGTCTGTTCGCTGCTCATCGTGAGGTCAGACGACAGGCATACCATGGGAATACAGGAATTGTTGGCCTCGCTTACGGCGGGAATCACATATAAAGCTCCCCCGCCGCTTGGCGTCTCAACCACGCCCGGTTTTCGCGATACCCGCGCATAGCCATCGGCCATGTATCCCGCATTACGCTCGTCGCGGGTCAAGATATGCTGAATCTCCGCAGTTCGGCCAGCGAAGGAATCGTGGACATTCATGCTGGTATCCCCAGGGACTCCAAACACATGTTCAACCTGGTGCGCAATTAACATTTCTACGACTGCATCCGAACCCCTCATGAAACGTCCTCCTGATGTATGCAGGGCTGGTATCTCTCGGCGAAGCGGCGCTGGCACGGAATCTGGCAACGAAGCCAGATTCAGCTCAGCTCAAAGTCCCGGCGAAGCTTCGGCGGAGAGGCGCCTGCAATTACAACTATGCTCGCAGTTTGCGGGTTTCGACACAACCGTTATTTCGCCCCGATCCGGAATCCAGCCGCGCGCAAGGAATTGGCCGGAGAGATGCCTCACATCCTTTCACCCCGACCCACGCAACGATGACGCGTGTCGGGGCCACGACTCTCTACCCCAACAAAGCCACCAGCGGGCTTGTCGGAGATCTGGCACGGGCCCGCCTTGCGGCATAGGGCCGCCATGTCCATACGTTCGAAATCCCGCCGGACGCCAGCGGCAGCGGCGTTTTCGCGATGCAGGCCGCTGCGATGTTAGGATTGTGTTATTCCAAGAACGTGCTGGGAGCGCAATCGGGCCGGAAGTGAGCGCGATGAGATTCATCGGTCGAATTGTCGATGGTTGGCGATGGGGTTATCCGCGGGACCGTTCTGCGCCAATCATCTCCGGCGGTCATGCAGGCAGGAACCATGCACATTCCTGATGGCTACCTGAGCCCTTCCACTTGCGCGGCAGGCTACGCGTTGGCGGTTGGTGGCTGGTACGCTGCGCTGAAGCGCATCAGGCGTGTATTGTTCAGTCGCGCCATCCCTCTGATCTCCGTCTTCGCGGCTTTCTGTTTTGTGCTCATGATGTTCAACCTGCCGCTTCCGGGGGGCACTACCGGCCACGCGGTGGGGGTGACTGCTGCAACCATCGTTCTGGGGCCCTGGGGCGCGATTCTGGCGACCTCGATTGCTCTCGCCATTCAGGCGCTTTTTTTCGGCGATGGAGGAATCACGACCCTCGGGGCGAACTGCTTCAACATGGCGATCGTAGGCGCGTTCGTGGCCTACGTTGCATATCACCTGGTGTCGGGCTCTTCAGAATTGAACTCCCGCAGGCGCGTCATCGCCGCGGCGATGGCCGGATATCTCTCGATTAACGCTTCGGCTTTCATGGCCGCCGTGGAGTTCGGGATTCAGCCGATGCTCTTTCACGATGCCAGCGGAACTCCCCTATACGCGCCCTATCCGCTAAGAATCGCCATTCCTGCAATGATGATCGGCCACCTGACCTTAGCCGGATTCGCCGAGGCGTTCATCGCTGGTGGAATGGTTTCCTATCTGCAGAAGGTAAATCCCGCACTGTTGCGGGGCTTTGCAGGCTTGCAGCAGGGAAAAACCGAAATCCGTGTCCCTGCCAATATGGGCATCAGGAATCTTTGGCTTACCGTCGCGCTGCTGATGATGGTTACACCGCTCGGAATCCTTGCGGTCGGCACTGCCTGGGGCGAATGGTCGCCAGTCGATTTCTCCAGTCTACAAGCGCGCGCTCAAATGGCCGCTGTTTCTCACGGTCAAGCGCCTCCTGAGGCCGTCCCGTCCGGCTTGCGGAAGCTTTCATCCTTTTGGACCGCACCCTTTCCGGACTACGCGCCCGCGTTTGTCAAGAGCCCCCATTTGGGATACCTGCTGTCCGCGATGTTTGGGGTGGGGCTCGTCGGCACGCTCTCGTTGATTGCCAGTGTAGCTGCGAAGAAGCGGAATCGCCGCGAGTTGGGCCCATGAGCCGCCACTTCTTCATCGAGTCCACGATTCGCGCCTTCGCCCGGGCGCTTTCGCGTGCGCTGGCGTCAGAACAGTTGGCTACCCGGCGCGGATTGCTGCAAGCCTTCGATCCGCGAGTGCGTGCGGCCGGCGTGTTTTCGCTGGTTGTGGCAGCAACCGTCAGCAAGCGCTTTTCCGTCATTGCGTTCCTCTTGGTTGTGGCCGTCCTGATTGCCTTGTCTTCGGGCATTCGCCTGCAGACACTGATTACGCGGGTCTGGCTGATCGTGCTCGCTTTCACCGGCGTCATCGCGTTGCCGGCAATTTTGATAACCCCGGGAATCGCCGTCGTCAGCTTCGGCCGGCTTTCGGTGACCGAGCAGGGATTGCGAACCGCCGCGTTGCTGATTCTGCGCGTCGAGACCGCGGTAACGCTCACCACCACGCTTGTGCTCTGTACGCGATGGACTCACATCCTCAAGTCGCTGCGAGCGGTGCGCGTGCCGACGGAGGTGATCACCATGCTTGCGATGACGCATCGCTACATTTTTTTGTTCATCGAAACCGCAAACCAGATGTTCGAATCAAGACAGAGCCGGATGATCGGCGCGTTGAGCGGCCCGGAGCAGCGCCGGGTGGCTTCGAGAACCGCGGGCGTTCTGCTCAGCAAGAGCATCGACCTGAGCGAAGAAGTATATCTGGCGATGCAGTCGCGTGGCTTCCGTGGCGACATGCAACTGATTACGGAGTTTCGAATGCAGGCTCTTGATTATGCCGGGCTCGCCGGGTTTCTCGCTCTCGCCTGTGCCGCCGCATGGATGGGGAGGTGATTGCGATTGGCGCCGATCTTCGAGCTGCAGAACGTCAGCTTTGACTACGATGGCATCCCGGCACTGCAATCCCTGTCGCTCGTGTTCGAGCCGGGGCAGCGCGTCGCGCTCATTGGAGCCAACGGCTCGGGGAAGTCCACGTTGTTACGGCTGCTCGATGCGCTCTACTTTCCGATGGCGGGCTCGATTAAGTTTTTGGGTGAGCCACTCACTCAAGAACGCCTACAGAACGACACGGTTAACCTGAACTTCCGGCGTCAGGTAGGCCTGGTTTTTCAGAATCCGGATGTCCAACTCTTCAACCCCACTGTCTTCGACGAGGTCGCGTTCGGCCCGCTCCAGTTGCGCTGGCCGCGAGCGGAAGTGTTGCAGCGAGTCAATGAAACCCTCGAATTAATGGGGATTCTCCATCTGAAAGAGCGGCCTCCGCATCGCCTTTCCGGCGGAGAAAAAAAGAAAGTCGCCCTCGCCTCCATCCTGGTCATCGATCCGCAGGTGCTGCTGCTGGATGAGCCTACGGCGGCGCTCGACCCGAAAAGCCAGAGTCAACTGGTTGACCAGGTCCAGGAATGGAAAAGCACCTCGAAGACGGTCATCAGCGCCACCCACCAACTGGAGCTTCTGGATCACATCGCCGACGTGGTTTACGTGATGCAGAACGGCAATATCGTCGCAACCGGCACGCCGGCGGAAATACTATCGAACACAGACCTGCTCACCAAGGCAAATTTGATCCACGCTCACCGGCACTCACACGGCGGGATCGTCCACTCGCACGCGCATTCGCACCGGCATCTGCACGACGATCACAGCGAGGAAGGCGAATGACGGCGGCGGGCGTGTGGGGATCTTAGAACTTCAACCCTAGAGCTTTGGTTGTGAACTCTACCAGCGGCACCATGCTCCGGCACGCTGCGGCGTAGTCCCGCATGAACCGTTGACTGCACACCTGCTCGGCGCCGAGCGCCACCGATGCGACGAAGTCCTTGCGCTTAAGATCTTCCATGAATGGGTGTTTCGGGTCGTATCCACGGGGAGGTCGTGCCAGGCTGTCGCCTTCCAGTTCCAACTTCCGAGTCACCTTTGCCCACTGCTCCGGCTGACGGACAATCGCCGCGCGAATCTGGGTGAGGACACGGTTATCCGGGTGCCAGACTCCGGCCGCCGCGAAGCATGCGCTGGGCTCCAGATGCAAGTAGAAAAGGGGTGCGTGTGCATCCATGCCGTTGGCATGCAGGAAATGTATGCCCACATGCGTCTTGAAGGGACGCTTGTCGGCGGCGAACCTGGTATCGCGATAAATGCGAAATAGAGAACCTCGCGTCGGACGCGGGTCGGCAACGAAATGGAGGCTAATGCGGGAGAGCGGCGATTGGAAGTCGGCGATAAACCGCAGGGCCGGATCGCGCACCACTTGCTCATAGCGAGTCTTGTTCTTGGCAAACCATTCCCGGTCGTTGTGGCGTTTCAACTGCCGTAAGAATTCGAACAGCTCTGGCTGAAAGAACGTGGAATCCGACATTCTGATCTCCTGTAAGCACTTTACTCTTTTGCTCTTTCGCCGGCGTAGAAGCGGACTTGCGGAAATCGCGATCGAGGAGCGCGTGTTGGGATGTTATTGGGGGGCTGGAGAAATGAATTCACTGAGGTGACGCGGCCATTTTGGCGCTCCTTAAAAAACAAGGCCGGTATCCTGTCGGATATCGGCCATCTGGAAAACAGATGATTAATGTTGTAAGACCGATGTTCTCCCCCAAGAGCATCGGTCTAACGGCACAGTCAGTTGTCTGTGCAGAATGGAAAATAACTCCGGCCAGTTGCGCTTGCAAGTTACGTCAGTAACCCGTCAAGCCGCACCGCGCGATTACAGGGGAAGGCAAAACCGCCTTATCCTCGCACCGCCGCCAGATGGCATGCCGGCGAGCGCGGGCACCGTTGCAACCATGAAGCGCAACGTCATGCCGATTTTATTTTCATCGAGAGATTCCATGATCGATTCACCCATTGCCGCTGCTATTCGGCTTGCGTAATTTCCATTGGCGCTCGGCTCTCAGTACTTTTTTTACCGCCAGACGAAGGCAGCACGTCAGTTTTGCTGGAAGTTGCCGGCGGCGTTTTCCTGCGAATCTCAATGGCATTGGCCGTTCCGATATCTACAGCCCTGGTGTTGTAAGGCCTTACGTCCTGCGAGCGTACGATGTGCGGCATAACTACGAAAACGATCTCATCCTGGATTCGTTCTTTCTGCGTCTGTCCGAAGAAGTACTTCAGAATAGGTATTTGTGCAAGCAGTGGAAGACCGGTCATCGAATGCGTTTCTGAGTCCTGAAGAAATCCGCCGATAAGATTTATTTCACCATCTTTGAGGCGAAGTTCATGCTCGATGTGTCGCTGTCCAATGACCGGCTCACTAATGGTTCCGATCGTCGTATAACTCAACACGGAAGATATTTCGAACATCACCTTCATACTAATCTCGCGGTTTGCATGAATGTGTGGAGTCATATCGACATTCACGCCAACATCGATGTAGGAGAACTGGGTATTCACCAGGGCACTCACCGTTGTACTGGAGTACGAACCAGTTGCTACCGGAACGCGACTACCGATCTTGAGCGTGGATTTTTGTCCGTCAACCGCACGCAGTTGGGGCTGCTGGATAATTTTACTTTTGCTGTCGCTTATCAATGCCTGCGCTGTCATCGTCGGAACCGTGACTACAAAATTGCGGGCCGTCAGGTTGGCCAAATCGTTCAGTGTCGCTTGGCCGGTTGTGGTTGTCGTGCTGGTGCTACTGCTGGATGAACTGGTGATGCTGCTGGCATTCGTGGTTTGCAGCGCGATGCTAGGCGAAGACGTGCTGGTAAATGGAGGCTGTATTCCCAACTGGCGCAGCTTGTCCCGGGCGACTTCCAGAACGGCAATCTCCACCACTACTTCTGGTTTCGCTTTGTCAATGTCGTCGAGAAGTTTGCCGGCAAGTGCGATCTGGGCGGGCGTTCCCCGCACGGCAATGGCTCCTGAGCTCTGTAGTTGCTGGACGCGCGGAAGTTCCAGCAGAGTGCGAAGCGTGTTGGTTGCGTCCTGTATGTCGGTGGGGGTGCTCCAGTTCGAAAGATAAAAGGTGCGGAGCACCTGGTGTTCGAGTTCGCCGCGTTTGTTCTTCGTATCCGCGGCCACGAAGATGGTGTTCGACGTGATCGGAGTCCAGAACGTCTTGGAAGCAACCGCGGTGATTCTCAGTGCTTCTTCAAGTCCCACATTATTCAAATCGATTCGCATGCGTCGCGCGGTGTAATCGGGATCAAACATGACGTTGATGCCGGCCAGTTTCCCGATGGTTTCGTAGACAATCTTGCTATCCTCACTCAGTTTAAGGGTGAGTGGCACGTTCGCGATCGGTGCTAGCTCCACCACTTCAGCTATATCCTCGGTTCCGGCTTGATCGTCCTGCGGCCTTGGAGGCTGAGCGGGCTTGTTACTCAACCGATCGATCATCTCCTTGGTACGCCGTATTTCCTGATCCGCGATCTGATCGGATGGATCGATATTTTTGGCGGCCTCGAACTCGGCCAGTGCATCCGGCAGTTTGCCGTCGTCTCTTAGTATCTGTCCGCGATGAACATGCGCGGCGGCGGCCATGAATTTTGTGCGTTGCCAGGCAACATGGTAGCGCATGTCGGTTGGCTTTAGTTCATACGCTTGCTTGAAAGAGCTATACGCCGCCTCATAGTTCTGTCGGCCTTCGGCATCCTGACCCTTCTGGAAGAGCGAGCTAGCTTGGTCCGCCACGGCGGGCATAGCTGCCACGGTCGTGATGACTGCTAAACAGCACGACCGGATGAGATATCTCATGTTTCTCCTTGCGTGTTGAGACGGCGTTGCACGTGACGCCATAAAAAACGAGACCATACCGTCATTGTTCTTCGGCTAGCTACGATCAGAACATCTTTTCGGAGAAGCGTCGGTAAAGTGTATGTAAGTAAACGTAAAGTATGTAAACAGGTCGGTTGGCGAAGTCGCTTTGCTGAGAGCTTAGACTGGATTCGCAAAAGGTATACCCCGGAAAGAAGCCGGGCGTTGGGCCGGCGGTCTTAGAAATACACCGACCTTGGAATCGCTCAGAACAGGTCAGAAGGATGTGATGGCGCTTGCTTCCGAAGCCGGTGAGAGGCACGCGCTGGGTTCGGCTCGCAATCCGTCGAATTGTAATTTTTCTGTACTTTCTTTTCTTATCACGGCAGGCTCGTCCGGAGATGTCTACGATTCAAACAGCGCATCAGCTACTTGGACGAGGATCGCAAGGTGGAAACCCATTCAAAGGCCGGCAACGCTCGCGTCTTGCTGAGCTCCGTGTTCGGCCCCTATTCGCAAGACGACCAGTTCGGCAGTCGAGCCATCAACCCGATGGAGCTTTACCAAAACCAGGTCACCCGCGCCCAGGGCGCGTTTTCGCCCCGAATATTCCACCGTTCCTGGGGCATCATGATGATTCAGGAAAATATTTCTGCTCCCTGCACTGTACTCGACTTTCCCACGCGCGAGGCATTCGCGTGCGAGCTGACCAACAACAATTACGACGTGGTCGGCATCTCGTCGATCATCGTGAATGTCGGCAAGGTCCGTGAGATGTGCCGCATGGTGCGGCAGCTCTCTCCGCAATCCACGATTATTGTAGGCGGGCATGTGGCGGCTATTCCCGGCATCGCTCACATGATCGACGCCGATCATATCGTGCAGGGGGAAGGAATTTCCTGGATGCGTCGCTATCTCGGGGAAGACCCGAATGCGCCGATACGGCATCCGCGGATTGCTTCCGGATTCAATTTCCGTATCATGGGGCAAGCGGTTCACGAGAGGCCGGGCGATGCCGCGGTGACGATCATCCCTTCCGTCGGCTGCCCCATGGGCTGCAACTTCTGCACAACATCTTCCTTCTTCGGCGGCAAGGGGAAATTCACGAACTTCTACGAGACCGGGGCCGAACTATTCGAGATCATGAGTCAGATGGAACGCGCCATGCAGGCTCGTTTCTTCTTCATGATGGACGAGAACTTTCTTCTCCACCGGCGGCGGGCGATGGAATTGCTCGCGCTCATGAAGGAGCACAACAAGAGCTGGTCGTTCTACGTCTTCGCCTCCGCCAATGCGCTCCGCCAGTACACGATCGAGGAACTGGTGGAATTGGGGGTTACGTGGGTGTGGATCGGCCTGGAATCCCCGCATTCGAATTACGACAAGCTGCACGGCACCAACACCCTGGAGCTCGCGCGCGAGCTGCGCCAGCACGGCATCAAGTTGTTGGGCTCGACCATCATTGGCCTGGAGCACCACACCCCCGAAAACATCGGCCAGGAAATTGAGCACGCTATCGCTCACCAGACCGACTTTCACCAGTTCATGCTGTATACGCCGGTTCCGGGCACGCCTTTATACCAGCAAATGCTGGATGAGGGACGTATGCTGGATGGCATCGACTTGGCTGACATTCACGGTCAGCACAAATTTAACTTCCGGCATGCTGCCATTTCGCGCGATGACTCGAAGCGGTTCCTGGATTGGGCATTCCTTCGCGACTATGAGTTGAACGGACCCAGCCTGTACCGTATCTGCGAGACCATGCTCATGGGTTGGAGACGTTACAGAGATCACGCCGATGCGCGGGTGCGCGCCCGCTTCGACTTTGAAGCCCAGCCACTGAAGACGTGGTATGCGGCGGCCTTATGGGTCATGGAGCGCCAACTAAAGGACGCAAACGCGGAGATCAGCCAGCGGATTCACGGCCTGCGGCTTGAGATTGAAAGCGAATTTGGCGGGGTCACGAGGTGGATGTCACGAGCTGTTGGTCCCGTGTTGCTGTGGAAGCATCGCCGCGAAGAGCGCCGCCTGAAGAACGGCCTCGTTTACGAGCCGCCGGTTTTTATCGAGCGGCGAAACTGGGGCTCGCTTCGAACATGATCTGCCGCCCTCGCCATACGCACCGCGTGACAGCAGCGCCATTCGAAAGGCGAAGCACCTCGCCGCTGTGCAAAATTCTGCACATATTTACTCATTCCGAGCACGGATACCGGCCGGGTTATAGCTGCTAACTGTAATGCATTCAGTAATTTACTATGGTACGAAACGTGCACACATCAGTCGTGCCCTGAGCAGAGAGTCTTGGGGCAGGGATCGGTGCGCCATGTCCAACTCAGAAGACTGTCAGACGACCAATCGAAGGCGGAGTTCACGCATTCCGGTTAAGCCCTTGGTCTACCTCACGAAAACGACGGACACTCCCGGCTTTTTGCTCAACCTGAGTGAAACCGGCATGGCGATTCAAGGCATGGAGATTCTGCAGCAAGGTTGGCGGATAGAGTTCCAGTTTCCCTTGCCGAAGACGAAGATCGAGATTTCGGGGGCAGCCGATGTTATGTGGTGCGATACCACAGGCCGGGCAGGACTGCAGTTCGCCAGCCTCTGTGAGTTTGATCGCTTGCACCTGCGTCGCTGGATAACCGAGACTCAAATCAATTGATTCTGCCCGGCTGCGGGACAAGAGGTCTTGCGCAGGGCAGCCCACAAGCATTTTGACACTATACCTCCGGCCTACACCTGTCATGGTGCCGCGCTTCGTTTTTTTGGGCGAGCGATAAGGCACGATGTTTGCGGCCGGCAGTCAGGCCTTTGCGGTAGCGACTTTCAGCGAACCAACCAGATCCGACAGGTGTAGCCGCTTGCGACGGCAAAAATCGAGGATACCTTCCACGATTCGCAACGAGGTCCCGGGATCATAGAGGTTGGCCGTTCCCACCTGTACAGCACGCGCGCCGGCGATAATGAACTCCAACGCATCCTCGGCGCTGGCGATGCCTCCGATGCCGATGACGGGAATCTTTACGGCCCGCGCAGTCTGATAGACCATGCGCAGGGCCAAAGGTTTGATGGCTGGTCCGGAAAGCCCTGCCGTGATGTTTGAAATGCGCGGCATGCAGGTTTCGACATCGATGGCCATGCCGATGAATGTGTTGATGAGCGTGAGCGCGTCAGCACCCGCGTTTTCCGCCGCGCGCGCGAACACCGTTATATCGGCGACATTGGGCGAGAGTTTGACGAAGAGGGGGTGGCGCGCCGCCTTTTTCGCCGCCGTCACCACTTCCTCCGTCAGGCGCGGATCGCTGCCATACACGATGCCGCCAGCGCGCGTGTTGGGGCAGGAGATATTCAGTTCATACGCGGCGATGCCTTCGCCTTCGTTCAAGATTTCGATGCAGCGCACGTAGTCCTCGGTGGAATAAGCAAAAACATTCACGATGACCCGTGTTTTCAGGGTACGCAGGAAAGGCAATTTCTCGCTCAGAAAGCGCTTTGCCCCCACATTCTGCAGGCCGATGGCATTCAGCATTCCCGATGCGGTTTCGTAAATGCGCGGCTCCGGGTTGCCTTCCATGGGGTCCGCCGAGATGCCCTTCACACAAACCGCCCCAAGCCGATTGAGGTCGATGAGGTGGGCGAATTCCTGGGCATAGCCAAATGTCCCGCTCGCCGTCCACACCGGATTCTGGAAACGTACTCCGGCAATCTCGGTTTCAATCTGCGGTATGAATGTTTCAACCGGGAGCGGTGCCGCCGCAGCGCGCGCCTGCCGGGCGGTGCCCGCGCCCTTGGCGGCGCTTCGAACCTTGGTTTTGCCCGCGGATTTTTCTCTAATCATGCGTAGTTCCCGAACCCTTCATTTCCAATCTCGATACCCGAATCCTACTTCCAGACAATCTTCTCCGCCCAGAACACCGGTCCTTCGGTGCAGACACGTTGGTAGGCTTCGTGACCGTCCCTCTCAACCCGTATGCAGCAACCCAGGCACGCCCCGAGCCCGCAGCCCATGCGATTTTCCATCGAGACCAGGCAGGGATGGCGGAAACTTTTGGCAAGTTCCACGGTGGCACGCAGCATGGGTCCAGGACCGCAGGCCATCAGCAGAAACTTCTTGTTGGCGTGTGCCGGCCAAGTACTCTTCCAGCGGACGCGTCACATAGCCGTGATATCCGGCCGAGCCGTTCTCCGTCGCCAACAGCGTGGCGCGCACCAGCGGCTTGAATTCCGCCGTACCCACCAGATCTGCTTTGGTCCGCGCTCCGAAAAACAGCCGCTGTTTGAACCCCAGTTCCGCCAGCCGCTTGGCGGGCAGCAACAGCGCTGCAATGCCAATGCCGCCCGCAACCTGCAGGATCTCGTCAGCCTCGCGCGCCCGCGGCAGGTATTCCTCCTCAAAGAAGCCGTGGCCGAGCGGTGCCAGCAGCCCGACCTTATCGCCCTTCTTCAGCTCCGCAATCATGCGCGTGCCGCGCCCCACGGTCTTGTAGAGAAGCTGCATGATGCGGGGCGCTTGCCCCGGCCGGGACTTGCCGCGATGCCCACTGACGGCCATCACATTGAAGATGCTCATGGGCCGGCGCAGCAGCACGTCGGAGCGTCCGAGAATGCGCACCATGGCGAACTGGCCCGGCCGCACAGCCGACGCTTGCCGCGGAGCATCCAGACTCAAGAGGCTAATGGCCGCCGGTGAGGGGACGATTCTCAAGGATGGCCACCATGTCATCGTGCATCGGCATTATGTTAAGCACCACCTGTAGATTGTTGCTTCAAAGGCGTTCACCTGTTTTTCATCTTTCATCCTACCGAAGGACTTGGGACGCGCCACCATGCTCGGCGGACCAGGAAATCGGATCGTGCAAAAACTTCTCTACCTCATCCAAAGCCGCCGGGGCAAGATAATTTCCGCCCTTCGCCACCCGAAGGATGTCCCACCACGTCGCGAGTGCATGCAGTGTAACCCCGATCTCCGCCATGGTCTTCGAGCTATCGGGATAGATCCCATAGTGAAAAACCACGAAGGCGTGTTCCACGATTGCGCCTGCCTCTCGCAGCGCTTTGCAGAAGGTTACTTTGCTGCGCGCATCCGTCGTCAGATCCTCGACCAACAGGGTGCGCTTACTGCCGCGTAGATCGCCCTCGATTTGGGCGTTGAGGCCAAAGCCCTGGGGCTTTTTGCGAATGTACTGCATCGGCAGTATCAGTCGATCCGCAATCCAGGCGGCAAAAGGGATGCCCGCCGTCTCACCGCCGGCGACGCCGTCGACGCATTCGACTCCAATCTCACGAATGATCGTCGAGGTCGCGAAGTCGATCACGGTTTGCCGAAGGTGCGGATACGAGATGAGCTTACGACAGTCGATGTAAACGGGACTTGCCCAGCCCGAGGTGAAGAAAAAGGGATTGGACGCGCTGAACTGAACCGCCCGCACCTCGAGCAGCATTTTCGCAGTCCGCTCTTGGATCAATTCGCGATCGAGAAAAACGCCGCAAGCCGACATTTGTGAACGTCTCCCTGGATTATCTCGCCGCGACCAACCATTCGCGGCACCGAACAACCGACCGACCGTTACCGTGTCTAAGACCTGAGCATAGCACTCGATGGCCGCCGCGCGTGATCGCATCGAGCGTTGAGCGTCGTGCGCCGAGTGTTAATCACGGTGCCTCCTGGATGGCATGGTAGAGCAGATCAACGCCCTTCATGAAATCGTCAAGATGCATCGCCTCACGAGGATTGTGCGAGCCGTTTTCGTTACGGATGAAGATCATTGCCGAGGGCACGCCGGCGTTGGCGAAAATCGAGGCGTCGTGGCCAGCGCCGCTTGCTATCGTCTCGGTCGGAAGCCCCAGCTTTTGTGACCAGCCTCGAAGGCGCTCGATCCAGGCCTCGTGCATCCTGGCCGGCGCGGAATCAACGCGGCGGTCGAAACGGAATTCTACGTTCCGGGCCACGCCTATATTGCGGCACTCGGTGCGCATGAGGTGGTAAAACGCTTCGAGAGTTTCCAGGCTTTGGCTGCGCACTTCGAAGCTGAAGGCGACCTCGCCAGGGATGCGAGACATGGCATGCTCAGCGGCGTTGGTGGCGATGATTCCCGTTGTCACCACCAAATCCAGGCCGCGCTCGAGCAACACCCGCCAGTGCTCGTCGAGGCGGGAGATAAGATCGGCCGCGGCAAACACCGCATCGCGGCGCAACCAGCGCGGCACCGCGCCAGAATGCCCAGCTTCTCCGACACAGACGATCGAGCGGTGGCGAATGTTACCCCGGATTCCGGTTACCACCACAACCGGAAATCCGCGTGCTACCATCACGGGCCCCTGCTCGATGTGCAGTTCCAGGTACACTGCGACGGAACGTGGATCAAGCAGTCTTTCGCGGCGCGCAATGCGGTCGACGTCGGCGCCACATTCACGCATGCAGTCCGCCAGAACGCGGCCAGAGGCTTGGTTGGTCGACGCCAGGTCATCCTCGGTGAGCTGGCCAAAAAGCGCGCTCGATCCGAGATAGGGCCTGCCGAACCAGGCGCTCTCTTCGCCGCGCAGTGCAATCACTTTCACGGTGCGAGCCGGAACAATGCCCTCATGTCGCATTCGCACAAGACAAATGATACCGGCGATCACCCCGGCGGAACCGTCGTAGTTTCCCCCCTGTGGCACCGAATCCAGATGAGAGCCGCAGGCCACGAATGGAAGATTGGGCTCCTGGCCATCGAGTGTCACAACCAAGTTGGCTGCCGCATCCCAAGATGCCGCCAACCCGTGCTCCTCGGCAATCTGCTTGACCAGTTCCATCGCGCTCTGCTCGCCGGAACCGTAGCTCTGGCGGGTCACGCCGATCCCCTGGCCGCTTATCCGGCGCAGGTCGTCGAAAAAACGCGACGCCAGCGCCGCCGGATCGAAGCCGCCGGCTTCACTCCCCGCGGATGTGGCAAGGGTAGTCATTTTATCGCCACGCCACAGGAGGCGTCCCCAACGCGGATCTCCCCGTGCACATCACCTGAGGCAATCATTGGAGCGCTACTCCCTTTCGTTCAGGAATGAGAAGCGCCGTCGCTAAAATGTCGATGACATAGATGACAGCCAGCAGGGCAATCGTCAGATGAAAGGAGTAGCGGACGGCCAGCGTACCGACCACGAGAGGTCCGAAACCACCGACTGCACGGCCCAGATTGAACAGCACGTTCTGCGCCGTTGCCCGAGCCTGGGTCGGATAGAGTTCCGACATCAGCGCGCCGTAGCCGCCAAGCATGCCGTTGACGAACGCACCCATCACGGCTCCTCCGACCAGCAGCGCTGCTGGTGTAGTGAGGTTGGCATAAACAATCACCATAATGGCAGCGCCCGCCTGGAAGGCGAAGAACACGGGCCGCCGGCCAATTCGGTCGGCAAGCTGACCGAACGACCAGATACCGCAACACATGCCGAGAACCGTGACCGCCGTCCACACGGCGGATCGGGTCAAGGTGTAGCCGAACTGGCGCGACAGGTATGTCGGCAGCCAGATCATCAGGCCGAAGTATCCAAAATTCTGAACCGAGCAGAGGATGAAGACACCGATACTGATTTTAGTGGTCGCGGCATCCTTGACGAGCAGCCACACCGGCATGCCCTCGCGTGGCCCCCGCGAGCGTGCGACGAAGATCTCGGGTTCTCCGACCGTTCGACGCATGATGAACGAAACGATGGCAGGAACCAGGCCTACGGCAAACATGCCGCGCCAACCGATGTGCGGCAACAGTAGCGGCGTCACCACGGCGGCGGCCAGAACTCCACTTTGCCAGCCGAGACCGACATAGGAAGACACGCGCGCTCGCATGTTCGCCGGCCAGGCTTCCGCCGCCAACGCCATGCCGATCCCAAACTCTCCACCCAATCCAATACCAGCAATGGTGCGGTAAGCGAGCAGATCCCAGTAGCCTCGAGAGAGGGCGCAGAGGCCTGTAAAAACAGCGAAGAGAAGGATTGTCCAGCTCAACACCTTGATGCGGCCGACGTAGTCGCTAAGCACGCCAAACACGATGCCGCCGATGACCGCGCCGAGCAACGTCCCGGTGACGAGAGAGCCGGCTTGCCCTGCACTCAGGTGCAGACCGGCGGAGACTGCACTGAGGATGAAACCAAGGATCAGTAGATCGAAGCCATCCATGGCGTAGCCCACGGCTGAAGCCAGAAGCGCTTTCTTCGCGTAGCTATCCGGTCGTTCAACGGTTTGAATGGAGACAGGTGATGGGGAAAGCGATCCTTGGGAAAAGGGCGGCATTAAGCTCTCGCTTCCTGCAATCGAGCATTTCGGATTAGGAAAGGCGCATCATAAATTCTGCTCGCCGCGGATGCAAGCAAATTCCTGCCAAGAACTTATCGTCCCCTCATCCCCGCCTAGCTCCTATTCACGACGGTGAGATTTGCCTCCTGAATTTCTTGGGATATCGCGTGAACGCTGCTGGAATTGCGGGTCTCCTCAAATCCGATAAAGGTCTTGCCTGGTACATTGCGCTAGGATACTCTACGGGTCGAGGTGCTGAAGGATTATCCAACAGATGGCGGTACGCAAGCGCGCCAAATATTTGGTTGAGCAAACTCCATTTCTCGAAATGAGATGTCCAGATGAGTAGCGATCCAACTCCAATGACTACTTCTCTCCGCAATACTGCTCCTATCGATGCCCGCTCACGACTGATGGTCGCGCTTGATGTGCCGACGGCTCGCGATGCCAGGCGCATCGTCGACCAACTGGATGCCCGGGTGGATTTTTTTAAAGTTGGCCTGGAACTATTCACCGGTACCGGGCTGGAATTTGTGCGTGAACTCCAGTCGCGCAACAAGCAGATATTTCTCGATCTCAAGGTTTTCGACATCGGTGAAACTGTCAAGCGTACGGTGAAGGTTGTGGTTGATGCCGGCGTAAGTTTTTTGACGATTCACGGCAATACGGAAATCATTATGGCGGCGGCTGAGGCCAGAGGCAGCAGTAGCCTGAAACTATTGTCCGTCACCGTACTCACCAGCCTGGATGTGAAGGATATTCGAGATCTTGGATACGAATGTTCTCTGCAGGAACTTGTTCTCCATCGCGCCGTGAAAGCGCTTGAGGCAGGCTGCGACGGGGTTATTTCTTCCCCCAGGGAAGCCAAGCTGATCAAGGAAGCGACGCACGGCAATCTTTTGGTGGTTACGCCTGGCATTCGACCTCTTGGCGCGCAGCTCCAGGATCAAAAGCGAGCCGGGGACCCGCGATCCGCCACCGAGAACGGGGCGGATTATCTGGTTGTCGGCCGCCCGATTACGGCTGTGCCGGATCCTGCCGCGGCAGCCGACGCGATTATTGCAGAGATGCAACTCGGTTTTGATTCTCGTGTGTAATGCCTGCTCACTACGGCCAGTGAATCCTGCCGGCCTCTGCGCAGCAGCGGTTTCAGAGTAGGTGGACCTCGGAGCTATCAACGCCCGGCTTACTGTGAACCCCGGCAAACGTTACAAGCAGCGCGTGCCGGGGTCTCCTGCTTCCCACCCCAACCAGCCACCAGCGGGCTTGTTGGGGGCCTCGGATTCGGCACGTTTTTCAAGAGCCTGCTAACGTGAAAGTTTTTCGAGCGCGATGTCTTCGATGCGCGCTCCCATCAATCCGATCGTCAGCGCCAGCCTGAGTTAGAATTAAGTAGAATGCAATCGATTCGGCTCATCGCCATCGACATCGATGGAACCCTGCTGGATTCCAATCATCAAGTTTCGGACGCCAATCTTACGGTGCTGCGCCGTGCTCATGAACGCGGAGTCGAGATTGCGCTGGTTACCGGCAGGCGGCATATGTTTGCCCTTCCCGTGGCGCGGTCGCTCGGCTTTGACGTAACCCTGATAAGCTCCGACGGCGCAGTTACCCGCTTGGGCGACGGCAGTCTGTTTCACCGCGACCTGCTTCCGGCCGATGCCGCCCGCGCGCTCACGCGGCACATGGCGCCTTTCCGAGGGGACACGGTCTTGATCTTCGACCGGGAGACCAAAGGCGCACTGGTCGTGGCAACAGCGGTTGAGCTGAACGGGGTTATTCGCCGGTGGAAGGAGCACAACCCTCTTTACCTCGAGTTTGGAGAACCATTGGAGATGGCAATTGCCGAGTCTCCGATTCAGATCCGGTTTTGCAGCACCATGCATCGCATGCGCGAGGCAGAGACCGCTTTGTCAGCCTCAGGGCTCATTGATAAGGTTACGATACTGCGCACGCAGTATGAAGAACGTGACTTTTCTCTGGTTGTTGTGCTTAACCAAGCCTGTTCGAAGGGACACGCTTTGCGGCGCTGGGCCGAGCACCGCGGCATCCCACGGCAACAGATAATGGCTATAGGAGACAACTACAACGACGTTGAAATGCTTCACTATGCAGGTGTGCCCGTGATCATGGGCAATGCCTGTAAAGAATTAAAGCAAAACGGTTGGGTGGTTACTCTCGGGAATGACCATTCCGGGGTCGCGCATGCGGTAGGGGTCATGCTCGGAGCGTGACTCGCTGATGGATCCCACTTACTGAAGCAGGCCTGATGACAAGCGGCAGGATCAGGGTGCCGAATGCTGCTAAGTTGAGCTATCGCTAAGAAGTCATTTTATAAGCTCGGCCTTCATCGAACCGCTCCGCACCGGTGGTCCGAGGTAGAATAAGCACTCCGTTTCTTTATAACTCTACTTGCGCGCTTGGGAGAATCGCGAAGGTCTTACAAGCGGTAGTGGCGGAAGATCTCCAAAGATACCGCGGCGGGAAAAGCAGATTGATTGAAGTCGTAAACAAATCGGGTAGAGTGCGGAGCGCTGACCAGAGGGCCATTCGTGAGCTGGTGTGCGAAATTGTAGCTCGCGTTTGCCGCCGGCAATGGGACCATCGCTTGCGCAGCTTGCTCCTGACCGGCAGCGTTGCCCGTGACGAGGCGACAATTCTTGCCCATTCCGGCGGCTGGCGGGTGTTGGGCGACGCGGATTTCATGGCTGTATTCCAGCGGCACGCGCCCTTACCGGCGGCCACCGCTGTGGCGGCCCTGACCGCGAAATGCGAGTCAGATTTGCGCGCAGCCGGGGTCCTTGCCCACGTCGGTCTGGCCGTCGTTCACGACGATTATTTTTGCCGGCTTCCCGCCCACATTTTCACCTACGAACTGCGTTGTTGCGGGCGCATCGTTTGCGGAGATGGCAATCCTCTCGGGCTAATCCCCCGTTTCGCCGCGTCCGCCATCGATACAGAAGATGCGTGGCGGCTGCTGGCTAACCGCACCATCGAATGTCTAGAGCTATCTGCAAATTCAGCACCAACCCACCCTTCGCCAAAACCGGACGAAGCGCAGGGCACTCCGCCCAACGAAAATTTGGCGGTCGCGCCTGAAGAGCTGCACTATCGTGCGATGAAACTGTTTCTGGACATGGCGACTTCACTCCTGGTGTTTTTGGGCGCCTATGAGCCCACGTATGGGCTGCGGGCGCAGAGTTTGCAGCAGCTAGCCGAGCGCCTGGAGGGGCAGGCGACACTTCCTTTTGGACTTAAAGTTTTTGCCGGACGTGTAAACGAGTGTACCCGGTGGAAAATATCCGGCGGCGGTGATTGTAATTCCGGCCCTGAGATTTCCCAGCAGGCGCTCGACTACGCTTGTCAGTTGTGGCGATGGGAGTTGGCGCAGCTCACTTCAGCGGCGCCTGAAGCGTCACCGGAGATTTTGTTCGCCGGGGTGGCCGCACGACAGAGCGCTTTGCAGAAGCTTCGGGGGTGGCTCTATGTCGTACGGCGAACTGGTTGGCTGCGCGGCGTGCGAAGCTGGCCGCGTTGGATGGCGATGGGCCCACGTTGTACTCCGCGCTATTACATCTATGAGGCTGCTAGGCGCTTGGCGGCAAGCTCTACTGGCTCTCCCGGCGAGCCGGAAATGCGCCAGATCAGGGCGCTGCTGCCAGTAGCCGGCAGCGCTGCGAATAATGATGTTGACGCCAGGCAGCAACTCGCCCGTGAAGTGGCGTGGAATTACCGGACTTTTCTGACGGAGACACGCGCCTGATGTTCGCCTCTCGGCACGTAATCGGAGGGCGGAGTGGTACTTCAGCCGGCGGGAATTGCGGGAGGTGATCGGTTGTCCAGCAAGGTGATGGATTCCATCCCCGCGGCCGTGCTCGTTCCCGGGCCGTATGAACTGGTGCCGCTATCCGCCGAAGATGCCAGTCGCTGGGACGAACTCGTGATGGCGTATCCCCGCTATGAGATCTTCCATCGCCAAGCGTGGCTTGATTATCTGGCCGAGAGCAGAGGCGTTTCCATTCAGCAGTGGGCCGTGTGCAAGCAAGGGCGGCGTCTCGGCTTATTCTGTGGCGGGGAGGTGCGCAAGGGACCGTTTCGAATTCTGGGCAGCCCCTTGAAGGGATGGTACACCAACTCCATGGGCGCTCTGCTGGATGCCAGTGCCGATCCGGCGGAATTTTTGCGCGCGCTGGATGCCTGGGCCAAGCGCGAAGACATCGCCATGGTGGAGTTCGAACAGAACCGGTTTCCCGAGGATGTGCTTGCGGCCGCCGGTTTCGAGTCGATGGAAGACCTCACCTACCGGGTTGAGTTGGACGATGAAGAATCCATGCTCAAGCGCTTGCACAAGAGCCGCCGCTACCAAGTGAAAAGAGCGCAGGCCTTCGGTCTGCAAGCGGAGATTTGCGAGACTTCCGAAGTCGCCGGCGAATTCCACGATCGCTACTGCGCCATGATGCGCAGAAAGGGCGTTGCGCCAGGGTTTCCGCGCTCCCACCCGCAATTGCTATTTGAGCATCTGCGCCGCGTCGATCGCATCCTCGGGTTACGTATCCGCGATTCCCAAGGGCGGCTGCTGTCGGTCGGCCTGTTCCCATTCGATAACCAAACCCTCTACTTCTGGGGTGGCGCCGATTCCGCGGAAGGGCGGGAGCTTTTCCCCAACGATTTTCTGCATTGGAGCGCCATGCTCATAGGGAGGCAGCGTGGCTTGCGGTGCTATGACATGAGCGGGTACGGCCGCTTCAAGAGCAAATTCGGCGGTGAGCTAGTGACCCTTCGGCGCTGGCATAAGGCGTATTGGTGCTCCGCGCGGTGGGCTCGCAAGGTCTATGCCTTTTACCACCGGCAGCGTTTGCTTGGCCGCGCCTGGCTGCTGAAGTTTTCGCAGGCACCCGGTTCCCCGGCGGCAAAGCATAAGGATGGAGAAGAAGGATGAACACAAGCCCCGGCGTGTTAAAAGTGGTATTCCAGTTGCTACTTGCCCGAGAAGCTTAGCCCGGTAAGATTTCTTTAAGCGCCCACTCAATTCTATCGACTTCTTCGCGGATTACTCGGATCGATTGCTGGTTTTTCAATGGGTGGGCCATCGGGGTGATTCCTTCCAGGGCGCCTCGTATTTGACGATTCCGATCCCAAATGAAGTTGAGCCTTGCGCTCCTCTCCTTGCGATTTCTGTAAACACCGCCGACGAATTTAGTGGCGAGCCAGGCAAATACCAAGCCAAACAGCACTTCAACCGGAATACGATCAGTTGCGCCGTCAAACTCTGAAAACAAAAGTCGATAGACCGTTTCACCCATTCCAAACGATGCAAACAATATAGTTGCCCCGAACAAATATACTTTTAAGCGTTCTATTGGTTGAAAGCGTATCGAGTCGTCGATTGCATCACGTGTCCGCACAAAGTTGATCACCATGCTTCCCCCAACACTTTTGCCAGATCGTAACAGTACCAGCGCCAGTGTCGCTGAAATGATAACTTATGATTGCAATTAGCGGCGGGATTATCTTTAGCCGACTGGTCGTGGCTTGGATATTACGATAGTTCTTAGCGAGGGAAAACTCTTGAGAGAATGCGCGGGACGCATCAAGGAACTTACGGCAACCATTGAGCGAGAATTAGTCACTGCCAGAAGAGACTTCCACAAATACGCCGAGCCTGGTTGGACGGAATTTCGGACCACGGCGATCCTGTCGAAAAAACTAATGTCCTTGGGATACCAAGTTGACCTTGGGGAGAATGTCATCAACAAAGGTGCCATGTTGGGAGTGCCCAAGCCGGACATTTTGAAAAAGCACATGGAGCGGGCTCTGGCTCAGGGGGCGGATGCGGAACTGGTTGCACAAATGTCCGGAGGGCTGACCGGGCTTGTAGCCACGCTTCGGCATGGTGAAGGGCCTACTCTCGCCCTGCGTTTCGATATAGACGCCAACGACATCAATGAATCACAAGGGGAAACCCACCGCCCATACCGGGAGGGATTCGCTTCCGTCAATTCTGGAGCGATGCACGCCTGCGGTCACGATGGCCATGCCGCCGCCGGACTAGGGGTAGCTATTATTCTTATGCATCTGAAAGATCATCTTTCCGGAACAGTGAAGCTGATCTTTCAGCCAAGTGAAGAGGGTAGCCGCGGCGCGGCAGCTATGGAGGCCGCCGGAATTTTGGAGGACGTGGACTATATTTTTGGCGGGCACATCGGCATCAAGGCTCGTCACTTGGGCGACTTCATCTGCGGAGCCCGTGAGTTCCTGGCGACCACCAAATTGGACGTCACCTTTACAGGAATACCGGCTCATGCCGGTATGTCCCCAGAAGAAGGACGAAATGCTTTGCTTGCGGCCGCCACCTGCGCTTTAAACCTACATGCCATCTCCCGCCACGGCCAAGGCGCTTCGAGGATCAATGTCGGTTCGCTGCATGCCGGCCAGGGGCGCAACATTATTCCACCCAACGCTGTTCTGCAACTGGAGACGAGAGGGGTAACTACCAACATCAACGATTTCATGGCCCAAGAAGCCCGTCGAATTATCGAAGCAGCCGCCCACATGTATGCCGTGGACTATAAAGCTGAGTGTACCGGCGCGACGCAAGGTGGGGAGAGCAGTCTAGAAATGGCCAAACTGGCGGCGACAATCGCGCAAGAAATGGGATGCTTCGGAAATATTCAGGAGAGTATTAGTTTCGGAGCTACGGAGGATTTTTCTCATCTCCTGACGAGCGTTCAGAAAAAAGGTGGCAAGGGAACTTATGTTCAGCTCGGTGCCGACGCCTCTGCCGGCCACCATCACTTTTGCTTTGACTTCAATGAAAAAGTTATTGCCCAGTACTGCGAATTCATGGCTAGGGTGGCCTGCCGCTTACTGGTAGCATAGCCAGTTCTTTGTTTTGAAAAGCTGTATCCTTGCTTGGCCGCCGAGGTTCTTATAGGTTGAGCGGAGCCGCCTTCCAGATTCCCGGAGGAATGATGGTAGACACGCTGTAACCCACGGATAAAAGAGAGATTTATAGGCTCTCTGGCTTTCAGCCATAGATTTATCCAAGGCAAGGAGAAGAATAGATTATGGATTTCTGTCAACTGAACCGTACTGAAATTCGTGTCTCCAGGCTCTGTTTTGGCACGATGACCTTTGGCAAGCCGGTGGATCAATTCTGTGCCACGCGCATGATCGAGCGATCAATCGAAGCTGGGATTAATTTCGTTGATACCGCAAACGGCTACCAGCATGGCGTAGCGGAAAGCATGCTGGGGAATGCGCTCCGCGGCAAGCGTAAGGAACTGATCTTGGCTACTAAGGTTCATCACAAAATGGGTGATGGGCCCGATGACGCCGGACTCTCGAAACGCGCGATCTTCCGCGCGGTTGAAGAGAGCCTGCGACGCCTCCAAACAGATTACCTCGACATCTACTACTTGCACGAGCCGGACTACAGCGTTCCGATGGAAGAGACCCTGGATGCGATGAACACGCTTGTCCGTCAAGGGAAGATCCTTTATATAGCGATTTCAAACTACGCGAGCTGGCAGGTTTGCGAAATGCAGTGGATCTCCGACAAGAACAAATACCAGGCACCGTCCATCGCCCAGCCTATGTATAGCTTGATTGCACGCGGCATCGAGCAGGAATTCATGCCAATGGCAAAAAAACTGGGCATTTCCACAATTGCGTATAATCCGCTCGCTGGCGGCTTGCTGACAGGCAAGCATAAGTCCGAAACGATCTCCCCCGGCACTCGCTTTGACGCCAACCCGCTGTATCAGAATCGCTATTGGAACCAGCAGAATTTCAAAGCGGTGGAGCAGTTAAAAAGAATAGCCGCGGATGCAGGCCGGTCGCTTGTCAGCCTTTCCTTGAATTGGCTTCTGCATCATACCGGCGTCGATTGCATAGTCCTGGGTGCTTCTCGTATGGAGCAGTTGGAAGAGAATCTCAAAGCATGCAGCGAGGGACCGCATTCCAAGGCGACCGTCGAGGCCTGTGATGCGGTGTGGAAAGAGTTCCGCGGCCCAAGCCCGATTTATAACCGATGAAACAATGGCGCGATTTGAGATCCTGACCATCAACATCATCAGTCGACGGACTTGAGTTGTCTTCTTACCCTTTGCCGGTGAGCAGTTTTTATCGACGGTCTCCGTTTTCGGACGCGACTCTATGATCAAAGGCACAATGAACAATCGCATAGCTTGGACTTCGAACCGGATTAAGAAAGCGGAAGGTGTGTCCACCGCATTGTTCGGTACTGTAGAAGTGAAGAAGGCCAGAGACTTTCATAGCAGTTTCCCGGAATACCAGGAAACGCCCTTGGACAGCTTGGAGTCATTGGCCGACTCGATGGGGATCGCCGGGCTGTTTCTAAAGGATGAATCTTTTCGCTTTGGGCTCAACGCATTCAAGGTCTTGGGCGCCTCCTATGCCGTAGCCAGGCAGCTATCAAGGCATCTGGGCACTGATGTCAGCCAATTGGATCGCACCAAACTTCTCTCGCCGGAGGTTCGTCAACAGATCGGCGATGTCACCTTCGTCACGGCTACAGATGGAAACCACGGCAGAGGCGTCGCGTGGATTGCGCGGCAGTTGAGACAAAAAGCAGTTGTCTATATGCCGAAAGGATCCTCGCCGACGCGCTTGGAGAATATTCGGGCTGAGGGCGCGAGCGCTTCTATTATCGAGGGAAATTATGACGATGCTGTCCGCTTGGCAGCGCATGGCGCTCGCGAGCACGGCTGGATTATGGTCCAGGACACGGCTTGGCAAGGGTACGAGGAAATCCCGACTTGGATCATGCAAGGCTATGGGACGATCGCCGCTGAGGCGATTGAACAACTATGTCGTATTGGTATCAAGAAACCTACCCACGTTTTCCTTCAGGCAGGGGTAGGGTCTTTCGCCGGCGCCATTCAGGGCTACTTCGCTGACCTGTTCGGCAACGATCGACCAGTAACTGCAATCATAGAGTCGGATCAAGCGGACTGTCTCTACCGATCGGCGGTTGCAAATGACGGCAAACCGAGGATAGTTACCGGAGAAATGACGACTATCATGGCTGGGCTAGCGTGTGGCGAGCCTAGCCACATAGCGTGGGAGCTGTTGCGCGATTACAGCGACGCATTCTTCTCCTGTCCCGATTGGGTGGCCGCAAAGGGCATGCGGATGCTCGGCAATCCCTTGCATGACGATCCTCGTATCATCTCGGGTGAATCCGGCGCGGTCACGACGGGCTTGCTGGCCGCCTTGATGAAGAGCGCTTACCTCGAAGACGCAAGAGCCGCACTTGGCTTGGACCGGAACTCACACGTGCTCCTGATCAGCACCGAAGGCGACACGGATCCCACGAGGTATCGCAGCATAGTTTGGGACGGAGAATACCCAAGCTATGAGTAAGGGAGACTCAGGAACGTTGGACAAGAAGCGCGAAGAATAGGCGATCCAAAGGACTCGAGGAGCAGCCCCCATTCGACAATATCCGGACGGAGTTCTTGCATACGGTAGGTCGGGATTATGAAATCTGGATCGTCGCAATCACAGCACAAAATTATCGCCGATGTTCAGCGACGGCCAAACCGAGTTGAATTCTCTTGAACTGATTCAGCGACGGGAAGGCAGTAGCTTACCGGGGTTCATAATCCCACGCGGATCGAGTGCCGCCTTGATCTGCCGCATAGCTTCTAGTTCCGCACCTCCGCGCCATTGGTCCATCATATAGGACTTCAGACGGCCGATTCCGTGCTCCGCGGAAAAGCTGCCATCGAAGCTGCGAACGACCTCGTTTACGGTATTCATCATGTCATCCCCGCGTCCCAGAAACGCTACCGGATCGCCGCCAATCGGCGGCAAAAGAGCGAGGTGGATGTTGCCGTCCCCTACGTGACCAAATGGGATCGCCCGAATGCCTGGGAACCGCTGTTGACAGGCCGCTTCGACAAGAGTGATGAACTGCGGCACTTTGGATACCGGCACGGCTACATCATTCAGCACTGTCGCGCCCGCGCACTCTCGCTGATGTGCTTCGGCCTGCTCTTCCCGCAGCTTCCATAGGGCCGCACGCTCGCCCGAGCTTCCCGCCAGAACAGCATCCAACACGAGCCCTCCAGCCATCCCTTCCCCCAGGAGTTCCTCGACTCTTTCCCGAAGGCCTGAATCCCGCGAAGCATCGGCCAACTCCAGCAGGACATAGTGATCGGCCCTTTGAGGCAAAGGTATTTGCGCATCCGGGAAGTGCTTCGATACTAGATCTACTCCTTCGCCGGACATATACTCAAATGCCTGAATGAAGTTCCATAGGTACCGCCGAAACAATAAGTAGAGATCCAGGGCCGACTGAACAGATGGTATCGCGCAAAAGGCCAAGACGAGGTCATTCGGACGGGGCACCAGTTTCAGCACCGCTGCCGTGATAATGCCGAGCGTCCCCTCGGCCCCGACTAAAAGCTGGCGGAGACAATATCCGGTATTGTCCTTGCGTAGACGCCTCAGTCCATTCCATATTTGACCGTCGGCAAAGACAACCTCCAACCCCAGCACGAGGTCTCGTGCATTGCCATACCGGACGGTATTATTTCCTCCTGCATTGGTGGACAAAATGCCGCCAATCTGCGCGGACATTTCCGAGCTCATGGATATTGGCAGCATGCATTCCTGAGCGATAGCCGAGTCCTGCGCTGCTTTAAGCGTCACTCCTGCCTCGACCGTCATGGTCATATCGACAGGATCGAGATCTCGAATCTTATTCATCCGCGACAACGAAAGCACGACTTCGGTGCCTGCCTCGCTGGGTATTGCGCCGCCCATCAAGCCGGTGTTGCCACCCTGAGGCACGATCTGAAAATTCCTTTCGGCGCACAAACGCACAACTGCCGCGACCTCGTCCGCGCTGGCGGGACGCACGACCGCCGGTGTACGTCCTTTATAAAGGCGGCGCCAATCCTCGCAATAGGCGGCAGTGTCTTGCTGGTCAAAGAGGCAACCCTTCTCACCGACTACATCCAGCAACGCCAAACGGAGTTCAGCCCATCGACTTGATGAATGAAAGATTTCAGCCATGTGACTCCTGTAGGTCTAAGTCCAGCAATCTTGCCGGCTAATTCTGGTCAAAACAGCGATCTCCGAAAGGTGAGGCGATCATAACATTCCGCTGCAAAGTGGTGACGATGCGGGACACTGAACGCGCAGGCCGGTCTCGCTTTGAGCTGGCAGTGCAAGCCCGAAACAGACCCCGTGTTGGCTCGGCAATCGGCGGCTGCGGCTCGTCCTGATTTATTGCCGGTCACTATGGTCGCCTCCATCCTGTGACAAACGTCATATCTTTGTGTGATCAATGCGATTGGACCTCGTGTTTCCCTGGGCTATACTTTTTCTCCAAACACCAGCAGGCTGCCGAAAAACGCGTCGAAGCCGGGGTCCCCGACAATCCCGCTGGTGGCTTGTTGGGGCAGGCCAAGCGAGGCGCTACGGAATTCACGACCTCAGAGCTACACGGCGCAATTGCTTGTATGCTCATATCAGCGCAGCCTGTTTTTCAGCAGCCCGCTAGTCTTAAGGCTGCGCAAACGAAAGCTGGAACGCGGCGCGGCGGTACGATCCGCGCATTCCTATTCCGCCCGTGTTTCCCGCTGGTGCTTCAACCGGAATGCGATGACGAACAGTTTCAGAGTCTGAGATAGCAGCGAAGCCAGAGAGTGAGTACATGGGACAGGAGATTGTTCAGCAGCTCATTAACGGGCTGGTCTTGGGTAGTACCTATGCACTGATCGGCCTCGGGTTGACATTGATATATGGCATTCTGGGTATCGTGAACTGGGCTCACGGCGAACTATACATGCTGGGAGCTTTTGTCGGCCTGTTCCTTGTCGTTAGATTGCATTTACCTTTCCTGGTCGGACTCATCGGTTCCATGTTTATCATGGCTCTATTCGGAATGGTGGTGGAGAAGTTCGTATTCAGGCCCCTCAGGGGCGCGCATGAAATGAACATGGTTATCGGAACTCTGGGCATTTCGATTTTTTTGATGAACGGTGCTATCGCCCTTTTCAGCCCGAACCCGTTACGTTTTCCAACTCACTTCTCGAACACCTATCTATCCTTACTTGGCCTATCCATTACGGTGCAACGCCTGCTGGTTTTCATAGTTACAGTGGTGTTGATGGTCATATTCAGCTACGTAATCAAACGGACCAGGCTGGGCAAAGCGATGCGGGCGTGCGAACAGAATCTGAATGCGGCCCGGCTGATGGGCATTGATATCAATAGAATCTTCCGCCTGACTTGCGCCATTGGAGCCGCTCTGGCTGCCGCCGCAGGTACTCTCGTGGGGCCCATCTTCCTGGTGTCGCCCGCCATGGGCCTGATGGTCATAGCCAAGGTATTCGCCGTTGTTATCCTCGGCGGAATGGGCAATGTCGCCGGGGCAATTTGGGCTGCTTTTATTCTAGGTTTAACGGAGAGCATGACCGCCGGCTTCATATCTTCCGATTACAAGGATGTGGTGACATTTCTCATCCTTATTGTTGTTCTGGTTTTCAAGCCAGAGGGCCTGTTCGGACGCACCCAATTGGAAAAGGTATAGGTAAGTTACGTGTACAGGCCTTCCGTCAAGCAACTTTCAATATCGGCATCGGTATTACTAGCATTACTATTCCCGCAATTGGGTCTTAAGTCGTACTACCTGCATATCGCCATCCTTGCGCTGATCAATATTCTCCTGTCCTTGGGGCTCAATGTTATTGCAGGTTATGCGGGGCAGCTCTCGCTGGCGCAGGCGGCATTCTTCGGCATTGGCAGCTATACGTCCGCGCTTTTGATGCTCAACTTCGGGCTGGCATTCTGGCTGGCGGCGGTGGCTGGCATTTTGTCGGCCATGCTGGTCGCCGTAGTTTTTGGGCTGCCGACGCTTCGCTTGAAGGGGCCATATTTCGTTATTGCCACGTTGGGTTTTGGTGAAATCGTGCGCCTGATTCTGTTGAACTGGGACAGGGTCACGCGGGGACCGAACGGCTTGATCGGCATTCCATCGCCCAACCCAATACCGCTGGGCGTGACCACGCTGACGTTCGACAGCAAGATCGGCATGTATTACCTGATCCTGGTAATCCTGTTAGTCGTGCTCGTGCTCTACCGCAATTTCGTCAACTCTAAAATCAATCGCGCCCTTCGTGCCATCCATGACGATCAGATCGCGGCCGAAGTCATGGGCATCAACTTGACGTTTTACAAAATCGTCGCTTTTGCGGCGGGAGCGGGACTATCCGGCCTGGCCGGGGCTCTTTACGCCAGCTATATTCGTTTCATCAGTCCAGATACGTTTACCATCAGCGAAGCGATCAACATCCTGATCATGATGGTACTCGGAGGCATGGGTACGATCGTCGGGCCGGTCATTGGCGCGGTAGGAATTACTTATCTGCTGGAATCAATGCGTTTCTTTAAAGACTACCGGCTGGTCATTTATGGATTAGCCATGTTCGTCATGATCCTATATATGCCCGGCGGGTTGGTGGGCGCCGTCATATCCACTCGGGAGCGCATAATCACGGCATGGACGAACCGGAAACGTGCGCTCACCAAGGCAGTCGCGGCCAGGAAGGACCCATAGTGTTGTTGTCCTGCGAAAATCTCATCATCCGTTTCGGCGGTCTTGTTGCCATCAATGATGTTGATTTGACGGTCGGCAATGGCGAGATCCTCGGCCTCATCGGGCCGAATGGTTCGGGCAAAACAACCATCTTCAACATGATTAGCGGAATCTACAAGCCGGCCTCCGGTAAGATTCAGTTGGATGGAAAAGACATTACCGGGAAAAGACCGGACGTCGTGACACGCTGCGGAATCGCTCGCACGTTTCAGAATATTCGCTTGTTCTCCAGCATGACGGTTTGGGAAAACGTGATGGTAGGGCGGCATTGCCGCCTGCGCGAGTCCATATTGGACGACGTTTTTCATACCCCCAGGAAACGGCAGGAAGAGAAAAGAGCCGAGGAGTACCTGAACAAACTCCTGGGAATGTTTCGGCTCAACCGATACAAGGAAGAGAAGGCGAAAAATCTTGCGTACGGTCTGCAGCGTGAATTGGAGATCGTGCGGGCCTTGGCCACCGAACCGCAACTTCTCCTGCTCGATGAACCGGCAGCGGGGATGAATCCGCAAGAGACAGCCGAACTCATGCGGTTGATCCGCCAGGTGCGGGACATGGGATTCACGATTCTGCTGGTGGAGCACGATATGAAACTGATCATGAGCATCTGCGATCGCATAGCGGTTCTCAATTATGGCCGCAAGATCGCCGAGGGCACCCCCTCGGAGGTGCAGGCAAACACCGAGGTGATCGAAGCCTATCTTGGCCGGCGGGTGAACTGATTTGTTGCGCGTGAGTAATCTTAGGGTTGAATATGGCCACATACGAGCCTTGAAGGGCATCGACTTCTACGTCGAAGAAGGGGAGATTGTCACGCTCATCGGCGCGAACGGTGCCGGCAAGACAACCACCGTGAGAGCCATCTCCGGCTTGGTGCCGGTCGCCGGCGGCACTATCGTGTTATCGGGTGCGGACATAACCGGCCGCGGTACTCGCCATATCGTCAAGGCTGGAGTGAGCCACTGCCCCGAAGGAAGGCAGATCTTCCCCAGGATGACGGTGCTGGAGAACTTGGAATTGGGTGCATACACGCGCGACGGGGAGAATTTGGTTGAGGATTATGAACGGATCTACAGCTATTTTCCTGTAATTAAGGAACGGCAGCGGCAGATTGCCGGAACATTATCCGGCGGGGAGCAGCAGATGTTGGCGATGGGCCGCGCCCTGATGTCGAGGCCACGGCTGTTATTGTTGGATGAACCCTCGCTTGGGCTGGCGCCGATGCTGGTCGATAAAATCTTCGAGATCATCCAGACTATCAATCGCGAAGGCGTCACCGTGCTGCTGATCGAACAGAACGCATTTCGGGCATTGCAAGTCGCTCAGCGAGGCTACGTGTTGGAAACCGGTCAGGTGACCTTGTCCGGTTCGGCGCCCGAAATGCTGGCGAGCGAGCATGTCAAGAAGGCATATTTAGGCGAATAAATCTTAAGAGGGGATAGGTTGCATGACACGTTCTCAAAGTAGTGCGAGATGGCCGGCTTTTTTTGTGGTCCTGCTGATGGTGGCCGGTTTAATTGCGACCGGATGTCAGGGCGGCGGAGACAAGAAAGAACCGGTTAAGTTCGGCGTGATTGGACCTTACACGGGACCTAACGCCAAGCCGGGCCAAAGCATGAAGCAAGGCGTGCAATTGGCCGTCGATGAAATCAACAAGACCGGAGGCGTGGGCGGCCAGACGATGGAGCCAATTTTCGAGGACGACGCTTCGGTTCCCGCGCAATCGGTTTCGGCCACGGAAAAGCTGGTTACCAAGGATGAAGTGCGCTTCCTGATCGGTACCTTCAACAGCGCAACCACTCTGGCCGACATGAAGGTTATCGATCGCGAAAAGATTCCGATGCTGGTTCCGATCGCGGTTGCCATCGACATTACCGAGTCGGGTAACAAGTGGGTCTTCCGCAACTCGGCGACGAACCCGATGCAAGCCGAACAATTGATGAATTACATTTACAACAACACCAAGAACCGCAAGTTTGCGGTCATCCATGAAAACACCGACTATGGCAAGGGATTGGCTGCTGCGGTCACCAAGTACATTACGGAAAAGAGCGGGCAGGTTAGCGCCGAGTCCTACAGCATCGGTGATACGGACTTTTACGCCCAACTAACGAAGTTCAAGAACACCAAACCGGATGCCATGATCATCGCCGGCAACCTGTCGGAAGGGTCGCAAATTACCCGGCAGGCCAAGGAGCTGGGGATCAAGTCTCAACTGTTTGGGTTCGGCGGTCTGTCTTCCTACGATTACAATAACCTCGCCGGCGAAGCGGACGAAGGATTGATCTGCACCAGCTACTTCGAGGTCAGTTCTCCAAATCCTTTGGCGCAGCAATTTGTGAACGCTTACAAAACGAAATACGGTGTTCCTCCGGATATGTTCGCCGCCGCAATTTATGAAGCAGTGTATATCGCGAAGAATGCCATCGAAAAATCTGGCGCGGCCAAAGATTTGGCCGGTTCCCGCAGCGGTATGCGCGATGCTCTGGCCGCGACAAAAGATCTCCCCGGGGTGCAGGGACCGACCGCCTTTGACGCAAAGGGACAAGCCAAGAAGGAAGTCATGATCGTGCAATGGCAAAAGGGACAAAAGAAGATTCTATATCCAGCGAACTAGGTTGCAATTTGCAATACTGGAGATATAAGCAAATGAGCAAGCAGAGTGGGATCAGTTCGAAAGCAGCTCAGTTCAGGGAGTCGGTGATTCGCGACATGACGCGGCAGGCGCTGCGGTTCAATGCCATCAACCTGGCGCAGGGATTTCCCGATTTCCCCGCGCCGGAGGAACTCAAGTGCGCGGCACAACAGGCGATCGCATCGGAGATCAACCAATATGCGATTACCTGGGGAGCGAGAGACCTGCGGCAGGGAATTGTGCGCAAAATGAAGGTGTGGCAAGGTCTCGATTTGGATCCGGAGACGGAGGTGACCGTCTGCTGCGGGGCCACGGAGGCGATGATCTCCACGCTGCTCGCCCTTGTGGATGCGGGCGAAGAGGTCGTGGTGTTCGAGCCTTTCTACGAAAATTATGGGCCGGACACGATTCTCTCCGGCGCCACGCCCAAGTTCGTCAGCTTACGTCCGCCGCGGGAACCGGAAGGCGAATGGAGCTTTGATCCAGCCGAGTTGCGCGCCGCCTTCAGCGCTCGCACCAGGGTCATCATCGTCAACACTCCGAACAATCCGACGGGTAAAGTATTCACCCGGGCCGAGCTGGAATGCATACGCGATCTCTGCCTCGAGTTCGACGTTATCGCCGTGACCGACGAGATCTACGAGCACATTCTTTACGACGGCGCACAACACGTCTCGCTGGCCACTATCGACGGCATGCGCGACCGCACCGTTACCATCAATGGGATGTCAAAAACTTACAGCGTGACTGGTTGGCGTGTGGGATGGGCGGTTGCGCCCCCAACGCTTACGAGCGCCATTCGCAAGGTGCACGATTTCCTTACGGTTGGTGCTCCCTCGCCCTTGCAGGCCGCGGGAGCGGTTGCGCTCGCTTTGCCGGAAAGCTACTACCAGGGGCTGGCGGAAGGGTACCAGCGGCGCCGCGACCGCGTGTTGAAGGCGCTGCGAGAGGCCGGCTTCAGGGCATTCACTCCCCGTGGCGCCTACTACATCATGTCTGACGTGTCCTCGTTCGGATTCGAGAGCGACCTCGCTTTCGTGAAGTACTTGGTCGAGGAGGGAGGAATCGCGGCTGTTCCAGGATCGAGCTTTTACAAATCAAACGGCGGAAACCAACAAGTCAGGTTCGTCTTTGCCAAGCGTGAATCCACACTCGATGCGGTCGAGCTGTGCTTCAAGAAGCTGTCGGAGAAAGTCGCCCGTAGAAATAATTGCTAGCCAGGAGCTTGTTCAGGGAGAACTGAGAATGGCACATCCTATCTTCGACAAGCTGTTCGCGCTCGACGGCAAGGTAGCTCTCATTACGGGTGGATATAGAGGGATTGGGTTAACCATGGCTGAGACCTATGCCGCGGCCGGAGCCAGCGTGGTGCTTGCCGCTCGCAACTTGGCGGGCTGCCAGTCGGCGGCGAAGAAAATCGCCGAGACCTACGGCGTGAAGGCAGCCGGCAAAGCTCTCGACGTGCATGATTCCAAGCTGGTCGACGGAGTTGTGAAAGAGGTGGTGGCGGAGTTCGGAACGATAGACATTCTGGTCAATTGCGCGGGAATATCGGGCAGCGAAAAACCGGTGTTGAAGATGACCGACGCGGATCTGGATGAAGTGATGAACGTCGACTTCCGGGGAACCTTCTTGGTCTCGCGGGCGGCTGGCCAGGTCATGGCGCGGCAAAAGAGCGGCAAGATCATCAATGTCGCCTCGATCCTGGGGAAGATTGCGACGCGCAACCTGTTGGGATACTGCGCCAGTAAAGCCGCCGTCATCCAGTTGACCAAGGTGATGGCGCTCGAGTTGATGCGCGACAACGTCCAGGTGAACGCGCTTTGCCCCGGCTATATTCTGACCGACATCAATAAGGACTTCTTCGCCTCGGAAATAGGGCAGAAGATGGTCAAGAAAATGATACCGATCAACCGGTTGGGCGAGGTTTGCGAGTTACAGTCGATTTCACTGTGCCTGGCGACCTGCCCGCCATTTATGACCGGGGGTGAGTTCTATATCGACGGTGGCCACACCCTCGTTTAGGAGGCTGCGGAAAAGCAGGTTCTAGGCAGAGCGCCACAAAGTCTTTGTGCAGGGACATTGTGATGCATATATGACGTAGCGCCTCGCTTGGTGCTTCGACGCGTTTTTTCAGCAGCCTGGTAGCGGCCGGTGACGGGGCAAAGGATTCGATGAGCAAGCGGGCGGCCCTGAAATACTGCGGTGGTTGCGATCCGGGATTCGATAGAGTCGAGCTGTTCGCCAAGATCCGGGCCGCTGCCGGGGATTCCATCGCGTGGGTCAGCTTCGACGATCGGGGCTTTGACACGGTTTTAATGATCGCCGGTTGCGACCGCGCCTGCCCCGAGCAAAACCCGGAGATATCACGGTATCGGGTTATCTCCATCAAGCACGATCGCGTGGATGCGGGAGCGATCGTCAAAGCGCTACTCAGTTAGGGGGAGTAATGAAGATCAAGTCCAAGCAAGATTATGTCGAAAGCCTGCGCCAGCAGCCGCTGAATATTTACTTTATGGGCGAGAAGGTTCCGGATCGCAGCGCATTTCCGGCATTCCTTCCGCATATCAACAGTGCAGCTAAGACCTATGAAATGGCGCTGGCTCCGGAATACGAAGAGTTGCTCATGGCTAAGAGTCATCTCACGGGCGGCAAGATCAGCCGCTTCACGCACATTCATCAGTCGGTGGACGACCTGATCAAGAAGGTGCAGATGCTTCGCGCCCTGGCGCACGAAACCGCCAGTTGCTTCCAGCGCTGCGTGGGCTTCGACGCGCTCAACGCGCTCTACATGACCACTTATGAAATCGACGAGAAGCACGGAACCGAATACTTCAAGCGGCTGGAGAAGTATCTGGCGAAAATCCAGGAAGAGAATTTCATGCTGGCCGGCGGCATGACGGATGTCAAGGGCGATCGCTCGAAGCGTCCCAGCCAGCAGTCGGACGCCGATCTTTTCACTCATATCGTCGAAAAGCGCGCCGACGGCATCGTGGTTCGCGGTGCCAAGGCTCACCAGACCGGGGCCGTCAATAGCCACGAAATCATGATCATGCCGTGTCAGTCCATGCAGGAAGGCGATGAGGCCTATGCGGTCGTCGCCGCCATTCCATTGGATGCGCCTGGCATTACGATGATTTTCGGCCGTCAGAGCAACGACGAGCGCAAAACCCAGGGCATCGACGCCGGCAACCAGGAATTCGGCATGGTCGGCGGCGAAGCGCTGGTCATCTTCGAGGATGTATTCGTTCCCTGGGAGCGGGTTTTCATGTGCGGTGAAATCGATTTCAGCGGCATACTCGTCGAAAGGTTTGCCACCCTGCATCGCCAGAATTACGGCGGCTGCAAGGGAGGTGTTTCCGACGTGATCATCGGCGCAACCGCTCTCACGGCCCAGTACCAGGGATCTCTGGGGGCCTCGCACATCAAGGATAAGCTGGTGGAGATGCTGCACCTTGCGGAGACGGTCTATAGCGGCTCGGTGGCGTGTTCGGCTTTAGGCAGCAAGACGAAAAGCGGCGCTTACTATCCCGACCCACTCCTGGCCAACTGTACGAAGCACAACATCACGCGTGCGATTTACGAGATTTCGAGGCTGGCGCAGGACATTGGCGGCGGCATTCTGGCAACGCTTCCGGCGGACAAGGATCTGCACAGTCCGAAGATCGGCAAGTACGTCGAGAAGTACTTGAAGGGCATCGACGGCGTCTCCACCGAGACCCGCATGAAAGCCTTGCGACTGCTGGAGAACATGACCGGCGGCACCGCGCTGATCGAGAGCATGCACGGCGCGGGATCTCCACAGAGCCAGAGAATCATGTATCAAAGGCTCGGCAAATTGAGCGAGAAGATGAAGATGGCCAAGAAGATTGCCAAAATCACCGAGTAGCCTGAAAGGGAAGTAAAGCCGGTGTTGGAAGAGAAAGAGTGTGCCATTCCGAAGCTGATGAAAGCCTGGGTTCTGGATGGCCCACAGGAGCTGAGGTTGACCGAAAAACCGGTTCCCGACCCTGGGCCGGCCGAGGTCCTGGTGCGTGTCGATGCGGTTGCGATTTGCGGCACCGATGTCGAGGTCGTCTCGATAGGTGTCCCCGCCTGGGTTCAGGGGGGTCTTCCATTCAACAAAAACTGGACCCCGGGCCATGAGTATATGGGCACCGTTGTCAAACTCGGCCCGGGGGTCGATGAATACGCCCTCGGCGATCGCGTTGCCGTGGAGGTCCACGCGGGGTGTGGCCGTTGCGAAAGGTGCCGCATGGGCATGTATACGGCCTGTCTGAACTATGGCATGAATTACGGCGAACACGACAAGGGACACCGCGCCAACGGCTTCACCACCGACGGAGGGTTTGCGCAGTACGCCATCAACCACGTGAACACCCTCGTCCATGTGCCAGAGGAGATGGGCGACGAAGAAGCTACTTTGATCGTGACCGCCGGAGCCGCCATGTACGGCCTCGATACTCTGGGTGGCCTCATCGCCGGAGAATCCCTGGTCGTCATCGGCGCCGGCCCCATTGGGCTGATGGCGGTTGCCTTGGCCAAAGCCCTGGGCGCCGATCCCGTGATCCTCACCGAGATGCATGATGCCCGATTGAAAATCGGAGGCCAACTGGGCGCGGACTACCTGATTAACGTAACCAACGACGATCCAGTCGCAGCGGTGGCACGGATCACCGGCGGTCAGGGCGTTCACTACCTGTTTGAATCCTCGGGCCATCCCAAGGTGCTGAATCAAGCGCTCGAAATGATGACTCGCGGAGGCCGTATTTGCCTCGCCGCCTTCCCGCTGGAGCCGGCGCTCGTGGACGTTGCCAAGATTGTGAGGAACAATCTCTACATCTATAGCATTCGAGGAGAGGGCAGAAGCGCAACCCACCGCGCGGCCGCGCTGATGAAGCAAAAGCGGTTCAATGCGAAGCTGCTGCACACGCACACCTTTCCATTGCAAGAGCTGCCGATGGCGCTGAAGTATGCCCGCGACAGAATCGAAGATGCAATCAAAGTTGTCATCAAGTTGCGTGAGGCCTAGCAAGCTTGCCCGGCAGTTGCAATCGAAAAACTACCCGTATAGTCTGCAATCATCAGCATCACGAACACCTCATTTTCTTCGATAGAAGGAACCTATGTCTGAACCCACTGCCGTATCGGTTGCCAAGTCTGAATTCCGTTCGGCGCTGACGAGCCTCGTCGGCGAGAAGGGCTGCCTGTTCGATCCGCAGGACACGGCTGCCTATTGCGAGGATTGGCGCCAGCTCTACCAAGGGCGAACGCCGGCCGTGGTGCGACCGGCCTCGGCGGCGGAGGTGGCGTCGATTGTGCGCTTCTGCGCGGAGAGGCGAATTGCAATCGTGCCCCAAGGCGGCAATACCGGCATGATGGGTGGCGCAACACCGAGCGCGGAAGGCACCCAGATCGTGCTCTCACTTTCCCGGATGAACAAGATCAGGGAACTTGACGTGATCGATCTCACCATGACCGTTGAGGCAGGTGTAGCGCTCCAGACCGCGCAGGAGGCGGCGGCCGCCGCGAACTGCACGTTGCCGCTCTCCATGGGTTCGGAGGGCACGGCCCAGATCGGTGGCGTGATATCGACCAACGCGGGCGGAAACAACACCGTTCGCTACGGCAACGCGCGTGAGATGGTGCTTGGCCTGGAGGTCGTTTTGCCCGATGGCCGCATCTGGAATGGACTCAGGCGCCTGCGCAAAGACAACACCGGCTACTGCCTCCGCCAGCTCTTCGTGGGGGCCGAGGGAACGCTCGGCATTGTAACAGCGGCGGTGTTGAAGCTCGTTCCCCGCCCGCATGATATCGCCCTGGCATTTTGCGCCGTGCCCTCGGCGCAGGCTGCGTTGGACCTTCTGGTATTGTGCCGGCGATCCTATCCCGCCTCGATTCAGGCCTTCGAATATGCGTGCGGAGACATGGTAGAGCTTGTGTTCAAGCATTTTCCCGACACGCGGTCGCCCTTGAGCCAGCGCGCCGATCACTATGTCCTGGTGGAGTTGGCCGATGCTTCTCCCGATGCCGGATTGCGCGAGAAACTGGAAGATGTGCTGGGCAAAGCGATGGACTCCGGCGTGGTGCTGGATGCCGCCTTGGCGGGAAGTTCAACCGAGCGTCTGGCGTTGTGGCAGATGCGGGAAAATTTTTCGGAAGCGCAAAAGCGCGAGTCCGCGATCATCAAGAACGATGTCTCCGTGCCGGTCTCCAAAACGCCTGAGTTTATCGCCCAGGCCACCGAGGCGTGTGCCCGCAAATTTCCCGAGATCCGGATCATGGCCTACGGGCACTTGGGGGACGGTAACATTCATTTTCATCTGTTCCCGGCTGTAGGTGCCAGCAACGCGGAATTTCTGAAGCTGGACCACGCCATCATGGACACGGTCAATGAGGTGGTGCGCCACTTCGACGGCAGTTTTTCAGCCGAACACGGAGTGGGACAGCTCAAGGCTTACATGATGGAGAAATGGCGCGGGGGCGTGGAGTTGGACACCATGCGCCAGATCAAGGCGGCACTCGATCCGATGGGGATCATGAATCCGGGCAAGGTGATTCCCTAGAACCTATCTCATAAATGACGCTCGCGAGTAAATGCTTGCATTGCGAGCGGAGTTGAAGCAAATCAGGTGCATGGCTGATCTCACGGATATGCAGTGGGAACGTCTCAAGCCCCTGGTGGAGTGGAACCAGAAACGGCGGCCCGATGGACGCGGCCGTCCCTGGAGCGATGCACGCCGAGCACTGAATGGTGTGCTATGGATTCTGCGAACAGGCGCCCCCTGGCAGGATCTTCCACCACGGTATGGGTCGTACCAGACCTGCCATCGGCGCTTCCAGCAATGGCAGCAAGCCGGCGTGCTGGACGGTATCTTGTGGGCGTTGTGCGAAGACCTGCTGGCGCGTGGGGAACTCGGGTTGGAGGAGACGTTCATCGATGCCTCCTTCGCGGGGGCAAAAAGGGGGGCGATCGCATTGGTCCAACACGCTGCGGCAAAGGGAGCAAGATCATGGCAATCGCGGACAGCCATGGTCTTCCTATCGCCGTCCGGGTTACAAGCGCTTCGCCGAATGAGTCCACCCTGGTCGAAGCCACGCTCGCCCAACGCCACGTCGCAGCCCTGCCCGAACGAATGATCGGCGACAAGGCTTACGACAGCGACCGATTGGATGAGCGGCTGCAGCAACAGCAAGGCGTCGAACTGATCGCGCCCAACCGGCGCAAGCGAAGGCGAACCCAGGATGGACGGCCACTTCGCCGCTACCTGCGACGCTGGAAGATCGAACGACTGTTCGCTTGGCTTAAGAACTTTCGCCGCCTGACCAGCCGTTGGGAGCGTCACGCCGTCAACTTCCTCGGCATGGTTCAGCTCGGCTGCGTGTTGATCTTGTTGAGGCATTTATGAGACTGCCTCTAGCAGGCCTCCAGAAGTTCACAGCGGTTTGCGCGCGACCAGCTCGGCGATGCCGCGCTCATGCACGGACTCGCGATAGTGGAGCACGCGAAAACCCGGAAATGCGTCTAACAGTTCGTTGTCGCCAAGGAAGTACATGGGGTGCGACAGGCCGCGGCTGGCAAACTTTTCGTGCTCGTGTGTGTATGTCTTATAGACGATGAGCCCGCCGGGACGCAGGGCAGCGCCCAGCATGGGGAAAATATCGCGCTCCAGGTAAAAGAAAACCATTACGACGTCGAATATTTCGCGGCCAAGATCCAGGCTGCGAGCGTCGCCAATCAAACAATCGATCGTCACACCGTGCCGCTTGGCAAGGTCGCGTGCCCGCTCGATACCCGACTCGGAGATATCGGCCAGGGTCACGCGCCAGGCGCGCTCGGCAAGATATACGGCATGCCTGCCGGCGCCGCCGGCAACGTCGAGCGCAGTGCCACTCGCGGGGAACAAGGGCTGGATGAACTCTTCACAGCTCTTGATCAGGAACGGATCGGGACCACTTCTGCCGTGCGATCCATCACGGTAGCGCTGGTTCCATGCGTCTCGTTCGTTCTGGGGCATACGGTTTCCATCTTAGATCAGTTTCTCTTCGATCAGGCTCGCGAAAGACATATCTCCTAACCAACTACTGGAAAAACAAGTTTGGTTCAGGACAAGCCCACAATACTTGTGCTCATCGCTTCCGACGCACACGTTCGGTAGAGCCTGGCGCACGATTTTGAAACCGTTTCAGCTCACGCGCATCCGATTATCTAGGGGCGGCTGTAGAATGCAAGGCCGCTTGTGCCCGTGCATTCGGGCAAATCTCTTAGAGGCTAGTCCGCTACGCTTACGGAAGGGGTTTTTCGCGAAGGTCATTCGTTTAGGGGTTTGCGACTTCGCCGCAAAACAGAGATACTATTAATAAGAACTCGTGGCAAAAATTCTAGAAGATCCTGAAAAAATAGCTGACGCATCACTCGCACGTCGCTCAAATTCTGTATCGGAGAGATTGTTTGGCCGGAGGCTCTGGCCCAAGATCCGGCCGGAGCTTTTTGTCCCGCTGATCGTCGCCTGTGCTCTGTTGATGGAAAATGTCGACGGGACGGTAATCACCACGTCGCTGCCGATGATTGCCCGCGATCTGGGCATGGATGCGATCGTACTCAAGCTTGGGTTGACGGCCTACCTGGTGAGCTTGGCGGTTTTCATACCGATATCCGGTTGGATGGCCGACAAATTTGGCGGGCGAACCGTCTTTTGCGCGGCGATTGCAACCTTCATGGTCAGCTCGATGTTGTGCGGCGTCGCTCGATCTTTTGCTTTCTTCGTGACCGCGCGTTTCTTGCAGGGCATTGGCGGCGCCATGATGGTGCCGGTGGGGCGAATCGTAATTGTGAGAACGGTTTCCAGGGACGAGCTGGTTACCGCCCTGAATTACCTGACGGTTCCAGCGTTGTTAGGACCCCTGGTTGGTCCGCCGCTGGGCGGCTTTATTACCACCTACCTGAGTTGGCGCTGGATTTTTTTCATCAACGTTCCGATCAGCATCCTGGGCATTTTTCTCGCCCTTCGCTTCATGGAAAATATCCGCGAGGCTGAGGTTCCCCGGCTGGACGTGACCGGCTTCCTTACATCGGCGACAGGGCTGTCGTTGCTGATGTTCGGGTTGAGCACGATCACCGAGCGCCTGCTGCCGCGGGAGTTCGCGGTTGGAAGCGTTGTAGTTGGCGCCGTCATTACCTACGCGTACTTTCGCCTCGCCCGGCGCACGGAAATGCCGCTGCTGGATCTCGGCTTGTTCAAGATCAAAACATTCTTGGTCGGAGTTGGCGGCGGATGCTTGTTCCGCATTGGAATTGGCTCGATCGCGCTCCTGCTGCCGTTGCTGCTGCAACTCGGTTTTGGCATGAGCCCGCTGCAATCAGGATTGCTGACCTGCGCCTCGGCGGTCGGCGCATTGTTTATAAAAGGCGCCATCAGGATGTTTTTGCGGATGTATGGGTTCCGTTCGGTGCTCGCCTACAATGCGCTGCTTTCGGCGGTGAGCGTGGCCGTGATGGCGTTGTTTACGGCAAGAACGCCGCATCTGCTCATCTTCGTGGTCCTTCTGTTAGGCGGATGCGTCCGCAGTTTGCAGTTTACGTCCCTGAATGCAATCACTTACGCCGACATTCCCGACCCACTTGTCAGCCAAGCCACCAGCATGTACGCCACCGTGCAGCAACTGTCGCTTGGCATGGGGGTCACCGTGGGTGCGTTTGCCTTACAGGCGTCCAGCTTCCTGCAAAAGCACGGAACCATCGTGGCAAGCGATTTCTGGCCGGCTCTTCTCATTATGGGACTGATCACCGCATTGTCGGCCTATTCCGCCTTTACCTTGCCGTCCGACGCCGGAGCCGAGATGGCCGGCCGAACGCCGAAGATGGCGCTCAGAGCCGCTTCCGATAATGCCGATTGAGACTGGGAATACCCCGGATAGGCCAGTTCGTCGCACCGAAATCAACCCGAAAACAGTGAACCCGCGATTTGAGTCGCGGGTTCGAATGGTCTGAAACAGAAGACGCTTAGGCTTTCTTGTGGCAGTCGGCGCACTTTGCGGGCGCTTTCTTGCCAGCCGCGTTCTGCGTTTTGTGACAATCGATGCAGGTTCCGGCAGTCGCGGGCGGATTATGGAAAGCAGCCTGCAACTTGGTGGTTACTGGCGGAGTCGCCGTCTTAGTGTGGCAATCGCCGCATTTCTCGAATCCAGACTTTGAGGGCTTCTGCGGTTTCGACGCATGGTGGCAATCGGCGCATTTGCCGACCTTGGTGTGTGCCGCGTGGTCGAAAGTTACCGCGCCATTTGGCGCCGGAAGAACTACGCTTGTCGGCGGCTTCGGGGCCTGAGCTACTGCAAGCGAAGCAACCATCAGGACAAATACGCCCAATAACAGGACGATTAGTTTCTGAGTTGTTTTCACAACACCTCCATTGCACTGGAAAAATATGGGTACAAACGATAGATACAAAACGACAGGGTCATCTGCTGCGCCCAGATTATTGCACAAGCATCGCCGCAGATACAGTGACATAGTAATGAAAATCAATGCAATCAAGCATCTGCGCAGATCGCGATTGCACTATCTGGATTTTGCAGGGAAAGTCGCTAAATATCACCCACAGCAACAATGATTCGCAGCTCCCCAACACCGCATTACCACCCCAACTGACGCAACGATGGTTGGAGACCTAGTGCGCAGCGTTTGCGTAAAAAGCAGCACCTTGCACCAGCGGCTCACTTCCGAGCATCTAATAATGGTAACCCCCCAAGCAGCTCGTTTCGACGATTCCCAGGCTGCCCCAGCAACGCCGTTAGCGGAAGAAGGTTTGCTGGCGAACGATGGGCGGAGGTTTATTCATTACGGCGTAACCTGGGCGCGCGAAAATAACGGAAGGGGTAATTATCATATTGAAAAAACATAAGATCCTGCCAATGTCTCCGAAGAAGAACATAGCCTTGGTCGCTCACGACAACAAAAAGCGGGACCTGTTCGAGTGGGCCCACTTTAATCGCGACCTGCTGGCTGATCATAACCTGTATGCGACCGGCACGACGGGACAGCTTCTGGAGAACCAGTTGGAAATCTCGATCCACAAGCTCGAGAGCGGCCCTTTGGGCGGCGATCAGCAGATTGGCGCGAAAATTGCCGATTCGGAAATCGATTTTGTCATCTTCTTTTGGGATCCGCTGGAACCGCTGCCGCACGATCCGGATATCAAAGCGCTGCTGCGAATCGCCAACGTATGGAATATTCCGGTTGCCTGCAATCGCTCCTCGGCCGATTTCATGATTTCCTCACCGCTGATGAGGAGCAGTTACGAACGCCTTGTGCCGGACTATGCCGCCTACCGGGATCGAATGAGTTCGAAAGCCGAGGCCTAACGGGCTGCTGAAAAACAAGTTTTGGGAAGGGCAAGCCCCCAACATCTTGTACGCTTCACTTCTGGATTGCACATTCGGTAGCGCCTCGCTCGCTGCTTCGGCGCGTTTTTCAGCAGCCTGCTAAAACGGTCGAATTTTATATCGTTTCAGGGTTCAAGGCTTTTCTGTTGCCGGTTCCAGGTGTTAGGCTGATGGCTCGCACATGCGGAATCAGATTGCCTACACTTATATTCTCGTCATCGGGCTGTTGTGGTGTGCCGTCGGCTGCGGCGCGCCCGGTGTTCCCATGCCGCCGTCTCTGGAGTTACCGCGTCCGGTCAACGATTTGACTGCCATGCGGAAAGGCGGCCGGGTGGTGCTTGCCTGGACCGAGCCGACGCAGACGATAGATCGCCAGAACATACGGCGGCTGGGGCCGACCGTGATCTGCCGCGCCGCGGGCGAGTTCCCGATGAGGGAATGCCGGGTTGTAAAGCAGTTGCGCCCGGAGGATCTGCACTCCCTGTCCCCGGCCACCGGCCGGCGCCCGCAGGTGATGTTCGAGGACGCACTGAGTTTGGAGATGCAGAGCGCGACCCAGTTTGCCACCTATGCCATTGAGGTCCGGAACCGGCGCGACAAGGGCGCGGGGCTTTCCAATCAGGTGCGGGTTTCGTTGGCTCCGGCGTTGCCTGCTCCCAACGATCTGCACGCCGAGGTCACGCCCGAATCGGTGGTCCTCAGTTGGACAGCGCCTGAGCTGCTCCCCAGCGCCGCCAATCTTCGCTTCTTCTATCGTGTATATCGCAAGCTGGCGAACGCTCCCGACTACATGCTGATACAGGAGTTGCCGGCCAAGGCCGGTACGGAAACGGTGGGCGACCGCAGCTTTGAGTGGGAGCATGCTTACGATTACAGAGCGACCAGTGTGACGCGGGTGCAGTTGGCCGGCGGGGAACCGATGGAGTTCGAGGGTGACGATTCCCCGGTCATTCATATTTTTCCGCATGATATCTTTCCCCCGGCGCCTCCGACCGGCCTTCAAGCTGTATTCTCGGGAGTGGGGCAAAAGCCGTTCATCGACCTGACGTGGGCTCCGAATACCGAAGCCGATCTTGCGGGTTACAACGTATTCCGCAGCGAGCCGGGAGAACCGGCACGCCAGATCCATAGTCAACTGGTGAAGGCTCCCGCTTTCCGCGACGAGAACGTTGTCGCCGGACATCGTTACATTTACTCGGTCAGTGCGGTCGATGAGCGCGGCAACCAAAGCGCGCGTTCTGAAACCGCCGTGGAAGCGGTACCCCAACCATAACTACGAGGTTTCATATATGCGTTTTTGCCGTTTTGCTGACAAAGATGGACTTCACTACGGCCTTGTCGAAAACCAGAATGGGCAGGATGTCATCACCGCCCTCATGGGTGGTCCACACCTGGAAGTGAGCGCGTCGGGAATGCCCGGCAACGTGTTGCTACCCGATCCAGCCAGCGCAAAACCCCTGCCCAATCCGATTCCACTAGCCTTGGCGATGCTGCTGATTCCGTTTCCCCTGGTGACCAAGATCGTTTGCCTGGGGCGGAACTACGTCGAACACGCCAAGGAGTTGGGAAACCCGGTTCCGGAAGAGCCGCTTCTTTTCTTTAAGCCTCCTTCATCGCTGCTGCCCCCCGGCGGCAAGATCGTGCGGCCAAAAATTTCCAACCGGGTCGATCACGAAGCGGAACTGGCGATCATCATCGGGCGCACCTGCCACAAATTGCGGCCGGAAGAAGATGTTCGCGATTATATTCTCGGCTACACTGGTCTCAACGATGTCACTGCGCGGGATATACAGAGAAAAGACGGCCAATTCACGCGCGGCAAAGGTTTCGACACGTTTTGTCCAGTTGGCCCGGTCATCGCAACTGGACTCGACCCCTCGCAGCTTCAGGTGAAGGCGCTGGTAAACGGCGAAGTGCGGCAGGATGGCAATACTCGCGACTTCATCTTCAGCATCGATTACATGATGCGCTACATTTGCGAGGTGATGACGCTGGTGCCGGGCGATATTATCGCTACGGGAACGCCTCCGGGCGTAAGTTCCATGAACAGCGGTGACACGGTTGAGGTGATCGTCGAAGGCATTGGCACGTTGCGAAATCCGGTGGTCAATGAATGACCTTCGGCATCCATTGAGAGTATGACTTCTTATCGCATTTTTCTGCTGGCTGCCGGCGTCGTCGCCCTGGTCTCCGGCGGCGTGGCTGTCTGGATTGCCAGCCATCGCAAATCGCCGGAGGAGCGCGAACGCCAGCGCCGCGCAAATCTCAACGCCGTAGGCCGTTTGACCGACGGCACGGTTTTGGACGTGAACGAAGTGGAGGATCCCAAGCTGGGACTACAGCAACTGTTGGTCTACAGCTACGATGTCGCCGGAGTGCAGTACGAGTGCTCGCAGGACGTCACGCAACTGCGCCAGGTCGTCGATTTGCACTCCTGCCGCCTGGGATTGCCCGCCAGCGTCAAATACGATCCGCACAACCCGAGCAACTCGATCGTGACCTCGGAAACCTGGAGCGGGTTGCGGAAATAGGTAGTCGCGCTGTAAGCACGGTCTGGCTGTGAGTGCCTCACCTGCATCATGCGCGCGCATGCGTCGGCGCTTTTGGGGTCGGCCCAGGAAGTGTGCTTCCAGGCACTGATTTCCGGCGCTTCCCACAGACGTGAGACTCCGCGCTAAAATATAAGTATGTCGGCACTGCCATTGCCCATCGCCGCGTTCCTTGCCGGGCTGCTTTCTTTTCTTTCGCCCTGCGTGCTTCCGCTGGTGCCCGGCTATGTCTCGCTGATCTCTGGCGCCACAGTCGAAAACCTGCAATCGGCGGACCGGCGGATGTTGCGCACGGTCATGCTAAATTCATGCCTGTTCATTGCCGGCTTCAGCGTGGTTTTCATCTCGCTCGGAGCTGTGGCCACATCCGTTGGGCAATTGACGCGCGAGTATCACCGCGAGCTGGCGATGATTGCCGGGGCCGTGATTATCATTTTCGGACTTCACCTGACCGGGCTGATCAAGATCAAGGCGCTCTATGCCGACAAGCGCTTACACAGCATGAAAGCCGCCGGTCCGATGCGGGCGTTCCTGGTCGGGTTCGCGTTCGCCTTCGGCTGGACCCCCTGCATCGGGCCTATCCTCGCCGGCATCCTCGTCCTGGCCGGTTCGCAGGACACGGTTGCCAAAGGGATTCTTCTGCTGGCGGTCTATTCGCTAGGTCTGGCTGTTCCATTTTTGCTCACCTCGATCGGGGTGAACCGTTTTCTCGGGTTCTATTCGCGCTTCCGCCGGCATCTACATACAGTGGAAGTCGTGAGCGGCGTCCTGCTGATCGTTTTCGGAGTCCTGATTGCTCTCGGACGCTTCAGCATGCTCTCCGGATACCTTGGTTTTCTGAATCGATTCGCGCTTTAATGCGAGGCTGGCGTGAAGATCAATCTACCTACCGCTGTGCTTTTGGTTGTGCTGGTGGCGGCAATGTTTTTCACTGGACGCTACCTGGCAAACCGATCGCGGGCCGGAGCCGCCAGCCCGGCGAGGATCAGCGGAGACGCCAAGGGACAACTGGCGCCCGAATTCGAGTTGAGAGACCTCTCGGGCAAGAATGTCCGGCTCTCCGACTATCATGGAAAAGTCGTGCTGCTGAACTTCTGGGCCACGTGGTGTCCGCCTTGCAAGGAGGAGATGCCCTGGTTCGTAGATCTGCAGCAGCGCTACGGGGCACAGGGACTGCAAGTGATAGGCGTGGCCATGGACGACTCGGACCAGAAGACGATTGAATCATTCGCCAAACGTTTAGGCGTGAATTACCCGGTGTTGCTGGGCAAGGAATCCATCGCCCAGGCCTACGGCGACGTTCAGTTTCTTCCGGACACGTTCTATATTGGCCGCGACGGGAAAATCGTTTTGCACGTGCAAGGCCTGGTCAATCGCAAGGAAATAGAAGAACATGTGAAAAAAGCGCTTGGGCTTTCGGCAAGCAGCGTCCAGCGCAGAGGCCTGCTGCCGGCGGAAGCAGGAGCGCTATGAAAACTCGCACGCTGGGTTGCCTGATTTTGCTGGCTGTGCTTTTCGCTTCCGCTGCGGGACAAACGCAGAGTTCCGGCGGTCCTGGCATCGCGGTTTTGCCGGTCGAACCGGTCACCATCCAGCCCGGCAAATCGGCCACGCTGAACATGAGTTTTCGCATCAATTCCGGCTTCCACATCAACTCCAACAAGCCGACCCAGGAAATTCTGATTCCGACCACGGTCAAGCTCAGCCCGCCTTCGGAGATGCTGGTGGGAGCACTCCAGTACCCCGCCGGAGAACAGATGGCGTTGCCCTTCATGCCGGAAGAAAAACTCAGCGTTTACTCGGGGACGTTTAGGGTTACGGGCGTGCTGAAGGCCACCAACGCGGTTTCGCCCGGCAGCTACCGTGTGCGCGGCGAACTGCGCTACCAGGCATGCAGCGATCGTCAATGCTTCCCGCCGCACACCCAGGGGTTCACATTCGATGTGAAGGTGGTTCGCAGTGCAACGGGTCACCAGCGCAAGAATCCCGCTCAGAGCCCGAATATCAAGGGATAGACCAGGTTCGCGAAAGCTATGTCCCGTGAAGCAGCCAGGCTCCGGGATATGACTATTTCTGAAACCGCTCTGGATTCCTCTCACCGCCGCGCTTCCGCGGCAAGCCAGCCGCAGGTTCCCTAACACGCGCCGAAGTTGCACAGGATGGGGCGGCCGCTATCTTATTCCGAACTTATGGTCATCTGCGGGCCAGTGCGCAACACCCGAGGAACTCCAGCGTTCGGCGGACCGGAGTAAGTTGCGGTCACGGTGAACGAATTCCCGGAGATCTCCACCGAGTAGTTGTAGGGGCCGCGCGAATCGGGCGGCAGGCCGGTATCGCCTGCGGCGCGCATCTCTTGCAGGGTGAGGTAATGCCCATCGGAGGCAAGGTGCTGCTGCTCGGCGCGAGCGATCTGCAACAATTCCTGCTGCACGGCTACCAGACTCACGGTGGCAGCGGGGTTTGAACCTGGAGCTGGCGAAACCGCCTGTGCCTGACGCATGTAAAGATAGGTTCCGAGAGCGGCGACAATGATCAACGCGACGAAGCTGAAGGCACGCGACATAGGCTTTCCTTCCCCCACGTTACAAGGATGTTTCGTCCCCGTCTAGATGACGTTAGGGATTCCGGCCACGATGCGGCCCTAAGAGCCCTCGTGCCGGTCTATGAACGATGCGAAGGTGGCGAGATCGAGTCGCCGAGGGACCCCGCCTTTTGTAATCGTCCGCTGTCTTGCTGGCCGCCAAGATGAAGATGAAGTCGGCCAGTTTGGCATCCATTGATGTTCTTTCGGGTGGGACGTTTATACTAAAACCTATGGTGCGAGTCCGTTTTGCGCCCTCTCCTACGGGCTTTTTGCACGTCGGGAGCGCGCGCACTTTCATCTCTAATTGGCTTTTTGCCCGTCACCAGGGCGGAACGATGGTTCTCCGTGTCGATGACACCGACGTGGAGCGCAACACCGAGGCATCGCTGACTTCGATCTTTGAAGGGTTGCGCTGGCTCGATCTCGACTGGGATGAAGAATACAAGCAGTCCGAGCGTCTGGCTCTGCACCGCCAAATGGCCGACGCGATTTTCCAGAAGGAGCTTGCGTATCGCGACTTTACGCCTGCGCGGACGGAGGAGAGCGAGAATCCGGCTGGCCCCGGTTGGCTGTTCAATGCCGGCATGCGGGAGCTTTCCCGCCGGGAAAGCGACCGCCGCGCCGCCGCCGGAGAAGCTTTCGCCATGCGCTTCCGCGTGCCACGCGGCAGCGAACGGCAAATCCACTTCGCCGATGCCGTCTACGGCGCCCAGATGAAGTCCGCGGCCGACATTGAAGACTTCGCCCTGCTGCGCAGCGATGGCATGCCGACCTATCATCTGGCGTCATGTGCCGATGACGCCGACCTGCGCATCAGCCACATCATTCGCGGCCAGGATCATCTCTCAAACACCTTCAAACATTTGCTGATCTTCGAGGCTGCCGACGCCGCGCCGCCGCAGTTTGCGCATCTGCCCTTGCTGGTGGCGCCCGATGGAAGCAAGCTTTCCAAGCGCCGCCACGGACCGGTGGTGAGCGTGACCACCTATCGCGACGCCGGCTTTCTGCCGGAGGCGTTCGTGAATTTCCTCTGCCTGCTCGGCTGGTCGCCGAAGAACGACCGAGAGCAGATGAGCCGGCAGGAGTTGGTCGACGCCTTCTCGCTGGAGGGCATCCATCGTGCCAATGCGGTGATCAATTTCAAGGAAGAAGATCCGTTCGATCCCAAGGCCGTGTGGCTCAACGCCGAACACATCCGCGCCTTGCCGGTCGAGGAGCTGAGCCGGCAACTGCTGCCGGTGGTAGGCGCTGCGGGCTACGACGTAAGCCCTGCCCGGATGTTGCAGATCACGCCGCTGATTCAGGAGCGTATCAAGCTGCTGCGCGACGTGCTCGCGGTGGCGGATTTTTTCCTGGTCGACCGGCTGCCGCCCTACGATAGCTCGGAGTTGATCCCGCAGAAAGGCGACGCGGCAATGGCCCTGCGGATTCTGCGCCGTTCGCATGAATTGCTGGCCGCCATCCCGGTCCCGGCGGAGGAACTCGCGCCGGACGGATTCAACCATCAGGCATTGGAAGTCACTCTGCGCTCCGCCGCAGAGGAGATGGGGATCAAGGCCGGTCAAATGTTTCAGCCTGTCCGCGTCGCCGTCTGTGGGCGCAAGCAGGCGCCGCCGCTTTTCGAGACCTTGGAAGTGCTGGGCCGGGAAAAGAGCCTGGAGCGGATCGAGCAGGCGATTGAGAAAATCCAATAACACCGGGAGAGTAATGTGCTCACTTTCTGAGTCCGGGCTCTTACCGTGGTCCGTTGGTCCGTTCTGGCCAGCTGTGTAGAATGAAATGAAAATATGAACACGTCAAAACCTAATACCGAAAGCGTGAATGCCCCCGTCGAGTCCGCGAGCACTCCTACTAATTTCATACGCGACATGTTCATCGAAGACATCAGAACGAAGAAGTTCGGGGATGCCACCATCCAGACGCGCTTTCCACCGGAGCCGAACGGCTACCTGCACATCGGGCACGCCAAGGCGATTTGCCTCGACTTCGGATTGGCCGACGAGTTTGGCGGCAAGACCAATCTGCGCTTCGACGACACCAATCCGGAAAAGGAAGAAACCGAGTACGTCGACTCCATCCTGGCGGACGTGCGCTGGCTGGGCTTCGAGTGGGACGGGCTCTACTATGCCTCCGACTACTTCGATCAGCTCTATGAGTGGGCCTTGCAACTCATTCGAGCCGGCAAGGCTTATGTCGACGACTTGACGGCCGAGGAAATGCGCGAGTATCGTGGCAGCCTAACCGAGCCCGGAAAGGACAGCCCATACCGCAACCGTTCGGTCGAAGAAAATCTGGATCTGTTCCAGCGTATGCGGGCGGGCGAGTTCCCGGATGGCTCTCGCACTCTGCGCGCCAAAATCGACATGGCTGCGCCGAACCTGAACCTGCGCGATCCGGTGATGTACCGCATCCTGCATGCCGAGCATCACCGCACCGGCGACAAGTGGTGTATCTACCCGATGTACGACTATGCACACGGGCAATCCGATTCCATCGAGCGGGTTACGCATTCCATGTGCACGCTGGAATTCGAAGACCATCGGCCGCTGTATAACTGGTTCATTCAGCAGTTGGGAATCTTCCCATCGCAGCAGACCGAGTTCGACCGCCTGAATCTCACCTACACGCTGTTGAGCAAACGCAGGCTGCTGCAACTGGTGCAGGAAGGCCACGTGAAAGCCTGGGATGATCCCCGCATGCCGACCTTGTCGGCCATCCGGCGGCGCGGCTACACGCCTGAGGCGCTGCGCAATTTCTGCGCGGCGGTCGGGGTCTCCAAAACCAGCGGCAAGACCGAACTGGCTATGCTCGAACACTTTGTGCGCGAAGATTTGAACAAGCGCGCGCCGCGCGTCATGGCCGTTTTACGACCGCTGAAGATCGTGATCGACAACTACCCGGAGAGCCAAGTCGAGGAGTTCGAGCTGGTAAACAACCCCGAAGATCCAGCCGCCGGCACGCGAATGATTCCGTTCTCGCGCGTGCTTTACATCGAGCAGGACGACTTCCGGGAGACGCCGCCGAAGCAGTATTTCCGCTTGTCGCCGGGACGCGAGGTGCGTCTGCGCGGAGGCTACTTCGTCACCTGCACCGGCGTGGTGAAGGATGGCAAAGGCGAGGTCGTCGAAGTTCACTGCACTTATGATCCGGCGACCCGGGGCGGAAATGCTCCGGACGGCCGCAAAGTGAAGGCAACGATTCACTGGGTTTCGGCCAGGCATGCAGCCGGCGCTGAAGTACGCCTCTACGACAGCCTCTTTACCAAGGAAAACCCCAACGAAACCGAAGAGGGAGAGGATTTCACCGCGAACCTCAATCCGCATTCGTTGGAGGTGCTGACCGATTGCAAACTCGAACCTTCGCTGGCGAATGCCGCCACGGGCAGCCGCTTTCAATTCGAGCGTTTGGGGTACTTCTGCGTCGATCCCGATTCGAGTCCCGGCAAACCGGTGTTCAATCGGACCGTAGCTCTGAAAGATACCTGGGCCAAGATCGAAAAGGGACAACGCTCACCCAATCATGCGCGGCAGAAACGCTGACCGGCGGTCGCCCAAGGAATCCGCTCTAATAATCCAGCGGCAGTTGCTGGAGGTGCTCCATGGTGAGAACTGGGCCTTCCTTGCAAACATAGTGGGAGCCCACGTTGCAGCGTCCGCATTTGCCAACGCCGCACTTCATGCGGTTCTCAAGGCTGGTGTAAACCGATGCCGGGCTGATCGCCATCTTCTGCAGCACGGGCAATGTGTTCTTGATCATGATCGGCGGTCCAATCACCAGCACCACCGGGTCTTTGGACGATACCTGCGCCCGCTCGAAGACCGTGGGAACGAATCCGATATCGCCTTTCCAGTCCGCGGTCTCGCCGCCCGGATCGACGCAGGTCACCACCCGCACGCGTTCGTGCTTTGCCCATTCCGCCAACTCGTCCACATAAACCAGATCGGCTACCGTACGCGCGCCATAGACAACCGTGATCTCTCCGAAATCGGCACGGTTTTCCAAGGCATACCAGACGGCGCAGCGAATCGGCGGCATGGCGATTCCGCCGCCGAGAAAGATCAGGTCATGCCCCTTCCACACATCCCATGGATAGCCGTTCCCGTAAGGTCCACGGAAGCCGATGACGTCGCCGACTTCGATCTTCCACATGGCTTCGGTAACCCGACCGACTTTGCGAAAGCAGAATTCGATGCGGTCTTTCCAGTTCGAACTCGAACAAATGTTAAATGTCGATTCGCCGTATCCGAAGACGGAAAAGATGCCGAACTGGCCGACCTGAAACGAGAACGTGCGGGCGCGTTCCGGGTCGAGAAAGCGCAGGGCAACCGATTTGACGTCGATGGTTTGCTGCCGGACGGCGATCACTTCCATGAGTTCGGGTTTATAGATGTTGGCCATGTTGAATCTCGGTCAGCAGGTTCAGCACGCCCAGACCCACCGGGCAGTTGCGTACGCAATTACCGCAGCCGGTGCAGAGGATCTCGCCGAACTTTTCTGGATAGATTGAAAATTTGTGCAGAATGCGCTGCCGCTGCCGCGCCGGTTGAAGCGCTCGCGGATTGTGTCCGGAAGCGTGCAGCGTAAAGATCGGAAACTGGCATGTGTCCCAAGTTCTGATGCGAGCGTTGCCGGCGACCGGCCCGGCGTCGACGATGTCGAAACAGTGGCACGTGGGACAGGAGAATGCACAAACGCCGCACGCCATGCAGCTTCGCCCGTGTTCGGCCCAGAGCGGATCCTCGAAGTGGCCGTCGACAAAAGCTCGAATTTTACCGGGATCGAACTTGACTTCGGGAGGCGCCGCGGCCTTCCCCGATTCCTTTGAAGTTTCAGTTTTCCCGGAGAACAGCGCCTGGCCTTTCGCGGTGATCGATCGCACCTCGTAACGGCCGCCGCCGAGATCCAGCAGCATCGCATCGCTGCCGCGAGTGTCGTCCGGACCAAGGCCGACGGAGGTGCAGAAACACGATTCGTCGGCTGCGCTACAGGCAACGGTTACGATGGTGGTCGCGGCCCGGCGGCGGTTGTAGAAATCGTCGACGAAATCCCAATTGAAGACATGATCGAGTATGGGCAGCGCGGCTGCGTCGCATGGACGCGCTGCGATGATCAATTGCTCCGCGAACTCCTGGGCGGGCTCGATCAATTCTATGTTCCGGCCGTGGAGGCGGTATTGGTAAAGCGTTTCCTGCTTGGGAAAGAAGAACTCCTTGATGGAGTTGGCGGGACGCAAGGCGCCGGGATTTGACTCGAGCAGCAGGGCTTCGGGCGACTGCAGCCGCTGGTAGAGCACGCGCTGCTCGATTCGAACCGGCCCGACGACCGGTTTGCCGCCGTCGATCCACTCGCCCGCAAGCTGCCGTAGCTTGGTTTCCGTGATTAGCTCGCTCACCCGATGAACTCCTCTTTGTCCTGTTGCGAGAACGCACCGATCAGCATTTCCGCCGACGGGTCAACCCCCGCCTGATAACCGAAGTGCTTTTGGGCAGCTCTGGCCAACTGCAGGTTCAGCAGTCCGAGGTCGATTCCCACCGGACAGGCCTGGACGCACGCGCTGCATCCGATGCAGCGGCCGGCAAGGTGAAAGGCGCGCGCGATGTGCCATGCGAAGTTTCCCTTGGTGCCTGGCGCCGGGTCGATACTGATGGGCTGGTTTTTGTCCACGATGCAGCGCTCGCAGTAGCACATGGGACACACCTGGCGGCAGGCATAACACTTGACGCAGCGATCGAATTCCTTCACCCAAAAGGCCATGCGCTGGCCGCGTGACAGTTCCAGCAGCGAGTCCAGTTTGCCCGGCCGCGGAGTTGGCGTTTGATCGGGGACCTGTCCGATGGTAGTGTCCGCAAAGCGAGGCGTCCTTACGGCGCAGTTTGTACAACGCGGCTGCTCCATGCCATCGCAGGCCATGCCGATGACGTGTATATCCTTGCGCTCGAACTGCGATTCCTTTTCCAGCACCACTAGCGAGCGTTCATCGCAGGCCTTGACCACGATGGCTGGCCGGCCCGAGCGCTTTGACTTCCTTGCGCTTGAGGTACATCGCCAGGTTCGCGGTCGAGCGATTGTTCCAAACCAGCAGATCGGCATCCTCGGGACGCGTCGCCAGCAGCGGGCCGCGTTCGCCATAGCCGATCACCACCTTGACCGCACCCTCTGCCAGCAGATTGGCGGGCGGCAGCACGTAACTGGTCTTGGGTGGCAAAGGTTTGGAACTGGAAGGGCTTCGGCTGCTGCGGTTGCGGCTGGTCTTTCGATCGGGGCCGGCATCGGCTCCGCGTAGAGTTCAGTATAGGGACCGAGCTTGCGCGTTTTTTCGGTGATGTCGGTAACCACCTGCTGGAATTTTTTGCCTTCCGCAGCGGATATCCAGGTGAAGTGGATGCGCTCCAGGTCGAAGCCCAGCGGTCCAGCAGTTCGCGGAACAGAATCCAGCGCCGCCGGGCGTGGTAGTTGCCCGATGTGTAGTGGCAATCGCCGGGATGGCATCCGGAGACCAGCACGGCGTCAGCGCCAACCTCAAAAGCCTTGACCAGCAAGTTGAAATCGATGCGGCCGGTGCAGGGCAGCCGGATGATGCGAATGTTCGGCGGATACTCCAGCCGCGTCGTTCCCGCCAGGTCGGCGCCCAGGTAAGTGCACCAGTTGCAAACGTAAGCCAGATCTTCGGCTCGAATTGGGTCGCATCGTTCATGCCATGCTCTCGACCATCGCGTAGATCTGCTGCTCGGTAAAGCCCTGCAGCTCAGCGCTCTTGGAAGGACAAACGGAAACGCAGGTTCCGCAACCCATGCACAGACCGGGATTCACCCGCGCCGTGTGCTTGATGAAAACGCCACGCCCGGTCCGCACTTCAGCGCGATCGATGGCGTGATAAGCGCAGGCCCGGACGCAGGTGTAGCAGGCCGCGCAGGTCGCTTCGCTAACGCCCGCGATCTCCGGCTCGCGGAACAGGTGATCAGCCGCCAGCGTAATTTGCACCTTGCTGGCCGCCGCCGAAGCCTGCGCCACCGATTCGGGAATGTCTTTGGGGGCATGCACCGCGCCAGCGATGTAGACGCCGGCTGCATTGGTTTCAACCGGCCGCAGCTTGGGGTGCGACTCCATCAGGAAGCCGTGCTCGTCATAGCCCACGTTCAGCTTTTGGGCAAGTTCCTCGATTCCGGGTGCCGGGCGCATGGCGGAGGCCAGCACCACCAAGTCGGCTTCCATCGTAATCGGCATGCCGGCCAGCGTGTCCGCGCCGCGCACGATCAACTTTCCGTTTTCCTGGGTAATTTTGGAAACCCGGCCGCGATAGTAATTGGCGCCGTCCTGCTCGATGGCGCGCCGCACGAACTCGTCGTAGCCTTTGCCGCCCGAACGGATATCCATGTAGAACACATGCGCTTGCCCGTCATGCACCTTGTGCTTGTAGAGCATGGTGTGCTTGGCGGTGTACATGCAGCAAATCTTGGAGCAGTAAGCGACGCCTTTCGCGTTATCGCGCGAGCCGACGCAGGCGATGAACACCACGTTCTTGGGAATCGCGCCGTCCGACGGTCTCTTCAGCACGCCGTTGGTCGGGCCGGAGGCGGATACCAGGCGCTCGAACTGGAGCGAATCGATTACATCCTTATACTTGCCGTATCCGTATTCGCCATAGCCGCTCAGCGATTTTTTGTCCTGCTCCTTCGAAATACTGTAGAGCGTATAGCCTGTGGCAACGACGACGGCGCCCACGCTTTCCTCGACGAACTTCTCCTGGTCATTGAAGTCGATTGCCCCGGCCTTGCACTTCTTGGCGCAGATTTCGCAACCTTTGCCGCGCTTCAGCCGGGTGCAGTTGATCTTGTCGATTACCGGACGGGCCGGCACCGCCTGCGGAAACGGAATGAAAATCGCCGGGCGATTGCCCATGCCGTAATCGAATTCACTGGGATTCTTCTTGATCGGGCAGCTATTCCAGCAGTCGCCGCAGCCGGTGCACTTGCTGATATCCACGTAGCGGGGCTTTTGCCGGATCTTAACTTTGAAGTTGCCGATAAAGCCCTCGACGGACTCTACCTCGGAGTAGCTGTAGAGCTTGATGCGTGGATGCTGGCCGACATCCACCATGCGCGGAGTGAGAATGCACTGCGAGCAGTCCAAGGTTGGGAACGTCTCGGAAAGGCCGGCCATCTTGCCGCCGATCGAAGGTTCGCGCTCCACCAGCACCACTTCGTAGCCGGCATCGGCGATGTCGAGCGCCGCCTGAATGCCGGCAACCCCGCCGCCGATGACCATCGCCCGCCGCGTCACCGGCACACTGATGGGAGCCAGCGCGCGGTCGTTGCGCACCTTCTCGACCGACATGCGGATAATGTCGATCGCCTTGGTGGTGGCTGCCCCACGGTCATGGTGTACCCACGAGCACTGCTCGCGAACGTTGGCCATCTCCACCAGGTATGGATTCAGTCCCGCGGTTTGCGCGGCTTTGCGGAAGGTCTTGAGGTGCATGTGCGGCGAACAGGAGGCGACGACGACGCCATCCAAACGCTCGGAGGCGATTTTCTCCCGCACGATGCCCTGTCCCGGGTCCGAGCACATGTACTTGTAGTTCAGTGAGCAGACGACACCAGGCAGCTCGCCAACCTGCTTGGCGACTTCATCCACGTCTACCGTGCGGGCGATGTTCTCGCCGCACCAGCACGTAAAGACACCGATTCTGGACATGATCTAGTGTTCCGATCCGGGGCCCGCGGCGGTTGCCGTTTTTGCAATCGCTGGGGTGGAAGGTCCGGGGTCCCTGGCGACTGCCGTTTTTACACTCTCTGGGGCGTGTATGACAAAATGCCGGTCGATGCCCAACTGCTTGCCGGACAAGCCCAACGCCAGCCCCACTACGTCGGACAGGTAATACACTGCCAGGTTGAGCTGCTTGCCGTACTTGCGTTCTACTGCCGCCTGTTTCATGTCAAGATTGACATGGCACATGGGGCAAGCAACGACAACGCAGTTGGCGCCGTGCTCGACCGCATTGGTAAGAATTTTCGAAACCAGTTCCAACACCGTATCTTCGCTCGCCATGGTCATGCCGGCGCCGCAACACTCGGTCTGGTAACTCCACTCCACCGTTTTGGCGCCGAGCGCCGTCAGCAGGGTTTCCATGGACTTGGGTTGTTCGCAGTCGTCGAACTTGACGATGCCGGGCGGGCGCAGCAGCAGGCAGCCGTAGTAACACGCCGCCGTCATCGATTCCAGCGGTTGCCGGACGGCTGTCTTGAGACGATCTCCCCCAATCGTCTGGAACAACTGGATCAGGTTGAGGACCTCGGCGTCGCCGCGAAGCTCGGCTTCGACGATCTGCGATAGCTCCTGGCGCAGGCCGTCGTCGGCGACCGCCTGGCGCACCTTCAGAAGCTGCATCGAACACAGTGGACATGGCGCAAAAACTTCTTTGAACCCGTCGCGTTCGGCCAGCGCCAGATTCCGGGCGGGAAGCGCCATCGCCAGCTTGTGGTTGAGCGAGTGCGCCGCCGTCGCTCCGCAACAGATCCAGTCCTTCACTTCCTGAAGACTGATGCCGAGCGCGCCCAAGCAGGCTTTCAGCGATTGATCGTAGTCATTGGACGAGCCATGCAACGCGCATCCGGGATAGTAGCCGATGTTCATTTGGCGACGACCTCCACGGGAGCCCCGGCGGGAGATGGCCGGGGTCCCCGGCGATTGCCTTCTGTGCAATCGCTGGGGTGGAAGGATGGCGCGCAGCGGGCGTAAATGCGGCCAACAACCTCCAAATCACGCGCACGCTCGGATACCAGGTGCAGTTTCTTGCGCGACATCAGTTGTGGAGCCAGCCCGGCGTCCTTGAACAGGAACCGAAGCTGCCGGGTGCGCAACAGGACATCGAGCTTGAAGCGCGCGATCAGTTCCAACTCGTTCAAACGGCCGTTGCGCTTGATGTTGTCGAGGAATGCCCGCTGAAAGGCCACCACGGTTCGCGCCTCGGGACTTACCTTGCCTTCGCGCAGCGAGAACTCGCGCAGCGCGTCCAGCACGGCGGCGCAATCAACCTGCTTCGGACACCTCGCCGAGCAGGTCAGACACGATACGCAAGCCCAGATCGAAGCCGTATTCAAGGCAAGATCGTCTCGACCGAGTTGCAGCAGCCGGATCAGTTGATTCGGCACCAAATCCATGTGCGAGGCGACCGGGCAGCCCGCCGTACACTTACCACACTGGTAGCAATTCGCAATCTTGCTGCCGGCGAGCGACTCAATACGCGCGGAGTGCATGATAGCGCCAGACGGTTCCATGGGGATCAGTAACACTGTATGTCGAATTTGGAACTTCGCAGTGACGGGCGGCACGTCGTCGTATGTCGAATTTGGAGTTTGGCGGTGACGGGCGGCACGTCGTCGCGTAATGCAGAGCACACGCTCAAGATACAACCCTAGGTCCTGTTAACCCCTAAAGGGCGTCCTGTCAGTGTTCACGGATCACGGCGGTTCGAGAAGGCGGCGCTGCGTGCCGGACGCGCGCTTAGGCTTTGGAAGTGAAAGGTTTCTTTTTCAGCAACACGTTTTGGGCGCTGATTGGCTCTTCACCCGGACCGGGCTGCCGCCGGACGTAGCTGCCATCCGGCTTCATTTCGCGCGCCTTGACGTTGTCGGCCAGATACGTCCCGAGCACGTTGTCGTGCAGGTGGCGAATCATTTTCCGGTCCTCGATGGGGAACAACAATTCAACTCGCCGATTGAGATTTCGCGGCATCAGGTCTGAACTGCCGAGATAGATGCACTCGTCCCCATTGTTGCCGAAATAATAGATTCGGCTGTGTTCCAGGAAGCGCCCAACAATGCTGATGACGCGGATGTTATCGCTGACCCCGGGGATTCCCGGACGCAGACAGCAGATGCCGCGCACCAGTAGATCGATTTTTACTCCCGCCTGCGACGCCTGGTACAACAAACGGATCATCTTCTTATCGACCAGCGCGTTCATTTTGAGGATCATCCTGCCGTTGCCGTGCTTGTGCTGGTGTTCGATTTCGCGTTCGATCAACTGAGCGAATTTTTGCCGGAGGTTGGTGGGCGCAACCAGCAGCTTGCGATAGTCGGTCTTGGCGGAATAGCCGGTCAGGTAATTGAAAAGGTCGGTTACATCGGCGGCCAGATCCTCGTCGGTGGTGAGCAAGCCGAGGTCTGTGTAAAGGTGCGCGGTAACGGCATTGTAGTTACCGGTCGCGAGGTGAACGTATCGCCGGATGCTGCTGCCCTCGCGGCGGACAATGAGCATGGCCTTGCAGTGGACCTTGAGACCGACGAGGCCGTAGACGACGTGAGCGCCCTGCTGTTCCAAAGCCCTGGCCCAGCCGATATTGCTCTCTTCATCGAAACGCGCCTTGAGCTCGACAACGGCAGCCACCTGCTTGGGATCTTCCATGGCCTCAAGCAGTGCCTGCACGGCGGGAGAGTTCCTGCCCACCCGGTACAAGGTCATCTTGATGGCCAAAACCGCGGGGTCGCGAGCCGCAAGTTGCAACAGATCCACAATCGGCTGAAAGGAATCGAATGGCTGGTGCAGCAGGATGTCACGTTGGCGGATGACGGAGAAAATGTCCTCATCCTCGTTTTCAGGCTCCAAATCCGCCGGCAGATTGGGAACAAAGGGATGCCACTTGAGGTCGGGCCGATTCAGCGCGACCAGATGCTTCAGGCGGCCGAATGAAAGTGGACCGTTCTGCTTGTAGATGCACTCCGGCTCGATTTCCAGGTTGGTAACCAGTATCTTGAGCATGCTGGAAGACATGCCGGTATTCACCTGTAAGCGGACCACGGCTCCAAAGCGGCGCTGGCGGACGCCCTCTTCCATCACCTCCAGCAAATCTCCGGCGTCCAACTCATCCTCGGTCGCCATATCGGCATTGCGGGTAATGTGAAACGGATTCGCTTCGACAATTTGCATGCCGGGAAACAGCTTGCTGAGATTGGCCGCGATCAGGTCTTCCAGCCATAGGAACGACTGTTCGTTGGTCGCCTTGCCGTTTTTGCGCCGCGGCGGCCGCTCGATGGGCACCAGTTGCGGCAGCGTATCGGGCACTTTGATACGGGCAAAACACTCCTCGCCGTGTTGATCCCGGATCAGTACGGCAAGGTTCAAACTCAAATTCGAAATGTGAGGGAAGGGATGACCCGGATCGAAGGCCAGAGGAGTCAGCACCGGAAGAACCGTGTCATCGAAATACCGGTCTGCCTTGGCTTGCTGCCGCGGAGTGAGTTGGGCGTATTCCAGCAGGTGAATGCCGTTTGATTCCAGAGCCGGCAGCAATTTTCTGCGGAAGCAGCGATGAGCGGCGGTGAGCAGCGAGGTAACGCCCTTGCGGATCGCTTCTAACTGCTCGATCGAACTCATGCCGTCCGGCCCTTCGTCGGAGATCCCCGAGTCAACCTCGCGCATCAGTCCGGAGACCCGCACCATGAAGAACTCGTCCAGATTGGAGCCGACGATGGAAAGGAAAAAGATGCGATCCAGCAGCGGGTTGGAGGCGTCCTGCGCCTCCTCCAAAACGCGCCATTGGAAAGCCAGCAGGCTCAACTCACGATTGACGTAGTAGGACGAATCCTCAAGATCAATCAGCTCAACCCTCGGTTCGTCCGGCAGTGAAGTGGATGCTTCGTCGTTTGTTTCAGGCGTCAACTGACTGTTAGTCGTCATACTGGTTGTCATACGAGGGGCCATTCAGAGCGCAGCGTCGGAACCACAAGCACGGCTCTCGTTCGAGCAGTTTCAGAACAGGTGTACCCTGAGCCGGGCTTCATGGGATTTACCTTTCGCGAAACTGATCTGGAAACAACGCACGATCAGGCAGGTTAATCATACAGGGAGGCGTGCACCACTGTAAGTGGTTGTACTGGCGTGAGGGCACAGATTCGCGGCATTTTAACATTCCTTTAACAAAACTTTTTAACAAAACCCCGTTCTATCCCTTAACAAAACGCTGGTCCATTTCTGGCGGGAAACGATATAAGTGGTTGTTTATGTGTAGTTTACATACTACGGCAAGGGTTCCGTGAGATGAGATAGGCGACGGCGAAGTTGACATGATTACTGACTAATAACCTCTGGGTGCCAGAAGATTTCAGGGTTGTGGTCGCGCATAAAGCTTGAATAGGCGTGGAATTACGATAAATTTCGCCGCCACGCGGCGATTAACTCTGCCGTAATACAACTCCGATAATAATAAGTAGATTGGCGGGGTTCGCCTTCAGGAGAGAGTTGCCATGTGGTGCATGAATTGAGCTTCCCGTCCGATTTTCTCTGGGGTGTGTCGACCTCGGCACATCAGTTTGAGGGTGGCAGCCTCGACAATCAGTGGGCCGCGTGGGAACGCCGTGGCGGAATCCGCTCCGGGCACGCCTGCGCCGCCGCATGCAACTGGTGGGAGCAGGCGGAAGCGGACCTGGACCTCGGCCGCGATTTAGGTTTGAACGCCATCCGCATCTCGATCGACTGGGGGCGTGTGGAGCCGTCCGAAGGCCAGTGGAACCGGAGCGCCATGGAGCGTTACCGCGCGATGCTGTGTGCGGCGGTCGAGCGCGGCATGCGGCCGTTCGTGACCCTGCATCACTTTACCCATCCACAATGGTTCGAAGAGTCGGGCGCGTTCATCCACATGAGCGCTGCCGCGAAGTTCGCGCTTTTTGCCGAACGAATGGTGGGCGAGCTGGGCGAGCTCTGCCGGGACTGGGTGACCTTCAACGAACCGAATGTCTATGCCAGTTTCGGATACGTGTTCGGCGAATTCCCGCCGGGTTTGCGCTATCGCATGTATGACTATGCGCTGGTGATCGCCACCATGCATCGGGCGCATGCGCTCGCCTATGAGTGCATCCACCGGGCGCAGCCGGAGGCCTCTGTCGGCATCGCCACCAACTGGGTCGAGTTCCAGGCGGCGAGCAATTCCGCCCCCGATCGTTTGATGGCTTACGCCTATGACACGGTTTTCAATCGCGCCACGTTGCAGTTACTCACCTGCGGCAATTTGCAATTTCCCTTCGGAGCGCTTGCGCCGGAGGTTCCCGAAGCGATGCAGAAGATCGATTTCATCGGGCTCAATGTCTACAACCGTCTGCACGTGCGAGCGCCCTGGAACGAGGTCTCGCGGCGGAGTGGCGGGCTGTTCGTGCCCGACGCCGCCCCGCAGGGCGATCACGGTATCGAATTGCCTTATGGCGAAGCTTATCCGGACGCGATCCTGAGTGCCGCAACCGAATATGCACGCCTCGGCGTTCCGCTCTATATCACGGAGAACGGAGTGCCGGACCGTGCTGACCGCATCCGCCCGTGGGTGATCGTGCAAAGCCTTCGGCGTATCGAGGACCTGGTGGCGCGCGGAGTCGACGTCCGTGGATATTTTCACTGGAGCCTGGTGGACAACTTCGAATGGAGCGAGGGCTGGACTTTGCGCTTCGGGCTGTACGAATTGGACCCCGTAACCCAGTGCAGAAGAGCGAGAGCGAGCGCCGGCGTTATACCGCGACATCATCGCGCAGAACGGTTTGAGTTACGAGCAGCTCAGCAGGTTCTCTGAACCGCCCGCCCCATGCAGCGGCTAATTCGGTCGTGTGCCGCTGTCAACCTCGGTCCAATAGTTCTGATCGCGAAGGAAATAGGTGCGATCGAACGTGTGCAGCGCGGTGTTCAGGAACATGCGCGCTATTTTTAGCCGCCCCATCTTCTGGAAGCGCCGGTTGGAAGTCAGTACGTGTCCTCTGAGGATGCCGAAACGGCGCGGACTCACCTGCTTGCTCAGCAGGTAATCTTCGGCGTAGAGCGCCCGCTCATTGAAGCCGCCAAGCTGGATGAACCTTTCCCGGTCAAACAACATAAACATGCCGGTGGCGAACGGTTGCGTCCAGGACGCGAGCCTTTGCGCCAGGTTGTTGCCGGCGAACAGCAGGTGGTCGGGAACCGCCCCGCCAGTGCAGCGAATGTTGGTCGTCAGGCAGTGCAGTTTCCGCCGCTTCATGGCGTCCATCGCGCGGCGCAGCAGGCTGTCGTCGTTGAATTCGATATCGGCGTCGATGAACAGCACATACGGCGTGGTGGCGAGATGCGCTCCGCGGTTGCGCCCAACCGCCGGAAGTCCCCCGGCGATCACCGAGATTCTCAACTGATCGGCAAACATGGCGGCCAACTCAACCGTGCCGTCGGTCGAGCCTGCATCAGCAACGTAGACTCTCGTATGCGGCAAAAGCGGGTAGTCCTGCCTGCTCAAAGAGATCAGCAACCTCGGCAGGTTGCGAGCCTCGTTTTTCGCGGGGATCACGATGGTCAGTTCGGGCTGTGTAAGCATGAATGGCGACTCCTTCCTCGTCGACGGCGATGTACGTGGGCTGCTCGTCGACCCAGCATCCTGCGTTGTAGTAAGCGACACCTGGCTGCTCGATTTGCATGGCGGCGTGGGTGTGTCCGCAGAAGATGCGGTCCACGCGGCCTTGGCGCGCGTAGGCCATGGCTCCGGCGGCGACCTTGGAAGAGAGCCGCAGCCAGCGGGTGTTCATGCGGTCGAGAAAGCGCGAAAACGCTTTGGTGCCGCCGTCGAGCTTCTGGATTTCGTGGAACAGAAACTCGCCGAAGCGGCTGATAAGCAGATTGTGGCAGACGAAGCGATCGAACTGGTGTCCGTGGATGGCCAGGTGCCGCTTATCCGCATATTGCCAGACATAACGCTGGTAAACGGGCACTCCGACCAGGTGCGACATGATGTTGGCAAGACCCTGGTCGTGGTTGCCTTCGACCCAAACCACTTCCACCTTGCGTTTTGGATTAGAGAGCTTGCGAATGCAGGAAAGGAACTTCCAATGTTCGCCGGTAAGGCGGCGGAAATTGAGGTCGGAAAAAATATCTCCCAGCAGAATCAGTCTGGCATAGCGCAACGATTGCAGCAGGTCGAGTGCTTCGCGGGCCCGGCTCAGTTCAGATCCCAAGTGCAGGTCGGAAATAATCAGCGTGTCTAGAGTCGCATCCGACATGCTTATACGATGCTCTGGATTGTTAAACAATTGATAAAGGGGTGATGAAAAAACGAAGAATACCCCGCCATGAAAAACCGGGGGAACCATGATGGTTATTGGGGTTTTCGATTCCGCGAAGGTTTAACATTGCGTTAACACCTTTTTCATGTCGTCCTAACATAGGAGCGGTACAGTTCGTGTTGAGGAGCGAGCAAGTCCCGAACCTGGGAAGCTCCTCTGCTGGGCCAGGCTGCGTGCTATCCGGTCTGGTTTTGCTCTTCAGCCTGCGACGGAACGTCGGAACGAAACCCGGGGCTGCTGGCCTCGAGACATAGGATATAGGCCCTTTGGCTACGAATCTGATTACTTACGATTGGAATTCCCCCGCAACCCCCGCCAAGGTCGCGGCCGTCTGCTACCGTTCGAATCGCGAAGGCGAAGTTGAATTTCTGCTGGTGCGGACGGCCAGCGGCCGATGGACCTTTCCCAAAGGCGGGATCGATGGCGATGCCAGCGCCGCCGCTGCTGCTGCCCGGGAGGCCTTCGAAGAGGCCGGCGTACGCGGTCGGATCGAGCCATCGTCGTTCACTCGGTATCTGCATCATAAGCGCAATCCGTATCGGCGCGCCCGCGCGCGGGAAATCGCCGTCGAGGCCTACCTTTGCCGTGTGCTGCAACTGCAAGCTCCGCTGGAGATCGATCGCGACCCGACCTGGTTTTCGGCGAGCCGTGCCAAGCGCCGTTTGCGCGAGTCCAGAGCGGCGAAGTACGGGGCCGAACTGGAGCGCGTGGTCGATTGCGCGATCGAGCGAATCTCCAAAAGACTGCACTAGAGGCCGGAGAGGCTGCGCCGGAAATCAAGGAACTGCCCTACCCCTACCCAAAATCGGGCAAGGATGGCCGTCCACCAAGGCGTCGCTGAGCCAACTTTAATTTGCTTCCCGTCTTCCAACAACCCTGTACCGCTGCTTCTGGCCAAGTCTTGAACTGTCGACCGAATAGCTCCAAATAGCATGTTAGGAATGAAGCCGCATACCTGAAGACGTTGCCAACATCGCCCTCTTCCGCTCGCTGCGACCAAACCGGCCCATCGGGACGACGCTGGAGGAACCGGTCGGCTAAATGCACGTCAACGTGAGTGAACGACGAAAGTTCAGAGTAGAAAATGTCGTATGCCTCGACGTGATCAACCGCAATAGCCATTTGGCGGAGCGACACTCCAGACCAGTTCCGCCAGACCATCGTCTTTCCATCTCTTACCTTGCGCGTAAATTGAGGAGCAACAGCATCAAACTTCTTCGAAATGTCCGGCCGTCGGGGCTCCCAATGGTGCTGCCAAAGGAGCGACATGGATTCACGCCACTGTGGATCTTTACTATTCCTATGCTCTAGACACGCGTCCATCTGACGTTTGTTGAGAACTGCACCGAAATCGATGTATTGCCGAGCGCGATCCGCTGGCGCTTGGGAGACATAATGAGCGGTTACATCCGCCTCAAACATCGTTCGCACAATGGTATAACCGACGGTCACAGGGAACCACGTTGCGCCGAACGAGCCGCTGATTCGAAGAAGCGTTTCTGCCGCCGAAAGGTTGTGCAGGAGGAAACAGTTCATGAGGGAGGTGTATTCCATCCCAGCCGGGTGGAACGGTATTCGATCTGCGTGATCTTTTCCGAAATCAAGTAAACGCCGCACTATCTCGTGGTGTTGCCTAGCTGTGAGAAATAGCACAGGGTATCTCCTTCGCGGTCCTATCCTACCCCGGTTTTGGGTAGGGTGGTGCTGTTCTTTGGTTCCCGGTGCAGAGTTGGGCCACCGGCCAGACCCAGACTGTACATATAACTCCCCGTGCATTGCGCGCGGCATCCAATTGCAGTGGTGCGGACGCTGGCCTACAATCCTCGTCTATGGATGACGCCGGCAAAGCGAAAGGGCAGCGCGAACGCGGCATCGGTTACTGGATGGAGCGCGTGGTCGTCGAAGCGGAGAAGACGCGCGCCGATTTCGCCGCCGACCCGGTTCACGATCTGCGGGTGGCGCTCAGACGTTGCCGCTCGATGGCGGAAAGCTTTCGCGCCATCGATCCCGACCCGGCCTGGAACAAAATGCGTAAAGCCGGCAAAGCCGTGTTCTCCGCGCTGGGAGAGCTGCGCGACTGCCAGGTGCTGATGGAATGGATTGCCAAGCTGAGCGCCAAGGACGACGAAGCCGGCGGCAAACTGATGGCCCACTGCCGAGCCCGTGAGCAGCAGCTTAAGAGCGCGGCGGCGGAAGTGCTGGCCGCGTTCGATGCGCGGCAATGGCTGCGTTGGGCGCAGACGCTGGAGGCGCGCGCCCGGCGCGTCGAGGGCCACGAAGATGTGTTCCAGGTGCTGGCGCTGGAGAAATGGCAGGCCGCGCGGCATCTGCATTCGACCGCGCTTCGCAACCGCAGCAAGGTTGCGTTGCACCAGCTTCGCATCGGCATCAAGCGATTCCGTTATGTCATCGAGAATTTTCTGCCGCGTCATTATGAAAAGTGGGGCAAGGAGCTGAAAACCATCCAGGATGAACTGGGTGAAGTGCACGATCTCGACGTGCTGTGGGCCAGCGCGTGCGAGATTCATGCCTTCGACGGCGAAGCCGAACGGTCGCGTTGGCACCAGGCCGTCTCGGCGGAGCGGGAAAAAAGGGTTCAGGCATACCGCGACAAAATGCTCGGTCCAGCTTCGCTTTGGCGGCAATGGAGAGATGGACTGCTCGAGGGCGAAGACTTGCGCCGGGCGGTGCTGAACCGGTTCAAAATCTGGGCCGCGTTTCTCGATGAGGATCGGCGGCATGTCGAGCACGTTTTGCGCCTGAGCCTGCAGCTTTACGACGGCCTTGGTAAGGCAGGCATGCTGAAGCTGAACGAATACCAGGGAGTGACCGCAAGGGAGCTGTTGACGGTGGCGTCGCGGGCGCATGACGCCGGCGCCGGTGCGGGTGCGCGGGCGCATCACAAGCGAGCCCTTCGAATGCTTGGAAAACTTGAGCCGCCCCCGGGCTGGACGGCGGAGCACTTATGCATGGTGGGGCTGATTGGCCGCTACCATCGCGGGGCTTTGCCGGGGACGCAAGCCAGCTATAGCAGCCTGCCGGCGGCGGCGCGTGCGGTCGTCAATGCGCTTGCCGGAGTCCTCAGACTGGCCGACCGCCTCGACGAAACTCACGATCAATCGATTGCGCGAATCCGGGTCGAGCGAGCCGATGGGTTCGTGTTGATCCGGGCCGACGGATATCGCGAGCTTACCCGCTCCGCCGAGCACATCGCGGCCGCACGGCATCTGCTGGAAGCTGTCTGCGGGGTGCCGATTTTGATCCGCCCCGGCAAAGCCGGGGAGACTCCCGTGGCGGCAAACGCCGTGTGAGTTCAGGAAACCACCCCTCGTCAGCGCCGAACAATCACCAATTACCCAGGCGGGCCGAACTCGCCGGGGACCACGAACAGCGCGGCGCGGAACCCGCGTCCACCAGCCGGAGGGCTCGCTGCGGTTACCCGTAACTGCAGGCTCCTCAATAAATGTTGCAAATTGCAACAGCTAAACAACCCTCTGCACAAGACCCGTGTGACCCAGACCATATGTATAGGCGGCAATGTATGAGACTTTCTCGTTCATCTTGGGGTGCCTGAAAGCTCACAAGAGTTGTCCAGCCTCGGATAGGGCCATCGTTTGACGGGTTAGCTACCATCGGGGTCCCATTATGACCGGTTTGGTTATTGCTGCTGTCGGCACGCTCGTTCTTCCGATTCTTTTGCCAATAGCGGGAGTTTCGATCAACGTGGGACTGCTGGTCTCGGTAGGCCTGGTGATCGGCTTTTTATCGGGACTCCTCGGCGTCGGCGGCGGTTTTCTCACCACTCCGATACTCATGATGATTGGCATCCCGCCGATTGTTGCAGCTGCCTCCGATACCAATGCAATTGTCGCGACTTCGGCTTCGGGGGTAGCTGCTCATTTCCGTCTACGAAACGTCGACTTCAAAATGGGGGGCGTTTGCCTGCTCGGTGGTCTGCTTGGCTCCGCGGTGGGCGTACAAGCCGTCAAGCTGCTGGGAGCGCGGGGAAACGCGGATTTACTGATCAGTGTGATGTATGTCGTAATCTTGGGCGCGGTCGGCGGGTTCATGGTCTACAACAGCCTCGCGAAGTTGCGCCGCGGGGTCATGGTGCCAAAGCTACGCCAAGCTAAATCGAATGCGTTTACCACCCTGCTGGCCCGGCTGCCTTTTCAGACGGAGTTTGCACGGTCCGGCGTGAGCCACTCAATCCTGCTGCCGTTCGCCCTTTGCTTCGTAGTTGGAATCATGACCGCCTTCATGGGTGTCGGCGGTGGTTTTATCATGGTGCCGGCGATGGTTTATCTGCTGCGCATGCCGGCGCACGTGGCCGTGGGAACCTCTCTATTCCAAGTGCTGTTTACCTGTATGGGGGCCACCCTCATGCAATCCGCCAGCAATCACAGCGTCGATGTGGTTTTGGCGCTGGTGATAGCTGCCGGCTCAACCATCGGCGCTCAGCTCGGCGCCCGGGTGAGCCGCCACCTGCGGGGCGAGCAGTTGCTGATCGTGCTGGGGGTTCTGGCGCTGGTCGTATGCCTGAAGATGGCGGTTGGAATCGCGTTGCCCCCCTCGAACCCGCTTTCTGGCGCTGGCGGGCATGCCATGCTGAGGGCAGGTCACACGGCCGTAACGGTTTGCGTGCGCGATTTTGTGAGGTCGCCTTTATGGCATTGAGGTCACGGCAAGCCATCCTCAGAATTTATCTCCTGCCTGCGCTCGCAGTTGTTTTGGCCACCATGGTTTGCCCGAACGGCTCCGCCGAAGTGACCCCGCCAGTCACCCTGAAACTCTCACCGGAAACGATCCAGATGGGAGCCTTCTACAATGGCACTCGTTTGCGAATGGATGGGACTGCCCCCAGCGGCTCGAAGGTCATGATCGTTCTCCGAGGCGTTTCCAAAGACGAAATCTTTAACAAGAAAGACCGCGTTGGCCCGATCTGGATCAATGTCGACAAGGTGCACGTCTCCGGTTCCCCATCGTTGTTCTTGCGCTTCAGCTCCGAGGACGTGCACACATTCCTGGATCGGCAGACCATCGATGCCTATGGACTCGATGAGCTCTCCATCAGGAATCGAATGCAAATTCGCACCGAGCACGGCCTGCGTGACCCGGAAGCTCTGAAGTTGATTGGCGACCACTACTTGAATTTGAAAAAGACCGATGGCAGCTATCGCAGAATAGCGGACCGGGTTCAAGTGGCTGAAATCGGAAATGGCGAAGCGCGTTACAGTTTGGAAATCGGTTGGCCCAAGTTAGCCACGCCAGGCTCGTACCAAGTGGAAGTCTATGCCTGCCGGGACGGCCGAATCGTCGGCCAAAGCGGAACCACACTAACCCTGACGGAAATCGGGTTCCCGGCATTTATGGCGAATGCCGCGCGCGAACATCCTTATGGATATGGCATTCTCGCGGTTATCCTGGCGGTGATTGCAGGCTTCGGAATCGACGCGCTCGCCGTCCTTTTAGGCGGAGCCAAGAAGCGCGTACCCGCCGGGGTGCGCCCGCCACCACGACCTCAGCCAGCATACCGCACTATGGCGGCAGTGGCCGGCGCGGATGGTGCACCGGCGCTAGCGCAGGACGGTGGCGTACCACTCTCGCGCCCTGTCCCAGCAAACCATGTAATGGCAGCGTCGGCCGGCTCGAATGCGACGCGCAGCAGCGACCTGGGGCCTTGATCGCGTCCGGCGACGCCGGGGTCCGGCGTATCGGGGACGTAAGCTGTGGGGCGCTTGTCTGCCCCAAGCCGCGCAACCACGGCGCGTGCCGGGGGCCTTCGGGAGGTCCTGCACACGATTACAATCAACGGTGAGCCGGTGGGTTGAGCAGAGGAGGAATTTCGATGTGTGTGATCACCATCTCCCGTGGGGCGTTCAGCGGGGGCGAGCTATTGGCGGAGTGTCTTGCCTGGAAACTCGAATATCGCTGTGTGGATAGAGAAGTGATCGTCGAGAGAGCCGCCGCGCACGGGGTATCACAGGATGTTCTGAGGGACGCACTGCAAAAGCCACCTGGATTCCTGGAGCGTTTCAGCCATAAGCGATACGTCTACCTGACGCTGATTCAGGCCGCGCTGACGGAGGAGGTCAAGACCGGGAACGCGATCTACCATGGCAATGCGGGCCACCTGCTGCTGCGAGGAGGACCCAACGTGCTGCGCACCCGTATCATCGCGCCGCTGGAGTTTCGCCTCCGCATAGCGCAGGATCGGCTCAGGTACGGCAGGGATGAAGCCGTGGCTTATCTCCAGAAGGCCGACGAGGATCGCCAGAGGTGGACCCAGTTCCTATATGGCGTGAACTGGGGTGATCCCTCGCTTTACGATATTGTGATCAATCTCGAGCACATGGGAATCGAGGAGGCTTGCCACGTCATCTCGGGACTGGCGCGCGAGGTTTGTTTCGAGTTCACCACCGAAAGCCGGAGGCAGATGGACGATCTGGTGTTGGCCAGTCGCATCAAAGCCGACCTGGTGCTCGACCCTAAGACTTCCGACCTGGAGCTCGACGTACGGGCCTTTGCAGGGGAGATCACGATCACGGGGAAGGTGTCGCGCCTCAGCGAGGTACAGGAAATCGAGCGTGTGGCCGGTGCCGCGGCTGGGGTAGCCGCCGTCCATTTGGATGAGCTTATGTCGTCGACCCGCGACTGAATGGAGAGGGGAAGCGATGCCCGTACTACTTGTTTCCAGGGGATCTTTCTCGGGCGCGAAGGCGATTGCAGAATGCCTTTACAAATGCGCCGGATGGACGTGCCTGACCCGCGAGGACCTGATCGCCTCGGTGAATGCTCACGGAGAAATTGCAAATCAGGTAATTGCCAGTGTTCCAAGAGCTGCGCAGCACTATGCCCAGTTCAGTTTGCTCCGTGCACCGTACAAAACCTTGATGCGATTGGCTCTGCTGGAATACGTGAGAAGGGGAAACATAGCGTATTTTGGATATTCGGGCCATCTTTTGCTTCCGCCTATTTCACACGTGCCCAGGGTTCGCATGCTCGCTTCCATGGGCCTGCGCATTGCTCAGCATATGGCGAGAGACAGCTTCACGATTGAGCAAGCCCGCGAGCACATCCGGCAGGTTGACGAGGAGCGTAGCCGCTGGACCCGTTTTGTCTACGGCAAGAACCTGCGCGACCCCGAGCTGTTTGACCTCTGTATCAACCTCGACCGTGTCTCATCCCCAACCGCTTGCGCGATGCTAAAGAACATCGCCGAACAACCGGAATTCCAGCCGACGCCGAAATCTCTTGCTACCGTGGAAAACCTTTACCTATCGACCAAGGTGTTGGTGGCTCTACTCATGGATTCATCAACGCGCACGTTGGAGATAGGAGCTACCGCGGATGGAGGGCACATTACGCTCGAAGGACCCTATCTGGAGGGCGGCGATTCTGCAAGGGTTCTGGAGGTCGCAAGAACCGTTGAAGGTGTCAGGGACGTGGAATACACAGAAGGCTACTCACATCTGTTCGAATTGGCGTACGAGCGAGAAGAGGTAGAGCTATGCACGACGTAGAAAGTGTCGCTCTGGAGCACTCACTTCAGGAAATTAAGGGATGCGTGGAGGAAATAGGACAGAGACAGGTCGCACTGCTACAAGAGCAGAATGAACTGGCGCAGCGGCGGACCGAGGCTACCTCGAACTTGGTGCAGCATTCATCGGCTGCTGCCGAATTGGCCCAGGACCAAACTGCCATGGCGCGTGAGCGCACAGCACTGACGCGGGCGCAGACCGGCCTCTCCGGTCGCAGCACAGAACTAGGCATTATCCGGACTGATTTGGCGCGAGAGCGCACCTCACTGGCCGAACAAAGGACAGAAGTCGCAGTTTATCGAACTGAGCTGGCACAGGAAAGGACCAGGCTCGCCACGGGCAGAACTGATATGGCCCGTTACCGCAATACGCTTGCCAATGAACGCACCAGCCTATCCCATAGCAGAACCGATCTCGCTCGAGAGCGCAATGTACTTGCAGAGACTCGTACGCGCTTGTCCCTGCAGAGGACATTTCTGGCTAGGGGTAGAACCTACCTTGCTCTGCTGCGAACCGGACTGGCGATCTTAGTGCTCGGCCTTACGCTCGTTCGCTATTTCGGCATCACCAGGTGGACTATTTTCGATGGCACACTGATCCTGGTGGGATTGTGCCTGGTTGTATATGGCGGAAGAGGCTACTGGATCGCCGACCGCCATGACAAGCGGTGTCAAGCCGTCTTGGCAACCGACGACGGCATGAAGAATCTCACATGATAGCGCGTCGATGCCCGATTGAGCCGCTGCAATCGACAAGACTCATCGCCCCTTCGGCGAAACTCGCCGGGTGAGCTGCTTGAGAGAAAATCTCACGAGCAGTTCTTATGGGGAGGGGCTGGTTCGGCCGGTGTAACTACTTCCAGCCCCACTTCTGGAAAACCGCATGCGCCGGGGCCGTCTGCAGAAACCCAATAAACTTTTCCGCGAGGGCGCGGTTCGGCGCCGTCTTGGCGATCGCAATCGGCGTTCCGCGATATAGCCTTTGCGCCTCGGGCAAGCGAACCAGGTCGGTCACCTCGGCCAGGCGATACTGCCACGACTCGTAAGTGATCCATGCATCCAGCGTCGGGTCTGATCTCCATTGGTCGACCGCCTGGACACTATTGCGTACCGACACCGCGATGTTTTTCTGAATCCCAGGAATCAATCCTGCCCTGCCAGCAAGGTCTTCCCATAACCCGAGCTGGCCCGCTCCGTTCACATCCAGAATACGAATACCCGGTTGCGCCAGGTCAGCCAGCGACTTGATCTTTTTCGGGTTGCCTTTGCGTACCAAAATCCCCGTCGGTCGAACGTACAATTCGACCCGCGATTTTTCATCCAGCATCGCGGGCTGTCTCAGCGCAAAATCGGTCAGCATGTAATCCGCCCCGCCAAAGATCAGATCAGCATCCATCTGCGCTTCTGCGAACCACTGCGGCTCGGGACTGGCTGTAACCACAACTTTCACTTGGTTTGCCCGGCTGAAAAGGTCGGCGCATTCCTGCATCGGACCGAGCGGGCCGCCCGGTCCATACACGTGAAGGACAGGTTGTTGCGCCTGTAAGCTGCTGCATAAACAAAACACAAATGCCGCCGTTAAGCATATTCTCTGATGCATCTCTGGCTCCTTGCGCGTCCTGCGAGACATAGACGAAAAATGCACGAACAGGATCATTGCCCTTTGGACCGACAGTCGCGTGAAACCGCGGAAAACCGGAAACCGACCCCGGTTCTATGTTGCTGGAGTTTACTCTTATTCGCCCCCTCGTCAACGGCTTTCGAAACCACTCCATCCTGGCTGCCCTAAAACGCGCCGCCCGGCCAGGCTGGCGCCGACAAGCGCGGGAGATGCAACAATAGCATTACAATTTCGCAGTGCGGCCTGGCGACCAGTGCCAGCCGGGCGGAGGTAAACGATGGAGCGACGTCATTTCGGTCCCAGCAAGCGCGAGGTGCCCGTCATCGGTCAGGGAACCTGGTACATCGAAGACGGCGATCGCAAGACGGTAATCGCCGCTTTAGAACGCGGCCTCGACCTCGGGGCCACGCACATCGACACGGCCGAGATGTACGGCTCGGGCGCCGCCGAGGAAGTCGTTGGCGAGGCAATTGCCGGCCGGCGTAACCAGGTTTTTCTGGTTTCGAAGGTGCTTCCAAGCAACGCCAGTCGCCGCGGAACCATTGCCGCCTGCGAGCGTTCGCTGGCGCATCTGAAGACCGACCGGCTAGATTGCTACCTGCTGCACTGGTCGGGCAGCCATCCGCTCGAAGAGACGATCGCTGCTTTCGAACAGCTTCAAAGCCAGGGCAAGATCATGTCCTGGGGGGTGAGCAACTTCGACGTGTCCGAGCTGGAAGAGGCGCACAACATTGCTGGCGAGGGACGCCTGATTTGCAACCAGGTGCTTTACCACTTGAAAGAACGGGCCATCGAGCATGGCGTGCTTCCCTGGTGCGAAAGACATGGCGTTGCGGTGGTCGCCTACAGCCCTTTCGGTCACGGGGACTTCCCCGAGCCGCGCAGCGCCGGAGGCCGCGTGCTCGGAGCAATTGCGGACGCCCACGGCGCGACTCCACGGCAGGTTGCGTTGCGATTCCTGCTTCGTCGCGCGGTGCTGTTTACCATTCCCAAGGCTTCGAGCGCCGAACATGCTGCGGAAAACGCCGGGGCCGGGGACCTTCAGTTGACCGACGCCGAGATCGCGCGCATCGACGAGGCATTTCCGCGCGGGCCGAAACCTCGTGGCCTGCCCATGCTGTAGCGGCCAGGTTAGCGCGATTCCCGCACTGGTGTAGCCGAAATTTCCCGAGGAAATGTCATGGCGACCGGAGCGAAGCGGAGCCACCCTTTATTTTCGGCAGTAAGAACAAAAGGTGGCTCGACTTCGCTCGCCATGACAGCCTGATATGTCGAGACTTACCTGCTGGGGAACTGGCCTGGTTTGGTACCACGTCTACTTGATGGGTACTGGCAAGCCGCCCGGCATTCCGGCCACGGCCATGCCGATGGCGATCACTGCCGCGCTAATCAGGGTTACCAGGGTGCCAAACTTCGCCAAGTCTTTGAAGCTGTAATAGCCATAGGCGTAAGGCAGCATGAGGGTTGGGCTTTGGGTCACCAGGATGAAATGAATCGAGGAGGCGAGTCCGGCCGTCAGGGTCAGAGCCAGCAGCGGCAGGCCATTGTGTTGGGCATAGGCGATGATGAACGGAACATTGACCGAGGCGGTGGTACCAAAGCTGGAAAATCCCAGCGAATCGACGGCTATCAGCAGCGTGACCGCCGCGGGCTGAAGCAAGCGCGGCAACAGTGCCATGGGACTCAGTGCCTGTTGCACGACCCACGATGCCAGTCCGGTTTTGGCGGCGGCAATACCCACGACAAAGCCGCCCACCAGCAGCACGACTCCTCCCCACTCGATGCGCAGGTCGCGCCAGTTGCGGAACACGCCGACACCCGGCAGGGTAATGCCGCCCAGGATAAGCAACGACACCAACGGGATTGGGATTTGGGTCGCATCGCTTGTCAACCACGCTAGAACCGCGAGCAAGAAGACCACGGCCGTGGTCTTTTCTTTCGTACTCATGGCGCCCAGCGCTTTCAGCTCTTGTTCCAGCACCTCGCGGCCGTAAGGCAGGTGCTCGATCTCGGGCGGGAACATCTTGACTATCAGCCATCCTGAAACTGCCGCGATGGCCGCCGCGATCGGGGTCGAGATCAGAGTCCAGTAGAGGAAACTGACGTTCACATTGGCCTTGGCCATGAACGCTAGAGTGATGATGTTCGAGCTGACCCCGGCAGGCGTGCACAGACCGCCCAGTACCGCGCCGAACATGATTGCCATCATCAAGGCTTTGCCGAAGTTGCTGCTGCCCGGTTTGGCGTCGATGGTTTTCAGCAAGCCGAGTACTAGTGGCAGCATCATGGCCACCACGGCCACATCGTCGATGAACATCGAGATGATGAACGACATCCAGAAATAAACCGCAACCACCCTTCGCGTGTCGGTTCCGGCCAGAGTCAGAAGACGGTAGGTAATGCGTTTGCCAAGCCCCGAAGCATTGAGCGCAGCCGAAAGCCCGAGGACACCGACCATGAAGGGAATCAAGGAATTGCCGAATGACTCCTTCAAAGTGTCGGACAACGGCATGATTCCCAGTCCATGGACCATGACCGGAATCATCAGGGCGGTGATTGGGATCGGAAAGGTTTCCGTAACCCACCACAGAATACTGGTCACCATTACGCCCAGAGTCCTTACCGCTTCCGGCCTCATGCCGTTGGGCGCGGGGACGGCTATTGATCCGAACAGGATCGCCAGTCCGGCCACGACGTAAGCCCACTTGTAGAAGTCGTTTTTTTCAACAGCCGCTGATGCGGGTGGGGGCGCCACTTTCTTTTCGCCCGTTGGCATGAATTTCAGTCCTGTTCCCTTCACCGATGCTTCGCCATTCGTCCGGGCCGCCTCGATCACCCCAATGAGCCGAGCCTCGTTGGGGACCCCGATTCGGCGGCATGTGCCCCGCCAAGCCTGCGATAGACCTACCCCACCACGTGCAGCCATGGCACGCGTCGAGGACTCTGAGGGCCAAGTCGAAGGAACCGTTTCATCAAAATGAATGCAATCTGAATTGCGGCAAACGATAAAGCACCGTGCTGTGGGAAGTCAAGCAAAAATCGGAATCGCGGATTCTGAACAGCTTCCAAGTAGGAAGAAAGCCGCCGTGGGAAAGAAATTCCAGGCGGAAAGCGGCGGAGAAGGCGTTTTCCATCGCGGCCCGTTTGCCCGCGAGTTTTAGAGACCCGCCTGCGGTTGAATACAAATCAGGCAGTGAGAGATCATAGCTTGCAATGGGCTATAGCGTTCGAGTCACGCTGGCACCTCGTTTCTGGTTGTGCAAGAAGCCTCCAGCTATAGGATGCTGCTGAAAGAATTCAATTCGCGCTGCTCCTCCAGAAGGGCGATCGAGTGGGGATGAGATTGCAAACAGGGACGCCTGCGGCAAATGTCTCCTCGGTTTTGACTTGATTTAACTTTATATAAAATAAGAAGCTTATGAAGATTGCCGGCTGTCCGTTCGGGGCTGCTGGAAGGGCGAATGAGTTTTGCCTTGACATGCAGAATCAGCCTACCGTACTGTTGCGCTCGAACAAGATTGTATTCAATCGTAAATTAGCTTTATCATCTTCGAATCAGCGGGGAATCAGCGGCCCTGTCCGGCGGGTTTCAAGGTTGCCTTGCCTGCGGAATTTTAGCCTGGGATGGCGAAAGGTATATCCTATTAGCCCGGCTGCGGGATATCCCTCTCTGAAACCCCTTCAGCTACAGCCGGTTTTCTCCATTCAGAGAGTTTCAAACATCGATGCCGATCGCACTGATAAGCACACTGGATACAAAAGGGCGCGAGGTCGCGTTTCTTAAGTCGTGCCTCAAGGAACTGGGGCGGTCGGTGGTGGTGATCGATGTAGGCTTGGCGGAACCGGACGGAGTTGCGCCCGAGATTTCGCGTTTCGAGGTAGCCGAGGCCGCCGGTGCCGATATGAGCAGGTCGGCCGGCCGGCCGCGCGATGAAGTTATGGCTACGATGGGACGCGGGGCCGGCGAGGTGCTGCACAGGCTCTGGGCGCAGGCCGAGCTGTCGGGTGTGCTTGGACTGGGAGGAAACCAGGGTACGGCGGTCGTCTGCGCCGCCATGCGCGAACTGCCGCTGGGTGTGCCCAAGTTCGTGGTGTCGACGATTGCCTCGGGAAACATGCGTCCCTACATCGGGTCCAGCGACATCGCGGTGCTGTTTTCGGTGGCCGATCTGCTAGGCGGGCCGAATCCGGTGGTCGAACCGGTGCTGCGAAACGCGGCGGCGGCAATTGCCGGCATGGCTTCGGTGCCGCCGGTTTCAGGCTCATCCAAACGGCCTTTGGTGGCAATCACGGCCTTGGGAAACACCCACCCGGCGGTTGCCAGAGCGGTGGAAATTCTGCGTGGCGCGGGATTCGAGATTGCGGTCTTCCATGCTTCCGGGGCCTGCGGCTCAGCCATGGAACGATTGATCCGCGCCGGCCGGGTGGCGGCGGTGCTGGAGCTTACGCCGCATGAGCTGACGGAAGAGGTCTTGAAGACCGGGGTCTATCAGCCGGTGGAAGGCGGGCGCCTGCTGGCCGCCGGAGCGATGGGCATTGCGCAGGTGGTGGCTCCGGGCAGCATCGAGTATCTTTGCTTCGGGGCGCGCGAATCGATTCCAGCGCGCTTGCGTCGAAGACGCATGTACCTGCACAACGTCTCCAACGCCAACGTCAGGACCAACCGCGCGGAGATGGCCAAAGTGGGCCGTGTACTCGCCGAACGGCTGAATCGGGCCAAGGGACCGGTTGCCATGGCCTTACCGATGAAGGGTTGGTCGATCTATGGCGCTCCCGGAGGACCTTTGCACGATGCGGCCGCCGATGCGGCGTTTGTACAATCGCTGACCCGCACTTTGCGCCAGGACATACGCGTCCACCAGCTTCCGCTGCATATCAACGACCCTGCATTTGCTGAGCACTGCTGTCGTTTGCTGATGGAGTTTCTGGCGAAGCCGGCCGGTTTCGAGGGCGATAGGCAACCCGGATCAGCGCTGGAACCAGGGCTATCACCCAACGAGCGGGGCTCACTGGGGACCCCGAAGGCGAAGCTGGCGCACCGTCGCGAGTCCCTTCCGCGAGAACGGCCCTGAAGGCGCGGCTATTGAGAATAGGGGCATACGCAGTAGACATTTTCACTGATGGTGGAGATCGACGATGAATACGGCGATGACGAAAACTGTTGAAGGGGCTATTTTTGCAGTTCCGGCGAGCATGAAGGCATGGGTTTTGGACGGTCCGGATCAGCTCAGGCTGACGGACAAAGCGGTGCCGGAGCCGGGAGCGGCCGAGGTTTTGCTGCGCGTCGATGCTTGCGCTTTTTGCGGGACTGACGTCGAGATTATTGCGCGCGGAGTGCCGGCGATGATTGAGGGCGGTCTTCCGTTCAACAAGCAGTTCACTCCGGGCCACGAGTACATGGGCACGGTGGTCAAGCTCGGAGCCGGAGTCGACGAGTATAGCCTCGGCGATCGCGTAGCGGTCGAAATCCACGCCGGATGTGGGCGCTGCGAAAGATGCCGCTCGGGTATGTACACCTCCTGCACGAACTACGGCCAGAATTATGCTGAACACGATAAGGGACACCGCGCCAACGGCTTCACCACCGACGGGGGCTTTGCGGAATACGCGGTCAACCACATCAATACGCTGGTCCATGTGCCTGACTGGATGAGCGACGAAGAGGCGACGCTGATTGTGACGGCCGGGACAGCCATGTACGGGCTGGATGCGCTCGGCGGATTGATCGCGGGCGAAAGCCTGGTGGTTATCGGACCCGGCCCGATCGGGCTCATGGCAGTAGCGGTCGGCAAGGCGCTGGGTGCGGACCCTGTGATCCTGACCGGCACTCGCGATGCCAGGCTGAAGCTTGGCCTGAGGCTGGGCGCCGATTATGCGATCAATGTCGGGAACGAGGATCCGGTGCAGGCGGTGAGGCGGATCACCGGCGGCAAAGGGGTTCACTATGTCATGGAGTGCTCGGGCAATCCTGGGGCTCTCAACCAGGCGCTGGACATGGTGAGCCGGGGAGGAAGGATCTGCCTGGCCTCGTACCCGTCGGAGCCGGTGCTGGTGGACCTGGCGAAACTGACGCGCAACAATATCTACTTGTTCGGCATTCGCGGCGAAGGCAGAAGCGCGACCCACCGCGCGGCGGCGCTGATGAAGCAGAAACGGTTCGACGCCAAACTGCTGCATACGCACAGCTTCCCGCTGGCGGAGGTGCCGACCGCCTTGAAATATTGTCGCGATAGAATCGAAGACGCGATCAAGGTGGTGGTCAAGGTGCATGGCTCCTGAGCCGAGGCGGAGTTCAAGATCGTTCGAGAAACTTTGACGCGCCGGTTGTCCTGGGTAGGTGCTCAGGTGCCGGGCGGGAGCGCGGAAAAACAAGTTCCAAAGGAGAAAGTAAGCATGGCAACGCTACCGAAATATGATCTTCTCGAGTGCCGTGGACCGATGTGGCCGCATGGATCAAGGCTGGCAACGACGTGGTGATGATCCCGATCGGCAGCATGGAGAAGCACGGCCATCACGTGCCCCTGGGGGTCGATTCCTATACCACCATGGGCAGCGTGGAACGGGCGGCCGTAAAAGCCAATGTTCCCTACACCCCCTTGATGCCTTTTGGCGTTTCCCCGCACCATATGGGGGAAGCAGGTTGGGGCACTGGGACCGTCTCGTTGCCGTTCGAGACCTATCGGCATGTACTGTATGCCATTGGGCGCAGCCTGATTTTTTCCGGCTTCAACAAGCTGATTTTCGTTTCGCACCACGGCACGAACATGCAGCCGCAGGGAGAGGTGCTGCGTACGCTGCGGGCTGAAACCGGCTGCTTCTGCGCCTTTTATAAGACTCCAACCGAGCGGGAATGCGCCGTCGTGGCCGACCTCATGACCGGCCCAGCCGAGGAAACTCCGGGTTGGCATGCGGGCGAGCTGGAGACCTCTACCTGCATGGCGTACATGAAGGAAAAGGGAACCTATGAAGGTTCCATACGCATGGAACGCGGCCAGCCCGACCGAGCGCACGCTCCCAAGTGGATGGGGCCAAATTTCACCAAGCGCGACGGAACCAACACCGTGATCTTCCAGGGCTCGGAGAATATTTTCATTCCGATGCTGCATCACGAGTATTCGGATACGGCGACCATCGGCAACCCGCAACGTTCCAGCGTGGAACAGGGGGTTGCGGTTTTTGAGCGCATCAGCGATCATTTGGCCGCATTCCTGGAAGAGGCCAAGAAGTTTCCGTTCAAGGTGCCGGCTGAAAAGAGAGACTGGCCGGGCCGTTTCTGGAGAGGGTAGCGGGAAGCAGCGGCTTTTCCACCCCAACGAGCCGAGCCTCGCTGGGGACCCCGGCTCGTCCACCCCAACATCCGCAACTATGGCGCCTGTTGGGGACTCCGGGGAGCGCGATAGCGGGCTGCTCGCGCCTGCAGCTTCGCGGGTGAGGGGCGATGGCATTTGCTGTCCGCCGGCAAGGCACTCAAAACGCGGAGGAACGAAATTAGATTGGCGCTCAAAGGCAGTGATCCGAATTACAATCAGTTTGGAACCACTATCAACGATTAAGTGCAGGTATGACTATGGCAGGCATTAGCGAAGGCAAGATTGCAGGGCAGACGGACGCGGTGGTCGCGCGTTGTGCTGAAGAATTGCAAGCAATCTCTCAAAGGGCCTACGCCCGGGGTCTGGTCGGGGGATCCGGAGGCAACATCAGCGTCCGCATTCCCGGCAGGGAAGAGTTTTTGATTTCAGCCACCGGCGTCTCGCTGGGCGTAATAGCGCCGGCGACGATGGTACGGGTCAGCCTGCAGGCAGAGGTTTTAGAGGCGCACGGAGGCTGCCGTCCCTCGAAGGAAACCGGATTTCATGCGTGCGTCTACCGCTTGCGTCCGCAGGTTGGGGCGGTGGTGCATCTGCATCCGCCGTTTGCCACGGCCTTTGCCGTACGGGGCAAAGAGATTCCGCTGGTCACCGACGGCGCCATGCTCATGCTGAAGCGCATTCCCGTGGTGGGCCATGCGCCCTCCGGATCGGCTGAGTTGCACCGGATCGTCGAGGAGGGGCTGCTGCGTTATCCCGAGGCGAAAGCAATTCTCATGGAGCGCCATGGCATGTTCAGCATGGGCGCCGACCTGACGATGGCATACAATTTGGCCGACTTGGTGGAAGACACGGCAAAGATCGCGCTGCTGGCCCGTCTGATTCCGGACTAGCGAGCGGATTCAGAGAATTGGGCACCCCGCGGATGGACTAGCTGTACTACTACAGGTCGGAGGAATTTCATTCGCTGGAGCGCACTTGGCGCTTGGCTGTCCACATATGCAGCCTCCAATGGGATCCCCATCATTGAGGTCAATACAGACTATCCCCGGCGTTGGGTAGCAAGAAGGCCAGCACATCTTGGTGTTAACCAAGCAGCTCGCGGTTATCTGTGCCATAGAATTGGAGGCGCATAGTAGCGTCGCGAAGAATGCAATTCCAATTATGTATGCCCGGTTCATGGTATCCACCTCTTAATATGGTAATCTATCTGCCCGGATGAGTCTGTAGAAGCCATTGAGAGTTCGACACTCCCGCACCCGAACGATTCCTCCGGCTATCCGCCACATCTATCTACCAGACCCACATCTGCTAACGACAGCACCGGGCCGCCGGCAGCCTTTGCCGTCCAACTCGATGCGGCTCCGCCCGAGCCTAGCTACTATCATCGACTGACTACCCACAGCCAGAAAATCCCGCTAGCGCTTGTTGCGCACCACGCGACGAATAGCCCCCGCACCATACAGGAAGCCAAAACATCCTTCCTGTAGTAGGAATTACTTGCATCGAGAATACCGATCCTCTTAGCAGCCTCCTTTCGACGGAAGTAGACTGTAAGTCCCAAACAAGCCAACCCCAAGACTGCGGACAATCCAGCCGGGATTCCCAACGCCGGATGGACCCGCAGCACACGTGCGATATCTTCGCTCTCAATGTTGAAAAAGATAATCGACACAAAGACAGCAACCCCAGCGCCCACCTTTGCGGCTCCAAGCAGCAACTCTTTCGATGTATATCCTTCGCGAGCGTTAAACAGAGCCCTTACGAACCACACCCCGATCACTACTATCGGGATCGGAAAAGTAAGGTCTATTAACGTCTGTAGAATCCGCCGTGCCTCGACCATGCCTCTCTCCGATCCGGTCAGTACTTACCTGTTACACAGTAGTTGTATGCATAGGCATAGATAAGGGCATCAAGCGGCAATTTCCCGGTTCCCAAAATCTTTGCCACTCCTTGAGCCGACTGGGGCAAATAATCAATGATCACCCCGACAGGTCCTTTTGCTCCGGCGGGCACCTTGCCGGGCAACGGTATCCCTTGAGAGGCGTTACCGCCCAATTGTCCCCCTAGGTTGTTCGACAGACCGTTGTCGTTCTGCCCGGTAACGGAATCGTAGAGGTCCGACCAACCTGCAACCGTGTTTCCCAAAAGCCCATTTATGAACCCACCCCAGAACGTATTTTGCAATCCAGGCGCCCCTGGGAGCAGACCGGCAATACTCCAATGGTTCGCAATATCAGCCGCGCATTGCCGAGCACTTAGCTTCTTGTCGCAAAGACCAGATGGGTCGATTAGATTCACCGCATCGTTGTGAACATAGCCGTAGAAGTTGACCCCTCCTTGAAATCCGATTGGATCTTCTGAGGTAAATCTTCCGATGGTGGGATCGTAGTATCTGGCGCGATAGTAAATCGTACTGTCGTAGACGTATCCGACCTGAATCATACGCGTAGCTCCAGCCTCTCCGCCCCCACATTCGCCAAAAGATGGCGGATGTGGGCCACCCGCGTCGTAGCTGTAACAATCATAGTCGTAGGCATGCTACCCCTCAGTCCTTGGGAACAACAGAGATGTTGTCGGGACCGCCGTTACCAAACTTTTTCCGCCACCAACGAACTATCGCCGGAACAAGAACAAACCACTGAAGGTATCCCAGAACAAACAAGGGAACCCATATTATGAAGATCCATTGCAACTCGGTTGTTTGGTTTCCTCCGATTAACGTCCCAAAGAAGAGATAGGCGAAAAGCCACCCGGACGGGAATGAAAGTCCCTCCATAATTAGTTCCTCAGCCTCCCCCGCGTCTCGGTACTCTGGTCCTCGATGTGTGAGCGTGAGAACAAGAATCAAGACACAGGCGAGCAGCCAAAGTACTTTGAGCACTCGCCAAAGAATCTGTCGCTTTCCTAGCTGGGCCATCATTTCTTTCCCATGCACTGCTGGACACAGCTTTGCAAAGTGTCATCGGCCCACTTTTGGCAGTTTTCGCCCTTCTTTTTGCGGTTAGTTAGGTCGTAATTAGGACGATTCGGATCGTTGATCGCCTTCGTCACGCAATGATCGACACATTGCTGGTCGTTAACAATGGAACAGCCGCCGCCCCTCTCCATCGCGGAATCATTCGATGGTTGCCCGGGTCCACCATGCCAATTACCTGTTTGATCTTGCCCACCGCAGACCATCTTCTTCCCATCCCAAACACATAAGTACTCGTGATATGTGGGAACACCTACGAAGGGAAACGTGTAGTAGGCGCAGATTTCCCCAAAACTTTCCGAGTGCGTGGAGGGGAGCTGTACAGACATATGTATCCTTCCCTGTGGGATCCGTAAAGACCACAGGATCATTGTCAGCGTACTGGTAGAAGTTCGTCCCAGCCGTAAAGCCCAATGGATCTTCGCTGATGAACCTTCCAGTCGTCGGATCGTAGTATCTGGCGCGGTAGTAATACAGGCCCGTCTCCTGATCCCAATCACGACCGGTGTAGCGGAAGCGATTCGTGCTCGTTCCAGTCGCGGTGGTGATGCCGAACGGCTTGTATGTGTACGTGTCTGTCAATCCGGCAGATCCACTGAGAGACGTGATCGAACCGAGGCCGTCCGCCTCGAAGAACTCCGTACCGGCGCTCGTGTTCAGCGCCAGCGGCTCGTCAATCCCAGCGCCTTGCACATATCGCGCCAGTATAGCGCCGCTTCCGTCAAGGTCGGCCACGATGTTCGCGCCGTCGTAGACGTAGTTTGTCGCCCCCGATGCGATAGTCTTTTGGATGCGTCTGCCGAACGGATCGTATTTGAACGTGACCTGGCCGGCACCGCTTGGAAGCGTCACACTGCTCAGGCGGTTCTCGAAATCCCAGGCGTATGCGCTCGTCCCATTGACGGTGGTCTTGTTCGTCATGTTGCCATTGTAGTCGTAAGCGGGGTGGCCCAATTCCGCGACCAGTCCGCTAATGCGGTGTCTGTTGCGGTGGCGAATCGGTGCCTGCGGCGAGCGTCTTCGCGGAAGCTGTTTCCCGCTTGCCTGGCTGTTCGAGAGCGTTGAAGTGATCGACGACGCGTTGTGTCTGCGCGTGCAGATGCTGGCGCAGCAATTGGCCAAGCTCGGCGCCTGAGCGTCGAACCAGGGCGTCGAGAATCGCCTCATGGGACTTGATGGCGTCGGCCCAACGGGTATGATCCCAAAGATTCATCAGATAACGGGCGCGCATGACGCGCAGGGCCAGAGCATCGTGGTTGGCGGTCAGCAACTGGTTGCCGGCAGCCTCGACAATGCGCCGGTGAATGGATTGATTGACCCGGAAATACTCAGGCACTTGGGCGCGCAGATAGTGCGCGAACATCTGGTAGTGCAGCGCTCGTATATCGGCGATGACATCGTCGGCGGCGCGTTCGGCGGCCAGTTCCCCGGCCAGGCCCTCAAGGGCGGCCATGATCTCCATGGCATCGCAAATCTCTCTCTTGCGGAAGGTGGAACGCGCGCTCCCCGGTTGGGGAGAATTTCGACCAGGCCTTCGGAGCGGAGCACCTTGAAGGCCTCGCGCAAAGGGGTGCGTGAAACCTTGAACCGTTCGCACAGGGAACGCTCCACGATGCGCGAGCCTGGCTCAAGCTCTCCCTGGAGGATCATATGCCGGACCTTCGAGAGAACTTCTTCGTGCAGACTGCCGGAATTTTTGCTGATGCCAGTTTCCAGCGATTGCATGCAAATCTGAGTGTTGGACAACAAGGGTCATTCTAGTGTCAAGAGGCTGGCTGGGTCTAGCGTTGTTTCGGAGAGTACTGGATTTTTCTGGGTTCCGGAGATCACTCTACGGCGTGGTGCCTTGAACAGAGGACAGCCGCAATGGTCCGGACGACTACCCTCCAAACCTAACTGAATGCAATCGCGACCGACCGGCATGAACGCCGGACGGAAATTGGTGCGCTCCTGGATCGGTTACCTGGTTCCGAAAGTAACCAGAGGTAATCACACTAACGATAGTTGCTGGGGCCCCCAAGAGCGTGGGATGCTGCTCGCAGCAGCGACGTTTCTCGGCGAGTATTTGGCGCAGTTTACCGGCGGATTGCAGCCGGTAGGGTAAGTTCTTTTCGGGGGAATTAAGAATGAGCACAACATCGAATTATCAGGCAAACGTCCATTCTTATTCATCCCCGGCAAAGGATACGCGTCCGGAGCAGGGATTTCGTCGTGTGTTTCGCGTCCCGGTGTGGATTTGCGGAATGAATGGAGCTGGCTCTCCTTTCTACCAGCAGGTTCATACGGTTGACGTTGGGTCGCTTGGCGTATGCATCGAGGGCCTGTCCCATCAGCTCGCCGCTGGAGATGTTTTGGGCTTGAAATACCGCGAGTCCAAGGCTCGCTTCAGGGTGGTTTGGATAGGGCAGCGCGGCACGCCGGATGCCGGCAAAGTCGAACTGTGCCCGCTGGATAAGACTCAGGACTTTTGGGGACTTCACACCAGCGTGGATACTGAGCAGCGCGAACCCGCCGAACGTCGCGCGGAACCGCGCTGTGTCTGCAAAGGTTCCACTTCAATTCGCCAGCCGAATACGCGTTTTCCGCTGGGTGCGTCGGTAACCGATATCAGCCTGGGTGGCTGTTACGTCGAATTAATGACCACGCTTCCAGTGGGGACGAAGGTTGAATTGACGCTCCGGGTGGCTGAGATAACCGTGAATTGCACAGCCGAGGTTCGGACCTCGCATCCCGGCGTGGGCATGGGGATGGAGTTCGAGCCGATGAGCGCGACCGATCGCGTGGCGCTGGCAAGAGCGATTGCCCGGTTATCAAGTTCCGCGTAAGTGGAATTCTCTAACAGGCTGCTGAAAAACAAGTTTCGGCAAGGACATGCCCCCAACATCTTGCACGCTTCACTCCTGGATCACACATTCGGTAGCGCCTCGCTCGTTGCTTCGGCGCGTTTTTCAGCAGCGCACTAAATCGCCTGGCCGGCGCAGAATCCCGACGACCAGGCCCACTGGAAGTTGAAGCCGCCGAGCTGTCCGGTTACATCCACCACCTCACCAATGAAGTACAGACCCGGCAGCTTGTGACTTTCCATGGTTTTGGCTGAAAGCTCGCTGGTATCCACTCCTCCGGCGGTGACCTCGGCTTTCTCATAGCCCTCTGTGTCCGCGGGAATAATCTTCCAGTGATGGAGGCGGCGTTCCAACTCTGCAAGTGAGTGCTTGCTCCAATTTGACGGCGAGTTTGCCTCCAACCAGCGGTCGGCGAAGCGGGCAGGCAAAGCCTTGCGGAGCGCGGTCCGTGCCGAAGCCAGGTCGCGGCCAGCGCTTTGCGCCAGCATAGGGGTAAAGACTTCCTGTGCCGGTGCCAAGTCGAGAGCGATTGCCTCCGGCGGGTGCCAGTAAGAGGAGAGTTGAAGGATAGCCGGACCGCTGAGGCCGCGATGGGTGATGAGCATCTTTTCCGCAAAGCGCTGGTGCCCGATGGCAGCGGCGACGCCGAGCGAGACTCCGGCAAGATCGCACCAGCGTTCGCGATCCGGGGCGTCAAACAGCAGCGGAACCAGCGCCGGACGGCACGGCTGTACGCGCAGCCCGAATTGACGCGCCAGTTCGTAGCCAAATCCGGTGGCACCCATCTTCGGAATCGAAAGCCCGCCGGTGGCCACAACCAGCACGGGTGCGTGCAGCTCATCTCGATCGGTGCGGACGACGAAATGCCCTGGCCGCGAAACCTCGCGGATTTTAGCTCCAGCGATGATGCGGACGCCAGCCCGGCGGCACTCTTCCGCGAGCATGGCCAGAATTTGCTGGGCCGAGCCATCGCAGAAAAGCTGGCCCAGGGTCTTCTCGTGGTAGGCAATGGAGTGCTTCGCGACCAGCGCCATGAAGTCGGCTGGCGTGTAGCGGGCGAGCGCCGATTTGGCGAAATGCGGGTTGGCGGAGATAAAGTTTTCCGGCGCGCAATAGAGGTTGGTGAAATTGCAGCGCCCGCCGCCGGAGATAAGGATCTTTTTCCCGATGCGGGGAGCGTGGTCTTGCAGGCAGACGCGGCGGCCGCGCTTGCCGGCCTCGATGGCGCACATCAGTCCGGCGGCGCCCGCACCCAAAACGATGGCATCAAAGGTCTGTTTCACGGGGACGCGAATCGGCAGGCTATTGACCGCCGCAACCTGCTTGCCTACCATTACAAGTCGATTGAATCATATCAATTCGAGTTCCGTAATTTCACCAATGCATTCGGAAGCGAGAGATAGATCATTATGAAGAGCACAGCCAGGCGGGGAGCGGATGCGCTGCTCGAGGCCTTGAAAGTGGCGGGCATCCCGACGATCTTCACCCTGTCCGGAAATCACGTCATGTCGGTTTTCGATGCCGCCGTCGATAGCGAGATCGAACTCATTCACGTCAGACACGAGGGCGCGGCGGTTCACATGGCCGACGCCTGGGCCCGCATGAGCGGCAAAGTCGGGGTCGCACTGGTGACCGGTGGACCGGGACACGCCAATGCGGTCGGCGCTTTGTACACCGCCAAATGTGGGGAAATGCCGCTGGTTCTGCTCTCCGGACACGCCCCTTTGGGCGAGCTTGGGCTGGGCGCATTCCAGGAAATGAGACAGGCGGAAATGGCCGCACCGGTGACCAAGGCGTCCTGGACGGCGCAATCTATGGCCACTTTGCCGCAAGACATTGCCCGTGCCTTCCGGATTGCGCAATCGGGGCGTCCCGGACCGGTGCATGTGAGCCTGCCCTCAGACGTGCTGGAGGCCAATTTCAGCGGAAGCTGCCCCGAGGCCAGTGAGTTCGCGGCGGAACCGCAGCCCTTGGCGCCGGCGGCGGCGCAAGCCATAGTGCAGGAGTTGGCGAACGCGCAACGGCCGCTGGTGATTGCGCCTCCCTTGCTGGCCACGCCTACGGGACGAAAGCTGGTCGACCGGCTGCGTCAGACTTTGGCTGTGCCGGTGGTGGTGATGGAGAGTCCGCGCGGCATCAACGATCCGGGTCTTGGAGCCATTGCCGACATACTTGCCGAATGCGATTTGATCGTCTTGCTCGGCAAAGCGCTGGATTTCACTTTGCGCTTCGGCAAAGCGCCAGCCATGGCAGCGCAGTGCCGCTGGATCGTGATCGAGCCTGATGTCGAGCTGCTGGCACGCGCGGCACGAACACAAAAGGAGCGCTTGAGCCTGTCGGCCATCGCCGATGCCCCAAGCGCGGCGAACGCTTTGATGCGAGCGGCGGCCAACGGTGGCGCGGGCGCTCACGAGCAGTGGGCGGCGGAGGTGCAGGCGGCCATCGATTACCGGCCCTGGGGATCGGATGCAGCGGCTTTTCCGCGGAATGGCGGGATGCATTCCACGGCAATGTGCCTCGCCCTGCAACCATTTCTGGACCGCCATGCCGACGCCGTATACGTCGGCGATGGGGGCGAAGTCGGGCAGTGGGCCCAGGCGGTATTGAAGGCGCCGCAGAGGATCATCAACGGCATTGCCGGGGCCATCGGCTCGGCGCTACCGTTCGCCATGGGAGCCAAGAAAGCATGCCCGGACAGCCCCGTTCTGACCGTTCTGGGCGATGGCACGTTTGGTTTCCACATGGCCGAATTCGACACTGCGGTGCGCTATCACCTGCCGTTCGTGGCGGTCGTCGGCAACGATGCCCGCTGGAACGCCGAGTACCAGATCCAAGTGCGCGATTACGGCGAGCCGCGGGCCCTGGGCTGCACGCTGGCGCAGGCGACCCGTTACGATTTAGTTGCCAGCGCCTTGGGAGGCTACGGAGAGTTCGTCGCAAGAAACGAGGACTTGTCTGGCGCCTTGGAGCGGGCATTCGCCAGCGGCAAGCCGGCGTGCGTCAATGTTTTGATCCAGGGAACCCCGGCGCCGATTGTGCGGCGCAAGAAGTGAGAATCACCCTGGCGAGCATCTCTCGCTGGGGATCCCGAACACATTCATCCTGAGGCGTGCTGCAACGGATTGCGCCCAACGGGCAAGCCGACTCTGGATCCACTCCAGGAAAATCGCTCGCCTGCGGCGTGCGTGCGCAATCAGCATTGGGTTGTGAGTTCCCGCCCCGTATAATGCAGCTTGATCCACTCACGTTCTGATTTCAGGTTTGCGATTTTCCCGGGGTCCCCAACGAGGCTCGGCTTGTTGGGGTGATTGATCGGGGTCCCCAACGAGGCTCGGCTTGTTGAGGTGATTGATCGGGGTCCCCAACGAGGCTCGGCTTGTTGAGGTGATTGAAAGGAGCGGCCATGCAACCACTGAACGGACGAATCGCCCTCATTACTGGCGCTTCGCAAGGAATTGGAAGGGCTTGTGCATTGATCCTCGCCGAGGCGGGGGCGACCGTGGCGTTGGCGGCGCGCAATGAAGAGAAACTGCAGGAGGCAGCCGCGCAGATTGCCGGCGCGGGCGGCAAAGCCTGCGTCTACAAACTTGATGTCAGTTCGGAGGACGAAATCAAGACGGTGGTGAAGCAGATTATCGCCGAGCACGGAAAAGTCGACATCCTGGTGAACAATGCGGGGATCACGCGCGACCAATTGTCAATGCGCATGAAACGCTCCGATTGGGACGCGGTGCTGGCCACGAACCTGACGGCGCCGTTTCTACTTATCCAGAGCGTGCTCGGCTCCATGCTCAAGCAGCGCTGGGGACGCGTCATCAATATCACCAGCATCTTCGGCAGGATGGGCCAGATCGGGCAGGCGAATTACTCTTCGGCAAAAGCAGGCCTGATCGGGCTGACCATGTCGGTGGCGCGCGAGGTGGCCTCGCGAAATATAACCGTCAATGCCATCGCGCCTGGCTGGATCGAAACCGCCATGACGGCTGATATCACTCCCGAAATGCGCGAAGCCATCCTTAAGATGATCCCGATGCAACGGCCAGGACGCGACCTGGAGGTGGCCCACGCGGTCCGTTTTTTGGCGTCGGAGGAGGCCAGCTATATTACCGGCGACGTGCTCAATGTGAACGGTGGCATGCTGATGGGCTGAAGCCTCCGGTCTGCCCCAACCTCGCGCAATCACGGTGCTTGCCGGGCACCCCGGATGAGCGCGCGGAAAACGGCCGCATGCTCTTAACTCAATTTGCACTAGGGGATTCATCTGAAATCCGGGTTCGTGAATGCTGTAGTGAACCAAGAAATGTTCCGGATTGCACTTTCGCTGCGTTTCAGTGAAGATTGTCCTTGCAAGCAGCGTTGCTGAATTTTACTATGCTGCTAACTCTGAGCGCTTTTGTTTTAGCCAGAAGATAACTAATGCAAATGAATATTGGCGAAACCATTCGTAGTTTTCGGTTGCAGAAAGGGATGTCGCAAGGGGATATCGAGAAGCGCACGGGGCTGCTGCGCTGCTACCTCTCGCGCGTGGAAAACGGTCACACCATCCCTTCCCTGGACACGCTGGCCAAAATAGCCTCTGCCATGGACACTCCGCTTGGCCAGTTCTTTGCGATCAACCCCGCGGACGCGGCGGCGCGGGCTGCATCGCAAATGAACGAGGAGGAAGTGCGCTTCCTTTCGCAAATCCGGCGTTACTCCTCGAACCTGAACGATAGCGATCGCAAATTGGTGCTGGCCATGGTGAAAAAGATGGCCGTGAGCGCCAAGTAACTCAGCCGTGAAGAGAACGGTGAAGAGGTGGGTCGAAGCACTCGATGGGCGAGTGCTTTTTGTTTTGCGGATGGCCTCTATTTGGCCGGCCAAGCCGCCAGCAGCCGGCGGATGACGATCAACTCGCCCAGGTGGTGAGAGGTGTGATCAGCCACCAGCAAGGCCTCGCGGAACAGGTTTTGCCCCTCGCCCCAGGGAAAAGGCGCCAGCAAGTCGTTGGCGGGATTGTTGACTAGACGGATCATCTTTTCGCAATCTTCCTGAACCTGCTGAACCGATTGGTCCCAGCTTTTCGTGCTGTCGGGAGCCGCGGCGGCGGGCCAGTACCCCTCCGGCCATTTCGGCGAGTGGTAGCTGCCGTCCCGGTTCATGCTGAAGCGTACGATGTCATCCTGTGCGATTCGAATGTGCTCAAGCACTTGCCACGCCGAATAAGGCAGTCCCGGCGGAACCACTCCGCGCAGTTTAGGTGGAAAATTCTTCACCACATTCTCAAAGGTTGCGTGTGCCTGCCCGCCACGCAGCAACTCGACCAACTGTTTCCTGACTCGGTTTTCACCTGCGGTCATCGCGATGCTCCATCTCCGGGAACAGTAATCTATTGTATCCCTGACCGGCTTCCGCCCCAACACATGCAAAAGCGGCACGTGTCGGGGGCTCTCGGCTGCCTTTCCCGGATTGCATGGTTGCGCGCTTTAAGGGGAAAGCGGAAACTGGAGGCTGCGCAAACCATGCTTGCAAAACCAAGCTTGCAAAACCAGGGAGCACAGATCGTGAAATTCGTCGCCGTCATCCCCGCACGCCTGGCCTCGACCCGCTTGCCGCGCAAACCTCTGCGCGAAATTGCCGGCAAGACCATGATCGCCCGCGTCTACGAGGCGGTGGCCGCCAGTAAGCTGGTTTCAGAGACGATTGTCGCCACCGATGCGCGCGAGGTTGTAGAGCATTGCGAAAAACTCGGCATCCCGGTGCGCATGACTTCGCCGGCCCACCGCAGCGGAACCGACCGCGTGCACGAGATTGCCGGCACGGTCGAGGCCGATATCTACATCAACGTCCAGGGCGACGAGCCACTCACGCGCGCCGAGCACCTGGACTCGTTGATCCACCTGATGCAGCAGCCTGGAGTCGAGGTGGGTACCTTGAAGATAGCTTGCGCCGCAGCCGACCTCTCGAACCCCAACGTGGTCAAAGTGGTTTCGGATGGCGCCGGCCGCGCGCTTTATTTTTCCCGCAGCCCGATTCCATTCGACCGCGATGGCAGTCTACCCCAACCCGCGAAACCAAGCCGCGCGTTGGGGGCCCCGGGCTCAGTGCGCTACTTTAAGCATCTGGGGCTTTACGCTTACCGCAAGCACGCGCTGGAGTCGTTCTGTTCTTGGCCCGAGTCCGAGTTGGAGCGGATTGAGCGGCTCGAGCAGTTGCGCTTTCTGGAGAACGGCGTAGCTATCCACGTGGCGGAAACATGCTTTGAAACCATCGGCGTGGACACCGAGGAAGACTTGCGTCGCGTCGAGCAGATTCTGCTCGCACGCAGCTAACTCGGTTTCAAAATCGCTGCTTGAGCAATAAGCTTCAGCCCTGTGGCTTCGCCCAGGCTTCGGCGGCAGCGATTCGCTTGGCAATCGGCGGATGCGAATGAAAGAGAATTTCCACGATCCGCGAGGGCTTGCGCTCGGCGAGATTCTGTTCGGCAAGCTTGTTCATGGCGCTGATGAACGGGGCGACGGCGGGAATCGATTGCCATGCGTAGCGGTCGGCCTCGCGCTCGTTCATGCGCGAGTAGGCGTTGAGCATCGGCATCAAGGCCAGCGAAATCAGCGTAGTCACCAGGATGACCAACGGGAGGTTAGCGAAATCGTATTGCGAGATGAACCACGGTTGGCGCAGAACCGCCCAGCGCAATACCCATTTCAGCGTCCAGAACCCGGCGAAGGTGATCACAGCCTGCACCATCATGGACTTCAGGATGTGCCGCCGCACGTGATGCCCGAGCTCATGTGCGAGCACCGCCTCGATCTCATCGTCGCTGTAGTTGGCAAGTAGCGTGTCGGAGAGAATGATGCGCCGGGTCGCTCCCCATCCGGTAAGTGCGGCGTTTGCCTTGCGGGATTTTTCCGAAAGATTCCAGTCATAGACGCCGCGGACCCGGGTGCCGGCGTTTTCGCTCAGCCGCGTCAGCCGGCTTCGCAGTTCGGAATTTTCCAGCGGTCTAAACTTGTAGAAGATCGGGAACAGCACCACCGGCGCGATCTGCGCAAAGAGCACGAACAGCACCGTGAACGCGGCCCAGGCGACGATCCACCACGACTGCGGAAATTTGCGAACCAGCAGATAAAAAATTTCCGCCAGGATCGCCGAGATGACCAAGCTGACGAAAAATCCTTTCACCTCATCCCACATCCAGCCGTGCCAGCGCTGATTGGAAAGATGATACTGGTGCTCCAGCCGGAAGCCGTAAAAATCGACTCCAAGGCCGAGCGCCTTGCTCAGCAAGGCCAGAAAAAGCAGGTAGACGGAAAGCGCGAGAACGTAGTTTTCGCCGCGCGCGATGCGGAACGCCAAGTCGCGAAGGACTTGACTCCATCCGCTCAGCAGCAGCACCAGCATCAAGCCGAGTCCGAGACCGGCATCAGCCATGCCCAACCGGCGGTGTATGCGGTTATAGCGCCGTGCATCCGGTGAATCGACCGAAGATGATGCAGCAGACCACATGAGATTCTCGGGAAAGTTCGATCATACTAGAGCTGGTCACGTGGTCGTAGAAGAGCGCCCCACTTTAGCCCGTCACCCCAGCGAGCAGAGCCTCACCGGGCGTTAGCCCCGACGCGGGCGAACATGGAGCACCGGGCTTCCCGATACCGCGCTGGGGTCACGCCACAGTTGCCTTTTGATAGACAAACGACTTCGGCGGCCGCAAGAATCTCGTCGACCAGCTCGGGGCTGGAGGCTTCGCAGTAGATGCGCAGCAGCGGCTCGGTTCCGGAACCGCGCAGCAGCACCCAGGACTCCGCCCCGTTGCCATTGTTGCGAGCGTCCAGGAAGAACTTGTAGCCGTCCATGTTCTCCATGCGCAGCACTTTGTACCCGATTTTCGGCGGGCATTCGGCGGCGCGGCTGAGGGCTGAAGACTTCAGCTCGTCGGCAATGTGCAGGTCGCGGCGCCCGTAATAGTGCCGGCCATACTGGTTTTGCAGTTGCTCCACCAGTTGTCCGAGCGACTTGCCTTCCTCGGCCATGACGTTGGCCAGCAGCAGGCAGTTCAGAATGCCGTCGCGCTCGGGAAGATGGCGCGGGATACCGATGCCGCCGGACTCTTCGCCGCCGATCAGGACCTCGCGGCCGCTGAGCACGATATCGCAGACGTACTTGAAGCCGATGCCGTGCTCGATCAGTTGGCGATTGTATTTGCGGGCAATGCGGTCGAGCATGCCGGTGGTGTTGAAGGCGCGGGTGACGGCGCCGGGCCACTGTTTGCGCTTGAGAAGCCACTCCAGCAGCAGCGCGAAACACTTGTGAGAGTCGACGAAGCTGCCATCCTCGGCAACCGCGCCGAGGCGGTCGGCGTCGCCGTCGACCGCCAGGCCGGCGCTGCATTTTTCACGCACCACGGTGTCCTGGAGGGCTTTTATGTGCGGCGGAATGGGCTCCGGGTTGATACCGGGAAACAGCGGATTCACATCTCCGCGAATCTCCAGATGCGGAACCCCGGCCTCGGTGAAAGATGCCGGCCAGCACTCCCCGCCCGGAGCCGTACATGACGTCGATGGCGAAGCGAAAGCCGGCCTTGGAGATCAGGCTCATATCGGCGAATCGTTCGATGGCGGCGACATAGGGCGCTTTGAAATCGATCTCGCTCACCCGTCCGCCCGTGGCTCGCGTGGCCGGGGTGTCGAGGTAGCCTTCGATCTTCCTCATGATCTCCGGCGTGGCCGAGCCGCCATAGGCAGCCTTGAATTTCATCCCGTTCCAGTTCCACGGATTGTGACTGGAGGTGATCATGACGCCGCCGGCCGCGCCCATCTGCTTGACCGCGTACGAGAGCGCCGGGGTCGGCGTGTAATCGTTCGCCAAACGCACCTGGAGACCCGCGTCCGCAAGTTGTTCGGCCGCGGCTTCGGCGAAGAGGCGCGAAGCGAAACGCGTATCGTAGGCAAGCAGGACGCCTTTGGCGGGGTTCTCATGCCGGTGGATATAGTTGGCGATAGCGCTCGCGACACGGCGCACATTTTCGAAGGTAAAATCGTCCGCGATGATGGCACGCCAGCCATCGGTGCCAAACTTGATTGCAGAAGCCATGGCGTTCTCTATGTGAGTTCCGTGAGTTTTTTTTCGTCGAGGAAGGAAACGATCTTTCCGACGTCCTGCGCGCGCGCGCGAGTGGTCACCAGCAGCGCGTCATCGGTCACCACCACCACCAGGTCTTTTACGCCCACGGCGGCCACGAACTTGCCGGGCGCATGAAGATAGTTGCCTTCCGCATCGAGGATGAACGAGCGCGGGGCCTCCACATGGTTGCCGCGTTCGAGATCGAGTTTGGCGGTCATCATGCGGTGCTCGTGCAAGGACGCCCAGGAGCCCAGATCGTTCCAGCCGAAGCCGGCGCGAATGCAGAAGATGTTCGACTGTTGTTCGCCCCTGGCCGAGCGTGGCTCCAGCACGGCATAATCGACGCTGATGTTCTCGCACTTGGGATAGAGCCGCCGGAAGATTTCGGTGAAGCGGCGAGTGCCGTAGGCTGCCGCAATTTCCTCCAGCAAGGGCGCGGTTTTCGGCAGATGCTCGCGCAGCGCTGCCGCCAGGGTCGCCGCCGACCACACGAACACGCCGCTGTTCCAGAAAAAGTTTCCTGCCCGCAGAAATTCGACGGCGCGATCAAGCTTGGGTTTTTCGGTAAAGCGCCGCACCCGCAAAGCGCCGCCCATCGTTTCGCCGGTTTCAATATACCCGTACCCGGTCTCGGGCCGGGTCGGATCGATTCCCATAACGACGATGTTTTCACCCGCCGCCGCGATTGCCACTGCCTCCGCCAGATCGCGCCGGAAGCGACTCTGGTCGCCGATGACGTGGTCGGAGGGAAACATGCCGATGACGGCTTTCGGGTCTTGCCTGAGGAGCAAAAACGCGGCCAGCCCGATGGCCGGCGCCGTATTGCGTCCCAGGGGCTCGGCGATCACCTGCCGCGGCGGCAACTGGGGCAGTTGGCGAATAATGTTCTTACGTAAATCCTGGTTGCTAATAATCCAGAAATTGGCGAGCAGGCTGTCCGGCGCCAGGCGCGCCACCGTCTCTTGAATCATGGTCTGGCGGCTGTTCAAAGGGAGCAGTTGCTTGGCGAGCCGTTTGCGGCTGAGCGGCCAAAAGCGGGTTCCCCGGCCGCCGGCAAGAACCACGGGATAGAAGTGTCGTTTATCGAATTTTGCCACGCGATTACTCCGGCGTCCGTACGCCTTCCGTCAGTTTGTCGACGACAGGCGGCGGCAACGGCTCACCGGGCACGCGCATCAGGAGAAACTCCACTGCCCATTGCGGGCGCAGCCCGATTTGCGCGATGCTGGCCGGGATTACGACCGCTTCGCCGCGGTTGAAGCTGACCGGCTGACCACCTTCCCATTCGACTACGGCGCTGCCTTCGACTGCAACCAGAACCTGGGCCGAGGTGCGTCCAGGCGCGGCGGTGAGGGTTAGTGGCTTGGTAATGGAAAAGTGCTCCACCACAAAACACGGGGAAGCAATCAGCAAGCTGCCCCGACACGGGTCACCACGGCGCGCGTCGGGAACCCCCTCATGGCCACCAATCGTCCGCGGCGAAACCTTGCCCGCATTGGTCGATTCCCGCATTGCCCGCAAGCCCTGCTCAATATGGAGTTCCCGGCCACGGCCGAAATCATAGAGGCGGAAGGTGGTGTCGGAGTTTTGTTGCGTCTCGACCAGAATCGATCCGGGTCCAATCGAGTGCACGGTTCCGGCATCGACGTAAATCAGATCGCCGGCCTTAAGATCGATCCAATTGAGCAGATTCTCGGCGCGGTTGGCGAGGATGGCGGCCTCAAACTCCGCTTTGCCGACTCCAGGCTTCAGGCCGAGTCCGACCTGGGCGCCGGGCAGGCATTTGGCAACGTACCAGCACTCTGTCTTGCCGCAAGGCTGTCCCAGTTCGTGGGCTCCCTCGTCATCGGGATGCACCTGCACCGACAGCTTGTCGTGCGGGAAAAGAAACTTCGTCAGCAGCGGAAAACGATCGGGCTGGGGAACCGATTCGCCAATCAGTTCCTGGCCAAAGCGTTGGCACAGCTCGCTGAGCGATGCTCCGGAAAAAGGCCCGTTCGCGACGCGGCATTCGTCGCCGGTGAGCCAGGCCTCGCCAATCGGCTCGTGGCCGACGACCCGTGTGTAGATGGGCCGCAAATCGCGAGTTCCCCAGGGACGCGGGCTGAACTCGGGAATCATGAGAAATGGATAGAGATCAGACATTGGGGAACACAATGCTGTACCAGACAACCAATTTAGAGTACCTGAAACCCTCGTAACGTTGCTGGAGCCGAAAAAAGGGCCAACCATGGTTGGCCCCAGGTTCGATTGCCCAGTGGCTAGAAGGGTTGCGGAAACACTCGTACCAGTGTCGTCCCGAGGTCGCGCCGGTTTTCGGCGGCCGATGCCCTCGAAGAACAGTTTTTTCGCAGCCTCTTAAAGCGACTTTAGGTACTGGCGTATCCTTTCCAGTCCGCGGTCGATGTCGGCGGCCGAAGTGGCGTAGGAAAGCCGTACGTGCTGATTGCTGCCGAAGGCCTCGCCGGGCACGGTTACCACGTGGGCCTCGTGCAGCAGCACCCGGGAAACATCAGCCGGCGTCTTCATCCCGCCTTTGCCAAAATAGGCGCTGAAATTCGGGAAGACGTAAAAAGCGCCCTGCGGCATGGTGCAGGTGATGCCAGGGATCTCCCGCAACCCTTTAACGATCTGATCGCGCAACTGCTGGAATTCGGCGCGGAAGTCGGCAACGCACTGCTGCGGTCCGTTCAAGGCGCAGACGCCGGCCTTCTGCACGATCGAGGTCGGGTTCGAGGTGGATTGGCTCTGCAGCTTGGTGGCTTCCTTGATGACTGCGGCCGGTCCCATGGCATAACCGAGGCGCCAGCCCGTCATGGAGTAGGTCTTGGAGAGCGATCCGACGATGAGCAGGCGCTCCCGCGCGTCCAGAATCGATCCGGCGGAGAAGAGACGTCCGCTGTAGTCGAGATAGACGTAACACTCGTCGCTCATCACCCAGATGCCACGCTTGGCGGCCATGCGCACCACCGCCGTCATGTCTTCGGGCGAGAGCGTTGCGCCGGAGGGATTGTTGGGGAAGTTCAGCAGCAGGATCTTGGTCCGCGGCGTGATAGCCTTTTCCAGCATCTCCGGCGTGATGGCAAAATTGTTCTTCT
>CAVOKO010000011.1:0-842221 GCA_963696525.1 uncultured Acidobacteriota bacterium | reverse complement strand
ACTCTTTCGCGGCGCGCCTCCCAACTCGCCACGTCGGGTTCCGCCGCCTGCACGTTCCAGCCGGCCGCCAGGAAGATAGCGGCGACGTCGCTTCCCATCAGGCCGCAACCAACGATTGCGATTGTATTTCTGTTCATAGTTCAGGTGTCCGCTCAACCAACCCGCGACGGCTCTCCCGTGCACGTCAGCCGGCAGTGTGCTGAAGGCGCAACGGTTCCAGACTCTTCAGGGCCGCCAGCCGTAAATCGGCAACCTGTAGCTTCTCTATATTCCAAAGCTGGTCCAGCAATTGGGCAGCGGCTTGCCGTCCGATGACTGGAGACGTCAGTTCATGGAATTTGTCGTTGAGTTCTGCATCCGAAAGTGGCGATTCAGGATCTCCCTTGCGGTGCGGTTGGAAGTGCTCGAATCGGCGGCCGTCCTGCATGGTAATGGCAACCCTGGCCGAGCGCATGTTCGGGAACTTGGCCGTCATCTCCGCATCCGCCCGCAAGGTTATCTTGCTCATCAGATTGCGTATGGCAGGATCCGCAAGTCGCTCCGCGGTGAAAGCATTGAGCCGGACGGAACCGTAAATCAGCGCATGCGAGACAACATAGGGCAAGCTGAACTTCGCCTCGTATTCCGTGTGCGGGGCGAAATTGCCGGTCACGTTGATGGGAATCTGCGCGGTATCAACCGCGATGGAACTGATTTGCGATGGATCAAGGTTGTTCTGCGCGCGCAACAGCAACGCCGAATCGATGGAGGAAAAGGTATGGCCGCAGCAGCCATGGTTCTTCTGCGTGATTTCCATCGATGTTGTAATGCTCGCCGAGACCTTCGGTGAAGCGCGGCGATGGAGCGACTTCCGACAGTGCGGCGATGAACCCCGCTGGGCCCTCAAGGATATCGAGCGCGCCGGTGACGCCATGGGCTGCGCCGGTTGCGGCGGCCACTCCTACCCAGGCGGCATGGCCCGCGTGCAGCGGCTTGGTCATCGCATCGGAGCGAAACGCCTGCTGAAGGCCCGCGGCAAGGGATGCCGCAGTGGCCAAAGCATGGCGCGCCGCATTGGCATCCTGGGGCGCGATCAACGTAACCGCGGCTGCCGCGCCGCCGAAACAACCCGCCGTTCCGGTGGTGTGAAAGAACTTGTAATGAGAAGGCTGGATGGCCGCGCCGATACGGGTGGAGATCTCATAGCCGATGGTAATGGCCTTCAGCAGCTCCAGGCCCGACCTACCCCGGTCTTCCGCCGCCGCCAGCGCGGCGGCGATCGTCGGACAGCCGGGGTGGTAAATGGCGTCGCGAAAAATGTCATCGAACTCGACCGAGTGCGAGGCGCTGCCATTGATCCATGCGGCGGTCCCGGGAAAAGCCACCGTGCCGAGTCCCGGCAGACTGGATTTGCCATACCCCAACTCGGCGGCATACGCCTGAACCAGATTGACGGCTGGTGAAACCCTTGTGCCGGGAATAAGCGCGGAAAACCAGTCGAGCAGTGCACGCTTGGCGTAATGAATCACTTCCGGAGGAAGTTCGCACCCGGCATCGTGCCGCGCATATTCCGCATAGACATCAACCAGCATAAGCACCCTTCCAAGGACGCCGCAATCGGCGTTAGATCTGATGAATTGCAAGCTTCAGAGAGTCAGTAATTTTCCGCCATGAGCGTTGCCCTGTCAACCGCGGCCGGCCGCATCTACACGCGCTTTCGGCTTGCAGGCATCATGACACGCTGTACGATTCCTCAGACGCTAATGCAGTCCCCCAGTTGGTATATCCCAACTACCAGACGTCATGGCGAGCGAAGCCGAGCCACCTTTTGTTTCTGCTGCCGAAAACAAAGGATGGCTCCACAATCACCCCAGCGTAGCCGAGCCTCGCCGGGGACCCGATCCTCCGCTTCGCTCCGGTCGCCATGACATTTCCTCGGGAAATTTCGACTACACCAATCCGGAAATTACGCTAACAACTCAAAGCAAACCCCCATCCGATCCGCATCAAACTCCGCCGCCGCTGGCCGCGGTTGCGGCGGCAGGCGCCTCCGCCGGCGCGGCTTGCTCGCCCAGCGCACTGTAGTTGTAGGTTGGGTTCTTCAGTTCGGCTTTCAATTTTTCCAGGTCACAGGATTTTTCCCATATGGCGGTGACAATGGTTGCCACGGCGTGGCCGGGAACGGTGACGGTGCCGCGCGCCTCGGCAAGGATGCGGTCGATCCCGATGATCAGGGTGATGCCGGCGACCGGGACATCCGGAAAGACCGAAAGCGTGGCCACCAGGGCAACCAGCGGCGCGCCGTATACTCCGGCCGATCCCTTGACCGAGATCAACATGATGATCAGCATCAGAAAGATTCTTCCCCAGCTCAGATGGATGTTGCAGGCTTGCGCAATGTACATCGTGGCAAAGGAAAGATAAATGGCGGTGCCGTCCAGGTTAAATGCATAGGCCGCCGGAATGGTGAGGCCGACCACTCCGCGGTCGCAGCCAAGCTTCTCCATCTTCATCAGCATGCCCGGCATAGCCGGTTCGTTGCTCGCCGCCCCGAGCGTGATCCAAAGCTCTTCCTTGATATACGCCAGCAGCCTGAAGATGCTGAAGCCATAGAACCGGCAGAGCCCGCCGAGAAAAACGATCCAGAAGATCGCGCACAGCACATAGAACAGAATGATCAGTTGGCCGAGCGATTTCAGTGCGCCCACGCCGTATCTGCCCACGGTGAATGCCATGGCTCCGAAGGCGCACAGGGGGGCGAGTTTGATGATGAACCCGATGATTCCAAAGATGACCTTCATGGCCGACTGAATGACGCTCAGCACGAGGTCCCCCGTTTTACCGGCGCGGATCAGACTGAAACCGGTCAGGATGGCAATCAGCAGAACCGGCAACACATCTCCGTCCGCCAGCCCGGCAACGTAGGAACTCGGAATCACGTGCATAACAAATTCTCCGAAGGTGGTGAATTTCGCTCCGGAGCTGGTGAGGTAGCTGATGCTGGAGGTGTTCAGGGTGGCGGGATTGATGTTGAGACCGGTGCCGGGATGAACCAGCGTGATGGCTCCCAGGCCAAGCAGCAGGCAGATGACGGTAAAGATCTGAAACAGGATCATCGCCTTCAGCAGAACCCGGCCCACCTTGCCCCCGGTGGCGCGCGAACCCGCTATGCCGACCACCAGCGTGCAGAACACGACCGGGGCAATCATCATCTTGATGAGCTTCAGGAAGACGTCCGCCAACAGCTTGCATTCGACGGCGAACTTCGGGGCCACCATGCCCAAGGTAATGCCACAGGCTACTCCGATCATGACCTGAAAATAGAGGCTCTTGTAGAGTGGCTTGCCTTGCATCCCTTCCTCCTCGTGACTCGTTGTCCCGGAAACCTTTTTGCTCGGATGGTAGCGTGCTTTCGGCCCTGCCTGCGCTCCCTCAAACCTACGGGTACCCTCGCTTGTCGCTCAGGAAAGTATGGATGCGATGACTATCACAGCTACTGAACAGCAGCTTGTAATTTCAATCACACGCGACAGTGATATGCCGGATTACCGCGTCCCCATCTCCATTGCGCGAGCGAAATCTGCCTCCCTGACTGAAAGCCGGGTGTCTATTCCGAGGCTGTTGCTTGAATTCCGCCCGGCTAGCGGTCGTTGCCGAAAGCTCGCTTGGGTGTGCGAGATTACCTGAGAGCTTCAATTTGCACCAATATATTGATGGAAAGAATTGATACTCAAATCAGAACGAAGGTGTATTTATGGCGCGCTGGTCGGGAGCGTTCGTGTCCAGGCGGTTGTTTTGCGCTAATTTCCGTCACGTCATATTATGACTGGCATCACGACCTGCCACTTTCTTGCTCTGCTAGAAGTGGTACCGGCGACCACGTCCAAAATCGGAGTGGCCCGCAGGAGGACGACTTGATCCGCGACGACGTTAAACGCCTTTGGCCGGAGTTGGACTGGATTCAAAGCGCCGATCTTCGAGAAAAAGTGACGCGCACCTGGGAACGGGCATTTGAACTGAGCCCGCTTCGCCCCGACGATCTCAACCAGATTCCTTTTACTCTTCTGGTGCCGAACTGCCCGACGACCTTCATGGAACATAAGCGTTGCGTGGTGCACATTTCGCGCCACTCGGCGGAAGCCATGCGGGAGTTCATGGGCAACAGCCTGAAGATCGATCTGGACACGGTGATCGCCGGCGCCATACTTGCCGATGTTGGCAAACTGCTGGAGTACGAAATCAAGGCGAGCAAGGCCGTGCAAAGCCTTCGCGGCGAGATGGTGCGCCACCCTTTTACCGGCGTCGCGCTGGCCATGGAGTGCGGCGTGCCGGATGCCGTCTGCCATATCATTGCGGCGCATGCCGCCGAAGGCGACTTGGTCAAGCGCACGACCGAAGCCTTGATCGTGCATCATGCCGATTTCATGGCATTCCTGCCATTCAAGAATATCAAGTTCTGATTGGCGAATACCGGCAAGGCGATCCGGCAAACGCGATTGCCTTTCACGCCCCAATCCTGATACGTCATCGCTTCCTTTCTAATCACATCTGCCAAGTGACGCCGCGCACGCGACATGGTGATTAATCGGCTCCGCTCCCTGCGATTGTTGTGATAGCGTCCCCGGTCATTAAGCGCCGCTACGGATTTCACTTGTGGGATTTACCCGGGATGTCATGGCCCCGGGGTCCGCGGCGACTGGCAGCTTTTCCGTTGCCAGGGCGGAAGCGTGTTGGGGCGGGTGCGTGTTCCACTTTGCATAGGGGAGGATTCATTCGTGGGGACAATACAGGCTAGCGCTGTGCAGGGGGCGCGTCCATCGGTGGCCGCGAGGCTTGACCGGCTTCCCATAGGCTCTTTTCACAAGGGAATCATGTGGATGATGGCCTACATTTTTTTCTTCGAACTGGGCGATCTCAATACCTTCGGCTTCGCGGCGCCGGCGGTGCGCATCGCCTGGAAACTTCCGCTTTCGAGCATTGGCTTCATCACCTCGGCGGCATTTATCGGCATGTTGGTGGGAGCTAATGTCGGCGGATGGTTTTCCGACCGGGTCGGTCGAAAAAAAGCCTTGGTCGTGACCACTTTGTTCTACTCCGTTTTCTCGCTGCTGAACGCCTGCGCCTGGAACACGGCCGGATTATTTTTCACCCGTTTGCTGACCGGGGTCGGCATTTCGGCCATGACCGTGGTCGGCATGACCTACATCAGTGAGATGTTTCCGGTGAAGAGGCGCGGCAGCTATCAGGGCTGGATCATGATGATCGGCGTCTGCGGCATCCCGGCCACGGCGTTCGTTGCCCGTTTGGTGATTCCCGCGACGGTGTGGGGCTGGCGGCTGGTGTTCGTCTGGGGTTCGCTTGGCATGCTCATCCTGTTGTTCTCGCGGCGCCTGGAGGAGTCACCGCGCTGGTACGAGAATCAGGGCCGGTTTGCCGAGGCGGACGCGGTGCTGGACCGCATAGAGGCTCGGACCCGCGCCGAATTCGGCGAACTGCCGCCGCTTACGGATTTTGTCCCACCCGCGATTCAGCGCGCCAAGTACACGGAACTGTTCACTCCCGCCGTCCGCGGGCGAACCGCCTTGCTGGTCTCGGTGTGGTTTTTCGAGGCGCTCGGGTTTTATGGCGCCCAGGCGTGGATTCCAACCCTGCTCGTGGCGCGCGGTTTCTCCCTGGTGAATTCACTGACCTGGACTTCGGCGATGCAGCTGGGGGCGCCGGTGGGAGCCATGCTCGCAGGGGTCATTTCGGATCGTTGGGATCGCAAGTGGCTGGTCACCGTTTGCGTGCTGATCAAGGCTTTCTGCGCGGTGGTCTATGGGCTGAGCAACAGTCAGGCATCCATCGTGGTCTTCGGCTGCCTGATGATGATCTCTTTCCAAATGTTCACGCCGCTGCTGTACGCGTATACGGCGGAATGCTTTCCGACTCACGTTCGCAACTCGGGGGCAGGCATTTCCTATGGCGCGGGCCGGGGCGCGAATTCGTTTGGCCCGCTAATCGTGGCCGCTTTGTTCAGCCATTACGGCTATATGCCGGTGTTTGCCTACATCGCGGGGATGTTTGTGGTGGTCGCCCTGATCGTTGCCGTTTTCGGCCCGAGGACAAAAGGGCGCGTGCTGTCGTAGCCCATCCGGCTCTGCGTTTGGCAAAAGCGGGAGCAACGGCATGCACTTCGCTTAGGGACAGCGCAGGCTTGATCCGGCGATTGGCGGGAATGGCGACGGGCTGGCGGCGGTTATCTCGATTGATTGCACTATTTTTTGGCGCGCGCTTGTCTTACGTGATCCACGAAAGTTTTGAGCAGAGGCGATGGGTTTGCCTTGCGGTGAACCAGAAAGAGCTTTGATTTCGGCAGATGGGTAGCCAGCGGGCGGTAGACGACGTCGCTGATGGGAAAGTGCAGGGACGATGGAAGCATGGTCGGGGAAACGCCGAACCCTGCTGAAACCAGCCAGAGCTTGGTGACAAAGTCGTTGGTGTACTGAAAGACCGGCAAGCTGACATTCGCTGCCGCGCAGGCGGCGAAAAACGGGTCATAGAATCCGCAAGCCAACTCCTGCCGCAGCAGGACCAACTGCTCTCCCTTCAGACTCTCCAGCGTGATCCGGGCCTTGCGGGTGAGGCGGTGGCCTCTGTGCAACGCAATGGCCACGTCGGTCTCGCTGAAAAGCTCGGCCTCGAGTTCGCTCTGTTCCACCCTGCCATGAGTCAGGCCAATATCGAGCGAGCCGTTCAGAATCGCTTCAAGCTGCTGGGGAGCCCGCTGTTCCACCAATGAAATCTGCACGTTAGGATGGGCGGCATGGAAGGTACGCAGCGCCTCGGCCAGCAGAAGTCCCAGCGACGAAGGCAGGTAGCCGATCGAAAGCGAGCCAATCGCCCCCTCGGCGCTTTGCTTGGCGGCTGTCTTCAGACGGTCGGCTGCCTCGAGGATGCTCGTTGCCAGCGGCAGCAGATTTTCCGCCGCCGGGCTCAATCGCACTGAGCGGCTGGTGCGCTCAAACAGCGGCAGCCCGAGTTCTTCCTCGAATTGCTTGATCTGCGTACTGAGCGGAGGCTGGGCGATGTGTAAACGCTCGGCGGCGCGGCGAAAACTCTTCTCGGTCGCAACCGCTACGAAATATCGAAGATGCCGCAGCTCCATTGCGATCCTTCTATTTCAAGTATCAATCGTTCCTATCAATATATTGGCGAGAATGCCCGCGCCGGGTTAATCTCTGCGAACACACCTTCCGGCGATCGCCGATTATCAGGGAGTATCAATTTTAGCCCCAACGGGTAGCGGAATGAAACCTACTGTTGCAAAAGCAATATCCACGTAAGGTGTAGTGGGAGATGGCAATGTCAGAGGACTTTGGCAATTTGGACGTTTTGGTAATAGGGGGAGGGAACGCGGCCTTGTGCGCGGCCATCACGGCGCTCGAAAATGGCGCCAGCGTTCTGATACTGGAATGCTCTCCCAAGTCGTTAAGGGGCGGCAATAGCCGCCACACACGTAATTTGCGACTTGCACATGAAACCCAAGTCGATCCCTATACCGGTGCCTATCCGGAAGAGGAAATGTGGAATGATTATCAGCGCGTGACTGGCGGCTTGGGCAATCAGGAACTGGCCAGGATCACCATTCACGACTCCGCCTACACCCTCGATTGGATGCGGGCGCACGGCGTCCGCTTTCAACCCGCGCTTACCGGCACGCTTCATCTCAGCCGCACCAATGCCTGGTTCCTGGGCGGCGGCAAGGCTATGATGAACGCTTACTACGCGCGCGCGGAACGGTTGGGCGCGCGCGTGCTCTACGATGCCGATGTCATCGGCTTGGATATTAAGGACGGCCGTTTCCGCAGCGCAACGGTTCGACTGAAGGGAAAGGACACCGTTCAAATCGCCGCCAAGACGGTGGTGGCGGCCGCCGGCGGCTTACAGTCGAACCTGGAATGGCTGAGGCAAGCCTGGGGACCTCCGGCGGACAACTTCCTCATCCGCGGCACCCCGTACGATACCGGCACCGTGCTGAAACTGCTGATGGAGGCTGGCGCTGAAACCACCGGCGATCCCACCCAGGGGCACATGGTCCCCATTGACGCCCGCTCTCCGAAATTCGATGGCGGCATCGTGACCCGGCTCGATTGCGTCACCCTAGGCATTGTGGTGAACAAGCGCGGCGACCGTTATTACGACGAAGGCGAAAATTTCTGGGGATTCCGCTACGCCGTCTGGGGCCGCATGGTCGCCCAGCAGGAAGACCAGATTTCCTATTGTTTCGTCGATTCGAAGACCATCAATCGCTTTATGCCTTCCCGCTATCCGGCGATCCAGGGCAACACCATCGGCGAAGTCGCCAGACAGCTCGATCTGCCGGTCGAAAAAGTCGAAGCCACCGTCGCCGAGTTCAACCGCGCCGTGCAGCCCGGAAAATTCGATCACAAGGTTCTGGATGACTGCAAGACGGCCGGCCTGACACCGCCCAAAACGCACTGGGCACAACGCCTCGACGAACCTCCGTTCTATGGCTATCCGTTGCGTCCGGGACTGACCTTCACCTACTTCGCACTCAAGGTGGACAAGCGGAGCCGCGGTGCTGATGAAAGGCGGACAGCCCGCCGAGAACATCTTTGCCACCGGAGAGATCATGGCGGGAAACATCCTGCCCAAAGGATACGTCGGGGGTATTGGCTTGGTGATCGGAAACATCTTTGGACGAATCGCGGGAAAAGAGGCGGCTGATCTTGCAAAGAAACGCGCCTCGGTATCTGCGGACAGCGCCATGAAGGAGGCAGACCCATGCCGCAAACTGAACTGATGCGCGAAGGCCGAAGACATGATGACCGTCTGCAACGCCTGCCGCTATTGCGAAGGTTTTTGCGCGGTATGGCCGGCCATGGAGTATCGCCGCAAGTTTCCCGGAGCGATCTGAAATATCTGGCGAATCTCTGCCACAACTGCAGCGAGTGCTATTACGCCTGCCAGTATGCTCCGCCGCACGAGTGGGCGGTGAACCCGCCGCAGATCTTTGCCCGCATTCGCGCCGAGTCCTACCAGGAATATGCCTGGCCGAAGGCGCTGGCAAGCGCGTTTCGCGCCAACGCCCTGGTGGTTGCGCTGCTTACCGCGCTGATGCTGGTGGTGTTATTTTTTGGCGTGATACAAACCGCGGGCAGCCGCAGTCTGTCGACGGCGGTTGCCGGCGCCGACTTCTACAAGATCATGCCGCACGAGGTTCTGGTTTTGACCTTTGGCGCGGTGGGGCTGTTTGTCGCGATTGCCTTGGGCGTTGGCCTGCTTCGCTTCTGGCGCGACATCGGCGAACAGGTTCCCGACCTGTTCAATGTTCCCGCGTTGAGCAAGGCCGTCAAGGAAGTGCTCAGGCTGGAATATCTCGATGACGGCGGCTGGGGTTGCGCGTATCCGGGAGAGAAAAGCTCGCAATCGCGGCGCTGGTTCCATCATTTTACGTTTTACGGTTTCCTGCTTTGTTTCGCGGCCACCACGCTCGGTGCCATCTACTACTACGGATTCGGGTGGACAGGTACATACGGGTACACCAGCTTGCCGGTGGTGCTCGGCACCCTGGGCGGGCTCGGCTTGCTCATTGGTCCCTTGGGTCTATGGTGTTTGAAAGCGCGCCGTAATCGCGAGATCACCGACGAGGGCCAGCAAGGCATGGACGTGGCGTTCATCGTGCTGTTGCTGCTGACCAGCGTCACCGGCCTGTTGTTGCTGGTGCTGCGCGAGACCGCGGCCATGGGCTCACTGCTGGCGATTCACCTGGGCATCGTGATGACGCTGTTCCTGATGCTGCCGTATGGCAAATTCGTGCATGGCCTCTACCGTTCCGCGGCGATCCTGAAGTATGCGCTGGAACGGGCGCGCAAGCGCGCTCTCGGGGTTTGAAGTTGGCCGTGGTGATGGCCGGATCAAAGCGCGATTGAGTCTCGGCAAAGTTGCCGGTACGGGCACACTCAGGGGACTCAACCAAGCGCCGGACGATCCGGCCCGGCTCTGTTGGACGAGCGGCCGGGATGGACGAAATCGATAGGAGGCATTGCTATGACAAAGCTCGGATTTATCGGATTTGGTGAAGCTGCTTTCAATATTGCCAAGGGCCTGAAGCAAGAGGGCCTTGATGGCATCATCGCGTATGACAAGTTCTGGAATGTCGCGCCTCAGAGCGAGCTGATCGCCAAGCGGGCGGCCGAAGCTTCGGTGGTGCTCGTACCCAGCATGCAGCAAATGATTGAGAGCTCTGAAATCGTTATGTCCGCGGTGAGTGCCAACATGTCGGTTCCGCTGGCGCAGGCCGCCAAGCCATTTTCTGAAGCAGTCCCAGCTCTACGTCGATCTCAACGCCACTTCGCCCATGACCAAGGAAGAGGCTGACGCGATTATTTCGCCTGTCGCCTTGTTTGTGGATTGCGCCGTGATGGGTCCGGTTCCCAATTACAAGCACAAGGTTCCGGTCTCCGTCTCCGGCAAGGGGGCGAAGCAATTTACGGAAAAAATGAAGCCTTATGGCATGAACATCACGTTCATGGATGCGCCCGCGGGAAGCGCTTCGGCTTCCAAAATGTTCCGCAGCATTTTCATGAAGGGTTTTGTCACGCTGTTAATCGAGATGTTGGTAGCCGGTCACAGCTACGGAGTCGAGGATGACGTACTGGCCTCCGTCCAGGAGACGTTGACCGCCGGTCCGATGCTGGAAGTGATCAATGGTCTCGTCGCCCGGGGCGTAATTCACTCGGCGCGGCGCGAGCACGAGATGGAAGAAGTTATCGCGACGCTCGATACTTTGAAGGTCGATGCGATCATGTCCAAGGCCACCAAGGCCAAGCTGAGATGGTGTACGGAACTGGGACTGAAGGAGTATTTCAAGGGCGTCCCGCCGAAGGATTTTCATGAAATCCTGGCCGTTCTCGACAAGAAGGGTGAAAAAGGTACTTCGGCATGAGCTTGAATTTGATGGAAAAGCTGGTCGGCTCGCATCTGGTTTCGGGAGAGACGAAACCGGGTTGTGAGATCAGCATCAAGATAGACCAGACGCTGACGCAGGATTCGCTCGGCACCATGGCCTATCTGCAATTCGAGGCCATGGCGGTCGAAAAAGTCCGGACGAAGCTGTCCGTATCCTACGTGGACCACCTTACGCTGCAAGAGGGCTTTGAGAATGCCGACGACCACAAATATCTGAAGACGGTGGCCGCGAAGTACGGAATCCTGTATTCGAAACCAGGCAATGGAATCTGCCATCAGGTCCATCTCGAACGGCTGAGCCGGCCGGGGTGGACCCTGATCGGCAGCGATAGTCACACCCCGACGGCGGGCGCGGTCGGCATGCTGGCCATCGGCGCCGGCGGTTTGGACGTAGCGGTAGCCATGGCCGGTGGCGCGTTTTTCCTGACCTATCCCAAGGTCGTGCGCGTCAATCTCCATGGCGAACTACAGCCTTGGGTCACGGCGAAGGACATCATCCTTGAGTTGCTGAGGTCTCTGACTACCAAGGGCAACGTCGGCACTGTCATCGAGTACGGCGGCCCCGGGCTGGCTCGCCTCACGGTTCCCGAAAGAGCCACCATCACCAACATGGGGGCGGAGTTCGGCGTGACCACCTCGATTTTCCCCAGCGACGAAGTGACCCGCGAGTTCTTCCGGGCGCAGGGGCGCGAGCAGGACTGGGTGGAGCTGAAAGCCGATCCCGGTGCCCGCTATGATCGCATCATCGAGCTTGACCTCGGCTCCATAGAGCCGAATGTGGCGCTGCCGCATTCGCCGGACAACGTAAAAAAAATCCGCGAGGTGGCGGGGATCAAGGTCGACCAGGTGCTGATCGGCAGCTGCACCAACTCTTCGTATAAGGACTTGATGACGACCGCGGCGCTGCTGAAGGGAAAGAAAGTCAATCCCGACGTGAGTTTCGGAGTCGTCGCCGGCAGCCGGCAGGTCCTCCGCATGATCACCGCCAATGGCGCGCTGACCGACATTGTCGACTCGGGCGCGCGCATCCTGGAATCGGCTTGCGGTTTTTGCGTGGGCTATGGCCAGTCACCGCATAGCGGGGCGGTTTCGGTTCGCACCAACAATCGTAACTTCGAAGGCAGAAGCGGAACCAAGGACGCCAAGGTATATCTGGTCAGTCCGGAGGCCGCGGTTGCGGCCGCTCTCACAGGGATGATTACGGACCCGCGCGATCTGGGCTGTGCGCATCCGGCGGTCGAGCAGCCGAAGCAGTTCTTCGTCGACGACAGCATGTTCGTTCAGCCGTCTTATTCGGGTGAAGTTTTCCGCGGCCCGAATATCGGAACACCGCCCAGCAATACGCCGATGCCGGAGCATCTGCGGGCGGTGGTAGCGATCAAGCTGGGCGACAAGATCTCCACCGACCATATCATTCCCGCCGGTTCCGTCAGCCGTTACCGGTCGAATGTTCCGAAGTCGAGCGACTTCATCTTTAAGAACGTCGACCCGGATTTCGCCAGTCGCTGCCAGGATGTGAGGAAACGTGGCTTGGCCTCGGTGATCGTCGGCGGTCTCAGCTATGGTCAGGGCTCATCGCGCGAGCATGCCGCTGTTTGTCCGATGTATCTGGGCGTGCGGGCCGTGATAGCCAAAAGCATTGAACGCATTCACATGGCGAATCTGATTAATTTCGGGATTATGCCTTTGACCTTCAAAAACGGCGAGGATTACGAAAGAATCCAGCCCGGCGACGAACTGGAGATCGCGGAGACTCCGCGTGTTTTCCGCCAGGGCGAATTCGTCGTCGCCAATAAAACTCAGCGCAGCGAGTTCACGGTCGTTCACCATCTTACGTCCCGCCAACTCGACATCGTTCTCGATGGCGGCTTACTTAATTACGCAGCGAAGAATTAGGAGGACTCAAATATGACGACTACCGCGGCAGTTGCTTCCACAGTGTTCGGCAAGATCGGCTTTCGTTTCCAGACCGTGATCGAACGGGCCGATCCCGCTCTGATCGCCGAGCTGGCAAAATATCCCACCCCCAACATTGCCGACGCGATGAATCGCTTCCGGGTTATGGACGCCGGAATGAAGGCGGCGAATCAAGGCGATTTCGTCGCCGGTCCCGCCGTCACGGTGATGTGCGCGCCCGGAGACAACCTGATGTTCCACAAGGCTCTTTCCCTGGCCAAGCCGGGCGATATCATCGTCGGCAATTACTTTGGCCATATGGCGGGCGCGGGCTTCGGCGGGCTCATGGGACGCACTGCCAAGAAGATCGGCATCGCCGGGTTGATCATCGATGGCGCAATCCGCGACGTCGAGGATTTCAAAGAACTCAAGCTCCCGGTGTATTCCCGCACCATCGTAGCCAGCGGCTGTTTCAAAGATGGTCCGGGCGAAGTCAACTTCCCGATACAATGCGGCGGCGTAGTGGTTATGCCAGGCGATATCGTGATCGCTTCCCAGGACGGGATCGTGGTCGTGCCCAAGGCCGATGCCGCTTACGTTCTGCAGGAGACGAAGGCGATCTTTGAACGCGAGATCAAACGCGTGAAAGAAATCGAGGCCGGGGTGCTGTTCAAGCCCGATATCGACAACACGCTCAGAGCGAAGAAGATCATCGAATAGGCATTTTCATCGTGGAGGCGAGTCGCGGTTACTCGCTTGCGCGCCGGGTACGGGCGATAGCTCGCGGCGCGGGCAAGGCTCGCCTCACACTCTCTGACTGGCTGGCGAAGGCGCTTTCTGAACCAACCATGAACCGAGGCATCCATGGAGAACATAGCAGGCAAAGCAGATATCCATTTTCAGCAAGGTCCGAGACCCGATCCAGGCAAACCGAAAATTGCCGTTCCCCAAAAGGCATGTGATTGCCACGCGCACATTATTGGACCGGCAAAGCAGTATCCGCTCGCCGCGAATCGCAGCTATACGCCACCGGAAGCGCACCGGGACGAGTACGTGCGGATGCTCGCCTCCCTCGGGCTGGAGCGTGCCGTCATCGTTCAACCAAGTTTTTACGGAACGGACAATCGCTGCACCTTTGACGCGATCGCCGCCTCGGGCGGAAGCTGGCACGCTGTGGCTGTGCTTGACACCGATACTCCGCGGCAGGAGGTACAGCGTTTGCACGATGCGGGATTCCGCGGCGTGCGCCTCAATCTTATTTATAAAGGTGGAACCCCGCTCAGCACACTGGAGCCGCTGGCAAACCTGGTCGCGCCCTTCGGCTGGCATGTGCAGCTGCTCATCGATGGCCGTGAGTTGGCTGAACTTGGACCAAAGCTGCGGTGTTTGTCCGCGCCCGTCGTCATCGATCACATCGGACGCATGCCCGCGGGACTGGGAGTGCAGCACCCGGGATTCCAGACCCTGCTCTCGCTGCTGCAACAAGGCAACTGCTGGGCAAAGCTTTCGGGAGCGTATCTCACCTCCGCCCAGCCTTTCCCCTTTGCAGATGTGGTTCCCATGGCAAAGGCTCTGGTCGAGGTTGCGCCGCAGCGGCTGGTATGGGGAAGCGATTGGCCGCATCAATCCTGCAAGAGCGCGATCCCTCCCGACGCAAGCCTGCTGGACATGCTGGCAACCTGGGTTCCCGACGTAAAGATCAGAAACCGGATTCTGGTCGACAATGCTGCCGAGCTATACGGGTTTTAGAGCTAGAGCGGTTCCCCAGTAGGTATATCCCAATCTATGAGACTGTCATGGCGAGCGAAGTCGAGCCATCTTTTGTTTCTGCTGCGAAAAACAAAGGGTGGCTCCACTCCGCTTCGCTCCGGTCGCCATGACATTCCCTTGGAAATTTTGGGATATACCGAATCCGGGGAATTGCTCTAGCAGGCTGCTGGAAAACGCGCCGAAGCAACGAAGCGCTTTTAAGATTTCAACCTCACAGCACCTGGCAGATCACGCACTTTAGATACGCGGTTTCCGGGACCCCGAGCAGTACGGGATGATCCTTGGCCTGTCCCCGTTTCTCCAGGATGCGCACTTCGCGATGCACGTCGATGGCCGCTTGTAAAAGCATCTCCAGGAACTCAGCTTCCGCGACGTGGAATGAACAGGAGCAGGTGGCGAGCACACCACCCCGGACAAGCATTTTCAGCGCTCGCAGATTGAGTTCCTTGTAGCCTCGCATGGCGGTGTCCAGAGTGCGCCGGTTCTTGGCGAACGCCGGAGGATCGAGCACGATCGTTTCGTACTGCCGGCCCGCATCGGCATAGTCGCGCAGCAGGTCGAAGGCGTTGGCTTCAATCCATTCGATTTCGCATCCGCCATTGAGGGCGGCGTTCTTCTCGGCCATTTCGAGGGCCGGCAGTGAAGCATCGACGGCCGTTACCTGTTCACAGACGCGGTTCAGGTGCAAGGCGAATCCGCCCTGGTAGGTGAACAGATCGAGAACGCGTCCCCGAGCGTAGCGCTTCGGTGGAAGCGTAGTTCTCCCGCTGGTCGAGAAAGGCGCCGCTCTTCTGTCCGGCGAGCGCGTCGTAATGAAAGCTCACGCCATTCATGCTGAAGATCGTCGCTGTCTTGGTGCTCGATGGGTCAGCGGCGAACACGACCTGGTCCTGACGCGGAGGCAATTGCTCCAGCGCCCGTATGCGCGTGTCCACGCGTTCGATAATGGCGGCGGGCTTGAGCTCTTCAGCCAGCGTTTGGGTCACCGTTTCGCGCACCGGGTCCAGGTCCATGGCCTGGGTGAGAACCTGCAGGGCTACCAAATCCCCGTAGCGGTCGGCGATCAGTCCCGGTAACAGGTCGGCTTCGCTGAAGATGAGGCGGTAAGCGTCACTGTCGCGAACCTCTGGCGGCGGAAGGCGAGCGCGTCAACAATGCGTTGGCGAATCAGCGGCAGCAACTGGCCGGGCGCAATGCCATCGCGCGCCAGCAAGCGAATCGCGATCTGCGAGGCGCTGCTATAAAAGCCGGTGCCGAGCGCTTTGCCGCGCCGGTCGGTTACCGAGACCAGCGCGCCGGGCGAGGCGTCTTGCACCTGCTCCAGGTCGGATTGATAAACCCAGACATGACCACTGCGGAGGCGGGCGGCGGCCCGCGCGGAAACAACGGCTTGCGGAATGGAATCGGCGTGCGTCAGTGTTTTATCCCCGGTGTCCAGTTGGTTAGAAGTGGTAGCGTGTTGGCGGCGCGGGTTACGGCTCCGTCTAAGCCCAAAAAGAAGACGGCACTAGCGCCAGTTTGGCGGGCTGAGGGTGCTTCACTCCTACTCGGCGGCGCGGCGCAGTTTGCGGCTTTCGGCCAGCAGTGACATGCTGTGCATCAAGTTCTGCATGGTAACGATGCCCACCAGGCTTTCACCGTCCACCACCGGTATCAGCGAGATGCCGGCGCGTCCGACTTTGGCCAGTGCGCTGGCCAGTGTCTCCTTGCGGCCGGCCACATGAAAGATGCGGTTCATGGCGGCTTGCACGTAGCCGTTGCCCTCGGTTCGAAGATTCTCCATGATGACCTGCCGCGAAATGACGCCGACCATGTCGGTTCCGCGGACCACGGGAAAATCGTCTTGCAGAGAGTGCAAAGCCTTTTCCAGCGCGTGTTCCAGCGTATCGGCGGGCGACAGGGTCGAGAACTCGGTCAGCATCACGTCTTCCATGTGAACGTTTTCCGTAACTGCCTGGAAAACCGCCGAACGGTCTTCCAGCATGCCGCCGAAAAACAGGAATATGCCAATCAGCATGAACCAGGCATTCCAAACGGCGCCGGCAAAGATCATCAGCATGGCAAAAGACTGCCCGATGCTGACCGCCCGCCGGGTAGCCGTCACCTGGTCCATGCGCTCCGCAAACCAGGCGCGCAGCACCCGGCCGCCATCCAGCGGGTAAGCCGGAAGCAGGTTGAAGGCCCCCAGAAACAGGTTTGCCCAGGCGAAGCTGCGCACCAGATTGCTGCTGACGATGTAAGGCCGCTCGAACAAGTGCGCCTGCGGAAAGAAAATCGCGATCACCGCGCCCGAAACGAGAGCGAGCAAAAGGTTGATGATCGGTCCGATGGCCGCGATACGCAGTTCACGTTCGGGATTGGAATCCGGCTGCGACGGATTCTCCATTACGGTTACGCCGCCGATGGGCAGCAGCACAATCGAGCGGACTTTCAGCCCAGAACGAACCGCCAGAATCGCGTGGCCAAGTTCGTGCGCCACCACCGACCCAAACACGATGACAACCAGTGCCATACCGCGCATCGCGCCGCCGGCGCTGGCCGCCAGCGTATCGGTGAACCAGATGAATAACAGCAAAAAGACGAAGCCGACGTGGATTCGCAGCTGAATCCCGAAGATGGTGCCGGCCGCAATAGACCAGTTCTTCATCATTCCTCAACCCATCTGGCCACGCCGATAATCCCTCTGGCCAGAAGTAGGCACGAGCGGGGGAGCCCCCGCGGAAGCCGCCGAGTTGGCTTCGATCCGCCCTATCTCTTCTATAGCTGCAACTATAACTACAACTATAACTATACAGTCATTACTATACAGTCAGTACGGCCCATAACTCACATTGGAAGCGCCAGCCAGGAAGTCGCGTTGGCCCATGGACGACGGATGAGAGTGATTGCCGGAAAGTTTCGCAGCCGGACCCTGAAGGCGCTGCCCGGGCTTGATACCCGCCCCACCTATGACCGGCTCAAAGAGACACTGTTCAACGTGCTTACGCCGGCAGGCGGCCTAGAAAACGCGGTCTTCATCGATTTGTTCGCGGGAACCGGTTCGATCGGCATTGAGGCGCTGAGTCGCGGTGCGGCGCAGGTTTACTTCGCAGAGTGCAGCCGCAAGGCGGTCCGGATCATTCGCGAAAATCTTGCCAGCTTTGCAGATTACGGAGGGCTGCGAAATTCTGGAGAAACGTGCGCCGCAGGCTCTGCGTGAACTTTCATCGCGAGCGCTGCGCTGCCGATTCTGCTTCCTTGATCCACCGTACAAAATGGAAGGCGCCTACGAGGAAATGTTGCGACTGATTGCCGGATTGGAGCTGCTGTCCGAAGATGGAGTCGTCATTGCCGAGCACGATAAGCATTTTGATCCGGGCGAGGGCGTCGGGCGCCTGAAGCGCTACCGCCGCCTTACGCAAGGCGAATCTGCGCTCAGCTTTTACTCATTCGAGAGGCGCTAACCTGGCACGCGCCGTGGGTTGGAGTAGAACCAGCGGGGCGCGATTCGACAATTTCAGCGAGATCACATCAACAACTCATCGGTTCGATCCACGATCGCATGCTGCCTGGCCCGCAGCTCGTTTTTCACCATATTGAGGCCGAAGACGCAGACCTCGAATTCGCGCGAGAGCTTGGCAAACAGCGGGGCGACCTTGGCGCACTCGAACTGATTGAACTTGGAGACGATGTAATAACTCTCCTTGCCCGCCTTCATCAGGTCGATGAAGCTCTCCAGGCGGTGCCGCCGCAAGCGAAAACGATTAATGCTCTCAGGAAACATGCCGGCAAAAAACAACGTGTAATCGCCAATGTGCTTCCGTACCTGGCGCTCGCGGTCGAACCCGGACACCTCGCCATAGAGGGGATCGGATTCCAGCAACATTTCACCGACATCGTGCAGCGGCCGTCCCGGCGGCATCCCGTATCTTGTAAAGTTCCCGGGTGTCGCAAAACTCGGTCAGCATGTTAGCCACATAGGCTTGCAGTTGCTGGTCGCGTAGCCCGATATCCTGATCGAAGTGGCTGCTGACCAGCTCCGTGAAAGAGTTGCCGCAACGGATTAGATTCCGAGATATTCCCCATAGAGCTCATTGGTCCCCCACAAGTCGTGTGCGCCACGACAACGATTGCGTCTTGGTATCGCGTTGCCGACAGGAAATCAATAAGGTTATTCCCCGCCTGTCCTGCCCGGAGGCCCTATGGGTTTGACATGCCGCGGTATCGGAAGGTTGCAGATGTTTCTTGGCTGTGACCCGCCCTGCGCAAAGCTTTGTCTTTCTGGCGGCTTTGTGGAGCGGTATCGCTCGCCCGATAAGCGAGCTCTGAATTGGCGGAAAAGGCGAGTGGCACCTTACAATAGGACAGGACAATAGGTCAGGCTTTCAGGACGTGCCTTTTTATGAGCATTCTTTCTATCTGCAGTGACTCTCCGGCTTCGGTCCCTCTGAATGCGACGGTGGCGCAAACCATCGAAGCCATGCTGACTCACCGTGTAGGCGCGGCCGCGATCGTCGACGAGCACGGCGTGGTTGCCGGAATCTTTACCGAGCGCGATATCATGAAGAAGGTGGCGCTCAGCGGCCAAGATCCGCAAACCACTCCTGTGCGGGAATTTATGAGCACCCCTGTGCTGATGGCGCTGGAAAACATTTCTTATGCCGAGGCGCTGACGACGATGCTGGACAATCATCATCGGCACATGCCGATCGTGGACGAAAATGGACGGCTGCTTCGCATTCTCTCCATTCGCAATGTGTTGGAAAAAAAAATCGATGTCCTGGTACAGGAGATTGCCGAGGCTCGTCTGTAGGCGCCAGCCCAGTTTCGCGAACGCCATATCCCTTAAAGGTTGATATTGTGGGGTATGCCCGTTCCAGGACGACCTTAGAGGCCGCATTGACTTTGCCGGGAGGTGGGTTGTCGCGGCGTCCAAAAGCGAGGAATGAGACGCAAGCGTGATCCTGGCAGCCAGGTGTGATAGCGAGTTGGGGCGGCTGCTATAATCGTAAGTGGTCCAATGGCAAGAAAAAATTCAGAACCTTTTGCCCTGGCTGGTTGTTGCCCGCCAGGGATTGTTTCTTCCGGCAAAATCCGTTCCACCACGGTTCTCTGCGTTCGCCGCTTCGACAAGGTGATCATGGCGGGCGACGGTCAGGTGACGCTTGGCGAAAGTGTGATCAAGCACGGCGCCCGCAAGATCCGCCGTCTCTACCAGGACAAGATTCTGGCGGGGTTTGCCGGTTCAACGGCTGACGCCTTCTCTTTGTTCTCGCGCTTCGAATCCAAGCTCGAGCAGTACCATGGCAATCTAGGCCGTGCGGCGGTCGAGCTCTCGAAGGATTGGCGGACGGACAAGATGCTGCGACAGTTGGAGGCGTTGCTGCTGGTGGCGAATCAGGAGCAGACATACCTGTTGAGCGGCCAGGGAGACGTGATCGAGCCTGATGACGGAATCGCCGCCATCGGCAGCGGCGGACCTTACGCCACGGCGGCCGCCCACGCGCTGATGAACCATACCCAGATGCCGGCGCGCGAAATAGCGGAAGAAGCAATGAAGATCGCCGCCAGGACGTGCATCTATACCAATGATCACATCGCTATCGAGGAACTGTAGCAGGCTGCGGGGACCCGGCTTCGGTGGGTTTTTCCGCAGCTTGGCAGGCCGCCGCCGGCTGGCCGATTGCAAGCGAGGCTTTCGCAGGTTGGGCTGAAATTCCGCTCAAAGATCGCGATCAAGTTTTAGTGTGGAGTTAATCTGTGGCTATATACCTTCCATCCACCTTCGAAGAAGAGCAGTTGGCGCTTGACGACCTTACGCCGCGGGAAATTGTTTCCGAACTGGACAAGTACGTAGTCGGGCAGCATGAGGCCAAGCGCGCCGTGGCCATTGCCTTGCGAAATCGCATGCGCCGGCAGAAGCTTTCGCCGGAAATGGCCGAAGAAGTGATGCCGAAAAACATCATCATGATCGGCCCGACCGGCGTGGGAAAAACGGAAATCGCGCGGCGGCTGGCGAAGCTGGCAAGTTCTCCCTTCTTGAAGGTTGAAGCGTCGAAATTCACCGAGGTCGGCTATGTCGGGCGCGATGTCGAGTCGATGATTCGCGACCTGATCGAGATCGCCATCGATATGGTGCGCGAGGAAAAGCTTGAGGACGTGGCCGACAAAGCGGAAATCAACGCCGAAGAACGGCTGCTGGACCTGCTGTTGCCATCCACCCCGACGGTCATCCCGCCCGCTGCCGAAGGCGCGACCGGCTTCGGTACTCTGCCGGTGCCAAGCGAATCCAACTCCCGTACCCGTGAGAAATTGCGCCAGCAACTGCGTGAGGGCAAACTCGACGAGCGTCTGGTGGAGTTGGACGTGCGTGAAAAAAACATGCCGGCTTTCGAAATCATCTCCAACCAGGGAGTGGAGGAGATGGACGTCAATCTCAAGGACATGCTCCCCAACATCTTCGGCCAGCGCACCAAGAAGCGGAAGATGAAGGTGAGCGAAGCCTTTGAGTACCTGATCCAGGAAGAAGAGCAGCGGCTGATCGACATGGATCAGGTGACGCGCACGGCGGTCGAGCGGGTCGAGAATTCCGGCATCATTTTTCTGGACGAAATCGACAAAATCGCCGGTCGCGAAAGCGGACACGGCGGGCCTGACGTTTCCCGCGAAGGAGTACAGCGCGACATCCTGCCAATCGTAGAAGGCACAACCGTCAATACCCGTTACGGAATGGTGCGCACCGATCACATCCTGTTCATTGCCGCCGGCGCCTTCCACGTTTCCAAGCCGAGCGACCTGATCCCCGAGCTGCAGGGCCGCTTCCCGATCCGTGTGGAGTTGAAAACGCTTACCGTCGAGGACTTCGTCAAGATCCTCACCGAACCGAAGTCATCGCTGGTGAAGCAGTATATGGCGCTGCTCGAAACCGAAGGCATCAAGTTGGAGTTTACCCCTGACTCACTGGGAGAAATCGCCAACTTCGCGGCACGCGTGAACGAAGGCACGGAGAACATCGGGGCGCGCCGCCTGCACACCATCATGGAACGCGTGTTGGACGAAATCAGCTTTAGCGCGCCGGACCTCAAAGAGAAGGATATAAAAGTAGACGCCGAATACGTGCGCAAAATGCTCAGCGATATCGTCAAGGACCAGGACTTGTCGCGCTACATTCTGTAGCCCTGGCAGGCTGTAACTTCGGGACCGCTCTCAAAGATCGCTGGTGATGCCGCACCAGTTCGATTGGCTTTACCGCGTCCTTTGAGATCGTTCCTGGTCGTCAATCGGCGGGCAACCTGTCAAAGCTAAATCTGCGTCAACCGGATACGAGCCGTCAAAGCGCGGCCACTCGCCGTTGCACCAGCAGAAAGTACAGGCCCACCAGAATCAGCAGCAATCCGTTCAGAGCCACTACCACGGGTGCCGTGAACACGGGAACGAGCCATCCCGACAGCAGGTTCCCCATGGGCATTCCCCCGCGGAATGCGCAGTTGTATACGCTCATCACGCGTCCGCGCATTTCCTCGGTCGTAATCAACTGCACCATGGAATTCACCGTGGCAAAGACGGCCATCATGGATGCGCCCACGAGCACCAGCATGACATAGCTCAACGGCAACGATCGCGAAAGCGAAAAACCGAAAATCCCGGCGCCCAAGCAGATGAGCATGGTGAGGGCGACCTTCCCCTTATTCCGTATGTTTCCTCTTCCCGCAACCATCAGCGAACCGCAAATCGAACCGACTCCCATCAGTGAAAGCAGGTTGCCGTAGGTTTCCGGACCGCGATGAAAGATGTCTTTCACAAACACCGGAAAATAGGTCCGCATGGGCATGCTCAAAGCGGTCATGCAGAACGCCAGCACGATGAGCGCCTCCATGGAGTTCTGCTGGCGAACGAACTTGATACCCTGCTTCAGGCTGTTGAAGATCGACTCGGTGGTAATCTCCGGCAGGAAACGGGCGGTGATGATGGAGAGCGAAACGATTGGCGCGAGAAAGGAAAGCGCGTTCAGCCCAAAGCACCACTTCTCACCCAACTTTGCCAAAGCCTGACCGGCGAGCGCGGGGCCGATGATGACCGCCATGTTGTTCTGGATCGAATTCAGTGCAATGGCATTCGGCATGTCCTCTCTCTTGACCAGGGTAGGTATCAGCGCCTGATACGCCGGCCCGCCAAAGGCTTGGGCCAAGCCGCAGACGAACGAGAGACAGAGGATATGCCATACGTGTATCACTCCAGTCGCCACCAGCGCGGTGAGCAGCGTCGCGCTCGCCATCTGCACGTACTGCGAAGCGAGAAGAATCTTTCGTCTCTCGGCGCGGTCGGCCACCACCCCGCCGATGAGCGTGAACAGGAAGATGGGAATGCCGCCAAGAAACTGATCGAGCGCCAGTAAGAAGGCCGAATGGCTCAGACGATAGATGAGCCAGCCCTGCGCCACGATCTGCATCCAGGTGCCGATGCTGGACATGCAGGCGCCCACCCACATCAGGCGGAAATCTCGATATTGAAATGCTTTAAATACCCTGCGAAACGTTGCCGTCTCCTTGCAGACACCTCACCAAGCGCAGCTTCGGCATACGACTGAGCTGCCGCAGTTATGGTGTTCCCGTGGCCTTAGCCGCCTGTTCGATAACTGCGTAATACATAGCAACAAAAAATTCCGCGCCGTTCTGTATCACCTTATCGTCCACGTCGAAACAATTACTGTGGTGACCGCCCCCGATCGGGGTCCCGAGCAAAATCTCCATCGCCTTGCCGCCCCGCTGCTGCACGCGCTGCATGAAGACGCACAGGTCTTCCGAACCGTTCGTGGAACAGGCGGACACAATTTCTTTCACCGAAGGCAGCGAATTTGCCACTTGATTCCCGAGTTCGATCAATTCGGGTGAGTTCACCGCGGCCACGGTACTGGTTGCGGGTTTTATCTCCAATCCGAGATCGTACATTTTGGCGGCGCCGTGCAGCACATCCATGGCCCTGCCGACCATGTATTCGTTGACCTCGTTGGTGACCCCGCGTGTCTCCATGCGGAAGTAGGCTTTTTCCGGAATGATGTTCCAAGTCGTGCCCGCCTGCATGAACCCGACATTGACGCGCGAGGCGCCAGTGCCGTGCCTGGAGATGGCATGCAGGTTGGTGACCGCGGCGCACGCCCCGAGCAAAGCGTTCTTACCGAGATCCGGACGTATCGCGGCATGTGAGGCGCGTCCGGTGTAGGTGACCTCAAAGCGATTCATCGCCAGCCAATCGAATACGTTCAGGCCGATTTTGCCTGTTTCTTTCACATTGATGCCGACGTGCGCGCCGAACAGGTAGTCCACGTCGTCGACGACTCCCATGGGCACCATCGTAACCGCGCCGCCAAGATTCTCTTCGTTGGGCTGAAAGATGAGCTTGACCGTGCCCTTGACCTTGTCCTGGTTCTCGGCGAAGTAGCGCGCCATGAGCAAACCGAGGGCGGTATGAGCGTCATGCCCGCACATGTGGGCATAGCCCTGGTTCTGTGAGGCATACCCTCCCGCGACCGGCGGGTGCGACGGATCGCTCGACTCCAGGATCTCAAGCGAATCAATGTCAAAGCGGAACGCCACGGTGGGGCCGGATTGCGCGCCTTTCAGAATTCCGACTACTCCAGTGAAGCCGCCCTTGGCTGGCGCAATGAACTTTTCCTGGATGCCGGCTTTGACTGCCCGTTCATATTCGGCCGCAGGGTTGCCTCGTCGGGCACGACCAGCCGTTTACTTTCGTCAATGATCTCTTTGCCCAACTGCAGTTTGTAACCCCAGTCAAAAAGCTTCTCAGCCACGAATCCGGTGGAGTAGAACTCCAACCAGGCCGGTTGTGGGTTGCGGTGCAACTGGTGGCGCCATTCCCGCGCTTCCTCGAAATGGCTGGCAATCGACTCTTCCGGTTTATGATTTGTGCATGCTTTCATTGGCTCTCACGCTCGCTTAAGTTGTTCCTCAAACCCGCTGCGCTTTCTCTGGTGCTAACGAAGCAGTCCCAACGCCGTCATCAGGAGAAGCAATCCGATCAAGATCAGCAAGAGGCCGAAGGTTCGCTGCAGGAACGAGGTCTTGGCTTTGCCGGCGCGGTCGGAGCGCACTCTTTCGCCGGGGCTGGTTAACTCCAGGGTACGGCCCAAGCGGTCCTGTATCCGCCGCAGCGTCCCTGGGTAAAAGCACTGAAACACGCCTTGGCAGATGACCAAAGAGATAAGAATCAGCCAGACAGTTCTGACGACAAAGCGCATGGCCGGGATTTTAGCACGTGCTGAACAGCAGGAAGCGAGATTGCGAAGTGCATCTTGAACCACCGTCCGGTTCAACACAGACGCCCACGCATAGCTCAACCAAGCAGGTTTGCGAGCTGAGGGCCACCCGGCGTCACCCAGGGAAATTACCTCGCGTTAGCTGCTAGGGCCGGGTCTTGGCGATCTCCGGGGTGCGCTTGGCGGGAACATTGAGGTGATGCGTGGTGAGCGCATCGCGCAGAATCTCAAATCCCTCCTCGGGCGAATCCACGTAATTGAACAACTGCACGTCCTTTGGAGAGATGGTACCAGCGTCGGCCAGTGCCTCCAGGTTGAGCACCCGACTCCAGTATTGCTTGCCGTAGATCAGCACGATAATTTTCTTGGCGAGTTTTTCGGTTTGCGCCAGGGTGAGGATTTCAAACAGCTCGTCGAGCGTGCCGAAGCCTCCGGGGAAGACGACGAGCGCCTTGGCCAGATAGGCAAACCACAACTTGCGCATAAAGAAGTAGTGGAACTCGAAGTTCAACTCCGGACTGATAAAGGGATTCGGCATCTGCTCGTAAGGCAGGTTGATGTTCAAGCCGATGGTTTGTCCGCCGGCCTCACGCGCTCCCAGATTGGCGGCTTCCATGATTCCGGGCCCGCCGCCGGTAGTGACGACAAAGCGATGGCGTTTGGAGGGAATCGTGCGACTCCACTGGGTGAGCAGGAAGGCGAGGCGGCGCGCGTCCTCGTAATAGCGGGCCATGTCCACGGCGACGCGGGCGCGTTTAATTCTGGCCTGCTCTTCGGGAGCGGCCAGAGCAGCCGAGCCCGGCTTCTCCAGCAAATCGAGGGTATGCTCAGCCACCGAGAGGCCCTCCTCGGCTTTGACCCGGCTGTGGAAACGAGCCGAGCCGAAGAAAACCACGGTATCCTGAACGTTCTGCCGGCGAAAACGCGCCAAGGGCTCGGCATATTCGGACAGAATTCGGAGCGGGCGGCCATCCGGACCTTCGAGAAACTTCTTATTTTCATAAGCGAGTGGAGCCCGTGTGCTCTTCAGATCGTCCAGTTTGCTCATAGTCGTTTTCTTGTCCCTCCGCTCCTCCACACACAGGCTCTACTTTGTTCTAACGGGATCCTTGTACCGTATGGCTTGCCACACCCCCACCCAGATATCGAGCAGGCCAATTCCGCTTACCACCCCACGGACGAAATCCATGCTCAGCAACTCACGGATGCGGGGATAATTCAGCACCAGTCCATTGTCGCTCCAGGCACGCATCCAGGGCACAATGGCCAGGATCATTCCGAGTTCGACCCAGATTATGACCTCGACGACCAAAAAAATGCGAGCTGCCCAACGGGAAACTCCACGAGGAGACACATCCGCATCGGGAGTTTGCCCCAGATTGGACCCTGATTCCTCCGCCGTGAGGCTACGGTCAAAGCTTAATGGTTCATTGCCCACGCTATGCTTGGATGAGGCTGGGGGTGCCCGGAGACTCGATGAAAGTGGGGGCGGAGAATTTTCCGGACTCTTGTCTTCAGGTAAGCCGAAGGGTTGACCGGAGCCGGGGGTGTAAGTAGGGTCCATATAACCGCATTCTACATTCTACGATTTCAGACCCCGAATGCGCTCGGCGACGTCGCGATGGTCGATATTGGAAGCGTACACCTCAAGGAAACATTTCAAGGCTTCCGGTTTCTGGCCGGCTGCTTCATAGGCCTGCCCCAGTTCGTAGTAGATGGCGGTTTTGACCTCTTCATCCGGTGCCGCCAGCAAGGCGCGCTGGTACCACTTGAACGAGGCTTCGGGAACTCCCTTCGAAACCAGGCAATGCGCGAGCCAGGTGTAGGCCTGAATGGTTTGCGAAAATGGCTGTCCCTGATCGATGGCCTGACACACCTTTTGAAACTCCCCGATCGCTTCCTCGACCAATCCCATCTCTTTGAAGGCGAGCCCCAGACTGTAGTGAGTCTCCGGGTCCTGTTCCGTCGCTGTTCCCGCCTCCATTTCATCCTTGAATTCCTGGAACACATCCGAAAGCATCGGATTGATATTGTTGGCGGCGGCTTGACTGGATGAATCGTCGGCGGCAACCGCGGGCGGGCCGGTCTGGAGCTGCGGAGAGGCTAGATCTGCCCCGGAAGGCGCAGCTATCTCGGCTGGTGAGGGCGACACCGGAGTGGCATCGGCCTCCACTTGCGGAGTGGCTGGCGCGGGCTTCGCAGTCGGCGATGAAGGAGATTTGGTTAGGGCGAAGTCACTCCCTAAAGAGGTTTCCAACTGGCTGACGAACTCGCCTAGGTTGGACGGAATCGCCCCGGCGCCAGTTGCCGGTATCGAGTTGTCAGCCGCGCTCGCCGGCGCTGGAGATACGAACGCTGGCGGCTCGATTTCGATTTCCTCTACTGGACTAGCGGGTGTGGCTGCTGGCGGAATTGAGACCCCACCCTTAGCAGCGAGCTGTTTGCGAAGGTCAGGCAACTCCGGGTTGTGAGGATCGACCTCGGAGAGATGCTGAATGGCGAAGCCGGCTTCCCGCAGCAGCAACTCCGTAAGATAAAACCGAATCTCTTCGACAATTTCCCCGGCCTGATCCGAGTCAATGCTCGCAACCTCCGAGACAGGCTCGGCTGAGACCCGCTCCCACTCATCGGAGAGATCGATTTCCTCCGGCCCGCGGTCGACCGAACGGCCGGTGGATTGAGCAGGATCCGGAGGCGAAACTTGGGTGTGCTCTTCAACCGCCGGGGGTTCAACGCTCTGAGGCGAAGTTTCGACAGCCTCGCTTTGCGACAATTCGGCGTCGGCTTGGGCGCGATATCTGGCCGCCATCTCCGCGTACTCGCGCGCCTGCTCCTTTTTGCCGGAGACGGAGAGAACCTGACTCACTTTCTCGCAGCAGTGAGCGGCGTCAGCGAACCTCTGGTTGCCCGCGTAAAGCGAAGCAAGATGCTGGTTCAGGCGTAAATCGAAGGGAGCGCCCGCCAGCGCGGCCTCTAAGGACGCAACGGCCTTTCCCGATGACTTGTCGTAGTTCTCAAACAGTTCAGCCTCGACGAGCGCGGTTCGAATCTCCTCTTCCAACTCCTCGGGGTACAACTGACCTGCGGAAGTGTCTGTCTGTGCGCTGGCCGGCAAGTCTTCCTCGCTGGTTGCACTGGGCGTTTCGAGTCTCGCCAGGAGCTGTCGATAGTTGCGCTGGTGGGTTTCGTCCTGAGGCTCCAATCGCATTAACTGCTGATACAGGTCGCGGGCGTGCTCCAGGTTGCCCTTCTGCACCGAGGCGTGCGCAACCAATTCCAGGATCTCGGTACTGTGAGTGGTGTCGCCTGCGTTCTCCAGGACTTTCTTCAGGCTTTCGAGCGCATCCGGATCTTCGCGCAAGGGGGCGATGCAACCCTGGAGCTTTTCAACCACCGTAGGGGAGAGCAGGCGGTCGGAGAATTCCGTAAAAAGCTGAAGCGCCTCGGCTATGCGGTGATTCGAGATCAGGGAGTTGCAGCAGGAGGCGAGAGACTCGGGTTGAGAGAAATCAACCAGCAGCTTCTTTGCGACTGGTACCGCCTGTTCGAGGCGGCCTGATTGCAGGTAAACCGTGGACAACAGTTGCAGGCCGGATTCGGTTGACTGCAGTGCGGGAATCTTCTCGAGAAATTCCGCAGCTTGTGCCGGATTACCGCGTTCGAGCGCTACCCGGCCTTTAAGCTCCAGAACCTTAGGATCATTCGGGAGCATGGTGGCCAGCCGGCCCAGAGCGTGCTCGGCGCCATCGAGGACACCCCGGCGGAGAGCGTTTTCCGCCAGCCGGAGCAGCAGATCGGAAGCCTGCTGGTTGCGCGAGAGGCGAAGATACAAATCAGCAAGTTTGGTCTGTAAAGTAAGGTTCTCCGGGTCGAGTTCGAGAATTTTTTCGTAGAGCTTGGTTCCCTCATCCGTGTTCCCGGAGCGCAGCAGGGAATCGGCGGCTTGCGAGTACTGCGAACGCGCATCGTTGAGCAGCCCCTGTGCCCGGTAGAGTTCCCCAAGTTTCAGAACGTATTCGAGGTTTCCAGGATTCAGCTTCGACAGCTTCTTGTAAACCGCAATGGCTTTCACCGTGAAGCCGGTTGCGGCATAAGTCTCGGCGACCTCCTGGAAACACTCGGTTGCCTCTTCCACCTGGTTCAGCCGGGCATGAAGATCGCCCACGGTGTTCAAGACGGTGACATCCCGCGTGTCATGCTTGAGGATCTTCTGATACTCGGTAATGGCGTTGCCAAGCTTGCCTTGCTGAATGTATCGCTCGGCGGAAGCCATGACCTTGGTTTTGTTGAATCCGAAGCCTAGCATTTTGTTATTCTCGCAGCGTGCCGTGAAGCCCTGAAACAAGTTGGCGCGACACTCTGGACAAAGCAGCGGAACCGCGCTAACAGTATCACAATCAAAGGTGCCGGCACGCCAGAGAAAGCCGTTAACCAGTTAGTGCCAACAGTTCATGTACGCACAGCACCGCAGCTCTCCCTGCCACCTATTAATCTGATCTTACCCTTCGTTTGATCTTACCGTTAGCAGAGAAAATCCGACCGCGTTTTCTCTACGGATTCTCCTTGATTCGCCGGGCGTGCATTTCCTTCTCGATTGCTTGCCGCTCGCCAGCCGAGAGCAGCTTTTCGAGAGCTGGAAAGATCACGTCTTCCTCCATCGCCAGATGAGCTGCCAGATGCAGCCGCAAACGATTAGTGAGGCGCTTCAGCTCAGGCGCGAGTTCGATCGGCTCAACCGTCTGTGACTCGACAGCCTGCCAGAGCGGGATGATCGATTGCAGCAGCTCGTCGATGGCGCGATGCTGGTTCACCATGGTCTCGACCGCTTTGGCAACGACGTCGCCGGCGGGAGCGGCACGGTGCAAACGCGTGAAAATCGATTCGTCTTCGTCAGCCTCGTGCAGCGGGAGCGCCGTCATAAAAAAAACCGCAATCGCCTCGGCGGCGGCGCAGACCTCGGCGGCGGGCGCCTCGGGATTCTCGGCAAGGCGCACGGCCATGCCGGTGAAGTGACGGATGCGTTGATGGCAGCCCAGCAGCAGCGCGACCGGACCTTCAAGGGCAGCCGCTTCGGAGGTGCCAATCTCATTCAACCTTGATTCCATCGAAGATTCCATCAATTCTATTATCGTTCTTGAAGGCGCGGTTTTCCAACCCGGGCCGGCGCCGGCGAATGTTGTCGGCCGCCGGTTCACAAGCGCCACCGAATTGGCTACCCTAGAGAGGTGGAGACCGATAGCGAAGTTCAAACCCGATGGATCGGGGCGGACAGCATTCTCTACGCCACGGCGCATCGGCCTTGGCCGCTGCCGGAGCGGCAATGGGCGATGACGCACACCTGGCACGATCTTCTGTTCGCGCACTTTCGAGTAGAACCCGCAACCCTGCGCAATCTCGTCCCGGAAGTGCTAACGCTTGACGTTTACCGCGAGCAGGCATGGTTATCGATCACCCCGTTCTGGATCGGCTCGCTGCGCCCGCCGGGGATACCCCCAATCCCGAAGCTGTCGCGCTTTCACGAACTGAATGTCCGCACCTACGTTACTTATCGGAACAAGCCGGGGGTGTACTTCTTCAGTCTGGACGCTTCGAATCTTTCGGCGGTGTGGGGTGCCCGCATATTTTACCGGCTGCCGTACTGGCACGCCAAAATGGCTTCGGAAGGCAAGCAGGAGATCCGCTACCAAGCGCGACGATTGCATGGGCCTAAAGCAGCCGGTGGCATGCCGCAATTCCGCGCTACCTACATGCCAGTCTCGCCGCCGCGTGCGGCGCGCCGGGGCACTCTGGAAGAGTTTCTCACCGAGCGCTACTGTCTTTATGCCTGCAGCCGCAACCAGCTCTATCGCGCCGATATCCATCACCTGCAATGGCCGTTGCAGGAGGCCGCGGTTCAAGTCGAACTCAACACCATGGCCGAGCCTCTGGGCTTACGGCTGCCGCTTCGTCCCGATCTGGCGCACTTCTCACGTCTGCTGAAGGTGCTGGTGTGGGCGCCGGAAAGACTGAAGTGAGCCGTAAATTTTGCCTAGGTTTGCTCCGGGCCGGACAGGTGCGCCGTGCCCAGCAGGATCTGGAACAGCAGCAGCCAGCGGCGCACGTTGCTGGTCAGCAGGAAGTTTTCCTTGACGTGCTCGTGGCCGTTGCGTCCCAAGCTGGCGGCGAATTCCGGATGGGTGAGCAAGTAGCGCATCTGGTAGGCCGCGCCTTCCACCGAGTGCACCAACACTCCCGTCAAATTGTGAATCACCTGCGTCGGAATCCCGCCGACGGCGGCGGCGATCACCGGTTTTTTCTTCCACAAGGCTTCGGCCACGGTGAGCCCAAAACCCTCCTTGATCGATTTCTGCACCACGATGGTTGAAACGCGCTGCAAGACGTTGATTTCCAGCGCCGACCACGGCGGCAGATTGAGGATGATGATGTCGGGATCGCTTCCGGCTTCATCCTGCGCCTCCTTCAACACGACTGCGCCTTCGGGATCATCTGAAGCGCCGCCGCCGGCGAGCACGAGCTGGCAATCGACGTATTTCTTCGCGAGCTTGTAAGCCTGGATCACGCCCACAGGGTCCTTCAGCCGGTCGAAGCGCGAAACTTGCGTCACGATCGGCCGTTTGCGATCGATGCCGAAGTTGTCAGAGACTTTGTCGAGAAAGGACTCTTCCAGCTCCTTGTTTTTTTCCGAGAGCGCGTCGATGCACGGATAGAACAGGTACTGTGGGATCGAAAGCTGGCGCGCGAAGGCAGGCGAGGAAAAAATGGTGGCATCGTACTGGGCGACCATGGGCCGCAGAAATCCCCAGACCTCGGGATTAGGGTTAGACAGATCGATGTGGCAGCGCCAGATCCATTTGCCGCGCGTGTTCTGCTTGCTGGCGATCAGACCCGCCGGCTGTGGGTCGTGGATGACGACCAGGTCTTCGACGAACTCCATGCGCTGGCGGTTCTGCTCGTTGTAGTGGAGGAATATCTCCTTGGCCTCTTTGGACAGGTGGAATTCTCCGCCGTGCAGGGCGTTGTGAAATCCCTTGGTCACTTCGAAGAAATCGTTGCCGCCGGTGATGACATCCCACTTGGTGGAGAGGCCGAGTTCATTCATGAAGGGGATAAGCTGGTTCAGAATTTCCGCCACGCCGCCGCCCACCGCAGTCGAATTCACCATCTTGACGGCTTTGCCGCGCAGCGGTTGCGCCAGGTAGCGCAGCTCGTCGACGGAGGCCTGCCCGATAATGGGAACATAGTCTTCCAGCTTGGGCGGGGGCGCGGGTACGGGTGGCGTCTCGCTGATGCGCGGACGCTTGCGCCGTTCGCGGAGCGGAGCTTCCGGGCCGGTGATGGCGGGAGCCTCCGTGGTGACGCTCGCAACGGCTTCTTCCTGGATCTGGTCTTCCATCGCGCGCTCTTGCTCCTTCACTCGATTCGCTTAGTCAGTAGGACTCCAGTCGTTGTGGACAATGCTACATTGCGAATTGGATGTCGCGGACAATCTGCCGCCGCACATCCTGAAGAGTTGAGGTGTAAATATCGATACGGTTCACTCTGCCCGCCAAGGGTCCCATGTCCATTTCCCGGTCCAGCCACACGGAAAAATCGTTGGAATTCAGTTTCAAGCGCAGGCGGGCGTCGATGAAGTGATAGTGAATGCTGCTTAGGCTTACTTTTTCAAGCCCATCGGCGAACTCCTGCAAGTTGCGGGCGACAACCGTGGTGGGAATTACGATCGTCTCAGAGGCGCAAAAATAAAACAGCTCCGTCGCCGTCCGGTCGCGGGCGCGCGGATTGCTCTTCAAATAATCTTCAATGATGTCGATGATGCGTTCTCGCAAAGTTGGAATCGAGGTGAATTCCCGGACGTCCAACGAAGCCAGCCGCTCGGCCAGGCCGATTTCGTTGCAGGCCTCGAAGGCCCAGTGGGCAAAATCGTTCGAGAAACCTTCCCTGATGAAGTGATGTTCCTGCAAGGTGCGAAAGGTATGCTGAAAAATCGAACCTTCGGAGCAGGTGCGCAATGCTTCCAGCAACTCGCCCAGGCTCCCGGCCTGCTCACATTCGATACGGAGCAGATGGGCGGCAGTATTGAAGAAGAAGGGAGATTTAGCCCAACGCTGCAATTTTTCGGACGGCAGTTGTGCAGTCGCCACCAGAGGTTTCCTCCCGCGATCCGTCTGAGAGCACACGTGCCGCCCCCGGACCTGCTCCGGAATACACTAACTATCTCCTCCCCCGCGCAAAATCCAACGACCGGGGCCGCACCTCCTGCCCAACCAGCGTAAACGCGCATGGATTGAAGACTTTATGTCGGATGCGGGCAGCGAATTGCCCGTTGGTCGAAGCCGGAACGACGCGAAATCATTTATGCAACTACCGCAGTTGGGGATCTAGTTGCGCGGTTCCGGTGCTCCGTCATCGCGTGGACGCTCCGGGTGCCTCTGCGGAGGAAACAGCAAATAAGAGAGAGCGACGGCGGCGAGGATCATCCATCCCAAGTTCGCTCGCGCCGCTGCCCGCTCGGCCTGGATGCTGCCAAGAGGAGGGTAGAGTCGGTAGGCAAAAACAATGGCCGCTACCAGCGACCCCAGAACGCTGACGATGAGTCCAAAGCGGGCCGCTAAGATAATGAGAACGAACACGAACCCGAGAGGCACAAACAGTCGGAAATTCGAGTGCGAAAAAAGACCGGCGACAATCAATGCCGCTGCCAGAGTGAGAAACAGCCCAGTCAGGGTCCGCAACGCTATGACAACCTTACTCCGCAATGAGACCACCTCGTGCTTAGTAGGAATAGAGATAAGAGCCCTTTAGTATTACCGCCCAACCAACACCTAGTTAGAATGGCATGAATCCAGGGTCACGCCGCAATAATCGAACGCTCGCCAGCTTGCCGGGAAGTGTTTTCGGCCGCCATGACATTCCTTGGGAAGTTTTGGATATACCAATCAGGGGTTTACTTTAGAAAGAGCATTCGCCGGGGGCTCGTGCCGGCTGCTTTGCTGCGCGAACTTGCTCTGTAGGCGTGGCGGCTCAGCCCAGCAGCTATTGAAAATCAGCAGCCGTACGGGGTTTCGCTGGATTTATCTCTGAGCTATTGTCAAAATTGTGAAGGATTGGAAAGGCCCGCGTTTCAAGCCGCTTCTCTGCACATGACAAACGGAACCGAAGGGCTGCTGTTACAGCTATTTACGATATTTGTATGGGCGAAGGTGTTCGGAGAGCTGTTTGAACGCCTGTACTTGCCGGCTGTTCTAGGTGAGATCCTGGCCGGTATCGTACTGCGGCCCGTATGCCACGCAGTTTGTCATCCCCACGCCCACGGTCTATTCAATTGCCGAAATCGGCGCCATCTTCCTGCTCTTCACAGTGGGCCTGGAGACCAATCCCAAGGACCTCATCAGTGTCTCGCGTTTATCGCTGCGGGTAGCGGTTGGCGGAGTGGCTTTACCTTTCATTGCTGGTTTCTGGTTGTTGCGGGCCGACGGACAGCCAGTCCATGAGGCGGTATTTGTGGCTGCCGCCATGGTGGCGACCAGTGTTGGGATCACCGCCCGCGTGCTACGCGATCTGAATGTGCTGAAATTTCGGGTGTCGCGCATTGTGCTGGGCGCGGCGGTGTTTGACGATATGCTCGGCATGATCCTGCTGGGCATCGTGGTGAGCGTGGCGACGGGCGCGGGGATGCGCTGGCTGCATCTTGGCCTGGTGATCGCGGAGGCCGCGGGTTTTGCCGTCTTCATGATTATTTTCGGTCCACGGCTGGTGCGCCGCATACGGCCCGGATTGCAACGAATGCAAACTCACGATGCTCCACTGGTGCTGGCGCTTGCCATCTGCCTCGGTCTGTCCGTGGTGGCCACCAAAATCGGCATGGCCGCCATCATCGGCGCCTTTTTTGCCGGCCTGGCATTTGCCGACTTCTCGCCGGAGTGGAACCTGGAGCCGCGCGTGCAAGCAATCAACCAGTTGCTCTCGCCATTTTTTTTCTTCACCATGGGATCTCGCCTGCAACTCTCGGTCTTCTCGCGGGAAGTGGTGGTGATGGGGTTGTTCATTTCCCTGCTGGCGATTATTACCAAGATGATCGGCTGCGGCTTGCCGCTCATCCGCGAGGGCTGGATGACCGTGCTGCGCGCCGGAGTCGGCATGACACCACGGGGAGAGGTCGCGCTGATTGTCGCACTCATCGGCTTGCAGATGAACATGATCTCGCAGCGGGGCTATGCCCTGGTAATTATGATGACGGCGATCACCACCATCCTCCCGCCGCCGGTGCTTCGCATACTGTTTCGCAAAGAAGTCGCCGCGCTGGCGTCCTCCGACGAAGCTGGCAGCGAAGCGGAGGAGCCGTTACATGGCGGCATCGGATAAGCGCTCGCGCAGAGATCCCCATAGTCGCATTGCATGCGCCGAGCACCCGTGTGACGGGCCGCACGGCCAAGATTCCGGCCGGGACGAGCGTCCAGGTCGCGTCGCCTTCGCGACTCTTGCCCTGCTGCTGGCCAGCTTCTGGATGGAATTCCGGAGTTCTGCAATCGCGCAGCCTTTGCAAGCACACATCGTATCGGCTTTTCTCTGCTTTGCGCTGTTGTTTGCCCCGCTGTGGTTGTTCGGATTTGGAGCAGCAAACGCCCTCCGAAGCGCTCTCGGAAAGCGCGGACAAAGAGTAGCCATGGCTTCGCTTTGCTGCCTGCCGTATTTGTTTTTTTCCATCCCGCGGCATGAGTTCCAATGGCCTTTGGCGGTGGCCATGGCCGGGCTTCCAGTCCTGCTTGCGGCCATACTCGTGTATCCGGCGGTCGAGCCGCATTTCTCCACCCCACTAGGCGTAAACGCGTGCGTAGCGGGGGCCCCGGCTTCCACCCCACCATGCGTACGCATAGCGGGGGCCCTGAGTTGGCGCGATGCCGTGGTCTTGCTGGCGCTTGCGTCTGTACTCGAATTGCGGCTACTGACGCCCGCTTGGCCCTATACGGGGCTGGGCAGCCTGCCCAAACTCTACCTCGCCGATGTGGTGCTCTACCTCTACCTCGTGGTTCGCGGAATCGAAGGAATGGGTTATTCATTCATTCCCGACGGGCGAACCTTCCTGATCGCGGCCCGTGAGTGGGCGTTTTTTGCTCCCTTCGGCATTGGACTGGGGCTGGCCCTGAAGTTCATCGCCTTCCATTCCCGTCTGCCGTCGCCCAGGCACGCCGCCGCGGCCGTGCTCGTCACCTTTCTGTTGACCGCCGTGCCGGAGGAACTCTTCTTTCGGGGCATTCTCCAGAATCTGCTGGAAACTCGTCTCGGCCAAAGCGGGGCCCTGGTTCTGACTTCCGTGCTCTTTGGCCTTTCGCACTTCCACAAAGGCGCTGCGTTCAATTGGCGATATGTTTTGCTGGCCGCGATTGCCGGAATCTTTTATGGCCGGGCCTGGCGCGCGCGGCGAAAGGTGCTGGCTTCCTCGATCACGCACACCGCCGTCGATGTCGTCTGGAGCCTCTGGTTCAGGTAGTTTGGCCAAAGCGCATGCTGGAGCAGTTCCCGATTTGCTCTCGCCACTCGCGACCTGCTGCAAAACGAAATCGGTTGGGACCGCAAACAGATCTTCAATGAGCAAAACGTAGGCTAGACGGTCGAATCGAAGAAATCTATTTATTCTCCAACCTCTTCAGGAAGTCACAGGCGCTGTTCGAATGATCGATAGCGCAGGCCTTGCGATATAACTCAATCGCTTGAGCTTTGTCTGTGGGCAGCCCCCAGTTTCCATATTGGTACATAATGCCAAGAGATGTGCAGCCGCCCGCATCGCCTCCATTGCAGGCTTTACGACGGAGCACAATCTCTTGTGTATGGTCCTGGGCCACGCCCCATCCGTAACTGTACATACCGGCAAGAGAATCGCAGGCGCTCATGTTTCCGCCATCGCAAGCCTTACGATACAGCGGAACCGCCTGAGTGTAGTCCTCGGTTATGCCCCACCCGTGTTTATACATATCGCCAAGTCTTTTGCACCCGGTCGCATCGCCGCCGTCGCAAGCTTTACGATACAACGGGACCGCGGTAGCGTCGGCGCTGGCAAAAGTACGCCACATATCTCCAAGATCGGTGCAGGCGCGAGCATCGCCGCCATCGCAAGCCTTTTGGTAAAGGCCAGCCGCTTTTTTTATCAGTACATCCGCTTGCGCCGCGTCCTTGGTCACCCCGTCTCCGCGTACGAGCATCGTGCCAAGTGCAATGCAGTCATCCGCTTTGCCGGCGTCGCAGCTCTTGCTGTAGCGGGCAGCCCTTTGCGCCGCGGTTTCGTTCTGCGCATGCAGTAGAGGCATTGCAAGGAACAGGAACAAAACTGTTGCGAACGACAGCTTCAATGATCGTTTCATAGTGGAAAGTTCCCCGTCGTTCCTGGAATTGTTCCCGTTCCGCTTGCAGACGTTATCCTGATTATGACCTCTCTCTGATCCTTGGGCTAATTTTCTGCTGAAATTTCGTTGGATCATCGAGCCTGCTACCAGATCCCGATCAACTTCCAATACGGCAAGCCGATGGCGAAGTTGATCAGGAAGCTCACGGTGGCGACGGCGGCGCCCATCTTCCACCAGGTGCGCTGGTCGACATATCCGGTGCCGAACAAGACGGGCGACAAGGCTCCCCCGTAATGCGTAAGCATGCCGCCGTATCCCGCGGCGAATGCAACCAGAAAGAACAGGGGCAGGGCAGGAACGCGTGTAACCAAGGCAATGGTGAAGACGACGGGGATCATGGTGGCCACGAACGCCGCCATCGACGCGAAGACGTACCTGACGACCACGCTCAGAATCACCAGGGCTGCGATGATGAGCAGAGGATGGAAGCGGCTCACGTTGAGGTTGGCTGCGATTGCCTTGGCCAGCCAATCGAAGAATTTCACGCGCGACAGGGCTTCGGCCACGCCGATGATTCCGCCGTACCAGATGAACGTGCTCCAAGCCGCCTTGGATTGCAGAATGGTTTCCCAGGTAACTACCCCTGTGAGCAGGCATCCGGCGACGAAGCCGATGGCCACCGCGGTGGCGTCGATCTTGAGAAACGATCCCAAAGCCCATCCGGCAATGGCCAGCAGAAACAGCACGCTGAGGATTTTTTCCTTCGCCGACATGGGCCCTAACGTCGCCAGTCCCTTCTCGGCGATGGCGTGGTTGTCGATCCTTGTAAGCTCCGGCGGGTAGAGCTTGTAAACCACCCAGGGAATCGCCAGTAGGGTCGCCAGGCCGGGCACCAGCGATGCCTTGGCCCAGAGCAGCCAATCGACGTGGATCTTCAGAATGCTCTCGCCAAAGGAGAGCACGAGCGCATTCGGCGCCATCGCGGTGAGGAATGTGTATCCGGTGGTGAAGCTCGTGTAATAGAGGACCAGGGTAAGATAAGCGCCGATACGGCGAGCCGTTGGTCCCGGGTAAGAGTCCAGGGCTACGGACACGCTCTGGAAGACGGGATAGACCATGCCGCCGGTCCTGGCGGTATTCGATGGGGTCGCCGGACTGATGACCAAGTCGGTTAAGACCGCGACATAACCCAATCCCAGCGTGGTCTTTCCGAGTTTGGCGATGAGAAAATAAGCGACCCGCCGGCCCAGTCCTGTGGAAATGAAAGCCGCGCTGATCATGAACGCCGAAAAAACCAGCCAGGCGGTGGTGCTGGCGTAGCCACTGAGCAGGGCGCCCAGATTACCGAATGCCAGGCCGGAAATCGCGATCACGGCGATCAAAATTACCGCTTCATCGAAGGGCCGCAAAATCAGTCCGACGATGGCCGCCAGGTAAACCGCGAACAGCCGCCATGCGCCCACACTCAACCCGGCGGGCGTGGGAAGCAGGATGAGTACGAGCAGTACGGCCACGCATACGCCCAGCTTCCATAGTTTGGGATCGAGCTTGCGCTTCTGTTCTGGTTCGGTGCGGCCCTGGCGCACCTCGCTTCCGGCAGCCATAACGCCTCCCTTTTACGGCCTGTAGAGCACAGGCGGTTCTTCCTGGTTTCACTGGTATAGGGTATAGCACCGCAAGCGAATCGGTTGGAAGCTGAAAACGCTGGAGGACGCACCCCGAGCTGCGCGGCTCAGGGTGAGCCGATCCGGCGGCTTGAGCCGGGCGCAACTCTGCATCGTGCTGGTTTGGTTCCCAGGATGATATAAGGCCTGCTGATAAAACGCGCAGTTGGTTGGTCATAAACGGTGGCGCGTGCACACCGAGGACCGAGATTAACGGGGCAACCCCACCCACCAAGCAGCCAGGCTGACGATGGTGCCGGCCACCAGAGCCCACGCCGGATTGCGTTCGCTGCGGAGAACGAAGACCGCTGCCGCCAAGGTGATGACGACCATCAGGATGCCGCGGTCGGCGGCGCGGGCCATCACCACGCCTCCCGCCAGGATCAGTCCAATGGTGACCGGCACCAGTCCGGTCTTGGCCACAGCGATCCATGAGGTATTGGCGTGGCGATGGACAACCCGTCCCACGATCAGGGCCAGAATCGAGGACGGCAAAACCATGGCCGACATGGCGACAGACAGTCCGGCCATCCCAGTGATGTGCCAGCCGATCAGGCCGACGACAATCACGTTCGGCCCCGGCGCCGCCTGCGCAATCGCATAAAGGTTGGCGAAGGTGGTGTCATTCATCCAACCCTGCACATCCACCACTTGCCGGTGAATGCCGGGGAGGATGGCGGTCACCCCGCCCACGGCGACGAACGACAGCGAGGCAAAGGTCACGGCGATGCGCCAGAGCAGATTATCTTTCACGGCGATGTCCTAGATATGCAGCCCCGATGCTGAGCGGACCAAGGACTGCCACCGCCGCGATCAAGGAGACCTTGAGTAAGCCGACGGCGATGAAAGCCAGCAAGCCAAAAACAATTGCTATCGCGGTTGGATGGAGGCGCCGCGCCATTTTGAGCGCCGCTCCTATGACCAGGCCGGCGGCGGCAGCAGCGGAGCCGCTGATGGCAGCCTGCACCTGCGGCAACGCGGCAAAGCGCTGATAGAGTACTCCCAGGCCGGTGACAATGACCAGGGGCATGACCATCAAGCTGACCAGGCAGACGATCGCTCCTGCTATGCCCTGGAATCTGTCGCCAATCATTACGGCTGCGTTAATGGTATTTGCGCCGGGCAGGACTTGCCCGATTCCCATGACCGATGCGTATTCCACTTCGGTGAGCCAGGCGCGATCTTCGACGATGACATGACGGGCGATGGGAGCTACTCCGCCGAAACCGAGCAGTCCAATCTTGAGAAAGCCGGAGAAAAGATGCTGCAGAGTGACTGTGCCAGCCACTCCGGGAGGGGTCGAAATAGGATTTTTGCGGCTCCGCATCAAAGATCTCTTTGTAGTCAATTCTTGCCCAGGCGCTGTATAAAGTCCGCTAGATTGGTTCCTGGTTTTGCCCGGCGACAACCTTCACGCGCCAAATCATACCAGTGGCGAGCTGCGGCCGGCACATCACTGTTGTGACCGCGGTCATACGCTCGATGGCGGCTCCGGGATACACTAATTCTAAAATTGTGCTAAAGGCGGCGGGCGAAGCGGCGGAGGCTGCGCACGCTTTGAGCAGGGCATTGAGCGCCCGGAGTTGGATGAAAGCGTTGGATGAAAGCGAGGATTGGGCGACCATGGAAATGATTGATTTACGAAGCGACACCGTCACCAAACCTACCCGCGAAATGCGCTTGGCAATGTGCAACGCGGAAGTGGGAGACGATGGCTACGGAGAAGATCCCACCGTGCGCAAGCTCGAGGAGCTGGCGGCGCACATGACCGGCAAAGAGGAAGGGTTGTTCGTGGCCAGCGGCACCATGGGAAACCAAGCCGCCATCATGGTTCACACCAGGAAGTGCGACACCGTCATCTGCGAGGCTTCGGCGCATATTTACGGAGCGGAAGCAGGCGCAATAGCCGGACTGTCTGGCGCTCAGCCCCTGCCGGTTACGGGGGTTCGCGGAAAACTGACGCCTGAGCTGATTGAGGACCTCATTAAGAGCGACCAGAAAAGGAATGTTTCACGCACCGCGCTGATCGAGGTCGAGAACACTCACAACCGGGCAGGCGGCATCTATTACACGCCGGCGGAGTTGGAGGCGATCAAGCGGCTGGCGAGCAGATACTCGGTGCCGGTTCATATGGATGGCGCCCGGATTTTCAACGCCGCAGTGGCTCAGGGAATTGCGGTCGCGACGCTCGCCCAACATGCGGATTCGATGCAGTTTTGCCTCTCGAAGGGATTGGGCGCGCCGGTGGGGTCTCTGCTGGTGGGGACCCGGGATTTCATTTTCCAGGCGCGCCGTGCCCGGAGCGTGCTGGGCGGGGCCATGCGGCAGGCAGGCATTCTGGCCGCCGCGGGCATTGTGGCACTCACCACCATGGTAGAGCGTCTGGCCGAAGACCATCTGCACGCGCGCATACTTGGCGAAGCGATCGCCGGTACCAAGGTCAAATTCGATCTATCGACCGTCGAAACCAACATCGTCATATTCGATGTTTCTCCTCTCGGAATGAAGGCTGCTGAGTTTATCGACGAGCTGAAAGGAAACAACATAAAAGCCAGTGAATATGGCAAATACCTGGTGCGCTTGGTTACGCATAAAGACGTCTCGCGCGCCGGCATCGACTATGCCGTGGGCGTGCTCGCGAGGCTGGGCAACCGGCAGAAGAAGTCGCAGACGCACGCCTAGCAGGCTTGGCGAATCCTCTCGGGGCTAAGTTCGCGCCCCTTCAAAGAGCTATTTGCGAAACAGGATGTACTTAATTCTTACGAGGTGTTGACAAATGAAAGTGATGGCATTCAACGGAAGTCCGCGAAAGACCTGGAACACGGCAACCCTGCTCGAAAAAGCCCTGGAAGGAGCAGCGTCCCAGGGAGCGCAAACCAAACTCGTCCATTTGTATGACCTGAAATACACCGGCTGCAAGAGCTGTTTTGCCTGCAAAATAAAAGACGGCCCAAGCTATGGCAGATGCGCGGCGCAGGATGACTTAACGCCGATCCTGAAAGAGATCGTAGACGCCGATGCCATTATTCTGGGCTCGCCGATCTACTTTGGAACCGTTTCCGGCGAGATGAAATCGTTCATGGAGCGCTTGCTGTTTCCGTATCTGAAGTACAGCGTTCCGCCGGCGCCGGAGTCTCTCTTTCCCAGGAAGATACATACCGGTCTCATCTATGCGATGAATGTTACCGAGCAGGTGATGAAGGAACGGGGCTACCGGAACCATATCCTTCTGAATGAAAATTTCCTGCAGCGCATGTTCGGCGCGGCGGAGACGCTTTGCTGCTTCGATACCTATCAGTTTGACGATTACTCGAAGATGGCGGCGGAACGCTACAATGCGGAAGAGAAAGCGGCGAGACGCAGGCAAGTGTTTCCGCAGGATTGCGAAAGCGCCTTCCAAATGGGCGTGAAGTTCGCCAGCACATCTGTTTCGTAGGCAGCGGGTGCGACTCAGCATGACAGCACAGAAGCTGTGCGACTGCGCTCAACATGACACCTAAATGATGCCGCAACTTTTTGGGACACTACACTAGCAAGGAGCGCTATGAAAAAATCGATCAAAGCCCTGGTCATTGGGGATGCCATGATCTTGGGCAGCGAATTCAAACTCGCCGCGGAGAAGTATCTGGGAGATGTGCTGGCAGAGACCAAGGTCGGCAATTGGGAGACAAGTTGGCCGAAGCTTCAGGACAGGCGTCTGGTAGTGGAAAAAAAAGGACCTGAAGTCGAAGTGGTCGATTCGCTGATTCTTGAGCATGGACAGGACGCGGAACTTTTGGCTGGGTTGTTCGTTCCCATTTCTTCCAAGGTGTTCGATGCCATGCCTAAGCTGCGCATTGCAGGCGTGTCGCGCGCGGGGGTCGAAAATGTCAACGTCGCCGAGGCCACCAAGCGCGGCATCGTGGTTTTCAATATCGAGGGACGCAACGCCGAGGCGGTATCGGATTTCGCGGTCGGCATGATGTTGGCGGAGTGCCGCAATATCGCCCGGGCGCACTTTGCCATCAAGAACGGTCAGTGGAGAAAGACGTTTTCCAACTCCGACTGGGTTCCGGAATTGAAGGGAAAGAAGGTCGGCATCATCGGTTTCGGTTATATTGGCCGGCTGGTTGCCCAGAAGCTGTCGGGCTTCGGAGTCACCCGGCTGGTTTACGATCCCTTTGTCGGCGCCGAAGATGTCCGCGCAGCGGGCTGTGTGCCCGTGGATAAGGAGACTTTGTTCAAGGAAAGCGATTTCGTGACCCTGCATGCGCGCATGAGCGAAGCCACGAAAAACATGGTCGGAGAAAAAGAACTGGCATTGATGAAACCGACCGCTTACGTGGTGAACACCGCGCGGGCCGGGATGATCGATGCCAACGCACTGGCTGCCGCGCTGAAAGAGAAAAGAATCGCCGGTGCGGGGCTGGACGTGTTTCCGGACGAACCGCCCAAGCCGGATAGCCCATTTCTTACGCTCGACAACGTGACATTGACGACCCACATCGCAGGCACCACCAAGGAAGCGCTTTCCCGCTCGCCGGAAATTCTCATGGAAGATATCGCCATGCTTCTCACCGGCAAAAAGCCGCGGTTCGTCGTCAACAAGGAAGTGCTGGAACGGCCCGAATTCAAAACCTGGCTGGCAGGTATACAACAATGATGGTCAACTTTTCCGCAATGCTGAAAGAGGCCCGGCGTGGCGGGTATGCCGTCGGTTCTTTCAACGTCTACAACTACGAAACCATTCGTGGAGTCATCGAGGCGGGACAGGAACTCGGATATCCCACGATTGTTGCCTTCGGCGAAGCCTATTTGCCGAACATGGGACTTGATGAGGTGTTTGGCGTGGTCAGCGCCATGGCCCGGAGGGTCGAAATCCCGCTGGTTCTGCATCTGGACCATTGCAAATCTTTCGACAATATTGTCAAAGCAATCAGGGCCGGATTCACTTCGGTGATGTTTGACGGGTCGAGCTTGCCGTTTGAAAAAAACATGGAAGCGACCGCCCAAGTAGTTGCCATGGCGCATGCGGCCGGTGTCAGTGTGGAAGCGGAGCTGGGGGCGCTGGCGGGCGGAGAGTTCTCCAACGAAGAATCAGGTGAAGAGATTTATACCAACCCCGCGCAGGCCGGCAAATTTGTGGCGCGCACCGGAATTGACGCCCTGGCGGTTTCGATCGGCACGGTTCACGGAATGTATAAAGGCACGCCGAAGATCGACGTGGGGGTGTTGAAAAAGATCGCGGCGGCGGTCGATATTCCGCTGGTTTTGCACGGCGGCTCCGGCACGCCGGAAGAGATCGTGCGGGAGTGCATCCGAAACGGCATCGCCAAGATTAACGTCAACACCGAAATTTCTTTCTATACGGTGGAAAAGGTGAAAGCCCTGCTGGAGTCGGGAAAGAGCTATCACCTGTCGCAGTTGGCGCTGAAGAAGTCGGATTCATCAAGGAAGTGGTGAACAAGTACGCCACCATGTTCCGTTCGGCATAAGCAGTTTCGCGAAAAGTAGTTCTGTGGTCGCTCAGAATGACGAGAGTTATTGCGCGAATCTCCGAGGGAGCGCTCTAACCTGGCGAGGCGCGGAGAGAGAAGATGGAGCACATCTTAGTCATCGATGTCGGCACCTCCAGCCTGAAAGCGATGCTGTACGATCGCGCCGGCAAGTTGCTGAATCGCGCCTCGCACGAGTATCACTCGGAATTCACCGGGAATAATTATGTCGAGCAAAGCTCCTTCACCTGGAAGAGCGCGTTGCTCGCCACTCTGAAGCAAACCGGAGAATTCCTGAACGCAAAAGGCATCGGGGTGGAGGCGATTGCGGTTACCTCGCAAAGGGCGTCGGTGATCCCCGTCGATGGCGCCGGAGAGCCTTTGCACAACGCCATCATGTGGCAGGATAAACGGAGCCGGCCGCAGTGTGCTCAATTGCTGCGGCAAATGGGCCTGCGGGATATCTATCGCCGCACCGGTCTGCGGGTGGACCCTTATTTTTCGGCTCCGAAAATGATGTGGCTGCGGGAGGAGCGTCCCGAGATCTATGCCGCGGCTGAAAAGTTAATCGGAGTGCAGGATTACGTCGTCTACCTGCTGACGGGCGCTTACGTTACGGATTGGTCGCAGGCATGCCGTACGATGCTGATGAATATCAATAACTTTTCCTGGGATAAGGATATGTTGGAGATCAGCGGCGTTTCCGCGTCGAAATTGCCGGAGCTCTGTCCTCCCGGTTCTGACTGCGGGTTCTCTCGACAGCGCAATGGCAAAGGCCGCTGGGCTGACGCCGGGGATTCCGGTGATCGTCTGCGGCGGAGATCAGCAATGCGCGGCGCTGGCTTTGAACATTCTTCGCCCAGGCTATGCCGAGGCTAATACCGGGACCGGATCGTTTGTCATCGCCTACTCGGAAGCGCCGCAGTTCGACGATGAATGCCGCACCCTGTGCAGCGCCGCGGCCGTGGCTGGCAAGTGGATTGCCGAAGCGGGGATCTTCAATACCGGCTCGGTTCACCGCTGGTTTAAAGAGCAGTTTTATCCGGAAGGCGAAGACGCCTACGCCCTGATGAACAAAGAAGCCGCCGAATCGCCCGTGGGGGCCAATGGCGTGATGATGCTCTCTCACTTCGAGGGCAGCGCCGCTCCCTATTGGAACCCTCTGGCTAAGGGAGTCTTCTTCAACCTCTCGCTGGGCACGCGGCGCAGCGACCTGGTGCGGGCAATCCTCGAGGGCATAGCGCTCGAAATCGGCCATAACCTTTCGCTGATCGAAAACCTGGTGAAGAATATCTCCATGGTCAGCGTCGCGGGCGGGCTGGTGGCATTCGATCTTTTCAATCAGATCCAGGCGGACGCCTTCGACAAAACCGTGATTCGTTACGACAACAGCGAGGCATCGTCGCTAGGGGCTCTGATGAGCGCATCGGTCACGCTCGGCATCCACCGGAATCACGCCGAAGCATTTCGAGCCGTATGTTGCAGTGATCCGATCGTCTTCGAACCCAATGAGATCAACGTGGCGAAATACCGCGCGCTCTTACAGCGAAAGAATGCCTTGTACCAGGCACTCAATCAGCACAAAGTATACGAGTCATTCGGCCAGCCAGTGTAGTCGCCGCTGGCAGGCCCTTGCCTATATGGACCGTGAAGAAGTGAACGCCGATGCCAACGCCGAACACCGTCGCGGCTGACTGCATACCGACACTGGCGGAAGCGCTGGGGATCGCCGCTTTCGATCCAACTTTCGATCCAACGTCCGGCGGCGACATTCTTGCTAAGCCCAGAGCCTGTGAAGTAGTGGCGTTCACCGGCAGCGGCGGTAAGACGACGGCGATGTTCCGCCTGGCCGCCGAGCTGATTGCACGCGGCGGTCGCGTGCTGATTACCACCACGACCCACATCTATCCCCCTGACTCAGAACAATTTCCAGCCACGGTTATTGAAGATTCGCTCGAAACCCTGGTGCGCGGCGCGCGGAATGCCCTGAATCTGCACCCCGCAGTGGTTCTGGCGCGAGGGTTGGGGGCGGACGGCAAGCTTGCGGGCATCGATTCGGAATGGATCGAACAACTGCCGCAGCGCCTCCAGGTCACACACCTGCTGGTTGAAGCCGATGGCTCGCGGGGGCGTCCGTTCAAAGCTCCCGCGGCGCACGAGCCAGTGATACCGCCGTCCGCCGATTTGGTGGTGCCCGTGGTTGGACTCTCCGTGATCGGCCAAGCTCTAGCGGAGGAGTTTGTCCACCGTCCCGAGCGTGTGGCGGCCCTGGCAGGATGCCGTTTGGGCGACACCGTCAGCCCGTCGCTGGTTGCTACCGTGCTGCGGCATCCCCTGGGAAGCACGCGGGGGGCTTCGGCCCGCTCTAGAGTGGTCGAACTGCTCAACCAGGCCGACGACGATAGCCGTTTGCGGGCAGGTTGCGAGGTCGCCCGCGAGCTGATCGAGCGCGGTGCGGAGCGGGTTGTCATCGCGGCCTTGCGCCAGCCGATGCCGATTCGCAAAATAATTATCGGGAAGGCTCGCGACGGCGCTTCCAGCCCGGCGAGCGCGGTTCGCGGCGCTAATTGCCGGGAGAATTCCACGGTCTCCGCCATCGTGCTGGCCGCTGGTGAAGGACGCCGCATGGAGTCGCTCGCTGGGAACCCCGCGCTCAAGTTGGCTCTGCGGCTTGGTGGAAAAACCATCTTGCGCCATGTGATAGAGGCTGCGCTGGCATCGTCGGTGGACGAGGTCATCGTCGTGCTTGGACACGGCGCGGCGCAATTGGAGCAAGAGCTGCCCCGCGATCCCCGAGTCCGCACCGTCTTCAATCCGAATTACGCCAGCGGGCAAAGTTCTTCGCTCAAGGTAGGGATCAATGCCCTCGCCTCCCAGGCGCAGGCGGCGGTATTTCTGCTCGGCGACCAGCCTTTGATCAGCTTGCAGGCCATCGAGGCCCTGGTCAGCGCTTTCCGCAGCCGCCGCAGTGCGATAGTGCGGCCACTGTACCGAGGCACCCCCGGACATCCGGTGCTTTTCTCGCGGACGCTGTTCTCGGAGCTTTTGCAGGTCACCGGGGACCAGGGAGGACGGGAGCTGCTAGCTCGCCATCAGGCTGAGGTTGCAACGGTTGAGTTAAATCTGGAGCCGCCAGTCGACATTGACACAAGAAAAGATTACTTAGGGCTCGAAAGAAAATTTCCCGATTCGGAAAAGCTGTGAGAAAATCCACAAACATCGACTGAGAAGAGCCGACGGCCCAAGTCTGGAACGCACAGATGCTTTCGCATCGGCGTGGCTGCCGCGCTTCCTGAAGTTCGTATCCGAAAACGTACGGTCTTCCGCAGGTGGTGGTCGAAGGGGCGGTTTCCAGGCCGCGGATTTCGCCGCCAGCTTGGTTTGCGCAAAAGGATTGGGCCCGTGTGTGAAAACGCAGTGGTTGTGATTAAAGGCGCGGGAGACTTGGCCAGCGGAGTGATTCTGCGGCTTCATCGCGCGGGGCTGCGGCTGGTTGCGACCGAAATCGAGCAGCCGACCACGGTGCGGCGGACGGTAGCTTTTTCCGAGGCGATCTATTGCGGAGAAGTCGAAGTCGAAGGAGTGCGCGCGCGCAAGATCAAAGACTGCAATGAAATTCCGCGAGCGTGGAGCGAGGATGTAGTGCCGGTATTGGTCGATCCGTGGGCCGAGATCGTGCCGCGGCTTCGTCCGGATGTGGTGGTTGACGCGATTATCGCCAAGCGCAACCTGGGGACACGGATCTCGGATGCCCCTGTCGTGCTTGGCCTCGGCCCGGGCTTCGAGGTGGGAGTCGATGTCCACGCGGTGGTCGAGACCAACCGTGGCCACCATCTCGGGCGGGTTCTGTGGCGTGGCTCCGCCGAACCGGATACGGGTGTGCCTGGCGAAATCGCGGGCCAGGGGCCGCAAAGGCTGCTGAGGGCTGCCTCATCGGGCTTGTTCCGGGGCGAAAGAGCGATTGGGGATCATGTTAAAGCCGGCGAGGTGGTCGGTTGGGTTGAGCAAACTGCGGTAAGGGCCGGCATTGCGGGCGTGCTGCGTGGACTGCTGCACGACGGCTTGAGTGTTTATCCGGGAATGAAAATTGGTGACATCGATCCGCGAGCGGCTCGCGAACATTGCTTCACCATCTCGGATAAGTCTCTGGCGATCGCCGGAGGAATCCTCGAGGCGGTGTTTTGCCTGCTGCGCGGCCAACACTGCATGGTCGCCCACGGCGTTTCCGGCGGATAATGGCGCCTTGGCGACGGAGCGCAGGAAGCGATGCCATGCGCAAGATTCGGAGATTCTGCTTGACAAACGTGTCCATCGACGGCACCCTGCGAAGGGTCAATCCGGGGCACTAAAAAGGGTTATGAAGACGGAAGGGGGAAAATATGGAAAAAGAACGAGACGTGTCAACGGCTGATGAGGAGCAGGGATCAGGCAAGCTCCGCGTCTCGCGTCGTGGCTTCCTGAAGGGAATGGGAGTCGGCACCGCAGCGGCGGCAATGGCGACGGCGATGGTGCCCGGACTGGAAGCGGAGACGGCTCCCCTGGTGAAGGGGATTCGCGAGGCGGTGATCGTAACCGAGATCAACGGCAAGAAGTATCGTCTGGCAGTCAAGTCACACTGGACGCTGCTCGACGTGTTGCGGCGGGAAGTCGGCCTGACCGGCACGAAAAAGACCTGCGACCGCTCCAGTTGCGGAGCCTGCACGGTCATCATGGACGGCAAGGCAATCTATGCCTGTTCTCTTTGGCATTCGAGGCGGACAAGCGCAAGATCACCACGATCGAGGCTTTGAGCCGAGGGCGAAACGCTGCATCCGATTCAGGCGGCCTTCATACGGGAGGACGCGTATCAGTGCGGCTTCTGCACGCCAGGCCAGATCATGTCGACCAAGGCGTTGCTCGACTCCAACCCACGGGCGAGCCTGGCCGAGATAAAAGAAGCCCTTTCGGGAAACATCTGCCGATGCAGCCGCCTACCCCAAGATCACCAAAGCGGTGTTATCGCTGGCGCAGAAGGCATAAGGGGAGGGAGATACTTATGAGCTCGGAATTTAGAGTTATCGGAAAACCCCAACCAAAGTTGGACGGGTTTGAAAAAGTAACCGGACGGGCGAAGTATGCCTCTGATTTCTCCCTGCCAGGCATGCTCCACCTGAAGATCTTGAGAAGCCCATACCCGCATGCGCGGATCGTCAGCATCGATACGTCGAAGGCGCTTGCGCTGCCGGGAGTGAAGGCTAGTGCTGACCGCACAAGGATATGGCGGCGATATCCCCGCTGGAATCCCTCCTACCCAATCCTCACGGATGTCGCCCGCTTCAGTTGGCGACGACATTGCAGTGGTCGCCGCGGTGGATGAGGAGACGGCTGTCGAAGCGCTGGGCTTGATCAAAGTCGACTACCAGGTGCTTCCCTTTGTGCTGGATCCCGAAGAAGCGCTGAAACCGAGCGCCCCTCAAGTTATATCCCGGAGGGCAACCTCATTGGAGGTAAGCCCGTGGTCGTCAGCAGGGGCGATGTGGCGAAGGGTTTTGCCGAGGCCGACCTGATCTATGAAGCACGCTACAAGACCCCTATCTCAGCATGCGACGATGGAGAGCAGGGCCTCGATCGCGCAGTGGGAAGGCGGCAGGCTGACTATCTGGGATTCCACGCAGGCTCCATTCGAAGTCCAGAAGGCAGTTGCCAAGGCGCTCAAAATCCCGCAGAGCAAGGTGCACGTGACTTGCGAGTTCATGGGGGGCGGCTTTGGCGACAAGGGCAATCCCGGACGTTACAGCACGCTGGCCGCGGTGGTTGCTCGAAAGACGGGCCGCCCGGCAAGAATCGAATTGGACCGCGAAGAAGTCTATCTCGCGGGCCGGACACCGTTATGGGACAGTCATTGACCTGAAGTACGGGGTGAAGAAGGATGGCACGCTGACTGCCATCCAGGCGAAAGTGGTTGCCGACGCCGGCGGCTTATGCCATGTTTCCGCTCGCCGCATTCGACACATTGGGCTGCATGATGTCCATCTACCGTTGCCCGAATATGAAGGGCGAGGCTTATACGGTGTATACGAACAACCCGACCACCGGCCCCATGCGCTGTGTCGGTCATCCGCAGGGAACGTTTGCCCAGGAAGTTCACATGGACATCATCGCCGAGAAGCTGGGGATGGATCCGGTCGAGTTCAGGCTGAAGAACTACGCCCGCCTCGAAGATGGCGACCAGTTCAGGAAGATTCCGTTCACCAGCAACGGCATGGAAGAGTGCATCACAGCGCGGCGGCGGAAACCTTCCAGTGGAAGCAGAAGCGGCAGAAGGCGGCCTCGCAGACGGGTCCGATCAAAAAGGGTTACGGCATGGCCATTCACGCCTGTCGCCATGGCGGCATGCCTGCCCGGAATGCCGCTGTCGGGCATGGTGCGCATCAATGCCGATGGCACGGTAAATGTGTTTACCGGCGCGACCGAGCTCGGATGCGGGCAGAAAACCACCATGGCCATGATCGCGGCCGAAGAACTCGGAGTACTGCTCAGCAATGTGTTTGTCATTTCGGCCGATACCGACATGACGACGGACACAGGCGTCACTTCCGGCAGCCGCCAGACAATCACCGGCGGAACCGGAGTGAAGCTGGCAGCGGCGGACGCCAAAAATCAACTGCTTGACGTTGCGGCTAATCGAGTTGAAGGCGGACAAGAAGAACCTGAGCATTCGGGACAGCATGATTTATGTGGCCGGCTCCGATAAAGGTGTTCCGCTGGACCAGATTGCGGCAAAGATGCCGGGCGGGGTGATCTTCGGCCGCGGCTACATGAAGATTCCCACTGACGTTTTCTTCCACGGCTTCGCGGCGGAGTTTGCCGAGGTGGAAGTGGACACCCGCACCGGCCATGTCAAAGTTGTCAAGCTAGTGGCGGCTCACGATCTCGGCAGGGTGATCAACCCGCTGACGGCCGAGAGCCAGATCGAGGGAGGCGTGATTCAGGGAATCGGTTTTGGCATCGATCGAAGACCAGATCTACGACAAAGCCACCGGCATCTGCGTCAACCCGAACCATCTCAATTACAAGCTGATGACGATGAAGGATGTACCGGAGATCGTGCCGATCATCGTGGAATCGATCGATAAACTTGGCCCGTTCGGAGCGAAGGGGATTGGTGAACCACCCTACAGCCCGCCGACGCCGGCCATAGCCAACGCGATCTATAACGCGATCGGCGTCCGCTTCTCGGAACTTCCGATTACCAACCGTGCGATCCTCATGGGCCTGAAGGCGGCAAAGGGCTAGGGTGAGAGGAGATAAACGATGAAACCTTTCGATTACTATCGAGTCACCACGGTCGGGCAGGCTGTAGCCCTTTTGACGAAGTATCAAGAGAAGGCTGCCATTCTCGCCGGAGGAAGCGACCTGCTGGGCCTGATCAAAGACGGCATTGAAGGCCCGGAAATGAAAACACCGAAGCACTTGATCGATATCAAGGGGATCAAGGACTTCGCCTACATCAAGGAGCAGAAGGCCGGCTTGAGGATTGGCGCCGGGACCACGCTCAGCTGAGATCATCCACTCCGATCTCATCGAGAACAAGTATCCGCTCGTGGCACAGGCGGCCAAGCAGGTAGCGGTTCCGCAGATCAGGAACGTTGCCACCCTTGGCGGCAACCTGTGCCAGCGGCCCCGCTGCTGGTACTTCCGCGGAAAGCTCTTCTCCGACTGCATTCGCAAGGGCGGCGCAAACTGCTACGGCCAGGGATGGAGAGAACCAGTACCATGCCATCATGGGAACGGACATCTGTGCCATGGCTTACCTCTCGGACATGGCTCCGGCACTGATTGCGCTCGACGCCAAGGCCGAGATCGCGGGCCCGAAAGGGACGAGAACCATTCCACTGGAGAAGTTCTACGTCTCCCCCGAGCAGAACCTGCTAAAGGAGAACGTGCTTTCCGCGCAGGAAATGCTGGTGGCGATAGAAATTCCGGCTGCTTCCCAGGGCAGGAAGGGCGTCTATCTGAAGCTGAAGGAAAGACAGGCCTTCGACTTCGCGGTGGTCAGCGTTGCGGTTAGCGTCGCGCTTAAAGGTTCTACGGTTGCGGACTCGCGGGTTGTTTTTGCCGGCCTGGCGCCGTATCCCCACCAGGAGCGTGAAAGCCGAGAGCGCGTTGAAGGGCAAGGATCTCAAGAGTGCTGTCAGCGCGGCCTGTGCCGCTTCGGTTCAAGGCGCCCAGCCGCTGGGCAAGAATGCTTACAAAATCGAAGCGACCAAGGGAATACTGGAAGAAGCGCTGAACATGCTAAGCTGACAGTCCCCAACCCGTGCAACTGCGACGCGTGCCGGGAATCCCGGCAACGCGGCGCAACGACGAGTACCAGAGTCGTCGAAGAGCGGAATCTGCCGGGTGGCATTTTCGAATGCCACAGCTTTGGTGGCATTTTCGATGCGCCTCATTCCGATCAGTGACTGTAATCGGTATTGCCATGAAGATATCGCAAGTTCACACACAAATCGTAAACGTTCCCGAAGCGCAATCGCTCGCGGGGTTGCCGCTACAGCCTCCCGTGGTGCGGCCATTTGTCACGCTGCGACTCGTGACCGATGAAGGCATCGACGGAATCGCCGTAAGCTTTACTTTCTATTCCAAAGCCATGACCAACGCACTGAGGAACGCTGTCCACGACCTGGCGTCGCTCTCCATCGGCGGGACCCGCTGGTTCCGGGGGCGATTCTCGAGAAACTGCGTGCCGCCGCAGGGGGCTCAGGTCCTGGGGGCATCTTCATGCTGGCGTTTTCGGCCATCGACATTGCCTTGTGGGATATCCGTGGCAAGGCGCTGAATCAGCCCCTGTGGAAGATGCTTGGAGGAGGGCGGCGGCGGGTGCCCGCTTACGCCAGTGGCACGCTTCAGCGAAACATGTCGGACGGCGAGGTGGCCCAAGCTGCCCGTTGTCTGGTCGAGCGAGGGTTCCAGCAGATCAAAATGCAGCTCGGACTGGCCGGCGAGCATTCGCCCGCCAAGGAAGTCGAGCGTGCCCGAATCGTACGCGAGAGTGTTGGTCCCGACATCAAGTTGATGGCGGATGTCAACCAGGGCTGGCGCGTCGAGCAGGCAATCGATGTTGGCAGGCGCCTGGAGAAACTCCAGTTTTTCTGGCTCGAAGATCTCACCGTGCACGACGACTTTGCCGGACTGGCGCGCATCTCCGATGCACTGGTGACGCCGGTGGCCGGTGGCGAATACGTCTGGGGCATTGTGCCATTCCGGCACATGCTGGAAGCGCGCTCGGTTGATATCCTGATCGTCGACGCCTTGCGGGTGGGCGGGATCACGCAATGGATGAAGGTCGCCGGCATGGCTGAGGCATTCAATACACGAGTTGTGAATCACTGCTTTCCGGAATTCCTGGTACACCTGGTAGCGGCCGCCCCGAACGCTTTCACGCTTGAATATATGCCATGGACGCTGCCCTTGTTCGAAGAGGTCCCCCAACTCCAGAATGGAGAAGTGATCGTGCCGGATCGTCCCGGACTCGGACTCAAGTTCGATGAGGACTTCACGAGACGGCACGGGGCCTGATGTTTCCCGGGTGAAGCAATTGCGCGATAGAGGTTTAGGGCGTCATTCTGAGCAGCCAAAGGGAGTGGTTCGAGAAGTGTAGATACGCAGCAGGAAAGAGAGGGAGTCTATGCGAAAAATGGCTGGAGCCGCCGCGAATTTCTGACTACAGTTCCTCTGATGGTTGCCGGTGCGGCTGCCATGGCGCACGGTGAGTCCGGAGCGAGTGTCGTCAAATGGTCGTCAGGCACGGACCTGCCTCGCCTCAAGGTGCCGCCGAACGCGACCGACTGTCACCACCACATTTATGACTCGCGCTTCCCGCCGGATGCGTCCACCAGTTTGCGGCCGGGCGATGCTCTCATCTCCGATTACAGGATGTTGCAGAAGCGGATCGGCACCATGCGCAACGTGGTGGTCCAGCCCTCGACGTATGGCATGGACAATCGCCTGCTGGTGGAATCGCTCGAAACGTTTGGCCTGAAGACGACGCGCGGCATTGCCGTGGTGAACGACAGGGTTACGGACGAAGAGCTAAAGCGGTTGGCCGCGGCCGGGGTGCGCGGTATCCGCTTCAACCTGGCGCAAGGTGGCGGGACCACGTGGGCCATGGTGACTCCAATGTCGAAGCGGTTTGCGAACATGGGATGGCACATGCAGATTAACGCCCCGGCGGACGACGTATTCGCCAACCGGGCGCTGCTGAGCCAAGTTCCGTGCCAGCTTGTGTTCGATCATCTGGCCCGGCTACCGCAGCCTATGGGCATTCAGCACCCGGCGTTTGGCTTAGTTTGCGACCTGATGCACCAACAGAAGGCATGGGTGAAACTTACGGGCGCCTATATCTTGTCCAAAGTGGGTCCGCCCAGCTATGCAGACAGCACCCTGATCGCGAAGGCTTATGTGAAGCAAGCACCGGAACGCCTGGTGTGGGGTAGCGATTGGCCGCATCCGACCGCTCCGGGAAACGAGAAGCCCAACGATGCGATCCTGCTGGACCTGCTCGCCGAGTGGGCTCCCGACCAGACAGTGCGAAACCGCATCCTGGTGGACAATCCGGCGAAGCTGTACCAGTTTTCCTGAGCAAGCAACCGAACGGGCGGGAAGTACCAGCAGGAAAGGCGCGCATTCTCTCAAACCGCATTCTCTCAAACGAGGTTCGCCGCCGGTGGCGCGAACTTCGAAGAGATTCGGCGCATGGCGATCCCGCCAGCAAACGTGTCTTAGGAGGCGACAATGACGTTGAGCGAGGAGCAGGCGAGGTTAGCCTCCGATCTGCTGGTTAAACATTGGACGGAAGGCTCGTGTCTGGCAACACTTCCGGAGCGGCTGCGGCCCAGCACCCGCGCGGAGGGCTACGCGATACAAGCTTTTCTGGAGAGACACAGTGCCCGGCCGCTCTTCGGCTGGAAGATTGCCGCGACCAGCCTCGATGGGCAGCGGCACATAGGGGTGGATGGACCTCTGGCCGGACGTTTGCTTGCCGAACGCGCCTACGAAAGCGGGGCAAAGCTTTCGTTGACGACGAATCATATGCGGCTTGCCGAGCCTGAATTTGCCTTTCGCATGGCCAGAGACCTGGCGCCGCGGCAAAATGTCTACGAAGTGGAAGAAGTGTTGAGCGCTGTCGAGTTCTTGCACACTGCCATCGAACTCCCGGACTCGCGCTTTGAGCATGTTGCGAGTGCCGGTGCACCACAACTGATCGCCGACAACGCCTGCGGCCATGAATTCGTGCTCGGTCCGGCCACTTCTGCCGATTGGCGCACGCTGGATCTAGCCGCGCTACGGGTCGGCGGCTCGGTTAAGGGCAAACTCGAATGCGAAGGCAAAGGCGCCAATGTGCTCGGCGATCCGCGCATAGCCTTGGCGTGGCTGGTCAATGAGCTTTCGCAGCTTGGTATCTGCCTGAAGGCCGGGCAGGTGGTCACGACTGGAACCTGTCTGAAGCCGATGCCGGTCGCCCCTGGCGATAACGCGTGGGCCGGCTTCGGTGTTCTTGGGGAAGTTACGGTGAGCTTCAGCCAGTAATAATGAGATAAAAGCCAAACAGGGCATAAGACATAAGAGGTTGACGACGGCATTCATCGGGGGAGACGCGTGAGCGAGACGGTGCGGGTCGAACTGGTTCCGCTCGGGGTGTCCCTGGAAGTCAAACGCGGGGCGGCTCTCGGCAGCGTTCTGGCGGCGCACGGGCTGGAGTTTCCCTGCGGCGGCTCGGAGCTGTGCGGCGGCTGCCGCGTACGCCTTCTCGAAGGGACATTGACGGCCACTTCCAAAGACAAGCAGGCGCTCACGGGCGAGGAGATTGCCGCCGGCTGGCGTCTGGCGTGCCAAGCCCATGCCGAGACGGCGCTCAAACTGCACGTGGAACAGTGGACCGTCCCCATCCTCGGCGACCACACCCGGCTGCGCGGTTCGGCGCGGAGCGGCCTGGGAATTGCCGTCGATGTCGGGACAACTACCATCGTGGCGCAGATGGTCGACCTCGCGACGGGCGATCTGCTTGGAGTTCGAAGCGCACTGAATCCGCAAACCGCGTTTGGCGCCGACATCATGACGCGGTTGCGCTTCGCCCTGACGAAACCGGATTTAACCTCTCTGATTCGCGATGCCATCGGCGAGATGGTCAGCCAGCTTGCGGCGGGGCGTGAGAGCGAAGTCGGCGAAGTCGTGCTGGTGGGCAACACGGTGATGCATCACTTGTTTGCCGCGATCGATGTGGAACCGCTTTCGCACGTGCCGTTTGCATCTCCCGAATTGGGTGAGCAGCGGTTCACGTCGCGGGAACTGAATTGGAAGCTGCCTCAGAGTTGCCGAATTCGTTTTATTTCCTGCATTGGCGGGTTCGTCGGCGCGGATGTGCTCGCCGGTATTCTTGCCGTGGACATGAGGGCAGGCGCCGCGCTGACGGCATTAATCGATCTCGGAACCAATGGTGAGATTGCGCTCGGGAATCGGGAGCGAATCCTGTGCGCTTCGACGGCAGCCGGCCCGGCCTTTGAAGCGGGCTCGATCCGGATGGGAATGCGCGCCGCGACGGGCGCTATAGCTCAGGTACACAATCGCAACGGCAAACTGGAGTGCGCCGTCATTGGCGATGTTGCGCCGCGCGGCATCTGCGGCAGCGGGCTGGTGGATGCGGTGGCGGTGGGACTCGATAGCGGGGCGATTCTGCCCACTGGCCGGCTGGCGAATGGGGCACGCGAATTTCCCCTGATGGAGCCCGTGATCGTGTCGCAAGCCGACATCCGTGAGCTGCAACTGGCGAAGGGAGCAATCGCCGCCGGGGTTCGCATCCTGCTGGGCCGCTGGGGCGCAAGCATGCAGGACCTGCGAGCCGTGTACCTGGCGGGGGCCTTTGGAAACTACGTTCGAGTCGAGAGTGCCGCCAGAATTGGCTTGCTGGAGATGGCGCGCGAGCGCGTGGTTTCCGCCGGCAATACGGCGCTACGCGGGGCCAAGCTGATTTTGCTTTCCGAAAACCGACTCATGCCGGAGATTGAACATGTGAGTCTCGCCGCCGATGCTTGTTTTCAGGATACCTTCGTGGACTGCATGAGATTTCCAGACGCGGCAAAACCATAGGAGCGATTGCATGAAGACTCTTTTCGAACGTCTTGCCCAAGGCGAGATTTTGATCTCCGACGGAGCCATGGGAACTTTTCTCCACGCCAAAGGGCTCGCTGCGGGTGAGTGCCCGGAGTCCTGGTGCGTTTCGCACGCGGAGATTGTGCGCCACATCGCGGAGTCCTACGCCGCCGCCGGTTCCGATATCGTCGAAACCAACTCGTTTGGCGGCAATTCTTTCAAGCTCAAGGCCTATGGCCTGGCTGATCAGGCCGCCACTTTCAATCGCGCCGCGGCCAGGCTGGCAAAAGCGGCGATCGCAGGCAGGGGATACGTGGCGGCATCGGTTGGACCAACCGGGCAGATGGTGGAGGAAGAAGGCGGCAATGTGACCGCGGCACAACTCTACGAGTCGTTCCAAGAGCAAGTGGTCGCGTTGGCCGAGGGTGGCGCCGATGCGATCTGTGTCGAGACGATGTGGTCGGTGCAGGAAGCCGCTCAGGCCATCCGGGCAGTCAAGCAGAACACGTCGTTGCCGGCCATCTGCACTTTCACCTTTGAGCCGGGCATCAAGGGCTTCCGGACGACCATGGGTGTCAAGCCGGACAGGGCGGTTCGGGCGGCGCTCGAACGCGGGAGCCGATATGGTGGGCGCAAACTGCGGCAACGGAATCGCGAACATGATCGAGATTACCCGGCAGATGCGCGCCACTGCGCCAGAAACGCCGATTCTGATCCACGCCAACGCCGGCCTGCCGGTCCTCGAAAATGGCGAAACCGTGTTCAAGGAGACTCCCGAATACATGGCTTCCCGGGTTGCCGAACTGATTGCGGCGGGGGCAAACGTCATCGGTGGTTGCTGCGGCACGAACCCGAATCACATTGCCGCCATGGCGGCGGAGGTGAAGCGGCTGGCAGCAAAGGGTTGAACGGTCCTCGAAACCCACGTATGTTGTAGCAATGCGAGCCCGGTCTTAACCGGCGTACAGCTTGGGTCCATGAGAGACCCATAGAAGGAGAACGAGATGACGGAACGCGAGAGGGCCATGGCCGCCATCCGGGGCGACACTCCGGACCGGATACCGTGGATACCGCGACTTGAATTCTGGTATCGGGCCGCCCTGCGGAAAGGAACTTTGCCGAAGGAATGGCGAAACTTGACGCTGGAGGAGATTGCCCGTCACCTCGGCGCCGGTCTTTACGCGCTGAACCCCGACTACACCTCGGATGTGACCGGCACAGTCGATCGCGGCCTCGGCCTTTGGCACATACCGGCGTTGCCCTACGACTTTGAGTTGGACGGCGTCGAACGCCGGATCTCGAAGCGGGAATCGAATAATGGGACTGAAACCACGGTCGAGTATGTTACTCCCGTGGGCACTGTAAAAACCGCCTTTCTCTTTACCGAAGAGATGTTGGACGCCGGCGCATCCATTCCCTGGGTTTCCGAGGTGCCGATCCGCAAGCCCGAGCACTTCGAGGTGGTGGGCTACATTTTCGAACACATCAAGGTTAAGCCGAACCCGTCTGGCTACCAGGCGTTGCGCGATAAGGTTGGCGACCAGGGCGTTCCGGTGGGCTTCATGCTGGGCACGGCGGGGCCCATGCATCACATCATGAAAGAGTTGATGTTCACCGAGGAATTCTATTTTGCGATGTCGGACTATCCGGAAAAGATCCACCGGCTGGCCGAGCAGATGGGGCCTTTCTACGAAGCGATCGGGCAGGTGGTGCTCGATTCTCCGGCTGAAGTTGTCTTTCTGGGCGGCAACTACGACGATTCGATCACGCCGCCGCCGGTATTTCGGAAGCACATCTTGCCCGATCTGAAGCGCTATGGCGAACGTCTGCACCAACGAGGTAAATATCTGCTCACCCATACCGATGGCGAAAACCGCAGGCTGATCCCGCTTTACCTGGAGGCCGGCTTCGACGTCGCCGATTCGGTTTGCCCCTACCCCATGACCCGCTTGACGCTGGAAGAGACACTGGCGGCATTTGCCGGCCGCATCACGATTTGGGGCGGCATTCCGTCGACCCAGCTGTGCGTGAGCAGTACGGACGAGCCGGAGTTCCGCCGTTATGCCGACGCTCTGATCGAGCGTTATGGCCACGCCAAACGGCTGGTGCTCGGAGTGAGCGACATGGTGACGGCGGACGCTGAGTTGGACCGCATCAAGTATTTGTGCGACAAGATCAACGCGCTTTGCTGATGCCGGGGTGAAGCGTCCCAGGTATCGGGCGCGGGCTTAGGACGTCTCTGAATTGAAATTACTCTCTGACATTGTGAAACTCGCAGGCTGGGGCATGAAGCCGAAAAGCCTGAGGAAAACTAAAATGACGGACCTGAAAAAACTGTACGAAGCAATTCTGAACGGCGACAACAAGACGGCTCTGGCGGTGACACAGCAGGCGGTGTCGGAGGGCGTGCAGCCCATGGAGCTGATCACCAACCACATGATCCCAGCCATGAGCGAGGTGGGCCGGCGCTTTGAATGCGAGGAGTATTACGTACCTGAGTTGCTGCTGGCGGCGCGCGCCATGAAAGGCTCGCTGGACGTGCTGCGCCCCTTGCTGGCTGCCAGCGGCGCGCAGCCGCTGGCCCGTGTGGTCATCGGGACGGTGAAGGGCGATCTGCATGACATCGGCAAAAACCTGGTCAGCTCGATGCTTGAGGGCGGAGGCTTCGAAGTCATCGACCTGGGCACGGATGTGACGCCGCAGCGCTTCATTGAAGCGGTGCAAGCGCACGGCGCCAACATTGTCGCGCTTTCGGCGCTGCTTACGGTCACCATGCCCATGATGAAGAACACCATCGACGCGCTGAAGCAGGCCAGTTTGCGGGATCGCGTGAAGGTGATGGTGGGAGGGGCGCCGGTGACTCGCGAGTTCGCCAACTCGATCGGGGCCGACGGCTATAGCGAGACCGCCACCTCGGCGGTGACCCTGGCCCGTCAGTTGGTTGCGTCCGTGGCGCCGTAGGGAGCGACAACCCATGCGGCTGAAGTTGATTGCCTGCGAGGTTCTCTATCGGGAGATGTGCGCCGCCGTGGCGCGCTCCGCCGAAATCGTCGATGTGGAGTTTCTGCCCAAGGGCTTGCACGACCTGGGCGGGAAGGCGATGACGGCGAAGCTGCAAGAATGCTTGGATCGCGTGCCGGCGGGAGGCTACGACGCCATCGTTCTTGGCTATGGCCTCTGCGGGAACGGTCTGCACGGAATCGAGGCGCGGCATACGGTGATTGTGGCGCCGCGCATGCATGACTGCATCGGTCTGCTCATGGGGAGCCGGCAACGCTATGAGGCGTACTTCCAGGAGCACTCGGGCAGCTATTACCGTTCGACCGGCTGGCTGGAGCGGGGGGTCGATCTACTGCAACTGGCGCCCTATCATTCCGGCACCAGCACCAATCTGGCGGAGCTGATTGCGAAGTACGGCGAAGACAACGGCCGCTACCTCTACGAACAGTTGACGCGCTTCCAGAGTGCGTATCGCACGCTGACCTTTATCGAGACCGGCCTTGAATGCGACAGCCGTTTCGAAGAACAGGCCCGGCGGGAGGCCACGGGCAAATGCTGGGAGTTCGAGAAGGTGGCGGGCGATTTACGTCTTCTGCAACGGCTCGTCAATGGGGATTGGAGCAGCGACGAGTTCCTGGTAGTTCGCCCTGGGCAGCGGATCGAAGCCCAATTCGACGGAAACATTGTTCGCGCAGTCGAGATCGCCGAGCCAACCCAATCCTGATGCACGGGTCAGGATATCAGGGCCCGAAGGGCTTTCTGACGAAGCTGCCGGCGGTTCGGCGGCTTTTTCCTTTCCTGCCCAGGCAGGTATTGGTGTATATATCAGGTTCCCACAAGTTGACAGGAGTGACTGATGCTAAAGCGTATCCCTTACCGCTGGATTATTGCGTTCGTGCTGTTTTTCGCCTACAGCATCCAGTATCTCGACCGTGTAAAAACGAACGTTCTGAATCCGGCGATTGCGCGAGACATCGGCCTCAGCACGATCGACATTGGGACGGGCGCGTTCCTGATGATGTTGTTCTACGGCCCCGCCCAATACGTATCGGGATGGTTGACGGACCGTTTCGGCGCGAAACGCATTTTGCTCTTCTCGGTCGTGGCCTGGTCGGCGATGACCGCATGGATGGGCGTGCTGCACAGCCGCCAGGAATACCTGCTCCGCATGGCGATTTTCGGAATCATGGTGGGAACCGAATATGTGCCGTCGGCGCGCATACTGATGCGCTGGTTCAACAAAGATGGCCGGGCCAGAGCCCAGGCACTGCTCTCCTGGTCCTGGATTCTGACGCCGGCCTGGGCGAGCGTCCTGGCCACGCAATTGGCGACCTACACCGGTAGCTGGCGCCTGGTCTTTTTTGTTACCGCCTCGCTTGGCATTATCCCCTTGTTTGCGATTACCTTCCTGATCTTCGATCGTCCCGAGCAATACCGCAAGATCACGCCTGAAGAACTGGCATACTCTTATGGCGACGAAATCGCAAAGGGCACAATCAAACAGGGCGACTACAGCGACTCGCAGAAGAAAATTCTGGCCCAGGACAGCATTTCGTTCGGCGACTTCTTCAAGAACCGCAGCTACCTGGCGGTTTGCGTCGTCGACATCGTCATGCAGCTCACGTTCTGGGGCGCGATGGTTTGGATTCCGCTCTATTTGTCGGACGTTTTTCACTTCAAACTGGCGACCATGGGTTGGTGGAATTCGTTGTATTTCCTCGCGGGCGCCTGCGGCAGTTTCCTTTCTTCTTACCTGTCGGACAAAGTATTCCACGGCAACCGGCGCATCATGATCATTGCCTGCTTCTTGGGGCTGGCGCCTTTCATTCTGCTGATGGGAACGCTGCAAAGGGCGGATCAAACGCTGCTGGCCATCGCCCTGTGCGGCATGGGATTCTTCGGCAACATGGCATGGGGACCGTTCCTGGCGGTGCCAGCCGAGATCTTTACCCCCGAGGTCTATGGCAAGGCAATGGGATTTGTGAATGGCATCGGGTATTTTTCAGCCGCCTTCTCGGCGAAGATTTTTGCCGCGCTCGTGGTGGTGCAGAACGGCCAGAAGAATTACTCTTCCGGTTGGTATTTCCTGTGCTCTTGCGTGGTGATTGGAGTTGTCGCCGCGGCGTTTATCCGTACGCCAAAATCGGTGGCCGCGCCGCAGTTGGCCCGCGTGGCCGTAGGCAAATGATGCCGGCCTAAACGTCCGAGCGAAAGCCGCCGCTGTTTTGGCGGGTGATAGCGGCTTGGGCCGGGAGCAGGGGTGCAAGATGATTGAAATCCGGATTCACGGTCGCGGTGGCCAAGGCGCGGTGATTGCCTCGCAAATCCTGGCCGAAGCGGCTTTTCGCGAAGATATGTATGTGCAGGCGTTTCCTTCCTTCGGTTCGGAGCGGCGTGGCGCTCCGGTTCGAGCTTTTTTGCGTCTGGACCGTTCCCCGGTTTTGGTGCGGTCGGAAATATATCGCCCCGATGGCATCATCATTCTCGATCAGGGTCTTGTCGCCCTGGGCCTGGACGATGTTTTTGCCGGCTTGAAGCCCGGCGGTTGGGTTTTGATCAACTCGCCGCGCGATCCATCCGAGTTCGCGGAACTGACCGGTTTTGCCGCTGCCACCGTGGACGGTTCAGCAATTGCCCGAAGGCATCAGCTCGGGTCCTCGACTGCTCCCATGGTGAACACGGCGATCGCCGGCGCGTTCGTCAGCTTGACCGGGATTGCAAGCCTGGAGAACCTGGCCCAGGCGGTGCGGAGCGCGGTTCCTGTCAAACCCGAGGAGAACGTGGCGGCAGCCATGGAGGGTGCACAACTTGTCCGCCTGCTCCAGGCGGTTGGAATATCGGAGGCATGAAAATGTCCGTGCCCCAGCCAAAATCGCTTCGAGATTACCCGATCACGGCATACGCGACGCGTCCGACGAGCGAGATCAATACCGGTACGTGGAAGTATGTGGAGCCGCGTTACCAGGACAGACTTCCTCCGTGCTCACACGCGTGCCCGGCGGGGAACGATATTTCCAGGATCATCCTGCTGCTGGCCGGCGGCGATCTCATCGGGGCCGCCCGGCTGCTGCGTTCCGGTAATCCTCTGCCCGCAACCCTCGGCAGAGTCTGTCCACATTTTTGCGAGCGTCCATGTAATCGCGACTTGTTCGGCGGCGCCATCGCGGTCCACATGATCGAGCGGTTTCTGGGCGATTTTTTGCTGCGCGATCAGAGCGCGCCGGAGCCCATTGCGCGGAGCGGCCGCAAGGTTGCGGTGATCGGCGCGGGGCCGGCCGGAATCACCGCCGCCTACGCGCTCGCGCTCCAGGGACACGAGGTCGAAGTCTTCGACGATAAGCCAAGGCCGGGAGGATACCTGCGCACCGGCATCCCCGACTATCGTCTCCCCAAGGAAATCCTCGATCGTGAGATCGAATTCATCGAACGCGTCGGGGTTAGGTTCATCTCGAGTATCCGCATCGGGCGCGACCTCGAAATCGAGGATCTCAGAAGCAGATTCGACGTCGTGATCGTGGCCGTTGGATTGCATGAATCGAGGGCTTTAGAAGTATCCGGAAGCGATCATCGGCATGTCTACGATGGGGTCGAGCTGCTGGAGCGAATTCTTTCCGGAGAGATCCCCGAGCTTCCATCGACCGTCGCGGTGATCGGCGGCGGAAACACTGCCATCGATGTTGCGCGCTCATTGTTGCGCCTGGGCGTGAAGCCCACCATCGTTTATCGGCGAGGCGAAACTGAAATGCCTGCCATAGCCTCCGAGGTGGAAGAGGCCAAAAGGGAAGGCGTTGGTTTTCAATTTCTAACGGCTCCTCTCGCGATCGTATTCGACGACGGCGCGGTGGTCGCACTGGAGTGTCGCAAGATGCAGCTAGGCGAGCCGGATGCCTCGGGACGGCGCAGGCCGGTGCCGATTCCCAGACTCCGAGTTCCGTCTGCCGTTCTCGGGGGTTGTTACGGCAATTGGGGAGACTGCGGATCTCGGTTTTCTTCCCAAGGCCGCGGCGAACGGGAAGCCTAGCCTTGCTGGAATTTTTATTGCGGGCGACGCCTCGACTGGCGAGGGCACGGTTGCCGCTGCGGTTGGGTCGGGACGCCGGGTCGCCGCCGTGGTGCACCGCTATCTCGCGAACGGCAACACAGCCGCGGATGAGCCCACGCTCCAGAGTCTGTGGCCGCGCCCCGTTACTATGGCGCCGGTGGCCGGCCCCGAGTACCTGAACCCCGCCTACTTCGCGCCCGCCTTGCGGCCCGAGATCACGAAGTTGAACGGCGAGCAGCCACCCGGCTCATTCGCCGAGATCGTCCAGGGGTTCGCGGTCGAGGCGGCAGTGAGCGAAGCGCGCCGCTGTTTGCTGTGCGGCACCTGCAACCGCTGCTTGAATTGCTATTACTGGTGTCCGGATGTGGCCGTGCATCGCGACTCGCGGAATGGCGCCGGTCTGGAAATCGACTCCGCGCACTGCAAGGGTTGCGGGATATGCGTGGAAGAGTGTCCGCGCGGAGCGATGACGCTTGAGGAGGTGGCGCGATGAGAACGCTGCTGAAGGGGAACGGGGCGGTGGCGCGCGCCGTGCAAATGGCTGGTGTGCAGGTCATTTCGGTGTACCCGATCACGCCGCAGACCTCCATCGTCGAAGAGCTGGCGGAGATGGTGGCGCAGGGCCGCTTGAACGCGCGATACATCAAGGTGGAATCGGAGCACTCGGCCCTGGCTGCCTGCATCGCAGCCGCCTCGGTGGGTGCGCGAACCTTCACCGCCACGTCGGGGCAGGGTCTTGCTTTCATGCACGAGCTTCTGCATTGGGCCGCTGGTTCGCGCCTTCCCATCGTGATGGTAAATGTCAATCGCGCACTGGGGGCGCCATGGTCGTTGTTTACCGAGCAGACCGACTCGCTTTCACAACGCGATACCGGATGGATGCAGATCTACTGCCAATCGGCGCAGGAGGCGTTGGATTCGGTCATCCAGGCATTCGAAGTCTCGCAGCGGGTGCTTCTGCCTTGCATGGTGCTTTTGGACGGCTTCCTGCTTTCGCACACCTTCGAGAATGTGGACGTGCCAGAACAGGGTGTGGTGGACAGCTTCCTTGGTCCGCTGCAATTACCGCACATGCTCGACGTCGCACACCCCGCCACGATTGGCGGACTCAGCGATCCCGAATGCTATACGGCATTCCGCAGGAAGATCCAGATCGCGCACGAACAGGCGCTCGAAGATTGGGCCGATGTTGGCCGGCAGTGGGGTGAACTCACCGGCCGCAGTTATGACGTGATTGAAAAATACCGGCTCGACGATGCGGAGGTGGTGCTGGTGGCCAGCAGTACGCCGGCGATGACGGCCCGGGTTGCGATCGATCGGCTCCGCGAACGCGGCATTCTGGCCGGCCTGCTCCGTCTGCGCGTCTTCCGGCCTTTCCCGGCGAATGCGCTGAGACGCGCCTTGGCAAGAAAGCAAGCGGTGGTGGTGCTGGACCGCAGTTGCTCGTTTGGCCATCACGGAATTTTTTATCAGGAGACCAAGTCCGCGCTCTACGAGCTGCCCGCGGCGGACCGTCCGCCGATCAGAGGCATCATCGCAGGTTTGGGCGGCCGCGATATTACGCCGGAAGACATTGAAGAGATGCTGCTCCAGGGTTCCGAGGGTGAGAAGCCGGAGCCGGTTACCTGGTGGAAGACGCTGCCGGAAGAAGAAGCAGTGGAAGCCGAGCCTTGCGCCGCGACGAAATGAGATAGGGCAATGGACCTCATGCGAACAGAATACGATCCAGTGAATTTGCACCTTCCCGAGCGGGAGCTGATGCATTCCGGCCACTTCGGATGTCCCGGATGCGGCGCGACGATTGGCATGCGAATCGCGATGAAAGCGTTCGGAGAGAACACGATCATGGTGATCCCGGCGGGCTGTTGGGGCACTCTCAATGGGCCCTATCCGTACGCGCCGCTTAAAGTTCCGGTGCTGGAGGTCGCCTTTGCCACGACGGCTATTTCGGCCGCGGGGGTTCGCGCCGGCCTCGACATGCAGGGAAAGCACGACGTGAATGTCGTGGCCTGGGCTGGAGACGGCGGCACATTCGATATCGGCCTCCAGTCTCTCTCCGGGACGGTCGAGCGCAACGATGACATCATCTACGTTTGCTACGACAATGAAGCCTACATGAACACCGGCATTCAGCGCTCTTCCGCCACGCCCTATGCCGCCTGGACTACGACGACGCCCGCCGATTCACCAAAACTGGAGCCCAAGAAAGACATCGTCGGCATTTTGGCTGAGCACAGGATTCCCTACGCCGCGACCGCATCGATCGCCTACCCGGAGGATTTCCTGCGGAAGCTGGAGAAGGCAAAAGCCATTCGCGGAACGAAATTCGTTCATCTCTGGGTATCGTGCCCGACCGGACATAAATCGGACGAGCGATACTCGGTCAAGATAGCTCGCCTGGCGGTTGAGACCGGAGTGTTTCCGTTATACGAAGTTGAGCAGGGGGTGGAATACACCATCAACCATGAGCCGGCATTTACGGATGTGACTGAGTATCTCAATCTGCAAGGCCGCTTCCGCCACCTGGACGCGGCACAAATCGATGCGATGCGGCGCAATCTCGATTGGGAGTGGAAGCGGCTTCGCGCAAAAGTTTCCATGGGCCGCGAACTGCTGCTGCAAAGCCGGCCTCCGGCGAAGTGAGCTTCTTTAATTTTCAATTCACCGTTTCAGCGCTGTAACGGGCAATGAGGCCGGTTCGGACCGCGTGCTTATACATGCGCGTGAAGAACCAGCAAGCAAGCACGACGTACAGTACAGCAAGGCATCCGCCCCACAAGCAGAGCAGTTCCCGAAGCTCGGCCTCCGGAAACAATCGCTCGCATTCCCTCGAACACATAAGCAGGCGGCAAGATACGCGAGATGAGGCGCATCCACCAGGGAAGCGTGGAGAGCGGATAAAAGACGCCCGCAAACGGCGAAAGAATGGCGGGAATAGGCCACACAAACCATTCCGAAGCCGGGCCAAAGCGCAGAACCAGGGCGCTGCCGACGATGCCGAAGGCGATGCCGAAGAGGAACAGCACGAGCAGAAACGGCACCAGGATGAGGCCGTAGGCGAAAAACGAAAGGCCAAAGAAAACGGTTGCCAACACCAGCATCACGGCAAGTCCGACTAAGCTCGTCGCGGTGCTTGATAGCACCAGACCGCCGAGGTATTCCGCTATGGAAAGCGGCGTCGCGAATATGTTCAGGAAATTACGCGACCAGACGTCTTCGAAGAACGTCATCGTCACTCCCTGCATGACGCGGATGAAGAAGTCCCAGAAGAGAACCGCTCCTAGCAGGGAAGACACGAAATTAAGCCCCGACGAGGTCACGGAGTTCAGGTACTTGGTGATGAATCCCCACAAAACCATGTCAATGGCGACCCAGACGAACATCGGCAACACGCGCGAGGGACTCCCACGCATTAGATAGAACTGGCGAAGCAGAATGGCTGCGGTGCGGCCGAGAAACATAGCGCTAACCTAACCGGAACAATTAACCTTTCCTGGCATCTAGAGTGGTACCAGAGATACTGAATCCTTCGCCGCTGTCATCGTGAGGAGGTTCGCTGCTATTGCGAACCGACGTGACGATCTATGCATTTCTCCTGCAAAAACGGGGCTACAGCTTCTGTGGTTCTAGGATCTAGCTTTCGTGAAACTGGTCGAGCGTGAGCGGCTCGCGTGCCACGGTGATGAACAGCTCCTCGAGGCTTTCCTTAGCGTGCTCCCGCGGCAAAGTCTTTGGATCTCCTTCCAGCAGAATCTTGCCGCGTGAGAGGAAGAGCACGCGGTCGCAAACCTCCTCGACCTCGCGCATATTGTGCGATGTCCACAGCACGCCGCATGTGCCCTGCGTCGTGCAATCGCGAATTTTTGCGCGAATTTCGCGGGCCGAAGAAGGGTCCAGCGAAGCGGTCGGTTCGTCGAGAAGGAGCAGTTGCGGGTTGTTCAACATGGCCTTGGCAAGCGCTGCGCGGGTTTGCTCGCCCGAAGAGAGCAGGCCGCACTTGAGGTTTCGAAACGGCTCCAGGTCGAACTGCTTCAGCACGAGTGCAATGCGCTCTGCAACGTTCTTCACTCCATAGATCAGGCCGAAGACGCGCAAGTTCTGATAGACCGTGAGATTGCCGGGCAGGGGAGCGTAAACGGCGGCGAAATTCGTGCGCGCTAGCGCTTGCGAACGATGCGACGCCAAGTTGACGCCTTCCACCCGGACGCTCCCGGCACTTGGTTCGAGAACGCCAAGAATCATGTTGATGATGGTTGTCTTGCCGGCTCCGTTTGGACCCAGGAGGCCAACGATTTCCCGCGGCTGCACCTCGAATGAAACGCCGTCTACGGCGACGGTGTCGCCGTAGACCTTGCGGAGCTGGGTCACCGAAAGCGCCTTTTCCTCGGAGGGCGCAACGGTCGACCGCGACTCTCTCACTTCGCGGCCTGAGCTGGCGGGAAATCGGCGCCGAACGACGTTTTTTCCCAAGTGTCAAAGTCCCGGCGGAGAAGATCGAGTTTGCCGCGCGCGCCTTCCAGGGCTATGCGCCCCAGTACCAGCCGCAGCGGCGGGTTCGTCGATTGCACCGCTTCGATCATTGCCTTGGCGCCGCGAACCGGATCCCCTGGCTGCTTGCCGCTGCCACTCGCAATTGCTTGCCGGCGCGTGCCCGCGGTTTTCGCGTAGTCTTCAATTCCGTCGCCAGTCTGCTTCAGGGAGCGCCCAGCCCAATCCGTGCGGAACGGTCCCGGCTCCACGATGATCACTTTGATTCCGAGTGGCTCAAGCTCCTTCGCCAGCGCTTCCGAGAGACCCTCGACGGCAAACTTGGTCGCATTATAGTAGCCCACGCTCGGGAATCCGATGAATCCTCCAATTGAAGAGATATTAAGGATGTGCCCGCTCCGGCGCCCCCGCATGCCCGGCAAAACCGCCCGGGTCACGTCGACGAGACCGAAGAAGTTAGTCTCGAACATGGCGCGGACTTCATCGTCCTCGCCCTCTTCGACCGCGGCCATGTAGCCGAAGCCGGCGTTGTTCACCAGGACATCGATTTTGCCGAACGCTGCTTCGGCTTTCTTCACCGCCTCGGCCACCTGCGCCGAATCCGTGACGTCCAGCTTGAGGGCAAGCCCACGGCCATCTGTTCCGGCGACCAGATCCTGAATTTTCCTCGGATCGCGCGCCGTTACAACGGCGCACCAGCCACGTTCGAGCACGAGTTTCGCCAGCTCCCGGCCAAATCCGGTCGAGCAGCCAGTAATCATCCAAACGGGAACACCTTGCTGCGGCATGAATCGTTCTCCTGCGGACAAAGCGCTGAACTGCTTGTCCTTTGTGTAAGTGGATTAGCAGATAGAAAGCACTATTTTGATTCTAATATCCAAGCCCACTGCATGCCCACTAGGATGCCCAATATGCTGACTCAGATTCGCGAAAGCCTGCAACAGCGCTCCTGTTTCGATGGCCATTACGAAAGTGCCGCGACGCCAAGCGATTGGAGTTTCCAACCGCGCGAAGCGGAAGTTGCAGAAAATCGCGGGAGCATTCCAAGTCGTTATTTCATGACAGCCACTTCAGGACAACCTGAAGACTCCGCGTGCTGATGCCAAGTTCCCAGGTCGGAAAAGTTCCCGGCCGCGTCGAAGAGCCATGGTTGCGCTTCGCCGAGTACGACGATGCTGGGATGTTTCCGGGCTTCCTCCAGCATACATTCGGATATATAAATCTCCGCGACATGCAGGGTATTGGCGATGCGAGCCATGCGGATTCGACTTAAGTCGGGAGCATTGCATGTCTTCATTGCCGCTTGGATCGCCAACCGGTCGGATTCCATGATCAACCCGATGCGCGCCGACGGGGTTACGGTCGACGTCAAGACGTTGGCATAGGTGTATTCCAAATCCATTTTGTTGAACAGCCGGCGAGTTGTGATGTCCGCCATTCCCACGCCGCAGGAGTTCCCGTGACTGCGATCAGTCACGTCCAGAACCACCACGCGCGTTGCCGTGGGACCGGGATCGAGGTAAGGAGTCGGGGCGCGCCCGGTGATGTATGGGTCCATGCCGCCTCCGGAAAACTCTTTACCCAACTGGTCGACCAGCAGAATGTCGAGCGGCTGCAAGAGCAGCTTGGGCATGTTGGCCTTGGCCTCGGCCAGCAGCTTCCGTTCGGTCTCGATAATCTGCTCGGCGGGTATCGCCGCGATTTTCGCTACCCGGTCATAGGCGTTTTCCACGCTGCCGACGCCGAACAGGATGGGGAGCTTGGCTAATTTGACTTTGGCCATTTCGACGCTGAACTCGGCCATGCGCCCGAAGCCGAGCACATGGGCGGCGTCAGCCCCTTTCTGTTTGCCGAGACCGATGGTAATCATCTTCACCAAGCCGCTCTCGTTGAGACCGCTGAAAGCGTTGTGCGCCTTGATGCGATTGATCACGATAATCCCATCAGCCTGGTATGCCTGCTTATCCATCAGCACCGCCAGCCCGTTATCCAGAACCCCGAGTTCGACCACGTCCATGGAGGAAACAATAGGGCAGCCAGCGCTCTCTTCGGTCACTCCCAGACTGGTCAGCACCTGTTTCTGCCCTTCGGCGGTGGCGCCTCCGTGGCTTCCCATGGCGGGCACGATAAAGGGCTTTGCCCCGAGCCTTTTCAACTCCTCGATGGTGACCCGCACGATCAGCGCGATCTCCGCCACACCACGGCTCCCCACGCCCACGGCGATGCGCATACCGGGTTTGACCCGGCGCGCTATCTCCGGCCGCCGCAGCTCTTCCCGTAAAGTAGCAGCCACATCATGGACCTCAGGGGCGGCAAATTTTTGCCTCACCCGGACCATCCTCGGCAAAGCGATGTCAGATAACAGATCCGCGACAATGCCCATGTTTATGAACCACCTCTCTTTGCGACTCTCTTCTGAAGTTACGCTCAGAAGGGCAAAATGCCCACCCCCAAAATGCCATTTGGCGGAGTTTTGTATGCAACTTTGTATGCAGCGATGGGCGAGCTTTTCTCCGCCGCTGGTGGCCGCCTTTTGGGAACCACCAGTGTTCGCTGCCGGAAATCTATTGACAGGCAGATCATGGAAAAATAGATTGGCGAATCGAGGCTTGGCCATCAGGCGAATGGGGGCCCCGGCACGTGCGCGCGTGTTGGGGCAGAAAAGGGGCATTGTGACCGAAGAGACTGCCGCGAAGTTGAAAAAGCTTGACGAGGCGTTTGCCCGATTTGTCAGACCCGACAGCTTTCCGCTGGCCATCCGGATGCTGAAACCCGGGGAAGAACTTCCGCCGGACGTAAAGGTTCCGAGCAGCAGCTTCGGCGAACAGTGGATTGTGTGCCAATCCATCGGTGTAGCACGCCGCTATGGATGGGCGATCGCGGTGGGCAAGCAAGATGTGATCTGCCCTCTGGCGGCAATTGCATTCGGTTTCCGCAGGCCGAATGACGAATACTTGAAGGGCTTCGCCAGCGTGGAAATGTACTGCAAGGACGAGCCGGCCGCGGCAAACCTCGAAGCCGCGGTTTGGAAGTTCGAGCCCGGACAGTATGACTACACCTGTGTCGCTCCAGTGAACCGCGCGAAATTTGAGCCACACGTGGTGGCCGTTTATGGCAACAGCGCGCAGGTGCTCCGGCTGGTTCACGCCGCGCTCTACAGAAACGGAGGCCGGGTCGTGAGCACCACCGGAGGGCGTGTGGACTGTGCGGAAATCGTCATCCAAACGATGAGCACAAACCAACCAAAGGTGATTCTGCCATGCACCGGCGATCGCGTCTTCGGCATGGCGCAGGATACGGAGATGGTCTTTGCATTTCCGTGGGGCTACGTCGATGAAATCATCGAAGGACTTGAGGGAACTCACAAAGGCGGCGTCCGATATCCGATCACCGTGGCCATGCGGGAGACGGTAACAATGCCGAAAACCTACCAGGACTTGATGAAGATGCTGCGTGAGCAGGACGGGGAGTCGTAAACGGCCACCCCATCCAAACTGTTCAGAAGGGGATTTCACAACAATTCCGACCTTTTCCGAACTTCAAATCCGTCGGTTGACATCAGGGGTGGTCGCGTCATCTTCCTGCGTACGAAGGTCGAGTGTGGTGATAGCGCCCCAATGACGGAGAACAAGCTTTGGCGAAACGACACGCGGCACGGTTTGGACCAACACCGTCAACACAAGAAACGCTACTGGGAAGCCGAGCCACAATGAGGCCAGAAAACCGAAGAGAACGCCGAGGAACGGATAAAACATACTCCGCACGTTGAGCACCCATAAAAGCGCCCATGCAATCAAGAAACTGAGAAGGCCCAGCATGCGCAAGTACGTTTGTGACACCAGCAACATCGTATTGCACGTTCCACAACGTACGCTCTTGAATATTTCTTTACGGAAGGCTACCGGCTGCTGGCAATTCGGACAGCGCATCATGGGGGCTTGTCCTTGAGTAGGTCGCACAAATGTACATCTGAATACTGCGGATTCCTAGTGTCCTTTCGATTGCTGTTGCTAACAGGCCTTACCACGACTTATCTTCGCAAACTTCGGGTTAAGGGTGTCATCCTGAGCGTAGCGAAGGACCCCCAGAATGCTGACTCGATATCGCCGTGTCAGGCTTTTCGACCAGAGTCATCACCCCGCTGACTCGGCATGAGCACTTGGCGTCCCAGAGACGATGTATGTCCAGAACCTGAGTGGCGGCATTTCGGTCGAAACCCCTAAATTCCAGGTTCGATCAAGCCTTGCTGGGATGCTTCGCTTCGCTCAGCATGACAGCCAGAAGATAACGCGAGTGTTCATCGCCTAGCGGGTGGCCCATTCAAGCGCTGCAGTTGCGCTTGAGTGGGGCAGTTTCGCAACAAACAACTACCCCACACAAGCAAGGAAGCTTGTGTGGGGCACCCTCTGGATCATTATTGTCGACATCCGCGATTGTCGATAACCGCTTTAGATTTTCATCGCCGCTCCGGTGTCGGCGCTGGTAACGTGCTCGGCGTAGCGTGCCAGCCATCCACGCTTGACCTTGGATTCGAACGGCGGAAGCTCGGCGAGCCGCTTCTGGATCTCGGCATCGCTGACCTTCAACTCGATCTTGCGGGTCTTGGCGTTGATGTAAATGCGGTCGCCCGGACGAATCGCCGCGATGGGGCCGCGGGCCGCGGCTTCCGGTGCGACGTGACAAACACAGAGCCCGCGCGTGCCGCCAGAGAAGCGGCCGTCGGTGATCAGTGCCGCACGAATGCCGGCGCCCACCAGTGCCGCGGTTGGCGATAGCATTTCCTGCATGCCTGGGCCGCCGCGCGGTCCCTCATAGCGAATGACCACGACATCGCCATCCTTCACCTGGCCATGCGAGGATGCCATGCAAGCGCGTCCTCCTGCGACTCGAAGATGCGAGCCGTGCCCTCATACTCCATCATGTCGGCAGCGACGCCGGCGACCTTGACCACCGCACCCTTCGGGGCCAGGTTGCCGAACAGGATCGCCAGTCCGCCGGTCTGTGTGAAGGCATTCTCGGCGGTACGAATGACGTCGCCATCGGCATTGGGAGCGCAGGCAACCGCATCGGCCAGTTTACCGGTGACGGTTGGAACATCGAGGTTCAGGCCGCGCACGCCGTGGCGATTGAGTTCCTTGAGAATGGCGGGAATTCCGCCGTGCTGGTGCACGTGCTCGACGTGAACTTCGGGACGGCTGGGCGAGATCTTGCAGATATGCGGCGTGTTTTCGGAGATCTCGTTGATCCGGTTGAGGTCGAACTTGATCTCCGCCTCATGCGCCAGTGCCAGCGTGTGCAGAATGGTGTTGGTCGAGCCGCCCATGCCGACGTCGAGGACAAAGGCGTTCACCAGCGCCTGCTCGGTGATAATGTCGAGCGGACGGATATTGTTATCGAGGCAGCGCTTGAGCACGTGCGCCGATTTCTTCGTCAACGCGAGACGCTCGGGGTTCGGTTCGGTCTTGCGTTTGGTGCCATCGGCCCAGCGCTCGGCCGGAATGGTGCCATTGCCGGGCAACGCCACGCCCAGCACCTCGCCGAGGCAGTTCATGGAATTGGCGGTGAACATGCCGGCGCAGCTTCCGCAGCCGGGACAAGCGGTTTCGGCCAGCGAGCGCAACTCGCCGTCCGTCATTTTGCCGACGCTGTGTTTGCCGACCGCTTCAAAGACCGTGATCAGGTCGGTATTGCCGGGGCCGGCGAGCATGGGCCCACCGCTCAGATAAACCGCGGGAATATTAATGCGGACCATGGCGTTGTACATCGCCGGGACAATCTTGTCGCAATTGGCGATGCCGATCCAGGCGTCGCACGGGTGAGCGCCGATGATGGTTTCGATCTGGTCGGCGATCAGCTCACGCGAAGCCAGTGAATACTTCATGCCAAAGTGGCCCATGGCGATTCCGTCGCAGACCGCGCCGCCAACGTTGACATACCAGACGTTGTAGCCAAGAGCTTTCAGTTCGTCGCGGACGATCGCGCCGATCTTGTCCAGGTGCGCGTGCCCGGGGATCTGGTTGGTGTAGGAGTTGATGACTGTGACAAACGGCTTCTTCAGATCGTCCAGCGAGCTGATAACGCCCTCGGCGATCATGAGAGAAGCCGCCGGCAGCATATGAGCGCCTTCGGCGACAATACGGCTGCCCCTTTTGCGGATGTTCTCGATTCCTTGATTCATGGCGCTCACATTCTACTAGAGTAGCGGGCCGGTGGGGAGTTCTGGTTTACCTTAGGCCGGATAATTCACTGAAAGATAAGCCTTAGAACAGAAGCTGCCAGGGGAATTTGCGGAAGCGGCACGGTCGAAGCCTGCTACACGGCGGGAGTTTCGCCGAAAGGCGCGATGTCTTGCGCGGCTGGCAGATTTCGCAGAGCAAACACCACCGCCAGAGCCAAAGCAAGCAGTGCGCCGACGATGGCGGTAACCCCGGGCCAACCCTTGGCGCTCCAGAACGTGCCGGCAAAAGTGCCAACCACGCTGGAGCCGGAATAATAAAAAAACAAATAAAAGGATGAAGCCACGGCCTTGGCGCTGCGTGCGCGGACTCCGATCCAGGCGCTCACAACCGCGTGCGCGCCGAAGAAGCCGAACGTCATCACGGCCAGTCCGGCGAGCACTGCCCAGGTTGCATGAGCCATGGTAATGAGCACGCCGGCGCCCATCAGAACGACCATTCCGAACAGCACCGTGCGGCGCCCTCGATGCGCAGCCATGTGTCCCGCCCATGCCGAACTGAACATCCCGACCGAATAGACGGTGAACAACAGGCCCACTCCGTCTGCGAAAAGTAATAGGGCGGAGCCATCAAGCGGAATCCGAGATAGTTGTAAATAGAGATGAAGCTTCCCATCAGCAGAAACCCCATCGAAAACAGAAGCGGCAGCCCTCGATCGTGAAAGTGGCTGGACAACGAGGACTTTAGCTGCTCGAAATTGGGAGAGCGGGGGGTAAATTGGCGGGAAGGCGGCAGCAACACCAGAAACAGAATGCTGCCGCACACAGCGAGGCCGCCAATGATGCCAATGGCCCAACGCCACGACAGCAGATCGGTGATCACGCCGGTTACCAGCCGCCCGGTCATTCCCCCAAAGGCGGTGCCGCCGATATACAAACCCATGGCGAGTCCACCGGAAGCTGGATCGATTTCTTCGCTGACATAAGCCATCGCGACCGCCGGCAGTCCACTGATGGCCAGACCCACGAGAACGCGGGTCAGCAGCAGCAGATGCCAATTGGGTGCGATAGCCGTACCAAGGGTGAGCAGCGCCGAAGCGAACAGGGAAGTGGCCATCAGAGGTTTGCGGCGAAGCATCTCCGAGGCAATTCCCGAAGCAAGCATTCCTATCGCCAATAGTCCGGTGGTGACGGAAAGCGACAGGCTGCTCTCCGCGGGAGTGACCTTGAAAACGGCGGCCAGCACCGGCATCAGCGGTTGCACGCAATAAATGAGGGCAAACGTACAGAACGCAGCCGCAACCAGAGCGATGTTGACCCGCCAAAATGCCCTGGTGCCGGCTTGAATGTACTTGGGTGTAAGGGCCGCTTGCGCTTGCGGAGGTGGCTCCAATTCAACCTCGCGATTGAAAGATGATTCTGCCGGCAATCTTGAGATTACCTTTTGCCGCCGCAATGCTGCAAATTGGCTCGCCTTGGCCGCCCGTGCACCCCACCCCGCGCAACCGTGGCGGGTGCCGGGGCCCTTTCGGCGCGGTGGAGACGCAGCAGCATGGAACGCGGGGCTTCACTTGGTCCGTACCGAGATTTTCGCGGCGGGCGCGGCAACTTTCCGTGCGTCGAGCACAGGTTCATGTATCCTTACAGGCGGCGAATGCGGCGACCCCGCACCAATCATGTACTGATTCTGGTTTTTGACAAGAGCGTGCTTATCGACGGTGTCATCCTGAGTGGAGGCCGTGACAGTTATTGCCCGCACCTGCATTGGCCGCGGCCAGGGTCGAAGGATCTGCATTCCGGCCCTATAGCCGTTTTTGAAACACGCGGAAGTGAATCTGATCCTGCTTAGTTACGGAGGGTTTTCACAATGAAGAGTGCCGTGGGCTATTTCCGGTGGTTACTCAAAGCCTGCGCGTGCGGTCTCGCGCTGCTCACTTTGTCATGTCTTCTGGCAACTGGCCAGAGCGGCCAGAACGCGCCCACTTATCGCGTCGACCCCGCCTGGCCCAAGGAACTTCCCAACAATTGGATTATCGGGCAGGTTGGCGGACTTACCGTGGACAGCCACAACAATATCTGGGTGCTGCACCGGCCACGCACATGCACGCCAGACGAGCTAGGCGCGGTGCAGACACCGCAACGCTCCATGTGCTGCTACCCCGCGCCACCAGTTCTGGAATTCGACCAGAGCGGCAAGCTTTTGCAGGCCTGGGGAGGCCCGGCGGCGGCGAAGGACTGGCCGAGCAACGAGCACGGCATCCATGTCGACAGCGCGGGCAATGTCTGGCTGGGCGGCAACGGCGACAATGACCGGCAAATCCTCAAGTTCACCAACGATGGACGCTTTTTGATGGAGATCGGTCATCCCTCGTCCGCGCCCGAAAACAACCAGGACACCAGCATGCTTGGCCGGCCCGCGGGCATTGAGCTTGACGAGGCGGCGCACGAGATCTACATCGCTGACGGCTATCTCAACAAGCGCATCGTGGTGTACGACTCGGAAACCGGAAAATTCAAACGGGGATGGGGCGGGTACGGCATGCCTTTGAGCGAAATCGACAACGCGTACCCGGTGCCCGCGTATAAGCCCTCCGACCCGCACGATAAGCAGTTCCGCAATCCGACTCACTGCGTGCACCTCAGCAACGACGGCCTGGTTTACGTGTGCGATCGCACCAATGACCGCGTCCAGATCTTCCAAAAAGACGGACACTTCGTCAAAGAGTTTTATCTTCGTCCTGAAACCCTGGGGAGTGGTTCGGACTGGGACATGGCGTTTCTCGACCGATAAAGCTCAGGCTTATCTTTTGATCGCTGACGGAACCAATAACGTGATCTGGACAGTGCGCCGCAGCGATGGCGTGGTCGCCGGCACGACGGGCCACAGCGGACGCAATGCCGGCCAGTTCCACTGGGTGCACCAAATGGCTTCCGACTCAGAAGGCAATCTTTACACGGGCGAGGTGGATAACGCCAAACGCGTGCAGAAGTTTATGCTGTCGACTGGCGGAGCCGCGGCGGGAGAATAAGCTTTGCGCGTGCAAACTGGTTACGGGAGCCGTAGCAGGCTCCCGTGAACTTCGAAGCCGGATGATGCGCGTCGCGACTTCGCTTCTCACACACTCCTGCGCTGCGGGCAGATTCGATTCCGGTGTTTTCGACAAGGCTCGCCGGGAGATTTCTGTTAGTGGATAATTCTGCTCTGTGAACATTCAACTGAATCAACTCGAAGTCAGGGTGTTGGGATCGCTGATGGAAAAAGAGATCACCACGCCGGACTACTATCCGCTTTCCTTAAACGCGCTGGTAAACGCCTGCAATCAGAAGTCAAATCGGGATCCGGTTATGGACGTGGACGAAAGCGCCGTGCGCGAGGCGCTCTATTCACTTGGCGAAAAGCGCCTGGCGGGCCCGGTCAGCAGCGCCGAAAGCCGCGTGACAAAGTACGAGCACAGAATGCAGGAGGTTTTTAATTTCACCCGGCGCGAATCGGCGATCATCTGTGTGTTGTTGCTGAGAGGCCCGCAAACGCCGGGCGAACTGCGCGGCCGCACGGACCGGCTCTTCAACTTTGAGGACTTGGCCGACGTGCAATCCACGCTACAGCGGCTGGTGCAGCATGATCCCCCACTGGCAAAAATGCTGGCCAGGCAACCTGGCACCAAGGAAGCCCGCTACCTGCACCTGCTGGCGGGCGACGCGGAGGCGTGGGATACGCCGCAGCCATCAGCGGCCGCTGACAGTGTTTTAGCTGGAAGCGAGCAGATCTCAATGCTGGAAGAAGCGGTGGCGCGCTTGAAACAGGAGTTGGCGGCACTGAAGAAAGAGTTCGCCGACTTTCGAAAGCAGTTCGAAGAATAGTTCTTCTCGTCTTGATTTCAGCAGCCTGCTAGCTCTCGGTACTCAACCCCCAACGGGCCGCCCCAGCTCAAGCCTAATAGAGGAAGGTTCAGCGCTACCCAACTGAACCTTGATTTCGCACGAACTCGGGATTTCGCACGAGCTTGGGGATTTCGTACGAGTTTGGGCGGCCGTTCAGCCCAGCTTATTGATTGCGCGCACCGGCTTGCCATCCAGGAAGGCCAGTATGTTCTCTATCGCGCAGCCGTAGATCAGGCGATAGTTCTCCTCGGTAACATAGCCAAGATGTGGCGTTAGTAGAAGGTTCTCGACCTTCCGCAACCGGTGATCGGCCAGCAGCGGTTCCTGGTCGTAGACGTCGACGGCCGCGCCGGCAATACGCCGCACCTCCAGCGCCTCCAACAGAGCCGACTGGTTCACGATCGGTCCACGCGAGGTGTTGACCAGCAAAGCGCTGGGCTTCATGCGCGCCAGCTCGGAGGCGCCAATCAGGTTGCGCGTGCGATCCGAAAGCACCAAGTGGATGGTGACGATGTCGCTATTTTCGAGCAGCTTCTCCTTACTGGCGTAGACCGCCCCCGCCTCGGAAGCCTTTTCCGGCGTGAGGTTCTGGCTCCACGCCAGCACCTGCATGCCAAACGCCTTGCCCAGGGCGGCCACCCGCGAACCGAGTTTGCCGAGCCCGAGGATTCCCAGTGTCTTGCCGGCCACGACGTGCCCGACCGTGGTTTGCCACTCGCCGGAGCGCATGCCGTTTGCCTCGTACACCAGGTTGCGGGAGAGCGCAAGAATCAGTCCCCAGGTAAGCTCCGAAGTAGGTGTCCCGAGCGTCTCGGTGCCAGTCACCAGCACGCCGCGCTCGCTGGCGGCGGCCAGATCGATAGAGGCATTACGCATGCCCGCGGTGACCAGCAGGCGCAGGTTGGGGAGCCGCTCGATCAACGCGCACGGAAAAGGCGTGCGCTCGCGCATCAGTACCACCGCCTGAAAAGATTGCAGGCGCCCGGCAAGCCGCGGCAGATCGACAAGATTGTCGTGGAAAAACTCGGCCTGGGCGCGGGGAGCAAGGCTGTTCCAATCCGCCAGGGAGTGCGCCACCTGCTGGTAGTCATCCAGAATTGCCACTTGAAACATTTTGATCATTCCCTCCGCTTTGAATTCTACAGGCAGGGCGCCGGCCGGCAAACCGCTCCCGACAATCGCCGTCGGCCAAAAACGGCCTGTGATCGCTGCTTCGTCGGGGCCCCCGCTACGCGCATGTTTTTGCGCGTGGTGGGGCAGAAGACGCGATATGATCGGAGGTCTACGACAGGTTGTGTGCGAGAATTCGCGAGAAGATAAGGAGAGACTTGAGTGATTAGCATCTCCGATGAAAAAGTGATGCGGCAATATTTGTTGGGCAAGGGGTTCGTCTCTGCTGGAGAAGAGTACTCGGTGCAATATCTCCCGGGCGGAGTCTCCTGCGAAACCGTGAGGGTCAAGACCCGGTCGAGGGAATTCGTCATCAAGCAAGCTCTTCCTAAACTGCGGGTGAAGGAAGATTGGTTTTCCGATATTCGGCGAATCTTCACCGAAAAAGACTGCCTTTCGGTCTACTACCGGCTGGTGCCGAAATCTACGCCTGAGCTTTTCTTTTGCGATGAGGAGAACTACCTGTTCGGAATGGAAGCCGCGCCCGAGCAGGCCGAGATGTGGAAGAAACAACTGTTGCGTGGAACCGTCGACTTTCGCGTCGGCGGTAATGTGGCCAGCGCCCTGGCCACGGTTCACAACGCCACCAATAAGGATGCAGAGGTCCGGGAGCGCTTCAAGGAAGTGGAACTCTTCATCCAATTGAGGATCGATCCTTACTGGAACAAGATCGCGGAGCGGCATCCGCAGTTGGCGAAAGAGATCAACGCCGAGATCCAGAGAAATCTGTCGACCAAATTGGCGCTGGTGCACGGCGACTACAGTCCGAAGAACATCCTGGTGACGCCGGAGCGGCTCTATATCCTCGATTTCGAGTGTGCCCATTTCGGAGATCCCGCCTACGACGTCGGCTTCGTCACCAATCACCTGATGCTGAAAGCGGTGAAGAACAAAGCGTGGGCGCAGGCGTATCTGAATCTCATGCAAGCGATGGTGGAGGAATATTTCGGCATGATCGACTTCGTCGGCCGCGGCACGCTCGAAGCCAACACCGTCCGCACGCTTGCCTTCCTCTTCCTGGCGCGGGTCGACGGAAAATCTCCGGCCGAATACATCACCGAGGATGACGACAAGAATCTCATCCGCAAAATCAGCTACGCGATGGTGCGGGACAATCTTAAAACCTACGAAGACGTGGTGAGTTTGATGTTGCACTCGCTGGGAAAGAGCAAGGGGGCCTATGCGCACGCTCATTAAGCGAATCAAAGCCAGGCAGGTTTTCGACTCGCGCGCCAATCCTACCGTCGAAGTCGATGTCGAACTCGAATGCGGCATCGTCGGACGCGGCACCGTGCCATCCGGCGCGTCGACGGGCGTATTTGAAGCTTTGGAACTGAGGGACGGCGATCCCTCCAGCTTTCAGGGAAAATCGGTTTTCAAAGCCGTCAACAACGTCAATGAGGTGATCGCGCCGCGCGTTATCGGCATGGACGCGACCCGGCAATCGGTGCTCGACCAGGCGATGATCGCGCTTGACGGAACCGCCAACAAGTCCAAGCTCGGGGCCAACGCCATTCTCGGCGTCTCGATGGCGGCTGCATGGGCCGCGGCCAATGCCTGCGGCGTGCCGCTTTACAGATATCTCGGCGGCGCCAATGCCAAGACTCTGCCGGTGCCACAGGTGCAAATCATCGGCGGTGGAATGCATGCCAACATGAGCATCGATATCCAGGACTTCCTGGTGATCCCCGTGGGAGCGCGCACCTATGCCAAGGCCATCGAGATGGTGGCCAACGTTTATCACGGCACCAAAGCGGTTTTCAGCGCGCACGGCAAACCTGTGTCCATCGCCGACGAAGGCGGCTTCTGGCCGACATTCGATACCAATGTCGAGGGCCTTGATCTGCTGGTCGAAGGCATCCAGAAGGCCGGGTACACTCCGGGAAAAGACGTAGCCATCGCGCTCGACGTCGCCGCCAGCCATTTCTACAAGGATGGGAAATATCGTTTCGCGGTCGAGAGCCGGGAACGCAATAGCGAGGAGTTCGCGGAATTGCTGGCGGAATGGGTGCGCAAGTACCCGATCATTTCCGTCGAAGACGGCATGGCCGAAGACGACTGGGAGGGCTGGAAGAAGCTTTCCGAGAAGCTGCGGACCAAAGTGCAGTTGATCGGCGACGATGTGTTTACCACCAACGCGGAGCGCATCCAGCGCGGCATCGATCGGCAAATCGCCAACGCCGTGCTCATTAAGATGAACCAGATCGGCACCATCACCGAGACCTTGGACGCGATTGAGCAGACCAAGAACGCCGGCTACCTGCCCGTGGTCTCGGCGCGTTCGGGCGAGACCGAAGACACGACCATCGTCCACCTGGCAATCGCGACCAATGCCGGACAGCTTAAAGTCGGCTCGATTGCGCGCACCGAACGCACCGTCAAGTGGAACGAACTGCTGCGCATCGAAGAGGCTTTGGGAGAGGAGGCAATCTATCCCGGCGCGAAGATCTTCGAGCGCGTGATCGCCAAATCAGCCAAAGTCGGCAAAGGTGCATAGCTAGAGGCGAGCGAAGGGTCTGGCGGAAGCGTGTGCGAGTCGAACGCACCAGCGACAGGACGAACCTGCCGCTCGCCGGTTTTGAAGACCGGGAGGATCACCGGACCCCCTTCGCTTCCGCAATGCAGCCAGCGCGCGACTCCTTGTCAACGCGCCCGCGGACTGCCAACAAGTCTAGCGCATCGATTACATCCGAGCTGGTGCTGCTCGTCAACTCGAAATAAATCACGTCCCCACGTCAGCCCCAAAAATGGGCGGGACGTGCGGCACCCGTCTTGAGTAGAAATTCAGCCCGCCGCCTTTTTCTTCGCTTCGGGCTGCCCCGCGCGATTCGGCTCTGATACCCTGAAAGCCAGAACGCTATGAGGGAAACGCTATGAAAGAGCCACGGCGGTTTGCCTTCGTGCAGTATGACGTCTTCACCTCCCAGCCACTGGAAGGAAATCAGTTGGCGGTCTTCGACGATGCTCGCGGCTTGAGCGATGCCGAGATGCAGGCGCTGGCCCGCGAAACCAGGCTTTGCGAAACTACTTTCATTCTTCCACGCGACGCCGCCGTCGAGCGCGAGCAGGGCGTCAAGGTGCGCATCTTCACCGTCGAAGAGGAGATGGAGTTCGCCGGGCATCCCACGCTGGGCACGGCATTCCATTTGCAACAGAAGAGCGGAACTTCGCTGGTGGAACTCGCCCTCAAGGTCGGCAAAATTCCAGTGCAGTTCAGCCGCGACGAGGCGGGCGCGGTCTTCGGTGAAATGCGGCAGCGGGACCCGGAATTCGGGCAGATACACTCGGCCCAGGAAGTCGCGCGCGCGCTCGGCCTCGAAGTGGCAGATATCGATACCGGGTTGCCGGTCGAAACGGTTTCAACCGGGCTGCCGTTCGTCATCGTCGTCTTTCGCAGGCTGGAACGATTGCAGCGATTCAAACTCGACTTCGCGCGTGCCGCCGAGTACCTGGGCAAAACCCAGGGCCGGTTTTTCTACTGTGTCTGCCGCGAAACCGTCTTGCCCGGCGCTGCCCTGCATGCCCGCATGATTTTTTATAACGGAGAAGACCCAGCGACTGGTTCGGCCGCCGGCTGTTGCACCGCGTGGGCGGTGCGGCATGGAGTTTTCGAGAGCGAGAAGCGCGCGCTCATCGAACAGGGCATTGAGATGCGCCGCCCCAGCAAGATTTTCATTCGCGGCAAGAAAGTCGGCGACAGGGTTACGGATATTTTCGTCGGCGGAAACGTGGTTCCAGTCAGTGCCGGAGAGTTCGTTATTTAGTTATTTTGGAAACTTGGCTCTCTCGCGGGCTAGGCCCGCCCCCGCCCAGGCTGAATTGACGTCTCCCGGCCCGGCAACTTAGAATAGAGAAAGGCAATCATACTTCTGTGATCCCGCTCGCTTGCCGATACGGGTTTTGCGTCGGTTGAGTTGAGCGCCGTGTCGGGCCGGCAATTCGGGACGAATACTGATTACCCTCCGGAGTCTTCGTGCCTCTATACGAGTACCGTTGCAAAAGCTGCAAACACCAATTCGAAGTAATCCAGAAGTTTTCCGACGATCCCGTTCGCATCTGTCCTAAGTGCGGACTGGAAGCCATAGTGCAACTGCTTTGCGCTCCCACCGTCCAGTTCAAGGGCTCAGGCTGGTATGTAACGGATTATGCCCGCAAGGGTTCCTCCACCGAGGGCTCCGCAAAGGGCAATCGGGACTCCGGCAATGGGGACTCGAAAAAAAGCAATGGGGACTCGAAGGGCGCTGCCGATTCAGCCTCCGCGCCGCCCGTGCCGGAGAGCAAGCCCTCCTCCAGCGCTGCTGCCGAGAGCAAGTAGTTTCCCGCGTCGGGCTCGGGCTTTTGCTCACCCGGCGAGCTGTGTTCGCTGCGCCCCCTTGGTGCTCTTTTTTTAGGCTGCCTTCTTGCGCGCAGGAACTTTGACTCCGGCCCGCCTCATCTTCGAAAGGCCAATTGCGACAGCCTGTTTGGGGTTGTTGGTGCTGAGCCTACCCTTTTTCAACTGATGCATTTCCTTAGCCACCATCGCTTGCGCCTTCGCTCCGTATTTGCGTGTACTGCCGGAACCGGAACGATGGGTACGAGCGGCACGTGAGCCGGTCACTTTCGACGAGCGCGCCATCGTGGACGAAGCTCCCGTGGGCTGGCGAGAGCGGCGACTGGAAGTGGTCTTGCTCCGCGAGCGAGCCGTCGACGTGCGGCGGGGGCCTGCCGCGGCACCAGCTCGAACGTGTGCGCAAGCGTGTAGTGGAAGCCTTGATTCCGCGCGGCGAACTGGCACGTTGTCGCGCGGTTGTGTTTCCGCTTGAACGCGAAGATGCCGAACTGCGCCGCCTCCTGCTAGTGCTGCGTTTGGCGGCACGCGCGGCCGATGGCCGTCGCGGGCGCGAACGAGATCCGCGGTTGCTGCTGTTTGCCATGGCTTAGCCTCCTGCGGAGTGAGACGCCTGGCTCAAGGTTGGAGTTGCGCCGGGCTGCGCTCGCGACCAGCAGCGAACAACGCTGCCGAAGCCGGTTAACGGAGTCGAATTCGCCTCGCGGCGATCACCCCAGCAAGCGGGGCTCGCCGGGGCCCCCGCGTGAATCCAGCAGCAGCGATTGGAATCTAATTCATTGAGGTCGAAAAATGATTACGGTTCGCGCTTCCGAGCAACGTGGTCACTTTAACCATGGATGGCTCGACACCTATCACACATTCTCCTTCGCCGATTATCACGATGCGGAACACATGCACTTCCGCGCGCTGCGCGTGATCAATGAAGACGTGGTTGCACCGGGGCAAGGCTTTGGCACGCATCCCCACCGCGACATGGAAATCATTACCTACGTTCTCGACGGCGCTCTGGAGCATCGCGATTCGCTCGGCAACGGTTCGATCATCCGGCCTGGCGATGGGCAGCGAATGTCGGCCGGCAGCGGTATTCTGCACAGTGAATTCAATCCCTCGCCGATGGACCCGGTCCACCTGCTGCAGATATGGATTCTTCCGGAGCAAAAAGGCCTTGAGCCCAGTTATGAGCAGAAGGCTTTTGCCCCGGAAGACAAACAAGGCAAATGGAAAGTGATTGCCGAACGTATGCCGGCTGAGGGCGCGGTGAAGATTCACCAGGATGTGAAACTCAGCGTGGCTTCGCTCGAAGCGGGCGAGCAGATAACCTATTTACTGGCCAAAGGACGCCACGCTTGGCTTCAAATTGCGCGCGGATCGGTCACACTGAACGGCACCGCGCTGAAACAGGGAGATGGAGCGGCCGTGAGCCAAGAGAGCGAGCTCACGATCGCCGCCGGTCAAGCGGCCGAGGTCCTGCTCTTCGATCTCGCGTAACCACTGTCTCTCTACAGCTTTCGAATTTGCCAAAACCCAATGCCGGTCGCCAACATAGTTGCCATGGCAAACAGCAGGACGCTCGTTGCCAGGGCGACTTGTTCCGGCAGCAGCAGAATCAACAGGGCCGAGGCGAGCAGGCTCGTCAACGAGGCAACCATCAAATCGATTCCGGCAAGGCGATTGGCGCGATACCAGATTTCAGGATTCGATAGAGTCTTCCGTGTGCGAAAACCGTAAAGGCGATTAGGCGGGATCTTGCCGAGGACCATCGGAATCGCGAGAGCGATCGCCAGCACTTGTGCAATCCAGAGGACAGCCAACATGGCTTTTGTCTTTCTGGGCCGGACGATCCTTGTCCGGCCCGTGGTTTCGGATTGAGAGTGGTTTCGCCGAGATAACTCCGGGATACTCCCACCCTGAAATCGCTCAGACCTTCGCCGGCTGGCGTTCCGCGGCGGCGTGGCGCTCGACCTTGAATGCCATCGCCTTGCCGCCGGCAGCGGCGTCGACCACCACGTGATCCCCGTGCAGCACCTCGCCGTCGAGGATCTTCAGCGCCAACGGGTCTTGCACCAGCCGCTGGATGGCGCGTTTGAGCGGACGTGCACCGTAGTTGAAGTCGTATCCTTCGCCGAGCAACACGCGCTTGGCCGCCTCCGTCAACTCCAGCGAGATCTTGCGATCGGCCAGCAGACTCCGCAGCTCCTCCAACCGCAGCTCGACGATCTTCGACAACTGCTCGACCCCGAGCGGATTGAAAAGCACCACGTCGTCGACCCGGTTCAGAAACTCCGGCTTGAAGTGCTGCTGCATGGCGGCCATGACAAGCTTGCTCGCCTCGGCGAACTTCTGCGGGGTTGAGAGGTCACCTTGCAGGAACATCGCGCCGATGTTCGAGGTCATGATGATGATGGTGTTCTTGAAATCGACGATGCGGCCCTTGCCGTCGGTCAGACGGCCGTCATCCATGATTTGCAAAAAGATGTTGAATACATCGGGATGCGCCTTTTCGATTTCGTCGAACAGCAGCACCGCGTAGGGACGCCGCCGCACGGCTTCGGTCAACTGTCCACCTTCCTCGTAGCCAACATAGCCGGGAGGCGCGCCGATCAGCCGCGAAACCGCATGTTTTTCCATGTACTCGCTCATGTCGATGCGGACCATGGCGTGTTCGTCGTCAAACAGAAATTCGGCGAGAGCCCGGGCCAGCTCGGTCTTGCCCACGCCGGTCGGACCGAGAAAGATAAAAGAGCCGATTGGCCGTCGTGGATCGCTGAGTCCGGCGCGCGAACGGCGTATGGCATTGGCCACTTTCTCGAGCGCCGAGTCCTGCCCGATCACGCGCTGCCGCAAACGCGATTCCATCCCGACCAGTTTCTTGACTTCCCCTTCGAGCATCTTCGAAACCGGAATGCCGGTCCATTTGCTGACAATGCTCGCTATATCTTCTTCGTCCACTTCTTCTTTCAGCATGCGCGAGTGCTGGGTGTCCGAATCGGAATTCAGTTTGTCCAACTCGCGCTGCAGCTTCGGCAGCTCGTCGTACTGAATACGCGAAGCGCGTTCGTAATCGTTGCGCCGCGTGGCATTCTGCTGGTCGATTTTCAGCTTGTCGATCTTTTCCTTCAAATCGCTGATACGGGCAATCGCATCCTTTTCCTGTTTCCAGCGCGCCTTGAGGGCGTTCGACTGTTCGCGCAAGCCAGCCAACTCGCGCTCTACGACCGCGAGCCGTTCGCGCGAATTCGGATCATCTTCCTTCTTCAACGCCTGACGCTCGATCTCCAATTGCGTGGCACGCCGCTCAAGCTGGTCGATCTCCGTCGGCATCGAGTCGATCTGGATGCGCAGGGAGGCCGCCGCCTCGTCGACCAGGTCAATCGCCTTATCCGGCAGGAAGCGGTCGCTGATATAGCGGTGCGACAAAATGGCCGCGGACACGATCGCCGAGTCCTTGATGCGGACTTTATGGTGAAGTTCGTAACGCTCTTTCAGGCCGCGCAGAATGCCAATCGTATCCTCGACGCTGGGCTCGCCGACAAAGACGATCTGGAAGCGGCGCGCCAGCGCGGCGTCTTTCTCGATGTACTTGCGATACTCATTCAGCGTGGTGGCGCCTATGGCGCGCAGATCGCCTCTGGCCAGTGCCGGCTTCAGCATGTTCGAGGCGTCAATGGCGCCCTCGGCGGCGCCAGCGCCAACCAGCGTGTGCAACTCGTCGATGAAAAGGATGACTCTGCCGTCGCTTTCTTCGATGTCTTTAAGCACGGCCTTCAGGCGATCTTCGAACTCGCCGCGATATTTCGCCCCGGCCAGCATCGCCGCCAGATCCAGCGACACCACGCGCTTGTTCTTCAGTTGCTCGGGCACATCGCCGGCGACGATGCGCTGCGCCAGACCTTCGACAATGGCCGTCTTGCCCACGCCCGGCTCGCCAATCAGCACCGGATTATTTTTGGTGCGCCGCGAGAGCACCTGAATGGTGCGGCGAATCTCATCGTCGCGGCCAATCACGGGATCGAGCTTTCCCTGGCGGGCAAGCTCCGTCAGATCGCGCGCGTACCGCTCCAGTGCCTGATATTTCGCCTCGGGGTTGGGATCGGTAACCGTCTGCGTGCCACGCACCGAGATCAGGGCCTTCAGAATCGCATCGTAGGTCGCACCGACCGATCCCAAAATTATCTGGGCTGCGTCGGGCGTTTGATTGCGCCGCGGTTTCAGGCTGGCAATGCCCAAGAGCAAGTGCTCAGTCGAAACGAACTGATCGGCCTTGAAGTTTCCCGTTTGCAGTTCTTCGAAGGCGTTTTCCAGCACTTCATTGGTCACCGCGGAGGGCGGCACTTGGGCGGCGCGGTTTCCCAGCTTCGGTAACCGCTCGATTTCGCGCATTGCCGCCTGCTGCAGGGCAGCCACCTGTACGCCGAGTTTGCCGAGCAAAGGAACCACGATTCCTTCGCGATCTTCCAGCAGCGCGGTCAGCAGATGCACTGGCATCATCTCGGGATTGCCGTGCTCGGAGGCGAGATCGTTGGCACGCTGGACGGCTTCCTGCGCCTTAACGGTTAATTTGTCCCATCGAATTGCCATGAGTCGTGTACCTCGCTCGGTTCAGATTTTGCCGAATTGGATGCATGCGCATCAACGGCCATCGCTGCCGGACATTCCGCAAAAATCAGGGGAGACCAGACCTTTCGGGCCGATCTCCCCCGCGATCCATCCGGGTTACTGCTCGCTGATGCGGCTTACTTCGCGGCTGCCGACAGCTCCTTGCCAATGTTTACCTTGATCTGCTTCGGCTTGGCATCAGCGCGCTTGCCGAGCGAGATCTTAAGCAGGCCTTTGTCATAGCTGGCCGCAACACTCTCGTTGTCCACGGTGTTCGGCAGGGTGAAGCTGCGGGAGAAGGTGCCATAGCGCCGTTCGATGCGATGGAAGTTCTCCTGCTTTTCTTCCTTTTCAATTGTGCGCTCACCGCTCACGGTCAGCACATTATTCTCCAGACGGATGTCGATATTTTTTTCGTCGACGCCCGGAACTTCCATTCTGAGCTGGATTCCGTGCTCGTCTTCATATACATCCACGGGAGGGACGAAGGAGCCGGCGTTCAAAGACTCGTCGCCGGTCAGGGAGCTGAACGGTTCGTTCAGTTCATTCATTAGGCGACCCATGCGGCTCTGCAAAGTAGCCATCTCACGGAATGGCTCCCAACGGGTTATAAGCGTCATTTTCGTAACCTCCAAAGAGTTTTTTCAAGAAATTTGAGGGCTTGTCCGGCGGCGGCCTCGGCGAGGGCTTCGCTGCCTTTGCCTACATTTGGGTTAGATGTTTATCTAATAACAAACGAATCATAAAATATGAGCGTATTAATATCAACAAATTGTAAATTCTTATAAATTAATGATTTGTTCGGCATGGATCGCGGCAGCGAAGATCAATCAGCAGCCCACGAGACGCTTCTCCACGCTTGAGAGCAACTGGATTGCACCTTCGTGCGCGTTGCTGGCCGGGGTCGTGGAGCGTCGTTTTTGACATTTCCCGCGCGCTTTCTTACCTTTGGTATTTCGGTGCTTCGCTATTCTTGAGGCACCTCCTGGCAACGTGAGCTGACCGAAACCATTTTTTTTGCGCTGCCGGGTCTGGACGGAGGAAGTTTGCGCGAAGTCATTGCCACTGAGCATGCACCCAAGGCTATCGGTCCTTACTCGCAGGCCATCCTGGCCAATGGATTTATCTTCCTGAGCGGGCAGACCCCGCTCGATCCAGCCACGCAGCAGATGGTGACTGGCGGCATAGCCGAGCAGACCGAGCGGGTTATGAAGAACCTCGAAGCGATTCTCAAAGCCGCCGGCTCCAGCCTGGACAAAGTCGTGCGTTGCGGAGTGTTTCTGAAAGACATGAACGACTTTGCGGTCATGAACGAAGTGTATGGCAGGTTCTTCAGAAGCAATCCACCAGCGCGCACAACCGTTCAGGCGGCGCGGCTCCCCAAGGACAGCCTGGTTGAAATCGACGCCATCGCCACGGTGTGAACAACTCTCTGCGCGTCAGCGCAATTACGACGCGTGCCGTGGCACGGCAAACGCCCAAATGAAAGCGCGATTTTGTGGAGAAACCATGCTGGCCGTCGTAAGATAGCGATATGTCTGTAGGTGTAGATCTGCCGAGCCTTCCTGTCGAATTACAGTCCAAGTGGCGCAAGCTGGAAGCCAGCCTGCGCTCGTTGGGCAAGACCCTGGTTGCCTATTCCGGGGGCGTGGATTCGGCATTTCTGGCCTGGGCCGCTCATGCGGTTTCGCCGGGACGCGTGGTGGCCCTGCTAGCCGACTCGCCCAGCCTTGCCCGCACCCAAATGCGCGAGGCCATTTCGTTTTGCAAGCAGAACGGAATACCGCTGGAGATTATTTCCACGGCCGAAATGGAGCGGCCCGACTACGTGCGCAACGATTCCATGCGCTGCTTCCACTGCAAGGACGAGTTGTTCATCGCCGTGGAGCGCTATCGCGACGAGCATGGCTTCGAGACCGTTGCCTATGGCATCAACTTCGACGATCAAGGCGATTATCGTCCCGGCCAGCAGGCGGCCCAGCGGCACGGTGTGGCTGCCCCGCTGCTGGAGACTGGCTTTACCAAGCAGAACATTCGCGACCTGGCTCGCGCCGCCGGGCTGAGCGTGTGGGACAAACCCGCATCGGCCTGCCTTTCCTCGCGCATCGAGTACGGACGCGAAGTGACGCCCGAGGCATTGCGCCAGGTCGAAGCCGGCGAGGACGCGTTGCGGGCCCTGGGATTCAGGCAGATGCGGGTGCGCCATCATGGCGCCATCGCACGCATCGAGATCGCCCGCGATGAACTGGCGCGCGCGCTGACGCTCGAGATGGCCGCCGAGTTCACCCGCATTTTCAAGCAGCTCGGGTTCAAATTTGTGACCCTCGACCTGGAGGGCTTCCGCTCCGGTTCGATGAACGCCGTGCTTCCGGTCGAGACGCTTTCTGGCCATTCCGGCCGTCAAGCCTGAGCCGAGGGTAAGGCTGGTGCTTTGCGCCCAGAAAGTAGCCGTGAGCGCAGAGGTGCGTGCTCGCTGGCTTTGCGAGGTCGCCCAACAGCTCCCATGCGATAATCAATCGAGTGCTTGCCCCGGCAAATACGCCCATCGTCTCGGCCGCCACGTGCGCAACCATGACCATCCGTCAACGTCTAGGGAAATTTATGCTGCGAAAAACTCTGTTGTTCCTGGCCATCGCCTGGCTCGGCTGCTCGGCCGCGCCCCAACAAGCCACATCCGGGGACCTCGCGCAATCCGGGCCGGCTGACTTGAGCCGGCGGGTGGAGCGTACGGTGCGCTCGGAATTCAAGATCCCCGCCTACGTACAAATCTCGATCGGTTCGCCAAAGTCCAGTGAATTTGCGAACTTTGACAACATCACGGTGACGTTCACGACCGGGGACAAGAAGCAGACACACGAGTTTTTCGTCTCCAAGGACGGCAAGCAACTGGTCGACATGCGCAAGATGGATCTGACGGTCGATCCCTATCAGAATGCGATGGCCAAGATCGATCTGACCGGGCGGCCTCCGCGGGGCAATAAGGATGCCAAGGTCACGGCCGTTGTCTACGACGATTACCAGTGTCCATTTTGCTCGCGCATGCACCAGGAGCTGTTTTCGCTGATGAAAGACTACGGCGACCGCGTGAAGGTGTACTACAAAGATTATCCCCTGTTCGAGATCCATCCTTGGGCGCGCCGCGCCGCGATCGACTCGAATTGCCTGGCGCGGCAGAGTGGCGAAGCATTCTGGGACTTCGCCGACTATACGCATGCCAACGGACGGCAGATCGGTGGCGACAAAAAGCCTTTGGAAGCCCAGCTTGCGGCTGTCGATCGCATCGCGACGGACATTGGCAACCAGCGCCACTTGAATACCGCGGCGCTCGCGCAGTGCATCAAAGAGCAACCCTCGAAGGACTTGGACAATTCCGTCAAGGAAGCCGAATCGTTGGGGGTGAATGCCACGCCTTTTATCTTCGTCAACGGCCAGAAAGTCGAAGGCGCCGTTCCCGCCGAGGAATTCAAAGCGATTTTGGACCAGGCGCTTCGCGATGCCGGCCAGCAGCCGCCGGCGGCCGCGCCGGCTCCTGCGGCGAGCGCAGGGAAGTAGGCTCTGGTGAAACTTTCACCGGGAGGGTTTGATTTGCACTGGAAATCTGAAGAATGGGGCCGATCGACGGCGCCCCGCTCTACTACGGCATGCACCGCACTGGCATTGGCGGTTGTTTTGTTGCTGCTGGCTGGCGCCTGCGGCAGGGGACAAGCTGGACCCGATGTTCTGGCCAAGGTGAACGGCCGCAAGATCGTGCGCTCCGAAGTGGAGACGTATTATCGCAACCAGACCGAAGGTTCTCCTCAATCGCCTTCCGAGGAGCAGGCCCAAAGCCTGCGGCTCAGTATTCTGCGCGAGCTGATCGATCACGAGATCCTGATGCAGCGCGCCGAAAAGCTCGGTCTCATGGCGACCGACGAAGAGGTCGAAAGCAAGCTGAACGCGGTCAAGGCGCCCTACACAAAAGAAGAATTCGACCAGCGTTTGAAAGAGCGCAAGATCACGCTCGACGATTTTCGCCGCGACATTCGTCGCTCGATTACGATTGAGAAGGTCTTGAACAAGGAAGTCTCTTCCAAGGTCACGATCGGCGACGCCGACATTGCCGCGTATTACAACCAGCACAAGGCCGAGTTCAATCTGATCGAACCACAGTACCATCTGGCGCAGATTCTGGTGACCTCGCAACCGAATCCACAGGTCCGCAACCTGAAGAACGACAAAGCGCAGAACGAAGCCGATGCACGCAAGAAAGTGCAAATGATCATGCACCGCCTGGAGAGCGGCGAGGATTTTGCCGCCGTGGCGGCCAATTACAGCGAGCAGCCCGAAACCTCGGCCAATGGCGGCGATCTTGGCTTTGTTCCCGAGTCCTCGCTCAAGTCGGATCGCCAGGCGGCTGAGGCGATTTCCAAGCTCAAGCCGGGACAGTACAGTCCTCCTCTGCCGGGACTCGATGCCAACCACAAGCTGGCCGGTTTCCGCATTATTCGTTTGATCAGCCGGGAGACGGCGGGGCAACGGGAGATGAGCGATCCGCGGGTACAGCAGGCCATACGGACCCAGTTGCGTGAGCGCCGCGAACAACTGCTGCGCACGGCCTACTACGAGTCTCTGCGCGACGATGCCAAGGTCGAAAATTATCTTGCGGATTCGATTCTGAAGAACGCGGGAGCGCAGTAGCAGCGCCACGAAGTAAACAAAACTTCCAAGTGGTATAGCAGAGCGGATATCTTTATTCGACGATGGCCATGGTGTCGCCCGGATTCACGTTGCCGCCTTCGGCGACCATAATTTTCTGAACCACGCCTTTCTTCGGCGACTTGATCTCATTTTGCATCTTCATCGCCTCGATCACGAGCTATGCCTTGCCCGGCCTCGACTTCATCTTTTTCGGCGACCATGAGGCGCACAACTTTGCCGGGCATGGGAGCGATGATTTTCTGCGGGCCTTCGCTAATGCCCGCCGACGCCCGGCGGCTGCGCAACGAGCGCGGGTCGCGCACTTCGGCCGCGAAGCGCTCCGAGCCGATGATGATGTGGGTGTCTCCGAGCATCGAATACTCGCGCTTGATCTCGTGCGCCCGATTGTTCACCAGCATCGAGATGACGTCGCGGGCGGTGAAGGCCGCATCTACGATGATCTCCTGGCCGTCGACGTGGCATCTCCAGGTTTCGCCCTGTTCTTCGAGTTCAACGCGATGCTGTGTGCCATCGATGATGACGTCGTAGGTCATTTTGCCCCCTCTTGCACGATGCCAAATGCGGCGTCTATCGCAAGCTCCTAATGCAGCGCCTCTTTGCGCGCGCTCCGTTTCCAGTTGCTGACCGGTTTCCTTGCCGGCTCACGCACCGCGCCATTGCGGGAACCTTTTAGCGAAGATATCTCCGGCCCGCCTCTGCTCTCCACTTGGGCAAAAAGGGCTGCGGCGATGGCCGCAATCGGGATTCGCATGCGGGTACGCTCGTCGATTGGTCTGGGCTCCGGCAAGAGACGGTCGAGAAATCCTGTGTCGAAGTTTCCCGCCTGGAACTCCGGATGCAGCAGGATGCGGCGGAACAATGAGATGTTGGTTTTTATTCCGCCGATAAAGATCTCGACCAGCGCACGGCGCATGCGGTTGATGGCGTCGGTGCGAGTGGGACCGTAGGCGCTTATCTTGGAGAGCAGCGGATCGTATTCAATGGGAACTGTCCAGCCCTCATAGATGCCGCCGTCGCGGCGAATGCCCGGGCCCGCGGGCGAGATAAGCCTGGTGATGCGCCCAGGCGAGGGGAAGTAGTTGTTATCGGGATCTTCCGCGTAGATGCGGCATTCGATGGCGTGCCCATGAATTTGAACGTCCTCCTGGCGGATCGTGAGCTGCTCGCCGGCGGCAATCGCGATTTGCATTTGCACCAGGTCAAGACCAGTCACCAGCTCGGTCACCGGGTGTTCGACCTGCAAACGCGTGTTCATTTCCAGGAAATAGAAATTCCGCGACTGGTCGACGAGGAACTCGACCGTGCCGGCGTTTGTGTAGTGCGCAACCTTGGCCGCGCGGACCGCGATCTCGCCCATGCGCTGCCGCATGTCGTCATCGACAATCGGCGAAGGCGCCTCCTCCATCACTTTCTGATGGCGCCGCTGGATGGAACACTCGCGTTCGCCCAGGTAAATCACGTTGCCGTGCTCGTCGGCCATGATCTGCATTTCGATGTGCCGGGGGTTCTCGATCAGTTTCTCGATGTAGACTTCGTTATCGCCGAATGCGCGTTGTGCCTCCGAGCGCGTGAGGTCGTAGGCCGAACGCATTTCGTCGGGTGTGCGGACCGGGCGCATGCCTTTGCCGCCCCCGCCAGCGGCGGCCTTCAGCATCACGGGGTAGCCGATTTTGCCGGCGAAATCCAGCGCGTGGTCGACACTCTCCAGACCTTTTTCCGAACCCGGCACGAACGGCACTCCCGCCTTTTTCATCGTCTGGCGCGCCCGTGTTTTGGACCCCATCATCTCCATGGAGCGTGCGCTGGGACCGATGAACTTGATGCCCTCGCGCTCACAACTGGTGACGAATTGCGCATTCTCGGAAAGAAAGCCGTATCCGGGATGGATCGCCTCAGCCCCGCTGCGGCGTGCGACCTCCAGAATCTTTTCGGTATTCAGATACGACTCGCTGGCCTGCGCCGGGCCGATGTGATAAGCGTGGTCCACTTTGCGCACGTAAAGCGCCCTGCGGTCCACGTCGGAAAACACCCCTATGGATTCAATGCCCATCTCCCGACAGGCGCGCGCAATGCGCACGGCGATCTCGCCGCGATTGGCAATCAGAATTCGCCGGAACATGTTCCACCCCACCCCGAAAACCGGAAAATCCCACCCACTGGAACAAAATAGCACAAAGCCGGCAAACTGCTCTAAGTAGCCGTCTGATTCGTCCGCGAAATGCTTCCCAAAAAACAAAAACCCCTCCTTGTCCCTGGGAGAGGCTTGGTAAATGTGGAGATATTTCCTATCGGTTTTGCCGGGGCCCGACAGTGATTGCGTTCAAAGGCTGCGGACAGCAGGGCCGTCTGCTACTTCTTCTGGTCAATCCTCTGGCCGATGTTCTCGTCGATCACGATGCCGCCGCCCGTTCCCTGCTTCTCGGCTTTAGCCTTTCTGGTGGCCAGTGCCTTGTCCCGCCAGTTATCCGCCGCATTTATATCTGCGGCCCGGGCGCTGGGGTTATCACATTCGTAATCTGCCTGCTCGCGGTAGAGCAGGTTCATCCAGGACATGGCGTCTTCATATTCCGGCCTGATCTGGAGGGCTTTCTCCAGCATCTTCATGCCCTCGCTAACGGGCCCCTCATTGGTGGCCTTGACCAGTGAGCAAACTTTTTTGTCCTTGAGCTGGTCCGTCGGCTTCATGGACAGCTTGCTGCGCTGCGCTTGACGAAAACTGTATGCCTTATTCCAGTCGATGACCGCGATCGAGTAGTAATTGTCGGGATCATTCGAATCGACCGCGGACGCTTTCTGGTAGTACTGCTTCGCCTGGTCGAAATCTTTTATCTGGAGATACAGGACAGCGACACCTTTGATGGCTTTGATGTTCTTAGGGTCCCGCGTCAGAACCTGCTTGTATTCCTCGATGGCGGAACTGGCCATGCGTTTGTTGTCTTCTGTTTCCGCGCCCGGAATGTATTGCTGTGCGTAAGCGGTGGCGAGATAAAGTCGAGCGTTCACGAGCGATGGATCCAGTGAAGCCGCACTCTTGAAATGTTCAACTGCCTCTTCGTATCGCGAATTCTTGTAAGACTGGACGCCTTTGTTCAACTGATCGCGTGCCTTCAGCTTGTTACAGCCAGCGGCCGAGAGCACGGCGAGCAGAATCGCCAAGCCGGCCAGCACTCGTACGCTTCTGTTCATGGAATTGCCTTCCCTTGCCAAATCGGGCCGGAACTGCTTTTGATCCCGGTCTCGCCGGAATCAACTCGTTCTCTATACCCTAAGAGCTGCTGAATAAAAGTTTTGCTCTGATATGAGCATACAAGCAATTGGGCTATAACTCGATACCTTCCGCGGCGCCTCGCTTGCTGTGCCCCTCCGCGTGCGACCACGGCGGTAGTGTTTCTCAGCAGTCTGCTAAAACTTTGGAACCGGAAGAATCCCCGGCGAAGGCCGACTTCGAATTCGTCGGGTGGTTACTGGCCAGCCTCGATCCTTGCGGTAATCAGTCCAACCTTGTCCACGCCGGCGGCGTGGGATTTGTCGATGACCGCGGCGATGTCGGCGAAGGGCAGTTCCGTATCTCCCTTTACGAACATTACCTTTTCAGCACGGATGGCGAAGATGTCGCGCAACCGGCCTTCCAGATTATCGAAAGTTACATCGTCCTGGTTAATCTTGTACGCCGGCTGGCCGCCGGCGCCGCGTAAAACCTGAACGACAATGGTGCGGTCGTTCGAAGGCGGTTGCTGCTGCTGGTTTTTAGGCGGCTGGGGGACCAGTGCTTCCAGGCCTTTCGGCGTGAGTGGCGTGATCACCATGAAAATAATGAGCAGCACCAGCAGCACGTCGATGAGGGGTGTTACGTTGATGTCTGCGGAGGGACCACCCTTGCCGCCAAGTGACATTGCCATAAAGAAGCCTCGCTCCTACGCTTACTGTGGGTTCTTCTTCTTTTTATCCGAATCCTTTACGCCCGCCGCGCTGGCCGGCAAAGGTTCAAACGAACCCTGCTTGCGCTGCTCGGTCAGCAAACCAAGCTCGTCGACTCCGGCGGAACGAACATTGTCCACCACTTCGACCACCGCACCGTACTTGGCGCGCGCATCGGCCTTGATGAACACACGTTTGTCCGCCCGGTTGGCAAGCCTGTCTTTCACCTTGTCGGTCAAAACCTCGGGCGTAACCTTGTCGGGGCCAAAGAAGATCGAACCGTCGCGCATCACCGCCACCAGCAGCGAGTCTTCCTTGTCCGCGTCCGGCATCTGCACGGGATTGTCCGTCGTGGCCAAATCCACGCTGACGCCTTTTTGCAGCATCGGGGTGATCACCATGAAGATGATCAACAGCACCAGCATGACGTCGACCATCGGGGTCACGTTAATCTCGGAGGTGACCTTCAGGCTCCGTCTCCACGTTTGTTGTGACATGCCTTCATTCTCCTGCCCACGACTGCTCCGGGCGATTCGCCGCGCGGCTTCGCTGAACCGCGCCGCTCCCGGAGTCTGTCATGGCGTCGATTACTTCCGAAACTTACTGGCGAACCTTACTTGCGGACCAGGTTGCGCTGCTTCAGGAAGTAGTCGATCAACTCACTCGAGCTGTTGTCCATCTCCACATCGAAGGCTTCCACCCGGTTGGTAAAGTAGTTGAACATCCACACCGCCGGGATGGCGACGAACAACCCAACCGCGGTTGTCACCAGGGCTTCCGAAATGCCGCTGGCGACGGCTCCCAACCCGGTTGCCTTGGATTCGGAGATGCCACGGAAGGCGTTGAGAATTCCGACGACGGTGCCGAACAGTCCCACGAAGGGAGCGGTGGAACCGATCGTTGCCAGTCCGCCGAGTCCACGCTTCAGCTCGGCATGAACAATAGCTTCGGCCCGTTCCAGGGCACGGCGCGAAGCGTCTATCTGTTCGCCGGGAATGTCGCTCGTAGGGTTCTGGACCCTGAATTCCTGCAGGCCGGCGGTGACGACCTTCGCCAGATGACTTTTCTTGTTGCGCTCGGCAACTTTGATGGCTTCGTCGATCTTGCCTTCGCGGAGAGCGCCGGCGACAGCGGGCGCGAACATGCGGGACTGCTTGCGAGCCGCGCTGTATGCCATGGCCCGGTCGATCATGATGCCGATCGACCAGCCGGACATGATGAACAGGATGAGCACGACAACCTTTGCCAGAACACCCATCTGTCTCCACAAGGAGATCGGGTCCCAGCCGATGCCGCCTTCCTGGAACATCACCGCCGCCAGTGCCGGCATGTTGCTCAGAACAAGGGTTGCGAGGTTTGCGACAAACATGTGTTGGGTTTCCTCCTCAGAAACTCTGAAACTTTTTTCGAAATGCTGCTCGAACCTTTGGAAACACCTTGCGACGGTTGATATCGCGCGCGGTGCTCCACCTTTCGGACTCCACGGTGTGAGCAGCGACTTACTGGAACTTGATAGGGGCCCATCGGCGGCGCAACCGGGCGCCACCAGTCAAAATATTAGATGCAGCTTTTCAGCCGCCACTGCTCTAACCGCCAGAAAGAGTGAAATTGACGTTGATCGTCGTATCCACATCCACCGGCTCACCGTTTAGGAAATAGGGCCGGTAACGCCATTGCTTCACTGCGTCGAGAGCAGCCTGTGCCAGCATCGGGTGTCCGCTGACGACCCGCAGATTCTGAATCGTGCCGTCCTTGCCGATCACGGCCTGAAGAACCACAGTTCCTTGGATGCGCGCTTGGCGCGCAAGCGGCGGATAGGGTGGTCTTACATCGTGAATTAAATTGCCTTGCGCGACGCCGGAAGAAACTCTCACCTTCTGTGGCACGGCCACTTTGGGCACTGCGGTGGGGATACTGGCAATGCTGTTCAACACCCCGCCAAGTACACCGCCAACCGTACCGCCAGGTACGCCTCCGACAACACCACCTACAACTCCGCCACCTAAGGATGGAGTATCTTCTTCTTTTATGTTAGCAATTTTTTGAGGAATTGCGGTCGGAGTTCGCAGTCGACCATTATCAAGTTGGCTAACAACTTTCTGCACTTTTACAAAGGCAGCCGCAGCCGGCGGCGGAGGTGGGGGCGGTGCTACCAGGAACTCCATGGACTGTTGCCTGGGAAGAGCTTCCGGGTAAAGAATTTTACTCAGCACGAGCACGCCAATTAACAGTACCTGAATCAGGAAAGAAACGGCAGTTACCCACGGGCTGCGTCTCTTGATTTTCTTTCCCGACTCGAAAAGGCTGTCTTCGAACATACAAATGGTCCCCGCCTAAAGCTATAGACACCGTCACTCGGACTTTGGCTCACGAAAATCGAGCCGAGCCAAAGATTTTTCCGAATTTTCATGCCCCAAGACGGGAAATCCCAGCAAAGAAGCTTCTCCGGGATTCCATCGGCCGCAATCGAACAGGCCTCCTAGGCCTTGATCTTCATCTTTTCGCGCCGGGTATCGGTTATCTTGGCCGGAAGACTCCTTCCATTCCTGCCGCCACGCCAATCCTGATAGGCAACCAGCATTGGTGAGGCGATAAAAATCGAGGAATAGGTGCCGATGATGATGCCGATCACGAGGGCCAGCGAGAAGCCGTGCAGCACCTCGCCTCCGAACAGGAACAGCGAGAGCACGGTCAAAAACGTCAGGCCGGAAGTCAGTACCGTCCGGCTTAGCGTCTGATTGATGCTGCGGTTCACGATGTCGGAGAGGGTTTCGCGCCGCAACAGCCTGACGTTCTCGCGTATGCGGTCGAAGACGACGATCGTGTCATTCATCGAGTAGCCGACCAGGGTGAGAATGGCGGCGATGACGGTCAGCGATATCTCCTGTTTGATCAGCGAGAAAAACCCGAGAGTGATGATCGTGTCGTGGAAGCAGGCGACAACCGCGGCCGCGCCGTAGATCAACTCGAAACGGAACCAGAGATAAACCAGCATTCCGGCCAAAGAGTACAGGGTTGCCAGCAAAGCCTGCTTCTGCAGTTGCATGCCGACCTGCGGACCCACGATCTCCACGTTACGGACGCCGAAGTTGGAGGTAAAGAATCCCTGCTGCAAGCTGGCAACAACCGCGGGCGGAGCGACATTGCCTACGTCGGAGAGAGCTTTGAAGACACCGCCCAGGCTCTTGTCGCGGTAATCTACGATGGCTCGCGCCAGTTGCCCGTAGCGCTGCGCCGCATCCAGCCCCGCGTGCAGCGGGTCCTTGTCCACCAGATACTGTGTCAGCGTGCTATAGCCGACGTTGTTCATATCCTGCTTGCCGGCCTCGGGTTGGGTCTGCAGAGCGCGTATGATCGAGTTCTTGCCCTGGTCGAGAGCTTGCTCGCTGGTCTCTTTCAGATCCAGCGCAATCAGTACCTCGTTGTTGCCTGAGGCGCCGTAACGCTGAATGCGCGCGTCTTTTACCCCGGCGCGCTCCATGGCGGCGCGGATCTGGTCGTCATTCGGCGGGCTGGTGAACTTCACATAGACGAGCGTGCCGCCGCGAAAGTCCACGCCCAGCGGAATGCCGTGCCAGAATGCCATCGAAAGAATGCCGGCCACGCTGAAAATTAGGGAGAAGGCCAGGAAGTACCACTTCTTGCCCAGGAAATCGATATTCGGGTTGCGAAAAAACTCCACTTTGAAATCCTCAAAAACATGATTCAATGGCGGCCCAGGGCTTTTGATTACCCGATCCGAAGCCCTGGAGCCCTCTCCCGGCGAAGCGCCTACCGCGCCACGGCGGGCAAAACTAGATCGACAGCGGCTCGCCGCGCTGATGCCGGTTCAGGATGCTGTCGAAGATGGCGCGCGATACGAAGACCGCCGTAAATAGATTGGCCAGCAAACCGAACGTCAGCGTCACCGCGAAGCCCTTCACCGGACCGGTGCCGAACAGGAACAGAATGGCCGCCGAAACGATGGTGGTTACGTGGGTATCGATGATCGTCAGAAAAGCCTTGCCGAAGCCTTGCTCAACCGCCGAGGGCGGTGTCTTGCCATTGCGCAGCTCTTCGCGGATACGCTCAAAGATCAGCACGTTGGAGTCGACGCCCATGCCAACCGTGAGTATCAAACCCGCAATTCCGGGTAGCGTGAGCGTTGCCCCGCTGAAACCCAGGAATCCGAGCAAAATGATCAGGTTCAAAAACAATCCCAGGTTGGCGTTGATACCGGCCGCCCGATAGTAAACCAGCATGAACACCATTACGGCGGCCATGCCGACGATGGCGGCGCGAACACCCTGGCGAATCGAATCGGCTCCGAGCGAGGGACCAACCGTACGCTCTTCGAGGTAACGGATGCTGGCTGGCAGCGCACCGGAGCGCAGCACCATCGACAAATCCTTGGCCTGCTGCTCGCTGAAGGTTCCAGTGATGCGTCCCATGTCGCGAATGCCTTCTTGGACCCGCGCCACTTCCTGGACCTTACCGTCAAGCACAACCGTCAGGAAGTCGCCCACGTGGGCGGAGGTGAAGGCGTAAAAACGATTGCCGCCATCGCGCGTGAGGTTGAAGCTGACCGCCGCGCGGCCATTTTCGTCGTGGGTTGGTTCGGCTCCGCGCAGGTCGCGTCCGGTAACCGCCGAGACGCGGCTCACCACGTAATAGGTGTCCTGCGGTTCTCCGCTCGGCTCTGGCGTACGCGCAATGCTGCGACCCTTCATCACGACCGAGTCCGGAGGCAGAATCCCACCATGCGCGGCCAGGGCGGAAGCTTCGGAGGAATAGCTCACGCCGTTGTCCATCGCCTGCCGGATCTCCAGCATGGCGGTCGATTGCATGATGTCTTTAACCCGGGCCGGGTCGTCGACGCCTGGCAGCTGCACCAGGATCTGGTACTCGCCCAACCCGTGCTCCTGAATGACGGGCTCGCTGACCCCTAGCTGGTCAATGCGGTTGCGGATGGTCTCGATGGCCTGCTCGACAGCCCGATTCTTGAGCTGCGTGAGCGACTGCTGCTTCATGGCCAAGACATAAGCGCCCTCGGCGCCCGCATTCAGCGTGTATTCGGGGAGTCGCTCGTCGACGATCGTCTTCAGGTTGCTGCTATTATTCGGGCCGATTCCCTTGATGACGATGTGATCGGGACTTGCCGCCGGATCTGGCTTACTGATCTCGGCATAGCTGATGTTTTTCTGCCGCAGGTCGTCTTTTAGCCGCTCGATGACCTGGTCGCTGTCGGCGTTGACGGCGTCGTTGACCATCACCTGCAGAATCAGGTGGGTGCCACCCTTCAAGTCGAGCCCGAGGTGAATGTTCTGCTGCAAGCCCGCCAGCAAGCCGTTCTGCTTGATGGCGGCCACGCTCTTTTCGGGATCGTTGCCCAGGAGGATACCCCAGACAAAGACCAGGAGCGTAACGAGGATGATAGCTACTTTCCAGAGCAGGTTTTTCTTCATGGAGACTGCAACCGCCTACGAGGACTTGGACACCTCGTCCGTAAAGACCGAGGTGATGGAACTGCGTGCAACTTCAATGCGTAAATTGTCTGGGGGCACACGAAGGATGACCGTAGGGTCAGGCCCCTCGCTCTTCACCGACATGATGACTCCGCGCATGCCGCCGGAGGTCGCCACCCGGTCGCCGGCTTTGACGTTGCTCAGCATCTGCTGCCATTTCTTTTGTTTGCGCTGCTGAGGAAGGATCAGCAGGAAGTAGAAGACGGCGAAGATGCCGACCATCATAACCAGGCCGAGTGAGCCACCCTGCCCCTGAAAGAACACTGCGAATAAGCTTGTCATTGCTGTCTAACTCTCATCGGGTCTACTGCCACGACCCGGCTGAAATTGAACCCATGGGAAGCCGTACCGCTACTACTACCGCCGTCGATGAAGCCTGAAAACCCCAGTCGCCGTCATGTCGCCTTCACGTCGCCGTCACACCAAGGCACACCCCAGGTTTCGCCTGCGTCAACATGGTCTTCTGGGCCGGAAACCGTTCCTAATTCGGTATACACCCCAGAAACCGTAAAACCAAGGAATCTTCTGCGCACCCGTGGCTTCACCAGAGGCGCGTCTGTGCGCTTTCTGATGAGCCGGCAGCCTTATCCTGGGACCGCTACAGCGAACCGCACTACTTTGCACGGAAAGTGGCAAATCAAACAGCAGAGCGGGAACTTCGAAACTCCCCAAGCTTTATAGCATGCCTTGCCCTACTCATGGTGTCAAGGTAAAGGGACAAGTTATGCACCGTGTTAAGGACTTGCGCCAGAACCTCATTCGACGAATACAGGTGCCTCAGGTAGGCACGCGAGTACCGGAGACAGACCTTGCAGCCGCAGTTGGGGTCCAGAGGACCCTCGTCACGCGCGTAGCACTGCTTTTTGATACTCACTTTGCCCTGAGAAGTGAACAACAAGCCGTGCCGTGCCGCTCGCGTAGGCAGGACGCAGTCCATCATGTCCACCCCCAGGGCCGCGTACTGCACGATTTCCTCCGGCGTCCCAACGCCCATCACATAGCGGGGCCGGTCGGCCGGTAGCAGCGCTATGGCTGCTTCCGCCATCTCCCAGGTCTTTCCCCGGGGCTCGCCGACACTGAGCCCGCCGATGGCGTAGCCGGGGAAGTCCATTTCCACCGTGCGTTCGGCCGATTCGCGCCGCAAATCGGCGTACATTCCGCCCTGAACGATGCCAAACAACGCCTGCGTCTGCTCGCTTCCGGCAGCCAGAGTTTTCTCTTCGTGCCAGGGAACCTCTCGCCTGTGCTGCTCGAAGTAGAGCTGGCTGCGGCGAGCCCAGCGCAGGGTCAATTCCATCGACTGCCGGCTTCGTTCGCGCTCCGCCGGAAACTCCGTACACTCGTCGAACACCATGATGATGTCGGCGCCCAGCCCAATCTCCGCTTCCAGCGCACTCTCCGGACTGAAAAAATGCGAAGAGCCGTCAAGGTGCGAACGGAAGGCGACGCCTTCTTCGGTGATCTTGCGTAACTCGCTCAAACTAAAGACCTGGAATCCGCCCGAGTCGGTCAGGATCGGCCTCGTCCAGCTCATGAACTTGTGCACGCCGCCAAGCTGGCGAACCGTTTCCACCCCAGGCCGCAGGTAGAGATGGTAGGTGTTGTTCAGAAGGATCTGCACCCCCAGCTCTTCGAGGGTGTCCTGGGGAACGCCTTTTACGCTCCCGAGCGTGCCCACCGGCATGAATACGGGTGTCTCGACCTCTCCGTGCGGGGTGACAAAGCGGCCGGCCCGGGCCGCGCCCGAGGTCGCCTCAACCTGAAAGGAAAAAGACATGAACCTGATTGTACCGAAGTGCCGTCGCAAACCGGATTATGTAAACCAGTTTATGCGAACCAGTTTTTGTAAATCAGGCCATCCGGCGCCCTCCAGCTAGCCGCCGTGTACTGCAGCCGATTCAGGGCTAGCATGATTTGCCATGTTTCAGGCATGATAGAAGCGATGTCTTCCGAGCTATCTTCCTCATCTTCACCTTTGCAGGCCGTAATTTTCGACTACGGCAGGATGCTTTCTTACTCGCCCACCCCGCGGGAGTGGCAGGAGTTGGCCGCGACGGCCGGGCGTCCACACGACGAATTCAAACTCGACTACTGGCGCTATCGCGACGAATACGACCGTGCCTCCTGTGGGGCTGCCGCATACTGGCAGGCAGTCGCCCGCCGCCCCTTGGACTCGCGAACCCTCGGCAGGCTGATCGAGCTGGACAACCAGCAGTGGACACGGGTCAATCCGGAGATGCTCGCCCTCGCACGCCGCTTGCGCAAGGCTGGCGTCAAGACGGCAATTCTGTCGAATATGGAGTTCGAGATGCTCGCCGCCATGCGGGCTAAGTTCCCATGGCTGAACGAATTCGCCGTGAAGATGTTTTCCTGCGAGCTGCGGCTGGTAAAGCCGGCGGTGGAAATCTTCTTGCGCCTTGCCGCGGAACTACGGGTCGACCCCGCTTGCACCCTGTTTCTGGATGACAAACCGCCGAATATCGACGGCGCGCGCCAGGCTGGAATGCAGGCTTTTCTCTTCGATGCTCCGGAAAAGCAAGGCGAACTCGAACGCCTGCTGCTCGAAAAGGGCATCCTGCTGCCGGAGTTGGACGAGGCGGTTACCACACCGCGCTAGCGGCAATTTTCTCCGTGGTGCGGTTTACACCAGAGATAGCCGCTTTGAGCGGTGGCGAATCGGCATTCAATCTGCCTTCTACGGCTTGGGTATTCCGAACTTGGCAAGAAATTTCGGCACGTTGACGATGGCACGCTTGATTGTGCCGCCGCCGATTTCTTGTTGGTCTACTTTTGCGGTCACGCGAATCAGGTAAAACTTGCCCTCGACCGCCCCGACGGTCGCTTCAGCCTTAATCACCGCGTTCAGCCCGGCGGGCGCACGATGCTCGATGTTGATCGCGGTTCCGACTGAGATCTCATCCTGCTCGCAAAAAGGTTGCAGCGCGCGCGAGCCGGCGATCTCCATGAGCCGCACCAAATCGGGAGTAGAGTAGACGGGCGGCAGATTGTGGTTGAATGCCGTCAGCGTATTCTCGAACTTGACGCGCTCTTCGGAGACGCCCCGAGCACCGATTGGAACCGGCTTTGCCATGGGCGAAAGACTAGCCTCGAAACCACAACTTAGCAAGACCCTTTCGAGGTACCATTCAGGCACTACTGTTTTCCCGGTTCAATTTGAAAACTTTCGCTTTCGTATAGGACGTTAAAGACGCCGGAAACTACCCTCTCCGGGTGCACAATCGAGACGGGCCCTTAGCCAAACTATCCCGACTGGGCCCGGAGTTGAGCATCGTGAATTTTGTCCGCGTCCTCCTACCGATCCTCTCATTCGCCCTGATTCCACTCAGCGGATACGCGCAGCCAGCCTTGGGCGGCTATTTGCGGCCAGCCCTGTGGTGTGGCGTGGCATCCTTGTCCGTGGTTGCCGCCGGGGGGCAAATCCCCGCACCGGAAATCGGGGCGGAGGACGCGGATATCCGGAAGCTGCTGGCCGCCCAGGTCTCAGCCTGGAACCGGGGAGACTTGGCAGGCTACATGAGCGGCTACTGGAACTCCGATGAGCTGACGTTCTTTTCCGGTGCAACCGAAACCGGCGGCTGGAAATCCACCCTGGAACTTTATCGGCAGAACTACAAGAAAACCGCGAACCCGATGGGCCATCTCGATTACAGCAGCATACGGATCGAAGCGCTCGGCGAGCAGACGGCCTTTGCCCGCGGCCGCTGGCAGCTGAAATCGTCCAACGGCTCAAGCCGGACAGGACTGTTTACGCTGGTGCTGCGCCGCTTCCCCGAAGGTTGGCGAATCGTGCACGACCATTCGTCTTGAGGCGTTTGCCGGTTCGTGGTTACCAGCCCCAGGCAGGTCCAGAGCGTCCTTTAGGCCGGGTTCAGAGATGAGTTAACGCTATGACGTAATCCGTGGCGGACGCGCCATCCGGCTGTTGATTTACTTTTCTTTCTGCAATTCGCGGTAGACCTTGCTCTTGCTGAGGCCCATTTCCTTGGCCACGCGCTTCATGGCATCGCGCTGGTCGAGCTTTTCCTTTTGCATCAGTTCACGGACGAGGGTTCTGGCGTTTTTCTGCTCCACCGCGGGCTGGCCTTGCTCCTCTGCCTTGCCGATCAACAGCGTTATTTCGCCCCGAATCTCCGCTCGTGCCTGCAACTCGGCGAGTGCCTCGACCGCCTTGCAGCGTAGGAATTCTTCGTGGATCTTGGTCACCTCGCGGGCAATCACCACGTGGCGTTGCGGCCCGAGCACGTCAACCAAATCCTCCAAGGTCCCGAGAATCCTGTGCGGAGCTTCATAGAAAATCTGGGTGCGGGGCGATTGCTTGATGCTCTCGAACAGGGCGCGGCGCTGGCCGCTCTTCGCCGGCAGAAAACCGCCAAAGCGGAAAGAATCGGTAGGCAGCCCGCTTGCCACCAGAGCCGAGAGGAAGGCCGACGGCCCGGGAATCGGCACCACCGTGAGGCGATGGCGGATGGCGAGCGCAACCAGCCGGTAACCCGGATCGCTGATGCCCGGCGTGCCCGCGTCGGTCACCAGCGCGATTGACTGCCCTTGTTCCAGATGCATGATCAGCTCGGCGGCCCGCGTCAGCTCATTGTGCTCGTGATAGCTGGTGGTGCGCTTTTCGATTCCGTAATGATTCAGCAGCTTCTGCGTCTGGCGTGTGTCCTCGCAAGCGATGAGGTCAACCTCTTTCAAAATCCGCAGGGCTCGAAGCGAAATATCTTCGAGGTTGCCGATGGGGGTGCCGACCAGGTAAAGAGTCCCCTGGGCTTGCCCGTTTCCTGCGCGCGAGTTTGCCGGATTCGCCATTCGGGCGCAGTGTACCACCGACGGTGGCCGCGGCGGGGAAAAACCAATCGCTTGCCGGCCGGCAAAAAACAGGTGATCCGGGAAGTACACCCCGCGAGTGGCAATTCCGGCCGCCGGGCAACTTATAATCAGACCCATGCCGCAGGCGAGCCAGGAAATTCAGCAGCGGGCGCATGAACTGCGCGAACAGATTGGCCACCACGAGCACCGCTACTATGTGCTCGACGACCCGGAGATCAGCGACGCCGATTACGACGCCCTGATGAATGAATTGAAGGCGATCGAGCGGTCGCATCCGGAGTTGATCACGCCGGATTCGCCGACCCAGCGGGTTGGCGGCAAGCCGCGAGAGGGATTCGTCAAGCTGCCGCACTCGACGCCGATGCTCTCGCTCGATAACGCCTACAACGAGCAGGAGCTGCGCGACTGGGCGCGGCGGGTCCATGAGCTGGCCGGAACAGCCCGGGTCCAGTTCGTGTGCGAGCTCAAACTGGATGGGCTGTCGATGGCTTTGCGGTATGCGCTCGGTCCCGCCGAGCCACGGCGGAAAGCGGCAACTCGTTTCGTGCAGGCCATCACTCGCGGCGATGGCTCCATTGGCGAGGACGTGACGCCCAATCTGCGCACGGTCCGTTCGGTCCCGCTTTCGATCTCCCCAGCGGCTCTGAAACATGCCGCACTGCCCGAGGAGTTCGAGGTGCGTGGAGAGGTCCTCATGCCGGCCCGTGCCTTCGAGCGCATGAACGAAGAGCGCGACCGGCAAGGGCTCTCCCGTTTTGCCAACCCGCGCAATGCGGCGGCGGGCGCGGTGCGGGTGCTCGAGCCGAACATCACGGCACAGCGCCGCCTCGATTTCTACGCCTACTTTCTGATGCGCGACGGACAGATGCTCTGCGACACGCAGTGGGACGCGCTCGACGCGCTTGCCGAGGCCGGATTCAAGGTGAACCCGCATCGCAAACTGGTCGACGGCATCGACGAGGTGTGGGACTTCATCAACCAGTTCGAGAGCCAACGCGAAAGCCTCCCTTACGAAATCGATGGCGTAGTGGTGAAGCTGAACCGCACAGAGTTATGGCGGCGCCTGGGTTTCACCGGCAAGGCTCCGCGCTGGGCCATCGCCTACAAATACGCCGCGCGCTCAGGGGTCACGCAAATCGAAGACATCGCCGTGCAGGTCGGACGCACCGGCAAACTCACGCCTGTGGCCGTGCTTCGTCCCGTGCCCATTGGCGGCACAACGGTTTCGCGCGCCACCCTGCACAACATGGATTTCATCGACAACCTCGGCATCAGGATCGGCGACTGGGTAATGGTCGAGCGTGGCGGCGACGTAATTCCCAAAGTCGTCAAAGTGGTCGAGGACAAAGACCATCCGCGCGGGCAGCGCCGTTTCCAGATGCCGGAACACTGCCCGGAATGCGGTGGACACGTGGTGCGCGCCGAAGGCGAAGCCGACTTCCGCTGCGTCAACGCGAACTGCCCGGCCAAGCTGCGCGAGACCATTCTGCACTTCGCCTCACGCGGCGTGATGAACATCGAGGGCATGGGCGACGCCCTGGTCGATCAGCTCGTGGAGCGCGGTTTGGTCAAGGATGTGGCCGACATCTATCGCCTGAGCAAGCCCGGCCTGCTCTCTCTGGAGCGCATGGGAGACAAGTCGGCGCAGAATGTTCTCGACGAAATCGAGGGATCGAAAAAGCTGCCGCTGGAGCGCGTGCTGTTCGGACTCGGCATGCGCTTCGTGGGCGAACGCACTGCGGAATTTCTGACGCAGCACTTCGGCTCGATCGATGCGCTGATTGAGGCTGCCACCAAAACGAATGTCGACGAAAGCCTGGCCGAATTGCAACAGGTGGAAGAAATCGGCCCGCGCATTGCCGCCAGCATCCGCGAATTTTTCGAGGAGCCGAAAAACCTCGAGCTCATCGAGCGTTTGCGAAAGGCCGGGTTGCAATTCAGCGGCAAGAAAAAAGAACGCGGCACAACCCTGGCGGGAAAAACCTTCGTACTCACCGGAACGCTCGCGAAATACACTCGCGACGAAGCCAAGCGCATGATCGAAGACGCGGGGGGCAAGGTCGTGGGATCGGTCAGCAAGAAGACCGACTACGTTGTTGCCGGCGCCGATCCCGGCTCGAAGCTGGACAAGGCTCGCGAACTCGGGGTCGAAGTCGTCAGCGAGCGGCAAATGGAAGCGCTGTTGCAGCCGTGATTCGGCTCAGGCCTCAGGCGTTTCGCCATCGTCTCGCCATTTCGCAATCGCCCAACCGGCGGCGCAGCGCGATCAACGCGCATCGAAAGCCTGCCGGATGCGGGCGTAGCTCCGCGGGAGCTCTTCGGGCAGCACGCGGGTTTCGCCGACGACGCTCATGAAATTAGCGTCGGCCACCCAGCGGGGAAGGACGTGCATGTGGATGTGTCCGGCAATCCCGGCCCCGGCGGCCTTGCCGATGTTCATGCCGAGATTGATCCCGTCGGGATGATAGAGCTTGCGCAGAATGTCTTCCACGCGCTGAGCCAGCATCATCATCTCGACGGCGGCTTCCGGCGCGAGGTTCCGCAGCTGGTCGAGGTGCTCATAGGGCACAACCATGACGTGCCCGCTGGTGTAGGGAAAAGCATTCAAAATAACGAAGCAATGCTGGCCACGATAGACGATTCCCGCCTCGGCGTCGGGGCGTTTCTGCTGGTCGCAAAACGGACAGGCTTTAGTTTTGTCAACCTGGGTGATGTAGGCGTAGCGCCAGGGAGTCCAGAGATAGTCCATGTTGCCGAGAGTACCAGAACGCCGTTTTGGCGAGAACCCCGCCGGGGTCCCCGATGCACCCCCGTTTGCGCGTGGCGGGGCAGGGAGGAACGATCCATGCGCCGCCGAGACCTCAAAGCCATGGGGTGTAAAAAATCGGAAGTGGCATAAAATTCACGCACTTGTGGAAATAAATCATATTTCCTGGTTTGACACTTTTTGGCAGGCATTGGTATATTAAAAAGAGTCATGCAGTGCGGGGTCGTACTGCGTGATCCGGCCGCTGGATTGTTCAAGATGCCCTAAACCGGGCTAATCTTTCCAATAGACTCAAGCCAGCAGTCTGTTAAGGAAACTCTCTCATCTTCGCTTCCAAGCGAGGGTGGGCCGATGCACACCGATGGCCTTTAACGACACCCGCAACGACACCCAGTCTGACGAACTGAACCAGGAAACCGTTTCGCATCAGGAACCACCAACCGCCGAAGCGCAGAGCATCGCGAACCCAAATCCAGAAACTAATAGTTCCGAGCCTCCCAAAATGGGTTCAGTCCGGAACGAAAAAGAAACCATGACGGAAGACTTCGCAACCGCACTCGAAACATTCGAACAAGAGCAAAGCGAGCTGGCTGCCAATGAGGACCGCGTCCTCAAGGGCACCGTGATCAGTATCAACCCTAACTACCTTGTCGTGGACATCGGACTAAAATCCGAAGGCGTCGTGCCGCTGGCCGAGGTGCAGGACCACGAGGGTAATGTCAAATTCCAGCCCGGCAATGAAATCGATGTGATGATCGAAAAGGGTCACACCGAAGAGGGCTACGTAAATCTCTCGCACCAAAAGGCACAACGTCTCCACGCCTGGGACGAGATCGAGAAGGCGTACAACGACAAGTCTTCCATTAAGGTTCGCGTCATCGATCGCATCAAGGGCGGCCTCACGGTTGACGTGATGGGGGCCCGCGCATTTTTGCCCGGCTCGCAAGTCGACACCAGGCCGATCCGCAACCTCGATTCCCTGAAAGGCCAGGATATCGACGTTCGCGTCATCAAACTGAATAAGAAGCGTGGCAACATCGTCGTCAGCCGCAAGCAGATGCTGGAAGAAGAACTCTCCAGCAAACGCGAGAAGACGATGGAGCAGCTTGCCGAGAATGCCGTGCTGACCGGAACGGTGAAGAACTTGACCGACTACGGCGCATTCGTTGACCTGGGTGGAATCGACGGCCTGCTGCACATCACCGATATGTCCTGGGGCCGTTTGACGCACCCGCACGACTTGGTGCAGGTCGGCGACCAGATCCAGGTAAAGGTTCTCAAGTTCGATAAGGACAAGCAGCGCGTTTCCCTCGGCTTCAAGCAGCTCACGCCCGACCCATGGCTGGATGCCACCGAACGTTACCCGCTTGGCGCGCGCGTGCAGGGCCGCGTCATCAGCGTGACCGATTACGGTGCTTTCGTTGAGCTCGAGCAGGGGATCGAAGGCTTGGTGCACGTCAGCGAGATGACTTGGTCGAAGCGGATGAAGCATCCGTCGAAGATCGTCAACGTCGGTGACCACGTCGAAGCCGTGGTCTTGAACGTGAACGCGCAGGAGCGCCGCATTTCGCTCGGCCTCAAGCAGTTGGAATCGAATCCGTGGGAGTCTCTACACGAGAAGTATCCGGTGGGTTCGATTGTCGAAGGCAAGGTTCGCAACCTTACCGATTTCGGCGCCTTCATCGAGATCGAAGACGGAATCGACGGTCTGGTGCACGTCAGCAATCTGAGTTGGACCAAGCGCATCAAGCATCCTTCCGAAGTGTTGAAGAAGGGCGACAAGGTGCGCGCGGCGGTGCTGGCGATCGAGCCCGATCAACGCCGTCTCTCGCTCGGGGTGAAGCAGCTTCAGCCTGATGTGTGGGAGTCGTTCTTCGAGCAGCATCGCGTGGGAGATGTCATTCACGGCAAGGTTCTGCGGCTCGCCAGTTTTGGCGCATTTGTCGAGGTTGCCGACGGAGTCGAGGGCCTGTGCCACAACTCCGAAGCTGCCGACGTGCACGGTGCTGCGCTCAAGTTGGAACCCGCGCAGGAATACGAGTTCAAAATCATCAAGATGAACCCGGAAGAAAAGAAAGTCGGATTGAGCATTCGCGCCGTGGGCGAGGAAGCGACGAGGGCGGACGTGGAGGCTTACAAGCATCCGCAATCGGCGCCTGGAACCTCAACCATCGGCGAATTGCTCGACTGGAAGCGCCACCAGGAATAGATCGGCTTCAGTGCAGGAATCAAGGGCCGCCGAGAGGCGGCCTTTGGATTTTCCAGGATTTATTTCTCCGCGGAGTGAGCTAGTGCCCGCGCTTTTCTGGCAGACTCTCAAGGCCTCCGGCAATTCCACTTCACGGTCACTCGTCGATCTTCAGATTGATGCGCGCTTCGCGGCGGCTATCGAATGCGCTGAGAGTCTTAACGCCGCTGCGCTTGCCTGCGTGCTCGGCGAAGATTTGGTAATCGACGTTCGGCGAAAGCGCCGGAAAACGATATCCGCCGTCCTGTCCGGCGATGTAGGTTTTCACCACTAGCGTCCTGGTGTTCTTAAGGTAGACGATCGCCTCGGGCACGGGTTTATCATTGCGGTTGAACACATGTCCCTGAAGCAAGCGCGAGGTACCGCTCTCATACCCGCCGCGCTCCTGCGCCAAGCTCAACCCGCTGAACGGTCCAGTCGAAGCTGCGCAGAGCAAGACCAGCAAGCCGGTCAGATAAAGTCTCTTCAACGCCGACCCCTAGCGAGGGTTACGCGAGCGCTGCCAGACAGGCCGCGGAGGCCGCCAAGCCGTCCCTCTCCGCCCGCATCCAAAGCGAAAGCGGCAGCCTCGGCAGCATGCAATGCTTGCCATGGCGCAGTAAATTTCACCGCGCCGCCGGGCACGGAACTACTCGTCCTTTTCGTCCTCGTCGTCGTCTTCGTCGTCCTCGTCATCGCTTACCTTGTTCAGTTCGAGCGGATTCGTGGCAACAACTTCGAAGTCGGTGCCGCACTCCAGACAGGAGACGATTTCGCCTTCGTCGAGTTCGTCTTCTTCAATATCTAGATCGGTTTCGCATTCTGGACATAAAACCATGATTGCCTCTCTCTTTGAACCCGTGTCCTCACTCATATTGCCTGAGGGACCGGAAATCTGGGTGTCCCGTTCGCTTTTATATTTAGAATCGCCCCATAGCGTCAAGTGGTCAAACGTAAAATCGGCGGATCAATATGACGAGCCGAGCCCAATCCGACAAAATGCCGGGCCTTTTGAGGGTGGGGTTAGCTTTGATTGCCAGGTCCTGGCACAAGAATTTGTGGGCTCGCTTAACCTTTTAAACCTGTTTTTCCGCAGCCCCTTAGAGAAATGCGAGAAAACTTCCCCCACCGACGTCGGAACCCTCGATTGGAAAATAGCATCGAATAGGGGGCTGCTGAAGTTTGTGAATTTTGATTCTCTTGCAGGCTACTGAAAAACAAGTTCAGGGAAGGTTGAGCCCCCAACATCTTGTACGCTTCACTTCCGGATTACGCATTCGGTAGCGCCTCGCTCGTTCTGCCCTCAACCCGCGCAATCACGGCGCGCGTCGGGGCCCGGCTTCGGCGGGTTTTTCAGCCTTAGCCGGCGTTGATAAGGGAACCGCTGCCCCGAACCCTATGGCGGCGAGTCTCGCGGTTATGGCTTTTCTCTGGCACCCCCCAGTGCGGGTCCGGATCAATACCCTGAATGTGGAAAACAACACTATTTTGAGCCGGCAAATTCCCGGGAGCAAATCCAGGTGCAACTTACCTGGTTTTTGGGCGCGCGACCGGCGCCTGCAATCGGAAGCGCGGCCACGTTGGTTTCGAAGGATGATAATGTAATCCTGGGAGCATTCGCCGGGCCGCAATGGCCTTGGCGGCCCACGGCAGCCGGAAGCAAGTTCGCCGAAGGAAGGGCATATGCGCGGATCTGGAATCATGAATCGCGGTGGTGGCGGGTCTGGAATGTCTCTGGCTTTACCTCCGTTCACCGGCGTCGTGAAAAAGCTGCTGATCATTAACACCGCTGTTTTTATGCTTACGTTGCTGGCGCAGAACTTCGCGCCGTTCCTCCTGCGCGTGCTGCGTTTCGGCTGGTTGGTTCCGAGCGATGTCCTGCACGGCGCGCTCTGGGAACTGGTGACCTATTCGTTCTTTCACGTGGGCCTCTTCCATCTGCTCTTCAACATGCTTGCGCTGTGGATGTTTGGCTCACAGTTTGAGACGGACTGGGGATCGCGGCGATTTCTGGAATTCTACTTTTTCTGTGTAGTTGGAGCCGCGATTTCGACCATGGTGGTCGGCTATGTCGGCCTGGCGCTCAGCGGCGGGAGTTCGGTTGGCTTTTTCGCGAATCTTGCGCTACTGGTCTACACGCCCACTGCCGGGGCCTCCGGCGGCATCTACGGCCTGCTCATCGCCTTCGGGATACTGTATGGCGACCGCCAGATCTACATGTTCCCTTTGCCGTTCGCCATTAGAGCCAGGTACATGGTTGGCATTTGGATCTTCATTGCCCTGGTGGGAGCTTTGCAGGGTGCGGGCGGAGTGGCCAACTTCGCGCATCTTGGAGGCGCCTTTTGTGGCTGGCTTTATCTCCGGTTCATGTCGCGGAACGCGCCGCGGAGCGGACTGCAAGTCAAGGCTTCAGAGGGTTTTTTCGGCATCCGCAACAGCTATTACCGCTGGAAGCGCCGCCGGGCTGCGAGAAAATTCGAAGTCTACATGCGCAAGCAGGACCGCTCGCAGTACTTCGACGAGCACGGCAATTTTAAGGACCCGGGCAAAGACGACAAGGACAACAACGGCGGCCGCGCTCGCCTTGGGTCAACTAGCGCAATTCCCCAGTAGGTATATCTCGACCTACCAGACTGTCATGGCGAGCGAAGTCGAGCCACCTTTTGTTTCTGCTGCCGAAAACAAAGGGTGGCTCCGCTTCGCTCCGGTCGCCATGACATTCCCTTGAGAAATTTCGGCTACACCGATCCGGGAATTGCCCTAGCGCCGGTCTCAAAATATCCCTCCACTCCGCTCCTCATGGGGCTTCTAGTTTCCAGTGGAGTATCCGCCGGTGCGGTGGTGAGTCAAGTTGTCTTGCGGCCAGGGCTTTTGCTCATTCGGCTGCCAACTCTACGGAAGAAAACAGCAGTTCGAGGTTCTGGTGCGCCGTGGTGATCACGCATACTTCCGGCAGCCGCAACCAGAAACGGTGAACCTCGGGATCTTCCTGCGCCTCCAGCCTGGCGTCGTTGGATTTCCAGATACGAAGGTGCACAAACTGGCTGGCATTCTTGCCGTCCCGGTAGAGCAGGTCATGGCTGTAGCCCTTCGTCGCCATAAACAGATAAAACTCGCGAAGAAGCTGGAGCGTTTCTGCTTCCTTGTTTTCCAAGGGTTCCAGGATTGCGAGCGAAAGCACGGCATTGTTCATAAGAGTTGGCCTTTGCTGAAAGCCTGTCCTGGCAAGATCACTTTTGCTTCTCCTGCATGAGCATTATTGCACGGCAAAGCCACGCCCGCGCCAACATCATGGCTTCAGAATAGATGCGCCCCGGAGCTATCAACCTTCCTGAGGTATTCCTTTTGCGACACTGGTCTGGGATTTGGGTTCACGGCGCTCCCTCACCCGGTGCAATCGAATAAAGTTGGTCGAACCGCTTGGACTCTGGGTGCCCGCTACAATTCCTACCACGTCTCCGGCCTGAACGACACCGCTTTCCACCAGGAAATTCTCCGTATTTGCCACCATCGCCTCCACCGTGTGAAATGGCGTCACAGCAATGGGACGAACCCCCCAAAGCAAATTCATACGATTGCAGACGACCGGAATAGCGGCGAAAGCGTATACCTCCGCGCGCGGCCTGTATTTGGAGATCAGCCGGGCTGTCATGCCACTTTCGGTATAGATTGCAATGGCGCCCAGGTTGAGATCTTCGGCAATGTGGGCCGTCGATTCGCAAATCGCCTCCTCAATCGATAGCTGCTGGTCGTGTTTGCGCCTCTGCCGCACGCCGGCTAAAGACGAAAGATGCTTTTCGGTCTCCGTTACCAGCCGCGCCATCATGCCGACGGCCTCGCGCGGATACTGTCCAGCGGCGGTTTCTCCCGACAACATCACCGCGTCGGTGCCATCGATAATGGCATTCGCCACGTCGCTGGCTTCGGCACGCGTTGGCCGGGGATTCTGCATCATCGATTCGAGCATCTGCGTAGCCGTAATCACCGGCTTCCGATATTCAGCCGCCCGGGCGATCACGTGCTTCTGGATGATGGGAACTTTCTCGGGAGCAATTTCCACCCCAAGATCCCCGCGAGCCACCATGACCCAGTCGGCGATCTCCAGAATTTCATCCAGATTCTCGATTGCCTGCGGCTTTTCCAGCTTGGCACAGACAAAGGTATCGGCCCCGTGGCTCGCAATCGCTTCCTTGGCCGCGCGTACATCGTTGGCATTGCGCACAAATGAAACCGCCATGGCATCGACGCCGTGGTCGACGCCGAATTTCAGGTCCTCGTAATCTTTTTCCGTCAAAGAAGGGACGCTGAGTACGGCTCCCGGCAAATTGATGCCTTGGTGCTCTCCCAGGATTCCGCCATCGACTACCTCGCAGATAACGTCCTCGCCCTTGACCTCGAGAACCTGGAGAGACAGCTTCCCGTCCGACAGCAGTACGCGGCTGCCGGGCTGCACCTCGCGCGAAAGCTCATGAAAGGTAGTGGAGACTAGCTCCGAGGTACCCGCGACCTCTCGCGTGGTGATTACGAATCGCTGGCCCTGAGCCAGCGCGACCGGCATGCCATCGCGCAGCGGGCCGGTGCGCATCTTTGGCCCTTGCAAATCCTGGAGGATGCAAATAGTGCGGTTGAGTTGCCGGGCAGCCTTGCGCAAACGCTCGATCACGCAGGCATGCTGCTGGTGAGTGCCATGCGAGAAGTTCAGGCGCGCCACATCCATGCCGAGCCGTATGAGATCGGCGATCATCTCTTCAGAATCACTCGCCGGCCCAATCGTGCAGACGATCTTGGCCCGCCGCGATTTCGTTTTGAGAGCAGAATCTTGCTCCGCTGCCCAGTCCGAAGTTCTTAATTTCATCATTTAAACTCGCTCGGATGTAATGTTGGGCGGCTTCAACTCGGAGTGGGCGCCAAACAGGAAGCGGGGATGCCGCTGGGCATTGAATTCAGCGCCAATCAACACCACGAAAGATACCAGGTAGAGCCAGATCAACAGCGCAATCGCAGTACCCACCGATCCGTAAATCACCGTGTAATTGCTGAAATGCCGCAGATAGGTACCGAACAGAACCGTGGCCAGAAACCACATCACGGTGGCCAGAATCGCTCCAGGCAGCACGCGATGCCAAGGCTGAGTGCGCGGCACTCCGTGATGGTAAACCAACGCGATTACGGCAATGCTGGTCAGGGTTGCGATAATCCACCGCAGCGCCGTGGAAACACCCAGAATGTAGGCGCTAAAATCGTGCCCGGCGTGGTACACGGTCCAGCGCTCGATCTGGTTGCCAAAGGCGACCAGGAAGCTGGCGAAGGCCATCGGAACGCCGGCCAGAAACACCAGCAAAAAAGCCGTCAGGCGCTCTTTGACCAGGGTTATCTTGCGCGGCATGCCATAAGCTTTGTGAAAGCCGTCCATCCAGGAGATCATCACGCCCGAGGCCGTCCAGAGCGTGATCACCGAAGTGGTGATCAGCATGCCGACCGGCCGGGGCTTTGCGCCTATGAAATAGGCCAGGACCGGGGATCGTGTACCCTGGGGCATGATGCGGCCGATGGCGTAAGAGATCTCGCGGATGAAGGCCTCCGTGCTCTGTGAGGCCACCAGGATGGACGCCAGCAGAAGCGCCGCCGGAAACAAGGTAAAAATGGCGGAGTAAGCCGCAGCCTTCGCGACCGCAAACTGATCGTGCTCAAAGGCCTTGATGAATGAAATCCGCAGCAACCTGAGAAACTGCAGCATAGACTCGGTACAAGCCTAAACTGGCCCGGGGTTTTTGGCAAAAAAACAGTGTTACGGCAAAACCAGGGGTGCTAGGTCTCGATCCTGTGTAGGTATGATCAGGCTGTCATGGCGAGCGAAGTCGAGCCACCTTTTGTTCCTGGTTCACCGCAAAAAAATGGGGGACCGAAGTCCCCCAACGTAGATCGCGCTTGCGTCCGCCTACTACTCCGCAGCCAGTTCTTCGGTCTCGTTCTCGCCTTCCTGCCGCAGTAATTCGAGGGCACGTTCCTGCTCCTCGTATTCCTTCTGGATGTCCTCCTGCACTTTCTGCGCGGCGGCCTCCAGTTCCGGAGCCAGCGAAACGTTGCGGTAGTATTCCATGCCCGTGCCGGCCGGAATCAACCGTCCCACGATGACGTTCTCCTTCAGCCCGCGCAGGTGGTCGACCGAACCCTGAATTGCGGCTTCGGTAAGCACGCGCGTGGTCTCCTGGAACGATGCGGCGGAGATGAAGGACTCGGTCGAGAGCGATGCCTTCGTGATTCCGAGCAGCAACGGGCGCCCGATCGCCGGGCGTCCGCCCTGCGCGATGGCCTTCTCGTTCTCTTCCCGGAACTTGAATTTATCGATCTGCTGTTCGAGCAGGAACGGCGTATCGCCTACCTCCTCGACCTTCACCCAGCGCATCATCTGCCGCACGATGACCTCAATGTGCTTGTCGCTGATGGTCACGCCCTGCAGCCGGTAAACCTCCTGGATTTCGTTCACCAGGTAAGCCTGCAACTCCTTCTCGCCCAGGACGGCGAGAATGTCGTGCGGGTTGAGCGGTCCGTCCATCAATTGCTCGCCCGCCCGTATGCGCTCGCCTTCTTGCACGTTGATGTGAACGCCGCGGGGCACCGAGTATTCGCGCTCGCTGCCGTCGTCGGTCACCACGTAGACCTTGCGCTGGCCCTTGCTGACTTCGCCGAACTTAACGGTACCGTCGATTTCGCTGATGACGGCCGTTTCGCGCGGCTTGCGGGCTTCGAACAATTCGACCACGCGCGGCAGACCGCCCGTGATGTCCTTGGTCTTGGTGGTTTCGCGCGGGATCTTCGCCAGCACGTCGCCGGGGAAGACCTCGTCGCCATCCTGCACCATGAGGTGCGAACGGGACGGCATGAGGTAGCGCTTGTTGTTCTTGCCGCCTTTAATGACAATCGCGGGCTGGCGCTTTTCGTCCGACGAATCCATCACCACCAGCCGCGAGAGGCCGGTCACTTCGTCCACCTCTTCGTGGAGCGTGAGGCCTTCCTGCAGATCCTTGAAGGAAACGGTTCCGCCGATTTCGGTCATGATCGAGAAGGTGTAAGGATCCCACTCGACCATCACCTGGCCCAGTTTCACGCTTACTGCCTTCCTGCACCTTGATGTGCGCACCGTAGACGACCGCGTAACGCTCCTTTTCGCGGCCCTTGTCGTCGACCACGACAATCGAACCGTTACGGTTCATCACCACCAAGTCGCCGGCCTTGGCCTTGACCGTCTGCAGGTTGATGAAGCGGACGGTACCGTTGTTCTTGGCGTCCAGGCGCGACTGCTCGCTGACCCGCGAAGCCGTACCGCCGATATGGAAGGTACGCATCGTAAGCTGCGTGCCCGGTTCGCCGATGGATTGCGCCGCGATGACACCCGTGGCCTCACCCAGCTCGACCAAGCGCCCCGATGCCAAGTTGCGTCCGTAGCACATCACGCAAACGCCGCGCTTCGATTCGCAGGTCAGTACCGAGCGAATCTTGACGCGCTCGATTCCGGCCGCCTGAATCGCGCTGGCCAGATCTTCCGTGATCTCCTGGTTGACGTCGACGATGACGTTGCCTTCGTAGTCCTTGATCCTTTCGAGTGAGACGCGGCCCACGATGCGGTCGCGCAACGGCTCGATGATGTCGCCCGATTCGACGATCGATCCGACGTAGATCCCATCCACCGTGGTGCAGTCGTATTCGCTGATGATGACGTCCTGCGCCACGTCGACCAGGCGGCGCGTCAGGTAGCCCGAGTCGGCGGTCTTCAGCGCCGTATCGGCCAGACCCTTGCGGGCGCCGTGCGTCGAAATAAAGTACTGCAACACGGTGAGCCCTTCGCGGAAGTTGGCCGTGATCGGCGTCTCGATGATTTCGCCCGAAGGCTTCGCCATCAGACCGCGCATGCCGGAGAGCTGCCGGATCTGCTGTTTCGATCCGCGAGCGCCGGAATCGGCGGCGACGTAGATAGCATTGATTTCGCCATCCTTGTCGCGCTTCTGCATGGCGCTGAACATCTCGTCGGCGACCCTTTCGGTAATCCCCGACCAGATTTCGATCACCTTGTTGTAGCGTTCGCCATCGGTGATTGCACCATCCAGGTACTGCTGCTGCACTCGCGATGACCTGGTTTTGCGCATCGGCCACGACCGCAGCCTTGCTGGACGGGATGACCATGTCATCGATGCCGATCGACAAGCCCGAACGCGTGGCGGCAAGAAATCCGAGTTCCTTGATCTCGTCCAGCATGCGGACGGTCGTCTCCAGCCCGAAGCGCAGGTAGCAGAAATTCACCAATTGCGCGACGCCCTTTTTCTTCATCAGGCCATTGATGAACGGCATGCCCGAAGCGGCCTGCTGCAGCCGGTCGTTGAGAATGGCGCGGCCCACAGTCGTGTTGATGAACTGACGGTTGAGGGTGACCGGCTCGGTGTGCAGGATCTCCTGATCGTCGTACGCCGTCGTCAGGTCGATCACTTCACCGGTATAGCGCAGGCGAATCGGGGTGAGCGTTTCCACTTCGCCCGCCTCGCGGGCTAGCAGCACCTCGTCCAGATTCGAGAAGGCGCGGCCTTCGCCCTTCGCGTTCACCTTGGCCTTGGTCAGGTAGTAGATGCCCAGCACCATGTCCTGTGTAGGCACGGTGATCGGCTGGCCTGACGCCGGCGAAAGGATGTTGTGCGACGCGAGCATCAGCACGCTGGCTTCAACCTGGGCTTCCGGCGATAGCGGAATGTGAACCGCCATTTGGTCGCCGTCGAAATCGGCGTTGAACGCCGTGCACACCAGCGGGTGAATCTTGATGGCCTTGCCTTCCACCAGCACCGGTTCAAACGCCTGTATGCCCAGACGGTGCAGGGTTGGAGCGCGGTTCAACAGCACCGGATGGTCCTTGATGACCTCTTCCAGAATGTCCCATACGATCGGGTCCTGCTGCTCGACCATTTCCTTGGCCTGCTTGATGGTGGTGCAATGCCCTGTCTGTTCCAGCCGGTGGTAGATGAACGGCTTGAACAACTCCAGCGCCATCTTTTTCGGCAGGCCGCACTGATGCAGCTTGAGTTCGGGACCAACCACAATGACCGAGCGGCCCGAGTAGTCCACGCGTTTGCCCAGCAGGTTCTGGCGGAAGCGTCCCTGCTTGCCCTTCAGCGTATCGCTCAACGATTTCAGCGGACGGTTATTGGCGCCGCGCAGCACACGGCCGCGGCGTCCGTTATCGAACAGCGCGTCCACCGCCTCCTGGAGCATGCGCTTCTCGTTGCGCACGATGACCTCGGGTGCGTGCAGGTCCATCAGCTTCTTGAGGCGGTTATTGCGATTGATCACGCGGCGGTAGAGATCGTTGAGATCGGAAGTCGCGAAGCGGCCACCATCGAGCGGAACCAGCGGGCGCAACTCCGGCGGAATCACCGGAATGACATCCAGAATCATCCACTGCGGCTTGTTGCCCGACTTGCGGAAGGCCTCGACCACCTTGAGCCGCTTGGCAAACTTCAACCGCTTCTGCAGCGAGGTTTCCTCGCGCATCTTCAGCCGCAGCTCGCCCGAAAGCGAGTCGGTGTCGATGCGCTTCAGCAGTTCCTTGATTGCCTCGGCGCCCATCAAGGCTTTGAAGCCGGAAGGACGATACTGTTGGTCGAGTTCGCGGAACTTCTGCTCTTCCTTGATAATCTCGCGTTCTTTGACGGGAGCTTCGCCCGCCTCGATCACCACGTAAGCTTCGAAGTACAGCACCGACTCCAGGTCGCGCAGAGAAATATCGAGGATGTGGCCGATGCGGCTTGGCAGTCCCTTAAAAAACCAGACGTGCGAGCACGGAGAAGCCAGTTCGATGTGGCCGAGGCGCTCGCGGCGAACCTTGGAAAGCGTGACCTCGACTCCGCATTTATCACAGATGACGCCGCGGTGCTTCATGCGTTTGTACTTGCCGCACAAACACTCCCAATCGGTTACCGGGCCAAAAATCCGGGCGCAGAACAGGCCGTCCCGCTCCGGTTTGAAGGTGCGATAGTTGATCGTCTCTGGCTTGGTCACTTCGCCGTGCGACCAGCTCCGAATCTTTTCGGGTGAGGCAAGACAGATCCGGATGGCGTCGAAATCGGCAATGTTGGTTTCACGGTCAAATGGGCTTGAGCGGTACAAAGTGCCTCCTTCCTGAACGCTGCTGCGTCCAGGCGTCGCGGCCTCTCGCGGCCGCCCTCGGCTCCCGGAATTTGTCAGTCGCGGTGGCTGGTGCCAATCACCGTCGCTGACCTGATCTCGATCCGCCATGGTGCGGGAGCTCCCTGGCGGATTCGCATTTTCGCGCGGCGTCTAGTCCGCGGCAACCGGCAACGGCGGCGGTGGCACGCGCTCCTTCACCTTGATCAGTTCGACGTCAAGGCAGAGCGACTGCAACTCGCGAATCAGCACGTTGAACGATTCCGGTACCCCGGGCTCGATCGCGGCCTCGCCCTTGACGATGGCCTCGTAAATCTTGGTGCGGCCATAAACGTCGTCGGATTTCGCCGTGAGCAGCTCTTGCAAAATGTAAGCCGCGCCGTACGCTTCCAGCGCCCACACTTCCATTTCGCCGAAGCGCTGTCCGCCGAACTGCGCCTTTCCGCCCAGTGGTTGCTGGGTGATGAGCGAGTACGGTCCGATCGACCGGGCGTGGATCTTGTCGTCCACCAAGTGCGAGAGCTTCAGCATGTAGATGTAGCCCACCGTGACCGGCTGTTCGAAGCGATCGCCTGTCATGCCGTCGTAGAGCGCGGTCTTGCCGGAAGCCGGCAGGCCCGAACGCTCCAGCAGCGCCTTGATCTCTTTTTCCTTGGAACCGTCGAACACCGGCGAGGCGAAGAACGCCCTGTCCTGCATGCCTTCGGCGACCTTCAGCAAGGCTTCATCGTCGAGCCCTGCCAGTTCCGGGGCGAACGGCATATCCTTGAACAACTCGGCAATGCCTTCGCGAACCGCTTCGGCCCGCGTGCCGTTGGACATCAGCTCGGAGATCTTGTGACCGATCTCTTTGCCGGCCCAGCCCAGGTGAGTCTCCAGAATCTGACCCACATTCATACGGCTGGGGACGCCCAGCGGATTCAGTACGATCTCCACCGGCGAACCGTCTTCCATGTACGGCATGTCCTCTTCCGGCAGAATGCGCGCGATGACGCCCTTGTTGCCGTGGCGTCCGGCCATTTTGTCGCCCACCGAAAGCTTGCGCTTCATGGCGATGTAAACCTTCACCAACTTGATCACGCCGGGCGGAAGCTCGTCGCCTTTTTGCAGTTTCTCGACCTTTTCGCGGACGATCTTGCGCAGCACGTCAATCTGCCGCGAAGTCATCTCCTCGATTTCGTCGATCTGTTCGTTCACCCGCGGATCTTTGTCGTTGTAGCGGATCCTTTTGAGGTTGCGGGTTGAAATGCGCTCAATGGTCTCGCGGTCGAGAATGGCTGCCTTTGTCAACAAACGCTTGTTGGTGCGCTCGTCGTGCAGGTCGGCCTGGACTTCCTTGCCGCCCAACAGGTTCTCCAACCGCTTCAGACGCTCGTCGGTGAGGATTCGAATCTCATCGGCGAGGTTCTTCTCCAACCGCTCAACCTGCTCCCCCTCGATCTGCTTGGCGCGCTCGTCCTTCTCCTGGCCTTTGCGGGAGAAGATTTTCACGTCGACCACCGTGCCCTCGATGCCCGGAGGGCAAGTGAGGGAAGCATCGCGCACGTCCCCGGCCTTTTCGCCAAAGATGGCGCGCAGCAGCTTTTCTTCAGGCGTGAGCTGGGTCTCGCCCTTGGGGGTGACCTTGCCAACCAGGATGTCCCCGGCCTTCACGGTCGCTCCGATGCGGATGATGCCGCTCTCGTCCAGATCGCGCAACGCGCTTTCACTGACGTTGGGAATGTCGCGTGTGACCTCTTCCGGTCCCAGCTTGGTGTCGCGCGATTCGATCTCGAACTCTTCGATGTGAACCGAAGTGTAATAATCCTCCTTCACCATCCTCTCCGAGACCAGGATCGCGTCTTCGAAGTTGTATCCGCGCCAGGGCATGAAGGCCACCAGCACGTTACGTCCGAGTGCCAGTTCTCCACGATCGGTGCAGGGACCGTCCGCAATCACCTGGCCCTTCAGCACCCGCTGGCCCTTCTTGACGATCGGCTTCTGGTTAATGCAGGTGTTCTGGTTGGAGCGCTTGAACTTCGTAAGCTGGTAGATGTCGCTGCCGACCTCGCGCGAAAGCTGTGTCGGATGATGTTCGCCCTCCACGCGCACGATAATGCGTTGCGAGTCGACCGAATCGATGATGCCGTTGCGCCGCGCCAACACCACCGCTCCCGAGTCGCGGGCGGTGACGCCTTCCATGCCGGTGCCGACAATCGGCGCTTGCGCGCGCAGCAGCGGAACCGACTGGCGCTGCATGTTCGCGCCCATCAGCGCGCGGTTGGCATCGTCGTGCTCCAGGAACGGAACCAGCGACGCCGCCACCGACACCAATTGCTTCGGGCTGACGTCGATGTAGTCGACATCGGTGCGGCTTACCAGGACGAAGTTGCCGGCCTTGCGGGCATTGACCAGCTCGGTGACAATCATCCCGTTCTCGTCGATCTCGGCGTTTGCCTGAGCGATCACCCACTTGTCCTCTTCCCAAGCTGACAGATAGAAAGAGAACGGTTCGTAGTCGATGGGCCGTTTATGACGGGCTTTCAGGTCGTTATTGACCTTGAGCGCCTCGGGCTTCTCGATGTGGTCGCCAACCTTGAAGTCGCTTTCACCGGCATTGACCACGGTAATGAAGTCGAGCGCGCGCCCAGCCTTGACACGGCGGTAGGGCGACTCGATAAAACCGTAATCGTTGATGCGCGCATAGCAGCTCAACGACGAAATCAAACCGATGTTCGGACCTTCCGGCGTTTCAATCGGGCAGATGCGTCCGTAGTGCGTCGGGTGCACGTCGCGCACCTCGAATCCGGCGCGCTCACGCGACAGGCCGCCTGGACCAAGCGCCGAAAGACGCCTTTTGTGCGTGATCTCCGAGAGCGGGTTCGTCTGGTCCATGAACTGGGATAACTGCGAAGACCCAAAGAACTCGCGGATCGCCGCCATCACCGGTTTGGCGTTCACCAAGTCGTGCGGCATCGCCGTCGACATCTCCTGGTAGACGCTCATTTTTTCTTTGATGGCCCGTTCCATGCGCACCAATCCAATGCGGAACTGGTTCTCCATCAACTCGCCAACCGCGCGCACACGCCGGTTGCCAAGGTGATCGATATCGTCCACCGAGCCGATGCTCTTGCGCAGCTTGAGCAGGTAGCGGATGGTCGCGTAGAAATCGTCCGGTTCCAGGGTGCGCAGTTTGCGGTCAGTAGCGTCGGCGTTGTCAAACAACTTGATGTTGAACTTCATCCGGCCAACGGCCGAGAAGTCGTACTTGCGCGCATCGAAAAACATTCCGTGGAACAGGGCGGTCGCCGTATCCAGCGTCGGCGGGTCGCCGGGCCGCAGCTTGCGGTAGATTTCGATCAGCGCTTCCTGCGGAGTTTTGACCGAGTCGCGGCGCAACGTCGCGCTGATGATCGTACCCACGTCGTCGCGCTCCGGGAAGAAAACGTCGATCTCGGCGATGCCGGCATCGATGAACTTCGCAATCTTGTCGGCCGTAATCTCCGAGTTGGCTTCCAGCATGACCTCGCCCGTGCTGGTGTCGACGATGTCGGCTGCCGTAAATGCGCCTTCCAGGTCACCGAGGTCGATTTCGATCTCGCTCACCTTGGCCTTGTGGATCTCCTTCAAGATCGAGGGCGAAACCTTGCGGCCGGCGTGCGCCACCTCCTCGCCGCCTTTGCCGACAACCCGATGGCTGAGCTTCATGCCGAGCAGGTTCGTCGGACGGCCAACGCCCGGTTCCAGCGTCCAGTAGATTTTCTTGTCCTTCAGCGCCAGGCGGTCGACGGTGTAGAAAGTGCGCAAAATGTCTTCATCGGAACGCAGCCCCAGCGCGCGCAGAAAAATCGTCCCCAAAAACTTGCGCTTGCGGTCGATGCGAACATACAGAACGTTCTTCTGATCGTATTCGAATTCAACCCACGAGCCGCGATAGGGAATGATCTTTCCCAGAAAATAAGTGCGGTTGTTGGCGGTTTCGAAAAACACTCCGGGCGAACGGTGCAACTGGCTGACGATGACGCGCTCGGTGCCATTGATGATGAAGGTGCCGTTCTGGGTCATCAGCGGGATGTCGCCGAAGAAGACCTCCTGCTCCTTGATATCGCGGATGGTCTTGTTGCCGGTTTCGGGATCTTTGTCGAAGATCGTCAACCGCATCGTGACCTTCAGCGGCGCGCTGTACGTCATGCCGCGCTCTTCACATTCGGCCACGTCGTATTTCAATTGCAAGCCGACGGGATCGCCGCACTTATTGCAGAAATCGGGGGTATTGGCGTTATAGGTGCCGCACTTGGTGCAAAGCACTTCGCCCGGGTGGAAGGGATCTGTGACCACGGTTGCACCGCAATTGCGGCAGGTTGTGCGCAGATGATGCAGCCCTTTGAGGTGACCGCACTTGCACTCCCAGTTACCGATGGCGTAGTCGACAAACTCCAACTGCGAGACATTACGAAAATCCGTGATCGGAAACACGGACTGAAAAACAGCTTGCAATCCTGCGTCGTCACGTTCGCTCGGCAGCCAGTCCATCTGTAGGAACCGGTCGTAGGAACGCTTCTGAACCTCGATCAGGTTTGGAATCTGGATGGTCGCTGGAATTTTTGAAAAATCGAGTCGCTTGCGGAGGGCAGTTATTTTATCAGCCATTTAATACTCCTAGGAATTCCCCGCGGAACACGCACGCGAGAACCACCGCGCGAATCACTTCGCGCCACGACAGCCGTCGACCCGGAATGCCAGTTGCCGGGCACCAAGCGCAGCCGCCAATTCATTTGCAATTGGAATCTCACGCGACAGCCGGTGGAAGCTGTCTTTTCGAGATCCCTCCGGGAATGCCGTCGTGGCCCCGGATAAGACTTGAAACTGCCGAGGAATTGCAGTAAAACCCTAGGTTCACCTCGTTAGCACGCAATCCCCGCCCAGGCACACCAAGCGGGAAGATCGTTTGGGTGTTTTTCGCAAACAACCATAAGCGCCCATGGGGCGAAACTCTCCCCAGGGCGCCTTCTGAGGCGTCTTGTGATCTTGCGGCCCGAATGCTCGGGCGTTCCGGTACTCGTCACCTGCACCGGAGACGAAATATTCTATTCCCCGCGTCAGTTAATTGAAGGCCTGTCTTCCGGCTAGCCTCATCCCACCGCAGATATCGGCCGCCAGTGCCAATCCAACGCATTTGCAAACCATTTTGCGACTCAGCCCAGCTCCCGCCCCGCAATCCGGGCTCCGCAGAGGCCGTCGTAGTCAACTACTCATCCCGGGAATTTCGCAGCCCTAGCAATTAGATGACCGCTTTTCTTCCACGGCTTCAAAAATCCTGCACAACAACACAGGACGGGCTTCGAACCTCCCTGAACCAAGCCCTCCTGTGGCTGTACTTTGTACGTGTAACTTTCGTACCCTTTGCCGGAACGAATCATCCGACTCGGAAAAACAATCCGGTCATCACCCTAGTTTAACGCAACCCACACTAAAGCGTGTTATCTGTTTTGGATCGCATTTTCGCTCAGACAACCGCCCTGACTACTTAACCTCGACCGTTGCTCCCGCATCGGTGAACTTCTTCCTGATGGTCTCGGCTTCTTCCTTCGAGACGCCTTCTTTCACCGGCTTGGGTGCGCCATCAACCAGGTCCTTAGCTTCTTTCAAGCCCAAGCTGGTGACTTCACGTACCGCCTTGATAACATTGATCTTATTCGCTCCAGTGGCGACCAGAACGACGGTGAATTCGGTTTTTTCTTCAACCGGAGCCGCCGCCGCCGCACCCGCGCCGGCCACGACAACCGGAGCCGCCGCCGCTGCCGAAACCCCAAGCCGCTCTTCCAGCTTTTTCACCAGCCCAGCCGCTTCAAGTAGCGACAATCCGACAATTTGTTCTTCTAACTGCTGCAAATCCGCCATTTCGATTCTCCAATCTTGATCGTTAATTCTTCATTGCGTTTTTCGTTATCTCCGCCTGCGAAAGAGCTTTGAGACCTACGGACGGCCGCAACGCAATCACTGCGTGACTTAGGCCCGCTCCAACCACCCGGCCCGCTACACCGAACCGGGGTGGACATCCCGCCGCCGCGCCAGACACGCGACGAACTCAACCCGCCCAACGGGGCACCCGCCAGATATCGACTTCCTATCCGGCAGGGCCGAACGGATAACAAAAACAACCTGGAACGGCGTCCACCGCTCCGAATCTTCTTTTGACCGTGCCCTGCCCGCATCCTTCTAACCGGATTCGGCCGGCCACTGGCCCGAACTATTCCGCCCCAACCGCCGCCAACGGCAGCCGCCGGGTTCCTGATCCCTGTCCCACGGACCAGGAAGCTGGCCACGGCCGAACTAAGCAGTCGGCTCGCCGCCCTGGAATTTCTTCTGTTCCACGCCCTGGTTGAGAACCACGGCGAGATTGCGTCCCACCGCGTTGATCGCCGTCGCCAGTCGTGTCGCCGGAGAACTCATCAGGAAGAGCAGCTTCGAATAGAGCTCTTCCTTCGATGGCATGCTGGCGAGCGCCTCGATGTCCTTTACCTGGACGGCTCGGCCTTCGACCACTCCGGCCTTGAACTTCAGCTCCGGATTGTCTTTCGCATACTTGGTAAGTGCCTTGGCCAACGCAATCGGGTCGCCGCTGGTGTAGGCGATAGACGTACGGCCCACCAGGCTCTTTACGACGCTTTCAAAAGCCGTGCCCTTCGCCGCACGCTCGGCGAGCGTGTTCTTGACGACGCGGTACTTTGCGCCCGTACCACGAATCGCCCGGCGCAGTTCATCGTCATTGGCCACCGTCAGCTTGCCGAACTCGGCCACAAAGCCATTCTTGATGCTCTTCAGTTCGCCGGCGAGCTGCTTTACCTGTTCGATCTTTGTTGCTTTCGTGACAGCCATTGCTGATTCCTTCGAGATCCCACGCAAACGCTCTTATGTGTCTGCCGGGTTGTTGTCGATCTTCTGTCGATGCCTTTTCCGCCGTGCTCAGGCTCCTGCGCCGAGCCCAACGCCTGCCAAGAATGACTCCGGCGGGCGAGGCTCACCGGGAACCTCGATGGCTACGCTTTCGCCGCAGCCTCAACCGGCGCCGTATCGATAGCCACACCCGGACCCATGGTCGAACTCAGGGTGCAGCCCTTGATGTACTTGCCTTTGGCGACCGTTGGTTTGGCTTTGACCACCGCGGTAACCACCGTGGCCGCGTTTTCCACCAGCTTTTTGGCGTCAAAAGAGATTTTGCCCACGGGCACATGCACCAGCGCCGTTTTGTCGGTGCGGAACTCGACCTTGCCGGCCTTCACTTCCTGCACCGCTTTGGCCACATCGAAGGTAACGGTTCCGGTCTTGGGATTCGGCATCAGGCCGCGCGGGCCGAGCACTTTGCCCAGGCGTCCGACGGATTTCATCATGTCAGGCGTGGCGATCACGGCGTCGAAATCGGTCCAGCTTTCTTTCTGGATCTTCTCCACCATGTCTTCACCGCCGACAATGTCGGCACCGGCCGCTTCGGCTTCGCGTACTTTTTCGCCGCTGGCAATGACCAGCACCTTCTTTGACTTGCCGAGTCCATGCGGCAGCACAACCGTGCCACGCACCATCTGATCGGCGTGTTTCGGATCGACGCCCAGCCTTAGCGTGAGATCCACGGTCTCGTCGAACTTGGCGAATTTTACCTTTTGCAGCAGTAAAACCGCGTCGTTGAGCGAGTAAGGGCGCTCTTCCACGGCAGCGCGCGCCTTGTCGATATTTTTTCCAACCTTACGTCCCACTGTTCACTCCTAGTCTCCCACCGCGCATGCTCTCTGTGGTCCCAACCATCAGGTTTGGGTGTAGCGTGAGCCGTGGTGTTGTCGACTTGCGGCATGCACCGCAAGATGTCTTTGCTTCGCCCCTTTTAGCCGGCTACGACGTCGAGGCCCATAGATCGGGCCGTGCCCTTTACACTCTTAACGGCGGCGTTCGAGCGAAGCCGCGTTCAGATCCGGCATCTTCTGCTTGGCTATATCGATCACCTGCTTTTCCGTAACCTTGCCAACCTTGTCCTTGTTAGGAGAACCGGAACCCTTGGCAATATTGGCGGCACGCTTCAACAGAATCGAAGCAGGCGGGGTCTTGGTGATAAAAGTAAAGGTGCGATCACTGTAAACCGTAACCACAACCGGGACAATCAGCCCCTCCAGTTCCTTGCTGCTGGTCCTGGCGTTGAACTGCTTGCAGAACTCCATGATGTTGATCTGCGCCTGGCCCAGAGCGGGGCCAACCGGCGGCGCCGGCGTGGCCTTGCCAGCCGCAATCTGTAATTTGACCTGTCCTGTAACTCTCTTTGCCATAAAAACCTTTCTGTTTTCCGGTGCCGCCGCATGACTGGAGTCGCATCCGTCTGCGCCCGAGCGGCCACCACCGGCAGCCTCTCGAAACACATTAGCGAACCCCTGCCCGGCAGCCCTGAGTCTAGGCTTTTCGGCTCAGGTTAAAGCGCTTGGCACGGCCTTTTTCAGCCCGTGAAATCCCAAGCCGCCGCGAAGCACCGTCTTCACTTCGTCTACGTTACGATCTTCTCTACTTGCCCAAACTCCAACTCGACCGGAGTAGCGCGGCCAAAGATGGTCACCATCACTTTCAGCGTCTCACGGTCGTCGTTAACCTCGTCGACGATTCCTTGGAAGGTCGCGAACGGACCCTCGCTGATGCGTACCGACTCGTTCTTCTCGAACTTGACCTTGAGCTTCGGCTTCTCTCTGGAGTCGGCTACGCGGTAAACGATCTGCTTGACCTCGTCCTCGCTGAGTGGCGTGGGATCGTTGGCGGTGCCGACAAATCCGGTCACCCGTGGCGTGGATTTCACCACGTGCCAGACATGGTCGCCCTCTCCTCCGCTGCGAAAACCCGTCAAGTCCATCTCGACCAGAACGTATCCGGGAAAGAACATGCGCTCGCTGGTGTACTTTTTGCCGGCCCGCACCTCGGTCACCGATTCGGTCGGAATCAGCACCTTGCCAATCTTGCTCTCCAGATTGAACGCGCGTATGCGCGATTCGAGCGACTCCTTTACCTTGCGCTCGAAGCCCGAATATGTGTGGACGATGTACCACTTCAGATTCGGGTTCTGGGGAACTTCAGGGGGAACCACAGCGGGAGTCTCGGGCGGTTCCCCGGCCTGCTGTCCGTCTCCGATGCTCCCCTCGTTTTTCGTAATCTCATCCATAGATTTATCTCGCCCCAAACGCTATCGGCTCAACTCGCGCTTGAGCGATATCCCGCCGGTGCAACCTGTGGCACCTGGCGACTTCAATCTCTCGCCCTCTCGCCGCCAACCTCGCGTACTCCAGCGGCGCCGCGTGGCTAGTGCTGGCCGAAGTAACGGAAAACCGGCTCCAGCACACGGTTGATGGTGCCGTCCACGACCCAGAAATAAACCCCGAACAGAAAAACCGTGACGATGACAACGCTCGTCGTAGCCTGAACTTCTTTTACGGTCGGCGTAGTCACCTTCTTCATCTCGGTGCGCACGTCGTTGTAAAAGTCCTTCGTCCTATGCGGCCAACTCTTAATCCGTGCCGTAAGCCGGTTGTCGTCTATGCTTGCAACCACTGCCTTTGCCATTGCTAAATCCTATCGAGCGCGTCCCGTACCGGAACGCCTACTGCTGACTTCTGTCGCCACCGCACCGAGTCTCCCAGCGGATGGCAGGGGCGGAGGGATTCGAACCCCCAAGTCCGGTTTTGGAGACCGGCAGTTTAACCGTTGAGCTTACGCCCCTATTCCTCTTCCAAACCTCTCGATTCAAGAGGCCCTTTGGCTGGTTACGTTCTCACTCGGGGACGACAGCGGCTCCGCCGCACCAGCCAATCGCCAAGCCACTGTGCCGCACGCACCCACCGCGGGAATTGCCACCCTTTTTGTACGGGCAACGCATTACTTGATTTCGCGGTGAGTCGTATGTTTCCGGCATTTACGGCAGAATTTGCTGAACTCCAGCCGCTCGGTCGTTGTTTTCTTGTTCTTCGTGGTCGAGTAGTTCTTGTCCTTGCAGTCGATACACTGCAAAGTCACGATTTCGCGGGGCATGTTGAACTCCTTCGGTTAATCGCCTTTGCGGCCAGCCAGGCCGCGTTGGCCTTGTCCGGGTCCAAGCCCGGATATCAGCGGGCGCCTTCGAGCGGCCGCCGAGAATCCCGGCAAAGCGGATGGAATCGCTTTGCCAACAGTTTAAAGTCTACTACGCAACGATTTCGGTGATGGTGCCGGCGCCGACCGTGCGGCCGCCTTCGCGGATGGCGAAGCGCAAGCCCTTCTCCATCGCCACCGGCGTGATCAGCTCGATCTCCACCGTCACATTGTCTCCCGGCATCACCATCTCCGTGCCTTCCGGCAGATGCGCTACCCCCGTCACGTCCGTCGTCCGAAAATAAAACTGCGGCCGGTAGCCATTGAAAAACGGCGTGTGCCGCCCGCCTTCTTCCTTCGACAGCACGTACACTTCGCCCTTGAACTTGGTGTGCGGCGTGATCGATCCCGGCTTCGCCAGTACCATCCCGCGCTCCACGTCTTCCTTCGCAATCCCGCGCAAAAGCATCCCCGCGTTGTCCCCGGCCATGCCCTCGTCCAACTGCTTCTTGAACATTTCCACGCCCGTCACAACCGTCTTGCGCGTCTCCCGGAAGCCCACAATCTCCGCTTCCTCGCCCACCTTGACCTTGCCGCGCTCGATCCGACCCGTCACCACCGTGCCCCGGCCCTGAATCGAAAAAATATCCTCAATCGGCATCAAAAACGGCTTGTCGATCGAACGCTCCGGCAGCGGCACGTACTTGTCCACCGCCTCCATCAGCTCGTCGATCTTCGCCTCCCACGCCGGCTCCCCGTTCAAAGCTCCCAGCGCCGATCCGCGGATCACCGGCAGATCATTCCCCGGGAAACCATACCCCGTCAGCAGCTCGCGCACTTCCAACTCCACCAGGTCCAGCAGCTCGGCGTCGTCCACCGCGTCGCACTTGTTCAGAAACACCACCACGCACGGCACTCCCACCTGCCGCGCCAGCAGCACGTGCTCCTTGGTCTGCGGCATCGGCCCGTCGGTCGCCGCCACCACCAGGATCGCCCCGTCCATCTGCGCCGCCCCGGTGATCATGTTCTTGATGTAGTCGGCATGCCCCGGACAATCCACGTGCGCGTAATGACGGTTCGCCGTCTCATACTCCACGTGCGCCGTCGCAATCGTGATCCCGCGCTCGCGCTCTTCCGGCGCATTGTCGATCGAGTCGAACGAGCGGAACACGATCTTCGGATTGTGCTTCTGCAACACCTTCGTGATCGCCGCCGTCAACGTCGTCTTGCCATGATCAATGTGGCCAATCGTCCCAACATTCACGTGCGGCTTGCTGCGGTCAAATTTCTCTTTCGCCATGATGTCTGCCCTGATAATTACCTTTTGATTTTGCGCACTGTCTTTGAATACTTGGATCGACCGCTTTTAGCGCGGCCAGGTTGTACTCAGGTTGTACTCACGCAATTAAAACCGGTACGCCGAGTCACATCTGCGCGAGCAAACACGTCCATCGCACCCGCCCGCGGGCAATGGTTCGGCTACCGTCGGCCAAACCGCAAAAACTCTGGAGCTGATGATCGGGATTGAACCGATGACCTCTCCCTTACCAAGGGAGTGCTCTACCAACTGAGCTACATCAGCTTTCTGTTATGAAGGCTCCGCAACGCTTCGCTGCTTCGCCCTCGCCTGCGGCGCTCGCTATCGGCGAGCATCCTCGGCTCTCAAAACTTATCTCGGCCCCTCAGATCTTAGAATCTTACACTCTTAAGTCTGAGTGAGTCGGCCGGGATGCTCACGGCTCATCTCCAAATTCTGGAGCGGGAGACGGGAATCGAACCCGCGACCAACAGCTTGGAAGGCTGAGACTCTACCACTGAGTTACTCCCGCTCAATTCCCACCGGCTACTACTGTTCGTCGCGCTCTTCGAGCGCCGCCCTGCGGTCTTGCACCAGGGTGCGAACAACGAAGAAGGCTAAGATCAACAAGGCTGCTAAACGAATTTTGCCGTCCAGCGTCAGCCACTCCAGTACGCCCAGTCCGCCGTAAATTGCCAGCGCCAGCCATAGTTTCGTTTCGCGTCTCACACATCACCGAACCGCCTGCCGGTCAAAACGTACCCGGCGAGCGAAATGCTGGTGCACAGGGGTGGATTCGAACCACCGAACGCCAATAGGCGGACAGATTTACAGTCTGTTGGCTTTAACCGCTCACCCACCTGTGCACGTCCCGATTCTATGGTGGAGCGTCGCCGCAATGCCAGAGGGCTCCGAACCAAGACCAAAGGTTTCAAAGATCCGCTTCGTGCACATTACCGGCCGAAGCCTCGTGCGGCGATCCGCGCCTTTTAGCACGCGATTACAGGCACCCAAGACATCTTCCGACGCCTGGCCGCCTTACTAACCGGCAGGTCCGTGTGGATTGCAAGAACGGTTGCGCGCTATTGCGTCAAGCCGCGAGACTCAAGCATGCCCAAAAGTTGATACCTGCTGGAAACCAAGCCCAGAGCACCTCCGCAGCCGCGCAACATCAGGGGTCGAACTTTTTCGGCCGGGCAATCAACAGACACCCAAACCAACGCTCGCGTACCCGGCAAGCAACTTGGAGCTGGCGAAGGGATTTGAACCCCCGACCCTCTGATTACAAATCAGATGCTCTACCAGCTGAGCTACGCCAGCGATGCTGGAACTACACTTCAAGCACACACACTAAACTTTCGGGCGTGACACTGCCAAGGCTTTAGTGCCCACACAAAGAAGAAAGGTTAGCACACTGAAAGCTGATGCGCAACCTGCCGCCCTTTCGATCACGCCCGCGCCCGCCGGGGTCTGCTGCGCCACCGTTCGGCAGTGCTATGATTTAGCGTTGATTGTGATTTTACTAGAAGGTTTCATGGAATCTTTGCCTGCTGACGAGGTTAACCCCTGTCGCCAGCGGACTCGCAGATGCCGATGATGGCGCGAACAAAACGCCTCCTGTTCTCCAGCATCGTGCTGGTGCTATTGGCAGCGGTCGTCGCCGGTCTCTTTCTGGTTCGCCGTAATGCGGCGCCGGAAGCAGCGCGATTGTTGCCGGAATGTGATGGCGTCGTCTACCTGAACCTGCGCAACGTTCACCGCTTGACGTCGTTCAGCAACGCACCAGCTCCGAAACACGATCCCGAATACGAGGACTTTATCCGGCAGACCGGCTTCGACTTCGAACGCGATCTCGAGGAAGCTGCGTTGGCCGTACACCTGGGCAGACCGTCCAACGGCCGCAGCGAGGAAAATCATTACTCGCAGGTGCTGGTCGGACACTTCGATCACCAGCGTGTGCAAGCCTACCTGAGGAAAATCAGCCAGTCGGTGGACAGTTACGAGGGCGTTGAGATTTTCAATGTTCCGGTGGAGGACCGAACGGTGCGCGTCGCCATCTTGAGCATCGACACGGCCGCCATTTCCAATGTCCATGATCCGGGCCTCATCCGCGGCATGATCGACCGCTCCCGGCACTTGGCGCTACCCGTTCGCGGGCCGTCGCTGCTGGCACAGTATTACCGCAACGTGCCCTTCGCCAGCTTGGCGTGGGCTATTGCCAGGATTCCCGCGGCTCCCGCCGATGCGCGGGCTGCCAGTTCTTATCTTTTGCCGGGCGGGTTTGAGGTGCTTCTGCCTTACGGCAGCATGATGATCGCATCCTTGCGATATGTGGGTGCGGTGCACGCGAAGGTTGAATTTTTGCTGGCCGGCGAAGCGCAGGCGCGGCAGTTCACCAGCCAGGCGAATGCTTTTCTGGAGATGTTCAAGTCGATTGAGAGCAGCCTGCACGTGTCGGGAAACGATCCCGACGTAAAGGCCGTATTCAATAGCATCAAGGTCCAGCAGGAAAAGGACCACGCCATCCTGAGCGCCAGCATTCCCGCAGGCTTTCTCAAGAAGTTTTTAGCAGAACCGATGTTTTCGCTGGATCAGCCAAAGGAATCGCCCTCCAAGGCGCCGGCAATCAAGCGCAAACGCAATCACCCGGCCAGGAATCGCTAGCAGGCGCGCGTTGCAAGAAGGCAAGTCCTTCGCTCGCGCAAAACCGTCGCGACCTCGCGATGACACGGCTAAAAGTTTTTCAGTAGCCTGCTAGTCTCTTGTATCTAAAATTCGCTTACGAATGTGCTTGGCTTTGAAGCGGCGCGCCTCCGCCAGACACACCGCGGGCGCGGGGTTTTTCTGGTTGGAAATGGAGGCGAGTGACTTCGGTTGGAGGGACTTTAACAACTTGTAGAAGCAGCTTCCAATTGCAGGCTGCTTGATTCGTGGTAAGCGCCCGGTGTAATTCCGTGCTTTGATAGATGCTGCGTGCCCGTGGAAAAGATGCTGCCGTTCTCAAAGAAACTTAATATTTTTTCGATCTTAAGTGAACAATCGAGATCAACTGCCGCTACGATTTAGCCCGCCTCAGCCTATCTGCACTGTAAGCATAGAAATGGAGCCACCGTCCACGCCCTCAACCGGAAATGCAACCGGCTCTGAACCCGTTCGGCTCCCAACGACATAGAGCAGCGGCAGATAATGGTCCGGAGTCGGAGCTGCAAGCCGGGCCTCTCTGCCGAGTTTGTCTTCGTAGTCTACGAGTGGTGCCATCTCCCCGGACAGCAACAGTTCGCGTACCCGCCGCTCGAAGGTGAGCGCCCACTCATACGGCTCAACTGCGTGCCGTCCCCAGGCATACGCGTGCAGGTTGTGAACGATGTTGCCGCTACCGGCAATGAGGATGCCCTGCTCGCGCAGCGGCGCAAGACGTTTCCCGATTTCGTAATGGAACGACGGCGGTTGGGTTTCGTCGATGCTGAGTTGTACGACCGGGATATCGGCGCGCGGATAAGCGTGGCACAGCACGGACCATGTTCCATGGTCCAATCCCCAGCTTTGGTTGAGCCCCACCGGCAACGGAGCAAGCAGTTTCCGCACTTGGGCCGCAAGCTCCGGGTCACCGGGTGCCGGATACTGCACTTGGTATAGTTCGGGCGGAAACCCGCCGAAATCATGAATTGTCCGCGGGGCGGTGCTGACTGTCACCGCGGCGTTCTGAATGTACCAGTGCGCCGAAATGCAGAGGATGGCCCTGGGACGCGGCACCTTTTCGCCGATGGCGGCCCATGCTTCCGAGTACTGGTTTCGAAGCAGGGCGTTCATCGGATTGCCGTGTCCGAAGAAAATGGCTGGCATGCGCTCTGGCATCTTGACCCTCCAGGTGGGCGCCCGGTTAGCAGACTGCTCATCAACTGCTTTGCATGCTCACCGCAGAGCGAGCCCGTTTTTCAGCAGTCTTTCGGAGACCTATTCGACTTTTCCCGCAAAGAACATCTTGGCTGTCGTCGCCAGCACAGCGGCACACTGCACCACGGAATCGATATCGACCCATTCGACGGCCTCGTGGGCGCCACCGCCGCCTGGGCCGTAATTCACGGTTGGAATGCCGGCGGCGGCGAACAGGGCGGCATCCATCCAATAAGAGACTCCGGCTTCTTCCGGCAGATGTCCAGTGACTTGGCGTGCGGCCTCGCGAACAAGCGTGGCAATGTTCTGGTCACGATCGCAGGTTAGGGGAGGACGTTCCAGCATGCAGCGCAGCTCCGCGTGTTCTCCCGTCTTGGCGATGACATCGCGCAACTCGGCCAGCACCTCCTCGGTTTTTTCGCCCGGCAAGGTGCGGCGCTCGATTTCGAGCGAGCAGCGTTCGGAGTAGGTCGAAAGCCCAGTCCCTCCCTGGATGAGAGCGCAATGCTGCGATGCGGGCCCGACCAGCGGGTGGCGGCGCTTTCGCAAGACGTCACGGTCGAACTCTTCGAAGGCGGAAACGATACGGCCCATTTTCCCGATCGCGCTTTCTCCCAGGTCCCATCGGCTGCCGTGCGCGGCTTTCCCGGAGGTTACGATTTCCACCCAGACGAATCCTTTGTGCGCCAGAATGAGTTTGCCCTCGCTGGCCTCGGTCAAGACGCAGGCGTCGGCTTGGTGGTGCTCGACGAAGTGCTGCGCGCCGATGCTGGCATACTCCTCGTCCGACACCAGGGCAACGAGCAGCTTCCCGTTGACATCGCTCCTGGGCGACGGAAGCGGCGGCGCAGAGAATCGCCGCGGCACTACCCTTCATGTCATAAGCTCCTCTTCCGTAGACGCGATTGCCCTCGACCAATCCATCGAAGGGCGGAATCGTCATTCCAGACGCGGACACGGTATCCAGGTGCGCGCACAGCACCAGCGTCGGGCCATGGCCGTTGCCGCATTCGCCAACCGCGTTGGGCCTGCCTGGCGCGGGCTCTTCGAGCCAGCTTCGCATGCCGTGCTCAAGCATCCAGTCGCGCGCGAATGTGGCAATCGCCGATTCACCTTTGCCCTCGGGCGCAAGCGTCGGATTGATTGACGGAATCCTGATGAGCTGTTGCGTCGTTTCGCGTACCACCGCTGCTTCCAATGGATCAATCACCGGTAACGACCTCCTTCGATAACTCGCCGCTTGCGCCGCGCTTTGAGCCGGCCTGGTCAAAAGTATCCGCTTTCTGCTTGTGGGTAGCGCAATCCGGAAAATTGATCCAGATTTACACAAGGCGGATTTTCTCTTTCTCCTCAAGCCGCGGGCAGCGAAGGGAATGCCCGGCGGCGAAAGCGTGGTCAGTTGGCATCTGCGTCCGTGCAACTCTGGACAGTCTGCCCTCTTAGTTTATTGGGCCCAGATAATCCGTTCACGACCGGTGCTTCATGCCTCGAGTTCCCCTCCGCCATCTTTTCGGCGCTCTAGTTCCTGCTTGCCTTAAGCGCAGGCGGCTTGCGCGCTTCAACGGTTCCATCCCTGGAAGGCACTGTGCATGATGTCCTCTGGCGCGCCGATTGCGGGTGCGCAGGCTGTGCTGACCTTGCGGAATGTGAAGCTGCGAGCGCAGTCGGATTCTCAGGGCCGGTTTGTATTCGCAGATGCAAGCGACACTTCAGGCACGCTGACGGTCACCGCGCCCGGGTTTGCCCGGGTTATCCTACCGTGGAATCCGCAGGAGAGGCACGGCGGCCTCGACATCGTTCTGCCAGTAAGCCGTGTGGAAGAACGCGTTACCGTGACTGCCGCAGATGAAACGCCGCAACCCAATGTGGCCACGGTGGACAGCGAAAAGCTGGAGACAAGCGGAGCAATGACCGTGGAAGGCACTTTGCGCGAGGTTCCCGGATTCAAGCTCTTCCGCCGCACGCCAGGTTGGAGCACGAATGGAACAACAGGGGGAGTCTCTTTGCGCGGCGTGGGCGCCAACGCCGCCAGCCGGGCGCTGGTGCTGGAAGATGGCATTCCCGCAGCCGATCCGTACGGCGCATGGGTTTATTGGGGACAGTTCGTGGGTGCTGCCGTCGACCGCATAGAGGTGGTGCAAGGAAGCGAGTCGGACCTTTACGGCTCGGAGGCCATGGGCGGAGTAATCAATGTCATTCGCAAGAATCCGCTCCAAACATGGTTCACGGCGGATACGACATTCGGAAGCTCCAATACTCCGATCGGGTCGGCCATGGGCGCGGTGCGCATGGGCAAATGGAATGTTATCGCCAGCGGCGAGGGCTTCAATACCAACGGCTACCATGCCGCTGGCCGCCAGTGAGCGCGGCGCCGTCGATACCGTGGTGAACTCCGAACACCGGACCGGCGACCTGCTGCTGGAGCGGCTTTTCGGCGGCAACGCACGGGTCTTTTTGGGCGGAAACTACTACCAGGACGCGCGCCAGAATGGAACCCTTCTTCAGGTCAACAGCGCCGACCTGCGTCAATTGCGGACGGGAGTCGATCTTCACTTCGCGAAAGCTGGGCAGTTTCGGGGTGCGCGTCTTTGGCGGAACCGAAAGCCTTTGGCAAACCTTCAGCTCGGTTTCGGCCGACCGGAACTCCGAAGTGCTGACTCGCTATCAGACGGTACCCGTCTCGCAGATGGGTTCCAGTGTCCTCTGGTCGCGCCCGGCCGGCAGCCGGCAAATGTTGCTGGCGGGCGTGGACACGCAGTGGGTAAGCGGCAACGATCAGGAAGTTGGCTTATACGGCTGGGGTTCCCACGGCGAATCTCAACAATGGCGGCTCGCAACGCACGCATCGGCTTTTATGGCGAGGATCGCTTTCGGCTTACCTCGAAGTTGCTGCTCTCGCTGGGCGCGCGCGTGGATGACTGGGCAAATCAAAATGGACACGAAATCACTACGCCCATCGTGAGCAGCGTAAAGGCTGCATCGACGCTTTATCCCGACCGCAATGAAACTGCCTTCAACCCGCGGGCGGCGGCACGCTACTCCATCACAAGACGCTCTAACGGCGTTTGCCTCCGTCGGCCGTTCCTTCCGCGCGCCCAGCCTGGACGAGTTGTATCGTAGCTTCCGCGTCGGCAACGAAGTGACGAATGCGAACCCGAATCTTGTGGCCGAGCGGCTCACTGGCGGCGAAGCCGGACTGAGCTCGCGCATCGGCAATCGCGTCGTGCTGCGCGGCAGTTATTTCTACGACATCATTACCGACCCGGTTTCGAACGTGACCCTCACCTCAACGCCCACGCTGATTACCCGTGAGCGAGAGAACCTGGGACGGACGCGCTCCGAAGGAGTGGATCTTTCCGCGCAAACCAAGATCACCAAAACCATCAGTCTGGAAACGGCTTACCAGTACTCGGCCGCCGTGGTGCTCAGCTTCCCGGCCAATGCTTCGCTGGTGGGACTCGACGTGCCTCAGGTGCCGCGCAACGTTGCCACCGCGCAGTTGCGCTACTCAAATCCGAAAACACTCACCTTCGCCATGCAAGCGCGTTATGTAGGCAAGCAGTTCGACGACGATCTGAACCAGTTTCCGCTGAACGGATTCTTTACCGCTGACGCCTATCTTTCGCGCCGGATTCGCCGAGGATTCGAGGTCTATGGCGCGGCCGAGAACATGTTCAACCGCCGTTACCAGGTTGCTCGTACCCCGATCGTTCAGCTTGGGCCTCCGGTGATGGCGAGGGCCGGACTGCGGCTGACCTTCGGCGGAACGCAATAGAGCAGTGCCGGCGCGCGTGACTGGCTGACGCTCCACGCTTCACGTGCGATAGCTTCCTAGACTTGCTGGTGCCCCATGTTCGCCCGCTGTTGGCTAACGTGGGGTAGTTTCCTGGCCGCAGTACGTGTGCAGCAACTGTGTTAACCTTTGGCGCATGCCGTGGAGCCTGAAACGTTATCAGGAGTCCAATCAATCGCACTTCCTTACGTTTAGCTGCTACCGCAGGCAGCAAAAATTCCAAGAGTTGTGTCTCCGTGATTTGTTCGTGCGCTGCCTGGAGCAAACCCGGGTGCGCTTTGGGCTGCGCGTCTACGGATTTGTGGTCATGCCGGAGCACGTTCACCTGCTGGTCTCCGAGCCGGATGTAGATTCACTGGCAAGCGCAGTGCAATCCCTAAAGTTGGCGATGGTCAAGCGCGCGGCTGCCGTAAGCCAAAGCGTACTGGCTGCCCCGCCGTTCTGGCAGAGACGTTATTACGATCACAATATCCGCGACTACGAGAAGTTTGAGGAAAAGCTTCGCTATATTCATTGCAATCCGGTGACGCGCGGACTCGTCGAGAAGCCGGGAGATTGGCCCTGGAGTAGCTTTCGCCACTATGCGAGCGGCGAGGCGGGAATGGTCGAGATTGAGTCCAAGTGGACGGCAAGCAAACGACAATCCGAAGTTCACCTTAGCTTGCTGCTTCCCGAAGAAACTACCCCACGTTAGCCAACAGCGGGCGAACATGGGGCACCAATGCTTCCTAATGACTTGTGGGTCACCAGCCAGCGAAAATTCCGTCCTCCAATCGCTAGTTAGTGCTTTGATAGCTCTTCGATTGTTTGGTTTAAAGCTATTTCCATATGGTTGGACCTATCATCCTGAGCTTTACCATACTCAAATTGCATTAGCTTTAACACCGGGATAGACGCAAAGGCATACTTCTTGTATGCCTGAAGCTGATAAATGGCGGCTATTTGTTGCACCATCTTTACCGTCTTCCCGGCTTCATCAACACCAGAAGCGATGCAAACCATTCTGTGAAACGCTTCGTATTGCTTTTGTTCCTGCTCTTTATTTCTTTGATCCATCCACTTAATGAGGCCAATAACAAACGAGACAGCTGTCCCGCAAAGTGTGATTAGTGAAACATATTTCAAAATTTCATTCATACCACTTCCTTACATGGGTGGCCCACATTTAGGGCTTCAGCCTTTGATATGGGGTGTCAGTTCCGCTCGCACCTCGCGCTGGTGCCCCATGTTCGCCCGCTGTTGGCTAACGTGGGGTAGTTTCCTTGGGAAGTCGATGATAGCAAGCGAATGTGACGAAATGCGACTGCTTCGACAGATGAAAACGTCTCAATCCGCTCGGCATCTCTCCGACACCGTTAGACTCTTCTAGCCCCACATCAGCCAACTGCGGCGAATGTGGCCACCTGCAAGTTCTATTAGTGGGACGGTCGGAGTTTGCGCCCCCGTCGCATTCGCATGGACATCAACGCTCCGGTCGTGAACAATGAAAGGAACAACACACCGAGGGTAAAAGGGATGGAGAGTGGGAACGAGAGATCTTTGCGGATCGACTCCAATGTCGAACGCGGCCGCGCGGTGCGCATCACCGTCGACGGAGAAGCGATTCCGGCCTATGAGGGCGAGTCGTTGGCGGCGGCCATGCTGGCGTCGGGCAGGCGCGTCTTTCGCCATGCGGAGCCTGGAGGGCAGCCGCGCGGAGTTTTTTGCGGCATGGGAATCTGCAATGAGTGCATGGTAACCGTGGCCGAGCTTGGCCACGTCAGGGCCTGCATTGCCACGGTGCGGGATGGCATGCGTGTGAGCACGCGATAGCAAAACCGGGGACGATGTATCCCGGAGCCACAATGCTCCAATCGACGCGACCATCAGGGAGCGGCGATCTCAAATGAAATGGAAAGAGAAATAGTATCCCCGGTTTTGCACTGAGCGAAAGCGAATAGGAGCGATGACCATGCGCGAAGTTGAAATTGCCATCGTCGGCGGCGGGCCGGCGGGTCTGGGTGCGGCACTGGAGGCAGCCAAGACCGGAGCCGAGGTGGTGCTGCTCGACGAATATCCCACCCTGGGCGGCCAGTACTACAAGCAGGTTCCCGACTCCTTCGCGGTGCGGAATCTGAAGGCGGAGAGCGGCCAGTTCGTGGAAGGGGTTGAGCTGGTCGAACGGGTGAAAAACTCCTCCGTCGAGTTTCTTCCGAACACCCTGGTCTGGTCGATTTTCCCGGATGGAACCCTCGGCCTCTGCCGCGAAGAACGGACCGAGGAGCTACGCGCCAAGCATCTGATTCTGGCGCCTGGTGCGCAAGAGGTGCCGGTGGCTTTTCCGGGATGGACGCTGCCTGGGGTCATGATGGGAGGCGCCGCGCAATCGCTGCTGATTACGCAGAGGGTGTTGCCGGGGCGCCGCGTGGTGCTCGCCGGTGTCGGTCCTTTGCAATTAAAGGTAGCCAGTCAACTGGTCGACGCCGGAGCAACCGTGGTGGATATCCTGGAGGCTTCCAGCAAACCGCCGGTGTCGATGGAAAACGCGCTGCGCTCTCTCGGCCACTGGGGAAAGATGCGCGAGGGAATGACCTACTGGATGAAGCTGAAGAAGGCGCGCGTTCCGTATCATCCCAGCCATGTTCCGGTCCGCGCCCTGGGGACGGAGCAACTGGAAGCAGTGGTGGTCGCCCAGGTGGATGACGAATGGCATGTGGTGCCGGGAACCGAGCGGACGCTCGAAGCCGATACCCTGTGTCTTTCTTATGGCTTCTTGCCGGCCACGCAATTGACCCGGCTCCTGGGCTGCCGGCTCGACTTCCATGAGCGCGCCGGCGGATGGGTCACCTGGCATGACCCCGATCAGCGCACCAGCGTCGAAGGAGTTTACGTAGCCGGTGAAGTGGGAGGCATCGGCGGATCTGAGGTGGCCATCGAGGAAGGAAGAATCGCGGGACTCGCCGCCGCCCGCGCCCTCAGGAAGGCGGAGACCAGCGCCAGCCGTAAACAAGAAGAAGATACTCGTAAGCGTCTGACGCGTGCCAGGGAGTTTGCCGAACTGGCTGCGGGAATGATGCAACTCAAGCCCGCGCTGCTGGATTTGATCACCGAGGACACCATTCTCTGCCGCTGCGAGAGCGTGCCAGCCGCCCAGATCATCCGCGCGATAGGCGAAGGTGACTGCACCCTGCGAGGAATCAAAGTACAAACTCGCGCTGGCATGGGATCGTGCCAGGGCCGCATGTGCGGCCATCTGATTTCCCGTCTGATCGCAAAGCAAACCAGCACGCCGCTCGATTCGATCCAGCCCGATACGGCGCGGCCTCCGATCAAACCGGTGCCATTGCGGGTGCTGGTGAATCACTCGGAAAGCTAGAACGACGAGGGATTCCGCCGGGATTCCGACGGCGTGAGCTACTCAATTCCCATGGTGTTTCCCATCCCGGAATCACTACGTGGGGAATCTCTCGACAAACTGCGCAATGGCCTTCATCGATCGCTCCATTGCGTCTTTTTTTTCTGAATTCGTATCCGATTCTTCTGCGCTCGTAACTGGCAATCCCTCGATAATCTGTTCGAGTGCGGCCTTCATCGAGTGAAACTCGCGTTTCGCCTCAGCCTCATCGCTGAAATATCGAGTATGAAAGAACCACCCATAAATTCCGCAGGTGATAGCGAAGGGCGCGATTGTCGTAGCTCGTTCCAGGGAGATGCGGGCTCCATCCGGATGTTCCTCATCGAGCACGATCTGCCCTGATTCCGAACCTTCGTGGCCGATGGTTGAGCCCTCTGCGAAATTGCACCACGGTCGAATCGATTGTTCCATTCGCTTTACGCTTGAGACAAAGCGTTCTTGGTTTCAGGCAGACGCAATCCCAATTCGTCCGCCACCGAAAGTTCCGGATTGACGCCCAGCCACAAAAGCACTCCCACCACGAGGATGCCGCTGGCAGCGATGAAGGGATAGACCCAGGAACCGGTAAATTGCAAGATGGCGCCGAAGACCAGCGGCGAAAGTGCCGAACCGATATTCCCTACAGAGTTCATCATGCCCGACACGGTTCCGGCGTATTCATGTCCAACATCCAAACAGACGGCCCAATAAACCCCAACCGACATTTCCAATCCAAACAGGGAACACGCGAGCAGGAAAACCGCCATGTAGGCCGAGTGTGCCAGCGCCCCGGGTATCATGAAGGCCGCGGCCACCATCATGCCGGTCATTGCCACCACCCGGCGGGAAAAGGTACCGCGTCCTGTCTTGCGCCAGATTTTGTCGGACAACCAGCCTCCCAGGGTATCGCCGACCGTGCCTGCCATCAGTGGGAGACTAGCGAAAATGCCCATCTTGATGATGCTGAATCCTCTGGCTTCGACAAGGTACGCGGGCAGCCACGTCAGGTAGATCCAGATGACGTAGCAGTAGGTCGGGTAGCTCAAACTGAGAAACCACATGTTCTTACTCTTCATCAGAGTTCTGAACTTCAGTTTCGGGATCTTCCTGCCTGATCTTCCGCCGTCGATTAAATCGATTTCGGCCTGGTTGACGCCGCCCCATTTTTGCCTGTACTCGGTTGGTTTATCGCGGTACCAGAAATACCAGCAAGCGGACCACGCTAAACCGGTGATGGCAAATATGAAGAATACGGAGCGCCAGCCCCAGCGCGCCATGATCATGGCCACGATGACCGGCGTGACCGCCCCGCCAAATCGTGACGCTCCGTGCGTCAATCCTTGCGCGAATCCGCGCTCCTCGGACGGCATCCAGTGCGAGAACGCGCGGGTTGCGGTGGGAAACGCTCCCGCTTCTCCAATCCCGAACAGCAGCCGTATCACCACCAGGGACACCAGACTCCAGGCCAGCGCGGTTGCGGCGGTCATCAAGGACCAAAAAAACACGATCGCGGCCAGCACCCGGCGCGGCCCGAACTTATCGCTCAGCATGCCAATCGGTATCTGGAATGACGAATACGTCCAGGAAAACACCGACAGCACCAGCCCCCACTGCAGCTTGTTCAGCCCGAAATGTTTCATCATCAGCGGAGCCGCTACCGAAATGTTGACCCGGTCGAGATAGGTGATCAGATAAACCAGACACACCGCAAACAACACCAACCGTCGGACCCTTGTCGGCTTTTCAGTCACGGAACTACCCTCTCTGATGGCTTGGAGAACTTTTCGCGCGAGATCTTTACCGTCGCACTCGGTGCTGCTCTCTCGTTTGTATTGGCAATACCGGATTCCGCCGGATCGGAGCGATCGCAATTGTGCTTCTGTCTGGGGGACGTTACCTTTCGGAAGCATCCCAGTCAAGCGGTTTTTGGCGGCGACAGCAGAAGAACTTGGACCACCTCACCTGAAACCTGTTTTTCCGCAGCCGGTTGGCGGAAGCTATGCTTTCAATCGGAACTGGGTTGCCGCGCGTAGGGTGCGCCACCGCTCTGGTGGCCGCTTACGATGCTTCCAGCGTCGGGTTCGAGTTTGAAGCAATCGCCAATCGCCATCAGGGCCATTGCCCCGACCAGAAAAAATGCCAGATGAAAATCGGCAACCGCCAGCGCCGAGGCGTGCCTGCCGTGCAGCAGCGCCGCAAGGTGCAGAAGCACGGCGCCAACCCCGACTCCCATGCCCATTGTCATCTGCTGCACCGTGCTGAGGAAAGTGTTGGCCCGGGTCATTTTCTCAGTGGGTATATCGGCGAACGCCAGGGTCGTCAGGCTGGTGAACTGCATGGAGCGGCACAGTCCGCCCAGAAACAAGACGGCGGCAATCAGCATCTTGGGCATGCTGGCTGTCAGCAAACTGAAGGCAGCAATCGACAGTGCGGCCAGCACCCCATTGAGGATCAGCACGCTGCGGAAGCCAAAGCGTCGCAGCACGGGCGTCGTAAATGTCTTCATGCCGAGATTGCCGGCAAACAGAGCTATCATCAGCAGCCCGGAGGCAAACGCGCTCATGCCGAAGCCCACCTGAAACATCATGGGCAGCAGAAACGGAGTCGTACCGATGGCAACGCGAAACAGCGAACCGCCGAAGATGACGGTGGCAAATGTCGGGATGCGAAGCGACGATAAATCGATCAGCGGATACGGATGGCGGCGGGCGTGCCAGGCAACCAGGCCCGCGCACCCAATGCTAATCGTCCAAAAAACGCCGACCTTCAGCCACGCAATCGGCTGCTGCTCCATGAAATCCAAACCGTACATCAAGCAGAAGCAGGAAAATCCGCTCAACACGAAACCCAGCCAGTCCAGCGGATTTTTTTCGTCCGTCCGGTGGTTCGGAACGAGCACAAAAGTGAGCAGTATGCCGAGAACGCCAAGCGGAACATTCAGAAAAAAGATCCATCGCCAGGAAGCATAGGTGGTAATGAATCCGCCCACGGGAGGCCCGAGGATCGGCGCCACCAGTCCGGGCCAGACAATGTAGGAGATCGACCGCATGAGGTCTTTCTTCTCGGTGTTGCGGAGCACGACCAGGCGGCCGACGGGCACCATCATGGCTCCGCCGATGCCTTGCAGAACCCGCGCGGTGGTGAATTGCCAAAGCTGATTGCTCAACCCGCAGAGAATCGAGGAGAGCGTGAACACGGCGATCGCCGCGGCAAATATGGTTCGCGAGCCAAACCGGTCGGCCACCCATCCGCTGATCGGAATGAAGACGGCCAGTGTCAGCATGTATGCGCTCATGCCCGCGCTGAGCGCGATTGGAGTCGTACGGAGTGCCGGAGCCATCTGCGGCAGCGCGGTTGCAATCACCGTCCCGTCCAGGTTTTCCATGAAGAAAGCGCCGGCGACGAGCAGGGCAATCAGTACGAATCTCTGGCGTTGAAAAATCATGGTCGGCATCCATGCCGAGAACGGCCGGCAAACAGGGTTTCGTATCGGCAAGACCATCATAGCTGGTCGCACTTTCCAGCAACAATCGAAAGCGGTTTCCTGGCTGGTGTATGCGGAGCTATCCGCGCCGCCGCTGCTCGTGCGCCACAGCATCGGGCTTGACCCGGCGCAGATTCGCGGCTAGCATCCGAGCATATTTCCCTTGGAGAATGGAATGCTGACGCACGCCGAATTACTGCAATTGAAGCGTTGGAATACCCCGACAATCTACAACGGATGGGAGCAGATCACCAAGCACGACCCCGCGCATGAAGCCGTCAACCTGGAAGAAGTGCGCGATTTCATGCCGCATATGGGGCCTATGGTCGGATACGCCATTACCCTGGTGGTTGAGCCGGGAAATCCCAAACACAAGGAAAACCCCGGCGCCCGCGGCGAGTACCTGAAGTACGTCGCATCGATCCCAGGCCCCAAGATCGCGGTGGTCCAGGATCTCGACAAGCCGAACGTCTTCGGCTCTTTCTGGGGCGAGGTCCAGTCCAACACCCACAGGGCCTTGGGATGCGTCGGCACCATTACCGACGGGGCAATCCGCGATCTGGACGAGATGACCAATGCGGGCCTGAAGAGTCTGGCCCGGCGGCTGTGCGTCGGCCACGCCCACGTGATTCCAGTGCGCTGGAATTGCGCGGTTGAGGTTTTCGGACGCAAAATTTTGCCCGGCCAATTGATTCACGCCGACAAGCACGGATTTATCGCGATTCCGCCCGAGGATGAGGCTCGTCTCCTCGACGCGGCTGTCTTCATGGACAGCAACGAGTGCACGACGGTGATTCCCGCGGCCCGGGGATCGTTTGGTCTGCCGATCGAAGAAACATTGCGGCAAATGGATAAGGCAAGAGCCGAGTTTCGTGCCGCCGCGCTAAAAAAATTCAGCAGTTAGGGCGAGTGTTTTGGCGTCCATGCCCGGTGTTCTGGCTGCGAAACATGGAATGGTGACCTTATTTATGCATATCACTCTCATCGGCAAATACGCGCTGTGGATGTTGGTCCTGTTTGTGCCATCGCAGATCCTGATTGGCTACCTCATGGCCCACAAGGGAAGCCAGAGCGCCAAGCACTACTTCATCAGCGGCAAGCAACTGCCGCTGTTCCTGATGTTCTTTCTGGATTTTGCCAGTGTGCTGGGCGTGGGCAATTTCATTGGCTATGCGGGGAAGGGTTACGAGATTGGCCTGAGCCAGTTCTGGATGATGTTTGGCGAGCAGGGTACCAAGGTGCTGTTTGCCGTAACCGTGGCTGGAATCGCCGGACGCTATGCCTACACCACGTTCAACGAGTTTTTAGAGCAGCAACTGTTCCACGATAAGTGGTTGCGTATTCTCGGCGGCTTCGCCATGTCGATTCCGATGGTCGCATGGATCGGTGTGCAGGCTATCGGCTTGGGCACTTTGCTGGCCGTGGTGATGGGGATCGACCCGGTAACCGGCATCTGGATCGCAACCCTGACGGCGGTCATCTACACAGCGGTCGGCGGCATGTGGGCGCTGGTCTGGACGGATGTGCTGCAAGGTGGCATCAGGCTGTTCGTCGGCTTCGTATTCTTCGGTATCATTTTTTTTAAGTCCGGTGGAATCGGCGGAATCAGGACCGGCATTCTAGCCGCTCAGCCCAACCTCTGGTCATTCGGCAACACAGGTTTCGCGCAGAATCTGGCCCTGTTGATCACTCCCATGTGCGGCGTCTTTACTTTGCAGGTGTGGTGGCAGCGTTGTTTTTCGGCCAAGGATTCCAAGACCGCCTACAGGGGATTCCTTTACACGGCTTTCTTTGCCATGCTCATGTGTTCAGCCAGCATCCTGATGGGCATGGCCGCTCACGTCATGAACCCGCACCTGGCGCGTCCGGACATGGCTTTTGGCTGGCTGCTGGTCAACTGGCTTCCGCCGGTCTTTGGGGCTTTGCTGGTGGTAACCATCATCGGGGCCGACATGACCGTGAGCGCGGCCTTCATGAATTCGGGCGTGACGCTGGTCTTGATGGACATCGTGAAACCATTGATCCGGGAAGACTATCCTGACAAGAAGCTCATCCAATGGGCCCGCTGGCTGACCTTCATCTTTGGCCTGGGATCGGTCTGGGTGGCCCTCCATTTCCCAACTGCTCTGTCCGCCGGCCTGTGGGGTTATACCTTTACCGGAGGCGGCCTGTTCCTGCCGCTGGTGATCGGGCTGCTGTGGAAGGACAAGAGCGGCAAAACCTGCGTCACTAAAAATGCCGCCATCGCTTCTCTGCTGATTGGTGGCACCAGCGCGTCGGTCATCCAGTACGTTCCGCGCTTCTTCAAAATATTTGGCGGGGGCATCATGCCCGGCTTGGCCCTGTCTCTGGTTTTGACCGTAGGGGTTAGCCTGGTGGAGCGATCCATACAGAACAAGGCTTCGCGAGCCACCGCTTCGTAGCCGCTACACCGCTACACTATCGGATTGTCCGTGGCCGGAGCGAGCCGGTCGCATCACGATCCCCGGGGAGGATGAAATGGCGACACTCGGATTGATTGAATACGCAGATGCGAGCCCGGAGGTTCGCGCCGTTTACGACGACATCATGGCCCTGCGCAAGACCGACTGGATTAACAATTTCTGGAAGGCGATTGCGCACGATCCGTCTACGCTGAAACGCACTTGGGAAAGCATCAAGCAGATCATGGCGCCGGGCGCGCTCGATCCGCTCACCAAGGAATTGATCTACCTGGCCGTGAGCGTCAGCAATGGCTGCGGTTATTGCATCGCTTCCCACACGGCGTCGGCGCGCGGCAAGGGAATGACCGACGCCATGTTCCAGGAATTGCAGGCCGTTATTGGCATGGCGAATGAAACCAATCGGCTTGTCGCCGGCTACCAGGTGGAGATCGACGAGCAGTTCAAACCGCCGCTGGCCCGCTAGCGCTGACTCTTTGGCACTCTAGCGCGCTGCTGAAAAACTCTCCTTCGCGGGTGTCATCCTGAGCGCAACCGGGGTCCCCGGCGACGGCCGCTTTTGCCGTTGCTGGGGTGGAGGAGCGAAGGATCTGCTGTTTGCCCGCGTTGCACCATAGGCCCGACCGCAACCAGAAACTTGCTTTTGCGGTTCGTTAACGGGCAGGACGTGACGCACACTCGGGGCTGTCCTGGGCCTGCCTGTGTTATTCCGCCCGGCTGCGCCGAAAAGGTGATCTTGCTCACAGCGCGTGAGGGGCGAATTAGGGGAACATCCTAACAGGCTGCTGAAAAAACTCATGGAAGTGTCATCCTGAGGTCGCGCCGAATTTGCGCGATCGAAGGATCTGCTTTATTTCAGCGTGCGCAAACAGCAGATCCTTCGCTGCGCTTAGGATGACACCCTTGGAGAGCAGTTTTTTCACCAGCCTGCTAGGATTTGAGGAGTGCGCTGGGTGAAGCCTGCAAGGCTAAGACGGATTTCGCAGCTCGTGTTCTTCCTGCTTTTTCTGTTTCTCCTGCTGCGGACAGAGCTGCCGGGATCTCTGCACGCAACCGCGAGCGACATGCCGCTCGCTTACCCGGTTCGCCTCTTCTTTCAGATTGATCCGCTGGTCGCGCTTTCGAATGCGCTGGCCACGCACTCGCTCTATCACGGACTCCTCTGGAGCCTGATCATCCTGATTCCGACCCTGTTTCTGGGACGCTTTTTCTGTGGCTGGATCTGTCCCATGGGCTCCCTCAGTCACTTTTTTAGCAATCTGAAGTCGGAGCGCAAGCGCGGCAAGCGTTTGATCGAGTCGAACCGCTACCAACGCTGGCAAACTGCCAAGTATTACATCCTGGTAGTCGTCCTGGTCGCAGCCGTTTTCGGTACGGGTATCGCCGGATGGTTCGATCCCTTTTCGCTGCTGGTGCGTTCGCTCGGGTTGTCAATTCTGCCGGGGCTGAATTACGCGCTGACGGCGGCTCTGCACGCCTTTGAGCACAGCCGCTTCGGAGTGGTGCAGACGGCGGGCAGCATTCTGCACTTCATCTTCGGCGCCCTGGTGCTCAGCTTCAAGCAGCCGTATTTCCGGCAGGGTTTCCTGCTCGGGCTGATCTTCATTTTTCTGATGGCGCTCAATCTTCGCGTTTCGCGCTTCTGGTGCCGAGCCTTGTGCCCACTGGGCGCGCTGCTGGGCGTTGCCTCGCGCTGGTCGGTCCTCGGCCTCTCGAAAAAGTCCGGACATTGCAACGACTGCAACCGCTGCCTGATGCATTGCCAGGGTGGCGACGATCCCATTGGCGGCGTCCCTTGGCGCAGAGCCGAGTGCCATCTCTGCCTCAACTGCGTCGATGAGTGTCCGGACGGCGGGCTCGCCTTCGAATTCTTTCCTGCAAGCGGTTCGGTGGATGGCCCGGACCTGCGGCGGCGCAAACTGATTGGCGGAGTCATTGCCGGTGCGGCCATCGTTCCGCTGGCGCGCAGCACCAACGGATTTGCCGTCGAACGCCATGAGCGGCTGCTGCGCCCTCCCGGGGCGCTCGATGAGGAGCACTTTCTCGAGCGCTGCATACGCTGCGGCGAGTGCATGAAGGTTTGTCCCAACAACGCACTGCATCCGACGCTGACGGAGGCTGGACTGGAAGGCCTCTGGACGCCGGTGCTGGTGCCCCGAACCGGCTATTGCGAAGCCAGTTGCGTGCTCTGCTCGCAGGTCTGCCCAACCGGAGCGATCTGGAAAATTACGCCCAGAGAAAAGGGTTGGACCGTGGAACTTGGCGCGGACACTAAGCCGATCAAGTTGGGAATCGCCTTCTACGATCGCGGGCGTTGCCTGCCCTGGGCAATGGCTACCGAGTGCATCGTCTGCCAGGAGTGGTGCCCAACCTCTCCCAAGGCCATTTATCTTCGTCAGGCCGAGACGGTGGACGCCAAGGGAAACCTCAAAGAGGTCAAGCAGCCATATCTCGATCCCAGTCTCTGCGTGGGCTGCGGCGCGTGCGAATATGCTTGTCCCGTCGCGGACCGTCCGGCGGTCTACGTCACCAGCATCGGCGAGAGCCGCTCGCAAACCAACCAGATCCTGCTGAACCGTGGCAAGAGGAGACCGAATTGATGCACTGCCGCGGGGCTTTTCGAATTCGACTTCTGCTTGCCTGCGTGCTCACGCTCGCCGCCGGCGCGGGATGCAACCCGAAGACGGCGGTAACGTCCGGGCCTTTTCCGGCCTCGAACGAAGTTTCCGCATGGGCCAAAACCGGCGAGACTCGAAGCTTCGACGCGGCCAATCTCTGGCGCTACATCGACGGCGACGCGGAAAAGTATTTGAAAGCCGGTGTCGAGAGCGTGTCGACCGCCGATTATAAGTACCAGAACAAAGTCGAAGCCGTCGTCGATGTCTACACCATGACCAGCGGCGATGGCGCCGGCAAGATCTTCGATTCGGAGCCGGCACGCAGCGCCAAAGTGGTCTCGCTTGGCGATAGCGCGCGCCTCTATGGTCAAAGCCTGATCTTCCACCAAGGACGTTACCTGGTGCGCATCGTGGCCTACGAGGGATCGCCGGAGGTTCAGCAGGGAATTCTCGAACTGGGACGCGGACTGGCGGAGCGTCTCAAAAAGTGAGCTGGGCCGAGACTCTAGACCCGTTTGCAAGGAGGTCTCCGATGGACGAGCATAAAGCTGGAACAAGCCGCAGGGATTTCCTCCAGAAATGTGTAGCTGGAGCGGTCGCGTTGAGTGCTGCCGGCGAGTTCAAACTGCTGCCGGCGCAGGTTGCGACCGTCAAATCGAGGGTGGTGGTGGCCCGCGATGCCAGGCTTCGCGCGGCCGGGTCGAAAGTCGATTCTGGACGCATTTTCAGCCTGCTCGACCGGGGAATGCAGGCGTTTTACGGGGTCGACAATCCCTTGCAAGCGTGGCAGAAGCTGGCCCGGCCCGGTGAAAAAGTGGGACTCAAGGTGAACACCATCGCCGGTCGCGGGCTGTCCACCAATGTGCGACTCGTAGACGCCATTTGCGAAAGGCTTCAACAAGCCGGCATCCCCGCCCGGGACATCCTTGTCTGGGACCGCGAGAACAGGGAACTGGAGCGCGCCGGCTTTCACCTGTCTTCCGATGCCAACCGCGTGCGTTGCCAGGGAACCGACGCCTTCGGCTACGAAGAACAGCCGCAATCTTTTGGCACGGTGCGCAGCAAGTTGTCGAAGATTCTGACCCGAAACTGCGACGTGCTGATCAATGTGCCGGTGCTGAAGGATCATTCCGATTCCGGAATCACGGCAGCGCTGAAGAATATGTACGGTGTCATCGACAACCCGTACAGCTTGCACGCCAGCGGCTGCAATCCGGGGATCGCGGATCTGAATATGCTGCCCGCTATACGGACGAAGATGCGGCTGACCATCTGCGATGCGACTACCGCTTCGTTCGACGGCGGGCCTTCCTTCGAGCCGGAGTCTACCTGGCAACACAACGGGATAATCCTTGCGCGGGACCCGGTCGCGCTCGATTTCATCGCCTGGCGGATTATCGAGCATAAACGCGCCGAACAAGGACTCAAGACGTTGCTGGCGGCGGGCAGGGCGCCTCGTTTCATTGCCCTGGCGGCCGATGCGCGGCATCAACTGGGCACCAACGATCCCAACCGGATTTCGCTGGTGGAGGTTTAATCCGCAATGGAATCGATCGATCGACGCCAAGCGCTACTTAAGCTTTTACGGCTCGCCGGCGCCGGCGCGGGAAGCGCTGCCCTGGGTTTCTGGCTCGACCAGCGGAGCACGCGTCCGGAGCAAACCCTGGTGATGGGCGCAAAGCGCAGCCACACCGTTGCCCCGGAGACGAAATTGCCGGAGATGATCATTGCGCAGGGAGGAGACGACCCCGCGCAACTGGTGCGCCGGGCGATCGAAGAGCTAGGCGGCATTCGCCGCTTCGTCTCCCGCGCCGACGTGGTCGTGGTCAAGCCCAACATTGGATGGGACCGCACTCCGGAGCAGGCCGCCAACACCAATCCATCTCTGGTGGCCGAGGTGGTACGCCAGTGCTGGGACGCCGGGGCCAAGAAGGTCATCGTAGCCGACGTGAGCTGCAACGACGCCAGACGCTGTTTCCAGCGGTCGGGCATCGCCGAAGCCGCACGGCGCGCGGGCGCGGAGGTCATACTGCCGGAACCCGAAAGATTTAAGGACGTCGACCTGCAAGGAGAAGTGCTGCAGAACTGGCCTGTATTCGAGCCATTCCTGGCTGCCGACAAGATCATCAACCTTCCCATCGCCAAGCATCACAGCCTGACCGGCACGACCCTGGGAATGAAGAACTGGTACGGCATTCTTGGCGGACCCAGACATCAACTCCACCAGCGCATCCACGAAAGCCTGGTTGACCTGGCGGATTTCATCCGTCCGACGCTGACCATCATCGACGCCTACCGGGTGCTCATGCGCAATGGACCGACCGGCGGCAGCCTAGAGGATGTCGTCCTCAAGCGAACCGTGCTGGCCGGAACCGACCCGGTCGCGCTGGACGCCTATGCGGCCAAGGCTTACTGGAATCTGGACCTGAATTCGCTGCCCTACCTGAAGCTGGCCGCCGAGCGCGGTTTGGGAACGCCCGCCTTCGAGACACTTCGTACGCGCGTGGTCAGGGTCTCCTGAACGGACAATACCCTGGTGAGAGTGGCGCGTCGAAGTGGCGCGTTCGAAACTGAGACCCGTTGCCGATAGGGGCAGCGGACAGCCTCCGCCTGCTATGCAGTTTTGAGCTTAAGCTTCGACTTGTTCTCCTCCAGAAACTCCCGCAGTTGCGGGCTGGCTTCGAGCAGCCGAATCCATTGTTCGTAGTACAGTGTCACGGGAAAGCGTCCCAGGCCGTAAACGCTCACTCCGCCCTTCTCGCTGACCTTGAATTGCAGAACACCAGTTCTTTGCTGCTTGGTCTCGAGTTCCGCCAGTTTCGCTTTCAGTTCTTCATAGGTAGGCTCAGGCATTAAATCCCCTCCATATAGCTTTACAGATTGCAGCTTTCAGAAACCATAACAATACCACGCGAGCCCTGCCTCCGAGATACCAAGTGAGGGCTGGTAGTGTCCTAATGAATTTTGAGGGCAGCCTAACTTGTCACTTGTGCCAGCCATTTGTCAAAGAGGATAATTCGGGCATTCAGGAGCGGCACAATGATCGAGATTGGTGATTTCGTCCGAGAGGCTGGGGGCAGCCAAGATTTTATGGCCGTGGGCTATAGCAGTGCTAAGGACCAATTTGAGATACGGTCTGTAAACGGTCCCATCCAAATCAAGCGGGTAGACAGAAACAGCCTTGAACTCGTGAAGAAGGCTCCTGGCAATGACTTAGGTGGGCCCGGCTTGAAACCCGAACGTTGGATTACCGACTAACGAGTCCACTTCAGCCGAATACCCAGAGCCCATCCGCGCTCCATCTTGAGGACGAACAAATGATGTCTAAAGGCATGCAGGCCGCTTTCGTTGGTGCATTTGTCCTAGTGTCGATAACCGTGGGCGTAACCCTTGCCTTGGCGGAGACTAAGTCAGTAAAGGTCTCGCTGGTCACTCAAACTCCCGCCTCAGTCCCAGCAATTCCCACGGCGGATATCGCGAGAGAAGTCTCAAAGAGGTGCCCAAATGTAAGCATTACACGAAACGCCGAAGCAGCAAACTACTCGCTTGAAGCTGTGGGCGGTGAGAGAACGAATCCTCATGGTCAGAGACTCTTCAAATTCACTCTATATGACCATGATGGAAACGTGGTCTTCACAACTGAGACTCGCCAGTTACATAATGCGGTCAAAGATGTTTGTGCCTTCATCGACAAATAGACCCTTCGCATACAGACAATGATCGGTGCTCCCCGGCTTCCGTCATCTTCTTCGGTTGTTTTGGTGCCGCCAATCTGGTAAGAATTGCGCTCAGTCTGAGTTTCTGGCCGCTTATTTGCCGCGGCGGATGTTTGCCGGGTGAACAGGAGCATGAGCATGAATGGGAGTCGCAGAAGTTTTCTGAAAGCCTCCGGCGCGATTGGCGCCATCGCCGCAATCGGTGGATTTCCCCGCCTGAACTGGGTTCCCCGGGTGTTCGCCGATTCCATGAATCCCCCAAAAATGGACGCCAAAGAAAACATCACCGTCGAGATCTCCCGCTGGGCCGCAGGGGTGAAGTTCGACGATCTTTCAGGCGACGCTGTCCATCAGGCGAAGCGCTTCCTGCTGGATGCCATGGGTTGCGCCTTGGGCGGATACCGCCAGCCTGACACGGCCATCGCCCTCCAGGTGCTCGATGAAATTGCCGCTCCCGGTCCCGCCACCGTCATCGGTTCCGGAAAGAAAATAGATTGCGTGCATGCGGCGTTCGTCAACGCGCTCATGATCCGCTGCATGGATTACAACGACATCTACTGGAAACAAGACCCGGCGCATCCCTCCGACATCTTCCCTGCCGCCATCGCCTGTGGCGAGCGCGCCCGCAGTGACGGCCGTGAATTGATCGTCGGCCTGGTGCTCGGTCACGAATTCAATATGCGTTTCGTCGAATGCGCTTTTCCGGGAATCCGCGAGCGCGGCTGGCATCATGCCACGCTCACGGCCTTTGTTTCGCCCATCGTTGCCGGCCGCATGTTGCACCTGCCCTGGCAGCAGATTCAACAAGCCATCGGCATTTCGGCCTCGGCACGCGCCACTTTCGGCGCGGTGACTGCCGGCAAGCTGACCATGATGAAGAACACGGCGGACCCTTTGGCGACGGAAAGCGGTGTGCTCGCCGCCTTGCTGGCGTCCAGGGGCTATACAGGGCCAGAGCATGTGATCGATGGCAAAGAGGGACTCGCTCAGGATATCGCCGCCGAGTGGAAGCTCAACGTGCTGACCGACGGCTTGGGCAAATCGTGGCGCATCACCCAGTGCGGCATGAAGTTTTTCCCCACCGAAGCGCTGACCCAGACCCCCATCTCGGCCGTGCTCGATCTGGTCAAGGAGAACGACCTCAAGCCTGAACAGATTGAGAAAGTGCAAATTCGCACCGTGGCCCGGGCAGCCGATATTCTAGCCGATCCCAGCAAGTACGATCCGCATTCCAAGGAAACCGCCGATCACTCGTTGCCCTACGGCGTCGCGGCCGCCATCGTCGACCGCCAGGTCACGCCGGCGCAGTTCACCATGGCAAAGATCAACGACCCGCTGATCCGCGCCCAGCTTCGCAAGGTTGAAGTCACTGCCGATCCGGAGATCGAGAAGGTGTTTCCGGCTCTGCAGCGCGCCAGCGTCACCATCATCACCAGCAACGGCAAGCGCTTCAGCAAGCAGCTCGATTACCCGAAGGGCGATGCCCGCAATCCACTCAGCGACCGCGAGGTCGAGGAGAAATTCGCGGCCCTCGCCGAAGGTGCGCTTACCAAACCGCGGCAGAGACGCGTTTTCGACGCCATTTGGAACCTGGAAAAAACCGGCTCGATCACAACTTTGATGGATCTGCTGAAATCGGACCGAAGCCCCGCCGCTCACGGTTAGATCGGTTTCGGAGTTGGTACGCCGGGGTATACTAGGGCTTCAAATGGCCGCTAACTGATCGGAATGGAGAGTAGCTGTGCAAGTTGTTCAATTTCCTTTTGGCGATAAATTCCTCGAACTCGAATTGAACCAGCAAGCCGAAGTGCTCATGCCCGAGCTGGTTCTTGCCGCGCCGGATAAGCTTGCGGTCATTCGCCAAGCCATGGCCCAACCGACCGGCTGCGCGCGTCTGGCGAAGCTAGCCAAGGGTAAGACCTCGGTCGCCATCGTCGTCAACGACATTACACGACCCGCGCCCAGCGAGGCCATGTTGACCGTGATCATGGAGGAATTGACCGAAGCCGGCATCGACCCGGCAAACGTCTCTGTGATTGTGGCCGTGGGAAATCACGAGTTGCCGACGCCGGAGGAATTGAAAGACATCACCGGCCGCTGGTGCTCCAGGCTCAAGATCGTTTCCCATAACTGTTACGACGACAGCTCCCTGACCTATGCCGGAGAGACCGGGAGACACGTGCCGGTCTACGTGAACAGCCATTACGCTAACGCATCTTTGAAGATTTTGACCGGGTTGATCACTCCCCATCAATCCGCCGGCTTCAGCGGCGGACGGAAATCTGTGGTGCCGGGCATCGCCGGAATCAAAACCATCGCAACCCACCATTCGTTTCCGATTCGTCCCGAAGGCCCCGTGATGGGGATCATCCAGGGGAATGTTTTCCACCAGGAAGCGGTTGCGGCAGCCCGTCTCGCCGGTGTCGATTTCATTGTCAACGTAATCAAGAACTATCGCGGCGAAGTGGTGGAGGCGGTCGCCGGCGACCTGGAGCAGGCGCATGCGCGCGGGGTCGCAATCTGCGAGAAGTCGTGGGTCCGCAAGTTCGATAGCGGCTACGATGTCATCTTTGTCACCCCCGGCGGATACCCGAAGGACATCGATCTGCATCAGGCGCAAAAAGCCGTTTCGGTAGCCGAACAGGTGGTCAATCCCGGCGGCACCATCGTCTTAATTGCGGAATGCAGAAAAGGGATCGGCAAGTTTGGCGCCACGCTGAAAGCCGCCGATTCCGTCGAGACGGTCATTCGTAATTTCTATCAACAGGGTTTTAGCGCTGAAGGGCATACCTCAAAAGCCTACATGTTTGCGCGGGTTTGCCAGAAGTGCCGCGTGCTGGTCGTGACCTCCGGGATCGAGCCCAGGGAACTGGCGGAGATGTTCATGACGGGCTTCACTTCGCTTGCCGAGGCGGCAGCAGCCGCTTTGAGCAACTATAAGCAGCCGAAGATTCTGTGTATCCCTTACACGGGCGAGTGCATACCTGTGCTGACCGGGAATTTTGTAACCGCCTGAGAAGCGCAGGGCTCGCTGGAGATTCCGACGATGCATTACCTCCTCTTTTACGAAGTTGTGGAAGGTTACCTCGAGAAGCGGGCGCAATTCCGCGAACTGCACATGAAACACGCCACGGGGGCCTTCGAGCGTGGAGAACTGGTTCTGGCCGGCGCGTTGGCCGACCCTGTAGACGGCGCCGTGATTGTCTTCCGCGGTCCCACAGCGCAATTTGCCGAGGCATTCGCCAAGGCGGATCCCTACGTCATCAACGGTCTCATCAAATCGTGGCGCGTGCGCAAATGGATGACCGTCATTGGCGAAGGGCTGCCGCCCGCATAGGCGCCGCTGTCTCCACGTTGAGCGCGCACCGCGTTAGCGCAGTATCCGAGACACAGTGTCCTTCGCTGCCGGTGTCATCGCCCGCCGATCACAGCAGCACGCGCGAGAGCAGGTACGCTGCCGCCGTTGCCACGCTCACTCCGATCAGCCCCGGAACCATGAAACTGTGATTGAAAAAGTACTTCCCGATGTGTGTCGTGCCAGTCGGGTCCATGTTGATCGCCGCCAGATCGCTCGGGTAGAAGCAGAAAAAGAAATACGCGTAGGTGGCGGGCATCAGGCCGAGCATCACGGTGGTCGGCAGGCCCAGGGCAACGCCAAACGGAAACATGACCGACATCGTCGCCGTCTGGCTCTTGACGAAGGCCGAGACACAGAACAAGGAAATAGCAAACGTCCACGGCCAGGTCTGCACCATCGATCTCATCTCGGCGACCAGGTAAGCCTTGTTGCCGGTCACGAACGTATCGCTCATCCAGGCAATGCCAAAAATGGATACCACCGCGATCATGCCGGCGATAAACACGCTGGAACGCGCGATGTCAGCCGCTTTTACGTCGGTTGTCAGCAGGATGAAGGCGCCGAAAGTCAGCATCACCATCTGCACTACGACGGTTAAAGGTATGGAACTGCCGCCGACCTTGGGAAGCAGTCCAAGGTGCAGCAAGTCCTGATCGAGTGCCAGCAGCACGGTCGCTGCCACCCCTGTGAAAAAGAGAAGCACGGAAGTTTTTGCCTGCCGCGAGATTTTTTTCCCCAGCGTGGTGACAGAAACGTCGAGTGTTTTGCGGAAGTCGGGATCGGCCATGCGCTTCTGGAATTCGGGATCTTGGTCCAGGTCCTTGCCCCGGTTCAGGCTCCAGAGCGCGGCGGCCAGCAGGCCGATGATGCCGGCCGGCACGGTAATCTTCAGGATATCGATCAGGCTTACCGGATGGCTGGTCCTCGCCGAAAACGCCAGGAACGTGGTCACAACTCCAGCCACCGGACTCGCCGTGTTGCCCATCTGCGAGGCGATGGCCGAAACCGCCATCGGACGCTCGGGGCGAATGCCGGTCCGTAGCGCAACGTCCGCAATCACCGGCAGCAGTGCGTAAACGCCGTGCCCGGTCCCCAGGCAGACGGTCAGCAGGAAACAGCAGAACGGAGCCAGCAAGGTGACATGCTTGGGATGCGCCCGCAGCAGTCTCTCGGTCAACTGCACCATATAGTCGAGACCGCCCGCCACCTGCAATGTCGCTGAGGCGGTGACGACGGCAAGAATAATGAGTATGACCTGGATCGGCGGTTCCGAGGGCGCCGCTCTGAAGCCGAGCACCAGCACCGCCGTCCCCAGGCCGCCGATCATGCCGAGCGATACACCTCCGCGCCGGATTCCGAGCAGGATGGCAATCATCATCAGGCAGAATTGCGCCCAGAACATCTGCGGGCTGGGGCCTTTGGGATTTGCCTGGGCCGCCGCTCTGGCCCACCAGATCAGCACACCAAGCAGTGGCACGGACAACCACGGGAGTAATCGCCATCGCTTGCGAGGCGTTGTTGCATCGGGAATTGGCGCCATGGCGGTCGCCGTTCCCTCTGCTGCCGCGCCGTTAGCGACCGCCTTCAGAGCGGAGTCCCCGGCAACAGCCGCTTTTGTTGTTGCTGGGATAGAGTAACCGCACTTGCCGCACTGTTTGGAATTCTCAGGCAGAGGTGTGTTGCACTTTGGACAGAACATTGAATCTCCCCGCGATCCGGCCGCCGCATCCGCGCGTCATAACCGCACTGGGTATAATCCGAATGCATATGTTTGTATCACGGCCACCGCGCCGGCATCCTGGATGACATCCGCAAGAGACAAGAAGTCGCCTTTCAAATAACGGCCTATCTGTTCGACGCACATTAAGGGCTGCTCGCAATACAATGGAAGCAGTGTACGTCATCTACAACCTGCTGCTGGCCGTCGCGTTGCTTGCCAGCGCTCCCTATTGGCTGCTTCGCCTGCTGCGGCAGGGGAAGTACCGTGAGGGACTCTGTAACCGGCTCGGAATGCTGCCGCCTCACTTGTGTTCCCTGGCCAAGGCCGGCAAGCCGGTGATCTGGGTGCATGCGGTGTCGGTTGGCGAAATTCTTGCCGTGGCCGGGCTCATCGAGGAAATGCGCAAGCGTTTCGCGGGTTATGCCATTGCCATCTCCACCACCACCGGCACGGGTCACAAACTGGCGGGCGAACGCTTTGGTGCGGAGAATGTTTTCTTTTTCCCGCTCGATCTGAGCTTTGCCGTTCAGCGTTACATGCGCCTGCTTCGGCCCAAGCTGGTAGTCATTGCCGAAACCGAGTTCTGGCCCAACTTTCTGCGGCTCGCGCGCCGCTCCGGCGCAGCGGTTGCGGTGGTGAATGCGCGCATTTCCGACCGTTCGTATCCGCGCTACAGGAAGTTTCGCTCTCTGCTGCGCGTCGTCTTGCGGAGTGTGGACAGCTTCCTCGCGCAGACCGGGGAAGACGCGCGTCGCCTCGCCGGAATCGGCGCCGAGCCAGGCCGCATCCAGATAGCGGGCAATCTCAAGTTCGACGCCGCCACCCCGGCGGCCAAGCCCGAGGTCGGGCTATTGCTCGCCCGTCTGCAGGAAATCAGCGCCGGCCCCATCGCCGTCGTCGGCAGTACTGTCGAAGGCGAAGAGCAGATGTTGATGGCCACTTTCCGCGCCATCCTCGAGCGGCATCCGCGGGCCTTCGTCATCCTTGCTCCCCGGCATAAAGAGCGCTTCGACGCGGTTGCCGGGCTGCTGAGCAATTTCGGCATTCCGTTCACTCGCCGCTCGTATCCGGAGTGGCCGCGGAACGTGAATTCCGGAAGCATTCTCCTGCTCGATACCATCGGAGAATTGGCCTCGATCTACGGGTTGGCCTATGTGGCCTTCGTCGGCGGCAGCCTGGCCCCGCGCGGCGGACACAACATCCTGGAGCCGGCTGCTTTCGGCATCCCGATCCTGGTTGGACCGCACACCGAAAACTTCCGCGACATCGTGCAAAAGTTCGTCGATGGCGGCGGCGTTCTGCTGGTGCGCGATCAGCACGAACTTCAATCCGCGCTGCTCCGCCTTTTGGCTGATCCTCTGGAGCGTAAGCAGCTCGGCGAACGGGCGCTCGCGGTCCTGAAGGCAAACCAGGGAGCCACCGAACGCACTCTCGCCGAACTGGAAAAGCTGCTGGCCGGGAGGACAAACTGATGTCCGCCCTGTTCTCGGCCGTAGTGGCTGCGCGCAATGCGCTTTACGACCATGGCGTGTTGAAGCAGCAGCGGCTTCCGCGCCCGGTGATTAGCGTCGGCAACATTTCCGTCGGCGGCGCCGGCAAGACTCCCTTTGTGATTCTGCTTGCCGAACTCCTGCGGCAGCATGGGCTGCGCGCCTCTGTGCTGTCACGCGGCTACGGACGCAAGAGTTCGGGAGTGTTGGTGGTCGATGCCGATGGCACTCCCGCGCGCTTCGGCGATGAGCCGCTGTTGATTGCGCGGCGGCTTCCGGATGTGCCCGTGCTGGTCGGCGAAAGCCGTTACCGGGCGGGGTTGGAGGCCGAGCGGCGTTTCGAGTTCGATGTCCATCTGCTGGACGACGCTTTTCAGCATCGGCAGTTGGCGCGCGATTTTGATATCGTGCTGCTTTCGCGGCGCGATCTTCAGGATCGTCTGCTGCCTTCGGGACGGCTGCGCGAGCCGCTGTCGGCGCTCGCTCGCGCTGATGCCGTGGTCTGGTCCGAGCCGGGCGATCTGCCCTCTCTGCCGGCTCCAATCCCTATCTGGAGGGTGCGGAGGCAGCTTGTGCTTCCACCGCAATCTCCGTCGAAACCTTTCGTATTTTGCGCGATTGCCGGGCCCGAGCGCTTGCTGCGCGATCTTGAAAGCGCCGGCGTCCAGGTCGCCGGTCATCGCTGCTTTCGCGATCATCATGCCTACACCGAAGCCGACATCCACGAGCTTTCCCGCGAGGCCGGCCGCGCGGGAGCCGATGGCTTCCTGACGACCGAGAAAGATGCGGTCAAACTCGACGCCTTGCCTGCCCAATTGCCGAACCTGTCTGTTGTCAGCCTCTCTCTGGAATTGGAAAATGCGCGGCAGGCGCTCACGACGATCCTCGACAAGGTGAACTTACGGCGCGCAGTGTGAGACAATCTTCAAATCCATGAAGCGAATCGATAGTCATTACGAACGGCTCCGCGCGATTGTGCAGTCTTTCCCAAACATTACCGTAACCGTGCTTGCCGACCTGGTGGCCGACGAGTTCATCTATGGCGAGATCTCGCGGGTTTCGCGCGAGGCTCCGGTGCTCATTCTGAAGCACCGCGAGCGCGGCGTTGTGCCGGGTGGCGGCGCCAATGCGATCATGAACCTGGCCGATCTCAAAGTGAACGTGCTTCCGGTGGGCGTCGTCGGCGACGATGAACCGGGGCGCTTGCTGCTGCAGGCTTTGCGGGCGAAGAAGGTATCGTTAAGCGGGGTGAATCGCCTCAAAGGCCACATCACCCCGACCAAGACGCGTATTCTGGCGGGAACGGCGCACTCTTCGCGGCAGCAGGTGGTGCGTGTCGATCGCGAGCCGGAGCCGCTCGGCGAGAATCATCCAGCGCTTTTGAATCTGATCGCCTCGGTGCGCGAATATGCCAAGGCCGCCGACGCCCTGCTCGTTTCCGACTACGGTTATGGCGCGGCGACTCCCCGCCTGCTCACGTTCATCCGCGCCAAGGGCGCCCTCGACCGCGTCCCCATCACCCTCGACTCGCGCTACCGCCTGCTTGAGTACAGCGGACTGACGGCCGCGACTCCGAACCAGCCGGAAGTCGAGACCGCGCTGAATATCGACCTCGGCGGCGATAGCCAGCGGCTTTACTCCGCCGGACGCGAATTGATCAAGCGCATGAAGCTGGAGTCGCTGGTCATCACTCGCGGCGGCAATGGCATGGTTGCCTTCGACGGCGGCAAAAAGCCTGTCGAAATTCCAATCTACGGCTCCAGGGAAGTGACCGACGTGACCGGGGCCGGAGACACCGTCATCGCCGCCTTTACCGCATCCATTGCCGCCGGCGCGGATACCGAGTCCGCGGCCCGCCTGGCGAATCTCGCGGGCGGCATCGTCGTCATGAAGCGGGGCACAGCCACCGTTACCCAGGCCGAATTACTCGAGGCCCTGGAGAAGAGCAGCAAGGCAGTCCATGTCCGCTAGTCAGCCCGCGAATTCCAAGCTCTTTTCGCGCCCGGCGCTGGCCGAGAAAGTGCAAGCCTGGAAGCGTGCCGGCGAGCAGGTCATCCTGGCCAATGGATGCTTCGACGTGCTGCATGTGGGGCACATACGCTACCTGCATGCCGCCAAGCAGCTTGGCGGACGGCTGGTAGTCGCCATCAATGCGGATGAAAGCGTGCGTGCGGTGAAGGGTCCGGAACGGCCTTTCATGTCCGAAAACGAGCGGGCGGAAATCATTGCCGCCCTGGCTGACGTCGACGCTGTCGTCCTGTTCTCCGAACCCGATGTGCGCGCTTTGATCCGCGAACTGCACCCTGATGTGCAGGCCAAAGGCACCGATTACACCGCCGACAGCGTTCCCGAGCGCGATGAGGTCATCGCTTGCGGTGGCCGCGTCGAGATCGTTGGCGACCCTAAAGACCACTCCAGCTCGGCGTTTCTGAGCCAGATGGTTCGAGCGCTTTCGAGAAGTGTTCCTGCCGGCCAGGCGGAAAGCAGCTCGATTGGGGGCTCTGCGCGCCGGTTCGGTAATGCGGAGGAGAAGCGTTAAGCAGTGATGAACTCTTCCCCGTCCCAGCATCTGCCGGTGACCCGGCGGGATCCGGTTCGCAGTATTCTCGTGGTGCGTCTCGGCGCCATGGGCGACCTCGTTCATGCCATCGCCGCCGTGAGCGCGCTGCGCGCCGCGCTGCCCGAGTGCAAAATAGGCTGGCTCATTGAGCAGCGCTGGTCGGAGCTGCTGTGCGCTCCGGGCTTCGCCTTCCGTGGAGAACGCAGCCAGGAGCGGCCTTTGGTCGATGACGTGTTTGCCGTCGACATTCGCGCTCTACGCTCGAACCCGATTTCGCCGCCCCTCTGGAAAGAACTGTGCCGTGGCCTCGCCGAGTTGAGATCCGCCGGCTACGAGCAGGTTGTCGACCTTCAAGGCGCGATCCGTTCAGCCCTGTTGGCGAGCCTTAGCGGCGTTTCCGATAGCTGGGGCGAAAACCACCCGCGAGAGGCGCCCGCCGCGATTTTTTACCGGCATGCGGTGCCGATTTCGGGCACCCACGTTGCGCAACAGAATCTGGCTCTCATTTCCGCCGTAGCCGGCATTCCGCTGGACTTTTGTGCGCCCTTGCTTCCCCGCGATGCCGGCTCGACCGAGTGGTGCGAGCATTCGCTGATCGGGCGTGGGTCCGGTTTCTGTATCCTTAACCCGGGCGCAGGTTGGGGCGCGAAGTGCTGGCCGCCATCTTCTTTCGCCGAAGTTGCTCGACGGCTATCTGAGGTTGGGGTTCGCTCGCTGGTGAATTTCGGCCCTGGCGAGGAGCACTTGGCGCGGCAAGTCGCCGAGAGCAGCGGTGGCGCAGCCGAGGCGATTTCCTGCACCGTTTCTCAGCTTATCGAACTCACCCGCCGGGCCCGGCTTTTTATCGGCGGAGACACCGGCCCCATGCATCTTGCGGCGGCCTTTGGCGTGCCCGTGGTGGCTCTGTTCGGACCCACCAATCCGGAGCGTAACGGCCCCTGGCGCACCCGCAATATCGTTTTGCGCAGCCAGCGGAGCGCGACCAGTTATCACCACACCGCCCGCCCAGACCAGGATCTGCAATCGATAGCGCCGGCCGATGTGGCGCGTGCGGCGCTCGCGCTGCTGCAGCAAAGCCGCGCGGCAGTACAGGAAACCTCTTGAGCGGAAATGGCTCGATTAGCTGGAGCAGAATTGCACGGCGAACCCGTGTGCCTCTCGGATTCGTCCTTGCCGCTGTCTATCTTTGGCTGGCGCGGCCGAGCTGGAGTTCGATCGCTTTAGGAACTCTGCTGGCAAGCCTCGGCGTAATCCTGCGTGCCTTGGCTTCGGGCCACGTCAAAAAGGACCAGGAACTGACCACCACCGGACCCTATGCTTACACTCGCAATCCTTTGTATCTCGGTTCCATCATCATCGCGGCTGGTTTTGCCGTCGCCGCCCAGAACGTCTGGATCGTGGTGCTGATCCTCGCGATGTTTGCCGCCATCTATGTGCCAGTGATTCGTGGCGAAGAAGCGTATTTACGAACGAAGTTTCCGGAGTATGCCGCCTACTCTGCCCGCGTGCCGCGGCTCATTCCGCGCCTCAGTAGCGTTTCGAATCCTGGTTCAGGCTTTTCACTACAGCTTTACCTTCGGCACCGCGAGTACAATGCCATTCTGGGGGCGTTGCTGGTTATTGTTATCCTGATCGCAAAGCTCATTTGGTATCCGCGTTGACTGATTCATGCCATATAGACGCCTGCACGTCCTGATCCTATTTTTCCTGATGGTGACCGCGCTGCTCGCCGGCACGCCTGATACGCAGCATCCCGGCGTGGTGGACACCATTGGTCCGGCATCCATGATCCGGCCGGTCCCCGAGGGCCACGGGTTTCCTCACGGTACGGTTCAGCACTACGATGCCGAGTGGAGGTTGTGGAAGGCAGGCACAGCTACCCTGCGGATCGATGCTGCCGGTCCGGAAGAACGGGTCGTCGCCAGTGCCGACGCAATTGGCGTCGTCGCCATGCTCTACCGCGTTCAGGACCGATTCGAATCTTACTTTGACCGCCGCAGTTTCTGTTCGCTGAGCCTTACCAAGCGATCCGAGGAAGGCCTGCATCAGCGCCACACCATCATCCGCTTCGATCAGGTGCGGCGTAAAGCCGTGCTCGACGAACGCAATCTGCTTACCGGACAAACCAAGCATACCGAACAGGATATTCCCGGCTGTGTTACCGATGTGCTCTCGGGTATGTACTACCTGGCATCGCTGCCGCTCGAACCGGGTGGCGCCTCCATGTTCCCCTTGAACGATGGTGGACAGACGGTCAACGTGCGTGCCGTGGTCGAGGCTCGCGAGGAAATCAAAACCGATGCGGGGACCTTCCATACGGTGCGCGTGCAGCTTTCGGCCGATGCTGGCGCGCTGAAAAACCGCGGCAAAGTGTGGGTCTGGTACTCGGATGATTCCAATCACATCCTGGTACAGGTGAGAACGCGGCTCTTTTGGGGCACTCTGAATATCCGCTTGGCTCGTATCGATCACGAGCCCGGCCACTGAAAAAGCCCGTTGAGGTAATTTCAGGGGGCGGTTTCCGCTCCGGCCTACTGTAGCCGGAAGCGTTCGTTCATAATCCTCTGCAAGCGGGGACGATAGATCAGATCGTAAGCGAGTTCCTTGCCGGGGAACATTGCCAGCGCCGCCCGCCGGGCGTCGGCCGCCATCTCCGAAGCTTCTTCCAGAGTCATTTTGGGGTCCTGGCTGATCACCGATATCACGATGCTCATCATGATTTGCAGCCTGCGGATCTTGCGGGCTTCCTCCGCCAGCTCTGCTTGGCTGGTAGTTTCGTGATTCTCATGTCCTGGTTGCAGCAACCCCATGGAACTTCCCCCACAAAAAGGACGCTTGCGCCCCTTGGTTACCCCTTCTTGATTATCTGGTTAGATGTTAGATGGCCGCCGGCAGTTTCGCCCGTTTCCGCACTACGATGGCGATGGCGGCTACAGGACACCGGAGTTGCTGGCCCGTGCCGGTTTCAGCTAGCAGCAACTCCCGAGCTGGTGTAGCCGAAATTCCCCAAGGAAATATCATGGCGACCGGAGCGAAGCGAAGCGGAGCCACCCTTTGTTTTCGGTAGCAGAAACAAAAGGTGGCTCGACTCCGCTCGCCATGACAGTCTGGTAGATTGAGATATAGCAATTGGGGAGTTGCGCTAGAGCGCGCCAAAGGTATTTCAGGCTCCTGACACTGTCTGGCGGCATCGAAGCAACTTGGAGGAGCAATGGCTCTTGATGCGAACGATTCGACATGGACCACCGTATTTGATACCGAACGCGAAAGCGAAGCGCTGGTCATAAAGGGGTTGCTCGATTCCGCCGGCATCGAAGCGGTTGTGACCTCGCTCGATTCACCTCAGGATGTTTTGCCCGGCGTCGGCGGCGTTGTCGTGCAGGTCTCTCCGCATCAGGCGGAGGATGCACGGGCCATCATTGCCGACTACCGCACCCATCCCATCGAGGACTCGGAGTTCTCCGAAGGCTCATCGGCTTGAGTTATAGGTGGAGACGGAGATGTCCGCCGGTTCCAGCAGAAATGTAGTCGCGCCCATCAGGTCCGTGCGGTAGACCATGACCTTGGCATCGCTGAGCCGCTGCAAGGTTTCCGGGCGGGGATGGCGGAAGCGGTTGCGAAATCCCGCCGAGATCACGCCATAGCGTGGCTGCACGGCCGCAAGAAATTCCGCGGTGCTCGAGGTGTTGCTGCCATGGTGTCCCACTTTCAGGACGTCGGCGCGGAGTCTTTCGTGCAACAGTGATTGTTCGATCTTCTTTCCCACGTCGCCGACCAGCAGCAACGAGCGCCCGCGGTTCTCGGCTCGCAGTACCATCGCGTCGTCATCGCGAACCCTCGCCTTCAATTGCCAGTCTTGCGGCGGGGAGAGCACCGTAATGTGAACGCTTCCGAAGTCAAAAGCTTCGCCCGCATGGCGTTGCTTAATCGACACCGCGTTATCGCTGGCCGCCTTCATCAAGTGCCGGAACTCATCCGTGTCGACCTCCGGCCCCATCCACAACTCGGCGGGATGGAAATTCCGGATCACCGCGCTCATCCCTCCAATGTGGTCGGCGTGACCATGGCTGATTGCCACGGCATCCAGCCGGGCGATTCCCCGCCACCACAGGTAGGGCGAAACCACGTCTTCGCCAACATCGAATTCGGAGTGTCCGTTGCCCAACAGGCCCCCGGAGTCGAGCAGCAACGTCTTGCCCTCGGGGGTAATCATGAGCAGCGAATCGCCCTGGCCAACGTCGATTGCCGTCAGCTCCAGCCGCCCCGCGTACGTTTGCGGCCTAGCCGGGTGTACCCCGACCCAGATGGCCGACCCGCACAGCAGCAGCAGTCCGGCCACCGCCAGCACTCTGTGCCTCCGCGCCATCAGCAGTGCCAATCCGAGCGCCGCTGCACAGGCCAATGCAACCGCCAGCTCCGGAGTCGGGATACGGTGGTCGGCAACTCTGCCACTGCCCAGGAAGCTGACCGTGCCGAGAATAAACCTGAGCGCCCACCAGGCTACCCATGCGGCAGGTTGGGCCAGCAGCGGCGAAATAAAGCCCAAGGCCACGGCCAGCACGGCGGCCGGCATGAGGACGCCGGTGAGCGGTACAATCAGGCAATTCGCGGGCAAAGCCGTAATCGTCACGCGATGGAAATACACCGCCATCGGCATCGCCATGCCAATCTGCATCAACGTCGAGACGAGTACCACTTCATACACCGCGATGGCAAAGCCGGTCACCGCCGGTACCATCCAAAAGGCCGCGCGCTTACCGGCCAGCGGCGACAGATGAGTGGCAAGCAAGCGCAACTCGACGCGAAACTGCGCCATCTTCGGCGGCAGGGCCGAGTCCATGCCCACCACCCGCAGCCCGCGCAGCGCCCGCCGGTAAGGGGCCGAAGTGCGTTCGAAAATGGGGACCGCCAGGCCGCCGATCAAAACCACCGCCAGAAACGTCAACTGAAAGCTCGCATCGAATAGTTCGCGCGGATTCAATACCAGCAGCACCAGCGCGGCCATCCCCACGGCGTTCAGTGCCGCCCGTTCGCGATAGAGCAGGCGCGTGATCTGATAAATGGAGAACATCAGCACCGCGCGCATTACCGGTGCGCCGGAGTCCGTGAGCGCGGCGTATCCGCAGCAGAGCACGATTGTCAGCGGAGTCGCCAGTTCCGGCCCGGCGCCCATGCGCCGCAGCACCCAGAACAGCGCGAAGGCCAGGATCGCAATGTTCATTCCGGAAACCACCAGCAGGTGGTAGGTTCCGCTGCGCTGGAATTCAAGCTGTACTTCACGACTGATGAATTGCCGGTCGCCGAGCAGCACGCCGTCGAACAGGCCTGCTTCAGGCGCCGCCCACACGCGGTGAATCATGCCAAGCATGCTGCGCCGCGCCGACCAGCGCCACGCCGCTAGCCGCGTCCCTCCGCGTCCCGGCAGCAATTCCACGCCTTCCGCTTTCGCCGCGCCCAGAGCGGAGATGCCAATCGACTCCAGATAGCCGCGGTAGTCCCACGCTCCTGGATTCTTGTAGTTCAAAGCAGGCCGCAGCTTCGCCGTCAAACGCACCCTCTGGCCATAGAGCAGCGGTCGAGGCGAGTTGTCACCCTCATCTTCATTTTTGGCCGGGTCCTCGTCCGTCTGGGCGTACGCGCGCCGCGCGCCTTCGGAGCTGTAAAGCGCCAGTCGAACCGTTCCGTTGATTGGCGTCGCGGGCATGTCTTCGTTTTCAGCCTGCTCGACCGCCAGATCAATCGTTTGCTGCTGTCTCCCGAAGTTCCCCTGCCTGACGATGCCATCGCGCAGCAGGTGACCGGTAAGCACGACCTCCTGCCCGGAGGTAAATCGCATGATCCCCGCCTGGGGTACGGTCGCGGCATCGCGGCTTTGCCCGGTGAAGGCCCCGAGAAACGCAAACGCCGCCACCACCGTTGCCAGCGAAATCCGCGGACAGCGGCGCACCAGAAATGCCGCCGCGCTCAGCAGCAGGAGAATTCCGCAGACCAACGCCAGCGGCGGCCGCCAGACCCTGGTGGAAAAAATGATGCCGCCCCCGAATGCGAGGACGGCTAAGAATATCGGTTCACGACATATTTGGAGATTGCGTTCACCAACCTTCAGGTTCCCGGGTTGGCCAGCTATTTCCACCCGCGCCATAGCTGCCAGCGAGTTGGACTCATCGGGGGTCAGAGTCGATCCAGGTCGTCTTTCCCGATCATCGGCTTCCATGGTATGAGTTCGTATTGCGCCAGTCCCTTCTTCGTAAAGGGGTCGCCATCGCGGACCCGGTCCAGCGCGCCGGCTGCATCGCTATCGGGAACGCGCACCAGCAAAGCGCCCCCTGTCCACGGATCCATCGGCCCGGCGGCGATCAGTACCCCCTGCTGCTTGAGCTCCCGCAGGTAGGCCCTGTGTTCTTCGGTGGTTTTAGTTACTTCTTCCAGCGGACGCCGATAACGGACAATTGCCAATGCGTACATGTTTCCCTCCCCAGTCTGGATTCAGCGCTCCAACCTCTCCTTGCCACTGCCGTCGGCAGCGGGTTGGGGCCTAGAAACTGTTTCATAACTCAGCTTTGAAGGGGCGCGGCTTTAGCCGCGCCGTTTTCTGACCGCATATTCTCCGGCTTTAGCCGCTGAGGGAGCGCCGCCGCTCCAGTCCGAAATGAGTGATGAAACAGTTTTTGTTGCATTCCCGAATCCTATCGTGCGAGCCGGAAAACCGTCTCGATGTGGAAAGTCTGCGGGAACAGGTCCACCAAGTGCGCTTCTTCAATGTGAAAGCCTGATTCTACCAGTACCCGCAGGTCTCTTGACAGGGTGGCCGGATCGCAAGAGACGTAAATCAATTCCGCGGTTTTGAACCGGGACAACATCCGCGCGGTCTTTTCTCCCAAACCGGCGCGCGGCGGATCGACCACTACCAGGTCCAGCTTCCCGGACGCATGGAAGCCGCGCAAGAACTGCTCGGTCGCAGCCGCCACCACCTTGACTTTTTCACCGCTGTTGGCGCGCAAAGTTTGGACCGAAAGGGGTGCGATTTCCACGGCCGTGACACGCTCGAAGCGGCGCGACAACGGCACCGAAAACAGGCCCACGCCCGCGTACAGGTCAAGCGCCTGCCTGCCCTGGTGGCCGGCCAGAACGATGCTCAACAGTTCGTCCACCAGAAATCGGTTCGTCTGAAAAAAAGCTCCGGCAGCGGCGTGAAACAAACCTTCCGAGGTGACATACGTCAGCTCACCCTCGCCCAAAAACTGCGGCGCCGCGCGCTCTAAGGCGAGCGCTCCGCTCTCATCGTTTTCGTCCCCGCCCGTGGATTGGAACAACGCCTGGAACAACGCCAAGCCCCGGAGTTCAGGCAGGCCGGCTTGCAGCGCCTCGAAAACGGGACGAAACGCCTCCACGCCGGTGGCCCTGTTTGCATAAATCTCCAGCAGCAGCGCGCCGTCGTCGTGGCTAGCGAAAAACTGGACCTCGGCAATCTCTCCAGACAGGGCGCGGAACTCGCTCGACTGCCACAACGCCCGCAGTGCGCGGTTGATCAGTGGAGAGCTGATGGGGCAATGCTCGACCGGCAGCAGCCGGTGCGATCCGTGTTCGAAGTATCCGATCGCGAATTCCGATTGGTTGGTCACCTTCATCCGCGTTCGATTGCGGTAATTCCACGGCGGCGAAGCATGGACCTTTAACTCGGCTGCCAATTCGACCTTGGCGGTACGCCGTAACGCGTCGCGCAGAATGTGCTGCTTCATCGCCAGTTGGTGCTGGTAGCCGGCGTGCTGATACTGGCAGCCGCCGCAGCGGCCGAAATAGGGACAGCCCGGCTCAACGCGCTGAGGCGAGGTGGAAAGCAACGAGACGGCCTTGCCGCGAGCGAATCCTGGACGTTGCTCAACGATCTCAACCTCAAGCTCTTCGTCCTCGAGCACGAAGGGCACGAACACGGCCTTGCCGCGCTCTCTGGCCTGTGCGTTCCGGCTGCCGGATTCGTCCGGGCTCCCGGCCAACGCCGGCTTTGCGCTTGCCACAGCATCGCGCAGGCGTCCGAGGCCGTCGCCGCCGTAAATCATTTTTTCGATGGTGACCTTTGGCATAAGCAGTGCACTCGATGCGCTCGCCCGCTCCGGCAGGCTTTTGGCTGGCATCCCGGACGCCGGCGAACGCTCACATATAGAAAAGGCTGAGGCGCGGCAGTTTGTAGTGGTCGAGCAAGCGCTTGTTGGTGTATTGCTTCAGCAATTGATCGATCTGCGGGCCCGTCATCTTACTCCTGTAAGGCGCCAGTTCACGCTCGGCCTGGGCGCGGATCTCCACCAGAAGATCATCCGGCGATGAAGTCAATAGCGCCGCAAACAACTTCTCCTCCATCACCGTCAGCCGCCGTTCCAGATCTTCCAGGCTGAAGTCGGACTGCGCGCCGATCTGCTCTGCCAGCTCCTTAAGCTTCGGCGCGTCTTCGCCCACCAGCTTCCGCGCCGCCTCGGGAACCGCGGCCAGCTCAAACGCTTTTGCATTCTTTTCCAGAAACGCGGCTACCTGCTGCCGTTCGAGGCCGTCGTCGCGAGCTTCTCGCGTGCTGCCGACGGCTGCCTCCTTCATCTGTTCGGCCGCCGCCAGCACTTCCTGCAAACAATAGGCGAGCGAATTGATTTTGCGGGTCTTGCGCGGACGGCGATCGTACTTGTCGAAGGTCGCATCGATGCCGCGCAGAACCGCCTCCAGCGGCACGTCCGCGTCTTTCCACGACTCCATCACCGACCAATCGAGGGTCGAGCCGATGAGCGTCGTTCCGCGGCGGCGGCAAAAGTGTTCCTCGATGTCGCTGAAGTAATCGAAGCGATAATTCTCCATCTTACCAGCTTACTATCGTCTTGACATTTACGAAGGAGTAAACTCATATACAAGGGGATCTGGACCGTTAACAAGTTAGGAAGCCAAGGCAGATGCCTGTTTCCTAATCTTGATTGTTACGTGAGGCAACAGGATGGCGGATAATTTGAGGTCAGCTAAAACGACGGCCGCAAGCACGACGGCAGCAAGAGTAGTAGGAAATGGCGTAGCAAGAAAGACGGTACCAGGAAACGGGCTGGCAAGAGACACGGTACCAGGAAACGGGATAGCACGAGACACGGTACCAGGAAACGGGATAGCACGAGACACGGTACCAGCAAACCCGGTAGCAAGAACGACGGTACCAGGGAACGCGATAGCAAGAAAGACGATAGCAAGAAGGACGGTACCAGGAAAGACGATAGCAAAAAAGACGGCAGCAGGAATAAGGGCGAGTACAAGCTACGCTAACGCTTGGTACGCCGCTGTTGCCGAATTGTTGTTTGTGTTGCTGCCGTTTATCGTCATTGCGGTCGTGCTCGGACACCGCAGTCAGATTTATTCCGTTTTTTACATCCCTGAATGGTCACTTGCGTCGGCGCTCATCATCGGGCAATCGGTGGTCAAGTTTACTTCGATGACCGTGGGGCAGGGAGATTATGCGCAAAGGGTGGGCCTGATCATCGCCTGCATGATCGTTCTCGGGCTGGTCCCGTGCCTGGTCGTGCTCACGTTTGTTCTGACGTCCGGCCTGGTGTCCACCGGTTTGGCCACTGCGCAAGTCGTTTTCTTTGTGGTCGGAGCCGCCCTGTTCACCATTGTCACGGCGTATCGGGATTATTTCTCCAAGAAATAAACGTGCGCTTCCAATGCCAGCCGCGGTGTACGAAATGCTGCGAGCAGAAGGGGTTCGTTTATCTTACCGAACGCGACATCGAGCGCGTGGCGAAGTTTCTCTCGATGCCCCGGAAGAAGTTCGAGAACCGATTCATTTATCGAACGAAAAATACCCGCCGTCTGCGCATCCCTCGAAGCCGCCAATGCATTTTTCTTGGCCATGGCGGTTGCTCCATCAATCCGGTTAAACCCGTGCAGTGCCGCATTTTCCCCTTATGGCCGGAACTGGTCGAGAGCAGGAAGGAGTGGCGCAAGACTGCCGCGTGGTGCCCGGGTATGGGGAAGGGAAGGGTCGTGCGGATTGAGTTCGCGCGCCAGCAGGCCGCGGAAATGCGTGCAGCCTACCCGCACATGTATGAATAATTTTTTCAGATCACGTCACTTCTCGCGCCGTGCCGCATCCTCTTCTACTTGCCGCTTCCGCTGATAGGCGGAATTGCGCTCCCAGATAATGCGCATGCCCTCCAGCGTCAGCAGGTCGTCCACCACGGAAATATACTTCGATCCGCCTCCAAACAGCGATGCCAGGCCGCCGGTCGCTACCACCGAGGCCTTTCCCAGCTCGACGAACAATCGCTCCAGGACGCCATCGATCAACCCGATGTAGCCGTAATACAGACCTGATTGCAGGCTGGCAACGGTGTTGGTGCCGATCACTCGCGGGGTCTTTCGGATATCGACCCGAGGCAGCCTGGCCGTGCGCATGAACAGTGCCTCCGCCGAGATGCCGATCCCCGGGCAGATCACCCCGCCCAGGTACTCGCCCTTGGCGGAAATGGCGTCGAAGGTGGTGGCCGTGCCGAAGTCCACGATCACGCAAGGCCCGCCATACTTCTCGAAGGCGGCGACGCCGTTGACAATGCGATCCGCGCCGACCTCCGCGGGATTGTCGTAGTGCACCGGCATTCCGGTCTTCACGCCGGGCTCGATGAACAGCGGCTTCAGTTGAAAGTACCTTTCGCAGACCTCGCGCAAGGTGGAATCGATCGGCGGCACAACTGAGGAAATCACGATCCCCCGAATGCCCTTGGGATCGATCCGGCTCATCGAAAACAGGTTGCGGAACAGCACCCCGTATTCATCGACCGTCTGGTTGCGGTTGCTCGAAACGCGCCAGTGAGCCAGCAACTGCGCCGGAGCTTCGCCTGGCTCTTCGCTGCCGTAGACGCCCAAGACCGCGTTCGTATTCCCCACATCAAGCACGAATAGCATGCATTCAGTTCCTGTGTGAATTCGCCTATTTTGGCCGCACTCCACCCGAGAGCACGGTCTTCATCCCCGCTTCGGTCCGCACCTGCAAAAAACCGCGCGCGTCCATTCCCGCGGTTATCCCCTGGTAGCCCCCGTCTTCGTCCACTTGGACGGCGCGTCCCCGCACGTAGGAAGAATGCAGTTCGAAGCGCCGCAGCACATCCAACCGGGCTACGTCCAGATCGGCGATGAACGCCCGATACTCGCGGTCGAGCGATTTTAGCAGGGCGGCAGCCAGCTCTACGCGAGACCAATCGCGCCCGCTTTCGAGCCGAAGCGAGGTTGCGACAGGCTGCAGCTCGGGCGGAAACTCATGCTGATTCACATTGAGCCCCATGCCGGCCACGAGATGCTGGACGCGCGTCGCCTCGGCGTGCATCTCGATCAAAATCCCACACACCTTTCGATCGCCGCACAGCACATCGTTCGGCCAGCGCAGATCGGCCTCGATGCCGGTGGCTTCGTGCACCGCTTCCCACACGGCCAACCCCGTCGCCAGTGAGATCAGCAGCACGTCCGCGGGGGTCAGACGCGGCCGCAGCACCGCCGAGCAGTAAATTCCCTCGGAGGGATTTGACTCCCAGCGATGCCCGCCTCTGCCGCGTCCGGCAGTCTGTTCCTCGGCCACGAATACGGCCCCCTCGGGCTCTCCTTGGCCGGCGGCATGCATCGCCAGTGTGTTCGTCGACCCAACCCGGAAGAAGTGGTGAATGTTATCCGCGAAGATTGTCGCTTCGAGCAGCGGATTCAGAATCTCCGGCAGCAACAGGTCCGGAACTTTTTCCAGCCGGTATCCGGTCGACGGATGGCCCGAGATTTCGACCCCAAGTTCGCGGAGTTGCTGCACCAGGCGCCACACTTCCGAGCGGTTTGTGCCCAATTCCTCCGCCAGCTTCGTGCCGCTCATCACCAGCATCGGATGATCTTCCAGCAGTCGCACCAAGCGGTCCAGGCGCGCATCGGCGCGCACCGAGGCTTCGCTTGCTCCCGCGCGATCTCCGGGTTGTATCCGCAAAACCATGCCGCCACGCCCCACGCTTTGCTCGCAACATCCGCATCGCCAAAGACCAAAGACCAAAAACCGGGTGCGTGACGATTATCGGGTATTGCCGTCCGCGGGGCAAAGCAAAACGAAGCGCAGGGTATCCCACGGCCTAAACCGGGACAATTCTCATGCTCAGGTCCACCGCGCGCGCGGAGTGGGTCAACGCCCCCACCGAGATATAGTCCACGCCCGCCTCGGCGTAGGCGCGCACATTCTCCAGCGTGATGCCGCCCGAGGCCTCCAGCGGCACGCGGCGCGTGTGCTGCGCCACCCTCTGCACCGCCAGGCGCACCTCTTCGGGAGTCATGTTGTCCAGCAGGATTGCCTCAGCCCCGTAGCGGAGCGCGTCTTCCAACTCGGCCATGGAGCGTACTTCCACCTGGATCGGTTGTTCGCCCTGACGGTTGCGATGCGCCCTTTCCAAAACCTCGCGAATGCCGCCGGCAAGGTCGACGTGGTTGTTTTTGACGAGGATTCCATCGGAGAGATCGAGCCGATGGTTCTGGCCGCCTCCGCAACGCACGGCGTATTTGTCGATCAGCCGCAAGCCGGGCGCTGTCTTGCGCGTGTCCAGAATGCGGCACTTGGTCCCGGCAATCGCGTCCACGTAGCGGCGGGTAGCGGTGGCGATGCCGCTCATGCGTTGCAGCAGGTTCAGAATCACGCGTTCGCACGAGAGAATAGCGCGCGCGTTGTGGCGGATGACCGCGACCGGCTGGCCCTGGTGCAGGCGCACGCCGTCAAAAATTTCGGGGTGCGTGGTCACTTCCGCATGCACGTGCACCGATCCTTCCAGTTGCGCGAAGATTTCAAAAATGCGCGCTACCGCCCCGATTCCGGCCAGAACACAATCCTGCTTGGCCAGAATGGTTGCCATCGCAAGTTGGCCTTCATCGATACACGCGTGGCTCGTGGCATCATGGGTGGCGCGGTCTTCCTGCAATGCGATTTCCAGCACACTGCTCGCCCGGCGGCTTGCCCAGTCCATAAACGCGCCTCTTACTCGCCCGTCAAGGAGTCCAGGGCGTCCTTGGTTTTTTGCTGCAGAAACTTCAATTCCGCTTGCCGCTTGCGCAGCCCCTCGACCACGTGGGCCGGTGCTTTGGACAAAAACTGCTGGTTGGCAAGCTGGCGTTCCGCGTTCGACAACTCGCGCTCCAGCTTCTCAATCTCTTTGTCGAGCCGCTCGCGTTCGGCGGCGACATCGATCTTCTGCTGGTAAATCACGCGCACATCGAAGCGGGCGGTGCTGCGCGAGTTCGCTTCCTGGCCAAGCGATTGCTCGACGAAGCCGATGCCGTCCACGTTGGCAAGCCGTGCCACCGCCGCCGCGTTGCGGGACACCAGTTCGCGGACTTCGGCGTCGGCAAAAACCTCGATTGGCAGCCGCTCTTTCGGCACAAGCTTTCAGCTCGGCCCTGATGTTGCGCACGCTGACGATCAGGTCTTGCAGCACCGCCATCTCGCGTCTCGGCCGCGGCCGAAATCTGCGCTTCGTCGCGCCTTGGATAGCGCGCCAGCGCGATCGACTTCAGAGGCGGCTTGCCATCGTAAATCGCGTGCCAGATTTCTTCGGTAATAAACGGCATGAACGGCGAGAGCAGGCGCAGCGCACCTTCGAACAGCGAGACGACGTTCTGCAGCGCGGTTTTCGAAACCTCGCGATCGCTCAGTTCGGCCAATCCGGGTTTGACCAGCTCGATATACCAGTCGCAGAACTCGCCCCAGAAGAAGTGATAGACCACGTGCGCGGCTTCATGGAAGCGATACTCCGCCAGCGCTTCGTTGATTTCATTCGCGACCTGGTTGAAGCGCGAAAGTATCCAGCGATCTTCGAGGGTTGCCGCCACGAAACCGGGAAGCCCCGCCGCATCTTCCGCTGGCGGCCGGAATTCGCCGAGCGACCAGATCTTCGCCTGCTCGGCCCGGTCGATATTCATGAATAGGAAGCGGGCCGCGTTCCAGATTTTGTTGGCGAAGGCCCTGTAGCTCTCCGTGCGGCTCTCCGAGAATGCGATGTCCGCGCCCGGAGCGGCCATGGTCGCCAGCGTGAAGCGCACCGCGTCGGTACCATACTTCTCGATAGTCTCGATCGGGTCGACCACGTTGCCCTTGGTCTTCGACATCTTCTGGCGCTCGGCATCGCGCACCAGTCCGTGGATATAGACGTCGCGGAATGGCACCATGCCGCGCTCGTGATCGGCCAGGAAGTGGCAGCCCATCATGATCATGCGCGCCACCCAGAAAAACAGGATGTCGAAGCCTGTAATCAGCAGCGAGGTCGGGTAGAAGGTGTCCAGATCCCTCGTTTTGCCGGGCCAGCCCATGGCCGACATCGGCAGCAGTCCGGAGGAGAACCAGGTGTCCAGCACATCCGCATCCTGCTCCAGCCGCGCGCCGCCGCACTGGGAGCACTTTGCCGGAGCTTCGCGCGCCACCATGATTTCCCGGCAATCGGCGCAGTGCCATGCCGGAATGCGATGTCCCCACCAAAGCTGGCGCGAGATGCACCAGTCGTGAATGTTGGTCATCCAGTTCAGGTAGACCTGTTTGTAATTGTCGGGGATAAAGCGTATCCGCCCGTCCTCGGCCACCTGTATGGCTCGCTCGGCCAGGCTTGGACTGCCGTCGTTCGCCTTCCGGTTGACGGCCACGAACCACTGCGTCGAGAGGCGCGGCTCCACGATGGTTTTGCAGCGGTCGCATTTGCCGATCGCCAGGGTGTGGTCCTTGATGCCAACCAGCAACCCCTGCTTCTCCAGATCGTGCAGCACGCGTTCGCGCGCCTCGAAGCGATCCAGTCCCGCGTACGGCCCCGCCTGCTCGTTCATCTTGCCGGTCTCGTCGATCACCGTGATCTGCGGCAGGTCATGGCGCAGTCCGGCCTGGAAGTCGTTGGGATCGTGCGCCGGGGTGACCTTCACCGCGCCGGTTCCGAATTCGGGATTAGCCAGCTCGTCCAGGATGACGGGGATCTCGCGGTTCATCAGTGGCAGCAGGATTTTGGCCTGGTGCAGATGCCTGTAGCGCTCGTCGTTCGGATTGACCGCGACCGCCGTGTCGCCCAGCATGGTTTCCGGACGGGTGGTCGAGACGATAATAAAATTCGCAGAGCCGATGACCGGATACTTGAGATTGTAAAGTTTGCCCTGCGTCTCCTCGTGCACCACTTCGAGATCGGAGATGGCGGTGGCGCACCGCGGACACCAGTTCACGATGTATTTGCCGCGATAGAGCAGCCCCTCTTCATAGAGCCTGACGAACGCTTCGCGCACCGCGCGCGAAAGATTGTCGTCCATGGTGAAGTATTCGCGGCCCCAATCGACGGAATCGCCAATCCGCCTCATCTGCTCGACAATCGATCCGCCGTAGTGCTGCTTCCACTGCCAGACGCGCTCGATGAATGCCTCGCGGCCCATCTCGCGCCTTTTTTTTCCTTCCGAGGCAAGCTGCCGCTCGACCATCATCTGGGTGGCGATTCCGGCATGATCGGTGCCCGGCAGCCACATCGTCAGCAGCCCGCGCATGCGATGCCACCGCACGATAATGTCCATCTCCGTGTGGTTGAGCATGTGGCCCATGTGCAGCCTGCCGGTAACGTTCGGCGGAGGCAGCAGCAACGTGAATACGTCCTGCACCGGCGGGATTGGTTCGGGAATCTCTGGGTGGAAGAGTTTTTCGCCGGTCCAGTATTCGGCCCAACGCGTCTCAATCAAACTGGGGTCGTAAGCCTTCGATAATTCGTGCGGCATCGCTTTCCCGCCCCAGCACGGCATAAGCGGCTCGCCGGGGACTTTCTAAGCATCTCTGCAAGATATAAACCATCTCTGTGAGACACAAGATATAAGCATCTCTGCGAGATGAGAGATAAACTTCGATGTTATCGGAGCCGCAGACAGCCGGTCAAACCATGGATGGGGTTAACTGTTGGGACGGGCGCGGGCGTTTTGAAAAACAACCTGGTTTCTGGAGCCTATGCCTAGAATTTCTAAGTGTTGACTTTCGCCCACCCAATGCTACCATTTTGCCGTTAACCACCCTCATTCGGCCTAGCTTTTCAATCGGCCCCCAACCAAATCGGCCTAAGTGTGTGTGACACGGTTTGGTTTATAGGAAAGGAACACAGCAGGATGCCTAACCACAAATTACTCATTGGGCTCTTGGCAAGCCACGATCACCCAGACCCTAACAACAAGCTGGCTCGCCTACTTGAAAAATTGTGTAAGCCTGGACGCGAAGACCTCTTGGAAAAATTCCATTTTCTTATTACAGGTGGAACATACCGGCGCATTATCTCGAAGCAGGAAGACCTTAATGGTGTCCAGCCTGTTAATGAACAACTGATCCATACCCTAGAACCGCATATGACAGTATTACCGTCGCGGAATCATGGCGGCGTAACAGTTCTGGCACACTTTATCACTCAGCAGAAGTGCAAGATCATCTGGCCTTTCCTTACCCCATTGACTTCGCACTGGCTTACCCCTGAGAATCTGGCGCTGTTTCGTCTGTGTGATCAATGGAAGGTTAAGCGTCTAATGAACACCGGCTCGGTCGAGGGATGGTTGAAGAAAGAAGCCTCGAAGGAAGCAGACGATATTTACCAGAATTGTCCTCCCGAGATTGTCTTCTACAGAAGGGGCAAGGAAGGCCGCGAGAAAGAAGATGTGATCAGCGCCCACAAGGAAGGTGCTCATTACCAATTTCAGGATCCTCCTCCAATAGGTCCTGGCTCATCTCTCAAGGTTGAGGAAATGACTCTTGCCATGATCGCCCATGATGGTATGAAGGCCCAGATGGCTAAGTTCGCGAATCAATATAAGTCTAAGCTTGGAAGATTTAGGCGAGTTCTGGCAACCGGAACAACAGGTCTAGAAATTGAGGAAGCTGCGCCTAGCCTAGCGAACAAAATATATCGGTATCACTCCGGCCCCAAGGGTGGGGACATCGAAATTGCCACGGAGATTCTCTATGGAAAATGCCAAGTCGTTATCTTTTTCATAGACCCACTTCAGCCACATCCACACATCGAAGACATTCGGGTGGTTCTTGCTGCCTGTATGATTCAAGATCACGTTAGAATGCTTACGAATGAAGTGCAGGCCACCGCCTGGATCGAGCGTATTGCAGGGCCGCGCCGCCCACTTAACGCAGCGGCGGCGAGGGCTGGTCACTGACTACGCTACTCAGGGTTGGATAGCGGAATCGCGAGGCCCAAAAACAGGGGTGTCGGAGAGCGAGGATTTCGGGGAAAGGCCACTTTCGTTGATCAAGCGTGATAGCGGCCTGCCCGAATCTCCAGCAGTGCCCGGCGGGAAAGGCGCACCTGTCACACGCCGTTGCCGTGACGCACCGGACAGACAGAAAAAGAGAAGGCGCTTGATTATTGCTTGTGTTTGGTCAGCTCACGAACTATTTCCGCCACGATCTGAGGCTTGAAGCGGTCGATGACGCGTTGCACCGCTCCCGCAATCACCGCTCCATCGAGTGCCGACAGACGCATGGCTTCAGCGACGTACTTGGACGCGCCGAAGCTGGAAGCAGCAGCCGATTCCGCCCGGGCTTCGAAACCGGGCAATTCGGGCAAACTCATCGCCGCCGTGCCTTCCAGCATCATCGGAACCGAGAACATGAAATCCTCGGCGCTTCCGTTGGCCTCATTCGCGTTCGCCGGAGACGGCGCTGCTGAAACGGATTCCGGCTCAGGCTTTTGCGCCTCCGGAACTTCCGCCATGGCTGCCAGGGACTTCGCTGGCTTAGCCGTAATATCGGCGGCGACGAGCGGCTTTTCGACATCGAAGTGAGCCGCGGGTTCCTCGACGACGGGCGCTCGCTCGACCGCACTCGCGCTGGCCGTGGCAATCGAGGGCTTGGCTTCCAATATCGGCCAACTGTCCCGCTCTGCAACCCGTGGCGCGGCCTGATCTTCTACCGCCGGCGCTGGGATTGGGGTTGGGTTCGCGTCCGCCGCCGGTTCGCTGGGCCCGGCGCCAGCGCGATTTGGCTCGGCTGCAATCGCTCCGGCGTCTTCAGCAGCCTGCGCATGACTATCACTAGTGGAATCGGAATCAGACTTGGCCCCCTTGACTCCAATGTCTGATGCCATCTCCGACCCAACTCCTGATCTAGCTCCCGATCCAACTCCCGACTCAGCTCCTGCTGCGTGATCCCGCAAGAATGCCTCGACTTCAATCGCGGTCAACTCCTCGGGCGAGTTGCCGGTACCCGCCACTTTTGCCTCCGCGGGAACGGCCACATGGGTCAACGCAGTCGTGTCTTCGCCGACCGGTGTGACGGCACTCGGCTCGGGTGCGGGGATATCGATAATCTCAATCTCCTCCGTGGCGTGCTCAGGCGTGGCGTGCTCTTCCACTGCATGCTCAGGCGCGGCGTGTTCTTCCATGGCATGCTCGGGCGCGGTGTGCTCAAGCGTGGCGGGCTCAGACGGAGAAACGTCAAGCGTGGGACCGGAAAAACGTTGATCTGAATCCTCCTCTGGCGCCTTTTCTTCGGACTTGAGCAGTTCATCGATCATGAAGGGCATGGACGAACTCGCTTCCGCCGTGCGGGAGCTGTAGGCAGCGAAATTGGCCGGTCCGGTTGCGGCCGCGGTCGCCTGGACTGCCATCGCCCGCAGTGTCTCTTTTGCTGGCCCGGCAGAGTCGGAGGCCGACCTTTCGCGCGTATCCGGTTCAATCGGGGGCGGCAGTGCAGTGCCGGTATAGTCCCCATTTGAGACCGTGGTCGGGCTGTAGGCGCCCGCAGTACCGGCCTCTTGAGCTTGCGACTCCAGATTTTCCAATTCCCCCGTGTAATCCACCGGATCCACGGCGGGCAGCGGCTTCGGCTCCACCGCCGGACTCGCTTGAATCGCCGCCGGACTCCTCTGAATCGCCACCGGCAAAGGGACCGGCGCAACCGGCGCAACTGGCGGCCTGGTAGCGGCGTCAATCGTTGTGCCGGAGGCGCGCAGGATCACGTTGGTCACGATGGTGATCAGTTCGGTGGCCTCGAATGGCTTGACGATGACGCCATCCGCCTGCACCGCCGTGGCGTCCTGCTCACGATAAGGCTCCAGCTTACCCACCGACAGCAGAACCGGCATATTGGAAGTTGCCGCGGCGTGTTTAACCCGTTCGCATACTTCCAATCCAGTGTAGCCCGGCATGTAAATATCCAGGATCACAAGGTCTGGCGTTCTTTCGGCGATCTTCTTCAGCGCGGCTGCGCCGTTGCTTACGGTTGTCACCTCGTAGCCGGCCTCCGACAGGATTTTTTTGGCCATGTTCTGGGCTGTCATACTGTCATCGGCAAGCAGAATGTTGAGGGGCACGATTTTTCCTTTTTCTTTGGCTACGCGGAGAAGTTACTGCTTTCTCCGACCCGCGTCAATGCATTGATGTACTGGTTACCTGAGTACATGCCCTCGGCGTGACCCGGCCGATCCGCGCTCGGCAAAAGCCTGCGAGATCGCCGCGCTCTGCCGTTTAGAGCAGTTTCCCTTTTGTGGGTGTATCCGGGGCCATTCCCGGCCGGGAATGTTACCCCGGCAAACGTTTTAAGGCGGCGTTTGCTCCTTCTGAATGCCCGGACGCCTTTTCGCGATGCACCTTTTCCGCGCTCCCGGTTCTAGAAAGGAATCAGCTTCCGCAGTCCAGTCTTCTTCGGCTTGCTGGACGAATCGTTCTGCGATTGGTTGCTGCCCGCCGCAGGGTCGGAAGCTTTCGCCTCGTTGGTTTGCGGTGGCGCGGGTGCGGGAGCGTCCGGCGATTGTGCCTGGGCCTGTGGGTCGGAACGGGGCGTCGGAGAATTCTCGGTGCCGGGGTTCTTTACCGTATCGACTGTCACCGTGCCGCTGCCTTGCTGTGCCGTCTTTGGGGCCTGGACCATTTCATTGGCGTAGCGCACAATCTGTGCCGCATCCGTCTGCTGCGGATCCACCAGCGTGGGTTCTCCGATGGTGGCGGCAGGCAAAAAATCGGGACGCTTGTGCATGGTCAACAACACCCTGCCCGTGTGTCCCAGTGCGCCGCGGCTTGCCTGCTCGCGGCGGTTCAACTCGATTGCTTCCTGCGTCGGTTTTGGAACCGGACGGCCCATCGCCGCCAGCCGCTTTGCCGCTTCAGATGCGCGCGGCATCGCGGGATAGCGCGTCACGATTTGCGAGAAAGCCGCGGCAGCCCGATCCGAATACTGAGCGATCAGCTTTTTCACGGCGTCTTCCCTGTCCTTCGGGACCTTCGCCACGCGGAACATTTGCACCTGCCGCGCGTAAGCGTCGCCCAGCATATACAGTGCGTCATCGGCCTTGCTGAACAGGGGATACGTATCGGCCAGCGTCTTCAGCCGTGCCATGGCCGCCGGCCAGCTTTCGTGCATGTAGTAAAAACGTCCTATGTAGTATTCGCGCTGGGCCAGGATTTCCTGCACTTGCAGCAGCTTGGTCCGCGCCGTTGGGGCCAGCTTCGAGTCGGGATACTGCAGCAGCAGTTGCCGGTACTCTTCCTCGGCGCGTTTGGCGTGCGTGAAATCCCGATCCGCCTTCTCGATCTGGCGATAGTGAATGTCGGCAATCTTCAGTTGGGCTTCGGCCGCTTCCGGCATGTTCGGGAAAAAGGTAATGAAATCCTTATACTCGCTCTCCGCCTGCGTCAGCCCGGCCGAGCCGCCTTCCGCCAGCCACGAGTCGCCAATCGACAGCTTCGCCCTGGCTACGTACTCCGAGTCCGGATACGTATTGATCAAGGTTTGCAGGTTAAGACGCGCGATTTCGTACTTGCCGTGGCTCTTCGCCTCCATGGCCTTGTCGAACAATACCTTGTCGGGCTGCTTCGAATCGATCTGGACCAGAGGATTGCTTGCCTTATTGTGGTGTTTGCACGCAATTCCGAGCGCGAGCAGCGATCCGATGACGACAACCATGACTATGCGACGAAACATCCCTTTTACACCTCCGGCTGGCGCTCCCCGTGAGCCGTCAGCCTATACCCTTTGAATCGTGGCCTGCCGGGCTGCTTGCAGCAACCGCTCGACATTTTGGCGAATATCGCCGCGCCCATAAATGGCGCTACCCGCAACCAGCACCTCCGCTCCGGCGCTTACCACGTCGGCGACCGTATCCAACCCCACTCCGCCATCGATCTCGATCCGGAAATGGTGTCCGTGTGCCGCCCGCATCATCACCAGCTGGCGAACCTTCTCCAGCGAGTGCGGGATGAACTTCTGACCGCCAAAACCGGGCTCTACCGACATGATCAATACGTAATCGACCATGTACAGCACAGCTTCGAGGCTTGCAACCGGAGTCGCCGGATTTAACACCACCCCGGCTTGTGCCCCGTGAGCTTGGATATGTTCCAGCGTGCGGTGCAGATGAACGCACGCCTCCTGGTGCACCGAAATCCAGTTCGCCCCGGCTTCGATGAACGCCGGAATGAATTCGTCAGGATTCTCGATCATCAGGTGACAATCGAGCGGAACCGCGACTTCTTTGCGCAGGCAGGCCACAATCGCGGGACCCAGGGTGAGGTTCGGGACAAAGTGACCATCCATCACGTCCACGTGCAGGACGGTCGCACCCCCTTCGATGGCAGGGTGCACTTGCGCGGCCAACCGCGCAAAGTCGGCCGTTAGAATAGATGGGGCCAGTTCGATCAAAAGCTCACTCGCGAGTTACTGTGGAAATTTTAGCATGCTGCCGACACCCTCGCACCCGGCTGTATCCCCGGCTATGCCTGCTTGCGCTGTTGCTAGACGTTCTTTGAAGGAGACGGGCTTTGCGGGGTCCCCAGCAAGCGTGTATTTGGCTTGCTGGGGTGCCTTTATCCCGTCCATCAACAGCCAACGATAATGTGGGCTCTAGCCCCTGAGGGGATTCAGCATTTCCCCTTGAAGCACGCTTTTGCAATTTCGCATCCAACAAACAGTGAAAATCTCTCTGCGGCATTGGATTCCAGCTTCACTGCTGATTTTGGCTTTGGCTGCCGCCGCTGCGGCTACTCCCATTCAGCCCGATCTTGAGAAGCTGCTTTCGAAACCGCACTCTGAGCAGCCATGGGTTGAACCCGCGCGCGCCGGTTGGGACGGGCCCGAAACCGGGGCTTCTGGCCTCTCGCGAAGCAACTCTATCCTGGAGAAATTCGGGCCCGCGGAAACGGCTCGTGTAGTGCGGGCAAGTTTCCTGGCTGCGGCCGTTCCGGATCCCAGAATCTGGGCGTGTCTGGGCATGCTCATTCTGCTCCTGAGAAGACGCAAACGGGCAACTCCGAAACCATCGGAAGCGTCTCAGTCCAGTACGGTCGAGGTTAAGCGCGCCGCCTGAGACCTGAGACCGAAGCATTCAGAATTCCGGCATAGCCGCTGAGGTGCGTGCCGGACGAACAAGTTTACCGCGCGGAAGAGAGGTCACCCGGAGCTGTCCGGGGACCTTTTTCTTTTGCGGCTGTGCCCGCCCGTACGATCCGGCATAGCCTGATCAGCCCCGGCCTCGGTTTCTAGCGAGCATTATGAGGTCGGTTAAATACGGCTCTGGGCGCGGTTTTGCGGCGGATTTGCACATTCTGCCGCGTCTTCATCCGGTATTTCGCGCGGCCACGGCGGCCCGTCTTTCAAGCCAGGATTTCTCCACAGAAATGCGATTTGGGTCAGTGTTGATGCGGCTGCGGGCGAGGCGCGTGCAGATCCCCGTCTGCCTGTGCCGGGCGGCGGATGGGCGGGATGCGGTGAGCGCGGCGAGCCACTGCACCGAATTTGGGCAGGGGCCTGTGGACGAGCTGCACATCATTGAAAATATGACAGATAGAGTTCTTTCTTGGGAGTTGACTTTGTTTTCTTCGAGAGTAAAGTCACTTTCGTTCTTTGACAGGTTCCGAACGGTTTTCCCGGTTGGTGGTGAGTCCGGGGCTCAAGCTCAGCTCACCGCAGTCCGTACCGCGAAGAAAGCCGGAATCGCTGGGCAGCGAGTCATGGTTTCGGGAGGCGCACACGCCGCGTCTTTTGGGATCGGATCGTGAGCCCATACAGCGGCGGCCACGACGGTGGCACCGCACAATGGGGAGTCAGGTGGGAGCGGCTATCCCGCAGGCAGACGCAGTGATGCGTTAGCCGCGAGGGCCGGACTCTAGCCGGAGTCGGTCGGCGGGCTGATCTCTACTTCCCGACTCTGCGGGTTGGCGAACCTGCGGGGGCCGCGACAGACGGGCGCTTCGCGCGCCAGTCTTCAAGCAGCGGTGAAGCCAATGGCGAATTGGCTGCGATTCCAAAGGCGAGAGCGTGGTAAGAGAAGGCGAAGGGGCAGCAAGGGTCTGTTAGCGAGCTGCTGGCCGAAGAGAACAGGAATCGTCGAAGGCGAGAACGAGTCCCGAGGTGAGCTGGACGGCGATCGGCAACACGGTTTTTGCCACGCAGGCAAGAGCAGCAGTTACCGGAAAGCGTCCAACAAGGTCGGTTTATCCGGTTGACGGTAAGCCCGGAGCCCAAGCTGTAATCGCCCGTACGCGGTCACGCCAGTGAAGACGTCGGGAGCAGGTTCAGCAAGGGCCTACAGCGAGCCGTTGGTCGAGACGAACAGGCCGGCTCCAACCTCGGGACTTGGTGTTTCTGGACAGTTCTCACCCCGCGCATCACGCAGAACCCCGCGAAATCGATTGTTGCCCACATTTGCGGAGCCGCAGGCGGAGCTGATGTGTGGGGAAGATTCCGCGTGTTCACCACGCTCAGTCCTCGTGTGTCTCGCAACGCAATCGATCCCTTCTGCCCACGACTTTGCCCGTCTCCCAAGCGCCCGCACGGCTTTATCGAACGCGCGCCGCAGCACTGTCTTCCTCTCCAGCATGCTCGCAAAGACGCGTCTCCGATAAAGCACTAACGTTATCCCACCCGGAAGGCGCGACCAGATTGCCGCGAAGAGGCATTAATTTCCAGCATTCGCGTGGACGTTGAAGTTCTGGGAACAGGTGCCGTTATGACAATTAGGAAGCGGCGTGCGGTAGCACCTGCTCAACCTTTCATCTCCAGAGTCACAAAGAGTGAGTCTCAAATGGCCGGACAGATAAAACGAATGCTGGACTCGATCATTAACCAGCGCGCTAAAGGTAATCCTACTGTCGCGCTTACCACCAAAACGAAGCTTATCCTCAAGGGAGTCAATCCCGACCGTTTTAGCAGTGCGTCCGACGACGATCCAGCTTTTATTGCGAAGGTTCAGGTGATAGCGGCTGAATTGGGGATGTGTATTCGAACTGCATATTCAACCAAAGAACTACCCGAAGCTGTGGCCGAGCTGAAGCAGCGTGGCGAAGCTGAAAGACCGCGTGTGGTGCTCTACTTCGCATCGACCAAATATGATCCCGTGATCCTAGCGGCAGAAATGCAAAAAGCCTTCCCGAGCTCGATTCTGGTTGGCTGCACCACGGCTGGCGAAATTATTACCGACAAAATGCTGAACGGATCGGTTGTGGCCATGTTCCTTGATTCCGAGGTTATCGAGGATGCGTCGTGCGCGGTCGTGGAGAACGTCAGCGCGGAGCCCAGCCTGACCGAAGCATTCGGGCAGTTCGAAGAGCACTTCAAGGCGCCATTGTCAGCCCTGGACGCCCACAAGTATTTGGGCATTGTTCTCATCGACGGGCTGAGCGGGGCCGAGGAATGCCTGATGGAAAAAATCGGCGATCTCACGGATCTGGTGTTTGTTGGAGGGTCTGCGGCCGATGATTTGAAATTCGAGAAAACCCATGTCTTTGCCAACGGCAAAGCGTTCAGCAATGCGGCTATTTTGCTCGTCTTGAAGGTTCGCAATGGGTTCGATGTTTTGAAGACGCAAAGCTTCCGGACGACGGGGAAGACGCTGGTAGCCAACGAAGTTGACACGGCAACCCGCAGGGTCATCCAGCTCAACGGACGGCCTGCCCTTGACGCTTATGCGGAAGCGATTGGCGTTACGCCGGAGCAGGCGCCTTCGCTCTTCATGAGGCATCCGCTTGGACTGATGGTTGGAGAAGAGCCCTTTGTTCGCAGTCCTCGGGGTGTGCAGGACCGCAGCATTTTGTTCTATTGCCAGATCAGGGAAGGCATGGAACTTGAGGTGCTCGAGGCCAAGGACATCGTGACCGACACCCGGCAGGCGGTTGAGGCGAAGAAGGCCGAACTGCGGCATATCGCCGGACTCATTGACTTCCAATGCTTCTTGCGAACGCTGCAACTTCGCACCGAGAACCAATGCGAGAAGTATGGCGAGATCTTCTCCGGTATTCCAACGGTGGGGTTCGGCACCTATGGTGAGGAATACCTCGGGCACATCAACCAGACTTCAACCATGCTGTTGTTCCGCTAGAATGCGCAGCCACGAGCTTTGCTCTTGGTTGCGCTTTTACCGCCGATCAGACGGCTGCTTCGGCGGCAGCGTTCCTGCGCCAGCGCGCAAGTGGAGTACCTGAACGGATGCCCCGGGGTTGCCAGTTGGAAATCGCCTCACCAACCAGCTATTTTGAGACCCGGACGAACTCCAGAGGCTCGAGAATCCCGGAATAACATCAGGAAAGTTCCAAAATCGTCTGCTAAAGCCGACCAGCCCGGTCAATAACTTACCTCAGGTTCTCTGCGCTCAATTCAGCCTGCTGCCCCCTTTATCTTCTTGACTCTTGCATTCGCTCGCGGTCGCAGATGCAACTTTGGTTTGCAAAACTACCCGCCAGCAGTACAATTCCAGCGTTTCAGAGCTGAACAAGGAGATTCCAAATGAAACGTCTGGTTACCGTGGCGATCACTTTGCTTGTGCTGGTTCTAGCGTTGCCTGGCTCCAGCTTGGCACAAAGCTCTTCAGTCCCCGAGATTCCGTACCGTTCGGTGCCCGATTTTCTGAAGTTACCGCCCAACATGTATCTCGCTGAGGTTTCGGGCGTGGCCGTCAATTCCAAAGGACACGTTTTTGTATTTCATCGTGGCAACACCACGGGTCCCGCTTATGCGGCGGCTGCCGCGCAACTGCTGGAGTTTGGCCCTGACGGCAAATTCATCCGCGAAATCGGCCATAACCTCTATGCCTGGTCATTTGCGCATGACGTTAAGATCGATCGAAATGACAACATATGGGTTACCGACAAGGGCTCGGACATGATCATCAAGTTCAACCCGGAAGGCCGTGTGGTGATGGTTTTCGGGCGCAAGCAGGAAGCCTCCGATGAAGGCACCGAACCGCTTAAGCACCCCAAGCCTCCTTTGCCTCCCATTGACGGCATGTTCAGACAGGTCACCGACGTGACTTGGGACTCGGCCGGCAATACCTATATCAGCGACGGCTACATCAATTCACGTATCGCTAAAGTCGACAAAGACGGCAACTGGATCAAGTCGTGGGGAGAACCCGGCAATCAACCCGGGCAATTGAATACGCCTCATAGCATAGCTTCCGATGCGCAGAACAACATTTATGTCGCGGACCGGGGCAATGGACGTATCCAGGTATTCGATACCGAAGGCAAATTCCTCCGCCAGATCCGCATTGATGTTCCCTTTCCTCCGAACACTCGTCCCGTGATCGGGAACAAGCCCGCTCCCGACGTGCAAGGAACTTTCGCGCCGGGCTCGCCGTGGACGGTTTGCATCACGCCTCCGCCGAATCAGGTATTGTACGCATCCGATGCCTATCCGGGGCGAATCTACAAGCTTTCCCTGGACGGGAAAGTACTCGGCGTGCTCGGGCAAGGTGGAAGGCAGCTTAAACAGTTCGGATGGATTCATGAAATCGCGTGTCCCTCTGAAAATGAACTTTATGTCGGCGAACTGCTGAACTGGCGAGTACAGAAGTTGATCCTCGAGCCAAGCGGATCGAAAGCGAAGTAATTTTGCGGGGCCCCTTGGTTCGGTACAGTAGAAGATTCATCGCGAGTCGAAGTTGCGAATCCGAGGCTTCGACTCGCGCGCCGCCCCATCCCGGACGAATGGGCGCTCAGCGCTCAATCAGGAAATTCCTGCTAGAACAATTCCCCATCAGGCAAATCCTAACCTACCAGATTGTCATGGCGAGCGTAGTTGAGCCACCTTTTGTTTCTGCTACCGAAGACAAAGGGTGGCTCCACTCTGCTTCGCTCCGGTCGCCATGACATTCCCTCGAGAATTTTCGGCTACACCAATCCGAAAATTGCTCTAATCTCGGTTCAATAACCCTGCCGACATTGCGGTGCGATTGTAGCCCCCATAGTCTGCCGAGTTTGCCGCTTGTACAATTGCAGAGATGGATGTGAGGATGTGAGCTCTGATTCGAGTGCTCTTCGTGAGCCCGGCCATTGTGGCCACCTGCGAAGAACGCCGCGAAGTATGATATGGCAATATTCAAGCGATAGAACTGATTTCCGGGAAGGAGAACTATGGAATACAAAACCCTTGGCAACACCGGCCTGCTAGTGTCAACCCTCTGCCTCGGCACTATGACCTTCAACGGTGGCAGCGGCTTCTGGAAGACCATCGGCACCGTCGACCAGGCGGGAGCCGACGAGCTCATCAAAGCCTCTCTCGATGCCGGCATCAACTTCTTTGACACGGCTGACGTCTATTCTGAAGGCGAAAGTGAAAAGACGCTCGGGCAGTCCCTCAAGAACCTGAACATCGCCCGCAAGGACGTGGTTCTCGCTACCAAGGTCTACAGCCGCATGGGCCCCGGCCGCAACGACGTGGGTGCCTCCCGCGGACACATTATGGATGCCGTCGAAGCCAGCCTCCGCCGTCTCCAAACCGATCACATCGACCTCTACCAAGTCCACGGCAATGACTCGATTACACCGGTCGAGGAGACCCTCCGCGCCCTCGACACGCTGGTCAGCCAAGGCAAGGTCCGCTACATAGGCTGCTCAAACTGGCAGGCCTGGAAGATAGCCAAATCGCTGGGCATCTCCGAGTTCAAGAATTTTGCCCGCTTCGATACCTTGCAGGCTTACTACTCCATCGCCGGCCGCGACCTGGAACGTGAACTCGTCCCTCTGCTCGAAGCCGAGAAGATCGGGCTACTGGTTTGGAGCCCTCTGGCCGGTGGACTGCTCTCCGGTAAGTTCAGCCGCGAAAACCAAAAGCCCGAAGGCTCGCGCCGCTCTGAGTTCGACTTCCCGCTGGTCGATAAAGAACGCACCTGGAAAATTCTCGACGCCATGGTTCCGATCGCCAAGGCCCACAAATGTAGCGCGGCCCGCATCTCGCTCGCATGGCTGCTAGCCAAGCCCGCCGTCACCTCCGTCATCATCGGAGCCAAGCGTCTTGACCAGCTTCAGGACAACCTTGCGGCCGTGGACCTCAAGCTCACGGAAGACGAAATTAAGCGGCTCGACGAGGTGAGCGCCCTGCCGCCCGAGTACCCGGGATGGATGCTTCCGCGCCAAGGCGCCACCCGTCTGCAACCTTAATCGGGAGATTTAACCGGGAGAAGAGATCAGCGATGGCGGCCGTTCGGTCACGGACCAAATTCCGTTGGCCGAGCGGCCCGCTCGCCGCGTTTTCGAGCGTTTCAACCTGCGGAATCCTGAGGGTGCCCCATCTTCGCGTTGTGCAGTTCAACGCTCCGCCTCTACCGCGTCAGCAGCTTCAGAGCCTCGCGGAATATCTCGTCGAAGGTCTTCTGCGCATCGCTCCCGGCGGCCTTTTCGACGGCTTTTTCCGCCAGAGGGTGCTGGTAGCCTAGATTGACCAGGGCCGAGAGCACGTCATCGGCGATGGCGTTCAGCGACGGCGGCGCAATTGCGGAAGCCCGCAGTTCTTCGAGTTTTTCGCGCAGCTCCAGCACCATGCGTTCGGCGGTTTTCTTGCCGATGCCGGGAACCTTGGTCAGCCGCGCGACATCTCCGCCGCGAATCGCGCCGATCAGATCGCCCACGGGCATGCCGCTCAAGATGGTAACCGCCAGCTTGGGGCCGATGCCGCTGACGGTCATCAGCTTTTCAAACAGGCGCTTCTCTTCGGGGCGCAGAAAACCGAACAGTGCTATCTGGTCTTCGCGCACGTGTGTGTGGATGTGCAGCGCGACCTCTTGCCCGGCTTCCGCTAGCTCGGAAAAGGTCGGCACCGTAATGGTGATCTCATAGCCCACGCCGCCGACGTCGACGATGGCTTGGTTGGGATGCTTGATCAGCAGACGGCCGCGAAGGTGCGCAATCATCGACTGCATTGTAGACCAGTTTCGCCAAAGCCATATCCCATGAATGTCAATCGATCCGGGATACAGCCGTCGAGAATCCGGTCTACTGCCGGCGGCGGTAAAAGATGTTGAACTCGAATCCAGGCGGAGGAGGGAACAGTTCGGCCACTTTGCGCAGCCGTTCAGCCATGGCATTCGGCACCAGCAAAGGATAATCGCGCTCGCGCAGCTCGTAGTAATCGACGTCGAGAAACAGCGAGAGCATGTAGATGGCAATGGCGTCGGCAAAAACCGTCTCGAAGTATTCGTTCTTGGCCTTGTCCGCGTCGGGTGCGGTGGAGCTGGCGATTTTGCGCAGCTCGTGCGCGTCCAGGCTGGTTTCGCCCTTCACCTTTTCGAGCACTTGCTTCCAGGCCAAGTCGCCGAACTCCTGTGAAAAGCCGGCGTGCTCGACGAAGGCGTGCGCCACATTGATGTAAAACTCGAAGGCCACCGAAAAGCGGTCGTCCATCAGGCGGGTGGAGATGAAAACGCACTCGGCGCCGCCCAGCGTAAGGTTGCGATGGCAAACCGCCTGGTCGCTGAGCGCAATGTCGTAGCGGTCCGCGATCACCGTCTCGTCGCCCTGAGCCACCGCGAGCGGCACAAAGTAGAAAGCCTTTTTCTGCAGGGCCGCGGCAGCAGCCTGGGGTACGCAGGCCACCATGCGCTCGGCATCGGGGCCCAGCAGGTTCGTCTGCCCGGAAACGGCGTAGCAGATTCCGTTGGAGGCCTGTTGTACGGGAGAGATCCTGAGAATCTCCGCCGGCGAATGCGTCGTAGCGGTAACGGTCTGTGTCATTGGCTGGAAGATGAAAACCCGGCGTTCCAGGCGAGCACGGTTTCTTTCCGAACTCGGCCAGAAAGGCCCTCTAATCTCCTATCGTAGCAGAAGGTCCATACGACCGCCGCTGTAAGCGTTCCGGCAGTCAGCGAGCAACTTTACTCCAGCCCCGCGCTGCGGGTCTCCATCAGCCGTTTGACCCTGGCGACAAAATCGGCGGTCGTTGCCGAGCCCTCAGCCTTGTCCTGGCCGCGCACCCGCACGTTGACCTGTCCGCTCTCCTGCTCCTTGTCGCCGACCACCAGAATGAACGGAACCTTTTGCATTGCGTGCTCGCGGATTTTGGCGTTCATCTTCTCGTTGCGTGCGTCGACCTCGACCCGCGCGCCGATCGCCTTCAGCTCCGCCCGCACTTTATTGGCATAGTCGACGTGGCGTTCGGCGATGGGCACGATCTCCACCTGCGTCGGCGAGAGCCACAGCGGGAAGGCGCCGGCATAGTGCTCGATGAGCACGCCAAAGAAGCGCTCGACCGAGCCGTAAAGCGCGCGATGCACCATCAGTGGCTGGTGGCGCTGCCCATCCTCTGCCACGTATTCGAGTTCGAAGCGCTGCGGCAGGTTGAAGTCGAACTGCACCGTCGAAAGCTGCCAGAGTCGCCCGATGGCGTCTACCAGTTTGATATCGATTTTCGGACCGTAGAATGCTGCTTCGCCGGGAATGAACTTGTAGGGAATACCCCGCTGGCCGAGCACCTTCTTCAGCACGTCCTGCGCATGTTCCCATTGCTCCGCGCTGCCCACGTAGTGGCTGGGATCATTCGGGTCCCAGCCGGAGAGCTCAACCTGAAACTCGGAGAATCCGTAAGCATCCAGCACCGCCTTGGCAAAATCGATGCAGCCGATGACCTCGCCTTCGATCTGCTGCGGAGTGCAGAAGATGTGTGCGTCATCCTGGGTAAATCCGCGGACGCGCAGCAGGCCGTGCATGACCCCCGAGCGCTCGTAGCGGTAGACCGTGCCCAGCTCGCCCAGGCGGACCGGCAGGTCGCGGTACGAGCGAAGCTGGTCCTTATAAATCAGGATGTGGAACGGGCAATTCATTGGCTTCATGCGGTATTCCGCATCGTCCAGCTCAATCGGGGTGAACATGTTTTCGGCGTAGAAGCCCTCGTGCCCGGAGGTCTGCCAGAGCTGGCGGCGCGCCACGTGCGGCGTGTACACCAGCGAGTAGCCCCGCTTCAGGTACTCCTCGCGCATCCAGTCTTCCATCTCCTTGCGAATGATGCCGCCCTTGGGATGCCAGAAGATGAGTCCCGGCCCGGCCAGTTCCTGGATGGAGAACAGGTCGAGCTGCTTGCCGAGCACGCGGTGGTCGCGTCGCTTGGCTTCCTCCAGCTTGTGCAGGTGCTCTTCGAGATCTTTCTTGCTGAAAAAAGCGGTCCCGTAGATGCGCTGCAGTTGCGGGTTCTCCTCCTTGCCGAGCCAGTAGGCGCCGGCGATGTTCAGCAACTTGAAGGCCTTGATTTTGCCGGTCGAGGGAAGGTGCGGACCGCGGCAGAAGTCGACGAACTTGCCGGTCTTGTACAGTGAAATCTTCTCGTCGGGCTGGGTGAATTCTTCGATGAAGTGGCACTTCATGAAATCGCCCTCGGCCTTGAAGCGCGTCAGTCCCTCCTCTCGCGGCAGATACTCGCGCGCGTAGGGCTCGTTGCGCAGCACGATCTCCTGCATCTTCTTTTCGATCTTCTCCAGATCTTCGGGCGTAAACGGCGTGGGGCGAAAGAAGTCGTAAAAGAAACCGCTCTCGGTCGCGGGCCCGTGCCCGAGCTTGGTCTCGGGAAAAAGTTCAAGCACGGCGGCAGCCATCAGGTGCGCCGAGGAGTGCCGGTACACCTGCAGCGCCTCGGGATCGCGATCGGTGAGCAGGCGCAGCCGGGTGTCGTGCTCCAGCGGTCGGGTGAGATCGGTCAAATCGCCGTCGCCATTGCCCGGCGCGGCGGAATCGAGCGGCGCGATCTTGGCGACCAGCGCGGCGTCGGCCAGCCGCGGCGAAATCGAGCGGGCGATCTCCAAAGGAGTGGTGCCCTGGGGAACGTGCTGAACACTGCCATCGGGTAGCTGAACTTTGATATCAGACATGATCTGCTCCGGTTGCGTCTACAAAGCGCAATCCAGGAAATTTAGAAGATTGATCGAGTGTAAAGACTGCCGCAGGGAGAATCAAATTTTGCCTGACGATGCATCGCCGACCCGAGAAGGGTCCTTCTCCGGAGCCACTGTCCGGCTCGCCACATTAAGAGCGGCTTCGTCAATGGAGGTTTTCTTGTTCCACAAATCCCTACGCATGGCTGTCGCAGTGCTGACATAGGAGGAATAGTCCGGCCTGTGAATGAACTTCGACATCGAAGTGATGACGTCGTCGCTGGCAAACAGGACGGCATTAAATAGTTCAGTATGAATCTCTCTGTCCAAGTCATCCAGGCTTTTCAAATCCGGCCTGTGCTCGTAAACGTGACGTAGTCCCGTCTGAGAATCGAGCTTCGCAAGCATGAGAATGAGAATGCACAGATAACTCCTGCGTTTTAGCTCGTGCTCCTGCTCGTTGAGGTGTTTCTGATGCTCAAATCGCGATTGGAAGAACGCGCCGAAAAATGCGCCAACCGCGCCACCCACACCCAGCGCCGTTACTAGCGAAATGATAGTTCCAATAGAGCTGACGAGTTTGTCGGGAATAACCATCGTGCCTCGACGGTCTTAGGACGTTGACCTTTTTCTTCGACCGCTCACCGCGTCTTTGACACCGCGAAAAACATTCCACAGCAAGGCGCACGAGCCACTCGCCAGCGCCAGAGGAATCGCTATATGGCGGTAGGCATTCGCCATGTTGGGTTGCACGTGATGCACGGCGGCCAGCACCACTGTCGAGATGATTCCCAACAGCAGGCCCACGCCCATGCCCAGCGCGGTAAATAGAATTGTGAACAGCACGGTGCGAAACGAGACCATGATCAACCGCACGTACCACGGCGGGTGGGGACGCACGGAACGTTCGCTCTCGGTTTGAAGTGCAGAAGCCATAACCGCAATCATTCTAGCGCCGTTGCAGCCAGCAGCAAAGCCCGCTTGGGCTCTGATCAGGTACTATTACGGCGTGCTCCACCAGTTGCAGAGATATATTCGCGAGCATGATCTGATCCGCCCCGGCGAGCGCGTAGCCGCAGCCGTATCCGGCGGGGCTGATTCGGTGGCCCTGCTTCGTCTGCTGCTGGAGCTGCGGCAAACATTGGGCATCGTCGTTTCGGTGGCGCACCTCAACCACCAATTGCGCGGCGCCGATGCCGGGCGGGACGCCGATTTCGTGGCCGAGTTGGCAGAGCGGCATGGATTGGAATTTCACCTGGCGGAACGCGACGTCCGTGCCTACGCCGCCGAGCACAAACTCAGCTTGGAGGCAGCGGGGCGCCGACTGCGCTATGCGTTTTTCTCCGGGCTGGTCGCCGAGCACAAGGCCGACAAGGTCGCTACGGCGCACACCCTCGACGACCAGGCGGAAACCGTGCTGCTCAAGCTTTTGCGTGGAAGCTGGCTGCGCGGCTTGGCAGGCATTCACCCGAGTCTGCGCGCCGAGGACGGCCGAATTTGGGTGGTTCGTCCGCTGCTCGCGACCAGCCGCCGCGAGGTCGAGGCCTATCTCGAGAGCCTCCAGCAGCCGTGGCGTGAGGACCTCTCGAACCAGGATCGTCGCTTCCGGCGAAACCGTGTGCGGCAGCTCTTGCCGCGGCTTGAGGCCGAACACCATCCGGGGGTTCGCGCCGCGCTGGCGCAAATTGCCGAGCTGGCGCGGGCCGAGGAAAGCTACTGGGCGGAGAAGATTGCCGGAATTGCGCCAGGGCTGATCTCGCACTCTGCCCCAACCCGCGCAACCGCGGCGGGTGCTGAGGACCCTGACGCGGAATCGGTTACCATTGATTCGGAGCTGCTCGCCGCTCAGCCTCTGGCATTGCAACGAAGGCTGCTCCGCTTCGCCGGAGAACAGGTGCAACTCAAACTCGGCTTTGAGGAAGTGGAGCGCTTGCGCCTGCTGCTAGCCGCCCATAGCGGAATCCGGTGCGAGCTGCCGGCGGGCTGGGAGGCGAGAAAAGAGCGAAGCCGGACTGAATCGAGCCTCCGAATCTCCCGTCTTCCTTCCGCCGCGGACTCCCGCGATTCCGAGCGCCGCGCCCAGAACTCAGCTTACGAGTACCGGCTACCGGTGCCGGGGGAGCTGCCAGTCCCGGAGGCGGGCTGGCTCATCAAGCTTTCCTTGGTGCAGGTAACAGAGGGCCATGTCGCGGCAAACTTGCTGGACCCAAAACGGATTGGGAGCGAGCTTACGGTCAGGAACTGGCGCCCTGGCGACCGTTTCCATCCGTTGGGCGATGAGCGAGAGAAAAAGCTGAAGGTATATTTCCAGCAATATCGGATTCCGCCCGACAAGCGTACTATGTGGCCATTGGCCTTTAGTAACCAGCAGCTGATCTGGGCTGCCGGAATGCCTGTTGCCTCTGCCTTTGCCTTCCGGGAGAATACAGGTTTGGCCTTGCGGATCGAAAGCACGTCTTTTTTAGTCTAGCGTTGCGAGTGGAGAACGGATGCCGGAAATCGTTCATAACGACGTGAAGTACCAGTTGGAGATCGTAGCCACCGCGGAGCAGATCCAAAAGCGTGTGCGGGAGATGGCGCGGCAGATTTCCGACGATTTTCGAGGCGAACTCATCTATGCCATTGCCGTTCTGGAAGATGGCTTCATGTTCATGTCGGACTTGGTGCGGGCTCTCGAGGGAGACGTGGTCTGCCAGTTCTTGAAAACCTACGTAACGGAGCAGCCGCGTCAAGGTGGTTCCACGCGCGAGATTTTCTTCCAGCCCGAGCTGGAGGTAACCGGCAAGCATGTCCTGCTGGTACAGGGTGTGCTGCAAACTGGTATTACCTCCGATTTCCTCATTCGTCACATGAGTTCCTGCGGTGCTGCCTCGGTTCGCATCGCCACCTTCATCGATCGCAGTACGGACCGGCGCATTCTGTTACGCGCCGATTATTTCGGATTCCTGCTGGATAATCGCTATGTAGTGGGTTACGGGCTAGGGTCTGCCGATTTTGGACGGAATCTGCCGTATCTTGCGGTGGTGGCGGGTCAGGCACCCCCTTCTCCCGGGGGTTAAGCAACTTTCGAGGACGAAAACGAGTACAATTTGCAAATGGGACCAAAATCCTAAGTCCGTGGGGTCCCGGATGCATCTAATTCGCTGGTGAGGCTATACGTCACGACGGTTTTCGTGTGCCCTGATCTGAGGAGCTTGCTGTGAATTCGACCGTAAAACAAGTCGTGTTCTGGCTGGTGATTGTCTTGTCGGGCGTCCTGCTGTGGCAGGTCGTCAAGGCTGGCAACAACGGCGTTAAGGAACGCGAAATTAACTTCTCGCAGTTCATGAATGATGTGGACCAGGCGAAGGTAAAGGACGTCACCCTTACCGGGCCAGACGTTCGTGGCCAATATGCCAACGAGAAGGCCTCTTTCCATACCACCGTGCCGGCGAATTATCCCGACATGATCAAGATTCTTCGCGACAAGGGCGTCAACATCACGGTGAAGGACGCTAGCGGTGGAGGGTGGCCCACCTGGCTTTTGAATCTGGCCCCGATCATTCTGTTGGCCGCCCTGTGGATCTTCATGATCAGGCAGATGCAGACGGGCGGAAATAAAGCACTGTCCTTCGGCAAAAGCAAGGCCCGTTTGCTTTCCATGCAGCAGAAGAAGGTCACGTTCAAGGACGTGGCTGGGGTTGACGAAGCCAAGGAAGAACTGCGCGAAATCATCGAGTTTCTGCGTGAAGCTCAGAAATTCCAGAAGCTCGGCGGTCGTATTCCCAAAGGCGTTCTGCTGGTTGGACCTCCGGGCACCGGCAAGACGCTGTTGGCGCGTGCCGTAGCCGGCGAAGCCAACGTTCCGTTCTTCAGCATTTCCGGTTCCGATTTCGTCGAGATGTTCGTCGGTGTCGGCGCAAGCCGCGTCCGCGACCTGTTCGAGCAGGGCAAGAAGAATGCTCCCTGCATCATCTTTATCGACGAAATCGACGCTGTCGGCCGTCATCGCGGCGCCGGTCTCGGCGGTGGTCACGACGAGCGCGAGCAGACCCTGAACCAGTTGCTGGTGGAAATGGACGGCTTCGAATCCAACGAAGGCGTCATTCTGATCGCGGCGACCAACCGGCCTGATGTGCTGGACCCGGCTCTGCTCCGCCCCGGCCGCTTCGACCGCCGCGTGGTGGTGTCGCGTCCTGATGTCCGTGGCCGCGAGGAGATCCTGCGCGTGCATACCCGCAAGATTCCTCTCAACGACGACGTGGATTTGACCGTACTGGCGCGTGGGACACCCGGTTTTTCCGGCGCCGATCTGGCCAATATGGTGAATGAGGCTGCCCTCAACGCCGCCCGTCAGAATCGCAAGACGGTGCTGATGTACGATTTTGAGCTGGCCAAAGACAAGGTGCTCATGGGCGCCGAGCGCAAGTCGATGATCCTCTCCGACGAGGAGAAAAAGGTCACGGCTTTCCACGAAGCCGGCCACGCACTCGTTGCGGTGCTCAGCAAGCACGCCGATCCTCTGCATAAGGTGACGATCATTCCGCGCGGCATGGCGCTCGGTGTAACGATGCAGCTACCGCTCGACGATAAACACACCTATACGCGTGATTATCTGGAGACGCGGCTGGCAATCATGATGGGCGGACGCCTAGCCGAAGAGCTGTTCCTGGGTACGATGACGACTGGCGCCGGCAACGACATCGAGCAGGCTTCCGAGCTGGCTCGCAAGATGGTTTGCGAGTTCGGTATGAGCGGCTTGGGCCCGATTACCTTCGGCAAAAAGGAAGAGCAGATATTCCTCGGTCGCGAGATCTCACAGCATCGCGACTTCAGCGAAGATACGGCGGTCAAGATCGACAGCGAAGTTCGCCGTCTGGTCGACGAGAGCTACAACGCAGCCAAAGGCATTCTGGAAAACAACCGGCCCGCGCTAAACGACATTGCCGCCGCTTTGCTGGAACGCGAGGTGCTCGATGCCCACGAAGTGCAGATGCTCATCGAAGGCAAGACCCTTCCCGCGCGAGTTTTGCCAAACTCGCACGATGACCAGGGCGGAGTGCAGCAGGTGCTCAAGCCCGAGCCGTCGCGGCAGCCGGGGCTGGCTCCAGGTGAACGGCCTTCGCCGGCGTAACCGGATCAAGCTTAACTTTCGGCAACTCAGGGCGGCCACGTGGCCGCCCTTGCTTTTGCTCTTGTCGGGAATCTTCATACACCAGGAACCGTTCTAATGCTGCGTTCGCTTGGATGGGCGCGCGGAACTCTGATCGGCACTCTCAAAGATAGCCTGCTGTGCCACGGCCCCGCTGCCTGCGGCGGGTGGGTTTTGCCCGGCGGTCATCGATTCGCTTTCCAGGTGCATGGTCGTGGCGTTAGCGGGAGTCCCGGAGACACGATCGCCCGCATCGGGAGCCCCACCGGTGAAGATCGGCGCTGGCGGAACGGAATGTGCCGTTTCGCCGGTCAGTGTTTGGTTTTGGCTGGTGCTGGCGCTCATGCTGTTCATGGCGCCGTTCTGCGCTGTTGCCAAGCCTGCAAGCAATAGAACCAACGCCGCCGCATGTAACAGGTTCTTCATGAAATCTCCTGATCCTCCGCCATCTCCGTGCGTTCGGCTCGGCTGAAGAAAGTGGCTGTCCCATTCGAAGCTGCGGCGTTGCCCCAGGTTTCCCCAGCCACAACGTTTTGGAGAACACACCGCTCCCACCTGCTGTTTGCTGCGACCCTTTTGCCCCACAAGCCCAACCGGCTGGATTGCAACACCCTGGAGTCAGAACCCTCATCGATGCCTTATAATTGGCCGGGTTGCTTTCGATCAGCACAGGTTTGAGATGGTTTCTTAGACTGCGCGTGCCGCGTCCCTTCAGGTTGGCCCGCAGCGGAGGCAAAATCCATTCTGACCAACCGGGTTCTTGGTAACTGACGTGACCGCCGTACTCCTCGCTGTTCTCGCCGGCGCTCTGGTCTACTCGCTGCTATCGATCGTGGCGGCGTTTCGCTACCTCTCAGTGCGGCCGCCCGCGTTACAGTCGCGGGAGGCGATCAGCATTCTCAAGCCGCTTGCCGGCCTCGATTTGGGACTCGAATCCAATCTGCGAACTTTTTTCGAGCAGGACTATCCGGAGTTCGAGATTTTGCTGGCGACACGAAATAGCGACGATCCCGCGGTGAAAGTTGTTGAAAAACTGCAGCGCGAGTACCCACACGTCAAAGCGCAGTTGATTGTGACCGGTCCCGCGCCATATCCCAATGCCAAAGTCTTCAGCCTGGAGCGGATGTTCACGGCCGCGGCGAATGATTTGCTGGTGATGAGCGACAGTGACACGCGGGCCACTCCAACCCTGCTCTCCACCGTAGCCGCCGAATTTCAGGACGCGCGTGCCGGCTTAGCTACTTGTCCATACCGCGCCGTTTCCGGCCCCAGCTTCTGGTCACGACTAGAGGCCATCAGCATGAATACAGACTTCCTGGCCGGCATCCTTGTGGCCCGGATGTTGGAAGGCATGCGCTTCGCCGTGGGCGCAACCATCGTGGCGCGGCGGCGGACACTGCTGGCGATCGGCGGCTTTTACCGGCTCAAGGACTACCTGGCCGAGGATTTTGTGATGGGGAAGTTCGCCGCCGAAGCTGGACACGGCGTGATGCTTTCCTCCTATGTGATCGAGCACCACATCGGCAGCGCCGATCTGCGCCATAATGCGGCGCACCGTCTACGCTGGGGGCGCAGTACGCGGCGCTCTCGGCCGCTTGGCTATCTCGGGCAGTTGTTCACTATGCCTTTGCCGCTGGCGCTGTTGGTCTGCGTCGTCAATCCGGCCTGGTGGCCGGTGCTGCCGCTCACTCTCGTCGTGCGTCTGGCGGCGGCGTATGTCGTTTCGACGCGAATTCTGGGGGCGAAACTTAACTGGATGTTATTGCCTCTCGAGGACATCACCGCCTTTGGTTTTTGGATCGCCGGATTCTTTGGTGACACCATCTCTTGGCGCGGACAGCGTTATCGCTTACATGCGGACGGCCGCTTTGAGTTGCTCACGTCTTCGGCCCCGGATGTCTAGGGCGACGTCCCGGAACTTCGCGCAATAATGCTTACGGGTGTCATTCTGAGCAAAGCGAAGAATCCCATTGTGGTGTGCGGCTGAAACACAGCCGAAAGATTTTCATCAGGAAGCCTAGAGCGGCGCGGGGTAGGACAGTTTCCCGGGATGCTTCGCTCCCCACCCCAGCAACGGCAAAAGCTGCCGTCGCCGGGGACCCCGGCTGCGCTCAACATGACAGCATAGAGCCTGCTTGATTCGTTGTGCAGGCGCAGAGTTGTCTCTCCGTTTACCTTGTCCCTGAGTCCAGCTTTTCGAGTCTTCCTCCAGAAATCCTGAACCTCTCTCCGCGCCAAACCACGGTATTACCCGCGAAGCTGGTTATCCAGACCAGCCATGCGACCACGTCTCTCAGCGGCAACAGCCACAAGTCAAGATCCGCCGCCCGGTCGCGCAGCACGCTCGTGCACAGCGCTGCGGCTACCGCGAAGCGCAGCAAGACGGCCACCGCCAGCAGCCCCAGGCTCCAGCCAGCCAGTCCCGAACCAAGGCAAGCCAAAAGCGCCCACGGCACTACATGGGTAACCCCAAGCCCTATATAGCCTCCCAAACGCCGATCGCGGATCGTCCTGGCCCAGCGCAACTGGTGTTGGAACATCTCCCCGAAGCTGGCGTCGGGCAGCGCGGTCTCCACCACCAGCGGTGCCAGCACCACCTCGAAACCGGCGCGCGCCATGCGATTTCCCAGCTCGTAATCATCCGCCGCGTAGTCCAGCAGCGGACGCAGCCCGCCGATCGCCTCCAGAGCTTCGCGCCGCACTGCCAGGGTCGAGCCCATCCCGAAGGTCAGTTTGCCTTCGAGCGCATACGAGCTCAGCACGCCTCCGGCGAAATCGGTTGCGATGGTAAGCGCCTCTAGCCTGGACGCCAGGGTCGAGCCGCCAGACGGGGTCTCCGGCAAGTCGGTTGTTGGCTTGTTGGGGTTATCAGACGGGGTCCCCGGCAAGCCGGTTGTTGGCTTGCTGGGGTTGCCAGCCGCGCGATACAAAGTCGTCACCATCCCCGTGCGACCGCCGGTGGTTTTCCGTCGAGCCGTGGCGCCTCTGGCACTGAAGCTCGCCGCGATCTGCCGCAGGTAGCCCGTAGGCACCAGGATGTCGCTATCGTTGATGAGCAGCAAATCGTAGTGCGCCAGCGGCAGCAGTTGTACCAGCGTGCTCACCTTGCGATTGGTTCCGAGCAACTCCGGACACATCATCAGATGAATAGGCCGCTCCGGAAACTCCCGCCGCAGCCGCTCAACCTCTGCCACCGCCGGATCGCCCGCGTCCGCCACGCCGAAGATGATTTCAAACTCGGGATAATCCTGCAGGCAATGACTGCGAAATGCTTGATACATTCGCGGATCGACGCCGCAGAGCGGCTTGAGGATGGAAATCGGCGGCGTCTCAGGATCGTCCTGTCCTGGCGTCGTGCCATTCGATCCAGGCCGGAATCGTGGCAAACGGCAGAACTTGACGATGCCGGCGATCACCAGAAACTGATAGCCAAGTCCGCAGGTCGCCAGAACGGCAAAAAAACATGCTGGCCATAAAAAGTGCATGTGAGTTATGCAAACAGCTTAGCAGATCGGATCTTGCAGTCCGGTGACCAGTGGCGGCGGTTACCCGTTGCGCAGAAATTCTATGGGATCGAGATTGGCGGCCTTCCACGCGGGATAGATTCCGAATACCGGTCCGAATGAACCGAGGGCACAAGACTTGGAACGTGCCTTCTGTTGTGCCGCCGGGTGGCTCTGTCGCCTGAAAATGTTAGAGCGCAAACAGGCGCTTGGCTTGGTGCGTGGCTTCGTAAATTTGCTCGAAGGAATCGATGGCATACAGGACAGGTTGCAGTTGGTCCACTTTTACAGGGGTTTCGAGGACTTCGTCGAGATCGAAGTCGCGAACCTTACAGCCGCCAGAAACGATGTTCGCACTCTCTTTCTGTGAGGAGATGGCGCCGCTGCCGTAGAGCTTAACGTGCTCTCCCTGCCGAATGAGGCCGAACTCAACCGTGTACCAGAAGAGACGGCCAAGCCGCTCCTGATCGGCGTCCTTATCGATCTCGCACGCAATCTGCGCAAAGGCTTGAAGATAGTCTGCAAAAACCTTATGTGCGTGCATGGGAACATGTCCAAACACGTCGTGAAAAATATCGGGAGCAGGAGTGTAATCGAGCGAATCGGGTTTGCGTATGTAAGTTGTGGTGGGAAAAATTCTCGCCGCCAGCAAATCGAAAAACGTGCGTCCCGGAAGAAAACCGCTCACCGGCAGCAGCATCCAATGAGTCCGTGTCTTTAGCATTGCGTTCAACTGCTCAATGACCGGCATGCGGGCGCGCGTAATGCCGAGCACCTCAAGGCCTTCGAGATACTCATCGCATGCCAGTTCTCCGAGCTGCCGCATGCGCAGCTCATAAAGGTATTTCCAAGTGCCGTGTTCGACTTCGGTGTAGTTCTCGTAGTCTTGAGTTACGACGTATGGTTCGGCAGCCTCGGGCAATACCGTCTGGTTTGGCATGTTCAGCTCCTGGCCCTATCGCCTCGGTCGAACCGATTGGCGTTACAGGTATTTCGATGCTCCGATTGCCCCTGAAGCGGGCCCGGCATCTTTTGGCTCGGGATCGATTTCCCGCCTGCAGCAGTCCCAACCGTTCAAGCCAGCCGGCGCCTGCTCGCACGATATAATTAGAGCTATAGCGGTCGAATCGGGCGGTCGCTTCCGAGCCGTGGTTTAAAAGTCCCCGGCATGCGCTTGCGCGTATTGGGGCGAAAATCACGGACCCCGGGGTCAACACTCCGGTCAGGAAGAGGAAAGTCCGAACTCCGCAGAGCAGTGTGCCGGATAACGTCCGGGCACTTTGGGGCCAGGGAGTCCGGTCGACGCCTTCGGGCGCGGGCCGCCGCTCTCGGACTCCGGGTGACGGAAAGTGCCACAGAAAACATACCGCCGACCGGGTTCCGCAAGGAGCGCGAGGTAAGGGTGAAAAGGTGCGGTAAGAGCGCACCGCCTGGGCAGTAATGTCCAGGGCACGGAAAACCCCACACGGAGCAAGACCAAATAGGGGGGGAGTCTTGCTTGTCCTGGCGGCCGCCGCAAGCGGTGCGAGGGGTCAAGCAAACACGTGCCGGCTCGGTGCGTCACAACCTCCGGGTAGGTCGCTGGAGCCGGGCAGCAATGTCCGGCCAAGAGGAATGATCGCCCTGCCGGTCGCGGAGCCCAGCACCGCAGTCGCCGGGATCTCCGGCCGGCAGACAAAATTCGGCTTACAGATTCGACCGCTACTGTGCTGGGGTCTGTTAACACTGATAGGGCTGGCAAGTCCTATAAGTTGTTTACAGACCCTAGTTCGTTGCTGGCGTGTATTATGATCGCTTGACAGGCACAAGCACCCAGCAAGCTAGATGCAGGCTTGCGGGGGGCCCCGCAACCCACGGCAGCGGTCCCATTGGCCGCCCCGCAAAGCAGAGAACCGCATGAGTGATGAACCGAATATCACGGTCGAAGAGGCCAGTGTCTTAGACTGCGGCCGGCTCGACATTGAACAGATCCAGCGCATTCTTCCCCATCGCTATCCCTTTCTGCTGATCGACCGCGTGCTGGAAGTGGAGCGCAAGAAGCGTCATCCTGGCGATCAAGAACGTTAGCGCAAACGAGCCTTTTTTCAACGGCCACTTTCCTGGGCGGCCGATCATGCCGGGCGTGCTGATCATCGAAGCGATGGCGCAGGCAGGCGCCGCGCTGATGCTGCTGGAGGTCTCGGACCGCCATCGTAAACTGATGGTCTTCTCCGGAATTGAGCGTGCCAAGTTTCGCCGCCCGGTTGTTCCAGGCGACCAGCTGCGGATCGAGGTTGTGCCGACCGTGTGGCGCGCAAACGCCGCGAAGATGTATGGCAGGGCGCAGGTGGACGGCAAACTTGCCTGTGAGGCGACGATCAGTTGCCGCCTGGTCGACATGCCCGGCTCCGAAAATGGGGAGCAGCCAGCCGAATGAAGATTCATCCCAGCGCGGTCGTCGATGCGGCGGCAAAAATTCCACAATCGTGCACCATCGGCCCATTTTGCTACGTGGGCGCCGAGGTGGAGCTAGGCGAGCAGTGCGAGCTTATCTCCCACGTGGTGCTGCAAGGGCCGGCGCGAATCGGCGCCCGTAACCGGATTTTTCCCTTCGCCAGCATTGGCATGAGCCCGCAGGACCTGAGTTACCAGGGCGAGCCCACACGCCTCGAAATAGGCGATGACAACCAAATACGGGAATTCGCGACCATTCACCGCGGCACCGTCAAAGGTGGGGGCGTGACCAGCATCGGCAGCCACACGCTGATCATGGCCTACGCCCACATTGCCCACGATTGTCATGTCGGCGACTGGGTCATCATGGCCAACGCCGCCACCTTGGCTGGACACGTGACGGTCGGAGATTTTGCCGTCGTCGGGGCTCTCAGCGCGGTGCACCAGTTCGCAAGAGTTGGCAAACACGCCTATATCGGCGGGGGGAGCATTGTTACGCAAGACGTGCTTCCATTCTCCAAGACCAGCGCGGTGCGCGATGTCCATGCCTACGGGGCGAATTCGCTGGGCTTGCAGCGGCGAGGGTTTTCGCCCGAGCGCGTGCGCAAGATCCAGCGTGCATTTCGCGTGCTGCTGTCCTCTAGGCTGAACACCTCGCAGGCCATCGAGCGGCTGTGCAGCGACGGCGACCTGGGTGAAGACGTCGAAGGCCTGATCCAGTTCATTGGAGAATCAGAGCGCGGAGTGCTGAAATAGCAGTGCTGAAACACCTGCCAAACTTTCGTTTTCTCATCGCGCTCCTGCTGTTCTCTGCTCATCTCGCCGCGGCCGAGGGCATGCGTCCGGTGCACGCCCGGCGGACGATGGTGGCCAGCGTGCATGAGCTGGCGTCACAGACCGGGGCGGACATGATGCGGGCCGGGGGAAACGCGGTTGACGCGGCCGTGGCTACCGGTTTCGCCTTGGCGGTCGTGCATCCGGCGGCCGGAAACCTGGGTGGCGGCGGGTTTCTGCTGCTGCGGCTGGCCAATGGCGACGTCCACTTCCTCGATTTCCGCGAGCGAGCGCCAGCCAAGGCTTCGGCCGGCATGTATCTGGACGCCAAGGGAAATGTAATTCCGCAGGCGAGCCAGATCGGCTGTCGGGCGGTCGCCGTTCCCGGCTCCGTGGCCGGGTTGGTGGAGGCAGAGCGGCGCTGGGGCAAACTCGGGCTCAAGCAGGTGATGGAACCGGCGATCAGGCTGGCGCGCGACGGTTTTGCGTTGCGCTACGCGGATGCGCACGCCTTGCGCGATGAGCACTTGGCGCAGCTTTGCGGAGTCGAAACGCATCTTCCAGCGTAACGGCAACTACTATGAGCAGGGTGAAATCTTTCGTCAGCCGGAGTTGGCGCGCACGCTGGAGCGCATTGCCGAGGACCCGGATGACTTCTACCACGGCGCCATGGCCCGCGAATTGGCAGCGGCCATCCAGCAGGGTGGAGGCCTGATCTCGACCGATGACCTGGCGAATTACAAGGTAGTCGAGCGCCGGGCGGTCCGCGGAAGCTACCGCGGCTACCAGGTGATCAGCGCGCCGCCGCCCTCTTCCGGCGGAGTCGCATTGCTGGAAACTCTCAATATCCTGGAAGGCTATGACTTGCACGCCTTGGGCAGCAGGTCGGCGAAGAGCATTCACCTGACTGTCGAGAGCTTCCGGCGCGCTTTCTTTGACCGTGCCGAGTTCATGAGCGACCCGGATTTCACGCCAGGTCCCAGTACGCGCAATTGATCGATAAGAAATTTGCCGCGCGCTGGCGGGAGAGCATCGATCCGGTGCGGGCGACGCCCAGCGACCGGCTGCAACGGCCAAAGTTCGAAGACCTGGACCAACTGGCTTCCACGCGGGCGCCGATGGCCGTGCAGGAAGGCGGAAATACCACCCATCTCTCCGTGGTCGACGCGCAAGGCAACGCCGTGGCTATGACGACTACCTTGAACGACTCGTTCGGATCGCGTGTGACCGTGCCCGGGCTCGGATTTCTGTTGAATGACGAGATGGACGACTTCACCATCAAGCCCGGCACGGCGAATTTGTATGGATTGATTCAAAGCCCGGCGAACGCCATTCGCACCCAACAAGCGCCCACTTTCGTCGATGACACCGGCCATCGTGCTCAAGGATGACCGGCTGTTTCTGGTGCTGGGCTCGCCGGGAGGCGCGACCATTATCAGCACGGTCGCCAATATCATCATGGGCGTGATCGATTTCGGGCTGGACATACAGCAGGCGGTCAATGCGCCGCGCTTCCACCAGCAATGGATGCCGGACGAGCTGCGCATGGAAAAGTTCGGGTTTTCGCCGGATACGCTGCCATTGCTGATCAACGGCGGATATGAATTGAAGCAAACCGGCTACTGGGGAGATGCCGAGTGCATCGCTGTCGACCCGCGCACCGGCGACCGTCTGGGGGCAAGCGATGGACGCAATGGCGGCCGCGCGATTGGCTTCTAGCAACCCTGCTCGTCCTATCAGTGTTAACAGGTCCTAGCGAAGGTGATCCCATTCGTGGCATTCTGATTCGGCGGGAAGGAAAAGGAAACCATGTTGAAAGCGATGTCGACCTACGTGCACGTCCATCAGCGGTTACATCCGGGATTGCTGGACAATTTCGTCAGGGGTGGCGCGCAGGCCATCGAAGTGTTCGCCGCCAAGGCTCACTTCGACTACACCAGTCCACAGCACATACGCGAGATCGCATCGTGGTTTCAACGGCAATAGCACGATATTCCACTCCATGCACTCGCCGATGCACGGCGATGCGGATTGGGGCCGCGGCGGGTCCGCTCTGAACATCGCCAGTCGCGACCGCAAGACCTGCATTGAGGCGATGGACGAAATTAAGCGTGCGATTGAAGTTGCGGAAAAGGTTCCATTCAAGTTCCTGGTGCAGCACATCGGAGTCGCCGGCGAAGGGTTCGATGAGCACAAGTTTGACGCTGCCATGACCTCGATCGAGCATCTCCGGGCCTTTGCCAAGCCCCTCGGGGTGCGCATCCTGATGGAAAACATACCGAACGAACTCTCAACCCCCGCCCGCCTGGTCGACTTTATCCATGTAACCCACCTGCAGGACGTCGGGGTTTGTTTCGATGTCGGGCACGCCAACATGGGCGAGGGCGTGGCCGCAAGCTTCGAACCCTTGAAGCCCTTTATCCGTTCGACCCATGTGCACGACAATGGCGGCGATCGCGACGCGCATCTGTGGCCCGGCAACGGCAAAATCGACTGGAAAGAGGCCATGGATTTGCTGCGTCAGGCGCCGCAGGTTCCGCCGCTGCTGATGGAAGTGAGCGGCGATCCGGATGGCACACTCGAAGTCGGCGGAAAACTTCCCCAGTTGATGCAGGACGCCTATCGCAAGCTGGGTCTAGCGGGGGACTGAAAAGAAATTCCGGGTAAGACGAGCCCCCAGTATGGAAATCAAAGCTGATCCAGCATTCACGGATTCTTAACATCCTTGTCTTCTACGCCTATCTAGCCTACGATTTCATAGGCGGGTATCCCATCTTAATTTTCGTGGCGCTGCCGCGCGGTATCCGGCCGGAGGGAGTTATCCATGATTGGTAAATTAGGGCTGCCGGAACTTCTGGTGATCTTGTTTATTGCTTTGCTGATTTTTGGTCCCAAGAAAATCGGTGAACTCGGAAAAGGGCTTGGAGAAGGTATCCGCAACTTCAAGTCCGGCTTATCGGACCACGAAGCGGAAAAGAAACCGGAAGCTAAGGATTCGGAAGTTAAGAAATAACAGGAACTCTCCATGCCGGACATGTTGTTCATCATGCTGTTGGCCGTGCTCCTGTTCGGCCCCAAGAAGCTGCCGGAGGTGGCTCGCCAGATAGCGCGCTTCAAAAACGCCCGGGATAACCTGAAAACACAATTGGAAACCGAGTTTGGCAAGCTGGAAGCCGAGACGCGGGACATCATGCCTTCGGGGGCGCAGGACCTGAGAAGCGCCTTTGAACCGCTGACCAACCTGCGGCGGCATTTTGACAACGTCATCTCGTCGAGCCTTGAGGCCTGAAGTCAAACCGAAGCAATTGCCTGATGCCCCGGCAGCCGAACCGCCGGCCCCGGACGCGCAGCCCAAGACGACGTGACCCGCGCCTGAAGTTCCTCCGACTGCATTCCCCCGCGGCTCAAAGCCAACCGACACTGCTCGAATCAGGACAGCACGCTTGCCGTGCCCCTCCAAAGACGGCATACCCTTACTCTGGTTTTGCCGTAAATAAACAAAACGTTCCGCACACAGCCTGAGATTCCGTATAGTCGCAAGAGCGAGAATTTGTTTCTCCCGAAATTTGACTTTCGAACCCAGCCCTAGCAGGCTGCTGAAAAACACGCCGGAGCCGGGGTGGAAGTCAGGTCACGAATACACGGCCCGCCATAGTACGCAGGAGGCTTGCCAGCATGGGCGCCCACAATGTCTCAATCATGTTGTCGGTTGTCATTACCTATGTCTTTCTGACCGTGCTGTTGAGCCTGTGGACCAAAAAGTTCACGAGCACAACCTCCCGATTCATGACCGGCGGGCGGGACATGGGGATATTTGTCATCGGCGTCCTGCTGATGTCGGAGTTCATCGGTACGGCCGCAACCATGGGCACGGCCGAAGCCGCCTTTGGCAAAGGCATATCCGCCGCCTGGAATCTGGTGAGCATGTGCTTGGCTTTTATCTTGTTTGCCTGCTTCATGGCTTCCAAGTTTCAGACGGCTGGGTGAATATACGATCTCGGGCGCCATCGCCACCAGGTATGGCGAAAAAGTCAGGTTGATGACCTCGGTGATTATGATCTACGCGCTGCTGGTGGTGAACGTCAGCATGTACGTCGGCGGCGCCGCCACCATCGCGACCATCCTGCACTTGCCGACCTTCATCGGAATCCTGATCACCGGCGCGGTTACGATCCTTTATGTGGCAGTGGGTGGAATCAAGGGCGTTGCTTATACCAACGTGATTCATGCCTCCATCAAGTACTTCGGCCTGATTATTACCACCGTGGTGGCGCTGCGGTTCAGCGGCGGCAGTTTGACGCACCTGCGGGAAGTCATGCCGCCCGTTTATTTTTCACTCACCGGGGTTGGCCTGCCGACGATCATTGCGTGGACCATCGGCAATATTGGGGCCGTCTTCTCGACTCAGTACGTGATTCAGGCAATTGCCGCCATCCAAGACGAACATAAGGCCAAGCAGGCAAGCATTCTGGCTGGACTCCTGATGATTCCCGTAGGCCTGATGTCGGCATTTATCGGAGTCGCGGCCAAATATGTGTTTCCGCAAATCAAGGGAGTCAGCGCCATCCCCACGCTGGCTGCGCGCATGGACCCGTGGTTCGGCGGCCTGGTGATCGCCGGCCTGGTGGCGGCGGTCTTCGGCACGGTCTCCGCGTCTACGCTTGGTTCGACTGCCCTGGTGATGAAAGACTTCTATGTTCCGCTGCTGAAACCAAGCGAGAAGCATACCCTGATCGCCACGCCGCATTCTTTCGATTGGGATCGGTTTGTTGCCGATACCTTTCGCCATGTTGATGCCGGGCGTGTTGAAGACCATTTTTTTCGCCAGAGCACTCAGGACTTCGATCGCGATTGTGGCCACCTGCATGTTTTTTGCGCCGGGGTTCAGCAGCGGCACAGGCGCGTTTTGGGGATTATTGCTGGCTACGCTTGGAGCGACCGGCTGGTTCCTCTTGGGAAACCCTTTTGGCATTGACAACATATACGTGGCGGCTGCTATTCCGCTGGTCGTCATGGCGATCGATCATGTGCTGAAAGGCGCAGGTTCAGGGCCCGCGCTGACGCGGAAAACCATGGGAGCAGGAAACCAATGACCATAACTTCGATGCGTCAGTGGCTGGCAGTGCTAGCGGAAGAGAAACTGTTGCGGGTGGTGAGTCGCAAGGTCAGCCTGCAACATGAACTGGCCGCGGTCGGCAAGAAAGCCGACGGGCAGTGGGCCGTGCAGTTCAACCATCCCGAAGACTTCGAGATACCCGTGGTTACCGGTATCGCTGGCAGCCGGGCTTTGATAGCCAAGGCAATGCGCGTCGCCGTGCCATGCGTCTCCGAACATTTCTTCTGGGCGCAAACTCATCCGTCGGCCTGCAAGATCGTCGATCGTGCCTCTGCTCCGGTGAAAGAGGTAATCGCCGCCGCAGTCGACCTTGGCCGCTTGCCGATACCGGTGCACCACGAAAAGGATGGCGGCCGTTACCTTACCGCCGGGCTGCTGGTCTCCAAGGACCCTTCCACCGGCGCCAGGAACGTATCGATTCATCGCCTGCAAGTGCTGGGGCCGGACCGGCTGGGAATCCTGATTCTGCCCAGGCATCTCGCGCACTTCTATCGTGCCGCCGAACAGACAGGGAAGGCGCTGGAAGTAGCGATTGTGATCGGCGTCGATCCGGTGTTGCTGCTCTCCTCGCAGGCCCTGGCTCCGCTGGGATTTGACGAATTCACCATCGCCAGCACGCTCTACGGAGAACCTTTAAAGCTGGTGAAATGCGAAAGCGTGGATCTGGAAGTTCCAGCCGAAGCGGAGATAGTCCTCGAAGGCCGTATTCTGCCGGACGTGCGCGAAACCGAAGGGCCTTTTGGCGAATACCCGAAATATTATGGGCCGCCTTCTCTTAAGCCGGTGGTTGCATTGACGGCCATGACCACGCGCAAAAATCCCATTTATCACACCATTGTTCCGGCGACCCTGGAGCACTTGCTGATTGGTTCCATCCCCCGCGAAGGCGGCATGTTACAGGTGATCAGGAGCGCGGTGCCAAACACGCTCGCCGTCCATCTGACTCCGGGTGGGGGCTGTCGCTATCACGCCGTAGTTCAGATCGATAAGAAAAATGAAGGCGAAGCCAAGAACGCGATGTTGGCGGCCTTCGCCAGCAGCCAGGAGATCAAGCGCGTAGTGGTGGTCGACGAAGACGTGGATATCTTCGACCCGGTGGAAGTCGAATGGGCAATCGCAACTCGATTCCAGGCCGGGCGGGATTCGACGATCATTACCCGCGCTTTAGGCAACAAGCTTGATCCGTCGAGTGACGAGGGCGTCAGCGACAAGCTGGGAATCGACGCGACGGTTCCGCTTGGCGCCGATCCGTTTCGCTACGAGCGTATACGGATTCCAGGAGAAAAGGATATCGACTTGGAATCCTATTTCGACTAAACCTTTGGCAGGCTGCGGCAAAGCAGAAGCGCTAATGCAATTCCCGGATTGGTGTAGTCGAAATTTCCCAAGGAAATGTCATGGCGACCGGAGCGGAGCCACCCTTTGTTTTCGGCAGCAGAAACAAAAGGTGGCTCGAACTTCGCTCGCCATGACAGTCTGGTAGATTCGGATATACCAACTGGGAGTTGCGCCAACGACTCTCTGATGATCGTGGCCGTTTATTGCTGAAACCTGCGGTTCCAGATTTGCACACAAATCGGTGCGGTTTTCAGGGGCGCACTTTCCGCGCGCGTGCTGCGGCAGATCCGGCGAGGTGCTGTGTGCCATAGGCATCCCCAAAGCCCGCAGAGCTTAGTGGGTTTACTGCACCTGAAGGCTGTTTTTCATAGCCTCCTAGGGGATAAAACATCTCTTCTTGAGGTTTTGGGTTCGAAAAAAACATCCGGAAAGTGCGAAAATATCCTCAGCAACCTCCTGCGCTTCGACGGGTTTAGGTAAAGAGCGATTGGTGTGTCCGTAAGCTACGGTCGGCGTTCGCCGGCCACGTTGCACTAGAATTGCATTAAGACCGCATGGCGAGAATTGAATTTCCATCACTGAAGGCCGAGCCCGTTGTCGAGCCGGAGTTATCCTCGCGAGGCGAGCAGCCAGGGACAGAGTTCACGCCCATTCTGCTCACTCAGTTGCAGGATGATTTGTCGCGTTCGCGGCTGCGCGAGGCCTTTTGGATCTCGCTGGTCGCGCATTTGCTGGGGATAATCCTGCTGGCACTGTCTCCCAAGCTGTTGCCTAATTTTTGGCATCCGGTGGAGCTGCGTACGGCGGAGCAGATGATCCACGACAAGGATTTTACCTACCTGGAGCTGCCGAAAGATGCGCAAAGGCCATCGGCGAAGTCTCCGGATACCAAGTTCCTTTCGGACAAGAACCGTATTGCCCGCTCGAAGATGCCGACCCCGGATCGACAAACTCTGGAGTCTCTGCGCCGCGGCCTGCCGGGTCCTCCGGGACAAATCGCGCCGCCAAGCACCTCCTCGGGTTCGCCGGCTCAATCGAGTGCGGCCAATCAGCAACAGGCCCCGTTCAACCCGCCCCCGGCCCGGACCTCACCGCAGCAGAATTTCAGCTTCGCGGTTCCCTCGGTCGGGACGCAGATTGCGCAGGGAGCAAGGAACAGCCAGCGCGGAAGCTTCTCGACGGGCGGTGGCGGCGATTACGGCTTTCCGAACGGCGGTGGAGGCAAGGTCGGAAGCGGCCTCGACGTGCTCAGCGACACCATGGGTGTCGATTTTGGTCCATACCTTAACCGCATAGTGGCCGTGGTGCGGATGAACTGGTACAACATGATTCCCGAAGAGGCGCGGCCGCCGATGCTGAAAAAAGGCAAAGTCGCAATTGAATTCTCGATCCTGCCGGACGGCAAGGTAATCGGCATGCGGCTCATCGGGGAATCGGGAGACGTTGCACTGGATCGCGCCGCCTGGGGCGGCATCACCGCCTCCAACCCGTTTTCGCCCCTGCCTTCGGAGTTCCACGGACCTTATCTGGCGCTGCGCTTCTACTTCTTCTACAATCCGGCCCGCGGAGAGGTGTATTAACCCCTGCTCGTCCAGTCCCTATAGAGTGTCAACCGGCGCGCCTTAGTCCGGTTCCCTTATTCTCCACCAGCGCCCATCGGCGAGGCATCACCTCATCCAGACGCGTACGCCGTAACCGTCTTCTTGCGATGACAACCGCAGGTTCCAGCCAGGCATCTCGGCCAATGGTGTATCAGGCTTGAGGTTGCAGGTGAGCAGCAGGCGCGGACTGTCGCGGGGCACATACATGTGGAGCATGGCGTCTGCCTGCAGCAGACGAGCGTCGCAGGTGCGATCCGACGTCTCTGCCGGGAGCCCCGATGCACGCCGCGGTTGCGCGGGTTGGGGTGGAAACAGGATGCGGCGGAGTTCGAGCAGCTTGCAGTACCAGAGAAGCATGTCGTTAGTCTCGTTTGGCTGCGGCCAGTGCAGCCGCGAACGCTCGAAGCTGGCCGGGTGCTGGGGGTCGGGAACCTCTTTGAAGGCGAAATCCTTGAATTCGTTGCGGCGGCCCTCGCTAACCGCATTTTGTATCGTCGGATCGGCGAAATCGGTGAAGAACTGAAACGGAGACGCTGCATCGAACTCCTGTCCCATGAAGATGAGCGGCGTATGCGGGGCGAGCAGGAGAATTGCGGCCATCAGCTTGCGTACGCCGCGCGGCACCAGCGCGGTCAGCCGTTCGCCTTGGGCGCGGTTCCCCACCTGATCGTGATTCTGAATGCAAATGATGTTGGCCGGCAGAGGTACATCCCTGGCGGAGGTGCCGCGGATGTTCTTCCAAAAATGGAAGTATTCTCCCTGAAAAACGTAGCCCTCGTTGAGCACTTTCGCCAGTTGCTGGGGGGCGCCGAAATCCTGATAGTAGCCGGCGCGCTCGCCGGTAAACATGGCGTGGAGCGCGTGATGGAAATCGTCGCTCCACATCGCCTCCAGGCCGTAGCCGCCACGGCTCGGCGAAAGCACGTAACGGGCATCGTTCTCGTCGGTTTCAGCCATGATGCAGATGGTGCGCTGCAAACGCTCGCCGAGGGCGTGGGTTCGTTCGGCAATTTCGGCGACGATGGGCTGCGTGGAATTGTCACGGATGGTCTGCACGGCGTCCAGACGCAGACCGTCCAGATGATATTCGGTAAGCCAGTAGAGGGCGTTATCGACGATGAAGCGCCGCACGCCCTCGCGTCCTTTGTCGTCGTAATTGACGGCTTCTCCCCACGGAGTCTGGTGGCGCGCGGTGAAGTATGGCCCAAACAGGCGGAGGTAGTTGCCCTCGTTGCCGAGATGGTTGTAGACCACGTCGAGGATGACGGCCAGGCCGCGGCGATGGGCCTCGTCAACGAAGCGGCGGAAGGCTTCCGGCCCGCCATAGCTGGCCTGCACGGCGTAGAGGCCGACGCCATCGTAGCCCCAGTTGCGGCGGCCGGGAAAGGCGTTGACCGGCATCAGCTCGATCGCGGTCACGCCGAGCTGCTTGAGAAAATCCAGCTTCTTGATGGCCCCGTCGAAAGTTCCTTCGAGCGTGAAGGTGCCCAGGTGAAGCTCGTAGATGACATAGTCGGAAAACGGCAGACCGCGCCACTCGGAATCGGTCCACTGAAATTGCAGCGGATCGACGATCTCCGTCGGGCCATGAACCCCCTCCGGCAGCAGGCGGGAAACCGGATCGGGTACTTGCATGTCATCGACCACGTAGCAATAGCGGTCGCCGGGCCGCGCCTCGACCACCGCTTCCCAGGTGTCTTTATCTCTATCTTGATCTCGGTCTTCGTTTCGGTCTCGGTCGGAGAACTTGTCGAGGCCGGGCCGCAACTCGATCGTCTTGCTCTCCCCTTTGGCCGGTAGCAGGCACAAACCGATCTTCCGGGCGTTGGGTGCCCAGACGCGGAATGCAACTCGCGCAGCCTCTGGGGCTGCCCTCGGGAGAACGGTCGCGCCGTTTAGATTCTGCAAGGATTCCATTGACTCAATCGGCACCCCCGCTTGGACGGCCGCGATTCTGGGCAGGATGCATCAAGGGGTTCACGGTTCCTCTTTGGTTGAAAGCCGGCGCTGCTCCTCGAAAAGCGTTATTGGGCTCCAGCAATTAAAATCGGAAGCATGTTGATACTAGCATCGGCGTCGCCGCGAAGGGCGGAGTTGCTGCGGAGCGCGGGAATCGAATTCCGGGTGCATGCGGCGGAGATCGCGGAAAGCCGCAAGGCAAACGAATCGCCACGGCATTTCGCGATGCGGTTGGCTGGCGAAAAAGCCGCGGCGGTGGCCGCTCTAGAAGCCGATGGCCTCCACATCCTGGCCGCCGACACGATTGTCGTGCTGGATCTGGGTAAAGATAAACACGTACTGGGCAAGCCCACCAATGACGGTGATGCGAAGCGAATGCTGCGCTTGCTCGCGGGGCGAACGCACGAGGTGATCACAGGGGTTTGTCTGCGCGGGCGGGATTCGTATGGAATCGCATTCAACGACTTGCGCATGGAGTCCACGGAGGTCCGCTTCGAAGCGCTGAGCGATCGTGAAATCGACGACTACGTTGCCACGGGAGAACCTCACGACAAGGCAGGAGCGTACGCCATTCAGGGCAGAGCTTCGCGCTGGATCAGCGGAATTAAAGGCGATTACTGCAACGTGGTGGGACTGCCGGTGGCGCTCGTGTACCGCATGCTGCGAGAGCACGGGGCTGGCGGTTAAGCAGCAGCTGCAAGAAAACGCGCCAGGATTTTAGTCGCTGAATTTAGCCGGGAATTATTTTTTCTCCGCCGGGGGAGCGCTTTCGCCTGCTTTGCCGCTGCCAATCGCGGACTTGAAGTTGCGAATGCCCTCTCCCAAGCCCTTGCCGAGGTCGGAAAGCTTTCCAGGCCCAAAAATCAGCAGGGCAATACCGAGAATCACAAGCAGCTCCGGCACCCCGAGCTTGCCAATCATACAGCCTCCAATACGCGTCCACCCGGTCCGCTGGCGGGATAAATCCAGTGGCAAGGACAATAACCCAAGCTTAAGCCAGTGTGGCAGCGTAGTCAAAGAGCTCAGGGGTCGAACCACGGCGCGCGTCCAAGCCATCAGCGCGCAGTCGGGCCCGTGCTTCCCACCCCAACAAGCTTTCCGCGCCCTATCGTAAGTTCATCAGTCCGGGCAGGCCCACGCGGCGGCTGTGCTCCTCGATCCGGGATCGAACCCGCAGCGCCAGATCCAATGCCCGCCTGCCGTCTTCCAGGCTGACCACCGGAAGCGTCCGTCCTTCCGCCGCCTCGAGAAAGCTGCGCAGCTCCGCCCTGAGCGGCTCCTCGCTGACCACTTCCGGTTTGGAAGCGACAATTTCTGGCAGAGAGAAACCGCTTCCGTCCTGGCCCGCGGCCGCAGGCTTGACGGTGAGCATGAAGACGTCGCGTCGCGAGTAGTCCAACGAAACGTACTGCTGCGGTTGGAAAAAGCGCAACTTGCGGACCCGCTCCGTGCTAACCCGGCTGGCGGTGAAATTGGCCACGCATCCGGACTCGAATTCGACCCTGACATTGGCGATGTCCACCTTCGGGGTCAGCACCGGCAGCCCTACTGCTCGAAGATCTCGTATCGGCGAGTTCACCAGCGAGAGCACTACATCCAAGTCGTGGATCATCAAGTCCATCACCACGTCCACATCGAGCGAGCGTGGAGTAAACATGCTGAGCCGATGCACCTCGAAGAACATGGGACGGGTGACGTGCGGCAGCGCCGCGCGCACTGCCGGGTTGAAGCGCTCCAGGTGTCCGGCCTGCGCCACTCGTCCATGCTGGCGCGCCAACTCGATCAGCGTGTCCGCCTCCGTCAGGTCAACCGCCAGAGGCTTTTCCACCAGCACATCGATGCCCGCCTCAAGCAGCGTTCGCGCCACCGCCAGATGCGCGATCGTCGGCACTGCCACGCTCGCCGCGTTGATTTTCTCGTTCGCCAGCATGGCATCGATGTCGGTATAAGCGTGCGCGCCGAACTCGGCTGCGACCGCTTCCGCCCGCACTCGATCGCGGTCAACCACCGCCGCGAGTTCCAACTGGCCCGTGGCTCCAGCCTGCTGCCGCTCGTTCGCCAGTTCGCGATAGACGCGCGCATGATTCTGGCCAAACGAACCAACCCCAATGACCGCAATGCGGAGTGATCCTTTTTGTTCTTTGCTCATGGCTTATGACAGTTCCAGAGTTGGTGTATCCAGTAGCCGGGCATGCCTGCTCTGAAACCTCCTTCAAACTTGTGGTGCGACTTCAGCTTCGGTGCGCGGTCTCATCGGCCACGATGGTGATTCCAGCCTCGTCCGCGGCCTTGATTACCGCATCGCCATCCAGCAACAGGCAGCGGCCGGCATCCAGCGCGAGGCAGGTGGCGCCGGCATTGCACATCGTCTCAATCGTATGCAAACCGATGACCGGCACGTCGAAGCGCATATCCTGGTCGGGCTTGGCGACCTTCACTACGGTGAGTGCGCGGCTCAACATCGCCGACTCGCCATGCAGGCTTTTCAGCAGCGCTCCAGCCCTCAGGATGGCTGCGTCGGTGCCCTCCATGGCTTCAATGGCGACGCAGGCGGCCTCGGCGATGACCACGGTCTGTCCGATATCGAAGCGCGCCACGTGATGCGCCACCGCGCGTCCATAAGTAATGTTGGTCTGCTCCTGGTCGGTCGGGAGGCGCCGGGTCAGCACCCCCGCGCGCGCCAGCAGCGGTTCCAGCAGCGCGGTCGAATTCAGCAGAGTGATGCCTTCTTCCGCCAGAATCTCCGCCACCCCGCCGATCAGCGAATCGGTATTGCGCAGCGGCAGGGTGAGCAATAGCTTGGCCAGCTTCCAGTCGGGACGAATGCTGCTGAATATCTGCTTGTGCTTGACCTGCCCGGCCATGACTGCTTCGGTCACGCCTTCGCGGCGGAAGGTGTCGATCAACTTCGAAAGCTCGCCGAGCGACATCCAGTGAACCGAAGTTGCGCCGTGCTGCTCGATCTCCGGAAAGGCTTCTTCCTTGATGGCGGCCACCACCACTTCGTAGCCGCGCGAGCGCGCCGCATCCAGCACCAAAAGGGGAAACTTGCCGTTGCCGGCGATCAGTCCAAGACGAGCTTTCATAGGCTTTCGTCCTGTAGCATAACAGGCAGGACGAAGCTGCGGGGTCCGGGGTATTGCGTCTTCAAGTTCCTCGCTTCCAGCCTTTCACTTTATGCATCCACGCCGGAAGCGTGGTATGCTGCCATTTCTGTTTTATCATCCCTCAACTTAGGAGTTATCCATGGCGGACGAGCGTCCACGCGCAATCGAGTTAGCTCTCGCGCAGATCGAAAAGCAGTTCGGCAAGGGCTCCATCATGCGGCTGGGGAACAAGGAAGCAATTGTTCCCATCGCCGTCATTCCCACCGGTTCCATCTCATTCGACGCCGCCCTCGGCATCGGCGGATTCCCGCGTGGGCGCGTGGTTGAGGTCTTCGGCCCGGAGTCTTCGGGCAAGACCACGATCGCCTTGCAGGTGATCGCCGAGGCCCATAAGGCGGGCGGAATGGCCGCTTTTATCGATGCCGAGCACGCCCTCGATCCCGCTTATGCCAAGCGGCTTGGGGTCGATATCGATAACCTGCTGGTTTCGCAGCCGGACTACGGCGAGCAGGCGCTGGAGATCGCCGAGGCCCTGGTGCGCTCCAACGCCATCGACGTGCTGGTGGTCGACTCCGTGGCCGCGCTCGTCCCCAAGGCCGAGCTTGAAGGCGAAATGGGCGAGAGCCACATGGGACTGCAGGCCCGCTTGATGTCGCAGGCCCTCCGTAAGCTCACCGGAATCGTCTCGAAATCGCGCACTTGCCTGGTTTTCATCAACCAGATCCGCGAGAAAATCGGCGTCATGTTCGGCAACCCCGAGACCACCACCGGCGGACGCGCCCTCAAATTCTATGCCTCGATACGCGTCGATATCCGCCGCATCGCCGCCATCAAGGATGGCGACAGCGTCATCGGCTCGCGCACACGGGTCAAGATTGTCAAGAACAAGACCGCCGCGCCCTTTCGCGAGGCCGAGTTCGACATCATGTACGGCGAGGGCATCTCGCGCGAGGGCGACCTGCTCGACGTGGCGGTCGTCCAAAACATCGTCGAAAAGTCTGGCGCCTGGTTCAGCTACAAAACCGAACGCATCGGGCAAGGACGCGAAAACGTTAAGCAGTTCCTGAGAGACAATAAAGATATTACGGCTCGCATCGAAGTCGAGGTGCGCAAAGCGCTTGGACTGCGAGACGCCATCGTCCCCGACCCTGTGCCCGCCTCACCCGAGCAGAAAGCCGTGGCCGCCAAGAGTGCCGCCGCCCCGGCCAAAAAGTAGATAGACGCGGGTGTGCATTGTTGCACGCGGCGAAAGGGTCATGACGAGCGAAGTTGACCCGGCCGCTAGATGCATCATTGACATTTCAATAGGCTGCGAAAACCGAGGGTAGGCAAGCATCTCAAGCTTGCTCTACCTTTGCCCAGACAAGGGACTGTCAGCGGTTGCAAGTTCCTCCAGGATGCGGCGTCTCTCGGCCGGATCGGTCACGCTACGCAGCACTTCTTCCCGCCGGCGCGCAACCTGATCGAGCCACGCGCCGTACTCTTCGCCGAATTGGACTTCGAGTTTCTCGCGAACCCGGCGCGCGAAGGCCGGGCTTACGCCTGAGGTGGAGATCGCAATCTGCAAAGCGCCTCGCCGCACCACCGCGGGATAGAAAAAATCGCAGTACTCGGGATCGTCCACCACGTTGCAGAGAACTCCGCGGCTGCGCGCTTCGTCATGAATCTGGTGATTGACTTCGGCGGAGGAGGTGGCAGCCACCACCAGGAAAGCGCCCTCAAGGTCTTCGGGCTCAAACTGGCGCTGGCGGTAGTCGATTAACCCCTGCTGAGACCATTGCTGGACCATGGCTGTTGCGGTTGGCGCCAGCACCGCGAGCGTGGCCTTGGTGGCAAGCAGTCCTTGGATCTTGCCTTCGCCGATGGCTCCGGCCCCAACTACGACGCACCTGCGTCCGGTCAAGTCCAACATCATGGGAAATAACTGCCGCTGCTCGCTCATATCGCTCCTCGGGGTTTTTCCGGCGGCCCGTCGGCTCCATCATCTATAGAGCCGGTGCGGACGTCAATCTCGCTTGCACTTTCTTAATCCCCATGACAGGGCAAGTGAGTACGTGTATCCCGAGTTGACCCTGGAGCCATAGTCGAGGGAGGCCGCCAGCTCTCCCTTGCAATACTCTGCAGCCCATGCGCCAGAGTCTTCACCCCATACCTTCAGAGGATGTTCGTTTTGGAATTTCCATCCTCTTGAAGTCAGCTCGCGGTCATAGTAGCGATGAAGCTCGAGGTACGACGCCGTCGTATTGTAACTTCCCTCGACAAGCGCGTGATGTGGAGCCCAGCGGGAGAACCTGTTCGCCCTCTGCCCTTCAACGGAGTCGGGAAACAATGGAATAGCTTGAAATTCTCGAAGCAGTTCCTTGTAATAATCTTCACCCAAATCACCAAATAGCACACGATTGCCGCCGATAATGGCCCCCATGAAAATAACGCCGAACAAGAGCATGCAACACACTAGCCCAATCTGCATTCGATTCCCCGACGCCGAGCGCATACTCGAAGTGATATGTCTGATGAAGTCAGTCAGATCATTGCGAAGTGCATCGAGAAACTGCTTTAGCCCCGAATCGCCAACAGGCGTTTCCATTTCCGCCCTCCGAAAGCGAGTGTGTATTCCCATTTTCCCCGTCAACAGCTTGCGGTGGCACCTAGCTTCGCCGAGCCTCGCGTCCGGCTCCAAGACTACTCTGAAGTGACTATCTCACGATTTGGCGGAGATGCGGGGTCCCCGGCACGCTCTGTAGTTGCGCGGGTTGGGGCGGACAACCCGAGGTAAGCGGCCGCCCGCGCCAGCGAGTCTTGCAGCGGTAGATCGGTATTGATCGTGAGATGCTCGAAGGCGATCGGCTCAAAGTTCGCCTGGATGCGCTGGTAAAGCTCGAAGGTGCGGTTTCGCGCCAGGTGATTTCGAGCATCTGTCAACCGGCGTTTGGCCACTTCTTCGGAACACGCACAATGGAGAATTCGCCACGGAACCGCCAGACGCTCGGCCATTTCGATGGCGGCCCGAAGTTGGTATCCTCGAGAGAAAGTCCGGCCATCGAGAAAAACCTGCAACGACCGGTTCTGGCGCAGAAGATATTCGGCGGCGGCAAGCATCATCGAGCCGCAGAGATCATCCTGCTGGCGCGAGTAGTCGGTGTGCGCCGCGCCAAACACCGCGTTCCGGATGAGATCCTTATTCAGCACCGCGCTGGGCGCATACGCCGCCAGTGCATGGCACAACGTACTTTTGCCCGTGCCCGGCAATCCTGAAAAAATCACCAGCATCGAATTACCCTAGACATGAGAACGACATGAAGCACGACATGAGAACGACCCGCGGACGACGGACTCTTCGGCGGCTCCGTTCGATGCGCGCGCTTTCAAAGTAAAGTGTATCTCGCTTTGGTTGCCGCCTAGACGAATTGCGCGGTGTCCGCCGCCCGGTTACGGGACAGGTTACTTACTGTTACTACCGTGACTTTACAACCACGGCCAGCCTGTCGAGAATACAGACGTTGGCAGTTCTGGGGAGGGCTGCCAAGCGCCTGAGACTTCGGTCGATGGCGCTTTTTTTTGCTGGTTACTTTTGGCCTTGCATCCGGCCGGGGGTTTCGGAGCAAGCCTTATCGAGTTACTATCGAGTGCCTTGCAGGCAAGTTCCTGGCCGCTGCCCGTTACCTTTGAAAGCTTCAGCTCATTGCAACCAGACGAGATGCTGGCGGGACGGACAAGCAGGCGGTCCGTAACCGGGAAGCCACTGCTCATTTAAGACGAAAAGGGTTAACCTGCAAAAGCAAGCTTCGACCGCCTTCTCGCAGGCCGTGTTCGGAAAGGCGGCGCCCGATCTGGGGTTCGCGTCGTTCTTTGGTCCGCGGCATCAAATGTAGTGGTAGGATACTGAGTTCTGCGCTGGCGGCTGCCGCTGAGCGATTTCTCGTCTGGGAGGAAGAATGGCTAGTGACGCAATATTTGAGGTGACCGACTCTAATTTCGATCAGGAGGTGCTCAAGTCGGACCAGCCGGTGATGGTCGATTTCTGGGCTGCCTGGTGTGGTCCATGCCGTGCGCTGGCACCGCTCGTCGAAGAGATAGCCAAGTCGTACCAAGGCAAGATAAGAGTCGCCAAAATGGATGTCGATAAGAATATGTCGACCCCTCAGCGCTATGGCGTGCGCGGGATTCCAACGCTGCTGATTTTCAGAGGCGGCCAGGTGCGCGAACAGATTGTGGGCTATGTCCCAAAAGAAACCATTCAGAAGGCGCTCGACAAGAATCTAGTGGTCACCTAAAGCGGATTTGCGGAAGGTCTACCCGCGAAGCAGCCGGACTTCCAATCGCGGTGTTGATGGGTAGGGTATACCGATCATGGAATTGCTCTAAAGTCTGGCTCGCAACCGTATTCAGATCCAGATGACAAAAACAGCCCGGCTGGTTCCGGGCTGTTTCATTTTCGGCCAGCTTGGTGCCACCTTGGTGAAGATACATCCCAGGAAGCGTCCGGCGCTCTCGCCCCCAATTTCAGTACTTCCGCAGAACTCCTATGACGCGCCCTTGCACCTGTACCTGCGCAGCCGGGACAAGAATCGGCTGCATATTCGCGTTCGAGGGCTGAAGCCGGATCTGCTCGCCTTCGCGATAGAGGCGCTTCAGAGTGGTTTCCGATCCTCCAATCAGCGCCACCACGATTTCTCCATCCCGTGCCGACGGTAATTTTTCGACCAGCACATAGTCGCCATCGACGATGTGCTCGTCCTGCATGGAATCGCCGCTCACCTGCAACACGAACACGTCGCGTGAGCGCGTCAGGTCAGCCAGGGAAATGGTTCCGGGAGTCTCCAGTTGCTCCAGCGGACGCCCGGCCGCAATCCGCCCCAGCAGCGGCAGCTCCAGTGAAGCCGCCGCGACCGGCTTGGCCCGGCCTTTTACCGGCAGCAGGTCAATCGACCGGCTGCGATTGAAATCGCGCTTCAGCAAACCTTTTTCTTCGAGGTTGCAGATGTGCTTGTGAACGGTTGCCAGAGAGCTTAACCCCAACCCATCCCCTATCTCTTCAAACGATGGGGAATAGGCATGCCGCGCCACGAAATCCGCGATGAAGTCGTAGACCTGCCGCTGCCGCTTCGTCAGAGCCATTTTCTTTCCGTCCCGAAGACTCAATATGGCGAATAAAAAGCGAAGTGTCAAGCACAAAAATCACAAATCGTACGGGTACCAGTCAGCCCGCCGGTATCGGACCTGACGTTACCTGCTCCCGCGGCTAAATACGTGGTTAACTTGCGAGAGGAGCAAATCTGTCGTTGCAGGTCCGTATGCTTGGAATTCAACATTTCGGTCAATCTTCCGCGGACATCTCCAAGTACATGCAAAAAGCGGAAAAGGCCCTGCAGAGGGGCAGGCTGCAGTCAGCTCTGGGCCAGTATCTCAGGGTTCTCCGGCTTGATCCGGCCAATGCGGGGGCGAAAGAATCGGTCGCCGAAGTATATGCCTCGCTGAACCAGCCCACTCAGGCTGCCGAGCAGTTGAGCGAGCTGTTCCACTTCTACGCGGAAAAATCGAACCTGTCGAAAGCCACTCTAACCTATAAGCGCCTGAGCCGCTTACGTCCCGTGCTTCCTGAAGAGGCCCTCATATTTGCCCGCCTTAGCGGCCGGGCAAACCAGCGTGAGACGGTGCTCGCCTATGAGACCGCGCTCAACGGCTATCGGACGTTGCGTCGCGACCAAGAGGTCTATCAGATTCTGGAACGCCTGACCAAGCTTGACCCGACCGCCGAGCGCTTTCAGCAGCTTGCCGACGCGGCCATTCAGCAGGGTCTCAAGCGCGAGGCTGCCGCCGCATACACCGGAGTGGCGCTCGAGTTTCAGCGCCATGGAGTCGACGGCTCCGAGCCATATGCCAAGGCCTACGGGCTTGATCCGGCGAACGCCGTCGCGGCACTCGGCCATGGTTCCGCGCTACTGGAGACCGATGCCGCGCAAGCGGTGCGAATTCTCGAGCCGCTGGCACGCTATCCATCCAGTCCGGCGGAAGCGCGCGAGCCTTACGGCGTTGCGCTGATGCGCGCCGGCCGTCCGGTCGAGGCCGAACCTTACATCTGGGAGCTGTTCCAGCGCGATCCGCGCAATCGTTTGGAGAAGGTGATCGAGTTGATCGGCCACACCATCGATGCCGGCGAGGAGGAGCGTGCCGTCGATCTCTCGCAGCGGCTGGAGGAGTTTCAGCGCCGGGTCGGACAGCGCCGCGAGTTCGTGGCGCTCACCAAGCGAATGGCCGGGAAGCGGCACCTGGGGCCTGTTTTCATGGAATACCTGGCCACTTTGTACGAATCCGCCAATCACGAGACGGACCTGACTGTGACCCTGGCCAGACTCTTCGATCACTATTTGACGACGGGAGATTTCGAGCGTGCGACCAGCGCCCTGGAGCGTGCCGTCGACGTCGACGCCTACGAGGGCGGGCACCAGGCGCGTCTGGAGAGCCTGCGAGGCAAGGTCGATGCGGGGCGGCTGGTCGGCCTCGACCATCGTCTGTCCGGTATTAGAACTACGACGGCGACCCAGCAGGAGAACCCGCCCGCCGCGAATGATCTGGCGGCGCTCGAAGACCTCATCGTCGAGGCCGAGATATTCTGTCGCTACTCGCTCATGGCGCAGGCTGGCGGCGTGGTGGCGAAGATACGGGAGAAGTTTCCGTTCGAGGAGGAGCACAACCCGCGCCTTCGTGAACTTTGCATCGCGGTTGGCCTGCAGCCGCGGGGCGCGCCAGTTGCGCGACTCCGGGCCCCAGCCGGCTCCCCGCCTCAGGCCGGCGGTCTGCTCAAGCGCTCGTCCTATCTCGATGTATTGCTTGCGGAAGTCGCCCGCTCGAAGGCGCAGAAAAATCCGCTCACGCTCTTGCTGCTTGAATTCTCCGCCCCGGATCCCGCGCTGGAAGGCGACCCTCGTGCTTGGCAGGACCTCATGCAAAATGCCGGGGAGGCCGTATGTTCGAACTTGCGGCACAGCGATCTGGCTGTCCGCTATGGACCGGCGCAGATTGCCGTTTTGCTGGCAAGCACTCCCGGGAAAGACGCATCGCTGGTGATCGACGACTTGAGGCGGGCCCTGAAAAAAGCCTGCGGCGATCACGGTTGCGCACCGCTGCTGACCGTCGGCGTAGCCGAGGCTAACCTCGATCCGCGCTTCGATGCCGCCGACATCGCCACCGAAGTGATCAACCGCGTCGAGGACGCCCTGGAACAGGCGAAATCCGCCGAAGCGGGCGCAGCGTATGCCCTCGCCTATTCGGCTCCGGCTGTCCGGCTCGCCGAATTCGCCCCGCGCTGATTGCCATCTCTCGCAGGCTGCTGTTAAACTCGGCTGTTTCGTCCGCTGCTGTAGACGAAAGCATTGAGTCTTTCTGGTTTCTACAGTTCGATCCAAAACCATTCTTAGCATGCCGCCGGCTAATGTCGCTGGAGAATGATTTTTTCTGATTCGAAACACGAACTCATCGATTTCTAATTACGTGATCTGGAGGGTATACATGGAGATTAAAAAAGTTGGAGTCATCGGTTGCGGGCTCATGGGCAGTGGAATTGCACAAGTCGCCGCGATGGCCGGCTTCGACGTGGTTGTGCTCGAAGCCGAGCAGCGTTTTCTCGACAAAGGCTTCGCCGGGATTGGAAAATCGCTGGCCAAGTTCGCCGAGAAGGGAATCATCAAGGAAACTCCCGAAAGCGTGCGCGCTCGCATCAAAGGCACGCTGAAGGCCGAAGATCTCGCCACCTCCGATATGGTTATCGAGGCGATTATCGAGAACGTGGAAGAAAAGAAAAAGATGTTTACCAAGCTCGATCCGCTGGTGCGGCGCGATGCCATCTTTGCCACCAATACGTCATCGATTTCGGTTACAGAGGTCATGACCGCAACCACGCGCGCCGACAAATTCGTCGGACTGCATTTCTTTAATCCCGTGCCGCTGATGAAGCTGGTCGAAGTCATCCGCACGATTGCGACCGACCCAAAAACGATGGATACGGTTGTCGCCTTCGCCCAGAAATTGGGAAAAGTTCCGGTGCGCACCAGCGACAAAACCGGCTTTATCGTGAACCGCCTGCTGGTGCCCTACATGCTCGATGCCATTCGGGCGTACGAGGAGGGCGTAGGCTCGATCGGCGATATCGATCTGGCGATGAAGTTTGGCTGCGGCTACCCGATGGGACCGCTCACGTTGCTGGATTTCGTCGGGCTCGATACCGTCTATTACATCACCCAGGTGATGTTCGACGAGTTCAAGGAACGGCGTTTTGCCTCGCCGGCGCTGCTCAAGCGCATGGTGCTGGCGGGGTGGTATGGCAAGAAGAGCGGCAAGGGTTTCTACGATTGGTCTAACGCCGAGAAGCCGGTGCCCCAGGATGCGGCGCTCAGGGGAGAGCCGGCCAAAGCGCAAGGAGCATAAACATGTCATCGACGGCAGTCCCGCTGCGGTATGAGAACATCCGGGTCGAAAAAAAGAACCAGATCGCCTATGTCACCATTGCCCGTCCCAAGGTGCTCAATGCGCTCAGCATTGCCACCCTTGAGGAGCTGCGACAGGCTTTTCACGACTTGAAAAACGATTCCGAGGTGCGCGTCGCAATCGTCACCGGCGAGGGCGACAAGGCATTCGTCGCCGGGGCCGACATTCAGGAAATCAGTGTCGAGACGCCGGTCACGGGCAAAGAATACTGCCGGCGCGGCCATGCCGTTTTCGATCTCATCGAGAATCTTGGCAAGCCGGTGATCGCCGCTGTCAATGGCTTCGCCCTTGGTGGAGGATGCGAGCTGGCCATGGCCTGCGCCATCCGCCTGGCTACTCCCAATGCCAAATTCGGCCAGCCGGAGGTCAAACTTGGCATCATTCCTGGGTTCAACGGCACGCAGCGTCTGCCTCGCATCGTGGGCAAGGGTTTGGCGATGCAGTTGCTTTTGACCGGCGACATGATTTCCGCGGAGGAGGCGCACCGCATCGGCCTCATCAACGAAATCGTTGCGCCGGCTGAACTGATGGCCAGGGCTGAAGCGATCGCGAAAAAAATTATCGCGAATGCTCCGCTCTCGGTGCGTTACGTCATGGAGGCGGTCAATAAAGGTCTGGAAGTGAGCACGCAGGAAGGCTCGTTCATCGAGGCCGCGCTCTTCGGAATTCTGTGCGCCACCGAGGACAAAGTAGAAGGCACCCGCGCCTTTCTGGAGAAACGCCCGGCGCAGTTCAAGGGCAAGTAGCGCGGTCTCTCCATCGTTATGAGGTTATGAGCCGCGCGACCGCCGTGTGCTTGCGACTCAGTTATATCGTGTTGCGCTCTCGCGGCGGGTCTTCCAGTTCAGCGTGATGTCTCCTCAAAGGCTCGCGCTGGCGGAGTTGGATGCCGTCGAAAATCGAAGCCGGTTGCCGCTTTTCCGGGTTTTCTCCCAACGGCAACCGTTTTTTTGCCTCGTCCCGGCGGCCATAATTCTTTGGCGCGCGCCAACTTGCGCCGGCCGGACGATAGTAGCGGCGATTTCCATCCCGGTGTGGTAAAACAATCTCGGAATGATTAAGTCAATTCATCGTCTGTTGCTGCCCGACAACGCCGAGGACTATCGCGCGCTGGTGGGTTTTTTGGAAGCGCTGGGGTTCGAGCGTGGTGAAACCTGGGAACGTCCACGCAGTCGCGGCATTAAGCTGCAAGCCCCCGAATCCGGCATCGAGATCGGCCTGGGCGAGGGCTTTCCGGATGCGGACCTGATCCTCGAAGTCGATAATGCCGACATCATCTATGAACAGGTGCGGCGTCTCGGATGCCCCGTGGTTCAGGAAATTGCCGACTGCGAATGGGGCGCTCGCATGTTTACCATCGAGCTTCCCAAGGACCATGGGCGGCTGGCGATTTTCTCCTACCGGGAGAACTGGCGTCAGCCGGCGAAGCAGGCTTCGCTCGATGCCGCCGGTCTTCGCTTTGCCGCGGTCGTGAGCCGTTTCAACTCCTTCATCACCGAGCGTTTGCTGGCGGGCGCGCTCGAAGCCTTGCGGATGTCGGGAGCCAAGAGCGAGGACATCGAGATCGTGCGCGTTCCGGGAGCGTTCGAGATTCCAGCCGCGGCGCGCATGCTGGCGCAGACGGGCCGCTTCGACGCGCTGGTCTGTCTCGGTTGCCTGCTCCGCGGAGACACGTTCCACTACGACGTGATCGCTAATGAAGCCACCCGCGGGATCGGCCAGGCGATGCAGGAGACTAATGTCCCGATGGGATTTGGCGTCTTGACCTGCGACACTTTGGAGCAGGCAATCGATCGCGCCGGGCTCAAGGCCGGCAACAAAGGTTTTGAGGCCGCACTCGCCGCGATCGAAATGGCAAACCTGCGAAAACTGGCTGCCGAGAAACCTCGCTGACGGTGGTTGGCGCCGGTTACGGTTCGAGGAAGAACCAAACTCTGTCCAGGAAGGTAATGGGAACTCGAAGAAAATCACGCGAGCTGGCATTGCAAATGCTGTTCCAGTCGGACATGGGCCACCAGAGCGTGGACCAGGTCGAGCGCACTTTCTGGGCGGAGCGCAGCGATCTGGAGGACGGCATCCGCGGTTTCGCCGGCGACTTGTTCCGCTTTGCCATGGATCGTTCCGAGCAAATCGACAAGATCATCGAGCGGCACACCGAACATTGGCGCATGGAGCGCATGGCGGCCGTCGATCGCAACATCCTGCGGGCGGGAGTGGCGGAATTCCTGTGTTTTCCCAAAACCCCGAAGCCCGTAGTCATTAACGAAGCGTTGGAAATCGCCCGCCGATTCTCAACCCCGGAGTCGGTGCAGTTTATCAACGGCGTGCTCGACAGTGTCGCCAAGGAACTCAACTCGACGTCCTGAAAGCGGCCATCGTCATCGAGCTTTTATTTCAACTTACTGGTTCGAGGGAATCATGCAATGGTCTGATGAAGCGACGGAGATCCTCGCCGAATTGTTGCGCTGCCTGCCAACCGGCATCCGCGACGCGGTCGAGGAAACGGCCGGCCCCAGAGCCGAAGCCCTGGCCGAAGCGATGGGAGAGGAAGAGATTGCGATGGAAACCGCGGTCCGCGCCCTGGTGGAATCGACACCCGAGAGAATGAAGTCCAAACTGCGCGAAGGCATGACCTATCACGGTCTTGACATGGACGATTTCGACGCAGACCTTTAGCCGGCTGCTGAAAAACGCGTAGCCGTGTCATCCCTTTACATCAAGCAGAAAACTGCTCTACTGGTTGCGAATGGCGATCAGGTTGGGAAACGCGGCGGTTACTCCATCTGCCTCTACAAGCCCAAACCCGATGAGGTCGATCGCGCTGTCCCCACCCGTGGTGATCAAGTGCACGTTCTTATCGGTGGCGCCGACAACGAAGGAACTGCCGTCGGCGGGGATGTCGCCCTTGAACACCAAACCTGTGGCCTGGTCCTTGAGGTTGGCATTGTTCAGCAGAGTGATAGTCGTCGTTGTCAACGATTGCAAGTTAGTAAGACTAACCAGGATGACGCTGCTGCCAGTGCTGGCAGTGCTGCTGGTGCTGGTGTCGGTGAGCACGGCGGTGCTGCTATCCGGCGTCAACAGGAACTGATTTAACCCATTTCCCGCCGGCGGCGGAGCAAGCGAACCCAGCGCAAGGTTTTGCAGCGACACGGATTCAATGACTCCGCTCACGCTTGGCGGACATCCGGTAAATGGCGTATCCGGGTTGGTCAGCGTTACCACGTCGATGCCCCCAAGGGCGCCCCCAGGGACGGCCGCTGGGACGGACGGGTCCAGCGCCAGGATTCCCGCCCCGCTGGGCAAGGCGCGGATGTTTAAAGGAGCGACGCCTAGTTGCACGTCGACGACGCCTGTGCTTGGATTTACAACCGTGGAAGCTGTTTGTTGGCCGCCCAAGCAGGTTGCGCGGGCCGTGATGCTCGCCGCCGAAGTGTCGCCCGCAAGATACACGAGCGGTCCATTTGCCAGGAATGCCAAGTCGTTAACCAGGCTGCTGGTGGTAAAGAAAGTCGAGCCAACGCCCGACGTGTAAACGTAGATGCGACTCGTCGTGCCGCCCGCGGGGGTCACGGCGGCCCACACGTATCGGTTGTCGAGCGAGAAATCGGCGGCGGTAGCGGTTCCTGCCACCGGGAACGTGGCCACCAAGGAGTTCTGGCTGAGATTGAGGATCCCGATCGAGTTTTGATTTCCCCCCGCAGGCTGCCCGAACAGCACGGCGGTTGAGCCGTCCGGCGATATGGCCAGCACGTCTCCAGTGAACTGAAATGTGGTGAAGGTCCCGGCCACCGGGTCGAACACGAACACGCCATTCGGCGATCCCAGCACCGCCTTCGTTCCCTGCCTGTTGAACCGGAACGAGGTCGGCGCGGCAGGCAGGGTGAAGTCCGCGAATCCTAACGTTGTAAGGTTTAGAGCCACCATGGTTTCGCTTTGCGAACTGGCAATGTACGCCGTCGCGGTGGTGGTTCCAGCATTGGTGGTGACGATTGGATTGCTGTACACCGGAAAAAGGTTCTTGTTGCAACTCGGTGGCGTACACGAGGTCACCAGCGATGCAGTTCCGTTCGTCTTCCCGGTCGCGACAGCCGTCGACAGAGGCACGGTTTGGGTGGTGGTAACCCCATTCAACGCCGTTTTCACCGATTGCGTTTGCACCGCTGCAGTCACTGTGTAGAGATCTGTACTCATCCAACTCAGGGCGGGGTAGTTGAAGGCCAAGCTGGCGGAACTCAGGGTGGGGTAGGTGATGGCCGTGCCGGTCTTATCGGTGACCGTCACCGAAAGGTTTTGGGATGAACCTGGGCCGATTGTGAGCGGGCCAAAGCCGCTGTTGGCAGCGCTCGCTGCCGTCAGCGAAATCGTGGTGACGGGGCACGTCACAAATGGCACCGAGGGACTGTTGACCCCGGAAACCGAGGCGGAAATGCTAGCCTGGCCCGTTCCAATCGGCGTCACCGTTCCGGCGGGCAATATCCCGGAGGTGTTGGTCACGCTCCCGGAGGTGCTGACCGTGGTCCCGGGGGTGGCGATGGTGGCGATGGTGGTGTCACTGATCGACCATTGGAAGGGAGACGAATGGTCAGTGTTTGCTCCGGTGCCAGTAGTCCCTGCGGTTAGGTCGGAGGTGATGTCGCACGGGACCGACAGAGACTTAGGAGTGCAAACTGTCGGGTCGTTGCTATAAGCCGTTGCCTGGAATTGCGGCAGCGACGACGTGTTGTTCGCAAACGACAACGGTGTGCAGGTACATTGCGCGCTCGTTGCACAAATGGCCCCGGTCGTCGATCCTATTCCAGGATATGCCTGCGCAGGCAGAACGCCGGTGATTGTTACGCTGTCCACTTTTTCGTGAACGTAAGCCTGAACGGTTGCGGTGACAACCTGCGCGGTGACGGTTATGGTCGCGGTCCCAGTCACCAGGCTCGCAGGTTTGCTGCAAGTGACGAAGTTAGGGTCCCAAGTGCCGCCACAGAGCGCTCCCGAGGGAGCTATGGAGACCGCCGCTGTATTACTGGAGGCAAAGGTGAAGCTGGTGCTCACAATGCCATTGTTGCTATTGAGCGCCGTAGCCGTCAGTTGCAGCACTTGGCCATAAGCCACTGAAACCGGCGAAGGCGTCACCGTGATGCTGACAACTTTGCCGGCGGAGGAGCCCCCGCAGCTTGGCAAAATCGAGACCATACAGAAAAGTAGGAGAGCCAAAAAGGCAAATGTCGTTCGCGACCGCCGCATGCATCCTCCCCGCACGGGTTCCGTGCGGTTTGTTTTCCACCGGATGAGCCAGTGTAGTGTCTGGCGAAGGTGTTCCGCAAGCCGACTGAATTTGTTTCCGCCCAGGTTTTCTATCTTTTCTGTCCAGCTTGAACCCGCTGATCCCATGAGCCGAATGCCGGGGGCGACAAAGCGGCAAAGCTGACACAAAGCTGAAAAAATAAAGTCTTAATGATACCCGGCGTTCCGCTGGCCGCGCAGCACCGGCGAGCACGGCCGCCTGTCAAGACAGACACTATCCAACGGGGATGAAAACCCGCTGCCGCGTGGCCATGGTCAGCGCTCGCTTTTGAGCCGCGCGACCGGGTGATGGTAAAATTCTTTATCCGTGTTTCGGGAGCAGACATGGTTGACGGCTTTGTCCCGAGTTGCTATAGTGAATTGGTTCTGCGAGTTTGATTGGCTTACCTGTAGCGGTTCTGGTTGAGCTGTAGAAGTCATGGCCCATGGCGCGCTTGCCGCGTCGGTAAAAAGGGCTCCCTCGCTGAAACGGCCTGCGCTACCTTTCGCCCTATGCGGAAGGGGTATGCAGGTCAAAGCTGCGAAACGGAGTATCGGCCCCCTGGGATGCCGCGGTTGTTTGCGGTGGGGATTGGTCTAGGTGCCACCGTCGCTAGCTCGTAAATCTTAAGGAAACCGCACATTCTCCGCGCTGCGGAGAAGTATGACCGGGCTCAAAAGCCGGGTCAGCCCGGATGGTTGTGAACCTCACAGACGCAAAACGGCGTCTGCCAGGGACCCGGACGCAGAAACGCGCCCGCAAGATGAGCCAGAGTGCGCGGGTACGGTGTGCGCTGGCAAGGTGACGCGCGCTTTTCGTTGCGCGCGCCGATACAAGGAGCTGCAAGAGTGCCTACGTTTAATCAATTGGTCCGCAAGGGTCGCACGGCGCCGCGGTACAAGACGGCGAGTCCTGCTCTCCAGGCCTGCCCGCAGAAGCGCGGCGTGTGCACTCGCGTGTACACCCAGACGCCCAAGAAGCCGAACTCGGCTCTGCGCAAAGTTGCTCGTGTTCGTTTGACCAACGGGATCGAGGTCACGACCTATATTCCCGGCGTTGGTCACAATCTTCAGGAGCACTCGATTGTGCTGATCCGCGGCGGCCGCGTGAAAGATTTGCCGGGGGTTCGCTATCACGTCATCCGCGGCACGCTCGACTCGGTTGGCGTGGCCAATCGCAAGCAGTCGCGGTCCAAGTATGGGGCGAAGCGTCCCAAGTGATCTTTCAGGGTTGCGGGGCGTGAATAAGGTTGGTCCCGCGGCCGTTCGTCATCCCAAGCGCAGCAAGGGATGGGTGTTGGACGTTCAGTAGCCGGCATTATCGCCGGTGAAGCGAAGCCGAGGGATAAACCAAGGCTCAAGAGCGAAAGAGAGTTTTCAGGATGCCTAGAAAAGGACATGTTCCGAAGCGTGAACCGGTGCCCGATCCGGTTTACAACTCCACGCTGGCCAATAAATTCGTCAACTCCATGATGTGGGGCGGCAAGAAGAGTACCGCGCAGGGAATCTTCTACAAGTCCCTGGAGAATCTCCAGCAGAAGGGCGGCGACGAAGCCCTGAAGTTGTTCAAGAAGGCGGTTGAGAACGTTAAGCCGCTGCTGGAAGTCAAGACCCGCCGCGTCGGCGGCGCGAACTACCAGGTGCCCGTCGAGGTCAATCCCGACCGGCGCACCTCGCTGGCAATTCGCTGGCTGCTGACCTATGCGCGAGGGCGCGCGGAAAAGGGCATGGTCGAAAAGCTGACCAACGAATTGCTGGATGCGGCCAACGGCAAAGGCGCAGCCATTAAAAAGAAGGAAGACGTACACCGCATGGCCGAGGCCAACAAGGCCTTCGCTCACTATCGCTGGTAGCGACGGGAGCGTGCCATCGCGTGGGCAACGAGTAGTAGTTGTTCCGCCGGAGTTTGCGGAACATCGCGGAAACCAGCCCGGGCTTATGCCCGCGGGATGACAAGCAAGGATTAGAAGGAAGTTTTGGCAAGACAAGTTCCATTAGAGCGTTGCAGGAATATCGGCATCATGGCGCACATCGATGCCGGTAAGACTACGACTACCGAGCGCGTCCTCTTCTATACGGGTCGCACGCACCGCATTGGCGAAGTGCATGAGGGCACGGCGACCATGGATTGGATGGCTCAGGAGCAGGAGCGCGGCATCACCATCACGTCCGCCGCCACGACCTGTTCCTGGCGCGACTTCCTCATCAACATCATCGATACGCCGGGTCACGTGGATTTCACCGCCGAAGTGGAGCGTTCCTTGCGTGTGCTCGATGGAGCAGTCGCGGTATTCGACGCCGTGCACGGGGTCGAGCCGCAATCGGAAACCGTCTGGCGGCAGGCCGATAAGTACGGCGTGCCACGCATTTGCTTCATCAATAAGATGGATAAGATGGGCGCCGACTTTGAGCACGCCATCGACACCATCCGCAAGCGCCTCAACGCCCGTCCAGTAGCCATCCAGTATCCGATTGGGCACGAAGACAAGTTCAAGGGCTGCATCGATCTGTTTGCCATGAAGGCCATTTTCTGGCACGACGAAACCCTCGGCGCGGAGTTTTCGATCGAGGAGATTCCGGCGGAGTTGAAGAAGAAGGCGCAGGCCTATCATCAGCTCCTGGTCGAAAGCGTCGTCGAAAACGATGACGGCGAAGAGCTGATGAAGAAGTATGTCGAGGGCGAAGAGATTGGCGAGGAAGAGCTGAAGGCTTCGCTTCGCAAGAGCGTCATCGGCTTGAAACTTTTCCCGGTCATTTGCGGCACCGCGTTCAAGAACAAAGGGGTGCAGCCGCTGCTGGATGCGGTGGTCGATTTTCTGCCGTCGCCGATAGACGTTCCTCCGGTGACGGGCAAGAACCCCGAGACCGGCGCGGAAGAGATTCGCAAGCCGGACGACCAAGATCCCTTCGCGGCGCTGGTTTTCAAGATCATGACCGATCCCTTTGTCGGCCAGTTGGCGTTTATCCGCGCCTATTCGGGCGGACTGAAGAGCGGCGACAGCGTTTATAACCCGCGTAAGCAGCGGAGTGAGCGCATCGGGCGCCTGCTGCGCATGCACGCCAACAAGCGCGAGGAGATTACGGAAGTTCTCGCCGGAGACATCTGCGCCTGCGTCGGTCTGAAGAACGTGACTACCGGTGACACCATCTCCGACGAAAAGCACCCGATCGTGCTGGAGTCGATCGAGTTTCCCGACCCGGTGATCGCGGTTGCCGTGGAGCCCAAGACCAAAAGCGACCAGGAGAAGATGTCGATTGCGCTCAGCAAGCTGGCGCAGGAAGATCCGACCTTCCGGGTCGCGACCGATCAGGACAGCGGCCAGACGATCATCAGCGGCATGGGCGAGTTGCACCTGGAAATCATCATCGACCGCATGATGCGCGAGTTCAGCGTGGAAGCCAACGTCGGCAAACCGCAGGTCGCGTACCGCGAGACCATCCGCAAGAAGGCCGAAGCCGAGGGCAAGTACATACGGCAGACCGGCGGCAGCGGGCAATACGGCCACGTCAAGCTTCGCATCGAGCCGAGCGGGACCGGCAAGGGCTTCGAATTCGAAAACGATATTGTCGGCGGCTCGGTCCCGAAGGAATACATCAAGCCGGTCGAGGCGGGAATCAGGGAAGCGATGGAGGGCGGCGTTTTGGCGGGCTATCCGATGGTCGACATCAAGGCGACGCTCTATGACGGCAGCTACCACGAAGTCGACTCGAACGAGTTGGCGTTTAAAATTGCCGCCTCGATGGGTTTCAAAGAGGCCGCCCGCAAGGCGAGCCCGGTTCTGCTGGAGCCGGTGATGTCGGTCGAAGTAGTCGTGCCCATGGAGTATATGGGCACCGTGATCGGCGACCTGAACAGCCGCCGCGGCCGCATCGAGGGCATCGAGCATCGGGCCGGCTCCGAGGTGGTCAAGTCGATGGTGCCGCTGGCCGAAATGTTCGGCTATGCCACCCAGATGCGCTCGAGCACGCAGGGCCGGGCCACGTTTTCCATGCACTTCTCGCGCTACGAAGAGGCGCCGCGCGCGGTCGCCGAGGAAATCGTGGCCAAAGTGCAGGGCAGGGTCTCGGCCAGATAGTTTTGTTGATGGGATGCGCCAGCGCATTCCGAGTCATGGTGCTTCACAAAGTTTTCGGTGCGAGCCGAAGCGGCTCGCCGGTGAATGAGGAGCTTTGAGCAATGGCGAAAGAGAAATTTGACCGCAGCAAGCCGCACGTGAATGTTGGGACGATTGGCCACATTGATCATGGCAAGACGACGTTGACGGCGGCGATCACGAAGGTGTTGCAGAAGCACAATCCGAAGATCGTGTTCCGCTCGTTCGACTCGATCGACAATGCGCCGGAAGAGCGCGAGCGCGGGATCACGATTGCGACGGCGCACGTGGAGTATGAGACGGCGAACCGTCATTACGCGCACGTGGACTGTCCGGGGCACGCCGACTACATCAAGAACATGATCACCGGGGCGGCGCAGATGGACGGGGCGATCCTGGTGGTGGCGGCGACCGACGGGCCGATGCCGCAGACCAAGGAGCACGTGCTGCTGGCGCGGCAGGTGGGAGTGCCGTGCGTGGTGGTGTTTCTGAACAAGTGCGACGCGGTGGACGACGCCGAGCTGCTGGACCTGGTGGAGTTGGAAGTGCGCGAGCTGCTGACGGGCTACGGTTTTCCGGGGAATGATCTGCCGGTGATCCGCGGATCGGCGCTGGGGGCTTTGAACGGCGAGCCGGCATGGGAGGCGAAGATCGACGAGCTGATGGAGGCGGTGGACAAGTACGTGCCGCTGCCGGAGCGTTCGATCGACAAGCCGTTTCTGATGCCGATTGAGGATATTTTTTCGATTCAGGGCCGGGGCACGGTGGTGACGGGTCGGATCGAGCGCGGCAAGGTCAAGGTGGGCGAGGAAGCGGAGATTGTGGGCTTCCGGGAGACGCGCAAGACGGTTGTGACGGGCGTGGAAATGTTCAAGAAGCAGTTGGACGAGGGCATGGCCGGGGACAACGCGGGGATGCTTTTGCGCGGGATTGCGAAGGAAGACGTGGAGCGCGGGATGGTACTGGCGAAGCCGGGATCGATCACGCCGCACACCAAGTTCAAGGGCGAAGTGTACGTGCTGTCGAAGGAAGAAGGCGGGCGGCACACGCCGTTTTTCAATGGCTACCGGCCGCAGTTTTATTTTCGGACGACGGACGTGACGGGGGTAGCGCATCTGCCGGAAGGCACGGAAATGGTGATGCCGGGAGACAATGTGACGGTGGAGATCGAGCTGATCACGCCGGTGGCGATGGAGAAGGGCTTGCGCTTCGCCATCCGCGAAGGCGGCCGCACGGTCGGCGCCGGCACCATCACCGAAATCGTTGCGTAGGAAGTTCTGAGTGGGCGGGGTAGAACTCCCCGCTCGAGAGTCAGGCATCCGGCGAAAGGCCGGCCAGGGAAAGATGGACGGGCGTGGAGATCGAGCGCCGGTCCGGCGAAGCAGGCGCGTGTGCTGGCGCGGTTTGGGCAGCGAACTTGCGGAGCCCTGGTAAAACGATCTTTTGAGAGACACAACTGTGATTGGTAAAGAGCGAATTCGGATCCGATTGAAGGCGTACGATTACCGCGTTCTGGATCAGTCGACGGGCGAAATTGTAGAGACGGCGCGCCGCACTGGCGCTCAGATTGCCGGACCGATTCCGTTGCCGACGGTCAAGAACAAATATACGGTTTTGCGCTCACCGCATGTCGATAAGAAGTCGCGCGAGCAATTTGAGATCCGCACTCATAAGCGTTTGCTCGACATACTCGAGCCGACGCAGCAGACGGTGGACGCGCTGATGAAGCTCGATTTGCCGGCCGGCGTCGATGTCGAGATCAAGGCGTACGGCAAGGAACATAAATAGCCGGGCGTAGCGGGATGGCTCGCTTTCGCCTTGGATGCCGGGCAGCGTTCTCTGGAGACCTGGAAGCTAGCGCTTCCTGGGGCAGGAAGGATTGCTGGGCGCGGCACCTACAGTGCCAGCGGCGGTAACGCGGGCATGATGAGGAGAACAAGGGAATGCCACTAAACGGAATTCTTGGAAAAAAGGTCGGGATGACCCAGTTGTTCGACAGCAAGGGTGAAGTTCGTCCCGTGACCATATTGCAAGCCGGTCCGTGCGTTGTGACGCAATTGAAGACGGCCACGCGCGACGGTTATGAAACGGCCCAGCTTGGGTTGATCGAGTTCGTCAAGGAATCGCGGCTTACGCAGCCCATGAAGGGTCATCTGGCGAAGCACAATTTGCCGCCGGTAAAGTTTCTGCGGGAGGTGGCGATCCTCGCCGACGGAGCCGCCGCGGGCCAAGAAGCCGCGGGCGATGGCGTGAAGGTCGGGGACAAGGTATTGGTCGACTTGTTCGATAACGAAAAGTTCGTTGACGTTTTGGGCACCAGCAAGGGCCGTGGCTTCGCGGGCGTGGTTCGCCGGCACCACTTCGCCGGCGGGCCCGCTGCTCACGGACACATGTTCCAGGTACAGGGCTCGATCGGCGCCTCGTCGTACCCGTCCCGGGTGTTCAAGGGAACGCGCATGTCGGGGCACATGGGAAACGCAAGCGTGACGATGCGCAACCTGCGCGTGCTCGGAATCGACAAGGAAGAGAACCTGCTGGTGATCGAAGGCGCCGTGCCGGGTCCCAAGGACGGCTACGTGCTGATCACCAAGGCGAAGAAGCCGCCGAGAGAGCGTCGTGGTTTCGCTGGCGCCGGCACGGTCGACCCGTTGAAGGCCTCCAAGCGCCAGGCAAGTAAGAAGAAATAATTATTAAAGTGGCGGCGGGCCGCGTGGTCCGCGCCGCATTGACCCGGCGGAGATTCTGTCCTCGGGTAGTTGGAAGAGAAAACCTTATGGCAACCATTGATGTTTTGGATCTGGCCGGCAATAAAGTGGGCAGCCTCGAGTTGGCCGACGAGGTGTTCGGTGCCATCAATGAGGACTTGCTCTGGGAAGCGGTGAAGCACTACCGCGCCGGATTGAGGTCTGGCACCCACGCCACCAAGAACCGCAAACTGGTGTCGGGATCGGGCAAGAAACTGTGGCGGCAGAAGGGAACCGGGCGCGCCCGTGTCGGGTCGATTCGTTCGCCTCTCTGGCGTCACGGCGGCACGATTCACGGACCTCAGCCCCGCTCCTACGATTATCAATTTCCGCGCAAGAAAGTATTGGGTGCGTTGCGTTCGGCGCTGGCGGCCAAGGCGGCGGAAGGCAAACTGACGGTGGTCGAGGCGTTCGACCTGAAGGACGTCAAGAGCAAGAGTATGCGCCAGGCGCTGGGCGCGCTGAAGGCCGATAAGACGGCTTTGCTGGTCGAAGCAGGCAATCACGAGAACCTCAACCTGGAGTTGAGTTCCCGTAACCTGGCTGGCGTGGAAATGCTCTACGGTCCGGAAGTGCACGCCTATCACCTGCTGCGATACGACCGTGCGATTTTCTCCCGGCTCGCGCTCGAAAGGCTGCAAGACTCGCTGAAGGCTGCGTTGCCCAAACGGGCGCGGAAGGCGGAGGTGGCGTAATGGCGAAGTCGGCATATGAAATCATCCGCCGTCCGGTGATCACGGAGAAAGGTCTTGGCGCGAAAGAGACCGAGCACACGCTGGTTTTCGAAGTCTCGGTTCGAGCCACCAAGACGCAAATCAAGGAAGCCGTGCAGTCGATTTTCAAAGTCAAGGTCGACCAGGTGCGTACGGCAACCTTCGAGGGCAAGGAACGCCGTCGGGGAAAGTTCACCGGCTATCGTCCCGACTGGAAGAAGGCCTACGTACGGCTGAAGACGGGCGAAAAAATGCCCGAGTACGCCGAAAACGTCTAGCACGCTATCCCGGTCGAGCCGGGAGCCGCGTTGGACGTTCCAGGACGCGGACGGGGAACGATTTTGATAGTCGCGTGAAGCACGGCGCGACCAACTGGGCAGGAAGCGGCTTTCCGGTATCTGCCTGGAAGAAGAGAACAGCTATGGCGATCAAGACATATAGACCGGTTACTCCGACGTTGCGTTTTCAGACGACGCTGGTCAATGACGAGTTGACGACCAACCGGCCGCACAAGCCACTCACCGAGCCGAAGATGGACACCGGTGGTCGCCGCAATCATGGCGATTTGACCATTTGGCATCGCGGCGGCGGCCACAAGCGCAAGTTGCGCATCATCGACTTCAAGCGCGACAAGGCCGGCATTCCAGCGACGGTGGCATCGATCGAGTACGATCCCAACCGCTCGGCGCGCATCGCTCTGTTGAGCTATGCCGACGGCGAAAAACGCTACATCCTGCATCCCTCCGGCCTGAAGGTCGGCGCCAAGGTGGTCAGCGGACCCGAGGCCGACATCCTGGTCGGCAATGCCCTGCCGCTGCGCAGCATTCCCGCCGGCACGGTGGTGCACAACATCGAGCTCAAGCCGGGCAAGGGTGCGCAGATGGCGCGCTCGGCGGGCGCTCAGGCGCAGTTGGTGGCCAAGGAAGGCGACTACGCGTTGCTCAAGCTGCCTTCGGGGGAAACCCGCCGCGTTCTGGTCGACTGCATGGCGACCGTGGGACAGGTTGGCAACCTCGACCACGAGAACATCACCATTGGCAAGGCCGGCCGCACTCGCTGGCTGGGACGCCGTCCGGTCAACCGCGGCGTGGTGATGAACCCGGTCGATCACCCGCACGGCGGCGGCGAAGGTAAAACCAGCGGCGGACGCCATCCGGTAACACCCTGGGGTCAGCCGACGCGCGGCTACAAGACTCGCAACAACAAGCGGACTGACAAGTTCATTGTCAGCCGGCGGAAGAAGTAACGCTGGCTGTCGGGCATCCGAGCCCACTCGAAACCGAAGGAACTGAGAACTGAGTTTATGGCACGTTCAACAAAAAAGGGTCCGTTCATCGACAGTCACCTGTTGGTCAAGGTGGAGGGCATGAACGCGCGCAACGAGAAGAAGGTGCTGCGCACCTGGTCGCGCCGTTCGACAATCATCCCGGAAATGCTGGGACATACGTTGGCCGTTCACAACGGCAAGAAGTTCATCCCCGTGTATGTCACCGAGAACATGGTGGGCCATAAGCTGGGTGAGTTCAGCTTCACGCGGACCTTCAAGGGACATTCGGTGAAGGCGGCCGCCGAGAGTACGGCAAAACCGGCGAAGTAGCCGCCTGGGTGCGCGCTTCCGCGGGCCGCTCGAGAGCCGCCGGAAGGCGCAGGGTTGTCGAATAGATGCGATCGCCGTTTTTTCCGCGGGTGCGGCGAAAGATGGCGATGCCGGCGAGGAACTCGCGGCAGGATTTGAAGGGACAGAGATCATGGAATTCACTGCGAAAGCCAGGTTCATGCGGGTTTCGCCGCAAAAAGCCCGCTTGGTGCTGGACCTGATCAAAGGGCTGCGGGTGGAGCAGGCTTTGAATACGCTGGCGTTCACCAACAAGCGGGTGGCTCCGCTGGTTCACAAGCTGCTGCGTTCAGCCATTGAGAACGCCAACTATATGAACCAGGAGAAGGGCGTCGAGGTGGACGTTGACCGGCTGTTTGTCAAGCGCGCCATCGCCAACGAAGGTCCGCGAATGAAGCGCATTCGTCCGGCCCCGATGGGACGCGCCTATCGTTACCAGAGGCGCATGTCGCATCTGGAGATCGCGGTTGCTGAAAAGCCGGGAGCGGCGGTGCCTGCCGGCCAAACGGCGGCGGCGCCGGCCAAGAAGGCGGTCCGCAAACCGCCGGCCAAGAAAGCACCGGCCAAGAAAGCGGCGGCTAAGAAGGCGCCGGCCAAGAAGAAGAAGTAACCGCCGCGGGCGCGGCTGAGAGCGTATCCCGGGCGGCAACGCCGCGGGGATTCGCGAGAGAATTGTGACTGAGCGCGGCAGCAATGCCAGCCCGGAGAAGAGAAGGAAATATGGGACAGAAGGTCCATCCGTACGGATTCCGCCTCGGCTACACCAAGCCTTGGAAAGCGCGCTGGTACATGGATCGCGACTTCGATAAGTTGCTGATCGAAGACATCAAGCTGAAGGCGGAGCTAAAGGAAAAGCTCAAGTCCGCCGGGGTCAGCTCGATCGAGGTCGAGCGTCCTGGCAACAAACTGCGGGTCATCATCCGCACGGCGCGGCCGGGCATCATCATCGGACGCAAAGGGACTGAGATCGACAAGCTGAAGCTGGATCTGCAGAAGCGCACCAATCGCGAGGTGTACATCGACATCCAGGAAGTGCACAAGCCCGAGCTGGACTCGCAATTGGTGGCCGAGTCGATCGCGCTGCAACTGGAAAAGCGGGTTGGGTTCCGCCGCGCCATGCGCAAGGCGGTGGATTCGGCGCTGCGCTTCGGTTGCAAGGGCATTAAGGTGCGGGTGAGCGGACGCCTGAACGGCAACGAAATCGCCCGTTCCGAGTGGTATCTGCAGGGACGATTGCCGCTGCACACTTTGCGCGCCGATATCGACTATGGCTTCGCCGAAGCCAAGACGACGTATGGCGTGATTGGCGTGAAGTGCTGGGTCTACAAGGGAGAAATCCTGACCCAACGCCGCCGCGATGCGCAGACAGCGCAGGCGGGTTTCTAGGATCAGCCGCTGGTTCGTCTTTGCCGGTTGTCTGGGCAGCCGCGCTGGACAGAAGGCGGCGAGTATCACGGCCACTCAGGCGGGGATGGTTTTGCCGCTGGGAACCGAGAACTGAGAACTATTTATGTTGATGCCGAAGAAAGTGAAATACCGCAAGCAGCAGCGCGGGCGCATGGCTGGCAAGGCTTGGCGCGGCTCCGAACTGTCGTTCGGCGATTACGGCCTGAAGGTGCTGGAACCGGGCTGGATCACCGACCGCCAGATCGAGGCAAGCCGCGTAGCCATGACCCGTTTCGTCAAGCGTGGCGGAAAGATCTGGATCCGCTTGTTCCCGGATAAGCCGGTTACGAAGAAGCCGGCCGAAACCCGTATGGGCAAGGGCAAAGGCGCTCCCGATCACTGGGTGGCCGTCGTCCGGCCGGGCAAGATCCTGTTCGAGATGGAGGGCGTAAATCCAACCGACGCGCAGGAAGCCATGCGGTTGGCTTCGCACAAGCTTCCGCTCAGAACCAAATTCGTAATGCGCCATACGGCGCACTGATGCGTCCGCGGCGCGAGAGAGAAACCAGATGAAGGCGGAAAAGATTCGCAATTTTACCGATGAAGAGCTCAGTCACCAGGAGCAGGAAGTGAGCGATCAGCTCTTCCGGCTGAAATTTCAGTTGAACATGGGACAGAGCGAGAGCCTGAAAAAGATCCGCGGCCTGCGCAAGGACATTGCGCGGATCAAGACCGTCCAGCGTGCCAAGAGTCTGGCGGCCGCCAAGACCGGAACGGAGAAGACGTAGCGATGCCTGAGACCACGAATACTGGAAGCGGCTCCCGCCGCAAGCTGTTAATCGGCCAGGTGGTCTCGACCAAGATGGCGAAAACCATCGTAGTCGAGGTTCACCGCCAGAAGGCTCATCCGCTCTATCGTCGCGTAGTGGCGCATTCCAAGAAGTTTTATGCGCACGACGAAGAGCAGAGCGCTCACTTGGGCGATTTTGTCCGCATCGAGGAGACTCGTCCGCTCTCGCGCCTGAAGCGCTGGCGCTTGAAGGACATTCTCAGACGGGCGGCGTTGGTGGCGGCCGAGCCAAAGGAAGAGACCGCGGAGGTCAGTTAACGCGACGGGGCCCCCAACAAGCGCTACTTTTCGCTCGTTGGGGTAGACAGTCATCCGGTGGCGGCCGCGTTGGCGACAGCGAGGACGGGGCTTCGGACCGGAGACTGAGGAGATAGAACCATGGCAGTGATGATGAGAAGCATGCTCGAGGTCGCCGACAATTCCGGCGCGCGCAAGCTGCAGATGATTCTGCCCCTCGGCGGTTCCACCGGACTCAGCGCCGGTCTGGGCGATATTGTGACGGCTGCGGTCAAAGAGGCCTCTCCCGACGGCCAGGTTAAAAAGGGCACCGTGGTCAAGTGTGTCATCGTGCGTACCCGCAAGGAGCACCGCCGCAAGGACGGCACTTACATCCGCTTCGACCAGAACGCCGCCGTGCTGATCGACGCCACCGGCGAGCCGGTGGGGACGCGCGTCTTCGGGCCGGTTGCCCGCGAGTTGCGCGAGAAGCGTTTCTTGAAGATTGTTTCGTTGGCGCCGGAAGTGCTCTGAGCCGCTCAGAGCTTGTGGGATTGCGGTGGCGGCGCGAGTAGTTGCCGGGAGGTCGGCTTAGGCGGCCCGGAAAGGTAGAGGAGAACAATGTCAGCCATACTTGATATACGGCGCAACGATACGGTGAAGGTGATCACCGGCCGTGACAAGGGCAAGCAGGGGCGCGTGCTTCGCGTTTTTCCCGAGAAGAACAAGATTCTGGTCGAGCACGTGATGGTGGTCAAGAAGCACGTCCGGCCTAACCCGCAGAAGCAGATCAAGGGCGGAATCGCCGAGCAGGAAAGTCCGATCGCGGTCAGCAACGTGATGCTGGTCTGCGGCAGCTGCAACCGTCCGGCGCGGATCGGCCACGAGGAACGTGGCGATCGCAAGGTGCGGGTCTGCAAGAGCTGCAGCAACACGCTGGAGAAGTAGTAGCTGTATTGCCGGGCGTCAGAGTCCGGCAGGCGACTACCCTGAGCGAGCTAGTGAGCGAAGGGTCTTTTGATTTATGCGAGGGTTCGAAGCGGGAGCCTCGCAGGCGGTCATCCTGAGCCGCCAGTTTGCGGCGAAGGATCTGTAGCTGAGCCGCGCGGTCTGCGGCAAAAGATCTGTAGTCGGTAGTGAACGATTTAGGGCGCAAAGCCCAAATGAGAATCTCACGAACCCGGCGGCAACCGGAAACCGTGAGAGAGAGTGAAGGAAGCAAATGGCGGAAAAAGAAAAGAAGCCACAGACACCGGGCAAAGGCGCCAAGGCGGGGGCTCAACCGAAGAAGGGCGGCAAGCAGGCTGCCGAGCCGGTACAAGAACAGAAATCGGGCCGTCCGAAGCTGAACAATGCGGCTTCTGCCCGTTTGCGCATACGCTATTTCGAGCAGGTGCGTCCCGCACTGATGAAGGAACTGAACCTCGACAACCCGATGGCCGCTCCGAGGCTGGAGAAGGTGGTTGTCAACATGGGGGTGGGCGAAGCGACGCAGAACGCCAAGGTTCTGGACCCGGCGGTGGCCGAGTTGGCGCAGATCACCGGTCAGAAGCCGATCGTCACCAAGGCCAAGAAGTCGATTGCGGCGTTCAAGGTGCGCGAGGGCATGCCGATCGGCGCCATGGTCACCTTGCGTGGCGACCGCATGTATGAGTTTCTCGACCGGCTGCTGAACGTGGCTCTGCCGCGCGTGCGCGATTTCCGGGGCGTCTCGACCAAATCGTTCGACGGCCGCGGCAATTACACCCTCGGAATTCGCGATCAATTGATCTTCCCGGAGATTGATTATTCGAAGGTGGACAAGATGAAGGGCATGAACATCACGATTGTCACCACGGCAAAGTCCGACGATGAAGCGCGGGCGCTGCTGCGGCAGATGGGCATGCCGTTCCGGGCGCAATAGGTTGGTGTGGGAAGCGCCCGCAAGGCGCGATTGACTCCGGCGAGCCGCTGGAGACGACGGAAAAAGGACAAGATGGCCAAAACATCGAGCGTTGCCAAGTCGAACAAGAAACCGAAATTTTCCACGCGCCAGCACAATCGCTGCAAGCTGTGCGGACGTCCGCGCGCTTACCTGCGCAAGTTCGGCCTCTGCCGCTTGTGCTTCCGCGGATTGGCGTTGCGTGGTGAGATTCCCGGGGTTTGCAAGTCGTCCTGGTAAGGCGGAATTTCCGCGATCCCGGCGATGATCTGGGCGGTTACCGGGTTCGATCGGCGAAGCATTTACGGCCCTGGCTGAAATCCCTCGGCGTGGCGCCCGGCGTGACCGTGGTCGCGTGGGAGCGGCGGAGGGTGCTGGAAGCGGTTCAAAAGGGCTGAGCGTCAGCTTAATCTGCGCAAAGGGGCGTTGATTGAGCCGCCAGCGTGAACCAAGTACGTCACCGCAGGTTCTTTCACGGGAAGGCCAAAGGCTGACCCAATCGCATGCCGCCAGCGACAGGCGAGAAAGAGAACGGGTGACGATGATCAGGAGAAGCATACGATGAGTTTCACCGATCCGGTGGCGGACTTCCTGACACGGATTCGCAACGGCATCAAGGCGCGCCATCAGAAGGTGGACGTTCCGGCTTCCAAGTTGAAGCTGGAAATGGCCCGCATTCTGAAGGAAGAGGGTTACCTCGCGAACTTCAAGAGCACGGAAGAGAATGGCAAGAAGATTCTTCGCGTGTATCTGAAGTACGGCAGCGACAATCAGGCGTCGATCACAAACGTGTCGCGGATCTCGCGTCCGGGATGCCGCGTGTATGTCGGCCATTCCGAGATACCGCGAGTTCTGGGCGGTTTGGGGATTAACATCCTAACCACGCCAAAGGGCGTTATGACCGGCCGGCAGGCGCGGAAACAGGGTCTGGGCGGAGAGATTCTCTGCGAGATCTATTAGCGCCCGGTCTAGCTCTTTGCGGCGGCTGAAGAGGCCGCGGAAAAACAGGTTTTAGGTGAGGCAAGCCCACAAGTCTTGTGCAAAGGACCTTGGGTGCCTGCATCGCATGGCGCTTCGCTTGATGCGGTGACGCGTTTTTCCGCAGATTGTGAAGCCGCAGGATTCGAACCGACAGCGTCGTGCCCGGCGCGATGCGAGCAGACGAGCCTGAGTCCGAGGACAAAAGGCCGGAAGCCCGGGACCGTGAAGGTTTCGGTGTGGAGAACAAGTATGTCGAGAATTGGAAAACAGCCGATTCCAGTGCCCAAGGGCGTCAGCTTTACGGTTGACGGCAATACCGTGACGGTCAAAGGGCCGAAGGGCACGGTGACGAACCACTTGCCTGGCGGGGTGGCCCTGGCACAGAAGGACGGCCACATCGTGGTGACTCGCGAAGACGAATCCAAACGCGCCATTCATGGCTTGACGCGCGCTCTGGTCAACAACGCGGTGCGCGGCGTCACCAGCGGTTGGACCAAGGATCTGGAGATCGTTGGCATCGGCTACCGCGCCGAGATGAAGGGCAAGGGGACGGTGGTGTTTACGCTGGGTTACTCACACCCGATCGAGTATCCGCTGCCCTCGGGGATCGAGGTAACGGTCGACCCCAAGCAGGCAAAGCTGACGATCAGTGGAATCGACCGGCAGCAGGTTGGGCAGGTCGCGGCGGAGATGCGCTCTTTGCGTGTGCCTGATCCGTATAAGCAAAAAGGTGTTCGTTACGCCGGCGAGAAGCTGAAGAAGAAGGTTGGCAAGACCGGAGCAAAGTGACCGCGTTAAGCGGGCGTCTGAGTGGGGTCCCCAGCAAGCCCGAATTCAGGTTTGCTGGGGTGCTTGAGTCCGCTGCGGTCATCCTGAGCCGCGTGAGCGGCGAAGGATCTCAGGAAGCGGGCGTCTCTGGAGTTGAGAGATTCGCGGAGCATGAAGGCGAGCGCGCAGGTTAAGAGGCGCTGGCCGGCTGCGGAGTTTATGGGAGGAGCGGTTCAAAGGACCGTCCTCTCCCCGGTATAGAACCCCGGGACAGAGCCGGAGCGCAATCCGGCGAGGACGGCAACGATGATTAGGAAGACTTCGAAGAACGATACACGGCAGAAGATTCACAGCCGCATTCGCAAACGGCTTCAGGGAACGGCGGAGCGGCCGCGGTTGAATATTTATCGCTCGGTGGGTCATATCTACGCCCAGGTCATCGACGATTCCAAGGGCACGACCGTGGTATGGGCCAGCTCGCTCGAACTCGGCAAGGCGGCCGATGGCAAGACTCATGTGACTGGCGGAAACATCGCGGCGGCCAAGCAAGTCGGCAAATCAATCGCCGAGCGCGCCAAGCAGAGCGGTATTCGCAAGGTCGTCTTCGATCGCGGAGGCTATCTTTATCACGGGCGGGTCAAGGCTTTGGCCGAGGCGGCCCGGGAAGCGGGTCTCGAGTTCTAGAACGGTTTCAGAGCAGAGGTATCCCGGCAACCTCGGCTGTTGTTGGGGACCGAGCGCCGGGGACCTAGAGAATGCCCGGCTGCTTCATCGGATACGCCTTTTGCGGAACGGGTCTAGCCGCTCACAGCAGTTTGGGGAGCGGAAGGTATAGCGGGTGAGGCTGAAATTTAGGCTGTTCGTCCGCGGAAGTTAACGGCGGCATCGACCGAGTACCCCAGTAAGCCAAATGCGAGCTTGCAGGGAACCCAGGATGCTTGCCAGGAGAATCGACAGGAATGGCAATCGTTAAGAAAAGAATCGATGCCGGTCAGTTCAACCTCAAGGACCAGGTCGTGAGCATTAACCGCGTCACCAAGGTGGTCAAGGGCGGTAAGAACATGTCCTTTGCCGCACTGGTGGTGGTTGGTGATCCGGCTTCCGCCGTGGTTGGCTATGGTTCCGGCAAGGCGAAGGAAGTTCCTCAGGCGATCCGCAAGGGCATTGAAGCCGCGAAGAAGAACCTCATCCGGGTCAATCTCTCGCAGACCTCGATTCCTCACATCTCGCTCGGCCGTTTCGGCTCCGGCATGGTGCTGCTCAAGCCGGCTCCGGAAGGCACGGGCGTGATCGCCGGCGGCGCGGTTCGCGCCGTCATGACTTCGGCCGGGGTGCAGAACGTGCTGACCAAGTCGATTGGCACGACCAACCCGCACAACGTGGTGAAGGCTACCTTCGATGCTTTGCGCAAACTGCGCGACCGCGCCGAAGTGGCCAGCAATCGCGGCAAGTCTGTCGAGGAGCTCTGATCATGACGCGCACACGGAACAAAATAGCGAAACCGCAGGCAGCGGCTGGAGCGATGATTCACTTGAAGTATGTGCGTTCGATGAATAGCTGCCCGGTAAAGCACAGACTGGTGATCAAAGGACTCGGGTTCACTCGGCTGAATCAGGTTGTCGAGCGTGAGGACACGCCTTCGATTCGCGGCATGGTTGCCAAGGTGCCGCACCTGGTTGTGATCGTCGAGGCGGCGAAGTAAACAGGCCCGCACGGACTCCAGGATTGCGGCGCGCGGCGCTGGCTCCTGGCCCTCTACGGCTTCACCTCCGCGGCCTGGTGCCGCAGTGATGGGATGAGATATGAATCTGTCGAATATTCATGCACCGAAAGGTTCTTCGGAAAAGCGCAAGCGCGTCGGCCGCGGCATGGGCTCGGGGATGGGCAAGACCTCGACCCGTGGCCACAAGGGCCAGCGTTCGCGCAGCGGTTCGCGCATGATGCGCGGCTTTGAAGGCGGCCAGATGCCGCTGCATCGCCGTCTGCCCAAGCGCGGCTTCACCAACATCTTCAAGCAGGAATACACGGTCGTGAACCTTGCCCGGCTCGTCCAGTTGGAGACCGGCGATGTCACCCCGGAAGTGTTGTTCGAACGTGGCATTCTGAAAAAGAAAGATGGACTGGTGAAGATCCTCGGGGTTGGCGAACTCAGCAAGGCGCTGAATGTTCGCGCCCATAAGTTTTCGGAGTCGGCTCAGGAGAAGATCACCAAGGCTGGCGGCAAGTTTGAAGTAATCGCCTGAAATCTCCGGGGTGCCGGAGCCGGGTTCCGGGGCGCGCGCTGGCGTGCTGCCGGGGTGAACGTCAGGCTCCCGTGCGCTGGTGATTTACGGCAGCAAAGAGGCTTTGCATCTTATGTTCGAGAAGCTCGCGAACATCTTTCGGATTCCGGACCTGCGTAAGCGCGTACTCTTCACGCTGGCCCTGCTGGCGGTTTATCGCGTCGGCGCTCACTTCCCCACGCCGGGGATCGATACCGCCGCGCTGCAGCGTTTGTTCGAGTCGCAGCGTGGCTCCATGCTGGGATTCGTCGACCTGTTCAGCGGCGGCAACCTGCGCCGGCTGACGATTTTCGCCCTCGGCATCATGCCGTACATTACGGCGTCGATCATTCTGCAACTGCTGACCGTGGTTTACGAACCGCTGGCGCGCTTGCAGAAGGAAGGCGAACTCGGCCGCAAGAAGATTACCCAGTGGACCCGCTACCTGACGGTGGCGCTCAGCTCCGTGCAGTCGCTCGGTATCGCGCTCATGTTGCAGAGGTCCAGCGGAACCGGTGGCGAGCGGCTGGTCCTGAATCCCGGCATCGGCTTTATCCTGATGACGATGCTGACGCTGACCACCGGATCGGCGTTCATCATGTGGCTGGGTGAGCAGATCACCGAGCGCGGCATCGGCAACGGCATGTCGCTGTTGATTTTTGTGGGCATCGTGGTCGGATTGCCAAGAGGCGTTGCCGACCTGGTGGAAAAAGCCAGAAACAGTGCCTGGGGCGTATTTACCGTGCCCGCGCTGCTGATCCTGATGGCGGTGATGATCGCGGTGGTGGCGTTCATCGTATTCGTCGAGCGCAGCGAGCGGCGTATTCCCGTGCAATACGCGAAACGCGTAGTGGGACGCAAAGTTATGGGCGGACAATCCACCCACCTGCCGTTGCGGGTGAACTCCGGTGGCGTGATGCCCGTCATTTTTGCTTCGTCGGTGCTGACCTTGCCACAGACGCTCGGTTATGCCATTAAAGGCAAGAGCGTACACCTGGACAATTTGATCCAGCAGTTCAACTGGGGCGAGCCCCTCTATACCTTGCTTTATGGTTTGGGGATCATTTTCTTCGCCTACTTCTACGTGTCGATCGTTTTTAACCCGGTGCAAGTAGCCGATGACATGCGCAAGTATGGCGGCTTCATTCCGGGCATACGGCCAGGCAAGCGCACCAGCGATCACATTAACGATATTCTCACGCGGATCACTTTAGTGGGTGCGTTCTATCTGATCATCATCTCTCTGATTCCCGAGTGGATGATTGCCGGCATTCACCTCAACCACCTGCCGTTTTGGTTGGGCGGTGCGATCTTTGACAAGCTGCCGTCCTGGTTGACGAATGGCTTAGGCGTGACCTTTTACTTTGGCGGTACTTCGCTGCTGATCGTCGTCGGCGTCGCGATGGATACTGTCAATCAGATCGAATCGCAGTTGATCATGCGCCATTATGAGGGCTTTACGCCTCGCAGCGGACGCATTCGAGGCCGCAGGACCTGGTAAAGCGGGGTAGTACGGTGCCGATTCGGAGTTAGGGGCTAGAGACTGAAGATGGAATCGCAGGCGACGGGTGAAGCAAAAAGCGTGCCAACGACCACAGGGGTAATCATCCTGGTAGGGGCTCCCGGCTCGGGCAAGGGAACGCAGGCAAAGCGGATCGCCCAGGTATTGGGGGTTCCGCAGATTTCGACCGGCGATCTGCTGCGGGACAACGTTTCGCGGGGCACCGAGCTCGGCCGCCAAGCCAAGCAGGCGATGGACCGGGGTGAACTGGTTTCCGACCAGTTGGTGTGTGAGATGGTGGCCGAAAGGCTGCGGCAGTCCGATTGCGCCAAGGGATGCATTCTCGACGGCTTTCCGCGCACTGTCAGTCAGGCTGAGTGGCTCGACCGCTACCTGCTGGAGGGCAAGTCGTTCGGAGCGCAGCCGCCGAAGCCGCCAATTGTGATTCAGCTTGGGGTAGAGTATAATTTTCTCTTGCAAAGGCTTACCGGACGTCGTACCTGTCCCACCTGTGGGCGAATCTATAACATTTACTTTCAGCCACCTCGCGTTGCCGGCGTCTGTGATATAGAGGGCGCCGCTCTGGAGACGCGGCGTGACGATCGTGAAGAAGTCATCATTGAACGCCTGAAGGCTTATGAAAAGCAGACACTTCCCTTGGCGGACTACTATCGCCGCCGGGGACGTCTGTTGGAAGTGGATGGGGATCTGGCGCCCGACGACGTGACTGCGGAGGCCTTGAAGGCAATCGAGAATGGCAATCGTTTGTAAGTCTCCCGGCGAGATCGAAAAGATGCGCCGGAGCGGGCATATCGTCCGCCAGGTATTGGAGAGCGTGGAGGCTTTGGTTTCGCCCGGGGTTTCCACCATGGAGTTGGAAAAGACCGCTGAAAAGCGGATTCGCGAGGCCGGGGCGAAGCCTGCGTTCAAGGGTTATTACGACTACCCTTGCGTGCTGTGCACGTCGATCAACCATGAGGTAGTACACGGCATCCCCTCCAGCGAGCGGGTGCTGGTGGCCGGAGATATTGTCTCCATTGACTGCGGAGTGGTTCTGGACGGTTATTACGGCGACGCGGCGATCACAGTTCCAGTCGGCGATGGCATTTTGCCGGAGCTGGCCAAGTTGTTGAAGGTGACGGAACAGTCGCTGTATCTGGGAATTGAAGCGGCGCGGGTGGGAAACACGATCGGGGATGTCGGTTCAGCCGTGCAGCAACTGGTCGAGTCAAACGGATTCAGCGTCGTCCGGGAATTTGTGGGACACGGCATCGGCACACGGTTGCACGAGGACCCGCAAGTTCCGAATTACGGCATGCCCGGTCACGGACCGAAGTTGCGCGAAGGCATGGTTCTGGCAATCGAACCGATGGTCAACGCTGGTGGTCCGGCGGTGCGGGTGTTGGACGATAAGTGGACGGCAGTCACCGAAGATGGACGCGCGAGCGCGCATTTCGAGCATTGCGTGGCGATCACCAGGAATGGGCCGGTGATCCTGACCGCATAGGCGGAGCCGGCAATGGAGCTCGCGGGAAGCAAGCAGAGCTGGAACGAACCTTAAGGAGCGCATGAGCAAAGAAGACGCGATTGAAGTGATGGCCATAGTAGTGGAACCATTGCCGAACGCCATGTTCAAGGTGAAGCTGGAGAACAATCACCAGGTGCTGGCGCATGTCTCCGGCAAGATGCGTAAGAACTTCATTCGTATTCTTCCGGGTGATCGCGTGGCCGTAGAGCTGTCTCCTTATGATCTGACCCGCGGGCGTATCGTGTATCGCTACAAATGAACTAGAGGCGCGGGCATCCCGAACCAGAGTGGATGAGCCATGCGCCCTACGCAGTTCTCGGCCGGCTGAGAACTGGAATTTAAGACTGGAAACTGGGAACTGGATATGAAGGTACGGGCATCGGTAAAGAAAATTTGCGACAAGTGCAAGGTCATCCGCCGCCACGGCGTGGTGCGGGTGATCTGTGAAAACTCCAAGCACAAGCAGCGCCAGGGCTGAACTTTTTTCCCAGCACGCGCATCGCTGGCGCGCCGGGACCCCGGCCATAAAGAGCAGGGAAGGATTCTCAAAGGAAGTAGGGTAGGACATATGGCACGTATTGCAGGCGTTGACTTGCCGCGCAACAAACAGACACGGATCGCGCTGACTTACATTTTCGGTATTGGCCAGCCGCGGGCGCTGAAAATCACCGCAACCGCTAACGTGGACGCCTTCAAGAAAATCTCCGACCTGACCGAAGATGAGGTGAACCGTATTCGCCAGGTCATCGAAAATGAAGGCAACGTCGAGGGCGATCTCCGTAAAGACGTCACCATGCATATCAAGCGGCTGATCGAAATCGGCTCGTACCGCGGCTATCGTCATCGCCGCAGCTTGCCGGTTCGCGGACAGCGCACGCACACCAATGCGCGCACCCGCAAAGGTCCGCGCAAAGGCACGGTCGCCAACAAGAAGAAGACGGCGGCCAAGACTTAGTCCGCCGGTTGATGAAGGGTCGCACAGACGCCGGTTTTGGCGTTTGCCGCGCGCTTCGAGTGGGGCGCCAGCAACGCGGTTGGAAAGCTGAAGGTTAGAGATCCAGGCGCCTCGATTTGCGTCTGGTGGAGCGGGAGCGAAGGCTAGGTTCTTATGGCAAAAGCAGGTGGCAGTGCCGGCGCGACGCCGGAAAAAAAAGGTAAGACAAAGAAGTTCAAGCGCAAGGAGCGTAAGCACGTCCCGCACGGGCTGGTGACCATCAACGCCTCCTTCAACAACACGATCGTCACGATTTCGGACCCGTCCGGCAACGTGATCTCGTGGAAAAGCTCCGGTTCTCTCGGGATTCCGCGGCTCCCGCAAGGGAACGCCTTTCGCCGCGCAACAGGCCGCAACGAACGCCGCCAACACGGCGCGCGAACATGGTCTTCGCAGCGTCGATGTGCGGGTCAGCGGTCCTGGATCGGGCCGCGAGTCGGCAATTCGCGCGCTGGCCGCGGCAGGGTTGGATGTGCGCACCATTAAGGACTCGACGCCGGTTCCGCACAACGGCTGCCGTCCGGCCAAGCGCCGCAGAGTGTAAGCCAGATTGAAACGCTGGAACGTTACTTGTATCGAATGCTTGAATCTAACGATTGATCGGGACGACAGGAGCGGCCAACTCCCGTAAACCGATCGACCCACCAGGAGAGAAACATTGGCACGTTATAAGGATGCAGTATGCCGTCTTTGCCGCCGCGAGGGTATCAAGCTGTTTCTGAAGGGCGGAAAGTGTTTTACCGACAAGTGTCCCATCGAGAAGCGCAACTTCGCCCCCGGCCAGCACGGTAAGGATCGTAAGGCAAAGGTTGTCGGGTATGGTCTGCAGCTTCGCGAAAAGCAGAAAGCAAAGCGCATCTATTTCACTCAGGAAGGCCAGTTCCGGAATTACTTCGAAAAGGCGGTCCGCGCCAAGGGCGTGACGGGCGAATTGCTGTTGCAGCAACTCGAGCGCCGCTTGGACAACGTTGTCTACCGTCTGGGATTTGCCGTGGCTCGCCGCCAGGCTCGTCAACTGGTTCGCCATGGCCACGTGCAAGTGAACGGACGCAAGGTCGACATTCCGTCCTTCCAGGTGAATTCCGGCGACGAGATTATGATCCGGGAAAACAGCCGCAAGCTCCCGGGGCTCGAATTGGCAAAGGAATTCAGCAGTCATCAAGTCAGCTCCGAGCTGGCTGGAAGTGGACCGCGAGAATTATCGTGGCCGCATTCTTTCGTTGCCCAAGCGCGAAGAGATCAACTTGCCGATCAACGAGCAGCTTATCGTCGAGTTGTACAGCAAGTAGGGACGTGCATCAGGCGGCCAGCAAGCTTCGGGAGTCGCTTACTGCGAGCCGGATTGGCCAGTTATCGGGAGGCCTGATTGTGCGATTTCGCGAAACGAGTTGTGAACTATAACCGTGCGGCGTTCATGCCCGTCAAAGGACGGCTGGCCGCCGCACCCCTTATCTCGAGCCAGATCAGCCGGCGTGCTTTGACATTGCCGCTGGGCAGCATGGCGCGAATGATCAGGAGAATGCAAAATGCTCTGGAAGGGTTTTCAGAAACCGAAACGCCTGGCGTTCGACAGTGAATCGCTGACCGACAAGTTCGGTCATTTCTGGGCGCAGCCGTTTGAACGCGGCTTTGGCACCACCATCGGCAACGCTCTGCGCCGTGTGCTGCTCTCCTCCATCGAGGGCGCCGCCATCACCGCCGTCAAGATCGAAGGAGTGCTGCACGAGTTCCAATCGATCCCCGGCGTGGTCGAAGACGCTACCGACATCATTCTTAATCTGAAACAGATTCCGTTCAAGCTGAACGGAGACGCTCCCAAGGCGATTTACCTGCGCGCCGACCAGCCAGGAGTCGTTACTTCCGGCATGATCGAGGCCGATGCCGATGTCGAGGTTCTGGACAAGGACGTTTACATCGCAACCGTGAGCGAAGGCGGCAAACTCGACATGGAGATGCGCCTTAAGAAGGGCCGCGGTTACATTTCAGCCGACAAGAATTTCGACGAGGATCTCGGACTGGGGTTCATCCCCATCGATTCGGTGCACTCGCCGGTTCGCAAGGTCAACTACTCGGTCGAAGCCGCTCGCTTGGGACAGATCACCGATTATGACAAGCTGTCGATCGAAATCTGGACGAACGGTTCGGTCAACCCGCAGGATGCGCTGGGACTGGCGGCGAAGTTGCTGAAGGATCACATGAACATCTTCATCAACTTCGAAGAGGAGGTTGAGGCCACTTTCAGCGCCGATGAGCGCAAGCCGGAGATCCGCAACGAAAACCTGAATCGTTCGGTGGAAGAGCTTGAACTCTCGGTTCGCAGCTATAACTGCCTCAAGAATGCCAACATTCAGACCATCGGCGAGCTGGTCCAGAAGAGCGAAGCCGAAATGCTGAAGACGAAGAACTTCGGCCGTAAGTCGCTCAACGAAATCAAGGAAATCCTTTCCACGATGGGGTTGAGCCTCGGCATGAAGATCGACGAACACGGCAACGCCGTGCCGACGCAGCAGCAAGCGCCGTCGGCAGCATCTCCTCGCCCCTGGGCCCGGGTGAAGGTAATTCATCGTTCTGAGTGGTGTAGCCGCGCCGCCGGCCCGAGAAGTGGAAAGACGTTTGCGGCGAGCAAAACGAATAGCTGGTTCGTGAAAGAGCCAGGCGCCCGGGCAAGCCAAACCGCCTGGGGACCCCGATAGTCATAAGGATTAGCGATATGCGTCATCGTGTAGCAGGATGGAAACTGGGTCGGAACACCGAACATCGGCGCGCGCTTTTGCGCAACCTGGTGACCTCGCTTATTGTGGAAGAGCGCATCGAGACCACGGTCACCAAAGCCAAGGCCATGCGCGCTCATGTTGAAAAGATGATCACGCTCGGCAAACGTGGCGACGTGGCCGCGCGGCGCCTTGCCGCCGGGTATCTCATGACCCGCGTTGCCGTCGACAAGCTCTTTGATACGATTTCGCCCCGCTTCGGTGATCGCGAAGGCGGCTACACTCGCATCGTGCTCACCGGCTTGCGCAAAGGCGATGGCGGCCAGAAGGCTTTCATCGAGCTGCTCGGCAGCGAAAAAACCATCGATGCCAAGCGCGAGAAGCGTGCCGAAGCGCGTGCCAAGCGCGCGGAAGAAACCCGCAAAGCCATGGAAGAGGCGCGCTCCGAACAGCCGCCGCCGGCTGAGGGCGGCGAGCCGAAGGAAAAGGAAAAGGAGTAAGACAAAGCTGACGGTGTCCCCAAGCCGCCAGCGATGCCGCTCGAACCTGACACTTTGATTGCAAAGATTGCACTTGACGGAAAGCCGCATTGAACGGGCTGACCGATCAGCATTCCGGGCGTACCGGCGTTGGCTGGTACGTCTTTTTCATGCTTTGCCGCTTATTCGTGCGTTATTGCCGAAGGCGCATACTGCGTGCGCTCCGCGCGCCGCGAGTTTCGCCGGGCGAACCAGAAGATCAGAATCTGCGCCACGAGCCCGGCGCAACTATCGAGCAGTACATCCCACCAACTGCCCGTGCGTGACGCAATCGTCATCTGGTGCAACTCGTCTGCCGTGGCCGTCAACGCTGTTACTCCCATGGCCGCGAGCGCCCAGGGCAATTGCCAGAGGAAGCGAAAGGTGTGCGGACGCGGCAATCTCGTCACCCGGGAAGTGCGCCAATCGTAGTATCCCGCCAGCGTGCGAAAGGTGCCGCGGCAGGCTCGAAAGAGAAGAAAACTGAGCAGGCCGTATCCGACCGCGTGACCGCACTTGCGCAGGATTGCATTCGCCTTGGCAATCGTTTCCAGGCTCGGGTGGACGGAAAACCAGGCAAGCAAAGAGCGCAGCATTTCCCCGGTATGCGCGCTCGAAAAGCGGTCCGTGGATTCCGCGGCAATGATCGCGAGCATGATCATCGCCGGTAGCCAGAACATCAGGACGCCGCGGATTGTCAGTCTTGGCAATCGATCCCTTCGCTACTCGACCCGGTAGTTCGGAGCTTCCCGCGTAATCGTGACATCGTGCACGTGGCTCTCGCGCAATCCGGCGTTGCTGATGCGGATGAACCGCGCCTTCTGTTGAAGTTCCTTGATATCCGCGCAGCCAACATAGCCCATCCCGCTGCGCAGACCGCCTACCAGTTGCAGAATCATCATCGCCACCGTGCCGCGATAGGGCACGCGGCCTTCGATTCCCTCCGGGACCAGTTTGGCCAGCCTGTTGCCGTCGTTTTCACCGTCCAGACGGGTGGTGAAATCGCCCTCGCCGCCGCTATCCAAGCTTTGAAAGTAGCGGTCGCTGGAACCGGCGGCCATCGCCGCAAGCGATCCCATCCCGCGGTATGCCTTGAACGTGCGACCTTGATAAAGGATGGTTTCGCCCGGACTCTCCTCCGTTCCGGCCAGCAGCGAGCCAATCATCACCAAATCCGCACCGGCGGCCAGAGCCTTGGTGACGTCGCCGGAATACTTGATACCGCCGTCGGCGATGATCGGAACGTCGGTGTCGCGCGCGGCACGGGCGGCTTCGGCGATCGCCGTAATCTGCGGCACTCCGGCGCCGGTCACGACGCGGGTCGTGCAAATTGAGCCGGGACCGATTCCGATCTTGACCGCGTCGGCTCCAGCGGAGATCAATTCGGCTGTTCCCTCATAGGTGGCGACGTTGCCCGCGATCAGATCGACCTCGGGAAATCTGGCCTTCACGCAGCGCACGGCTTCGAGCACGCGCGTCGAATGGCCATGAGCACTGTCAATGGCAATCACGTCGACCTTGTTGCGGACCAACTCCTGCGCACGCTCCAGAAAGTCTCCGGTGGCCCCGATCGCGGCGCCAACCCGCAATCGTCCTTGTGCGTCCTTGGCCGCGCCCGGATACTTCAATTTCTTTTGAATATCTTTAACCGTGATCAGGCCCTTGAGTTCGTACTTGTCGTCCACCACCAGCAGCTTCTCGACCCGATGCTGATGCAGTATCCTTTCGGCCTCCAGCAAAGTCGTGCCGATGGGAACCGTGATGAGGTTGTCCTTGGTCATCACCTCGCTGATAGGAATTTCGGTGCGGCTTTCAAAGCGCAGGTCGCGATTGGTGAGGATTCCAACCAGCTTGCGGTCCTTGGTAATGGGCACCCCGGAAATCCGGTAGCGGCGCATTACCTCCAGTGCGTCGGAAATTTTTTGGTCGGGCGCCATGGTGATCGGATCGACGATCATGCCGCTCTCGGAACGCTTCACCTTGTCGACTTCGCCGGCCTGCTGCTCGATGGTGAGGTTGCGGTGAATGATGCCGAGACCTCCCTGTTGCGCCAGGGCGATTGCCATGCGCGACTCGGTTACCGTATCCATCGCCGAGCTGATGACGGGAATATTCAGCGCAATTTTCTGGGTCAGTTGGGTTTGCGTGTTCACCGTTGCCGGCACCACACTGGACTTGGCCGGCAGCAGCAACACATCGTCGAAGGTCAGTGCCTCGGGGACAGGAAACTGTATCATTGCGGTTTTCCGTAATTGAGATGGGGCGTAAGCATCGATTGTAGGAGCCGAAGCTCCCACTAAGCAAACATCTTAAATCTCTATTGTGAAGCAGGCGCCGCAGCACCCGTCTGCGCCTGGTGCCGATGGAACAGATGGCGATTGATGTCTGGCCAGAACTCGACGAAAACGGCGCCTATCGCGCCCTCGGCCGTAACTGTAAAGGCATTCTGAAACGTCAGTCCGACGCCGCGATCCGTCGCGGGATAGTAAGCGTTGGAGATCCCTCCGGAAATGATGTTTCCGATCACGTTGGCATAGTTCGGGCCCCACGTACCGTTGTCGTTCTTGGTGATTACCGTGGTAGAAACGGCATAAAACAGGCGCTTCTTAAAACTGCCCGTGCCCTTGCGGAAATAACGCGGGTCCTCGTGCAGCAACGAGGGCAGAATCGCATTTCCCCAGAGCAGCCCGTTGAACTGATCGGTGTAGGCCGCACCGAAGCGCTTGGCGTAACCCTGCGCACCCTGACCGTAGCCCGCGAAGTTATTTTCGGCCTGGTTCAAGCCAGCAGACAGCCCGGAAGCAACGAACTGAAACGGATCGACCGCACTTCTGAACATCAATTGGAACTTCTGCCCGGGACTGAGCGGGGCTGCGTTCTGGACATCGGTAGTATTGAAATTCGGCACCACCCCCAGAATTCGTTGCTTCTCCTGCTCCTTCAACTCCTGCGCCGCTCTCTCCCGCTCCGAGAGTTGCGCCGGTTTTTTTTCTCCGCTCGGCGCACCCGGCGATTGCGTCTGGCTGGGTGAAGCAGCGGGAGCAGGTGGAGTTGCCCCGGGGGACGTCGCGGTTTGCGCCCACGCGCCTGAGGCGGTACATATCGCAACGATCAGGGTTGAGCACTAGCTTGACCAAAACAGGGTAGCGCACAATCACGAAGGGTTCCTTAGCTTACCAAATTTTTCTAGAGTTCAACGGCCGGGTTGCAGGCGCTGCCCAGCAGAGCAATTTCAGAGTCGGTATATCCCAAATATCACCGCCGGGCCTTAACCCCGGCTCTTTTCCGGAGTATACCTTCCGCGAATCCAGGCTCATGGATCATTTTAGGGGCTGCGCGAGGGGCAAGCAAATTTTCTCGCCGTTCGTTTCCCGAAGGCCCGCCGATAGCCGCTTTCCCGTGCCCCGGCCGGTCAGCCGATTGAGGTCGGGAAGAAACTCCCGCATCGCGTTGAATCCGGCCTCGATGGCAAGGCTGACTAAAGTCGTGGTAGCGGTGTGGCCGATTCCCCTATGCCCCTCGGGATAGTAGCTGTTGGAAATCGCCGACGAAGTCAGGGCCGCCGCCAATCGCGAGTAGTTGATTTGCCGGGCGCCATTGTCAGCCCGGGTGATGGCAACGCGAGACACTGCATATGCCATCCGGCTGCCTATGCCACCCGACTGCTTGGGGTAATAACGGGGGTCCTGGTGCAAAAGGCTCGGGAAGGCCCATGTCCCAAGCAGATGGCTGTTAACTTCCTCGGCGGCAGCCGCGCCGTAGTGTTTGCCAAATCCCGCCTGGCCCCCATCCGAATCCAGCGTTGTCAAGCAGGGCTTCCGAGAAGCCTGTAGCCAGCAACGGAGGAACCAGCATAAAGGGATCACGGGCATCATGGAAAAATAAGCCGAGTTTCTTTTTCGAACTGAGGGGCTTCTGCTTTTGCTGGGCTATGTCCGCACACCGGGATCACTCCGAAAAGACGCGGCTCCGATTGATCTTCCTGTCTCTCCGCCGGCGGCTGCGGTGGTTCCTGCTTTGAGCTGCCTGTCTGGGGGCTCTGGTCCTCAGGCGCGGGTGCCGGCCGGGTTTGCTGGGCGAAGCTGCTTCCGCAGGCCAAAAGGGCTGCCATGGCAATTCCAAGCAGATGGAATCTGCAATCCACCAGTCCTGAGACGCATCTACGAGGGAGGGCGGCCATGGTAATGGCGAGCTGCCGGAAACCAGAGCTTTCTCGCTGCATCTAATTGTAAGGTATCGCTTGGAATCGGCAGTTCGGTTGTTTTTGCCATAGTGGCGGCGTATACTACGTCTGGAGCTGCGCCGGTTTTGGCTGGTGATTCGTGCGGTGGGCGAAAGCCCACTTTTTGTTTGCTCTCCCCTACATGGAGATTGCGGGGTCCCCGGCAAGCCCGTAATTGGGTTGCTGGGATGCCTTGTCGAACGCAGGTAAAGATTGAGCCTGTCAGGGAACGTTCGCTTGAGATGGGGAAACGAGTTTAGCTGGCTGCGTAAGAAGCTGCCGGTTTGCTGCGGATCGCTGTCGACCGGAAGCCTGTTTTTCAGCCGAGCCTGCTAGTATCCGGAACGAGTCGATTAGGAACGATGGCTTTCACTCTTGATCGCATCAAGGAAATCGCGGAACGTGTGGCCTCCTCGAGCGGCTTTGAGCTGGTGGAAGTGGAGCTGCAGGGCAGCGGCAAAACGCGTCATTTGCGTGTTTTCATCGATAAGCCGCAGGGCATCACGCACGAAGATTGTGCCCATTACAGCCGCGAACTCGGAACCATTCTCGATGTCGAGGATGTCGTGCCTGGCGGCTCCTACGTGCTTGAAATCTCCTCTCCGGGTCTTGACCGGAAGCTGCTGAAGCCCGCGGATTTCGAGCGTTTCCAGGGTAGCCTCGTGAAGTTCAGCACGCACGAGGCGATCGATGGAAACCGCCACTTTCAAGGCCGGCTGGTTCAGTTTGACGACGGCCAGTTGACGGTGGATCTGGGCGCGGTAACCAGCAAGAAGAAGGTGCAGCAGCAAGGTTCAGGCATGCTGAAGGTTGCCTATTCCAATGTCGAAAAGGCGCAACTGGTTCCTGAGTTCTAGTGATTGGAGCGGGCTGTTCCGTGACGATTTTGTTGTTTGTGGAAGGTGAATTCCTATGCCTAGTGAACTCTATAACGTAATCGACGCTTTAAGTCGGGAGAAGGGAATCGACCCGCAGATCGTCGTCTCGGCCGTGGAGGACGCCATTGTTGTCGCCACCCGCAAGTATTACAAGACTCAGGAGAACCTGAGGGCCGTGCTGGACCGCGAAAGCGGCCACATCCGCGCCTATGCGGTGAAGCAGGTCGTCGGCACTCGCGGAGGAAGTTCTCGATCCGAACGGCCAGATCACGCTCGACGATGCGCGCAAGTTCAATGCCGATGCCGAAGCCGGCGGCGAGTTGCTGATCGAGAAGCCGACGGATGTTCTCGGACGCATCGCCGCGCAGTTGGCGAAGCAGGTAATCTTCCAGAAAGTGCGCGAGGCCGAGCGCGACACGGTTTACAACGAGTACATCGGCCGCGTCGGCGAAATCGTCAATGCCACCGTCAAGCGGCATCGAAGGGCAGGATTTGATTTTCGATGTTGGCAAGGCCGAAGCCCGCATGTCCAAGAAAGAGCAATCGCGGCTGGAGTCGTTTGCGCCGGGCGAGCGGGTGCGGGTTGTGATCGTGCGGGTCGAGAAGGCCTCCAAGGGGCCGCAGGTGGTAGTTTCGCGCGCCGCTCCCGAGTTGGTCAGTCATTTGTTTCAAACCGAGGTGCCCGAGATCTACGATGGCACCGTCGTGATCCGGGCGATTGCGCGCGAAGCCGGCGAGCGCACCAAGATCGCGGTCATGTCCAAGGACAAGGACGTCGATGCCGTGGGTGCCTGTGTCGGCATGAAGGGAATGCGCGTGCAGTCCATCATCCGCGAACTGCGCGGAGAGAAAATCGACATCATCGAGTACCACGAAGACCCGGTGACCTTCGCCGAAAAGGCTTTGCAGCCGGCCAAGGTCAGCCGGGTAAGCGTCGTCGACAGCCAGAGCAAGCACCTGGAGGTCATCGTCGACGACAGCCAGCTTTCGCTCGCCATCGGCAAGAAGGGGCAGAATGTCCGCCTGGCCGCCAAGTTGCTCGGCTGGAAGATCGATATCAAGAGCGAGGAAGAGAAGCGCCAGGAAGTGGAGCAGCAGATGAGCGCGCTGGTAGGCACTCCAAGCACTCCGCTGGACAGCTTGGCGGATGAACTTGGGGCGGGGTTGCTGGAGAAGCTGCAAAGTGCGGGCGTGACTACCATCGAAGAGCTGGCGGATATGCATCCTGAGCAGTTGGAAGCAATTCCGGGCATCGGCCCCAAGACCATGGAAAAAATCTTCTATACAATCAATAATTACTTTTCCAGTCTTGAAGCCGCCGAGGGTGGTGAAATCACGGCCGCCGAAGGCGCTCCGCTCGATCAAGATGAAGCCGGCGTGAGTGAGGACCAGACGGAGCCGGTTGCACCGGATCAAAGCAGCGACCAAGCCGGTGCCTGCAGAAGTCTCGGAGCAGGCTCCGGGCACCACCGATGAAGCGGTCGAGAGCGGGCAGAATCCGGAAGCGAGTATCATCAGTAGCAGTAGTGGGACGGAAGATACTGGGGTGGAAAACGCGCCCCCGGCAGGCGAGGAAAAAGTTAATCCCGATGAACCGCATCCGGGCGAAGACCCTACGGCAGCCGAGAAGCAGTGAGCGCCCGGTTGACGTGCGATGCGGATGGCGTACCCGGAAATGGCTGCAACCGTGGCTCCCGGGGGAAGCGTTCGGAAACCGGAACCGTGAGGTAGCTATGAGGACTTGACGGCTGGTCATTCTACGGAGGAAATACACAGGCGGATGAAGATTCGAATCAACGATTTGGCTCGGGAGCTGGAAGTCAAGAGCAGGGAGATTCTCGAAGTCTTGCCGAAAGTGGGAGTGACCGAAAAGAAAACTCACTCCAGCTCTATCGAGGAAGACGAGGCTGAGCGCGTACGCAGATACGTTCTGGAGCAGCAGGGCTCGGGCCGTGAGGCGCGCCATCGCGCCACTTCGGACGAACTCCGTCCCAAGATCGACCTGTCAAGAATCTCCAAGCCTGGTGATGCGCTGAAAGCGATCATTGAGCAAAAAGAGCATCCGTCCGCTGGCTTGCGTCCCTCAACTCCCCCCATGCGTCCACCGGAAGCGGTGAAAGCCTCGGCAGTTCCACCGCGGGCAGTCGTTACTAAGCCGGCTGTTCCTGCCGCGCACCCCGTCGAACCGTCCCCAGTCGTGTCGGCCCGGTCTACTTCGCCAGCGGCGGAGCCGCCGGTGTCCAAACCGCGTTTCATTACTCCGTCGACCGCTGCGCGCCCGGTATTTGCTCCGCCACCCTCCAAAGTCGAGCCGCCAAAGCCTCCGGCTCCTCCAATCAGCGCCCCTGAACAACCCGGGGAGGAAGAAATCGACACCGCTGTAGTTGAACTCGAAGCGCCCCAAGCGCCACTTTCCGCGGCACCTGTGCCAGTTATTGCCACACCTGTTGAAGTTGAGCCTGATGAGCTATCGGCCATGGAGCCGGTACCGCCAGCGTCTCTCGATGCGGTTGCGCCGTCGGCGGCGGAGCCACCATCGGGTTCGACGGCCAGCACTCAACCAGCTTCCCCGGCACGCTCCACAAAGCCGGCAGTTCCCGCTCGTACGCCGCAGACGAATCGTCCAGCGGCGGCAGCGTCCGACCGGGCCCAAACTCGCCATGCGGCCGGCCCTGCATCGGCTCGACCGGGACAGCTCGGTCAGTCGGGGGTGGCTGGACGCCGCATGATTGTGCCCCAGACCGGTCCGCGGCCTGTTTATCACGCACCCGCGCAGCCTTTGCATCCGGCGACGCCGCCGGTAGCCCGTCCCACCGGCCAGCCGGTTCGCGGGCAGCCTCTGTTCCAGCGTCCACGCCCGCAGCAGGGTGGAGCACCAGCAGCAGCGGGAGCGCCAGCAGCCGGTGCGCGTCCGGCCTTGCGTCCCGGTGAACGTCGCCCGATGCATCCGACTCGCACCACGCCTGGTCAGGCTGGGCGTCCCATGGGCAGTCGCCCGATGGGTGCCGCTACCGGTGCTCCGGCTCCGCCGACAGGGCGTCCCGCCGGACGTCCCGGTTCTCCGTCCCGGCGTCCGGGTCAGCGCTATGTTCCGCGCGGCAAACAAGAAGGTCCGATGAAGGGGTTTGTGCCGCCGCCGCGGCTCTCTCTTTCCACCGAGCCTCTCCCGATTACCCGCGAAATCACCATCACGGAAGGCATCAGCGTCAAGGATCTCGCCGAGAAGCTCGGTATTCGCGCCAAGGACATGATTGCCCGTCTGCTCGCGCGCGGCGTCTTTGCGACGATTAACCAGACACTCGATGCCGAACTGGCCAACGAAATGGCGCGTCAGTTCGGCGCCAGCACCAACCTCATCAGCTTCGAGGCGCAGGTGCAGCAGGATATGGAGAATCAGGCCCTCGCCGCCAATGACGAGTCGGTCTTTGCCCAGGTCACGCGGCCACCCGTGGTGACCATCATGGGTCACGTCGATCACGGCAAAACCAGTCTTCTCGACGCCATTCGCTCCACCAATGTGGCCGAAGGCGAGGCTGGCGGCATTACCCAGCATATCGGCGCTTACAAGGTGCAGATTACGGACGCGAGTTCGCCCGCTTATGGCCGGGAAATCGTTTTTCTCGATACCCCTGGTCACGAAGCGTTCACCCGTATGCGTGCCCGCGGATCGAAGGTTACCGACATTGTCGTTCTGGTGGTTGCCGCCGACGACGGCGTGATGCCTCAGACGCTGGAGGCTATCGATCACGCCAACGCCGCCAAAGTTCCGATCATCGTGGCCGTAAACAAGATCGATAAGCCGGGCGCACTGCCCGAGCGAGTCAAAAAACAATTGGCCGACCGCGGACTGCTGCCCGAAGATTGGGGCGGCTCGACCGTGTTCGTCGACGTCTCGGCCAAGCAGAAGACCAACCTCAACCTGCTCATGGAGATGATCTGTCTGGTTGCGGATATGCAGGACCTCAAGGCTGTTCCCGAGCGTTCCGCCACCGGCAGCGTGCTTGAGGCAAAGCTCGATCGCGGACGCGGTCCGGTTGCCACCGTGCTGGTTCAGAACGGCACGCTGCATGCCGGCGATCACTTCGTTGTCGGCAATGTGTTCGGCAAAGTGCGCGCCATGCTCGACGATCGTGGAAAGGCACTCGAGACAGCGCCACCGGCGACCCCTGTGGAAATTCTCGGACTGGAGGGTTTGCCTCAGGCTGGCGACCAGTTCGTGGTCGTGGCCGATCGCGAAAAGGCTCGTGAAATCGCGGAGTACCGCGAGCAGAAAGCCCGCGAAGCCGCCCTGGCCAAGAGCACGCGAGTCTCTCTCGAAGGTCTGGCCGAGCAGATCAAGACCGCCGGAGTCAAAGAACTCCCCATCATTCTCAAGGGAGACGTGCAAGGTTCGGTGGAAGTTATCTCCGACCTGCTCAACAAACTCTCGAACGACCAGGTCAAGATCAAGGTGCTGCACGCCTCCGTCGGCGCCATCACCGAAACCGATGTGCTGCTGGCCTCTGCCTCCAATGCCATCATCATCGGTTTCAACGTGCGGCCTGAGCGCAAAGCGCAGGAGATGGCAGCCCAGGAGAAGGTCGACATCCGCCTGCATTCGATCATTTACGAACTGCAAGACGAGATGAAGAAAGCCATGGTCGGCTTGCTCGAACCGACCATCAAGGAGACTTACCTGGGACGTGCCGAGGTTCGCGATACCTTCCGCATCCCGAAGGTTGGCACGGTCGCCGGTTGTTTCATTGCCGACGGCACCATCAAGCGCGATTCCGAGGTGCGACTGCTGCGCGACAACGTTGTCGTCTTCAAAGGGAAGATTGCTTCGCTGCGCCGCTTCAAGGAAGATGCCTCCGAGGTGCGCAATGGAATGGAGTGCGGTATCTCAATCGCCAATTACAATGACGTGAAAATCGGCGACGTCATCGAGGCCTTTGTCACCGAACGTATCGCGGCGGAGATGATGGCGTAAGAGCTGTTGGTCGGTATCTGAAAGCCGGGCTCCGCGAAAGCGGGGCCCTTTTTGCACGGGCCCGTTTCCTCGGTGGTGCGTCCGGAGCGATGACTGCCGGGCTGACTGCACCCCAACCAACGCTGAAGGCAGTTATGCATATTGCCCATCTCACGCTTGAGCTTCGTATGGAAGCGGCTCGCTCGCTGAAGGACAAGCGCCAGGTCACGCGCAGCCTGAAGGACCGTTTGCGCGCGAGCTTCAACGTCGCCGTGGCCGAAGTCGAGGTCACGGATCTGTGGCAACGGGCTACCATCGCGATTGTCAGCGTGTCGGAGTCGCGCGACTACCTGGAAGGTCTGATGAAGAACGTCGAATCGGCCGCGACCCGCACTGCCAACAACTGCGGCGCTGAAATCGTCGACTCTTTTCTCGATTTCGTCTATTAGCGCAATTCCCGGATTGGTGTAGTCGAAATTTCCCCAGGAAATGTCATGGCGACCGGAGCGAAGCGGAGTGGAGCCACCCTTTGTTTTCGGTAGCAGAAACAAAAGGTGGCTCGACTACGCTCGCCATGACAGTCTGGTAGATTGGGATACCAACTGGGGAATTGCGCTAGCAGGCTGCGCAGTTGGAGGCAAAACTAGTTCGAGCAGATTCGAGAGTCTTGACTTTGCTAGCAGGCTGTGGAATGCCGTTGGTGTCGCTCTGATCGCTCGGAAAACGTGCTAAATTAAGAAGTTTCCAGGCGCAATCTACGCCGCTGGAATGGAGCTGAAGTGGAAAGTCGAGGGCAAAAGCATCATAAGCAGCGGCTCGTCGAAGCCTTCAAGGAAGAGCTGATCACGATTCTCGGCGGCGAACTCGGCGATCCTCGGATAGGGTTGCTCACCGTCAACGAAGTGGTCATGAACGAGGGCGGCAAAGCGCTTCGCATCTACGTTGCCGTCGCGGGGTCGGAGGAGGAAATCCGCCAGACCATGCAAGGTCTGCTCTCGGCCACTAGCTTCATCCGTCATGAACTGGCTGAGAATCTGAGCCTGCGCCAAGCGCCCGAGCTGTCGTTTCACATCAGCTCCCAGCAGTATGCTGCCCGCATCGAGGAATTGCTGACTCGCATTGAAAAGAAAAAGCGCTAGAGGGCTGCTGAAAAACGCGTAGCAGTGTCATCCTGAGGTCGCGCTGGTTTTGCGCGAGCGAAGGATCTGCTTTACTTCGAACGCGCACGAACAGCAGATCCCCTGCTACCCCACCTCAATCACCCCAGCGCGTAGGGCTCGCTGGGGACCCCGATTCCAGCAACGGCAAAAGCGCCCGTTGCCGGGGACCCCGCTACGCTCAGGATGACACCTTCGAAGGAGAGTTTTTCCGCAACCCGCTAGAGCAATTCTCGGATTGCTGTAACCGTCCGTTATGCCGACCGAAGTAAAACGGAGCGGGGAGATCTTTTGTTTTCCAGCGGAGAGCTAGCGGCTTTGATACACTGCCCGCGATGGCCAATCGCAGCCGCGTGCTCGAGATAATCTTGGTTTTAGGATTCTGCCTGTTTTTGTTTGCGTATGGGCTGGCAGCTTTCGGACTGACCGGCGCGGACGAGCCCCGTTACGCGCAGATCGCGCGCGAAATGCTTGCCCGGCACGACTGGGTGACTCCGGTTCTTTACGGCGAGCCGTGGCTGGAGAAGCCGATCCTCTACTATTGGCTGGCCATGGCCGCCTACAAGATTTTTGGCGTGAGCGATTGGGCTGCCCGCGTGCCTTCGGCTGCGTTCGCCACGCTCATGGTGTTAGGCGTTTACCGGTTCAGCCTGCGCCTGCGGCGAGGCATGCAGTTCGACGCCGCTCTGATCACAGCCTCCTGCGCGCTCGTGCTTGCGATGGCGCGGGGTGCTTCGACCGATATGCCGCTGACCGCCCCCTTCGCGGTTGGGATGCTTTGCTGGTACGAGTGGTACGAATCTGGCCGCCGCCGATTCTTACTCGGCTTTCATTTTCTGATCGCCCTGGGGACGCTGGCCAAAGGCCCCGTAGCGCCATTTCTGGCCGCGTTGATCATCGTTGGCTTCTGCCTGTTGGTGCGCCAACCTCGCCAGATCGTCAGGACGTTGTGGTTTCCCGGAGTGCTGCTATTTCTCGCGGTGGCTCTGCCGTGGTATGTCGAGGTACAGCTTCGCAACCCGCAATTCTTGCGTTTTTTCATCCTCGAGCACAACCTGGACCGCTTTGCCACCACCATGTTCCGGCACCAGCAGCCCTTCTGGTACTACCTCCCGGTGACTTTGGTGGCGACGGTTCCATGGAGCGTGTTTGTCGTTGCCGGGCTTGCCGACATCATCCGGCGGTGGCGTGAGTGGGCGGGCAGCAACTCTTCCGGCAACGCGCTCGCGGTGTTTTTGCTGCTCTGGGCGATGCTTCCAATTCTGTTCTTTTCGCTTTCGCAATCGAAGCTTCCAGCCTACATTCTGCCCTCCATTCCGGCATGCGCGTTGCTTGCCGCTGTATACCTCAATGACAAGGTGGACAAACCTGAAGCGCCCAAGTTCTGGGTCATAGGCATGCATGCCTTACTCTCTGCCGCGATCGTCACAGGGGCTCTGCTGGTTCCCAATCTGCTGCAGAAAACCATGCCGGGAGCGCGTGGGCTCATGGTGGCTTCGGTCGCGGGTTCAGTCACATTTTTGGTGGTCACAGGTTCGTTGTTTATCAGAGGGCTTGCCGTACTGCGGCCGATCACGCTGATGCCGGTTGCAATTGCCCTGGCTTTTCTGATCCGTGTAGCCTCGCCAGCGATCGATGCCACGCAATCCGCGCGTCCGGTGGCAAGCTTCCTGCATGTGCTGGGCGTGGAGCCGGATGAACCTGTGGCGTTGTTTCACGCCAAACGTGAGGTAGAGTATGGACTTGCCTTCTACCGCAACCAGCCGATAGCCGTCTATGAGCGGCGGCAGCTTCCGCCAACCGGGCACATCGTGGTCGCCGGGGAGGGCTGGGAGCGACAGTTGCAGGAAATGCTGCCCGGCCGCGAACTGCAGTCGATTGGCTTTTACCGTCCGCAGCACCTGCAAATTTTTGTCGTGGGCCCGGCAAAATAGGTGCCTGTGGTGGAAGATGTAGCTGACAATCCGCGTGGGGGCTGTTTCATAAATAGTTCTTTGCAGGGGAGCTGTTTAGCCGCGTCGCACCAAGAATAAGGGCTTTAGCCCTCGGGGGACGCGCCGATCCCTCTGATATCGGTTTGTGAAGCACGCTCTAATGGTTTACCTTGAAGCAGCTCACGGCTTACACTACCGTCGGGAACGGATTTTGTCCCTGGTGCGTGTCCTGTGGAAATACTGGATCTACGGCATTTCGCTTCCGCCGATCTGCGGCCGCTGCTGGAAGAAGAATCCTCGCTTTGGATGGAATCCCTGGCGTGGGATTACAGCAGTTCGGCGGACATGATCCTGCGCTACCTGGACGCCAAAATCCTCCCCGGATATGCCGCCCTCGAACGCGGACGGCTGCTCGGTTACTGTTTTTTCGTTTACGAGGGCAGTAAGGGGGTCGTCGGCGACCTCTATGCCTCGCGCTCTGGAAATCACACTGCCCTTTCCCCTTCTGAAGTCGAGAGCCAGTTGGTTCAGCACGTCATTGCCACCCTCCAGCAATCCCCCGGAATCCGTCGCATCGAGGCACAGTTGCTGATTCACGGTTCCGGCGAAGCCGCTGCTCCTTTTGTGCGGGAAAAATTCCAGCGCCATCCGCGCCTGTTTATGAAAATGCCGCTCCAGCAGCCGATGCCAATTCCAAGGAGGCCGCTCGCCGCCGGAATCGAAATCCGCCGTTGGAGCGATCAGGACTACCAGCCCGCCGCCGGGCTGATTACCGCCGCCTACCGCGGCCACATCGATTCCGACATCAACGATCAGTACCGTACCATGACCGGGTCGCTCCGCTTCCTCAACAACATCATCCGTTTTCCCGGATGCGGAGTATTCGACGCGGCTGCTTCGTTCGTTGCCGTCCACCGCCTCACCCGCACCAACGTCGGCCTCATCCTCTGCTCCCGGGTCAAGGACGATACCGGCCACGTCACCCAGGTTTGCCTCTTGCCCGAATACCGCAGCCAGGGAATCGGCGAGCACCTGATTGCCGCCACTCGCGACGCGCTGCGGCAGCGCGGCTTTGCCCTGCTCACCTTGACCGTCACCGAAGCCAACGATCGCGCCGCCGAACTCTACCTCCGCCTCGGCTTCGAGACCGCGCGCGTCTTCGATGCCTTCGTCTGGGAAGGATAGGGGAAGCAGTTTCGTTCCAAGGGTTCACAGCTTCAGGTGTTGGTTAATTTCCGAGTGCCCCGCACGTGCCGTCTCTTTCAACGCACAGTCCATGGAAGGTTCCGCATGTTGTTCATTTCGGCGACCAGCGGATGAGCGTCGATAGGTTTCAATTGCCGCCGAATCTGCATGTAGACATCAGCAGGGTTGATGGCGCGGGGAAACAGCTTGGAATGCCTCACCGGTTGTTCGAGATGTAGCACTATCCGCAGCTTACGTGTGGCCACCATCCGCGCTGCCACATCCGTTTCGGCGGCAACGTCTCCGTTGATTTTGGCTGGTAGAATGGCCGCCAATGTGTCCAAGACCTTTTCGCGCAGTTCGTCTGCCAGGTTGCTTGGTTTGGTACGTGAATGGGCACGGTAGTCCTTTGCCTCAATCATCCAAGTGACGCCGTTGGGAGATACAGCGAGAAGATCGAGTGCTTTTATGCCGTTTCCCATCTTGCTGAATCGGTTGCGATAGAAAGACCATTCGTCGTACTTGCTGACTGTCCATTTGTCAGGGAACTCGAATTTCAGACCGTCGACAAGATAGGTTTGCATCGTCAGTGTTCTTTCGCCATGAATCGATCTGACTGCTTGAGTTCCTCATCCAGAGCGGCGATGTCTCCGACTCCATCCACCGTTGCACCCTGTTCCAGCGAGACTCCGCTTGTCCCTTGATGTAAGCCCACGAAACGAGAATCCAGAGTCTTGTACTCATCGGACGAAAGCAAAATTTCCAATTCCCGCAGCAGAAACAAGCTATGCGTCGCAAGAAATACCTGAATTCCAGCCCCACTCAAAGCTAGAACGCTTTGTGCCACCCGCCTGACCAGCTTCGGATTGAGATTCGCTTCCGGCTCATCCCAGAACAAGTATCCTTTGTCCAGAAGGACGCCGGTTGCAATCAAACGCGCCAGCATACCCAGCTTTCGTAGGCCCTCTGCAACCAGAGGCATCTCCATGCGTCCGTCCTTCACATTCAGATAAAACCGCCCATTCTTGTCAAGTTCGATCGCACCTCCCATAGCATCTTCGAGAGGTTTTAGAAGATCACGGATCTGCTTTTCCTTCGGGCCTCTCTGCAACAGCGCCCCTAGTAAAATGCACGTGTCGCGCCAAGTTTCTTCGAACTCCAAGTAATGGTTTTCGTACACGGAGACAAAATTCGGGTAAATCGTCAACAGCTCACGCGTAGGCAGGAAAGCCGGCGCGTTCTCCGACCAAACCGTAGGCATCTTTTGTATATTGACTTCCGACTGGCTATTGGTGGCGAAACTAAAGGCTATATCCATGCCATGATCATCGAATTCCGCACTTATGTCGCAACGTTCCCGCCCTTGCTTTCTGCGGGCAAGACGACCTAGCTGTTCCGGACGAAAGACATTCACCAACTTTTCCGCTATTCGTACTTGCAAACGGGCCTTTGTAGGCGGAACCTCCATCGGGCGACCCTGATCTGCGCTGACTGCCAGCACCGCGTAGGCCATTTTCAGAAGGTGCGTCTTGCCAGTACCGTTCTCGCCCACGATCACATTGAGATTGCGACCAAACTGGAGATCAGCGTGAGCAAAGGCAGTCAGGTTCTTGATAACCATTCTTTGCAGCATCATTGCTCCTTAACAACCAGCAACGCTCTCAATACTACACAGATCGCGCGAGAAGCCCGCATGCCGATCAGGTTCATTGTAGGCGAGTACATCTCCGGCCCAACCTTTTCATTCGTAGAGGTATAGAAACAGTTAAGGGGACGACATCCGTCTAGCAGCTTGCCTTCCCTTCGACGCAACAATATCCTTGTCGAATGGGCGTTAGTAGCGAAGGTCCCGAAGGAACTGCCCGACATGTCTCTTAATGATCCACATCGCCCAGCCGGTCACGATCACTCCTCCGACGAAGAGCACGAAGCAGTAAACTACGCGCCCGACCCATCCTACCCCCGTTTTGGGCTGGATGGGAGTTCTTTGGATCGGACTGCTCGCGCAGAAGCGCCTGAGTTAGCGCTATATGTTTTCCTATCCCTTTTCCTGTAGCTCGGGCAGGTGTGCCAGCAGGTCAACGAAGACCCGCCTGAACTGCTCGAATAGTTGTTCGAACTGGCCGACCTCATCGTCGGATCCGACCCGGATTTCCGTTTCGTAGTCCCCGCCAACGACGCGAGTGGCAACCGTAATGATGTGCTTTAGGCGGCGGAATACGAGACGATTAAGCAGCGTCAATACCAGAAGAATGCCGACCGTCAGCGATACGACCGTCAAAAGCACCAGGATGTTCTGCGTGTGCTGCATGGCCACGTAAACCGCTGAAATATCCTTCACCACGAACATTGCGCCTACGGTGTTCCCGGCGGCATCACGGATGGGAAAAATGCCGCGGATGAAGACGGAATTTCCGTCACGGAAGTGCTCCAGCACCTTGCCATCGCCGGGCACTTCGGTCAGGTCTCCCTGGAATCGCATGATACTGTCGGTAGCCGTGGTCTTGTCCGCCACCACGAAGTCCGGATTGTCATTCCAGTTGTCCCGACGATTCCAGGTCGCCGTCGATTCGGCCCAAAACTGCCGGTCCACAAACTTCTTGCTAAGCAGCAGTCCGTAGTCATCTCCGGTCTGGCTTTTCATGGCGTGAATGAACTGGCCCAGCTCTTCACCGAACTCGACGTAACCGGTCACCCCGCCCCGCGTATCGTAAATCGGCCGGATGATTCGCACTGCAAGACCGGTTTTGGCCGACTCGTTCCCGCTCACAACGGCATGGGTGCGCGCGACTTCTTTCAACATGAACCGATTCAGGTGGTCCCCGAAGTTTGAAAGGGCATGCAGGCGAACCATGACAGTCATGTCAGGTTCAGGAGTGTGGAACACCCAGTTGGTAATGCCCTCGCTCTTCAACTTCGAATAAAGCGGCGCCGTTAGCTCGATGAGGCGGCTGCGATCCTTGGCGGCGAAGGCATCGCGAACCTGGGGGTTCGCATTCAGCATCTCGCCGACGGCCGTCATTTTACTGATCTCTCTGCTCTCCAAGATCGTGAACAGCTTTTGTGCGCCAGAAACCGACTCTACCGCCAAGGCCTGTGAGTTACGGGCGAAGCTGTAGTGCATCAGCGCCAGGGTACCGCCAACGCCCACCACCAGACAGGCGACCAGCGCGGCCAGAACTTTGGTTCGAATTAAGTTCCATTTCATGCGACACTCCTCACGCGCTGATATTCAGCACGTCTTTGGCAGCCTTCTTGAGTTTGGCGACAGCCTCCGGATCATCCGGGGTACTGGCATTGATGAATGCCAGCATTCGGCCAGAGCGCAGTCCAATCTTGCCTTTCACGTCCATCGCGTCCAGGCCGTCGGCTTTAATCTTGTTTTCGATGAGTACTTTCAGATCATAAAGTTGGCTCACAAAGCAGACCCCTCCCTCCCGTTGCAGGCATTCCTACACCCAAGCGCTTGCCGGGAACGGTTCACTCTAATGTTCATCGGCACTTTTCTGGTTGAACTCCAGCAGGCTCGTTCCAGGCCCTTTGCAGTTCAGGCAACGCACGGCTCGTATCCCTTCAGCCTTCCAAAAGACGAGTGACGGAGAAGTAAATCTAGTGGCGGAGAAGCAAATCTAGCTATCGTGGTGGATTTCCCGAAGACCGCATTGATGGAAGCGAGGGGCGAGGCCCGGTTCTTGATGCCCCGTATCTGCAGTAGTCAGTAGATGTGGGATCGAAGAGTTCCTGGTGGCCCATCCAACGCGTTTTTCGTTGGGTGGGGTAGTTCTTAGTTCTTGGTGCCCCATATCTGCCGTAGTCAGCAGATGTGGGATCGAAGAGTTCCTGGTGGCCATCCAACGCGTTTTTCGTTGGGTGGGGTAGTTCCCCCATGAACTACCGCACGCGGAACCGCCCGGCCTATCTCTTAATGATCCACATCGCCCAGCCGGCCACGATCACTCCTCCGACGAAGAGCACGAAGCAGTAAACCCCGTAGCGGAGCATTTCCCTGGTGCTATTGCGCTGCGTAATTCCGAAGACAATGGACGCGCAGAGTGCGAACAACACGGCGGCGCTAAAGTGAGAAAGTTCCAGGGTCATTGTTTTTTCCCGCTCGCGATGTGGTAGGCGTCAACCGCGCTCACGATGTTCAGCAATCCGGCGACGATGATAAACTTGGTTCCGTAATCGGCGGTAGCGCGGTGTACCGCGCCCTGGCCCCAATCCATGCTCCGTGCCGCCACGTAGAGCACGCCCGTGCCGAGGTCGCCCAAAAAGCCGAGGATGTCGAGCAGGTCTCCGGTGTTGAACGCGTACACCTTGCCTTGCATGCCGAGACCGGCAAGGAAGAGAACGACGACGGCGAGCATCAGCAGCAGCCCGCGAATCCATCGCTTCTGAATGATGTGACCCGCCCCCGGAACCAGCCAGCCGGCAATCGGCGCGGCAATCGAGAGCGCCGTCAACGGTGGCGCCGGGGTGGGAGGAGTTTTTGCCTTAGCCTGGTTAGCGTTTGCCATTTAGATCGATACAAGCTCTTTCTGGATTCGTCCGGTCACTTCGGCGGCTCCGTTCCGCACCAGCATATCAATTTCGCTGCGTACGCCAAATTCGGGCAAATAGATTCCTGGTTCAATCGAGAACAGGGTATTCGGGATCACCTCGCGTTCGTCGTGTGTCTCCAAGTCATCCAGGTTCGCCCCGTTGCCGTGCACTTCGGTTCCGATCGAGTGCCCTGTGCGGTGCACGAAGCATCCGCCATAACCGGCCTTGGCGATGAATTCGCGGACTGCCGCATCCACTTCCCACCCGCGGATTTTTCTCTTTGCGGCAAGAGTCTCCTGAACCGTGCGGATGCCCACATCGCGGGCGTCACGCACCAGCCCGAAGATTTGGCGGTGCCGTTCGGAAGGCAGTCCGGCAAAGCCTGTCCACGTGATGTCATAGTAAACCGCGCCCGGCTCGTCCTGCTTCGCCCACATGTCGATCAGCAGGAAATCTCCTTTGCGGATGACTTTCGAGCTGTCGGCGGTCGGTAAGTAATGTGGATTTCCGCTGTTTTCGTTGACTGCTACGATAGGCAAATCGTCGGTGACCAGATGCTCGCGGCGGAAAGCCTCGGCGAGCCACTGCTGCACCGCGAATTCGTTGGTGCCTCCGTTCCGGAGCTGTTGCCCAACCCATTGGAAGCAGGCTTCCATGATTCGGTCCATGGCGTCGCGCGCAGCAAAATGAGTGGCGATCTGCTCGGGCGACAGGGTGGCTTCGAAGCGGGCCACCAGATCGGCGGAGGAGACTACCTCGACGCCGAAACCACGGACCAGCTCCAGGGTTCCCCCATCCACCAGCGAAACATACATGATCTGGTTCTTCGGCGAGTACTGCATAGCCACGCGCTTGTAAGGGCGCAGCATCTCGCGCAAACGCTCCCACATCTCCTGCCAGGCTCCGTAATGCCTTTGCCGCCCCGGAAGCGAATTCAAATGGCGTGGCTCCACGCGATGATTCAACTTGAGCGGTTCGCCCTCTGCGGGAATCAGGTAATACCAGCGCCTGGTGACATGCAGATCCCGCGGAAGCCCGAGTACGCTGTAAGCGATGGGATCGCGGTGATGGTGATCATAGAAGAGCCACGCATCGATTTCGCGCTCGCACAACGCGGCCTGAATGGCGGGCAAATTCATCTCACTATTGTACTGGACGGCGTGCACCCTCTGTCATCCCTGTGAGGCTGTTCGTCGCGACCTGCAGGCCGCCGGGCCGGCGTTCCCACTAGAGGCAGTCTCATAAATGCCTCAACAAGATCAACACGCAGCCGAGCTGAACCATGCCGAGGAAGTTGGCGGCGTGACGCTCCCAACGGCTGGTCAGGCGGCGAAAGTTCTTGAGCCAGGCGAACAGTCGCTCGATCTTCCAGCGTCGCAGGTAGCGGCGAAGTGGCCGCCCGTCTTGTGTTCGCCTTCGCTTGCGCCGGTTGGGCGCGATCAGTTCGACGCCTTGCTGTTGCTGCAGCCGCTCATCCAATCGGTCGCTGTCGTAAGCCTTGTCGCCGATCATTCGTTCGGGCAGGGCTGCGACGTGGCGTTGGGCGAGCGTGGCTTCGACCAGGGTGGACTCATTCGGCGAAGCGCTTGTAACCCGGACGGCGATAGGAAGACCATGGCTGTCCGCGATTGCCATGATCTTGCTCCCTTTGCCGCAGCGTGTTGGACCAATGCGATCGCCCCCCTTTTTGCCCCCGCGAAGGAGGCATCGATGAACGTCTCCTCCAACCCGAGTTCCCCACGCGCCAGCAGGTCTTCGCACAACGCCCACAAGATACCGTCCAGCACGCCGGCTTGCTGCCATTGCTGGAAGCGCCGATGGCAGGTCTGGTACGACCCATACCGTGGTGGAAGATCCTGCCAGGGGGCGCCTGTTCGCAGAATCCATAGCACACCATTCAGTGCTCGGCGTGCATCGCTCCAGGGACGGCCGCGTCCATCGGGCCGCCGTTTCTGGTTCCACTCCACCAGGGGCTTGAGACGTTCCCACTGCATATCCGTGAGATCAGCCATGCACCTGATTTGCTTCAACTCCGCTCGCAATGCAAGCATTTACTCGCGAGCGTCATTTATGAGATAGGTTCTAGTGTGGCATGGGCACCGCTTCCGGCGCGTCACCGCAATGAGGGCTCGTAAGCCGTCAGCCGCTCGCCTATCGCCTCCGCGTTCAGCCCGGTAACGCGAATCACCTTGTTGCGGCTGGTTTCGCCGGCGGCGATTGTAATCGACGAGCGTGATACGCCCAAAAGCCGTGCCAGGAATTCGATGCAGGCCTGGTTAGCGCGGCCTTCAACCGGTGGCGAAGTCAGCGCCAGTTTGAGCGCGTCGCCCAAGGTGCCGGCAATTGCGTTCCGCTGGGCGCGTGGTTGCACGCGCACCGCGAAACTGGCTCCTCCGGTAATGTTCCGAATAGGGATCATGGTGCCAAGCCATTCATAGAATAATCCAGTTTGGTTTGTTATCATCATCGGCTTTACAGGCTGCTGAAGAACGTGCCGCTACGGAATACGTGAGCCACGGAGCCTCGGCGCATTTGCTTGTATGCTCACAGCACTGCAGCCTTGTTTTTCAGCAGCCTGCTTAGCGGCGCCTCGTCTCGCCGATGGAAGCGGATTACAATCAGCTTGCATGTCGATAGCCGGAAACATTGCTCAAATTCGGCAGCGCATGGCCGCCGCCGCGCTTCGCGCCGGGCGCCAACCCGGTGAAATTGCTCTGATGGCGGTTAGCAAGACCATGCCTGCCGATCACATCCGTGAGGCCTTCGAGGCAGGTCAGCGCTTGTTCGGCGAGAACCGTGTGCAGGAGTTCCAATTGAAGCATGCGGAGCTGAGCGCGGCTTCGCCTTCGATTGCCTCAGCCGCTGTCTGCAACGTGTTCACCATCGAGTGTGCCCGGTTTCATCTCATCGGGCATCTGCAATCGAACAAGGCCGTCAAGGCCGCTGAGTTGTTTCAATCGGTTGATTCGGTGGATTCGCTGCGCTTGGCGGAGCGTCTGGACGCCGCCGCCGCCAATATCGGGAAGACGTTGCGTGTGCTGATCGAGGTCAACATCGGCGGCGAGCAGGCAAAATCAGGGGTCGAGCCCGGCTCCGCCGAGCTGGTTCACATGCTGGAGGCCGCGCCGCGCCTCTCGCATCTCGAGCTCCGCGGACTGATGACGGTGCCGCCGTTTACAGAGGATCTGGAAGGATCGCGACCATACTTTCGGAGTTTGCGCGAGCTGCGCGACCGTCTAACAGCCGAAACCAAACTGGACCTGCCTGAGCTCTCCATGGGAATGTCCCACGACTTCGAAGTTGCCATCGAAGAGGGTTCCACCTGCGTGCGAATTGGCACGGCAATCTTCGGAGCACGTGGCGAGCTATGAAAACACCGCCGCGCCCATGCCCGGAATTTTCCTGAAGCCCCGGACCTCATTCGCAAACTCGCGGCGATGTGCGGTGCTGGAGTGCACGGTGCGTTGACATTCCTGTAACAACTTGTCTCTATATTCCCAACATGCGATGTACCATTGCGGTTTCCATCCCGGTGAACGTATACTGTTGTACATTCCGGCAGGCGAACGAACCCCTGTGGAATCCCCAGAGTCTCTGGGGGAAGGAGGCGTGTCTTCAGCAGTAGTGGAGACAGATCCCGGGTTATCCAAGCTAAGCAGCTAGGCCGGCGATCATCCGTGGCCAAATTCGCCGGTGCCGCGCTTGGGAGCTTGTTTGCGGCTGTTTTTCCCTCCGATTGCCGTCTCTGCCGCGCTCCGCTAGCCAATCTCTCACGTCTTCCGGTATGCGACCAGTGCTTGGCGAAGATCATTCCTTTCGCAGTTCCGTGCTGCCGTCTCTGTGGCGATCCGCTGGCTCCTGATTCCGAGTTCCTGGCAGTCGAAATATGCGCTGACTGTTACATCGAGCGGCCGTTATTTACGCGCGCGATCAGCCACGGCTGCATACGCGGATGAGTTGCGCGGACTGATTCATCTGCTCAAGTATCACCAGGTGCGCCCCGCCTCGGGCGTGCTCGGCCGCAGGCTGGCCGAAGCCGCCGAACCCCTGTTTGCCAGCTTCGAATCGCAGCCGATTCTGCGTCATTCCCGTGCCGCTACACGCCAGCAAGTTCCGCGAGAGGGGATTCAACCAGTCAGAACTGATTGCCCGCTCCGCGATCAGGGAATTGGGCCGCCAGGCGTGCGCCTGCTCCGCGACCAAGCTGGAATTGTTGACCACAGTTCTGCTACGCCGCCGTGCGACCGAATCGCAGGTTGGCATGACCCGCGACGCAGCGGCGGGAAAACATCCGCGGCGCTTTCGCCGTGGCCGGCAAAGAGCAGGTCGCCGGGCGTGAGGTCTTGCTGGTCGATGACGTTATGACCACGGGTGCAACCGTCTCCGAGTGCGCCAGGATGCTCCTGGAGCGCTGGCGTGAAAGCCGTTTTTGTCGCCACCGTTGCACGTGCCTTGAATGAGAGTTCGTTGTTCGCATCTTCTCGGGAGGGAGTGCAGGAACTGCGCGCATGAATGTGCGTTCCTGCTAACGATATGCCGGGCAAAGCGGAACACCACAGATCGGGACGTGAACTCGCCGAAGCTGTTCTTACGCAGCAGGCGCCGTTCTCGCCCATGCACGCGCCGGTGCTGGTACTGAACGCTTCCTACGAGCCCATCAACATCTGTGCGGCGCGGCGTGCCATCGTGCTGGTGCTCAAGGGAGTGGCCATCACCGAGGAGATCAATGGCCATCTGCTGCACTCGGCGCGGATCGCCGTGCGTGTTCCCTCGGTAATCCGTTTGCTGGAGTATCGCCGCATTCCCCACCAGACGCGCGCCCTCTCGCGCAAGAACATCCTGTTGCGCGATCGCAATACCTGCCAGTATTGCGGTGTTTTGCTGCCGTCGAGCGAGCTGACGCTCGACCACATTGTCCCGCGTTCGCGCGGCGGCCAGTCGACCTGGGAAAACCTTGTTGCTTGCTGTCATCCCTGTAACCACAAGAAAGGAAACCAGTTACTGCATGAGTGCTCGATGAAACTGTTGCGCGAACCGCGCACCTTCAACCTGCACACCAGCCGTCATATCATGCGCATGATGGGCGGTTCCGACGCCAAATGGCGCAAGTATCTATTTTACTAATTTGGCAACTTTCAGATGCCTTTCCTCCGCATAGCCATTCCTCAACCTTAAAGATTAAGTAGATCAAAATATAATGCTTTAATCCTCCAGACGCCTCCAAAAATATTGACAAACTAGTCACTCATTGACCGGCATCTCATATAACAATGAGCGGATGCTGGTTAGCCAAGGTGGGCACTTACCTTCCACTTCGCCTTGGGCGGATGCCCTTCGACGTGCGTTGATCACCTAAGTCATCAGTATTCAATTGCTTACGTATTCCGCGAGGTTTCGTTGTTGGAAGTCTAACTGCACATCCCATGGTGTGAAGACTTGGTTTAACAGTTCCTAATTAACGGTTTTGGATCAGATTTAGACGTGGAGTGTCAATGTCCGATAATGCGATGGATCAGATTGTCAGCATCTTGCGCCAGGATGGCGCGCCCTGGTACCCCGAGCGTGGTGAAATGCGCAATGTGCGGATCGTGGGGCACACCCCCAAGAGCGACCACTACATTTATGACGCAGTCATGGAATTCGCCGAGGGCGGCGAAAGGCTCGCGATCAAGGTATTTCGCGCCAACCGGTGCGGCACGCAAGGGGTCAAGAGTCTGGCGGCGCAGGAACTGAGACACCTTCAGAGTGTCCATGCCCTGGTCGAAACGAAAAAGCTCGCAGGCATACCCCGCCCCTTGGGAGATTTTGCTGAGCTGGGCGCAATCGTCAGCGAAAAGCTCGTCTGGCATTCCCTTGCAATCGATCATCATGAAAGCGGCTTTGCTCCCCGGTTATGCGGACTGTGGGACGCTGCAATTTGCCGCCAAGCGTACCGGCGAGTGGCTCCGCAAGTTCCACCGGGCGACCGCCGACATGCCTGAGCCATTCGACGCGGCCGGATTTCTCGCGGATTTGGAGAAACTCTGCGCCAATTGCAAGAAGGAAGGGCTGGACGATCTTTCCATTAAAAACATTCTGGGCGGCACCAAGACGATTCTGGCGCGCTCCAGAAAAACCCTGCCGTCTTCAGCGGTGTTGAATAACTTCACGCCGCTGAATGTCGTGATCACGGAAGGTGGAGTCGGCTTCTGTGATTTCGCCAAGATGTCGAAACGAGGCAACTCCTTTCACGACGTGGCGCTATTTCTCGCCTCGGTGGAAGCGCTGGAAAAATATCCCTTCTGCGACCGGAGCATCACCTCGGAGGTGCAGAACAGCTTTCTGGAATCCTATGGCGTCTCGGCTGCCGATCAGCGCTTGCTGCGCGTGCTCAAGATGAAGACCTTGCTCAGCATGCTGGTACAGGGACGCACCATCAGGGAGAGTGCGGCGCGCAAGAAAGTGATGTGGGCGAACGTCATGAAGCGGTTCATTCAGCAGGCCGCCGAGCGCGCACTCGCTCCCACCGGATAAACGCTTCGAGCATGATGTTCGAGCATGATGCGGGCGCCAGAGTGGGATACCCCTTTTGCGCGGATTTGGTCTGGCTGCCCGTTTTTATCCATATCCATGCCGGGTCCATGCCGGCGAGACTCCAACCTTTCCGAACCCCACATTCGCCGGCCGCGGGCTGATGTGGGCCGCCAGCCCATCTTGTATAGCGGAAGCGCATGGAACCATCTAGTTCACGGTTCGCATCGCGAAGCTGGCCGGCTTCTCTCACCTGCTTCTCTCAATTGCTCGACACAGCCTGGGATTTTGCCACCCCTCCACCATGTGCGGCATAAACAAGTTCACCCGGTAGATGCGAAAGACAACAAGCTGCAGAATGAACGGCGTATCAATTTTATTGAATGTCTGGTACCAGACAGACAAACCTGGCAGTGCTTGCCATAATCAACACGAATGCGAATTGATATAATATCAATTTCATGAAGGGCTCCCGTGTTGGGCACTCAACCCAATCCGCATCTCCCGCAAGGGCCATTCGTACATCAGGTCATTGCCAACGGACTGATCGTTTCCACCTGTTTGAGGTGTCAGACACTTTTCGCCAGCCCCACGCCCGCGGGTTTGAAGCTGGTGGAAGCAGCGCACAAATGCAGAAGGCTGAGTCATGACTGCCGAGCTTAATGCTGAAAGTCAATTCGAGCGCACGCTGGTTGAGCAGGCGGATAGGACTTTGATCGAATCGCGCTGCAGGCAGTGCGGAGAAATTCTCCTGGGCTCCGCCGTCTTCGATGATTTGCGGTTGCAGGAACGGCAGCACGCGGCGCGATGTCGGGTTGGGGCCAAGGGTGAAATATGAGTGTTTACGATCCAAGCCCGGCGACCCTGGCAAAACTGGCAAAGCGGCAGCACAACAAAGGCGCGGCGCCGTGCGGAGAGTGCAACCTCAATAAACACAATTGCTGCCGTCCACGCCTGGACGGCACGCCCTGTACTTGCTCCTGTCCTCGTGCGGAAGCCATACGGCGGCGGGTTGCGACCGACGATAATTTCCTGCACGGCTTCATGGAAGCGCAGAAGCTATACCTGAGATTCAAACGGGAATATTGACGGCGCGCCGGCGGTTGCCTTCGTCGCCAATCGCCGCAAATGTAGGCCACCTGAGCAACTGCGGCATGTCAGTTTACCGTTTGCATCGATAATCTGGTCCACCCGCCGCCCGCAACAAATCAAATACATAGATTCTTCCCTCGCTGCGCTGCGCCCGCTCAGAATGACACTTCGAAGGGTTGTTGCACATATTTCCGGAACTCTACCCTAGCCATGCAGCGCCAGGTAGAGTACCCAGCTCCCGACGATGATGCGGTAGACGGCAAAGGGAACGAAGCCGTGGTCGCGCACCCAGACGAGAAACCACTCCACGACGACCAGCGCCACGAAAAACGAAACCACGAAGCCGATGGCCAGCACGATCCAATTGTGCCCGGTCATCAGCAGAGGCGTGAGTGTGTCTCCGGCGGCGAGGCTAGGGTGCAAGGCTTTGACCAGCGAATACGCGGTGGCGGCCAGCATGGTTGGGATGGAGAGCAGGAAGCTGAATTCCAAGGCAGACGGCCGGCTCATGCCGACGATCTGCCCGGCGGCGATGGTCGACATGGAACGCGAGGTTCCGGGGATTACCGCCGAGGTCACCTGGCACAGGCCAATCCAGATGGCCTGGCCCAGCGACATCTCTTCGAGGTTGGTGGTCGAGGGCTCATGCTGCTCGCTCATGCGATCCACAATCCACATGATGATGCCGCCGATGATGAGCGCCAGCGCCATCACCTTGAGGCTTTCCAGGTTGTGGCCGATGCGCTTGATCATCAGCAGCGAGGGCACGGAGGTGCAGACGAAGGCGACGAAGGTCAGCGTAATGGGGTGTGTCAGCATCGTGCTCTTGCCGCGCTCGCCTTCGGGAAAGGTACGGAAAAACATAACGATGCGAGGCAAAAAGAGCAGCAGCAAAGCCAGGATGGCTCCCAACTGGATGACGATGCTGTACATTTTCCAGTACGGGTCGTCGAGCGAAATGTGCATCAGTCTCTCGCAGATTCGCAGATGCGCGGTCGAGCTGACCGGCAAAAACTCGGTCAACCCTTCGACGATGCCGAGCAGGACGGACAGAAAATAGTCGTTCAATATGCCTCCAGCGAGAATGGTCCCCGCCGCTTCGATCTCACCTGAGCCAACTGCGGCCCGACGGCCGCCAGACATCTACTGCGAATTCTCAATACTCCGAACAGATGCCGCACGATTTCAATTCTGTTCCCGCATGCCGGGATAGGATGCTGCACCATATATATCAGGAGTTGTGCACGAGAGTTCCAGTCGAAGCCGGTATTTTTTTGCGTGCACCTGGAACGCGGCTCCAGGGCGCGGGCGGCAGCCTCCTGTGCGTGCCGGAGCTTTCATTCCTTTGCTTCTCCTTCGGGGTAGATGATCCTGGCCAGCAATTGCGGTTCAGTGTTGCCGCCGCTCACTACGGCCACGATTTTCCTGGCGTGCGGGAGTTTATCGGGGTGCAACAGGCAGGCGGCAAAGGCCACCGCGCCGCTGGGCTCGGCCAGAATATGCGCCTGGCAAATGAGCGCCCGCATGGCGCGGCGAATGTCGTCTTCGCTCACCGTAACGATGTCGTCGACGTATTTTTGCATCAGCTCGAAGGTGATCTTGCCCACGGATTGTCCGCGCAGGCCGTCGGCAATTGTGCTGGAGGCGCGCTCCGGCTCGATCTCCACGATGTGGCCGGTGCGGAAGCTCTGTTGTGCGTCATTGGCCAGTTCCGGCTCCACGCCAATCACTTTTGCCCGTGATCCGCTCAGCTTGATGGCGGCCGCGATGCCGGTAATGAGGCCGCCTCCGCTGACCGGCGCCAACACGAGGTCGGTGTCGGGGAGGTCCTCGAGAATTTCAAGACCGATGGTGCCTTGCCCCGCGACCACCTGCTCGTCGTTGAAGGGCGGGACTTGGACATAGCCGTGCTGCGCCGCGAGTTCTTCCGATTTTTGCCGGCGTTCGCGGCTGGAGGGGCCAACCACGACTAGCTCGGCGCCCATTGCCGTCACCGCCTCCTGTTTCAGCTTGCTGGAATTGCGCGGCATGACGACGACAGCACGCAATCCCATGGCGCGGGCGGCATAAGCGACACCCTGGGCGTGATTGCCGCTGGAGTGAGTCACGATGCCCCGCTTCCGCTCTTCGTCCGTGAGCGAGGCAATCTTGTTGTAGGCGCCTCGCAGCTTGAAGCTTCCGGTAGGCTGGAGATTCTCGGCCTTCAGATAAATTTCGGGCTCACCCTGGCGCTTGGGGCCGTCGGAGCTTGCCGCATAGTAGCGGATTAAAGGGGTGCGAGCCGCCACTCCGGCTAGCCGCTGCCGCGCTTTCTCGATTTCTTTCATTGTGATCATGGCGCTGAATCTGTCTCTATCTCTATTCTAAGTCGACTTTCCGGCTAAGGAGCCTTGGCCGGCGAGTGCTGTGCCCGGCGATTCGGCATCCTGCAGGAAGTCTGACATAAAGTGTACAAGTTTCAGCTTGTCTGCGAGCGTCGGCGAACCGTTAAGCTCGAGATGGCTGACCACGGGAGAGATCAGCGCCATGCGCAACGAACCCCTGGGCAGGTCACGCTCGATCCATTCGGTTTCGCTGGCGGGGACGACATTATCGGCCGCGCCATGCAACAAATAGACCCGCGCCTCAAGACCTGCTAAATTCCCGTGCGGAGAAATCGCCGCCAGCTCATCGTGATACTTCTGAACTCCGCGCAGCAGCACCGGGGCCAGGGCGTCGATATGGTGCTTGAAAAGCTCCTCCATGCGCTGCTTTCCCTGCGGGGTGAGCTGCCGCGCTTCTGCCTGGGCCCGCGGCCGGTCCTCCCAGAGCAGATAGCGGAGAGTGGTGCGGGCGGCAGATACATCACGGGCCGAGAAAAATTCTCCGGGATAGTCGTAAACCGCAACCAGCGGGCCGTATTCGTGCGCCGGAAGCCTGGTGACCTCGCCGGATGGCCCGGTGATGACGCTGGTGGCATAGTATTCCAGGACGCGTTGCAGATCATCGTAGCCACCGACCACGACAATCAATCCGAAGTCATCGCGCCAGCCCGGCTCCGCGGCAGCCATCAGCGACAGGCCTCCGGCGAAGCTCAAGCCGACGATGGTCGCCGGGTTGCCCGAACTCCGCCGGACAAAATGCGCACACTCGCCGATTGCCTGGATGGTTTCCGGTGTAACCCTGTAATCGGCCAGGTCGTTCAACTCGGGCGTGATTGCCAGCAATCCGTGGGACGAAAGCGCGGTGGCGAAGGCGACCAGACGCGGTTCCTCGATGCCGAGGTGATGCACTCCGTGCAGCACGATAACCGCGGGGACTTGGTCGTGTCCGACCGGATAGTAGAAGCGGGCCACGATTGGCGGGGAGCCCGGAATCGCCCGCATCTCCGTGCGCACCGGATTGGCGCCAAATCGCGCGAGGTTGTGCGCAAACCAGCTTTCGCCCGCCGGGCTCTCTAATTCCCAGAGCACCGAGGCTGCCCGAAGATGGTGCTTTAGGGGAGCAAAAATGGCCACCAGCAGGATCGCCGTGGCAAAGAACAGCCCGGTAATTCGCCTGCTCCGACGGTGCTGGCGATCTCCACTTTTCGCAACTGGAAAACTGCTCATGTACAGAAAATCAAGGATGCCCTGATCAGATTTCCAGGATGACGGGCATGATCAAGGGGCGTCGCTGAGTATTCTTGGCGATAAAGCGCTTGAGGTCCTGGCGAATTTTTTCCTTGATGACGCCATAGTCGCTCATTTCCTCGGGCGTGGAATGCTCCAGCGTCGCCAGCACGACCTGCCGTGCCTGCTCGACAAATCCATTATCGGAGGGCGCGCCGGCAAAGCCGCGCATCACGATCTCCGGCGGATTCTCGACCACCCCGGTAATTTTATTGATGGCCAAGATGGGCAGCACGAAGCCATCTTCGCTGAGATGACGGCGGTCGCTGATGATCAACTCCTCGACCACGTCGCCGGTGGAACCGGAGTCGATGCAAATGCGTCCGACCGGTACGGTGCCGGCCTTGCGCGCGCCCAGCTCGTCGAATTCCAGAATTTCACCGCTCTGCAGCAGGAAGATTTTGCCGACGGCTCCAGGCATCGAAGCGGCCAGAGCCGTATGCAGCTTGAGCTGCCGATACTCGCCGTGAATCGGAATAAAGTATTTCGGACGCACCAGGTTGATGATCAGCTTCAATTCTTCCTGGCTGGCGTGTCCGCTCACGTGCAAGGGCGGCTTCGTCCCGTCTTCATAGAATACCTTGGCATCGCGGCGGAACAGATGATCGATGACCCGGTAGATGGCCTTTTCATTGCCGGGGATGATGCGCGAAGAAAGTATGACGGTGTCGCCCGGCTCGATCTTGGCATGTTTATGATTATCGAGTGCCGCGCGCGACAGCGAAGACATGGGCTCGCCCTGGGTGCCGCTGATCAGGATCATGACCTGGCTGGGTGCATAGTCCCTGATCTGTCCGGGGTTAATCAGCAGGCCGTCGGGGATGGTCAGGTAGCCAAGGTCCTGCGCGATCTCGGTCGATTCGACCATCGAGCGCCCCAGCATCGCAACCTTTCGATTGTGTCGAAAGGCCAATTCCAGCGCCATCTTGATGCGGTGAATGGATGACGAAAAACAGGCGATAAAAATGCGGCGCTGGGCGGAAGCGAAAATTTGCTCGAAGCGCGGACGCACCGCCTGCTCGCTCGGCGTGTAGCCCGGACGCTCGACGTTGGTCGAATCCTGCAACAGCGCCAAAACCCCCTGCTTGCCGTATTCGGCAAAGGCGTGCAAATCGAACAGGCGATTGTCGGTCGGCGTTGGGTCCACCTTGAAGTCGCCGGTATGGATCAGCACTCCGAGCGGGGTGTGGACCGCCAAAGCCACGCAATCGACCAGGCTATGCGTCACCTGGATAGGTTGAATGGTGAAGGCGCCGAGGCGAAAGCTTTCTCCCGGGCGGATCTCGTTCAGCACCGCGCTATCCAGCAGCCCGTGCTCTTCCAGCTTGTCCTCGACATAAGCCAGCGTGAACTCGGTGGCAAAGACCGGCACGTTCAATTCCGTGAGCAGCCAGGGAACAGCGCCGATATGGTCCATGTGCCCGTGCGTCAGGATCACACCGCGCACGTGCTCACGGTTGGCGATGAGGTAGCTAAGATCGGGGACCACGATGTCGACGCCGAACAGCTCGGCCTCGGGAAACATCAGACCGGCGTCGATCACGATAATGTCGTCGCCCCAGCGTATGGCCATGCAGTTCATCCCGAACTCACCAAGGCCACCGAGCGGAATAATTTGGAGTTTTCCTGAAGGCATGTCTTTTGAATGCTAGCACGTTGAGCGCAACTGCGGCAGCAGACGAGTTGCCGGTTCGGACCGCAAAAGGGCCGGAGGATGCCGTCCGCGCATCCGTCTATACTGAGAGTGTGGGGAGACCGTATGGACCAGACCACGGCAAATACTTCCTGGCTGATGCGGCGAGTCGAGGGCGCGCTGCGCTCTGGGCTCACGCGCGCCTACGAAACCGTCAGGGTCGATCCTGAGCACTTCTTGTTTCACCTGCGGAGCGCGCATGAGCTTCCGGTGGAGTCTTACGACGGACTGTTCAGCTTGCCGGTCGAGCGGCTGGACGTGGTGGCGCAGCAAACCGTGCGCGCGGGAATGAAGCTGGCTGCCGCCGAGGGAGCCGGCTTCGGTTTAGGCGGGCTGCTTACGATTGTGCCCGATCTGGGAGTTTTGGCGGCCATCACCATGCGTACGCTGCAGAAGCTCAGCTTGATTTACGGATTTCAGTTCACCACCGACGAGGAAGTTGCTGAATTATGGGTCGCCGCCGCCAGCGCGGCTGGGGTGGACATAACCCGTGAACTGCTGGAAAAAGGCGTGATCAACCGCTTCGTGCCGAAAGTGATTCAACGCATTGCGGTTTCCGCCAGCACCGAATTCGTCGAGAAGTGGACGGCCCGCTTGATTCCCGTGGTGAGTTCGGGAGTGGGCGCGGTGCTCAACTACTACTTTGTGCGCGCCTGGGGGAACCCGGGCGCTGGCCCATTTCCGCCAGAGACATCTCGAATCGCGAGCGCAACGGAGCCAGAACACGATCCTGCTCCCGCCATCCAATCAGCAACCGCTCTGAGGGGTTGCCACCGCTCGAACATCCTGACATTTGCAACTGATGGCAAGTGTGGGTCACCGTCCACCCGCCTCTCTTAGTATTTGATTCGCACCCATTCACGTAACCAAATCACTCCTCCTTCAATCTCAACACATTCGAGAGAAAGGAGCTTGTTTATGATTCTCGTAAACTCTTCCTTCTTAATCGCTGGAAGTCCGTGCGTTTTGGCTAGCGTTTCGGTTTTCAAAAAGGCATCTTCTTCGGAGATTTTATTTTCTTCGTTGCGATTGATCCAAAGGGAATAGACGACGAAGGCGTCTCCTTCCTCGATACGAACGCTAGCTGTGTTCCAAAGCTTCATCCATACATACAGTGCAACGAATGGGATAAGCCAAGGTGAACCCGCCGCCCCTGCCCCCGCAAGAGTAACGTCGGGAACAAGTTCAAATAACTTCCTCCAATTTAGCGTGATGTTTCCCGGTCTACGAGTATCGCCGCCGCCCCGACCAAGCTCGGAGATCGTCATAAACTTCATAACTGTTGGTGGAAGCAGAGGCGGAGTAATCGTGAGAAAGGTACCAACAAGCTTCTGGGCTTCGCGGGGGTTGAGCGACCGGCACTCTTCAGCAATCGTGGTCAGCAGTGCCTCAATCTCTTTTTCTTTAGCTTCTTGTGCGGCGTTGTCGGGCGTGTAGTTCATTTCTTCGGGCTAGCCATAATTAGGCTGATCCGGCTGATAACCAGGTATCGAAATGACAAAAGTTGAAGGTGCCCACGCCAGAACGGCGGAAACAACCCCACGTCAACCAAAGGCTGGCGAACGTGGGGCACCAGCAAACTAAGTGTTACTTAAACGAAACGTTACTTAAACCGTCGCCGCTATTGCCGTTTCGTCGTCGGTAATACCTTTTCCTCCGAACCGATTCAGGATCAAGGCAGCACATGTGTTCCCGAATACATTGACAGTAGTGCGGCCCATATCCATGAAACGATCCACTCCGGCAACAATCGCGATAGCTTCCACGGGAAGACGCATCGCCGTCAGGATGACCGCTAATATCACCAGTGACGCAGCGGGTATATTAGCCGTACCCTTGTTTGCGATCAGAGTTGTCACCAGGATCGTGAGGATCGCGGGAAGATCGAGATGCAAGCCGTATGCTTCTGCCAGGAAGCATACCGTTAGAGATTGATAAAGCGCCGCGCCATCCAGGTTGAAGCTGTATCCCAAAGGTAAAACGAACGCTACCACTTTATTGGGAATGCCTGTATTTTCCAAAATCTGCATGTGCACTGGAAGGGTTACTTCCGAGGAGCATGTCGTAAAGGCAAGCAGCAGCGGCTCAGCGACCTTCCTGATCGTACCGAACGGCGGATACCCGAGCAGATACACGATGATACAGAAGGCGATTGCCACGATGAACAGCCCGAGGTACATCAATGCGATCAACTTAGCCATCGCATAGATCATTGCGCCACCTTGCGTCGCAAACACCCAAGCCATGATCCCGGCTACCGCGACGGGTGAATATGCCACAATGCCTTCAGTTAACTTGAACATCGCTTGCATGATGCCTTGCAGCACATTAACTACAGGCTCAGTAACCTTGCCCGCTTTGCCCAGGGCAAGGCCAAAACAAATAGCAAAAAACAAGGTTGGTATTATTTGTTGCTGTGCGGCAGCCGAAACTATGTTATCCGGAACGATATCCAGCAGGAACTTGACCCAATCGATCGAGTGCGCAAGGTTCGTTGGGATAGTGCCGGTTGCCTTAAGGGCGACTCCCGCGCCCGGATGGAATATCGCGTTTAAGCCGATGCCGAGAGCAACGCAGCAGCCCGTGGCAAAGTAAAACCAGCCGAAAGCCAACACGGCTAGTCTTCCCAATGTCTTAAAGTTGGCGCTCATTTTATAGATACCCAAGGTAACTGCCGAAAATACCAAGGGTATTACGATCATCTTGATCGCTTTGATGAATACAGTCCCAAACGGCTGCAAAGCGGTGCCGAGTTTTGGCCACAAGGCGCCAATCGCACAACCAACGATCAGGCCGATGAGGATTTGCATCCACAATGGGAATCGTTTCGATGTTGAAGCTTTCACTGTTACGGTATTGGTACTCATAAGTTGTTTCCTCTTGTCGCGTTTAGAAGTTCTTCGTCCTCGCAGTGATTTACAGCTTGGAAAAATCCAGCGTTGCGAAATAGTCGTCAATCGTCTCGGCGCGGCGAATCTGCTGCATCGTGCCATCTTCACGCAGTAACAGTTCGGCGCATCGTAGCTTGCCGTTGTACTGGAACCCCATGGAATGGCCGTGCGCACCGCATCGTGAATTACGAGAATGTCCCCGACCTCCACGTTCGGCAGCATCCGGTCGATGGCAAACTTGTCATTGTTTTCGCAAAGCGAGCCGACAACGTCAACCATCGATTGGCGGGAGCCTGTTCCTTCCCCAGGACGGTGATGTGGTGATACGCGCCGTACATCCCTGGACGCATCAGGTTGGCCATGCAGGCATCGACGCCGACGTACTTCTTATACGTGCACTTCTCATGAATGGCTCGTGTTACCAGAAACCCGTACGGCCCTGTGATGCAGCGGCCATTCTCCATGCATACTCGCAGCGGATGCAATCCCGCCGGCCGGATCCGTTCGTCGTAGAGCGCCTTCACGGCCTGACCGAGCGCTTCAAGGTCGACGGCCTTCTGTTCCGGTCGGTACGGGATGCCGATTCCTCCGCCAAGATTAACAAACTCCAGCCGCACGCCGAGCTTTTCGGCCAGCTCGATAGCCAGATCGAACAGCATACGTGCTGTCTCGACGAAAAACTCCAATTTCAGTTCGTTCGAAGCGACCATCGTATGCAACCCGAACCGCTTGCTTCCCTTCTTTCTGGCCGACGCATATGCCTCGAACAGTTGGGGGCGCGTGAGTCCGTATTTCGCCTCCTCCGGCTTGCCGATTATCGGGTTGCCCTCGCGCGCCTTTCCCGGGTTGTATCGAAAGCAAATCAGCTCCGGCAATCCCCCCGCATGCTCCTCGACATACGGCAAATGCGTAATGTCATCGAGGTTGATAACCGCGCCCAGCGCTTTTGCTCGCTGGTACTCCTTAAAAGGCGTGTCGTTCGACGTGAACATGATGTTCTCGCCGGTGATTCCGACCCGCTCGGCTAGCTCCAATTCCGGCAAGCTCGAGCAGTCGGCGCCGAAGCCCTCCTCCTTCGCGATCTTCAGGATGTACGGGTTGGGCAACGCCTTGACCGCGAAATGCTCCTTGAATCCGGGGCACCAAGCAAACGCCGCGTTCAGCCGCCGTGCATTCTGGCGAATGCCCCGCTCGTCGTAGAGATGAAACGGTGTTGGATAATTGCGAATGATTTCGCGGACTTGGGCTTCATTAAAAGGGAGTGTCTTGACCATGTCGATGGTCATGCTTGACGTATCCGTCATGACTTTCTCCGAACAATTTGTGGCAACACTGTAAGCAATACTATCTTGTCGTGTAAACTAAGTGCCAGCATGAAATTAGGCGATCTTTGGGCAAAGCACCACAGCGGCACAATGCAGCCGGATTCTGCCGAAACGAACGATCTGTTCATCTTCGGCGTTACGGACGATTCCAGAGACGTTCGCTACGGCTACCTTTTTTGCGCTCTGCCCGGAGTAAAAGAAGACGGGCTCGCCTTCTGCTCGCAAGCCGCCGCCAGAGGGGCTCAGGCAATCGCAGTACCGGAAGGCACGCGCGACGAAGCTCTTGGCCTCAGCGAGTACGAGCGCAAAAAGATCATCGTACTCCGCGTCCAGGACATTCGCGCATTCTATGCCCGACTGGCGTCCGACTTTCACCCCGGCCATCCGAGCACCATTGCAGCCGTCACCGGCACCAATGGCAAGACATCAACGGTGTGCTTTCTTCGAGATCTGTGGGTTGAGAACGGTCACAACGCCCTGAGCCTGGGAACCCTGGGCCTCCAGGCACGCGATAAGCGCCATTCAAACCTTGAAGCGGGACTTACAACGTATGATGCGAAGACTCTTCATACGATCCTCGCTGAACTGGAGCGTGTGCATGGCGTCACGCACCTTGCCATGGAGGCCTCGAGCCACGCACTCGATCAGCAACGACTGGCTGGAATCACTTTTGACGCAGCCGGCTTTACGAATCTCACTCAGGACCATCTCGACTACCATGCATCGATGGAGGCCTATTTCAAGGCCAAGGCGAAACTCTTTGAGAATCGGCTCAAGACTGACGGCGTTGCAGTCATCAACGTCAGCGACACATGGGGTGTGCAGATCGCATCGGCAATGAGGGCACGGGGCACCAGGGTCATCTCCTATGCCACCCCAGCGAATGCAAAAGCGGCGTTCGCCGGGGACCCCGGTGGCGAAGCAAGCGGCGGCGCCGACCTTGTGGTACGCGAGCGAATTCCCCATGCGCACGGCCAAACGCTGAAGATATCGGTGTTTGGCGAATTCCATGAAGTCGAGGCGCCGGTGGCAGGATCTTTTCAAGCGCAGAACATTCTCTGTGCGCTGGGGCTCGCGATTGCCACAGACGTTCCGGCGGATCGCGCGATCACCGGCATCTCACGCCTCGCGTCTGTTCCGGGGCGCCTCGAACTTGCCGCAGTTCTTGCTAACGGCGCAGCGGTTTACGTGGATTACGCGCACACTCCCGATGCGCTGGACAACGTTCTGCGCAGTTTGCGTCCGCACGTCGGCGCGAAATCAAAGCTTCACGCGCTGTTCGGCTGCGGGGGCGACCGCGATACGAAGAAGCGGCCTATCATGGGCCGCATTGCCGAAGAACTTGGCGATTGTGTCTGGGTGACCGATGACAATCCCCGCACGGAAGATGCGGATGCGATTCGAAAACAGGTGCTCTCCGGCACGACTCGGGCAACCAACGTGTTGGATGCGGGTCCGCGGCGTGAAGCACTGCAATGCGCCCTTTCCGCGCTGCAATCGGGAGACATTCTGGTCGTCGCCGGAAAGGGCCATGAGGACTATCAGATCGTTCTTGAACGAGACCTGTCGGGCCAACCCATCCGTGATTCCCGGGGTCGCCCGCTAACGAAGAAGATTCCATTCTCCGACGTGACGATCATCCGTGAGATCGCCGCGTCACTTTAAGGGTGAACATGGCAGACTTCTATGATGCCCGTGGCAATACCTACTTTGTCGCTTCGCCGGAGGAGATTGGCCGGTTTGCCGAAATTCCTCGAACTGCCGCTGAGGCCGCCATGTCGCGCGGGCAATGGGCGGTTCGCGCCATCGAACGCATCTGCGGCCGGGTGAACGCTTCTCGAGGGCAAGAGATTCTCTATCGGACGGATTATTAGTCGGACCGTTCCCCGACGAAAACGCCTTTGGCATGCTGATCGTCAACACAGACGGCACCCTTGCGGAACGCAGCGGCAACGGCCTGACAATTTTCTCCCAGTTCCTGGTCGACACCGGACAGGCCAATCGCACGGATGCTTTCGTCGTGCGCATCTATCACGATAAGCCTCCGGCGCCATTGGTCGAGGCTCGGATTGAAGCGGCTGTACGAGACGGACGGAACGGATTCTGGATCGACATGGGCGTCCCAAACTATGGACTCTCCGCGGTTGATGCATCTCCCGAATACGTCGGCGTCTCTGAGTTTGAAGGTCACGGCACCTTTCGTGTTTTCGATCTCGAACAGATCGAGGCATCGTGGTCGTGCAGCCAGTTTGTGAATGTTGGAAATCCGCATTGTGTAACCTTCCTGAAAGACCACAGCCTCTTGCCTTCGATGGAGCAAATCGGGTCGCAGAATTGGATGCCCCGTCTGACCGCCATTGCAAATAGTACCGAAAGCGATGGAGTGCGAGGCGAAGGACGTCCGTGTAAGAACGGAATTAATCTGCAGTGGGCTTCCCTCCTTGGTCCGGATAGCATTGCTGCGCGGGTTTTCGAGCGTGGCGAGGGACCTACATTGTCCTCCGGAACCAGCGCAACGGCCGTCGCGAGTGCCGCAAGGTCGCTGGGGATTCTAGGTGCGAAGACCGTCAATGTTGTGATGCCGGGAGGAGTCGCGCCAATTAGATTCGATGAAAGCGATGGTGTCTTGAAGCGCGTAATGTTATTTGGCGAGGCTCAACGAACGAATCCGCATTAGTAACCCACAAAGAGAATGACTGAACATGACATACATCAATGACAACTATCTCAAGCTGACTGCTGGTTACTTGTTTGCTGAAATTGCTCGCCGTGTGAAGAAATTCTGCGACGAAAACCCTTCCGCAAAAGTTATCCGATTGGGTATTGGGGATGTTACCGAACCGCTTGGCCCCGCGGTGATTCAAGCGATGCATGCAGCCGTCGATGAAATGGCCGTGCGGTCATCGTTCCGTGGCTATGGGCCCGAGCAGGGCTACGACTTTCTGCGCGAAGCCATCGCCAAAAACGACTACCAGTCTCGCGGAGCCAACATTGACGCAGATGAGATTTTCGTCTCCGACGGGTCAAAGTGCGATTCAGCAAATGTTCTGGATATCTTCGGAGCAGGTAACGTCGTCGCCGTCCTGGACCCTGTTTACCCGGTGTACGTGGATACCAATGTGATGGCCGGCCACACAGGTCCGGCAGACGCCACTGGCCGCTACGGCGGATTGGTTTATCTTCCGGTTACAGCGGAGAACGATTTCGTTCCGGACCTCCCCAAGCAGCGCGTTGATCTGATTTACCTGTGCTATCCCAATAACCCGACCGGCGTGGCTGCAACCAAGGAAATGCTGAAGCGTTGGGTCGACTACGCGCACGAGAACGGCTCGATCATTCTGTACGACGCCGCCTATGAGGCATACATTACCGACCCGTCCATTCCGCATTCGATTTATGAAATTGATGGAGCAAGGGACGTCGCGCTCGAATTCCGCAGTTTCAGCAAGACGGCCGGCTTCACCGGCGTTCGGTGCGCCTTCACCGTCATTCCGAAAGATCTCAAGGGAAAGACGCGGGATGGCCGCGAAGCCTCGATCCATTCGCTGTGGAATAGACGGCACAGCACCAAGTTTAATGGTGTCTCTTATCCCGTTCAGCGAGGCGCAGAGGCGATTTATTCGCCGGAAGGCAAGCGGCAGGCTCGAGAAACCATTGAGTTTTACCTCACGAACGCCAAGCTGGTGCGTGAAGCACTGACGAAGCTGGGGATACAGGTCTACGGCGGCATAAACGCACCTTACGTGTGGCTAAAGACCCCCGGCGGTTTGAGCAGTTGGGACTTCTTCGACAAGCTGCTGCGGGAAGCCCAGTTAGTGGGAACACCAGGGAGCGGATTCGGAACCTGCGGGGAAGGCTATTTCCGTTTGAGCGCCTTTAACAGCCGAGCCAACGTCGAAGAAGCCGGACACCGCTTTGCCAAAATCATGTAGCCTCATCTAGCGTAGTGCGTCAAGCAGATGAGCAGTTATCTCGCTGTCATGCTGAGCGAAACGCGCCCAGGTATTCGGCGCGTGGAGTCGAAGCACCCCTATTGAACCAAAGAGGCACGGTTCAAGAGGGGCCCTTCGACTCGCTGCGCTCGCTCAGTGTGGTTCAACCCGCGGAGTTGAAAGCTGAAAACTTCTCCGCGGTATCGGCATCTTAATTATCGATGGACATGCTCTCTTGCTTGCTTGGGCGAAGTCTGCTTGTGCTGGCGCATCCCGACGACGAATGTGTGACCTACGGCGCTTTGCTGCAAAGAATGGCCGATCCCATCGTTCGTTTCATGACCGACGGGGCTCCGCGCGATGCCTATTTCTGGGGACGCTATGGCTCGCGCGAAACTTACGCCGCCATTCGCCAGCAGGAGGCCCGGCGCGCGCTGGCAACGATAGGCGTCGAGCGTGTCGAGTTCGTCTCCGATGGCTACCATGGCAGAAGCTGCCAGTCGAACCACCACGCGGCGTCCGACATGCTGGTCGATCAGGAGTTGTTTCGCATTTTGCCGGCGGCCTGGCGCGAACTCGCCGATGCGATCGAGCGGCTGCAACCACAGGCATTGCTGACCCTGGCCTACGAAGGCGGTCATCCGGATCACGATAGTTGCAACCTTCTGGTGTCGCTTGCCGCCAAAAAGTTCGACCTTCCAGCCTGGGAGGCGCCGATCTACAACCGCGCTTCGGAGACCGATGCCGACCGTCTGGAGCCGCAAAAATTTACCGCGGAGAATGGCACGGAAATCGATGTCCGCCCGACCGCAGCCGAGATTGAGCAGAAGCGCGCAATGTGGCGCGAATACGCTTCGCAGGGCGACTTCCTGCAATCCTTTTCGCCGGAGAGAGAGTGCGTGCGTCCCCTGCCGGCTTATGACTATTCACTTCCTCCGCACACCGGCCAACTCAACTACGAGCGCTGGCGATGGCCAATGACGGGAAACGACGTTTGCCGGGCATTCGTCTCGTTTCTGGAGCAATTCAGCGAGTTTGGCGGCGAGGGCGGCTGGTGGCCCACTCAACGCGTTGTTCGTTGAGTGGGGCAGTTGAAAATAAGTAAAAGAACCACCCCACTCAAGCGCAACTCCGGCACTTGAATGGGCCACCAAAATCACCGAGAGTACGCGCAGTTGTCGTGAAATCCCCATATCAATAGTTTGACGGGGCGCGCCTCCGATTTGGGCTTCTGGCAGCAACTCGCGACTAGCGGCGGACATCAGATTCTCTACCCCCGCAACCGCGAAAGCGGCCGTTGCCGGGGGACCCCGATGAGACGGCAATCGCCTACTTATGCCCTTTGAAGCCCCCGATCCGATCCTCTTTGTCGCTTATCCCATGCTGCCGGTTTCCGATAGCAGTTGCGGCGGAGCCGAGCAGATGTTGTGGGGCCTGGAGCGCGAACTCGCACGGCGCGGGGTGGCTACGGCGGTCGCGGCTTCTGAGGAATCGAGCGTCTCGGGCGAGCTGCTGAGCACTGGTGCCGCGCCAGTCGAGCCCGACCACTTCGAGGGGCGCGAACGGGAGCACAGCGAGCGGGTCGTACGCCTCTGCCATCAGCGCCGGTTTGCCCTGGTGCACGACAAGAGCGGACACTTCTGGCGCCATGCCGCGCGCGTGCGCCGCCCGGTGCTGGCCACGCTCCATCTGCCGCGAAGTTTCTATCCGCCGGAGCTGTTCGACTCGGTTGCAGCGAACGTCTTCTTTAATTGCGTCTCGGAAACGCAGGCTGACGGATTTTGCGATCTGCCGAATTTTCTGGGGGTGGTGGCGAACGGAATTGCGCTGGAGAGATTCACTTTCACCGCTGCGAAACACGATTACCTGCTCTGGATGGGCCGCATCTGCCCCGAGAAGGGGACCCACCTTGCCCTCGACGTTGCCCGCCAACTCGGAATGAAGCTGGTGGTCGCCGGCTCGGTGTATCCGTTCTCCTGGCATCGCCAATACTTCGAGCGCGAGGTGAGTCCCAGGCTTGAGGCCGCAGGTTCGAGGGCCGAGTTCGTCGAGTCGCCGCCGTTTGCACGGAAGGTCGAGCTGCTCGGCCGGGCCCGCGCACTGCTGATTCCGACGCTCGCTCCCGAAACCAGCTCGCTGGTGGCGATGGAAGCCATGGCCTGCGGTACGCCGGTGGTGGCATTCGCCAAAGGCGCGCTGCCGGAAGTGGTGGCCGACGGCAAGACCGGTTTCCTGGTGAATGATTTCGACGAGATGGTGAACGCCGTGCGACGCGTCGATTCAATCGAAGGGCGAGCGTGCCGGGCTCACGTCGAGGCGTGTTTCAACGTCTCGCGGATGGCCGATGGCTATCAGCGGCTGTACGTGGCGATACACGAATGCGCCAGCAGGCCTGTGGCGCGGGTAAGTTGAGGGACGTCTTCGCCTGCCAGCCGAAGGGCGGTTGGGCCTGCATCCACTAGAGCAATTCCCCAGTTGGCATATCCCTACCGGGCCGTCATGGCGAGCGAAGCCGAGCCACCTTTTGTTTCTGCTGCCGAAAACAAAGTGTGGCTCCGCTCCGCGCCCGAACAGCTTCTTGCTGATCGAATGTCAATGTCGGGTACGCAGCTCGGCTGCTCCGGCCACGGGCGCTCGGTGCTCCGGTCGCCGTGACATCATCCTGGGGAATTTCGACTACACCAATCCGGGAATTGCTTTACCGGGCTGTCGCCACCGGAACCAATAATCCGGCTTGACTGGCGATCTTCTCCAGTTTGGCGCGGGTTTCCGGTTTAACGCGCACCATCGGCAGGCGATAGTTTTCGCCGATCTTGCCCATCATCGCCAGCACGGCCTTCACCGGCATCGGGTTGGACTCGATGAAGTTGGCCTGCATCAGCGGCAGGTATTTGCGATGCAGCTTGCGCGCCTTGGTCCAATCGTTGGCGAGTGCGGCGCGGGTCATCTCGGCCATCTCGCGCGGAATCTGGTTCGAGACCACGGAGATAATGCCGACGCCGCCGAGCGCGATCAGCGGCAGGGTGACCGCATCGTCTCCCGATAACACCAGAAACGATTCCGGCACCGCGTTGAGCAGGTCGGCCATCTGGCTGATGTTGCCGCTGGCCTCCTTGATGGCAATGATGTTCTCGATCTCGGCCAGCCGCGCCGCCGTCCCCGGTTCGATGTTGGCCCCGGTGCGTCCGGGGACGTTGTAGAGCACGAGCGGTTTATCGACGGCCTCGGCAATGGCTTTGAAGTGCTGATACTGGCCTTCCTGGGTCGGCTTGTTGTAGTAGGGCGAGGCGGTCAGGATGGCGTCCACGCCCTTGATGGCGGCGATGGCTCGCGCCTTCTCGACGGCTTCGGCGGTCGAGTTCGAGGTGGCTCCGGCAACAATCGGCACGCGTCCAGCGGCGACTTCAATGGTGATCTCGACCACGCGCAGCCACTCGTCCCTGGTCAGCGTTGGGGTCTCACCCGTGGTGCCGCAGGGAACCAGAAAATCGATCTTCGATTCGACCTGCCAGGCGACCAGCGAACGCAATGCCGCTTCGTCAACCGAGCCGTCGCTCTGGAATGGAGTTATCAGCGCTGTCCCGCATCCACGCAGATTCATGGTGTCCCCCCGTCGTAAAATCCCCTTGTCATTCTACGGCACGAACTCAGAGCTGATCGAAAATATCCTTGAACTCGTAAAATCCTTTTTTCCCACGTATCCACTCGGCTGCCAGCACTGCTCCTTCGGCAAAGCCGCGCCGGCTGGTGGCATCGTGGGTCAGCACGATGCGGTCGGCGGCGGAGTCCAAGGTAAGCTGATGGAAGCCGAACACCTCGCCTTCCCGTTCCGAGCGAATTTCGAGCCGTTTTCCGGAGGCCTTCTCGACGATCTGCCGCATGGTGACGGCGGTGCCGGAGGGCGCATCCTTCTTATGGATGTGATGGCGCTCCAGAATGTCGCCACGATAGCCGTGCTTCAAGGCAGCAGCGGCGGCCGCGATGGCCTTGAAGAATACATTGACTCCCACGCGAAAAGTTCGAGGCAAAGATGAGGCCAGTACCGGCCTATCGACCCACTGGCGCACCTCCGGCATGTGGTCATACCAGCCGGTGGTTCCGACAACCATATTGGTGCCCGCGCGGGTGCAGGCCTCGATGTTTTTGAGCACCGCATGCGGCGAGGTGAAATCGATCACCGCATCCACTCCAGACAGAGAAGCACGGGTGAGCGCGGCTCCGTCCGTGTTCTCATCGATCTCGACGATCTTCATGCGGTGTCCGCGTTCACCGGCGACGGCGGCCACCACCGATCCGGTTTTGCCCGCTCCGAGAAGTACCAGGTTCATGTGCGCTCCCCCAAACACTTCCGAGATATGCGCCGGATAAACCTTGCACGCGAACCAGTAACTTCACTCTCGATCGAATCAGTCGAATATCTCCGGATCGGGCGCCGAAAAGAAATGCTTGTGCAGGCGCCGGATCGCCTCCGGCACGGCGGCCTCATCGATCACGAAGGTAATGTTGATTTCCGAGGCGCCTTGCGAAATCATGCGCACGTTGATGTTATCGAGCGCGGTAAAAACCTGCGCCGCGATGCCCGGCTTCTCGCGAATGTTCTCGCCGACCAGACAGACGATGGCGTTGCGCTCCTTGTAGTGGACGTCGGCGAACTTTTGCAGCTCGGCCGTGATCTGCGGCAGAGCCTGGGTGGAGTCGACCGTCATGGAAACGCTGACCTCGGAGGTGGCAACCACGTCGACGGAGCAGCGGTAACGATCGAAGACCTCGAAGATCTGCCGCAGGAATCCGTGCGCCATCAGCATGCGTGTGGCAGCCACATCGACGATGGTGATCCCTTTCTTGGCCGCAATCGCTTTGAAGGTCGAGCGGGATGCGGCGCGCGCGCGACAATCAACGTGCCTTCATTTTTTGGATTGCGCGAATTGAGCACCCGCACCGGAATATTCTTGCGGATGGCCGGCAGAACCGTCGCCGGATGCAGCACCTTGGCGCCGAAGTAGGCGAGTTCCGCGGCTTCTTCGAAGCTGATGACCTTGATGCGGTGCGCGTCCGGACAGATATTCGGATCGGTGGTCATCATGCCATCGACGTCGGTCCATATCTCGATGGTCTCCGCATTCAGAGCGGCGCCGAAGAGCGCGGCCGAGTAGTCGGAGCCGCCGCGGCCAATGGTGGTTTGAACGCCATCCCTGGTCGCGCCGATGAAGCCGCCCACTACCGGCACGCAGCCGGTCTCCAGCAGCGGTCCCATGATCGCCTGGGTGCGGGCATCGATCTCCTCGACCTGGGGGATGGCCTTGGTGTGCTGCCCATCGGTGATCATCACCTCGCGGGCGTCCACCAGCGCGGATTCACCCCCATGGCGGAGAAGGCGGCAGCGCACATCTTGCTCGACAGACGTTCGCCGTAACTGACGACGTAATCCGATGTTCTCGGAGAAAGCTCGCCTACGGCCGCAATCCCGCGCAGCAGTTCGTCGAGCGTGTCGAACTCCTGCTCCAGAGTGGCATGGAACTGGTCGTAGCTGGCCGGACCAAGCAATTGGCAGGCGGTGTTGTAATGCCGGTCGCGCAGCGCCTGCGAAAGCTGCAAAGCCTGCTCGCGGTCGCCGCATCCGGCGGCTCGTCCCATGGCTAGCAGTTGGTCGGTGACCTTGGCCATGGCACTGACGACAACCACGGGCCGGCGGTCAACTCGCCCCTGCACGATACTGCACGCACGTTGAATAGCGGCGGGGTCCATTACGGAGGTGCCGCCAAATTTCATTACGATCATGGCAAGAAGATTCCTGTTCGATTAGGTTCCTACTCGGGATTATCAGCTTTGTTATATCACCGTTCCCCGGCCTTGCTGAAGCTGAAGAGGAGAAACGCGCGCCGCGGCGGCTTGCAGTGCAGCCCGCAGCCCGGCAGCGATCAGCGGCCGCGAACCAGCTTGAGTTTATCCGCCTTGAGAATGCGCTTGATTTGGTTGTACGCGTGCACTGCCCACGGTCCCGTGGAATCCAGCTTGCGATAGCTCCGCCAGTGCCTGAGCGCCTTTCGGGGCTCGCGGTTGCGCTCATGGGCGAGCGCCAGATTGTAGTGAGCGTCGGCGTAGGTGGGAGCCAAAGCGATGGCCGTCCCATAAGCTCGAATCGCTTCCGCCAGGCGTCCGGTTTCATCCAGCACGTTGCCCAGATCAAACCACGCGAGCGCATAGCGCGAGTCGCACTCAATCGCCGCCCGGTAATGGCTGTTCAGCCTGACTGAACTCCTCCTGGTTGTAATAGAGCGTGCCCAGGTTGATGTGAGCCGGGCCGTAGTCCGGTTGAAATTCGAGAACTGTTTTGTAGGCCTGCATCGCCAAGGCAGCACTGTTGGGATCTTCTTCCAGTGCCAGCCCGCGGGCAAAGTATTCCGCCGCCGTCTCCAGTTGGCTGATCGGTTTCACGGCGCGTGCCGGAAGCAGCTTCCCCGCCGGCTCGAACTGCATGAAAAACTGGCCGTCGATGGGGTCGAGCGACCTGCCTTCGTGCCTGAATACCACGCGTGAGCCAACTGGAAAAGCTCCCGCCTCGAGCAGCGGGTTCTCCATACCTGCAACTTGCTCCTGCATGGCAAGCAAGGACTGACGAATGATGGCGGGACGGACCTTGCGGGCCCTTAAGTCCCGTACTTTCTTCAGTTGCAGGAGGTCAAAAAAAGTGAACGATTCCCCGCTTGCAATCAGCCCGGCTTTTTGCCAGCCGCTAAACTGACGCGAGGTAACATGCAGAATTCTCAGCACATCCGAGCGTGCGAATCGGTTCACGAATCTTCCCGTTGCAATCGTCAATAAATTATGGTCATGTCTCCCAATCTTGCGCAAGGGGAAAGTTGCCGGCTGCCGCGGAATCCAGTAAAGCCACCCCTCGCCCGGCTCGGAACCAGGTCGAGGCCTTACCGCGAGTTTCCTCCTGGCACCGAACCGCGTGCTGTGCTTCGGCGTCGGGTATGATTTCGATATGCCTGCGAGCACGAGCACGGCGCGCGCCGAGTTACACACACACTTGGGCGGGGCAGTCGATCCGCCGATTCTTTGGTCGATTGCGCACCGCCAGGGCATCCGTCTGCCGACGAAAGACTACTGGGATTTCGAGGCCATGGTCACGATGGGTGCCCACGACCGTAATCGCGGTATCCAGGAGATGAACGAGCGCTTCTATCGCTGGACGGAGCTTATCCAATCGTCGCCTGAGGCGATTCAGGAGTCGGTTGCGAGCGTCATCGGCGGCGGCTACCGGAAATGCAATCTGGTGCTGCAAGAGTTGCGTTTCAACCCGATGTTCCGGAACCGGGGCGGCGAGCGCGACCTGGACCATATCATCAATGCCGCGCTTTGGGGAGTCGAACGCGCGCTGCTCGAATATCCGCAAGTCAGAGCTGGACTCATCCTGATGATGGACCGCCGGCTTACACGGGCGCAAAACGCGATCATCCTGAAGAAGGCAATCAAGTATCGGGAAAAGGGGGTCGTCGGGGTCGACCTCGCGGGGCCTGATCGAAAATCGTTCTCCATGTCGACCGTGACCAAGCTATTCCGACAGGCGCGGGATGCGGGGCTGGGAGTGACGGTTCATTGCGGTGAGACCGGCAATCGCGAAGAGATGCGGTATGTGGTTCGCGAGATTAAGCCGAACCGCATCGGCCACGGTATTGCCGCCGCCAATGATCCGAGACTGATGGACGAGATCTTGAAAGCCGGAATTACGCTTGAACTCTGTCCCACGTCGAATCTGAAAAATCGCATGGTTCGCGATCGCCGTGCGCTGAAGCGAATCGTCGGAAAACTTGTCGAACACGGCGTTCGGACCACGGTAAACACCGACGGCCCGGAGCTCTATCACACCAATGTTTACAAAGAACAGGAGTTGCTGATCGATATCGGTGCGATGTCGAGAGAGGACATTCTCGAATGCAATCGCTGGGCATTCGAGGCCAGTTTCCTTCCCAAACCTGCACCCGATGACCAGCGTCTGCCGCGTGCTGCGCCAAAGCCGTCCCATCCAGCTAATTCGTGAACGGCAAAAGCAGGCATGTGGTCGAGACCAGTAACCTCCGTGTGTCCGTCGTCCAGAAGCTATCGGCGAAGAGCATGTCAGCGCCCCACCAACGCCTATAAACACACCTTCGCTATAACGTTGTTTTGTTTATATCTAATAGTTGTGTAATCTGGGACAGTCAAACAGAAGAGGGTCAATCGGATCGATTTGCCGAGCAAGCTGGATGCGGTCGCAGGATCGCCGGCGAGGGCGGCACTAGGAGATTGATCAATCTCATTGAGCTGTTATTTCGAACAGGAGTGGAGAGGAATGGGCAACACGAGAGCGCTGGTTGTTTTAACTCCCTATGAATCGAGGCGGGTCATCGCCAAGGCAGTCGCCAAGCTGCCGGCAGTCCAAAACGCGATGCAGAATGGATGGATCATCGTCAGCACCGGAACCAGCACCGGCTATGTCGCCGAGGAACTGCTTGGCGAACCGATGGTGAAGGAGAATTTCATCTCCGGCCACATTACGGGCGGCGAGACCTGGGACGCGCCCAAGAATCCCAACTATATTTTTCCGGTGGTATTCCACAAAGGGAAGCGCCAGTCGATGATACCCGAGGACGCGCTCAAAGAGTTCACTGCGGACGACGTCTTCGTCAAGGGCGCCAATGCGGTTGACCCGCAGTATCGGGCCGCGGTATTTGCCGCCAGCGGGACCGGAGGAACGATGGGCTGGGCGATGGGATCGGTACTGGCCCGCGGCGCTCATCTGGTCATGCCGGTGGGCTTGGAGAAATTGATTGCCGATGTCCCGGCGGTGGCCAAGCATGCCGGCAACCGGACTTTCAAATACGCCATGGGGTCGACGATCGGCATGGTGCCGGTAGTTACGGCGACGGTGGTCACCGAAATTCAGGCTTTCGAGCAGTTATTCGGAATCGAAGCCTACCATGCCGGCGGCGGTGGCATCGCCGGATCGGAGGGCGCGATCGTCCTGATCCTGGAAGGGGAGGACGCCAAGGTTGCCAAGGCGTTTGAATTCGCCAAGAGTATCAAGGGCGAAAAGCCGCTGAACCGGCCTTATGGTATACCGGTGCAAGCCGGGGTGGAAAAACCACTGAGTGCTAAGGCTGGAGCATAGTCGGTAGGATACCGAGTCCGTATGCGAGTCGCTCGAAGCGAGATTAGATCGCCCGGCGGGCTGAGGAGCTCGCCGGCAGTCTAACTCGCGGGCCAACCTCTACACCATTCGAAGGATCTGCCTTGTTGCAACGCGCGCAAACAGCAGATCCTTCGCTCCTCAGCATGACACCCTCGAAGGCACATTTTTCAGCAGCCTCCCAGGCAATCGGGATGGCGCTTCTTACATCAGGCCCTGGTATTGTTGGTCGCTGACCTTTTCCATCCAGTCGACGGCCTTTCCGTCGAGCTGTTCCTGAATCGCAATATGCGTCATGGCCGTGGTAGGCGCGGCGCCATGCCAATGCTTCTCACCAGGCGCGATCCAGACCACGTCGCCGGGCCGAATTTCCTCGATCGGGCCGCCCCAGCGCTGTACGCGGCCGCAGCCGGCAGTCACGATCAGATGCTGGCCCAACGGGTGGGCGTGCCATGCTGTCCGGGCACCGGCCTCGAACGTGACGCTGCCAGCGACCGCACGTGCCTTATCATTTGCCTGGAAAAGAGGGTCGAGACGCACGGTGCCGGTAAAATTCTCGGCTGGTCTCTTGCTGGAAGGCTGTGATCCACATCTCTGAATTTCCATCTTCTGACTTCCTTTCTATCACCCTTTTTTGGGGCGTCATCGTAATTTCCCGAACCGCTCGACCCGGCGCTTTGCCGTCGATCTCCCCGTTCACACCTGTTCACAGAGGAGGAAAAGATCTGACATCTGACAGATGATCCAGGGTCCCATTCGGATCATGATACTGCTTTTGCACGCTGCTCTTCGTTTTTCGCGCCAGCGGGCGGGTGGAGTTCCTTCCCAGGTGCGGAAAGCACGAACCAACGGGTTTGCGTCCTCATATCCGAGGTGGCAGGCAGCTTCATTCAATTCCAGGACAGAGCTGTTGAAACAGTGGCGATCAAGCTGGTGGCGGGCTTCTTCCAGAACGCGCTGAAAGCTCGAGCCTGCATCTTGCAAGCGCCGCGCCAGAGTACGGGGAACTTACGTGCATCGCATCGGCGATGTCCGCGATGGTCGGGCGGCGGCCCGTGAGTTTTGCTGTATAGATCCGCGGATGCGGGCCGTCCTTCAACTTCGGGTGTTCAGGTGAAATTTGCCAGTTGCCAGCCCAAAACAGCAAGCTGGCAACTGGAGACCACGAAGTTCCGCCTACGGGAGGTCGTAATCAAAGTTCAATGTCTGACTACCCTGTGCGGGCATCAGCACACCTCCCGCAATCGCCCATCCAGGCGTTCCGGGTAGTGACTCGCCACCGACGATATGGTCACTTTGTTGGTTGCTGTTAGTGGGGCATAGACCACCGGGCAGACTGAAACTGGCGCCAGGAGTATCGGAGACCACACAGGCAATGGTCACACTCGCGGGCACTCCGATCGTGTAGGAACCGTCACTGACCGTGCGCAAACTTATCATTTGGTAGCGCGCGGAAACGCCACCGTAACGCAGGTTTACGATTCGGTTCGCGGCCGGCTGGCCATTGATGGTCACTTGTCCAGTCAAGAGCGTCGCTGATGGCAACTGGATCGGAGCGGGAAGTGCACAATATCCCCCCGCCGTCACTGACGCTGGAGTACATGTGTTCGATGCCACTTGAGCCGACGGAATTGGGATGCCATGAAGCGGGTAGTCATAGAAACCACCGCTTGCATACGCTACGGAGCTGAGGGCGCGTCCGTCTGACAAGGAGACAGTCAAAACCACTTGCTTCGTTGCGCCATATACGGTGGTAGGAACACCGCTCACCAGCGTCGTTGCGCCAGGGTCGGCATATACGGTAAAGCTGCCATCCCCGTTCGACAGTTCGTATGACACGGTCGGAAAACATATGGTCGGGCCTGAACTACTGCTGCATACAGCTCCGCCGCTATTCGTGTAATTGTTGCCAAGCACGTTGATCATGGCTTGGGGAACCGGGTTTGCATTGGAGTCTTGTATGACCCCGGTGATGGTAAAAACGTTGGCGCTAAATGTGTAAGGACTGGGGCTGCTGGTCGTCGCATCGAAGCCGTAGCTTTGGCCACGTGTCAAGACGTTGTATTTGCCCGGCTGGACCCAGAAGGTATAGCTTCCGTCAACCCGTGTACGCATAGAGAAAGCAAACGTGCCCCAGGTGTCGTTGTAAGAGTAGGTTGGAGTGTAACGAACAAACCGGGCGCGAACGACGACGCCGGGCACGGGATTACTAGAGGTTGGATCGATGAGAGTCCCAGAGATGAGGTAACCAGGAGGCAGGTTTATGTTCGCCGTCTGGCTTGTCCCCGCGGTCATGCTGAGCTTTGCCGCTTGACTCACGTCAGCACTCCCGCCCGCGGAGCCGTTATACCAAGCGCTCCCGTAAGCCTGGGTTGAACCTGCTGCCTGGTTGCGGAAGTCCAAGGTGTAGTCACCCGGAGGAACATTAAAGGTATAGCTCCCGTTAGGCTGAGTGTTGATCCATTGCAGCGATATGGCGTTGTAAAACGTGCTAAGGGTGACTTGGATTCCGCTCAGTGGCGTATTGGAGGAGCCGCCAGTCACTGTCCCGACGATACGCGCACCCGGAGGCAGCGTGAAGTTCGCGGTGACGGCTGCGGTGGCAACAGTGACCTTTCCGGCCTGAATCGGGCTGGACGTCATGCCGCTGCCGGTCCACCATTGGCTGGCGGCCATGCTGGCGGTCGTGTCATTCATGGCGCCGACGACATAACTGCCCGCGGGCACGTGCACCGTATAGTTCCCCGATACATCTGTGCGGGTCATGGCCATAGTGAGTTGGTTGCCGTAGGTTCGCACCAGGATCTGGATACCTGCTAACCCAACTCCCGTGCTGTCGGTGACGGCGCCCGTGATCGAACCGGCGGCGGCGATGCTGGTGACGATGTTTTCCGACTCAACGTCGTTATTGACGGCGCTGGCGAGGGCAGTCACCATCTGGGCTGCGGTAGACGCGCCCGATGCTGCGGCACTGTTCTGCAGCACTGTCTCCTGCACTCCGGCAATCGCAGGCCAACTCAAGTTGGTGAGCGGGACTTGCGCCTGGGTGACGCTGCCCGTCACCAGGCTCACGGTTGCGTTCGCATAGGGATCTATGTTGACGCTCGTGCCGGTGACGAAGGCCTGTAGCGTGGTCGCTCCCACCGCTTGAACAACGTAATTAACATTCGCGCCCGGGGTGAAGCCTGCCGGGGCGGTGAGTGTGTAGTTCCCCGAACTGTCTGTGACGCTTGTCGCTAAGACCTGCATTGCGTTGCCTGAGGTGTTGAGCTGAACCAGCTCAACTGCGACGCCGCCCACCGGCACGACGCCGGGAGTGGTGTCTGCGGCCCACAAATCAGTGACAAGCATGCTGGCGATCAGGTGCGGCACTGACACGGTACGCCACCAGATGCCTACGGATCGCGTGTCGCCAAGGGCCAAGTCAGCTACTATGCGCCCCGCGGACTTTGCGCCCCAGTAGCTGCGGACGTATCGTGCATTGTTGTCAAATAGGCGTGCGAACATGCGCCATGGGCTGGCCGGCCTTGCGAAAGCCATAGCACCCCCCGGTGCGGCAACGGCGCCAGAGACCGTCGCGCCCCCCGTTGAACTTGAAGACGAAGACGAACTTCCGCAGCCAACCTGCATCACAACTGCCAACAAAACCGCAAGCATCACGACGGAATTTTTTTTCAACATAACTCCCTCTCTTTACCTTTGCGAGTTTCCCGATGCGAGGTTCCTAGAGCCTGTAGCGTGTTTCACAAATAGGTCTTTGAAGGGGGCATGGCTTCTAAAGCCGTGTTGAAGGGGACGGGCTTTGCGGGGTCCCCAGCAAGCGTGTATTTGGCTTGCTGGGGTGCCTTGAGCCCGTCCGTCCAGAGCCAAAGACCATGAGGGCTTTAGGCCCCGAGGGAATTCAGCGCTTCCTCCATTTCGGTTTTTGAAACACGCTTGAAACTTCAGTCACGCCCAGCATCGAAAATTCTGCAGCCGCGGCTCCAGATCGCAAGGCGCTGGCTCTTAACCTCTTCGTGTATATCTATCGGCAGGTTTGGGGGCGAACTGAACGGACTTTCTCCGGCGGTTCGTGGACTTTTGCGGATTTCGAAGCAGCAGGCTTCCCAAGAACGCAAGCGGTCCATGCGCTCGACCATGAGCTTTATTGATCAGACAGCCGTCTTCGCACTGCCTATATTGATGGTGATACGGGGGGTTCTGGATAAGGAGATCGATATGCTCGCAACGATCGTGATCGCCGTACTGGTTCTGGCGCTATTCGGGGCGCTTCCGAAATGGAAGTACAGCCGGTCGTGGGGTTATATGCCATCCGGCGGGCTGGGCCTGGTGTTGGGCATCGTGCTCATCCTGGTGTATATGGCCCAGATGTATCAAATGTGGATGTACCGAAACTGACGCGCCGCCGATCTCATTCGCACAGCCTCTAGAACAGCGCGTTCTGTTTCCCTGTGCGCCGTATTCCGAAGTGATCGTAGGCCAACTGTGTTGCCATGCGGCCGCGCGGAGTGCGGTCCAGGAACCCTATCTGGATCAGGAATGGCTCGTAGATTTCTTCGATCGCGTCGGGCTCTTCCGCCAGCGCCGCCGCCAGCGTGTTCACCCCTACCGGCCCGCCCTGGTACTTCTCGATGATGGTCAGCAGCAATTTCCGGTCAATCTCGTCGAAGCCATAGCGGTCCACCTCGAGCATTTCGAGCGCCGCCTGTGCCGTCTTCTTATCGACGTTGCCCGCGCCGCGCACCTGCGCGTAGTCGCGCACCCGGCGCAGCAGCCGGTTAGCGATGCGGGGTGTGCCGCGCGCCCGGCTGGCGATTTCGAATGCGCCCTCGTCATCGACTTCCACCTTCAGAATCTCAGCCGAGCGCCTGACGATGACGTTCAGGTCCTCGTGGGTGTAGAACTCCAAACGCAGCAGTAGTCCAAAGCGCGAGCGCAGCGGAGCCGAGAGCAGTCCGGCGCGCGTGGTTGCGCCGACAAAGGTGAACGGGGCCACGTCCAAGGTGTGTGTGCGCGCCGCCGGACCCTGGCCAATAATGATATCCAGTTTGTAGTCCTCCAGCGCCGAATAGAGCAGCTCCTCCAGCACCGGCTGCAGGCGGTGTACTTCGTCGATGAACAAAACCTGTTTGTTGCGGATATTGGTGAGCACGGCCGTCAGGTCGCCTTTGATTTGCAGTGTCGGCCCCGAGGTCTGCTGAAAGTGGACATCGAGTTCGTTGGCGATGATGGTGGCCAGCGTCGTCTTGCCCAGTCCCGGAGGCCCATAAAGCAGCACATGATCGAGCGCCTCGCCCCGCGAGCGGGCGGCCTCGATGGCAACTGCCAGGTTTTCCTTTACCTTTTGCTGGCCGATGAACTCCTGCAGCCGGCGCGGACGCAGCTTGAGCTCAAACGAGGCGTCGTCTTCGACCACTCCGGCCGAAACGATTCGCTCGCGATCGGGATTCCTGGATGAAGGCATCTCTTCGGATGGTACCCAGAAACTTCACTGCCTGCAATCGCGGTTATTGGCCGGGCGTTGCCGTGCAGGTATTGTCTTCCAGCAGTTTCACCAGCGCATAGAGGGTCTGGTTCACCGGAACCGGGATGCCCAGCTCCTTTCCGCGGCCAACCAGGTATCCGTTCAGGGCATCGATTTCGGTCCGCTTTCCGCGGGCGATGTCCTGGGCGGTCGAAGAGGTGGCGTCTTTCACGCTTTGCGCAAGCTCGAGCGTGCTTTTTTCCACGTCGATGTCCGGCAGTTGCACCCTCGCGGCCCGGGCCACGGCGAGTCCCTCTTCCACCACCGTGCACATCAGTTGCCGGACCAGCGGATGCTCGGTCATGACAAAGTACTTGGAGCGGGCGAGGGCGGAAATCGCGTTGTAGGCGCAATTGAGGATCACCTTCACCCAAAGCTCGCCTTCGATGTTGTCCGAAACCCGGCAGGGAACTCCGCCGCGCGCCAGAACCGCGGCAAGCTCCTCGAGTTCGCGACCATCGTGGAGCCTGCCGCCAACGCCTTCGGGCAGGCTGCCAATCACGAAGCTGCCGCGTCCGGAGTGCTTCACCCTGCCCGGGCCGCTCATTGCCGCCGCTACATAGACGATCGCGGGAATGGCGCTCCTGCCGCTGGCCTTGGCAAACCGCTCCGCGTTATCGACTCCGTTCTGGCAACTCAGCACGAGTGCTTCCGGAGTCAGGTGTGGCGCCAGCAAACGAGCGGTTTCTTCGGTGTCGAACGATTTGACGCAGAACAATACGACCTGCGCCCCTTGTGCCGCCTCGATCTCGGTAGAGGCCGTGACCGGCACATATTCCTGGAAGTGCACCGTGTCGAGGAATAATCCTTTGCCTTTGATCGCCTCCACGTGCTGCGGGCGGCCGATCAGGGTTACGGGAGCGCCGGCGCGCGCCAGCATCCCGCCGAAGTAACATCCCACCGCGCCCGCGCCCACCACAGCCACCCTTGGCCAACCTGTTGGTTGCACTAAGATCTTCCTCCGCGCCGAGGCTTTGGGATATTCTCGGCTTCCACATTCATCGGTTCCACGGTCCATCCTGGCATATCCGCGCAGGTGAAAAGTCCGGCCAGAGGGGGCCGGGTGCAATCGGCAAACCGCCCAATCTCAACTCTCCAACTGCTGCTCCGGACGCATGCCGGTGAGCCGGGCGATGCGCTCGGGGATTGGCGGATGGGTCGAAAACAGGTTGCCCATGCTTATCCCCAACCTCGGCATCACGATGAAAAGGTGAGCCGTGCTGGGCGAGGCCGCCATCGGGATGCGTTGCGATCCCATATCGAGCTTCTTCAGCGCGCTGGCAAGTGCGTAAGGATTGCCGGTGAAATGCGCCCCGGTCTCGTCGGCCGCGTACTCGCGTGAGCGCGAGACGGCGAGTTGGACGAGCATGGCCGCAAACGGCGCCAGAATCATCATCAGCAGCGCGGCGATAGGGCTGCCGCCTTCCTCGCGCTCGCTGCGTCCCCCCATGCCGCCGAACAGCGCCCCCCAGTAAGCCATGCGCGCCAGCAGGGTGATTGCGCCGGCAATGGTTGCGGCAACCGAGCTGATCAGGATATCGCGGTTGCGGACGTGGCCCAGTTCATGGGCGAGCACGCCTTCCAGCTCGTCGTCGTTCAGCAGATTGAGTATGCCTTCGGTGACTGCGACCGACGCGTGATGCGGATTGCGGCCGGTCGCGAAGGCGTTGGGCGAATCGGTCGGAATGACGTACAGCTTGGGCATCGGCAGATTTGCCTTCTGCGTGAGCCGGCGCACGATGCTGTAAATGCGCGGCAGCTCCTGCTCGGTGACCGGCTGCGCGCCCGACGTCGCCAATGCAATCTTGTCGGAGAAGAAGTAGGAAACGAAGTTCATCACCGCCGCCAGCAGGAAGGCAAAGACCGCCCCGCGCTCGCCTCCGATCAGTTGGCCGACGAAAATGAGGAACAGCGTGAGTACGGTTAACAGAAACGCTGTCTTAAATGTATTTCCCATAATTTGCTTTTTCCCAGCTATGTAGATGCTAACCGAGAGTCTCCGGTCGCGCCAGATCCGCCGGGGCGGCGAGCTCTCCGCTGTTCCCATTTCGCAACTTGCTGACGGCGGAGCGATTGCCTTCCGCGCCGTCTCACTTCCAGACAATCGCGCCGAGCCGCTGCAGGTAGTGTCGGCTGAACTCGACCGGGCGTCCTGCTTCCATCAGCAACCCACGCAATTCCGGCTGGGTGTAGGCGCGGCGGATGGACACTATTCCATCACACCATGCCATTTTGCTGCGGAATAGCGGGCGAGCGGCCACCAGCAGCGCCAGGTGCAGACGGCTGCGCACCAGGTCATTGATGACCAGTGCGATGCGGGCAACTCGCAGCGCCTCCCCGACGAAACGCTTGACCTCTGTCGGTTCAAGGTGATGGACAAACAGCGAGCAAGTCACCAAGTCGAATGACTCGGGCGGGAACGGAAGATCCAGGGCATCGCCGACGATTGCGTCCGGCACCGGCGGCAAATGAGTTGCCGAACGGTCCAGCAGGGTGGGATGCAGCAGTACACCTCGCCGCTCGAACCGCTTTGCGAGCGCCAAAGGAACGTCCCCGGAGCCGCTGCCGACGTCCAGCACTTCGAGCCGCCGCAGCCCCGACCGATCCAGCACACGCTGCACCAGCCGCTCGCTGGTGCTCACCCCGCCAAACCAGCGGTTTACGCCGCGAATGGAAGCCAGGGCGGCGGCGATTTCCGCCGGCTGTCCCGCAATCGCTGTCCAGCAGTTCGCTTTCCACCTTGCGCTTCATGTCCGCTTTTGTGAGTCTTCCGGTGAACCAGGGTTTGCCCGGAAGTTTGCCCGGCGAGTTAGCGCGATTCCCCAGAAGGTGTATCCCAGGGAGGGTCGAAGCAACGCTGTCATGCTGAGGGACACCGGGGTCCCCGACGGACGCCGCCTTTGCGTCTGTTGGGGTGGTGGCGCGAAGCATCCCATGGAACCGTCCCATTCCGCGCCGTGTGAGGCTTTTCGATGAAATCCTTCGGCTGCACTTCAGCCCACGCTGTGTCGGGATGCTTCACCGCGTTCAGCATGACACTTTAGGGCAACCGGCGCAGTCAACGGGGTACACCTTCTCGGGAATCACTCTAACAGTCTTACGGCGAAATTTTTGCCAGTTCTTCGGAGTATAGATGGTTTCGTGGAAACTCTTGTGACAACCCGGCCAGCAGGGCGCGAGCGCTGGCGCGATCATGATCCCGCAGTGCGGCGACGGCCAGCAGCAACCTGGCAAACGGGCCGAGATAGCGTCCCTTCTCGGCGGTCATACGAAGGTGTTTGACGCCCTCGATCTTGTCGGTCTGCGCGCCGCTCATGCGCAGAATCCAGCGCACGGGAATCGAATTCAGGCTCAGCAGGTAATTCTCCACTCCCACCGCGAGGTAGGCGTCGTAGTAGCTCGGATCGATGGCAACCAGTTGTTCGGCGATCCGCCGTGAATTCTTCATGTAGCCGAGGCTGGCGAGATTTCGCTTTTCGATCAGCGCGGCATAGTCCCCGCGCAGGCCGTTGGCGAGGATCTGCGAGAACAGCGCATTGCGATCCTGCGGTGAGTGCGCGAGGAGCTGCGCGACCAGTTGGTCGGCTTTGGATAGGGACTCATTGAAAGCAGCTTTTGCCGCCGGATCGGGTGGGAGCTTGACTCGTTCCTCGAACCTTCGGTCGTCGGTGAACAACTCGCTCTGCAAGACGTGCAGGCGGTCAAATTCGGAAAACAGGTAGCAAGCCGCGTCGGAAACAAAGCCCAGAGGATCTTCCGGGTGGGATGCCTGCCAGGCGTGAAAAACCTTGTGAGCAGCCCCAAAATCCAGGTTGTACATGTACCGGTACCCCGGTTCGAGACCGTCGGAAGTCACGGCGGCGGAAGCTGCCCTTCCGGAGAACCCGGAGAAAAGGAGCAATGCGATTGCGATTGCGATAAGGTATGGACGGAAAAAACGCAACATCAGGTTGTCCCAGATTATAGACCAAGGTGCTACGGAGCATCCACCGGCGGTGTCGCGTTCGCCAGCCTTGCCACAACTTCTAGAGCCTGTTTCATAAATAGTTCTTTGAAGGAGACGGGCTTTGCGGGGTCCCCAGCAGCCCTGTATTTGGATCGCTGGGGTGCCCTTGTCGAAAACCGCCCAGGCCGGTTCACTTAGAGTCAACCTCCTGGCACGCTTCACTGCTGGGTTGCCCTTTTGTAGGATGGCTCGCTATCTGCCAAGACTCGGCCCCATCATTTCTCCGTCCATCTTAGGAATCCCAAAGTGACCGCTCAGATGCAGCAGGTCGAGCGGCGTAATCGACCCCGACACCGAGATGAAGTTCAGCTCCTTCGCCCCCACCAGCAGCACCGCAATATCGCGGATCGAGGCATGGTCCAGATGAACCCACAAATCGGTCGTCAGTCCCCCTTCGCGCTTGTGCTGGTCCACCAGGTGTTGCCAGCCCGCCTCGCGATATTGCCGTCGGATCGATTCCAGGATCGCCGGATCGTAGGAAACCGCGCCCGGGTAGCGGAAGCTGTGCACCGAAACTCCACTCACTCCCGCAATCACCCGCCGTAGAGCCTCATCGGTTTTGTCCAGCTTGGAAGCCAGCGCCAGCATCGAGTGGTCCAGCGTAAATTCCGTCCGCGACGAGGCATTCTGCCCCAGTGCCGCAATTCCCTCCGGAACCCACCCTCGTACCTGATTGGGTGGAACTACCGGAGGCTGACTCGGCGGCGCAGGTTGAGCCGGCAAAGCAGCCGACGGCTTGCCCGGCGGCGGAGTCTGGGTTTGATCCTGTGCCACCGCGCTCATCACCATGGCGCAGCCAATCAATGCCGGAAACAGCATGCGGGAAAGCCCCACCTTTTTTGTCTTCCAAAATGTGCTCACGTGTTTACCTCACAAAACGTGCTCACGTAGCCGCGAGCCGCCGTGGACTGAATTCTATAACCCGCAACCTCGAAGTATGTTTCCGCATAGTCGCAACCGCAGGCGAAGCTCTCGCGTGCCGATCCCACGGTCTGACTCCACGGGAATTGAACCTCGCGAACGGCTGGCGAGTGCGATTCGCAAGCCGTTCAAAAGGTTTCTTTGAGAAACCTTGGTGGCGGCGATCTTCACCCGGCACTGGAGCCGGGCCCCGGAGCGTGATAAAACTGTGACCCAGATGCGGTCCGAGAACTCAGTCCGCCCCGGCAGTGACGAAGCGACTCTTGATCGAACGCTGGCGCGTCGCCGCTATGGTGCGCCGCAGATATTTGCCGCCACTTTGCTCCTGATGTTCCTGGTCCAGTGTGGCTGGTTTGTGGCGAATGTGCCGCTCAGCCAGGTTGAGGGCAATTACATTCTCCGCGGCATCGCCCTGCTGCATGGCAGCCGTACCGCCGATCGTCATCACTCACCGCTGGTCGCGGAGGCGGCCGTTTCGCTCATCTGGCCGGTGGCCGTGCGGGAGGCAGAGACCGCATGGCTTAGCGGACGCGAAACCACGCTCGACCAGTTCGCACTCGATCGCTACCGCTGGCTGGTGCGTGCGCCTTTCCTGATGGCTGGCCTGTTCCTCGGGGCCTGCGTGTGGTACATTGCGCGCCGGCTTTACGGCAACGGCGGCGGCTATGTTGCCATCAGCCTCTACTGCTTCACTCCCGGCTTGGTGGCCCGCAGCTCGCTGGTTGGTCCGGAGATCTTTGGCGCCTGGGGAACTTTCAGCGCGGTGTTCGCCTCGATCGCGGTTGCGCACACCCTTTACGCGCCACGCCATGCTTTTCTCTGGAACCGTAAACGCATAGCCGTGCTCGGAATCGCGATTGGCATCATGGTGGGCGCGCAATTCGCGCTGCTGCTGGTGCTTCCGCTCGCGCTGGCATTCATGCTCTGGGCCGTGCCTGGCCGAAGACGGGCGGCTGCCGGAATTCTAGCTGCGGCGTCTGCCATCGCGCTCTTGTTTCTCTGGGCCGTTTACGGCACCAGCATCGGCTTCTTCGGGGTGTCGATGTCCAAGGCAGAGTGGGCCGCATTCGCCCGTCCCGCTCTCGCCGCAACGCTCAACGGCGCCGTGGGAGGCTTCTTTTTGCGAGAAGCCCCGGCAACAGCCCTGCTCACGGTTTTGTCTCTGATCGCTTATCTGCTGTGGCCGCGCACTCGCTTCTTCGGCAACACCGCGCCTCTGCTGGTCGCCGCGGAGGTCGCTCTGCTCGCCATCTTTATGCCCAATGCGGCGGGCGGCATTTTCTTTTTCTATTGCCTGCCGTTCCTGATCGTCTTTAGTGCCGGGGTCTTTGCCGACCTGTTCGAGAGCCGCCGTTATCACTCCTTTGCGGTCGGCGTCGGCTACGGAACCATTCTGGCGCAAGCTGGCTTTAGCTTCGTTGGGCTGATTCAACTGGCGCGTGGTTACCGCGGCTTCTAACGGCCAGCCCGTGCTGCCGCCCTATTGTCCTTAAATCTGCGTCAACTTGATACTTCTGTCGCATCTAAATCCCAGAAACCGGGTTATCCTAATCGTGAGGTGCGGTATGCGGTGTTTTAGTGCGGCTTCGCTCGCATTTTTCCTCACATTATCCCTCGGGTTGACGGCCCAGGTTCGGGGCATGTCGGCCTCGGGTAGTGTGTCTGCGGGAAGTCGGTCGGGGACTCACGTTGGCGGCACTTTTTCAAGCCCTTCAATCGGCTTCGGCAGGCCGGGTGTCCCCTATCATTACCGCCGTTATCCTCGGACCTTCGGCTATGTTTCGCCCTACGGACCCTATTACTACGGCGCTTACGTTCCATACGCGACCGATTACGGCGTCGATCCCGCTTATACCGGCTACGTCGCCGGCACTTTCGACACGGGTCCATATTCGGGATACCCATATCCGCCGCAGTACGCGCCTGCGCCCGGCTACTACTCGCCTGACAGCTCTCCGCCGCCTGTGAGCAGCGCGCCTGCGCCCCAATCGTACCAGCAGAGGCGTGGCGGTCAGGGCTCAGCCAACGACGAGTTAGCCGAGCTCACCGTGCTCGTCTTTCGAGACGGCCATCGGCAGCAGGTCGCCAACTACGCGATTATGGGCTCGACGCTTTTCGTGCTCTCCGGACCGCGTTCGCGAATTCCCATCGCCGAGCTGGACGTTCCGGCGACCGAGCAGGTGAACCAAGACCGTGGCGTGGATTTCCACGTCCCTGTGAAGGCGCAGTAAGATTCACGCGGCACGAACACTGAAGCCTTCCCTTTTTGTGAGTGGTTGGTGGCCCATTCAAGCCCGCAGTTGGCTTGAGTGGGGTAGTTTCTTCCCGACGGTACCCCATATCTGCCGTAGTCAGCAGATGTGGGATCGAAGAGCTGGCGGGTGCCCCGTCCCGCGCCGTGCTGTCCAGCGCTAACCTGGGGACTTGTGCTTGCCATCGAGGTGTCACCCTGAGGAGCGATGAAGTCGCGACGTGAGGGTCCATGCGGTTTCCTGTGCGGATGCCCCACGTCCCGTACTGTGTAAGTGTCATCCTGAGCAAAGCGAAGGATCCCGGTACGGTTTTCGGCAGAAGCGCAGCCGAAGGATTTCGTCGAAAAGCCCCGCCCAGAGCGGCGTCGGACACTTCCATAGGGTGACATGGAATCGCTATATCGTGCTATAATAAAAACGGTTCTACCTGTGTGTAACATCCTGTAATTGCAGGCAGTTACGTGCGGAAACCAGAGGCTGAACCGGGATCGCGAAAGGGCTTTTGCGGCGCTCTCTTTCAGCCGCGGTCGCGAGTGTGTCCGGCGGGCAGAGCGCGACCAACCGGGCCCCCGGCAGGCGCCGTAGTTTTGGTGCTCCATATCTGCCGCAGTTAGCAGATGTGGGCGGGAAGAAAGCGGGGAAGTGAATGGCAGACGAGCAGAACAAGTTACCTCTAGGTGGCGACGGCCAGGGGCCGGGCGCGGCCAACGTGGTATCCATCAACATTGAAGACGAGATGCGGCGATCGTATCTCGACTATTCGATGTCGGTGATCATCGGCCGTGCGCTGCCCGACGTGCGTGACGGTCTCAAGCCCGTGCATCGGCGCATTCTCTACGCCATGCACGACATGGGATTGCTGCACAATCGCAAGCAAGTCAAGTGCGCCAAGGTCGTCGGCGAAGTGCTCGGCAAATACCATCCGCATGGCGACAGCGCGGTTTACGACGCCCTGGTACGCATGGCGCAGGATTTCTCTCTGCGCTATCCCCTGGTCGACGGCCAGGGAAATTTCGGTTCCGTCGATGGCGACCCGGCGGCGGCCTACCGTTACACCGAAGCCCGCCTGACGGCCATTGCGGAAGAGTTGCTGGCCGACATCGACAAGGACACCGTCGACTTCTCCGCCACCTTCGACGAGACCTCTTTTGAGCCTTCGATTCTGCCGACCAGGGTTCCCAATCTTCTCATCAACGGCTCCAACGGTATTGCCGTTGGCATGGCAACCAACATTCCGCCGCACAATCTGGGCGAGATCGTCGATGCCACCATTCAGCTCGTAAACCAGCCGCACACCCCGCTCGAAGAGATTCTCAAGCTGGTGCAGGGGCCCGACTTCCCGACCGGCGGCTTCATCTACGGGCGCAAGGGTATCCAGGACGCCTACACCCACGGACGCGGCCGCTTCCTGATGCGCGCCAAGGCTGCCATCGAGCACATAACTAAAGAGCGCGACGCCATCATTGTCACCGAGATTCCCTACCAGGTAAACAAGTCGCGTCTGATCGAGCGCATCGCCGATCTGGTCATCAGCAAAACCATCGACGGCATCTCCGACGTCCGCGACGAAAGCGATCGCGACGGCATGCGCATAGTGGTCGAACTCAAGCGCGGCGCCGAATCGCAGATCGTGCTCAACCAGCTCTTTAAGCACACTTCGATGCAGGAATCGTTCAGCATGATCTTTCTGGCCGTGGTCAACGCCCAGCCCAAGGAGATGGGGCTGATCCAGGCCATCCAGCACTTTATCGATCACCGCATCGACGTGGTGCGCCGCCGCACCGCCTTCCTGCTGCAAAAGGCCAAGGATCGCGAGCACATTCTGGAAGGCTACCAACTCGCGCTCGACCACATCGACAACGTCATTGCCGTCATTCGTGGGAGCATCAACCGAGCCAACGCCCGCGAGAACCTGGTTGCCTATTTCACCGGCAAAAAGATCACCATCAACCTCACGGGACGGCCTCCGGAGGTCAACCCCGAGAGGCCATTCACCGCCCGGCAGGCTGACGCCATCCTCGAGCTGCAACTGCACCGGCTGACGCGGCTTTCCATCGATGAAATCTTGAAAGAGTTGGCGGAAGTACGCGACCGCATCGCCGAATACGAAACCATTCTCGGCTCCGAAAAGAAGCTGCGCGCGGTCATCGTCGACGAACTCAAGCAGATCAGGAAGGATTACGCCGATCCGCGCCGCACCGTCATTGTGGACGAGGCCAAGGAACTCGAACTCGAAGACCTGATCGCCGACGAGCAGGTGGCCGTCACCGTTTCGCATGCCGGCTATCTCAAACGCACCCCGATCTCGATCTATCGCCAGCAACGGCGCGGCGGCACCGGACGCAAGGGCATGAGCACGCGCGAGGAGGATTTCGTCGAGCGTCTGTTCGTCGCTTCCACCCACGCCTACATCCTGGTGTTCACCAACACCGGGCGGGTCTACTGGCTCAAGGTGTATGAGATTCCTGATGTGGCCGCCGCCGGACGCGGCAAGCACCTCGGCAACCTGGTGGCGTTACAGCCCGGCGAAGCCGTGCGCGCGCTGCTGCCGGTGCGCGATTTGGAGGAGGCCAGCAAATATGTTTTCTTCGTCACCCGCAAGGGCACGGTGAAGAAGACCGCGCTCAATGATTTTTCGAATGTCATGTCGCGCGGCATCATTGCCATTGGCATCGAGGAGGACGACGAACTGGTGGCGGCGCAGCTCACCGATGGCCAGCAGATCATCTTCCTCGCCACCCACGAGGGCATGGCCGTGCGCTTCGACGAAGACGAAGTGCGCGTCATGGGACGCCCCGCTTACGGCGTGCGCGGCATGAAACTGGCTGCCAAGGACTACATCGTCGGCATGGCCGCCACCACCAAGCAGGTCTTCACCGATGAGCAGGCGGCAGCGCCCCGGCGCAAGAACAAAGACAAGTCGGAGGCCGAGCAGGCGGTCCCGAATCTCATCCTGACCGTCACCGAAAACGGCTACGGCAAACGCACTCCGGCCGAGGACTACCGCCTTACCGGACGCGGCGCTAAAGGCGTAATCAACGTGAAAACCACCGAGCGCAACGGACGCGTGGTCTCGATTCTGCTGGTCAGCGAGGTGTCGGAGGCCATGCTGATCTCGCAGTACGGCAAGATCATCCGCATGGGCACCGATCACATCCGCGAGGCCGGACGCGCCACTCAGGGCGTGCGCCTTCTGCAACTGGAAGGCGGAGACAAGGTCGCGGCCGCCGTCGTCATCCCGCCCGAGGAAGAAAACGGTAACGGCGAAACTGGAATCCTGTTGCAGTAAGGCAGTAGTTGTAGAAGCGAAATGGGGGCGGGCTTCAGCCGCGTTGAAGGGGACGGGCTTTAGCCCGTCCGTCTGGAGCCAACAAGAGTGCGGGCTTTAGCCCCTGAGGGGATTCGTCGTCTCCTCTGACTTCGGTTTATGAAACTAGCTAATGTCCGATAGCAGACATAGCGTGCGTCCATTGGACGCCAAGACCCGCTTCGGACGCCATCTGTGACCCTTGTCACAGCCACCACACAGGAATTTGCCTACACTTTCGTGATTCTTGATATTCCCGAGCGGGACTCGGCTCAGAACGTGTTGGCACATGGCCACCGCCGTTCCGCAGAGTCTTTGGTGCCTCATGGCAGGTATCGACGTTACTCAGGGCAAGCGCAGCAGCGATGAGCTGTCTCCATCTGAAAGTCCCGCGCAACCGTCGCGCTCCGGCGGCGAACTACGCCAACGGGCGCTTCGCTTCCGGGTTGCCTGTTTAGTGTTGGCTTGCATTCTGCCGGTCTGCTTTATCGCTGGCTTCGTTATCTCTTACGCATACCAGCAAAGGCGGAACCTCCTGGAGCAGAGTGTCTTGGAAACCGCACGCGCGCTCTCCATGGTGGTTGACCAGGAGCTAGCCGCCATGCAAGCCAGCGCCACAGCCCTTGCCACGTCACCATCGGCCATCTCGGGCGATGTGCCGGCCTTCGATAAGCAGGCGCACGCGGTCCTGCGTGATTATTCCGACGACTCCGTCTTCACTCTGAACGATGCTGGCGGACAGCAGATTGCCAACACATTCTTTCCTTTGGGGACGCCATTACCCAAGCTCGTTGCTTGGGCTCAGACGAAAAGAGTATTTGAGACGGGCAAGCCGGTCATCGTCAACCTGTACAGCGGGGCCCTTACAAAACGCCTTGTTGCTGGTGTTGCGGTGCCGGTGATTCGCGACGGTCAGGTTAAGTATGCCTTGATGATGACCGCACCAGCCAACCACTTCGAAGCGGTTCTTTCTCAACAGAGTATTCCAGCCAATTGGCCCGCAACCATCCTGGATGGCAATCGTGTGGTGGTCGCTCGGGACCGTTTAGAAAAAGGCTATGTCGGGCTGCCGGCTGTTCCCGCTCTCATTAAAGCAACGTCCGAGGCTGCTGAGGGCCATCTAGAGACAACAAACCGGGCAGGCGTCCCTATCGTCACCGTTTTCAGCCGGTCACCCAAATCCGGCTGGACCGTAGGGATCGGAATTCCCAAAGCAGTCATGCTGGCGGGACTTCGGCATTGGCTGTTGTGGACGGTTGGCGGCGCGCTCCTGTTGTTGTTGGCGGGGATTTCCTTGGCGCTGATTCTGGCACGGCGAATCTCCGGGTCCATCCGGTCGCTGATCGTCCCCGCCGTGGCGTTGGGATCTGGCGAGCCGGTCGATATAGGACCGCTCGACCTCGCGGAAGCGAACGAGGTCGGCCAATCGTTGGCGAAAGCATCGCAACTCCTGCAGCAGCGCACAGCGGAGCGGGACCGGGCGGAGGAACACGTTGCCCATGTCGCCAGCTTTCCCGAGCTAAATCCAAATCCAATCTTCGAGACTGACCTGGATGGCAAGGTCAGCTACGCCAATCCAGCAGCACAGAAGATGTTCCCTGATCTTCTTGAGCATGGGGCCAACCATCCTCTATTAGCGGAATTGGCTTCGGTGATCGCCGAATTCACAACCGATTCCGAACAAGTAATTGTCCGCGAAGTTGAGGCCGGCGACAGGGTTTTCCTGCAAACGAATTACCACCTTCCGGAATTGAGGCGTGTGCGCGTCTATTTCACCGACATCACTGCGCGTAAGCAGGCGGAAGAACAGCTCCAGAGGCTCAATCGCACGCTCAGGGCCCTGAGCAACAGCAACCAGGAACTGATGCATGCCACCGATGAGCCGGCATTCCTGCAACAGGTGTGTCGCATTATCCATGAAGATTGCGGTCATGCGATGGTATGGATCGGCTTTGCCGAGAATGACGAAAACAAGACGGTCCGTCCCGTCGCCTCTGCCGGCTTTGAAGAGGGATACCTGGAGACGATGCGGATCACCTGGGCCGACGGCGAACGTGGACGCGGTCCTACCGGCACCGCCATCCGCACCGGACGGCCGTCGATGTGCCGCAACATGCTTACCGATCCCAAATTCCTGCCCTGGCGCGAAGAGGCCACCAAGCGCGGCTATGCTTGCTCGCTGGTCGTCCCTCTCAAGGAAGGCGATAAGACCTTTGGGGCAATCACTATCTATTCACGGGACCCGGATACGTTCTCGGAAGCTGAAGTCAAGCTGCTGACGGAACTGGCGGACGACCTGGCATATGGCTTGGGTACTCTACGCATTCGTGCCGCCCACGCCCAGGCTGAAGAGGCATTGCGCTCCAGCCAGGCCAAACTGCAAAGCATTATTGGCTCTGCTATGGACGCGGTGATCTCGATAGATGAGCAGCAGCGCGTTGTCGTGTTCAATCGAGCGGCTGAAGCTGTCTTTCAGTGCACGGCATCGGAAGCAGTTGGTTCTAATCTCGACCGTTTTATTCCCAAGAGCTTGCGAGAGGTCCATCGCGAGCGCATTCGGCTGTTTGAAAGCGAGGGCATAACCGCTCGTTCCATGAGTTCGCCGGGCATACTAACCGCAGTCCGCTCCAACGGGGAAGAATTCCCTATTGAAGCCACCATCTCCCAAGTACAAGCGGACGGGGAGAAGCTCTACACCGTTATCCTCCGCGACATTACCGAGCGCAAGCAGGCCGAGAGTATTCTGCAGACCACCCTGCAACGTTTCTACGCGATTCTCTCCAGCATGTATTCCGCCGTCTTGCTGGTGACCGACGAGGGGCGGGTCGAATTCGCCAATCAGGCATTCTGCGACCGTTTCGGTCTGGCGGACGTGCCCGCCGACCTGGTGGGGCTTTACTCGGGTGACATGCTCGAGAAGATCAAGCATGGTTACACGCATCCTGAGGAGTCCCTCGCCCGCATCCGTGAAGTTCTCGATCGAGGACAACCGGTCGTGGGCGAAGAACTCGCCATGCAGGGCGGGGGAACATGCCTGAGGGATTTCATTCCCTTGAACGTAGATGGAAAGTCGTACGGCCGCCTATGGCTGCACATGGACATCAGCGAGCGCAAGCGGGCCGAGCAGGCACTACTCCGCAGCGAGAAACTGGCTTCCGTGGGGCGCATGGCGGCAGCCATCGCGCATGAGATCAACAACCCTCTGGAGGCGGTGACGAATGCACTCTTCATCGCCAAAAGCGCCGGCAATCTGCCGGAAACAGCTTGTCAGTACCTGGACATGGCCGACGCCGAGCTGAAGCGGATCGCGCATATCACGCGACAGTCGCTGGGCTTTTATCGCGAGTCCAATGCACCGGCGCTCATGTCGGTCAATGCCGTCTTGGAATCTGCGATCGACTTGCTGAAGAGCAGGATCAAAGCCAAGCAGGCCGTCATCGAGAAGCAATGGGATGGCGATGTGCAAGTGATCGCCGTGGCTGGCGAGCTGCGGCAGGTTTTTTCCAATCTCCTGTCCAACAGCCTGGACGCTATCGATGTGCAAGGCACGATCAAGTTGCGGGTGTCTACAGGCGCAGGTCTGCAAGAATGGCGATCGCCACGTCCGGGTAACCGTAGCTGACAACGGCAACGGCATCAGTGCAAGTTCACGGCAGCATCTCTTCGAGCCGTTCTTCACGACGAAAGGCACGATCGGGACCGGGCTTGGTCTTTGGGTGAGCAAACAGATTATCGACAAGCATGGCGGGACGATCCGCATGCGTTCCAGCGGTGACGGAATGCGCAGGGGCACGGTATTCTCGGTTGTCCTGCCGTTTAATTCCGCCTCAGCGGCGCGGCGCCAATCAGCCGGAGTTTGAGCTGGCTCCATAACTGGACCCATAACCAAAACCCGGCCTCAGGCGACGTTCACGCTGAAATCTCATCGTACTTGTCGGACAAGCAGCCAGGTTGAGCAGCCCTTTACGCATTATCGGACATAGCAAATCATTATCGGACACAGAATTGCTGCACAAACTATGGCTTTTTGTGGCTTTTGGGGGTCGATTCAGCCGCCTTTTTGTTCCAGCTCCGCCCAGCGAGCGTAGAGGTCGTCCACCACTTTCTGCGCGGCGATGGTCTCTGCCTCCGCGGCCAGCAGGCGTGGCGCATCGCAGGCGATCGCCGGATCCTCAAAGGCGCCGCGCGCGGCCGCCAGCGCCTGCTCGGCTTCGGCAATGCGTTGTTCAATGGCCGCAAACTCGCGTGCTTCCAGATAGGAAAGCTTCTTTTTCGCCGATGAGGCCGCAGTGCGCGCGGTTGGAGTGAGATCCCGCCGCCGGGACTCAGCCGCCATTGCCTGCTTGCGTGCTCTCTGCCATGCGTCCCATTGCGAGTAGTCGGCGAAGCGAGCGGCCGCGCCCATGCCATCGAGTCCCAGCACCACTGTGGAAACGCGGTCCAACAGGTAGCGATCGTGGGTTACCATCACCAGCGCGCCGCCATACTCAAGCAGGCTTTCCTCCAGGATCTCGAGCGTTTGTAGATCGAGGTCGTTAGTGGGCTCATCCAGCAGGAGCACGTCAGCCGGCTCAAGCATCAGCTTGGCGATGAGAATCCGGGCGCGTTCGCCACCGGAGAGCCGAGACACCGGCTGGTTGAGTTGTTCGGCGGTGAACAGAAAGCGCGACGCCCACGAGGCGACATGAATCACCCGCTCTCCATAGATGACGGAGTCGCTGTCGGGCGCCAAGGCACGCGCCAGCGTCAGCGTGGGATCGATCTCGCGGTTCTGATCGAAGTGCACGATACGCAGCGAGTCGGCGCGGCGAATCTCGCCCGTCGATGGCGGCAAATCACCGCGCAACAGCCGCAGCAAAGTGGTTTTTCCGCTGCCGTTTGGCCCGACCAATCCGACGCGCATGCCGGCGGTGACGATGAAGTCGAGGTCCTCGAACAGCGCACGTTCGCCGATTCGAAAGCTCACCTTCCGCATTTCGATCAGGCGCTTAGTCTTACGATCGGTGGCGGAGAAATCGATTTTAGCGGACGCGCTGCGCATCCGCGTGTCCATGTCCGCCAGTTCGCGAATGAACTCCTGCGCTTTGTCGATGCGCGCCTTCGACTTCGAAGTGCGCGCCTTGGCACCGCGCCGTAGCCACTCGATCTCATTGCGCACGCGGTTTTCCAGCGCTTCCTGCCGCTTCGCCTGCGCCTCCAGAAATTCCTCCTTCTTCTCCAAAAAGGCGCTGTAATTTCCATCGACGCGAAAAATGCCTTCCGGATAAAGGCGGTTCAGCTCGACCACGGAGGTCGCGGCGTTTTCCAGGAAGTAGCGGTCGTGACTGACGACCACGCAGGCGAACGGTGCGCTTTCGAGCAAGCCTTCGAGCCACTCGATGCCGGCCAGATCGAGATGGTTTGTCGGTTCGTCCAGCAGCAGAACGTCGGGCTCCTGCACCAGGGCCTCGGCGATCACTAAGCGCTTGCGCCAGCCGCCGGATAACGCCGTGGCGTCCTGGTTGAAGTCGTCGAATCCGACGCGGCCTAGCGTCTCGGCAGCGCGGCCCTCCCATTCGGCGCGCGGCACGCTGGCCGCACCCAGCGCGCGTTGGATGATCGAGCGGACAGTCTCGCCCGGGGCAAATTGCGACTCCTGCGCAATGTAGCTGAGGCGGGCAAGCTTGCGGACGGCGATTTCACCGCTGTCCGGCGGCATGCGCCCGATCAGGATTTGCAGCAGCGTCGATTTGCCGGAGCCATTAGGTCCGATCAGGCCAATGCGATCGCCTTCGCCGACGGTGAACCAGACGTTCTCGAACAGAGGCGCCGCTCCGAATGACTTCGACAGGCCCTGGGCATTGAGGATGGGAGGCAAAGCGAAACTGTCATCTCCAAATTAGACTTAATGGAAGCATAACAGGGCAGGGCGCCGGCTTCCGAGCCCATGCGCCTGTTCTGGCCAGACATCACTTTTTCTGCCCCAACAGTCAACCAGAAGCTACTGAAGCAGTTCTATTTTCCGATGCAGAAGGTCCCAAAAATCAGGTTCAGGATATCGTCGGCGGTAGTGACACCGGTGACTTCGTCCAGGGCGTGGAGGGCGTTGTAGAGGTTGAGCAGGATCATCTCATGCGGCGTGTTGGCCCTGACCGACACCGCGGCTGCGGCGAGCGCGGCCAGCGTGCGTGTCACCTGCTGCTGCTGGCGCAGGTTGGTGAGCATTCCAGTCTCCTGCGGCGGGCCATCGCCGTGGACGTGGCGCAGAATCTGCTGACGCAATTCGGCGATGCCTTCACCGCTCAGCGCCGAGGTCCAAACGACCGGAACTCCGCCATCCCGCAAGGCTATGCCTTTGTCGGCCGTGCTGGCGGCAGCGGCAAGGTCGCTTTTGTTCAGCACCGCGACGGCTGCGCGCTCGACGACCTGCTCCAGCAACTCGCGATCGGTTCTGTCCGGTGGCTGGGAGGCGTCGAGCACCACCAGTACAAGATCGGCATCAGCCAGAGCCTCCATCGACTTGCTGACGCCGATGCTTTCCGCTTCGTCGAGCGCCTGCCTGATTCCAGCCGTATCGACCAGCCTGACCGGAATGCCCCCGATCGAAACGGTCTCCGTCACCAGGTCGCGCGTGGTGCCGGGCGTAGCGGTCACGATGGCCCGCTCGCGCTCGACCAGCCGGTTGAAGAGGCTCGATTTGCCAACGTTGGGCCGACCGACAATGGCGAGCGTCAATCCTTCGTGCACGAATTTGCCGTAAGCGAAGCTCTCCGCGAGTTCGGTCAGCGGCTCGCGCACTTCCGCGATGCGGTGCAGAATCTGTTCGGCCGGCAGCACCGCCACGTCGTCCTCCGCGAAGTCGATGCCGGCCTCCATCATGGCGATCAGTTCCACGAGTTTCTGCTTGATGGGTTGCAAGCGGTGCGAGAGTGCGCCCTGCAGTTGTTGCGCCGCGACCTTGGCCTGGTAGAGAGTCTGCGACTCGATGAGGTCGCGCACCGCCTCCGCCTGCGTGAGGTCTATGCGGCCGTTCAGGAAGGCCCGCATGGTGAACTCACCCGCCTCGGCTAGCCGCGCTCCACCGGCCAGCGCCTGCTCGACCACCTGCCGCAGCACCACGGGCGAACCGTGGCAGGAGATTTCGACGATGTCATCCGTCGTGTAGGAGTGGGGCTTGGCGAAATAGGTGGCGACAATCTCGTCGATACGTTCGTTTGTGCGGGGCTCGATCAGTACCCCGAAGTGCGCCCGGCCGGCTTCCAGTTGGCGTCCCGCTGAAAGCCGCAACATTGCCGAGGCTATCGCCTTCGATTCGGGACCGGCGAGGCGAACCACGCCCAGACCGCCGCGTCCCGGAGGCGTGGCAATGGCGACGATGGTGTCGTCAAGCTGCATGAAGGAATTTTAAGTCTGGCTCCGGGACAACGCCCGCACCCGCATGAATTCTCTTGGCTATCTTCTTCCGCGGCGCATGGGCATGGGACGCGGCGTGCTGCCCTTGAAGTCCTTGGGGTAGACGACCAAGCGCCGGTTCGGACCCTCGCCCTCGCTCTCGGTACGCAGGTCTTCGGAGTCGCGCAGCGCCAAGTGGACGATGCGGCGCTCACGTGAAGACATAGGCGTGAAAGCATACGGCGATCCCGTTTTGCGCACCCTCTCGGCCGCGACGCTGGCGGACAGCCGCAACTCCTCGAAGCGCGCGGCGCGGAAACCCATGGCATCGAAGGCGACCTTCTCGTGATCCTCCGACCCGAGCCGTAAAGACTCCAGAACCAGGTACTCGATGGCGCGCAGCAGTTCGGCGCCTCGTTCCATCAGCAGCGGCGTATCGGCCCCGGACAGCTCAACCAGGATCACCGGCTTCTCCCAGTCGCGCTCCTCAGGCAGAGGCGGATCGACGGTGATCTTGTACTTCAGGCGGAAGTCGCCGTGCTTGATAATGGAGTTCAGCAGCTCACTGATGCGCTTGGCGGTAGCGATCTTGTCGGTTATAGGCATTTCATTCCACTCAGTAAACTCAGCGACGCAGGGTCTTGTCCTTGTCCTTGTTGCTAGAATCGACTCCCAATCCCGCTTGTTTACGGGCGCGCTTGTCGGCGAGGGCGTGGATCTCCTGTCCCAGCTTGGTACGATTCATTACCCACTGCTGAACGATTCCGACCACCGTGCCCACCGCCCAGTAGAGGCCCAGGCCGGAGGCAACCGAATAGCTGAAGAAGCCGAGCATGAGCGGCATCATCAGGTTCATCATCCGCTGTTGCTCTTTGCTGACGCCGGCCTGCGGAGTCATCTTCTGCATCAGCAGCGTGGTCAACACGATCAGGATCGGCAGAACCAGCATATGGTCGGGCGCCGAGAGGTCATGCAGCCAGTAAAAGCGCGCGTGACGCAGCTCATTGGCCTGCGACAGCATCTGGTAGAACGCCCACAGGAACGGCATCTGAACCAGTAGCGGCAGACACCCGCTGGCCGGGTTCACCTTGTGTTCCTTGTAGAGCCCCGAGATCTCCTGGTTCATCTCGGCCCGTCGCGGGTCGCGCATCGGGTACTTCTTATACTTGTTCTGGATCGCTTGGATCTGCGGCTGGATTCGCTGCATCTCCAAGGCCGACTTCATCTGGAAGAGACGAAGCGGCAGCAGCACGATGTTGATGATCAAGGTCAGGATAATGATCGACCAGCCCCAATTGGGGAAGGGCCAGTGATCATGTGTCCATTTCAGCCATACGAACAGCGGCTTGGCGATAATCGCAAAGAAGCCCCAGTCGATCATCCCGCTCAGATCGGCGCCATCCGGCTGCCCGTTCAGGGTGTTGGCGCGAACCGACTTGAGCACGTCGACCGCTTTGGGGCCGACGAAAATGCGCTGATTGGTCACCCCATTGGCATTGCCCACGGCCACGCCCAGCAGTTCGACTTTCTCCGTCTCATTCGGCTTCTGCGGGTTGGGAACAACCGCTAGGTTGCGCAGCGTCGCCGCCGAAGCCTGCTGCGGGAAATCCGGCAAAAAGATCGCGGCAAAGTACTGGTCCACCGGACCGAAGTATTCGAAGGGACCGCGCAGGATGTTGCCGTTGCTGATTGCCTTGCCCTTCTTGTCGGGCTTCAGGCGTTCGGTCTTTTCGCCGTTGGAGAAATTGATGACCTGGGCGGCATAGGCAGACGCGGACTCCGCATCGCCAAAGCCGGACGGCCATGCCGGCAGCGCCGTTACGAAATTGCCACCGCGCACCACCGAGCTTTCGATGTGCACCGCGTAACTCGCGGCCTCGAAGCGGAAGCTCTTGCGCACGGTGACGTCGCCATCGGCAAACTCAAAGGTCAACTGGCCGGGAGCCCGGACCGTGCCAGTGGCGCTCGGCACATACATCGCCGAGTTCAGCTTGTTACGCAGGCCTTCGTCCCAAGTCCACAATGACAGCGGGTAACCCCATTGGGATGCCCCTGCCTCATTGACGATCTCCAGCGGTTTGCCGCTCGCATCCTGGGACTTCTTCAGGACCCACGACTTCACCAAGCCGCCGCGATTGGTGAAGGTGATGCGATAGAGATCGTTCTCCACTACGATGTCCGATTCGGTGCCGGCCTGCTTGGCTCCGGCGGATTTCGTTTGCGGCGGCGCATGCGGCGCCTGTACGCTTGGCGGCTGCGCGGCGGAAGCGGGTGCCTGCGCCTTCTGCTCCGGAGGCGGATTGTGCCGGGAAAAATATTGTTGAGACAGAAAAAGAACGACTACGGTGAGGGCGATGATCAGAAGGAAGTTCTTCTGGCCGCCGGGTTCGGATTGTGGATTGCGGTACTCTGGCAAGTTCTAACCATTTCGGCGCCGGCGGTCACAGGGCCCCGGCGCAGTCAGTTGGATGTGGAACAGCAGCGCCTGCCTTTAGCGGCGCCCGTGTGCACACGTTCTGTGTAAGTGTCGTAACCTTCCGGCCCGCTTCCGAACTGACGCGATCTTTTCGTCGGTCGGGATGCGGCTTGCTCGGGGTCCCCAACACGCGTCGTCGTTGCGCGTGTTGGGGCGCAGGCCGGAACAGGATCATAACCGCTGCCTCCCAGCGGGTTACAGCGCGCAATACGCAGGAGCGCCAACCAGGTGCCACGCACCATTCCGTGCCCATCCAGCGCCTCCATGGCAAACTCCGAACAGCTGGGCACGAAGCGGCAAGACTGCGGCAGTCCGGGCGATATCCACCGCTTGTAAAGCTCGAGTAGCTTGATGGCGACCCACTTCATAATTCTCGCTCTTTCGCCAAACGCGGCTTTTCACCTTTTCGCGAACTACTTTTCTGCAAATCGGGTCCGGGTCGTTTATCGCCCGGGCTCGCGCTTTGCCCGATGACCGCGAAGGCACGCGCTACTTCCTGCGACAACACCGCAAAGTCGGTCTTCAGCACGGACTTCCGGGGATTGATCACCACGTCCACGGTGCCGCCGGCCAACCGGCTGTAGTGTTGCCGCACTGCCTCTCGCGTGCGGCGGCGAATGCGGTTGCGCTCCACCGCACCACCCAGGGCGCGCGAGACGGTGAACCCTATACGAGCCCCCCCCATACGAGCGGCTTCCGCGACCGCCAACTCCGCCCGAGCGGTGCTAGTATTTTCCGGCGCGAGGGGTGCGCGATGCAAATAAAACACCGTCATATTTCCGGAGAAATGCCGCTTTCCATTCTCATACACGCGACGAAAGTCCGCGTGTTTGAGCAGATGGGCCGATTTCGGGAAAATGCCTTTCGGAGTGTCACTCACGACGACGGATCCGGTCCGGCAAATGCACCCACCGTGTTCGGATGCGGAAGTCCAGTCCGACTCCAGACAGTGCCTTCCAAATATCCTTCAGGCCCTTTGGCTTGTGTGCTGGCGGCCGCATCACTGGGTTTGCCGGCGATGCGCTTCACCCCACAACCGGAAACACAATGCAATTAATCACGATACCCAGGTTTCACGGAAACCCGCTTGCGGCCCTTGGCGCGGCGGCGCGAGAGCACGGCTTGTCCACTTTTGGTCTTCATGCGAGTTCGAAATCCGTGCGTCTTCGAGCGGCGGCGGCGATTGGGCTGGAATGTGCGCTTCGGCATTGAAAAGCTGCGCTCCTAACTAGGCAAACAAAGATAATCAGCAAATCAGAAGTATAAACGAGATGCCAGAGGGCCGCAAACCGGCAGCAATTTCGGGTAGTGGGCTACTTTGAATCAGGAGTCATTTAGCCGTGCCAAAACGACATTTTTTGGCTTGGGGAAACGCATTATGCCACACGGAAACGGAGTGTCCAATTCAAGGTAGCCCACTACCCAAATCTCCGGCCTTGCCCCTGCTTCGAGGCAGCTCCCCGGGCCGGGCCTGCCGGGCGCGGGGAGCTGCGCCGCAGGCTGCACCGCCGCCGGTGCTCAAAAACCCTGGCCGCGAGCATCATAACGCGGCAACTCCATGGTGGTGGAAGAGTTGAAGCCCCGACGCCGATTGGGCGGCGGGCTCGCAAGCTTCGGGGCTGGACGGGTTTCTGCACCACATTCGCAACAACTTCTAAACGCGCATAAATCCCAGACAAAATTCATCGTCCGGTGGCGAAGAGAAAGCTGCTCAATTCAGTTCGAACGTGCTAGTATGCACGACGAGTCACACGATAAATCCGGCATGCTCCATCCGCCGTACACGGTTGCGCGTATTGTGGGTCACCCGAAGCATTGGGTTTGCCGATTCACGGCGTGACAGATTGACAAATCGTTTTCCAGCCGTGCGTCTTCCGGCTCTCTGGTTGATAATGTCTGCATCGCTTGCTACAACTTCGCCGAATCCTTGGTTGCTTATTCTGGCTGCGCTTGAGAAGAAGGTAAACCGTCATTCCTACGACACCTGGCTCAAGCCGTTACGCTACAGTCACACCCGGGGGGCAACCCTGTTTGTGCGTGTGCCCGCGCCCGAGTTCCGGGAGATGGGCGAGCGCTATGCCGATCTGATCCGTGAAGCCATCGAGAACCTGGGGCTTGAGGTCAAGGATGTCGAGTTCATCACCGCCGAAGATTCCCCGGCGGCAGCCACCGCCATCCGCCATAATGGCGGGTTTACTCCCCCGGCAGCTGGTCCGGCCCCACAGCAGTCCCGCTTCGACTTCGACAGCGCCGCGCAACTGAACCAGCGGTATACATTCGATGCTTTTGTCAGCGGCGCCAGCAATCAGTTTGCGCACGCTGCCGCGCTGGCGGTCGCCGACCGGCCTTCTAAAGCTTACAACCCGCTGTTCCTTTACGGTGGAGTGGGAATGGGCAAGACCCACCTGATGCAGGCCATCGGCCATCAGGTGAAGCAGCACAGCCCCGACTTTTCGATCTGCTACGTTTCCAGCGAGAAGTTCACCAATGAACTGATCAACAGCATCAAGCATGACCGCATGACCAGCTTCCGCGAGCGCTTCCGCAACGTCGATTTGCTGCTGATCGATGACATCCAGTTTCTTACCGGCAAGGAGCGCACCCAGGAGGAGTTTTTTCACACCTTCAACGCGCTTCACGAATCGATGAAGCAGATCGTGATCGCCAGCGATCGCCCGCCGAAAGAGCTGGCTGAGATCGAGGACAGGCTGCGCAACCGCTTCGAGTGGGGGCTGATCGCCGACATCCAGCCTCCCGACCTGGAGACCCGAATCGCGATCCTGCAGAAAAAGGCGGAGAGCGAACGCGTGCAACTGCCAGCCGATGTTGCGGCTTACATCGCGCAAAACATCCGCAGCAACGTTCGCGAACTGGAAGGCGCGCTCGTCCGGCTGCTGGCTTATGCCTCGCTCACCGGCGTGGTTATCAACTTGGTCACTGCCCAGCAGGTGCTCAAGAACTTCATCGACCAGCAGTCGCGCAAGATCACGATCGAGGCCATCCAGAAGGCGGTGGCGGAGCAGTTTGGGCTTCGTCTGCCGGAGATCAAGGCCAAGAACAACTCGCGCCAGATCGTTTTTCCGCGGCAGATCGCCATGTACCTGGCCAAGCATTTGACGGAGGCTTCGCTGCCCGAAATCGGCCGGCAGTTCGGAGGCAAGCACCACACGACCGTCCTCCACTCCATCGAGAAAATTGATAAGCAGCGGCAGCTCGACAAGGATTTGAATCGTACGCTCAATAAGCTGACCGAGACGTTGGGCAATTAGGGCAGTTTGAGGTTGGAGCAGTTTGAGAATAGGGTTACCTTGAGGCTAGGCTTCACGGGGATCTACCTCTCGCGAAACTGGTCCAGCGTCCCGATTGCATCCTGCTGGGAGTGGCAGGTGCCCCTTCGGGTGTAAGCTGGTGCAGGCGGGCGAATGGGTTATCCCCCGTGGTACGGGTTTTCTCCGTCCGGCTGCGATTGGTGCTGGCGTAGTTAGTTTTTTTTTTGATATAAGACTAGGAAATCGAGTGGTGCTCTCTAAGGTGCAAATATGGCAGACGTAGGCATGGCGCAAGGAACCGCAATGGAAATCGTAGTCAGCAAGTCTGACCTGCTCAAAGAGCTGACCGCTACCCAGGGCGTGGTGGAGCGCAAGACAACCATCCCGATCCTCTCCAACTTTCTGTTTGAAGCCTCCGCCGACAGGCTTTCCATCACCGCGACCGACCTCGATCTGAGCCTGCGCACGGCATGCCCGGCGCAGACCAAGAAAGAGGGGTCCTGCACCATCCCGGCCCGCAAGCTTTACGATTACGTCAAGCTGCTTGGCGAGGGTGACATCGCTATCAAGTTGCTGGAGAACCACTGGGTCAACCTCCGTTCCGGCCGCTCCAACACCAAGATGGTCGGCATGGCCCGGTCGAATTTCCCCAGTCTCCCGGCGTTTCCCACGGCTGGCATCGTCAAGATCCCGTGCGACGTGCTGCGGCAGATGATCGCCAAAACTATCTTCGCGATTTCCAACGAGGAATCGCGCTACACCCTGAACGGCGCGCTGCTGCTGCTGAAGCCGGACTCGATCGTCATGGTGGCCACCGATGGCCACCGGCTCGCCCATATCGAGCGCGCCAACACCCCTCTGGAGGTTTCCGGCGAGTTGAAGACGCTGGTGCCGAAAAAGGCCATGGCGGAGCTGCTCTCATTGCTGGGCGCTGGCGAAAGCGAATTCGTCGAGTTCGCCAAGGACGACACGACGCTGTTCTTCCGCATCGGAAGCCGCTTGCTCACCTCGCGCCAGCTCACCGGGCAGTTTCCCAACTATGAAGCGGTCCTGCCCAAGGAAAACACTCGCTCCGTGGCGGTCGCCACCGGCGAGATCACCGCGGCCATCCAGCGCGTGGCGCAGTTTGCCGACGAGCGCTCCGGCGCCATTCGCCTGCGGCTGGAGAAGAATGAACTCAAAATCTCCTCGTCTTCGACCGAGACCGGCGAGTCGGAAGACTCGATCGAGATCGACTACTCCGCCGAACCGATGACCATCGGCTTCAACTCGCAGTACCTGATCGACTTCTTCAAGAACGCCGACGCCGACCAGGTGCGCATCGAGTTCAAGGACGCACAGTCGGCCGGCCAGCTCCGCCCCGATATTCCGGATGCCGAGTTCAAGTATCGCTACGTGGTCATGCCGATGAGGATCTGAGGAATGGCGCGCAATCCGAAATGGACGAGAGATGAGCTGATTCTTGCGCTGGATCTTTACTTCGAGGTGGTCGAACTCAGTGGAGTGCTCAACCGATTAGGATTGCCTCCCAAAGGTCAGTCGAATTATCGAAATCCGAGCAGCATCGCCATGAAATTGGGAAACTTCAACCGCCTCGACAGCAAGCGTAATGGAGGCGGACTAGCTCACGGCAGCAAGCTAGACGGAGAAATTTGGCGGGAATTTGTCGGAAACCGATCTAAATTGAGCGAGGAAGCAGCCGCTATTAAACGGAAGGTACCTGCTCGCCGCGACTGAGCAGCCAGAGCGGCTCTCCGTGAGTTACTCATTCCCCATATATATCAGGGACCCAAACCCAAGCCTCGACCCAAGCACCAACACCCGGCGAGGCATCAACTTTGGCATCTGGGTATATCTGAACTTCCTCTGTTTCATACAGGTTACGGGCACGGCTGCGGATACGTTCTTTTTCTGGTTTCATGTTTTTTGCTCTCTCGTTAAACGCTTTCTCAGGAACAGGTTCTTGCCCTTGTCATTGTGAAAGGTATATCCCTTGTCATGCTGAGGGCCAGCGGGTCTCCAACGGGCGCTGTTTTTGCGTCTGTTGGGGTGGTGGCGCGAAGCATCCCACGGAACCGTCCCACTCCGCGCCGTGTGGGGCTTTTCGATAAAATCCTTCGGCTGCACCTCTGCCCTGCGCTGTACTGGGATGCTTCACTGCGTTCAGCATGACACCTAGACGATCGGCGTAGCCAGGATACACAACTACGAAACCGCTCTAATCATAGCTATCATGTCATAGCTCATGCGCCGCATTCTCCCACCGAAAAGGCGGTTACGCAGGAGGAATAATCCCAATCTGAATCGAAATCCTTTGCAGCCGGATGTCCATCTAAAGTCGCAGGCGGCTGAGGCGTTTTCCCCCGGCCGGTGCTGCATATATTCGGGAGTCATGAACATGCTCAAAGGTTTTCGCCAGTTCCTGCTTCGCGGCAACGTGGTCGATCTCGCCATCGGTGTTGTCATAGGCGCGGCATTTGGCGCGGTGGTTACGGCGTTCGTAAAAGACCTGCTTACGCCGCTGATTGCTGCCATTGCCGGCAAACCCGATTTCTCGGCCTTTTTCTTCGTCGTGAACGGGGCGAGATTTGCCTACGGTGATTTTCTCAACACGGTGATTTCCTTCCTGCTGATCAGTGCGGCCGTCTACTTCTGCGTGATTGTTCCGGTCAACAAGCTGGTCAGCCGTGCGCGCCAGGAGCCGCCGGTCGATCCGACGACGAAGAAGTGTCCCGAATGCCTGATGGAGATACCCATCGACGCCCGGCGCTGCGCTCACTGCACCTCGGAGCTATCGCGCCAGGCGGCGGCGTAACACCAAGGCGTCCGCTCGCCTAAAGGGCCAACGCAAGGGCTCGGGTGAGCGCCCTCGCGCACTCCGTGTTGCGGAATCTGAAATCCTGAATTTGGCAGCCGGACGGGTTCAGTGTTTCTTGTAGAACCCTTTCCGGCGCTGCTCGCTGTAGCGTTGCAGCGCGTCTTCGATGATCGGGTGAGCGTTGCTGGCGGGCTCCAATTCATCTACTTCCACCTTCTTGCCCTCCAGTTGCTTGTAATCCTGGAAGAAGCGCCGCAGCATGGCTAGGCGATGGGCTGGCATCTGGCTGAATTCGTGATAGCTGTTGAACTCCGGGTCCTTAGTGGCGACGGCGATGATCTTGTGATCTTTCTTGCCGGAGTCGATCATGGTCATGAGCCCGATGGTGCGCGCCTCGATCAGCGTAAGTGGCACGACCGGCTCCTGGCAAAAGACCAGCACGTCGAGTGGATCGTCATCTTCAGCGAGAGTCTGGGGAATGAATCCATAGTTGGCCGGGTAGTAAGCAGCCGAGTAAAGGACGCGGTCCAGACGGATGAGCCCGCTCTGCTTGTCCAACTCGTATTTCACGCTGGAGCCGAAAGGAATCTCGATCACGCTGAGAAATTCAGCGGGAAGCAGTTCGCCGGGGGTGATGTCATGCCAAGGATGAACCATGCGGAAAGTCTCCCGATTGTTTGATGCTGGATTCCAGCACAGCATTGGCCTGGAAAAGTCGACGCGCACCCCGTACGGGCGAACGTGTAGAATCCGAAGTCGATGGCTTCTCCGGTAGAGGCGAATCAGGCGAACGGTGGTGCCTCCGGTCGCGGCAAAGCGGCCGCGGCGATGGTGGCGGCGGGCATTCTTCTCAGCCGCATCGCCGGCTTGATTCGCGACCGCGTTTTTGCCCACTTTTTCGGCAACTCGGACGCCGCCGACGCCTTTCGCGCCGCCTTCCGCATTCCTAATTTTCTTCAGAACCTGTTTGGCGAAGGGGTGCTGTCGGCCTCGTTTATTCCGGTTTACGCGCGGCTGCGGGCCGAGCAACAGGATGACGAGGCGGGAAAGCTGGCGGAGGCAATCTTCGCCCTGCTGTTTGTGGCGACGACGGTCCTGGTTGCGCTCGGCGTTTTCGCCACGCCCTGGCTGATCGATGCCATCGCACCAGGCTTCCACGGAGACAAGCGCGAGCTGACGGTTCGCCTGGTCCGCATCTTGTTTCCCGGCGCCGGCCTGCTGGTGTTCAGCGCCTGGTGCCTGGGAATCCTCAACAGCCATCGCCGTTTTTTTCTTTCTTACACCGCGCCGGTAATCTGGAACCTTACTTTGATTGCGGCGCTGGCTTGGCGAGGCGGGCATGTGTCCTCTTCGAGGCTGGCCGAGATTCTTTCCTGGGCGTCGGTGGCTGGCAGCGCTTTGCAGTTCGCGGTGCAACTACCGACCGTATTGCGCTTCCTGTGGCCATTGCGTCTGCGGCTGGGGGTGCAGCGAGAGCACGTTCGCACGGTGCTGCGTAATTTCGGCCCGGTGTTTGTTTCGCGCGGCGTGGTGCAGATCAGCGCCTATGTAGATTCCCTGCTCGCCAGCTTTCTGCCGACCGGAGCGGTCGCCGCGCTCTCCTATGCGCAGACCATCTATACGCTACCCGTGAGCCTGTTCGGCATGTCTGTTTCGGCCGCCGAGCTGCCCGCCATGTCGAGCGCGCTCGGCACCCACGAGCAAATCTCGCAGGCATTGCGCGAGCGTTTGGCGCGGGGATTAGAGCAGATTGCCTATTTCGTGGTGCCCTCGGCCGCTGCCTTCCTGTTTCTCGGCCACGTGGTGGTCGCAACCCTGTATCGCTCCGGACTCTTCGGCAGCAGGGATGTGACCTACGTTTGGGGAGTTCTGGCCGGCTCCAGCGTCGGCCTGCTGGCCTCGACCTTCGGACGCCTCTATTCATCGGCCTTCTACGCCTTGCGCGACACCCGTACACCACTGAAGTTCGCGACGGTTCGGGTGGCGCTCACGGTCGTTCTCGGGTATCTGTTCGCGTTGCCGTTACCGCCCCTGCTTGGGCTGGAACGCAAATGGGGAGTCGCTGGCCTGACTCTCTCGGCGGGAATCGCCGGCTGGATCGAGTTCGGGCTGCTGCGCCGCGCGCTCGCTAGGCGCATCGGCGCCGTGTCCTATTCGATCGCGCGCATCGCCAAGCTTTGGATTGCCGCGCTGGCCGCCGCCGCCGCCGGACTTGCGCTGTGGCGCGTGAGTCCCGCGACCCATCCCGTAATCACGGGCGTGATGGTGCTGGTGCCTTATTGCCTGGTCTACCTGCTGCTGACGCAATGGATGGGCATTTCGACGATTGGCAGCGCCTGGCGGGCGCTCCGCCGGCGCTAAAGCGGCCACAATTGGGCTAGTGGCCTTTGATGATCCGCATCTTCGACCAATCGTAAGGAAAGTGTTTTCCACAATCCAGGCAAACGATGTAATGCCCGGCCGTGGCGGGCTGCACGGGATTCCAATCGGTCGACGATGCGCCGAAGGTCTCCACCGCCGCCGAGAATGGCTGGCTGATGTGCCTGTGCCGGCAGAAGAAACCAAGAAATTGTAGGACTCTTTCCAGCATTGCTGGTCCTTCTGGCCTGGGCCAGATGCCGGCTGGCGCGGGCAAGCTAGCCGTTGTCTGGCCATCAGTGGTCGCTGAATGTCTACCGCTTAGGCGCGAGCGGCGGTTTGTGCGCCGGGCGCTTCGCCGCCATTCTCCGTCTTGGCATCCGCCTTCTGGCCACCCGGTTTGCGGATGTCTATGCCTCCTTTAAAGAACGCTCCGTCTTCGATGCTGATGCGCTGCGCCACCACATCGCCGGTCAAGGAGCCTTCATTGCGAATGTCAACCCGATCGCTGGCATTCATGTTGCCACGAACTTTGCCGAGAACCACGATCTCTCGAGCGGTGATATTTGCGGCAACGACACCGTTGCGCCCGACGGTTACACGATTGCCCGGGAGGTTGACGGAGCCTTCAATGCGCCCGTCGACATAAAGCGATTCAGAGCCCGAGACCTCGCCCTTGATGACCAGCGACTTGCCAATCGTGGCCTGATCCTGTGCCGAAGGAATCGGCGCGCCTGCACGCGGCACAGCGTGAGTTTCCTCATGGCTGACGTTATTGGTGGTGGGGGTAGACCCCGGTCGCTGGGGTTCAGGGGATAACGCAGGAGTGCTGGGGGTGCTTGAAGGCTTCCACATAGTACTTTTGAATCCTTTCGTGGCAGTAAGCCGCACGTGAATAGCCAAAACCTGGCCGCACTTCACTACTTCAGAACTGCCGGAAGTGATTACAGTTGGCTTCGGGTTGCGTTGCGCTCGCGCGCCGCCGCAACGGTTGATCGCGTAAATTCTGCCACTCCGCCACGACTTCCTACATCGGGGACGTCCCTAGTTTATTTCATCTTCTGCCTTTATGCTTCTTGGCGAGGGTTATATTTGCTCTGCTGGGCTCCCAGAGTCTCACATGATTTCCGAGAAGCTGATACAGCGTCATATCGAGCGGCTGCCACATCGGTCGGCGGGGTACAAGCAGCTCATCCGTGAGTTGGGCTTGCACGGCGCCGAGCGGCGCGAGCTGGAAGAAAAGCTCTCCGCGATGGTCGAACACGGCCAGCTTGTGCTCACCGGCCGGGACCGTTACTCGCTGCCGCTCGAGGCCGCCAACCGCAACCTAGTGGTGGGGCGGCTCACCATGCATCGCGACGGTTATGGCTTCGCGGTTCCCGATAGCCGTGAGCTGCGGGCCCAACTCGGAGGCGACATTTTTATCAGCCCGGCGGAGCTCGGCTCGGCCATGCACGGCGATCAGGTTCTCGTCGAATTGAAAGGCCGCCCCGGCGATGGACGCACCGAGGGCCGCGTCCTGCGCATTACCAACCGTGCCAATGCAACCGTGGTCGGCATCTTCCATCATGGGCCGCGCATTCATTATGTCCGGCCGCTGGATGACCGCGTCACCGGTGACGTGGCGATTGCACGCGGCATGGAGTGGCCCGCGGAAGTCGCAGCCGCCGGGAATCAGGAAAAAATCAGCTTGCGCAGGCCGGAACGGACGGAGGATCGCATCCTTGGCAGCGAAGCGCGCCGCCGCGAGTGGGACGACCTGGAGAATCTGGTCGTCGAGGTGGAGATCCTTGAATGGCCGACGGCCACGCAGGGCGCGAAGGGCCGCGTCATCGAGATACTTGGCTACGAAGACGACTTCGGTGTGGATGTCGAGATCGTCATCCGCAAGCACCATCTGCCGCATCGCTTTCCCCTGGAAGCGCTTGCCCAGGCACAAGCGGTCGAAGCGGCGATCCCAGCCCGCGAGTTGCGCCGCCGCCGCGACTTCCGCGGCCTGCCGATCGTAACCATCGACGGCGAAACCGCCCGCGATTTTGACGATGCCGTAACTGTGAGCCGCCTGGAAAACGGCAGCTATGAACTGCAAGTTCATATCGCCGACGTAGCTCACTACGTTCACGAGGATTCGCCCATGGACCGCGAAGCGCGCTGGCGCGGAACCTCCGTGTATTTCCCCGACCGCGCCATTCCCATGTTGCCGGTGGAACTCTCTACAGAGATCTGCACCCTGAGCCCGCACGCCGACCGTCTGGTCCTGTCGTGCTCGATGGAAATCGATCCGCAGGGCGAAATCGTGCGTTACGACCTATGCCCCGGCATTATCCGCTCGGCCGAGCGCATGACTTACACCAATGTTGGCCTGGTTCTCGATGGCGATGCCGCCATGTGCCAAAGATATGCCCCGCTGGTCGAGCAGTTCGAACTCATGGAGGAGCTGGCACTGATTCTCGCCGCCAAGCGGGAAGGGCGCGGCTCCATCGATTTCGATTTGCCGGAACCGGTAATCGCCTTCGACGACGACGGCCTGATGCGCGGCGTCACCCGCTCCGAGCGCAACATAGCCAATCGCATTATCGAGGAGTTCATGCTGGCCGCCAACGAGTCTGTAGCCAGTTACTTGGAGGATAAAAGGATCGCTTCCCTGTACCGCGTTCATCAGAAGCCCGAGGCCAGGCGCGTCCTGGAGTTCGAGACCCTCGCCGCCGCCTTTGGCTACTCTCTCGGGGTGGGCGCCCTGCCGGTTGAGCGCTTCGCGCTGCGCAGCGAACGCCGCTCCAGCCGCGGCACCGGACACAGAGCACGCGACCTGGAGGTCGCCAAGGACATCCACATCACTCCGCGCATGTACCAGAAGCTGACCAGTAAGATCGAAGGCAAACCCGAGGAACGGATTCTTTCCTACCTCATGTTGCGCTCGCTGCCACAGGCGCGCTACTCGGAGATCAACCAGGGACACTTCGCGCTGGCCGCCACCACCTACACGCACTTCACCTCGCCGATTCGCCGCTATCCCGACCTGATCGTGCATCGCATTCTCAAGGCGGTGCTTGCCGAATCGGCCGAGCGGAGCGATGGACAAGTGCCGATAGGGAGCGGAGGTCCGGTCGTCCAAAACTGCTCGGGCAAGACTTTGCCCGGCAAGCAGCCGGACTTGGGTTCTCCCTGGTCGCGATCGAATCGCCAGCGGCGCGAACCTCGGGCGCTCACTGCCGCCGGGACAGACGAAGCGCTCGGGGGGCCGATTTCTGAGGATGTGCTGCATGAGATTGCCGAAGACACCAGCTTTACCGAACGGCGCGCAGCCGAAGCGGAACGCGAGTTGCTCGAATGGAAAAAAGCTAAATTCATGCAGCAGCGCCTGGGTGAAGAGTTCGACGGGCTGATCGTCAGCGTCACCAAGTTCGGTCTCTTCGTCGAACTCAACGAACTGTTCATCGAAGGTCTGGTGCCGCTTTCCACCATCGCGGGCGATAGCTATACCTACCACGAGAACACCCGCCAGATCATCGGCCAGCGAAACCGGCAGACCTACTCGATCGGCGACCGCCTGCGCGTGCTGGTGGACCGCGTGGATCCGGTCCAGCACAAGATTCAATTTGCGCTTCTCCAGCAGCCGCCTTCGCGTGGGCAACGGCGTCACCGGAAAGCGTGAAGCGGTAGGGCACCGCTCTAGTACAATGAGAGTCTCGAATTTCTTTTTGAGAGGCATCAATGGCACGGATGGTAAAGTGTGTGAAGCTGGGGCGCGAAGCCGAGGGTCTCGAGGAACCGCCTTTCGATAGTCCGTTGGGACAGAAAATCTACGAAAACGTATCCCAGGAGGCTTGGGCGCAGTGGCAGGACCACATGAAGATCCTGCTCAACGAATATCGTTTGCAGCCATGGCGCAAGGAACACCAGGATTTCATCGTGCTCCAAATGGAGCAGTACTTCTTCGGACCCGGTGCGGAGTTGCCACAGGAGTTCAATCCGCAGGGTCACTAGGACTGATCGCATACGGCAATGGGTAAGGCACGGCTCCACAGGTTGCGGAAGAACGCGCCGAAGCAACGAGCGAGGCGCTACGTAACGTGGGCACCATAGATGGCTTTGCTCAAGATATTGTGGGCGCACTCCACCAGAAAGCTGTTTTTCCGCAGCCTGTCCAGCCGTGCCGCCCGGGTGCGATGTGGGCACTCAGTATGGTTGGCTTGCAGCAGAGCGTGTCGGCTCACTGCATCTGAAAGCTGTTTTTTCACAGCCTTGTGTAATCGTGTAGAATTAGATCGCCCCTTCGACGCGCCCGCGTCGAAAATACCTTGTCGGGACGTGGCTCAGCCTGGTAGAGCACTCGCTTGGGGTGCGAGGGGTCGCCAGTTCAAATCTGGCCGTCCCGACCATTCAACAACTTACGCGGTTTTCCTCCATTTCATGAGTACTCGCCTTGGAGGAGGCCGATGCTACCCCGTTTTGATCAGTTCATCCGCGAACGGCAGTACCTCACCGACGTTTCACCAGCAACCCTGGAATGGTACAAATACAGTTTCAAGTGGCTCCGCACGGAAGCGCCCACGGATGAGGAGTTGAAAGACTCTGTTCTGCGGATGCGGGAAAAAGGGCTGAAGGCCACAGGCTGCAATTCCGCCATTCGTGCCATTAATGCTTATCTGCACTGGAGCACTGCGGGCGCCGGGCGTTGTAGTGCAAAGCTGGCCGCCGTGTACTCTGCAAAAGTCAGCTGAAAAATCACCGCATTCAGCACCCGAACGCATACGATCACGGCAAACTGCAGAAGCAATTTACCCTCTGAGTCTCTGGCCCAATCTGCTGTTTGGGCACATGCCAGACACCGAAAAAGCGCCTTAACCGTGCAACCTTTTAGATTGCATTTATCTTCAATGTATATCGTGACACGATAACAAGCACCTGGCTCTGCTGGAGTGCGTCCTCTTTTACCTCCTGCGCGCTTGGCGGGGTTCAGGTGCTGCTCGTGCCCGCGTGCAAGGGGGTTCTTCCATGACAGACTTCGCAGAAGACAAAGCCAAGGGTTCTAAACGGCGGAATTGGGTTGGCCTGGTGCCTTACGGCCTGAATGAGCAACACCCGAATAACTACATGGAAATTTCCGATTCGATCTGGGAGAACCACGACAACCTCGGCTATGCCTATCGGATTCTCCGCGACGGCTGCTGCGACGGCTGTTCCCTCGGCACCACGGGAATGCATGATTGGACAATGAAAGGCATTCATCTGTGCGCCGTTCGCTTACAACTGCTCCGCCTCAACACTATGCCCGCCATGGACTGGCGCCGGTTGGAGGATGTCGGCTCGCTCAGTAAGCTCTCTGAGAAGCAGCTGCGTAAACTCGGCCGTTTGCCCGTTCCCATGGTGCGCCGGAGGGGGGAGAAGGGATTTCGCCGCGTATCGTGGGACGATGCCATTGATCTAATTGCCGGCAAGCTGCGAGATCTCGATCCGAAACGGATAGCTTGGTATCTCACCTCGCGCGGGCTGACCAACGAGGCCTACTACGCGCATCAGAAAGTTGCCCGCTTCATCGGTACCAACCACGTGGACACCAGCGCCCGCATCTGCCATGCGCCCAGTACGGCGGGCTTAACCGCTACCGTGGGCTGCGCCGCAACGACTTGTTCCTATTCCGATTGGATTGGTGCGGACCTTATTGTTTTAGTGGGAACGAACCTGGCGAACAATCAACCGGTAACAACCAAGTACCTCCACTACGCCAAAAAAGCCGGAACTAAGGTGATCGTGGTCAATCCCTACCGTGAGCCGGGGCTGGAGCGGTACTGGATACCTTCGGTGACAGAAAGCGCTTTGTTTGGCACCAAGATCGCCGACGATTACTTCCAGATTCACGCTGGTGGCGACATTGCTTTTTTTTATGGAGTATTGAAGCACCTGGTCGAACGCGATTGGATCGATCGTGACTTCATCGACCGGCGCACGGTCGGCTGGGCCGAAACCGAAGCCAAAGCCCGTAACCTGTCGTGGCAAAGCCTGGAGCAGGGTTCGGGATTGTTGCGCTCGGACATGCTCCGGTTTGCCGAAGCATTCGGAAAAGCGCGCCACGCGATCATCGTCTGGAGCATGGGCATCACGCAGCACGCCTATGGGAGTGACAACGTGCGCGCCATCGTCAACCTGCAACTCGCCAAGGGCAACATCGGGCGCGAGCACACGGGACTGATGCCGATTCGCGGGCATAGCGGCGTACAGGGCGGAGCTGAGATGGGCGGCATGCCCAGCGCCTACGTCATGGGATTTACCGTCAGCGAAGAGAACGCCAAGAAGTTTGCCGCGCCGGAAAAATGGGGCTTCGAGCCGCCTTCATGGAAGGGGCTTACCGCCGCGCACATGATTCTGGCTTCCGACCGGGGCGAGATTGATGCGCTATGGCAAAGCGGCGGGAACTTCAGGCAAACCTTGCCTGAACCCGAGCTCGTGACCCGGGCACTCGGTAAAATCAAGCTACGCGTTCACCAGGACATCGTGGCCAATCAGACGATGTTCGTCGATCCAGCCGACACGGTCGTGCTGCTTCCTTCGCGCACGCGCTACGAGCAACGCGGTGGCGGGACGGAGACCAGCACCGAGCGGCGCATCATCTACAGCCCGGAGATTCCCGGTCCGCGTCCTGGCGAGGCACGCGACGAGTGGGAGATTCCGGTAATGCTGGCGCGCAAATTCGATCCGGCACGTGCCGCGGCGATTTTCCCTTGGCATGATACGCAGGATATTCGCGATGAGATTGACCGGGTCTGCCCGACCTACAAAGGCATCGCAAAGATGCGCAAGAAGGGCGATAACTTCCAGTATGGGGGTCCCCGTCTGCTGGTCGACAGGTGCCTGACACCGGATGGCATGGGTCATTTCACCGCGATTTCGCTTCCGGAAGAAAAGGTGCCGGAAGGAAGATTTTTGCTGGCCACACGGCGCGGCAAGCAATTCAATAGCATGGTGCTCGGCAAAAAAGACCCGCTCACCGGCGCCGAGCGCGACGATATCATCATGTCCGCCGAAGACGCCGAGAACATGGGTTTGAAAAACGGCGACCCGATCACCTTGCGCAGCGAGCACGGCTCGCTTTCGGGGCGCGTGCACATCGATCGCATCAAGCCAGGATGCCTGCAAGCGCATTGGCCCGAAGCAAACGTGATCATTCCGGCCGGACGGCTCGATCCGAGCGGTGTACCTGACTATAACGCCACGGTAGAGGTTGTTGCCGGAAGCTGCCTCGCCGCCGATGTGGCAACGAATCAAACCGAGATTGCCGCCTAACTTGTTTTTTTGGCAGCCTGCTAGGAGTTTGGAATGATTCCCCGCATGGTTTCGCTCGCTCGCGTTGAAGAATGGTGTGACGGAGAAGTGCACACTATCCAGGATTACCTGGTCGGCGAGGAACCGCTGGAGATACGCGTAGGAGATACCGCTCTCAGCGTAACCATGCGAACCCCCGGTCACGACCTCGAGCTGGCAACGGGATTCCTCTTCACCGAGGGCCTGATCAGGGGCCGTAACCAGATTGTTTCCGTGCAGCATGAACCGGACGGAAAGCAGAACGGTGCAAATCGTGTGCGCGTGGACCTAGCTGCCGGAGTAACGCTGGATGCTGAGTCCACGCGGCGAAACTTCTATACCACGTCGAGTTGCGGTGTTTGCGGGAAGGCCTCCATCGACGCCGTGCGGGTGCGGCAGATCGCACCGCCCAACCTGGGCTGCCGCATCGACCCGGACGTTCTATGCGGTCTACCCGAAAGACTCCGTGCGTCACAAGCCATTTTTGGACGCACCGGCGGACTGCACGCTGCAGGTTTGTTTTCGTTGGGCGGTGATTTGCTTGTGCTTCGTGAAGATGTCGGACGCCACAACGCGGTGGACAAGATCGTCGGCTGGGCGCTCGAACAGAATCGCCTGCCGTTGCGCGATTCAATATTGATGGTCAGCGGGCGCGGAGGCTTCGAAATCGTGCAGAAGGCGCTGATGGCGGGCATCCCGGTGCTGGCTTCGGTATCCGCACCATCGGACCTCGCGGTGAATCTTGCACGCGAGTTCGGCATGACGCTGATTGGCTTCCTGCGCGGGCGCCGATTTGTCATTTACTCGGGGGGGCAACGGATTCAGCAGGGAACCAGGCAAATGGTTCGGCCAGCGGCGTAGGCCTGGTAATACTTAGGAGGTGAGCGGGACTCTGGCGAATAAAAGCAAGATGAAGCGTGACGAAAAGTCCACGACCGCCGTGCCTTCATGAGTTCGATTCGGCGTTCCTTGCGAAGACGGTCATAGCCTCTTATTTTGATGGGCATCGTATTTTCGGTAAATGGAGACAACTATGGCCACGGATCATCTTACGAACCGCTGGGGAATTGCTGTCGCAGCGGTCATCATGCAGATCTGTCTAGGCGCCGCGTATGGTTGGAGCGTGTTTGTCAAACCGCTAATCAACACGGAACACTGGACGCTCACTCAGGTTTCACTAAACTTCACGCTTACGATTTTCTTTCTCGGTGTTGGCACTGTGATCGGCGGATTATGGCAAGACCGCGTTGGGCCACGCCGGGTTGCGACCGTCGCCGGCGTCCTCTACGGCCTTGGTTATGCCGTAGCTGCACTGGCTGCTAGCAGGCATTCGCTGGGCGGCTTGTATTTCGGCTACGGGGTCCTATCCGGGATCGGCATGGGGATGGGCTACATCTGCCCGGTTGCCACGCTGGTGAAGTGGTTCCCAGATCGCCGAGGGCTGATGACCGGAGTCGCAGTTTGCGGATATGGCGCCGGCGCTCTTGTCATGAGCCCGCTGGCTGCGCGCGAGATCGTGGCCAAAGGAGTTCCCGCGACCTTTCTGACGCTGGGAATCGTGTACTTGCTCCTGGTGGTGATCACCGCGCAGTTCTACCAGAATCCGGCACAGGGATGGCGTCCCGCGGGCTGGGAGCCGCGTTCCTCGGTCGCTAAAGCCGCTACGACCTATGAGTTTACGGTGAAAGAGGCAATGGGAACCTGGCAGTTCTGGCTGCTGTGGGTCATGCTCTTCCTCAATGTTTCCGCCGGGATCATGATAATCAGCCAGGCATCTCCCATGGCGCAACAGCTTGTCGGGCTTACGCCAGTGGCTGCCGCGGGAATTGTCGGCGTGATCTCAATCTTCAATGGACTGGGCCGCGTCTTCTGGGCTGCGGTTTCCGATTTTCTGGGACGCGCCCGGGTGTACTTCCTGCTCTACCTGATTCAGGTGGGTGTGTTCTTTTCACTGCCACACTTGCACACTGCCGCACTCTTCACGACGGCAATGGCCCTGATCGGGTTGTGCTATGGCGGCGGGTTCGGGACTATGCCGTCGTTCACGGCCGACTTCTTTGGTCCGAAATTCATGGGCGGAATCTATGGATGGATACTACTGGCATGGGGTGCCGGCGCGATTCCTTCGCCGATTTTGGTTGCCCGTGTCCGGCAAACGACGGGAGAGTATACCAGCGCGATTCACGTCATCGCGATCGTGATGCTCTGCTCTCTGGTCTTGCCACTCATAGCCAGGCGTCCAAGACGCGAGCCAGGGAAGCCGGTCAGCATCATCGAGCGGAAGGCCGCGTAGAGCAAACATCAACCCGGGCCGGCCACTAACCCGGCCCGAGGAATAAATTTCAACTTGGAAGCGTGCAATTTGACGACTTGACAGCCAGTGCACGGGTCGCGCTTCCTCCCCATATAAACAGCCACTTTCCAGCTTCGAAATCCACTACCGAGCAATCTTGATACTTGCGGCCCTCCGCCACGCGCCTCTTTCTGCGATGCGTGCCTCTGTGACTAAAGTCATCTACCTGACACATCTGCGTGCGTACTCTCGAAGTGAGGAATGTGGCATGAGCGAAGTGATCGACAATAAAGCCAACCGAGTTCGAATCCTGAAGGACATCATCAAGCACTTGCACGCCGGAAATCCGCCTGAGCAAGTGCGGGAGCAAATGCGCGAGATTGTGCGCCAGACCGACACTCCGAAATCATTGCCGTGGACAGCAGACTAGCGAGAAGACGAGAGCAGATCCTCTGTCCAAAACTGAAAATATCTTCGATATATAGGGAAGTAGCATGTATCAGAGCAGAATATTAAATCGGGGTCCGAGATAATAACAGGACCGATGTTATGAGGGAACCGTCTACTCCCAAACTGCAGCTCGCGCTCGCCACTGGCGCATTTGCTTTGTGCTTCGCCGTCTTCGGGTCCATGTCGGCGATGATGCCCATCATCAGCAAGCACATGGCACTGACCCCTGTGCAGAAGAGTGTTGCGATCGCGATACCAGTATTATTGGGTTCCGTGGGACGCATCCCATTGGGCATCCTGACCGACCGCTTCGGCGGTCGCATCATCTTTAGCTTTGTGATGCTATTCTCGATCATTCCGGCCTTTCTGCTGGGCGGCGTCAGCAACTACTCGCAATTGATTACCTACGGATTTTTTATTGGCGTGTCACTGGCGAGTTTCTCGGTCGGTGTATCGTTCGTCAGTGGCTGGTATCCGCCGGAACGCCAGGGCTTTGCCCTCGGTGTCTACGGCGCGGGCAACATCGGCCAATCGCTCGCTGCATATGGATCACCAGTTTTGGCGGCGGCGATTGGATTCAAGTGGGGATTCTGGACCTTCGGAGTGCTGCTTTCGATTTGGCTGGTGATTTTCGCCCTCTTGGCGCGCAACGCACCCGGCCGCGGGCCGGCGAAACGGTTCGCGGAAATCATTCGGCCGCTGAACGACAACCGCAGTTGGGTCTTGAGTTTCTATTACTTTTTAACCTTTGGTGGGTTCGTAGCGATGGCTGTTTATCTTCCCACGCTGCTGACTGAGGCGTTCAAGCTAACTCCGCAAGATGCTGGCTTCCGCACCGCAGGCTTCGTGGTGCTGGCAACGGCGATGCGCCCGTTGGGTGGCATGCTGGCGGACAGAGTTGGCGGGAGCACGATCTTGAAGTGGGTCTTTCCGGCCACGGCGGTGATGGCCATCTTTCTGGCGTGCCCTCTCATGTCCACTTTTACGATTGGCGCGCTTGGCATGGCAGCTGTCAATTGGACTCGGCAATGGCGCCGTTTTTAAATTGGTTCCAGAATACTTCCCCACAGCGGTCGGCGGCGTGACTGGCCTGGTCGGCGCGGCTGGTGGGCTTGGTGGCTTCTTTCCACCTCTCGTGCTCGGCTTGATCAAGCAGCGCACGGGGACATTCACGTTCGGCTTTCTTCTGTTGAGCTTTTTTGCGCTGATCTGCCTGTTTGTTCTTGTTGCGGGCGAGAACGCGCAAGATTGTAGCGACGGCTAACGTCTGACCTATGGACGGCCTTAAGCCAATTAAGTCTTTCTTCACGCGGCTCTGACACTGCACACGCGCTCGCCTGGGGCCTGATTGCGGCCGCTGCGCTCATCGTCGGGATTGTGGTTGGCAGTCGTGGCTTCAAGGACTTCGACCCTGCGCTGGTTTCCTATGCCGGAGCCACTGTGTTTTCGGCCTTTGGCCTGGGCTATCGCTACGCGATGTGGCTGCGACGCCCGCCGACGCGCCTGTACTGGTTTCGCGGTTGGCAGATTTTCCTCAAGCCCAAACGGCTGCCGGAAAATCTGACGCACCTTGGACGCATTTTCTGGAACAACGTCGTGCTGCAGCGCTTCATCGAGCGCCGCTCGAAGACACGCTGGACTGCGCACTGGTTTATTGCCTGGGGGTGCTTGCTCGCAGCGGCGGTCACCTTCCCCTTATCGTTCGGATGGATTCGCTTTGAGACGGCACCTGACAATCAGCAAATCTACCGGGCGTTTGTTTTCGGAATTCACGTCGCCAGTTTTCCGCTGGACAGCCTGGCGGCGGTGCTGGCGTTCAACGTTCTCGATATTTGCGCCGTGATGGTGCTGATTGGGGTCTTCGTGGCAATGTGGCGACGCAGTCGGGACCGTGGGGCGATGAGCGTGCAGCAGTTTTCCAATGACCTGCTGCCGCTGATTTTATTGTTCGCAATTTCGGTAACCGGCCTGTTCCTTACGGCGTCAACCCAGCTCATGCGCGGCCTGCATTATGTTTTCCTTTCGCAACTGCACGCGGTGACAGTCATCTTTACGCTGTTGTATCTGCCCTTTGGAAAGTTCTTCCATATCTTTCAGCGCCCGGCTCAGATGGGCATCGATTTCTACAAGCGTGCCGGAGAAGAAGGCGGGCAGGCACAATGCGCGCGTTGCGGACAACCCTTCGCGACCCAGTTGCAGATCGGCGATTTGAAAGCAGTGCAGAGCGCGCTCGACATTCAATTCGGGATGCAAGACGGCACGCATTATCAGGATGTCTGTCCCACGTGCCGGCGCAAGAATCTGGCGCTCACGCAAGATACGCTGTGGCGCACTCCGGACGCGGAACTAGAGTGGTTTGAACGGTTTTGATCTATGGCAAAACTTCCAGTTGAAATTCCGGAATTGGTAAAGCAATTCGGCCCGTCACTCAATCGCGTTCCCGCCGGCGGCTGGGTGGCATCGGAAGAAGAAGACAGGATGGTTAAGACCCATTGCTGCTTCTGCGGGCAACAGTGCGGCATTCAATTGCGTGTGCGCAACAATAAGATCGTGGGATGGGAGCCGTGGGAGGATTTTCCCTTCAACCAGGGCAAGCTTTGCCCCAAGGGCGTGAAGCGCTACATGCAGGACGAGCACCCGGATCGGCTCAAACACCCCCTCCAGCGCGTCGCGGGCAAAGGTTTCGAGCCGATCAGTTGGGACGCGGCGCTCAGCCGCGTCGTCGGCGAGATCCAGCGCATACAACAGACTTACGGCAACGATGCATTCGCCTTGCTGACGGGCGCTTCCCTCACCAACGAGAAAGCTTACCTGATGGGGAAGTTCGCACGCGTGGCGTTGCGCACCGCCAACATCGATTACAACGGACGGCTGTGCATGGTGTCGGCGGGCGCCGCCTCGAAGAAAGTTTTCGGCATTGATCGCAGCGGCAACCCGTGGTCCGACATCCCCAAAGCAAAGGTTATTTTGGTGGCGGGCGCGAACATCGCTGAATGCGCGCCGATTACGACAGACTATCTCTGGCAGGCGCGTGAGAATGGCGGCAAGCTGATCATTCTCGATCCGCGAATGACGCCGATTGCGCGCAACGCCGATCTCTTCATCCCCGTGCGCTCCGGCGGCGACATTGGCATATTCAATGGAATGCTGCACCTCATGATCGAACGCGGCTGGGTTGATCGCGATTTCATCGCGCAGCACACCACCGGTTTCGAGCAGCTTGCCGAAACGGTGAAGAAATACACGCCCGAATACTCGGCAAAGATCGCTGGCGTGCCGGCAGAGATGATCGTCCGCGCCGCCGAGATGTGGGGGCCAGCGCCAACCAGTTTTCTGCTGCATGCACGCGGCATCGAGCACCACTCCAAAGGCGTGGACAACTGCATCGCCGCCATCAACTTGGTGGTCGCCAGCGGGCGCATTGGCCGCGAAGGCTGCGGCTACGCCATGATCACAGGGCAGGGCAACGGACAAGGCGCTCGCGAGCAGGGCCAGAAATGCGACCAACTGCCCGGCAGTCGCGACATCGCGAACCCGGAGCATCGCAAGTACATTGCCGGTGTGTGGGGCGTTCCGGAAGAATCGATTCCCGGCAAGGGTTTGTCTGCCATACCGCTGATCGAGGCGATTCATGAGGGCAAGATCAAGGGGCTGCTCTCCATCTGCTTCAATCCCGCGGTTTCGCTTCCTGACGCGAATTACGTTCGGGCCGCGCTGGAGAAGCTGGAGTTCTACGTAAACATTGAGTTTTTCCTCTCCGAGACCGCGCGCTACGCCGACGTGGTGCTTCCCGGTTCCCTGATGGAAGAAGATGAAGGCACCACGACCAACGTCGAGGGCCGCGTTATCCGTCATCGCAAAGTGGTCAGTCCCCCCGGCGAGGCGCGCGAGGATTGGAAGATCATCTGCGAGATCGCCAAAGGGCTCGGCCAGGGAGAGAAGTTCAATTACGGCTCGGCGCACGAGATTTTCGAAGAACTGCGCGTCGCTTCCAAAGGCGGAGTCTCCGACTACTACGGGATGAGTTGGGAACGCATTGACGAGAGCAACGGGATCTTCTGGCCGTGTCCAGAGCCTGGACATCCGGGAACCCCGCGCCTATATGAAGGAGGCAAGTTCGGGCATCCTGATGGCAAAGCACACTTCGTCCCCATCGAGTGGCGGCCCTCAGCCGAGATGCCGGATGCCGAGTACCCCGTCATCCTCACGACAGGTCGGGTCGTGTCGCACTTCCTGTCGGGGACTCAGACCCGCCGCATCGGTGGACTGCTGGACCAGTATCCGCAACCTTTATGCGAGATGCATCCGCGACTTGCCGAGAAACTTGGCGTACAGGACGGCGACTTTGTGAAAGTCGAGAGCCGCCGCGGAAGCGTGGTAGTACACGCGCAGGTAGTGAAGACGATTCGGCCTGACACGGTTTTCATTCCCTACCACTGGCCGCTTGACCGCTCGGCCAACAACATGACTATTCGCGCCATCGACCCCGTGTCAAACATCCCGGAGTTCAAAATTTGCGCGGTCCGCGTCAGCAAGGCAGAAAAACCGGCGGACGCGATCGCTCAACTCGAGGTGCAAGCCGGAGGCATTCGTTGAGCGAGCGAGCTTTCTACATCGATTACTCGCGTTGCATCGGGTGCCAGTCATGTGTCCAGGCCTGCGCCGAATGCGATACGCATCGCGGCGTCTCCATGATTCACCTGGAAACTATCCAGCGGCGGGAGAGCGTGCAGACCGCGCCGCAGGTTTGTATGCACTGCGAAGACCCAATCTGCGCGCGAGTTTGCCCCGCCGACGCCATCAAGAAGACGCCCGACGGCGTGGTGCAAAGTTCGCTGAAGCCACGCTGCATTGGCTGCTCCAACTGCGTGCTGTCGTGCCCATTCGGCGTACCCAAGTATCAGGCCGAGATTGACCAGATGATGAAGTGCGACATGTGTTACGACCGCACTAGCGTGGACAAGAAACCAATGTGTGCCACGGTGTGTCCTTCCGGCGCGCTGACCTTCGCGACGGCGGAAGAAATTCAGCGCACACGGCGCGGCATCGCTATCAACCGTTGGAAGTTCGGCGAGGAAGAGGTGACCACCAAAGTGTTTGTGATGGTGCCGCGCGAGATCGAGCGTGTAAATGTCGAGTTGGTGCAGATTTCGCCAACGGCTGTTGCTCTGCCCGCGGACCCGTACGATGTAGCACTGATGTTGGAGAATGTGGAATGACCAGCGAAGATGAAGGCTGTCGGGAATGCAAAGCCGCGGCTCCGCCCAAGTGGCAGCGGGATTTTCCCATCGAATGGGAAGGCGACCATTACGTAAGCCGCCGCGAGATGGTCAAATTTCTCACACTGGGCTCGCTGCTGCTGGTGGTTGCGAATTGGGCGACGGCTCTGGCGAGTAAGCTCCTGCACCGCGGGTCTCACGCGGAGCGCTACATCGGCTCTGCCGCAGCGCTGGAGCAAAGCGGGTCCATGCTGTTTCGTTATCCTACGAATGAAGACCCATGCATCGCCGTGCGCACGCCCGAGGGAAAGCTGGTTGCCTATTCACAGGTATGCACGCACCTCTCATGTGCCGTGGTGTACGACAAAGCGAGGAACGGGCTGTTTTGTCCTTGTCACCACGGTCTGTTCAACCTTGAGGGCCAGCCGGTTGCAGGTCCGCCAACACGTCCTTTGCCCAAAATCAAACTCGAACAGCGGGGGGACAAACTCTTCGCCATTGAGTTGGAGGCGTCATGAGCGTACGTCGCCAGGGTACGACACTGTTTTCCGCCATTCTGATCCTCGTCGTCACAACCGTCGTCCTTCAACTCTGGCTGCTCACCGTCTCGGTGGAAGCGCTGCTCAGCGGGGCGTACAAGACGCTGGTTCCCGCGGCCGCTGGGTCCACCGTTCTGCTGCTTATCAACGTCGGATTGCTACGGTACGTGTTTCGCTTCGATCGCGATGCGCCGGGAGAATAAGTGCAACGATGGCGCTTACTGGACTTGTTAAAGCTAAACCCTCTTCTTGCTTGCGTTCGAAAATATTCACAGCAGAGCTACCACCACGATGGTCAGGACTGCGGTGCTCACCACTAGCAGGGTCGTGCGGCGCCCGCTGGCACCCTGAGTAGAATTATTGGTCGTCATTGTACGGAGTCCTTTATAACAGCTCTGGAATCAGAAGCGACGTTCTCGTTGTGCCCGACGGATGCATGACAACGGATACAGGAAGTGCCGTCAGCTCCTGCCGTCGAATCAATGTGCATCGTCAGGTTCGCGTGGCATTTGCGGCAGGCCTGCTCGACCACGCGATGGCTTCGTGGTTTGGCCCGGATATTGTCTGGAAAACCGCCAAGCGTGAATGCCAGCGAATGGAAGAAGCCGTTCGAAGCCTTGGTAGCGTATTTCGCAACCATGTTATGCGGCGTGTGGCAATCGTTGCATTTGGCAGCCGAGCGGTGGCTGCCTTTTATCTAGCCGTCGTAATACGCATTCATGACATGGCAGTTGGTGCAAGTAGCGGGGCTATTACTGAGATATGAGTAGCCCTTGGCATATATGAAAGTGTACGCAATGAGCCCGATGAGCAGATCCAGCATTGGAGCTAGTACGTAGCTCGCTTTTGGTAGTTTCATTGCCCTTCCTCAACCCGCATGTGCCGCCTAGCCTGCGCCTGAGGTGTAGTCTTGCAAAACTGGCAGAGCGAGACGCTCCATTGTTGGGCAGTAGTGATTATTTACTGTGACGTCTATCACGCATTCGGTAACAATTCGGACATATGGTCATTTTCCGGACTCACTATCTCATTATCATATGAGCTAGATCACGGAGAATCGCGAATTTGTGCTCGCAAAGATCGATTGGGTAAAGAGCGTCTGCGGCTATTGCGGCACTGGCTGCGGACTTTACATTGGGGTTGACAACGGCAAGGTGCGGAGAAAAGCTGGTGCCTGTGTGGCCGTTCTTTCGCGGAAGCTGCTCATGGGTCCAAAGGTTTCGTCTTGACTTTGTAGTAACCTCGCCTGAGACTTAATTAAACACAGTTTTGGAGGCAGAAGTGCCTAACTATCCGGTGATTAGGCCGATCGTGGTTGGGGTATTCCCAAATTTCGAGGTGTCGCTTTTTCTGCATCAGCGGCGTCAGGGAGAAAAGGGAGAATTCCCCATCCTGATTTACGTCATTGAGCTTGAAAACGGAAAGAAGATTGTGGTCGATACGGGCCCCTGCGGTCCGGGAGATCCCTCGGCGAAGTATCACATGCCGGTCAGCCGCACGCCGGAAATGGAACCGCGTACCGCGCTGGAAACCATCGGCGTTAAGCCCGAAGAGGTCGAAACCGTTATTTTGACGCACTTGCATTGGGACCATGTTAGCAATTGCAAGTTGTTTACTAACGCCACTTTCTTCGTGCAGAAAAGTGAATTGCAATATGCGGTGGCGCCGAACCCTGTCCAGAACGGTCAGTACGAGGTGGGCCTCCCCGGCCATAAGCCGCTATGGATGGATGTGTTCTCGCAGATCCAGCCGATTGAAGGCGACCTGCACGATTTCGCCAAGGGCGTACACCTGATTACCTTGCCGGGACACACACCGGGCTCGATGGGTGTGCTGGTCGAAACTCAAAAGGGTGTTCATCTCATCCCAGGCGACCACATTCCGCTGTTTGCCAACTGGGAAGGCGATCAGAAGCTGCGGTATATCTGCGGGAGCATTCACATCGACCTGGAAGATTACTATCGCTCATTCCGGAAGATTGCGGACGTCGATGTTGTTCTTCCTTCGCACGATTTCGCGACCGTCCAACACTCGTCTTATCCCGTGATGGAGTAACCCGTTGCCTCTGCCCGTTCCAAAAGTGAGGGTTTTATGCACTTGAAATATCGCTGGCATATATTGTTCATGTTGTTCGTAGCGTCTTTCATCAACTATATCGATCGCGCTGCGCTGTCCATCGCCGCTCCGTATATTTCCAGGGAATTTCATCTCAACGCCGCAATGCTGGGAATGATTTTCAGCAGCTTTTTTGTCGGCTATGCGATCTTCAACTTCATCGGCGGATACCTCGCCGACGTATATGGCCCCAAAAAGATGTTTGGGGTGGCTATGTCGTGGTGGTCAATCTTCAGCGGCCTCACCATTTTCAGTACTGGATTTACGTCTCTGTTTATTTTTAGAGTGCTCTTTGGGATGGGCGAGGGGCCAATCAGTTCCGGTACCAACAAGGTGATCAACAACTGGTTCCCGGCCAAAGAACGGGCCAGGGCGGTGGGAATATCGATTGCTGGAATGCCGCTCGGAGCTGCATTGACCGGTCCTATCGTTGGCTTCATTGCCATGAAATGGGGCTGGCGCTATTCCTTCGTCGTACTAACTTTGCTGGGGCTTGTCTGGGCCGCCTATTGGTTGACGATGAGCACGGATCAGCCGCGTCAGAACTCGCGCGTGTTGCCCGCCGAGCTGTCAGAGATTGAAAGCGGCCAGGTAAAGGCATCCGGCTCCCAAGGTTCAGCCCGCCCTTTGAGCTTCTTTCTGAAGCAGCCGACGATCCTATCGACGGCACTCGCTTTTTTCGCCTGCAACTACATCATTTATTTCTTCCTGACATGGTTCCCGAGCTACCTGGTTATGGCTCATAACGTCAGCCTCAAGAACATGAGCATCGTCACGATGATCCCGTGGCTGATCGGGGCCATCGGCCAGGCTGGCGGTGGATTCGTTTCGGACTACTTCTATAAGATAACCGGGAATCTTATGCGCTCCCGCAAGCTGGTCATTGTTCCGTGTTTGATCGGGTCTGCGATTAGCGTCGGGTTCTGTGGTGTCACTAAGTCCGCTTCCGCGGCGGTTGTTCTGATGTCGATTGGCGTGTTCTTTATGTATGCAACCATATCGAGCTACTGGGCGATTATCCAGGACACGGTGCGTAGCGAGAATGTCGGTGGAGTAGGCGGATTCGTCCACTTCCTGTCCAATATCGCCGGTATTATCGGTCCGAGCGCCACGGGCTTTCTGGTTCAAAGATCGGGTTCGTTTACCAGCGCTTTTCTGCTGACGGCTGGCCTCGGGCTTGCCGGGTCACTGGCTGTAGCGTTCTTTGCAAAACCGATTGCTGCCAGCGAAACTGCGGCGATGGCAATGCAACACTGAGACAGATTCCGCAGTGGTCGAACTGGGACCTGCGGCGATAGAATTTTACTGATAGTCTGCGTTGGTGCGTCGTGTGGATTGTGGCGGATTGGCTAATGAGCAACAATCTTCTTGCGAACGTTTAGCATAAGATTCAATCCTTGTTTGACGACTTGGGCAAGACGCCGAACAAATCATTGAACTTCCCCGAACGCGGTTTGGGGACCGCGATCTGCGACGCTCATCCAACTGCCGTAACGTTGGTTGGCTGATTGAGGCTTTGTAGCCGCTCTAGCAATCAGCATGGAAGCGCAAGAGTTTCCGACTTTCCGCTATTGACCAGCCGCTCGTATACCCTCAAATAGTCATGCGCCATGCGCTCGTCTGTGAATCGCTTTTCGAATACCCTGCGACATTCACGGCGATTCAACTGATCCAGGCGCCCGACGGCGTTAACGGCTTCAGAGACGCTTTCAACGATGTAGCCGTTTACACCGTCAGCCAAGACTTCGGGGACGGACCCTCGCTGCCAGGCAATCACAGGAGTTCCGCATGCAAGGGCTTCGATCATGACAAGTCCGAAGGGCTCCGGCCAATCGATTGGAAATAACAGTGCTTTGGCCTTACCGAGGAACTCGTTCTTCTCGCGTTGGCCGAGTTCGCCTATAAACTCAACCCTAGATCCAGCCGTGTGCAGCAACGGCGCTATGCTGGTGTCGAAATAGTTCCGTTCTTCAGGATAGATCTTCCCGGCGATCTTCAATGGCAATCCGGTTTGCCGAGAAATTTCTATCGCGCGGTCCACTCCCTTCTCTGGGGACATTCTCCCGAGAAAAGCGAGATAGCCTTGAGTATGATCGCTGAACGAAAACAAATCTCGGGGCAGCCCGTGGTAGACGGTTGTTTGCCAATTAGCAAAATCAATTGGCAGGCGCTGATCGTTGGAGATAGACACCAACGGCACCTCCCGGTACTCCTCGAACAACGGCCGCAGATCAGGTGGGTGCATCATCCCGTGCATGGTTGTAACCGTCGGGCATTTGTAACGGCGTACCAAAGGAAAATGCACATAATCGCAGTGAAAGTGAATTACGTCGAACTGGCTTGCTGCTCGAAACACGAGTTCAACCATTCGAACATGATGAGGAAGCACCTCGCGCACCTGGGGATCGCGCCAGAGGGCCTTGGGGCACACCTCCACGAGCCTCGCAGCCGTTTGCGAGCCTCCGCTCGCGAACAGGGTCACCTCATGACCGAGCCTCACGAGTTGCTCGGTAAGATATGAAACGACACGTTCGCTGCCGCCGTAAAGAGAAGGTGGCACGCATTCATTCAGTGGCGCAACCTGAGCGATTCGCATAAAGGGCGGTTCACAATGTTTAATGAATCGGTCGTATTGTTCAGGCTCATGCCTTTTGGTTCTTTACTCGAAGCTGCGGAAGACCGTGCCTGGCTTTCTGAAAATAGCTAATTTCCACAAGAGTAGGCCACAGTTCAAGTGCGCTCTTGATGACGCTAATTACATCGTCAACAATTCGGACTAAGTTCTGCTGGAAGAAGTCAGGCTCGAACCCATAAAATGCCTTGTGCAGATTTCCCGCAAAAAGCCGTAATGCCTCCGCCCGTTGAGGCGTACTGGCTTGAGGAATCGCCTCTAGAGCCCGCCGATGAAGGCACACGATCTTGTCGAGAACCTCCTGGGCGTCACTGGCCATGACCTGACCGTCGTAATCGAAGTCGATTCCCAGGGATCCGAGACGCACGAGGCTCGCCTTGATCTTCCGTTTAATAAGATTTGCAACTTCCTCATTGAAGATCTCTGCCGCAGGCGGATTGCGCATGTAATTGCTTCTGGTGTGATGTTGCGCTGCGTCTACGTGAGCGGCGACTACCCCATTCTGTTGTATCCAGAGCCGGTAGATGTAGTCCTCAAATCGCAGCCGGGTTGGAAAAAATGGAGGTAAGCCGAACGTGTTATCGTAGCCGGCGATACCGCAATCCATCCGCCAGTTCAGTTTGGTAACTACAGGCCGAAAGTTGACGAGCACGTATAAATCATTCAGTGCGTCGGGATCGACTTGTTTCTCGTCAGCAAGAAACATCTCAACGAAATCGATGGCGTCGATGTCATTGGTGCCCGAGCGGAACGTTTGCGCGATCTTAATTATGTCGGCATCTGACACCGTCCCCCGTTCCAGCATTAGGGAGTTCTCCTGCGTGAGACCTTTAGTGGCGTTTGTCTCCAGGTGCGTTCCTGTGTCGATCAGCAATTGGCCCCGCTCGTAGTTTTCCGGCGCTTCAATAACGCTTTTGCCGAGTACGTCCTTGAACGCGGCCAGAATGTCGAAAGACTTACGAACGTGGTGCCCGTTGCCCGCCTTGTGGAGCCGGCCACGGCAAACCTCTTCGATTTCAAGCGATTCCGGACTGTCTTCCATCAAAGCGTAAGGCCGCATGTCGTCGTCGGAACTGACCACCAGTTCACCCAGCGTGTACATCAGCGCACAGTTTCGATTTCCACCGTAGCTGGGCCGGAACAGATTCTTCACGATTCCTTCGAGGCGGACGTCCCTGAGCCGTCCATTCAGATAGGCGAGGAACTCGTCCTTTTCCCGCGGCCCGACATAGTAAAGCTCATTGTGGGTGCGGGTTCGCTCCAATAGGGGAAAGTATTTTTCGTGATTGGCGGGGATCGAGTCGTCGAAGACGACGATTCGCACTGCGTGACCGTTCCTCCAGAAGTGCTGGTCGTAGGATTCAACAGTCTCGCTCACATCCCGCAGGCGATAGGTTGGAATAACGAAACTCAGCGCGGGTGTTTCCATATCAATGGCTCATCGTGCACATCAGCAATGTCCTTGGGGTCGAAGCGGCGCGAACTCCACACAACGAACGTCTGTCAGGTCTAACCGCGCAGCCGTTTCTCTCTTCGCACTACTTAGCCTGCGGCAGTTGCAGGATCATCCCACCACCCTGGCCTGTTTGAACCGTCGGCAATTGCCCATTCCATTTTTCGATCTGCAAGCGGTTGTTCTCGATTCTCCGCAACTCCAGCAGTTGCGGTGTCAAAGAACTCTGCCGAATGCGATTCGCCTCGGCCTCTCCCTTGGCGATCGTGACGAGTGACTTTGCTTCACCATCGGCTTGGGCTATCTTCTTCGCCGCTTCGGCCTGAGTCGTTGCAAGTTCGTTCCGGGCGCGCTCGGCCTCCTGGATGGCTTGCGCTTTAGCTGTGATAGCCGAAGCGATGACCGCCGGCACTCGTGGAGCGCCAATGAAACCAAACTGCTGCACGCTTACCCCAACAGGCGCAACTTTCTGCTCAATCATCACCCCAACTTTCTTGAGGAATTCCGCTTTCTTCTCACCATAGATATCTTCGACGGCGTAAGTGGAAGCGACTTCATTCAGAGAGTTGCGGACGATGTCGCGCAAGATGCCGTGCGTGAAGAGCTCGAGATCACTGACTCGATACTTGATATAAAACTCCGGAACCTTTTGCGGATCGATAGCATACGACAGGGATACATCGGCGAAAATTGCCATTCCCTCTTTCGAATTAAATCCCATTTCTTCGTTAACTGGGTGTCCTTCGTTCGGATCGCGCGTCCACTTGACCGTTTGCACGAATGTTGGGAACTGAATGATTTGAGTCCACAGTGGGCTGTAAACGACCCATCCGGTCCGGATCGGAATGTCCGATGCGCCCCGCTGATGTCCTGCCAAATTGATTTCGACGCCTACGTGTCCAGCTTCAATGCGGGTAGCTCGCGTAACGAATGTCCCAAGCACCAGCAGCAGAAGAAGCGCCCCACCGCCTAACAATAACCACTTCACATTGTTGTTGCGGGCCGGGTGATACTCGAGATCTCGCTCGTATGATTTGTCAATTATGCTCATAAGTTGTTCCTTCCACTTGCCGGCGTCCCTTCGTGCCGTGCTCCGCCTAAGACCTATTGATTTCCAAGATTGACCTGCTCGGACCTTTGACCGAACGTAGTACCTGCTTCACCTCTCTTGGATACATCTGGACTTAAAGCCCGAATAAAGAGTTCATAAATAGTTTCTAAACGCCGCGTTTTGCGCAGCAGCTCTGGACAACCTGTCGCCGACCGTGGCGAATGCGAATGGGGCCTATTGCGCGCCGGGTCAGCAGCAATGCTTCGCTCCCGTGTGGGCAGCGGCCAACTATCTGCAGAAAGAATTTTCAAAGAAAGACTACATCTCGATCCGCAATGAGTTTCTTGACGATGCAAAGGGCCAGAGGACGGGGTATAAGACCTGGTACACGGAACACACCTTGATGTGGGGACACTGGCTTTCAGACTTGATCACCATTCGTCCTGAGGTCAGGTTCGAGCGTGCCTACAATATGCCAGCCTATGACCTCGGTACGAAAAAGAACCAGTTCACGTTCGCCATCGATGCGATTATCAGGTACTAGCGAGCTGTCCGGTCGCTGTGCGGACGACTTACTCCCGGCTGAGTCGGTTGGAGTACAACAGCAGCTCTGCTTCAGCACGGCACAAGAGACCTTCGAGGCCGTGAAACCCTGCGAGCGAACACCATCGCCAAGTACGTGCCCGCATGGGAACTGCTGCTATCGGGCGGGGTCATGCGCCCCTGATGTCTATTTAAGTCACGCTGCGAGTCAAGCTTTTCTCATCCAAGATGAACGAGATATTCACGCATGAGCTTCGAGCCAATTGAAAACTATGGGGTGATTGGCAACATGCGCTCGATCGCCCTGGTGGGTATGAACGGATCAATCGATTTTCTCTGCTACCCGAATTTCGATTCACCCACGATATTTGCCGCTCTGCACGATGACGAGCGGGGCGGCCGGTTTCAGATTGAGCCAGAGCTCAAGACCAGGCGGGTGCGCCAGCTTTACTTGCCGGATACCAACATTTTGCTGACGCGGTTTCTTGCGGAAGAAGGGGTTGCCGAGCTGACGGATTACATGCCCATAAGTGCGGATGGAAAGCAGCCCAATGAGATAATTCGGACGGTATCCGTGGTCAGGGGTGAGGTCAATTTCAAGTTGCTGTGCCAGCCACGTTTCAACTATGCGCTGTGCCAGCATGAGTTTCGGATTGAAGATCAGTGCGCAATCTTCTCGCCGCATGAAGATGTCTGTCCGCCGATGGCGCTCTACTCGACGATCCGTCTGGAACGAGAAGCGCAGGATGTGAAAGCGCAATTCAAACTACGGGCTGGGGAAAAGGCCACGTTTCTTTTCGGTGGAGTCCGTTCTCGGGAGCAGCAACCGGAAATGGAGCGCGTAGACGAACGTTTCCAAGAGACTGCCCGTTTCTGGAAGATGTGGATTGCGAAATCGAAGTACAAAGGGCGGTGGCGGGAGATGGTCAACCGCTCCGCTTTGATGCTGAAACTGCTGATCAGCCGCGAACACGGCTCGTTGATTGCGGCTCCGACGTTCTCGTTGCCCGAGAAAATCGGCGGAGTGCGAAACTGGGACTATCGCTTTACCTGGCTTCGCGATGCCACCTTCACGCTCTATGCGCTCATCCGGCTTGGCTTTGTGGATGAAGCGCAGGCGTTCATCGACTGGCTGAAAGGCCGGCTGAGCGACGATGCGGAGCGAGGCCCCTTACAGGTAATGTATGGCGTCGACGGCAGGCAGAAGCTGGATGAGGTGATCCTCGACCACCTGCCTGGCTACGAGCATTCTCGGCCCGTGCGAATCGGCAATGCAGCTTATCAGCAACTGCAATTGGATATTTATGGCGAAATGATGGACTCCATCTATCTGGCGAACAAATATGGTGATGCCATCTCTCATGGGGGATGGCAGGATGTCCAGCGCATGCTGGCCTGGCTGGGAAAGAACTGGCAGCGGGCCGATGAGGGAATATGGGAAGTACGTGGCGGCGCAAGAGAATTTCTGCACTCACGATTCATGTGTTGGGTGGCTTTCGACCGGGCCTTGCGGTTGGCGCAGAAGCGATCGCTTTCGGGGCCGATTGCGGAGTGGCTGGATACGCGTGACGCGATTCGTGAAGATATCTTTGCTAACTTCTGGGATCAAGAGCTTCAGTCCTTCGTGCAGTCGAAGGGCTCTAAAGATCTGGATGCCTCGTGCCTGCTGATGCCGTTGATGAGATTCATCAGCCCTGTGGACCCAATGTGGCGTTCGACAATGCGAGCGATTGAAGGCCGGCTGGTGGTAGATACGCTCGTGTATCGCTACGAGGCGGAGCGCACACATGTGGACGGAATACCTGGTGGGGAGGGCAGCTTCACGGCGTGTTCGTTCTGGTATATCGAATGCCTGGCCAGAGCCGGGGAGCTGGGAAAGGCCCAGTTACTTTTTGAGAAGCTGCTGGGCTATGCAAATCACCTCGGGTTGTATTCGGAGCAGCTCGGTTCAAACGGTCGCCACCTGGGAAACTTTCCGCAGGCGTTTACGCATCTGGCCCTGATCAGCGCCGCGACCTATTTGGACAGAGTGCTTTCAGGGACGCCCGATGCTGTGTGGCGCTAGAGGCGCGCAGCGACGAGCTGCGAGCCAGTCGCGAAACTGCAGCCCGAAGGGTCGGCAGATCACTCAATTTCCCCGAAACCGCGTTGTCGCCCCAACTTCCTCGAACCGGACTTCGGATCCGCGTCGCAGGTGAGATCGGCGTTTAGCGGTACCGATCCCAGGGGGCCGAGCCACATACGGCTGCCTTCCCGGTCTTGTCGGACTTGCACACCGAAGACTACGAATCCCCGGTGGATATCATTTCCGGAGGACAAGTGTAGTTTCCCGGAGCCGACGTGCTTGCGCTCTTCACCGTGTTCGCATTGGCGGCTGAATGACTTCTTCCCCGCTACTTCTTAACCGACGCAGCTTCCGCTTGCGCTTCCTTCGCCAGCGCATCGATGACTGCGAGGCAGAACTGCGGCAGATCATCGGGACAGCGGCTTGTGATCAGGTTACGGTCGACCACTACGACGCTGTCTTCCCACAACGCGCCTGCGTTGACCAAGTCGTCTTTGATGGCGAAAAAGCTCGTTAATCGCCGTCCTTTGACCACTCCTGCGGAGATGGTGAGCCACGGCCCATGGCAGATCGCCGCGATCGGCTTGCCAGCGGCGTCCATCTGGCGGACGAAGTTGAGGATGTAAGGTTCGCGGCGCAGTATGTCGGGGCAGAACCCGCCTGGAATTACAATCGCATCGAAATCTTCGGCCTTGATGGTCAGGGCGTCCTTTACTTCGTAACGGCGGCCTTCCACCATAGGCACGGGCGGAATGGGCGTGCCAAAGCGGCCCGTGATTGGTTTGCTCTTTCCCATGTATGGCCGGGGGCTGGAGCCGCCTTGGTAGGCGGCAATCACGATATGCGCGCCTTCCTCGGAGAGGCGGAGCAGAGGATAAAGCAGTTCGATGTCCTCGAACTCATGCGCAACCGGGATGCAGATCTTTTTGCCTTTGAGCTTCATAGGAGTTTCCTTTCTCGTCTTCGAATTGGGACTGTAAAGCTTGGCCATAATTCACATTTCCGGACCACGTATATCTGCCGCTTCAGGATGTAGAGATGGCCGTCATCGGCTCGTACCTTATAGAAAGCTTCGTCGGGGCCGTACCACTGATTTAAAAATCGTTATGAGCCATCCCGCTATGCCGCCTCTGCGAGAGTGCTCGCCAGCTACGCCTCGTAGGTTTCCCGGTGGAAGATGCCGCGCTGTAAAGCCAAATACGCCTGACGCGTCATAGGCGGCTTCGACGCGGCGACCACCTCGCGCGCCAGACGGGCGCCATCGGCAAGCAGGTCCACGGCCATTGCCGCCATCATTTTCGCATTGGTTACGTAGGCAAGCTGCTTGTCTGCAATGCCGTAATCAGCGCCGTGTCCCGTGCCCCGCACGCCACCAATATAAGGATGCAGGATAGGCATCACTTGCGAGAGGTCGCCCATATCGGTTGAACCCGTGCGATGGCCTCCGACGCGGAAGTTCTCTTCACCGACCAGCGCGACGGCCGTCTTGCGGAAGCGTTCTGCCATTATGACATCGCAAACCATGGGCATGTAGCCGGGCAAGGTTTCGATTTCAACTTTGGCGCCGAGAGCAAGCGCACCTGCGCGCAGAGCGCGATCAACTTTGTTCGCGGCATCGAGAATCGCTTCCACCGTTTTTCCGCGCACGTAGGTCTCAAGCCGCACGTCGGCTGGAATGACATTTACCTGCGATCCGCCGCTGGTGATGATTGGGTGTACCCGGATACTGTCGTCATCGCGGAACGTCTCACGCAAGGCATTGATCGCCGTCAGGCCGACCTGCGCGGCGTAAAGCGCGTTAATGCCCTCATGCGGAGCGCCGCCTGCGTGAGCAGCGCGACCAATGTAGCGCGCCGTCTTGGCGACGAAGCCGTTGTGCGACGTTGGGAGACATGCCTTGCCTTCGTCCGCGCGCGAGGTCATATGGATCATCATTGCCAGATCTACGTCGTCGAAGTGGCCGAGCCGTAGCAGTTCGGGCTTGCCGCCTAGAAATTCAAGCCGGCCGGCCTCGACCTGACTGGCACGCCATGCGATCTCAACATACTCCTCGGCGGGCACGGCGAAGAACACCAGGCGCCCGGCCATGTGCTCCATCGCCCTCGCTTCCATCAACCCGATCGCGGCTCCCAAAAGGGCTGCGATTTGCGCATTGTGCCCGCATCCATGTGCTGCACCGCTTACGGGATCGGCGTCCGGATGACCGGTGACCACGAGCGCATCAAGTTCGCCGAGCAGGGCCAGGGTTGGACCTTGCCCAGCACAGCCCGCCATGTCGGCTCGCACGCCAGTCAGGGCAAGGCCGGTGCGCGGTTTGAGTCCGAGGCTTCCCAGCGTGGTTTCCACCAGTCGCGCGGTCTTATATTCCTTGAATCCAAGCTCTGGGTTGCAACTGATCTCTTCGCCAATCCCTATAATTTCGTCACTGCGGCGTTCGATTGCGTCGAAAACGCACCGCTTTAATTGGTCTGTAGTCATGTCCTTATTCTCCGCCAACGCCCTGCTCGCGTCAGCTTATGTCTTGCATCACTCCGGAACTCTCGGAAATCGCTTTGCTAGAGCAGCTTCGGAGTTGCTCTATGCGGAGCTATCAGCGATGGGCAGCCAAGGGCTCTGTTGAGATCGGATATGCTGCAAGACGCACACATCACTCTTTGAGCAAAATGCTGTCATGGTGTGCCCAGCTACTGTCCCGGATATATCTTGCCGCGAATCCGGTCTATGCCGCCGTCCTTAAACATGCATCAGGAAATGCGCCAGTGCGGCCGCCGCGATGAACGTTCCGGTATTTGCCAATAAAGACGTGACAACGATCCGCCATCCCAGCCGCTTGAACGCCGGAAGATCCTTCGCCATCGACAGACCAGCATAGGCCAGAATCGGTGTGGTGAGCGGCATAAAGTTGACACTGCTGGTAATCACCGCCACGGGCGCGGCCCATGGTCCTATGGGCACCGTCGCCAACATGCCAATTGCCGAGACCCAACACACGGCAGGCACCTTGTAGGGTATGTTGCAGGCCAGGAAATCGCCAATGATTGCGACTACCCCGACCAGAATAATGCCGACGAGCGCATTTTGCGGAGCGACATGGGAATTGATCCAGTTTCCGCAAAATATAGTTACTAGCCCCGCTACGCACAAGGCCGTCAATTTTATCTTCCAGGACAATTGCACCGGCGCCGGCTGCTCCATAGGCACGCCGTTCGTTGCCTCAACCGATAAAGCCCCGCGCGTACGTTTGGGCGCGAGCACCGGTTCAAGCCAGCGATAGACGACGTTCGCGAAAGGCAGAGACACGAACAGCGTGAAATAAGTCCCCACGGTGGTCGTGATGAGATTGCTGGCGGCCGCAAAGGTAGCCACGTCTTTGGCGACATCGGCCGGTTGTCCGCTGGCGATTGCGCTCGCTGCGGCGGCCATCATACTGGCAGAACCTACTCCGGCGCCCATGGCGAGCGCGACAGGATGAAAAATGCCCAGACCCTTTACTACGCTCGCCAGGAACGCAATGAACACCGCACCGACCACCGTGCCGGTGACGTATTCGGCCAGGACTCCGCGGCCTTCCGGTGAGTTGAGCCCGTACTTTTCAGCGATGATCGCGAGGCTTTGCTCGCGCCCGATGGAGAAGGTCGCGCCCACCGCTTCGCGCTTCACGCCTAGCATAATCGCAATCGGCAGCGCGAATAGCACCGTTCCGAAGAAGTGGCCGAGTTCCTGAAATGCGAGAGCCCAGCCCGAATGAAGGAGCTTGGGGATCGATGCTCCCACGAGTAGAGACAGTTTTGCCACCAGCAGCAGGACCGATACCTGGACCATGGCGGAAGCCCGGCGTTGATGCGGTTCATCGATCCTGATTGCGCTTGGCATGCGTGGGCTTGCGATGCTGACCAACGCGCCAACCAGCAGTGCGTACAGCATGGGGAAGAGTACGAGCTTGGCAAAGCCGACGGAAAAGCTGATGTTGCCGAAGCTTCGGATGCAAGCACGATTGCGAGCACCCAGAGGTGCAAGCGCACGCCCTGTGCGGGACTCGGTTTCGGCAGTCCGGGTGCGGACATCGCGGCCTGAGTACTCATAGGTTTCTCCTTCCGCCGCTTGTAGAACCAGTTTAGGAATTACTGCAGTCGCTTGCTCATCGCCGAACAAAAGGATGTCCGGCTTCAGAGAAACCACACCTTTCGCTAATCTGCTCCTAGAACCTGATTGCAGCGATGCTGCTGAACTTTATAGAAACAGGAGCAAGGAAGCAACAAGGAATTGCCGCGATTTTGGGTAGTAGACCACGTTGAGCGGATCGGAATCCAGTGCCGACGGACGCACATTCGCCACTTTGACGAAAAGTCGGTTTTGCGAAGATGTGGCTGCCAGATTTTTGCGGCCAGTCTGCAATACGGGGTGTATCATTTCGCCGGAGGCGAACACATGTTCCCCTCGAAGCGGATTCTTTGCCCCACTGACTTCAGTGAAGCCGCTGTTCAGGCGTTTTCAAAAAGCGCTGGTGCAGTGTACATCTCCGTCTCGTGTCAGACGCCAACTGTGCGAACTCTGCCCACGAAACAGGCTGGATTCCGATGCCAGCTATCTCCGTTACGAGGAGATGAGCCTTTGTGTACGAGGGCGAGCAATTCGTCAGGACGATTATCAATTTCAGAGTTGCACGGCTCGAACACAACCGCTTCGCGTATTGCTTTAACTGCGGTTCTCCGGGCAGCTCCGATCCACGCTTGGCCTCGACAATGATGTGGAGAAGTTCACTCGCTTGAATCTCCACGTCGGTTCGCCCGGTGTTCTTGTCCGCTACTTGGCACTTGATAACCGCAGTGTCCGGGTCAACCGCACTATCGGCAAACCGTTTGAGAAACGCCATGAGCAGTTCGGGGCATTGTGACAAGACCCAACCAACGCTTCTGCTCATGTCATCCTCGTACCGTCCAAGCGTTGGAAGAGCTTGGAAGATCGTGGCTACTCGGCGTCCGTAGAAATAAAAATCCGCCATCAATCCGATTGCCCCTTGCTTGCAAGCTGCGGGATTGATGATCTTAACGCAACCTGTCGGTTTCGGACATCAGCGGATCGGCCTAGCAGAGAAGTGACTCGTGCCACCTCGACTTTCGCTTTTTCATCGCCTAGACTATCCGGCATGGACAAACAGCGTGAGAACGGGGCTCTGCTGATTGCCGCCTGCATCGTGGCTGCCATCCGCCTTCGGGGTGAGCCGATTGAGCGCTCACCCAAAGTTATAGCGACGATTTCGGATTCAGTTCGGTTGGCAAAGATGGTGCTGAGCGAGTTGCAGAGATGACAGTTTTATGAGGGGTTTGATTCTCGGCGGTGCCGTGTAGATCGCGATACGCCAGACTTTCAGAGCCTCGACAATCAATACTCTCAACAGCTTAAAAGATCGCGGGAGACTGCCAAGTACCTGCAAGCACACGTGGAGGCCGGGGCATTTGCTGACTGGAACTGCTGCTCCATATTGAACTCCCTCTTTAGCCCGCCGATATATGACAAGTGGACCAAGTTCTGCGCGGGTAGAGCTTTGCCCTCCTTTAGAGTCGCGGCTCAGGTAAAGCGCGAAGGTCATCGGCTTGACATAACAGCTACCCCGAGCTGAAGTCAAAGCTCCGCCCAACCAGTCGATGGCTGATCGTAAGCCAGGGAAGGTACTACCGATCAGATGAAACCGGAAATCACAGAGTCGACGAGTCAAATCGCCAGCAAACATGACATCGGTTCATCCATTGGCGCTTCCGACACTTGCGCTACGACGAAGGTAGCTGAGCCTTCTAAAAAACGCCGCCGACATTCCGTTCGATTTCGGCTTGCGTCTCTCGTTGTCGCTTGTGTGCTGCCGGTATGGATCGCCGCTGGATACCTCGTCTACCGCAATTCTCAGAGTAAGCGAGCGCTTACCGAACAGCGCATGTTGGAAACAGCGCGGGCACTGACGATGGTGGTTGACAGAGAACTGGCCAACATCGAGGGCGGCTTGAGCGTTCTCGCTACTTCAGGTGCGCTCGCCTCGGACGACCTGTCCGCCTTTTACCGTAGGGCACAGGTGGTTCTGGAAACTCACCCTGATGCCTACATCATTCTTGCAGACGCGACCGGTCAGGAATTCGTCAATACCTTTCGCTCATTTGGCGCACCCCTGCCCAAGCGCAACGTCCCGCCGGACGTAATTCGCCAGGTCTATGCGAGCGGGAAGCCGTTTATCACGGGTGTCTACAAGAGCGCTGTATCTGGGCGCCCCCAAATCAGTGTGGAGGTTCCAGTGTTTCGCGGCGGGCAAGTTATCTACGACTTAGGTATGACTGTCCCTGCCGATCATTTCGACACGATTCTTGTGCAGCAGTACCTTCCGCCAGAGTGGGTGGGAAGAATCTTCGACAGCAACCATGTGGTTATTGCCCGGAACCGTCTGTCAGAAAAATATGTTGGGCGGCAGGCCGCACCCGCCCTGTTGCAACGGCTGAAGGATGCCAGAGGGGGCATAGCGGAATCCAGCAACTTTGAAGGTATCCCGATGCTGAATGGCTTCAGCCGATCGGTGACCTCTGGCTGGATAGTTGTGATCGGGGTGTCAAAAGCAACCATGATGGCTGAGATTTGGCACTGGCTGTGGTGGACCCTTGCTGGCACGGCTCTGCTGTCGCTCACCGGCATCGCCTTGGCCCTGCCGATTGGGCGAAGTGTCGAACAGACTGAAAGAAGATTGCGCCGGTTGAGCGCTATTGTCGAGTCTTCCGATGACGCCATTATCGGTTATGGGTTAGACGGAATCATCGAGAGTTGGAATCGTGGCGCGGAGCGACTGTTTGGATACTCCGCACCGGAGATACTGGGCCAGCATATTTCAATTCTCATCACCGATGACCAACTGGAGGGGTTCCCGGACCGTTTGTGGCGGGTACACAATGCGGAGGTAGTCGAGCAAGACACGACAACCCGCAAGCACAAGGACGGATCGCCGATTCCCGTTTCCTTCAAAATCTCGCCAACCATTGATCCCCAGGGAGCGGTCGTGGGTGCGTCTGCGATTGTGCGTGACATCACCGAGCGCAAGCAAGCGGAGCAACAACTGCGAACTGCGGCTGACAGACTGAAGGCTATCCTGGACAATGCGCCTGTAGGCGTGGACATTGTGCGTCGCGATGGGAGCCTAGTGGAGAGCAATGCCGCATATCAGCGAATCACGGGGTACTCCGGGGATGAGTTGATAGGGATGAATTTCAAGGATTTTACTCATCCCGAGGATCTGCCCTGCAATCTTGAATTGTTCGATGGGATGACGACTGGCGTGACCCAAGCCTACACTTTGGAAAAACGTTACATTCGCAAAGACGGCAGCACAATCTGGGTGCGTGTTATCGGTTCATGGCTTAGCGACGATCAACGGATTGGCATTGTTGAAGACATTACCGAGCGCAAGCGAGCGGAGCAGTCACTGCGCGAGAGCGAAGAACGCTTCCGAAAACTTCTGGAGAAGACGCCCTTGCCTTTGGGCTTGGTCGATGAGGATGGGGTGATCACCTTCAGAAACGAACGCTTCATTAGGGTTTTCGGTTATACCGCCGAGGATGTTCCCACCATCGTCGAGTGGTGGCAGCGTGCGTATGCCGATCCACAGTATCGCCAGTGGGCCATCGCAAGGTGGGACACGGCCGTCCGGGTCGCAAGCGCTGAAGGCCGGGATATCGAGCCGCTGGAAGCCAATATAACCTGCAAAGGCGGGGATGTGCGCGTCGTTGAAATCTCCGGCATTACTTTGGGGAAGGAATTTCTAGGGACGTTCATCGACATCACCGACCGCAAACAGGCCGAGGAGCAACGGGAGAAACTGGAACAACAGCTTCGCCAGGCCCAGAAGATGGAAGCCGTGGGTCAGCTTGCCGGTGGCATTGCCCATGACTTCAACAATCTCCTCATGGTCATACAAAGCTACACGGAAATGCTGCAAGACAGCCTTCCTGTCCATGATCGCCTCCGAAGAAACACGCAAGAGATCATGAAGGCTGCCGAGCGTGCCGCCAGCCTTACGCGGCAGATGTTGGCGTACAGCCGCAAGCAGATTCTTTGCCCGGTCGTGCTCGATCTGAATGTGGTGATCAATGAGACGGCGAAGATGTTAAGGCGGCTCATCGGGGAAGACATTGAATTCGAGTCGGACCGGCGGAGTCACTCTGGACGAGTCGAGGCTGACTCGGATCAGATCGTTCAGGTTCTGATGAATCTTTGCGTGAATGCCCGAGACGCAATGCCTCAAGGTGGCACGCTCACGATTGCGACCGGAAATGTCACGGTGGAGGAAGGAAGCATTGCCGAGCAGGAGCACGTACCGCCAGGAGATTACGTTTGGCTTTCGGTTACCGACACTGGTGCTGGCATAAGCAAGGAGAACCAGGAGCGCATCTTCGATCCCTTCTTTACGACCAAGGAGGTTGGTAAGGGTACCGGATTGGGACTGGCGATGGTTTACGGCATTGTGAAACAAAGTGGCGGCTACGTGTGGGTCGATAGCGAAGTCGGCCAGGGTGCCTGTTTCACGGTCTATCTGCCTAGGGTAAAGGGAACAGTCGCCACCGAGATGCCGGCGAAGGCCGAAGCACAACCACGAGGAACGGGAACGATCTTAGTCGCCGAAGATGAAGAAGCCCTGAGAGAGGCCATGTGTGGTTATCTGCGCAGCTTGGGATACACGGTTCTCGGAGCCAGTTCGGGCAAGGAGGCGCTTTCAGTAGCAAGTCAACATGAGGGACATATCGAACTTTTGATCACGGACCTCGTGATGCCAGGAATGGGTGGCCGAGAGTTATCGCAAACGCTGGGAAGCCTACGTCCCGATCTAAAGACGATCTGCATGTCCGGTTACTCAGATGATGCGGTGTTGCGCCATGGTATTCACGAGCTGGGTGCAGCGTTTCTTGCAGAAGCCGTTCAGCCTGGGCACGCTGGCACGCAAAGTACGCGACACGCTTGGCCGGACTGAAACAGTGCAGTGACCGGTGCTCACCCGGCTTGGCCCGCAAACTCTCGTGCAGCCTCAGGGCGATGCTCTCTTATACGCAGCGTGTAAATAATGGCGCTTAAACCGCCGCTCCGAAGCTCCGAAAACCGATTACGCCAGGTTCACCCCGGAAGAGCCGACGAGTCGTAACTTCGCTCACCGCACACAGTCGGAATATAATATTCAATCCACAGCCAAGGTGGTGCATGGAAGCCGTCCGCGTCATATTTGTGGATGGTGAACCGGGACAAATCCGTCGTGTGCTCCGCGTGACGGCCAGCAGGGAGATTGCGATGGCTCTGAGCTTTCAACACGTATTAGGGATCGTTTTCACTTTCGTTTTGGTTACCGCAGTGGGCCTTTACGCCGGGCGAAAAGTGAAGTCGGTCGAAGATTTTTCCACCAGCAGGCGAAGAGCCACTGCACCACTGGTGGCGGGCACGATGATGGGAACCATGGTCGGCACGGCATCTACGATGGGCGCGGCGCAACTCGCTTTTCGCTTTGGATTCTGCGCCTGGTGGTGGACATTGGGGGCTGGGATCGGTTTTGCCATTTTGGCCATGGGCTTCACCCGTCCACTCTACGAGAGTTCAGTAGAGACGCTGCCACAGTATTTGGCCAAGACTTACGGCGGCGGCATCAGTCCGATTGCCAGCATCTTCACGTCCTTCGGTATCTATTTCAATGTGATCGCTGGTGCTCTTGCCTTTGCCGCTTTGTTTGATTCCGCGATTCATGTCGGTTCCATGGTCGCTGCATCGCTGGGGCTTATTCTGGTCTTGGCCTACGTAGCTTTGGGTGGGGTTTGGGCTACAGGAATGGCCGGTGTTGTGAAACTGTTTCTGCTCTACGTGGCCATGGCCGTTTGCGGAGTGACCGCCTATATAAAGGTTGGCGGTGTTTCCGGCCTGAGCGCGCAGTTGCCCAGCTATCCGTGGCTCTCCCTTTTCGGACGCGGATTTGGTACGGACTTTGCAGCAGGGTTCTCGATGTTGATCGGTGTACTTTCCACGCAAACATATTTTCAGGCGATCGGTTCAGGCAGGAGCTTAGAAGAGGCACGCAAGGGAGCGTGGATTTCCGCCCTCCTGACTCCACCTGTAGGTCTCGGCGCCGTCATGGTGGGCTTATACATGAGATCCGCTTTTCCCAAGACGCCTTCTAGTGAGGTTTTGCCCATCTTTATCTTGAAATTCTTGCCGCCTGTTTTGGCGGGAATCGTATTGGCGACCGTGTTGATTGCGGTCGTCGGCAGTACGGCTGGCCTGGTGCTCGGCATTTCGACAATGTTCACCAAGGACATTTACCGGCGATATGTGCGCCCGCAAGCCCAGAGCAGAGAAGCATTGCTGGTGCAAAGGCTGGCGATTCTTGTTCTTTGCGCGATTCCGCTGCTGTTCGTAAAGGGCCGCGCCGAATCCCTTATCATCGGCTGGAGTTTCATGTCTCAGGGGTTACGCGGTTGCACGGTGCTATTCCCGCTGTTGGGAGCAATGTTCTTTCCCCGCTGGGTGAGCCCAAAGGCGGGAATCGCGGCAGCTTTGCTCGGACCGTTGACCAATTTTGGTTGGCACATTGTCTCTCCTAAGGGAATTGATCCCCTGTATCCGGGACTTTTGGCCAGTTTCCTAGCCTTGGCATTGGCGAGCGCATTTACAAAGAAAGATGTTCAGGCAAGAGCGATCGCTTCGACGAGCCACGACTGAAACGCTTTTATCGGCGTGCTTGCGCTGACTCTCTCGGCCTATGGATGACGGCGTTTGTTGGTAACCGAAATATTTTGAGATACTGCTGAAACAGCAATCGGAGATCGAAGGCCACATTGCAAGCGTCCTTGTCAGACGGGCGGCTAGTTCGAGTGAGGCGGCATCAGCACAAATCTGTGCGCAATTATTTGCGAAGGAGCACTAATGCAAGACACAAAACCGGAAGGCTCAATGAAAAACTTGATATTGGATGTAGTCGCCAGAAGCGCTGAAGAACTTATCAAACACACAAAAGGACCAGGGACCCGATTCGTCTTTTCCGATCACAAGAACAATCCTGAAGGGAACATCTATGTCATCATGCGCAAAGTGCAAGACGTTGATCATCCCGAAATGCACATAGAGACTCATTCGCATGATTACGAGAGCTTGTTTATCTTCAAGGGAAGCAATCCGGATATGACGGGGTTGGAGGTGGAAGTCCTGCTGGGCGACACCTGGTACAACGTCCGATCGCCCAAATCCATCAGGATTCCTCCTGGAGTGAACCATAACTATCGGTTTATTCGAGGCTCGGGAGAGTATTGGAACATCGTGCTGACACCGGGAGCGGAGTATAACCGAACAATTCGTTGAAGGCGGGACTGGCTTCGTGCCTCCTCGGTCGCGGCGCTGTTCGATTTCGGCCAGACGCCGCGCCAGCGGAAGAAGTGACCTTCGCACGGATGTCGGGCGAAACTATTTCGCATACCCCAGAGCCATTTCGCAGCAACTTACACGCCAGCCGCAGTTTCCCGCGACACCGGCTTTGCACAAGCTGGGTCGTTTTTCGTGACCGTATGTACCCTTGCGAAGGAAAAGGGGAAATTGAGGACTACTTCGCCACTTCCCGGACACAACGAAACCCAATGTTGTCGTCACGGAGACCCGGCCCGACGTTGAGGCGAACGGAAGCACGGACGCTCCCGGCATAACTGCCCCAAGAACCGCCGCGCACGACACGAGCCATCCCTGATGAAGGCCCCTGTGGGTCTGTGCCGAGAGATCGTTGGTAATAATTCTTGTCGTACCGGTCCTGCGTCCACTCCCACAGGTTGCCCAGCATGTCATACAATCCCCAGGCATTCGCTTGCTTTTGTCCCACCGGATGCGTCTCGTTGACCGAGTTGCCGTCGTACCAAGCCACAGCATTCAACTCCCCGTAGCGAGCCGATGTACTGCCCGCCCTAGCTGCGTATTCCCATTCCGCCTCAGTAGGCAGGCGATAGCGATAGCCATCATTCTTGGCGCTCATCCGCTGCAAAAACTCCTGGACATCATTCCAACTGATCGTTTCCGCAGGCCGGTCCGCTCCTTTGAAGCCGCTGGGGTTGCTGCCCATCGCCGACTCCCACATCGCCTGCGTGACCAGGTATTTGCCCATCTCAAAACCCTTGGAGATACGGACATGATGTTGCGGCGTTTCACCCTCGTAGTCGCAATCGCCGGGCGAGCAGCCCATGTCGAACTCACCGGCAGAAATTCGGGCAAACTCAAAGCGCAGCTTGGTGGAATACACTAAATTGTTCCTCTGCCGTATTTGTCCTCCTGCTGTTGCCACATCCAGAGCAGCGGCGAAATCGCGCAGTATCGGCGCCTTTCTGGGGAGCGGCGAATAGCCATTCTCCTGTTTCTATCGTCTGCGCAATCTACGCCACGGTCTTGGTTCACCTGCTCGGTCGCTTTCGACCCTCCCTGGGATACACCTTCTGGGGAATCGCGCTAACTCGCCGGCGAACTGCTGGCATCGCCTGCGCCTGGGACGGGCCTCTCCCTCGATTCGGCCCCGCTAATCGTGAGGTGCGGTATGCGAATCGCTGGGCGTTCGCGTCACCCCGCTGACTTACCAGAGTGAGACTTCGGACCCGTGTCGGAGGTGAAACGGGCGTTTATCGGTAATATTTCGCAGCCCGCACGGGTACTCGCAATCAAAGGGGCATACGTTCGGCACATCGGAGAGAAGCCCGTTTTGCGATAACTTGACTCTTGCAACGCTGGATACTGGATACGGTAGGTTGGGAGAAGATCGAGGGGATAGTGCCACTAAACTTTCACCAACTTTAGTGTTGACAACCGTGCAGAGTTCCTGCCTAGTGTAGTTAGTATTTACTAACTATTTCGGGTTCCAGGGTCAGGTGGGCGAGGGCGTGATTCCCATTTCTCTGCCGCAGACTTCTTCGGGTGACGGTTCTGAAGCAGAGTCGCCTGGGTGGCTCCGCTCAAACGATCCGAACGATCAGAACGACCGAACGCCGAATTGTCCGATTTTTACCGGCGCAGGCTCGAACTCGCTGCTGCTTGCAGTTTCCTTTATGAAGCTGTCCCGCGCTGTGTTCTCGTCGATGTCCGTGCGCCTGGTGCGCTTTGTGTCCTCCGTGGTCATGGTGCTTGCATGTCTCTGGCTTTTGGCGGGACAGCTCTGCATGGCGCAGACGGCGCACGCCGTTGGAGTGATCACGCTGGGCAGCGGCTTCAACCAACCCCAGGGGGTGGCCGTGGACAGCAGTGGGAACGTTTACGTCGCCGATACCCAGAACAATGCGGTGAAGCAGATTCCGCCTGGCTGCACTGCTTCCAGTTGCGTTATCACGTTGGCCACAACTTACACATCGGGTGGCGGCTTCAACCAACCAGGTGGCGTCGCGCTGGACAGCGGTGGGAACGTCTACGTCGCAGACACCGGGAACAATGCGGTGAAGCAGATCGTGGCGGCTGGCGGCTACGCAACGGTGAATACGCTAGCCAGCGTATACACGCAGGCCGGCGGCTTCGTCAGCCCCAATGGCGTGGCAGTGGATCCTAACGGGAACATCTACGTCGCCGATAACACGAACGGGGTGATGAAGGAGATCGTGGCGGCGGGCGGCTATACGACCGTGAATTTGTTGAGCAGCAACATCGCTAATCACACTGGTGTGGCGATACCGCCGTACAACATCCAGGTTATCTATGCCGTTGGTTCACCAAACTACAGCGGCGTAACCGGTAGTGTGGTGGAGTTGCACATCATCTATCTGGGCTCCGACACCGTGACAGTGCTGTTCAGCGGCTTCGCCAATTCCATGGGGCTGGCGGTGGACGGCAGCGGGAACATCTACGTCGCAGACACCGGGAACAATGCGGTGAAGCAGATTCCGCCCGGCTGCGGTGCTTCCAGTTGCTTTAACACGTTAGGCAGCGGCTTCAGCTCCCCCTATGGTGTGGCGGTGGACGCCAACGGGAACGTCTACGTCGCCGACACCGGGAACAATGCAGTGAAGGAGATCACGACTGCCGTGTTGCTTCCCGCGACCGCCGTCGGCAGCACCAGTGCCGCCATGACCGTTGCCTTCACCTTCGACACAGGGGGCCAAATCGGAGCACCCGTCGTGCTGACGCAGGGCGCAACCGGGCTCGACTTCGCCGATGCCATGACAGGAAGCTGCACAAACGGAACGAACAACACGACAGGGACTAACTACCTGTACAACGCCAGAGACACCTGCACGGTGGACGTGACGTTTAAGCCGAAATATCCCGGCCAGCGGATGGGCGCCGTGCAGTTGACCACCACCGGCGGTGCGGTGATTGCAACCAATCTGGTTTACGGCACCGGCACCGGCCCGCTGGCGACCTTCCCCAGTAATACGACGGTCAATACACTGGGCGGCGGGTTCAACAATCCCTTTGGGGTGGCGTTGGACGGCAGCGGGAACGTCTACGTAGCCGACCAAGCGCACAATGCGGTGAAGAAGATTCCGCCCGGCTGTACTGCTTCCAGTTGCGTTATCACGTTGGCCGCAAGCGGCGGCTTCAGCCAACCCGCTGGCGTGGCGTTGGACGGCAGCGGGAACGTCTACGTAGCCGACCAAGCGCACAATGCGGTGAAGAAGATTCCGCCCGGCTGTACTGCTTCCAGTTGCGTTATCACGTTGGCCGCAAGCGGCGGCTTCAGCCAACCCGCTGGCGTGGCGTTGGACGGCGCCGGAAACGTCTATGTCGCAGACACCGGGAACAATGCGGTGAAGCAGATCGTGGCGGCGGGCGGCTACACCACGGTGAATACGCTGGGCAGCGGATTCATTAATCCCTTTGGTGTGGCGTTGGATGGCGGCGGAAACGTCTACGTCGCTGACAACGGAAACAATGCAGTGAAGCAGATCGTGGCGGCGGGCGGATACCAAACGGTGAATATGCTGGGCAACGGATTCAGCGCCCCCGTTGGTGTGGCGCTGGACGGCGGCGGGAACGTCTATGTCGCAGACTACGGGAACAGTCTGGTGAGGCAGATCCTGGCGGCGGGCGGCTACCAAACGGTGAATACGCTGGGCAGCGGATTCAGCGCCCCCGTTGGTGTGGCGCTGGATGGCAACGGGAACATCTATGTCGCCGACAACGGAAACAATGCAGTGAAGCAGATCGACCTGAGCGATGCGCCGTCGCTGACGTTCGCGGCCACCGGTGTTGGCTCAACGAGCACAGACAGCCCGCAGACGGTGACCCTGGCCAACATCGGCAATGACGTGCTCCCGTTTTCGATTCCCGCCAGCGGAAACAATCCGAGCATTTGCAGCGGAAATAATCCGTGCATACCCAGCAACATCTTCACGCTGAGCAGCGCGGGCCCGGCGGCCTGCCCGCTGGTGAGCTACACCAGCTCCAACCCCGGCACCTTGCCCGCGGGCACAAGCTGCACCCTGCCCATCAGCTTCACTCCGGGTGCCGCAGGCAGCATTACTGGTTCGCAGGTGCTGACCGATCCCAATCCGAACGCAGCCGCTCCGAACTATACCACGCAGACGATTTCGCTCTCGGGAACGGCCAACAAGGGCACGCCTGTCTTCAGCAGTCTGAGTTCCCCGACCATCAGCTACAGTCAGGGACCGACAACGCTGGGCGGAACTATTTTGGACGGCGCGCTGGCGCCTTCGGGTTCGGTGACCATAACGCTCAATGGCGTGGGCCAACAGGCCACGATTCAAAGCGATGGCAGCTTCTCGTACAGCTTCCCCACGGGAGCCTTGGGAGCAGGCGGGAGCCCTTACGCCATCAGCTACAGCTACGGCGGCGACGCCAATTTTAATGCGCCACAAAATGGCGGCGGCACATTAACTATCGGCAAGGCAGCGCTGACGGTAACGGCCTCCAGCGCCACGGTCAGCTACGGAGATCCGGCGCCGGCGATCACGCCCAGCTTCAGCGGGTTCGTCAACGGACAGGGCTCTGCGGTGCTGACTACGCAGCCGGCTTGCACGACCACGTATACGACGGCCAGTATCCCCGGCAGCGCGCAAACCACGAGCTGTTCGGGGGCGGCGGCCACGAACTATAGCTTCACGTATGTGCCCGGTTCGCTGACAGTCAACAAGGCCGGAGAGGCGGCGCTGCAGGTGACGGGCGTGCCGGCTTCGGCACAAGCGTATGGGACAACGTTCACGGCAGGCAGCTCGGGCGGCAGCGGCACGGGGGTGGTGACGCTCAGCGCCAGCGGCGCCTGCTCCCTGTCGGGCACGACGGTGACCATGACCGCGGGCAGCGGGACCTGCACCGTGACGGCGACCAAAGCGGCCGACACGGACTACAGTGCGGCTACGGCGGCAGCGGCGGTGGATGCGGTGGAGACCCAGGTAGCGGCCACGGTGCCGGTCATCACCGGCTTGAGTCCTATGCTCATGACGGTGAGTTCGCCGGCGTTTACCCTCACGGTGAGCGGGGAAAACTTCCAGTCCACGGCGGCGGTGCAGTGGAACGGCTCGGTCCGCAGCACGACCGTGGCAAGCAGCTCGCAATTGACGGCTACGATTACAGCCGCTGACCTCGCTTCAGCCGGAACCGTAAATGTAACGGTCGTGAACCCCGCTTCCAGTGGAGGTACATCGGCCGCTTTCGAATTTGCAGTTGACGGCACTACAAGCAGCGGCGGCACTACGAGCGCCAGTACGGTCAGCGTGACCGCCCAGAGCATCACGCTGAACGTGCAGGCCGGACAAAGCTTTAGTTTTCCCGTGACTCTCGGGGGCGTAGCGGCGGGTTCCCAGACGGCGGCAACCTGCGTGAACCTGCCGTTGAACGCGACATGCAGCTACAACAGCACTACCCAGACGATTACCATCCAGACTGCAGCGAACACCCCGCCGGGCAACTATCCGGTGCTGGTCATCTTCACTGTTACGCAGCAGACGGCCGCGTTGTTCCGTCAGCGGGTAGTGCTGGCATCCTGGACGGGACTGCTGGGATTGCCGGTAGGTCTGCTGTGGTTCGGCGGCATTCGCAAAAAGGTGCTTGGATTCGTGGTGATCGGCCTGCTCGGATTGGGCTTGGCGTCGTCGTTGACGGGTTGCGGTGGCAGTCCTGCAACTCCATCCCCGACAATGACCACTCAGGCATCGATGGCGGTGACGCTGAACGTCCACTAGAGACTGCGACTGCTCTGACGCGACTGTTTGTATTGGAGTGATCTTGGTTGTGCCGTTCTCTTTCGTCTGCGCCGCTTTCGCCGCCGGCAAGCAGCCGCATTTCTAATGGGTTACGTTATTCATCAGGGCAAGCGTTTTGCAATCTCGACCGCGATCAACTTCAAATATGCTTCCGCCGCCTGTACCGCCTCTTCCGCTTCGGTGTCGCTGATGATGGCAATCGCGTAGAAGGCATCGTTGCGTTTACGGCGCATGCGGTCAAACAGCGAGAAAGTGGGCTTAAGACTTGGATCCAGGCGTTGCTGGGCGAACTCGATAATGGCGATGTGGTGTCCGAGTTGGACGCGCGGCCGCTCTCCGTGGCTCAGCATAAGAGCCAGCGAAGCCTTGAGCATGGCTTCATACGCGATCTGGTAGGCGATTTCAGCGTCGATTGCCAGGTTTTTGCGAGCGTTAGAGGCTTTCTTCTGCGCATCAGCAAGGAACTGCTTTACCTGGTGCGGATCAACCCGCTGTGGTTTGGTTCTCCTCATGATGATTGATGAGCGTAATCCGCTTGCCGCGCCAGATATCGGTTACAAACGGGTTGCGCGCCTTGAGCTTCTGCTCCAGTTCCTGCTGGTTGAAGACGGTGTAGTTGATCTCGCGCCGGAGCATCTTCTCCGTGCGCCTGATCTCGGAGGCCAGCACTATTTGATCGGGCTGGCCAACAATCAGCAAATCGATGTCGCTGGAGGCGTCAGCCTCGTTCTTGGCAAAAGAGCCGTAAACATAGGCGGAGTCGATGCCCGCGACACGCGCCAGGCTATTCTTCAGCGTGGGAACCATTCCCACGCTGCCCCGCAACATGGTGAACAGTGGCTTCAAGTAGGGGTATCGCCGATTAACCGTGTAGTATAGCTGGCGGCCTTCTACTTCAGACTGGAGAAGCCCCTCCTTCTCCAATCGTGTTAGCTCCCGCGAAAGGTTCGTGGGATCCACATCGAGGATGCCGGCCATCTGACGGACGTAAAAACGTGCTGAGCGGTTCGAGTACAGGTAAGTCAGCAACTTCCGCCGCAAGCTGGAGCCTAGAGCAATCATGTAGTTATATATTACTACATATGTAGTAATATGACTTTCCTCTTCCTTTTGAGCAACAAGGCCCATTTCGACAGCTACGCTTTCAATGCGACCGGCATCTTCTGCCAAAAGTAGAGCCACGGCGCGGATATTCAAGGTGTCTTCGCCCAAACACCAGGTTTGGCAAAGAAACACCATACTATCCAGAGTACAGCCCCCAGTCTCGATATCAGCTCTGGTTCATCATCATGGAATTTTGTCAGCTGCTCCCCGAAACCAAACTACGCTTGACCTCGGCACAGATTACGCTCATCGCAACCGGGCTGCGGGTGGTTACGCAGGCACCTAGCACAGCTGGCCGCCCTCTACTTCCGGCCCAGTTTAGTAGGCACCTGCGACCAACTCCGAAGCCTGAACCCGACGCCGTTGCCAAGCTGGTCGAAGCGGCTAATAAACTTGGCGGCCATTGTGCTCCCCGCAGCCGCCTGCGCGCAGATGTCTTCACCTTGGCTGCCTGGATACTGGGCGTCCGCACCTTCCACATGCTTTGTCGCCACGGCCACAGAGTGGCAGGAAAACAGCACCTGGGCGCGGTGCGCACGCTACTAAAAAGACTAGAGAACTACAGGAAACGCGCGAAGCGGCGCTTCGTCAGCGTGCATGGCGCCGAGGATTACCGCGTGCTAGAACGCCGCTGGTTGATCTGCCTGCGCTGGGTGCGCGCCCAACTCCTTTACCCTTATTATGCCCAACCCCACTCGTCAATTATTTACCGCCGTCGCAAGGAAAGGCTCAGGCTCGCTGTCGAAATCGTCAGACAAGGCCTTGCCAGTCGCGGCTGCACAGTGCCCGAGGCACGTGAGCTTCGGCGCCGCGTCCGGCGCGGCTTACGGTCGATGCAGCGTAGTGGGCCGGGAAGCAATCGTGTCTTCGATGACCCGCTTCGTGCCGAACGTTATCTACTGCGATTTCTGCTTCGCCGCTTTCCTGGATTACAACCCCAAGAACTGGCAACGAATGATGTTGAGCCGCCGACGGCGCTAGCGCCTCCGAAGATATTCGCCAGAAGTCGCCTGCAGCCACAATCTCCAGCCGCGATAGCGATCGGCAAGAGAGCCGAATGCATTAAATCTCCCGATGGAGAACTCACCCAAAGGACCGGGTGCCTGAAAGTACAGTGGGGCTCGCTCCCGCTCGCGACACGGGGTGAGCGCCTTAGGGAAGTACTGCAACTGGGCATCTCGCGAAGGGCATTAGCTAAAAGAATCGGTGTATCCGAAGGAACTGTGCGCCGTGATCTGCGCATCGCGCGGCTTGCACCGGAAATCAAGGAGGAGATATCTCGCGGCGCTAGTGCCAAGAAACTCTTAGCCCGCGCGCAGAAGAATCTTGAGATTGAGCGCGAGCTGCAACTGTTGGAGAGTGAACGGAGCACTGGGCGGCCCAGCGATGAAGGCGCGGCTCTCATCGTCCACTTTCTGCGACGCAGACTTTTGTGGGCACCGGCGTATTCGCTGCAAGTACTGCAGGAGGTGGAGAGGAAGGTGAGGACCGATGCGCTGCCGGGATCTTTCCCCACTGGCATGAGTCCGGCCAGAATCATCAAGAAGTGCCGGCCTGCCGGAAAGAATCCAGACCGTGTGCCGGCGCGGATCAGCTTCTTTGCCGATTGGACGGCGTGCTGGATTCCATCGGTGATCCCGCAATCGCTGATCCGCGAGGCGGCGCTGCGTAAGGCGCGGCGTCGCTTTCGCCAGCTAACGCCGGGGAACCCGTTTTGGTAATTGACAACCGCGTGATCGCACGGTGATATATCGCTTGATGCCTGAGCGAACGAGCCTAGAACTGCTAGTGTTGGTGCTTGTAGCCCGCGGCCTTGCTACACCGTATGATCTCAACTCCAAAGCGGGGCTGTCGGTCGCAGCCACCATCCCGGTTCTCAAGCGACTGAAATCGGCCGGTTTGGTTATCAGCCAAAAGGGCCCCCGTCGCAGTCAACGGTTCACCATTACCACCGTCGGGGGCAGGGCGCTGCGGTCCGAACTTCCACGAGTGGGCCGGGAAATTCCATCTGATATCGAGTCTGTCCTGCGGATTGCCTACCTTTTATGGATTACCTCGAAAAAAGGGGCGATGGAGGAATTCCTCCGGCGGGCCGCCACAGATCGGCGTCGCCTTGCTGGCGAGCGCAGAACTGAAGCAGAGCAACTGCAGGGCGAGCGCTATCCGCCGGATCGTGGCTTTGGTCACCGGCGGATCAAGGCACTGGTCGCTGCGGCACAATTGGACGCGGAAGCAGAGGCACTGGAGCGTTTGAGCGCCGATCTGCCTTCTCTGCGATAGAACTCGCATGGGCTCGCTTCACACATCCTGCGGCACACACCCTGCAGTACGGCCCAAAAGACTGTAAGCGATTTCAGGGTCGGCGGACGGCAGTTCTGCCTGGTGTGGAATTCCGCTTGACACTCGTGCGTCTCTGTATTGTTATATGACCATGGTTACAGAACAACATCGCGACCTGACGCTGCTGGAATTCTTCTTGCTCGCTCTGATCAGCAAGGCCGGGCTGACCACCGTGTACGCGCTGCGCAATCGGTCCGGCCTTAGCTGGGGCGGTATCCGGCCGAGCCTGGTGCGTTTGGAGCAATGGGGCCTTTTGGCCAGGGCTCCGATTGGCAAGCTCAATCGCCGGGAGTTCATCCTGACCGAGGCCGGCAGGCGCCGCCTGCGGTCCGGATGGTCGGACCGAGCCTTAAAAGTGATGCGCGATCCGGATGCTGACCTCGACAGTCTCGTCCGGGCAGGTTGGCTGGCGTGGGCGATGGAGCCCGGCGAAGCGGCAGCGTTCCTCGCGGCCGCAGCAGAAACCCGCCGTACTGCGGCGCAATCTCTGGCACGGCAAAACCGAGAAGAGATGCCCGAAGAAGTGCTTGAGGTCTATCACTGGATGCACACCTCGTGCCGTGGAAGCCAACTGGAGGCCGAGCAGCAAGCTTTGGAAAAACTAACCCGTCATTTAGAGGAGGCTCTAAAGCGTTGATTGGGAGTGGAGCACCGACGAGTGGGGTAGAACTGCTGACGGAGGAAGAGGCGGCTGCATTCCTTCGCAAGAGCCCTCGTGCGCTGCGCCTTTGGCGAACTTCCGGTATAGGTCCTGCCTACGTGAAACTCGGGAAAACTGTTTTCTACAACCGCGCAGACCTGGTAGCCTACGTTCGGAGCAACACTGTTCAACCTTCCGTGCGAGCCGCAATCCAGGAGGAGAACCGTGGCACTCCATAAACGCGGGCGATTCTGGCATTACGAGTTCCAGGTGAACGGAACCCGTTATCGCGGATCGACCAAACAGACCACCCAGACCCGAGCGCGTCAGATCGAGGTTCGCAAGATGCAAGAGGCGCAGGAGAATGGCTATTCGCCGCTCCCCAGAAAGGCGCCGATACTGCGCGATTTCGCCGCTGCTGTGCTCAAGTCTTTCGACAACAGTTCACTCGATCCCGACACCAAGCGTTACTACCGCAATGGTTGGAGTCGGATTGCAACTACACCACTGGCCAACATGAAGCTGGACCGGATCACAACTGCAGCCGTTGCGGAGCTGCAATTCGAGGGCTCTCCGTCATGGCAGAACCAGGCACTGCGAACGCTGAGCGTCATCTTGGCGAAGGGAGTAGAGCGCAGATACCTTTCGCGGAAGCCCACCATCAAACTGCGCCGGGAAACGCGCCGGGAGATCATCATCGACGACGATGCCGAGGCAGCATTGCTGCAGGTGGCCAGCCAGCTGCTGAGGGATGTGCTCATCGTGATGCGGGACATGGGATTGCGTCCCGACGAAGTGTTTCGCATGAGATCGGAGCATGTTCATTGGGCCAAACGACTGTACTTTAATCCGTACGGCAAGAGCCGGAAGGCTCGGCGCTGGATACCGATGAGTCAGCGGGTTACGGATGCACTCAATCTCAGGCTGCGCAAGCAGTCAACTTTGAGCGAGAGCAAACGCAAAAAACCGGCTGCACCTGTCGCGGAAACTGCATGGGTTTTCCCGTCGAAGAAAGCTGAGTCCGGACACCTGACCACGGTTGCCAAGCAGTTCCAACGTGCAAGGCGGTTGGCGGGATTGCCCGAAGCCATGAAGCTCTATGGCGCACGGCACGCGTTTGCAACCTATGCGGTCGAAGCTACGGGCAATGTGTTTGCGGTTGCGGATGCGATGGGGCACGAGGATCTGAAGACGACGCGCATCTATCAGCATCCCCAATTAGGCGTGATTCGCGATGCAATCGATGAGAGAAATCGGAGGGTTATATGAGAGTCCCCACAAAATCCCCCACAGTAAAAAATACCCACCAGGAACGGGGTGGGCATCATCAACAAACTCAAGAAGTTACTGGAGCCGACGATCGGACTTGAACCGATGACCTGTCGATTACGAATCGACTGCTCTACCAACTGAGCTACGTCGGCCCTTCTCAATTGATTTTACTGACATTGCGCGAGTTCGGCAACGGCTGCTGTTGCATACTTGCCGCACAGCCGAATTAGCTTCCTATGCGGTTGTTTGCGCGGCAGGCGACAGCCTTTCCACGAAAATGTTGTTCCTGTCCAACCAAAAACACGGCGAATCATCGGTGCGGCAAACAAGATATCGCGGCGCCCATTTCCCATGCAAATTACCTCGGGTACCGTCGAAGGAGAAGGGGTGTATTGCCCTCGCAACTTGCGCAACTCTAGTAGGAGAAGCAAAATAAGACTTAGGCTTTACTTGCGTAAACCCTTCCACGCAGTAACAAACCGCACCCATCAAGCGGGTAGCTTACCTAAAGGGCCCCGGCTCTCGGGCTGAGGTTTGTCGTTCCTCCATAGATCGTCGGATTCGACTTTCGACCGAATGCTTCAGGCAGAGGCAGACACTGCCGCGGAACTATCGCGAATTGGTCGGGCAAAACCCGCAACGGTTAGCGCACCTACCGCGGCCAGAACCCCAGTCAGCAAAAACGCACTGGTAAAACTCCCCGTGGCTTGAACGATAAAACCTGTAATACTTGGGGCGAAAATACCGGCTAAGTTGGACAGGAAATGGACGAAGCCGCCCACTCTACCGACGCTGTTGCTCTTAACCGAATCCTGAATAATCGCCCAGTAACAAGGGGTGGCCAGGTACGCGCAGAAAATTCCAATCGACATCAAAATTACTGCTGGAGTGGCTGATGTCGTCAGGCCGCACAGCGCCACGGCGACAGCCGCGCCGAATATGGCCACAGAGATTACGATTTTCCGGGCGAAGATCGGCTCGTGTCCTCGTTTAACCAAGTGGTCGGATATAAAGCCACCGGTGATATACCCCACCGCACCGAGCAACCATGGGATAACGCTCACGATGCTCATGTTTTTGATACTTAGGTTATGGGCCATCACCAGATAGCTCGGGAACCATGTCAGGAAAAAGTAAGTGATATAGTTGGTCGCGAAAAATACGACGATAATAGACAATATGATCGGCTGCTTAAGGTAGTAAAGAAGCGATTGCTTTGCAGCAACACCGGTAGAGATGATTTGACCCTTTTCAATCAGGGCAAGTTCGCCGGGCGATACTCCAGGATGCTGTCGCGGCAGGTCAGTGGCTATTTTGACCCACAGTGCAGTCCAGAGCAGGCCCAAAATAGCTAAAACGAGGAACGAAACACGCCAGCCGAATCGAATGGCTATTAGCCCTACGATGGGCCCGGAGACTGCCGCGCCGATTGACATTCCGGAATCGGAGATGCCCTTGGCCTTGGCTCTTTCGGTTGCGGGGAACCAATTGTTTACCATCTTATTGGAAACCGAGCCAATTGGTCCTTCACCGGCCCCGAACAATACCCGGAATACAATCATGGAAATAAAGCCCCAAGCTATGGCGGGGCCAGCGGCAAATAGCGACCATGCCACCATCGCTAAGGCAATGGTCTTCTTGGGCCCATAAATGTCGGATAAGTATCCTCCTACAAAACAAAACACCGCATAGCTAAAGAAAAAGCTGCTGAAGATAATTCCCATCTGGGCGGGGGAAAAATGAAATTCTTTCATGACGTAAGGAGCGGCTATTGACAGCGATGCCCTGTCGATGTAGTTGATCATTGAACCGCAAGCCATAATTGTCAAGAGCTTCCATCGATGTCCGATCATGATTACCCCTATTCAACTCTGTTGGTAAATGAAGTACGTATCCTCAAGGCTATAAGCCTGAGCGCTGCGAGTACATTCAAAAGTTTACGTGCCGGAATACTACACGCCCGGCCCGGATTGTCGCCTGCGGTATGAGCAACTGCTGTCCGATGCGGCTCGCTCCCCTGAAATCGAAAAACTCACAAGGTTGCTCAACAAGTTTAAAGATCGCTATATCGGCGCAGGAACCGGGTGATAGGGTCCCAATCTCCCTCTCCATACCCATCAACCGGGCAGGAGCCACGGTACATGCGGCTACTATGTCACACAAACCCATGCCTAACGCCAGATACTTGGACATTACCCATGGCAGACTGACCATCGGCTGTTTGAATAGGGTTACCCACCCAAGATCGCTACTAATAACATCAGGCGCGAATCCATCAGCCAGAGCTGCCACGGCAGTGGTGAAGGCAAAATGGCTTTTCCCGTTGGCTACGTCGAAAATCACTCCCCGCTCTCGCGCCGCCTTGACCTCGGGCAACACCCGGTTGTCGCTGCCGATGATGGTGCTGCCCTTGCCGTGGTATGCATGTACAAAAATGTCCCCGCGCCGAAAAAGCTCTGCTAACTGGCGGGTATCGCCGGGGGGATTGGTGGCATGTACAGCTACCCGGCAAGACAATCGTTCGGCAAGCGGCAGCGCCTCTTGCAAAGGTGTGAACCCAAGGTCGCCGACCACTTCTTTGCTGATCCGGAGCTTGATCCCCAGTAAGTCGTCAGGATATCTGCGAAACAGCATTTCCATCTTGTCTTCGTCAAAATATTTCGGATCATGATTTTCATCGAATGCCAGAGTCGCTTGCCCGGTCGGAGAGACACTGAGAAAGCTCTTGATTCGCACTACGCTGCTGGCAATCACAGTGCTGCGAAATAGTTCGTAATTGGCTGTTCCCGCTGATCCGCAATCAACGACCGTGGTCACACCGTTCGGCAACGTTCCGATATCTGGTGGACAACCATTGTCCGTGCCACCGCAAAAAACATGGGTGTGATAATCGATTAATCCGGGCATGATCAGACAGCCATCCGCATGGATCACCGTCTCGGGCGGTGCCGTGTCGTCCTGCTCCCTCAAGGAAATCCTATCGCCCGTCAGGAAAATATCTTCTTTGCCATGGAAGCCTCTTGCCGGGTCGATAACGTGACCACCGGTAATCCGGATGCTGTGTTTCATTGCACATTCCCTCAAGGATCGCTTAACCCAAAGCGGGGTAAAAATAATATTCAGAATTTTTCGTCAGTTTTGAATCGTTCAAATTGTACTGCTTGTAAGCTGTTTTGCAAGCACGTTTCCGCAGTGCCAAGGACAGTCCATTGCAGATGATAAAGATGCAGGAGGTCGACTGAATCAGGTACTGCACGTGAGCGGCCTTGGCGAAGGCCTTTTTCAGCAGCCTGCTAGAAGATACCCGACCGATAAACCAGCCACCAGCTTACAAGCAGGGATAGAAACATCTCCGCCACTGCCCAGCCAAACGGCAGGAACCAGCCACCGAAGCTCAAAACAGTGAAAAGCATCCAGAACAACTTTCGATTTGTGGAGTCACTTGCCATCGACTGCTCCTCGCCGTGAACATCTGCGACATGTCTACTTGGTGAACAAGACGGCAATGTAGAACTTCGGCAGTGCCGAAAGTGAGTGACCGTTCACTGCTTCGACTTGGAAGCAGCGCCTGTCCCTGCCGACGTGCGCGATAACTCCGCCAGACGGGGTGCAAGGCGTACCATTATGCATGAGCAAAATGCGTTCAGAGTACCTTGCCCTGGAGCTTTCTGCCGCCGGTGCCTGGCTTCGACAAGAACCAGACGAAGAAGAGGAAGAGGATGACGACGGCGAAGAAGACAGCGACGACAACGAAGACAATGACAACGAAGACGGCGACGAAGGCTACTCACCGTAAGAAATTCCATAACCTGCGAGCGATCGTCGGGAAAATTTCATTTTGCCGCGAGTGCCGACTTCCGAGTCAGCAGCCATCACTCCCACTGAGTTCTCGTTTTCGCTGGCGAATGTTTAGCGCCGCCGCTTTGCGTTGTCAATTGAGGGCGGCATACTTGCTTCAGATAATCGGGCAATCATGTCATGCTCTGGCCTTAAAGAGCCGCTAGCTGCTTGAGATTTTTTGATTCTCTAGATTCCAGCCGCGATTTTCCCGCCGCGGATTAGGCCGCTAATTGTAGTACTCCGGTGGGGTTTTGGCACAATGTAATTCCGGCTCAACACGAGTGACACCTAATCTTTTCTAGGACCTGCCACACCATAATCCATCTTTCTTTACTTTTTGGGTGTGTCCGTTCCTACCAACAGCGCCAAGACGGGCCCGACGTCGAATACCGCAACCCGGCGCCGAGAAGCACGATGCGGCCGCCATCGACCGATCTCGTCTTCCGTGCCTAGGAAGAAGCGAAAGCCGTCAGTGCTCACCTGCTCTGCAATCGGGCAACTCTCACCGGACACTTTGCTTCTCACTACGTGTAGAGGCATATCCCTTGCCGAGGGCGCGGTAGCCAAGTGGGAAGGCAGAGGCCTGCAAAGCCTCAATCGCTGGTTCAATTCCGGCCCGCGCCTCCATCCATTCAATAACCAGCAAGCGACAGAAGGGCCAGCGGTGTCAGGTTGTTCACCGCAGGGACACGCGTGCCATTCCGGTAGCGGAATCATTCTGTGCCTACTGGATTTCCCTTGCCCACCAACCTGCCTAACACGCTGCTGGAAAACGTGGCGCAGCCGGGGCTGCTTGTTCTTCCCAAAACTTGATTTTCAGCAGCCTGCCTATGCCCCTTGACGCCGGCGCGTGTGACCGTCTGGTCGGGAAGAGTGTTCCTTCTGTCGCGCTTCCATCCATCGCTGGACGCTGGATGCATGGTGAAGCGCGGGGCACTGAATGCAACGGCGGTTGGGATGCGTAGTTCCGGATCGTACCGTCAGCTTTGAGCTGTGGAAAGCCAGGCATCCCGGGAGCTTGATTTCACCACGAAATGAGCAGGCACGACGTGAGCAAAATTGATCAGACGTGAATTCCTGGAAATGGCACAGTGTGCGGTGACGGTTTGTCCCGACCGCGTCTTATCCATCTCAATCTAGTAAGAGGCCTCAAGCAATAAAGGTGCAGAGGAGGTTCAAGAACATGAACATTTTCGGACGTGCCGCAGGGTTTCCAAGGCCTCGATTGGGCAAGCAGGTTTTGGTTTCCCTGTTGTCGTTGGCTCTGTTGTTCGCGACTTGGCCTCAGAACCTGTTGGCCTATCAAGACGCGCAAGCCCCGCGCAGCCAGGCCGGCGCCGGCGCCGCCATACGCGCAACAGACTCCCGAGCAGTTGCAGCAGTTGGTAGCGCCGATTGCGCTGTATCCGGATTCGCTGGTGGCGCAGATCCTGGCGGCGTCCACGTTTCCCGAGCAAGTCGTCGAGGCCGACCGATGGGTGCAGGCGCATCCTGATTTGAAGGGCGACGCTTTGGGTCAAGCTGTGGACCAACAACCCTGGGACCCGAGCGTCAAGGCGCTCACCGCATTTCCGTCCGTCCTCGGAAATATGGACAAGAACCTCTCCTGGACGTCGTCTCTAGGCGACGCCTACTACAACCAGCAACAGGATGTGATGGATGCCGTACAGGTGATGCGCCAGCGAGCGCAAGAAGCCGGCAATCTCAAGACCACGCCGCAGCAAACCGTAACGACGCAAGGCTCGACGATCGTCATTCAGCCTGCCGACCCCGATGTCGTTTATGTCCCTGCGTATGATCCGTGGCTGGTTTACGGAGATCCCATCGTGGCGTGGCCGGGATGGTATCCGTATCCCGGAATCTGGTTTGGCGGCCCGTATCTTTCGTTCGGATTCGGCTTCGGAATCGGCTGGTTCGGCGGTTTTGGATGGGGCTGGGGTCACTGGGGATTCGATTGGCATGACCGACTACGCAATGTATAACCACGGCAGGTACTACTCCCGGAGCAGCACGTTTTACAACCGGAACAACTTCTACCGAGGAGGAGGCGCGCGCGGCGGATCGGCGTTGCTAGCAACGGCGGCGCGCGGCGCGTTCAACCGTCCGGCGACGCCAGGCCTTTCAACGGAAACACCCAGGCGCTCGAGGATACGCTGAACCCCGCGGTCAGAGCGGCGTCCGCTCCGGCGCCTTCAGCGGCTACGACCATGGCGGACAGACCAGGAGCTTTTCCTCACGCGGAAGCGCCAGCTTCGGTGGCGGAGTGCGTGGCGGCGGCGGAGGAGCTCACGGTGGCGGCGGCAGGCGGGCACGTGGTGGCGGGCATCGGTAATCGAGCTTTCGTTATGTTCCTGGTAGATCGTGAAATTTAGAAATGGAGAGAAGCCATATGCGGCGAACGAAGCTGAACTTCGACAAATTTCATTGGGCCAATCTTCCTAAATTAGCTGCGGTCGCCATCCTTCTGACGGTGTGCTTTCCCGCGCGTTCCATGGCGCAGCAACCGGGCCAGAAAACATTTTCATCGCCGGAAGACGCGAGCAACGCACTGGTCACGGCGGCGCAGAATAACGACGAAAAAGCGATGCTCGATATCCTCGGACCGGACGGAAAGCAAATCGTCTCGTCGGGAGACGAAACCGAGGACGCCCAGAGCCGCGCTAATTTCGTGCAGAAATATCAGGAAATGCACCGTCTGGTGAAAGAACCGGACGGAACCACTACCTTGTATATCGGCGCGGAGAATTGGCCCACGCCCATACCGCTCGTGAACAAGGGCAATTCGTGGTATTTCGACACCGAGGCGGGCAAGAAAGAAATTCTGTACCGGCGAATTGGCCGGAATGAAATATCGGCCATTCGCGTTTGCCAGGAACTCGTGGCGGCGGAAAAGGAATACTACGCCAGCACACAACGAGTACGCCCAGAAAATCTTCAGTGATGAAGGGCAGCACAATGGCCTTTATTGGAAAGCTGCTGATGGCGAAGCCCAGAGCCCCATCGGGCCGCTGGTGGCATCGGCCGTCGCCGAGGGCTATGCCAAAAGCCAAGACGGCGCTCCGACTCCTTACCGCGGTTACTATTACCACATCCTGACGCGTCAGGGAAAAAATGCCCCAGGCGGCGCGAAAAATTACATCGTAAACGGCAAAATGACCGAGGGTTTCGCTTTCGTGGCCTATCCGGCGGAATACAGGTCGTCCGGCGTGATGACGTTCATCGTGAACGAGGATGGAGTGGTGTATCAGAAGGATCTCGGCAAGAAGACCGATGTTCTCGCCAAAGCCATGAAGGAATACAACCCCAATTCCAGTTGGCAAAAGGCTGAAGAGCAGCAGGAGGAGACTGCTGGCGAGCATAAAACCAAGTAAAAGGGCCGTTGTGCACGGCCCTCTGAAGTGCCTACATCACTTAGCGTGTCTCTTCGCTTGCCAGATCCGAGCGGTGCAAAGGCCGGCGCGATCAGCCCGCGCCTTGGAAATTATTACCGACGATTTCCACTTTCACACCCGCCCTTACGGCTACGGGTTGGTGACGGCTCGTGGAAGCAACAACCTATTGAAACCTCACATCGAGCGCCGTGCTTCCTTTTGTCGCCGTTGCTTTATTTCGCTTGCAGCGTAAACGCTACTTTCCTCTCGCCATTGATACGGACGGTTTCGGTGAAGTCCACATATGTCATTGGAAACAGTTTGTTTTCGCCGTTTTGCATGACGCAGCGAATGTCTTCACGGTTGAGCCAATATGCTTCCACAAGATAGGCGCTGTGGTCCTTCATTACGAGTAGCGTAGGCTTGCGAGCAGCTACGCCGCCAGCCGATTCTCGGACGCTCACCGTTACTGGGTATCTGGCCGCCTGCCGGACATCGACGGCGCTCATCAGCCGGTAATCAGGGTTGAACGTCAAGGATGCCGGACGGCTTGAACTCCTCGGTCGAACCCAGGGAGGCATAGGTACTGAGGCTACACGGGTTGGAATCACTGCGTCTTCCATCAGACGGAGAGTGATCCGCACCTCGCCCTTCAGCGTGGGATAGGGTCCGCGGGCAGGCAACGTCAGCACCTTCACCGGCCACAGCACGGGGATCGCCCACTCAACCGCATCTCGCTTGGCGTGACCCTTGCCGTCAATTCTGCCATCCCGCTCGACTTTATATTTCGGCACTGAAACCACTTTTGCGGCCAGCGGCAGCACGCCCTCACCCGGCAGTACCAGGCGGTCGAACTGAATGGAGAGCGAGCCTTTTCCGAAGAAATGGCCAGGGGCCTTGGCATCGTCCATATGTCCCGTGAGGTAGCTCCCTCTGGGAAAAGCTTGGCGTCCGAATGCCGTAGTCGTCCCCAGATGGCACAGGATAGGATCGCCGATCGCCGCCGTCTTCGATGAGAAGTTTGGTTCATCGATGACGCAGTTCAGCAGCATGCCCGCCGGCAGAAAATCCGTAGACTCAACGGCCCGCACGGTGGAAACGGCCAGGAGCGGCAGCAACACAATCGAAAGGATTGTTCGTAAAGACACGACAGCCTCCCGGAAACCAAAGTTCCCTCTCGCTGATAATCCAGCAACTCTGGCGTGCTGTCCAGCGCTTTGGAGCCTTAGAGCCGCGGAAAAACGCACCGAAGCTGAGGAGCCCGACAAGCATGCCAGATTGGTACAGACGTTCTAAGGTCTTTGGTCTTTGCGCAAAAGCTTGTGGAATCACTTCACCCGAGACCGGTTTTCCGCCGCCCGTTGGATTCAAAGGTTCACAAACTGCGCGGGCCAAGTACCACCCCGCATTTTTCCCAGCGCGAAAACTATAGGAGGGTTTTTGGTTTTTTTCGTTCGGTTCTGCCGCATTTCAGGTTACGCTATCCATACTACGATCATGCAAACCGTCCGGTTCACGTTCGTCAACCATGAAAGCCTGCACCTTGGTGCTGTTAACACGCCCAGCGACAAGGCGTTCCTGGCGGTGATCGTGTTCGATGCCGCGGATGGCGAAAAGAAAGTAATCTCGTCCAGCGTTGTCTCCATAAGCCTTTCGGCGATGAGACGGATTTCTCAGCAGGGCTTTGGCGAATGCAAGCTGGATGATCAGCCTCTGCTCAAAGAAGTTGTTATTGAGCATTTCCGACGCGAGCACGAGCGGGTTCAGATGGCGCTGAACGGCCAGGAAATGGATTACTTCAATAATGGCGCGGGCCTGAGAACACCCAGCGAGCAGACTGCTGCGCCAGCAAAGCCCTTTCTGGTGCAATAACCGCAACTTCGCTGCCCCTGTGGAATCTAAGTGACTGCTTCGTTTTCGGGTCGCACTGGCGGCTGGGTTCGCGGTGTCTGTGTCAAAGTGTGTCAGCAGGGTGTGCGGGATCGGATCGCCACGTGTCGCCTGGTGCTAAGCCTGCTGTTTTGGTCGTGACGGGAGAAGCACTTGTTTTTTAGGATCATCCTTCTTATCTGGACCGGGCTGCACGTTTATGTGTTCTACCGTCTGTCCTCGGTATCGATCATCGCCCAGCACATCCCCACCTGGCTTTTGGTTGCCATAGCCGCCATTCTGTGGGTGAGTTATTTGCTGGCGCGTTTCCTGGACCGCTCTGGACTTGGCACTCTATCCCGGCCCTTCGAGGTTATAGGCGCAAACTGGGTTGGCGTTTTGTTCCTTCTCTTTGTCGGTTTCATAACGGTTGACATTGCCACCGGCTTCGGTTTGCTTTTTCCGCGCATTGCGCCGGCAGTTCGCGCCTGGGCGCTGCTGGCCACTCTGGTGCTTTGCCTGATTGGCGCAGTGCAGGCGAGGCGTCCTCCGGTCGTGCGCAGCTACCAAGTGCAACTTGCGAATCTGCCGCCGGAGAGCGATGGCACGGTGCTTGTGCTCGCCACCGACCTGCACCTCGGCGTCTTGCTCGGGGAGCGTTGGCTGGCCGCGCGCGTTGCCCAGATCCAGGCGGAGCGGCCGGATCTGGTCATTTTCGGTGGCGACATTCTGGAAGGCCATCGTGAAGCCCAAGCCAAATTCCTGCCGCTCCTGCGCCGCCTCGCGCCTCCCCTGGGTCTGTGGGCGGTTACCGGCAATCACGAATTCTATGGTGGATTCGAAAGCAGCGTACGGCTGCTCGAAGACGCTGGCTTCCGCGTGCTTCGCGACCAATGGGCCGAAGCGCGTCCCGGCCTGTTGATCGCGGGCGTCGACGACCTCACCGCGCGCCGCCGCTACGGTCAGGATGGCAACTTCGTCGAGCAGGCGCTGGCGGGGCGCCCGGCGAACGCCGCCACCATTTTCGTCTCGCACACCCCATGGGAAGCAGAGCGAGCCGCACGGGACGGAGCCGGACTGATGCTCTCCGGCCACACCCACAACGGCCAGATCTGGCCTTTTACGTACATCGTACGGCTCATTCACCCGCTGCTCGGCGGACGGTACGAGGTGAACGGCATGCCTGTCATCGTTTGCCGTGGGACGGGTACCTGGGGACCGCGCATGCGCCTGTGGCGGCAGAGCGAGATGGTTCGCATCACCCTGCGCACTCCGGCAGCATTGTAATCAGGGCGCAGACATGGCCACGCACCCGTCCGTGGCTGGATTTATTGACGATGCTGATGAAATGTGACCGGAATTGCGGCTACATCCGTCGGGCTGTCAGCCCTCCAGTTTCTTCGCCAGCAGTTCATTGACCAGCGCCGGGTTGGCCTTGCCTTTGGAAGCCTTCATGACCGCGCCGACGAAGAAACCTATCACCGTCTTCTTGCCGCCGCGGTACTGTTCCACCTGTTTGGGGTTGGCCCTTATGACTTCGTCGATCAGGCTTACGAGTTCGCCGGTATCGCTGATCTGTTGCGGCTTCTCGCGCTCGTAGACGGCGGGAAAATCTTCCCCTCCGTCGAAGCATTTGTCATAGAGATCCTTCAGCATTTTGCTGCTGATGGTGCCGGCCTCCATGAGATCGGCCGAAAAAGCGATACCTTTCATCGAGATCGGCGACTGCTCGATAGCGAGTCCCTTGGCTTTGAGACGGCCCATCATTTCGGTCTGTACCAGGTTCGCTACTCGCTTAGGGCTCTTGGCGGCGCGCGCCGCATCCTCGAACTGGTCGGCCAGCGCAATGGAGGCCGTAAGCACCCCGGCATCGTAATCGGTAATGCCATATTCGGCGACCATGCGCTGGCGGCGGGCTTCGGGCAGCTCAGGCAAGCGCTGCTGAATCTGGTCGCGCCACTGCTCATCGACCACCAGCGGCAGCAGGTCAGGCTCGGGAAAATAGCGGTAGTCGTGGGCGCGTTCCTTACTGCGCATGCTGTAGGTACGGCCCTCGCCCGAGTTGTAGAGGCGCGTCTCCTGCACGACCTTCTCGCCCGAGTCCAATACTTCCGCCTGCCGCTCGATTTCGTACTCCAGCGCATGGCGGATAAAGCGGAAGGAATTGACGTTCTTGACCTCGGCCTTGGTGCCAAGCTCTTTCTGGCCGCGCGGGCGAAGGCTGACGTTGGCGTCGCAGCGTAGCGAGCCCTCTTCCATGTTGCAGTCGCTGACGCCAGTGTAGAGAATGATCTCCTTCAGCTTCGTCAGGTAGTCGTGCGCCTCATCAGGCGAGGAAATTTCGGGCTCGCTGACGATCTCAATCAGCGGCGTGCCTGAGCGGTTCAAGTCGATCGAGCTGTACTCATCGGAGCCGTCGTGCATGCTTTTGCCCGCGTCTTCTTCGATGTGAACGCGAGTGATGCCTATCTTTTTGCGACCCCCGCCGGGAGTGTCCACTTCGATGCAGCCGAACTCGGCGAGCGGCTTGTCATACTGCGAGATCTGGTAGCCTTTGGGCAGGTCGGGATAGAAATAATTCTTGCGGGCGAAGATCGAATTCCGGTTAATGCGGCAGCCCAGTGCCGAAGCGGCCAGTACGGCGTATTCCACAACCTGGCGATTCAGCACCGGCAGCGCGCCGGGAAGCCCCAGGCAGACGGGGCACACGTGAGAATTGGGCGGTGCGCCGAACGCCGCCGAGCAGGCGCAGAAACATTTGCTCCTGGTCAGCAACTGAACGTGAACCTCGAGCCCGATAACCGTCTCGTACTTGGATAGAGTGCTGGACTTCGCTTCCCGAAGGGTCGCCATAATCTTTCGATTATATATTCGGCCATCCCGAAACAAACGGCGTCGCAACCGAATTCAAGGTTCAGCGAACTATCGAGACCGGAACCCGATTCTGCTACGGTTCGGTCGCCGAGCCAGACGCGACCAGGTATTTGTCGAGCGGAATATCGAAGAACATCAGTTCGTTGCCGCCGCCGTCGCGCACGCCGGTGACATACAGATGCGCTCCGGCCATGGATGCCTGGGTTTCGCTGAGGTCGAAAAAGAAGAAGCCGGATTGGGTTCCACCCGGCTCGAACGGCACGCGCCTGAAAGCGCGCCGCATCTATCTCGTCCTTCACATCACGGGACACGCCAGCCTTGGGCGCTCGCGGAGGAATCGGCAGAGGCAATCGCGAAGCCCCGGAATCGTTATGCGGAGTGCGGCTGAGACGGCGGTAGATGTCATCCTCATTCGCGGGTGAAATCTTGCTGCGGTCGCGCAACACCAGCTCAACCTTTATTCCGTCAAGCGCAACCGGCCGGCTGCCGCTGTTGCTCACGATGAACAACATGGGCAATAACCTTTGCTCAAGAAATCGCGCGTTGAAGATATACGACTTCTGCTGGGTATCGTAGGGGTCGATGGCGATCGAGACATTCTCCAGCGGGTGCTCATCATGTGCGGGGAACGTCGTGGCATCGGTTGGATGCGGCATAACGAACCGCTTGGCGGCCATTGTCAGTGTGGTCAATCCTAGCCCAAGAAAAATTGCGCAAGCCAGGAATCGCCGACTCTTGCCGGGGCGAGGGATGCGAACTCGAAGGGATAGCACCCTGAATTGCATGCCGATAATTATCTCCAGTCGCGGCGCCGGGCGCAATTAACGTCGGCGGTGAGAATAAGCAGTGGTTCGGGGACGTCTCTTATAAAGGAGAAGGCGTCAACCGGTGGCGCGAAGAGAGTTGGTTTCGCCGCCGATTGACGCCCTTTCGATGCGAAAGCATGCTGCCTTTCGCACTACTGCGAATTTGTACCCCACTACGCGCGAAAGCGGCGCGCAGTGGGGGCCCCGGCTGATGACGCGCCACGTAGCATCAGCATGGATACGGATAATGACGGGCTGTTACCTAGTGGGGACGCAAATCTGGCCGATGCTGCCAATGATGGTGATGGCCGTCCCATTCGTGTGGGGCCGGTCCTCCGCGAGCACCTTGTTGGCCAGCAGACTGATAGCCGCCAACCCGAGCATCGCAATAGTCCACCAAATCGATTTCATGGATTCCTCCCGGATGCAGAGTGGGTTGCACGTGAGCTGCCGGATTGGAGTATGACAGTAAGTCATTATTTTTGTATGGTTTAACTCGCAGCCACTGGATCGCGACAGACCCTGCGAGAGAGCAAAATTTGCACGGGTGTGCAATTCTGAGTCACTGGATGCAGGTTCCTGGAGAAGCCTACCCGGATTTCCAGGCGAAGGTGGCTTCGTCCGCTTGGAAATCGGTCTCATTCGGTCTTGGCGTCCGCGTTGGCCGCCGAAGTCCGAGGGCTAACCCCCTCATTCTCAAGCAGGCGTTGTTTGCGATCAGTGCCCCAGCGATAGCCCGACAGTTCGCCATTGCTTCGAACCACACGATGACACGGCACCACGACCGCCAGCCGGTTCGAGGCGCAGGCGTTGGCCACTGCACGCACGGCTCGCGGTTTACCGATGGCGCTTGCAACTTCCGAATAGGTCTGCGTTTTGCCCGCCGGAATTCGTTGCAGCACTTGCCAGACGCGCTGTTGAAAAGCAGTGCCTCGGATGTCGAGCGCAATGCTTTTCGACGGCTGCCGCCCGGCGAGCAACTCTTCCATCAATCGCGTCCAGCCCTTCAATCCGGCGTCATCGCGGGTGAAGGTCGCGCGGGAATACTCCTCCTTTAGCAATCCTTCGGCCGATTGACCGGTCAGGAACTGCACTCCGCAGAGTCCGACGCTACTGGCGACCAGCAGCATCTCTCCCAGCTCGCTCTGGAAGGTGGTGAACCGCAGCTCCTCGTCTGGCGCGCCCGCATGGAAGCGGCGCGGCGTCATGCCGAGCTTCTTCCGCACCGTTTCATAAAGACGGCTGGGCGAACTGTAGCCGGCATCGACGAGCGCGTCCGTTACCGCACCGTTGCTGCCCGGCGCTTGACGCGTTTGCCCCTGCTGGCGCGAGCTGCGCAGCCCATTTTTGAACTTTGAAAAGCGCAGCGATTCAAGATACTGCCGGGGTGAAATGCCCATCTCGCTCTTGAATACCCTCTGCAAGTGAAAAGGACTGAGCCCGGCGGCCTGACTCAACTTCGCCAGCGTAATCTTTTCATCGGAATGCGCTTCGATGTGCCGGCAGATTCGCTCGACGAGGCGTGGGCCCTCGGGTGACCCGGCAGGCTTGCAGCGAAAACAGGCGCGCAGCCCCGCCAACTCGGCCGCCCGCGGGGAATCGAAGAAGCGCACGTGGTCTCGTCTGGGACGTCTCGCCGGGCAGGTTGGACGGCAATAAATCCCCGTGGTGGTCACGCCAAAGACGAACTTGCCATCAGCGGCCGTATCCCGGCTCAACACCGCCTGCCAGCGGGCATCGGCCGAATCGCCTGATTCCGTTCTATTTTGAAACATCATGTCAGCTCCTCAAATGCGCCTGCCAAAGTCATTACCCCAGGCGCCATGAAGCCAAACATATCGCGGCCGCGCCCAGTGCACTATCCGAAGCTTGCGCCCAAAGCAATTTCGCGGTGAACAGAGCGGGTTCAGAACAGGCGTTTCCCTAAGCGAACAAGCTTCAGGGATGGTCCTTTAGCGAATTGGGCCTGCAAAAAGTTTACACAACCGGATCTTAATCCGGGACCTGCCAGCGGAATCTTATTTTCCCGCAACTTCGCGCAGCAGGATTGCATCAATAAGATGTGCCACGGGTAGACGACTACCCCGAGAACTTGTTTGCTCGGGAAACTCCTGTTCTGAACCCGCTTTGAAATCAGGGGAAGCCTGAGACATGCTTGTCCGTACCGGAATGGATGCGGAAACTTCTTCACCGAAGGCGGGTTTTACTTAATGCGAACTGATAGAGGACAGGAGTAGGCGATGTGGGTACGATTGGCGAATGAGATTGGAGCGCAACGTTGGGAATCGTTGAGAATATTCTCGACCTATCTGACCGCTGCGCTGTTTGCCTACCTTTCCCGTGTCTGCTGGCCTATTCCGGTGACTCCGCATGCTATTTCCGTTGCCTTGAAGGCGACTCGGAACCAGGCGTCGGAGTTGTTGCGCAATATGGCCCCCTGAGTTTCTCCCCTGAGTGTCCCCAAAGAGTAGAAGAGTGTCTCGAGTCGAGACTCCCACCCGACACGCGCAATTAAGGTGCGTGGCCCGGCACTGATCTGTGCCCGGTTGCGATAAAAATCACAACGCCATGGTGTGTGGTCGGCGGGAAATGCTACATTCATAAGTCCATGGCTGCTCCAAGATCGCCTTTTGTACAAGCCTGCATGAAGCTGCCCACCGAGGCCACCCCTGTCTGGTTTATGCGCCAGGCGGGCCGCTATATGTCTGAATACCGCGAAGTGCGCAAGCACCACTCGCTGGTAGAGATCTGCAAGAAGCCAGCGCTTGCCGCCGAAGTCACAATCACCGCCGCCGAGGCGCTGGGGGTTGACGCGGCCATCATTTTTGCCGACCTGCTGCTGCCGCTGGAGGTGATGGGCCTGCCTTTTCACTTTACCGCCGGAGAGGGGCCGGTTATCGAGCGCCCCATCCGCGAAGCCGCCGATATCCGGGCACTGCGCCGCGATCGTGCCAAAGACCTGATGTACGTCTCTGAAGCGGTTGCCTTGGTGTCTAAGCACTTCGGAGAACGCTTGCCGGTGATCGGCTTCTGCGGCGCGCCCTTCACCCTGGCCAGTTACATGGTTGAGGGCGGCGGGTCGCGTAATTACGTTGAAGTGAAGAAATTGATGTATCGTTCGCCCGGTCTGTGGGACGAGATGCTTGCCAAGCTGGTGGACGTGCTTGCCGAATACGCGGTTGACCAGGTAAGGCACGGCGCCGACGTGCTGCAGGTCTTCGATAGTTGGGTGGGATGTCTCGGGGTCGACGACTACCGCCGCTACGCTCTGCCTCGCACCACCGAGTTGATCCACCGCCTGCAAGCGGCTGGCGTGCCGGTCATTTACTTCGGGACCGACAGCGCCGCCCTGCTGCCTTCGATGCAGGAAACCGGGGCGGAAGTCATTGGAATCGATTGGCGGATTCCGCTCGACCAGGCTTGGCAGAACATGGGATACCTGCCGGCGGTGCAGGGGAATCTCGATCCGGTAGCATTGTTTGCCGGTTGGGAGGAGTTGCGGCAGCAGGCGGAGACCATCCTGAAGCAGGCCAACGGACGCCCCGGCCATATCTTTAATCTTGGCCACGGAATTCTGCCGCACACGCCGGTGGAAAACGTGAAGCAACTGGCTGCTTACGTCAAAGAACGCAGCGCCGCCTTGCGCGCACAAAGCGCGCCATCCTTGTGAGCGACGGTCTCACCATCCGCGAAAGTGCAAGCGACCGGGTTTCCCGGCAGGCTATCCTGCTGCTGGCGCACGGCAGCCCCGATCGCGTGGAAGACATTCCGGAGTATCTGCGGAACGTGACCGGTGGACGCCCGCTGCCCGAGCCAATCGTGCGCGAGGTGGAGCAGCGTTATCGTCTGATTGGACGCTCGCCGCTGACCGAGATCACCCTTTGCCAAGCGGAAGGCGTGTCCCGCGAGAGCGGACTGCCGGTTTACGTCGGCATGCGCAACTGGCGGCCCTATATCGGCGACACGGTGCGCCAGATGGTCGCCGACGGCGTCACCCATGCCGTCGTCATCTGCCTCGCGCCGCATAATTCCCGGACCAGCGTGGGACTCTACGCGCGCGCACTTCGCGCCACCCCGCCAGAGACGCAAGCGGCGACGGCTTCGCCGCGGCAAGCGCCAACCACGGAATCCGGCGAAGGCGGCGGCGTTACCGGCCTTCCATTTACGATTGATTTCGTCGAGAGCTGGCACGATCATCCGCTGCTGATCGAGGCCTTTGCTCAAAGGCTGCGCGCAGGCTGGCAGAGGGCCTGTGCCGAGGCCGGCGGCAGGCTTCCGGTGATTTTTACCGCCCACAGCGTGCCGCTGCGCACCATCGCCGAAGGCGATCTCTACGAGGTCCAGACGCGCCAGACCGCCGCATTGGTCGCTAGCAGTGTGCCGGAGATCGCCGAGGGCGAGTGGCGCTTTGCCTTCCAAAGTCAGGGAATGTCCGGCGGAGAATGGTTGGGGCCAACCGTCGAAGAGACCATCCTTGGCTTGAAAGCAGCCGGCCAGACAGGGGTTTTTGTGCAGCCGATTGGCTTTGTTTGCGATCATGTTGAGATCCTCTACGACGTTGACATCGCTTTCCGCCGCTTTGCGGAAAAGCAAGGGCTGCGGCTGTGGCGGGCAGAATCTTTGAACGATTCCGCTGCATTCATTCAGGCTGTGACCGCGTTGGCAGCCGGGCGTCTGCGCAATGCCCGAGCAAATTCCGCTCCTATGTGCACTCCTACGGTGCGTGCCAGTGACCCCGGAGACGGGCGGCAACCATGACCGTGACGAGGATGCGAATCGCCATTGTGGGCGCGGGCATCACCGGCCTGAGCGCGGCGTTCGCGCTCGAGAAGGCGCGCTCCCAAGGCGCCACGGCCGACTATGTGCTGTTCGAAAGCGCTCCGCGTCTCGGCGGTTCGATGTTCTCCGAACGGGTCGACGGATGCCTCGTCGAGGGCGGGCCCGATTCTTTTCTGACCGAAAAACCCTGGGCCGCAATGCTCTGCCGGGAGTTGGGGATTGCCGACCGGCTGATCGGCTCCAACGATCATCTGCGCAAGACCTATATCGTGGTGCACAATCGGCTCATCGCCATGCCCGATGGCTTGCAATTAATGGTACCGACCAAAATCCTGCCCACTGCCATGTCTCCGTTGTTTTCCTGGGGCACCAAGCTCAGGATGGCAGGCGAGTTGTTGCATCCGCCGCGTCCCATGACTACCGATGAAACGGTCGCCGAGATGGTCGAGCGCCACTTCGGCGCCGAGGTGGTTGACCGTTTGGCCGATCCTCTGCTATCGGGGGTTTATGGCGGCGATGCGGCCAGCCTGAGCGCGCGCGCCGTGTTGCCGAGATTTGTCGAGATGGAAGAGAAATTTGGCAGCTTGAGCCGGGCCATGCTGGCGGCTCGCAAGCGCATGAGGGCCGCTGCCCGGCAAACTCCGCCTCCTCCGCTGTTCACTTCGCTTGAAGATGGCATGCAGCAGTTGGTCACCGCCATCGTCGCCAGATTGACGCCCGCCAACATTCGCACTTCGACCCCGGTGCGCGCGGTGGCCCGCCGCGACGATCATTGGGAGTTGCAGACCGAAAGCGGCGCGGAGCGCTTCGAAGGCTTGATCTTCGCCACCCCGGCGTGGGCGGCGGGGCAGTTGATTTCTGCCGTGGATGAAAGCCTGGGCGCGGATTTGGCGGCCATTCCTTACAGCTCCTCGATCACCGTGACCATGGGTTATAGCCAGCAGCAGCTTGGCGCTCTGCCGCCGGGCTTTGGATTCCTGGTGCCGCGTAGCGAGCGCCGCCGCATGCTGGCCTGCACCTTTGTCCACAATAAGTTTCCGCACCGCGCGCCCGAGGGCAAAGGGCTGCTGCGCTGCTTTCTTGGCGGTTCTACCGACGAGGCTGCACTCGAGCTGAGCGACGGCGAAGTGGAGCAGATTGTGCGCCAGGAGCTGAAAAGTGTCTTGCGGCTCGACACCGAACCGCGCTTCATACGGGTCTATCGCTGGCGCCGCGCCATGGCCCAGTACAGCGTCGGCCACCTCGATCGCGTCACCCGCATTGAAGCCGCCGCCGAACGGCTTCCAGCTTTTGCCATCGCCGGAAATTGTTTCCGGGGCATCGGCGTGCCGGACTGCATTCGCACCGGACAGCAAGCTGCCGCATCGCTGGCGAAGCTGGCGCCAGGGCCACGGCAGCCGGTGCGGTGAATGGCGGGCACGCCAGGCGCAGACTTTTTCAGAATTAGAGCTTCTCGAAATCAGACCTTTCAGAACCACCCTATCGCGGCGAAACGGAATCGATAAATCCACCCAATCATGCGCCCGGCATGGGGCTGCCACCCGCAGGTTCGAGAGTGGTTTTCACCGGCTGCCTCATGGGAAATATGCTTCGCGAAACCGGTCGGGCGAGGGCCGCACAGGTACGGGTTGTGGCTGCGGATAGTGCGCTAATTCGGCCGCGCGAAAGCCGCGAAAAAAGCCCTCCGGCGTGCTACAATGACTATAAGTCCGTTTGTCTCTAAGTGACTGGATTTTAAACTAGATGAGTTACTTTGCAGAGATGAACGGAATGGCACGATTGCCTTAGCCCGGCGAACGCACCGGTGGCGTCAACTGGCGACCGCGAGCCCATCCCAACCGCTGCCACCACGGGGTTGGTTGGGGACCCCGAATTCGAACGGAGCAGGATGTCCTCCAAGCAGATTTCAATCGCAACTGAAACAGAAAAAAAGAGCCGGCACGTGGACACCGAAGTCGAAGATCAGAATACCGCGAAGACCAACGGCAATGGCGACTATAACGCGGACTCCATTAAGGTACTCGGCGGCATGGAGGCGGTCCGCAAGCGCCCCGCCATGTACATCGGTTCGACCGGCGAGTTGGGACTTCATCACCTGGTGTACGAAGTGGTGGACAACTCGGTCGACGAAGCCTTGGCCGGCTATGCCGACAAGGTCGATGTCACCATCCACGACGACAACTCCATCACGGTTGTCGACAATGGCCGCGGCATTCCGGTCGACGAGATGGAAGTCGATGGCGAGCGTCTGTCGGCGGCGCAAGTGGTGATGACCGTGCTGCACGCGGGCGGCAAATTCGATAGCAACAGCTATAAGGTTTCCGGCGGCCTGCACGGGGTTGGCGTCAGTTGCGTCAATGCGCTTTCCCATCGGTTGGATCTTGAAATCTGGCGCGATGGCTTTACCTGGGAGCAGACGTACTCGAAGGGCGAGCCAACCAGCAAGCTCAAGAAAACCGGTCCCACCAAGCGTCGCGGCACCTCGGTTACGTTTGTTCCCGACCACGAGATTTTCACCGCCACCGAGTACAACCAAGACACCCTGGCGCAGCGCTTGCGCGAGCTCGCTTTCCTGAACAAGGGATTGCTCATCACCCTCACCGACGAGCGCGCGACCGATCCGAAAACCGGCGAACCCAAGCGCTCCGAGTTCAAGTACAGCGGCGGCATCGGCGAGTTTGTCAAGCATTTGAACCGCGGCAAGAACGTGCTGCACGAGAAGCCGATTTACATGGAAGCCGAGCGCGACGGCGTCACCATGGAGATCGCGCTCCAGTACAACGACGGTTACTCGGACACGGTATTCAGCTTCGCCAACAACATCAATACGGTCGATGGCGGATCGCATCTGTCCGGCTTCCGCACCGCGCTGACGCGCACCATCAACAACGCCGGTCAACAACTGGCGCTGTTCAAGGACGTGAAGGAAAACCTCTCTGGCGATGACGTGCGCGAAGGCCTGGTGGCGGTGATCTCGGTCAAGCTGTCGCAGCCGCAGTTCGAAGGGCAAACCAAGGGCAAGCTCAACTCCGACATCGCGGGTATAGTGCAGGCGTTTCTCAACGAGCGCCTCGGCGCTTTCTTCGAGCAGAACCCGCCGATTGCCCGCAAGATCATCAACAAGGCGATCGAGGCGGCGCGGGCGCGTGAAGCGGCGCGCAAGGCCCGCGATCTCACCCGCCGCAAGGGCGCGCTCGACGGCGGAGGTCTGCCCGGCAAACTGGCAGACTGTTCCGAACGCCAGCCGGAACGTTGTGAAGTTTACCTGGTCGAGGGAGAAAGCGCCGGCGGCACCGCTAAGCAGGGACGCGACCGCCGCTTTCAGGCCATCCTGCCGCTGAAAGGAAAAATTCTAAACGTCGAGAAGGCGCGCTACGACAAGATGCTGGGACACGAGGAAATCCGCGCCATGATCACCGCGCTCGGCACCGGCATCGGCAAAGATGATTTCGACATCTCCAAGTTGCGGTACGGCAAGGTCATCCTGATGACCGATGCCGACGTCGACGGATCGCACATCCGCACCCTTCTGCTCACATTTTTCTTCCGCCACATGAAACAACTGGTCGAGAAGGGGCACGTATACATCGCGCAGCCGCCGCTCTATCGCATCAAGAAGGGCAAATTCGAGCAATACATCAAGAACGACGCCGAGTTCGTCAAGGTGATGGTGAAGCGCGCCTCCGATGGCATGCTGGTGCGATACGGAGAAGGCGCGGCGCGTCTGGAAGGCGCCCAGCTCACCCGCTTCATGACCACCCTGAACGAATACCTGTCGTTTTTCGATAAGGTCAATAAGCGCATTCGCGACGAGCAGATTACCGAGCTGCTGCCCAAGCTGGAGATCTTCGCCCAGCGCGGCGATTTCCAGGGCGAACCGGGTACGCCTCCCAAGAAACTCGAACTTCTGTTAACCCAGCTCAAGGCCATGCAGAAGGAGAAGAGCCTCAAGGAAATCGAACTCAAGTTCGACGAGGAGCACGAACTCTGGTACGTGCGCTTCGTCAACGCGCAGGGTGCCGAGCACCTGCTCAACTGGGGACTGGCCTCCACGCCCGAATATCGGCAGATGATTTCCAAGTACAAGAACATCGCCGACTACATGCAGCCGCCGTTTGTCATCGAGTTGCTGGCCAAGGGCGGCGCGAGCGCGGAAGACGAGTTGAGCGATGCGGAGAAAGCCGACCTGGCAAAGGCTGAAGCCAAGAACGTGCGTCCCGCCAAGCGGCGAGCCGACGATTCCGAGATGGTGGAAAAGAAAACCGTGCGTGAGTTGTTCGAATACATGCTCAACGAAGGGCGTAAGGAATATATCGTTCAGCGATATAAAGGCCTGGGCGAAATGACCGCCGAGCAGCTCTGGCACACCACCATGGACCCCGAGCGCCGCACTCTGCTGTCGGTGAAACTCGAGGACATCGCCGAAACCGAAACCATCTTCTCCACGCTGATGGGAGAAGATGTCGAAGCGCGCCGCAAGTTTATCGAAGACAATGCGCTCGACGTCAAGAATCTCGACATCTGATTGCCGTCCGGCTGGCGCGTTTTTCAGCAGCCTGTTAACGGTGCAGACGCAGGCGTATGAGGGCCTTGAAATCGTCGGCCACATCCCGTCCTGAAGCGTGTCCGAAGGGCGCCGGCACCAGGGTCAGCGCCAGCAGGAGCAGCGCCAGCAGAGAGGTCGCGCGGCGCCGCTTGCCCAGTCCCGGCCACACGGGCACGGCCGGATGGCGCAGTCCGCTGACCCACAACAACAGCGCCCAAACGAACCAGCCGAACCAGCAGAAGACTCCAAGCGGAAGCAGTACGGCGATGGCCAGGCGCGAAACCCGCTTGTGTGCACCGGGATTCAGCGCGAAGACGATGTGCCCGCCATCCAATTGCCCGCCGGGAAGCAGGTTGAGAGAAGTGGCAAACATCCCCACCCAGGCCGCAATCGCAATCGGGTGCAGCAACACTTGCGCGAAGCCCGGCAGGCCATGGCCGGTGCACGCGCCGGCAAAGCTGCGTCCCAGTTGGAAGATGAGTGGAAATCCCAGTTCAATGTCCTGGTTAAGGTGCGCCGGAGCAGGGTGTGAGAGCAGCAATCCCACGAACATCACCGGCAGCGCCACCACGAATCCCGCCAGCGGGCCGGCGATTCCGATGTCGAAAAGCGCATCACGCGAACGAATGCGCGAGCGTATGCGGATAAATGCGCCCAGCGTTCCAATCAGCGTGGGCGCCGGAATGAAGAATGGCAACGTCGCTTGCACGCCATAGCGGCGGCAGTAGAGATAGTGTCCCATTTCATGGGCCAGCAGTATTCCCATCAGCGTCAGCGAAAATGGCACGCCAAGCAACAGTCGCGAGGGATGGTGGATTACCCAGGTCACCGGGAACATCGGCAGAGCGTCATCGCTCTCAACCAACATCGGCAGATTTTGCGAAAAGTTGTACTGCAGCCGGGCGCCGACCGTCAGAGTAGTCGCAAACGTAGTTACCAGCAGCAACAAATGGAGCCAGTAGCGCTGCGCCGGACGTCTTACAGAAACGGCCTCAACCGGCCAAGCAAACTCCGGCGACGGAATGGAGGGATTCGTCTCGGACATCAAAAACCGATTCTTCCAATCACCAGCAGCCTGCTGCCGGGTAGAGCGTTTCCACAGGGGGTGCAACCGGCATAACTCACGCCAACGGCATCGGCACCGCATCGGCGCTGAACCGCATGCTTCCGGGAATCACCATAGAATAGACTGGTGCGCCGGCAACCGCCCATGGAGGTCAATCGATCGATTGCAATTCCTTGCCCGGTTTGAAGCGAACCGCCTTGCCGGGGGGAATATTGACCTCCGCGCCGGTTCTAGGGTTGCGCCCGATACCGGTTTTGCGCGGCCGGACGTTAAACACCCCGAAGCCGCGAAGCTCGATGCGGTCGCCCGCAGCCAGCGCCTTCTTCATCGAGTCAAATACGGTTTCCACCGCCGTTTCGGCCTTCGTCTTGGTGACTCCGGTCTTATTGACGACCTCGTTGATAATGTCCAGCTTGATCACGCCGCCGCTCCGGATTTCATGGTTTCGCTAGGCTTGCGCCGGGCGCACTTCTGTTGAATTCAGGCTATCGTTCGAAGCCGCAAAAGGCAAGAACTGTCGGAAAAGTTCTAAACTTTCAAGTTTGAGTGTTGCCAGCAAGCGAGCCTTGATCGCCGGGAACTGCCGAATGTTAAGATGAGCACACCTTGGCCGGCAGGCGCTGCCAGGGTTCAGGATTGCCGCCGGCTGCACGACCGATCCAATTTCCGCCGGGTAAACGTTGGGAGCAGCATGTCGATCAAGAGTGACCGCTGGATCCGCGAAATGGCGCTTAAGCACCAGATGATCAGCCCATTTTCCGAAAAGCAGGTGCGCCAGGGAGTGATCTCCTATGGGCTCTCTTCATACGGTTACGACCTGCGCGTGGCCGACGAATTCAAGATTTTCACCAACGTCAACTCCACCATCGTCGATCCCAAGAACTTCGACGAGCGCTCGTTCGTCACCGTGCAGTCCGATTGTTGCATCGTTCCGCCCAACTCGTTCGCGCTCGCCCGCTCCATCGAATACTTCAAGATACCGCGCGATGTGCTGACCATCTGCCTCGGCAAATCGACCTACGCGAGGTGCGGCATCATCGTCAACGTAACCCCTTTTGAGCCGGAGTGGGAGGGCTACGTCACCCTGGAGATCTCCAACACCACACCGCTGCCGGCCAAAATCTACGCCAACGAGGGGCTCTGCCAGATTATTTTCTTTCAGTCCGACGAGGCCTGCGAGACCAGCTACGCCGACCGCAAAGGCAAGTACCAGGGGCAGCAGGGAATCGTGCTGCCGAAGCTGTGAGTGCCGCGGGTAACTCCTTTTCAGAGCCGTTCCGATATGGCGGCGCATCCGGTGTATCTGGTAGCGTGATAGCAGTACTGGCATGGGCTCGCTTCTACTAAAAATTTCCTTCGCGAATGTCACCGTCGACGATCCTGCGATTCGTCAGGCGGCCGCGATCATCCGGCGCGGTGGTTTGGTTGCCTTTCCCACCGAAACCGTTTACGGGCTCGGGGCCAACGCACTGGACCGCGAGGCGGTGCTGCGCATCTTCGAGGCCAAGCAGCGGCCCGCCTGGGATCCAATTATCGTGCATGCCTGCTCGATCGAGATGGCCAAGAGCCTGGTGAGAGCATGGCCCGAGGCCGCGCAAAAACTGGCGGCATGCTTCATGCCGGGGCCGCTCACGCTGCTGCTGCCCAAGCACGACGTAATTCCCGGCGCATGTACCGCCGGACGCGAGAAAGTCGGCATTCGCATTCCGGCGCACCCCGTGGCGCTGGCCTTGATCGAAGCCGCCGGAGTCCCGATCGCCGCGCCCAGCGCCAACCGCTTCGGTGGCGCCAGCCCGACCACCGCCAGCCACGTGCAACACGATCTCGATGGCCGTATCGACGCCATCCTCGATGCCGGACCCTCCGCGATCGGCGTCGAATCCACGGTGATCGACATCACCGCACAGCCGCCAATTATTTACCGTCCCGGCGGCGTCAGCCGCGAGCAGATAGAGTTCGTACTTGGGCCCGTGCGTCTCGCCGCCCCTGAGATACGCGGCGGCGTGCCGCCCGAGAGTCTGGAATCGCCCGGCCTTGGCATCCGCCACTACGCTCCGCGCGCCACGCTGGTACTGGTCGACGACGACCGCGCGATGGCGATAGCCATCGAGCAACTCGTTGCCCGCGGCGAGCACGTTGGCCTGATGCTGCCTGATGGTTGGCTTAGCGTGAGCGAGGTGCGCCAGTGCATGGTTTTTCCCTGGGGCAAATTCGACCAGCTTCCGATGCTTGCCGCCCGTCTCTACGCCGGCCTGCGCTGGCTCGACGAACAGCAGGCCGCGGTTATCCTTTGCCCCATTCCGCCCGCCACCGGCATAGGCTTGGCGATTCTCGACCGCCTACGGAAGGCGGCAGCACGGCCCGCGTCCGACCATTCCAAGGAATCGACGCGGTAAGAATCGACTGCTGGACGCGGCTTGCAGCGCGCAGAAATGCCGGCCTTGATTTTTTTGGAAATGAATGGGATGCAGGCAGGTGGAGAAGGGAGCGTGTGACCGCTCCCTCTGGAATTACTTTCTGCCGTTTGCTTCAGCTTCCTTGTACATGTACTTGATGCAGGGCTTGTAGATCAGCAGGTTCGATTGCGTGCCCCGCGTGACCTTGATGCAGCTCTTGTCATACCACTCGATGATGCCGTGAATCTGCTCGCCATCCTGCAGCACGATGACCATCGGGGTCTTCGACTGCATCTGTTTCTGGTAATAAAAATTCTCGGCGTGCGTCTGTTCCGGCGGCGGCGTTTTTTTAATTCCGCCCGCGGCCCCGTTTCGTTCGGCGCGCTCACGGCGCTCGATGGCGGTATTCTCCACGCCCGCAGAGGAACGTCCCGGTTCACGGCTTAGACTGGGACGAATCAGTTTCCGGTTGGAGAAAGCTTCCGTGTCCGGGGCGCGGCCAACTGCCGTCGAATCTGTTCCGTTCTTCATTTCGCATAGCTCCCTAGAGGGAGTACGGCCTTGAGTTCTTCGAATAAAGGCGTACCGTCATTGATCCCGTTCCGAGACTTCACTTCCCAGAGCGCATCGCTGCCGCCACGTAAAAGTTATTCTCTGATCCTAATGCCGGGGTATGAGCTTGCAGTTACCCTACCACAGGTTTTACCGCTCTGCCAGTGAAGCAAATCACAAGACCTCAGTGACTATGCAATCCTCTAAGATGCGCCAGGCAAGCAGCGCCGCGGCGGGAAATTTCGATTGGCATGCGAGCGTCGAGTCGGCTTTCCGGCTAGGCCGCAGTTTTACTTTTTGTCGCTTGAAAATAAAGCAGATACTCTGTTTTTTGCGGGACTTCAAAAGGCTTGGCGATAGTTTTTCCGCAGCTCTTAGAGCGGTCTCCGGATAGCTGTGTCCTGGAGCCAGACTCGCACGGGATATTCCTTTCACGAAACTTTCATGAAGGCATACCTTTGACAAAATTGCTCTAAATTTCGAGTGAGGAAGCCAGCGCGTCCAGCGAGAGCGAGCGCAACAGATTGCGCCGCATGCCACTCTGAACCTCACCGGCGCGGTCGGCGGCAGCGGCCATCCATTCGAAGTTCACCTGGCGGCTGAGGGCGGTCAAATCGGAAACAATGTCGATGTTGCGCACCAGATTCGGCGCATTCGACATCAGCGAAAGCATGTCGCGCAGCAGGGAATAGAGAGCGGCGATCAACCCCTCGGTCTTCTGCTTGCCCTCGGCTCCGGCCCGGTAAGTTTCGGTGGCCCGGAACAGGTCGCTATGATCGGTTCCGGCAATAGCTGTTTCGAGTATCAGCAGAGCGTCATGCCGGGCCGCAAGGAAACCGTTGAGATCGAAACCGCGGGCCCGTCCGAGCGCGCCGCAGCTCAGCCGCGCTACCAGCTCGCGCTGGCTGGCGCTCCAGCCTACGCTATGCGCCAGGTGTTGCTCGATTTCTGCCAGCGGCAGCGGGGCCAGGGTCATGGTCACGCAACGCGAGCGAATCGTGGGTAGCAGCATAGCCGGATTCTCGGCGAGCAGGAAGATTGTGGCAAACTCCGGGGGCTCTTCCAGCACTTTCAGCAGCGCGTTGGCCGCTTCCTTGACAAACGTCGGGTCGGGAAAGATGTAGACCTTCTGACGCCCCTCGGCGGGCTTGTAGTAGAGGGTCGCCGTCAGGTGACGCACCTGGTCGACCTTCACCATCATCTGCGGCGGATCGGGGGGAATCACCATCACATCCGAGTACGTTTGCACGAAAATCCGGGTCTCGCGCTTATCGCTCTCGCGCAACCCTTCGCGCGCTTCCACGGCTTCGGCAAAACGCGCTTCCAGGTCATCGGCCTGGCCAATGCGCACGCAGTTGGAGCAGCGGCCGCAGAAATCCGGCAGAGCTTCGGCAAAGTCGCCCGGATCGGAATCCCCACCCTGGCGGTGATCGGTGTCGAACCTCTCTCTCGACTGGCGAGTGATCACCGGTGATTTCGGCCGCTCCAGGCAATTCATGGCCTTGGCGACCATTTGAGCCAGCGTGTACTTGCCGCCGCCGCGCGGCCCTGTGAGGATCAGCGCGTGCGGAAAGCGATCGCGCTCCAGCATTTCGCGCAGCCGTGTCACCGTATCCGAATTGCCGAGGAAGTCAGCAAATCCCAAAGGGTTGCCTCAAGGTTTATGCTTGCGAGTGTCCGCCGCCGTGCTCAACCTGGGCGGCGATCTTCAAACGTTGGCGCACCGCAACCGTTGGCGCACCGCCGCAACGATATCGGCGTGCACGACGTCCGGCCCGCGACGGGCATCGACCAGATAGACCCGGCCCGGTTCGCGTTCGGCGATTTTGAGATAGGTGTCATGCACGCGGGCAAAAAACATCCGGTTTTCGCGCTCGAAGCGATTCTCGTCGGGTCCCGGCGTCTCGTGGTTTTTCACCGCCAGGTTGCGGCGTCGCGCCCGGGAGACGCTTGCCTCCGCGTCGCTATCCATCAGCACGGTCAGGTCCGGTTGCAGGTTGCCGCAGACTACGCGGTGCATGGTCAATACGGCTTCGCTGCCCAGCCCGCGCCCGCCGCCCTGATAGGCTTCGGAGGAATCGGTAAAACGATCGCACAGCACCCATTGACCCCGCTGCAACGCCGGCTCAATGACCTCCGCAATCTGCTGGGCCCGCGAGGCGAACATCAGCGACAGCTCGGCTAAAGCAGCCATGCCCTGGGTTCGCGAATCGAGCAGCACCGCCCGTATTTTTTCTCCGATGGATGTTCCACCAGGTTCGCGGGTGGTGATGACCTCGATTTCTTCGGCGCGCAGAACGGCTGCCAGACGCTCCAACTGCGTGCTCTTGCCGCAGCCGTCGAGCCCTTCAAAAGTGATGAATTTCCCTTTTTGCACCACCCCAAATCATAACATTCGCCGCCGCGGCTCTGGATGGCGGTTTCGTGCCAAAATGAGTGTGGGCCAGCCGGTTTCGCGGAAGGTATATCCCGGCAAGCAGCGATAGCTCCGGATACACGAACCAGCTAACTACTCCGTGTTCCGAGAGCCCTAACTACGGCGCCTGTGCTAAACTCGCCCTTTTGCTGAGGTCTTTGGATGCGCCTTGGAGATTACATCGACGATCATTGCTCCCGCTGCAAGCGAACCACCGATCACTCCGTCGTCGCCATGGTCGGTGAAGAGGTTGTGAAGGTAATGTGCCGGACTTGCAACAGCGAGCATAAGTACCGTCATAATCGCAGCGGAAAAAAGGAGATGACGGCAGCGGAAGCCTTTCAAAAAGCTCTCGCGGATGTCCCGGGTAGTATGCCTGCGGGCGAGGCCTCCGCGAAAAAGAAGAAATCCCTCTAGCCGGAGTCTTCCCGCAATTGCAAGCAGCACGCCGTGGCAGGCGGCCCGCTAAATCCACCAGGGGCATTTCCGGGCACCCCCGATTAGGAGAGTGCAGTTGCGCCGGTTTCGTTTGCTGCTATTACTGTCTCTCTGCTGCTCATTGGCGAATGCATTCGCGCAGGAGTCCTCAGCACGCGCCGCAGTTGCGCATGTCGGATCAGAGAGCGATGCCGGCCGGTCACCGCTCCTGCCGCTTATGACGCTTACGGTCGATGCCACCGAAGCGCAGCGCAAGATCTTCCACTCGCACCTCGCTCTCGCGGTAACCCCAGGCCCGCTCACTCTCTATTATCCGCGTTGGATTCCCGGTGAGCATGCCCCCAGCGGTCCTGTGGTGGACACGGCAGGGCTGATCTTTAGCACGTCGGGCAGGACGATTCCGTGGAAGCGCGATCCCCTCGACTTGTACACGTATCACCTGGAGATTCCATACGGGGTTTCCAGCCTCGAGATCGCCATGGACTACCTCTCGCCGGTGGAGACGCAGTCGGCCACCTTCAGCGAGGGAACGTCGGCCACCGAGCAGCTGGCCATTGTGAACTGGAACCAGCTTGTCCTCTACCCGAAAGGCATTGCCACAGACCAGATACAGGTCAGGGCCGCTCTCAAGCTTCCCGACGACTGGAGTTTCGCCACCGCGCTTCCGGGCGCCACGCGCTCGGGCTCAACCGTACAGTTCGCAAACGCCTCGCTTGCGACCTTGATCGACTCGCCGGTGCTTGCGGGCAGGTATTTCAAAGTGGTGCCCCTGCAACATGACAAGATGCCGCCGCATGAGATTGACATCGCATCCGATAGCGCCGCCGCGCTGGAGATGAGTGCGGCTGACCGGCAAGCATTCAGCAACCTAGTCGCCGAAGCCTCTGCGTTGTTCGATTCGTACCACTTTCGCGATTACCACTTTCTGCTGAGCCTGAGCAATCACACCGGGCACTTCGGGCTGGAGCACCACGAATCGAGCGAGAACCGCGCCGGCGAGGGCTTTCTCGCCGATCCCTACATGCGGGCGCTCGGCGCGGCATTGCTGCCGCATGAATACATTCATTCCTGGAACGGCAAGTACCGCCGTCCCGCAGGGCTCATGGCGAATAATTACCAGACGCCTCTCAAAACCGATCTGCTTTGGGTCTACGAAGGACTAACCGAATATTTCGCGCTCGTGCTCACGGCGCGCAGCGGTCTTTGGAGCCCCGGGCAGTTTCGCGATCAACTCTCGGCAACCGCCATGCAGATGGCTTACCGGCCCGGACGCCTTTGGCGGTCGTTAGAAGACACCGCGGTCTCGGCGCAACTTCTCTTTGGCGCGTCACCGGCATGGAACTCATGGCGACGCGGATCTGACTTCTACGACGAAGGCGTTCTTCTCTGGCTGGAGGCCGACGTCATCATTCGCCAGCAAAGCAATAAATCGCTGGACGATTTCGCGCGTCTATTCTTCGGTGGCCCGAGCGGTCCGCCGGAGGTCACTCCCTACACAATCGACGACGTGATCGGCGCGCTGAACCAGATTGCCCCATACGATTGGCGCAAGTTCTTCGCCGAGCGTGTCACCAGCGTCGCGCCTTATGCCCCTCTGGGCGGCATCGGCCAAGCCGGTTGGCTGCTCATCTACACCGAGACACCGCCGGAGATGATGCGAATCCGCCAGGAAATGGAGCGACTGGTGGATGCCACCGCCTCCATCGGACTGATCGCGCAAGCGGACGGATTAGTTGTCGATACGATTCACGATATGCCCGGCGCCAAGGCAGGCATTGGCCCCGGAATGAAAATCGTGGCCGTAAACGGACGCAAATTCAGCCCCCGCGTGTTGAACGATGCGCTGCAAGCTGGCATCGACGGCAATACTCCGCTCGAACTGCTGATCGAGAACGCTGAATTCTATAAAACCATCCGGCTCGATTACCATGGCGGCCCTCGCTACCCGCACCTGACGCGCGATCAGAGCCGCCGCGACCTGCTCGGCGAGATCATCAGGCCAAGAGCCAGTTCTCCACCAAAGCGGAGTGAGTAGACCTTCGCGAAACGTAGATTCGGATGGAAGTCCAGAGGAATTCACCCTAGCCGATCGGCTTTCAGCCCTCGTCTTCAACCCCGGCGAACAGATCGTCCTCGATTTGCGCTTCCCGCGGCTTGACACTGGCCGCCAGATGAAAGCGTTCGACCGTCCCATGGCGCCTGGCGTTGCCTTCAAACAGTTTAAAGAGCGGCGCTTGGCTCTGGTGCATTTTGAAGGCTTCGATCTTGCGCTCCATGCGTTCGTGGCCGATCTCGATGCGGGCGCTCACCGGCGACAGCGCGACCGGTTGCCGCTCGGGAAGCGTGAAGTCGGAGGTCCGGTAGTAAAGCTTCTGTGGCCGCCACGGCTTCAGACCCTCTTCGAACTGCTCCGGAAAGCGGTTGGACCTGGGAGCCCACTGAAAAGCCATCGTCGCAAAGATTCCAGCCATCGAGTGATCCGGATGCGCCGTCAGCGATCCCTCGGGGCCGAAGCTGACGACCACCTGCGGCTTGATCTGGCGGATGCGTCGCGTCAGGTCGCCGGCAACCTGGTACAGACTCTGTTGATCCAGGCGGCTGTCGGGATAGTCGAGCACGTCGCCGCAGGTCGCCCGCAGATGCTCGCATGCGGCGGCAAATTCCAGGCGGCGGATCGCGGCCAGCTCCTCGTCGTTCCTGGCGGTTCCCCGGTTGCGCGCGGCTTGTCCAGGGGTCAAACAGATGATGTAGGTTTCAATTCCACGTTCTCTGGCCAGCAGCAAGCTGCCGCCGAATCCACCGGCTTCGTCATCAGGATGAGCCGTCACGCAAAGCAGTCGTAGCATTCCGTCCTCTCAGGGCACTCGATCGCGGTACATGCGACAGGCGCACAACCGAAACACAGCCCTATTCGTTTGTAGCATGCGCGCCGGTTTCCTGTCACAGAGGGCAACGTCATCCTGAGCGAGCGAGACTGGTGCGTGCGCAAGTCCCACATCCGTTAACCGTGGCAGATGTGGGCACCGGCCGAAAAAGTCTCATCCTCTCAGCGGAAAACCCGAAGTTGGCACGGGTCACGATTGTTCAGCCGCTTCCTCGTCTTCCAGCATGAATTGCAAGAGTTCCTGCGAGGCGGAATTCATCCATACCGGGGCAAACGATTGCCGATGCATGGGCGAGGGGCCGTGCTCGCGCAGGCCGCGGATGTGTCTCGGCGTGGCGTAGCCTTTGTTGGAAGCGAGTCCGTAGACGGGATAGACCGGGTCCCAGGCGCGGATCATTGCGTCCCGTTCGACCTTGGCCACAATGGAAGCGGCGGCGATCGAAGCCGAAAGCGCATCGCCGTGGATGATTGCCGTCTGCGCGCACTCGAGGTCGAGGTTCATGGCGTCGATCAGCAGATGATCCGGGCGCACGCTTAAGCGGGAGATGGCCTCAACCATCGCCAGTCGCGAAGCATGATAGATGTTGATCTGGTCGATGCGGCCGACGTCGATGGCGGCGACGGCCCAGGCCACGCAGTGCTGCCTGATGCGCTCGGCCAACTGCTCGCGCCGCGCCTCCGCCAGCAGCTTGGAGTCGCGCAGCCCGCGAATGCGGTATTCGGGGTCGAGAATGACGGCCCCGGCGACTACCGGACCGAACAGCGACCCGCGTCCAACCTCATCGACGCCCGCGACCAACTTCGCGCCGGCGCTCCACGCCTGCGTTTCAAACTTGGTGGTGCAGTGCAGCGTCTTCAGCAAGCGCAGCTTGGCCGCTGACTTTGAAATTGGTTTCTCGACGGAATCGGAAGCCGGTTTTCTCTGCACGATGAGTCAGCATGGCAGAGATTCGGGGTGGGAGCAAGCGCGCCGCGGGCTCGGATTCGAATTCGAATCTGAATAAATAGCGGCGGCGGACTCCACGGCGAACGGAGCCGAGTCGCCTGTGGCCGGCTGACTCTCGGCGGACTGAGCCCTCCGCCAGCTTCTCCGATTCAGGGCGCTCATCCTCGCTCACCATGACGCGGGGAAGCCGACAGCCTAATTTTTTCCGGCCGAGGATCTGGTATCCACTTCCTTCAGCCGTGCCGCCTTGCCGCGCAGCGCGCGCAGGTAGTAGAGCTTGGCGCGGCGGACCTTCGCCGAGCGCAGAACGTCGATTTTGTCGAGCACTTTCGCGTTGAGAGGGAAGATACGTTCGACGCCCTGGCCGAAGCTCATCTTGCGCACGGTGAAGCTGCCTTGCGGGCCGCCACGCATCTTGATGACGATGCCTTCGAACGCCTGCAAGCGCTCTTTTTCGCCTTCCTTGATCTTGACTTGAACGCGAACCGTGTCGCCGGGACGGAAGCTGGGGAGATCCGTGCGCTGCGCCTTGGCAAGCAGCTTCGTAATAATCGGTGAAGTCGACATGTCTATTCCTCTTCTTCGGGACCTTGTTTGTACGCGATCAACATTCGCCTACGGCCCGGCAAAATCAAAATCGTGTTGGTGCCCCATATCTGCCGCAGTTAGCAGATGTGGGTGCTCGGCTGAGTTGGGCCGTCTCACGTTTCGCGGCTTATGTCCGTCGAGTTTCCTGCATTTCCCGCCCGATCTCTTCGATCAGGGCTTGGTCCTGGTCGCTGAGCGCCACCTTATCCAGAAGGTCGGGACGGTTTTTCAGCGTTTTTTCCAACGCGCGGCGCTTACGCCACCGCCGAATCTCTTCATGGTTCCCATTGACCAGCACCTCGGGAACCGCCATTCCGCGGAACTCCGCCGGCCGCGTGTAATGCACGTAGTCCAGCAGTCCAGCGGCTGAAACCGTCGAATCCGGCTCGGGACGCCCGCGCTCGTCAAATTTTACCGGAGCCTTCAACGCGCTGAAGCTCTCATGCTGCGACGACGCCTCGTTTCCTAACGCTCCGTGCAGCAGGCGTGTCACCGTATCGACGATCAAAGCCGCTCCCAGTTCGCCACCGCTCATCACAAAGTTGCCGACGCAGATTTCGCGATCCGCCAGGTGCTCCGTTACCCGCTCATCCATGCCTTCGTAGCGTCCGCAGATCAGCACCACGCGCTCCAGTTGCGCCAACCCGGCCGCGATCGGCTGCTGGTAAAGCCGGCCTTGCGCCGAGAGCACGATTACGCTCTCTCTGGCTTGCCCGTCCAAGCGCTCCCGCTGCGCCGCCACGCCGAGTGATTCGACGCACTCGAACAGCGGTTCGGGCTTCAGCACCATGCCTTCGCCGCCGCCAAACGGACGGTCATCCACCGTCTTGTGTCGGTCGTGCGCAAAGGCCCGCAAGTCGTGAATTCCGATTTCAATGATCCCGGCTTCCCGCGCCCGGCGCACGATGCCGTAGTCCAGTGGTCCACGAAAGAAGTCCGGGAAAATCGTGACGATCTCGAACTTCATGGGCCGCTCCGCCCGGTTTTGGGACGCTTCAGCGGGGCGTCCAACTCCAACATGCCTTCGGGGAGAACCAGTTCGATCCTTCTGGCGTCGAGATCCACCCTCTTCGTGTAACTCTCGACGAACGGAATCAATAGCTCCCTGGCTGCTTCGCGAACCTGGAGCAGCGGCGCTTCGCCCGCTCCAAACACCACATCCGTAACCGGTCCCAATTCGCGAACCTCGGCGCCTCCCGTGCACGCGAACACCTGGCAGCCCACCAGATCGCTCACAAAAAACGAGCCTTCTTCCAGTTGGGCTCGCTGTTCCCGCGGAATCTGTATCTCGACTCCCGCCAAGCTGGCGGCATCGTCGATGCTGTCAATACCTGAGAACTTCAGGACCATTCGGCCTTTGTGCGGCCAGAAGTCCTCCAACTCAATTTCGCGCCGGTTTCCCGTGGTATCGAGCGCGAACAAGTGCCGGCGCTCAGCAAAGCGCTCCGGAAAATCCGTGAACAGCTCGGCCAAAACTTCGCCCACCCGCCCCTGCGGTTTTACCACCCGGGCGATGGTGATGAACTCGCCCTCTGAAACCCCGTCCTCAGGTTGCCGTGCGCCTCTCGGAGGCATAACCCTTACTCGAGAATCTCTCTGTCTACGATTGCCGTCCCGCCAGTAGCGCCGATCCGAGGAGACACCGCGCCTCTCATTCGAGAATCTCCAGTGAGCAGCGCTGGTTGGCTTTGGCTGCCGCCGCCGACAGCAGCCCGCGCAAAGCCCGCGCCGTGCGCCCAGCCTTGCCAATCACCCGTCCCATGTCGGTTTCGGCGACCGTCAGCTCCAAGACCAGCACTTCGCCTTCAGGCACTGCGTCCACCTGCACTTCGTCGGGATGCTCCACCAGTGTTTTAGCCACTTCCTGGATAAGTTTGCGCACATCTCCAGCGTAAGCCGAGGCCATGCGGTCTCCTTCGAATACAGGGTCCCCGGCGAGCATCGCTCGCTGGGGCGATCGGCGAGTGCCTTTGCGGCGCACGCCCGTTGAAAACGCTTCAGGCGACCGGAATCTCGGCCGGTGCAGCCGGTGCCTTGGCGAACAATTTGCTGACCGTCGGAGACATCTGGGCGCCCTTGCCGACCCAGTATTCGACTCGCTCGCGCTTGAAATCAATGGTCGTAGGAGTGGTGCGAGGATTGTAAAGTCCCACCACCTCGATCGAACGGCCATCGCGAGCACGGTCCTTTTCAATGACCACGATGCGGTAAACAGGCTTTTTGGGCGCGCCACGGCGCGACAGACGAATCATTAACACAGAATTCGATTCCTTTCGAATTATTGGCCTGATCGGCGACCCTTTTTGCGCCGGCTCCAAGCTCCAATCCCCGCCGTCACTCCAGCCAGCCAAACCACCATGCTTGCCGACGATCCCGAACAGGGGAATTTCCGTTCCTTACACGCGACAAACCGAATTCATGGCCGCTTTGCCTTTGTCCGAACGGAGCACCACAGGCTGGTCCGGGACCGAAGCCCGGCGCACACTGATGGCAAACACTTATTATGCCGGAACTTGCGGCCCCTGACAAGCGCGGAGCGTCGGGGGACGCGTGGCCATCTGGAGAGGAGCTTCGCCATCGAGATTCGATCGGGACGTTGATTCTTTTATTTACAGATTCCTTACACGCGAATCCCTTGCCATCTTGCGGCGAAAATATATGATTGTACAAAGCTGTTCAATCAGGAGGTTGTTTCATAAGCCGTATGAGAAGTGTGCTTTAAGGCAAGACAAGAAAGGTCGAATTCGTGTCTAAAGTGAAGCGATTTGCTGCCTGCCTGCTCGTGGCAGGTACGCTGGTCTTGGTGCCGAGCCCATACGCGGCGCACATCCCTCAGCAGTCCGTGGAAGCGGTAAACCAGAGTCATAGCCAGATTCTCTGGGCAGGAAACACCAAACTCGCCCCTTAACAAATCTGTATCGACAAATGATGGTGGTTTTGAGACGTCCACGCCTGGGCTGTTTTCAGGTGACCACCTAAGTTCTCTGAGCTGTCTTGCACAACAAACCAAAACCAAATAAATATCAAAAAGGAGATTCTCCGATTATGAATAGAAAAAGCATTTGGTTATTCGGCATACTTCTTACCCTACTTCTGGCAGGCACCGTTATGTGGTCCATGACTGGCGATGGCATGGCGATTTCATGCTCTCACTCGGCCGATGGCGTGCAACCGGCTGCGACAAGTTCTTACGTCGCGAATAATGGCGCGGAACTTCGAGAGATTGCGTTCGCACAACCGCAGATCAAGGATTGCTCGAAGTTGACAAAGTCTTTTGATCGATGCCTCTGCGAATATAACAACTGTAACGCTGGATGCAGGACTGGGGATAACGATTGCGTGAACAGATGCTCGAAGGCCTTTAACCAGTGTAAGTAATTCATGCCCTGTTCCTGGCGCTTTTGCAGTTGGCCATTGATTGCTTTTTTAGTCTGATGGAGGAATGCCCCATGTTTGTGCAAGCGTGGGGCATTCTCTTTTTCAAGCCGGTTCGAAACGCGGGTGATGGCGCGCGCGTACGCGGCAGCCCCGGCCATTCTGGGTGCCCCATTCAAGCGAAGCTTGAGTGGGGTTTTGTCTTTCATCACAGCGAGAGCGCAAACTACCCCACCCTACCCAAAACCGGGGTAGGATGGGCCACCCGCCAGCACGGCTTGGGGCTGAGGCTCAGTCGAAGGATTTAATCGAAAAGCTCCAAGCGGCGCGGGTTGGGGCAATATTCCGGGATGCTTCGCTGCGCTCAGCATGACAATCCGTACGACGCGGCGCGACCCTGGGGCGCCCGGCTGCATTCACGGATTCGGCACCATCCCCTGCCTTGCGTTATGCTCGTGAACCGCCAAATACACGTGGCTCAGATTCCCAACTCCCAAGCTAAAGAGAATTTCCCGAGATTGAGAAAAACTATTGGTGCCCTTGTTCATTGCCAGGACAGACCATCCTGTAGGGTGCACCAGCTTCGAGCAAATGGGGTTAATGTATTTGTATTCATTTGCCAGCCCGACCACATCCGCTAGCTTCCGGGTCTCAAGATGCTTCTTCGCGGTGACACCTTCGGTAACCATTTGAGCCTGCATCCTAGTAAGAGCATCGTCGAGCAAAGTGGTTTGGGTCAACGGTTCGTAATGGTGCTCCAGAGCTATCAGGGATGTGATGATGTCGCAGCCGTCAATGAGCCTGTCGTCGCCAAACCGGCGTGCATTATCCCTGGAAATGAGCACGTATTTCGTGAAGATTGCAAGCTCAAGCAAATTGCGACACGCCCACGCCAATAATGGGTAGTTGCTTTCCGTGTAGCCGAGCCGTAGCTGGCCGTAGTTGGTCAGCGTTGCGTCTACTAATTCGCGAACTATTTCAAAGAACAGATAGTTCTCGTCATCGGCTGGTTTGAGGCTATTTCCTAAATTCAGCAGTCTGACGAGGAGTTTGTCGCTATCGTCAAGCTTGACAATCGGTTCGGCCTCGCTCATGGGAAGCAATTGTATCCCGTTACATCCCGGTTCATAATCGAGGGCATCGCGGCCACATCTTTTATTTCTTGGGCGTGTCCTTCTTTAGTATTTCTACGCACCGATTTGAAATCTCAACCATCTTGTCCTGCAGAAGGTAATTGGCAAGCAGATAGTTCTTGTACATTTCCGCGGCGGTCTCCGATACGGTGTACAGCAAACTTGTTGCGCCTTGGCACGTCTGAGCAAGCAGAAGTTTGCTCTTTGCTTCCGATGCGTTGCCGGCAGCGATTTCGCTCGCTGCTAGCATTCCCCCTTGTCCCATACAGACAGCCATGTTCCGTGAGGCATCGTCGAGAGTAGTGACAAGGAGAAACCCGTAAGGGCTGTTGAACAGTTGTGGATTACCTCTCAGCTTTGCCAGCAATGGACGGGCGGCATCCAAGACCTCTTTGTCGCGCCGTATGCTCTCGGCAGCTTCGCCGGTCAACTCTAGCTTCTCCATCCTGAGCGCATTTTCATACACATCGAATGCACGATCTGATTGAGTGAGAAGTAGTTTAATCTGCGAGTCATTCGGGAAATCCGGTTCCTTGTCGTCCTGCGCGACGCCAGGAACGCAGAAGGAAAGAAATATTAAGACGCTGAGCAGCCGAGGAATCATGATCTTTCTCCAACGCCAAGCTATTGAGTCCGCAATTCTCCTTCTCACGATGGGGATAAGCAAGCGAATTCCACACGTGTTCACAGCGGGCGGATGACCTGCCCCGCGCCGCTTTCGCTAGGGCGAGTCGCCACCTCTCTATTTGCTCCTACTTCCGTGCGCTCTTGACTCGCTCACCGGTGCCGAAGACGCGGGCGAAGATCTTGTCAACGTTGCGCAACTGGCGCTCGAGTTCGAAGGCGCGCTCCAGGGTCTTGCGATCGACCCTGGCGGTGATCTCCGGGTCGTTCATGATCAACTCGCGGAAGTTCAGTTCTTCCTTCCACGCCCGCATGGCGTCGCGCTGGACGATGCGGTAAGCCTCCTCGCGCAACACTCCGGCTTCCACCAGGTCGAGCAGGAGCTGTCCGCTGAAGACGAGTCCGCCGGTGGAGTTCAGGTTGCGCAGCATGCGCTCGGGATAGACGAGCATGGTCTCGACGAGGTTCGTCATCTTGTGCAGCATGTAGTCGACCAGGATCGTCGAATCCGGCAGGATGACGCGCTCGACCGATGAGTGCGAGATGTCGCGCTCGTGCCATAGCGCGATGTCTTCGAACGCGGCCTGCACGTTGCCGCGGACCACGCGCGCCAGTCCGCTGACCTGTTCAAGATTGATCGGATTGCGCTTGTGCGGCATGGCTGAGGAGCCCTTCTGCTTTTCGCTGAAGAATTCTTCGGCTTCACGAACCTCCGTGCGTTGCAGATGCCGGATTTCGGTGGCGATCTTGTCCAAAGTCGAGGCGATCACCGCCAGCGTGGCCACGTAAAATGCGTGCCGGTCGCGCTGGATGACCTGCGATGAAACCGCGGCGACGTTCAAGCCGAGCCGGGCACAGATTTTTTCTTCATACTCCGGTTCCAGGTGGGCCGCGTTGCCGACCGCGCCGGAGACCTTGCCCACGCGCATCTGTTCGGCGGCAAAATCGAGGCGTTCGAGGTTGCGACGCATCTCCGAATACCAGTTCGCCAGCTTCAATCCAAACGTAATCGGTTCGGCATGGACTCCGTGAGTGCGGCCGATGGTTGGCGCATCCTTGAACTCGAAGGCGCGGCGGCGCAGCACTTCAATCATCCGTTCCAGGCCAACCCGGATGATGCTCGAAGCCTGTTTGATCAGCAAAGCCTGCGCCGTATCGACCACATCGTTGGAGGTCAATCCGTAGTGCAGCCAGCGCGCCTCGGGGCCAACTTTTTCCGAGACCGCGGTGGTAAAGGCGATGACATCGTGCTTCACCTCGGCCTCGACGGCCTGAATGCGCGCCAGATCGAAGTCTCCCTTGTCGCGGATGGCGCGAGCCGCCGAATTCGGCACCAGCCCAGCTTCGGCCAGAGTCTCGGTGGCGGCGATTTCAACCTGCAACCAGGTGCGGAACTTGTTTTCTTCACTCCAGATGCGGCCCATCTCCGGGCGTGTATATCGCGGAATCACGGCATAGCTCCTTGCATCTAAATCAGGATTCTGGGTAGTTTGAACTGAAGGAGTATTGTACCCGCTGCGGGCTGCTGGCCCAAATGGGCCGGAAAGGCCTAGAATTGCTGGTTGAATACTTCGTAGAACGATGCAATTGGAGTATCCGCATGGCAAGCTCCGCCGATTTGGATGTGAACGAATACCAGGCACTGGCCGAATTCCGCTACCAGATTCGCAAGTTTTTGCGCTTCAGCGAGGGCGCGGCTCGCGCCGCGGGCATCGAGCCGCAGCATCACCAGTTGATGCTGGCACTGAAAGGATTGCCGGATGGGATACGCGCCACGGTGGGGGAGCTTGCCGAACGCCTGCAAATTCGCCATCACAGCTCAGTTGAGCTTATCGACCGCCTCACTGAGCAGGGCTTAGTGCAGCGCCGCCGCTCGGAGCAAGACCGCCGGCAGGTACTGGTGACGTTGACCGCGCGGGGTGAGCGCACCCTGCGCGAACTCTCGATCCATCATCGCGAGGAGCTGCAGGCAACCGCTCCGCAGTTGCTTGGGGCGCTGCGCGGCATTGTCGCCTCCGGAAAACGGCGCGCCCGCATCGAGGGGTCGCGGACACCAGCCAGCTCCGGCTCCGCTCGCCGTCCGCCGGAACGGCAAAAGGCAATGACAAATCACGCACGCCAGCGCTGATTCGCGGCTCCGGGCACACTTGTTCTCTAGTTGTTCGAAACACCCAACATCGCCGCCATTTCCTCGTAGAGGAATCCCTTGCCTGGGCGGTAGGGCTGGACCCAAACGCCGTCGACCACGAATTGCGGGATGGCCCGCTTTCCGGTCTTGCGAATGACCTCTTCGGCGGCTCCCGGAGTGCTTTCGATGTCCACTTCCTGATAAGCGATACTGTGCTTGTCCAGAAAACGCTTTGCCTCGCGGCAGTCGCGACACCAAGGGGCGGAATAGACAATTAGTTTCATAAAATATGGCCAGCTGCTCTGATTATGCCAGAAAAGGCGACTGAGGTGGAGACGTTAGGCGGCTGCGGAAGAATGCTTCGAAGTGTCATCCTGAGGTCGCGGAGCTTTTCCGCGGCCGAAGGATCTGCTTTGTATTCAGAAAAGCAGATCCTTCGCTCCTCCACCCCAACATGCGCGACTACGGCACCTGTTGGGGACCCCGGCTCGCTCAGGATGACACCTTAAGAGTGAGGGCGGACGTTATTTCCCTAATCGTAAAGTTGCGCCGGAATTGGTGTATCAGGTAGGACTTGTTATAGCTGGGGCTTTTCGCCAAGACCACGAGGGCTTATAGTGATTTCGAGGCAGATGACAATCGAGCAGATCAAATAGCGAAGTGAGGAGATGATTAAATGCGGCACTACAACATTGCGGTAATGCCCGGGGATGGTATTGGGTCGGAGGTCATGACGGAGGGCATCGCAGCCCTCCAGGCGGTCGCCGAACTTGACGGCGGCCTGAAGTTCAAAACCCAGGACTACGACTGGGGCACTGAGCGCTATCTTCGCCAGGGAGCGATGATGCCTCCCGACGCGCTCGAGGTATTGGAGGCGGGCGCTTTCAACGCCATCCTTGTTGGCCCGGTTGGCGATCCGCGGGTTGCCGACCACATCACGCTTTGGGGTATGCTGCTGCCCATTCGCCAGGGCTTTGACCAGTACATCAACCTTCGTCCAGTGCGCCTGCTCGAAGGCGTTCCCAGCCCGCTGGCCGGCAAAGGTCCCAAGGATATCGACATCCTTTGCGTTCGCGAGAACTGCGAAGGCGAATATTGCGGAGTTGGCGGGCGCGTCTACAAGGGAACTCCGCAGGAGTCGGCGGTGCAGGCGTCGGTCTTCACCTACCATGGCACGGAGCGCGTTATGCGCTATGCCTTCGAGTATGCGCGCCAGCACGGACGCAAGAAGGTGACCAGCGCGACCAAGTCCAACGCAGTCAATTACAGCATGGTCTTCTGGGACGACATATTCCGCCAGGTTTCCGCCAAGTATCCGGATATCCAGCACGAACAGCAGTTGATCGACTCGCTCTGCGCGCGTTTCGTCAATCAAACCGGAGAGCCTGGACGTGGTCGTGGCTTCAAACCTGTTCGGCGACATCGTCACCGATCTCGGCGCGGCCATCGCCGGCAGCATGGGGCTGGCTCCCAGCGCCAACCTCAATCCCGAGGGCCGTTACCCAAGCCTGTTCCAGGCGATCCACGGCTCGGCGCCCGACATCGCGGGCAAAGGCATCTCCAATCCTATCGCCACGATCTGGTCGGTCTCGATGATGCTGGATCACCTTGGCGAAGCCCGAGCTTGGCGCAGTCCTGTTGAAGGCGATCGAAAGCGTGCTTGCCGAGGCAAGGTCCGCACCCCGGATCTGGGCGGCAAGGCTACGACAAAACAGATGGGCAAGGCAGTCATCGCCGCCCTGCGGAAGCCGAAAAAGGCGGCCAAAACCAGCTTCTCGCTAAAGCCTGAAGCGGGCTGGCATCGGCGATATTGCAGGCAACAGAAAAGCCGCTGGAGCTGTCTCCGGCGGCTTTCGGTTTTGATGCGCCAAGACCGCCTTATGGTTCCATGGGAGAAACTTCCAGCGCCACGCTGCAAGCCCCGTTTGTAGGCTGGTCGGGAAGCGACGGCGGTGTTAGCAATGCTGGCGTCGTGAAGTCGAACATTTCCGTCATATCGTCGGCCCAGGCGTCTCTGGCGGTGAGCGGCTTGAGCCCAAAGCGTATTTCGATAAACTTGAGGAACGATGTTGACTCGCGAGGGACATGCGAGACATACCCTGGCTTTACCCACGGCGAAATCACCATCAGGGGCACTCTGAATCCGGAGCGCGTGAAGCCAGGTTCCGTGGGAGCTGCCCCTGGGTCTTCCGAAAGGATTGGAGAAATGCTATCCGGCGCAGGGACGGTGATTGGGCGCACATGATCATAGAGGCCACCATGCTCGTCATAGCCCAGCAGCAACACCGAAGTCGGCCACGCCGAGCTGCTCATCAAGGCGTTGATTTCGGCTGCCATGCTGGCGGAGCCGACCTGAACATTGTTGGTCGGATGCTCATCCAGACCGGAGTTGTCCCGCTCGATGAACGAGACCTGCGGCAAAGTGCCGTTTTGCAGGTCGCTGAAGTACTCGGTGCTCGGCACGATGTTCTGGGGAGCGGTCTTGGATAGTGTTCCAGGCCAGAATATTGAGCGTACCACTCGGAATAGTCGGTTCGTAATAGTACTTCCAACTGATGCCAGCCGCCGTGAGGCGATCGAAGATAGTGGGCGCAGTCGCGGGAATCGGTCCAAAATCGATGTTGCCGTAGGAACTCGCCCCCATGATGTACATGCGGTTGACGGGTGTGCGCGCCGCCACCGACGCAAACCAGGTATCGCTGGTAGCGAACTGCGTGGCCACTTCGTAATAGTAGGGAAGATCCGTCCAATCGTAGTAGCCCATGGCGCGCGTTCCGTTCGGATCATCCAGCACTGGGCGGCAGGCTCCACATGAAGCCATCCATCTTGCCGCCGTCGTACTGCGTAATGCTGGCGCCCCAAGCGGGCGTAATCGCATCCGTACACATGGTCTGGTAATGGAACGGTTGGATCGGATTGCCCGACTGATCCTTGAGAACCACGTTCAGCGGTAGTGCCTCGACCTGCGGGTTCGCTATGCCCTTGACCGTCTTCTGATACGTATTCAGCATTCCGAAGTAGCTGTCAAACGAGCGGTTCTCCTGCAGCACGAAAACAATGTTCTGAATGACGTTAATGGTGCCAATGCCGGATGGCGTCACCACGGGCGGCGTCACTACGGGTGGTGTCACCACCGGTGGCGTCGCCGGCGGCACGACTGGGGTATTGCCCGCGTTCCCACCTGTATTATCAGTGTTGCTGCTCGTCGACTGGGTCTGCGTACTTGAAGTGCCGGAGCCCCCGGAACCGCAGCCTGTCTGGGTTAAGGTCAAGGAGAACAAAGCTACCAACGTCCCCGTCAGAAACATCAGTTTTGCAATTCGATACATGGCACCCACCAGGGAAAGGTTTTTCAGCCTGCAGGTGCTTGGAATCAAAAGCAGCAGCTCTGGGTTGTATTTTGAGTAAACAGTCAGCGCGCTATGTTTCACACTCGGTAATGGGTCTTCCAGACTAGGGTCTGTTGACACTTGTAGGACGAGCAGCGTTGCCCGCGAAAATCACCGCGGACGAGGCGGAGCCCGAGGGGCATGGCCGGTCCATGTTCGAGGATGACAACGAAGTCTGAGGCGATTTGCGCCGCAACCCTTCGGGACGGGGCGGATTTTTCCGAATCGCGGTGTCGCCCGTCGCTAAAATACCCCGGTATTTGCCACTTCTCGCTCCTTGCGCTCGAAAAAATCGCTCCCGTCGCTGCCGCCGCCCTATAAGTGTTAACAGGCCCTAAAGTGCCGTCGCGCTCCCAGAAACGAAAAGCCGCCGGAGATCCGGCGGCTCTTTGAGAGCTAAAGGCTGGTTGACCTTGCACTCGATTTCAGTTGTAGAGTAGCGCTCCGTCCTTCTTTTCCTCGCCCACCTCGCGATAGTAAAGCTGGTTGTTTTCGAGGTAGACCTCGAGGAACGCCGGACGCGTCTTGATGGTGCCCTGGATGAGCGCCTCCGACAGCGGGTCCTCGATGTACTTCTGCAATGCCCGGCGCAGCGGACGCGCACCGTAGCTGCGGTCGGTAACCGTTTTGTCGAGAATCCACTTCCGCGCATCTTCGGTCACGGTAATCGTGATCGCCCTCTGCGACAGGTTCTGGTTCAACTGCGTCACCATCAACTCTACGATCTGGATCAGATCCTGCTCGGTCAGCGCCTGGAAGATGATCACTTCGTCGATACGGTTCAGGAACTCGGGGTTGAAGGTCTTCTTGACCTCCTGTTTCACCAGTTCCTCGACTTTATCGGAAACCGTCTCTTCCTTATCGCTTTGGAAGCCGAGTCCGCTGCGCTTCATCAGGTGACGCGCGCCGATGTTCGAGGTCATGATGATGATCGCGTTCTTGAAGTCGACCGTATTGCCGAGTCCATCGGTGAGCTGGCCGTCTTCAAAAACCTGCAGCAGGATATTGAAGACATCCGGATGCGCCTTCTCGATTTCGTCCAGCAATACCACCGAATAAGGTGCGCGCTTCACGCGCTCGGTCAACTGCCCACCCTCTTCGTAGCCGACGTATCCCGGAGGCGAGCCGATCAGCTTGCTCACCGAATGCTTTTCCATGTACTCGGACATGTCGAAACGGATCAGCGACTTTTCCGTGCCGAACATGAACTGCGCCAGGGTGCGCGCGACCTCGGTTTTGCCGACACCGGTCGGACCAAGGAAAAGGAACGAACCAATGGGACGGTTCGGGCTCTTCAGCCCGGCACGCGAGCGCCGGATGGCGCGAGACAGGGCGGAGATGGCCTTCTCCTGCGAGATGACACGCTTGTGCAGCTCTTCTTCGATGCGCAGCAGTTTCAGCGACTCCTCTTCCTTGATCGAAGAGATCGGCACTCCCGTCCAGCGCGAGACTACCTCTTCGATATCTTCGCGGGTCACAATGCCCGTCGAAGTCTCGTCGAGGTGATACTTATCCCGAAGAGCGCGCAGGTTCTCGCGCTCCTTTCGTTCTTCGTCGCTGTAGAAGCGCGCCTTCTCGAATTCGTGATTCGCGATGGCGTTCTCCATGCGGTGGACGATGAACTTGATCCGCTTCTGGACCTCCGTGATCTCCTCCGGCAAAGCGGTCTGGCGCAGTTTTACGCGAGCGCCGGCTTCGTCGATGAGGTCGATTGCCTTATCGGGCAGAAAGCGGTCGGGAATATAACGGTTGGAATGCGAAACCGCGAATTCGATCGCATCCTCCGTATAACTGACAGCATGAAATTTCTCGTAGCGGTCCTTGATGCCGCCCAGGATCTTTTTGGCATCCTCTTCGCTCGGCGGCGGCACCTTGACGGCCTGAAAACGGCGCTCCAGAGAGCGATCCTTTTCGATCGATTTGCGGTATTCGGCGGGCGTAGTCGCGCCAATGCACTGAATTTCGCCGCGCGAGAGCGCGGGCTTCAGGATGTTGGCCGCGTCCAGCGAGCCCTCGGCCGAACCGGCGCCCACCAGCGTGTGCAACTCGTCGATGAAGATGATGCAGTTCTGCGACTCCATCAACTCCTTCATGATGGTCTTGAGCCGCTCTTCGAACTGGCCGCGATACTTGGTTCCGGCCACGATCAGCGAAAGATCGAGTCGCCAGGATGCGCTTGTCCGCCAGGAACGACGGCACCTCGCCGTCGGCGATGCGCTGCGCCAAGCCCTCCACAATCGCCGTTTTGCCTACGCCGGGCTCGCCGATCAGCACCGGGTTGTTCTTGGTGCGGCGGCACAGAATCTGAATCGCCCGGTCGACTTCCTGGTCGCGGCCGACCAGAGGATCGAGCTGGTTCTCCATGGCCGACTGCGTGAGGTCGCGCGAGAACTCGGCCAGCAGCGACGATTCGCGGTTCCTCTGCGGCTGCTGCCTGCACCTTCTCTTGGGTCGTGCGCTGCATTTCCTCGCGGATCGTCTGCAGTTTCAGTCCGCGCTCGTGCAGAATCTCGGCAGCAAAGCATTTTTCTTCCCGCAACAGTCCCAGCAGCAGGTGCTCCGTGCCGATGTGCTTGTGCGAGAGACGCTCGGCCTCCTCCGCCGCATACGCCAGCACACGCTTGCATTCATTGCTCAGAGGCAGATCGACGCTGGTCGAAACCTTCTCACGGATCGTGGTATGCCCCTCGATTTGCTTGCGGATAGAGTCCACCGACGAATGCTGCCGAAGGAAACGATTGGTCAGAGCCTTATCCTCGCGCAGCAATCCCAGCAGCAGGTGCTCCGTTTCGATGTAGGGAGACCCAAACTGGCTGGCTTCATAGCGCGCGAAGAAAATCACGCGTCTGGCTTTTTCGGTGTACCTTTCAAACATTTAGCTTCTCCGCAGCTCCCCCGATCATGCGCTTGCCCGCCTTGAGCCGTCCGTATGATCCGGAGCCTGAACCCTTCCCCATCTTCGATTGTCGTCTCTATTTGCAGGCTACGATCCAACAAATAATTCAAATACCACCGAGCAATTTACCTTCCGTTCACATCCATTTCCCGCTTACACGCCAGTTCCTGCCTCCAAAATCACGATACCGGCAAAGATTCCGGCGCGATTTCCTCCACCCGACCACCATGCAGCACGAGCACGCGATGACAGCGCCGCGCAAACGCGACGTTATGCGTAACGATAAGAGATGTCAGACGGTAGCCGGAGTGTAGTCTGGCGATCAAATTAAATACTGCATCCGCCGTGCGACTGTCGAGATCCCCCGTAGGCTCGTCGGCCATCAGCAATTGTGGCCGCGTCACCAACGCCCGAGCCAGAGATACTCGCTGCTGCTCACCCCCGGAAAGCTCACCGGAACGGTGATGGCCGCGATCCGCCAATCCCACTTCGTGCAACCACGCGCGGGCTTCGGCTTCCGCCTTTCGTCTGCTCCATCCCCTTAGCAGCAAAGGCATTGCGATGTTCTCAAGAGCCGTAAATTCGGGCAGCAAGTAATGAAACTGCCAGACGAACCCGATCTCACGGTTGCGAAACTCAGCCGCCGCTTCCTCGGACAACTCCTTGAGATTGCGGTTGGCGAAGTATACGTCACCGCTGGTCGGCCTATCAAGCGTGCCGAGCAGATGAAGCAGCGAACTCTTGCCCGCGCCCGATTCGCCCACAATCGCCAGCATCTCTCCTTTGCGAACTTGGAACGACAGGTTGTCAAAGAGCACTAAATCGGAGCTTCCGGAACGGAAGACCTTGCTCAGGCCCTCTACGCGTAAGAAAACTTCGTTCTCCGTCATTGGATGCGGGTGGCTCCAATCCCGGTTCAGGTTTCCTGCCAGGCTAATTGTCAATTCCAATTGCCTGAACCTTGCGACCGCACAATTAGAACACGCATGGCAACCTAGATGCGCGCATTTTCGCTGGCTGAACACAGCACCTGAAATTGCAGACCGCGCCACTGCGCATTCTGCGATCTTTGCCGCCGCCGGCGGCAGCTCACTCGTATCGCAACGCCTCGGCCGGCAGGATTCGCGAGGCGGAGTACGAAGGATAAATGGTGGCGATCAAGCTGATTCCGAGTGCGACCAGGGCGACCAGAAGGCCATCGAGCGCTCGCGGCGCGAACGGCACGTAGTCGATCGAGTAGACCTCGGCGGAAAGCGCAATCAAGTGATAATGTCCGCCCGCCCAGGAAAGCCCATAACCCGACCACCAGACCAATCACGGTGCCGATCACGCCGATCAGCACGCCTTGCAGAATAAAGATGCCGCGCACCTGCGACCTTTTGGCCCCCATCGAAACCAGCACGGCGATGTCCTTGGTCTTTTCCATCACCATCATGATCAGCGAGATCAGGATGTTCAGCGCGGCCACGAAGACGATGAGGCCAATGGTAATGAACGTGACGAAGCGCTCCAGGCGCAGTGCCCGGAACAGGGCGCGGTTTTGCTCCATCCAGTTGGTTGCCATGAAGCCTTTTCCGGCCTCTTTCTGCAGCTCGTCGCCGACCTCGCCGGCCTGGTAGATATCGTCGATCTTGAATTCCAGCACCGAAACCAGGTCGCCCAGCCCGAAGAGCCGCTGCGAGTCGGCCAAGTCGGTCATCGCCCATGCCGAGTCGTAGTCGTAAAAGCCGGAGCTGGAAGATGCCGACCACCTTGAAGCGCATATACTTGGGCACAATGCCGAAGGGAGTCAACTCACCCTGCGGACTGGTGACCAGCACCACCGAGTTCACGCCCGCGCCCAGATCGTCAGCCATGTCCTTGCCGAGAATGATCGGCGGCAAGCGCTTCGAAGCGCTTCTGCACGCCCGCAAGCGAATCGGGGGAAGTGCCGGCGGATGGCTGCGGCTGCCGCTCCTGTCCGGCTTCGTGCCGCTGCTGGGCATCAGCCAGGGGCTGCGCCGAGCCCTCTACCACGTAACTCAGCAACTGGCTGACGCGGCGCTCGCGCTCCGGCAGAATTCCCTTCAGAATCGCGCCCTTGGCCCGCGCCCCGCGCGAGATCAGAACCTGCTCGTAGATGGCGGGCGAAGCGGCCAACACATGCGGCGCCTTCGCCAGACGATCCAGAAGCGAACGCCAATCCCTGATGCCGTCGTTCTCCACACGCATCAGGTTGACATGCGAGGTCGATCCCAGCAGCCGCTCCTGCAGGTCTTGCCGGAAACCGTTGTTGATGGCCAGCGCAATGATCAGCGAGGCGACACCCGCGGCCACCCCAATCACCGAAATAACGGTGATGACGCCGATCACGGCTTGGCGCCGCTTGGCTCGCAGATATCGGGCGGCAATGAAAAGTTCAAATCTCATGCAGTGGCTAAGAGCGCAAAGTTTCTATTATTATTCCTACTATTCGCATTATAGAAGGCACGCAGTGGCGGTGTCCGATCCGCCATTGAGGGGTGAATTCTGCGCCGCTTTCCCCGGGGTGGGAATATCCGCACAAACAATTTTCGAACGGGTGTCATTCTGAGCGACCGGAGGGAATGAAGAATCTGCTTTTTTCGGGTCCAGAAAAGCAGATCCTTCGCTACTTTGCCCCTACGAGCCGATCCTCGTCGGGGACCCCGGCTGCGCTCAGGATGACACTCCTGAGGTGCGTGTTACTGAAGCTTACTGCCCCGAGCGCACTACCAACTTGGCGGTGGCCGCGTTATCGGCGCGGTCGTAGACGCGCACAATGACGATGTGCTCCTCCGCCCCACCAAGCGCAACTGCCGGGCTATTTGCCGGAGCGGCGCGGTGCCCACGGCGGCGTGCGGACGTCGAGGGCGATTCGCCGGCCGGCTCAGATGGTGCGGGCAGCGGCACCGAGAAGTCATAATTCTCCGTCGTCGAATCAGAAATCTCCCCGACCGGCGCGACAAACTGCCAGTTTTCGGCGTCGATCGAATACTCAGCTCGCTGAATCACCGAGAACGAATCGGTTGCGCTAAAGCTGATGTGCAACCGGCCGCCCTCAAGCGTGGCATGGAGGTTCGCGATTCGGGGAGGCGTCGTGTCCACCTCGAAGTGCGCGCTATCCTTCCAGCCGGTGAGCGCCTCGCTGGGGCCGTGCGAAGGCGCGTCGGAGGCGATCACGCGGATGGTGTATCCGCCGTCGGGAATCAGGCTCGGATCGAAAGCATAAGAGCGCTCGCCGAGGTCGTCTTTCAGCAACAGCCAGCGCGTATCCCCATCGCCGCGGTAGTAGATGGAGAAACGCAACTGATCGCCGTTGTCGTCGTGTGCCGCCCAGCGCACGACCATGTTGTTATGCCCGCCAGGCGGTCCGGCGGAGACGCCCGCGGCGCCGCCTTCGGGGTGGGCTGGGCTCGCCGGCTTGGCCATCTGGACAATCACCTCATCCACATCCGGGGCGACGTTCTTGGGTAGGTAATAGATGCGCACGCTCGATGACCCGCGGCGTCGTCGAACCCGAATGCAGCACCGCGCGCCACTGCGCATAACGCGCCGGGGGAATCTTTGTCTGCGCTCCCCCTTTGAGGTCGATTCTGCTCCAAGGGCTCCAGTTGCGGTCGGGGTTGTCGACGTTGCCGCTGCGCGCGTAGAGGTCAACCAAACCCTGGCCGCGCATCTCCGCGCGTCCCCAGCGGGAGAAAATCCGGGCATCGAACACATCGCTGTCATACTCGCCCTCGCGCTGCGATGAATCTTCCATCAGAAAGACTTTGCCGAGGTTGCTGCAGGCGGCGTAAATGGCGCCGTTGGGCGCGGCGGCAAATCCAGTTACCTGGTTAGCGCTGGCTTTCAGTAGGTCGGAGAATTCGCCGTTGCCTTCAATGGCGTAAATCTTGCCCTTATTGCCGGTGCCGGCAATGAGCCGGCCATCGTGATCGAAGGTGAGGGCGTACACCAGGTCTTCGCGAGAGTACCAGATGCGTTTGGCGGAACCGTCGGGGGCGATACGGTAGATCTCGGAGCCGGTGGCGCTCAGTCCCGGGATTGGTACCGCGACGGAGGGGTTGGCGGGAGCGGGGCCCCCCGGCCTGGTGACAGTTGGCGCGGTGGCAGGTATCGCGACCTTGCCCGTTGCCGGGGCAGGTGAACCCATGGCCACACCCGGAGGCGGGGCGGACTGGCGTTTTTCGCCCGCGCCAGCGGCGTAGATGTTGCCTCGCGAATCCAGCGCCAGAGCGGTGATTTCCTTCTTGGGAGCTCCGAACAACACGAAGCCCTGCCCGTCGTCCTGCCCGGCGGTCTTGATGCGGTAAACCAGCCCGCTGCCGTCGGATCCGGCGATCAGGTTGCCGTCGCGATCGAGCGCGATGGCGCGGATGTGAGCATCATCGCTCTTGAAAAACGACGGAACTGGCGCCGTCCTTCTCCACGCGAAAGATTTCGCCGTGATCGCCAGTGGCTACGTACAGGCGTCCCCGGCCATCGATAGCCAGAGCCCAGATGTATTTTGTCTTTGGGTCGAAGTAAACGCTGGAGCTGTAATTTGGGTCGACCGGCTGGTTGCGAGCTGCCTGCTTTTCCGCTCCGGCGGGAGCGGCGGACTCGGTTTTCTGGTTAACCCCGGCGGGGCTGTGAACGATGCGGTAGACACGTCCATCGGGCGATGTGGCCGCGTAGATCGCGCCCCCCCGATCCACCACCAGCGCCTGCACTTCGAGTTCGGAGGCGGCAAAGATGACGCTGACCTCGCCTTTGGGAGTTATGCGATAGACCCGTGCGGGAGAACCGGCGGCGGCGTAGAGGTTTCCCGCCGCATCGCCGGCCACCGACCAAAGATAGGTTGAGGAGGTAGTACCGATCTGCCGAAAGGCAGGCGCCAGCTCCAGCGCGCCATCGCTATGGATGGAGACTCCCTTGCTGGTGCCTTTTTCAAATTCCTCAAGCTTCGACTGCTCCCAGCTATGAGTATTTTGAGCGGCGGCGGCTGCGTCAGTGACGCTAAAACGAGCGCAAGTCGGAGAACTTTATTCATTTGTATATGAAATGGTAAACCACAAGACGGCAGGCTTGCTCGTCCCGAGTGCCAGCGGGTTTTTCTCCGGATATGGCTTAAGCCAATCCGGTTTGGCGCAGCACCAGAGATACTGGATGGTCCTTCGCCGCAGGTGTCATCGTGAGGAGGTTCGCTATTTTTGCGAACCGACGTGACGATCTATGCATTTCACCGATCTTGGGGGACACCCCAACCCTAAAAACCGCTCCAGCGCATTATCGGACGTTGACGGTGATAACCTGCTGGCCGGAAACAACGTAATCGAGAGGCGTCGAAGCCTCCCTGACCGAGGATTCGGCCGAGACAACCATGTCCTGCGTGCCGCGCATGCCTTCCATCACGTTCATCACCGAAAGGGGCAGGGTGGGCATCACCTTGTCCTGCACCGTCGCCTGCGGGTTTGCCTCCAGCAGCGAAACATAAAGCCGATGGTTGGCGTGACGGTTGTTCAACATGGCGATGGTCGACGAAAGATCGCAGCGCGAAGGCACCGTGCTCTGGCGTTGCATGCGGTCCAAGGTGTCGCCGTCGCTGACCAGTATGCGCAGTGTTCCCCGAGGGGCCGAGGTCGGAATCCGGATGGGTATCTGCCGCACGAGGTTTTCGCCACGATAGGGGCGAAGCACGGTTTCGACGACGATTTCGTCGCCGGGCCGAGCTTCGGTAACGTCGGTGCGCGCCGTTTCCAGCCGCGCAAAGCGGCGTTCCGGGATCACGTTGACGTTCAGCTCCACTCCGGTGATATCCGGCCTCTGGTAGGGATTTTCGAAGATGCGGGAAAAACGTTCGCCCAGCGCCGTGGCGATGGAAGCCGCGGTCGGCTGCCCACCGTCGGAGGGCGCGAACATATCGTCGAGCGTCAGCTTGGAATGGCCCGAGACGTTGATGCTTCCGACGACCCGGAAGGTCGTGTCTTCGCCATATTCATTGGTGCCTTGGACGGCGTTGTAAACCGTGGCCATCATGGCAACCGGCGTGATGCGGCCATTATTGAGCACTTCAAAATGGTAACTGCGAGGATGCGCCGTGCCGCCGCTGATGGTAAGCGTTACCGGAATCATGTGTGCGTCTTTGTCGAAGCGTCCCATAATTCCCGTGTGGCGATCCTGCACGAAGCTGCCGATGGTTTCGGTTGCAGTAGCGATCTTGAATGAGTTGGCCGGCGAAGCCAGCGTGGCCAGTACCAGCGACTTGGTCATTGGCATCTCGACCGAACCGCTGCCCATCAAAGGATGTCCGCAGGCCAGCAGGCGGTTGGCGTCGACGTAAGTGACCGTGCAGGTGGCGGAAATGTCCATATCGCCGCGCACCAGAACCGCGGCTACGGATGAGCCGGCGGCAATGGGAGTAGGATCTTTGATGCTTGGGTCGGCCGATCCGGCCCCCATGACGGGCACAATGCCGGCCGCCGCAAATTGCGGACGAGAAGCGCTGAATCGTCTCCTGGTTGAAGCCGTTGAAAACCAGGGGCGTGTCGATGGGTTGCAGATACTGCGCCATGGATGCTATCGGCGGAGCTTCGCCTGGGCCGCCGGTGCGCGCCGGAACAATGGCGGGAGACTTGGCACTGGCGGTGTCCTGAGCCGGTGTCGAATCCAACTCACTGATTTCCAGCATGGAAGCAATAGGAGTAATGCCGGCGATTGGTTCCTTGGAGAACTGGCCTATGCGGAAGGCGAGCGCGCCAACCAGTTTGCCGTCGATGTAAACCGGGCTGCCGCTCATTCCGGCAACCACCCCGGTGTATTCCGGTTTTTCTCCGTGCAGACGAACCAGGATGACGTCGCCCTTCGGGCCGCTCATGTTGCGTAGGATTCCAAGCACCTCAACCTGCATGGCTTCGGGCTTATTGCCTTCAAACACGGTGTAAGCGGTGCCGCGCATTCCTGCCTTTACGTCTTTCAGAGGCATGATCGGCACGGACAGCTTAGGTTCAATGGCAATGGCGGGAATCGCCAGAGATAAGGGCCAGCAAGCAAACCATCGCAATGGTGAGCAGACGGGGCAAACTTACCCAGACGAAGGCTGTCTTCATATTTGCCTGGTATCGCGATCTGCTGGCGAATTCTGGACGACAACGAAGCGGTTACGCATTCTGTCTCCTGCGGCAGCTCACGCAAGACAAAGAGCTTGCGCAATTAACACTAAAACTATCGGCTAATGTCGAGGAGGTACTTAAACTGGATCGATCCTAGCAGAGAGTCTGGCCCGAGAGGCAGGCTATGGGCCTTAGATTGCGTAAGATAACCCTTAGTTCATCTCACTTGGGAATAGTACCTGCGGTGGGGTAGTCGATCTCCGTACTTGCGCTGGTAGTGTTCAGTTCGCCACTTACGTGGGCACCACAGCAGTCTGCAACCGGCAAATCCCTCTCTTCAGACCGACAATCAGAGGAGGTTCGCCGAGACGACTGGAGGACACTAGCACGACCCGCCGTTCTCAAACAATCACGGCTACCGGCCTCGCCGTTCAGTGCAGATGCAAGCACCGGTCAAGCAGAAACATTACGCCGACGCCGACGAAGACCAGCAACGCCATGCGGACTCCCGGTTCGCGGTTCACCTCGGGCAGAATATCGCTGGCGGCCACGTAAATCGTTACACCGGCCGAGATGGGCAGGCCGATGTTGACCGCCGCCTGGGTAATGGCCATGGTGAGAACACCCGCCAGCGTGGCCGCTCCAAGCACCATCGACGCGCCCCAGGAACTCATGCGGCTGCGTCCACTGGCCAGCATCACCGAAGTGATGGTGAAGCCTTCCGGAATCTTGTGCAGAAAAACCGCGATGAAGATGACCCATCCGAGGCGTCGAGAAACCAGAAACCCCGAGGCGATGGCGATTCCGTCAAAAAAAGTGTGGATAATGAGGCCCAGAAGCACGGAGAGGCTTCGGTGACTCGTCGCGAACTCATTTTCGTGAGTCTCTTCCCCAAAGTGAAAGTGCGGCGTTACCGCGTGTTCGAAGAAATGGATGAGCAGGTATCCGAATAGCACCAGGAAGGCGCCGGTTCTGCCGCGCAACTCGATGCTGGTGGGAACCATCTCGGTGATCGCCGTGGCCAGCATGAATCCCGCGCCGACGCCATGAAATATTTTAAGTAACGCGGCTCCCAGCTTTTGGAAACCAGGATTGCCCCGCCAAAAACGTTGGCGAGCGCGGCGGTCAGGCCAAGCACAATGCTGAGAAGGATTGGCGTCATTGGCTAACCCGAATGCCGTATGTGCAGAATATCTCCGTCCTGCACGATGTAGTCTTTGCCTTCCAGCCGCAGTTTGCCGGCGGCCCGCGCGGCGGCTTCCGAACCCAGTTCGAGCAGGATGTCCCAGCGAATGGTTTCGGCGCGAATGAAATGATGTTCCAGGTCGGTGTGGATGGCGCCGGCGGCGTTGACGGCGCGCGTGTTCTGCTCGATCGTCCAGGCGCGGCATTCGTCTTCGCCCACGGTGAAGAATGAAATCATCCCGAGCAGGGCATAGCTGGTGCGGATCAGGCGGGTGAGGCCGCTCTCCTTCAGTCCGTAGCTGGCAAGGAACTCGGCCGCTTCCTCGTCGCTCATCTCCGTCAATTCGGCTTCCACGTTGCCGCAGATGGCGGTAGCGCCGGTATTGGGACGCGAGGCCGCCTCGCGCAGATGGTATTTCTCGACGGCAGCCTCCAGGTCGTTACCCAGTTGCGAGCTCTCGCCGATGTTCAGCACGTAAAGCATCGGTTTTTCACTCAGGAACATGAAGCCGCGGACAATCTTTTTCTCGTCCTTCGTCATTTCCATTTCGCGCAAGGGACGCTCGGTTTCCAGGTGGGCCTTGGCGCGGAGAAGCACCTCGTTTTCTTTCTCCAGCTCGGGAGTTTTCTTTTTCTTCAGGTCCTTTTGCATGCGCTCCAGGCGCGTTTCCACCTGCTCCAAATCGCTGACGATGAGGTCGAGATCGACGCTCTTGAGGTCGCGCAGCGGATCGATTTCGCCGCTGTGCGGAACCGAGGGATTTTCGAAGGCGCGCAACACGTGTGCCAGCGCGTCCACCACTCGCAGGTTGGAAAGAAAGGCGGTCTCTTTCAGCGCTTCCTGCCCAATCGCGGCCACGTCGACATACTCCACCTGGGCGTGGATGAGCTTTCGCGGGTTACACAATTTGGCAAGGCGGTCGAGCCGGTCATCGGGAACGGTGGCGACTCCGATGTGCGCCTCGCGCGGGTTGGTGCGGCTGGAGACGTCCGCCTTGGTCAACATCTTGAATAGTGAAGTTTTGCCCACCTGGGGAAGGCCGATGATTCCAGTCTTCATGAGGATTGCACCATGACTTTCTCGTTGCCCCAGCACGCCAACTACGGCGCGTGCCGGGGTCCCTGCCGAAAATGCACAGCCGGCCGGCGTGCGGCTGAATGCCTCGCTAGGACCCAAGCCACTGCGGACAACCGGCTTCGACGATGCTGCACGGGAACGGACTCTATGATAAACGCCGCGTGGTAAGAAACAGAACCGCTAATCCCAGGATCAGGATGGTCCCTTCGGTTCGCGTCGACCAAACGTGCAGGCGATTGAACTCCAGGCGGCGCGGATCGTTCTGCGCCACGCTGTCGATTACACCCATGTCGGCGCGCAAACGGTTCATCTTGCCGGAGATGCCGAACTGCGCAATCAATACCAGTGCGATCATCAGCAAGACCAGCAGATGACGAAGCGCAAATGGCTGAAACGAGCCAGCCAAGCGCGAAAGCACCAGGCTGAAAACGAGATATGCAATACCGCTAAACAAGCCGATCCAGTGCAGCCGCGCCAGCGAGCGACTCACCACCATGCCGGCCAGATTGCGCGTCGGCAGCACGGAGAAAACAGTTGGGGCCAGCACGAAGGCGAAAAATATGATGCCGCCGAGCCAGATCGCAAGCGAGAGCATCATCAGAAAGCGCAAGAGCGACATGCTTCAGCATACAATCGCGGTCCCGATGAGCGCAAAAACCTGCAGCCAACTTGCGGATAGACATTCGCGGGATGATGCCGGGATTTTGGAGACAGCCGGCTAGAAACTGAGCACTTTGTCGGCTTCTTCCGTCCAGACGGTGAGCTCGTCCAGAGTGCTGCGCTTTACGCCTTCGAGCAGCATTTCGTCGCCAAGCCCGCGTGCTTCCAGGCAGGTGCGGCAGGCGCCGATATCCCCTCCCCGCTGCGCTAGCTGTTTCAGCATTTCCTGCACATTGTAAAAGGCATTGAGCGCTACGGGTTGGCCGAGTCCGGTCAGAACCCCGATCACCAAGCAGGAAAACGATCACTTTGTTGGCCGTCGGTTTCGACAGGTTAAGCGCCAGCCGGAGGCCGTTATAAGTGCGCTGCGAGCCGTAAGGCGAGTCGTTGAAGATGAACAGGTAAACCATTGATTTATGAACTCCGTTCCGGGAAATGTCCAAACCGTGACGGCTCCGCCGACCCGGGGGCCAGTGATGCTTCCACCACAGGAGGATGACAGACCCATCAGATTACTAGCTGCCCACCCCAAGGTCCAGAGAAGACGGAGCCCCGTGTGACCGGCCCCGTATCATCCCGGTACCACTTCGCTCCCGATCAGCTAAAATATAAAATAAGTATTCTCCAGTTGCCTGCGTTGATGTGGACTTGTATTGTGTGCCTGATTCCGCGCGGGGGATGGCGAATCGCCGCATAACATCGCGAACCGTATAATTCTTATTGCAGGACGTGGCGTGCCGCGTCCCTCAATCTGTCCAAAAAAGAGTCTGTCCAAAGAGAGGAAGATATATGCCAACCATAGAAGTGAGCATGTTTGAAGGCCGTACCGTGGATCAGAAACGGCAGATGGCAAAAGCCGTGACCAGTGCGATTTGCACCACGCTATCCGTGCCCGAGGAAGCAGTCACCATCATCATTCGAGAGATGGCGAAGGCCAACTACGCAAAAGCAGGCAAGTTGAAGTGCGACGAGGCCGCCGCCGCTAAACCCGCGAGCAAATGAAGTTTTGCTGAATCAAACAGACCGGTCACATATATAATGTGACCGTATCTGTTTGTGCAACAAAGTCCGCGATCCGCATTCGGATGGCACCGTCTCTGATTCCAGTGTGCTGGCTGTGCCTCGTCATCCCAGCGAGCGGTGCTCGCCGGGAACCCGGGCGCGCCAGTCCTCGATACAACGACGGTACTCAAGCCACATCAGAACGCATCCTAACGAGTAAAACAGAGGAACAAAGATGGAATTAAAGGGCATTTATCCCGCAATGGTAACGCCGCTTACCCCCGACGAGCAGGTGGATAAGGCTGGCATGCGCAATGTCGTCCGCTATTGTCTTGGAGCAGGCGTGCATGGCGTTGTCGTGATGGGTAGCACAGGCGAATTTCCGGCAATGACCGATGCCATGCGTCAGGACGCAATCGAGACAGTGCTGGATGAGGTGAAAGGCAAGGTTCCGGTGCTGATTGGTTGCGGTGACACTGGAACCAAGAAGACGCTGGCGCAGGTGCGGGTCGCCTGCCAGACCAAGGCGGATGCCGTTCTGGTTGCGGTGCCTTATTATTTCCCGCTGGATCAGGGTGCTGTTTACCGGCATTTCCAGACCATTGCCGAGGCATCCACCAAGCCGGTCGTGGTTTATAACTTCCCGCAGATGACGAAGATTCCTGTCGCGCCCGATACGCTGGGGAAATTGGCGGCGCATCCGAACGTCATCGGTGTCAAGGACAGCTCCGGCGATTTCGTGAACATGCAGCGCTTTGTGGAATCGACCCCGGCGAAGTTTTCCGTCATGTGTGGTAACCCTGCGTTTGGAGCTGCAGGTTTTCAACTAGGCGCGAAAGGCGGCATCTATGCCGGCGGCAGCCTGGTTCCCAAGCTTTGCGTCGATGTCTATGAAGCCTGGCTGCGAGGAGACTTGAAAACCGCCATTGCCTTGCAAAAGAAGGCTTCCTTGATCCCGTTGATGGCTCAGTTCGGCGGCAATGCACCGGTGATCAAGTTTGGGTTGCACGCCATGGGCATTTGCGGTCCTACCGCTTCGGCGCCGATGGCGTTGAATCCCGGCCAGGACGAAAAAATCTTTGCCTGGATGCGTTCACTGGGACTCGAAGTCGGCGGAAAAGCGGCTAAGGCGTAGTCGGCCATCCAAGCAGCCTGCTAGCAGACCGGGCAATCCGAGGCGGGAAATGGTTTGGTGTTGCTGCCGAGCCATGATTCTGCGCCCTTTTTCATTTTCCGTTTGGGTCCGGTGGCTGCTGGCGACAGGCTTCTACGGCCAAAGCCCCGGCGCGGCCGTCTCGTGGGAGGCACCGAAGTCGCATCCAAACCCGGACGGCAGCCGATGGGTACCACTGCAAGCGCCTGTCGATCAGGATGAAAGTACCGAGGCAGGCGCAGCGGCAATAACCCGGGTTATCGGGAGGTTTGCCGGACGGCAATCTCAGGCTGTCCTTCTATATTTTTTGACCTCACTATTTTTTTCTCGCGCACCTCAGCCCTTTTGCTACACTTTTTGAGCCCTTGGGGTGGGGCTGCGGTCTCCACGTCTCCTCCTGGCCAGGCTGTTAGGATTTCGATTTTATATTGGGTTGTGGTGATTTTCGAAGAGTGTCGCCATGGATGGCAGAGCAGTTGAATCGTTGACTTCTTAAATTGCCGAGAGAAGGACTCGAACATTATGACAACTACACTCGCCAAGCCAAGTGCAGGCTACAGTCTCACGCTGCGTCTGAAGATTCCGAATGAACCCGGCAATCTAGGCAGAGTCACTTCCAAGATCGGCGAACTCGGCGGAGACATCGGTGCGATCGATATCGCCGGGTTCGAAAAAAATCACATCATTCGCGATGTGACCGTCAACGTTCGTGATCAGGAGCACGGTGACACGACTCGTCAAGGAGTTGAGAACCTTAGCAACATCGCGGTTGTCCATGTGTCGGATCGTACCTTCCTTATGCACCTGGGAGGCAAGATCAGCGTGGTGAGCAAGGTTCCAGTACGCACCCGCGACGACCTGTCGATGGCCTATACTCCCGGCGTCGCGCGCGTTTGCATGGCTATCCATCGGAATCCGGAGAATGTCTATAAGCTGACGATCAAGCGCAACACCATTGCCGTTGTCAGCGACGGTACCGCCGTTCTCGGCCTTGGCGACATCGGTCCCGAAGCCGCCATGCCTGTCATGGAAGGCAAGGCGATGCTGTTTAAAGAGTTCGGCAAGGTTGACGCATTTCCCATTTGCCTGGCGACCAAGGACACGGAAGAAATCATCAGGACCGTGAAAAACATTGCGCCGGTATTTGGCGGCATCAACCTGGAAGACATTTCCGCGCCTCGATGTTTCGAGATCGAGGACAGGCTGAAAAAAGAACTCGATATTCCGGTCTTCCACGACGACCAGCACGGCACCGCCGTGGTGGTTCTGGCTGCATTGATCAACGCCGCCAAGATTGTCGGCAAGGATATCTCCGAGATGAAGGTGGTCGTTACCGGTGTCGGCGCGGCAGGTGTGGCCTGCTCGAAGATCATTCTTGGGGCCGGCGGGACGAACATCATCGGGTTCGACCGCACCGGAGCAATCTACAAAGGCCGCACCGAAGGCATGAACTTCATGAAGCAATGGTTCGCCGAGCACACCAACCCAAACGGCTTCAAAGGCACGCTGAAGGAAGCTCTCGAAGGCGCCGACCTTTCATGGGACTGTCAGGCCCCGGCGTGGTCGACGCGAAAGACCTGGCAAAGATGAACAAAAATGCCATTGTCTTCGCCATGGCCAACCCTGTTCCAGAGGTGATGCCCGAGGAAGCCGCGCCTTACGTGCGCATCATGGCGACGGGCCGCTCCGACTATCCGAACCAGATCAACAACGTTCTCTGCTTCCCGGGCATCTTCCGCGGAGCACTGGATTGCCAGGCTACCGACATCAATGAAGAGATGAAGCTGGCCGCGGCCCACGCCATCGCCAACGTAGTGACTCCGAACGAACTCAACGAGGACTACATCGTTCCCGGCGTGTTCAATCCGAAGGTCGCCGAATCGGTCGCGAAAGAGGTGGTGAAAGCAGCGATTCGAACCGGGGTCGCACGCCGGGAAAAGGCCGAGGAGTAGCCAGCAGGGCCAGCCGGTGTCCCCGGCAAGCGCCGTCGTTGCGCAGGTTTGCGATGGAAGAAGATTTGGCTGATTAGTTGCGATGACTATCGAGTAGCATCATCAGAAGCGAATGTTATCGCTACAACCCAACGACCGGAGCTGAGGAAATAGCGCAACGGAGTCTCCGGTTGCTGGCCAGACATTTAAAACAGAACCCGGCCGCCGTTTTGCGATGGTCGCTAGATACCATACCGCTTCCACAGCCGGAACCACGGGTTGTCGGCATACATTTCGTCATGTTTTTGGTTGGCGGCTTCGCGGTCGGCCAGCCGCAGCTGCCTGGTGTCCGGAAGCGCATAAATACGCTCCAGCAACTCGATCTCTTTGATGGTCTTGTTTACATCCATGCTCTGCTACCACTGATGCCCAGCCGCGCGCGGGGATTTCTGAGATCACAATAGCCGTTCAACCGTTCGATTGTCGAGTCCGAAGAAGGCCGGCAACCCTCAAGTGCCGGCGACAGAATGTCCAGGGCACCAGGGGGCGTCTGGTCGCGTCACTACCCGACCGACCCGGCTGAAGCCGTTCGATGCCAGCCGCATGCGGCGTCGCAAGATCTGCGACCGGGAGAATCCGGTGAAAACGTCGATGCGGGTGAGTGCCGGGCGCCCAGTCTTCGCATGGCGTTTGGCAGAGGCTTTGGCGGCAGCCGATAGCTCATAGAGACTGGCCCGATGCCGAGCCAGTCACGAAGATTCTTTGAGTAGGCTATTCGTTTTCAGAGCGACTTAGCTTCAGGCGGCTTTCTTTAGGTGGCTATATTTTATGACTGCATTTTCAAACCCCGGCGCAGCCTTCTTCAGGTCCGCCACGGTCATGGCAGGATGGAATTCCACGCGAGCATTGAAGGCGAGGAACCACGGCTCGGCTATCGCCGGGATTTCCGTTTCGTCTTTGACATTGCAGACGACAAACCCGGTTCGGACTCCATGTTCCTCGGCAAAATAGGCGGCTTCCGGCTTCAAATCGTTGAGGATTGATTCGATTGTCCTCGCCAAACTGCCGTCGACGATACGGTCGTTACCAATCTCGGTTGGAATGGAAACTTTCAACAGACAACGCATAAAGACCTCCTTGTTTCAGCCGTAGGCTTAGAACGTAAGTCGCTGGGAGGGGTTGCTCCAGAAATGCGTGTTGCACGGTCGGAAATCGAGGTCGAAAGCGCCGCGCGCAAGCCGCTGAATTCCCGAGCTCTCTTATGGAGAACACCGGTGGTCGAATAGCGGTACGCAGTGTGGTTCCGTTGGAACCAAGGTTTGTCGAATTCGGTCTACCCCGCGTTTGTGCAGAATGGAATTCGGCGACAGTAAGATTGCTAGCACCAGATGCGTCGCCACTCCATATCTACGCGTAGCAGCCTTCTAGAGGCCAAGTGAATCGGCCAAGGTCCTCAGCGTAACGTAGTAAGATTGCTCCAATTCCCGCATGGCCGGACGAAGCGGATTGCTTCGGGTAGCGGCGAGCGACTCCAGGTTCATCTGGTAGCTGCGATTTTCGATCTTCGCTTGGCGTCTGTTCGAGCGCGTGGCGGATCGTCGCCGGCAATTGCCCGGATTCGAACGGCTCCAGTAGGGAGTCATATGCGCGGTTACCAATAGCAGTCAAAGCAGCCGGGACGTCATGCACGGCGGCGGTCATGGCCGCGGGAACACCAGTTGAGCCTTTGGTTTTTTCCAGCGAAGCTATACCATTCGTCATTGGCATCATTAAGCTTGTCAGGATAAATTCGAACTTCTCGCCGCAGTATGCAGCCGCCCGATCAAGCATCTCATCCAGGGTTGGCCGCTGTTGCTTTGTGCCTGACTGTATAAACTGCTTTTCCAATAATGAAGCTGCCTGTCGTGACCGGCGCACTTCTATTTGCGGCGGCGGATTGATGAAGCCCCACCCTAAAATAATGAAGAGGAAAATCAGCAACGCACAATAGGCGCGATAAGCATGAAGGCAGCTATAGACCGGGGGCCGCGCTCCACCTTGTGGAGGAACGGGCCGAGTTGTATAGGGCTTCGCCGGTGTAGAAGGCTTGGGCCGAGCCGTAATGATCCTGACGCGCGCCAACAGATAATCGTACTCAAGCCGCTTGGCCGGGTCGCCGAGGACTTGATACGCTTCATTGACTCTTCTGAAACTCCCGTCTGTCTCTAGTGAATGGTTGGTATCCGGATGGTAGCGTTTCGCCAGCGTGCGGTATGCTGACTTTAGCTGCTCCGGAGTCGCTTTCTCCGTTACTTGCAGCACATCATAGTAAGAGTAAGAGAAAGAGTAAGTATTGGTTCCCATCCTTATGCTCCCCAGCCTTCGGCCGCATTAGCCACGTAGGCGGCAGCCAATCGTTGAAGAACTAGCGGATTGAGACCAATCAAAAACACCAAAACCTCCAGCCGGTGAAGGTGTCGAGCGGTCACCACAACACCGGCTGCATTTCATGACGGATGGGGAAGCAGAAAAAATCTATCATGGCCATGAGCAAACTGCAAACTCAGCTCGAATGAATTAGCGCGCCTACAACCTGGACGAGAGCATGAGTTGGGAGTAGCAGGCAAGGCTGTCAGACGATTCTTCGCTTATAGCGATGTAAAAATAACGCAAGCCTGCTATATTCAACCGCGGGACCCCGCGATTGCAGCTGCAATCTAGCGGCTGGATGAGGAACTTGCATCTCGGGACGCTCCCGGGATACTAAAACGGTTCTCAGCAAAACCGCTGCATCTGCAAACTGATGTAAGATAATGGGGTTGCTTTACTCAAAGGGCCTGTAGCTCAGTGGTTAGAGCTGTGGACTCATAATCCATTGGTCGCAGGTTCGAATCCTGCCGGGCCCACCAATTTAAACCAACCAACTTCGGTCGAGGACGACGCTTACGATTTGCCATTTTGGCTTCCGGCGCCGTCCACGTTTTTGGTCTCCGCCGTACAGTGTTGGCCCGTGCTGCTCCTACTCTTCAGTTTGCGTTTTTAGCGCCTGCCAGTCTAAAGACCAACCCGGTGGAGAGCCGCAGGTTGTTCTGCGTGTTACCCGCCAGCCGGCTGAGCAGGTAGTCGGTCTGAATCACGCGAACCGCGATGCGCGGCTTGACACGGACGTCGACGCCTGCTCCCAATGCCATGGCAAAAGCGTTTTCCGTCGCGGACACGCCGCCCGCACTGGCCGTCAGACCACTCGCTCCGAACAAAGCGTGTGCGAACAAACTCGCGCGTCCTCTGTGCAGGCTGAAGCGCAGCCCACCCACATACCAGCGCCACTCAGATCGGATCTATTGTAACGTCGGGGACCGTGTCGGGTGATTTGCCGCCCAGACAATCCAGCATTGTAGAGACTGTGACAGAGAGGGCAGTGACTGCCCCAACAAGGAGCTTCGGCACTCGATGTCAATGTGAGGTTACGAGAGAGGGCTGACTTATTTCCCCTGCCGCGGAACTCATGACGAGCGCCGCGCGAGCGTCCTTCATGCCCACCTGTATGCTGGAGTCAATAGTGCTCCAGCACGGAGGTGGAGCGCAGTTCCTCATAGCGCGCCGAGAGGTTGTCCATCTCCTGCTGTAGAAGTGCGGAGCTCTCCATGAGCCGTATGCGCGCATCCCAGGCATCCTGTAGTTTCCGGTTGGGATTCTGAGCGGCGGCCCAGGCACGGGGTTCGCCTCGCTGTATTCCGTTCACCAGCTGTTGAGCCGCGGGCGGAAGGGTGAGTTCCGGATGCATGGCCGCCAGCAGGCGTATGTGTATCCGCAGTTGCGCGAGTTCGGGCGACTCACTTTTGAGCGTGGAGATAGTGAGCAGGAACGCAACGATGTTGATGGCAATAATCCCGATCGTGATAATCGGCCATCGTCGCGCCTGCATGTTCTCGTGACCGATGGGTATCAGCATGCGCGCTGTTGCTCGACCAGCAATCCAACCTTGGATTCTGCTCTGAAATCCTACGCGCCGCAATCATCAAAAGGAGTTGACCCAAGGGAATGGCGACCAAATAGTAAACTGTTGCGAGAAGATGGTAGGGGTGCAGTTTGAAGGATCCCGCCCGTCCGGTGGGACTGGCGAAAGATGTTACCCGCAGTGATCCCGGCGGGCGCGGTCCATTGGTCGATCGCAGCCATTATCCAGGTTGGGGCCGGGACGGTGCGGACGTCTCCTCCCTTGCCGACGAGGTCCGCGATGATCCAATGATCTTCCCGTTGACGAGGCGAGTGACCATTATTAAGAAACCCGCCCGGCCTCCCACGGCTTAAGCGCCAGTGCCATGAGCCTCAGGTATGCCGCGCAGCATACACCAGAAGCGCGAAGACCACCCGAAATGCCGGTTGGCCATTCGGCTCTACGAACGTGAAAAGGCGAGCGGTAAAGTAAGACTCAGGCAGGCGACAGTTCGTTCGTCTCGACGAGAATACCCCTTATGCCAGAAATCCCAGAGCAGTGGGTGCGGCAGACAAGCCCACGGAAGAAGCAAGGAATCTTTAAGCTTTTCCTAGGGTACGCCCCAGGGGTTGGCAAGACCTACAGTATGCTCGCCGAGGCTATTCGTCGCAGGAGCCGAGGGGAGAACGTGGTAATCGGGGTGGTTGAATCTCACGGACGCAAAGCAATTATTGAGCTGTCATCCAAGCTGGAGACGGTGCCTCGACGCAAAATGGAGTACGAGGGAACGTTATATGAAGAAATGGATGTGGATGCGATTCTTGCATCTCGGCCGCAGGTGGTGCTGGTAGATGAGCTCGCGCATACCAACGTTCATGGCAGTAAGCACCCCAAGCGATACGCAGATGTCTTGGACTTACTCGATGCTAATGTCGATGTACTTTCGACGCTGAACGTTCAGCACATCGAAAGTTTGGCCCCTTTGGTGCAAAAAATAACAGGAGTCCAGATTCGAGAGCTGGTGCCCGATCCGGTGTTGCAGAGGGTCAACGAAATCGTGCTCACGGATCTCACCCCAGAGGCCTTGCAGAACCGCATGCGGAGGGGCGACATCTACCCTCTCGAACGTGCTGAAAGTGCATTAGGACATTTCTTTCAGCCTGGTAATCTGATCGCGCTTCGCGAACTGACGTTGCTGCAAGTTGCTGGCGCGGTGGGGCGCCGCCGTGAATCCCAATCGAAAGAGGGAGAATCGGAGCGGCACTCGAACGTGCGGGAGCGGATTGCGGCGTGCATTAAAGCAACTTCGTCGGCTCCATATATCATCGCCCGCGCATTCCGACTGGCTAAGAGTCTGAATGCGGAATTGTACGTCGTGTATGTGGACATCGGAGTGGACGATAGTCCGCAAAGCCAGCGTACACTCGGTCAAAGCCTCGGGCTCGCGGAGAATCTAGGCGCGCAGGTACTGCGAATAAAAGGCAAGCATGCAGCGAGCGAGATTTCCAGAGTCGTGCGAGAAAAGCACATCACTCAAGTGGTATTCGGACATTCAGCGCAAACAAGCTGGCGAAAGTACCTATATTTTTCGGCTATCCACAAGTTTCTGCGTGATGCACTTCCGGTTGACGTTCACATCATTATGCAGAAGTGAGTCTGCAAGGGTGAGTCTTTAGCCAACCATGAGCGGCCGTGCCGGCTGTCCCGTGACAGTCGCCTTCCCTAGCTCAAACGCTGTGGGCTAAGTGATGAACGTTAAATGAAATGTTCATAAAGAATTTCTAAAACTTCTATAAACATAATCTAAAAAGCCAAATAACAGTCATACCTATCAGTTAGCGGATTAACTCAGAGCAGCTCATTGACGCTGACACATGATCCACTGTAATTATGCGGTTACTGGGATAGTGTATCTCGCTAGACACTTAATTGTGTGAAAACCGTCTTATACGTTAACCAAAAATTATTTATTAGACGTTATGCGCCTGCCTGCTTATCGTAAGTACAGTTGGGCATCTAGTACTAGAGCCAACTATGACGAAAGAAGCCGTCATGGTTTGAGGTGATTGCGTGGTGAGTGCCGAGAGACTGTTGCAATTGAAACACAATATAGGAGCGGTATTTACTTTCACACGTTCGGATGGAGAGATAGTCATCGCTAAGGTTCTTGGAGTTGATGACGAATACGGCGAAGTGGTGTGTGAGGTGGTGTCTTCTAACAGGCCAGAGACGTATTCATCGGCTGGTAGGGTCCAGATCGCACTGCCACTTACGGAAATTCAATCTGTCACTTGTAGTTGTGGACGAGGTCCACTTTCAAAGCGGCGACCGAGCAGCCGGTGGCGTGGATCGCGCGCCGTCAGGCATCCGTTTGCCGCATGAAGACGCAACGGTTCTGGGAGATACGAAAAGTATCGGATGATCAGCTAGAAAACGTCTTATAGCGCATCGCGCCCGTCAAGGTCATAGCTGCTACATTTAGAAAACTTTTAAGAACATTTTATGAACGTTTTATCAACTAGTTAGGGCGGAATTGCTCTAATCAGTGACATGGCTCTGCTCGGAGCTCGGAACGAAGATCGAAGAAGATCAGTGTAGAGCTAGGCGTTGCCGAGTAAGAGAACATGGGGCTTATGTGAAGTAGGAGATTATAACAGCCGAGTCGATTAACAACCGCCGATAACCGCACTGCACGTTCGGTCGGCACTCAGTGGGCAATTGTGACGTTCAGAAAGAGGTCTGTACATGCGGACTATGAAAACTCTGTTGCGTAAGGGAGTTGCGCTCCCGGCTTTTCCGGTATTTCTAGTGTTGAGTCTCGCACTGGCTCATGCACCGTGCGGGCACGCCCAAACTCAGGCGCAGCCTAACACTCAGGCGGCGGGGGGTGCACTGGCATCCTCCGAGAGGTCCGATGCGGGGGTTGGAGGGACGAGCAAGTCTTCCGCTCAAGTGGTAAACGTCTCCGATCCGGAAATATCGCCCGCAGTTGCAAAAGCGCTTGCGGCTATGCAAGCGCGGATCGAGCAGCTTGAAGCAGAACTGAAGGCCCGTACAACAGAACAGCGATCCGCGGCAGCACAGGCCAACCAGGGGCCTTCGGCTAACGCAATTGCCGAGTCGAGTCTGCCCGCGTTGGCGCAAACTTCTACGTCGGCGCAAACGACCGTAGAAACCCCGGCCGCCACGCCGACGAAGAAAGCAAAGATCGAACCTTTCTCGGACTGGGACTGGACTTGGCTCAACGGCAACCCGCGCAACAAGGACGTAGCTTTTGATTCAAAATTCTTTACCCCGGAAATCAGAAGCGATGTCACCTACACCTGGGACTTTAACAGGCCGTCGGATAATTCGATGGGCGGATCGAGCGAACTGTTTCGTTCCAACGAAATCCAGTTGGAACAGCTTGGCATCGGTGGCGACTTTCACTGGGACAATGTTCGCGCCAGGTTCATGACCCAGTTTGGCGCTTATTCCACAGCGACCGTGCGGAATGACCCCAGCCCGGCCAAGGGCCAGTGGGATCTTGCCAACGCAGACCGCTACCTATCGGAAGCGTACGGCGGATACCATCTCAACGTGTTGAACGGGATCAACCTTGACGCCGGAATCTTCATGTCCTACATTGGCCTGTTCAGCTACTACAACTTCGATAATTGGGCCTACCAACCCTCCTATGTTTCCTCCAACACGCCATGGTTTTTCCAGGGAATACGGGTGCAGATTTTCCCCACCGCACATTTGAAAATCGAGCCATGGTTAATCAATGGATGGCAATCGTATGGCTCATCCAACAACCGGAAGGGTCTTGGTGGACAGATCAAGTGGACCCCGTATCCTTGGATGAACATCGTTTCCAACGAATACGGCTTGGGCCACGATGACTTGTACGCTCCCAACCGCGCCCGCATCCATACCGACAACAGCATCGAGATCAAGTACTACGACAAACCGAGAAAGACTCTCGACAAGATGGCGTTCTCCTTCACCGGCGATTTGGGTTGCGAATTCGGCCCGAGCACGACCAACGCGCAAGGCGCATACACACAAGGCGTGAGCTGCCTCGGCAACACCAAGGACCGGAATTCGGTTGGGGGAGACTATTTCCCGGCGGGAATCAATCCCAAGCAGAGCTTTGTCGGCTACATGATTTACAACCGCATGTGGTTCAAAAAAGATCTATTCGCTCTGACGATCGGCGGCGGCCAGATCAACAATCCGGGACGCTATCTGGTGCTGGTCCCGCCTATCAATGGAGAGACCGCCGCTTCAGCCGCGCTGAATTCGCCATACTTTTCCTTTAACCCATCGGATCCCTTTAAAGCTTGGGATAGTTCACTCACCTTTGATTACATGCCCAAGCAGTGGATCACCTTCCGTGCGGAGTACGATTACCGCCATACGAATGTACCGTATTGGTCTGGTCCGGGGGGAGTTACACCGCCCGCAGGCTTAGGGCTCACCGGTACCAACAACGGCTCTCCTACCCAGTTCGCCTGTATGAACGGTAGCGCGGCCGCGACCGTCGGGGCCTGCGCCGGCAATGGGGGCCTTTGGACGCCGGATCTTCGGAAAAATGAATCCCTTATCGACATCGACCTAATGGTCAAGTTCTAGCTTTAAGCCATTCGACAGGAACGGGCGACATCTCAGCCTTACGACGGAGCATTGCTAAACCTAGCGAAGGCAGCCGTTATGCAGTTCGGCCGTCTCTCGCCGGTGCGGTTATAATATTTCCGTCCGTCATTTAACTAGGAGGCCAGCGATGTCTGAAAGACGGAAGATCGCATGGGTCGTTTTGGTCATCGGAGCGTTACTCGCAATAGTAACAATGGTCAAAACCGCTGCAGGACAGGCAGGACAAAAGGTTCCGCTTCCAAGCGAAACAAGGGGTCTGGTTGCAGCCAGGGAGGCCGCGGCCAAACAGATGTTGCTTCTTATGGACAAGAACAAGGATGGTAGGGTCTCCAAGCAGGAGTGGATGAGTTTTATGGAAGAGGAATTCGATAGGTTGGACATGAACAAGGATGGCTACGTGGATGCCAGAGATTTGGAGAAATCGCAACTGCGGACATCGCCCTTCTATAGGGCCGGGAAGTAGGGCACTCGCCCACCTTCGGCATAGACCGCCGCGGGGGTACAAGCCTTAGGCACAAACCCGTTCACGATTTCTGACCTGTCCAACGTCTGGGTGGTCTGCGATGTGTACGAGAATGACCTGGCCAATGTCCGGCTTGGCGATACCGCGGAGATCAGCCTGAATGCATATCCCGGTCGTATGTTCAAGGGCAAAATCAGCAACATTGGCACCATCCTCGACCCGAGTATTCGTACGGCCAAATGGCCGGGATGCCGCACATGACCTATTTGCGCTCCGAGTCTATTTTCGGCCTGTCGTTCGTGATCATGATCTTCGACGACAGCTCGGTAAACGACTTGAATCGGCAAAAGGTTCTCGAAAGGCTCACGCAGGTCAATCTTCCTCCTGGACAAAACCTTCAGCCCCAAATCGGCACGGACTGGAGCACTACGGGTCAGATCTATTGGTACACGCTGAGAAGTACTAATCCCCACTACGATCTGATGGAATTGAGGTCTCTCGAAGACTGGGTTCTGCTCAAACAGTTTAAGTCCGTTCCGAACGTGGTGGATGTTTCCGACTTTGGGGGTACGGTGCGCGAGTATCAGGTGCGCATCGACCCGAGCAAACTGGTGGCGTATGGATTGAGCATCGGCCAAGTAGAGCAGCAACTCGCCAATAACAACATCAACGCCGGCGGCAGCTTCGTGGAAATGGGCCTCCAGCAGATGAACGTTCGCACGCTCGGACTCTTCACCAGCGTGCAGGACATCGAGCAGACAGTCTTAAAAACGCAAACCGGGACCGCTCTTAGGGTCAAGGACATCGCCGACGTTGTCCAGGGCCCCAAAATCCGATTAGGCCACATGGCGAGAGCCAACCACATGGAGGACGGCCGGATCATCGACGAGCCTGATGTCATTCAGGGTGCGGTGCTATTGCGCAAAGGCGCGGAAGAGGAACCCACGCTTGAGGCCATTCACAAGAAGGTGGAGGAACTTAACAACGGCCTCCTGCCTCCCGGTGTAAAGGTCGTTCCCATGCTGGATCGCAGCGACCTCCTTCATTACACCCTGCACACGGTGTTGCACAACCTGGGAGAAGGGATGATCCTGGTGACCATCGTCCTTCTCTTTTTCTTGGGCAATATTCGTGCCGCTCTCATCGTTGCGCTCGCTATCCCTTTCTCGTTGCTGTTCGCTTCGATCTGGCTCGATTTGAGCAAGATTCCCGCGAACCTGCTCTCCCTGGGCGCACTGGATTTCGGGATGGTCGTAGATGGCGCGGTGGTCATGGTGGAAAACATTTTTCGGCACATGAGTCAGCGCAACAACGGCTCTGAATCTGCGACCGTGCGAACCCCAGCGGAAATCATCCGCGGGGCCGCCCACGAGGTCCAGCGCCCGGTGTTCTACGCCATCGCAATTATCATTGTGGCCTACCTGCCGATCTTCACATTGCAACGAGTTGAGGGCCGGTTATTCCGGCCGATGGCTTGGACTGTGGCGTTCGCCCTGCTCGGTGCCCTGGTGTTTTCAATCCTGGTCGCCCCCGTGCTTTCGAGCCTGTTTTTTCGCGGCCGGATCAGCGAATGGCGCAATCCAGTTATGCCGTTTCTGATCCAGCGCTACCGCAGACGACTACGCTGGGCCATCGAGCATCATTGGATCACCCTCGGCGTCGGCTTGACTGCCTTGGTGATGTCGGCTTTTCTGGCCTTCAGCGGAATCATCGGCGCAGGGTACTTGCCGCACCTGGATGAGGGCGCCATCTGGGTGCGTGGCACTTTAGCGAACAGTACAAGTCTTTCGGAGGGTGAAAGATTCACTCAGAATGAGCGCTATGTTTTTGCGTCCTTTCCGGAAGTGAAAACGGTGGTATCGCAAGTTGGCCGCCCCGACGATGGAACCGACACCGGGGGATTCGGCAACACGGAGTATTTCATCGATCTGAAGCCGAAGGATCAGTGGCGGCCTGTTTTCCATCGCAACAAGGAAGAGCTGATCGCCGCCATGAATCGTGCGGTACAAAAGTATCCAGGCGCGATCTGGAACTTCTCCCAGCCGATCGAGGATAACGTCGGTGAAACGCTTACTGGCACCAAAGGCGGTCTCGCAGTCAAAATTTTCGGCGATGATCTAAAGGTTCTCGAGGAGAAGGGAGAAGAAGTCACGGCCGCCATGTCAGGCATCCCAGGCATGCAAGACGTCAAGCTCTTACGCGACTTCGGCCAGCCAAATCTCAACTTAACCATTGATCGCCGACAGGCAGCTCGTTTTGGGATCAACGTTGCAGACATCCAAGACGCCATCCAGACAGCCGTGGGCGGTAACGCGGTAAGTCAAGTGCTGATCGGGGAGCAGCGGTACGACGTGGTGGCGCGCTATCAGGCGCCCTACCGGAATACCGAACAAGCCATCGAGAGGGTTCGTCTGCTCTCGCCCTCGGGTGAGCGAGTCTCCCTGGCGCAATTGACCAAGGTGGCGGTCAAGGACGGCGCTTACGACATCTATCGCGAAGGCAACAGCCGCTATGTGGCAGTAACCTTCAACGTGAGAGGCCGGGACCTGGGGAGCACGGTTGGAGAGGCAATCAAACGGATTAATGAAAAAGTGAAGCCGCCGCCGGCGAGCACTGTCATTTTGTTGCGGCCCTACAAGGCCAAGTACCTGCAACAATCCGTGCGCGTGCGCGATACGATCTTCTTTTCCTATCAGCACGGAGGGGCTTCTCTGCTTGATTTCTTGAACGCGGAGAGTGAGTATCGCGCCGTGCAACTGAATTACGTAAACTTGGTCGGCTCTTACTTGACGGCGGCAGCCCAATTGAATCTGGCCGTGGGCCGCGAGGTGATCCAATGAAAAGAGCGAAGTGCCAACCTTCAAGCCTTCAACCTCGGACTGCCGCGGTAGGTTCCGAACTGGGAGAACGCTGATGGCAAGAGACCTATCTGCAATCTGGGAAAGCTTGCTCGACAGAGTAAAAAAACGCGGTTGCTCCGAGGATGAAATTCTCCGGCTCGCCGCTCAAGGGGATAGCCTTCTCGACAAGTTTGCGGACGTTATGGCCGAGGCGGCACGCAAGCCCATGGATACCTACCCGGTCAGCGTGAACTACGACCTTTCGGTAGAGAACGCCATTGAAGCCGGGAATTACCAAGCAGTGAATGCCGATATTACGGGCAAGAACTTTCCTTCGACCAGGAGCGGCAAAGCGGATCTCGAGATTGTTCTCGTTCGCTTTGATCATCGCATGAAGTCAGAAGACGTTCTCTCAGAGCTCGGCAAGGAGGGCTTGCGGGCTACGGACTTGCCTGAGTTTCTGGCGTTTGGAGCAGAACACCCTGATGTGCAGCGCAAGTTTTCCGTAGTTGGTCTGGGCTCGGTGTGGCAGGACCGGAAGGGCTATCGCAATGTTCCGTGCCTGTATACAGCCTCTGAAGGACGTTACCTCGACCTCCATTGGTGGGATGACGGGTGGTACTCCTATAGCCGGTTTGCCGCAATCCGCAAATAACTTGGGGTAGGGAACACTAAGTAAGACGAACCCTTTTGCGGATGGCCGGCGCGGATGCTTCCGGGAGGAGTTTGATTCTCTCCCGAGATGTCGTAATGCTCGACACCGGGTTCCTCGAAACCTCTGCAGGCCTCCGGGCATGGAAGCTCAGAGCTTCAGTAGCCGATCCGCGTTACGATGGGCGATTTTCTCCTTGTCCTGCGGGCTGACGGGCAGCGCATTCAGGAAGTCGCGGCCCTCGGAGTTGGGGCTGAACGGATAGTCTACGGAGAATAGGATGCGGTCGGCTCCCACGACTTCTAGCGCGCACAGAAGCGGGGGTACGGTGAAGTATCCGCTGGTGGTGAGATAGAAGTTCTCATAGAAATAGTCGGCCACTCGGCGCTGGAGATGATTGGCGCCGCGCGCCAAAATCGAATCGGCGCGGGCAATCGAAAATGGCAGATTTTCCCCCATGTGTCCGATGATGATCTTGAGTTTCGGAAAGCGGTCGAACAGTCCGGAAACGATCAGGCGCAGGCAATGCATCCCGAGATCCGCGTGCCATCCCCAGGCAGCCGTCGAAAGGAAAAAGCCAGTGTTGCCGGGCAGTCCGCCATAGTATGCCTCCTGCACCGGCTGCGGCGCCGGTGTCGGATGCAGGTAGATGGGAACATCAAGCGCCTCCGCGGTCTCAAACAGCGGCGCAAACTGCGGCTGATCGAGGAAGACGCCGTTGGTGGTGCCGTGCACCAGCGCTCCTTTGAAACCCAGCGAACATACGCAGCGCTTAAGCTCGGCTGCCGCCGCGGCGGGGTCTTGCAGGGCCAGCGCGGCGAAGGCGGCAAAGCGGTCGGGATGCGTCCGCACGGCTGCCGCCAGTTGGTCGTTTGCGTCGCGCACCAGCGCGGTCGCGGTTACGGGCTCCAACTTATCCATGCCGCTGTTCACCAACGATAGCACCTGCACGTCGATGCCGGCCGCGTCCATGTCGGCAATCCGGCCTTCCCCCAGGTCGAGTAGCTTGTCGCGTACAACCTCGACAAAGCCCGACCTGGAACCGCTCTGCAGGTGTGCCGTGGCTTTCACCACCTCGGGGGTAGAGAAGTGTTCTTCCAGGGTTACAGTTCGCATGGCTTATCAACCTTAAGATATGATTTTTGATGCCTGCCGCCGACCCAACGCCGTGAAACAAATTGAAATATTATGCGCTCGAAAGTTTCGGGATCAACCTCTAGCATGCCACGTAGTATGCCTCGCACACAATGGGTTTTTATCGATTCCGCGAGGCGTTACGGCCTGTGTGAGCAAGATGAGCTGACGGCAAAAGGAGTCGCGGCCTCATGCGGCATGGAAACTGTTTTCGGCAGCCTGCTAGCTCTAGGTTCGGCTGCTTAACTCGTCCAGCAGCGCCGCTGCCTTGGTCACGTTATCAACTCCGAAGACCACGAGCGGCAGCGTCGATCCCGGTTCCAGTCCGCAGTAGCGAGTAGTTAATATTGACTTGGTGTTCACCCAATAGAGTTGCCGCGCGTCCCAACTCGCCCGCGATGATATCTCGCGAATTGTTCAGGAGAGATGCTTACTTGCCAGCCATTGCCGGTGACGAGGCGTCGACGATGCGACCGCTTCCCGCATTCACTGCCAAAGTGGAACCGATAACCTGCCCGGTTAAGACCGCCTTGCCTCCGGCAAGCTGCTCAAACGTGGTTTCGTCGCCCGTGAGAAAGTAGATCTTGTTGTCTGTTTCCAGTACAAAACTGGAGCCCTGGGCCACGCAGGCCAGCGTGCATGTCAAGAGGGTTTGATTTCTGCGACAGCTATAGTGCCCGGATGCCTGCGCCGCACACTTGACGGTTCCGCTGAGGCTTTGCTGCTCCGCCACGGCCTGAGGCGTTTGCGCACTGCTCGTTTGGGCCGCGGCGATCATGGCAATCAGAACGAATAAGGCGGCAATGAGTCTGAAGCGCTGAATGTTAAACATATCGCTCCCTGGCGGGTGCTCCGAGGTTACTTTCTTGGGGAGCACTCCAGCCTTTCAGAGTAATTAGATGGCTAGGCCTTTAAAGTTCTTATAAATAGTGAATAAAGAGTTCATAAAACGTGATGTCAAATTGGGAAAAAACGCGTCAAGCCGGATCACCATCGCGTGAAACCTGCTTGGCCGCGCCGCTGGGTACTTTAGTAGTTATCAGATTCTGGCAGCACACTGGAATACCAAGTTATGTCAGAATGTACCCTTAATGTGGCTATACCATGAGTGACGATTCCAAGCTTCAGGGCCTGAGCTTCGGACGCAGTCTGCAAGTGGCGTGGAAGGGCACGACCATTTACTCGGTCGACCACCCCGCTGTGCAAGCGAGCCTGCAACAGGCGTTTGCCAGGCTGCAACCGTTGTTGCTCGATCGCCAACGGTTCACCTTCGGCTTCTCCGACGGGCGCATCCTGCTTGACAACGTGCTGACCACGGATGTGTCGCTGGCGCCGCTCGAGGCCGAGTTCAAGAAACGCGACATCGCGGCTCTGGCGTTTTCGCCCGGAGTGACTGTCGCCGATCTGAAAGAAATGTTGCGGCTGATCAGTATCCCGCCCAAAGCCGCGGTGGATGCCGGCGGAATCGAGGCTTATCTGCATGGCCGGCAGGTGCCAAACGCGCGGGTCATTCCTGCCGGCAAGAAGAAAGGCACGGGAAACGCTGACGTGGTGCTCAGCGTCGATTCGGAGTCCTTTTTGGCGACCGGGGGCATGATGGGGCAAGCGGGGCTCAATGCCGGCAGCATCAGTTTGGACCTGCTGTTGAAGGCCGCCGGGATCGACGAAAAGGCCGCCGACGTTTCCAAAGGCCTGGTGGAGGTGGTCCAGAACGCAGTCGAGGCGACGGCAAGCAATCGAGACGCACGCCCGGAAAGCGTAATTCTGGCGCTCGCCACGTTTCTGGATAACACGGCTCCGGGACAGCTTCCAGCCCTGCCTGGCGTACAAGGACAGGAACTGATGACGTCGCAACAGCTCGCCTCCGAGCTATGGGAGTCGATGACGGCGCAATGGCTGGGTTCGCGCTTCAGTGCGTCTTCGTCGGAGGCACAGGTCGTGGCTCTGCAGGGCGACGCAGCGGAGTTGCTGGCTCGGGCCAAGAATGCGTCCGCCATGGCCGAACGGATTCTTACCCGGCTGGCCCGCTTGTTCGAGGAGCAGCAGCTTCCCTCGGAGTGGCTGCAGCCGATCCGGCGGGACCTGGGGTTCTACCTGCTGCCGTTTACCGAGCAGAAGACGCGGCTGATGGCCCTCAAGGCGCTTTCCCCGTCTGTCCTGCGGCAGGTGCTTCGCGCCATCAAAGGGCTGGTGCAAGAGGAAAATACGAACGACGCCATCGCCTTGGCGGAGCATTGTTGCAAGATTCTGGTGGCTGACCAGGAGAGGACAGATCTGATCGGACGCATTCCCGAAATGCTGGGGCTGATTCCGCAGGCATCCCAAGCGCGCATGCTGCGGGCTGCGACGGAACAGTTGGCTCCGGCTTTAATGGAGGGAAACGTTAGCGCCGCGAAGTGGCATGAGTCCATCGCCGAGTGTCTTGGCGTGCTCGGCCAACAGGCTGCGCTGGCTGTAGATTTTGAACTTGTCCTGGAGATTGCCTCGCAGTTCGAGCAGATCATTGCCGAGTCTCCGGACCTTCACGTGAACTGCTGCGGCGAAGCGCGTCGCCAGCTGCTTCCCGCCGAGGCCATCGGCCAACTCGTCGACTTGGCGCTGGAAAAAAGTGAGAGTGTGGATAAGCAGCGGACCGCCATCGCGCTGCTCCGGCAATCGGAACCAGCCATTGAACGGCTCTTTGACAGGCTGGACGAAGAACCGAATGGGATGGTCAGGTTTCGCATTATGCGGCTCGCCGGCCAGCTGCGTGAAGCCGGAATCCCTTTCGTGGTGAGGCGTCTTGACGACGAGCGCTGGTACGTGGTGCGTAACTCATGCCTGTTGTTAGGCGAGATGCGCGATCCGGATGCGATCATGCATTTGGCGCCAGCCCTAAGGCATCCCGACGAGCGAGTGCAGCGGGCCGCGTTTCAAACGCTGCAAAGAAGCCGGCTCACCGGCTGCGTTCGCGCTTATGCGGATGCGCTTGCCGAGCTGGCTCCGGCCGTGCTCGAATCGGCGCTCGACGAAATCATGCTGGGCAGGGATGCGAGTTGCGTGGCGGGGCTGTGCAGACTAGTCACCCAAGGTGGTCCTGACAGATCGAGGTTTGCCGCCAGGGCAGTGCAGATCGCCATCAGCATTGATTCCGTTGCCTGCGTAGCGCTTCTGGGAGAAGCCGTCAACGCGCCGGGCATTCCGGACGCGGTGCGCTCGCTGCTGCGCCAAGCCTCCGAATTGAGGCGCTAGGGCGCTAGCGATGTTGTGCCGGTCTACCGTTCCTGCAATTGCTCACGCGCGAGCATACTGATTCCAGCCGACTGTAGCTGCTCGATGGCGGCATCCAGATCTTCAAAGCGAAAGACCAGAATGGCCTTGTCGCCATGACCGAACGGAAATGCGTACATGTATTCGATGTTGAGGGAGGTGGTCTCGACGGCGGCCAGAACCTTGGCCAACCCATCCGGCCCGCCGGGCACTTCAACCGCCAGAACCTCGGTCGGCTTCACCACATAGCCGGCTTCCTTCAGCAGCGCGGCCGACTTTTGCCAGTCCGAGACAATCAACCGGAGCACTCCGAAGTGCAGGGTCTCGGCCAGCGAAATCGCTCGGATGTCGACTCCCGCATCGGCCAGCAGCCGGCAAGGCGCAACAATGTAGCGGGGTTTGTTTTCGGCGAAAACAGAAAGCTGAGTGATCTTCATATCTTCCGCCTGTCAATGACTCGTTTGGCTTTTCCTTCGCTGCGTTGAATCGTGGCCGGGGCCACCAGCGTCACCTGCACGCGAGTCTGCAGTACCTGCCTCATCGTTTCGGACAGTCTTTTTTGCAGGGCCTCCATGGTGGCAATTTTGTCGCTGAATATTATGGGGGTTACTTCCACCTGAACTTCCATCTGATCGAGGCCGTGTTCACTGGTAAGGATGATCTGATAGTGCGGCGCGGTTTCGTCGAACTGCAACAGCACCGACTCTACCTGCGAAGGGAAGACGTTTACGCCGCGGATAATCAGCATGTCATCGCTGCGCCGGCCGACGCGCCGCATGCGCCGCAGGCTGCGGCCGCAAGCGCAGGTTCCGGGCATCAGGGCCGTGATATCGCGCGTACGGTAGCGGATCAACGGCATGGCCTGCTTGCTGAGGGTGGTCAGCACCAGTTCGCCTTCTTCTCCTTCCGGCAAGACCTGCTGCGTTTCCGGATCGACGATCTCTGCATAGAAATGGTCTTCGAAGATATGCAGGCCGTCCTGATAAGCACAGTCGACGGAGATTCCGGGACCTACGATCTCGGAGAGTCCATAAAGATCGAAAGCTTTGATCCCGGCTGCCTGCTCGATCCGCAAGCGCATCTGGTCGGTCCAGGGCTCCGCGCCGAAAAAGCCTATCCGCAGCGGCATTTGCCGCAGGTCCACTCCCAGTTCTTCAGCACGATCCAATACGTGCAGAAAGTAGGTAGGCGTACTGAACACAACCGTTGTGCCGAAGTCGTGCATGAGCATGATCTGGCGTTCGGTATTGCCGCCCGATGCCGGAATGACTGTTGCTCCCAGCCGCTCCGCTCCGTAGTGATAGCCAAGCCCGCCGGTGAACAGTCCGTAGTTGAAACAATTCTGCACGATGTCGCCCTCTTGCACTCCGGGGACGGCCAAGGCGCGCGCCATGACCGAGGTCCAAACCTCGAGGTCGTCTTGGGTGTATGCGACCACGATCGGCTTGCCGGTGGTGCCGCTCGAAGCGTGCAGGCGCACCACCTCCCGCATCGAGCTGGCGAACAGGCCGAATGGATAGGTATCACGCAGATCGGTCTTGACCGTAAAAGGCAGTCTGGCGGCATCAACCAGGGAATGGATATCTTCGGGAGTCACTTCCCGCTCGTTCATACGTGCGCGGAATAGCGGCACCCGCTCCCAGGCACGCTGAACTACGTTGCGCAGGCGCTTGAGCTGTAACCTTTCCAGCTCGGGCCTGGGCATATAGTCCAGAGCACTCTCCGGTCGGTAAAATGGCTGGACACCCTGTTTCCCCGTGGTCATGCACTCTGTCCTCTGTCCAAATCTGGAGATGTCTGGAGATCTATTTTCTGCAAAGTCTCAAACTTATTAGTTGGCGGCTATCGCGACCGGCTTGTGGTGAATCGCGGATACGCCCGGACGCCCGGCAAAAACGTTGGCCAGTCCGGTGGCCGCAACCCGTCGCCGAATCTCTGCGACGTCGGTGAGATAGCTTCCGCGCTGCCGCATGTGTTCGAAGAAGACCGAGCCGGAAAAAGTAAACTTCATGCCCAGGCCCTTCTCCGTCTGCATTTGTTCACGCACGTGGCGGACGGCGTCGCCGGCGAGCAGGGTTTCCGGCAGAATCAGCGGCTCCTTGCCGTCGGCATGGCGGGCAGCGTTGTAGCCGGCGAGCGTGCCGGTGACCACCGCCTCGGTGTGTCCGACCAGCAGACCCGCCTTCTCTCCGGCGCAGAACACATTGTCCAGTCCGTCGATCTTGAGCGCGTCGTTACGCGGCGCCATGTTGATATAGCGGATGGAATTGCCAAAGCTGCCGCCATAGGGGTCGGCGAAGCGAACGTTCTCGAAGCCCCGCACCTGCCGCAGCAGGCCTAGCGGAAAGTACGGTGTCATCAGCTTGGCGCCGCCGGTGTCGAGCACCACCACGTTGGTTTTGTACTCGGCTTGGGTGTATTGCTGGCAGGCCTTGATCGCCAGCTTGCCCGAGCCGTCGTCTTCGACCAAGGGAATCGGGCGCATCACCATGCCGGTACGGCTCATCTCCGCCAGCACGTCGGGGGCTAGTGATTCCCTAACCAGTTCGCAGGAGCCGCTCATGGCGCCGATCTGGTCGCCCTTCCTGCCGCTGATTTCGGCAATGCCGGCACGCCCCGCAAGGCTGACACGAACCCCGAATGCATGGCAGCGCAGCACGCACATGCCGCAGCCATTACCGTATTTACCGCAGGCAGACGGCGTTCCGGAAGTGCCCGTCGTCTCGACAAAGGCATCGGCCTCGAAGCGTTCCTCCCCGGCGTCCTTGGCGGTCATCACCGCTGCCATGCGTTGGCCGTCCATGGCGACATCCGTGACCCGTGTCGACATCCGTAGCTGGACGCCGAAGCCTTTGAGCAGTTGCGCGACCCCTGGCTCGATGGTCATGATGTTATAGAGCGAGGCGTGTTTGTGGCCCGGAAACTCGATATTCTGGTGGACGGCATGAGCGTCCATCAGCTCAAACAGTTCGCCACCGCCCAGGGCGATGGCCTCCTCGGTGGCGGTAAAGCGGCCGTTGTTGCGGAAAATTCCTCCGACCAGTCCGGTGCCCAGCAGCATGTCTGTGCGTTCGGCGAGCATGACCTCCGCGCCCTGCTTGGCCGCGGACAACGCGGCGGCACATCCAGCCCAGCCTCCACCAATCACCACGACCTTCATAGCTCACTCCTCTTTGTTCATCGCGAACCTACGGCTAGACTCATGGCCATAGCGGACATATAAATCACTTTCCGCTTTCGGTTCTCTTCCTTACCTCGCGCTTGTTGACACACGGTTAGATTGTATACAACACTGGTCCCCACGCGAACCATTCTCTCGGCGGCGAGCCAGTAAAGGCGATCGAGACTGGCCTCGGATTTCCGCTTCCAGGCCCGAAGAAACGTTTGCCGCTGAGAGAGCACGGTATGCGAATCACTGCCGGCCATTGCTGAGGATTCGAAATTATGCCGGAGACGGTTACCCTGACAGCCGCGCATTGGCTTTATCTGTTCGGCGTCGTCGCCATCATTTTCACCATGGCTTGTCGAGTCAATGTCGTGCTGCCGGCGATGCTGGCGACGTTCCTCACCGCGCTCGTATTTTCCGGAAAACTGTCAATTGCGCTGGAAGCAATCTTTATGGCGTCGCTGGTGGCCGGCAAAGAGCTGTTCAACATCTTTCTGGTGATCGCCATGATGACGGCGCTGTTGAACTCCCTGGTCACGATCAGTGCCGACATTGCCATGATCCGGCCCTTTCGTTTGGTCATGAGGAACGGTCATATCGCCTATTTCGTTCTCGGATTTGCCAGCTACATCGTCTCACTCTTCTTCTGGCCGACGCCCACGGTTCCACTGATGGCCGGGATTTTATTACCTGCGGCGATTGCCGCGGGGCTTCCACCGCTCGGAGGCGCACTCTGCATTGCCGTGGCTGGACTGGGCACGGCGCTGTCGTCCGACTACGTGATCCGGGTCGGGCCGGGGATCAGCGCCAAGGCAGCCGGCGTGCCGCTGGCGCTGGTGGCGGATAAGGCGCTGGTTCTCTCGCTCATTACCGGCGGCGTTGCCTTCATGCTTTGCTACCTGCAAATCAGGAAGAGCATTCTCGCTCCCAGCGCGGTCCACCTGGATCTTTGGGAAAAATCCGATGCTGCCGCCGTCGGCGCGCAGGGGCCTGTCGCCCCAGCAAAATCCCCGCTGATGGCAAAAAGGCTAACCCTCACGCCAGGGATGGAGAAATGGTCTCGGGTGATCGCGATCGTGACGCCTTTGGCATTTCTCGCGATTATCATCGACATGATCCTGCCGAAGCTGTGGCCGGGCTTCGAAGCGCCTCAAGGAGCGGCGGCGGCCGCGGTGGTTGGCGGCGTGGCGGCGCTGTTGATGTTGATGGTTTCGCTAATCAGCGATGGCCGTGGCGCATTCCGGAGCGTGGCCGGTCATTTCACCGAGGGTCTGGTCTTTGCTTTTCGCGCCATGGCCCAGGTGTTGCCGATTGCCGGTTTTTTCTTCATCGGGGTAGCGACCCTGGCCGGTCCGATCCTGGGGGTTGCGGAAGGGCACAAGGCTCCGGGATTTCTCTTCGAGCTGGTGCGAAGCGCCGATCATCTGATTCCGCGAAGCCGCTATTTCGTTACCTTTGGGGTGCTGTTTTCAGGCATGGTGACCGGCATCGACGGTTCCGGATTTGCCGGACTGCCGCTCACAGGGTCCTTGGCCGGCGCGCTTGGCAGGGCGGTCAACTTCGATGTCTCTACCCTCGCCGCGGTCGGACAGATGGGATCGGTGTGGACCGGAAAGACGCTGACGGCCTGGTCGGCCTTGGCGGCGGTCGCGGCCTTTGCCCGTGTATCGGTCTTCGATGCGGTTCGAAAACTGTTTGTCCCCGTGGTTTGCGGCCTGATCGTCGCCACCATCTTCGCCATCGTCATCTGGTGACCAGACCGTAAGCGAAGCATGGAGAAAGGATTAACCACAGAGAACACAGAGAACCACAGAGTTGGTCTGTGACCCGTGGAAGATCAGGTTCTAGATCGGGGGGTTGGATCAGGATTTAGATCAGGTTTTACCCCGTGTTCCTCTGTGTCCTCAGTGGTTATGAAGTCCTCAGTGGTTATGCCGCCCTCAGGCGTAGCGTGCCGCCATGAACTCGGAAACCTTGGCGAATGCCGTGGTAAGGAGCTTTTCCTCGGGAAGGAAGACGATTCGGCAGTGAGCCGTGCCTGACTTTTCTCCAAAGCCGGCGCCGTGAACCAGCAGCACCTGGGTCTGTTCCAGCAGCTCACGCACGAAGGTCGTATCGTCGTCCGGTATGTCGAGCTTCGGATAGGCGTAGAAGGCCGCTTTCGGAGCGACACAACTGACTCGCGGCGTTGCCTCGCACCACCTCTGGGTGAGGTCGCGGCGGCAGCGCAGTTTTTGGTTCATCTCCCGCAGGTGATCTTGCGGCCCTTCGAGCGCGGGTTTGATGGCGAATTGCAGCGGATGTGGTGCCGACAGCCGTGTCCGCAACAGCTTGTAAACGCCTTCGAGGAACGGTTTGAGGGAGTCGTCCGGACCGGTGGCAATGCCCCATCCCAAACGCCAGCCGGGGCAGCAATAGGCCTTGGAAAGTCCGCTGAAGGTCACCACTGGCACGTCGGGAGCCAGGGTCGCGATGGCCACGTGAGTTTCCGTGGGGTCCAGAATCAGACGGTCGTAGATCTCATCGGAAAAGATGATCAGATTATTGCGGCGCGCCAACTCGGCGACTCCCTCCAGCGTCCGGCGCGAATAAACCGCCCCGGTGGGATTGTTGGGATTGATGATGACAATGCCGCGGGTGCGCGAGTTGATCTTGGCGGCCATGTCATCCAGGTCAGGCTCCCAGCCCTCTTCTTCCTTCAAACGATACGAGGTAAGCACGCAACTGTTCTTCGCCAGGGTGGCCGAGTAGAGCGGATAATCGGGACACGGCGTCAGCACGTTATCTCCCGGATTAACCAGCGCCGTCAGGCAAGCGTCGACCGCCTCACCCGAGCCCATGGTGACGAACACACCCTGGATGCTCTCGAAGCCTCTGCCTTCGGCTTCGTTGCGGATGGCCTGTACGGCCGAGTTCAAGCCCAGCGAGTTTCCGTAACCATTGATGCCGTCCGTCATCGCCTTATGAGCGGCTTCGATCATGTGCGGCGGTGTCCTGAAGCCGTAAAGACAGGGGTCTCCGATGTTGAGATAAAGAATCTCCTTGCCCTCGCGCGCAATCTGGTCAGCGATCACCACCAAGTCGCGGATCGCATAGTTGACGTTTTCCATACGCGAGGCCGCGAGGATTTCACAAGCTGAATTGGTTGCCATTTACTGCCCTTCTTCCAGAGTCGGCTGACAGGAATTGTCTCCCTGCGCCGGTGGGAAAAACCGGTGACCCAGCTCTGTCAATGCTTTTCTTGGCCTTATTACCCCTGCATCCCTGTGAGACGCCCATCCCGCGTCTGCCGAATGCTTTCTAATCTGGTCGGTCGATCTGTGCTTTTTGCAGCCGGTCGGAGTAATCAACATACACCGCTTTCCACTCCGTGAAAAAGTCAAAAGCGCCGATTCCGCCTTCGCGATGTCCGTTTCCCGTGGCTTTTACTCCGCCAAACGGCAGGTGTACCTCGGCCCCAATCGTGGGTGCATTGACGTAGGTAATGCCTGCGCTCAACTCCCGCATGGCCAGGAAAGCGCGGTTGACATCTTTGGTATAGATGGCCGAGGAGAGCCCGTAAGCGACGCCATTGGCGACATCGATGGCGTGCTCCAGATCGTCGCAGGGAATAACCGAAACCACCGGACCGAAGATCTCTTCCTGGGCAATCCGCATTTTGGGATGAACCTCGGAGAATACCGTCGCCTCCAGGAAAAAGCCGTGTTCGTACTCGCCCCGGGTAAGGCGTTTGCCACCGCAGAGCAGCTTGGCGCCCTCGCTTTTGCCGATCTCGATGTATTCGAGATCAGTTTGCAACTGCCGGGCATTGATGGCCGGACCCATCTCCATGCTTTCATCGAGGCCATTGCCGATCTTGAGCTGGCGGGCGCGAGCCACCAGTTCTGCGACGAATCGGGTGTAGACCCCTTTTTGCACGATGATGCGGCTGGTCGCCGTGCAACGCTGGCCGGTAGTGCCGAAGGCGCCCCAAACCGCGCCTTCCAGCGCCAATTCGAGGTTGGCGTCATCAAGCACGATCATCGGGTTCTTGCCTCCCAGCTCGAGCGAGCAGCGTTTCAGTTGCTCGGCGCAGCTTGCTCCCACCACCCGTCCCACCGCCGAGGAGCCGGTGAGCGAAACCGCACGAACTTCGGGATGCGCGGCGAGCGGGGCGCCGACTTCACCGCCAAAGCCTGTAACGATGTTGACCACGCCTCCGGGGATTCCAGCTTCGGTCAGTGCCTCGACAAAGTTAAACACCGAAAGCGGCGTGTCCTGGGCAGGCTTAATGACGCAGGTGTTGCCGGCCACGAGGGCAGGGAAGAGCTTCCACGATGGAATGGCCATCGGGAAGTTCCAAGGCGTGATCATCGCGCACACCCCGATGGGCTGGCGCACGCACATGGCAAACTTGTTGGGAAGCTCGCTCGGGGTGGTAAAGCCAAACAGGCGGCGGCCCTCGCCCGCCATGTAGTAGCCGGTATCGATCGCTTCCTGGACATCGCCGCGGGTTTCTTTCAGGACCTTGCCCATCTCCCGAGTCATGTCGCGGGCAAACTGTTCTTTCCGCTTTTCCAGGATGGATGCGGCCCGGAAGACGATCTCAGCCCGCCGGGGCGCGGGCACCAGCCGCCACTTGTCGAAGGCTGCGCTGGCGGCAGCCACGGCGGCATCGACCTCCGCCTGGCCCGAACGCTGGAAAATGCCGACCACCTCGCGGCTGTCCGCCGGGTTCAAGTTCTCGAACGTCTGGCGGCTAGCGGACTCCACCCACTCGCCAGCGATGAAGTTCCGAAACACCTTGGACTTGGCGCCGGCAACGCCCTTGGTTTTAGGCTGCTCGATTGTTGCCATAAACCACCCCCGCGTCTCTCTCGCGTCTATTGTAAGCAAAATGCAGCGCCATTCGGTCGGCAATTCTGCTTGGGCTGCAACCCTGTAATGCCTTTGCGAATATTGAGGGCGAGAATCGCCATTTTTCCGCACCCGCGAAGATGCGCGCAATCTCAAAGTGATTAAATCTGGCTTTTGCAATATAGAAAACCCGGGTTGGTGCTCCGAGTCCGTCCCTCTGCCGTGAGGTTCACCGGCGAGGCCCATCCCATCTTGGGACTGACAGTTTTTTCCCCAGCCGGACGCCGTTTCTGGAGTCGATCCGTAAAATCCAGAGTGCGTAGCGTTAATTTGACCTTGAGTGCTCCTGTTTCCGCTACAATAGCTTAGGGTACTTTTTAGCTCAGATCGGCCCATACGGCACCGTCTCGGATTATTCCTTTCCCGCGCATAGGGTTTTCATGGTAGGCGAAAAAGCGGGGGCATGGGATAACGTGGTGTGTCCGCTTGTGCTTAGAGATCACTTGTACTCAGAGAGAAACGTTCAGTAATGTCATCACAACGGTTATCATTCCGGCTCCCGCTTCGCCAACATGCGTTCGCTGTTCAGCATGTTTTCCAGCGATCTCGCCATTGACTTGGGAACAGCCAACACGCTTGTCTTCGCCAAAGGCAAGGGGATTGTTGTCAACGAACCTTCCATCATCGCCGTCAATCGCAACACCAATGAGGTGGAAGCGGTCGGCAAGGAAGCCAAGGAGATGCTGGGACGAACGCCCGGCAACATCGTCGCCATCAAACCGATGAAGGACGGTGTGATCGCCGACTTCCGCCACACCGAAAAGATGCTGAACTACTTCATCCAGAAGGCGCACAACCGCAAGATGCTGGTGCATCCGCGCATTGTGATCGGAGTGCCGTCGGAGATCACGCAGGTCGAAAAGCGCGCCGTCATGGATTCGGCATATCGCGCCAAGGCCAGCGAAGTGCATCTGGTGGAGCAGGCAATGGTGGCGGCAATCGGCGCGGGTTTGCCGATTACCGAACCCAGCGGCAACATGGTGGTTGATATCGGCGGCGGTACCACCGATATCGCGGTGATTTCGCTCAGCGGCATCGTCTACTCGCGCTCGGTGCGTATGGCCGGCAACCAGATGGACGAGTCGATCATGAACTACCTGAAGCGCAAGTACAACCTGCTGATCGGCGAGCGTACGGCGGAGCAGATCAAGATCGAGGTGGGTTCGGCTTTCCCGCTGGAAAAGCCGCTGACCATGGAAGTCAAAGGCCGCAACCTCATCGAGGGCGTGCCCAAGACCCTCACCGTGGACGACGGCGAAATACGTGAAGCCCTCAGCGAATCGGTTTCGACCATCGTCAACGCGATTCGCGTGGCGCTGGAACGCACGCCCCCTGAACTTTCGGCGGACATCAGTGACCGCGGCATCGTCCTCACCGGCGGCGGTGCCTTGCTCAAAAATCTTGACAAGCGCATCCGCGAGGAAACCGGCCTGCCGGTTTCCATTGCCGACGATCCGCTGGCGAGCGTCGTGCTTGGCACGGGCAAGATGTTGAGCGACTTCAAGCTGCTGAGAAAAATATCGATCGAGTAAGTGGCGGGTGAGCCGAGGACGCGAGCCGAAAAGCTCGCGCCGCAGGCGAGGGCGAAGCAGCCGCAAGCGTTGCGGAGCCCTCAGAAAAACGATGCTGAGCGACTTCAAGCTGCTGAGAAAAATATCAATCGAGTAGAAGAAAAGCGGTTTCGAGTTTCAAGTTTCGAGTTTCGAACCTTGCCACTGGAAACTTGAAATTCGAAACTTGAAACTGTCTTTATGGAATCCTTTTTCGCCCGGCACAAGAATGCGACTATCCTCGCCGTTGTGCTGGTGGCGCAAATCCTTGGCTTGGCGACGCAGATCCGGCGGCCGACGGAGAGTGGCCCGGTGCGGCTGATACGGCAATGGGCGGTGGCGCTTGTCACTCCCTTCGAGCGTGGCTTCGTTCATTCCGAACAAGGAATTCGCCACGCCTGGAGCGACTATTTCTACCTGCGTGGAGTGCGCCACGAAAATGTCGCGTTGCGCGAGCAGATCGAGGCCATGCGGTTGGAGCAGATTCGCCTGGAGCAGGATGCGGCCCAGGCGCGCCGCATCCAGGCGCTGCTCGAGTTCAAAGAGCAATACATTTCCAAAACGGTGGCCGCGCAAGTGATCGGGTCCAGCGGTTCGGAGACCTCACGCATCATCTACATCGACCGCGGTTCGAACCATGGCATCGAGTCCAACATGGCTGTCATTACGCCTGAAGGAATCGTCGGCAAAGTGCTGCGCGTCTACCCGTCCACTTCGCAGGTGCTGGAGATTACGGATCAGACCAGCGGAGTCGGCGCCACCTTGGTGAAATCGAGATTGCAGGGCATCCTCAAAGGCCAGCCGCAGGGGAACCCTAATCTGGCCTACATCATGGCCGACGAAAGCGTCGTGCCGGGCGAGGACGTCATCACCAGCGGCGGCGATCGCATCTTCCCGAAAGGTTTGCCAGTCGGCAAAGTCGCTTCGGTCAGCCCCGGCAAAGATCTTTTTCTCAACGTGCGGGTGACGCCCTCGGCGAGCCTCGGCCGCCTGGAAGAAGTGCTGGTCATCACCAAGGTCACGGAGAAGGAAGCCGACACCACGGGTCTTGGTCCAATTCGTGCCTCCGACATTCTTGCCCAGCGATTGCCTTCGGTGCCTGATAAGCCCGCCGGGACCACTCCGAATTCCGCGCCCAGCGGCACCGCGCCCGTCCCTTCGTCAACTGCCCCCGCGGTGCCGGTGGCAAGCACGCCTGGTGGCGCCGTTGCGCCAAGACCTGCCGTGAACCCTAAACCTTCGGTAGCTGTGCCGGGCCCGGCGAGCGGCAAGCCAGCCGCTGCGGGCGCGGCCGCCGCGAAGCCCGCCGCATCGCCCAGTAATGGGACGGTGGTCAAACCGAAGGCAACCCACCCCCAGCCGGCAAAGTCCACGGTTGAAACTGCAAAGCCGGCAGCGGGCGGCGAAGATACTCCATAGGCGATGCAGGCGTGAACATCAGTTACACATCTCGCGAGCAGGTTGAAGTCTACCGCTTCTCCTGGGCAGTTGCGATTGGCGTACCGCTGCTGGTCTTGTTCCTGCAGGGATTCATTCCAGTCCGGGTGAGCGCCCTCCGCATTCTCGATCTGCCGCTGGTGGTAACGATTTTTTTTGCCATATCGCGCCGCAATCCGATCACCGGTTTGACCACGGGATGCCTGATCGGATTGGCGCAGGACGCGCTGACGCAGCACCCCATCGGCGTCAACGGAATAGCCAAGACCGTGATCGGCTTTCTCGCCTCTTCGCTCGGAGTCAAGATCGATGTCGATCAGCCGGGCTCGCGGTTTCTACTGATTTACGTCTTCTACCTGATACACCAAGTGATCTACTTCGGTATCATGCGCGGCTTGGCCAACGAACCGATCACCTGGTATTGGGGACATCAACTGCTGGGCGCTCTGCTGGACTCGCTGATCGGAGTTGTGCTGTTCTTCTTGCTCGACCGCTTCAAGCAACGGGTCTAGCAAGCTGAGGAAAAACTCTTTTTCGAGGGGGTCATCCTGAGCGCAGCGGCAGCGAAGGACCTGCTGTTTGCGCCCGTTGCAAGCAAAGCAGATCCTTCACTCGCGCAAAACCGGCGTGACCTCAGGATGACGGCTACGGGTTTTTCAGCAGATCAGTCCCACCTTGGCCACGCTGATGCTGTCGCGGGTTGAGTTCTTGACCGCGTACATCATTTCATCGGCCTGATGAATGATGTCGTGCGCATTTTTAGCGTCTTCCGGATAGGTGGCCACGCCCATGCTCACCCGGACGTTGAGATTCAGTCCCTCGCTCTTCAAAAACTCGGCGCTGCGAAAGATCTCCAGCAGACGTTTAGCCACCAGGGTCGCCGCCTCTTTACCCGTCTGGGGCAGCAGCACCACGAATTCGTCGCCGCCATAGCGGAAGGCGCAATCGATCATCCGCAAGTAAGACTTGATGACGACGCCGACTTCGCCGAGCAGACGGCTGCCGACCAGGTGGCCATGGGTATCGTTCACCCGCTTGAAGTAGTCGAGGTCGAGGAACAGAACGCTGAACTGATAGCCGAAGCGTGCCGAGCGATTGACCTCTGTATCCAGAGTCTTGTAGAGGTGGCGCGCATTATACAGGCCGGTGCAATCGTCGGTGATTGTCAGCTCCTGAATGCGTTCGACGGCACGGGCATTATCGATGGCGATGGCCGCATAGTCGGCCATGGCGCGCATCAGCAGCAGCTCGGAATCGCCGAACCCCGTCATCTCGACGTTGACCAGCTGAATGACTCCCAGCACGCGCTGTTTGGAACAGAGCGGCATGCAGATGATCGAGCGCGTGTGCCACTTGGTCAGCTGGTCGACACGCTTGGCGAATCGTGGGTCGGTGTAAACGTCGGGGATGAGAAGCGGTTCGCCGTGTTTGGCGACCCAGCCGGCGATGCCTTCGCCGATCCGCAAACGCACCGGCTTGAGCACATCGGCCGCATCGCCGACCGCGATGGCAAAATAAAGTTCCTGCTTCTGCTCGTCCACCATGAGCAGAGACCATGTATCGGGCTTGAAGTAGGCCGCGACTTTATCCATGATGGTCTGCAGAATGGAATCGAGATTCAGCGAGGAGGTGAGCGCTTTCGCGACGTCATGAAAGATGCTCAGCTGCTGGTGGTGCCGTGAGTTATCGATCTCAGAGCCTTCAGCCATGGGTAAAGTAAACGCTCTTTTCTCAGAGAACAGGAGTGGCAGGGTATTATAGGGTCCCCATGGCAGAACAGGCAACTCGCCCAAAGGGGCCATAGGGCACAGGTTTTCGGGCGGGAGGAGTCGATCTTGGCCCCGGATTGGTTCCCGGGGCGCGCTTTCTGCACCGCAAACGGCAATTTAACTGCATTTTCCCGTTTGACTTGCACCGAATGCAATCCTATTATGCGAGAAGAACTTGCACCGGCGAGAGGGCATACGTGGGTCAGTTTGGCGAAAAACTGCGGCGTGAGCGCGAACTACGCGGCATTACGCTCGAAGAAGTTGCCGTAGCCACCAAAATCGGCACCCGCAATCTGCGCGCTCTGGAAGAAGAGAAATTCAGTCAACTGCCTGGGGGCATCTTCAACAAGGGCTTTGTCAGGGCCTACGCCCACTATGTTGGGATCGACGAAGAGCAGGCCGTCGGCGATTACCTGGCGGCCAACCAGGAGTTGGAGTCCTCAAGCGAAGTCAATATTTACGTGGTAGCCAGGCAGTTCGAAGCTTCACGCGATGTCGGATACGGCACCCGCAGGCATGGCGCGACGACCCTGGTTTGGAGCTTGGTGACTGTCTTTGCCCTGGTCAGCGCCTCGGTTGGCGGATGGCCTTATCTGAAGAGATGGGTGGCGCACCGGGTGGAAGTGCGGAAACAGAGTTTGCAACCGGCCAGTATGACTGCTCTTCAGTCTTCGCTTCCGCAGCCGGTGCAGGCCGCCTCGAATGCGCAAGCTGCTTCCTCGCTGTCCGCGAACCCTGCCCAGGTCATCAATGGTAGTGCTACTCCGGGAGGCTCCCAGAACTCCGCGCCTCCACTGGCGACCGTTGGTCTGCCGCAGCCGCCGGTGACGCTGGCCGAGGTCAGCAAGCCAGCCATGACTGCGGACGCCGCGGCGATGGGGGAAAGAAGAAGAAAGCGGCAGCCAAGAGTATTTCCCTGGTATTAACCGCCAAACAGCGCTGCTGGGTGTCGATTCAGGTGGACGGGAAGCAGGTGATGGCAGACACCATGGACCCTGAGTCATCGGACAAAAAGGAGCGGAGTTTCCAGGCCCGGGATCGTTTGGTGGTGGTGGCGGGGAATCCGGCAGGAATTGACGTGACCTTCAATGGCCAGTCCTTGGGACGGATCGGTCCAACCAACGCCAGGCGAATCATTACATTTACTCCCGAAGGAATCGAACAGCAGTAGGGCCTGTCAACGCTTTGCGGACCTGCCTCGGCATTTCAATGCGAATAGCAGCCATTCACACTTCAATTTACCGCAGGTCGACCTCTCGTGGTTGCGCCGCCAGCGCTGCCCCTATAAACTTAAGCTTTTGACACCCAGTTTTCTGCCCTGACAGAGCTTGGCCGGGGATCTCGACTTTCAACGTGCCGGGGTCCACGGTCGTACGAGTGAATTTCGAACCAGGAGGACATCTTGTCCCGTAATCGCTTCTTATTTACTTCCGAATCCGTGACCGAAGGTCATCCCGACAAAATCGCCGACCAGATCTCCGATGCCATCCTCGATGCTTGCCTTGAGCAAGACCGCTACAGCCGGGTGGCCTGTGAGACCTTGACCGCTACCGGACTGGTAGTGATCGCCGGCGAAATCACGACCAAAGCATACGTCGACTTCCAGTCGGTGGTGCGCGGCGTGGTCAGCGCGATCGGCTACGATAATGCGCTTTATGGCTTTGATGCCAATACCTGCGCGGTTATCTCGACCATCAACAAGCAGTCCGGCGATATCGCGATGGGCGTCGATACCGGGGGCGCGGGCGATCAGGGCATGATGTTCGGTTACGCCACCAACGAGACCCCGGAGTACATGCCGGTGGCAATCTCTCTGGCGCACAAACTGGTGCAGCGGCTCTCCCAGGTTCGCAAGACAGGATTGCTTTCCTACCTCCGCCCAGACGGCAAATCCCAGGTGACGGTCGAGTACGACGAGGCCGGCAAGCCGGTTCGCGTCGATGCCGTTGTCATTTCGACGCAGCACGCCGAAACCGTCAGCAACGAGGAGCTTCGGGCCGACATCCTGAAGCACGTCATCCAGGCGACCATTCCGAGCAACCTGCTCGATGCCGACACCAAGTACCACATCAATCCCACCGGCCGCTTCGTCATCGGGGGTCCGATGGGCGACACCGGCCTGACCGGCCGCAAGATCATCGTCGACACCTACGGCGGCATGGGCCGGCATGGCGGCGGCGCCTTCAGCGGCAAAGACCCGACCAAGGTCGATCGCTCGGCTGCCTATATGGCTCGCTATATCGCCAAGAACGTTGTGGCGGCAGGGCTGGCCGATCGTTGCGAGGTGCAGCTTGCTTATGCCATCGGCGTGGCCGAACCGGTCAGCGTGCTGGTCGATACCTTTGGCACCGGTAAGATCGGACGCGAACAACTGCAGGACCTGGTGCGCCAGAACTTCCCGCTGACGCCGCGCGGCATTATCGAGCACCTCGACCTGCGGCGGCCGATTTACCGCAAGACCGCGGCGTTCGGCCACTTCGGCCGTGACGACAAGGATTTCACCTGGGAGGCCACGGACAAGGCCGCGGCACTGCGTGAAGCGGCCGGCCTGCGGGCAGAGGCCGCGAAAAAATAAGACTCTGCGGCGGCAGGCCCGGTGGCTTTGCCGCCTGGCAGTGAAGCCTGATGCCTGGGTTCGCTCTGCCAAGGCCTTAGCTTTTCAGTAGCACTAGCGGGCGAAAGGCGCTGACCGCATGAACGCCATTCTCGCGTGGCTGCCGGATTCGCCCGATGAAGTCATTCGGCTCGGCACGTCTTGCGGCAACCGTGTATCGTTAAAAAAGATCGGAAAATAGATCGGGGTATAGATTATGCCAACTGCGGCACAAGTTCCTTCGTATGATGTGAAAAATCTAGAGATGGCGGATTTAGGACGCAAGCGCATCGACTGGGCGAACCAGTCCATGCAGGTTCTGCAGATCATCCGCAAAGAATTCATTAAGAATCAGCCCTTGCAGGGCATTCGTATCGCCGCCTGCCTGCATGTGACGGCGGAGACGGCGAATCTGGCGATCACCCTTCGGGATGGCGGCGCAGACGTGGTTTTGTGCGCTTCCAATCCGCTCTCGACCCAGGATGATGTGGCCGCGGCGCTGGTGCGCGACAGTAATATCCCGGTCTTTGCCATCAAAGGCGAGGACAACGAGACTTATTACAAGCACATCATGGCCGCCCTCGATCATAAGCCGCACATCACCATGGACGATGGGGCGGACCTGGTGACCACTGCCCTGACCAAGCGGACGGATGTGCTGGACGGCATTCTGGGCGGCACCGAAGAAACCACTACCGGAGTCATACGGCTGCGCGCCATGGCTAAGCAGGGCGTGCTGCGCTACCCCATCATCGCCGTGAACGACGCCGACACCAAGCACCTGTTCGATAACCGCTATGGCACCGGACAATCGACGATCGACGGCATCATCCGCGCCACCAATTTCCTGCTGGCGGGTTCCAAATTCGTGGTTGCCGGTTATGGCTGGTGCGGACGCGGCCTGGCAAGCCGGGCGCGCGGGCTGGGCGCCGAGGTTATCATCACCGAAATCGACCCGACGAAGGCTCTGGAAGCGGTCATGGACGGCTATCGCGTAATGGCCATGGAGCACGCGGCCAAGATCGGCGACGTCTTCTGCACCGTGACCGGCAACAAGAACGTGCTGCGCAAGGAGCACTTCGCGGTCATGAAGGATGGCGCCATCGTCGCCAACTCCGGCCACTTCAACGTCGAGATCGATATTCCGGCGCTGGAAAAGCTATCCAGCGGCAAGCGCACGACGCGCAACTTCGTCGAGGAGTACTCGCTGCGGGACGGCCGCAAGATCAACCTGCTGGGCGAAGGTCGGCTAATCAATCTGGCTGCGGCCGAAGGGCATCCGGCGGCGGTCATGGATATGAGCTTCGCCGACCAGGCGCTCTCGGTCGAGTACATGGTCAAAAACCACGCCAGCCTCGATAAAAAGGTCTTCAAAGTTCCCGATGAGCTCGACAAGCGCGTGGCGCGGCTGAAGCTGGAATCGATGGGAATCATGATTGATCGCCTGACCCCCGAACAGGAAGAGTACTTGGCGGGCTGGGCGGAAGGTACCTAGCAGGGATTTCGCTGTCGATGTATCCCTTATGTCGCCGTAGAACCGCAGCCGGGCATTAGCGCCCGGCTTTTTTAGCTTCCGCAAGGCCGCCGAGGAACGCGTCGCAGGGCTTTTGCAGTCGCCTGTGCCATCTTCCGTAGCCGAGGAATGTGTCTGGTGGCGCGCGTCCGAAGGAAGAAGGACAGCGTCCAATTCGAGCTCCGCCCTCCCGGTCTCAGCAATTACTAATTACTAAAGGTCTATGCACTTTGGATGGAAATAGTTTTCCTAAATGCTGCAACGGCACCGTGTTTACTGCACTGTGATTTTTATTATCTGATTTGTTTTCTGCTACTTGACTACTTTTCCCAGGTGGCCAGCCGCGTGCACTATCAGGCGTGTTCGCACTTTTACCAGATAGAGGAACGGAAATGCGCAAATGGGTTTTGTTGCTTGTCCTAGGGCTTTTGACCACGTCGGTAGCGGCATTCGCGGGAACCGTTACGATCGAATTTGATAACGCGACCGGTCCGAGTGGGGGTGGGGAGACCGCCTATCCATACAATATGTGGGTGAATAACAGCACCAACACAGTAGCCATGGCCTGCGATACCTATCCCTACCATATCCAAGGCAACGAGACCTGGACGGCGAACGTTAACCTCTTCACCAATAGCGGCTTACAGGGACTATCCGGAACCCTTTTTGGATCCACTACTTATAATGGGGTTGCGAATCCGCTATATCAAGCTAACGCTGCCACACTTTACAACGAAGCCGCATACCTCTTTCTGCAACTTGGTACGCACTCGGCGGACGCCCTCGGCATCAACTTCGCCATCTGGCAGCTTTTTTATCCAAGCACCCCTAGCTACGGGAGTAACTCAATCACCGACCCCACAACCTCCGCCTATTGGATCAATCAGGCGCAAACCGCCACCTTCACGACGGGCGAGTTCAATGGTCTTGCGGTCTATACTCCCGTCGCCGGCTCTGCCAGCGGTTATCCAAGTGGTTATGCTACGCCCCAGGAATTCATCGGTCCCGCTCCGGTGCCCGAACCCGGCACTCTAGCGCTGCTCGGCACAGGCTTGGTGAGCTTGGCAGGCTTCATTCGCAAGAGATTCAGCTAGCCATATCCCATTCGCACTCCTCCTCGGGGCGCTCTTCGGAGCGCCTTTTTTTCTGGCATTCACAAACCCTGCTCCCACCTGTTCCAATTCTCAGTTTTCGGCCTCGGTATGTGCGGCATGTTGGTGTATGGATTACAGGCGTACAGCCAAGCAATTGCAAGCGAAACAAAAGGGCGAGCGGGGGCGAGAACCGGTTGGCGAAAAGAAAGCTTTCTCGGAGACGTCAAGCTTGTGTGCGGTTAGACATCGAGAATCCCCCACTGCACAAGTGGGATTGCTCCGCGATCTTCAGATTTGTAGCAGTCGGACTGCCCACGACCTTCTCGCACAGCAGGCAGGTGGACAGAATGATCCCGTTACAAATGGTCTTGTGAACAAAATGCGGCACATTGGGCTGCAGATTCAAAGGGCTTCCTTCGCAATAGTCTGGATTGATCTAAATCCATTGTAGCTGTTTGAGGGCGAGTTCCGGAATAAACTGATCACCTGATTTTGTTCCTTTTGCGGCTATCGAGAGGCCTAGAGGCAGTCTCATAAATGCCTCAACAAGATCAACACGCAGCCGAGCTGAACCATGCCGAGGAAGTTGGCGGCGTGACGCTCCCAACGGCTGGTCAGGCGGCGAAAGTTCTTGAGCCAGGCGAACAGTCGCTCGATCTTCCAGCGTCGCAGGTAGCGGCGAAGTGGCCGCCCGTCTTGTGTTCGCCTTCGCTTGCGCCGGTTGGGCGCGATCAGTTCGACGCCTTGCTGTTGCTGCAGCCGCTCATCCAATCGGTCGCTGTCGTAAGCCTTGTCGCCGATCATTCGTTCGGGCAGGGCTGCGACGTGGCGTTGGGCGAGCGTGGCTTCGACCAGGGTGGACTCATTCGGCGAAGCGCTTGTAACCCGGACGGCGATAGGAAGACCATGGCTGTCCGCGATTGCCATGATCTTGCTCCCTTTGCCGCAGCGTGTTGGACCAATGCGATCGCCCCCTTTTTGCCCCCGCGAAGGAGGCATCGATGAACGTCTCCTCCAACCCGAGTTCCCCACGCGCCAGCAGGTCTTCGCACAACGCCCACAAGATACCGTCCAGCACGCCGGCTTGCTGCCATTGCTGGAAGCGCCGATGGCAGGTCTGGTACGACCCATACCGTGGTGGAAGATCCTGCCAGGGGGCGCCTGTTCGCAGAATCCATAGCACACCATTCAGTGCTCGGCGTGCATCGCTCCAGGGACGGCCCGCGTCCATCGGGCCGCCGTTTCTGGTTCCACTCCACCAGGGGCTTGAGACGTTCCCACTGCATATCCGTGAGATCAGCCATGCACCTGATTTGCTTCAACTCCGCTCGCAATGCAAGCATTTACTCGCGAGCGTCATTTATGAGATAGGTTCTAGTCTGTTTTGCTTAGTTCGAAGCCGTGAGGCATCGGTCGCGGATCGACGACGGCGACGCAGGCTATGCCCCGAACTTGTTATCATCATCGGTTCGAGGTGAGCATGAAACAGGTTGCTGAGTGGGCACTAGGGACGGCGCAGGCGCGGGGCGCAAGCTATGCCGAGGCGCGGGCGGTGCACGAACGCGACCGGGCGCTGGCGACGAAGAACGGAAAGATCAGCACCGCCTCCAGTTTTGAATCGATGGGAGCCGGGATCAGGGTGATCGCCGATGGCGCCTGGGGCTTCGCCGCCACAGAGGAGCTGACGCAGCAGGGCGTTGAGCGTTGCGCCGCCGAAGCCGTAGCCATTGCCAGGGCTTCGGCGAGGGTGAAGGAACGCCCGCTGCAACTGGTTCCGGAGAAGCCGTCCAAGGCCGACTGGAGTTCGCCTTGCAAAATCGACCCGTTTACGACGTCTATAGACGACAACCTCCAGTTGCTGATGGCGATTGACGCGGCTCTACGAGGTGTCCCGGGCATAACGCTGGCCGAGACGAACCTCAACTTCCGCCGCTCTGAACAGTGGTTTTACAACACCGAGGGCTCTTCTATTCGCCAGACGCGCTATACGACCGGGGCGGGTTATGCCGCCTACGCGTTTGCCGGCACAGAGATCCAGAAGCGCTCGTATCCGAACTCCTTTGGCGGACAGTGGCAGAACAAAGGTTACGAGCTGGTCGAAGAGTTGAAGCTGCTGGAGAACGCGCGGCGCATCGGCGAGCAGTGCGTGGCGCTACACCACGCGGCGCAATGTCCCCAGGGACGCCTGACGCTGGTGTTGGATTCTTCGCAGATGGGATTGCAGATTCACGAATCGATCGGCCACCCGATTGAACTCGACCGCGTGCTCGGCATGGAAGCGAACTTTGCCGGAACTTCGTTTCTTACCCTCGACAAGCTGAACCACCTGCGCTACGGCAGCGAGCTGGTGAACGTGGTAGCCGATGCGACCGAAGCGCACGGCCCGGGGTTGGGCACCTTCGCCTACGACGATGAAGGCGTCGAGGCGCAGTCGGTGCCCATCATCCAGCAAGGGCAGTTCACAGGGTATCTCTCCTCGCGCGACACAGCGGCGATGATCGGGCGCACCCGCAGCGGCGGCAACATGCGCGCCGAAAGCTGGAACCGCGTGCCCATCGTGCGTATGACGAATATCAGCCTGCTGCCGGGCGAGCGCCCGCTGACGCTTGATGAGTTACTCGCGCAGACGGGCGACGGCATCTTCATGCAGACGAACCGTTCCTGGTCGATCGACGACAAGCGCTACAATTTCCAGTTCGGCTGCGAAATCGGCTGGGAGATCAAAGGCGGCAAGCTCGGGAGGATGATTAAGAATCCTTCGTATTCCGGGATCACCACCGAGTTCTGGAACTCTCTGGACGCTTTGTGCTCGCGCGACGAGTGGACGTTGTGGGGCACCCCGAACTGCGGCAAAGGGCAACCCCAGCAGGTGATGGGAACCGGGCACGGAGCGTCGCCGGCGCGCTTCCGCAACGTGCAGGTGGGCTCGGCTTATAAGGGGCAGTGAGGAAGTTTCGAGTTTCAAGTTTCGGAACTGGGCCATCGAGGTTCCATTTGAGAGTCGGCAAGCTCTGGTTCTACGCAACCAAGCAAGACACCCAATGTGCGAAAGAGCGGCAAGATGCTAGATAAGGACAGGGCTCGCGAGATTTTCCAGCGCATTCGCAAGCTTTCCTCCGCTGAAGAGGTGGAGTTGATGGTGAGCGGCGGGCGCAGCGCGCTTACACGTTTCGCCAACAACGCCATCACCCAGAACGTGGCCGAGGAAAACTATGCCGCTTCCCTGCGCGTGGTTTTCGATGGACGCACGGCGCGGGCGAGCACCAACCGCTTTGACGACGAAAGCCTGAGGCGCGTGGTTGCGCAGGCCGAGTCGCTTGCCAAGGTGCAGCAGCGTGATCCCGACCTGCTCGCGCTGCCCACGCCGGAGGAGACCGGCAAGGCTTCAACCCCGAACCGCCATGTGGCGCGCACTGCGGCCATCGATCCAGGACAACGCGCCGACGCGGTCGCTGGGATGGTCGGAATCGCCAAGCGCGAGCGCCTGACCGCGGCCGGCACCTTCGCCGTCTCGGAGCAGATGGAAGTGCTGCTGAATTCGCGAGGAGTCGACCTCTACCACGCGCAGACGCTGGCCGAGGCCTCTATAACCATGCTGGCGGAGAACTCCTCGGGCTGGCAGAAAAGCAATTCGTCCGATATCGACCAGATCGATGCGCTCGGGCTGGCGGAGACGGCGGCCGAGAAGGCCAAAAGGTCGGCGAACCCGCAAGAACTGGCCGCGGGCAAGTACACCGTAATCCTGGAGCCGGCGGCGGTGCTCGATCTGGTGGGCTTCATGTTCTGGGATTTCAGCGGCATGGCGCTGCTTGATCAGCGTTCGTTCTTGAACAACCGGATCGGGAAAAAGATTTTCGGCGAGAACATTACCATCGCCGACGATGTCTATCATCCCTTGCAAACGGGAGCGGCCTTTGACGGTGAAGGCATGCGCCGCACGCGGGTGGAGCTGGTAAAAAACGGCGTCATCAAGAACCTCGTATACGCTCGCGGCATCGCCCGGCAGCTCGCTGCCTCGCCATTCGCTTCGCAACTGGGAAAGCCTCAGCCCACCGGCCACGGCTTCCCTCTGCCGAACGAGATGGGCGAAGCCCCAATCAACATTGTTTTCGAGGCGCCGGGCGCGGTCCAGACGCTGGAGCAAATGGTGAGCGAGAGCGAGCGCGCGATCTACGTCACGCGGCTGTGGTACATCCGCGAGGTTGACCCATACGAGAAGATTCTCACCGGCATGACTCGCGACGGGACTTTCCTGGTGGAAAACGGCGCGATCGGCAAGGGAGTTTTGAACTTCCGGTTCAATGAGAGCCTGCTGCACATGCTCTCCAACGTAGTGGCAATGGGCGCGCCGGTGCGGGCCAGCGGTGAGGAATCATTCGACATGGTGGTGCCCGCAATGAAAGTGAACGGCTTCAATTTTACCGAGGTTACTAAGTTCTAATTATGTTTTTAACTGGTTGCGAGATCATCACTTGCCAGGATGCTATGGCCATCCGGGCAGCGCCCCGGGCGTCATTCCGGCAAACATTACTTTCGTAATTCGGACAATCCGCGGTAAAGGTATATGCTCCGGAATTGTGATAGCACCCAATTACATCCCGGATTTACGTTGCGGGGTTCGCTTCCCGATCAGGCTCGCAATCACGATTCATCACAACGGGCAAGAGTTCCCTGCGGAGTCTCAAAACATTTCCTCGGCAGGCGCCCTCTTTCTGTTGGATCACTTCATCCCGGTAGACAGTACGATTGAGTTCGTCATGGCCATGCCCGCGGGAAATTTCCGTACGGGCAAGGATGTGCTGGTGAACTGTACCGGGCGCGTGGTACGCTGCTCACCTGTAGGTAATCGTCAGGAGTTAGCTGTTATTATCGACGAGTACCGATTCCTGCGTTCGTAAATAGGAAGGGGAAAGTTTCCCCAGGGAACTGCGATGGCCACGGAGCCTGCTGAGGCACAGGGACAAACAGAGCAAGAGCTCGATGGCGACGTCAATCGGATTCGCGTGATCGTTGCCGATAGCGAGCCGATTTTCCGCGTGGGCATGAGGAAAATTTTTGCTCTGGAAGATGACTTGCGCGTGATGGCCCAGACCGAAACTTTGGCCCAGACGGAATCGGCCATTCAACGGCATCCCACCGACGTCCTCCTGATGGAAGCTGCGATTGCGCCCGAGCCGGGCGAAAGCGTCGCCGCACTGATGCATCTGGTTCCCAACTTAAAAGTGGTGCTGATCGTGGCCGATCAGGATGAATCGGAAATCCTGGAATATGTCCGCCGGGGTGCCTGCGGGGTCGTGCCACGCTCCATTTCTCCAGACCTGCTGATCAAGTGTATTCGCAAAGTTTCCGTCGGCGAAACCTGGCTGGATAATCGATGTATTAATCTTGTGATCGAGGCCTATCGCGCCCAAGCGACGAAGCTGATCAGTCCGAAGACCAGGACGAAGTTGAGTTCGAAGGAGTTGATGATCATCTCGGGCGTCACCCAGGGGCTGCGGAACAAGGAAATTGCCACCGAGGTTGGCACCACCGAGCAGGTGGTGAAGAACTATCTGCGTAAGATCTACGACAAGCTGGGCGTCTCGGACCGCCTGGAACTGGCGTTGTATTGCATGCACCACAAACTCCTCGGCAGTTCGCCGGGCCTGACGGAAACTCCTGCCGCCGCAGCCGCCGACAGCATCGGTAACATCGCCAGCTCCAGCTAACCCGTTTCGCCGGCAAAACCGGTCCAAGCCAAAACCATCAGGTTCTTACCCGCGTTTGTCCCCGGCGGCCCGGCAGGGTTTACAATGCAGAGTCGGCGGATTCGACTCCGCGGATACAATCGAGCGTAGCTTTGGAGGGTCGCAAACGTGAAAGGCAATGCAAAAGTTATCGATGTGCTGAATCAATGCCTGAAGGCGGAACTCACTGCCATTAATCAATACTTCCTGCATGCTGAAATGTGCGAAAACTGGGGCTATGAGCGCCTGGCCAAGCAGATCAAGAAAGAGTCCATCGAAGAGATGGTCCACGCCGAAAAGCTCATGGAACGGCTTCTCTTCCTGGATGGAACGCCGAATATGAGCGATTATTTCAAGATCAATATCGGCGCCACCGTTGAACAGCAGTTCCGCAACGACGTGGAACTGGAATATGACGCCGTGAAGCGGCTGAATGCCGGCGTTAAGACCTGCGTCGAGAGCGGAGACAATGGCTCCAAAATGCTGCTCGAGGAACTCCTGAGCGATGAAGAACACCATATCGACTGGCTGGAAGCGCAACTGCACGTCATAACCGAGATGGGCATCAAGAATTACCTGACCGAGCAGTTGAAAAAAGACGAAAAGTGACGGCGAACTTTGTTCTGCCATCGCAATCGCCGTGACGGAGCGTGCGCGATGGAGACGAGTTCTCGTCTGAGAGCGGTTCCTAAGGCGATGTATCCGTGTCGCTTTGGGGATGAAAATGCCCGGGCCTTCGCCTCGCGCCGCGAACCAGCGGTGGTTTCTCGGGCCGGAACTGGCAACGTCGCGATGGTGCCTCTGCTAGAATGAATTTGAAGTGCGGTTGCGCGGCTTCGCGCGTTGCTCTGCGGAGAGATGGCCGAGTGGCTGAAGGCGCACGCTTGGAAAGCGTGTTTAGGGGTAACTCTAACGTGGGTTCGAATCCCACTCTCTCCGCCATGTAAAATCAACAACTTACACAATTCACTTACGCTTACTTGCTCCGGTGAAAAGTCTAAGCGTGTTCCCTTTTCAGTGCAAGGATTTTCTGGACTTTCTAGCCTTCGCATTTTCCATGCCGGTCAGCAGATGACACCTTAGACCACGAAAGGCAATGGCGAAGATACAGGTTTCGCCTTGCAAAACCGCTCACGAGCAGTACAATTTCAACCGATTGAGAGTTGAGAGAGGATATCCCTGTTAAGGGTGGAGCACTGCACGCAAACACGGACTCGGATGCGATTGAGTTGGATCTGCACCGTGCTTCTTTTACTCATGAACTCCGCCCAAGCCGCGCACGCGTGCGGACTAGGGGAAGAATTCCCTCCCCAGCACAGCACAGTATCCCAGGCAGACAACGTGCGATCCACGCAAACATTCTGCGTGATCTGCGCAAGTTCTCATTCCCCTTCGCTGGCTGTGCCGCTCGTATCCATTCCCTCCGTTGAAGGCCCGTCCGAACCATCGTTCCCAGGACGTGTGATCAAGCGTTCTGCTTCGCAGGCCTTCGCGTTATACATTCGTCCACCACCGATCTTCCGATAGGCGCTTCCGGGTTCCTCGATCTCTGGGTCTCGAATACTGGTACGGTTCCAGCTTGCCACGGCAACGTCGTATCCAGTATTGAGGTGGAAGGGAGATTTTCTGCTGGTGCTCGTATGGAAAAGTTTCGCTCAAAATTCGTCAAGAAGTATGCCTTCGCGTTTGTTTTATTGTTGCTTACAGGTCTCGCAAACGCCCAGACGCCCGTGCGCATCAGCCTCGAACAAGCTATCGACTTGGCGCTGACCCATAGTCATACACTGAAAGCTGCGCGTACCCAGATCCAACAGAACCAGGCGCAGGAAATTACCGCATCCCTGCGCCCCAACCCGACGCTTCTCTGGGACGCACTCTTCCTCCCGGTGTTTAGCCCCCAGAATTTCACTCTCGATAACGTGTCCAATACCCAGCAATTTGATATGGGAGTGAGTTACCTGCTCGAGCGGGGTGGAAAAAGGCATCGCCGTATCGATGCGGCCCGCGATGCCACGGGAGTAACTCGGTACCAGGTGAGCGATACCGAACGAGTCTTAATATTCAACGTTGCACAGCAATTCGTCGGCGCTCAACTTGCGCAGTCGGTTCTCGACTTCGCGCGCAAGGCCCTGGACAGCTTCGAGCAGACGGTCAGGATCAGTGAGGATCGGTACAAAGCGGGCGACATCAGCGAAGGCGACCTGCTGAAGATCAAGCTGCAGCTGCTGCAATTCCAGACCGACGTTGCCGGCGCAGAGGTCGCCAAGGTGCAGGCCCTCGCCAGCCTAAGACAATTGCTTGGTTATGACGCCGTTCCGGCGAACTTTGAAGTCGAAGGAGACCTGTCTTATCAGCCGCTGTCCGTCAATCTGGATGATCTGCGATTGCGCGCCTTGAATCTGCGGCCAGACCTGCTAGCCGCGCAGCAGAGCACTCGGGCAGCGCAAAGTCAAATCGCGCTCGCCAAGGCTAACGCAAAGGTCGATTTGACCACGACACTCTCGTACAGCCACGTCTCTGACCTGAGCTCTCTCAGCACAAGCTTTTCCATCCCAATACCGGTTTTCGATCGCAATCAAGGCGAGATCGCGCGCACTCGTTTTGCCCTCACGCAATCGCAAGAGAACGCCCGGGCTGCCTCCGACGCCGTACTGACCGACGTTCGCAACAACTACGAAGCGTTCTCGACCAACCAAAAGATCGTCCAGCTCTACCTCTCGGGATATCTGAAGCAAGCGCAGGACTCACGCGACATTAGTGAGTATGCTTACAAACGCGGCGCCGCGAGTCTGCTCGATTTTCTCGATGCCGAGCGCAGCTATCGCTCCACCCAACTCTCCTATCGTCAAGCCTTGGCCACCTATCTGCTATCGATTGAACAGTTGAAAGAAGTGGTAGGGACGAGGACTTTGCCATGATCAGCCAACCAAGAGCCATCATCATGCGGTGTAGCTTGCTTGTAGCCGTTTCCGTCCTGTTATCGGCCGCGCTCGGCTGCAGCACACCAGCGCAGAACTCCGGCCCAGCGAGCAACAAGACGCAAACGTTCACCGTTCCGCCAGAACAGATGGCCCACCTCCAGATCGTGACGGTCGCGCCCACATCGATTCCCCGCAGTCTGCGCCTGACGGGCGCGGTCGCCTTTAACGCGTTCAACACCACGCCCGTGATTACGCAGATCGGCGGCCCGGTCAGCCGGATCGTCGTCACACCGGGCCAGCAGGTCCGTCGTGGCGAGCCTTTGCTGTATGTCGCCAGTCCAGACTATTCGCAGTTGCTCGCGAACTACCTGAAAGCGCGCGATGCCTTTCAGCTGGCGGACAAAAGTTATCTGCGTTCGAAAGACCTCTATGAACACCACGCCATTGCCGAGCGCGACCTGGAGGCAGCCGAATCGACGCGCACCCAGGCATCCGCGGATCTCGGCGCGGCCGAGCAGTCTTTGAAGATTCTGGGAATCTCAAAACCTGAGGCAGTTGTCGGCAAACCGGCGGCTTCGGAAATTCCAGTGCTAGCTCCTATCGCCGGCGAAGCGGTGGAACGACTGGCAGCGCCAGGGCAGGTGATCCAGGCCGGAGCCACACAGGTCTTCACGATCTCCAATATGAGTTCCGTGTGGGTGCTGGCCAATGTTTATCAGAAAGACTTGCCTTACGTTCACCTTGGTGATCCGGTGTCGATTACCACGGACTCCTATCCCGGCACTGAGCTTCACGGCAAGATTTCCTACATAGCGGCGGCACTTGATCCCAATACCCGGACTCTGCAAGCGCGCATCGACGTAAAGAATCCTCAAGGCAAGTTGAAAAAGGATATGTACGTGGTTGCCACAGTGCAGGCCGGGACCATTCAGAATGCACTCACCGTGCCGAACGCCGCAGTGTTGCGCGACGCGGAGAATCAGCCGTTCGTGTACGTCGTCAACCAGAACAACGAGTTCGCCCGCCGGGCAGTGACGCTGGGGAGAGCGCCGGAGGGAATACGCAACTCACTCAGCGGCGTCGCACCCGGAGAGCGTGTCGTGGGCGACGGCAGCTTGTTCCTGCAATTTGCGAATTCAGCTACAACGATGACAACAGAAGACCAAACCCGAGGCAACGAACGCAACGGCCAGAGCGGGATGATCCACCGCATCGTGCAAATGGCGCTGCGGCAGCGATTCCTTGTGCTGATGCTGGTGCTTTTCATGAGCATCTGGGGCGTGTTGTCTTTCCAGCGAATGCCGGTGGATGCGTATCCCGACCTCTCTCCGCCGATGGTGGAGATCATCACCCAATGGCCCGGTCATGCCGCCGAGGAGATAGAGCGGTTGGTCACTCTACCGCTTGAGGTGGAGATGAACGGCGTGCCGCAACTGGTGGTGATGCGTTCCATTACGCTCTACGGACTTTCCGATATCCTCCTCAGCTTTACCGACGATACGGACAACTACTTCGCACGTCAGAACGTATTTCAGCGCCTTTCAGAAGCGCAGCTTCCCACCGGCGTGACGCCGACACTGGCGCCGCTATTCAGTCCGAGCGGACTGGTGTACCGCTACGTGCTGGAAAGCCCCGACCGCAGCCCGCAGGAACTGAAAACGATTGAAGACTGGGTGATCGAGCGCGCCTACAAGTCCGTGAATGGCGTGGCCGATGACTCTGGCTTCGGTGGCACGGTCATGCAGTATCAGGTTCTGCTCGATCCTGCGCGGCTATACGGGTATCACCTGACCGTGCCGCAAGTCATGCAGGCACTGACCAATAACAATGCTAATGCCGGTGGCGGATTCTATTCGCAAGGCGGCCAGTTCTATTACGTGCGCGGCATCGGGCTGGTGCGCGACACGAAGGACATCGAGAACGTTGTTGTCGGAGCCAACAAAGGAACGCCGATCCGCATTCGTGACATTGGCCAGGTAGAGATCGGGCACGCGCCGCGGCTGGGCCAATTCGGCTTCCAGAAGAATGATGACGCCGTCGAAGGCGTCATTCTCATGCGGCGCGGCGAGCAGACCCAGACCGTACTGCGCGGCGTACAGAAGAAAACCGACCAACTCAACCGCCAGATCCTGCCCAAGGACGTGAAGATTCGTCCGTTTTACGATCGCAGCGATCTCGTGCGACTGACCACGCACACCGTTGAAGACAACCTTCTGCGCGGGATGATCCTGGTCTTCATCGTGCTGATCTTCTTTCTAGTCAGTTTCCGGGCGGCGGTAATCGTGTCACTCACCATCCCGCTGTCTCTGCTCTTCGCGTTCATCTTTCTACATGCGCATGATGTGTCCGCGAACCTGCTCTCGATTGGAGCCATCGATTTCGGGATCATCATCGACGGCACCGTCGTCATGATGGAGAACATTTACCGCGAACTTGCCCAACGCGAGGGGACGGAATACAAGCTGAACGAAGTTATTCTGGCTGCCGCTCGTGACGTTGACCGGCCAATTTTCTATTCCGTCGCCGTGATTATCGCCGGATACCTGCCTATCTACGCATTAAGCGGACCTTCGGGCAAACTCTTTCATCCGATGGCCGACACGATGTCGTTCGCGCTGCTGGGCGGGCTGGTGCTGACGTTGACGCTCGTTCCGGTTCTGGCTTCCTACTGGTTTAAGGCGCGGGGTACGCGAAAAGCCGAACCGGCCCTATGAGGCGATCGAAGCGTTTCTACGCCGGCAAACTGGACTGGTGCCTGAACCATCGCTGGTTGGACGCTGTTCGGAGCGACCGTGATCTTCGGGCTCACGTTGCTGCTCGTGCCCTTCATCGGCGGCGAATTCATGCCGCATCTGGACGAAGGCGCACTGTGGGTGCGCGCGACCATGCCGTATACCATTTCGTTCGAAGAAGCTTCGAAGATTGCTCCGCAGATCCGCGACATCCTGATGTCCTATCCGCAGGTGACCGTGGTTGGCTCTGAGTTGGGACGGCCCGACGATGGGACTGATCCGACGGGCTTCTTCAACTGCGAGTTCTATGTCGGACTCAAGCCTTACAACGACAAGCGCCTGGAAGCAAGGTGAAATTCGCAACAAAGAAGAGCTGATCAAATCCATCGACCAGCGACTGACGGCATTTCCCGGCATCATCTTTAACTATACGCAGCCGGCCGAGGATGCGGTGGACGAGGCGCTCACCGGGCTGAAGAGCTCTCTGGCCGTTAAAGTTTACGGCACGGACCTGAATGTTCTCGAAGACAAAGCACTGCAGATCAAGAATGTCCTGCAAAGTGTTCCCGGTTTCACCGAGCTGACGGTCGTGCGGGAACTTGGGCAGCCGAGCCTGCTGATCGATGTGGACCGCGAGAAGATTGCGCGGTATGGCATCAATGTTTCCGATGTCGAGGCAGTGATCCAGGCCGCGGTCGGTGGTCAAGCCGCAACCCAGGTCATCCAGGGAGAGAAGCTGTTTGACCTTGTGGTTCGCATGCAGCCGCAATTTCGCAGCAGTCCGCAACAGATCGGCAATTTGCTCGTGGGCACGCCGGACGGTCTGCAGATTCCGCTGAAAGAACTGTCCAGCATCAAGGAAAGTAACGGCGCGTCGTTCATCTATCGCGAAGACAATTCGCGCTACATCGGCGTCCAGTACAGCATCGAGGGGCGCGATCTGGAGCGCGCCGTACGCGACGGACAAAAGGCGGTCAATCGCGTCGTGCAACTGCCGGAGGGCTATTGGCTGAGTTGGGGCGGCGAGTATAGCCAGTTCCTCGCCGCCAAGCAGCAACTTAGCGTGATTGGCCCGCTGGCAGTGCTGGTTATTTTTCTCATCCTGTTTGCCCTCTACGGAAACTTTAAATTTCCCTTCACGATTGCTTTGGGCGTGGTGATGACCGAACCAGTGGGCGCGCTGATCGCCCTGAAACTGACGAACACTCCATTCAGTGTGTCGTCGGTTCTCGGATTGCTGGCGCTGATGGGTGTATCGGTTGAGACCGCTGTCATCCTGGTGTCATACATCAACAAGCTGCGGTTGGAAGGCAAGGGTATTCGCGAAGCCACGCACGAAGCCTCGCTGCTGCGCTTGCGGCCGATCATGATGACAGCTCTCGTGGCATGTCTCGGGCTCTTGCCGGCGGCCATGTCACACGGCATCGGCTCAGACACTCAACGGCCATTTGCGATTGTGATTGTCGCCGGCCTGATGTCGCGCCTGTTGCTGGGCTTTTTCGTGAACCCTGTTCTCTATGAACTGGTTGCACGACCAGACGACGTCCTGCAGGTGTAACGGGTGATGGTTGCATTCGTTGTTAGGTACTGTCGGGGCCTACCACATATATGGTGGAAAGATTCTTTGGCCGTTACGCCGTCGTGGGGTGATTGAACAAAGGAGAGCGTAAATGACAATAAATACGATGGCGCGAACCTTTCCAGACGCAGAAATGCATAAAGATATTCCGATGGTGAGGAGTAGAGGAATCGGCTTTACTCTCCAAAATCTCCAATTCCAAAAATAAGGTTTCTTGCAAAATTGCTCTTTGCTGCCAATCGTGTGGCAGTCAACACAGAACATTTGGGTTTGGCTCGCTGTCAGAGAATCAGTGTTTGTGTAAGCGAGAACATCTTCCGACCCGCATTTTGGACAATAAAATTGCATTGTTTGTATTGTAGCCTCAGCCAGTCCCGCCGCCCATTCCCTGAAATCATCCCTCGTCGCCGTACCCGGTCTTCTGGATGAACGCGATCCCAGTTTGGCAAACTACCTCTGCCGAGCAAATCCTTCAGGATTGCTGCATTCTCTTTCCCTGTAGCTTGGTATTGGTCAGTGGCTGACAGCTCTGGAGAAATGAGGACGATAGCATTGAATTAGAATGTTGCGAACGGGCGATATGCGCATACAATGGTGCCATTTTTCGAGGTCTAAAGAAAATTCCGGCTAGAGTAGTAAATGAAAGCGTGCTAGGCAGGGAATCGCTTGATACGCCAACGGAAGATGGCGTTTCCCTCAGAGGCTGCTGAAAAACTCTTAGCCATGTCATCCTTGGGTCGCGCCGTTTTGCGCGAGCCAAAAATCTGCTTTACTTGCAACGCGCGCAAACAGCAGATCTTTCGCTACGCTCTGGATAACACCCTCGAAGCGGAGTTTTTCGGCAGCCTGCTCAATGGCTGTTAGCTATCGCGCGCCGAACAGTTTTACCGTTTGTTCATTCAAAATACGCACCGGAAGGATTACGCATGATTCTCCTCGGTATCGCCATCATTTTGGCCACTATCTACCTGCTGATCAAACAGTACGAGACGAGAATGGTTTTATTCACTTCCGGAGTCGTGATGGCCACTCTGGGAGGCAATCCTCTGGCCGCTTTTAACGCTTTCGCCAAAAGTATGACCACAGCGGGCCTGATCGAAGCTATTTGCTCAGTCATGGGCTTTGCTTTCGTCATGAAGTACACCGAATGCGACAAGCACCTAATTCATCTGGTCGCCAACGCCCTGACCAAAATCAGGCCGCTGCTGATTCCCGGCGCAACCCTGGGCACCTTTGCCATCAATATCGCTCTGCCAACCGCCGCCGGCGTTTCGGCTGCTGTAGGGACGATTTTCATCCCGATCCTTGTGGCCGCTGGCGTTCACCCGGCAACCGCCGCTGCCGCCGTTTATGCCGGCACCTTTGGCAGCATGCTAAGCCCCGGCTTGGCCCATAATCCTTTCGTGGCCAAGATTGCTGGAGTCAATGTCATGGATGTCATCAGGGTGCACTCCAAGGCCGATGTTGTCGCCGTCTTGATCGGGGCCGCATCCATAACCCTTGTGGCTTATTTACTGAAAGAAAATAAAGGGTATGTAGCTGGCACCGGCGTCGCTGACGGCGGGGAGCGTTTTAAGCCCAAGCCCCTTTTCGCTGTCATACCGATATTGCCTGTGCTGATTCTGGTCCTGGGAGCAACGGGTATAAGCCCGGTGCTGCAAAAAGTGGGCGTGCCTCACGCCATGCTGATCGGAGTGCTCATCGGCATTGCCGCCACCCGCAAAAGCCCCACCCAGGTGACAAAAGCCTTCTTCGACGGCATGGGCAACGCCTATGGCAGCATTCTCGGCATTATCATCGCCGCTGGAGTTTTCGTCGGCGGCATGGAAGCCATCGGCCTAGTGAAGGCATTCATCACTATGCTGGTGAGTTCCACCGCTCTCGTCAAGGTCGCAGCCACCTTCGGCCCCTTCCTGCTTGCGGTTATCTCTGGTACGGGCGACGCCATGGCCCTCGCTTTCAATCAGGCGGTGACTCCCCACGCCGCCCAGTTCGGTCTGACAGTAGTTAACATGGGCAGTGTCGCCACCCTTAGCGGGGCTCTTGGGCGGACCATGTCGCCTATCTCCGGGTCGGCAATTATTTGCGCTTCCATCGCCGGGATCAGCCCGCTGGAAGTGGCCAAACGCAATGCCCCCGGCATGATTATCGCCGTCGTCGTTATCATGTTCATGCTGCTGTAAAGCCCATGAGGAATAATTACCGATGCAGGCAACATGGCCGACAGTCATCACAACAATTACTTCGTTTCGATGAAGGGGTACTGGCGTTTGGCGTCGAATGACGGTACTGTTCGTGGCGGAACTTCTGTCTGACTGTATAGAGTAAGAGGAAGCACATGGCCTATCGCTATGACTTATTGCTGAAAAACGGGCTGGTGGTGGACCCTACCACCCAGCGGGAAGGAATCATGGATCTGGCTATCCGAGGCGGCCAGATCGTAGAAGTGGCTCCTGATCTCGATTCTGCTCAGGCCAAAGAGCTGTTCGATACGACCGGTCTTCATGTCGTGCCGGGGATTGTCGATCTTCACGTCCACGCGTCCACCTGGCTCGGCGGCAGATTCGCCCACAAGATGCTGGCCCGGGCCGGGGTTACTACGGCGCTGGATATGTCGGGCCCGGTTGACAGTGTTTTGGATATTGCCAGGGACTATGGCGTAGGTCTCAACATCGCATGCATTAACTACGTACGTCCCGGTCATACCGTGGCTGACGAAGACCCAGGCGAGAGTGAGTTGCAGAACCTTCTGGAAAAGTGTCTTGCCCAGGGAGCTATTGGCTTTAAGCTTTTGGGAGGACACTATCCGCTGACCCCGGATGCCACTGCCCGGGCCATCGCGGTGGCCAACCGCTACAAAGCGTACATCGCCTTTCACGCCGGCAGCAAAAAGAGTGGTTCCAACATCGAGGGCTTTCTGGAAGCCGTGGCTCTGGCGCAGGGCCATTCGCTGCATATTGCTCATGTCAACAGCTACTGTCGAGGCTTGACTCGGCCTTATATGGCCGAGGCCGAGGAAGTCGTTGCCGCCCTGAATGAAAATCCCAACATCCGCACCGAGTCCTACCTGTCGCCGGTAAACGGCACCAGCGCCAAGTGCGGCGGCGGCGTGCCCGAGAGCCTTGTGACACAAAAGTGTCTGGCTATCGGGGGCTTTGCATCGAGTGAAGCCGGCATGGAGAAAGCTATCCTCGCCGGCTGGGCCCAGATCAACGTGGAGGCCGGCGGCCAAATGATTTTGGCTACAGGGCCGAACGCCGTCGCCTACTGGCGGCAAAAACAAACCGATGCCACCGTCGGTTTCAAGGTCAATCCTCCTGAACCGCGACTCAGGCTGGCCGCGGCGAAACGCTCTTCCGGCGACTTTGTTGTCGATTGCATCAGCACCGACGGCGGTGGCATCCCCCGCAATGTTATCGCCGAGATGGGTCTGGCACTGGTCAAGCTGGAGGCGCTTACTATCCAGGAGTTTGTAATCAAAGCCAGCTATAATCCTGCCCGGATACTCGGCCTTGCCAACAAGGGGCATTTCCGTGAAGGGGCCGACGCCGATGTGACCGTGCTTGATTTAGCGAGTCAGCAACCGGTCATGGCTATCGCCAACGGCCAGGTAATCATGCACAAGGGTTTTGTCTGCGGCATAGGCGGATGTATTGTGACCACAGCCGCCGGGGTCGGCTCTGTCCGCGAAAAAGGACTGACTCCGCTGGTAGTTGATCTCGCGCACAGCGGCTTTTACGAGTGGTGACGTAATATCAGTTAAATATTGGGGATCTAGTCCGGGCTGAACTGTGCCTGGTTTGCTGCTTTCATCCGGCTGGTCTCCTGGGGCCAAGGCGGGGGTAAGATTTATGACAGTGGTGCCTTAAGAAACGAGATTCCTGTTGCTATGACCGAAATCCATAAAGCCGCACAACGAGGTTATTCCATTGTGGCGCAAACCTATGCCCAAGGCCGTCCGGAATACCCCAGCGGTATCTTGCTTTGGCTCAAGGATAACTTAGGTGTTACAACGGGCAAACTCGTAGTCGACCTTGGTGCGGGCACTGGGAAATTCACAAGACTACTGGCGCAAACTGGAGCAAATATCGTCGCTATAGAGCCCGTGGAGGAGATGTATTTGCAACTTGAAAAAACTTTGCCAGGGGTGCGGTTGCTCCCTGGGCGTGCTGAAGCTATTCCATTAGACACGGGTTCAGTGGATGCTCTGGTTTGTGCGCAAGCTTTTCATTGGTTTGCATCTGAGGTAGCACTTCGGGAAATTCACCGTGTTCTTAAACCAGGCGGTAAGCTTGGGCTGATTTGGAATGTTCGGGACGAATCGGTAGATTGGGTATCGGCAATCACCAAAATTATCACCCCCTACGAAGGAGATGCGCCACGTTTTTATAAGGGAGACTGGCGAAAGCCGTTCGACGGTAGATACTTCACAGCGCCGGAAAAAACCTCGTTTGAATATCAGCATGTCGGAATTGCCCAACAGGTAATTCTTGACCGCTTTCTGTCAGTTAGCTTTATCGCAGCTTTGCCAGATGGCGAAAAGCTTAAGGTAGCCGAGCAATTACATGCCTTGATAGCCTCCCATCCGGCCTTGCGCCAAAAAGGAGAGATTGCTTTTCCATACCGTACAGAAGCCTATGTATGCACCCGCTTGGAGGATTAACGATGTAGGCGTAGATTAGTTCGAGAGCGGGTTTGATTCTCCGTGTCCGCAGGAAAACTGAAGGTCGACATTTTCCCTCAAGAATGCCGGCTCTCTGCTCATACACTCATAATTCCTTCATCAGTTCTTGGACATAACTATTGGACAATCCGCTCGTATTGGTACTGGAGTCCGGGCCACCTTTGCCCTCGTTGCGAGTTGGGCGACGGACCAGTGCTAGCGGCTCGGTGTATCGAGCAATGTTAAGAGGGCCGCAATGCACCGGATCAAAGCCCGCGCCGCTCAGAGGCCGGTCATTTTCTCCAGGCGTTCTGGGTAGCGAGCCCCTTCTACCTTGATCTTTGAGGCGGCGCTGTCGATTTCGCGTAGCTCGCCGGAAGTGAGTTCGATTGCGACTGAGCCGATGTTCTCGTCCAGGCGAGACAACTTCGTCGTGCCTGGGATCGGAACAATCCACGGCTTTTGAGCGAGCAGCCAAGCGAGTGCGATCTGAGCAGGGGTCGCTTTCTTCCGTTCCGCGATGCTGCTGAGCAGTTTAATCAGGGCCTGATTCGCCTTGAGAGCCTCCGGCGTGAAGCGTGGGAGGCCGCTGCGGAAATCGGAGCTGTCGAATGTCGTGTTTTCGTTCATTGCTCCCGTCAGGAAGCCCTTCCCGAGAGGGCTGTACGGCACGAGACCAATCCCGAGTTCCTCGAGGGTCGGTATCACTTCCTTCTCGGGGGTTCTTGTCCATAGCGAGTATTCGCTTTGGAGAGCAGTGATCGGCTGAACGGCGTGCGCGCGACGAATCGTCTTTGCGCCTGCCTCGGACAGTCCGAAGTGCTTGACCTTGCCTGCTTGAATCAGTTCCTTCACCGCATCGGCGACGTCTTCGATCGGCACGTTCGGGTCAACCCGGTGCTGATAGAGCAGGTCGATTGTCTCGACCTTGAGCCGCTTGAGCGAGCCTTCGACGGCCTGCTTGATGTGCTCCGGCCGGCTATTCAGACCTGCCGCTCCCGGCCGATTATCGGCGCCACTCAGATCGAAGCCGAACTTGGTGGCAATCACCACTTTCCCGCGGAAGGGAGCGAGTGCTTCGCCCACAAGCTCTTCGTTCGTAAACGGGCCGTAGACCTCGGCCGTATCGAAGAATGTGACGCCGCGTTCAACTGCCGACCGAATCAGCGAGGTCATCTCCTGCTTGTCTTTAGGGGGGCCGTAGCTAAAGCTCATCCCCATGCAGCCGAGGCCGATGGCCGATACTTCCAGATTGCTTTTTCCAAGCTTGCGATTTTTCATTTCTCTCCCTTTCAAATTTGTTTCTCTATACAGAAATGGCCCGGCTACGATGCTGCCTTTGCACGCTGCTCTTCGCGCCAGCGAGCGGGTGGAACTCCCTCCCAGGTGCGGAAAGCGCGAACGAATGAATTTGCGTCGTTGTATCCGAGAAGGTAGGCAGCTTCATTCAGCTCGAGGACGGAGTTGTTGAGATAGTGGCGAGCAAGCTGATGACGAGCTTCTTCTAAGACACGCTGGAAGCTAGATCCTTCGTCTTGCAAACGCCGCTGCAAAGTACGGGAGCTGATATGTAGCGCGTCGGCGATGTCCTCGATGTTGGGACGCCGGCCTGTGAGTTTCTGCTGTATCGCTAAGCGGACACGCTCGATGAAGTTCTCGTCGACGTTCTCCTGCTTCAGCTCTTCCTCAAACTGCGGCGCAAGCATTTCCAGAAGCTCGGCATTGCGCGTGACGAACGGGCGCTGAGCGTCGGCCACGCGAAACACGATGGCGTTGCGACCGGCTCCGCAGACCACGGGACAGCCAAAGTGACGCTCAATGGTCTTCACGTGCGCGCGAGGCCGCACGAACTCCACGCGGAGCGGCGAGAGGCGCGTACCCGTGCCGTGGCGAGCGATTGAGAGCACCCAAGCGAAGCAGCATTCGTTCAGCACCGGAGGCTCGACTTCATCCGCCAGGAGCCAGTGGAACTGGATGCTCCACTCTTCGTCGTCTTTTTCTTGCAGGATCTCTTCCGGACAGGTGAGCTGTTTGTAGCGAGCCATTTGCTGCACGGCTGAACCGAAGTTTTCCGATGACAGAGCGGCGAGACCGATGGGGTGGAATCGTTCAGTCCTGGTTTCTGCGCCGAGTTGGAGGCCGATCGCAGGATTGGTGCTCACTTCGCCAATCGCACGCCACAGCGCAAAGAGTTCCTCGGTCTTGAGTAGCACGCGCGGTTCTTTGCTATATCCCTGGGGGAGCCCCGCCCTGCGGAGGACCGCAGCGGCGCTGACTCCCAGTTCTTCCAACTTCTGAAATGTGGTGCCAGACACGCGAAAGTGCTTATTCATCGCTTTACTCAGATTTGAGAGAAGCCATATCGATCGAGAAGCGGTACTTCACATCCGACTTGAGCAGTCTCTCGTAAGCTTCGTTGACCTTCTGGATCGGGATGACTTCGACATCGGCGGTGATGTTGTGCTGCCCGCAGAAATCGAGCATCTCCTGGGTTTCGGCAATGCCGCCGATGGGCGATCCGGAGAGGCTGCGGCGGCCGCATGATCAGACCGAAGGCCGAAACGGCGAGAGGCTTCTCCGGCGCGCCGACGAGGGTGATGTTGCCATCGCGGCGCAGCAGATTGATATAGGCGTTGATGTCGTGATCGGCGGAGACAGCGTCGAGAATGAAGTCGAAGCTGCCGAGCATGCTTTTGCATCTCGTCCGCATTCCGCGAGATCACGACCTCGTCTGCTCCGAGGCGGAGTGCGTCTTCCTTCTTGTTGGGTGAAGTCGTGAAGACGACAACGTGGGCTCCGAGCGCATGGGCAAACTTCACGCCCATGTGGCCCAGTCCGCCGAGACCGACCACGCCAACTTTCTTGCCCTTGGTGACGCCCCAGTGGCGCATCGGCGAGTAAGTAGTGATTCCGGCGCAAAGCAAAGGAGCGGCTCCGGCGAGGTTAAGGTTCGAAGGAACGCGCAGGACGAACCTCTGGTCGACGACGATGCTGTCGGAGTAGCCGCCGTAGGTGACGCCTCCAAGATGTTTGTCCGGGGAAGTTGTAGGTGAAGGTCGATGTTCGGGCAGAACTGCTCAAGGCCTGCCTGGCACTCGGGGCAGGTGCCGTCGGAGTCGACCATGCAGCCGACGGCGGCGAGGTCGCCGGGCTTGAACTTGGTGACGGCGGAGCCAACCTTGGTGACGCGGCCGACGATCTCGTGGCCGGGGACGCAGGGGTAGACGGTGGGCATTACGCCGCTCCACTCGTTCCGGACCTGGTGGAGATCGGAGTGACAGATGCCGCAGAAGAGAATCTCGATCTGTACGTCGTGTTCGGTTGGATCGCGCCGCGCGATCGTGGTGGAGGCAAGCGGCGATTTCGCACTGGCAGCGGAGTAGGCTTTCGCGTTGAACATGTATTTATTCTAGATGCCCGCCGCACTTTCTGAGTATGCAAAACACGCCATTGTGCATGCAGAATACGCCAAATGGTACTTGGAGTGATGCGAGCAGTCCTTGCTCGCCTTGTTCTTGGACCGGTTCGGCGCTATTCAAAAGAAGGATTCCGCATCGCACGATTGCGCCGGAGTGCTAGCCTATTCGACATGGACTCTCTTTAGCGGCGTTTGAACGAACTCGATGCAGATACATTTCAGCGGCTTTGCTTCCAGTTGAGCTGAGCATGAATAAGCTACTCATAACTATTGCGCTGGTGCTATTGGCGCCTATGGCGTGGGCTGAGGGATGTAAATCCCCGGCGAATTTCGCCGCACTCGTTGAGCTGATTGTCGAGATGGGGCAGCCTTCGGACTATGGCTTAAGTTTGTTGAGGGACGAGAAGTCCGGCAAGTACTATGCCTCATTGGTTCCTGGGGACTTGCCGGAGCTGTACATCACGCGAGAGAGATGGACTGGACGTGGCCGCAAGAAACGCATAGATCAGTGGATCATGAAGTTTACGGTTGATGACACAGAGGTGTTGCATAAGGAACTGGTGGAGAAAGATCAGCGGGTCGTGCGTGAAAAACAGCTTTCCAACAAGGGAGCCGATGCGGTGGCTTGTAATATCTTCCGTGCGTTGCTGGGGGCAAGTTCAAAATGAATCCCTTCTGGCGCGAATACTCGTTTGACCGTATGCGGGGCGGAGGCTCAAATCACGGTTACGCCGCTGCCTCTTGTCCATGTCCAAATGTTCCCGTCTAGAGGAACGCCAGCTCCACAGAACGTAGCACTCCCGTCGAGAGCATCTCCGGCTTGATCGAGCGGGGCACGTTCTTTAACGACTCTTGCCAGAAAAGCGGCTTCTGCGTTCTCCGGCTTAAAAGCCCCGGGGCACCGGGATCAGTTCCTTCAACTGATGCTCCTTTGTATGCCGCCGGGCAGGTACACTGGTCGAGGCCGCATGCTTTCGCAAAACGGAACGATGCGGCTTAAGAGGCGAGCAATCGGAAGAGGGAAGAAAGAGGACAAAATGCGTGGCGCCCAAGTAGCTACATCACCAGTGACTAAACTGAGATCTCACGGGTCATCTTATATCGCAGCGATCGCCATTGCCTTCGGCTGCCTGATCGCCCAGCCCGCAGGAGCGGCAACGTGCGAGAGTTTAACCTCACTTGTGCTGCCGAATACAACCATTACGGGGGCGCAGTCAGTTCCTGCTGGTGCGTTCGCCCCGCCGGGTGCGGCACCCATCGTTATGTACGGTAGCGTCCCGAGTACAGTTCTCCCCGCGTTTTGCTATGTGGCAGGAATCGCGACGCCAACCAGCGACTCGATCATTAAATTTGAAGTTTGGATGCCGGTTTCTGGTTGGAATGGAAAGTTCAACGGCAATGGCAATGCCGACTTCCAGGGCAGCTTCAACTTCCCCCGCGAGGGAATGGCGGTTGGGCTTCAGCGCGGGTATGCAGTTGCCGGCACCGATACGGGCCATGACTCCTCCGTCACGCCCGGTGGAAGCTTCGCGCTCGGACATCCTGAGCGTATCGTCGACTGGGGCTATCGGGCAGCTCATCTTACTGCGGTGAATGCGAAGGCAATCATCCAAGCGTATTACGGGCGCGGGCCGCGCCACTCCTATTGGACGGGTTGCTCAGATGGCGGCCGCGAAGGACTCATGGAAGCGCAGCGCTTCCCTGAGGACTACGACGGTATTGAGGCGGTCGCCCCAGTGAACTTCTGGACGCATCTGTACGCCACTCGTGTATGGGATGTACAGGCAACCACGAACAATCCTGCCAGTTACATACCGAGCACGAAGCTGCCGATGATTACTGCGGCAGCGGTTGCCGCCTGTGATGCTCTCGATGGAGTCGTGGATAGTGTGATTGATGACCCGCGACGCTGCAATTTCGATCCCTCGGTGCTGCTCTGTTCGGGTGCAGATGCTCCAACCTGCCTCACCGCGCCACAAGTGGAAGCGGTGAAGAAGATTTATGCGGGCCCGTCTGACCCGCGCATGGGACAACAGATCTTTCCTGGCCTGGAGCCCGGCAGCGAATCCAGCGACCCGAGTCGTCCGACCTACAATGGTCTGAGTTGGGCCCAAGTTGCCGGCGGTCTTTGCGGCTCCGTGCCCTGCACCAGTCCGACGCAACCGGGGCTCGTGGCACCAGAGGGTAGTGACTTCTTCAAGTATTTCATTTTCGACGATCGTAATTGGGATTTTCGCAAGCTGAACTTCGACACTGACATCACCTTGGCCGATCAGAAGATGGCTGCCATCATCAACTCCACGAACCCGGACTTGTCGGCCTTTCGGGCGCGTGGCGGCAAATTGATCGTCCCGCAGGGCTGGGCCGATACCTTAGCAAACCCCCGGAATGCGATCAACTACTATGAAAGCGTGGTTCGGAATATTGCCGGCGCTCATGGCAAGGTCGGTGATTGGAGGTACAGGCGGGCCAGGCACGAAACCGACAAATTCTTTCGCCTGTTCATGGTACCCGGAATGGGACACTGCGCCCTTGGACCTGGCCCCAATAACTTCGGGCAGTTCGCCGTGCTACCAGGGTCGTTGGACCCCGCCCAGAACGTTCTAAGCGCGTTAGAGGCCTGGGTGGAACGCGGTGCGGCACCTGACAAGTTCATTGCCACGAAGTACACAAATGACAACCCCAACCAGGCTGTGCTGCGAACGCGCCCCCTGTGCCCCTATCCTCAGGCGGCCGTGTACCAAGGCAGCGGCAGCACCGATGACGCCGTAAACTTTGTTTGTCGGACCCCTCATCCGCCGAAGCGGGCCGGCATTGGGCACTGAGTAGGGACAGTGCGGCAACAGCGACAATGAGTCGCGGAGTTTGGCGAAAACTCCACCACTCCCCTTATTTACCGCATTCCGCCGCAGTTGCCGTAATGCCAAGGCTAGGTCTGTCTCGAACTCATTGGCCAAGTGGGAGAAGCGATCGAGGCGGACCTTTTCATTATTTATTGCGGAATTTATTGCGGATCTTATGCATTATTCATTTAGGTCGGGAGGTCGTAATTCCGGTGTAAATCAGGTTCCTACTCAAGACCATGCAGTGCTGCATGGCCAACCGGGATTACCACTGCGGGAAACCTCGACCTCTGCAAATTGCAGATGCTGACCGCATATGCCCGCTGTATCGGGAGGGAACTGCACAACATGCCAGTAGCGTAGAAACCTGGCTGGCGTAGGTTGCGTGTACTCACCTGACCGTGTCGGAAAACCTACCCATCGCGAATCGAAGCAACCCCAGCGCACTCCGAAGGGCGTGCGAGCCTGCTAGGAGAATCATCATGGTTTGTAGCCGGAAGGTGTGCTCACGCTGTCCCGTTTCCACAGCCGGAACCACGGATTATTCGCATATATTTCGTCATGTTTTTGGTTTGCCGCCTTCCAATCCGACATGCGGATCGGCCTTTTATCCGGCAGCTTGGCGATATGCTCAAGCAACTCTATTTCGGCGATGATCTTCTCGGCGTCCATTATTTGCAATACTGATGCCCGGCATTTTTGGCGTTCACGGCCATTACCCAATGCGTTTACAGTGCCTCCTATCTTGAACCGGGCGCAGTCGCTGACCACGCCCGGCCATTGTATCGAAGCTATCAAGCGCCGTTTGAGGGCACGGCAACTCGGGTGAACCTCCGTGGGATGTCATCTTGGGTCGTCGCTACGATACCCTCCTTCACCCGCTTGTGGGTTTATGAAAAAATCCTCGTATCTCGACAGGTACCCTCAACCTCGTTTCGGTACGGGTGCTGCAAGCAGCATTATCTTGCGGCCTCAAATTAGAGCGCCGTTCCGGCTCGGGCGCAAGCGGAAAATCCACTTAGAAGGGAATCGGCATGGTTACTGGGGGATTTGTTTCCTTGCCAAGATCGTCGAAGCCGTCAGACCGGGTTTGGTCGCGGCAGAGCAAGAAGGGGCCTCGTACCATTGCATACATCGCCCCAATCGGGCTACTCTGAGCTAAGGCGGTGCCCCCGATGAACCTTAAGGACAATACTCCTTATCAGACGATCCTGAACGCCATTCCAACGCCGGTATTCGTAGTAGACGACGACGTGCGGATAGCTGACCTCAACGAGGTTGCCTCCGGATTCTCCGGGCAAGAAAAGGGAGACGTTCTTAGACGGCGTGGAGGGGAAGTACTCCATTGCCTTTATTCAATGGATGTCCCGGAGGGATGCGGGAGGGCGCCATCTTGCCAGCAATGTGTCATTCGCAATTCGGTGACGGCGTGTTTGAAGGGGCAAGCCGTTAACCGTGCCCGGATGAAGATGGATTTCCTTCCAGCGTCTGGTCGGAAGACGATGGAGTTGCTGATCACAGCGAGTCCGATAGCCGGTAGCGACGAGCGGCTGGCGCTGTTAATTATCGAGGACATCACCGAGATATCGACTCTGAAAAGCATCATCCCGATGTGTATGAAATGCCGGAAGATTCGGAATGACGAACAGTACTGGCAGTCCGTCGAACAATATTTCCACGAGCATATCGGGGTGGACTTTTCCCACGGAATATGTCCGGAATGTGTGGATAAGTTCTACCCTGAATTTCGCCGCGGGCGGGTTAACGGGGAGGACGTCAAGCATCGAAACTGATGGCGGGTCGAATCGTCTTCGGCATCCGCAATGAAGGGCTTGCTACCGATCGCTACTTCCCCAGCGAGGTCGGGGCAAGCCAGCCTTGCATGGAAGTCAAATTTAACCGAGGTGAATCATGGCATATGTAATTACAGAAGGATGTACGAAAGACGGTGCATGTGTGGACGCCTGTCCGGTGGATTGCATTCGTCCCAAGAAGGATGATCCCGCATTCGAACCAGCAGAAATGCTTCACATCAATCCGGAAGAGTGCATCGACTGTGCGGCTTGCGTCCCAGTCTGCCCGGTGTCGATTATTTATGCGCTGGAGGAGGTGCCCGAACCCTTGAAGCAATATGCGGAGCGCAACGCCGCCTATTTCGCCAGGTAAAATGACACTTTGGCCATGTCCCAGGCCGGAGGCGCCATAGGGGCCTCAGAATCGCGGGTGTGTTCAGTGAGTCCTGCTGCACATTCCGGCGATTAATAGCGCCGATCGGGGACGGGACTGGAGTAGGACGATGATAACGGACGCTCCACCGAAGAACGGGACCCACGCAGGTTTCATGGAAAGCGACCGGACCAGGACACTCGACCTGCCACGGGACGGATGCCTGCTCACGGTCGCGAAATCCATCGAATCGGCAATGGAGACGGGGACAAATGCGAGTGTCCGTCGTGCTTGCGCAGAGTTTCTGGCCGCCGCCTCGGAGTTCTACCGCATCGCGCCGTGCGGGGTCCGCGTCCTTGCGGCCCGGCCGCTGAAAGTGCGGGAACACTGGGCGACAGAGTTATTCGGAGACTACGATCCCAATAGCATGATGATCCGTGTATGGATGCGAACAGCGGTGCGCAAGGAGATCACCTCTTTCGGAACATTGCTGAGCACTCTCTGCCATGAATTCTGCCACCACCTCGATTTTCAGCGCTTCGGATTTCGGGATTCATGGCACACTCGCGGATTCTTCGAGCGCACTGCTGCACTCTACCACCATGCACGGGGGACGCCGCCAAAGCAACTGTTCTGGGTACCGGCAACGGGTGGGCGCTGGCGGATCGACTGGCCGCGCACGAACTCGACGGGAGCGCAAAAATCAAGATAGCTTCCAATGAGATTCCATCGTTGGCTATCAACCTTACTCGCGTTTCGAGGTTGTCGCGGCAGCATTGCTGATGCGGGCGTGGAACTCTTTCGGAAGCGAGTCGAGTACCTCCTCAACTACTTTTGGCGAAGCGTTCGCGATCCATCTTCACTCCCGCGTGAGCGGCAAAAAAGACGAGGGCAGCGGTTGCCGCCCCAGTATTCCCGATACCCTGATGACTATGCCGACTTTGCTTTTTTCACGGCAGCCCATCTCTTCTTGGCTGCTTCCGATATGCGCTTCCGGGTGGCTGGACTCATGGTGCGACGGCCACCGGTTGCTTTCGAGGCAGGTTTTGCTGCCGCGGATTTTGCAGCTGCCTTACGCCTCGCTGCCCACCTTGCCTTCATCATGGCTGACAATTTTCTCCGGCCGGCAGCAGTCAGGCGGCGTTGCTTAGGCTGCGTGGAGACAGCTTTGGCGGAAGTGGACGCCGCCGGCATAGCCAGCGCGCTTCCATCCAGTGACTCAAGGGCGGCAATGGCTTGGTCGAGGCGGTAACGCTCGGCCTTCAGGTTAGCGAGTATCGTGCGAGTATCCATAGGTTCTCCTAGCATGGCGATAGTAACAATAACGTACCCGGCGAGCAAATCAAAGCGAGTAGTAACCCAGTTGGTTCGCCTCGCCTGATCGGCATTACCTTGTTCCGAACATCTCCCAGTGCAACACCTCGTGCAGTGACCGCTTCGGCTTATGGGGCTGCTCTGCCGAATACCCGATGGGCACCAGGCTGACCAGTTTGTAGTCACTGGGGGCTCCTACTTCCTTGCGTATGTCATCGGCATAGGTCTTCTTGTCCCCGGCTACCCAGCATGCGCCAAGCCCGTATGCCTTCGCGGCCAACAATATACTCAGGGTTGCACTGGAGCCATCCTCCAGATAGTACTTGCTGTCCTTACAAAGAACTGCAACACATACGGGTGCGGTAGCGATAAATCTACCGAAATCCGTCTTCTGAGCGATACTATGCAGTCGCGGAGGGTCGGTAACGACCACGAACTCCCATGGCTGTTCATTGCGCGCGGTTGGAGCTAGCCGAGCGCAGTCGATGATGTCCTCAATCACTTCCCGCGGCACACTTTGCCTCGTGTACACGCGTACGCAGCGACGTGTCTTTAACGCCTCGATTGCTTCCATGTGTTTTGTTCCGTGGCACAATCGTAGAACTTGCGCTGATCAGACGCAAGGGTTGAAGACCGAATGGAGTCCACCCAATGCCCGATCATCTAACGTCGAGAGGAACTAGAGCAGTTCCCGAAAAGGCATAGCCGGGCGCGGCGGGGAAGAATGCATAGACCCTCACGCCGCACACTCACCCCAGCGAGCCGAACCTTGTCAGGCACGCGGCTCAAGGTGACATCATGAACCACTCCGGAGGGAGTACATCAATTTAGGAATTGCTCTAGCCACACGAGTTCTGTTTGGTCAACTGACTTTGAACTCCACCGCAATCGAGTTACCCCCGGCCCCTTTTCGTTCGAAGATCAAGCATTGGACGCGGGTTCAGTTGACTCAAGGGTCGAGCCGCAAAGCATTGCAATCACATCTGCTGCGTAGTAATCTGTGCTCCCGTTTGGCCGCATAAAGCGTGTGATTCCCACCAAGTCATCGCCGGCGGTGACGAGGCCTTCTTCAAGATGGCCATCCTGACGTACCTGGGACTGGCCGATATTCGCCAACAGTGAGTTGCAAATACACTTTCTCCCCAGGGTCTTTTCCGGCTTTCCGGCCTTGCGGGCGTAGTTATTCTCCGGTTCCGCGGAGCATCTGTAGCCGATGACGCCGTCGTCCGTGGTGTAAGCTTCACGCAGATATCCAAGGTCGCAAAGGCGAACTCTTGCCAAATAGGTCCGCACCTCCGACCCCGAACCCTCCAACTGCACCACCTTAAACGGGAAGCCCGTTGGAGAACATAGAGGATCGGTGAACACCCTGGCTTCGCCGGCGGCGACCATTCGCAAAATCGCCTGCTTGTAGTCATCCCGCAAGCCCGACTCGACACAGAACGCAAACGCGGTGCCTACCTGCACTCCTGCGGCCCCAGCGGCCACAGCTTCGCGCACTTTTTCAGCCGTGCCATATCCCCCGGCGAGCCAGAAGGGTACGCCCAGTGCGCGCAATGCATCCAGGTCCACCTGGTCGCGTTCTCCGTAAACCGGTTCCCCCGTTTCGCTAAGCTGGAGCTTTCCTCGCGGCGGCGCATTGTGGCCGCCGGCGGTGGGACCCTCTATGACCAAGCCGTCGACCTTTCCATTGGCCTTCTTCAGCATGGTTACCGCGAGCGTATTGGAGGCAACGATGGCAAGAAACTTTGGGCGCAACAGCGGTGGAAGCTCGCGTTCCAAAAACTCCCGCGGAACAAACGACATAGTTGTGTCAGCCCCGTCCTGCGAACCCGCGGCCTGCAGGGTGTAGGTTGCAGGCTCGAAATTGACAAAACGATCGAGAATTCCCGGGATCTTGAGTGGAACACCGGCCCCCATGATCACATAACGAACCCCAGCGAGCATGGCGCCAAAAATAGAAGACAGGTGCGGTATTTGGATTTTTTCCAGGTAGTTCATACCGACGGCGTTGTCGTGTCCTTCGCGTGCGAGAAAGACCTCGACAAAGTTGGCTACGATGCAAAGCTCGTCATATTCACGAGAAGCATCCTTGGCCGGCATTGGCACCGCTTTATAGGGCGCATCCTCGGCCTTGCCGCCCGGAATGTAGTATTTCCGCCATATTTTTTCCGCCGTCTCTGGCAAAGGGCAATGATCGAGGCCCCGCCGCATGTGGCCGCCGGGATCGCCATCTTGCAATCGTCTTGCGAGGATGTGGGCCAGAGCTGTTCCAGAAACAACTCCCAGCTGACCACGTTCGGAGACGGCGCGCGCAAGCCGCCAGTTGGAGACGCCCGCCCCCATCCCGCCTTGGATGATTAATGGATAATTGCTCATGGAATCCACATAGGTTAATCTACGCAGGGCTCGATGTTAGTGTCACACTTTCGTAATATTTTTCGAATTCGGGAGCTATGGTTTCCTCTGATTTCCTGCTTCCGAATAGTACCGGGAAATGGGTCGATTCCGCCAGCCTTGATCGAAAATGATCGGAGTGGTCCTACCCAGAGATTGGCACCAAGTGAACGTCGATTCGCATGCTGTTATGCCTGGCTTTGCTGGCTCTCAAGTGAGTATACAAGCAATTGCGCTATATCCTGTGGCTTACACTTCCATAACGACCCACATGGTCTGCCCCGCCACGCGCGCATCGCGGACGCCCGGCCGGCGTATTTTTCAGCAGCTTGCTAATGCCGGGTGAATCTGTTCTTGGTCGTAATATCGCCGGATCGATTCTTTCTGTTGCCGTGCAATTGCTCCAGATTTTCGTATGCGTTCGCGTGCCGGCCATTTCCTGATGCTACCTCGGATCGCTAGTGCCATTTTTGCCGGCGGTGCGTAGAATTGACTCCTTGGCCGACTCTAGTCTGAGGAGCCTGGCCCCGCCACGCTGGCAGACTGAGCGCAGAGCGGGCAACCAGCAGTGGTCTGGCTGGTCGGCGAAAGGAAGAGATGAGCAACGAAAGCATCTGGATTGGAAACGATCACGGCGGATTTGAACTGAAGTTGGCGCTCGTGGAATATCTGACCAGGAACGGCTTCCCGGTGCACAACGTAGGATCGGACTCGAACGCGATCGTTCGTTACCCCTATTTTGCCGCGCAGGTCTGCGAAGCGATCTTGCGCGGAGATGCTGCCCGAGGGATCCTGGTCTGCTCCACGGGTATCGGGATGAGCATCATCGCCAACAAATACGAGGGGATTCGCGCTTCTCTGTGCACCAGCACCTATATGGGCAGAATCACCAGGGCACACAACAATTCCAACATCCTTTGCCTGGGCGGAAAGATCACAGGGGTCTTCGAGGCCGTCGATATTCTGGATGCTTGGCTGAACACTGTCTACGAGGGGGGACGGCACGACATTTCGCTCGGGTTGATCCGGCAAGCCGAGGCCGCACTTTCGAAGTCGGCGGTCTGGAATCCCTCCGATCCCGATCACCCGTCGGGCGTGGCGAAACCTTGACCGGCACGAGGTACTTGGCGATGGTTTTGGCGACGCGCGGGAATGTGCCGCGCCGGCGACCGGTCTACTATCCTGCTTTATCCACTGCAATGCCCATCAATTCGCAGTACATTTCCAGTGCCTTGACGTGATCGCCCGGCACTACATGCGCATGGTTCGCATTAAATACGTCGATGAATTCTTTGGGGTTGATGTCGAGCCTTATATAGCCATGAGGCCAGGCTGCGCAGGTTTCCGCCGCCTTCTCGCGCGGGAAATCGATAAACTCGCCGCGAGCTACGAACATGTGATACTTGCCACCCACCCGGCTCATGCGCGCCACCGTGATTTCACCTTCGCGACACACGTACGCGAAATGCGCTCCGCCTCCGCCATACTTTGGAATGACCGGCTCCAGAAAGACTTTGGCCAGATTTTCCGCAGGATCGTCGCTGCGGGCCGCATACCAGGAAGGTAGTGCCCCGCAATTACAACAGACATAGACCTCATTTCGAAAATCGTAGCCGCGAACATCCAGCAAAAGCGATGGATAGCCGCTGATCAGTTTCAGAATCTGCATGGTCAACGCGCCGTCGCTATCAGCCTCGCAAGCCATCACGATGGGCTCTTTGGGGCCGTTCCAATCGTAGGGGTCGTTCAGTGCCATGGCGCTGAGGCAACTGGTGACGAAGTACTCGCTGAGATCGTAATGGCACTTGATTCCAACGAAGTCAAGGCCGAAATCCTCAATGATTCCGCGGGTGGCGATGTAATGACGGATCTGTTGCTTGACATTGTCCGGAGCGGCCTTGCCTTCGGTGGAAATCTTTCCCATGTGGCTGGTCATCCAGGAATAGGCCCGGTTCACTTCGTCCTCATCGACGTCCTTGGCACGGCGCACGATCTCCAACTGATCGATGTGCTCTACGTCGACCCCGAACTCCATCATCCACTGCTGGGGGCTGACCGCTCCGGTGTTCATCCCGATGCTACGCCCACCGATCAGGCCATAAACGCTGCCTTTCATATGCGAAATTACGCCCGCCGCACGACAATAGGCCGACAACTCTTCCATCAACTCCGGCTCTTCCAGCGGATTGCCCCAGAACTTCCTGCTTTTCAGGCCGACTTGCCGCAAGGCGCCATGAGCCGCCATGATGCCGCCCAGTCCAGGAAGCGTGCCGTCTTTGGGCGAGCTTAGCGCTACCGGTATATCCAGAAGCCGTGCCGCAAGCAGACTGTAATTAGGGAAAGCAAACACGGGCACGTTGAAAAGTGCTACTTCGATTCCTGCTCCTCGCGCTTCCCGCGCCATGTCCCGGGCGATCCGCGAAGAATGGGCAATTTCGCGCCCCTCTGTAACCGTCAGCAATGGATCACTCTCAATGGCTTTCGCTAAAACAGTAGCGTGCCTCTGAATCGTATCCGCCAGCGTGTTGTGCACGCGCAGCCGCCCATCCGAAAAACTCAATAAACCCACCTTGAACGAATGACTCGTCACCGGTTTTGGCCACACCTTCATCGCAGCGCTCTCCATTTCAGAACTCACCCGGCCGCCCTCACCACCCGACTCCGTGATCCGCAAACACCCTCTAATCCGCACCCGCGGCACGCTCAATCGTTTCTACCCGCTTCACACTTTTCCTTTGCTCTCTTTTCGCCATCAAGATTCGTTGCACGCCGATAAAAATCAACAGCAAAACAGCAATAGCAATTCTTGTCCACCAGGAATTCAAGTTTCCTTGAAAATTAATGAATGTCTGAATGATTCCCTCGATGAGAACACCAAAGACCGTGCCAACCACAAATCCGACACCACCCGTCATAAGGGTGCCGCCAACCACCGTGCCTGCAATCGCATCTAGTTCAAGGCCGGTAGCATGACTTCCATACCCGGAAAGCATATAAAAGGAAAACACCAGTCCACCTACGGATGAGGTAAACCCGCTTAAGACATAAACAAGTACCTTGGTCCGATTAACCGGTAATCCCATAAGCCTGGCGGATTGTTCATTACTTCCAATCGCGTAAATAGCTCGCCCGAATCTCGTATAATGAGCGATGTAAATAAACACCAGAAGCATAAACACAGTGATGATTACGCCGACAGACAAAAATGAATCGAATAAGAACGGTATGCGATACTCGGAGATGGCTACAAAGAAGGGGTTCGATATGCTGATTGTGTCGGTGCTAATAACATAGCTTAACCCCCTGGTAAGGAACATTCCAGCTAGCGTTGCGATAAAAGGCTGCACGTTAAAATAGGTGATCAGAATTCCATGCAATAGACCAACAGCCCCGCCGACTGCAAGCGCGATCAACATCACAAGAATCGGATTGTAGTGCAATGTAGTCAATAAATAAGCAGTGAGCATCGAGACGAATGCGATGATGGAGCCAACCGAAAGATCGATCCCGCCGGAAATAATGACCAAGGTCTCCCCTAACGCAACAATGATCAGAAAGGAATTATCAATCAGCAGGTTTACTAGATTCTGTGCCCCAAAAAAATTGTCGTAGGCGAAAGAGCCAATTACGACCAAAGCCGCAAATATGCCTATGGTGATTACCATCGAAGTATATTTGGACTTTATCGGTATCCTCATCATGCTCTTCCTAGTTTCCACTGCATTTTCGCTATCGTTGTCTTGACCCTCTCGGACTGCAACGAGCAAATAATAATCACGATCACGGCATTTACCACCAGCATAATCTCAGGCGCAACCCCTCTTGAATAGATCGTCGTTCGAATGGTTTGTATGATTAACGCCCCAACCATGCTTGCGCCCAGTGAAAATTTACCGCCCGCCATGGAATTCCCAGCAATCGCAAAAGCCAAAATGGCATCTAACTCAATGAAGTTTCCCATCGTGTTGGGGTCCGATGATCTCACTTCTGAAGTCATCAAGATTCCGGCCATACCCGCGCACAGTCCGCTGATCGAATAACAAATCAACGTTATGAGAGGAACGTTGATACCGGAAAATCGGGCCGCGACTCTATTGATTCCGACGGTTTCAAGAAATAGTCCAAACGGCGTCTTCTTGACGCACATCATTGTGAGTGCAAAAACCGCAACAACGATAAATATGGAAACCGGAAAGCCAAAGAGAAAGCCGCCCCCAATATAAAAAAATCGCTCATGATAAACCGTAATTACATTTCCGCTCGTTATTAATTGAGCAATTCCCCTCCCGGCTACCAGGAGGATTAACGTTGCCACAATGGCCTGCAGCCCAAAGTATGAAACGAGTACACCATTCCAGAGCCCCAATAACAACGCGAATCCCAACGTCAATAGAAGCGCAGATCCCAACGAGAGATTGGACGCAAATTGCTGGGCTCCATTCACCTCGACCATCTTGCCGCTCAGCAACATAGCAATACTCGAGCTTGCGATCGCCATAATGGACCCGACCGAAATATCAATTCCGCCAGAAGCGATCACCAACGTCATCCCGATCGTTAAAAGCATGAGAACGGACGCACGGTTCAAAATGTCGATTAAACTTCCATAAAGGTGGCCATCTTTCATTTCCAGAAGAAAAAAGTTCTTGGTAAATACGAAATTGAACAAAAGTAATAGTGCCAAACCGATTAAAGGCCAAAATATTTGATGGCTCGCGATTCCTTTTTTTAGACCCTGTTTCATATGTACCTCAAGATCAGTATCCAGCAGTCAAAATGCGCCGTGTACAGAACGTTAGAAGCAATGCCCGCCGCGTTCTTGGCGCCCGCGTCACGGTTCATCGGTCCTCACCGCTAGATCGCCATTTCCTCCTGAAATCGTATGCATGATTCCTTGCTCACTGATCTCGCCCTTACCAAGTTCCCCAATCGTCTTCTTGTCCCTATAAACTGTGACTCTCTCGCAGCAACGAACCATTTCTTCCAATTCCGAGGAAATAAACAAAACAGCCATTCCTTCCTTGGCTAGGTTAACAATAATCGCCTGTATCTCAGCTTTAGCGCCGACATCGATGCCCCGAGTAGGCTCATCAAGAATCAATAGGGAAGGTTCCGTCGCAAGCCATCTTGCAATGATCACTTTTTGCTGGTTGCCGCCGCTCAAATGTTTAACTAGTTGCTCGCAGCCCGGAGTGCTTATATTTAACAAAGCAATAAATTTGGTAGCTGTTTCTTCCTGTACTCTTCGCGGTATAGATTGTGTCAATCCTTTCTTCGCTTGCAAAGCAAGAATTATGTTTTCTCTAACCGTTAAATCGGCAATGATACTTTCACTTTTTCTATTTTCTGGACAAAATCCCATTCCTAGTCTAACGGCGTCTTGCGGAGAGTTAATGGCGACCTCTTTGTCGCTAATATAGCTCTTACCGCTATCTGCTTTGTCAACCCCAAATATTAATCTCGCTGTCTCTGTACGCCCCGAACCTAATAGCCCGGCCAAGCCCATGACCTCGCCTTTAGCAATTGAAATATCTACCGGTTCGATCATGCCCTTTCGGCCAAGCTGCTTTCCACAATAAAATGTCTTCGTCACTGGGCTGTCGGCTTCGCTGCGGGCTTTCCTCGCCCCGACCCAGCTTTCGAAGTCCTGAAGTTCTCTACCGATCATTTTCGCAACCAGCTGACCTCTGGGCAGGTCGGAGGTTTCGAAGGTTCCAACACACTCCCCGTTTCTAAGAATCGTGATTCTATCCGTAATGCTATATATCTGATCTATAAAATGAGAGATGAATACAATTCCGATACCTTCGTTTTTTAATTTGCGCATGACCGCAAACAAATTCGACGCCTCATGCTTGTCTAGGCTGGAAGTGGGTTCATCAAGTATCAATACCCTGGCCGAAGTATCGAGTGCCCTTGAAATGGCCACCATCTGCTGAATGGCTACGGAATATTCATCCAGAGTCGATGTCACGTCCAATTTGATATTCAAGCGTGCAAGCGCCTCTTCGGACCTCTTGTTGATCTCTTTCCAATCGATGTGGCCATTCTTCATCGGTTGTCGTCCGATAAATATATTTTCAGCCACAGAGAGATGCGGGCACAGGTTCACCTCCTGATACACGGTACTGATTCCCAATAATTGAGCATGATGAGGTGATTTCGGCTCGATTCCTTTGCCCGACAGGAATATTTCCCCCGATTCCAGAGACTCCGCCCCAGTTAATACCTTAATCAGGGTAGATTTACCGGCTCCATTTTCGCCCACAATGCCGTGAATTTCACCTTGTTTAAGCTGGAAAGTAACATCGGAGAGGGCAACAACACCGGGAAAACGTTTGGTAATATTTCTCATGACCAGCAGTTCGCTATTGTCATTCATATGTTATGCCCCCAGATTATTGTGGGATCGATTCCGCGACTGCGAGCTGTGGGCTCCGAATAACTTCACTGAATCCGGGCCGGCAGGATGGCTACTCCAGAAGCCCTCGTATTCCGGGAGCCGGGCTGGAGCTGGCGGGTCATGATCATTTTGTTTAATGAAGCGACGGGCCCTCTGTTGACGGACGCGGTTCGATAGGAACCTAAGTTATCGGTGGTCCTTGGCATATCCCTCACTGCTACACTATTCCTCTTCGTCCGCATCGAAAGTTATGCCTCAAGCAGTGTCCTGCAACTTCTCTCAATCGAGTGATTGGTCAGGACATATTTTTCGAGAAGGACGTCATAGGGACCGGTCTCGGCGAAGGTATCCCGGATCGCTATTATTTCCACTCTCACAGGACAGTGCTTAACCACGCACTCCGCTACAGCCGATCCCAGCCCGCCAATACTGCTGTGTTCCTCGACCGTTACAATGCCCTTTGTCTCTCGTGCCGCCTTAATGATTATCTCTTCATCCAAAGGCTTCAAGGTGTGGATCTCAATCACTCTGGCGTGAACTCCCTCTTTCTTTAACCGCTCGGCTGCGTCGAGGGCCTTCGATACCAAAACCCCTGTGACCAGAATGGTCACGTCCGACCCCTCTCGTAAGAGGATACCTTTCCCGATCTCAAAAGTACGGTCTTCATTCTCCAGAACCGGAACCTCATTTCGACATAACCTTAAATAAACCGGTCCTCGATATTTTGCAATGGCCTGCACCGCCCTCCGGGTGAGAATATCATCGGACGCGACGACCACCGTCATGTTCGGAGTCGCTCTCATGATTGCCAGATCGTAGATAGTTTGGTGAGAGACCCCGTCGAAAGAATCGGAAAGCCCTCCGTAACTCCCGCAGACCTTTACATTTAGATTTGGATAAGCAATCGAGCTTCTTACCTGCTCTCCTGCTCTCAGGGTAGTTAGGAAGCCAAAGGTGCTGGCAAAAGGAATCTTTCCCACGGTAGCAAAACCAGCCGCCGCATCCATCATGTTGGCCTCAGCTATCCCAAAATTAAAGAACCGATCCGGGAATGCCTTCCCAAAGAGGGCTGTTTTCGTGGATGAAGATACGTCGGCATCCAGAACCACTACCTCGCTGTTTTCTCTACCCAACTCAACCAATGCTTCACCGAAGCTATCTCTGAGGGCTATCATCTTAAGCATGGATTGCCTCCGCCAACTCTCTCACCGCCTGCGCGTACTCTTGCTCGGAAATCTGTTTCCCGTGCCAAACATGTGTATTCTCCATGAACGATACACCCTTTCCTTTCACCGTACGGGCGATTAGGATAGAAGGGACATTTTTCGTCTTCTGGGCTCTATCGATCCCTTCGGAGATGTCTTCAGATTCATGGCCATTGACCTCGATCACATTCCAGCCGAATGATTTCCATTTGCCTATGACGTCTCCGAGCGGCATGACGTCGTCCATAGCCCCGTCGAGCTGATAGCGGTTGTAATCGAGAAGAACAATGAGATGATCGAGCTTGAACTTCGCCGCAGCCATCGCTGCTTCCCATATTTGGCCTTCGTCCATCTCGCCGCAGCCGATTAGGACATAGACGTAAAAGTCCTTCTTCGAAAGTCGGCCCGCTAAGGCCATTCCTAACCCAACGGAGGGACCATGTCCCAGGGATCCGGTTGACATATCCACCCCCGGAGTCTTCAACAAATCAGGGTGTCCCTGAAGAATGCTATTAAAACGACGAAACGTATTCAATTCGTACTTTGGGAAAAACCCTTTTTCAGCTAAAACGGCGTAGAGGGTCGGCGCACAATGACCTTTCGAGGGAATGAACCGGTCCCGGTTCTCCCACTTCGGATTGCCCGGATCCACTCTCATCTTGTCAAAATAGAGCGTGGTAATAAGCTCTACTGCAGAGAGTGAACCCCCTGGATGTCCGGAGCCAGCTTCATAGATCATTTTCAAAACGGCCAGCCGGATCTCTCGAGTCAGGTTCTTGAAATATTCTTTTTTCTCCGGAGAATAAGGCATATCCCTCGCAATCCCTTCTATTGCCCCAGCTCGTTAACGATTCTTATGGCAGGCGGCTGGAAATAACAATGTAGCTAAAAATCAAATCCAAACTCTCCCTATCGAACGCGCTTTATGGTCCGTCCGAAACCGACGCCAGGATAGGAGGACTACCTCGGGTAGGATCGCGGCGTCCCCCACATCCCCTTCTGGTGCTTGCCATGCGTCGCTCTTAAGTATCTCCCGGCGCGGTTGAACGTTACCTTACTGGCGAGTAGGCAGGTCTCTTGCGGCCGTTGCGGCGGTATAGAGTGTAAAGTTCAGCCAAATATTCTTTGGTATGGTGTTTTCTTTACCGGCAACGATCGTTCTTACTAACTCCACGCATTTCGGTCCGTACTTATTCGGGTTTTCAACGGTTGCGTTGTATCTACCGGCAACCATTTCTTCAAACGTAATCTTCAGGCCGTCCACGGAGACGACAATAACGTCTTTCCCGGGCTTTAGGCCGGCTTCTGTCAGCGCCTGCGCTCCGCCGATACCTTCGTCATCCCCATGCGACCATAGGACATCGATCTTCTGACCTTTAGCCTTGGCAGCTTTGATCATGGCCTCTGCTGCCTCTTTGCCTTTAGCCCTGGTGTAATCTCCGGATTGAGATGCGATTATTTTAAATCTTGGTTGAGATTTCAAAGCTTCATCAAAGCCCAGTTTCCTTTCGACCGCCGTGCTTGCCCCAACCGTTCCTTGAAGCTCAATGATGTTGACAGGACCAGGCTTATTTTTGAAAGTATCAAAAACAAATTGGGCTGCTATTTTTCCGGCCTGCGTATTATCCGGTCCAACAAAGGTCAGGTAATAATCTTCCGGTTTACCAACACTAACCGTAAGTTTTCGATTTACCACAATCAGTGGAATGTGTTTATCCTTTATTTCTTTTAGAACAGCGTCCCAACCGGTTGCGACGACCGGGGCAAGGATAATTACATCCACCTTTTGCGCTATGAAAGATCGAAGGGCTTTAATCTGGTTCTCTTGCTTCCCCTGCGCATCGGAAAACTTCAGTGTCATCCCTGCTTTTGCGAAGGCATCTTTAATGTTTTCAGACATCTCAGTTCGCCACGGATTTTCCGCACCGATTTGCGAAAAGCCCACCACAACTTTCTTGTCGGCCGAAAAACTTAACGATGATGTAATCACCAGTACTGCGATAGCGAGCACGACTTTTTTCACGATGAAGTTTCCTTCCTCTCTTGATGTTGATTGCGGGTCACAGTCTATCGCATGAGGCCTGCGGGAGTCTGTTCCCGTGGTTCACCGAAGTCCTTAGATAAATTTCCGTAGATACTTAATTCCCCTGGATGCGGCGGTGTCCGGATCGGGATACGGAAGTATTTCGAGGGTGACATAGCCAGCATAGCCGATCTCGTTAAGGATACTAATGATCCCGGGAAAATCGAGATGGCCATCCCCGGGAGCCCAGCGGTTGCTGTCGGCAAAATGGACGTAAGCGATCGCGTCCTTTGCCGCCTTTAGGCTGCCGCCAATGGAGGCATCCTCAATGTTCATATGAAAGAGGTCGGGCATCAGGAAGATCTGTCCAGTGCCAATCTTCTTAAGTATCTCCATCCCGTCCAGAACGCTGTTGATGAAATTGATCTCATAGCGGTTGACGGGCTCAAGAAGGATTCTGACTCCGCGACTGCTTCCATACTCTCCACATTCCCGGATTCCTTCAAGGAACCTTTCCTCGGATGCTGTTGGGTCTTGAAGGTCTAGTGGTCCCCTGACCCTTCCGATATTGACCATGGCCCCAAAGTCACTGGCTAGATCAATCAGGCTTTTCAGCCGCTGGACAGTCCTTTGCCTGATGATCGCATCCGCGTGGGTGAGCCAGAGCTTGGCGTCGGCAAAAACCTGGCCCGTCGAGATCACGGGCAATTCGAGCCGATACTCTTTGAGCAGTGCTTTGATTTCAGGGAGACTCACCTGGCTGGAGTCGAGCAGGGCAAGCTCAACCCCGTCATATCCCAGTTGAGCCACCTTTCGGATGCTATTCGCTAGTTTATCCCGGAAGACTACAAAGGCGGACGGCAGGGCCTTTTCTGAAGCAATGGCCAATCCCAGTTTCATCTTCGGTTTCCAAGTGGAAACTAAAATCAGTATCCCATATCGCCGGTGTTGTCAAGGCATTTTACGGTGTTTCAAATTCCTAACAGGCCAAATCAAGCATACGGCTCATCAAAACAACGAATACGAAGCTGTCCGCTTTGTCCTAGAATACCTCGCGAGCAAATTGCTTTATCTTGCCGAGGACCGGTGCGAGCGCGGTGTTATAGTAGGGCGGAAGGTATCTCAGGACAGCAATCTCATGCGGTTGAGACACGATCTGCCGATAGACAGACCAGAGAAGGGGTTATCCAAGTGAGAATCGCAGTGATTAACGAAACTAGCGCCGCGAATCGCAACGCCGATATACTCGCAGCCCTGCAGGGTCGAGGACACGAAATCATCAATGCCGGAATGACCATAACCGGCGCAAAACCGGAGCTGTCCTATATCCAGACGGGCCTGTTGACCGCTATTCTGCTCCATCTAAATCGGGTTGACTTCGTCGTAGGGGGGTGCGGGACAGGTCAGGGTTACCTGAACTCCGCGATGCAATATCCCGGCGTGTTCTGCGGACACATTCTCAACGGCCTCGACGCATGGCTGTTCATGCAAATCAATGGCGGCAATTGCATCTCTCTGGCCTTACACCAGGGTTACGGCTGGGCTGGAGACGTCAACCTGAGATTCATCTTCGACCGCTTATTCGGCGTCGAGCGGGGAGCAGGTTACCCGGCTCACCGGGCTGTCCCGCAAAAGGAGTATCGGGATAAGCTGACACGAGTCTCCGAGATGACGCATCGTTCCTTCGCCGAGATCGTCAGCAGCTTACCGGATGACGCCATTCTGCCTGCGCTCGAGTATCCTGGCATAAAGGAATTGGTCGATGTAAACTCCATCACAGACCCAGGGTTGAAAGACGCTTTCCGGCGGCGCATGAAGGCGGAGCCACTGCCACTTGCCCGATCGATGAACCAATAAAACCGATGCGCTGGACGCAACGGGGACTTGAGCGCTCCGCTCGAAAAGCCGCTCAGGTGTTGCGTAGCGGCGACCCTGACTTGGGAGCGGCCCCCGATTCGCTATTGGCGATACGCAATGGCCTGCTTGAGCGCTTCCACAATTTGATAAATGTAATCACGATCGCTGCTCGTAAAAGCCCGAACCTCACCGGATGCGCTATCCAGCACAATCGTGAACTTCGGCCTGGAAATTGTATTGAGCAGAGCCCCGACGATAAGCAGGATCAGGCCGAAGCGGTAAAGCCGTGCGAGAAAAGATCCCAGTCCAAGAAGATAGAGAGCCGTAGGCCACGATCTGGTCGCCTGCGTTCTTTCAAAGCGCACGCCTTTAACATCTGACATGGAAAAAATTCGCCCTGGCACCGTGAAATGAGTATTGGTTACGATGACGGTTCCATCTTGAAAAAACGTTCTCTCCTCATCTGGCGGCAGGACTATGGGCTTTGGAGCTGGGCCGGAGCTACTTGGGATTCCCGCCTTGCTCTTGCCGCACACGTGACAGTAATTGCCCTCGTCGTAAACTTCGGTGCCGCAATGAATGCAGTGCTGTGCCATAAGCCCCGATGATACCTGAATTCTGAATCAGGGTTGCAAGTGCCTCGCAGCAAATTGCCTTCACCCGTGCCGGACAAAGCTGCCGCTGGCCGGGTTCACGACGCCGCTAGGTTTGGACTGGTTGCGGGAATCCCGCCCGGCCGTTCGTATACTATAACAAGCATGGCGCTCAAGTTCACGACCTCCTACCTGGAAGATTCTTTGTCGCTATTTCGTCACTACAAAAAGGTTGCCGAAGCCGCGATGGTTCAGGTCACGGACCAGCAACTGGTCGCGGTGCTGGACCCGGAGATGAACTGTATTGCCGCCATCGTGAAGCATATGGCGGGAAACATGCGGTCGCGCTGGACCGATTTTCTCACCAGCGACGGCGAAAAACCGGAGCGGAACCGGGACAGCGAATTCGTCGAGCCTCCATCCCGGCGCAACGATTTGATGAAGCTGTGGGAGTCAGGCTGGAGCTGTTTGTTTTCTGCCCTGGAAGCACTCTGCCCGGCGGACCTCAATCGCACGGTTACGATCCGGGGCGAAGCTCACTCAGTCATGCAGGCAATCAACCGCCAGATTGCTCACTACTCTTATCACTGCGGACAGATCGTGTTCCTGGCGAAGCACTTTCAACATTTGCATTGGAAGTCTCCAAGTACGCCTCGTGGCCGGTCTGCCAAATTCAATCAGCGAGTGGCGGCAGGCGAAGCCAGCCAGCGGTGACTATCCAGCTCAACCTCAGGATGTTCCATCGTGGCCCGGACATTCGCCTTCGCGCAGGTTACACTTCCACGTTATGTTCTGGTGGGCGCGAGCGTTCCAGTGACCACTTCAGTAGGGCGGCCGACCGGTAGATGCCGTGCACGAATTTTCCGTAGGGCAGCGTCAAAAACAGCGCCATGACGATGCCGAGATGAACCACCAGCAGCATGCCCATCGCCGCCGTCTCGCGCAACCACAGCAATAGCAGTCCGCTGATGCTGGTCAGCAGCAGCAGCACGATGAAGGACACGTCCATTCCGTACTGACTCTCGTCCTCGATCTCACGATTACTGCGCTGCTTGAGCACGAACAGGCCGATGGGCCCAATCACCAGGCCGATGCCTCCCAGCGTGCCAAAGAGGACCGGCCAACTGGTGTAGCCATAAGGTCCGTGCCATCCCAGCCCGTAGTAGTAGATTGCGCCCAGCGTGGTGGCCACGAAGCACGACAGGAATCCATAGAACGTCAGGTGATGGAACCAGCGCAGCGATTGCGAACTCTCTGCTCCCGGATAGGTACAGCCCGCCCCGCCGTTGTCCAGATTCTCAAGGCGGAGCACGTCCTTCGCCGCTTTGGCCAACGCGGCGGGATCGGCGATCCCGGAATACGCTTCGCCCACATTGCGCCAGAAACGAAGAAATCCGATCAGCAAGGCGAGCGCGGCGAACAGCCCCACTGCGGCGAACGTCAGCGTCATTACTTCGTGGGGAATGATCTCATAGACATCTCCGCCGCGAACCGGCTCCCACAACCGGCTGCCAACGGAGGCGCTTGCGGCCACCAGGAAGCCGATCACGACCACCACCGTGAGCAGTGAAACCAGCAGCCCGTTCTTGCGGAACGCCTTGGCCAATGGTGCCGGCCAGGCGTACAACTCGTAGGTGTACGCGCGAATCTTCGCCAGCGTCTTCGGTGGATTGATGTCGAACTCGTGTGGCGGCGCGTACTGGCAGGCGTAATAGCATTCGCTGCAATTGTGGCAGAGGTTCGCCAGGTAATTCAGGTCGCTCTCCTTGAAAACCAGACGCCTCTCCATCGCCTGCCACACGGCGCAATAGCCTTCGCAGTAGCGGCAGGCGTTGCATACCGTCATCAGGTGATCGCCCTCTTGCATCAACTCAGTTGGCAGCATGGCGCGGTGCCTCCTCTTCTCCATTGCGGGTTTCACCCTGATTCAGGGCTTGCAGGGCTGCCTCGCGGCCGGCGATGCGGCCAAACACGGTCCCGATGGTCACGCCAAAGCCGGCCACGTAACCTTTGCCGAGTATGCTGCCCGCCATGATTTCGCCGGCGGCAAAAATATTGCGGGCCAACTGGCCGTCCTTCATCAGCGCCACGGCGCGCTCATTGACCTTCACTCCCAGATAGGTAAACGTCAGCCCGGGCCGCAGTCCGTAGGCATAGAAGGGCGGCTGATCGATCTTCAGCGCCCAATGCGTTTTCTCCGGCTGTAAGCCCGAGGTCTTGCAATCGTCCAGGATCGAGTGGTTAAAGGTTCCGGGCCGGACCGCTTCGTTGTAGGCCTTGACCGTGGCCACCACGTTTTCCACCGGCAGCTTGACCAGCTTTGCCAACTCGCCGATGCTCTGCGCCTTCGCCGGCGGGAAGACCGAGGGCATGAATTTTCCCATCGCCTTGGCATCGATGATGCAGTAGCCAATCTGCTCCGGCTGTTGAGCCACCAGCCGTCCCCAGATGGCATAGCGTTTCGGCCAGAAATCCTCGCCCTCGTCGTAGAAACGCTCGCCGTTCTTGTTCACCACGATGCCCAGCGAGACGCAGTCGAGCCGCGTGACGATGCCGCCGTCGAACTTTGGCGCCCGGGCATCGATGGCCACGCAGTGTCCCTGCGTGGGATCGCCGATCGACTCCACGCCCAGCTCGATCAGGCGCTTCAAAACCTTGCCCTTGTTGTAGGGAGTGCCGCGGATCAGAAAATTATCGGCGGCCGGGCCCCACGCCTCTTTCAGCCACTCCAGGTTCGATTCGAAGCCGCCGGAAGCGGCCACCAATACTTTGGCGTCAATCCGCACGGGCTTGCCTTCCACCAACACGCTGGCGCTTTGAAACCTGCCGTCGGCCACTTCCAGGTCCACCACTTCGGCGTTGTAAACGATGCGGATGCCGGCGCGCTCCGCCGCGGCGAAGTAGGCGTTCATCATGGCTTTTCCGCCGCCCAGAAAGAACGCATTGGTGCGGCCCAGATGAAGCGTGCCGCCCATCGCATGCTGAAAGCGGACTCCGTGGCGCTTCATCCACTCGGTACAGGTGGCCGAAGCGCGGATGGTCATACGCGCCAACTGTTCGTTGGTTTGGCCGCCGGTCACGCGCAGAATGTCGTTGTAGAACTCGTCTTCCGGATAGGCGTCGGTCATCACCTCGGTGGGCGCTTCGTGCATGCACCGCAGGTTTCTGGTGTGCCGGCTATTGCCGCCGCGGAACTCCTTCGGCGCGCCCTCCAACACCAGCACGCTGGCCCCATTTTCGCGTGCGCTCAAAGCCGCCGCCAGAGCCGCGTTGCCCCCGCCGATCACCAAGACATCAAATCCCTCTAAACCATCCGTCATCGCCATCTCCCAAGAGCTTTGCCGCAAGTCTTTACGCAAGCAGAACCCTGCCTCCGACGCTTTTCGAGCAAAACACCACCCTGGAATGAATGTAAGAGTGCTCACAACAGTTTGCCTTATTACCCCCGCTTATTCCACAAAGAAGTGATGGAGCGGGCACGTGGCGGGCGCCGAAAATCGAATATCGAAAATTAAAAATTCAAATTTGGAAATTGGAAATTGGAAATTGGAAATAAAGGTTCGGAGGTGTTACCGCAATTTTGGGCATCGATTCCCACGGCTCGACCCCGCCGGGGAAACTCGGGGGCCCATGATGACCCGCAGGCGAAAGTTGGAGGCGCGTCTGGACCTTTTTGCCATTCTTGACGCAAGAAAAATTTTCAACTCTATCCGAACCGGATGATCGTTTGATAAACTCCGTAACCATCGAGAAAGTCCAACTGTGGCGTGCGGATTATCAGATCGAGACAAGGCCTCGCGATTTCGTTCGAAGCCTGGAAAAAATCGGAATGGCGGCGGCCGGGAACCATTGCCTTCGCGCTCACCACAGTTTTGCGCTGCTGCCCGCGACCGACCATCCGTGTGGGATGTGACTGGAAAACGAGTTGTATCCCGCTCATAGCAACAGCGATACGAATAGCCCGAGACGAATCGGGGGAGGATGTCGAAAATGGCGGATTCAAGATGGATGAAAATCGGCGGCACACTTCTTGTCGGACTGTTTGTCGCCTACCTTGATCGAATCAACCTCTCTGTGGGCCTGCCCTCCATCGCCAAGGATCTTGGCTTTACCGGGCCGAGCTTCGCCGTAACATCGAGTTGGGCCTTGACCACTTTTCTGATGGGCTATTGCCTCGCCAATGTTTTCGGCGGCATCTTAGCGCAGCGCTTCGATCCAAAGTGGGTAGCCATCACCACCCTGACCATCTGGTCCGTCTCCACCATGCTTACCGGATGGGTCGCATCGGTTGGCCTTCTTCTGTTCTACCGCCTCATCTTGGGCGTGACGGAGGGAATCTATTGGCCCCAGCAGTCTCGTTTCGCCAGATCGTGGTTCGCACCGCACGAACTTACCAGGGCGAATACCATCATTCAATATTATGGCCAGTACCTGGCGCTCGCCATCGGCTTCGCGATTCTGACGCCCATCTATAATGCCTTCGGTTGGCGCCCTTTGTTCTTTATCACCGGCGGCATTGGCCTGCTTGTAATGATTCCTCTCTACGGCCTGGCCCTCGGAAGACAATCCGAGGCGCCATATCAGGAGCAGAAGCCCGGCCCGCGGCCGAAGCTCACCTTGCGGGCGCTGGGTGGAGTGCCCTTTTTGCTTTTGGTGTTCAGTTACATCATGCAGGGCATGTTTTTCTGGGGAATCACACTTTGGATTCCGCTGGCCGTGAAGTCACTCGGATTCACCGGGATTTCCCAAGCTCTCGGAAGCGCCTTGCCCTACTTCGCGGCGATTGCCTTGGCCGTGCCGATGGCGTACATCAGCGACAAGACAGGCAAGCGAGTGTTGATTGCCGCCCTGGGATTATTGGTTGCTGGCGTTCTGCTCATTCTGCTGCCGCAAGTCAGCAGTGGTTATGCGAAATTGGCTTTAATCACGCTGGCCCTGGGATACTGGGCGAGCAGTTACACGCCGAACATCTGGTCGATTGTTCAGTCCACGGCTGAACCGCAAGCGGTAGGCGCGGCTGCGGGAATTATCAACGGCCTCGGCGCGGGCGGTGGTGGGACACTGGCGGGATTCCTCGTTGGCCTGCTCTACAAGCACACCGGGTCCTATATGTCCGGCTTCGTTGCCCTTGGGTTCCTGGTCATACTCGGCGGAATCGCAGTTCTCATCTACGGACGAATGACGTCCTCGCGGGGCGCCTTCGCGCTGAGTACCGGAAAGGCATAGGTGTCTTGGCCGGCATGCCTTGAGTAAGCGCAAGAACGCTGGAGCTGCTGATTAGAAATAAGGAGCTGGCAAGTGAAAATCAAAAAGATTGAAGGCATATTTCTATTTGCGCCATTTGAACGAAAGCTGGGCAACTCTCTGGTTTGGTTTGAAGGCAAATCGTCAAATTATCTGAAGGTCGAACTCGACGAAGGTATTATCGGATACGGAGAGGCTTACGGATTCGATCGCGAACCACTGTCGCAGGTCATGAAGTCGCTCTTTCCACATTTCGTTAATTTCCAATTCGACAAATGGGAAGACCTTGAAGATCAACTGCGGCGGAAACTGCCGGTGAGTGTCCCGACTGCGATTCGCAGACGGCTGGAGAGTGCTCTCAATCTGGCCTACTGGGATATCCGGGGAAAAATCGAAGACAAACCTGTATGCGAGCTATTTGGTTCTAAGCCGAAGCGGCACATCCCTGTCTATGGTACGGGATTGTTCTACCGCGAAGTATCCGACTGCAAACAACAATTGCCTTTGCTTTTGCCGGAGATGCAACGCTTCATAGCAGCCGGCTATCATGGAATCAAAATGAAGGCAGGCAAATACCCTGTGGAACAAGAAGCATGGCTGATTGGTCAAATCAGAAAGGAGCTTCCCTCCACCATGAGCTTGATGGTGGACGCTAATTGCGGCATGCGAAGCATGGAAGAGACTAAGGAGTTGATGAAAAGGCTCGAGCAGATCGGCGTGAAGTGGCTGGAAGAGCCTTTCTCGCCTGACGCCTACGGCCGCTATAAGGAGGTATGCGCTCAGCGTAACGAACTGGCTATCGCAGCCGGTGAAAATGAGTGTATGTTCGACGGCTTCCCGAAGTTGATCGCGTCCGGAGTTACTATCCTTCAACCCGAGCTTTCTCTCTGCGGTGGATTCTCCAACCTTCCGGCACTGATCGAGTTGGCGAACCAGCATAAGGTGCAACTGACTCCCCATGTCTGGGGATCGGGAATCCTCTATAGTGCCACGCTGAATTTTTATTCCATGCTGGGGAGCGGGCATACTCTCCCGTATGAATGCCCCTTCCTGGATGACCCCCTGCGCGATCGATGCTTTACTCACGTTTCGATAAAAAACGGTTTTATCGATGCCCCGGCTCACGCCGGCCTCGGGGTGGAATTCGACCAGGAGCAATTGGACAGATATGTGACTCTTTCTGTCTGAAGGTGAGTATTCAATTCAGTCGAATCGCGGTTGGGAAACCGTGCAGGCGAGCCTCGCCTCTAGCAGCCTGCTAGCCGCCAATTTGCGCCATGGTAAACGGCGTATGGGAGTCTACGTTCAAAAGCCTGTGCTGTGAGGGTTTCTTCCACATGATCTGCGACAGAACTTCCTTGAGCTTATCTTCATCGCACCGCAGATAGGGCTTAAGATCGACTCCCTCGCTGGCGAACAGACAGCCTTTCGCCATCCCCGAGGCTGTGACCCTGATGCGATTGCAACTTGCGCAAAACTCATTGGAAATCGGCGTAATCACGCCAATCGTACCTGCTGCGCCAATAATCTTGAAGTTCCTTGCGGGGCCTGCCGTGTTGCCATGGTCTAGCGGCACCAGAGGATACTGGTGCGCAATTTGTTCCAGGATCTCGCGCCCGGTGACGCAAAGCGACTTCCATCCGGGTTCCATCCTCGTCGGCATGCATTCGATAAAGCGCACGGTGCAAGGCTTCTGCAGGGTCAGGGCGGCAAACTCCAACACCTCGCCGTCATTAATTCCCCGCATGACTACCATGTTGATTTTAACCGGAGGAAATCCGGCCTCTTCGGCGGCGGCAATGCCATCCAGCGCTTGGTTCAGCTCTCCGCCGCGGGTAATGGTTGCAAAGGTTTTCGGATTGAGCGAATCCAAACTCACGTTGAGCCTTTGTACTCCGGCGCGGCGAAGGTCGGTCGCCATCTCTCGCAGCAGCAGGCCGTTCGTGGTCAGGACCATTTCTTTTAATCCGCCGATAGCCGCCAGCTTCGACAGAAAGCCGACGACACCCCGCCTGACGAGCGGCTCTCCTCCGGTGATTCTGATTTTTTCTATTCCCAACGCAACCGATTGCTCGGCGATACGCTGTAGCTCTTCGAAACTTAATATATCGCTATGCGATAGTTTTGGAACCCCATCAGCAGGCATGCAGTATTGGCAACGCAGGTTGCAACGATCGGTGACCGACAGCCTGAGGTAGTTGATGCGGCGTCCGTGCGAGTCAGTTAAGCCCATGAGTGCTGCCGCTATACTACGGGCCTATTTTGTAAAGCGCAATTCTAATTCCCGAACCCCTTTTGCCTTGCCTGTAGTATGCTCACCGCAGAGCAGACTGGTTCTTTCAGCAGCCGGTCAGACCTGCAGTGCGATGGTTGCAGATGAGTGACCATGCGCGGCCGCATCCGCGCGGGAGTTGGCGAGGCATAGCGAATGAAAGCGGCGATTCTGACCTTAAGCGACCAAGGGTCTCGGGGCGAGCGGGCCGACCTCAGTGGACCGGCGCTCGCCTCCTGGCTCAGCGGGCGCGGGGTGGAGATTGCGCGCACGGAAATCATTCCGGATGAAGCCGATCTTATCTCGTCTAAACTTGCGGAGTGGGCCGACGGCGGCGAGTTTGACTTGATCCTGACAACCGGCGGCACGGGCGTCTCTCCACGAGACGTTACCCCGGAAGCGACCGAGAGCGTGCTGGACCGGGTGATCCCTGGTTTCGGCGAAGCGATGCGGGCCGCTAGCCTGGCCAAAACTCCACAAGCCATGATCTCCCGGGCCGTGAGCGGTGTCCGCAAGCGGACGTTGATTGTTAACCTGCCGGGAAGTCCGCGAGGCGCAATCGAAAACCTCGAAGCTGTCTGGCCGGCGATTCCTCATGCCCTGAAAAAAATACAGGGAGACATGGGTGACTGTGCCAAGATCACCTCTTGAGCCTTCGGCAGTTTGCCGGTACGATCACATCAGAGCGCTGTTTTTCAGCCGCCGGTTAGCGCCGGCTACGCAATCTTGCGATCCTCTTCCTCGTTTTCTTCGTCGGTAAACTCCCGCTCGCTGGCTTGAGGGCTGGCGGGGATGTTTGGTTTTGCCTCCTGCCGCCCCACGCTGAAGTAGAAGAATCCGTGACTTTCCATCTCCGCCCGCGAATAGAGATTCCGCCCATCGATAAGAATCGGATGGTTCAGTGCCTGACGCAGGCGCGGAAAGTCCAATGCGGCGAATTCCTCCCAATCGGTGAGGATGAGCAAAGCGTCGGCTTTTTCCGCCGCCTCGTAGGCGCTCTTGGCGAAGGCGATCGGCGCGTCGGAAAATTCCTTACGGGCGCGTTCGGTGGCCGCCGGATCGTAGGCCACGATTTCGCAGCGTTCCTTCAAAAGCATGCGGATAACGGCGATGGCCGGCGAGTCGCGTATGTCGTCCGTCCCGCCTTTGAAGGCCAGGCCGAGCACCGCCAGACGCTTGCCTTTCAGCGTCCACAGCGCGCTGCGCACCTTCCGCAGGAACATGTGCCGCTGCTCCTCGTTGATGCGCATCACCTCTTCCAGCAAGCGGAAGTCGTAGCCGAATTCGTGAGCCACGGCGCGGAATGCCGCCAAGTCTTTGGGGAAGCAGGAGCCGCCGTACCCGATTCCCGGACGCATGAAGAGCGTGCCGATGCGCTGGTCGGCGCCCATGCCCTTGCACACTTCCTTGATGTCGGCGCCGGCGGGTTCGCAGATACTGGCAATCGCGTTGATGTAGGAGACCTTCATCGCCAGGAATGCGTTGGAGGCGTGCTTGATCAGTTCGGCGCTATTGGTAGCGGTCACGAGCAGATTTGCCGGCAAGATGGCATGGTCGGGAACCGGAATGGCGCCCTTAAGGCGCATGTAACTGCCGTCGGTGAGCGGTTTATAGAGCTGGCGAAGAATGGCGGTGCAGCGATCGTCGTCGCTGCCCACGATGATGCGGTCGGGATAGAGAAAATCGGTGACCCCGGTGCCTTCGCGCAGAAATTCCGGATTGGAGCCGACCTCAAATGATCCCAGAGGGGCTCCGTAGCGAAGCAGTATCCGCCTGATCCACCGGCTGGTCCCAACCGGCACCGTACTTTTGACGGCAATCACCTTGAAGGAATCGATCTGGCGGGCGATGTCATGGCACACTGCCTCCAGCCATGAAAGATCGGCTTCTCCGGTTTCAGACGGAGGCGTGCCGACGGCGATAAACACCACACTCGACGAACGTACGGCTTTCGCCATGTCGGTTGTAAACGTCAGACGTTTGTTCCGGTGATTGCTCAACAACTCCGGCAGGAACTCCTCATGAATGATTGTTTCCCCAGCCTGCAGCGCGGAGATTTTCTCCGCGTCGTTATCAACACAAATTACATCGTGACCGATTTCCGCCAGGCATGCGCCGGCAACCAGTCCTACGTATCCCGATCCTACGATTGAGATCTTCATTTTCTGGCCCGTGGGTCCTTTCCCTGAAGTGGACGTATTCCGTCCGCTTTTGCTCCTGAATTATTTTTTGCGCGAAAAAAATCGCTGTTTCGAAACTGCTATGCCGCGCCGTTGCCCGCTTTTTATCGCCCTCGCCTCACCTCATGTGAACCCTCTTGGGCGGGCTCGCCCGTTGCTTCCAAAAACGACAGCGAAAGCGGACGCGACTCCTGAATGTCGCTGTAATCTTCATCCTTGAAAACCGAAGTGTAATGCTGGTGCGCCCGCTCCCAGGCCTCGTCGTCGGGAAGCGCGCCGAAGGTCTGCACATACAAAGGACTTCCCGGAAACGGAAACATCGGCACCGGCTCGCTCACCCAAACTCCGTGTGCCTTCATCCGCTCCTGCCAGCGCCGGGTCGCCTCTTTATCGTCGTGCCCGGTGAGGATCAGGTTTGCCTGCACCCAAGCAATTCGTTGCTTCGCGCAGATCAGGAGTTGGCTGATGCGCTCGGTATTGATGCGGCAATTTTTGTTTAACTCGTGGCGTCCGGCTTCCGTGATGGACTCGACACCGCACTCGATCGAGATAGTATGGGCGCGGCCAAGCAGTTCAAGCGTTTCCTCGTTCCACAGGTCGATGCGCGTCTGGAAGCCGATTTGCACCTTGCGCTCGGCTATTCCCTCCAGCAACCGTATGACATTTTTCCCGACGCCAAAAATTTCGTCGATAAAGTAGACGTAGTCGACTCCGCGCGCCACCAGCCGGTCGATTTCGAGCAAAACGTCGTCGACATCGCGTTCGCGAAACTGGTTGCGGAACAACGTCTTGTTACAGAAGGTGCAGGCCCAGGGACAGCCCCGCGCGAATTCGATTTCAGCGCCGCGGCCTTCGCCCCAGAAGACGTGATGGCGATGGTGGTGCGCCTCCACGTCGTAATTGCGGAAGTTGAGCGCCCCGAGTGTGCGCATATCGACGACGCCGAGGCCGGCACTCATATGCTCGCCCTGCTCGTCGTGCCAGCAGCAGCCGTCGATCAGGCTCCAGGGTTTGGCGGCCAGATCGGCGATCGCCTGCTCCGGTTCGCCGCGCAAGACCACGTTAGCGCCCGTCTTGCGCATGGCGGCGCGCGGCGTCGCCGAGCCATGGGGACCGATCAAAACCTTCGCGGCGGTGCCGCCAATGCCGGCAAACCACTGCCGCGGAACCCGCATTTCCGGAGGCGGGCAGCGCCAGAACAGATAGGAAGGCGCCGACGGGATCACCAGGAAATCGGCCTCCAGGCCGCGCACCCGCGCCCGCGTATCTTCGATAGTGAGGTTGCCGGTCTGGGCATCCACCACCAGGCAGTCGTGTCCCGCCCTTTGCAGTTTGTCGGCGGCAAACAGCAACTCCAGCGGCACGTGCGGGTCGCGGCAGCCGAAGTAAGTGGACCCCGTGAAATCCCAGTTGGGATTGATCAGTGCATACTTCATCAGGCCGAGCGCTCCATTTCCGCCGGCACGGGAGCAAGCACGGCTTGGGGCAAGGAACTCTTGGTAGAGGCCACTTTCCCGCGATTGAGTTTGAACCACGCCTCTAAACTCTCCAGGATCTCCGGAATTCCAGTCCGCGGCGTCCAGCCCGTATCCCGCGTAAATTTTGCGTGGTCGGTGACGTACACGAGCTGATCGCCGGAGCGTCCCGAGTCGAGTTCGTAGCGCAGGCGGACGCCGGTGAGTTCCGCGATGGTATCCACCAGCTCCAGCAGCGAGGTCGTATTTCTGGGGCCGCCGCCGATGTTGTAGATCTGCCCGTGGGTGACGGCCGGGCATTCGTGAACCGCTTCGAAGGCGTTCAGCAGATCTTCCACGTGCAGCACATCCCGCACCTGCAATCCGCTTCCGTAGATGACCAGCGGAGTCTTCAGCATCGCCGAATGGAGGAAGTGCGCAACCCATCCCTGGTCTTCGTTGCCGAACTGCCGCGGCCCGGCAATGCAGGACATGCGGAACACCACCGTGCGCAATCCATAGATGCGGGCGTAATCGTGAACATACTGGTCGGCCGCGCCCTTCGAGCAACCGTAGGGAGAGTGAAAATCCAATGGCTGAGACTCGGATGTCCCGGACGCGCTCTCCGGCGCCACGTAGCGTTTTCTTTCCACTCTGGCCAGCCCGTTCGAAAAGCCTCCATAGACCTTGTTCGTGGAAGTAAACAACACCGAAGGATGATTGTCGGACGCGCGGGCGGCATCGAGGATGTTGAGGGTGCCGCCGACGTTGACTTCGAAATCGAGTCGCGGGTCGGCAATCGAGGTGGTGACCGCAACCTGCGCCGCAAAATGATAGATTTCAGTGGCGTGCTTGGCCGTACGCTGAACCTTGGCCTGGTCTCGAACGTCGCCCATGGTGAACTGGAGGCGTCCCGAGCGGCCAGCGAGTTTCTGGAGCCATTCCAGGTTGTATCGCGAACCTGGTCGTGCCAAGTTATCGTAAATGTGAATCTTGGCTTCCGTGGTTTCCAGCAGCCGGCGCGCCCAGTTCGAGCCGATAAAACCGGCCCCGCCAAAAATCAACACTGAGCGAAATGCTACTTTTTTGGCCATCTGCGTAGCTCTCCCACCAGATCATGAGAAACTTACTGGTCAAGGTAAGTAGATGCATGCGACAGGCTGTAATGTTTGCCCGCAATTGCATAGAATCAAAGCCTTGCAGGGTAATTTTTTGAATGTGATAGCGGCTCCCGGGGCAACTCGATCGTAAACCGCTTTATGCACGCAAATATTTGCGGAGAATGCGGGTATGAAGTTGCCGCCTAGCGCCGCTTTTACCTACGTGGAGGCTCATGATCAGGGTGGACGAGGTCTCTCCCTACACCGACCAGTACTTCATCAACTCGCGAATCGCCTGTGAGAAGGCGGGCAACGGTCTCCGGGTTGTCTATCAGGTTTTTCAACGCTCGCAGGCCTTGCTCTGCGGCGTCCGCCAGGTGATGCAGCTACTCGGCCAGACCAGCTCTCAAGTCGAGGTCTACGGACTCGAAGACGGCAGCCTGATTGCCCCCAAGGAAAGTGTGCTGCACATTGTGGGGCCGGTGCCGGAGCTGTTCGAGCTGGAAACCGTCTACCTCGGCCTGCTTTCGCGCATGACCCGGGTTGCCACCAATGTGCGGGCCGCGGTGGAAGCGGCCAACGGCAAGCGCATACTGTTCTTTCCAGCGCGCTTCGATATCCCGGAAGCCCAGGAGTACGACGGTTATGCCGCCAAAGTGGGCGGCGCGGCCGGAGCCTCGACCGCGGCCGAGGCCGGAGCTTTTGCGGCACGCGCCCTCGGAACCATGCCCCACGCCTTGATCGCCGCCTTCAAGGGCAACACCGTCAAGGCGGCTTTGGCGCTGGCCGAGGCGCTTCCCCAGGAACCTATCTGGGCCTTGGTCGACTTCGAAAACGATTCGGTCCGAACCTCTGTCGAGGTCTTCCGCGCCTTTCAGGAACGCGGGCTCAAGCTGTCCGGCGTACGGCTCGACACCGGGCAGGACGTGATCGACCAGTCCCTGCTGCGCCTTGGAATCGATAAGCCGGGGGTGAATATCGAATTGGTTCGAGAGGTCCGCCGGGGACTCGACGAGGCCGGCGGGCAAGAGGTGCGGATCGCCGCCAGCGGCGGCTTTACGGCTGACCGGATTCGCCAGTTCGAGGCCGCCAATGCGCCTGTGAACGCCTACGGCGTGGGCGAGTTTTTCTTCACCGGTTCGACCCCGTTCACCTCAGACATCGTGGCCTACTTCGAGGCCGGCCAACTGGTGCCGTGCGCCAAGGTTGGGCGCGAATACCAGAAGAACCCGCGCTTCAAACGGCTGAAGTAGCCCACGTGCGGAAAAAGTTCGTACTAGAGCGCCCGTTTCAGGGATCTGGTCCTGAAAACAGCCTGACGTAAATGATGAGAATGCCGTTTACGACAGTTACCGATTACCCTTCGTCACACGCCATGCAAAACATCCGGCAAGCCTATGGGGGATGCCGGGTGCATTCTTCAATGCCCATTCCTTGAGCGCCTGTTCCTCCTCAATCCTAGCTGCACCGCTCCACAAAGTGATATAGCGGTTCGTTAAGGGGTCGTGCGCATAAAACACAAACGTCTCGTCCGACTCGTGCGTATCGACGAAGATGATGTTCCAGTCCCCCAGTTTGAACGATTGCAGTGCATCGACGCTTCTGTAACGCAACTGCTTGGCGATTACAGGCGATAATGCCGCCTTGCGTTCGTTCGTGAGACTGCGGTTCACGCCGTCACAAGGGGACGCTGCCCAAGCTAAGGATGCTACTGCAATTAAGACGACAACCTGGAGGGTTCGCTTCTTCATACCCCAACCCTTCATTCGACAGCAGAGTATTCAGAAATCCCGTTACCGCAGGTGGCCCACTCAACGTGTTGTACGTTGAGTGGGGTAGTTTATTCCCTTACCAGAACGGCCGAAACCTTGAAACTTTGAAACTTCCTACCGCACGGCGTCGGCCAGTGCCAGCGCCCAGGCCCCCGAGCCGACCAGACAGCTACCGCCATCGCAGGGCACTACTGCCCCTGTGATGTACTTGGCGGCATCGCTGGCAAGAAACATTGCCAGGTCGGCGATTTCTTCCTTTTCTCCGTAGCGTTGCAGCGGCAGTGCTTTGGCCAGCGCGGCGGCCATTTCCGGGGTGGGCGTGAGCCGCTTCATGCCTTCGGTGTCCGCGATCGGCCCCGGCGTCACCGAATTCACCCGAATGCCAAAGGGTCCCCACTCGGTGGCCAGCGTGCGGGTAATCATGTCCACGCCCGCCTTGCCGGCGCACACATGCGACTGGTAGGCCATCGGCACGCTGGCCTGCGGGGCGGAGATGTTAATGACCACCGCTCCGGGCTGGCGCAGATGCTCGAACGCCGCCCGCGCCGCGTTGAAGGTGCCGAGCACGTCGATGTCGATCACCGACTTGAAGCCGTGGGCCGACATTTTGGCGGCGGCAGCCGGAAAATTCCCCGCCGCGCCGCAGACCAGGATGTCGATGCGGCCCAACTCTCCGGCGAGTTTCTTGAAAGCCGCCTCGAGAGCTTCATAGTCGCGCACATCCGCGGCTGCTCCCAGGGCTGTGCCCCCGCCTTTTCTTATCTCGGCGGCGGCCGCGTCCAAACGCTCCTGCCGTCGGCCGATCAGGCCCAGCTTCGCCCCGTGTTGGGCAAATTTTCTGGCAATCACGAAATTGATACTGCCGCCTCCGCCGGTAATGACGGCAGTCTTGCCGGCGAACAGATTTTGCCGAAAAACGTCGCTCATGGCTCAACACTCTCCTGGAAATAACCTGCCCGCCCCTTTTTCACGGGACTCACCGCGCGAAACCCTTTTCTAGCGCCGGCTGGCCGGAGGAATAATGCCATTCATCCGCAGGTAGACCACCAGTTGTCCGTAGTGGTCGCGATCGTGCCCGATCAACAGGGTCGCCAACCAAAGCCTGGTCGTCGTCCCGTTGCCGGAGAGGGCGGGGATCGGCTCGACCAAGTTCTTCTCCGTTATGGTGGCGAAGGCCTTGTGCGCGTACGTGAAGGAGTCCTGGAAAACCTTCATGATCGAGTCCTTCGTTTGCAGACTCGCCATATCCGCGGGCATGGGAGGCTTCTCCTGCAGAATGGCGCCGCTGACCCGGTAGTTCACCATGGCCGCGTGCTTCAATTGGTCGCCAAAACCGCGAACCCCTTTGAAATCGCCGCCGCTCGGAACAAAATTGAACTTGCTGTCCGGCATATCGGTTCCCATGGGAACCATTTCCTTTTCCAGCATAGAGAGCTGCCGGTCCAGCGTCGCGGCAACGGTTGGGGGCGCGGAAGTCGGCGCGCCCTGCTGCGCCATAGCCGCGCTTGCCAACAGCGCCAGGCTCATAGTCACAACCACGAATTTGTTCAGCATCGAAAGTCCTCCAGTTCGGTTTTGTCCGGCCATGACGCGCCGCTTGGACGCGTTTTTCCGGACTGCCGCGTCAAGACTGCTCGCCGGTTGAAAATGGCCACTGCCGCAGGCACGCCGCGCGCCCCAGGTAAATCGCCAGCCCTACGAGCAGTAACAAGGTACCGTAACGGACTTCTTTCAGGAAGTCCGGGCGCGAGACCAGTACAAATATAAACCCGGCCATCGCCAGCAGCGCGGGTAAGGGATAGAGCCACATTCTGAATGGGCGGGGAAAATCGGGCCGGGTGGCGCGCAGCAGCAGCAATCCCGCGGCCTGCACCACAAATTGCAGCATGATGCGAATCGCCACCAGCGCGGCGATCAAATCGGACAGGCGCAGCAAGCACGCCAGGCAAGCGGCCGCGCCCAGCGCCAGCAACGACACGTCGGGCAAGCGCCGCTTCTCGTCCACATGGGCAAATCCGCGAAAGTAGTTGCCATCGAGAGCCGCCGCGTAAGGCACGCGCGAGTAGCCCAGCAGCAGCGAGAACACGGAGGCAAAGGCGGTCAGCATGACCAGGCACGTCGCCACCGTTGCCGCCGGCGATCCTGCTCCATAGACGCGCTCCATCAGCACCGAAATCACGTAGGGCTTGGCGGACGGCGCCGCCAGTTCGCGCCACGGGATCACCCCGAGCACGCTGATGTTCATCGCCAGGTAGATGGCCGCCACCCCGGCGATCGAGAGCATAAGCGCGCGCGGAATCGTCCGGCTGGGTTCCCGCACCTCATCGCCGAGGAAGCACACGTTGTAGTAGCCCCAGTAGTCGTAGGTGGCCACTAGCATGGCCGCGCCCAGGCCGGTGAAGAACGAAGCGCTGGGATGAAACGCGCCGGCGGGAAAATCGAAGGCGCGGGCGCGTTCGAAATGCGTCGCCCCGGTGAAGATCACCCACGCCACCGTTCCCGCAACCAGCGACCAGAGCAGCTTGGAGAGCTGTCCAACGGCCCTGATGGGGCGATACAGCAGTCCGACAGCGGCGGCGCAGCAGAGGATGGCAACCACCGTTCCCGGTCCCGCCGTCAGGGCGACCTGCACCTGTCCGAGCAGCGGCAGGCGGAGCGCCATCTCCCGCGCCATCCAAACCTGCGCCAGCGACGGCCACAGATATGCTGCGTACTGCGCCAATCCCACGCAGCCGGAGGCAATCGAGAGCGGCGCGCTGAAGGAGAGCTGCCAGATGTAGAGAAACGACAGCATGCGTCCGAGCCGCTCGCGTCCATAGATCTCGCGCAGGTAGCGATACGAGCCGCCGGAGCCCGGCATGGCGGCTCCCAGCTCGGCCCACACCAAACCATCGCACAGCGCGAACCCGGCCCCCAGAATCCATCCGAGCATGGCCTGCGGTCCGCCCATCGCACCCAGGATCAGCGGGATGGTGATGAAAGGGCCCACGCCGATCATGTCGATCATGTTCAGCGCGGTTGCGCTCGCCAGTCCCAGTTCGCGTTTGAGGCCCGCGGCGGGTGAACTTCGCGGCGGAGGCGCGTCCGCCGGCTTCATTCGCCGGACCTCGCGTGTCGAAGCCCCGGCGAGCTTTGCTCGTTGGGATGATCGTCCACCAGGTTCACCAGCAGCCGCACCGCCCCCGGCACCCCTCCGGGGAGTTGCCGGAAGAACGACAGCCCGCTGTAGATGTAGGTCCCGCGTCCATAAGAGCAGCGCAGCAGCCCGCCCTTCAGTGGCTGTTCTCCGCGGTCGTTCATGGCCAGCAGCGGCTGCCAATGGCTATCCCACGAGTGCATGAAGTAAAGACCGCGCTCCTGGATCCAGCCGTTGAAATCGTCAGCGGTGATTTGGTTGGGGACGCGGAAGATTTCGTCCTTGGGATCGAGAACCTGCACCGGCGATTGTTCTTCGGTGACGCGCTCGCGGCCCAGCTCCGCCGGATACGGCGTATAGCGGCCCTTGTTGAAGTTGACCAGGCCGCTGTTGTATTGCACGATCAGCGTGCCGCCGCCGTGCACGAAATCCAGCAGGCGGGCGTTGTACTTGCGAACGTCCTCGCGCACATCGTAGGCGCGAATGCCGGTGACAATGGTTCCATAGCGTCTGAGATCGCCGCGCGCCAGCTCGTCCGCGGTGATCGTTTTGACGTTTACCCCGATCTGTTGGAGCACGTTCGGAATGTCGTCGCCGGCGCCCATGATGTATCCGACGGCCAGCTTCGACGGGATCTCGACGGCGATCAGGCTGATGTCGACCGCCGCCGGCTGGTAGTGATAGATGGTGCCGAGGTCGGCGCGCGTGATCACCGAAAACCCTTGATCGTAGTGCTTGCCCTCGAAAGACAAGGTTGCACGCGGCCGGTATCGTCCCGGCTTCGCTCCCAGCTTAATTAACTGGAAGCGGTATGTGCGATCCGAATTCCTGCCCCTGAGGTTCACCGACTGGCTTGTCGGTTCCACCTTCCATCCCTCGGGCGCGTGTATCTTCAGCACCCCGCCCCGCAATTGCTCGAGGTTGCTGCGCACGGTCACGGCCAGTGCAACCGGCGCGCGCCGCGTTTGCGGAACAACCTGCGCCGCCGGCCCGATCATGACGGATGCCGCCGGCACTACCGCCAGTGGCCTTTGGCGAAGCGCGTCTCCCGCTCGAACTTCGGCTTCCACCAACTGCACGAACTCCACCAATCCTTGCGCAAACCTGCAAGTGACTTTTACCTGCACCGGCGGAGGCGTAAGCGGCAGCGTCGCGAAATCCGGGTCGTCGATCGTGTACAGGGACTGCTCGGAAGAATCGCGATGATAGTACGGCCGCGTGTACTCTGCATCGTGGGGGACTTCCACCGCGAATTCCGCCGTATTCGACCCCTTCTGCCACTGCCTTCTGTAGCTCCATCGCGCGGGCAGCAGCGGTTGAATATCCGAGACCGCGATCGCAGACGCGGGCGGAAGTTCGATGCGCACCGTGAAAGCGAACGACTCTCCGGGAACAACCGTGCCCTCGGGGTTCGAGCTGGCCCCACTCCCGCCGAGTGAAGCCTTGATTTGCACCCCGCTCGCCAGCCTGATCGCGCGCTCGAACTGCTCCGCCTTGGTCGCCAGATTCGCGAGCACATCGGCCTTGGCCGCGGGCGTGAGTTCGGCGGCCTGCACGTGCGCCCTCGCCACGCGCAGCAACCCGTAGCCCTGGAGCAGCGGCGGAAGCGCCATCTCCGGGCTGCGATCGGCCATCGTGCCCGCTTCGGCGACGAAGGCGGCAATCTCCGTGAGCTGTTGTTTCAGCTCCGGCAGCTTCGCCTGTTCGTCGCCCAGGCGCGCCGCCAGGCCGGGCAGGGAGGTATCGATCCCATCGAAGAAATCCTGCTCGTGAGCATCGCCGAGGTTCCCCGGAGCGAGCGTCGTTTGCGCCGCGGAAAGCGCGGAATCCACCAGCCGGTAATGGTGCAGGTCCGTTCTCATGGTGAAGTCCGCCGCGCCCTGCGAGAGTTGATGCCGTAGCCCCTGCATGGCGAATTGCTGATAGCTCATCCCCAGCGCCGGATCGACGACCCCGGTGTCGAGTGCCAGCGTGTAGCCTTTGCCGGCGTCGATATTGCCGAGGTAGAGTTTTTTTGCCTGCCACGGCGCCAGCCCGGCAAGAATCTGTTCCGGAAACATCTTGGGATCGGCAGCGGCGCGGAATGCCTCGCGCGTAATCATCGCCGCCGCCTGGTGATGGCCGTGGCCGTCGCGTGTGCTGCCCTCGAAACGCGACGCGATCACGTCGGGGCGAAACGTGCGAATCGCCCTTACGACGTCGGCTAACACCGGCTCGTGCCCGCCCCACTTTTCAAAGGTCTCTTCGGCTGTCTTCGAAAAGCCGAAATCCGCCGCGCGCGTAAAGCGCTGCCCCACCCCGTAGTAACGGTCCGCGGCCAGTAGTTCGAGGGTGCGAAGCGCGCCCAGCTCGTCAAACAAGTTGCTGCCCATGCGGTTCTGTCCGCCCTCGCCGCGGGTCAGCGTGAGCAGCTCCGTGGTGACGCCGCGCCCGCGCGATTCCAGCACCAGCATGCCTCCGTCCTCGTCGTCGGGGTGCGCCGTGGTGTGCAGCATGCGGGCGGTGGTGTGGAGCCTGAGCAGTTCCAGTTTCAATGCGGCGATTCCTGTGTCCGGCGCGAGCGGCTGGTCGGGAGCGGACGCAGCCTGTGCCCCGCAAGTGGTGAAAACCGCAAACAGCAGTAAACAGAATTTGATGATACGCGCCACGGCGGCGCGGCAATCATATCGGCGCGGGGGCTTCGCCGGCTGGCGAAAGGCTCGCGGCAAGCCGCCGCCGGCTCCCTTTCTGGGTCCCCAACCCGCGTCGTAGTTGCGCGTGTCAGGGATAGGGACCGCGAACCCAAATCGCATTTTGATGTCGTCGCTTGCGGCATGCATACTCTTTACTTTACCTGCTCACCAATCCCTTTCGCCGGGATGCCAGCCCAATCCGGGCACCTTACTTGTATTCTCATTGCGGCATCGAAGGCAAGCCGGGCGCGCTTTCGGAGGCCACCCAACGCGCACCGTAGTTGCCTGCGTTGGGGCGGGGTACAATTAGCTTCTCACTTCCCGTTCTCTGATCGCAGGCATTTCGGACGCGTGCCGCTGGCACTCGTCAGCATATAAGGAACGAAGCCACTATGATGCAGCCATCCAATCCGGCAGCCAACTCCGAACCATCTGCGAACCTCGCTTCCGCTGAAAGCTGGAACGCATACGTCGAGGATTTTGCCAAGTCCGCTCATCAGACCGTCGACTGGATCGCCGGTTTTCTGCGCGAAACGCGCCGCTATCCTGTCCTGCCCTCGCTCAACCCCGGCGAGTTGATCGATGCCTTGCCGGCGCACGCGCCGCTGCACGGTGAGCCTTTTTCTCAGATCTTGCGCGACTTCGAGCAGCAGGTCATGCCGGCGGTGACCCACTGGAATCATCCTGGTTTTTTTGCGTATTTTGCCACCACCGGCTCCACTCCGGCCATTCTCGCAGACATGCTGAGCGCCGCGCTGAACACCAACGGCTTGCACTGGAAGACCTCTCCCGCAGTGGCCGAACTCGAGCACGTAACGCTCGCCTGGTTGCGCGAATGGATCGGCCTGCCGCCCGAGTTCTTTGGCATCATCTACGACACCGCTTCCACCACCAGCATGCACGCGCTGGTGGCCGCTCGTGAATTCAAGCACCCCGAAGCGCGAGTCGAGGGCTCCACTCCCAACCTGGTGGTTTACACCTCGGAGCAGTCGCACTCTTCGATCGAAAAGGGAGCGATCGCCATCGGCATCGGACAGAAGAACGTGCGCAAGGTTCCCGTCGATTCCGAATTTCGCATGCGGCCCGATGCGCTCACCCGGCTCATCGAGGAAGACTTAGAGGCTGGCAAGCAGCCCATCTGCGTCGTCGCCACCGTCGGCACCACCTCCTCGACCAGTATCGATCCGGTTGCTGAAATCGTCGAAATCTGCGAGCGGCACGGGCTCTGGCTGCACGTCGACGCCGCCTACGCCGGAAGCGCCGCCATTTTGTCCGAGTACAAATACATTCTGCGCGGAGCCGAGCGGGCGCACTCGCTGGTGCTGAACCCGCATAAGTGGATGCTCACGCCGATCGATACCAGCGTTTTCTACACTCGCCGGCCCGATATTCTGCGCCAGGCCTTTTCGCTGGTGCCCGAGTATCTGCGCGCCTCCGGCGATCCGCGGGCCATTCACCTCATGGATTACGGCGTGCCGCTCGGCCACCGTTTCCGCTCGCTCAAGCTGTGGTTCGTCATGCGTTACTTCGGACGCGAAGGCATCGAGCGCGTTCTCCGCTCGCACATCGCGATGGCGCAGGAATTTGCCGCCTGGGTCGATGCCGACCGGCGCTTCGAACGAGTGGCGCCCGCGCCGTTCTCGGTCGTCTGCTTCCGCTACCAGGGTTCCGACGAGCAGAACAAAGAGATCATGGACGCCGTCAACGCCAGCGGAAAGGTGTTCCTCTCCAACACGGTCTTGAACGGCAAGTTTGTTTTGCGCATCGCCATCGGCAACCTCGGCACCTCGGTGGATGATGTGAAGACCGCATGGCAATTGCTCTGCGAGCAGGCTTCGAAGCTCTAACCCGGGTTGGTTGCGCCGGGACGCGAACCCGTTTTTCACTCTGGCATACAGTTCAGGAGATAGCCATGAAGATCGAGCAAGTTGAGGCCGTAGCCATTTCCATTCCGCTGAAGGCGCCCGTTTCCGACGCCGTTCGCACCCACACCCATCGCGATCATTTGATCGTGAAGATCCGCGCCGGCGGCCTGGAAGGCGTGGGCTTCGCCCTGGCGTATGACGGCAGCAAGGCGATGGTCGAGCTGGTGAATGCGATTTACCGCCCCATGCTGCTGGGTTCCAGCATGTTTGACACCGAGCATCTTTGGACGGAAATGTTTCGCCAGTCCATCCAGTCGGGACGCCGCGGGGCGGGCCTGCGGACGATCAGCGCCATCGACATTGCGCTCTGGGATCTGCGCGGCAAAATCGCCAAAATGCCGATCATGCAGTTGCTGGGCATCCATTCGCAAAAGCTGCGCTGCTACGTTACCGGCGGATACTATCGCCCGGGAGACAGTATCGAGCGCTTGATTCGCGAAATGGGCAGCTACATCGAAAAGGGATTCTCGGCGGTGAAGCTGAAGGTTGGAGCGTTGCCGGCGCGCGAAGACGCGGCCCGTCTGAAGGCCATCCGCCAGGCCCTGGGCGACGATGTCGAGATTCTGCTGGATGCCAACGGCGGCTGGCCGGATTCGAACACGGCGATCGCGGCGCTGCGCCGTCTGGAAGAATCCAGGCCGTACTGGATCGAAGAGCCGGTGCGTCCGGACAGCATCTCCGCCATGGCGCGGATTGCCGAGGCCATCGATTGGCCGGTGGCGACCGGCGAACTGGAGGCCACGCGCTGGGGCTTTGCGGAACTGCTGGAACGCAAGGCCGCTGACATCCTGCAGCCCGACGCGGCTGTCGTGGGCGGCGTCACCGAATGGCTGAAGGTGGCGCATATGGCCGCCGCTTTCGACGTGCCGATCGCTCCGCATTACCACTGGGATCTGCACACCCAGTTGGTCGCGACCATTCCCAACGGAATCTTCGTCGAGTACTTCGTGCGCGAATCGGGAGTGAAGGTTTTCGACGACATCATCGCCAACCCTCTGCAACCGCAAGATGGATTCGTTGCCCCGCGCACCGCTCCTGGATTCGGCATCGAGTACAACGAAAATGCCATCAAGGGCTACATGATTGCCAGGAGCATTTAGGGTCGCGTCTGAGAAGTTCGCGGTTCTTTCGAAGTGTCATTCTGAGCGAGCGCAGCGAGCGAAGAATCTGCTTTTGTTTTTGAGGCACGAGAAAAGCAGGCCCCGGCTGCGCTCAGGATGACACTTACGAGGTGTGCTTAATTATGCAGCCAACTTATTGACAGCTGCCAGGACCAACCCCACACCCCAGTACCAGCAAGGAGCAGTCATGAATCAACAGGGCAGAGCGCATTCGGAAGTGGAAAATACGGCGAGAGAATTCGGCGGATCAATGGTGACCCGGCGCCGTCTGTTGCAGCAGGCCGGCTGCGTAATCGCCGCCACCGCGATTTCGCCGGTTGTGGGCAGCGCCACCGGGCAGGCCGCTTCGTTTGACGGCAAGCCGGCGGCGGGAAGCTCTGTGATGGACAAACTCAGCCTCTACATGAGCGAAGCCCATGGCCGTCCCCTGCCCTCTGATGTGGCCGAGCAGGCGAAGCAGCATACGCTCGATACCTTTGCCGCCATGATCTCCGGCGCGGAGTTGCCGCCCGGGCAAGTGGCGCTCAAGTTCGCCCGCTCGCAAGCCGGCGGGACGATGGCTACCGTGGTTGCCTCAAACATTGTTTGCGGCCCGCTGGAAGCGGCGATGGCCAATGGCATGCTCGCTCACTCCGACGAGACCGATGACTCGCACGCTCCCGCTCATTGCCATCCCGGTTGCGGCATCGTGCCCGCCGCCCTGGCGGCAGGCGAACAGTTTGGCATTAGTGGCGCGCACTTCCTTCGCGCCGTTACCCTCGGCTGGGATGTAGGGACGCGGGTCACCATGACCCTCGGTGGCGTTCCCTGGGAAAAGCAGACTCACCGCAGTACGCACAGCATTGCCGATACCTTTGGCGCCTCGGCGGCCGCCGGCTGTGCCGCCGGGCTGAACGCACGGCAAATGCGATGGCTGCTTGACTATGCCGCGCAGCAGGCCTCGGGAACCGTCGCCTGGCAACGCGATAGCGGCCATATCGAGAAATCGCTCGTCTTCGCCGGCTTTCCCGCGCGCAATGGCGTCAGCGCAGCTCTGATCATTCAATTGGGCGGCACCGGCGTCGACGACATTTTTACCGGAGCCGACAACTTTCTGCTGGCCGAGGACTCCAAAGGCGGCGCCGAAGGGCTCATCGACAAACTCGGCGAACGCTATGAAGTTACCCGCACCAACATCAAGAAGTGGACCGTGGGATCGCCCATCCAGGCGGCGCTCGATGCCGTCGAGATCCTAGCAAAGCGGCATCCGTTCGAGGCGAGCCAGGTGCGCACGGTCGTCGTGCGCCTCGGCACCAGCGCGGCCAAGACGGTGAACAACCGCGAGATCCCGGATATCAATCTGCAACACCTGGTTGCCATCATGCTCATCGACAAGACGGTTTCTTTCCGCGCGGCGCACGATCTGGCGCGCGTCAACGATCCCGCCGTCCTCCGCGAACGCGCCAAGATACAACTAATCCCCGACGAGGAGATGGAGCGCAATCTGCCGCGCCGGGAAGCGCTAGTCGAGATCACGCTCAACGATGGCACCAGGCTCAGCGAGCGGGTCACGGCGGTGCGCGGCACTGCCCAGAATCCTATGACGCGCGAGGAGGTTGTCGCTAAGGCGCGCGATCTCATCACACCCGTGCTCGGTGCGGCCACCTGCTCGGGCCTCATCGATCGAGTGCTCGCCATCGAGGACCTGCAGGACATTCGCGAACTCCGCCCGCTGCTGCAACGGAAAGGATGAGCGGTGCTGCTTTATTTTGCCGGGGTAACAGTCAGCGTGGATCGTCCGCGGCGGGAAGGGAAGCGATCTCCTCACCGGGCGCGATCGCTTGCTCTTTGCGCACCGCCGAGGTCAGGCAGCCCAGGAATCCGGAAACGGAAGCGACCAGAAAGCTGGCGCGAATCCCTTCGAATAACGCCGCCGGGGTATGCCGGTTGAGAAATGTGGTGAAGACCGCCCCGGCCAGGCCCACGCCCAGAATCATTCCCACGTAGCGCGCCGTGGCCAGCACGCCGGCGGCTATCCCTTGGCGATGCGATGGCGCCGCACCCATCAGGGCGCTGTTGTTAGGCGTAATGAATACTCCCGTGCCCAGTCCGCACACGCCCATTCCCAGGCCGACGTAGACCAGGGAAGATCCGGGTTGCAGGCGCGAGAGCAGCAACAGGCCGGTGCCCAGAATAGCCATGCCCGCCATCGAAAGCCAGCGCGTGCCCAGGCGATCGGAAACGGTGCCGCTGATCGGAGCGGAGACGGCCATGATCGCCGGCTGAATCGTGATCAGCAGCCCCGCATGACCGGGAATCAGCCCGCGTCCCTGTATCAGGTAAAACGGCATGAGGAACGTGATCGTGTATACGGAAAGATAATTCAACACCGCACTGGCCACGCTCATCGCAAACTGCGGTTCGCGAAACAGTTTTAAGTCGAGCAGCGGATAAGCCGAGCGGTGCTCCAGCAGCACGAACCCGATCAGCAGCAGCACCCCTGCCGCCAGCAGGCCTTGAATCAAAAACGATGTCCAGCCGCGATCGTATCCCTGGTTGAGGCCGAGCAGCAGCACGCTGAAACCGGCCAGGAAAAGACCGGCGCCGGCAAAGTCGAACGGTTCGGCCTGTTTTCTTGGTTCATCGCGAGGGATGAACCTGCTGGTCAGCAGTAGCGCCAGCGCGCCAACCGGCAGGTTGATGTAGAAGACGGCGCGCCAGCTGAAGTGATCGGTTAGCCAGCCCCCCAACGCCGGGCCGGTCATCTGCGCCAAATAAACCATGATCGCTTGCAGGCCGAGCGCCTGGCCGCGCTGCGTGGCCGGGAAGTTGCTCGTCAGGATGGCGGGAGCGCTGGCGAAGATCATGGAGGCCCCCAGTCCCTGGAAGGCGCGCGCCACAATCAGCGCCGGCGCGCTCCAGGCAGCGCCACAGAGTGCGGAGCCCAGCATGAAAAGAACAAAACCGGAGATGAATAAACGCTTCTGGCCTCGCAGATCGCCCAGGCGGCCGAAGGTCAGCAGAAATCCGCAGACGACCAGCAGATAAATGGTGACCGCCCATTCAATCGTCGCCACGCTGCAAGCGAATTCGCGGCGAACCACCGGCAGCACGATATTGGCGACACTGAGGTCGATGCCTCCCAACATGGAGCCGACACCGACCGCCAGCAGCACCCACCACTTGGGGTCGACGGCGGCGAACTTGGCCCGGTCCAAAATGATCGCCTCCGACACTCCGCGTCAGTAGACCAGTTTCGCGAAAGGTTTAGCAAGCCGCGGAAAAACGAGCGCCGCGGGTGCCTGTGTTGGGGTGGAGAAACCGGGGTCCCCGGCACGCGCCGCAGTTGCGTGTGTGGGGGTGGAGACGCGCGGCTTTACCCATCGTTTCTGTCTCAGCAGAAGCTTTCGCTTCAGTTGAGCTTGCGCCGGGACTGAAGTTGCGTCACTCACTGCCGATGAGACTGCTAAGACCTAAACCAGGAGGCCTCGATGGCACTGTTGGATTGGAACGATACATACTCAGTCAGCATTCGGATAATCGACGCGCAGCACCGTCATTTGTTCGATCTGCTAAACAAGCTACATGACGCGATGAGCGCGGGGAAGAGCAACACCGTGCTGGGGCCGGTCCTGCAAGAACTGGTTAGTTATGTCGTAACCCATTTCGAAGCCGAAGAAGGTATTCTGCAGAAGCATCGCTATCCCATGCTGAGCGAGCACCGCAAACAGCATAAGGATCTTGCCGCCGAAGTCGCCGACTTCGAACAGAAATACCGGGCTGGCACCGTCCTGCTCGGCTTGCCCCTGATGGAATTCCTGCGAAACTGGTTGACGCACCACATCCTCGAGACCGATCGCCGCTATTCCGCATTCTTGCGATCGTGCGGAGTCGTATAACGCTCGTACAAGTTACCAGCACGCCAATCAGCGCGCTGGTTCCGAGGGGCGGCTTGGCTAGGGCCCGGGGGGAGCGCTTTCCCATGCCGCCTTCTCGAATAAGCTGTCAGCGGGCGAGGTGGTCGCCCCAGCGCTGCTGAAGCCACGGGCTTCGATATCTTCAATAATCTTTATGTGTAATACGTGCTTCGTCTCGACGCATGGCACCCATCTTTTCCTTTTCACCGCTTCGATCCAGTATCTCCTCACGCCATTCTGATCTCGTGAACTCCCATCACCGCAGCTTTTCCCCAGCGGGGTAGAGGACCGTGCCCTCACTCCCGCCGAATCCCGCCCGAAATTAGTAAAAAGCAGCGAGAAACATTCTCAAATCGGCTCAAGGACGGCCTAAGGCGGTATTTTCGCCGTATCGCGCGGAATTGAACCAACATAGTAAACCCAAGTTGTTGTAGGTGAGGGTTGAAAAATACACAACCTCTGGGGCCGTCCCGGCGTGGGCGAGGTAGAAGTTCTGATCAAAAAAGATGTTGACAGCCAACCGTTTAAGCGTAGGATGGGTCCAAAGTGGTCTAAAGTGGTTGAGAGTGGTATGTCAATCACTCGGCCACTCCGGCTGTTTCGTATCCTTTCTCGCCCTCAAAGGCGGTCAGGAGCTGGTAATGCGGTCCCGGGGAGGACCGGCGTTTATGTTCCGAGGACACCATCCAACTCGCGTCGATGAAAAAGGTCGATTCAAGGTTCCCGCGGAATACAAGCACGAGATCGACGAGAGCTATGGTGCGCAATTCTACATCACCAGCAAGGACGGGAAAATTGCCCAGATATATCCCTTGAAAGTCTGGGAGCGGGTGGAACGGGAAATTTCAGCCCAGCGGCCGGCCAATCCCGCTTACCGCAAGTTCCTGGACGCGACCAGTTATTACGGCCAGGTGATGGAAATGGATGGGCAGGGCAGATTGCTTCTCCCGGGGCTGTTGCGGGAAAAGGCGGGCTTAAAGGGCGATGTCGCGGTAATCGGAAAGCTCGAGCGTCTGGAAATCCGGATCGCCGAGGAGTACCGCAAAGAGGTCGAGGAGAACCCGTTCACGCCCGAGGACGACGAAGCACTGGCGAAGCTTGGGATCTGGTGACGCACGGCTCGGAGTTCGACGAGGATAGCGCTCGGATGGGCGCGGATGGCAAGACGCAAGCACCCCGGTTTGGCCATCTCCCAGTTCTTTTACAACCGGCAATCGACTTCCTGGCTATAGAGCGCGGTGGGACCTTCATCGATGCAACCGTGGGCTTGGGCGGACACAGTTTCGAAATCGCCAAACGCCTGGGACGGCAGGGTCATTTGATTGGCTTCGATAAGGACCCCAAGGCGATCGAGATCGCCGCGAAGCGTCTGAGCGAGATTGCGGCCGAGGTGAAAACCGACTGGCCGAAGATCACGCTCCTGCATGGCTCATTTGCGCAGCTGGCCGAAGCCGCCGCGTCCGGCACGGTGTCTGGAGTGCTGGCCGACTTGGGCGTGAGCTCGATGCAGTTTCAAGATGCCGCCCGCGGATTCAGTTTTCAGGCGGATGGATTTCTCGACATGCGGATGGACCCGCAAGCCGAATTGACCGCCTATCAAGTGGTAAATCAGCTCGACGAGCGAACGCTGGCCGATCTGATTTACGAATTCGGTGAGGAAAGGAGGTCGCGGAGAATCGCCAGAGCCATTGTCCGGGCGCGGCCGGTCACTACCACTGCTGAGTTGGCGCGGGTGGTGGCCGCCGCGGCCCGGCCAGTGAAACCCGGGCGTATTCATCCGGCGACGCTGACCTTTCAGGCTCTCCGAATTTATGTCAACCGCGAACTCGACGATCTCAAGGCGCTGACCGAGAGTGCGCCGCGGGTGCTCGCGAGAGCAGGACGGCTGGTCATCATCAGCTTTCACTCGCTGGAGGACCGGATCGTGAAAGACGCCATGCGCGATGGCGCTCGGCAGGGGCTGTATGAGTTGTTGACCAGGAAGCCGGTGGTTGCCGATGAGCAGGAAGTGGCGGAAAATCCGCGCAGCCGAAGCGCCAAGTTGCGGGCGGTGGCGCGGTTGTAAAGGATAGGTTTTTCCTCATTATTAAATATCTACAATGTGGAAAATCCTGTGGAAATTGTGCAAAAAGCCTAAAAGCCCCGGGCGCTGCGCCGGGGAAACTCGGGGGGATGACATGCATACGGGAATAATCATCGAGCAGTTGATCGCGACTGTGGCTCGTGTGGATGCAAAAGTCGAAAAGGCGCGGAGAATCTACGGGGCAGTCCCGCAGGCTCCCGCGATGCCTTGCCGCGAAGCCGTCAACCATTTGGCCCGCCCTGGAGTTATGTAATGTCGATTTTGGCCGCAACCTTTCCGCAAGTGATGGAAGAGACCGGCGCGCAGCCGCCGTTGCGCAGGTATATGCCGGGGGCGCCCGAGATCTATTTTGGCAAAGCCATCGATAACTCGCGGCTGGTGAAGGTTGCAGACCCGAGCCGGCGCCGCGAGATGAAGGTCTTTGCGGCGGTGCTGAGCGTGCTGCTGGCGCTGGTGATGGTGTATCTCTGTCAGCATTTCAGCGCCATCGACTACGGTTACAAGATCGAAAGGTTGCGCTCGGAGCGTGATGCCTTGAGCGAAGCGAACCGGGCGTTGAAGCTCGAAGAGGCATCGTTGCGCGACCCCGGGCGGATCGACGCGATTGCCAAGACCATGGGTTTGCAAATGCCGCAGGCCGGACAGGTGCAGGCGATGGATGTTTCGCCCCTGGGGAGTGGCCCGGTGATGGCCCGCGCCACCGGAGTTTCGGTAATTTCGCTTCCGGATTGATTGCCTGCCGCTTGAAACAGGGCGCGGGCAACAACGCTGACGGCTCCTCCCCGAGTGAAGGGAGATGGAGCCGTCAGGTGTTCAGCAGCAATTTTTCAGGCGCTGGAAAACCGGCGGAAACAAGCCTGCAAGCGGCGGCGGTTTTTTCAGCCCGCCGGTTTTTTTTGCCGGCTTCGGACCGTCGATCGAGTCCTCTACGCTCCGCGGTGCGTCAGGGGGCCACGGGCGCGCGGTTCGAGGAGTCTTCAGGAGGCGTGCGCTGGTGGTGAACTCTTGGTCGGCGATGGTCTCCCGAAACGGCATCCGGGCGCGTCTGGTGTTGTTTGGCGCGTTGCTCGGGCTTTGGGTGTTGGCCATCTCTGCCCGGCTGGTTTATCTACAAGTGTTGCAGCGCGATGCGTTTGTGCAGCGCGCCGCCCGCCAGCAGCTGCGCAGCATCGAGGTTTCCCCCCAGCGCGGCATTATCTACGATCGCAACGGCCAGGAACTGGCCATGTCGGTGCTGGTCGACTCCGTGTACGCCGTTCCCCTTGAAATTCCCGATCAGGCCAACGCCGCTTCCATTCTTGCCCGCGTGCTCAACGGCGACGCTGAGGAGATCCTGGCGAGGATGAAGTCGCAAAAAAATTTCGCCTGGGTCGCGCGCAAAATCGACGCAGAAACAGCCGAGCGAATTCGCGCCCTGAACCTGCGCGGAATCGGCTTCCAAAAAGAGCCGAAACGCTTTTATCCCAAGCGCGAGCTGGCCGCGCAGGCCCTGGGCTATGTAGGTCTGGACGACGAAGGATTGGCGGGTGTGGAGATCGCCTTCAACCAGGAACTGCGGGGCAATCCCGGGACGCTGATGATCTCTCAGGACGCCCGCCGCCGCTGGTTTGGGCGCATCGAACGCCAGCCCGATCCGGGTGCCAACGTCGTGCTCACCATCGACGAGAAGATCCAGTACATTGTCGAAAAGGAAATCGATCGGGCCATCGAGGACACCCAGGCCAAGGCCGCAACCATCGTGGTGCAGAACCCGAGGACGGGCGAGATCCTGGCGCTGGCGAACCGGCCCACGTTCAATCCCAACCTCTCGAAGAAAATCACTCCCGCCGCGCTCAAGAATCACGCCGTGAGCGACGTTTATGAGCCCGGTTCGGTCTTCAAGACGGTCACCTATTCCTCCGTTCTCGAAGAGCACCTGACGCGGCTCGACGAAGTCATCAACTGCGATCCCGGTTTTATCGTCGTCGGCGGCATCAAAATCCGCGACGCGCATCACATTGGGACGGTAACGGTCGAGCATGCTTATGCCGAGTCGAGCGACGTAGGCGCAGTGAAGATGGGGCTGCGGCTCGGTCCCGATCGCCTCTTGAAATACATTCGCGACTTCGGCTTCGGTCAGCAGACGGGCATTGAGTTGCCGGGCGAGACCCGAGGGCTGGTAAAGCCGCTCAAGAACTGGTCGGCGTCTTCGATCGGCGCGATGTCGATCGGCCAGGAAATCGGGGTTACTCCGCTGCAGATTATCTCGATGGTTTCGACCATTGCCAACGATGGCCTCTACACGGCTCCGCGCATTGTCGCCGGCATCACGAGTCCGACGCAGGGGTTCCAGCAGGTGGTGTTTCGTCCGCGAGATCAGCGCCGTGTCATCTCGTCGCTGACGGCGGCGCAGATGCGCCGGATGATGCAAGACGTAGTGCTGTTCGGCACGGCGCGCCGCGCTTTGCTGAATGGCTACACCGCGGCGGGCAAAACCGGCACGGCGCAGAAGGTCGATCCCAACACGCACCGCTATTCGGCCACCGACTACGTCGGCAGCTTTGTCGGCTTCGCGCCGGTGAACACCCCGGCGATTTCGATCGCGGTGATTCTGGATTCGGCTCGCGGGCTGCACCAGGGCGGACAGGTTTCGGCCCCGGTCTTCAAGCGGGTTGCCGAGCAGGTGTTGGCCTATCTGAATGTGCCGCACGATGCGGAGATCAAGCACGATCCGCGGCAAGTGCTGCTCGCCCGGCAAGCGGATGTGAATGATGGAGTCACCAACCGGGTTGGCGGCTTCGCCGGACCGGAATTGGCTGAGGCTGCTGCGGCGCGCGCCTACCAGGAAAAAACGCGGATCGCCGGCGGCCAGGAAAATTTATTAAAGATGGGTTTCGCGCCGGCTGCGCTCGCGGGTGAGAGTTCGCAACCGCTGGCCGCGCCGCCAACCAATGAGCCGGTCCATCCGCTGGGCAGCGTCGTGGTGCAGGTGGAAGGCGGCCCGGTGGTGCCGAATTTTACCGGTAAGTCGATGCGCGGGGCGATCGAGTTGGCGGAGCAGTCGGGGATCGCCCTGAACGCGATGGGCTCCGGTGTCGCCCGCGGGCAGTCGCCGCCCGCGGGTACGCAGGTTGCGCCGCGCGCAACCGTCATCGTACGTTTCGCACGCTGAGGCCGAGGTGCTCGCCATGAACTTTTCGGCAACGATATAATTCCGGCAATGGACTTCTTACAACTGCTGGACGGAGCGGAGGTGCTCTTGCTCCAGGGTTCCGCCGAAATCAAGGGGCTCGACTACGATTCCAGGCGCGTCCGCCGGGGTTTCGCCTTCGTTGCCATGCGCGGCGAAAAAACCGACGGAAACCGCTACCTCGATCAGGCCATTGCCAACGGGGCGGTGGCGATTGTTTCGGATTCAGCCGAAGTGCCGCCGCGTCCGGACTTCGCCTGGGCGCGGGTGGTGCATGGCCGCCGGGCGCTGGCGCGGCTCAGCGCCAACTTCTACAAGCATCCCGCGGAACGCCTGTCGGGCACGGGCATCACGGGGACGAACGGCAAGACCACGACCGCCTTTATTCTGGAGGCGATTCTCGCTGCCGCGCACCGCAAGAGCGCCCTGCTGGGCACCGTCGAGTATCACCTGCCGGGCAAAGTGATTCCGGCGCCGCACACTACGCCCGAGCCGCTGGAACTGATGCAGATGCTTTCGCAGGCGCTCGCGGCTGGGGCGACGGAAGTGGTGATGGAAGTCTCTTCGCACGTTCTCGAGCAGCAGCGTGTTTTCGGCGTGCCCTTTGATGTCGCGGTCTTTTCCAACCTGACTCGCGACCATCTCGACTATCACCTCACCTTCGAGAACTATTTCGCCGCCAAGCGCATCCTCTTCGAAGGCTGTGGCACCGGGCCGCCGCGCTGCGCCATCCTGAACGTCGATGACGAGTACGGGCGGAAACTGCTCGCCTTCTGCCGCGGGATGAGTCCGCTGGTTTACGGCTACGGGCTTGACAGCGGCGATTTTCACCCGCGAAATCTGCGTATGACGGCCGCCGGCAACTGCTTCCAATTGGTCACGCCCGCCGGCGAAATGGAAATTTCCTCGCCTCTCATCGGCCGCGTCAACGTCTACAATGTGATCGCCGCCTGCGCCGCCGCTTTTGCCAGGAACTGTACCTCCGAACAAATCACCAAGGGCATCTTGTCCGCCGCTCGAGTTCCGGGCAGATTCGAACGCGTGCACGAGGGCCAGCCGTTCGCGGTGGTGGTCGACTACGCGCACACCGATGATGCGCTGAAGAACCTGACGCGGGTGGCGCGCGAGTTTGTCAACCGCGTCGACGGCGCCAGCGGGCGCGTGATTACGGTCTTCGGCTGCGGCGGAGATCGCGACCGCAGCAAGCGTCCCTTGATGGGTCAGGCCGCAAGCGAGGGCAGCGACTTCGTCGTGCTGACCTCGGACAATCCTCGCAGCGAGGATCCCGAGGCGATTATCGGCGACGCTCTGCCGGGGCTTCGGCGGACGGGCACGCGCCACGCTGCGATCCCCGACCGGCGCGAGGCCATCCGCCTGGGGCTGGCCGAGGCGCGTCCTGGAGACATCGTGCTGATCGCTGGCAAAGGACACGAGAAGACGCAGACGACACGCGAAGGCGTGTTCCCGTTTGACGATTTCGAGGTGGCGCGCGAAGAACTGCACGCCCTCGGCTTCGCCAATCCGGATTTCCCGAAAGACCACGGGGGAAAGTGAATGCCATGAAGCTGCCTTTGACGCGCATCGAGGAGTTCGTGCAGGGAAGCGGCGAGTTTGATGGTCATCTGGTGGCCGGCGGCTACTCGATCGATTCGCGCACCACGGCGCCGGGCCAGCTCTTTTTCGCCATCGCGGGCGAGCGTGTCGACGGTCACGAGTTTGTCGAAGCGGCCTTGGAAGCGGGTGCGGTGGCGGCCGTGGTCCGCAAGGACAGGCTGGCCCGCTACCCGGTGAAGACCGCTCTGATCGCGGTCGACGATACACTCGCCGCCTTGCAGTCTTTGGCTGCCGCGGTCAGGAGGCTGTGGGGAAAAACCGTGGTGGGAGTGACCGGTTCGACCGGTAAGACGACCACCAAAGAGGCCATCGCACACGTCCTTTCATCCCGCCTCAAGGTTTTGAAATCGGTCGGCAACCTTAATAACCATTTTGGACTTCCGCTGCAATTGCTTCGCCTCGAGCCCGAGCATGAGGTTGCTGTCATTGAGATGGGCATGTCGCACGCGGGCGAGATTCGGGTCTTGGCCGGCTTGGCGCAGCCCGACATCGGGGTCATCACCAACGTTGCGCCTGTGCACCTGGAATTTTTCGACTCGCTGGCGGGCATCGCGCGCGCCAAGTACGAGTTGATAGCCGCTTTGCCTGCCGGAGGCACGGCGGTTCTCAATGCCGATGACGAGTATGTTTCGCAATTCGGCCGCGATTTTAAAGGCAAGGTGGTCACTTACGGAATCCGCAAGCCGGCCGATGTGCGCGCTGAAAATGTCCAGCTCCGAGGTTTGCTGGGGTCGAGTTTCGAGGTGGTGGCGCATGGGCGCAGGGCGCACGCCGCCATCGCGCTGGTAGGCGAACACAACGTCTTGAACAGCCTGGCTGCGATTGCCGTGGCGCTAGAGCGGGGCCTTCCGCTCGAGACCGCGGTCGAAAGCCTGGGCACGCTGGCGGCGGCGGAAAAACGCGGAGAAATCCTCCAGTTGGGTGGCGCAACCATCATCGATGATTGCTACAATTCGAACCCGAAGGCCATGCAATCGATGATCGACGCCTTAGTCTCGGTGCCCGCCGCGAGGCACGTGGTGGTGGCCGGAGAGATGCTTGAACTGGGTCCGGCCGGCGAGAGCCTGCACCACGAGTGCGGCCGTTTCATGGCCTTGAAAGGCGTCCAGCGCCTGATCGGCGTGCGTGGATTGGCCGAAGCCATGGTTCGCGCCGCGGCGGCTGAGGGTGTCGAGGCGGTGTTTGTTGCCACTCCCGAGGAAGCCGGCGAGCGAATCGCCTCTGAACTCCGCCCGGGCGACGTGGTGCTGATGAAGGCTTCACGCGGGGTGCGCTTGGAGCGCGCGCTGGAAATATTGAAGTCGCGCAGGCTTGCCTCGGCGGATGCGTCTTCGGTTTCTACGGTGGACCCCGGCAGGTGACCATGCGATAGTGGTCTCTGTCGGCTGCGCGCCACGGTTGCGCGGGTTGATTGCGCGGGTTGAAATGGAAGAAGTCGAAGTCCCCAACCTGCGCCATGGGTGCGCGGGTCGGAGTGTAAGTAGCACGGAGAGAAATTGCTCTACTGGCTTTTTTACGAACAGGTATTCCGGCATTTTAATGTCGGGCCGTTTCGTCTGTTCCAATATCTGACGTTCCGCACTGCTTTTGCCAGCATCACGGCAATGTTCATGGGCCTGGTCATCGGTCCGCCTATCATTCGTCGTCTGCGCGAATTCCAGATCGGGCAGTACATCCGCGAAGACGGTCCCCAGGCTCACCAGAAGAAGGCCGGCACCCCGACCATGGGCGGCGTGCTGATAGTGATCTCGGTGCTTGTGCCCACCATTCTGTGGGCCGATTTGAGCAACCGTTTCATCTGGCTGGCGATGTTTTCGATCATCGCCTTCGGAGCGATTGGCTTTGCCGATGACTATCTCAAGATCGTCCACAAACAGAATCTCGGGCTGACCGCGCGCGCCAAGCTGATGCTGCAGGGCATATCGAGTTTCGTGATCGCCGTCGTACTCATCGGCTTTCAGTTCAAGGGCGGTTACTCGACGCACCTCATCGTTCCTTTCCTCAAGCGCTTTCATCCCGACCTGGTGATTTCCGGCTTGCAGCACAACCCATATCTCTGGCCGCTGGCGTTTGCCCCGTTCGTCATCTTCATCGTGCTGGTGATTACTTTTTCGAGCAATGCCGTCAACCTGACCGATGGACTCGACGGGCTGGCGATCGGCTGCACGGTGGTTGCCGCCGGGGCTCTGACCGTGCTCACCTACGTCAGCGGGCACGCCATCTTCGCCAGTTACCTGGAGCTTACGTACCTGCCTCGTGTGGGGGAGCTGGGAATTTTCTGCGGAGCCATGGTCGGCTCGGCCATCGGCTTTCTCTGGTACAACGCGCATCCCGCCGAGATTTTTATGGGCGACGTTGGATCGCTGGCGCTCGGCGGGGCGATTGCCACCGTCGCGGTCATCGTCAAACAGGAGCTGTTGCTGCCTTTCATCGGCGGCATCTTCGTCATCGAGGGAGTTTCGGTGATTCTGCAGGTAGGCTCCTACAAACTGCGCAAGAAGCGCATTTTCAAAATGGCTCCGCTGCACCATCATTTCGAATTGATGGGCTGGTCGGAGTCGAAGATCATTGTTCGTTTCTGGATCGCCTCGCTGGTGTTTGCGCTGTTTGCACTCACCACTTTGAAGTTGCGGTAGACTCCGGCAATTCGTGGCAGAATGGGTTCACCGGCCCAGGCGAAGCCCGCTTCGCCGGAGGCGGGCAGAGGCCAAAAGGCATTCGGCGGGTGGCCCATTCAAGCCCCGCTTTTGGGCTTGAGTGGGGTTGTTCGTGAAACGTGAAACTTTGAAACCTGAAATTTTGAAACTTTGAAACTCACGGCTGGGCTGTTCCGCAGCATAACCATGGATCTTCACGGAAAAAACGTTCTGGTCGTCGGGTTAGGCAAGTCGGGCGTTGCCTCGGCGCTGTTTTTAGAAGGGCGGGGGGCGCGCGTTACCGTCTCCGATGCCAAGGGGCAACAGCAGCTTCAAGACCAGATCCAGGCGCTGCTGGACAAGGGCATCACGGTCGAAACCGGCAAGCACGGCGAGCGCACCTTCCGGAACCAAGACCTCATTGTCGTCAGCCCCGGAGTGCCGTCTGACCTGCCGCAACTGGCGCGGGCCCGGTGCGAAGGCACGCCGGTGATAGGCGAAATCGAATTGGCGGCGCGTTTCCTCCAAGGCGAGATCGTCGCCATTACCGGTTCGAACGGCAAGACCACGACCACCAGCTTGACCGGCGAGGTGATCGCGGCCGGCGGCTCTAAAACCCTGGTGGGCGGCAACATCGGCACCCCCGCAATTAGTTTTGTCGAGCAGTCCACGGCCGATACCTGGGTGGTGCTCGAGATTTCCAGCTTTCAACTGGAGACGATCGAGAGCTTCCGCCCGCGCATCGCCGCCATTCTGAACCTTTCGCCGGACCACCTCGATCGCCACGGCAGCATGGCGAACTATTTCGCGGCCAAGGCGCGCATCTTCGAAAATCAGAGGGCTGCCGATTTCGCGGTACTGAATGCCGATGACGAGCCGATCGCCGGGCTCGCCACCGGCCTGCGGCCCGGTGTCTATTGGTTCAGCCGCAAGCGGGAAGTGGAGCGTGGCGCGTTTGTCCGCGGCGGCCAGATTATCTTCCGCGATGAGCGCGGCGAGCGGGCGGTGATGGCGTGCGGCGAGATCACTCTGAAGGGCGCGCATAATCTCGAAAATGTGCTGGCGGCAGTGGTGATGGGCTCGCTTGCCGGTGTCGAAGCTGCCAGGATTCGCACCGCGGTCAAGGACTTCAAGGCGGTCGAGCACCGCCTGGAATTTGTGGCCACCATCGCCGGGGTCGACTATTACAACGACTCCAAGGCGACCAACGTGGACGCCACCATCAAGGCCCTGGAGGCCTTCGCCGGCGGCATCCACATCATCTTGGGCGGCAAGGACAAGGGCAGCGACTACAGCGTTCTCAACCCTCTGCTCGCCGAGCGCGTGCGCCGCGTGTATACCATCGGAGCGGCCGCCCATAAGATCGAGTCGCAACTCGAACGCTCGGTTCCCATCACCAGTTCCGGAACCCTGGGCGAAGCAATCCGCGCCGCTTCTGGAAACGCCCGCCGCCGGCGAAATCGTTCTGCTGGCGCCGGCCTGCGCGAGTTTCGACCAGTACAACAGCTACGAAGAACGCGGCCGCGCCTTCAAGGCGGAAGTCCGCGCCCTCGAAGCGCCCGCTGGAGGCCGCTGAATGCCGGTACGGGTCAGTGTCGACAAGTGGCTGTTCGGGGTCACTCTGCTGCTGGTTGCGATCGGCTTGATCATGGTTTTCAGCGCCTCGGCGGTCATCGCCAAGGATCGCTTCGGTTCGCCCTACAGCTTCCTGTTGAGGCAGCTCCTGTGGGCGCTTGCCGGACTCTTCGCCATGCTGCTGACGATGAACTTCGACTACCGGCGGCTGAAATCACCGGGGGTTGTTTTCAGCACTCTCGGCCTCACTACCTTGTTGCTGCTAGCGGTCTTTTTCCTGGATCGCCACGCCAACACGCATCGCTGGATTCGCCTGGGCGGATTTTCGCTGCAGCCTTCCGAACTGGCCAAGCCCGCGATCATCTTGTTCCTGGCCTATTTTCTGGAAAAGCGTTACAAAAATATCGCCGACTGGCGGCACACCCTGCTGCCGGTGGTGATGCCGACCTTGATTTTTACCCTGCTGATTGTGGCCGAGCCCGACCTGGGCACTGCTATGGCGGTCTGCGGCATCACCGCCGCGGTGCTGTTTACGGCGGGTATGGAGCTGAAGTACTTTGGCTATGCCGCGCTGGCGTCAACATTGCCGCTTTATATCCTGATTTTCCGCACCGCGTGGCGTGCCCGCCGGATCACCGCTTTTCTCAACCCCGACGCCGATCCCCGGGGAGCCGGCTTCCACATGATCCAATCGCTGATCGCGGTCGGCACGGGCGGCATCTTTGGCCAGGGGTTGATGGAAGGGAAGGCCAAATCTGTTTTACCTTCCCGAACCGCAAACCGATTTTATTTTCGCGGTCATCGCCGAGGAATGGGGACTGATCGGCTCGCTCGCGATCGTCGCCCTGTTCGCGCTTTTCTGCTATCGCGGCATGCGAACCGCGATGCTCACGCGCGACTACTTCGCCCGCTTTCTCGCGGTTGGCATTACCGCCATGGTGGGAGTGCAGGCCTTTTTTAATATCAGCGTGGTGCTCGGGTTGCTCCCGACCAAGGGCATTCCGCTGCCATTTATCTCTTACGGCGGTTCCTCCTTGTTTATTACACTTGCCAGTGTCGGGGTGCTGCTCAATATTACCCAGCAGACGGAGTGATAACCTTTCAAAGACGGACAAGTCATGCGTGCAATTCTTGCCGGCGGTGGGACTGGGGGCCACATCATTCCAGCCATAGCCATCGCCCAGCAACTCAGGGATCACTACCGGGCCGAAGCCATTTTCATCGGTACCGAGCGGGGAATCGAAACCCGCCTGGTACCGGATGCGGGATTCCAACTACGCCTGATCGAGGTCGGGCAGCTTAACCGCGTGAGCCTGGCGACCCGCCTGCGGACGCTGACCGCTTTGCCCAAGGCCATCGTCGACGCCTGGGGCATCATGACGGAGTTCAGGCCGGACGTGGTGGTCGGGGTAGGGGGATACGCCTCCGGTCCGGCCATGCTGGCAGCCGCGCTGCGCGGCACCGCTTCGCTCATTTTCGAACCCAACGTGGTGCCGGGATTCGCCAATCGCATGGTCGCTCCCATGGCCAACGCCGCCGCGGTTCACTTTAAGCAGACCTGCCACTGGTTCCGGAATTGCGAATTGACGGGCGTGCCGGTCCGGCGCGAGTTCTTCGACGTTCCCCGGCGCGCTTCGGACTCATCTCCAACTCTGCTGCTGTTTGGTGGCAGCCAGGGTTCGCACGCCCTCAACCGGGTGTTGGTTGACTCGCTTTCCGCGTTGGCCGAGCGGGTTCCCGGAATTCATGTCATCCACCAGACGGGCGAACGCGAATATGAACAGGTGCAGGCGGAATACCTGAAGCTTTCCATTCGGGCGGAGGTGTCGCCGTTCATTACCGACATGGCTGCCGCCTTTGCCTGCGCCGACCTGATCGTCTGTCGTTCCGGGGCCAGCACCGTCGCTGAGATTGCCGCCGCCGGCAAGGCGTCTGTCTTCGTCCCCTTACCCACCGCAGCCGACGATCATCAGCGGCGCAACGCCGAGACGCTGGCCGGGCACAATGCGGCCCTGGTGATTCGGGAATCCGAGCTCCGCTCCGCCCGCTTCGTCGAAACTGTTGCGACATTGCTCGTGGACAGGCCGCGACTGCAAGCCATGGGCGAGGCGGCACGCCACTTGGCACATGCCGATGCGGCAGCCCACATCGCCCGCATGGCGGCACGGCTGGCGGGGGTTCCGGCAAACGCGCCGGATCGTGGCTGAATCGTTTCTGCTGCTCGGCGGAGAATAGGATTCTGCCGGGGTCATGGACGTGAGGGGCCATGCATTTTGGGTTGGCGTACCCAAGCCCGCGTCGGCGGACTTTCTTTATTCTCAAGCGGTTTTTCGCCAACTTAACACGGCGGAGCTGGCCAGAATTGATGTATAGTGCTCTCACCCGCGGGTGGGCGCCGGTTGCGGCGTGCTTCTCTGCCTGGGGTGTTTTTCGGAACAGGCGTCTCGCGGAGCCGGGCTTCTTGTCACATGCCTTTCGCAAAACCAGTCTGGCTTGCCTTGGCAAGCAACCGACTGCGCACCGGCCCGTTTACAGTTCCACAGGTTGCAAGCGGATAGCCCTGGCAGGCTGCAGAAAGACGGGCTTGCTCCGATGTGAGATGTGAGCATACAAGCATTTGCGCTCGAGCGCTGTGGGTCGCACATGCCGTAGCGCCTCGCTTGGTCTGCCCAACCCGCGCGACTATGGCGCGTGCCGGGGATCCCGGCTGCGGCGCGTTTCCGGCAGCTTACTGCATTCATCGCCATTACATACTCAGGGGAGTCGCGATTTCATGGTCACGGCGGCAGTTGGATACCACGAGTCACCGCTGGATGTCGCGAGAATCAATTTTGAGGCCAGTGCCGCGCGGGTTCTGGCCGAGCCTGATCTTCGCCTGCTGCTCTCGGCGTTCAGCCGCGACGTGCGCATTGAATTGCCGGTACGGCTGGACAATGGCGAACTGCGTCTTTTCCGGGCCTTTCGCACCCAGCATAATTCGGGGCGCGGTCCGCTTCTGGGGGGATTGCGATTTTCTCCCGACCTCTCGATCGATCTGATGTTTGCGCTTGCCCAGACACTGACCTGGAAAGCTGCTCTGGCGGGGGTGCACTTCGGCGGCTCCATGGGCGGTGTCCTTTGCCATCCCGCGGATCTTTCCGATCGCCGAATTGGAACGGATTACGCGCGCCTACGTCGCCCACTTTCAGCCGCTGCTGGGACCGTTTCAGGACGTTCTGCAACTCGATGCCGTATCGAGTCCGCAGATCGCCGGTTGGATTCACCGCGAGTATTCTGCTCATCTCGACCCGGTCCACGCTGCCGGCCGCGATGGCAGTGAACGGGCGGCGCTCGCCTGCGTAGTTGGCAAACCTGAAGCCGGCGGCGGCATCGCCGATCGCGAACAGGCGGTGGCCCGCGGAGTTCTGGGACTCGTGCGACGGATCGCCGAAGAGAAAGGGAAAGTTCCGGGCGAGTTGTGCGTTGCCCTGCATGGCTCGAGCGGCGTGAGCCGCGGTCTTGCGGCGGCGGTGCGCCACCTGGGATGCAAATCGGTCGAGGTTCCTGGCGCCCAGCAGACCGACGTTGCCGCAATCGACGAGGTGCTGCAGGCCGCCTGCGACGTGCTCATCCTGGCTGGCAACGAGTGCGCCGTGCACGCCGGCAACGTGGTAAGAATCGGCGCACCGGTGGTGATCGAAGCGACCGATCTCTCGCTTACACCTCTGGCCGAAATGATTCTCGCCTGCAAGGGCGCCGTCGTTATTCCCAGTTTGGTGGCCAACGCCGGAGAGGTCATCGCGGCCTTTCTGGAGTGGGACGCCAATCTGCGTCAAGTCAGCATCGGCAGCGAGGCTGCCGGCTGTGAAATCGAAGCGCGGGTCCTGCAGACCTATGATGCGGTGTGTCAGCGCGCCACGGAGCGGGGCCAAAGTCTGCCTGCGGCGGCTTATGATATCGCCCTCGAACGTGTGGCCGCGGTCGAGCGCCTCCGCACGCCATAGCGTCCACCCAACCCCGCGTAATTACGGGACGTCAGTCCAACAAGTCGGACCTGACGTGGGGCACCCAGCGAATTAAAAGGATTAAAATTATGCGGCGACCCCCTCCTATGTTCAACAATATAGAAAGTGGAATTTTGATTGTGCTCTACGAAGAGCCAGATGTCTCCCACACGTCGTACACGCTGACGCAGAAACTGAATCCGCCAATCCAAATCGGAATTCAGGATTATGAGGCAACATTCGAGAATGTCCGCGATGCTACGGAAGAGCATATCGTGCGGCGACTTGTACGTGTAAAACGACATAAGGGCGCTGATGGAATCTACTTTAGCGATATAAAGTTGACATCCAAGGGTGAACAGGCGGCGATTCGAGAGCGAAAGAGGCGGGCGGAATTAGAGAAGCTGGTACCTGAGATAAGCAAGCAGGCCAACGCTGACATAGCGGACATGAAAAGATTCAAGGAAAAGAAGTAACAGGCAGGACAAAATGCGAACGGCTGGTGGCAAACATCTCCGCCGCTCTCACTCGGTAGTGCCCTCGGTGCCCCATATCTGCTACGGTTAGCAGACGTAGGGTGGTTGTTTGAAGTTCGATGGCCTCACGATGGTGTCCCAGGATTGCCGGGCGGGTTTTCCGGCGATGCCTCCTCCGATCCCGTGGCGCGCTCCGTGGTCCCGGTCAGCAAAGTCTTGGCCGGCCGCGGTTCGCGGCGCATTTCCGACTTGAGCTGCTCCAGAACTTCCTCGCGTCCTTCCCCGTGCATGCTGTGCCGCAGATCGTCCACTGCAACGCGGACGATATGGTAGTGGTGCAGTAAGCTGAGTTCGGGATCGGTGGTTGCGTCCAGCCACACGCGGTGAATCGCGTCGACGTCTTCCGGGCGCAGGCTCGGGGCATGCGGGCCGAGCCAATATTCGCTCACCACTCCGTCGGGTGAGTGCACCTCCAACTGGAGCCTCGGACGCGGTTCCGCCAGCCGTTCCCAGGCGTCGCCAGTCGATTTTCCCTGCTGGTCGTGGGTGAGCTGGTTGGAGGCCCCGCTGACGATCTTCGACGATTCCAGACGCTGCGCCGTCTGCACGATGGCGTCGAACACGTTGGTCGTGGGCATCACCATCAGTTCGACATGCTTACCCTCTTTTTCCGCCACCTCGACCACTTTGGTAAACAGGTGGCGCTCGTAATCGTCGAACAGGTCGTTGGAGTCGTAGCGCACGCTCCCGCTGAAGGCATGTTCCCGGTGATAATTCCTCGCGGTCATCACCACTACGTCCTGCTTGGTGGTATCCGTATGTCGCAGAACTTCGCGCAGATAGTACAGGTTCCTCGGGTCGCGGATGGCAACCAGAATGTTGCCGGGACGCACTTTCATCTCTTCGCGGGTGATCAGGGGCTGTTCCGAAACCCGGAACTGCTCGATCATCTCGTGCTCGCCCTTCTGTTTGCGCGTGGTAATGTGTTCTGAAATGGTGAAGAGAATATAGAAGAAAACCGAAAAGGAGACGCCGCTGATGGTGGCCAAAGGTTTGGTCGCCAGGTTGACCAGGGCGGTGGCGAACAGCAGCAAAGTAATCAAGCCCAGCCCGATCGGCAGCTCCAGCTTGCCGATTTGCAGGTTTCCGGGCACTTTGAATTCGCGGTTCTCGGGTTCTGTGAAGCGCAGGATAAAGACCGCCAGCCCTTTGAATGCGAAGCTCCAGATCACGCCGAAGGCGTAGAGCGAAGCCAGCAGGTAGACGTTGCCGCGGCTGGCGATGATGGTGAAAAGCTGCAGTCCGGTGATCAGGTTGATGAGCCGGTAACTGGTCCCAAAGCGCTTGTGCGGCCGGCGAAACCAGGGAGTCATCACCCCGTCTTCGCTGACCCGGTTCAACACGCCGTTGGCGCCGACGATGGCCGTGTTCACCGCTCCGGAAAGAATCAGCGCCCCCACCAGCACCACGAAACCCTGGAAGACAAGTCGCAAGGTGTACGGCCCGACCATGTACATGGCCAGCCCGCCGATCAGGTTGGCAAAGTAGTCCGGGCGAACCTTGTCCGGGATAATCATTACCGCGAAGAACGAGACCAGCGAGGTGAACAGCAGACTGTACAAAAAAATCACCAGCCCGGCGCGTTCCAGATTTTTCAGCTTGGGATGTTCGATCTCGCGGTTGACCTGCGCCAGTGACTCCTCGCCGCTCATCGCCAGCACCGAGTGCCCGAAGCCGACCAGCATGATGATCCACGGCAACTGCGCCAGGAAGCCGCCGTGCAGCCAGCCCAGCGATTCCCGGTTGAGCTTCATCGATTGCATCGAGGGCAGCGGCGGAAGCTGCGCCCCGTTCTTGGCGATGGTGAGCAGGCACCACCCGATCAGCACCACCACCATCACGGTCGTGATCTTCATGATCCAAAGCGCCTTGTCGCTCGACTCGTGAATCCCCTCGGTGTTCTTCCACCAGAAATAAATCGTAACCACCACCGCAAACGCTGCCGCGAAGTAGTTCGATTGCGCCTCCGTGAGGTGCATCGGGTGACCGAGATGGCCGGCGAGGTCTTCGACAAAACCAACGAAGTATTGTCCGGCTGAAACCGCGCTGATCGGACCGGTCAGAACGTAATCGAACAGCAGTGCCGAGACCGAAAGCTTGGCCAGCGTTCCGCCCATCGCCTCCTTGACGACGCGATACACGCCTCCGCGCACGAACATGGAGCTGGATTCGATGTAAATCGAGCGCACCGCATAGCTGAACAGCATCACCGCCAGCACAAACCACGGCGCACTCTTGCCGATGACGTTTTCTGCATCGCCGCCAACGTAGTAGGCGGACGACGCCAAGTCGGAGAGCACAATGGCGGCGGCTCGCCAGAAAGAGATGAAGGTCAGCATCACCGTTGTGGCGACGAAAACCTTGATCGCGGGGCGTTGCATATTGTTAACAGGCGACGACATCGATAGGCTATCCTAATTCATTCCGTAAACCGGTTTCATACGGCTGAGAATACGGGCTTGTCTGAAGAAGTTATAACGGCTTTATAGCGGCCCAAGCCGCCGGGGTTCCCGCCAAGCCCTCTATTGGCTTGCTGGGCTGGAAGCACGATTGCAGCGCACGAACCTTACCTCGAGCACAATGGCAAAGCGCGCCTGCGATCCAGGCGCTCCTCTATTTCATATTTCAGTTCACGCCATCTATTCTTCATAACATAAAGAGTTTATAAAAGTTACAAATAAAGCATAAAGATGAGGTGGCCACGAGATTTTTTCATCTCGCTAGGCGAGACGCCCGCGAAGTGACACACCCACAAGAGTGTCATCCTGAGCGAACGGGTCCTCGGCGACGGCCGGTTTTGCCATCGCTGGGGTGGAGTAGCCAAGGATTCTGTTGTTCGTCCGGTCGACAGTTTGGTTGTGAGCTTGGTGCTCCATGTTCGCCCCGCGCTCAACCGCGGGAGATCATTTCGCCAGTTCGCCGGAGAGCAGGTTGGCTTTCATCGCCAGGTTGTAGGCGCGTTCCAGGTCGCCGTCCTGGCTCGCGGAACGAGACTGGGCAATGTAGTTGCGGGCCTGCCGCAGCATTGCCTGTTCACCATCCGAGAGCTGGCGAGTGACTTTCTGCAGGTTCCACTCTGCAACTTGCAGCAGTTGTTCCGTATTCTGAGCCGTGCCTTGCGGTGCCTGCGCGGCAATCTGCACTTGGCCTTCGCTGCCCCCGGGCGCGGCGGATTTCTGCGGAGAAGGCTGTGCCGACTGCGCCGCTTGTGCTGGCGGGGCCTGTTTGGTGGCGGCCGGCGCGGGCTTGCGGGACGAATTCTTCTGCGGCTTCGGCTTGCTGTTTGTCTGCGTGGCCGAGGGCTGCGGGAACGCTCCTGTCTCCGCCTTCGTGGCCGGCGGCGGGGTGGTCTGAACCGGCGGTGCGGGGTGTTGTCCAGCCTGCGCGGTCGGCGGAACGGTTATGGCCGGGACCGTCGTCTGCGGCGGACCCTGGCGGCTTTTGTTGCGGTTGCATCCGGGGGCAAACGCCAGTGCCAGCGCCAGTGCCAGCCAGACAAATCCAAAGCGGCTGAAGCGGGGGATCATGCGCCGACCCACAGTGCCCGTCTGCGGCTGGTTGGGGTGGAAGGCCGGGGTCCCCGATAAGCTTGCAGTTGGCTGGCTGGGGTGGAAGGCCGGGGTCCCCGATAAGCCCGCAGTTGGCTTGTTGGGGTGGAAGACATTGCGCTTCATCGCCATCTCATGCGCCTCGCGATTCAGCGGCAATCTCGTCGCCACGTATATCGGTTCCCTTAGTAAGTGGCAGAATGAAGCGGAAGGTCGTTCCCTTACCGGCTTCCGAGTCGAATTCGAGTGCGCCATTGTGCAGTTGCAGTACCCGATAGCTTACCGCCAACCCGATTCCGCTGCCCGACTTCTTGGTGGTGAAGTACAGGTTGAAAATTTTATCGCGAATCTCTGGAGCGATTCCATCGCCCTGGTCGCGAATCTCCAGCTTCGCCGAATTGTCGTGCGCCTGACTCGAGAGCGAGAGTATGCCGCCTTGCGGCATGGCCTGTACGCCGTTGAGCACCACGTTGAGCACGGCCTGCTTGACCAGGTCGGAGTCGATGCGTGCCAGCAGCGGGCGCGCGTTCTCATCCTGCTGGCGAATAATCTTGACTCCGTGCTGTCGCGCCTCGGGTTCGGCGAGCGACGCCACTTCCTCCATCAGCTTGCGCAGATCGACCTCCGACAAGCGCAGATCGATCGGCCGGGTGAAGTCGACCAGCGTCTTCACCACCCGGTCGAGACGCTGGATCTCGGTGGCGATAATATCCATGTGGCGCCGCGTCTCCGGGTCCATCTGCAGCAGGCGCTCGCGGAGAATTTCCAGGTGAATCACGATGGCGTTGATTGGGTTCTTGACCTCGTGGGCTACCCCCGAGGTCAGCCGGCCGATGGCGGCCAGACGGCGTGAGAGTTCGATCTCATTTTCGATGCGGCGAACCGATTCGGCATCGCGCATGGTCAGCAGCGCGCCGATCGGCTGGCCCCTTTCCTCGATGAAGTCGAGCGAAAGCTGAATCCGGCGCCCGTCCTCGATTTCGATTTCGCGCTGCGAAATCGGCTGGCGCAGAGCAAATGAGTCGAGCACGATGCGCCCGAGCCGTGTGGAATCATTGAATATCTCATCGACCCTTTTGCCCAGGATTTCCGCCCGATGCCGTCCGGCGAAGCGTTCGGCCGAAGCGCTGACCAGCACCACGTTCTCGTCGCGTGTGAACAGCATCAGGCCGTCCTGCAGCGTCCCCATGATCTGATCGAGGTTTTCCTTGAGTGCCGAGAATATCTCTTTGACGTCGCGGATCTTGCGTCCCAGGCGATCGATCCGGGTGTTCACCGCGCCATACTCGTCGGTGCTTCGCGGCGACTCGGGCTCGCTGGGAGCGACCTCGACGGTCATCGCATCCAGCCTGCGCGCGATAGCCGCCAACGGTTGCAGCGCCCGGTTGGATAATCCCGCGGCCAGGGCCAGCGAGATCAACACCGATACCGCCGAGAAGATCAGGGCGCGGTTGAGCGTAGGCCGCAGCTTGCTCTTGAGAAAAACCGTCGAAAGCCCGATGCGGATTTCGCCGAACGGAGCGCCGTCGTGTTGAATCGGCAGCCGCACTTCGTACCACGCCGGCGGGCCGTAAATCACTGCAATCTGGCGCAGCAGGCCGCCCCGAATCAATCCCTGGAAATCGGCCCGCGTGGGCAACGGCTTCCCCAGCATCGCCGCGTCGGTGTGGAGCATCGCCCGGCCGGCGCTGTCCACAATGGACACATCGTCAATCGTGGGCGAATAGCCGATGACCGTTTGCAAAAGCCAGTTCAGTCCCGCATCCGTTTGCAGAATTTCCGCCATAGCCTCGCGCGGCTTGGCGGCATCGGCAGTATCGGCCGGCGACTTACTCAGCTCGGTCTTCAGCGCCTGATTCGCCGCCTCCGCCACCTGGTTGGCAACGAAAGAAGCGTTCGCATCGGCCTCCGCCAGACGCTGATCGATCAGTTGCGAGACATAGATGCACGACAGCGCAAGCACCAGCGCAAACACCATCCCGGTGATTGCCAGCACCAACTTCGTCTTCAGCTTCAGTCTCGGCATACTGGCTCAAACAATCCGCCCGCCGGAGGAGTCACCGCCACCGGTAAAATACTGGTGTCGATCGGTGCCCCATATCTGCCGTAGTCAGCAGATGTGGGATTCGAAAGCTTGCTCGGTGCCCCATATCTGCCGTAGTAGCAGATGTGGGATTCAAAGACTGCCGGGTACCCCAGTTTCCTCGTCCACGGTTGGCGAATGAGGGGACGATCCTAGTGTCCTCGAACCTCGGCAACCGCTTCCTGGGCGCCGTACTCTTTCAACTTGTTGTGCAGCGTCTTCAGGCTGATGCCGAGAATCTCGGCGGCGCGCGTCTTGTTGTTGCGGGTACTCTCGAGCGTCTTCAAAATCAATTGCTTCTCGGCGTCCCCGACCGTGGTTCCCACGCCCACGCGGATGGCGTTGGCATCGCTCAGGGCGGTGTGCGCGGTGATGGCGCCGAAGCCCGGCGGCAGGTGGCGCGGCTCGATGACTGTAGATTCGCAGACGATCACTGCCCGCTCCAGCGTGTTGCGCAACTCACGCACGTTTCCCGGCCATGAGTGGTTCTGGAACAACTCCATGACCGCTTCGTCGGCGGCGCGGACGGCGCGCGAATGCTTGCGGTTCATATCTTTGATCAGTATTTCCACCAGGGTGGGAATGTCTTCCTTGTGCTCGCGCAATGGCGGCATGTCGATGCTGAAAACGTTCAGCCGGTAGTAAAGGTCGTTGCGCAACTGTCCTTTGGCGACTGCCTCTTGCGGAATCTTGTTGGTCGCGGCCATCACCCGTACGTCGACCGGGGTTTCGACCTTGCTGCCTAGCCGGCGCAGCCTGTGATCTTCCAGAACCCGCAACAACTTGGCCTGGGTGGCGATCGGCATCTCGCCGATCTCATCCAGCAGCAGCGTGCCGCCCTCGGCCAACTCGAAGCAGCCGGTGCGACGCTCCAGAGCGCCGGTGAATGCGCCTTTCTCGTGGCCAAAAATTTCACTTTCCATCAGCGTGTCGGGAATGGCGGCGCAGTTGATGGGAACGAACGGCTTGGACGCCCTCGGGCTGAGCTCGTGAATGGTGCGCGCCAGCAATTCCTTGCCGGTGCCGCTTTCGCCGGTAATCAGAATCGAGGCGGTGCTGGGAGCCACCAGCTCAGCCAGCCGGAAGACCTCCTGCATGGCTTTCGACGCGCCCACCAGCGAGCCCAATGCGCCCTTGTCCCGGAGTTGCCGCTTGGCGACTTCCAGTTCGCGCTGGGTCCCGCGCTGTCGCGCCGCATTCTGCAGGATGGCGCGCAGCCGCGTCGGATTCACCGGCTTTTCAATGAAATCGTAGGCGCCCAACTTCATCGCCGCGACCGCAGCATCGATGCTCCCCTGCGCCGTTAGCAGGATCACCGCAATCTCCAGTGGCGGCGGAGCGATCTTGCGCAGCAGCTCCATGCCGTCCATGCGCGGCATGCGCAGGTCCGTCACCACGATTCCGGGGCTCCATTCCCGTACTTTATCGAACCCCTCGACGCCATCTCCCGCAACTTCCGTGCGGTACCCCCAGGCGGCGATCAACTCAGCCAGCCCGGTCCTTTCGTTTTCCTCGTCCTCGACGATCAGAACCTTCTCGGAATTCATCGGCTTCTACTGCCTCTTTCAGGGAATAATTCGCATCAGCCCAAAAAGTGTGAGTGATGGTGCCCCACATTCGCCCGTTCTTGGCTGATGTGGAGTAGTTCTTTCGCTGCAACCGGCCGGCCGCCGAAGAGTGGTGAGCCCGCCGGCTCTTTTGTGAGATGCCGTCAACCTTCGGTGTGTAACTTTTTCCACCCCGGCCATGCCCGTGCCTTTCAGTGTATTCCAAAGTGGTATTCCAAGGTAAAACGAGCTATCGCATCCGCAGCCACAATTCGGATAGTGGCCCGCATTTCCCGCATTTGAATAATGTGGGTCGGTGCCCCCAGGTTCGCCCGATTTTGGTTAACCTGGGGTAGTTTCTTGGCCTGCGTCGCCTATGCGGTGAGCAACCCGCTAAGCCCTCGGTTTATAACCTCGTCGACGGACGCCACGTGCCACACGTCCCGTCCCGCGTCGGGGGCCCTGGCGAGGCTCGGCTCGTTGGGGTGACGGGGACTGACGTGGGCTCGCCGGCTACGCCGATTCTGAAAGCGCGCTAGAATTCCTTGCATGTCCTCGACTGCGGAGCATCTCGCGATTGTCTGCCGGCAACTGGAGCGCTACGAGCATCCGCTGCTCAGTTTCGAGGCGAAACTCCACGATGGGCAGGTCCAGGTCAAAATAGAGTTCAAGAATCCGCCGGTTCCGGTGCACACCTATTTTTTCTACGTGCATCCGCGCGATGCCGAAAATCCGCAATTCGAATGGGCTTTTCAGCGCCAGCTCTACGATTGCATGCACGATTATTTCGTCGAAATGTTCACACGCACTCCCTACAACCTCGAACTGCCTCCCGAAGACAACGAGGACTGACGGAGTTCGCCCCGTGAGCACATGACCACAGATGAGCTCTAATCCGCTGCGCCAACGCATTGTCGACGTCATTCGCCGCGAAGGGCCGATTCCGTTCTCGCGCTACATGGCCATGTGCCTGTACGAGCCCGAACTCGGTTACTACGTGCGCCCGCGCGAGCAGTTCGGCAAAGCCGGAGATTTTTACACCTCTTCAGACGTGCATGCCTTGTTCGGGCGTCTGTTGTGCCGTCAGTTTGTCGAGTTCTGGCAGGCGCTCGGCGCACCCTCCCCGATCGACCTCATCGAACTCGGCCCTGGGCGCGGCCTGTTTGCCCGCGACGTGCTCAACTGGGCGGCAAAAAAGCATCCGGAATTTCTGCGGGCGCTCCGCTACCGGCTGGTCGAGAGTTCGCCCTGGCTGCGGCAGCGCCAGCAGGAGCGGCTAGCGGAATTCATCGCCACCGGACAGGTCTCGATCGACAGCGATTTTTCCCGGCACTCGGACGCTCAACCCCACAACGCGCAAAAGAGCGCGTAGTGGGGACCCCGGGTGGCGAGGCCTTGATTGTATTCGGCAATGAATTTTTCGACGCGCTTCCGGTCGAGGTGCTCACCGCCGCGGGCGAGCTTCGCGTGGCCGAAAAGAATGGCGCCTTGATCGAGCAAACCATCGGTCCAAGCCCGAGGGTGCTCGAATACGTCGACCGCTACGGTGTGCATCCGCCCACCGGTGGCCGCGTCGAGGTTTCGCTTGCCGGCGTTGAATGGATGCGCCGCATCGCCGAGGGTTTTGCGGGCTCTCGGGATGCCCGGCAAGGCTTGGGTGACTCGCGCCGCGGCTTCGCCGTCTTCATCGACTACGGCTATACCCGCCCTGAGCAACTCGCCGGACGCCATCTGGACACGCTCATGACCTACCGGCAGCACCGCGCGAGCGGCAATCCCTACGAGGCTCCGGGCGAGCAGGATATTACCGCGCACGTGAATTTCACGGCTCTGCGCGCCGCCGCCGACGAGGGCGGCCTCGACTGTCTGGCGCTGTTGACGCAAGCGCAATTTCTGATGGGAGTAGGCGAGCCGACCCAGTTCGCCGAGGCCTTCGAGGATTGCCGGCTGCCGCAGGAACAAGCCAAGGTGGCGATGCAATTGAAACACCTGGTCACCCCCGCCGGTATCGGAGAAATCTTTCAGGTGCTGGTGCTGTCGCACGGCGTCGACGCCGCGAAAACACGCACGCTGAGTGGGCTGAAGTTCGCGCGGTAGACTATCGAGTCTTTGTACCCAACCAACCGGAAACCGGTACAATCCGGCAGGTGGCCCAGATCTCAACTCGATTCGCCGGTGCCCCATATCTGCTGCAGTCAGCAGATGTGGGACTCTAAGATCGATTCACTGGCACTCCCCTTACATCCCGTTCGCTTCCTTGCTGCGGGTGAACGGCGTTTGCAGATATTTGCGGGCTTCGTCGAGTGCGCCCTGGGTGTTGTCCTGGGTTTGCACTGCCTGCTGATACTCATTGACGGCGCGTTCGCGCTGGCCGCTGAGGTCGAAGATTTTGCCGAGCTGGATATGGCACCAGACCTCGGTCCACTTGGGCTCGCCATCGCCGTTGAGGGCGTCGCGATAAGCGTTCGCCGAGGCTTGGTAGTTGCGCTGCATGAAAAACACCTCGGCAACCCGGTAGTGTGCCAGTGAGCTGCTCTTGTTGATGTCGAGCGCTTTCTGGAATTCTTTCAGCGACTCCGCAAGGTTGCTCTGCTGTACCAATTGCTGGCCGCGCATGATGGCCGTCCGCAGCCGCAGGTCGGGAGTATTCTTCAGCACCTCGTTGTCGGGATCGATGACGATATGCCGCGGCTTGCCGTAAGTCTCAAGCGCGTAAGCGGAATTGGTTCCGACGACTTTGACCTTCTTGGTCTCGCTCTGGCCGTCGGTGTCGATCTTGATTTCGACCGGCATGCGGAATAGGTCGAGGTCCTGCTGGATTTCGCCCACTATGCGGAAGCCTTTATTGGTGCGGTAGATGGTGTACTTGTTCTTGAATTCCGGAGCCCCGGTCGAGTCCAGCCACTGGGTGAAGAACCACGCCAGCTTTTCGCCGGAGGTCTGGTCGGCCAGTTTTTCAAGATCGTCCACGCTGACCGGCTTCGCCTGGAACTGCTGCGCCAGGCGGCGCGTGAGTTGTTCGAAGTTCTGCTCGCCGATGACCCAATGCAGCATGTGGAAAACCATCCCGCCCTTGTCCGCGGCCAGCGATTGAAAGCCCGCATCGAACGGCTCCAGGCTTCCCAGTTGGCCCAGCGGAACCGTGTCGTAGGCCAGCGCGCCGACGGCCATATCCTTCACCGCTTCTTCCTCGCCGCCTTTGCCGGAGACGTGCTCGACGTACTGGGTTTCGCCGTAACGCGCCAATCCGTCGGTCACCCACCAGTCGTTGCGTGTCGCCGGTGAGACGGCCACTCCCCACCACTGGTGCGCAATCAGGTTGGCCAATAGACGGTAGTTCAGTTTGCCGCCAACCACGCGGCTGGAAATGGCCGCTATCTCCGGCGCCCAGGCGGCAGGCACGGTGTCGTCCGGAAGCTCAACCAGCTTCAGGTCGGTCGACATGGGCACGCCATAAAGCGTGGTGAAATAGTTGAACTCCTTGCCGGCAATGTCGCCGTATTCCTGCGCCTGCTGCTTATGGCCGGACGGGAAGAGTACGTGGACGACGAGGCCACCGGCACTGATGGTCGTGTCTTCAAACTTGCCGATGACCAGGGTTCCCGGGAAGCTGGGCTTGTCCCATACGAAGATGTAAGTGGCTTGCGGCCCCGTCAACTTAGCCGCGGGACTCTCGGCCGGCGGCGCTCCAGTTTTGCGCAGGGCGTTCACCGGTGCGGGCGCGAATGGCGGGTGCGGCTGGGTTTTGACTCGGTGCCGCCGCTGCCGCAAAGCCCGGCGTGGACGGAGTGCTGCCGCTGCCTACCGCCGTATAGCCCTGGGGCACGGTCACGCAAATCGTGGCTGTAAATCGGTTGGTGCCGTATCCCACCACCGGGAACCAGCGCCCGGCATAGAGCAGGTAGCTCGAAGGGTCGCCGACATAAGCGAGCTTCAGCCCCGCCACCGGACTGTCCTCGCCTGAAATCAGGTCACCTTCGTACTCGAAGTTCAGCGTGGCCGTCTGGCCTTTCTGCAGGCCATTGGGCAGCGGAATGCGTACGGTGGAGTCCTGCGAGACGCGCTCGACCTGCATGGCGTGGCCTTCCGCGTCGCTCACCTTGGTTGGCCGCAAATCATTGTGCAGCTCAAAAATCGCGATGCTGACGTCGTCCAGCGCGCGGAACTTGACCTGCGCGCGCGCCCAGAGATGGTGTTTCTCCGGGTTGATGGTGGCCTCTATGCGGTAGTCGCTGACTTCTATGCGGTCTTTTTCCGCGGCCCGCGCGGGCGAAACCAGGGTCACCCCAGCCATCAGGCAGATCAGCGCGAACCAGGTTCCCAACCGGCGGCGCGGGCTGCACCCGGGAAAAGGCAAATTTGCGTGCATGCATGTTTCTTGAAGCTCCTGAGCTTCTATTGTAAGTTGATGTTGAAAAGCCAGGGAAAGGATGTTGAATAGTCAATATTAAAGACAGTGGTCCGCTGAATCTCTCCAACCCGGCGCATGCCGTTGCGTCCAAATCGAGACTCCACAACTTGACACAGGACTAAGCCCTTTGTCTTTAGCTATCAAGGAAAAACCCCGTCCTACGCTGCACATAAGACGGGACACCCTCAGACGCTCTCCGACAGAAAGCCATAATTTGTGCCGCACAAACAGCTAATGAGCACATATACGGACTCAGTATCTCGGACAGCGTCCTGCGTACTGGGCCACGCTCAGCCTCGGCCGCTACTTACGGTCTAGGTAATACCCTGAAACTTCGATAATGCAGTTCGCAGAAGACTTGTCGGGAGTTACAAAAATGCCGGGGGAGCTAGAGAGAAACCCAGGTTGACCGAACTGTCCGCGTCGGCATATATGCGTGTTTGTTGACCGAAATTGAACCCGCGCGTCTCATCTGGCGTCGTTTTGCCGGTCCAATTGTTAAAGAAATGGCTACCCACCGAGCCGCCAACAGTAGTCGATAGATTCAAACCGCTGAAGGATGTTCCTGGATCAACAGCACAGGAGCCGGAGACATACTCGATGACTAGCTCTCTCCCGGGGGGCACCTTAAAACTGGAGTGGGTTCCATCACAGTTCGGTTTCGCCGGAACAGCCTTACACAGTGACACAGTTTGCTGGAAAACAGGAACCGGATTAGCTGCAGCGGTGTTGGCAGATTTGGGAACGGGAACATTTGGGGTGTCGTCTGCGAAAGCAGGGACGCTGGCAAGCGATACCAGAGCGGTAGCGACTACGAGCGTGCGTATTGTGAAAAACATCAATCCAATAAACTTCATTGATTCTCTCCTTGCGATTAACCGATGCCGCATCTCTGGCCGGGGATGCTGTGCATCAGTTTCCGCCGAGAAGGATTGGCGTTTTCGCCCGCCGCTCAAGCTGAATGATCTTCAGGATTGCGCGCGCCGCCATCTCCGAAGCCGAAGCACCCGCGGCGACGCTCAGACGGGCTCGCACCTCCCGTAGTCCTTCGAGCATCTGCCGGCGCTCGGGGCCGTCGGCGAGCAGGCGCTCGATCCTTGTGGCCACGTTCAGGGGTAAAGTCGCGCTGCACCAGTTCGGGGACAACCTCCCGTCCGGCGATGAGGTTGACGATGCAGAAGAACGGCACCTCGACCAGCCGCCGCCCCAGCAGCCATGTAAGAGCCGTCAAGCGGTAAACCATGACGAACGGAGTCCCGGCCAATGCCGCTTCCAGGGTAGCCGTGCCGCTGGCGACCACGGCTGCCTGCGAGCCGGCCAGCGCTGTCTGCGCATCGGCCGCCAATTCGAGCGGAAATGCGGGATCCCCGGCAACGCCCGTTTTCGCCGTTGCTGGGATGGTAGTCAGCTTGCCGATCAGCTCCGCCAGCCAAGCCCGTCTGATAGTCGATGCCACTGGCAGAGTGAAGTGCAGTTCAGGATGTCGCGCATGCAGCTCTACAGCGGCGGCGAGCATTGCCGGCAGGTTCAGCTCGATCTCCTTGCGACGGCTGCCGGGCAGCAGCGCGATTTGCCGGCAATCCCGCTCCATCACTCCGGTAGCGCCGCTCGCGCCGGTGTCAGCAGGGTCGGCCAGCGGGTGCCCGACGAACTCCACCTCGACCCCATGCCGGCGGTAGAACTCGCGTTCAAAAGGAAAGATGACCAGCATCTTGCGCACGTAACGCCGCACCAGCTTGAGGCGTCCTCTGCGCCAGGCCCAAAGCTGCGGGCTGATGTAGTAAATGACCGGGATGCCACGGCGATGAAGTTGCCGCGCCAGGCGGAAATTGAACTCCGGGAAATCGATGAGCACGGCGGCATCGGGGCGTCGTCGGTCAACCTCTTGCAGCAGGCGGCGGAATTCGCGGTAGATGCGGGGCAGGTGCGACACCACTTCGGCCAATCCCACGACCGCAACGTCTTTGGCGTCGACCACAATCTCGCAACCGGCGGCGCGCAGCCGCTCCCCGCCCAACCCGAAGCACTCGACGCGCCCGGCTTCGCAGCCAAACTCCCGCATTGCGTTGGGTGTTGCAGCGGGTGCTGCGCCGGATGTTGCGCCGGGCACGATGTCACCAGCAAGCCTTCGCAAGGCAGCAAGCAGCGCCGCGCCGTGCATATCGCCGGAGGCTTCGCCGGCGGAGATTAGAAGACGCAACGGGCGCTCTCCGCAACACGGGCCCATCGCTGTTTGGAGAGATTGCGGCATCGCAGCCTAGTTTACAAGAGACAGGCATTCGGCGGGCCATCAGACGAATTCAGAAGCAGTTTCCGCTTCGGCAAACAAGTGATAACGCCTGTTAGCAACAATTACGTTCAGATCGCCCAATCCAGCGGTACGATGAAGAAGCCGCTCGACAGGTAGCGTTGAATGTTTTGGGACAAAGTGAAAAGAGGTTATCGGGTTTTCCAGATAGTTTGGATGGCGTGCTGCGTCCTTCTTCTCGCTCTGTGCTTGGTGCACGCGAACAGCCCGGACAACCGAGACAACGGTATCGTCCTGATCTTGGTCATGCTCGCATTGACTTTTCCAACGGGTTGGCTGGCGGTTTTAGCTTTAACGTACTGCATACCATGGTCTGCGAACGCTTACATCAACCTGCCGATCACTTGGGCGACATTCTTCGTCGCAGGCTGCGCACAGTGGATTGGGCTCATCCCACTGCTGATTAGGGCAGTCTCTCGATACTTTCCCGGGCTTGGTCCAACTGAGAAGATAATGACCCTGAACTTGTCGAATGGTCCCACCGCCGATGGCCACGATAACGGTTCCGACCAAATATCGCAACACTGATCTCCTGGGTAATTGGCGATAAATCCCCTTCTCACAAGTGATCGTTAGCCGGGGTCCCCTGCGACGGCCGTTTTTGCCGTTGCTGGAGTGGAGCAGCGAAGGATCCGCTGTCTTTCCATTCTCTGTGCTGAGATCGCCAGCAGATGTGAGCCACCTGCCTAATCGTCTCCCGCGCCGACCTCGCGCGGGGCCGCCAACGGCTGCGGCTGTGGCACGCTCGGCAGCTCCTGGTCCCTGTACTGGAGCTGATAAAGCTTGTAGTAGATGCCGCGCTGGGCCAGCAGTTGCTGGTGGGTTCCCATCTCGCGCACCTTGCCCTTGTGCATCACGATGATATTGTCGGCGCGCTGAATGGTGGAAAGCCGGTGCGCAATGATCAGAGAGGTGCGGCCCTCGACCATGTGCGTGAGCGCCTCGCGCACCCGGAACTCGGTCTCGGTGTCGACGCTCGAGGTGGCCTCGTCGAGAATCAGGATCTTGGGATTGTGAGCCAAAGCGCGGGCAAACGAGATGAGCTGTTTCTGGCCAGTCGAGAGCGTGCTGCCGCGTTCTTTGGTGTGCGTCTGCAAACCCTCTGGCAGCGAACGAATGAACTCGGAGAGGTTCACCTCTTCGGCGGCGCGTTCGACGGCGGCCAAATCGACGCCCTCGGAGCCGAGGCGGATGTTGCTCTCGATGGTGCCCGAGAACAGAAAAGGGTCCTGCAAAACCACCCCGAACCTGCGGCGCAGCGCCTGCAAATCGAGGTCGCGGATATCGACGCCGTCGAGCCGTATGGCGCCCTGCTGCACGTCATAAAAACGCAGCAGCAGCGAGATCAGCGTGGTTTTGCCGGCGCCGGTGTGGCCCACCACGGCGGCGGTTTCACCGGGCTTCACCGTGAATGAGACATCGCGCAGCACCCAGTCCCAATCGCCCGTGTTGCCGGCCGCTCCTGCCGTTGCTGGGGTGGAAGAGCCGTTGCCATCGGAATTGGATTTAGCTGCGGCCGGCTGCTGAGGATCTGGCGGCGGAACGCGGCGATAGGCGAACCATACGTGCTCGAACTCGATGTGTCCGGGGCCTTCGGGCAGCCTGGCATCGGGCTTCGAGGCGATCTCGGGCTGGCTGTCGAGCAGCTTGAAGATGCGTTCGCTCGAGGCCATGGCCGACTGCAGAATGTTGTACTTCTCGCTCATGTCCTGAATCGGCCGGAAGAAGCGCTGCGCATACTGCATGAAGGCAACCAGCACGCCGAGCGTGAGCGTTCCGGCGAGAATCCCATGGCCTCCGTACCAGATGATGGAGGCGACGGCGATGGCCGAAAGGATTTCCACCGCCGGGTAATAGAGCGCATAGGCCATGATGGCGTCTTTGAACGCCAGCATGTGGGTGGCATTGATGGCCTTGAACTCGGCGAAGGCCCGCTCCTCGCGGTTAAACAACTGCAAAGGGACGATGCCGGTCACGTGCTCCTGAAGGTAGGCATTGATGCGCGCGATGGCCACCCGTATGCGCCGGTAGCTGTCGCGCACGTGTTTACGGAAGATGGCGGTGCCGATATAGATCAGCGGCAGCGCGGCGAAGGCAACCAACGCCAGTCGCCAGCTCATGCTGAGCATGATGGCGATGATGCCGGCGAGCACGAAAACATCTTCAAAGATGGACACCACTCCGGCGGTGAACATCTCGTTGAGCGCGTCCACGTCGGTGGTGACGCGCGTAACCAGACGGCCCACGGGGTTGCGATCGAAGAAAGCCACGTGCATTTGTTGCAGGTGGCGATAGATCTGGCTGCGCAGATCGAACATCACCTTCTGGCCCGTCCACTGCATCAGGTAGGTCTGTGCGAACTCCAGCAGAAAGCTGAAACCAAGCAGCGCCATGTAAGCGAGGCCGATCTGGGCGATTCCAGTCAGCGGCTGCGAACTCAGAAAGCGGTCGAGAAAAGAATGCCCGGCGCCAGGCTTGTGCGCCAGGTATTTGTCGATGGCAACTTTGGTCAGATAGGGCCCGAGCACGTCGGCTCCCGCCTTGAGCACGATCGCCACGAGCGCAATCGCGACCTGTAGACGGTAAGGCTTGAGATAAGTCAGCAACCGCCGCATCAGCCGGGCGTCGTAAGCCTTGCCGAGTACCTCTTCTTCGTGACTGCCTTGGGCTTGGTGGTGATGGGCCATGCAACTCTATCTTATTAGATGGTGAGCTGCCTGAAGTGGTCGCATTCCGTGTTGCAGGGTGCCGGGAATGGCGAGCCGGGCGCTCCGGCGGCAGATTTCATAACTAAACCCGCTTCATGAGTGTCATCCTGAGCGAGCCGGGGTGGAAGCCGGGGTCCCCGTTGACGACCGTGTTTGCCGACCCATCATCGAGTTCATCCCCAGGGTCAAGCCATTCAGAATCGGCGCGATGCCGACCGCATATCCGATCAGGGTAAGCACCTTCTTCGGCCCGAAGCGATCTCCCGGCCAGCCCACCGGCACTTGCCCCACCGCATAGGCCCATGTGAAGCAAGCCAAGATCAACCCCATTTGAGTTTTGTTCAAATGGAATTCTTTCGCGATCTCCGGCGCGGCCACGGAAATATTGCCGCGGATATAACAGGTCAGATACATCAGACTGATCAGGAACAGTATCCACTAACGCGTCTTGGTCAACTTGGACACTGCGCTGTTTTGGACGGGCGCGGCGCGCTCACTCACAATTTCCTCCCATCACCCGCTTCCAATTCGATTGAGCCGGCTTCAAAAAGTTCTTTCAAGGGGCGCGGCTTCAGCCCACTTTCGGCTGTCACTCGTGGCGCACTGCGCCTAGGGTGATCTCAAGACCTCTCCAGCACCGTCCGTTCGGGATTAATCGCAAATGCCCACAGCAGTGCGGCAGTAATCGTCACCGCCGAGGTGAGGTAGAACGGCGCCACCCAGTAACCTCTCTGCACCAGGGCGCCAAAGATAATCGCCGAGAACGAGCCGGCAAACTGGGCGATCATGTTCATGATGGCCGACACCGAGCCGGCATACCCTCCCGCGATATCGATGGAGACAGCCCAAGTCGCCGCCGAACACAGCGAGACAAAGAAATTGCACAGGATCAGGCATATCACCACCGGCACCGCCTTATCCATCTTGCCCGCGGGGATGGCGAAAAGCGCCGAACCTATCATCGCGACGATACAGATGCCGCGGCGAGACCATTTGAGATTTCCGGTCTTTTTATAGGCGTAGTCGGTGATGATGCCGCCCACCACCACCCCAACCGCGCCCGCAAACAGCGGCAGCGGCGCCAGGTACCCCATGTTCTTCAGTGAGATGTGCCGGAATTCCAGCAAGTAGGTCGGTAGCCAATACCAGAAGAAATACGCGGTGTAGGTATATGCGCTCCACGCTATTCCCAGAACATAGGTGGCCGGAGAGGTCAAAATCAGCTTCCACGGAATGTCTGGCTTCTTCGCCATCTGGCTGCCGGTCGGCGCTCCATCCCGAATATAAGCCGCCTCGGCTGGGTTGACTCGCTTGTGCTGCTCCGGCCGCTCCCGATACATCACCCACCAGCCGATTGCCCACGCGATGCCAATGGTGCCGAAAATGTGGAAGATGGACCGCCAACCCCACTTGGTCATGAGTGCCACCCCCAGCAGCGGCACGATTGAGGTGGCAAATTGGCCGCAGCTATGGGTAACCCCATTGACCAGGCCGCGCTCCGACTTTGGGTACCAGTATTGCATCGCCTGCGTCCCGGCGGGCCAGGAAGCCGCTTCACCCAAACCGAAGATGAAGCGAATCGCCACCAGAGAGATAAATCCCAGCGCATGGGCGGTTGCCACGGTCATCAGCGACCAGAACAGAACCACCAGCGTCAATACCTTCCGCGAACCCAGTTTGTCGGTGATCCATCCGCCGGGCAGTTGTCCGAGCGAGTAGGCCCAGGCAAATGCACTGAAGACGAAGCCCATCTGGACTTTGCTTAAGCCGAATTCCTTCTCCATCCTGGGTGCGGCGATCGAGATATTGGTCCGATCCATAAACGTGATCAGCGCCATCATGGCAATCATGAACAGCACGGCCCAACGATAGCTGGTCCTTTTCCCGGATTGCAGATCGCTCGTGGCAGCGGAAACATCATCGTTGCGGCTTGCGCTTGCGTGTTCCATAACTCATGGCTCCTTGAAAGGCGAAGCAAGGGACGCAGCATAATCACGATCAAGTCTGTTTCATAAATTCTTTGAAGAGGCGCGGCTTTACAGGCTGCTGAAAAACCCGTAGCCGCGTCATCCTGAGGTCGCGCCGGTTTTGCGCGAGCGAAGGATCTGCTTTACTTGCAACGCGCGCAAACAGCAGATCCTTCGCTACTCCACCCCAGCAACGTCAAAAACGGCCGTCACCGGGGACCCCGGCTTCCACCCCAACGAGCCGAGCCTCGTTGGGGACCCCGGCTGCGCTCAGGATGACACTCTCGAAGGAGAGTTTTTCAGCAGCCTGTTTACCCATCCCTTCACCGCGCCCGTCCCTCACCCTCATTTACTGTCGGGCGGCGACTTGATAATGATCGCTCTCATCACTTCTGAATTCGGGTTATAGGTGGCGTGTTCGACTCCGGCCGGAACCAGCACCACATCGCCAACCCCGATTTCTTTCTTCCCGCTAGCGGTCTCCGATGCGCCCTTTCCTTCCAGGACAAAGATGATCTCATCCTGGACAGGGTGAACGTGCAGCTTGTGAACGTAACCCGGCAGGTACTCGGTAATTCTCACTTGCACCTTGTCGGAGCAAGCCGCTGATTCCTTCGCCACCAGGCCTTTGGTCCGCCCCCAGTCTACTGCATAAAAGAGAGCGTCCTTTTCATTCAAGATCACCTTATCCTGCATTGCCAAATCTCCTTTTACCATCTGTGCGCCCATCGTTCCTGCATGATCGTTAGCCGGAATTGCCAGCCGTCTGTTGGACTAATTACCGCCGTTGACTGCTTCGACACAGCCGTCGCTTTTCACACAATTCCGTCGGTGCGTAAGCCTTCGATCTCCCCCTCGCTGAATCCGAGTACCTCCTTGAGCACGCTGCCGGTCGATTCGCCGAGCCCTGGCGGCGGATACCGCACCGTTCCCGGCGTGCCCGAAAACGCCATCGGGATGCCAAGTGCGCGGAAGATTCCGGCGGTCGGGTGTTCGATGTCGATGACCATGTCCAGCGCTGCGGTTTGCTCGGCCGCCAGTGCCTGCTGCACCGTATTGATTCGGCTGCAAGGCACGCCCACCGCCAGCAGAGCTTCGATCCATTCGTCCGCCGTCCGGCAAATCAAGGTCTCCTCGATCAGCCGATCGAGAGCCGCGCGATTCGCCACCCGGTCGCGGTTGCGTACGAAGCGTGGATCGGCCGCCCATTCGGGATGACCGGCAGCACTGGCAAACTGCGCAAACTGGCCGTCGTTGCCGACTGCGAGCGCCATATCGGCGTCGCGGCAGCGGAAGGACCTGTACGGCACGATGTTGGGATGACCGTTGCCGTAACGGCCCGCCGCTTTGCCGGAGATCAGGGCGTTCGATGCCACATTAGCCAGCAACGAAAGCCCTGTGGCATAGAGCGAGACCTCGACATGTTGTCCAGGTTGCCCGTGGTTGCGGGCGTTGAGCGCCCCCAGAATGGCAATCGCGGCGTAAAGCCCGGTGCACAGATCGACGATGGCGACGCCCATCTTCATGGGATCGCCGTCCTTCTCGCCCGAAATGCTCATCAGCCCGCTTTCGGCCTGCAGCAGGAAATCGTAGCCGGGCTGCGCCCCTTTCGGACCACGCGAGCCGTAGCCGGAGATAGTGCAATGAATTGCCTGCGGCGCTTCCTTCTCCATAAACTCGCGCCCGCAGCCCCATTCGGCCATGGTGCCGAACTTGAAGTTTTCGATCACCACGTCGGACTTCTTGATCAGCTCGCGCAGGATTTCCTGCCCGCGTGACTCTTTCAAGTTCAAGGTAATGCCGCGCTTGTTGCGGTTTATCCCCAAAAAATAAGCCGCTTCCGTGCCCTGGAATGGAGGGCCCCAGCCGCGGGTATCGTCGCCGCGACCGGGCTGTTCCACCTTCAGCACCTCGGCTCCCATATCGCCCAGAATCATGGCACACAACGGGCCGGCCAGCACGCGCGTAAGATCGAGCACCCGCAGCTCTGCTAAAGCGCCTTTTGGGCCGTTGCCGGACGCCTCCATCACTTTTTCCTCGCCTGGTTCTCGTCGGCCGCCACTCCCGCCAGATACTCCTCCACCAACTTCTTATTGCGCATGCGGAACTGGTTGAAGTCCGGCTTTCGTTTTTCGAGGAACGCATGCATGCCCTCAAGCGATTCCTCGCTGCCCCAGATCTCGCCCAGCAACTCCATGCCGTGCTGCCATGCCGCATACAGCTCGTCGGATTCGAAGTTGAGCGCCTTCTTGGTGGCGCGCAGCGTCTGCGGCGAATGCGACTTGATTCGTTCGCACCATTCTTCAGTTGCCTGGCGCAGCTCCGCTTTGGGCACCACCTTATTGATCAGGCCGATGCGCACCGCCTCTTCCGCGCTGAATTTGCGTGCCAGAAAGATCATCTCTTTCGCCACCCGCTCGCCCAGAATTCGCGGCAAATACTGCGTCGCTCCCACCGTCGGGCAGGCTCCCACCGACGCGCCCGTCTGCCCGAACACCGCATCGTCGGAGGCAATCACCAGATCGCACCACAGCGCCAGTTCGTGGCCGCCGCCCATGCACGCCCCCTGAACCATGGCAATCACTGGGATGGCCAGCCCGCGAATCGTCATCGCCAGACCGAGCATGCGGTCGTTCCAATGGCATGAATTGGCGCGGTTCAGGCGCATCATCGCATAAAAATCGCCGCCGGCCGAAAATGCCCTGCCGGCTCCGGTCACAACCGCGCACGCAATCGAGGGATCGTTGCGGGTTGAACGGAGCGCGGCGGTGAGTTCATCGAGTGTCTGTTCGCGAAACGCGTTCAACACCTCCGGACGATTGATCGTCACCCACGCCACGCCGTTTTTTACTTCGAACAATATTTCTTTGTAGACCGTTGCTGGCTGTGTCACTGGATTCATCGCATCTCCTGGTACAGCTTTTCAAGATCGGGCTTTACGATAACGCTATGAATATGCCGTCGGGCGCTTTGCTTAGAGTGCATCCCTGCGCGGCGTAGAGGCGTACGAATAGACACAAATCCCCTAGGACTACGCCCGAGTCCTGGGAAATTGAGTGGTAGGTGCGTCCTTGGAACCGGGGTCCCCGACGAGGCTCGGCTCGTTGGGGTAACGATAAGCATATCTTAGAGGCCGCAATTGATGTCAATCGAAAAGGGCGTGGTCAGGGTGCCCCAGGTTCACGACGTGGGAGCCCGCGTAGCGGGCAAAAGATAGCCCCATGGCGTAAGCCTGGGGTAGGCTTCCCGTCTCCAGTCCCTGTCTGTCATCCTGAGCGCAGCGAAGGATCCCAACACCGCATGTGGCTGAAGCGCGGTCGAGTGATTCATCGAAAGCGCGTGAGGGTCTTCGCATTTAGCCTGCAAAAACGGAGTACGCGAACTGTTCTAACGTCCGTGGTTGGCGTTACATTTCCCTACGCTCTTGGTTGTCGTATGCGTCATAGGGTAACCTATTGATCCGCTCACTATCTGCATGCGTTCTGCTTTTTAGGCAATAAATCCTATTCACTTGCGACTGTCTACAGCCTGCGTAAGAAGCGGTGGAACCTCAGGGTTTACCAAGCACCTTAGTCGAGCATGGCCTGACGTGGCCTCGCAATTCCCAGAGCAGCAGCATCTCCGGTCTTTGTTTTCAGGATTTTCAGGGCGGAAACTCTGCTTGCCCGCAACCAGCTTGGGCTCAGCGGCTTCGCGGGCAATTGGTCAAACCTTAGATATAAATTAGGTACTAAACAACTGAAATACTAGGTAGTTTCAACCGCACGAATACTAGCAGCGCCTCATTCTTCCGCTCGCCAAGCGCCCGTAATCTCCAGACATGGAGTTTCCACTCCCGGAGATGTGGCAGGTGAAAAAATTAACGACCTTCGCGACGCTTGCAGTCGCTGTTATCTTTTTGGTTACCGCAACTTTCGCGCAGGTCCCGGCAAGTAATCACGTGGTATGGGTCATGGAAGAGAACGAGAGCGCCAGCAGCGTCATCGGTAGCGGCTCGGCCTGGACTTACCTGAACAGCCTGGCCTCGCAATATGGGCAGGCGACCAATTACTACGCCAACTTCCACCCCTCCATCAATAATTACTTCATGATCAGCACCGGCGTGAACATGGACAGCATCGATAATGATTTGGACTCATACAATGGACCGTTGCCGGCCAGCGTGGACAATATCGTCCGCCACATGATGACAGCCGGCAAAACCTGGAAGTCTTATGCCCAGTCGCTGCCTTCCGTCGGTTACATCGGCGGCGACGTTAACGGTTCCGGCACTTGTGACACATGCGTGGGAACCTACTACATCCGCCACAACCCTTTTGCCTACTTCTCCGACGTCGTGAACAGCACCAACGAACGGGCCAACCTCGTGCCCTTCACGCAGTTCGCCACCGACTTGGCCAACAACCAGTTGCCCAATTTGTCTTACATCGCTCCCGACGGATTGCACGATGCCCATGACGGCACCTCGGCACAGGCAGATGGCTTTCTGCAAACCAATCTTGCGCCGCTGCTTGCCAGCCCAGCCTTCCAGCCAGGCGGAGATGGCTTACTGATCATCGCCTTTGACGAGGCGGCAACCAGCGACACCGGCTGCGGCAACGGCCAAGTAAACTGCGGCGGCGGGCGTATAGCCGTGGTGTTGGTCGGCCCGAACGTGAAGCCAGGATACCAATCGACCATCCTCTATCAGCAGCAGAACCTGGGCCGGACTATCTTCGACTCGCTGGGTCTGAGCCTCCCGGCCTCCCCCAGCTTGATACCCACGGCCGCCGACATGTCCGACTTCTTTGTGGCAACCGCCGGCAGCGGAGGCAGCTCTGCCGCCAGCGGATCGCCGGACTTTACCCTGACCGCCGCACCGGGCGTCACTCTCAGTTCGGCCGGGATTGGCAGTTCGCAAATAGCCATCACTCCCGAAAATGGATTCAACAGCGCGGTGATGCTGAGCTGTTCCGGCTTGCCATCTGGCGCCACTTGCTCGTTTTCGCCCAGCACGGTAACCCCATCCAGCGCGATGGCGAGCGTTACCCTGACCATCAACATGCCTACGGCCGCCGCTTCGTCGGCTCCGGCTCACCAAACCAAGCCGCTGTTGGCATTCACCCTGCCCTTCTTTGGCCTCGCAGCCGGCTCTCTGGCGTTTGGCGGCAAGAACAAGAAGAAGACTGTCTTCTGGGTCGTGCTGTTGCTCGTACTCGCGCTCGGCGCGGTGAGTATTGGTTGCGGCGGCGGTTCCGGCAAGTCCTCCGCGGCCACCGCAGCCACGCAAACCTCCCCTGCGGGTGGCAGCGGCAGCTATAACATCACGGTCAACGCATCGGCGGGTGCCATCCAACACTCCACCTCTGTGACCGTGACCGCGAATTAACCGTCTGCACGAAGCTGTTTTTCACGGTCCTTTTGGGCTGCTGAAAGCAAATTCAAAAAGGGTCGCGCCAGCGGCCCTTTTTTCCCATGGCAAACCTCTTGAACTCCAACGAATCGGCGTGCCTTCACGCCACTTACGGTGGAGATATGCTCATCTTTTTTTCGACTCCAAACACGAAATTCGCGCGACTCCAAAAGCGTATATCGCGGACGACGGTCAATGTTGACCAGCTATTCAGCCGTGAGGCGCTGATACTCGAGATCGTAAGCTTCCGATCGCAAGTGGAAGTTCCGGAGGATAACCCAATGTGGCGAGTCAAGAGCGTGGCTCTCTGGGCTCACAAGTCCGCCATGCGAAGTCTACTTCTGGCCGCTACAGCAAGTTTGCTCGCTTTCCTGGTCCTGGTGCCCAAGGCCGACGCACAAATTACCATCAGCGTAAATCCGCCCATCTGTTCCTACGGCTACTACAACTATTCGCCGTACGCCTGCGCGCCCAGTGGTTACTATGGACCGGGCTATTTCTATAACGGCATCTTCCTCGGCATGGGCCCATGGGCAAACTGGGGCTATAGCCACGGCTGGGGTGGTCATCGCTTCAGCGGTGGTGGCGGAGGAAGGTATGTCGGTTCCCGGGGAAACGCCGGTGCCCGCCGTCCATCGGCTGCACGCGCTAATGGATCCCGCGGAAATGTCCCCGCTCATGCCGCGGCGGCACGCGGTAACACCTCTCATGCCACGGCAGCGCGCGGTGGTGAATCGCGTGGTGGTGGTGAATCGCACGGTGGTGGTGAACGTGCTGGCCGGTAGCTGCTGAACGGGGTGGCCGTCCGATGCGCAGGTTTTAGCGTCCCAGCGTCTTAGCGTCCGCCGGGGATTTCCCGTTCCGCACCGAGTTCATGAGGGGAAGCAAGCGCCGCGCTGTCGGGGTTCAGCAATCCTTCGTGACGGGGCCCCAGACCGAGCTTGATCAAAGCGCGCGAATCGGGCGTGACCTTGGTTTGCCAGCCGTTTTCCGCCTGATAGCGGATCATCGCATCTTTGGTGCGCTGGTCCCAAACACCGGAAGCCTCGCCATCGAGACGATGTTCACGAATGAGTGCGGACTGAATTTGTTCGGCGCGCTCGGAGCTGATGGCCTGTTGTCCACGGCCGGCGCGTGCGGCGTTGGCCGAGCGCTTACCTTTGCGCGCTGGCGGAGCGCACCCGGTTTTTGGCGGAAGTAGCCGCCTGGCGCACCTTGGCAAATTCAATGGAAGTATGGTGGCGCCCCCGATTTCCCGAAAACTGTGGCCCGCCGTTCTCGCGGCTGGCCTCGGCGGGGGCAGCGCCCACCAGGCAAAGGATGGAGCAAGCCGCTAAGAAAATGACCTTTATAAAAGCAGCCCACGGAAATGCTGTATCCGAACGCAAATAACACCTCAGCCAAAAAAATCGGATCGAAATCCCGGCAAACGCTGCCTTTAGCGTTGGTTGCGATGAAAACAGCACCCATTCCCCCAAAATCAGGAGCGGGAGCGGATCATAATCATAATTAGAATGCCGGACAGAGCCTTCCGGCGAGATCATCTTCGGCCGGTACTTGACCATCATGACACACTATGATGCTTAAGTACCAGCCGTAAGATGATCAAACTGCAGGTTACGGAAGAGTGCCGGCCACGAAGACATTGGAGCCATTCCGCCCCTGTCCATTGGGACGAACCAGGAATACCACGTCCTGCCCGGACTTCAGCGTCGACTGCACCCTGTCAAACGTCTTTTCGTCGGTGATCGGCTGGCGATTAATTTGCATAATCACGTCGCCCCGACTCAAATTGACGCTGTCGGCAAAGCCTCCCGGCTTCACCTCCTGAACTATAACCCCTTCACCCTTCGGCAGATTCATGCGTTGAGCCATTTCCGGCGGGATGGTGCGCACGCTCACGCCGAGTTTGCTCTCTTTCGGCTGCTCGGCTTCGCCCTGGTCTTCGACCAGCCCGAGTTGCCGGCCAAACAGTTTTTCGCGATCAGCGATGGTAACCGTCAAATCCTGCTTGTTGCCGCCGCGGACGATGGTCAGACGCACCTTCGAACCGGGTTTGCGGTTCGAGATGTCGTTCACTAAGTCGTCGCCCGTCTTTACCGCCTGGCCCTCCACTGCGATGATCGTATCCCCGGACTGCAGACCGGCTTGACCTGCCGGGCCTTTGGGTTCGACATCGCTGATGGTGACCCCTCCGTTGACCCCATAGACGCGGGCCACCGCCGGGTCGGGCATGGCGTTGAACATGACGCCGATGGAACCGCGAACCACCTTGTGCTCTGAGCCGATCAAATCCTTATAGACCTTAACCACGGTATCGGAAGGCATGGCAAAACCCACGCCCTGGTAACCCGACGATTCCGTGTAGATCGCGGTGTTGATGCCAATGACCTGCCCGGCCATGTTCACCAGAGGCCCCCCCGAGTTGCCGGGGTTGATGGCAGCATCGGTCTGTATGAACGACTGGAATTGCCTCTGCGGCACAATGTTGTTGCGGCCGATGGCGGAGATGATGCCCGCCGTTACCGTCTGGTTCAAGCCAAACGGACTGCCGACGGCCAGGACCCATTCGCCAACCTGCGACTGCTGGGAGTTGCCGAACTTGGCTGCCGGCAGGCTATGGCCGACCTCGATCTTGAGCACCGCCAGATCGGTTTCGCGGTCGGTCCCGATCACCCTGGCGTTGTAGCTCACCGACGGCGGATCGCCCATCAGGTTGACGCGAATCCGGTCAGCCTTCTCCACCACGTGGAAGTTGGTGACAATGTAGCCATGGGAATCGACAATCACGCCCGAACCGAGCGAGCGCTGACGCATCCCCTCGGGCGGGGTATTAGGATTGGGATTCTGTCCACCAAAGAAGCGGTCGAAAAAGTCCTGGAAAGGATTCTCCTCGCTACCCTGGCCGCCCTGTTCGTTGTCCTGGTTGTCATCGCCAGGCGGCACGCCGCGGCGGAAGCGCCGGTGCGGGTTCTTCACCGTCGATTCGGTGTTGATGTTGACCACGGCGGGCTCGATCTGCTTGGCCACCTGAGTGAAAGCGTTCGACAACGCCTGTGGATTGATATTCTGGACCTGTAGAGGGGTGGCGTCGGTGGAATCGACGGTCTTGCCTTTTACACCTGTGGCAACAACCGTGCCGATCAGTATTCCCAAAGCCAGCGTAACTACGATCACCAGTGTCGAAGCGAAACGATTAGTTTTCATCTTTACGAGAAGCCGCCTCCGTTGAGCGGATCGATGCAGACTTGTCTTCAGCCCGGTTCATGACAGCGCAAGCATTATAGCTGCCGTGCCCAATGGACGATTGGTTTCCAGCCTTGATCTTTTTTTCAGATTTCCAGACTTGATTTTCCAGATTTGATCTTTCAGCCTTGATCTTCCAGATTCGATTCTGGCAGATTCGACTCTGGACGTGATCACACCTCGCGGGAGCCTACTCCCTTTGTTTAGACGCGCTCATAGGCACGTTCGTTACCAATAAGAATTGTATGCCGATGCCGCCATATCTGCATCTCAGCGGACCTCCTTCGCCAGCTCTGCCTCAGGCTGCCGCACCTGCCCGAGCAATTCGCTGATCAGCACCCCGGCCAGAATCAAGCCGGCTCCGGCGGCCGCCCTCCATCCCAGGCGCTCGCCGAGCAGCAGATACGAAGTTCCCCAGGCGAATACCGGCTCCAGCGAAAAAATTAAGGCAGTGTGCGTCGGCGGGGTGAACTGTTGCGCCCAACCCTGCACCACAAATCCGGTGCAAGTCGACACCAGCGAGGTGATCCCCAGTGCCCACAGCACCGTTGCCGACCACACGATGCGAACCGGCTCCAGCAGCGGCGCCGAGACCAGCATCACCACCGCGCAGGTGGCAATCTCCACCACCACCAGCGGGGCGAAGGCATGCTTCTGCGTGGCCCGCCCTAAAACGATGATTTGAAACGCAAAGCATACGGCGCACCCCAGGGTGAGCAGGTCTCCCAGGTTGATTCCGCCCAGGCCGCCACCCCTGCCCGGAACGGTCAGTAAATATAACCCGAAAAAAGCCGCCGCGACTCCCGCCAGCGTCCAGCCATTCACCCTTCGCCGCCAAAAAACCGCCAGAAAGACCGGAACCAGGACGACCGCGATGCCGGTGACAAAGGCCGACTTCGACGGCGTGGTCAGCCGCAATCCCAGGTTCTGGAACTGGTAGCCCATGCACAGACAGAATCCCACCCCAATGCCGGCCATTAGCGTCTGGCGGCGGATTTTCGCCAGGTGCCGGCGAAAAACTACCGCCAGAATCATCGCCGACACCCCAAATCGCACCGCGTTGAAGGTCAGCGGCGCGGCATCCAGCAAGGCGTTCTTCACCAGAACAAAGGTCGAGCCCCAGACCAAGGTTATGAACACCAGCAGCACGTGAGCCTTCAGCGAGCGCGACAGGAGGAAAGCCTTTCCCTTGGAATTTTCACAACGCGGACCCGAGCTTGGTATCTGCCATCTTAAATCTTTTGCCTTCAAGAACCAGAGCGGCTGCAGTGCGGAGAACAAAAATTGTCCAGAGCCAATAAGGATGGGGACTTCAGCCCCTGAGGGGGTCCGCGGCGTCCTCTAACATCGGTTTATGAAACAAGCTCCAGCAGGTTGCTGAAAAACTGCTACCAGTGTCATCCCTGGGTCGCGCTGATTTTCGGCGACCGAGGGATTCGTGGCTTCATTCTAAAGTTTCTACGCCGCCCGCCGAAAATAGAAGTAGACGCTAAGAGGATCTCCTACGGCGCCCACATCCCGTCCGCGAGGAGCCTATGTCCATGCTAAACCTGTTTTCGCGAACCATACTCACTCCCGGCCTGCGCAATCGCGGGCAGACCTCCAAGGGCGAATGTAGCGATTATCTTGCGGCCAACTCATCCGACCTCCATTCGCTCGCCCTTTTGCTGACCGGCAACGCCGAAAATGCCGCTCTGTGCGTGGTGCGGGCGCGCGCATTGGGTTCGGGAACCAGCGTCGTGTTTCGCGACTGGCTTGACCGCTGGGCGGTGCGCAGCATGATCAACGTGGCCATCGGCCTGATGCGCCAGGAACTGAGTTTCGGCGACCTGCGAGCGTCCGTGCCGCCCGATCGCGTGCGCCTGATGCGCGTCCTGTTTCACGCTCCGCGGGAGCTGGTGGCAACCCTGCCGGCGCGCTGCCGCTTCGCCATCGTCCTGTACGCATGGCAGCGTTATTCGGTGCGCGACTGCGCGCTCCTTCTGGGCATCGGCGACCGAATCTTCTACGCCGTGCTGGAGGAAACTGTGCGCCTGATTGAAGCTTGAGGATTGCCAATTGCGGATGGCTGTGATGCGGCGATAAGCAGTGCTGAAGCTGCCCCGCCTTCCGCACCGTGCATCTCGACGCTACTGTGGGGTTGTTGCTTCCATCTTTCAGTATGTCACTAGCGCACCGCTGGCAATCTCTCACTCCGCCAGGCCGGCGACCGTGAGTACGGTCAACAGTATGCGTTTGAGCGCGATGTCTCGTCCGCGGGCGATGAACCACTCCTGAAGTGTATGCGCCCGGGCTCCGGTCCCGCCTGCGCCGATAGCCAGCGCCTGCACCCCAAGCGACAGCGGAATATTGGCGTCGGTCGAGGCACAATGCAGGTGCGACTGGATGCCTAACTGGGAATCGACCGCACGCAACGCCTCCAGGATGAAGGCTCCATCGCTCAGCTCGGCCGCGGGACGATCGCCGATGACGCGCACCCCGGCGTGCACCCCCGACGCACTTCCCATGCCATTCACGACCTCGTTCAGGATGGCCCGCAGTTGGGTCTCGATGGTCGTGATCCTGGCCGGATCGGTGGAGCGCAGATCGACCCGCATCAGCGCCGTTTCCGGGATCGCGTTCACCGCTGTTCCGCCTTCGATGATGCCCACGTTTACCGTTGTCCTGGGATTGGTGGGCAGCTCAATCCGGCTGAGCCTTTCGATCACTCGCGCCAGCAAGACGATGGGATTCGCGGTCCCGAAGTCGCTCCACGAGTGCCCGCCCGGCCCGCTGATCGTAACCTCGAAGCGGCGGCTGCCCAGCGCCTCGGTCACAATCGTGTCCGTGCCCGCGCCATCCAGGGCCAGCATGCCGTGAATCTGCGTGTGCCATTGCGGATCTTCAAAGAAGTGCCGCATGCCGCGCAGGTTGCCTTCGCCCTCCTCGCCCACATTGGCCAGAAACAGCAGCGGCAGACGGGTTCTGATGCCCGCCTCCCGCATCGCCCCGGCCATCGCCAGCAGCGCCACCAAGCCGGTGCCATTGTCGGCGATTCCAGGGCCTACCAGGCGTTCGCCGTCGCGCCGCACCTCCAAACGGGTTTCGGAGAACACGGTATCGAGGTGCGCCGAAATCAACAGGAACGGCCCCTGTGCCGTCCCCGGCAGCAACCCGATGGCGTTGCCCACGGCGTCCCTGTGTGCCTGCTGCAAACCACATTCGATAAACTTGCCCAGCATCCACTCGGAGCGCTGCTGTTCGCCGAATGGCGGGGCGGCAATGGCCGTCACCTCGAGCTGCTGATCGGCGATTTCGCGCTCGTGCCTCTCGAACCAATCGAAGGCATCGTGGACGCGCTTCACCCCGGCCAACCGCGCCACTTCCTTGCGCGTCTGCCTCTGCCCCAGTCCCCCAAATCCATTGACCAGCTCGAATTGCTCGTGAAAATTCATAGGCGTCCGAAGCATCTGCATGGTACACGAAAGCCGCTCGCGCCCGCTAATGCTTATAGGGACTGACTATTGTTGCAAGGAATGTTGCGAGGAAATGTCGCGCCGGTTGCGAGGAAACGTCGCGCCGGCTAGGGTGCAAGCCGGACGTTCGCCGGCCTAGGAAAGTGCTCCGGCTGGGGTGGACGCTTAGCAGGCGCCAGCTCTTGTTTGACTTGCGAGGGGAGCCGGTGACACACATTCGCGGAGCCCCAGGCGGAGCTAGTGTGGGACCATTTCGCGTTCAAGAAAAACGCTCGAACCTGTGAAGCCCGGAACCGCTCCCCGTTTGCCAATCCCGACCACCCAAATGTCTTCCTTCCTAACAGCTCATGCGAATTAAGGGACTGTGCATATTCTTTCAGACCTGCCGCTTCTCTCCCCAGCTCGCGACTGCGACTAAAGACATGGTCAATCAAGCTCCCGAGGGATGCAGAGTCACTGTCATACCACACGCTCGGAATCTCGGCTGCGATGGACTTGACCGTTTGCAAAGACACCGACCCGATCCGGGAAATCCAGTTTTGCAGAATCAATTCGGCATTCGGAATCATCGTGTGGAACTCCTGCTCCTCACACGTTGGCGGAATGAATGCGCTGCCCATGCTCCAGCTCGCTCCTCCGAAGCAGCCACCGTTATCAATGAAAGTGACTGAATATCTTTTTTCTTTGCCCAAGCGCCAATAGACCGATTGGCGTACATCAGTGTTAAGCAGCCAGTTGTCAAAAGCAAAAATGCCGAGTAAGTCCTCTTTGTTCTTGAGCTCTGTCAAGAACGATTTCGGCAGGATATCAAAGGTCCTTCCATGCAGGGGGTTAATGACGTAGCAGGAACCATAGTGCAAGCCGCTGCAAATCGGAATACTGCCTTCAGGCGTCTGGAAATGGAGCTCTGAATTGCGGAACAGCGTTTCGTCGAATTCTACGATGGCGGGAACAGCCACTGGCAGTCCGACAACCTGAGCCAGCCTGGTTGCCAGCCACTCACTGGCCAGAGTTCTTGTTCCCTGTGGATTCCCTTGAAATTTCACTACATAGTAGTTTCCGTCTTCGCCGCGCATCAAACGCGACTGCGAGCCTCCGCGGAGCGCTCTGACATGTTCCGACAGAGTGACGTGCATGTTGATAGTCCCGTCTCGGATATGCCAAACGGACGTCGGTCGAAACCGCCAATACTTGAGCGACCTATGCCCTAATGGCCATGGTTGTCATTCGCTAAAGTAATAAGTAAAACTGTACCGAAGTTACCTTTGATCCAGCTACCCTGGAATCGGGATACAGCGAAAATATACTTTCTTCGATTCAGCAGGAACTGACAGTGAGCGCCGGGAAAACGCCCGATCAGTGCGGGTAATCACATTTTGTTTTTTTTGCGGGTTTCCCTGACAGACGTGCTGCCGTTCGACAACCTAAGCTCCTGATAGCTGGCGTGCGACTTTGCATGTCTTAGGCTGTTCTATTTTTTTATGTCGCGAGGTGTTGCAGTGAGTGTCGCTGGAATGAAGACGCTGATGGGTCCGGAGCGCGAGCCGGATAGTACTTCGGTCCTCGGGAACTTAGCCGTCGTGGACCCCGTCGAAACCGGGTTAGCCATGGATCTGAGGACTGACGACAGACTCGATCCCATCGATGGATTTCAAGCACACTTAGAGGTCTGCAAACAGTGCCGCGACTTATCCTACTGTCCGGTTGGCGATCCTCTGCTGGTTCGGGCTGCGAAGTGGGCAGCAGCAATGTTTCGGCGGCAAAATGCCAATCGTGGAAATGATTCGCCCGCGCTAGACTAACTGACCCAAGTCGCGGCCCTCGCTTTGCTCGTTTTCCCCCGTTCCCCCGGGGCGTGGAACTCGCCTTTCTAGATGTAAGGTCGGGTTCCACTGTCTTCTTGAGCTGTGTCCGCTCATTGTTAAGGCGAAACTATTAATCCCTTATATACCCGCCGTCACTACCAATTCGCCAGTACCTACTACTGATTAATTCCAACCTGCCGATACTCTAATTAGTGCTTTAATGAGCAATCCAAGCCTGAGTTGAGGAAACTCGATGCTATACGTGTGTGTCATCAGCGATTGTAGTGTGATCGTCCTCGATGCGGAGAGCAGCTTAGCCGCCGAACAGCGGGCCAGAGACGCGCTCACCGATGAGCGGGAAAGAGTCGTCCGTGTCAGGGCTTTGCCCTCCGGACTATTCCGATCCAGATGGTTCCTGGAGCCGGAGCCTGATGATGACATCATGCTGGGCAGGCTGGATGGGGTACTGTGTCACGAATCACTACGTGAGATACACCGCGAGGAATTTCCGCGGATTGCTGCCGCTTACGAATCATTCATTTCAGGCAAAACCTCCGCCAGCGAGCTCAGAGCGCTGATTTGGAAGAAGTTGTCAAAGGAAGGCTTAGACGGCGTCTGACTCCGACCTCAGTACACTATGTTCGAGAGCGTAGCGGACAATTTCCGGCCGGGATTTCAAGCCAAGTTTTTCCGCTAGCCTGGCCCGGTAGGTTTCAACCGTCTTGATGCTGATCCCGATGCAAATCGCAGCTTCGTGGTTGGTGTGCCCGAAAGCCAACATCCGCAGCACTTCGCTCTCGCGGTGGCTCAGGACGGGCTGCAGTTTTTTCGATCCATTCCGCGTCAGCAATTGACTGATGATTGCGCCGCCCAAATGGGGATCGACGAATATACGTCCCCGCGCAACATAACGAATGGCGCCCATCAGTTCGCTGTCAACCGCTTGCTTCAGCACGTACCCGCGACCGCCGGCAGCAAGGAACGAGCGAGCGTACGATTCGTCCTCATGCATCGTCAATGCAATCACGACCGCGGCAGGGTTATCCAAAAGGATCAGTTCAGTCGCTTGCAGCCCTCTCATCTTAGGGAGACCGAGATCCATCACGGTTACGTCAGGGGATAACTCCTTTACCCGCCGCACTGCTTCTTGGCCCTCTCCTGCCTCACCTACCACGTTCATGTCTGATTGTGAGTTGATGAGGAGTCGTAGACCACTACGGAGAACCACATGATCATCTGTCAAAAAAACCCGAATGACTTTATTCAGCACTTTCCTCCTTCCGGGTGCAATGGGTGATCCTGGACCGGAATCGAGACTGAAATAACCGCACTGTGTCCAGGGGAGGAACAGATTTCGGAGGACCCGCCGAGCATCTTCGCCCGGTACTCTATGTTGCGCAGCCCCATTCCTCTTTGACTCTTTGGATCAAACCCTACGCCGTCATCCTGCACGGATAGAAAGCTAACATCGGAATCTACCTTAACGATCACCGTCACGTGTTTCGCCTCCGCGTGCCGGGCAACATTGGTAAGCAATTCCTGCAGGACGCGATAGATTGTAGTCTGGACAACGATCGGTAACGAACTATCTCCCAAAGCAACTCTGGCATCGACAGCCACGCTATTCACTGCTTTAAAATCTTCCAGGAGCCGCTCAACGGCACATTGCAACCCGAAATCATCGAGAATCGTCGGATTCAATCCACGCGAGATTCGTCCAATCTCCGAATGCGCGGACCGGGTAATTTTGGTCAGGCGGCGCGCGAGAACCTTTACGCGTTGCAGCTCAGCAGTGGCCTCGATCACCCGAAGGCCGGCTAATAGAGCGGTTAGATACTGTCCCAATCCGTCGTGCAATTCGCGCGCGAGATGCCTTCTCTCCTCGTCCACGCCCGCGACCAACTCTTGATTACTTGGCATGGGTCGCGTCTCCTTCTAGTTCTAGTTCTAACCGTATCATCTACCCAGCCGAATTATTAATTTAGATGGGAATAAAGTGTAGTCTGCAGGATAATTCTTTTCTGTCAGGGATGTCCTGACAGAAATAGCACATTTTGCCGATCTTCGCCTACTCTCTCCGGAATTTCCACAGAGAATGTGCATGTCGGAGAAGACCCAGGGTAGATTACCTTAGCGGGTGGTCCGCCCTACGCTGTTCTCACGTGGATTGAGAGTTACTGTGACAAGTGTTCCTCTAGAACGACAAGTGTCCCTCTAGTACAACAAGTGTCCTTCTAGAACGACAAGTATCCCCCTAGAACTACGACAACTGTAACCCTATAACTATCGAGAATAAGATACTAAAGCTAGGCTTGCATCCCACAACTGCTAATGCCGGAGGCTAACAGAGCTGCTGGACCTATCCGGCCACTAGCCACGCTCTCTCTTAGTCTGTTTGTTCTGTCCATAGAATCATAAAGACATATATTGGGGCTCAGGACACCAAAGGGTTTGTCTTTACTTGTTCTACTTGACTTGTTCTACTTGCAACATCCAAACCTATCTTGTTTCTATTTCTTGTTTTATTTTTAAAACATCAACTCTTAGGACATCATCGGGGTTTACCCAAGAACGAAAAACCCAGCCATCAGGCAATGGCCGGGCTAGGTAGCCCCTAGTACTTGTCGGATAAGCAGCAAGGGCGAGCGGAGCGCATTATCGGACACAACAAATCATTATCGGACACAGAATCGCTGCACAATCTGTGGCTTTTATGTCTCTTTTTCGTCCTTTACGGCAGTTTTTTCGTCCTTCCCCAGGGGCAGTCCGACGATGGTGATCTGCCCGATGCCTGCCACGTTCTTACCCTTGGGCTCCTCTGGATTCGGCAGATAGACCGTCTTGCAATGCCCGCAGCGGTACACTTCGGCATGCTTCCCCCAGGCGCGCTCCACGTCCCCACAGGCGCATTCTACTGTGTCGAAGCTGTAGAACCACCGTTTCAGGTGCCCACCGCACAGCTTGCCCTTATCGTTCTTTTCATTGCAGGCACGCTGCAAAGGCATCTTGATCTTTACTTTGTGATTGGGTAATTGTGGTATCTGAGCGGCGTTTGAGCTTACGATCGGTTCCATTTGGGTCGTTTCCGTGGCCACGGGTTTCCTCTGTGATTCTGCCCCAACAGGCGCTACTGCCGGTGGGTTTTGGGATAGGACTATTCTAGCTCAGGAGCCTGGTCCCTGCCGACTATCCCTTGAAGATGATGGCCGCTCCTCCGGCTGCCTCCGGTGCGACGACCACCCCATCGGGGGTTTCACGATGCGCAATGCCCTTTACGAGCCGCCGCATCGCCTTCGCGCCGTCGTCCGTACGAATGGCGATGGCGGCAATTAGCGGTAATGAATCAATCACGACTTCCGGCAGCTCCGCGCCGAGCGCCTCAGCCGGCAGCAGGCGCAAGCGGCTGTGCTCCAAGTTCAGCGCGTATCCGCCGGCTGCGTCGGCCGTTGCGGGGCGGCCTGCAAGCAAGGAAAAACGCGCCGCCGATTCCGCCGGATTCTCCACCGCAAGCACAACTTCCTCCAAGCCGGCCGCGTGGTTTGGATGGTCCAGGAAGCGCGGCTGCCAGATGGCTTCGGGCGTGAGATGGCGAATCAACTGGATGCGGCCCTCCGGCGCGTCCGGCAGCGGCAGCCGGGCGAAGCGTGCGCGCAGTCCGTTCGGATCAGCGTCGTCGACGGGACGCTCCAACCAGGCGACGCCCGGGATGTCTATGCCCGCTTGTCGGAGACGCCGTAGGTTTTCCAACTCGTCGCCAATTGAGAGGGCGATAATATGCAGCCCCGGACGCCGCGCCAGGAAGCGCTCCAGCCCGTTGCAATAGCAACTCGGGTCGACAATCGCGATGAGCTCCAGGTATCCCCGGCGCAGCATGATGCAGCGATTGGCGGTGCCGAATGGTTCCACAGGGCCGTCTGGGGTCCGCCTGCCGGAGTGCCGCGCTCGCGGCGTCAAGGTGAACCCAAGCCGTTCGAAGGCTGCGGCCAGCAGGTCGAGATCGCGCCCGGCAACTCCAGCGTGATCGAGGTCTATCGCATTCATGACATTTTCGTTTGTATTCATTTCGGCTCGCGAATTTCTGAAGATTCAAACCACATTCCAAATTTCAAAACTAAAATTTTCAGTATTCCACCGCGACCAGGAACAGCCCGCTGGCGGGAGCGGTCGGCCCGGCGGCAGAGCGGTCGCGCAGCTCCAGTATGCGCCGCACATCGGCAGGCGCCAGGGTTCCCTTGCCAACCAGCAAAAACGTCCCCATCAGGTTACGGACCATGTGGTGCAGAAAGCCGTCGCCGCGCACTCGATAGACCAGCAAATCTGCTTGCCGCTCCAGCTGCGACTCGAAGATGGTGCGCACGTTCCCGATATGTCTGGGTGGAACGGAATCCGCCTCTTGCAGCCGTTGGCTGCGGTCGGAATCGGCTGCCGCAAACGAGGTGAAGTCGTGCTGGCCGATGATCAGCGGCGCCGCCTCGGCCATCAATCGCTCGTTGAGCGGATAGGGATAATGGGTCACGTAGCGGACCAGGAACGGCGGACAAATGTCTCCGCGGTAGATGCGATACTCGTAGCTTTTCGCCTGTGCCGAATGCCGGGCATGAAAGCCGTCTGCCGCCTCTTCCACGCGGAGCACGCGGATCGCCGGGGGCAGACGGTCGTTGAGCACGATCCTGAAGTTTTCCGGCGGAATTCGCGACTCGGTTTGGAAGCTCGCAACCTGGGCCAGCGCATGCACCCCGGCATCGGTTCGCCCGGAGCCCTGCGGCAAAAGTTTTTCTCCGGTCACGCTCTCGATCACGTGAGCCAGCGCGCCTTGTACGGTCGGGGTTCCCGGTTGCACCTGCCAGCCGTGGTATTCGTAACCGTCGTAGCTGATGGTGAGCTTGAGAGTGCGCAACAATTAAGAGTTCCTCGGGCTTTGGTTCGACAACATTTGGTTAATATTACGGATCTGCAACAGTTCTCGATAAAGAGCTTACCGACCTGTCACATAAGCCCAGACCCGCAAAACAACAATGACAATGGCTAGAATGAAAAAAACCACACTGGATGAGAGCGTCAACTCGTACAGGACGCTCCTGGGGTAAAAACCTTTATATTGATCCCGGAGACGCCGCCAACCTCCCAAATATAACGAATGCGGGATCTTTTCCCTCATCGGCAAATGTCGGTTCACCCTGAAAATCATGAGATGGAACAGACCTAAAGCGGGGAGATACGCGACGAAGAGCGCTATCAGGAGCACTGCAGTCAACAGGTTCATATGACGATCTTGATGTCCGTTGTATGCGACGAGCCTTTTCTTGCCAACGCCGTAGCATGAGCTTCGCCGGGATACGCATCACCGTGCAAATTACCCGGTCGGATATACTATTGCATTTCTCGGCGTTTTCGTGAATCTGCTCGGCTGCTGCGAGTGGGGTCCCTGACATGCACTGTAGATGTGCGTAGTGGGGGTGAAGTCGGCGGCAGACAGTTGGGAATTTGCCGGATGTCCATGGCGCGATGGAAATAAAACTTGCACCTTTCAGCATCCGTTTGGAAATCAGCAGCCGTGCGGAAAGATTTAAAGACACCATACTCATCGTCGAATGAACTATCGAATGAATCAAGCACCGATCAGCACTCATAATCCGGAGAAAAAGAGAATGCCAGCCTTGCGCTCCCTTGCCATTTCGACTCAGGCGGCCGTGGTAGTGGCCTCGCTCGCACTGATGGTCACCGCAGGTTCCGCTCAGCAGGACGCGGGCGGCAAGCCCCTTCCCGACGCCCCGACCAATCAGGCCGTCATCAAAAATTACGGTGCGCCCAAATCGATTCTAACCGTGACTGGTCCCTACACAAGCCGCGGCGTTCCGCAGGTAAACCTCAGGAATTCGCCGCGGCTCGACTCGCTGATCAAAAATGGCGTAATCATGCTCTCGATGAGCGATGCCATCACAATTGCGCTGCAGGATAACCTCGACATCGACATTGCACGCTACAACCTGCCGATCGCCGATACCGATATTCTGCGTACCAAAGGCGGCGGTACACCGCTGGGCGTCGCCACCGGCGTGGTATCGGGCACCCCCGGCGGAACCGGAACTGGGGTGTCCGGAGGCGCGCTCACCTCAACCGGCAGCAGTGCGGGCGGCACCACCGCCGGCACGGGCGGCGCGGGCGCGGGCACGTCTGGCCTGGTTCTGTCGTCGCTCGGCGCCGGTCCGGCTGCGCCGCAGTTCGATCCATCCGTCGTCAGCAATCTGCAAATTCAACGCGCAATTTTCCCGCAGGCAGGCACCTCGACCGGGCAACTGGAAGTCTCGCAGAATACGAGTACCGCAAACTTCACTTACTCGCAGGGATTCGCCACCGGAACAAACCTGGGGCTCACATTCAACAACTCGCGGATTACCACCGACAGCATCTTCGCCTCGTTCGTTCCTGAGCTGGCATCGAGTTTCCAACTGACGCTTACGCAACACCTGTTACAGGGCCGGGGCTGGGCAATCAATAACCGCTTTATCACGATCTCCAAAAACAATCGCACGATCACGGACGAATCGTTTCGCCAGCAGATTATCTCTACCGTAGCGCAGATACAGGACATCTACTGGGACTTGGTGAGCGCTTTCGAAGACTTGCGGGTGAAGAAGGAGACCCTGGCGTTTGCCGAGCGTACGCTCTCCGACAACAAGAAGCAATTGCAGATCGGTACGCTGGCTCCGATCGATGTGACCAACGCGGAGTCGCAGGTCGCAACCGCGCGCCAGAACGTCATCGTCTCTGAGACCAACCTGCAATTGCAACAGCTCTACACCATTAACGCGCTCAGCCGCAACCTGGGAGCTGCGCAGGTGAGCTTCGCGCCGATTGTTCCGACCGATACGATGGTCATCCCCCTCACCGAGGCGGTTGAACCGACGCAGGACTTGATCACCGAGGCGGTGATGAAAAACCCCACTCTGGCGCAGGCGCGAATCGACCTGAAGAACCGGCAACTCAACGCCAAGGCGGCGGCTAACGGACTGCTGCCCACGCTGGACTTGGTGGGCTTCTACGGCTCTTCTTCACTGGCGGGCACTTTTAACAGCAGTCTTTGCACGGCTGCAACGTCGTCCACCCCCTACGCGGGACGCTTTATCGGCACTCCGCTCTGCACTCCGCCGTTCCCTTCTCCATCCGGCTACGGCACGGCGTTCAGCAACTTATTCAACAGCAGCGGACCGGATAAAGGCGTGGCGCTGAACCTGACCATACCGATTCGCAACCGCCAGGCGCAGTCGGTCCAAGTGCGCTCCGAGCTGGAAATCCGCCAGGCGCAGGTGCGTTTGCAGCAGTTGGAGAATCAGGTCATCATCGCCGTTCGCAACGCGCAGTTCGCCTTGCAGCAGAACAAGGCCCGCGTGGACGCGGCGGTTGAGGCGGAGCGTTATGCGCGGGAAAACCTGCAGGCGGAACAGAAAAAGTATCAGTTTGGCGCCTCGACCAGTTACTTGGTCTTCCAGCAGGAAACCAATTTGGCTACGGCCGAGGAGAACCTGCTGGCGGCCAAAATCGCCTACGCCAAATCGCGCGTCAACTTCGACCAGGTGATGTCGCGCACGCTGGAGCGCAACGGCATCCTGCTGGCCGACGCCGAGACCGGCAAAATCAGCAATTTGCCACTCACACCCGACGCGGCTCCGACCAGAAACCTGCCGACCCCGGTTTCGCAGGAGGTTCCACCCAAGGGGACTTCGACCCAGCCGTTGCTGAATCAGCCGAATTATCCGGGACCCGGCCAGCCGAATCAGCCCACCACGCCGCCCAATCCACAACGCTGAATTTTTAGTCCGTGCTTGAGGCGATCCCGGCGGGTCGCCTTTTTCGTACCGGCGAAGCAGCTCTCACGATTGAGCGCAGCTCTGGCCGGCAGGCCGCCAGCCGACAACGGCGGCATGACTTTTGAACTTGAAACCTGGCCACGTGAAGTTTACGAAGGCACCTCTCCCACCAGCACCGGGTTGGAGGTTGGGGCCGGAGAACCTGCTTCCGGCTCAACTGTCAGCGCGAACCCCTTGGCCTCAACTGCCGGAGCCTGTGGACACATCATCATGGCGCTGCCTTGTGCGTCGGGTTTTAAAACTCCAGCGGAAATGGGAGCGCCTTGCATGGGCAATATCCAGAGCTGGTAGGCCATGTGCGCCGGTAGCGAATGCAGGTTGCTGGCCATCAGCAGCAGCCGGCCCTGCTCGCGCGAATAGATGGCCTCGGCCTGAGGTTCCCGCTTGGCTGGTCCGGCCATCATGCGCACCCGCATCGTGGAACGCGAGTTCAACATGGCCAGCACATGCGATGCGTTTTCGAGGCTTGCCTGTTCCTGCTGATGTTGTACCTGCTCCTGGTGCAGCACCTGCCGCAGCGCCGTCAGTTGAAAACGCAGCCGCGCATTTTCCGTCCATAACAGACCCGCGGCAATAGCGAGCATGAGGGCCCCTGTATAGGTGGCCGCCCACCAGCGAAAAGGTGCCGCCTCGGTGGACTTCGGGCTGCCGCCGAGCTGGTGGATCGACTGCCCGCCGATTTCGGCGAACAGGCGTTCGCGCGCCCGCGGCGATGGAGCGACCTCGGGAGCGGTGAGGGCAACGGCAGCCAAATCCGTCCGAATCCGTTGTAGTTCGGTACGGCACGAGATACAGGAACCGAGGTGCCCGGAGATGCGCGACACCTCGGGCGGCTCCAGCGAGTGCATCGCATAGAGGGCCAGATCGTCGGCGGAAACCTCGTGCGTGTTCATCGTTCCAGCACCCTCCTGACGGAAATCAGCGCCGAACGGATTCGCGTCTTGATGGTGCCCAGCGGTTCGCCCGCCTGGGCGGCGATAGCGGCATGCGTCAATCCCTGGAAAAATGCCAGTTCCAGCGCCACACGCTGTTTTTCGGGCAGGGCGTTCAGGGCTGCGCGAACCCTTGCAATCGCCGCTTTGCGCTCGAACTCGTCGGCCAGGCACTCGTCGGCCACCAGTTGAACTTCCGACAGATCTTCCTGGGGATGCTGCCGGCGTATCCAGTCGATAGCGCGGTTTCGCGCGATGACCGCCAGCCAGGGGGCCAGTTTGCCGCGCGCTCCATCGAATTGCTGCGGCGAGCGCCACAAATTCAAAAAGATGTCATGCAGAATATCTTCCGCAATACCGGCGTCCCTCACAACCCGCAACGCGACCGAGTAGATCAGGCGGGAATAGCGGTCATAGATGGCCCCGAATGCGCCTTCGTCGCGGTGCACGATGCGTGTCACCAACCGGTAATCGGATTCGCCGGAGTGGCCGGCGGAGGAACTTCCCGAACTACCGGGGCGCGAGCCCTGCAAGTCCGAATTAGGCGCTGTGGCCATCGTTTTTTACCAGGCATTCGAAAGCCACGATGTCTATCGCCGTCTCTGACGCTGTTGGAATCGCACGCTGAAAACCAGTCAGTGCGGCCAACCTGGAGAGCAGGCTGCATTGGGGCTACATGTACTCAGATGTGACGTGCTCACCGGGTGCTGCTCGGTTCGTCATGGCAAAATGCGGTGAGCTGGAAAGCCGGGTTGCTCCGGCGGAAGGATTCCGCTATCGTTTCAGGGCCGTGGTTGCGATCTGGCTTGCAGTTCGTGAGCCGCTTCGCCCTGGACGGCATCTTAAAAGGGGTAGGCCCGGTTTCATGCCATGATCCGACGTCTTAAGAGGTGCCTATGCCTGACGGGAAAAACGCCGACAAAATAGCCGAAGCGCTCGCGGCAGATCTCTTCACCGGCCGCTCTCCCGCCCCTAGCGAAAGGGAATGGGTGGAGAACACGCTCTCTCCCGCACTGGAAAGGGCTCCGGAGAAGCCGCTTGGCGCGCCGACGGGAACCAACCTCGACGAACATGGCAGCGCCCGCTTTACCACGGTATCCGGCGAGCCTGTGCGGCGGCTTTATACCCCGGCCGATCTGCCCGGCGACTGGAATTATGAGCAATACCTGGGCTATCCAGGCCAGCCGCCTTATACCCGCGGAATTCATGCTACCGGCTACCGCGGCAGGCTCTGGACCATGCGTCAATTTTCCGGCTTTGCCTCCCCGGAAGAGACCAACGAGCGTTACAAGTACCTGCTGGAACATGGCGGCGGAGGCTTGTCCGTGGCCTTCGACCTGCCCACGCTGATGGGCTACGACAGCGATCATCCGTTCAGCGAGGGCGAGGTCGGCAAATGCGGCGTCGCCATCGACTCGCTGGAGGACATGGAGATCCTGTTCAACGGAATCGCTCTGGAAAACACGACGGTCTCCATGACCATCAACTCGCCGGCTTCGATCCTGTGGGCCATGTACCTGGTGGTGGCCGAAAAACAGGGCGCCGACTGGAAAAAGCTTTCGGGCACGATCCAGAACGACATCTTGAAGGAATACATCGCGCAGAAGGAATACATCTATCCGCCCGCACCTTCCATGCGGCTGGTGATCGATACCTTCGAGTTCGGATCGAAGTTCACGCCCCGCTTCAACACCATTTCCATCAGCGGTTATCACATCCGCGAGGCCGGCTCGACGGCGCTGCAAGAGTTGGCCTTCACCATCTACGACGGCGTGGAGTACGTCGAATGGGCCAGGCGGCGCGGGCTTGACGTGGACGAGTTCGGCCCGCGATTGAGTTTCTTCTTCAACGCGCACAACGACTTTTTCGAAGAGATCGCGAAGTATCGCGCCGCCAGAAAAATCTGGTATCGGCTGATGAAGGAGCGCTTGGGAGCGGCCAGTGAGCGCACCCGGCTGCTGCGCTTTCATACGCAGACGGCAGGCGTTTCGCTGACTGCGCAACAGCCCCCGATCAACATCGCGCGGGTTGCCGTGCAGGCGCTGGCGGCGGTATTAGGCGGAACCCAGTCGCTGCACACGGACTCCTTCGACGAGGCGCTGGCCTTGCCTACGGCGGAAGCGGCTCGCATTTCGCTGCGCACGCAGCAGATCATCGCCTATGAATCGGGCGTGGCCAACACCATCGATCCTCTGGCCGGCTCTTATTTCCTGGAGCGCTTGACGCTAGAAATGGAAAAGGGCGCCTTCGACTACTTCGATAAGTTGGACGCCATGGGCGGCATGGTGAAGGCCATCGAGAAAGGCTACCCGCAAAAGGAAATCGCCGAGGCCAGCTACCAATTCCAGCGTGCCGCCGAAGCCACGGAGAAGATCATCGTCGGAGCCAATGAATTCACCGTCGAGGAGCAATCTCCGCAGATTCTCCATATCGGTGAGACAGTCGCCAAACACCAGACGGAAAAATTGAGAAGCCTGCGCCAGCGGCGTAGCAATGACGCGGTGCGGCGCGCCCTCGATGCCCTCAAGCGGGCCGCCGCCGAGGAACCGAAGGCGGAGGCGGGTGGGCGGATTTCACCGGCAAACACCATGCCGTACATCATTGGCGCCGTGCGCGCCTACGCCACGGTCGGCGAGATCTGCGATGCCCTGCGCCAAGTCTACGGAACCTACGAGGAAAACGCATTCGCGTAGTTGATTCCCCTGCTCGTTTTCTTCTTGCTCGCTACTGGCCAGTCATCCAGAATGCCACGCAGGAAGGTGGTAAGCAGAACAAGGTCGCAGTTACTACTATCCCCAAGACTCAAATTAGCTTTGTCGGTCTCAGCCGCGCACGCAGGTGCGATGGCGATCTGCACGGACGCATCCGTGTTCGTCAGAATGAGGGTGCTTGGTTGCCGGCGAATAACGAATTTGCATTGAGAGTGATCTGCCTCTTCTTTGTGGGTTGTTCTTCTTCATAGGTTGTTCTTCTTCATAGGTTGTTCTTATAACTTGTTCCTCCATTGTTTGGGTTGTCTTGGAACTTTGCATTTTAATAAATTATTTACAAACCGCCGGCAAGAGCGAGCATGCACACCCGCTTCAAACAATGATTAATAGCAGCGAAAAGAATTTTTCATCGGTGATAGTTCATCAGTTTGAATCGTTACGTGGGGTGAGGCATCAGATAGCTATGAAGGTCGTACTTGGAACGAGAAAACAATTACTTCAAGACGGCGTCATATGGTTGACATTCGAAGAGCTAAACAAAATTTCGGTGAATGTGAACTTAGAAGAAATTAGAAGAAATAAGCTGGAATAAGTTAGGTAGAAGAAACGTTACACCCATTAGGAGGTTACATCGATGAAAGATCTTAAAATTCTCGCGCTGGTTACAATGCTGGCACTTGGTTTCACTTTGAGTGCTCAGGCGCAATCCCAAAATACAACCGGTTCGGATCAGTACACGACTCAGACTACCGATCAGACTACTTCGAGCCCCGCCACGCCGGACAGCGGTATGTCCACGCAGCAGAGCACTACGTCGAGCACAAGCGTGTACACCAACACAGATCCCAGTAACAATAGCGACTTTGCGACGACGGTGAGCTCTCAAGATAAGAGGGAGCCGCAGTCGGAAATAGACTACTTGCAGCGGATCCAGAATGATTCCGGAGCGAACTGATCACGATGCGCCGGGCCTGAGAGTGAAAGCCCGTGCGTTTTCGCTTCGCACATTTCATATACATATAGAGGATGGGCGCGATCTACCTACGCGCCCGTCCGTTTTTTCAGTAAGTCGATTTCAGTCTTAATCCCGCCAAAGGCTCATCTCTGGTTCGTGTCTCGAGTGCCGCGGTAGAATCCTTCGACTCCTAGTTCATGCCACTCCATCCAGCGTGACTCCAGTGAACAATCATTCGCACAAATCATGCCATCGTGAGCCATGCATAACGTGCTCTCCTGATGTATCATGTTCTCGCGATGGCTGCTGACCGCAGAATACGGGTGCTAGTCGCCAAACCGGGGATGGACGGTCATGACCGCGGAGTCAAAGTGATCGCGCGCGCACTGCGCGATGCCGGCATGGAGGTCATCTATACCGGCCTGCGCCAGACACCTGAGATGATCGTCAACGCTTCGCTGCAGGAAGACGTCGACGTCATCGGCCTGTCGATTCTGAGCGGTGCGCATAACGTCATAGTGCCGCGCGTAATGGAGATGCTGCAGCAAAACGAGATGACCGATGTGATGGTGCTGGTCGGCGGCATCATTCCCGATCAGGACGTTACCTCGCTCAAGCAAAAGGGCGTGGCCGCCGTGTTCCAGCCGGGGACGCCGATGGAGGACATCGTCCGCTTCATCCGCGAGAATGTGCGGGCGCGCGGAGCGGTGGCGTAAGCGCGCTATCGGCGGCATCACCGGGATGCACAGATGAGCTGTCGCGCACCCGTTTGGCGCGAAGCTCGTCTTTCATCTTCACATCTTTCATCAGTCTGTCAGGCGCTCCGGAACAAGAAATCTCCGGCTTCGAGCGAAAGACCTTGCGGGCCTAACAGCTTCATTGCTTATCGGGGGCCTCTCGTTTAGGCTTGATGATTCTGTCGTACTCACGCTTCCGCTATTTGCCCGGCTGAGCGCGGGCGCCGGGGAACCCAGCGCCGTCGTCTCGGTCGATGGGACAGAAGGTAAATTATGGCCGATCGCAACAAGATTGAGGCTGCAATCAACGTCCTGCCTACGAAGGTTCAAACCAGTCATCCACGATTTGAGAAGAATACGCGGGAGATGGCCCGCCTGGTCGCCGAGGTGCGCAACCAGGAGCAGCAGATCGCCGAAGGCGGCGGCGCCAAGGCCATCGAGACGCAGCACAACAAAGGGCGTTTGACGGCGCGCGAGCGCATAGCGTTGCTTATCGATCCCGGCACGGAGCTGTTCGAAGTGGGGGGCTACGCCGCGTGGGAGATGTACGACGAGTGGGGCGGAGCGCCGTCGGCAGGCGTCGTTACCGGACTCGGACGCATCCATGATCGCCTGTTCATGCTGATCGTCAATGACGCGACGGTCAAGGCCGGAGCTTTTTTCCCGACGACGGCGAAGAAGGTGATCCGCGCCCAGAACATCGCCATCGAGAATCACGTTCCCACCATCTACCTGGTCGATTCGGCGGGCATTTTTCTGCCTTTACAGGAAGATGTTTTTCCCGATCAGGATGATTTTGGAAGGGTTTTCCGTAACAACGCGGTCATGTCGGCCATGGGCATTCCGCAGATCACGGCCATCATGGGCATGTGCGTGGCCGGAGGAGCTTACCTGCCCGTGATGTGCGATCACATCCTGATGACGGAGGGCAGCGGCCTGTTTCTTGCCGGTCCGGCGCTGGTGCAGGCGGCCATTGGGCAGAAAAGTTCGCCGGAAGAACTTGGCGGCGCGCACATGCATTCGGCGATCAGCGGCACCATTGACTTCCGCGAGCCGAATGACGAAACCTGCCTCAAGCGCATTCGCTCGCTGGTGGAAAAGATGGGCTACCGCTCACTCGGCGGGCCGTTTCATCAGGCCGCGCCGGAGTCGCCGCTGTACGCTGCCGAAGAACTTTACGGCATCTATGAAAGCGATCCCTCGCGTCCTTACGACATGCGCGAGGTGATAGCACGCATCGTCGACGGCAGCAAGTTCGACGAGTACAAGGCCGAGTATGGCCAGACCGTGCTGTGCGGCTACGCGCGCATTGGCGGCTACGCCGTCGGCATCGTGGCCAATCAGAAGCTGCACGTGCAGCAGACCGACCAGCAGGGCAACCGGCGCGTCGAGTTCGGCGGCGTCATTTATACGGAGAGCGCCGACAAGGCCGCGCGCTTCATCATGGACTGCAACCAGAACGTCATTCCGCTAGTTTTCCTGCACGACGTAAACGGATTCATGGTGGGCCGCGACGCTGAGTGGAGCGGCATCATCCGCTCCGGCGCCAAGATGGTGAACGCGGTCGCTAATTCCGTAGTCCCGAAAATCTCGGTCATCATCGGCGGTTCCTTCGGCGCCGGTCACTATGCCATGTGCGGCAAGGCCTACGATCCACGATTCCTCTATGCCTGGCCAACGGCACGCTACTCTGTGATGAGCGGCGAATCCGCGGCCGGAACGCTAGTCGAAATCAAGATCAAGCAACTGGAACGCCAAGGCCGCAAGCTGACGGAAGAAGACAAAAAAGAACTATACGAAAGCGTGAAGCAGACCTACGACCGACAGATGGACCCGCGCTACGGCGCGGCGCGCTTGTGGCTGGACAAGATCATCGATCCGATGGACACGCGCGACGCCATCATCCAGGCGCTGGAAGCGGCATCGCACAATCCTGACGTGCCAAAGTTCAACGTGGGGATCTTGCAGACGTAGGGCACCAAAGAGTTCTCGATTGAGGTAACGCGTTTTTTGCAAATGTCATGGCGAGCGGAGCGTAGCGGAGTCGAGTCACCTTTTGTTCTGATCCGTTCCAATATTCTGGCCCACATGAACTCTCATCGCGGCTACTACGTCTACATGATGCAAAGTCCCTCGCGTCGCGCACTTTATATCGGGGTCACCAGCAATCTTGAAAAGCACGTACACGAGCACAAGGAGCACCTACTTCCAGGCTTCTCCAGCACGTACAATACGACCCGGCTCGTTTATTTCGAACGGTTCAGCGATATCCGTTCGGCCATCGGTCGGGAAACACAGCTTAAACATTGGCGTCGCGAAAAAAAAGAATGGCTGATTCAGCAGATGAACCCAAACTGGACGGACTTGGCCGAGCATTGGGGAGAGCAGTTCCTGCCCAATCCATCCAAAACATAGGGTGGCTCGACTTCGCTCGCCATGACATCCAGCAGAAGGGCGCAGTGGAAAGCAACATCTAGTATCAAAGTCAAAGAGAACGCATCTTTTCGAAATATGCCGGAACTCAAACTCATCGAGTGTCCCCGCGACGCCTGGCAGGGTCTGCCGGGAAGAATTTCCACCGACCTCAAGGTGCAGTATCTGCGCGCGCTGATCGGCGCCGGATTCAAGCACATTGACGCCGTTTCGTTCGTCTCTCCCAAGGCGATTCCGCAGATGGCCGATAGCGAAGAGGTGCTGCGGCAACTGGACCCGCCCGACGACGTCGAGATTATCGGCATCGTGGTGAACGAAAAGGGCGCCGAGCGGGCGATCGCAACCGAGGCGGTGCGCACGTTGGGATTTGCCTACTCCATCTCCGAAACTTTTTTGAAGAAAAATCAGAACCAAACCGCCGAGGAGAATGCCGAGCTGCTGGAAAAAATCGCCGAGCAGGCCTTCGATGCCCGGCTGGATGTCGTGGTCTACATCTCGATGGCATTCGGCAACCCATACGGCGATCCCTGGAGTGTGGACGAGGTTGTCGAAGCCGTCGGCCTGATCGCGGACATGGATATTCGCGTCATCTCGCTAGCCGACACCGTCGGGCTGGCCACGCCGGAGCAGATTGCCGAGCTGCTGGGCACGGTGATCGGCAAGTTCGATCACCTCGAAATCGGCGCGCACCTGCACAGCCGGCGCGACCAAGCCGTTGCCAAGGTGCTGGCCGCTTACGATGCCGGATGCCGCCGCTTTGACTCGGCGATCGGCGGCCTTGGCGGATGTCCCTTCGCACAGGACGCGCTGGTCGGCAACCTGCCGACGGAGCTGCTGCTGGAAGCACTCGCGCAGCGCGTGGACGGTGTGCCAATCCGCAAACCTCTCGAATCGGTGATGGCGATGAACGCCGACCTCGCCGCCCGCTTTTCGAGCAGATAGTTTAGAACCATCTCGATCAGGTGAGTCCCTTAGGAACCACGGTGTAAACCCGGTCCGGAGTTTCTGGTTTTTCTCCGCGGCGTCTCCGGTTAAACTGGCTCGGTTGAAAAAGTCCTCGCAAATTACTCTGGGATTGGTGGCCTCGCTGGCCATGGCTTTCACCTCTGGCTGCCGGCGGACGCAGGTGCAGAACTGTGTTGGTGCGGACAACCGCATTGTTGACGATCAGTTCTGCGACCAAGCTGACCAGCAGCGCCGGAACAACCCCAATGGCTACATCCCCTACCGCTGGCTTTTTGGCGGCAGCAGTGGCGGCCACCTCGGAGACAACGTTTTCGGCGGCTCCACTTCGGCCTGGCCGGGCGCCACCACGGTTCGCAGCAACGGCGTGACCAGCGGAGGCTTTGGAAGCATTCTGGGCGGCTTCGGACACGCGTCGGGAGCGGGCGAGTGAAAAGGCAAACCATCGCGCCACGTCCGGACTGGCGGCAGAAAGTGGAGTCGCTAGGACTGGTCTATCATTCGGCGGGCGCCGCCGGCGAAGACCCGTACTGGGATGAGTCGGTTTATTATGAGTTCACCTCCGCCGAGATTGACCGGCTCGAGGCGGCCACCGCGCAATTACAGTCCATGTGCCTGGAAGCCGGGCAAACGATCATCGATCATGCGCGCTTCGCCGAGCTGAAGATCCCGGCCAACGCGGTCGAGGCCATCAAGAAAACCTGGAACGAAGAACCGCCGGCGCTCTACGGACGCTTCGATCTGGCCTACGATGGCCGCCAGATCAAGCTGCTCGAGTACAACGCCGACACCCCGACGGCGCTGCTGGAAGCATCCGTCGTGCAGTGGTTCTGGCTGCAAGAGATCTTTCCCAAGGCCGACCAGTGGAACTCGATTCATGAAAAATTGATCGCCAAGTGGAAGGACTTGAAAGATTACGTCTACGATCCCGTCTACTTTGGACACGTCGATACCTGGGAAGACAACTTCACCGTCGCCTACTTGCGCGATACGGCGGAGCAGGCGGGGCTGAAAACCGTCGATATCCTGATGCCGGACATTGGCTTCGACAGCAAAACATTCAGCTTTGTGGGCGCGGGCGAGCAGCCCATCAAGACAATTTTCAAGCTCTATCCCTGGGAAATCATGCTGCGGGAAGAATTCGGCCCCATGGCCCTGGACTTCATGCACAAGACGCAGTGGATTGAGCCGATCTGGAAGATGATGTTCTCCAACAAGGGTCTGCTGGCGATCCTTTGGGAGAAGTATCCCGACCACGAATTGCTGCTGCCTGCCTATCTCGATGGGCCGCGCGGCATGCGCGACTACGTTCGCAAGCCGCTGCTCTCGCGCGAGGGCGCAAATATCCAGGTGGTGCAGGGAGGCGAAAAGACGCAGACCTACGGCCCTTATGGCGGCGAGGGCTTCGTCTACCAGGGGATGGCGCCCATCGCGGATTTCAACGGCAAGCGTCCCGTTCTGGGCAGCTGGATGATCGACCAGGACCCCGCCGGTATGGGTATTCGCGAGGCCGACGGACTGATCACTGATAATCTCAGCCGATTCGTGCCTCACCTGTTCCGCTAGAGCGGTTGCGTGCAGGTAACCCGGCCTGGCTGTCACCCCAACCAACGTGCCTACCCGGGTATGCTGCTGGCCAGTTCGGCATGCAGGTGCATTTCGGGAAGACGATTTTCGCAGAGCACGTAGCTTTCCAACAAAATCGACGGCGGCCCTTGTGCTCCTGCCGCGTCTTTCGTAGCATCAAACCCACAAGAAGCCGGCCTGCAAAGTTAGGTGATGGGTGGTATCCACTGCTGAACCGTAATTCTTGTGAACGGGAGCCCTACTCGAATATGGTCTGGTGAGCCAGTCCCCAGTCGGATAGGCCTAAAGGACCACGGGGGGCACCCACGTCTTGAGACGGGTTCACAGGCTCTCCACCCACACGGCCAAGCGGGTCGGTTTCTTGTTGATAGCTTCGAGATTGCTTTGGCCGCATCGCACATTTCAGCGGCAGCAACCTATCGGAGCCTTCGCAACCCCGAATTCTCACCCTGCTCGAAACTTCGAAGCCCGCGTTGCGTTTCCTATCCAGTAGAGCCGTTTCAGGGTGGGGGTGTCCCGGAGCCCGCGAAACTGGACTAAAATGAATGAATGAATAAGGGTAATCCCCTTCAGGAACAACCAACGTGTATCCCCGTCTCTTTGATTTTCACGGATTTGGCCTGCCCACTTACGGCCTGATGGTCTCCATCGGGGTCATCGTCGGCCTGATGGTGGTTTTCAAAGTCGCCCGCCAGCAGGGATTGAATCCCGAGCAGATGTGGAATCTGGGCGCGCTGGTCATTCTGGCCGGCATTCTCGGCGCCAAGGTCCTGCTGATTGTGAACGACTGGAGCTATTACTCGCGCCACCCGCATGAAATTTTCAGCCTCAACGTGCTCCAATCCGGCGGGGTCTTCTCCGGAGGCTTGGTTGCGGCCATCCTGGTTGCTTTCTGGTACGTGCGCAAAAATCGTCTGCCTTTCCTGCGCACCTGCGACACCTTCGCCCCGGGCGTTGCCATCGGCCACGCCTTCGGGCGCATGGGCTGTTTTGCCGCGGGCTGCTGCTATGGCAGGCCGACGAGTGAGCCTTGGGGAGTCATTTTCACCAATCCTTTGGCCCATCAGTGGGTGGGAACGCCGTTGGGAGTGAGGCTGCATCCGACGGAACTTTACGAGATGGTCGTCGAGATCCTCAACTTCCTGGTGCTCTACTGGCTGGTGCGCCACAAGAAGTTTGAAGGCCAGGTGATCGGGCTCTACATGATTCTTTACGGCGTCGCCCGGTTCTTCATCGAGTTCTTCCGCGGCGATCCGGGAAGAGGCGAGGTCTTTGGCGGCTTCATGACCGGAACCCAACTGATTGCCTTGCTGATGGTGGTGGCTGGCGGCGTGCTTTGGGTGGTGCGTGTCTCGCTGCAACCTCCGCGGCAGGAAAAGCCGTCCTCAGGCAAGCGCTCTACCCGTCCGGCGGTTGCCACGGCGAACCACTAGACCGGTTTGCCGAATAAGGAATGCAGCGGCAAATGCCTGGGTCGCCACGAAAGGCGCTTTCCTGCTGAATTTTCTATTTGCGCGCGAGGCGCTGCTTCATTAGCTTTTCTGCGATGAAAGAATCCAAGCGTGGCCGGAAATCCGTCCAGAGCGATGCCACTACCGCACCACTCGCAACCGCCGGACAAACGGCCGCGCCAGCCCGTCCGCCGAACCATCCGGCACCAGATCCGCCCGTGCGCATCGACGTCCCCCCCGAGCACTCCGGAGTGCGGCTCGACCAGTTTCTGGTGTCGCGCCTGCCCGAGGTGAGCCGGGTGCGCGTGCAGCAGTTGCTTGAACAGCGGAAAATCCTGCTGAACGGCAGACTCAGCCAAGCCTTCCCTGAAGCTCAAGGGCGGCGAGCGCATCGAAATTGTGGGACAGGTGCAGCCCGCGCCGTTGCGGGCCATCGCCGAAGACATTCCCCTCGAGGTCGCTTACGAGGACCGCGACCTGGCCGTCATCAACAAGCCGGCGGGCATGCTGGTACACGCCGGGGCGGGCACGGGAGACGATCCACGCAACCGGGGAACGCTGGTCAATGCCTTGCTGTACCGCTTCGCGAACGCTTTCAGAGACGGGGGGCGATTTGCGTCCGGGAATCGTGCACCGGCTCGACAAGGACACCAGCGGTTTGCTGGTGGTGGCCAAGAATGACTTTGCCCACCACAAACTGAGCGAGCAGTTTTCGGGCCGCGAGATCGGCAAGCGCTACCTCGGGCTGGTGCATGGCTGGCCGAAGGCGGAGGCGGGTACGATTTCGGCCGCCATCGGCCGCGACCGCCTGCACCGCAAGCGCATGACTACCCGCGGCACGCAAGGACGCCAGGCGGTATCGCACTACCAAGTGCTGGAGCGCATTGGCTCGCCCTACGGCCGTTTTGCGCTGCTCGAAGTGAAGATCGACACCGGACGCACGCACCAGATACGGGTTCACCTTTCGTCGGTTGGCCATCCTATCGTCGGCGACACGCTTTACGGTGCGCCGCAGGCGCTTTCGCCCCATGGCTTGGCGCGAGAGCTGGCGGGATCATCCATTTCGCTGCGGACGGAAGCCAAGAAAGCCCGCTCCAAACCTGCCGCCGCGGAGAGCGTGCTGACTTTGCCAAGGAATTTTCTACACTCGACGGAGATCGAGTTTACCCATCCGCGCACCGGCAAGAGGCTGCGCTTCCAGGCTCCTCTCCCCGCGGATCTGGAGCAGTTTCTCCACAGCCTTCGCCGAGATGACTCGTCCTAAGGAAAGATGCGCCCCACAATACCCCGCCAGCCTTACAAAAGTACCAGAGACAAAAGTAAAGGAGTGCCAGCTCCTGACGCGGATATAATTCAACTTCCATGAAACCCTGGCTCTCTCTTGCGTTTATCTTTGCTCTTGCCGCCCCCGCGGTGTGCCAGAGCGCGTCCTCAAACGCCGCCGACTATAACGCGGATACCACCACGACCATCGTCAAAACCGTGAACGAAGTCAACCTGGTGTTCACGGTCAGCGACCGGCACGGACACTTTATCAGGGATCTGAAGCGCGATGACATCAAGGTCCTGGACGACAACAGGCCCGCCGCCATTGCCAGCTTCAGCAGTCAAACCGACCTGCCTTTGCGCGTGGGCTTGCTGATTGACGCCAGTAGTTCCATCCGCGACCGCTTCCGCTTCGAGCAGGCGGCGGCAATCGAGTTTCTGAATCAGATTATCCGCCCCAAGTCCGACGAGGCGTTTGTGCTTGGTTTCGATTCCGTCTCCGAAATAACGCAAGACTTCACGGACGACGCCAACAAACTGGCGCACGGCATTCGCATGCTGCGCCCGGGCGGAGGCACGGCGCTTTTTGACGCTATCTACGAAGCTTCGAAAACCAAGCTGGCCACTGCCCGGGCCGAGGTTCCAACCCGGCGGGCAATCATCCTGCTCTCCGACGGCGAAGACAACCAGAGCCGTGTCACCCGCGATCAAGCCATCGAGATGGCACAGCGCGCCGAGGTGATCATTTACGCCATCAGCACCAACATTAGCGGCATCAAGACTCGCGGCGACAAGGTGCTGGAGCGTTTTGCCGAAACCACCGGCGGCCGCGTCTTCTTTCCCACGAAACTGGATGAAGTAGCCCAGGCATTCAGCCAAATCCAGGACGAGCTTCGCAGCCAGTACGCGGTGGCCTACAAACCGGTGGAGTTCATCGCCGACGGCCGCTTCCACACCATCGCCATCGAGTCCAGCAGAAAAGGATTACGCATCCGCTCCCGCCGAGGGTATTACGCGCCGAAGCAGTAGGTCCGTGACCGCTCCAAGGCATCACTGGCATCACTCTCTGGGCGCGTAATAGCCCTTGCGCGCCTGCACTCGATAATCCTCGGTTTTGGTGTGAACTTCCACCTTGCGGAAGGCCCCGTCGGCTTTTCGATTCGCCGGGGTGTAGCCGATGTAGTACTGGCTGCGAAGCTCGTCGGAAACCTCTTGCAGAGCTTTTTTCAGCTTGTCGGGTTTGGTTCCAACCACGATCAAGCGGCCGCCGGTCTCCTCGCACAGGCGTTTCATCTCGCGATCGCCCCTGATAAATCTAGGATCGTAGACGAGCAGCACGTAGACCATTGTGTCCGACTTCTGCGCCGCCTCGATCGCCTGTCCAAGCGACGTCTGGCTGCCTTGATCGTCGCCGTCGGTAAAGATAATCATCGCCTTGCGCCCGACCTCATGCTTCAGCTTCTCCTCTGAAGCCAGGTAGATGGCATCGTAGAGCAGCGTGCCTCTTGGATGTGCCTGCGGAACCGGGCCGCCGCCCAAGCCGGGAATACCGCCACCGCCACCGGTGTTGATGGCCGTCTTGCGCAGCGCCGACCGCAAGTCCTGACTTCTGCCGGTGAGGTCCTGCAAAAGATCGACATTCACGTCGAAGCTGATCAGAAAAGCCAGGTCTTTCTCGCGAAGCACCGTAGTGATGAACTGCCCGGCGACTTCCTGCTCGGTGGGAAGCATGCGCGCTTCGCTGCCGCTGGTGTCCACCAGCAGGCCCAGGGTGAGCGACTGAGTGGCGTCAGCCTTATAGTACTTGATGGTCTGTGGCTGGCCGTCTTCAAAAACCTCGAATTGATCCTGCGCCAGATTCGGCACCAGGGTCCCATGCTTGTCCTTGGTCACGAAGTACAGGTTCACGACTTCGACGTTGACCTTGAAAGTCCCCGCCGAGTCCTGCGGCCCGGGTCGATCCTGTGGTTGGCCTGACTCAGCCGTCGGTGAAGGGTTCGTGGTTTGCTGTGCGGCTCCGGATAGAGCAGTCGTCGTCATCATGGCGAAAACAACCCAGAGCAGCAGCGTCGGTGGCAGAGTCGTTCTAGCGAATTGCATAGCGCTCCAGGTTCGCACGGTGGGTTCTGTCGGCAGTTGCATTTACCGTACCGAAGTTTACTATCAGTTAGAAGCAAAGTGCGGCGGTTTGTTGTGCTCCAGAGCTGAAGAAATCGTGCGGGAAGGAAAGTTAATGAAAACGGGCTTGCTGTTCAGCTCAACCGATTCGAATCCCAAGGTCCCGGGCTGCACCCTTACCCAAGTGAATCCGGCGTCTGCCGCGGGCCGCCGGCTGCTGCTGGGCGTCCGGATTGCGGGACTGGCAATCCTGCTACTGCTGATGGCCACCTTGCCGGCCAGCGGACAGGACTCGCTTCCCGACGCTCCCCTGCCGCAAAATAATGCCCCCGATGTTCCGCCAGCGGCTCCCCCGGCTTCCCATCCTCCTTCCGCGGACGCCGGATCGCCTTCGTCGAACCCTGGCCCGGCTCCGGCGCAACCGCAGCGGCAGTCCGCACTCAATCCCGATAACGATGCGCCAGAACAACCCGCGCCGCCCAAGCCGGCCATTACCACGCTTAGGCCAGGCCAGCAGCCTTCGGGCGAAGCTTCGCCGCAGGAACAGTTGTTTACCCTTCACAAAACCAGTAATTTTGTCCAGGTCCCCGTCACCGTGAAGGACGACTTCGGACGCCTGGTCAATGGCTTGTTAAGTCGAAATTTCTCGGTGCTGGAGAATGGAGCGCCACAGAATATCGTGTTTTTCACCAGCGATCCCTTTCCCATCTCGGCGGCACTGATCCTTGACGTGGATTTGCCCAATACGGCGCTTGACCGCATCAAGGAGACCTTTGGCGCCCTGGTCGGTGCCTTCAGCGAGTTCGACGAGCTGGCGGTGTACACCTATGGCAACATCGTTCGCGCGCAGCAGGACTTCCTGGGCGCTCTGAGCGAAAAAACAGCGGTTACGCTAAGCTCCGTGCGCAAGCTCGAAGGGCAGCCGTCGGGACCGGCTGTTACAGATAATCCCATGACAGCCGGCCCCAGCGTCAACGGCCGTCAATTTCCCGACACCGGTCGCAGCGTATCCAGTATGGAAAATCGCGCGTACCAGGAATCGGCAGTGCTTAACGACGCCATCCTGCGGGCCAGTGTCGATCTCGGGCACCGTGATCCAACCCGGCGCAGAATCCTGTTTATCATCAGTGACGGGCGCGAAAAGGGAAGCACTGCCAGCTACGACGATGCGAAAAAGGTGCTGTTGACCAACAACATCACCGTATTCGCCGTCGGGGCCGATACCGCCTCCCTTCCTGTCTACGACAAGCTGGCGAGGATACGCCTGCCGCGCCAGGGATACGGCAACATCCTGCCGAAATATGCTTCCGCCACCGGTGGCGAGGTTTTAGCCGAATTCACCCGCTCCGCCATCGAGGATGCGTATTCGAGGCTGACCGAGCAGGCTCGCAACCAGTACACCCTCGGGTACTACAGCAACGCGCCCAGAAACTCTCTGGCCTATCGCAGCATCGACGTCAGGGTAAACCGGCCGAAATTGAAGGTTTACGCGCGCGATGGTTACTATCCAGTACCCCCGGCAACAAAGTAAGTACCTTAGGTAACTTGTTTGCCTCGTGACAAAATGCTCGCGGCTGACGCACAATCAGAACAGCACTTAACATCGGTTGCGAGTGCGCATGGGTTTTCGCGCCGCAGTGCCGGGCCGCCCGTGTCTGCTTTTCTGTACGGCGAAATGAAAACACCAAGGCTGTTGCCGGCGCATGCGCAAGTACGAGGAAGAGATTGAGCTTCATCAATTTCGCGGCACGCGAGATCAATTGCAAGATCGTCTATTACGGCCCGGGCCTTGGGGGCAAGACGACCAATCTCCAACGCATCTACGACAAGACGTCGGAGGCGCAGAAGGGCAAAATGATCTCGCTTGCGACCGAAACCGATCGCACCCTGTTTTTTGACTTCCTGCCCCTCGACTTGGGGACGGTTCGCGGTTTCCGCACCCGCTTTCACCTCTACACAGTACCCGGCCAGGTGTTCTACGATGCCAGCCGCAAACTCATCCTGCGCGGCGTGGACGGCGTGGTTTTTGTCGCCGATTCGCAGCAGGAGCGGGTGGATGCCAACATCGAAGCCATCGATAATCTTGTGTCGAACCTGCAAGAACATGGCTACGATCTGCGCCAGATTCCGTATGTCCTGCAATTGAACAAACGCGACTTGCCCAACGCGCTGCCGGTCGAAACCCTCAAGAAAGAGCTGATGCGACGCAAAGAGCATGTCTTTGAAGCCATCGCCAGCCAGGGCATTGGGGTTTTCGATACGCTGAAGGAAATAGCCCGCCAGGTGCTGACGGAACTGCGCAAGAGCTAGGCGATTGCCGGATTGACGCAGCCCTGATTCAAGTTGTCATTAAAGTAGACCGCGACCACAGCTCTCGCCACGGATCGACAACAGACATCCTCTCCGGACACTTTCGATTATTGGTGAGAAGGGAATTTGCAACAATAACTTCAAACACTCACTCCTAAAGCGTCTACTGGCGTACAATCTGCCACAATGAAACAACAACTCACCCCAGTTATTCGGACCACCGTGCGCGTATGTCTAGCTGGGATTGCATTGACAGTCTGTCTAACCATTGCTGTTCACGCACAGGGGCAGTCTCCGAAGTTATTGCGTGACGCTGCCCGATGTCTAGCCACCAGGAATTATCTGCCGCCCTCGAAAGCGAAAACACTAAGTTCGGGATACCTGCTCGACGCGAAATCTTATCCGGGTCAGAAGGTGCTATACGTCGTGGTTTACACCCGGCCGAGCCGTTCTGAAGGATTAGTTTTCTCTATCTTCCTGACTAATCGAAGCCGCCAGCGCATCTTTAACATTCAGAATAATGCCAAGTTTGTCCGGTCAGACAAAGAGAACGCAGCATTCAGACAAGAGAGCGTAGATTTTGTAGAGCCCCCATTGTGGGGCATATGGACGCAAGAGCACATTGCAAGAGCCATCAACCAAATCGGGCGGAACCCTACAATTGAACTTCGGGCGAAAGACCTGATGAAGCCTTCAGCCTTCACTCAATGCGAGTCTTATGCGGATATCAAGTAGGGTTGCAAAGGGCTGGTTTTTGTAAACAGGCCTACAGCATCACCTACAACGAAAGAGGAATTGCGGCGCGCCGGACGCGAACAGAAGGGGTAAACATCGAGGCAAAAAAAGGGAGTGCCGCGTGGCACTCCTATCCAGACAAGGGAAGGTTTACTTGTGGTCCAGAAGCGAAGCGGCGCCTAATTCCTTGCGGTTGGTGCTGCTCACGGTGCGGCCAGAACGCGTTGCGGCCGCTCCAGCGGCAAATTCCGGCCCGTATTTCTCCAGCAGTACGGGAACCAATGCTCCCTCCGCCTCTTTGACAAAAGTCATTTCGCCGGCCGAATCCATGTCGATGCGAATGAAGTCGCCGAGCTTCACCTGCCCGGTGGCAACCAGGTTGGCCAGCGGGAAAACAATGCACCGCTCGATCGCCCGCTTGAGGTGACGCGCACCGTATTTGGGGTCTGTCCCTTCCTTCAGAAGGTAGTTCTTGACCGTCGGCGTGCAACTAAACACGAACTGGTTATTACCAGTGGCTTGCAGAATGCGCTGCTGAACCATGCCCAGTTCGATCTCCAGAATCTTCTCCAGATGCTCGACCCGCAGCGTTTTGAAAACGACGACCTTGTCGATGCGGTTCATGAACTCGGGCGAGAACTTGCGCCGCGCGGCATCAACCGCGGTGCGATTCATTTTCTCGTCGAGCTTGCCGTCGAGCTTGGCCGGGCCGGTGGAAAACCCCATGGCGCCATCGATCAGCTCATTCATTTCGCCGGCACCGAGGTTAGAGGTCATGACGATCAGGCACTGCGATAAATCCACGCGACGGTTATCGCCCAACGTGAGCGTGGCTTTGTCAAGAATGCCGAGAAGCAGTTGCCACAAGGCGTCGGAAGCTTTCTCGATTTCGTCGAACAGCAGGATCGAGAGCTTCAGCTTCTCGGTGTGCCACTGGTTCAGCGCTTCCTGCGTCAGCAGCGGATGAGTTTCGCGATGCCCCAAGTACCCCGGGGGCGACCCGATCAGCTTTGCGATCTCGTGCGAATGCTGGAACTCTGCGCAGTCGATTTTGATCACCGCGCGAGCATCGCCGAACAAAGCTTCGGCAACCGCTTCGACGACCCGTGTCTTGCCCGAACCAGTCGGCCCGAGGAAGATCAGGTTCCCTACCGGACGGCCGGGCGCATTCAGCCCCGCCAGGAACATCTGGTAGATCTCAGTGACTTTTTCAATCGCTGTATCCTGACCAACGATACGGCGGCGAAGAGCGGCCTCAAATTCCTTTGCGTCAGTGCTGCGGCGCGACGGATCCAGTGTGGCGTTGAGTCCAGTTTTCATGGTAGTAGTGTGGCCCTGCTCGCCTCGTGTCTGGTGCCCTATCCCGAAACTCGGAACCCTGAGACTTCAGTTCAGATGGAACAATACTATCGCTGAGTTGGCTGGAAGCTCCAAAGCAAAATACGCTTCCCACCAAATACAGCCATGCCCGCTGCCCAATCCTCTGCTTATGTTAGATGCTCATTTGAGCGGCAAAGATAAGCGGAAATCTCCCCTTGGGACGGATTTCCAACCCATCCCGCGATGAAAAAAAATGATGGAGAAAATCGGCGCCATAGCTCCGGGTAAATCGAGGCGGCTTTCGTGAGCGCTCGCGCTGGATTTGAGGTAAACCCGAGGATTCGCCCGTTTTCGCACTCGATTGCGGAAAAGATTGCGAGAAAAAAGCACTGCCGAACTCCTCTCGTTCCTTTCTAGTTAATGGCACTGAATAACCATCCCCCTGCAAGACATTTGCGCACAATCATCTGATCAGTTCAGTCCTCCTCGAAAATCGGCATTGTAAAATAAAATGCGGTTGCCAGACTTGCAACGTGTTCGGTGGAGATACGGCTTTCCGGCTTTCTCATCTAAGATTATAATCTTGGGTTAAGGTAGTTCCCCTTGCAGATTGTTGCCGCCGGTAGTAGCCGGTAGTGGAGGTTGTTGGCCTCGGAAACGGCGGTCACGATCGAGTTCGGCAGGCGCGGGTAGCCCTTACTTCATAACCACTTAGGAGTGCTGATGCCTATTCAGAAAACAGAAAATATTTGGCACAACGGCAAACTGATCGCTTGGGACGACGCGACGATCCACGTCATGTCGCACGTCGTGCATTACGGAAGCGCGGTATTCGAGGGAGTACGCTGCTACAAGCTGCCCGCCGGGCCGGCCATCTTCCGCGCCGAAGAGCACATGCAGCGACTGCTCGACTCCGCCAAGATCTATCGCATGGAGGTCCCCTACTCGCGGCAGCAACTGATTGACGCGACAGCCGAGGTTATTCGCGCCAACGGCGCATGGCCATGCTACATCCGGCCGATCGTCTTCCGCGGTTACGGCGAGATCGGAGTCAATCCGCTGGCCGTTCCGATTGAGGTCTATATCGCCAACTTCCCCTGGGGCAAGTACCTTGCGACCGGCGAAGAAGGAGTTGACGTGTGCATCTCCTCCTGGACGCGCTTGGCTCCCAACACGCTGCCGGCGATGGCGAAAGCGGCCGCCAACTACATGAACTCCCAGCTGATGAAGATGGAAGCCATTGTCAACGGCTATACCGAAGGCATCGCCCTCGACGCCACCGGCTACGTCAGTGAAGGTTCGGGCGAAAACCTCTTTCTCGTCTACCAGGGCAGGCTGTGGACGCCGCCGACCGGCAACTCCGTGCTGCCGGGAATCACCCGCGTCTTCGATCCTGCAGATCGCGCAAGACCTGGGCATAGAAGTCGTCATACAGATGATCCCGCGCGAGATGCTCTACATCGCCGACGAAGTATTTTTTACCGGCACCGCCGCAGAGGTCACGCCGATTCGGTCGGTCGACAAGATTCGTGTAGGTGATGGCAAGATCGGTCCCATTACGCGCCGCATCAAGAGCGAGTTTTTCGGCATCGTCGAGGGGACTCTGCCAGATCGCTACAAGTGGTTTACCGCGGTTCCCGTGAAGCAACCGGTGGGCGCCTGATCTGCCCCACCACGCGCAACCACGGCAGGTCCGTAGGCTGCGGGAACCAGGAGAACAAGCTACTTTCGGCAAAGTTTCCTTGCCCAACAAGCGCAACATCGGCGTTTGTCGGGGGCCCGGCGAAACCTCATGAATATCGACGACCTGCTTGCAATCGTGATGGAGCGGAAAGCCTCCGACCTGCACCTTAAGGTAGGCAACTATCCCCATCTGCGGATTGATGGCGAGCTTGTGCCCCTGGCCGAGTTTGCGCGCATCAATCCAGAGGACATGCTGAACATGGCCTTCAGCATGATGACCAACCGGCAGAAGCAGAGGCTGAAGGAAACAACCGAACTGGACATGGCCTACGGGGTCGCCGGCATCGGCCGCTTCCGCGTCAACATCTTCCAGCAGCGCGGCAACGTTGGCATCGTCATGCGCGCCATTCCCACGAAAATACGCTCGCTGGACGAACTCAACCTGCCGCCGGTCGTCGACCATATTTGCGATGAATCGCGCGGCCTGGTGCTGGTTACCGGCATTACCGGCTCGGGTAAATCCACCACGCTGGCGTCGATGGTCGATCGCATCAACTCCAGCCGTGCCGAGCACATTATCACCATTGAAGACCCGATCGAGTTCCTGCATCGCGACAAAAAGGGCTTCGTCAACCAGCGCGAGGTCGAGGTCGATACGGCGTCGTTCGCCGCCGCCCTTCGCGGCAGTCTTCGTCAGGACCCCGACGTCATCCTGGTGGGCGAAATGCGCGACCTGGAAACCATCGTTACGGCACTGCATGCGGCCGAAACCGGACACATGGTGTTCTCCACCCTGCATACCCTGGACGCGGTCGAGACCATCAACCGCATCATTGCCGTTTTCCCGCCCCTGGAGCAGAAACAGATCCGGCTGCAACTGTCGGCGACGTTGCGGGCCATTGTCAGCCAACGGCTGGTGAAGCGCTGCGACGGACCCGGCCGCGTTCCCGCCGTTGAAGTGATGATTACCACCGCTTTCATTCGCGAATGCATCACGGTGCCGGAGAAAACCGCGCAGGTGCGCGATTTGATTGCCCAGGGCGGATCGCAGTATGGCATGCAGACCTTCGATCAGTCGCTCTTTCAGCTCCTCAAGACCGGCCTCATTTCACTCGAAACCGCGCTGGAGAACGCCTCGAATCCTGACGACTTCAAGCTCAAAGTATCGGGCATTAGCAGCACCACCGATTCGGCGCGCGACCAGATGACGGGCATCAATTGATTAGACGCTTTAGTGCCCCAGGAGTTTGTGGCATAACTCAGGGTGTCATGTTGAGCGTAGTGCTCTAGAAATACGTGGCGACGATGACCCAGTACACCGGGACCGTGTAAGTGCTACTGGCCGAGTAACAGGCGCCCACGGAGAATCCGCTGGCCGGGACCGTCTTCATAGCCTGCAAGTAAGTGGGCAGTTGCGCCAGGTTTGCCACCGTGAAAACTCACCACCCGCGCCACATTCGGTAGCGCGCCGGCTTGGGCCGGACTGACCGAATCGTAGCGCGCCATCTGGCATGCCAAGTCGCGCAGCTTAGGATTGGGTACCACTGGCAGCGGGCTGCTGCGGGCGCTTCTGCGCAGGCTGTTAAACTGGCGCGCAATCTGTACTTCCGCGTCAGCCGCTGAAATGTCGGGAAGACTGTCCACGAAATCCTGCGTCACCCAGATCTGCTCTCCCGAGCGCAAAACGCCGATTCCGATGGCGTTGTATCTCGGGTTCAGAATATTCTCGCGGTGAGGCGGCGAACCCATTAAGCCCCGATGCGCACCGGCTGCCGACGAATTCACTGCCACGTTTTCGCCGCTTACATCGAAATGCAGGCCAGTGGGCGCGAGCCGCCCGTTCAAATCGGGCTCACCGCGGAACTGGTGCGATAGTGTGCCCTGCTCCGCCATGAGTTGCGAGTGTCGGCGAGCCCCGGCGACGAGCAGGGGCTCCATCCGCAGAGGCTCTAGCCCGCGTCGGGTCCGCTCCTGATTCAGCAGATGAAAAATCTCCTGCTCGGCCGCCACGTCCCAATAGCTGGCGCTTTGAGCGGAGACGGAAAGCGCAATCGATAGCACGCTTACGATCAGCATCATCCGCGAAAGAATACGTGTCACCATAAATCCTTGCGTTGCACTCTCGCTGTTCCGGCTTCGTTTGCCGGGCTCACTCGTCCCTCGATCAGGCGCTCCCGCCACACCCGGCACGGCGCATTACGAGGCTCGCCACAGCCCCCGAAAGCGGCCCGGTTGAACCTGCCCGCTTGAACCATTCCTGGTGCGCTGTCAAAACTTCGTCCTGCCCAGCAGCTTACCTGAGGTAGAATGCCCCTGTCTCCGCGAAAAATCGGTAGTCAATCTATTGGTAGCCAATCTAATGATCAATTATTTGCTGGTCGCACTGCTTGCCCTTGCCGTAGGAACCGTCCTGGGGATTCTTTTACTGCGCGCGCGCGAATCCGCGCTCCGCTCACGCCTTGCCGCTCTGGAGACAGAGGTCTCGGGGCGCACCGGCGAACTGCGCGATGCCCGCGGCCAACTGGAAGCCCTCAATAGTGACAAACAGCGCGCCGAGCAGGAAGTTGCGGTGCTCAACGAACGTCTGCACCAGGAACGCAACGGCGCGGCGGAAAAGCTCGATCTGCTGACCAAGGCTTCGCAGGATTTGCAGAACGCCTTTCACCGGCTTGCCGCCGACGCGCTGGCCAGCAATAACCAATCGTTCCTGCAATTGGCCAAAACCAGCCTGGAATCGTTTCACCAGCAGGCTGAAGGCGGCCTGGCGGCGCGCGAGTTGGCCATCGCCGGACTGGTGAAACCGATCGAGCAGTCGCTCAAGTCGGTCGAGGAGCAGGTGAAGACCCTGGAGACGCAACGCGTGGACGCCTATAGCACGCTGCGCCAGCAGATTGTCTCGCTCTCCGGCACGCAGGAGCAGTTGAAGTCGGAGACCGCCAAGCTGGTGCAGGCCTTGCGCGCGCCTCACGTGCGCGGACGCTGGGGAGAAATACAGCTTCGCCGCGCGGTCGAGATGGCCGGCATGCTCGACCACTGCGACTTCGTCGAACAGAGTTCGGTTACGACCGACAACGGACGTCTGCGTCCCGACATGATTATCCGCCTGCCCGGCGGCAAGCAGATCGTGGTCGACTCCAAAGCGCCGCTGCAAGCTTATCTCAACGCGCTGGAGGCAACCGACGAGGAGGCGCGGCGCACCCAGATGCTCGCCCATGCCCGGCAGATCCGCGATCACATGACCAGTCTCTCTTCCAAGCGCTACTGGGAGCAGTTCGAGTGCTCGCCCGATTTTGTGGTGATGTTTCTACCCGGCGAAGTCTTTTTCAGCGCCGCTCTCGAGCACGCTCCGGACCTGATCGAGGCGGGCGTCGAGGAGAAGGTGATTCCGGCCTCGCCCACCACCTTGATTGCCTTGCTGCGGGCGGTTCACTTCGGCTGGCGGCAGGAAATCCTGGCGGAAAACGCCAACAAGATCAGCGAGCTTGGCAAGCGTCTCTACGACAGCCTCTGCACCATGGCTGGACACTTGGAAAAGTTGGGCGCCAACCTCGATCGCTCAGTGAAGGCCTATAACGAAACCATCGGCTCGCTGGAACGCAATGTGCTGGTCGGCGGACGCCGCTTCCGCGAACTGGGTGTTGCCTCGACCGGCGAAATCGCCGAAGGCAAACAGATCAGCAACGTGCCGCGCGTGCTGCAGTCCGCCGACTGGAAGCTGACATCATCAGCGGCGGAAGAAGAGCCGGAAGAAATCGTCAAAGCGTGAGCGCGAGGTGGCTCATTCTATCGGCCAAATTCCCGCCCAACGCAAATGCGCCGGCGGACTACCAAGATCGGGAGCCACGGTATACTTCACCGCCGGTAATCCAATCTTTCCCGTGTGTCCAACTGGGCCGATGCGCCCTCGGTCACGACAACACTGGCTCATTCCCATAAATTATTCGTGAGTAGTTGGATCGTAATTAGGGTAAGATTCGGGGCAATAAACTGAAAGCTGTTTGGAGCTTGACTTTAATGGGTTGGGAACAATGGACGAGTGCGCCTGCTCGCAAAAAATCAGTATTGTTTTTAAGCAGTATCGTTCTCACATGCTTGCTCATTGTCGCGGCGCGAGCTCTCGATCTGAGTAACCCATATTTGCCCTTCGCTATCTCTGGCGCAGCGATTTTCTATCTTCGGGTTACATCATCCGTTCGCGAGAAGTTTTTCTGGATCGCCGCCTCAGGATGTTTTGCGGCATTTGTTCATTTTCCTATAGCTAACTGGGTTACGTGGACTTCTAGTTTACTCGCACTTTTGGGCTTGGGTGCATTCCTCTTGCTCGCACTGCGAGTGCTGTGGTCAGCAACGGAAACTCGTAGGCAAGCACTAGCACCATTGGCTCCCGCCGTGGCAGTGGTGTTCTTTGTATTTTCTGCTCAACATGCTTTGAGCTTGGCAAATCTGCTGCACCCTAAGACCTACGACGTTTACTTGTATGTTTTCGATGGCTCTCTAGGCTTTCAGCCAAGCTTTATCGCTGGTCAGGTGATGAGAACCTCGCGTGTGCTTGCGGGGGCAGCTATACTTACCTATCTTTCGCTGCCGCTCTTTATGGCACTTGTTTATGCGCTGCGCCTACCACGAGATGCTCGGGTTCCATCGTGGGACATAATTTCATTACTTATGCTCGCCGGAATAGGAGGTTGTTTTTTTTACAATATGGTTCCGGCTACGGGACCAGTGTTTTGTTTTGATTTTCCACTGCATCCACTGCCGTTTCATTTGTTGCCAAGATTAGCGCTTGAACAAATACCAGTGGCCCGTGATATTCCTCGCAATGCAATCCCTTCGTTGCATGTGGCTTGGGTATTGCTGCTGTACTGGAACACCCGCACGCTGTCTGTCGGCTTCCGGGTTCTGGCGGCGGCGTATATGGTGCTGACTATTTTTGCGACGCTTGGCACCGGTCAGCATTATCTTGTTGACCTTGTTGCGAGTATGCCCTTTGCGCTACTGGTACAAGCAATCGTGTCGCCAGATAGGGTAATACCGATGCGTTTACGCGTCACGATATCTTGCGCAGGTTTGGCGTTGACATTCGGATGGCTTCTACTCGTCCGATATGCGACGAAGTTTATGCTAATTTCGCCTGCAATTCCGTGGGCCCTAATGGTTGGCTCTTCCGTCATCGTTCTGTTTTTGCGAAGCCGGCTGTCTGCCGACTCGGCACAAGTGGTGAAAGAAGAAACAGGTTCGACGCCGATTCCGGCGGTATGTGCTTCCAACGACGCTAGGTAGCATTGACAATACCCCTTCGGGGTGGTTTCTAAGCTAGGCGGTGCAGTTGAGGCTCTCATGGTGCCAATCGCAACCGCTTTCCGCAGGTTCGCGCCAGCCAATGTACTGTCCCGTAAGCTCGGTACATAAGTTCCAGAATGCCATCGTTAGCGAAGCGAAGGATCTATGCATTACAAATCAATTTCTATGCATTACGAATCAAATACAGTTCCTTCGCTTCGCTCAGGATTTCGGCAGGCGGCTCGGACGCCGCCTCAAAGCCTCAACTTCGCTCGCTACACTCGCTCAGAATGACACTTCAAAAGCCACCACCTTGATCAGAGGGTAATACTTTCAAGCCCTGTGCCGTGATGACGAACAACCCCACCCAAGCTTCGTGTTCATTCCCGTGTGGGACTGAACACTTCGCTTGAATGGGGCACCCGCATGTCGACGGGCACCTACAAATATCACCAAAGGCGCACCCACACGCATCGACGAAAAATCCCTTCAATTTTGCGACCGGAATGCGCGCTGGCTCATCTACTAAGTGTGGTTGATCGTTCCGTAAGGAGGGAATGACAATGGCAACGAATCTGATCAGTGCAACTGAATCCAAGTCGGTTTGGGAACGGGTAAAGGAATTTGGGCTCAGGCTGCTGGATCATATGTACGTGGGCGAATTCATTAACTAAAACTAAGACGTGGTCCAATTTCGTCTCGCCGGTAGGTGGCCGGCGCGGCGTGCCCAACAATTTCGAAACAAGCAATTTTTCGCGATAAAGGCCGCACATGGATGCGGCCTTTACCATTTACGACTGGCGGCAGAATCGAGTTCCGACCGCCAGAAAAGCCCCACATCTGCTACGCAAATATCGGCCCGTTGACTGCCTGTTTGGAACCCAGCCCACCGCCTGCGATGCGGCCGGTTGGTCGGGGCCCCGTGAGGAGGTCCGCCATTTTTGCGAACCGACGTGACGGTCTATGCATACCGCCCTAGCTTCCCATTTTATGTTCCGATAAAAGGTTAACGAGTTTCGCAAGCAGTTCCTGGCAGTTTGCTCCCCGCGCAATGTCCCGCTCAATCGGCGCAAACATTTTGTCGATCTCAGGGCGCATAGCTTCGCGAATGTGTTCGCACTCCACTTGCCAGGCGTGATTGTGGAGCATGCGAATGAAGGTTTCGGCGGCTTGAGCTCGCAGATGCTGCTCCTTGCAGAACTTCACAAACTCCACGCATGCCCCTCGTTGTGGTAGGGGCTCCATGCTGTTAGGCGATTCGATGACGGTGGTAGCCATGGCACGAAGTATAGGGCAGAATCTCCAGGGAATCTGTGAGCCCCTACACAGAGAAAATGTGCGCGCGCCCAAAAGCGCTGCTGAGAATTGCAACACCGCGGGATACAACAACTCGGGAACTGCGGTAGCCACCGCTGGGCTGTCCGGCGCGATACTGATATTCTGTATCTTGCTGATTTTCAGCCTATTGCCGCTGGGGTAAGAACCTGCCAATGTCGCATCCTTTGGAAGACTGTACGGCCGTGGTGTTTGGGGTCGCCAACAAACGCAGCATTGCCTGGGCCATCGCCCAGGCGCTTCAGGCCGCTGGAGCCAAACTGGCCATCACCTATCAGAACGAACGCATCAGGCAGGAAGCCGAGGAGATGATTCTCAGCCTGCCCGGAGACGCCTTCCAGTGCGATGTCTCGAGCGACCGCGAGATCGATTCGCTATTCGAGCAACTGAAACGCCGCTATGGCCGCGTCGACACGCTCGTCCACTCGATCGCCTATGCTCCCCCTGAAGAGCTGCGCAACGACTTCGTGATGACCAGCCGCGAGGGCTTCCGGATTGCGCACGAGATCAGCGTCTACTCGCTGATTGCGCTGGCGCGCGCCGCCGCTCCGCTGATGAGCCAGGGGGGCAGCATCATTACGCTCACCTACTTTGGCGCCGAAAAGGTGGTGCCGAACTATAACGTGATGGGAGTGGCTAAGGCGGCTCTGGAATCCACCGTGCGTTACCTGGCATACGATCTGGGCAAAAAGAACATACGGGTCAACGCCATCTCCGCCGGACCGATCAAGACACTCGCCGGACGCGGCATCGCCGGCCTGGGCGAAATGCTCAAGGCGCACGCCACGCGCGCTCCGCTGCAGCGCAATGTCGACGTCGACGAGGTGGCGGCAACCGCTGCATTTCTTGCCAGCCGCGGCGCTGCCGGAATTACCGGTGAGACCATCTACGTGGATTGCGGGTACAACATTATGGGGTTCTGAAGTTGAGTCGTTGACGGCGTCTGAGCGGGGTCCTAGAAAGCCAGAATTCAGGCTTTCTGGGGTGCCCTGAGCCACCTGCCGAAATCTTGAGCGAGCCGGATCCCCAGCAACGGTCTTTTTTGCCGTTGCTGGGGCAGGGAAGTGAAGGAACTCGAAAGCCCAACACGGGGCGGGGACAGTTTTTTGGGATGCTTCGCTCAGCATGACGCCCTGAGTTATGCCACAACCTTTTTGGGCACTACGCCTGTTTGGAGACCTACTGCTAAAAATGGAACTGTTTTCTCCCGCTCAGTGTGTTGGATATGCCGCTCTTGTTTTGGGAATGGGGGCCTTCCTTCAGAAGATCGATCGGCGCCTGAAGTTTCTCCTGGCCAGTGAAAGCCTCGCGTATAGCGTGCATTTTGCCTTGCTGGGCAATTTTTCCGCATCGGCCAGTGCGCTGATATCGTGCTTCCGTTCGTTCCTGTCGATGAAAGTTCGCTCGCCCTGGCTGGCCGTGATCATCATCGGTGTCTATGTAGCTGCCGGCGCGGCTTTTGCCAGAAGCGCCGCCGGTTGGCTTCCCGTGATCGGCTCGTGCGGGGCCACTTTGGCCATGTTTTTCATGCGGGGGATTCCGATGCGGCTGGTTTTGCTGTCCAGCACATTGATGTGGCTGACCAACAACATCATCAGCGGATCGATCGGAGGAACCTTGCTGGAATCGGCGATCACCATCATCAACATCTCGACCATCGTCCGGCTGTTCAGATCGCCGGCCAGAGAACCGCTCTTGCCTGCGAGAGAAGTGTAAGCGCCGAGCTTTTGCCAAGGTTTCTTTTCGCAAACCGCGGGCGGTTCAGGACTTCACGCCCTTGAGCGTACTTACCGAACACAGAATTGCATGCATTTGCTCCGCGCTATGGCTCTGCAAATGCGGGCCGCCGCCAGCCGCCTCCAAAGCGAACAGCGAATGCTGGTTCGTGCCGCTCCCGACAGCTCCCGACGAAGTCTTCGCCCTGATCGAGGGTCACTCGCCCAGGTAGTGGCTTTTTTTGTTGTGAGTCTTGGCCGGGAAAACAGACACGCCGAATCAACGCATCTACAGACACATCTACACATGGAAACACGAGCGGCAGCCCACTTGGCACTCGTGTAGGAGGAAAAGGATGAAACGACTCGCTTGGCTGTTTTTAGCTGTTCTGTGTTCGGCGATCTTGCTGAATGCAGAAGACAACACCATGAGCGGCTGGGTTTGCGACTCGAAATGTGTCGTACAGAACAACAACCGCGCCACGTGCGATCCAGCTTGCACCGAAAGGAGCGGTGATACTGTGTTCATTAGCGATGAGGGCGCAGTCTCGACAGTTTCCAACCCGGATGTGTGTGCTTCGCACATGAACAAACATGTAAAGGCAACGTATTCTCGCGAAGAGATAGATCAGCAGGTAGAACAGAAGGACATCGACAAAGCGCGCCGGGACAGGATTGCCATACAGGAACTCCGCGATGAAGGCGGAATAGGGCACTGATCACGATGAGCTAGTCCGAGGTCGAAGGCCCCGATCGTTTCCGAGCCGGGACTGGCGGCCAGAAGTGTCATCGACGGTGCTCCATGTTGGCGCATGGGAAAGATGTGATAGAAGAAAAGGCCCCACATCGGTCGCATGCCAGATATGGGGCACCGTCAAGTTCACCTTTGTTGTGGAACCTCTGCTCACCTTCAGCTTTCTTTTCTTTCCTCTGGCACCCGTTCTGCTTCGTCATTCTGCCATTTGACTACCCCTGCGCCAAAGCAGCGTGAGGTAGGCCCACCATTGCAACTCAATCAGGCGGTACGGACCAAAATGGAACGGCGTCGCCCCATTTTTCGTCAGAGGTCGGTCGTGGCGTTTGCAAAAGCGCACGAGAGCAGAGACAATTCTGAACGATTCGGAGGCTAGGGAAAGAACCCTAATATGTCCCCCTAAATCCCCGCGATTGGAGGCGTTATGGAGTTGAAAGGTGATGGAGTAATGCTCTGTTCTGCCGTTCCGCTCAGACTCACACGAATCCATTTTGCCGTATTCACTTTTCTTTTGTGCTTCGTTCACGTATTCGGAAACTATGCTTTTGCTAGTGGACCAGCGACAGACAGCACCAACGCATCTGGCTTTACCTTTACGGTTAACTGCCCACAGCCGCCAAACGTGAAGACCGATTCTGACGCCCTAAATGTAGGCCTCTTTGTTAAAGAATCTAATCCCAAGGTCCTTAAGCCGACGCTGACGCAAGAGTTTCTCTCAAAGACCTTAGGGTTATTTTCAGATAAGAACCCTGCCGATCTTAATACGACTTACGTGTTCCATGTAATAATATGGGCTTCTGACCCTTCAACAAAGGCACCCGTAATAAAGTCGAGTTCTTGGTATGCGTATAGGTTTAGAAATGGCACGCTTACTCAGAAATGGAACCCACCGCTTAATGGCAATGAGCCGTTATTATATGGTGCTCCGGCGTCACAACTGATTACGGTTCGAGTATTGCCAAAGGGAGTATTGCCAGAGGGTATGCCTAGTGTGGCGTTGACATACGCGGTGGCTCTAACGCAGAAAACTCCAGAGAATCAGGCTAATCTAGCTAGCGCAATAACGGCCGTTCTTGGAGCGGGCGGTGCGGCTAAAGAGGGGGCGGTGGAGACCGTCTGCGTTGACACATTACCCCCTTTTAATCAGACCAAACCTGCCATGCATCTTCCCTATGACATAGCGATTACCATCACTCCGGCAGGCAAAACAGACGCGCCTCCTGCAGCCAAAACAGCCGTCGCTCCGGCAGGCAAAACAGGTGCCGCTCCGGCAGCCACAGACGCCGCAAAATCTTCAGACAGTATTAGCCGTACGCTTCATGCATTAGATAAAGAATGGTGGGACATAAGCATAGCTGTTAGCATACCTGGAGTAAAAGAGACCCAAATAACTGACGTTAGCAGTAAAGTGGTTTCGTCAGTAGTTAATCGCGTGAGCGCTTATGGATTCTTTGATTTTTACCCGTTTTTTTGGCGCTGGCCGAAAAATGGCCTCTTTCCTCACGTAGCAGGCGGGATTCCACTTTCGGGACAACCGCTGCACAGGCCTTTCGTGGGACTTTCCGAACCTATCCCTTTGCTTCAAAAAAGTACGACATTCCCAATATCTGTGTTTGGCGGCGTCGTCTTTATGAGAGAGCGATATCCGTCCACACTTGCGGTTGGGGCTGCGGCTGATGCGGCGACGTTCAACAATAACTTGAGTACTCATTGGGTGAGAAAAGCACTGTTTGGAGCGGATTTACCGCTAACCAAGCTCATCAGCAAGATCAATCCAATCAAGACCAAATAGGGCTTATAAAAGGGAGGCCACGATGAAACCGCTGCTACTGACAACGATCACAATGTTGTTAGGTATCGCACCCGCCTTTTCAGAGCAAAAGGCTGCCTATCAGATTGATCTGCCCGGAAAAGCAAGCGCCGTTCAACAGATCACCATTTTGGCAAACCGCTCTATACTTGCAAACCCTCAAGCCGCTGAGTTGATGGAAACTAAGTACAAGGCTGACATAATTGTTAATACTGGGAACCGGAAAGAGAAAGCGGCCGCCAAAAATGTCTCCGCGCGTCTAAGTCGTCAGATTGAGATCGCGAACGGTCTTTCCAAGAATGGGCGCATAGCAGGCAACGGCAAGAAAGCATTGCCAGGTCAATTTCCGTATCAAGTGGCGCTCGTTTTTGCTGGATATAGCACGCCGTATCAAGGCCAGTTTTGTGGTGGTTCGTTGATAGATCAACAATGGGTACTAACGGCTGCTCACTGTTTGCAGCCTTCGACCCTACCTGGAGACATCGAAGTCTTCGTCGGGTCCACCAAGTTGTCTCAAGGCGGTAAGCTCGTCCCAGTTCAGCGCTTAATAGCCCACGGCGACTTCAATCGACAAACCATGGCGAATGATGTTGCCTTGCTGAAACTCACGTCTCCAATAAGTGATTTGTCGCCCATCTCCCTGGTGCAGCCGCAAGTCGAGACTCAAATCTTAAGTCTGCATAGTGTTGCGATAATTTCAGGGTGGGGAGATACACTTCAAGGGTCCGGTCGGGGCTCCGATGACCTTCTATATGTGAACGTGCCGCTCGTGGATAATGCCACGTGCAGTTCGGCCGGCGGGCTTTATAGTGGGACGATCACTAATGCCATGATTTGTGCAGGTGATGGGCTGGGCGATTCTTGTCAGGGAGACAGCGGTGGGCCTATGACGATGCTCGGCCCTGATAACACTACTCATTACCAAGAGGGGATTGTGAGTTGGGGAGATGGCTGTGCACAGCCCGGCAAGCCCGGCGTGTATACACGAGTTCCGAATTATTACAGTTGGATACAGACCCAGATTCATTAGGGTGGTCGATCAGGGGAGCGATATTTCAAACACTACCCATTGACAGTACCCGTGTTTGCTCAGGAAACTAGGAGCCGACTCAGAAGATTTTAACTGAATCTGATTCAGCGGCTTCGGTAGAGGGGTCTTTACCTTTACGCGACGGTGGGGGGACGGTGGGTTTCGTCGCTGGGGCGCTGATCTATGGTGAATCGGCGATCTTCGTCGCCGAGGCGCTCGATGGCGATCTCGACATCGCGTTCACGGAGCAGGCGTTCGAATTTTTCTCCCCACTCGATCAGCAGGATATTGCCTTCCTCGCGGATGAGGTCGTCGAGTCCGAGCGTCTCCAACTCGCGCAGGGTCTCGATGCGGTAGAGATCAATGTGGAAGAGGCTGCGCTCGGGACCGCGATACTCGTGGACAAGCGTGAAAGTCGGGCTGGTAACGTCTTCCTGCTCGGCGGCCTCGAAGGCTTCGGCGATGCCCTTTACCACGGTGGTTTTGCCGCTTCCGAGATCGCCTCGGAGCAGCACGATTCTGGCGTCGCGCAACAGCGGGGCGAGCGTGCGGCCCAGTTCGATGGTCTCTTCCGCGGAATGGGTGAGAAATTGTTTTTGCATCAAGCCGACTTTTCGATGAATTCCCGCGGCTGCACATCAGCCCCGCGCCGTGCCGGGATGCTTCACTACGTTCAGCATGACACCCAACGGACTTACCCGCAGCAACCCGGATACACCTGACGGACCCGGCTCAACCGCCCAAAAACCTGTGTAATTTATGAGATGCGCATCAGCTTCTGGCATGACCAGGCAGTGGTGCGCCGCATCGCTTCCGGCAAGCTATGCAGCAGGTCGGTGGCGATCATCGCCAGCTCACCCAGTTGGTCACGCGCCACGTCGCCAGCCATGCCATGCAGATACACCGCGGCAGAGACCGCCAGTTCTGGGCGCTCGGGAAACTGCGCCAACAATCCGGCGACCATCCCGGTGAGGACATCGCCGGTACCCCCGGTTGCCATGCCGGCATTGCCGGTAGGATTGATCCAAGCCTCGCCGTCCGGCAAGGCTACGATGCTTCTGTGTCCTTTGAGAACCAGGATGCAGGCATGCTCGCGACTGAAGCGGCGTGCCATGCCCAGCCGGTCGGCTTGCACTTGGCTCACCGACGTCCCTGTCAGTCTCGCCATCTCGCCGGGATGCGGAGTCAGAACCAAGGTTCGTCGCTTCCCGCTCAGCAGCTTGGCCAAGCCCTCGAATGCGTTGAGGCCATCGGCGTCGATCACGGTGGGCACGGTGGTGTTCAGTACGACATCCCGCACCAGTTCGGCGGTCTCGATATGGCGGCCAAGACCGGGGCCGATGGCGATCACCGTCTTGGCTTTCATCACCTCCGGCAAATCGCCTAAAGCAAGCTCTCCGAGAGCGCCGGTTGCGGTCTCCGACAACGGCTCCGTCATCAACTCCGGCGCGTGGCCTGCCACCAGCGGCAAGGCCGAACGGGTTGTGGACACCGTCACCAGTCCGGCGCCGGCGCGCAAGGCTGCCATGCCCGCCATGGCAGGGGCGCCAGATTTTCCCAGTGAACCGCCGATCACCAGCACGTGTCCAAAGCGGCCTTTGTTGGCGTCGGGGGCGCGCGCGGCCAGCAGTGGAGCCACATCCTGGGCGGTGATGGCGAACAGATTCAGGGCGGATTCGATGGCCTCCGGAGGCGAACCGATGGCAGCCACCACGAGGGGCCCCGACGAGAGGTTTCCAAAGAGGTGCGCGGGCCGCGGGGCGGTGAAGGTCACAATTGCATCCGCCCGGACAATGGCGCCAGACTGCGCCGTCAGCGCGTCGGCATCGGCGCCGGAGGGAATGTCCACGGCCAACACTTTGGCGAAAGTGCGATTGATGGCATCGATTGCCTGGGCATAAAGCCCGGACACTGGTGGACGAAAACCGGTTCCGAGAATCGCATCGATAATCAGCTCGGCATTACCCAGACCCCGCGAAAGTTCGTTGATGAGTTCCTGCTCGTTACGGACGACGACCGGGCGCAAGGGCAGCCGGGCAAACATTTTGGCCGCATCGCCGCGCAATTCAGCCGGATCGGCGAGCAGCAGCACTTCGACTACTTTGCCGGCTTGGTGGAGCTTGCGGGCGGCGACGAAGCCGTCTCCGCCATTGTTCCCTTTGCCGCAAACAATCGCGATTCGCGACGCTTCGGCGAACTGCTCGCGCACTAAATTTGCAACCGCCGAGCCGGCATTTTCCATCAGCGTCAGCGAATGGACAGCGAAGCGTTCGGTGGTGAGCCGGTCGATTTCCCGCATCTCCGCCGCAGTTGTAATTTTCATGCGCGTGCCCCCGCCAAGCTCAACACCTCGCGGAGTTTGGCCGGATCTCCCATGACGACCAGGAAGTCGCCCGCCAGGATCGGATCGGTCGAGTTGGGGTTGAACATCATTTTTTGGCCCTCGCGTTTAACGGCCAGCACGATGATTCCGAAATCCTGCCGCAGCTTCGAAGTGCGAATCGTCTTGCCGACAAAAACGCTGCCCTCACCGACGCGGACCTCTTCGATATCGAGACCCAGCTCTTCTTCCTGGATCATGGCCAGCTTCATGAAGTCCAGCACGTTGGGACGAAGGAAGGAATGCGCAATGCGGTAGCCGATAAAAGCGTAGGGAGAAACGACCTCGTCGGCCCCAGCCGAGCGCAGGTGCTTCTCCGCGTGTTCCTCGCTCTCACGGGCAATGATCTTCAATTTGGAGTTCAAGCTGCGCGCCGCCAGCACAATGTAGGTATTGGCGGCGTCGGTGGTGGTTGCCGCCACCAGGCCGGCGGCGTGCTCAATACCCGCCTGCCGCAGCACGCTTTCGCGCGAGGCGTCGCCGGCAAGTATCAGGAACTCGTCGCGATAATGATCGGCTTTCGCTAGATCGTTTTCGATCATGACGAAAGGAACGGGACGCCGTGCCAGCTCGCGTGCCACACTCCGCCCGACGCGGCCAGCACCGCAGATAATGTAATGATCCTTCAAACGGCCGATGTCGCGCTCCATTTTTCGCCTGCCGAGCAATTCTCTGAATTCGAATTCTAGCAAAGCCTGGGTCACCGCCCCGAGCAGCAGGAAAACCAAGCCTACACCGATAATAATGAGGAAACAGTTCAACACACGGCCGCTGTGCGAGGCCGGCCCCTGGTAGCCTATGGTAGTGAAGGTGGTGAGCACCAGGTAAAAGGAGTCGAACAGGGATGTGCCCTCAAGGCGGTGAAAGCCGAGGGTTCCGATGAACATGACAACGGCGATGGCCGCAGCCAGAACCACGATCTTACGCCGAGCCCTCACGCTTCCTCCATGGACCGGCGCAGCGCCTGATCCGAGAAGCGGATTTTACACCCACGGCGGTCTGTGAACACTGCCAGGACTGGCAGGTAGTGAGCTGGTTTGCCAATGACACGTCACCCTGAGACCAAATCTGCACTGTTGCATAATGCATCATTCGATTTTACCCTCAGTCACAGGCGGTTATGACTCCTATCACGGCTATGGGAGCAGGGGAGTTATATAGATAGTCACGGTTTTAATACCGTCCCGCCGGGTGCGGATGGTCCCGAGACCCTGTACGGAGTGAGTTCGCCCAAGTGAGGGGATTCACTGTGGAGGGGATCAGATGTACGGCCTTATACTGATCGGCTGCTGGATAGTCCTGCTCATCGCGGCTGCGATTATTGTGGGTTGGTATCGGCGGCAGCATTTAAGAACGCTCGACGAGCGCGCCCAGGAACTGGGCTTTTCCTTCGACGACAACAGTAGTCCCTTCGACGGCTCGGAGGTTCGCGGACTCTCGGTTCTGCGCTGCGATCCCTCCGCTATCGTCAGCCGTATGATGACCGGCAAGATCGGCGACTCTCCAGCGGTTATCTTTAACCTGATTTGCTATGGCCAGCACTGCCAATCGGTCAACGCGGTCACCATTGCCGCTTTCCGCTCTCCCACCGGACGGCTCCCACGCTTCCGGATTGGCGCCAAAGACTTGCTGCAAGGTCTCAAGACGCGCATCGCCGGCCAGGACGCCAACGGCGAAACCGAATGTGAGTTCGGCAAACGCTGTCTTCTGCAGTGCGCGGCGAAAGACAACGCCCGTGACTTGCTTACGTCCCGTAAGCTTTCGGCACTGGAAGGCTATGCCAAAAACCTCTGCATTGAATCGAGCGCCGATTGGGTCTTTGCCTACCGTCCTTGCACCCGTCTGAAGCTTGAGGCATGGCCCGACTTCATCCGCGAGGCAACTGCGATTGCCGGCGTTTTGTTTGGCGCGGGCTCAGAGAGTCCGATCGAGACCCAGGCTCGCGCGGCCGTCGCCGGATAACTCGAATAGCAGCAATCCAGGTTAGAAGCGCCGAAACATCATCCCGGCGAGCAACTACCCAACGTCAGTCCCAATCACCCCAGCGAGCCGAGCCTCGCAGGGGACCCCGACAAAAGCCGGACGGGACGCGGGGCACCCGCAAAACGGGCCGGGTGGCCAACCCAACGTGGTTTTCGTTGGGTGGGGTCGTCCAGCCATTTTTGCGGCAAGCCGCGGCGGATTACTTGCCAGGGACGCTTTCGTTGACGATGATGACGCCATCCTCGTCGGCGTAAATGCGGTCGCCAGGATGGCAGACGAGGCCGCCGATTTCAATCGGGATGTTGACCTGTCCTTCGGCCCGCTTGAATGACCTTTTGGGGATGTTGCCAAGGGCTTTCACTCCGATGTTCAAGCCGGCCAGGGCGGCCTTGTCGCGCACGTAGGCGAACATCACGACTCCTTCCCAGCCGTTCTTGACCAGGTCGGCGGCAATCATATCTCCCAGCAGCGCGCAGCGTGGACTTCCGCCGCCGTCGACGACCAGAACCTTGCCGCTTCCGGGAGTGGCGCTCAGTTCCTTGATCCGCGAATTGTCCTCGAAACATTTCACCGTGACCGCTTCGCCCTGAAAGCTGATGCGACCTCCGAAATCGCGAAAGATCGGGGTGAACACCCGTACGGTTTTTTCAAATTGATCGCAAAGGTCGGTTGTCTTGAAACTCATATCGGCTCCAATCCTCCATGGAAAATCACTAAAACGGTACCCGGGTTGCTGTATCCCGCCAAATGTATCACGAGCCAAATTTCGGCAGGGGTGGCATCGAGATCTTACGTTCGGGGCCGCTCCGTAGTAGTATCAAGCCATGCAAATTCGTCTTTCCAGCTATGGCCAGGCTTCGACCCATCCTTCGCCGGTCAGCCGTTTATTGTCCGAGTTCGCGCATGACTTTCGCGATGGCGTAGACGTCAATCTCGGGGTTGGTTACGTCAACGAGAAGACCATTCCTGTCCCCGAACTGATGGACGCGCTGCAGGCGGTCGGGCGCGACGGCGTTAAGTACCGGCAGGCGTTCAACTATGGCTCTCCCGTTGGCTCGGCAAACTTGCTCGCGTCGATTCGCCGTTTCCTTACCACCATGAAGATCGGGCAATTGGACGAGGCCACGATCGAGCGTAAGCGTTTGGCGATTGGCGCCTGCGGCGCGACCAGCATCCTCGATGGACTGGCGCAAGTGCTGGCGCCGGGGATCGTGGTGACCTCGGACCCAACTTATTACATTTACGCCGATGTGCTCGAACGCAAGGGATTCGAGATTCTTCCGGTTCCGGAGGACGCGGAGGGCCTGGACGTAAAGTTGCTCGAGCGCAAACTGCGCGCCCTGGGCTCGGCGGCTGACCAGATTTCGTTTTTCTATGTGGTGACCGTGAATAATCCGTCGGGTACGATTCTGTCGAACCGGCGGCGTAGGGAATTGTACGAGGTTGTAGCCCGCGAATCGCGGCGGCAGAACCGTCTGATTCCGATTTTCTACGATCTTGCCTATGAACTGCTGCTGCACGACCCTCTGGCCGAACCGTTTGCCTCTGCCTTGCCTTATGACGAGCTCGGGATTGTCTACGAAATCGCGACGTTGTCCAAGATTCTGGCGCCGGGGTTGCGTATTGGCTACCTGCTCGGGCCGAATAGTCCATTCATGCACGCCATGATCGAGAAGACCAGCGACAGCGGATTCAGCGCGCCGCTGTTCGTGCAGGAGATGGCCAGCTATCTTTTGGACAATCGCATTCAGGAACAGCTACGGGTGGTGAACGCGGCCTACCGCGAAAAAGCGCTCGCGGTGAAGGATGGCATCCAGCGCAGCCTGGGACCTTACCTCCAGGAGCAGCGCGGCGGCAGCGCGGGATTCTATTACTACCTGACATTTCGCGATATCGAGACTCATCCCACCTCGCCATTTTTCCACTTCCTGACCCGTACCACCGGCGACGCGGCGGTGGATGGTTCGAAGGAAAACCGCTTGCCGCGCGTCATCTACATTCCGGGCGAGTATTGCGTGCATCGGCGAGGCGATCTGGCGGAGGTCGGCAAACGACAGCTCAGGGTGTCATATGGCTTTGAAGAGGCACCGCAAATTCTGCGGGCTCTGGAACTAATGAAGGAGGGCGCCGAGTTCGCCCACCGCACCGCGAACCTGGTCGGGAGCGCCCGATAGAGGGGCCAGAATCAGCTACCCCACATCTGCCAACGATGGGCAGATATGGGGCAACCGGCCGCATTAGGAACTCAAACCTTCGAGCTCTGAACCATCAGGGCCCTCTCGGATTTTATCGAAGTGTCATCCCGAGCGGAGCGAGGGATCTGCTTTTGCTTGCGCATAACAGCATATCCTTCGGTTTCGCTTCGCTGCACCTCAGGATGACACCCATAAAACGCGACTACGCTCTTAAGTATTGCTCTAGCTCGACTTGTGAGAAAGTCGAATATATCCTTTTCGGATCGCAAAATCCAGGGCTTGGGGCAGCGCTTCGACCGGAAATTCGCCTCCGCGGGCAGCTTTTCCGTTCTTATCAAACCATGTGTATTTGACTGACTTTGTTTCGCCTCGGCCATCATCCCACGACGCTGTTCCCAGGCGAATTTCGCAATCGGTATCCACATCCGCTGGCTCGCTAAATGCGGGGCGCATGAATGGTCCTCCTTGTCAGAACAAAATTACTGACGAGACAATCATTACATACTCATTTCGGTGTGTCAACAGACTCCGATTTGAAAGGTAATGGCGAACAGATAAAAAGCGGCGGCCGATAGACTCGACCGCCGCTTTGATTTTGTCCGCAGAATTCTGCTATACGAACTCTTTTACGGCGTTGATGGCCGGTCCCATCGAACAGTCGGCGTCGGTAGCCACGATGATGTCGACCAGGTAGGGCACCTTGGATTTCATGGCACGTGCGAAGGCTGCCGGAATGTCCTTGGCGTCGAAAACTCTTTCACCTTCGCCGCCAAAGGCCTCGGTAAACTTCACCAGGTCGGGCAGAATCGGGTCGTTAGCGTCCTTATAGCGGAGACGGATGCCGTGCTCGTAGTTGTAGGCGTACTTCTGATTCTGGCGGATGAGACCCAGGTTGCCGTTGTTCACAACCACGACAATGATCGGTATGCCGTGCTGCCCGGCCATGCCGAGCTCTTCGCCCATGAAGAGGAATCCGGCATCGCCGGTGACTGCCACCACCGGATCGTTCGGGCAAGCGACTTTCGCTCCGATGGCGGCCGGAACCTCGTATCCGAGCGTCCCCGCTCCACCTGAAGGGATATAGCGGCGGGGCAGTTCGATATCCTGCAACTGACCGGACCAGATCTGTGTAATGCCGCAGCCCGCGGTAAAGATGGTGTTCGGCGGGAAAAACTTGTTGAGTTCGCCAAACACACGATGCGGCCGGATAGGCGAATCCCCGGCGTCGGTTTTGCGCGCCAGTGCCTCGCGGCATTTGGGCAGTTGCTTCACCCTTTCCGATGGTGCGGGATGATATCCACGCTTCTTCGCTTCCTGAAGCAGAGCGGCCAGTGCGGCCTTGGCGTCGGAAACGATTCCGAGATCCGCCTGGATCACATTACCGATCTGGGAGGGCGAAATATCGATATGGATGAATTTCCGCTGGCCAACGTAAACATCCAGCTTACCGGTATGGCGGTCGGTAAAGCGGCAGCCTACGCCAATGACAAGATCGGATTCGAGGAAGGTCTTGTTGCCCATAGGGCCGCCGACCTGGATGCCGGCGTGTCCCGCGCTGAGCGGATGATTGTAGGGCAGGCCGCCCTTGCCCATGTAAGTCATAATCACGGGGATCTGCAGGTATTCCGCCAGCGCCCGGAACTCAGCGGTCGCGTCGGAGAGGATCACGCCGCCGCCCAGAATCATGATGGGAGCCTTGCTCGCGACGATCATGTCCATCGCCTGGCTGATGGCCTGCGGCTCAGGCACCGGCCTCGTCCAAGGCAGCGTGTGGTCCTTGGCGGGATCGTAATCGATATCGGTCATCTGCACGTCCAGCGGCAGGTCGATGAGCACCGGGCCGGGACGTCCGCTCAAAGCCGTGCGGAAGGCTTCACGCATGACTTTTGGCACGTCGGCCGGGTTGGTGACGCACCAGGTCTTCTTGGCGACGGTCTTGCAGATTTCCGCGATGTCGACGCACTGGAAAGCCTCTTTGCCGAACAAGGCGACATTGGCATTGCCCGTAATGGCAATCAGAGGGATCGAATCGGCGTGCGCCGTGTACAAGCCGGTGACAAAGTTCGTGGCCCCCGGCCCGGAGGTGCAAATCGCCAGGGCCAGCTTGCCCGAAGCGCGGAAATAGCCGTCGGCTGCATGCACCGCACCTTCTTCGTGTCTGGCAACGTAATGCTCAATCTTTGAGTTCTTCAGATACCCGTAAACCGGATTGATCGCGGCGCCGGGAATACCGAATGCGGCCTTAATGCCCTCGTCTTCAAGAATTCTAACGACTACCTCTGCAGCTTTCATGAATTCCTCTCATGTAATTAGAACTTTGCGCTTATTGGACTTTGTGCAATTTGGAACTTTGCGGCCATCTTAACAGGGTCTTACATCGATGGACATCATCTCTAGGACAAACATCACAACCCAATGTGCGCAGGCCAATGGCGGCGGCGCGCCCGGATTGCGGCAGCGAAGATCATCTTGCTAGCGCTGGTTTCATTCATAATACTTTGAACGACACGGCTTCACAAGGCGGCGGGAAAACGGCCCGAAGCCGGGGCCCCCGACAAGCCTGCGGGTGGCTTGTTGGGGTGGGAAGAAGGGGCCCGGCGGGTGAGGCTGGGATCGTCGAATCGAGGTGTGGACGCCTGGGCACCCGGCCCGGAATTCTGTTTTTTGGGTTTCCCGAACCAAACCGGATATGATGAAACCATCCACAAATCATCGATGAGGGATTATGACGCGCCGTATTTTCAGGGCCACCAATATTGTCCTTTTTTTGCTCTGCCTGATGTACTTCCTTACCTATGTTGACCGGGTCAACGTCGCCACCGCGGTCAGTGCCTTTCGCAAGGAATTTGCGCTCAATAATATGCAGGTCGGGTTCCTGTTCTCGGCCTTCGCCTATCCCTATTTCGTATTCCAAATCCTGGGAGGCTGGCTCGCCGATCGCTACGGCGCCCATAAAGTTCTGACTGTTTGCGGTCTGCTTTGGGCGACGTCCACCATTCTTATGGGCCTGGTTCACACCTTCGCGTGGATGATCGCCGCCCGCTTGCTGCTGGGTCTTGGCGAAGGCGCCACGTTTCCCACCGCGACTCGCGCCATGGCTTCGTGGACTCCGGTCGGGAAGCGAGGGTTCGCGCAGGGCCTCGTCCACTCGTTTGCCCGTCTGGGTAATTCCATAACTCCGTGGTTTGTCGCTACCCTGATCGCCGCGTTCTCCTGGCGTGCATCGTTCGTTATGTTAGGCATCCTCAGCACCGCCTGGGCGCTCGGATGGGCTCTATACTTCCGTGACAATCCGGCAAACCACAAGGGCATCACGCAGGAAGAGCTTGCAATCCTGCCAAAGATCAGCAAGAAAAAAGAAAAGATCGTGGTTCCGTGGAAGCCTGTGCTGAAGCGGATGTTTCCGGTTGTCGTGGTGTATTTCTGCTACGGATGGACGCTCTACATGTTCATGGGATGGCTGCCTTCATTCTTCAACGCGCAGTTTCATCTCAACCTGAAAAACTCCGCCTTGTTCGCCTCCTCCGTCTTCTTCGCGGGTGTGATCGGCGACACGCTGGGCGGGGTCGTCAGCGACTGGCTGTTCCACAAGACGAAAGACGCGAAGATCGCGCGCACTTACGTGATCGCCGCTTCCATGCTGCTATGTTGCCTGTCGGTGGCGCCCATCATGCACACGCGTAACGTCACGCTGGTGGCACTTTGTCTAAGCTCGGCGTTCTTTTGGGCGGAGATGACGATCGGGCCGATGTGGGCGGTTCCCATGGACATTGCGCCGAAGTTTTCCGGTACGGCAAGTGCGGTAATGAATATGGGCGCGGCGCTCGCAGCCATCATTTCGCCTTTGCTTTTTGGTTATATTGTGGACAAGACCGGCAGTTGGACGCTTCCATTCTACGGGTCCATGGTGCTGATGCTGTTTGGTACCGCCTTGGCGTTCACCATGCACCCTGAGCGGCCGCTGGCCGAAGCCGTCGAAGCGAAATCAGCGCCAGCCGGAGCGTGAGCATAAAGTGCAAATAGGACCCCGCGTCCGGGTGAGGGCGCGAGCAAGAACAAGTAAAAGGAAGTGCTATGACAACCAAGCTCCGCATTGCAATGGTGCTCGGCGATCCCGCCGGGATTGGCCCCGAGATCACTGCCAAGGTGTTGGCCGACGTCACCCTGCGCCAACAGGCCAATATTATATTGATTGCCGACCGCGCCGAGGCGGAACAGGGCATGCACTATGCCGGGGTCCGGTTTCCGTACAGCGTGATCGCTTCGCCCGATGCTTTCAGCGAGGCCACCGGCGATGTCCCAGCACTCTACGACTTCCGCGGAGACACCTCGGGCGCCTTTGCGTTCGGGCAGCCAAGCGAAGCTGGGGGACGTTATTGTCTGGATACGCTAAGAGTCGCGATTTCCCAGGCGCAGGCAGGCAAGGTGGATGGAATCGTCTACGCGCCACTCAACAAGACTTCGCTTCATCTGGCCGGGATGAAATCCAAAGGAGAGCTGCCGTGGTTCGCCGAGCAACTCGGCCATAGCGGTCCATTCTGTGAATTCAATGTGCTGGACGATCTCTGGACCTCCCGCGTCACTTCCCATGTGGCGATCCGGGATGTGTCCTCGCGGCTGACGCAGGAGGCGATCCTCTCGATTGCCGACTTGACCCACCGGGCCTTGCGGCAGACAGGCCTGGAGGAGCCGCGGATAGCGGTCTGCGGACTCAATCCGCATAACGGAGACAATGGGAACTGCGGCCGCGAGGAGATCGACATCATTGCTCCGGCCGTTGAGCGTCTGCGGCAGCAGGGAATGCGAGTGGCCGGCCCGTTTCCCGCCGATACGATTTTTTTGAAGGTGCAGGGCGAAAACAAAGAATACGACGCGATCGTCACCATGTACCACGACCAGGGACAGATTGCCATGAAACTCATGGGATTCTGGCGCGGCGTTACCGTGCTGGGCGGGCTGCCGATTCCAATCGCCACCACCGCTCACGGCACCGGTTTCGATATCGTGGGCAAGGGTCGCGCCAACCCCGGTTCACTCCGCAACGCCTTTGCCCTGGTATGCCGCATGGCGCGCTCCAGGCAACAAGCTGCTGCCCGGTAAACTTGGTTTGCGGTGATGGGTCAGTTTCCGGATCGGCGACTACTTGGGACTTATGCCAGAAAGACAGCTGCTAAGGGTGGGGAATCATTAGATATTCTCGACGAGTTCTAAACTGACGGATAGGTATGCTTGTAAACCGCTGAAAGGATAACTGCTATCTTATTGGCCGGGGAGAGAGGATTTGAACCTCCGACCCCCTGGTCCCGAACCATGAAATTCAAAAACTCCAAGTGCTTTATCTGGTGTCGCCTAGGAACCAGAAAGCCATTCTTTCTCTCTCCTCAGTTGTACCGAAGTTGTACCGAGATTTCAGCGTTGCGCCCCCGCTTTGCCCCAGCGGCGAAGCCGTCTCGCCGACCCACGGTGAACATGTCCCTGCTCTGATGGCCACGTTTTCCTCGTAGCGAATAAAAAGCGAAAGTGCTAGACTCGATTCCCAACGGGTCTCCAGATGGCGAACTCCATGGACGAAGGTCGCAAACGTGTTCTGCTGATCGCCGCCAGCATTTTGGCAGCGAGGAAGCTGGCACAGTACGACGGCGGGGCTCGGGTGCCTGCCACCATTACGGCCATCAGCGATGCGATCCGATGGGCTGAGGAAATCATGAATGAGATTGATCGGCGGTGGCCGACAACAGTCAGCAATCGAGGAAATCAGAAATGAAACTCCGGGGGCGCGAGATGAATGCTGTTGCTATCCAGTACTTTGATGAGCGTGGGGGATTTTGGAGGGTCGGCTATCTGGAAAAGGCTGACCTCAAGTGGGCTCGGGTGCACCCTATGGTAGGACCGGCGGTACGCATTCCCATCGCTCAGACGAGAGAGGTGGAACAGGCAAAGCCAGTAAGTTGAAGGTCAGGGGCTCTCCCCCACGCCTGCGAGTGAAGCGTGAGTCAATGTTAGCCTTCCCCAAAAGGCAAGCAGTTTTTCGGTTCTACGCCGAACTGAACGATTTCCTTCCTCCACATCGCCGTTCCGTGCCGATCGACCACAGCTTTGAACTGCCAGCCTCCGTGAAGGACATGATCGAGTCGATGGGCGTGCCGCACACGGAAGTCGATCTCATCGTGCTCAATGGAACGCCCGTAGATTTCTCACGTGTCGTGCAGAACGGCAATCGAATCAGCATTTACCCTGCATTCAGGTCAGTGGACATCAGCATTCTGCCGCAATTGCGCACGCCGCTGAGAGATTTTCTGTTTGTTCTGGATACGCACCTTGGACGGCTGGCGACATACCTGCGCCTGCTGGGCTTCGATGCTTTATACCAGACCAACTGCGAAGACAAGGCGCTGGCGCAAACCTCCCATGATGAACGACGGATTCTTCTCACCCGCGATACCGGGGTCCTGAAGCGGAGTGAGGTCATTTACGGCTACTTCGTCAGGGCGACGGAGCCAAGGGAACAGACGGTAGAGGTCGTCAGGCGATTCGATTTGTTCTCTGCCGTCTCCCCATTTCGTCGCTGCCTGCGTTGCAACACGCTCTTGGATGCCGTCCCCAAAGCGGCCATTCTCGAACGGCTGCAACCGAAAACACGCCAACATTACGACGAATTTCACATTTGCCCAACATGCAATCGTATCTACGGGGCTGGCTCGCACTACGAGCGCATGCAGGGCTTTGTGCAGCGCATTTTGGCGGGGTGAGAGCCGAAGTTGCCGCTCAGATATGTTCCCCGCTGATCGATTGAGATTGGAAATTCCGACAACCGCTTACGCTGCTCGTTTCGCCTGCGAAGGTTCGGCTGTAGTTGGATCAATGACCGTCTTGATCTCTGAAATCCGGTTGGCTGGAAACCCGCCGCGCTTGGCGTGCTCACGTATCGCTGCTTCATTGGGTGCGATGTACACGCAATAGACCTTATCTTGACTTACGTAACTCTCGACCCATTGAATCTGCGGCCCCATTTCGCGGAGCACATCGCAGGACTTCTGTGAAATGCCCTGAAGCTGTTCTGGGTTCAGGGTACCCGCTGAAGGAATGTCGCGCTCGATGACGTACTTAGGCATGATCTCCTCCTAGCGAAGATTAGTTGCCCATCGAGCCGTTATGGGCTGCCTTCATTCTGATGGACATCTGCACAGGAATCCAAGAGTTGCGAGTTGGCAACTATGGGGACTTCATGGTCGTATTCTTCAGTCCTCGCCTGTCATCACGAAGCAGGGTGACAGAAATCATTTGCTATTGCTGGCCGAACCCGGCATTGTTGCGATATGGCAACTATCGACATTACCAGGAAGTTCGCGGAGCAGGCCATCCAAGTGGAACGTGTACTCCAGGAATCTGGGATTCCGGGCAACGCTGGCCGCGTGGTCTTTGTACTGACAATGGCCAATACAGCTTTGGGAGTATCCCAGAAAGCGGTGGTCGATGCCACAGCTTTGCGGAAAGACGTAGTCAGCAAGCTCGTTGGATCGCTGGTACAGGCCGAGCTATTGACCCAGGAGCGTGACTCTCGGATGAAAAGACTATCAACGAGCCAATCAGGAAGGCAATTGTTGTCACGCGTGACGGCTTCACTTCGCCCGTCTCCTCGTCCTACAAGTGAAGATGGTAAGCCGCAGTTTGAGCAGAAAACCTTCTCTGGCTGGCCCTCTTTCATCATAAAGCCGTAGCGCAAGAGACAGTTGCCAGATGGCAACGGAGACACGCCCGAGCAGGCATCCAGAGCCCCAGCAATCAAACGCAGCAGCTTCGATTCGTTGTTCGGAACCCAGCCGTCCTCCAAGTCGCACCACTCCGACAGCTCAAGGTCGGCCAGCTCGGCCGCACGTTCAATGGAAAGGCCAACGGAAAAGGCAACCGCGTTGGTTGCCTTCTCTTTTCGTTCGCAGTACCGCTATGGCCTGTACCGCTATGGCTTGCAAAACTGCTCAGGAGCAGTACAATTCGAGCGGTTCGGAGCTGAAAAGGAAGTTCCACTTGAGGAGCTTGCATGAAATTGGATGCATCGCCAGCGGGATCACCACCGCAGGAAACTCCGACGCAGCATACGAAACATAGCAACTACTTCGCAATCGTACCGTTCTCCTTGGACACCCTTTCCCAAAGTGTGCAACGCAGTCCTTCACCGTTCCTGGCCGGATTGAAGCATCCGTTGTCCGAGATACAGGCGGATTTGGCCGTATCACCACTTTTCCAGCGACTCACGAGGTCAGGCTCGCAGATCAAAGGACGGGACAGGGCTATGTAATCGGCGGTTCCTTCGGCTACGAGATGCTCTGCGACGTCCAGGGAGCGAATTCCGCCCACAAGAATTAGCGGAACCCGCGTTTTCCGCTTGAAGCGTTTTGCCGCGTCCCGGTAGTATGCCTCTCCTTTAGGGACAGCGCCGGGACGAGACGAGGAATACTTGGCCTCGCTGGCTGTGCTGCCGCCGCTCAATTCAATGGCATCTATCCCTGCTTCTTCCAACAATCCTGCCAATTCGAGCATGTCTTCGACGGAAAAACCGCCATCAACGAAGTCTTCTGAGTTGAGCTTAATGAAAATCGGATAATCGCGGCCAACGACCTCACGTACTCTACGCAACACCTCCAGAACCACCCGGCTACGATTCGCCAGTGTGCCGCCGTACTGATCCGACCGCTGATTCGACTTCGGGGAAAGAAACTGACTTAAGAGGTAACCGTGAGCGGCGTGGATTTGGATAGCGTCAAAGCCACAACGCTTTGCTCTAGCGGCAGCAACCCCGAAAGCACGAACAACATTGGCGATGTCTTCCTGTTTCATCTCCCCGCAAATCGCTGTACCATCTTTGCGAACCACTGACGGTCCCATAGCATTCAATCCAGACAGGCCAGTAGCGGCTCTTCCCCCGGCATGCGCAAGTTGAACAGCAATTCGGCCACCTTGCTGATGAACGGCATCTACCATCTGCGTGAGTCCAGGTATGGTCGTATCGTCATGGATTCCCACCTGCCATGGGCTAGCTTGTCCTTCACGGCTCACGTAAGCGTGGCTGGTGATGATGAGGCCGACGCCTCCCTCGGCGAGCCTCGCCATCGTCTCCGTAAGTCGGCCAGTGCAAATCCCTTCACTGGTTGCCATTCCCTCCCACGTGGCGGAACGAACAAATCGATTGGCTAAGTTCATGCCTTTGAGGATGGTCGGTTCGAAAAGAATTGACACGAGAATTTCTCCCAAACGGATGCGCTTCTCACGCCGTGAACTGGATTACAAAAAGCCACGAAAACGCAGCATAGCACGATGCCGTTACCTCCCTGATTCGGCTGACAAAGAAAGCAAAGCCGCCCGCCCTACGGAAATGTCTTCAGAATCCCGCCACGGCGATCTCTGAATGTGTTACCTGTGACTTGCTCGCAAAACACTCGCCGACAAGCCGTCGCCACTCCTTATAATCTTCCGACTGCCTAAAATGGACTACGTGGTCGTCCACGGTTTCCCACGTCACCATCAGGGTATAGCGTGAGGACTGCTCAATCCACTTTAGAAGTCGCAGACCATGACATCCGCGTGCCCGTTGAAAAAGCGGAACTGCTTCAGCCACGCCGTGTTCGAAAGCGGATTCCATCCCAGGTTTGATCGTCATCTGTGCCATTTCGTAGACCATCTCTCTCAGTCCTTTCGCTCGGCGGGCGGAAACGAGAACTCGCCCACTATCGGGGTGGCTTTCAGAATACCAATACCAGCACTTTTCTTTGTCCCTGACCTACCAGCCCTCGGCAGCCAGCCATTCCCCGGCGCTCACGGACGGTAATGAGCCGATGACCGTTACCTCATCCCGGTGTCCCGGTGCTTTAAGCCGTAAAACGCAGAAGCCGTTTTCCTCGTTGAAATACGTGACCCGCTCAATCAGGCCGGAGAGGCTCTCGGTGGGGGTGCTGCGTTCATGGGCGGCGGCGTTCATCTGGACGGGATCATTTTGACAGATGCGGGCAATACTGAGTACCCACCCAGCATCTGCCTGCTGCGGTAAACTGTTGTGATCTGGGGTCGCACCATGAGCAAGCACCCACGCAGGCCACTGATCCTCACGAACGTCGTACTGCTGCTCTCTTTCACCTGTGCGGGGTCGGACTCTTTCGACCACCTTACCGTTCCAATCTCAGTGAATTCTGCTCATTACGCATTACAGGGAGGTCGTGCCATGTCATTCGCTCTGAAAACTACGGCATTTGCGGTCGGTAGCGAAATTCCCAAGAAGTACACGTGCGATGGCTCTGACGTTTCACCCGCATTGAACTGGAATGACGCTCCAGCCGGGACGCAGTCGTTTGCGCTTATCGCGGATGATCCAGACGCACCCGTGGGGACGTGGACACATTGGATCATTTGGAACATCCCTGCCAACGCGACGACATTGCCGGAGGGCGTGTCGAAGGTGGAAGAGTCCGGTGATGGTACACGCCAAGGTAAGAACGACTTCAAGCGCACCGGTTATGGTGGCCCCTGTCCCCCAGCGGGCAAGCCACACCGTTACTTTTTCAAGTTGTATGCTCTCGATGTCAAGCTCAACGTAAAGGCGGGGGCAAGCAGGAACGAACTGGAACGCGGGTAGTGTCTGAAATCTGCGTTGAATGAAAACAGCTTTCGCTTGCTTTTAATGGCCGCCCCACAATATCCTAGTGACATGGCAAATCAAACCGAACTGGCGGCTCTCAAGAACCTGATTTCTGAAGTCGATCTTCTGCTTTCCACAACTGCTCCGCTGCCGGAAAACAGAACGGCATGTTGCCGGGAACTGCTCAGCGCAGCAATCGCGCTCACTGACGATCTGCTCAAACAGCCTACTGCCACGCCTGCCGCCATCATGGGGCACAAGGGCGGCAGCACGACGGCAAAGCGACACGGTGCTGAACACTTCCGCAACATGGCTGCCCAGCGTAAAACCTACGGCGGCGGCAGACCTCGCAAAAAAAATCCAAGTAGCCTAAACCGCGAGCATATAAAATGAAGAAAATTAAATTCGAAGCGAATGCCGATGGCACCGTTGCCGTTAAGCCTATAACTGGCTGGACTAGCGCTGTCTTCGCAGAATTCGGGATTCTGATAGCAATACGTTACGCAGAGAATCAGCAGGCACTTCAAACGGGAGATGATAAGCAGATTCAATTCGCTTGGATACCAGAATATGCTTTAGACTTCGCAGAGGAACTGACCAAACAGGCAAAATTTGCGATTGAACAACGTTCTCAAAAGCCAATAAATTGACTTGGGCCATTAGGCGTGTACCTCTCTCTGTATAAACCCACTACTGTTACGCCTTTTCGATCGTCAGCAGCCCCGCAAAGAATCCAAGTAGCTTAATTCCCGCAAATAGATAAAATGGGCTGTTCTGAAAATGGAAGCCTATTGCAATGGACGATCTTGACAGACCGCCTTTAGACCCATTCATTTACGAAGAAATTGAACAAAAACTTCACAAGCTAGAAACAGCCTATTGGAGCGCACTCTGTGAGATGAGATTTGGACATTCGTTGGCAAGAAACAGCGGCGGGTAAGAAAAGACGATCCCGAAGAACTTGGCGATGCGTGGGTTTTCGTAGCCATCGACGCAGAGACAAAACTGATTCCCGCTTTCACGGTCGGCAAGCGCAGCGCAGCTACTACGAATGCTTTTGTTGGCGATCTGGCGCACCGCCTAGTGAATCGCGTGCAGCTAACGACGGATGGCTTCCGCTTTTACATTGACGCCGTAGAAAAGCACTTTGGAGCAGATGTTGACTTCGGGCAGATCGTAAAGTTGTACGGTGATTATGGACAACATGACACCGCTGCGAGGTATTCCCCATCCCCAATCGTGGAGGTCATATCCAAGGTTCGCCAAGGAAATCCGAATCCCGAACACATGAGCACTTCGCATGTGGAGCGGCAGAATCTTACGATGCGGATGGCGATTCGCAGGTTCACGCGGCTGACAAACGCCTTCAGCAAAAAGCTGGACAACTTGAAAGCTGCGTGTGCGCTGCACTTCGCTTATTACAACTTCTGCCGCATTCACCAAACGCTGCGCGTAACACCCGCGATGGAAGCTGGTCTTACGGATCACGTATGGACGATTGCAGAGTTGCTAAGAGCAGCATGAATGAATTATGCTGCCTTTTTCTTCAGGAATGGACGGCAAGCACCCCAACACTTTTCCGGCCGCTAATCCAGCACTAAATATTAAGGAAACTTGTCTCGCGGAAAGCGTATACTTTTTTGCGTACCAGCCAATACTAGCCAATACATTAAGTGTTTCGGGGTCTTCATTTACTTCCGGGGGAGGAACAAACATGAATAATGACCTTTCTGATTTCGATATCACTACAGATAGCGGTGAAGTGTTACGCGTCTTTGTAGTTACCTCCAGAATTAATACATCGACATTTGAAGGTATCAGTTCCATTGCAGCCCCATCTGCCGAACTTAGACTTGCTAATGGTATGCATGTCACACCTTATGGCGACAAAGATACGTTTATGATCGCTGAAACTTGCGAAATTGTTAGCCGTAAGCATTAAGTAGGAGATACTTCTATGCGAAGCCTGCTTGCAATATCCGCAGTATTTGTGGCTATTTTGCCACTTTCCTTTTGCGATAAGAGCACATCATCTGCCGTAAATACTGAACAACCTCCTGCGCTTACCGCTGCCCAGATAGATCGACTTAGGGTTTTCTCGCACTGGGTTGCTGACCTGGATGTAGATTTTAGAGTTAGACACAATTCTGATTTTGCGCACGATATCAAAATCGAGAGCCTTGCGGTAACGCAGGACAATTATGTGTGTGGCGTTGTTTGGTCCCGCTATCCGATATCGAAAAAGAACTTTCTAAGATATGTTCTTCCGCCAGGTGATCGAATTAGGCCGTGGCCTGGAGATGAAACGCTTGGTGGCACTAGAAAAGTATGGGATGATTTCGGCTGTGAGTCCGCTATGGCTGTAGAACTAAAAAGCGATTAACGGAGTATGGACGATAAGACTACAGGTAGGGGTTTTAGGACGAATTTTCCATTGAAAACCACCTGACCAAACACGTTGGCGACTACTGAAGCAACGTACAAACCATGACGGTCTGGTACGCGGAACTACTATTGCAAGATGCAAATAACCGCCTAATCCTTGACGATCATCTATTATAGGATGCAATTTTGGTCCCAAAGATGGCGTACATGCGTCTATATAGCCTTTCGTGATATCTATAGCATCCTGTAGTGTCCTCACCGCTGGCAGGGGTTTCTTAATAAATTGACGAATATTGACATCCCATCTTCTAACCATTTTCTCGATTTCCTGAGAGCCGCAACAATGAAAACGCTCACTAGATTCAATATCGCATTTTGTAACCATGTGATGTAGTCCAGTATAAAGTGGTGTGTACCAAAAATTAAGCCTGAAATAAAATGGTTCTTCTCCCACAAAGCCAAAGAAGGCTATCTGCGGGGCAAGCCGACTCTCAAGCCGACCGTCAACTATTGCGCGAACAATTTGCTGCTCTAAGGCATCCCCAATAGCTGTCACAAACGTTTCAGGCTTTGTGTGACATCTCTTAACAGCAACGCTGACCTCGTGCTTCAATTCCAAAGCAACATCGAACGTTCTATCTCTATTTGCCACATCTCCACACAGAATATAAGCGAGCACTGTGCTCCCTTTTTCGACACTGAATATTTTTTGAGCACAATCTGTTTCACCGTCCTGAATAGTGGCATTACGCTGTCGTTTGTGCTGCCGAAGTTGATTTCCGTCTGCCGCGACTGCAAACCCAAAATTAGTAAACACGATAGCTGTGGCGGTCATTTTTACTCCCTCTGGATAAAACACCATACCACCTCGGTATTGACCAGGAGGATCACCAAAAAACTTGTGGCCATCAGGATCGTAGGCTTTAGCCCATTCAGCAAGTTCTAAAGATTCTTGCTCATCCGCTTTTTCGGCGGGATTCAAAACCGAAATTTGAGCCTGAAAATTTGACATTTTCGACCTTAAAATTCATTCAACGCAGATTTCAGACACTACCGGAACGCGCAATGAAGGGGCACATGTTGTCACAGACGGAATTGATGGGAAAATTCGGGCGATAAGTCGGCTCATTCAAGGCAGCACGAGCCCAGCAACAGGCATTCAGTCAATCGCCGCCCCGCCGCAGCAGTGCTTGAATTTCTTCCCGGAACCACACGGACACGGATCATTCCGCCCGACTTTGGCAGCCCTGCGTCGAGGCTCTGCCATACGGATGGTTGCGGTGGTTTTCCGGTGTGCCCTGAAATACCGATACGCTCCCATAAGACCCGCCGCCATGTGCACGATGATTTCTTCGCGCTTTTCCGGACTGATTGGCTCCGGACGCATCGCCGGGTCTGCGTCGTGCTCGTGGTAGAGCGCCATCATTGGAATCACACAGCCGCCCTGTTGCTCGTCATCGAGCAACTCCACCCAGCCATCGTGCCGCATGTCCATGCCCCGCATAAACCCGCGAGCCCAGTTGTTGCCGTGCACCACCCCTACTTCATCCTTCAGCAGGAGCGGTAGGTAGGGTGTCTCTTTGAGCAGAGTAGCAGCGATTGTGTTCCAGTGCCGCACTATGAGCCCCAACATGTCATTTGCTTCATCGGGTGTGCCAAATTTGCAGGTATCCGACATCTCGCCGCCAAAAACCTCCGGCAAGTATTCACTCGGCATTATTGTTTCCGGGCCTACAATCAGGGCGCAGAAGAAGCCGTCGAATTTTTCGAGGTTCATGGCCTCGTCGCCTTTGCAAGCTTGTAGGAATTTCCCGAGGCGGTCGAGTTCGGCGTCGGTCAGCGGCTTATTGAGGGGCGGCATCTCGTGATTGTAAACGGCAGCAAGTCCACGCTGAATGAGATAATCGCATCTTTGCGGCACAACGATGAACAGTCCTGACTGGATACGAGTGCCTGATGCAGGCCGAAAATACTGCAAATTCTGCCGTCAACTCGTCTATTGGAAGAAGCAGAACCGCAAAACTGACCAGTACGGCAATGTTATCTACGCCCCGCCATGTGAAGCACGCCTGACCGATGACGGCACGCTTGAATACCGGGACGTTCCTCACAAGTGCAAGAGATAGCGATCGGAAGTTGGGACACGCACCGCCATTCCTGCATCTGAACAATTCTATGTCTGCTGCATTTCCATTACCTCCCGACCTGCCTGAACCCGCTGACGACGGTGCCTGTGACCATCTGCCCGGAATGCGTGTGCCCTCAATCACGCTCCCGTCCACCGCCGGACGCATTGTCAAATCTGGCGGAGTTGACCGTTCCGCGAACAGTTATCTATTGCTATCCGAGGACCGGAGTTCCGGGCGAACCACTGCCGGAAGGCTGGGACTTGATCCCCGGCGCTCGGGGATGCACGCCGCAAGCCTGCGATTTCCGTGACCACCACCGGGAACTCGCCGACCTCGGTGCTGATGTGTTCGGCCTGAGCACCCAGACGACGGAATACCAGAAGGAAATGGTCGAACGCCTGCATCTTCCGTTCGAGATACTGAGTGATGCGAAGTTCCGATTGTGCGATGCGCTACGGCTGCCCACCTTCGATGTACAGGGCATGCGGCTGGTGAAGCGGCTCACGCTGATTATTCGGAACGGAGTGATTGAGACCGTCCTCTACCCGGTGTTCCCACCTGACAAGAGCACCGAGCAAGTAATTCAATGGTTAAAGCGGAACCTTTAATTCTCCAGTTTGCATCCCGCCGAGCAACTGCCTCTAACGCTTGAAGCAGTAATCGTCTATCAGGGCATCCAGTTCATATCCCTCGACCGCCGCAGAGCAGCGGGACACTCGTCCGCTGCAACTTAACAGAACATCAGTGGGCGCTTGTAATGCATTCCCCGGCATCGAGATGGTGAACTCAATCGAACTGCCTGTGGGAATGGATTTACTAATGCGGAACAGACCACTCGTGGACGAGATGTTCAGCGACTCCGCAACATAGTCCTCTCCGCAATAACGAACCGTCAGGGGAAGATGAAGCGGATACTGAACGTCACAGGGCAGGTCGGGAACTGAAGCTCCTGTTTGCATAATAACAAAAGCATATACACGCCAAATCAACTTCCCAAAATTACCAAGGTAATGGAGCTTCCAAAGCCGCAAGTTTTTCCGAGCGGCACGGCTACCGAACTCGCCATTTGCGGCTCAGTTCGACTGCGGCTTTGAGTTTGCAAAGTGCCCCATGAGCAGTACAATGCGAGGCGGTTCATAGCTGGAAAAAGAAGTTGTTGTTTTTTAACGTTGGGGATGGAAAGTATGAAACGAAATCTAATCGCCCTGAGCATGCTGCTGTTTCTTTGCCATACCCTGATCGCCGCCGACAGGGAGTCCGGCTGTACTGCCAAAGTCAGGAGCGTCAACGTTAGCATTCCCGCCCCGGCCGAAGGTTTTGTCGAGGTTGGCAGCGAAAAACGGGACTATTTCGAGCAGTCGGACGCGACTCGGTTGCTGTGCGCATTCGTCGCCGCAAGTGATTTACCGCACTTATGGAAACCCGCTCGCGGGATGGATCGCTACATGCTGGTGAGAACCAGCCGCAGGCTCGAAGACCGTGATATCAGTCAAGCTGAATTCGAACAGCTTGTTGCAGTCATTGTGCCGCAACTCAGTGCGGCTGCCAGCCGGATTGCCAAGTCGAAGGAAGAGGAGTTGAAACGTGATGCCAAGGCGCTCCATCGTCCGGAGGACATGTCCGTCAGCGACCCTGTTCTACTGGGTACGTTCCAGAGCAAAGATACGTATGGGTTCGGCATGGTTGTGTCTGGGCCGGTCTTCTGGGGTGTAAACAAGAAATATGTCGATGAAACCGTCCTGCTCCGGTTGAACAAGAGACTCGCATTCTTGTATGTTTTTGCAGTCTATCAGGACGAGACCACAGTCACGTGGGCAAAGGACGTTGCAGAAAAATGGGCACGGCATATTTTGGATTCCAACCCCGAATGATCGTAGGCTGTTGATCCTTCGTCTGAGATTGCCCATTTTCCGACGCGCTTCTGTGGGCCTAATTTCAGCAACAAATGGTGGTCAACTGATGAACAATCGAAAAGCCGTCCTGACAGCCTTGGCAGTTGTTGCGATCTGCGCGCTCTGGCACGCCAAGACAATTGCACAGGAAAACCCGTCTCCCGGAGTTGTTACCGTTTTCGATCACGGGAAAGTGGCGGCTTCTTGTGACCAAGCAATCTCCAAGGGTGGAAGCAACCTCCTGTGGAGCTACACGTCCCGCGAGGGAACCTATAACGTCGATACGCACAGTCGGGAATCTGTGAAGGCTGCGTGCAAACCTGAGGGATGTAGCCATAAAGGTTATACTGCCGTCGTGTACGTGGTGAGCGGGGCTGCAACGTTGGTCGTCGGGGGCGCTGTTAAAACGACTGCTCCTGACAAGCTCGGCGGCATTTTAATCCAAGGTGGCGAGTCGCATCGGATCAGCAAAGGGGATGTGTTTATTATGCCTCCCGACACTCTCCATTGGTATAAGGACGTGAAAAAACCGTTCCGCTATCTCGAAGTGCCCGTCCACTAAAGGGAGCGAACAAAATGAGCAACGCTTACGTTGTCGGACACCTGACAGTGAAAGATGCTGAAAAATGGGCTGAGTATCGTAGTCGAGTTCCAGCTACGTTGGAGCCATGGGGTGCCGAGCTTGTTTTTCGAGGAAAGAAAGTAGCAGTCCTTGCAGGCGAGCACTCGCACTCAGACATTGTCGTCATCTGTTTTCCAGACAAAGAGGCTGTCGATAAATGGCACTCTTCAGCCGCCTATCAATCGCTAATTCCTCTGCGGGAACAGGCGGCGGAATTCGTAATGCTTTCATACGAAGCATAATGTAGGATTCGACGCCGCCCACTGTTGCGGTGGCTCCATATCGCCTCATTGCTCTGGAGTGTATTGGTTGAAATTCTACCTTGGCCGTGCCCACTGACTCTGGTAGAGCAATGGCTTGAGCTTCGAGCCGGACTCAATTCGTATCAGGGCGGCTTCCTGCTGCACTATCTGGACATCCTCGTTTATCCCAATGTTCCGCCTATGCTGCTCACTGATGCCGCTTTGGCTGTGGTGATTGTCAACCTCGTGATCTATGGCCTACGGCATCACCGGGCACAACAGAGAAATGAAAAGCAGAGTTGAACCATTCACTTGACTAAATATCCCGCACAATCCCGGCACCTACGCCCTGCCCCTTGTAATTTGGGTTGGGCAACTCCGGCGACCTGTAGCCGGAAACGCAACAGCAGCGGCGGGGAGGCTTTGTTCCCGAACTACTGAGTTGCGGGGCAAGGAACTGGTTTTGAGTAGTCCGGCCTCGCAATCACCCTTCCATTTTGGTCAACCGTTGCAGCGTAGCACTGGGTTGCAGGTGCTGGCGGAGGGACATATGCGTACTGAGGCGGTGATGGATACGCATAGTATGGATACCCGTAATAAGGATACCCGTAGGACGAAGCATAGGCACCGTAGTATATCGCTGCGCTCGCTGCGCCAACGAGTCCCCACCACGGCCACCATGGACCACCCCAATATCCGCCGTAATAACCGCCATGCCAGCCACCGTAATATCCGCCGCCGTATCCACCATAGTACCTGCCGCCGTAATGTCCACCGCCGTAGTAGCCGCCGTAATGCCCGCCGCCGTAATGCCCGCCGCCGTAGTAGCCGCCGTAATGCCCGCCGCCGTGGAATCCGCCTCCGCTAAAGCCGCCACCGCCGTGTCCACCACCGTGACCTTGAGCTAAGGCTGGCACTGGAAAAACGATCAAAACCACTACCAATATCAGAACCAGAGCCAAAGCTGTCCCTTTCATAATTCACCTCTAAGCAACAAAATGTTACTCCAAATGCAGCGTAGCTGCGGCGAAATCCTGTTCGGAAGCGCTCACTTTCGCAGAACATTGTCCGTGCCGATGAATAGCGAGCCAGCATTTCTGACGGGGAAATGCAGCGTGTGGTACGAAACAAACCCGACCAACCTGAATCCCCCTCTCTGCTTCCAATACCATGCTCTGCCAAAGGCAATCTATACAGCAGAAGCTCTCAACCCGTAGCGGGCAGACGTGTTGAGCAGTGAGGGAATTGAATATGCGTAGGCTTGCGCCAAAATTCGTTTTGCTGCTGTTGTATACGTTCCAGTGCTGCCTCCTGCTGGTGGCACAAAACACCACGCATGCTCCTGAAGAAAGCCGAGCCACAAAGACCTCAGCCGACCAAATCTGGGCGAAACTAGCTGCGGGCAATAAGCGGTTTGTCAGTGGGAAAACGCTTTCGCACAACTACGTCTCCCAACGACATGCCGTCGCAAAAAGTCAGCAACCGAAAGTCGCTGTGTTGAGTTGCTCCGACAGCCGAGTTCCACCGGAAATTCTATTTGACCAGGGATTGGGAGATTTGTTCGTGGTGCGCTCGGCGGGTAATAGCGCCGATCCGCTCGGCATCGGCAGCCTTGAATACGCCGTTGAGCACTTGGGGAGCGTGGTGATTGTTGTGCTGGGTCATCAAAATTGCGGAGCCGTGAAGGCGGCTTGTTCCGGTGAGAAGATGCCCTCTTCCAACCTCGATGCGGTTGTTCAGCCAATCCTGTCGTCTTGCGCAGCAGGCGGAAAACCTGGAAACGACCTTGATTTCGAAGTCAAGGATCATGTTCACAGAAGTGCGGAGTCTCTGCTCGCAAATAGCGAGATTCTCAAGCACGCCAAAGACGAAGGAAAACTTAGCATCATTGAAGCCTATTACGAACTCAGCACGGGACGGGTAATCCGGTTGCGGTGAAGGGGTTGGGAAGCACGCCGGAAGTGACCAGAAAAGCGAATGGCGCACGCCGTAGTATGTGGGGTGAGGATGGCAACGACGTGCGCCTTTTTAAGTTGAACGGAGAGTAGAGCGCCTGACATCGCCAAGTCGGTGATACCAATCACACGCCTGAGTTCGCCGCAGCGGGGCGAAAAGGCTAAGACTTGCTCCTCGCCCCCACGACCAGCAAGACAACTCCTCCAGCCAATGCCAGCCCCCCAAGTATCGGAGAAAGAGGAATTCGCTCGTGAGTTTCTGTGGCGATATGCACCGATCCCAAATCGAGGATGGTCTTCTTACGTGTGTAGTTGATACCGTGATAAACGAAAATCCACACACCCAGAACGATTAGCAAAATCCCAACCCAAGTGATCGGTTTCATCTTTACGTACCTCAATCCTCAACCCGTGGGTCTTGAACGAGCCTAATTGAAGAACAACGAAATTAGATCATATCTCAGGCCACCACTGACTCTGCCTATGAACCAGGGCACCAGCGGCATGAGCGTTCGTTGCAGTGCAATAACACAGCTACGTTGCGACGAAGGCATCCATGAGAAACCCACTGCCCCGCTCCCGGTTTCGGGGCGGGGTTCCCGATACACAAGACTAGCACTCAGAGGCTCGTGCTTACCCGCCGTCCCACTTCCACAACCGGAACCAATGGATTATTGCCATACACTTCATCGTGCTTTCGGTTCGCTGCTTTCCAATCGGCCATCTGGAGCCGCCTCTTGTCCGGCACCGTACATATGCGGTTTTGCGTAAAAGCATTGCTGCTGCCTTTTTACGACTTCTTTAGGTCAACAACATCGTGGGTGGCATCTGACTTGACCAGTGCGGCCAAGACGGCGTCTCCATGTTAGTGATTCGTCGGCGGCGTTACCCACTTAGACCAACGAAAACCAGCAACTAAATGGTGCAGCCAATATTCTGGCAGGACGGCGACACGATGAAAGAGCTTGCCACCCCACTCCTCCTTTTGCTTGTTATCGTGTATTTTGTGGCTGCGAACTTCGTCCCGCCTCGCAAGCGTAAGAAGGAAATGATCAAGTAGTTCGTGGCTCAGCGGGGTACGGCGATGGTCTCAACGCCGCCTACTTCATAATAAATAAGGCGGCTCCTCATCGCGAGCAGCCGCCCCGATTGTTACGAGCCGCTCTGCTGTGAAGTAGCGACCAGAAGCACCGCCTTCTTTGCTCCCTTGGGCATGGTGGCGTAGGCAGAGTCGATATTGATGCCCTTTTTCGCCAGCTTCCCGGCTACCTCAGCCAACGCCCCCGGCTTGTTGTTGAGTTCAAACTGCTCCAGCGTCCCTTCCGTGTACGACATTTCGGCTTTATCCAAAGCCTTTTTTGCTTTGCCGACCTGATCCACGACGACCTGCGGCCCGGTACTGCTGCCCACAAGAAGGGCTACGATATTTACCTTCGCATCGGCCAGAACCTGCGCCATTTGAGCTAATTTTCCGGGTTGGTTTTCAAGTGAAACCGTGAGTTGCTTGACCTTCGCCATTTTCGTTCCTTCCTTCAGCCCCTGCGGCTGTATACATCGCATTGAGAATTGTGCTTCGGAAACGAACCCGTTGGCAAGCGGGTTGGCTAGCCGATCCGGTCATTTCCGAAACTTACTGTTGTCGCATATTCGGTGCAATTGTCGAAGCTGGTGTCAACGCAATTACAGCGTTTAATTAACTGGGCTTTGATGTAGGAACTCACAATTACGAACATAATCTCAGTCATTGAATTGAAAGGGCAATGTTGTTTGAGCGTTCTGCCAAATCCGCATACTCGGCAAGGTCTATTCGTCCGCGAAGTCATCTCGAACGGACTGATCGTGTCTACCTGTTTCATTTGCCAGAAAGTTATTGCAAGCCCCAAGCATAGCCACTTGACGGTGGCGGAAGACTCGCATAGATGTATCGGGCTGTTCCCTCCTGAGGGTGCGTGGCGACTAAACCAGTTCGATCCCGTCCGGGAAGGCGATCTACGACCAAAAAGAACTTCTGCGGCCTGAATCGCTCGTTGCGAATTCAATTAGCGAGGTTGGCACTGAAGGAGATTCAAATATGACAAACAAAAACGCAGAAAGGCCTCACACTGGCTTTATTCGTTCGACTCTGGCGAACGGGTTGACGATCTCCACTTGTCTGCTTTGCTCCACCAATATTGGCAGCCCCACACCTGTCAGTCTGAGGATGGCTGAAGAAAACCATCAGTGTGCATTGCCTCGTTGTTCGGGCAAGTCAAAAACCGCCAAACAACTGGCAGCATGAGGGAATATCGGAATACGGGTGTCTGTGGCAAATACGCCAAACACTATTGGACATGCGCTTCACGTCCCAAAGATGAGGTCTGTGTACGCTGCGGTGTGTCATTTGAGGATCGGGACGAGGCACTTTTAGAACCGCCGCTACAGGAATTCGTTCCCGTTTCTCGAACGGAAAGACGCCAAAGCAATCTAACCGCACAAGCTCCGACACTGTCCATTGGTATAAGGACGTGAAAAAGCCGTTCCGCTATCTGGAAGTGCCTGTCCGCTGACCTCATTATGAGCGATGTGAACAGAAGCGCAGTCCGTTTTATGCGTCGTGTATGTTGCAGCCACGACGAGCGCAATTGTCAGTTGTTTACGCTCTCCTAACAGTTTCTTTACACAGTTGTTAGAAAATTCCGGTAACTTTCATTCTTCGTGTGCGTCTACCGTTCTGTAGGGAATATTGGCTGTGGAGGCACCCATGGAAGGCACGCAAACTGTTTCAACGCAGGAGCAATCAGAACAGCAGCAGAAAGTCGAACAAGAACGGTCGAAGCTGGTGACGTATACCGTCAAACTGCCCAATGGGGCGAAGTTCACGAGGCTGAATCCAGTAAACAACAGGGCAAACAGTTGCGAACGTCCGTATGCAGAATTGGCAGGACGGCTGACCGGGCACGGAGTTCCGCAGGCGGTCTTTCAGCCGCCCCGCAAACGAGCAGACGCAGAGTAACTTCCCCGAGTTGCTGACCTCATTGCACTGTGAACCCACATCTGCCAACTTCCGGCAGATGTGGTCGCGCTGGAAGCGTAAACCGTTTAGTGGGCGCTCAGGGTGACTTCATCCAACCATACAGAATAGGCGTCCTGATTGCTGTCCCCATCCTCATCGAAGTGAACCACGATGGCGTCCGGCGTCTTGGCGCTGGGATTGAAGTAGAGATCAAGGACGTTAATCGTGCCGTTGATCGAGAAGTCCTTGTAGTGAAGCTGACCGGAGTTGGTTCGCTCGAAATCAAATACGAAGGGTATCCACTGATTGGCGGGGAACTGCGTGCAGGCTATTGTGGTCGGTGACCACGCCTGATTGGCCGGGTCCCACAACTGCCAAAGGCCGGTTCCCTTGAAATCACACTGGAACTTGAATGAGTAGTAGACCCCATTTGTGATTTGGGAGACTCCGAATGCGATAGCCTGCGGAGCGCTGGGGTCGGCCACGTAAGCCTGCAAATTCAGGGTAAATTGGGTGACGCCGCTATCGGCGGGAAGCGTCTCCGACCACTTTACGTTGGAGAATCCGGTGGGGCCTCCGATCTGGAATTCCGACGAATTGTTGTCCAGAGAGGGCGATGACTCGTCTTGGGTAATGGAGTAGGTGGCAGTGCCGACGCCACCGGCGCAGACCGGGCCGGTGCAGGCTTGCCAGTTGGCCAGACTCTGGACGTTGGGGAGCACGAAGCTGCCGCTGCCGCCGCCGCAGGCCGCGCAGATGATCAGCAGAGACAGGGAAGCAAGGCCAAGAAAAAAATTGCAGGAGTTCCGCTCGAAAGTCATCGAGGAGCCTCTCTTCTATGGGATTTGACAACGGGAAAAAGGGCCCTCGTGCGCGGTGTTTGGGAGCACCGCCATTCACTGCTCAGGTCAGATGCGAGGAATGAATTCAGAGTTGCTCAACGGGAAGCGGGGAATTGCCGCACCATATTGGGTTTTACAGCCTGTCCGCTGACGCCGGGAGAGTCCGCCGCCACCCGCCCTCACGTACTCATCCCACGCCCGAAAATCCAGATCGCCGCCCAGTTCCCGTTCAAACAGTTCCTTGATAGTGATCCGCTCTATTTTGTGCGGAGTAGAAATAATAATCTGCCGTATAGCTAACCCGCCTCTTTTCCCCTTCATGTTGAGCATCGCAGCCGATGGCAGGTGCTTTGCCGCCCTTAGTGTCAAGACGCTGGATGGTAACGACGTTACTCATGATGCCCATGCCACTGTGATCCACGGCGGTGAGTAACAGCCAAGGAATAGAATCGGAATCTGAAACGCTCTGGGCGGTAACTTTTCCTTTCACCTGACTTCCATCCGTTGCTTGCCATGTCGGCCCTGCGAAGTGTGTTGCGATTTCCTTGCCCGTGTCGTCAAAGAGCTTCGCATCGGGTGCGCTCAACACCCATACAAACTGAGCATCGCCGCTTGGCGAAGGCTGGCAGACGTAAATTTGATCGCCTGACGCATGCCCTCGGAGCACCAAATGTCGGTCGGCTGGCAATTTGATACTCTCAGGCACGGCTAGTCCGTCCTGTGCCAACGTACCCTGACAGAATACGGTTACGAAAATCAGAACGCCGAGCGAAAGCCGTCTTGCGCGCGTAGCGCGGTTAGCAATGGGAACCGACTGCCTACCGGGAGTCAAACCTGCGCTCTGCATGTCGCCGTGGCTCATGGCAAACTCCTTGCGAGAATGTGAACTCAGGCATTTCGATATCTGTCTCGACGCAGAAGATGCCTGCGACGAAGGGCATCCCCGCCATCGAGCCACAGCAGGTCGAAGGCGTAAAGCCGTGGTTCGCCATGGCGGCGGAGTGGCGCTCTGCCTCACGCACAAACACGAAACCGGGCGCAGTCCAAAGGTGACCACACCCGGTCGAGATAGAGTAGATGTCAAGCGCCGTTTGAGGGCACGGCGACTCGGCTGCTGAACATCTGTGAAACTTCATTTGCATCTGTTGTCGTCGCTACGGTACCCTCCTTCACCCGCTTGTGGGTTTTTGAAAAAGTCCTCGTCTCTCAACGGATACCCTCAACCCCGTCTCGGTACGGGTGCTGCAAGCCGCCCTTGTTGTGCGGCCTCTATTAGACGCCGTCCTGGATTCTTAGCAAGCAAAAAATCTACTTAGAGGAATCGAGATTTCGAAAATCTCTCTGTGGGATTGGTCATGCCACAATACTCCCAGTTCGAAGCCTGGTAAATCGTGCCTATCTCTCCTGCCTCGGGGTCGCAGTAGCCAACGAAAATGTTATATCCCTTCTGAGTCATCAGGTCACAGGCACGAGCGAGTAAGTATGAGGCTGCCGCGCCACGATGCACCTTGCCCTTACTTACTACCTCGTGGTCTGTCCAAGGCAAGCAGGCTCCACAGACCACCGTAATCACTTTGTCCTTGTGTTCCGGGCCGCAAACGGAGGCAAACACATTACTACCCGCTGTGCTCCCATAGCATTCAACTCCTCCGAGATACTCAACTCCGGTCTTGGGGTGCTTAAAGAAAAGGCCAAATGTATATCTCGTCGTCCCCATTGACGCTAAGTATTCGTTGGCGAGTATTATGTTTTTTGCCTCGGGGTAACTAATTTCCCGAACTGAAGTATTTGCTAGACTTTCAGCGGCTTCTCTCTTCAAACGCTCATCCGGCTCCGGTTGCAGAGCGTTCTGCTCCCGGACTATCCGCTGGTGGCATTTACCATTATTAGGAAACGGTCCAAAGTCAGACGGCAGTTGGGTTTCAAACGTGGCATTGTTTTGCGCTGCATGTGATAGTGCAGAAATTAGCTTCAGTCTTAAGGTTGGATTCAAGCGCTGACGAGACTCGACAACCGCTTTCAGTCTCGCCAACCTGCTCGCCGATTCCAAATCTCGAATTAGCTCAGAGGCAACCACGTTTATGTTTATTTCCGGCTTTCTGTCCGGCGTTGGTGCCGTGGTTGTCGTCGGTACCGGTACCGGTTCGGGTGCGGGTGCGGAGTCGGGGACGACCGTCAGCCCACTGCGCTGAGCTAGCATCGATTTGGCTAGTGAACCAAAATCATCGCGCTTCGCGGACTCAACCAAAGAATCCGCCTCATTTTGTTCGCCCCCCGGCGAGACAAGAGCGCTGATAACCTCTGGTTGGAGTTCGGCGAGTGGGTTAGGTTCCGGTGTTTTCCATTCAACATTCCGGGGATTCCCACCCTGCAACATAAACTTGGCGGCGTTATATGTTCTGCCAAGTACGTTTTCAGAAAATGCGGTTTTACTCGTGTATCCGCAAATAGATTCACCAGCGTCAATCCGTTCAAATGCGACTCGTACATAGGGTTTAAGACTAGCCAGCTTTACACAAATCCCGTTGCACTCGGCGATGATGAAATCACCCAGCTCCCTGGCGCTCATGCTCCGTGCATGGGCGCTTGGGTCTGCTGCAATAATTGCAGTTGGCGAGTTCATCGTTTGTGTAGCCATATCATTCAGCCCCACCTACCCTGGAGCCACTCCGTTTACACGTCTGCGACCTAAATGAAGTTCCGGATTCCTACGCCGGAAGAATGGGACAACGTTCTTCTGGCGTCCTTCGCCTTAGTAATTGGCATCCACTACTTCGCCATTGGCGTCCTCGATCTGTCCGAAATAGCCAAGTTCGGAGATCATTCCGCCCGCATCCTTGCGGCGATAGCCGTTAAGGCACTGCTCCGCCGCTCTGAGCGTGCGGTGCTGATGGCCGCATGTGTTGACGATTTCGAACACCTGCTTTTTTTCGCAGAATGTCCACGAGTTGTTATTGCGTTGAACGACCGTGTAAGTCATTGGTTCTCCTTTGCTTGAAACCATTGCGGTGGACGGCCAAGTCCGCCTTCATGCCAAGGTGTGTAACCCTGCTTGTCCCTGGCTTTCCGGCGACATTCGGCGCAGTACATGCCTTGAGCGGCTGGACTTCCGCACCGCTCGCACTTATTGTGTTGATGGTTGACGATCTGCCAGCCACGCTGGCGGCTTACACCGAGTGCTCTACCTATAGCTGTTGGGGAATGCGTCCTTTTGAGTAACCTTTTGGTTATTTCCTTGGAATAACATTTCTCGCAGCGCTCCCTTCGATAGATGGGGCTTTTTCCACAAATCTTGCATAGACCTTCTGAGATTCGCTCTTTTTGCCAAATTCGTTGGGGACTTACCCCGGAGGCTTTAGCTTTTGCGGTGAGTTCACCATACTTGAGCCCGCTCCCTGGTAGCCAATGTTTATTTGTCCTGGCCATGCCACCTCCTATAATTAAACCTGCGGCTGTACTCGTGCTTTGGCAACTCATGTTGCGCAAAGTTCACTTCTGCGTGTTAATTACGACGCTATCTCCTCCGGATCACTGACATACCGGAGATCACTCACCGGAACCGGACCAATCTCTTTGCCATCGTGCTGGCGAATCAAAGTGGCCGTATGATCGTCCCCATCGGTTACCGCCACGACCTCGTAGTCGGTGCCTTGAAATTTGCAAAGGTACCCAGGCTTAACCGTTACGCCGTCCGCCTTTGGCAATTTCGCTTCTCGGTCGCGCTCGACATGTTCGGGCTTTGCATCTCCACTTGGGTTCAGAACCGAGGGCTTCACACCACGCTCAAGATGTTCTTCAATCCGATCCAGGGTCGGCAGGTGCTCCTTGATCTTTGTAACGGCTTCGTCAATGTGACCGTGGTTTATGTCCACCAGCGCCTCATGGACGCTGGTTGCGCCTTGCAAAAGTTTGAATTCAAGGTCGGTCAAATGCTTCGGCTTATCGCTACCTCTACCTTTATCGCCGGTCGATGGCACGGTGGTCGGCTTTATAAGCATTGCGAGCCGCATTTTCTTGCGGTGAATCCATGACCACACAGTGCTGTACGAGAGATCGATGCTCTTGAAGTAAGCCTCGACCGTGGGCTTGCCATTTGGGCGGTCTTTTGCCGCCAAACCCTGCCGCTTGTAACGCTCGATGACCTCTTGACAGAACGGCACGAGCACGCCGGAGATGTAAGCCTCGGTGTCGTCGCAGCGCTTGTAGACTACTTTGCGTGCGTTCACCGTTGCTTTGTGCAGTTCCGCAGTTGAGAGGGACTCGTGCGGCCTGAATGTGATCTCCGGCGACTTCTGTTGCAAGGCAACAGAAGCGTTCGCCGTTCCGGCCTGTTGGCTGGTCTCCTGGTCGTTCTCTTCTTTAGCACCTTGGTTCATGCTGAGCCGAGGATTACTGGATTCCGGTACTTCACCCATGTCGCCCGAGGTACGGACAGGCGCAACGTCGGGTCCGGCGCACTCATCGTTCTGATCGGTCTCCGAATCCTCGTCTTTGTCCGCTGATGACTTGCCTGCAACGCCGGTACCCGCCCCATCAGAGTTACCCGGACTCATACCGATCTCAGGAGCCGTATCGGCGCTCGTGGAAGCCGGAACTGTTTCGACTTGCTCGATATCCTGATCCGTGGCTGCCTGAGATTGAACATCACTCTGAACAGGCTCGCCGATCTGCTCTGCCTTAGTATGTGTGTCGTTCTTTGCCATAGCGTTCAACCTTTCGATCCTTGTCCGGCCTAGCTGCGCTCACCCTTTCCGCTGTGCGGCTTTCTTTCAAGCTTCACTATGACAGGTGGCAAAAGGTAATATCCCCATGCAAATTTGCCATCAACTTTGTTTGGCTCCTGCTGTGCAATGCTTTTCATAGGCTCAATATGACAGGTTACATATTGAGGTTGTAGGTAAAGTCCAGATACAAAAATGCCACTAACATTACCGGCTCCCACTGTGCGGTATTTGTCAGGCTTCAACATGGCAGGTTTTATGTTTTGGTTGTAGGTTATGTCGGAAGGCGAATTTGTCATCGGTGCGGTGCGGCTGGTTTGAGGATCGGGGAGGCGCTTGGTCTTGAAATTGACAAGCACATTTCCCCGGATTTTCTGACTATCACCGTCGCACAGAAAGCCCGTCAGTGCAGGGTGGAGCTACGGCTCAAAACGGCGAGCGCCAAGCGGCAGGTTGACCTTCATCCGATGATTGCCAACCTCCTGAAGGGCTACGTCGGCGAACGCAAAAAGGGGTATTTGTTTTGCACCCGACACGGCAAGCCCGTCTCGCCGACCAATATCATTCGTCGCCATCTCCACCCGGCCCTGAAGAAACTTGGCTACGTTAACCCACACACCGGAACGCATAAGGCCGGAAATCACGCCTTTCGGCGATTCAGGAACACGTACCTGCGGAACCGAACGGACTGCCCCGAGGGGCTATACAAGTTTTGGATGGGGCATGCCGGGACAAACATGAGCGACCTCTACGACAAAATCAAAGAGGACGTTGCATTCCGCAAGAAGTGGTCCGAACAGTGTGGAATCGACTTCGAGCTGCTCTCAATTGTACCGAATGTACCGAAAAAAGGGGCAAAATCGAGAGCGGCAAAAGCTGCGTAACTTACTGAAACTGTGAGAGAAAGAATGGTCGGCTTTAGCAGACGATTTTAGAACTTTCCTATCTCATTCCTTGGCTTGCGAGGCCGTGGGGTTCGACTAATCTGAAACGTTGGTGATTAATAGATGTAGGCACTCTGGCCCGGGGAACCTAAGCTATATAGTAACCCGGGGAACAAAAGCACAATCTATGGCGTTCTTGGCTTCACCCACACCTCCATGGCCTCGAGGCGTCTGGATTGCCCTCGCGTTCCACAAAAGGCCCCATTTTCGAGAGGTCCCACGTCACCGATGTCCTGCAGATGGCAAGCGTAGAAGACGTCGTAATAGGCTGCGTTGGCGCCAGTGAGTCGGATGGCGAACCCCTCAAGCCGACGCGATTGGCCGCGCGTGCCGCAGAACGAGCCGCCGGGTATCCACGGCACGTCCCCCACATCCTGCAGGTGACACATGTACTCAAGGCCGAGGCCCCGTGGTGGGGCTATAAAGTTTACCGAAAAACCCTCAAGGCGCCTGGATTGTCCCTTGGTCCCGGCCCACGTGGAGTCATACAGTGGCTGATCACCTATGTCTTGCAGGTGAACAACGCCCATGACTTCCGTAGACTGAAGCGCGGTCTTCTGCGCCCAGCCAAGGCCGGTTAAGAAGAAAAACATGCAAGATACCGCAAGAATTTGCTTTCCCATTGGGTGCTCCTTTGGGCGATCTAATTTATTGAACAGTTGATAGATAAATGGCATGATTCAGAATTGAATCACACCCCGCCTTTCCTTGCAGTACTTTTATGGCAGATTAGCTCACGTTCAGCAGCCTGCTCCTTCTGGGAACTCAGCCGTGGTCAGTTGATGAGCGACAAGCCATCCGGAAACTGACGCCCGCGAACCAGTGTGCCCGCGCTTTTCTCTAAGTGACAAGAGTCACAATTGCTGGTGATTAAAGTCACGGCTCCTCGGGTAACGATCAATTTATCTTGAGCTTGCGGTCGAGCAATAGCCCCGCGCGCAACTTTCCCACATCAGTCCAAAAGCGGGACTGGGGCACCCAGACTCGCCGGGGGCTCCGACAAAAGCGGGATTGGGGCAGCCAAATTTGCGGGGGACCTCGCCAAAAGGGCCGAGAGCGTTTGAAGGAGAAGTCATGAATCAGGCAGGCGCATCACAGGAATACAAACCGAGGCTGGTGTTCTGGGAGGTCACAAAGGGATGCAATCTTCGCTGCATTCACTGTCGCGCGACGGCGACGGAGTTGACTTCGCCCGCCGATCTTGCCACCCCCAAGGCCCTCGACATCATCACCCAGATATCCGAGTTCGCTAATCCGATTCTGGTACTCAGCGGCGGCGAGCCGCTTTATCGCACCGATATCTTTCAGCTCGCAAGTTTTGCCACGGATCGTGGATTACGGGTCGCACTGGCCACCAACGGAACCCTTGTGACCAAGGAAATCGCCCGCAAGATCGTGGACGCGGGGGTAAAGCGCGTCTCGATCAGCCTGGATGGCGTAAATCCGGAAACGCATGACACATTCCGCGGCATTCCAGGTGCCTTCGATGCCGCCATTTACGGCTTTCGCAATCTCAAAGAGATCGGCATGCCGGTGCAGATCAATATGACGATCGCACGGCACAACGCCAAACAATTGCCCGCCGTGCTTGACCTGGTTCGCAACCTCGGGGCCGATGCCTTGCACACTTTCTTGTTGGTTCCGGTGGGTTGCGGGGTCGACATTGCCGAGGCGCAGATGGTGCCTCCGCAAGAGTACGAGGACATTCTCAACTGGTTTTACGATCAGGAGCAGATTGGCGACATCGAGCTGAAGGCCACCTGCGCTCCGCATTACTTCCGGGTCGTCCGCCAGCGGCGCGCCGCCGAGCGCAAAGCGGAGGGATATGGCGTCATGCCCGCCACGACTGTTGCGGAGCCGGCAATCGGGGCCACGGAAATGACTATGCCGGGTTCGACCGGCATCGCCTTGAAGCCAGCGGCGAGAGCCGGTGGTCATCCCGGGGGACACCCTGGTGGCGGCAAGCATCCGGATGGCCTGAATGCGGTGACCAAAGGATGCCTGGCGGGAACGGGAGTCTGTTTTATCTCCCACGAAGGCGAAGTTTTTCCCTGCGGTTACCTTCCGGCATTGGCGGGAGATCTGCGGAAGCAGTCGTTTGCCGAAGTCTGGACCAAGTCACAGGTATTTGAAACCCTGCGCGACAACAACCAGCTGACCGGGAAGTGTGGGTGCTGTGAATTCCGCAACGTCTGCATGGGTTGCCGGGCACGAGCGTATGCGGCAACCGGCGATTACATGGCGGCGGAGCCATTCTGCGTCTACCAGCCGAAGACCTTGCAGGCGACGAAGGCTTGAAGCTTGTTTCATAAGCTGGGGTTAGCGGAAGCCCAATTTGGCAGGCTTACTGAACCGGTACAACTCCTTTTTAAAATGCAGTTTTTGCCTTGTCGTGGCAAGAGCTGCAGCCTATAACAATAGGCACTGGTATCTCCGTCTCGTTGCTACTCGACGGCGCCAGGGGGTTAGATATTGTCGCTTGCGTTCAACTCGGTGGGCAACGTCCGCCAGCTACTTCGCATTGAGGTTCATATGCAGGTGAGCGTGTGGGGCATGTCGGCTTCTGGAGTACCGTTTATACAGACGGCGCAGGTGGTCAATGCCGGTCCAGATCGCGCCTCCATCGCCGGCATCGAGCATGCAGTGCCCGTCGGCGAGATCCTTGGAGTGGAATATGAGGGCCGTAGAGGCCGTTTTTGCGTCGTCTGGGCCGGGCAGGCAGGCGCTCCGGAAGCCGGCGAAATCGAAATACGGCCCTTGGATGTGGTGCAAAACTTCTGGGGTATTGATTTCGCACAGTTCGACGAGCGCTACCCATCCATCGATCGGCGGGCTGCGCCGCGTTACCCTTGCCGCGCCTCGATTTCCATGCGCCAGCCGGAAGGCACCGGGTCGATTTCCGCGGCGGTAACCGATATCAGCTCGAGTGGCTGCTACATCGAACTGATGGAGACTTATCCGGTGGGAACCAGACTGGCTTCGTTGCTCAACGCCGAGTCAATCACCATCCGCTTCATCGCGGAAGTTCGCACCTCGCATCCCGGTGTTGGCATGGGAATGAAATTCGAGGAGATGAGCGAGGCTGATCGGGCCGCTCTGGAACGACTGATCGCAAAGCTGGCACAGGCTTCGTAGAGCGTCAATCATCCTTATCGTGTTCCTGGAAATCTCTGCGACATCACATCCCTTCGCCAACCCGCATCGCTCGATGCCCTCTCGGTCCAACGCAAAAGCCCGGCTCGCGCCGGGCTGGTTTTGCCGAGTAGAAAGTGGCTCGCCTAGAGCGAACTCATGTTCGAGAGGAAGTCGGCGTTCGCCCGGGTCTTGCTGAGTTTGTCGATTAGCAACTCCATGGCCTCCACCGGGGACAGCGGGTTGAGCACCTTGCGCAGCACCCAGATGCGCGCCAGGTCTTCCTTGGGGATCAGCAGCTCTTCCTTGCGCGTGCCCGAGCGTTGGATATCGATGGCCGGGAAGACGCGTTTGTCGACCAGTTTGCGGTCGAGGATGATTTCCATGTTGCCGGTTCCCTTGAATTCTTCGAAGATCACGTCGTCCATGCGCGAGCCGGTATCGATCAGAGCGGTCGCGATGATGGTTAGCGAGCCGCCTTCCTCGATATTGCGGGCCGCGCCGAAGAAGCGCTTGGGCCGCTGCAAGGCGTTGGAATCGACGCCGCCTGAGAGCACCTTGCCCGAGGGCGGAACGATGGTGTTGTAAGCCCGCGCCAGGCGGGTGATCGAGTCCAGCAGGATCACCACATCGCGCTTGTGCTCGACCAGGCGCTTGGCCTTTTCGATCACCATCTCGGCGACCTGCACGTGCCGCGCCGCCGGCTCGTCGAAGGTCGAGCTGATGACCTCGCCCTTGACCGAGCGTTGCATGTCGGTGACTTCTTCAGGCCGCTCATCGATCAAGAGCACGATCAGCACGATCTCAGGATGATTGGTGGTGACCGAGTTTGCCAGGTTCTGCAACAACATGGTCTTGCCGGTGCGCGGCGGAGCGACGATCAGTCCGCGCTGTCCTTTGCCGATCGGAGTCAGCAGATCCATCACGCGCGAGCTGATGTTTTCGCGGGTGGTCTCGAGCTTGATGCGCTCTTCCGGATAGAGCGGCGTCAAATTGTCAAATAGGATCTTGTTGCGCGCCTCTTCCGGAGACTCGAAGTTGACGGCTTCGATCTTGACCAGCGCGAAGTATTTTTCTCCCTCGTGCGGTGGACGCACGTTGCCGCTGATGGTGTCTCCGGTTTTCAAATCGAACTTGCGGATCTGTGACGGCGAGACATAGATGTCATCGGGGCCGGGAAGGTAATTGTAATCGGGAGAGCGAAGGAAGCCGTAGCCGTCGGGCAGGATCTCAAGCACTCCCTCGGCGAAGATGTGCCCCTCTTTTTCACTTTGGGCTTGCAGAATTTTGAAAATCAGATCCTGCTTGCGCAGTCCACTTGCGCCCGGCAGCTCGAGGGTTCGAGCGATACGGGTCAACTCAGTTATGTTCTTTTCTTTTAGTTCAGCGATGGTCATGTTCACCTACGGGAATGAATACAGGAAGGTCGGAAGAAATTGCGCAGCGCACGGATGGCGCGCGGCGAAGAGCAGGCTCTCCTGGTCCAACCTAGGCTCGAACAGCATGGTTGGACCAAGCCTTAGCCCGCAAAACCGCCTCAGGCAGCGCGACGCTGCGCTTCGCTCACATTTTTCGGTTCAGTCAATATGTCGTCCCGCTCCGAACCCGCAATCCGGTTCAATACCTCATTGGTAGTGTCCTGGATTCTGGTGCTCGGCTTATGAAACTTGCGGGTAGCTTTGGAAGCAAGCTGGCAGAGCATATAACGATTCTGCAATGTATGTAAAGCCTCAAAAACCTTATCTGAACGCATAAGTTGCTCCATGGTGCGCTAATACCCAATACGGATCTTTACGGCATGCACCCATTTTTTGATTTTGAACGGGGGTCTCGGTATCGGGAGCCTGGAATTACATACCGCAACTGCTTAGATGCATTGACCCGAGCCGGAGTCGCTCTTTTCTTGCATCTAGCGCTCCGTTTCCTGCTGACGGTCCGAACACCTTCAGCAAGACCTGATCGTCACGGATGCACACCAAATCCCCAACATTAGAACCCTTTTGTGCGCTTATAGTTTTGCTGGGGGAACCGAGATTTCTACTCAGCCAAACTTACAAACTGCCTCATGGGAGACCCACAAGCCACAGTCCACACGGGCAAACTATCTCAGGCCACGACCTTAAGATAAACACTGGAGTGGGCTTCGGTCAAGATTTTTCGGCATTCGTCTAACAGATGGCTGAAAAACAGACTTGTTCTGGGGTGAGAATACGAGCAAATGCGTTGCGGCTCTGTGGGTTACACATCCCGTAGCGCCTCGCTTGGTCTGCCCTACCACGCGCAACTCCGCATTCAATTCCATGCGGAACGGTCAGGGCGATCATCAGGTCCAGTAACTCCGGTCGAGGCTGCGGTATTGGATGGCTTCGGCGATATGCTTGACTTCGATCTGGCTCACATTCTCCAGATCCGCAATGGTCCGCGATACCTTCAAGATGCGGTCGTGAGCCCGGGCGCTGAGGCCCTGCATGCTCATGGCGCGCTCCAGTAGACGCTCACACTCGGCGGACAGCTCGCAGAATTGGCGAATGTGCCGGGACCCCATCTGCGCGTTGGAATAGATCCTTTCTCCTACGGCCTTGAAGCGGGCCAATTGCATCTCCCGTGCCCGCAACACACGGGCTCGAACCGTGGCCGAATCCTCGGGCGTAGAGCCTCCGCGCAGTTCTTTATAGTTCACCGCAGGCACGTCGATATGAATGTCGATGCGGTCGAGCAGCGGGCCGGACATTTTCGACAGGTAGCGCTGGATCATCGGCGGAGTGCAGTGGCATTCGCGGGTGCGGTCGTTGAAGTACCCGCAGGGACAGGGATTCATGGCAGCCGCCAGCATGAATCGCGCCGGAAACGTCAGCGACATGGCGGCGCGCGCGATGGAAACGGTGCCGTCTTCCAGGGGCTGCCGCATCACCTCCAGCACGTTTCGGGGAAACTCCGGCAACTCGTCGAGGAACAGCACGCCATTGTGCGCGAGCGAGACTTCGCCGGGCCGCGGTATCATGCCTCCACCGATCAGCCCGGCGTCGCTGATAGTGTGGTGCGGCGAGCGGAACGGACGCACGCTCACCAGACCCGCGCCCGGCTCGAGCACGCCTGCCACACTATGAATCTTGGTCGTCTCCAGAGCCTCTTCGAAGGTCAGCGGAGGCATGATGGTGGGCATGCGCTTGGCGAGCATGGTTTTGCCGCCGCCGGGAGGACCGATCATCAGGATGTTGTGTCCGCCCGCGCAGGCGATCTCCATGGCACGCTTAGCCGTGTGCTGCCCGCGTACGTCTTTGAAGTCGACGCCCTGGCGCTCGCCCTGGCCGAGCAACTCGGAGGCCGCGATCTTTAACGGAGCCACGCCGTTTCCGGTGTTGATGAGCTGCACCACTTCCATCAACGAGCGCACTGGAAACACGTTCACGCCTTCCACGATTGCCGCCTCGCGGGCGTTGACCTCGGGCACCAGCAGGTTCAGTATCTTCTTGGTGCGTGCCGCTACGGCGATGGACAGCGTGCCGCGGACGCCGCGCAGGCTGCCGTCGAGCGACAACTCGCCGACCATCACGTAATCGTTCAGCTCGCGCTTGTTCAAAGCGCCATACGCCCCCAGGATGCCGAGGGCCATGGGAAGATCGAAGCCCGATCCCTCTTTCTTCATGTCCGCTGGAGCAAGGTTGACCGTGATATGGGTTGGCGGAACATCGTACCCGGAGTTCTTGAGCGCCGCGCGAATTCGCTCGCGGCTCTCCCGAACGGCAGCATCGGGCAGACCGACGGTCGTGAAGTGATCTTCTCCGAGCTTCACGCCCGAAACATCGACCTCGACATCGACCAGATTGGCGTCGATCCCGTAGACGGCGGCGGAAAGAGTCTTAAAGAGCATAAAAGGACGCGAAACAGAGTACAACTGTCCCTAGCATATGCTTTACCCCCGCCCTGCGCCACTGGTCACCCCGTCGGTGTCGATCAGGGGAAGCAAAACGGCAGCGGTGATATGACGCACGGGCTTGCCTGATAAGATTGCGCTGCCATGAGCGAAACTGGAAACCCAACGGAGACTGCGGCTGACGCGGACGGCCCCTCCGGCGCCCCGCAACCTATAGCGCCTCTCTGGCACACGGCCGTGCTAGTCGTCGCGATCTTGCTACTGTCGGCCAGCGGCAGCAACCGGCAGCATCTGATCGCCAGCTCGCGCGCCCGCGTCCTGCAGTATGTCCTGACCCTGACCTGGGAGTGGTTGCTGTTCGCCTTTTGCCTTTGGGGCGCGCACAAATCGGGAACCGGTCTGCGGGAACTCGTAGGCGGACGATGGCGCGAGATCGAAGACGTGCTGATCGACCTGTTGACGGCTGCCGGCTTCTGGATAGCGGCGATGGTCGCGCTGTCGCTCGCGGCACGCCTGCTGCACCTTGCGGGGGGCAATCAACTCGACGATGTACAGAGGCAGATTGGGTTCCTCGTGCCCCGCAGCGCGCGCGAGGTCGTGCTTTGGATTCTGCTCAGTGTGACCGCTGGAATCTGCGAAGAAGTCGTCTTCCGCGGTTATCTGCAGCGCCAGTTGGCTGCCCTGGCCAAGAATGTCTGGGCCGGAATCGTCCTCTCCGGGTTGATCTTTGGCTCGGCGCACGGTTACGAAGGTGTACGCCGCATGATGCTGGTGGGAATCTACGGAATGCTGTTCGGTTTGCTCGCGCATTTCCGCCGAAGCCTTCGTCCGGGAATGATCGCTCATGCCTTCCATGACGGCATAACGGGACTGGCGCTAAGATTTTTTTTGAAGTGAGATTCTCTTCCGGGCTGGTCCCGAATTCAGCTTCGTTCACCTCGTTTCCGCGCCTGCAACTCGCGACGCGTTTTGCCGCGAAGCTCGCATTCAGAAACCTTGAGGTCGAGCAAACCAGCATAAACACAGGCCCAAACGCTGACGGCTTTCGCGGTTGAGACGCTTGCCAAAATCGTTTTCGCATCTCATTGACTCGGATGCGAGGAGTCGTTCGCGCGAAATTCTCTTCGCTTCGGGATCGGTCCATTGAGGAGTTCGCTTCTGCCCCTGCGTTTTTTGCTTGACATCACTTATCGAATCAACTTATACAACTAGAAAATTGCAACGATGAAACGTTGCAATCAAAACTCGATCAATGATCGAAAGGGAGAATAGCAATGGCAACGAAAAAGGCTGCAAAGAAGGCTCCAAAAAAGGCTGCAAAAAAGACCGCCAAGAAGAAGTAGTTAGCCTTCCACTCATGATGAAGGGGGGACGCGAAAGCGTCCCCCTTGGTTTTTGGCGCGGTAGAGGGCCGCGCGGTCAGGTAAACAGTTTGCACCCCGCCGTCGGCCCTTGCCGCACCGGACCTGTGGTTCAGCAGCCTGCCAGCGCCTGCACGGCTGCCACGCCAACGATGGCGGCGGTTTCAGTCCGCAGAATGGTTTCTCCCAGCGAAACTGATTTCCACCCGGCGGCTTCGAACATATTTATCTCTTCCTCCGTCCACCCGCCTTCCGGTCCAACCGCCAGCGCCAGCGAGCTCTTTGCGTACCCTGGGCCAAGCAGCTCGCCGACTGAGGCATGCGTTTCGCTCTCGTTGAGCAGCAGTTTGCAATCGCTCTCCAACGTCAACCCATCTTTCAATTTGGACGGAGCAACGATCTCGGGGGGCCGCGCCCGGCGCGACTGCTCCGATGCCTCCAGGGCGATACGCCGCCAGCGCTCGACTCGCCTCCCGGCGGCGAGGGCGAGACGGACATCTGTTCTCCGCGCCACCAGCGGAATGATGCTGGCAACGCCCAACTCGGTTAGCTTTTCAATCGCCCATTCCATGCGGTCGAACTTGATCACGGAGAGCAGCACCGTGATTCGCGTCGCCGAGGGAGCCTCCACAACCTCTCCAAGTTCGAATTCCACGCGATCGTCGCCGACCGAGAGCACCCGCCCGCGGCGAAGCTGGTCGCCAGCGGAAATATCGAACTCCTGCCCCACCCGCGCCCGCAGCACCCGCGAAAGATGCGCCGCATGCGGACCGAAAAGACATGCGCGGTTGTCCTTGACCTCATCGGCAATCCAGCGGCGTCGCGTCATGCATTCAACAATACCAGCCGGGGTCTCCGGCGACGGACATTTTTGCCGTTGCCGGGGTGGAGCAGCGAGTTGGGCTATTGCGGAATCAGTTTTCAGCTGACGAGTGAGGGGCGGAGAAGTGCGGCTCCCAGGTCGAGAGCCGACTGCTGCTCCTGATTACGCGGGTTCGGGACTCTTGAACCCTCGGATCGCTTTCATTAGCTTCATTCCCGCCGTCCAAGTGAGTTCGCTACCCTCAAACTCACAACGGTATAGGCCCTGGAGATTTGAGGGAACGACAAGGCGCTTGTCCCAAAGCAGTACTACACGCTTTTCATAAAGCACGAAAGCGGCGCCAATCTCAATCAGCACATTCTCATTTATTGTGTATTTTCCATCCGTGTCCTTGCGTTTTTCATCAACGCTGACAATGATGATTCCAGCTTGGCATCTCCGCATCGCGCCGAACACCTTTTCCGGTATAGGAATGGCCGATGCCTCCTCCTTTGTTGCCACTTCGCTCTCTATGTCAGCGATTTGCAGCATCGTTTCGACTTGCTCAACGATATCTAGGTTGGCACCATGTGAGATAAAAACCTTTAACTGCTCAGGTTTCTTCTTGGCTGGACTTATAACCTCTGCCGCTGGTGGGGGTGCAGCCTCCAATGGGGGTCTCGCTGGAGTTGGTGTTTCTACATTGGTTTCGGTGGGGACTTCTTCGACAGTGGCTACCCAGGGAGGGGTGCTTGGGCCAGCCTCGATATATTCTGCAAGCTTATCTCGGTCAATTTTCAAACGAGTCGCTTGTCCTTTTCGCCCAATGACGAGCATTCCCAGTCCGGCAGCCTGGCAAACGTGGAAGAAACAAACGGCATTGTTCTTAATCGTGTCATCATTCTCAGTGCCGAGCGCGTCGGCGTGATGTTCATGCCAATGGGCGGCGACATCCACGTTCGTCATTGAATCCATTTTCTGGTGATAAGCCCACTCCAGGACCGACTTGTATGGGTTAATGGAATCGATAACGCGGCGGAAAATGTCTGTTTCCGTTTCGGGTTTTCGCGCGTATTCCCAACCACGCGGCGTCAGCTTGATTCTCTCCCCTTCTTTCGAGACAAACCCCCATGCGACGTAGCCTACAATCTTGCGCCCGTCCGTTGCCTTATTAAGAGCAGCCTTCGCGTCGGCAATTGTTGCTCCAGTTGGTTTGTTCTTCAGGTACTTAACAATTTCTCGGACATCGTCCGCTGTGGTCAAGACAGGAAGTGCCATGAGAATTCCATATCCGGGATTGAATTGGACGCCAGTTGCAACGAGAGTAGCACCATCGTTGCAGATTGCAAGAAAAAGCCCATTAACGCTTTTGGAATACCGGGTTGGCGTACCCCCCAGTAACGTCCGGTAATGTTTTTGGGAGAAATCGGTAGGCCAGAAGTGTCGAAAAGATGGGAACTTTGGAACTTCGGTGGAATTGATCTTATTGGAACGAAAGGAAATTCACCGAAACTGTCGGCACTTTCTGTACCGCTTTGGCGTCCCCGGCGGGATTTGAACCCGCGTTACCGCCGTGAAAGGGCGATGTCCTAGGCCAGGCTAGACGACGGGGACTCTACAGGCAGGGACTCTTGCACGTACCAGCAGATTCATCGTATCAGCACACCTCGGCAGTGTCAAAAGCCAATCGCTCATATGGTTAGAAAGCAGACCAGCGCTCCGAACTCTTGCCCGCTCTGTCGGAGTGCCCGGCACCAGCCGATCGGTGTTGATATTATTGAGCAGTCCAAAGCCGTCGCGACGGTCGAGCGCTGGCTGCGACTCGCTGCCGGTGCTGAGGCGTTAGAAGCAGGCAGCGAATTCCGTCCATTGTGCAGCCCGTGGCGAGCCCAGGACAATTGGAGAGACATCCACTTCGACGGCGCCCGGCGGCCATCCTGAATGGCTTGGCAAGACCGCCTGATACTCACTACTCAACCGCAACCGGCGTCTGTCGGGGGACCCGGCTCGAGGAGAAAATGATGTTGCATTGGAAAACCGTTGTTCGCCTCTTTTCTTTGCTGCTGTTATTGGCCTCGATCAGTATGGCCCAAAACCAACTGGTGGCACCGTCGGCTCCCGCTGCAAGCCCGCAGGCAGGCGCGCAGAAAGGGATGATGATGCTTACCGTCTTCTTACGCCACGACGAGTCCAAAACACTCGACCAGATCAACGCCGACCTCAAGGCACACGGCTATTTCGACAGTTTTCCTCCCAAGGGCGTCGAAGTCGTTTCCTGGTACGTGATGATGGGCATCGGGCAGGTCGTCACCCTCCGTTTTCCGGCCGAGCGTTTGCGGGAAGTGAATCTCTCACTCGAGCGTTGCGCGTGGGGAGCGTTCCGCACGGAGTTTTATCCGACTTACGATTACAAATCCGTGTGGGAAGCAGAGCAGAAGAAGAAGTGAACCTGCAGTTCAGCATAGTTATGAGCGTTATGGCACCTGGGCCGTATGCACACGCATCAACCGGCCCAGTGAGTCATTCAGCCCGGCACGGTTTCGCCGGGTCTAAACCTATGGAGCAACGATGGCCGATTCGCTTTACCTGAGCTTGTGGTTCCCAACTTTTCGCGCCGAAGAGATGTTGGCGCGGGCGCTTGGCGTTCTGCAACACTTCCCTTTTGCGCCCGCCACGACGGGGATCACGTATGTTGCCGTGCAGCCCATCAGTTACTCGGAGCCCTCCATCCTCGAACGCCGGTTCATTCCGCCCGCCACTCCACCAGAAGCCATGGAGGCGGTGCAGGAGTTTGCCCATGAAGACTACGCCATCATTTTCGAGGCGTATTGGGAGTTGTGGACGCCGGCCAGCGAGGGCGGTCAGTGGTCACGACGTGAAAACAAAGTCAGCTTCATTCTTCATGGCACGGAATTCGACGAGGGCGTCTACACCGAATACGGACACATCGAAATCGACTTTGGACTGGACTTCTCTTTCCTTTATGAAGATATGGACCTGTCGGCCGTGGACCAGCAGCGGGTGCGTGAGAATGTCGCCCAACTGCTTGCCTTCACGCGCGCACTGGAGAAGCATTGCCAGCTGACTGGGCGCGTGCTCTGGTCGGAGAGCGAAGAGAACCTCGCGCAAAAACTCGTCGCCCGTTTGCAAAAAGTGCAGTAAACAGGTACACCCCAGCAACGGCAAAATCGGCCATCGCCGGGGACCCCGCCGGCCCTAGGTGGATCGCGATAGCACGTGGGTAAATCGCTGCTTCAACTTCAGGAATGGAGTCTCCAGCCAACGGTAGGAAGCCGCCGCAAGCGCGACCGTCAACGTCAGCGCAAATAGGTCGTGCAGCGCCAAGCGCCCGGCAGACGCTGCAAAGTTTGGCATCAGATAATCCGAACACATCAGCGCCAGCACATGGAAAACATACAGGCCGTACGAAATGCGGCCCAGGTATACCAACAAGCTCTTGTCCAGCATCGGCCGGCTGCAAAGCACGGCGATCAGCAGCGTTGCAGCACCCGCGGTCATCGCCGGATAACCGAGCAACAGGTCCTCTAACTGGAGCGGATCGGCCTTGATACGGAAGAAATTGGCGGCTGCCCACAGCAGCGCGATCCCTGCCAGTACGAGCGAGGCTCTCGCTCTCACGCCTATCGCGGGCGTCCTTCCCTTCAATAACACCGCGATCAGAATGCCGGCCGCAATCGGGTCGAGTTGCACCAGTGTGTTACACCAGGCCTGGGTCTCCATGGTGTGGTGCAAGCCAAGATAAAGGCGAGTCGCGTTCGCCAGCGCCAGCATACAAACCGCCAGCGCGAGCATCAGCGCGGTTCCTGCCCGCTTCACCGCGGCAGGCCACAGAAGGTAAAACTGCTCCTCGATCGAGACGCTCCACAGCGGAAAGATCACAGAGGATGGAAAACCGTGAAATACAATCCACCAGTTTCCCGCCAGGAAGGTGAATCCCATGGCTGCGCGCCACCCGATATGCTGCCCGGGCACAAACAACTGCATCGCCGCCGCCAGAGCCAGAAATGCAAAATAGAGCGGCCAGATCCGCAGCACTCGGCGGGCATAAAAGGATCTGACATCGACCTCTCCGAGCAGCGATTTCTCCCGCAACAGCAGCTCGGTGATCAGAAACGAGCTGAGCACGAAGAAAATGTCAACGCCGAAAGCACCCGTCGCCGCAAGGCCCGCCAAAAGATGGCCGAGCCACGGCGAAATGTGAAGCGCCACATACGCCGAGGCTTCGTGTGGCAGCGCATGGTGGCAGAACACGGCAAAGAACGCGAAAAATCGCAGGATGTCCAGCTCAGGATGATAGAAGCGCGCCGCCGCCGCTCTTGCCGGCGCTTCCTCGGCTAATGCTTCATTCCAGATTGTAGTGAGGGAAGACAAGGCAGAATCGATCGGCCCATTTCAAAAGTGTCGATACAGTTCATGTTAGCAGGCTGGGGCGCAATCGACCTAGGATAAGGCCGTTCGTCCGCTCCGCTACATCACAAAGAAGGCTCTATGCAGACTGCCAGCCCTTTTTTATTTGTGCTGGTATGGGTGAGCGAAGGACCCGCTTGTTCCCGAGGAAAAGCAGGTCCTTCACCGCGCTCAAGGATGACTGACCGCAATCACTTCGTTTGGCCGCCCTCCATCCCTCTTTCGGCGAGGCCTTCCTGCGCCGCGGCAAGGCGCGCGGTCAAAACGCGGAACGGAGAGCACGAGACGTAGTTCATTCCCACTCTGTGGCAGAACTTCACCGACTCGGGCTCGCCGCCGTGCTCGCCGCAGATGCCGATTTTCAGATCCGCACGGGTTTTGCGGCCGCGTTCGGTTCCCATCTTCACCAGCTGTCCCATGCCTTCCTGATCCAAAACTGCGAACGGATCCTGCTTGATAATTCCGTCCTTCAGATAGGCCGGCAGGAACTTGTTGATGTCGTCACGCGAAAAGCCGAACGTGGTCTGCGTCAGGTCGTTCGTGCCGAAGCTGAAGAACTCGGCTTCCTGCGCAATCTGGTCCGCCATCAGACAGGCACGCGGCAGCTCGATCATGGTTCCCACCATGTAACCGACCTTCATGCCCTTTTCTTTAAAGACCTCTTCCGCCACACGCCGGACGATGTCACCCTGGTTCTTCATCTCATTGATGCCGCTGGTGAGCGGAATCATGATCTCCGGATCTACCTCGATGCCCTTCTTCTTCACTTCGACGGCCGCTTCCAGAATGGCGCGCGCCTGCATCTCGGTGATCTCCGGATAAGTGATTCCCAAACGGCATCCGCGGTGTCCGAGCATCGGGTTGATCTCGTGCAGGTCTTCCACGCGGGACAACAGCGCGCGAAGTTCCTTCAGTTTCGGAGACCTCGGCTTGGTGATTTCGAGCCTGGCGATATCCACCATCAGGTCCTCGCGCTTCGGCAAGAACTCGTGCAGCGGCGGATCCAGCGTGCGGATCGTAACCGGCAGGCCGTCCATCGCCTTGAACAACCCGATGAAGTCGGCACGCTGCATTGGAAGCAGCTTCTTGAGCGCCGCGCGGCGGTCCTTCTCATTGTCGGCCAGGATCATGGTGCGCATGTGCGGCAGCCGGTCCTCGGCAAAGAACATGTGCTCGGTGCGACACAGGCCAATGCCTTCGGCGCCAAATTCCCGGGCCTGCTTCGCGTCACGCGGAATGTCCGCATTGGCGCGCACCCGCAGCTTGCGATACGGATCAGCCCAGCTCATAAACTTCATCAGGTCCGGATTGTCCGCCGGAGCCGCGATCGTGTTCAGCTTGCCCTTGATCACGCGCCCGGTCGTGCCATCGAGCGATAGCCAGTCGCCTTCCTTGAAGGTCTGCCCCTTCACCCGCATCTCGCGCTTATTCTCATCCACTACGATGTCGCCCGCGCCCGCCACACAGCACTTGCCCATGCCGCGCGTGACCACCGCCGCGTGCGAGGTCATGCCGCCGCGCGAAGTCAGAATGCCGGATGCGATCTCCATGCCGTGAATATCTTCCGGCGTGGTTTCGCCACGCACCAGGATGACCGACTTGATCTTGCCCTTCTGGGTATAGGCCACGGCATCGTTCGCGCTAAACACGATCTGTCCCACGGCAGCGCCTGGCGAAGCCGGCAAACCGGTAGCTAGCACTTCGACCTTGGTTCCTTTTTCGTCAAGCTTCGGGACCAGGAAGTCATAGAGCTGGTTGGGCTCTACGCGGAAAATCGCTTCTTCCTTCGAAATCAATCCCTCTTCCACCATGTCGATGGCCAAACGCACTGCGGCCAGCCCGGTGCGCTTGCCGTTGCGGGTCTGCAGCATGTAAAGTTTGCCGTCCTGAATGGTGAACTCGAAGTCCTGCATGTCGCGATAGTGCTTTTCCATTCGCGACGTAATATCGCGTAGTTGGTTGTAAACCTCCGGCATGATCTTATCGAGTTCGGTGATGTGAGCCGGAGTGCGCACCCCGGAAACGACATCTTCACCCTGCGCGTTCAGCAGGAACTCGCCATAAAATTCCTTCTTGCCGGTGGCGGGATTGCGCGTAAAGCCGACGCCCGTGCCGCTGTTGTCGCCCATGTTGCCGAAGACCATCGCCTGCACGTTGACGGCGGTTCCCAGCCAATCATCGATGTTATTGATGCGGCGATAGGTCTTGGCGCGCTCGTTGTTCCAGCTTCTGAAAACCGCGTCGCGGGCCATCACCAGCTGCTCGCGCGGACTCTGCGGGAAGTCCACCTTGGCAAATTTCTTGACCACCTTCTTGTACTCGGCGATCACTTCCTGGAGCGCCTTGGCGTCGAGGTCGGTATCCAGCTTCGCCTTCTTCTGCTTTTTCTTTTGGTCGAACACTTCCTCGAAATGTGCCTTTTCGATCTCCAGCACGACGTTGCCAAACATCTGGATGAGCCGTCGATAAGAATCATAGGCAAAGCGGGGATTGCCAGTCTGCTCCGCCAGGGCCGCCACCGATTCGTCATTGAGGCCAAGGTTGAGAATCGTGTCCATCATGCCCGGCATGGAAAACTTCGCGCCCGAACGCACGGATACCAGCAACGGGTTCGTACCCGAGCCCAGTTTCTGTCCCTGCAGCTTTTCCAGCCTCGCGACCGCCTCGTCCATCTGCGCGTCGAGTGCAGGCGACAGCGAACCGCGCATCCCGTCGCGGCACGCTTCCGTCTGGATCGTGAAGCCCGGAGGAACCGGCAATCCGGCGTTTGTCATCTCGGCCAAGCCAGCGCCTTTGCCGCCTAGCACATCCTTCATTTTCCCGTTTCCTTCGGCCTTCCCGCCGCCGAAGAAGTATACGTATTTGACCGCGGTCTCTTTGGGTGTTGCCATCTGTGCGCTCTCACTTTCAAAAGTTTGTGTACTCATTTCAACCTCGAAGGCGTCTACTACCACGCCGGAATAACAGTTCTGATTCCCGGACCCGTACGACGTTGCCGCCCCAAAGGAACCGGTTACTGTAAACTCTTACGCTCGGTCACCATCTCACTGAAGTCGGCGATATTGCTGAACTGGCCGAGCAACATTTCCAGCAACGCCAACCTGCGCTTACGAACCTGTTCGTCTTCGACCATCACCATCACCCGCTCGAAGAATTCATCAATCGGTTTACGGATCTTCGCGACCTCGACCAGCGCTTCGTCGTATTTTTTCGCCGCGCAGAGTACGCGGACATTCTCTCCGGATTGTGCCCCCTGTCCGGCCAGTTCACGCTCTGCCGGGTCGCCGTCGTCCAGGGTTCCGGCAACCGCTTCCGTTCCGGTCTGCTTGCTTTCGGCAGCCTGCCGCAGGATGTTCTTCATCCGTTTGAACGCAACTGAAATCGCCTCAAAATCCTCCGAACCGCGAACTCTCGCCACCGCCTCGGCCCGCAGGATAGCGTCCGGAACATGGTCCGCGCCCGAGGCAAGCACCGCGTTCACCACGTCATAAGCATAGCCCTTCACGTCGCGCAGGTAGAATTCCAGGCGCTCGCGGAAGAATGCCGCAACCTCTTCCCGATAGCTCGCCGCCCCCGTAAACTTCCTGTCCTTGCCGTGCAACAGCGCATCGGCAGCGATCTGCGGCATATATTGCAACAGTGCATCGGAGGTGATCTGCGAAATACTCAGCGGCAACTTGTGCTCGGCCAGAATGCGAACTATCCCATTGGCGGCGCGGCGCAGCGCGAAAGGATCTTTCGATCCCGTGGGCTGCATTCCCAGCGCAAACATGCCGGCGATGGAATCGGCCTTGTCGGAAATCGACAGCACCGCGCCCTCCAGCGTGCGCGGCACCGCGTCTTCCATCGACTCAGGCTTGTAGTGGTCATAGATCACGTCGCCGACGAAGGGATTCATGTCCAAAGCCTCGGCCTGCGCCCGGGCGTAGAGACCGCCGATGATGCCCTGGAGTTCGGTGAATTCCTTGACCAACTCGGTCGTTAAATCAGCTTTGGCCATCAGCGCGGCCTTGTGGATAATCCCCGGACGCACTGCGATTCCGTACTGGCGCACGCTTTCCGCCATCAGGCTCGCCAAGTGTTGCGTGCGGACAGCCTTTTCGAAATAGCTGCCAAGATCCTTTTGGAAGGTCACCGCCTTCAGCAACTCGACGCGCTCGCGCAACGTGATTTTCTGGTCGGTTTGCCAGAAGAAGCGCGCATCGTTGAAGCGCGCCCGCAGCACCCGCTCGTTGCCGTGACGGATCAAGCCGTCTGCATCGGAGGACGTATTCAGCACCGCCAGAAAGTGCGGCGCCAGCTTGCCGTTGGCGTCCTCCACGGCGAAATATTTCTGATGATCGCGCATTACGGTCACCAACACTTCTTCCGGCAGGCTCAAGTATTCGGGCTCGAAATTGCCGAGAATGACCGAGGGATATTCCGTCAGGTTCACGACGGTCGCCAGCAGCTCTTTGTCTTCCCGCCAGCGCGCTCCCGGAATCGTCCTGGTGGCTGCATCCAGCGCCTTGCGGATGATCGCCTCCCGCTCCGAGGGACGCGGAATCACGCAGGCGCTTTTCAACTTATTCGCATACTCATCTTCCGCGCCAAGTACTATGTCGCCTTGCGATAGAATCCTGTGCCCGCGCGATTTATTTCCTGCCGTGATTCCGCCAAACTCGACCGGCACCACCTTGCCGTCGAGCAGGGCCACGATCCAGCGCACCGGACGCACGAAGCGCTCCGCCGATTTGCCACGCCAGTACATATTCTTGGCCCAATAGATCGAACCTACAGCTTTCGGCAGCGACTCCGCCAGCAGTGCCGAAGCGCCGCGTCCCTTCCTCGACAGGTTCGCTGCCAGATACTCGCCTTTCGGGGTTGAAACTTTTTCCAGCGCATTCAACTCCAGGTTCACTCGCTTGGCGAAGGCATGCGCCGCCGGCGTCGGCTGACCGTCTCTAAAAGCGACTTTCAGCGAAGGCCCAATTACTTGTTCGCTGACATCGGGCTGTGCGTCAGCCACTCCATGAACCAGCACCGCAATGCGGCGTGGCGTCGAGAAAGAATCCACGGCCGCGACTTCGGCGAGATGCTCATGCGCCAACAAATCGCGCACCCGGCTGGCCAACTCCTCGGCAGCCGAGGCGATCATGCGGGCCGGAATTTCTTCGGTCCCTATTTCAAGCAGGAAATTCGCCATTGCAACAAGCTCTACCTATTCTATGCGCAGCTCATCGCGCGATGAGAAAACTCAGGTTAAATTTACCAGCAGCAGCGGGCAGCAATCCCGGATTCGCCTAGACCGGTTTCGGGAATGGCATATCCGAACCGCAATGAAGCCCCCAGGTTCACGGACACGCCCATTCTGAAATCGCTCAAGCAGGTCGCTGAAAAACTATTCGCTGATCCCCGAGCAAATCGGGCGCCCCGGCAAGGCGCTCTTGCCGTTACTGGGGTGGGGCAGCGAGAGATCTGCTCTTTATGCGTGTTGAAAGTAAAGCAGATCCCTCGGTCGCCGATAACCGGTGCGACCTCAGAATGACACTGGTACGAGTTTTTCAGCAACCTGCTAGCTGGCAGCCGCGGCCGCCATTCCAGTCTTTTGCTGATCGACCCACGACTTGGCGGCGGCGACGGCCAGCGTGCGAATCCGCGCAATAATGCCAACCCGCTCAGTCACGCTGATGGCTCCGCGCGCGTCAAGCAAATTGAACAAGTGCGAGCACTTCAGGCACAGATCAAATGCAGGTAGCAGCGGGAAGCGCAACTTCTGCTGCGCTAAATGCTTGCCGAATTCCTCATCCAGCACGCGCTCCTGCTTACCCGTCTCCTTCTTCTCGCCCATCAACTTGGCATACTCAGCCAACAGCTCCTGGCACTCGGCCTCGTAAGCGTCCAGGTGCTTCCAGAGTTTGTCCACGTCGGCCAATTCAAAGTTGTAGACCGAATACTGCTGCTCGTCGGCCATCCGTATGTCGCCGTAAGTTACCGGCCTGCCGTCGGGACCGTACACCCACACGATGTCGTAGATCGAATCGACATCCTGCAGAAAGGCGGCAATTCGCTCCAGTCCGTAGGTCAACTCGGCGCACATCGGGTCCAAGTCCACGGCGCCGCACTGCTGGAAATAGGTAAACTGCGTAACCTCCAGCCCATCTAGCATTACCTGCCAGCCCACGCCCCAGGCGCCAAGGGTCGGAGACTCCCAGTTGTCTTCCTCGAACTTGACGTCGTGCTTACGCAGATCGATGCCGATCGCGTTGAGAGACTCCAGGTAGAGCTCCTGCACATTCTCCGGTGGCGGCTTCAGAATCACCTGAAACTGCGTATGCTTGTACAGACGGTTCGGATTCTCGCCATAGCGGCCATCTGCCGGACGGCGGGAAGGTTGCACGTAACCCACGCGGTACGGCTCCGGCCCCAGCACGCGCAGAAAGGTCTCGGGAGACATCGTGCCCGCGCCAACCTCGACATCGTGCGGCTGCTGCAACACACATCCGTGGCGCGCCCAGAACTCTTGCAGTTTCAGGATTAGATCTTGAAAGGTGAGCGGTTTGTCCACTGATCCAGTCACAAAGAGTCTCTCCGGCCGGGCGCTCGGCCCCTAATCATCAAGAATTGCCTTCCGTCCAATCAGCTTGTCGATGCGGCTTCGCCGGTGCCGCCATCCCGCGCCGAGCGTAAAATCCACGATTCCAAATCCACGGCTCGCATCCACGACTCCACGGTGATGCCATCCTGCCGCGGTGTGCTTTAGTCTAGTTTCTCCAACTGCGCCGCCGTCACCAGCTTACGATCCAGGTGCCGCGACAAAATCTGCATCAGGAACTTTCGCAGGTCGGCGCCACGCGTTCGCGGCCACGGCTCATCGCCAAGCTTCCCGACCGGTGAGCGGAACATCTCCGCCGCCAATCCCCTCGATTCAGCCGTCATCTCCGACGACGCCAGCCGCTTATGTTCGGGACACATCAAGCCGTCCGCCAGCGCATGAAACCACGCCCGCTGCCCATCCAGTCCGCGTCCGCAAACGATGCAGGCGCTCAGCTCCGGCAGAAAGCCCATCAGCCGCACCAGCCAGAGCTGGAAATAGGTTACCGGCATCCAGATGGCGTTCGAGTGCAAATTTGCCAGGACCGCGATCGCCAGCCGGTAAATCGCGTCGTTGGCTTCGCGCTCCGGCAGCATCTCGTCTAACATCTCGGCCACATGCCCCAAGGCTACGATGCGAGGGTAGTCCACCGGCGACGACAGCGGTGACACCAGCACCTCGCAGGAATCGATCCGCGCCAGATCCCTGCCTTCGCGGTCCTCCCAGAGGACGCGCACCGAGGTCAGCGGCTCGAGAGCGCCAGCGAATCGCCGGCGCGACTTCTTGGCCGCCTTCGCCACGCCCTTCACCTTGCCTTCCAGGCGAGTGAACAAAGTAACCAGCAGGTCCGCCTCGTGCAGCGGATACGTACGCAGAACAATCGCCTCAGACTGCTTCAGCGGCATTCAGAGTGGTTCTCGGTGCCCACGAAAATCCTCGCCGTCGCCATTTCGCCCCCGTTGGGCTGAAACCAGCGAGCCCTTCAGCACAAGCACATCAGAACAATCTTACTGGAGTGGAGACAAGGAGGGAAGCACAGGAATTCGCCCGTGCATGGAAGGCACATTTTCCAGTGGTGCTGTACCCGGCCAGCCCCCGGGCGCTGGCAACCCACGCGACGACCGGGGGGCCGGGCACAGGCTGCCGGGCTTACCGGCCAAAGTACTTGGCGTTGCGCTCGGTGTAAGCCTTCCACTTCTCCGGCAGATCATCGAGAGCAAAAATAGCCGAAACGGGACAAACCGGAACACACGCCCCGCAGTCGATGCACTCCACTGGATCGATATACAGCATCTCTTCCTTGGCGAACGCCTCTTCGTCTTTCTTCGGGTGTATGCAATCCACCGGACACGCATCGACGCACGCCGTGTCCTTGGTGCCGATACAGGGTTCTGCAATCACATATGCCATAATTTTCGCTTTCTCCGGAACGTCTGCTGATGATGACGAAATGCCACTAAAAACACTCGATTCTAACAAATGGCTGGGAGAATCGCCCGGCCGCGCCCCGGCGCTTTCCGCAGCGAAGCCCTTGGTAAACCTTCTAACCCTTTTACAGATGCAATCCGCGAGCAGAAGAGTTCAACTCGCCCTATTGTTTAGCTCTTCAACGCTGGCGGTTCCGGGCCCAATCCGCCGGCTGACGGCAGTGGCTCCAGCCCTCGTCCGGCGAAGATCTCGGTGAAGTTGCGCACGAGTTCCTGGTGAAGCAGGCCGTTCGAGGCGAGGGTTTCGCTGCTGTCCAGCCGCCAGGGTGAACCATCGAACCGGGTCACCACCCCTCCAGCCTCCAGAACCAGCAAAACGCCAGCCAGCGTGTCCCAGGGGTTCAGGTTAAACTCCCAAAAACCGTCGTAGCGTCCGGAAGCGACGTTTGCCAGGTCGAGTGCCGCTGAACCGGCGCGCCGCACGCCATGGCTCCGCAATGTAAGCTGGTGATAGAAGTGTATGTTCGGGCTTTTGTGGCGCTTGAAGCTTGGAAACCCCGTTCCAAGGATCGCTTCAGAAAGGTTCTGCAGCTTGGAAACCCGAATCGGCTGGTCGTTCAGGGTGGCGCCTTGGCCCCACTCGGCGGCGAACAATTCATCCCTCGTCGGATCGTACAAGCACCCCTGCTTGCGGCACACCGGCAAGTTCCAGTCCAATGGAAACGCAAAACACGGGATAGCCGTGGGCAAAGTTTGTGGTGCCGTCTAACGGATCGACGTACCAGCGATAGTTGCTGTCACTCTGCTGGTTGCTTCCCTCTTCGCCGACGATGCCGTGATCCGGCCACCGTTCGTGCAATCGCGAGACAATCAGCCGCTCCGACGCGCGGTCAGCATCGGTCACCAGATCCGCCTCGCCTTTGTACTCGAACCCGGTGTTTCGCCGGGCCTGGAAATGATCCATCAGCACTTTGCCCGCTTCACGGGCAATCGCCGACATCTCTGGGAGGAACTCACGCCTGAGGTTTGCAGTCACTGGAGGTTCGATGCCGAATTCTATTTGCCGGTCTCGTTTGCGCTGTTCGCATCTGGATCGCGCGCAGCAGCCGGCTTGGCTACATCGCGCTTGCGGGAAGTCTCACGGACGCCGCCTTCGGCGATATACATGACCTCGTGCTTGAAAATGAAAAGGTTGGGAGCGCCCTCGCGCGTCAGCCGGATCATGTTGCGATCGTAGTACTCGATCCAGCCGCGAACAATTTCGCCATCCACCAGTTTGACGTTCACCGCCTTCTGCTTCTCGCCAAGCCATTTCAGATACGCAACTTCTTCAAACGTCTCCTCGGGCGGCGGAGTCTTGCCTTTGCGGTTCGCAAGACTGGATTGAGCGGTTTGAGCCGAGTGGAAAACCATGGCCTGAATTGTACAGGCAGCTTGCGCTTCTGTCAGTGCCGAACATCGGCGGCTAAGAATTCATCAGACGGTCGATAACCTTTTTTAGTGCAAGAGTCAGAGCTTGGAGTGTCACCGTACCGGTTGCTTCCTTGGCCATTTCTTTTGCCTTCGCCCATATTGCATCGCTGCGAGCGGCGTCGAGGAACTCGTGCCCGTTATTTGTGAGCCGCAACACGACGGCATCCTCGGAGCCTGGAGCGATGCGGGCATCTACTAGACCCTGATCCTCTGCCAACTGGACGTGATAGATGACTTCATTCTTTGAATATCCCGCCAGGGGTCTGGCCGTCCAAGGCTGGTTCACTGGTTGCTTCTCGACCTCGAACAAGATCGAGCGTATTAAGTCCATATCGCGTCTCATCCGTCTCCCCCCGTTTATTCAAGCTTGCTGTTGTAATACCCGGTTCGATGCCGGACCAGCAGCTCCGCAGCGGAGATCTCTTCCGCGGCCCGCGGCTCCACGACGACGCTAATCTTGCGGAAGTCGCCGCTAATTCTCCTCGGGGGATAATAGCCGATCAAGTATTGCGTGCGCAGTTCTTCGCTGATTTGCTTGAACGCCTTATCCAGCCCGTTCAGGTTAGACGCGTAATAATACTTGCCACCGGTATCGTGAGAAATCTGTATGAGCGCATGCTCCCCGCCGATGTCCCGCCCGGCGCTGGCCTCGATCGGCACCATGATGATCGAATAGACAATCGCCTCCGCCGTTTGCGCCGCGCGCACCGCCTCGCTATAGGAAATCTTGCTGGTGGTGTCGCCGCCATCAGTGATGACCACCAGCACCTTTCTTCCTTCCCTTGGAATTAACGCCCTCGACCCCAGGTAAACTGCGTCGTAAAGCGAGGTCGAAGATTGCGAATGAATGCGAGCGATTCCCCGGTCCACAACCCGCAAATCGTGGGTGAACGGGATCACTTCCGAGACGAACTGGCTGAATTCGTAAACCGAAATAGCATCGACCGGCCGCAGGATGGCATGGGCGAAGCGTCTGGCCGATTCCAATTCGAGTGGCAGGTCTTTGCGCGTGCTCAAGCTGGCATCGATCGCCAGCACAATCGACAGCGGCAACCCGCTTTCGCGATCGAAGACGGTGATATTTTGTTCCTCGCCGTCCTCGAAAATGTGGAAGTCCTCTTTCGTTAGATTTGCTACAGGCGCGCCGCTCTCATCGGTAACGGTCGCAAACACATTCACCAGCCTGACATTCACCTTGAATGTCGTCGCCGGCTCCTCGCTCGGGGAAGAACGCGAGCGCGGAGGCTGCTGGGCATCCGGACGGTCCGGCGGATGCGGCACTTGTTGCGCGAAAAACACGGTTGCGCCAGCCGCCAACAGCAACCCGTAGAGCAGCACTCGACCTATCGAACGCGTCATCGACCGCTGATCCAACCCGAAGCCGCCTCATGAGTTTGCCGGATTCTTGAACTCCGTTGCCTCGTCAATATCAATATCCGGCTTTGGAGCCTCGCCCGGTGCGCCTTGGCTGCCCGGCAGCGTCGCCACCTCTGGCGGAAAGGGATCTCCGTCGGCCCATACCGCGCCATCGGCAAAATGCTCTTTTTTCCAGACAGGCACGGTCCGCTTCAGGCTGTCGATGATCCAGCGGCAAGCCTCGAAAGCCGCCGATCGGTGAGCCGAGGCAACCACAATCAGCACGCTGCTGTCGCCGATCTCCAACTGCCCCAGGCGGTGTACGATCGCGCAGTCGCGCACCTCGAAGCGCGTCTTCGCCTCCGTGGCAAGTGCTTCCAGGGCGTCCAGCGCCATCTTCTCGTAAGCTTCGTATTCCAGGTAGAGCGTGCGCCGTCCGCGACTATGGTTGCGCACAATCCCGTCGAAGACCACGACTGCTCCGTCCTCGCCCCGCCGGATGCGTTGGATGATCGAATCGGCGGCGATAGGCTCATGTTGCAATTGGCAATGGGCGCTCGTCATCGCGGGCTTGGCGTCGGGCTGGCCGGCAGCGCACACGCTGCCACCGCTTACAGGAGGCAGCAACGCCACCTCGTCGCCCTCATGGAGCAGCGTTGCCGGCTCGGCGTAGTGCTGATTCACCGCCACCGCCACCGACTTCCGGAAGCTGGCGAGCGCGGGTGTTTGCCCCTGGAGCACCGTCCAGAGATCCTCCGCAGTCGCTCCCGTTCCGTAGCTCTAACTGCGCTTCGGAGCTGCCCACAAGGTCTTTGAGAATCCCGAAAAAAACTACCTGCACGCGCATGCACGAAAGCATACCAGAGTGTGACGCAACTTGAGCCGCTTTGCGGGCGTCTATCGGGGTCCCCGGCGAAGCTCGGCTCGCTGGGGTGATCCGAACCGCAGGCGAAATCCTGAGCACAGCAAAAAGCCCCACCCCGGCCGGGATAGGGCTTTAGTCTTCCGGCACGCGCCGTATTTGCACGCGTGTTGGGGCTAATCAGACGCTGCTGAGCAATTGCTCGCGAATTTCGGAGTCTTTTTTCTCCTCGTCCTTGCTCGTCGGCAGCGCGATATCGAGTACCTCGTTGATGGTATTCGCGTAATGCACGTTGACCCCTTCCAATTGCTCGGGGAGCACGTCCTCTTCCACATTCTGCCGATTGTCGGCTGGGAAGATAAGGTCCTTCACTCCGGCGCGCCTGGCGGCCAGGAACTTCTCCTTCACGCCGCCGATCGGCAACACGTTGCCGCTGAGCGTGATTTCGCCGGTCATGGCCAGCAGCGGTCGAACTGGCCGCCCGGTCAACAGCGAAACCAACGCCGTAGCGATAGTCACGCCAGCCGAAGGGCCGTCCTTCGGTATGGCACCGGCCGGCACGTGGATGTGCAGATCGTTCTTCGTCAGAAAGTCCTCGTCGATGCCGAGCGAGACCGCATTCGAGCGCACCCAACTGAGGGCCGCCTGCATTGACTCGCGCATCACGTCCTGAATCTGGCCGGTGATCTTGAATTCGCCCTTCCCCTTCATCTTCATCGCTTCGACAAAGAGGATGTCGCCGCCGGTCGGAGTCCAGGCAAGCCCAACCACTACTCCGGGCCGCTTCGTCCGTTCCGCGATCTCGGTGTCAACCCGGACCTTGATGCCGCCCAGCATCTCGTGCACCACTTCGCGCGTTACGACAAGCTTATCGAGCTTACCCTCGGCAATGCGGCGCGCCTGCTTCCGGCAAATGGTTCCGATCTGCCGCTCCAGGCTGCGCACCCCGGCCTCCCGCGTGTAGTGCCGGATAATAAAGCTCACCGCATCCTGGGTGAACTCGATCTGCTGATCGGTAACGCCGTTCTCCTCCGTCTGCCGCTTGATCAGGTATTGGAAGGTGATGTGAGCCTTATCTTCTTCCGTGTAGCCATGCAGTTCGATGATCTCCATGCGGTCGCGCAGCGGATCGGGAATGGTGTCGAGCTGATTGGCGGTCGTGATAAACAGCACCTTCGACAGGTCGAATTGCACGTCCAGATAGTTATCGCGGAAGGTGTTGTTCTGCTCCGGGTCCAGCGCCTCCAGCAGCGCTGAAGTTGGATCGCCGCGGAAATCGCGTCCCACCTTATCGATTTCGTCAAGCATGAAAACCGGGTCATTGGTCTCGGCGCGGCGAATACCCTGGATGATCTGCCCCGGCATCGCTCCGATGTAGGTGCGGCGATGTCCGCGGATCTCCGCCTCATCGTGCACACCGCCCAACGACAGGCGGACAAACTTGCGTCCGAGCGCCCGCGCAATAGACTTGCCCAGCGAGGTCTTGCCCACGCCCGGTGGTCCGAAGAAGCACAGGATCGGGCCCTTCATCTTCGGGTTCAGGCGGCGCACCGACAAATAGTCGAGAATGCGCTCCTTCACCTTTTCCAGGTCATAGTGATCTTCGTCGAGGATGGCTTTTGCCTTGAGAATATCGGCTTCGACGCCCGACGATTTCGCCCAGGGTAGCACTACCAGCCACTCCAGGTAATTACGTGTCACCGAATAATCGGCCGCCATCGGAGACATGCGCGCCAGCCTGGCCAGCTCCTTCAGAGCTTCCTTCTTGACATCGTCCGGCATGCCCGACTGTTCAATCTTTTCCTTGAATTCTTCCGCGTCGCGCTGGGTTTCGTCCTGCTCGCCCAGTTCTTTCTGGATTGCCTTCATCTGCTCGCGCAGGTAGTACTCACGCTGCGTCTGCTGCACGCGGTCCTGCACCTCGGACTGGATCTTGTTGCGTAGCTGCTGCACTTCCAGCTCTTTTGCCAAGTGCTGATTGATCTTGTCCAGCCGCAGATAGACGTCCGGTGTCTCCAGAATCTCCTGCTTGTCGCGCGTCGAAAGCGAGGGCAGCGACGAGGCGACGAAATCGACCAGACGCCCCGGTTCCTCGATATTCATGGCCACGGTCGACAGCTCGTCGGAAAGGGTTGGCGAGCCCGTCACGATCTGCTGGAACAGCGTCAGGATGTTCCGCTGCAAAGCCTCCACTTCGGCGCTCTTGGGCGGAATCACATCGCTGATCGTGGTCACCGTCGCTTTCATGAACGGCGCCAACTGCGTGTATTCGTCAAGCCGCACGCGCTCCAGACCCTCGGCAAAAACAAACAGACTCTGGTTGGGCATCTTGACGACTTTATGAACTACCGCCAGCGTCCCGATCATGAACAAATCGGTCGGCTGTGGGGAATCCACGCGAGCCTCGCGCTGGGCCACAACCACAATCGTCTTGTCTTCTCCCAGCGAGTTGATTAGCTGAACCGAACTTTCCCGGCCCACCGTGAGTGGCAAAACAGCGTGCGGGAATAGGACCGTGTCCCTTACCGGCAGCACCGGCAGGGTGCGCGCTTCCGTGGCATCATCCCGGAATTCGGGCGAGACACTCTCTAAGTTGCGCGTTTCGTTGGCCATAACACTCCTTGAGTCAATCTTACTCAACTTTTGATGTCGGTCGCCTGGGATTGGATTCAGCTCGAAATAAGTATTATAAGAATCATTTAGATAAGTCCAATCCCCAAGCCTTACCTGTTACCTGGCTACGTTTTTCTCTAGCTTGCGGCCTCCTAACCTGACCATAACCCAGGGTGCGCCGGAGAGCCGAAAGATGAGTCGCGCGGATTTTAGTTGAAGTCGCCCCGCTCGGCAATGCCAGACGAGAGCACCGTCGAAATATCCGGCTCACGCCGCTGGCATCCGATACCTGTTGCCGTATCAGTATAGGTTAGCAGGCTTCTAGCTACCAACTACCCGGCCTATTCCGGGTTCTTTTCCTTCGCAGGGAATGCCAACGAGAGCGTCACCGCAAGCGCGAGAACTCCCGCCACGGTTGCCAGGGCCCATCCGGTCGGTATCTCCCACCAGTTCGAAGCCAGCATCTTTGCCCCGATGAATATCAGAATCACGGCCAAACCGTAATGCAGCAGATGAAACATTCTCATCATCCCCGCCAGCGCGAAGAACAGCGACCGCAGCCCCAGAATGGCAAAGACATTGGACGTGTAAACAATAAACGAATCGCGCGAAATAGCCAGGATCGCCGGAATCGAATCGGTCGCGAATACCACGTCGGTGGTCTCAACGACCACCACTACCAGTGCCAGCAGCGTGGCGTAGCGCTTGCCTTCCCGATGGACGAAAAACCTGCCGTCCGCGTAATCGGGAACCATCGCCACATGCCTGCGAAAAAATCTGGCCACTGGATTGCCCTCCGGGTCGATATGGTCTTCATCCTTCTGCACCAGCAGCTTTGCTCCGGCGTAGACCAGGAACACGCCAAACAGGTAAAGCACCCAGTGGAAGCGATTCAACAGCGTCACCCCCGTCAGGATGAAAGCGGCGCGCGTCGCCAGCGCTCCCAGAATTCCCCAGAACAACACCTTGTGCTGATACTCGCCGGGAACCCCGAAGTAGCGGAACAGCAGCAGGAAGACGAACAGGTTATCGACGCTGAGCGCCTCTTCGACGACGTATCCGGTGATGAACTCGATCCCCAGCACGTGCGTCGGACGCTGTGACTCGCCCGTCATGGCGTGCCCGAAGTAATAGATCAGTGCGGCGAAAATGGCGGCCAGCGCAATCCACATCGCCGTCCACGCAACCGCTTCGCGAAACGGGACGACGCGCGCTTGGCGATGGAAGACGCCGAGATCCAGCGCCAGCATGGCAAACACGAAGATATGAAACAACACCCAAAAAAGCCAGTTCGCGGGCATCGCTGGAATTGTAACAACCGCCCGCTGTCACCGCGTCCGGCGTGGCCCAAAACGGCCAGGCAGGTGAACTGGTATGGGTCAGCGTGCCCATTCCAGGCGATTTGCGAAAGATGTGGGTCTTTTCCGTACCCCAGAACATCCCATATAGACTGCCAGATTTAATACGGCGAATTTTTGTTCGCAAGCTTGGATGGGGACTGTGGGGTTGATGTTTCGTGAGGTTAATTCGTATCGAACGTAATTGGGTTAAAGCGATAGCCATAATTGCTACTTTGCTTTGGTCGTGGGCCGCGTGGGGTCAATACACTCCGAGTTCGGGCCCATACCACGTGCTTACGGTCGAGCGTATTGTCTTGCACGATGCAGCGCGCAAGAAAGACCTGCCGCTGAAGATTTATTACCCAGACGCGCCCGGACCGTTTCCTGTCATCGTTTTTTCCCATGGTGCACTGGCGTCGAAAGACTGCTACTCGGAACTCGGGCGGCATTGGGCGAGCTTCGGATACGTGAGCATTCATCCTTCTCATGCCGATTCCATCGCTGATAGCGGGTATCGTGGGACGTTGCGCGATGCAATCAGCGATCCCCATGGATGGGAGAATCGGCCTCGAGACATCTCGTTCATCATCGATTCGCTTTCGGAGATTGAAAAGCGTGCTCCGGAATTGAGCGGCAAACTCGATCAGCGACATATCGGGGTGGGCGGACACTCCTTCGGCGCCTATACGGCTGAGCTAATCGGTGGCATGAACATTCTGCTACCGGGGAAAGACGGGCCGCAGAGTTTCGCCGACAAACGCGTTTCAGCTATTTTGCTATTGTCGCCGCAGGGAGAAGGTCGCATGGGGCTGACCGCTCACTCGTGGGACAAACTCCGTTTGCCGATGCTGCTCATGTACGGTTCGCTCGATTTTGGGCCTTGGGGCGAAGCCCCGGTCTGGCGAAGCGAGGCCTTCCAAAAGGCTCCCTCCGGCAATAAATACGAGGTGGAACTCGCCGGTGGAACCCACATGGGGTTTGCAGGTCCGTCCCGGCGCGGAGGCGTTCAGAATGGCGTATTTCAATGCGCGAAGCTCGAAACCCTTGCATTCTGGGACGCCTATCTGAAACAAATCCCAGCAGCAAAGCAATTTTTAGAGTCGGATGGCCTGAAGAAGTTCAGCGCGGACGCTGCCAAGTTTGCCAACAAATAGCTCGCGCCAAACTTGCCGATGCGACGTCGATGTGAGGTTCCGATGCGGGGTCGTTTAGAAGAACTCGATGCTCTTCGCGGTCTGATGCTGGTATGGATCACGTTCACCCATCTGCCAACAGCTCTCAGTAAATATATCAATCAGCCGTTGGGATTTTTCGCGGCCACGGAAGGGTTCATCTTTCTTTCAGCGCTCTTTGCGGGCCGCATCTACTTTCAGATTGCCGAGCGCGAAAGTTACGCGTCGATGTGCCGCAAGTTGTGGATGCGAGCCGGACGCCTGTATTGCTATCAGCTGTTACTGCTGGCTTTTGCCTTCGTGGTGGAAGCTCCGATCGCAGCCCACGGTAACCGGCCTGCGGTGCACAACCTGCTCGACTTCTATTTTGCAGTGGGCCGGACCCATGCTTTCATCGACGCTGCATTCATGATCTACAGACCACCTCTGCTGGATATTCTGCCCATTTACATTATCTTCCTCGCACTAACGCCCATCGCTCTGATCCTGGCATCGCGGTTGGGGTGGAAATACGTTCTCGGCGCAGGTTCCGCCATTTGGCTGCTTGCGCAATTCGGATTGCGTGGTTTTGTGTATCACCTGATGACGCGCGCCTTCCATTTACACATCCCTTTAAACGAAATGGGCGCGTTTGATCTCTGGGCATGGCAGCTCTGGTGGCTCGTTGGCCTGTGGCTAGGCGTTCACTGGGCAAAGGGTGACTTGCAACTCGAAGTCTGGGCGAAACGTCTGACGATTCCCGCGGCGATTGTTGCGGTTTGTTTCCTGGTACTACGTTACATGCAGATGGGAAACGTACTCGATTTCGGGAAGTTTGACCCACTGCTGAATAAGTGGGATTTTGGGATTGGCCGGATCATTGATTTCACGGCGGTCGCGACCTTGGCAATCCGGTTTCGATCGGTTCTGAAGCCGCTAGCGATCCAGCCTTTGGTGATGCTCGGCCAAGCCTCGCTTCAGGTCTTCTGTGTGCATCTGCTTTGCGTTTTTGTCGCGCTTACGATTATGGGCAACAAAACAATTGTGGGCGGTTGGCAATCGGTCGTTGTGATCCTGATAAGTTTGTCAGCCCTCTTGTTCACGGCCAGAATCTCGGCTACCAGACGAGCAAAAAACAAAGCAGTCCATGTCGGGCCTGAGGCTAAGATTCCACCTCGCGTTGGCTACGGCAAGGATCTTGATACCAGGGCAGCTTAGTTTTATCCCACTCCGGCTTAAAATCGAACCAACTTGACCATCGTAAGAAGCGCGGCTGTGCTTTTTCCCGGTGGCTGGTAAAGTAGACGGAGTGCAACTTTTCGAAGTATTTGCGACTTTCCTTCAGCCGGCCGCGCGGCGGCAGACGAACTACATGTCTTTGCTGCGCCACCTGGGCGTCTTTGGTCTCTTCCTGCTCGCCATTGCGGACAGCACCCCGCTACCGACCTTCTCCGGCCCGGATATTCTGACGGCCATCTTCGCGGCGCGGCATCGCGACCCCTGGTATTACTACGCCGCGGTGGCAACGACAGGTTCGGTCATTGGCGCCTGCATAACTTTCCACATGGCGCGCCATGCCGGCGCCGACTACTTGCGAGAGAAATTCGGCGAGCGCCGGGTCACCAAGCTGCTCGCTTATTTCGAAAAGTGGGGCACGGGAGCCCTGGTACTCTCTTCGGCGGTGCCCTTTCCATCCCCCACCAGTGCTTTCTTCGCGGCCGCCGGGGTGTTGAACTACCGGCCGAGAAACTTCGTCGTAGTGGTCACGTTGAGCCGCGCCGCAAGGTATGCCGCCATTGCCTCCATCGCTTCGCACTATGGACGCCACTTCATCCAGGCGCTTCGTCACCCGGCGCAGTATTACGGCGTCTTGTTGCTGATCGCCGCAGCCGTGTTCGTGCTCGTGCTGGCGGCCATTCTGTTGCACCGGCAGTTGGAAGACGCCCGCGGCGTGTTGCGCAACCAGAATTGAATAACCATAACAATGGGCGCAAGACAACCCGGCAGGAACTTGCCGTGCCGGTGCTTTGCTTCAGATAAACACCAGCGTATCAGCGGCTTAGGGAAGATTCCCGCAGGTCAGGAAAACTTAGTCCGCGCTGCCGTAGTTTAGAAGTAAGTTTAGAGGTAAGCTATGAATGCGGGTGACCGCAGCGGCTTCGGGGTCCCCACGAAGTTATCTTCGCGGGGTGGGCGGCGAGGGAAGGCCAATGGACTACCTACACATCGCGGAAGACTTGGTGCACAAGGAATTCATGAAGCAGTGGGACCCTCGGACCTTGGCGATATGGCTGCGGGACGGATGCCGATGCACTTACTGCGGCAAAGACATGCTCTCGTGCCGTGACACCGTGTCGTTCGGCTCCAGCATCGATCATCTGCTGCCCATCGTGAGGTATCCCGAGCTTGCAGACGTGGGCTGGAACTGCCTGCTGGCATGTTCCGCCTGTCATGCGCGCAAGCAGGATTGGGATCCCAACAGCTGCGATGGCTGTTCGCCGGTCTACACGAGAGGCAGCCGAGCGCTCGCCGATCCCGACCGCTACGAACTGGTTACGCGGGCACGAAGCTATCTCACCACGCAAAAACTGCCAGAGAAAGCCAACTTCGAAAAAGAACGCGACCTGATCCTGCGCACCCTGCGCACCCTCGGGATGCGGCCAGATCAGCCGACCCCGCCGCGCGCGAATTCGAAGTCGGCCGCGTAACCGATTCGAAATCAGACGAGCGATGGTGTCCAGATTCGCCCCCTCAGCGGGACTGCAACTGGCGCAGACGTGCCGGCAATTTTTCGTAGATTCCGCCGAAACCGCCGTTGGAGAGAATGGCGACCACGTCTCCGCCGCGCAGCTCGCCGGCAATGCCGGCGACAATGGCATCGGCATCGGCGAATTGCCGCGCCCGTCGTCCGTGGCGCTCAAGTTCGGCGACCACGGCATTAACGTCGAGACGCTGCTCCGGGCGCAAGCGCGTCGTTCGGCTTGAAGTAAACCGAGGCCATTACGACCTCGTCGGCGTTCGCCAGGCTTTCGACCAGTTCCTGCTGAAAAACATTTCGCCGCAAGCTGTTGGAACGCGGTTCGAGAATGGCCCACAGGCGGCATCCGGCAAATCGCGTCCGCAGCGCCTGCAGCGTGACGGCAATTGCGGTCGGGTGATGGGCGAAGTCGTCAATCACCGTAATCCCGTCAATCTCGGCTTTCACTTCCAGGCGCCGCTTCACGCTGCGGAAGCTGCGCAGGGCATCGCCAATGGTTGCGCTATCGATGCCGTAGCCGGCGGCAAGAGCGGCGGCGGCGGTGGCGTTCAAGACGTTGTATTCCCCCGCCAGCGCGAACTCGAACTCGGCCCATGGCTGGCCGTGGCGCTCCACGCGCCAGGTGGTGCGATCGCGGCTCGTAACGCACGTCGCGAATGCGCCAGGCGGAATCCTCGGCGAAGCCATAGCGCTCAACCGTACAAAATGCGCGGCTGACGCACTCGCTGACGCTGCCGGCGACGCTTCCCTGATCCAAGCCGCCGGCGCTGCCTTGCTCATCCCAGGCAACTACGCGGCCCCGGCGGGAACCAGGTTCACCAGTCGCTTGAACGCTGTCTTCACTTCGTCAAGGCCGCGGTAAATATCGGCGTGGTCGAACTCGACCGAGGTCAGGATCACGCCATCGGGGAAGTAATGCATGAACTTCGGGCCTTTGTCGAAGAACGCGGTGTCGTATTCATCGCCTTCGAGGATGAACTCGCGGCCCTCGCTCACGGCGAAGCTGGAGCCGAAGTTCTCGGCGATTCCGCCGATGAGAAACGATGGCTCGCGTCCAGCGACGTGGAATATCCACGCCAGCATCGATGTCGTGGTCGTCTTGCCGTGCGTGCCCGCGACCGTCAGCACCTCCCTGCCGCACAGAAACTCTTCATGCACCAGGGCGGCCATGGAAGTGAACGGCAGCCGCTGATCGAGAACGTATTCGACTTCGACGTTGCCGCGCGAGAGGGCGTTGCCGATCACCACCAGATCGGGACGCGGACTCAAGTTCGCCTCCGCAAACGGCTGCGAGACCGCAATCCCAATGCCGGCCAGCAAGTCCGACATCGGCGGATAAGCCGCCACATCGGAGCCGGTAATGAGAAAGCCGCGCTGCTTCAGCATGCCGGCCAGCGACGCCATGGCCGTGCCGCAGATTCCGATCAGATGGATATGGCGCGGTTTCATCGTCCCTGAGCTTGTCCGGCGGAATGGGTTGTCGGCCGCGTCGATGTGCAGCTGCACGGATGAAGCGGTGACCACTTAATTCGACGTTGACCCCGAAGGGCAGGGTAACGTTGTCGCGCTCCACGTGGCCGGAAGGAACTCCGTAGACGACGGGAACGCCGAGGCTGCGCACAATGCGCGCGACGATCTCCTGCAGCGAGTACTGCTGGCCGCCGGGTTGCACGCAATCGAGCATCTCCCCGAAGACGATGCCTCGGACGCCGTCGAGTTTGCCGGCAAATTTCAACTGCATCAGCATGCGGTCGATCTGGTAAGGCTTGGCCGACACGTCTTCCAGAAACAGGATGCGGCCTTCAGTCTCCAACTCGTAAGGCGTGCCGAGCGACGCAGCCAGAATCGAAAGGCATCCGCCGCAGAGCACTCCGCTGGCCCCGCCCGCGACCAGTGGCTTGACCGATGAGTCCGGGCCGAACTCGAGCGAGCACGGCTCTCCGCAGACCGCAGCGCGCCAGGAATCGAGATGAACGCCGTCTTCCTGTGCGAAGCCCCTCGCCGCCATTGGGCCGTGAAACACCACCTGCCCAAGATCCGATCAGCCACGCCAGCAACCATGTGGCGTCGCTGTAGCCGACGAAAATCTTGGGATTGGCGCGGATCAAATCGGCGTCAAGGTGTGGCAGCAGATAGTTGCAGCCGTAACCGCCGCGGGCGCACAGAACCGCGCGAACTTCCGGACGCGCGAACATCTCATGCAATTCGTGCAACGCGCCGCTCCACCGTGCCCGCGAAGTAAAGGTCCTGGTCGAAGATGGATGGCAGGTAAAAAGGCTTGTAACCGAGTTCGCGCAGACGCTGGCAACCGGCCTCGATCGCATCTCGCTCGACCGCACTCGAAGGCGCGACGATGCCGATGGTATCGCCAGCATGGAGTGCCGCAGGTTTTACCGCTGGATTGTGCTGCTCCGCTGATCATGGACCTTAATGTTAAATGAAAACTTAACGAAAAACTCGCCGCAACAGCCCAGCCGCGCCGGACCCGAGAGATACAGCTCGCGGCTCCCGTTCCTCATGGCCGTTCCACTCGACCATCTGGCTGCCGAAAAAACTTCTACTTCTGAGGGTCTCTATCCCTTTGAGCGAAGCGATGGATCTGCTGGTTTCGGCGGCGTCGAAAGTAAAACAGATGCCTTAGCGGTCGCGCAAAACCGGCGCGGCCCTTCAGAAAGGATGACATTGCTTCCATGATTCCCGCTTTCACCAGCCTGCCTAGCATCCGCCTCACCATTTTGGGATCGCGCGTTCGATGCTATCTTGGTGGTGGCTGGCGACGCCAAGCCCAACTTACGTCAAAACTGAATGGCTGGAAATCATATTCATGGACGTTCTCAAGAAACTATTTGAGCAGCATTTCCACTCACCGGTCGAGCGGGTGCAGCCGCTGCAGGGCCAGCTCGGCGGCTTCGGGGCGCAAGATCATCCGGCTTGCCAGCGAAAAACTCAGCGCGATTGGCGTTCTCTATGACGTGCGCGAAGAGAATGTCGCTTTCCTCGAATTTTCCAGGCATTTTCGCCGGCACGGCCTGCCGGTGCCGGAAATTTATGCCGAAGATTTGAGCCAGGGCGCTTATCTCGAAGAAGATCTTGGGCGACACCACGCTCTTTGAGTTTCTCTCGCAGCATCGCAGCGGCGAGAAGATTGCTCCCGAGGCGGTCGAAGCATATCGCAAAGTGGTGGCCGTGCTGCCGCGCTTTCAGGTCGAGGCCGGCCGCGATCTGAATTACAAGGTCTGCTATCCGCGCGCCAGCTTCGATCGCCAGTCCATCGCCTGGGATCTGAATTATTTCAAATATTATTTTCTGCGGCTGGCCGGCATCCCCTTCAACGAACAGGCGCTGGAAGACGATTTCGGCCGCTTGACGAAGTTCCTGTTGGGCGCCGACCGCGATTATTTTCTCTATCGGGATTTTCAGTCGCGCAACGTCATGCTGCGCGATGGCCAGCCATTTTTCCTGGATTATCAAGGCGGACGCAAAGGCGCGCTGCAATATGACATCGCTTCTCTTCTATACGATGCCAAGGCCGATCTGCCGCCGGAGTTGCGCCAGCAATTGCTCGATCACTATCTCGACTGGCTTGCCGGTTTCATCGAGCTTGAGCGCGAAGCGTTCATGCAGCACTACTATGCCTATGTTTATGTCCGCATCATGCAGGCGCTGGGCGCTTATGGCTTTCGCGGATTTTATGAGCGCAAGGCCCATTTTCTGCAAAGCGTGCCGTATGCGCTGAAGAACCTGCGCTGGCTGCTGCACAACGTCGAGTTGCCCATCGCGCTGCCGGCGCTGATGGACGCGTTCAAGAGCATGGCTGGCCTCGGAGAAACTGCAGGGCCTGGCTTCCGAAGCGGGAAATCTGACGGTGCGGATTTTCAGTTTTTCATTTCACCGCGGGCTTGCCGAAAGACGAGACCGGGCATGGCGGCGGATTTGTCTTCGATGCCCGCAGCCTGCCGAATCCCGGGCGCGAAGAGCGCTTCAAGCCGCTCACCGGCAAAGACGCGCCGGTGATCGAATATCTCAATCAGCAGGAGAGCGTGCATCAGTTTCTGGCCAGCGTCATGTCGCTGGTGGATGCCAGCGTGAGCGAATTATCAGCGGCGCGGCTTCAAGAACTTGATGGTGTCGTTCGGCTGCACCGGCGGCCAGCATCGCTCGGTGTATCTGGCGGAGCAATTGGCGAAACACTTGCGCGGCAGAGAACGGGGTGGAAGTGGTGGTGCGGCATCTTGAGTTGGAGAAGCTGGGCAAATGAAAGCGATGATTCTGGCCGCCGGACTCGGCACGCGCTTGCGGCCGCTCACCGACGATCGCCCCAAGGCGCTGGTGGAAGTCGCCGGCCGCACGCTGCTGGAGATCGCGCTCTCTCGCCTGCGCGCCTTCGGCGTGCGCGAGGTGATCATCAATGTGCATCACTTTGCCGACATGATTCTCGATTATCTGAAGGCGAACGATAACTTCGGCATGCGCATTGAAGTCTCTCGCGAGGAGGTCTTGCTCGACACCGGCGGCGGCCTGAAGAAGGCCGCCTGGTTTTTTCTCGAGGATTCCAACCGTCTTGAAGAGCCGTTCATTCTGCACAATGTCGATGTCATCAGCACGATCGATCTCCGGCGCATGGTGCAATTTCACACCGAGACATCAGGCTCTCGCCACCCTGGCGGTGCAGGACCGGGAGACTTCCCGATACCTGCTCTTCGACGAGCAGCTTCAGCTTTGCGGCCGGCGATCCGGGCGCGATCGGAAAACCTGAATTGGTTCGATCTTCGCACCGGCAGAGTGCAGGCGCTGGCTTTTTCCGGCATCCACGTTATTTCTCCCCGCCTGCTTGGCGATGATGACGGAAGAAGGCGCTTTCTCCATCATCAGCTCCTATCTGCGGCTCGCCGCCCGCGGAGAAAAAATCGTCGCCTTTCGACGCCGATGAATATTATTGGCGCGATCTCGGCACCCCGGACAGCGTAAGGCAAGCGGCTCAGGAAATACTGACCTTGAAACCCTCCTAGAGCGATATCCGGAAACTCGCGACTCTTGCTGGTGCCCCAGGTTCGCCCGCCTTTGGTTAACGTGGAGTAGTTTCCTGAAGTTCGATGATACATGGAACCGCTCTTCGCTGCCCTTTGAATCCCGTCGCAAAAACAACAGCCACGGTCTGCGCCGTGGCTGTTTCACAACTTAATTTACCGCCGCAAAAAAACTAGCGGCCGCCGCCTCCGCCGCCTCCCGGCGGACGGACGGCCACCACGGCGCGGTGGACGCCGGCGATTCCGGTCCGCGGGTCCACCAGCCGGACCGCCGGCGCGGGGTTGAGCATGGGAAGCTACACTATCACGGTTGAAGTTAGGCTCGTCTCCGCCCTCATCGGCCTCTTCATGTCCGCCTTCGAAGGTGACGGTACCGGCCGCCTCGACTGCCGCGGGTTCCGCGGACTCGACACTGCCCTCGACGACGCCCTCGGCACTGCCGGTCGTCTGGGGTGCCATCTTCGCCCGCTGTTCCTTCAAAATCGCTTTACGCGACAAGCGGATGCGATTGCCTTCGACCGCCAGCACCTTGACCAGCACCTGGTCGCCTTCCTTCAATTCGTCGCGGATATCCTTAATGCGATGCTCGGCAACTTCAGAAATGTGCAGCAAGCCGTCGGTGCCGGGAAAAATTTCCACGAAAGCGCCGAAGTCGGCCAGGCGCGAGACCTTTCCGAGATAGGTCTTGCCCACCTCGGCCGTTGCCGTGATCTCGCCGATCATTTGCAGTGCTCTGGTAGCGGCTGAGCCATCGCTCGAAGAGACCAGCACCTTGCCGGAGTCGTCGACGTCGATCTTGACGCCGGTGGCCTCGACAATTCCGCGGATGACCTTCCCGCCCGGGCCGATGAGGTCGCGGATCTTGTCGGTCGGGATCTGCAGGGTGTAGAAGCGCGGCGCGTACTCGGAAACCTTGGTGCGCGCTTCGGTGAGCACCGCGTTCATCTTGTCGAGGATGAACAGACGTCCGCGCTTGGCCTGCTGCAGCGCCTCGCGCATGATCTGGGGCGTGATTCCCTGGATCTTGATATCCATCTGCAGCGCGGTGATGCCATCAGAGGTGCCGGTGACCTTGAAGTCCATATCGCCATAGTGGTCTTCGGCGCCTGCGATGTCGGTGAGAATGGCGTACTGCATCGCCCTCCTTCACCAACCCCATGGCGACCCCGGCGACGGGAGCACGCAGCGGAATGCCGGCATCCATCATGCTAAGCGAGCCGCCGCAAACGGTTGCCATCGAGGACGAACCGTTCGACTCGAGAATATCGGCGACCACGCGGATGGCGTACGGAAAATCCTCTTCGGAAGGCAGCACGGCCAACAGCGCACGCTCGGCCAGCGCTCCGTGGCCGATCTCGCGGCGGCCGGCGCCGCGCAGGAACGAAACCTCTCCCACCGAAAACGGCGGGAAATTGTAGTGCAGCATGAAGCGCTTCTTGGCTTCGCCTTCGAAGCGTTCGAGCCGCTGCATGTCTTCGCCGGTGCCCAGCGTCGTCGTCACCAGCGCCTGGGTCTCGCCGCGCGTAAAGATCGCCGATCCGTGAGTCCGCGGCAAGTACGCCGGCCTCGATCCAGATATCGCGAATCTGATCGAAGGCGCGTCCGTCCGGACGGCGTTTTTCGTGCGTAACCTGTTCGCGGAAAATGCGTTCGCGCAAAATCTCAAAGTATTTAGAAAGCTTGCTCCGTTCGGCGTCGGTCTCTTCCGGAATGGCCGCCAGCAACTCCGCAAGCAGGGCATCGACCTGCTGATAGCTCTCGATTTTTGGGTGCTTCTGCGTATCGAGAGCGTCCGCCAGGCGCTCGCCGATCTTGGCACGCAGAGCCGCCAGATAAGGCTCGTCGATCTCGACCGGCGCGACCGGCCGCTTCGGCTTGCCCGCGCGCTGCGGCCAGCTCGGAGATGACGGCGCAGATCTTCTTGATCTCGCCGTGCCCGAACTCGATGGCGTCAACCACGCGATCTTCCTGGATTTCGCTGGCCCCAGCCTCGATCATGACGATCGCCTCGGCGGTGCCAACCACCATCAAATTCAGCTTGCTCTCGTGGATTTCGCTGTAAGTCGGATTGACCACGAACTTATCGTCCAACAGCCCGACGCGCACGGCTCCGACCGGTCCATGGAAGGGAATATCGGAAACCGCAAGCGCGCAGGATGCGCCATTGATGGCGGCAACATCGGGATCGTTGTCGGAATCCGCCGACAGTACGAACGCGATCACCTGGGTCTCATTACGGAAGCTCTCGGGAAACAACGGGCGAATGGGACGGTCGATCTGGCGGCTGACCAGGATTTCACGTTCACTGGGGCGGCCTTCGCGCTTGATGAAACCTCCGGGAATTCTGCCCCCGGCATAGGTATATTCGCGGTAATCGACGGTCAGCGGGAAAAAGTCTCCCCCGCCGGGCCGCGGTTGTGCGTTGGCGCAGGCGGTGGCGAGCACCACGTTCTCGCCGATGCGCACCACGACGGAGCCGTGTGCCTGCTTGGCCAATTTTCCAGTTTCAAAACTGATCGACTTGCCGTCGACGAGGTTGACGGTGGCTTCTTGCTTCATTTCGTTCCTTCCATTTCAGGACGCATCCGAACCGTTAGACCGCGCTGCACACCGACAAAAACAAAAGGCACGCGCCACCAGGCAAGCTGAACGGTGACTCATCTGGATCTGGTTTTCGCCGCCAATGGCGCCGCCGAATAGGGCACGTAAGAGGTCAGTAACAGTCTGGTTGGAGGAGCCATGGCGTGCAGCCAAGCACCTGCCGGCATCGGCAGTTGCCTGGCCTCTCCGGACTCTACTTTCCCTTTGGAGTCCTTAATCAGCCAAATGCAGTAATGCCGGAGCTTTCGCCCCGGCAAAGTCGACATCCTACTTGCGGATGCCCAGCCTCAGAATGACTGCCTTGTATCGCTCGGTATCGTATTTCTTGAGATAATCCAGCAAGCTGCGACGCTTGCTGACCATCATCAGGAGGCCGCGACGCGAGGCGTGGTCTTTCTTGTGGGTTCTGAAGTGATCGGTGAGCTGAGTGATGCGTTCGCTCAACAACGCAATCTGCACTTCAGGACTGCCGGTGTCTTTGGCGTGGCTGCGATACTGCGTAATGATATTGGTCTTATGCTCTCGGGCTAACAAAACGAACGCGCTCCTGCTCTCTTTATAATCAATCCTGTACGGTATTGAGCGTAACACGCGCCCCGCGAAGGTGTAAAGTTGCGGTCCGCCGGGCGACGCAAGCTCTGGCGAGTTACCGGCTTTCGGCGTACGATTTGACACTGGAGATTGGGATCAACATCTTGACGGCGGCCGGGCCGCACCCTTGTGGGCTGCGGGCCGAACCACATGCGGTGATCCCGTGACCCTGCAATGAATTGCGGTGCGAGGGACTTCAATGAGAGAGAACAAGCTGCGGACGATCTGGAAGCAGGGCGGTTGTGTGGTCAACGGTTGGCTTTCCGTGCCGAGTTCATTCTGCGCCGAAGTGATGGCGCACACGGGATGGGATTCACTGTGCATCGACATCCAGCATGGCATGGTGGATTTTCAGACGGCGATTTCGATGATGCAGGCGATTTCCACGACCAGCGTCACGCCCATTGTCCGGGTGCCGTGGAATGAGCCCGGGATCATCATGAAATGCCTGGACGCGGGCGCCTATGGAGTGATTTGTCCCATGATCAACACGCGCGCCGACGCCGAGCGCCTGGTCGCAACCTGCCATTATCCACCCGCTGGTTTTCGCAGTAGCGGTCCCACGCGGGCTGTGCTCTATGGAGGCAGCGACTACCAGGCCAAGGCCAACGAAACCATCGTGGCCTTTGCCATGATCGAAACCGCCGAGGCCCTCGCCAATCTCGACAGCATTCTTAGCACGCCCGGCCTCGACGCCATCTTTATCGGGCCGAATGACCTGGCGATTTCCATGGGCTTGCCCAACAGCCTCGATCCGACGGAATCGAAGGTGGTAGAGGCAATCACACAGATTCTGGCCGCCTGCAAACGCCATGGAGTCAAGGCGGGAATTCACACCGGTAGCGCCGCCAATGCCAAGGCCATGATTGCCAAAGGCTTTGATTTTGTGACGATCCTGAGCGAAGCCCGCATTCTGGCCCAGGCGGCAAGCGCACTGGTTACCGACGTTAAGGCCGCGGCGGCTGCCGCGAAGTAGTTCCAGTTGCCTAGAGCTTGTTTCATAAACCGAAGTTAGAGGAGACGGCAAACCCCCTCAGGGGCTAAAGCCAGCACTCTTGTTGGCTCTGGACGGCGCTGCTAAAGCCGCGCCCCTTCCAAGAAATTTATGAAACAGGCTCTAGCCACTGACTCGCTAGCTGAAAAGCCCTGTCGAAGCCGCAGGGCTTTTTCTTATTCCAGCCACGATGAAGCGTTTTGGGAGGCTCACCAAGACGCTTTTCTGATGGTCTAGTATCGCGCCCCAGAAGCTCGCGCAATAGCTTTTGCAGAGTCGTTCTGATGGAAATGTCATTCCGAGCGTCCGAAGGGAAGTGAAGTTGAGGAGTGAGGCGGCGTCCGAGCGGGGTCCCCAGCAAGCCAGAATTCAGGCTTTCTAGGGTGCTTGAGCCGCCTGCCGAAATCCTGAGCGGAGCGAAGGAACTGCTTTGGTTGTTAAGGGTGCGAACGAGCAGATGCTTCGCTGGGCTCAGGATGACCTGCTAAAGACTGATGCAGCGAACTCACGGGACAACACTCCGGGAGTCAGTGCACCTGTGGGGGAAAGACATCGCTGGTCTTGTAATCCTCGGTTGCCGCTAACCGCACCGTGAGAACGTTTCCGGCAACTTCAATTTTTGGATTCATGGTGCGGGCGCAGCGGCCGCACAGCCAGATGTACTCGGTCTTGCGCTCATCGCCACCCGAATTGCTGCCAATGTCAATGTCGATGCGAAACAGTTTGCCTTCATCGGGACCACGAAAGGAAGCAGAACACGCACTATTAATGCATTTACCAGACATAAGGACCCTTGTTCAAAATAGCCGCCTTCGCTTGCCAGCAACGGTTGAGAAATTCCCGCATCGAATGGTGAGCTGGTCGTGCTTAGCACATCCGCCGACCGGAGAAAATTCAATGTTGACTAATCATGCACCAGCGGACGGGAAGCGTCCATGCAAAACGAAGCGGGCTGGAAGAAAAAATGACGCGGAGGCGCTCGGCACAAACGTGCGTTCCGAGGCTGGAGCCCTTAGTACTTGAGCCGCATGATCCCATCGTCGAAAGTATCTTCCGATGAGGTCGACCGGACACCGTAGCATGAAGAACGATGCTGGTAGGGACTATCCGTAATCGACGAGTCGCGGCTGACACAGGTGAAATTACTTAGCTTATACTAACGGGGATTTCTGGAACCACCGCGGGTCAACGCTTGGAGGATGTCTCGTGGTAAGCCAAGTTTCGGAGGCTTATGGCTAAATATCTCGTAACCGGTGCGGCTGGTTTTATCGGACGGTCGATTGCCGCCGAGCTGCTCGCCAGCGGCGAGAGCGTCCGCGGAATCGATAACCTCTCGACCGGCAAGCGGGAGAATCTCGCCGGCCTGGAAGCAATGGAGTTCATTGAGGCGGACATCAATGACGCCAACGCCTGCGCCACGGCGTGCCGTGGCGTGGAAGTTGTGTTTCACGAGGCGGCGATGGCCTCTGTGCCACGTTCCGTGGCTGATCCGATTTCGACTAACGATTCCAATGTTTCCGGCACACTGCAATTACTAGTCGCCGCGCGCGATGCCAAGGTGCGCCGGGTGGTGTACGCCGGATCGTCGGCCGCCTATGGCGACGCGCCGAGTCTGCCGAAGCATGAAAGAATGCTTCCCGACCCCGATCTCGCCGTACGCGGTCTCCAAGCTCACCGGCGAGTACTACATGACCTCGTTTTACCGGGTATATGGATTGGAAACCGTAACCATCCGGTACTTTAACGTCTTCGGGCCGTATCAGGACCCGTCTTCGCAATACAGTGGAGTGCTCGCGAAGTTCACCATGCAGATGCTGGTCGGCAAGCAGCCCACTATTTTTGGCGACGGCGAGCAGAGCCGGGACTTCACGTTTATCCAGAATGTCGTTGGCGCCAATCTGCTGGCGGCTGAGGCGCCCGCCAACCAAGTTGCCGGCCGAGTGTTCAATGTGGCTACCGCATCGAGAATCACCCTGAATGAAACGGTGAAGATCTTGCGCCAGCTCACCGGTTACCGGGGAGAGGTGAAGTATGCGCCCGAGCGGGCGGGTGACATCAAACATTCGCTGGCCGCGATCGATCTGGCGCGGAAACATCTTGGGTACGAGGTGCAAGTGGACTTCCCGGAAGGGTTGCGCCGCACCGTCGAGTGGTACAAGAGCACGATGAAGCCGGAGTCGCTCGCCCGCTCCTGATTCCAGATTCAAGCGGATCGCTAATCCACACCCGCTCCCAATGGAGAACGCCAACTTGAAATCGCACGCCACCGCCCGCAACGAACTGAAAGACAAATTTGCAAACCATACCGCCCACATCGGCATCGTGGGCATGGGATATGTCGGGCTGCCCCTGGCCTTGCTGTTCAGCGAGGAGCGTTTCCCGGTAACCGGGTTCGATATCGACGAGAAAAAAGTGGCTGCGCTCAACTCGGGCAGCTCCTATATCGTGCGCATCCTGCCTCGAGAAATTCAAAGCGCGCAAAAATCCGGGTTCCGCGCCACCAGCGATTACAGCCTCATCCATGGGATGGACGCGGTCATCATTTGTGTTCCTACTCCGCTGAACGAATACCACGAACCGGATTTGAGCTACATCACGAGCACCATCGAGGCAATTGCGCCACGCCTGCGCGAAGGCCAGTTGATTGTGCTCGAAAGCACGACCTATCCGGGAACCACCGAGGAAGTGGTCATTCCCCTTTTGGAAAAAGGCAACCCGGCGGGGTTGAAAGCGGCGCGTCCGGGATGTTTGGGAAATTTCCATGTCGCGTTCTCTCCCGAGCGCGAAGATCCCGGCAATACCACGGTTGCGCGTCGCGACATCCCGAAAATCGTCGGGGGAGCGGAGCCCACTGCGACCGAACTTGCCTGCGCCTTGTATGGAAGCATCTTCCATCGCACGGTTCCGGTCTCCAGCCCGGCGGCTGCGGAGCTGACCAAGCTTCTGGAAAATATTTATCGCTGCGTAAACATCGCGCTGGTCAACGAAATGAAGCAGCTTTGCCATCGCATGGGCATCGATATTTTCGAGGTCATCGAGGCGGCGAAAACCAAGCCATTCGGATTCCAGGCTTTCTATCCGGGCCCGGGATTGGGTGGGCACTGCATTCCCATCGACCCTTTCTACTTGTCGTGGAAGGCAAAGCAGTTTGACTTCCGCACCAAGTTTATCGAACTGGCCGGCGAAGTGAACATCGCCATGCCCTATTACGTTATGGAAGCAACTGCCGCCGCCCTCAATGAACGGGGCAAGCCGCTGAAGGGGTCCAAGATTCTGGTTCTCGGGCTGGCCTACAAAAAAGATATCGACGATCTTCGCGAATCGCCTTCGCTCACCATCATCGAGCTGCTGCAGAAACGCGGCGCCGAGGTTTTTTACAACGATCCGTATTTCCCCAGCGTGGGCCGCGGACGGCATTACAACCTCAACCTGAGCTGCACTCCGCTCGACCGCCTTGAGCAATATGACTGTGTCATGATCGTGACCGACCATTCGGCTTACGACTACCCACGTATTGTTAAGGAGTCGCAGCTCGTGATCGACACCCGCAATGCCACCAAGGGCATCACGGCACCCAATATTGTGTGCTGTTAGGGCGATTCCCGGATTGGTCCCCGACAGACCGTCGTTCGATCGGACCGGGTGCCGAAGCGGCGCCGGCTTTCAATTTCACCGGCTTTCCATTTCAAAAGATTCAATAGAGAGGCGCTTCGCCGGGCGGCCGCGTCTTCCAGCGCCTGTGGACCCAAAGCCACTGCTCTGGGTAGCGCCTTACGAAACTCTCGATCACCTTGGTATACAAGGCCGTATTGGCCACCGCATCGGCCTCGTCATCGCCGGTGCGAATGGTTTCGAGCGCCGGATCAAAGCGGATTCGATACCTTTGCAGCGAGTCATCCCAAATGGTGAACGCGGGAACCACGGCGGCTCCGGTGCGCAGAGCAACGCGGGCGATTCCCACCGCTGTGCAGGCTAAATGGCCGAAGAAATCGACAAATACGCCTTGGGGCGGCGTCATGTTGGTATCCATCAGGATGCCGACCGTATCGCCGCGACGCAATGCGCCCAGCAGGCCACGCGCAAATTCGTTCTTATCGATGCTGCCGTTGCCATGCAGCGTGCGGTAACGCCTGACCAGACGATTGAGATAACGGTTGTCGAGATCGCGAACCACGACCTGAAGCGTATTGCCATGGACAGAGTGAACGAACGAGCCAACTTCCCAGCCACCAAGGTGAGCCGTGAGAAATAGCACGCCCTTGTCTTTCTGGCGCGCCGCCGCAAAATTTTCAAATCCGTCATAAATCGCGATTTCTGAAACGTTCTCCCTCGAATAAAGCGGGAACTTGGGGAACTCCGCCAACAACCTCCCAAGGGAAAGAAAAACACCACGCAAAATCCCGAGGCGCTCAGGCTCTGGCATCTCCGGAAACGCCAGTTCAAGGTTGCGCAATCCGACGCGCCGCAGGCGTGGATAGAAGTGAAAGAATCCGAGACCGATCGCCATTCCAACCCGGTGTGCCACCCCGCGCGGCAACACCCGCAGGAGCCCCAACAGACACCATACTGGTAGGAATTCCAAAAGCTCTAACATGGGCGAGAAGACTGACGGTAGCATCCGAGAAAAAGCGTGTCAAACCCCGCGCCGGCAAATTCCCATGGGGCGCGGCTTCAACCGGGGGACGGACCGAGGGAGCGCCGTTGGTTCAATCCCAAATGAGTAATGAAAACAGCTTGCAAACAACAACACGTGCCGCGTTGCATTCTACCCGCTGCGTTGCGACGCCTGCGGCGGCGGTCGTTGTGCGGGGCATCACAACAGGGAAGTGACTAAAATCACCGCCCCTGGCGTCATCACGCTCTACCATAAAAATGGCATTGGGAAAGCGGCCAGTCGCACCGAGCGGGTCGCACCACTACAGCATCAGCAATGGGAGAAACTAAATGGCATACGTAATCACTGATACCTGCGTGAAGGACCTGCTTTGTCTCGACTCTTGCCCGAGTGAAGCCATTCATCCGACCGGCGACGAACCTGCTTTCGAAGCTGCGACCCAGTTGTTCATCAGCCCTGAGCTCTGCATGGATTGCGGCGCCTGCGTCGCGACCTGCCCGACGAATTCGATTTTTCCCCTCGAAGAGCTGCCGGCCGACAAGGCGGAGTTCGCCGCGAAGAATGCCGCGCACTACGCGTAAACGTTCTCGTTTTCTTGAAGCTTGGGCGCGAGGCGGGGCTGCTGCATAGTGACTCCTCTCCTTCCTCGAACCGCCTCCGCCCTCGATCTTCCCCGCCTCAGAACATTCCCGGGGAATCGCACCGGACGCCGCGTCCAGCGTCCCGAAATACCTCGCATAACCAAACACACTTTCTGAGTGTCATCCTGAGCGCAACCGGGGTCCCCGGCGACGGCTGCTTTTGCCGTTGTTGGGGGAAAGCGAAAGGATCCCATGGAACTGTCCCACTCCACGCCGCTCGGGGCCTCCAAGTTCCATCGCTCCACTGTCCATTTATGAGGGCCAACGAAATTTTTTTGACGAGTGGGTGCCGAGAGCGCCGGCGATTCTAGGCGGTAGCCGCACTTGGAGTGCATCCCCAAAATGAGAGAAGTTGATATATAAATAGTGAGTGTGCAGTCCCGGCGCACCCGCGCCGGTTGGGCAGAGGAGCCATCTTGTGAACTATCCTGTCTGGCAATTGCCCTTCCCCGGCGGAATCCTGATAGCTCTGGTCGCGGTTACTCACGTCTTTGTTTCGCATTTCGCCATTGGCGGGGGCGCCTTCCTGGTGCTGAGCGAACGCCGAGCCTACCGCGAGAACGATCCCTATTTGCTCGCCTATGTGCGCAAGCATTCACGATTTTTCGCCCTGCTCACGCTGGTTTTCGGCGCGCTCAGCGGAGTCGGCATCTGGTTCACCATCGGGCTGGTGAGTCCCGAAGCCACCTCCTCGCTCATCCATACGTTTGTCTGGGGGTGGGCGATCGAGTGGGTCTTCTTTTTCGTCGAAATCATTTCGGCCATCGTTTACGCCAAATCCTGGGACAAGCTGTCGGCGCGCGATCATTTGATCGTCGGCTGGATTTACCTGGTGGCCGCCTGGCTAAGCTTGGTAGTCATCAATGGCATCATCACCTTCATGCTGACGCCGGGAAACTGGTTGCAGACGAAACACTTCGCCGATGGCTTTTTCAATCCCACGTATTTCCCTTCTCTGCTGTTGCGCACCGCGATCTGCATCCTGCTGGCGGGGGCTTTCGGGTTGGTTACGGTGGGGCGGCAAAGGAGCGCCGAGCGCCAGCCGGGGTCCCCGACCGGCGCCGTAGTTGCGCAGGGTGGGGTGGAAGAGCCGGGGTCCCCGACAAGCCCTTTATTGGCTGGTCGGGGTGGAAGGGACAAGATCGTCCGCTGGGCCGCGCAGTGGGTGGTATTGGGTGCATTATTGCTGCCGCCGTTGGCCGCATGGTATTACCGCTGCATACCGGGATTTTCCAAGGCATATCTTTCCGGCAGGCTGCCGGTAGCGCAACATGTCGCCCGCGGCGGAATCGCCTTTGCCGCTCTGGCGATGCTTTTCGCCCTGGTGTTCGGCGTGTGGAAGCCGCGCTGGATGCGTACGCCGCAGATAGCGATCCTGCTGGTGCTGGGCTTTGGCGTGATCGCGTCCTTCGAGTACCTTCGCGAACTGGTGCGCAAGCCCTGGGCAATCACCGGTTACATCTATGCCAACGATGTGCGCGCCGAGTCCATCGAACGCTATCGCGAGACCGGAATGCTCAAGAGCGCCAAGTTCCTGGTAAGCGAAGACCCGAACTCGGCGGCCTACGGTCAAAATATTTTCGTCATCCAGTGCGGCAAATGTCATTCCATCGACGGAGAGCGTGCCATGCGTCCCCGTGTGCGCGACTGGGATGCGCCGTTTGCCTCCGATATGCTGGCACACCTCGAGGTAACCAGAGGCACCATGCCGCGCTTCGCCGGAAATCAGCAGGACCGTGCCGCACTCGGGCGCTACCTCGCCTCTCTGAACCCGGCGCCCGCCGTAAACGCAAGTGCAAATGAAGCGGCCGGCGGCCGGCAAGTCTTCGAGACGCGTTGCGGCAGTTGCCACACCATCGACGGCCCTTTTAGGCCGCTGAAGAATGCCTTGCGCGGCGCCGCCGCCGACCAGATCGAGGCGCTGCTGCCGGTTTTGGACAGCATGAGCCCGAACATGCCGCGCTTCAGCGCGCCTGACTCCCAGGCGCACGCGCTGGCCGCATACATGGCGCACGCCCTGGCGGAAGAGCCAGCCAAGGAGGGCCGCTAAAATGCAAATCCCGATTGGCATTCCCGAGGTTGATCCTCTGCCCCTGCCCGGACCGGTTTGGCTATTCAAATTTCTTTTGCTGTTCACCTTTACCTTGCACCTGGTGGCCATGAATTGCGCCCTGGCGGGCGGAGCCGCGGCCGCCTTGAACGCGATTCGCGGGCGCAGCCCACTGCATCCATTTTCACGCCGTCTGGCCGCCGAACTCGCGCGCATGCTGCCCACCTTTCTCGCCTTAACCATCACGCTGGGCGTTGCGGTGCTGCTTTTTGTGCAGGTTCTGTATGGCAACCTGCTCTATATCAGTTCGATTTTGATCGCGGCTTTCTGGCTGAGCGTACTTGCTCTGGTGATGGCCGCTTACTACAGCTACTACTTCTTCGAAGCAAAACACGGCGCCACCGGCGGGGCCATCGCTGCGGCGTCGATTGCTGTTCTTTGCCTGCTCTCCGTGGCGTTTATTTTCAGCAACAACATGACGCTGGTGCTCACCCCTGCGCGCTGGCTCGCCATGTACCGCGCTCACCCGGACGGGGTGAACCTGAATCTCGCCGAGCGCACTCTGCTGCCGCGCTATTTGCACATGCTGGTGGGCGCGGTCGCCGTATTGGCCGCCGCCATATGCCACATTGCGTGTCATCGTTTGAAAAAGGAACCGGAATACGGCGGATGGTTGCTACGGCGATGGTCGATGGTGTTTGCCGCGGCCAGCGGAGTCGAGATCCTTCTGGGGCTCTGGTTCCTGTTGGCCTTGCCGCGTTCCGTTGCGCTCTACCTCATGTCCAGCGGATTGGGCGCAACGGTTTTCGGCCTCGGCATGCTGGGCGGTTTGGCGGCGATGATTCTGATCCTGGTAGGCGGGCACACCAGGCGTCCAGCACCCTTCGTTCATGCCGGGTTCGGGCTCACAATCCTTACCGTCGCCCTGATGGTGGTGTTGCGCCAACTGGTCCGCACCGCCTATTTGCATCCGTATGCCCAACCTGAATCGCTGGCCACGGCGCCACAGACGGGGATTATCCTGTTGTTTTTCGTCCTTTTCGTGCTTGGCTTGGCGACCGTGGGTTATATTTTGCTCCTGCTCGCCCGGGCGAAAAAGCGACTTGCCGGAAGTCCGATTCAAGCCGCCGGGGTATAGGGGCCAGGGTAGGCATAACTCGGCGGGGCGCGGCCGGTGTCCTTTAGAGTCAAGCCGAGCGAAGAGTAGGCGTAAGCTTCCGATTGAAACTAGCGATATCGCTGTTATCGACACTTTCGCAGCAACGTTGTGCAACTATCATTGAATTACCGAACTGCTTGCTCTGAGTGCGCCGATGGTGTTTTACCTATTCTTCACTGTTTTCGGTCTTATTGGATTGGTGGCAGCATTGCGACCTGACTTGTACACACGCTTCTTCTTGGAGAAATGGCAGCGTGACAGAATGTCCCTGCGGGGCGTTCGATTTGCAGGGTGGGGCTTTGTTGGCGGTGCTGTCTTCATGCTGGCAATGATGGCGTTACAAGACATTGGCGCACGCCCACAGGTGCCGATGCTTGAGCCTGCATTGTTGTTTATCTTCGGGTTGGCATGGCTTTGTTTCGGCGTATTCATGGTCGCGAGACCGGAATCGGCCTTGCGCAACACTCAACCGCCGTGGACTTGGCTTTCTCGTTGGGGAATGAGATTGCTTGGCGTCTTCGTTCTAGGCGGGGCGGCGTGGTTGTTTTACTTGTGCGCGATGAGGATTCACAGATAGTGGGCATAGGATCATTGGCAAAAAAACAGGCTGCCGGAAGCCCGATTCAAGCCGCCGGAGCCTAGTTTTTCCCGCCGCATATTCCTTCCGGCTGGACGGCTGGGGCGACTCGGCAACTGCGCTCGCCATCCTCAGGGTAAAACCTTACTGTTCAAGGACAAAAATGCGTTTTTTCGGTTGACGGATCCTCGACTCGTCGTGCATAATTATGCATAGCATTACTTAATTTGTTTCGCATATACGCGCATGTCAAAGTCATTGCGGCAGGATCTCATTCTCGAAGTCGTGCGGCGCGAGCCGGTTGCCAATCAAGAGCAACTCCGGTGCAGTCTGCTCGAGCAGGGCTTCGATGTCACGCAAGCCACGCTCTCGCGCGATATTCATGAATTGGGGCTGGTAAAAACTGCCGAGGGTTACGCCGTTCCGAATGGCGATCGGCCGCCGGAATCCGCGTTGCCCGCGGCCATGCGGCTGGTTCGTGAATTTGTACTGGATGTACGGGAGGCACAGAACTTGATTGTGGTGAAGACGGTGGTGGGATCGGCCCAGCCGGTCGCCTCCGCATTGGACGCCGAGAACTGGCCTGAACTGGTTGGCACGGTCGGGGGAGACGATACCATCCTGGTGATTTCGCACTCGAAGAAGAGCGCCCATAAGCTGGCGGCGCGGCTGCAGGAGATGCTGTGATGACGACTAGCCCTGCGAAGCTGCAAACGGCGGTAATGGGCGCGACCGGCTACTCCGGGTTCGAGCTTGCCCGGCTCCTGCTGCGGCACCCCCGGCTGGTCGAGCCGCTATTGCTACGCCGGGAAGGCGAAGAAGGCAACATCACGCTGGACGAAGTTTATCCGCAGCTCTCCGGTAATGGTTCCTACCCTCTGCAGCCGTTTTCGTGGGAGAAACTGCAAGGGGTTGACCTGCTGTTCATGGCCACTCCGCATGAACTCTCGCGGGAGTTAATTCCCGAGGCTCTGGCGCGCGGACTGCGGGTCATCGACCTGAGCGGCGCCTGGCGTTTGAAGTGCCCGCAAAATCGCGCGGTCTACGGCTTTACGGACAGAGACCCGAAGCGCGCGGCCGAGTTGGACCAGTCCGCCGTCTACGGCTTGCCGGAGCTGCACCGGGAAGCGATTGCCGGGGCGGCGCTGGTGGCCAATCCCGGCTGCTATCCAACCTCGATCATTGTGGCGCTGGCGCCGCTGGTTCGTGCCGGCTTGATCGATGTGGAGCACGGGATCATCTGCGATTCGAAATCCGGGGTTTCCGGCGCCGGCAAAAAGCCGACATCGAAGACCCATTTCGTGGAAGTCGCCGACAATTTTTCGGCGTATTCGCTGTTCGCGCACCGGCACACCGGAGAGATTCTCGAACAGTTGAATGTAGGCGGCGAAAATTTGATTTTCAGCCCGCATCTGCTGCCAATACCGCGCGGAATTCTGTCGACGATCTACGCGCGGCTGCGGCGAAGCATGTCCGGCTCTGAAATAGAGAGCTGCCTGCGCAAGTTTTATTCCGGCGCCAAGTGGGTTCGGATTTTCAGCGCCGGCAAGCTGCCGCAGATACAGTTCTCGATTCGAACCAACTATTGCGACGTCGGCTTTTCGCTTGCGGCCGACGGCCAGCGGATCATCCTGGTCTCCTGCCTCGACAACCTGGTCAAGGGCGCGGCAGGCCAAGCGATCCAGAACATGAATGTCATGTATGGCTGGAGCGAGCAGGAGGGATTAAATTGAAACTCGTGGTGAAAATTGGCGGAGCGGCACTGGACGACAAGTTGCTGCTGAAAAAATGCGCGCACGCGGTTGCCGAACTGGTGACCGATGGGCATCACGTTACCGTGGTGCATGGCGGCGGCAAGGCCCTGACACGCACGCTCGCACAGCTTGGCAAGAAATCGGAGTTCGTCAACGGACTGCGCATCACCGATCTGGAGACGCGCGATGTTGCCCTGATGGTGCTGGCGGGGGGCGTGAATAAACAGATGGTCGCCGCGCTGGCGGCCGAAGGCATTCCGGCCATCGGCTTGTGCGGTGGCGATGGCTCGTCGTTTCTGGCGCGTAAGAAGAAGCCCAACGGGGTTGACCTCGGCTATGTGGGCGAAATCAGCTCGGCCGACGGTCGCTGGATCGAGGCGATCTGGAGCCACGGCGGAGTGCCTGTGTTCTCCAGCATCGCGCTCGGCTCCGACGGTGAGTACTACAACATCAATGCCGATCAGATGGCGGCAGCCTGCGCTTCGGCGTGCCAGGCAAATGCCTTGATCTTCCTGACCGACGTGGCCGGCGTGAAAGCCGCCGACGGCAGCGTCATGCGCTGGTTGAACACGACCGATATACCCGCCCTGGTGAAAGGTTCGGTAGTCGGCGGCGGTATGCTTCCCAAGTTGCAAGCGTGCCAGGATGCCTTGCGCTCGGGCGTGGGACGGGTGCGCATCTTGCCGGCGGCCGAAGCGGAAGTTCTGCCCGGTTTTTATCACAGCCGGATCGAGGCGGGGACGGAGGTCATGGCCCAGTGACGACTCTCTCTTCCGTACAGGCAGCCGAAAGCAAACTCATGGTGCCGACCTACGATCGCAATCCGATTCTGCTGACTCGCGGGAAGGGTGTTTATATCTACGACTCGGAAGGCAACGCGTATCTGGATTTCTTGAGCGGAATCGGGGTGAACGCACTCGGTTATTCGCACCCTGCGATTACCAAAACAATTGCGGCGCAAGCCGGAAAACTCGTCCACACCTCGAACCTGTTCTTTCACGAGTACACGGTCGAGTTGGCCGCACGGCTGACCAAAGCTTCCGGGCTAGACCGGGTGTTCTTCTGCAACAGCGGCACCGAAGCCTGGGAAGGAGCGCTGAAGCTGGCGCGAGTCGCGGCCAACATGAAAGCGAAAAATGGCGCGCGTAAATGGCGGGTACTGGCCATGGAACAGTCTTTCCACGGACGCACTTTCGGTTCCGATGGCAACCACCCACACGGTCAAATACCGCAAGCCCTTCGCGCCCGTGATGCCCGGCGTCAGCTTCGTCTGCTTCAACGATGTTGCCGATCTCAAGAAGAAGTTCAACTCCCAGGTGTGCGCGGTTTGCATTGAAACCGTGCAGGGTGAGGGCGGTATCCGTCCCGCCAGCCGCGAGTTCCTCGAAGCCGCGCGGGCGCTGACCAAAAAATCCGGCGCGGTGCTGATTTTCGACGAAATCCAGTGCGGTCTTGGCCGCACGGGAAAGATGTTCGCCTATCAGCACTACGGCGTTCTTCCCGACATCACCACCATCGCCAAGCCGCTGGCGGCCGGATTGCCGCTGGGAGCGATTCTTACCACGGAAGCGGTTTCAAAGGCATTTCACCCTGGCCTGCACGGGACGACCTTCGGCGGCGGCCCGCTGGCATGCGCGGTTGCACTGCAATTTCTCAAAACGCTCGAGCCAGGATCACGTGCTCAAGCATGTCGTCGAGGTCGGCGAATATTTCCGCGAGCGGCTTCAGCAACTGGATGCCGAGTATCCCGAGATCCAGGATGTTCGCGCCATCGGGCTCATGGTGGGCATGGATCTCAATTCCGCCGACCTGGCCAAAAAGGTAGTCAAGGAAATGCTCGCGCGCAACATCATCATCAATCGGACGCACGAGACCACACTGCGCTTCCTGCCTCCATTTATCATCGAGCGGAAGCACGTGGACCAAGTAGTACAAGCGCTTGATTCCATCCTGTCCTCCTGTAAGCAAACTGGCGACGCCGAAGCGTCTCCCGTCGCGCGCTCGTTCCGCGCGTGCCGGAGCCGAAATGGCCATCGCCGGAGGCTCCAAAAAGGCAGCGAGCAGAAGCGCGGATAAGACGGTACCCCCGGACAAACGCGCCGACTTCACCGTTGTTGGAGTGTAAAACCGGGCCCCCGGCGTGGCCGCCTTTGCCATTGCCGGGGTGGGAAAAACAGGAGGACATTCAGATGGCCACCAGGCCGACCGAAGATAATGTTGTTTCCCGTGATTTGCAGGGGCCGTTACAGTCTCATCCCGCCGATCTTGTTTCGGTGTGCGATTTTAAGCCCGGACGACGCCAAGAGCCTTGCTGGAGTTGACGGCGGCGCTGAAGAGCCGTCCGCAGGATTTTCGCGGAGCGCTGGCCGGCAAACAGATTGTGCTGTTTTTCGAGAAACCTTCGCTGCGTACCCGCCTGACGTTCGAGGCGGGCATCAACTCGCTGGGCGGAAGTTCGTTTTTTGTCGATCAGACGCATTCGCGCCTGGGCCAGCGCGAACCCTTGAACGACGTTGCGCACAACCTCGAGCGCTGGGTGGACGGACTGGTGCTGCGCACTTTCTCCCACTCCACCGTGGCCGATATGGCTGCCTATGCCTCCATCCCGGTGATCAACGCCTTGAGCGACTACGAGCATCCTTGTCAGGCGTTTGCCGACTATTTCACCCTGCTCGAGAAGTTCGGCGATCTCACACAGGTTAAGCTGGCCTACCTGGGCGACGGCAACAATGTTGCGCATTCGCTGATGCTGGCCGCGGCGACGCTGGGCTCTCACCTGGCCGTGGCTACGCCCGCCGGCTATGAGCCCGCGGCCGAAGTTTTGGCCAAAGCGCGCGAAATTGCCCGGCACACCGGCGCCACGCTGGAAATTACAGCCGATCCGCAGATCGCTGTTGCCGGCGCCCAGGCCGTCTATACGGATGTGTGGGCAAGCATGGGACAGGAAGAGGAGACGGAGTCGCGGCGGGCGATTTTCTCGCCTTACCAGGTCAATCGCAAGCTGATGTCTTTGGCCGCGCCAAATGCGGTTTTCATGCACTGCCTGCCGGCTCATCGCGGTGACGAAGTGACCGCCCGCGTGATCGACTCTCCGGCTTCGGTGGTCTTCGACCAGGCGGAAAACAGACTCCATATCCAGAAAGCAATTCTGATGGTGCTGCTGGGAAAGGTATGCGCCGCTCCCGTCCCAGGAGCGCGCATGCTGTGAGACGTTTTCGTGGTCGAGCCCACCCGTAGTGAGTCGGGAGTCCCTGGCCGCGTCTATGTGCAATGGAACTGCAGTTGAGGTGGTGAAATGAAAATGTGGTCTGGGCGGTTCCGCGAACCGCTCAACCCTCAATTCGAGCGCTGGCAACGCTCCTTTCCCTTTGATCAGCAACTTCTGGAAGAGGAACTGGCCGCCAGCCGCGCCCACGCGCTTGCCTTAGATTGTCGCCGGAGTGCTGAGCAGCGCCGAGCGCGATGCCATTCTAGGCGGCTTGAACTACATTGCAAGCCATCGGCGAAGAGCTGCGCCGCGACGAAGCTGACGCCGAAGACGTGCATCATTTCGTCGAGAAGCAACTGACCCAGGCAATTGGCGAAACCGGCCTCAAATTGCACACCGGACGCAGCCGCAACGAGCAGATCGCAACCGATCTGCGGCTGTTCGTGCGCAAGTCGTGCCGCAACTGACCGACGGCTTTGGAAGAATTGATTGCGGCGCTGCTCGCACAGGCAAGGGGCGCGGGTGAAGCCGCCATGCCCGCCTACACGCATTTGCAGCGCGCCGAACCGGTACTGGTTGCGCATTGGCTGCTGGCCTACGGCGAGATGTTTTTCCGCGACATCGATCGGCTTGCCGATTGCGTCGCTCGCTTAAACTACTGCCCGCTCGGTTCCGGCGCCATTGCCGGCGCGACCCTGAGACTAGATCGCCAGTTGATGGCACGAGAACTGGATTTCTCCGCGCCCACGGCCAACAGTCTCGACGCCACCAGCGACCGGGATTTTTGCCTGGAATTTACCCAGGCGCTCTCGATCGTGGCCATTCATCTCAGCCGGCTGGCCGAGGAATTTATCCTTTTCTCCACGCAGGAGTACGGATTCATTACCCTGCCGGAGAGCTACTCGACCGGATCGAGCGCCATGCCGCAGAAGCAGAACCCGGATTCGCTGGAGTTGATCCGCGGCAAATCGGGACGAGTCATCGCCTGCGCGCAATCTTTGCTAATCTGTCTGAAGGGCCTTCCGCTGGCCTATAACAAAGATATGCAGGAGACGCAGGAACCCGTGTTCATCGCGGTTCGTGAAACCACCGCTATGCTGCAGGTGGCCGCCGGATTCATCCGCGAGGTGCGCTTCAACACCGCCCGCATGAGCGCCGCGGCCGAAACCGGATACATGAATGCCATGGCAGCGGCAACCTATCTGGTGGGCAAAGGCATTCCCTTTCGCCGCGCCCACGAATTGGTGGGACAGGCAGTTCGCAAGGGAATGGAAAAGCAATGCGAACTGCAGCAGATTCCGCTTGAGGAGCTGCAGGCAGTTGAGTCCGGAATTCGCCGCTGATTTCTATGATGCCGTCGGCCTGCGTGCCGTGCTCGAATGTCATGACGTGGTGGGAGGAACCGCACCCGCTCACGTTCTCACAGCGCTGGATGCGGCGGAGCAGCGGCTGAAAAACCGCCAGGAGATGGTGCATGCGGGCGCGTAGGGCTCTGTTGCCGGATGCCGAAGCGATTCGGGCGCTTATCGAAGAGTTTTCCTTCGATGGGACTCTGTTGCCGCGATCGCTGGCCGAAATCTGCGAAAATATTCGCGACTTCATGGTCGTCGAGTCTGCCTCCGCCCACGGACCCGAAATCATTGGCTGCGGAGCGCTGCACCTCTACGGGACCGCACTTGGCGGAGATCCGTTCGATTGCCGTCCGGCCTTCGACCCAGGGGCTAGGTGCGGGGAGATTGCTGGTCGACGCCCTGTTCGAAGAAGCCGATTTACACCGCGTCATCTGCGTCTGCCTATTCACGCGAATTCCGAAATTCTTCGAGCACCTGGGATTCAAAATCGCGGAACGGGCAAAGCTCCCGGACAAGATCTATAAGGACTGCATGAGCTGCCCGCGCTTGCTGGCGTGCGACGAAATTGCGATGTATCGCGGTGAGCTGCCCCAGTTCGCGATCCTCGATCCTGCTCACGCCGATCTGATTAAATTAACCCTATGAAAAATGCATCGTTGTCCGACCCGGAGGTTCAGCCCGCCACTGGCAGCCTTGCGCTAGCCGGGGCGCTCTCCGTGCCCAGAGGTTTTCGATTTTCCGCTACTATCGCCGGAATCAAGGCCAGCGGGCGCCCGGATCTGGCGCTGGCCGAGGCTCCGCACGGAGCTTCAGCCGCCGCGGTGTTTACCCGAAATCGGTTGCTGGCCGCGCCGCTGGTGGTCGATCGGGCGCATTTAAAGCGCAGCTCCGGCCGGGTGCGCGCCGTTCTCGTCAATGCCGGCAACGCCAATTGCGCCACCGGCGAGGCAGGCATCAAGGCCGCCGAAAGCGTTTGCCGCGAATTGGGAAACCTGCTGGAAGTTTCTCCCGAGTTCATCTTCCCTTCGTCCACCGGCATCATCGGAGTTCCTCTGCCCGCGGAAAAAATTGTCAACGCGCTACCGGCCGTGCTTGCCGAACGGGCGGAGTCCGCCGACGCGCTACTGAGCTTCGCCCAGGCGATCATGACCACCGACCTGGCACAAAAGCTCGCCATGGAAAGTTTCAAAGTGCGCAATAAGGAAGTGCGGCTGGCGGGTGTGGCCAAAGGCTCCGGCATGATCCATCCGAACCTGGCGACGATGCTGGTGTACCTTTTCACAGACATCGAGGCCAGCCCCGCCGAGTTGCAATCCGTCCTCAAACCGGCGGTCGACAAGAGCTTCAACTGCATCTCGGTCGATGGCGATACTTCCACTAACGATACTGTGCTGCTGCTGGCCAGCGGCAAGGCGGGCGTTAACATCGATCAACCGGGCGTGCGCAAGAAATTCCAGCTCGCGGTTGAGCAGGCGTGTGACTTCACTTGGCCGAGCAGATTGTTCGCGATGGTGAAGGCGCGAAGCACCTGATCCGTCTGCGAATCGAGCAGGCCAAGTCAACCGATGAGGCCCGCGCCATTGCGCGCTCTATCGCCAACTCTCCGCTGGTGAAAACCGCCTGGGCCGGATGCGACCCTAACTGGGGAAGAATCCTTTCCTCAATCGGCAATTCGGGGATTGCGCTCGATCCGGGACGCGTCAGCGTGTTCATCGGTCCTCATCAGGTATGCAGCGACGGCCAGGCGATGGCCTTTGACAAGCCTGCCGCGCATCTGTACATGACGGAAGCGAGAGTACGAAATCCGCGTCCGGCTCGGGCGCGGCAAAGCCTCTCTGACCTATCTGAGCTGCGATCTTACTGACCGATTATGTTCACATCAACGCCGATTATTCGACATAGAGCCCCACGTAGAGCATCTACCAGATCATTCTGAGCGAAGCGAAGGAAGTGTTTATGTCGCGCTGAAGCGCGGCCGGCGATTCTGATCCAAAGCCGGGCTACCGCATACTTGAATCGAAAAGAGCTTTCGCCTGATTCCGCCGCTCTACAGCAGATCGTATGCCGCGTTAGCGATTTGGCCCAGAATGTCGCCCACATTTCCGACTTCATCAATGTTCGCCAGATGAACCTGGTTGACGTAGACGGCAAAAGCCAGATGGTGTCCGCGGCTGGTCTCGATGTAGCCCACCAGTCCTTTGCCTAGCAGCAGGAGACCACGATTGAGACCGTCAAAATAGACATAGGTTCCGGTCTTGGCGCGAACGTGTCCGGCGGCAGGCGATTCCCTCTGCAAAGTCGCCAACGTCCCGTCGCGGCCCATAATCGGAAGCGCGTCGATGAAGAACTCCGCATATTGCTGTTTTGCCATGTAGGCGAGATAGCGCACCATAAAATCCGGGGTGAACGCCGCTCCCGGTCCGCCTTCGCCGTCGGCTTGCGACGCCGATTTCAAATCCAGCCCCGCCTTGGCAAGGAATTTTCGCTCCAGTTCAAATCCGGACTGCAATGCGGCATCGGGCCGGTGGGCGAGCAAAGCGCCGAGCAGGTAAGGAGTGGTCGAGGCGTGCAGATTCTGGCTGGTTTTAAGGGTGACTCTCACTTCGTCCGCGAAGCGCGGGGAGAGGTGCTCGGCGACCAGGTTTTCGGAGGTGAACCAACTCGCCAGCGATCTAAGATCGCGCCTCTCGCGATAGGACGGTGCGGGCGCCTGCACTCCAACCGATTGCAAAGCCGTCCAGAACGCGGACTCGGCGAAGCGTCTCGGCGATTTCACTTTGTAGGACGCCAGCGCTTGCTCGCCGGCTGGAACGCTGCCTTCGAGGCTCACCGTGTAGCTGCCGTCGGGGTTCACCGCCTCCGCTGTAAAGCGCAATTCCGCATTGGAATCAGCCCTGCCCGTGGTGGCTTTGTTTAACACGTTCAGGTAAGGCACCAGCGGAGCCATTACTTCTCCGGTCGGCTCTCCCGGCTTCGCGCCCCCAAACACGGTGACGTCGACCAGGTTGTCATTCACCATGATAGGCGAGATGATGGCCCCGGTACCCGGCTCGGGCCGTTCCGCGGCGAACAAGGAAGTATCCACCAGCACCTGTCCTCGCACCTCTTTGATGCCATGCTCGGCCACCTGCCGCGCCATGCGCTTCAGCACCGTAAGCGGGTCTCCCCGCTACCGCGAGCCCCGGCAAGGAACCGGCGTAGCCGTGATCGAAGCTGGTGTAGGCGAGCGTATCGTCATCGAGGACACGGGCCGAAAGATTCGGGTCTCCTCCGGCGACCAGCACCAAATCGCCTTCGAGCGTGCCATCGCCGGTTATGCTGCCGGTGCGGTAGACGCGCGTCTTGAAACGGTAGTCCGGGCCGAGCAGCGCCAGAGCCGTCCCTTCGGTCAGCAGCTTGGTCGTCGAACCCGGAACAAAAAACTTTTCACCGTTCAAGGCGAAGAGGATTTTGCCCGATTCCAGATCGAAGAATTCAATGCCGAATTGCGACTGCTTGAACTCCGGCCGATTGGTAATCCGCCGAATGCGCTCCGCCAGTGCGGCTGGGCTGGAGGCGGCGCGCTTGGCTGTGACTTCCTTTTTCTGCGGTGCTTTCGCGGCAGACTGCTGCGGCGCTTCGGTAGCAGATGCTTGCGGCGTTTTCGTTTCCGCGACAGCCCATGAAAAAAATGCCGCAGCCAGCAGACATACAGTCAAGACAACCCGTGTCTTCCCCAACAATCGTTCCCCCCAAAACAGAATACCGCAGCTTCGGCCCTTCGGCCCGAGAAGCGCCGAGCGCCAGGTTGCCAGAACAGTCTTGGTTGTGTTTGGTGAGATGGGGGACTAGCAGTTGAAGAAGTCGGTTTTGCCAAAATCCAGCTCAAAATGGGTGATTAGAAATGTACCCGAAATCAGAGAGAATCATTTTAATAGGGCTTCCTGGCGCCACGTTTTTTCGGCGCAATGTCCGCGAGCGAGTTCTTCAACAACCACTCCCCATCTCACCAGCAAGGGCCTGCATTCCTGTTTTGGTGGTAAGGGCCGGCGGGCATTCATGGCAGAGTGCCGTTAGCAGCGGGTATCTCGAGTTCTGGCGCGCTCGCAAAAAAAGGCCCGCCGAAGCGGGCCTCATGAGAGAGGAATGGCTACTGAGCTCCGTTACTGGTGTTTGCGGGCACAGGAGTTACAGCGCGGCTCACTGGCAAGCGTGTGAGGAACGGGAACACGGGTGTCACTTCGAACGGCATTTTTTCACGGGCATTCAGCAGGGCAACCGATCTGGCTTTGCTGATTTCGACTTTACCGGTCCATGAATCCAGTTTGATGCGCCCGCCGAGCGGCAATGCCGCAACCTGGTCGACCCTGGTGCGTTCCAGATTCGGCGAATCCGCCATCACGGAGGCGAGGCGAGGCTTGGCGTCGATCACAAGGGTATTGCCAACCTGTCCTCGAATCAGCTTCGGCAATGCGCCCCGGCTCTGCTGAAGCTGTTTCATGAAGAGCCCAACCGTAGCCAGCTTGTCCTTGTAGGGCGAGTTCTGCAGCAGTTCCAGACTCTTCGTATCGGCCTGTTGTTCTTCCACGCTGGAATGCATCATGGAAATGATCTGTAGCGTCTGGTCGTCGGGGAAGATGGTGCGATCGCCGAAGGCGAACTTGGTGTCGAGTCGATGTGCCAGCACGATGTGGCTGAGTTCGTGCGCCAGCACTGCGGCGAGAGTGGCCTCGTCGGGCAATACATCCAGGAGGCCGCGGCTGACGACAATGGTATGGCCGACGGTGAAGCTTTCGATTGGGTTGGTCAACAGAATACGGCAGCGGACCTCAGGTTCCAGGGTGAGGTTATTGGTGATCATCAGGTTATCGACGACCGTCTGAAGCACCTTCTCGACGTCACCGGTGGGTGCCAGCAAACCGGCGCGCTGCATACGTTCCAGGATATTCTCTTCCGCCTGACGCTCCCAGGCGCGCTCGGCCGCGACCGGGGACAAGTCCTGTCCGGATTCGCTTTGGTCTTTTACGCTGTCCTCGGATTCAACCAGGATCTTGGTGAAAGCGTCCTGCGACATGTCGCGGCCAATGTCGTAGCCCCACAAGCGCGTCACCCCCTTAAAGGCGGTGTTCTTCATGGAACTCATGCGGATATCGGACTCCTCGGTATAAATATAGGCGGGCAGCCAGATACCGGGTTGCAGGTTCAAGCGCCAGGTATCGAAGTGCAGGTAACGACCCTTGGCGCTGCCAGGAGTAAATGTCCCGTTGGCGCGAACGATGTTGTAATCCTGGTCCTCGACCCAGATGCGGCCCATAAATCGTCCGATCCCGCTTTTCGGCTTCGGCGAGACATCGAACAGGATGCAACGCACTTCGCCAAGAAACTCACGGCGCAAGTACCTGAAGTCATAATGCTGGCGGTCAAACCCGGTGGCGTCGATGACCGCCATCTGGGCGAAGCCGAGCGGAATGAAATCGGAGCGGCGCGTGGTGGGCAGCCGATGCGAAACATGGAGCATTCTCGTGGCGAATCCCCCCACTGCCGGTTGTTCACCGAGGAAGTTCTGGTCGCGCACATAACCCTTGAACGTAGCCCGCCCAAGGAAGTAGTGATCGCCTTCCGGAACCAGCCCCAACTCCTTATCGGGCCTGAGCTCCTGGATGTAGGTTTCCACCATGGGTGAATACTGTTGCAAGTTTTTGAAGTTCTCGGCTTCCCGCGCTGCGATCCGGTCGATCGCCTGGTCAAATGCGGATACGGTTGCGGATGCGGTGGGCTGGGCTGGGGGAGCGGCAGCAATTGCCATCCCCGCGCATAACGTCAACATCAGGATCAGATAACTTGCTTTGCGAAACATATCTAACTCCCGGCCAGTTCAGGATTGGCCTTAAGAAAGCTGAAAAACAATGTGTAACGTTGCGGTTGAGTCCACCGGACGCCCTTCCTGCTGGGCCGGAGAGAAGCGTATCTTCTCAGCCGCCCGCATGGCTGCTTCATCTAGACCGTAGCCCAGACTGCGCAGGACACGCAGCACCCGGACTTGTCCGGTCGCAGTGAACATGACTTGCAACAAAACTTCGCCTTCCACGTGAAGTTTGCGAGCTTCAGCCGTGTAAACCGGTGTTGGTTTTTCCTGGATGGAAACGGGGAGCATCACCGCTTTAATCTCGGCCGGCGGCTTCTTCGTTTCCGCAACCGGCGCGAGGTCGAAATTGGTCGTTTGCACGCGCGTTGGCGCAGCCGTGGGCCGCGGAGCGGCGGCGGCGACGCCATTGCCAAATCCGGTACCCGCAATCACACCCCGTGCGCCGCGAGCTCCACCCGTGCCGTTTCCATAGCCTGGACCGGCCGGAAGATCGAAGCTGCCGACACTGGCAATATTGCTTTTGCCGGTTCCCCGCGGGTTGGCCGGAACGCCGTTGGGGTCACCGAATCCGCCGGTTTGAACTTTCGAGGCAGCCATCTTCGGCAACGTCGGAGTAGCCGAGCTACCGACAAACACATTGGTCTGCAATGGCCGTTCGACCCTCGCCGGCGCCGGCGCTTTCTCACTATCGAACCGGGGCAAAGGCGCCGCAGGCAGTGGCGTCTTCGTTGCAAGCTCTAGTTTAGACAATGGGGGAGGAGCTGTAATCCTGGGAGGTGCTATGAACTCGGGCCGCACCTGCGCTCTGGGCGCTAGCTTTACGGCGATGGGTATCGGCTTCAACGGAGCTGCCTGTGGTTGCTCTGCAACCTGCGTGGGCGGTGCTACGAGTTCAATGCGGTCAAACTGCTTCAAGGTAAGTTGTGGGGCAGTAAGGGTAATTGCTCCCAGCAAAATAATGGCCGCCGACTGCGCGCTGAAACTGGTGGCAAATGATTTCCACCGGCATTGCGCGTCCGGCAAAGGGCAAAAAAGTATGCTTCCGTCGAATTGACTCATGTCCTTTCCACCAAAGCTTTCCAGCCGGAGCCATAGAGCCCTGAAACCGGAAAACGGAGCATAAGCATCGCTGCGCGCGACTTGTCGAGATCTGGACCCGAAAGACTTCGCGTCCATCGAACTCTCTCTCCGCGCAAGTCCGGCAAAAGGTGCCGGTCTCTCAGACCACATCCGGAGTATTGCTGAACTTTGTGAACTCGTTCCAAGTTAGTCTCACCGGCTTCTCGCATGGAGAGGGCCGCCATTTCTTGAACATCCTAAGAAAAGCCGGAGGGCCTTTATTGACCCACCATGCTGGTTCTGGGCAAGCGAGCTCGCTCCAGTACGCAAGGCACTGAACCTGGGGAGGAAAGGTACTCGGGGGAGCGATTAAACCGTCGCGACTATACTGCCGCTAGTACCGAGTACGACAACAACTCGTCGCTCGAGTAATTGAAGTATAGCCAGCTTCTCTGGAAAAGCAAGCAACTTGAGCCTACGCTACGCCAACGTTAGTCTATGTCCTAATGTCACCAGTCCCCCGTACTCTCAGGTGACTGATTGATTAGAAGCTAAACCTTAAGAATCCGCCAAAACCTGAGGGACCTGAAAAATTCCCTAAGGCAAACTACTCACCCATGACCTTCACGATGACTTTTTTCCGGCGCTGGCCATCGAACTCGGCGTAAAAGACGCGCTGCCAGCGGCCCAGATCGAGTTTTCCGGCGGTGACCGGCAGAATTACTTCATGATGGAGCAGCAGGCTCTTCAGGTGCGAATCGCCATTGTCTTCGCCCGTCTGGTGATGCTTGTAGTCTCTGCGGTATGGGGCCAGCTTCTCCAGCCACTCGTCGATGTCATGGATAAGCCCGTCTTCGTGATCGTTGACGTAAACAGCGGCGGTAATATGCATGGCGGAGACCAGCACCATGCCCTCCTTGATTCCGCTGTTGTGAAGAATGGTTTCGAGCTGGGGCGTGATGTGCACGTAGTCGCGATGCTGCTCGGTGTTGAAGGTCAGGTATTCGGTATGAAATTTCATACTCTGGTTCTCCCCTGCGCAATGGCTGGTACATCTGTCTCCGATCCCGGATCATACACTTCATCCGATCGGTAAGCGCGGTGGTTCTTGGCTTACGGTGTGCTGCTCATCTGGGCAGGCTTCTGGAAACGCGCGAAATCGCTGCGCTGGCAGACGATCGCGTTGATCGGAATCACCATCATCAAGGTGTATGTTTATGACGCTTCGGCCTTGCAAACGAGGTACCCATTCTGGCCTTCATGATTTCAGGAGCGATCCTGCTGGCAATCTCCTTCGTCTACCAGTAAAGACGGGAGGAGTGATTTCGAAGATTTGCCCTACCGCATCGGCTCGTCGACTTCCGAGAGCCAGTCGGGACGCTTCAGCACCTCGCGCGGTTTGGGGCCATCGGGGGCGCCGACCAGGCCATCTTCTTCCATCAGGTCGATGAGGTGTGCGGCGCGTCCGTAGCCGATGCGCAGACGCCGTTGCAGCAAGGAAGTGGATGCCTTGCCGGCCTCCAGCACAACCCGTACGGCATCCTGGTATAGCTCGTCTTCGCCTTCGCTGTGCGAATCGTCGGAGGAGTCGGTGAACGATCCGTTGCCGTTGTTTTTTTCTTCCAGCGGGGCTTCAAGGAATTTTTCCTCGTACTGAGCTGTGGACTGTGCCTTCCAGAACTCGACGACGGCGGCGATTTCCTTTTCGGTGACGAACGGAGCGTGCACGCGCTGCACCCGCGAGGAACCGGAGGGCAGATAGAGCAGGTCGCCTTTGCCCAGCAGTTGCTCGGCTCCGTTGGCATCGAGAATGGTGCGCGAATCCACCTTGGTTGCCACCCGGAACGAGATGCGGGCTGGAAAGTTCGCCTTGATGAGTCCAGTGATCACATCCACGGAGGGCCGCTGCGTGGCCAGGATCAGGTGTATGCCGACGGCGCGGGCCATCTGCGCCAGACGGGTGATGGACTCCTCGACGTTGGCGCCATCGATCATCATCAAGTCGGCCAACTCGTCGATGATGATGAGGATGTAAGGGATCGGTTTCTCTTCGCTGCCGTCGTCGAACAGGCTCGGCGTGGAGCCTTCGTCGAAGAGCCGGTTATATTGGTCGATGTTGCGCACGCTCTTGGCGGCCAGCAGCTTCAGTCGCCGCTCCATCTCGCGCACCGCGTTGCGCAGCGCATTCGAGGCCAGCTTGGCTTCGGTGATGATCGGAGTGTAGAGGTGCGGGACGCCCTCATAATTGCCCAGCTCCAGCCGCTTGGGATCGACCAGGATCAGCCGCACCTGGTCGGGGGTGGACTTGTAGAGGACGGACATGATGAAGGCGTTGATCGCCACGGACTTGCCCGAGCCGGTTGAGCCGGCGATGAGCAGATGCGGCATGGTATTCAGCTCGGCGGTGACGATGCGGCCATTGATGTCCTTGCCGAGCGCCAGGGTCGTCCGCGACTTGGAGCCGGAGAACTCGTGCGACTCGATGATTTCGCGCAGCCAGATCGTCTCCCGATTGGCGTTCGGCACCTGCACGCCGACCGTCGATTTGCCGGCCATGCGCTCGATCAGCACGCTTTCGGCTTTGAGGGCCAGCGAGAGGTCTTCGTTCAGGCTGGTGATGCGCGAGAGTTTGATGCCAGCCTCGGGCTTGAACTCGAAGGTCGTAACCACCGGGCCGGGATTGATCTGCGTGATCGTTCCGCGCACGTCGAACTCGGCGCACTTGCTGGTGAGCACCTGCGCCAGCCGCTGCAACTCGGCTTCATCGAATTCGTTGCGCTCGTCCGGACGGTGCAAAAGCGTCGTCGAAGGCAGCTTGTAGCCGCCTTGCATGCGAGGCAGCGTCGTCTTCGGTTTTGGCTGCGAGTCGGCCCGCGCGACGACCTCGGGCGCGGCGGCCTGGCCGGAGGCGTCTAACCCGCCCTCTTCGAAGGTGCGCTCAATTCCAGTCATGGGGCGCGGCTGGCCGGCAAGCGACTCAGCAACCAGCGGCGGAGCAATCGGAGCATCGGTTCCGGCCGACGCGTCGTCCTCCCGCACACGAACCAGTCCGGTTTCGGCCGCCGCTCTTCGCGCTGGATCTGGAGCCTTGACGAACTGCGCTTCGACAACGATGGCCTTGGCTCTTCTGCGCCTCTCCATGTCTCTTTGCGCCTTGGCTTTTGCCCGCGCAATCCGCCAATCGCGATAGCGGTCAACGACCACATGCAAAAAAGAGAAACGGGTTTGAAACCACAATTGCAGAGCCACGAAGGAAAACTTGGTCGCCAGATACAGGCCGATGGCAATCAGCGCCAGGCAGACAATGTAGGCGCCGCTCGGATTCAGGTAGCGGACCATGACGTCGGCCAATATGCGTCCCGCAAGCCCTTCCGCGGGAATGACCCGCAGCCAGCGCCAGTGCCATGGCAAAAGTCCGAACAGCGCCGAGGCAAAAAGAAACAGGGACGCCGCTCCCATCGCCTTGGCCGCTGCCGCCTCGATCCGCAACGAGCGGAACCAGCGCCATCCCAGCAACCCCAGGAATACGGGAAAAAGGAAAACCGCGACGCCGCCTGACTGTAAGAGAAGGTCGCTGGCCATGGCGCCCACGACGCCTACCCAGTTATGCGCTGGATGGCGGGCCGAAACCGCCGTCGCCGTGTTCAGCGAGGGGTCAAGCGGCGAATAGGAAGCCAGGGCGAGGAAAAGGAGGCACGCCAGGACAAAATACAGGAATCCAACCAGCTCATTGAGACGCCTGTTGGAGGTCGGGGTGCAAAGCTGTGACAAAATTTTCATAGGCGTATAAGACGCGTTCCGCCCCAACACCCGCGACTAACCCGCAACTATCGCGTCTGTTGGGAACCCGGACACACCTTCACTTCACAGGCTGTTATTGCCCTTGGTGGTGACCCGCCGTGTCCGCTTACGCCAGAGCTAGGAGAGCTATTTGCTGCGAATCGCGTCGCCATTGCAGGCTGCGCCCTTCGCTCAAATGAGCCCTCGGGCTGATTATGCCAAAAAACCTGCCGGGAGGGCAGGCGAAAAGCATCCGGTGGCCGGGATGAATCCAGCACGATACCCCCGGCACGAATATCCAGAGGATAATTAGAACATGTTCTGGCTCACCTGCGACGGCATGTGTTTGCCTTCCGGAAAGGCGAGGTCATGATCCAGGTTTCCCGAAATTTTCGTATGACGTTTCCCGACGCCCGGTTAGGGTTTCTAGCGATGAGCTCGGTCGCCAATCCGCCTTCCCACCCGCTGCTGGAACAGCGCAAGGCAGAGATCGAGGAATCACTACGCAGTCAGTTTGGCGGCTACGATAGGCCGCGACTCAAACAGTTGCCCATCATCCGAGCCTACGACAACCATTACCGAAAGTTCGACAAGGCGTATCACGTGCTCCTCCAGGTGGAATCGGTGGCGCTGAAAGGCAAGTCGATCCCAAGCGTCGCAGCGTTGGTGGAGGCGATGTTTATGGCCGAGCTCAAGAATATGTTGCTTACCGCCGGCCATGACTTCAGTCGGGTAATCCAGCCACTCACGCTGGATGTCTCAGTGGGCGGAGAAACCTACTTAGGCATCCGGGGCAGGATGGAGATCTGCAAGGCTGGCGACATGATCATCACGGACGGCGAGGGTATTATTTCCAGCGTGTTGTATGGTCCTGATGCCCGCACTCGCGTCACTCCGGAGACCAATGCCATCCTCTTCACGGTCTATGCTCCAGAAGGAGTGGACAGCGAGGCCGTGCATGCGCACCTTCGAGACATCGAGGACTATGTACGGTTGACCTCACCGCGCGCCGCAACAGATGCGGCACGGGTGGTATAACCGCCGCTTGGCAAGATTAATCCGGAGGCGTCATCCCGACCGCAGTGGAACGGAGTGGTGGGATCCACCCGGCAAAGTAACACAAGAGATTCCTCGGCTCCGCCCCAGCGATAGCAAAAGCAGCCGTGGCTGGGGTCCCCAGGCTCTAATGGCAACCGCATCACGTCAAAATTCGAGGAGCCTACGGCTTAGTTGATTGGCCCTGCGGTGTCTTCGCGGGAACTTTCGGCTCGCCCGGTGGCAGCTCCTGGCCTTCGTAAGTGATTCGCGTTTGTGAGCCGAAGCGTTTGTAATTGGTGTACTTGATGGTCTGCCGGATGTGAACGTCGCCCATCTTGAAGTGCAGAGTATCGTCGACGCGCGTGTAGGTCGGGAACCAATATTGCCCGTCGACCTGTTCCCGCCAGGTGGTGAACTTCGGGAACAGGTTTTCATTTCCTTTTTTCTTCACCACGTCGGGAACGTTCTTGCCATAGGTCTTTACGATCTGGAAATCGCTGTCGTCGACCCAGATGCGTCCGTCGAAGTAGCGCTGGTTGTGTTCTATTTGCTTGGGGTGGATATCGAAGACGTAGGTGTTCAACTCGTCTTCCTTCTGCTGGCCCAGATACTTGATCTCGTATTGCGGGATTTCGTCGCTGGTGAGGACGAAAGGCATGCGTTTTTCGATGTCCTCGAAGTCTTCGCGGCTCATGCTGACACGTTGCAAGGTGCTTTCCGGAGCGTAGACCACGTTCTCGATGCGGCGCCCGCGATCGTCGAAAAGAACGTCGACCACCGACTGGTATTCGCCATCGACCACGCCGCCGTCCAGGGTTTGCACTTTCACGCTTTGCCGCCACGTGTACTGTTCACGCGCTTCCTTGAACTGCTTCTCCTTGGCGGCGAACTTACGAATGATTTCGTCGACGGTAGTCTGCTTCGGCTGGTCGGGGACGAGTGGTCCTTCGCCGCGATCGTCGGCCACGGCGGCAATCGAGAGTATGGCAAGCACACCAATGAAGGGGATCATTGCCGCGATCGAACGCTTCCGACGCTTCCAGCTCACAGCACGCCCTTGGTCATAGTCCGCCATTGCATAGTTTGGATGCATTCCACAGCTCGGAGGCGCCGGTCTTGGCCGGCTGCGAAAACCGGCACCACCGCTAGGGTATTACTTCCAAAAGCGCGTGATCCGACCGCTCCTCGACGCCTGCATCGTTCCCACCGCGGGTTCAGGCTTGGGCGTGGCCTCCTCTTGCAGCAAATGCTCCGCCGCCGACAGGTGCGCACCGGCCAGCAGCAGCATCCCCACCCAAAAGGCCCAGAAGATCAGCGATACCGAGACATAGAAAGGCCCGTAGACATCCTGAAAGTTGAATAGCGGAAGCAGTGCGGTGTAGGCATACTTTGAGACCTCGAACAGCACGCCAATGACGACGGCTGCCGGCAGCACCGAGCGCGCCGGCACTTTGCCGTTCGGCAGAACCCAATAGATCAAAAAGAACATGGAGATGACGGCGGCGAACCCTACCAGCTTCAGCATCGGCCAATCGATCAGAAAAGTCGCGACCTTGAGAACAAAAGGATGGTTCCCCACCAGCGCCGACATCGCCTCATCGCTCTTCGCCTTAGCCGCCGCCGAGATCAGAAAAAGCGTCCCGCAACCGAATGCCAGCCCCAGGGCAACCAACTGATTGCCAAGGTAGGAGCGGTTCTTGTGCATGCCCCACACCTTGTTCAGGGCCACTTCCAGCGGTTCGAACACCCCGGTCGAGCTGATGAGCAGCATGACCAGGGAAAAGATCTGGATGCGGTTGTGAGATGCCAGTCGCTGCATGCTTCCGACGATGAAGTCCTGATTGCTGGGCAGGAAATCCTTGGCCAACTTGACCACGGCGGCGTACAGCGCCGCGTTGCGCAGGATCTTGCCGGTGATGGTTAAGAACAGCACCACGGCCGGAAAAAATGACAGGATGGCATTGGCTGCGACGGAGAAGGCGTAGGTATGCACTTCCGTGGTTGCCAGATACTTAAGGGTCGGTATCACCTGTAATTTCAATGCTTTGAACATTCCATGGCGGTACCTTACCCAGACCGGAGCGCTCCCAGGCGAAACCGCCGCCGGGGACGAAATCATAGTGCCGGTCTCGGCGATGGCTTCAGCCGGTGTTGCTGGCTCGACTGCGATGGATGATTCTTCAGGCATTGGTGATAATTGCTAGGGCAGTTTCAGAGTGGGGGTATCCCGGAGCTATTACGGCCGGGTCACTGTCACACCCGACTCGGGGACCCTTTGTGAGCCCGACGGCTTATGGGATATACCTTTCGCGAAACTGGCCTGATCTCATGGTAGCAGAGTGCCTGACGCTCCACGAGCACTGGGATTTCTGAAGCTGGCTGCTGGATATGTGACGAAAGTGCCAATTTTCTGATTTCAGCTCCCGATTTGAAACATCCACAACTTACGCAACGAAAATGTTTGCTAAAATCCGGAGTTCCTGCCATGATGCGTAGCTCGGTAGATGCGAGCTGTGCATAGGACGTAGGTTGATGTTTCCGGGAAGTGATTTGAAACAGAAGAGATGGACTCCGGAGTTTACCGCCCGCGACGCAGCCTGGCGGCGAACTCGGGAGTCCATATTCTTTTGTGAAAAGCGCTCGAAGAAGCGCCAACTTGCAAATAATTCGTAACGGTGATGGGCCGCTGTCCGTTGCCGGTATGGAGTAACTGTCAACGGTTGGAAAGGAGTTTTCCGTGAGAGAGAAGGGTACTGTCAAGTGGTTCAACGGCGCGAAAGGTTATGGATTCATCCAGCGTAGCACTGGCGAAGACGTTTTCGTGCACTATTCAGTCATACAGGAGACCGGTTATCGCACACTGAACGAAGGCGAAACGGTCGAGTTTGAGTGTGTGAAAGGCCCCAAGGGTCTCCAGGCGCAGAACGTCAGCAAAGGCTAACAGCGCCTGCTTGATTCCACGCCCTCCTCTCAAAGGGGAGGGCTTATTTTTGCCTGCCGTCTTGGCCTATTCGGAAGAGCAGGCGCTGAAAAAGCGCCTGCCGAGGTCCCCGGCACGCGCCGAGTCGCGTGTGGTGGGGCGGAACCAAGCGAGGCGCTACGGGATGTGTGATCCACAGCGCTCGACCGCAAGCACTTGATGCTCACATCAGAGCAAACCTGTTTTTTCCGCAGCCTGCTAGGGCGCCGCCTGCATACAGAAGTAGAGTAATTCCTTCCGCGTCTGCGCCGAAATCCTGAGGAATTCGAAGCCGCAGCGGAAGCCGTTCCGATATTTCACTTCGACTTCAAAAGTGCGTTCCTTTTCATCACCGGGCAGTTTGAAGATCAGTGTGGCAGCCGTACCCTTGGGGATCTCGTGCGTCATGGTTGCGCCCATGCCGCCCATGGATAGCTCGAGCGAGCGACCGTAGACTACGGTCTTACGCTCATCTTGCAGGATGGCGGCTTTGACTCGCACATCGAGCGGTACGCGCTTCCAGCGCCGGTCTTTGCTCTCTTTGATCGACGAAGATGAAGATGAATGATTTGCGGTCACGGGTCCTTTAAGTGCTAACTGGTGGTTGCCCAAGTGCTTTGTGCATTATGGGTCAAAATGTTGTTTAGCAGGCTTTTCGGTTGAGCGCAAGATGGCGAGCGACCAGCGGGCGTGTTCGCTCAACACCGGATTCCCGGAGCAGGCAAAGGCTTCCAACGCGGGAATGAAGGACCGGTCGCCGCTGTTTCCCATGGCGACGATGACGTTTCGCATCAGGCCCTGGTACTTGGCGCGATTCACCGGCGAGTGCCCGAAAACGGAGCGAAACTCCTCCTCACTCATAGCTGCCAAGCGGCGCAGCTCCGGGTTCACGAAATGCTTTTGCCGAGCCAATTCCGTTATTGTCGCCGCAGATGATTCCGCCGAGGGTTCGCCCCGCTCGTCGTGGTTGCTGGCGCGGACGGTGCGCCGGTTCCAGGGACACACGTCCTGGCAGATGTCGCAGCCAAAAATATTGCGGCCGATTCCGGCGCGCAGGCCGGTGGGGATGCTGCCGCGCTTCTCTATGGTGAGATAAGCGATGCAGCGGGAGGCGTCCATCTGGTAAGGGAGGGGCAGTGCGCCCGTGGGACAGGCTTCAAGGCAACGGGTGCAACTGCCGCAGCGGTCGGGCGCGGGCAGGTCGGGCGGCAGCGGGAGTGAGGTCAACAGAACGCCGATAAAAATCCACGACCCAAGCTGCTGATTGATCATGCAGGTATTCTTGCCCACCCAACCGATACCGGCATAGCGTGCCAGAACGCGCTCCACCACCGGTCCGGTATCGACGTAGCACCAGGTTCGCAGAGGCTCCGGGGTACCCGGCAATTTTTCATGCGCGGCAACTGCGGTAAGGGACGATTCCAGCGCCCGCAGGCGCTTCAGAACCGTCTTGTGATAGTTGGTTTCGGCCCATGCATAACGGGAAATCCAGCCGAGTGAGGGGTCGTTGCATTCGGTGGAGTAGGGGTGCGGGCTGTCATAGTCGATGGCGCAGACAACCACCGAGCGGGCCCAGGGCGCAACATTGGCGAGGCTCTCGCGCTTCAGTCGCTGGTCTTCGGTGCGGGCTGCCAAGTAGTTCATTTCGCCGTGACGGCCTGCCGAAATCCAGCGAGGGAAATACTCGAGCTCGGCAAAATGAGTAGTCGGCGCAACTCCGCAGAGATCGAAGCCGGCTTGACGAGCCTGCCGATTGATTTGTTGCTTCAATGAATTCCAGTCGGCCATGCTTTGTACCACTTCGACAGCGTCGCTTTCCCGCCCCATCACGCGCAATTAAAGAGTGCGCGGGGACCCCGGCCTTGAGGAACCATGACGGACTCCGCTCCGGCTGCTCTCGCTTGGCGGCCTGAACAGGCTCTGGCCGCAAGCAGCCGCAGATCAAGAATAACGAAATGGAAGCCGTTTGCCACTGCGAACCGGCTGGAAATTGGCATAGGGTCCGAACAGGCGCCGAAGTTGCGCGCCTAAGTTGCGCTCGTTGGGGGTGGAGGCAGGCTGGCCCGGGAGAACTGCTGAAATTGAAGCGCCCGTTAGAGCAAGCTGCGGAAAAACGCACCGCATGCCAGAGTAAACCTGTTCTTCAGCGGCGGGTTAGCTGATGCCGAGCTTCTTGACTTCATCGGCATAATACTTGCGGTAGAGGATGTCCCACTCCTGAGTGCCTTCTACGATGGTTCGCTTTTGCGATTCGATCTTCTGCCGGGCGGCTTTGTCGAGACCTTCTTCTTCGTCCAGCAAGTGCTCAAGAGCGGCGCGGATCTCCAGACGGATAGTTTGCGGGTCCTCGACGAAGATCAGTTGCTCGAATTCTCGCAGCGATTCGAAGACACTCTTGGTGAGCCGGCTCACCTTGTCGCGGCTAATTCTCATAGCACCGCCCTGTATTTGCGCACCAACTCACCCTTCACTCTCTTGAACATCTCCTGATAGTTCGCACCGCTGCGGCGCATCTCGTCCGAATACGCCTCCAGAATGGCGCGAACCTCTTCGTTGATGCGATCTTCGACGCTCAGTTCTTCTAAAAGGGACTTGTCGATGCGCTCAGTCAGGGCGTTCACGTCCTTGGCTTCCACAAATTGGCCGCCGATAAGGCGTTTAACGATTTGACGAGCCAAGTAGTTAACGTATTCTCGGGAAAGGACCATGTTGTTAGTAAGAGCAGCGGCTGAAAAAATATCTTTGAAAAAAGAACATCTTAGCACATGGCACCGAGCCAAAGATGTGCCGACCCCGCTTGCCTCGGTGAACCCGGCTGGCGGAGACGTGCAAAGCAGGCGGGTTTCTGGTAAAACAGCAGACAGCTTATGCTCGATGATCTCAGTGCGCTGAAAGACGACATGACCGCCTTCACCGAAGGCCACGGCATGTGCCGCTTTCGTGGTTACGTTCCCGACGAGTTGAACAGCGTCGTTTGGGACAGCGATGAGAATCCTGAAAGCTGGAAAGATTTTGTCGAACTGGCGAAGGCATGCGGCGCGCCATTTCTGGTCATGAATGACGTGGCGTTGGAGCGAGCCGACATCGACTATCTCATCCGCCGGCTCGAACACGCCAATTACTCCAACGACGAGGACGTGGAAGAAGCGCGCTGGTTGCGCACCTACCTCGGCAAGATCGGTTATATCCAACTGGCTTTTCCGCACCAGGGTGTCATGTTCCTGTTCGAGATCTCCTGCGAGTGGCATGACCGTTACCAGCGGCTGCTCGACCTGGCGGAAGATTTCGGCAGCATCACCATCGACGAGTCCGACTCGGACGACGAGCGCTGAGCTTGCGCTGGATTCCTCGACCCTTGACTTGCCGCGCACCCATGCCGGGGGCTTCGCCATCCGACGGCGCCTTGGTGCATGCCGCAGGCGCGGACGCGCATTTTCTTACACACTCCGCAGACTTGTTCCAACCGTCGCCGGCCGGCGTTGATGCGTGCGCACGCGAGTTGGCGCAAGCTCTGCAATTACCACCTGTGGTTGCCACTCTGCTTGCGCGCAGAGGAATTGGCGATGCCGAGCAAGCCAGCCGCTTTCTGAACCCGTCCTCGGCGGACCTGCACTCGCCCTATCTCATGCTCGACATGCGAACGGCGGTCGAGCGCGTTTTGCAGGCCATCGCGCGCGGCGAACGCGTGCTCGTCTATGGCGACTACGATGTGGATGGCACCATGGCCACCGTGATCCTCAAGACAGCCATTGAGCTGTGCGGCGGGCAGTGCGATTTTCATGTGCCGCATCGGTTGCTGGAGGGCTACGACCTGCGAGACGAGGTCATTGAGCGGGCCGCCGCCGAGGGAATCCGTCTCATCATCAGCGTCGATACCGGAATGCGGGCCTTTGCCGCCGCCGAGACCGCCCGCAGGTTGAATGTCGATCTCATTGTCACCGACCATCACCTGCCGCAAGTGGGCATGGGCCTGCCCAAGGCGCTCGCGGTGCTGAACCCGAACCGGGCAGACTGCCGGTATCCGAACAAAGGTTTATGCGGAGCCGGAGTGGCTTTCAAGTTGGCGCAAGCGCTGCTGGAGAATAGCGGACACTTGCGCCTGGTGCCTTCATTTCTGAAGGTGGTTGCCATTGCGACCATCGCCGATGCGGTGCCGCTCACCGGTGAAAACCGCATCTTTGCCAGTCTCGGGTTGCACGAGTTGCGCCATCCGGTGAATCCGGGCCTGCGGGCCTTGCTTGAGGTTGCCAACATTGCGGCAGGCTGCCCGCTCACGGTGACCGATGTCGCATTCCGCCTCGCTCCGCGCATGAATGCGGCGGGAAGAATGGATGTTGCTCGCAACGTCGTTGACCTCTTCGCGGAGAAAATCCCCGCCCGCGCACTTGAAATTGCCAAGAACCTGGACCGCTTGAACGGCGACCGCCAACAGGTAGAAGCGCGCATTCTGGAATCCATAGCGTCGCAACTGGAAGAGTCGCCCGAGTTCGCCGCCGCCCTCTGCCTGGTGCTGGACGGAGAAGGCTGGCATCGCGGAGTGATCGGCATCTGCGCGTCGCGGCTGGTGGATCGCTACCAGCGTCCGGCGGTGGTGATTTCGCGCGACGGAGAAGATGCGCATGGTTCGGGACGTTCCATTTCCGGCTTTCATCTGCTGGAAGCGCTTGAACATTGTTCCGAACTGTTCACACGCTTTGGCGGCCACGCCTATGCGGTTGGTTTTTCGATGCGCTCCGAGCACGTGCCCGAGCTGCGTCGGCGGCTGCAACGCTTCGCCGAGGAACGTCTCCGGCCCGAGGACCTGGAGCCGACGCTCGAATACGATTTGGAGCTTCCCTTGCATGAGATTGGGTCGCCACTCTGGGATGCGCTCTGCCGCTTGGAACCATTTGGCGCGGGAAATCCGCAGCCGGTCTTCATCGCGCGCAAGGCGCGCTCGCTGGCGCCGGCGCTCATTCTGAAAGGCAAGCACCTGAAACTGAAGCTGGCGCGCGGAATGGACAGCAGATCAGGCTTGGCTCGCGGCATCGAGGCCCTCGGCTGGGGCATGGCTGGGCGGTTCGAAGGCGATCCGTTCGAAGCGGGCCAGTTGCTGGACGTGGCCTTCACCATCGAGCGCAACCAGCATCGTGATTTCGGCGGGCACTTGCAACTTAACCTCCGCGATTGGCTGCGCAGCGATTAGTTTCGAAGCTCTCCAATGGATTGAGATCCAGCACTGGTTGATGGCGCGGGCGAATTCTATACTGTCTACGAATAGCCGTCTGACGCCGAACAGGGGAATCGATGAGAAACTTTGAAAGCCTCTCCGAGCGGGAAGTTCTAGCGCTGGCAATCGAGCTGGAAGAAGAAGACGCGCGTATCTACGCCGATTTTGCCGAAGGACTGCAGGAGAATTATCCCGCTTCGGCCCAGGTATTCGAAGGCATGCGCCAGGAGGAGACGGGCCACCGGCATCGCCTCTTCGAACTTTACAAGCGGAAGTTCGGCGAACACATTCCCCTGATCCGCCGCGACGACGTGAGAGGGTTCGTCAAGCGCCGCCCGGTGTGGCTTTACAAGCCGCTTGGACTCGAGGTGGTGCGCAAACAGGCGAGCGCCATGGAGATGGAGGTCCGCCGTTTCTACGAAAAGGCGGCGGCGGTTACGGCGGACGCCAGTCTGCGCCAGTTGCTGGGCGATCTGGCGGAAGAGGAACGGTCGCACTCGATGCGCGCCGACCAGCTGGGGAAGGAAAAGCTCCAGCCCGATATCCGGCGCGAGGAAGACGAGGTCAGCCGCAGGCTTTTCGTGCTTCAGATCGTCCAGCCCGGGCTGGCGGGCCTCATGGACGGCTCGGTTTCCACCCTCGCCCCGGTCTTCGCCGCCGCCTTCGCCACCAGGAGTTCATGGGACGCCTTCCTCGTGGGCCTGGCCGCCTCGATCGGTGCCGGCATCAGCATGGGCTTTGCCGAGGCGCTCTCCGACGATGGCAGCCTCACCGGCCGCGGCCATCCCTGGATGCGCGGATTGGTCTGCGGATTGATGACTACGGCCGGCGGCATAGGACATACGCTGCCCTTCCTGATCCACTCCTTTGGATTGGCCATGACGGTTGCCGTCATCGTGGTTGCCTTCGAGCTGGCCGTCATCTCATGGATTCGCAACCGGTATATGGATACCCCTTTGGTTGCCGCTACGCTGCAGGTTGTGCTCGGCGGAGTGCTGGTATTTTTGACCGGCATTTTGATCGGAAGCGCGTAACCGGCTGCTCCCATTCGACACTTTTGTCGTCGCTATCGCGCAACTGGGGGTCCGATTTGCCGTCTAATGGAATATGCATTTGCGTGGCAGCATCCGGCGGATGGGTCGGCGCGGTTGGGTGCTGGGTTTTTGCTGCTTACTGCTGTTTGCCATGGCATTGGCACTGCCAGCGGCTGCCGCGCCCAAGCAGGCACCGCACAGCTCCGTGGAGTTGATCTCGGAGAATTCCTCGGTCGCCGCCGGCACGGATTTCAGCCTCGGTTTGCTGTTCAGGCTCGACCCGCATTGGCATATTTATTGGGTCAATCCCGGCGACTCAGGGGAGCCGCCGCGGGTGAGCTGGCAGTTACCTCAAGGCTTCGCGGCCGATGCCATCCAGTGGCCCACGCCCAAGCGCCTGCCCACCGGAACGCTGTTAGATTTCGGCTACGAGCAGCAGGTGTTGTTGCCAGTCGAGGTGCACATTCCGGCTGCAGTTGTCCAGCCGGTGCCGATCACGATCCATGCCGCGGTGAGGTGGCTGGTTTGCGGCGATATCTGTATCCCCGCGAAGGCGGAGGTCGATTTATTGCTTCCGCTGGGGGCCAAGCCGGTGGTCGATCCACAGACTGCACCGCTGTTTCGGCAGGCGCGGGCAGCGCTGCCTAAGCCGTTCCCCAAGGGATGGAAACTGAGCCTCGAGGACTCCAAGGACGAGATACGGCTCAGCATCGATTCGGCCGGAAGACTGCGCTCGGCCGTTTTCTTCCCGCTGGATGCCAACGTGATTGAGGACTCCAGTCCGCAGCGAGTGCAGGCGAGCGCGTCGGGCTTTACCGTCTCACTCAAAAAATCCGATCAGTTCACCGGCCCTTTGACCCTGTTGAGGGGAGTGCTTGCGGACTCGGAATCACATTCCTATGCAGTCTCCGTGACCGCGCTGGCAGGTTCCGGCAAAGGCCAAGGATCGAGCAAGTGACCTGGCAAGACAGAGAAAGTGAGGAGGAGAAACCATGAAGCGGAGCTTCACCCAGCTCACATACGTCTTGGCATTGTTGTGCCTGACCGCGACCGCGTTTGCAGTTCGCGTGGGCGAGCAGGCGCCGGACTTCAGCGCCGTGGACAGCAACGGCCAAGCGCACACGCTCTCGCAATACAAGGGCAAGTATGTGGTGCTCGAATGGCACAATAACGGCTGTCCTTTCACCCGCAAGCACTATGAGAGCGGCAACATGCAGAAGCTGCAGAAAGAGTGGACCGCGAAGGGAGTTGTCTGGTTCACCGTGATCTCATCCGCTCCGGGCATGCAGGGCTATGTGACCGCCGACCAAGAGAATGCGTACCTGAAACAGATGAAGGCCTCACCGACGGCGGCACTGCTGGACCCACAGGGAACGCTCGGCCATCTCTATAACGCGAAGACGACGCCGGAGATTTTCATCGTCGCGCCCGATGGCAAACTGGTTTACCAGGGCGCCATCGACGACCACCCGACGAGCGATGCCGGCGACATTCCGAAATCGAAGAACTATGTCAACGTGGCGCTCACCGAGTCGATGTCCGGAAAGCCTGTGGACGAGCCGTCCACGCGCTCCTATGGCTGCTCGGTGAAGTATGCGCCCTAGCGAGGCATGACGCGCGGCTCAACGGGACATTATGAATCGCTACGGAGAGGAATACGAAGGGGCAGGAAGCCGCTTCAAATAACGCCCCCTTCTGGTTGGCGCACTGCTCTAGCGTTTGATTTCGACTGGCCGCTGATCGTAGTAGGATACGGTGGCCGTTATTCCCTGTCGGTCGTCGAACGACTCTTTCGAAATCGGGAAGCTGACCACGACGCTGCCTGAAATCTGGCCGCCTGGCGCGATGCGGGATTCACGGGCCAGCCCGGCAATGGAGTGTTGCCGCAATTCCGGAAATGCCTGGAAGTAGCGTTCGAAGTCGGATACCGAACCGAAGTCATCGCTGAAGTCGCCTTTGCTGGTTCGGATCGTGATCTTCACATTTTTCAGAAAAAGCGGCTTCTTGGAGATATTCGTCAGGCTGAGTTGCACGGTGGCAAGCGCCAGATCCTGCCCCGGAACGTTGACGGCAAACGCCTGGTCGATGCTTCCGGAGGCCACCGGCGTCGCACGCAGGAAATACGCGGCCGCACCGATGGCGAGCGCCAGAAGCAGCATGGCGATGATCACCGGGCCTGCCGAAGGCATGGTGTGCTTGAAGCTGTCGAACTCCTCGGTCATAGGCACATGACCGGCATCGTCCGCATTGGAACTTGGATTGGACTTCGGATTAAACAAGGGGCTGGCCATCGTTCCTGCTTGCTCCGGCCACTCGTGCCGGATGAGCTACGGCGGTTGAGAGTCGCCGCACACTTCTCCGCATGATCACAATCATGAGATGCAAATGGCAGCATTCCCGTATCCGGGTTGCCGCCGATTTACTCCCGCTTGATGGCGGCCAGCAGCTGGTCGACGGGCAAAGTATTGAGCACGTCGGCAGCAGTCAGCCAGGCCCGGCGGGCCTGCAGTACGCCATACTTGAGCTTTTCGAAATGCGACGTGTGATGCGCGTCGGTGTTGATGAGTATCTTGACTCCGCGTTGGTGCGCCATGCGCAGATGCACATCACAAAGATCAAGCCGGTCGGGATAGGCGTTCAACTCCATGGCGACCTTGCGGGCGGCGGCCGCCTGGAGCACCGCGTCGAGATCGAAATGATAAGCCTCACGACGCAGCAGCAGCCGGCCGGTGGGATGACCGATGGCGCTGACATAACGATTCTCGACGGCGCGCAGCAGGCGCTCGGTCATCTGTACCGGTTCCTGGTTGAACGCCGAGTGAACGCTGGCGATCACGATATCCAGTTGCGCCAGGGCGGAGTCGTCCAAATCGAGTGCGCCGTCCGCCAGGATGTCAACCTCTATGCCCGCCAGGATAGTGATGCCCTCGATCTGCTCGCTAGCACGGCGAAGCCGTTGCGCGTGCTCGACGGTCCGCTTCTCATCGAGACCATTGGCGAACGCCAGATTTTTGGAGTGCTCGGTGATGGCGATGTACTGGTAGCCGCGTTCGCGGGCGGCTAGCGCCATTTCTTCGATGGTGCAACGGCCGTCGGTTTCGACCGTGTGCATGTGAACTTCGCCGCGAATGTCTTCGAGGCGGACCAGTTGCGGCAAAGCGTGCTTTTCGGCTGCCTCCAGCTCACCGGAGTTCTCGCGTAACTCGGGTGGAATCCAATCGAGGCCGAGCTTGCCGTAGATCTCCTCTTCCGTGGCGCTGGCCGCCAGTTGGTTGTCTTCGAGGGTGAACAAGCCGTACTCGTTGAGCGTGAATCCGTGCTTCAGCGCGCGCTGACGCAGAGCCACGTTGTGCGCCTTGGAGCCGGTGAAATATTGCAAGGCGGCGCCGAACGAGTCCGGCGGAAGAATGCGCACGTCGATTTGCATGCCGCTACGAAGTTTGACGCTGACCTTGTTCTCGCCGCGCGCCAGCACATCGGCAATGCCGGGGAACTGCAAGATGCGCTCGATGAGCGCGTCGCGTTCCGCCGGCTGCGCGCAGCAGTGCCCGGTGATGAGCAAGTCAAGATCGCCCACGGTTTCGCGTCCGCGACGCAGCGAGCCGGCCGGAGTCATCGTCTCCACTCCGGGCATCTGGCCAATATGCGCCATCAACTTGGCTGCCGTGCGATCGGCTTCATCGAGATGGAACCGGCCTGATATGCCGCGATAGGTTTCAATCGCCTTGAGAATTTTCTGCTCGGTCTTCGCGCTCATGCGTGGCAGGCCGCGCAGCTTGCCTTCGCGCGCGAGCTGCTCTACTCCAGTAACGTCGGAAACCTGAAAATTCAACCAGATCAGGTTGACGGTTTTTGGACCGAGCCCCTGGATTTTGAGCAACTCCAGCATTGACGGGCGATATTTTTCGAGTAGCTGTGCGTGCAGCTTTAGCTCGCCCTCCTGCAGAATCTCCCGCAGGTTCGCAGCCATGCCCTTGCCGATGCCGGGAACTGCCAGCAGTTTCTTAGGATCGTCGATCAGCTCGGTGACCTGCCGCGGCAAAGCTTCAATGGCTTCGGCGGCATTGCGGTAGGAACGTATGCGAAACGAATCTTCGCCGGCGATCTCCATCAGATCGGCAGTTTCGATCAGAATATTGGCGATGCCCTTGTTATCCACGCGTCGCCTCCACCTCTGAATTCTAGCAACGCGCAATCGTATCTTGCGGGCAGATCGTGCAAAAAAAGGAAACCCAGCCACTCGGCCGGGTCTCGCGATAACGCCGGCTTATTCGAAGTCAGGCGACTTTGGTGACGTTGCCGGCCTGCGGCCCTTTCTGGCCCTCGACGATCTCAAATTCAACCTCATCACCCTCCTGAAGGCTCTTGTATCCCTCGGAGGTGATGGCAGTGTAGTGAACGAAAACATCGGGTCCACCATCGCGGCCGATAAAGCCGAACCCCTTAGCGTTGTTGAACCATTTGACGGTTCCCTTTAGACGAGACACTTGCTAATTCCTCCGTGCTACTACTCCGGCCGAAGCCGCTTCGGTCTCAACAAGCATGAGGACCAAACCTACGCGGATGGATTCCTGCTGAATGATCCGGATTGGGTGGGACTTGTCGAGACCGCGAATCGATGTTATGGCGGGCAAGATTATGTTGTCAAGTTAGTAAACAAGTCTTCTTCTGAGAAGCTTGTTTGCTCACAGATTATTTTGATCTTGGGGACATTAGAGGGAAGTAACCAGAAGACGGCATGATCCCCAGGATGTTCCATATTTACGGGAGCAGCTGCAACCGCTGCTTTGCCTCAACCAGTTCGCGAGCAGAGCAGCCGCGGTGGCAAATCGCACGTAATTGTGATCCACCACCAGTCCGATCACGTTGGCAACTGCAGGGTGGCAGCCGATGGTTATGGGAGTGACTCCGGTTGACCGAGCTTAACTTATTTCGGTACATTGAGATGCTTTTGGGAGATGCTTCTGGCAACCTCTGCCGCATAGGAAATAGACATGAGAGCAGTTCTCTGCAAAGCCTTTGGCCCGCCCTCCTCTCTGGTTCTGGAAGACGTGCCTTCGCTTGAACCTGGACCGAAAGAGGTTGTGATTCGCGTTAGAGCGTGCGGCGTGAACTTTCCGGACATTCTGACCATTCAGGGCAAGTATCAGGCCAAGCCTGCCTTCCCCTTTTCCCCAGGAAGGGAAGTGGCGGGTACCATCCTACGAAAGGGATCGGACGTTTCCGACTTCAATGTTGGCGACCGCGTTGTTGCCACCATGGGGGCGGGTGGCTTCGCCGAGGAGGCGATCGCGAGGGTCGACTGGCTAATTCCAATACCGGCGGGAATGGACTACGTTCAGGCGTCCGCGTTTTTGATGACTTACGGAACCTCACTGTACGCGCTGAAAGATCGTGGTCGGTTAGCGAATGGGGAAACGCTGCTTGTGCTCGGCGCAGCGGGCGGGGTAGGGATCGCTGCGATCGAGATCGGTAAGGCACTCGGAGCGCATGTTATTGTGGCCGCTTCGTCGGAGGACAAACTCGATCTTTGCCGGGAGCACGGTGCGGATCAGACAATCAACTACTCCACTGAGAACTTGCGAGCGCGTTTGCGTGAGCTGACATCGGATCGCGGCGTAGACGTGATTTGCGATCCGGTAGGTGGTCCCTATTCGGAGCCGGCATTACGTGCGATGGCATGGGATGGACGGTTTCTCGTCGTTGGCTTCGCTGCGGGAGAGATCCCGCGAATCGCACTCAACTTAACATTGCTCAAGGGGTGCTCGATTGTCGGTGTGAGTTGGGGCGGTTTTCTGCCGCGTGACTTGGTTCGGACTAGAGCTCATCTCAACGAGCTTGTCAGTCTCTACGCTGCCGGCAAGCTGAGGCCAACGGTCACGGTTACTTATCCTCTAGATCGCGCGAAGGACTCATTGATCGAGCTGATGGAAAGGCGAGTCAAGGGCAAGATCGTGATTGTGCCATAAGCGCTCGCAAGCGGAGTTGCATACCCAGAAGTCAGAGAAGATCGATACGCATTTGTAAATAACTGCCATATCAAACAATTGAATGTCATGAATAACTTCGCGGTGCTATAAATGGACTTCTACGCCGAGGAACTGCCTTTGATCCGGCAATCTTAGTCAAAACCCACAAACTGCTCACGAGGAGTAGAATTTGAGCAACTCTATACACTCAAAGAGAAGATTTCTGGCAACACTCGTAAACGCACGGTTAGGGAGGTAAATTCATGGGCGGCTATATGGGGAAATTGGCGTGGATCGACCTGAGCACGCGGACGGTGAAAATCGAAGAGTTGGCGGAGGATGTCCGTCGTAAGTACATCGGCGGTACCGGACTTGCGGCCTACATCTTTCGACAAAGCGTGTTTCACGAGATCGATCCGCTGGGGCCGGAGAACATTTTGATTTTTGCCACCGGCCCTTTGACCGGAACGGGCATTCCGACCTCTGGACGTTTTGCCGTGGCCGCCAAGTCGCCGCAGACCGGAATTTGGGGCGAGGCTGATAGCGGCGGCAGGTTCGGCACGGCGCTCAAGGCCGCCGGTTACGACGCCATCGCCATCCGAGGCCGGGCTTCATCACCTTCTGTGCTGACGGTCATTCAAGGCGAGATCGCGGTGGTCTCCGCCGCGTCCGTTTGGGGGAAAGACACCTACGAGACCTTCGACATTCTGACCTCGAAGTATGGCCCCAAGTCGGCGGTGGTATGCATCGGGCCGCCGGGCGAACGCCTGGTTCCGCTGGCGAACATCATGAGCGAAGGTTCGCACGCCCGGGCTGCGGGACGCTGCGGCATGGGTGCGGTGATGGGCTCGAAGAACCTGAAGGCTGTGGTGGCCGAGGGGACGCTAAGAGTGCCGATCGCGCACCCCAAAGAGCTGCTGGAGACCGTCCGGGCTCTGGCTCCGGGGATGATGGAAAAGATGAAGCGTGTGGCCGACTATGGCACTCCCGGCGGCACCGTCGGAGGCGCCGTTATCGCCGACCTGAGCGCTAGGAACTGGACGGACGGCGATTGTTCGAAGGCCGTCGAGTGCCTGAGCGGAGAGAACATGGTCGGCCAGTATGGCGCCGGCAAGTATCACTGTCCGCCTTGCTTCGTCGGTTGCGGGAAGAAGACTCGCATTCCAGAGGGACCGCACGCTGGAGAGGTTGCGGGTGCGCCGGAGTACGAGGCGATTGCTGGCTTCGGCCCGCAATGCGGGATCTACGACTGGAGTACCGTGATCGAGGCCAACGACCTCTGCAACCGGCTCGGGATGGATACGATCTCGGTCAGCGGCTCGATCGCTTTCATCTTTGAAGCCGTTAGCAAAGGACTTATCGAGGAATCGCCGTCGGGGCCGAAGCTGGAATGGGGTAGCGGCGAGGGGGCGCTATCGCTGATCCGGCAGATTGCCGAGGGCGAGGGCGTGGGGGCGTTGCTCCAGGGAGGAGTTCGCAAGGCGGCCGAACAGCTTGGCCCGGAGGCCGAAAAATTCGCGATCCAGGTGAAGGGATTGGAGGCGCCGTACCACGATCCCAGAGCGCTGGTCAGTCTGGCGGTGGCCTATGCAACCTCGCCACGCGGAGCCTGCCACCGGGGTTGCACGCACAACGTAGAGCGCGTTCCCCTTCCGGGCCTCGGATATCCGGCGGCCTTGGACAGGTTCGAGCAGAAGGGCAAAGGCAAAGCAGCGGCCCTGGTCCAGAACTACGCCGAGCTGTTTAACTCGCTGAAGGTATGTCAGATCGCCATGCGCGTTTATGATGTTCCGATCCTCTTGCAGCTTACAAATTACGTAACCGACTGGGAGATGGACGCCGAGGAGTTTCTCATGGCGGGCGAGCGGAGCCTCAACATAAAGCGCCTGCTGAACATCTCCTGCGGGTTGACCCGGGCCGACGACAATCTGCCGTACCGCTTGGAGCACGAGCCGTTTGCCGCGGGAGGAGCCGCGGGCAAAGTACCTGACCTGCCGAAGATGCTGGACGAGTACTATGAGTTTCGCGGTTGGGGAAGCGATGGCGTGCCCGGCCAAAGCAAGCTAAAACAGTTGGGACTAGCATGAGGAGCCATCCGTGCAAAGGCTGATTGGATCAGGGCGGGAGCAACTACTGTCCCGCCCGAGCTATCCAATGGTAATAACCTGCCGTCCAATACACCTTCCCTGCCTTAGCTCTTCGATCGCATAGTTTACTTCCTCAAGCGGATATGTTTTGCTTACAACCGGAACAACGACCCCTTTTTCCAAAAGCGAGAGCACAGCTCGCACATCTTCGCGGCTAGACGCTCTCGATCCGTAGACAGACAACTCGTTCAGTACCAAGGCATAGGGAGGGATGCTCACGGGAACGTCTGTGTAGCCCGCTAAGACAAGCTTTCCGGCCGGTCCCAGAAGCTTAAGATCCGCATCCACAGTAGCCGGAATGGAGACGGTCTCCAGGATTGCGGAAATCAGATTTCCATCAGCCTCCTTCTTGACGTTTTCGACGAAGCTGCTATCCGGTTCGAACCTGAGAACGTGTTCGACTCCGAGTTGTTTTGCCAATTCCAGTTTCGCCGGGTTGATATCGACTCCGATCACATTTGCGCCCAGAGCCTTCGCAATTTGGATCGCATGAATCCCCAAGCCGCCGAGACCCATCACAAGTACATATTGTCCCGGCTGGATAGCTGCTTTGCTTAGCGCGCGATAGGTGGTAGAAATTGCATCGCAAACGATACAAGCCTGGGTAAATGTCAAGTTCGCGGGAATCGGAATAAAGTTTCTCGCCGGCGCCGCAAGGTACTCAGCAAAGCCACCGTCCACGTTGAATCCAAATCGCCCCAGCGGATGCGTGCACACGGTTTCTCTGTTACTCAGGCAAAAGGCGCATTTCCCGCACGTCAGATAGAAGTGAACGACGCCTCTATCTCCAACACGGATGTCACTGACCCCTGCTCCTAATTCAACGATTTCGCCAGCGATCTCGTGCCCCATGATAAGAGGCACCTTAGTCCCTGCCTTTCCGGCGCAAGTCTTAAGATCGGTCCCGCAAATGCCGCACGCCCTCACTCTCACCAACACCTCATTCGGACGGACGCTCGGCCGAGCCACGTCTTCCACTACCAGCGGCTTCGAGTACTGTTTCAAAATTGCAGCTTTCATGCTTGCCCTCTGGGATACAAATGCCCCGCCGACTGCTACTTGGCGGGGCGTGACAGTTGAGACGTTTCCAATACCGGGAGCCTGTCTGGCTCAACAGCACTCTCCAGTCCGGTTCTACTTGTTCTGCCGGCTGCCGCGCTGCTAGCCTTTACAACAAGAGCAGCCTCCGCGCCGGATATTAAGGATAGCGTTCCTTCTTAAATACCAGCGGCTCATGTCCTGGAATCACCTTGTCGATGTCGCCTTTAACGATCTCATCAATCAACTCAAAGCTCTTCCACATCTCCTGCATATCGGTATAGACGCCAGACATGATATAAGGCTGGTTATTTTGGGGGTCGCCCCTCATATTTTCGTATGTCGGAACGGCATCCGCGGCGATGACATACGGCCCATTCTCCGTGTCCACGACAACGCCGATTCCGCCAGGGCTGTGGCCGGGAAGAGGTATCGTTCTAACCCCTTCCACAATCTCTTTTTCCTTCATATCAACAGTTTTTATTCTGTTTATTACTTTGAGGAACAACGGCTGAATACCTAATTGCAGAGCCTCATAGCTAGCATACAAGCACGGGGTCGGGTTCAGGGCAAACTGCAATTCCTTTTCAGAGACGATGAACTGAGCGTTCGGAAACAACTCCACAGTGCCGACGTGATCCCAATGAAGATGCGTCAGAATGACAATATCTATCTCCTCGGGCTTGACACCAGCTTTGGCAAGCGCACCAGGCATCTCTTGCTCCGGGGTACGCGGTTCTACCTTAAAGTAAGGGTGATATTTCAGCGATCGCTCCATATCGGGAGGACCAGCATCAACCAGTATCTTCTTCTTTGCTCCGCCGATATAGGCGGCGACAGTTTTCCCAACAGCGCGCTGCCCGATATACTTCCGCAGAAAAAACAAGCTTCGATCGTAAGTCGACTCCCCTAGATCCAAGGGAACTATAAAGTTACTCACTATTCACCCTCCTTAACTTGCGGTTGAGCTGCATTTTCCAATCCCGACGTCACCTCGATTTTCCAAGGCAATTCTGGAAGAATGTTCCCATATCCAGCTGGGTCAATCACATGAAGGATTTTACTCGCCCCAAGATGTCCTTCATCTTTACACTTAGTGTCGAAACGTCCTCGTTTGCTGCATTTCTATCCATGCAATACTTCATATACTTATAGACCCAGTTACTGATAGGGAAGTTCACCTTGGTCGTTTGTCTAACCTTCCGCGCCAGAGAGATATCTTTGAAGGCGGTGCTGAAGGGGACTCCCATATCGAACTTGTCCGTGAGAATAAACTTGGGGAACCTGACCTCCGTGGCAAAACTGCGCGCAGTGCCGTTATTGAACACATCGATCATTTTATCCGCGGTTAACCCAAGCTTTTCCCCCATAATAACTGCTTCACAAGTGGCGCAAAAGGTCGTGTAAGAAAGTTGATTGTGAATCAACTTAACTGTTTGTCCACTCCCGGATTCCCCCATGTATACGACTCTTTTGCTAATGGAATTGAATGCCGGAAGGCACTTTTCCATTGCCTCTTGTTTCCCGCCTACCATAATGACGAGCTGCGCGTTCTGAGCCCCCAAGGCGCCGCCGGAAATGGGTGCGTCGAGGTAGTCGATTCCTTTAACCGATAATCGCTTGGAGATATTTTTAGGAAAGTCGGGATCGGTTGTTGTCATGTCAGCAATAACAGTTCCTGGTTCGGCTCCGCTGACAATGCCATGTGCTGAATACAGAAGCTCGGTTACATCCTTCGAATAGTTCACGAGAAGAAAAATGATGCGGCACTTTGCCGCCAGGTCAGCGGGCGTGGGCGCAATATCGGCGCCTAAGGATTCAAATTCCTTCTTGATATTCTCTCGTCTCGCATAGATGGTTACGGGATACCCCGCCTTCAATAAGTTCTTGGCGATCGGAGACCCCATAATGCCAGTCCCAATTAATCCGATTCTTTCCATGATTGTGCCTCGTTATACCATTTCCATCAACAACGCAAGTTGCAGCATTTAAAAAATAGCCGCGGAGGACGCCCACCTGAATTGCATCCTCCACATTGCCTCATGTCCGAATATCAATATGCCTTCTCGAACAATTCCATAAAATCACGTTCGGTGGTATAACGCGGATTCCACTTGTTATATCCGGCCTTGGCAGAAAGTTTTGCCATCTCGGGAAGCATGGCCTCAGTAGCGCCGACATCTCTCAATCGATCCGGAATCCCGGCGTCCTTGCACATCGATTTGATAGCGTTGTAGGCTTTTCTCGCGGCTTCGGTCTCGGTCAATCCCTGAATATTCTCGCCCATCGCCACAGCAACTCGGGCATATTTCTTGGGATTCGCCATAAGGTTGAACTCCGCGGCAGCCGGGAAGCAAACCGCACAGGAGAGGCCGTGAGACACATGGCAAAATGCGCCGACGAAACGCGCCATGCAGTGCACATTACCCAGTCCCGTCTGACCAAATGTGATACCTGCGAGATTCGACCCGCAGGCCATATTCAACCCCGCTTCCAAGTTGGTCCTGTTTGCGACAAACTGCCTGATATTCTGCGACATCAATTCCATGGCATGGAGATTCATCGCATCCGTGAGGGGGTTCGCATTTAATGAAATGTACGATTCAAAAGCATGCACGAATGCATCCACACCCGTATGCGAAGCGACGATGCCTGGTAGTGTTTTCAAAGCAATTGGATCCAGTATCGCGATCTTTGCCGGATTCAGAGCGGCGTGGCGTATCGACATCTTCAATCCGCGGTCAGTGTCGGTAATCGTACAGGACCCGGACACCTCGGATCCGGTGCCAGCCGTCGTCGGAATGGCGATAAGCGGCATTGGAGGAGTAGAAAATTTTTCGATCCCCTCATAATCGTTGATACGTCCACCGTTCTTGGCGAGAATACACACTCCTTTCCCGGTGTCCATGGTACTTCCGCCACCCAACGCCAGCACAACGGGCGCCTTCGAAGCCTTATAAAGGTCAAATGCCTTATGAACGGTGTTGGCGCTCGGGTCCGACTCGATATCGGTGAACAACTCGAAGGCAACCTTATTGTCCTTAAGTATCTTTTCCACAGAAGCGAATATTTCAGTTTTTACAACAACACTGTCAGCAAGAACAAAAAGCCTTTCAATCTTCCAATCTTTAACAATGTCATGCAATTGTTGGTGACTACCAACTCCCATAAATATCTTTGTAGGGCAATAAAACGACAGAGTATTCGAGTTCATTATTATTCTCCTCTAATGTGTTCCTAGGGTCGGATTGAAAGCCGTCGCATCCAGAAGTACTCTTCCAGAGACCAGAGCGACCCATCGCAGCCTACTCCGCTTTCCTTGATGCCAACATGCGGCAGGGGAACGAAATTGCCACCGCCGGGGTTGTTCACGTGCACCTCTCCGAAGTTCAGTTCTTCGGTAACCCTGGCGATGGTACGGGAATCATGTGAGAAAAGGTACGACACCAAGCCATACTCAGTATCGTTGGCTCTGTTGATGACATCGTCCAGATCGCTGAAAATGCAAACAGGCAGAATTGGCCCAAACACCTCTTCGTGGCATAAGCGCGAGCTGTCCTGCACATTATCCAATAGGGTCGGCATAATGTACGCCCCCTTAGTCATGTTTTCAGGAACCCTGCCGCCATAAATCAACTTGGCGCCCTTGTCCGTAGCATCTTTGACGAGATCGAGCAACCGGTCACGTGCCGCTTTGTTGATCTGCGGCCCCATAGTGTCGCCCAGCTCCTTGCCCCATCCAACCTTTACCTTTTCGATGTTGACGCGCAGAAGGTTGATGAACTCATCGTGCACACTTTTGTGTACATAGATGCGATTGATGTTGCCACACCCTTGACCGCAGGCACGGATCTTGCGCGTGACCATAAAGGCTGCAGTGCTTTTGAGATCCGCATCGGGCATGACGATGGCTGGCGCATTGCCGCCCAACTCCAGTGAAAAGCGTTTGATAGACGTGCACCCCTGGGCCATGACTTGACGGCCAGTTTCAGAAGAGCCGATAAGGGTGATTAAACGCGGTATTCTGCTCTCATTGAGCGCTTTGCCTACCACTGAAGAAGGACCAGAGACGATGTTGAACACACCCTTGGGAAAGCCGATCTTTTGGCCGATAGCGCCCAGATAAAGTGTCGCCAGTGGAGTGCTAGAGGAGGGCTTGAGAACACAGGTGCAACCTGATGCCAAGGCTGGACCAAGTTTGAGGGCAACATTTTGTATAGGGAAGTTCCACGCCAGATGCCCGACGGCAACCCCGACGGGATACCGCTGCATGACATGAAATACCTCGCCGGGTTTGGAGTCGTAATCCTTGATGGTGGTGCCGTAAACCCGTTTGACCTCTTCACAATAAAAATCGAGGACATTAAACAACATGTTGCATTCAGCTGCAGCCTCCGGATACGATTTGCCGACTTCGCGAGCCGCCAGGTCGGTCAACGTATCTTTTTCGGCGCGCAAGGCCTCGCGTAACTTGACGACCCAGCCTATGCGTTCGTTGAGAGAAGTCTTGGACCAAGTCTTGAACGCGAGCTGCGCGGCTTCAAGCGCCTTGATCGTCTGCGCCTCATTAGCCGCGTTGACAGTGGCAATGACCTCTTCCGTCGCGGGGTTCACAACATCAAAAGGGATGCCTTCTCCATCCACGCATGTGCCGTTAATGTACTGTCTGAACACCTTCGGATCTCCTTGCTGTTGATGATAGGTTTCATAAGAAGAATCAGGCGCAAATTATCTTCGGGAATAGGAAGTCGCCTGGTTAGAGTTGTGAGTTCAGAATTTTACTAGACGGTACTCACCCGCGCCGCGGTATGTGTCGGAGATTCGGCTTCCGCATCGATCTCAAGCATTGACTTACCCCTAGTCTCTTTAAAGACCCACGCCCACATGGCGAGTAATCCGAATTCGGCTGCGCCCATGAGGACGACTGGTGCATAGCCGTAAACCGGAAAGATCGCGGCCGTGATGATTGGCGGAATAAAAGCGAGGCCACGCCCGATCTGCAGCGCCGCAGCGACTCCGGTCGTACGGACCTCGGTGGGGAACATCTCGCTGAAAAGCGCTCCAAATACGGTTCCACCGTTGGAGCCGACGTAGAGCAGGAAAAATGGAACCAGGATCCAGAGGCTGGTGATGAGAGAGTGCCATGTGAAAAAGAGGAGGAGTCCGCCAACGAATGCAATACCGGCAAGGTAGGAGAGCGTAACCCGCCGGCCCCACCGATCATTTGTATACGACCCGATGAGAGCTCCGACAATGCCGGACAATGCGACAAAGAAGAGCCACCATGCTGCCTTGCCAAGTGAAAAGCCTTGTTGTTTCACAAGGAAGGTCGGCAGGAACTGGGTGATCCCGTAGTATGCGAAGAATTGCAGTATCGAGGCGACCAGACAGAGGAAAAACGGAGAGAGGAAAGAGCGTTGAGTAAAGAGGTGCCAATTGGTCCTGACGCTTTTCGTTCGCATTTCCCAAATGTCAGATTCAGGCGACGATGAGCGCACGTAAACCGCAAACAGGATCGGCACCGCCGAGACTGCAAACGTCCATCGCCAGCCGATCACCGGCGCCAGGTAGCCGCCGACTAACGCGCCGCCCATAACGCCCAAGTAGTGTCCACCGTAGAGTATTCCGCTCCACCAGCCACGCCGCTCGGTGGGCATCACTTCCGACACCAGAGTTTGGCCGACGGCGTATTCGCCGCCAATACCGAGCGCCGCAAAGGCGGTCCATGCCACCAGCCACAACTCACTGTAGGTAAACGCCCGGGCTAGAGTGCCGACTGTGTAGATGATGATCGTCCACATGAGAATGGGACGTCGCCCGTAACGGTCCGCAAGTAACCCGGATACTACCCCGCCAACCGCTAAGAAAAAGAGCTGGGTCGAAAAGACGTAAGCTATATGGCTTGGCGAGAGATGCAGCTCGCGACTGATCGGGACGATCAAGAACGTCAGCAAGACAACTTCGTAAAAATCAAAAACCCAACCCACGAATGCGGCGATGAACGCCCGCGCTTGCGCCGGGCTAAGGCGCTTTGACTCATGTAGAAAAACCTGAGATGTCATTTGAGCCCCCTTTTTGACTCATCCGTCCACATGGGACAGTTAAAACGCCGCACTCTGTTTGTTGGAGCATAGTTATAGCACCCGTAAAGGTATTTATGATACTTTAATGTTCGACATACCAGATATTTGTAAATACAATAAGACCGCGTTCTGTTGGCCGTCTGCGAACCATGACCGCGTACCGCGTGCAATGCCAACGACGGGCAGCGCGGTGCGCCCGGTGTAGCGAATTTCATCACGGCCGACAAGAGTGAGCTGCTGTTCAGTTGCTCTGAGATCGGTCAACGTCGTTCGAGGCGTCTATGCATGGCTGGAATTTCCGCTACGTGTTGACGGTTGCGGAGGAACGAAGTATTTCCAAGGCGGCCCGCAAACTTTACACTTCACAACCTGCTTTGAGTCTTCACGTGCAAAAGATGGAAAAACAGCTTGGAATTCAGTTTTTTGACAGGACGACTCTACCTTTGCGTCTCACCTATGCGGGCGAGAGGTTTGTCGCCATCGCCTCTCAGATCGTCGATCTGGAAGGGCAGCTACTTCGAGAGATGGAGGACATCAACAACTGCTCGAAAGCCCGCTTGATCCTCGGTATTTCACCACTGCGGGACCGATCCGTTCTGCCCGTCGTTCTGCCCGTCTACAGACAGCGTTTTCCTGGGGTCGAGGTTGTGCTCGTCGAGGAAAAATCCAACGTGCTGGAAGGGTTGACGCTGAGCGGGAAAACGGACTTGACGATCATGAATCTTCCCTTGAAAACAGATCAACTGGAATATACCCCCATTTGCCGGGACGAAATTCTCGCGGTCGTACCCGATCGCTATCTGCCGGCAAACTTGGACAAGAAACGGTACAGAAATCCCGACAACGATGGTCCAGAAATCGATCTCTCACTGCTTAAGGAGAGCCCGTTCATTCTTCTCAAACCGGGGATGAGAATCCGTCAGGTGTCGGAAGCTCTGTTTAGCGACGCGGGGATCCACAAGCCCAACATCATTCTTGAATGCGAGAGCATCGATACGCTGTTCGAACTCGCCGCTCGTGGTGTCGCAATCTCGTTAATCAATCAAAGCTTCATCCCGCGAACCCATCAGGGGGCTTATTACTATCTTAAGGACCCCTTGCCAATCTGCTTTCTGCGCCTCAAAAACCCGAAAGCGAAGTCCGTTCTTGCTGCCGTTTACCTTAAGGACCGCTATCTTTCTAAAGCCGCCCGGGAATTTATCGCGCTGGGAAAGGAGTTGCTGGTGTTCGATAAAATCCTTCGGCCGGAAAAAAAGCGCGCTCTGAAAATGCCGGAGAAAAACTAGACCACGTCACGCCGCTTGAGCGGAGGGATATGGCGGAGTAAAACTAGGCCGCCGGATTTTGGTTTTGCCACGAGTAGCTGCTTCGTGGAACACTGTAGGGATGTGCATCTGGCCCAAGACACGCGATCTGCTGGTTCAACAGCGGTCAGCGCTGCAAGGCCTCTTGTTAACACGTGACTACCATTAACTTCGTCCTTCGTCATGCACATCGGTTGAACCATGTTTCATCCGAAGTCGGCCCCCAAGATCCGAAATTTCGGTCCTAAGGAGAAAGTGCTTCATGCAAGGGAAAAAGCATTTGGCAGTAATGCTGCTAACTTTGGGGGTACTTCAGAATGCGCTGTGTGCCATAGCCGGCGATGCGACTCCGAGCCGTAGGAATATCATTATTTTTGTCGCCGACGGTCTGCGCTACGGGTCGGTAAACGCGACGGATGCACCTACGCTGTTCAGCATCCGCGAACGCGGAATCAATTTCCAGAACAGTCATTCTCTATTCCCAACGTTTACTACACCGAATGCATCGGCCATCGCGACTGGCCATTATCTTGGCGATTCCGGCCACATGGGGAACACTTTTTACTCCGGTTATCCAGTATTCAATACTGGTAGCTTCGGGAAGACTCCCGGCACGATAACGCCCTTTGTTGAAGACGATCAGATTCTTGCCGACCTGGATGAACACTATGGCGGTAACTACCTGAATGAAGAAAGTCTGCTTGGCTTTGCGCGCCAGAATGGTTACAGCACAGCCGCCATCGGGAAGATGGGGCCGGTCGCGGTTCAGGATGTTGCGCAAATCAGCGCGGAAAAGCGGCGGTTTCCCGTACCGCGGACGGTGATCATTGACGATCGCACCGGCAGCGCCTCCGGAGTGCCCCTGGGCGCCGATATTATTTCGGCTTTGACCGCCGCGGGCTTGTCAACGCTGGCCACCCCTCGCGATCAGCCAGCCGGAACGAACGCGACGCCCGGAACCTTGAAGGCGAATATCGGCCAACAGCAATATTTCGTGGATGCCACAACCAAAGCCATCCTGCCAACATTCCAGAAACGGAGACAGCCGTTTCTGCTGCTTTACTGGTCCCGCGATCCTGATGGTTCCCAGCATAGCCAGGGCGACAGCCTGAACGTGCTGACGCCCGGAATCAACGGCCCAACTTCACGCGCCGGAATCAAGAACGCGGACAACAATCTCGCGCAGATCCTCGCTTACATCAACAGCGACTCACAACTTGCGGCCAACACCGACATATTTATAACTTCGGACCACGGCTTCGCGACCGTTAGCAAGCACGAGATTGACAATACCGGTAAGCGGTTTTCTTCAAGTTATTCTGCTAGGTTCATTTACAGGGATGCGAAGGGGGTTCAGGAGGTAAACACCGGGTTTCTGCCGGCTGGCTATGTCGCCATTGATCTCGCGCACGCTCTCAGCCTGCCCCTCTTCGACCCGGACAGCCAACTTACGAATACCAACGGAGAGGCTATTTACGAAACGGTGGACCCAACGATCCCGCAGCAGACAGCAACCGTCAGGCAGTATCCGGCCTCAGGTAACGGTCTCATCGGCGGCAGCGGCAAGGTTTTGGATGGGACAGATGCCAAAGTAGTAATTGCCACCAACGGCGGCACCGATCTGATTTATGTTCCCGATCATAACTTTGAGCGCGTCCGTGAGATCGTGCGCCTGCTGTCCCGGCAGGATTACATCGGAAGCATTTTCGTCGACGATAGCTATGGCCGTATTCCCGGTGCCCTTCCGCTCAGTGCGGTCAATCTGATCGGAACCGGTAAGTTACCAAGGCCCGCGGTTGTCATCAGCTTCAAGACGTTTTATCTTACGCCGGGTGATCTTCAGACCGCGGTTCAGGTTGCCGATACCCGCTACCAGGAAGGCCAAGGTATGCACGGGAGCCTGGGACGCGACAACACGTTTAACAATATGGCCGCCATCGGTCCAGACTTCAAAAGCAATTTTATCGATATCACTCCCGTCAGTAACGCGGACATTGCGCCCACGATTGCCAAAATCATTGGCCTCGAACTACCTGCCAATGGAAGACTGCGTGGGCGGGTGATGACTGAAGTTTTGAAGCAGGGACCTAACAGCACAGCATTCCAGCACAAGAAGATAATCTCCGGAAAGAGCGATTCGCACAAACGCACGGTTCTGCTGTATCAGCAAGTTGGGGACCGGCTCTACTTCGACGAAGCGTGCTTTGTCGATGAGCGGCAAGCTGCCAAGAGTAACCCGTGCAGATAGCGGAAGTGTATTCAAGCGTGTGCCGAAATTGCGCCCGGCAACAAGTCTGCTTCGCTTTCGGAATATGAATACAGCGGGAGCATTGGCTGGCACATGGTCGGCTCAGGGAGCCGCGGGGGAGATATTTGTGAGCTTCCTTGTAATTACCGTTTGGTGGAATGGGACGACTTACTGGCGTGGCGTCGAGTGATCCAGTAACTGATCATCAAAATCAAAACTCCGACCCCGCATTCAGCAGCAATTTTCAGGTGACGATCTCTCCATCCAGATTGCATAACCGCGAATACCCCAGCCCCCCAAGCCACGAAGAGCAGAATATTCGCAGCATTGAGGCTGAACCTGCCGCTGGCAGCAATCGACCCAAACAACAGCGCAATGATAAGGGCAAGAAGCGGGCTTATGTGGGGAACCATTTCCATATTAGGGGATTGTACCGTGTAGCCCGGAACTACGCCTAACCCTTGTTTGGCTGATTCTAATCTGACTTGCTCAATCGAACTTACTTCGATATGCACGCAAGGGCCCCAGCGTTTTCTATAAATCCGCGATTGATATGAAGGCGGCTCGAATACCAGCCTGGTGGCAGACGCGTCTATACTAGCTTCTCCTCTTTGAACTTGGACCGGTTGCACTTATGATGGCGGAAACGCCAGTGGTTGCTCTGCGTTCTCGCCGATTCACGATTCAGTAACAAACAGTCTGGCGTAAGCAGCTGTGCAACGGCATCGGCCGGATTTGAATAAGTCGGGACTCTGCTGGTTATACTACAATCCCACGGTGGCTTGAATCGACCGTAGAGCAGCCGCGATGGAAATTTCGCATTCGATGAGGAGGAAGAGGTGGAAGACAATCGCGAAGACGTACCTAGGAATAAAGAGCGCTCCGTTTTGACGCGGCGACGTCTCCTGCAGGGGGCGGGTGGACTCATCGCAGCCTCAGCGCTTCCGGCAAGTGGGGCGATGCTTGCGGAGCTTCCCCTCGGTCAAACGCCTCCAAAGGCATCTTCGGCGGTGGCTTCTGACCTGACAGGCCAGTTAGCGCGTTACATGGTCACGGCCCGGGAGCGCAGTCTGCCACCAAAGGTATTGCTGGACACCAAGCATCGTGTCCTGGATGCGCTGGGGGCCATGGTTTCGGGGGCACGTCTCAAGCCCGGAGAACTGGCCATCAGCTTCGTAAGAGGACAAGGCGGCGTGCCGGAAGCTTCGGTTTTCGCTACCAACGTCAGGACCTCCGCCATCAATGCCGCTCTAGCGAATGGCATGTTCGGGCACGCGGACGAAACCGATGACGTCGACCCGTTGACCAAAGCTCATCCGGGCTGTTCTGTCGTTCCCGCCGCCTTGGCGATGGCGGAACGAGAGGAACGATCCGGAATGGAAGTGCTCAGGGCTGTGGCGCTAGGCTACGACCTCGGCTGCCGTTTCCTTGTGGCTCTTGGCCCAGACTTAGTGCGCGGCGGCCACCGCGGCGCAGAGGGCCCCGTCGCAACCATAGGCAGCATGGCAGCGGCGGCTTCACTGGCTCGCCTGGACGAAATCGGGATGCGCTATGCGTTTTCCTATGCGGCGCAGCAGGTGTCCGGCCTTTGGAGCTGGGTTCAGGATCCCGATCACATTGAAAAGGCCTTTGACATCGGCGGCATGGGCGCTCGCAATGGCGTTACCGCAGTGGTCATGGCTCAGATGGGATTTACCGGTGTCCGCGATGTACTGAGCGGGAAGCACAACGCGATAGAAGCGCTTTCTACCCAGCCGCACCCCGAGGCAATGATGGCCGATCTGGGTAGCCGATTTTTTGTCTCGGAGACGGGCATCAAAACCTATTCCGTGGGCTACCCCAACCAGGCCCCCCTGGATGCGTTCTTTGCCCTGCGCCGACAGTATGGCCTGCGCGCCGACACTGTCGAGCGCATTGTTGTCCGGCTGCCGGAGGACGGTCCCGGAATTGTCAGTAACAGTCCGATGCCCAACGTCAACTGCCAGTATCTCATCGCCACGGCCCTGGTAGACGGCGCCGTCTCGTTTGCCAATAGCCACTCGCGCGAGCACATGGCCGACCCGCAAATACGCGCCGTCATGCAACGCGTGCAGGTGGTCGGAGATCCCAAACTGACGGACCCCGCCGCGCCACGCAGTGGCCTCGTCGAAGTGACCCTGCGCGACGGCCGGACCGTAAGCCACTTCACGCGTTTCCCCCCGGGTACCAAGGAAAATCCCGTGGATACGGAAGCCGTGAACGCGAAGGCGCGGGACCTGATGGCGCCTGTGCTGGGTGCTAAGAAGACAGAGACGATAATCCAGCGCGTGAACGCCCTGGAAGAGGTGAGCAATATGCGTGAACTCATCCGCTCCCTGCTGACGCTCTAGCAGGCTACTGAAAAACTGCTCTCTGAGGGATCTGCTTTTTGTGCGCGTCAAAAGTAAAGCAGATCCCTCGGTCGCCGAAAGCCAACGCGACTTCGGGATGACACTGGCATGAGTTTTCAGCAGCCTGCTAGATTCTGAAAAGGCTAGCGCAGATTGCGGCACGAGAACCGCTTCAGGTATATTGCCTGGCTAAATGGATCGGCGGCATCGGCGTTCGCCTGCCGCTCATCGGCATGGCCGCACTGTCATGCATCCCTGCGGCCGACTGTTACGCCCGAATCGCGAGGAAATGATTGGAGCCAGTGCGGCGCTGGTAGCACTGGCTGTCTTCGGGATGCGGTTTGACAATCGGACTTTCGAGGGAGGAGCGATGTCCCATCTACGCAATCTCTTTCTAGTTGGCATGCTTCTGTTGGCGGCCGCGGCGCAGGGGACCGTGTTCGGTTCCATCCGAGGTGTTATTCACGATCCGCAGCACCGGCCAATTGGCGACTGCTCGGTGAAGCTTAAGTCGGCGACCTCCGACTGGACTCAGATGATGCAAACGGACCGGGATGGCACGTTTTCATTTACAGCGGTGCCGGTGGGCGATTACGTGGTAACGGTAACGAAGAGCGGCTTTATGGACGACCAGCAAACGGTTACCGTGGTTTCGAGTTCCTCGCCAGTCGTCCACTATCAACTTAAGATCGCTACGGTGAATCAGACCGTAACGGTCTCTGAAGAAGCTCCAGAAAACGTGGCTAATGTCGAGTCCGTGACGCCAACGACGCTCGTGACGCGCGCCGACATCGCGAAGACGCCCGGCGCCGACCGCACCAACGCTCTGCAAATGATCACCGACTACGTGCCGGCTGCCTACGTGACCCATGACATGTTGCATATGCGAGGAGGCCACCAGGTTGACTGGCTGATTGACGGCGTCCCCATACCCAACACGAATATCGCCGCCAATCTGGGCCCGGTGATTGACCCAAAGGACATTGATTATCTCGAGATTCAAAGAGGCAGCTACGAGGCCGACTTACGGAGACCGTACGTACGGAATCTTCAACGTCGTGCCGCGAACCGGCTTCGAGCGGAACAATGAGGCGGAACTTGTCACCAGCTTTCGGGAATTGGTATCAAACCAACGATCAACTCAATTTCGGAGGTCATACCGAGCGCTTCGCCTATTACGCAGTGTAAACGGAAATCGCAGCAATTACGGACTGCAGACCCCGATTGGGCAAGTTTTTCACGATGCGGAGAACGGCTATGGGGGATTCGCGTCCTTCATATTCAATCCCGACTCCAAGAACCAATTTCGGCTGGTCACCTCGTTGCGGCAGGATTATTACCAGATTCCCTACGACCCGAATCCCAACTCCATCGGAAATCAGCAGTTGGCGGCGGCGGGGAATTCCCCCAGTTACGGCCTCCGTGATGGCGAGCATGAGCGCGACGGCTACGTCACCTTCTCATGGGTCCACACCTTCAATCCAACTATGCTGCTTACGGTTTCTCCCTTTTATCACTACAACAGCGCCGACTACCAAGGCGGCGCGAACGATTATCCCGTCATCTCAACCATGAATCAGGCTGCCAATTACGGGGGCTTGCAGGCGACTCTTAACGAAAACCGTCTGGAGAAACGATGTTCAGGTCGGAGTGTACGGATTCGCTCAGCACCAGTACAACTTCTTCGATAACCAATTCACCGACGGCAGTCAAAACTTCCCCGCCTCTTCGGTTGGCGTAACGGGAGGGCTTGCGAGCATATTCATCAGCGACAAGTTCAAAGTGACCTCGTGGTTGACCTTAATCGCCGGCCTTCGCCAAACACACTTTACGGCGGACATCGTGGAAAACGCGACGGACCCTCGTTTTGGCGTTGCCGTGAAAATTCCGCACCTGAACTGGGTCTTTCGCGCCTTCTACGGTGACTATTACCAGGCTCCGCCACTGGTGACGGCCACCGGCCCACTGCTCGGTTTAGCGAACAGCCAGAATTTTACTTTCGCTCCCCTGCACGGCGAGCGGGATGAAGAACACCAGTTTGGCGTCACGATTCCGTTTCGCGGCTGGGCTCTTGACGCCGATACTTACCAAACCGGGCAAGCAATTGGCTGGATCATAACAATATCGGAGAATCAAATCTCTTCTGGCCGATCACGTGGGATGCCGCCTTGATTCAAGGCTGGGAACTCACCCTGCGGTCCCCCCGCCTCTGGCATCGCGGCCAGTTTCACCTTGCCTATGCGAATCAAATCGCGCAGGCAACCTCACCCATCACCGGAGGCTTGATCTGCCCTAGCGCCAGTGACATCGGCATGCCCACTCGATATACCGCCTGGATATTCACCGGTAGACCATGATCAGAGAAACACGTTGAACTTGGGTTTCAATGCGAACTCTTCCCTGGCATGCGTACGCTTCGACGAATGTGTACTACGGCTCGGGGTTCACGAACGGGATTCCGGACGCGCAATATCCTGGGACCGTATCTGCCCGCGCACACCACGTTTGATCTTTCGCTCGGGAAAAACTTCCGCGAGAAATACACTGTTTCCGTGACCGCGCTGAATGTGGCAAACCGTCGCGTGGAGCTGGACAACAGTCTGACGTTCGGCGGATTTCACTACAACGATCCGCGGCAAATTTACGCCGAGGTCCGCTACCATTTCCACTACTAAATGGCCAACCCAAATCGGGGGCGCTGTGAAATAATCCCTGGATGAGTTAAAGCATTTCGCGACAAGACGCGACGTTGTAGAAGGCACCGGAAAAACAAAGCAGTTGTTCTATGCCAGTCTTTGCTTCTTGGCGTCTGCCTGTATAAGGAGGAATCATGCGCGCGACCCGAGTTTGGATCAAGTTGGGCTGTTGCCTCTTCGCCATGGCGGCCTTCACCTGGGCGCAAGCCGTTCGGAAAGCCGGCCTGTGGGAGATGACCACCACTATGACGTTTCAACAATCGCCCTTACCTCCGGGCGTGACCTTGCCCCCGGGCGCCAAGTCGCCCTTCGGTGGCGGCACCACCACCACGCAGGTTTGCCTGACCCAGGCCATGATCGACAAGTACGGCGCCCCGATGCCGCAGGCACACAACAACGGCTGCCAGATCACCAACGTCGTCTTGAAGTCCACCAGCATGACCGCCAACCTGGTGTGCAGCGGAAAGACAAGCGGCACAGGTACCATCGAGTCCTCCTGGGCCGAACGCGACCACGCCAAGGGCAAGATTCACTTTACCGGAACGATCCAAGCCGGTCCGAACACCCGGCCGATCGAATGGACGTCTGAGTCCACTTCCGTCTTCAAAGGAGCGGACTGTGGTGACGTGAAGGCTCTTCCCATGCCGGATAAGTAGCGTTGAGCATTCTTTGAGGAAGCCCCAGGAGCGGCATGTTCTGTATGGCAGTAACCTGGCTGCGCTTGAGAAGTGTCCGCCCGATTGGAACACCTGTCGCCGATGGCTCCCCTTACCCCCGCAGTGATCGACTACGGTAGCAATCCAGCCACTTCTGAGCAGCGGGGCGCTCCCTGACCGTCTTGTGCCCATTCCGCAGACGTGAATCCTCCATGTCGGGCCCGAAGTCTCCATCGCTTTATGTTGTCTTGACACGGTAGCCACCATGGGCAGACTATTGGCGTTATCCCGGTGAAGCTTTCATACAAACAGGAGATTATCGTGAGACTACGATCGTTTATCGGTGCAATGGCTACGGCCGCGATGTTGATTCCGCTGTCCTACGCTGTCGGCGCCGCGCGAGAGGGTGCGGCTGTGCCGCCGGCGAGTAATCCTACTCCCGCTGTGCAAGGCTATTTCTTCGTCGGCGGAAAATATGTAAAGGACGGCGAGCGCCAGTTCATGGCGGGACAGATGTACGTGCAGCACTTCTCCCCCGCCAAGGTCACGCATCGTTGGCCGGTGGTGATGATCCATGGCACCGCACAGACTGGCAACAATTTCCTCGGCACGCCGGACGGTCGCCAGGGCTGGGCAAACGATTTCCTTTCCAAGGGCTTCGATGTCTACATCGTCGATCAAGTGGGACGCGCGCGTTCGGGCGCTGCTCCCGAGAGCTATGGTCCCTATATGCGGTTTTCTGTCCACGACCTGGAAGAGGTTTTCACCGGACAGGAAAACTACAAACTTTTTCCGCAGGCAAGTTTGCATACCCAGTGGCCTGGCGGCCCCGGTGTTGCCGGCAACCCGTTTTTCGACCAGTTCTACGCATCACAGGTGGAAAGCATAGCGAACGGCGTGAAAACCGAGGAACTCAACAACCCCGCGATCATCGCCCTGCTGGAGAAGATTGGTCCGGCTATTCTGCTCACCCATTCACAGTCCGGCGTTTTTGGCTGGAAGGTGGCCGATATGCGGCCGGATCTTGTGAAGGGGATTGTGGCGATCGAGCCGAACGGCCCGCCGTTCTATGATCCTACATTCCTGGGCGGCGCCAATTGGTACAAAGACGGAGAGAAACCGGCGCGGGCCTGGGGCATCACCCGGGTTCCGCTGAGCTTCGACCCACCGGCAAGCGAGCCCTCACAATTGGGGATGGTGCGGGAAAATATCCCGGACAATCCGAACGAGGTGCTCTGCTGGCTGCAAGCCAGCCCGGCGCGCCAGTTGCCGCGGCTGAAAGGCATCCCGATCGCGATCGTAACCGGCGAGGCTTCCTTTCGGGCCACCTATGATCACTGCACTGCAAAGTTCTTAACTCAAGCTGGCGTGAAGAATGCGCATATCCGGCTCGAGAACGAAAATGTTCACGGCAACGGTCACATGATGATGCTGGAGAAGAACAGCAGCCAAATCGCACAAGTGCTCATCCGTTGGATTGACGCCAACGTGAAGTAGGGAACACTCGCCACCACCAGTACTGGAGAGCACGCGGATATGCCCAAGTGCGGATTTAGCTATTTGAGCTGACCGGTCAGTCTAAAAGTTATGCAGTTCCGCATGTCGAGCACGCGGACCACGTCGTTTTTCGTCAATAGAAGCGGCACGTCAATCTCCCGGCCCCCAATGAGTCGCCTAACCGGAAATCAAGCGCGGGCGCCCATCCGAGAGGGATGGGGCCATTGGGGGCGTTCCGTGATTTCAAGGTGCATTGTTTCCGGTTGGGCTTGGCTCAAGGACAGGCTCGTGGTCGACGGTGGGTGGCTCCTTTGGCCTGACGAAGGCCACGCCTTTGGCTTCGGGACCGAATTTAATGGTTAGCAGCAAGCAGACCAGCACCACAACCATGGACATGCTCATGGCTCGCGAGTAGCTGAAATGTTCTCCAATGCGGGCTTCTATGTAGCTGATACTGGAAGCGCATAGTACGCCCATCTGGTAGACAAAACCGGGGAAGAATCCGCGCAACTGAGGCGGCGACAGCTCGTTCATGTGCGCCGGCATAACCCCCCAGGCACCGGTAACCATAAATTGCATCAGGAAAGCACCGATAACAATGGTGGGAACGTTAGGTGCCCACATCCAGAGCGGGATGAGGAGCAGGGCCAGTGTGACGGCAATCATCATGATCCGCCGGCGTCCCCAAAGGTCCGACAGGCGGCCACCAGTGAGCGCGCCGCAGAGATTGCCCAGGGTGGCGAGCATGGTGATCATGGCGACCAGTTTGGGCGCGTAGTGCAACTGGCGGGTCAGGTAGGTGGGGAACATGTCCTGTGTGCCGTGAGACATGGAGTTCATGAACATCAGCAGCAACAGCATGTACAGAAAGCGCCTCCAATTGGAGGCGATAGCCTTGCCGTAGCTCTTCCAATCGGTGCGATTCTGATGCCAAGCCTCCGTCTCCTTCACCTTGGAGCGAATGAACAGCGATAACAGGGCCGGCAAGCCGCCGACGAAGAACATCATGCGCCATCCCCAGTGCGGAAAGATGGCGTAGTAGGCCAACGCCGCCAGCAGGAAGCCGAAGGTATAGCCGCCTTGCAGGATCCCCGAGAGGAAGCCTCTCAGCCTTACGGGGACCGATTCCATAGTTAGGGAGGCGCCCACGCCCCATTCGCCACCCATACCAACCCCAAAGAGCAAGCGCAGAATGATAAAAACCCGGTAACTGGGTGCCAATCCCGACAGGACCGACATGGTGGCGTAGAAGATTACATTTAGCATCAGCGGCAACTTGCGGCCGTAGCGGTCGGCCATGATCCCGAAGAGAATCGCACCGATCGGCCGGGTCATAAGGCTGCCCGCCAGCGCCAGGGCGATCGCAGGAACGGTGACGTGAAAATCTTTGGCGACCGCCGAAATCACCATTACGAGGATGAAGAAATCGAACGCGTCTAGCGTCCATCCAAGGAATCCGGCAAAGACGGCATTGAACTGATCGGTCCGGCTCTGAGTGGAACCAACCGTTGCTCCCATAAGTTCTACCTCCGAGTCCTGTTCGAAGCAGAGTACAAAATAAAAATGCATGCGAACGAACTGCGCTGCCATTCCAGAGTGTTCGCTGAACATCAGCGCCGAACCTCTTTGCACAGCCGCTACGATCGAGTCATAGAGGAAAAGGATCAGCGGCAATCGCGTTAGAGTTTTCCGATTTTACTACTCGGGAGCGATTTCGCAAGGCCAAGGTCGCATTTTGCGCAGCCGAAACATAGCACGGCGCAGACCTCGGAAATGTCGTGATAACAAGCTACAAGCAATTTAAACAAGACACCGCCTGGATTTTTGTGGCAAAATCAATCGACTTTCGTGTCGCGAATGAGATAACTCCATGTTCCTTCCAGACCTCCAGAATTCCTTTCGGCCGATTGGGATAATCTGTACACCTTTCAAGCAGGCCGCGGGAACCCCAATCCAAAGCTCGGTTGCGAACGGCGCAGAAGGGACGATTGAACTTCTTCCCGAATTTGAACTTGGGTTGAGAGACCTTGAAGGTTTCGATCGCATATGGCTGATCTATCAATTCGACCGAGCTTCAGCGCCGCAACTGGTGGTCCGGCCCTACCTCGACCCTTCAGAACATGGCATTTTCGCCACTCGATCACCGGCTCGACCGAACAAGATTGGCATGTCCTCCGTCCGCTTGCTGGGAATCAACGGCCATCAATTGCGCATTGGCGATGTCGACATGCTCGACGGCACGCCGCTGCTTGACATCAAGCCCTACGTACCAGCCTTTGACCACTTTCCGATTACGCGAACCGGTTGGTACAAAGATCGGTCCCCGGCGGGAGCGGTTGCAGATGATCGGTTTGAGCAGAAAAGGTCCGAAGAAGCCGAACCCGGCTCTTGAGAGTTTTCGCGAGCCCGGGCCTCAAGGTGCCTGGCGTACGCTGACCGTGGTTAACATGCGGACCCAGCGCGCGTGACGCCGATCCTGAGGAACGACTAGTTGTAACGGGCCATGGTCGGGTTGTAGCGGCTTGCCGTCCATCATATCGGCAACAATAACTTTGTTGTCCTGAAACATCGAATCCAGTTCAACCAGCGCGAAGATCACCTTGTAATTGTCTTCCCCTGTCGCTTCGACATAGTCCCGCACCTCGGCCCCTTGCAATGCCTCTCCCGAGGGGGTTCCGACCTGGGAGAGCAGCGAGGAGAGCAGCACGCCCTCGTATTGATGACTAGCGTTTGCGTGGGGATCGGTGACTGCCACAACCTGACGCGGCATCTTCCTGAGCTGCTCGCCTGAGAATTCGGTCTGCTTGCCATCTCTGCCTACGACGGTCAATCGTGAAGGTTTCTCCTGTGCGGCAGCAACCGCAGCGAGCAGCACGAAGATCAGAAACAAAATGCGAGTTTCCTTCTGCATGGGATTCCTCCGCTCGGGCCGAATACAAAATCGATTCGGCTCGTAATCTCTCAGCAACCGGCGCCCTGCCGCTCATTGAGATTGAGCCACTAGAAAATATAATTCTTGGTATGCTTCTATACAAGACACTCTGCCTGCATACAAGACAGTCGCAGAGGCCGAGTCGCTACATCGCGAACGAATTCGATGCTGTGAGGAAGTGAACGATCTTATCGGGGAGGTAAGAATGAAGAATCGAATCGATTTGTGCCTTCGGCAGTCTTGGATCAAACAGTACTGCTGCATCGGTCTTGTTGGGGCAATCGCATGCGGGCTCTTTTGTATTCCAGTAGCCGCGCAGAGCCACGACGTCCTGGTATTTGCGGCTGCCAGCCTCAAGGATGCCATGGACGACATCACCGGGCAGTATCAACGCGAGACCGGCAAGCATGTCCGCGTCTCGCTGGCAGCGAGCCCGACACTCGCCAAACAGATCGAGAACGGTGCTCCCGCCGACATCTTTATCTCGGCCGATCTCGATTGGATGGACTATCTGGCGCAGCGCAATCTGATCAAGCCGAGCACGCGCAAGAATCTGCTCGGCAACAAGTTGGTGCTGATCGCGTCGAATGACGGCGTCGCACCGGTCAAGATTCAGGCAGGTTTTCCCCTTGCCAAGCTGCTGGCAGGCGGCAAGCTTTCCATGGCTGATACTGCGTCGGTTCCCTGCGGCAAGTACGGCAAAGCGTCGCTTGAGAAGCTGGGGGTCTGGCCGTCGGTAGCGAGCCAGGTTGTGCAGGCGGAGAACGTGCGCGCAGCGCTGGCTTTGGTAGCGCGCAAGGAGGCGCCTCTCGGTATCGTGTACCAAACAGATGTGACAGCGGAGCCGAACGTCAAGGTGGTTGGCGTTTTCCCAGCAGATACGCATCCGCCAATCATTTACCCCATTGCGCTCACGGTTGAGTCGAGCAACCCGGATGCTATCGCATTTCTCGCTTATCTCGAATCCCCGAAGGCCCGGCCTCTCTTTGAAAAGCAGGGCTTCACGGTCCTCAAGTAGATCATGGCGAGGCGCACCATGCAGTGGTTGATTGCGATTTTCCCGGCATGGCTCTCCTCTGGCGGGACAGCCCGTGCCGAGGCTGCCCAGGTGCGTCTCATGGTCTCTGCCGCGTTGGGAGCAGCAATCGGCCGCATTGTCTTGACGTTCAAATACAATAAATACGGCAACACCCTGCTGACCGAGCGGGCTGGTTCAGGGTGAGCAGAACATGAACTGGTCATCGCTCTTCCAATACTCCCCGGCCGAATTAGTTGCTATCCGACTGAGCCTCAAGGTCGCGATATGGGCGGTTGCGATGAGCCTGCCGTTTGGCGTCTTGATCGCGCTCGTGCTGGCGCGTGGGCGGTTCTGGGGCCGGTCGTTTCTTGACGTGTGCGTCCACCTGCCGCTCATCCTGCCGCCGGTTGTGACCGGCTATGTCCTACTACTGCTATTCGGCAGGAGAGGGCCCCTGGGCCGGTTACTGTGGGAGACGATCGGCTTTACTTTTGCTTTTCGGTGGACGGGAGCGGCACTCGCCGCGGCGGTGGTGGCCTTTCCGCTGATGGTCCGAGCCATTCGGCTCTCGATCGAAGCCGTCGATCGGCAACTTGAGGATGCAGCGGGGACGCTGGGTGCCAGCCCGCCATGGGTGTTTGTCACCGTGACGCTCCCGCTGATCCTGCCTGGCATCATTGCGGGTATTATCCTTGCCTTCGCGCGCAGCCTTGGTGAATTTGGAGCGACCATTACTTTCGTCTCGAACATTCCTGGCGAAACCCAGACGCTGCCGACGGCAATCTACACCTTCACTCAGGTCCCGGGCGGCGATGCCGGCGCGCTGAGACTGACCCTGGTCTCGGTCCTGATATCTTGCGTGGCGCTCTTCCTGTCAGAGTTCCTGGCACGGCGTGTCGCGCAGCGCGTGGCCGGTCTATGACTCTCGAAGTGGACGTGCACCGCCGACTCGGGGTCTTTACTCTCGAAGCTCGCTTTACTACGGACGGTGGGTTGACAGCGCTATTCGGGCGTTCAGGGGCCGGCAAGACTTCGCTCATCAACATCGTAGCCGGACTGCTTCGCCCCGACCGGGGGAAGGTCATCGTCGACGGGCGGGTCTTGGTCGACACGGCGCAAGGCGTATTCATCCCAAAGCACCTCCGTCGGATCGGCTATATATTCCAGGAGACGAGGCTCTTTCCTCACCTCACCGTACGTCAGAACCTCCTCTATGGCCGCTGGTTTACTCCTGCCATCGAGCGGCGGGAGAGCTTTGACCGCATTGTCGAATTGCTGGGCATTGACAGTCTGCTCGGCCGCGGACCGACCCAGCTTTCGGGCGGCGAAAAGCAGCGCGTAGCGATAGGCCGTGCGCTGCTCGCAAGCCCGCAGCTTCTTCTCATGGACGAGCCGCTCGCTGCACTTGACGAAGAGCGGAAGTCCGAAATCCTCCCCTATATCGAGCGCCTGCGCGATGAGAGTCGCGTGCCGATCGTCTATGTCAGCCATTCGGTGCCCGAGGTCGCGCGTCTCGCGACCGCGATGGTACTGCTTGCGGACGGACGGGTCGTCGCGACGGGGACGGTGTCTGACATCATGGAACGCGTGGATCTGTTCCCCAAGACTGCCCGCTAAAAGACCGGCGCGGCGCTTGAGATGCAATTGGCTATGTAGGATGATATCTGTGATTGACGCTTCGATCATGGCAGGCGAGCTGCGTACCCCTGCGTATCGACGCTAGGTACGGATGCACCAGCCAGCACGTATCATTCACACGCATGCGGGGTTCCACGTTAGAGAACGCGTTAGAGAAGATAACCTGAGCGCGGACTCGCAAACGCTCACGTTCGCGAATCACCACAATGCGCGATTCACAATAAGCTGTCCCCAGCCTTCTTCATGTCATAGCCACCAAGACTCTCCAATTCATGCCGGAAAGAGGCGCGTGCAAGCATGTTGAGCACTGCCTGTATCTGCGGTAGCTTCAAATGCTTCTGATAAAGAACCAGGTCGTAGCGCTTGGTCACGAGGGGGACAAGATCCAAGCCGAACACTCGAGCCGCGGCACTGGTGTTCAGACAACAGTCGGCCCGGCCCATTTGTACCTGCCGCGCGGAAGGCAAATGGCCGAGCGCAATCTTCTCGTAGCCACTCACCATGTTGCTGGTAATTCCGGCGCGCGCAAGCAAAGAATCCAGCAAGATGCGGCTTCCCGCCCCCAACTCCCGGTTCGAAATCCGAATACCTTGGCGGGCGAAGTCATCGATTCTTCGGATCTCTTTTGGATTACCGGGCGCCACGGCGATTCCCTCTTCCCAAAGCGCGAAAGAGAAAACCGCAACTGTATTCTTGCCAAACATCTTATGGATCTTGGGTAGGTTGGATTCTCCCGTTTTCTCGTCCTGGATATGTGTACCTGCAATATGAATGACGCCTTTCTTCAACAGTTCCAACGAGCGAGAGCTGTTCTGATAGCTCACTACCAATTCCACGCCGTGGCGTCGAAGATGGCGCGCCAACACCGAAGCACCGGGGTCGCATCCAGCCATCAGAACGCGATTATCAAACTTCCACTTGTCGCCCAGCACCTCTACGGTTGCCTTGGAAGTTGCTCTCGCGCCTCCCCGGGAGTCGATCAGAACACCGTCGGCCTCCGGCAAACTCCACATACCTGGCTCAGGCAATGCTGCGATCAGACGACCGTTCACTCGGCACAACGCAACCGGCTGTCCCGCGCGCGCGGTCCAGTCTTTCGACAGCAGTTCCACCTTTTCCGTGCGTGCAGACTGCGGCAAACTCCTTTGTAGCCGAAAGAGTTCCTCAACCGCGACCCCGAGAATGTCGGCCAGTTTCAGAACAACCAAGGCATTGGGGACGTATGCGCCTGACCCGATGGCGTAGATCGTCTGCCGGCTCACGCCCACCGCTGCCGCCAACTTCGCAACGGAAATGCCGCGCTTGCGTCGCAGCTCGTCCAGGTTGTTCTCCACATCCATCGAGACTCTCTACACACTCATTCGCGATATCTTCGCGATATCAAGGGCCAACCATCGAATTTAATAGCACTTTTATCCGGCTGATACAAGAAATCTTCGACGATGTGGAGCAATAACCCGCCCGTCATGAACGGACCGTGGCGTCGTTGCTTTGTGGAGTAGGACCGCATTCAAAAAGAATAGAAGTCGTGTTGCGACGGCGCGGCAGGAGATCGTTTGTGCGGGTGCAAATCGGAAAGAGTTCCACTCGGGACGTTGCGGGTGCTGATTTTCGCATTGTGAAGATCAGTGGGGAGAACGCCCCCGGCTAACTCTCACGATGGCAAAAGCATTCTTGCCTGGAACAGCGCACAGCGCGGATCTCCCATGTGAGCTTTCTTTCCGGCGCGCACCTGCTCTCCGGCCCTGAACCTGACGCAAAACACGGTTCAGAATGCTGCTTGTGTGCGATCATAAGATCATAAGATAATGACCTTTGACCCGTAGGAGGGGAAGAACATGATTGTTTCCGAAAAAAAAGAGTTGACTCTCAAGGATGCCTGCTTGCTTCGCCAGCAGTGTTACGTTAATGGCGAGTGGTGCGATGCGGATAGCAAAGCAACTTTTCCGGTCACGAATCCGGCTACGGGCGAGGTGATTGGCCATGTGCCGAAGATGGGAACCACCGAGACCCACCGCGCTATTGACGCCGCCAATGCCGCTTGGCCGGCGTGGCGACGCAAGACCGCCAAGGAGCGGGCCGCTGTCCTGCGGCGCTGGTTCGATTTGATATTGGAAAATCAGGAGGATCTGGCGGTCCTGATGACATTGGAGCAAGGTAAGCCTCTGGCGGAAGCCAAAGGGGAAATTCTCTACGGAGCTTCGTTCGTTGAGTGGTTTGCGGAGGAAGCGAAGCGGGTTTACGGCGACACGATTCCACAGACGCAGAACGACAAACGCCTGGTCGTAATCAAGGAACCGATTGGGGTCTGCGTCGCCATCACGCCGTGGAATTTTCCGAACGCTATGATTACCCGCAAAGTGTCTCCGGCATTGGCTGCGGGTTGCCCGGTGGTGGTGAAGCCCGCGGGAGTGACACCTTTTTCGGCCTTGGCACTGGCCGAACTGGCGGACCGCGCCGGTTTTCCGAAGGGGGTGTTCAATATCCTGACTGGAGACACCAAAGCAATCGGCGGCGAAATGACATCCAACCCCATCGTTCGCCACCTGTCGTTCACGGGTTCGACCGAGGTGGGCCGGATTCTTATGAATCAGTGTTCCGGGACGATCAAGAAACTTGCCTTGGAACTTGGTGGCAATGCACCGTTCATTGTGTTTAATGATGCTGACCTGGATGCGGCCGTGGAAGGCGCCCTCGCGTCGAAATACCGCAACGCCGGGCAGACTTGCGTGTGCGCCAATCGCCTGCTGATCCAGGAAGAAGTCTACCAGGCGTTCACCAACAAGCTGGTCGAAAAGGTGCGGCAACTCAAGGTTGGCAACGGCATGGACATCGGCGTAACGCAGGGGCCGCTGATCGATAAAAACGCCGTTGAAAAAGTGGAGGAACACATTGCCGACGCGGTCTCCAAGGGCGCCACGGTCGTCACCGGCGGCAAACGGCACGCCCTGGGTGGAACCTTCTTTCAGCCCACGATTCTGGTGAATGTGAAACCGGAGATGAAGGTGGCGCGAGAGGAAACCTTCGGGCCGCTGGCTCCGCTATTTTCATTCAAGACGGAAGAGGAAGCGATGCGCATGGCCAACGACACCGAGTTCGGTCTTGCCGCATATTTCTATAGCCGGGATATTGGCCGCGTCTGGCGTGTTTCGGAGGCCCTGGAGTACGGAATCGTCGGCATCAACACCGGGATCATCTCCAATGAAGTCGCGCCGTTCGGCGGAATGAAGCAATCCGGCCTGGGACGCGAGGGATCGAAGTACGGCATCGACGATTATGTCGAGATCAAGTACTTGTGTATGGGCGGAATCAGCTAGTAAAAGGTATTGCCGAGCTTACTTGGCGGGACTGGCATGACGTGGCAGGAATCATATTTCCGGCTGCGACTCACGGCCAGTCCCGTTGTCCTTTGCCAGACCGAATCAACGTCATCGGGACCTCTCACGTTCAACGCGCGTTTCCGCAGATAATCTGCTGGCGATACCTTTCCGGCGGAATCTCGTTCTCAATCCCGGCGCTCAGCGGGTGAATCCGATACTCCAGCTCGCGGAAGATCTCCACAAAGTATCTAATCTTTATAGGCAAACTACCCGGTTCTCTGGGACGCAAAGCACATGTCCAATCATGCTTGGCGTAATTGCCACAGACGCCCATATTTGGGTACCCCTATACTGGCAGTTGTTCGGTTCGGTCGGGGCGATACGAAAGAATCTGCGATATTCTTCCAAGCAGTTCAGGCGGAGGGATCGGTTTTTCCAAAATTTCGAAATCGAACCCCGCCGCCGTCGCTTTTTCGAGAATACCTCGGTAGTCAGCGTTACCGGAAATGAACAACGCCTTGCATTGCGGCACAGCACGCAGAATCTCCATCCCCGCTTCTACGCCGTTCATCGCCCCCATCATTACATCACTGAGGATGAAATCAGGCTGAAATGAACCGGCCACTTGAATCGCTTCTTCTCCGCTGTAGGCTATGGCCGTCTCGTAGCCTTGAAACCCGAGGATCGTGGCGAGTGTGGAGGCTATGGCATTTTCGTCATCGACGACTAGAATTTTATGTCTCTTGCTCAACATAGCCGCTTTCCCTGTTGTGGCCTGAGCCCACTCCACGGGTGGCAATCCTAATGGGGTATTAACCAGTATCGGCCCGGACTTTTGGGCGGACGCTGGATGATGCCCAGCAGGATTTCCATTTGGATTTCCGAGTGGCTGAAAGTGCAAAGTTAGAAACAGCCTTGGGTCGTGTCTGTTCAAAATTGCTCACTTTGCCGGGAAATTTAGAGGCTGTTACCCGCCCCCCTGGGATCCTCATCCCTGCTCAAACCGCTCTAACACCATTCTGGCAGCTGTATCGAATCCGAAACGGTGGCGATCGCCTTGGGCGACTGCTGAACGCAATGTGGGTCCACGTGCCGCCACTCCCGCGCGGGAGTGTCGCAGTGCATATGTATTTCAGAATGAATCACTTCCGGAGGGCGCGATTTTATTGTGAACCGCCACCCTCTTGCGTGGCTGACCCTCGGGAGCATAACGTTAATCGCGTGATCTTTCCTCGGAGTAGTGGAATTCTTCTCCACGTCACGTCTCTGCCCGGTGGCCACGGGATTGGCGACCTGGGAAACTCCGCTCATGATTTTGTACAGTTTTTGGCCGAGTCAGGGCAGAAAATCTGGCAAGTATTGCCGTTGAACCCCACGGGATACGGCGATTCCCCTTACCAGTGCTTTTCGGCGTTCGCCGGCAATCCTCTCTTCATCGATTTGGGAGCACTTCGGGACCAAGGCCTTTTGTCTCTGCAAGACCTAACCAATGCACCGGACCTCCCTGAGGAGCATGTCGAGTACGGTCGCGTAATCGACTTCAAACAGAATCTGCTTCACAAAGCTGCACGCACTTTTCTCGCGGACGGGAATCAGACTGACCGTGGCGCTTTCGACATGTTTTGCCAAGACAACGTCGGTTGGCTGGACGATTACGCACTCTTTATGGCGTGCAAAGGAGTCTATAAGGGCGCGGTCTGGGTAGACTGGGACCCGGGATTGTGCCAACGGAACTCCGCCGTACTAAAGGAATGGCAAAAGAGATTATCATCCGCGATCGACATTCACAAATTTACGCAGTTCGAATTTTTCCGGCAATGGGAGAAGATAAGAACTCACTGCAGCCGTTGTGGAATAAGCATCATGGGCGACGTCCCGATCTATGTCGCTCACGACAGTGCTGATGTATGGGCTCATGCTGAGCTGTTTCGTCTGGATGAGCAAGCCAGACCTAGCGCGGTAGCGGGTGTTCCCCCCGACTATTTCAGCGCGACAGGTCAGCTTTGGGGAAACCCTCTCTATCGGTGGGGCGTATCGGCTATTTCCGGTCATCGTTGGTGGATTGATCGCTTCCGGGCATCTCTCAAACTGTTCGATCTTGTGCGACTGGATCACTTCCGCGGCTTCGAGGCCTACTGGGAGGTTCCAGCCAGCGCCTCGACGGCGGATGGAGGCAAGTGGGTCAAGGGCCCAGGGGCGGAGTTTTTCCAAACCTTGCAGACTGCATTGAAAAAACTGCCATTTGTCGCTGAAAACCTCGGGGTGATTACTCCCGAGGTAGAAACCCTTCGCAGCCAGTTTGGTTTTCCCGGCATGAGCCTGCTCCAGTTTGCATTCGGAAACGATCCACAAGGGCCCACATTCCGTCCTCACAATTATTCGCGGGAACTTGTGGCGTATACCGGCGGACACGACAACGACACCACGGTTGGGTGGTGGACCAGTTCGGGTGTAGGGGAGAGCACTCGAACCGCAGAAGACATTCGCAAGGAACGCGATTTCGCCCAAGCATACTTAGGGTTCCAAAACGAGCCGGTCAATTGGGTGTTCATTCGCACCGTGCTGGCGTCCGTGGCCGCGGTCGCCATCATCCCCCTGCAAGATGTATTGGGTCTTGGCAGTGAAGCGCGAATGAATTTACCGGGCACAGTGAGTGGAAACTGGCAATGGCGTTACAAACCGAAGGCTTTGACGAAGGAAATTAGTGAACAGCTACGGACGCTGACACTTCTCTACGATCGCTGAGATCTGAAGGTCTGGCTTCACGAGAACGTGGTTCTGTAAAGCTTTCTGAATCCGTTCCTGTACTACAGTGGCGACGGCTCGTCTTCGTCTTCGCTTTCCTCCTTCTTCCCGCGAACAAACCTCTTCTCCAGGAAGTGCCGGGCCAAGTCTCTACCCCCCATGCCGAATGCGATTGCCAAGCCGAGCATCAGGGCTCCGAAGGCAATTCCGAAGGCAACCAGCATGGTCTGCTCTGCCAGGCCCAATTCTTCAAAGACGATAGACAACACCAAAACAATGATGATGCTGCGAAGAGCGAGGCTCAAAATCCGGGGTGAAGGCACATTCGCATTCACGGCCGCCAAGAGAGCGGCGCGAGAAAAGAAGCTAGCTGCCAGCAGTCCACAAAACAGGATGAACATCGCGACGATTAGACGCGGCAGGAAAAGGAAAAATCTTGCGATTTGCTCCTGCAAACCCAGGATCCCGAGCACGCGCACACCAAGCAGAATGAAGCCGAGCCAGGCCACCCAGAAAACGAACCGGCTTAACATTTCCGTCGCCGAAGGTAAATCGGCTTTAGTGAGCAGTTGAGACGCCCCAGCGTTATCTGAGAGCTTGTCGAACTTGATAAGCCCCAGAATACTGCGCAGAGCCGCTTTTACAGCGTACGCGATCACCCAGCCCACAAATGCGAACATCAGCATCACGATGAAACGAGGAAGGAAGTGGGCAAAGCCCCTGGCAACCTCGTGCAACGACTGACTCAGCTCGCTGATAATCATTTCCCGCATAGTTATCTCACTCTCTTGATTCCCACATCTGTAGCAGATACGGCTTCAATCGCTCGAACTCAAGGCACAAACCTTCGATATTGTTCTCGACCTCGTCCGCAGAAGCGTTGCGATTCTCCATCAGGAACGTGAACACTCTCCCGCGGAAGAGCGGCGCTAAGGCCTGGATAACATGATCCCGACTGATCACAGATTTCTGATACGAGGCGGCAAACTCGTAAACTGTCCTGACCCACAAATCTGCAGGGTAATGAAACTCCTCTTCTCCCAGGCGGGCGATTCGCTGGAGTTCAGCCAGGGTGGAAGGGGAAAGAATTGACTGAAAGACGGACTCCAATTCGGCAACTCCGGTCGAGAACATCTCTCGCAATCGTTTCCGATTTACTCGCACTGGTTCCAGAAGCACTTCCTGGCCAGCCCCGTTTGTAGAGGTTGGCTGGGAACCGGCCACGGCACTCCAGACGGGAAAGTCTGGCTCCAATGCGGAGAACAGGGCGCCGACAGTTTGTCGCAGCGCCGGCACCAAGTCAACGCCACGTCGTTCGATGTGGTCCTTTTCTCCAAGGAAGGACTGGCAGATGCGGTATTGTCCGGTGATCGCAGCCAGAGTGAAGCGGAGTTCGACGCCGGCCCCGCCGGCTCCATCATTCCAGACATTATGTCCGAGGAAATGACTTCCGAAACGGCCGGAGAATCCGAACTCAAGCGAGTATGCCTCACGAATTCTTAATCCGTAAAGTGCGCGGGTCATCGGGTACAGCAAATTCGTTATGAGTAATCCTTCAAACTTATGTCTGCTATATGTGGGAGTCACCAGATCGAAGCCGTCGTCATAAATGGGACGCAGCAGCTTGGAGAGCCATTCGGGTTCGATGTTCGCGGACTCGGGTGACATCACCACACAGGCTTTGGCGCGGAGCAGTTCGGCCGCAGCCAGAATAGTCCGCAATGCGACCCCGCTCTCCGGGCTGCTCGCATACTTCGTGCTGATTGAGTGCAGCGTGCGAAGTGCGTACAGATTAGGGGCTGGGCGCACGTCATCGATAGAGACGCCCGTGACCAGTTCGGGAGTGCCATCACGCGATCCCCCATCGGCATTAATGATCACGGCTCGCTCCCGGGGAAATTCACTTAGGATGCCGCTCTGAATTGTGTGGACGATCGGACCCGATAGTCTTGGCGTTATTGTGAGTGGGTAAGCCCACTAGGATGTCTACTTCGCCGACGTTGATCAGTTGGCGAACAAAATCATCCGTAAGAAAGCTCTCCTCTGCCAAGTTCATCTCCGTTCGAAGTACCGCCGCGTGCCCTGTGAGATCGTTCACTATCTACAGTTGCACAGTTGCTCAGATTCGTCGCAGCCGAAACCAGTAAAACTGGTAGGGCCCCATCGTTAGCAGATATGGCAGGTCGCCCACACGGGGAAACATATTCTTGCCAAACATCTCGATCAGAATATTTCCCTTGTAGCGGCGCAGATCCAGTTCGACAGCTTGCGCGGTGCTCGAAAGATTGTTGACCACCAGAACCGCCTCGTTTCCCAGTCGCCGCACATAGGCCAGTATTCTGTGATTGGCTGGATAGAGAAACTCAATCGCCCCCCTGCCGAACACCTGGGTCGATTTGCGGACCGTGATGAGGCGTCGCATCCAACAGAGAAGAGAGTGTGTGCTTTCTCTTTGTGACAAGACGTTCACGGCCGGATAACCATACACCGGATTCTGAATCATAGGAGCACACAAGCGCTGCGGATCCGCGCTGGAAAAGCCTCCGTTCCATTCTCCGCTCCACTGCATCGGAGTCCTTACCCCGTTACGGTCAGCTAAACTCGTGTTATCGCCCATTCCGATTTCATCGCCGTAATAGATAATAGGAGTGCCCGGTAAAGACATCAGCATCCCGTTCAACAACTCGATGCGCCTGCGGTCGTTGTCCAACAATGGAGCGAGCCGCCTCCGAATTCCTAGGTTCAGCCGCATTGTCTTGCTTTCGGCGTACGCGTCATACATGTAGTTGCGTTCCATGTCGATTACCATTTCCAGTGTTAGCTCGTCATGGTTGCGCAGGAACAGGCACCACTGGCATGAGGGCGGGATTTCCGGGGTCTGCTGCAGGATTTCAGTGATGGGCTTGCGGTCTTCCAACTTTAGCCCCATGAACATCCTGGGCATCAACGGAAAATGAAATGCCATGTGAAATTCATCTCCGTCACCGAAATAGGGGCGAAGATCCGCGGGCCACTGATTGGCTTCCGCCAGAAGCATGCTGCCCGGAAAAGTTTCATCGAGTTTTCGCCGCAACTCCTTCAGGACATCATGGGTCTCCGGCAGGTTCTCGCAATTTGTACCCTCTCGTTCCACCAGGTATGGCACCGCGTCGAGCCGGAAGGCGTCAACACCCATTTCCAGCCAGAACTTCATCACATTCCACATCTGCTCCCGAACGGCAGGATTATCGTAGTTGAGATCGGGCTGGTGACTGAAAAAACGATGCCAATAGTAGGATTTCGAAATCGGGTCCCACGCCCAGTTGGACGTTTCTGTGTCAAGAAAGATGATGCGGGCTCCCTTGTACCGGGTGTCGGTATCACTCCAGACGTACCAATCGCGGCGTGGATTGTCTCGCGAACTTCGCGACTCTTGAAACCACGGATGCTGATCGGACGTGTGATTCAACACCATTTCGATGATCACTCGGATTCCCCGGTCGTGGGCCGACTCGAGAAACTTCCGGAAATCCTCCAATGTTCCATAGCTTGCATGGACTGCGTTGTAATCGGCGACGTCGTAGCCATCGTCACGCAGAGGCGAGGGGAAGAATGGCATGAGCCATATCGCGTTGACCTCCAGTTCCTGGAGGTAGTCGAGCTTCTCTTCAAGGCCTTGAAAATCACCGATGCCATCCCCGTTGCTGTCATGGAAAGTGCGGACGTGGACTTGATAGATGATCGCGTCCTTGTACCAGAGCACATCCCGATTCAGTGGCAAACCGATTCCTCCTGGACCAATTTCAGTACCTCCCTGCAAAGCAGGGCAATACGCAAGTTTATATGAAGTGACAACCGCAGAATCTAAATCGCCGATATGTGAAGGTCAACGAAATGCAGCATGTACCTCATTGTGCGTATATACGTTACGTGTAGGCAAGCTACGACGCCCATGCCCCGCATCGACGCACTTCATGCTTCCATTTTGATCGAATTGTCACCGAAAGAAATAAAAGTTAAAAATGACCGCCAATACAAGTATATCGATACGTTGACCAGGAATGGCACGCTTAGCGGATATTGCCGGCTGCGCATTTTATGGAGCCGCTGATGTCCAAGAGGTCGGCGACCCGGCATGGGAGAAGCGCGATGAAGGCAGCTGTGCTGCATGAGCATAGCGGTCCTGAGAAGCTGAAGTTTGAAGACCACGTTTCCGATCCGCAGGTGAGCGGCGATACGATGTTGATCGCGGCGTCTGCTGCGAGTGTGAAGCCGATTGACCGGACCAATCGTATTTGCGAACGGGGAGAGGCAACGTGATTGTGTGCTGACGAACGAGCAGAAAGCGAACCCGTCAAATTGTCGTCAGCCGTGGTGGCGCGATTATTGATCTGTGCAACTGGTATGCGCCCGGACAAGGTACACTTCGACCTGGCCTCAGATCGTATTTGATGGGGATCATGGTTTTGTTCAGATCCTGGAGGGCAAATCGAAGGTGTGCCGCGCAGAGTGCCACGGATGTGGTCAATGTCCTTGGGCGAGGCATCACGCGCACGGAGTGCCGTCTGAAGATTGGGCATTTCCCACCTCCTCATCGTGCGGCCACCTCGAATGAGACACTCAGCACGCGGCGCCGCTGTTTGATTGTGGATGTAAAGCCCTTTGATCCGTATTGTCTGCGCCTTACAGCGCTGACCCGGATCGCCCCCCACTGCGGATCCGTCCACGCTGGCACGGATCGCTGACCATAGCTCGATTACGATCACCCAGCGGTACTGTCACTCGCAAGCCGATGCCATCGAAAGAGCCCTCGGAAATTTCTCAGGTGGACACAATCTTGGGCACAATGGGAACTTGGCTCTTCCAAAGGGTGCAGAGGCGCAGGCTGTAAGTGAAAGTAGCGGCAAAAATTAGATGGCGCGCCCTGAGAGATTCGAACTCCCGACCTACTGATTCGTAGTCTTGGCGTTACATCATTTCTGCTGACACGTGCTGACATTTCCTTTCAACATCATACAATTATGTCGCTATAAATAAATGACATATCTAGACAACCGACTGACAATGTGAGACACTCGCAGACGCCAAAAGACACTCGGTTGCTGACACGGTGCTGACACGAAAAAGGCACTACTTATTGTCATATTAGATGCGCTAATGCTTAAGCCCCGATACGGAACCGAAAGGAGGCGTTGTGGCCAAGCTGAATCAGACGTTCGTAAAGCAGGTGAAGTCTCCAAGAGCTGGCTACGAGGTGTATTGGGATGATGAGCTGAAGGGCTTCGGATTGCGAGTCACCAGTGCCGGGGTGAAGAGCTTCGTGCTCAATTATAGGGTGCATGGGCGAGAGCGCCGATTCACCATCGGACAAATCGGCGCCTGGACGGCCGAGACGGCGCGGCAGGAAGCGCGCCGGTTACGCACGCTAGTGGACAAAGGCGAAGATCCTTTCGCCATCGAAGAGAAGCAGAAGCAGCAGGCCCTGGAAGACGAGGCGCGCCAGCGCACGGTCAAGGAGCTGGCCAAGTACTACTTGACCGATCATGCTGAAGTACACAAGCGCCCCAAGTCGATCAAAGGCGACCGCGAGATGTTGGAAGGCATCATCCTGCCAAAGCTAGGCCGGATGCGCGTGTCCAGCATTACACATGCCGATGTGGTGAAGCTGCACAACTCCCTGAAGGGCACACCGTACCGGGCGAACCGCGTGCTCGCGCTGCTGCATAAAATGTTCAACTTCGGCATTGGAGACGATAAGGGCGCGTGGGGTCAGACAAGCAACCCCGCGCATGGCGTACAGAAGTTCCCCGAACACAAACGCGAACGCTGGCTAACTGAAGAAGAGCTGCAACAGCTCGCCGCGGCGCTGGAGAACTACCCGGACAAGCGCGCGTCTGATGCGAATGTCTCGGAAAAGCGGCGGGACTATATGCGCAAAGAGGCGCGGCGTGCGGTGAACGCCATCCGGCTAACAATGGTGACCGGCTGCCGTTCGGATGAGGCGCTTACGGCTAAGTGGGCCGACTTTGACTTAGAGCGTGGCGTGTGGACAAAACCATCCCACCATACGAAAGAGAAGAAAACCCAGCATGTTCCTTTGAGCGCGCAGGCACAGGAGTTGCTGAAGTCATTGCCGCACGATGGCGATTACTTGTTCCCTGGTAGACCAGGACGCAAGTCCAAAGGAACGCATTTAACAACGTTGAAAGGCCAGTGGGGGAAGATCTGCAAGATGGCCAAACTCGACGGCGTGCGCATCCACGATCTGCGCCATACATACGCTTCGCATTTGGTTTCCAGCGGCGTCTCGCTGCCGATAGTGGGCAAGTTGTTAGGCCACACGCAGCCGCAAACGACAGCAAGGTACGCCCACATAGCCGACGATCCTCAGAGGGATGCAGCCAACCTCTTTCCCAAAGTGCTGTCTTGAGTGGTGTGTGAGATGTAAAGAAGGCTGGGATCGCTCCCGGCCTTTGCTGCGGACATGCTGAATGTATTGCGCAATGTGGGGCGAGGTAGTAGCCAACCCGTCTTCACTCCCGGTTGCCCACGAATGGCTTCGGCTGTCAAAGCTTGTATTTCCGTTACCACTCAGGCGTTGCTGACAGTAATTCTAACCCTGAAAACACGCACCGATACGTTGAATACGCGATCCAACGACTGGACGGCGAAAGAAGGATTCGTCCCAGCCATTTCGCCGCTCATGATTGCGCCTTCTTTGCAGCTTATGGAAGCGTGAAAAGTACGCCTACAGCGTCGATTCAATCTCGAAACCCCCACGCCCCAAGAAGAGCTTCAGGAACGTATTTTGAATCCTTGTTTTGACTTGCCCACTCGCGAAGACGACTTGAGAATATGTACTGATCGGGTTGCAGATTCAATTCACGAACGATCTGCGCAAATTCAGTGATGGTCGGAGCCACCGCCCCAAGCGGCCCCGGCTGGCCCCAATTACGATTGCCGTGACTCTTTGTCATAAGTTCACTCCTAGGCAAGTAGCGGTTTAATCTTCTCCAAAAGAGCAGCGGGGCCTTCACCTTTGGCTATAAAGCAGTTGGCGCAAGTGACGACCACCTTCGCCGCGCTAAACGCTGACTGGATGATGATGGGCACCAGTGGCTTGCGTCGTTTCATCTGTTGAGCAACGATTCCACCGTCCATTTTTGGCATTTGAAAATCGAGGACTACGAGGTCCACGTCATGCGTAGCAAACATCTCCAATGCCTTTTCGCCATCGGCTGCGCTCAGGACTTCATAACCTGCGCCTTGAAGAATTTTCTCGCGGGTGTAGAGGAGTGCGGGCTCGTCATCAACTGACAGAATTACAGGGCGCTGTCGGTGCTGGATATTCTGGGCAGAGTTCGGCGACATGTCGCTGCACACCTTTCGATTAAGGACGAATCAATATTATGCCTCGCGGGACTGTTGAACAGACTAAGGTTTTCGACCTACTTGCAACGTGAATTTGGCGGTTGTCTTGCACAGACGCATTCAGATACTCTGAAACTTCTATCAAGGAAATGCTCTGTTCGGGGAGAGAGCGCGGTGCAGTGACTCCGCACTTTGCGCTTTCGCATTTTCTTTAGCGGGACGTTTATTGCTTGCTCGAAAGTATGCCGATAATGTCAGATAAGACCGCAAAACGGTTCGTCCTAGTTGTTGACGACGAGCACGTCATAGCTGACACCCTCGTGCTTATTCTTACGCAAGCGGGGTTCGATGCTGTCGCTGCTTATTCCGGTCGAGAAGCCGTCCACCGTGCCGTGCAGTTGAAGCCGGATTTGATTATCACCGACGTGGTCATGCCTGACCTGAACGGAATCGATGCATCCATCGCCATCAAGAGCTTTTTGCCCCAGTGCAAAATATTGCTCTTCTCCGGACAAGCGAATACGGCTAATCTTCTTCAGCAGTCGCGTCGCTCTGGTCACAGCTTTGAGTTGCTGGCCAAGCCCCTTCCTCCGGCGGACCTCATCGCAAAGCTACGGGATTACGCGGGATTACAGGCGGCTGTTTGAATTCTGACCACTGCTAATTGTGACTCGGATGATGTCTCTATGATGAACTGCTCTGATTTCGAAGACCTGAACACGAAATACCGCATCGCCACGCTCCGGCACGGCAGGTTCGTCGATTCGCTCAAAGGGCTCGACCGAACAGATAGAGACGCAGAAGAGGCGACTACGCTCGAAGACCAGCTGAGAGAGGCAGAACGGGCTTTGAAGCGGCATCAATCAGAGCACGGGTGCAGGGGTTGATCCCTCAGACAGGTGGGGTCAACACTCGGACGATGACTACCCTCGGCTGACCTACGACGATAGCGATGTTCGCCGCGACAATCGGGCTGATGGCGGGTGGGCATGATCCAGAAGCGGCTGGCTAAGATGGCCAAGAAGGCCCCCACCGCTAAATCGCAGTAGCGGCGGGTTGATCTACTCCTGATGTTTACCAAGCCCCATATGTGGCCCGAGCCGCCGTGAGTTGCGTTCCGGTCCTACGAACTCCTCAGCAGAGTCGGCCGAGCTGGCCGTGGAACCGCTACTAACGTCCGCAAGAGGCTGCCTGTGTGCTGCCACCAGCCTTGGAACACCTGCCCGTCAGCGCAACGGACGTGCAGCGGACACCAGCTATTGAGAGCGCGTGGAAGCCTGCAGGAAATATCCCGCTCTCCTCTATCCCCCGGTTCATCTTTGCCTTGAGTTAGAGGACTCACGATTACGGAACGGGTGTCCATCCGAAGGCCCGTGCGCAATGCTTTGAGTGCGCTCTCCTTGGCGCTCCAAAGCAAAGCCACTAACTGACACCGGTCCGCCACGTCTGCTTGCGAAATCAGGTCCCGCTCCTCGGTCGCGAAATAGTCTTGAACGAAGGCCTCGCTACGACACTCAGCTATTTCCAAATCAAAGCCTAGCTGTGCTCCGAACTTTGCGATGGCGCAACCCGCAACGCCGGAGCGGTGGCTCAGCGAAATGGCAACGTCTGCTGGTTCGTCCGCAAGCAATACCTGCGGTGCGCCCGAGGGCGCCGGACGTATTTCGATTTCCGAAAGAGTCTTGGGATCGTTCGGGAGGTTCCAATAAATCGCCAAGGCTCGTTTCGCTGTCCAGCGTCCCAGTCGCCAATCTTCGCGGCGTTTTGCAAAACGGAAACCACCGAGGCAAGCCGCATCTTTGGCGCTCAACCAGTTATCGTGCGCCGGTATGTCCGATTCGGCCTGCTCAAGCCAATAAACGTCCATGATGCTCGCCCAACTGCAACATCAGCGAAATCTGGTAAAACGTTTTCACCCGCTTATCTTCGCAGTTTCGGCGCCCTGCAAGGCCTTCAGAGGCTCGGACTTTACGGTGTAGGGTAGAGCTACCGTGCGATAGCCGAGCAGATGAATGTACATGTTCCCCGCCATATCCACGACTTCAACATCGAAGCTTCCATCAGGATTGGGGGTTACCACCGCATGCAGCGGGCCTTCAGCCAGATCTGCCGCACGCCCGAAACGAAGCTGCTCAACATACTGCGGCAGGCCCATACGGCTTTGTATGGCCAATTCCCAGAGCCCGGCGGTTTGAAAGCAAAGCTCGATTAGGCGCGGAGTCACTAGCGTCAGCCGCTCAGGAGGATTGTGATGGCCAGGCAAATCTTGCTTCATTTGCCCGATGATCCGGTCTCCATCCCGCCAGGCCCGTGCTAGCACCTGATAAGCCGGCCCGTGGAAGTAAACGTGATATATATCAGCAGCCTCGACGATCCTTCCGGCCGGTTTGCCCGGTACAGGAACGGTCCCCAACTCGGGTTGTTGCTTGGTCAACCGCACCCGGCCAGTGAAGTGAATGGTAACCTCCGGTTCCGCTTGTCTCTTAATTGTCCTGTAACCAATGAGGCGGCAATCCGCCACTACGGCACCATCAAGCTGATACGATATCGCCTCAACGGTGACCGCGCGCGGCTTGTTCCGGTAGAACTTGAACGGCGCCAGGAACTGCACCCCTTCGATGGCCTCGATATTCCAGCTAGGCAGCAGTGAAAGAGCGGCTTCCGCAAAGGACTCGATACCCATAACACCAGGAAGCACCGGGGTGCCGTCTATTTGATGATCATGCAGAAAGGGCTGAATCTTCGGGTCCAGCGTGGTCTCGATCGTCAGGCCAGAGTAAATACCCATGCTGGCGATCTTGCCGATCATCAATCCCTGCGTTGCTAAGCGATTGTCGCTGGAAGCCTCCACGGCGGCCATGTCGAGTCCGCCCGTGGCATCAATTTCCTTCAACAAGATGCCGAGGCGCTGGGCGACCACGATCTCACCGCGAGTTCCTCCAGCGGTCAATTCGCGGCGGATCAAAGGAACGCCGGCTTCGGGTGGCAGCATATCGATGCCTGCCAATTCCATCATTTTAGGAATCGAGCCTCGCGTCGCCATTCCGATGCCACCCCAGGCTGTCCAATCTATGGCGATGCCACGGGTAGCTGGCCTGGTGGCGCGGAAGCTTGAGGTGATTTTGCACAACAGGTCGTTGGCTGCGCTGTAATCCGCCTGTCCTGCGTTGCCGAAACGGCCGGCAATCGAGCTGAACGAGACGGTCGCTCCCAACGGCATGTCGCCGATAGCGTGCAGCAGATTGAACCATCCGTTGCTCTTGACGTCAAAGACAAGGTCGAATTCACGCGGGTCCTTATCCGGCAGGAAATGGCTACGTTCCATCCCGGCCGCGTGGAGCAGCACGTCAATCCGTCCACTGCGCTCGCGCACCTGATTGATGACTTTCGCCACGCCCTCTGCGTCGTTGAGATTAACGCTAAAGTAGTGCGCCGTGCCTCCTGCCGCACGCACCTTATCGATTGCCTTCCAGAGCGGCTTGCGCACGCTCCAGGGCCGCCAGTTCCCGCTCGACCATCGCAGGAGTAGCGCGCTCGCCGCGGGCCTGTATGCGGGCGATGAAATCCCGCTTCAGGCCGTCCTTGTCGCTGACAAACTTCGCCAGATCGGGATTGTTCGGATCCGGCTCCGGCACCAGATCAAGTAGGTAGAACGTCCCGCCGGATGCCGCAGCCAAATCTGCGGTGATAGCCGAAACAATACCTCCAGCCGCGCCTGTGACTACGAACACGGAGTCCTTCTCCAACGTCATGCCTGGTTGGCCGTCGGCGGCAGGTAGCTCTCGCAATCCGACCGTCCAGCGCAGCCCTTCCTTGTAACCGACCTCAACCGCGCCCGGGTCACGCAGAGTTTCGTCGATCAGAATTTCTACAAGTTGCGAGACCTCGCACTCAGCTTGGAAATCGACCGCTTTGACCAGAACATCCGCCCGCTCACGTTTGTAGGTCTTAGTGAAGCCGGTAACCGCGCCGCCGAGCGGTGCGACTGCTCCGGCATCGTCATATCCGTGCTGTCCCCCCAGCCGAACTGCCGAGACCAGGAAGGTGCCTGGCGCCGCAATTTGCTGATACAACGCGCGCATGGTGGTATAAAGTGCCTTGACGCGCACCCGCAGGGCTTCGCTCCAGCCAGCCAGATCCATCTGGCTGAGATCTCCTTCGTTGTCCAGCGCCGGCAGCCAGTAGACGCCTTGCACCGGGCCCGCAGCCAGCCAACCGTTCAATTGATTGGCCAGTGCTTCCGCGTCCAATGTCTCATCGATGCGCAAAACTTCTACATCAAACGCTTGGAGCAACTGGGTCAGCGCATCCGCCACTCCGCCTTTGTCCGGCATGAGTACTACCCGACTGCCTGGACCTAGCGTGACGCCTGTCGGCTTACAGAAGGTGAGCGCCGGTCGTAACGTGGGTACCGGCACACGGCGTGGAATGCTGTTCGCCGCTTCAAGTGAAGCGAGAATCGGCGCAGATGCGACCGGTGCCGCCGCTTGCGGCTTTTCCTCGACCGCAGAAGCACTTGCAACGGGCGTTCCACCTTGGGCAGCAAGTTTGTCATGCGCAAACTTGATCACATGCGCCAAGGTTGGGAAATCCCGCAGCTTGAGATTCTCATCGCGCGGGATGTTGTAGAGCCCGCGGATGGCCGCCAGCAACTCCGCCTGCTTAACCGTATCTACCCCGAGGTCGGCTTCCAAATCCAACTCCAGATCCAGCATGTCTTTGGGATAACCGGTCTTCTCGACTACCAGCGCCAGGATCGTTTCCTTCACCGGATCGTCCACGACCGCTTCGACAGCGACGGCAGCAGTCGCAGGTGCCGGTGTCGGTGTCGGCGCAGGCACTGCCACCGTTGGCGCCGGGGGAAACGCAACGGCCAAATCGGGCCGCTTGCTGTACACAAACCCGATTACATGCTTCAGCGTTGGGAAATCCCGCAGTTTAAGGTTTTCATCACGCTGAATGTTGTAGATCCCACGAATGGCCGCCATCAGTTCTGCTTGTTTGACGGTATCCACCCCGAGATCGGCCTCCAGATCTAAATCTAGGTCCAGCATATCTTTGGGATAGCCGGTCTTCTCCACCACCAAAGCCAGAATGGCTTCCTGCACCGGATCGACGGCGACGGCGACGACCGGAGCCGCTGCCGGAACGGGAGCGGCAGCCAACGGAGCGGCAGCAACGATTTGTGGCTGCACTGCTGCCTGCTGCACCGCTTTGGCTTCCGCAACGGCCAAGTCAGGCCGCTTGCGATATACAAAACCGATTACATGCTTGAGCGTTGGGAAGTCCCTCAGCTTGAGGTTTTCATCGCGCTCGATGTTGTAGATCCCGCGGATTGCCGCCATCAGTTCTGCCTGTTTGACGGTATCGACCCCGAGATCGGCCTCCAGATCCAACTCTAGATCCAGCATATCTTTGGGATAACCTGTCTTCTCCACCACCAATTCGAGAATACGTTCCTGCACGGGATCGCTCACCACGACCGGCTTGGGCGATGCTGGAGGCGGCAGCGGTTCCACCGCAACCTTCACCTGACTAACCGGGACCGGTATCGCGGGCTTCGCGATAAACGCCGGTCCCGCCGCGGCAGCCACTGCAGCCGCTTTAAGGACGAGCAGGCGCCGGCGCTCGGCTGGCCTGAAGGGCTTCGGCGGCTCGCGACGACACCGCCTGATCTCGCACCCGCAGCGTGCGCTGGACCACTTCCAAATCCGTGGGGCCATTGCCGGTGATCCGCTTCAACCACGTGTTCCACGCATCCGTATCGGCAATGCGATAACTGTACCCCAAAGCGTTCGGGCGGGGACGGACCCCGTCCATGGTCTTCACCCAACGATATAGTGACATGCATATCTGCGAGCCAAACCCTGCACCCAAACGCAACGCGTACTCGACGGGGTAATGGCCGCCCTTGGACAGATTCAATGAGCCCAGCTCAGGGTCGATTTCCTTGAAGTTGGCAACTGGCGGTACACAACCTGTCTCCAGCGCTTTCACCGCGACCACATCTTCAATACCTGTAGCCATGGCGTGGCCGGTAAAGCCCTTGGTGTTGGCGATCACGATTTGGTCCGCCTTTTCGCCAAAGACATGTCGTAAAGCGTTGATCTCTGCGGAAGCACTGCCGCCTCGCGCGGGGGTGTAGGTTTCATGCGAGACGAAAACCGTCTGCGATGCCACCTGACGACGTGAAATGCCTGCGTGTTGTTCTGCCTGCGATACGAGGCGCTCCATCAGGTCGCCGATGTGCTGAACATCGAGGCGCGTGCCATGGAAGGCGCTATTGGCGGCGACGGTGCTCAACACCTCGCAGATTGGGCGGATTCCACGTTCACGCGCAGACTCCGTGCTCTCGACTACAAGAGCCGCTGCGCCCATCCCCATAATTAGACCGTGCCGGCGGCGGTCGAAGGGGAGTGCCGCCTCCTCCACCACCGCGTCGGTAGCGGCTGCTCCAGAAGCCAGGAAGCCGGCACCCATCCATCCCATGAGGTGATCGGAAGTGACATCATCCGCCGAGATAATGATTACTCGACGGCACCGCCCGGCGCGAATCCAGTCTTCCGCCAGTGAGACTCCTTGCGTAGTACTCGCACAGGCTGCGTTGATCTGCGTATTCGGTCCCCGGGCACCAATGAATTCCGCGAATTGCGAATGTCCCATCGGCAAAATTCTGAGCAAGAAGCGCCGATCGAAGACATACGGCTCGTTTGCGATCGCGGCACGCAACTCGTCGATCTGCCGGGCTATCTCTGTCCCGAGACCGTTTGACCCTGCCTCCCGGAGGTGCAGCTTTTCCAGCATTGCCAATTGCTGACGGCGACTTTGGTCCGCGTAATAACGAGAAGTCTCATCGGCGAAAGAGTCGCAGCCGGGGAAGGCGGAGGCGAAAATCACACCAGTATCGTCGCGTAGAGCGTCTGGCAATCCCCACCGCTCCGGCAGCTTCGTACCTTTGCTGGTGGTTTTATAGTGCATAACTAGCGGGATGCCGGCGTCACGTAACGCGTCGAGACCCGCCCCGATTGCCAGTCGTGTGGTCTGGTCGAGGGCAAGCAAGCGTTCGGCTGAAACCCCGAATTCCTTGTCCAGTTCGAAGGCGCCTCCACGCGCCGCCAACCTAATCACATCCGACGTACTCGTAATGGTTTCGAATACTGGTCCGCCATTGTCGTTTTTCACCAGACGGGTAATGTTCTTGTCGAGTTGGGCTTTGCGAAGCCGGTTGGGCACCACATCGATGAATTGCTCGCCATGCAAGATGCGGCTGACATTGGCGTCATCGAATACACGCTCGGTTCCCGGCAAGCCTAGCGCCGCTCCGGTGATCGTCACCGGGAGCCATGCAGGGTTATCACTCCGCCCTTGCACCGACGCCATCGATGTCTCGCGCGATGCCTCAGCCTGTCCGCGGCCCAATCCCGCCGCATAAAGGCCACACAGCGCCTGGTTGAATGACGCGATATCGCCGACCTTGGGATGATTTGTGAACAGCGAAACCACATCGCCGCGACCGCCGAGCACATCCTCGGCAAATCCCTGCAGAGCTTTCTTCGGCCCCATTTCCACGAATACACGGGCGCCGGCGGCGTACAGAGTCTCCAGTCCCTTCACGAACTGCACAGGAGTAGCGATCTGCGTCGCCAGCATCTCCAGCATCTTCGGCACGACGTTCGGTCCCGTGGGATAGAACCCGCCGTCGATATTCGAGATGATCGGCAGCTGCGGCGGTTGCATACGCAGTCGCGCCAGCATCTGGCCGAACGGCACGCTGGCCGGAGCGACGATCTTTGTATGGAAAGCATGGCTGACGGGCAAGGGAACTGCGTTGATAGCCGGCTTTCAGGAAAGTTTCGACTGCTTGGTCGATCGCCTTGCTGGTCCCGCCGATCACCGCCTGGGTGTTGCTGTTGATATTGGCGGTCACTACATAGCCGTCGATTGTCTTCAGTATCCGCTCGATTTCATCCAGCGGCGCAAAGACGGCTGCCATCTTGCCGTTGTCTTCGAATGACACGCGCGTCATTTCGCGCCCGCGTGCGCTGACGGCTTCCATAGCATCCGCGAATGGGAGTGCATTTGCCGCCACCAAGGCTCCGTATTCGCCCACACTGTGGCCCATCGCCATGTCGGGCTGGATGCCGTAAGCGGCTGCCAACCTGGTCAACGCAATGTCGCTCGCGATCACCGCAGGCTGAGTAATTGCGGTCTGGCGTATATCTTCTTCGGCCCGGGCGACGGCTGCGGCATCGGCTCCGTCAACGAAGATGAATTCGCTGAGCGGCTTGCCCAGTATGGGGGTCAACACGCGGTCCGCCTCAGCAAACGTTTCCGCCACAATCGGTTCGGCGTCGCGGAGTGCTTGAAGCATGTTCCCATACTGCGAGCCTTGTCCGGTGTAGAGGAATGCGACTTTGGGAGCAGGCCCCTGACCGCGGAAAATACCTTGGGCGCGCAAGAGCCTTCCATATTGGCGGCTGGTTGGCCGCCAGCGCCTTGAGCGCCTTGGCAGCCTTGTCCGCCAACTCGGCGGCATCGGCATAGTCGATCGCCAGGCGCTCGGGTGCGCGCAGGTCTGATTCGGCTGGAGCCGCCGGAGCAGGCGCGAGTCCAGCAGCAGCCGACTTCTGAACCGCGCGCAAACGCTCCGCCAACGCAGCCGCTGAGGCGGCGCCGATTACCAGAGCGCCTCGTAATGGCGCCTTACATGAGAGATCCAGCCTGGGCGCAGTGCGGGAAGCATCCGTCGCATTCGCGCTTTCGCCTTGTGACGGCACCCAGGGAAGCTCCGCCGACCGCGACTGATCGCCTCCCGTTGCCGCCGGTAATCTTGTGGGGAATGTACTCTTCCAGCACAGCGTGGAAGTTGGTACCGCCGAAACCAAAGGCACTCAGACCGGCGCGCCGCACGCCATCCGCCGGGACCGTCCACGGCCTCAGCTCGCTATTGACGCGAAGCGGGGAGCGGGTGAAATCGATGTCCGGATTGGGTCGCCCGTAATTCACGCTAGGCGGCAGTACCTTATCCCGAAGCGCCAGGGCGATCTTCAGAAATGCTGCGGCACCGGCAGCTCCCTTTGAGGTGGCCGAAATTGGACTTTACCGAGCCGAGCGCCACGGAGCCGACGGGAAGGTTATAACTGCTGAGCACCTCAGCCATGCTTTGCACTTCGACGACATCACCCACTCGAGTCGACGTGCCATGGCCTTCAATCAGACTGACAGTAGCAGGCGACAAGCCGGCGTTCTGCCAAGCGCGCTCGACGGCCAGCTTTTGCCCAATCGGATTAGGCGCTGTGAGGCCCTTGCCCTTGCCGTCGCTCGATCCGGCGATGCCGCGCAGCACAGCGTAAATCTTGTCCCCATCGTGCTCGGCATCGGCCAAACGTTTGAGCAAAAAGATTGCGGCGCCTTCGCCCATAACGAAGCCGTCGGACCCCTCCGCATAGGGGCGGCTGCCGGTTGCCGAAAGCGCACCGATCTTACAGAACTTGACGAAGCTCGCAGCGCTCATATTGCGATCAATTCCGCCGGCGACAGCTACGTCGAAATCGTGCTCCACCAGCCCATGCATTGCCGCACTGATCGCCGCCATCGATGAGGCGCACGCCGCGTCCACCGTGAAGTTGGGACCGCGGAAGTTGTAGACATTGGCAATGCGGCCAGCAAGGCAGTTGGCCAATTCGCCGGGCATGCTATCTTCCGTGATTTCAGGAAGGAGCTTCTTCATACGGGTGTGCAATTCGCGGATTATGTCCCGGCGCATGGTCTCGGGCAGCGCGGCGAAACTGTCGCTTTCGCTCAGTTCGCGGGCATATTCCGGAAAGTACACACGAAAAGAAGTGAGATAATGTTTTTCCCCAGCCAGGGCATTGCCGAGGATGACCGCCATACGCTCGTTGTTCAGCGGGCGCTTGGGGTAGCCATAGTCCTCCAACGCCTCGTGGGTGCAAGCAACCGCCCATTTTTGCGCCTCGTCCATCGCGCCGACGACACGCGGAGGAAGAGGCAGGCGCCACTTCATGGGATCCCAGACGAACTCGCGCACCCAGCCGCCTATCTTCGAGTAGGTTTTATCGGGAGCGGCGTGATCGGCATCATAGTAAAGGGCCGGGTCCCACCGGTCGGTAGGAACCTCGCTGATGCAGTTACGGCCCGTCTTCACGTTGTTCCAGAAGGCTGCTACGTTCGGAGCATCGGGCATAATCGCGCCCGCGCCGACAATCGCAATCGCTCGATAAGCGGTATCTTCCATGATTGCACGTCCTATATATGGCTCAAATTTGGCGTCTGGCCTGTAGTAGGCCAGACCTCGTTCTGACTTCCCCGATATAAATTGTTAAGCAGATGCTGTTGTACTCTTGGCCACGCGGTCATAAAGCACGTCGGCAATGTGATCCATGTCCGAGATCAAGCCGGCCTGCGCACGATGAATATCGGGCAATCGCAGAGCCGCTTCAAACGCGGCCATCTCGGAATCGCTCACGCCATCGCCGGCGCACACCCACCGCAGCCCTTCTTCGCCCACCTTGAGTGCAGCCTCGCGCGCGAAAATCCGGCCCAGTGCTGCCAGTGCGTTCGCGTCGAAACGGGTATTTGCTTTCTCGTTTAGCTTGCCCTCGGCCATACGTGCGGCGCGGCGAGTCAGGCAGCCTGCACACTCGGCATAAGCGATCAGTTCGCCAAGGCGCAGCAGAATATGTTGGTGACGGGTCAGTCGCGCGGCACGGGCTTTTTCCATGACCTCGGCCAACGCGTGCAGAGCCAGGGCCGCGGTGTTCGCGCCTACATTCGAATGGACCAGGTGCAACTGTTCGAGTTGGCGCGCCTGCTCGTGGTAATACTGCCCGCGCGTCTTCAAGTGAAGCTGCCAGCGGTCACGGCTGATCGTCATCTCCATGATCTCGGAAGTGCCTTCGTAGATCGTGGTGATGCGCACGTCGCGCTTGATCTTCTCCACCATGTATTCGTGCGTATAACCGTAGCCGCCAAGCGCCTGAATGCTGGCATCGGCGGCCATGTTGCCGGCTTCGGTCGCCATGTACTTCGCAATGGCGCCCTCGGTGTTTAGCTTGCCGTTCTCGCCTTCGCCGGCGTCGATGCGTTCCGCGGTCTCTTCGATGTAGGCGCGACCCGCTTCCAGGCGGGCCACGTGCGGCACGATCAGCTTATGCGTGTAGCCCTGTTTCTCCGAGAGCGGCGCCCCGCCCTGGATACGCTTGATGGAATAAGGGATGGCTCGATCGAGCGCCGACCAGCCGCCGCCCAATCCGAACGCCGCCACCATCAGGCGCGTGTAACCGAACACGAGTTGCGCCTGAATAAGCCCCTGACCTTCAACGCCGCCGACGAGGCGGTCAGCGTCGACATAGACATTGTCGAGCGCGAGGGCTGCGGTGTTGCTGAGACGGATGCCGTGCTTATCCTCCGGCTTGTCGTAGCTGAACCCCTTCGCGCCCTTTTCCACGATGAACCAACTCGGACCGGCAGGCGTGCTGGCCAGAATCGTATAGGCACCAGCAATCCCGCCGTTGCTGATCCATTGCTTCACTCCGTTGATCTTGTAACCGACAATCTGCTCGCCTTCCATGACGCGCTCGGCCGTGCTCTTCAGAGCTCCCAGATCGCTGCCGGCGTCCGGTTCGGTGGCGCCGTAGGCAAACAGCAACCCCTCTTCCGCGATTCGGGTCAGCCAAATCTTCTTCTGCTCCGGCGTGGCGCCGAATAAGATCGGGTCGCTGCCAAGGAAGGTGGCGAACACGGCTGTGGCCACGCCCAGATCGATCCGCGCCAGTTCCTCGCAGACGCGATAGAAGTCGAAGGTGCCGCCGCCCAAGCCGCCGTGCTCTTCTGAAAGGAACAGCAAGTGAATGCCCAGTTTGTCGGGCGAGCACATGTCCCGCACCACTTCCAGCGGGCATTCGTCGCGGGCATCCAGCGCGATAATTTCTTCATCCGGCAGACGCTTTTTCGCGAAGTCCTTGAGCGCTTTCAAGCTTGATTTCAGGGTCTTATTAGTAATCATTGGATGCCTCTATTTCACCGTTTCATGGACTTTGTTAGTTAGTTCCGGCAAAAGCTCCAGGAGGTCGGAGGTGTCGGGTCTCTTCTCGCGCAGACTAAAATCTCCACATTCGCTCTCCCCGGATTAATCTTGGTCTAACCTGCATACCGGCACCCTTCAAGAAACCGATCGAGCCCTCGCCGGATTCGGCACGCCCGCACTCGTGTTCACGCCGAGGCTGGGCTTTCACTCACCATGTGTTTGTCAACCAACTCAGCCAGATCAATTACCGTCATCTTTTCTTCCAGGCCGGCGACCTTGATCCCGTCTTCTATATTGACCATGCAGAATGGACAGGCCGTCACGATCACATTGGCCCCGGCTTCGGCAGCCATGTTGGCTCTCAGCACACCCATTCGCTGGTCTTCCTTGGGCTCGTAGAAGAGCATCAATCCGCCGCCACCGCAGCAGAACGAGCGGTCCCGGCAGCGGCTCATTTCAACTCGCTTCAATCCCGGGATCGCATCAAGCACACCTCGCGGATCGTCGTAAACTTGGTTGTGCCGCCCCAGGTAACAGGGATCATGGTAGGTATAGACGGCATCGTTGCTCTCCACGCGGTTCAGCTTGATCTTTCCGGCTTTCACTTCCCTGGCGATCAGCTGGCTGATGTGCTCCACCGGAGGAAGACCCTTGTAATCGTTCTTCAGGGCGTTATAGGCATGGGGATCGGCGGTAACAATCCGCTGAACTCTGGATGCCTTGATGGCATCCGCGTTGTGATCCCGCAAACTCTGGAACAGCATCTCTTCTCCGAATCGCCTGACCTCGTTCCCGCTATCCTTTTCCGACGTCCCTAGAATCCCGAAGTCCTCGCCAGCCGCACTGAGAATCCGCGCCGTTGCGCGCCCAATCGCCTGCATGCGGTCGTCGTAGGAGGTGATACTGTCGACAAAATACAAGGTTTCTGCACTGTTTTTCCCATCAAGGACCTTGACAGTACAGGTCTGCTGGAACTCTTTATCCTTGGTCCACTCAGCCTTTTTCTTCTCCAGTTTGCCGTAGGGATTGCCCCGGCTCTCAAGTGATTTCAAAGGCTTCTGGAGCGACTGTGGCACATTGCCGTCATCGATCAGGCCTCGCCGCAAATCGACAATCTTGTCGATGTACTCCATCATCAGCGGGCATTCCTCTTCGCAGGCGCCGCAGGTTGTGCAGGACCAGATTTCGTCCTCCGAATAAATACCGCCGATCAATGGCTCGCTTTCGCGCGGCTTTCCGAAAAGCGGATAATGCCGGAAGCTGTAATCTCTCGCCTTGATCGTGATGAACCTCGGCGACAAGGGTCTTCCGACGGCATTAGCCGGACACTGATCCGAGCACCGGCCGCAATCCGCGCAGGAGTAGAAATCCAGCATGTGCTTCCAGGTAAAGTCCTCAAACTTCTTTACTCCGAAGGATTTCACCTGATCCAACTGCTCATCGCTAACGCCCCACCTTACCGGCTTCAAGATTCCCCTGTGCAACTTCGCGAAGTAGACATTGAAGAGTGAGGTGATGACATGAAAGTGCTTTCCCATAGGCAGGAAACAGAGAAAAGCGAAGAAGGTTACTTCATGGACGAGATAGCTGCCTAGATGTAGATTCTGGAGCGACGGCCGTGGAATTGAACCCAGCGCGTTCTTCATCATCCACGCTAAGGAGAGTGGGGCCAACGTTTCCGCCGGCTGGCCGAGTTGTGCCTGGAAGGCAGCCTTACTGGCTTCGAAAACGCTCTCCGAAGCAATCAGTATTGCAATCAACCCCAACACCAGGATGGCTTCAGAAGTATGGTCTTTGCCGTATTTTGCCGGTACTGCGTACCGCGCGGGCTTGATGATGCCTCGGCGAATAGCGGCAATCACCACACACAGGAATACTAGAGTCGCGGCGTAGTCCTTAATTAGATTGTAGAAGTGAGCAACGCTGCCCGAGAAACCAGGCATCACGAAGTGATCGGAGATGCCAAGCATCACCAGTGAGACGGATCGAATCGATAGCGCCAGGAAGCCGGCGAAGAGAATGATATGAAGGACACCCGCGACCGGGTAGCGCGGTTGCTTCCATTGACCCAGCCAGTACTTCAAGCTTCTGGTGAGCCGGACTGGAAACTGGTTAAGCCGAAAATCCGGTGCGCTCCGCAGCAACGGCGCCACGCGTTTCATCACGATGTAGCCGAATAATGCGAGGCCCAGGAGAGGAATAATCAAAAATAGAACCCGTCCTGGCATCAGCCAGTACAGCGCCTGTGATGGCGAGTCGATATTAGCGATGACGCCCAACATCTAGAACTCCCTAAGACTTAGCCACAGGTAGACTTTTCCCTAAACTCCACAGAACCGTTCAACTTAAAAGGCGACGCTGATGAATCTGGCGGGGCCGGATTCCACATACAGCTCACAGTGGAATGTTTCCATGCTTTCTCTGAGGTCGCGTTTCCCGCTTGTTGCTAAGCGTCTCCAGAATCTCGATGAGCCGCACCCGCGTCTCACTCGGGACTATCACAGCATCAATGTAGCCGCGGCTGGCGGCGGCATAGGGGTTGTAAAATGCCTTGCGATAGTTATCGATTATTTCCTGCCGTTTGGCGTCGGGATCGGCCGCTTCCTGAATCTCCCGGCGGAAGATAACGTTGGCTGCACCCTCGGCGCCCATCACCGCGATCTCGGCCGTGGGCCAAGCTAGCACCATGTCGGCCCCCAGGTGGCGGGAGCACATGGCAATATAGGCGCCACCGTAATTCTTTCGGGTGATCAGCGTCATCTTGGGGACGGTTGCCTCGGAGTAACTCCAGAGGAGCTTCGCGCCATGGCGAATAACCCCGTTCCACTCCTGATCGGTACCGGGCAGGTACCCCGGCACGTCGGCAATCGTCAGCAGAGGGATATTAAAGCAATCGCAGAATCGGATGAACCTAGTTGCCTTATCCGAGGCATTTACGTCCAGGCAGCCGGCGAGATACATGGGTTGATTGGCGATAATGCCAATGGTATGGCCGTTCAGTCTCCCAAGTCCCACGACCATGTTTTGGGCAAAGTGCGCTTGAACCTCGAGGAAGTCGCCTTTATCTACGATAGACCGGATGATCTTCTGCACATCGTAGACCTTCTTGGGGTTGTCGGGCATGATCGAGTCCAGCTCCGGATCGACGCGATCCGAGCTGTCGCCAGTGTCAACCCGCGGGGCGGTCTCCCGGCTGTTGCTGGGCAAAAAGACAGCATCTTCCTGATCTGCTCGAGACAGTCGCGGTCATCCTCGGCGGCAAAGTGAGCGACCCCGCTCTTGCTGTTGTGGGTCATGGCGCCGCCCAACTCCTCCTGGCTGACTTCCTCTCCGGTTACCGCCCTGATGACGTCTGGCCCGGTAATGAACATGTAGCTTGTGTTCTTAACCATGAAGACCCAGTCGGCCATAGCCGGCGAGTACACAGCGCCTCCGGCGCACGGCCCCATGATCGCCGAGAGCTGCGGGATGATGCCGGAAGAAACGGAATTGCGATAGAAGATATCGCCAAAGCCAGATAGCGAGTCCACGCCTTCCTGAATCCTGGCTCCGCCTGAATCGTTCATGCCGATAAAAGGAATTCCCGCCTTGAGAGCCAAGTCCATGACCTTACAAATCTTCTTGGCGTGCATCTCGCCGAGGCTGCCGGCTCGCGCGGTGAAATCCTGGGCGAACGCCGCCACCGGACGCCCGTCGATCTTGCCGAAGCCGGTGATGACGCCATCTGCGGCGATATCCATCTTCTCGATCCCGAACATGGTTCCCCGGTGTTTCATGAACATATCTGTTTCCCGGAAAGTACCCGGATCGAACAGCAAGTCAAGTCTTTCGCGAGCAGCAAGTTTGCCCGCTGCCGCTGCGAGGCGACGGCCGCCGCCCCGCCCATCTGCTTGACCTGGTGACTTCTCTCTACAGTTCCTTAAGCTTTTCGGCTACGGCGCCCAGCGTCGGCTGAGCTGCGGCGATTGCCATGTGAATACCTCTCCAATCCTGAAATCGTTTCGTCTCTTCTTGTGTCTTGGAGTCTTACGTCCGGAGTGCTTGACAGTCGGTCGCAGGTTCTAGCTGATGACAGCAAGGATCGCGCCTTTGGCCACTTTCTTACCTTCCTCGAATGGAAGCGATACGATTTTGCCGGCGGCTGGGGCTGTAATCAGGTTCTCCATCTTCATTGCGTCCAGGATCAGAACAAGGTCTCCCTTTTTCACCTCGTCCCCGACCTTCTTGTCGCATCGCATGATGATCCCCGGCATGGGCGACACGATCCGTTGCACTCCTGTGACCGCTCCATCAGTTGCCTGCCGTAAGAGCAGACTCACGTCGCCGATTGCCATCCTGGCGTCGTCGAACATGCTCTTTTGCTTGGGTGCGATCTTCGCTACTTGCTCGCCGATCTCGGCAAGCAGTTTCACCGCCTCGTCGATCCTTTCGGCAACGAGACGCCGCTCTTCCGTTTGCACCCGCTCGGCCAGCGGTTCGTCTTTGGGCTTGGCTGGATTCCTCACCTTGAACCGTTCCGGGGCAAGAGTCCCGCATTCATCGGCATTCTTGTATCCTAAAAACTACTTCGGTCGTTATCTGTTCGATACCAGACATATACCCTATAACCTCAGGTCTTACCTTTAGCCTAACCAAGGTACTCTATATGTGACTGTCATCACCTAACTACGTATTCGAAGACACTCATAAAGCGGTTATGCTTCACCCGGCGAAGCTAGTCCAATCGCCAAGCCGCAGAAACAAAGGGCAAGACAGCGCTTACTAAATACTCCATTCTCGGAGATAAACACAGTAGAATTACTACAGCGGGTCACACAACGGGGCGCAATAGCAACGCAAGACTTCCTGTTCTACTTGCGTGCGCCTTCCGTATTGGGTTGGCTCGCCGGGTACTATTGTGATACTAAGTAGAATCGGAGTTTTTCAAAATGGAGTAAGGCCGGGTTCATGAGGCGGCATCCGTTCATAGCATTGCCGCACCGTACTATTGTCTGATCAGGCTCTTCTTCCTGCAATATCGAGAATTTCCCGGAGTTCTCGGTTCTTCTGGATGCGACCGCTTGTGCCATGGAGTTGCACGTGATGCATGTTTTTGGACTGAGGCGGGTTGATCCTGATGAGCTGATATCGGATGACGATTTTGAGAAGGCGGAGGAGCATCGAGTATGACAGAAAATCATTTCAAGCCCCAGCGAAGAACGGATTGCTTACCTGGAGGAACTAGTCAGTCAAGCCAGAATCGCCGCCGCTGTCTTTACGCAATACACTCAAGAAGATGTCGATCGCATTGTTAAAGCAATGGTTTTGGCTGGACTCGAACAAGCTCAGTACCTGGCTGGTCTGGCGATTAAGGAAACCCGGCTCGGGGTTCTGGAAGACAAAACCCTTAAGAACATGGTGGCCACGGAGTTTGTCTACAACTACGTCAAGGATAAACGCACCGTTGGCACCATTCGCGAATTTCCGGAGCGCAATCTGGTAGAGGTGGCGGATCCGATCGGTGTCATCTTCTCGCTCACTCCAATTACGAACCCTACTTCGACGGTTCTCTTCAAATGCGTCATGGCCATCAAGACCAGGAACGCTGTAATTTTCAGCCCCCACCCGAACGCCTGGCACTGTTGCCACGAGGCCGTACGGATCATGTATGAGGCGGCGGTGAAGCACGGCGCACCCGAAGGCGTTTTCTCTTGCCTGGAATCGCACACCTTGGAGGACAATGCCTACCTCATGCATCACAAGGATGTCGGCCTGATTGATGCCACCGGTGGGCCGAGCGCCGTTAAAGCCGCCTATAGCTCCGGCAAGCCAGCCCTTGGCGTGGGGCCGGGCAATACCCCGGTCTATCTGGAGAAGACGGCCGATCTGGACATGGCCGTGGTGGACATCATCACCTCCAAGACCTTCGACAATGGAACGATTTGCGCCTCAGAGCAGACGCTGGTGATCGATGATGAGATTTATGATCGCGTGCTGAAGAACTTCGCGGAGCTGGGCGCGCACATCTGCAACGAGAAAGAGGCGAAGCTGCTGGGCCGCACGGTGATCGACCCCGAAACCGGATTCATGCAGCCCATGGCGATCGGCCAGAAAGCCACCGATATCGCCCGCATGATCGGTCTTTCCGTGAAGCCGAACACCAAACTCTTGATTGCGCCGATTCAAGGTGTGGGTCGCGAACATCCCCTGTCGGTCGAGAAACTGTTTCCGGTGCTCGCGGTCTATCGCGCTAAGTCGGTCGATGAGGCGCTCAAAGTGTGCGTCGACGTGAACCACGCCGGCGGGCTTGGACACACGGCAGTTATCTTCTCGAACAACGATGAGATCATCCGGAAATTCGGTGAGATGATGAACGCGGGTCGCATCATCGTGAATTCGCCGGGCTCGGTTGGAGCTCTCGGCGGCATTTACAACGACATGGTGCCCACCTTCTCATTCGGATGCGGCACCGGCGGCGGCAACAGCACGACGGATAACGTAAACGTATATCACTATTTGAATATCAAACGCGTATCTCGGAGGACGCCAGCGCATATGTGGCTTCGCATCCCCAATCACATTTACTTCAATTTGAACGCCGTGGAAAACCTGCGCCAGTTCGCCTCGCGCTCCACCGTAATCGTTACCAGTTCGTTGTTGGAGCAAATCGGCCACGTCGATATTGTCCGGCGCTACCTTCCACCGCAGACTCGCGTCCATGTCGAGGTCATTCCCGATGCGGAGCCCGAGGTCAAGGTCGTCATGCAAGGCGTGGAGTCGCTCAAACTCTACAAAGCGGACCAAATCATCGCTCTGGGCGGCGGGGCCGTGCTCGATGCGGCGAAGATCATGAAGCTCAAGTACGAATCGCCGCAGGCCGACTTGGATGAATTGGCCGCTCCGTTCCTCGATATCCGCAAGCGCGTGGTTCAGTTCCCGACCGAAAAAATCAACCCGACGCGGTTGATTGCCATCTCGACCACCAGCGGAACCGGGAGCGAAGTGACGCCGTTTGCCGTCCTCACCGATAAAGAGCGCGGGCGGAAGGTGACGCTCGCTGACTATTCGCTGACCCCGGATGTGGCGATCATCGATCCGCAGTTCGTCATGTCAATGCCGAAGGGCCTCACCGCCGATACCGGCATCGACTGTTTGACTCACGCGCTGGAAGCTGCCGTTTCGCTTTACGCTTCGCCCTACTCGGACCCGAACGCCATGCAGGCAATTCAAATGGTGTTCAAGTACCTGCCCATTGCTTACGAGCATCCCGAGAATGAAGAGGCGCGCAGCATGATGCACAATGCCGCCTGCATTGCCGCAATCGCGTTCGCCAACGTCTCGGTAGGCATCAATCACGCGCTGGCACATGCCTTCGGCGCGCGCTTCGGCGTCCCGCACGGCCGGGCCAACGCGCTCATGTTGCCGCATGTGATTGCGTATAACGCGTCGGTGCCAACCAAGTTCATGCCGTCCCCGAATCAGCGCGGATATACCGCGGACAAGAAATATGCCGTAATCGCCGACATGCTTGGTCTGGGCGGTAATACGATCGAGGAGAAGGTGAAGAACCTTGTGACGGCGACAGAACAGTTGCTCGACCAGGTGGCGATTCCACGTTCGATTGCCGAGCTGGGAATTTCAAAGGAGGAATTCGAGCGGGCAATGCCCGACTTGGTCAAGAGCGCCTTTGAAGATCCTTCCGGGCGGACGAACCCCCGCCTGCCGATGATGAACGAAATGGTCCAGCTGTTTTGGAGCGCTTATCAAGGGCGTGGTTTGGCGAAGGTAGCCACTGCGTCTCAGCAATAAACAGCGTCACGTGAAGGATGTGTATATGACAATGAATGCCGTTTTGCTCAAGATTGACGCGGAGCGCCTGGCCCATAGCGTGCAGCAGGCCTGCGACAACCTGGACAGTGCCGTGCGCGAGGTGGCTTTGGATTTTTCTTCCGTGCGCCGGATCGACCCGAGCGCCCTCCGGGCGATGGAAAAGCTGGCCGGTGCGGCAGACGATAAAGCCGTCAAGGTCGTGCTGCGTGGAGTCGACGTCAAAGTTTACAAAGTGCTGAAGCTGGTAAATCTGACGCCGAGGTTCTCATTCCTCCCCTGAGATGAGATCTGCCACCGGAGCGACCGGATAGATTTAGCCATTGGCATGCGACCGTCGAATCATGGCTCGGTGTTGAGCACGTCTTTTCTTCTTTTTGGCGTTTCTGGCATCGGCATATTTATCAGCGGAGGGCACCGGAGAACGGTGCTGTTTCGGGTTATTGTCCGGTTTCGCATTCGGTACTGAACTTTCTGCTACTGTAATGTCCATTTTCTTTTCCTCCTCAGGATGTGCTCTAAAAAGGGTTGGGTTGACGGCTTCGCCATTAGCTATGCTGGCGTGTGCTCCTGCCTAAGACGCAATCGCGGGCTGTTCCAGCCCAACTTCGATTGCCGCCGCGTCGTTTGCGTTCTCTGGCGCAATTGAACCTTTTTGTTGCTCCACACCTGCTAGCCGCTGTAGTGCATCAGTTGCAGTATCCTGAACGCGATTACCGGGCTTGTGGAGTTTGCGAACAACATTGAATATTTGGTGGCACAACTCAAAGCGATTCTTTGTATGTAACGACGCCAAAATAATTTCTGAGCGCATAATTAACACCTTCCTTGCCGCAAGCCTCTGGTTAGGTCACAATCGCCAATTCCACGGTGACCGGATGACCGTCAGTAGCGACCACCGCCGCCGCTTCGACCACGACCTCCACTAGAAGGGGGACGCTCGCTCTTTGGCCGCGCCTCATTCACTTTGAGAGGACTTCCCTCCATCAGGCTGCCGTTCAGGCCAGCAATGGCCTTTTCACCTTCTGCGTCAACGGTCATTTCAACGAAGGCGAAGCCGCGTGGCTGTCCACTGTCTCGATCTCGCATGATCTCAGCTTTATCGACCTTCCCGTATACCTCGAATTGTGTTCGCAGTTCAGCTTCCGTGCAGCGGGGGTCTAGGTTCCCGACGTAAATGTTTTTCATGGTCGGCTCCATACTTGGGCTATCTAATTGTCGGTGTTTCTCGGACGAGTGAGGCAGGGTGTAAAAATCGCCAATGCCAAAGGCGGGTCGGGAAAAGGGACATTCAAACGCATCTCAAGCCTAACATACTTTGCGGCCGACCTGCCGCTCATCCGACGTGGACTCTTTGTTCTGCGTTGGGTAATCTTTAGCCGCACGGAAGCTTGTTGGGAACAGCAGGTACGAAAGCGCAATTGCACTGAGAACCATCCACGAAAGGTTCTCACGTGCTGCCACTTCTGCCACTCGCAGGCTGTATAACGGCGGGAAGAGATAATACGCAAAGATCATTGCGGACAGCACCGCTCCCACAACGCTAACAATCGAACCGAAGCGTGAGGCCAAAGCAATTAGCACCGCCACAAAGCCAAGGGGAACGAGCGCCCGGAATTGCGAGTGGGAAAAAATACTTGCGATAACCAGAGCAGCTATTAGGCTGAAAAGAGCGCCAGTGGTTGGTCGGCCTACCACCACGAGGGTGGTTCGGATTGATGTGACCGCTATCGAAGATTGTGGTGATAGTGAGGCGATTGTCTTCACGGTTCGTGTTTTCAGCCTCAAATCTGGATTAGATGCCCACAGACATGGAACGCGAATAAACAGTCACATAAAAGGTTCATAATGATGCAGCAGCGCGGGATGAGGCGATGACGATATAGCGCATCGGCACTCCGCCAGACTGGAAGTACCACGGGCGCGGGAGCTTTGGGGGGAAGACATCGGGGAGACTTCAGTTGGAAGGGCTCAACTACTTGAGGAAGCAGCTTGATGAAAAGCTGCCGAGTTTGGTGGCAAAGCGCCCGATATTTGTCTGAGTAGATGCCGCTGCGCCTGTGAAAGGATGCACCGTTCACCGAAAGAAGTGACTTGCTCGATTATTCGCACAGTGGCTGCATTTTCAGTCGTCAAGGTTGAAAATCCCTTTCAAGCATGGCAATTGTCTGGCGTTATTCATCAATTGCCGTAGAATTCTTGCGCACATTGACGGCTTCTTCAAGAATGTCTTCGCCGTGGCCGCCGTAGAGAACGCTCATAGCTTCCCGTCTTTCTGCATTGTTCAGAAACTTCTGCGGCTCTTATCGGAGGCTTCGATGCATACTAATTCCTCACATAGTTCCTTCAACTCCTTCTCGTGGCGGGGTAGTCTCTCGAATCTTGTTTCGTTTCGGACACTTCAGAGCATGTAGCTGCTCATCTCGAATTAACGATTCGGAGACGCTGCCAATAATGACTATCCCACAAAATCGGCAACGAGTTTCAACGAATGGAAGCAATCCGTTGTACCGAAGTTTACGCTGGAACGGATCAGCGTCGAGCGTTGGATCGGGAGGAACTAACATTAATACCTTTTCGCCTGCACCTCCAAACCCGCAGACGTGGGTCTTAGCAAAAGCCTTGGAACCGACATCTACTCACGTTTGAACCGCAGGGATAGCCTCTGTGCCTTCACAAAACCCTTCAGGAAACCATTATCGCTTGCAACGCGCAGACGCATTGCATCTGCCTTATGCATGAGCAAGTACAGAGAGTGCCGTCCAGCCGTGGGCGGCAGCAATTGTGTCGATTGAGGTTGCACTCCCCGCAGGGTGCGGAGCCTTTGTCGTGCTGGAGCCTTGACATTTTCTCTCTGGGGGCCTGACTCGGTTCGTAACAACTCATGGTAGCCCCTTGAGTCCAACCGGACACCGAGCCGTATGTAGCCGTTCCTGCCCCTGCAAATCATCGAAGATAGCGGAACCTTGAAGAATTTCTCCGCATAGCTTGCAGCGCGATTCGATCAACGTTCTACCGGACTGCTCGCGCAGTTTCCGCTCGAATTGGCTCCGCACATTAAATTCGTCCGCCATAATCTCGTACCCTGCAAGTTGGTCGGCTGGATGACATTTAAAGCAGCCCGAGCCGCTTGAATTCATCCCGCACGGTTCCGTAGCATTCGCAAGCAACGTCCTCAAGTTTCTGGCGGTTCTTGATGGTCACGTGGCCGCGTGTGTAATCAATCAGTCCCGCTTCATGCAGTATCCCTGCTGCCAATGTGACCGTGCTTCTGGGCGCACCCAGCATCTGCCCCAGGAACTCGTGGGTGAGCGGCATACGGTCGGCTTGCACTCGGTCATGGCAGGTAAGAATCCATCTCGCCAGACGTTCACTAATCGGGTGCAACCGGTTACAAGCGGCGTTCTGTGCGCTTTGAATCAGGTGGGCGAGCACGTACTTTTGGAGATGACTCCGTAACTGGCCGTCCCGCTCAAACTCGGCTTTCAAAAGCTGTGCATCGATGCGATAGCCAGAGCCCGCAACCTGCATGAACGTCTCCCCAGGCATCGTCTCTGCTCCCAGAAGCATGGGAACTCCGACGACTCCGTCAACGCCGACCACGCCAACCTCGACCGTGGCTCCATCAGCGAGTGTCAAGACAACGGACGCAAGACCCGCTTCCAGAAAATATGCGTGCTCGGCGTGACCGTCGAGCAGTTGGGTTCTCACTTTCAGGGTGACTGGTGAAAGATGTGGCTTCAGACGGGCGATTTCCGCTTTCGGAAGTGCTGCCAATACTCGATTCTTATACACTTTTGCGGGTGGATTCATTGCTGCCTCCTGAGCCGAAACGGCATCTGGATGCGCAAATGAACCAACCTGTATAGGCAGGCGGAAATGCGTATTAAGATGTGAACTCCAAGTATACGCTTTTCATACCCCTGCAAGAATTATGTCTGATACCAGACATAATTAGGCGTATACTTTCGTGGTGGCTACTGAATCACGGAAAGCGACGCTCCTCTGCATTGACGACGATAAGACGGCGCTCCATATCCGACAACTAGTGCTGGAAATGTCTGGATACACAGTGCTGGTCGCCAGTAATTCCGCAACAGCGATGGAGATTTTCTCTTCTTCCGTGGTCGATATGGTTGTAAGCGACCATTTCCTGCAAGACGGCACTGGAATCGAATTAGCCGCTGCGATGAAGAAGCTGAAACCCGATGTCCCAATCGTAATAATCTCGGGGATGGTGGATGCACCAGAAGGCATGGAACACGCAGACCTGTTCATCTGCAAAGGCGATTCCCCTCCAGAGGTTTTGCGGAAGATTTCAGAGTTACTTAAAGATTGCAACTAGCCGGTTCCGAGTGTGTCGTCGCCAAACAGGGTCCTAGCGGCTGTGCTTTTTGGGGGCGTTCATAGTTTCGGATTGGTCTGTTACCAGGTCGCTTCGATCACCAATTTCCCGTTTCGTTTTGTAGGTGGCTTTGATCGCCTCCTGCTTCGATTGTTTATCTTTTGCCTTCGTCATACGTGCTCCTAGCTTTGCACCACTACCAACTCTTCAGTTGCGCGCCTTCTTTTTACCCGCCACAATCACACTAGGGAGACTCTGATTAAGCTCTCGGCTTTCCACAGCCACTCAGGGTAGAGTACAGCCAGATGAAACCTCACAACCAACAGAGGACACTGGCGATGATGACCGGCTTTGAGCGGTACACGAAGAAGACGCGGCGAGCGCTGTTTCTGGAAGAGATGGAGTTGGTGGTGCCGTGGCAGCAGTTGTGTGCGCTGATCGAGCTGCATTATCCCAAGCCAGGTAACGGCCGTCCGCCGGTTGGGATGGAGCGGATGCTGCGCATTTACTTTTTGCAGCAGTGGTTCAACCTGTCGGACCCGGCGGTGGAAGAAGCGTTGTACGACTCGATGGTGATGCGGCGACTTTGTGGGCATCGATCTGGGCCGCGAGCCGGTGCCGGACGAGACCACGGTCTGCAAGTTCCGCCATCTGCTGGAAGAGCACCGCTTGGGCGGGCAGATGCTGGAGGCGGTGAACTTGCATTTGCAGAGCAAGGGGGTGCGGATCACGACGGGGACGATCGTGGATGCGACCATCATTCATGCGCCGTCATCGACCAAGAACCGCGAGCAGAAGCGCGACCCGGAGATGCACCAGACGAAGTAACGCTCCCGGATTCGGACGGGGAGTGATCCGCTGCCATCTTGTGAGGCTTTCTACAATAGGCGGTATAAACAGGGCGATTTTACCGAGTCAGCGCCACAGAGAAGAAAAACCTGCGCCCGCTGTACCATAATCGGGATTTAGCGGTGGAATTACTATTCGCGTTTTGTCCCCGCCTGGCCCCGACGATGGTGCATAAGTCATAGTGCTACCCGGGGGAAACCCGGTTCCCCCGGTTTTCGACTACAGGATTTGCAACCGACCTAAACGAGTTATTTTCCGCCAACCTTAGGAAATCTTACCTTAGGCCCCGAACCGGGAAAAACAGGGTCTTGTCCAGGCTGCGGCGCCGGACCAGAGACGGCGCCGGGGAAACCGCCGGCCACGAAGACCAGTTTCTGATCTGATCAGGTGCCGGAGCTGACCCGCGGGTTTTTCCTGCTGCTTCTTCCCGCGTGTCGTCATTGCCTCGGGATCTCGCCGGCCTCACCGGGCCGGCGGCGAAGAACAGGACAGCGAACGTCGAACATCATCAACATCATCATCTTCTTTATTGTTCTCCCATCAACACCCATACCCACCAGCCCAGGCCTTGATCAGAAGACCAAAGACGAAGACCACGATCAGCCCAACCCGGCGATTACCAGCCCGGAGTCTTCGGCGTCACTTTCAAAAACTAGTCACCATCGAAAGCTGGCCGGAACGGAGCGAGTTCATGGGAGCGGCCGTTCGCCAGGCTGGGCGATTAGCGTTTGTTTCTACGACAGACCCTGGCTCCGGCCGGAGTCGGCGGCCGCGCGCGAGGCGTTTGCTGCGCCACAGGAAGAAGAGACCTGGTATGTCCTGCCGCAGCAACGCTGTTGCCCGTGTTCTGCTGAACCTGCGTGGCGGAGATGGTGATGTTGCTCTTGCTGATGTAGCCGCGCTTGGTCAGTGCAACCATGTCCTCGTCCATGGCCGACTTCATCGAGGTCATCTGCAGGCCGTCGAGGGTGGATTGACCTTCGTACTGATCGGCGCGGGCAGCAGAGGGTATTGATCACCAGATCGTGGATGTTCATGCGGAGCACGAAGGTGAAGTCGCTGTCGATGATGGCGGCGGTGCGGTCGTGCAGCAGAACAGGAGCGGTGTTGGCGCCCTTGTAGCGCAGCACGTTGACCTTGGCCTTGGTCAGTGCATCCAGCTGGGTCGGGGTGTAGCGCAGAGCCGCGATCTGGGTCAGGTTGAGGCCCTTGTTCCAGATGGCGCTCTTGGGATCGATGGCCGAGTAGAAGCCGGCGACCGTGCAGACGATGTTCTGCACGTAGTTGCTGGCATAGGCGTTCGACATGACGGCCAGATCGGCTCGGACGGTGTTTCGGGATGCCTTTGGATGGCGGCGAAATGAGTATATGCTCAAGAAAGATGGTTCAGATCATCGGATTCCTCTTGACCGAGGAGCCGTTTTGGAGATAATGAGTATATGAGCAATGACTTTGCGACATCCGATCGAAGCACCGGCCCTCCGCCCCAGCCCCTCTCGCCCTGCTGTTGGCCAGCTGTATCCGCCACCGCCGGGAAAAACTCGGCCTTTCCATCGAGCGCGCCGCCGAACTGAGCGGGATTGTGAGCTCTCGAGTGGTATGCCCTGGAGGCCGGCTGGATCCCGGACTGACGAATCGCGGCTGCTGAGGGCGATCGCCGGAACCCTGGAGTCCGGCTACCTGAACCTGTTGTTCATCGCCGAAGTCAGCCGCTACAACCAGGAACCTGTTTAGTAACCGGCCTCCCTGGCCAGCTAAGGCTGGTCTTCGTACTCATAACCGGATATGCTCACCTCTGAGCCCCGCCCGGGAGCGGAAGGAGGTGAGCCAACTGAAAGACGAACACAAGGTGAAACGCATGAACATGAACGTCGAAGTCAGCCTGCACAACGCCTTCAAGGCGGCCACTGCCGCCCGCGGCGAGAACATGACCGATATCTTGCTGAAGTTCATCGAAGAGTACGTCAGCAAGCACACGCCGGCTGCCCTAAAACCGGCGAAGAAGGGCCGCTAGCATGAAGCGCGCGGCCCTTTACCTCCGCGTCTCCACCCTGGATCAGCACCCGGAGACGCAGCTTTACGACCTGCGCCAGCTGGCGCAGCAGCGTGGCTACGAGATCGTCCAGGAGTACACCGACAAGATCAGCGGCGCCAAGGCAAAGCGACCCGGGCTCGACCAGTTGATGGCGGATGCCCGGCATGGCCGGTTCCAGGTTGTCATGGTCTGGGCCTTCGACCGCCTGGCCCGCTCCGTCCGCCACTTCCTCGAGGTCCTGGACGAACTCAATCATATAAAGGTTGAGTTCGTCAGCTTCCGGGAAAATATCGACACGAGCGGACCGCTGGGCCGGGCGATGGTGGTCATTGTCAGCGCCATCGCCGAGCTGGAACGCAACCTGATCGTCGAGCGGGTGCGCGCCGGCATGCGGCGCGCCAAGCTCGAGGGCCAGCATATCGGGCGCCGGCCACTGGACGTCGATCGCGGCGCTGTCATCCGCGACCGCCAGGCTGGACGCAGCCTGAGCGAGGTCGCCCAGCTCCACCGAATCAGCCGCGCCCTGGTCAGCAAAATCCTCCGCGAGGCCGCCGAACCCGGTAGCCACAAAGGGGTCTCGCCAGCCCCTCTGCAACTTCAACAAAACAAGCCGCCGAAAACCGCTGCTTGAGCTAGCCACAAATCTCTGGCTTCGTGAACACAGATGAGCCGAAGACTTGTACAACTCAACATACGCTGCAAAGAGCACCGGGAGTTCACTTCGGACTGTGGCGCTTGTTGCTTCGTTCGAAGGGGGCGGACACCACATGATTCTCGGCGGAGGATCTGGGGTTCAGCACTCGCTTTAACTTCCGAGTTGCCGATAACTCGGGACTTATCGTATCTGCTCGCTGCGGCCGAGGCGGTTTTATTGAAGCAACACGCGAGTCCAACTTCCTCGTTACGGCCCCTGCTTTGCCGGTTCAGTGCCCGCGAGCTAACGACCCCGGAATCAGTATCGATTCTTAGTTCCGGCTTGCAGGTATTTTCGAGGTTACCGCCGTAAGCACGAAGGGCACACGATTTCGCTTGACTATGTCGGATTGTCATTCCAGAGTAGCTGAAGTAATCATTACAAACCGTTGCCGTCTGGGTCCGCGCGTTGTTAGGGCTATTATCCTTCCTTTGTGCGTATCTGCGATTCCGCTGCCTAGAGCGCTGACTGCCATTTCAACGGCCTTATTTTGTCTAACCTGAACTGACCTCAGTCCAGAGATTCACGTTTTCCGTATCGCGGAATTACGCATCTCGGGTCATGACTGATCTTTCGGAGACAACCATGCACGCAGCTTTTGCTTGTCCATCTTCTCGCACCGAGCGAGTAATCCTAATCGTTTCCATTCTTGCTCTTTTCTTTCTGGCTGCGCCTGCGGGCATGGCGTTTCCGCCGCCAGTGCCGCCAGCCATTACCCTAGGCAACGTGTCCAGCACAGTCCCGGTCGTGGGCACCGGCAGTTGGGGCTACAGTGCCAATGGCACCGCGGCAACCCAGACATCTCTCGCGGATCCCGAAGGCCTTATCTTGGACGGGCAAGGCAACATTTATTTTTCTGACCAGGAGAATGGCGTTGTCCGCGTGGCGAACATGCAGGCCACTGCAATTACGGTTTTCGGCGTTCAGATCGCCCCCGGAACGATCGCCACGGTGGCCGGAGACAATAACTCAGCCGGCAGCTACGGCGGCGATGGCACGCCAGCATCCAGTAGCGGCGTTGGGCTGAATTTTCCGGATGGCGTGGCACTGGACACGTCCGGCAACCTGTATATCGCCGACATGGGAAACCGTTGCGTTCGCATGGTGACAAATGCCAGTCCTTATAACATTTCAACAGTGGCGGGCACCTGCACTAGCGGGGGGCAAACCGGCGATGGCGCAGCGGCAACCAGCGCCAAACTCGGCAAGCTCCGCGGCCTTGCTTGGGCTGGTGGTGTCCTCTACATTGCCGACCAGAGCAATAACGTTATCCGAGCCGTAAACACCACCAACTTCTCAGGTGATAGTTTTCGGCAAAACGCTCCAACCCGGATACATTGACAGCGTGGCCGGCAACATACCGACGCCGGGCAGGGGCGGCCGAACGGACTTACGGCGGCGATGGAGGCCCGGCCACCAGCGCCCAATTGTATTGGCCAGGCGCTGTCGCTGTAGATGCTTACGGAAACCTGTTATATCGCGGACACCTTCAATGCCTGCATCCGCGCAGTTACCGCGAGCCAAACGCTGACCGGCGCCATAATCAACCCCGTTGCGGGAAGCTGCACCAGTGCCGGCTATGGCGGTGACGGCGCTGCGGCCACCAGCGCCCTCCTCAGCAACCCGCGCAGAATTACGCTGGACTCGGCGGGCAATCTTTACATCGCCGACACGGGCAATCGCGCCATCCGCGTGGTGAACAGGCAAGCGACGCAAATTACGATCGCGGGCATGGTGATTGCCCCCGAAAACATTGCTACCCTCGGCGGCCAATTGTTTAGCTCGCCTGTCGCCGTGGGGCTGGATCAGGCCAGTAACGTGTATGTCGTCGATAAAGGTAATAATATTATTGACAAGCTTGCAATCAGCTCAGCTCTAACCTTTCCCCCCACCGCATATAACTACTCCAGTTACATAAACGCGCAATTTAACGTCAATGCCGACACGTACATCTCGAATGTCTCGTTGCCTAGTAATGATTTTTCGGTCAGTGTCGTTACCGGTGCCGGTTGCGGCACCTCTATGACTGTACCTGCGGGCTCGGTATGCAATGCCCAGCTACAATTCAGTCCTCAGTACATTGGGCTGCGGCAAGCACCCTTGCAGGTACAGACAACAAACAGCCAAAGCAACCCCTACAACTTCTCATTCGGAGTGAGCGGCACTGGAGTTGGGCCGCAACTCGCGATGACGCCTGGCTTTATCTTCACCTGGGCCGGTAACTGGACGAAAGGCTATACCGGCGATAATGGTGGTCGCACACAAGCGCAGTTGAACGGGCCTCGGGGAGTGGCCGTCGATTCGCAGTGGAATGTGTACATCGCCGATACGGGCAACAATGCCGTCCGCATGGCGAATAGTTGGACGATCAGCACCATTGCCGGCGACGGCACCGGAACGACCGGCTACAGCGGGGACGGCGGTTTGGCGACCCTCGCCAAGTTGAACGTTCCGCGGGGAGTGGCCGTGGATGCGGCCTGGAACGTGTACATCGCCGACGAGGGCAACAACGCCATTCGTAAGGTGGACGCCAACGGCATCATCACTACCTTTGCCGGTGACGGCACCGGAAATGCCGGCTACAGCGGTGACAACGGTGCGGCGACCAGTGCCAAGCTGAACGGACCGCGCGATTTGGCGTTGGATGTGGTGGGTAACCTCTACTTCACCGATGCCAAAAACAACGTGGTACGCAAGGTGGATTTGAATGGAGTGATCACCACCGTGGCCGGCAGCACTAGCGGTACGGCCGGTTACAGCGGCGACGGTGGTCCGGCCACCACTGCCAAGTTGCACACGCCAAACGGTTTGGCTCTGGATTCCAACAACAACCTGTTCATCACCGATAACGGCAACAACGTAGTGCGGGTGGTTTGCCGGGTTGCTGCCGGGCTGTGCGCGGGCAAGACGGTGGGCAATATCCACACAATCGCCGGCAAACAGAGCTTGGGCGTGGGTTATTCCGGAGATGGCGGGCCAGCAAACAGTGCTCAGTTGAACAATCCGCATGGGCTGGCGGTGGATGCAGCCGGGAATCTCTACATTGCCGATACCGGAGACGGCAGCAGCAATGCTGTGATCCGCAAGGTGGAGGCTACAACCGGCTACATCAGCACTGTCGTAGGCACTGGCAAGGCCTGTGCCGACATCACCAACAATGCGGCGATGAAGGAAACACTGCCAGCGCGCAGTTGGTTGCTCCCAGCGGGTTGGCCACAGATGGGACGGGCAACCTCTTTATTGCCGATTACTATACCAATACCATCCGTTATGCTGATTTTACCGGCTGGTGGGGCAACGCGCAGTTGACGTTCCCGAACACAGCGGTGGGCTCGACCAGCCCGGGGCAAGTCCTGACCATGGCCAACGTCGGCAATGCGGACGTGACCTCAAGTACGCCGTGGAGTCTTTACCTAAATAATGGTAGTTATTCAGACTTCACGATTGACGCGAGCAGCGCGTGCCCGCAAGGACAGCCGCAAGCATATGCGCTGCCCTCGGGTACTAGCTGTACCGCCAAGCTGTACTTCACGCCCCAGAATCCACGCTGGGATTATGATAGGGTCTCCACGAACGGCAATTTGAGTATGCGCTTCTGGCCATGGCTTGATCTAAATGGCCACGGGCTGCCTCAGAGCACTCAATCGCAGACAACTCCAACCATAACCTTACAAACCAGTTCGGCCACGCCCACGGTGGAATTCGGGGAGACCTTTACGGTAACCGTGACTTCCGCCAACAGCTCGACGCCAAGCGGAAGTGTGAGCTTCTTCGACGGCACCGCGCCGCTGGGGAGTGTATCGCTGGCACCTTGCATCAAGTTGTCGACCTGCCACACGGGCACCGGCACCGCTGCCTTAACAATCAGCACGCTTGCCGTCGGACCGCACAGTATTACGGCAGCGTACTCGGGAGATACCAACTTCCTCGGGGTGACCTCGTCGGCAGTGGTGGTAACGGTCCAGCAGCAATCATCTGTGCCGCCAGTTATCCCAATGCCAGTCATCACCAGTCTTAGCCCGATGATGGCAACTGCGGGCACGGCAGCGTTCCATCTTACGGTGAACGGGGCTAACTTCGTGGCCGCCTCGGTGGTGCAGTGGAACGGTTCGGCTCGCACTACCACGTTTGGAAGCTCAACTCAGTTGACCGCGGACATCACAGCGGCAGACATTGCTTCGGTGGGAACTGCGGCCGTAATGGTGGTGAACCCGAGCGGCAATGGTGGGGCATCATCGGTTGTGCAATTCGCAATCGACGGCGCTACGGGCGGCAACACCGGGAGTTCGCTTACCATCACGACCCAGACAACGCTGGACATCACGGCTGGAGGCATAACCGTTACGGTCACGTTCGCGGCATAACCCAACAGCACCACGCAGATTACGGCAACCTGTCTGAACTTCCGCTCGGAGCTTGGTGCACCTATAACCCCAGCACCAAGAGGTGACCTTCAACATTCCGGCGGGTACTCCGGCGGGCCAGTATCCGGTGTTGGTCATCTTCACCGTGCAACAGACGGCTTCGCTGCTGCGGCAACGTGTATTCCTGGCCTCATGGGTGGGACTCATGGGACTGCCCTTTGGCCTGTTCTGGGTGGGAGCCATGCGCAAGAAGGTGCTTCGGCTGGTGTTAATCGGCGCGGTCTGTTTGGGGTTGGCGTGGGCTGCCGTCTTGCGGGGGGCAGTAACTCAGCAACTTCGGCGTCGACTACCTCGCAGAAATCGATGGCCGAAACACGGGCTCGGGATCGAGACATGCTGGTTCGCCGTGCCAAGTCAGTCGGACAGCAAAGGGAAATAACTTACCTTTCAGGTGCAGAGGCAACCGACTCGGTTGTCTCTGCTTTTTTGTGACGAAACATGCTTTGCTTGCTGCCTGTTGCCGGACCTTTGCACGACAGCGATACCGTCCCGGCGGTTGCAAATCCCAACTTACTGAGACAGGTAGCTGCCGATTCTGGGTCCTGCGCCTAACAGGAAAGGGAGTGCGACACTCAGTCTTTTGAGCCTCGATATGATCCCCGGATGCCGGCAAACCAAACGCCCTGGCCCCGACCTTACCTGCTCATTTGTGTTCACGAAACCCAGAGTTTCGTGGCTAGCTCAAGCAGCGGTTTTCGGCGGCTTGTTTTGTTGAAGTTGCAGAGGGGCTGGCGAGACCCCTTTGTGGCCACCGGGTTTGGCGGCCTCGCGGAGGATTTTGCTGACCAGGGCGCGGCTGATTCGGTGGGCCGGGCGATCTCGCTCAGGCTGCGTCCAGCCCGGCGGTCGCGGATGACGGCACCACGATCGACGTCCAGTGGCCGGCGCCCGATATGCCGGCCCTCGAGCTTGGCGCGCCGCATGCCGGCGCGCACCCGCTCGACGATCAGGTTGCGTTCCAGCTCGGCGATGGCGCTGACGATGACCACCATCGCCCGCCCAGCGGTCCGCTGGTGTCGATATTTTCCCGGAAGCTGACGAACTCTACCTTTATATGATTGAGTTCGTCCAGGACCTCGAGGAAGTGGCGGACTGAGCGGGCCAGGCGGTCGAAAGCCCAGACCACGACAACCTGGAACCGGCCATGCCGGGCATCCGCCATCAACTGGTCGAGCCCGGGGCGCTTCGCCTTGGCGCCGCTGATCTTGTCGGTGTACTCCTCGACGATCTCGTAACCGCGCTGCTGGGCCAGCTGGCGCAGGTCGTAAAGCTGGGTCTCCGGGTGCTGATCGAGGGTGGAGACGCGGAGGTAAAGGGCCGCGCGCTTCATGCTAGCGGCCCTTCTTCGCCGGTTTCAGCGCAGCCGGCATGTGCTTGTCGACGTACTCTTCGATGAGCTTCATCAGGATGTCGGTCATGTTCTCGCCGCGGGCGGCAGTGGCCGCCTTGAAGGCAGTGTGCAGGCTGGCTTCGACGTTGATGTTCATGCGCTTCACCTTATGCTCGACTTTGATGGCTCACCTCCTTCCTGTTTAGGCTATGGAGGTGAGGATAACTGGTTATGAGTAAAGGGGCTAGCCCGGATTGAACCAGGGAAGCCAGTTTCTAAACAGGCAGCGGCTGGAAGGCGCTGCTGACGTCGGCCATAAACAAGACGTCCGGGAAAGAGACTTCCAGTGTCCCGGCGATGGCCTCCAGCAGTCCGGATTCCAGGTCGGGCACCCAGCCAGCTTCGAGCGCATGCCACTGAGACGGCTTGATCCCGCACAGTTGGGCGGCGCGTTCGACGAAAAGGCGAGTTCTTCCCGGCGGCGGCGGATACAGCTGGCCAGCAACAGGCCCAGATCGGCAGGCTGGCGGTCGAGTGATGCTTCAGTAGAGGCGTGGAAATGTGCTCATATACTCATTATCTCCAAAACGGCTCCCTCGTCAAGGGAAATCCGGGATTGAATGACGATTCCGAGTATCCCCCCGGGAATGCCGGCGCCAAAGCGATGCCAGCGCAATCTTCGAGACCTCCACCGGCTTCTACGATGGCGGATACACGTCCTCGATCCGGTCAAGCAGTTGCCCAACGACATCGGTCGCTTCCTGCATGTCTGCGCCGATCTGGCCGTCAATGCCCAATGCCTGTACCAGAGCTTACGTGCAGAACATCGTCTGTACGGTCGCCGGCTTCTACTCCGCCATCGATCCCAAGAGCGCCATCTGGAACAAGGGCCTCAACCTGACCCAGATCGCGGCTCTCCGTTACACCCCGACCCAACTGGATGCTCTGACCAAGGCCAAGGTCAACGTGCTGCGCTACAAGGGCGCCAACACCGCTCCTGTTCTGCTGCATGACCGCACGGCCGCCATCGATCGACAGCGACTTCACCTTCGTGTTGCGCATGCAGATCCACGACCTGGTGATCAGTACCCTCGTCTCCCCGCGCCGATCAGTACGAAGGTCAATCCACCCTCGACGGCCTGCAGAGCAATACGATGGTGCCCGCAGGGGCTACGTATTGCTCTT
>CAVOKO010000010.1:0-215885 GCA_963696525.1 uncultured Acidobacteriota bacterium | reverse complement strand
CATGACCTCGCGGCGAGACGGTCTGGTAGAATGAAGTATATGCTGAACGAGGCCATACATAAACATGGCGGCGTCCTGCGCCGCGGCGGATTTGTCAACTGAGAGAGGAATTCACCCCAGGCAATACGGTTGCGCTGGGCCGGCGGATGCTCAACCCCAGCTTGGCTTCGCCCAGGCCAAGTTCCCTGGCGGCTCAACGCCAGCCAACCGGCAGGTTATCCTCGGCGAAGATTTTACGCGCTTCCAGTTCGCCGATGTCAGATTTTCGCTTTCGCCATATCGTTATTCAGCATCTTTCAAGATGCAAGAGGCCGTCACGTCTGCCCTCACGCGCCGGTGTGGGGCACCGCGTCATGGGCTGCTGTTATACTCGTCTAACTCCTTGGTGCCGTGCGGAATGGCGGCACTGCGGACCGATTTAATAATCGGTTGTGCTGACTGGAACGTTTGTAATTCCGTCCGTACTTGTCACGATCCTCGGATTATTTTATTAAGACCGGGTCGCACAAGCATGGACCTTGCAAAGAGGTCCGCTTGGAACTGCTAATTATTCGTGTGCTATTTATTCTTGTAGTCGGACTTGCCTCCTACTTCCTGGAACCGTTCGGCTTGCCCCGGTTGGTTGACTCGCTGGTGGGCGTCGTGCTGGGAGCCGCCGTCATCCTGTTCGAGATTCGCCTTCGCGGCGTCAGCCTGAAACGGTTGATTGGGTCCGCAATCGGTAGTGTTCTGGGAATTATCGGCGCTTACCTGTTCTGCGCGGTCATTCGTTATAGCATCCCAATCGGCCCCACGCAGAGCTTTCTGCAACTGACGGTCATTCTGATCATGTCCTACGTCGGTTTGATCGTGGGCGCAAGTAAAGGAGATTTACTGAACCTTTCGGCGCTCGGCGGAATTTTTGGCGGGGAGAAGCAAGGCAAACGGAGTTACAAAATCCTCGATACCAGCGTCATCATCGATGGCCGCATTGCCGATATCGCCGAAACCGGATTTCTCGATGGTGTGCTGACGATTCCTTCGTTTGTGCTGCGCGAATTGCAACTGGTGGCCGATTCGGCGGATTCGCTAAAGCGTAATCGCGGCCGTCGGGGACTTGACATCCTGCAACGTATTCAGAAGATCACGACTTTGCAGGTGCAGATTGTCGAAGATGACTTCCCGGCCGTCCGCGAGGTCGATATGAAGCTGATCGAGCTGGCCAAGGTCTACGAGGGCAAGATCGTCACCAACGACTTCAATCTCAACAAGGTGGCGCAGCTCCACGGGGTCGCCGTACTGAACATCAACGAACTGGCCAACGCACTGAAACCGATCGTTTTACCTGGCGAAATCATGAAAGTATTCATCCTCAAAGAGGGCAAGGAATACAACCAGGGTGTGGCTTACCTGGATGATGGCACCATGGTAGTGGTCGACAATGCCCGCAAAATGATCGGCAAAACGGTCGACATCTCCGTGACCTCGGTGCTGCAAACCACGGCCGGCAAGATGATCTTTGGCAAGTTTGACGAGCGCGGCATGAGCAGTATGGCGCGTCCGGAACCGAGACCGCCAGACCTCCGCAAGAGCAATCCGCAACCGTCGATGCTTCCCGAGAATTCGAACTCGAACGCCATTTCTTCTTCGAGTGCGGGAGCAGTTGCGCCGGCCAACGGAACCACCGAACAGCACTGAGCTTGCTATCGGCTTCGGGGCGCCTCTAGCGAATGGGCGGGATGCTTCCGCATTTCTCCGGGGTTCGCTATCGGCATAGATGCGTTCCGGAACACTCTTAGGGCTCTTGGCACTCCGGGGCCTTCCCTCGGTTTCGGTAAAAAGTAGCGCGGCCACGGGCGCGAATGGCCTCGCCGGGGGCGACAGGCGGTTCCGTCCAACACAGTATTTGAAAATTCTCTGCCTTGCCTTGTATACTGCTGACCCCTATGAAAGTAATAGTAATTATTCCCGCCGCCGGTCTCGGCACCCGCATGGCGTCCTCCACGGCCACTGCTCAGGGCAGGGCCCGCAGCAAGCAATTCGCTCAACTGGAAGGCGTTCCAATCCTGATACACACGCTCCGCAAGTTTGCGCAGACCCAGGAAATCAGCGAGATATGGGTCGCTATGCGGAAATCCGAGTCGGAGCTGTTCCAGGAGGAAGCCCGCAAGTACGATCTTCGGCCAAAAAGTGCATATCGTCGAGGGCGGTGAACACCGGCAGCAATCCGTTGCTAACGCGTTGAACGCGTTGCGCGCCGCCGAGGACGATATCGTGCTGGTGCACGATGCGGTGCGTCCGTTCGTTACCTTCGAGACCATCGCGGCGGTCATTGCCGCTGTAAAAAAGCACGGCGCCGCAATCGCCGGGGTTCCGGCCGTCGACACCATCAAGCAGGTCGAGCGCACCGCCGACGGAGCCGTGATCACGGCTACCATCCCGCGCGAGATGATCGTGCAGGCACAAACGCCGCAAGGGTTCCGCTTTGCAGTGCTGAAGCGGGCGTTCGAGGACGCCACCGCCGAGGGCTTCCTGGGTACCGACGAGGCTTCTCTGCTGGAGCGTCTCGGTCAGCCTGTCCACGTAGTGATGGGCTCCGCCAACAATATCAAGATCACAACCCCGGCTGACCTCGAATTGGCCGAGTTCTTCATCTCCTCTGGAAGATCGCAGCAAGGCGAGCATTTCCGGCTGAGAAGAACCGTAACCGGCAGCAGCGGATGTTCCAGAGGCATGGCCAGCCCGGCGGCGTGGCAGGCAATAACGTGGTGAAGCTACTTTATGCGCATCGGTTACGGTTGGGATTCACACGAATTTAAGCCCGGCATTCCGCTCCGGATCGGCGGCGTTGAACTGCCGCACGACAAAGGTCTCGCCGGCCACTCCGACGGCGACGTACTGCTGCACGCGCTGACCGATGCGCTGCTGGGCGCGGTTGCGGCGGGGGACATCGGCGCCTTCTTTCCGCCGGGCGATCCGAAGTGGAAGGGCGCGAACTCGGTTATTTTCATCGAGGAAGCGATGCGCCATGTGGAAAAAGCCGGCTATGCGGTGACCAATGCCGATACCACACTGATTCTGGCCGCTCCGAAGATCGGGCCTCACGCCGCCCGCATTCAACAGCGCTTGGCCGAATTGCTTAAAGTGGACGCCAACTGCGTCGGCGTGAAGGCGAAAACGCCAGAGGGAATGGGAACCGACAACGCCGCGATCGCGCACGCCGTGGTGCTGCTGGAAAAGCGCAAGGACAGTCGGCTTGACATGATGGAGGCCGTCGAGGCCCTTCCACAGGAGGTGGTGGACGAGATGGTCGAGGACGTACTCGTATCAATCAACCCTCTTACGTCCAAGAAGGTGTAGTGAAATTGAGGAGTTAAGGCGGGGCAGTGTGTTCGAGCGCTCTCGAATAACGGCTGGGAATTTGTTCTACGCTGCCTTTTCGTCCAGTTTCTGAAAGGCCTTCATTAGATTTTCCAGCAGTAAGAACAAGGTCCGGTCTACTTGTTTCAAATCGGTGAGAAAGTAGCTCAGGTTCAGCAGGAGCAAATTCTCACTGGCCAGGTCAAAGATCGCGCTTTCCAACAGCCACACATGCTTGATGAGCAACGGAATGGAAAACCCTTGGCGATATCTGACTTTGGCCCATTGCGCGCCGAGACGCGGGGCCTCGCTGCGCGCCTTGTCCGGGTCGGACGAATCCAGCACATCGGCCAGCATACCGAGAATCGGCATGATTGGAGCGACATGATCCTCCTCGCTAATTCCCAGGACCATGAGTTCGGGGTCTGCCTCCGTCAGTGCCAGCGTGCGCTGCACAATTTCACTCGACAACTCCCGCAGCAAGCCGGAAAGGCGTTTGCAGGGAAGAGGCTGGTGGCGAACCGGATTCTTTAACTTTTCTTCAATCTCGGCGAGCAGCGAAGACACGCTCGTCGGCTTCATCAGGCAGCCATCCACTTGGCTGCGAATTGCCTCGAGCGCCGTTTCCAGTGCTGGATACCCTGTAAGAATAAAGTTGATGCAGTCAGGTTGGGTGCGGCGCATACCGCTGACCACCGTGAATCCATCTCCGGGTTGGCCGATGTTGAGATCGGTGATCAGTACGTCGAAAGAGCGGGAGGTAATCGCCGCCAAGGCTTCGGCGACCGTGCCAACAGAGAACACGTCATATCCGTGCAGGGTGAGTATCCGAGGCAGAGTCTCTCGAATAGCCGCTTCGTCGTCGACAAATAAAATTCGGGCATCAGCCAACGAACACCTCCAAGCAAAGCGGGCATCAGCCCTGCCTTGGATTCGATGCGAGTTTTCGGAAAGGCGAAACTCACGTCCGAGGAAGTATGTTTCGGCACCGGCCTGTACCCCAACAAGAGCGGTGGCGAAGTTGGGGTATCCTGACCGCAAATCTCCCCCAAAACGCGCAACTACGGCGCGCGTCGGTGACCCCACCGTTGCACGTGAGGGTCTATAAATGTTTCTTGAAAAAGGGCTACACCTTCCGTGGAACTGCTTTACGCCCACGGGATGGCACGAGAGTGCTGGCTCGGTGGCCATAGACGGCCATAAAGCTGCGCGAGAAATAGTTGCGGAGTCGATGGACCGGCACCCGAGTCAGCGCAGTTTGATGAACTCGGTTGCGCTGGCCAGGGAATTCAAGGCGGCCTTGTTGCGAACAATCAGAGTCGTTCCTTTGCTTCGCACGATGTGCCGCTTCTTGAATTCCATGAGTACACGGGTCACGGTCTCGCGCGATGCGGCGATCATCTGGCCCATTTCCTCATGGGTGAGCAGGAGCCTGACCTGGGGTTCCGGTTGTTCTGCTTCCCCCGAACGAACCATCCAGTCCAGCAGCAGCTTGGCCACCTTCTCGGCGGCCGATTGCGCCATGTTGAACGAACGCAATTCACGGCACGCGGTGCTGTATTTCTCGGCTAATTGCTGGTCGACGCGGAAGCAAGCTTCGGCGTGGCCGGCCAGAAAGCGGAGAAAATCATCGCGTTTGATGAAATTGATCTGGCAGGACTCGATGGTCTCGGCGCTCACCAGGTAGGGCTGGCCCGAGATGGTTGCGCTCAGACCGAGCACTTCTCCCGATTCGGCGATCCTCATAATTACCGTCTTGCCTTCCGCCGAGGAAAAGGAAAGCTTAACCCGGCCGCGGCACAGGATAAAAACGCCTCGCGGTTCATGACTCTCCGCGAACAAGATTGCGCCACGGGGAAAAACTGTCGTGTATCGCAGATTCTCAAATGCCTGGAGCGCGCGCTCCGGCAGATCGCAGAACCTTCGATCGCCTTTGATGGTGCAGGCGGTACAGCTTTCAATAATGTCGAACCCGTACGATGGCATTGGCGTACCTTACCTTGCTTACGGTGCACGGCCCCAAAGTGACCACTCGGGATGTCACCGCGCGCTACTCGATCCTCGAATGCGCACACTACTTTGCTCACATTACTCGATGATCGAATCGTGGATACCTATAAACAACGGATTTGTTCTTGGCTCAAGTACAATGCTCACATCGCCCTGTGACACTTTCGTCCGATTAGAACCGGCACTCGGCGGAAGCCCGCGCCTGTAAGCCAGTTCACGCCGCTTCGCCGCGCGGGCGGCAAATGCCAACTATCTTTCTGCAGCGTGCATTGCAGAGCATGAGAGATGATTGTGACTGCTGGAAAATCGGTGGATATGAATTCGGAAGTCTTTGTTTTTCGCGGGGTTCTTCGCGGAAAAAATCGGACTGGCAGACGCGGCTTGATCCGTTCTTCACAACACGGCACAGCCTCGTTCTGAAGGGTTGCGGCAAAAATCTCTGCAGACTTTGTTGTCGCCCTGGGCTTGCCATGCCCGCGGGGTCCATATCATCTGCGGTGACTTTCGCCGGCAACGCTGCTCGTCTAGTGTTAACAGCCCCTAGAGCAATTCCCGGATTGTGTAGTCGAAATTTCCCAAGGAAATGTCATGGCGACCAGAGCGAAGCCACCCTTTGTTTTCGGAAGCAGAAACAAAAGGTGGCTCGACTACACTCGCCATGACAGTCTGGTGGATTGGGATACACCAACTGGGGAACAGCCCCTAGCCGGCCTTCTCCGCGCTCTTTGCCTGCACCTGGTACTTATAGCCGGCGGTCACCTTCGGCATGAGCATGGTGACCGAGCCGCCGATCACCAGGATGACGGCCAAACTATAAATGCCATAATTCATATTTCCGAACATCGTCGAAAACAAGCCGACCAACCCTGGCCCGATGAAGCCTCCCAGGTTGCCGAGGCCGTTGATGATGCCTCTGGCTCCGCCAGCAACTCCGGGCGGAAACACCAGCGCGGGCATGGACCAGCATGGGCTCTGCATGGCCTTGGAGAGCAGTCCGGTTACGCAGATCAGCCCATAGGAAAGCCAGATGTGTTTCGGGAACAGCGTGGCGAACCAGAAGGCGGCGCCAAAGCCCCAAAGCGCATTCGCGCACCAGATCCGTCGATTGCCTTTGCGGTCTGAAAGCGCACCAAACCAATACACGCCAACCACGGCGGCGGCCAGCGGCAACGCGCTCAGCCAGCCGACGGCGGTCAGGCTCATCTTGGTGAGGTCCTTCAGCAACGTCGGCAACCAGATCAGGTACCCGTAGGTGCCCGAGGTGTAGCAGATATAGAGGACTGCCATGATCCAGATATTCTTGTCCATAAACAGTTGCTTATAGGACCATTTCACCTGGCTGGCCTTTTGCATGTTGGCTACGGCAATCGCTTTTTCTTTCGCCAGAGTCGTCAGCAGGTACTCTTTTTCTGCCGCCGAGATCCACTTGGCTTCTTCGGGACGGTCGCTGATCAGCGGCAACCAGATCGCGATCAACGCCAGCGACACGATGCCCTCGAAGAAGAACAGGCCGCGCCAGCTATACATGGGTAACCACCCATCCTGAAATCGGATTGGTGACTGCGGCAGACAATGGCAGGCTGATCAGGAACAGTCCATTGGCGCGTCCCAGTTCCTTCTGCGGAAACCACTTGCCGATCACCACCAGCACCGCCGGATAAACCCCGCCCTCCGCCACTCCCAGCAGGAAACGCATGATGATCAACTGCCAGCTCGTGTGCACAAACCCGGTCAGGAACGAAATCGTGCCCCAGCCGACAATCGTCCAGGTAATAAATTTTTTCGCGCTGCCATGTTCGGCGAGATGCCCTCCGGGGATCTGCAACACCAGGTATCCCCAGAAAAACATTCCGGCCGCCAATCCGGCGATGGCATTCGTCATTCCTAATGCCTTGTTCATGCCTCCGGCCATGGCGAAACCGATATTCACCCGGTCCATGTAGGCGATGATGTAGATGATGATTGTCGGCGGAATAATCCGCCACCATCTGGCTTTAGGAATCAATTTCTGCAGGTTTTCAGTCGTAGATACCGATCCCATCGAAGTTCCCTCACGCCTTCAGTAGATGTGCTTCTCGTTCGATTCCCGCAATCACACGTCGTGTGGCTGGCTCCGGATCGCATGCCAATGCAACAGGCGATCCCGCAATGTGCGCCATAGTTGCGCATGGGGTGAACAGCCCGCTACATACAGCCCGAATATGTCCATGATCCTCGTCCGGAATTATCGGCCTTCACCGCGCAATTGACAATTGCCAAATCTTGCCTGTATGGGATCTTTTTTGCTTTGCCGCGGGACTGTGGAAGGACGCGGATTTGACAAGCGTTACCTGCGGCGGTAGCTTTCGTGAAGATCGCTAATTTGAAAGGTGAAACTCCGGACTAGCGCAATTCTGTTGTCGAGAATACGGCCTTGGCCTGCGCGCAGTTCCGGAGCTGCTCTCAACTATGAAAAACGATAACAATAACGGTAAGACCGGCCTCCGCAAGGGGTTGACCAGTTACGGCGATTTAGGCTTTTCCCTGTTCCTTCGCAAGGCGTTTATCAAGGGCGCAGGTTATACCGATGACGTTCTCGAACGCCCGATCGTCGGCATCATCAACTCCGGAAGCGATTACAACCCCTGCCACGGCAACGCCCCGCAGCTCATTGAAGCCGTCAAGCGTGGCGTCATGCTGGCCGGGGGACTGCCGATGGTGTTCCCGACGATCTCCATCCATGAGAGCTTCGCCTATCCCACGAGCATGTTTCTGCGCAACCTGTTGGCGATCGACACGGAAGAAATGATTCGGGCGCAGCCGATGGATTCCGTGGTCATGATCGGCGGCTGCGACAAGAACGTGCCGGCCCAACTGATGGGCGCGGCCTCGGCAGGCATTCCGGCGATCTCGCTGGTGAGCGGCGCCATGCTGACCGGCGGGCATCGCGGGGTGCGCGTCGGAGCTTGCACCGACTGTCGCCGTTACTGGGCAATGTATCGCGGGGAGCAGATTGATGCCGCCGAGGTCGAAGAGGTCAATAATGCCCTGGTGGCGAGCGTGGGATTCTGCTCAGTGATGGGCACGGCCAGCACCGTCGCCTGCATGGCAGAGGGGCTTGGCATGATGATGCCGGGTGGCGCATGCCCGCCTGCCGTGACCGCCGACCGGATGCGAATCGCCGAGGAATCCGGCACCCAGGCGGTCAAGATGATCGAGCAGAAACTTACGCCCGACAAAATCATGACGGGGAAGGCGTTCGAGAACGCCATGCGAGTCCTGCTGGCGATTGGCGGCTCGACCAACGGCATCGTCCATCTGACCGCCATCGCGGGCCGGCTCGGCATCGCCATCGACATGCAAGGGTGGGACGCGATGAGCCGCGAAACGCCGGTGCTGGTTGATCTGAAGCCCTCAGGCCAGGGATACATGGAGGACTTCCACAAGGCTGGCGGCATGCTCGCTCTCATGCGCGAGCTGAAGCCGTTGCTGCATCTGGACGCGCTCACCGTCAGTGGGCGCACCTGGGGAGAAGAGCTGGAGAGAGCCCCGGCGCCATTTAAGCAGGACGTGATCCGGCCGCTGACCAACCCCATTTACAAGGTGGGCGGAGTCGCCGTGCTGACAGGCAATCTTGCGCCCGGCGGGGCACTCATCAAGCAGTCGGCTGCTTCGGCCAACTTGATGGAGCACGAAGGCCGCGCGGTAGTGTTTGAGAATAACCAGGACATGGCGAACCGCATCGACGATCCCAACCTCGACGTCAAACCAGATGACATTCTGGTCCTGAAGTGCATCGGTCCGATTGGCGCGCCGGGAATGCCGGAGGCAGGTTATTTGCCGATTCCGAAGAAGCTGGCGAAGCTGGGCGTCAAGGACATGGTTCGCATCTCCGATGGCAGGATGAGCGGCACGGCGTTCGGAACCATCGTCTTGCACGTGATGCCGGAGTCGGCTATTGGCGGCCCCTTGGCCCTGGTGCGCTCGGGCGACCGGATTAAGCTCAGCGTTTCCGCGCGTTCGATTTCACTGCTGGTCAGCGATGCGGAGCTGAAGCAGCGCGCGGCCGCCTGGGTAAAGCCTGAGATGAAAGATCACCAGAGAGGCTACCGCAAGTTGTTCTTCGACTCGGTGACGCAGGCCGACCAGGGATGCGACTTCAGCTTCCTGCGAGCGCCTGAAATCAACGAGACAGTGCCCAAACTCCGGGCGACGCAGAAGGTCTCTGGCTGAACCGAACCGAAGCGCGCATCGCGCTCGGGCCGCACCGGGCGCGCGAAGCATGACGCCTCACGATGCAATACAGAAGGCCCTCGCCAGTGACGAGGGCCTTTTTCTGCGCAGATGACGACCGCAGAACCTGTCTAGGCTTTCACTTCTACTGGCACCGTCTTCGCCGCCGCCTTCACCTGGAAGCCAGCCGTCACTTTGGGAAGCAACATCGTAATCCCAGCACCGAAGATCAAGACGATGACCAAGCTGTAGATACCGTAGTCCATGTTTCCGGTCCTGGTGGTAAACCAACCGACCAGAACCGGCCCAAAGAAGCCGCCCAGATTCCCGAGCGCGTTGATGACGCCGCGTGCTCCTCCGGCCACTCCCGGCGGAAACACGACGGCTGGCATCGCCCAGAAGGGGCTCTGCATGGACTTGGTGAACAGTCCCGTCAATACCAGCAGCCCGAAGCTAACCCAAATGTACGCTGGGAACAGCGTGGCCAGCCAGAAGATCACACCGAAACCCAACAGCGACAGCGACGTATACAGGCGGCGGTTGCCGCTTTTGTCCGACAGAGCGCCCATCATGTACAAACCGCCCAGCGCCATGACGAACGGTAACGAAGTCAGCCAGCCTACATTGGTCAGGCTCATCTTGGTGAGCTTTTTCAGGATCGTCGGCAGCCAGAAAGTGTAGCCATATTGGCCGGTCGTGTAGCACATGTACAACAAAACCATGATCCAGAGATGCTTATTCGCCAGCAGCTTCCGATATGACAACTTGGCTTGCGCGCCGGCCTTTGCCGCGTAGTCCGCCAGGGCTTCGGCCTTCTCGCGCGCCAGCGTTGTTACCAGAAACTCTTTTTCTTCCTTCGATATCCACTTCGCCTCTTCCGGCCGGTCGCTGATGATGGGCATCCAGATGAAGATCAGCAGCAGCGATACCGCGCCTTCATAGATAAACAGCCAGCGCCAGCTATGGCTTGCGACAATCCACCCCGAGACCGGGTTGGTGATCACCGTCGACAGCGGCAAGCTCATCAGGAATAGGGCATTGGCGCGCCCGAGTTCTCTCTTCGGAAACCATTTCCCGACCACGATCAGCAGCGCCGGATAAACTCCCGCCTTCGGCCACCCCCAGCAAAAAGCGCATCACTAGCAACTGCCAGGAGTTCTGCACGAACCCGGTCAACATCGACAGGCCGCCCCAGGCAATAATCGTCCACATGATGAACTTCTTAGCACTGCCATGCTCCGCGATGTGCCCGGCGGGAACTTGCAGCACCAGGTATCCCCAGAAAAATATGCCCGCCAGCCAGCCCAGAAGCCGCCATGGACAACCCTAATTCCTTGTTCATGCCGCCCGCCATGGCGAAACCTATGTTCATCCTGTCCATGTAGGCGATGATGTAAATGATGATGGTCGGCGGGATGATCCGCCACCAGCGGGCGTTGGGGATTTGCATTGCAGCCCCAGTTTCAGCACTCATAGATGAGCCTCCTAGGCTATCGCCATCCTGACCGGAACCCTCGCCGCCGTCAGAAATTTTGCCGTTGCTGGGGTGTGGGTTCCGGGGTCCCGGAGGGCTCGCCGCGGTGCGCGTGGCGGGCCAGAGCAATCGGCTCCATTCGTATGCGAAAGGAATTACCGTCCTTGATTGTCAACCCGACTGAATGCCCCTAACAACCGAAAAATGAAGCTAGGCACCGAATTCCTGCCGCCCGGGCCGTTGAACTTTCATTGACAAGGGGTTGGGGTTGCAAATAGCTTGCTATCGGTAAGCATTCGGAGCAGCTGAAGATTGGATCGGAGTCGCGCGGGACTCGCGCTGGCGAGAGCCGTTTCAAACGGATTCGCGGAAGCTATGCTCCGGAAAAAACCGTGCATTGATCCTGCTCCGGAAATAGTGTCGGCCCTTAGAAGAGACTTTGGCCTTGCAAAACCGCTGAAGATTAGTAAGATTGCGCGCATCAGAGCTGAAAAAGGAGATTCCCAGTGAAGGCGAAAATGCTGGCAACAGTTCTTGGGTTTGCGGTCATCGCACTTGCCGCGCCGGCACGGGCGGAGGTGGTGACCATGGTTTGCGGCAATTTCACATTAGATATCGATTTGAGTAGAAGTACCGTATTTTATGTTGAGCAGCAAGTTACCGTCTCCGCACAGGTGACCGATAGGTTTATTGAGTGGACGAACCCTTGGTTCCCGACCGCGTATAGGCATCGGATCGACCGCACGACCGGCATTTTCTACAATTGGGCAAAGGGAAGTGGATGGTTTAACACGGGCACAACATGTCGACGCGCCGGTAAACCCGTGCTTTGAAATGGCCATAGATTGCGCGAATCAGCGCTTAAAAGGAGACTCCTTACTTTGGCCGGACTTTGGGCTCGTTGCCCTTCTGATCTTGATAGGCTTTGCGAAGATCATGACCCGGCAGAAATCGAGCGCCGGGCGTCTTCGGATATTCGCCACATCCGCACTCACGGCTTCTTCGGCTTCGCATCCTTCTCCGCCTCGGTCGCCCCATCCAGCAGGCGCAGTCCTTCAAAGGCGTGCGGACCAATCAGGCCCGTATGCGCGTAGATAAACAGTTTGGCCCGGCTGTCGGTGATGTCCAGGTTGCGCATGGTTAACTGGCCTATGCGGTCGATTGGCGTGAATGCCTCCCGCGTGTTTTTTTCCATCGTCAGGCGCTCCGGCGCATACGTTAGATTGGGGCTCTCGGTATTCAGGATGGTGTAATCGTTGCCGCGCCGAAGCTCCAGCGTCACCTCGCCGGTGATGGGCTTGGCCACCCAGCGCTGCATGGTCTCACGCAGCATCATCGACTGTGGGTCGAACCAGCGCCCCTCATACATCAAGCGTCCAAGCCGGCGTCCCATGTCGCGGTATTGCTCGATGGTGCCCTCGTTGTGGATTCCCGTGATCAGCCGCTCGTAGGCAATGAACAGCAAGGCCATGCCCGGCGCTTCGTAGACCCCGCGGCTCTTCGCCTCGATAATGCGGTTCTCGATCTGGTCCGACATCCCCAGGCCGTGGCGTCCGCCGATTGCGTTCGCCTCCAGCACCAGCTCTACTTCGCCCGGAAACGTCTTCCCGTTCAGCGCTACGGGGAGTCCTTCGGCAAAGCTGATGCGGACTTCTTCCGGCTTGATGGCAACGTCGTCACGCCAGTGTGCTACGCCCATAATCGGCTCCACGATCTTCATCCCCTTGTTGAGGAATTCGAGATCTTTGGCCTCGTGGGTGGCGCCCCAGATATTGGAATCGGTCGAGTAGGCCTTCTCCTTGCTCATGCGGTAGCGCAGGCCCGCCTTTTCCAGCAGCTCTGACATTTCCTTGCGCCCGCCGAGTTCGTCGATGAATTTCTGATCGAGCCAAGGCTTGTAGACGCGCAGATTCGGATTGACCAGCAGACCGTAACGGTAGAAGCGCTCGATGTCATTGCCCTTATAGGTGCTGCCATCGCCCCAGATGTTGACTTCATCTTCCTTCATCGCGCCCACCAGCATGGTGCCGGTCACGGCGCGTCCGATCGGGGTGGTGTTGAAGTAGGCGACCCCGGCGGTCGAGATGTGGAAGGCTCCGCACTGCAGCGCCGCCAGTCCTTCGCGCACCAGTTGCACCCGGCAGTTGAGCAGGCGGGCCTTCTCCGCGCCCAATTCCAGCGCCCGGCGCGGGATATCGTCATAGTTGGACTCGTCGGGCTGCCCCAGATTCGCGGTGTAGCAGTAAGGGATTGCGCCCTTTTCGCGCATCCAGTAGATGGCCGCGCTGGTGTCCAAGCCTCCCGAGAAGGCGATCCCGACTTTTTCTCCGACCGGGAGAGATTGCAAAATAGTGCTCATGAACTGTCCTCTTCGTTAATAATTAATAAGATGACTTCGCCGCAGTCAATGAGATGACTTCTCTACTTTAGCTGTCCCGCGCCAAAAAATATATGCTTCGCTGCAACCCCCTTCTGAACACACCTCGGAAATGTCGTCCACCCAGGGGGTATCATCCTGAGCGCAGCGGGGTCCCCGACAAGCGCCGCGTGCTGGGGTGGCGCAGCGAAGGATCTGCTTTTCCCGGCTGCTTTTTCTTCCTCGAAACAAAATGCAACCACTTCCAACTTCGCTTCGTTTGGTCAAGAATTATAAGGATCGATGGAGCGTACGTCTTGGGTAGAAAATTGGTCGGGATTTCAAGCGGCAACATGGGGCATCCAGAGCGCCCCAGTGGCTGATCTTAAGCAGGTTGACCAGGCAGTGCCCGCGCTCCGAAAGGCGACCTCTAAACCGTGCTCCGGTTCCGGCAAAAGCTCGCGATTTTGTTTTTGCTGTCCTCATCGCTCAGCGCTCGCCCGCAAGTGAATGCCGGGGTCCCCAGCGAGGCTCCCGCGCCATCCCCGTTATCGAAGCTCGCCGTAAACGTAACCGATGAAAATGGAGTCGCCGTTGCCGCGGCCCGCGTCTCGCTACAGCTTACGCCGCAATCGGTCGCTCTCCGTTGCGATACCAATTTTTCCGGACGTTGCCAGTTCGCCGGCATCCCGGCGGGCGATTACCAGTTGCGGGTGGAGAAACCAGGCTTCTACGCGCTGCTTCTGCCGGCGGTCCGAGTGGGCGTCACCAGCGATGTGGAGGTGCGTCTCTCGCCGCAGCGGGAAGTGCACGAAGAAATGAATGTGGTGGAATCACCCGCGGCAATCGATCCCGCGCAAACTGCCTCCGAAGAGCAACTCACCGGCCTCAACATCATCGATATCCCTTATCCCAGCACCCGCGATTACCGCAATGCGCTCAACTATATTCCCGGCGTGGTGCAGGACGCGACTGGGCAGCCGCACGTGGCCGGCGCGGAAACCTATCAAACCCTGGCGCTGCTCGATGGCTTCAACGTCACTCAGCCCGCCAACGGGCTTCTGCTGGTGCGCCTCAGCACCGACGTCTTTCGACTGGTCGAGGTCGAGAGCAGTAGAATTCCCGCCGAATACGGCAAGGCGTCCGCCGGTGTGCTCAGCATGAACACCCTCAACGGCGACGATCATTACCGCTTCAGCGCCACCGACTTCATTCCTTCCGTGCAGGACAAGAACGGACTCACCTTCGACAAAGTAACCCCTCGCCTCACTTTTTCAGGTCCCTTACGCCGAGGCAAAGCGTGGTTCGTCGATGCGCTGGAGGGAGAATACGACAATGTCGTCATCACCGAGCTGCCCTCTAACGCCGATAGCGACCACGTCTGGAGGATGAGCAACATGGCGAAAGTGCAGACCAACCTGACTTCGCGCAACATTCTCACCAGCAGTTTTTTGTACAACCATCTGCACGATGAATACTTAGGATTCTCCGCGCTGGCTCCGCAACAGGCTTCGCCGGTGGATGCCGAAGCCGCCTACGTAGCCACCGTCAAAGATCAGCATTACTTTCGCGGCGGCAAACTTCTCGAAACCGGATTTGGATTTGTCCAGAATGACCTGAACCAGTATCCGCACGGCAACTCTCCCTATTTCATAACGCCTGAAACGTCGGGTGGAAGTTACTATCTCACGGAGCGCACGCAGGCACGCCGCTGGCAGGCGCTGGCAAACTTATACCTACCCTCTCGCCAGTGGCATGGACGGCATGAATTTCGCCTTGGCATCGATCTCGATCGCTTGGCCTACGATGCCGCATTCGAGCGCCAGCCGATTGCCTTTCTGCGCGAAGGCGAGGGTCCACCGCCGAACGGCAACTGTCTGGCGGTGATACCGTCTCCCTGCTCTCGCTACTCGACTTTTTCCGGCGGGGCAGAGTCCCTGACTCACAGCCTGCAAGTATCGGGATACCTGCAGGACCGCTGGTCGCCGGCAAACCGGTTCATCGTCGAATCCGGCCTACGCTATGACTGGGATGAAATCTTGAGGCAGTCGCTTTTTTCGCCGCGACTGACGGCTGCCTATGCGCTGGATAGCGAAGCCAAAACCAAGTTGTCGGCCGGAATCGGCCTCGTCTACGACGAAACCAGCCTCAGGCTGATCGCACGTCCTCTGGCGGGTGAGCGGCAGGATACGTTTTTCGACGCTAACGGGAACCCGCTGGGCGCGCCCGTGGTCACCACTTTTTCCGCCAATCCCGCCTCGCTCAGCGCACCTCGCTCCTTGAACTGGAGCGCTGCCATCGAGCGCCGGCTGCCGGCCGCCATTTACCTGAAAGCCGAGTTCATCGAGCGCCGCGGAAGCAACGGACTCGTCTACAACACCGTCAACGGAGCGGCTGGCGGCAACTTCCAATTAGAGAGCACGCGCGACGACCGCTATGACGCGGTTCAGCTTGCTCTGCGCAAACATTTCCGCGGCAATTACATTCTGTTCGGTTCTTACACGCGCTCCAAAACCCGCTCCAACCAGGTGCTCGACTTCAATGTGGACAACCCCGTCCTCAGCCCGCAGGCCGCTGGTCCCTACCCGTGGGATACGCCGAACCGTTTCATTTCCTGGGGCCTGCTGCCATTCTTCAAACTTCCGCTGATCAAGCAGCTCGATCTCGCCTACTCCGCCGAATGGCGCGACGGGTTCGACTTCAGTGTCGTGAACGACCAATCGCAACTGGTCGGAGCGCCCGGCTCCCAGCGCTTCCCGGCTTACTTCACGCTCAATCTGCAACTGGAAAAGCGCTTCCACGCCTTCGGCCACTACCTCGCGATTCGCGCCGGCTTCGATAACATCACCGGCCACCAGAACCCCACGGTCGTAAATAACGACATCGACTCGTCGCAGTTCCTAACCTTCAGCAATTCTTACGGACGCGCCTTCACCGCGCGCATCCGCCTGCTCAGCACCAAGTAAGGTGGGGTAGTCGTTCTCCAATCCGTGGTTGTGATGGAAAAGGCATGTGGCGCCATTGCCGTAGTTGCTAATGCGCGATCGAACGGGCGGTAGTTTCTTTCTGAGAATCAGGAAGCAGCGAAGAGTGGCGATTGCGCCCGGGCATGCTGATCGAGAGATTTACCTCCCGCTTGTCCCGGACCACGGTGAGCGCGGTTGGACCGCTGCGGCCATGCATGGTGCGCAGCCAGTCGTTGATATCCGCCACCGCATCCTTCTCGACGCGCACGATCACGTCTCCGGCTTTCAGTCCCGCCGCGGCCGCTGGGCTACCGCTCTCGACCGAACGCACCAGCACGCCGCCGTGGCCGTTTCTGACTCCGAAGTATGCGCAGAGCTGCGGGGTCAGGTTCTCCAGCACGGCTCCCGTCGGGCCGAGGTGCAAGAGGTTGATGGCGGGTAAGTCGAAGTCAGGCATGGCAGGAAATCGCGGCATGGCAGGCATCGCCGGAAGCGCCCCATGGAGAAAAATCGAACTGGCAAACAGCATGCGATCAGCCAGCGTGACCTGCGCGTTCATGACTTGTCCCGCGCGCATGAAGGTGAGCGTCACCGTGCTTCCAGGCGGGGTCTGGCGAACAAGATTGCGGAGCTGGTCCTCGTTTTCGACCTGGCTGCCGTTGAAGACGACGATCACGTCGTGCTCCCTCAGGCCAGCTTTTCCGGCCGGTGCATCCTGGTCGACCATCGTCACCTCGGCTCCCGAGGCATGCTTCAGCTTCAGGAGCTGCACGCGATCGGGTGTGACGTTCGAGATATTGATCCCCAGGTAAGATCCCTGCCTCGCGTGTGGATCAGGCCAGTCTTGACCGGGTTGAGGTGACTCCCAGGGCATGGATAAATCGGCCGCGGTCGCCGCCGCCGAACCAAGCAAACCAAACAACAGGATTAGCAAGAGATCGATTCGACGCTTCATAATTCCTCATTGCGCTCGCCGGATATCGATTTGTCCGATCGAGGTATGGACATTCAGCAGGGGACCGCCGCCGTTCAGCGCTCCTTCGGCGTGCATCATCCTTGGTCCCCATCCTCCCTCTTCGGCAGTGACTTTCATCTCCGGGAAATCCGACCTGATGCCCAGCCCAGCCGCTATCTCCGTCATCGCGCGCACACTAAGCGGCAGCCCGCTTTTCACATAAACCAAGATATCTCCGGCTCCGGTGTCCAGCGCGGATTGGGCGGCGCCGGAAGAGCCGAGAAACTCGGCCTGAATTTTCCCCATTCCACTGCGCGCGTCCACTCCGTGTGCCAGCTTCGACAGTTCGATATTTCCCCCGCCCGTCCGGGCGACGACCGGACCCTTACTGGAACCCACGCGGATGTTGCCGCCACTGGTGCTGACCGTCACCGGTCCGCCGGCCTCATCGACGGCAATATTGCCGCCTCCGGTGTTGATATTGAGCGGTCCGGTACATCGTTGCAGCGTTACGTTGCCGCCTCCGCTTTGCGCAACCCCGCCGCCAATCACCCCGAGGTCGATATTTCCGCCGAGAGTTTGAATCTCAATGCGGCCCTGCAACGAACCGAGAGTAATGTTGCCGCCTCCGGTTCGGGCCAACAGATCGCCGCTGATTTGTCCAAACTTGAGATTGCCGCCCTGGGTCAGCGCGCGCACCGCACCGCTAACTTTGTCCACGGACACATCGCCAGCCCGTGTGCTCAGATCGATCCGTGAGGCGAGGCCGATTACCGTAATATCTCCATTCCCACTCTCGATCCGGACCACTTCCATCGTCGCCGGGATGTGAAGCTCGAAATCGGCATCGAAGCGTCCTCGCGTATGCGACTCGTCGTAGACCTCCAGCACCGCGCCTTCACCGTTGCGAGAAGCGTTTACCCGGAAACCTGCGAACTGGCGTTTCGCCTCTTCCTCGCTGCTGGCAAAGAAACGCTTGCGCACCGTCCAGCGAAGGCCGCTGCCGCCACCCTCCACTTTCACGCTGCCCAGCGGAGTATTCACCCGCAGAGCACGAGAGGCCGGCAACGTGCCGCTGCTTTCCTCCACCCAGGACTGCCCGTCGCGGTAGACGCGCGCTTTCTGCGCCCCGGCCACCCCAGCCAGCAGCAGCACCAGGCCGCAGACAAAAACGCCGCGGCTTCCGCGCCGAATCCAGGTCCAAGTGCCGAGTTTGCCAACGCTGATCAATAGTTTGACCGATTTCTCCCAGACGGACGGCGCACGTTAATCAATCTCCGGCATGGCGGCAAGCATTTTCCGCGACTCCGTCCGGATGTAAGGATTGGGATCATCCTTGGCCAACTGCTGTAGCGCCTGCCGCACGCTGGTATCGGCGCGGCTGGCTTCGAGCGCGTGCAGCGCACCCATGCGGATACCGGGGTTGTTGTCATTCAGCAGTGCTTCCACAACCGCGTTGCGCACGCGAATATCTCCGCGCACATACGGTGTCACCGCCCCCAGCGCCTTGAGACGCACACCGGGGTTGCTGTCATATCGCAAGGCAAAGACCAGTCCTTCGCGGATACGGCCATCCTCGGGCTTCTGCCGAAGCACATCGATGGAGTCCATGCGCACCCCGGAGTTGTAATTGTTGCGCGTCGCGTAAAGCAGCAACTGCTGGATCTCTGGATCGTTCAAGGAGCCCTGCGCCTGCTCCGGAGTAGTCGTGTCGTACTGGATCTTGATCTGGTTGGTGCCGGCTTCCTGCTGAATGGCGCGGATGCTGGAGATGGAAGCCTCGGCGCGCGGTTGCGGGTTCGCCGGACTCAAGCCAGCGGTGCCGCGAACGCTGCCCGCCACGCGATACATCGTGCCCAGGCCTGCGCCAAAGCCCACGATGAAGATCACGGCCGCCAGCGCGGGCGAGAATCGCCACTGCCGCAACCACGCCACCGGATCCAGGACGAATCGCCGCCAACCCTGCAACTGCTCCGCCGTCTCCAGCCGCTCCTGAAGCTCCATGCGGGCCGAAGCCAACAGATTCGGCGTTACTTCCAGCTTCGGCAACGCGTCGAGCTGCTCGTGCAAGCCCTGGAACTCCCCGATGACGGCCGCGCATTCCGGACAGCGCTTGGCGTGCTGCTCCAACTCGAAGCGGGCATCGTCAGGCAGCTCGTTGTAGAGGTAAAGCGTTACGTTTTGTCGCACCCACTCGCAGTTCATGACTTCTTCCTTTGGCCCTGTTCGCCCGCGACCATCACCGCGCCTTTGCTAGCGCGGCGCGCAACTTCTGGGTGGCGCGGAACAGCGTGTTCTTGGCGGTTTCTTCGCTGGTGTTCAGCGCTTCCCCAATCGTGCGCAGTCGCAAGCCCTCATAGTGCTTCATCTCGAAGACGATGCGCTCGCGCGGCGTCAACTGCTGAAGCGCCAGCGCAATGCGAGCGGCAAGTTCGCGCCGCATCAGGTTGCGCTCAGGACTGGCGCCCGGACGTTCGTCGGCCACCTGCTCAAGCAGATTGAGTTCCCGCCCCTCGGCGTCGCTTGCCACCGCCGGCTCCTCTTTGCGCACCTGTTTCCGGCGTAGATGGTCGAGGCAGAGATTGGTGACGATGCGGTAAATCCAGGTGTAGAACGAGCATTCGAAGCGAAAGCCGGCCAGATTGCGATAGGCCTTGAGAAATGCCTCCTGGTAGATGTCCTTCGCATCGTGCTCGGAGCCGGTCAGGTGGAGCGCTAGCCTGAGCACGGCCTGATCGTACTGGCGGACCAATTCCTCGAACGCGGCGCGATTGCCGCGCTGCGCTTCACGAATCAGCTCCGCGTCGTTGACCCGGCTGGCATTCTGCCCGAGCATAGCTCCCGTTCGCTGGGGGGCGATTATTCCCGAAATCTCTTGCGTGCCCTCGCTTCCATCGTAATTTCCGGATGGAAAAGCCGCCACCATCGCCTGAGCTGACATGGCTGCGCCACCTGATCCCTCGTCACCCCCAACTACGGGCGATCCACCTGCATGCATTCTTTCTTTGGACGAGAGAATGGGTGATTGGTTAGCAGCTAGCTTTCGCGAATCCGGGGTCGCGGGCTGGCGCCCTTTTGGGCTGGTGCGCCGCTCCCGATGAGGGATTTAATACGCCACTCAAGAATGCAGTCAAAGAGCAGTTCCCGAGTAGGTATATCCCGCCTATCAGACTGTCATGGCGAGCCAAGTCGAGCCACCTTTTGTTCCTGCTGCCGAAAACAAAGGGTGGCCCCACAATCACCCCAGCGAGCGGGGCTCGCCGGGGACCCCGATCCTTCGCTTCGCTCCGGTCGCCATGACATTTCCCTGGGAGTTTTTGAATATCCCAACTTCGGAACCGCTCCAAAGGCTCCCCCGGGCGAAAAGAGAGAGCCTTTGACGTATTCGTTACCCCATCCGGGCGGAATCAGGCCTGGGGCGCTTCGCCTTCGACCGCTTCCTTCGCGATTGTCACCTTGATGGTGGTTGTGACCTCGCGATGCAGCTTGATGGGAACGGTGAACTCGCCCAGGGCCTTGAGCGGCTCCTCGATCTGTATCTTGCGGCGGTCGATGTTGAAGCCGCGATGCTCCAGCTCGTGCGCAATGTCGGCTGGAGTCACCGAGCCGAACAACTGGTCGTTCTCGCCCGAGCGGCGGGTAAAGCTCAAGCTGACCCCGTCAAACTGCTTGGCCAACAATTCGGCATCGGACTTTTCCTTGACGCCACGGCGCACGGAGGAGGCCTTCATCTGCTCGATGACGGCCTTGTTGGCCGCATTAGCTTCAATGGCGAGTTTGCGGGGAAGCAGGTAGTTGCGTCCGTACCCTTCGGCGACCTTCACCACGTCGCCGCGGGAGCCCAGCTTCGGGACATCTTCTTTCAAAATGATTTCCATCGTAAAAACTCCCCAGAATAATTCCTGAAACCTTGAACTGCCAGGTCAAACTGACTTCTGCTTCAGCCCGGCCTACCCAGGACGACGCCGCACGCCAGAATGACCGCAGCCGGGACACCGTGGCTTGCTGCCCCGTTTGAACCGGAGGCGGCCCGGCGGAATCCCAGCCTGGGATTTGCCTAACGACGAGCGGCAAACGGCAGCAGCGCTATGTTACGCGCCTGCTTGATGGCTTCCGTCACCCGGCGCTGATGTGGAGTGCAGACCCCGGTCAGGCGGCGCGGAATGATCTTTCCGCTCTCGGCAACAAATTGCGATAGCAGCCGCACGTCCTTGTAATTAATATTGTCGATTTTTTCCGTACAGAACTTGCACACCTTCTTACGGCGAAAGAACTTGCGTCCGCCGCCTTCACGTCCGCCGCCAGGACCGGACGGGCGTTGTCCGCCACGCGGACCACTGGAGGGGCGTCCGCTAGGCCGTGGGCCCGGCTCGGGTGCAGAGCTCTCGGAAGCAACCGGAGCTGCCGTATTGGTATTCTCGTCTGCCATAACTCTCCTTCACTGCGATCCCGCTCGATGACCTGTCTCGCACTCGTCGGCACAGGACCAGCAGAGCACTGTCGCGATAGAAACTTACTGGACCGGATAGCCGGTCCGTATGCGCCTGCGGCGACCTTGAAAGGGTAGCGCCGCGCTTGGCAAACCACTTGAGGATTAGGCCTCGAGCGAGGCGGGCTCCGCGCCCGGACCCGTTTCGCCGGCGGCTTCAGCTGCCTGCCTGCCCTGTCCCCTGCGGTGCGATTCGCGAATCAGGCGAACCTTCTCCAGCCGCTTACCTTCCTCGTCGGTGCGAACGGTGATGAACTTGATCACCTGTTCAGCCACGCGCAGGCGGCGTTCCGCCTCTTTAACCACCCCGCCGGCACCTTCGACATTGAACAGAATGTAATTGCCATCGTTGAATTTGCGGACCGAGTAGGCCATGCGCCGCTTGCCCATGCGCTGCGTGCCGGTGATGACGCCCCCTGCACTGGTGATATTCGTCTCCATCGTCGCCACCAACTTGTCGACATCCTCGTCGGCCAGGTCGGGACGAACAATGAACATGATTTCGTAAGTACGCTGCATTGTATTCTCCGAACTCGTTGTCATTCCGGTGAACCCGAAGTCCGCCGGGCATCCCGTTTTTTGCCCCTCAAGCCCAACCACGGCCTGCGGATTGAAAACGGATGGCGAGAGCGCTTGCCGGCGCTTTCGCCGCGGGCGCTGACCCGCAAATCATTCTTCCTTACGCGGCTGCTCCGCTGCATCCTCCGGCGGCGTCACTTTACGGTTGAAGCGGGTCATGGCCGCTCCCGGACCCTGCCGCAGGATGATCTCCACCGCATCGGCAGCCGCATCCAGCATTTCGTCGACCGCCGGGTCCAGCCTCGACCTCCACGGTGAGAGCACGTATTCCCGGCCGCTCGCGATCGCGTGTTCCGGCGCAATCCCCAAACGGATCCGCAGAAACTCCTGCGTCCCCAAAACGCCGATCACCGACTTCATCCCGTTATGACTGCCGGCGCTGCCCCGCTCGCGAATCCGAACACTCCCGAAGGGCAAGTCGAGATCGTCGTAAATTACGATCAGCTCCTTCTCCGGGTCCGCCTCGTATTCCTCTACCAACGCGGCGACCGACATGCCACTCAGGTTCATATACGTTTCCGGCTTTGCCAGCAAAACCGGAACCTCTGCAACCCGGGCCCGCGCGGTGGCTGCCCTGCAATGCCGGTTGTCGACCCTCACTCCGCAGCGTTCGGCCAACCGGTCGATCGCCAAAAAACCCATGTTGTGCGGCGTGAACTGGTACTCGATGCCCGGATTTCCGAGCCCGACAATCAGTTTCACCAGTTCCTCGTTCTTCGGTTGCCCGCGGTCGCGGTGGAGCGCTCGAACAGCACTTGCCACGGCGCTCGTTGGGAGCTTGCCGCCATCGGCCGCATCTGTTTCCCTCGGGGTCCCCCGACGGACGCCGTTCTTGCGTCTGTTCGGGTGGCCCACCAGTTCCACAGCACCAGGAACAGGCGGCCAACCACGGCCATCGAACCACTACTTCTTGCTTTCCTTGGTCTCTTTCTTGCTTTCCTTGACTTCTTTCTTGCCTTCCTTGGCCTCTTTTTCTTCGCCTTCGGTCTCGCCCTTGCCCTTCTTGATGACCTCTGGCTCGACCGGTCCGGCAGCCGCTTCTTCGGCGGCGGCTTCCACGGTTGGCGCGACCTCTTCCTTCACCGCGACCACGTGCGCCACCAGTTGATTCGCATCGGTCAGGAACTTGATATTCCCCGGGCGCGCCAGATCGGCGACGCGAACCCCCTGCCCAAAGACCAGTTCGCTAACGTCGCACTCGATGTAGCTGGGAATGTCGCCCGGCAGACACTCGATCTCGATCTCGCGAAGCACGAAATCCAGGAGGCCGCCCTGCGTTTTGACTCCCACCGCTTCGCCCTTCAACTGAATAGGCACGCTGATCTGCAGTACCTTATCCATAGCGATACGTTTCAGGTCGACATGCAGCAGGTGGCCCTTGATAGGCTCGTTCTGCCAGTCGACGATCATCGCCTTAGCCTGCTCGCCATCGAGCGAAACGTCGATGATGGTGTTATGGCCCGACTCGGAGTGCAGAATCTTGGTGATCTGCTTGGGATCGACGGCGATCGCCCTGGGCTGGCTCCCGGCGCCATACAGAACGGCCGGAATCGAGCCGGTGCGGCGTAGACGCCGGGCGGCATTCTTGTCTCCCGCCGTACGCGGCTTGGCTTCCACTAAATTGGCTGCTGTAGACATAATTCCGTTTTCCTCTACGTCCTGGCTCGGCACGGTGCTTCCGGAAATCCGGATTTGGCACCCGCCGGCGAATCGGCTACGTGAACAATCTGCTGACCGAAGTTTCCTCGTGAATCGACTGAATGGCCCGTGCAATCAAGCCGGCGATGGATAACACCCTGATCTTCGGCTCGTTGCGGGCCGCCTCGGACAGCGGAATGGTATTGGTGACAACCAGCTCGGTCAGAGCCGATTGCGAAATTCTTTCGATGGCAGGGCCCGACAACACCGGATGCGAAGCACAGGCATAGACCTGGCGCGCACCGGCCTCGAGCAAGGCGCTGACGGTTTTGACCAGCGTGCCCGCCGTGTCGACGATGTCGTCGATAATCAGGCAAGAGCGCCCGTCGACGTCGCCGATGACGTGCATGACCTCGGTGACGTTCATGTCCGTGCGGCGCTTGTCGACGATGGCCAAGGCCGCGTTCATTTTTTTGGCGAAAAAGCGGGCGCGTTCCACGCCGCCGGCATCGGGTGAAATCACCGTCAGATCCGGCAGATTCAGCTTGCGGAAGTGATCCACCAGCACCGGCGAAGCGAACAGGTGATCGACAGGAATATTGAAAAATCCCTGAATCTGCGGCGCATGCAGATCGACGATCAGCGCGCGGTCGGCGCCCGCCGTAGTCAGCAGGTCGGCCACCAGCTTCGAGGAAATGGGAACACGCGGCTTATCTTTGCGGTCCTGGCGGGCGTATCCAAAATATGAAATGACGACCGTGATGCGGCGCGCCGAAGCCCGTTTAAGAGCATCGATCATCAACAGGAGCTGGATCAGGTTGTGCGCCACCGGATCGGAGGTGGGCTGCACGATAAATACATCGGACCCGCGAACGTTCTCCTGGATCTGTACATAGATTTCTCCATCGGAGAACTGGGTGTGGTGGCACTGGCCGAGAGGCATTCCGAGAAAATCGCAGATTTCCTTGGCGAGCGCTGGATTGGAGGTCCCGGAGAAAATCTTGAACTTGTCGTCTTGACGGGTGCGCACGGGCTTACGATCCATCTTCGTCTCCAGCGCTTTCTTGTCGCTCGTCGCCGCTGTCGTGCCAGTCGCATCAGCCAGTTCTGGACGGGAATCCGGGGCAACCGTCGAGGGCTGCAACAAGCTTGTCTTGGTCGCTGAATCCATCCCTGTTTGACCTCCCGTAAGCTGAATTCCTGGCTGGGCGGCTAGGATTCGAACCTAGACAAAGTGCTCCAAAGGCACTTGACCTACCATTAGTCGACCGCCCAACACCCAGTTAGCGGGCCAGACTTTCCAGCAGCCGTCTAAACGAACCGCTGCTCCAGATACCGGCCGCGCCCGAGCGTCACCGTTGCCTCTGCCGAAATGCCCGCCTTACACAACGCCTTGGCCGCTTCTTCGGCCTGCTCCGGCTTTTTATACAAACCGTAGAGCGTCGCTCCGGAGCCCGATAGAGACGCATAGCTCGAATTGTTTCTTTCCAGCAGACGCTTGACTTCGCGAAGTTCGGGATGCACAGGGAAGACGACGCGTTCGAAGTCGTTTTCGATCCCGGCTCGGACGAGGTCGAGAAGCAGCGTCTCGGCCCGGTCCCCGCTCACTTGCCCGTTCGCAACCTGCTCGCCCGGAACAGCGGGAACACCGGATAAGGTTCCATTCAGCCATTCAAAAGCCAAACGACTGAACTCCCCTATTGTAGTGGACGAGACCCGAGGCGTCAATTTGCCCTCCTGAGAGCGGAATTCGTCCCAGCGCCGAAACGCTTCCGGCGTCGAAACACCGATCTCGGGAGTCGCAACCACGCAGGCGATAGAGGGCAGATCGGGCAGCGGGTAGACCTCTTCGCCGTGGCCGCAACCGAGCACCGTACCGCCGACCAGGAACAGCGGCAGATCGGAGCCGACCTCGGCGGCGATGCGCAAACGTTCGCGCGCCGGCAACTCCATGCGCAGCACTCGCTCCAGAGCGAACAGGGTCGCCACCGCGTTGGACGACCCACCGCCGATGCCGCCCTGCACGGGTAGCTTCTTTTCGATGTTGATAATGACCTTGCCGCGCTGTTTGAGGGCTCGCATCACGCGCTCGGCAATGCGCCAGCAAGTATTGGTCTCGTCGCCGGGAACGCGCCCGTCCTTGCACCGTATCTCGATGCCTGAGCCGCGGCTGACCTCAACGCGGATGATGTCGTGCAAGGCAATGGTCTGGTAAATGGTCCGAAGCTCATGGAAGCCGTCGTCACGCTTGGCCCCAATCGCCAGTCCCACGTTTATCTTTGCGAACGAACGCACGGAAACGGGCATCGCAGAGTCATTCTACTGCACTCGACTTCACTGGCGAGACCAGCTTGGCGAAAGCCATGAAGCCGTCGGGGGGCACACCTGTTCTAAAACCGCGCTAACTCAAGCAGCTCACGCAGCTCACGCACTCCAACTCACGCAACGGGACGACCGCATCTGCCGCATCGGTGAAGGCCGCAAAGATCCGGTTCACGGATGCAGAGGCGGCAACACTCCGCAAGTGCCCGCCGCGTTTTCGTTCGCATCGTCCGGTCCCTTGGGCCCGCCGCGACGCGCCTTCGCACTCCAGCCCTCGATGTGGAACGCGAGCACCACCGAGGCATCGACGTCCGAGTCGGTGGCGGAGACGTAATCGCGACCGGCGATGCGCCCCGGCGTGTAACGCGAAATCATGGCCTCGTAAATCTTCGCCTTTACCGCGCGCTCCGCCACCAGGCTGGCGCGTCCGTAACAGACCACGCTGCGATAATTCTGCGAGTGATACTTCGCAGTCTTGGAAAAGACGACGCCATCGAGCAGCGTTACCGAGACACATGCATGGTTGCCCTCAAGCAGCGTCTTGAACAGGCGGCTCGCCGACGCGCCGTGCAGATAGATCACATCCGGCTCGGATTGGCCGTAGTGATAACTCATGGGGATCACGTGCGGCAGGCCGTCCGCAACGAATCCCACGTGGGCCACCAGTCCCGCGGCGAGGATGGCGGCGGCTTCTTCGGGAACGGCACGTTCGGCGTGCCGGAGAATCTCTATGGTCTGAGGGCGCATGCTGGGTTCCTTTCGCTGAGCCAGTTTCAAGCAAGGTATATCCCCCACCCAGCGACAGCAAAAGCGGCCGTCGTTGGGGGAGCCGGCCAGTTAAACCTGATTGGATACACCAGATCCTGAAAACACTCTGGAAGAGAACAATCTTAACCCGAGTTGCGCCTACGGACGCAAGCATTCGCGCCAAGAAGCAACATTCGCGCCAAGAAAAGGGGAAAGAATCTCCCGTCCGGCCCTGGGGGATCAAGCCGGACGGAAGTGTGCCAGCAGAGCGCCGGCTTAACGCTCAAACAGAACGGTAGCGTTGGCGATAGCTGGCTGAGCCAGACGCGGGGACCACTCCCATTCCGCCGGAAATTCGTGTAATCTCGCCGGCAACTGGCGTATGAGTTCCGGCCATCCTTCCATGTCTTCGTTCAACTCGGTTTCCCAATCGCCGTCGCTGATTGAAAAACACAATTGATCGGCGGCCAGGCAGTCACGTTTGTAGGCGACTATCCGGCGAATATCGCTCCAACGGAAAGCAACCGCCTCTCTACTCCTGCTTATGCACAACGAATCATCGTCCATCTCGATCGTGATCCGGGGTCGTGTCATGGGGGAACCCTTCTGAGGACGCCGCGTATGCCAGCAGCTCCTGTTTCCTTGGATCGGGCAGAAACGAGGCACGGAACGAATTGCGCGCCAACTGCCGCAGTTCCTCGCCCGAAAAGGCAAAGCTATCTTGCGCTATTTTGTACTCTCGCGAAAGTGACGTAAGGAACATGGCGGGGTCGTCCGTATTCAGAACCACACATGCACCAGCGTCATAGTACTTTCGTAGCGGATGACCGCCGAGGGAAGTGCAACAGCCGGTGCGCAGGTTGCTGCTGAGGCAGATTTCGAGCGGCACCTGGCGCTCCACGATTTCGCGCAGCAGCCCCGCATCGTCGATGAGCGTGAGGGCGTGTCCAAGGCGTTCGCTGCCAATCGCGAGCGCGCCGCGTATGGACTCCGGCCCCGCGCTCTCGCCGGCATGGCAGGTAAGACGCAAACCGTGGTCGCGCGCCAGCCCGTAGACATCGCGAAATAGTTCGGGCGCGGCTCGCCGCTCGTCGCCGCCGATGCTGAAGCCCACGACGTTGCGCTCGCGATACTCGATGGCTTTCTCCACCACCTTGCGCGCCTCCTCGGGACCAAAGTGACGCACCGCATCGAAGATCCAGCAAAGCGATATCCCGAAGTCGCGCTCGCCGCGCTCGCGTCCGCGCTCCATGCCCGTAAACAGCGGATCGAACGGCTGCCCGCGCCACAAGATCACTCCCACCGAAACGAAGACCTCGGCATGCAGCACCCGCTGCGCCGCCAGGGTTTGCATCAGCCGGTAGGTAACCAGTTCATAGTCTTCCGCCGTGCGCAGACGCTCGGTCACCGCCTTAAAGGCCAGCAGAAAGCCTGTGAAGTCGGTGTACTCGTAGAGAGCGCGCGCCTCTTCGACGGAAAGCTGGCGGCCGCTGTCCGCGAGATTCTGATAGCGATTGTTGGCCGTGGGCAGCGGGGTGTTGTGACGCCGGCTGAGTTCGGAAAGCGTCTCGGGATCGACCGAACCCTCGAGGTGAAGATGCAGTTCAGCCTTGGGAAGGGAGAGAATGAAGTCCACGCTGTTGGTCTTGCGTTCGTCGGGATTCGGAGTCACAGCTCGACTATGTTAGCGCGTCAGCAAGGCATCGATCGAATGCCGGTGCGCTACGGGGGCCGCACTGGCAATTGAAACTTGTTTCCACAACCACGGGACGAACAGAGCCGGAAGCCGTGCGGGCGATCCGGCCGCGTTCGACTTGAGTGTGTTGAAACGGTTTAGCGCTTCGACTGGCCGCGGACCATCTTCTTCACTTTGCGTTTGGCCTCGCCGCGGGCATGGGTGCGTTTGGGTTTCGGTTTGGCCGCTTCGGCCTTCTTGCGCATAACCCGCTTCACTTTTTTGCGTTCGATCTTATCGGTAACCGCTTTTGTATTTGGCATTCCTCATCCTGACTTAAATAGAAATCCTGTCGGTCGCGCCGGTCCCCAAGGGAAAGCTAAGCCTTTTCCAGTTGGGCGTATTTTTCGACCAGCTTTTTCAAACCGAAGCGAGGAAATTGTACAGTAATCTTCGCATCTTCACCCTCTCCTTCGCGAAGATAAACGATTCCTTCGCCATATTTCGGGTGTTTGACCCGGTCGCCTTTGCGGAAGCCGCGTTTGCCGGAGGGCTCCGGCGCGGCGATTTTCGGCAAAGAGAAGCGCTTGCCGCGCGAGGCAAAAAATTCGGCAATATTCTCGATTGAGTTGTAAGTTTGCCCCGTGTAGGCGGTTTTTCCGCCGCCATAACCACCGCGCGAGCCTTTATTCCAGACGGCGGACTGATCCTCGTTCTCGTAGTCGTAGTGCGCCCCCCCGGAATCGTCCGAATAAGAGCCGCTAAGCCTTATTTTTTCTCGCTGGCCGGGCGAACCCAGGTCTTCCAGCAGCTCCGCCGGAACCTCCTCCAGGAATCGCGAAGGCGTCGTCGGCTCCGGCATATCGGTTCCGTAGCGGCGCCGGAGGCGCGCCCGCGAGAGCACCAAGGTATCCATGGCGCGCGTCATGCCCACGTAGCAAAGTCGGCGCTCCTCCTCGATATCATCCGGGGCCAGCAGCGTGCGCGAGTGCGGAAACAGGCCCTCCTCCATGCCGACGAGAAATACCAGCGGAAACTCCAAGCCCTTGGCCGCGTGCAGAGTCATGAGCGTGATCTGCTGCGCGGCGTCGTACTGGTCGGCATCGCTCACCAGCGCCGCGTGATCGAGAAATTCGCTTACGCTCTCGCCGCGGTCGCGCGAATCGAGGGCGGCATTGATCAGCTCGCGCAGATTCTCCATGCGCTGCTCGGCCTCCGGTGTGTCCTCCTGCTCGAGAAAACGCATGTAAGCGGTGCGATCCAGCAGAAACTTAAGCAACTCGGCAGTGCTCGCCTGCGGGGAAGCTTCTTCGGAGCTGGACGATGGTGCCGCCGCTGTCTCCAGCGCAGCGTCAGCAAACGTCTCAGGGGCAAAGGTAACGTCGGAGCCGAACTCCAGCCCGTGCTGATCACCCGCTTCAAGCTCCGGCACGGGGACGCGGATTGCCGCTGGAGGAGCCGTGGCGGCCACTTCCGCCTCACCGCGCGCACTTTCGGGAAGCCGCTCCGCATAGCTCCCGCTCAGCATGGCCCGGGCATCTTCGATGATGTCGCGGAAGTTCTTCAGCGCTGCCGTGGCGCGCTGCGGCAACAGTTTGCGCTCGATCGCCTCCGCGACAGCGTCCCAAAAAGAGATGCCGGTTTCCAGCGCAATCCGCTCCACCGTTTCCATGGTGGTCTTGCCAATACCTCGCGTAGGAGTGTTGATCACGCGCATCAGCGCCACCGAGTCCGCCGGGTTGAGGATGAGCTTCAGGTAGGAGATCATGTCCTTGATCTCCGCCCGGTCGTAAAACGAGAAGCCTCCGACCACGTGATAGCTGAGCCCGTAGCGTCGCAATGCTTCTTCAAACAGGCGCGACTGCGAGTTGGTCCGGTAGAGCACGGCAGAGCGCGCGCTCCCGCCCTCCTGGCCTTGCTTCTGTATGAACTTGGAGATGTAATCGGCGGCGAACAGCGCTTCGTTCTCGCCGTCGGGGGCCTCGTAGTAGCCGATTCTGGCGCCGCCCTGCCGCGAGGTCCACAACCGCTTGCCCTTGCGCTTGACGTTGTTGGCCACCACCGCCGAGGCCGCTTGCAAAATGTTTTCCGTCGAGCGATAGTTCTGCTCCAGGCGGAAGATCTTCGCCTCCGGAAAGTCCTGCTCGAATTCGAGGATGTTGCGGATGTCGGCGCCGCGCCAGGAGTAGATCGACTGGTCCTCGTCGCCTACCGCGCAAACATTGTGGCGCTCGCCGGCGAGCAGACGCATGATCTCGTATTGCGGGCGGTTGGTGTCCTGGTACTCGTCCACCAGCAGGTATTTCCATCGGCGCTGATACTTGGCGCGCACCTCGCCCACGCCCTTCAGCAAGTGCAGCGCCTCCAGCAGCAGATCGTCGAAATCGAGCGCGTTCGCCTTGAGCAGCTCCTGGCGATAAATCTTGTAAACCTGTGCAATCTTCTCGGTCTTGGGATCGGCGGAGCTCAGGTAATAATCCTGCGGGTCAAGCATGTGGTTCTTGGCCCACGAGATGTGCGAAAGAATGGTGCGCGGGGTCAGCTTTTTGTCGTCCAGTCCGAGACGGCGAACCGCTCCCTTAACCACCATTTCCTGGTCTTTTTCGTCGTAAATGACAAAATCCTTACGCAGGCCTTTACCGTCGCCGGGGACTGCCGCAGCGCCGCCTGGGGTGGTCAGCAGCGCCTCGATGTCACGCCGCAGGATGCGCACGCATAGCGAATGGAAGGTCGAAATCAGGGGCTTGGCAAACGTCTGGTGCCCCACCAATTGCTCGACCCTTTCGGCCATCTCGCTGGCAGCCTTGTTGGTGAAGGTGACGGCGAGAATCGAATCCGGTGCTACCCCGACGCTCTCAATGAGGTGCGCAATGCGGTAGGTGATGACGCGCGTCTTGCCGCTGCCGGCTCCGGCCAGGATCAACACCGGCCCTTCGACGGTCTCGACCGCCTGGCGCTGCTCTGGATTCAGTTTGTCGAGAAGATGCTGCAAAGGCAATCGCCCATTCCTGACAGGTCCTAGTTTGGTTTGCGGCTGTCGTGCTCGGCCATATCACTGGCCAGCCCGCCGGTTGATTCGCGCTTCATCTTGCATTCCGGACACGGGCAAATCTCGCGCAGGTAACTCCAGGTGTATATGCCATGCTCGTGGCCATCGTTCCATACGAATCGCATGGCATACTTGCCAACCGGGGTCACGTCGGTAGGCCGCGCCAGGGCCTTGAACATCGGCAACTGTCCGGCGACGGGCTTCAACGGGTCGCCCGGCTGACGGCCGTCCCTGGTGCGCTCTTCGTTGCACAGCGCACAAGGACATGCATCGCGCAGGTAAACGAAGGGGTAAGAGCTGTGGTGGCCGTCCTTCCACTCGATTTCCATGCCTGTGCCGGCAGTCTTGTTCACCTTGACGGATTTCGGATCGGCTGCGAGGGACATGGCTTTAGTATCGCATAGTGAAGCGGCGTTCCTACCTGTCAACCGTTCCGTTTGCCCTCCGAGTCCTGCTTCCGCTACAATGTTTCTTTGGCTGCCAGCCGGTTTGCCCTCCTACAGAAGTATGGCGAGAAGATACGGCTGTTGGACCATCCCGGCGGCTGCTTGGGCGGCGCGCGCGGGAGCTTCGGCGAGACTGACTTCGGTCAGAATGCCTTATTCCATCAAAGTTCTGGAGCAATCAATGTCACGGGTTTGTGAAGTCTGCGGCAAAGGCCCGCAATTCGGTAACAACGTCTCGCACGCGCACAACATCACCAAGCGCCGCTGGAATGTGAATCTGCACCCGGTGAAGGCCAAGGTGGTGGGCGGCAACAGCAAGAAAATGCGCGTCTGCACCAGCTGCCTGCGCTCGGGCAAGGTCACCAAGGCGTAGTCGACGGATCGGGTTCTGTCCTTGGGGCTGCTTCCGGGCCTGGACAGATCTGCCCCGTGGCGAAGGGTTGCGGCTCAGATCGCCTCAGACTTCGTGGTCATCCTCGAACTCGAACATGGACCGGCCATGCCCCTCGGACTCCGTCTCGTCTGAGCCGATTTTCATTGGCGTCGCTGCCGCCCCATCAGTGTTAACAGCCTGCTAGTACAGCCGTTCCTGCCGGCGCATATTGCCGAACGTTCCCATGTTGGCCAGGGTAAGAGCGAAGCGGAACTCGTTCTCATTGCGAATCGATCCGATCGTGGTTGAGCCAAGCTGGAAGCGACGGTATTCGAAGCTGAAGCCGCAGCAGTCCCAGTTGTAGCTGGTCTGCGCGGCTGCATACTGCAAATAATTGAAGTGTTGGTCGTATCCGATGCTGAAAACGGCGCTCGGGCCCAGTTTGTTGGGGTTTCCATAGCCGAGAAGGACGCGGTATTGGTTGTAATCCGGCGGCGGGATGACCCCGGAAGAATCAGGGACAAGAATGCCCGGCACGCGGAAAAACACTTGGCTTCCGCCGATGACGATGTTTCCGATTCGGTAATTGACGAATGCGGTGCTGGCATTGATCGTCCCCAGGCGGGTGTCATAGTCAAGCTCCCATTGAGCATCGGTGTTGGCCGTCGGCTGGAAGCGGAGCTTAGAGACGATCGGGGACCAGTCTCTCGGTCCTGTAAGGAACGCGAAGCCGGTAAACTCGGCGCTGCTGGTCACCACGTTGCGTTGTCCGGCGACGATTGCGTTTCCAAAGGTCGGGTCGAAAAAATACTTCTGCTTGATCTCCCAGGTGAGCAGTTCGCGGGTTGTCGATCCCTGGTCCTCGCACTTTGGCGCTGCGATGGCGGTGCCGGGCAGCGGTTCTGCAGGGATTTTGCCCGGCAGCATGCCGGGTCTGGAGACGGGTAGCTGCGGCTGGCAGCCTGCCTCCCCTTTGGGTACGGTTCGCTTGCCGTAGAAGCGATTAATCAACCCGAACTCAACCTCGTTGGTGTCGCTGAGAATGTCGCGGGCGTCGAAGCGGATGACATTCTGGAAGTTATCCAAGCCGGCGATCCGGTTGTAAGTGATGTGCGGCTCGATGACATGCTTGATCTGGCGTCCGAGTACCTCCTGGTCGAAGACGCGCATCAGAGGGGGCGGACGGAGATCGACCGAGACTTCGAAGTCACGCCGGTTCAGAGCGCTGTCAACAGGATTTCCGATCGTGCCAGTCGCTGCGGGCTGCAACTGCTGGGTGTAGTAAGTGTCGCGAACCGCAATTTCGGGCCGGAATCCCCAGCCCAAAAAATGGAAAGGAAGCGCGATCCTGGGACTCAGGTCAAAACGGCCGACCAGGGTATTGGTTTCAAAATCCGGTTCCGTCCGGGATACTCCTTCGGCGCTGGAATCGAATCCCCAGGTTAAAGGAGTCGATGGCACGGCGCGGTCGACCGTGGAAAACCCGACCGAAGGCAGGTGCAGAATCTTGATTTCATCCCCGTTGTTAACGCTCTGGAAATTCTGGTAACGCGCCGCCAGCACGCCGAACGAGTAGCCATTGAAATTATTGGAGAGAAAGGCGTTGGAGTGGACCTCGGAGTCGATGGCCTGGGTAAACGTCGGTGCCCAGGAAAGCCGGAAAAGGAATGAGCTCAGATAGTCGAGGCTAGTCACTCCCCGCCAGCCGCCGTGAACCCACTCTCCGTTGAGCCTTACGTCTTCTCCACCCTCTTTTTGGCCGGTGGCGGGATCGCCACGGTCGAGCACCCCGAAGTAGTGCAGCTCCAGCGAACTGTTCTCCGAAGGCCGGGTGCGAAACTCGCCGATCTGCGACCAGCCGCGTTTGGAAAAGTATTCGCCCCCGGCGGTGAGATCGGTGCTGCGATTGACCGCCCAGTAATAAGAGTCGCCCAAGACGAGGCCCTTGGTGTTCGACTCACCAATCAAGGGCAGCAGGAATCCGCTTTGCCGGCCCAGATTATCGACGGAATGAGTCATGAACGGGAAAAAGAAAATGGGAAGCCCAAAGAGCCGGAAGTCGCTGTGGTACAGCTTGGCATCGGCTCCGGCGACCACATCGATTTTGGCGGCGTCGAAAGTCCATCTGGGATGGGGCATGGCACAGGAAGTAATGGTGCCGTGGTACACAATGTAGCGCTCGCCAATTTTGTCGACCCGCCTGCCGGTGATCAGGAACGGGTTGGTGGTGGTCAGCACCGCGTTGCGGCCGCGATAAACCGCGCCAATGATGTCAATGACGTCGTAAAAAATTCCAGATTCGCTGTTGACGTTGTAGTGGCCGTGGGTGGCCGTGAGATGCTCGTCCCGCGGCCCGCCATCGAAAGTGACTCCTCCCTCGGCTTCCATGTCGCCCGTATCGGAGTTGTAAGTCACATTTTCGGCGCGCACCGTGTAGCGGCGGTAGGTGACCTCAACGTCACCCCGGAGCTTGTAAATGTCACCTGTTTTCTCTTGCTCCCGTGCCCGTATGACTACCTCGTCCGATGGAACGGCGGTGGAAGTAGTAATGCGGCTGGAGAAAGGAGGTTTCTGCTTGTCGGCTTCCTCGGCGGAAACGCCAGTCCCGGCTTCCTTTGGCGGCGGTAACTGGCTGATTACTAGCGGGGTGAGCAGAATCAGATGACTTATGACCGCCAGTGTGATAATTAATCGGATGCGAGAAGTCATTGAGCGCCCGTTTCGTTCAGTAACCCGAGTTCCGAAAGTTGAATGAATCCCGAATTCGCAAGGTAGCACGCCTTCGGGGTTTCAGGCCAGTCGATGTAGCGGCTGGGTTGGCGTTCAGGCTTCACGCTCGCTCTGGATTCTCCAATTCGACCTCTTCATCGCCGTCGGGGACGTCGGCCGACAGCTCGAACTCGTTTGCCTGTGTAGCGGCGTAGCGGGTGGAGATGTTGCGCTGTCCGCCGCCTGGCGCTACGTGTTCTTGCCTCCTTTCCTCACCTCAGCCGTGGTATGCCGGAGAAATTGCAAAGCTGTCCCGGCGCGCCGCCGCCCTTGCAAAAGGGTGGTTAAACCGGCTTGTTGAACCCAGAAGGATGGGCCCATGTATTCGGCGAATGACGACTCTTTAACTGAAATCGAACGCGAGCAGGTAGAGGAGCAGTGGCGTCGCGAGGTCGCCTCGCGTTTGGATCGCTATCGGGGGCGCCGAAGAAAGAAAACTGCTCCCCAGGCCTCTCTGCGCTTTGACTTCGAGCAGGCTGAAGCGAGCGCGGTGCCCCAGAGCCGCGTCGCCAAGACCGTTGCCGAAAGGTTCCAGTCATCCGCTCTCACTTGCGACACGAACTACTACCGCAGACTGAACGCCGAAGCTGTCTCGGCTATAGTTACGCCGGCCGAAGAGTCCGCGAGCGTTTCCGATCCCTGCACGCAGACCCCGGCGCCGCCCGGCGATCGCCCCGTGGAGACGGCCCCGGCGGAAACGTCGTCAATGGCGATAGCCGACGCCGACCCCGAGTACGACCCCGATTTTGATTTTGATCGCCCCCGCGAATTTGCCGCCGCGGTTTCACCCGATGCCAACCAAACGCCATCGGCTTGGCGGCAAGGCGACAACCTGATCTACTTTCCCAAATCCGCGATCCGCTTGCCGGTTCGAGCCGCCAACCGTGCAGCCGAGGCCCCGGGAGGAGCTTGCCGAGCCGGTTTCGAACCCACCCCGAATCCTGGACGTACCGGAGGAGATCATTCCCACTATCCGCGGGCCGCTATTCGCCGAGATTCAACTGGACGCCGACAGCCCCCAGGCGGAGGCGGTCGAAGCGCCCGCGGCACCGCCGATCGAATTGCCGCTGCAAGTGGCTTTTTTGTCGCAACGCATTTTTGCCGCGCTGATCGATGGACTGATTGTGCTGGCCGCCTCGGCAATATTTAGCGCGGCGGTCTGGAAGACGCTTCCGGAGCTGCCACACGGCAGACCGGCGCTTGCGGCCTTCCTCGCCATCCCTATCTTCTTCTGGACGGTCTACCATTACTTGTTGCTGGTCTACGGCGGCAAGACGGCCGGAATGGAGATGGCGAACCTTTCGCTGCGCAGCTTCAACGGGCGGGTCCCCGGCTGGAAGCAGCGTAAACAACGGGCGTATTCGATGCTGTTTTCGCTGGTTTCCATGGGCCTGGGCTTTGCCTGGGCGCTGGTGGATGAAGACTGCTTGTGCTGGCACGACCGCATGACCCGCACCTTTCTGACGTCGGCAAAGTCCTGATATTGGCCGCCTTGCTTCTGCTACCATTTCCCCATGACGCAACAGAGCAGCTACACCGGCAAGGTGCGCGTCCGTTTTGCGCCATCACCAACCGGGCAAGTGCACGTTGGCAACGCGCGCACCGCGCTCGTCAACTGGCTTTTCGCCCGCCAGCAGGGCGGAGCAATGGTGCTGCGCATCGAGGACACGGATGTAGAGCGCAGTGAGAGCCGCTACGAGCGGCAATTGCTGGAAGACCTGAAATGGCTGGGGCTCGACTGGGACGAGGGTCCCGATGTCGGCGGTCCGTTCCCGCCGTATCGTCAGAGCGACAAACTCGCGGTCTATCGCGAGCATGCCGAACGCTTGGTCTCAGAAGGCAAGGCATACTACTGTTTCTGCACTCCGGAGGAGCTGGAGCTGGGCCGCGAGCTGGCGATGAAAGAACATCGTCCTCCGATCTATCCAGGGACCTGCCGTAAGCTTGACCCGGCTGAAGCGCGGCGGCGAAAGCAATCGGGAGATCGCTGCGCCATCCGTCTGCACATTCCCGAGCACCCAATCCGCTTTCATGACATGGTGCGCGGCGCGGTTGAGTTCTCCAACGAGGTGGTGAGCGACCCGATCATTCTGCGCTCCAGCGGCGTACCGGTTTACAACTACGTGGTTGTGATCGATGACGCCGAGATGAAGATTACCCACGTCATCCGCGGCGACGACCACCTCTCGAACACTCCCAAGCAGGTTGCGCTCTACGAAGCGCTGGGCTGGCCGGTTCCGGAGTTCGCTCACCTGTCGACGATACTCGGCCCCGACCGCGAGCGCCTTTCCAAGCGACACGGGGCGACTTCGGTGGCCGCCTTTCGTGAAATGGGAGTGCTGCCTGAAGCGCTCATGAACTACATGGCGTTGCTCGGCTGGGCTCCCACCGGGGGCACGCGCGAAATCTTTTCTCCCGAGGAGCTGGTCAAGGCGTTCGACCTGCGCCGCGTGACGCCTTCTCCGGCCGTGTTCGATTTCGAAAAGCTCTACTGGCTGAACCGGCACTACATCAAGGAGCGGCTAGCCTGGCTTAGCTCTCACGAGCCGGAAGAATGGTTACAGGAAGGCAAGCGGGTGGACCTGCTGTTCTCCGCCTTGAGCTTCCTGGCAGTGGCGGGTTGCTACGGTGAACAGGCCAAGGCAACTTTTATCAAGGACGATCCCGATGAGACGGTTTCGCTGCGCAGCCCGCATATTCGCTGGTTGTTGAAGATGGTTGAGGCGTTCTCTCCCGCCCTGAATAAGCTCGACGAGCTGCCCGAGCGCGCCGCACTGCTGTTCTACTTCGACCCGGCGGCCGCCATTGGCTCGCCCGAGAACGCCGAAGTCATGCAGTCGCCAAAAACCGCCGTCGTGCTCTCGGCCTTCGCGGCGCGAGTGCTCACGGGGAGCGCGCCGCTCACCAGCGAGCGCTTCAAGGCCATGATGAAAGACGTCCAGAAAGAGACCGGGGTGAAAGGCAAGGAACTTTTCCACCCCGTCCGCCTGATGCTGACAGGCGCGCACTCGGGGCCGGAGTTCGACAAGCTGATCCCGCTCATGGAAGAGGGAAGCCAGTTGCAATTGCCGGTGCACATCCTAAGCGTGCGCGAGCGCATCGAGGCTTTCGAGCAGGCACGTGGCGCAGCCTCCGCAGCCCCAACCGTGAAAGACGTGTCCGGCCCTAAAGGTAAGGACTAGTTTCTCGTCCGGGCCTACGCTTAATAGTTCTCAGGTGTCATTCTGAGTGACCGGAGGGAGCGAAGAATCCCCGTGCGGCGTAAAGCTGATGCGCGGCCGAAGGATTCATCGAAAAGCCCAGATCGGCGCGGATCGGGACAGGTTCATGGGATGCTTCGCTCCGCTCAGCATGACATCAAAAGCTATGTCACAAATTTTTGGGATACTACACCACCATGGCAAAGACTAACGCCTGCCGCATTCTCGACAGCCTGGGCGTGAAGTACGAATTGCGCGAGTATGAGGTCGATCCCGACGACCTGGCCGCCGAGAGCGTCGCCGCCAAAATCGGCTTTCCGCCCGAGCAGGTCTTCAAGACTCTTTGCGTGCGCGGCGACCGTAATGGAATCTGCTTCGCAGTGATTCCGGGCAGCTATGAGCTCGATTTCAAAAAGCTGGCCAAGGCCAGCGGCGACCGCAAGACGGAGATGGTTGCGCTCAAAGAGGTGCAACCGCTGACCGGATACATTCGCGGCGGCGTCACCGCCCTGGGCGCGAAAAAAGATTACCCGGTGATTGCCGACGAGACGATTGTGCTGTGGGACGCGATCTCCATCTCCGCCGGACAGCGCGGCTTGCAAATCATCATCGCCCCGGACGACTACGTGCGCGCAACCAAAGCAACGCTGGCTGCGATTTCACACGAAAAGAAGTAAGGCTGTGACCCGTGCCGTGACGAGCAGACGGTTTCTCCAATAAACGGAGTTCCCGTTTCGAGCGTAATTTACGCAAACGCCTGTTATCGACAATGATTGCAAAGTATGATTCGTCCACGTCATTGCAGAGGTACAAAATGCGTGGTTCCGCATCAGGTGAAGAGCCTTCACTGCGGGCTGGTCCGTTCCTGTTATGCCCCCTTTCTACAGTTCTACTGGACTGACCTCGGCACTACGCCTAAAGCGCATACTCGGCTGGGTACGAACACCACATCTTATTGCTGAACACAATACAACCTAGAAGCTGCCGTTAACGCGAAGTGTACCGTGCTCGCGAATTAAAGGTAATTGTTTCTCTGAGCTTGTACACTCGCGTCATGTATCCGATGAGGACTCTCCTGCGCCGCGCCTTGCCTTCACGCTTGGCACTCTCGTTGCGCAAGCATTACATGGTGCACCGGATGCTGCATGCGACAGGAACCGAGGAAGAGGATATTCGTAACCTCCACAACTTTATTAAGCCTGGAGATACTGTATTCGACATTGGCGCGAACAACGGGGCCTTCACCGTCGAGATGTCGAGGCTGGTCGGGTCTGCGGGTCGCGTTTACGCATTCGAACCGGTTCCGCACAATCTCGATATTCTGAAAACAGTGGTGCGGAAGTTGAAACTGCTAAACGTAACCATATTCCCCGTCGCGGTCTGCGATATTCTGGGACGCAGGGGGATGGAAGTCCCGGACTTGGGCTTCGGCGGTGGCTATTACCTCGCTCAATTAAGCAGCGGCGCGGGCAACTTCGAAGTGGACTGTGACACCCTGGACTCGCTCATTGAGCAGGGAGCTGTCGACGTTCCGTCCTTTATAAAATGCGATGTTGAGGGATTTGAGCAGCAAGTCATCGCTGGGGCGCGGCGACTCATCACCGAGCACCATCCCGGATGGCTGCTGGAAACATTCAAAGACGAAGTATTCCCGATCATGCACGCCCTGAACTACCGCTCATTTGTTTATGAAGTTCATAACCAGCTCGAACCCGTTGATGGTCGGCTTGCCCACGCACGTAACTACTATTTTCTCCCCTGACGTATGCTGTCCTCTGCTCATGCCAACTGCGGGTCCGTGCTTTTCGTAACTGTCGTGAAATTGATCGGATATCGCTGACATAAAAGGTTCGACGTGCCTCCCGAACCGAATTAATTGGCGATAAATTGCCTTATCATTTGCAATCTGGAAGCCCGAATCCCTAAGCCCCGGGATTGAAGTTCTAACCGCGTAGCGTCGCCGCGAGTGCCTCGTCCAGTTGCGAATGCGCGAACCGAAAGCCGGCGTTCAGCAGCTTCTCCGGTTGCACACGCTGGCTGGCAAGCAGAGCTTCATCGGCCATCCCTCCCAAGGCCAGCCGCAGAACAAACGCCGGGACGGGGAAGACGGCGGGACGCCGCAGCGCGCGGGCCAGCGCCGTCGTGAACTCCGCATTGGTAGACGGGTTCGGAGCAGTCAGGTTCACAGGACCGGAGAGCGAAGGGTTGGCAATCGCAAACTCGATGGCCCCTACAACGTCCTCAAGCGTGATCCAGCTCCAGTATTGGCGGCCATTGCCGACGCGTCCGCCGAGGCCAAGGCGGAAGATCGGCAGCAAGCGGGCCATAGCCCCGCCCTCGCCGCTCAGGACCACCCCCAAGCGCGGCAGCACCAGGCGAACTCCGGCCTCGCCCGCCGGGCTGGCAGCCGCTTCCCAATCACGACAGAGTGCGGCGAGAAAACCCGTGCCGCTGACGCTCGATTCGGTGAGCAGCTCGCTACCTCGGGTGCCGTAATATCCGATGGCGGAGGCGCTCACCAGCACAGAGGGTCTGCCACGGGCGCGAAAAGCATCAGCCACGGCGCGCGAGATGGTGGCCGTGCCCAGCAGCCTGCTCTCGCGGATTTCGCGCTTCATCTGGGGGCTCCAGCGGCCTGCCAGATTGCGGCCGGCGAGGTGGACGACGGCGTCGAAACCGCGAACCAGCTCGGGCGCGAGCAGCTCGCCCGGGTGCCAGCAAACATCGAGTGGACGGGTGGCCGAGCTGGCGCGCAGCAGGCGTCCCACGTCGCTGCCGCTGCCCTCCAACCGACGGACAAGCGCGCTGCCAATCAGACCAGAGCTGCCGCTGACTAGAACTTTCATAGGCGAAACCAGCTTCACGAAAGAGACGCGTCGGTCGGCCACCGCTCACAATCAAAATGAATTACACGCCGCCGGATAAAGTGTTAGATGCGGTGTTCGATGCGCATCTCACTTTGCCCTTCTCCGATGGCCAGCTATAATCAGTTATGGCGACGTTGCGGCAACAGATCGCGACGAATGTTTTAACGGTGACCCGGTTTCGAGACTTGCTCAGAATCGCCCGGGAGAACCGTCCGAACGACGATCTGGACATGGTACGCCGCGCCTACGAGTTCTCGCTGGAAAATCACAGCGGCCAGACGCGCGAGACCGGCGAGCCCTACCTGGTTCACCCCCTGGAAGTTGCCATCATCCTGGCGGAAATGCGGCTGGATACTACCTCCATTGCCGCCGGTTTGTTGCACGACTCGGTGGAAGACACCTCGGTAACCACGGAGCAGATCCAAGAAAAATTTGGCGAGCAGGTGGCGCACATCGTCGAAGGCGTCACCAAGATCAACCGCATCGACTTTGCCTCGCGCGAGCAGGCGCAGGCGGAAAACGTCCGCAAAATGATGCTGGCGATGGTCGACGACATCCGCGTGGTGCTGATCAAACTGGCCGACCGCCTGCACAACATGCGTACTCTGCAGCCGCTCTCGCCCGAGCGGCAGGTGAAGATCGCCAAAGAGACGCTGGAGATTTATGCTCCGCTGGCGCATCGTCTCGGCATGGGCAAGGTGCGCGGTGAACTCGAGGATCTGGCGTTTCCCTACGTCGATCCGGTCGGCTACAAACAGGTTTACGAGTTGGTCGAGGCCAAGCGAAAGGACGGCGAGCGGCTGCTGGCCAAGATGGAAGGAACAATCCGCGCCAAGCTGAAGGAAAACAATATTCAGGCGCGCGTCGATTCGCGCATCAAGCGCATGCACTCCATCTATCAGAAGCTGCAACGGCAAAAGATCAACGTCGATCAGATGTATGACCTGCTGGCACTCAGGATCATTACCCACTCCGTCAATGACTGCTATGCCGCGCTCGGCATCATTCACAACGCATGGCGTCCGGTTCCCGGCCGCATCAAGGACTTCATCGCCATGCCGCGCCCCAATCTTTACCAATCGCTGCACACCACCGTAATTACCGAGGACGGATACCCCTTCGAGGTTCAGATACGCACCGAAGAGATGCACAAGATGGCGGAGGAGGGTATTGCGGCGCATTGGAAATACAAGGACGGGCCGATTACGGCGCGCGACGAGCAGCGACTGTCCTGGCTGCGGCAGGTCGTCGAGTGGCAGCGCGACATGGCGGATCCGAGTGAGTTCCTTTCGACGCTGAAGATCGACCTCTATCCGGAGGAGGTCTACACCTTCACGCCCAAGGGAAAGGTCGTGATCCTGCCGCGCGACGCCACGCCCATCGATTTTGCCTACGCGATTCACACCGAGGTGGGCGAACGCTGCGTGGGGGCAAAGGCCAATGGGCGCATGGTTCCGCTGCGCCACAAATTGCGCTCCGGTGACATCGTCGAGATCCTGACCCAGGCGGGCCATAATCCCAGCCGAGATTGGCTGGCCGTGGTGAAGTCTTCGCGGGCGCGGCAAAAAATCAAGCATTGGCTCAATATCCATCAGCGCGAACGCGCCATTGAAATTGGCCGCAAGGTGATGGAAAAAGAAGCACGCAGGTATCGCATCGCCATCAAGGACATCAAGGACTCCGACCTCCAGAAGGTGGCATCCGAGTACGGCCTTTCGCGGGCTGACGACCTGATGGCCGCCATCGGCTACGGCAAATATTCGGCAAAGACGGTGCTGGGCAAGGTGATTCCCGCCGGCACACCCGAGACGGGCGGCGACGGCGAAACCCACGGCACGCTGGCCAGCGTGGTTAAACGCGTCTTTGGCGGCGATAACTCCACGCTCAAAGTGCGCGGACATGACGATCTGCTGGTTTATCGCGCCCGCTGTTGCAACCCCATCCGCGGCGAAGAGATCGTGGGCTACGTTACCCGGGGCAAGGGTGTTGCCGTGCATTCGAAACGCTGTTCCAACGTTGAAAACCTGATGTACGAACCGGAGCGCCGCATCGATGTCGAGTGGTCGGCAAAGGAGCCGAGAATCGCCGGCTCCGCGCCTTCCTATCCGGTGAAGTTAACGGTGACCAGCGACGACCGCGCCGGCATTCTCAAGCAGGTGACTGCCGTGATCGGCGACGAAGATACCAACATCCGTCACATCGAGGCAGGCTCCAACGAAAGCACCAACGCCTTCATCGACGTCGTGCTCGATATCGCCGATGTCTCCCACCTGAACCGGATCGTTACCGGGCTGCGCAAAATTCCCGGCGTCCACGAAGTGCAGCGCATACAGAAGCTGTAAGCACTAGAGCAATTCCCGGTGAGTTTTTCAGCAACCTGCCTGGGATACGCCAACAGGTGAACTGGTCTACCGAGTTGTGAACTGTCGCTTCACCGTCAGCAATTCCTTGAACTCCTGATCACTCAAGCGCAAGCCGGCGGCGGCGATGTTCTCCTCGACGTGCGCGGGCGATGAGGTGCCCGGAATCGGCAGAATCATCGGCGAGCGCTGCAATGCCCATGCTATGGCAATCTGTCTCGCTGTAGCCTGATGCGCCTTGGCGATCCGGCCCACGACGGAATCGTTCGTCGCGCCGAATCCAAGCGGAGCCCAGGGAATAAATACGATTCGGTTGCGCTCGCAATAGTCGACGACGTAGTCCCACTCCTGGTCGGCGAAGCTGTAGCGGTTCTGCACCGAGACAATCGGCACGATCTTGCGGGCGCGCTCGATGTGCTCCTGGGTGACGTTGGAGAGTCCGATGAAACGGATTTTGCCTTGCGCGCGCAGCTCGGCCAGCGCTTCCATCGAGGCCTCGAACGAGATTGCGTGGTCGGGCATATGAAGCTGATACAAATCGATTCGCTCGAGGCGAAGCTTCTTCAGGCTGCCCTCCACCGCCTGGCGCAGATGGCCCTGGCTCGCATCGTGAAGCCACTGGCCTGGGCCAACCCGCAACCAGCCGCCCTTGGTGGCGATCACCAAGCCTCGCGGATATGGCGCCAGCGCTTCGGCAATCAGCTCTTCACTAACGTCGGGTCCATAGGAATCGGCTGTGTCGATGAAGTTGACGTCCAACTCGACGGCACGGCGCAGCGTTGCCAATGCAGCCGCCCGGTCCTTGGGTGGTCCCCAGATACCATTGCCTGTAATTCGCATGGCGCCGAAGCCAAGCCGGTTTACCGTCAGTTCGCCGCCAAAGGTTATGGACCCGCCGGCGCTTGCCGATACTTGCCGTGTGTTGCTCAATGATGCCTCCCAGAGATGAATTAGTTTCCACGAATTAGGCGCTCCGCTTCAGGTAAACTAGGTGCGTCCCGTCAATTCATGTTTCGCATCCATAATAATTTCCGGCGGGAGTTTTGACGAAAATTTCTGTCATCCATTCGCGGGCGGCAGTTTGGAAGGGAAAAGACCATGCGTGAATACAAGATCGCCGTTATGCCCGGCGACGGCATCGGCAAAGAAGTGATCCCCGCCGGAGTAACCGTGCTCGAGCGGCTGCAAGAGCGTTGCGGAGGCTTTCGGATGGGCTTCGAATGCTTCCCCTGGGGATCTGACTACTATCGCAAGACCGGCCTCATGATGCCGGAGGATGGGCTCGACACGCTGAAGAAATTCGATGCCATCTTTTTCGGCGCCGTCGGCGATCCCGACATCCCCGATCACATCACCTTGTGGGGACTGCGCCTGAAGATCTGCCAGGGCTTCGATCAGTATGCCAACGTTCGTCCGGCGCGAGTTCTCCCGGGCATTACCAGCCCTTTGCGCGGCATTAACCCCGGAGATTTCGATTGGGTCATCGTGCGTGAGAACAGCGAAGGCGAATACGCCGGACAGGGCGGACGCACCCATACCGGGCTGCCGGAAGAGGTCGCCACCGAAACCGCCATCTTCACCCGCGCGGGCGTGACCCGCATCTTGCGCTTTGCATACGAACTGGCGCGCTCGCGGCCTCGCAAGCTGCTGACGGTGGTTACCAAGTCCAATGCGCAGCGCCACGGCATGGTGCTGTGGGATCAGATAGCCGCCGAAGTTGGCCGTGAGTTCCCCGATGTTACCGCCGACAAGATGCTGGTCGATGCGGTCACAACCCGCATGGTGGGCAAGCCGAAGTCGCTTGACGTGATCGTTGCCACCAATCTGCATGCCGATATCATCAGCGACCTGGCGGCGGCCTTGGCTGGCAGTTTGGGCATTGCGCCCACCGCAAATCTGAATCCGCCGCGCCGGTTTCCGTCCATGTTCGAACCCATTCATGGCTCGGCTTTCGATATTGCCGGGAAGGGAATTGCCAACCCAATCGGCACTTTCTGGACGGCCGTCATGATGCTCGAGCACATGGGTGAAAAAGAGGCCGCGGCTCGCCTGATGCAGGCGGTTGAGCGCGTCACCGGCGCGGGCGTGGCGCTTACGGCCGACCTCGGCGGCAAGGCCAATACCAAGCAGGTTACCGAGGCCGTCTGCGACGCGCTTTGAAATGGATCGCCATCTCCGGGGGATGGGGCCATAGGTCCCGACGTGCACCGTGATTGCGCGTGTCGGGCGGATAGAAGTGAACCCGCCCGGAGGCTTTTCCCCCAGCGGTTCGTTCCCCATTGGTTTGACACGACCCGCCGGGGGCCACAGAGTTCGCTGCCATATGAGGCTGCCCGGCCAATAGCAGTTACTCTTTTCCGCCCGGGCGCATCGAAGGCTTCCATGAGTACGCATGCTGGAACTGAAAGCACTCATGTACTGGCGGAAGGTCCGGTTTCTTCCTTTCGCTCTTCCTTCCGATCAAGCTTCCGATCAAGCAAACAGTTTTCGGCGCTGGCCGTGGTGGTGGCGTATCTGCTGATCGTGGGCGCCCTGTGGAGTTATGGCCCACTTCAGCAGGTGCTGATTTGGTTCGGTGCATCCTGGGTTTGTTGCTGCACGCTGCTGCAGCTCCGCTCAGCCCGTGAACTTGGCTTAGGCACAAAAGGATTTCGCCAGTCAGTTTGGTTTCCGCTGGCCGCGGTCGCGGTGGCAGCGGCCGGGCTTTGGATGGCGCGCAGTACTGGCGCACTGCACATGCCGCAACCCCATATCCACGTTTGGCGCGCCTATTCCTATGCTTTGTGGGCGTTCGAGCAGGAGTTCATCCTGCAGTCGTTCATCTTTCTGAATCTCGATCAATTACTTGGCACGCGCTCGGCAATCATCAGTTCCACGCTGCTGTTTGCCAGCGCGCATGTTCCCAATCCCCTGCTCACACTTTGCACTTTGGTCGGAGGACTGCTGTTCACCTCTGTGTTTGCGCGTTACCGCAACCTGTGGACGGTCGGCATGGTGCACGCGCTGCTGGGATTGGCGATCGCGTTCACGGCACCCGACAGCATCAATCACCACATGCGAGTCGGCCTTGGCTATTTGCGCTATCACGCCGCGGCCCCACGTGCCGCCATTTTGCCGCCGGCTCGAAAATAACTCCGCCGACGCGCTCTTAAGTCAGCGAATATCGTCGTTTTCCAGCAGCTCTTGCAGCTCTGGCTTGTGCTTCTTGCCGCGCCGCGCCGCCTTGGTCTTGGCATCGGGGACAATCTTGGTCGGCGAGGGCATTCCGAGTTGCTGCCGGGCGGCGGATTTCACCGCCTTTACCGCGCTGAAGACCTGTTTCTTTCCCTTTTTTGCCATTTTCCTAATTCCTCAAACCTTCAAAGCGCCTTCCCGTAGCCAGTAACGCCTCTCGACCGGAATTATGTCCGCGCGCCCGGCGGCAGAGTTGCACAATTAGTGGTGCAGCTTTGTAGGCTTTATCAAAAAATAATTTTTATCATCTAACAAATTTCCTCATCTAAGTGAGTGTATGCGGGGTGAATTGTTGCACAAATTCCGGGAGCTGTGCGGCCAGCATGATCTGGCGGTTACGCACCAGCGGACTATCATTTATGAGGCACTGATTTCAATGTTCGGACACCCCACTCCCGAGCAGGTCTACGGACGCGTCCGCCAACAGATTCCGTCAATCTCGCTCGCGACCGTCTACAAGACTATCAACACGTTTATCGAGACCGGAATTGTGCATGAGGCCAGTCTGCATCACGGCTCAATTCGGCTCGACAGCAGGCTGGAACCGCATCACCACATGGTTTGCATCCAGTGCAAGGCCATTTTCGATCTCGAACCGGAGGCGATTCGTCCTGTGCTGATGAAAGACACTCTGCCCAATGGCTTCCGAGTTCAGCGGATATCGATAGAGGTGTTGGGACTTTGTGAATCGTGTGCCAAATCCCAGAACAGTTCGCTCCAGGACGTAAACCAACGCCTTGTGGGCTAGTTTTCAAAAACCGTTTTTGAAATTAAAAATCATTGCAAGGAGAGAAAAAAGCATGATCAGTGTTGGACAGCAGTTCCCCGCGTTCTCGTTGACGGCCACCGTGAGCCTCGACAAAGACAAGCAGTTCAAAACCAGCTAATTGATTGGGCCGATATAGGCCGACGCGTCACTTGGTCGAAACAGATTAAAAAAGTCCAAAATACATATGGAGTTGACATGGAAAGCGATAGCAAGTGCCCGGTGACGGGCGGGTCTCACAAGCGCAAGGCGGTTGGGGCCATGTCGAATCAGGGCTGGTGGCCCAATCAGCTGAACCTGAAGATTCTGCAACCAGACACTCCCCGCTGTCCGATCCCATGGGCGAGGAGTTCAACTACGCCGAGGAGTTCAAGAGCCTCGACCTGGATGCCGTGATCAAGGACCTCCATGCCTTGATGACGGATTCGCAGGACTGGTGGCCGGCGGACTTCGGCCACTACGGACCGTTGTTCATTCGCATGGCGTGGCACAGCGCAGGCACGTACCGCATCGGCGATGGCCGCGGCGGCGCCGGGACCGGCAGCGCAGCGCTTTGCGCCGCTCAACAGCTGGCCGGACAACGTGAACCTCGACAAGGCGCGCCGGTTGCTCTGGCCGATCAAGCAAAAGTACGGCCGGAAAATCTCCTGGGCCGACCTGATGATTCTCGCCGGCAACGTCGCCCTGGAGTCGATGGGGTTCAAGACCTTCGGTTTCGGCGGCGGGCGCGCGGACGTCTGGGAGCCGGAAGAGGACATTTACTGGGGCCCTGAGGGCAAGTGGCTGGCAGACGAGCGCTACAGCGGCGACCGTCGATCTCGAGAATCCCCTGGCCGCCGTGCAGATGGGCCTGATCTACGTCAATCCGGAAGGCCCGAACGGCAACCCGGATCCGCTCGCTGCGGCGCGGGATATTCGCGAAACGTTCGCCCGCATGGCGATGAACGACGAAGAGACGGTCGCGCTGATCGCCGGCGGGCACACCTTCGGCAAAACCCACGGCGCCGGCGATCCGAGCAAGCTATGTGGGCCCCGAGCCGGAAGCGCGCCGACATCGAGGAGCAGGGCCTCGGCTGGAAGAGCAACTTTGGCACCGGCAAAGGGGGCGACACGATCGGCAGCGGCCTGGAAGTCATCTGGACCACGACGCCAACGAAGTGGAGCAACAACTTCTTCTGGAACCTGTTCGGCTACGAATGGGAACTGACCAAGAGCCCGGCCGGTGCGCATCAGTGGAAACCGAAGAATGGCGCGGGCGCCGGTACGGTGCCGGATGCGCACGACCCGTCCAAGCGTCACGCGCCATCCATGCTGACCACGGACCTCGCCTTGCGGTTCGACCCTGTTTACGAAAAGATTTCAAGGCGCTTCTACGAGAATCCGGATCAGTTCGCAGACGCGTTCGCCCGGGCGTGGTTCAAGCTGACGCACCGCGACATGGGCCCGGTCGCGCGCTACCTTGGCCCGCTCGTGCCGAAGGAAGCGCTGATCTGGCAGGACCCGATCCCCGCCGTGAATCATCCGCTGATCGATGAGCAGGACATTGCCGCCCTGAAGGCCAAGATCCTCGCATCCGGACTTTCCATCTCCCAACTGGTCACGACGGCCTGGGCGTCGGCGGCAACGTTCCGCGGCAGCGACAAGCGCGGCGGGGCGAACGGGGCGCGCATTCGCCTTGCGCCGCAGAAGGATTGGGAAGTCAACCAGCCGGCCGAACTGGCGAAGGTCCTGCAGAAGCTGGAAGCGATCCAGAAGGACTTCAACAGCGCGCAGTCCGGCGGCAAGAAGGTTTCGCTTGCCGACCTGATCGTTCTGGGCGGCTGCGCAGCCGTCGAGGCGGCTGCGAAGAAGGCCGGCCACGACGTGAAGGTTCCCTTCTCGCCGGGGCGCATGGATGCGTCGCAGGAGCAGACCGATGTGGACTCGTTCGCCGTACTGGAGCCGACCGCAGACGGGTTCCGCAACTATCTCCGCAAGGGACTCGAGGGATCGGCGGCTGAGCTGCTGGTGGACAAGGCGCAACTGCTGACGCTGACCGCTCCTGAGATGACGGTTCTGATCGGCGGCATGCGCGCCCTGAATGCAAACTTCGGGCAGTCCAAGCACGGCGTCTTCACCAAGCGGCCCGAGACGTTGACCAATGATTTCTTCGTCAACCTGCTCGACATGAGCACGAAGTGGCAGAAGTCCGCCACATCTGAAGGCGTGTTGGAGGGGCGCGATCGGGCGACGGGCGAACTCAAGTGGACGGGCACCGTCGTCGATCTCGTCTTCGGTTCGAACTCCCAGCTCCGAGCCCTTGCGGAAGTCTATGCGTGCAGCGACTCGCAGCAGGCGTTCGTGCGTGACTTCGTGGCGGCGTGGAACAAGGTGATGAACCTTGATCGCTTCGACCTTGCCTGATCTTAGCGGAGCGGCGTTTCAAAACAACTTGGAACGCCGCCCGCTGAGAAATGATTTGCGTTAATAACAAACGCGAGCTTATTGATGAATATCTGTTCGTTCACAAAGTAATATCGGGTCAAAACCATTACAGACCAGGACTACTCTGGCAAGTGGAAGGTCGTTTTTTTCGAAACATGTATTTAGCAGCCTGCTAGCATTTTTATAGGCCACGGCGCGTGGCTGGAATGGTGCTTGTCAATGGGCCTCAGCGAGAACACCTATTACCGCACGATTTTGGATTCCATTCCCATTCCCGTGTTCGTGGTCGATAGCGACGTGCGAATATGCGACCTGAACGATGTGGCGCTTCGATTCTGCAGCCAGGGGAAGGAATCAATCTATCGGCAACGTGGCGGTGAAGTGCTGCATTGCCTGCATTCGCTAGATGTTCCCGAAGGTTGCGGGAGAGCCCCGTTTTGCCAGAACTGCGTAATCCGCGGCTCAGTCACGGCATGTCTTCAAGGGCAGACGGTCAGCCGCAAACGGATGAGGATGGAGTTCGTCGAAGGCTGCGCGCGCAAACCCATGGACGTGCTGATCACGGCAAGTCCGATGCCGGACAGCGACGGACCCCGGGCGCTGCTGATTATCGAGGATGTTACCGAGCTTTTGAGCCTGCGAGCGCTCGTCCCGATCTGCATGAAGTGCAAGAAAATTCGCGATGACGAGCAGTACTGGCGCGAGGTTGAAGAATACTTTCACGATCAAATAGGAGTTGATTTCTCACACGGGATTTGCCCCGCCTGCGTGAAGCAGTTCTACGGCCAGTATTCTAAATAGCGGTCCCGTCAGACATCACGGGTCCATGCGCAGCCGGACGGCATGGTTGGCTAGGCCGTTGGCTTCGCTATTGCACTCGCGGCGGATGTGAGCGATGGAGAACTTCAGGGTGTGTGCTAATTTGCGGCAAACCCAGTTTAGCGAATAAAGGCGCGAGCTCTGGCAGGTGTACTCTCCCGTCATCTGCTTGACGACCACCTCGGAGTCCGAGTAGACGCGAAGTGACTTCGCCTTGACCTCGACGGCGTGCTGCAACGCCTCCAGCAGGGCTGCGTACTCGGCAACGTTGTTGTCGTGGTGCCCGATCCACTTGGCAATCCTGACGGTTTCCCCGGAAGGGTTCTCGATCACCACCCCAATACCGGACGGTCCCGGATTACCGTGAGAGCCGCCGTCAACGTAAGCCACCAGATCCGACATTTGCCTCCGCTGTGACCACAATGCTTCACTAACTCAGCCGCGTCAAGATATTCCTTTGGTTCGATGATGTCAGACACACCTTACGTTTCTGTGAAAAACGTGTGAATATCTTCCGATTAAACGTCCGAGTGTTCACGAAAACGGCCTGATATGTGTCGCTTACCATGCGGACTGCGGGCACCGCAATTAATTGCAGTTTGCACCTGTCTTGGGCGTTGACAATTGCAAGTTATCGACTAATATCGCAAATGTCGACGGCCGAAAAGGGTTGGCTTCCTAATACGTAGCCGGTCTGAAGTAGGCTGGGTGATCCGTTCATCGGGGCGACCCGCCGAACGACCAAACCTGAAAAAACCGACTGCTCTGCGAGGATGCCGCCGGGGTTTGGAACTGCGAAAGCAGTGATCGCATCAAGGGCTGTGACGGTACATGTGTCCACGCTGTTGACTCCCTCGCAGGAGTTGTCGGCTAGACCATAACCAATGTCACAGCCTTTCCTATTGCTCGCCAGTTCCTATCGCCACCTGCCTTCGATCTTGAAATCCAGCACCCCCCAAAGGGTTGGCATAATCATCCGATGTACCCATAGCCACTCGATCGGTAACGTTCTGAGATATTGCGAGCCGCCCAGCGCACAAGAAAAGGCGGGCACGCGGCCCGCCTTTTCCATCCAAAAAATAATCAGAACACAGGACTAGTTAACCCGCGAATCCATCCGGTTGTGAAACCGGACCGACCCGGACCTGTTGATCGACGTAGGTGCGTCCGGCTTCCAACGCCTTGCGATCGAGTTCGAGCATCTTCGGGTTGTGCACCGTCTCCGTCAGCACGCCCAGCACGCTGTCCATCGGCAGGCACTCGGTTTCCTGAAGCATGGCGCCCAGCATAACTACGTTGGCCACCTTGGCCGAACCGAGCGAGTCGGCGATTTCCGAGGCGGGCACGCAAACGACGCGCACGTTTCCCTCGACGGCGAAATCTTCCGGCAGGCGGTCACGGTTGTAGATGATCAATCCTCCGGGCGCGACTTGTGGACCGAATTTGCGCAACGACGGCTCATTCATCGCCAGCAGCACCTCGGGATGCGAGATGACCGGCGAACCGATCCGCTGGTGCGCCAGACTGACGTGGCAGTGGCAACTGCCGCTGCGCATTTCAGGCCCGTAGGAGGGCAGCCAGCTCACTTCCATGTGCTCGCGGAGGCCCATCTCGGCCAGCAGTTGTCCGAGCAGCAGCACGCCCTGTCCTCCGAAGCCGGCGACCTTAATCGTGGTTTCGCGGGTGCGTGCGCGGCGGCTCTCTGCCCTGGCTTCGGCTGAGACGGTGTCTTCGGGGGTGATGCCAACCACATCGGCGGGCGATCTGCGAGGCGGCTCCTTCCCTGAGGCGACCTCGGGTTTCTTGTCGCGATAGACGCCGAGCGGGAACTGCTTGGCGAGGGTTTCGCCAACCCATTTGCGCGCCGCCACCGGCTCCATGCGGAGAATCGTCGGACAGGGCGAGAGGATTTCCACCAGCGAAAAACCCAGCCCCATCTTCTGGGTCTCAAGTGCTTTACGCACCGCACGGCGTGTCTTGACGATGTTCTTATTGTCGTTTAACGCGACCCGCTCGATGTAGACCGGCGCCTCGAGAGTGCTCAACAACTCGCTCATATGGATCGGGTATCCGTCGTTGCCGGACCGCCTTCCCCACGGCGAGGTCGTGCTTGTCTGGCCGATCAGCGTGGTGGGCGCCATCTGTCCGCCCGTCATGCCGTAGATCGAGTTATTGACGAAGAACACCGTGATGTGTTCACCGCGATTCGCGGCGTGAATAATCTCCGCCGTGCCGATCGCCGCCAAATCACCATCGCCCTGATAACTGATGACGATGCTGCCGGGGTGTGCCCGCTTGACGCCGGTTGCGACCGCCGGGGCGCGTCCGTGCGCCGCCTGCACGTTGCCGGTATCGAAGTAGTAGTAGCCAAACACCGAGCATCCTACCGGCGTCACCAGCACGGTCCTGTCCTGCAGACCGAGGTCATGCAGGGCTTCGGCGATGAGCTTATGGATAACGCCATGACCGCAGCCAGGACAGTAATGCGTCTGGTGCTGGTTTTCGTCCTTGCGGAGGAAGCGATCGTAGAATAAATCCGATTTTTCATTAACAATTTGTAAGTCGCTCACAAGTTCCTTCCTTTCCGCTTAGGCCAACGCCGTCGCGCGCGCCAGCAACTGCACGTAGACTTCTTCGACCGAGGGCACATTGCCGCCGTACCGGCCATAGAATTCGACTGGAACTTTGCCTGCAACCGCCAGGCGGACGTCCTCGACCATTTGACCGGTGCTCATCTCCACTACCATGACCGTCCCGCAATTCTTGGCAGCCGCGGCCAAGGCAAGCGACGGATAGGGGAACAGGGAAATGGGACGGAAAAGCCCGACCTTCAGGCCGTGCATGCGGGCATGGTCGACCGCGGAACGCAACACGCGCGAGACAATGCCGTAGCCGACCAGCAGGATATCCGCGTCTTCCGCCATATACGTCTCGTAGCGTACTTCCTCTTCCTGCATCCGCTGGTACTTGGCATCGAGCTTGTTGATGTGTTTTTCCATCACATCGAAGGCAAGGAATATGGAACTGATGACGTTCTTACGCGTCTCCGCATCTCCACGAACCGCCCATGGCTTGTCAGGCAGCTCTACGTCGGTCATCTCGAGGTCGATCGGCTCCATCATCTGGCCAACAAAACCGTCGGTGAGCACGACTGCCGGGTTGCGATACTTGTCGGCCAGCTCGAAAGCGAGCATGGTCAGCGACGCCATCTCCTGAGCGGAGGAAGGCGCCAGCACCAAATTGCGGTAACAGCCGTGGCCGCCGCCTTTGGTGACCGCGAAGTAATCGCTCTGCTCCGGGCCGATATTTCCAAGCCCCGGGCCGGCGCGCATCACATCAACTACTACGCACGGCAGCTCGGCGCCCGCTATATAGGAAAGTCCTTCCTGCATCAGGCTCAGGCCTGGTCCGGACGAGGCGGACATCACCCGCATGCCGGCCGAAGCCGCGCCGTAGACCATATTGATGGCCGAAACTTCGCTCTCCGCCTGGATGAAAGTGCCGCCAACCTGCGGCAGCAGCAGCGAAGCGTACTCGGCGATTTCGCTGGCGGGAGTGATCGGATAACCGTAGTACGCACGGCATCCCGCCATGACAGCCGCTTTGACGACTGCGACGTTTCCCTTACAGAGTTGCCGCATTCGCCACCTCCGTTGTCACCACCTCGGGCCGGTTCGCTTTCACCCGGTAAACGGTTATGCCGCCTGGTTCCGGACAGCAGTAGAAGCAAATTCCGCAACCAGTGCAGTTCTCGCCCTTGTATTGCGCCGGATGAACTCCATATTGATTGAGATCCGGCGACAGCTCCAGGACCTTGGGGGGACACGAGTCTACACAAAGACCGCAGCCCTTGCATTCCTGAGTATCGAATTCGACGTTACCTCGAACCTGATTAGCCATGACTTCCTCTGGTTAATAAAAACCAAGTTTACGCGCCCAGGCCAAAAGCCAGTGCCCGGGTCAACCCAACTATCCAGCCGCGGCGGCGTTCACCAGTGCCGGGCCATTCACTTCATCGCGCTCCAACCGGTGCGCTCGGACACAATGCTTGTACAACTCGTTGCGGAACGACGGATGCGCAATGCCGATGAGCAATTCCGCCCGTTCCCTCACACTTTTTCCGAATAAATCCACCATACCAAATTCAGTCGCGACCCAGTGCACATCAGCGCGCGTAGTGACCACGCCGGCGCCGGCATTGAGCATGGGAACAATGCGAGAAATGCTTCCGTTGCAGGCGGTTGCGGGCAAAGCGATCACTGGTTTGCCGAACTTGGCGCGGGCCGCGCCGCGGATGAAATCCACTTGGCCGCCAAAACCGCTGTAAAAGGTCTGGCCCACCGAATCGGCGCACACCTGTCCCGTGAGGTCGATTTGCAGCGCCGAATTGATGGCGACCATGTGGTCGTTCCGTGCAATCACAAAGGGATTGTTCACATAGCTGTTGCAATGAAATTCAAAAATCGGGTTTTCGTTGACGAACTCGTAAAGCCGCCTTGTCCCCAGTCCAAACCCGGCAACGATCTTGTACGGATGAAGCGTTTTTCGCGCCCCCGTAATGACTCCGCACTCGATGAGCGGGAGAAGGCTGTCGGAGATAATTTCGCTGTGGATTCCGAGATCCTTGCGATCGCTTAAATAGCTGAGAATCGCATCCGGAACCCCTCCGATGCCGATCTGGATCGTGTCGCCGTCTTCGATCAGGTTGGCGATGTGCCGGGCAATTGCGTGTTCGGTTTCGCTGGGCTGGCGAATACTGGCCTCGACCAGCGGCTGTGAGTTCTCCACCAAGGCATCAATTTCGCTGACGTGCAGGCAGGTTTCGCCACAGGTGCGCGGCATATGTGTATTCACCTGCGCGATCACGCGCTTTGCGCTGCGAGCGAGAGCCAGTGTTATCTCCACCGCCGCGCCTACGCTCATCAACCCGTGACGGTCAGGAGGCGTCACCTGAATCAGCGCCACGTCGATGGGAAAGTCTCCGCTGGCGGCGAACCGCTCCGCTTCGCCCAAGTGAATGGGAACGTAGTCGGCACGGCCGTCGGCAACGGCGCGGCGCATCCCTCCGCCGATGAAAAAACAGGTATGCCGGAAATTCTTTGAATATTGCGGTTCCGCAGTGCGGATCTCGTTGAGGGTAAGCAGGTGCACGATCTCCACGTCCCATAAGGACGGAGCCCGATCCGCCAGCGCATTGATCAAAGCCGTCGGAAATCCGCTGCTCGCATGCACGAACACCCGCATGCCGGACTCGACAACCCGCAATGCTTGCGCTGCGGTTGCCAGTTTGTGGGAATACTCAGTCTCCCACGCCATCCGGTTCACCTCCCAGCACTTACGCCTCGCCCTTCAAGATCGCCGGCCGCCGTCTGCTCGTAGCCGATGACGGAGAAATACATGGCACGGTCAAAAAATTGTTCCAGCAACTGCAATATCTGGATTCTCACTGAATATCTCGGTAATCTGCTCTTCACTTCCTTCGCGTCGCAGATACTCCCAGAGATTCTCTTTCACCAGCGCGATACACCAGATGACCTGGCTTAACGGAACCCGCTGTGCGGCCCGGCGCGCGCCGATAGCCTGGTAACGGTTCTGGATGTCCGTCTCGGTCCTTCCAAGCAGCCACTCGCCAAGGTGCAGATAGATATCCCCAACCGCCCCGGCGAGTTCCTCGGCTGGAACCTTGCGGTAGGCGCTGCAACGGCTGCTTTCGTTAATCTTTTGCTGTAATGTGCGCACCAAGTCCTGCGAGTGCGTCTCAATCAGCCGAACCAAACGGTAGGCGAGAATCATTGTGCACCTCCCAAGGCCCTTTCGTGTTCTCCACTTATGCCGCACGAAATACTCCGTGCAACTGGTGCGCACGGTTAGGGCGGAAAGCGAACCAAACGGGTAGCGGACTGACTGAGTTTCGTCCGGATTCCACCGCTACAGCCGTGATTGTGATCACCGCTAGGGGTGACACGTGTCACCGTTGTTCCATGGGGTACACGAAGAACTAATTTAATTAGTAATCGTTATATATGGTTAAGAAAAAATTGTGACCCACGCCACAAAAAAAGCCCGGGGGATTGGCGCCCCCGGGCCAGACGATGACTCTTACGCCAGGAAGAACTCGTGGGCAATCTTTGTATACTCTTCGTCCGGAATCCCCGCCGCCAGATTGTCGCTGGCGATGCCGCCGTCCTGCGCCAAGGCGAGTGAACCCATGCTCGCAGGCAACCGTTTCTGCAATCTGCCGACGGCTTCTTCCATCCACCAGCGCGCCAGTGCTCCGCCCATCAGGTTGCGGAAATTGGTCTTTGCATCGGGCGACTGCACGGTCACCAGCCAGCCTTCACCGTAGGGTCCTTGGTCGCGCTTTCGGGATTGGCGGCAACCGACTCGTTGATGTCAGAGACGCTGCCCTCGATCGGGGAGACCATGTCAACCGCTACTCCGTTCCTCTTGAAGCTGAGAATCTTCTGTCCTTGGCGAATCCATTGTCCACGTTGCGGCAGACTCACGCCTTCCACTTGGCCGATAAGTTTGGACGCGAAGTCGTCGATCCCCACGCGGACCAGATTCGGACTCTCGCTCAAAGCCCAAGTGTGTCCTGGGTGGAAGCGAACATTCTCCGGCACCTGGAACCCACTCACTATATTTGGGAGTAAACGTGGCAGTTCAGCCTCTCGCGCACAGGCCGGTGCTGCTCCGCAAACACCGGAGCCTTTTTCCGGCTGAGAAAATAATCAATTACGAGGAATGTAATGAAAGTGAAGAGTACGAGAATAACTGTCATGGCCAACCCCTAATTTAGTCTGCGTTTCGCAGGTATGAGTTCCAGTGAGCCTTATTTCGTTTCCGTTGCGTGTTGCTTCGGATTCCTTTAGGCTCTCGCCGCCATTACTAAATGCAACCATCGTGCCATTTCAAATTCACCTCTTGAAGCAATCTGGGAGATTGGTAGTAAAGCATGTTTAGATTTAACCAGTTACCTGTTCTACGTAAAAGGAGATCTTGGCCCTGATGCGATTAGCCACACTTTTGTCGGCCGTTTAATTTTTCAACACAGAAACTCGGTTACGCCAAGCAATTATTATGTAAGCCGATTAGTCATAGTAGGTTAGTTGAATAAATCAGGACTGTTGTGAATTGTCTCTACTGCTGCAGAATTAAGCATCGTGCAGCGCTTTCCCGTACCTCATCACCACGCAGTGTAAAGAAAATTTGCTGATCCACTACAATTATTGCGATTGGCGCGTGCCGAGAATCGCGGCGAAATGGCCGATCGCTCTTTCCGCGTCCTGGTCGCGGAGAAGAACCTTCTCGTAACCACCTACGAAATGCCCAACCGCAAGATCGAGCAGTACCCAGTCTTGGCATAGTAGCGGAGGCTGCGGCCGGTTCCGGGACGCCCAGATTATAAGTGATTGCAGAGCCGCTTGATTGTTGCTAGAAAGCCTCATGAAGATTCGATTTGCGAAGGGAAGCAAATGAAGATTGAAAAGGCTCCTTTCACGCACGTCATATGGAATGCCCAGCCGTCGATTGAAAGCCGAGGCGAGGCCGGAAGTGCCTTTTCGAAGACCATGTCTACGGGCAACGTCTGTGTGCGAATGGTGGAGTTCAGCCCCGGCTATCGGGCCGACCACTGGTGCGCCAAGGGGCATGTCGTTTTGTTGCTTGAAGGATTGCTGACGATCGTTTTGGAGGATGGACGCAGCTTCCAGATGGCGGCGGGCGATAGTTTTCAGGTTGGCGACGATGATGGACGACACCGCGCCTACACCGACATCGGCGCTAAGCTATTCATCGTGGACTAGGGTCTGTGAACACTTCCCCTGATCCGCCCTAACGTTCGCGCCAGGGACGCGGGGCGCTGCTGGGGTGTCCGAAGTCACGCGGGCTCAGGCCGGCATGGAACCAGCTCATGAAACTATAAATATCGAATACCGGCAGTGAGAGATACTCCCTGAGTGCGCGCGCGTATGGCACCATGTTGGTGCATTCAAGCAGCACCGCGCCGACCTCTGGATGCCGTGTGACGAGGTCTTCGCCCGCGTCCAGGATGTCCCCTTCGGCGGCCCCGACGTTCATTTCCAACTCGTCGGCGATAATGACGCGGGTGAACTCGCGTCCGGCGTCGGTGCCGACAACGGGTGTATCCGGAGCGGCCCCAGCGGCTTTCAAATGTTCCGGGGTGAGGGTTGAGGCGCTGACGGTCAGGATGCCAACGCGCCTTCCAGGCGGCAACGTTCGCTGGATGAACGAAGCCTGCATGAGGCTGGAAGTTGCGACGGGCACTCCGACATGGCGGGCAATCTCGTCTTGGTAGAGCGACAGAAAACCGCAATTGGTGGTAATGCCATCGGCGCCGAGGTCAACCAGTTCCTTGGCCGCGTCGAGAAAGGCTGGCAGCAACCCGGCGGCCCGCTCCCTCACCACGCGCTGCGGCGATGCGCCGCGCACCACTTTGTAAAGCACGGGAAAAGGCCAGGTGGAGGCATTCCCCATGTCGCCGGGAATGCGGGGAAAGCGCGCTTCGAGCATGAGGATGCCCAGGCGAGCGCCGAAAACAGCTTTGCCCCCACGCGCCACGCGAGCGGACTGGCCGGCGTTCAGTGCCATGGCGCCGGCTTCATCGAAACTTGCCTTGTTCATGTTGTCCTCCCGATGGCGAAAGCCGCCGGCGATGCGGCGGCGTCCCCGGCACGCCCGCATTTAGCATGCTGGGGTGATAGCTACACCAGGCCCAGCCACTTCCAATAAGTTGCTCCCAGTATCAAGACAAGCAGGTAGGCGGCGATGGTCAGCGGAATGCCGGTGCGAATGAAATCGCGAACCTCGAAGGTCTCAGTGCCGTAAGCCACCATGTTCTGCGGGGCGTTTACTGGCAGGATGAATCCGAAGCTGACGACATACTGCAGCACCATAGTCAGTCCAACCACGTTGAGGCCGGGGGTTTTCACCGTCTGCAAGACGGTGATGATAATCGGGATCATGGCCGACGCCAGTGCGGTTGCGCTGGCGAAACCGAGGTGAATGATGATCAGAAAGGCTGCAAACACCGCGAGAATCGTGAAAATCGGGGTTGTCTGCAGGCCGAACAGGGCCACAATGAGCTTCGCCAGCCAAGCTGCAGCCTTGGTCGCCAGCATTGCCGAACCCAGGCTCACTCCCACGCCGAACAGCATCAGCGTTCCCCAACCGACGCGGGACTGAGCGTCTTTCCAGGTCATGATGCCGATACGGGGCAGGAGCATGATGGCAATGGCGGCAATGGTGGTGGTAGAGGTATCAAACGGGTGGACAATCTTCTCCGTTGACCAGAAAAACAAAAGGATAAGCGAGAGGATCAGCAGTTTCTTTTCGCTGGTCTTCATTGGGCCAAGCTCGGCCAGAGAGCGCGCGATGGCCTCTTTGCCGCCGGCGATCTCCTTGGTTTCCGGCGGCATGGTCTTCATCAGCACCCAGTAAAGAATGACCGACATGATGGCCGAGAAGGGAGCGGCCGCCATGAACCAGTAAGGCCAGGTGATGACATGGCCCGTCATCTTCTCGATGAAGTTGACGGCGATCAAGTTCTGCGCCGAAGCCGTCTTGATGCCGACGTTCCACAGGCTGTCGGCCTGCGCCGTGGCGATCATCATGACGCCCGCGAACTTGCTCTTAAGCGGAACCCCAAAGGCCACGATGATGCCCATTACGATCGGCACCAGGCAGGAGACGCGAGCCGTAGTGCTGGGGACAAAGAAACTGAGCACAAAGCCGACCAGAATGACACCGATCAGGACGCGATTGGTCTTGGCGCCGATCTTAGAGAGGATGAACAGGGCGATGCGCCGGTCGAGACCGGTGTGCATCATGGCGGCAGCGATAAACAGCGCCGCGCCGACCAAGGCGACCGCAGTGTTCGCGAAGCCTCCCAGTGCCATCTCCAGGCCCCGCGTGGTCCCATACATTGCCTTGGGATCGGCCACATTGGGCGACATGCCCACCAGAAACGCCATCAGCGCGCAAATGACGACCGCGCTAACTGGATAGGAGATCGAGTCGGTCATCCAGACGATCACGGAAAACAGCAGGATCGCGAGCATTCGCTTGCCCGCCACCGGCAATCCTTCCGGAGTGGGCATGAGGCAGACCGCGATGAGTGCGATGGCCCCGAAGACAAGCCCGTAGCGCTTGAAAAAGGATTCCTTGATCGCGTTGACCAAACCGCCGAGAGAGGGGTCGTGAACACCGCCCCCAACATTCGAACCAGTAGGTGTAGTTGACATGCTTCGCTGTGCTCCTTGCTCGCGATTACCTCAGCCAGCGGCGCTCGCCGGGGACCCCGCATCGGTGGAACCAAATCGATCAAGCCACGCAACCATGGCACTGCCGGCGGACGAAACCGCACGCAGTCGACTGCCGCGAGTGTATTTGTCGAAAGCAGGAACGTACCGCAAAAACGTTCTGGTGTAAAGCACTTGCTGAGGCGAAGGCCCCGGTGCAGCCGCACGGCGCATGCTGCAAGGGGCTTGCACTATACTCGAGGAACCCGCATGCCACTTAACGGAGAACGAACTTTGTGATCAACCTTATCGCCAGTTGCCGGCATTGGGTCGGTAAGCTCATCTTCTCCGCGCCTCCCGCGCTCAAACTCCAGCAGATTGCGCAGCGGGCCTTGGCCGGGCCCCGGCTCACAACGATCGTGCTTGGCGGCAGTGTACCGTTTCGCTGCTGGACGAGCGAAAGATACTACTGGTTTGGCGACCACTACGAATCGGATCTGAGGCGCGCCATCGAGACGAAGCTGCTTGGCGATTCCGTATTCTATGATGTCGGTGCGCACGCCGGGTTTTGGCCTGTTATGCTCTCGCGCCGCTGTTCGCGAATCTTCGCCCTCGAACCGTCGCCCGAGAATTTCGCACGTCTTTGCCAGAACGTTCGTCCTCTGGCGAATGTGACTCCCGTCAACCTCGCCGCGTCCAACGCTCCGGGGATTCTGCGCTTTTCCAATCATGGCTCGATGAGTATGGTCGCCGAGAGCGGAAACGTGGAGGTGCGCGCCATCCGGCTCGATGACTTTGTAGCCGACGGCAACCCGCCGCCAGGGGTTGTCAAGATTGACATCGAAGGACATGGCGCGCAGTGTCTCGCTGGTATGCAGAGTATCCTCGAACGCCACCGTCCCGTGCTGTTCATGGAGGTGCACAACCTGGAGGAGGAAAAAGCTGTCGCCGCCCTCCCTGGGTACGCAACAGAGGTGCTCAACACCACACGTCGATTTCCCTACCGCATTCGCGTCGTTCCGGACAGAGCTGGAGCAGCTGTTAGCCCGCAATCAAAATGAGCTTAACGGTGCCCCCACATCTGGCGCGCAGAACCGTGGGGGACCGCCGGAATTTCCTGCGGCGCCTGACGATCGGACGCATTCCGCCCCGCTGCCACAAGTGTGTTTATCGAAAACAGGAACGTACCGCAAAAACGTTTGGTGTAAAGCTGAGGCCGGAGGGCGCGATGGCTCGACGTGGCACAATATTATGGGCGCCTCTACAATACCCGGATTTCGTATGCCACTCACGTTAACGAATTTGCGTGTTCTGTTATCGGCTGGACGCTATGGAAGTTTTTCGCGCGCGGCCGAGGAGTTGAATGTCACACAGCCGTATGTGTCCGGGCAAATCGCCTCGCTGGAATCTCATTTGGGCACAAGTCTTTTTCGGCGTGTTGGCCGCCGTGTCTTTCTGACTGACGCGGGCCGCGCGTTGCTCTCGTATGCCGAGCGCATTCTGGAGACGGTGCGGCAAGCTGAAGTAGCGGTGGAAGAGATTCGCGGGTTGACCAAGGGAAGCGTGACGGTGGCGGCCAGCTCTACGCCGGGCAGGCATCTGGTGCCAGAATTGATCGGACGATTCCTGGAGATTTATCCGGGAGTAGCGGTCAGCCTGGCGGTTGGCAATAACTCCTTTGTGGAACAAAAAGTCCTTCAGGGTAAGGCGGACGTCGGAATCGTCGCCTCCGAACTGGCGGACCCAGCGAAATTTGAAGTTCACGCCATGGCAGGGGATGAAATCGTAATGGTCGTCTCGCCGCAGCACAAATGGGCGCGGCGGGCCGAGGTCAGCTTCAGCGATGTGGCTGAAGAACGCCTGATCTGGCGCGAAAAAGGTTCCGGCACGCGCAAACGCCTCGAACGGGAGTTTCAAAAGGCCGGAGTTTCACCGGTTCATGTGCTGGAAGTCAGCAGCATTGATGCCCTGAAAAATATGGTCGCGGCGGGCTTGGGCGCGTCATTCGTCTCCAGGGACGCGGTCTACGAGGAGTTGAGCGGTGGTGTACTGGTGGCAGTTCCGATTCGAGATAAACGTTTTCAACGCGATTGGTGCCTGCTAATCCTTGCCAACGGAACTCTGGCTCCGGCAGCGGCGGCCATGAAGAATTTTCTTCTCGCCAACGCCGCGATCGGCAAAGCTTCACAACGTTAGATCAGTTTTGCGAGCATGAAGCCCGGCAGCGGGATACACCTGTTCTGAAACGCCCCGACCTGTTCGTTGCTGGTCCGAATCCGGTTATGGATTCCATAACACGCCAATCGGAAAAGATGCCGGGCACCGGCTCCTGGGGCACCTTCGTCTGCTATCTTTTATATTCCAATCACGATCACGAACGATTCCATTGACGCCAGACTGCTCGTGTCGGCGATTCGGATAAAAGGGAGATACGGTGCCGGAGAGTGCGCTTCAAGCACGCAACGATGAGGTTGCCGCCGGAAAGAAATGGCGGGTGATGTTCGCCGGGTGCCTGGCGCACATCACCCATGATGGCTTTACCGACATGCTGTATGTGTTCTTCCCCATCTGGCAGCAGACGTTCCTGCTGAGTTTTTTCCAGGTAGGGCTTTTGAAGACCGCATTTTCAGGGACGATGTCGCTGCTGCAAATGCCCGCCGGAATTTTGGCGCGCCGGCTGGGAATCCTGAAGGTGCTGTGCCTGGGGACGCTGCTGACGGGCGCGGCGGTAATCGCTCTTGGATTTGCTTACTCGCCGCTGGTGCTGGGCGCGTTGCTGGTGCTGGGCGGAATGGGGTCGAGCACGCAGCACCCGCTGGCTTCGTCGGCGATTTCCAGTGTTTACCAGGGCAAGGCCTCCCGCGTGGCGCTTAGTACTTACAATTTTTCCGGCGACATCGGCAAGCTGATCATTCCGGCAACGGCCGCGCTGCTCATTGCTTACGCGGGCTGGCGCTGGACGCTGCATCTGCTCGGGGTATTCGGATTTTTGGCGGCAGCGGCGGTTTTTGTCGGACTGCTGCATATTCCATTGGGGTCTGTCTCAGGCAAAAAGGCGACGACGGGCACGAAAGCGGGCGGCTTGTTCGGCAAGGGTTCGTTGCCGTTCGCCGCATTGTCCGCCATCGGCGTGCTCGACAGCGCCACGCGGATGGGCTTTCTGACCTATCTGCCGTTTCTGCTTCGCGACAAGGGTGCGACGGTCCCCGCCATCGGGCTGGCGTTGAGCCTGATCTTCGCTGGTGGTGCGCTGGGAAAATTCGTCTGTGGAGTGGCTGCCACGCGTGTCGGTATCCTGGCCTCCGTCGTGGTCACGGAACTGGCAACCGCGGGTTGCATCTTCGGCATGTTGGGACTGTCGCTTAAGCCGGCGCTGCTGTTGTGTCCGCTGCTGGGCATTGCGCTGAATGGGACGTCGTCTGTTTTGTACGGAACGGTTCCCGAACTAGTTCCCGAAGATCGCAGGAACGAGGCTTTCGCATTCTTCTACACGTGCACGATTGGCGCGGGCGGAATTTCCCCGCTGATTTACGGGATGATCGGCGATTTCGCAGGCATTAAGAGCGCGGTGTCGGTAGTTGCACTCACGGTGCTGGCAACCATTCCGCTGACGCTTCCGCTGCGCGGCAAGTTGCAAGACGCGAGCTAGCCTCAGGTTCGCGAAAGATATTTCCCATGAAGCAGCGAGGTATTTAGCGCGCATTCGCGGATGAATCAACGACAAGCCACAGCTTGGCACAATCCACGAGTCGATTTTCTAACCTTTTCAGGGCAATCCTGCAACTCTGACCAGAGCAGCGGCATCGTAATACCCCATTGGGCCCCTTTTGACTTCTGTTCGGTTCCGTTTGCAACTCCGTAATTTCCGCTATCGGCCATCGGCCGCTTGAAGGGTCTCCGTTGCCTGGAATGAAACAGCATCTTCCCCTATTGCTGACCAGCTTTCTCACTCTGTGCTTTTTGGCTTGCGGATCGGGATCGTTTTCCACTTCCGCCAACACCGCGACCAATTCCAACGCGACGCCAGCGCAAAGCGTGATCCCAGCGCCAGCGGTGGCGGTCAGCATCAGCCCGAGCACGTCAAGCATGCTGACGAACGGAACACAGCAGTTCATCGCGGCTGTCCAGAACGCGTCGGACACTACCGTGAACTGGACAGTGGATGGCGTTCTCTCCGGGAACAGCAGCGTAGGCACGATCACCGGAACGGGTACGACCGTCACCTATACAGCGCCGGCAAGTGCCGGGTCCCATACTGTGACAGTCACCAGCGCGGCGGACACGACGAAGTCTGCAAGCGCGGCGGTGACGGTTACGGCCGTCAGCGTCAGCATCACGATAACGCGACCAGCTACCTGTTGCACCATAATCCTTTCCCGTGGTACTCCGATGTGGCCAACTCGGTTACCCAGCAAAACAACATGTATCCCTTCACCCAATTTGCTCAAGATGTCCAGGGGAATACATTTCAAAACTTCAGCTTCATTGTTCCCAATGAGATTGACGACGCCGACAATCCTGCGACCGGAGTGCTCCCCAGTTACTTGTTGAACAAAGCCGACACTTGGCTCAAAACCAACATCAGCCCGCTGCTTTCCACGCCTCCTTTCCAGGCAGGAGGGGATGGAATTCTGATGATCGTCTTCGATGAGGGCGATGAAGATGGTGAATCGGGCGATTCCGCTAGCGATGACTCGTGCTCTCCAACTCAATCCACCGGCTGCGGCGGACACATCGCTTTTGTGATGATTGGTCCCAATGTGAATCCGGCCTCTACGACAGCGAATACTTATCAGTTCCAGGACATGCTGCACACCATCGTCCATCTGTTGGGCATGACCGACTATATGAACAATGCCAACGCAGGGACGGACATCGCCCTCTTGCCGGGAGTTAATTAGAAAAGGCTCCACGGGCTGCGAAAGATTATTCCCGGCGGCCAGGGTCTTGTTGCCACCAGTCGCCGCTTTATTCTTGAATAAATGCCGCGAGCGATTCCGGTGAATGAGTAATCGGGCACAGGATGCGCCCGATCTATCCAGCAGCTCGTCTCCGCCAAAAGTGCAAGTAGTGCCGTGAAAGCAGCGCGCCTCAGCGATTCGCGGGCACCAGCTTTACGCCCTCAATTTCCTCAACGGTGAGAGGACTTTCAGGATGCATGGTGAAGCACAAGATGGAGCCCACCAGGATAACGCCCATCGAGAAGATGAACGGAAAGAGCCAGTTTCCAGTCCGGTCAACCACGATGCCGAAGATCAGTGGCGAGGTGATCGCAGCCAGCGCCGAGCCGGTATTCATGAGACCGCTGGCGGTCCCGGCGAACCTGGGAGCGATGTCCATGGGGATGGCCCACATCGGTCCGATGGTGAACTCGGCACAGAAGAAACCCGCGCTCAGGGACATGGCAATCACATTGATGTCGCGCGAGAACAATAAAGGGACCATCGAGAGGCAGCACAGGGCCATCGAGACAGCGACCAGGTTGCGGCGGGCGATTCTCAGATTGTGGGTCTTTTTAAATAGCTTGTCGCTGACGATGCCACCCAAGGTATCGCCCACCACACCGGAAAAAAACACTCCAGAGGCAAACAGCGCCGAGTTCTTCAGGTTCAGGTGGAACTGATTGGCAAAGAACTGGGGGATCCAGCCAAGGAACATCCAGAGTATCCAGCCATAGCAGAAGTAGACAACCGTGACCGGGGCCATGCGCCTGATCAGGGGGCCCCAGGGAACCTTTCCTTGTGACCTTTTGAGGCCGTATGGTGGCAGGTCGGCCAGTTCCTCCTCGGTGATAGCTTTGTGCTTGGCGGGTTCGTCGCGATAGTAAAGACTCCAGGCGAGGGCCCAGAACATGCTGATGGCGCCGACGATGATGAACGACCCGCGCCAGGTGATCGCGGCGATCAGGATGGCGACCAGCCAGGGGGTAAGCGAGTTTCCCAGGCGCGAGAAAGCGTGCGTTAGTCCCTGGGCATAGCCGCGCTTTGATCTTGGCACCCAGTAGGACATGGCACGCGTGGCCGTGGGGAACGTGGCGCCTTCGCCAAAGCCAAGCAGCACGCGCACCGCGATCATGGCCACGAGTCCATGAACCAGGCCGAACATGATGGTTGCACCAGCCCAGATGACGCCGCAGATGGTGAGCGCTTTGCGCGGACCGAAGTGGTCGGCGACCCAGCCGCCGATGATTTGAAACAGTAGATAGGGATAGCCGAATGCCGAGAACACTAGTCCCACTTGCGTGTTGCTCAGATTCAATTCTTTCCTGAAAACCGCTGCCGCCGTACTCACGTTGACACGGTCGACGTAGGTGAGAAAGTACATCAGGCAAAGCAGTCCGAGGACGACATTCGTCGCCTTGAAGACACGAGAGTTCATCGCGCAAAATCCTCGACGTTCACGGTCAGTATTGGAGTAGACCGGAAATCATATCAATTTTTTGGGCACAGCCATACGAATTTTTCATGGCGCTGCCGGTAAGGCGTCTCGCGTTTCGATCGCCCGCCGGGCAATTGGGGCTAAATGGCCCTGGTTTCGGTAGTGGCGAAGAGCGAACTGGAGCAGTTCGTCGCGGAACGGGGCCGGTTTCGCAAACCCTCGAATAAATATTAGGATGGCATGAGACGTGATTACGGGAGAGCAGGATGAAATATCGCGCGGGCCGTCACTTTCTTCAGATACCGGGGCCAACCAATGTGCCCGACCGGGTGCTGCGGGCGATTGAGCGCCCCACCATCGACCATCGCGGTCCTGAGTTCGCCGAGCTCGGCAAAGAGATTCTGGAGGGTTGCAGGGAGATCTTCCGATGCTCCGGACCAGTCGTAGTCTTTCCTTCATCGGGCACGGGAGCCTGGGAAGCTGCGATCGTGAATACGCTTTCGCCCGGCGACCGGGTGCTGATGTATGAGACCGGGCAGTTCGCCGTGTTGTGGCAGCAGATGGCCAAACGCCTGGGCTTGGGCGTGGAGTTCGTCGCCACCGATTGGCGCCACGGCGTAGATGCGGCGGATGTCGAGCGGCGCTTGAGTGAAGATCGTGCGCACTCGTTCAAGGCGGTGATGGTGGTGCATAACGAGACCTCGACCGGAGTTACCACTCGCATTGGCGAGGTCCGCAAAGCCATCGACCGGGCCAAGCACCCGGCGCTGTTCATGGTCGATACGATCTCGTCGCTCGCCTCGATTGATTACCGGCACGACGAATGGGGCGTCGACGTGACGATCTCCTGCTCGCAAAAGGGGTTGATGCTGCCTCCCGGCCTGGGTTTCAACGCAGTCTCCGAGAAGGCGCTGGCGGCTTCGAAATCCAACCGCATGCCGCGCTCGTACTGGGATTGGGCGGAGATGCTGAAGCCAAACGCCAGCGGATTCTTTCCCTACACGCCTGCGACAAACTTGCTCTACGGGTTGCGTGAGGCAATTTCGATGCTGCGGGAAGAAGGGCTCGAGCAGGTATTCGCCCGCCACGACCGGCATGCCGCGGCCACCCGCGCCGCAGTCGAGACTTGGGGCCTGGAGGTGCTCGCGCTCGATCCGCTTGAGTATTCAAGCACCCTGACGGCGGTGCTGATGCCTGCCGGTTACGACGCCGATGAACTCCGCAAGGTGGCACTGGACAAGTTCGACATTTCGCTCGGGACCGGCCTGGGCAAGCTGAAAGGCAAGGTCTTCCGGATTGGCCACCTGGGCGATTTCAACGACCTGATGCTGGTGGGATCGCTTGCAGGCGTGGAGATGGCCCTGCGGGTGGCCGGCGTTCCGCATCGCGATGGCGGGGTGCAGGCGGCGATGGACCTGCTGAGCAAGGCCGCGGTTTCCGAGTCTCAGCCGGCGTTGAGCAACGCAAGCGTGCGCTAGCGCAATTCCCGGCTGGTTGGGTTGGGAGGCGGAAAAGCGCCGTTTGCTGGAATCCCGGCGGCGAAAATGTAAATCTATCTCTCAGTTGAACGCTTCGATCAGTCCGGCGGAGTTTTGATCGGCTTGTCGATCCAGAATTAGACGCCATTTGAAACCAGTGGCTTGCGAGGTTTTGGTGAAGATTAATGCAGACAAATGCGTAGCCTGCGGCAACTGCACTTACGTTTGTCCGATGGGCGCGATTTACGTGGACCGCTCGCTCAACCGGGCGGTTGTCGATCAGGACGAATGTGTTGAGTGCTATACGTGTTTTAACGGCATGAGCAAGGAGCATCTCAATCCGACGGTGGTCCGCACGCTACGCGGGCTTTTCAAAATGATGCGCCTGCGCTTCGATCCCGAGCCGGATGTTTGCCCGACTTCGGCGCTGGAGCCGCAGGAGTTGGTGTGGCCGCGAGTGGTGCGGCGTGCCTTCTCCGACCCGCGGGTGCCGCACGAGTCCACGGGTGTGTCTGGAAGAGGCACGGAGGAAGTGAAGACCAACGACATCAGCGGGCGCGTGCAGCCCGGCGAAGTCGGGTTTACGATCGAGTTCGGCCGCCCCGGAGTTGGCGTGCGCTTTCATGAGATCCAGCGGATGACGCAGGCGCTGGCTAAAGCCGGGATCGGTTTGGAAGCCAAGAATCCAATTACCTCGCTGCTGAGCGATCCGGCTGCGGGCACGATCCGCGAGGACGTGCTCAACGAGAAAATCCTGTCGGCGATCGTGGAAGTCAAGGTTCCCATTTCGCGCATGGAAGAGATCATCCGCATGGTCCGCGAGGTTGAGAAACAGGTGGACACGGTGATTGCCATCGGTGTGGGGGCGCGTTGCGACGAAGAGGGCCACGAGCAGGAGGTTTTCTCCGCCCTGCAGCGGCTGGGATATGAACCGGAGCGCGCCAAGACGAACCTCGGCCTGGGACGCATTACCAGCATTAAGGCTTTACAGGAGCACGCATGACTAACACGTTGCATCGTTACGGCAACGCGGAAAGCTTCCGCGACGACTACGTCGTATTCGCCATGGCTAGCAAGGGCAGGAACGACGACGATTGCGTGCCCAAGTTGAAACGCTTTCTGGAAATGGCGCTGCCCTTCAATCCGGTGAACCTGGGCGATGCGATCCATGGCGGCTCGGTTCGGCCGTCGGACCACATGAACCCGGCCGCCCACTGGACCCGCGAGTTGAAACGCGACTTCCGCGCCGTGATCGACGGGGTGAACGAGTACACGACCGCCGCCGCGGTTTTCGATAATCTTTCGGCGGCGGAGGAGTTCGTCAAGGCCGTCAAGCAGGCCGACCTCGGTCTGTGCATCAACATCTCGACCTCGATCGGCGGGGCGCAGCAGTGCTGTTGCGCGGCAGACCAGAATCGGCATAGCGTGGGCTATTCTCTGGGGTTTGAGGGGAAGACGGAAAAGCTGCCCAGTACCCAGGTCTTAATGCTGGCGACCATGTGCGGACACGGCATGATCAGCTCCAGCTTCGCCAAAAAGATGATCGACTGGGTGAAGGAGGGCCGGCGCACTCCCGAGCAAGCCGCCCTGTACATGGCTAACTTCTGCTCCTGCGGAGTCTACAATCCGAGCCGGGCCAAGCGCATTCTGGAAGAGGCTCTGCACACGCAGAAGTGACCGCTAGGCTTTGAGCGCGGATGGCTCTGGAGCCGCGCTCGCTTCCAGCGCGGGCTCGACGTGGGGCTTGGCCAGCAGTGTCGCTACCAGCCCGCAGGTCGCGGCGAAGCACAGCCACACGGCCGGAATCGCCCGGTTGTGAGTCACATGAATCAGATAGGTGCTGATGGCCGGGGTAAAGCCTCCAAACAGAGCCGTGGCCAGGCTGTAGGCCAGTGAAAAGCCGGTGGTGCGCACTTCCACGGGCATGATCTCGGTCAGGAATACGACCAACGCCCCGTTATAACAGCCATAGAGAACTGAAAACCAAAGCTGCACGGTCAGCAGCCTGAGAAAGGACGGCGCCGCCGCCAGCCAGGCAAGACTGACATAAGCCGTCAGCAGCATCAGGACGGTGCAGCCGATCAGCAAGGGCTTGCGGCCGATGCGGTCGGAGAGGGCTCCCGACACCGGCAGCCAGAACAGGTTCGAAGCGCCTACGCAGAGGGTCACGGTAAGGTTGAAGATGGGCGGCAGTTTGAGGACTGCGCTGCCGAACGTCGGGGTGTAGGCGGTGATGAAATAAAAAGATACGGTGGTCATCGTCACCATCAACATGCCGATGAAAACGAGCGACCAGTTGGTGACCAGCGAGCGCAGAATCTGGGACAAGTTGGGATGCACCTTGCGGGCCTTGAACTCGTCACTTTCCTCCAGCGACCTTCTGAGCCGGAACAGGAAAGGGATAATCAGGCAGCCGAGCAGTAGAGGGACGCGCCATCCCCACGCTGCAATTGCGCGGGCGGCATCACGCTGCTCAGAATCACCCCGACCGCGGCGGCAAACATCACCGACACCTGCTGGCTGCCCGACTGCCAGGCAACGTAGAAGCCCTTGTGTCCCGGAGTCGCGATCTCGGACAGGTACACGGAAACCCCGCCCAACTCCATTCCCGCCGAGAAGCCCTGCAACAGCCGGCCGATCACCACCAGGATTGGAGCCAGCACTCCTATGGACGCGTAACCGGGAACGCAGGCAATGCTCACGATTCCGATCGACATCATGGCCAGGGTCAGAATGAGGCCTTTACGGCGCCCGTGGTGATCGGTGTACGCGCCGAGAATAATGGCGCCCAAGCGGACGCATCAGGAAGCCGACCCCGAAGGTCATGAGCGAGAGCATCAACGAAGCAAATTCGTTGCCGGTGGGGAAGAATGCCCTGCCGATAGCGGCGGCGTAATAGCCAAAGACCATGAAATCGTACATCTCAAGAAAGTTGCCGCTAGAGACTCGGACAACCGCCCAAATCTTCGCTTTTCGTTGCTTCGGAGGTGAGCATAGGATCTCGCTTCCCGTCCGGATCTCCAACTCGACATATCCCCAAGGTCGTCGATTCGGCCAGCAACGGTGTTCAACGAGGATGGCCCGGGGCGTTTGCGTTCCGCCCTAATCCGCCAACCGCGGCGCGTGCCGGGGATCCGGTTGCCGATTTTAGCAGAGCACGGGTGCAAGCAGGCTGCCGAAAACCGGGTTCGCGCAGGATAAATCCGCAAAAATCTGCAGTCTGTTCTTCTGGGTTCCTCTTTTGGCACACTTTGCCGGGAATCACGCGGATTGAACGTCACGGATTCAGCGACGCCAAGGTTTCAAATCGGGAACAAAGAAATTCTGAATCGTGCTGAACGATCCCGCGATCAATACAACGGAAGGTAAGTAGCTGCGCATCTGGTTGATTTGGTGTTTGTGTAGATGCCTTCATGACATGGCTGGCTTACCCGGGGTTAGGAAAGCGCGTGTTCCGGGGTAGACGCGCGCCAGCGGGCCGGAGTTGTGGTCGTCAGCAGACGCTCCCGGCGTAACCGTCGTACTGCGACCCATTTTGTGGAATTCCTGGTTTGTGGATCGTCATCGCTGCCGGTTCGAGGCGACGACGGCTGTGGCAGGAGAAGTCCGGCCAGCAGCCGATTTGGCCCGGGGCAGCAAACCAGAGGCAGGTCGGAGCATCGGATAGCGTAAGACATGGCCCAGATCTTCCATCGCAGTGCCAACACCATCGCCCGCGTCAGCATGTTCGGCGCGGTTTTCCTGATCGCCGGGCTGTTGTGGGTGGCGTTGCAGATGCAGCGCTCGCCCTATTTCACCTACGCCGGCGTTTCGCGGATGCAACCGGTCCCGTTCAGCCACCAGCATCACTACGCCGGACTTGGCATCGATTGCCGTTACTGCCATACCTCGGTCGAGGTATCCGGTTTCGCCGGGATTCCGCCGACCAAGACCTGCATGAACTGCCACTCGCAGATGTGGACCAACGCGCCGATGCTGGAGCCGGTGCGGGAGAGTTACCGCTCGGGGCGTTCGCTGGTGTGGACTCGGGCCAACGATCTGCCGGACTTCGTTTATTTCGATCACAGCATTCACATCAACAAAGGCGTGGGCTGCAATACCTGTCACGGCGCGGTCGACAAGATGCCGCTGATGTACAACCAGGCATCGCTGCAGATGGAATTCTGCCTCGACTGTCATCGCGACCCGGCGAAGTATATCCGGCCGCACCATATCAAAGCCGCGGCCCGATGATCCGAAGAGTGAAATCGACCAGGTTTTCAATATGACGTATCAGCAGCCGACGTCTCTGAAGCCGGTGACCTTGCCGGACGGCAAGAGCTTCACGGACCAGGCGGCGCTGGGCGCGTACCTGGTGCAGCAGTACCACCTGCGCAGCGAACGCGACATAACCAGTTGCAACACCTGTCATCGCTGATCGCCGATGGCGGCGGCGCGGCCCGAGCCGCAATTGAAATTTTGACGAGCGGAACCGAAGAGCCAATGGAGAAAGATCGGAAGCAACCGGCGCCGGACATTTGCCCGGGCAAACGCGGCAAGCTCGAATTGAGCGAGGTGCGCGAAAAACTGTCCACCGCGCGCGGGCCGCAGTACTGGCGCAGCCTGGAAGAGTTGGCGCAGACGCCCGAGTTCGAGGAGATGCTGCACCGCGAGTTTCCGCGCCATGCCTCGGAATGGGCGGACTCGCCTTCGCGCCGCAATTTCCTGAAGATCATGGGCGCCTCGTTGGCGTTGGCCGGACTGAGCGCCTGCACGCGGCATGCCGCTGGAGCCCATCGTTCCCTACGTGCGCCAGCCGGACAACCTGGTGCTGGGCAAGCCGCTGTTCTTTGCCACCGCCATGCCGTTAGGCGCCTGCGGGCTTCCCATGCTGGTGGAAAGCCACGAAGGGCGGCCGACCAAGATCGAAGGCAATCCGCAGCACCCGGCGACGCTTGGCGGCACCGACGTCTTCATGCAGGCCAGCGTCCTCGATTTGTATGACCCGGACCGTTCGCAAACCGTCACCTACCTGGGAGACGCCAGCACCTGGGGACAGTTTCTGAACGCGTTGCGCGGGCCGTTGACGGCGCAGCGGGCCTTGAAGGGCGCGGGCATCCGCTTCCTGACGGCACCCACCAGCTCGCCCACGCTGACCGCGCAGATGGAACAGGTTCTGCGGATCTTCCCGCAAGCCAAGTGGTACCAGTGGGAGCCGGCGAATCGCGATAACGCCATGGCCGCGGCGCAGGCGAGCTTCGGCCAGCCCTTGCAGACGCAGTTCAACTTCGAGAAAGCCAAGGTGGTGCTCTCGCTCGACGGCGATTTCCTCTCCGGCGGATTTCCGGGATTCCATCGCAATGCGAGGCAGTTCGCCGCCCGCCGCCGTCCCGAGCTCAAGCAGGAGATGCTGCGCTTCTACGCCGTCGAGAGCACGCCGACCAACACCGGCGGCAAGGCCGATCACCGCTTGCCGCTGCGCGCCAGCGAAATCGAAGCCTTTGCGCGGGCCTTGGCGGCGCAGCTTGGGGCCGGCGGCAGCGGACAGATTCCGGCCGGGCAGCAGAAGTTTGCCGCCGCCCTGGTCAAGGACCTGCAAGCCAATCGCGGACGCTCCGTGATCGTCGCGGGCGATAACCAGCCGGTTGCCGTGCACATGCTGGCCCACGCCATGAACCAGGCGCTGGGAAACGTGGGGCAGACGGTCTTCTATACCGATTGGATCGAGTCGCACCCGGTCAACAAGACCGATTCGCTGCGCCAGTTGGCAGGCGAGATGTGGACCGGCAAGATCGACATGCTGTTTCTGATCGGCGTAAATCCGCTCTATGACGCACCGCCGGAGCTGAACTTCTCCGGCGCCATGCAAAAGGTGGGACTGCGGGTACACCACGGGCTCTACCAGGATGAGACGGCGCGCCTCTGCCATTGGCATATCAACGCCACGCACTACTTGGAGCAGTGGGGCGACTGCCGTTCTTTCGACGGGACGATCAGCCTCATCCAGCCGCTGATCGCGCCGCTCTACGGCGGACGCTCGGCATTTGAAATCCTGGGAGCTCTTGTCGGAGAGCCGGATATCAATTCGTACCAGGTTGTCTACAGGTACTGGCAAGATCAGCACAATCACCCCAGCGGGCGGAACTTGCCGGGGACCCCGAAGAGCGGCGACTTCACCGGCTTCTGGCGCAAGTCGCTGCACGATGGATTCGTGGCCGGCAGCACGTTCGCTCCCAAGCAGGTAAGCGCGCGGGCGGCGAACATCCCCGCGCCGCAGGCGCCGGCGGACGGCATGGAAATCATGTTCCGCTACGACCCCAGCATTTTCGACGGCCGTTTTGCCAACAACGCCTGGCTGCAGGAACTGCCGAAACCGATCACCCAGATGACCTGGGACAATCCCGTCCTGATGAGCGTGCGCACCGGCAAAAAGCTCGGAATTAAAGTCGAAGACGTAGTCGAAATCGAGCTTGGCGGAGCCAAGGTGCGTGGCGCGGTGTGGCTTACCCCCGGACACCCGGACGATGCGGTAACGGTATCGCTTGGCTACGGGCGCGAGCGTTGCGGACGCGTGGGCTCCGGTGTCGGCTTCAGCGCTTACAAGCTGCGCGCCAGCGCGTCGCCATGGTTTGCCACCGGTAGGTTGACGCGCACCGGCGAGCATTATGGACTTGCCACCACACAGGGCCGCCAGGTGATGGAAGGACGTCCACTGGCCCGTGCTGCTTCGCTCGACGACTTCATTAAAAACCCCGGCTTCGCGCACGAGATGGTCGAGGCCCCAGCGCCAGGGTTGACCCTCTACAAGCCTTACGACTACAGCAAGGTCAACAGATGGGGAATGACCATCGATCTGAATGCCTGCGTCGGCTGCAACGCCTGCGTGGCGGCCTGCGTCTCGGAAAATAATATTCCGGTGGTCGGCAAGGCGGAAGTGAAGCGCGGCCGGCACATGCACTGGCTGCGCATCGACAATTACTTCGAAGGGGCGCCGGAGAATCCGAAGACCTACTACCAGCCGGTGCCCTGCATGCAGTGCGAGAACGCGCCCTGCGAAGTGGTCTGCCCGGTGGGGGCGACCGTGCACAGCACGGAGGGCCTCAACGACATGGTCTACAACCGTTGCGTGGGCACTCGCTACTGCTCCAACAACTGCCCCTACAAGGTCCGGCGCTTCAATTTCTTTCTCTACTCCGATTACAACACCGCGCAACTGAAGTTCGTGCGCAACCCCGAGGTCACGGTTCGCAGCCGGGGAGTGATGGAGAAGTGCACTTACTGCATCCAGCGCATCACCCATGGACGCATTCGCGCCGAGGAAGAAAACCGCAACATCCGTGACGGCGAAATTTTGACCGCCTGCCAGCAGGCATGTCCGGCGAATGCGATCGTCTTCGGCGACCTCAACGATGCCAGCAGCCGGGTCGCCAAGCTGAAGGCGGAGGAGCGGAATTACGGCTTGCTGGAAGACCTGAATACGCGCCCGCGCACGACGTATCTTGCCGCCGTGCTGAATCCAAATCCTGACTTCGGGTCCGGTGAGGGAGCTTAAGGAAGCATGCACGAAGGTCCTGAAGAGAAGACGCTGCTAGACGAGCGGTTACTGCCGGGACAGCCGCCGGTATTGGTGCCGGGCCACAGCTTCGGCAGCCTCACCGACAAGATCGCCGACATCGTGCTCAGGCGCCCGCTGACCCTGGGCTGGTCGATCGGTGTGGCGTTCTTTGCCACTGTGGCGATGCTGCTGCTGTTCGCGGCCACCTACCTGTTTGCTCGCGGCGTCGGCATCTGGGGCATCACGATTCCGACTGCCTGGGGCTTCGCCATCATCAACTTCGTTTGGTGGATCGGTATCGGCCACGCCGGCACATTGATCTCGGCGATTTTGCTGCTGCTGAAACAGAGCTGGCGCAATTCCATCAACCGCTTCGCGGAGGCGATGACGCTGTTCGCGGTGGCTTGTGCCGGCATGTTCCCGGTGCTGCACCTTGGCCGTCCCTGGCTTGCCTACTGGCTGTTTCCCTATCCGAACACGATGGGCGTCTGGCCGCAGTTCCGCAGTCCGCTGGTCTGGGACGTGTTCGCGGTTTCAACCTACGGCACCATTTCATTCGTCTTCTGGTATGTGGGCCTGATTCCGGACCTGGCGACCATGCGCGACAAGGCGCGCCACCCGTGGGCCAAGGCGATGTACGGCATCCTCGCGATGGGATGGCGCGGCTCGGTGCGTCACTGGAAGCGCTACGAGAGCGCCTACCTGCTGCTGGCGGGTTTGGCGACTCCGCTGGTGCTTTCGGTGCACACGGTAGTAAGTTTCGACTTCGCGGTTTCGATCATTCCGGGATGGCATACGACTATCTTTCCGCCCTACTTCGTCGCCGGCGCTATCTACTCGGGCTTCGCCATGGTGCTGGTGTTGGCGATCCCCATCCGCCGCTTTTACGGGGTGAAGGACATGATCACCATGCGGCACTTGGACAATGCCGCCAAGGTCATGCTGGCCACCGGATTGATCGTTGCCTACGGCTATGCCATGGAAGCCTTTTATGCCTTCTACAGCGGCAACTTCTGGGAGAAATTCCAGACGATGAACCGCATGTTCGGCCCCTATGGCTTCTTCTACTGGCTGCTCATCACCTGCAACATCGTCATCCCGCAGGTGCTGTGGTTTAAGAAGGTGCGCACCAGCCCGATCCTGCTGTTCCTGGTTTCCATCGACGTGCTCATCGGGATGTGGCTGGAGCGTTTCGTGATCGTGGTCGTCAGCCTCAGCCGGGACTTCCTGCCATCGTCCTGGGGATTCTACGTGCCGACGCGCTGGGACTTCGCGACCTTTTTCGGCACCATCGGATTCTTCTTCGTCTGCATGTTCATCTTCGTTCGCCTGATGCCGATGATTCCTATCTTCGAAGTGCGAACCCTGCTGCCTGAATCGGCCGTGAAAGCGGAGGTGGCGGCCCATGACTGAGCCTCTTTACGGGCTGATGGCCGAGTTCGACAACCCGACCGAGCTGATGAAAGCGGCGCGTGCCACCTATGCCGCGGGCTATCGCAGCATCGATGCCTACACCCCCTACCCTATCGAGGAATTGGCCGACGTGATCGGCTTCACCAAGACGCGGGTTCCGCTGGTGTGCCTGATAGGAGGCATTCTGGGCGGGATCTCCGGATACCTGTTGCAGTACTGGATCAATAACATCAACTACCCGCTGAATATCGGCGGGCGGCCGTTCCACTCGTGGCCGGCCTTCATCATCGTGACCTTCGAGATGACCATCCTGTTCGGCGGGCTTTCGGCCGTGATCGGAATGCTGGGGCTGAATGGGCTGCCGGCGCCCTATCACCCGGTGTTCAACAATCCCAGGTTCAGCGCGGTCTCGCGTGACCGCTTTTTCCTATGCGTCGAAGCCGCCGATCCGCAGTTCGACCCCGAGGGTACGCGGCAGTTCTTGTCGGCCTTCAACACGGTAGATATAGCGGAGGTTCCGGAGTAAGCGATGAAATTCCTCTTCAAACTCCGGCGGATATGCGCCAGCCTCGCCCTGTCGCCCACGGGTGGGAAGCTGGTATGGACGGGAGCATTTACGGTGCTCGTGATACTGCTGGCGGGATGCCGGCTGGACATGCACGATCAACCGAAGTTCAAGCCGCTGCGCGAGAACGATTTTTACTCCGACCTGCGGTCGTCGCGGCCGCTCATTGGAGGGACGGTTGCGCGCGGGCAACTCAACGAAGACACCTACCTCCACACCGGTTTCGTGAATGGCAAAGAAGGCGACCTCATGCCGTTTCCGGCGACCAGGGAGGTGCTGGAACGCGGGCAAGAGCGCTTCAATATTTACTGCTCACCCTGCCACTCGCAACTCGGCGATGGCAACGGCATGATCGTGCAGCGCGGATTCAAGCGGCCGCCTTCGTACCACATCGACCGCTTGCGCAAAGCTCCGATCGGCCACTTCTTCAACGTCATGACGAACGGCTACGGCGCGATGGCGGACTACGCTTCGCAGATTCCGGTCAGCGACCGCTGGGCAATCGCCGCCTACATACGGGTGTTGCAGTTGAGCCAGCACGCGACGCCTAGCGATGTTCCGGCCGGTGCCGCCATAGCCGCCCGGCCGCCGCAGGTCAACATCAACTGGCCGCCACCAATGGAGAACACGAAGGCAATGCACGGCGAAGGCGCTGGACTGCGCGAAGGGAAGAACCAATGACGGCAGCCGAATTATCCAATCGAGATCTTGCTCCGCCCGTGGCTGTGCTCCAGCGCTGGCGCGGCCGCGCGCTGGTAGCCGGGATCGCTGGTGGAGTCCTTACCATCCTCGGCGCGTTTGTTTCGCCGGACGAGTTGCTGCGCGGATATCTGATCGGGTTCATGGTCTGCCTGAGCTTCACCCTGGGTTCGATGGCCTGGCTGATGGTGGGGCACATGACAGGCGGGAACTGGTGGATGCTGGGCCGGCGCGTCTTTGAGGCGGCCACCAAGACCCTGCCGCTGGTCACCGCGATGTTCATTCCGATCCTGCTCGGCATGCACCGTCTTTACCTGTGGACGCACCCGGATGAAGTTGCGGGCGACAAGGTTCTGATGGCGAAGGCGTTCTACCTGAACACGCCGGGGTGGATTGCGCGCGCGGTGATCTATTTCGCGCTGTGGAATATTCTCGGCTACCTGCTGACGCGCTGGTCGGCGGAGCAGGACGTCGAGGATTCGCCCAGAGTGTGGCGCCGGCTGAAGGCCATCGCCGCGCCGGGCCTGGTGCTGTACGCCTTCAGCGTCAACTTCGCGGCGACCGACTGGGTGATGTCGCTGGACCCGCACTGGTTTTCGACCATGTATGGATTCTTGTTCATCGCCCAGCACCTGCTCGCGACCCTTGCCTTGCTGATCTGCATGCTGGTGCTGCTGTCGCAGTTTCCACCGATGGACGAAGTCGTCCGGCCAGACCGGCTGCACGACTGCGGCAAACTGCTGCTGGCGTTGACGATGGTGTGGGCCTACTTCTCGTTTTCGCAATGGCTGATCATCTGGATGGCGAACCTGCCGGAAGAGATCTCCTGGTACCTGGCGCGCATCAACGGCGGCTGGCAGATCGTGGCGCTCATACTGGTGATCCTGCAGTTCTCGCTGCCCTTTCTGCTGCTGCTTTCTCGCGACCTGAAACGCGACGCGCGCAAGCTGGTTGCGGTGGCGGTGCTGGTGCTGTTCATGCGCTTCGTCGACGCCTACTGGCTGGTCGCGCCAAATCCCATGCCGGGGCCCAGGCACGAGCACATCTATTTTCATTGGACTTACATGGTGGCGCCGATCGCGCTGATCGGCCTCTGGTTCGCCTGCTTTGCGTGGAACCTGGCACGGCGGCCCCTACTGGTTCGGAACGAACCGCAACTTCCAAGACTCTGGGAGAGCAGTCATGCACACTGATCCAGACCGGAATAAGACGGCCCCGGAGCACAGCCAGCACCCCGAGGTATCGTTTGAAAAGCGGGACCTGGGAGCGCGCGGAATCCTGCTGTTTTTCGCCATCCTGTTCATCTCGGGGGCCGCGATCCACCTGGTGGTGTGGGGAGTCTACAAAGCCTTCGTGAATGTAGGCGAGGCACATCAGGCAGCGGCGAATCCCATGGTCCCGAGGCAAACGGCGCCGACACCGGGCGTGCTGCAAAACGCCGGCTCGATAAACCTCAAACAATTTCCCGAACCGCGGCTGCAAAGCGATGACGCGACCGACATGAACCGATTCCTGTGGCAGGAGGGCCAGCTACTGGAGGCCCAGCCATGGCGCGACGAAGGTGGCGCCATACATATCCCGGTCGCGGAGGCAATGCGAATCGTGGCGCAAAAAGGTTTGCCGGCGCGGCCAGGACTCCAACAAGAGTCCGCGCCGCAGCCGCCCGATCAGTAATGGGAGAAGAGGCACCGCAATGAGCAGAACGGCAATGATGAAGAGATGGGCAGCGAGCGCGGCGCTGGTGGTGCTCGCCGCTACTTCGGCGATGGGGCAGTTTCTGAGCGAGCCGAGCGTCAAGGGCGCGCTGCCTCCGGGGCTCTCGAAGGTCGGAATCGATCAGCGGCTCAACGAGCAGGTGCCGCTCGATTTAGCGTTCAAAGACGAGCAGGGCCGCGCGGTCAAGCTTGGCGACTACTTTCACACTGGCCGTCCGGTTCTTATCTCGTTGGTTTACTACAACTGCCCGATGCTGTGCGGAGAGGTGCTCAACGGCATGAGCACCGCCTTCAAAGTCCTGAAATTCACCCCGGGCAAGGAATACGAGGTCATCACGCTCAGCATCGATCCACGCGAAAAACCGGAGCTTGCTGCGGCCAAGAAGCGTTCCTATATCGAGCACCTGGACCGGTCGGGAGCCGAAGCCGGCTGGCATTTCCTTACCGGCGAGCAGCCGCAAATCGATGCGCTGGCCGACGCCATCGGCTGGCATTACCAGTACGACCCTAAGATCGATCAGTTTGCCCACGCCGCCGGCATCGTGTTGGTGACGCCACTGGGCCGGATCTCGCAGTACTACTACGGCGTGGAGTTTTCCGCGCGCGACATGCGGCTGGGAATCATTCAAGCCTCCGACAATAGGATCGGATCGCTTACCGACCAGATATTGCTCTACTGCTATCACTACGATCCGCGCACCGGCAAGTATGGCGCGGTGATCTACAACATCGTGCGGCTGGCCGGAGCCGCGACCGTGCTGATTCTCGGGTCTTTTCTGGTCATCATGTTTCGCCGTGAAGCAACTCGCAGAAAGTTAGAGACAGGACGGGCTTAATCGACTATGTGGTCTAATCTGCCACTGTTTCCGCCGGCCGCCTCGAAGATGGCGCACCAGGTCGACTATCTTTACTTCTTCCTGGTCGGCATAACGGCGTTTTTCACCATCCTGATTGTGTGCCTGGTGTGTTTCTTCGCCTGGCGCTATCGCCGAAAAAAGAATCCGGTCGCCACCCAAATCGAGGGCTCGATGGCGCTGGAGCTGACTTGGACACTGATTCCGACGGCGATCGCGATGTTCATTTTCGTCTGGGGAGCGGCGCTTTACTTTGCCGAGACCCGGCCACCGCGCAACGCCATGGAAGTGTATGCCGTAGGCAAGCAGTGGATGTGGAAGTTCCAGCACCAGGAAGGGCAGCGCGAGATCAACGTACTGCACGTTCCGGTGGACCGCGACGTGCGCATGATCATGACCTCGCAAGACGTGATCCACAGCTTCTTCGTTCCGGCTTTCCGCATCAAGGCCGATGTACTGCCCGGACGCTACACATCCACGTGGTTTCACGCGACCGTGCCGGGGCGGTACCACTTGTTCTGCTCGCAATATTGCGGCACGCAACATTCGGGAATGATTGGAGAAGTCGTGGTCATGGACCCGGCGGCTTACGAACAGTGGGCGGCAAGCGGTTCCGACGGCTCGCTGGCCTCGGAGGGCGAAAAGGCGTTCCTGCAGTATGGATGCTCGATGTGCCACCGTGCCGACTACCAGGGACGCGGCCCGAACCTGGTGGGGCTCTTTGGCAAGCCGGTGCTGCTGGATGACGGTCGGACGGTGATTGCCGACGAGTCGTACCTGCGCGAATCGATTATTTATCCGGGAGCAAAGATCGCTTCCGGATTCAAGAACATCATGCCGAATTTCCAGGGACAGATCAGCGAGGAAGAGCTCATCTCCCTGGTGGCATACATCAAGGGGCTCGGTACCGGGCAATCGAATCCGCCGGCCACCATGGCCGAGCCCACGGCAGTATATCCGGTGGCGGCCGCAGCCCGAAAAATCGCAGGCGACACCCAGCGGAAAGTAGCAGCGCCATTTTGCCGCCAGCAGGAGCAGAGGAACCATGGCAACCGCCGTACAACCCGTCGAACAAACGAATTACCTGAACGCCGATTACGGAATCAAGTCGTGGCTGCTCACCACCGACCACAAGCGCATCGCCATGCTGTACCTGATTTCGATCACATTCTTCTTCTGGATCGGCGGTTTGTTCGCCATGCTGGTCCGCCTGGAGTTGCTGACTCCGGCGGGCGATCTGATGCAGGCCGATACCTACAACAAGGTATTCACCATGCACGGCGTCACCATGGTGTTTTTCTTCCTGATTCCGTCGGTTCCGGCGGTGCTCGGCAATTTCCTGGTGCCGCTGATGATCGGAGCGAAGGACCTGGCGTTTCCGCGAATCAACCTGTTGAGCTGGTACATCTACGTGGCGGCCGGCTGCCTCTGGCTCTATACCATTGTTAACGGCGGGGTCGATACCGGCTGGACGTTTTACACGCCGCTGAGCACCGCCTTTTCGAACACGCACGTCATCACGGGCGCGCTCTCGGTGTTCATCGCCGGCTTCTCCTCGATCTTTACCGGCCTGAATTTCATCGTCACCATTCACCGCATGCGCGCGCCGGGGATGACCTGGCAGCGGTTGCCTTTGTTCCTCTGGTCGAACTATGCAGCGGCGGTCATCATGGTGCTGGGCACGCCGGTGCTGGCGATCACGCTGCTGCTGGTGGCGCTGGAGCGCGCCTTCAACATCGGCGTCTTCAACCCGCAACTGGGCGGCGACCCGCTTCTGTTCCAGCACCTCTTCTGGTTCTACTCGCATCCAGCGGTGTACATCATGATCCTGCCCGGGATGGGCGTGATCAGCGAAATCGTGGCTTGTTTTTCGCGCAAGCGGGTATTCGGCTATAACTTGGTGGCGCTGGCCAGTATCGCCATTGCGGTTCTCGGTTTCCTGGTGTGGGCGCACCACATGTTCGTCGCCGGCATCTCGCTTTACGCCGCGCTGGTTTTCTCGCTGCTGAGCTTTTTCGTCGCGATTCCATCCGCCATCAAGGTCTTCAACTGGACGGCAACGATGTACAAGGGCTCGATCCGCTTCGATACGCCGATGCTGTACGCCTTGGGTTTCATCGGCCTGTTCACCATAGGCGGTCTCACGGGGTTGTTTCTCGCCTGCCTCGGGGTCGACGTGCATGTGCACGACACCTACTTCATCATCGCCCACTTCCACTACATCATGGTGGGAGGCATGGTCATGGCCTACATGGGCGGATTGCACTTCTGGTGGCCCAAGATCAGCGGCAAGCTGTATCCGGAGGCGTGGGCGAAGCTGTCGGCGATGTTCGTGTTTTTCGGCTTCAACCTGACGTTCTTCCCGCAGTTCGTGCTGGGCTACATGGGAATGCCGCGGCGGTATCAGTCGTACCCTCCGGAATTTCAGGTGCTCAACGTGCTCTCGACCGCCGGTGCTTCCATCCTGGCCGTCGGCTACGTGCTGCCCATGATTTATTTCCTGTGGTCGCTGCGCTATGGCCAGAATGCGGGTCCGAACCCATGGAACGCCGCCGGGTTGGAGTGGAAGACAGCCTCGCCTCCGCCGACCTTTAACTTTGACGTGACGCCGGTGGTGAATTGGGAGGCCTACAACTACGACGAGTTGGACAAGCCCCAGGAGGTCCCCATTGCAAGCTAGTCAGACGGCGTCTCACGAACTACGTCACCACTTCGCCGACATGGACCAGCAGCGCGATACGGCGTCCTTCGGCATGTGGATTTTTCTGGTCACCGAACTGATGTTTTTCGGCGGTCTGTTCCTTTCGTACATGCTTTACCGGTTTCTCTACCCCACGGCTTTCCTGGAAGGAAGCCGACACATGAATATCACCCTCGGTGCGACGAACACGGTGGTGCTGATTTGCAGTTCGCTGACCATGGTGCTGGCGGTTCGCGCGGCCAAGCTCAATCAGCGTAAACTGACGGTCATCTTCCTGCTGGTGACGATGCTGCTCGGGCTCGCGTTCATGGGCGTAAAGGCCATCGAGTACCACGAGCACTGGGTGGCGAGAGAAGTCCCCGGGCCGGCATTTCAGTTCGAGGGCACCGATCCGCGCCATACCCAGATTTTCTTTTCCTTGTACTTCGCCATGACCGGGCTGCACGCCTTGCACATGATCATCGGCTGCGGCATGGTGCTGTTTCTGATGTGGAATGCCTGGCGGGGCCTGTACAACTCGGAGTATTACAACCCCATCGAGATCGGCGGACTCTACTGGCACTTCGTGGATATCGTCTGGATCTGGCTGTTTCCGCTGCTTTACCTGATCAGCCACCAGCACGTTGGAGGAGGGTTCTGATGTCTGAACCAATCACTTCCGTCAAAACCTTCACCCGCGTCTGGATTGCACTGCTGATTCTTACCAGCATCACGGTTGCCGTCGCGTACCTCAATCTGGGAGCCTTCAGCGTCGTGGTGGCGCTTGTCATCGCGACCATCAAGTCGTTGCTGGTGGCGCTGTTCTTCATGGAAGTGCGCTACTCGCCCGCGATTACCAAGATCGTGATCATCGCCGGCATTCTCTGGCTGCTGATCATGCTGCTGTTGAGCCTCACAGACTTCGCCAGCCGCTCCTGGTCCTTGGGCCTCTGATCGGCTGCAGGCTGCGGAAAACGCAGCGCGGACGTGTCTCGACATAAAGAAAAATGAGCCGCAAGTATGACCTGCGGCTCGAATCTTTGCGATCACATTGGCGAGGCTACGCCGATGCCGTGGCTACCTTCTCTTCCAGTTCCGTTGTCTCTCCAGCGAGAGCCTTGTGCAGTTTGACTTCGTCCAGCTCGTTGCACCATTTCGCCGTGACCAGCGTTGCAATCCCGTTGCCGATCAGGTTGGTGAGCGCGCGTGCTTCTGACATGAAGCGGTCGATGCCGAGAATGAGCGCGACGCCGGCAACCGGCACGTTACCCACCGCCGAAAGCGTGGCTGCGAGAACGATAAAACCGCTTCCGGTTACGCCCGCCGCGCCCTTGGAAGTGAGCAGCAACACCGCAAGCAACGTGAGCTGGTGGAAAAGGTCAAGATGCGTATTGGTGGCTTGGGCAATGAAAATCGCGCCCATCGTAAGGTAAATGCAAGTGCCGTCCAGGTTGAAGGAGTAGCCGGCGGGAATCACCAGTCCGACCACCGACTTGGGCGCGCCCGCTCTCTCCATCTTCTCCATCATGCGCGGCAGCGCCACCTCGGAAGATGAAGTGCCGAGTACGAGCAGCAGCTCTTCCCTAATGTACTTGACGTATTTAAATACGCTGAACCCGTGCAGCCGGCAAACCGTACCCAGCACGACAAAGATGAACAGCAAGCAGGTGGCGTAGAAGCAGCCCATCAGCTTGCCAAGCTGAATCAACGTTCCCAGTCCATACTTGCCGATGGTGAACGCCATGGCGCCAAAAGCACCAATCGGCGCCACTCTCATAATCATGTTGACGATCCGGAACAGGACCCGATTCACCTGCTCGATAAAGGCGAATACAGCCTTACCCCTGTCGCCCACCATGTGCAGGGCAAAACCAAAGAGGATCGCAAAGAACAGCACTTGCAGAATTTCGCCCTTGGCGAACGCCCCCGCGATCGTGTCCGGGATCACGTCCATCAGGAATTGCGTCGTCGTCTGCATCTTGCCCGGACCGGTATAGGCAGCCACCGACTTCATATCCAGCGTGGCGGGATTCACGTTCATGCCCGAGCCCGGACGCACGAAATCGACGATCAGCAGTCCGATCACCAGGGCAAATGTAGTGAGGATTTCAAAGTAAAGGAGCGCAATTGCGCCGGTCTTGCCGACTTTCTTCATGCTCTCCATGCCGGAGATGCCGAGCACGACGGTACAAAAGATGATGGGTGCGATCATCATCTTGATGAGCTTGATGAATCCGTTACCGAACGGCTGCATCGCCGCGCCGGTGGTCGGGTAAAAATGCCCGAGCAATACGCCGATGACGATGGCGGTGAGTACCTGGAGATACAAGCTCTTATAGAGAGGCTGTTTTTTGCGCACTTCTTTTGTCTTTTCAGTATTCATTTCCGTCATAGTTGCCCCTGATGGTTACCCAGCGTTTAAATTTGAAAGCCTTGACGGCAACCGGGTGGGTTCCGCAGCCGTACACGAACGCAGGCAATTGAAACCTGATGGTCGCACAACCGAAAAACTCTCGTGGGGTAAATCTTCGGTGGTATATATCACAGCATTCTAGGCTCATTTGTGATGATAGTCACTTCCGCGAGTGACGATTATTCAAAGAACAGTTGCGCGTGATCGCCAAACCGGTCGCACGTGACGGACAACAACGGCCGATCCGGGAGTGGCAAAACGCGGATGGCGGTAGACGCCGCGAGCCGCGCCCGATAAGCTTTCTACTCGTAAATTACACTTTTGTGCCACTTAGTAAACCACTAAGGTGACGGGAGAGCCTAAGATCACAATATGCTGTGATTTACGTCATGGCTAGAATGATTTTATGGTAGCAAAGTAGCTGGTCCCGGAAGAAGGACCAGCTTTGCAAAAGAGGTTTCGTACTCACGAGGTGAAACCCTGTATGTGTCGAAGCTGAAGTTGTTGTTGTTTGGAAAATTCCCCGAAAGGTCTTGGAGAGGAAATGAGGAGAATTATTGCTGGAACGCTCGCACTTATGGTGTTGAGCTCGACCTGGCTGCTCGGCTCTGAAGGAGCCACGAAGGCGAAAAAGCCGATGAAAAAGGCACCGCCTCCGGCCTCAGCCCAACTGCAGCAGATGCAGGATCAGCTCAATCAGCAGCAGCAACAGATCAACAAGTTGCAGCAGCAACTTCAACAGAGCAACCAACAGTTACAGTCAACCCAGTCGCAGCTTCAGTCTAGCGTCCAGAAGGCGAACCAGGACGCGGCCGCTGCTCAGGCGTCCGCTTCGGCGGCGCAGCAGACTGCCAATAGCCTGAACTCGTCGGTAGTCGATTTGAAGGCGAGCACCACCACTTTGACTCAGTCTGTGACGGTGGTCCAGAAGGATGTCAAGGCACTGCTCAACCCGATGGCTATTCGCTACAAGGGCATAACCATCACGCCGGTTGGCTTTGTGGACGGCGGCTTTGCATGGCGCAATCACAACACCAACTCTTCACTGTCGACTCCGGCCGGCAACATTCCTCTTGAGGGCACCCTCAACACTCACTTCAGTGAGACCCGTTTTGATGCTCGCAACACGCGCTTGGGCATCCGCATGGAGGGCAATCCCAACAGCAACGTCAAGTTGACCGCCTATGTGCTGGGTGACTTCTATGGCACAGCCGATCCGGCAACCAACGCGGGTCAGGTCAACTCCTGGCTGTTCCGTATTCGTGAAGCCTGGGCAATGGCTGAGTTAAAGAATGGCTTCGCGGTTGTGGGTGGCCAGATGTATAGTCTCTGGACGCCGGGTCGCAGGGGCGTTCTTCCGGGCAGCATGATGTTGCCGCTTGCCTATGAAGGCAACGAAATCATCGGCATGCCATATCAGCGCGGCTTGCAGATGCGCTTCGCCAAGCAGATCAACCCGAACTTCTCGTTCGCATTCGAACTTGAGCAGCCCGAACTCAGCGCCGTCAGCAGCGCCTATACACCTAGCTCGCTGGTAGGCACTGAGAACTCCGGGACTGACTTCCCAGTTGGCAACAACTTGCCAATTCCATGCTGCAACCAGACGTTTGTCGTCTACCCGTCTGGAACCAGCCAGACTACCGGTACCGCTGCTACGCTTGCAACACCGGTAGCCGCACTGCAGAGCGTAAACGGCGGTTTGTCAGACAACGTTGCGCCTGACTTGGCTGCCAGGCTGGCGTGGGACTCCACCAAGAGCACCGCTCACTTTGAAGTGCGCGGCCTCGTTCGCTTCTTCCGCACCGGTGAGGCTTTGGCTCCCAATGGGGCGGCGATCAACTCCACCGCTTCCGGCGAAACCAGCATCGTAACTGTCTCTAGTTTGACCAGCTACGGTAACAAGACGGGTGCCGCAGTGGCCGCGAGCCAGCTCGGCAGCGTCGTAACGACCACCGCGACTGCCTATGGCTTCGGTATTTCCGGTGTGGCGCCAATCACCAAGAAGGTTGATTTTATTCTGTCTGCTGATGCCGGTGCTGGCATTGGCAGCCGTTACAATCCTGGATCAGCCAATAGCGCTGACGCAACCATTAAACTGAACAGCGCCGGCCAGTACACACTCCAGCCGGTTAAGAGCACTGCGGAAATCGTTGGCTTGGAGTTGCACCCGACGCCGAAGTGGGATTGGTATGTTTACGCCGGCAACGAGTACTATCAGCGCGTAAACTACTCTGATAGTGTTGCCAACCTGCCGTTGAACGCCGCGTTAGGCCTGGGCGGCGCCAACCAGTCATGCGGCGGCGCAATGTGCTTGGGCTACGCCAATAAGAACATCACCTCGATTACCTCGCAGACCAGCCCCAACCGCGACGTTTGGGAAGGTACGGTTGGTTACATCTATAAATTCTGGAGCGGCCCCTATGGCACGTTCCAGACCATGGGCGAGTACCAGTACTACCACCGCGCAGTGTGGCAGACCGCGTTCGCCGGACCTGAACCTCTGAAGGGCAACATGCAGATGATCGATCTGGCTTTGCGTTACGTTCTGCCGTAACCTGATCCTTTAAGAAATACCTTTGGCTGCCGGTCACCCCGGCAGCTTTTTTTGCGTCCGACGGAACTGCGCGGGCTGGATAACGCAGTCATTATGCGGCGCTTCGTCAGCAGTACCAATGAAACACGATAAGCAATGGGCGAAACTGGTGCTTGCAAAGCGGAAGGCGTTCTTATGCGGCGGTGCCTTGCACCGCTCCTGGAATGTAGCCCGCGCCGTCGCTACCGCGGGCCAGTGAGCAGCTTGCGAAGGTGGCGCAGATCGATTAACCTGCTGATGTACTAAGTGCCTACCATCGAAGCCGGGATGGCGGAACTGGCAGACGCAGCGGACTCAAAATCCGCCGACCGCAAGGTCATGGGGGTTCGACCCCCCCTCCCGGCACCAGAAGTTACGTAAGGATTTACTCATACATGCAATGATGCGCGCGGCAGGAAGATCGCGCCGTATGGTCCACCCCAACATGCTCAACTGCTGCACATGTTGGGGATCGCATCCGCTGCATGGTGCCGCGAACCGCAGCCTTTGCCTTAACCATTACCGGCGGGAGTTGAGAGAAATGCGGGTAGTGGACTACTTTGAAATCTTGTAGCCCTGTTTTGCAATGTCGTTTTGGCGCAGCTCAACGGCCGCCGATTCAAAGTAGACTACTACCGAAATGCGCTTGACATTGCCTTTATGCCAGCACAAAATGCAGGGTTATCCCTGCGCTTGAAAAAACTGGGAGATCCATTTGTGAGCTTGGCGCAAGCCTGGTTTTTTCTTTGCGTCAATTTCATTCCAGAGACGAGTGTCTCATATCTTGAGACGTTACATAAGCGATGGCTGCAAGCCTCGGCAAAGGTGGGCCAATGGCGCTGAAGATACGGGAAAAAAAAGAATGCAGGTGGGACGCGGTGGCCCTGGGCGAAGTGATGTTGCGGCTCGACCCCGTCGACAAGCGGATTTGGACCGCCCGTTCGTTTGACGTCTACGAAGGCGGCGGTGAGTACAACGTCACGCGCGGACTGAAGCGTTGCTTCGGTCTCGATACGGCGATTGTGACTGCGTTTGCGGACAATCCGGTTGGACGCCTGTTGCAAGACCTGATCTACCAAGGCGGCGTCGATCAGTCCTTGGTGCGCTGGATGGAGTTCGACGGGGTTGGGCGAACGGTGCGCAACGGCTTGAACTTCACGGAGCGAGGGTTCGGAGTGCGCGCCGCGCTGGGTTGCTCGGACCGCGGCCATACGGCAGTTTCGCAGCTCAAGGCAGGCGACATCGATTGGGACGGGATTTTCGGAAAGACCGGAGCCCGTTGGTTCCACACCGGCGGTATCTTCGCCGCTCTATCGGAGACGACCCCCGCGGTCGCCATGGAAGCGATGCAAGCAGCCCGCCGGCATGGCGTAATTGTCTCCTACGATTTGAACTACCGCGAGTCGCTCTGGAAGGCCGTAGGCGGCAAGAAACGGGCGCAGCAAGTCAATCGCGAGTTGGCCCCATTGGTGGATGTGATGCTCGGCAACGAGGAAGATTTCTCGGCGGCGCTTGGCTTTGAAGTGCCGGGGATGGACGAACACATTTCCGATGTCCAGGTCGAATCGTTCAAGAAGATGATCGAGCAAGTGGTCAAGCAATTCCCCTTCAGTGTGGTGGCTACGACCTTGCGCAAGGCAAATACGGCCAGCCGCAACGATTGGGGCGCGATTTGCTACGCCGACGGGATTTTTTACGAAGCGGCCATGCGCCGGGATCTTGAAATCTATGATCGCGTTGGTGGAGGCGATTCGTTTGCCTCCGGACTGATCTACGGATTCTTATCTGGCCAGGGTCCGCAGTGGGCGGTCGAGTGCGGAGCGGCACACGGGGCGCTTGCCATGACGACCCCAGGCGATACCACCATGGCAACCTTGAAGGAAGTGACCCAGGTGATGCGGGGAGTGGGTGCACGGATTGCGCGCTAGAGCAGATTCACCGGGTTGCCGCTCTGGGATACGCCTGTTCTGAAACCGGCCTGACTGAAGATGGAAGATGAAAGGGATGAACGGCAAAATGACTAAAGCGGAAATAACCAAGAAGATCATCGATATTGGCGTAGTGCCGGTTGTGCGTGCCGCGTCGGCTGCCCAGGCGATAGCCGCGGCCGAAGCGGTCTGCGCGGGCGGCATTTCGGTTGTCGAAGTCACCATGACGGTGCCGGGAGCAATCGAGGTGATCGCGCAGCTGGTGAAGACAATGGGAAGCGCGGTCCTGGTGGGTGCGGGAACCGTGCTGGATGCCGGCAGCGCCCGGCGGTGCCTGGATGCGGGAGCGCAGTTTCTGGTGAGTCCTGGCTTCGACCTGGAGACGGTGAAGTTTGCCAACAGTCAAGGAGTACCGATCATGGCCGGGGCGTTGACCCCGACGGAGGTGATCACCGCCTGGAATGCGGGGTCGGACTTGGTGAAAATCTTTCCGTGCGGCAATGTTGGCGGCGCCAAGTACATCAAGGCGCTCAAGGGTCCCCTGCCGCAAATCCCAATGGTACCGACCGGCGGCGTCAATCTGACGACGGCGGCGGAGTTCATTCAGGCGGGTTCGGCGGCTGTGGGCGTCGGCGGAGAGCTGATCTTGGCGGCCGCGTTGAAATCCGGCAATACGCGGGAGATCACGGAGCTGGCGAAGCAGTATGTCTCCATCGTGCGTGAAGCACGAGGGCCGAAAGCGTAAGTGAGCGCGTCTCTGGCGGCGCCGGGTGCAAGGTCTTCGTAGCGGTTTGCGACACTAGTTTAGGGAAGAAAATGATTGCGCTGGTTACTGGCGGATCGCGCGGTATCGGCTTTGGAGTTGCCAAAGCGCTGGCGAAGAGCGGGTACGACGTTGTAATTACAGGCCGCCGCGCGGGGTCGGAGGTTGCCCCGGCGCTCAAGCAGCTTCAGGCTTGCGGCGTGCGGGCTGAATATGTTGCGGCGGACGTTTCCAACAATGGCGATCGACAACGATTGCTGGAAACTATTGAAAACCATTTTGGCAAGCTGAACGTGCTGGTAAACAACGCGGGCATGGCCCCGCGCGTCCGGGCGGATGTTCTGGACGCCACCGAAGACAGTTTCGATGAAATCGTCGCAGTCAACCTGAAGGGTCCCTATTTCCTCACGCAAATGGTTGCCAGGTGGATGATCCGGCAAAAGAGCAGCGACTCTGCTTTCCGCGGCTGCATCATCAATATAGGATCGATTTCCGCTACAGTTGTGAGCCTGACCCGCGGCGAGTACTGCATCTCGAAGGCTGGCATTGCCATGGCGACGAGGCTTTGGGCGGTGCGTCTGGCCGAGTTCGGCATCGGCGTGTACGAAATCCGTCCGGGCATCATCGCCACCGACATGACCGCCGCGGTCAAGAGCAAGTACGACGCACTCATCGCGGGAGGATTGCTGCTGGAAAAACGCTGGGGTACGCCCGACGATGTGGGCAAGACAGCGGCTATGCTCGCGCGCGGCGACCTGCCTTACGCCTCGGGTTCGGTGCTGATCCTGGACGGCGGGCTGACGCTCCCGAGGCTCTGATCGATGCGGTCCGGCGGTGAGGTGTCGCACCCGTAATCAAGACAGCGTGAGCGCTGCACGCAGTGAATGCCGCGCCGCGTTACCAGCGTGCAAGGAGACGAACGACGTGAAAACGGTTGGAATTATCATGAACGGCGTCACCGGCCGGATGGGCACGAATCAGCATTTGGTTCGATCGATTCTTGCAATCCGCGCCGAAGGTGGCGTTCGACTGGCGAACGGCGAACGGCTGATGCCCGATCCCATCCTGGTAGGACGCAATGCCGAAAAGGTCAGCGCGCTGGCAAAAGCGTACGGCGTCGAACGCTGGACCACGGACCTCGACGCGGCGCTGGCCAATCGTGCCGACACGATTTTTTTCGATGCGGCGACCACGCAAATGCGTCCGGCTCTGCTGCAGAAGGCGATTGCCGCGGGCAAGCATGTCTACTGCGAGAAGCCGGTGTCGACCAATCTCGGCGAGGCACTTGCGTTGGTGCGCGCCGCCAAGGCCGCCGGCATAAAGCATGGCGTCGTGCAGGACAAGCTTTGGTTGCCAGGGCTGCGCAAGCTCAAGATGTTGATCGACTCCGGCTTCTTCGGACGCATCTTTGCGGTGCGTGGCGAGTTCGGCTACTGGGTGTTTGAAGGCGATCTGCAGCCCATCCAGCGTCCCTCATGGAACTATCGCAAGGAAGAGGGCGGGGGAATCATCCTCGACATGCTTTGCCACTGGCGCTATGTGCTCGACAACATTTTCGGCGAGGTGAAAAGCGTCTCCTGCCTTGGCGCAACCCACATCCCCGCACGCTGGGACGAAAGCGGAAAGCGTTACCAGGCGACTGCCGACGACGCGGCATACGCCAGTTTCGAGTTGGACGGGGGAATCATCGCCCACATCAATAGTTCATGGTGTGTGCGAGTGCGACGCGACGATCTGCTCACGTTTCAGGTGGATGGCACCCATGGCTCCGCGGTTGCGGGGCTAACCGATTGTCGGAGCCAAGCCCGTGTAAACACGCCTAAGCCGGTTTGGAATCCCGATGTCAGGCAGCCGCATAATTTCTATGATGACTGGCCGTTGGTGCCCGATACGCAGGTTTACGACAATGCATTCAAGGTGGAGTGGGAGCTGTTTTTGCGGCACGTGGAGGGCGAGGGTGCTTTTCCCTGGGATCTGACGGCAGGCGCCAAAGGCGTGCAGCTCGTGGAAAATGCGATGCTCAGCTGGCGCGAACGGCGGTGGGTAGATGTCCCCGCGCTCGAGGTTTGAGGCCCCGGCCTGGACAGCGATCAAACCGGAGCACAATTCCGACGCCGGTACGGCTGCAGAGCCGGAGCCGTGGAGTCTGCCGTACCTTTCGGATTCACTGGAGTGACGATTGATGTTAGCGCAACCTGGTCCCGATCTTCTTTCCCTCAACACGGCTACCGTACGGGCACAATGGACGCTCGCCGAGATCATTGAAGGCTGTGCGAAACACCAGATCCGCGGCATCTCGCCCTGGCGAGACCAGGTCGCGCAACTCGGCCTGAAAGAAAGCGCGCGGCGAATCCGCGACGCCGGACTGCAAGTCAGTGGTCACTGCCGCGGCGGCATGTTTCCGGCTCCGGACCGCGCCGGCCGGCTGTCTGCGGTGGAAGATAACCGGCGAGCCGTCGACGAGGCCGTCGAACTAGGCGCAGCTTGTCTGGTAATGGTGGTTGGAGGTCTGCCCAAAGGGCCGGACGGCAAACCGGTATCGAAGGACATCGCCGGTGCGCGGCAGATGGTGCGCGATGGATTGGCTGAATTGCTGGAGTACGCGCGCGCGTCGTCCATGCCGCTGGCCATCGAGCCGCTGCACCCGATGTATGCGGGCGACCGGGCCTGCGTGAATACCATGGAGCACGCCAACGATCTTTGTGATGAGTTGGGCAGCGGGATCGGTATTGCCGTCGACGTGTACCACGTCTGGTGGGACCCGAAACTGAAAGGCCAGATCGAGCGCGCGGCGCGGGCAGGCAAGAATCGTATCCTGGCGTTCCACGTTTGCGATTGGCTGGTGCCGACGACGGATCTATTGAATGACCGGGGAATGATGGGCGACGGGGTTGTCGATATTCCGCTGATTCGTTCCTGGGTGGAGGCCGCCGGCTATCGAGGCATGCACGAGGTGGAGATTTTTTCGGCGGCGAACTGGTGGAAACGCGATGGCGACGAGGTCCTGAAGACCTGCAAGCAGCGGCATCAGGAGTACGTGTAAGAGAATCGCCAAGTTGCGAATCGCTGTTTTAGGCGGCCAAAGTGCCCATATCCAAGCTGATCGCGAACCCGACCGTTCTTTTGCTGGGCCTGCACTTTTCCTGGTTCAGTGCGGCTGGTGGATCGTGCTTGCTGTGGGCGTCCACATTCCTCGTGACGGTCAAACATTTCAGATTTAGACGCTGCAGGTTGCTGTTAGAAGGCTATTGAAAAACGCGCCGAAGCATAAAGCAAGGCGCTGCCGAATGGGTAACCCACGGAGTCGCCGCGCGATTTTTGTATGCCGGCACTAGAGCAGAGCTATTTTTCATCAGCCTGCTAGACTCAAGCGTGGAGAATGGTGCACATCGCAGGAGACTAGGAGGCGCAAATGGAAACAGGTCCCCAGGCCGCGGAGCCGCGCGGCTTACAGTTGATCGGCCGCATGGAGAGAGTGCCTCTTTGCAAGTGGCACGCTGGTCCACGCATAACCATGGGCTCAGCCACTTTCTTCGATGCCTTTGGGGCGCTGACGATCGCGTTCGTGCTGCCCGCCCTGATTGGCGCATGGAAACTACGGCCGGCCCAGATCGGGACGATGATTTCCGTCGGCTATCTGGGCCAGATTGTGGGAGCGTTGTTTTTTGGCTGGCTGGCTGAACGGATTGGCAGGACCAAATCCGTCGCCTGTGCCATGGCTATGGATGGGATCATGAGCCTGTGCTGTGCGTTCTCCGGAAGCTTTCTCCAACTCGCAATTTTCCGGACGATCCAAGGTTGTGGCTTGGGCGGTGAAGTGCCCGTGGCCGCGGCCTACATCAACGAACTATGCGAGGCGCGCGGTCGGGGCCGATTTGTAATGCTCTATGAAACCATCTTTCCCTGTGGCGTACTGGGCGCGAGCCTAATGGGAATATTACTGGTGCCCCGATTTGGCTGGCAGTCGATGTTTGTTCTCGGCGGCATCCCTGCGCTGCTCATCGCCGTGTTGGTATGGCGTCTTCCTGAGTCGCCTCGATGGCTGATCGGAAAAGGCAGGCTCGATGAAGCCGGGGAAATCGTTGCCCAGATCGAAGCGGCTACCCCCAACCGGATAGAACCGGCCGCCAAAAGGATGGCAGCCTTGGCTGCTCCTGCCGCCAAAACCAAGTGGAGCGAAGTACTGTCGCCGTTCTATCGGCGCAGAACCCTCGTTGTCTGGGTCTTGTGGGCAAGCACCTATTTCGTCTATTACGGTATCGGTACCTGGCTCCCGAGCCTCTACCGCACCGTCTATCATCTCAGCATCGCCGACTCTCTGCGCTGGGGATCGATCGCCAATATTCTCCAGGTGATAATTGTGGCGACCAGCGCTCTGTTCGTTGACAAACTCGGACGCAAGTTGTGGTTCGGCATGGCGTTCCTAGTGTCGGCAGTGCTGATGTTCAGCCTGGCCATGCTAGGGGCCAAGACGCCGGAGAGCGTGGTCGTTTTGGGCTCGTTAACTTTCGCAGTGCTCGGCTCAAATGCCACGATGCTTTATCTCTACACACCCGAGATCTATCCGACTCGTATGCGTGCCGCAGGAACGGGCTTGGCTACATCTTTTTTGCGGGCAGCATCGGCTGCGGGGCCGTTCCTGGTGGGGTTCGTTCTTAAGGGCGGCGGAATTGCCGCCGTATTCTATGTCTTCGCGGTTGTTACATTCATCGGTCTCATCACAACCTTTGGGGCAACCGAGACACGGCGGCGACAACTGGAAGAGATGAATCCGTAATTCACGCATCCGGCAAGACAGTATCTCGCTTACCTAGAGCGGCTGTAGTTTCAAGGTAAGTCGGCGCGAGTTCGATAGCATAGCGACGGTTCATATGTCGTACATCCGGAAAAAAGCGATTGCAGGGCTGAAGCGGGGTGACTGTTTTGCTGTTTCGCGCACATTCACGGAACAGGACACGCTGGCTTTTGCCGAGATCAGCAGAGACTATAACCCTGTGCATTTTGACGATCACTTTGCCAAGGTGAAAAATCTAGACGGCCGAATTTGCCATGGGCTTTTGGTTGTCAGCATACTGACTGAGATAGGTGGACAAATTGGCTGGCTGGCATCGGGAATGAATTTTCGTTTTAAGCAGCCGGTATATTTTGGCGACACAATTGAATGTCGCTTTACCATCACCGAGCTGGATGAGCGTAACCGAGCCAAAGCCGAGGCGGTGTTCAAGAACCAGCGGGATGAGATCGTCATCGAAGCGCATTTAACCGGTATTATCCCCGGCTCTCCGGAAAAACGTGCCATGGAGGCCATGGTGGCTGAAGGAGATTCGACCAACAAATGTCGTTAGCATCCGCCGCTCGGCGGGTATTGCAATCTGTGCGATGGAGACGCCCGTTTGCCCATGAAGATTGCGAGAGAACTCTCGGCATCGGATCTCAAAGCGGCGGTTAGCCGTTTGTTCGAGCTCGCCTCGAAGAAAACGCTGGCGCTGGATAAACGGTGGAGCGGGTTCAATGGCGCTCCGGTTTTCACCGCCGCCGGCAAATATACGGCTCGCGCCTGGACGCAGTGGACGCAGGGTTTCCAATACGGCAACGCGTTGCTCTGCTTTGACGTTACCGGGAACGGCAAGCTGCTGGAGATTGGCCGTCGCCATACGCTCGACAGCATGGCGGAGCACCTAACCCATACCGGGGTGCACGACCATGGCTTTAACAATCTGTCCACCTATGGCCACCTGCGCCGCCTCATGCTGGAAGGCAAGATCGCTCGGCAGGAGTGGGAGCTTCGCTTCTACGAATTAGCGTTGAAGGTCAGCGGCGCCGTGCAGGCCGCGCGATGGACGTCTCTGCCCGGCGGTGATGGCTACATTTATTCGTTCAATGGACCGCATTCGTTGTTCATCGATACGATCCGTACCGTCCGCGTCTGTGGCGTAGCACATTTGCTCGGACACGCTCTTCTCGGCGAGCAGGATCGAAAAATCAATTTGCTGGAGCGGCTTCTGACTCACGCCCGCACTACCGCCAGGTACAACATTTACTACGGCGAGGGGCGCGATAGTTACGACACGAAAGAACTCCGCGGCCGCACTGTGCACGAGGCGATCTTCAATACCGTCAGCGGCGGCTTCCGCTGTCCTTCGTCGCAACAGGGATACTCGCCGTTTAGCACGTGGACGCGTGGACTCGCGTGGGCCATGCTCGGCTTTGCCGAAGAGCTGGAGTTTACACGGGCTCTACCGGAGAAACAGTTTGGCGCCGAGGTCGTTATGAAGAAATCCGCGGCACTGGCGATGCTGGAAAAAGCAGCCAGTGCCACCTGTGATTTCTACATCAACAACGCCAGCGCGTTGGATGGCATTTGCTATTGGGATACGGGAGCCCCGAACTTGCACAAGCTGGGTGATTGGCAGTCTGTGCCGGCCAACCCCTATAACGATCAAGAACCGGTGGATGCATCGGCCAGCGCCATCGCTGCGCAAGGGTTGATCCGGCTTGGCATGTCGCTGGGAGCCAAGGGAAAGATCTATTTGCGGGCCGGGCTTTCAATCGCGCAGCAATTGTTGACCGAACCCTATCTTTCCATCGATCCAAAGCATGAAGGCATCCTGCTGCACAGCGTCTACCACCGCCCTAACGGCTGGGATTACATTCCCAAAGGGGCGAAGGTACCGGTGGGCGAATCGAGCATGTGGGGTGACTATCATTTGCTGGAGCTGGGACTGCTCGTCTGGCGCATGGCTGATCGCGATTACTACACTTTTTTCTGACCGCACCTCCAATGCATCAGCGATCGGTGTAATTAATCAGGATGGAAAAGAGGTCGCGGTGGCGCAGCATATCATGAAGTGGCTGCCCAACGAGGGCTAGCAGGCTGCTGAAAAACGCGCCGAAGCAACGAGCGAGGCGCTACCGAATGTACAATCCAGAAGTGAAGCGTACAAGATGTTGGGGGCCTGTCCTTCCCAAAACTTGTTTTTCAGCAGCCTGCTAGACAGTTTTGCGAAAGACATATGTCAGTTCGGTTCGCGGAAGTTCAAAATGTCCGTCACGGTAAAGCCATGCTCACATCCACGCCTGCCCCGCGCCTGATCGCGCTCGACTGGGGGACCTCGTCCTTGCGCGCTTATCTTCTGGGCGAGGGCGGCGAAGTCCTCGAACAAAGCGTGAAGCCTTGGGGCATCATGCGGACTTCGAAACGCTCGTTCGCAAAGGTCTTTACCGCAATGGTGGGTGGATGGCGGAGGCGTTGGCCCAACCTACCCGCGCTTGCGGCCGGAATGATCGGCAGTGCCCAGGGTTGGCGTGAAGCGCCTTATGTGCCCTGTCCGGCCAGCTTGCAATCATTGGCTGCGGGTCTCGTAGCCGTGACAGAGGGCGGGCGGATACAGTTGCATATTGTGCCTGGAGTCGTCGAAGAGGACGCCATCCCCGACGTGATGAGAGGCGAAGAAACGCAGATCATCGGTGCGATGGAACTCGACTCCCGCCTGCGCCGTCTGGCGCGCCTGGTGTTGCCCGGGACGCATTCCAAATGGGTGGAGTTACGTAAAGAGCGAATCCAGTCGTTCTCCACATACATGACGGGTGAACTCTACGCCGTGTTGCGGGATCATTCCATCCTGGGCCGGGCAGTAGCCGCCAGTGCCATGCCAGTTGCCAGTTGGGCCGCTTTCGAGCGAGGTCTTACGGTAGTGCTTGAGAGCGGCACGAACGGAGGTTTTTCACGTTTGTTCTCGACCCGAACCTTGGTTCTGAGAGACCGCCTTCGCCCGGAAGAAAGTCTAGATTACCTTTCGGGATTGCTGATCGGCGAGGAGCTGCGCTGCGCGACACATGGTTGCAACAAACGCGTTCCTCTAGCGATCGTCGGAGAGGACAGTCTTTGCGAGCGCTATCGGCGCGGGCTTGCGCTGTTCGGGTTCGGCGATGCCAGTATCATCGCGAATGCCTCGGCGCTCGGCCTCTGGCGAATCGCGAACGCCTCAGGACTCGTCCAGGATATCTCAAGGAAACCGCGATAACAGCTCACAATCCAGCGCTGACGAATCCGCCGCTAGGATCAAATCTTCTTCCATCGATGAAGAGAATTCGCCGCGGGCGTTTTTCGACGACACCCCTCACCCCATTTCGCATGGTCGCTCGGTTTGCTCCGTTTGCGATGGACTTGAGGTGGATTGGTGCTGGCCCTCGAACCGATTATCTCCGGCCGATGAGCCAGCCGATCAGGACGCCCGCGATGAGGCCCACGGCGAATGTTGTTACAACTGCTTCTGCGGGATGCCGCTTAATCCGCTGAGTTGTGTCATCGAGAAGTTCTTCAGCGGCATCGTTAAATTGTTTTCCGGTGCGTCTCACCACGCCAATAGCATCTTCTGCCGCTTCAGCAATGGCATCCGCCGCGCGAGAAGCCTTGTGAGCTGCATCCGTGATGTGCTCACCTGTCCTCTCCAATACTGTGTTCGACATGGGGTCCTCCATTCTTCGCCTGAAAGATAAAACCTTGTTGATAAGAACGAACGATTCCAGGGTCGTACTTGACCGGAGGCCGAGGACGTGAAGGACGGTATCTCTGTTTGGTTTCAATGTCTGTGATAGTTGATTGCAGTTCGTGTGACGAATCCTTGCCGGGACCCGACTCAGCTCACGCCTCGGGCAAGTTTCTCCATGCGCTCCCGGCCTTCCAGCATATCTTCCAGCGTGCCGAACGCGTTCATATAGTGGCCCTGAAACTTCAACTCGTCGAGCCGGCGAAACAGGCTTGCGAAATCGAGGTCTCCTTCGCCGGGTTTAAGGTGAAGCTCTTTGCCCAGGCGGAAACAATCGGCCAGCCGCACCTCATCGCAACGGGTAATATCCATGCCTCGCAGGAATCCTTCGATCCCTTCCACGACAAGATGGGCATGATTAGCCGTGAACGCCCATCTCAGCCGCGGCGACTTCAGCCTGTCGAAGTAGAACAGCGTTTCCTCCAGATCGCAGGCCAGGTAGTGAACCTCGGCATCGTCCGGCTCGTGGTTCAGGTTCTCCAGGAGCACGGTAAGTCCTATCTTTTCGGCGTAGTCGCAGATGCGCTTCAAGCGCTCCAGCCCCGCCTCCATGCGCATTTGGCGATCCGACGTAAAGTGATAGCCCGCATGAACGACAATCCATTCACCGCCGAGACGTTTGCATGCGTCCATGTGTCCGAAGAGATAGCGATCGACGCCATCGCGAACGTGGGGCGCAACCTCCGCTGTATTCACCGCGGACAGGGTATGAACGCCGACGCGAATTCCGTGGCGCTCGCACGATTCGCGAATTGCCGACACACGATCTTCAGTTAGGGTCTCGATCGCATTCGGAGCGACGTCGATCTTCAGATCGAGATACCGCACCTGATGATTGATCGCGGCATTGATGCCATCCTCGATGCTGTTATTCTGTCCAAGGTCGATGCCGATTCTGTCGCGCAAATTCATCTCAAATCCATCCTTTGTGGTTCATACCGGTTGTGCTTAGGCCCCTAAGTCTATTATGCCTGCGGTGGTACCCTGTCGTCGCGAATTGCGTCGCCAACTCCGCACTGATGCCGGGATTATCCAGTCTTTGATACTGCGTGAGGATTGCGCTCTGGTTTACAGCGCTAAGATCAGATCCGGAGACGAGGACTTGCCGCGGCATGATCGAGGAACTCCCATAGTTTCTGGTCGCGGAAATCTTCGATCACTAAGGATGCCCCCGCGTTCCGGAGTTCCTCTGAAGTCTGAGTGGTTGCTATTCCCACTGTCATCACGCCGGCGCCTACCGCCGAGCGTATGCCGGAGGGAGAGTCTTCGAAAGCCATCGCCTCTTGGGCTCCGACGTGCAAATTGGCCAAAGCAATGCGGTATGCCGCCGGATCGGGTTTACCTGCCGGAACCTCTTCGCCCATCACTTCAGTTTCGAAAAAGCCTTGCAATCCGAGTTTGCTTAACATGAAGTGGGCATGCGGACGAGTGGCATTCGTGACCAGGCCAAGGCCGAGAGCGTTTCGCTTCGACCATGCGAGCAGTTTCTCCAACCCATCGAGCATGGTCAGGCCGACGGCGAATTCACGGAAATACCGCTGTTTTGCCTTTACGAACTCATGGACCTCTTCGGCACTCAAACCGGGAACCAGGTTGCGCACGGCTACGGAAGTCAACAGGCCAGATATGCGCGAACGATAACCCCGGGCATCGATGCTCAAGCCATAGGGGCGGAGACACTCGACCCAAGCCTTCACGTGCACAGGATCGGTGTTGGACAGCGTACCATCGAGATCAAAAAGAAGAGCGCGCAGTATCAAGCAAGAATCTCCTTCTTATTCGCTTTGAACCGCACGTATTGTGTCCTCCAGCGCCTTCAGTATTTTTTCCGGTGCGGCCGGCAAGTCGCGGATAACCGAGTGCAGTTGATGATGTCCTGAATCACTTCCCGCGGCACACTTCATCCCGTCTACATGCGAACGCAGTGACGTGTCTTGAATGTCTCGATTGCTTCCACATTTTATGTTATGTGCCACAATCATAGAACTTACGCTGATCAGGCACAACGGCCGCCTCTGTGCCAACATCAGTGAGACGTTTCCGCCATCAACAATTACTGTAGGGCGGAGAAAGATTTCCCTCTTCATTAGAGATGATCATAACGCCCGCCGATCTGCGTTATCAAAGAGGCTCGGGCCCCTGCGTCTTTTCCGATGTCTCCTTTACGAAGGAAGTTTCGCGAGGCTGGGCCGAATCGGGATCGTAATCGGGTGATGGGTGTCGCGGAAGTTGTCGGCCCGATTCCAGCTCTCCTGCGCCCAGCCTTCTGGCATGAATTCCGGACTGACTCGCGAAGGCTGACCTAGGACGGCGTCAAAGGCGTGCAAGGGGTTTAGGGACACAGCAAGGCCGACACTACGGCCAACGTACATGCAACCAATCGAGGCGGGTGTCAAGCAGACGCTCGAGGCGATATACTCGGAGCTGACGGTGAAGCCGGAGCTGGCGGCCGGCGCGTGAGGTTTCGAGAAAATCTGGTACGTTTTAATACGGTGGGTGTTTTGGGGATAGCCCGCAAGTGGTAGAATTAATGAAGATAGGCGCGTAGCTCAGTTGGTTAGAGCGCTACCTTGACACGGTAGAGGTCAGGAGTTCGAGTCTCCTCGTGCCTACCATTTTTCTCAATAAGTTAGCACGTAGCCCCCTTCCGAAATTCAATCTCTAACCCGACATTCAACCCGGTCAGCCTCTAATTTCACTGCATCTGACACGGGTTTCAGCGATTTCAAATCCGGCTCCTGTTTCTCGTCCGCGAGCAGCGCCTCCATGTACTTCGCCTGAGCCGCTACCGTCTTTCTCGGAACCACCTGAGTATAACGGTCAAGCGTGAGGCCGATGGCAGCGTGACGCAGGATGCCTTGCACGACCTTCGGGTCTTCGCCTTGTTCAATCAGCCACGTGCTGAGCGAGTGACGAAGATTGTGAAAGCCGAACCGCCTGACCTCCCTGCCCTTACGGTCGAAGTACGTGCCGTTTTCATCGACTCTCGACACCCCAGTTTTCACGGCTGCGGGGCGCAAATAGTCCTGAGAGGCCATGTTCCCGGTGCGAGGCTTCTTCCCTCTCAGCTTCGCGCTAAAAACACGAAATCTTGAGGCTGTGCGTAGGGAGTCTCCCCGGGCCATGCTTTCAGAATTTCCGCTAACACCGTGCACATCGGCACAGGGGCTTTACTTGCCCTGCTTTCGGGTCACCAATCTCCCCAATCTAAAGCGACAACGAATACGAATCTGGTGCTTCTGATACTCGACATCCGCCCAACGCAAGGCGTGGGCTTCCGAGATTCTCATCGCAGTCGCAGCGATTAGGAGAGTCAGGAGCTTGACCATTCTGTCCAAATGCGACAGGATGGCCAGCGTCTCCTCCGGTTCACAGATGACCGCTTCATAATCCGACTCGGCCTCGCATTCGATGTCTTTGAAGAGGTCGAGGTCTTGAGGAATGAGCTTGTGCCTACGCGCATTTCTTGCAAACCGCGTTCATGGCCTGACGAATCTTGGTCACAGTTCCCCAAGCCAATTTCTCTTCATCATGCAAAGCGATAAGCCAGTCTTCCAATTCCAACGCGTCAATCTCGGTGAGCGGCTTCTTCCGGCGCCCCCTTGCCGGGGCTTACTAGGATGCCCTTTACCGCCATCGGCGCGTAGTGAAACCGATGCCGCTCACAATGCAAATCAAGCGGCGCATGCTTAAACCGGAACGCCACGTAACGGAGGATTGCTCCACGCACCGAATTTATGACACAAAATAACCTTTCAATGTGAGAACCCAAGCGGTCTATACTTACAGGCCTTAACCCAGGCCTTGGCGCCGGTTCGTATCAGCAATTGTGTATATAAGGAGAGAAGTGATGAGCAATCGTTCCCTGTCGGCGATGCTATCGCCTGTCCTGCTGCTGGTTTTGTGTGTTGCCTTTGCACAAGCGGTGGCTGAACCGGCCCGAGCACAGACAATTTCCACGAAGAACAACACGGCTCAGCCGACAGCCAAACCAAGCGCCAAAGCTCCTGAGCCGGGCGACGAATACCCTCGGCCCCCAAAGCCTACTAAGCACTACACCATCGGGGTTGTGGTCCCAATGTTGTCGAACCCGTTTTTCATCGGACAGGCGTATGGGTATTTTGACGAAGGCGAGAAGCTCGGCGCCAGAGTCATCTTGCATGAGGCAGGCGGTTACCAGTATCTCGAGAAACAGATCACTCAACTCGAAGACCTGATTGCCAGCAAGGTCGACGCGATTGATCTCGTTGCCATCAATGGTCCCGGGACGGTGCCATTGGTGGAACGCGCTGTTGCCGCTGGCATCCCGGTCATCAACTGCAATGTGATGACCGACAGTGATAAGGTGGTCGCGCGGATTCGCTCCGACGATGCTATGGTCGGCCGGATGCAGGCGGAGTTTATGGCAAAGGCTCTCAACGGCAAGGGCAGTGTCGTCATGTTGCGTGGCCCAGCAGGGACTTCATGGGCGAACTTTCGTGGTGAGGGCTTCAAAAAGCGCATAGCCGAGCTCGCCCCGGGTATCAAGATTCTCGGCGAGCAGTATTCTCAAAACACTCCGGCGGATGGTTTGCGCTTGATGGAAGATTTCATGCAGACCTTTCCACAGATTGACGGCGTGTACAACGGCTCAGACATGCTCGGCATTGGTTCGGCCCAGGCCATCCGCGCGGCAGGCAAAGCTGGCCAGATCGTTGTCACGGCAACAGACCTTCAGGTGGATGCCGAGAAACTAATGCGGGAAGGTGTTCTCACCGCCTCGGTACTACAGGAGTCCGTAATTATTGGACGGTGGTGCATCCGTGCGAGTATCAATCAGCTGGAAAAGCGCGCTGTTCCCAAGCAGCTTTGGACTCCGATTGTTCTGGTTTCCAAAGAAAACCTGAGCCAGGTTGATTTCCGTGGCGTGCGTGCTCCCGAAGGCTGGAAGCCACCGGCTAGGTAAAGCCGGAACAGCCGCAGTGACTGCAAAGGGCGGCGGCTGATACGCCATCGCCCTCGTGCAGATCGCCAGTTTTTCGAGAATTTCGGATGCTGGGGCAGGGATTGCCGTTGTGAACGTTCTTGATTTCAACATCTTTGCCAGGAGAACAGGGACGCAAAATAGAATTCCCAGGGTAATGGAAGCTGGGGTGGTGAAGCGAAGGATCTGCCTTGAAGAGGCGATCCAGAGCAAGGATTCAGGGAAGGACAGATGAGAACAATTTCCTATGTGTTGCCGCCGGCGTTTTTGCTGCTCTGCGCGACCCTACCGTCCCTCGCAGCCGCGCAGGACCAGGCCGCTCCCACGGCAGCGCAGCCGATTACGGAAAACAAGCTCGAGCGGCGGTACAGCGAAACCAAGCTGTCCACGGCGTTGCAGACTGCGGAAGAAAACCAGACGCGTCCGACCGCCGAATCGGCCAAAGGATTGGGCCAGCCTGCCTTTTTCGGCACCTATTCCGCTCACTTCGTTCCCCCGCTGAGCCTGCGCAACACCGATCGCCTGTCCAACCTGATCCGCCAGGGAAAACTTTATCTTTCGCTGCACGACGCCATCCTGCTGGCGATGGAGAACAATCTCGACGTTGAGCAGCAGCGCTACCAGGTCGCCATGGCGGACACCGATGTGATACGCGTCCGGGGAGGCGGGGTAACGCGCGGCCTGCCGCTCACCGTCGCGCAGTCGCCGGTCGGAGTCGGCGGGCCGGGCAGCCCTCTGCTCAACAGTGCGGCCAGCACCAGTTCGGTCAGCCCCACTGCCACCACCGTCGCCAATGTCTTCGACGTCAATCAGCTCACCGAAGCCACCACTAATCTTTCGCTCCAGGGCACCAGCACGTTCTCGCCAGGTCCGCCCGTCCCTTTCTATGATCCGTTACTCGTGGGGCAGTTGGCCTCGATGCATCTGCAATCCATCTCCACTCCGCCGGTCAGGTCCGTCAGCACCAATAACACCTTCGGCAATCTCACCTTGCAGCAGGGCGTCAGCACCGGCGCGCAGTTCCTCGTCGGTTCCAACGACGCCATCGATCTTCTCAACTATTTAGCCTCCAGTCCCGATCCCTTTCGCCACCCCAACGTCGTCGGCACCGTGATGCAGCCGTTGTTGCGCGGCTGGGGAGTCGACCTCAATCGCCGCTACATCCTCATCGCGCAAAACAACCTCAGGGTTTCGCGCCTGGTTTTTCGCCAGCAGCTCAACGATCTCATCTTCGGCGTCAGCCGCCTCTATTACGATCTGGTGGGGTTGAATGAAGACGTCAAGGTAAAGCAGGAGACGCTGGCCGCGGCCCGCCAACTCTACCAGGACGACGAAATCCAGGTGGAGGTCGGCACGCTCGCCCCGCTTGAGCTGACGCGCGTGCAAGCGCTGGTCTCCTCCATCGAACTCGATCTGACGCGCGCGCAAGGACTCGTCGTGCAGCAGGAGGCCGTCCTTAAGAGCGTCATTTCGCGCAACGGGACCGGCAACGCCGCGCTCGCCGCCGTGCGCATCGTCCCCAGCGATACCATCATCGTTCCGGAAACCGACGACGCTCCCGCACTGGCTGAGCTGACGCAGCAGGGCTTGGCCAATCGCGCCGATCAGGCCCAGGCCGCCATCCAGGTCAAAAACGCCGAGATTACCGTCAATGCCTCGCGCAATGCGGTCAGTCCGGAAATCGATTTGATCGGCGCGGCCATGACTCTCGCCAACATCGGCAGCAGCTCCACAATCAAGGTCGCCCCGTCCGCGCCGCCGACCTCGATAGCCGCCGGCAAAGAAAGCCACCTCTACGAAGGCGGCTACCAGCTCAACGTTCCGTTCCGCAACCGCGTCACCCAGGCCGACGCCGCACGCGACGAGATTCAGCTCCGGCAGATGCAGGGCCGCCTGCAACAACTGGAAAACCAGATCCGCGACGAAATCAATAACACCTACACCGCGCTCCAAGTCTCGCGCTCGGCCTATGTCGCCGCCGTCCGCACCCGGCAATTCCAGGAACAACTGCTCGATGCCGAAATGCAAAAGCTGTCGGTGGGAGCCTCGACTAATTTCATGATCGTGCAGGATGAGGGATACTTGGCGCAGGCGCGCTCCACCGAAGTGGTGGCCCGCAGCACCTACATCAAGTCCCGCATTTCGCTTGAACGCGCCATCGGTACGCTGCTGGAGTCGCACAACATAAAGCTTGACGACGCCATCCGCAACGAACTGTCGGATGCCGCGCCGCCCGACGCCCCCGAACCCAAGGCCAACTAAAGCCGGCCTATCCATCCGGTTTGATTTCACGGCAACCACGCCGCCGTGCTGCGCGATCACGCCCGGGCCTCTCCCGCGCTCGGCGCTGCGACGCCTTTGGACGGCAGCACGATCTGCTCAACCCGGCCGACAACAAACCACATCGACAGCGCGGCGAAGACGATCATCAAGCTGGCGACCGAGAAGGCCCGCTGAAAGTTGCCCGTCCACTTCAGCAGTACTCCCGTAACGATCGGGGAGACGATGCCGGCCACCGCTCCTGCCGTGTTCATAATGCCCGAAACCGAAGCTGCCGTGTTGGCTGGCGCAATTTCGGCACAGGCGGCCCATAGCACCGTACTGGCGCCCGATTCGAAGACCAAGGCGATGACCAGCAGAACCATGGCCGTGTTGGCGCCCTCCACGTAGGGAGCGAAGACGACACAGGAGGCGATGAGCTGGCCGACGACGATCATGCCTTTGCGCGAGGCGGTCACGCTGACGCCGCGCTTGATGAGGGTGTCGGAAAACAGACCGATCAGCGGCAGGGCAAAGAAGGTGACCACCCATGGCAGCGCCGCGTACCATCCCATCTTCAGCATGGTAAAGCCGCGTCCCATCACCAGGTATCCCGGCAGCCAGGTGATGAACATATTGTAGAGGTATTCCTGGAAGAACTTGCACATCATGAGGCCGATGATGGAGCGGTGCTTCAACAGTTGCCCCCAAGGGACGCGCTGTTTGCTGGCGCCTTCGGTCTTCTCCGAAGCCGCCGGCTGCTTGTAGAACGCGACCCACAGACCCACCCACACCAGGCTGCCGAAGCCGGTCATGTAGAAGGCCATGCGCCAGCTATGCCAGTGGATGAGATAAGCCATCAGTACCGGCACGGCCGCCAGTCCGAGACGGATGCCGGCGTTGAAAATGCCGATCGCGGTGCCGCGCTCCTCGGTCGGAAAGACCGCTTTGACGACCTTTACGTTGCAGGGCTGGATCGCGGCTTCGCCGGCGCCCACGCCGATGCGGCACAGAACCAGGTGCATGAAATTCTGCGCGAATCCGGTCACGCCCGAAAGGAACGACCAGATGAAGGCCGCCCAGCCGAGCGTCGCCTTGGCACCGAAGCGGTCGGCCACGACCCCGGAGGGAATGTTCATCGCGAAGTAGGTCCAGAAGAAGGCCGAGAGCACAACGCCCATCATCGCCGGGTTCAGGTGCAGCTCCTTCATGATCGCGGGTGCCGCGACCCCGAGGCTACCGCGGTCGACGGCGTTGACGAACGTACCCAGAAACAACAGAAAGATGACCCACCAGCGGTAGCCCTTCTTGGTCTCGACCAATTCGCATTCCTCGCGCGTTTTCGGTGATGGCGGCCAGCAAATGACCCGGCCTTGGCTGTCACATTTGTGGCCCAAGACCGGGTTCCGAAATTAACCAGAACTTCCTTTTGCCCGGAAAAACGCCACCATTGTACAACTCATTCGCCCGTTCGTGAGATTGGACATCGTTCTTTGCTCGCGGTGGCCCGGCATTCTGCTTATACGCGTATCGCGGTAACGTACATGAGCCATGTTCGTCCCTGTCGCAGAGAAGCCGTGTCGTGTTCCGAATCGCCTTTTCCTTTGCAGGAGCGGTTCCGGCGTGGTTCAGAATGGGACGGCATCGGCCAGTTTGCATCGTCGACGGCGGCATTGGCGTTGCAAATTCTCCCGTGACCGGTATACTGCCGTGTTCTTCAGACTCAAAGGAAATTCCGATTCAACCCAGGAGGAAATCTGTGCGTCTACAGATGAAGATTCTTGTGCTGGCAGTAGGAGTGGTTCTCGTGGCCTCTAATGCCTTTGGGCAGCAATTTCAGCTCATGGAAGCCTCGATCAGCGATATTCACCGCGCTATGCAGAGCGGTAAGCTGACTTGCCGCGGCCTGGTACAGCAGTATCTGGACCGGATCAATGCGTATGATCAGCAGGGCCCCGCCATCAACTCCATGCTATACATCAATCCCAAAGCGTTGGAGCAGGCCGAGGCCATGGACAAGGCGTTCAAGCGCGGCGCCAAGCTCAAGCCGCTGCAGTGCATTCCGCTGGTGCTGAAGGATCTCTTCGACACCGCCGATATGCCGACCACGGGCGGTTCGCTGGCGCTAAAGGGTATGCAGCCGGCCGAGGATGCGTTTACCGTTGCACGCTTGCGCCAGGCCGGAGCCCTGATTATAGGGAAAGCTAATCTGCACGAGCTGGCGATCACCGGCATAACGGTGAGTTCGCTGGGTGGGCAGACGAAGAACCCCTACGAGCTAACGCGCACGCCGGGCGGGTCTTCCGGCGGCACCGGCGCTGCCTTGGCCGCCAACTTCGCTACCGTGGGCACCGGTTCGGACACGGTAAACTCGATCCGCTCGCCATCCTCAGCTAACAGCCTCGTGGGTATTCGTCCGACCCGTGGGTTGATCAGCCGCGCAGGGGTGATCCCTTGCTCGTTTACCCAGGACGCAGTTGGGCCGATAACGCGAACCGTAGCCGATGCGGCGGTCGTGCTCGACGTGATGGCGGGCTACGATCCAGACGATCCCGTAACCGCGCTGGGTGTCGGTAAGATTCCCGCGACCTATACGTCTTTTCTCGACCGCACTGCCTTGAAAGGCGCGCGCATCGGCGTGCTGCGCACATTGTTCGGCACCGGCCCCGATCACCAGGAGGTTAACCGGGTGATGGCCAGTGCCCTCGAAGTGCTGAAGCAGCAGGGCGCAATTCTGGTGGATGTCGATGACGCGGCCTTCGACACTGGCAAACTGGCCACCGATCTCGACGTGCAGAAGTATGAATACAAGTTCGTTCTCAACAATTACCTCAAAGCTCAGCCCAATCCGCCGGTGCACTCGCTTGCCGAGCTCATCGCCACGGGCAATTATCACAAGCCTACGCTGGAGAAGTTCCTGGCTTCCGCGGAAGCGCAGCGAGATGGCCTCAACGAGCCCGACTACAAAGACCGGCGCGTCAAGCTCGATGACCTGCGGGTGCGGCTGGCGAACGCCATGGCGAAGAACAACCTCGTGGCGTTGGTGTACCCGCATCAGAAACGTCTGCCGGTGATGATTGGCGACATGAATCAGGCCGAGCGCAACGGCATCCTGGCCTCAATCACGGGATTTCCGGCGATTACGGTTCCGGCTGGATTCTCGGCCGCGACGGCGAGCGCGCCGATCGGTGTACCAGTCGGGATTGAGTTCCTTGGCCAGCCGTTCAGCGAGCCGCAGTTGTTGAAGATTGCTTACAGTTTCGAGCAGGCGACGCACGCCCGCAAACCACCGCAGTCTACGCCGCCGCTGAGCAGCCGTTGAGCAAATGAAGCATTATCTGGATCAACCCGGAGCCGAGGCTCTTCAAGGCGGCTCCGGGCTGAATCGCGGACCTGTATGTGGGCGACCGCTGGAGCGGCGGAGGCATTGATGGAAGTGATAGAAAGGCGAGTCAAAGGCGAGGTCGTGATCGAGCCTTAAGTAGAATGTTGCACTGTGCGTATTCTTTACTATACCGACCACCACCCATTTCCGCTGCCGCTTGGTCATCGCTTTCCCATCAGCAAATACCGCCTTACACGCGAGCTGCTGGCGGGTGATGGCCTGTATGAATTCATCCCAGCACCGCTTGCAGACCGGGCGGTGCTGGAATTGGTGCATGATCGCAATTACGTGGAACAGTTCCTCTCAGGCACATTGTCGTCGCAGGCCATCCGGCGGATCGGGTTTCCCTGGTCACCGGAACTGGTGACCAGAACTCTGGCCAGTGTGGGCGGCACTTTGGCGGCCACCCGCGAAGCGCTCAAGCATGCTTTCGGTGGAACGCTGGCAGGAGGCACACATCATGCTTTTCGTGCCGAAGGTTCGGGCTTCTGTGTCTTCAACGACATTGCCGTTGCCGTAATGTGGGCTCGGAACGAAGCCTTTGCGCGGCGCGCCGCTGTCATCGACTTGGACGTGCATCAGGGCGATGGCACCGCTCAGATCTTTGAACACGATGCCGATGTGTTCACGATCTCAGTTCACGGGAATGGCAATTTCCCGTTCCGTAAACAGCACAGCCGCATTGATGTGGGGCTGGCGGATGAAACCGGGGATGAGGAGTATCTGTTGGCTGTGCGGGAAGTGCTGCCGCGGATAGATGAGTTTGCGCCCGAGATTGTGTTCTACCAGTCTGGGGTTGATGGATTGGCCTCCGACCGCCTTGGCCGATTGGCTCTCACCCATGCCGGCCTGAAGGAGCGCGATCGCATAGTGATGCAGTTTTGCCATAACCGGCAGATTCCTATGATTGTTACCCTCGGCGGGGGCTATGGCGATCCTATCGAAGCCACCACCGAAGCCCACGCGAACACTTTCCGCATGGCCGCGCAGGTGTTTGGAAGAGAAGGCAACTGAGGCGCGCACGGCGGCGCTCAGTATATTCCTCCATGGCATCCGTGTGTCCAACTCCATTGGAGTACCTGCGCAATGGCGATATCCTGTCCTTTGTGGTGAGGAAGGTGCTCTCGGCCCGCAAATGAGCTGCTTTCGAGATCATTCAGAAGCTCAACAAATACGGACCCGATAAGTTAAACCAGTTCTGATATCTGATGCGAGGAATGGCAATGATCGAGAGTGCTTCTTCAGCCAGTGAGGTCAGTTGCAAGTCTGAACCAACCAGATCAAGCAGGAACGTGAGTTTGGCTCGTCGCAGCGTCCTGAAAGGTATCATGGCTGTTGCCGGCGCCGCCGTTTCTGCAAACGTCTACGCGGAAAGCGGCAGATTCGCGCAGGCCGCTCAGGCTAGCAATACTGCGAGAAAAGGAGCAAGGGTGAATCCCTATTTCGTTTATGTCGGATGCCGCACGACTCGCGAGCGGGATGCGCGCGGAGATGGTATAAACGTGTACCGTATGAACGCGGAATCTGGACAATGGACTCATGTCCAGCTTCTGAGTGGCCTGTTGAATCCGTCGTTTTTAGCCCTGGACCGCAGCCGCCGCTTTCTCTACTCGGTTCATGGCGACAGCAGCGAGATCAGCGCGTTCAGCATCAATGAGCACACTGGCGAAATCAAGCTGATCAATCAGCGTTTTACCCGCGGCAAAAACCCCGTTCACTTGGCGTTCGATCCCACTAACCGCTTCGTCGTTGTGGCAAATCACATCACCACTAATGAAGTGAGATCCAGTGTGGTGGTCTTGCCTGTGGACCAGAATGACGGCTCGCTGGGTGAAGTCGTCGACTTGGTGACGCTTCAGGGAAAGAAGATTGGCCCTCATCGGGTTGAGCAGCCATTTTCAAAGCCGCATCAGGTGGAGTTCGACCCGGCTGGCAAGTACATAGTTGTTCCAGACAAAGGGCTCGATGCCGTGTTCTCGTTGCGCCTGGATCCTGCCACCGGCAAGCTGAACCCGGCCAATCCCACTTTTGTTGAAGCGCGGGAGGGTTCCGGGCCGAGGCACATCGCCTTTCATCCGAGGCTTCCTTACACCTATGTGATCAACGAACTCGATTCCACTGTGACCTCTTACAAATATGACGTAGCGCAGGGCAGGCTCACTCCGTTTCAAATCGTGTCGTCTTTGCCCGACACCTATACAGGCAACAGCCGCGCGTCTGAAATTGCTGTTTCGGCGGATGGCCGCTTTGTTTACGGTTCGAACCGCGGGCACGATTCGGTGGCCGTGTTCTCGGTTGATCAGGGCACGGGAAGATTGGCGGCAGTGGACTGGACTCTTTCTCAAGGCAAGACACCGAGGTTTTTCGCTCTCGATCCGACCGGAACGCATATGTATGTCGCCAACGAAGATAGTGACACGATCGTTCGGTTCAGCGTGAACAAAGGAACAGGAAAGCTATCTCCCAGTAGCGACATAGTGAAGACGGGCAGCCCTGTTTGTATTCTGTTCCGGGACGGAGCTTAGGGCAGCGTCCGATTTTGATTCTTGGTCGGCTTTCATTTTGCGTCTTCGTTCGCTTTGGAGTGCCCGTGCTCCACATGCAAAGCGATATCTGCTAAACGGTACTCGGCAAAAGCGCCGGAATTGCCGAACCCTGCGAGCTCTTCCCAACGGCCGTACACGAAGTACGGGCCCCTAGAAAATTCCTCCAATTATAGTTGTATACTCAGCGGCGGACTCACTACTGATGGCCCACGCCTCTGGGCGCAGTCTGTCGCCGTCGAGCAGAACATGCCAGAATCTACGCCTGCCTACGTTCTCTCTGCCTCCGCTGCTCCGCAGTATCGCCGCGGCTGGGTAGCACTGTTTCTTTTCACGCTGACGATGATTAACTACATCGACCGCATTTCGTTGTCTTTTGCGGCACGGCCCATCGCGGCCGAGTTTCACCTCTCCTCAGTCACGCTGGGATATTTGTTTTCGTCCTTTTTATGGACGTACACGGCATGCCTGATTCCGGCCGGCGTGTTGGTCGATCGCTGGGGCACCCGGCGCATCGCCGCCTTCGGAATTTCGCTGTGGTCGGCGTCGACGGCCATGACCGGTTTCGCCTGGAGTTTCCCTTTTCTGGTGGCGACACGCCTGGGCATGGGAGCCGGCGAAGCCACCAATAACCCGGTCGGAGCGCGGGTGATTCGCGAGTGGATTCCCGCCGGCGAACGTGGCATCCTGAACGCCGTCTTTAACAGCGGCGCCTATGCCGGACCAGCGCTGTGCGCGGTCGTAGCTGGGGCGATCATTAACCGCTTCGACTGGCGCGGCCTGTTTGTCTGCGCCGGGTTCATCGGCTTGGTCTGGCTAACCGCTTGGCTGATCTGGTTCAACCGTCCAGAAAAGGTCAAGTGGCTAGGCGAAGCTGAACGGCAAAAGATTCTCAGTGAGCGTAAGGCGGCAAGCGCCCAACTGGACGGCAAAACCGAAGGACACGGCATCTTCGCCCTTCTCAGCACGCGCACCATGTGGGGACTGGCACTGACCCAGGGCTGCACCACCTATAGCCAGTACCTTTTTCTTACCTGGCTGCCCAGCTACCTGCAAACCACCAAGCACCTGACAATTCTGAAGACCGGGCTCTTTACAGCCGTCCCGTATGCAGCGACGGCGGTGCTGATGATCCTGGTGGGGCGCCTCAGCGATCGTCTGCTCAAACGGCAGGGCGTTGGCAGCGGACGACGACGCAACATGATCGCTACGGCCCTGTCGACAGCCGCGCTGATTCTGTTCGCGCCTATCGTCGACAACATCTGGCTGCTACTGGTACTGATGACGATCTCACTGACCGGCATCGCCTCGACTACGTCCCTGAATTTCGCGCTACTGAACGACCTGCTGCCGAATCCGCGTGACATTGGCAAAGGCATGGGCTTCTTGAACGTCGGCGGAAACACCTTTGGACTCCTGGCCCCCATCGTGACCGGTTACGTGCTCGCCGGTACCGGAAGCTACAGTTGGGCATTCATTATCGCCGGAGTACTGCTGGTCACCGGCGCCACGGCCACCCTGACGATGACGCGCAAGCCGATGGTCCTGAGCGACGCCAACAACCGGCCAGCGACCGCGTCCTGATGTCGCCGGCAAGCGCCTTGGACTTCGATCTGGGCTGCGGCCGCTTCGGTCGGCATCATCCTTGGAGGATCGTGTGCACGTAAAGCCCCGATTTGGAAAGGAAACGCACACATGAGCAACGCGGAGAGCTACTATTACGACCCGGCACAACTGACGAGGCTCGGCACCGAGCTATTCATGAAGGCGAACCTTCCCGCGGCGGAAGCCGCCGTCATTTCCGCAGACCTGGTCAGGGCCGACCTGCGGGGCCTCAGCTCGCACGGGGTTTCGCGCATTCCCATGTACCTGGAGCGTCTGCGCCGTGGCGTGGTTAATCCCCGGCCGCAGATCAAGGTCACGCGCGTGGCTAGCGCGGTGGCGCTGCTTGACGGCGATGATGGCATGGGTTTTATCGCCGGGCACCGCGGCATGGATGAGGCCATCCGGCTGGCATCGAAGTGCGGCATTGGAATGGTTGGAGTTCGCCGCAGCACCCATTACGGCATGGCCGCTCTCTACGTGCTGCAGGCCATCGAAGCCGGATACATCTCGCTGGCGCTTACCAATTCGTCGCCGGCGATCCCCGTCTGGGGTGGGCGCACTACGTTTCTCGGCGCCGCACCCCTGGCCGCCGGCGTACCCGGAGGAAAGACGCAGCCCTATGTCCTCGACATGGCAATGACGGTGATTGCGCGCGGCAAGATACGTCTGGCGGCCACGCACGGAAAGCCGATTCCGGAAGGGCTCGCGCTCGATCAGGATGGCCGGCCGACCACCGACGCCAAGAAGGCTTTCGAAGGCGTCTGCCTCCCATTTGGTGGCGTTAAGGGCTCGGCGCTCTCCATGCTGATGGACCTGCTGGCCGGGCTCTACACGGGCGCCAATTATGGTGGCGAGGTCAAGAGCCTCTACTTCGACCACAGCGCGCCGCAGAACGTGGGGCACCTGCTCATCGCCATGAAGCCGGACCTGTTTATCTCCCGCGAGGTGTTCGAGCAGCGCGCCGAGACCTTCGTCGAACGGGTGAAAAACTTGCCGCGGGCGGCGGACGTGGATGAGATCATGATGCCGGGGGAGCCCGAAGAGCGCGCGGAACAGGCGCGCCGGCGCACCGGCATTCCGTTGACCGAGAAGGTGGCCTCCGAATTGCGCGCCGAGGCCGAGCGTGTCGGTGTGGCGTTCCCGGCGTCATCCCCGAGCCCGCTTTCCCTGGCCCAGCGATAACGGTGACGCCGGACCCGGACGGCAACGCACCACCATGCAGTTGACCGAGGCAGAGAGTAATTGCCCGAGGAACAAGCAATGAGTAGCGTGAATCCACAGGTGGCACTATCGAGCACCGAGGTGGAGTTGAGCCGGCGCGCTTTTCGCAAGGTCATCTTTCGCTTCTTGCCGGTCATGATGATGGCCTACACCATTGCTTTTATCGACCGCACCAATGTCGGTTTTGCGGCGCTGACGATGAACAAGGACCTGGGGCTCTCGCCACTAGCCTTTGGCTGGGGGGCGGGCGTTCTATTTTTCGGCTATTGTACCTGCGAGGTGCCGAGCAATGCCCTGCTGTACCGCGTGGGCGCGCGGCGCTGGCTGGCGCGCATCATGATTACCTGGGGATTCGCCGCTTCGGCCACTGCCTTTGTTGTCGGACCCAAGAGTTTCTATCTGGCGCGCTTTCTGCTGGGTGTGGCGGAAGCGGGCTTTACGCCCGGCGCGATGTACTTCTTCACCGCCTGGTTTCCGAATCAGTATCGCAGCCGGCTGATGTCCTGGTATCACATGTCGCTGCCGCTGGCTTCGCTCATCAGCGGACCGCTCTCCACCTCGATCATGCAGATGAACGGCGTCCTGGGCCTGGCCGGCTGGAAGTGGCTGTTCATCATCGAAGGCATACCTGCTGTGCTCATCGGGATTGCCCTCTATGGACTGCTGACGGAGCGCCCCGAAGACGCAAAGTGGCTAACCGCCGAGGAGCGTGCAATCGTAATTCGCACGCTGGCGACCGAGAAGCGCGAACGGGCGGTGCACAAGCTCTGGGCGTCCATGGCCGACGCGCGTGTCATTATGCTGGCGCTGATTCAGCTCTGCTTCACCATTGGCTCTTACGCGGTTGCCATCTGGCTGCCGCTGATTCTCAAGGGTCACAACGTGTCTAATTTCGTGATCGGCTGGATCGCGGCCATTCCTTACCTATTCGGCTGTCTCGGTACGATGGCCTGGGGAGCGCTGGTCGACCGCAGCGGCCGCCGCATCACCAATCTTGCCCTGTCCTGCCTGGTCGGGGCGATTGGTTTGGCCGTCGCCGTCAAATTTCCGGCCCTTCTGATTTCGATGTGCGGACTTTCCGTTGCGCTGATCGGCATTACTGCCTCGCGCGGCATCTTCTGGTCGATTCCGCCGCGCTTCCTGACCGGCTTAGGCGCCGCTGGTGGATTGGCCTTCATCAACTCGGTTGGCACGACCGGCGGCTTCTTTGGCCCCGTCATCATGGGTTGGCTGAAGACCACCACTGGTTCCTTCGAAATGGGACTGGCAGTGATGTCTGCCCTGATGGTCATTGCCAGCCTGCTTACACTTTGCATGCGCCTGCTAGTCAAGCAGGAATAGTGGGATAGGCGATCAAAGACGACAAAAGAGCTTCGCCAATTCGTTGCGTAGGAGTGTGCCATCGGCAAAGAGGCACCCGTTCCATGCGCTGGATAAGCCCGCGCCGTACTTCCGCGGCTGGGATTCCCACTGTCCCTCCTGTCTCGCTAGCCATATTCGAAACCTGCAATCGCAAACACGGTCGAGTACTTCGGATCCACCGGGGCTACGGTAGCCTTAAGGTTTCGTACCATGCGCCTAAGTCTTCGTACTGGCTGGAAATCGTACTTCCGGGCAAGAGCAACAGCATCGTGGTTGTTCAGCGGAATATCCCAGCACGCCTGTTCCCCAGAGTGCCGTGCCAGAAACCAACGCAGGAGATTCTCGGCGGCAGCGGGCGACTTTGCAACGCACGGACCGAAATACGCAGCTTTGGACCCAGGCCGTACCATGGCATAGCCCACGTTGTCGCCCGTCGACGCGGCCTCAACGCGTGCCAAAGTCGTCAGCAACTTTGACCGTTCGGCCCCGAACGCGAGCAGATCCAGATCGGGCGCGGGTCGCCATGAATTGACAACCACCGGCGATACGGGTGCGAAGCCCGCCAGACGTTCCCATCGTTCCACAATGCATTCGGTTTCGAAGCCAAAACGACGATATAGGGGGAATCCCATGTCGGTGGCATCCAAGCCAACTTTCCCAACGGAGCGGCTGGCAGCAAACTCCAGGACGCGCTCCATGAGGCGGTTGCCAAGGCCCCGTTTCCGGAACTCAGGCAGGGTCAAGACCATCCCAATCCAGGCAAGCTCCGCACCGTATACCACCACCGTGGCCGAGGCAGCGATGACATCATCTTGCGAGATCACAAAGCAGCCTTCTGGCTCCATTTCCAACAGTCGCGCCCAGTCTTCTTCCGTCTGGTTCCAATGGGCGGACTCCTTCAGGCGCATTACGCCAGGCAGGTCAGAATGCCGGAGCAAACGAACCTGCATGGTTGATGCACTCGCCTCCGGCTTTCCGGTAGAGGGTACTCCACGCGTCACATCATCCATTGGTTTTCCTCGCGCTGCTTGACGTCCCGGATGGTCCGCGGTAGCTTGAGAGCTAATGTCTTGCCTCGCGGTCATTTTACTATCAAAGCAGACGGTCACCCCGCCGCCAACATCGTCAAGGGAGGCCATGTGAAGCCCCAAATGATTCGGTCCGAGGAGGAATTGGAGGACGAACTCTCGCGGCCCAACCCACAGGATGAAATCGCGTTGCGGGAGATGCAGGGCGATCTTCTGATTCTCGGAGTCAGCGGCAAGATGGGGCCCAGCCTGGCGCGCCGAGCGGCCCGAGCGGCGTCCGCAGCCGGGGTCCGCAAGCGGATCGTCGGCGTTGCACGTTTTACTGATCCCTGCGCCGAGAAATTTCTATGGGACCACAATATCGAGACGCACCGCGCCGATCTTACCGATGAGTCGCAACTTGCCGGATTGCCGGATGCGGAAAACGTGATCTTCATGGCTGGACGCAAGTTCGGCTCGACCGGCAACGAAAGTCTCACCTGGGCGGTTAACACTTACCTGCCGGCTCGGATTGCGGAACGCTTCCGCGATTCGCGGATCGTCGTGCTCTCCAGCGGCAACGTCTATCCGTTAGTGCCTGTGATCGGCGGCGGGGCGACGGAAGAGACACCACCCGCGCCCATTGGCGAGTATGCCCAATCGGTGCTTGGACGCGAGCGGATGTTCGAGTACTTCTCCGCGCGTTACGGAACGCGCGTCTGTCTGGTGCGGCTCAACTATGCCATCGATCTGCGCTATGGCGTTGTGCTGGACGTTGGCACGAAGGTCTTTCGCGACCAACCGGTGGACGTGAGCATGGGCGCGGTGAATGTCATTTGGCAGGGAGATGCGAATTCGGTTTGCCTGCGTAGCTTCTCCATCTGCCACGCGCCTCCGATGGTTCTGAATCTAACCGGCCCGGAAACGCTGTCCGTCCGCGCGCTCGCCTGCCGCTTCGGAGAACTGTTCGGCAAGAAACCGTTGCTGGAAGGTCAAGAGGCTAGCACCGCGTTGCTGAATAATTCCGGGCTCTGTCACCGCTTGTTCGGCTATCCATCCGTGAGCGTAAACCAGTTGATCGAGTGGACCAGCCATTGGATCGCAACCGGGGGAACGCAGTTGGACAAGCCCACGCATTTCCAAACCAGAGATGGGAGATTCTGACGAACCGCCAACACCAACCTCTAGCGGTCGGGGTGATCGGCTTGTGTCATTTGCATCCGCGCGCCTACATGCCCATTTTCAGCGCCATCCCGGATTTTGCCGTGACCGCGGTCGCCGAGCCCGATACCGGCGTACTGGATGGGTTTGTCAAGGATTTCGGGCTCCGGCGGTACACGGACTGGCGCGACATGTTGCAACGGGAACGGCTGGATTTAGCAGCCATCTTTCTGCCACACGCAGCCTGCCCGGATGCCGCCGTTGCCTGCGCCGAACGCGGTATTCACGTTTTGGTGGAAAAACCCATGGCCGCCAGCGCCGAAGGAGTGCGTCGCATGATTGCGGCAGCGCGGAAGTCGGGGATCACGCTTGCCACTCCGTATGTGTGGCGCTATCACCCGGTGGCGCGCCAGATTAAAAGGTTTATCGAAGAGGGCATTTTGGGCCGTGTGGTGGGTTGCGAAGGTCGCTGTGCTGCCGGCCGGCTGCATCGTTACTTGGACGGCCACGCCGGCTGGATGCTTCGCAAGGAGCTGAGCGGCGGCGGCGCCATGCATAACCTCGGCGTCCACTGGATCGACCTATATCGCTGGCTTCTGGAGGACGAAGTCGTCGAGGTTTTGGGACGCAACGTTACGATCGACGAACAGTACGACATTGAAGACAATTCCTACGCACTGCTTACGTTTTCGCGCGGGGCGGTTCTGGCACTGAACATCAGCTACACTGCGCCAGATTCTTATCCGGCCGGCCGGGACTTATATTTGGGTGCGCGTGGAACTCAGGGCGTGCTCTCCTGGAGCCCGTCCTTCGAAGGCTTAAAAGAAGATTTATTCGTGTGCAGCGACGCGCCCGAATTTGCAGCAACGCCGCAGCGTCACATGATCTTCGAACTCCCGCCGCATCCGGGCTACAGCGGCATCCTGGCCGTCAATTTCTTGTCGGATTTGGCTCGCTCGATCCGGCAAGGCGGCCCGCCGCCGGTCAGCGGTGAAGACGGATTGCGGGCCCTGGAGATCGTTGAGGCCATCTACAAGTCCGCCGCGAGCGGTCGGGCCGAACGCGTTAACTCGATCCCAGCATCGTGATGCGGTTCCAAAGACGGCCAATTTTCTCGATTTCGACCGCGACCTCATCGCCCTCCGTGAGATAGCGCGGCGGGTTCATCCCTTCGGCAACTCCCGTTGGGGTCCCGGTCGCGATGATGTCGCCCGGTTCCAGTGTCATGCCCGCACTGATATCGGCAATCAGCTTTCGGATGTCGAAGATCATGTCATGGGTACTCGCGGATTGCCGCGTCTCGCCATTTACGGTCGTGCGAATCTGGAGCTGTTGTGGATCGGCGATCTCGTCGCGGGTCACGATCCAGGGACCGCAAGGCGAGTAGGTGTCGGCTGACTTCCCTTTAAACCATTGGTTGTGCTGCATCTGCACTTCGCGGGCGCTGATGTCGTTGAGAATCGTGTAGCCGAATATGCAATCGAGGGCGCGATCGGGGGCTACCCCTCGGCACTTTTTGCCGATCACGAGCGCAAGCTCGCCTTCATAGTCGAGCTTCCGGGTGAAGCCGGGATCGAGCAAAATGGCGCCGCCGGAGCCAACCAACGACGTATGTGCCTTGGTAAACCATATGGGAAATTTTGGAGGATCGATCTTGGCGACGCCCTCGCCCTTCGCGGCATCCTTGAGATGTTCCACGTAGTTCCTGCCGACGCACAACAGATTCTTCGGCGGATGGAGGATCGGCGGAAGCCACCGGACTTGGGGATCCGCCACCGCTGCTGCTGAGAGCTGTTTCTGTTCGTCCTGAGTCAAGGGCCTGTGAATCAGAGACAAAACGTCGACAGCATCCTGCCGGCCGGGAAGTCGCCGCACCGGCGCAATTCGGTCACCCAGCACAAGCGCAGCCGAAGAAGAGTCGCTCCAACCAATCGTTGCGAGAATCATCAATCCTCCGCCCTGCTAATTGACTACCAAAACTCTGCGCAGAGAGAATCACGTTATTCTACACCGACGCTGCCCCGGTCGGGCACCCCAGAGTTGTTGTTCATACAGATCATCCTGGATTCGGATCCCATCAACCGATTCACGCGTTTTTTGTTCCCTGTATTATGGTGCTGCTCTTGGTGCCGAGATACAATCGCGAGTGAGGCCGGACCGATCAGCAATGGATCTACGTTTGCTTCGATACTTTGTTGCTGTATCCGATGAACTCAGCTTCACGCGGGCGGCTGCGCGCCTGAATATCGCGCAGCCATCGTTGAGCCAGCAGATCCGTCAGCTTGAGGACACGATAGGCACGCCGCTTTTCACACGGAACAAGCACCGCATTGAACTTACCGAAGCCGGACGGGTTTTTCTCCGAGAAGCGCGCAACATATTGGGCTCTATGAACCATGCCGTGGAGCTTACCCGGCAAGTGGCACGGGGGGAAGCCGGCGTCATGACCATCGCAATGGTGCCTGGCCCGGAAAGCAAAATCTCTACCGTGCTTTCCAGCCTGCTTCGGAATTACCCAAATCTTCAGATTGTCTTGCGGAGCTTCACTTCGCCAGAGCAAGTGGCGGCTCTAAAGAAGGGCGACATCAACGTTGGCTTCCTTCGAGGACCACTTGAGGAGAAGGAACTCGCATCGGAGGTCGTGGTCCGAGAAGATGTGATCGTACTTCTGCCAGCTGGACACCCCTTGGCCCGATTGAAGCGAATCCCGGTACGAAAGCTGGCGGCAGTGCCGCTTCTCCACGTCTCTCGCAGCATTGCTCCAGCTCTGCACGACATGATTAATAAGGTGGCCGCGGACGCTGGAGTCAGCTTCCACAGCATCTTAGAAACTGAAAGTCTCACCGCCACTTTGAACGCAGTCGCCTCGGGTCTCGGGTTCAGTCTCCACGGCGAATACGTGCGGCGGCTCGCCCCGAAGGATGTCGTAGTCAGACAGCTTGACCCAACCCCTGTTCCTCAGCTCGAACTGATTGTCGCGTACCGCAAGGACGATAAGCTTCCCGCGTTGGCCTCCTTTTTAGACTTGTGCCGCAAGCTCCATCGCATGCCATGAGCGCCCGCTTCGTTAGATTGTGAAGAGCGATTTGGCATGTTACTAGGATGATCCAACCTCGGCTTTCTTGCCGCGAATGAGACCTATCGATCCGCCTTTTGGAATCCTCGGAGCGTCTAGGCTTCCTGCGAGTCATAGGCTATACCTTCCAGATCAAGAGGAATAAAGTATTATCCCCCGTTCGCCAAAAGATATAAGCTCGCGAACATTCATTCTCAGGATATTGGGGCATAGTTCGGCGGAATTGGCGCATTTATTGGACTGCCGACGGAATTGACGAGGAGTGCAGGTGATCAAGGGAATTGCCGTTTTAGGCGCTGGAACCATGGGACATGGCATTGCCGAAGCGTTTGCCATGTATGGGTACGACGTCCATTTATATGAAACCGATGCCAAGAGACGGGCAACGGTAAAGGACGAGATCAGACAGGAACTCGACCTGCTGGCGGAAGAAGATCTCCTTCGCTCCGACAGTATCCCAACAATTCTCCAGAGAATAACGTTATTTGCTGATCTGAAGCCGGCGGTACAAGACCGCGACTACGTCATTGAGGTCGTGCCGGAGGTTTTGAAGCTGAAACAGGAGTTGTTCAAGACCCTGGATGAGTATTGTCCGGAGCATACGATTCTAGCCAGCAATACTTCCAGTCTGTCCTTGGATCCGATGATGGAACTGGTGAGCCAGAAACGCCGCCAAAATATGATGGTGTGCCACTGGTACAATCCCGGCCATTTGATGCCAATTGTCGAGCTTTCATTTTTTGGCAACATGCCTGAGGAAATTTATAAAGAGGTCGAGCAGCTATATCAGTCAATTCAGAAGCAGACCGTCAAAGTATTGAAGGACGTGCCAGGGTTAGTGGCGAACAGAATTCAGCAGGGTGTAGCGCGAGAAGTGTTCTCCATTATTGAGCAGGGCATAGCGGCCCCTGAGGATGTGGACAAAGCCTTGAAATTCGGCCCCGCCTTCCGATACGCGACGACCGGACAGTTAGAGGTTGCGGATTTCGGCGGGCTCGATATTTGGTGCATTGTCGGCGATAACCTATTGAAGGTGATGGATAATTCGACCCGCGCCAATAACCTGCTACGGCAAAAGGTTCAAGAGGGAAAACTGGGCGTCAAGAGCGGCGAGGGTTTTTATCAATACAATCCAGCGTCAGTTCCGGGAATCAAGCGGCGGTTCATGAAGAAGTTGATCCATCAGCTGAAAGCATCTAGCTACTACGTCCACAACGAGGTTTTGGATAAGAGTTCCAAGCCTGGAGGAAAAGCATGACCCCCACCAACACAAGTCAACCAACCAGCGATACCGGAATAACCAAGCAGATGTGGATGAGCCTCGGGGGAGCGTTCGCCGGCTGGATGCTGGACGCAATGGACTGGATGATGCTGGCGCTGGCGCTGCCGCTCATCAAGACGTCGTTCAACTTAACTCTGCCCCAACTCGGCCTGCTCGCCACCATGACCCTGTGCGGCGCGGCATTCGGCGGAACCCTCATGGGCATCGTTGCGGACTATTATGGCCGCGTGCGCTGCCTCATGTTCACCATGATCTGGTACGGCGTATTCACCGGCCTCTGCGGATTTGCGCAGAGCTACGAGCAGTTGCTGGTGCTGCGCTTAATCACCGGTATCGGTCTCGGCGGAGAGTGGGGCGTAGGCGCAACCCTGGTGTCAGAATACTGGCCCAACAAATACCGCGCCAAGGTCACTTCATTTGTGCATAGCGGATGGCCCATCGGCTATGGACTGGCGACGGTGGCCTATATGTTAATCGTTCCTTACTACGGCTGGCGCGGTCTGTTTTTTGTCGGCATTATCCCCGCCTTTATTGCGGCTTGGCTGCGGACCGCAGTTCCGGAACCGGAAGCCTGGCTGGATGTTAAGAAAAGAAGAGCTTTAGGGATTGCGGGCGACAGCGTGAACAAGTTCCCGCTGAAGACCTTGTTCTCCGGCGAATACCTTCGTTTGACGCTGTTCGGCTGCTTGCTCACCACCGGCGCTTTGATGGCCTATTGGGGCAACTCTACCTGGCTACCCTCGTACCTCGTCAAAGCCAGAGGGCTCAATATCGTCAAATCTGGATCCTTCCTTATCCTGCTCAACGCGGGAGGATTTGTCGGCTACCAGTTCTTCGGATGGTTCGCCGACCGCTGGGGACGCCGTCTGAGCTTTATCGTCGGCATGATCGCGTGCATCTTCGTCACCCTGATTTATGTTTCGATGCCAAGCGAGCGGGGGCTGCTGCTCTTTGGTCCTGTCTTTGCTTTCGTCACCTACGGCTTCTACGGACCTTTTGGAGCCTTTATCTCTGAACTATTTCCGGCAAAAGCCAGGGCGACCGGTACGACGCTGGTCTTCAATGTCGGCCGTGCCATGGCCATGCTGTCGCCGTTCATCATCGGCGCGGTGTCGGAAGCAAAAGGGCTTGGTTTTGGATTGGGTGTAACAGCCGCCTTTAACTTGCTAGGACTAATAGCCCTGATCTTCCTGCCGGAGACGGTGAAGGCCGGCGTGAGAATGCTCCATGTTGGAGAGGAGAAGGCAAAGGCTACGAATACGGGAGCATAGCTCATTCACTCGTCGTTTTCACACTACGTACATTCGGGGAGAGACTGATTCTGCAAGCTCTCCTCGAGAGCTAAAGAAGTGACCACTCACTTCTCATAGCGCCAGGAACAAACTTTGGAGAGTTGCCGGCCCAAAGATAGGTGCCGGCTTCAGGAGGATCAGTATGAGAATCGCGGTAATGGGTGCGGGCTCAATCGGAATAATCGTCGGTGCGATGATCGCAAAGAGCGGACGCGACGTCGTGTTGATCGACATCGATGAAAAAAACGTTGCCGCCTTGAACGGCAAAGGTGCCTCCGTGACGGGATTCATGGAAATCATCGTTCCGGTGAAGGCAATCACTCCAGCCCAGATGAGCGGCACCTATGACATCGTCCTTCTCACTACGAAGCAGACCTATAACGATGTCGCGCTGAAGCAACTTTTGCCGCACCTAGCCAGCGACAGCACGGTTTGCACGCTGCAGAATGGGATACCAGAGGAATCTGTGGCGTCCTATGTTGGAGCCGAGCGGACCACCGGCGGCACAACCGGTTTTGGCGCAACCTGGCTTGAGCCGGGCGTTTCGGAGTTGACTACAGCCGCGGCGATTGTTGAAAAGTTCGCGTTTGAAATCGGTGAGACGACCGGTCAGATAACATCCAGGCTGCAAAAGGTGCAAGAGGTGCTCTCTGCTGTTGGCGGTACTACGATGGTTGCCAACTTCATGGGAGTCCGTTGGGCGAAGCTGCTGATGAACGCTACATTCAGCGGAATGTCGACGGCCCTGGGGTGCACCTTTCATGGCGTTCTCGCCAATGCCGATGCCATGACGGTGCTGGCACACATTGCCGACGAAACAATCAAAGCGGCCCATGCCTGCGGCTACAGACTAGCGGAAATACAGGGTGTCGACATGGAGTTCCTGGAACTCAAGCCAAGCCAAAGTTCGCAGGACAAGATGGAATTTTACCAAAAGGTGTGGGGACCACATAACAACAAGGCAAGCATGCTTCAGGACCTCGAGAAAGGCCGCAAAACCGAGATCAATTACATCAACGGCTACGTTGCCCGCAAGGGACGGGAGAAGAACCTTTCCACACCTTGCAACGATTTCGTAGTGGAAGCGGTGACGGCAGCAGAAGCTCAACGAAGAGTTCCTGACTTCGAGACGAATCTGAGAATTGCCCGGCGTACTCTGCTGGGAATGAAAGCCGCGAGCAAATCTTAAGGACATACAGAGTTACGAGTAGGTTATTTGCCGCCTCAGAAGGCGGATGAAGCCAGTGGTATAGGAGATTTTAGAATGGCAAAACTAATCATAACGGCAGCAGTGACAGGCGCGATCCACGTTCCTAGTCTTTCTCCCTATCTTCCCTTTACGCCGGACGAAATAGTTGAAGACGCGGTGAAGGCCAACGCGGCTGGCGCGGCGGTTGTGCATGTCCATGCTCGCGATCCAAAGACGGGAAAGCCGAGCAGCGACTTCAATCTTTTCCGTGAGATCGTCACCAAGATTTCGTCCCGCTGTAACGTGGTGATCTGTGTGACTACCGGCGGCGGGTTAGGCATGTCGATGGAAGAAAGAGTTCGCCCCATCAGCGTTCTGAAACCCGAACTAGCTTCGCTGAACTCCGGATCCATCAACTTCGCCATCTACCCTCTGACCGCCAAGATCAAACAGCCGCGTTTCGACTGGGAGATTCCATATTTGGAATCGACTGAAGACTTGATCTTCTCGAACACCTTCAAGACTCTCAAGTACTATGCCAAAGCAATGCAGGATGCCGGAACCACGCCCGAGCTTGAAGTTTATGACGTAGGCATGATCAACAACATTAAGCACCTCATGGATCTTGGAGTCCTGAAACCGCCGGTCTACATGCAGTTTGTTTTGGGCATCCTAGGCGGCATTCCAGCGACCACGCAGAACCTTGTCTTTCTGTATGAAACTGCTATTCGCGCGATTGGCGAAAAGAATTTCGTGTGGTCAGCCTGTGCGGCGGGTAAAGCGCAATTGCCGTTGATGGCCGTCGCAATGACTATGGGCGGGAACACGCGAGTAGGCCTCGAGGATAATCTTTACGTCGGCCCTGGCCAACTGGCGAAGGGCAGCGCGGACCAGGTAACGCGCGTAGTCAATGTCGCAAACCAGCTCAGTATTGAAATCGCAAGTGCAGACGAAGCGCGCGCAATGCTGGGACTCAAAGGCAGAATCCATACGGGATGGGCTGAAGCTGCTACCGCCGCAAGATAGCGCGAGATGCTTAAGTCGGGACATTTGTCTGCCGGCATATCCCACCGCCCCCGGTGGGATTTTTCTGTGCGATCGCAGGCTTCGGCTGATAGCTCGTGCTGATGGAGATGTAGCCACTCGCGATAGGAGATAGGAAATGGCCCCTAGCGGCGGCGGTTGGCCGGTCAAAGGGGCCAAGCCGGGTGCCGTGGGGCCAGGAGTAATGTTATTGTTCACTAGGGGAATACAAGCCTGCTTTCCGGGAACCCCGCCGTACCCGCGCTAGTCCGATAAGGCTCGAAAGCAGCAGTCGGCGAACGCAATCATGAGGAGCTTAGAAATGGCGCCGCCAACAACAGTACCAGCAAGAAAGAAATACTACGTTGGTCTCACCCATAACTACTCCCAAGTGGTAGACGACAAATTGGTCCGAGCGTTTGCTGAACTGACGGGCGATCGCAATCCTATCCACCTAGACGATGATACCGCCAAGAAAAGCAGATTCGGACAGCGCGTGGCGCATGGCGCGATTCTGTTCGGCATCATCTCGAAAGTTCTAGGCATGGATATGCCCGGCATTGGCACCATCTATCTGAGCCAGGTTTGCAACTTCAAGCTGCCGGTCTTTATTGGCGACACAGTCACACTGGAAGCCAAGATCGTTGAGATCCTACCGAAGAGCGTTGCTCGAATTTCGACTGTCATCAAGAAGCAGACCGGCGAAGTGGTGATGGACGGCGAAGCACAGGCAAAACTGCCCGGATAGCTCTTGAAATCCTAGGCCAATAATTTGGGCTGGACCTTTTCGCGAGCAATTATGTAATACCTATGTCAGCGAAGGAGCCTCCGTGGTTGTTTTCTGAATCAACGTTCCCATTGAGTTCAGCTTTTTGTACACCACAGCTCCCCGCTTGACTTAAGCATTCAAACAACTCACCAACGGACGGCGCGGATACGTGCTCAAACCACGCAACTCTCTATATGTCCCGCCGAAAAACGAGGGTGGAACATAGCTACAGTCTTCTCATCCGCTCAGCAAACGCACCAGACCTTGCACTACTGAGACGCGAAGGCGCCGATGCAGCCCGTTACTGCATGGTCCGTCATGCTCCTCGTACGATATACCGTGCGAGGAGCATGACTTTCGAAACCGATGGTTAGAACTTCCATTGCAAGCCGGAGGAAACCCCCACCAGCGTTGTGCCTGTGTAGCAGTGCGGGGTGGCATTGACGCCGCTCGAGGTGCTGAAGGCGTCGTGGCAATCGGTGGTAACCCCCCGTCCGCCCGCGCCCAGATCGTAATGGGCGCTAGGTCCGTTGAAGGTCGCAGCTGCATCGATATACCAAGTCAAGTTCCGCAAGAACGTGTGCTTATACGCCAAAGTTACCATGTCCGCCTGGTTCCTATGGGCAGCGTAAGTTGCACCGTCGGCGGTCGTAAGCGTGCTGTCGTTATGCTGTCCGGGATCGCCGGGGGCCTGGAATGCATGCGCCCAGCCGAAATGCAAACTGTCATTGTCGCTGAGCTTTTGGCTCACGACTAACCATGTACCGTACCGTTGGCGCTCATTCTGGAATTTCAGATCCGAGGGGACGTAGCGATGCATATCTTCGCCGATGACGCCAACCGTGGTCTTCGGGAAGTGATACATGATTCCGATCTTGGCGGCATCCTCATTTGCAACATCCCCGTTGAATAGGGCTATACCCGTTGCGGTTGCGATTGTGGTGGTCGGCGTGCCAGGCCACCCATACATGCCCACAATGTCGCTCTGCCGGTTGACGTTCTGGTGAAATTCATAGGCGCCGGTGATGTAGAGCCGGCCCTTTGTATAGCTGAGATTAGTGCTCACCGCGTTGCTGAACGCGCCGTCGTTGCACGCGATGGGTAAATTTCCGCCGCTTTCAGGAGCGTTGCCGCCCGCGCAATCAGATTCGCCCGCGGCGACATTGTCACTGGTGCTGGAGCGGTTCTGGCCCGGTGCGAACAAGGCATTGAACTGGAAGCCGCCGCCGAATTTTGGTGATTCGTACCAAAGCGCGTGGTCGAGCCGGGTGCCAAACTCGACCCGGTTGTCGCCGCCTGTATTGCCCATGATCACCTGGTAATCGCCGAGCATGCCGGAGAACGGATTAAACTCCGCCGTCGTGGTCTTGTAGGGCGCGTCCGTCTTGCCAATCTTTATAGCGCCCCAGGTCGGCCTGGAAAGTCCTATGTAGGTATTTCGATTGAATAAGGCGCCGTTGACGGTATCGCTCAGGTTGCTGTTGGATAGTTTCAATCCCGGCGTCGCTGAAATGTCGAAGCCGACTTCCAACTGGTACACGAAGTTGAAGGGGTGATCGCCAATCCGTTGGAAACCGCGGATACCCAAATAAGAAATGTTCGTCGAGATGGCCGGCATCCAGCCGAAATTTCCGACCGGGGGAGTATTGCCGCCCAAGTTTACACCCTTGGCGTCCTTCGTCGACCCGTCGAACGAGACGTCGAGGTTGCCATAACCTGAAATCTCACCCCCGTTGGTATAGAAGGTAGCGGTGGTGCCCTTTTTGTGCTCGAAGAATCTGTGGCCGTTGCTGTCGAGCTCCACCGTTCCCACCTTGGCTTGGGCTTGAGTCGCCTGGGTCTGGGCTTGAGCCGCCTGGGTTTGAGCTTGACTCGCCTGCTTCCGCGCCGCCTCGGCTTCGTCGGCGGTCTTTGCCTGCGCCGCCGTCAGTTTGTCGACAGTGCGCTGTAATTGGTCGATCCTGTCTTCGAGCGCTTTAATCTGCGCTTCACTCGCCGCCTGGGCGTTGGCAAAGCTACTCGTGCCCAGGATCATGATAAGAACCGATAGTGCAACTCCTGCACACAGCCGGAGACGCCGCCATGATCTATTCATACTTTCCTCCTGACCTTTCGCTATTTTTGACAATTACAAAAAACCCAAACTCGGCCCAGAATGGTCTGGTGATCAGACCTTTATAGGTCTAGAAAAATAACTCACTTGTACTTTGGGCAGAGATGCTACCAGATGAAATAGGCGGGATCAATACAATTCATTCAGCGTGTCCACGATTCATCCAGTCAACGATCAGATCCTGAACCTTGTCGCTCAAAGTCTATTGCTCGCTGTATCGAGCCTGTCCTTGCTGTGTCTTTCGTGTAGAACCTCGATGAGCAGGTTATCAATGTTTTTATCCACGGCGGAAGGCAAACAACAGTTCAATCGTCGTTACGACCAGAATTCCCAGTGCCTGCCAATTGTGTAATAGGTGGTAGCGCACCGGCCATGCAATCCCCACCGCAAGCACCAAAATCAAGAGATTGCCAATGACCGAGAACGTTCGCGTGAGTCCATCGCTGTACCGGGCGCGCGATACGTTGAGAAAACCACTGACGATCACAGCCACCGCTGTTGCTGACAGTGACAATGTGAGATGACTGGACGACTGGATGCGGAAGTTCGTAACTGATTGAGCTACCCCAAAGGCAATCATCAGCCAGCCGAAGATATGGTCAAGTGCGTTCATCCTAGCTCCTGTCCTGAATAGCCCGGCCAATTGTTCACAAGACCGCAGTTTCCTCGATGAACTTTCCCTCGGCAAACCGGCGGAGACTCAACAGTGCCGCGTCGATCAGGTCGGTGGAACCGTTCAGGATCAAGTCCGAAAGAATTTTCCCGGTTGCCGGCGCGTGCATGACGCCGTGACCGCTGAAGCCGTTGGCCAGGAACAGGCCGACGGCCTCGGCCACCGGACCCAGAATGGGATGATGATCTGGTGTCATTTCGTAAAGTCCTGCCCAGGCGCGCTTCGGATTGATCGACAGATTTTCGAACAGGGGTACGCGGTTGGCAGCGTGCACAAGAATCTTCTCGACGAACGCCGGATCAAACTCCGTGTTGTAGCTGGGCCGCTCGTCGGGGTCGTTCCATGCCAACAAAAACCCCAGCGATTCCGGTCGAAAGTGGAAGCCATTGGACATGTCGATGGTCATTGGTGCGGTGGGAGGATACTGATCGAAGGGTTCACTGGGCACCAGCATGCGGCGTAGCGGTTCAACGGGCGCATCCACGTTCGCCATCCTGGCAACTTGCGAGGCCCATGCGCCCGCGGCATTCACCACGACGCGTGTTGCTACCGGCCCGCGTGTGGTCTCGACGCCTGCCACACGGCCACTTTCGACGCGAATGCCGGTCACTTCAGTCTCCCGCCACAGACGAGCGCCATGCTCCCGGGCAGATTTCATGAAGCCGGTCATAGCGCTGTGCGGATCGACAAAGCCGTCGCTGGAACAGAAACTCCCCCCAACAATATCGTCACTGCGAAGTAGGGGATAAAGACGCTGGATCTCCGGGGGCGGCAGCATGCAGACATTCTTCAGCCCTAGGTTTCTTTGCTGCTCCTGGTTGGTCTGCAAATACTCCAAGTGCTTTTGACTGGTGGCCAGGAACAGATACCCTTGCGCTCGATAGCCTGAGTCGTGACCGGTGCGTTCCTCGAAATCCGCATAGAACGGGATCGAGTAGAGGGACATGCGGATATTGACCGGCGTGGCGAATTGAGCTCGCACCCCTCCCATGCTCTTGCCGGTCGATCCCTTGCCTTGATGCGTCTCGCGTTCGATGACCAGAACATCCCTACACCCAGCCTGCGTAAGGTGATAAGCGATACTGGAACCCACGATGCCGCCGCCGACGATCACAATCTCAGCAGTTTCCATGCGCCCTTCCCTCCGGGCAAACATTGTACCGCCGCGCTATGAAGCTGTTTTCGTCTTTGGCATTTGGCGCTTATCCACGGGAATCGTCTAAACCAGCAGATCTGTGCAAGGCTGGTCCGGTTCGCGGCTGATCGTTACTCTGGCGGTTGTTGCGGGGGTCGGCTGACGGCATTTGTAATAGAGGGATTGCTTCGTACCGCAGACGCTGGTGCGCGTTCCGAGCCACGATGAATAGCGCGGAACGCGCACCGGCGCTCGACACCGGGTTAAACCAAAACTGCCTCTCCCTTCAGGACCTCGTCCACTGGGGTACACTCCAAGCTGAATGCTTCCGCCACTCCGCGGTAGGTCACCAAACCGTCCGCGATGTTGATGCCGGCCTTGATGCCCGGGCTTGACGAGGCAGCCTCTCTCCAACCTTTGCTTGCGATAGCCGCCGCATACGGCAGGGTTGCATTGGTCAGCGCCATGGTGGATGTAAGCGGCACGGCTCCTGGCATATTCGCCACACAATAATGCACTATACCGTCAACCTCGTAGGTTGGCTCCTGATGCGTAGTGGGGCGCGAAGTTTCAAAGCAGCCACCCTGATCAATAGCCACATCGACCAGAACGGCGCCCTTCTTCATGGTCTTGAGCATGTCACGGGTTATCAGTTTGGGGGTCTTCGCTCCGTGCAGAAGGACCGCGCCAACGACTACATCGGCCTCCTGTACCAATTCCCGAATGCATGCTGTTGAAGACATCATCGGGAAGCAGTTTTTAGGCATGACCTCGGAGAGATGGCGCAGACGGTCAAGGTTCGCATCCAACAGATAGACCTTGGCGCCCAAGCCGCATGCCATCTGTGCAGCATGGGTGCCGACCACCCCGCCACCCAGAACCAGCACCGTTGCGGGTGCCACACCCGGAACGCCGCCCAGTAGGATGCCACGCCCGCCTTGGGTCCGTTCAAGATATTTGGCGCCCTGCTGAACTGCCATCCGCCCGGCCACCTCGCTCATGGGGGTCAAAAGCGGCAGGCTGTTGTGAGCGCCAACTATGGTTTCGTACGCGATACAAACGCAGCGCCGTTTGATCATCGCCCTGGTCAGCTTTTCGTTAGCGGCAAAATGGAAATAGGTAAACACGATCTGGCCCGCGCGAATCATCTCGTATTCGCTCGGCTGGGGCTCCTTGACGTGCATGACCATCTCGGCGCGTTTATGGACTTCGTTCGGAGTGCTCACGATTTCCGCCCCGGCCCGGCGATAGGCCTCATCGGAAAAACCGCTGCCGACGCCAGCCGATGTTTCCACCAGTACCATGTGGCCATGGCCAGTCATGAACTCGACTCCAGCCGGAGTCATGCAGACGCGATTCTCTTCAACTTTAATTTCCTTCAGAATCCCCACGATCATGTTCAAGCTCCTCTCATATGACGGTGGCCTTGAGCCTGCGGAGCAGGCGGCACACCTAATGAGTTACGTTCCGAGCATAGCAACAAAACCAAAACGCTATCTTGCAAAGATTCGACTAGATTTGTAGATATTGATGGATTATTTCAATAAAATATGACCTATATGCAGAATATGCCGACATACGACATCGACAAGATCGATCGAGCCATTCTCAGAGTGCTGCAGAAAGACGGGCGCGTCTCCAATGTGCAGCTTGCTGACCGGGTCGGGCTTTCCGAATCGGCCTGCCTGCGCCGTGTTCGCCTGCTGGAGCAGAGTGGCATAATCGATCGATATGTGATGTTAATCAATCAAGCCGCCATCGGAAAACCGGGCAATGTGTTTGTCAGGGTTACCCTGGAGGGGCAGCAGAAGGAGAAACTGCAGCAGTTCGAAAAGATGGTAGTCGCAGTGCCGGAGGTCATGGAGTGTTATCTCATGTCGGGCGACTTCGATTATCTACTGCGGGTGATCATTAAAGACAACACGGATTATATGCGCGTCCATGACAAACTTACCGGCCTGCCTGGGGTGCTGCGCGTCCAGTCTTCGTTCGCCTTGCGCACAGTGCGCAAAACGACCGAATTGGCACTGGATAATTGATTGATCCATGTGACACGCAGCGCCCGCATTCATCGCTGGGTTCTGGAAAATGTTGGAGATGGGCTGGGTTCGCCGGTGGGAATGTTCTTGAATTCAATATTTTTGTAAGGAGAGCGGGAAATGGTTAAAGGTAGAAAAGCAAACGCAACGGATGCTGACATCTGCATGAAACTTTTCAAATTGCGCCGCGAAACAGAAATGCGCAAGGCGCGTAACTTCATGAACTTTGAATTCCACCCTCAGGGCGTCGACGACGTACTCAAGCTCATGCAGGCTCTGGGAACGCAGGAGAACGCCTGGGCACGGCAGGTTTTTTCCTTCTGGGAGTATGCGGCTTCCTTCATCCTGAACGAGATTGTCCACTCCGGTCTATTCTTCGCCTGGAATGGCGAGATGGTATTTGTCTATGCCAAATTCAAGCCTTTCCTGAAGGAATTGCGGCAAAAGATGGAAAACCCCGATTTCTTGGCCGGTGTGGAGAAGGCCGTGAGCAGCTCGCCAGAGATACGCAAGCGGGTGGACGTGATCCAGAAGCGGATGGCTAAGATGGCCGAAAGGGCGCAAGCCGCTAAATCGCAGTAGCGGCGGGTTGATCTGCTCCTGATATTTACCAAGCCCCACAGGCAGTCCGGAAGAGCACTTCTGGCAGCTCCGGCAGTCAGGCTGGAAGATAATTTGCATTTCTGCGCGAGCCGGCGCCGTGGGGCTGATTTCATCTTCGACGGGTGGGGTACCGTCATCGGTACGTAACCGCGCCGAGCAGACCGTAATGCGTCCTAACCTGATGGCGGACCTGGTCTGAGGGAGGCGGGCTGTAGTGCCACCTGATCAGGCTTTCTGCCGCCAGAAAGACACAGCGATCAACGGCAACGCGAGCCGCGGCCAAAGATTGTTTTCCGGCTGCAATCTCAGCAAAAGCCTTGCCAGCAGATCTCGATTGACGTCCTATCTCCCTCCTAGCTACTATTTTGGCTTCGCGGAAAGTCTCTGCACCCAAGTATCCAAGCTGCGTGTCTTTTGTGTGCGTTGGAGCAAGCTGAGGAGAAGCTATGCATAAACGTAACCCAGCATCTGGAAAGTATCTGCCACTGACATGCTTTGCATTGCTAATACTGTCATTCACGGCCATTCTTGCTCCGGCGCAGACCACGCCTAAGCAGGCGGCTGAAACGATCGCCATCAAAGGCCTGCGGCAGCCGGTCGAAATCCTGATCGACCGTTGGGGCGTACCACACATCTACGCCAAGAATGAGGCCGACCTGTTCTTCGCCCAAGGGTTCAATGCTGCCCGCGACCGGCTCTTTCAAATCGATCTTTGGCGGCGCCGCGGCCTGGGGCAACTATCGGAGATCTTCGGGCCGACGTTCATCGAGCAGGACAAGGCAACGCGCCTCTTCCTCTACCGTGGTGATATGAAGAAGGAATGGGCTGCCTATAGTCCAGACTCAGAGCAGATTGCTGAGGGGTTTGTCGCCGGCATCAATGCCTATATCGACTGGCTCGGGAAACATCCGGAACGAATGCCGTACGAGTTCCAGAAGCTGAATTACAAGCCGGCAAAGTGGGCCGCCGAAGATGTGGTGCGGATTCGCACACACGGCCTGACGGGGAACCTCAACTATGAGGTGGCGCGATCGAAGGTGGTCTGTGCCGCCGATCTTAAAGCCGACCAGGTCCGTTACAGATTGCAGCCAGAATGGCAGACACAAGTGCCGTCGGGGTTGGATCCCTGCTTGCCGGGCGACGTTTTGAAGGTATTTACACTAGCGACTCAGGACGTGCGGCTTACGCCAAACGCACTAAAGGCGACGAATACTGGTGCTGCTGAGCTGGCCATCGAGGTCGTGCCGAACGACAGGATCGAGGGAAGCAACAACTGGGTGATCGCGCCCGGTAAATCGGCAACGGGCCGGGCAGTCATGGCCAACGACCCCCACCGTGCCTACGGAGAGCCCAGCTTGCGCTATATTTCGCACCTGGATGCTCCGACCCTGCACGTCATCGGCGCCAATGAGCCGGCGCTTCCCGGCATCTCCCTCGGACACAACGACTGGATTGCGTTCGGCTACACGCGCTTCTACATCGACCAAGAGGACCTCTATGTGTATGAACTTAATCCCACAAACTCGGAGCAGTACAAGTACCAGGGCCAGTGGGAACCTTTCCGCATAGTGCGCGAGGAAATCAGAGTCAAGGGACAGCAGGCGCTGCCGGTTGATCTGAAGTTCACGCGCCATGGCCCGGTGATTTACGTCGAGAAAGACAAGAACCGCGCCTTTGCCGTGAAGAGTGTGTGGCTGGAGCCCGGTACGGCCCCATACTACAACTCGATCCGCTACATTCGCGCCAAGACCTTCCGGGAGTTCAAGCAGACGATCGGCAACTGGGGCGCACCTGGCTTGAATCACGTCTATGCTGATGTGAAGGGCAACATCGGATGGATGGCTGGCGGACTGGCGCCGATCCGTCCGAACTGGGACGGCCTGATGCCCGTTCCAGGGGATGGCCGCTTCGAGTGGGCCGGGCGTTGGAGCGGCGAACAGTTGCCGAGTATCTATAACCCGAAGGCCGGCTATATCACAACTTCGAACGAAATGAACATACCGGCCGATTATCCCTACAGGGAGCGGAAACTTGGGTTTGAATGGGTGAACGGTTCGAGACACCAGCGGATTAGTGAAGTGTTGACGAAGCTGAATAAGGTGACTATCGAGGACTCGATGCGCCTGCAGAATGACGAGGTCTCTATTCCGGCGCGTCGCCTGGTAGCTCTGCTGCAGCCGCTCTCGAGCAACGACCCGAAGACGCGGTCCGCGCTCGACCTGCTCAAACCCTGGAACGCCAGCTTCGACACGGATGGGCCGGCGCCGGCGCTGCATGAGGTCTGGTTTAGCCGCCACTTGTTAAAGGGTTTCAAGTACGCCGTGCTAAACAAGGCCGCAGCGGATTCGTTCGTCAATCCGGATACGGCCGTTATGCTGGACGCGCTGGAACGTCCCGAGACGCTGTTTGGCGACAACGCCGTGCAGAAACGGAACGACGTGCTGCTGACCAGCCTACGCTCGGGCTATGAAGATATGGAGAAGCTGCAGGGCCCTGATCCAAAGCAGTGGAGGTGGGGAAAGCTTCTCTACAACTTGAGCGAACACCCCTTTGCTGCGATTGTTGACGAAGCCACGCGGGCGAAGATCAACGTCGGACCGATTGAGAAGAACGGCAGCGAGTACGTTCCGAACAACGCCCAATACCGCGACAGCGATTTCCGACAGATGAACGGGCCCTCTGTACGCGTCGTGGTCGACGTTGGAAACTGGGACAACTCGCGGGCTGTAAATCATCCTGGCCAATCAGGCGATCCAGACAATCCGCACTACCGCGACTTGGCGCCGATGTGGCGCAACGGAGAGTATTTCCCGCTGCTCTATACCCGCAAGGCGGTGGAAAAGGAGACGGAGAAGACGATCAAGCTTATACCTCTACACTAAGAGGCCCACAGGGCGCATTACCATAGAGTTCGTACGCTCGAAGAAGCCCGGCCCGTTGTTAGCTGGCCGGGCTTCAGCCATTACTTTGTCGCCACATCCCACTCCTGCTCCCCAAGCTTCAAAAGAGCTCCACGATCTTCGTCGAGGATATAACGCTCACGTACCAATTCAGTGATCGCCTGCTGGTAGTGGTTCAGGTATTCCAGGCGACTGGCCGTCGGTCAAAGTGTTTCCCCCGGACAAAGATCCGGCTTACTCTCGGGGAATGATGGAATGAAAACACGAACTCCTCACTGCGGCGCTCCTCGGAGCGGCGACAAGTAAGGATGCGCGGGGGAACGGTGTTCGAAATCCAGCCGGCGGCTTCATTCGCCCCCGCGGTGGACGCAGATTCCTGTTAATTTTCAGCATACTTCACTGCCATTAAGTGCTAAAATCCAGAAACTCAGCCCAGCAATGCAGGCGCCTTTTTGATAGCGAATTGTCCATGGCCGTTGCGGGGGCCTGGGTTCGGCGCGGGGCATTGGACGCCGTCGGTAATCGCCGCGCGCCACCTCGGTGAGGGAACGACCGAAATGCAAGACGAGATTCGACGGCACGCCCAATCGCCACAATACGGCTGTGCAATACTCCCGGTGAACATCTTGTGGGTGCTTTCAGGAACACTCCACGTCGCATGGAAGAAGCTTATATATGAGAATCAAAAGTCTTGAAATTGAAGTCTTTGAACTCAGCCCCGCCGTGGTCGTAACCATGGGTCATAGAAATTACGAAGACGAAGAAGAAGACGAAGAAGAGGAGCCTGAGGAAGAGAAGCCCGAGGAAGGCGACGAGGAAGACGAACCCAAAGAAATGGTCTGGAGATCATCGACGACCTTTGATTATGATGACACGGGGCGAACCATAATCGCCTTGGCTGGGTCCCCTTCGCTCTAGCTTATGTCGCCCTGGGCGAGGCGAGACTCGAATGATCGAATTGAATAATTTAGTCACCACAGCGGAGAGGAATTAATGATGGTTACGTTTCCGAATCGAGTCTTGCTCGTCGGTTTTGGAGCGGTGGCGCGTTGCACGCTGCCCATTTTGGTCAAACACCTCAGTATCGATCCCAAGCGCATCACCATCATAGACTTTGAGCCAAACGATGCCGCGCTGAAGCCCTGGATCGAGCAGGGTATGACGTTCATCAAGGATCGCGTGACGCCGGAGAACCTGGGGAGTCTGCTGGGACAGCACCTCTCGGCCGGAGACCTCCTCATCGACCTGGCGTGGAATATCGATTGTTGCGAAATCGTGCAGTGGTGCCACGACCGGGGCGTCCTCTATGTGAACACGTCGGTAGAGCTCTGGGATCCCTACGCCGGAGCCGAAAACAAGCACCCTACCGAGCGAACCCTTTACTGGCGCCACATGAATCTGCGGCGGATGATCTCCACGTGGAGCGAGCCTGGGCCGACGGCGGTGATCGAACACGGAGCGAATCCCGGCCTGATCAGCCATTTCACCAAGCAGGCGCTGCTGGACATCGCGCAGCGCGCGCTGGCGGAGAAAAAATTCAGCGGGGCTCAGGCGGAGAAGATCGCTCACCACGCCAAGGCGCGGAACTTTAACCACCTGGCCCAGCAACTCGGCGTCAAGGTCATTCACTGCAGCGAGCGCGACACGCAGATCACAGATCAGCCCAAACAGGTGAACGAGTTCGTCAATACCTGGAGCGTGGAGGGCTTCCGGGAGGAAGGGACGACCACGGCCGAGATGGGCTGGGGCACCCATGAAAAAGAGCTGCCCGCCCTCGCCTTCGAGCATGCGGACGGCCCCAAGAGCCAGATCTGTCTGGCGCGGATGGGCATCAACACATTCGTGGCGAGCTGGGTGCCACCGAATCACGACATCGTCGGCATGATCGTGCGCCACGGCGAGGCGTTCACCATCACCGAGAAGCTCACCGTTTGGGAAGACGGCAAGGCGATCTACCGCCCCACGGTCCACTACGCTTATTGTCCGTGCGACGCCGCCATTGCCTCGCTCCACGAGCTGCGCGGCTACGACTACCGGTTGCAACCGCGCATCCGCATCATGACCGACGAAATCATCAGCGGAGCCGATATTCTGGGCGCGCTGGTGATGGGGCACCCTTACCAATCGTGGTGGTGCGGAACCGATCTCGATATCGAGGAGTCGCGCCGCCTGGTACCGCATCAGAACGCGACCACGATGCAGGTAGCCATTTCGGTTGTTGCCGCCTGCATGTGGATGGTCGAGAACCCGCGCCGGGGGCTGTGCGTGCCTGACGACTTGCCCCATGACTATGTGCTGGACGTCAGCAAGCCCTACCTGGGCAAGTTCGTTTCCGTGGCCTCGGATTGGAACCCGCTGAAGCACTACTCCAACTTCTTCAGCGGATATAACAAGCCGCAGCTCGACATGTCCGACCCGTGGCAGTTCAAGAATTTTCTGATCACGGACGGAGACGGCATTTGAACCCAGCGCGGCACAACGGGAATTATCGGGATTCAAAATCCGCACGTCAAAGATACGAGCCACGGACCATAAGCTATGGACCAAAAGACACTGCTTCAACTGGCCAAGAAGCACGGCACACCGCTTGTCGTCGTGGACCATAAAGTGCTGCGGGAAAACTACGACCAATTCCGAAAGTATCTGCCGCGCGTGCAGGTCTACTATGCGGTCAAGGCTAACAGCGACCCTGCGATCGTGCAGACGTTCTACGATGCCGGAGCCAGTTTCGACGTCGCCAGCATGGCGGAGTTTTTGAACGTTCACGAAAAGATCAAGGATCTTCCGGCGAAACAGCGGCAGGATTTCATCTGGGATCGCATCATTTACGCGAACCCGATCAAGGCGATTGAAACGCTCGAGCGGCTGGATCCATACAAGCCGCTGGTCACCTACGATAACCACGAAGAGGTGATCAAGATCGCCCGCTATGCGCCGCACTCGGGCCTGGTGCTGCGGTTGCGCGTCCCCAACACCGGATCGATGGTGGAGCTGTCAAGCAAGTTCGGCGCCTTGCCCGGCGAGGCCGTGGACCTGATCGCCTTCGCTCACAATAACAAGCTCGAGGTCGAGGGGCTGAGCTTCCACGTCGGCAGCCAGTGCACGAACCCGAAGAACTACAGCCAGGCGCTGCACTTGGCCGCGGGCATCTTCGCAGAGGCCAAGTCGCGTGGCTTCGATCTCAAGCTTCTCGACATCGGCGGTGGTTTTCCTGCCCACTACGACGACACGGTCCCTCCCTTCAGGAGACTCGCCAAAATGATCAACGCCGAGTTGGACCGTCTTTTCCCCGAACCGATCGAAATCCTTGCTGAGCCGGGGCGTTTCCTGGTCGCCTCCGCCGCCACCGCCGTCTCCCAGATCATAGGCAAAGCCGTTCGCGAGCGGCAAGCTTTGTTACTATCTCAATGACGGCGTCTATCACACCTATAGCGGCATGATCTTTGACCACGCCCAGTACCACCTGAGAAGTTTCAAGAATGGTCCCACTCAGATCTGCTCCGTCTTCGGCCCCACGTGCGACGCGCTCGATACCATCAGCCTGACCGAGCAGCTCCCGGACCTGGAGATTGGCGAGCTGGTCTACTCCGAAAACATCGGCGCCTATTCCGCCGCCAGCAGTACGTCCTTCAACGGCTTTCCACCGGCCAAGGTCGTGCATGTGAACCAGCAATACCAAATAGCAACGCCCCCACAACTTGAAGTCACAGAGCCGCTACTGTCGTCAACCGTGGCTGCCGGGCGGGGTTGATATCGTAGCAGATGCATCGATATCTACCTGGGAATAGGCGCACTATGCTGTCTTTGAGTGCAAGGTTGTAACCGGACCGGGCCGGTTGCCGCTCAGGAACACAAAACACGAGTCTGCGCCAACGCTGCTGCCTTTGAATACTGAGGCTCAGTTCGGAATGTGCCAGCTGTGAGCACGCTGCCACATCGGCTTTTAGAGTTACAGAGGTGCGAACTCAGTCCGCCAATCCAAGCAGACGGGCCGGATTTTTTCGGATCATCAAGTCGATATCGGCATCGGAGACGCCTTGGCGCTTGATGGCCTGAACCGCAGCTATCAAACCATCGGTCGGTATCGGCAGGTCCTGTGCCCCTAGGTCTGTCGAAAGCACGAGGCTTTTGGCACCAATCTCTTTCACCGCCATTGCAACCGTCTTTTCGTCAACCTGCGCCCAACTCCGCAACCATGGGAACTGGGAGTTGGGCCCTGCCAAGAATTGCTGATAACAAATCTCAATCATCGCACCCATTGCAGCCACATCTTTGGCCTGAGCCATTGTCAGGCCCGGGATTCTCGTGAAAGCATGCGTCACGACGATGTTCTTGACGCCTAACTCGCGGGCACGTTTCACGACCGCGACGACTTCCTCTGGATGTATGTGACCGGTGGCGAGTACCAAGTTTTCCCGCGCGATGATTTTCAAGACCTCCTCGGTGGCCGGCGTCACCTTGCCATTGGGCGCAACGAGAATTCCGGATTGGTTCTTATCGACCAGAGTCTTGATATGCATGTCAGAGTCGAAGGTTGGAAGCCAAACTACCTTGCCGCGCCCACCTGCCATGCGATACATATACTCTACCGCTGCTGGATTTATGCCTCCCACAGCATTGTTAAGAACCACTCCGCCCCAGATCTCGATGCCCGGCACCTGCTCCATAGCCAATGCAGCCCGGTCCGCGGTTGGTGCCACGTGGTTCTTCAGCACAATGCCGCGCATCCCCTGGCGTTTGGCGATCATTGCCATTTCGGTGTCAGTCAACGACCTCACAAAGATGTCCGGACCAGGATGAATATGCATGTCAATTGCGCCAGCGATAGGACTCACCTTAGGCGGCGGGGGAGGAAAGCCTACCTGCGCATACGCAACTCCGGTAACAACAGTTAGACATGCCACAACGAACATTAGCATCAGCCTGCACATTACCGCGTTCGATTTTGAAATAGCCACAGCATATCTCCTATGCGGATTTTTCGAGGGACGGGCTGCTCCAACAAAGAAGCAGATTTCCTGCACCACAACACCTTGGCGTTGATGAACCTCCCGTTCACTCCGTTGCGACTCTCTCCTGCTCGCAGCTTTTGGCTGAGTCCGACCCTAAATCGTCTGCGTAGTCTTGTCCACCCGCAACGGCGAAAACTGGCTCCCAGGAAGGCATCGATCAAGAGCATCAAGGCTGAGCCGCTCGAATTGTACTGCTCACGACCAGCCTTGTAAACGTATCGACCGGATCGTGTTTGGGTCGGGCAACCAGGTTGCTGACCTGATGATTCTTGAGGAATCCGCAGCTACAGAATCATCCTCAGCGCCCTCAGTGCGGTCCGCAACTCTCAAGCGAATGATTTTATTTTCAGCAGATTTCGGCGAATCGGTCTACCAGTCGACCACCTGGGTTGCACCACGTGGCCCGAGTAGAACGCAGTACTCCGTGTTTTGCGCGCACGAGATCAGCCATAAGCGGCAAGCCAACCCAGGCTGTTATTCTGAAATGTGACTACAAGGCCATACACACACACCAAGACCCCGCTTCGGAAGGGATTCCTCCGATCCTTTGTTCGATGGCTTGTCATCGGCTGTGGCGCTTATTTGGTCGCTTGCCGCGCTGATCCTTGTGGCCGCCCGGTGGATCGACCCACCGACAACCGCGGTGCATATCCAGCGCCGCTTGCAGGCCTGGATACACCACACGCCGTATCACGAACGCTACAAATTCATTCCGCTCAGCCAAATCTCGCCCGATCTCCAGCGCGCTGTAATCGCCGCGGAGGACGCACGCTTCTACCAGCACCATGGCTTCGATTGGCACGCGATCCAACTCGCTGCCGAAAATGATATGGAAGGCGGTCGCATTCGCGGAGGTTCCACCCTCACGCAGCAACTCGTAAAAAACCTGTTCTTCGGAACGGGCCGCTCTATCCTCCGCAAGGGCGCGGAGTTCACGCTGGTACCGGTAGCCGAATTCGTCCTCGGCAAGCGGCGCATTCTGGAGATCTACCTCAATGTGGTCGAATGGGGCCCTGGTATCTATGGCGCAGAGTCGGCGTGTCGTTACTACGATGGAACCGCGGCCCGGAATATCGGCAGGGAACAGGCGGCACGGCTCGCCGCGATTCTGCCGGCTCCCCTGAGGCGACGTCCCGAGCGCATGAATAACTACAGCGAGATCATTCTCGAGCGGATGCGCCAGATGGGTTGGTAATCGTGAGCAACATTTTACCCATCGCTCCGCGCTCTACTTCCTCCGGCCAAAAAGACGGAGTAGTAAGAGGAAGAGGTTTATGAAATCCAGATATAGGGCGAGGGCGCCAATCACCGCTGCTTTCCGGTCTTCTTCGGTGCCCTCCATTCCCGCAGCGTGCATCCGCTTGATCTTCTGGGCGTCATAGGCGGTCAGGCCAACGAAGATCAGGATGCCAGCATAGGTCACCACCCAGTAGAGCCCGGAGCTGTGCCAGAAGATGTTGACAACAGAGGCGAGGATAAGCCCGAAGAGCGCCATGAACAGCAGGTTGCCCATGGACGTCAGGTCGCGCTTGGTGGTGGCGCCGTAAATGCACATGGCGCCGAAGGTTCCGGCGATGACGAAGAAAGTCAGGCCGATGGACTCGGCAGTGTAGACCAAAAAGATCATCGAGAGAGTCAGGCCATTGAGCGCGGCGTAAAAAAGGAAGGCGCTAATAGCCATCACCGGGCTCATGTGCTTGATCGCCCAGGAAAGCGCCATCACGATACCCAGTTCCGCCACGATCAGGACCCAGAAGAGGCCGGAGCTAAAGATGGCCCGGATCAGGGCGGGATTTGCGGCGGTGTAGGCGGCCACGAGGCCGGTGGTGACAAGCCCGCCTGCCATCCATCCATAAACACGTGTGATGAAGGTGCGCTCCTCGATGATCGACTGCGGGAGTGCATACTGCGGAGTGCCCATGGTGGACATTGTTTCCTCCTTTACGAAGAAAGCGAGAAAATTATATTCCGTTTGCCCTCTCAGGATCTGCCTCGGAGCAGCGGCCACCACTCTGGCGATTTCAAGACCCTAGAGGCAGTCTCATAAATGCCTCAACAAGATCAACACGCAGCCGAGCTGAACCATGCCGAGGAAGTTGACGGCGTGACGCTCCCAACGGCTGGTCAGGCGGCGAAAGTTCTTAAGCCAAGCGAACAGTCGTTCGATCTTCCAGCGTCGCAGGTAGCGGCGAAGTGGCCGCCCGTCTTGTGTTCGCCTTCGCTTGCGCCGGTTGGGCGCGATCAGTTCGACGCCTTGCTGTTGCTGCAGCCGCTCATCCAATCGGTCGCTGTCGTAAGCCTTGTCGCCGATCATTCGTTCGGGCAGGGCTGCGACGTGGCGTTGGGCGAGCGTGGCTTCGACCAGGGTGGACTCATTCGGCGAAGCGCTTGTAACCCGGACGGCGATAGGAAGACCATGGCTGTCCGCGATTGCCATGATCTTGCTCCCTTTGCCGCAGCGTGTTGGACCAATGCGATCGCCCCCCTTTTTGCCCCCGCGAAGGAGGCATCGATGAACGTCTCCTCCAACCCGAGTTCCCCACGCGCCAGCAGGTCTTCGCACAACGCCCACAAGATACCGTCCAGCACGCCGGCTTGCTGCCATTGCTGGAAGCGCCGATGGCAGGTCTGGTACGACCCATACCGTGGTGGAAGATCCTGCCAGGGGGCGCCTGTTCGCAGAATCCATAGCACACCATTCAGTGCTCGGCGTGCATCGCTCCAGGGACGGCCGCGTCCATCGGGCCGCCGTTTCTGGTTCCACTCCACCAGGGGCTTGAGACGTTCCCACTGCATATCCGTGAGATCAGCCATGCACCTGATTTGCTTCAACTCCGCTCGCAATGCAAGCATTTACTCGCGAGCGTCATTTATGAGATAGGTTCTAGTGCGTTTGTCGCTCCTTATATTTCCCAGAAGATGACTTCTGGCGATCGCCGGCCTGGAAGAGTCTGCGGGTTGGAGCGGAAAGACCTGTCGGACCTAGTCCATTCATTTACCACTGAACGAGGCGTATTTGTGCATCAGTTATAGCTGATGGCTCAACACCTGCATCGGGTGCTCGTCATCACGGCTCCGCTAAGCCATGTCAAGTCGCCCTACGCTCATTCCGGCGAGAACCCCAATCAGATCGCACAGTCGTTGATTGCCACTCTCGCTGGTCTACGGGTCCCATTCCTGTGCACAGAGACTCAAGTTCAATTAGAGTGGAACCGGAAGCAACATCGAGCGTTGAGGGAACGAGAGCATGGTTACGCTTTCCCGTGAATTTCAGATTTTTGCCAAGCCTGCCGGGGCTCTCTGCAACCTGGATTGCCAGTACTGTTACTACCTGAAAAAAGAACTACTATACCCCGGAAGCAGGCCGTTTCGGATGCCCGACGATCTGCTGGAGGAGTACATTGTTCAGCAAATTTCCATCGTCCCGGGGAGCGAGGTCCTTTTCTCTTGGCACGGCGGGGAACCGACGATTCTCGGGCTGGACTATTTTCGCCGGATTGTGGAACTCCAACGCAAACACTGCCCCGTTGGCAAACACATCGCTAACAACATCCAAACCAATGGCGTTCTCCTGACAGACGAGTGGTGCAGTTTTTTCACTGCTGAGAACTTTAGCGTCGGCCTCAGCCTCGACGGTCCGAGCGCGCTTCATGACGCTTATCGCGTGACCACAAACCAGGGCCCTACACACCGGCAGGTGATGCAGGCCTATCGCCTGTTGCGACGGCATAGGATCCCCGTCGATCTTCTCTGTGTGGTTCATGCGCAGAATGTACGGCATCCCCTGGACGTCTATAGCTTCTTTAAGGAGATCGGGGTCCAATACCTGAGCTTTATTCCGCTGGTGGAGCCGCAGCCGGAGTCCCCGGACGGTGTGAGCGAGCGCACCGTACCAGCCGAGGCCTTTGGCGATTTTCTCTGCGCGATCTTCGATGAGTGGGTCCGGCACGATATGGGGCGGATCATCGTCCAGAGTTTCGAAGAAGCGGCGAGGCCGGCCTACGGGTTGGACCATTCGCTGTGTGTCTTCCGTCCCACCTGCGGGGATGTGCCGGTGATCGAGCACAATGGCGATTTCTACCAGTGCGATCACTTCGTTACCCCCGAGCACCGGCTGGGCAACCTTTGCGAAACCCCGCTTGCGGAACTTCTCGAGAGCCCGGCACAAGAGGCCTTCGGGCGAGCCAAGCAGGAGAAACTGCCGCGTACTTGCCAAGCCTGTGAGGTTCTGGAGATGTGCAATGGGGGCTGCCCGAAGGATCGCATCGTCCAGACGTCCGCCGGCGAGCCGGGCCTGAACTACCTCTGCGCCGGCTATCGGCGCTTCTTTACGCACTGCCGTCCCTACACCTTCGAGATGGCGGCGCTGCGGTGGAAGGGGCTATCGCCGGAATTGCTGATGGAGCAACTCCGTGCTGAGAAAACCAGGACGCTGCCGAAGGCAGGGCGTAACGACCCCTGCCCCTGTGGAAGCGGCCGCAAATTTAAGAAGTGCTGCCTGACGTTTTGAACCGACGTGGGTTAATCTGTGTGTGGCTGGAAAGGAGGAGAAACCATCATGCATCCCGAAGAAGACTTGCAGAAGGCCATCAACCGAAGAGGTTTCATTGCCGGGACTACCACAGGAGTGTTGGGGATATTGACGATGGGAGCGGCCGAAACCACACGAGGGCAACAACAATCCTCAGCGCCGCCGCAGCCCACGGCGGCGCCGCCGGCGGGCAGAGTTTTTTACAGCGCCATTTCGGGCGAAACCGTGCAGATGCGCGGGTTTCATGACGACACGATCGATGCCTACCTGGCGCGCCCGACGGGAAATGGGAAGTACCCCGGGGTGGTGGTTGTCCATCACATGCCCGGCTGGGACGAGCCAACCATCGAGATCACGCGCAAGTTTGCCCAGCACGGCTATACCGCTATCTGCCCGAACCTGCATTTCCGTGGGGGCAAAGCGACGCCCGAGGGCAACTCCGCCGCTATGCGCGAGGCTGGTGGGTTGACGGATGCAAGCGCTATGGGCGATATCAAAGGCGCGATCCGGTACCTCCGCGCCATGCGCAATCTCAACGGCAAGGTGGGGATCATCGGCTACTGCTCCGGAGGCCGGCAGGTCTACCTGGCTGCCTGCACGCTGAAGGGAATCGACGCCGCGGTGGCTTGCTACCCCGGCGGTGTGGGCGCGGGCAATGCGGGGCTGACGCCGAACCAACCTGTGGACCCGCTCGACCTCACCAAGGACATGAGCTGCCCGCTGATGGGGATCTTCGGCAAGGAGGACAAGCGCCCCTCACAGGAACATGTAACCAAAATGGAAGCCGAACTCACGAAACTTGGCAAGACGCACGAATTCCATTCGTATGACAATGCCGGGCACTCCATCTTTGCAACCGACCGTGTCGACTATCGCCCCTTGGCTGCGCAGGACGGATGGAAAAATATCTTCGCATGGTACGAAAAGTATCTCGGATGAGCGCGCCGCCCGGGTTCCAGGTTCCCGATCTCCAGAAGCAAATGCGAAATCCGGAGACGGTAACTTGGAACGCAGATCGGGATTCGATTCAGCGAAGAACGTTGTAATCGCCGGAGCAACCAGAGGAAGAGCGAGCAGGCGTTGCGCCTGACGTTCTCACTGCCTATGATGCTGCGCTCAAGAAATTCGCGCAGCTTGGAGCACAAGGCGAGCCCATACGGCTGCCAACAGTGCTGACAGGTGAAGACCCCCGCGGCAGTTACGTAGCCGTTACTTGTGCGGACTGTTCACCGAGCGAAACATTTGTGGGGGCGCCAACCGCACGCGCATATCATCTATCTCGGCCCAATGCGACCAATTTGCCTACCACCCCACCGCCTCGCCGTCTTTCCTGTGGTCCGAGCCAGCTCGATACACCGGCGAGCCGTCGCTTTCCGGAGCTACAAGGATGGCTTGAAAACCACCCATCGGTGCACCGTTCGCGGAAACCGGCTGGTGTCCCCAAGCCTTTAGCTGCGCGCCGACCACTTTGTAGAGCTCTGACTCCATTTCCAAACGGTTGCTCGCCTGATCGTGGCTGAACCGCGCCATGTCCGATGCTGCCTGCACGTTCGCGCCAAGGTCGAAGAGGTTGACCAGCACCTGCATGTGCCCCTGCGCCTGCTGCGAGCCGCCCATCAACTGGAACGCCAGTAATGGTTGACCTTGTTTCACGGCAAAACCCGCGGAGAGCGTGTTGAATGGCCGCTTGTGTGGGGCAATCACGTTCGGACTGGATGGGTCCAGAGTAAACAAGGCACCGCGGTTGTGCAGCAGAAAGCCGTACCCGGGAACGGTAATCCCGGATCCAAAGAGAGCGAAGTTGCTGTTGACCATCGACACCATATTCCCCCAGCGGTCAGCCGTCGAGAGAACAATGGTATCGCCGGGCGCATTGCCCTTGACATCCGCAGGCGCGGCCTCGTCCGGCCTAATCCGAGAGCACAAGGTCGCAGCGTAGCCCTTCGACAGCAGCTTCTTCAACGGCACGGTTACGAAGTTCGGATCGCCGTTGTAAGCAAACAAGTCGCTGTATGCTAGCTTCTTCGCCTCCAGCAACAAGTGCCAGAATTCGGGCGATGCTGGGCCGAGCTGGGCAAGGTTGTAACCTAGCTTGGGCACGCAGACTTCGAGAATGTTGAGCATTTCGTCGGTCGCCCAAGCCTGTGAAGGCGGTGGCAATTCGGAGATTTCATAGCCTCTATAACTCGTAGTGGCCGGAGAAACCCATTCGGCAGTGTAATTTGCCAGGTCCTCCAAGGTCATGGTCCCGCCCAGCGCCGTAGACTTGGCCACAATGGCCCGGGCAATTTCGCCCTTATAAAACGCGTCACGCCCCTGCTGTTGCAGCAGCCGGAAAGATCGCGCCAAGTCCGGATTTTTGAATATCTGGCCGGGCTTAGGGCTTTGTCCATGAATGGTCCAGGCTGCGATCGTATCGGGATCTTGCCTCGTACAGCAGGCAGAGAGCGGCAGGGCATTCGGAATGGTCCAGTCGTGGGCAATGCGCTCGGATACCGGATATCCCTTTTCCGCATACTCGGCCGCAGGCTCCAAAACCTGCTTAAAGGTCATAGTCCCAAACTTCTTTAGCAGTTGATCCCATCCCTCCACGGTGCCGGGAACCGTCACGGTCAGAATACCGGCGCGGGGCATGCCACCACCCGGTCCGGGCACGGAGACGCCACGGACATACTTGTAGCCGAGAGAAGCATAGCGCTCCACCGTCGCGCCGGTAGGCGCTTTGCCGCTAGCATTGAGCACATAAAGCTTGTGGTCTTTGGCGCTGTAAACGATTGCGAACAGATCGCCGGCCATTCCGATCATCATGGGTTCAACTACATTGAGCACCGCGGCGGTTGCAACTGCAGCATCAATGGCATTGCCGCCCTGCATCAGGATGCGCAAGCCGGCCTGGGCCGCCAGTGGTTGGCTAGTGCTGACCACGCCGTAGCGCGCCATGACCTCGGAACGGCTCTGCGCCAGCCAGCCTTCTGCCCGGTCGCCTCGCACAGCTTTGCAGAACGGAAGCTGTTGCCCGGTGGTACTGCATGGAGCCGGAGTCGCCTCGCCCATGCTTTGTTGGGCAAGTACTGTTATCGAGCTGAAGATGACGACAACAAGAACCCGTAGAAGACGCTGCATGAATCAGCCTCCGCAGTGAAAGTGTTGGGATCCGCTAGAATCTCGTTTGACGTCGTTTGATACCCGACATCGTGATTCAGCGCATTCTACGCCACGCGAACGTGAATACAACAGCGACGTACTACATCAAAACTGCGGCTGATGATGTTCGGAGTGCGATGACGAAACTAGAACGCAAAATCGCAGAGCCGCCGAACCAAACGGACACTAATGGGACACCTGAAACCCGGCAGTCCGCCAGTTCTTCCATGACGCAGTAGCTCGTAAGCGATCGGGATTGCGGAAGATATTGGCGGAGGGAGAGGGATTCGAACCCCCGGTACGGTTTCCCGTACAGCGGTTTTCAAGACCGCCTGTTTCAACCGCTCACACATCCCTCCGCGGTTGGAAGAGCTTCACTTTTTCATTGTACGACAACCGATATTTTCCGCCGCGGGTGCATGTTTGGGTGCATATTAGCTATCCCAGAGCCTGCATAGCTGCGATGCTGCGCTGATCCACGCTGGCCGTTTGATGTACGACTCCCGCGTGCCGTTACATTGCTGAGGGGTATCTGAAGCGCATAAGGACATCACGTTCGATTTTCGCCCAAACTCGAACATCCTACTCCCGGCCACTTTATTTCGACGGCAAGGTGATCGCAAGGAGCTCCGGTTGGCTCGAAAACGGATATCCTGGCGCGATTGCGCGTAGCGTCACGTCCGGTCTTTCTCTGTTTCCGCTACATACTCGCAGGCTCCCCCCATCGCTTCTTGCGGCTCGATATCGCTTTGGCATGCCGCAGCATTACCGAAAGCTCTGAGGCACTCGGAACAAACCGAGTGACTGCCCTTGTCGTCGTCCCAGCTGTGCGTTAAACGCTCTGTCATACTTTCACTCCCCCGAAGTCACGGCCAGTCACTTTCACACCGCCGATCAACCTCTCTGCTGACCGGCGTATCTTACACTCATTCGGATAGTGCTGGAAGTGATTTCAACCCTTGGCTCGGAAGTTTTTGGACGCAACTTAGTCTGTCCAACAAGCAAGGGCCGCAATTTCTTGCGGCCCTCAACTTACAAAGTTAGACCATTTCTATACTACTGTGCAGGTTAGTTGAATTCGATTTGCACCTCGATTCTGATCAAGCGATGATCGGTAAGAGGTTGATGTTCACTTGCAAATCCGACAGCCAAACACTAACCAGAATGCCAGAGGCGTTTAGGATATATCCTAGCGACCGACTGCTGACAGATCGCAAGACCTCGGCCCCTTTCTTATACACCTTTCGTTCCTCCCGTGACTTTGAATCGCACGGCAGGGTTGAAGTTTGCGGTTCCGAATTGAAACAGCCTGCGGAAAGTCTTCTGATTCTGCAAGTTGTTGAATATATTTGTGTTTCTTGAATCAGGGGCGAACCTAGCCCGCCAGGAGGGCATCGTCATCGGGTCAAAAGGCGAAAAAATGACGCCTGCAAATGGGCCATGGAGACCTTGCCGGCATCCAAACATCAGCAGTTCACAAACTGGAGGGCCGCGATAGTCTGACCCTATGAAGCATATTGAAAGAGTAACCGTTCTGGGCGCCGGGACTATGGGAGCACGCATTGCCGCGCTCCTGGCGAACGCCGGTGTGAACTCGTTCCTGCTGGATGTGCCGCCTCCGGGCTCCGTCGGAGAAGCCCGCAACCACATCGCGCAGGCAGGATTGGACGCGGTACGTAAAGCCAAGCCCGCGGCTTTGACCAGTGCTTCTCTTGCAAATCTGATCACGGTTGGTAACTTCGATGACCATCTGGCGTACGTCGCCGATTCCGACTGGGTGATCGAGGCTGTGGTCGAAGACCTCGAAATTAAGCGCGCACTACTGAAGAAGGTGGAGGCGCTTCGCCGTCCCGGGACCATCGTTACGACGAACACCAGCGGCCTCCCAGTGTCACGCATTGCCGAAGGATTCAGCGATGACTTTCGCCGCCACTGGTTTGGCACGCACTTCTTCAATCCTCCGCGCTACATGCGCCTGCTGGAAATCATCCCGACGCCGGAGACGGATGAGGATGCGCTAAAGGCCATCGCGAACTTCAGCGACGTGCGCTTGGGCAAGGGAACAGTTTTCGCCAAAGACACGCCGAATTTCATCGCTAATCGTATCGGTGCATTTTCCGTGTTGAACATCTTCCGCCTCATGCAGCAGATAGATATGAGCATCGAGGAAGTGGACGCGCTCACCGGCGCCGTGGTTGGCTGGCCGAAGTCGGCCACGTTCCGCACCATTGACATGGTCGGACTCGATGTGCTTGGGCACGTGGTGCGCAATCTGCTCAACGGCGCTGCTGGCCCAGGCGATTCTGGTGCGTCGCGGTGCGCTGCTTGCGATGAGCGCAGCGAACTGAGACTGCCCGAGTTTTTCGACAAGATGCTGGAGCGCCGCTGGCTGGGCGACAAGACTGGAGGCGGCTTTTACAAGAAAATCAAATCCACCGAAGGCGAGCAGATACTCGGCATTGACTGGAAGACGATAGAGTACCGTCCGCGGCAGAAAGCGAAATTCCCAGTCTTGGAGATGGCGAGCCAGATTGAGGATGCCCGGCAACGGCTGCCGATGATGCTCGGGTCGAATGGCTCCAGCCCAAAATCGGACCGCGCCGGTCAATTTCTATGGTCGGCTTTAAGCGATCTTTGGACCTACGCCGCGAACCGTATCGGCGAGATTTCGGATTCCATTGTCGAGATCGATCGGGCGATGCGTCTTGGATTCAACTGGGAAATGGGTCCATTCGAACTTTGGGATGCCGCAGGCGTGGAAGCTACCGTGGCACGCATGAAGAAATCCGGCCAGCCAATTGCGCCGAACGTTGAGCGGCTGCTGGCTTCGGGCCAGCGCTCCTGGTACATCGACGAGCCGCGAGCCGCGTCCGCGTGCGCGTACTTCGACCTCAGAACCGGCGGCTATGAGAGCGTGCCGGTGCGGCGGGGTATCGGCTCGGTGCGGGTTGCAAAGCAGGTCCATGGAGTTGTGAAGAAGAATCCCGGGGCCTCGCTGGTTGACTTGGGCGATGGTATCGGCTGCCTGGAGTTCCACTCCAAGATGAACGTCATCGGCGGTGACATCATCACGCTGGTTAGCGAGACATTGAAAAATGGCACGGGAGAAGCGTTCGACGGATTCGTGATTACGAATGATGCCCCGCATTTCTGCGCTGGCGCCAATCTTATGTTGCTGCTCCTGGCAATCCAGGAGGAGGAATGGGACGAGATCGACTTGATGGTGCGCAGCTTTCAGCAAATGGCGCAGTCGATCAAGTTTTCGCCAAAGCCAGTGGTGGTGGCGCCGTTCGGGATGACGCTAGGCGGCGGTTGCGAAATCGCTTTGCACGGCGCAGCTCGCCAACCGCATGCTGAGTTGTACATGGGGCTGGTGGAAGCCGGTGTGGGCTTGCTTCCCGCAGGTGGCGGACTGAAAGAGATGCTGCTGCGCGCGATGGACCGCGCTGAAGCCGTAAACCCAGGCGGGCGCGGCCAATCGGTAGAAAGTGTCGAGGCACTCAAGAGGGTATTTGAAGCCGTCGGAATGGCGAAGGTGTCTACGTCAGCCGAAGAGGCGCGCGGCTACGGGTTTCTGTCTCCGGCCGACCAAGTCACCATGAATCGCGAACGCGTCGTAGCTGACGCGAAGGCACGTGCCCTCGATTTGATCCGGACAGGATATCGTCCACCGCGCATGCGCAACGATATTTCCGCGCCGGGGGAAAACGTCCTGGCGATGCTCAAGCTGGGCGTACATATTCTGCGGCAGGGCGCGTACATTAGCGACCACGACCAGAAGATCGGCATCAAGATTGCCGAAGTGCTCTGCGCCGGCAACGTCACGCCAAACATGCAAGTCAGCGAGCAGCACATCCTGGATTTGGAGCGCGAAGCGTTCAAGTCGCTCTGCGGCGAACCAAAAACACGGGAACGTATTGCACATTTGCTAAAAACGGGGAGGCCGCTAAGGAACTGAACGCGCGACTCCTTATGGGGTTGCGTTCAGATGGCCAGGCTGATCCCACCGGAAGCGGTTCACTAACACTAAGACTTCGGGTAGCTTACATTGGAAAGTATGAAAGATGCCGTAATTGTTTCAGCTGTCCGCACCCCTGTTGGCAGAGCCTTCAAAGGCACGTTACGGGCAACGCGACCTGATGAACTCGCAGCAGTGGCAATCAAGGGCGCGCTAGCTCGCGTGCCACAACTGTCGACCCGTGAAATCGAGGATGTGATTTTCGGCTGCGCGATGCCCGAAGCCGAGCAGGGCATGAACGTCGCGCGGATAGCCTCCTTGCGCGCCGAATTGCCGCTGGAAGTATCGGCGATGACGGTCAATCGCTTCTGCTCCTCGGGGCTGCAGGCGATCTCCATGGCGGCCGAACGCATCATGGTTGGCGCGGCGGAGGTGATCCTCGCTGGCGGCACTGAATCCATGACCATGATTCCCATGGGAGGACACAAGATTTCTCCCAATCCGTGGTTGGTGGCAAATTATCCGGATGCGTATCTGACGATGGGCCTGACCAATGAACGGCTGGCCAAGCGATACGGCATCACTCGCGAGCAGGCGGACGAGTTCTCTTGCCAGTCGCACCAAAAGGCTCTGGCGGCGATTGCAGAAGGCAAGTTCGAGGACGAAGTGGTGCCGGTGCTTGTTAGTTTCAGCGTCGCGAATGGATCAAAAGCGAAACGGGTAGAGACCATCCTCAGCGTGGATGAGGGTCCCCGGGCCGAAACCACGATGGCGGCGTTGGCTTCCCTGAAGCCGGCGTTTCATGTTCACGGCGTGACCACAGCCGGGAATTCATCGCAGATGTCAGATGGCGCCGCGGCGGTCGTGGTTATGTCCGCGGCAAAGGCGCAAGCCCTGGGTATCAGGCCGCTAGTGCGTTACCTGGCATTCGCGACGGCCGGCTACAAGCCGGAAGAGATGGGACTGGGGCCTGTCTTTGCTATTCCGAAAGCGCTGAAGATTGCCGGCCTGACGTTGAGTGACATTGATGTTATCGAACTGAACGAGGCATTTGCCGCGCAATCGCTGGCGGTCATCCAGGAAGCCGGCTTGGACCCGGCTCGCATCAATCCCAATGGCGGCGCGATCGCATTGGGACATCCGCTTGGGTGCACCGGCGCCAAACTCACAGCCACCATGATCCGCGAATTGAAGCGTCGCAAGGCGCGTTACGGGATCGTCACTATGTGTGTTGGCGGTGGGATGGGCGCGGCCGGCGTTTTCGAGAACCTGCAGTAAGACCTATCCCTTCAAGAAACAGGGCCCCGGGGAACGGAGTTTCTCCGGATCATGGGCTTGGCTGACATGATCATCGAGGTGTGTGCTGCTGACTCCCGTGTCGGGCTCGCGGAGGAAACAATCGGCGATGTCGCCAGAATGCAGGCCCGCCCGTTACCCTGCTCTTAGGGCTTCGGTCTCGCTGTCGTAAAGCTGGTCTAGTTCCTTGCTGTAGCGCTGCTCAATAAATCGCCGCTTTAGTTTCATGGTGGGTGTGAGCGCACCGTTCGCCATTGAGAACTCGTCCGGCACGATGATGAATTTCTTGATCTTTTCGAATTGCGCCAGGTCCTTGTTTACGCCGGCCACAATGCTTTCATAAAGCGCAAGCACCTCAGGAGTTGCGACCAACTCCTCGCGCGACGCGAACGGCACGCGATTTACCCTGGCCCAGTCTTCCAGCGCGGGAAAGCTCGGTACAATAATTGCCGATGGGAACTTCCTCCGGTCGGCCATGATCGCGGCCTCTTCTACCAGCAGGCTGGCCTTCAGCTTGCATTCAATTGGTTGCGGCGAAATGAACTTGCCGCCCGAGGTCTTGATCAGGTCCTTCTTGCGGTCCGTAATATAGAGAAAGCCCTCGGCATCCAGATGGCCCACATCCCCTGTATGAAACCATTCGCCCTCAAACACGGCCGCCGTTTCTTCGGGCATATTCCAGTATCCCTTAAATATCGAGGGTCCCTTCACCAGGATTTCACCGTCGTCGGCTAGCTGGATCTCAACGTTCTTGATTACCGGCCCCACGCTACCGAAGCGGCAAGACTTGAAATTGTTTACAGCGATAATGGGCGAAGCCTCGGTTAGCCCATAGCCTTCGTAAATCGAAATTCCAAGGCTCGCATACCAGTCGAGCACTTCGCGGCTCAGTGGCGCGCCGCCAGAAGCAAAAAGCTCTACGCGCCCGCCCAGAGCGGCTCTCACTTTCGAAAAGAATATCTTGTCCGCCAAACGCCATGACAGCGCGGCAGGGGTTTTGCCCGCCAGCACTTCGGGCTGGTGCTCTCGGCCTACGCGCATCGCCCAGTCATAAAGTTTTCGCTTGACTCCATCGTTAAACTTGCTCCGCACCCTGCTGTACATCTTCTCGTACACACGAGGCACAGCCACGAAGACGTGGGGCTTGACGTCGCCGACCGCGGATAACAGTTCGTCGTGGAAAGGGCAGTACGCAACAGTCAACCCATGCCATAACATGACGTAGTCCACATGCCGGGCGAAGACGTGGGAGAGCGGCATGAAAGAGATGCTCACCTGTCCGCACTTGAAAGGGTACAGATAGAGCGAGTGCAGAAGGTTGGAGGCCAGATTCCCGTGCGTCAACATCGCGCCCTTCGGCGTACCCGTGGTGCCGGAAGTGTAGATAATGGTCGCAAGTTCATTGGGACCGACGGCAAGCGCCCGCGAATCGAACTCCTCGTCGCGCGTATCCGGACCGCTCCGCATCAGGGGTTCCATCGGCACAACGTCGGAAACGTCGACATCGTCCATGACCACGATCTTCTCGATCGAGCAGCGGTCCTTGATGTCCATTACCTTGCGGAGTTGATCGGCGGTAGAGATGAAGATCGCTCGCGCCCCCGCATCACGCAGGAGGTGCAACGTTTGCTCTGGCGTGAGGGTGGCGTAAATGGGCACCGTTGCCGCACCCAGCAGCATCGTGGCGAAATCAGCCACCGCCCACTCGGGACGGTTCTCGCTCAGGATAGCGACACGATCGCCTTCCGCTATCCCCCAGCTTCGCAGCGCGCGTGCGACTCCCACGACATCGCGGTAGAGTTCGCGAGACGAGATCGAGATCCATTTTTCATGGCGCTTGATCATCAGGACGCGATCGAGGTTTCGCTCAACCACGCGATAGAACAGTTCATTGATAGTACGGATAGCCATGGCCTTCCCCGAGCGGAGGTCGTGGGAGCTGAACCTACTAGATTCTAGGATGCATTTGTGAGCAGAAATGCTGCTGGTTGACAGGACAAAATGCAAATTATTCGGAAATGGGAAGTAAGTGGTCGAGAGGTGTGCACCGGCGGGTGATACCCGTCACTGCAAGTTACAATTGCATGGAGTAAGTGATATGGGCGATGCGCGGGGGCAAGGGATTGTGTGCCTTGGCGGCCAATATGCAGAATTGGGGCGCAAGCGGCAGCGGATACAATTGGAAAGATGCACAATGGAGATCGACCAAGACTTGCGACCGGTGCAATGAGCGGCTTTAGCGAAATCTGGACGGGCAAGTTATTGTACGTGCGGTTACTACCTTAGGGAAGTTTCAGTCGAGTGTGAGGCTTTCGCATGTCCGGTCTGTCTTTCATAGAGGGGATGTTGGGCCGTGCTTCACCGGAACAGGTATACACCTCCATGGCGCGCTTGCTACCGGAAAATGCCACGGCCGCCGAGAAGATTAGCGCGATCGAGGCCGCACTGCGGAGCCCTACCGGTCAATTGCTGCGGGCTGAAGTCGGGAAATTGATCGTCGAGAAGTTTGTGCCGGCGGAGGCATTGGTTCCGGCGGAGTATGAGAATTGGCGTCCACCCGTCCGCGATGCGATGCTGTTTGTGATTTCACGATTGTCCGATGCGCGGCTCGCTCCCAAGTTACTGGAGCAATTTGAGCTTCCACCGAATACTTCGCCCGAGACGCGATTGCTGCGGCTAATCGCAAAAGTTCCCGGCCTGCAGAAGCTGGGCCAGGTGATTGCGCGAAACCGTTATCTGCGTCCCTCCTTGCGGGTGGCTCTCTCTCAACTGGAGAACGGGATCCGTGACGCGAACGCAAAGGAAATTTGTGCCATTGTTCAACAGGAATTGGGAGGGCGGATTGATACCTTTTCCGTTCACGTCGAGCCATTTATTTTGTCCGAGGCGAGTGTCAGCGCGGTCGTGCGCTTCACCTGGTGTAATCCCAACACTCGTGAGCGCCAAACCGGGGTCTTCAAGGTTCTGAAGCCACACATCCCCGCGTGTTTCGCCGAAGACATGGAGTTGTTGCAAGGGCTGGCCGACCTCTTCGGATCGAAGCATCGTGAGTACGGTCTTACGAAGAACGTACTCACCGATACGTTCACCAAGGTGCGTCGACTGCTGCAGCACGAGATCCATTTCGTTGGCGAGCAGAAGACGCTAGTCGAGGCATTCGCCCTTTACGGCTCCATGTCCAAAGTTCGAGTGCCACAGGTTTTTAGGGCGCTGTGTACCTCCAGGGTTACGGCGATGAGCGAAGAGCATGGGGAAAAAGTGACCGAATCGGTTGCCCGAATGCCTGCGTGGCGCCGTGTGAAGGTGGCTGAGCAACTGATCGAAGCACTGATCGCCGTCCCCCTGTTTTCGGCGCAGGCGAGTGTGCTCTTCCATGCCGATCCCCATGCCGGCAATCTGTTTTATAACAATCAGACTGGAGAGCTGATTATTCTCGATTGGGCCCTGACGGAACGTTTGAGCCGCGAGCAACGGCGGCACCTGGCGATTCTCGTTTTTATGGTCGGGTTACGCGATCCGATAGGTGCTTCCAGTGAGATTCAAGCCCTGAGCCAAGGCGGCAAAGCAAGGCTTGATTTAAAGCAGGCGCAGATCATTCGTGAGACCGTCGCCGACTTCTTCGAGGCAATGCCCTTGAGGTGGGCGCCGGGCGCCGTGGATGCCATGCGGTTGTTGCAACGAACCGCAGCCAAAGGCATTCGCTTCACCGCGCCGCTCATCATGCTATCGAAGGTGCTTTTCACGCTGGATGGGGTTGTCGCCGATATCCGAGGGTCCGGTATGTCGATGGCCTACACCTTCGCCCGCCATGGTCTGCGAAGCTGGCTGACGAGCGGCCCGAAAGCAGGTTTGCCACTCACTCTAAGGGATTTGATGAAGCTGCAGTGTAGCGCCATGCTGTACAGTGGCCGCCTGTCCATCAAGTTGGAGCAGATGGTATTGGACAAGCTGCTGCCTGGTGTTTCAGCTCAGTAAAAGAGCGTCGCTCAACCGCATCTACCGCCGTTGAACACGGGAAGCACATTGCGATGGCTGCGCTCTTCTTGACGGTAGCGGGTTCGCGAATCGACCTGGGCCAGGCGAGTGGCGATGACCGAATAAACAGAGGCGTTAAATACCAGTCCAATGTGCGTTCCGGAAACCTCGACATCCACATCGGAATCGCCCGTCCTGCAAGATTGCCAGTCGACGATCCCGTCATCTCGCGTGTAGATTGCGGTCTCCTTTACGGATGGGGGCATGGCGCAGCGCAGATGATTCAAGAAATTGCAGGTACAGCGGTGGGTGTAGCAGGCGGGCCGTACTTCAGGGCCGTGCTCCTTCAGGATATGCCTGCGAACAACCTCCGCCGCGCGACGGACCGTATCGTGGTAAATGTTTCCACGGAACGGCGATGCCAGGGTAATAATGGAAGCGACGTCATTCGGCCTCTGACTCGCTATCGAGCGGGCAATAATACCGCCAAGACTGTGGCCGATGAGATCTACCTTCCGGCCGGTCTCGCTGACAGCTCTATCGACGATCGCATTCAGGTGATTCTGAATAAGCAGGTTCGGACACTCGGCATTGACGGGGATACCCGAGCGATATGACCTATACCCAATGCGCTCGAGCCACGAATGAAGTTGCATCAAGTAGCGGTCTGACCCGAGAAATCCCGGAATTACAACAATGGCGGATCTGTCGCCATGCGGTATACCCAAGCCGTAGCAAACGGGAGAGGCATGGAGTAGTAGGAGGTCGACAGCACACAGCGCCTCATTCCAGATTGGGATTTCAGTTTTCGTTTGTCTTGTCCGAAGAAATTCTTTCGGAGCCAAAGCAATGCCAGCTCCGCCCAGCTTCGCCAATGCTTCTACGCAGTCCGTGGAAAAGCAACAACCGCGCTTCAATATAGATGGCAGCCGGACGTTTTACGTTGCTTTGCGGCGCGAGCAACCCCCGGAGCGTGTCAAGCGGCGAATCGCACTGCACCACAACGCTGGGGAAAACCAATTCAGACCAAAACAGACGCGCACCTTCGTGTAGGTGCGGCAGAATTCGTGCCGTCGGGCGAAGCCAACGGCACGATCCGCAACTCCAGCGTGGTGCTGTCTCGAAGCAGGAGATCAGTGTCTGCCTGAGATAACGTTTCGCGTCAAGCCAAATTAAGCGCTTGCCGCGTGCGCAGCAGATGCACGGCGGCGGCCAGTCTTCGGCTTGGCTGTGCGCTCCACTTTCGGTGTGCTCTTGGCCCCGTTGCCGGGCTTGATGATGGAGTCGAGCACGGCTTTTTCGGCCTCTACAAAACTCTTCACACTGTCGCCGGTAATCGTCGGCAAGGGGCTCAGTCGAAGCAAATTCACCATTTCCCCCAGACGTCCCGCTACCTGCAGATTGACGTTGACCTGCTGCCCGGCCAGATCCAGCAGACTCTTCTGCGCATCGATGAAAGAGCTTGCCGCTTCGCGCGCAATGCCGGATATCTCGGTCTTTTTCTTGCTATCCTCGGCTTTGCCGCCCTTCGGTTTGGCTCCCTCCTCAACAATCACATCCAGGAGTTTTTTCTGGGCACGGACGAAGTTCTCCATCGCGTCGCGCGCCGCATCGACCAGACACTCGGCACTCGGGACTTCGCCGGCCTTGGTTTTCTGCAGCCGCTCCTGCACGTGTTTGCTGGCAATGGTCAAAAACTCCTGCTGCATCTGGACTAGCGTGTCGATCCCGCGGCGCAGACGATTCGCCACCGAGGCGGCAGCGCCGTAGCCCGCGACGCGTTCCGCCACAGCGTCCATGACGATTCCATTCTCCTGTTCCACCAAATTCAGCAGGACTCTCTGCGCTTCGGTAAGACTGGCGGTTCCCTCGACGGCGAGTTCGGTCAGAATCGCGGTGGGAGAGTTCTCGGGGCCACCCATCCCTTCCCGCAGGCTATTGATCGCGCCGGCACCCTTGCGCGTCGCAAAATCGGCGAGGATGCGCTGCGTGGCCAGGAAACTATCGATTCCTTGCTGCGTCCAACCCAGCAGCAGGGAAGCAAAGGATGATAACCGGTTTTCGGATTCAGCGGGCTTCTTCGCATTGCGTGGCATAACGTCCCTCCATGTTGCGTTGCAACAATCGACCTTAAGCTAGTATATTTAGACACGGATGTCAAGCGTCGGAGGCAAAAATGTTGCGTGGCAACAGTACCAGCGATTCCACCCAGTCCGGCAAGGTAATCTTTAAGAAGTACGGCAAAAATCGAAGGCTCTACGACACCTCGTCCAGCCGGTATGTCAATTTAGACGAATTGGCCGCTTTGATCCGCAAGGGAACCGAGGTCCAGGTGATCGATGCCCAAAGCGGCGAAGATCTAACCCGCGTCTGTCTGATGCAGATCGTCATGGAAGATGCCAAAGAGAAGCCCACAGGGCTCCCTCTGGAGCTACTTCGCCAACTGGTCGTTGCCTCCGATCAGGTGGGGCGCGAGTTCATGATGTCGTATTTGAATTCGGCATTCGACGCCTATCACAACCTGCGGAACACGGTTGAAAACGGGTTCAGCGAGGTGCAGTCCGTGGCCGGTTCTCCACTGCAACTGGTGAAGAATTTTATCCAGAGCGCGGTGTCGGAAAAACCAGCGGAAGGCAGCGAATTGCAGCAACTCCGCAAACGCGTGGCAGAGCTGGAAAAGCAGACCGCTACTGCGAATACGAATCGGAAGCGACGGCCCCGCAAAGCCAAGACCTAGCGTGGTGTGTCCGAAATTCCTTTACTACCTGCTTAAGTCCCCACCTTTAGCGAAATCACCTTTTCGCCGGCCGCTGCTTTCGCCGCCGCTTCTCGCGTGGATTCGGCCGGAGAGGTAATCGTTTCCGGCACCACCACGACTTTGGGGGCGGACGGCATTGTCGCGGAAACAGGCGTGCCCGGTGGCTTGGTCCGCACGGGATTCCGTCGAGGACGGCGGAATCTGACCGCCTTCAGCAGTTCCGCAAAGCTCGCGCTGAGGAACTTGTCCAAGAGTTTAAGATCGGGAATCGCCTGCGCATCTCCGGTAAATCCGAAGAATGCGTTGCCGTCATAAGTGAGAACGGCGCAGTTCATTCCCATCTCGCCGCCGATCGGCACATACGGATGACAGGCGAGCAGTCGATGACCAAGGAAGTAAAGGGGAATTTGCGGGCCGGGTACATTTGTACAGATGAGATTGCACAGGCTGAGAGGCAACTGACTCACCAGCGGCCCTACGAGCGCCTGCAAAGCATTCGGAATCGTTGCCAGCCAGGTTCCGAGCAATCCGACCAGTTCGGCCAAATGTGCGCTCCGGGCACGGGCCACGGCCACACGCACCGCATCGATCAGCTTACGGGGATCAACGATATCCAGCGGGATGTCGACGGGAAGAAACGTGATCCGATTTCCGAGGTCGCTTGCCTGCTCATCGCCACGGACATTCACTGGAACAATGATCCGCACTCGCTGTCCCTTAAGCTGAATACCATGCAATTCCGCATAGCGCCGCACGGTCAACGTCACGACCGTGAGTATGACATCGTTAACCGTGGCGCCGCAGGCTTGTTTTACGGCCTTTATTTCAGCCAGCGGAATTTCGGCCCAATTGAACTTCTGAGGTCCGCGGCAGACCACGTTGAATGGCAGGCGATTGGGAATCGCAGCGAGCTCCGGTAGCACACGTTTAAACTCGTCCATGAGCGGAATCCGCGCGTCGGGGTTAGGCAGAGGCTCGGCTCGTGTCTCTGCCGCTTCAGACTTTTTTTCTACCCCTGCGATCACTTGCTGGGCAAGAGTCAGCAACTCTGATTCGGCGGCAAGAATTCTTTGCATGGCGGTCATGGACGAGCTAATCAAGCCGTTCAGCAACGACTTCTCGCCGGGCTGTCGCGGCGGTGCTTGAAAGTGTTCCTTATCCGGGGGCACTCGCGGCGGGGCGGGGCTCGGATCCATGAGGGCGTTTAGCAGTCCGACTCCCGCAACTCCGTCGGCGAGGCAATGGTGCATCCGGATAACCGCTCCCGTGCGATTGCCTTTCAGCCCGCGCACCAGAGTAAAGTCCCACAGCGGATGCTTACGGTCCAAAGTAGTGCTTAGGATCCGGCCAGCTACGTCCTTAAATTCGGCCTCTGTTCCTCGTTTCAGCACGACCTCGCGAACGTGGTTGCGCACGTCGAACTCGGGGTCGTATTCCCAGGCCGGAAGGTCGATATTGTAAAGCGGGGCGACCACACGCTGCAGGTAGCGGGGGATGAGGGGAAGCTTCGATTCGATGAACTCTATGCAACGGTCAAGCGGCACCACACCTTCAAACACGCTGACCGACGCTACATTAATCGGTTGGCCCTCGCGCTCGAAATACAGGAAAAGAGCATCTCCGGAGGAGAGCGAACTTTGGTTGCGAATATCTGCCATGAAAGGTGCCCTTCCGTATCTTGGGGGCGATTCGCCCAATTTTTTTCTGGGCGGTCGCCCGGCCGTCGTGTAATGCCGCGGCGGCCCATCGCGTTCCGCCTCCATGCCTAAAACAATCAGCGCCGCTCAATAAGCGTGACAGCCCGCCAGTCCAGTCGTTCCGGCAATAGCTCCCATCTCAGTTCAGGAACGAGAATCGCTGCGACAGATTCACCAGCTTCAGCACTTTGTAAACATCGACGTTGACTCCGCGCAGCACGACCTTGACCGCTTTATCGCCAGCTACGCCGGCCAACTTTCCCATCTCCCTGAGCGCGTCCGGATCGATTCGGCGCACGGAAGAAAAATCCAAAACTACTTCGCGCCCGGCACTGTCCAGGTTTTCATAGGCCTGATGCAAGGTATGGACCAAGCGCTCCGCGTCAGTCTTGAGCCCAACGGTATTCGTCGTCATAAGCACACCTTCCATGACGCTATTTATTGCTGAGACACACTGGCCACTTTCGCCAGGCCACGCCCCTGATACGCGCTCCAGAACAGCTCGACCATTTCGCTCATCATCGGCATACGAGGGTTCGTCCGCCCGGAAGGATCTTCAAAGGCACTCTTGACCAAGTCGGGGATCGCCCGCTCGAATTCATCTTTCGAGATCCCCAACTCGGCGATCGAACGTGGAATTGCCACCTGGTCGAGCAACTGTTCTGTCGCCGCCACCAGGTTCTTCACCTTTTCTTCGACCGTGTGACCGCCCAGACCAAGCAAGTCGGCGATGGCGGCATATTTCTTGTGTGCGACATATCCGCGCTGATTCGGGGAAGGCATGAACTTGGTTGGCACCGACGCATTATAGGCAATCACGTGTGGCAACATGAGCGCGTTGGCCCGACCGTGAGGGACGCCGAAGCGCGCGCCGAAGGCATGTGCCAGCGCGTGATTGACGCCTACCGACACGTTGGCAAACGCAATCGCCGCAATGCAGGCGGCATTGTGCATCATGCAGCGGGCCTCTTCATTCTGGGGGTGCTCGTAAGCAATGGGCAGGTACTTGAACACCAGTTGAATCGCCTGCATGGCGTTGGGGTCCGAGTAGGGCGAAGCGTAAAGCGAAACTGCAGCTTCCATTGCGTGAGTTAAACAGTCGATGCCGGTATCGGCGGTAAGCCCCCTCGGCATAGACATGACGAACTGCGGATCGATGATGGCAACGTCCGGCGTCAGCGAGTAATCCGCGAGTGTCACCTTGCGCCCGCGCTCCTTATCGGTGAGCACGGCAAACGGCGTCACTTCGCTGCCCGTTCCGCTGGTAGTCGAAATGGCAATTAACCGCGCCGAGTTGACCTTTTCGCTCGGGTACTGGACCACGCGCTTGCGGATGTCGAGGAACGGAGCGGCCAACTCCTCTAAGTCAGCCTCCGGCGATTCGTACTTGAGCTTCATGATCTTCGCCGCATCGAGCACGGCCCCGCCACCGAGCGCGATAATTTGGTCCGCCCTGTAGAGTTTGAGCACCTCCACGCCTTGCATGACGACCTTGACCTCGGGCTCCGCATCGGGAATGACTTCGACGTGGACGCGAGTCTGCGGCGGAAGGTAGCGCCGGACAATATCTACGTGGCCGATTTGCTCCAAAGACGGACTGGTAACGATCACAGTTGAGCGCGATGCGAACTGGCGCAGGTTTTCCACGGCGTTCAAGTTGAAGTAAATGTGATTCGGGATACGGAGCCACATATGTGCTGGGGTCCTCCGGGACATGCGTTTAATATTCAAATAGTGATAGACATTTACGTTATCGGTCGTGCTGTTGCCGCCGCCGGTGCCGCATCCGAATGAGAAGGTGGGCACCATGTCGTTGTAAATGCCTCCGAGCGCTCCGACGGAGCCCGGCGAATTCACAATGATCCGTCCCGCGTTCATCATCTCACCGAATTTCCGGATGATCTCATCGTTGCTCGAAAAAATCACCGCCGTGTGTCCAAGCCCGCCGGCATGGTTCACATCCACGCATACTTTGAGCGCCTCATCGACGGATTTAGCACGATAAACCGAGAGCACCGGAAACAGTTTCTCTACCGAAAGGGGATGTTCGCGACCTATCCCTTGAATCGGCGCAATCAAGAGTTTGGTGTGCGGTTTCACGGAGAGACCGATCATGCGGGCGATATCGGTGGCTTTCTGGCCGACCGCCATCGGCTGCATGAATCCGGTTTCGGGATCGATCACCGTGCGGCCCAACAGCTTTGTCTCTTTCTCGTCGCAGATGTGCGCGCCCAGCTCCGCAAAGTTCTTCAGCACGAGATCATAAATCTCATCATCGATCACCAGCGTCTGCTCCGAGGCGCAAATCGTTCCATTATCGAACGTCTTGGAGGTGATGATATCCACCACCGCCATCTCCAGATCCGCCGTTTTTTCCAGATAGACTGGCGTATTGCCCGGCCCTACACCTAAGGCCGGTTTACCGGAGCTATAGGCGGCTTTCACCGCGCTTGGCCCACCGGTCGCGTCGATCAGGCCAACGTCCTTGTGATGCATAAGGTAGGCATTGTCCTGCAGAGTGTGCGACTCAAGGCAAGCAAAAACACCTTCGGGCGCGCCGTGCTTTACCGCTGCCTCATACATGATCCGTACGGCCTCGTGACAACAGTGCCAGGCATTTGGGTGCGGACTGAAAATGACTGCGTTCCTGGTCTTGATGGCCATGATGCATTTAAAGAGAACTGTCGAAGTAGGGTTCGTAATCGGTGTGAGCGAGAAGATGACTCCGATCGGTTCAGCCAATTCCACCAAACCGCGTTCCGGAAACTCGCGAATGACGCCAACGGTACGCTTATCCTTGACGTAGTTGTAGATGAACTCCGTGGCCACCATGTTCTTGATGGCCTTGTCTTCCAAGACCCCGAGTTTGGTTTCCTTGACTGCCAAGTCGGCCAGGTATTGAGCTTGTTCCAGCCCCGCCAAAACCATCGGTTTGACGATGCGATCGACATCCTCTTGCGTGTATTGCGTAAAGGCCGCGGCGGCGATTCTGGCTTGACCGACTAACCCTTCCAGGTAAGCAATCCGCTCTTCGCTGATACCTGAAACATTCTCCGTCATACTTCTGTTCTCCTTCAAATTAGCCTAATATCATCAACCGGATATCTCGACTCAGCTCACTCCCCGTCAATTTCAAATCACCCGCTCTCCACATTTTATGACGCGCTCATACGCTGGCCTGAAAACCTCAAACCTATTCCAGTAGCACAATAGTTTAATGAAATCCAGCATTTATTGCAGAAGTGACATACAGGCGGAATCGGTTTTGCGAACAGAGTCGAATTTCGATCAGCCTGCCATGATATGCCATAGCCTTACGTCATACCCTGTCTCCGAGTGAATTTTAAGTATCGCCCTGGCACTTGCTATTTTTTGTCCAGTAGTGTGGTATTCATCAGTTGTCGCATCCTATGTTGCACCATAGGCCGAGCTTTTTGGTCGATCCGGATTCTGTCAGGGCAAACGAAGCCAGTAAACATTTTCAGAATCTTCGCGTTTTGCTCACTCTGGATAAGGAAAACATGAGGCCGCAGGACAGGCAACTCGATTTTGACTTTATAGTCATTGGCTCCGGCTTTGGAGGCAGTGTCACTGCGCACAGGCTTACCGAAAAGGGCTACAGAGTTGCTGTTATCGAGATGGGGCGCCGCTGGACGCCCGAGAACCTGCCGTCCACCAACTGGCTCATCCATCGCTGGTTTTGGCGTCCGAAATTGGCGCTGCGCGGTTTCTTCAACATGCGGTTTTTCAGGCACGTCACCATTCTCCACGGCTGTGCGGTCGGCGGCGGATCGATCACGTACGCTGCAACCTTGTTGCGGCCTCCGGACAAAGTATGGGAAATGGGCTCCTGGGCTGGGTTGGCTGAGTGGAAAGAAAAAATGCCGCTCCACTATGCGACCGCCGCCCGCATGCTCGGTGTTATCGAGAACAGGATTCTTGGACCTGCTGATCATCTGCTGAAAAAAGTGGCCGAAGCGGTTGGAGCCGGAGATACCTTTTACCGCACAAGCGTTGCCATTTTGCAACCGCCCGACGCAGATCCGGGCGGCAAAACCATTCCTGATCCGTTTTTCGGCGGAGAGGGACCGGAGCGGACCACATGCATCGGCTGTGGCGGCTGCATGATGGGCTGCCGACATGGTGCAAAGAATACTCTGGATCTGAACTATCTGTATCTGGCCGAAAAGCACGGCGCCAGGGTTTTTCCGGAAACGAAAGTCGTGGATGTCACTCCGCTGCATCCGACGGAAGATGGCAGCGATGGATACGAAGTGCATACCGTAAAGTCCACTGCGTGGCTGAATCGAAACCCAAAGCGGCTCACCTGTCATGCGGTTGTTTTCGCTGCATCCTCGCTCGGCACCATGGAACTGCTCTTTCATCTTCGCGAGAGAGGTTCGCTGCCGGCTGTCAGCGCTCAGCTCGGCAAACGCGTCCGCACCAATTCCGAATCGCTGATCGGTGTGCGCATACCGGGTTCCCAGCAGGATTTGTCCGAAGGCATTGCAATCGGCTCCGGAGTCTACATCGACGAGCATACCCACATCGAAGCGGTTCGGTATCCCAGCGGCTCGGATACGATGAGCCTGTTGACCACGATTATGACCGGAGGGCGCCCTGGCGTCGGACGGGTGACGCTGTGGCTCAAGAATCTCGCGGCCTCATTGCTGCGCCATCCCTGGAAGACCCTGCGGATTCTACAGCCTTTGGGCTGGGCCAGAGAAACTGTAATTCTGCTTTGCATGCAGGCGCTCGAGGGCCACATCGACATGGGATGGGAACGATGTATGTTTTGGCCCTTCCGGAAATTTCTGGTGAGCCGCGGAGAGCGGGTTCCCACCTACATTCCTAAAGCAAACGAGTTTGCTGAGAAGTTTGCCCGTCTTAGCGGGGGAAGCGCGGTGAGCATGCTTCCGGAGATCCTGTTCGATGTCCCCGGAACGGCGCACTGTCTCGGAGGCTGCGTGATCGCCGATTCCGCTGAAAACGGTGTGGTCGATTCCCGCCATCGCGTTTTCGGCTACAAGAATATGTATATCTGCGACGGGTCAGTCGTAGCGGCGAATCTCGGCGTGAATCCCAGTTTGACGATTGCCGCGCTTGCTGAACGGGCCATGAGCTTCATCCCACCGGCAGCGCAGGCGGTTTGGAACGACACCACGGAGAAAGCAGCGAGCACCAAGCCGTGACGCATTCGTCCAATCTCTCTCGTTTCATGGAGCCAGTCCCGTGACTGGTTAGCAGTATCCAGATGAACTGACTACTTAGGGCAAGGTAAGACTATTGTCCATTTTTGCAAGGAGGGCTTCGAACCATGAGAAAGCTTGCTGAAGTCGAGGAAGCGAAGGCGCTCATGACAGAGGGCATTAGCTGGTCTGTCATGAAATGGCTGAGAGAGAAAAAGAGAGTACGCAAAACAGCCGATAAGGCGAACAACGCTCTCTGGGCAATGCAAAAAGCACTGAAGGACTCCTGGAGCGACGATCTGAGATTGGCCTACGAGGACTTGGACGGGCGAGGCGACGGCGGTGGACGCGTACGTCGGCTGGCCATTGTTCCCGAAACCAAAGTGTTTGTAAAGAGTGTGAAGGATGCCGATGACCAAGCTTACAAGGCCCACTTGGATGCTGAGGAAACCTTCGACCGAGCCGAAAAGAGGTTGAGCACCAGCCTGGCCCGAGAGGGAGCCAGAAAGGCAATCCACTCCTGGGAGCTGTACGAAAAGGCCATTGTTATGGCTGAGGCCGTCCTCTCTTCAAGCAAGGCTTCGAAATAGAGACCCTCGTAATCACGTGCTCGCTTGAATTAAACGGCTGTGATTGGCTTCAGTGTCGAAGGTGTTGATCGATCACTTCGCCGAGACGCTGAAGCGCTTCGGCGCTTTGGGGTGCCTGGTATCCGAACATCTGGAAATCATGGTTCATATCGGCCCAGGAATCCAGAACCACATCGGCTCCTTGGCTCTTCGCGCGAGAGGCGAACGTCGCAATGCTGTCGTAGAGAATCTCAGCCCGACCGGCCTGAATGTATATGGGAGAAAGATCCCGCAAATCAGCATTCGCCGGCGACACATATGGATCTCGGCGCTGGGTGGGCTGACAGAACCAATCGGCCCATTTAACCAACATTCTTCGGTCAACCCAATCGAATGCTTCGTTCGTCACGAGACTTGTGCCTTCGTATTCAATCCCCGCTTCAAAATCGGTTGGTGGTGAAAGGGCGAAGGTCAGCTTCGGAAAAGGAAGCTTCAAGTCGCGTAGGCATAAGAGCAAGGCCAGCGCCAGATTGCCCCCGGCCGAGTCGCCCCCGACAATCAACTGGTTGGGATCGTTACCGTTGTCGAGTAACCATCGGTACGCGCCCAGCGCATCCTCAAGTTGTGCAGGGAAGCGGTACTCCGGTGATAAGCGGTAGTCGAGAGCAAAGGTCCTGGACTGCGCCGCCAGTGTAATCAACGCGATTAGATTGGCGTAAGCCTTGGGATAGAATGAGTATCCGCCGCCGTGAAGGTACAACACGGTAACCCGTGGCCCTGCTTGCTTTGAGACGAACCAGCTTCCCCTGATTGTCTCATTGGTCAAAGGCGTAATGCTGACTTCCGAGAGTGCTGGGGAATTGAGGACGACGGAATCCAAGTAGCGCCGTGATTCGTTCACGCTGGACATGGTGAAGGCAGTTGCCAAGTGTGCTTTCAGTACCTCGGTGCCGATTTCTATGGCCCAGTTCCATCCTGGTAGCCGTGCTCCCTTCAGTGCTCGACGCAGCCCCGCATGAGTTACGGCCCTGCCTACTAGCGAGGCAGCCTGCACTCCGTACTGTGCCGGGGAATTGAAGTGTACCTTTAGCATGCAGAATCATAACCCCCGCGCTCATGCATGAGATCAACGCCGCGATATCGGCACGTGCCGAAGATCCGCACCGTACCTCTTCAAGACCACGCATCTAACACGACTTTGCCAGCAGCCTGCTAGCGTCTCATCAACAGCTTCAGTATCCATTCCGTAAGCCGGCCGAAGGGCGGGCGTAACAGGACCGTGCTGTTGATTCGGCTCTGCACGAATACACCCTTGCGGTGCGAGAACGCCTGGAAGCCGAACTCACCATGATATGCACCGATGCCGGAGGCGCCAACTCCGCCAAATGGCAGGTCGTTGACCACGATATGCATCAGCGTGTTATTGACCGAGACATCCCCGGAGACGGTCTTGCTCAGCACCTCATCAAGGCCGGCTCGGTCGTTTCCGAAATAGTAGAGCGCGAGCGGTCGCGGCCGGCGATTGATGTAATCGATCGCTTCCCTGATCCGGCGGTAGGTTTTCAGCACCAACACCGGACCAAAAATCTCTTCGCGCATCAGCGCCAGTTCATCATCGGGATCGACAACGAGTGTGGGTGGCACCTTACGTTCTTCGGGCAGGAGTAGTTCCTGAGAGGGATTGAACTCAATGACCCGGGCACCCCTGCTCTTTGCCTCGTCGAGATACTGCATGATCCGGCGGTAATGGCGCTCGTTGACTATCGAGGTGTAATCGGGATTGGCCTTCAGGCTCGGATAAAATTTCTTCACTGCCCGCGTGGCGAGATTGATGAACTCTTCACAACGCCACTCGGGCAGCAGCACGTAATCCGGCGCGATACACGTCTGGCCGGCACTTAGCAGCTTGCCGTAGATGATGGAATCGACGGCGGCCGGTAGCCGGGCATCCTCTCCCACAATGCAAGGGGACTTGCCTCCCAGTTCGAGCGTCACTGGGGTGAGGTTCGCGGCTGCCGCCTGCATTACCAAGCGGCCAACCGCGGTCGATCCCGTGTAGAACAGGTGATCGAATGGCAGCCGCGAGAATGCCGCTCCCACATTTCCATCGCCCAGGACCGTCGCAACCTTTTCGGAAGGAAACAGGCGGGCGAGGAAATCGGCCAAAAATTCCGCGGTGCGCGGCGTGAGTTCCGACGGCTTCAACATAACGCGGTTGCCCGCGGCGAGCGCCGACATCAGCGGTGTCAGTGCGAGCTGAAATGGATAGTTCCATGGGCTGATGATTCCGACGACACCTACCGGCTGACAAAGAATCCGGGCATGGCCCCAGCTCAGTTCAACACCGATGGGAACCCGTGTCGGCTTCATCCAACGGGGTAAGTGTTTCATCGTATGGCGAATGGCCGCCAGTACCGGCCAGACGTCCGCAATCAAGGTCTCGTGCCGCGAACGGTTGCCGAAATCGTCGGAGATCAGCGTGGCGATCCGAGACGCATGGCTCTTGATCGCCTGTCGAAGCCGGCGCAGATCGTCGAGCCGTTCGTCGAGAGACGGCGCCCCCGCTGCGAGGAAGGCTGCGCGCTGTCGCAACAAAAGCTGCGCTAGATTTTCTGGGGCGCTGCTTGAGGATTGAGCGTCCGCCAAGTTGATAGCTCCCATCGCTTCCCTCACGCACGGTTTGGATTGAGAACTAGCACGCTGCTTGAGGTGTCCATTGCTCGTGATTGTCTTCGACCAACGACAGCTACTAAACAAGCTACAGCAAGCTCAAACGCTGCGTCTGTGCGCATGCCGGAGGCAGCGAACACAGCTCGCTACATGTGTACAACATGCATAGCATAGTTGGTTGCGATGGAGGTTGCTACTGCCATGGGTCTCGCCCGCCTTGCTGAGCATAGAGGTCGAAACCGGTGAGGGTACGAAATGGCTATTTTGCGGAACCATGAGGTCATGCACTTCGGATACGCGTGCGCCTATTAGGGAATCCAATCGGAATTACCCCATTTTTATGGTGCCCCGCGGAAGAAATTACTCTTCGAGACGCATTTAAGCACATAACTACGTGACGCCAATCACAGATTATGCATATTATTCGGACTAAACGATATACCTGAGGTTTCTAAGGTTTATGTCTGGTATCGAACCAATTACGGTGAAGTTTTCAATCAGGAACACCTCCTAACCCGATGGACCCTTTTTGCTCGACACGCCGGGTACGAAACCGAAGCACCGAAAATATTTGAAGGAGAGCGCAATGCCGGATGAACACCGGAAAGTTAGCTCGGAGCCGTTCGTGGTGAGCCATCCGGTCAGGTCCAATGAAGATCCGTTTTCCGAGCGCGAGCAAGCGGAAGAGTTGCGGCTGGTTGCTGAAAAGATCGACCAAGCGATGAAACTGCTTGCCGAGATCGGTGAGCACGTGGCGAAGATGGCACCCAAGCACAAGCGCACATTCGACGATGCCAAGATGGCAATCGGCGACTTGAGTCTGCTCTTACGCCAGACGCCTGGCGGAGCAGTCAGCGGAGCGCAGCGAATCGTAGCGCCCATGCCCGGGGTGATCATGCGGTGCGACAAGAAGGTCGGGGACGAGGTGAAAAAAGGCGATCTCATTCTGATCTTGGACGCCATGAAGATGGAAAACTTGATTACTGCTCCCGCAGCCGGCAGGGTCGTTTCCCTCCCATGCGGGGAGGGCAAGAAAGTGGCGAAAGGCGCGGTACTCGCTGTCATCGCCTAGAAGCTAGCGACCATGACGGTAGAGGTTTCTCCGGATATAGAACTCAGAAGAAACAAGCAGAGACGAAATGAATTCAGGATTAGAGAGGTAGCACATGGCAGCCGCTGTTACTCAGACGAAGCTGGGCGCTGTAGCCGAAAAGCTTGAAGAATTGCACGAAAAAATTCATCAGGCTAAGCAGATGGGCGGGGCCGCGGCTGTGGCCGCGCAGCGGCAACGGGGAAAGCTTACCGCCCGCGAAAGGCTTGACTTGCTGTTCGACCCAGGCACTTTCCGGGAAACAGATATGTTCATGAAGCATCGTGGGACGATGTTTGGGATCGAGAAGGCGGAAATCGCCGCCGACGGCGTCATAACAGGCTTTGGCAAGATCGACGGGCGGCCGGTTGCGGCTTTTGCCCAGGATTTCACCGCACGAGCCGGAAGCCTCGGTGAGATGCACGCCAAGAAGATTTGCAAGGTCATGGATATGGCCCTCAAGGCCGGAATCCCTTTTGTCGGCATCAATGACTCGGGGGGCGCTCGCATCCAGGAAGGCGTGGACTCGCTTTCCGGTTTCGGGGATATCTTCTATCGCAATGCAGTTTCTTCCGGAATGATCCCGCAGATTTCGGCAATCATGGGGCCGTGCGCCGGAGGCGCCGTGTACTCGCCGGCTATGGCCGACTGGGTCTTCATGGTTAAGAACACAAGCTACATGTTTATTACCGGGCCGGACGTCATCAGAGCGGTAACAGGAGAGGAGGTCAGTCAGGAAGAACTGGGTGGCGCCATGACCCACAACAGCCGGAGCGGGGTCGCTCATTTTGCCGCCGAGGACGACTGGGACTGCATCGAGCAGATCAGGAAGATGTTGTCCTTTCTGCCCAGCAACAACAGGGAAATCGCGCCACAGGTGGACACCGGCGACAGCCCGGATCGTCTCGACCCGGCGCTGGACGCAATTATGCCCGACAATCCCAAGACAACTTACGATATGCAGCAAATCATCCGGTCGATCGTGGATAACGGCGATTTCTTCGAGGTTCAAGCCTATTTTGCCCAGAACATGATCATTGGACTCGGGAGATTGAACGGCCAGTCCATCGGTATCGTCGCCAACCAGCCCATGTATCTTGCCGGCTGTCTTGATGTAAATGCCTCGGATAAGGCGACCAGGTTTATTCGATTCTGCGATTGCTTCAACATCCCTCTGCTGACGATTGCCGACGTGCCGGGTTACCTGCCCGGAACCGATCAGGAGTGGAGCGGAGTTATTCGTCATGGCGCGAAGCTGCTCTGGTCCTATTCCGAAGCTACCGTGCCCAAGATGACGTTGATCACCCGCAAGAATTACGGCGGCGCTTATATTGCCATGTGCTCCCGCCACCTCGGAGCCGACATGACGCTGGCTTGGCCCACTGCCGAGATTGCGGTGATGGGCGCCGAAGGCGCGGCCAACGTTATCTTCCGCCGGGAGATTCAAGAAGCCGCCGATCCGGATGCCAAACGGCAGGAAATCATCGATAGCTATCGCAAAACGTTTTACAACCCGTATATCGCCGCGAGCCGCGGTTACATCGATGCGGTAATTGCGCCGAGAGAGACGCGGATGCGGCTCATCGAAATTCTGGAAACGTTGCGCAACAAACAGGAGACGCGACCTCACAGAAAGCATGGAAACATTCCACTGTGAGCTAACGTGAAATCCGGCCTCGCCAGGTTAATCGGCGTCGGCCGTCAACTAAAGAGGCCAGGTATCAAGGTGACAACTCGCGAATGGATTGAATCCAACATCGATTACGGCCGCAGCCTGATTAGTTCTGGTTTGGAGGGTGCGCGCTCCGCGCAGAAGAAGACCCTTGAGGGCGACCCCGTTAGTTCAGTCCTGCTTGGTTCAGTTCGCAACTCGTGGATGCCGTCGGTCATCGGGGCTTACGTCGGCGCGCTGGGCGCATCCCTTGGACACAGACGCAAACCTAACTACGGTGCGGTCCTGGGAGCTAGTTTGCTCGGAGCGGCGATTGGGCTCACGACCGGAATGGCTTGGGGCACGCGGCGTTTGGCTGGAGGCATGGCTCGCGGAGCGAAAAAGAACATCGATGTCGCGCGAGATGCGCACTGGCTCGAGAAGAATCCGGTTCCTTACGGGTAAGGATCGAATCGTGAAGCCAGCCGGTTCCGTTGAAATCTAACCCTGGTTCAAAGACTCTTGGGAGCTGTAGATGTCGGGCATCATCGCAGAAGCTATAGATTCACCCGCGCAAGCGACGTACTGGTTAGTGCCGGGGCGAGTGCTGTTCTCGATTCTTCCCCTCTTGGGCATAGTGTGCTTTGCCTATCTCATGATGAAACGCGTGGCGCCGCTGCTGCGAGGCGCACCGGATTTTCGTCTTGACCAAATATCGGTTCGATTCACGAGAAGCTTGAAATTCTGGCTGGGTCAATGGAAGCAACCGCGCTACTTGGTTGCGGGTGTCCTTCATATCATTCTCTTTGCCGGCTTCCTGGCACTGTCGATTCGTTCTGTTTCGCTTGTGGCGCTCGGTATCTCCGATCATTTCGTTATTCCGGGTTTCTCAGGCATCGTGGGCCATTGCTACAACCTGATTAAGGACTATGCCGCAACTCTGGTATTGCTCTGCGTGGTGATCGCCGCGATTCGCCGGGGTATCATCCAACCAGCACGGTACGCGGTACCGGCAAGATACGGCAAGGATCACACGGCTGAAGCCATTCTCGTTTTGGGGCTGATTGCAATCCTGATTGCTTCCGAGAGCGTTTTCGAAGCCAGTAAGGCTGCCTTCCAGATGCAACTTGGCCAACCGGCGGAAACGTTGGCTCCGCTGTCGTTGGCTTGGATGATGAAGAACACGCTACTTTCAACGGCGCGGCCGTGGCTCCAGGCTCTACATCTGAGCAGCTATCTAATCCATGAATTGACCTTCTTTGCTTTTCTCTGTTTCCTGCCCTTGGGAAAACATTTTCACGTCATCACCTCATTTTTCAATGTCTACTTCGCGAAGTTGTATCGTGGAACCGTAAAGCCGGTGAGGTGGGGGATTAGCGATGAGCAGTTGGATCAGGTGAAATCCTTCGGAGTAAAAAAGTTCGAGGACTTCACCTGGAAACACATGCTGGATTTCTACTCCTGCGCGGACTGCGGCAGGTGCTCGGATCAGTGTCCCGCTAATGCCGTGGGAAGACCATTATCGCCGAGATTCATCACCATCAAGGCAAGAGATTACAGCTTCCGGCATTATCCGCTTTTCGGAAGCCGGCGCGAAGGCGAGCCCTTGGTCGGTGGTATTTTTTCGGCGGACGAGATCTGGTCCTGCACCACCTGCGGCGCGTGTGAAGAGGAATGCCCGCTGATGATGGAGTACATCGACAAGATCGTCGATCTGCGGCGCGGCATGATCGACGAAGGTAATGTGCCGCAGTCGCTGCAAAAGCCGTTGAAGGCTCTCGAGAGCCGCGGTAACCCATACGGCAAGATGGAGAAAAAGAAAGCCGACTGGGCCAAGGCGAAGGAGTTTCAGCAGACCTGCCAAGTCAAGGTCCTGAGTGGGAACAATCGTGCGGCCACTCTGTACTTTGTCGACAGTATCACCTCCTACGATGACCGGATGCAGTCGATTGGCCGGGCCACGGCGAGGATTCTTAGCGATGCCGGAGAGGATTTTGGCATCCTGGGCGCTGCCGAGAAGGATAGTGGTCACGAAGTCCGGCGCTTCGGCGAAGAGATGTTGTTCATGACCCTGCGGGACCACAACGTGGATGCCATCAAGGCATCCGGAGTTCAGCGCATCGTTACAGCGGATCCCCATGCCTACAACGCCCTGAAGAACGATTACAAGGGCGTGCCGCCGGTGGAGCACATCAGCCAGGTGATCGCCAGGGAAGTGAAAACCGGAAAGATCAAGCTGAAGCGGGTCGAAAGCGAGGACGCCGTCTATACCTACCATGACCCCTGTTACCTGGGGCGGCACAACCAAGTTTACGACGATCCGCGAGATGTGCTTGATGCCATCCCAGGCTTGCAGCGAGTTGAAATGGGCCGGTGCCGGGACCGCTCGTTCTGCTGCGGCGGGGGTGGGCTCATGCTGTTCTACGAGCCCCAGGAAGAACAGCGAATGGGAGTGTTGAGAGTCAAGATGGCTGCCGAAGCCGGGGCCAATGTGATCGTGACTGCTTGTCCGTTTTGCATGGTGAATATGGAAGATGCGATCAAAGTTGCGGGGATGGAAGGGAAGATGACGGCCATTGATCTGACGGAACTGGTCGACCGGCACGTCATGCGTGAGAGTTCCGTAGCGATGTGAGAACCAGTACAGATCACCGGATTAGGCACTGCGGTGGTTTTGTGCAAGGAGCTGGATGAAGCCGCGCACAGCGATTACTGAAGACCAGCAATTGGGGGAGGCTCAATGGAAATTTTAGTTTGTGTCAGAAGAGTGCCCGACACTTCGGAAAACGAAATTGAATTCAACAGCGCGGGGAACGATATCGAGCGTGACGACCTCGTCTATTCGGTGAATGAATGGGATAACTATGCGGTTGAAGAGGCACTTCAGATCGTCGACAAAGCTGGCGGTAATGTCACTGTCGTCACCGTGGGAGACGACGATGACGAGGAGATACTGCGCCGGGAGATGGCAATGGGCGCTAAGCACGGCGTGTTGATCTCAGACGAGGCCTTTAGCGGATCAGACGGAACGGGTATTGCGAAAATCCTGACAGCTTTCGCGCGCAAGGGCAACTACGACCTGATCTTGACCGGAGTCCAAGCGGAAGCCGGGAGAGCTCAAGTGGGTGGGATGATGGCGGCGATGCTGGACTATCCCTTCGCGTCTCTCGTCAATTCCATCGAGGTCCTTGACGGCACCTTGAAGATCAGCCGGGAAATCGCGGGCGGCAACAAAGAGATGAACGAGATCGATTTGCCGTGCGTGCTTTCGATTCAGACAGGGATCAATGAACCCCGTTATGTGGGTATTCGAGGCATTCGGCAAGTAGCCAGCGTGAAGATTCCAACCCTCGGCGCATCGGACTTGGAGGTTGAGCCCGATGCCGTGGGGGAGGCCGCGGCGAAAGTGAAGCGCGTGGACTATTTTGTTCCCGCTCTGGGCAAGGGCGCCGAAATGTTGCAGGGCAGCCGGGAAGAGATGATCGACAAACTGATTGAGTTAGTAAAAGCCAAAGGAGGGCTGAAATAATGGCTCGGATCTTCGCCTACATCGTCCATAAAGGTGGAGTAGTCGATGACTCTGCGGCCGAGTTGGCGGCTGCTGCAAGAAAGATCGATGCCAGCGCGTCTCCTACGGCTATTGTCACCGGCTCCGGTACGGAACTTGATGCGGTCTGCGATGGCCTCCGTACTGCTTATGGGGAAGTATGGAAGCTTTCAAACGAAGCCCTTGCCTACCCCAACGCCGAACTTGTCCGCAAAGCCTTAGTGAAGGTATTACCTCCCGCCAGTATTGTGTTGTTGCCCCATGACCACTTCGGAATCGATCTGTCACCGGGACTTGCCGTCAAGATGAACGCACCTTTTGTCTCTGACGTGATGGACATCGGAGGCAGCGAAGGCGTTTACCTCAAACTGGTGCGCCAGGAGTTTGGTGGACAGGTGAGTTCTCATGTTCGTTGCGATATCTCATCGGGCGCGGTCATCAATATCCGTCCTGGTGCATTTAAGCCCGTGGAAAGCGCTCCTGCCGGCGGGACCGTGGTCGACAAATCATCGGAAGTCGGCGCTCTGGCGGCGCGGCGCCGCTATCTTGAGACCGTCGTTTCCGAAGCAGGCGATGTAGACATCAGCAAAGAGGATGTTCTGGTTTCCATCGGTCGCGGCATCCAGGAGCAGGAGAACGTGGAAATTGCCCAGGACCTTGCCGACGCCATGGGCGCAGTGGTGTGCTGCTCCAGACCCGTGGTCGATGCCAAGTGGCTGGATAAGTCCCGCCAAGTGGGCTCGTCTGGACAAACCGTCAAGCCGAAAGTTTACCTGGCATGTGGCATCAGTGGTTCGTTCCAACATCTGGCCGGCATTAAAGGTAATCCTTTTATCATCGCCATCAACAAGAATCCCAAGGCACCGATCTTTCAGGTAGCAGACGTCGGCGTTGTCGATGACCTCCTGGAACTCTTGCCGGAACTAACCAACAAGATCCGTGAAACGGTGAAATAGAGGCCCTTTATGATTACCAACAAGACCCTGAAATCAAGCATAAAAGCGCTGAAGGACTTCGCCAAGAAGCGCCTGGCGGACCAGGAACTTATAGCATTGGACGCCCGCGACGAATGCCCGCTGGAAGTGGTGCGGGACATGTGCTCGCCCGACAAACTGGGCATTCACCTGTTGTTCCTTTCAGAAGAGCACGGCGGCCTGGGCGGCGGCACCTTCGACTTCTATCGCGTTTGCGAGGAGCTGGCGCGGATCGATCTGGGCGTGGCCACCGCAGTGTTTGCCACCTTCCTTGGCAGCGACCCGATCTTATTCGGCGCCACGCCGGAGCAGAAAAAGATTTGGCTGACCCGCATCGCGGAAGAGGGGCTGCTCTTTGCCTACGGCGCCACCGAACCGGACGCCGGCAGCGATCTGGGAGCTCTTCAGAGCACGGCGGAGCGCGTCATGGATGGCGACCGCGTCGTCGGTTACAAGATCAATGGGCTGAAACAATGGATCAGCAACGGCGGGATCGCTAATGCCTACACGATCCTAGCCAGCACCCCTGCCGGGCCGAGTTGGTTCATCGTGGAAAAGGGCGCCCCGGGATTCAGCCACGACAAGCCGGAAGATAAGCACGGCATTCGTCTAAGCAACACGGCAGCCCTGGCGCTCGATAACGTCTATGTCGATGCCGACCGGCTCGTTGGTGGCGTGGAGGGCCAGGGGCTGATTCAGGCGCAAATGGTGTTCGGTTACACGCGCTTGATGGTGGCGGCGTTCGGACTCGGCGGCGGCTGGGCCGCGCTCGATCGAGCCATCCCTTATTCCACCAAGCGTATCCAGGCCGGGGCGCCGCTCTCGGAGAAACAGGGCTACACGCATAAGCTGATCGTGCCGCACGTGGCTCGCCTGGAGGCGGGCCGCGCCTACATCGAAGAGACCGCGGAACGCATCGACGCCGGCGAAGGCGAGAACGGCAAGCTGAACACCGAAGGCGCTATCGCCAAGTACATGGCGACCGAAGCCGGCAACCTTGCCGCCGATGCCAGTATCCAGGCGCTGGGCGGCTACGGTTACACGCATGAATACATGGTGGAGAAAATCAAGCGGGACGTTCGCATTACCACCATCTACGAGGGCACGTCCGAGATCATGGAGATGACGATCGGCCGCGACCGCTGGCAGCTTCACCTGAAAACGCGGGGGCAGCACTACCACGAGCAGGCGCGCCAACTCGAACAGTTGCACCTCAACCACCCGAGCGTGGGGGCCAATCTTGCAGCACTGGCTCTGCACGCCTTGGCCGAGGTCATGGAAAAGGCCCGTTCCGCGCGACTGACCCGTCATCAACATATTTTGCTGCGACTCGGCGAACTGATTGCTTACGCTGAGTGCGCTGGCAGTCTGGCCCGCCGCGCCGCGCGTTCTGCCGAGGGCAAGCTGAATGAAAAAGCCAGCCTGCGCTTCGACGCGACAGCCCTGGCGGCATTGAGCCGGGTCTTCGCCCGCGAGGCGGCACTCAAGGTATCGGAAGAGGGTCTCCGGTGGGTTGCTGGCGCCGACGGCGTAAGCGATTCCGAGATGGCCGCGTTTGAGGCGGATTTACGACTGCCCGGCATTCATCGCGCGCAGGCCGGCATGCTCTCAGATATGGATTACATTGCCGCCGTACTTTATAACCGCGTGGCTAAAGGGGTGGCGGCATCAGCCTAGCACTCATATAGAGAAAGTTGGACAACGCCTGGCCTGCCACAGGCCAGATAACCATCTATAGGAAGCGCCATCATGGAAGATTCTACTTATCGAGCGATTGCAATTGTCGGCGCGGGCGCGATTATGCCCGATGCTCCGAATGTAGCAGCCTTCTGGAACAACGTGAAGACCGCGCGTAACTGCATCAGCGAGGTTACGGCCGACCGTTGGGATCCAGCCCTTTACTATGATTCCGACCACGGCGCGCCCGATAAGACCTATTCGAAGATCGGCGGCTGGGTGCGCGAGTTTGTCTGGGACCCCATGAAGTGGCGCCTGCCTCTTCCTCCGCGCGTCGTCAACGGCATGGATGATGCGCAAAAATGGGCGATTGCTTGCGCTCGCGAGGCGTTAGAGGACTACGGTTACCCCAAGCGGCCGTTGAACAGCGACCGCACGGCGGTGATTCTCGGCAGTGCCTTGGGCGGGGAAAAGCACTATCTTACCTGCCTGCGCGTGTACTTTCCGGAATACGCCCGCGAACTAAGCGAATCCGCCAGCTTCGCCGCGCTGCCCGAAACCCTGCGGCGTGACATCACCCGCGATTTGCACAACCGCATAGATAAATTTCTCCCCGAAGTTACGGAAGATTCGATGCCCGGCGAATTGTCCAACTGCCTTGCCGGGCGCATCGCGAACATATACAACCTTCGCGGTCCCAATTTCACGACGGATGCGGCATGCGCATCGGCGATGGCGGCGATAACTTCGGCAGCGCACGGACTGGTGGCAAATGATTTTGACGTTGCCGTCACCGGCGGTATCGACCGCAATATGGGTGCTCCGAGCTTCGTTAAGTTCTGCAAGATCGGCGCGCTTTCGGCAACCGGCACTCGCCCCTATGCGGAAGGCGCCGACGGCTTCGTCATGGGCGAAGGCGCGGCTGTCTTTTTGCTCAAGCGATTGGCGGATGCCGAGCGCGACGGGGACAAGATCTATGCTGTGCTGCGCGGCATTGCCGGCTCAAGCGATGGGAAAGGGAAAGGTATTACGGCGCCCAACCCGGTCGGCCAAAAACTCGCTGTCGAGCGGGCCTGGCGGAATGCCGGAGTGTCGCCCACTGCCGCGACCTTGATTGAAGGTCACGGCACATCGACGAAAGTCGGTGACGTCGTCGAAACGCAGAGCATGGCTGAGGTGCTCGGCAGGTTTCAATCTTCCCGTGGGCTCGGTGGCGCTCGGCTCGGTCAAGTCGAATATTGGCCATCTCAAAGGGGCTGCTGGAGCCGCAGGAATGCTGAAGGTCGTACTGGCGCTTCGGGACAAGGTGCTGCCGCCCAGTGTGAATTGCCCGCGTCCGAATCCGGATATCGATTTCGCCCACTCTCCTCTTTATGTCAATACCGAGCTAAAGCCGTGGAAGGTCGCGGCCGATGGTGTGCGGCGCGCCGGCCTGAGCGCCTTTGGTTTCGGCGGCACCAACTTCCACGCTGTGCTGGAAGAGTACATTCCCCACAAGATTACCGGCGGCAACGGGAAGCGATCGGTTGCGGTCGGCGGGAACCTGCCGATGTCGATGCCACAGAGCGGAACCATGAATGCCAGGTTCCCGCCGGCGTGTATCCGCAAGGCACCGCTACGGGGTGCGCTGGTGGTTGGCGCCGCCTCAGCGACTGCATTAGCCGAACGTCTGCGTGCGGTACAGAAGGCGGCTGCGGCAGGCTTCGCGCCGCCACCGGCCGCGCCGGCTGAATTGGATCTGCGCGCGCCCGAACGCTTGGCGATCGACTATGCCGATGCCGCCGAACTGGCGGACAAGTCCGGCAAGGCGCTCAAGGCACTGTCGGCTAATCAGCCGCCGATGTGGAAGGCTCTCCGTGCACAAGGTATCTTCCGCGGTCAGGGGCCTGCTCCCAAAGTGGCATTCCTCTATACCGGACAAGGCTCTCAGTACGGGAACATGCTTCAGGCGCTCCGCGCCACCGAACCGATCGTGGCAGAAACGTTTGTCGAGGCGGACCGCGTGTTGACCCCTATCCTGGGCAAACCGCTCAGCGAATTCATCTTCGTTGACGGAAACGATGCCGCTGCCGTCGCCCGGGCCGAAGAAGATATACGTCAGACCGCAATTACTCAGCCCGCCGTGATCGCGAGCGACATCGCGTTGACTAGGTTGGCGGCCGCCTACGGCATCCAGCCCGATATGGCAATGGGCCATAGCGTGGGCGAATACGGAGCCTTGGTGGCGGCCGGCGCACTCCCATTCGCGGATGCCATGGAGGCCGTCAGTGCGCGCGGGCGCGAAATGACACGCGTCTCATTCGAAGACAACGGCAAGATGGCAGCCGTCTTTGCACCGCTGGATGAAATTGAGCGGATTCTGAAGACCATCGACGGCTATGTAGTGACCGCCAATATCAACAGCAACGGCCAAGCGGTGATCGGCGGGACAAGCAAGGCGATCGATCAGGCGGTCGAAGCATTCCTGAAAGCCGGTTACAACGCCGTGCCCTTGTCGGTCAGCCATGCTTTCCATACAAAGATTGTGGCTCCGGCCAGCGTGCCGTTCGGCCGGATGCTGGCGCGACTGCGTCTGCAGTCGCCGCGGCTGCCGATCATTTCGAATATAGACGGCGAGTTTTATCCCATGGGACCGGACGTCGTGCCGAAGATGCTCGAAATGCTGGCGACCCAGATCGCTTCTCCCGTGCAATTTGTGAAGGGCCTAGAGACGCTGTACGCCGCAGGCGCCCGTGTTTTCGTGGAAATGGGGCCGAAAAAGGCCCTGCAGGGATTTGCCGACGATGTGCTCGGTACTCGCGGCGATGTGGTTTCGCTGTTCACGAATCATCCAAAGGTCGGCGATATCGCGTCCTTCAACCAGGCGCTGTGCGGCCTTTACGCCGCGGGATTGGGCCGCGGGCAGGCTGAGGCATCGCGCGAAATTTCGACGGCGGCGGTGCAAGGGCAGAACGCCGCTCCGCACCTGGCTTCCGGTGACGATCACCGGAGCGGCGCTGGGCCTGCCGGGAACCGAGCGGGTATTCGATGACGCCAATGTCAGCCGCATGCTCCGGGGTGAGCAATTCATCGATGTGGTCCCCAATCGCCTTCGCCACGCCATGCTTGAAAAGAACATCACGCGTCTGGTGAAGAGCGACAATGGCGGACCGGTATTTGAATCCATCACGAGTGTATCGGATGTGATCAGGTTGGCCGCCCGTGGAGGCGCCTTCGAACTGGATAAGGAATTTGGCGTTTCGGTCGAACGCTTGGCGGCTCTCGACCAGGCCACACGGCTTGCAATTGGGGCGGGTATCGACGCGTTACGCGACGCCGGCATCCCGCTGATCATGCACTATAAAACCACCAGCAAAGGCACGCAGTTGCCGGAACGGTGGGGATTGCCGAACGCTCTGCGCGATGATACCGGAGTAATTTTCGCCTCCGCTTTCCCCGGCTGTGACTCTTTTGCCGATGAGATGTCTCGCTATTACGGCGACCAAAGCCGCCGTCAGCAACTCGCAATGCTGGAAAATCTGCGTCTCCGGGCGACCGGGTCAAACGGCCTCGGGGAAGAGATAGGACGGCTCATCGACGAGTTGCGTGCCGCCATTGACGAAGAACCGTATTTCTTCGACCGTCGCTTCTTGCTGAGAACTCTGCCGATGGGACATTCGCAATTCGCGGAATTCATCGGCGCACGGGGCCCGAATACTCAGATCAACGCCGCCTGCGCGAGCACTGCGCAAGGGGTCTCTCTGGCGGAAGACTGGATTGGCGCCGGACGGTGCCGCCGGGTAATCGTTATTTCGGCGGACGATGTCACCTCCGACCACCTCATGGGATGGATGGGCGCCGGCTTTTTGGCTTCCGGAGCGGCAGCTACCGACGAAGTGGTGGAAGAGGCCGCACTCCCCTTCGACCGCCGCCGGCACGGTCTGATCTTGGGCATGGGTGCGGCGGCGCTTGTGGTCGAGAGCCCAGACTCCGCGCGCGAACGCGGTATCCGCCCCATCTGCGAGGTGTTGAGCACGGTTGCGGCCAACAGCGCCTTCCATGGTACGCGTCTCGATGTCCAACACATCGGCGAACTGATGGAGCGCCTTGTGTCCCAGGCGGAAGAACGCGCAGGCGTTTCACGTCATCAGGTGGCGCCGCAGACGGTTTTTGTTTCGCACGAAACCTACACCCCTGCGCGAGGCGGCAGCGCTTCGGCGGAGATCAACGCGTTGCGCCATGTCTTCGGCGAAGACGCTGACAAAATCGTGATCGCCAATACCAAGGGCTTCACCGGCCATGCCATGGCTGCGGGTATTGAAGATGTCATTGCGGTGAAAGCGCTGGAAACGGGTTGTGTACCGCCAGTTGCCAACTTCAAGGAAGTCGACCCTGAACTGGGCCCATTGAATCTCTCCAAGGGTGGCGCTTACCCGGTCGAGTACGCGTTACGTTTGGGCGCCGGGTTCGGCTCCCAGATATGCTTGACGCTATATCGTTGGGTGAAGACTAAGGACGGAGTCCGTTCCCGCCCGAACGCTTTGGGCTACAGCCATCGCATTGCCGACACGGATACCTGGAAGGCTTGGCTGGAGCGGATAGCCGGCCATCCCGCGGCGGATTTGGAAGTGGTCCAGCGAACCTTGCGTGTGCGAGATCAGAGAGGCGCTGCCAGAGTTGCCGAAGCCGCCCAGGAGGTTCGCTCGGCACCGGCGCAAGTTCCTCGCGTAACCGTAGCTCCGCCGGTGTTCGAGAAGAAGCCGGTGGTAGTACCGTCTGTCAGCGAGCTTCCCAGGTTAGGGGTGAAGGTCGCGGTCGCGGAGCCGTCACCTTCCGCGCTGCCAATCCCTGCCGTGGAAAGTGATCCGGTACAGGAACGCATTCTGGCGCTGGTGGTGGAGAAGACCGGCTATCCCAAGGACATGCTGGACCTGGACTTGGATATGGAAGCGGACCTTGGGGTAGACACCGTTAAGCAGGCGGAGTTGTTCGCAGCCATTCGCGAGATCTACAAGATCCAGCGCGATGAAAATCTCAAACTGCGCGATTTCCCCACGCTGAAACACGTGATCGGGTTTGTGTATAGCAAGCGGCCCGACCTGGCGGAAGCGAAGGCAAAAGCGGTGCAGAAAGAAGAAGTAGCGCAGGAACTTCCGAAAGCTGTTGCTCCGGCCTCGGTTATGGCTGTAGCGAGCGTAGCCTCAGCCGATCCGGTACAGGAACGCATTCTGGCGCTGGTGGTCGAGAAGACTGGCTATCCCAAGGACATGCTGGATTTGGATCTGGATTTGGAAGCGGACCTCGGAGTCGATACGGTTAAACAGGCAGAGCTGCTTGCAGCCATTCGTGGCATCTACAACATTCCGCGCGACTCGAACCTCAAGCTGCGCGATTTCCCCACGCTGAAACACGTGATCGGGTTTGTGTATAGCAAGCGGCCCGACCTGGCGGAAGCGAAGGCAAAAGCGGTGCAGAAAGAAGAAGTAGCGCAGGAATTTCCGAAAGCTATCGCTCCGGCCCCAGTTATGGCTGCAGAAAGCGTGGCCTCAGCCGATCCGGTACAGGAAGCCATTCTGGCGCTGGTGGTGGAGAAGACCGGCTATCCCAAGGACATGCTGGATTTGGATTTGGATATGGAAGCGGACCTCGGGGTAGACACCGTTAAGCAGGCCGAATTGTTCGCAGCCATTCGCGAGATCTATGACATTCCGCGCGATGAAAACCTTAAGCTGCGCGATTTCCCAACGCTGAAACATGTGATCGGGTTTGTGTATAGCAAGCGGCCCGACCTGGCGGAAGCGAAGGCGAAAGCGGCGCAGAAAAAAGAAGTTGCACAGGAACCTCCAAAAGCTGTTGCTCCGGCCCCGGTTATGACTGCAGTGAATGCAGACGCAGATCCGGTACAGGAAGCCATTCTGGCACTGGTGGTGGAAAAGACCGGCTATCCCAAAGACATGCTGGACCTGGATTTGGATTTGGAAGCAGACCTCGGGGTCGATACGGTCAAACAAGCAGAACTGATGGCGGCCATTCGTGGGATCTACAACATCCAGCGCGATGAAAATCTCAAGCTGCGCGATTTCCCAACGCTGAAACATGTGATCGGGTTTGTGTATAGCAAGCGGCCCGACCTGGCCGAGGTGAAGCCGAAGGCGGCGCAGAAAGAGGTAGCGCAGGAACTTCCGAAAGCTGTTGCTCCGGCCCCGGTTATGGTGGCGGCGAGCGCAGTCGCAGATCCGGTACAGGAAGCCATTCTGGCACTGGTAGTCGAGAAGACTGGCTATCCCAAGGACATGCTGGATTTGGATCTGGATTTGGAAGCGGACCTCGGAGTCGACACGGTTAAACAGGCGGAACTGCTTGCGGCCATTCGCGGGATCTACAACATTCCGCGCGATGAAAATCTCAAGCTGCGCGATTTCCCGACGCTGAAGCACGTCATAAAGTTCGCGCATGACAAGTTAGCTGCCGCGGCCGGGGTGTCCGCTCCAATCCCGTTCACTGTCGAGGAAAGACCGGAACCGAAGGCGGGACCGTTTGCGCCTGTAGCTCCGATCGTTGCGTCGCTTGACGCGGCGAACAGCATTCCGCGTCGCGTGCCGGTACCTATGTTGCGTCCGGCGCTTACTGTTTGTAAGCCTACAGGCGTTGCGCTAGGCCCTGGCAGCCGGGTCGTGCTTATGCCGGACAAAGCTGGAGTGGCGGAGGCGCTGGCGCAGCGGCTCCAGGTGTTTGGTGTAGAAGTTTTGCGCATTGCGGACGCAGCAAATGCTGACACGTTGGCCAGTCAAGTGAACCAGTGGCTGGCCGCCGGCCCGGTGCAGGGCGTCTACTGGCTGCCGGCGCTGGACGATGAGGGAAGTCTCAGCCAGATGGATTTGACCGGCTGGAGCGAAGCGTTGCAGGTGCGCGTCAAGGCACTTTACGCCACCATGCGCGGGTTGTACGAGCAGATTGCGGCGCCGGGCACCTTCCTAGTCTCGGCTGTGCGACTCGGAGGACAGCACGGGTATGACGACGCCGGCGCAGTCGCACCGCTGGGGGGCGCAGTCACAGGCTTCACTAAAGCCTACAAGCGGGAGCGGGCGGACGTCCTGGTCAAAGTCGTCGATTTCGAACCGGATCGTAATGCGTCGCAAGTCGCCGAAGCCCTCATCGACGAAACGCTGCGCGATCCCGGCGCGGTTGAGATCGGTTATAAGGACGGGCTGCGCTGGACCGTTGGGCTGCAGGAACAGCCCGCAGCCGATGGTCAGCCCGGACTGACGCTGGACAAGGACACCGTCTTTCTGATTACCGGCGCGGCCGGAGGTATAGTCTCGGCCATCACCGCCGATTTGGCGGCAGCTTCTGGAGGCACGTTCTATTTGCTTGATCTGGTGCCGGAGCCCGATGCGAACAACCCCGATCTAAAGCGCTTTGTGAGCGACAAAGAAGGACTAAAGCGGGATCTGATTGTCCGCATACAGGCGCGCGGCGAGCGGGCTACGCCGGCGCAGGTCGAGAAGGAACTGGCTGCTCTGGAGCGAGCGCGGGCTGCCCAGAAGGCGATAGATACGGTGCGTGAAGCCGGCGGGACAGCATACTACTTCAGTGTCAACCTCACCGATGCGGATGGTGTGGCCAACGTGATCGACCAGGTTCGCGAACGCAACGGCCGGATCGACGTGCTGCTCCACGCCGCAGGCATGGAGCGCAGCCACTTCCTGCCTGATAAGGACCCACGCGAGTTCGACTTGGTCTTCGACGTCAAGAGCAACGGCTGGTTCAATCTTCTGCATGCCATCGGCAACATGCCCCTCGGGGCAACCGTGGCGTTCAGCTCGATTGCCGGCCGCTTCGGCAACGGAGGGCAGACGGATTACAGTTCGGCGAACGACTTGTTGTGCAAGATAACATCGAGCTTCCGCACCACTCGGCCAGCCACCCGCGGTATCGCCATCGACTGGACGGCTTGGGGTGGCATCGGTATGGCTACCCGCGGCTCTATTCCAAAGATGATGGAATTGGCAGGTATCGATATGCTGCCGCCCGAAGCGGGCATTCCTTTGATCCGCCGTGAATTGACCGCAGGCGGGACACGCGGTGAGATTGTCGTTGCCCAGCGTCTCGGTGTTTTGCTGAACGAATTCGATGCTGCCGGCGGGATAGATACAACGGAGGAACCTTCCGGCGAAAATCGCTTCCGGGCGCAAGGGCCGATGATTGGCAAGATCGCAGGCATGGGCCTTCACTCTGGCCTGATTATCGAGACCATGCTGGAGCCGAAGATGCAACCGTTCTTGCACGATCATAAGATCGACGGCACGGCGGTACTCCCGGGAGTCATGGGGATCGAGGCCTTTGCCGAAGCCGCCTCCTCGATGCTGCCAGGTTGGCACGTGGAAGCGATCGAACGCGTGAACTTCTTAGCGCCATTCAAGTTCTACCGCAACAAGTCACGAGTGGTCACCATCAAGGCGGTCTTTTATCCGCAAGGTGATGCCGTGCTTGCGGATTGTCGACTGATTGGCAGCCGGCAACTCCCGAAGCAGGCGGAGCCGGAAGTAACTACTCATTTCACGGCGCGTGTGCGGCTGACCAGGCATTCACTCGAAGCGATCGCCACACCGGCGCTCGCTGGGCCGGCCGGAGTGGCCGTCGAGGCCTCCGATATATATCGCGTTTACTTCCATGGACCAGCGTACCGCGTATTGGGCCGCGCATGGCGGGAGGAAGATCGCATCGTGGGGCAGATGGCCAAAAGCTTGCCAATCCATCATCAACCCCCCGAGCAGCCGACGCTTGTGGAGCCTCGTCTGATCGAGCTTTGCTTCCAGACCGCCGGACTCTGGGAAATGGGCGTACAAGACCGCATGGGCTTGCCGCAGTACGTTCATGAAATTCGCTTCTTTCAATTTGCCGATCCAGCCGAAAGCCAGTTACATGCCGTAGTAACTCCCAATTCGGACGGAAGCTTCGATGCGGAGGTGGTGGATGCAGCGGGGAACCGGTTCATGAATTTGCGTGGTTATCGCACGGTCGCGCTTCCCTATACCGTCGATTCCGGTCCGTTTAAGACACTTCAAATCATGGAGGTCGCGGGCATGGCTTCTGATTGATCCATTCACCGTCACGGCAAGGGCGAGTATCATGGACGTCTTTTGGCTTGAACAGGCCGAATCGGAAATACCGGCGCATGACAAGTGGTTAAGTGCTAAAGATGCGGCTTCGCTCGCCGGTCTGCGTTTTGCAAAACGTCGCGCAGACTGGCGACTGGGACGCTGGACAGCGAAACGAGCCCTGGCCATTTACTGGAACGTTCCTAGCGATCCCGAGACTCTTTCGGAAATCGAAATACGTCCGGAGCCCTCCGGTGCGCCGCAGGCATTTCTTGCGGATGAACCAGCGAACGTTACTATTTCGCTAAGTCACCGGTCCGGTGTTGCGGGTTGCGCCATCGCAAGGTCCGGAGGGCTGCTGGGGTTTGATTTGGAAATCTCCGAGTGTCGCAGCGATGCTTTTGTCCGTGATTATTTCGCCACCGACGAGCAGAGACTTATCACACAAGTGGACGCGGCAGACCGGTCTCAGTTGGTAACTTTGCTTTGGAGCGCAAAAGAGAGTGCGCTTAAAGCATTGCGCACCGGCCTTCGACTGGATACACGGTCCGTAATCGTGAGTCTTCTGACTCAAGGCCAAGGCGAAGATGAACTGGGGCGCATCAGCGAGCTGGAACCCTCTTCCAGGTTGCCATGCGCTCTTGATAACTGGTGTCCGCTGCACGTCCGTTGCGCTAACGGCCAGGTTTTCCAAGGCTGGTGGCAGCACACAGGCAGCTTCTTGCGGACGCTGGTGGCGGCTCCACGGCCGCTCCGGCCGATTCTGCTAAAGAGTTCTTAGGATCAAGCGCGACCAATAAGATGCACCGGGCCTACGCAGATTGCTTACACATCACCTCCTATGGTGCGGCTGATCTGCGGGACGGAGCCGTGGGAAGTGAGATCAGCCGGCTGACATCGCGCTCGAGCGCAATTGCTTGTATGCTCACATCAGAGCAAGCCTGTTTTTCCGCAGCTTGTTAAGCCCATTTGAACCGCAATGCTCCTATGAAAATCGATCCGCAAATTCGCGAACCCGTGCCCGGTATGGAGGCGGCGAGTGTAGCTGACAGGTCCATCGGCGAGCAGGCTTAGTTATGGCAGGACTGGACCGTCGCGCTAATCCTTTTTGTCGCGACCGCCGCCGTGGTGCTATGGCAGAACGCCAGGCTCGGAGTATTGTGGGACCTCAGCTACATCCTGGAGAACTCGTACAGGATCTCGCTCGGGGACATGCCCTACCATGACTTCCCGTTGCCTTACGCGCCCTTGACGTTTCTCACCCAAGCGGCGCTCATCAAGCTCACCGGGAGAGTCTTCTTTCATCATGTGCTCTACTGTGCGGCCGTGGGCGGACTGTCCACGGTGCTAGCCTGGAAAATCATACTGAACATGGTACGCGGCGCGGTGAAGCCAGCCCGGATCGTGGCGTTCCTGCTGAGCGCGCCATTAACCGTGCTGGGAATCTACTGCATTTTCCCGCATCCCTTTTACGATCCCGACTGCACCTTTGCAGTACTCGTTTGCATAGTTCTACTTCAGAGATTAGAGCATCGAGGATTTGCTCCGCTGCCCGCTTTTGTCACCGGAGCCGTGCTGGTGGTTCCACTGTTTGTCAAACAGAATACGGGACTTGCCTTTCTGGGAAGCGCGGGGCTGGCGCTCGCAGTGCTGCTGGGTCTTAACCTATGGCAGCGCCGGCCCGTGCGTGGACAGCTATGGGTCATGTTCGGAGCGGCTGGAGGACTGCTATCGGCTCTTTTCCTTCTACATCTGACCGCCGGTCTGGCGAACTATAAGCACTGGACAATTCAGTTCGCCGCGTCCCGGCGGATGCCTCCTCTCGCGGACATGCTCGCCGTCTACCGGAATCCGTTACTGCCTTGGTGGATCGCAGCGTTTTTGGCCGGGGCGGTGCTGCTGTGGCTCAATTGGCGGGACGACCGGAGATTGGCGCTACTATCCGGCTTACTACTGTCGAGCCCTTTCCTCTGGATGCTGATTTATTTATTCGTCGAACCAGAGCCGGTAGAGCGCGCCGAATGCTTGCTTGCTCTCTGGCCTTTCCTGTTGATGGTTTCCTTTGTCTTGGCGCTTTTGAGCGTCGGACGCCGCCGGGGCATCGCGCTCGTCCTGCCATTCATGCTGATCGGTACCGTGAATGGAGCTTTCTTGTCACAGCAACTCTGGGGCTCTACTTACGCCGTTTGGCCGCTATTCATGCTGCTGTTTGCGGATACGATCAGCGCTCTTTCCCCAGCGTTGAAGGATCGGACCGGCTGGAAGACGGTGTCACTCACCGCCGTGGTGGCCATCTCGATGCTGGTCTCGGGCGGGCTTTACGTTTTGAGCCATGAGCGTCTGAATTATGCGAATCTTTCCGAGGGCGTGATAACCCGATCGAGTTTGGCCGCGCTGAAGGGGCTCTCAGTTCGTGGCGCGTGGCTCCCACAGTTCGAGGAATTGCTGCGTTATTCCGAGCGCGAGATTCCGAGGCAGGAAGGACTGTTGATGATCCCTGGCGAGGATCTGTTTTATTACAGCAGCGGAAGGCATCCACGCTTCTCGGTGCTTATGTTTGATTATACCGTCAATCCGTATAGCCCGGAAGAAATCCTCCAGCTCAGCCGGGCTCGGGACATCCGTTGGTTGATCGTGAAGCGTGAGCTTCAGATCGAGGAAGATCCGGTAGAGCATAAGGAGCGGTTACTCGAATTGTTACGGCAAGATTTTCGGCCAGTGGAAAGCCTCGGCAACTATGACGTGTACCGCAAGAAATCGAGCGGCGGTTCGTCTGGCTGAAGAAAAACTTCGGCTGCGGAAGCGCAGGCCCAGCCGTCCTCGGCTGGGCCTATATTCCGGCAGTTACTGCATCGACGCGGGCGTACACGTGTTGGGGGTCGAGGGCGACAGCGGCGTTGGAATGGTGCTCGGCGCAGGCGGTGTGGCCCAAGGCACGTTGACGAAGTCGAAGAAATCCAGCAGTTTAGGCTGGGCTGCATCGCGATTGGTGAGGTACTGCTGGTTATTGATGAAGCGATCTTCCACGAACCTGATGATCGCCGTGTGATCCATCGGCACATGGGAAACGTAATGTCTCCTGGTGAACGGAGAAATGACCATGTTAGGGAGCCGGAACCCGAGCTGAGCCGCAAACCCCTGTCCTCCACCTCCCAGTAACGGTGACGCCGGTGCATCGTCAGGATTGTAGCCGGGGTCGTCATAGCCAGTATGGGGCTGCAAGTCGCAGTGCACGGTCGGCGTCGGTAGCAAGGTCAGGGGATTAACCGGGCCGTTTGCCGGACATGGGTAGTATGTGTCCGGGTTGACTGCAATACTGGAAATATCGGTGGTAATGCCCAATGCGGGGTTGGTATTTTTGTTGGTTGATCCAGGAACTGGGGGAACGTGGTCGAACGGTCCGCCGCCTTCGTCGTAGGCAAGGAAGAAAACCGAATCCTTCCACGCCGGGCTGCTCATCAGCCCATTGGGCCCACTAACCATCTTCGCAACCTGCGCCTGTCCCGAAAGGATCGACTGGCCCGAACCAGGATGCTCGTCATCGATGCCGTAGGCCGGCTCGACAAAGGCAAAGCTGGGCATGCAGGCGCCGGTTTGACCGGGCGTGCAAGTCACGCCGCTCGCGATGTCGAGGAAGTACTGGCTGATGGGAACAATGTGGCTCGTGTCGATACAAAATGCATTCTGGCTATCGCCGACAGCCGTTCCAGATGAGGTTGTTGTGGCAGAGCAGACTCCCTTGGCCGCCGGAGCATACAGATACTGATACGACTCCTGGAAATCAGCGAAAGTGATCGAGGGGAAGGCGCTCAGCGTCGAGTTTCCGCAATCGCCATCGTTTTCCGTACAGCCGCCATTGGTTATGCCGTAATAGATTCTCCACGACACTCCGGCTTTCGTTAGCTTGCCGAAGATGGTTGGGATGTTCAGTTGTTCGATGGTGGAAACATTTGCGCCTGCCTTGATGGCGGCGGTGAGTATGTCGTTGTCGTCCTTGAACGGGTCGTAGACCAGGCCTTGCGTGGTTCCACCCGTCATGGTTGCGAGGCGGTTCGGCGTACTCTTGCTGGAGACCGGCGAGAACCAGCGGTCGGAAAGCGCGAACTGCGAAGCCATGTAGTAGTAATAGTTGAGGAACGTCTCATCGTAGTACCCCATGGCGCGTTGACCCACGAGATCATCGGTCGGATTTCCGCTGCAAGTTTTCCCATTAGACGCGGCGCAGGTTTTGGCATAGTCCTCGGCTACGTGAACAAAGCCGTCCATCAGGATGGGACGGGGTTTGGGGGTGGCGAGGAAGTCGTAGGTGTTCACATCGCCATAGCTGCCGAGCCAGTCCGAAGTCATGTCGTCGATACAGGCAGTGTCGAACTTGAACAACGAGAAGGGAGTAGACGCCGGCGGGTCGTTAGTGTTGGAGTAGCTCGCTTTCACACCGTTGGTTCCGGCAAGCCCATCGACATCGTACTCTTTGCTGTCGTCGCCAATGTTGAATCCGTTCGTCTGGCGGTATGGGTTCAACATCCCGAAATAGGTGTCGAAGGTGCGGTTCTCCTGCATCAGGAAGATGACGTGATTGATCAGAGCCACGCTGGCCGTCGCATTAACAGTCACCGTGGCCGTTGCTGTCGCGGTGACGCTTCCGTTGGTAGCCGTCGCCGTATAGGTCGTGGTTACGGTCGGGCTGACACCCTGCGTGCCCCCAGTCGCGGCCAAGGTGTAAGTCGTGCTGTCAACGTTGTCCGAGATCACCACCTGCGTCGCGTTGGCGGCTGTAGACGTCAGGGTCGTGGAACTCCCGTTGACAATCGTAGCGGGAGCGGCCGCAATCGACACGCTCATTACCGTGATCGTAACCTGGGCCGTAGACGTCTGGTTGTTCGCTCCCGTGCCCGTGACTATATAGGTCGTGGTCTGGCTCGGCTTTACAGGCACTGTCCCACCGCCCGCCGGAACAGAAATGCTCGTGCTGTTCACGTTGTTGGTGATGAACACCGAGTTTGTGTTCGCCACGGTGACAGTCAGAGTCACCGATTGTCCGGCAGCAACTGTCGGCTGGCTGGCCGTTATGCTGACGACCGTCGCCGTCGAAGGGGCCACGGTAATGGGAACACTGGCAACAGCCGGCTGACTGCCACCGCTTGCCGTCGCCGTGTAGGTACAGGTGCCAGGCGTACTCGGGGCTGGAACTATTTGGGTTCCGCCAGTTGCCGGCAAGGTATAGGTGTTACTGTCGCAGTTATCGGAGATGACGACCTGCGTGGCGTTGCTCGCCACAACGGTCAGCGTAAGCGAACCGCCAGCCACGATTTTGGTTACGCTGGCACTCATGGTCACGGTCGGGGCTGCCGAGGTCGTAGTTACCGAGCTAGTTTGCGAACCAGAGGATGAGCCGGTTCCTCTGCCACATGCCGAGAGGAACAAAAACGCGGGGAGCACCACGCACAGGGTTAAATACCTGTAGCGTCCAGGGGCCGAGGCTTGCAACATTGACACCTTCCTGTCCAATTCATTCAGATCGCATCTGCGACTTATGAATAGAAGCCAAAGCTGCACGCCTGAGTTGCTCCGCGATTTTGGTTGCCTGCACGCCGGGAAAATGATGCAAAAAAATTCGAGATCAGCTTGGCTACGCCGGCCCTTGTTGAAACCATCGCGCCGCGTTGAGACTCGGCGGGAGCGCTTGGAATTTCACCCTGGCAATTGATCTCGATCGTCCCGTAAGTGCTAGAGCAATTCCTTTATTGTTTAGCCCTCCGGCAAGATAGATCGAAGGCGAGGAGCCCTGGCTAGCAGAGCCCCGTGCCCCGTGCATGTGGGAGTTGTCGGGGTGCCGAGTTGACTTCGCCGTGGTGCAAGTATTTGGGCTACGGCTGCGGTTCCACCCCTGCTTCCGCCCCGCATTCCCGTTTTGGGTAAAATCGCACTTTGCTTGCGTGTTTTCGCGCCCTTCTGGTCACGATTTCTTTACGATTGCAGTGCATCACGGTAAAACATTGAAACCGGGCTAGTTAGAATCTGGTGTACAGTGGAGAGATTGGTCACCAGGTTGCTATTCTCATGTTAGCAAGATGTTGTCTCGACCTTGTAGATAGTTTTGAGGTAGTTATGCTCTCAGTGCCGAACCCCTTAGCTTCCGTCGCGCCACCCACAAAGCCAGACCGCAGAATCAAGATCGGCGCCGTGGCCCGGCATTTCAATATCTCTGTGGACCTGCTCCGGCTTTATGAGCGCGAGGGACTCCTCATACCCATCAAGTCGTCAAAGGGGACCCGTTACTACACTGAACGGGACTATCCATGGATCGAGACTTTGATGCGTCTGGTGCGCGACTACCGGTTGAACTTTGCCGGTGTCCGGCATCTGCTTGCTCTACTGCCCTGCTGGGACGTTCGCCATTGCGACGGTGCTGAGAGAAGCCACTGCGCTACCACGGCAGAGTCGTCCAATCCCTGTTGGGTCCATCACACCTGCTGTTGGCCCGGCAAGGATTGCTACGAGTGCGAAATCTATCGTGCGGCGCCGGCATGCGAGAACATGAAATCGGTTCTGCTGACGGGAAACGCCAAAAAGGAAACCACCTAGCACAAGCTTCCCCGAAACTGGTCTGACTGGTGGGCAAATACCTCAATGAAGAAGCTCTCCTGACTAGAGGCGGCATCACCCGATGCTGCCTTGTTTTTTCTAACCCAACATATTCTTTCTAACCTGACTTCTAACCCAACCTGGGCAGGACCGTGGTTCTCGCGTCCGCCCCGTAAAAGCGCATCAATCGGGGAACTCCGGCTACTATTGCGGAATGACCTGCTGGTCATCCGGATCAAGGCCGACCCGATGACGGACATCGGCGCCACGTACCCAGAAGATTACGTCTTCGGAAATATTGGTCGCGTGGTCGGCCACCCGCTCCAGATTGCGCGTAATCAACAGCACGTCCAGATAAGCTTGCGCCCGGGCCGGATCCTGCTTCATTCGCTGCACCAGGATGACGAAGGCTTCGTCCTTCATGCGGTCGACGATGTTGTCCATTTCCAAAACGGCCACGGCGACTTCCGCCTTTCCGGAGAGGAAGGACTCGAGAGCGCGCCGCATCATCGTCAGCACGGTTGCCGTCATCCGCCCGATGTCGACCGGGATGTCATCGACTTCAGGTTCCGTCAGCAAATCCATCGTGCGCTGTGCGATGTTCACCGCCTGATCGCCGACGCGCTCGATATCCGAGTTAATCTTCAGCACGGCCACGATGAAGCGCAGGTCGACAGCCATGGGTTGCTGCATGGCGAGCAGGTCGAGCGCAAGTTCATCGATGGCGCGTTCGGCATCGTTGATCGCGTTTTCCCGTTCGAAGACGAGTTGGCAAAGCTTGGGGTCGCGCTGAAGGTATGATTCAGCCGCGGCCTCGATCGCGCTCTCCGCCATGCCGCCCATCTGCAGAAGCTTCTGCTTGAGGTCATCCAGCCCTTGTTGAAACCTGGTCCGCTTCATCCAAACCTGCCTGTAATGTAATCCTCCGTGCGTTGATCGGAGGGGGTGGTGAAGATCTTCTGCGTCTTGTCGAACTCGATCAGAATACCCATCAGGAAGAAGCCCGTGTAGTCGGCCACGCGCGCGGCCTGCTGCATATTATGCGTCACGATGACGACTGTGTAGCGCTCTTTCAACTGGAAGATCAGTTCTTCGATCTTGCCGGTTGAAATCGGATCCAGCGCCGAAGCGGGCTCGTCCATCAGCAGGACTTCGGGCGCCACGGCCAACGCACGCGCAATGCAAAGCCGCTGCTGCTGTCCGCCGGAGAGGCTTGCCCCCGACTTTTTTTTGAGCACGTCCCTTACTTCGTCCCACAAGGCGGCCAATTGTAACGATTGTTCGACGATTTCGTCGAGTTCGTGCCGATTGCGGAAACCGTTCAACTTAAGTCCGGCGGCAACGTTGTCATAGATCGACATGGTCGGAAACGGGTTCGGCTTTTGAAAGACCATGCCGATGCGCCGGCGCACGTCCACGGCGGCGGTTGCGCTGTCATACACATCGAGATCGCCGACTTTAACCCGTCCGGAGACACGCGCATCCGGCAGCGTCTCGTGCATGCGGTTCAAGCACCGTATATAAGTCGACTTGCCGCAGCCGGACGGTCCGATAATGGCCGTCACGTGGCCGGGCTCGATTTTCATTTTGATGTCGTGCAGTACCTGAGCCTTTCCAAACCACGCATTCAGATCCTGGACATCGATCCCCACGCCCATTCAGCACGGGCCCCTTTCTCCCCGCGGCAGCCAGGCTGCCGTCCACCGCAATCCAAATTGGAGGAACTTCGGTGGATCGAACATCAGGATTGTTGCGCAAAGGAACCGCGGCGCGCCGCCAGGCGCACCACCGCGACAGCAACGACAATCAGGACGATCAAGACCAATGCACCCGCCCATGCCTGCCGGTGCCACTCATCGAACGGCGAGATGGCATAGGTGAAGATTTGCAGCGGCAAAGCGGCGGTAGGCTGATTCGGATTAGTGTTCCAGTACTGATTGCCAAACGCGGTAAACAACAGAGGGGCTGTTTCTCCCGCCACGCGCGCAAATGCCAACATTACTCCCGTGATGATTCCCGACCTTGCGGTTCGCAAGGCCACCGAAAGAGTGCTGCGCCACTGTGGAACCCCCAGTGCTAAAGCCGCCTCGCGCACCGAGTGTGGAACCATCAGCAACATCTCCTCCGTGGTGCGCGCCACGGTAGGCACCATCATGATGCCCAGGGCCACGCCCCCGGCCATTGCGGAAAAATGTCCCTGTCGGAGCACCACCAGCGTATAGGCCGCGATTCCGATCACAATGGACGGAACACCGTTGAGCACATCCGCCGTGAAGCGAACCATATTGGCGTATCTTCCGTGCCCGAATTCCGAAACGTAAATGCCCGCTCCGATCCCGAGCGGCACCCCGATAAGGCTGGCGATACCAAGAATCAACGCGGAACCTAGAATAGCATTTCCCATTCCGCCGCCCGGTTCGCCGACAGGCTGCGGCGTGTTCGTCAGGAACTCCCAGTTGATGGCGCCCACACCCTTGTAAACCAGGTAAGAAAGAATCGCGAACAGTGGTGCCAATACCATAAAGGCCGCTGCTCCCGCACCCGCGGTAAACAGAACGTTGGCCGTGCGGCGCCACCAAGAAACGCGTTGTTCGGTTTCAGACATCACACTCTCGAAGGGGTGCCGCGCGTGATTGACCAGATAAGCAAGCGGGCTAAACCATTCACGATGACGGTGAGCAGCAGCAGGACAAGCCCAATCTCAACCAGCGCACTGAGGTAGAGATTGCCCGTAGCCTCGGTAAATTCGTTGGCGATGACGCTCGCCATGGTGTATCCGGGCGCGAACAGCGACTTGGAAATTTCCGGCCGGTTACCGATGACCATCGTGACCGCCATGGTCTCCCCCATGGCGCGGCCCAGACCGAGAATGACTGCCCCGAGGATCCCGGCACGTCCGTTGCGCAGCACGCCCATCCGAACCATTTCCCAGCGCGTAGCCCCCAGCGCCAGCACTGCCTCTCGCTGGTGGCGCGGCACGGCAACCAGCACCTCGCGGGTGATCGATGCGATGATGGGGATGATCATGATCGCCAGGATGATTCCAGCCGCCAGCATGCCGATGCCAAACGGCGGACCCGTGAAAAGCCCCGTCCAGCCCAGTGACTCGGCCAGAGCCGGCTGAACCCAGTTGCGCAGCAGCGGAGCTAGAACAAAAATTGCCCACAGACCATAGATAACGCTTGGAATCGCAGCCAGCAGCTCCACCGTGAATGAGGTTAACCCCCGCATGGACTTGGGGCAAATCTCGGTGATGAACACCGCGACGCCGACCGCCAATGGCACCGCCAGCAGCAACGCAACCAGAGAAGAAACCAGGGTGCCGTAAAGAAACGGAAATGCACCAAATTGTCCGGCAACAGGGTCCCATTCCGAGCCAAGGAAGAACTTGAACCCAAACTTGGCGATCGAAAGTTGGGAACGGCTAACCAGTTCATGCAGGATCAGTACCACAATCGCCATCACGGAGAGCGAACACGTCAGCATGGCGTAGCGAAAAGAGTCGTCGGCGATCTTAGTCGCTCGCCCCGCTCGCAGCCTGATGCGGCGCACCGGAGCGGGCGTTCTATCCGCTTCCAGCGTACTGCGCTTTTCAGCAATTACGCGCGGTTTGCCGAATACAGGGCTGGGAACGCGGGGAGCACCATTGGAAGGCACTGTACTCACGTTTTTAAGGTTATCAGAGCTTTGTTAACGTAGCATTAAAACCCTAGAGGCGGGTCAGGTGGCGCCCAAAAAGGAATGCACCGGAGATGCCAAAGTACACTGCAACTGCAGCCCGCGGCCGCGCGCAAATTGATACTGTGCCGGCTGTCGGCGGGGGAAAGCCAGTAAAGCGTGAGGTCGTCCCGCAGAAAAAAGAACAGCGGCGCGGCGTCCGGGCTGCCGTGCTCGTCCACCGTCGCCAGCGTCATCGTACTTTGCGATTCCAACAACTCCCGCACCCAGCAAATCGTATCAAGCTCAGAGGTCATCTCTTGCCGGCCGCCCCCAGAGATCCACTGCGGAGAATTCCCTCACCGCAATAAAAAACTGCCGGTCTGAACCGGCAGCTAAACATTCTAACCTCTTGAATCCTTGCCTGGTAAACGTGGATACCAAGCCTACTAGCGGCTTACTTGGCTGGCGATTTCGGGGCGACGTTGCCAACCGTCATCTGCATTTCCGTTACCTGATCGTTCAGGCTATTGGCCTTCTGCTGCGCCGCCACGGCCTGCTGTTGCGCAGTCTGCGCCTGCTGCCCGGTTTGCTGCGCGTCGGCCTGGAGCTTCTGTTGCGCCTGCTGCATGGCCTGGAGACTCTGTTGCAACTGCATTAGCAGTTTATCGATTTGCTCCTGCTGTTGCTTCAACTTAGCCTGCATCTGCCGCAACTTTTGCGCTTCGCTAGTCTGCGCCGAGCTGGTTGTTGCCTTCCCGGGAACGGGTTCTTTCTTTTCCGTATCAGCAGCAGCCAGCCAAGTCGAACCGCAAAGCACAAGGGTCAGCACCCCGGCTAAAATTTTCCTCATTGTTGAGACTCCAAAGACTCGTTGTGTGTCTTCGAAGTTAGCAGAGCCGCTGCTCCAAAGCTAGTGTATTTGTACAATCTCCGCGCGCACCATTTTACTCACCGGGGCGGGCAGAGGAGCATAGGTCAAGGGCGCCGTCATAGCCTCGCCATTGTCCAGCATCCAAGTCAGGAAGTCTTTCAAAACCTTACCCTTGGCGGCATCCTTGGACTGCACTGGCACCAGCAGCCAGGTAAAGCTGGCAATCGGGTAAGCGTTCTTGCCGGGAGCATTGGTGATGGAAACGCGGAAATCGGCCGGCATCTTGGCTGCGGCCGCCGCCGCCGTCGTAGACTCCAGCGAGGCCTTCACGAAAGTGCCAGCGGCATTCTGCACGGTCCCGAATGGGATCTTGTTCTGTACCGCGTAGATCAACTCGATGTAGCCTATCGATCCCTGGATCTGGCGAATTGTTCCGGCGACTCCTTCGTTTCCCTTGCCGCCGATTGCGGTGGACGCGGGCCACTTCACGCTCGTACCTTTGCCAACTGTCTTTTGCCATTCGGGGCTGACTTTAGAGAGATAGTCGGTAAACACGTAGGTCGTGCCGCTGCCATCGGAACGATGGGCAACCACGATCTCCTGGTTGGGGAACTTAACGCCGGGATTCACCTTGGCCACCGCGGGATCGTTCCAGTTCTTGATCTTGCCAAGGAAAATGCCGGCCAGGACATCGGGGGTGAATTTCAGCTCCTGGGTGACGCCGGAAATGTTATAAGCGGGAACAACCGAGCCGAGCACCGTCGGCACATGAAGAATTTTCACTTTGGCTTCCGCCAGTTGTTCGTCCGTCATCGGCCCGTCGCTGGCCCCGAAATCGACCGTTCCTTCCAGCAGTTGGCGGATGCCTCCACCGCTGCCGATGGATTGATAGTTGATCTGAATGTTGGGATTTGCTTTGTGGAATTCGCTAAACCATTTCGAGTACATCGGATATGGGAACGTAGCACCGGCGCCGTTCAGATTAATCTGCGCCCCAGCGCAAACGCTGAAAAGTGCAACACAGCACGCGACTCTGAGAAAACGATTCACTCCGCCCTCCTGGATTCAGCTCTGGTTCGAGCTCTATTCCTAAGTACTATAAAGTTGTTACAAAAGAATGAATTTCCGCCGGACCGGGCCGCGCCGGTCCGGGCCAAGGAAGCTGAAGTTCCGGTCTGTCATCGTTTTTCCCGGTGCTGCGCACGCAGGTGTTCGATGAAAAGTTTTTCGTCGGGCAATTCGTAGCTGCGCAGAACGTGCCGCACGGTCCTGCCACTCACCAGGTGGCAAACCTCTTCGGCGATGTTTTTGGCATGATCGCCGGCGCGCTCCAATCCCTGCGCCATGAACAGCACATGAAAGCTCTCCGGACGCCGTTGTTCGTGTTGAGCATCGAGGTGATGCAGGAAGATCAGGTTGCGGAGACGGTCCATCTCGGCGTCGGAACGCAACACGGATACGGCGCGATCGAGGTTGCGTTCCCGGTATGCGCTGTCGGCCTCGCCCAGCATGCTCTCCAGGCGCGTTGCCATCGACTCCAACGCTTTTTTGTCTTCCGCCGCGAGGCGAGGCCCAACCGACTCGACGCGGTTGCCGAAGCTCAGCAGCAGGTCGCCGATCCTCTCGAGAGCGACCACGAACTTCATGCAGGCAAGCAATTCCCGCGCGTCGCTTTCGCTTACACGGGTAATGATGGAGGTGGAGAACTCATCGACGTCGCGGTCAATCCCGTCGAGGCTAATCTCGCAGTTTCGCAATGCTTTCAAGGCTTCTTCAGAGCCGGCGTCAATTGCCTCCGCGGCGGCCCCGGCCCCGGAACGAGCTAACCGGAATGCATCCAGCGTCAAGTTGGTGACCTGAGAGATATCGGCGTGGTGATTAGAGGAAGAGGTTGCCATGCTGCCTCCGCGATGTCTGAGGTGCAATACCCGAAGCCCAAAGTCCCCGTTGAGCGCCGCTTGCGCGCGTGGTGGGGTGGACATCCAACTATACCGGGAGAGTGTTTACGCCCGGTAAACGCGCTGCATGAAACGTCGATCAAGATTATGAAACATCGGTTGCTGTCGGCAAAGTAAAAAAGAAGATGCTGCCGTGGTTCAGCTCGCTCTCGGCCCAGATGGCGCCGCCGTGCGCGCGAACGATGTGCTTGGCGATTGCCAATCCCAGTCCGGTGCCGCCACTCTCGCGAGAGCGCGCTTTGTCAACCCGGTAAAAACGCTCGAACAGCCGGGGCAGATGCTCCGAGGCGATCCCCGGGCCGTAGTCATGCACGAAGAATTCGACAGCACCTTCCACATCGCGCGAGCCGATTTCCAGCCGGCCCCCCGACGCGGCATATTTTAGCGCGTTATCGATCAGGTTGCGGAAGACCTGAAAAGCGGCGTTGCGGTCCGCGGATACGCACTGCGAGGCATGATTCTGAATGATCAGTTCAATCGTTTCACCAAGCTCGTTTTCGCGGAAGTTCTCGACGGCATCCTCGATCAGCGTTGCGGGTGAGACCGAATGGAGATCGAGTTTCTGCTCGCCCGATTCGACCTTGGCAAGGATCAGCAGGTCCTCGGTAATCCGCGTCATGCGCGTGGCATTCTTGCGAATAATCTCCAGGAACTCGCGACTGGGGCCATCTTCTCCGACGGTCTCCAGCAGGGTTTCGGCGTATCCCTGCACGTTCGTCAGCGGCGTCCGCAGCTCATGCGAAACGTTGGCGATGAAGTCGCGGCGAGTTTTCTCGACGCGTTCGATCTCGGTCAGGTCGTGCAACACCGCGACTGCGCCTCCGCCGGCCATGGGCGCGGCGGTTACATCGAAGATTTTGCCAGGCACGATGGAAGAGGCGCGCTTGGTGGAAACCGAGCGATCGCGAAGCGCAGCCTGGATGGTGGCCAGGAAATTCGGTTCTCGAATCGTCTCGACGACCGCGGCGTTAGGCCGGACGCCGGTGGGCAGCAGTTTTTCCATCCGCCGGTTGGCCCATTGCACCCGGCCTTCGCGGTTCACTGCCACCACCGCCTCCTGCATGCTATTCAGCAGGGTTTCCAGTTGGTCGCGACTGGTCTGCAGGGCTTCGAAGTTTTCCTGCAACTGCTTCGTGGTAGCGTCCAGCGAATGCGCAACGGCGCCGATTTCGTCGGCGGAATTTTCGTCCAGCCGCGTTGAAAGGTCCCCCTTCGCGACTTGTGCCGCGAAACCCACGATGCGCCGCAGGCGCGTGCTGACCGAGCGCGCATAGAGCGCGGCAACAACCATCGCCACCAGGAAAGCCAATAAAGAGCTAAACAGTAACTCGTAGCGGATTCCGCGCCGGGCATCCTGGATCACTGCGAGCGGGTAGGCCAATCGTACGGCGCCACCGCTGACCGGCGCGGCGACATAAAGATATTCGATTCCGACCGTCGCACTTTTGCGCGTGGCAGTCCCTACTCCGCCTTCGAGGGCCGCATGGAATTCGGGACGCTGGGCATGGTTCTCCATCGAATCCGGCTCGGCGCTGGAATCCGCGATCACCTTACCTTGCGGGTCGATGATGGTGGCACGAGCGGCCGCCTCCTGGCTGACCACTTCGACGAGTTTCTGCGGAGAAATTTGATGCTCGTGGTTCACCCGGTCGGCAAACATCGCTACTTTCTGCCGCAGGGCCGCTTCGGTTTCGTGGCGCAGCGAATTCTCCCACGACCTGCGCACCAGCAGGTCGAGCGTACCTGTCGCCACCACGATGACGAGCAGAAAAGCGAAAAGGAGTTTAAAGAAGACCCGTTGTTTCACTTAGCCGCACCGAAGCGGTAACCCGCTCCGCGCACGGTTCGCAGATATTGCGGCTGCTCGGGATCTTTTTCGATCTTTTCGCGGAGACGGCGTACATAAACATCGACCGAGCGAGGAGTAACAAAGGCGGTTTCGCGCCAAACCGCATCCAGCAACTGATCGCGGGTAAATACCCTTCCGGGATGGCGCGCCAGGTAATCCAAGAGGCGAAATTCCGTTGCAGTGGTCGGCACCGACGCGCCGCGAACCGTAAGCGTCATGGCGCCGCTATCGATCTCAAGATCCTCAAATTTTACCACTTCCGGCGCCAGCGGCCTCTCAAATCGGCGCAGCACGGCCTTGACGCGGGCCACCACTTCGCGGGGGCTGAACGGCTTTGAAATATAGTCATCGGCGCCGAGTTCAAAGCCCAGTACGCGGTCGGGTTCCCCGGTCTTTGCCGTCAGGAAAATAACCGGAGTCATGGCGATCGCCTGCTTTCCGCGTATTTGGCGGCACAGGTCGAAACCGTCCCCGCCGGGAACCATGACGTCCAGCAAAAACAACAATGGTCTTTGCTTCTCGGCTTCGGCGAGCACGTTGTTCGCAGTTGAAAAGAGGCGCACCAGGAATCCCGCGCCTTCAAGGTGGTGTCGGAGGAGTTGAGCTATGTCTGCTTCATCCTCCACAACGAAGATGATAGGCTTCACGGGCTAATTCTACTTGCGAATGGTTAAAGATACAGCCTCTGGATTGTCGATTAACCAAACTTTCACAATTTTTGCAGGCACTCCGGGTACCGATTCGGGAATATCACAGAAGCGGCTGTTGAGCGCCCGCCAATCCTCCTCGTCGGCCGTCTCCGCCAGCCAGCCCAGCCTCCGCGCTGCCGCCGGAAAGCGACGTCCAATGCTTGGATCGGAATGCGCGCAAAGGCCCACGCCGGCCTACATCCTGTCGAACTTCAACTCGCATCTGGCCCGCAGCTCAGAAGGCAGGAGAGCAGCGTAGATTGCGGTGTTGACCGGCAGATCGAGCCCTAGCTCCTTGCCGATGCGAACCACCGCCCCGCACAACGACTCCAGTTCGGAGGGACGCCCTTCGAGAATATCCCGCTGCATGGAGGTTGTGCCGCCTGCGGGCAATGCATCGATGTTTGCCATAGTGTCGTCCACGGCGCTGGGCGGCATCTTTACGCCCTTTGCTCTTGCCAGGGTGTCGATTTCCCCGATTGCCCGGTGCAGCAACTGCCGCGTTGCCGGCGTCTGGCGCACAATGCCTACCGGCGATCTGGTGACACTGCCCACTCCCCCAAACCCGGCAATAAAGAAAAACTTCAGCCAGAACCTGACGTAAATATCTTCCGGGATGGCGGCCTGGATGCCTGCCTTGGCGATGGCCACACGCAGCGGCTCAAGCCTTGGCGTACGGGAATTGTCCTGCTCTTTGAACGCGATGAAAGGCTCAAGGCCAAAATGCCGTATGTATCCCGGCTCGACGATCGTGCTCATCAGGCCGCAGAGCCCAACCAGGACCTTGTCGCTTCCCACCATCCGCGACAACTCATCCGGCGCCTCAACCCCGTTCTGCAACGGAACGACCATGGTTTGCGGGCCAACCAGGGGTTTCAGTGTGGGAGACAGTTCCGCAATCTGCCCAGCCTTGACGGCAACCAGCACGACATCGACCGGCCCGACCTCGTTCGGTTGTTCTGAAACTCGAACACTGGGCAGCACAAAATCACCTTTTGTGCTATCCACTTTCAGCCCATGCTGCCGCATGGCTTCCAGGGTGCGGCCCCGTGCCAGGAACCAGACGTCTTCGCCTGACTGCGCCAGTCTGCCACCGAAGTAACCGCCAACAGCTCCCGCCCCTATCACCGCAAATCGCATGGTCTCTTCCTCCGCCAAAGCACGCCTTACAAGCGGCACCTGCTATCAATTTAAATCATTTACAGCCGCCGTGGCGGACGCCCGACGCAGTTCACTCTACTCCAAACAAAAAAGGCAGCCGCCGTAGCGACTGCCTGAAAACCCTGCCACACTCAGTCAGCTATCGTGACGGTGCAGCGTTGGTTGATCGTCGTCCTTCTTCTGCTTCGGATCGTTGTCGTTGGTATTGCTGTCGTCGGTATTGCCGCTCGGCTGTCCGCGGCGAAGTGAAGGACGGGGTTCCTTCTTGTCATCGACCTTGCGCCGGTTTTGCAGTTGAGCCAAGCGCGATTTCACCGCCTGAAACTCCGACGTATCGAGCAGATACTGGTCGCGATCCGGGAGAATCCGTCCGATTTCTTCCTGTGTTTTCTCGATGCGATCAGGAGTGGGAGGATGGGTTTCGAAGGTCTTGTCCAATAAGCCAGGCTTCTTCTTTTCCATGGCTTCGATCTTCTCGAAGAATTGCACGAAAGACTGCGGATCGTAGCCGCTCTTGTAGAGATACTGCACGCCAAGGTAGTCTGCCTGAGCCTCGAATCCGCGCGAGAACTTCAGAAACGCCACGGGCAATGAGAGGCCGGCGATACCCGAGACCGCGTAACCGATGCCGCCGCCGACGAAGATGAGCGGGATAGACGCGAGACTCGCGAGCTGTCCGCGGGTGGCGTCGCGGACGGCATGGCAGGCGCAAACGTGAGCAATCTCGTGCGCCATCACGCCGGCCAGTTCCGATTCGTTGTTGGCAGCGAGTATCAAGCCCGAGTTTACGAAGAAGAAACCACCGGGAAGAGCAAATGCGTTGATCTCATCGGAGTCGATGACCTTAATAGTGAAAGGAACCTGAGCATCGGAGTTACGAACAATGTTCTGTCCGATGCGGTTCACATACTCGGTAACCACCGGGTCCTGCACCATCTTCGCCGTCCGGCTTACTTGGTCGGCAAAACCTTTTCCCAACGCAATTTGCTTTTCGATGGAGTACCAGTTGCCCAAGCCTCGGCCGCAACCTACATTACGGTTTCCGATCGCGCTGAGGTCGTTGATGCCACCGTCGTGATACTTCGTTTCGGACGGGTCCGCGGGGCTGGCCTTCGCGGTATCGGCAGCGCGTGCGGCCAGCGACGTCGCCAGCATTGCCGCGAGCGCGAGAATCCAAAGCTTGGGGGACCTCATGGATACACTTCTCCCTCGTTTGCTAAGAACCAAGGCCGCCAACCAGAGTTGTGCGCAGCCCAACAAGTGGTTTTTTCATCCACCTGCAACCTACTCTAACTCTACAGTAATTCTATTCCGTGTCCGGTCCTTAGTTGACGCCGGCTGCAACCTGTCCGCGGTTGCGAGGCACGCCGCCGCTGAAGGCTTAGATGCTGTCGGGTCCACCTCGTGCTGTTCGAATAAGTGGTTGTCTTTCAGCAGGATAGATCGCACGGTCCGGTTAGGCGAACCATGCAGCAGTTTCACAGCAGGCGGTCCCGGCGAAACCGTCTAGTTCACCCGCTTGCTGCCGATCAAGTAACTCAGCCCAGCCGAAATGCGGTAACTGTTGAGGTCTTGCGCAAAAAGACGCGTCCGCAGATAGTCGGAGAGCACGATGATCGAGGCATGCGGCACCACGTGGTAAATCTCGAACCCGCCGCCTGCACCGTAGAACATCCTATATTCAGCCTTCGCCTGGGGCGGCACGATTATCGGTAGCGTTGTGAGGGTCGATTCGTGCACCATCCCTAGCCCGGGGCGCGCAAAGGGAACGACCCACTTCGACTTGCGCAAAAGGAATTTTGTGCCAACCGCCACGGTGTAGGTGTTCACGTTAAAGGGAACACTGACCGGGATTGGGAGAAGGCCCGGCGGTGCTGTGCCGTTGCCGGAATAGTGGCAGAAATCGCCGCCGAGGGTCAACCATTTAAGCCAGTTGTAACCCGACGAGATTTCGAATCCGCGCTGATTGATGCTGTTCTTGGCGGTATTCAGGTACGAAAAGCTGCTTGTTACCTGAGCTTGTGGAATTTCGATTTGAGCAACGGCACTGACCGATAACAGCGATCCGAGCAGAGCGAAAGCGCAGGCCAGCGAAAGGAATCTCGAAATCTTCATGGAGTCTCCAGTTTTCTACTACAGTCTTCAAGATGCGCCAGGGATGGCGCGCCGCATCTCGCTACGGCCACTTCGGGCAGGAACATGAATAACAGAGAAGCCGGCCGACTGTCTCTGGAAATTTGCGCATGTCTCGCAAAATTTCGCTTCAGGACAAACTTCAGCCGGACGCCTCGATGCCGAAAGGCTGGCGCATGGAATCCGCGAACCGAGAACAAAGAGCAAGCGGAAACCGTCCGCTTGCCCTTTCTGATGGAAGCTGAATCTTTACTATCGAATCGGCGGTACATAGGGGATGTACTGGGCAAAGAGCCAGCACAGGAAAAAAACGATCGGTACGTGCAGAAACATCTGCAAAACGGCGTAACCGACCAGGTCGCGCGCCTTCATTTTCAGGATGCCGAGCAGTGGCAACATCCAGAACGGATTGACCAGATTGGGAAGAGCCTCGGCCGCGTTGTAAATCTGCACGACCCACCCAAGGTGCACATGGTGCAGATTGGCGGCCTGCAAGACATAGGGAGCTTCGATAATCCACTTGCTTCCGCCCGAAGGAACAAAGACACCCAAAATGGCCGAGTACAGTGCCACCAGCAAGCCGTAAGTGTTGTGAGTCGTGATCCGGACAAACAGTTGAGCCAGCCAATCGGAGATCCCCGTGCCGACGATCATGCCGAAGATGACGGCATAAAACGGGAACTGGATCAGGACACCTCCGGTCGCCGGAACGCACTCTGCAACCGCTTTGATAAATCGCTTTGGCTGCCAGTGCAACAGCAGGCCGGCGGTGAGGAACATCAGGTTGTAGGTGTTTAAATCCAGTGCGGCCAAAGCGCCTTGCGGCGAGGTGCGGAACAGATCCACCAAGTACCAGATCAGGATGCCCGGCGGTCAGGACCGTGAGCAGTGGGCTGTATTCAAGCCATTCGCCCGGCTTGCTCCTTGGATCTAACTTGCGCTCCAGCGACTCGTAAACGACGCCGCAATCTTCCGGCTGTTCTCGCTTTCTCAGCGGAGGGCGCCGAGAAGTACGCGATCACGACCGAGACGACGATCAGCACCAGGGCCGTAACCATGCTCTGCCAGAGAAACAGCGTCTGCCGAGCGGAATTAGACCGCTGATGGCGAACAGCGAGGGCGGAATCGCACCCTTGGTGGCCATCATCATCGCCGCCGAAGAGGAGAGCCCAAGCGCCCACACCGCCCCCAGACCCAGGTATGCCGCCCCGCCGGCCGCGCGGTAATCCATGCCCTTCACGCGGTGGGCGCATTCGCGAGTAAGCAAACCGCTGAAGATCAGGCTCAGTCCCCAGGAGATAAGCGACGTCAACATGGAGAACAACGCGATCATCGCGATGGCGTCCTTTCCCCTCTTCGGAATACCGGCCAGCGCCTGGATGAACCGGTACACCACGGGAGTGGTCGCAACGACATAGCCGCCGATAATGATCATCACCATCTGCATGGTGAAAGGAACCAGAGTCCAGAAGTTCTTGCCGCCTTGGATTGCCAGTTTGCTGGCGGGCTGATGCAGCAGTAACCCGCAGATGAAAACGACGACGATTCCCGCCAAGGCAAAAACCAGGGGATCGGGAAACCATCGTTCGCTCCAGTTTGACAAAGCCAGACCGATGCGGACGAGCCCGCCGTCAGCCTCCTGTTTTGTCACTTTAGACTTCGTGCTCTGGATAGCCATGTTTGTATGCCTTTCCGCTCCGAACCATCAGGAATTTGGAATGACTCCAACTCGCCCCAATACCGGCCGAAAAACAACAGCGGTCCACTGGTGGTGTTCCCGTCGGCGCCATGCTAACCGACTAGACGGCTGCTGAAAAACACGCCGAAGCAACGAGCGAGGCGCTACCGAATGCGTAATCCAGAAGTGAAGCGTACAAGATGCTAGGGCTCGTCCTTCCCGAAACTTGTTTTTCAGCAGCCTGCTAAACACAACCTTCTATGGCATGCATCACCGCTTAACGTGACTTCATCGATGAGTGGCAATATTCTACTATAAGCATCATGTGACGTCCGGCACAACGGGATGTGATTTTAAAGCCCGTTCCAAGACTGCGCAAGAACGGATCCGGCTGAAATCGCACCCCCGCGAACAGCTCCCGCGAACAGCTATAGATAAAGCCAGAGCTTTCAGTTCACCCGCGACCGATGAAAGGCATGCTCGTGGCCATGACAGTGAGGAATTGCACATTGGCTTCCAATGGCAGGCTTGCCATGTAGACTACGGCGTCGGCAACATGGCGAACATCCATCCTGGGCTCGATCATGTTGGTCCCGTTAGCTTGCATGACGCCGGCCGTCATGCGCTCGGTCATTTCCGTCGCCGCATTGCCGATATCGATCTGGCTGCAGGCTATGCCGTATTTTCTGCCGTCCAGCGAAATGCACTTTGTGAGTCCCAAAATGGCATGTTTGGTTGTGGTGTAGGGCGCGGAATTGGGCCGCGGCGTGTGAGCCGAAATCGAGCCATTATTAATGATCCGCCCGCCAGACGGGTTCTGCGCTTTCATCAGGCGAATCGCCTCCTGAGCGCAAAGAAAAGCGCCCGTGAGGTTGACGCCCACCACCTTGCTCCACTGCTCATAAGAGAGGTCTTCCATGGGGATGGCTGGGGCGCCTGTGCCGGCGTTGTTGAACAGCAGGTCCAAGCGGCCGAACGTCTCCTTGATCCTGGCAAATAGAGCCCGCACGCTCTCGGGATTGCTGACATCGGTGGGCACCGGAAGCATCTTGCCCTGGGAAGTTTGTCCCAACGCGGCTGTTTTCTCGAGCTCTGCGGCGCGGCGGCCGGCAAGCACAACCGAGTACCCTGCCGATTGCAGGCCTAGACTGACGGCACGGCCAATGCCGCTGCCAGCTCCCGTCACAAGCGCTATCTTGATGTTGGTCATTATATTCGTCTTCGTCCTTTCCTTTCCCTTGGCAACCCGCGTTGCTGCCCCCGTTTGAGTTCGAATCCGAGCGCACGCGGGAATCGACCATTGTATCCACATTGCCCATGCTCCGCAGCCACACTAGGGTAGTGTATGGATTGGCTCCTGGCTTCACGGGCTGCCAAAAAACGCGCCGAAGCCGGGGTTCCCGACATGCGCTGCGGGCGCGTGTTGGGGGAAAGCCGGGGTCCCCGCGGTACGCATAGTGGTTGCGTGCAGGCGCCCCCGATGGACACTTCCACGCACTGCGAATGAATGGACATTTTCGACGTTTTTCGCTACCTTAAGAATGCTCGCCGACGGGCGCGGTAGCCAAGTGGTAAGGCAGAGGTCTGCAAAACCTTTATTCGCCAGTTCGATTCTGGCCCGCGCCTCCAATCTTTTCAAGCATTTAGCACTATCTCTTCCTGTTAACTACTTCATAACTGTAGACGGAATTGTAGACAGTTTTCGATTTCTCCTTCGGATTTCGAACACGAAATCATGTTTCGATTGCAATTCAGTCTCAAAGCAAGCACTCTGTTTTTCATGAAATCCAACAGCGTGCTCGCTCATCTTGCGCTGCGGTTTGCAAGCCATCCAGAAAATCTGGCCACGGAGGCCCTCGCATTCATCCTCAAGGGGTCGGCTGCTTCCTCGACTGTTTTCATCGAACTGCTTCGCAGTAGGGGTGTCAGCCTTCCTGAGAAGCCTTACATTCGAAACGCAGCAGGTAGGCGCTGATTCCGCGATTCCAGACATGAATGGCACCGATGATGCTGGTGTCGTTCGGGTGATTGTCGAGAACAAGTTCTGGGCTGGTCTAACCGAAAATCAACCGATTACGTACTTGCAGCAACTGCCATCGTCGCACTCGGCAGCTCTGGTGTTTATAGTGCCTGAATCGCGCCGACGTGCAATATGGGCAGAACTGATGAACCGTTGTCGAGGTGGAATGCTGGTGGGAGAATCTACCCGTCCCGCTGGATTGCGGACATCCCCCCTCTGCATAAGCTAATACTGCTGAGTTGGGTGGAACTTCTACACCAATCCACTGCCGCCAGCAGAACAAGGTGACCTCAATGCCCACACCGACGCTGGCCAACTCCGAGGCCTTTGCGAGCGGATCGAGACAATGAGACGTTCAGGCCCCTCGATGCGGAAGAATTAACTAATCTTGATTTTCCAAGACGAGTGATCGATTATGCAGAGCTTCCGCCTGACGTTGTCAGCGCGGCTGTTGCCGCAGGCGTATGCCCGGCCAAGGGTGCACGCCAGATAGGTGCACAGTACGGGTCGGGCAAGTATTTCCAGCTCGGGAAGTTCAATCCGTGGCTCGCCTATGATGCTCATTCTTGGCGCGAGTATGGCGTCAAGTCGATGTGGCTACATTTCTATTCCGACTACAACAAACTGCCAGAAGTGCGCAGCAGCCTGTCAGCATTTCGCGCTGCTTCACCATTCGCATACTTCGAATCGTCCGGTGTCATTTCAGTGGCTCTGCACCTGAAGGTTGGTGTCAAAGAGATGCTGTGATAACAGACCTCGTTCATCAGCTTCGGGCAATTGGTGAACTGATGCTTCGGGAAGAAGCTTACGCATCGGATACGGCGCTTGCCGCCACTGCAAATAACAAAGTTTCAGGGCACGACTAGTTCAAGTTTGGAGTCGAGCTTTCGAGATTGATCTCCCTGCCATCGGGAGCTGCACTAACGGTTGTAGCCGTTCCGCGTTCTTGCTGTTCGTACCGCTGTTCAAACAGAGGGTTTCAAGCTTCCTAATGGCATCGACTTTGTGCTGTTCCCCGGGGTGGGCGTAACGTTTGCACCATCGCAATACCGGCTATGGCCCAACAGAGCAGCCAGGCGTAATCAAATCCACCCCAGCCTCAATCGACCTGGGTTGCAAACGTATGCCTGAGGGTCGTAGAGGCGGAAATCAGCCACCCCACTCCTTTTCACTGCCGTGCCGTGGGGCTTGTTCAACTGCGTTATCGGTTTGTTCGGGTTCTTTTTCCGAACCGAACGCGTACGGCCCATTTGCTGACTGAACCCCTCTTGTGCAAAATGGCCCGAGCCGTGGCGGTCAGGGGAATTTTCCGTTTTGCAGCTTTTCGTCTTTCCGTGGGGATTGAACAGCCAGCCAGCTTTCAAATTTACGTTTTTCACCAGCAGCCTGTAGAGTTCTTCTGGCCTCATGCCCGTTTCGAGCATCAGGGCAGCCACGTCACGGAGCGGCTGGGAACATAGGCCAGATAAGCCTTTTGTTCATCGAAGCTAATCACACGGGTTTGTTCGTTGTTCTCCGTGAGGAACTTGATTCGGGTGACAGGATTCGCTGTGACCACCTCATTTTGGATACACCAATTGAATAGCAGCCGCAGCGTAGCCAGTTCACGGTTCACAGTTGCGGGCTTCAGCAGCCGTTTGGTACGCGGGCTTTTGGTGGACATGCGTTTGTGTTTGAACCGCTCAATATCTTCCACGGTAATCATGTCCAGTGCGACTCTTTTGAAATATTTCAGTAGGGCCACGCTTCTGATTTTGTGGCGACGGTAGGATTGCGGATGAGCCTTATGGTTTTGTTCAGACCAAGTAAGGAATTCCTTCATGGCAGCATCAAACTTCAACACCGGCTTCATCTGCTTCAGGCCAACTTCGCCTTTTGCGAGCGCCATTTAACAGACGTTTCTGAGTATCCAGAGCCACCTTCCTACTGCCTTGCCGAGTTGATTGTTGGATGAGCTGGTTCCTTAAAGAAGAACTGGAAACCACCACATCCCA
>CAVOKO010000009.1:0-1735693 GCA_963696525.1 uncultured Acidobacteriota bacterium | reverse complement strand
CCTTAGGGATGCAACGAAATCAGAGTGTTTCTGCGAGGTAGCTTCTTCCTTCGTTGGCTAGAGATCGATGGCGCGAGAGCAATTGCCAGTCTCGTCCACGCATAAGAGTCTTTCCATTCACGCTCTTTCCACCCGTTGCCTCTGCACGCAGAACTTCCTTCGCAGTTCGCTATCCGGACTGAATTTAAGTACTGACGCCTCTTTGGCCAACCACCAATACGGGACGTCCAAGCTCGCCAGCTCATTGGCTCTGCAACGGTTCGCGAATGACCAGCGCGCAGCACGACAATTGCATCCGAACTGTCGGCAAACAGGGAGCAAGAGTGGCGGCACGGCCTCAAGGGGCAGCGTATCATCTATAGTGTCCCTCGAAACCACGTTCGGGGAAGCTAGACAGCAAGGCCGGGTTGTCGATTCTCGGTGCTGGCGACAACGCAGGTCGAGTTGGAACTGAGTGCGCGCGATTGTGATTTAACCGACATTATGATGTTCAACAGCCGCAACCTCGGCGCCCTGATCGTCGACGAAGATCCCCATGTGAAGAGCTGGGAAGACGGCCAGTACAACATCATGAACATGTCGATCGAAGAGACCCACGGCTTCGGGATTCTCAACGAAGGCCAAGCCATCGCGGTCGCCAAGAACGTGAATCAGCCCGACGTTGATAGTCCCGAGATACAGCTACCGTGAACCCGCCGCCTGTGAAGCGGCGGGCGCCCCCAACTTGAACTCGGTCTTGCAGTAGGGACACCGCAAATGCTGATTGGGGTCCTGCACCACGATTTCGTGCAGCAATCTATCCAAGTAGTACCGCTTCTGGCAATTCGGGCAGGTTACATAAAAAACTTTGGCCATGTTATCGAATCCCCTTATCTGTCGCGCCTTCACGGGCGCTTTAACAGATTGAATTTGAACCCTTTCGTCGTCTATCAAGCCTCTCGGAGTCGATGTCTCCCGAATATCAGCGCCGGGCGTTAACTCGCGGGCTGATATTCGAGATATTAGCGAATCCTGGCGGGACTCGGGGTTTTCGTTTTGCCATTCCCAGGCTAAAGCGCTGGGCTAAAGTATGCCACAGCTATGCCGTGACCCTAGCTAGGAAACCAGCGTCGGTTCGAAGTAATCTTCCAGGCGGATTCGCTCAATGATCGCGCCCGGTTTGATTTGTTGGGCAAACGAGGAATCATCCGCCGGCTTGGTGGCGTCGATGCCTCCCTTCGTAGTCGAAGTATCATTGCCGGAGGGATCCAACCTGGTCCCCAGCATTCCCGGAATGACAATCAGGTCCTTATCCCATTGCGACCTTGTGGCCACGGCCCAAAGCACCTGCTCATCGTCGTAAATATCAACGTCTGTGTCGACCACGATACAGTGCTTCAGTCGGTAGTCGGAACTTAACGCGGTGGCGATGATTGTCCTGGGATCGGAATCGTTTGCCTTCTTGACCTGGATGTAAGCATGTAAACGCGCTGTCCCCGAGACCGGCATGTGTACACCGGTCACGCCGGGAATAACGGCCTTGATCCGGTTAAACAGATAAGCCTCGATCTGCGGAGCATCAAGCAGCATGTGATCGGCCCGCCCCGGCATAATGTCCAGGTAATACGCATCTTGCTTACGGGTGATGGCCTTTACCATCGCCACCGGATTCATTCTCTGTCCGCCGTAATACTGCGTGTATTCGCCGAATGGCGCTTCGATATCATAGTTCTGGGTGGAGAGCTTCCGCCTCGATGACCAGTTCGGCATTAGCGGGAACCATGATGTCCTTGCCCCAAGTCTCAGAGGGAACCATCTCCAATCCCTGCCCCATGACTCCGCCGATGATCTCTATTTCGTCGGTGAGCAACTTTGTCTGTGCGCCCATGTAAAAGGCCGGGTGATGACCGATCACCACTACCATCGGCAGCGATGGGATTCCCCGCTCCTTATACTTCCGGAAAATATGAGCCATATGGCGCGCGGCGTTGAAGTTGACGACCAGGCGCTTGGGTTCATGGACGAAAATGCGGATAATCGCGCAATTGGTCCAGCCGTTATCGGGATCTTTGACCCACGCACTTCCCGCCGTGAGATATGGACCTAAGTCCATCTCGTTGTGGGTGATGATGGGCAGCTCAAAAAGGTCGACCGCATCGCCAATCTGAATCACCTGTTTCACCGGCGCACTGCTGCTGCTCACGGCTACGGGAGCGATCGGCACTTCTTTCGCGATGTAGTCGAAGGCAAGGTTTGGGACAGTAGAATCGATTGCATCCGCCAGCCGTTCCCGCGAACCAAACAGGTTCACCACCACCGGCAGAGTCGATATCTTGCCGTGCAGGTTGCGCACGCGCTCGAAGATCAGAACCGCGTGCTTCTTCCTGTTTTCCATGCTGGTGACGATGGCGGGAATCTCGAACACGGGGTCCACTTCCTTGCTGATTCGCACCACGCTGTTCGGCCGCCGCTCTTCTAACTGCTTAATAAATTGATGTAGGTCCTTTTCCATTTCCATCCTCTAATCTCAACGTTGAATATTATGTTCCCGCTCCGCCCGGCGCGGAGATTCCGTAGCCGTTACCCTGCGGTTCAAGCGCCCGCGCCTTTACCCTGGCCAGCTCGACCGCGCTGCGCTTTTCGCCAACGACTTTGCCCTTAAATCCGCAAAATTCTGAGTCTCCTGGCGAAATGCCTCTTTGGCCAGGATTCCAGCCGCAATCGTGAAGTATCTGACCCCGATCCCCACGAGGTGATCCTGCCGCGAACGGTCGCTCGAGTAAATGCCGGCGACCTTTCCAGCCTTCCTGATCGCAGGCACCAGTTCGTCGACCAGCGCGTTCACCTTGGGGTCGGCGGGACTCTCCAGCCCATAGGCGAGCGAAAGATCGCTGGTGCCGATAAACACGACGTCCACGCCTGGGGTTTCGACGATGGCCCGCATGTTCTCGACCCCGGCCCGCGATTCGATCTGCACGCACACCACGGTCTTTTCCCTGGCATCGGCGATGACCCGGTTGCGAGCGAGAAAGCCATAGCTGGCCGCGCGCGTCGTAGAGCCGTAGCCCCTGGCGCCGACGGGTGGAAAATGACTGAACTCCACCGTTTTGCGCGCCTCCTCCGCCGATTCGACCTGCGGGACCTGTATGCCTTCGGCGCCCAGATCGAGCGCCGTCTGGACAGCGTGGGCGTTCAGTTCCCCGACGCGCACCACGCAGGAAAGTCCAACCGCGGTTGCGGCACGCAGGCACTCCTCCGTACGGGCCCGGTCGAAGGCCCCGTGCTCGGCGTCCAGGATCGCGAAATCAAAGCCCGCCAGGCCAATCATCTCCGTAAGCGCCGGCGAGGGCACGCCCAGAAATGCTCCCAGCAACGGCTCCGATCCTGCCAGCAATCGCTTCTTCAACTCCATCCGCTGTCCCTATCGGTAGTCCGTCGTGCGCGTCTTTATAAGTAGTCTTCTCGCGCGGGGCTGAAGACATCGAGGTTCAGAACCGTCTTGTTGCCGATCACCTTCATGCTGTGCGGAACATTCGGCGGAACCAGCAGCAAATCGCCCGCCTTCAGGTTCATCACCTCGTCCCCCAGCACAAACTCCCCCTCGCCCTGCAGAATGTAGGTGATCTGTTCGTGCGGGTGAGAGTGCAGGTTCGGCAGGGTACCTGGCTTCAGTTCGTTCAAGGTCATGGTGCTGTTCTTGCCCCCGAAGACCTTTCGGATCACCCCTGGGCGAGCGACAACTCCCGGCAGAGTTTCCCAATTTCCACGGAACGACATAGCGTTTTCCCCTTTAATAATTCCAAACTTCACTGCGGCTTGCATTCCAGACGAAAGCCTCTACCGTCAGTTCTCCGCGAGGCCCCGCTGCTTTAGCCAGCGCGGCATCAGCACCTCGTCCACTTCCCGGTCGACCGCGGGCGCCAGTTGCAGGAGTTTCTCGGCGAGCGGCGCGCTGACGTTGAATCCCCCGATGGCGCCGTCGAAGGCCAGCACGTTAGCCGTTTTGGCGAAACGCCTGGCGAAGCCGATGCCCTGCTCCAGGTCTTTGACCTTTACGGCATAGTCCATGAACGTCGTGTTCTGCTCGCAATTGGCCAGCAGATCAGCCTGTGCCCCGACCACTAGCGTGGGCAACTGTTGAGCAAAGAACGTGCCGGGATACCCCTTCGAGCAATAATTAATCACCAGCGCCTTTACCGCTGGATTCGGCCGGGGCAGTTCTCCCTTGTACAAAGGCGTCTCGCCCGGGTAAAGCATGTCCGTATACCGGTTAAACGGCGGGAAAGGAACGTCAAGATCAAATTCATCGACATTGGCGTTCAATAAATTTCCAAAAAGCACTCCGCCGGCGGTTGTATATGGAAACGGCCCTGGATAATCAAGGACCACCACCACGTCCTTTATTTTACTGAGCAGAGTAAGTATCTTTCCGTACCAGTTCAGATTAAGGCGAGTGAATTCAACGTCCTGTTGCCGTAGGTCATTGCTGGCGCTGACGCCGATGGTTCCGGTGGGTGCGACCTCTAAGATCGCGGAAGCGACGAATTTCTCCTGCACGAATGGAGAGCTGAAAATCATCTGCGGCAATAAATTAGAGGAGCGCGGACCCATGCTCTGGTGATAAGAAGACCTGGTTTCGATGGTGGCATACGACATTGCAAAAGGCTTGAACGATCGCCCAATCTGCCTGTGATAATGAAGTTCCCGAACATCGTTGTTATGAGTGTGAATAATCCATTTGGCGGAGTAGGCCCGTCGTATTCCGTACAGGGTGCCGATTTCCGTCGCGATGGCCACACCTTCATCCACCGGGCATATGCCCCACGCCTTGCCCTTGAAATATTGATCCAACTCGAACTTCTTGATGTACTCTTCCGCTTCCCTGAAACGCATTCCCACGCCCACAAAAAGACAAATAGCATGTGTTCCACAGCGGCTCTGGACCTCATCCCGGATGGTTCGGATCATTTCAGCATAGGCTTCACCGCCGAAAATACTGAAACCGTGATGCGACGCTAAAATGTTTACCGAATCGCCCGGCTGTATCTTGCTTAAATCTACCTTTGCCAGTTGATCGAGGGTGTCCGCTCTTACTTTTTCCCGGATCGCGTCGGCCGATTCCGTAGTGATCGGCTGCGGCGCATCGGGGAAGAGATCGGATATGCGAACGCCCCGCATGCCCGGCAGTTGGGCGGCGCGTGTTTGTAACGCTTTTGGATCGATGTTGTAATACGAGGCTCTCGGTTCAGTGGGTGCAAGAGTTTGTGTGCTCATTCCTGTTCACCTCCCGGAAACACGGAGCCAATCGCTCGCTGATCCTTCTCAAGATAAAATTGCGGATACTTTTCCTTGACACCGGCGGGTATGTTCCAGATGGTTGCGGGATTTCCGTACCACTGACATCCCGGGGCCTTGCCTAACTTCAGCCCTGCGCCTTCCAGCAGACGGATGACGCCGGTGATACACAGAATCCCGCATCCTGTCCGGGCGCCGGTCGCCTGCGAAACCTCTTCAGGCGTTTTCGCTCCAGCCAATATGGCCGCCACAACTTCCTTGGCTTGAACTCGATGACAGTAGCAAACAACCTGATCCGGGTAGAAGTGGGCATTCCGGCAAATCTCTTCTATCTGGGGGGTCACGCAATCAACCTTGATCCCGACTACAAAAGCGTGCTCGCGAGAAACCATTTCGATCGCCTGGTCGGGACAACGGGATGCACAGATCGTGCAGCCTTGGCAATGATCCTCGTCAATGAGCACCTTCGCGATCCTGGCCCCGGTTTTTTGGGGTTCAATCGCCAAAACCGGACAGACCGTCACACAGGTCGCGCACCTGCCGTGCGCATCGCAACGAAGGCACCGGCAAGCTTCCTGCCAGGCTTCTTCCGGCAGAAGTCCGGTGGCAACTTCCTGGTGCGACCGAGCGCGGCCTTTCACGGGAGTGGACTGCGATGTCTGGCGACGGCTCTGGTTCGGCTCTTCAAGTTCCTGCTCGTATGTAAATTCGGGAAAGATGCGCTGCCACCGGCACTCTCTCATGAGCCGCTCGTCGATGTTGCGGGCGCCTTGCTTGCCGTAGCCCATCGCGGTCGACACATTGGAAGCTCCGGTAATCATGTCACCGCCGGCATAGAAGCCCGGACGACTGGTCTCCAGAGTGAGGCTGTCGATGGTGATCGTGCCTGCCTGCTCCAACTCCAGGCCGGAGGCCTTGCAGAAGTCCAGATCGAAGGTTTCACCTACGGCCAGCACGACCGTGTCACATTCGATTCGCTGAATCTCGCCGGTAGGCACAGGTCTTCTGCGACCCGAATTGTCGCGTTCGCCGAGACGGGTCTTTTCGATGTCGATGGCCCGGACATTGCCGTTCTGATCGCCGATGATGCCGTGCGGGGCAGCCAGAAACACAAACCGCACTCCCTCTTCATCCGCCATCATGGTCTCTTCTTCGATGGCCGGCATGTCCTTGCGCTCGCGGCGGTAAAACACCGTTACGTCGGCACCGGTACGCAACGCCGTGCGCGCGGAATCAATGGCGGCATTGCCGCCGCCGATTACCACGACCTTGCGTCCCAGCTGGGCTCTCTCGTCCTTTACCGCCGACTCCAGGAACGGCAGCGCAGGGTAGACCCCCTTTAGTTCCGTTCCCTGAAGCTGGGGCCACGATTCCTTCCAGGTTCCGATGGAAAGAAAAACCGAGTCGAAGCGGTCCGCTAATTCGCCAAGCGGCAGGTCGAGCCCAATCCGGGTGTTCAACACGAACTTGACTCCCATACGCTCGATGAGCTCAAGTTCACGGCGTATTACCGCCTTTGGCAGACGGTATTCGGGCATCGCGAAACGAAGCATTCCACCCGCTTCCGCCTTGTCGTCGAAGACCGAAACCTCATGCCCCAACAGTGCCAGATAAAAAGCCGCCGTGAGGCCCGCCGGACCAGCGCCCACAACCGCAACCTTGCGGCCAGTGGGATAGAGTTTGCGCGACGCAATCCGGCGCACAAGACCGTCGAACTGATCGGAAAAGAAGATTGCGTCGGCAATTTGCCGGTGCACCTCGCGCATATTGACGGCTTCGTCCAGGGTTGTTCGCTGACACCGGCTCTCGCAGGGATGCTGGCAGACGCGGCCAGTGGAGGCCGGCAGCGGATTATCCAGAATCACGGATTCGAATGCTTCTTCAAGCCGGTGTTCCTTGTAAAGCTGAAGGAACCGCGGAATATTCATGTGAAGCGGACAACTGTGCTCGCACGGAGGCAGATCATGGCAAACTTCTTGATTGATTCGTGCCAGCTTATTTACGGTTCTCACTTCAATCTTCCTTGTCGAGCCAGTTTAAAAACGGCATATACCGCGAGGCGCCCGGTCGATATCCCGGGGACCGATGGACCCGGCCGTGTTAAGTCATGGGCAAAGGCTTATGCCTTCCAGACGACAAAACCAGAATTACTTGCGGTCAGAGCTCCTTATCTTGCGTCTTTCGGACGTGCACCGCGCTCAACCGAAAAAGTGTTGCGAGCAGGCCTCGCTGTTGACTAGAATCGCGCACTCCGCAGCGCCCGTCTAAGACTTCATTGCTTGGCAATTAGACTTGCCGATTATCACACCGAACTATTCACGCATCCAGCACCGTGTAACGTCCGTAGGGGACAAACGCCACCCGGGCGTCAGCGCCGTGTCGACCGAGAGCATCCTGGTACGCCTCTTGTACGCCTTCGCAAACGTTAAAGCCGATGTCCCGCGCGAGCTCGTGGTTTTGTGGAAGGGTCACGACCCGCACATCCGCGTGCAGCATCGCTTCATAGAGCTTGTACCAGACGCATCCCGTCCACAGCCCGTTCGACTGGTCATAAAAAGACTTCAAGGCGCGTTCCCGATTCGCCGCGCTGGCCGGCAGGAAAGGTTTCATGAAGTCCATCAGGGCAAAGCCGGGCCAGGTGCGATACCCGTGGCATGGAGTGGTGAAAATGATGGTGCCGCCCTTTTTGACGATGGGGAGACAATTGACGACCGCCCAGCAGGTGTGCGTGAACAGGTCCCCGGTCGGCGCCGAGCAGCCGGCGATTACGATATCGGCACTGCGATTCTTGAACTCGGCCCCGTCAAACCGATAGACCCGGTCGTAATTGCGCACGGCTTCCTGGTGCGCCAGCACAAAATCGCCGGCATTGACGTAGGTCGTCTGCACAGCATTGTTCACGAGCATGTTGATGCCCATGGAAACGCCCGCAATCCGTGCCGCTTCGTATTTGTCCTGCTGCATGCGACAATCGTTGTTTCCGGGTATGCAGTCGGGGGCCAGCGACATCACATGGTTGTATTCGATGGTTTCATTTCCGGCGACAGCGGGAATGATCATTCCCGACCCGCCATAGCCCCACAGGGTCGCCTGGGTCGTGGAAATACTGATGATGACGTCGGCCTCGGCAACCTTGCGGTGGACCCAGACGGCAACCCCGAAGCTGGTTGTCCCTTTGTAGACGTAGTTCTCGCGCTGTTTGACGTCGTTGCAGTAAATCTCGACCCCGCTTGCGACCACCTCGCGCCCGAATTTCTTCTCGATCGCCTCCGGCGCAAGCACCGCCATCTTGCCGCAGCCGATCAGGATCACCGGCGTAGCGCCCGCCTTCCTGATCTGCGCCAGCAACCAGGGAACAATCTGAGTGGTGGGAGCGGGACGGAATTGATTTTCTGTAATAATGGCTACCTTGCGGGCTCCGGCCAGCAACTCCGATAACTTTCTGCCGCCAATAGGATTCTCGACAGCCTTGACCACATCACCCATCAGGTCCACGAGAGGAGGTTGTTCGGTGGGAATGAAGGAGCCCGCCAAATTCCTGCTATCAATCTGCAGTTCCAGGAAACAGCCCCGGTCGTCCGTAGTTTCATACGGTATTTTCAGGGTGGTTCCGGCATCGCTCGCGACACATAGATCCGTCGCGGAAACTTCTATCGCGGATACATCCATCGTGGATACCTCCATGTCCGCGCGTTCGCGCGCGCTTACTTGCTTCCGGCCGAATTGGCCATGATCTTTTCCGCCAACCCAGCCGTCCTAGCCTCGTCTACCTTGCGCGGCTCAGGCATGGCGATCAGGGCAATCAGAGCCACCAGATACAGCCCCGATGTCAGGCTGATAGCTGCCGTTAAGCCGTGATTTTTCGCGAAGGCCCCAATCAAGTACGGACCGAAAAATCCCAGGCCGCGAGCGAAGTTAAAGCAGAAGTTAACAGCGGTTGCCCGGCACCAGGTGGGAAACAGCTCCGACAGCACCACTCCGAACAGCCCCCAGTAACCATAGGTGACAAATCCAAACACCGGCCCGAAGCACAGGATCGCTAACGGTGAATTCAGGTTGATATAAACCAGAACCACGACAACCGAGGCCAAGAACCCTACACCCAGCGAGAAACGCCTGCTGTTCTTATCTCCCAGCCAGCCAAATAGCTGGTAACCTGCCACCGCCCCGACGTTGAGCCAGAATAAGTAGATCCCCGTACGGACGATGCTTAACTTCTTGGTAGTGGCCAGGAATGTCGGGAGCCAGGTTGCGGCACCCCAGTAGGCCAAGGTAATGCTGGTGCAAACCACGAGGCTCAGCAGGGTATAACGGATCAGGTTAGGAGCAAACAACGCTTTCAGCGGAAGACTCACTTTCTGCCGCTGTTCCACGGTTACCTGCTGCCCGGCCCGCAGCGAGTTTTGAATCTCTCTACGCTCCTTATCGGCCTTCAACCAGACATCGGGCTCTGGAACATACTTCATGATAAGCATGGCCGCGATTCCGGGCAGGATTCCGATAAAAAACAGGACTCGCCAGCCGTAAACCGGGGCGATCAACACGTAGAGCAGGGCGGCTATGCCGTATCCAATCGCCCACCCGCTTTGCACCGTAGACATCACCCGGCTGCGGCGCTTGGCGGGCCAGTACTCGTTCAGCAGGGTGGCCCCGATCCCCCACTCACCGCCTAGGAAGATGCCGCAGAGGATTCTCAAAATGAACAGTTGGGTAAAGTTCTGGGCCAAGCCGCAGAGACCGGTGATGACAGAGTACCCCATGATCGCCACTGTCATGCTCCGGGCGCGGCCGAACCTGTCGGCAAAAGGCCCCACGAAGAACGAGCTGCACCCCACCCCGATCAGAGTGGCCCCGCCCAACAGTCCCGTTGTCGGGAGATCAAGCTTCCATTCCTTCATGATCAGGGGCAGAGCCAGGGCAACGAACATCCAGTCCATGGCGTCCAGGCTCCAGCCACCGAAAGTGGCCAGAAAGGCTTTCCACTGTGGCCAGGTAATCTTCTGTTCTGAGGGGTCAGGCACGATGCACTCTCCTTCTCTTCGAGCGTACGGTTGTCTCTGGAGATCGGCATGCATCCGGGTCGCACATGGGCGTGGCTCATGCAGCTTCAGTAGCCGATCAGATGCCAGAATGTGATCGTGAACCGAGAGGTTAGCGAAACACGGAATGCTCGTCAATGACTTTGTTCATTGGCAATTAGACGCAAAAGGTCTAAGCTCAACAAAAAGGTGGTCTTCTGCGTCCGCGTCTGGCAACCTGGCATGGTTGCCGTGAACTGGATATAATTTCAACACCTTCCAACGACCGGCGAGGTCAGGGAAGCATGGAACTCCGTCTATTGCGCTATTTCGTTGCCGTGGCCGAGGAGCTTAACTTTACCCGCGCGGCCGAACGTTTGCACACAGCGCAACCTTCGCTGAGTCAGCAGGTACGACACCTGGAAGCCATCATCGGCACCCCTCTTTTCCTTCGCCACAAACACGAGCATCGCATTCAGTTGACCGAAGCCGGTTACGTTCTGCTGGATGAAGCGCGCCGCATATTGCGCGATACGGATCGGGCGATCGCCATGGCGCGCGACTCTGCCCGCCGGATCTGTATCGGCGTGATGCCGGGACCGGCTGGACATATATTCCGGCGGGTTGCACCCTTACTGTTGAAGCAGTGCGGAGAGATTCGGATCGACGTTCGCACCCTCTCGTCGCCCAATCAGATTCTGGCTCTGAAAAACCGCGATCTCAATGTTGGCTTTCTGCACGGCCCAGTTGACGACGATCAACTGAGTACCGAAGTAGTGCTACGCGCCAAGATGGTGGCCGTCCTTCCTGCCAGCCATCCTCTGGCCCGGCTGGAGCGCATACCGGTGAAATTACTCGCGGAAGTGCCAGTCATTCAGTTCACGCGCCGCTTCGCGCCCGCGGTACACGACGCCATGCACGAAACGGCCACCCGCGCCGGCGTGAGTTTCCAGACGCTGTTTGAAGCCGATAGTTTACTGACGGCCTTGAATGCCGTTGCGTCGGGTCTGGGCTTCTGCATGCTCGCTAGTTATGTGATACAGCTACTTCCCAACAATGTCGTAGCGAGACCGCTTGATTCAGACTCCGTCCCCGAATTGGAAGTTCTGGTGGCCTACCGCAAAGACGACACCTTGCCTGCACTTGGCATTTTGCTGAACCTGCTTCGGCAATCCGACCCCTCACTGGAGACTGGTTGCTCCTCCGCCTTGCCATGAGCGCGTCTCGAGATGAAATCATGAAGGCGATCGGCCGCCTGCTCAGGAGTCAGAGCACGATGGTTCTGAGTACCGTCGATGCTGCCGGCCAATCGCATACAACGCCTTTGTTTTACCTTACGGGAGACGATTTCGAGCTCTACTGGTTGTCTTCCAGGTCGAGCATGCATAGCTGCAATATCGCGGCGAGTCCGCAAGTCTCAGCGGCAATCTATGCCGCCACCGACCGCTGGCAGGAGATCCGCGGTGTGCAGATGCGTGGTAGCGTGAGCAAGATCACGGAACGCATCCGGCGCCGGGAGATTTCCAAGCAGTATCGCGAGCGGTTCCAACTCAGCGAATTCTTTCGCGCAGTGATGGCCAGAAGTTCGCTCTACGTGTTCCAGCCTTGCTGGGTTCGCTATATTGACAACACCAGGCGCTTCGGATTCAAATGCGAGATCGACCTTCCCATAGTGCAGGAGGAAAAGTAAACGTGGCTTCGCAAGCGACGCCAAAGCGTCTGGTCGTGGGCATTAGCGGCGCAAGCGGCGCTGAGATTGGCATTCAACTGCTGCAGGCTATGCAGCATCTGCCGGAGTGGGAAACTCACCTTGTCATCTCCGAGGGGGCCAGACGCACGATCAGGCTAGAAACCGCGTATTCGGTCGAGCAGGTAGAGGCTCTGGCCAGCCGCTGCCATCCTCTGGACGACATCGGCGCCAGCATCGCCAGTGGCACATTCAAAAGCGAAGGCATGGTGGTGGTGCCGTGCAGCATGAAGACGGTCGCGGGCATCGCGCATGGCTATTCGCAGAACCTGCTTCTGCGCGCCGCCGACGTGGTTATCAAGGAGCGCCGCAAACTGGTGCTGGTCGCCCGCGAATCCCCGCTGAGCACCATACACCTTAACAACATGCTATTGCTGGCCAACGCGGGGATCGTCATCCTGCCGCCGGTGCTCACCTACTATCACCGCCCGGCAACCATACAGGAGATGACAGCGCACATCGTGGGTAAGATTCTGGACGCTTTTGGGATCGAGTTCGCGGATTTCAAACGTTGGGATCCAGGTTCGACAAGTCCGCCGCCCCGCTCTTAATCCCCAAGTTCAAGTCTGCGAATTCTCGTGCTTATAAACTTCGCATCGCAGCCCGCGGTCCGTCATTCGAAGCGCCCTCTCGTCTCCTGGCAGAACATGGGCCCGACGATCAGACACGCGCTCGCCAGCAGCGCAAACCACGTCAAGCGGGATGGAATATCGGCAATCGTGGGGCTCAACAGCGAAACCGCCAAGGGCACCAACCCGCCGAGCGCAAAGCCCACATTCCAGCAAAAGGCAGTACCGGTCGCTCGGATCGCGGTTGGAAACCGTTCGTTGAGGAAGATCATGATGGGGGCAATCGCTATGTCGCCGATCCAGATCATCAATAACGATAAAGTTGCTATTTTCGTCATGCTACGAGTGCCGGCAAGAGCGTAATACCCGAAGCTGAAAACGGCCACTGCCAGGGCTCCGATGCCCCAGAACGCTTTCTTGCGCCCAAAAACCTGGCTCAAATGACCGACGATCTGCGGCAGAATAATGGCCCCGACCCCGCCCCACATCAAGATCTTGGCGATGATGCTTCGCGGCAGATGATTCACTACTCCCAGGAATGTCGGCAGATATCCGGGGGCGACATAGAACATGGCGGCGGCGCCGAAAACCACAATCATATTGATGAAGGCAATTCCCCTGTATTGCTTCGAAAACAAAACCCGAATCGGCGCCTTGGCAACAGTGGCCTTTCTCTTTTGTATGTTGACGAACAGCGGGGACTCATTCAGGTTGTAGAGCACGAATACGGCCAGCAGCGATGCAAACAGGCCGCAGAAGAACATGCAACGCCATCCCCACACCGCGAAAGCCGGACCCGGGAAGATCAACGACATGACCAGGAAAACGCCTGCCGAAAGCAACTGGGCTACACCGCTACCGCCGGCGCCAATCAGTCCCGAGGCCCATCCGCGCCACGAGGGCGGCACGGTTTCAGTTCCTATCGTGTGGGTCGATGCCGGTACGCCTCCTACAAACAGTCCCTGCAGGAATCGCAACATAATAAACAAGACCGTCGCCAACACTCCTATCTGGCTCACCGTAGGCGCGGCGCCCATAAGGGCGGTTATGATTCCCACCCCGCCGACCGAGACAAACAGCGCCTTCTTGCGCCCGTGCCTGTCGGCATAGTTCCCAAATAGCGCCGCCCCCAAGGGGCGCACGATGGCGGAGGTCCCGTAGGCGGCATAGACGCCAGCGAGGGAAAGCGTGGGGTTGTCGGCAGGAAACATCAAAGGGCCTACCGTCGCCGCCACATACAACAACACGGAATAGTCGAACAGGTCCAAGGAAAAACCCAGAACGGAAGCGGCTAGCGCAATGCTGATTTGCTTTTTAGATACCGTCTCGGGTTGAATCGGCTGTGGTACCTGCGTACTGGGGGTACTCACAAAAGCACCTCGGTCGGTGGATCGTCTGGATTGTCTGGACTGCTTGCGCAGGGGCGCAAAAAGCCCTCACAAGCGACAGCGCGCGGTCATTTGTTACACAACTCTAAATGGAGCCTGATTGTAGCCATGTTACAAAACCGAGTCAACGACTTTGCAGGATGGCAATCAGACGTGCCGCATCTAAACGTCGCCGGAACCACCGACACCGGCGACCGATAACTTCCGTGACATTTCCGCGACCTGCCGCCTAGAAACAGCCAGGACAAGCACCATCGAAAGCACCAGCAGGACCGTCGAATAGAGCAGGCCGGCGGCGAAGTTGCCGGTGAGGTCGCGCAGGAACCCGATGACCGTTGGGCTCGACGCCGATCCCATCAGGCCGACAGAGCTGATCACGGCGATGCCAGCCGGCCGCGCCGTCTCCGATAGCAGGGTTTGGGGCAAGGTCCAGAACACGCTCATCCCACAGAATGCGCCGGATGTGGTAAACACCAAGCCGAGCAGGCGAAGCTCCGGTTGCCTGGCAAAAATCACTAATTGCCAACCGAGGGCGGCCAATGCCAGCGCCGCGACGACATGCCAGGAACGTTCCTTCTTACGATCCGAACTAATGGCCCACAAGGGCAGGAGGATGATCGCGAAAACTGCAGGGATGGCAGCAACCATGGCGACATAAGAAATCGCGCGGGTTTGCAGGACGCCGCGCACGATGGTGGGAATCCACGTGGCATTCACGTTGATCGTATTAACCAAGCAGAAATAAGCCAAGCTCAACATGACGATGTTTTTGTCCGCCAACTGCTTCCAGATTGACCCGCTGTGACTGGAACGGAGCGCCGGTTTGTCTTCACCAAGCATCCGGTTGAGCATTTCGGCTTCGCCACGTGTCAGCCATTTCGCATGTTCCGGCCGGTCGGACAGGTAGAAATAAGCCATGATGCCCAGCGGGACCGCGGGCAGACCTTCGAGAAGGAACAGCCATCGCCAACCCTGCAGGCCGAACAGGCCGTGCGCATTGCCCAGGATCAATCCCGACACCCCAGCCCCAAGGGCCATGGCAACCGGTTGAGCAATCATCAGCAGCGCGTTTGCGCGGGCGCGATGCGAGGCGGGAAACCAGTAGGATATGTAGAGCAGCACGCCAGGGACGAAGCCGGCCTCCATGACACCCACCAGAAAACGCGCAACATAGAGGCTGCCGGCGTTAAATACCAGCATAGTCGCCGCCGACGCGAAGCCCCAGGAGATCAGGATGCGCGCCAGCCATATGCGCGCGCCGTAGCGGACCATCAGCAGATTGCTGGGAAGTTCGCAGGCAACGTACCCGATGTAAAAGATTGTACTGGCAAAGCCGTAAGCCGTTGCGCTTAGCGCCAGATCCTTGTTCATCGATAGCGCGGCGAAACCAATATTGATGCGATCGAGATAGTTAATGACATACATCACGAAGAGGAACGGTATTAGCCGTCGGCCAACCTTGCTCACAACCTTCGCTCGATCACTGGGCATTGTCATGGGCATCATACGTGTCTCATTTCCAGCCTCGTTGGGGCGCTCGGTGCAGTCCTCCAGAGGAGCGTCCCGATTTCAGGGCCGCATGAATACTGTAAGTCATCGACTGACGTTAGACCTTTCAATGCTTCAGCAGCGGTATCCGTCATCGGAGCCGAGATGAAATAGCCGAACAGAAGCAAACTTCTCCGTGCTGCAGTGCACCCATGGTTTCTTAGGGGCCACTTACACTCGATCACAAAGCGGCCATGGAACCATAAGAGCCTAGGCCCGACGTTAAACACCAGATATCAATCTCGCGCTGTTCCTAAGCGTGGGTCTTGATAGCGGCGGGAGTGAGAAAGGCCTGAGCTGTCCGTATTTCGAGCGGATATCTCTGTTCTCTCAACCAATCTTCAACGTTACGCTAACAGCAATCGTTCAAACTAGCCTGAAAAAGAGGGTGAAACCTAAGGTCTGAGCAAAAACCTGCAAAACCTTTATTCGCCAGTTCGATTCTGGCCCGCGTCTCCAATCCCTTCAAGCACTTAAATCCATATAAATAGGTCTCTTCTTTCTCTTCCAGCGTTTGCAGCGGGTGAGGGCAAGAAAAAAGACAGCGAAGTGCACTCGATTTTCCTTGACACGCAATGAACAATAATGAACTATTATGGATAGATTTTATTGATTTTGAACTATTATGAACTTAATTGAACATCCTGACAGGTTGATACCAGCCGCGAGAAAAGCCCAGATCAGAAACGCAATAGAGACCGACGGCTTCGTTTCCGCCAGCGAACTCGCCACCAGGCTAAACAGTTCGCTTTCCACCGTAAGGCGCGATCTGATCGAACTCGAGAACGAAGGGTTGATTGTTCGCACCCGAGGCGGTGGTCAAAATGTGCCCAATCTCGTGTTGAGCGCAGCCGCCACATCTAGGGCGCCACAACACAGTGACGAGAAGGCCCGCATCGCGCAAAAGGCTGTTGAGTTTATCGCCGAGGCCGGGTGCATCGTGCTCGACGCGGGCACGACTACGCTCACAGTGGCTCGCCACCTGTATCCGCAGAGACCACTGCGCGTGATTACCGACGGTATCGAAGTCGCCTATGAACTGAGGGATCGCGAGAATGTAACCGTGTATGTCTGCGGCGGCATTCTCCACCCGCTCTCCTACAACCTGTGTGGCGGCATTGGCGAACAGATGCTGGAAAACATGCACGCGCAAATCTGCGTGATGGGCGCGGTAGGAATAGGAGTGAAAGCCGGGCTGACCAAGCACGACGTGGAGGCATTCTCCATCAAGAAAAGGATGATTGACATCAGTCACCAGCTCATCTGCGTACTCGACAGCTCAAAAATCAACGTAACCGGACTGTACAGCGTGTGCCCGATCGACAGAGTGGACGTAATCATTACCGACTCGGCGATTCACAAGGATTCAGAAACAGCGCTGGAAGCCGCCGGGTGCAAAGTAATCACCGTGTGAAAAGAGAGGAATAATACGATGTTTTTGGGAAAACAAGTTCGGTTGAACCGGCTTACGAATGCGAAGTCGGGAAAATTTGTAGCGATCACCGTTGACCACGCGATTGCGCGAGGCGTACTGCCGGGAATCGTGAATATGAAGGACACGATTGCGAAGGTAGCTGCCGGCAAACCCGATGCTATGACCATGCACAAGGGCATTGCCGAGAACCTGTTCTGGCCTTATGCGGGCAAGATCCCGTTGATTCTAAAGGCTACTTCTTTCGCCCCCTATCACCGCAATTACGACACCCCTGTGGCGGATGTTGAAGAGGCGCTGCGTTTCGGCGCCGACGCTATCTCGATCGGAGTGATCGTAGGCGAGGAAGGGCAGGCGGCGCAGTTGACTCACCTTGCCAAAATCAGCAAGGAAGCGCAAGCCGCCGGCATGCCTCTGGTTTCGCACATCTATCCGCGCGGCTCTGCGATTAAGGATCAAAAGGACCCGGACGCCGTGGCCTACGCGGTCAGAGCGGCGGCTGAGCTTGGCGTCGACATTATCAAGACCAACTGGAATGGTTCTGCCGCCAAATTCCACAAGGCTGTGTTGGCTGCTTCCCCGGCCAGAGTAGTGATTGCCGGCGGTTCGGCGGGAGAAACCATTGAAGCCTACCTGCAAATGACTTATGAGGGTATGGAAGCCGGCATCTTCGGTGTCACCTTCGGGCGATTCGTTTGGGAAGACACGAACCCGGCTCGGGCTATTGCCGCAGTCAAGGCCATCATTCACGACGGCGCCGACGTCGGCACAGCCCTTAAGCTGTACAGAGAAATGAGCTCGGGAGCGGCGGCATGAAGGCTTTGATTTTCGAACGGCCGAACGTGATTACGCTCAAAGAGGTTGCGCCTCCCAAGCTGGATGACGGCGACCTCCTCGTCAAAGTGAAAGCCTGTCTCATCTGCGGCACCGATATCAGAATCTATCGCGGTAAGAAGACAAAGGATGTCCGCCTGCCTTCTATTCTGGGCCATGAATTTGCGGGTGTGGTTGCCAAATCGCAGAATGATGCCTTCCACGAAGGCGACCCGGTAAGTGTTGCCCCAGTCTTGCCATGTGGAACCTGTTACCACTGCACCCATGGGCAGGAAAACATATGCGCGAACCGCCGGGCGTACGGCTATGAGTTTGACGGGGCGCTGGCGGAGTATGTGCGCGTACCGCGGGACTACATAAAGACCGGCAATGTCTTTCGTGTTCCCGAAGGGGTTTCTTTTGAAGAAGTGGCTATGGCCGAACCTCTAGCCTGCTGCATCAATGGGCAACACAATTCACCGGTGAAACTTGGCGATGTGGTTGTCATCGCAGGCGCTGGACCGATTGGACTCCTCCACACACAACTGGCGAAAGCCTCAGGAGCAACCGTGATCGTTAGCGAGCCGAGTGCGTCGAGACGCGGTACGGCGCTCGCTGTCGGCGCTGACCGTGGAGTTGATCCTACGGTTGAGGATCTTGCCACGGCGGTCAAGGCAGTGTCCGACGGGGTGGGGGCCGACGTCGTAATTCTTGCAATCGGAGTTCCTTCGCTCGTGAATGTTGCGATTGACATCGTCAGGAAGCGCGGTTTTGTGAATCTGTTCGCCGGCTTTTCCGTTGGGGACCTGCCACCGATCGATGTGAACAAGATTCACTACAAGGAAATCCACATTACGGGAACCAGCGCATCAACTCGGAAAGACCATGAGTTGGCGCTACGGTTGATCGCTAACAAGACAATCGATGTTTCGAAAATCATCTCTCACCGGTTTCCGCTGACAAAAGCGAACGAAGCATTCACGATGGCCGAAACCGGCGGAGGGATCAAGGTTGGGGTTCTGCCATGACTCGAAGGTGTAATCGCCGGCATCGATGCTGGGACCAGCAAAGTAAAGACAAGCTTGTTCTCGCTCGATGGAACGCTTCTGCGAGAAGTGTCCGCCGATGTAACCGTTTGCAATCCAGCTGCCCACCAGGTGGAGATCGACGTAAACGGGCTTTTCGCAAGCGTGATCCGATCTCTCAAAACACTCCTGCTCGGGTATGAGGATCGCTTGCTGTCGATAGGGCTTTCTGTTACTTCCCCAACGCTCGTTCTTCTTGACAGTGATCTGAATGCTATAAGGCCGGCGACCGTCTACCTGGATAACCGCTGCGCGCAACTGGTTGAGCATTATACGAGCGAAATTGGAGGCAAGGAATCGTACTTCACCAAGGTGGGAAATAACCCAAGCCCATCGACCTGTGTTGCGGCTACGATCAATTGGCTAAGAATGCATGAGCCGGAGACCTGGCGCAGGGTCTATAAGATAGGCTTTCTCAATACGTTTCTTGCCGGCAAATTGACCGGGAACCTGGCGGTTGATCCCACGGTTTCCAGCTACTCTGGACTGATGGATATAGCGAAGCCAGATCGCTGGGACGACGACCTGCTCAGGTTTTTTGACATTAACCGCGACTTGCTGCCCCCGGTGATTTCGTCAGCCTGTAAAGTAGGTAAACTCACCCGCGAAATGGCAGATGCGATCGGCACCAGACGCGGCATTCCGGTCGCCCTTGGCGGCGCCGACTCGGCGGCAACCAGTTTCGCCCTCGGGGCGATGCAGCATGGTGACGTCATACAGAGCATGGGCACCTCCGAAGTAACAACGTTCTGTCATGACACGCCTGATTTCAGCTCGGCTTTCATGAACCGAAGTCACGTCTGGCCAGGCCTTTGGCTTTCCCATGGCGCCATGTCAACAACGGGCGGGGCGATCAACTGGCTGCTTTCACACGTGTTCCCCGAAATCGGTTCTGAAGTAAACCTGGAAAACGAGGCGCTCTGCTCTTCGCTTGGCTCCGGTGGCGTCATCTTCCTGCCATATTTGTGCGGAGAAAGAAGTCCGATTTTCGATCCCAAGGCGACGGGTGTCTTTTTTGGCCTGAGTCTCGCCACCCGCCGGTGCGATCTGATTCGAGCCGTTTTCGAAGGCGCGGCCTACGGTGTGCGGCAGATCTACAGGATTGGCATCGATATCTGGAAGGTACAACCTGAGTACATCAACTGTGTCGGCGGAGCTTCGAAAAGTCCCTTGGCAGTCCAGTTAAGAGCGGATGCCCTCAATATGGAGTTCCGCTCGATTGAAGCGGACGCCGCCGCATCGTACGGAGCCGCATTGCTGGGCGGTTTTGCGGCACAAGTGTTCGGCGATGTCACCAAACTCCCGTGCCTCAAGGCGCAGGGCAAGGCAGTCAGGCCGACACAAGCAGGAGTCGCGCACTTCGACAAACACAGTCTCATCTATGACCGTCTGTACCCGGAATTGAAGGATTCAATGCATCTGGCTTATAACCATTGTCAATAGACAGCAGATTTGCCTTGATGAGATAGCATATCTGCCCAGGCGATCAAGTAGTTTCAAGTAGCTCAAGTAGCTAAGGACGGAAGGAGCACCGGTCCTTACGACTGGACGGGTGGTCCATCCAGCACAGTACCAAAGGGGCTGAACCCGCAATAGTGCAACGGTTTAACGATGTTATGTATCTCGGCGGGGTTGAGTACTACACCTGCTCGAATTCTAAGTAAAGGACACGGCGCCCAGTGCTCACAATAATTCCGAATGAAGGAATAAGAAGGTGAGGACCTGATGGGCGACCTGCGGGAGGACACTTCAATGTCAGAGACGTCAGTATCATCGAAAACTTCTGTCGGGTCTTCAACGCTGAAGCCCGCAACCAGCTATCGCTGGGTGGTGATGGCTGTCATTTTCATCACTTACGCGATTAACTACGCCGACCGAACCAACATCGGTGTGGTGTTGCCGTTCATTACAAAGGATTTTCATCTGAGCAATTTTGAAGCTGGCGCACTTGCGAGCATGTTTTTCTTAGGATATGCCGTGAGCCAGATTCCAGCCGGTTTCTGGTTCTCCAAGTTCGGTACTCGGGGCCTCGTGTCCTTATCGATTCTTGGGTTCTCGTTGTTTACCTACCTTATCGGGCGCGCGGCCTCGCCGTTCGGAATCAAGTGGGCGCGCTTCGGGCTCGGGATTGCAGAAGGGCCGACGCCGGTTGGTTGTGTTTCTACAATCAATAATTGGTTTCCCCCAAAAGAAAAGGCTACGGCGACAGGACTGTACATTGCATCCACCATGTTCGCCCCAATTCTCGTTCCGCCGCTGTGCGTTTGGATTGCCCTTACTTATGGCTGGCGCTATGTCTTCTATTTCTTCTCTATACCTGGACTTGTGATGGCGTGCGTATGGTATGTCCTCATCAGGAACAAGCCTGAAGACAGCAAGTTTGTATCGGAAAGCGAAGTGGCATACATCCGGGATAAGTCGCTTACCAACCAGATTTCCATCGCAGGGAAAAGTTTGGGTGCGCTTGATACATTCATCCGCGCCAGGAAAGTTAAGCTCATCGAGACAAAGGGAGGGGTATTCGGCTCCTGGAACGTCTGGGGTGATTGTCTCGCCTATTTCTTGATGGTAAGCGTGCTGTACGGCCTTCTGACCTGGATTCCATCTTATCTGGTTAGAGAAAAACACTTTTCATTTATGAGAATGGGGATGGTGGCCGCCGCGCCGTGGATCGGCGGTTTTCTCGGATCGATTGTCGGTGGCTGGTTGTCCGACAAGGTATTTCTGAAAAGGCGTAAGCCTACGATGCTGTTCACGGCCCTGTGCACCGCTATCATGATGATGGTCCTGATTCACCTTCCGCAGAGCGTCCCTCTCGTTACGCTTGCATTGTTTATGACCGGATTTCTTCTCAACGTCGGCTGGCCGGCTTTCACCGCATATCCCATGGGGTTGGCGACCGGGTCAACTTACCCCATAGCGATTGCCCTCGTTAATAGTGGTGGCAACCTGGGTGGGTTCTTTTCACCGATGATCGCGGGTGCACTTCTCGATAGTTTCAAGTCGTTTACGTTTGTGTTCGCGTATTTCGGCGCCGCAGCACTTCTCGGGTTCTTTGTTATCTTGACGCTTGATGAGCCGGTACAATAAGGAGTTTCGGCAGCGGAAGGGAGGGTGTGGCAATGGCTCGATGCGCTATTGTTGCTGACGATTTGACAGGTGCAAACACCGCAGGCGTGCTTCTGACAAAGGCCGGCTTGCGGATACTCACGATTGTCCAGGATTCGGCTATTTGTGACTTGTCAGCCGACGATTATGACGGCGTCGTGGTGAATGCGATGAGCCGGACGGTGAGCCCAGACTCCGCCCGGCTGATCCTTGAGCGTGATACCAAGGCGCTGATTGCCAGAGGCGGTGAATTTTTTTGCAAGAGAATTGATTCCACTATCCGCGGGAACCTTGGCGCCGAGGTGGAAGGTATGTTGACCGCTTTAGGTACGGAGTATATTGCCATCTGCGTTCCGTCCTATCCCGCGTCGGGCAAGATAACGATTGGTGGCTATCTGCTGCTCAACGCCGTACCTATCGCGCGAACGATCGCGAGCAAAGATCCTCTGAAACCGGTCAGGAACTCATATCTACCTGATGTGTTCGCGGAACAGACTGAACTTCAGTCTGCCGTGATTCCGCTGGCGACGGTCACCAAGGGAACAGGAGCGATTATCGGCTCGCTCCGGGAGGTCGTTGCCCGCGGCGCACGGATTGTCGTGATCGACTCGGCAATCGATAATGACATTGAACTCATCGCTCGTGCCGTCGTCGAGTCCGGTATCAAAGCTGTATCGGTCGATCCCGGCCCGTTTACTCAGGCGTTGTTCCCCCGTTACATCAGTCCCAAGCGCCCTCCGAAAAAAGCTGAGAGAATCCTGGTGGTCGCGGGTAGCATCAGCGAATTGACGAGGGTGCAACTTGACTATCTAGAGAAACAGTGCGGTGCGCGCCTCGTTAGTGTGGACGTTCGCCGATTTCTTGACGGTGAATGCAATGGAGAGGTTGAGCGGACGCTTGTGTGCGCCGCCGCTGAAGCGAGCAGGGATCATAACATCTTCGGGTTTCGGGTTGCAGAGACAGCTGAGATGGTTCTTGACCTGGAGGCTGAGGCCCGTACACGTGGTTTGACGCTGGATGATATGTCGCGGCGCATCACTCAAAATCTGGCGAGTCTTGCCCGCAAGACGATCGAGCTGGCCGGCGTTCCGATCAAGGGAGCCTGTCTCACTGGAGGCGATCTCACGGTGGCGTTTTGCAACGCCCTTGGCGCTAGCGCAATAGAATTGGAGGATGAGATCATTCCTCACATCTCTTACGGCGCGCTACGAGGCGGACCATACGACGGCCTCAAGGTTACTACGAAAGGCGGGTTTATTGGCGTGGCCGATACCGCGTGGCATTGTGTCAAATATATGACTCAACAGTGAGAGGGGATTATGACGAAAGAGCGTCCACTGATAGGCATCACGATTGGCGACCCATCCAGCATTGGGCCGGAGATCATCGTAAAGTCGCTGGCTATCCCGAGGGTTTACGACGAGGCGCGCCCGCTGGTCATTGGCAGCGCCGGGATTATCAGGCGAGAGATCTCTAATCTAGGTCTTCAACTACGTGTGAACCAGGTGTGCGACCCGCAGGAAGGCAAGTATGCAGTCGGGGCAATCGATATCCTTGACATTGACAACATAGACCACGATGTTCCCTATGGCCGGGTGAGTAAGGTTAACGGCGCCGCATCTTACGACTATATCAAGAAGTCAATCGAGCTCGCCCTTGCGAGGAAGATTGACGGTGTGGCCACTGCACCCATCCACAAAGAGGCGATCCACGACGCTGGGATCGAGTATATCGGCCATACTGAAATGTTTGCGGGGCTTACAAAGAGTCCGAGTGTTCTCACCATGTTTCACGTCAACAAGATGAGGATATTTTTCCTAAGCCGCCATTTATCTTTGCTGAAGGCGGTAGCGTATGTTACCCATGAAAATGTCCTCAGAACAGTGGAGCAGTGCGACAGGGCAATGAGGCTTCTCGGGTTTGGGCATCCGAGCATCGCCGTAGCTGCCTTGAACCCTCATGCCGGCGATAACGGTCTGTGCGGCGACGAAGAGCTCAAGGAACTTATCCCTGCCGTGAAATCAGCGGTTTCGAAGGGCATCAATGCCTTCGGGCCCGTGCCAGCCGATTCGGTGTTCCTGTTATTCGAAAGGGGCAAGTGCGATGCCGTCCTTAGTCTCTATCACGATCAGGGGCATATTGCCGCCAAGGTGCATGACTTCTTGAAGACGATCAGCGTAACCATTGGGTTGCCATTTGTCCGGACTTCCGTTGACCATGGGACAGCTATGGACATTGCCGGAAAAGGAATTGCCAGCGCGGTCAGCATGGAAGAGTCCGTTTATGTTACTGCCGCGTACGCCTCCAAGCTCAAGAACTCAAGGCTGTGAACGTGGCCAGCATACGCAAGGGATGTCGTAATGAAAATCGCTATCGGTTCTGACAATCTGGGCTATGGCTTGAAGAACGAGCTTAAAAAGTACGTTGAGTCCCTGGGACATGAGGTGGTCGATTGCGGGTGTCCGAGCCCGGATCCGGTCGACTATCCCGACGTCGCCAAGGTAACAGTGGGCGCTATCCAGGAGGGTGATTGTGAACGTGGCATCCTCATCTGCGGAACCGGCATTGGAATGGCAATGGCCGCCAACAAGATGAAGGGAATTCGAGCCGCCCAGTGCCATGATATTTACTCAGCCGAACGAGCTGCAAAATCGAACAACGCGCATATCATCACCTTCGGCGCCCTTATCGTTGGGCCGGAAGTGGCAAAGCTTCTCGTCAAGACGTGGCTTGAAAGCTTTTTCACCGGAGGTCCTTCGGCCAGAAAGATCGAGAAGATAATGAACTTGGAAAAAGCAGTATAGGAGGAAGTGGGTGATCTGACCTAGGCGCGTGTCCGGCGACCGATACATATTGTTTGACGAGCGCCACGAGTGAACTTGTGTGCTTTGGGGTGGCTCAATCGCAAGAGATGCGGTGCCGAAGTCGCGTTCTGGGAACTCAGCCGTGGTCAGGGGCAACAGCTCTGGATGGAGTCGCTGTTCTCCTTTCCTGTAGGCGCTTTCATCCCCTGCAACATGCCGGTTTATCTCGGCGATCTCCGAGTTGCCGACAAACCAGTATCAGTGCGCCAAATGCATGATCAATCACTTGCGGCTCAGGCATCCATTCGTGAACCGGACAAAACTGGCCGGGAGCAAGTGAAGCATCATGAGGCTGCTGCCTCGGCGGCTTATGATTGTGCAGTTTGGCCCAAAATGGTACGCAGGTCAGCCGTTTTCATTCGTGAATGCCACTTTTACATTGCAAATTCTCTTGTCGGCAGTACGATGCGGGCGTTCAAGAGTTCAAAGGGAGATAATGGACTTGCCCGTGCGGCAGGCAATTTGGGAGTATTTTGTCGTAATCATGGCCGTCACCAAGCCGTAGGAAGCAGAGCAGAACTTACGATAGGTGGCTTCTCTGAAGCTGGGCACAATCTTGCACTCTCCGAGGTTCCAGCGCTGTATTTGGAAGTAGAATGCACAGCCCCCGGAGGTAAGGACTATGGATACGTCGGCCATTGCTGCGAGCGCAAAGCGCAAGGCTTATTGGAACATCGTATTGCCGTTGTTCATGATTTCTGTAATCGCTTACCTCGATCGTGTGAACATCGGATACGCGGCGCTTACGATGAACAAAGACCTGCGGTTTACCCCCGAGATGTTCGGCATGGGTGCGGGAATTTTCTTTGCCGGATATTTCATATTCGAGATTCCGGGGGCACTGATTGCGGAAAAGTACAGTCCGCGAATCTGGCTGGCACGCATCATGATCACCTGGGGTGTGATCTCAGGACTGATGGCTTTCATGCACACTGCCTGGCAGTTTTATGTCATACGTTTCCTGCTGGGCGCCGCCGAGGCGAGTCTCTACCCAGTCATATACGCCACCTGCATACCGCGCTTTTTTGGCCCCAAGGACCGGGCCCGGGCGATCGCCTTGCTGCTGACCTCGCTGCAGACTTCGGCAATCATCGGTGCCCCGCTGGCTGGCTGGCTGCTTGGAGTGCCTCTGTTTGGGCTCAAAGGGTGGCAGGGGTTGTTCATGATTGAGGCAGTTCCCGCGGTTGTCTTCGGTTTCATTGTCGTTTTCTGGATGGCGGATCATCCGCGAAGCGCCAAGTGGTTGACGGAAGCGGAAAAACAGTTTCTCATCGAACAGTTCGAACGAGAAGTCGCTGCTAAGGGCGCGGTCAAGCGCTACTCGGTAATGCAGGCGCTAAGCGACCGCGAGGTCTTAAAGCTCGCTTTAATTTACTTTCTCTATATCACCGGCTTCTGGGGATTCAATTATTGGATGCCGACGGTGTTGAAGAGCATGTCAGGCTGGTCCAATCTGGCGATTGGGGGATTGCTTGCGATTCCAATGCTCATCTCCCTGCTTGCATCCGCCTACAACGGCCACTCTTCCTCCAAGCGGAATGAGAAGCGCTGGCATGGCGCCATCCCCATGTTTATCGGGGCAATCGGCTTAGCGGTTGGGGTGTTCATGCACAATCCCGTGGTTGCTTTCTTTTTCGTAATTCTGGCAAACATAGGAACCTACGCTCCCATGGCGGTATGGTGGTCTTATCCGACCACCTTCCTCTCCGGGCCTGCGGCGGCGGGCGCCATTGGCATGATCAATTCCTGCGGGAACCTGGGCGGATTTGTAGGCCCGTACTTAACTGGATGGATCAAGACCGCGACAGGCTCCTTTACCGGCGCTTACGTGTATCTGGCATGCTCACTTACTGCGGCTGGACTCCTTATCCTTACTCTTAGGAAGCAGACGCCTGCAGATATGCTGGACGCCAAGACTACTCACGCGGAAGGCAGCGCCAGTACTCGCGCAAGGTCTCCAGCAGCTTCGGAGTCAGAACGTCGTGGTCTCGGCCGCCCTGCAGCGGATGGGGGAACGGAACAAGAAGTTCCGTAAACCTGACGACCTCGTCTTTGCCAATCGTCTGGGGAATGCGCTCGATCGTCACAACCTGCTGAACCGCCGCATCAAGAAGACGGTGGCGAAGCTGGGTTGCCGAAGGCGATCCGAGCGGCGTTCAGATCGCTGCGCTAATTGGAGAGTTCTGTGCATCGGCGAAGGTTTTATCCAGACGCCAACCTTCCGCAAAACTGCCGCACGTCTGCCTGCTCGATGGGACCGACATCAAAAAATTCGAATCCATAATGATTATCCCTGCGATAGCGAACCTGAGCACGCGGTTCCAGTCGGGTCTTTAGTCGCGAATCGGAAATCGTAAGCAGCACACACTCGCCAGGTTCGAGGTCGCCATCGACTATGCCGCCTATCCCCCCTTCGCCAAGCTCAGTGGAAACTCCTTGAAGCATCGCTAATTGGCCAGCACGATCCACTGTGACTGCCAATGACAATCGTGCGTGGAATCTCGGATACCTGCGAACTGCTTGCTGTTTCTTCTCCCGAACTTGCAACAGCCGTGCAAGCACGGCAAGAAGGGAACGCAAACCCTCGCCCTTTGCAACGATCGCATCCATGTGCATTAGTGTGCTCTCCGGTACGTCCGGTGATCCTGAGAACAGAATGATCGGAACATCAGGGCAGAGGCGCTTCATTTCCAGCGCAACCTCACCGCCATTCATTTCCGGCATACAGTAATCAAGAATAACCGCATCCAGCCGATGTTGTGCTGCCAGCCGCAGAGCCTCACGCCCGTTGCTCGCGACCAAGGGAACATACCCGAATGGCTCCAAAGCCAATTCCAATAAGCAACGAATGGCTTCTTCGTCATCGACGCAAAGCACGACATTGCGGGCAGGTACCGATTCCATGATCGCCTCCAGAGGCGGATGCCTTGTCGGGGCAATCGTGCCTGACATGCCTATGTTCTCTCGTATGCGAGGGAAAGGACATATTACGAGAGTGCTGTCATGAACCGGGCGCAGTACATGTACCAAACCTCGTCGTGATTGGGCCATGAGGCCAGTGTCATCTGTATACACTGGACGACAGTCTTAGTTTGGACCAGGGCCAACTCCAGTCCAGGGTGGCTGCCAACTGGCCGCGAATAAGCGTCAATACCCATTTCCTAACTATTTGGAATTATCGAACTAAACTGCGAAACCTCTGGCGGCCCCGGCCCCAAGCGGGTCGGACAAATCTGCGTCTATCTGACATCGGCATCGCAAAAGTTTGACGAGGCAGCTGCCCGGACGTTAGGCAAAATCAGAGCACCGGTCAGCATTGTCGAGGATTTGCCCGAAATAGAGGCAACCAGTCACCGCACTCGGGTTTCTTATTTTCCAATTCCAATTCTTAAGAGGAGGGCAGGATGAGAGTTCGTCAGTTGATTTGTCACACGGTGGCCGTAGCTGCTCTAGGAGCCATGTGTATGGCTCAGAGCGCCACGGGATATGGAACGCAAAGTACGGACCAACAAAGCACGGATCAGCAAAGAATGGAGCAGCAGAACAACGAAAATAGCGCGCCGTCGAACATGAATCGAAACGACAACGGCACGAGTAGAACAAATTCCGGCGTCCAGAGTTCTGTTAATGATGGAGGATACAGCAACAACCGAATAGATACTGGCAACAACAAAGCAGATGACCGCGCACGAGAGATTGAGAACGAGAACAAGCTAACGGAGGCGCAGCAACAAACTGAGTAGCCCAGCGTCTCTTCGATGTTGCCGTAACCGCTCTCAGACAGACATCGATACTATTTGTTTTGAGCTTGGCCAGAATCGTATTTCGTTAGCTCTTAGGTGTCAATCCCCGCCTTCAGCCCTAGTGTTCGAGGGCGAGGATTGACAGCACCTCTTCTGATTATGCCTGCTTAAAGTCCAGTACAATCTTTGCAAAGTTTCCGGATAAGGCGTCACTAAAGGCTTGTTGGTAGGTCGTATAAGGGACAATCTTCGAAAGTACAGGAGCAACGTTGAAGGCCGGGTCCTTCAAAAAGTCAATCGCATCCGCAAAGTCTTTCTTCGTATAGATAATGGAGCCGAAGATCGTTATCTCGCTGCGCGTGATGCGCAGAGGCGGGTACTCTACAGCTCCGCCGTAGATCCCAAAAGCAATCAGAGCGCCACCCGGGTTCACGATCTGCATCGCCATCTCGATCGACTGTTTCGACCCGGCCGCTTCGACGACCACGTCAAACAATTGATCGGTCACATCAGCGGGGCTCAAGGATTTGATGTTTCCACCAAAGCTCTTTGCCTTCTCCATCTTGGCTGGAACGATGTCAAGCACCGTGATGTCCGCGCCAAAATAGGTCAGCAGAGCGATGCACAGCAAGCCTTCCGTACCGCAGCCGACTACCGCAACCTTCGTACCCTTGCCAATCTTCGCTTTCTTCAGGGCGTGAACGTTTACGGCGAAGGGCTCGATCAGGATAGCTCTCTCCTCGGGAATATCATCCGGGATCGGCACAGCGTATTCTGAGTCGAGAACGATCTCCTGGGCAAAAAATCCGTCGACGGTAACCCCGAATGACTTCTTCTCCTTGCAGATGTTGGTCTTGCCTGCTAGGCAATACTCGCACTTTCCGCAGTAGGTATTGGGGAATGACACTACCTTGGTGCCAACCTTAACCTTGGAATCTTTCCCGGCCTCGACGACCGTGCCCAAAATCTCGTGGCCTGGGCGGCAAGGATAGTGGGCATAGGGCAGGAGTCCTTTGTAGACCTTGAGGTCGGAGCCACAAATTCCACCATAACGAACTTTGATCTTTACCTCATGGTCCTTAAGGGAAGGAAGTGTCGCTTCCCGCATCTTCAGGTCAGTAGGCTTATCCAGATACAATTCAAGCATTTATCACCGTCCTGTCGGCCCTGTACATCCGGGAAACGCCGACACGTCAATGCACCTGTGGCAGGTCGAGATGACCAAGGTGCTCATTGTTGATCATACGCCAAACAGTCACAGACATATTGTTCCAGACTGATTGCCTTGGACGCATGTTGGTTACGACATGAGCGGGATCACTGAAGAAAAACACCACTCACATCGCGCCCACGAGAGTACTTGAGGCTACTAAGCTAACAGGTCGGCCTCGTGTCTACGGTCAATCCACTACGCGCTGCTTCACCGATGGCCGCGGCGATGCGCAGGTTCTGCAAACCGTCCCGGGCGGTAACGAGCGGTCTAGCCTCGCCACGCACGACCTGGCCGAAATGTTCCATCTGGCGACAGAGTGGATCTTCGCGTGTCATATCGGCCACGCTGACTTGGAACGGCTTGAACCACGATCGGTCTTCCTCCTTCGCGTAGGTCTTTAAGCGCATGGTCGGCACCGAGAGCGAACCGGAGGTGCCAGCAACCACGTAGCAGTCTTCGTCTGGGTACGTCGTATAGGCCTTGTTCTCTTGCGAAGTCTGCTCCCAACTGCGTGCGCAGGCAGCCGTGTCCGATAACATGAAGCTGCCGAGAGCGCCGCTCGCGAAGCGCAAGTTGATCGCGACGGTATCTTCGACCGGAAACTTTCGCGTGGCGTGCGATGAAAACGCCTGCACCGCGACGATCTCCCCGCACAGCATGCGCAGGTTGTGAATCTCGTGGATCATGTTGATCAGAACCGGCCCCGCGCCGATTTCGCGACGCCAGGGCGCGTCGGTGAAGTAATGGTCGGGTTTGAAGAACACAGCACTGCCCATCACGGCAACGATCCTGCCGAGCCGGCCCTCGTCGATCAGCTGCTTCGCGCACGACATGATCGGACTGTGCGCCCGGTGATGGCCGATCAAGAGCGTCGCGCCTGTTTTGTCAACTTCTTCCACTATCCTCTCGCCGTCCTGAACCGTCGATGCTATCGGCTTTTCCAGCAAGGTCGGCACACCCGCTTCGATGCACCTAAGAGTATGCTCCAGGTGCAACTGGTTGGGCGTCGCGAGGATCACACCGTCGGGGCGATTTTTTTCGAACAGCTCGGCGAGCGATTTGTATAATGGCACGCTGGCCTTCTCGGCAATGGCAACTGCGCCCGGCACCGGGTCGACGATGGCCGATAGCTCGCAGGTCGGGCTTTGCTGCAAAATGCGCGCGTGTTCGACGCCGATTGCACCTACGCCGGTTACTGCGATGCGTGTCTTAGCGATATGCATACCTCCTTGTGATCGAGCGAATGCCCAGCGCGTTGGTTGGTCATGGCGACGGCGTGCTTAACGGGCGTCCGCAATGCTCTTCGCCCGCAGCCGTTTGTACTCCTCCTTGGGGATGGGAACTGCGTTTGGATTGCCAAGATCCTCGACTCGCAGTCGATAGGTATCGCGGCTACTCCAGGCCGCCAACGCCACAAGGACACACAAGCCAAAAGAGATTGAAGCGACCTTGTAGGGAATATTAGCCGAGTGCGGCGGCGCCACCCAAGCAAAGAGCGCCGGGAGCATGGCGGTGAGGAATACACCTAAATTCTGGGCGATGGCCATCGCTGAAACCCGGCTGCGCGCCGGAAAGAGTTCTGGGTAAGCACTGGGGTAAACCGCGTTCTGACCTTGGTACACAACGCCCCACATGAGCAGCGAGAGAACGAATGCCAGCGCCACGTTCCCGATGCTGATTGCGTAGAGATAGGGGTACGCGAGCAGTCCCGAACCGAGCAGACCGAAGGCGATCAGATGCCTGCGGCCGACCTTATCCGACAGGCTGCCGACAAACGGAATGAGGCATACTGCCACGATATTTCCGCACACCGGTATCCACAAGAAGAGATCTTTGGGCATGCCGATCCCGTAAGCCGGCTGGCACGCATAGGCGCCGCCGAATATCGTAGCGATCACTGCGATGACATTCGCTAAGGACATAAGGACGACGCGAATCATGTCCTTCCAACTATCTCGGAAGGCTTCGACTATTGGCGCCTTCGCAACCGTGCCTAATTTGCTTTCTTTGGCGAAGACGGGAGTCTCATCGACTTTGCGGCGAATGATGTAGCCCGCGAGAAGGACGAAGAAGCTGAGCAGGAATGGGATTCGCCAGCCCCAGGCCATGAATGCCGAGTCTGGAAGGAAGTGCGCGATCGGTAGGAAGATCGCCGCAGCCATGATTTGGCCAGCCTGTACGCCCTGGAGGGCAAAGCTGCCGTAGTAGCCGCGCCGACCGATCGGGGCGTGCTCGAGAATCAGAGAACTGGAGCCGGTGATTTCGCCGGCAACCGCAAAGCCCTGGACTAGCCGCAATAAGACGAGAAGTGCCGGAGCGAGAAGGCCGATCTGGTTGTACGTCGGCACCAGCCCGACGGCCATGGTCGCAAAACCCATCATGAATATGCACACCAGCAGCATCGACTTGCGTCCCTTGGTGTCGCCCCAGTGGCCGAGGAAGAAGGCGCCGATGGGCCGGGCGACATAGCCTACACCATAGGTCGCCAGTGACGCGACGATCGCGACCTTCGGATTTCCCTTAGGAAAGAAGATCTGGGGAAAGACAAGGGCTGCTGCCGTAGCGTAGATGAAGAAGTCGTAGTATTCGAGCGCTGAACCAATCCAGCCACTGGCGGTCGCCCTCTTCGTCTGGCTGGCGCTGTGTGGTTGATTGCCGGTGGGACTAGCTGTCGGTGTCGTCATGGTAGTCCTCGAGCTTGCTTTGGATAAAAAGTAGTGCCAGTCCAATCGCTTCCGAGAGGACTGGCGCTCATCGCGACGGCGTGCTTAGGCGCCTTCCGCAATGCTCTTCGCTCGCAGCCGTTCGTACTCCTCCTTGGGAATAGGAACTGCATTTGGATTCCCGAGGTCCTCGACTCGCATTCGTGAGTTCTCCCGGGCACTCCAGGCCGACACAGCCACCAGGAAACAGATGAAGAAAGAAATTGAGCCGATCTTAAAGGGGATATTAGCCGAGTGCGGCGGCGCCACCCATGCATAGAGCGCCGGGAGCAATGCGGTGAGGAATACGCCGAAATTCTGGGCGATGGCCATCCCCGAAACCCGGCTACGCGGGTGAAAGAGCTCTGGCATGAAACTCGGGAAAACTGCGTTGTATCCCTGGTACACGATGCCCCACATGACGATCGAAAGAACGAATGCCAACGGCACGTTTCTGATGCTGAGGGCGTAGAGGTAGGGGTACGTAAGCAGTCCCGAACCGAGCATGCCGAAGGCGATCAGATGCCTGCGGCCGATCTTATCCGAGAGGTTGCCGACAAACGGAATGATGCACACCGCCACGATATTTCCGCAAACCGGTATCCACAAGAAGAGGTCTGTAGGCAGGCCAATCCCGTAAGCTGGCTGGACCGCGTAGGCGCCGCCGAATATCGTAGCGACCACTGCGACGACATTCGAAAAGGCCACGCCGACGACGATAAGCATTTGCCTCCAACTGTCACGGAAGGCTTCGAGAATCGGCGCCTTTGCAACCGCGCCGATCTTGGCCTCTTCGGTAAAGACGGGAGTCTCATCGACTTTGCGGCGAATGATGATGCCCGCGATGCAGACGAAGATGCTGAGCAGGAAGGGTATCCGCCAGCCCCAGGACATGAACGCCGCCTTTGGAAGGAAGTGCGCGAGGGGCAGGAAGATCGCCGCCGCCATGATTTGGCCAAACTGTACGCCCTGGAGGGTGTAGCTGACGTAGTAACCGCGCCGGCCGATCGGGGCGTGCTCAAGAATCAGGGAACTGGAGCCGGTGATTTCGCCGGCAACCGCAAAGCCCTGGCATAGCCGCAACAAAACGAGAAGTGCCGGAGCGAGAACGCCGACCTGCTGGTACGTCGGCAGCAGGCCGACGGCCGTCGTCGAAACGCCCATCAGGAAGATGCACACCAGCAGCATCGACTTGCGTCCCTTGGTGTCGCCCCAGTGGCCGAGGAAGAAGGCGCCGATGGGCCGGGCGACATAGCCTACACCATAGGTCGCCAGTGACGCGACGATCGCGACCTTCGGATTTCCCTTAGGAAAGAAGATCTGCGGAAAAATCAAGGCTGCTGCCGTGGCGTAGATGAAGAAGTCGTAGAACTCGAGCGCTGAACCAATCCAGCCGCTGGCGGTCGCCTTCCTCGTCTGGCCGGCGCGGTGTGCCTGATCGGCGGTGAGACTAGCCTTCGGTATCGTCATTGTAGTCCTCGAGACTGATTTCTTGGGAATCGCAGTCCTCAAGATTGCTTTGGTAGGAAGTATTGCCAGCCAATCGCTTTCGAGAGGACTGGCCCCTTGCACTCGATGTTTGTGGACAACTTCCCCCGGGGAAAGAGGAGAAGTTGTCCATGGTTAAACGCTTACCACGGCCAGTAGCGGAAGCAAAGTTCAGTCGCCCAGTCGGTGGTCGAAGGAGCGATGCCGTCCGCGCCGCGGAACAGGATTCTACGGCCATACTGGACCTGCGGCATGGCATCAAAATGGCCCAGCTTCGGACTGTTGAACATGCGCCAAGACACCTCGGCCATCACGTTCCAAACCGTCTGAGTGTCCTGATTGCAGCTACCGGTCAGTGTACTCAGGGTCTCGCAGCTTGCGCCGTTAAAAGCTCCCGGGTTGCCATAACCGTAGGCGTTCGTTGCAGTGGCGCCCGCGTTGACGCCAGCCTGCTGCGCACGCTCGAACGCCCGCCATCAGGTAGATGTCGACATTGCGAGTCGGGTGAGGAATGAGGTTGACACCCAGGGCGCGCTCGTAAACCGGAACAGGCTTACCTACAGAGTTATAGGTCACGTCGGGAAGGAAGTTGTTCAGGGTACTCCCGAGAGCGCCGTAACCACCGGCGGCTTGGAAGTCGAGTTTCCCGGGGATGATTTTCACGAAGAGACCAGCGACGCCGCCGCCGCTATAAATTTTGCCGGCCTCGGTCAGGTTCGTTGCAAGTCCGGGAGCATCTTTGAACTGGCGAAGGACGCCCCAAGCCTCCAAGTGGAATCTCGTAGTCGGGTCATAGCCGACCTTGCCGACGATGTCCGGCATCGTGCCGAGCGAGACATAAGGAGTGCCGAGCGCACCGGCCGCGGGCGAGGTGAAGTTCGCCGGGCTCACGACAGGCTTCGGCAGAGCGGACAGTGTGGAGGTGCTCTGTAGAACTAACCCGCTTCCACGGTCGCCGCCCCAACCCACGGTGTTGCTTTCAAACGAAATGGCCACCGACGCGTGGGGAGCGATCTCTTTAACTAGGCGCGCCTGCATGTTGCGAGTCGAGATGATCGGGCCCGCCATAGCGGTGTCGTCCGGAACAGGGGGGAGTTCCGTGCCGGGCAGGAGCATCCAGCCCAAGTTCGGCGAAGGGCTTCCGTCGGCGTTCACGTTGTTGCCGCTGGGAACCATGAGGGAATAGTTCTGGCCTAACAGGACATGCCACCTATTCTTGACATTGTCGATCTGACCATAGGCGGCACGCATACGCGGCGTCCAACTCTGGTTGTATCCGCCGGTGCCCGTGGCATTGGTGCTCGACAACATATCAAACTGGAACCGGCCCCGCAGGATATAGTTGTCTGTCAAATCACTAACAGTTTGCAACCCGAAGCGAGTCTGGGGCGGGCCGTTACGAAACTCGTTTGAGTGGTACTGAGCTTGGTTCGGGAATGGGAAACTGGACACGTTCGTCGATGACGGACCGGTAAGCTCACTATGCGGGCGATAGGTGGCAGAATACTCCGCCCATCCTTCGAAGAAGACATTTGTGCGCCCGACCTGAATCTGACCCTTGCGCAACTTCTCCAGTATAGGAGTCGCTTCGGTTGCCACCTTAAGGGCGGCATCGGCCTCTTTTTTGGCTTCGACGGACTGCACCGTGGCCGAGAGGGCGTTAGCGGCAGTCCCTTGTTGCTGGGTCTCGAGCTGCTGGATTCTCGTCTTCAACGCCTCCAACTCCTGCAGCAATTGCTGGTTGCTCGGCTGCTGCTGTGCAGCCAAAAATACGCCAGTGGTAGCCACAAACAACGCAAGGGCAACCACCATCCTAAACTGCCTTTTTATAGCCCGCATTTACACTCCCTCCTCATAAAACGGTAGATTGGAAGCACTCTCACAATGTCTCGACAGGATCAACACGCAACCGGGTTGAACCATGTCGAGGAAGTTTCTGGTGCGCTGTTCCCAGCGGCTGTTGACACGACAAAAATCTTCCACCCAGGCGAACAGTCGCTCCACTGCTGGAAATGCCGAAGACCGGTCTGGTTTGGCAGATCTTTCCAGGAAGCGCCCGTGCGCAGGATACACAGCACACCATCGCGGACCCGACGGGCGCCGCCACAGCGGCTACCATTCCACTCCCCCCGAAACCACTACGCTCGTTAATTGCAAACCCGAGGCCAAGTCCAGAATGTCGAAAGCCGCGGATTGCGCCTTCGGTCTCTACTCATGCAATCGTCTAGCAGGTCAAGCTTCCCAAGGGATTCTCCCAGGCACACTAACCATGCGCGATGCGAGCGGGATCACGAAAAGGAGATACCACCCACATCGCACACATGAGAGGACTTGAGGCCATTAAGCTAGCGAAGTCTTGCATGACGCGGGACGCCCGGCAAGGTACAATTGCTCAACTCACGTTGAAATTGTTTGTAGAGTCTCAAGGTCATATGATTTACCTGCCTCCGCTAAAAGCCGTTCTCGCGTTTGAGGTTGTGGCGCGACATGCCAGTTTTGGCAAAGCTGCCGAAGAACTTAATCTCACGACTTCAGCAGTTAGCCATCAAATCACTACGCTCGAGGAATATGTCGGTTGCCAGCTCTTTTTGCGCACTTCGCGTGGCGTGACCTTGACCGTTGCGGGTGAGCGGTATCTGCAAAACCTCTCGGGTGCGTTAGCAATCATTGCTGATGCGACCCATAGTGCACGGCTAGAAACAGGCGACGAAATCCTGCGAGTTCATTCATCTCCAAGTTTCGCGAGCCTTTGGTTGATGCCACGGCTCGCAAAGTTTCGGGCTGCCTACCCGGAGATTAAGATTAGAGTCTTCGCGTCACCTGGAGGATCTGACTTTTCGAAAGGGGAGATTGATCTTGATATCCGGTACGGGATCGCATGCTGGGCAAAGCTTCGCGTTGAAAACATCTTTACCGAAGAGATAATGCCTATGATGAGCCCAAGCCTAAAATCACGGCTGAAGATTGAGAGCCCAGAAGACCTCCTGGTGCAAGATCTGATTTTTTGCGAAAGGGACCTGGTGCAATGGCCCCAGTGGTTTGCCGCGAACAGCACGGGCATCTGCCCCAGCGAGTATGCATTGCATGTAGATCGAGCTCAGTTGGCAATGGATGCAGCCGTGCAGGGGTTTGGGATTGCTTTACAAAGCAATAAACTAGCTGACGGATTGCTGAAGAACGGGCACTTGGTACCGGTTTTCCCGGGAAGGAAGGGTATTCGTGTCCACCAACACCATCTTGTCTTCCCTGCTCAACATGCGAATCAAAAAAGAGTAGCTAAGTTCGTATCGTGGATTCGTACGGAAGCCAAAAAGTGAAGCCCGCGTAGAAGGACGGTGATTGGAACAGGTTAGTGCGGACCGCGACCCGCTTGGAAAATGCCCAAGGCGCTTCCCAGTTTCCCTCAGCTTGGCGGCTACGGGCGAAACTCCGAGATCGCTCATGCGGAAAGCTGTGGCAGGGGCAGGTCACTCTTCAACCGTTGTTCCGCTTCGCTGGATTATGACTGGAAGGCTGCGTCTCCGCGCACCATAGGTCGAACAAGATATTGATGCAACTTTCGGAGATCAAGAACACTCTCTAAGAACTGCGATCAGATCAGCTTTGCTGACCTGGTTCGAGATCACGGCTCGGCCAACGGCAACCGGCAGGATCCAACGCGGTGCATCGCCAGACACCTTCTTGTCAGAGTCGATGCGCGCCAGTAGTAAATCGTGCGAAACCTGAGGCAAACGGGTGGGTAGGCCAAACTGCGTGAGCAAGTCGTCTTGCCGAGTCTTTACCTCCCGCGTGGCTAGACCAAGCCGAACGGACAAACTAGCCTCGATCGCCATTCCAATCGCAACAGCCTCGCCATGCAGCAGCTTATAATTTGTGATCGATTCAAGTGCGTGGCCGATGGTATGGCCATAATTGAGTAGGATACGATACTCGCCCAAATCTCGTTCGTCTCCAGCAACAACTTGTGCCTTCAGTGCTACGCACCTTGCAATAATGTTGAGGACAGTTCGGTTCGGCGCGCCGATCAGCTCGGTCACGCTTTGTCGCAATTGATCGAACAGGGAAATACCGACCACCTGATCTCTAAGCAACGAGCTTTCGAGCATTGCATACTTAACGACTTCCGCCAATGCTGAGCGAAAATCGTCTTTAGGTTCGTCTAGCAACAACGACGCGTCTGCCCAGACCAGCCGAGGATGGAAGAACGTACCAATTAGATTGGGCGCCCGAGGGTGATTGAGAGCTGTTTTTCCCCCGAACGAACTATCCAACATGCCTTCTAATGATGTTGGTATCTTTACGAGTGCAACGCCCCTCATGTATGTGGAAGCAGCAAATCCTCCAAGGTCATCGATCGCGCCGCCACCGCTGATTATGAAAACATCATCGCGACGAAATGGTATCCCAAGCAGCCAATCATAAATAGCGCTGACTTCTTCCAGAGTCTTTACGGTTTGACTTGAAGGAGTAACCCGGACATGGATCTCAAGCCCCGCCGCCTGTAATGATGTATCCAGAGGCTTGCCGAGTCGCTCCCAAGTCCGCTCGTCAGTCAGGATGGCTGCGCGCCGGGCGTGAGGAAGTAGACGTCGGACCTGCTCCCCGAGTGCCGGCAAGTGGTTCCAGTCTATGACCACTTGATAGGGCCAGGGACCGGCCGCGATCAAAATAGGAGGCGGCGAATCAGGAGTGAGTGAGTGACGCATGGGCGCCCCGATGACTTCTTCCACCCCAGGTGGTTCACTTGAGCACCCAAGTACATCTGCTGCCCGGATCACCTCGAGAACTACTTGGTCCCTTGTCAGTCGATCCGTCTGTACGGTCCAATCCGAAAGAGAATACAACGGCTGGCGAGTGTGCTTGAGTGCTCGAATCTTATCGAGAGGATAAACAGAATCGAGCATCGGTCGGATGGCTTTGGGGTCGGAAGCAAGTTGGTGTTGAATTCTCGAAAGCAGGGTCTGTGGCTGGGCATCAAGGCAAATAATCCAGCCCTTGTTAGCCATGAAGATCCGGTTTTCCGGTCGAACAACTGTCCCTCCCCCCGTCGCGATGACGAAGGGCCCCTCGCTGGAGGCTGCTCGTAGAGCCTCAGCCTCCCTCGCACGAAAGCCAGGCTCACCTTCTCGCTGGAAAATGACTGGGATCGTGATGCCGCTGCGCGTTTCGATCAACTCGTCCAGATCGTATGTGGGCCAACCAAGCGTCTCGCCAACCATCTTTCCGATCGTCGACTTGCCCGTCCCACTAAATCCTACGAGATATATACCGCGTGCCATGTCTTGCGTTCGCCTCGCTCACCAAGGATTCTCTTAACACGCGCATTCAAAAGGACGTGTTAGCACAATCCAGTATACGACAGCGGGTATTGCAGCCGGGTCGGTCAACATCAGGCGAGATCGACTCACAGGCGGAAGCCAGAGTTGCAACCCACCTCCTTCGCCTGGATATCAAACTGCGCCCCGCCGAGTACGACGAGATCGTACTGCTGGCGCCAAGCTGGCTTACTAGCGGTCGAGTTATTGTAAAGATAGCACTGAGAAAAATTTCAACGGCTGTTGACCGAATGCTGCTTGCTGAACAACCTGCTGGGTGACAGAGTTAGCGGGTTCCTGGATTTCCGCTATTCATTAAAGCTAAATTGCTAGGAGTAGAAAACATGAAGCAGCAGTTTTCCCTGGCCCAGCTCACAGTCCTCAACTGTGCCCCGCCCGAGATGACTTACCTCGCGGCACGCGCAGGGTACGATTTCGTCAGCTTTCGATTCATTCCCGTAGGAACACCCGGCGAACCTCAATACCTGCCCCAAAACCATGCCATGTTGCGGCAGACCAAGGCCGCCTTGGCTGATACCGGCCTCAAGATGCTCGATCTCGAACTGGCCCGCATCGTTGCCGGTCTTGATCCCAAGAGCTACCTGCCGGCCATGGAGGCCGCCGCCGAATTGGGCGCCCGCCACGTCATATCGAGCGCCTGGACTACCGACCGGTCCGATCGTAATTTCCTAGTCGATTGCTTTGGGCAGCTATGCGATCTGGCCAAACCGCTGGGTCTGACCGTGGACCTGGAATTCCCCAGCTTTTCAAGGCTGACCAACCTGCAGGAAGCGGCGGATGTGGTGCGTGCCGCTAACCGGGAAAACGCGGGCATCTTGGTCGACACGCTGTACATACATTTTTCGCACGTTGCGCTCGACGAACTGAGTGCCTTGCCGCGCAACTGGTTCCATTTGGCGCACCTGTGCGATGGCCCCAAGGAGGTGCCGGCGACGCGCGAGGACATGATCCACGTGGTCCGCGACGCGCGCCTCTATGTGGGCGAAGGGGCGATCGATATTGCCGCTATTCTGGATCGGATGCCGCAGATTCCCTACTCGATAGAACTGCCGCACATCCAGCGCGTGGCTGAATACGGTTACGAGGAACATGCCCGACGCTGCCTTGATGCGGCGAAGCGTTATTTGGGCGCCCACGCGTCCATTCACTGCAAGCAGGGGGCAGTGACGGTCTAGAACCCAGGGTTGAGGTACCATCGAGGCAGCACCGCACGGCTGGCCTAGGGGCTACGTGCACGGAGGAAGAAGGAAATGCCGAAAATTCTCTCGCTACACGGCATCAACCTGAACATGTTCGGCAAGCGGGACCCAGCTCACTATGGGACGGCTACGCTACAGGACATCTACGACGCCACCGAGGCTCTCGGCAAGGAACTGGGCGTCGAGGTGGAGAACTATCAGACCAACGACGAAGGCGCCATGTGCCAGAAGATCCATCAGGCTCATACAGATAAGGTAGATGCCGTGATGATCAATGCCGGCGCCTGGACGCACTATAGCTATGGAGTGCGCGACGCTCTGGCCATCTTAACCGTGCCGATTGTCGAGGTCCACATGTCCAATGTCCATGCCCGGGAGGAGTTTCGCCATTTATCGGTGATTTCTCCGATCGCACGGGGTTCGGTCGTCGGCTTCGGGGTGGACAGCTACCTTCTTGCCCTGCGCGCCTGCGTGTCGATGATCCGGCAGGCCAAATGACGCCGGCTCGCAAACGACTGATCGCGTCCACCAGCCCCTCCGGTGCACGCGATCATTTTGTTCAATAGTCGCCCGCGAAAAAGGGCGGAGCACGGTCGACCGGCGGGTTCTCATGGACCGCAATCTAGAAAATAATTCAACACCAGTTGAGCGATTGTACCTTGCCGTACCTACACCGCGATGGCAGACTGCAGTGTAGCTTTCCCTACAATCTGGAGCATTCGATCACGACCTCAGTCGCTTTTTGGTTAAGATAGGTCTTTCGCCCTTCCATGGGAGGGTGCTGCACAATAATGACGATCAACGTTGCATCCGGCGCTAGTAAGCCAGCTTGGCACGAGGAATACGATCTCATCGTACTCGGCTCAGGCGGCGCGGGGTTGACGGCTGCCTTGGCCGGCGCGATCGAGGGGTTGCGCATTCTGGTGATCGAAAAGACTGAGTACCTCGGTGGTACGACTGCTCTTTCTGCTGGAACCTGCTGGATTCCGAACAATTCCTACCTGCGGCAGGAAGGGGTCCGCGGCGACGATGCGTCCGCTTTGCAGTACCTCGATGCGCTTGTCGACGGACTCGCAGACCGTGAAATTCGTACTGCCTTCCTTGCTGCTGGTCCTGAGATGCTGGCCTATTTCGAAAAGCAATGCGACCTTCGTTGGCGGATATATAAGACATTCGTCGATTATCGGCAGGAATTTCCGGGGGCGAGAAAAGGCGGGCGCCCGCTGGAACCGATGCCGTTCGATGGGCGCAAGTTAGGCAGGAGTTTCAGCCGGGTGCGCTGGCCCGTGCCGGAGTGGGCGCTGTTCGGCGGCAAAATGATGGTGACCCGACCGGAAGCGTTTCGGCTATTAAAGATTGCCCACTTGTCCCCCGATGCGATGCAGCTAGGGGCAAGGCTGGTGTCGCGCTATCTTTTCGATCGTCTGCGCGGATATAAGCGTGGAACTCGACTGGTTCTCGGCAACGCCCTAGTGGCAAACCTCTTCAAGAGTTTGCTTGATCGCGGTGGTTCGGTCTGGTTCAACTGCAGAACTACAGAACTGATCGTCGAACACGGCCGTGTCTCTGGCCTAGTCGTCCAATACGAGGGCAAGGAACTGCGAGTTCACGCAAGCCGTGGTATTGTCCTGGCAGCCGGCGGCTTCCCTGGGAACGCGGAGTTGCGTCAGCGTTACTTGCGCCAGCCCGCGGCTCAATATACCAGGGCCTGTGACGCATGCACTGGAGACACAATGTTGCTGGCGAAGGGCGTTGGCGCCGCGATCGGACCAATAAGGGAGGATAACGCGCTCTGGTTCCCGAGCTCGATCGGGAGACGCTCCGACGGGTCAACCGTAGTCTTCCCTCACATTTGGGATCGGGCGAAACCAGGGCTGGTTGCAGTCAACAGCGCCGGGCGTAGGTTTGTTGATGAATCCGTTTCGTACCATGAGTTTACTCGTGGGATGTACCATTCGAACGAGAGCATCCCGAGCATTCCAGCCATGCTGGTTTGCGACCGGCGTTTCTTGTGGAAGTACGGACTTGGGATGATCCGGCCTCTCACACCTTCCGTTTTTTTAAAGTCCCATGTCGACTCGGGCTATCTGTATAGAGCCGGTTCCATCGAGGAACTTGCGTGCAAAATCAGTGTCGACGGCGGCGGGTTAGTCGCAACCGTCGAAGCAAACAATCGCTTTGCACAGACCGGCATTGACGCCGAGTTCAACAAGGGTTCCAGTCCTTACGGCCGCCAGTATGGAGATCCGGAGCATTCGCCAAACCCGTGTCTGGGGCCAATCGAGAAGCCGCCTTATTTCGCAATTCCCGTGGTGCCAACACCACTCGGCACGAGTCTGGGCCTGAAAGCGGATTCTCATTCCCGTGTACTCGATACATCTGGCCAGCCTATCCCAGGACTGTATGCATGCGGCTGTGACGCAGATTCCATCATGGGCGGAGAGTATCCAGGAGGTGGATGCCAGGTGGGGGCCGGGATGACCTTCGGATATATTGCGGCGCTTCATGCCGCAGGTAAGCCGGAGTCAATGAAAGTGGGGACTGCGGGTGCCCAGCAAGATTAGCGATCAAAAGAAGTGTTCGGCCGATAACAGACAGGGTAAGCTAGTATCGCCCATCCTGAATTTTCGAAAGGCCCGATAGACTGGAGAAGGTCATGGCAAATTACACCGCAAACGAGCAACTCATTGCGAGCCCGATGGTAGCTGAAGAACTGTTGATGAACCGGCTGCGCTGGCGGCTCATTCCATGGCCGATGTTCCTGTTTCTTTGGACACTCGTTGACCGCGTGAATATCGGATACGCGGCCCTGAGCATGAATAAAGATCTTGGCATCAGCATGACATGGTTTGGCACGATCGCGGGGATCTTCTACATTGCCTATTTCCTTTTCGAAATCCCGAGTAACGTCATCCTCCACCGAGTGGGTGCACGGAAATGGATCGCCCGCATCGTAATCACGTGGGGGATGGTTACGCTCCTGACCGGGTTTGTCCGTGGAGTGACTGACCTGGCGATCTGCCGTTTTCTTCTCGGGGCGATGGAAGCGGGCTTTTACCCAGGCCTCGTCCTGTATTTCACCTACTGGTTTCCCTCGAAGCATCAGGCGCGGGCGGTCTCACTATTGATGGTCGGCAGTTCATTCGCGCTGGTTGTGGGCGGGCCAATAGCGACCTATGTTCTCACGCATAGCCACTGGTTGGGATATGCGGGATGGCGCTGGATCTTCATCGTGGAGGGTGCGATCACCATAGTAGCCGGCATTATAACGTTCTTCATCATGGTTGACCGGCCACGGAACGCCACGTTTCTCAGCGACGCCGAAAAGCAGTGGCTGGATGAGCGCCTCAATGCGGAACTGGCAGCTAAATCCAAAGTGATGACTGTATCGAAGTGGGGCGTCCTGAAGAATGGCTGGATCTGGTACTTTACTCTTTGTTACTTCGGCTGCATCATCGGCCTTACGCTGTGCTACTTCTGGATGCCGCAAATACTTAAGCGTCTTTCGGCGGCGCTCACGAATACTCAGATAGGATGGATCTCGTCGATTCCATACGTCTGCGCCACCATCGCGATGGTTGCCATCGCACGTCATTCCGATAAGACCATGGAACGCCGCTGGCATGCCGCACTTTCGTTGACAGCGACCGTGTTTGCGCTCATCGGGCTGACCTTTAGCCACAATCTTGTCCTTAGCGTAATTCTGTTGTGTCTCGCCGCGGCCGGTCCCTATACCTACATGGTTGTCTTTTGGGCCTTGCCGAGTACGGTGCTTGGGGAAGCAACGGCAGCCGTCGGGATTGCGATGATCAACTCGGTGGGAAATCTCGGAGGACTCCTGGGCCCATATCTATACGGTTTTCTGGGAGACCTGACGCACTCTACCACTGCGGGAACTTACATCGTGGCCGCATTCGTACTCATGACCTGCATCATGACGGTCTTCATCCCGAAACGATACGAACAGGCGGCAAAAAGGTAGAACTGCTGCGCAGAGAGGACTAGACCCACGAGCGGAAATCAGATTGAACATTTGGCGGATTACGACATTAGAAGCTGCGGCCCGCACCGCTTGAAAAGTAGCGCTCGGCGGGCCGGCTAATCTAAATTGAAGGAGCATTCGGAATGAAAGAACCAGTTTCCCCACAGTTAGTGAGATATCTTGAAGCCAGAGGCGTGAAGCACATCTTTGGTCTTTGCGGACATACCAACATCGCCTTCTTGGCGGCCTTGTCCAAGAGTGACAAGATAAAATTTATCAACGTAAGGCATGAACAGATTGCCGCACATGCCGCTGACGGCTATGCCCGAGTTACCAAGAAAGCTTCAGTCCTATTGACTCATCTTGGACCTGGACTGATCAATGCGGCGACAGGAGTGGCGAACGCTGCTTTGGACTCCATTCCGATGGTAGTTATCGCCGGAGATGTTCCGAGTCATTATTTCGGTAAACATCCTCACCAGGAAATAAATTTATACGCCGATGGCGACCAATGGGAAGTTTACCGGCCTTTTGTTAAGCGCGCATGGCGAGTCGATCGCGCCGAGATGCTTCCCGAAATTATGGAGAAGGCATTCGCGTTGGCAGAATCAGGCCGCCCTGGCCCTGTTCTGGTCGATGTGCCGATGGACGTATTCTCTCAAGAAATCGATGTTGCTTTGTTTGAAAGACAAGGACACAACACAAAGAACATTCAGAAACCATCTATCGATCACGACTTGGCCGCCAAGATCGTCAAGATACTGGTGGAAGCTAAGAATCCGCTTCTCTATGTCGGGGGCGGGGTCCTGTCGGCTGATGCGGCCAAGGAACTGCGAGAGTTCGTTGACCATTTGGGTATTCCTGTCGCTCATACGCTCATGGGCAAGGGCGCGCTGCCAGATGACCATCCGCTGACGTTGGGCATGACTGGTTTCTGGGGCACGAAGTTTATTAACGAAAAATGCCAAGAAGCGGACTACGTTTTGGGGTTAGCAACCAGCTTCAAGGAAGCCGATTGCAGCTCCTGGTATCCGGAATACAGCTTTCGTTTTCCGCCGGCAAAACTAATTCACATCGACATCGATCCGAGTGAAATCGGGCGTAACTTCCCGGTGGAAATCGGCGCGGTTGCCGACGTGAAGCAGGCTCTGGCTGTGTTGACCAAGGTGGCCAAGACACTCTATCCTGCGGGAAAACAAAACAAACGGATCGAACAAGAAATCGCGGCCTACAAAAAGGACTTCAAAGCGAGCAACAGGGAATGGGAAGAAAGCGACGCGTTCCCAATGAGCCCGCAACGCATTCTGGCTGATGTTCGAGAAGTGCTGCCGAGGGACGCCATCATTACCACCGATGTGGGCTGGAACAAGAATGGAGTCGGCCAGCAATTTCCGATCTACGAGCCCGGCACTTTTCTGACCCCCTGCGGTTTGGCCACCATGGGATTCGGGTCTCCCGCTGCACTGGGTGCGAAGCTTGCCGCGCCCGACAAAGTAGTTATCTCCTTGATTGGAGATGGCGGGTTTGGCCAAAATCCGGCAGTGTTAGCGACCGCGTCAGCAGAGAATATCCCTGCCGTCTTTGTAATCATGAATAACCGGGCATTTGGAACAATCGCCGGTTTGGAAAAGGCGAACTTCGACACTACGTTTGGTACCGTCTTCGAAAGAGACGGAAAACCATACTCGCCGGACTATGCCGCCATCGCTAAAGGTTATGACATTGAGGGAATAAAGATTCAAAAGGCGCAAGATTTCAAACCGGCCTTCGAGAAGGCGATTAAGTCGAATAAGCCGTTTGTACTTGATGTAACGATGGTTAACAATCCTGTGCCAACTGGCGGACATTGGAACATTTTGGATATATATGATCCGGATAAAAAGGTGAAGGAACACCATGTGAGCACAGATGTTTATGTAACCGTCAAATGAACTAGATCAACTGCCGAGGTGACCAACCCCGAAAACAATGAAGCCGGGGTTGGTCCAGGCTGTCGTATGTGAAGCAAGACAGAAACAGCATGTCGACCTGAAGGATTAGCGAAGACTGTCTCCGTTCTGGTGGAGCCGGTCTTGCAAGAGCGAGAGTGGTTTCAGAAGGTCAAACCATGGAGAAGGAAACGTGAATATCTGTTTTGTCGGCGCCGGCGCTTTGGGTTGTACAATCGGCGGCACTCTTGCCAAGGGCGGATCCGACGTATCGCTTGTCGATGTGAACCAGGCGCATGTTGACGCCATCAATCGCAACGGTCTGATCATGCGCGAAGACGGTGTCGATCGCCCGGTCAAAGTGCGCGCCGCAACGGATTATTCCGGAGTCGGCGTGGTCGATCTGGTGATTGTCCTGGTTAAGTCCAACTACACCCAGGCTGCGATGGAGTCGGCACGGTCGATTGTCGGCCCGGACACGATAGTGATGTCACTGCAGAACGGACTTGGGCATGAGGACGTGCTGGCCAAGGTGGTGGGCAAGGAGCGCTTGCTGGCTGGCAAGACCTATATCGGCGGCGTCTTGCTGGCGCCCGGTCATGTCATGGCGGGCGTGGCAGGGAAGCTCACCTATATCGGCGAACTGGATGGCTCGATCAGTCCACGGGTAGCGCGAGTCGCCGAGGAATTCAAGCGGGCCGGCCTCAATTCCATCGTCAGCTGCAATATCGTCGGAACAATCTGGGACAAACTCTTGATCAATGTGGCGACTGGGGCGATCAGCGGCATCACCCGCCTGCCCTATGGCGGTCTATACAAAGTGCCGGAAGTCGAGGCTGCGGCGGTTGCTGCGGTGGCCGAAGCGATGGCGGTGGCAAAAGCGCAGGGCGTGGTTTTGTCGATCAAAGAACCACGGGATGCCTGGGTCATGGCGGCCGAGGGATTACCTTTCGAGTTCAAGCCTTCGGTGCTGCAAAGCCTGGAACGGGGACTCACGACCGAAGTTGATTTCATCAATGGCTCCGTGGTGCGTGCCGGCAAGGCCTGCGGCATTCCGACCCCGGTCAATGAAACCCTGGTCGCTTGCATCAAAGGCATCGAGCACCGGCTAATGCATTTTGAACAGGCCTCCACCTCAACAGGATCAAGGTAGGACCATGGCTTACGATAAGCAATCCTATGTCGAGCACGTTGCTATCCGCGTGAAAGATATCGACTGGCATATCCGCTTCTTCCGTGAGGTCCTGGGCATGACGCTGCGCGAAGTGCGCGAGGATGCCGACTCTCCGAAACAGGTTTGGACGATTGGCGGCTTCCAATTGATCTCCGACCCGAGCTTCGAAGGGCCGGAAGGCCGGCTCGGCCATATCGGCGTGATGACCGAAGACTTGGAGTCGGCGCTCCAGGAGGCGGAAAGGTGGGGAGTGACGCATCTTCCGCAAGGGCGTAACTGGCTGCGATTGCCGGACGGTCTCTGTCTGGAAGTGATGCAGGCACACGGCCCCGCCGTCTCGCAAGCGCTGGCCATCAATCCTCGAGCCTAAGATGCAACACTCGCGGAGACACGGACATGACCGACTCGACGGTTGAGCGCTATTACGATGATGCGAAAGTGGGAGATGTGGGAATCACCCCGAGTTTCACCCTTACCGCCGAACACATCATGACCTACGCCAATTTGACCGGTGACTTCACGCCGGTGCACACCGACGAGGAATATGCCAAGAAGACGCCGTTCGGAACGCGCGTCGCGCATGGCTTGCTCGGCCTTTCGGTGGCCGACGGGTTAAAGACCCAAGCCGACTTGCGCTTTTTGCCGGGCATGTCGCTGGGATGGACCTGGGATTTCCTGCTGCCGATCAAGATAGGCGACACCGTGCATGTGAAATTTGTGGTCGAGAGCATGCGCACCGTGAAAAGGCCCGGCTGGGGTATTGTCGTGTTGCGTTCGGAACTGATCAATCAGAGGGGCGAGGTCGTTCAGCATGGCGAACACCGGGTGATGGTTCCGCGCCGTCCGGGCACGTTCTGATCCGAGTTGCCGCGGCTTCACACGACAGAAGGAGAACCATCTCATGAGCAGTCAAGCGAACCGTCAACCGCTTCCCCTGTCTGGCATCCGCGTCATCGACTACAGCCATTTCCTGGCGGGCCCTCATATGTCGCGCTGTCTTGCCGGGCTGGGTGCCGAAGTCATCAAGGTCGAACGCCCGAAAGCCGGCGATTCCGGCCGCGCCCACCCGATTTTCGTCAATGGCCAGAGCGGCTATTTCCTCCAGCAGAACATGGGCAAACAGGGACTTTGCGTAAATCTCAAGGATCCGCGCGGTCTCGATCTGCTCTATAAGCTGGTGGCGACAGCGGATATCTTCGTGGAGAATTACCGTCCTGGCTCGCTCGACAAGCTTGGACTCGGCTACGCCGAACTCTCCAAGCGTAACCCGAAGATTGTTTACTGTTCGTTATCCGCTTACGGGCATACGGGGCCGGATTCCGCCCGGCCGGGTTTCGGCCTTATCGCCGAGGCGAAGAGTGGTGCTATGGCCCAGTTGGGCAATCCCGGAGAGCCGCCGCCGCTGATGCGTATGCCGATCGCGGATATGTACGCGGCGATACACGGTGTGGCTGCGGTTTGCGCGGCGCTTCTCGGCCGCCAGAACACGGGCAAGGGCCAGCATATCGATCTGGCACTCTATGATTGCATGATCTCGATGCATGATTACGCCGTCCAGCGCTACTACTTGAGCGGTGGCAAGGAGATCCCGGTGCAAACCGGATCCGAGCAGCCGGATTCGACGGTCTACGGCTCTTTTGCGGCGCGAGATGGATATGTAGTGATCGCCGCTCAGGTCGATGATGCCTGGAGACGACTAGCTCAACTCATCGGCGGCGACGCCCTTGCCTCGGACAAACGCTTTCTCGATCCGGCCAGCCGCAACGCCAATCATAAAGCGGCTTCGGCTTATGTGCGCAAATGGGTCAAGGCGCAACCTTCCGCCAAGGCCTGCATTGCCTCGCTCGACGCCGCCGAAGTGCCCTGCGCTTTGGTGCAGCGTATCGACGAAGTGCTCGCCGATCCGCAGACCATCGCCCGCAACATGGTGGTTGAGCAGGAGCATCCTGTGTTGGGCAAGGTAAAACTGGCGAATCTGCCCTTCCGGTTTTCCGATTGCGACGTAACGCCGCGAGTCGCCGCACCGTTGTTAGGACAACATAACCGTGATATTGCCACGGCACTCGGCTACTCACCAGCGGAAATCGAGACGATGGTTACTGACAGCGTTCTATACGCTGAAGAAGCCGCCAATCAATTGAACAAGCGCTGACACAAATCGGGAATGATGGGGAAATCGTGACCGACTCGATGGTGAGCGTTATTACGGCGATACGAAGGTGGGAGATGTGAGAATCACCCCTAGTTTCACTCTCCCGGAAGCTACCATCCTCGGATAAGCCAAGAACTTTAGACTGCCGTGGATAACTATATGGCGGAGCATCTAATCTCGTCCGATCCGGTACTTGGTGCAGCGCTGCAAGCGAATGCAGCAGATGGACTTCTTGCATATAACGTAACGCCAGATCAAGGCCTCAACATTAACCAGGGGCCAGTCAAAGAAAAGTACAAACGTTTCTGGACACAACCACGTTCTCCGGCGGGAAATACGCCATCTCAAAGATCGCTCTGAGAAAAATTTCAACGCATGTTGACCGAACGATGCTTGCTCGACTGCGTGCCGGGTGACAGACTCTGGTTAATTCCCGGAATTTTCGAGGCGTTTTGGCAATAACAGTGCAGCTCCCGCCGAGGTTTTATACGTAATAGAATATAAGGGAAAGAGGTTTGTATGCCCAAAGAATTGACTGAAGAGCAGCAGCAAGAACTGGAAACAACACTTGCACGAGCCCACGCTGCCGCAGCCGTAATTGAAACATATGATCAGGCGAGGGTAGACCGCCTATGCCAAGCTGTAGCTTGGGCCGTGTCCAATAAGAAGGCATTCCAGTGTCTTGTCGAGATGGGGATCTTGGAAAGTGGGTTGGGCGATCCTGTCAGTCGCATGGGAAAACGAATGAAAATTCGGGGCGTCCTTCGAGACGCGCTTCGCCAGAAGAGTGTCGGAATTATTGAAGAGATACCCGAGAAGGGTCTGGTGAAGTACGGAAAGCCTGTTGGGGTCATAGCTTCAATTATTCCGATGACGAATCCCGATCTGACTCCAGCTGGCAATGCAATCTATAGCATCAAAGCTCGGAACGCCATGATCTTCTCACCGCACCCTCGTTCGAAAAAAACATCATTCGAAACAGTGCGCCTGATGAGAGAAGCACTTCAACGTGAAGGTGCGCCTGCCGACCTCCTGCAATGTCTCACAAAGGTTAACATTCCGATGTCCCAAGCCCTGATGGCGGGAGCTGATTTGGTACTGGCTACTGGTGGACAACCGATGGTTCGCGCTGCGTACAGCTCGGGAACGCCAGCGTACGGCGTCGGGGCAGGCAACTCCACCATGATTATCGACGAGACCGCAAACATTGAAGAAGCAGCCCACAACACTATGCTGAGCAAGACCTCCGACTTCGGCTCAGGGTGCTCGGCTGACGGTAACCTGCTGATCGACGAGACGATTTTCGACAAAATGATTGAGCAACTGGTCAAAGAGGGAGGTTATCTCGCCAGCGAAGAAGAAAAGGCGAAGCTCTGCAACGTAATGTGGGATAGCGAAGGACATCGGTTGGCAGAAACCGTAGCAGTTTCCCCGCAAGTTCTTGCCGAACGCGCCGGTTTCCGTATCAATCCGGACCGCAAATTTATCGTGGTCCGTGGCGATGGAATTGGAAAGCAGTATCCCTTCTCGAGAGAGAAGTTAACTACTTTGCTTGCTGTCTACAAGTACAGTGGATTCGGCAACTGCCTGAAGATGATGAAAGCAGTCTATGAGGTGGGGGGAAAAGGGCACTCGTGCGGTATCTATTCATTCAACCAGGAGCACATCCATCAGCTGGGCCTTGCAGCACCCGTCAGTCGGATTATGGTAAGGCAGCCTCAATCGAAAGCGAACGCAGGTGCCTTTAACAACGGAATGCCCATGACATCGAGTTTAGGTTGTGGCACGTGGGGCGGCAATATCGTTTCCGAGAACGTTCATCTCAAACATTATATGAATACCACTTGGGTATCGCTTCCCACGCCTGAAGACAAGCCTTCCGATGCGGAGTTGTTTGGCGACTTCTTTGACCCAGAGCTGGAGAAGTAAGAGTTGCACCCATCTTGTAATGATGGGAGGAGAGCAAATGGCCGGCGAAAATAATGACAAGATCGAGCCATCGGAACAGCTCAGGCGAGCGAGCCAGTGGTGGACCACTGAGATTATTGATATTAAGCCAGGTAGCATTCGTGTGCGCGGCTATGCAATCGAAGAGTTAATCGGCAGAATCAGCTTTCCCCAGATGATCTGGCTAATGCTGCGAGGCGAATTGCCTTCTGCGGAGCAAGGCGACCTACTTGAAGCAGCTCTCGTTTCTGCTGTGGATCATGGCCCGCAAGCACCCTCGATCTCCGTCTCCCGCATGGCGGTTACCTGTGGACTACCCTTGAATGGTGCCATGGCCTCGGCTATCAATGTGCTCGAACGATATCCATGGTGGCGCGGGAGAGCAGTGCATGGACCTGTACTCGCAGATCGCTCAGCGCATCGAGGGCGGCATGGCGCTCGTGAAGGCGACCGAAACAGGGCTCGAGGAATTTGTCGCCAAATTCGGCAGGATAATCCCTGGGTTCGGTCACCGATTCCATCCTACAGACCCGCGTGCCGTGAGGCTGCTCGCGCTGGTCGATGAGGCTCGTCAAAAAGGTGTCATCGATGGCCGCTTTGCCGATATTGGGCGATCCGTGGAAACCGTGTTGAAGCACCAGAAAGGCAAAAAGCTCCCGATGAACATCGATGGCGCAACCGCCGTGATCTATTCAGAACTCGGCTTTTCAGCACCGCTCGGACGCGGGCTGTTCGTGCTTTCGCGCTCTGTTGGAATTCTTGCTCATGCGTGGGAGCAATCGCAGCAGGGCGGGCGTATCAAGGGGCCGATGCCGCCGAGTATTCCCTACAACTACACGGGAAAAGCAGAACGGTCTCTTACGCTTCGGCAAGCGAAGGAAACGATGTTGTGAATCAGCTGTATGTGTTTGGATCGCCGTCAGCTGTTCTTTATGCAGCAGGATGTATCGACAAGGTTGGGGGCGGCTGGCCAACCACGGGCTTAAACACGCCTTGATAGTTACCGATGACAATTTGGTTGAAGCAGGCAAAGTTGAGTTACTAAAAGGCATTTTAGCTTGCTCGCAAATTGACTTTTGCGTCTATTTTGGTGTCAACACGGAGGGGCATCGTGAAGGACCAACTGGAGGCGCTCGTGATGCAGATGTACAAGAGCGGAATTTTCTATAACGAGGCCGTCCGGGAGTTCAAGAAGCGGTTCATCATTACCGTGCTGCAAGAAGATAATGGAAACCAGTGTAAAGCCGCGCGCCAGTTGGGAATGCACCGTAACACACTGAGTCGCACTATCGCGGAATTGAAAGTTGACGTTCGTAGCCTGCGCGAAGGGGCGCGTCGTCCGCCAAAAAGCGACCGTCCGTTCGGGGGCGAAAAGAGAGCTGCACATTAGGCCCATACGCCGCAAAATCTTAAGGAACGGGCACGCGCGCAAACCGGCGCGTCGTTGATCAAGGCACGTCTCGAACTGGGGAGCCAGGGAATCCACGCCCGTTCCGGTGTTGGCCTGCGCCGGATTGCCAAATGCCTTACAGCAGAGCTTCCACCGAGACGGTGAGCAGCCAGAGTTGCACCACAACCGCCGAAGCCAAGATCTGCTGCTGACGGCGCCAGTTCGAACGCTGCTGGCCCGTCTGCGAAGTTAGGTGAGCCAGCAGCAATAGGCCTATGTGAAGATGGGCCGTCGTCTGCACATATCCCATGCAAAACGTTTGCTGGACGTCAGTGCAGGATCGCCGCGAGATCTTCTTGCGGAGTGGTGATGGCCATGATGTTGAACTTCTCCTGTAGCACGACTAAAACGGCAGGCGTGATGAAGGCCGGTAGTGTTGGGCCAATGCGTATGTTGCGAATGCCGAGATGGAGCAGTGTCAAAAGAATAGCTACCGCTTTCTGCTCGTACCATGAGAGCACAAGCGACAGTGGCAGGTCATTAACGCCGCAGCCAAAGGCATTCGCGAGAGCGCCAGCAATCATGAGAGCCGAATAGGCGTCATTGCACTGCCCGAGGTCGAGGAGGCGCGGCAAGCCGCCAATCTCACCGAAGTCCAACTTGTTGAAGCGGAATTTACCACAGGCAAGTGTCAGAATCAGGCAATCACTCGGCACGGCTTGCGCAAAGTCGGTATAGTAATTACGTCCGGGCCGCGCACCATCGCAGCCGCCAATCAAAAAGAAGTGGCGGATAGCACCGGCCTTGACCGCATCAACCACCTTGCCCGCCACACTCAGCACAGCTTGATGGCCAAAGCCAACCATAATCTCGCCGTCAGGACCATCCTGCTCAAAGCCGGGAGCGCTTAGAGCCGCTGCAATGACTGGCGAAAAGTCGTGATTTGCGATGTGTAGGACGCCAGGCCATGCAGTTGGACCGGTGGTGAAAATCCTGTCCTTGTATCCCTGCGGCTCCTGGATGCAATTGGAAGTCATCACGATTGGACCCGGGAACTCGGCGAACTCTTTTCCCTGATCCTGCCAGGCTCCACCGTAGTTGCCTGCAAGATGCTTATACGCTTTCAGCTTGGGGTAGCCATGTGCCGGCAGCATTTCTCCATGTGTGTAGACCTGGATGCCAAGTCCTTCCGTCTGTTGCAAGAGAGCATGCAAATCGGCCAAGTCATGACCGGAGACAACAATTGCCTTGCCCTTGCGGGGATGGATCCGGACACCGGTCGGTTCAGGATGACCGAGCGAATCGGTGTTGACCTTGTCGAGCAACTCCATGACGCGGTAGTTCAGTTCTCCCGTGCGGAGCGCCATCGTAAGCAGTTGATCGACGGTTGGAGACGGCCAGGTGAGGAAATCGAGGATCTCATGAATGGTCGCATAGGCGGCCGGGTCGGCGCCGCCGAGGTTTTTCGCATGTTGTGCGTAGGCAACCACGCCTTTGATGCCGTAGGTGATCAGCTCTTGCAGATTCGTTATTTCCTGCCCCACGGCAAGAGTTCGTTCGGAGATAAGGGCCTGTTTGCCCTGCTTTATCAGCCCTTCGATGGAAGTCGCAGGGGTCCAAACGGCTGGACCAGCAAGCACCTCCGGGGCAGCGCCTTTTGTCTGGCAAGCGCGCTCATATAGACTTCGGGCCTGCTCGCGGACGATCGCCGTACGGGCGATGAGAGATGCAAGGCGCTTTGGATCGAAATTGACATTGGTGAGGGTGGCGAAGAGGGCCTCGACCACGAACGCGTCGATTTGCGGATCGACGGCGCCGGCCTGACGCGCCCGATGGGCGTACATGGAGACGCCTTTGAGCGCGTGTACAAGCAGATCCTGCAGTGTCGCCGTAGTGTCGTCTTTGCCGCAGGTGCCGCTTTCTACGCAGCCTTGCCCGCGAAAGGTTTGTTCACATTGATAGCAGAACATGTAGTCGAATTAGCCTCATTTCAATAGAGTGCGCCAAGGGTACGGCTTCGCCGCACCCCTAGATATGACTTAAGTCACGATTCGAGGCTCGTTCTGGAGAAGTTGCCGCCGTCCGCCGGTTACGCGAGCGTGTTCAGGCTGGTTGACGTGCTGTCGAGGCTCTGCAGCAGCCCCGTAACTTGGTCCGACGCCGAAGTCGCGCCGCTGCTTGAGCTCGAACTGGAGGTCCCGCCGAGTATCTTTAAGTAACTCGCGCCCGGAGAGTTCCCTGCGTCTGAGGCCAGTTGTGCCATCTCGGCGGTGGCGGCCGAGCTGTCGCCCGCGTCTGTTGCCGCTATGAGCATGCGTATGTCCGTTTGCGATGCCGCCGAATTTGGCTGCCCCGCGGTCACCGTCGAGCTCGTCGCGCTCGGGCTCACACTGCTCGTCGAAGCGGCACTCGCCGAAGACGCTGTATTCAGCGCTGTCGTGCTCAGCGTGAGCATATCTTCCAGTGCCGAGGGCAGATCGTTATTATTGAGGTCGGTGCCAAGCTGATTCAGCTCACCGGCAAACGAGTTTGCGCTGCTCGACGACGAGGCAATAGTCGACAGCAGGCCTGTGGTGATCCCGCTGGAGTTCGTCGTTGCAGTCGACGAAGAGCCCGTGCCATTGAGCGCATCCTCGGAGAGAGTGACGTAATCCTCCTGCGCCGATGACAGGTTGCCGCTCTGCAAGTCTCCGGCCAGCTGGTTCAGGTCGCCGGCAAACTGGTTTGCCGTCGACGGCGAGCCGACGATCTGCGATAGAAGACTGCCGGTAATTCCGCTTATGGACATGGCTTCGACTCCTTTGAAAGCCTGATCTGGCTTCGCACGGACCTACTCGCTTCATCTATCGGCTGAACGGTTGAAAACATTAGGCGCAAAAATCGATTTTTACTTTCATCAACTTACAAGCAAACCCTTCGTCAGTTCAGAACTCATCGCGATGGATGGTAGTTTGCCACGGCGGCCACTTGTCGGGCATTAGTTCCGAGCGGCCCGTGAGTTGCCGCAACCGGCGACAAGAGTCATCACAAGACTACTCAAGTTATCTGGTCCCAATTCCTCATTCTCACCACGTCACAAAATCACTGCAGGACGAGAACATGAGCTAGGTTGACCATACACCTTGATCTGGGATTGTTACGATCAGTTATTCAGGAGTAGAAATACCGCCTGTGATTGGCTAACGCAAAGTAGTGATGGAGGTTCAAAGCGTGTTAAAGAAAATGATACTCGCAGCATCGGCTCTGGTCATTGTCGTAGGCTTGGCGTTGCCGCCTAATGCCGAGGCACAGGTTGGCATCGGAGTCCAAATCGGATCGCCAATTGCGTTTCAAAGTGGCTACCATGAAGGCTACTACTACGAAAATGGCTATCGCTACCAACGAGACTCTCGCGGATACAGGCACTATGATCATGCATACGGTGGACACAAGGACTGGAAAAATGACCGCGCCCACCAAGACGGAAACCATCATGACGAGCATCACCCAGATGGCGACCATCGCGACTGGAAGAAATAACGGAGATCATAGCAACACCTGCGTCCACGAGGGCTAGCAGGTCTGGTTGCGCTTGTCCCCTCGATTGACCGAAGCTGCTCAAACGCAGTCGGCCATTCGAGGGACAGAGCCATCCGCAGCGCCGTCAACATCAACTCAAAATCTGCGGTCCACGGCCCGGTCGATTATCCGTCGCCAACGAACTCGGGTCCATGATCTGACCGTATGTGCTCCGGCACTGCGTGGATCAGCATCACGTGCGCCAGCGTCTCGATCGGGTCGTTAACTGTTCCTGCGGTGCCAGGCATTTGCGCGTGAACTCGTCCATCAGCGTCAGCACCCCGCAAAATACGTTCATCGTGCGTAAGTCTGTTGACGAAGTCATAGCTCCCCACGTAGTTCTCATGTTCCGGTCAAAGCCGCACGCAGGAGCCGTCATTCAACCACAGCCTGCCAGGCGGCTTCTGTTTCTCTGGCACCCGCAACCCTTCCCGCCGCCAGATCCGCTGCACCCGATCCCGTCCCACATTCCAGCCCGCGCGCTGCAACAACACCGCAATCCGGCATAACCATAACGGTCATACTCACTGGCCAGCTAAATCTTAAGGGATTCTCCGGTGAACAGAACCCTTGCTCAAACGCTTGCGTCCGCTCGCTTTTCAGGCTGTTGACTGGAGAGAAATGGGAGTGTTAGCCCAGCACCATGCCGCCGAGGCTCCCATTTCCGGGAAGAAAGGGGAAAATAACTTGTTTCTAAAGGCGAAGGAGTGCACAATTGCCAAACGCTGGGACAAAATGGAAACTCCGGTTCTATGAATGTTCCCTGCTCGCAAGAATCCGATACATCGCATCGCCATTGCTTCATAAATAAAGGAAGGGATTTTCATGGAGACGGAAAAAATATTACTGCCTGCCCGCGAGGAATCCGGCATATCCGTGTCGTCGATCGCGCTCAATCCTGCAAATGGGACTAAATATCGCTGGAACGTCCTTATTATGACGTTCATCGCATATCTATACGATAGCCTCGATCTCCAAATACTGGCTATCTGTATGCCGGTCATCATCGTGTCTCTCAAAATCTCACTTGCCGACGCGGGGTTGCTGGCCTCGGCAACCATGATCGGGACCCTTTTGGGCGGGATATGGTTCGGCTGGCTGGCAGAGAATCATGGCCGAAAAAAAGCTGCCGTTATTGCCCTGGTTGAGTTCGGCCTCTTTACCCTGTTGGTGTACTGGGTCGATTCCTGGTCGCAACTAATGGTCCTCCGCTTTCTCCAGGGCATCGGCGTCGGCGGACTCTGGGGCCCGATCGTCGCCCTGATCGCCGAGCACTGGAATGCCGAATATCGGGCCCGGGCCGCGGGCATTGTGTTGAGTACCTTTGCTCTCGGCGGCATCATCGCGGCCGTCATGGGGCGGTTCCTGCTGACCCGAGTCGACTGGCGCATCATTTTCGTCCTTACCGGGACGGCGGTTATCGCAGGACTGCTGTTTTGGATTTTCGTGCCGGCCGATGATCCGAAAAAGATTGTCAAGAAAGAAAAGCTCGGCATCGGTGAGCTGTTTAAGCCGGGAGTCGCCAAACTTACCATCGGATGCACCATTGCGGCCGCTTGTCAGATGGGCGGATTCTGGGGGGTGAGCGCCTGGATCCCTACCTATCTTGTCCGGGTACGGCACCTGAGCATCCAGTACATGAGCGTATTCAGCATCGTAATCTTTACCGGCGCGTTTATCGGCTACATCTTCTATGCTTACATAGCTGACAAGTTTGGCAGAAGAAAGGCGTTGATGCTGGCCTTTCTTGCCGATGCCATCATCGTTCCCTTGTATGTCATCATCCCTAATGCCGTGTTCCTGTTCTGGATTGGTCCGGTGATGGGGCTGAGTTTCGGCGGCGTGTTCGGGCTCTTCGGGCCCTACTTCGCGGAGTCGTTCCCCGAGAAGATTCGGGCCATGGGCGGCGGCTTTGCCTTCAATGTCGGCAGGGGCTTCGGCGCGGTGGTCACACCCTTCACCATCGGCGTAATGGCTAAGACTTACGGCTTGGGTTTTGGCATCGGTGCCTGCTCCATCGTATTCTTCGCCGGTATGGTAACACTGTATTTCATGCCAGAAACCCTGAAGCGGCATTCGAACTGAGGTCAAAAGGGGAAAACGGGGCAACCCGCTTTCCCCAGCTTGTTCCTTGTCTCCCATTGTCTTTGGCGGTCCGGCAATCAGGGAGAATTGTTATTGAGCTTCCACACTTTCTCTGTGGGCATACGAGGAGGAGAAGCGGTGAACAAATTGGATGTTGTAGGACAAAGCAAAAACCGTGTGGACGGTATAGCTAAAGTATTAGGACGAGCAAAATATGCAGCCGATCTGAAAAGAAAAGACATGCTGATTGGCAAGGCCTTGTTTGCCAAATATCCCCACGCCATCATCAAAGCGATCGATGTGTCGAAAGCCGCGCAGCTTGAGGGCGTTGTAGCGGTCATGACGGCCAAGGACCTACCCGGCCGCAATGGCTACGGGATATTGGTGCCGGATAAGCCGGTCATCGCCGAAGGCAAGACCAAATATGAAGGCGACCCTGTTGCCCTGGTGGCCGCTGTCAGTGCGGAGATCGCCCAGAAGGCGCTAGATCTGATTGAAGTGGATTATGAACCGCTTCCTGCCTACGATGATCCCCGGGAGGCGATGAAAGAGGGCGCGATCAGGATCCATGAAAATCATCCGGCGGCGGAAAACGGCAACATTCTTTGTGTGCTTAAGCTGGATAGGGGCGATGTGGAAAAGGCCTTTGCCGAAGCCGACATCATTATCGAGAACGATTATGAAACCCCGATGGTCGAACATTGCTACTTAGAGCCTGACGTATGTATCGCCGAACCTGATCCGAGGACAGGCGGACTGGTCTTGACAAGTCCCGGGCAAGCGGTTTACGCCACCAAACGGTGTCTGGCACCTGTATTTGCTTTGCCGCAGCATAAGATTCGGACCGTCAGCCCGCTAGTCGGCGGCGGTTTCGGTGGTAAAGAAGATTCCACCTTGGACGTTTGCGCCGTTGCCGGCGTTTTGGCTCTCAAAACCAAAAAGCCTGTGTATTTTGAGTTGACCCGGGAGGAAGTGTTCCGGACGACGGGCAAACGCCACGCGACATTCATCAAGCATCGCATGGCGGCAACCAGAGACGGCAAAATAACAGCCGTCGACGTGGAAACGGTTATGGACAAAGGGGCCTATGTTTCGATGGGTGGAACCAAGGCGCCATTGCACGGAGTCACCATGCGGGCGATAGTATACGCGGGCGGTACCTACGCGATACCCAACGCCAAAGCGCGGGCATATTCTGTTTTTACCAACCATCCGTACTCTTGTGCTTTTCGCGGTTTTGGCGCGCCCCAAGCCCAATTTGCCGTCGAGTGTCAGATTGATGAGCTGGCCAAGAAATTGAATATGGATCCAACCGTATTGCGGCTCAAAAATATGCTACGAGACGGAGATTGTATGATAACCGGCCAGGTAATGCAGGAAAGCCGCGGTCTCGGACTGGGTGAGTGTATAGAAAAGGTTAAGGAAAGGATCCAATGGGATCAGCCCATCGATCGTGGCAAAGGGGTGGTTAAACGCGGCAGAGGTTTCGGAGCGTTTATCTACGGCACAGGCATTCCGCTGCTATTTGAAGGCGCCAGTTGTTTCGCCAATCTTCAGTTGGACGGCACCCTCAACGTTGCGGTGGCGTCCACAGAGATGGGGCAGGGTCTCACCACGGCTCTCTCTCAGATTGCGGCGGAAACACTTGGCGTGAAATTTGAAGACGTGATGGTGAGTTACTCCGATAGCGCGCTGTCGCCCGACTCCGGGCCCACAGTCGGATCGCGGTCCGCGGTTATGGTCGGCAACGCCGTGGTGAACGCATGCGCGCAGCTGCGGGACAGGATGCTGGGCTTCGCGGGCAAGCAGTTTTTCAAGGCTGACCCGCTGAATATGACCATTAAAGACGGAAAGGTATTTGTGGTTGGTCAGCCTGAAAAGGCCGAGAAACTTGCCATGGTTGCGGCCAAGGCCTTCGTTTCCCAGGTACCCTTGTCGGTGATCGGAACATGGTATCCACCCCAGCCCAGTTTCTCCTCTGAGGACGGGCAGGGCAGCCCCTACCACGCTTACGCTTTCGGAGCTCAGGCGGTGGAAGTGGAGGTAGATACTGAAACCGGAGTAATCGATGTTGTCCGCTCGGTCTTTGCGTGCGATGTCGGAAAGGCTATTAATCCGGCAATTGTTGAAGGACAAATGGAAGGTGGAGTAGCGCAGGCCATTGGCTGGGGCATCATGGAAGAAAGCGTCATGTCCGATGGCGTGATGCAAAATACAGCCTTCCACAACTACATGATTCCCACGGTAAAAGATGTGCCTCACTTAGAGTCGATCATTGTGGAACATCCCAACGAACTTGGCCCGTTCGGAGCAAAGGGGATCGGCGAACCACCGATCGTTGCGGCGGCACCGGCGATTCGCAACGCGGTCTATGACGCTTTAGGAATCAAAATCAATACCATTCCATTAACGGCGCGGCAAGTACTGATGGCGATCAAACAAAACGCGGCGAAAAGTTTAATAGAAAGCAGAGGTGGGGTAAATGATCGAAACGAAGTTCTACAACCCCAGTAGCCTTGCCGTTGCGCTGGAATTGCTGGATCAATACCGGCAGCAGGCTGTCATTGTTAATGGCGGAACTGACGTGGTCGAAAGAATTGCTAATGGCAGCATGGATCCGGCGGCGATCATTTATATCCAGGGGATCGCCGAGCTTAAGGGAATCGGAGAAAGCGACGGCTTTGTCCGTATCGGCGGCGCGGTCACCTATAAGGAGGTTCTAGATTCGCCGCTGTGTAGCCAGTTTTCTGCGCTGAAACAAGCAGTCCTGGAGGTCGGGTCCCCACCCATAAGGGTCGTCGGAACTCCGGCGGGCAACATCGGCACGGCCGTACCAGCAGCCGATTGCAACGTGGCATTGATGGCGCTTGACGCCGAGGTTGTCGTCGCAAGTAAACATGGGGAAAGGGTCATCAAACTTGCAGATTTGGTTGTGGGCTACCGCAAGACCGCGCTCGCAGCAAACGAGTTGATTAAAGAGATCCGGATACCCGTCGTAGCCGGCGTCAACACTGCCAGCGCCTTTGTAAAGCTGGCCAAGCGGAAAGCTCAGGATATTGCACAAGTATCCGCCGGCGTCCGTTTGACGGTGGAAGGTGACGTTTGCCGCAACATCGTGGTTGCGATGGGATCGGTCAATAAGGTAACGGTCAGGGCATATAGTCTTGGAAAAACTTATTGCCGGGAAAAAAGTGGTAGACGGCGCGGCCGCGATAAAGGATATGGTGCCTGTGGAGGTAGCTTTGCGAAGTCCCGGCAACGAGCTTTTCGCGGCAAGACCCGGCGCAAAGGCAGAGCGCGAGTATAAAGAAGCGGTAATAGGTGTCGTCGTGGAGCGAGCCATAAAGAAAGCCTATGCCGAAGTATTGGGGAGGAGAAAATAATATGGCCGTTGAGATGCATTTGGCCGAAGTCGACAGTCAAGAGATACGTGACGAACAGGAGCGTGTCAGTCCCTTGAAGAGCTTCTCCATTACGTTCACCCTAAACGATAAGAAGGTCTCAGTAGCGGTTGACGCTAAGGAAACATTGATTGACACGCTGCGGGAAAGTTTTGGTTTAACTGGCACAAAAAGGGCTTGTGGTACAGGCGACTGTGGAGCATGTACGGTCATCATCGACGGCAAGGCGGTACGATCTTGCATCTTGTTGACTGCGATGTCGCTGGCAAGAAAGTGCTGACTATCGAGGGGCTGGGCGATGAGGAGCATATTCACCCTATTCAGCAAGCCTTTATTGACGCCGGTGCGGTGCAGTGCGGGTATTGTACGCCAGGCATGATTTTGACGGCGAAGGCTTTATTGGATGAAAATCCAAAGCCATCAGCAGAGGAGATTAAAGAAGCTATTTCGGGAAATTTATGCCGGTGTACCGGTTATACAAAAATAGTTAAAGCGATCGAAGAGGCGGCGCAAGAATTGGCGTAAGCGGATACAGACTTCCTAGATCGAGCAAGTGTATGGGAGCGGCCGCATCGGAGCTTTGCCGTAATTTCGTCAGAATAACTGAGTGAACCCAATGGCATGCCGGAGCTTGCACGGATTGTGGTGAATGACGGGGCCGTCCAAAAGCTATTTTTCCGCAAAGCAAAAGCCCCCTCAGCCAGATTCGACTGAAGGGGCGAAGAGTTAGATTCATCTCGCGGAACGGACTTTAGCGCCGTCCGCCACTGCTGTGCCCGCCACTGAAACTGTGGCCACCGCCTCCACCGCGCCCACCGCTAAAGCCGCCGGCAACGTGCCCGCCTCCCCGGTAGCCGTAGCCACCCCCTCGGTATCCATAGCCGCCGCGGTAGCCGTAACCACGACCCCAGCCTCCCCCATACCACCCGCCACCGACGACGACTCCGCCGTACGGATAGGCACAAGGATAGTAAGGATAGTAGCCGCAGGCATAGTAGGGGTAAGGCGCGGGCGCAACGTAGCCGTATGGGCCGACGCCGATTCCAATTGCCACCTGCGCGCTCGCCTGGGGGGGCACAGCTAGGGCAAACACCATGACCAGACCGAACAGCATGATAATAATGGTCTTTTTCATTGTCCAGACCTCGATCTTCTGTAATTAAGTGAAACCCGTCCGATTAAAAAAGTTTTGTCTGGTGCTCCGGATTCTCACCGCGCTGGTGGGCGTTAACCGAGGTTTCCTTCTCCGAACGCGAATAGCGCTTTCAGACATGTGTCTTTACTTTTCCGCTGTATTTTCCGAGGCTCCGGGTTACGTAGTTTGCAAAGTATGCTAAAGCAAAGACCTTGTCGTTTTCCAGGTGGCAGATACTGAAGCCTGTGCGCCCCCGCCGAATGTGCCGCACGGTGCCACCCCAGCCTGCCGCAATTCGGGTTCGGGCAGGTATTTGAGTTTCCGGACTCGCTCGGACTTGGCGCACAATCGCCCGTGGCAATTACCGCGGACTCCACCCTCAACGTCCGAGTAACTCTGCTGGCAACCCGCCACTGAGCCATCCAATCACAGCGGCCCTGCCATTTTTCTGGACCAGCATTGCAACCCGCGCTTCCGCGGCTGCGTAAGCCGCACGCAACTCGCTCTGATTAGCAGGCGAGCGCAACATGCGATCTATCCGTTCTCCTGTGAGAAATCTGTGTTGCAATTTTGGAACGCTCTCGTTCAGCCACAGCACCAAACCTTCCCGTAGCCAGAGGGGTGTGTCCGCGCGGGCGCGCGTTTCGACCAGCAGATGCAGAAACTCATGCCGCAGCACGCTATCCAACACTCGTGCCCTCTGTAGAGATTCCAGGGACTGGAGTCGAATCACGTTCCCGCGCGTTGAAGCTGCAACCCAACCTGGCTCGCCCGTGGCATCGCGGTAAGCGGCAACTGTGGGATAGGTGCGCAGCGTCGCCCGTGCCTCCAAGGCAATTCCGCTACGTTGTTCTGCTTCTCGGAGGGAGCGCTCAGACAGTGCTAGCAATGCTCTGTCGATTTCTGGACGAGTCGTCGTCATCTCCACCCGGTCGCCGCTCAATGTTGACCAACGCAATCCAAGGGGGTTGATCCCAAGTTGAGTACGAGGATAGTAAAAAGCCAGAATCTCGCGGTAATCGTGCCCTTCTTCGCCCATCACCATTGCGCCTGCTTGGCAGAGCCCCACGCCATGCCCGCTGCCTCGTCCACTGAAAACAACACTTCCTCCGCGGTCGCTCACTTGGTACAACGCACTGCGAATAAGGTTCCATCCCAGTGCACGGCCTACTGCGGTATAGAAAATGCCTTCTGGAAGTTCTGACACCGATTCCCCAACCAGTCGCAATGTCAGCACCCGACCGGAAGCAGATCGCGAGGTAATGCTTACCGAACGCAGCTTGCGTGGAGCACGCACTCCGCTTGCTAACAGAGCCATAGATAAGTCGTTTTTGGAAATCTCGCTCTGCCACTCGCTCGAGCTTTTGCGCTGGCACCAGGGATCGTTCTGCTGTCGCAAGTACGGAAGCACCGGACCATGCCGTGAAAGGTTTTCCGTACCCTGCTCGGTAGTCCCGCCGCAGCTCTGGTGGTAGTAGCTTGCCACCGTCGAGCCCTGGTACCAAAGCAGTTCGCCTTCGGTCGCCACTGCAGCAGCTCTTGCACGGTCATTCACAGCGGAAATGCGAAGGTCCTGACAGTGCGTGCTGTCGCAAAGGTCGTAACCTTCAGCCCGGTGTCGCGCACGGAAATGCACTGCGAAGGTTCGCGCGGCCACCGCCATCGCTTTCAGAGTTTCCGGTGAACGTACGCCGGCAGCTTCACCCGCGAGCACGTCTGCCACATATTCCTCCAGTGGCACCTGTGCAGTCAGCAGCAGAACTCCATGCTTCGCGGTGATCTCCATTGGCACAGCAAGCCGCACTGGCGCGTCCACCTGTACACGATAGCTTCCGCTCAGCAACAACTTTGCGTACTTGCTCCCGCACACTTCGACAGATGAAGCCGTTGCTGTGATGGTGAAAGGTCCAGTTCCTAACGGGGCGCAACCATTGCAAGGGCGCACAGCCAGGTAAGGGTCGCCGCTGATGATCAACTTCGGCGGAGGATGTTGCGACCACAGTCGCACGCGCAGCATTCCATTCTCCGCCGTGCCGGGAGCACAAGCGGCACAGAGCATCAGCAGCACGCGCAGCCAGAACTTCATCGAGCACTTCCTATGGCCCATGCCTCAAAAATTTTGCGTGCAAGCGGTGCGGCATCGGTCGGTCCGGCACCTTGTTCGAGAAAAACCACGAACACAATCTCCGGATGCTCGCTTGGAGCGAAACCTGCAAACCAAGCGTGGGTCCAGGAACCCTCTAGAGCCTTGCTCGTTCCAGTCTTGCCTGCAACGCGCAATGATCGGCCGTTGCAGCCCACTTCGGCGGGTTGTGCCAACCTCGCCATGCCATATTCGGTCGCAGCTTCCATGCCCGAAAATACAACCGCGTGCGCGCCTGCTGCTTCGCCACCCGCGCGGCGCTCGAGAGCGAGTCGCCTGAAACCGTTCAGAAGTCCCAGCGGCGTGACCAGCACGTTCTCTTCGCCAACACTTTGTAATTGGATTTGCTCGCGCGTGTGGGCCAGTTTGATCTCACCGCTGGCTTCATCCTTCGCCAGTCCAGTGGGAGACGCCAGTCCCCAACGCATTAACCCCTGCTGTAGCTGGACTCCGGTAAGCCGCGCTCCCATCTCGGTGAAGTAGCTGTTGCAGGAATAGGCCAGGGCTTCTTCCGCGTGCAGCCGCTCGCCGGTTTGCGGGTGTCCACAATCGAGCTTTCGACCGCCAATCGAAAGCTTGCGAGTGCAATATACGCCAGGCTCATCGCGTAATGCTCCAGAATCGATCAGTGTCGCCAATACGAACGGCTTAATAGCCGAACCCGGGCGCACACGTCGACGTGCCGCGCGAACTATGTCGTACGATGCCAGCACTCGCCCGTCAACCAGATCCAGCACGACCACAGAGCCTTTTCTCCCCTGCATCCCTTTCATCACTGCGCTACTCAGAGTTGAAGGAGGTAGCCCAGTCGTGGGCATACCAAGCAGCAAGATCAAGGCGAGTATTCGGAGCTGATGCGGCATGGTAAGGATTCTAATCGACCGGCAGCCAATTGAATTTGGGATGTGGAGTCTCTGAGCCAAAATGATCGGGCACCGGACCGCAACGGAGCCACTGGCGCGTGGCGGGGCCTGGTGGACGAATATTCCGCCGCAAATGGCAGGGAAGTCTACTCCCCACGATTTCGGGGCAACCCAAGCCATAACTGAAACCCTTGGCATTGCTGGTGAATCCAAGAGTGGACTGATTCTTCGCGAGATCTGTGCGAAACACTAGAAGAAGTCAAAGGAAGAAATAGAGCGGGATTTCTTCGCGCATGTCCGGCTCTCTTCTCTGTTGAAGCGCTTCGCAAATATGCTTTCTTCCTGACTTCTATCGCGTCAAGGCACAAATCATGTCCCTAAACTCCGGATACGTTTGGCTGAGAAGGTGGCGTGATCCACTCTCGTAGTCGGCAAACTCGAATCCTGGGCTGACGGTACAACCCAATAGTGCGAACCTTCCTCCGTCGACAAGCCTTGAGCCCTGCCAGACCCCCTGGCGCACCACAACCTGAGGAGCCATGCCTTTCTCAATGTCAGCGCCGATCAGAACCAGCTTGCCGGAACCGTCCGGCCACAACTGCAACATCTCGACTGGATCACCAACATAGAAATGGAAAATTTCATCGGAAGCCACACGGTGCATTGCAGAACATATGTTCGGTTCAAGCAGGTAGTAGATCGCGGTACTGACGTTTCTGGGGCCACTATAACGGCTGGGCAGACATTTTCGCTTGATCAATTCCGGCGAGCGGTATGTCTCGGCATAGTAGCCGCCCTCGGAGGGCAACGGAACGAGCTTTAAAAGGGATTTCAACATTTCAATATTCAATTGCGGCTCCTGCGCGGGAAATTTACAACCTCTACGCTTAGAGACATTCGAAAACGCAGTTCGCCGCAACCCTGCGGGACGGGGCGGATTTTTCCGATCGCGGCGTCGCTCGTCGCTAAAATACCCCGGTATTTGTCACTCCTCGCTCCGTGCGCTCGAAAAATCCGCTCCCGTCGCTGCCGCCCTATAAGTGTTAACAGACCCTAGACCCATTGCACACTAAGCGGTTTTCTGGGAGGTATAAGTCGATACGAGTATTTGCGCTCTCCGAGCATAAGGCCGCCGTGTATGACATACCCTTCAGGGACCGTTAACGCCTTACGGAGCGGGGCATGAACGCCAGCCGCACGGATCAGGTAACCGGTCCAGCACACGCCAAGACCGCGGGCCTCTGCCGCCAATTCTAGAAAGGTCAGGGCAATGGCGCAATCCTGTTTGCCCCATTGATAATCCGCAGGCGTGCAGGCCATGATCACTGTGGGGGCCCCGCGCAATATAAAGTCGTATCCTCTGTCCCATTGCTCCAACCTTGCGGGAGCAATGTCCGAAGTGCGCATCCAGTTCATCGCCTCCGCAGACAATGCGTGAACCTTTGCCCCATCGTTCGCGACAATCCAGTGCAGCATCTGCGAGTTCGAAGCTGTCGGAGCCCGCCGGGCCACGTCCAGCAGCGCCTCCAATGCCTCCTTGGCGATAGGCCGGTCTTTGAACTCCCGCACCGACCGCCGGCTCATCAGGAAACCGTCGATGACCGCCGGAGCTGGAAGTTCATTGGACGTGGGCAAAAAAGCTTCTTGCGGCAGGCCGCTATGAGATAGAGCATTGCAGGCACACACGGCAACGCAGTGGCCGCAGAGAATGCAATTGCCGCCCGGAACCTCTTCGGGAAGTCTCTCCTCATTGAGACCGAGGACTCTGGACGGACAAACTGCCACACATACACCGTCTCGCTTGCACAGATTTGTATCAACCATGATCTGACTCATGTCGGTATTCCCCTCTTAATTACCTTGCAGCCGAGGCTCTTGTTCCCGGCCTGGCCTTGGAAATGATTCCGTTACCTATACCACCCAAGAGCATCAGCGCGCTCGTGGCAAAGAAAACGGCTCGCATGCCCCAGTGTCCTCCGATAAATCCCCCGGCCAGAGGGCCTGTTACCTGCCCCGCGAACTGTGCCGACGTTGATAGGCCTAGAATGCTGCCGGCGATGGCATTTGGAACGTTATGGCGGATTACGGTCGTAATCGATGGTAGCAGACCGGCAAGCGCCATCCCCATCAGAAAACGCAGCAATACCAACTGCCACCCAGTCGTAACAAAAGCCTGAGGGATCAACAGTACGGACGTAACCAGTAGGCAGCCGCTCACAACATTCCAGGCCCCGATCTGATCGCCGAGGCGTCCCAATCTCGGCGCGGCCAGGATACCGCCAAACGCTGTAGCCGACATGACTACTCCCGAGATCAGCGCGACGTGTGCGCTGCCGTGCATAATCTGGGATACGTAAACGGTGATGATAGGTTCGATCGACATGTTGGCAAACAATAGCAGCAACCCCGTTGCCAGCATGGCGATAACCGGCAAGCGATCGGGTATCCTGGACCACATACCTTTGCTCAGAGATTCTTCAGCTTTAGAATGCCGTCGGCGTGGCGCTTCTTTAATGAATGCGCAGGTGCAGAGAAAAGCCAGGAAAATCACTCCTCCGGCAAGGAAGAACGTCTGTCGCACCCCGATTAACTCCGGCAGGATTCCTCCGATCAGTGGTCCAACCAGGTTGCCTGTCAGCACCCCCGTTGAAAGCGTCCCCAGCGCCCATCCCGAGCGCGACTTTGGAGTCTGCGTTGCGACCAGGATAATGGAGCCGGACGCATAACCGCCGACCAGTCCCGCCAGCAAACGCAGCAACACAAGTTGATAGACATTCTGCGCCAGGCCGAGCGTCGAGATCACGATGGCCATGCCTAAGCTGGCGCGCACAAGGATCAGCTTGCGGCCGTATCGGTCAGCAAATCTACCCCAAAACGGAGAGGCAATCCCAGCCGCCAGGAAAGTAGCCCCAAAAGCGACGCCGGACCACTGTATGATTGCTCTTTGCGAATGAACCCCGAGCTCCGCGACGTAAAGCGGCAGAAACGGCAAAATCAACGTCATGCTAGCCACGGTGCTGAATGATCCCAGCAGACAGACATAGAGGTTGCGGCGCCAGTAAGGCGAGGCCTCTTCATCGTTTCCGGGGGAGGACGGGGAATCAACCGACACGGCTACGCTCATGATTGAATGCCATCCAATTATAGCCAACCCTCTGGCACGCAATCTCCTCGACAAATCTCCATCCGGTCGCTTTCCACTTGTCGCGAAGCTTGGTCGTGGGTTAATTTTCTAGTAGGAGAAGCTTCGGATGTCCCTCGATCAGCGTCTGCATGAATTTATCCGCGAGCTGGGGGCTGATTTCGTCGGCGTCGCGGATCTTTCCCCGGCGCGGCAGATGATCCGCGAACAAGGTGGAGAGAAAGTTGGCGCTTATCCCCTAGCGATTTCGGTCGGCATTCGCGTGCTTGACACGATCATCGACGAACTTCCGAACAGCCGCGAAGACCGCACCGTCGCGCTGAACTTCAAGCAGCATGGCTACGACATCGTAAACTCCCGCCTCGACGCGATCACCTCAAGGACCTCGAGTCTCCTCCAGAACAGCGGATACCAGGCGCTACCCATCCCTGCTTCGCAGACCGTGGACAGCAAGAACCTGCTTTCCGCGTTCTCTCATAAACTGGCAGCTCACCTTGCCGGGCTGGGCTGGATTGGTCGAAGTTGCCTGCTGGTGACACCTCAAGCTGGTCCGCGCGTGCGTTGGGTTACCGTGTTGACGAATGCGCCGCTAACCGTGACAGGTCAGCCGATGGAGAGCCGTTGCGGCAAATGCAAGAGCTGCGTCGACACCTGCCCGGCGGGTGCTTTCAGCGGCCGCATCTTCGCCGAAGATGAACCGCGCAGCGCCCGCTTCGACGTCTTCAAATGCCAGCAGCGCCTGGGTGAAGCCGAGAAAGCTATCGGAGTGCGTGTCTGCGGCCTATGCGTCTACGCCTGCCCCCACGGACAGAAGAAGCATTCAGCTTCAGCGTAGCGTGGAAGAAAGCGGTCACATCATTTCCCGCCATGACCTCCAGCACGAGGATCAATTTGCGCTCAACCATAGCGGCAAAGGTGAGCAGGAACCGCTTGCGCAGGGCGTACAATTTTTACTGTTTCCGAGGGCAAAAAGGAGATCCGGGTCATAAAGGAGAAACATGGCCAGCCACGAACAACCTCCGGTGTGCGTCCGCGAAGCAGAGTTGAAAGCTTTCTGCACTGCCTTACTGCAGCGGCTGGGGGTTCCCCCCGTTGAAGCCGCACTGGTCTCGGAAGTCTTGGTAGAGGCGGATCTGCGCGGCGTCGAGTCACACGGCGTCATCCGGTTGCCGACATATGTGGAACGTATTAGCGCGGGAGGGACCAATCCCAAGCCGGTCATTCGAGTCGCGAGGGAGACGCGCACCACCGCGGTTCTGGACGGGGGCAACGGACTGGGACATCTGGTTGGAGTACGCGCCATGGAACTGGCTATGGCGAAAGCGGTGGATGGCGATTGCGCTTTTGTCGCGGTACGCAATAGCAATCACTATGGTACTGCGGCCTACTATGCCGAAATGGCGGCCCGCCGCAACCTGATTGGGCTGAGCTTCACAATCTCCGGGATGCTCTTGATGCCTCCCTGGGGTGGTGTCGAGGCGATGCTGGGAAATAATCCCCTGGCGATCGCATTCCCCACGGACCGCGAATTCCCGATCGTTCTCGATATGGCATGCACAGTGGCGCGCGGCAAGATTCTGATTGCGGCGAAAAAGGGGGCCAAAATCCCGCCGGACTGGGCGACCGGCCCCGACGGTCTGCCTACAACCGATCCTGCCGAGGCGTTGCAAGGCTTCTTGCTGCCGGTTGGCGGTCCGAAAGGATACGCTTTGGCGTTAGCGGTGGGCCTGCTCTGCAGCATGCTGTCGGATGCCAGCTTCGGATCGGAGATCGGTCACTCGGAATCGCATCTGGATACGCCCCAGAATGTGGGTCACCTGTTTGGCGTGCTTCCGATTTCCGCTTTCGAAGACATAGGGCATTACAAACAACGCATGCGGAAAGCAATCCAAGATCTGCAAAGCGTCAAGAAAGCCTCCGGGGTCGAACAGATCTATCTCCCCGGCGAGCGTGAGTACCTTCTCTTGCAGGAGAGGCGGCGACAGGGGATTCCGATCAGTCCCGCCGTTTTTCAGGATTTACAAGAGATTGGACGCCGTTACGGCATTCAACTCGCGGCGCCTGGAGTCAATCATTGACGACTTGAGCATCGAACCCTGTGATCGTGCTTTTCCCGCAGTTGATGCGGTCTCGATCACATGAAAATGTGACTGTGGATTCTTCGCGCGCACTTCTTTTGCCACGAGTTGCAAAGGCAAGGTCACTGGCAGAGACCCTGTCACAGCTATGGTCGCCTCCCATCACTGACACCGTCGCCTCCCGTCACTGCAAGCGCCAATACCTAGGCGTACGATCTTTCGTCTAAGCAAACCAGGCTCAACTCTTCAGGACCGTGGAGCAGAACAGTCATGCGAGAGATCAAATCATGATGTCTTGATCTTGGGGACCGGACTCGCCGGGCTACGCGCCGCCGTAGAGATCAGCATAAAGACCAACGGCAGGGCGGACATCGGAATCATTTCCAAAGTGCAGGTCATGCGTTCTCATTCCGTATGCGCGGAAGGAGGCACCGCGGCAGTCATGCGCACCGAGGAAGGCGACAGTCTTGAGTTGCATTCCTGGGACACGGTCAAAGGCTCTGATTTCCTGGCTGATCAGGACGTTGTGGATCGTTTTGTGCAAACGTCGCCAGACGAGATTCGCCTGCTGGAACACCGGGGCGTTCCGTGGTCACGCCGCGATGATGGCAGGATCATGCAGAGGCCATTCGGCGGCCATTCATTTCCGCGTGCTTGCATGGCGGCTGACAAGACCGGCTTTTTCGAAATGCAGGCGCTCTACGACACACTGCTTAAGTACCGGAACTTTACCCGCTATGACGAGGGGTTTGTCACCTCACTGTTGCTGAATGACGGACGGTTTGCCGGCCTTACACTCTACGACGCGCCGACCGGCGAATTTTTCGTAATTCGCGGCAAGACTCTGCTGTTTGCCTCAGGGGGACTTGGGAATCTGTATGGGTTCACCACGTACTCGCAAACGGTGACTGGGGACGGACAGGCAATTGCATACCGCGCGGGATTGCCACTCGAGGATCCGGAGTTCCTTCAGTTCCATCCTACCGGACTGGTGCCTTCAGGAATTTTGATGACGGAGGGATGCCGCGGCGAGGGCGGATATCTTGCTGTTGAATGGGAGCCCGGGCCTCGCGTGCAATACGCAAATCCTTCATATCGCCAAGACTGCTTTGGCGGTCGGGCCGCTGCCGAACTTTGACATCATTCGCGACCTGGTTCCGGACCTGATGACGATGTTTGAAAAGCACCGGACGGTCAGGCCGCACATCCTTCGGAGTGACGAAGCGGAGATAGATGATCCAGCGGGCGAGTTCTATCAATCCCCAGAGGAGCTGGAGGCATACCTGCAGTTTACCTATTGCATAAAATGCGGTTGCTGCATGGGCGCATGCCCCACGCTGGCTACAGATGTTCGATATCAGGGACCCATGCCCTTGACTGCCGCGCAAAGGTACGACACAGATTCTCGCGACGAAGGCAGTAACGTCCGCAGAGATTTAACCGGCGCAGGAACAGGTGCTTTTCGTTGTCACTATGCTGGAGAATGCTCGCGTGTCTGCCCCAAAGGGGTCAATCCAGGTAAAGCAATCCAGTTGCTGAAGAGACGCCTCGTCCTGGATTACTTACATTTATCCCGTTACAAGAAGCGTTGCAAAAAGCTGGCAGTACCAGGTAATGGTAAGCCTCTTCCAAACGTCCCGGGTGCTCCGAAAAGAACAGTTAGTTCAGGGACAATTCCAATTTCTAAGTAGGGACGGCAGGTAATTATCCTCCGGCAGAGCGAGTTGTATTGGACTTGAGTAGCGCGGTCTTGTGACAATGCGGGCCGTCAGCCAAAAGTCCCGCCGTGGGCATTGATCCATAGCTTAATCCTCCGAATCGCCATATGCAGACCTGCATGCGGGGAGTAGGAGCAACCTTACTCCTATGCTGGTTGAGTCTGAAGATTACAGTATTTTGTTGGACGTGATCCGCCCACAATCGGGCCCTATGATCAGATGATCAATCGATCAAACGACGACTTGCTCCTGAAGACGACTTAGCTCATATACCAGCCGCCGTTAACGCTAATCGTTTGTCCGGTGATGTAGCCGTTCGTCGCCAGCAGCACTGCGACATCAGCCACTTCCTCAACCGAGCCAAAGCGCCCAATCGGAATCAGGTCCACCCTGGAGCGGGGCAAGTTACCGAGCATTTCCGTCTCAATAAGAGCGGGTGCGATGGCATTGGCCGTAATGCCTTCTTTCGCCAGCAGCGACGCATAGGAATGTGTCAGTCCGATCATGCCGGCCTTGGAGGAGGCATAGTGCGGTCCGACGACGCCGCCATTCTGCGCCGCGACGGAAGACACATTGATGATTCGTCCCCAGCGGCGCTCGCGCATACCAGGTAGAACTGCTTGTGTAACTAAAAAAGCGGACTTCAGATTAGCCCCGACCACCTCATCCCAATCGCGTTCGCTGATCTCCTGCAGTGTCTGCCTACGGCTGATACCTGCATTGTTGACCAGAATGGCGACGCTTCCGAGTTGTCTCTCCACCTGCGCCGCCAAATCGCTGACCTCGGCGCCGGCAGAAACATCTGCGGCGAAGCTGAGCGCGCGGCGTCCCAGCTTCGCGATTTCGTTACAGGTCTCGCGGGCATCGACATCCCGCGTATGATAGTGCACGGCAATATCGGCACCCCCGCGGGCCAACGCGAGCGCAACCGCTCGGCCGATGCCACGACTTGCCCCGGTTACAAGCGCAATCCGACCAGTCAATGTATCCATCTTTATTATTCTTTTGCTCCGAGCTTTGTTGGACAGCACCCTTGATTTCCGTTTATTTTAACGTGCAGAATTCCGCGATGCTCACGCAGACTTAACCGCACCAGGCGCAGTGTTGCCATAGCCGAACAGGGCGATATCAACCATCGCCTTAACGCATTTGCATCCCGCCATTGACATCGATCGTGCAGCCGGTCACGTAACGGGCGTGGTCCGATGCCAAAAAGGCGATTACATCAGCCACGTCTTCCGGTTCTCCCCTCCGGCCTAGCGGGATCACGGTACTGCCGTAGTCGAGTCCGGCCGTCATCGGAGTGCGAATTAAACCTGGTGCCACCGCGTTCACCCTGATCCCGAAAGGAGCAAACTCTTTAGCCGTCCCCTTGGTCATGCAGATGACAGCGGCTTTGGAACAGGCGTAGGTGGCGGATACAGCTTGGCCTCCGGTCGTTCCCGCCATGGATGCTAAGTTGACAATACGTCCCGATTTACGGGCCTTCATATACGGAATAACCGCGGAGATGCAGTTCGCGGCGCCGACCACGTTCACGTCGTAGACGAGGTGCCAATTCGCGGCGGTGATCTCGGCAAAAGGGGTCTTGTCCTGGCAGATTCCAGCGTTGTTGACCAGGACGTCAATCCGTGAATAGCGTTCGATCACGCACTTTACTGCGGAAGAAACCGCAGCTAGATCGCTGACGTCCAGTCTCAAGCCAAGGCCAGTAGTGTGCGGGAACGCGCTAACCAGCGCGGCTGTTTCCTTGGCCGTATCTTCGTTGAGGTCCGCGGCGATGACCACGGAAGCGCCCTCGCGGGCAAATGTTACCGCAGTGGCGCGGCCAATGCCTTGTCCGCCACCTGTAATGAAGACAACCAAGTCCTGGGTCAGCATAGTGCGCTCAACCTCCTGTCGGGTATTTTCTAAACCGTGTATTGGTTTAAAGTACCTGTTTGTAAGATTGGGGCCAGAGCCTCGTAACCACAAATCAAGGTATAAGAACATCCTTGTTGGGCCTATTTCATGTATATGCCTTGCGGATCACTATACGTCGTCTACATCTGCGAAAACAACCTCTACGGTATTTCGGTTTCACAGAGCAGGCATCAGACTATTCAAGACATAGCCAGCCGCGCGACCACCCACAACATGTCTGGAAAGGTAGCGGGGGCAATGACGCTTTGGCGGTCCGGGAGCTGTAACGGAGGCGGTCGCGCTGCCCAGAAGCGGCGGCGGCCCCAGCTTGATTTTCGTTATATGGAGTACCTGGACGCTTTCAGCTGATGGGTCGGCTTCTTCATAAACTTTTTATTGCCCGGCAGAGTTCCGTGATTCGTGCGATCTGGTTCAACTCCGTGATGCCATCTCAGACAATCATCAGGGAGAGTTGGTGTCGAATTGGCACTATGCCATCCAGACTGTGAAAGGATCCTCTTGCCATCTGCCCGGGTCGCGAGCCGAAATCAAACATGGCCGCGAAGCGGTCGACCTTGAACATCCCCAAGGTTGGAAACCGTAAACGTTCCACCGCGAATCCCCTTGACAACCGAAATAGCGAGAAAGTACACTCCCGGCGTTCGCTTCCCAGTCATGTTCCGCAAGACTAGTCAGAACGCGTGACGAACCCGGCTATTTCCGAATATCAGGTGGGTCAAATTACTAAGGGCATTTTATCTTTATAAGGAGATCCAAACCTCAATGGGCAACAAGAGACGAATTACCCGCTTGCTGGTCACGCTGAGTTTAGTTGCCGCGACCTCTGCGTTCGGCGCGTCGGTCAAGGTTGCCGTCATCGAGTCGCTTTCCGGCCCGCAAGCTTCTACCGGGCTCCTCTACCGCACGGCCACGCGATACGGCGTTGACCTCATCAATGCCGCAGGTGGATGGAACGGGCAAAAGGTGGAATTCCTCGAATACGACAACCAGGGAGGGACCGGCGGTGCTGCCGACAAATTGAAGGCCGCCATTGCCGACGGCGTTCAGATCATCGTCCAGGGCTCATCTTCGGCGGTCTCGGGACAACTTACCGAAGACATACGCAAGCACAACCTCCGCAATCCCGGCAAAGAAGTTCTCTTCATCAACGTGGGTGGCGAGGCGCTGGAACTAACCGGCGACAAGTGCCAGTTTTATCATTTTCGCTTCTGCACCAACTCACAGGTCCGAGTGAAGACGCTCGTAGTGGCAATGAAACAGGCCAATGTGCTGGGTACGAAGATCTACTCCATGAATCAGAATTACTCTTGGGGACAAGACATGGAGAGCGCGATCGTCGAAGACGCCAGCCTTGGTGGCTACCAGGTCGTAGGTAAGATGTTGCACGACGTCAACAGGATTCAGGACTTCACCCCGTATGTCGAAAGAGTGAAGACATCCGGCGCGGAAACGGTGATCACCGGAAATTGGTCGAACGATCTGTTGCTGCTGATGAAGGCCGCCCACGAGTCCGGCCTGAAGGCGCGCTTCGCCACCTGTTTCCTTGATCAGCCTGGCAACTTGGCGAACGCCGGCATGACCGCGCTTGGGTATTACGTATCACATCCCTTCGACATCGAAGCTGCAGGCAAAGAAGGCGAACAGTTCGCGGCGGACTACAAGGCCAAGACCGGGCACCTGCCTGCATACATCGAACCACAGAATGTTTTTGCCATGAGCATGCTGCAAGAGGCGCTGAAAACAGTGAAGCCGGTGAACGGCAAGTTGGATGTGACCGCGCTTGCCAAGGCCATGGAAAATGCAAGAATCCGCACGGCTATGGGAGAAGAATACATGCGCGCGGCAGATCATCAGGTCCAGATACCCATGGTTGTATCGGTGGTCTCCAGGGATGCCAAGTACAAGACGGATGGCACCAACATGGGCTTCAAACCGGTGAAGAAGTTTACCGCCGAGGAAGCATCCGTTCCGCCGCAGGCCAGTTGCAAGATGCAAAGGCCGAATTGAACGCGAAGCATGTATGACTATGGCTTGGGGGTCCGTGCTCGGCAGGGAGCCCATGATCCCAAGCCCTCGCTGGAGATGATTTCGTGGAGTACTTCGTAGTCTCGCTGCTCAATGGCGCTATTTATGGCTTACTTTTGTTCATGGTGTCGGCGGGGTTGACCCTGATTTTCGGAATGATGGGCGTGCTCAATTTCAGCCACACGTCGTTTTATATGGTGGGTGCCTATCTCGCTTACACTTTGGCAAGGCCTTTGGGGTTTTGGCTGGCGATCCTCATCGCGCCGTTGCCAGTTGGCCTGCTCGGCGTCTTGGTGGAGCGCTACTTTTTGCGCCGCGTGCACCGCCATGGGCATGCTCATGAACTACTGGTTACCTTCGGCTTGTCGATGATCATTGCAGAAGTGGTCAAGCTGTTTTACGGCAATTATCCGGTTGACTATCACGTGCCGAAGTCGCTGAATTTTGCCGCCTTTCATCTCTTCGGAAGTGACTATCCCGCCTACCGTGTATTCATGGGCGCGATCTCCCTGGTCATGTTCGGCCTTGTGTTTCTGCTGCTGACCCGCACTCGCGCCGGCATCATCGTGCGTTCGGCCATCTACAGGCCACGCATGGCCGAAGCTCTCGGACACAACGTTCCGCTGGTCTTCATGGGCGTCTTTGGCGTTGGCGCCATGCTCGCCGGACTCGCCGGCGCTGTGGCTGGTGCTTTCTATTCCACCAGCCCCACCATGGCCTTGGATACCGGCGTGATCGTCTTCGTGGTGGTGGTTGTGGGCGGGCTCGGATCGCTGGAAGGCGCGATGGTCGCTTCTCTGCTGATCGGACTCGTAACCTCCTTTGCCGTGGGCATCGACCGGAGTCTCGCGGACGTGTTTGCGTTGTTCGGCGCTCGCCAATGGGCAGAGCACGTGGGCGGATTGCTGACTTTGAATATTTCCAGTCTGGCGGCAACAATTCCCTTCGTGCTGATGTTGCTGGTGCTGATGTTGCGCCCGTCGGGCCTCATGGGCGAGAAGGGGTAAGCGAGGTGAAATCGCTACGCTTGCCGCTCGTCCTGATTGCAGTTCTGTTGGTGTTGCCCGTCGTGCTCTCGCAGTCGCTACTCAATGCAGCGATCCAGATGCTGATTGCCGTTTTGTTCGCGAGCGCATTCAATGTTCTTAGCGGGCAAGGCGGAATGCTGTCGTTCGGGCATGCCGCGTACTTCGGCATTGGCGCGTTTGCGACGATGCACGCCATGGGTGTCGCGGGCGCCGCGCACCTTCTGCCAACGCCGCTGCTACCGCTGGCCGGCGGTTGCGCCGGATTTCTGCTCGGGATTGCCGCGGGCTGGTTCTCGACCCAACGAAGCGGCGTGTATTTTTCAATGATCACCCTGGCGCTCGCCGAACTTCTGCTAGCTCTTGCGCCGCACCTTTCAGGGTTCTTCGGAGGCGAAGCCGGCGTTTCATCCATGCGCATGCCGGCGTGGGGCCTGTCCTTTGAAAGCGTTACGCAGGTGTACTACCTGACGTTGTCATGGGTTGTGTTGTCGCTCGCGATGCTGTATTTCTACACCCGCACTCCCGTCGGGCGGCTCACGCTCGCGGTGCGCGAGAACTCACAGCGACTCCGCTTTCTGGGTTACGAAGTGCATCGGCTGCGCGTGCTGGTGTTCGCTATCTCGGCCATGTTTTCGGGGATTGCCGGCGGCCTATTGGCGGTCAGCAACGAAACTGCCAATTACGCCCTGTTTGATATGCACTATTCCGCTGAGGTGGTGCTCAACGCCTACATCGGCGGCGTAAATGTCTTTCTTGGTCCTGCACTGGGCGCTGCCGTGATGACGTTTTTCGGCTACGCGGTATCGGACCTGACACGCTCCTGGCTGCTATACCAAGGCGTACTGTTTGTGCTCGTAATGATGTTTATGCCATCGGGGATGACGGGATTGTTGCAGTGGTGGTCCGAGCGCCGGTCGAGGTATTCCACGGTTGAATTGTTGCCGCCGGTCTCGCTTACGTGCCTCGCAGCCATTCTTGTTGCCGCCGGCACAGTCTTCACGGTGGAGATCGCACAGCGGGTCTTCTCGGACGACTATCGGGCCTTGGCGGCGGCCGTTTCCTGGCCTCAGGTTATGGCATTTAGACGCGGATGGTGGCCGGCTTCGTGGTTTACGTGGGCGCTCCCTACGGCTTTGTTCGGCATCGGCGCATTGGCCGGCAAGGCCTCACGTTATTGCTGGCGGCTGCTGGAAAAAAAGAAGGAGAGCAGCCCGGGACAACTCTCGACTCCCTCAGAAGAGAGCAAAGTGGCAGTTACGGTTTCACGCCAGAGGCTGGATGAGATGGACAAGCAATGAACGCGAATGAAGCAATCCTTTCGTTGCGTAATGTGCATAAGTCGTTTGGCGATGCGCACATAATTCGTGGCGTGAACCTGAGCGTTGCAAGCGGAGAACGGCACGCGCTCATTGGACCGAACGGCGCCGGCAAATCGACGCTGTTTCATCTCATATCCGGCCACTTTGCTCCGGGCCACGGGGAAATCATTTTTGCCGGGAAAGAGGTTCAGGGGATGACGCCGCAACGTATCAATCGCCTTGGCCTCGCTCGCTCTTTCCAGGTCACAAGTATCTTTGCCGGCCTCACCGTCTTCGAGAACCTCCGCCTCGCGGTCATGCAACGCCACAAGGTGCAATATACCTTGTGGACGTCAATCGAACGGCTGGGTGGTGTTCGTCAGGAAGCCGAACAGCTCCTGGAGCATCTGCGGCTGCAAGCGCGTCGCGACACGGCGGCAGGCGCATTGTCGTATTCCGAGCAACGTTCGCTGGAGATCGGTATGACGCTCGCGTCAGATCCCAAGATGATCCTGCTCGACGAACCCATGGCGGGGATGTCCAAGGAGGAGACCGAGTACACCAAATCGCTGATCCTGGAGCTTACTCGCGGGCGCACGCTGCTGATTGTCGAGCACGACATGGCCGTCGTGTTCTCGCTCAGTCACCGCATCAGCGTACTCGTCTACGGTGAGGTAATTGCTACCGGTACTCCGGAGGAGATTCGCAATGACCGGCGCGTCCAGGAAGCCTACCTTGGCGAAGAGGTTAGCGTATGAATGGGACGCAGAACCGGGCGCTGCTGCAGGTGCAGGATTTGCACGTTCACTATGGCAAGAGTCACATCCTGCATGGCGTAACCTTTCAGGTCGGCAAGGGGGAGGTCGTAAGTTTGCTGGGTCGCAACGGTTCCGGACGCTCCACTACATTGAAGGCCATCATGGGTCTGGTCAGTCCTACATCGGGAGAAGTGTGGTTGAACGGGATGAATTTGGCGGGCGCGCGTCCTTACAGAGTCTGCCGCGCGGGTGTCAGCTTCGTGCCGGAGGAACGCGAAATCTTCGCGAACCTGACCGTAGATGAGAATCTTCGCATGGGCGAACAGCCACCCAGGAACGACGCGCCTTCTTGGACGGCCGATCAGATGTTCGATTATTTTCCTCTGCTCAAACAGCGGCGCAGAACCAAAGCTGGGAACCTCTCCGGGGGCGAACAGCAGATGCTCACCATCTGCCGTTCGTTGTTGGGCAACCCACAGGTGCTTCTGATCGATGAGCCGACCGAGGGCCTTGCTCCAAAGATCGTCGCGGTGGTCAAAGATGCCATTCGCGACATTCATCGGAAGGGCGTCTCGGTGGTTCTGGTTGAGCAGAAACTCACCATCGCGCTCAAAGTTTCCACCGAGGTGTGCGTCATGGGACACGGCCGCATCGTGTTCCACGGCACGCCTGACGAACTCACCAACAATCCTCAACTGCTGAAAGAATGGTTGGCGGTATGACGACTTCGACAAGTGCTGAAACAGCTTCGAGCGCTGGCGGACAGCGCGCAACCTATCCTGGTTTGAAGGGCAAATCCGTACTCATTACCGGAGGAGCAAGTGGCATTGGTTTCGCCGCCGCCAGAGCTTTTGCCGTTGCTGGAGCGCACCTGACGCTATTTGACATTAACCCTGACGGGCTGGCGCGCGCAGGCAAAGAGCTGAAGAGCGCATACGCCAACATCGGCGTCGAAGCAGCTTGCGGTTCCACCACCGATGAAACTGCGGTGGAGCGTGCCTTCGTGCAGGCTGAAGTTCGATTCGGAAGCGTCGACGTTCTCCTGAACAACGCCGGGGTCGCCTCCAACATGCCCGCGCTTGAGTTGCCGCTCTCTGAATGGCGGCACGTGGTGGAGATCAATTTAACCGGGGTTTTTCTGTGCGCGCAGGCAGCGGGACGGCGCATGACGCGCGTGGGGCGCGGCGTCATTCTCAATACCGCTTCTATGTATGGCATTTCCGCAGCGCCGCATAGAGCCGCTTACTGTGCGACTAAGGCTGCGGTGGTTTCGCTGACCAAGGTTCTCGCAGTCGAGTGGGCACCACTTGGGGTCCGCGTGAACGCACTCGCACCAGGATACGTTGGTACGGCTCTCGTGGATGAACTGGCTCGTGTGGGTCGTATCGATGTTGACGCGCTGAAAAAGCGTACCCCACTAGGGCGGTTCGCCGAGCCGGACGAAATCGCGGAACTCGCTTTGTTCCTGGCTTCCGATAGCGCGGCGTTCATCACCGGCCAAACCGTAGTTGCAGATGGTGGCTGGACGGCGAACGGTTATCTGTAATGGATGAAGGTTTTGCCTGGCCCTGCACTAGCAGGCTGCGGTTGCTCGCCCAAGTTCGCTCCCTGCCATGACACCAGGCACTGCGTCGCTCTCGGAGGAAACCGGCGTTCGTCTAGTCTGATTTCAGAAGTGGATGCGGTCAGCCCGGTGAGCGCCCGCAATATTTCAGTTGCTTGCCATCACGGGGCAAGCTACTGTAGTTGCCATAGCAAAACAGACTTAGTCCGCCTATCTGCTCCGCTCCGCAATACGACCAATATCGCGGAAGGAAGTACCAACGACTCCGGGGATCGATCCGAGGTGTTCTGATCCCGGGAATCTGGGAATGGACGACCGATGTCAGAATTTGCTTTTTCATATAGGACTTTAACGAAGGAGTGCTTCGCAGATGAATGAGATAACGGGCGCGCAGGTGCTTGCGGAGATGTTGCAGGGCTACGGGGTTACCCACCTGTTCATGGTGCCGGCCATACTGCGCCGGACCTTGCTTGAAATCGAGCGACGGACGAAGATTCAGGTGATCCGCACCCACGGCGAGAAATCCGCCGCCTACATGGCCGACGGCTATGCCCGCGCCTCGGGCCGGCTCGGAGTCTGCGCGGCACAAGTCGTTGGCGCTCTCAATATCGCAGCCGGCTTGCGCGACGCTTGGCTCGCACATTCGCCAGTCATTGCTTTCACAGGGGGACGTGATCCCAAAACCAACTTCAAGAAGGCCTACCAGGAGGTCGACGACGTTCCCTCCTTCGCACCGGTGACGAAGTTCAACGCCACTATCGATTCGGTCGAGCGCTTCCCGGACATGCTGCGCCAAGCCTTCCGTGTTGCCGTTTCCGGAACGCCGGGGCCGGTGCATCTGCAGTTCCGTGGCAACGAGGGCCAGATTGATGGCGAGTCGGCGGCGATGCAGCCCCTGTGCGAGGATCTCTATGCCCGAGTCCCTCCCTTCCGTCCAGAGCCTGAGCTGAGCAGCATTCTCGCCGCCCTGGAATTGCTGCAGAAGGCGGAGCGGCCGCTCATCGTTGCGGGCGGTGGCGTGCGCTGGTCCGGCGCCCAGAAGGAAGTGGTGGCGCTTGCCGAAGCCCTCGGCATCCCTGTCGCTACTTCGCTCAATGGCAAAGGCACGATTCCGGGCTGCCATCCGCTGTCGGTCGGGGTCATGGGAACCTATTCCCGCGAAACTGCCAACCGGGTGGTGCAGCAGGCAGATCTTATTTTCTACGTGGGCAGCGAGGCCGGAGGCATGACCACAAATTTCTGGACCGTGCCGGCGGTTGGCGTCGCAACCATTCAGGTCGACATAAATCCCGAGGTACTCGGCCGCAACTATCCGCTAAAGGTGGCGATTTGCGGAGACGTGAAAGTGACTATGCGGCGCATGCTCGAACACCTGGACCGCTCCACTGCCAATCGGCGTCTGGCTTGGAACGAGACCATCGGCTCGATCTGCCGCGAGTGGTACGCAAAGTATCAGCCATTCCTCGAATCGAATGCCGTGCCGATTCGTCCCGAGCGTATCTGCCAGGAATTGACGAAAAATGTGCCGGACGACGCCATCGTCTTTGCCGACACCGGCCATGCGGGCATGTGGATGGGTGGCATGTACGATACGCGCGCCAACACGCAAAGCTATCTCCGCAGCTCTGGACATCTCGGCTGGGCTTTCTCGGCCGGGCTCGGCGCCAAGTGCGCCTGCCCGGACCGCCCTGTGGTGGTCTTCACTGGCGATGCCGGTTTCTGGTACCACATCGCCGAGATCGAAACGGCGGTGCGGCGCGGCATCAACACGGTGACCGTCGTCAACAACAATAACAGCGGCAATCAGTCGAAGCCTGGCTTCGACCGCGTATACGGCGGCCACCAAAGTGATTGGGCACGTGAGATTTGGACCTTTAGTAAAGTTAATTTCGCCCGTATCGCCGAGGACATGGGCGCGGTCGGAATCCGCGTTGAGGACCCCAAAGAGCTGTCCGGAGCCTTGCAGCGAGCTTTCCAGGCCGACCGTCCGGTCGTCATCGATGTCGTGACCGACATCGAAATACTGGCACCACCCCCGGTTAAGTAGGGTTTCGACGTCACCGCGAATTCAACGAGCTGCACGGTGGGTCGCAGGGACGTCGATCACCGCGAAGCAGACGGGTGGGCGTGGCCGACTCATGATTACGGCACAGAAGCGTCCACGGACGAATGCCTGGATTTTGTTCGTGGACGCCTCAGGTGCCGGTCGAGGGCGCTGGGGCAGAGCGCCTGTTGCAAGCTTCGGTCTAGCCCCGAACATATAAATCCCGCAGCACGATGCGGCGGCACGTTGTTTTTCCGGTCGCAGATGCAGCTTTGGCTTGCAAAAGCGTTCACGAGCAGTACAATTCGAGCGATTGAAAGCTGAAGAGTAAATTCCCGAAAAGTTGTGAAACCGATATACAACTGAGGAGAGAATTGTTAGATGACCGCCCATCGCATTGTTCCGTGGTTGATTTTGCTTGGTTCTATTCTGGCAGTTGCCAGCGTGGCAGTGGCACAATCGAAGCCCCTGGTCAGCGAAGATTATTTTGTTAAAGCTTCGGACCCGGGCATTCAGATATTTGTTCGAAATAAACACCTGAAAGGCGTCAAGAGCTTCAGTTCGGACAAAATCGTCCTCTTCGTCCATGGTGCGACCTATCCGGCAGATACCTCGTTCGATCTGCAGTTGAACGGATTATCGTGGATGGACTATATCGCGCAGCGAGGCTTTGATGCTTATTTGATGGACCTGCGCGGCTACAGCCGCTCAACCCGGCCACCGGAGATGAGTCAGCCGGCGGATAAGAATCCGCCTCTTGTTGACACCGACACGGCCATCCGGGATGTGGCTGCCGTGGTGGACAACATCCTTGCCCGCCGACACGTGTCGAAGGTGAACTTGATTGGCTGGTCGTGGGGCACCATGATCATGGCTGGATACACCACCAAGAACAACGACAAGGTCGAAAGACTGGTACTCTACGCTCCCCTCTGGGTAGGGAACGTGACGACCATACCCATGACCGGCCAACTGCCGGCATATCGAACCGTCTCGATGGCGGCGGCTAAGAACCGGTGGCTGACCGGAGTACCGGAGGACAAGAAGAAAGATCTTATTCCGGAGGGATGGTTTGAGAAATGGGCTGCGGCAACCCAGGCTAGCGATCCCGAAGGGGCGGCGATGAATCCACCCGTGTTGCGCGCGCCAAATGGCGTGCTGCAGGATATACGGGCCTACTGGGGGGCAGGTAAGCCGTACTACGATCCAGCCCAACTCAAAGTTCCCGTGCTGCTTATCAACGCTGAATGGGACGCGGATACGCCACTCGCGATGTCCCAGGGCCTTTTTGAAAAGCTTACGAATGCTCCATACAAGCGGCGCATAATCATCGGCGAGGGAACACATACAGTCATCATGGAACGCAACCGCATGCAACTATTCCGTGAAGTGCAGCTTTTTCTCGACGAGCCACGGCAGACAAATTGAAGTGAAGCGTCAAGCAGAACCGAGGGAACAGAAGAACGCAGAAGCTTTGCACGTCGCTGCCTCGATTGGACCGAGCGAAGGGAACACCTAGCGGGCTTTTATTGCAAGCATCGCTTACTCCATACGGGGAGTGCCACATCGCATCTGGGCAGCAGAGAAAATCGATTGATCCGTTCATACCAACCAGGGCGATCGAGCACATGTTGCCAATCGCCCCATAGTTTTCAATTGGCTCGAAGCTCATGCGTGAATATCTCGTTCATCTTGGATGAGAAAAGCTTGACTCGCGGCATGACTCATAAACATATCAGGGGCGCATGCCCCGCCCAATAGCAGCAGTTCCCACAGTTTGTCGGATGGGCTGAGTCGGTTGGAGCACAACAGCAGTTCTGTTCAGCGTCGAGGGCTTTCGTCGCGCGAAAGTCCTGGACGAGCTCTATATGCCGCTGCGCCTGCTCGTGTTCATCAATTTGCGTTTTTCGCGCCAGCCAGTCCCAGCCGGCTGAGCAGGTAGTCAGTCTGAATCACGCGAACCGCGATGCGAGGCGTGACACGGACGTCGACACCTGCTCCCAATGCCATGGCAAAAGCGTTTTCCGTCGCGGACACGCCGCCCACGGTGGCGGTCAGGCCACTTGCTCCAAACAAAGCGTGAGTGAACAGGCTCGCTCGTCCTCTGTGCAGACTGAAGCGCATCCGCATTCGGCACGGTCGGCGGCGATCCGAAGATGCTGGGACGGAGGAATGTCTTTGCGCATCTTTTATCAGGTCTTATAGGAAAACCCGGTGCAAGAGACAATCACCCGAACGAAAAGATAGCGCGCATGCTACAAGCCGCTGAATCGCTGTCTCTTTTTTAGGCAATTCCCAAGGAGCGAACGAGGTCCGTAACGTTCTGAAGAGACTCGATGTCTAGTATCTTGTCTCGAATTTGCTCCACCTTGGGCCGAGGTAGCACGTGCCCGGCAAGGTTCTGGAACTTCGCGACGACATCCTCGTCAGTGGCGAAATTGCTTTCGCTGCCACGCGGCGCCTGAACCGTTTTCTCGAGTATCCGGCCATCCTTGAGTTCCACTTGTACACGCACCATATGCCGAAACCTGGAGCCCTTTTTCGTGATCTCGGGGTCGTGCATCACTTCCACCTTTTCGGCCAAAGCCATGCGCTCGGGATCGGCGACTTTCTCTTCGGTGAATTGGTCAACAAAGCAGTCGCCTTCGATCAAGTAGGTTGCAACGCAATAGGACAGGTTGAGTTGTGCCGAGGTAAGTCCCTGGGGAACGTATTTCCAGCCGACATGATCCACTGTTGCCTGCGATGCGTGCACCACGATCCGGCGGACATCGTCGCGGGTGAAATGGTAATCTGCCTGAAGACCCCGAATCGCGTCCAGTGTGGTGTGATTGCTGGCGACGCAGGAGTAGAACTTGAGAGAGATTTCCATGGTCTGCCAAACCTGACCGAGTCCGGCTGTCAACTCGCTCAAATTGAAGCGATCCTTGGAGCGGGAAAAAGTGGTGCAAAAGCCGCCATACTCGCTTTCCAGAACATTAGTAATGCCTGTGAATCCAGCCTCTGCGAAGAAAGCGCCATACAGCCCGCTCTGCGCGGCTCGACCAGCGTGCATGCGTTTTACCATGGAACCGTATTGCGCGGCCATGAGTCCTGCGGCCTGGGTGCCGGCAATTCCGAGGGCATGCACCGTCTTATCGGCATCGAGCTGGAGGGCACGAGCGGCGCCGGCGCCGGCCGAAAAAACGCCGAGAGTGGCACCCGAATGCCAGCCCTGGCTGATATGTTCGGGGCCCATGCAAATGCCAACCCGCGGACCGATCTCATAACCTGCAACCGCGGCTGTCATGAGATCTTTACCCGTCAAGTCCTTGCGGGTTTCTGCCACGGCAAACACGGCAGGCAGCACCACGGCGCCGACATGAAGAACGGCTCGGCGGTGGACATCGTCAAGTTCGAACCCTTGAACCTCGGTGCCGTTTACCAGTGCAGCATGCGGCGCGGAAAGCCGATACCTTGTCCCCCAGACCGTACAGGACCGGGTTTCGTCCAGCCGATTCAGTTTCCCTTGAAGGATTTGACTCCATGGAAGATTAGCCCCATAGATTGCGCATCCCACGGAATCAAGCATCAATAACTTGATGCGATGCCGGACCTCGGAAGGGATCGCCGAGACAGTTAATCCCGAAACAAATTCGGCTATGCCGCGCGTATAAGGATTGCCGGCCGGCCACTCTCGTCTAGTTTCATCTGTCTTTCTCATCGCCTCCGAATCGGGCTGCGCGGAGCCACTATCCAAGTCCTGGCGAACTGACGATGTCTCGGCAAGTGGGAAACCACCCATCGTCAACGCAACCCCAGTTACACCAATTCCTTTAAGCAATTGCCGCCGGCTGGAATCTTTCATTTTGATTGCTCCTGAAACAAGCGAGAGCTTAAGCGCCGTCTCACCTAGGGGGTCAAACGACACTCCCCGGATTGTTGAGCGGACTTGGTGTGGTTTAGCAGGCCGCCGCTCAACACAATCGCCTGCTGCCGCGAAGTCAATGTGCACTTCGCGGTGAATTCATATCGCTGGGTGACGTTCTTTATGGTAACGAGATTTCTGCTCAGAGCTCGGTGTACGTTTTCGATCACCAGTTCGTCGCCGGTCTTGATCCTCTCGTAATCAAGGTCGGCCGTAAATATCAGCGGCATGATTCCAAAGTTGATCAGGTTGGCCAAGTGAATGCGCTCAATACTCTTGGCAATCACCACCCGAACGCCCAGAAACATTGGACAACTAGCCGCGTGTTCGCGTGACGAGCCCTGCCCGTAGCTGCGCCCTGCGACAATAATCGAGGCTAGCCGGCGCTCACGATTCGTATGGCAATTGCGTGGGAAGTTCGGATCGACGTCGCGAAATACGAACTCGCTGTATTTGGCGATGTTCGAGCGGTATTTCATTAGGGATCCGCCCGGAAGGATGTGGTCCGTGGTGATCGCATCGCCGGCTTTTAGAACGACACTGCCAGTCAGGGTTGGCGGCAGCGAGCTGTTGAACGGCGGAGGGCCGATGTTCGGACCGCGCACGATCTGCTGCGCGCCGGTGGGCTCGACGATCATGCTGTCATCGATATGGAACGCCGGGGTCGAGATCTCGGGGTATGCCATACCGATGTCGCGCGGATCGGTTAGTTTGCCGGTCAGTGCTGCAGCGACTGCCGCCTCCGGACTGACAAGATAGACTTGCGCGTCCTTGGTGCCGCTGCGGCCTTCGAAGTTCCGGTTATTGGTGCGCACCGAGACCGCTCCGCTCTTGGGCGCCTGCCCGGATCCAAAGCAAAAACCGCAAGTGGTTTCCAGAATGCGCGCTCCGGCATCGATCAGGTTGTTCAGCGCTCCATTGCGGGCAATCATCTGCAATACCTGGCGGCTGCCGGGAGCCACGCCAAAGCTCACTTCCGGGTTGACCCTACGGCCCTGCAGCATGGCGGCGACCATCATCAGGTCGCGATACGATGAATTGGTGCAACTGCCGATGAGCACCTGGTCGACCTTCAAACCAGCAAGTTCGCGCAACTTGTGAACGTTGCCCGGCGAATGGGGAGCGGCGACATTCGGTTCAACGTAGCCAAGATCGATTTCGATCACTCGGTCATAGGCGGCGCTTTCATCAGGCAGAAACTCCGCCCATTGCTCCTCGCGTTGCTGCGCGGCGAAAAACCTTCGAGTCATCTCATCGCTGGGGAACAGCGAAGTTGTGGCGCCAAGCTCGGCTCCCATGTTGGTGATCGTGGCTCGCTCGGGCACCGTAAAAGCGGCGAGTGCAGGGCCGCCGTACTCAATTATGGTTCCGGCGTTTCCCGTGGTGCCCAAAAGCTTCAGGACTTCCAGACTAACGTCCTTGGCGGTACACCAGGGCTGCAATCTGCCGGTGAGATTGATTCTGATCACTTTCGGGTAAGTCAAATAAAACGGGCCGCCGCCGGTTGCGACGGCGCCGTCCAGTGCGCCGGCACCGATCGCCAGCATGCCGACTGCCCCGCATGTCGGCGTATGACTGTCGGTGCCTAGCAAGGTCCATCCGGGACGGCTGAACCTCTCCAGGTGCACCTGATGGCAAATTCCGTTGCCAGCCTTGGAATACTTTGCTCCGAATTTCGAGGCAGCGGTCTGGAGATAACAATGGTCGTCGGCGTTCTCAAAACCGTCTTGAAGGGTCTGATGGTCTATATAAACAACCGTTAGCTTGGTTTGCACAGCGGACATGCCGATGGCCTCAAATTGCAAAAACGCCATCGTTCCTTGGGTATCGTTGAGCAGCGTCTGGTCTATGTGGATTCCCACTTCCCCGCCTGCCAGCATTCCTCCCGCGGCAAGATGCTGCTCGATAATTTTTTCGACTAAGTTCCTGGCCAAGTCTCTGCTCCCTTCAGGTTGGGTAAGGAAGTAGCGCGGGCCGAGCATTCACGCGCTGTTTTCACCGGTTCAATTGGATCAGTCATTTGCGGTACGCCCATGCGCTTGCGCTTTGTATCGCTCATCGAGGCCGGTCATTGCCGGCAAACCAGTGACTTCATTACGTTCCTTCATGGTGATCATCAGATCTTCGCAATCCGAAGTCGTTCCGGCCGCCTGAAGATGTCGCAGCAATCTTTGCGTGCCTTTCACGGCTGCCTTCAGCGGAGCATTGGCGTAGAGAACAATTTTGAAACCTATATCCTGCAGAGCCTGATTGTTCAGCAGCGGAGTCTTTCCACCCTCGACCATGTTCGCCAGCGTAGGAAGTTTGATCTGCCGGGTAATCTGACGCATTTGTTCGATCGTGGTCGGCGCTTCAATAAAGATGACGTCAGCACCGGCCTCCGCATAGAGGGCGCCGCGTTCCATGGCATCTTCAAAGCCGTGGATGGCAATGGCATCCGTTCTTGCGATCAATACCAAGTCCGGATCGAGGCTGGCATCTTTCGCAGCTTTGATCTTACTGACCATCTCCTCTTTGCTGATAACAGCTTTACCGGCGAAGTGGCCGCAGCGTTTCGGCAACTGCTGATCTTCTAACTGAAGTGCGGCGGCGCCGATAGCGGAGAATTCTCTAACTGTTCTGTAGACGTTCAGAGCGTTGCCATAGCCATTATCAATATCAACGACGACGGGCAGTGCTACCACATCGTTCATCCTTTTGACGGTTTCCAGAATCTCCGTCATAGTGACCAAGCCTAGATCGGGTAAGCCAAACTGCATGTTGGCAATGCCGGCGCCGGTGGCATAGACGACTTTGAAGCCGGCTAGTTCGACCAGCTTGGCCAAAAGAGCGCTGGACGCGCCCGGAGCTACTACGATTTCCTTAGCGTCAAGCAGAGTTTTCAGTTGCAGCGACTTCTTCATGGAAACAGTCCTTTTCTCCGTATGGGAGGAATGCGCCGTTGCAACACGGCCCATTTTGATTAAATTCTGCCCGCCGCGTTTGTTTGCAGCAGTTGCTCGTCGAGTTCGATCGGCTTCAATTCCGGAATCACAAACAGGATGGTACACGCCGCGCCCAGCGCCATACACCCTCCCGTAGCCAACGCCATCCTGAAGCCGCCCGTGCTCTTGACGATCAAACCGGTCACAATCGGCGAAAGTACTCCGGCGAAAGCGCCACAGGTGTTGGCGATACCAGCCAGGGAGCCTGCCATCTTGCGTGGAGCCGTCTCCGTCAGCATGGTGAAGTAGTGGCCGCCGGCCCCGGCCTGCACGCCTACGCAGAAGATGAGTAGGTAGGCGGCAAGCATTGCATCGTGAACGAAACCGGCGATAATGACCGTCGCTGCGCAAAGCTGCAGGCTAACCTGAACCCCCTTGCGCGCAACCGTCACATTGATCCCTTTGCGGACAAGCCAATCGGAGAAGTAGCCCATCACGACCTGCGTGCCACAACCTGCCAGCCATGGCAAGGATGCAAAGATGCCCATTTTGATGACGGAGAACCCTCTCTCCAAAACCAGGTATCCCGGAAGCCAGGTAATAAACAGATAGGTCAGATAGTCCATGCAGAATTTCGTAATGCATAAACCTACCGTGGTCCGATTCAACAGGAACAGCTTCCAGGGAACAGGCTGCCGCGACTGGGCCTTCGAAGAATCCTGCGCCGCGTCTCTGTAGGCGTAATACCAGAACACGCACCAAAGTAGACTGCCAACGCCAGTAATGAAGAACGCATTACGCCATCCCCAGCGGGCTAGCAGGAAGGCCATGAGCAGCGGCGTCGTGGCATAACTGAAACGCAGACTGGCTTGATACCAGCCCACGGCCATGCCTCTTTCTTTTGATTCGAAGTTATCGACCACGACCTTGTTGCAAGTCGGAATCGCCGCCGCCTCACCGGCGCCAACACCCACCCGGCACAGGAGCATGATCAAGAAGTTCGGCGCCAGACCGGTGGCTGCCGACGCGGCCGACCACAGGGCGGCTGACCATCCCAACACTTTCTTGGCGCCGAACATGTCTGCTAAACGCCCGGCAGGAAATTGAAGCAAGGTGTAGGGCCAGAAGAAGGCGGATAAAATAACGCCCATTAGCGCAGGGTCTAATCGGAACTGCTTGATGATCAGCGGCGCCGCCGATGAAATACTGACCCGATCAATTCCATTGATGAATACGCCACTGGCCAGCAATAGGATGACTAATGGTTTCCGCAACTTGGAACTCACGACATCTCCTGGTGACATCATTGTGCTACCCATGCTTTGGTGAAGCAACGGAAATCTACGCGTCAGTACCATCAATGCGGCAAGAAGACGCGGCGGGCGAAGTTTCTGAAAGAGATGGAACTGGCGTGGCGCTGTGGGGTGAGTCGTGCGAGCTGACCGATCCCTATTAAACTGAAGCCTGGCAATGGGCGGTTTCCGGTTCGGCCGGACCGGATTCTGCTCATCTACTTTTTGCGGCAGGCAACCTGATATTCCGAAAAAAGAGAAAAAGGCCTGTTCATTTTTGGCTTAATGATATGAATGCTTCGTTGAGGAGGTGCTCGATCAGTGGTGTGGGCCACAGGAGGTCTCTTACAAAGTTCGTGCCGATGACGGGAATCTCTATATCCTTCGATAGCAAACGTCGGCGCTTGACAAGCCTTGGGATTTGGTGTCATTCCGACGATCATCGGAAGATCGTTGATGAACGTATGCTTAACGTCTACCCTTTCCTTTCGGCCATCAGATGTCGTTACCAGAGTCCGAGGCTGTGCACTCAGGCTGCGCACTCCGGTTCAGCGATAATTTACTTCCCTATTCACGCAGGTGGGTAATGGCTCTTGTGCCAGACCAGCCAGCAGGTTTTCGGCTGCAAGGCAACCCATGGCATTGCGGGTCTCGGCTGTGGCGGTTCCGATGTGCGGCGTGACCAATATGTTGGGCAAACTTAATAGGGGATGGCTTGACGGTAGCGGCTCTGGATCAGTAACGTCAATCGCGGCATAGGCGATGGTCCTTTTTCGGAGCGCATCGTACAGGGCATCTGTATCGACAAGAGCCCCGCGTGCGGCGTTGATAAAATACGTACTCGGCCGCATTTTGGCAAATTGGGTTTGCCCAAACATGCCCCGGCTTTCAGGCGACAGCGGCACCATCGCGACAATGAAGTCGGCGGTAGCCAGAAGATCATCAAACGGCATGTACTGTACGTTCAATGCGCCTTCGTCAGTCCGCCTAGTACGGTTGTGATAGACAATTTTCATCCCACTACCTTGAGCGCGTTTGGCTACCGCTAAGCCAATGTTCCCCATGCCGACAATACCTAACGTTTTGTTAAATAAATCTACCCCAAATGGCAATTCGGCTTTCTCCCACTTCCCTGACAATACCCAATTCCAGCCCTCATGGATGCGGCGGGCGGCTGATAGCAAAATACCAAATGTTAAGTCCGCTGTAGCTTCCACGACTGGACCGGGTGTATTGCTGAAAGGGATTCTTCTTCTGGTACAAGCGCCAAGGTCAACGTTCTCGATTCCAGCGGACGCCTGCGCAATAACACGTAACTTGGGAGCATGGGACAACAGGTCGGCATCAACTTTAACCCCGTGTCCGGTCATGAATAACCCGTCCGCGTCCTGGAGCCATTCGTGAAGTGTCTGGTTCGGTATCGGCTCCTTGTGCTCCCATATTTTAATTTCGCAGTCCTTGCTAAGCATCTTCAGGGCTAGTGGCCTAATATCCGTGGGAACCACGACCTTGTATTTTTTCAAAAATTGACCCTCCCCATAAATAATTGTTCTTGCGTAGATCAATCCCATTTGCATGATAAACCGGAATTGCAAGGAGCCTCCATTCGCGATGCTGTGGGTGTGTTTCAACACAGGACGCGGTGAACGTCGGGACCGGCAATCTCGCCGTCGTATGGGGCGGGATATGGGTAGCCTCCCATGGGTTTCGAGAATATTCTGAGCCGGATTGGCCTTGGACCGGCATGCAGCACCAAAATCCACAGACCACTAACGCCGAGTACTTGAGCAACAATGTTCTATGCGTTTTCATCTGTCCTCCGAAATCCACTGCTCGCATCTCTCTCCCACAAACAACTCGGAGCACACATCATAGCCAAGCCTCAGGTGTAAGAGTGAAGGCTCTCTTCGTGCCGGGTTGTGGTAGCCTCTGTATCAGCCAATGAACCTTTTGCCTCCTCCTCGCGATCTGCTTCTTTTCATGACGGCTGCAATCGTGCTGCTACTCATTCCGGGACCAGCGGTGCTTTACATCGTAGCGCGCAGCGTCGATCAGGGACGCAAGGCGGGATTGGCCTCGTGTTCTGGTATTACTACCGGGGGATTGGTGCACGTCCTGGCTGCGGCGTTTGGACTCTCGGCCCTGCTGGTCTCTTCGGCAACGGCGTACTCGGTCGTCAAATATGCAGGCGCCGCATACTTGGTTTATTTGGGAATCAAGAAACTTCGTGAGCACCCCGTCGCGGTTGACGGGGTGGAACACGTCCAGCGAGCATCATTGCGTCACGTCTACGCGCAAGGTGTTCTGGTCCAAGTTCTCAACCCGAAGACCGCCATTTTTTTCTTTGCCTTTTTGCCCCAGTTCGTAAATCCCACACGGGGATCCGTGACCCTTCAGTTCCTCGCCTTGGGAATGATCTTCATCGTTATGGGCTTCATCAGTGACAGCCTGTGGGCGCTAACGGCGGGATCCGCCGCTAGCTGGCTGCAACGCAACCGGACTTTCCTGCGCCGTCAGAAGTATGTTTCCGCAACGGTGTACATCGGCCTGGGGATGGCTACGGCGGCAAGCGGAGCCAGGCATACTTAGACGGACCTGAATTTTCAACCTCTGGATTGGCGACGATCAGGTACTGACTCTGCACCGGGGTCCGAAGAATTGTCCACCCCACCCAAACCGCGGTAGGATGGAACCCGTTCGCCGAGCAATAGCGGGCACCGACAAGGATGAACAATGACGAGGATGATCGCAGGTCCTGATCCCAACACTAAGACGCCCAAGTTCAAGCTGCCACCCTTGACCTGTGATTCCCATTGCCACATCTTCGGACCTGGCGACAAATATCCCTATGCCCCGGGTTGAGCCTACACACCGCCAGATGCTCCATTAGAGATGTTGCAGGCCCTTCATCGGAAGCTCGGCGTTGAACGTGCGGTGATCGTCAACGCCAGCGTGCATGGCATGGACCATCGGGTTGCGCTCGATGCAATCGCGGTCAGCGGCGGACACTACCGCGCCGTCTGCAACATCGACGAAACCATCACGGAAAAAGAACTGCGAGACCTTCATCAAGGTGGATTCCGAGGCTGCCGCTTCAACTTTGTGCGCCATCTTGGCGGCGTGCCGGACATGAAAGTGTTCGATCGCGTGCTGGCCCAAATAGCGCCTCTTAACTGGCACGTGGATTTGCATTTCGATGCCATTGACATTCCCCAATACACATCCATGCTCAAGCGGTTGCCCATCCAGTACACCATCGACCACATGGGTCGCATCAAGGCGGCCGAAGGCTTGGATCAGAAACCTTTTCAGGCTTTGATCGACATAATGAAGAGCGACGAAAAATGTTGGGTAAAGGTCTGTGGCTGCGAACGCGTATCGGCCGAGGGAACGCCGTTCCTCGACGTAGTGCCATTCGCACGGCGAATCGTCGAGACCGCGCCGGATCGTGTGATTTGGGGCACTGACTGGCCTCATCCGAACGTCAAACAGATGCCGAATGACGGCGACCTGGTCGACTTTGTGCCGCTGTTTCTGCCTGAACCCGAGCTGCAGCGACGCATATTGGTGGAGAATCCGGCGCGGTTGTTCGAGTTCGAAGCATAGCAAGCACCAACCACCGAAAGCCTGCGCAAACGACGGAATACAGTTCTCGACTGGATACCTGTATCAAGGTCCACAGTCCATATCGAGGTGGCGCATTAGGGTCGGAATGAAATGGCTGCGTCCGATTCGCCTTCGACAAAGCGAATGAGCTCTTTCACGAGGGCGCGTAACGTGTTTGCCTGGGCGTTTAGTTCCTCGCTGGCAGCCGTCTTCTGCGTCACCTAGTCCAGGCGCACCAGAAAGACGCCGCCTTCGCTCACCTTGATGTTGCTGGCGATTCTCTGCGCCAGAAGACGGTCGTCGTCCTGCACGCGCACGCGCACCCAATAACCGGTGGCTCCGGGAAAGTCCATCAGGCGTGCCTGGCGATAGCGGGCGATAAGGGTCTGCTTCAGGTCGAGAGCGCCATTGCGCTGGCGGAAAGCGCCGATCTGCACGCACCACTTTCCGCCGATGTCGATGGCCGCCGGAGTGTGCAGCACTTCCAGTTTGACGGTGGCCAAGCCCGGTTGCCAAATGTCCAGCGCCTTGGCCGCCGCCAACGAGAGGTCGATGACGCGCCCGTCTACGAACGGTCCGCGATCGTTGATGCGGACGATGACCTGACTGTTTGTTTTCAGATTCGTTACCCGCACTACCGAATGGAACGGCAGGGTGCGATGCGCCGCCGTCAGCGCCATGCCGTCGTACGGCTCACCGCTGGCCGTTTTTTGGCCGCCAGGCTCGGCAACGTACCAGCTGGCGATTCCGGTCTGCGTCCATGGTTGCGGCTTCGAAGGTCTTGGTAGAGGAACCGGTGGAACAGATGGAATCGGTTCGGCGGGCTTGGGGTCGATGGGCACGGCAATTGGAGGCGGCGGGGGCAGCTTGGCTTGCGTGTTCTTCTTCTCGCCGCAGCCCGTGGACGCCAGGGAAACCGCCAGCAATAACGCCATCCAGGCGATCCAGCACTTCTGGCTCGCGTCGGAGCAATACTGGGCGAAATTGCGTTTGGTCCTGAAGGATCACGATGAACCGGTGCTTTCCGGTTCTCCCAGCCCGCAAGCGTTCGTCTGCCGGCGAGGATGATCAAACCCCAGTAAAGCTGGCTCATTATGCAGAGGTGGCCGAAGCGGGTCAATTGTCGGAAGGTCAAGGTCCGTTGGTGAAAAACAATGGCGGGGCAGAGACACATTAGTTCCTTCCTGTACGGCGTTTCGCTGATGGACTGATTTTCTCGCCCGGATTATCTTCCCCGCTTAAATGAAACGCCGATTCTGGTTTGGGTGCCCGCACGAATTCTCGTTCCCCATAAAGTCATCCGATGGGAGCTACTATCAGGTCTGCACCCGCTGCGGCGTGGAGTACGGTTACGACTGGAAACGAATGAAGCGGACAAAGCTGCTGGCTCGTCGAGTCCAACAGACTTCCCTGGACCAAGCCACTGAGGTACCGCCCTCTGCTTGCGCGCGCAAGCAGGAATCCGCAACTGTGTGCCCGACCAGCGACGCCAAGATCTCCACCCAAGCAAGCGAACCACTGGTGCCAGAAACCGCGTGGAGTGCGGTAAGGCTGGTTGCAAATGCTGCTGGAAGCGGGGCTGCGGCAGCCAGGCGGTGGGGCTTCTCAAGACACCCCAGCGAGCCAAACGCAGGCTTGCTGGGGACCCCGCACTCAAGTAAGCGGCGAATTTGTGTTGCTTCCGTCGCAGCCCTCATGATATTCCTCGCCTTCACATATGTGATCGTTCACCGCTCTGGACGCGTTGTTCCCCAACAGAAGAGTCCCGAGGTCGCCGCACCGATGGAGGTGGCAGCACATTCCGGGACATCAAGCGAGACGGCGGTCAGCAACGAACTTGCCCACGAGACACCACCCATCCCGAGTGAGACCAACCAGCATAGCGGGAGGAAGTTGAAGCGCGTTTTCGGTGTGCAGCGTGTTCAAACGCCGGTTTTGGTCGTGGGTGAAGCGCTGGTGACCTCCCAACCGGAGGGCGCGCAAGTCCGGTTCGACGGCAGCAGTGACCCTGTCTTTGTCACTCCTGCCGTCGTAGGATCGATTCCGCCCGGTCACCACAGCGTTGTATTCTCCAAGCCCGGATTCGTCTCGCAAACGCTAGCGCTTGAGGTCGTGGCAGGTGTCCGTTCCACAGTGGCCGCCCGCCTGGTGCAGAAAGGATCGGGTTTCAAGATCTCCAGCAATCCGGCCGGGGCAGCGATTCTTCTGGACGGCAAGAGTACGGCCCTGACGTCGCCGGCTGAGCTGCGCGTCGATGTAAGCGGAACACACGCCATCACGCTCGTCCAGTCCGGCTTTTTGGCGGCGCAATCCCAGGTCAGCGTCAGGGATGGAGAGAATTTCTCCGTCGCCTTTACCCTGATACCGGCGGGGAACGCCGCCAAGAGCAAGGTAGTTGGCGGAATTAAGCGGTTGCTCCCGGGCGGCGCTTCGAAGGAAATGGCCGATGTGCAATTCAAAACCAATCCCAAGGGCGCGCGATTGATGCTGAACGGCTGGTCCGCGCCAAAGACCACGCCTCTGGAACTCAGGCTGCCTCCTGGCGGATATGACGTTGTAATTCAGGCCGATGGATTTAAGAGATTTTCAAAGGAGATCATCCTGGAGGCAGGTCAAAAGGTGGTGCTGCAAGAGGCTCTGGAGCGTTCCACAGGGAACGACCCCCCGGTCAAACCGTGAGGGTTTTTGCACGGCTCTGCCTTGCAGTGGAAATCAGAGAACTTGTTCAGAGTCTCCCTAGCACGGCGCATCAATCGTCCTGACCATACAGAACCGCGCGTGATTCAATTGTTTTCTCGTGGCAGCTTATGGCTGGTTTCTCACTGCTTCCACGTTGATATCAACTTTGATTTCCTTGCCAACCGTCGCGCCGGTGGGATCGAATGAGATGCTGTAGTCAAAGCGGTTCAGGGTTGTGCTGGTCTCGATACCGAGGCGGATTTTACCTTTGATTTCGGCTTTCGCAAGCGTGATAAGTAACGTGACCTGGCGCGTAACACCCTTCATCGTCAGGTTGCCCGTTACTTGAAGCTGATCGCCGATGTTTTCGACCTTGGTGCTCTGAAAGCGGATCTCAGGATACTTGTCGGTCTCGAAGAAATTAGCGCTTCTAAGATCCTTGTCACGGGTTTGGTTATCGGTATTTACACTCGCCGCTTTAATCACGGCCAGCACAGATGACTTCGATGGGTCCTTTTCGTCGTAGAAAATCGTGCCCGAAACGTCGCTGAACCTACCGTGCACGGTACTGATCAGCAGATGTTTTACCGCGAAATTCGCTGAGGAATGGGCAGGATCGATTGTGAACTCATCGGCGGCAAAGACCTGCGCCGCAACGCACAGCACAAATGCCAACGGCACGCTCAAACGTATCCGCATTGGTAGCTCCATTTCAGAGTAGCAACCCACATTGAGGAACCCGCGGATTGCAGGCAGTGATGCATGGTTCTCGATGGGAAATAGCCGAAGCTTTTCCTCCATGTTCCGTGTAAAAATCTAACTATTATCATTATCAAGGGCAGGATGGCAAAAACTGGTCAGAAGTGAGCAGGAAGGGTCTACCGTTTCAAATCGGGAACCCGACCGGACCCCACTGCGCGATCGCCCGGTGCATAACTGAGGAATCAAAAAGGAGGGACGGATTTTCGGGCGGGTGCGTTCGCGGCCTCCGAGTGGGCAGAAGATAGCCCGCCAGTCCGGTGACCAAGAAGCTTGAAGTGAAAAATGCAGCCCAAAGGTGACAGACTCGCATCTCCTCCATTAAGCTAATCTCGACAAGTATTGATCAATATTGCTTCCTGCTTTGTCGATTCTGTCACGAGGGCAAGGCCACGCAAGAAAGCAGATGAGATGGAAGAAAACTCTCCTCCAGCAAGCCGGCCAGATGATCTGTCTTCCCACGCCAACCCCAATCGCTCCACGCGGCGGCGGGTGATTGTGTGGATCGTGGTTCTTCTGTTCGCAGCCGGCTTGTTTACGTTGGTTCTGCGCTATCAAAACACCCCGCAGACAGCTGCTCAGGCGGGGCGGCGGGCAGCCATGATGGGCGGTCCGGTCGCTGTGGTGCCAGCCACCGCGCAAAAGGGCGACATCGGGGTCTACCTGGAGGCCATCGGCACGGTGACACCCGTCTACACCAGCTCCGTGACCAGCCAAGTGACCGGATTGATCATGGCCGTCCACTACCGCGAAGGCCAACTCGTCCGCAAGGGCGATCCTCTCATCGATATCGATCCCCGTCCTTTTGAGGCGCAACTGGCGCAGGCCGAGGGCACGTTAGAGAAAGATACTCAGACCCTTGCACAGGCCAAGATGGACCTGGAACGCTATCGCGCAGCCTGGGCTGGAAATGCGGTAGCCAAGCAGATTCTGGACGACCAGGAAAAGCTCGTGTTGCAGGATGAAGGATTGGTCAAGGCCGACCAGGGCTTGGTGCAATTCGACCGGGTCCAGCTCGTCTACTGCCACATCACCGCTCCCTTCGACGGCCGCGTCGGGCTGCGGCTGATCGACCTCGGCAACGTGGTGCAGTCCAACGGTACCACTCCGCTGGTCGTCGTCACTCAGGAGCGGCCCATCACCGTGATCTTCACCGTCGCCGAGGATTCGCTCGGCCAGATTCGGGCCCAGCTTCGTCACGGCGGCCATCTCACCGTGGAGGCTTACGATCGTGCTGCGCAGGCCAAAATCGCCACCGGCAAACTGCTGAGCCTCGACAATCAGATCGACACCACCACTGGCACGGTCAAGCTGCGCGCTCTCTTCGACAACAAGAACGATGCGCTCTTTCCCAACCAGTTTGTGAATACCCGCCTGCTGGTGGAGACCCTCAAGGATAGGACACTGATTCCCACCTCCGCCATCCAGCACAACGGCCAGACTTCTTATGTTTACGTTATTCAGAACAGGACCGCGCAGATGCGTACCGTTAAACCCGGCGCGGTGAATGCGGGCACGACTGCGGTCGAAGGCATCCAACCCGGAGAAGTGGTCGTCAACAGCAGCTTTGAGAAGCTGCAGCCCAATGCGAAGGTGGGTATCGCCAAAGGATCTCAGCCCGCCACTACGAGCGGGAGTAGCACGCCGTGAGTCCATCGCGCCCATTCATTCTGAGACCGGTCGCCACTTCGCTACTGATGGTCGCCATTTTGCTCGTGGGGATCGTCGCCTACACGCAGTTACCGGTTTCCGCCCTGCCCCAGGTGGACTACCCGACCATTCAGGTGCTTACCTTCTATCCGGGTGCCAGCCCGGACGTGGTGGCCACCACGGTCACCGCGCCGCTAGAGCGGCAGTTTGGCCAATTGCAGGGGCTCAGCCAGATGACCTCTACAAGCTCGGGCACAACCTCGGTCATCGTACTGCAGTTCAACCTGAGCCTCAGCCTCGATGTAGCCGAGGAAGAGGTGCAGTCGGCCATCAACGCCGCCCAGAGCTACTTGCCCAGTGTGCTTCCGGCGCCGCCCATCTACAGCAAAACTAATCCTGCCGACGCACCCGTGCTGACCCTGGCCATCACCTCTGACTCCATTCCGCTCTCGCAGGTCGAAGACTTGGTGGATACCCGCCTCGCGCCCAAGCTCTCTCAACTCAACGGAGTCGGTCTGGTGAGCATCAGTGGCGGCCAGAAGCCGGCGGTCCGCATCCAGGCCAATCCTGCCGCGCTTGCTTCTTACGGCCTCACTCTTGAGCAGCTTCGCACCGCGCTCATCCAAACCAGCGTCAATGCGGCGAAGGGCAACTTCGACGGCCCCCGGCAGAATTATCAGATCGACTCCAACGATCAGCTGCAACGCAGCGCTGACTACAAAGACGTCGTCGTCGCCTACCATAACGGCGCACCGGTCGTACTCAAGGATGTAGCCCAAGTGGTGGATGGGGTCGAGAATAACAACCAGGCAGCCTGGATGGACCAGACCCCGGCGGTCATTCTCAACATCCAGCGACAGCCAGGTGCTAACACCATCAGCGTGGTCAAGAGCATTAAAAATATCCTGCCTCAGCTTGAGACCAACTTGCCTGCCACGATCAAAGTCACGCAGATGACCGACCTCACGGTGCCCATCGAGGCCTCGGTCTCCGACGTGGAGTTTGAGCTGATGCTGACCGTGGTGCTGGTGGTCCTGGTCATCTTCCTCTTCTTGCGCAGTGTCCGCGCCACCATCATTCCCGCCGTGGCCGTGCCGATCTCCCTGATCGGCACCCTTGGCGCCATGTATGTGCTGGGGTACAGCCTGGACAACCTCTCCATGATGGCGCTCACCATTGCCACCGGTTTCGTGGTGGACGACGCCATCGTGATGATCGAGAACATCTCGCGCTACTTGGAAGAGGGCGATCCGCCGTTGCAGGCCGCGCTCAAGGGAGCCGAGCAGATCGGCTTCACCATTGTCTCGCTCACGGTTTCGCTCATTGCCGTGCTCATCCCCCTGTTGTTTATGGGCGACGTAGTTGGACGCCTCTTCCGCGAATTCGCCGTGACTCTCGCAGTCACCATTATCATCTCGGCCGTTGTCTCGCTCACCCTGACGCCAATGATGTGTGCGCGCACGCTGCACTACAATCCGGCCGAGCAGCAGACACGCCTCTATCGCTTTTCCGAGCGCGCCTTCCAGCGCATGATCGAATTCTACGGCCGAACTCTGAAATTCGTCCTCCGCTTCCAACCCACCGTCCTGCTGATCGCGTTGGGCACGCTGGTGCTCACCATCTTTCTTTACATCGTCGCACCCAAAGGGTTCTTCCCGGTGCAGGATACCGGCGTAATTCAGGGTATCTCGCAAGCGCCGGAAACCATCTCGTTCGCGGCCATGGCCGAGGAGCATCAGAAACTGACGAAGGTGATCCTCGCCGATCCCGCGGTCGAGAGCCTGACCTCGTTCATCGGCGCGGATGGCACAAACACCACGCTGAACAGCGGCCGTTTCTCGATTAACCTGAAGCCGCTTTCCGACCGCGACCTCAATGCCTCGGACGTCATTCGCCGGCTTCAAACCTCGCTGCAGAACGTCCAAGGAATCCAGCTCTTCATGCAGCCGGTACAAAACATCACCGTGGATGACCGAGTGAGCCGTACCCAGTATCAGTACACCCTCGAAGATCCGGACCCGCAAGAGCTGAACTTGTGGACCAATCGGTTCGTCGACCGGCTGAAGCAGTTGCCGCAACTCGAAGACATTGCCACCGACCAGCAGACCGGCGGCTTGGCGGTCTCGATGATAATCGACCGCGTCACCGCCTCGCGCCTGGGTATCGCGCCTTATACCATCGACAACACGCTCTATGACGCTTACGGACAGCGACAGATCAGCACCATGTACACGCAGCTCAACCAATACCACGTGATCCTGGAAGCCCTGCCCGGATTTCAGAGGGATCCGAGTAAGTTGTCGAGCCTGTACATCCAGGCCAACGCGTCGTCCGGCGCAACCGGTGCTGGAGCTTCCACGTCCTTTGCTGCCTCCAGCTCTGTATCCGCCGGTTCCAGTGCCACCACCGCTACAGCCGCATATACGCCCTCTTCCGGCGCGCTGACCGCTCCGTCGAATGCGCTAGTCCTCCCCAGTTCCACCTCGAATACGGTCAGCAGTGCCGCCCCGGCGAACGCTGTACCGCTAAGCGCCTTCACCCATTACAATCTCGTCAGCTCGCCGCTTTCCATCAGTCACCAGGGTCAATTCCCTTCGGTCACCATCTCTTTCAATCTGGCGTCGGACGCCTCACTGGGCGACGCCATTTCCGCCATTGACAAGCTGCAGAAAGAGATGAACATGCCGGCCAGCCTCCAGGCCAGCTTCCAGGGCACTGCTGCCTCGTTCAAGAATTCGCTGTCCAATGAAGCGCTGCTCATCCTGGCTGCACTGGTCACGGTCTACATCGTGCTCGGCGTGCTCTACGAGAGTTTTATCCACCCGATCACGATTCTCTCCACACTGCCTTCGGCCGGCGTGGGCGCGCTGCTCGCGCTTCGTCTCTTCCGTCAGGATCTTAGCGTGGTGGCCATCATCGGCATCATCCTGCTCATCGGCATCGTGAAGAAGAATGGCATCATGATGGTGGACTTCGCTTTGGAGGCCGAACGCAAGCACGGCAAGAACTCGACCGATGCCATCTACGAAGCCTGCCTGCTGCGCTTCCGTCCCATCATGATGACCACTATGGCCGCGCTCCTGGCCGGCATCCCGCTGGCCGCAGGTACCGGCATCGGCTCCGAACTTCGCCGGCCCTTAGGCATCTGCATGGTCGGCGGGCTGCTGCTGAGCCAGGTACTCACGCTTTACACCACGCCTGTCATCTACATCTTTTTTGACAATCTGGCGCAGCGCTTCTCACGCTCGCGTTCCAGGTCATCCAGCAACACGCCCGACACACCGGGTTCCGAGCCTCGGCTGGAGCAGTCATGAATCCGTCCCGGCTATTCATTAACCGGCCTGTAGCCACAACTCTGTTGACCTTGGCGGTCGCCTTGGCTGGTGCCATTGCCTTCAACGTGTTGCCGGTGTCTGCGCTGCCCCAGGTCGATTACCCTACTATCTCCGTGGGCGCCACCCTGCCGGGAGCCAGCGCCGAAATCATGGCAGCTTCCGTCGCCACTCCTCTGGAGCGGCAGTTCGGCCATATCGCCGGCATCACGGAAATGACTTCGACCAGTTCGCTTGGCAACACGGCCGTCACGCTCCAGTTCGACCTCAATCGAAACATTGATGGTGCGGCGCGCGACGTGGAGGCCGCTATCAACGCGGCGCGCACCTATCTGCCCGCCAATTTGCCCGCCAACCCCACTTACCGCAAGGTTAACCCGGCAGACTCGCCGATCATGGTCATTGCCCTCACCTCGGGCATCTACGACCGCGGCAAGCTCTACGACGAAGCCTCCACCATCGTCCAGCAGAAGCTCTCGCAAATTCAGGGAGTGGGCCAGGTCACCACCGGCGGCGGCGCTCTGCCTTCCGTCCGCGTCGACGTGAATCCCACCCAGCTCAACAACTACGGGCTCACGCTCTCCGGCATTCAGTCAATCTTGAGCCTGCAAAATGCCCACCAGGCCCGCGGCCAACTCTCTGACGGCATCGTCACTGCCGACATCGTTACCAACGACCAGATCGAGCACGCCGCTGATTACAGGCCTATCATCGTCGGCTACCACCGCGGCGCCGCCGTCCGCCTCTCCGATGTCGCCTCCGTGACAGACTCGGTGCAGAACATCCGTACCGCCGGCTACCTCAACGGCAAGCTTGCCATTCCGATCATCATCTTTCGCCAGCCCGGCGCCAACATCATCCAGACGGTTGAAAATATCCGCAGCGAATTGCCTTCCATTAAGGCCTCCATCCCCGACGCCATCGAGACCACCATCGTCGTCGACCGCACTACCACCATTCGTGCTTCCGTGAGGGACGTAGAGCGCACGCTGCTCATCTCCATCTCCCTGGTGGTGGTCGTGGTCTTTCTCTTTCTGCGCAACCCGCGCGCCACGCTCATTCCCTCGGTCGCGGTACCGGTTTCGCTGATCGGCACCTTCGCGGTGATGTACCTGCTCGGTTATAGCCTCGACAATCTCTCGTTGATGGCCCTCACCATCTCTACCGGGTTCGTCGTGGACGACGCCATCGTGGTCATGGAAAACATCTCGCGCCACATCGAGAACGGCATGCAACCTTACGATGCTGCTCTCAGGGGCGCAAAGGAAATCGGTTTCACCGTCTTCTCGATCAGCATGTCCCTGATTGCCGTCTTTATTCCCATTCTGCTGATGGGAGGCATTGTCGGACGCCTTTTCCGCGAATTCGCCATCACGCTTTCCACGGCTATTATCGTGTCGATGGTGATCTCGCTCACCACCACGCCGGCCATGTGCGCGCATCTGCTCAAGCCGCGCCAGGAAAAGCACGGGCGCCTGTACCAACTCAGCGACAGGTTCTTCGCCGGGATGCTCTCCTTCTATCGGCGCACGCTCCTCTGGGTGCTCGACAACTCCGTGCTCACGCTGGCGGTGCTGGTGCTGGTCATCGCGCTTAATGTGGTCATGGTTGTGATGATTCCCAAGGGCTTTTTCCCGCAGCAGGACACTGGAGTTATCTTCGGAGGCCTGCAGGGACCGCAGGACGCCTCGTTCGCAGTCATGGACGACTCCGTCCGGCGCCTGGTGTCGGTCATCAAGAGCGACCCTGGAGTGGAAAACGTCGTCGGCTTTACCGGCGGTCAGGGTGCCACAAACGGCGGCTTCGTCTTCATGTCCCTTAAGCCGTTGGGAGAGCGCAAGGCCGGCGCCATGCAGATCCTTGGTCGGATACGTCCCAAGATGATGGCCTTGCCCGTGGCCTCCGCCTTCCTGCAACCAGCCCAAGACCTGCGCATCGGCGGACGGGCGAGCAACGCCATTTACCAGTACACGATTCAGTCGGACAGCGCGCAAGAGCTGGCCCATTGGGGGCCCATCTTACTGAGTGAGATACGCAAACTCCCAGGCTTCCAGGACGTGAACTCCGACCAGCAGAACGGCGGACTTGACCAGTACCTCACCTATGACCGCACCACCGCCGCCCGCCTCGGCATCACCGCGCAGAACTTCGATTCAACCTTGTATAGCGCCTTCGGTCAAGAAGAGGTCTCCATCATCTATACCCAGCTTAACCAGTATTACGTGGTGCTCGAAGTCGCGCCCCAGTTCTGGCAGACTCCTGAAGGACTGAAGTACATCTACATGAACTCGGCGAATGCCGGCAACGTGCCGCTCAGCGCCGTCTCTAGCGCCCGCTCCAACACCATACCGCTCTCCATCAACCATACAAGTCTGTTCCCCTCGGTCACTGTCTCCTTCAACCTAAGTCCGGGGGTTGCGCTCAGTGACGCCACCCGCGACGTCGCCCAGATGCAGCAGCGGCTGAATATGCCTCAGACCGTCCGCGGCTTCTTTGCCGGAACCGCGCAGGCATACCAGGTCTCGCTCTCGACCGAGCCCATTCTGGTGATCACGGCGCTGCTCGCCGTCTATATCGTGCTCGGCATACTTTATGAGAGCCTGATGCACCCGCTCACCATCATTTCCACGCTGCCATCGGCGGGCGTTGGAGCCATGCTGGCGCTGATGTTTTTCAAAATCGATCTCAACGTCATCTCCATCATCGGAATCATCCTGCTCATCGGCATCGTGAAGAAGAACGCCATCATGATGATCGACTTCGCCCTGGCCGCCGAACGCAACGAGGGCAAGTCCACCACCGATGCCATTTTCGAAGCGTGCATGTTGCGCTTCCGGCCCATCCTGATGACCACGATGGCAGCCATCTTCGGCGCCCTGCCGCTGGCCTTCGGCACCGGCATTGGATCGGAGCTGCGCCGCCCTCTGGGAATCACCATTGTCGGCGGCCTCATTATGAGCCAGTTGCTCACGCTCTACACCACCCCGGTCGTGTATCTGTTCCTCGACCGGCTGCGCCTCCGCCTCCTGGGTAAGGAGCACGACTCGCTCCCGCCTACCAACGGAAGTGTGCCGGAAGCATCCGTATAGCCGGTGGGATAACATGAAAGAACTTGGTATCGAGATGGGTATAATCAACCTCAACTTCACACCGCGCTTGCTCCTGCTGACCGCCGCGGTGCTCTCGTGCGTGCTCACCGGATGTATGGTCGGTCCCAAGTATCACGCACCCGCGACACAAGCCCCGCCCGACTACAAAGAATCGCCCGCGAACGTTCCGCAGAAATCCGCGGCGCCTCCGGCAACCACGTCGACCGACCCGACCCTTGGTGGCCTCGGCGGCTGGACCGTGGCTAAGCCTCAGGATGCTTCGCTGCGCGGCAAATGGTGGGAGATCTACGGCGATCCTGAATTGAACGCCCTCGAAGAGCAGCTCAACATCAACAACCAGAACATCAAGCAGTTCTTCGAGAACTTCATGGCCGCTCGTGCCATTGTTCGCCAGGCGCACGCCCAGCTCTTTCCCACTGTGTCGATCGCGCCTTCCGGATCGCGTTCGCGGAGTTCGTCCAACGCAACCACTGCGGGTAGCGGCACCACGAGCACGTTGCTTGACCTGCCCGCCGCGGTCTCATGGGAGCCCGATCTCTGGGGCAAGATACGCAATACCGTGCGCCAGGCACAGTACTCTGCCCAGATCAGCGCCGCTGACCTTGAAAACGAACGTCTCACCGAGCAGGCCAGCTTGGCGACCTTCTTTTTCCAGCTCCGCGGGCAGGATGCCCTCCAGCAGATATTGGACGCGACGGTTGCCGCCGATCAGAAGTCTCTCGACCTCGCGCGCGTCCAATACGAAACCGGGCTTTCGGATCAGATTGCCGTCGTCCAGGCGCAGTCCACCCTGCAGAGTGCGCAGTCGCAGGCCACCAATCTCGGCGTTTCACGCTCCCAGTACGAACACGCAATCGCCACCCTCATCGGTAAGACAGCATCGGATTTTTCAATTCCCGTCAAGCCGCTGCTCACTACGCCTCCATCGATCCCGGTCGGCCTGCCCTCGCAGCTTCTCGAACGCCGTCCGGACATCGCTGCCGCCGAGCGCGCCATGGCTGCCGCCAACGCCCAGATCGGTATCGCTTACGCCGCTTACTATCCCAACTTGTCCCTCTCGGCAACCGGGGGTTTTGAAAGCTCGACCTGGAAGCACCTCCTCGACTGGCCTAGCCGCGTCTGGTCCATCGGTCCCTCGGTTTCGGAGACTGTCTTCGATGCTGGCCTGCGCCGCGCCACCGTCCAGCAGTACGTCGCCACCTACAATGCTAATCTGGCCGGGTATCGCCAGACTGTGCTCATCGCCTTCCAGCAGGTGGAAGATGCCCTCGCTGCTCTCCGCATCCTCACCCAGCAGATCCAGCAGCAGCACCAAGCGGTCGAATCCGCCAGAGTTGCTCTCGACTTGGAGACGAAGCGCTACCAAGCCGGCCTCGACCCCTACATTGATGTGGTCATCGAGCAGAACACGCTGCTCGCCGCCCAGCAGATCCTGGCCCAGATTGAAATCCAGCGCGTAATCGCCTCCGTGCAACTCATCGAGGCGCTCGGTGGAGGATGGGATAGCTCGCGACTGCCCACCCCGCAGCAGGTCAGCGCGAAACCGGAGAAAGCGGATACGGTACTGCAGCAATAGAGTGAGTTAACAAGCCACCCAGTGCGTAAGAAAAGCAGGCGGCTCAGGAGCGAGCAGCAAACTTGCGCTTTGGTGCGTGGGCAACAGGGTAAATTCCAAGTCTTTCGAGACTGGTGATAACTCGCAAATCTGAAAATTTTGCTGCGAATGCAGAGGGACAGGGGCGGTGCGGGTATATGCAAAACAGGATGGGCAAAACGGGATGAAAGACCGGCGCCATTTGCGATCTTGCTGACTTGCTACCGCGCCCTGTTCACCGGCCGCTTGTTCAGTGCCAACTTTGCCTGTGCCGTTTCAGCCACCAGCAGGGAGGATTCCACTGCGACGCTGCATACTGCGGGAAGATGGCTCGCGCACAGTTCACGGCCGCCGTCCCCGTGTAGTCATACTCGGTCTTTCCACCCTTAAGCGATGTTTGCAGATACTGCTCGATCGGGACGCTTCCCAGTCCCGCTCCCCGCACCATGCGTGCCTCAAAGACACTCCAATCCGCGGCGTACAAAAGCGCTAAGCTGATCAGCAGGTACTTCGCTGTATGTCCAAGGCGTCGCAGGGAGTGGGTTCGCATTGCCAGCCTCCTGGGACAAGCTGTGTCCCGCCCGTTTATTCCGGCGCACCGAGCAGGCGATCTATCGACGATCACGCTCTTGAGCTGAGCCGCAGAGCTGCTCAATGACCGTGTAGACAACGGCAGAATCCAGGCTACCTTTTCCTTGCGCACGGGCTGCGCGGAGCACCTCCAGGGCCGCCGTGGCTGCGGGCGCCACCGCTCCTACGGCGTCCGCAAGCCGGAGGGCCGTGGCGAGGTCCTTGTGCATGTTGTCGGTTGAAAAATGGGGCGAGAAATCGTGGGCGAGCATGCGTGACCCACGTGTCTCCATCGCTGCGGTGCGCGCGCCCCCGACGCTCGTGATCTGCCGGACGCAATCGGGATCGATTCCTGCCCTTCTGGCGAGGACGAGTGCCTCCGCAACGGCCTCGATTGCGATGGCCATAATCAGATTGTTGACAAGCTTAAGCGTGGAACCCGCGCCCGAGGGACCGGCGTGAACGATCACCGCCGACACCTTTTCAAGAAGCGGCCGGACATGGTCCACTACTTCCTTCTCGCCGCCAATCATGACGCCAAGTTTCCCGGCCTCGGCCACCTTCGGATTGCCGGTGACAGGCGCGTCGAGCATTCGAACACTGCGCTCCTTCGCGCGTTCAGCAATGGAGCGTGACATCTCCGGAGCAATCGAGCCCATGTCGATGACAATCAAACCCGGTCGGGCATGGTCAAGAACGCCGCCCTTGCCGCAGATCACGGATTCCGATGCCGCGGCGTCGGTGAGCATGGTGATAACCACATCGGACCACCGAGCCAGCTGGCCGATGCTCTCGGCCCGGACGGCCCCCGCTGCTAGTAGGGGCTCCGTCTTTGCCGCGGTGCGGTTCCAGACAGTCAGCTCGAAACCGCCTTTGACGATGTTGATGGCTAATGGAGTTCCCATCAGGCCGAGCCCGATGAAGCCAATGCGCATGACGCTCGTTCTCCTTGGACCTCGGACCAATAAGACCCGGTTTTTACCAGTTGCCTTTTGGGTGTTGATGATAACAGGCTTTCTCTTTTAAAGCAGAGCTCATCCCGAAGAGGTGCGACCTGACGTCATGTCCCTGAAGCCTCCTTCTGAGAACTCATCCGTGGTCAGTTGATGAGTTAGGGGCGTACCCGCATCCATTTAGTTGTATATTGGGCAGCTGCAGCCGGGCAATGCAATAGCCCGATTCGGCATATATATAGGAGAACGAAATGGCTAATCCAATGAGAACCCTGCTGTGGGTGCCCGGTAATGTTCCGGAAAAGATCGCCGAAGCTTTGGAGTGCGAGGCCGATTGTGTAGTCCTGGATTTGGAAGACACGGTTCCGGTTGCGAAAAAATCCGAAGCTCGGGAGATGGTAGTTCGAACCATCCGTGACGCAAGACCGCAGGAAAAGCTAATTGGGGTCCGTGTCAATTCCTGGATATCGCCGTTTGGAGTGGACGATCTGCGCGCTGTAGTCGCGGTCAGGCCAGACCTTGTACGTCTCCCTAAGTGCAGCACCCTCGAAGAAATGCAAGAAGTAGACAAGCTGATGGGAATGATAGAAAAAGAGGTTGGTATTCCGGTAGGCGCCACCAGAGTCATAGTGTCACTTGAGTCCGCTTTGGGAATCATAAATGCCTTTCCGATCGCTAAAGCCGCAGGACGAGTTATAGGGCTGGCAATCGGCGTCGAGGATTACACGACAGACATGAAAACCGTTCGTAGCACCAAAGGTCTTGAACTCGAGTTGCTGTATGCGCGCTCTCATCTCGTGACTGCGGCCAGAGCAGCGGGGATCAAAGCTATAGATGGCGCATTGCTCAACATTTCAGATGAGGAAGGGCTGATTGCGGAGACTCAACTCATCAAACAGTTGGGCTTCGACGGTAAGAGCATAACTCATCCTAACCAGGTGGCGACTGTTCACAAGGTGTTTGCGCCCTCGGATAAGGAAGTGGCCTTTGCTAAGAAGGTGGTGGAAGCGTTCGGGCAGGCCGAAACAGACGGCTCATTTTATGTGTTTGTAGACAACAAACTGGTGGACCCCCCGGTATTTGCCAAGGCGCAGCGCATTCTGGAATTAAGCCAAACATAGTCGGTACAGGCATTAGCGCTTGCCGAACGCCAACAAGCCAAGAGAGTGGCCGCACTTCCCAACCACCCCTGACAACAGCGACAATGATCTTCATGAACGATTTTCTCAGGGCAGCAATTGAAGAAGCACGGCAGGGGATGCTGGAAGGTGGCATCCCCATCGGCTCGGTCATCGTACATGGCGGCAAGATTATCGGCCGAGGTCACAATCGGCGTGTCCAGCGAGGCAGCGCCATTCTCCACGGTGAGATGGATGCGCTTGAGAACGCTGGTCGCCAGCCCGCCTCCGTCTATCGGGAGTCCATTCTCTACACCACACTGTCGCCGTGCTCGATGTGCTCAGGGGCGATTCTCTTATACGGAATTCCCCGTGTGATCGTCGGCGAGAACAAGACATTTATGGGCGAAGAGGAACTACTCCGATCTCGGGGCGTTTCCGTCGATATCCTCCAGAATGAGGAATGCACCCAGATGATGCAGGAGTTCATCCGGAAGAATCCCGGCCTTTGGAGCGAGGATATCGGCGTCTGACCCTTCAGCATCGGGCATGCTGTGCGGACGGGCTCAAGCGTCAAAATTCGCTTCCGAATCGCCCTTTTATCGGAGCGTGCAGAAACGGCTGTGCCAGACCATGACGCCAATCTCCAGAACATCACGGCGCGCGATTCCGCTATCGGTTGTTCTCAATCCTATACGGCGTTATGACACGGTATTCACGAGTTGGGTGCGGCCTGCTTACTTGCAGAATGCCGCTCAACTTGGGCACACTTGCACGCAAAGCGCGCGACGTGCTCGCGCGAAATAAAACAGTGCAATAACGAACGACGCTCCGGACAGTCGCCGGTGAGAACCTGCCAAGGAAAGCATCGACCGGGTTAACACGGTCTGTTGTCGGGCAGATTTGAGCAAATTCGGGGTGCTGATCGAAATCACGATTGCTGGCATTAGCGCCGACCATATCTCATACTGGATGAACTGCGACCCACCCGCCATGCCGATCGCAAATTGCCGTGTCATTTTCTGAATACTTCGAAGCCCGATTTGGCGATGAACGTCACCGAAACCACCTGAGCCGCCTCAAGCGAACTCCTAATCCGTGCGCACGAATCTGGTCAACCTCATCAAACGCCACTCTTGTCACCGATGAAGGTTGCTTTCGCTCCATCCCCTTCGCGGTGGTGATCTCAATTGGATGGCCGTACATCTGGTAGAACTTCAGCAAATTGTTTGGGGTGGCTTTCACGGGTTTTCCCTCCAAACCGCACTTCGCACGTCCCGACCCACAACCGCCCCTTTGCTTCGCCCCAATGTTCAGTGGTAACAACGCGACTGGCGGCAGGGCGTTCTTTATTTATATTCCTGAAAATACCCCAATGCTATCCTTCCGATGTTTCTCTCTGGGGGGATTCTTATGCAGGTGAAAAGAACGTCCTTACGGACGAACTCGTTGATTTTGGGTATTCTGCTGGTGTTGGTCTGCATTCCGGCAGACACGCGGGCCAACGCACAAGCATACGACCTTATCAACGCGGCTGGCAAGGGTGATTTAGCCCGCGTCAGAGCGTTGCTCGACGCCAAAGCCGATGTGAACGCCAAGGACATGGATGGCGGCACCGGTGCTGCTCGCAAGAGTGACAAAGACCAAGAGTTCACGCGGGTTTACCAGTATACCTACGACGAGGTTTTCCAGGCTTCCCAGGAGGCCATCGAGCAAATGGACTATTTCATCACACACAAGGATAAGGACAAAGGGACGATCAGCGGTAATGGCATCTTCTACTCAAAAACAAGTGTCGGCCCCATGGGTAAGAAGTGTACTTTCGACATTCACATCGAAACCCTCAACACTAAACCTGAAACACGGGTGACGATCAAAGCCAACGTGGAGGTCTGGGGAGCGTCGGCTTCTAGTCGTCTCAAGGAACGGTTATCGAGCGAAATTCGGAAAGTGTTGGCTACCTATCGCTAGTGCCATGACCGCCATGGCTTGAATCGCCATGACACTTTCGCTCAGGTTGAGTATAAAGTCGGTTGTGTCTCTGCCATCCAGCGATGCAACCGGAAGTGGTCAAACTCACCGAGGCTGGCGAACTTCAGTCCTGCGCGGCCTGTGGAATCGCACCACATAACGTCGGCTTCCCCAGAAATCTCGACATTCGCCTTCGGCAAGGGAAACTGGAACTCAATTCTCCTGCCTTGCTGCAAAACTTTCGTGGCTTGGATCGACATGCCATCTTCGCTCAGGTTAAGCAAAAAACCGGGGCTACCCGTCATTTTCGTGAGGTGAACCAAGGGCGTGACTGGAATGCGTGAACTCCGCCTTCTGTTTGTCGCTTGAAAGTCTTCTGGATTGATCATCGCTACCGATCCTTGCACAAGGATTTTTGCCACAGGCGGCGAATGATGAGAGCACGTCTCGTGCCAGAATAAGTTGGTGAATCTTAATTCTTCGATGTAAGCAGAGATAGGTAAAAACGCAGCTCACTCCCAAGCTCGCCAGACGAATTTTGCGATATTGTTGGCGAGCAAGTTAGGCGAAGAGCGGACGCTGGCTGGCAGAGCATCGTGTATTCAATTTTGCCCAACTCTACTTATTGGTAAAGACATTTATGAGACACTACACCAGTTTGCCGGGGCGGGCGGCTCCGTTTCGAGATCACTGGAGAGAAAACCCTGGGGACTTAGTCTCGCCATCATGATCGGGGATACCAAAACGACAGATTGTCGCTGTGGCTCAGCCACTCCACCGTGTTCGGGCTTTTCAATCCAGATTTGGATTAAAACCCCTCCGCCATCTCCCCCACCATTCGAGAGAACCTTCTTCCCCAGACGGCCTCACGTGAACACGTCGGCTGCCACGTTCTAACCCCTTTGAGCCCGATTTTCAGTGCACCACAGGAAGTGTGGGAGGCTGCCGATGATGCGTTTGTTGTTCGTAAGCATAGGCTAAAGAAATAAGCTTTGGCTCCTGCCAAGCAGAGGCTACCAACATAAAAGCGAAGGGCTTACCGTCTTTTAGGTACCCTGCCGGTAGAATTATGGCGGGGTAACCGGCTCTGGCTTCAAGAATAACACCACTTATCATTGTGTTATTCAAGGGAGGGAAAATAATCGCATCCAGGTTATATTCACGGAGTGCATAATCAATGCCGCCGCGAGCAAGACGCAAGTCACGTAGGTGCTCTTGAATATATTCCGGCTCAGCTAATGATCCGCTAGTCATATCCGCTTTTTCTAATATGTTTTGACCATAGCGTGCGCGTTTTTCCGTATCTTGATTGTTGAACGAAATAACATCGCTAAGAGAATGAATGGGAATATGTGGTTCGATGCCTTTTAAGTAATTGTTGATGGCCGGTTTGAATTCGTACAGCATGGTTTTACTGTCTTGCCAGTTGGTTCCCAGTAACTCATCTATGGGCATGGCTACCGGGTCAATAACTACCGCACCGGCGCTCCTCATTTCATTCAGCACCCTGTCAAATAATACTACCTGTTCATCACCCATTTGACCGAAGAGCTGACGGCTCACGCCAATATGCGCGCCCCGCAATCCATCTTTCTTCAAAAAGGCTGAATAATCTTTTGGGATTTTACCGGCTGCAACCAAAGTAGCTGGGTCCGTCGGATCAACGCCGGCCAAAACATTCAGCATCACAGCAGCATCAGCTACCGTGCGAGCTATAGGCCCCGCCGTATCCTGGTCCGTCGCAAGGGGAATTATGCCGCTACGACTTATTAAACCAACAGTGGGCTTAATGCCAACGACAGATGCCCAATAGGCGGGATGAATGATAGACCCAGATGTCTCAGTCCCTACCGCTGCGGCAATAAAATTAGCAGACACAGCAACGGCTGAACCGGTGCTGGAACCGCGAACAGGGAAGCTAGGGTCATAGGCACTAAGAACTTGCCCACCTAACGAGCTGTAGCCACCCGGCATTTTGGTCGACATCCAATTAGCCCATTCGGTCATGTTGGTTTTTCCAAGAATGATCGCTCCGGCTTGACGTAGACGTTGAGCTACGAAGGAGTCTTTACTTGCATAGTGATCTTTCAACGCCAATGAACCGGCGGACGTGTGCATCATGTCAGCGGTATCAATATTATCCTTTATCAATACAGGGATGCCATGCAATAAACCATGAGCCTTGCCAGCCCTCCGCTCGGCATCACAAGCATCGGCCAAAAGGAGCGCTTCGGGATTCATTTCCAAGATGCTGTTGAGTTTAGGACCATCCTTGTCCAACGCTGCAATGCGCTTCATGTAGGCAATCACTAGGTCATGTGAGGTATAACGACCCCCGACCAGATCATCATGTATTTCCTGAATACTCTTTTCGAATGTGAGTATGTCTATGTTTGCATTAGAACCAGAGGTTATGTTATCTGAAGAAGCAAACGCGCTCAGGGCTAACATTGCTAACAGACAAAACACCGTTATAATCTTCAATGATGTGGTCGTTCTCATCTCACTTACGCCTCTAGATATCAAGATAAATGTTGCCGATTATGCGCCGACAATCGACCATTGTGCAACAACAATCCATTCAAGGCACCGCTCTATTTGTCGCGCTCCCTTAGCTCAAACATTATCAGTCTGGGCCGTAGGCTTGGTGGTTAGCAGACCTGCCTGGCATTGAGACGTCGGTCCTCGCACCGGGAGCCTCGATCTTGTCCGCTGGTCGCCCCGCCACCAATACGCTAAAGCGCTTCTAGTTCGATTCGGATCGGATATGATCCGTACCTTTTCACAGTCTCAATCATCGCTTTATAGTTTTCAAAGTTTGCCCAATCCGGAACGGAATTGCCGGAAGATAGGCAATAGCCTCCGCCGGGCGCGAGAGTCGAGATCAATTCTCTAGTCCTGTTAGCTATGTCTGTGGGCGTTCCGTTCATGAGCATCTCGTTGGACACATTACCGATCAAGGTCAAACGATCTCCGTACTTTTTCTTGACTTCCAAAATATCCATGCAAGTCGGATCAATTGGGTGCAAAGCGTCCACCCCGGCATCAATAAAGTCTTCGATCAACTGCCACACCACACCGTCGGAGTGAAAGAAAAAGTAAAGGTTATTTTCGCGGCAGATCTCACCGAATTTTTTGTACCAGGGAAACACATACCGACGGAACATTTTGGGGCTGATCATCGGACCCGTCTTAAATGCCAAATCGTCGACTGCCCATACCGCCGCCACATTGGGGATCTTCACGATCTCGCTTAATGCCGTGTACTGGATTTCGGCAACTCTTTTGAATACCTGCTCGACGATGCCTGGGTTTGCCGCCAGATTGATGCCGAAGTTCTCGAAGCCCATCAGCATCCAAGTCAGGGTAAAAATCTTGCCCGACATGGCGATAATTTTCATGTTTTCGGGAAGATACTTTTGGACGGTATAAAACTTCGAAAAGTCCAAGTCCCTCGCCGCCTGCTCCCACGGGAACGATCTCACGTCACTCTCGTTCACGATAATTGCGGAGGATGCCCCTTGGGACCTTCTTTCCAGGTTCCACGCTTGATTCTTTTGTTGATCCACCGTGTCCCGAAGCACAACATCCCGCAAAAACTTGGAAATCGCCGAGTTCTCTGTAACCTTTCCCGGCTGCATCATTCCGACCGTCAACGGTATATGGTCGTAGCCTGCTTTAGTCCAAAACTCAACCTGAGATTCAATGTCCGAGTCAGACACCTTTCGACCGAGAAATTGGCTCATGATCTCATAGTCGACAGCCGCCTCCAGCATCGGCACTCTGTCGGGCTCCATGTGTTTTAACGTCTTAATGACGCGGTCAAAATTCGGTTTCCCGTCGTACATGGTGGTCCTCCCCTGCACTGTTGACACCGAGTCCGATCTGTCACCCCATATCGAGTGACAAACCCCTTTGCTGACATTCCTTCGAGCACTATGTGTCGACATCAGTTAAGTCGTTGATTTGGCTACTCTACAGCACGTCAGCACCCCCCGCAACACGAAAAACAGCGCCCTCACGTCATTTTAGAAGCCGGTGCGACATGCGCCTCCAGCAGCTCCTGTTACATCGTCAATGGAGACGTCGAAGGCCGCGATAAAGATGTTGAAACAAGTTACAACCCGCAGTACCCTTAACGATTGATCTCGAACAACTTGTTTGCTGCGCCGGTGCAAAGCGCGATCGCAGCGCGAGACGGTTTCTGTAGATTGCGTTCCCTCGTAACATGATTTGGCGACCACCAGGAAGCCTGAAGTTTGATTGCACTCTATTGCGGCATCGGGCTTCCGAAGACGGTGCGGGGATCAACGCTGTGGCGCGGAGAGCGATAAAGAGAATTAATGACTAAGAATCAATCGGCATACCGAGGGAGTGTTCCCAATGAAGGTCAAGTTAGCTTACGGCAGGAAAAGCATTGAAATCAATGTGCCTGAGAATGCATTGATCATTGAACCGCGCGAACTGCATGGGCTGAACGATGAGCACGGAACAGTGCTGGCAGCTCTGCGGAATCCAATTGGAACACCACCCTTGCGGGAAATGGTAAACGCCTCCGATACGGTCGCCATCGTGATTTCCGATATCACCCGCCCGCTCCCCAGCCACAAGTTAGTGCCGTGGCTTCTGGAAGAACTTAGCTACGTTCCGAAAGACAACTTCGTAATTATCAATGGAGTAGGCTCTCATCGGGCAAACACTCGCGAAGAACTCATCGCCATGTTAGGTAAAGAGGTGATAGATAGCGTAAGAGTGGAGAACCACGACGCGTTTGACGACAGCAAGCTTAGTCACGTTGGCCGCAATAGTTACAATACAGAAGTATTTTTCAACAAAACCTATGTTGAGCGTACCTTCAAGATTGTCACCGGTTTTATTGAGCCCCATCTCTACGCGGGCTTTTCCGGTGGCCCGAAAGGAATTAATCCCGGTATAGCTGGAATTAACACCATTCTAGATTTTCACAACGCTTTCATGATCGGCCATGCGAATTCGACATGGGGCATCCTGGATGGAAACGTGGTGCAAGATGCAGCAACGCAGAACTGCATGATGGCAAGACCGGATTTCATGTTGAATGTCACATTGAATGGCAATAAAGATATCACGAATGTGTTTGCCGGCGACGTGATCACTGCCCACCGGACCGGCTGTCAATTCGTCAAAGACACCGCCATGTACGGCGTTGACGATCCATTCGATATTGTCATCACCACGAACTCAGGGTACCCGCTTGATCAGAATCTTTACCAGACCGTGAAGGGAATGAGTGCGGCAGCATGTATTGTGCGAGAGGGTGGCGCAATCATCAGCGCCTCTGAATGTTCCGACGGAGTGCCCAGTCATGGCAATTACGGCCAGATAATTCAAATGCGAGATACAGCGAAGGATTTGCTCGAAATGATCAACGATCCATCATTTCGGGTGTTTGATCAGTGGGTCGTCCAGTCTCAAGCAAACATTCAAACTAAAGCTGAATGCTACCTGTACTCTAGCCTTGACGACGAAACCGTGCGAAAGGGCAAGTATATTCCAATCCGCGACGTGGAAACCAAGCTGTTCGAATTACTAAAGGACAAGCCAGGTGCCCGGGTTGCTGTGCTGCCGTTTGGTTCACTGACGATTCCGTATGTGCGGGAACGAGTGCTCAAACCGGCCGCACTCAAGGGTTCGGCGGCCACTTAAGTGCGACGCTTTGCATGATGAGATGCGGTACGGTTGCATGTATACATTAAACCACGGAGAGAGCTATGAGCATCGTTAAGGGAGTAGAGCCGTCGCAAGCCACTGAACAGGCAAACATCAATAAGGAACGCGATCTCGCAAATAAGAGGCTGCGCGCTGTAGGGGCTGGAATAGCCGGCCAGATTTTAGAATGGTTCGACTATGGCATCTACGGTACTCTCGCTCCCATCCTTTCTTCTATATTTTTTCCCGCGAAAGATCCGGTCATCAGCATATTGCTGACCCTGCTGGTTTTCGGCGTCGGCTTTGTGATGCGACCCATGGGCTCTGTTATTTTTGGGCATGTTGGCGACAAGTATGGACGTAAGATTGCCCTCGCCTGGACTATTGGCCTCATGGCTATTGCTACTGCGTGTATTGGCCTTATCCCATCGTACGCATCGATCGGCATAGCTGCGCCAATTATTCTGACAGGCTGCCGCCTTATTCAAGGGTTGGCGACGGGTGGCGAGTGGGGCGCGGGCACTGCTTTCCTGGTCGAATACGCGAAGAGCAAGGGGCGAGGTTTTCTTGGATCCTGGCAGCAGGCTGGCGCCGTAGTCGGATTTATGATAGGTGCGTTGGTCGGGTTCATCTTAACGAGTACCCTAAGCAAAGCGAGTTTGAACACCTGGGGATGGCGGATTCCATTCACCGTCGGCAGTGCTTTCCTTGGCTATGTAGGCTGGTTTATTCGAACCAAGATTGAGGATACGCCATCGTTCGTAGAGGCGGAAGAAAAGAAGCAGGTTCTTAAGAATCCCGTTCTAACGTCGCTCAAAGATAATTGGCTCGGTGTCTTACAGGCTGCCGGACTATCAACAGGGTGGAATGCAGGCTTTTACCTTGTGCTGAGCTTCATGCCGACCTATATCGCTACAACTCTGAAGTTACCCTTAAACCTTGCGCTACTTACAAACTTGTTCACCTGTATGATGTTCATCATTCTCACTCCGTTAATGGGGCATCTTTCGGACAAGATCGGTCGCAAGCGCGTGCTATTTACTTCTTGTTTTTGTTACATATTGTTCACGTATCCAATCTTCGCTTATATGAGGGAAGGCACCTTCGTCAAGGTATTGATTGCGCAATTTGCGCTTTGTTTGTTCCAATCGATGTTTTCCGGGCCCGGCGTGGCTTTCATTGCGGAGATGTTCCCGACGCAGGTGCGGATGTCTACTCTTATCGGCTATAACGTCATGGCGGCGTTGGCAGGTGGAATGGGGCCTTTCTATTGTGCGTACCTAGTTAAGCTGACCCATAATAGTGCCTCTCCTTCGTTTTATATGATGGCTGCTATAGTTGTTTCTCTGATCACCATTGCATCGTTACCGGAAACATTCAACAAGCCGCTTCGGTAGACGAGCATTTCGTTGGCCGCTCGGCGGTTTGTGTTGTCGACTTGGCGTATTGCGTGGGATGCATCTAGGTCTTGAGCTGCCGTTATCGGCGGCTCAGGGCCTTTAGTTTGCTTCCTGTTCTGTTTGGATACACGGGAAAGTCCCTCGTCGCACCCATCGTGAAAAGGTCATTTTAGGTCGACATTTGCGCGACTCAGCTGACTCCTAGACCCCTGCCGGTGCAATTTGATTTTAGCCCGATGGTTGGGTGGGGATTAACGAATCGACCAATCTCTCAGCGGGGGTTCGCGCAAGGGCGATATACGGTGCCAACCACGAGCTGTATTTGAAAATCTCGATGTGAGAGACAAGATTAGTCAAGCTGGGGGTCGTGAGGCCCACGTCTACTTTGTGTTTGAGAGTTAGATCTTGAGCGCGGCTGGCCATGACGTGACTTTGGGCAGACGACTAAAGCGTGATTTCCCCCCTCCCTTTTGGGTCTCACCGCCGGACTCGATTGCCGCTAAGATTAAAAGGGCAGTTTTTTATCGTTTGCTGCGCGAGGTTGCGGAAATGATTCGGCAAACCGTTACTTGCGACGTCTGCGGAGTGCACAAGTTTGAGGCAAACCATTGGTTCATGGCATTCGAACAAAAGGGGACTCTCAGGATAGGCGCTTGGGGCAGGTTGAACAGCGTGCGTCCGTCCATGAAGCACCTCTGCGGACAGAAGTGTGTCCACCGATTTGTGGATGACTTCCTCGCCGGGCATCCAGTCAGCGGCATTGCGCTAGAGATGCCTTTGCAAGCGGGGGACAACACTCCGGTTGGAGGGACTGGCGACTCATGCAAAATTGCTCCCGTCAGAGGGCCTGAAACAAGCTCTCCCGAAACGGAGGCGCTGAATTGTGAACTCTCGAAGCACTAAAGGGATACTCCGCCGCTTGGGGTTCACTCAATTCAGGGTTGCCCATAAGCCACAGAATGGCACGTAGAAATGAGAAGGAATGAGATGACCTTATATCATTGAAAATACACGGGCAGGAGCACAGAAACGCGAATTCTGGACAGGGGACCGCAGGTCCAAAACTCCTCTCCATGGCGAGCCCAACCTAAATATAATCAATAGTTTACAAGCTTATGCTCGAAAGTTTGGCTGTCTGTGGTACCCCATGAGGGAAATCCTGCCTTGCTATGGGGGACCCAACTTACCGTAATAGTTACGGCAGAGCAAGAAAAGCCATTCCAGCCCCATGCCAGCATGTTAGACAACCACAGGTGTATTCATTCGGGCCAACACGAAGGAAAATCTAAACGGTAAAGATTTGTTCATTGCCGTGTGGCAAAAAAGATACGGTGTGACGTATTCAAGAAACAGAGCAGTGAGACGGAAAAGCGCCTATACCTTACGTTGGCTGAATTCCGCTCAGCGCCGTGCCGTATATAATCGGCCGGACTGGACCAAGTCATGGTCGGCGTCGCCGGCTGATTTTTTTGGCCCTTAATTCTTGCGATTCAGAGTTAAAAAAGGAGATTCCGACTAAGATAGATTGAAATGGAAGGAGGCGCCCTCGCTGTCGTGTGCTGCATCAACGGGAGCTTCACTTTGGTCAAAAAGAGGCTAAATTCATAATGACAACTCTCGAATGGATAAAATCCAACATCGATTACGGCCGCAGTCTAATTCGCTCTGGTTTGGAGGGCGCGCATTCGGCACAGAATAAGACCCTCGCCTGCGCCCCCATTACATCAGCCCTGATTGATTCAGTTCGCGACTCATGGATGCCCACTGTGATCGGCGCTTACGTCGGTGCGCTAGGCGCATCCCTTGGACACAGGCGCAAGCCTCACTATAGTGCGGTACTGGGAGCAAGCCTGCTCGGAGCGGCAATCGGTTTCAGTACGGGGATGGCTTGGGGTACCCGGCACTTGACGGGAGACATGGCTCGGGGCGCCAAGAAAAATATCGACGCCGCACGGGATTCGCGCTGGCTGGAGAAGAACCCGATTGACTACGCATAATCCAGTGGGGATTGTGAGATTCGTCCTTTCGTCCGGTAACGGGTTTAGCCAAGAGCGAGCTTTCTAGTGTCACGAAATGTAGGGCATCATGGTGGAAGAAGAGGAGGCTCCTGCGTCAGGAATCGGAAGTCATCTACGTCGGGAATGGATGTGACGAGATTCGTGTTGCGGCGGAGTTGAGCGCCGAGTAAATCCCAGAATGAAGCCAGCCCTGCACACCCGCATCCTCGCCCTCCTGGAGGGCTCCGGCATTCCATTCGACCACTTTGAGCACGAGCACGTCCATACCAGTAATGAAGCCGCGCGCTCTCGGGGTACCAACATCGAGGATGCGGCAAAGACGCTGGTTTTCGCGGCCGGGTCGGGGAAGCTTGTCGAGTGCGTTGTCTCAGGTCACCGCCGGGTTGATCTGAGGAAATTGAAGGCTGTGCTCGGGGAAAAGGACATCGCTCTCGCCAACCCTGAGCGCGTCCTTCATGTTACCGGGTGTACCGTTGGCAGCGTGCCGCCTTTTGGCAATTTGTCTCGCCGCAGCTTCCGATGTACGTGGATCAGGAAGTGCTAACAAGAGAATATATCGTCTTCAGTGCCGCATCGCACTATCACAGCATACGAATGCGCCCGGAGGACTGGGCCAATCTGGTGAAGCCCGTGATTGCCGATTTGCGGAGGGAAGGGCCGTAAGCTCCGGCAAAGAACCGAGAACGCCTGCTTTTATAATAGAGGAGCAATAAAGATGAGAGTTGTCATCGGATTTTTGCTGGCATTTCTGATTGGCGCGGGGTGTCGTTTTTTTAGAATTCCTTCGCCCGCTCCGAATGCCATTTTGGGAGCATTATTGGTGGTTACAATGTCACTTGGCTACAGGTGCGTGGAACATTTTCTTAGATAAGCATACCGATACTTGGGGCATCGAGGTGGTTGCGAAACCGTTAGTCCGGGAGGTCGGCTATTTGAAATCAGCGTAAGCGAACCCATCCCGGTTAACGACTTCCCCAGCCTCCAACCGCACCGGGGTCGTGAACATCGGCCCGTCATAGACACAGGTATGAAACTCGCCACGCTCTCCGCATGGGTCTGTTTCAGGCGGCAGATCACGTAACAGAGCGGCATCGAATTCGCGGCCAACGAAAGAACCCGGCAATTGCTTCGTATCCACACAGGCCAACCTGGCGCGGAGACCACCCGCGATCATGTCATGAGCTAGTGCCGCCGTCGGTAGCTCCCAGAGGGGGAACAGCGGTTCCAGCCCGGTAGGTTTCAATTGAGTTTCCCGGTAGGCGCGGACGTCCTGCAAGAACAAATCACCAAAAGCAATCGCGTTTACATGCTCATGAACAGCACGGTCGCAGATGTCGCGCATCCGCTGTTCATAGACTTCGTTGGAGCACGGCCACGGGAGTGGCACTATCCACAACGGCAGCTGAACAGCTTCGGCCTGAGCTTCCAATACTGACCGTCGCGTGCCGTGCATCGCCACACGCTGGAACTCGGTGTTGAGAGTAGTCATCAGGCCGACCAATTCAATGTCGGGCTGCCGGCGTAAGTGGTGGAGCGCCCACGCGCTGTCTTTGCCGCTGCTCCACGAAACGAGAACACGCTTCATAGATCCATCATAATGGCAAGAATACGTGGCGGGGAAACAGAACTACGCGTACTTACTGCACAACGCTGCCGGGAACAGGAACCAAAACGAACCGTACAGCTCTTATTGGATCCGAGTGGTCCTGGCGGGGGGCAATCCGACGTTCCCTGCCGACGCCTCCCTCTCTAAGATCGTGACCAGTAGCCCATCGCCCGAGTGATCAAATGCCGCCTGCAGCAGTCTACGGCTGCCTTTGATTCGAACCTTGTAGTCGGTTCCGTCCGCCGCGATGGGGAGCGACAGATGGGAAGGGGCGGGCAGTAATACTTTAATGCTTCCGGCTGTAATGTTGGCCAATTCTCCCGCAGCGTCTCTGATCCCTTCAGGCGTTACCTCAGCCGGCTGCACACCTGCAAATGCGGCCGCTGCTTTGGTAGCCAGAGCCGGCGACAAGTCGAGGCGGATAGCTCCCTCCCACGCGCCCACGACTTGCACGCAACCTACTACGCCGACTTCGTCTTCACGCCATGTCGACCCCACGGATATAAGATCAAGGCTCAACATGGAACCCCAGATTTCTTGCGTGACGCGGATCACATCGTCTCTAGTTAGCGCTAGTGTGCTCATTTAGATAACCTGTAATAAATTGTTTTCTGAAATGGAATCCGGTCGAAACCGGCATCGAGATTGAGCGTGGTTTCCGCGCAGCCAAGGAAGAGGATGCCGTCGGGCTTCAGCACCGAGCGGAGTCGCAAAAGAATCTGCTTCCTGATTGCTACATCGAAATAGATCATCACGTTTCGCAGGAACACAACGTCCATCTTCGGGATGTCAGGCCACGGCTCAGCGAGGTTACAGGCACGAAATTCCACCATTTCGCGAATTGACGGGGCAATGATCCAATCCAGCCCGGACCTGACGAAGTGCTTGGTCAGCATGGCGGCGGGAAGACCGCGGTTGATTTCCATCTGCGAATACCTGCCCTCGGCGGCACGCGCCCGTATGGCGCTGCAGATGTCGGTGCCGAGGATCGAGAATTTCCAGTTTGGAAGGGCAAACTTTTCTTTCAGCAACATCGCGATGCTGTACGCCTCTTGTCCGCTCGAAGAGGCGGCGCTCCAGAATTGTAGACTGCGAGTATCCGCACGGGATGTCATCAAAGCAGGAATGATCTCCTGCCGGAGCGCTTCGAATGGGTAAAAATCTCGAAAGAACCACGTTTCGTTGTTGGTCATTGCGTCCAAAATCTTGCGACGCAACAACTCGGATTTTTCCTGTCGCAGGCGCACCAGTAGTTCGCCGACGGTACGCAGACCTTCGCTGTATGCAAGTGGCATCAGCCTCGACTCGACCAGATACTCCTTCCCAGGGTCAAGGACGATGGCTGAGTATTCTCGCATGAATGTCTGCAAGTAATTAAATTCCGGCGCTTCAATCGTTGTAACGCTACTCACGCCCGTTGCCCCCGCACTCCGTGCTGCGCCTGAAACATTTCCACTCTGCGGGTAATTTCGGCGCCAATCTCCGGAAGTGGCAGGACCCGATCCGCGATCTGTTCACGGGCAATAAATCCCGGCATACCCCAAACCACCGAGGATGCCTCGTCCTGCACCACAATGTGCGCACCCACTGCATACAGTTCTTTGCACCCTCGCAATCCGTCCTGCCCCATGCCCGTCAGTACAACAGCGAGAACGCTGCCGCTGTAAGCGGCGACCATTGACCGGAATAACACGTCGACTGAGGGACGACACGAATTTTCCGGCGGCGATTGCTCAGTCACCAGGCGCAGTCCTGCCGCGCTCTTAACCACCTTCAGATGGAAGTCGCCCGGAGCAATCCAGATCGTACCTGGCTGAAGCGGTTCACCGGAAACAGCTTCGCGTACACGCAGCGCGCAAATGGTATCAAGCCGCTGCGCGAGGAAGCGGGTGAATGTTGGCGGCATGTGCTGGACCACAACCACCGGAACCGCGAGGTTAGCGGGCAAATTCGGCAAAACCTCCGCCAAAGCGTTTGGACCGCCAGTTGAGCATCCGATGGCGACAACGTCAACTGTGCTTGCGCGCTGTTGTTGCCTCGACGGGGCTGGAATGGGAACGGACGGCCGGAGCCGGACAGATAGAGCGATCGGCGTTTCGGGAATAAGTTTGCAAAGCGCCTTGATCTTTGGAATGAGTTGTTCACGGATGCGTTCCTTGGCGACCGTGACACTGCCTACATTGGCAGGCTTGGTAACATAATCGCTGGCGCCAAATGACAGGCTTTCAATGGTGGCCTCTGCTCCCCGCGCGGTCAGGGTGCTGAACATGATTACCGGCAGCCGTGGATGGCTCTGCCGTAGCTGCTTCAAGGTTTCCAGCCCGTCTAGTACGGGCATTTCAACGTCGAGTGTCACCAGGTCCGGCGATAGCTGGTCTAGCATGGCCAGCGCGATCCGGCCGTTCGCGGCAACCCCGGCAACCTCCAACTGTGGATCGCCGGCCAGGACTTCCCGCAGCAGCTGCCGGATCACGACCGAATCGTCCACGATGAGTATCCGAGCGGTCATGAAGTGGGTTCCACACCGATCATCTGCAACTTGTCAAGAATCACTTCGCGGGTAAACGGCTTCATGACATATTCATCGGCACCATGCTCCAAAGCTTTCGTGATCTGGCCAGCCTCGGTCTCGGTGGTGACCATCACAACCCGCATGGAGTCGAACGCGTGATTCGAGCGGATCCACAACAGCAATTCGTACCCATCCATTTCGGGCATGTTCCAATCGAGCAATGCGAAGTCTGCTTTTAAACCGGAGTTGAGAACGCTCAGGGCTTCAATCCCATTTTTCGCTTCAGCAACCTCTATCCCCGCGCCTTTCAACACCATTTTGAGAAATGCCCGCATTCCGGCGGAATCATCGACCACGAGAGCTTTCATCAGAGCACCTTCTCCATTGCCGGCAAGTCTCCTTTAGGAAATCAGAAGCACGACCGCTACAGGAGCGGCCGTGCTCACGACCTGAAATTACTAACGGCGTCCGGCAGCGGCCGGCATTGCACTAGTCGGTGAGTCTTCATACTTGAACTGCGCGACCAAGCCCTGTAATTCGGCGGCCATTCGTTCCAACGCCTGGGCGGACTTCTGCGTCTCCGAAGCCCCGGCTGTCGTACTCCGGGCCGCTTCAGCAACTCCGGCGATGTTATGGCTGATGTCCGTGGTGCCCTTGGCGGCCTCGGCGAGATTGCGACTGATTTCATTGGTGGTCGCGCTCTGCTCCTCGACCGCGCTGGCGATGGTGGTCTGGATGTCATTGATCTGCCCAATGACGGTTCCAATCTGTCCGATTGCCTCCACCGCGCCCTTGGTGTCGTTCTGAATCGCTTCAATCTTGCGGCTGATATCCTCGGTGGCCTTGGCGGTTTCCTTCGCCAGTTCTTTTACTTCATTGGCAACCACCGCGAACCCCTTGCCCGCCTCGCCGGCGCGGGCCGCTTCAATGGTTGCGTTCAGCGCCAGCAGGTTTGTCTGTTGCGCGATGGAGGTGATCACCTTGATGACCTGGCCAATTTCAGCGCTGCTCTGGCCAAGCTTACCGATGGTCACGTTGGTCGCCTCGGCGGTCTTGACCGCGGTGGTCGCGACCTGGGTTGCTTCCGCCGTGTTCTTGGCAATTTCCTTGATGCTTGCGCCCATCTCGTCAGCGGCTGTGGCCACGGTCGCAACATTGTTGGTCACCTGTCCGGAGGCGGCGGATACAACGTTGGATTGCGCGGCTGTCTCCTCGGCGCTTGCCCCCATTTGCTGGCTTACCTTGTTGAGTTCCTCGGCCGCCGAGACCAGGGCTTTGGTGTTATTGCCAATCTGCTGCATCGCGGAGCGAACCTGCAGTGCCAAAGTATTCACCGCATCGGACAGCTTCTTGAAATCTCCGGCATACTCGCCGGTGAGTTGGACGGTCAAATCGCCACCGGCCAACTTATCCAGAGTCGCGGCCACGTCCTTCAGCGGACCGACGACCGCATCCAGCGTAGCGTTGACCCCTTCGACGATCTTGCGGAAGTCGCCCTAATGCTTGCCGGCATCGGCGCGGGTCTCCAGTTTGCCTTCCAGAGCGGCCTTGGTGAGCATGTTTGTATCTGCCACCAGATTCTGCAGGACCGTGGCCACGGTGTTGATGGCCTGCTTCATCTTCTCGTGGTCGCCCTTGTAGGTTTGCGCGATCAACTCGTCGATTTTGCCGTTGGAAATCTGCGCCAGGACGCGGTTGCCTTCGCCGATGGGCAGCAGGATGGCGTCGAGCATCTGGTTGACGCCTCCAACCACGTCGGCAAAAGCACCCTTGAACTGCTCTGGCTTGCCACGTTCCGAGAGTTGTCCCTCTCTGGATGCGCCGGTTAAGCGAGCCAATTCTTTCTGCAGACCTTGCAGGACCGTGGCCACGGTGTTGATGGCCTGCTTCATCTTCTCGTGGTCGCCCTTGTAGGTTTGCGCGATCAACTCGTCGATTTTGCCGTTGGAAATCTGCGCCAGGACGCGGTTGCCTTCGCCGATAGGCAGGAGGATGGCGTCGAGCATCTGGTTTACGCCTCCAACCACGTCGGCAAAAACACCCTTGAACTGCTCTGGCTTGCCACGCTCCGAGAGTTGTCCCTCTCTGGATGCGCCGGTTAAGCGAGCCAATTCCTTCTGCAGACCTTGCAGGACCGTGGCCACGGTGTTGATGGCCTGCTTCATCTTCTCGTGGTCGCCCTTGTAGGTTTGCGCGATCAACTCGTCGATTTTGCCGTTGGAAATCTGCGCCAGGACGCGGTTACCTTCGCCGATGGGCAGGAGGATGGCGTCGAGAATTGTGTTAACACCATTCAGGACCTCGTGATCGTGGCCCTGAAAGAGAGCTACTTGTGCTCGTTGGGCGAGATTGCCTGCCTGGAATGCCTCCACCAGCCGCTTGATTTCGTCAGCCATGCTCAGGTGCTGGGAAATGGTTTGGTCGACGAGTGCGGCAACCGGCGGCTCCATTCCCGCCGTTGGCTCCGTGACCATTCGCTTTACGTCTCGGTTCTGTCATTGTGACTCCTCTAGAGTTGTTGGTAATGGGCTAGACGGGACGAGTGGTCCCGGCGATATCAATGGCACGCTCCGTGTCGAGCAGGAGCAGTAATCGTTCTTTCAGCTTGTAGACTCCGCGAATGAGGTCGCGGCCAACCCCTTTGAGAGTGTCCGGCACCTCTTCAAAGGTTGAGTCCGCGACTTCGACCACGTCGCCGATCTCGTCCACCAGCAGGCTGACCGCGCCATCCGCGGTGCGCACTACCACGTTCATCGGTTGCTCGCTGCCCTGCCGTTCACTCATCGCCAGCCGTTTCCGCAGGTCGATCGCGGTTACGATCTGACCGCGAAGATTGATCAGGCCGCCGATCTCCGCCGGCGCCAGCGGCACGTCGGTCATGCCCTGATAGCGAATGACTTCCTGGACCTTGTGGACCTCCACGCCGAAGAAGAGGCCGTCCACGAAAAACGTGCAAAACTGTTGTTCAGTGCTCACGCTAGACTCCTTGCGGCGCCGACATCGCACTCTTCATCCCGCTGTCGGCGATGATCATGTCGAGGTCAAGCACGTCGGTAACACGCTGTTGGATCACGGCCGAGCCCGAAACACCGGCATGCTGGCCGCATCGTTCGAGGGAGATCTGCTGCTCGACAATATCGACGATTTCATCGACGACCAAGCCGATGTAGCTCTCGCCTTGGGCAAATACGATCACCTGAACTCTTTCGGCGTCCTGCTTGCGGGAGGGCCGATTCAGCAAGGTGGAAATGCGAATCAGGGGCATAATATGCTGGCGATACTGAACCACTTCCGAATCGCCCGATCTCTCGATCAAATTGACGGGAATTTCCTCCAGCCGAGACACGGATGAAAGCTGGGTTGCCATCCTGCCGTTTTCCCCGACCGTGAATAGCAGCCAGGTATCCCGGCTGCCGGCGGATTCGACGTTTTTCGCCGTACGCTCGCTACACCGCGCGAGACCGCAGTTCAGTCACCACGTTCGCCATCTGCGCGATGCCGAGGACGTCCAGGATCAGCGCTACCTGGCCATCGCCCATGATGGTGGCGCCGGCAAAGCAGGCCAGCCCCTTCAGTTGCTTGCCAAGAGGCTTTACGACAATTTCCTCGGTGTCGTTGATCTCATCCACCACCAGGCCGAATTGACGGTCGTCGGCTTGCAATACAACGATATTCACTATCTGCGCGCTGCCACCCTCTTTAGAGGAGACAGGAAGGCGAAGCTCACGGTTGAGGTCCACCAGAGGGAGCAGGTTGCCGCGAAGCCGATAGACCGGGGCTCCACCAATATCCTCGATGCTGGCGATGGCATCGGGTCCCTCCAAACGAACCAGCTCCAGCAGGCTGACCTGTGGGATAGCGAATCGTTCCTTACCACTGGTAACGATCAGGGCCGGGATGATCGCCAAAGTCAGAGGGATCTTGATTTTCAGTGTCGTGCCGTGGCCGGCGATGCTTTGCACGTCAACCATGCCACCGATCTTCTCGATGTTGGTCTTGACTACGTCCATACCGACGCCGCGACCAGAGACGTTGGTGACACGCTCGGCTGTCGTAAGTCCGGGGAGGAAGATGAGGTTCAGCGCTTCGCGCTCCGACATGCGGGCGGCGTGATCCGATGTGATGGTGCCGCGCTCGACCGCTTTTCGCTTTACCCGATCGGTATCGATTCCCGCACCATCGTCGCTGATCTCGATATTGACCTGCCCACCTTCATGGAAGGCTCGCAGCGACAATCGGCCTTCCAGCGGCTTTCCCGCTTTCTTCCTCTGTTCCTGGCGACTCGATTCCGTGATCGACCGCGTTGCGAACGAGATGAGTCAGCGGATCCTTAATCGCCTCGATAATTGTCTTGTCCAACTCGGTGTCGGCCCCATCCATGTCCATCCGCACCTGTTTTGCGCAGCTCAAGGGCCAGGTCGCGCACCACGCGAGGAAATTTGTTCCAGACATTGCCGATCGGCTGCATACGGGTTTTCATGACGCCCTCTTGCAGCTCGGTCGTGATCAGGTTCAGGCGTTGTGCCGTTCTGAGAAACGTGGTGTCTTTGGTCGTGGTGGTGAACTGAAGTACCTGATTTCGTGCGAGCACGAGCTCGCCCACCAGATTCATCACCTTGTCGAGAAGCCCGACATCCACTCGAATCGTGCTGCTGGCAAGTGCGTCGTGCTTTTCACTCTGCATCAGGATTGCGTCTGAGACCGTTGCGGGCACCTCCTTGTCGGGCAGATTTTTGCTGGGAGCGCCGGCGACGATTTCCGGAGGCGTTGGCGGCGCACATACCTCGTCTGAGCCATGGTCTTCACTGGCGGCCGCGCACTGAACTGGAGCCGCGGAAATAGGGGAAATGGCGGCGTCCGCTGAACCGTCGAGGATCGAGTTGACAGCTGCAACTACATCGGAATAGTCGCCATCACCCTCGGTTCCGATCATCTCAATGCTGGAAAGCATCTTGCGGAGCGCATCGACCAGCGATAGCAAGGCAGTTGTAACCCGCGGATTGAGGCTCAACTTTCGATCTCGCATACGGCTCAGCATGCTTTCGCCAACATGCGCGACCGCGCCGAGTTTGTCGAATCCGAGTATCCCGCCCGTCCCTTTAATGGTGTGTACCGAGCGGAAGATACTGGCTAGAAGGTCCTTAGAGTCCGGCGCTTTCTCTAATTCGACAAAGTCTCGGTCGAGCTGATCGAGCCCTTCCGTGCTCTCGATTAAGAATTCTTTAATAATGTCGTCCATTTCGCCCATTGCAGCCCACTCCTTAGAGGGCGGAAACTGCTTTCCCTTGCAGTCCGCGGTGGTTCAGCTTTCAGGGTTGCAATCGGGCCTCCATCCTACGCAGTGCGAAGCTAATTCCGAATGCGCGAATTCGCGCGCGTGCTGAACGGTTACCTGGGCTAAAGATTGGCAAGACCTTGATGGTGGGGTGGGACTGCTTGCCGCGCTCAAAAAAACACTGCGACGGATGCATGGATTACCTACAAACCGTGGCGCTATCCTCGGAATGAAACGACGGATCCAGTTCTACTGAAGTTCAACCAGAAAAGTGCCGATGGACATTAGAGTGAACCGTTCCCGGCAAGCGCTTGGGTGTTTGAATGCCTGCAACGGGAGGGAGGGGTCTGCTTTGTGAGCCAACTTTATGATCTGAAAGTACTCATCGAAAACAAGATTAAAGCCGACGGCCTGGACGCGATGGACGTGAAAGGCAAGATCGGACTGCGCTCAGGACGAATGCTGGCGTTCATCAATCCCAGTACCCCGGATGACCCGGAGGCTGTCGCCAAACTCAAGAAGGCTGCCAAAGACGTGCTGAATATCTGCTGAGTATCAGCGTGTGAGGAGTGTTCTCATGAAATGGAACTTGATTCGAACCAAAGTTTTGGCCGCACTGGTCGCCTGTCTCGTGGTGGGTGTCGGCGGCACCCTGGCGCTGATGCACTACAGCTTCGCCCGTAACTCACAGGCTTTGGCGGTAGCGTCGGTCTCGAGCGCTCAGAAGCTGTTCACGATTTTGGAAAACAGGGAGATCAGCAAAATGACGGTCGTCAGCGAGACGCTGATCGTGAACCCTCAGGTTCGCGATGCCTTCGCGGCCAAGGATCGCAGCCGCCTCATCGAGCTAACGGCACCGCTTTATTCGAAGTTGAAGAGCCAAGGCATTACCAACTGGATGTTCCATACTCCTGAACCTGATATGACCGTCTTCCTCCGACTCCACAACCCCCCGCTGTTTGGTGACCACCTGAATCGGTTCGTGGACAAAGAAGTCGCACGTACCCACGCCATTGTGACCGGGAACGAGTTGGCCAAGGCCGGTTTTGCGGTAAGAATCCTTCGTCCGGTTTACGATGCGCAGGGAGGGGTGACCGGCTATATCGAGCTTGGTGAAGAACTCGGCCAGTTCATTCACGCCATGAAAAGTCAGACCGGAGATGACTACGGACTGCTGCTCAGCAAGAAGTTTGTGGACCGACAGTTTTGGGCCGATTCGAACGCGGTTTGGAAGCGCCGCGATAACTGGAGTGACAATCCGAACTTCGTGGTGGCGGACAAAACCACGACCACCGACAGTATCATGCGATTCCAGGGAGACTTGGCCGAAGTGCCCGGCGATGGCAAGGTTTTGGAGCGCTTCCACGACGGGAATTCCGTCTTCATCCGCGGCATTTTTCCCATCCGTGATGCCGCCGGGAATACTGTAGGCGCAATGTTCGTGGTGCGGGATATCTCAGCGGTTTACGTGGCCATGCAGCACACGCAAAATATCCTGGTGCTTTTGACGGTCGTATCGCTGACGGTCGGCATTCTTCTGGTGCTGACGCTACTCAATCGTCTCGTATTCCGGCGCCTAAAGCACATCATTACGGTTGCCACAAGGGTCGTTGGCGGTGACTACGAAACGGAAATCCGGGTTGGATCCGACGATGAAGTTGGCCAGTTCGAACAACTATTCGAGCAGTTCAGGCGGGTCTTCGTTGACCTGCTGGCACACCTGCCCGAGCTGCAAGAAAAGGGATAGGACCGCATTCGGGCGTGTCCTCATAGGACCACAGGACCTGATCGAGCATTCCAGGCTCGCGTGGAAACGGCTACTAGCGAGATCGCCGATTCGCTAATAGCCGACTTTTGCCCGCCCCGAAAAATTTCGGGATCCCCGAACTCCAGTGTCATTGTTTAGCAGACGCGGCCTCTCGCAAAGCGGATTCTAAAATAGCTAGCCCTTCAGTCAGCACTCCTTCAGGGGTTGTCAAAGGAAAGAGGAACCGGATCACGTTACCGTAAGCACCGCATAAGAGCAAAATCAGGCCGCGATTAAGCGCGAGCTCTTGCACACGCTTGGCGAATTGAGCGTCTGGATGGATCATTTCACAATCGTTCGAGAACAGACTCAAGCAGCACCAAGTCCACCGAAAAACTGCCGTGCATTTTCTCCGAGATTTCGGGAGCTCGTCCAAGTCGAGTGTTATTGCTTCCACTTCCGCGAGTTCACGACGGGCGGGAGTAGCCCAACTATTGAGCGGTGTACCCCCCATCGACAAAGAGGATCGCTCCGGTGACGTACGATGATGCCGCTGAGGCCAAGAATACGACGGGGCCTATCAATTCCTCGGGACGTCCGCGTCTTGCCATCGGCGTGAATGCGATTACTTGCTCCTGCTTTTCAGTGCGGGCGTGCTCGTCTTTCGCACCTTGCATAACGTTCTCGAAATATCCAGGCGCTATGGCATTCACTCGGATGTGCTGCTGCGCCCACTCTACCGCCATGACTCTCGTGAGCTGGTTAACTCCGCCCTTGGCAGCGGAATAAGCGGTAAGGCCATGCACTCCTACAATTGAACAAACCGAGGAGTTGTTGATAATCGAGCCACCACTTCCCTGAGCTAGCATCTGCCGGGCAGCAATTTGCGAGCAGAGAAAATAGCCCTTGAGATTAGTGTTGAGCACCCGCTCCCAGCCGTCGTCGGTCACCGCTTCCGCTGGGCTTATGACATCTATGCCGGCATTGTTGACCAGTACGTCTACTCGGCCGAATCGAGCAACCGTTTGATCAATTAGACGCTGGCAACTCTTACGATTGCTGGTGTCAACCACTGTCGCGGCCACCTGTCCGCCGGTGCGGGCGATCTCCGCGGCGGTGCTATCCAGCTCTGCTTGCGTACGCGAACAAAGCATGACGGAAGCCCCGGCTGCCGCCAGCCCGCGTGCGATGACAGCACCGAGGCCGCGCCCGGAGCCGGTTACAATTGCCACCTGATTAGACAAATCGAACAGTTCCGCGACGTGACTCTGCTTGATCATGTTCCCCACCCCGCAAGATTGTTGCGGCTACGAGTTTAGCTTCGAAAAGATGGTGCGGGCCGTGTCAGTCCAACTCGCGGCCAGGGTCCTTTTGGAGAATCCAATTGCCGCCTCTTCCGCGGCGCTGCCCAGCTCCTTCATGGCTTCGGCAACAAACTCGTCCAGCGGCATCGGGCTTCCGCCGCTTCCAGCCGGCCGGGACTGCCCGGCGGCCCGGTTGAGGTCTGTCGCCACGTAGGGCGGCATGAGTTCGATGACACTGACGGTGGAATTCCTCAACTGGTGCCGCAGAGAGACGGTGAAGGAGTGGACCGCGGCTTTGGTCGCGCAGTACACAGGGATCATAGTCAGCGGTACAAAGGCCAGGCCGGAAGAGACATTGATAAGCGTCGACTGCGGTTGTTTGCGCAGATGGGGAAGAAAGGCGGCACAGACACGAATCACACCCAGCAGGTTGGTTTGGATCTCCTCTACGAGGGCCTCATCATCGGGGGCCTGGTCGCTGGCGAAGTTGTGGACTCGCTGCACTCCGGCATTAGCAATGATGCAATTGAGCTCGGGATAGTCTGCGATCACCTGCTGAGCGAGGGCACGCAGGTTGGCCGGATTCGTGACGTCCAAAACATAGCCGGACATCCCCGCATTGGCGGCGCAAACGTTGTCGAGAAGTTGTTGACGGCGGCCCGCGATAATGACCTTATTGCCGAGCTTGTGAAAGGCCTCAGCCAGTCCCCTCCCGATTCCCGATCCGCCTCCCGTGATGAAGATCGTGTTACCGCGCATGTTCATGGTCGCACCCCTTCGCGATTCGTCTCTATTTTTTCGGAGACAGCCCGTCCCACACCTCTACGTTTTCCGGTTTGAGTTCGATGCCTGAGCAGTGCGCCTGGTATTCCAGCAGGGCTGCGAAGTCCTTTTCGAGATACCCTCGACCGGTAGGTGCGCCGTGGCCGATGTGCGATTGCAAAACGTCTCTGGCGATCGTGGCCACCGGCATAGGCACGTTCAGCTTTTTCCCCAAAGCCAATCCCAGATCCAGATCCTTGCGCAACAGGTTTGCCGTGAATGTCGGTGTCCAATCGAGATTGACCAAAGCCGGGCTCTTGTAGCGAGTGAAGACGGAGCCCATCACGCTGCTGTTCACAAAAGCCAGAAATGCAGCCCGCGGCAAGCCGGCCTTTTCCGCCAGAACCGTGATCTCCGCCAGGTTCTGAGCCACGACCCCCAACATTACGTTGTGACAAATCTTGGCAATCCGCGCTAGTTCGCCTTCTCCCACATAACTAACCCCGGCCGGTGCGAACGTATTGATGTAGGGCATTGCCTTGTCAAAAGCGTCCTTGGGGCCAGAGACGACGACGCTGAGCTTGCCGGCCTTGACAACTTTCGGACTGCCGCTGACGGGGGCGGCAAGTAATTCAACCCCAGTTTCAGCAAGCTTTTGGCGAACTTCCGCCGACGCCTCGATGGAGATTGAGGAACAGTCGACCAGAATCTTCGGTGCCTTTCCGGCCATGGCGATCATTCCACCGGGGCCGGTGATCACCTGTTTGAGATCTTCAGAGCCCGCAAGCATGCTGAAAACAACATCGCATCCCGCCAGTTCCGCCGGAGAATTCACGATCCTCGCGCCGACTGCCGCCAGCGGCTCAGCCTTCGATCGGGTGCGGTTGTAGACGGAGATGTTGCAGCCGGCTTTGGCCAGACGTTCCGCCATGGCATATCCCATGCGACCGGTTCCAATCCAACCGAGAGCGTACTTGTTCTCTGTTTCCATGAATGTGTCCTATCCCTCTTGTATGATGAACTAGATTCACCGGCGCGCCGCGCCGGGCTTACGGCTGAACCGCCTGAATCGTCCTGGGATGTACTTGTTCATGCTCGATCTCAGAGCTGTCCCAGCCTCCGCCCAGAGCCTTTACCAAGTAGACTGAGGTGACCATCTGCTGCCCGAGTAGTTGCGTAGCCAGGCGCTCATTATTCAGCAAAGTGGTTTGCGCGGTAATCACATCCAGATAGGTAGTCAGGCCGCCGGTATACCGATTGTTTGCCAAGGCCAGGGCACGCCGCGAGTCCCCGACCGCGGTTCTCTGTGTGGCCAATGCTTTCGACAGCGTTTGCAGGCCGGACAAACCATCCTCAACTTGCTGGAACGCGGTCAACACCGCCTCCCGGTAATTTGCCACTGCCTCGTTGTATCCGGCCTTGGCCGCTTGCAGATTTGCCCGGTTCCGGCCGCCGTTGAAGATCGGTTGCAGCAGGTCGCTCCCCAATGACCAGAAAGCGCTGGGCGCGTTGGCCAAGGTGGCGATGTCGCGGCTCTGCCAGCCACCGGAACCGGAAAGCGTGATGTGCGGATAGAACGCCGTGGCGGCGATTCCGACCTGCGCGTTCTGGTACGCCATGAGTCTTTCGTAGGTCGAGATATCAGGCCGGCGTTCCAGCACGTCCGACGGGACTCCCAGCGGAACCGGCGGCGGTACTGCCCGCAGCGGAGCAACCGGCACATTGAAGTTGGACGCCGGATTCCCGGTCAATACCGCAATCGCGTGTTCATATTGCGCCCGCTGTTGCTGCAACAAAGAAACCTGCGCCACCGTTGCCTCCAGCAAGGCGGCCTGTTGTGCGACTTCCAGGCCGTTGGCCACACCGCCATCATGGCGATGCCGCACCAGGTCGAGCCCTTTCTGCTCGATGCTCACCAGTTCCTGCACCACGGCGATCTCGGCATCGAGTTCGCACAGGTTGAAGTAGTCGGCGGCGAGTTCTGAAGTCAGCACCAGTTGAACATTGACCAAGTCTGCCGCCGTAGACTGCAACGAAGCGTTGGCCGCCTCCAGGTTTCGGCGTACGCGCCCGAAAAGGTCCACTTCGTAACTCAGGGTGAAGGGAACGGTAAAAGTGTATTCCGTATCGGGAGTCAGCGGCGGCGTGGCAGAGAGCAAGGGGCGATTGCCCGACACTCTTGCGCGCTGGCCGGACGGATCGGCGGCCAATTGCGGAAAGTATGCCGCTGAAGCCACGCGCGCGAGCGCTCGCGCCCTGTCCAGCCGATCCTTTGCCGCCGAAAGCGACTGATTGGCCGTGAGCAACTGCTGCTCGTAGCTACTGAGCTGGTTGTCCTTGAAGGTTGTCCACCAGGCGCCTTTCGGCAACGCATCGCTGGGAACGGCAACCGCCCAAGGCGCCGTCGTCTTCCAACCTGCCGGCGCCTGAACGGCTGGCCGGCTATACTTTGGCCCCACCGCGCATCCGGCCAACCATACCGCCGGCCAGGATGCATGCCACGACGGCAAGCCGCCTTCTCACTGGCCGCCCCCCTGATCCGGAGTGACCACATGCACCTGCTGGCCCTCCGCGAGCGAGTCGGATGGGTTGACAATCAATTGCTCGTTCAGGCTCAGGCCATCCAGGATCTCCAGTGTCGCGCCATAATCGCGGCCAATGGAAACCGGCCGCAGTTGCACCTTTCCATCGGCTCCGACCACGGCCACCCGCGCTCCCTCGGAGCGAAACAACATCGCATTGATCGGGACCGTAACCTTGTTCGCGTTACTATCCACGGAGAAATGTACCTCTCCAAACGAGCCCGGCAGCAGACGTCTCTCCTGATTAGGCACGTCCACTTCGGTAAGCAGCGTGCGGGTCGCCATATCGATCGCTTCCGCGGTGCGTGCCACGGACCCTTGAAACTTCTGGCCAGGAAATTCCTGTAGCGTAACCCAGGCTTTCATTCCGATCTTGATATCCCTCGCATAGGCCTGCGGCACACTCACATAGACGCGAAGCGGGTCCACCTTCGCGAGGTCGAAGAGTTCCCGGCCGCCGGCGCCGGCGTTGATCAAGGCGCCGGGATCGACGTTGCGCTTGGTCAGGACGCCGGAAAATGGCGCGTAGACATTTTTGAAAGATTCCAGCTGTTCCAGACGGCGAACGTTGGCCTCTGCCGCCGCGAGGTTTGCCTTGCTCTGCTGGTACATGCTGCTCTGCTGGTCGGCTTCCTGTTGCGAAACCGAATCGGTCTGGCGCAGATTTCGCCAGCGCTCGTCGGAGGTCCGGGCCAACTCAAGTTGGGCCTCGATCTGTTGGCGCGTGGCCCGCGTTTGCAATAATTCCTGGTCGACTTCGGGGGTATCGATCTCGGCCAGCAGTTCGCCCTGCTGGACGCGGCTGCCCATGTCCTTGTGCCAGCGCAGCAGGTAACCATTGGTACGGGCGTAGATCGGCGATTCTTCATAGGCCTGCAAGCTGCCGGGGAGCACGAGCTCTTGATCAGGCCTTTCGGCCTTGGGGTGGATGACGGCGACACTAGGCACGGAGTTTTTTTCGGTCTCTTTGGCAAGCACCCGTTCATCCCGGGCACGCTTCAGCAACGTCACTCCGCCGCTCAACAGCAGGACAACGAGCACCACGCCGACAATCAGCACCGCCGTGCGTGGCTTGGCCGGAGGCAACTTGGGTACCGGATCTATCTGCGGGGGCGCCGCAACTTCACCCTCTGGCGCTTCTGATCGCTTCAATTCGAATTCCGAATCCATAAATGTCGTTCCGCTCCTTAAATCGCTTTGCCGCCAGCTTCCTAGGATTGCACTGCGGTGCCTGTTCCGTCCTTTTGCTTTTCCGGCCCGTGAACCATGGCGAAGATGGAGGGGACAAAGAAAAGCGTGGCCACGGTGGCAAACAGCAGTCCACCGATCACGGCCCGCCCCAAGGGAGCGTTTTGTTCGCCGCCTTCGCCAAAGCCCAGCGCCATCGGCACCATGCCGATGATCATCGCCAGGGCCGTCATCAGCACCGGACGAAGGCGCGTGTATCCCGCTTCAATCGCAGCCTCGATTGCCGGCACGCCCGCCAGCATGCGATCGCGCGAAAAGGACACCAGCAAAATGGAGTTTGCCGTGGCCACTCCCATGCACATCACCGCGCCGGTAAGCGACGGCACACTCAGCCGCGTATGCGTCAGCAACAGAAACCAGGCGATGCCCGCCAGCGCCGCCGGCAACGCGGTGATAATGATGAACGGATCGAGCCAGGACTGAAAGTTCACCACGATCAGAAAATACACCAGCAGGATGGCCATCAGCAGTCCCACGCCCAGACCGAAGAATGAGGACTTCATGGTCGCCACTTGCCCTCGCACCACGATGTGGGTGCCCCGCGGCAGATACCCGTCGAATTCCTTCAGGACCTTCATTGTATCGGAAGCCACGCTGCCCAGATCTCGCCGCTGAGTGCTCGCGTAAACGTCGATGACCGGCTGAACATCGTAATGCGAAACCACGGCGGGCCGCGCTACCGGTGTAACCTGCGCCAGGTTTCCAAGCACCTGCATGGTCTGCGTATTGGTGCCAGTGATTGGCGTGTTCATCAGGTCATCGAGCGAGCCCATGTGGTATTGCGGGGTTTGCACCGCCAGTGGATACGTCACGCCATTGGTCGGATTCAGCCAGAAGTTCGGCGCCGTCTGCGAACTGCCACTGAGCGACAACAGCACGCCATTAGCCACGTCGCGAGCACTCAAGCCAACCTGCGCTACCCGCGTACGGTCTACGTTCATGTATAAGGTCGGTTCGCTCATCAACTGCTGTACGTGAACATCCGCCGTGCCGGGCACATGCCGAAGCTTGTTGGCGATTTGCTGTGCAATGCCGTAGTTGCCCTGTAAATCCGCGCCCACCACCTGTATATCGATTGGTGCGGGCAGGCCGAAATTCAAAATCTGCGTGACGATGTCGGCCGGCTGAAAGAAAAATTCCACCCCGGGGAACCGGCGCGGCAGTTCTTGCCGCAACCGCTCCACGTACCCGGCGGTGGGATGATGATGCTCCGCATCGAGCGCAATCAGAATCTCAGCGTCGCTGGTGCCGATTACCCCGGAAGTGCTGTAAGACAAGTTGAGGCCGGAATAGGGAACTCCGATGTTGTCCAGCATAGTCTGGAGTTCCGCTTTCGGAATTTCCTGGCGCAGGACGTTTTCCACCTGGTCGGTAAGGCGAGCCGTCTCTTCGACGCGCAACCCCGCGCGTCCGCGCAGATGCAACCGGATCAAACCGGCATCCACCGAAGGAAAGAAATCTTCTCCCAGCACGAACACCAGCCCGAGAGACAGAATGCAGAATGCGAGGAAGCAGCTCGCAAACAGCTTGCGATGCTCCAGCGTAAGTTCCAGGAGCTGTTCATAGCCACGCCGGAAATTTTCGAATCTTCGCTCGAAACCTCGCTGGAAACGCCCTAGGGATGTCTTCGGACCAGCGGCTTTGTGCTCGTGTCCACGCATGATGTACATCACCAGCGTGGGAATCAGGGTTCGCGAAAGCAGGTAGGACGCCAGCATGGCAAACACCACCGCTTCGGCCAGAGGCACGAATAGGAACTTGGCCACGCCAGTCAAAAAGAACATGGGCACAAACACGATGCAGATGCAAAGCGTGGAGACGAAGGCCGGCACCGCGATCTGCTGTGCGCCATCGAGAATTGCGCGTTTCAATTCCTTGCCCTGGGCGAGGTTGCGTTCGATGTTCTCGATTTCCACCGTCGCATCGTCCACCAATATGCCCACCGCCAGCGCCAGGCCGCCAAGGGTCATGATGTTAAAGGTCTCCCCCAGTGCACTGAGCAGGATCACGGAAACGAAGATCGACAGCGGGATGGAAATGCAGATAATTAGCGTCGGCCGCCAGTCGCCGATAAACAGCAGGATCATCAGTGCGGTCAGGCAAGCCGCTAACAGTGCCTCGTGCACCACGCCTTGAATCGAGGCGCGCACGAACAGGGACTGGTCGAACAGGGCGGTGATCTTCAACTCCGGCGGCAGGTCCTGGGTGGCAATGCCGACGACTCGCTTAATGCCCGCAACGATGTCCAGCGTGGAAGCTTTGCCGATTTTTGAGATCGACATCAGCACGCCGCGGTTGCCGTTCTGCCGCACGATGTTAGTCTGCGGCGAGAACCCGTCGCGCACGTGCGCCACGTCCCGTATGTAGATGGTCGCACCGTTTGCGGTCTTGACGGGCAGGTCGTTCAGCTCGGCAATCGTCCCCGGCGTACCGTTCATCTCCACGTTGTATTCCAGAGAACCGATCTTGGTCGTGCCCGTGGGCAGAGTCAGATTCTGGACGTTCATGGCGTTTACGACATCGACCGGCGAGAGCCCTTTCGCCTGCAACCGCGGTAGGTCGAGGTCCACCTGCACCTGCCGGATCTTGCCGCCGTATGGGTACGGCGTGGCCGCACCTTGCACGGTGGAGATATAAGTGCGCAGGAAGTTCTGCCCCAGGTCGAAGACTTCGTGCTCCGGGATGGTTTTGCTGCTCAGTCCAAGTTGGATGACCGGGGTAGAAGACGCCGTATAGTTCACAACCAACGGGGGCGTCGCATCTGGCGGCATCTGCTTCAGCATGGTCTGGACTATGCTTGTGACCTGGGAAAGTGCCGTCTGAATGTTCGCCTGGGGACGAAAGAATACCTTGACGATTCCAATGCCGTTCAGCGATTGCGACTCGGTATGCTCGATGTCGTTGACGGTGAGCGTGAGTCCGCGCTCGCAATTGGTGATCATCCGGTTGGCCATTTCGTTGGGGGAAAGGCCTGTATAGAACCAGATGACGCTGACCACCGGAATATTAATGTCCGGGAAAATGTCGGTCGGCGTGCGCAGGATCGTCAGTGGCGTTAGAAGACTGATCACTAGCGCCATCACGATAAATGTGTACGGCCGCCTGAGAGCTAGGGCAACGATCCACATGGGCGGGTGAGACTCCGGACTCCGGCGGGTTGACTTCAGTCCTTTCGCGCGGCACTGCAATCACCGGTTCGCAGCCGAACGAAATCGCAATTCTCAGTTAGTTACCATCCCCCCGGAAACAGGCCGATACGAAAGGTATCGGACCAAAATTATATTAGATTCAGAACTAAGGCAAATGGTGCACGTATCGTTGAAGAGGAGAAGCAAGAGAGTGTGCGAAGCGTTGTCCGCGCAGCCAACGCGCTTGCCGTCTATGACCCCTCGCAGTGCCCACATCTTTGAACCCGGCAAAGAACAAAGATGAGGGCGATTCCATAGTGCTCGCATCTTCAGAATTAGAAAGCTAGAAAGCGTCTGGCGCCGAAGTGCTTATGGTTGATGCGAGAGGCTACGGCCAACCTCGGTTATGGCTTGATGTGATCCCACAAAATCTTCGATCCGATCGCGATCAGAATGAGCCCGCCAAAGACTTCAACCCGCTTGCCCCACAAAATGCTCACCCGGCGGCCCAAAGCCATGCCCAACAAGGTGAGAGCCGTGGCCATTAATCCGACCACGGACGCCGACCGGACAATGGAAGCCCCGATCATGGCGAGAGACAGCCCGACCGCGAGTGCGTCGAGGCTGGTGGCGAAGGAAAGCAAAACGAGCTGCCAGCCAGAGGTCGGGTCTGGTACTGTGCGTGTCTCGCGGGCACCGGAAAAGGCGTGCCAAAGGACGTTTCCGCCCACCAGCGTCAGCAGGACAAACGCAACCCAATGGGCGGCTGCCGCTACCAGAGCGTAGAGAGCATTTCCGATAAGCCATCCGGCGGCGAGCATGGCCGCCTGGAAGAGACCAAAGTGAAAACTCAAGCGAAACAAGTGTCGCTTGGTCAGCACTTTCAAACTCAACCCCGCCACCACCGCTACGACGAACGCATCCAAGGCCAGAGCCACGGCGATTGCAAGCAGGCCAAACCAACTCATCGGCACAGAGCCTCGACTGGTGATTTCCCGACGAATCCTTCCATCGAAACAGAAATCATACCAGCAACAGTCCAACCCCTGTGCCCGTGCAAAAGAAAATGGGCGGCCTGAACTGTGGTTCTCTGGTTCGCCGATTCAGGGATGGCGAGTTGTTGACGTACGGAACCGCTGCCCGCTTCGATGGCAACGGGCGCACTCACTGCGTCCGACTGAATTCGTAAACGACCTCCCACAACAAGCGAACGCCCGCGGTGAATCCGTTAACAGGTATGCGCTCGTTGTTACCGTGTGTGCGCAGCCAATCCTCGTCTTTCATCGGAAACGGCATGAAGCCGTAGCTCGTAATGCCTTGTTCACGGAAGAAATGGGAATCGGTGAAGCCCTGGCTCACGCTTCCTATCACGCCGACTGACGGATAGAGCTGTTTCACAGTGCGCTCGATCACCGCGTGTAGCGGTGTTTCGACTTTAGATTCCGTCGGTGGAAAGTTCTGAACTACGTTGATCGTGATCGAGTCGTCCTGGATGATCTTGCGAATCTGTTGAACCCACTGCTCGATGGTTGTGTTCGGCAGCAACCGGCAGTCCAGCAGTGCGGTAGCTGCGGATGGCACGATGTTAACCTTTACCGAGCCTTCCAGTCCGGTAATATTGATAGTGTTCTCCAGCTTCGCTAGTTCCACCGGACGTTTCAACAGTTCTTCATAGGCACCCGGCGTTTGAATATAGGCGCGTATATCGGCAAACCGACTGCGCCAAGGCTCAGGTTCATACGGCGCTCCGGTGCGGAAGGCGTATTCCACTGCTGGTGTGACCTGCAACGGGGACCGGTACGTCCGCAGGCGCTCAAGTGCCGCCACTAGGCGGTTAACCGATGAATCAGGGTTGGGAATGGAACCGTGCCCGGCGCGCCCTTTGGCAGTCAGCTTCAGCCACGCGGGGGTCTTTTCTGCTATGCCGATGGCAAAATACATTAATTTTCCAGAATTGTCAGCCATCGTACGCGCCCCTTCGGTCACCAGGAAACTGGCGCCGGCGATCCATTCCGGGTGGTTTTTCACCACCCAGCCCGCGCCATAGTTTCCGCCAGCCTCTTCGTCGGCGGTCGCGAGAAAAATAACGTCGCGCCGCAGCGGCACATGGTTGCGATGCAACAACAACACAGCTTCCAGGCTGGCAATCCCCAACGGCTTCATATCCACCGAGCCCCGGCCCCAAAGATAGCCATCCTTTATCTCGCCAGCGAAGGGATCGACCGTCCAAAACTCCCGATTCACCGGCACCACGTCAATATGGCTCAACAGAATCAGAGCGGGTTCTTTCCCCGTGCCCTTGAGCCGCGCCACTATGCTTGCTCGCCCTGGTGCCGACTCTCCGGTTTCGAACGGAATGCCTTCGGCCTGAAAAATCTGCTTCAGCCACTCGACGCCACGAATTTCGTTGCCTGGCGGATTAGACGTATCAATGCGAATGTACTCAGCCAGCCGCTGAGTGGACTCGGCGTTGACTTGGTCCCAATCGATTTGCAACTGGCCAGACGGCTGGGCGAGTTTCGCTTGCTTGGGGGCGGCGGAAACTGCCGACTGGGCTAAACCCAACGAGACACTGAGCCAGAGAAAGACAAGTACCCATGAGTAGCGACGCATATTCGTTTCCTTTAGTGGATGGGATCAAGGCAACATGGAGAACGACTCCAGACTTCGTGGTTTAACGGGCGTTTCCTTTTTCATTCCCGAATCGCTCGAATTGTACTGCTCGTGAGCGGTTTTGCAAGCCAAAGCTGCAATCCGAATTTAGGTTCCCAGCTCCCGGCGTGGTTGCTAGACTGACTGGGCTGAGAACTGCAAATTGTAAACTGATCTGCGAGGAGACATTTATGAAGTTAGGCTTTATCGGCTTTGGGGAAGTCGGGTCCGAGATGGCGCGTGGTCTCAAGGGCGCGGGTGTGGCTGGTATTGTCGCTTACGACGTCATGCAAAAAGACCCTGAGCGCGGCAGCCAACTCAAACAACGCGGTGATTATGCTGGGGCTACGCTGCTACCCACGCCGCAGGCGGTGTTGGACGCTGTCGATGTCGTCCTGGTAGCGGTCCCCGGCGGCGATGCTTGTGCGGCCGCGCGCCAGCTTTGTCCTTTCTTGCGGCCGGAAATGCTATATGCGGATCTGACGACTGCTTCGCCCGGCGAGAAACATGAGATCGACGAGGCGGTGCGCGGCGCCGGGGCCTTATTCGTAGATGCCGCGATCATGGCGCGATTGGCGATCTTTCAGCACAAGGCTCCCATCCTGGCCAGCGGAAACGGTGCTGACATCTTCATCAAGTTGCTGGCACCTTATGGAATGCAAATCGAAAAGGTCAGCGAGGTGGCGGGAGACGCCACGGGAATCAAGTTCGTGCGCAGTATCTTCTCCAAGGGCTTTCCTGCCCTCATGGCCGAGGTCCTGGAAGCGGCATCGGTAATGAAGGTCGAACACTTGGTGCTGAAGTCCCTGTCGGCCACGATGGACGCGCAACCTTTCGAGCAGGTGGCGAAATACCATGTCACCGGCAGTTCCATCCACGCGGAGAGGCATTTGCACGAGATGGAAAGCGTGGTGGAGATGCTGGAGAGCATGCAGGTGAATCCGGTGATGACCAAAGCCACCTGTGAGCGCCTGAAATGGCTCGCGTCAATGGATCTCAAGCGCAAGTTCGGAGATAGGCCCCCGGAAGACTGGCAGGAGATCGTCCGGCCCTGGGCACAGGCGCGAAGCGCGGCTCGGTGCTCGTAAGCGGTGAGTGTCGAGCGGAATCGGCAGGACCGCATCATCGTACGAGCAGCGCGGATCCTATGAACATTGGGAGTCGCATTCGTGCGCGTTTCAAGATTGCAAAGATCGTGGCGAAGTGAAAGCTTAAGGCGGTGAAGCTTGAAACCTGTCTTGCGGAGGGAAATATGAAGCTGTTCAAGTCCGGAGAGTACGTTGAGCTGCAGAATCCAAATAGCAATCAACCGTATCGGCCGGAGATCTTGACGGTGCAAAATGGGGCAAAGAATCTGGGAGGAATGTTCGGCCTTCTCCCGCCAGGCAGCCAAGTGCCTTATCACTCGCACGTCAATCGAGAGTCGGTCATCATAATTATCGCCGGCGAAGCGACGGAGGTCATCGAAGGCGAAGAGATCGCGATCAAGGCCGGCGACGTGCTGTACATTCCGGCGGGCGAAAAGCACCAGACCGTCAACCGCTCGGCTAGGGAGTTCCGCTATCTTGAGTTTTATACCTGCCCGCCTATGGGAGCGGACTTCGTGGAAGTAAAGTAACAGGCTGATTCCTTCCTTGCCACTGGCGTGCGTCAGCCATCCCGAGTGAGATTGAATGGGGAACCCGCCTGTTTCTCTCCGCAGCACTCGCCCGACGGCGCTGGCCGTGCTTCGCTGGATCTCGTCGCCTCGGCGGAGTTTGCGCAAACGTTTCAGCGCATCGAAGGACGTCAGCGAGAAGACGCGAGCGAAGCCTTAGCTCCCGATTGTTTCTTTCCCGCGGGGCTGAGCGTCATACGCTCCAGAATCTCGTATACGGCTCCGATGTCGTGGCCGGCGTGGCCGCCAGTTACTGCCGCGGTATAGATGGGTATGCAGGCCGAAAACAATGGCGCGGGACATCCGGCGGCCTGCAAGGCGTCACCGATTAGTTTCATGTCCTTCTGCCAGCTCGTGTTCTTCATCGTGATCTCTTCATCCCAAGTCCGAGTAGCCATCATGGGACCGCGAACCTGGAACATGCGTGAGGCACCGGCCCCGTCGCCAATGGCTTTAACCAAGTTCACCGGATCGAGCCCGCTACGAACACCCAGCAAAATCGCCTCCGCCGCCGCGACGTTATGAATCGCAACCAGCAGGTTCGCCACAAACTTCATCTTCGTACCATTGCCGAATTCGCCCAAGTTGTAGTGAACGCGAGAGAAGCCATCGAGAATCAATCCAACCTTTTGGATTGCATCGGCGTCGCCGCTTGCGTATATTGTCAAATCCTTGCGTTTTGCCTGCGATCCGTTGCCCGAGAGGGTGCAATCAATCAGGATCACGCCTTTTGCCGCCAGCATCTTGTGCATCTTTTGCTTAGCGGCCAACGGCAGCGTACCCATTTCCAACACGATAGTACCCCGCGCGCAACTCTCCGCAAGTTCGTCGCAAACCTGATAGAGTGCCGCCTCCGACGCTAACACCAGCATGATGTAGCAGCAAGCTTTGCCCACGTCACGCGCGCTGGAAACTGTCTTTCCGCCAGCTTTTATCAACGCCGCCTGGGCGTCGGGCACGATATCCGTCCCAATTACGTCAAAACCGGCTTTCACCAAGTTGGCCGCCATTGCCGATCCCATGATTCCCAGGCCGATCACACCAACCCTGACTTTTTCTTCCGTGCTCATTTGTTTCCCTCCGCCTTCTGACGAAGTTTTCATAGGGCAGTACAATTATTAGGCATTCAAAGGTGTCCAACCGGCGACTCTTTCGCGCCTACCGGAACCATAATCTGGTGCAGTGATTCAGAAAGTCCGGAATCTGGACTCGCCGCGCCGACGGTGTTAGAACCGGCGAACCAATTTTGACTGGCCAAAGGACATGCTCAGTTTATAAGATATTTACAGTCTTTTTATTGCAAACTTAGGCCTTTCGGTTTCCAATGCCAGCAGCGGTAAACAGTTTACGAATGCGTATGCGTAGAGGTCCAGCGATATGTTGCCAAGCCCCTGCAAGCCAGTACCTTTCTGGCACCATGACGAACATTATCGGACCCCGGTATTACCACTAACTACCGGCTACCAGCAGACTGTACTCACGTGTGTCGGGAGCCACCATAAAAAGTGATGACATAGCTTACGGAGGGCTTGGATGTCGCAGGCACTCTAAAGTCAGTCCTAGGGTTCGATAGGCCGTGAGCTTGATCACGGCACACGGGCAATTTAAGACACGGAATTGAACGGAGCACGGATGCAAAAGTTGCGTTGGCTGTGCCGCACACTTGTTCTGTTGACCAGCCTGGGCGTTGTAGCTCAGACGACGCCATCGCCCATGACGTGGGAGCAGGTGCGTCACCGCTTCGAGCAGGACAATCCGACCCTGCTAGCGGGCAAGTTGAACATCGATGAGTCCAAGGCGCAGGAGATCACAGCGAATCTCCGGCCCAACCCTAATGTTTCTCTAACTGCTGATCAGTTCAATCCGTTCAACGGCGGGCCGCCGCATAGCTGTTGCGGAACCCTGTTAACCGTGGCTGCTTTTAGCTATTTGCACGAGCGCGAGCATAAGCGGGAACTGCGGCTGGAGAGCGCTCAGAAGGGTACGGCAATCGCGGTCTCAACGCAGGCCGATTTGGCGAGGAGTTTGCTTTTCGGCTTGCGCAGTGCCTTTGTGTCGACCCTGCAGGCCAAGGCGGTATTACAGCTGGCGAAAGATAATCTGGCCTATTACGACCATGTCCTCGACCTCAGCAGAATTCGCTTCCAGGCTGGCGACATCGCGCAAATCGATCTCGACCGGCTGGAACTGCAGCGGGTGCAGTATGAGTCCGACTTCGAAACCGCCGACGTCAACCTGCGCACCGCGAAGATAGCGCTGCTCACGCTTTTGAACGATCGCACGCCCATCGAACGATTCGAGGTAAGCGGGCCATTCGATTTCAGCGAACAGCTCTTGCCGCAGGACGAATTCCGCAAAATTGCTTTGGATAATCGGCCTGACCTGCAGGCTGCCGTACAATCCGTGGACAAAGCGCGGACGGACCACAAGCTGGCTGTGGCGAATGGCTCCACCGACCCGACCGTTGGTTTCGATGCAGGGCGTAACCCACCGATTGATCAATATGTTGGTTTCAATGTGAGTATTCCGCTGCGCATATTCGATCGGAATCAAGGCGAGAAACTGCGTACGCAGCTCGATATCACGCGCAACGAAAGATTGCGCGACGCCGCTGAAGCGCTGGTGTTCAGTGACGTGGACTCCGGCTATGCTACCCTGGCGAGCGCTGTCATTTTGTTGCGGCCCTACAAGGCCAAGTACCTGCAACAATCCGTGCGCGTGCGCGACACGATCTTTTTTTCCTATCAGCACGGAGGGGCTTCTCTGCTTGATTTTTTGAACGCGGAGAGTGAGTATCGCGCCGTGCAACTGAATTACGTAAACTTGGTCGGCTCTTACTTGACGGCGGCAGCCCAATTGAATCTGGCCGTGGGCCGCGAGGTGATCCAATGAAAGCCAGCTTTGCCGGTCTGGTCCTAATGCCAGCTTTCTATCTACTCTTGGGCGTGTTTCTGGTTGGCTGCAAAAGCAAATCTGACCCCAATGCGGGGGCTCCGCCGCCGGCAGTTGTTGTGCCGGACATGGATGCCAACAACTTCAAGGTGGATCATCCCGAGCGGTTTCCGCTTGCCACCGCAGGCGAGCACAAAGCGGCGCCAGAATTGAACGTGACCGGCGTTGTGAGTCCCGACATTTCACGCACTGTACCGGTCATTTCGCTGGCCACGGGCAGAATCGTGGAGATACACGCCCGGCTCGGTGACGTCGTAAAAAAGGGCCAGTTGTTGCTGCGGGTCCAGAGCAGTGATGTTGCGGGAGCGTTCTCAGATTACAGAAAAGCCGTCAACGACGAAAGGCTGGCGCGGGTGCAATTTGCACGGGCGCAGCTCCTGTTCGAAAAAGGAGCCATCGCCCAGAGTGCTCTGGAGACTTTCGAAGATGCGGAGCAAGATGCCAAGGTCACCCTGGAAACCACGCTCGAACACCTGCGGTTGCTTGGTGTGGACAAGGACCATCCCACCGGAGTAGTCGAGATCCACGCGCCGGTGTCGGGCACGATCACCGACCAGCAAGTGACCAATGCGGCAGGCGTGCAAGGCCTCTCCGGCCCGAATCCGTTCACCATCTCCGACGTGTCTCATGTTTGGATTGTTTGTGACGTGTACGAAAACTCGCTTCCGCAAGTTCATATCGGCGACTACGCCGACATTCGTCTGAACGCCTATCCTGACAAGGTTGTGAAAGGCCGGGTCAGCAACATCGGGACGATTCTCGATCCCAATATTCGCACCGCGAAAGTCCGCCTGGAAGTGGAGAATCCAGGCTGGATGCGCCTTGGGATGTTTGTCACTGCCATCTTCCAGAGCCGGGCGATCGAAAACCGCGCCGTGCTTCCCGCGACCGCAATTCTGCACCTGCACGACCGCAACTGGGTCTTTGCGCCTCTGGGTGAGGGACGCTTCCGGCGCCTTGAAGTCGTCGCCGGCGGCATGCTTCCAGGAAACATGCAGGAGATCGTTTCGGGAATCCAGCCCGGGACACAGGTGGTTCAGAATGCGCTGGTATTGCAGAACACGGTGGAGCAATAGATGATTCGCCGAATTGTTGATTTTGCTCTTGACCAGCGGCTGTTCGTGTTGGCCTTCACTGTGCTGCTGATCGCAGCCGGGATGGTCGCATTCCACCGTCTTCCGGTGGATGCCTATCCCGATGTGGCGGACAACTATGTCGAGGTCATCACCCAATGGCCTGGGATTTCGGCGGAGCAAGTTGAACAGCAGGTTACGGTCCCACTGGAAAATGCCTTGAACGGCATTCCCCACACGGTGCACCTGCGTTCGTTCTCGATCTTCGGCCTTTCCGATATTAAGCTGATTTTCGACGACGAATCCAGTGACGACTGGAATCGGGAGCGGGTTCTCGAGCGACTGAGCCAAGCCACCCTGCCGACCGGGGTGACACCGCAGATGGGCACCGACTGGAGCCCGGCCGGCCAGATCTACTTCTTCACCCTGCACAGCACCAATCCACAATATGACGTGATGGAGCTGAAATCGATCGAAGACTGGGTCGTCGAGAAGAACTTAAAAGCTGTCCCGGACATCGTCGACGTTAACACCTTTGGCGGGCCCACGCGCGAATATCAAGTTCGGGTTGATCCGAACAAGCTAATCTCTTACGGCCTCAGCCTCGCACAGGTGGAGCAACAGCTCACCAACAACAACGTGAATGCAGGAGGCAGCTTCGTTGAAGCCGGGCTGCAGCAGATCAATGTTCGGGAAGTGGGCCTGGTCAAAAACGTGCACGATATCGAGAACACGGTCATTCTGACCAAGACCGGAACGCCGCTGCGGATCAAAGATATTGCGGTGGTTTCCCAAGGTCCGAAGATCCGGCTCGGCCAGTTCGCGCGGGCGATTCGCCGCGAGGATGGAAAGATCGTCGACAACGATGATGTCGTGTCGGGAATCGCGCCCATGCGGAAAGGCGCCGACGCTGAAGCGGCGCTCGAAGGACTCCACGCAAAGGTGAAGGAGCTGAACGAACATATTTTGCCCCCCGGGGTAAAGATCGTTCCATTCATTGACCGCAGCGATCTGATTCGCTTCACAACCCATACCGTTCTGCACAACCTCACCGCAGGCTTCATTCTGGTGACGCTGGTGCTGCTTCTGTTGCTGGGCAACATACGTGGCGCATTGATTGTTGCCCTGACCATTCCATTTTCTCTTTTGTTCGCCTCGATTTGTTTGGACCTGCGGCATATTCCCGCCAATCTGCTCTCACTCGGGGCGCTCGATTTCGGAATGGTTGTAGACGGCACGGTGGTGATGGTGGAGAACATCATCCGTCACATTGGCGAGAACCACGAAAAGAAGTCGGTAGCGGACAGGATACGGGCGGCCGCGCACGAGGTGCAGAGGCCCGTCTTTTATGCCATTACCATCATCATCACCGCCTACCTCCCGATTTTCACGCTGCAGCGAGTCGAAGGCAGACTGTTTCGTCCCATGGCCTGGACGGTGGCCTTTGCCCTGCTGGGCGCGGTGATCTTCTCGATGACGATCGCTCCCGTCCTGGCGAGTTTTCTTTTTCGCAAAGAAGCTCGCGACTGGCAGAATCCCGTGCTGGTTTGGCTGACCGGGCGTTATCGGCGGGCACTGGGCTGGACGGTCGATCATCGTTGGGCGATGGTCGCGGTTGCGATCGTTGCCGTTTGCATTAGCGGGTACCTGGTGTTGACCGACACGATCGGTTCCGAATTCTTGCCTCATCTGGATGAAGGCGCGCTTTGGATTCGTGGCACACTTGCGCCCAGCACCGGACCGACTGAAGGGATTCGAGTATCCAACCAGGCGCGAATCGTGCTTTGCTCGTTCCCCGAGGTCACCGAGTGCACGAGTCAAACCGGCCGTCCGGATGACGGAACCGACACCACTGGCTTTTTCAATACTGAGTATTACGCCGGTCTGAAGTCGAAGGACAAGTGGCGTCCCGTATTTCACGAAAATAAAGAGGAACTGATTGCTGCTATGAACCACGAGTTGGAGAAGGAGATTCCCGGGGTAGTATGGGGCTTCTCCCAGCCAATCGCGGATAACGTGGAAGAGGCGGTCAGTGGCGTAAAAGGCGAGCTTGCTACAAAAGTGTATGGCGATGACCTGCAAATCCTGGAGGACAAGGCCAATGAAGTCGCCGGTCTCATGCGCCAAGTCAAGGGAATCGAGGACCTGGGAGTTTTTCGCGTACTCGGCCAGCCAAACCTGAACGTGACCGTGGATCGTCAACAGGCCGCCCGCTACCAGATCAACGTAGCCGACGTCCAGGACGCCATCCAGACCGCGGTGGGCGGCAATGCCCTCACTCAAGTCCTGCAGGGCGAGGCACGATACGACTTGGTATTGCGCTATCTGCCCCAATTTCGGGATAAGGAAGAAGCGATTAGGAACATTCGCCTGCTTTCACCTAACGGGGAGCGAGTGTCGCTGGCACAACTTTGCAAAATCGAAGAACGAGATGGTGCTTCGGAAATTTACCGTGAAGGCAACCAGCGCTACATCGCCATCAAGTACAGCGTTCGCGGCCGCGACCTGGGAGGCGCCGTCGAAGAGGCGATCGCGAAGGTCAATGAGAAGGTCAAGCTGCCGACCGGCTACCATATCAACTGGGAGGGCGAATACGCGAGCCAGAAGAGGTCTTCAGCGCGACTCCTGCTTATCGTGCCCATAACCGTTTTAATTATCTTCATGATCATTTACGGCGCTTTCGGCTCCGCCAAGTGGGCCTTGTTGAACTTGGCAAACTTATTGGTAGCTCCTTTCGGGGGCCTTCTGGCATTGCTCGTCACAGGCACGCATTTCAGTGTTTCCTCAGGGGTTGGCTTTCTGGCGTTGTTCGGCGTTTGCGTCCAGACTGGAGTCATTATGGTCGAGTACATCAACCAGTTGCGCGCCCGAGGAATGCCTGTGCGAACAGCCGCCATCGAAGGAGCGACCCGCAGGCTTCGTCCGATCATGATGACCATGTTGGTCGCTACGCTAGGCTTATTGCCGGCGGCCATGTCCCACGCCATTGGATCGGACTCGCAGCGTCCCTTTGCCATCGTGATTGTGGGCGGACTGATTGCCGACCTGCTGATGAGCATTTTCCTGCTCCCGACTTTCTATGTATGGTGGGCGAGACCGAACGATCGCCTGCCCACACTCGAAGCGTCGAGGAGTGTGTATGAAGAATAGGTAGCAACAAGACTTAAAGATACGGCGCAGCGCGGGCGGATACCCCCACCGGGGCTCACGGTGCTGCGTGGTCGAGTCCCCGGCAATCCCACTTTTGGGCTTATTGGGGCGATTGAACATACTGAGGCAAGGCAACAGTAGGACCCAGTGGCACTGCCACCCGGAAGAGCGCTCTTGATGCGCGGGCTCGGTCTGATTCTCAACGGCGAAAGGACAAACACTTGACCAGAGAAGACATTCGGAAGCAGATTCGAGAGGTTGGCGTGATTCCATCGATCCGCGTGGAATCGGCGGATGCAGCGATTTTTGCCGCTGAGAATGTAGCGGCCGGGGGCATACCGATCGTAGAAATCGCTGCTACCATTCCAAACTCCTACCAGGTAATCCACAACCTTACCCACCGTTTTCCCACGCTCATAGTCGGAGCGGAGGTGGTCGCCGGACCAGACGAGGCGCGCCGCCAACTGGACGCCGGGGCCATGTTCCTGACCGGGCCGGCGTTCGACCCGGAGGTGACTGGATATTGTGTCGAACATCAGATCGTCGTACTGCCCGGAGCACTGACGCCCACCGAGGTTTTGCTCGCACATAAGGCCGGCGCGGATTTTGTAAAGGTCTTTCCCTGTTTATATATCGGTGGCGAAAAGTATATTCGCGCCCTCAAAGCCCCGCTGCCCCATGTACCTCTCGTCGCCGCCGGCGGCGTTACCCAAGGTACCGCCGCAAATTTCATTTCCGCGGGAGCTGTTGCCATTGGAGTCGGCGAGGATCTGATTCCACGACAGGCGATCCGCTTCAAGGAGGGCGCGTGGATTCGAGAACTCGCCTCCCGTTTTCTTAACTTTGTGCGACAGGCCCGCGCGGAGATGGAATGATGGAATTGTGATTGCCATAAGAAATCTTGCTTGGCTGGCGCGTATTGGCACCAGCGTCTGGACGAGGGAGAACCGCATCGATGAGTGAATTCCGCGGCGTGTTTCCATACCTGGTTTCTCCGATTGGGCCATCCGGGGAAGTGAATGCAGAGGTTCTGACCCGGCTTTGCGACGACCTCATCAGGGCTGGCGTGCACGGTCTGACACCCCTGGGCTCGACCGGCGAATTCGCTTATCTCACCTGGCCCCAGCGCCGCCGGGTCATCGAGGTCGTAATCAATGCAGCCAAGGGTCGAGTGCCGGTTGTGGCGGGAGTAGCATCTACGACCATCGCCGATGCCCAGATGCAAGCACGCGAGTACGAACGGCTTGGAGCTAATGGAATTCTCGCCATCCTTGAAGCTTATTTTCCTATTCGAGATGAGGGCGTATTCGCTTACTTCAAAGCGATTGCGGAATCGGTTTCTATACCAGTTGTGCTTTACACCAATCCCAATTTCCAGCGCTCGGACTTAAATCTGCCCGTCATTGACCGCCTGAGCCACATACCGAACATCAAGTACATCAAGGATGCCTCTTCCAATACTGGCCGGCTTTTGTCCATAATTAATCGCGTGCAGGGGCGTATGCAGGTTTTTTCCGCGTCGGCGCACATTCCGGTCTGCGTGATGCTGATTGGCGGCGTCGGGTGGATGGCAGGCCCGGCCTGCGTGGCGCCCCGGCAAAGCGTGGAACTCTATGAACTCTGTTACCAAGGCGATTGGGTCGCGGCCATGCTGCTACAGCGCAAACTGTGGAACCTGAACGAGGCGTTCGCCAAATACAACCTTGCCGCTTGCATTAAGGGAGGATTGGTCCTTCAGGGGTACCCCGTGGGCACTCCGCTGGCGCCACAAGAGCCATTGTCGCCTGAAGGCGTCGAAGAAGTTAAACACGCGCTGGCCCAGATCGGAGCGTTGTAGTTGGCTACTATCTTCCTCGGGAGTCGGCGAAGTGCTCGCGCGATACCATCGCTGATGAAGTAGCGCGATCAATCTCGCAAAAATGCAGTGCTTTGCCTCTCCAGGTCCAGACCAGCCAAACGTCGCTGGTCACGAGGCCCCGGGACAGGTAACTCCGCAAGGCCAGAACGGGTGAGCAGGCGGTGATCGCGAGATAAGTTCCTTAGATTCAGCCTCTTTTTTGTTCGCGTCTTCCGAGGTGCTCTTGCATCCCCGGACTCTCGTGCGGGGAGTCAATGGATGGGGAATTCCGTCGTGCCGCCGCTCCAATTGAATTACCACTTGGCAAACCGCAACCAGCGTGCCAGAGTAGTTTCCATCCGATTTAATCCCATGCGACGGATCGATTTCATCACGCTGAAGCTTTTCAGTACCATCGCAGACGAGCTGAACCTGACTAAAGCCGCCGAGCGAGAGCATTTGGCGTTGGCCGCAGTAAGCAAACGTATTACCGACTTGGAAGACGAATTAGGCGTGCAGCTTCTTTACAGACTTGCCAAGGGAGTTGCATTGACTCCGGGTGGGCATGCCTTGCTGCACCACGCACGCAACGTCCTCAGCAATCTCGAGCGCCTCGATGCAGACCTGAGTGAATACAGTCAAGGGGTCAAGGGGCACGTGCGCATTTACGCGAACACCTCTTCGATAATACAGTTCTTGCCCGAAGATCTTAGCTCTTTTCTGCATCAGCATCCGGCGATCAAGATTGATCTGGAAGAAAAGATGAGCGCGGAGATTATTCGCGCCGTTAAGGAAGGGCTGACGGATATCGGTATTTATAACGGCCATGTTCCCGCCGAAAATTTGGAAGTGTTTCCATACCGCCAGGATCGTCTGATATTGATAGCACCCACCGACCACCCGTTAGCAAGCCGCTCTACGGTCGCCTTGCAGGATGTCGCCGAGTACGACTTTGTGGCTCTGCGGCAGGATAGCTCACTCTATTGGCTGGTTTGTCAGTCCGCGCAAAAGGTGGGAATTGCCCTCCGGGTTCGTATTCAGGTACATAGCTTTGACGCGATATGCCGAATGATCGAAGCAGGACTGGGTGTCGGAATCCTTCCGGACAAGGCCGCGCAGTCGCATATCCGGTCTATGCGGATTGTCGGTGTCCCGATCGACGGAAGTTGGGCGCAACGCAAAATTAACATCTGTGTTCGCGATTACAACTCTCTATCCGTTATCGCCAGACAATTGGTCGACCACCTCTCGTTCCCGGGCGCCAGCAGTGGCAAGAATCAGCTCAGTGGCAAATTGGAACCGCGCTGAATTTGCTCTACATAGCAGCCCCAAGAGGCAGGGATGTCCGCGGTGCTGGTGAGTTCGCGTTTGACGAACCGGGGCTTAGTGAAATAGTGATTCTCAATTCTGTGCGTTTATGACATGCTCCTTTCGCCTCTGACAGACCAGAATTACATTGTGTTTGGGATCACTCTACGAGTCGTTCACGGCCCAGTGCTGCTGAGTCGCCCGGTTATCACGAGTTGTACTGTCGCAGACCCGCAATAGAGCACGAGGAGAGACATATGGAAACATTTGAGATTGTACCGGTGAGAGTCGGCGAGTTTCTGGTCATGCCTAAAGCCTCCTTAACCTATCAGGTCGACTTTACGACTGAGATGGTGGCTCCCGTCATCATGTATCTCATTAAAGGCAAAGATAAGCTGGTACTGGTGGATACAGGTGGGGGCGACGAAGAATGGGCGAAAAAATATCACCGTCCGTTCCGGCGCCCTGCCGATGAGGCTCCGGCCGCCGCGCTGAAGAAGATCGGTGTGAATGTCGAAGACATCGAGTTGGTAGTGAACACGCATTTGCATTGGGACCACTGCTTCAATAACAAGCTGTTTACCAAGGCGAAGATCTACGTTCAGAAGCGCGAAATGGAGTGCGCGGTCAGTCCGCTGCCGACCCAGTGGACGTTCTACGAAACGCACCAGATCGGCATGGTCCCGCAATGGTTCAAAGGCTATGAGCGAATCACGGCTCTTGAGGGCGACTTCAACCTTTTTCCCGGCATAGACATCGTCACCATTCCAGGTCACACGCCCGGTTTCCAGGGAGTGGTGGTCAACACGGCCGCCGGTCGTTGCCTGATTGCCAGCGATGCTTTGGGCCTGTTTCAAAACTGGGATGGCACCGGACACTATAAGCACATCCCGTCCGGCATACACTATGACTTAGTGGAGTACTACCGAACGTTCGAGAAGATGGAACGGATCTGTGACTACATTCTTCCCGGACACGACCCTCTCGTGTTTGCGCACAAGATATACCCTTATGCGGAATTGACTAGGGATTTCGCGTCCAGGCGGGCGAGTGCCAAGGTAGCCGGCTCGTCCTAGGCGCATGGCATATTTTTTTTATTGTGGAAGGTCTCTGGAGTAAGTACGACTGGGAAGCCATGATTCTATCGGAGTATGGCAACTCGCTTTCCGATGGAGAAAAGCAGCCATATTCAATTCGTGTAGGTGGAGGTTGGTTAAGCAGTCACTGTTCCCGCTCACAGCTTCGCTGGACCGGGCATTATAGATATCATTTGAGCTTTCGAAGCAGGGCAAGGCCATCATGAAAAATAACAAAAGTAGTTCTGCCGCTCTCGGTGGGCTGAAGGTTATCGAGTTGGGCCAACTCATAGCCGGTCCGTTTGCGGCCAAGCTTCTAGGGGAATTCGGGGCCGAAATCATCAAAATCGAGCCGCCTGACGTGGGCGATCCCTTGCGCAAATGGCGCAAGCTGGAAAGTGGGACGTCTCTGTGGTGGCACGTGCAGTCTCGCAATAAGAAATCGGTAGCGCTCGATCTGAAGTCGCCCGACGGACAAGAGATTCTGCGCAAACTGCTTCAGGATGCCGACATCCTGATCGAAAACTTTAGGCCGGGGACGATGGAGAAGTGGGGACTGGGATGGGAGCAGCTATCGCAACTCAACCCCAAGCTGATCATGGTCCGGGTTTCGGGTTATGGCCAAACCGGCCCTTATCGCGACCTGCCGGGCTTCGGCGTGATTGGTGAGGCGATGGGCGGGTTGCGTTATCTGACCGGAGAACCCGGGCGGCCACCGGTGCGCTGCGGCATCAGCATTGGCGACTCGATTTCAGCTCTGTATGCCGTGATCGGAGTTCTGCTGGCCTTGCATCATCGCAACCAGCACAGCGGGAAGGGGCAATGCATCGATGTGGCCTTGTATGAGTCGGTATTTGGAATGATGGAGAGTCTGATTCCGGAGTACGACTACTTTGGCTATGTGCGCGAACCCAGCGGCGCCGCCCTGCCTGGCATTGCTCCGACCAACGCCTACCTCTGCCGCGGCGGCAAGTATGTGCTGATCGGCGGAAATGGCGACGGTATCTTCAAGCGCCTGATGAACGTGATAGGAAGGGATGACCTCGCGAACGCCCCACGTTTTGCGCACAACGACGGACGCGCCCAGGAAGCCGCATTCCTCGACTCGACGATTGAGGAATGGACGAAGCAGCACGACGTCCCGGAAGTCCTGGAAAAACTGAACGCGGCCGGCGTACCGGTTGGATATCCCTACACCGCCGCGGACATTGTCGCTGACCCGCACTACCAGGCGCGCGAGATGATTCAGACCATCAATCTTTCATCCGGCAAGACATTGAAGGTGCCGGCCGTGTTGCCGAAGCTGAGCGACACTCCGGGGCAAATAAACGGCGCGGGCCCAGTCCTGGGCGAGCATACGGACGAGGTACTCTCGGCAATCGGCATTGACGACGCAAAGCGCAAGTGCCTGCGCCAACGCGGCATCATTTCGGGCGAGAAGGGAGGCTTATGACGACGATGGAAAAGAGACGCACCTACATTCATGACGTTGCGCTTCGTGACGGCTTTCAGATTGAGCCCAACTTCATAGCGACGGAAGAAAAGGTCAAGTTGATCAACCGCTTGAGCCAAACCGGGCTGGCGAAGATTGAAGCGACATCATTTACTTCACCCAAGGCAATTCCGAATTTGCGCGATGCCGAGCAGGTGATGCGGCAGATAGAGAGATACCCCGGGGTCGTCTATACCGTGTTGGTGCCGAACGTAAAAGGCTGTGAGCGGGCACTGACCTGCAAAGTGGACGAAATCAATCTCGTCATGTCAGCCAGTCAGTCGCACAATCGAGCCAATCTGCGCATGAGTTGCGAACAATCCCTGGCGCAGTTCGCGGAAATCGTTCGGTTCGCCGCGCAATCATCCGTCTTCATCAACGGCTCACTTTCAACCTCCTTTGGATGTCCATTCGATGGCTGGGTTCCCGAGCAGCGCGTCTTGGAACTGGTGCAGCAGTTCCTGGATACCGGCATCCAGGGCGTGACGTTGTGCGATACGACCGGCATGGCAAATCCGGAGCAGGTACGCCGTTTATGCGAGGCGGTCCTGAGGCGCTGGCCTATGGTTCCATTCACCTTGCATTTCCACAACACACGAGGCATGGGCCTCGCAAATGTAGTGGCGGCACTCGAGACCGGAATGTGCCGTTTTGACGCTTCGCTCGGCGGGCTTGGCGGCTGTCCCTATGCGCCCGGCGCAACCGGAAACGTTTGCACGGAAGACGTGGTGCACATGCTGGGACAGATGGGATACGACACCGCTGTCGATCTCGAGGCGTTGATTGAAATCGCCCAGGATCTGCCGGGAATTGTTGGCCATGATGTTCCCGGTCAGGTGATGAAGGCGGGCACGGCGGATAGGAAATACCCCAAACCAGAATGGGCCACCAATGCAACAGCATAGGACGCACGGACGGGATCATGTCACTGATTGGGTAATACCTGTACCAGACCAAATTTGATACTTGCAGGAATTAATTATCGAGGAGGTTTGTAATGCATTCCGATATGGAGATGTTGCGTTGTGCCATCGTGCGCGGCGGCACGAGCAAAGGTGTCTTCATCATGAAGAATGAGCTGCCGCATGACCCGGCGAAGCGAGATGCGGTGATCCGCGCCATTTATGGCAGTCCCGACGTGCGACAGATCGACGGCTTGGGCGGCGCTGATGTCCTGACCAGTAAGCTGGCGATTATTTCCCCGTCAACCCGGGAGGACGCGGACGTTGATTATACCTTCGGCCAAGTGAGCATCGATACCGAATTTGTCGATTACGGTGGAAACTGCGGAAACATTTCCTCCGCCGTCGGTCCATTTGCCATCGATGAGGGGTTGGTCGAGCCCAAAGAGCCGTTTACGACGGTGAGAATTCATCTGACCAACAGCAACAACATCTTGGTCGCCGAGGTTCCGGTGAAGAATGGCCGTGCGGCGGTAGAAGGCGATTTCAGAATTGACGGTTGTCCTGGAACGGGCGCTAAGATCACGCTCGACTGGTCGGACACGGTGGGGGCAATCACCGGCAAGCTGTTGCCTACGGGAAATGCCAAAGACTGCATCCGGATTGACGGCAAGGGTTATCCCGTCTCCATTGTCGATGCGGCGAATCCATTGGTTTTTATTCATGCTTCAAGCTTCGGCATGAAGGGCACCGAATCGCCTGCCGAAATCGAGGCCGACAAGGGCCTGATGCGAACCATCGAGCGAATCCGTGGCGAGGCGTGCGTCATGATCGGCTTGGTCGACAGGCCGGAAGATGCGGCCACTAAGACACCCTACCAGCCATTCTTCGCTATTGTCAGTGAACCAGCCGACTATCAGACCATCGGCGGATCGAATGTAAAGGCCGCCGATGTCGATCTCGTTTCCCGGTTGCTGTTCATGTTGAGAATGCACAAGACCTATCCCGTGACTGGAACTGTATGTACCGGCGCGGCTGTGAGGGTCCCTGGAACGATTGCTTACGAAGTGTTACGAGAGCAAGCCAAGTCCAGAATGACGGTTCAAATAGGGCATCCTGGTGGTGTCATTCCGGTCGAAGCGGAAGCTACTTACAAGAATGATCAGGTCAAGTTGACACGAATCGGCGTGTATCGCACTGCTCGTCGAATCATGGATGGTTACGTATACGTAAGGAAATCAGTATTTGAGTAGACTTGCAGGTCGTCCCAAGGGCAGGTTTGCGAGCGAGGTGTTCGAATGGGTAAGACGATGTCGGAAAAAATACTGGCGAGTGCGGCTGGTATCGCGGAAACGACCGCAGGCGAGATTCTCTGGGTCCATGTTGCCAAGGCCATGATGGATGACATCCTCGGTCCGCGGGTGGAAATTGCGGACCAGATGAAATCGATACGAGACGAGGTGTGGGATCCGAGCAAGGTTGTCGTAATTTCCGACCACTACACTCCGCCGGCAAGCGTGAAGCAAGCAGCGATTGTGAAGTTCACGCGAGAATGGGCCCGGGACCACGGGGTTAGTAATTACTTCGAATCGGAAGGTCCGTGCCATCAGGTCATGGTCGAGCACGGGCATGTTCTCCCCGGCCAAGTGGTGCTCGGCACCGATTCGCACACCTGCATGGGAGGAGCGCTGGGCGCTTTCGCCACCGGAGTCGGGTCCACCGAGATGCTTGGTGTAATGCTCACGGGCAAAACCTGGCTCAGGGTCCCGGAGACCATCCAGGTGAAGTGGAGCGGCAAATTGTCCGACGGCGTGATGGCAAAAGACATCGCGCTCAAGACCATCGGAGCGATTGGTCACGCCGGCGCGACCTACAAAGCGGTTGAGTTTACCGGTTGCGCGATCGACGCGCTAAGCCTCGATCAGAGATTGGCCATCACGAATATGGCGGTTGAGATGGGCGCGAAGGTCGGCCTCATGTCGCCGGACGCAAAGGTTGTCGAGTACCTGGAAAGCCAGAACATCAGTTCCGGATTCTCACTGGTCTTCAGCGATCCAGACGCCACCTACTGTGCACATTACGAGTTCTGCGCGGATGACCTCGTGCCGGTTGTGTCTTGTCCTCACGAGGTCGATAAGGTCAGCGCGGTTTCCGACGTGCAAGGAGTTGACATTGACCAAGCGTATCTTGGCTCATGCACCGGGGGACGATATGAGGACCTTCTGGCGGCGGCACGCCTGCTGAAGGGGCGCAAGGTGGCCAAGAACGTCAGGCTGCTGGTGTCACCGAGTTCTCGTTCCATTTGGAAACAGGCCAATGCAGATGGAGTTCTCGGAATTCTGTTTGACGCCGGCGCGGTGATTCTGCCGCCAACCTGCGGCGTCTGCGTTGGGGTGCATTCGGGTTTACTGGCGGACGGTGAAACCTGTATCTCTTCGACGAATCGCAACTTCGTCGGCAGGATGGGCAGCCCGAAGGCCAACATCTACCTGGGATCGCCGATGACAGTCGCAGCCAGCGCCATCGCGGGCCGGATTAAAGATCCAAGAGCCTTCTTAAAGGGAGGTAACGGTTGTGAATAGCATGATCGTTCGCGGCAAGGTATGGAAGTACGGCGATAACATCAACACTGACATCATTTCTCCGCCGCAATACATGGAGCTTAGCGTTGCCGAGGCAGCGAAGTATACGCTTAGCGCGCTGGACCCGGATTTTGCTAGCAAGGTCGCCAAAGGAGACATTCTAGTTGCCGGCGTCAACTTCGGCTCAGGTTCCAGTCGTGAAACCTCGCCGTTGACCTTGCGTTACCTGGGGGTGGGAGCGATCGTTGCCAAGTTCTTTGCCCGTATCTTCTATCGCAATGCGATTAATATTGGTCTGCCTGCAGTCGAGTGCCGCGAAGCGGACCGCATCAGCGCGAACGACATCATTGAGATAAACTTCGGGCAAGGTCGGGTCACCAACATAACCAGGAACGAAGTTTACGAATGCAGTGCCATTCCGTCCCACATTCTTGAGTTGGTCCAGGAAGGAGGTCTGGTCGCTTACCTGAAGAAACACTTGTCCGAACCGGAGCAGGCCAATTCCAAGTAGTGGGTAGGGACAATGTCGCGGATTTGCGAGAGGGCGAATAACTTCGAAAGTAGATGGCTAAAAGCATTAACACATTTCATGGAGTAAAACTGAGGCGGTGAGAAACATGTCGATTGTCATTAAGGGAAGACCCATCAGCAAAGGGTATGCGGAGGGAGAGGCGTTAGTCTGCCATCAAGCGATTGGATTTAACTTCGGGATCGACGTGGCCGACGGCACAATTCTCGAGCATGGCCATGAGCTACTCAACAAGTCCATCAAGGACAAGATCCTGATTTTCCCCCACGGTAAAGGCAGTACCGGCGGTTCCTACGTCGTATACCAACTAGCGAAGTGCAAGAGCGGTCCCAAGGCAATGATCAACCTGACTACGGAAACCATCATTGCTGTTGGCGCAATCATGGGCGGCATTCCGGTGATTGATAGCTTGGAACAGAATCCGCTGGAAGCAATTAAAACCGGTGATTACGTGAAGGTGGACGCGGTCAACGGAACAGTCGAGGTGGAGAGCAAATGAAGCTGACAGACGAAGAAAAACGCATGCTCGACGGCGAGTCAGGACAGCCGGTGAAGATGGCGATGGATATCGTGGTGGCTATCGGTGAGATCTACGGGGCCGAAAAGCTGATCCCCATCAAGAGTGCACATATCGCGGGGCTCTCGCTGAAGAGTCACGGCATCGCCGGCATGGAATGGGTCGAGGACATCGCCAAGAGCGGTGCAAAGGTGTGCGTGCCGACGACGTTGAACGTGATTGGAGTCGATCGGAGCAGGGACTTGAAACTGCCTCCGGACTGGTCGACAAATCAATTGCGAATCGAACAAGCCTACGAATGCATGGGTTGTTATGGTTCTTCGACGTGCGTTCCTTACTACATGGGATTCATACCAAAATTCGGCGAATCAATTGCGTGGGCGGAGTCTTCGGCGGTTGTATTCACTAACTCCGTGCTGGGCGCGCGGGATAACCGTGAAGGCGGACCGACGGCCATGGCTTCGGGACTTACCGGGCGTACTCCTCTGTACGGATTGCACCTCGATGAAAACCGCAAGGGAGATGTGCTCTATAAGGTAACAGCCGAATTGCGCGATATCGCCGACTACTGCGGGCTAGGTGCCTATGTTGGAAAGAGAGTCGGGACGAAGATCCCGGTTTTCAGCGGAATCTCTTATCCTTCGACGGAGGCATTGGTCTACTTGGGTTCAGCGTTGGCATCCTCGGGTGGCGTCGCCATGTTCCACGTCGTTGGCGTCACTCCGGAAGCGCCGACGGTAGAAGCGGCGTTCAGCGGTAAGAAGTACGACACGATTGTGATCACCAACCGCGAGATCGAGGAAGGCAAACAGCAGCTAACCTCTGCCCGCGACAACAAGGTTGACTACGTGGCGTTTGGCTGTCCACACTACTCGCTGTCACAACTGGAAGAGCTTGCGAGACTTCTGCAGGGCAGGAAGATCTCCAAAGACGTGACTATGTGGGTGCATACCAACGTGGCGATCAAGGCCATGGCTGCTCAACTCGGCTACGTGCGGGCAATTGAAGAATCAGGTGCTATCGTCACCCAGGACTTGTGCACCATCCTGGGAAACCCAGAGGCACTCGGGTTCAAGACGCTGGCGACGAACTCAGGCAAGATGGCCTTCTATGCCCCTGGATCCAACGGGTTTGGCGTGTGGTTTGGAGACGCGAAACGCTGCATTGATGCGGCCGTGACGGGCTTCTGGAAGTAAACAATTCGGGTTAGCGAACGCAAATGCGAACGGAGGACTCTCATGAGTTCCGGCCCCGGAGTGAAAGCAATTCAACCTGCCCTCCAACCTCCCACTATCAATAGCGGGGAGATGAAGGGAAAACTGATTCGGGCGGCGATCACGATTCTCGTGCCTGTTCTGATTCTATTGGCACCTGTCCCCGCGGAACTTCCAGTCGCCGCCTGGAAGCTATTCGCGATCTATGTTGGCGCAATACTGGGCATGATGCTGCGCCCAGTGCCGGAAGCCGTCGTCCTGCTGGTGGCGATCGCCGTTTCGAGCATCTTCTTCAGGAACACGACTGTTGTTCTGTCCGGGTTCGCATCACCGACTACTTGGTTGGTGTTTTCGGCTTTTATGCTCGGCCAGGCATTTATCGAAACAGGTTTGGGAAAGAGAATTGCGTTTCTGCTGATCGGCACCAGACTAGGCCGAACAACGCTTGGGCTCGGTTACGTTGCCGCGTTCACAGATTTAATCATTAGTCCAGCGACCCCTTCGAACACCGCCCGCACCGGCGGCCTTGTTTACCCTATTTTCCGCAGTCTGGCCGTAACGCTTGGGTCCGAGCCCGGACCGACCTCGAGGAGAATAGGCGGGTACCTGAGCTTGCTCCTCTATCAGATAAGCATTACCACGGCTCACGTTTTCCTTACCGCCTCCGCAACGAATCTGATTGTCACCACCTTCGCTAAGAGCATCCTGAAGGTGGACGTCTCATGGATGCAGTGGGCGCGTGCCATTACTCCACCGGCACTGCTCATCCTCATGCTGCTGCCCTGGATCGTGTACAAGCTGTATCCGCCGGAAATAAAGCAAATCGATAACCGCACAATCTCCGAGCGTGGCTTGACGGAAATGGGGCGGGCGACTCGGGGCGAAAAGACCCTGGCTTGCTTGTTCGTGTTTGCTCTTATCGGATGGGCCACGGGAGGCATTACTAAGATTGATGCGACGGCTGTGGCAATCGGTTTCGTCGCCGCTTGTCTTGTTACTGGGGTTGTGAGCTGGAATAGCCTGTCAAGCGCCAAGGGTGCTTGGAGCATTCTGATGTGGTACGGCGGGATCATCAGTCTGGCTGACGGCTTGGCGAAGGCGGGGTTCTTTACCTGGCTGACTAAGGTGATAGCAAGGAATTTCAGTTTTGCCGGCTATAGCACTTTCACGGTTCTGTTAATTCTACTGTTGCTGAGTTGTGGCGTTCGCTACTTCTTTGCCTCTCTTGCACCATTCTGTACGACGTTTATTCCCGTTTTGTTCACCATCGGATTAGTTGCGAATGTTCCAAAATGGCCGCTTATTTTCTTAATGGGAGCCGCTTCGGAATTCGGGTGCTTGCTCACTCACTATAGCAATGCGGTGGCGCCAGTGTTGTTTAGTCCGGGGTACGTGGATCAGGCCACTTGGTGGAAGGTCGGACACATTGTTGCGCTCATCTGCGGAGTGATCTATATGACACTCGGATTAGGCTACTGGAAGCTGCTCGGATTGTGGTGACACTTTCCGAAAATAGCTCGGCTGTTAAGTACGAGAGGAACTTGCGATACAGGGTCATTGGAAGGTCATCGAGGGAAACTTTTTGGAGGCTGTTGTGAATTCGACTATTGAGGTAAGAACCGCGACCACTACTGTCGACAGAATTGTGGAAAAGCTACCACTCAAATCTGTCCATTATTTCATTATAGCCGCCGCCGCCTTGGGATTTATGTTTGACTCCTTTGATACCTACATCGCCTCCTATGCGATGCCGTCGATTATCAAAGAGTGGAAACTGGACGCCATCATGGTGGGCATGCTGACATCGGCCGGCATTTGGGGGATGTTTCTCGGCGCGATCGTTTGGGGGCCGGTCACCGACAAGTATGGCCGCAAGGTCGGCTTTATCGGCACGATTTTGGGCTTCAGTATGTTCAGCGGCCTGACGATCTTTGCTACCGGCGTTGGACAGTTCCTGATCTACCGGTTCATCACCGGGATGTGTCTCGGAGGCATGATCCCTGTCGATACCGCGTTGGTCTCGGAGTATATCTCGGCCAAACACCGCGGAAGGTTCGTGGCTGTACTTACTGTTCTCTGGCCCTTCGGATTACTGGCGGCAGCCATATCGTCGCTCATGCTGGTTCCGACTCACGGATGGCGAATCCTGTTCATCCTCGGCGTGCTGCCCGCGGCGTTGTCGTTTATCGTCAGGTGGAAAGTTCCGGAGTCTCCGCGGTGGCTGGCCATCAAGGGCAGGAAAGAAGAAGCAGCGACGGTTCTGAAACAGTTAGGCGCCACCGATGCAGATGTCCGCAACCTCGGCAACGAACAATTGGCCGAAAAGGTGCCCATCGGTGTTTTGTTGAAGAAGCCTTATCTTCGGCGGTTCATTCTGACCGCCGGTTACTACTTTTTCGCGTATTTTGGATACTACGGTTTTGTGCTGTGGCTTCCATCCATTCTCGTGGTGGTATTCAAGCTCACGCTGGTGAAAACATTCACCTATACGTTGTATGCCGCGTTCTCCGCCATCCTCGGCAGGGCGACCGCTTTTTACACGATTGAGAAGTTTGGCAGAAAGCAGTTGTTCTATGTCGGATTCGGTCTCGGAGGCGTGGCCGCGCTCGGGTTTGGACTGATACAGAACCCCGCGTACCTCGTTTGGGGAGCTTGTATTTTGGCGTTCTTCTATGAGCAGGGTGTCGCCGGAACTGTGGTGTGGACAGCCGAGTTGTATCCATCGAAGGTGCGCGCGACCGCGACTTGTTGGTCAACCGGCGCCGGTCGCATCAGTTCGGCGCTGAGTCCGATTGTATTCGGATACTTCGTGGCCAACAAGATGTACTACGGTGTTTACGTCACGATGGCGCTGTTCTTTTGGATCGCTTGCGGGCTGGTTTACTGGCTCGGCATTGAGACCAAGGGCAAGTCACTGGAGGATGTTGGCGCAGCATAGTTAAGCAACCTACCGCAAGTGATAAGACGTCTCGTCGCGGCCCCAAATGGATGTGACTTGCATGCCCTACTAATCAACCGCGCCGGCTTAGTTTGACGGCGACACAATGGAGAGGAGCACGAAGTTGAAAGAGACAATCATCAAGAAAATGAGTTGCAGGACAATTTTTGATAGTCGAGGCGTGGAGACGCTGGAAGTGGATGTCGAGACTCAGGAAGGACGCGGCAGGGCCGCTGCGCCTTTTGGCGCGCCCGGAAGCAGAGGTGAGTTCGAGGCACCTGCATACTCGCCGAACGGAATTCAGGGCTCGATTTCTCTTATGAATCAAAGTATCTTTCCCGCGCTCATTGGTACAGACGCCGCCGAACGGCGGCGGATTGACCAGTTCTTGCACGAGGTCGACGGAACGCCGAATTTCGAGCGCATGGGCGGCAATACCTCCACCGTGGTCTCCGTGGCTTGTGCGAAAGCCGCGGCAGAGTCGCTGCGGATTCCGTTGTTCAAGTTTATCGATGAGAAGGCGAACTATAGTCTTCCGTTCCCGCTGGGCAATGTTATCGGCGGCGGGGCGCATAGCCTGGGGCCAGCCCCTGATATGCAAGAGCACCTTGTCGTTCCATTGGGTATTAAGAGCGCAAAGCAGGGAATCCGGATTAATCTGCTTGTGCATGAAGAAGTCGGCAGGCTGCTAGAAAAGAAAGACCCAGCCTTTGCGGGCGGCACCGACGACGAGAACGCGTGGACGGCGAACCTGAACGACTTCGAGGCGTTTGAAATTCTCGAGAGAGCTTGCAAAAAAATCTCCGATCAGCAGGGAGTAGAGCTAAGAATAGGCTTGGATCTTGCAGCGGATCGCCTCTGGGATCCAAAGGAGAAGGTCTACCGTTACACGCGTGAAGGCACCGCCCGGACCTCTCAGCAGCAACTGGACTACCTTACGGAGCTGGTCGATCGATTCCAGATGATCTGGGTTGAGGATGGATTTCATAGCAACGATTACGAAGGTTTTGCTGCACTCAATGCGCGGGTCGGAACCAAGTGTCTCGTCTGCGCAGACGATATCTATGCTACCAACCCGCAGCGTACTGAAGCGGGAATTAAAGCTAAGTCGGCCGGAGCGATGATCGTCAAGACAAATCAGGTGGGCACCATCACTGGCGCCGAGACCACTTCACGACTGGCACAGAATCATGGGGTCTCGATAGTGCTATCACATCGCTCGGGAGAGACGGTCGATGACTCAATTGCGCACCTTGCGGTGTCATGGAATGCTTTGATGATCAAAACCGGTGTCAAGGGCGGCGAGCGGCTCGCGAAACTGAATGCGTTAATCCGTATCGAAGAGGAGTTCGGCATTCGAATGGTCGAGTGGCCCATGCTGGCGAGATCCGCGGCAGTTCGCTGACGCCGAGAATTTTACAGGCGATCAAGGTGAGTGAGTGTCAAAAGTGCGAAAATTTGAAACTTACTTGCCGGATCGTCTCAGGCCACAAGCTAGCGGCGCCGATCATTAAAGTGAAAAATGTTCTGATCTGCTGCCATATTTTGTGCTTACTTGGATGGCACCACAAGCGTTGTAAAGAAAGGCTTTGTCCGTCAGGCCCGGAGATGAAACATGCAATATCCTCATCTGTTCCAGGAAGGTAGCATAGGTTCCGCACGAATCAAGAACCGGATCGTGATGCCGGCGATGGGCACTAACTTCACGGGCACTGACGGGATGGTATGTGATCGCAACCTCTCCTATTACCGGGAGCGGGCGCGCGGCGGGGTTGGACTGATCATTGTAGAAGGTGTCTACATCCACCAGAGCGGGAAACACCGCGCCAATGGTATCGGAGCTGCCGAGGATCGCTTTATTCCCGGGCTGCAAAGACTTGCCAAAACTATCCGGAGTGAAGGAGCGGTACCCGCCATTCAACTGATTCACACCGGGAGGTTGATGTCATCGAAGTCCAGCGGGCTTCCGGTGCTTGCGCCTTCGGCGGTTCCACACCGCATGACGGGCGAGGTTCCACGGGAAATGACCATCGAGGATATCAAACTCATGGTTGAGTGCTTTGCCGCCGCTGCCGCGAGGGTCGTCGATGCTGGTTTCGAGATGGTGGAACTCCATGGCGCACACGGTTACCTGCTGCAGCAGTTTCTTTCGCCGTACTCGAACCGCCGTAAGGATGAGTACGGTGGATCGTTCGAGAACCGTGCAAGGTTTCCGTTGGAAGTAGTTCGGGCCGTGCGCAAACGGTTGGATGGCAGGGCTCAAGTCATATATCGCTTGAGTGCCACCGAGTTCATGCAGGGCGGACTCACCTTGGAGGAAATGACCGAGTTAGCTCGCACGCTTCAGACCGAAGGCATCGATGCACTGCACGTAAGCGTCGGCGTTAATGAGACTGACTTCACAATAGGACAGGTAATTCAACCGATTTGTTATGAGCCTGGCAATTTGGCTAGGTACGCTCGGGCGATCAAAGCGAAGGTGAGCATTCCTGTCATCGCTGTGGGGCGTATCAACAGTCCCGAAGTAGCTGAAGAGGTGCTGGCACGTGGCGATGCCGACTTTGTTGCCACCGGGCGTGCCCTGTTTGCCGATCCCTACTGGCCTCGCAAGGCTAGGGAGGGCAGGCCGGAAGATATACGAAAATGCGTGGCTTGCAATATGGGTTGCATCGGCCGCCTTATGCAGCAGAACGATGTCAAGTGCACCCAGAATCCTTGGGTCGGAACAGATTTTGAAGCGGGCTTACCGCCTGCAGCGCTGAAGAAACGTGTGCTGGTCTTAGGTGGCGGCCCGGCAGGGCTCGAAGCAGCTCGCGTCGCAGCAGCCCGCGGACATCAAGTCACGCTGCTGGAGAAGTCCGCTCACCTAGGTGGCCAGGTACAACTTGCAATTGTGCCGCCGGGAAAAGCTGAATTGCAGGCTGTGGTGCGGGCTCGCGTGCGTGACTTGGAAAAGCTCGGTGTCGAGGTGAAATGTGGAGTGGAAGTTACATTGCGCGACATCGAAGCGGCGAAGCCCGATGTGGTGATCGAGGCGATTGGTGCGCAAACCGCGACCGTGGACATCTCCACTGATTTTCCAGAAAAGATCGTGTCCGCTTGGTCAGTTTTGGCTGGGCAGCAGGTTCCGGGGCAGAAAGTTCTGGTTGTAGGAGGAGGGATGGTCGGCTTAGAGGTAGCCGATTTTCTCGCGGCACAAGGCAAACAGGTTGTTCTGATCGAACTGCTTGACCAGTTGGGACAAACAATTACACCAACCGCCAGAGCCACTCTCCTGTCGCGCCTCGCAAGCCAGGACGTCCAGACCATGACTGGGGTGCTCCTCGAGCACTGGGGTCATGATGGAATCTTGCTTCGGAAGAGGGACGGATCAGTTCTCCTTCTTCGAGACATTGAGAATGTCGTAATTGCCGTAGGTGCTCGTTCTAATCGACTCAAATTTTCAGAGCTTGCGGGCATCGCCTGGAAGAGAGTGGGAGACTGCGCGAGGCCGCGTGACATCCTGGCGGCTGTGTGCGAAGCGGCTGAAGTCGCGGTCGAACTATAAGCCAGTGTGCCATGCGTTCGCAATGGACTAAGGAGACTTACAAGGCCAAAATCTGCTGAGAAGCGCGCTCGGAGATATATGTCATCCTCAAAAGCGACCGTTCAACCGATCAAAGTTCCCACTCCGGTTTCGAGTCGTAACCTACTGCTGAAATGGCTCGTCCCGATTGGGATCGGTGTCGTGCTTTACCTCATACCTACACCGGCTGGTCTGGCGCCCTCGGCTTGGCGCTTCTTCGCGCTGTTTGCAGCCACCGTCGCAGCGTTGATGACCGAACCGGTTCCGAGTCCGGCGGTGGGCTTCATCGGCGTAAGTTTGGGTGCCTCTTTCATCTTGGTGGGGAAGACGCCGACTGAGGCAATGAGGTGGGCGCTTGCCGGGTTTTCAAACGATACTGTGTGGCTCATTATGGCGGCCGCAATGTTTGCGCTCGGTTACGAAAAGACAGGACTCGGGCGAAGAATTGCGCTTATGCTCGTACGTACGTTGGGGAAGAGAACGCTCGGGCTGGGCTATGCCATAGCGTTTTCCGACCTTGTGTTAGCTCCTTTCATGCCTTCGGCAACCGCGCGTAGTGGTGGCACCATTTACCCGGTGGTCAAGAATATCCCGCAGCTCTACGGTTCATCTCCCACGGAGAGTCCTCGCAAGATTGGTGCCTATCTATGTTGGACTGCTTTTGCGACGGCGTGTGTTACGAGTTCCATGTTTGTGACCTCCCTGGCTCCCAACCTGCTAGCCGTTGAACTAATGAAAAAGATTGTTCACCTAGACATCACGTGGACCGGCTGGATGATGGGCTTTCTCCCGACGGGCATTATCGTATTTCTAGTGACTCCGCTGTTGACCTACTTCATATATCCCCCCGAGGTAAAAAAGGGGGATGAAGTCGCCAAGTGGGCCGCGGCTGAGTTGGGCGGAATGGGGCGTATTTCGCGCCGGGAGGTGATCATGGCCGGACTGGCCGTCTTCGCGCTGCTGGCCTGGATTCTTGGGACGCGATGGATGACCGCCACGACGGTCGCCGCGGTTGTGATTTCATTGATGGTGCTCACCAAGGTGGTGGATTGGAGCGACATCATCGCGAATAAACAAGCGTGGAGTGTGTGGGTATGGTTCGCCACTTTGGTTAACATGGCCGATGGCCTCAACCGGGTAGGATTTCTCTCTTGGTTTGCGAATCGCAGCGCAGCAATGCTTACAGGCTTTCCCATAATACCGATGATCCTTGCGCTAGTCGTATTGTTCTGGGTCATTCACTACTGCTTTGCAAGCGCGACAGCCCACGCGACGGCGGTTCTGCCGGTGTTCCTTGCCATGATTGTCACCGTCAGCGGGATTCCGCTGAAGCCGGTGGCACTCGTGCTGGTATATTCGCTTGGGATACAGGGCGTGATTAGCCCTTATGCTCATGGCGCGGCGCCGATCTGGTACAGCGCTGGCTACATCAGTACGAAGGACTTCTGGCGGCTTGGTGCAATCACGGGGGCAGTGTATTTACTGGTGCTTCTGTTGATCGGATTGCCCTTCCTACTCCGGTTCATGCGATAGCCATCCGTGATGGCAGTACATGTATTCAGGGTGACCTGCCAACACTTGCTCGATGGCGATTTGGCCGCGTGCTTCTACCTAGCAGGCAGAAGCGGCTGACTTAGCCCGTCGACGCCAACCAGGCCCAGAATAGTCAGGAAAATCTTCTGTGGCGCAAGGTATTCGTTGCTGGGATCGAACCATTCGCCGGGTGAATGCGTCGCACCATCCATGCCACCGATGCCGAGTACGACTGCCGGCACTCCAATGCTGATTGGCCAGTTTGCGTTAGTACTGCTTGCTTCAACCAGTTTTGGCACTTGACCGATAGCCTTAGTAGCCATCCACGCAGCCTGAACGATCATGCTGTTCGGAGACTGGCTTCCCGCTGGACGATCACCAATCAGCTTCGTGTCAACGGTGATCTTATTGTCGCCTCCCCAACGTGCGTTCTCTTCATCCGCTCCTTTTTGGAGCACCGACAAAATTCTCTTCTCCATTTTCAATAACTGTTGCTGACTGTTGGAGCGCATATCGAGCAGCATCTGAGCCTTGGCCGCAATCGCATTCACCGACGTCCCGCCACTGACCTCGCCGACAGTAAACGTAGTCTTCGGTTCTAACGGCGTCTGTACGTCGGCGATTTTCGCAATTGCCCGGCTCATGGCGTGAATAGCACTGGGAGTGCCAAACGCCGAAAAGCTGTGTCCGCCCGGCCCGTTAAAAGTCACCCGGTAACGGTGGCTGCCGGTGCCAAGATAGGTTATGTACGTTACTTCGGCGGGGGTATCGATGTCGATCACTCCGGCGATATCCGTGTGATCCTTAAAGAAGGCCTTCATGCCGCGCAGGTCCCCCAGTCCCTCTTCGCCAACCGTGGCGCAAAAAATTATGTCCCCCACTGTCCTGATGCCAGTTGTCTGAAACGCTCGAATGACCGATAACAACACGGCTAGTCCACGCGAATCGTCGGCGATGCCGGGGGCGTAGATCTTACCGTCTTTTTCGACCAACTGTATCTTCGTGCCCTCGGGAAAGACGGTGTCGAGATGAGCTTCGACGAGCAGTTTGGGGCCTTTGCCTGTTCCGGGACGAACGCCGTACACGTTACCTTCGCTGTCCGTCTTTAAACCTTGCAGGCCCAACTGCTGGAGTTTCTCCATGTAGTATTCGCCGCGAACCTTCTCCTTGAAAGGAGGAGCGGGGATGATGACGATTGCTTTCATGTCGACAAGCGTCTTTGCGTCATCGTTCTTAATGAATTCCAGCCCTTGCCGGACCTTCGAATCGGCTTTGATCTTCTCGAAGGCGCTATCGCTTTCCGGCGAAACGGTAGCCGTCGTTGCAGCCAGGGAAGACAAACTTAGTAGAACGATGGTCGCGATCGATGCAACGGCAGCGTTAAAACAACCCCGGTTGTTTTCCATACTCTGAATCGCCTCCATGCATATTCCTGCCAGTGGCGGGCGTCGACGTTGGCGGCGCCCACACCGGGGCTCGCATTAGCTTTTTACACCAGAAGCAAAATGGGCTCTTCCAGGCGCTCAATTACCTTTTCGAGGAATTTGGCGCCTTGCGCACCATCGATGCTGCGGTGATCGATAGTCAGGCCGATGGACATGGTGGGCACGGTTGCCAATTGACCATCGAGCAGTGCCAGAGATTGGCGAATGCGGCCAACCGAAAGAATTCCGGTTTCGGGAGGGTTGAGTATCGCCACGAACTGGTCGACTTTGAACATCCCAAGGTTGGAGACCGTAAACGTTCCCCCAGTGATGTCCTCCTGCGAAAGCACGCCTTTTCTGGCATCCTCGGTCAACCGGTTCCGTTCGCCGGCGATTTGCGAGAGAGGCTTGTTGCCCGCGTTGTGGATGACGGGCACGATCAGCCCTTCCTCGAGTGCAACTGCAAATCCGACGTTGATGGCTGACTTCTGGGCGATGCCGCTGGGAGTGTAACTGACATTCATAAAAGGGCATTCCCGCAAGGCCCCGGCGACCGCCTTGATTATGAAGTCGGTATAACTGAAAGAAACCATTTTTCCCGCCAGCCGCTGATCGATCGTCTCGCGCAACTTGACAAGGGCTCCAACGCTGACGTCCACCCCCATCCAGAATTGCGGCACCTCGCGGGTGCTGATCGTCATGCGCTCGGCAATGGCCCGCCGCATCCGGCTGAGCGGAACCACTTCATCATCCTGCCCAACCGCCGACTGCAAGGGCGGTGCGCTAGCTCTGCGCTGCTTTTCTGGTGATTGCGGAAGACATCCAATATCAACCTTGACTTGCAGTTTTCCGACATGGGGCGCGGGGACAGCATCCGGGGCCTGCGATTCTTTTCTCTGCGAAAGGAATCTCAGAACATCGGACTTGTTAATCGCTCCCTCGATTCCTCCCCCGCTCAATCCGTTCAACATTTCCGGAACAAGGCCTGCTTGGCTGGCAATTTTGCGCGCCAACGGCGAGATGCGCCGGCGTGCGGGAACAGCGCCGTTCCCACTTTCCTTTTCCTCATGCAACGGGACGCCTGAAGCCAGACATTCCGTGGCGGCCGGCGATGGCAACAGGTCGGGTACGTCTTCGTCGCCTTCGGTAATGATCGCCACCGGTTCAGTCACTTTCACGAAATCTCCGGCGCGGACTAGAATTTTTCGCAAAATTCCGGTATCCAGCGACTCAACCTCCATGTTGGCTTTGTCGGTCTCTACCTCGAACAAGGGTTCGCCTTTGACCACTCTGTCGCCCTCTTGTTTCAGCCATGCTATGATCTTCCCCTCAAGCGTGGTAGTACCCAGTTGAGGCATTACGACCTCTGTCACCATCACTATCCTCCAAATTCGCCGGCTCAACTCCTACATCTTGACGAGTGTCCGAATCTTTTCTGCAATGCGGTCGGCATTGGGCACCATCGCGTCTTCGAGAGAAGGACTGAAAGGCATCGGCGCTTCCCAGCCGCCCAGTCGCGCGATAGGACAATCGAGGTCGTACAGACCATTCTCGGCAACCATCGCGGCGATTTCCGCCCCGAATCCTCCAAACACCGGGGCTTCCTGCACGATCAGCAAGCGATTTGTCTTGGCGACCGACGCCAGCAGGGTATCCGTATCAAGTGGCCGAAGGGACCGCAAGTCGATTACCTCAACATCAATACCGTCATCCTGGAGTTTTTGCGCTGCTTCCAGCGATTTCTTAACCATGATTGAGGTTGCGACCACCGTAATGTCCTTCCCGCCCTTCTTGACCTCAGCCTTGCCGATGGGGATGAGGTATTCGCCATCGGGGACAGGTCCGCTGTCGTTGTAGAGCATCTTGTGCTCGATTACGATCACCGGATTGTCATCGCGGATGGCGCTCTTCAATAATCCTTTTGCATTAGCGGGGTCAGCTAAGATAACCACTTTGAGCCCGGGAACATGGGCGAGCCAGGCTTCGAAGCACTGAGAATGCTGTGCCGCCGACCTGCGTCCAGTTCCATGAGGCGTACGAAGAACCATGGGAACCCTGAGTTTGCCGCCGCTCATGTAATGCATCTTTGCGGCTTGGTTCACAATCTGGTCCATGGCGATGGTGATGAAATCCATATACATTATTTCGGCGACCGGTCGCGTTCCGACCATGGCCGCACCGACCGCGGCGCCGGCAATGGCGGCTTCCGAGAGGGGCGTGTCGCGCACGCGATCTTCGCCGAATTCGTCCAGCAGCCCGGTTGTGACCCCCATGCAGCCGCCGAACTTACCAACATCCTCGCCTAACACAAAAACCAACGGATCTCGGCGCATCTCTTCCTGCAACGCTTCTCTGATCGCAACTCTGTATGTCAGTTCCCTCATGATCTCTCACTCTCCCCGCCTTCAGGCGTAAACATGTTCAAGCGCAGCCGATACCGGCGGCAAGGGGCTTTTTTCCGCATACTTCACGGCGTCTTCGATTTCCCGATGTATGTCTTCCCGCATCTCGTTCAATAGTTTGGCATCAGCCCCTTGGGCCAGAAGAACTCCTTCCATTCGTTTGACCGGGCATTTCGCCATCCAGGCCGCAATCTCTTCCGCCGACCGGTATTTCCCACCGCGATTGGGGTCGCCTTCGTGATGCCCGCGCCAGCGATAGGTTTTGCATTCGATCAGACTCGGTCCGCCGCGCTTTCTGGCCAGTTCAACGGCTTGCTTTACCGCTTCAAAGACCGCCAGAACATCATTGCCATCAACCACTGTTCCCGGCATGTTATAGCTGACCGCACGCACAGCTACGTCTTGGATCGCTTGATGCTTGCTCTGAGGAACCGATATACCGTATAGATTGTTCTCACAAATGAAAATGACCGGCAGCTTCCACACCGAAGCCAGGTTAAAGCTTTCGTGAAACGATCCCTGGTTGCTCGCGGCATCACCGAAGAAGCAACACACCACTTGATCAAGGCCCTTCAAGGTGATGCCCAGGCCGGCGCCCGCTGCAATCGGCATGCCAGCACCGACAATGCCGTTGGCGCCGAGAATGCCTTTCTCGAAGTCGGCAATATGCATGGAACCGCCCTTGCCGCCACAATAGCCCGTTTCTTTGCCAAACAACTCGGCCATCATCCTATCCACGCTTGCGCCTTTAGCGATGCAATGGCCGTGCCCACGGTGATTGCTGGTGATGTAGTCATCGTTGCGCAACGCGTTGCAGGCGCCAACCGGGACCGCTTCCTCGCCGATGGACAGATGGGCCAACCCCGGCATAGTTCCCCGTGCAAACATTTCAACCAGTTTTTCTTCGAAGAGCCGTATGTGTAGCATCTGGTTGTACATCTTGAGCAAGAAATCGAGGGCATAAGGTTGTTGCGAGGATGGTTCCGTACCCTTGGATTGAGTTGCGTTCGGAATTGAAACTTCAGTTGTTGGCATCCGCACCCCCTATAAAGTCATCAACAAACTACTTTGCTCCAGCTAGCGGAACCGGCTGATGCTTGCACTGCCCGCTTGAGTTAATTAACCAACTACACCACGCAAAATATTAGGCTGCTCATACTTTCGGCTACAGAGGAGACATCAGTCATGTGCAGCATTAGCCTTGGCTTTGGCTGCAGAGTGCAGCCTTATACCTGCCTTCACTGTCTCCGGCAGGAAGAACAATCCAATCAGGGCAATCACATCGTAAATAACCGTCGTGGCAAGGCCGGCACCGAGTCCCTTGGTTTGAGCCACTACACCGATAATGTACGGCGCCAGCATTGCGGGTGCGCGGCCACAATTGAAAATAAGGCTGGTGGCCGTCGCCCGGGCTTCCGTTGGGAAAAGCTCGGAGATAAACGCTCCGAAGATGCCGAAGAAGCCATACGTGACGAAACCAAAAACGGGTCCGAACCACAACAGCGCCTGAAGGTTATCGATCGACACATAGATCAAGGTTGCTATGATTGCGCCGGCCATGCCTATGGTGAAAGAAAAGCGGCGCCCCTTCAAGTCGGCCAGCCAGCCAAAGAACTGGTAGCCGACGAATGCACCCAGGTTCAGGATAATGAGAAAGCTGCCGGTTTTGGCGACATTCAGCCCTTTGGTCTTAGCCAGGAAAGTGGGCAGCCAGGTGGCCGCTCCCTGGTAAGCCATCAAGGCTCCGGCAGCGAGCACTATGGCCAGGAGAGTCAAACGCAGATAGTCTTTCGAGAATAGTGTTGCCAGAGGAAATTTGGCCGCGGCTTCTCCCGTATTGCCCTCGGACCGTAGTTTACGAGCTTCCAGCCAAACTTCCGGCTCGGGGACGGCAAGGCGAATTAGGATAGCTATGAACGCAGGGATCACTCCGACAAAGAAAAGTCCCCGCCAGCCGTACTTAGGAGTAATGGTCATAAAGGCAACTGCGGCCAGACCAAAACCGAGCGGCCAACCGCTGTGGACCAAACAGGTAGCTTTGGCGCGATGTTTATCCGGCCAATATTCCGACACCAGCGCCGCGCCTACACCCCATTCGCCGCCCAGCCCGATGCCAGTCAATAGGCGCAGAATCATCAACTGCTCATAGCTTTGGGCAAGACCGCACGCACCGGTGAACATGGCGTACCAGATCATCGTGACCATAAGGATCTTCACTCGCCCGAAATAATCCGCCAGGAGCCCACTCATGATTCCGCCAAAAAAAGCTCCCGCCAAGGTCACGGTCGCGAGCAGACCAAGCTGCGGCAGGGTGCAGTTAAAAGTCGTTTTGATCAGCGGCAGGGCCAGAGCCAGCATCATCCAGTCCATGGCGTCAAGCATCCAGCCCGCCATCGCCCCTCCCAAGCTCAACCATTGTTTCTTTTTGTCGGTTCCATACCCAGTGGCTGTTTTGCTTGTCGTAGCAGCGGTTGGCGTCATCTTGTTTCCCTCCTTGTATCCGCGGCGAAGCCTCTTGTTACAGATGTGCCGCGAAATTCTATCAACGCAAAGCCTTTACCGTTCTTGATCCTTGCGTTCTCTCTTCTGGTGTTCCGGAATATCACCACATTCTTTCCAAAACCGCAAGCAGAGATTTGGTCCGTCGCAGTGCTTCGGGTTCATTCCGCTCTTGACATTGGGTTGCTTATATAGTGTGATGTTTCGCCAAACGGAGAGACGGGATACGGTGCGCCGGGCGCGCAAGGGAAGCTGACTCCTGTAAACAAAACACTGGAAGGATAAAGAGCAAGGTCGGCGAATGGCTATCGGAGGAGGGACACAGATGATAACGTGCGAGCAACTCTTAAGTAGACTGGATAATAGCAGCCTAAAGACAAACCATTATAAGGTCATTGTGGCCGGAATCCTCGGATGCATGCTTGAGTTCTTTGACTATTTCTTAATTGGATTTGTCTTGGCATTTATTGTTGTCCCTTGGCATTTGACTTTTGCTCAAGCGACGCTTGTTTTGTTAATCGCAGGAGTGGGCGCCATGCTGGGAGCATTTTTCTTCGGCTATGCCGCGGAAAAAGTTGGCCGGCGCCCGATTTTTATAATCACGGTTCTGACATTTTCAATACCTAGTGGTCTGATGTACTTCACGCCAGAAGGGAATTGGATATATTTGTCAGCTATGCGTTTCATTGTCGGCCTGGGCGTTGGCGGGTTGTACACGATTGACTTGGCGTTGGTGCAAGAATTTGTTCCGGCGCGGTATCGCGGTGTTATCAGTGGACTTTTGACAGCTTTTATTCCAATCGGGGTCATGATTGCCAGTGGAATCGCGGGAAACTTAACTCATCTGATTGGCTGGAGGGGACTATTCCTCGTCGCTTTATTGCCGGCTTTTCTGACCCTGCTCGTTCGGGTTTGGATTCCTGAATCGCCACGCTGGTTGATTTCCAAAGGGCGATATGAAGAAGCTGCGAAATCGATCAAATGGGTGACTGGTAGTGAGGAAGAATTTTGCATTGCAGACCTGCAAGCCGGCAGTGCTGCGGCGGAACCGGAAAGGAAAGTATCGTGGAAGGAACTTTTTAAGTACCCTCGGAGTTTGATAGTAGCGTGCATGACCAATTTTTGCCTACAAACCGGCGATTACGGGATGACTTTGTGGGGGGCAACTCTTTTTGTTCTGGTGATGCAGGTTACCCCAGCTAAGGCGGCAAACCTGTTTTTTCCCGTCGCCATGGCCGGCTTTGCGGGCAGGTGGTTTTGGGCCTACATGTCAGAGGCGCTAGGACGTCGGCGGGCCGGGATGTTCCTTGGAGGCTTTGCCACTATTCTTCTCATCATTGCAGCCACCTTTCACGGCGCTTTCTGGGGCTCGACTTCCGTTTTCTGGCTCGCATTTATTGGTGCGTATTTCTTCGTAAATGGCGGCATGGCCGTAATTGGCCCATACGCTTCGGAAGTGTGGCCCAAGCATCTCAGGGCGTTGGGTATGGGCGCTGGCTACGGATGTGGCGGGCTAGGGAAAATGCTTGGTCCAGTGGCCTTGGGGCTATTTGCGGGGGGTGGAAATTTGGTCACGCCGAAAGCCACATTAGCTGCAATAGGTCCAGCAGTTGGGTTATGGGCTGCGGCGACCTTTACAGTAGCAGTATGCTGTTACTTTGGCATAGAAACTTCCAAAAAATCCATAGAAGAAATTGACACGATGGTGCGCCCGGTTCCTCTGGTTGAAAAGGTTGATAGGAGTGTAAGCGCATAGCAGGCTGCTGCAAAACGCGCCGAGGTTTGGCGGGCGGCGTAGTGAAGAGCGCCGCGTTTAGCCGAATGTGTAAGTCGGAAGTGAAGAATACAAGTTGTTGTGAGTTCGCTCTGCCCAATACTTGTTTTTCAACAGCCTGACAGGGTCTGTGTCCACCAGGAAAAGCAAATGACAACGGCTGCGCCAGGCGCGAAGACCACCCAAAGTCCTACGTTGGCCCCTTGGTACGGGAAGCTTTGGGTCCAGGTGCTCATCGCCATGGCGTTCGGGATCGTTCTCGGACATTTCTTCCCGGACTTCGGTGTTCGCATGCAGCCCTTGGGCGACGCCTTTATCAAGGCGATCCGTGTCTTGATTGCGCCGATCATCTTCTGCACAGTGGTTCACGGCATTGCTCGCATGGCCGATTTGACCCGTGTCGGCCGGGTGGCGCTAAAGACCCTGATCTATTTTGAAGCAGTGACAACTCTCGCCTTGATTATCGGGCTCGTAGCGGTCAATATCTGGCAGCCTGGGGTCGGAATGAGCGTCAATCTGGCCACGGTCGATACCTCGGCTGTAAAGACATTCGTCACGCAAACGCCGAATCAGGGTGTAGTTTCCTTTCTGATGAACATTATCCCCTCGACGTTCGTCGGCGCCTTTGCCGAAGGCAATGTCTTGCAGGTGCTGCTTCTGGCGGTGGTTTGCGGCTTTGCACTGACCTGGTTACGCGATGCCGGCAAGCCCGTACTGGACCTCATCGATGTTATTTCGCGCATGCTTTTCCAGATCGTGAAGATCGTCATGTGGACTGCGCCTCTGGGCGCTTTCGGCGCAATCGCCTTTACCGTTGGGAAGTTTGGTGCAGTGTCTCTGTTATCACTTGGCAAGCTGATTCTGGGTTTTTACGTGACATGCCTCATCTTCATCGGTATTGTCTTGTGGCCGATCGCGCGCTTCTGCGGGTTCAGTTTGCTCAAGCTGCTGAGGTACATCCGTGAAGAATTATTGATCTGCATTGCAACCACGTCCTCCGAGACGGTTCTGCCGCGAATGCTGGTCAAACTGGAGGATCTCGGCTGCGAGGGGGCAGTAGTCGGCCTCGTCATCCCCACCGGCTACTCGTTCAATCTCGACGGCACCTGCCTTTACCTGTCCTGCACCGTGGTGTTTCTTGCCCAGGCCACCAACACCCATCTGAGTCTCACGCAGCAGATCGGCCTCTTAGTCGTATTATTGCTGACATCGAAGGGGGCGGCGGGAATTGCCGGCGCGGCGTTCGTGGTATTGGCGGCCACGCTGGCATCAACCGGAACCATACCTGTGGCCAGCGTCGCCTTGGTGCTCGGTATCCACCGCTTACTTTCGCAAGGGTTGACACCGACCAATCTTGTGGGCAATGCCGTAGCCACGATTGCCATGGCGAAATGGGAAGGCGCGCTGGACGAAGAGCAACTCCATCGAGTGCTGGACGGTGGGCCGGCCAAAGTTTCTACCGATTAGCTATGGAGAAAGTAATACGAACAGGAAGCCCGGCAGACGTATCGCGCACGATTTCATCTTAACGGTTTTTTCGCGCAGTGATGGCCAGAAGTTTGCTCTACGTGTTTCAGCCTTGCTGGGTTCGCTATATTGACAACACCAGGCGCTTCGGATTCAAATGCGAGATCGACCTTCCCATAGTGCAGGAGGAAAAGTAAACGTGGCTTCGCAAGCGACGCCAAAGCGTCTGGTCGTGGGCATTAGCGGCGCAAGCGGCGCTGAGATTGGCATTCAACTGCTGCAGGCTATGCAGCATCTGCCGGAGTGGGAAACCCACCTTGTCATCTCCGAGGGGGCCAGACGCACGATCAGGCTAGAAACCGCGTACTCGGTTCGAGCAGGTAGAGGCTCTGGCCAGCCGCTGCCATCCTCTGGACGACATCGGCGCCAGCATCGCCAGTGGCACATTCAAAAGCGAAGGCATGGTGGTGGTGCCGTGCAGCATGAAGACGGTCGCGGGCATCGCGCATGGCTATTCGCAGAACCTGCTACTGCGCGCCGCCGACGTGGTTATCAAGGAGCGCCGCAAACTGGTGCTGGTCGCCCGCGAATCCCCGCTGAGCACCATACACCTTAACAACATGCTATTGCTGGCCAACGCGGGGATCGTCATCCTGCCGCCGGTGCTCACCTACTATCACCGCCCGGCAACCATACAGGAGATGACAGCGCACATCGTGGGAAAAATTCTCGACGCGTTTGGAATCGAGTTCGCGGATTTCAAACGTTGGGATCCAGGTTCGACAAGTCCGCCGCCGCACTCCTGAGCCCCAGCTATCGCAAAGCCTTTGACGCCCAGCGAGATCACACGAATAAGTTGCGGCGGATGAGGGCTGGTGTCCGGTTCGACGCCCGGCGAGGTCACTTAGCCCAGGGGGTGAATTGCAGCGTGGTCCTGTATACATCAATTCTGGTGCGGGATGATGCCTCCGAGCACAGTTCGCCCACGTGCTTTTCCCCCATTGCGTACTGCCGCATCCAGACGATACACTTACGCTTCTCGTCGCAAATGGGGCCCGCTCTCCCGAATGTTTCTCGCATAATCAGGAGGTCAGCAGTTGTCTGATAGAAAATACCGTCAACATGGATACCAGGATCGCGATCAGCGCGGCGAAAACAAGCCGCAGCAATCCTCGCGGCCGAGCGGAGACATGACCTATGGCCCGCGTGCGATTCAGATGGCGCCGACGCGCGCCCTCTCGCGCTGTGCCCAATGCGGCGTGGTGCTGCCCGCCACGGTTGATCCAAATGGGAAGTGCCCGCAGTGCGCTGCCGCCCTGCACGCCTGCAAGCAGTGCACGCACTTCGATCCGGGCAGCCGCTTCGAGTGCGGGTTGAACGTGCCCGGCTATTCCAAGAAGGATCAGCACAACGATTGCCCGAAGTTTACCCTGAGTACGCGTGTCGAGCGCGAGACCTCGTCCGGTGCCAACTCGGTCGAAGATGCGCGGCGCGCCTTCGACAACCTTTTCAAGAAATAGTCCAGAACTGGTTGCATAAATATTTCTTTGAAGAGACGCGGCTTTAGCCGGCACCCACGTTGGTCGAGACCGTAAGGCATAACGGAACCGAAGAGAAAGCCTGGCTTTGCGGGAGAGGGTGGAGAGGCTGCCAATGCGGCTCAAATACCGTCAGGGTGCGAGCCCGTCAGGCGAACGACGGCTCGGGAACCGAAGGCTGACCGCCCGTGTTTGCGAGCTTTCTCCCGGACGGTGGCACTCGTTGCCTCTTGTGAAGACATGCTCTGCCGTGATGGGTGCTTGTGATGCTCGCGGGATCCATCACGCTTCCGGCATGCGGAAGAAATTAGTTTTGCGGATCATGGGTCAGCAATACGATCTTCCCAACGCCGCCCTTTTCCGCTAGCACCTGCGCCTCAGCCGCATCGCGCAGAGAGAGTCGGCGGCCGATCGGCAGAACGAACTTGCCGTCACGCACATCATCCGCAAATTCACGTACCTTAGAGGGATCAGGCCGGGCAAACACGCGCGTGATCTTTACCGTCGGGTTCAGCGCCGCTGTACCCTCTGGTAACACAGAGGCATACCCGAAGGAGCCTCCTTGCTTCACCTTTGCAATCAACTTCGCGGCGACTTCACCGCCAACGGTATCGGCAATTGCATCTACCAAGCCGAGCTTCGCAATCGCCTCGTCGTCATCGATTGCCACCACGCCAAAGACGCCGAGGGAGCGAGCGTCCTCCAGTTGTTTCTTGCGAGCACCCGCAATCACCTGCGCCCCCATCTTCTTTGCCGTGTGTACCGCGGCTCGCCCCACGCTGCCCAGCGCGCCCGTTACCAATACCGTCTGTCCCTTTCGCAGATTCGTCGCATGGCGCACCAGTTGGTCTCCCGTCAAGGCAATCAACGGAATTGCCGCCGCATCCGCCAGGTCTACTCCATCCGGAAGGTGAGTCACTTCCGAGTCAGGCACTGCCACCAATTCAGCGTAGGTCGCATTCGAGAATGCAAGCACGCGGTCACCGGGCTTGAAGTGCTTGACATTCGCACCCACGGCGCGCACGACACCGCTCACATCGCGGCCAAGGATTGCCGGAAACGACAACGGAAAATCCTTCTGTCTCGCACCCGAGCGAACCTTCCAGTCAATCGGGTTCACACTCGCGGCGGACGCCGCGATCAACACCGTATCGCCGCTCACCTGCGGATCGGGAACGTTGTCTTCAAACTTCAGCTTCTCAGGACCGCCATACTCATGCAGCACAACTGCCTTCATCGCGCTTCTCCAACGCCGGCTGCGCACTTCGTGGACATCAGCTTCTCCATTACGATTGCTTCAGGCCCGACCGGCGAACTCTCTCGTTTCTGTGGACACCTTAACTTTTTCGCCTTCCTTAATGAAGGGGGGAACGCGGATTTCGATTCCAGTTTGCAGCTTGGCTGGCTTGGTCACGTTGCCGCCTGCCGTGTCGCCACGGGCACCAGGTTCGGTGTACGTGACTTCCAATTCCACGTGGGGTGGCAATTGTATCCCGATAGGATTGCCATTGTACTTATGCAATTCGATGATGGCTCCCTCCACAAGGAAGTCCAGAGCGTCCCCGATCATCTCACCGGAGAGAGTGAGAGTCTCGAAGCTCTCCTGGTCCAGGAAGTGGGAACCATCTCCGTCGCTATAGAGATACGATGCCTGGACCATCTGGAGATCCGGCTCCTTGAACTTGTCACTGGCCTTGAACGTCTTGTCAAAGACGGCGCGGGTGAGGAGGTTACGCATCTTCAGGCGGACCAAGGTCTGGGCGCCCCGGGCGGTGGGGGTGGAAACCTCTGCTTCCAGACACAGGAATGGGGTGCTCTCGACTTCGAAGAACATTTTACGCTTTACGTTGATAGCGTCGATCAATGCGGCCATATTCAGCTCCTCAACAGTCTGGAATCGAGGCGTGTTAGCTTTTCTGCTTCCGCGATCATCGTCTCCAGGCTCACGCGGATGCCTTCGGTCCAGAAGGTTTCTTCTGCTGGGTTGATGCCGAACGGCTGAAGAAACTCAACCACGTCTTTCGTCGCTCCGGAACGGAGCAAATCCAGGTAAAGCGGTTCAAACCGACTGCCGAGGCGCGATTGCTGGGCATATAGGCTCTGCGTTAAAAGCTCGCCGAACGCGTATCCGTAAACATAAAACGGCCGATGGAAATGCGAAACGTAGGACCAGAGATGGCTGGCGTTTTCATACGTGAACACTTCGCCCTCTTCTCCATACAGCTCTTTTGCCGTTGCCAGCCACAATCCATCGAGCTCTTCCACGGAAAGTCTCTTTGGCTCCTTCCATTCCGAATATGCCGCATCCATGCCGTGTACGCGGCGTTCGAAATTCGAAAATCCAATCTGCCGCACCACGGTATTCAACATCCCTTCGATCTTTTGGGTTATAAGGGCGAGGAGCGCGTTACTGTCACCTTGATCGGCAAGATGTCTTTTCAAAAAGTTGAACGTAGTCATTTCACCGAAAACCGAAGCCGTCTCGCAATACGCAATCGGCGGCTGGGACATGAGCGGCCCCTGCGCTTCACCGGCCAGCATGCCGTGAACGCCATGGCCGAGTTCATGTGCAAGTGTCATTACGTCATGATTAGAACCGAGATAATTCAGAAAGGTGAACGATTGCGGCCGGTTTCCAGGAAGCACGAATGAGCAATTGAAAGCCCCGCCACGTTTGCCTTTGGTGGCGGGCACATCAATGCGTTTCGCCGCAATGAAGCCCTGGATGATGCCCGTGAGGGTGGGGCTGAAACTTTCATATGCCGACAGCACCGTGGCCATCGCTTTGTCAAAGGGCACCACTGTCGTATCAGTGAAGGGCAGCGGCGCATTGCGATCACTCCATTTGAGCGATTTCACGCCGAGTAATTCTGCCTTGAGGCGATAGTACCTGCGAGCCAAGGGCCCTGCTATATTCTTCACGGCGTCGTGCAGCGCATCGACTACCGCGTCGGGAATGCGATTCTCTTTGTTCCTCGCCTCCATCGGATTGCAGTAATGACGTTCGTTGCGCTCGACGGCCCCCTCGCCCACGATGACATAAAGCGTCTGCGCTGAATACTTGGCGAAATATCCTCCCAAGCCATCGTTGATGAGCTTCAGAACTTCTTCGCGAAGTGCGGAATCTTTCGAGTTCGCGAGGATGTCGAGCATCTCGGTTAGATTTCTTTTCTCGCCTTGATGGTCGAACCGAAGGTCCGCCTCGCATTCATCAAAAAACTCATCCCATGAACTCGGGCCGAACGGAGAACGCTTCGTAAGCGCCGATTCCACCGGCGCGCTCAAAAGGTGCGGCTTGAAAACCCGCCGATGCTCGATCCACGGTCGATGCCTTCTCGCTACTTCATCACTCGCGTACCATTTTTCAAGCACCGCATCATCCAGCGCCACCAGTTCCAGTTCGAAGAACGTCAAGTATTCGCCCTGGATTTGACTCATGGTCTGTTGCGCGTAAGCTACCTTGGCCTTGACGGCTTCATTCGTCACGTCCAAGCTTTGAAGGAGAGAAAGATAGACCATTATCTTTTCCCCGAGCATCTCAAGTTCCGAATAGTCAGAAATCGCCCGGCCAAGCGTATCGGCGAGCTTTCCCTTGTAATTCGTATGGAATATTTCCGCGCGCTTGGTGAATTCCGCAATATCGAGATCAATGTGCGGGTCATCAATGCCGGAGTAGATTGAGCTTAAATCCCAACGGACGTTGTCATCGGTAATATTGTCAGTATGCATAGTTGTGAAGTCAGATTAGGGCTCGAATTTCCAGATAGGTTCTGGGCTTGAAGGTCCGGAACCCCTTTTAAAAAATTGTAGCACTCCAACGTCGCACCAAGACCAGAGTCAGCAACGCCCCAGTTCCAATGTGCCCGGCTCTTTCCGAACACCTGAAGGACTGGAGGAAGCAGGGCGGCCTATGGGAAAGCGAGGACTTCATATTTGCCTCAACCAAGTTGGGAGTGCCGTCCGCACTCTGGGATCAGACGCTGAACGCTGACTTTGTGAAGCTCGCAGCTCGTCCACGATATATACGCACGGGAATTTCAGCAAAGCCTTGGACGCCCGACGGGAATACGGGGAGCAGTCGCCGCGAATGAAGCCTGCCCCGGAGGCCCAGTGACCTCTATCGGGGTTGGGCATCGGGCTGAAATCTCGGCGACCAAAACAAACAGCCACCCGTAAGTGGCTGTGCGGTAATAACTTAGATATGGTGGGCGCTACTGGATTCGAACCAGTGACTTCCACCGTGTGAAGATGGCACTCTACCGCTGAGTTAAGCGCCCACTGCTTTTAATTCTATCACTTGCGGGCTATCCCGGAATTTCCACTGTATCAAAACTATTAAATTTCTCGCAAAGTTTCACGTACCTGCCGCTACCTCCGGCTTGCCGTTAGCTCAGAGTATATCGCCTCGATTGGTGAGCAACTGATGATCAGGGTGGCAAGGCCGCGACCAAACACTTTGAGGTTGGCGAGACATGCCGGAACGTTTCGTGCCCTGAGTCGTGGCGAACATCCGCCGCGGCACCGGTATATTGGTCGCGCCCTCTGACCAGCGTTGCTCTGGGCTTACCTCACCGATTGAGCCAGTTTTCCGAACAAATCGGGGTTCCTTTATCGCTCGGAAGAGCAGTTCCTCGGGCTTTGGCTGCTGCATCCTGTATGACAGAAGAACTGTCATATGTCATAGAAGATCGGAGAAGTATAGGTAGAGGTCTGGGTCTTCCCAATAGCCGGTATGGGCTGTGACTGGGTTGTACCCTGCGGTGACTTTTCGGTTCTGGTCTGCTTGGTAAAAGAGCATCCGGCCGCTGATAACATCGAAGGGAGACCAGGCGTTGAACCAGCAAAACTTCTCGCCGAAAGGGCTTGGCGTGGGCTGCACGCCCGCCGGAGAAGGGACGCGCAAACGGAAGTTATGCAGCTTAAAGAGGATTTCGTTGAGAACCGTCGTTTTCTCTTCGGTCCGGGTGCGAAAGAAGTAATACGTTTTATTTAGCGGGCAGCCGAAGGTGAAGAGCCCGGTGATGCGCTCAAGTCCAGCCGTAGTGTTGCCGGCCTCGTGCTTTGTGATCAGGTCGTTGACCAAATCGTATGCGATAACCGAGCCGAGAGAGTGGGCGGCAATTAGCACGCGGTCATATTGCTGTAAGCCCTTGTCGTCCGCCGGCAGATCGGGCTGCTTGCCGAGGAGAGACTCGACCGTCGCCGTGCACTCGGAGAGTATCTGCGAACGGGCGGCAAAGTTCTTGCTCAGCGTGTCAGACCCCAGATAAACCGACAGTCCTCCGATAGCAGTTGTGAGAAACAAATTGATCCAATAGGACAGCAGCGCGAGGCCGGCATAGATGCTGAGGTGAATGAGACGTAGAGAGGGCGGAGCGAAAAATAAGTTGCAGTGGAGATACCGGCCAATTTTCGCTAGCGCTATTGACAGAGAACCGACTAGCGCCTCCAGGCACGGATGAGAGAAGCTATCGCCACGGGCCAGTCCACCCGGCCATTGGAAATGAAAGACGCCATGCAGCACGAAGGGCAGCGCGAGCAGTGCCAGCAGCACTGCAATGACGGCGAGGTTGCAGAGTAAGACAGGCCTCTTCTGGTCAGGCGTAGTGGCCTCCGGGTGGCGCAACGCATCCCATAGATACTTCAGTGTCATACCGATAAGAAGCCAGCGTAGCGCGACCAGAGCCAGGACGATAGCGTCGCCCCAGTTTGGACCGTTACCGGCCCAAAAGTAGCTCAGCCATGTGGAGCTACTCGGGGGCATCAGAGTCTTTAGTAGAGGCTGCGCTGTAAAACAATAGAGGCCGGTCAGCAGCAGAATGAAAGGGAAGAAGATGAGCACGGTGCGCCAAACCTCTCGCAAGAGGACAAAGAGGATCTGCCTCGTTGCGGAGTTGGAAAAGTCCTCGCGCTTGAGTTGTGTGGCTGCGCCAGAAGTCTGCCCTGTGACCTCATTGATTACGAGCATATTGGAGCGGAGATAGTCAAAGGGGCTGAGCGCCGAGAAGATGAGAAAGCGCAGCGATTGCAGCGCGCTGACACGATCATTAATGATAGGCGCCCAATAGTACTCAACCAAGTCGATCAGCTCCGGGGCGGGTTGAAGTCCGGACCGATCGCCCGACGGAGTGAGACGAACGAAAGCCTGTGTCCAGGCCTTCTGCTGGTGGGCAGGATCTTCATCATGCTGCCGCAGACGAAGTTCGCGAGAGTACTCGCCCTTCTTCGCCAGAGGGAGGCTATTCTGGACGCCGCGGGCGAACTGATCCAGCGTTTGGTACGGTTTCTGTGCTCCCATACCATGGATGACGAGGATGGCAACACGATTGTCCATTTCATGCCTCACTGACACTTGAATCCGCTTACCGGAAACACTTTCAGTGCGACTCCTTGGCTATGTCAAAACTTCTTTTCATCGTTGAAAGTGTCTACAGTCGTTATCATCGTTTCCATTGCCTGCCACTCGCATATGGCCCCCACTATCGACGTACTCCCGATTTAGGCATTCCACTGATCTCTGGTGATATTGCAGGACTCGGCTTCCAACTTGCCCGGGGAGTTTCTCGAGCGAGTGAAGTCGCTCGTAGACACGACAGATGATATCTGACGAAATTCTACACGCAGTCTTAGCAAGGACAACTACAAATAGTTCGAGCACAGTCCCATTTCGGGCCGCCGCTCAACAAGCATAGCGCCTATCCGGCATCGTGCTCAATCGCATCCGAAGCAACCGGAAATTGAGTTAATGCAGCTGCCGAAAGGACTTTTCTTGCGTGGGTCCGCGCCGGGATCGCCATGATGGGATTCGGTTTGGGGAAACGAGAAGCTAGCAACACTGCTTCTGGTCACAATGGCGCTGATTGCTGGTATTGCTCGCTCCGCTACATCCTTCTCTCCGGTACTCTGCCAGGCAGCGCCCTGTCACACTTGGGTGAGGTTTCAACAGCATCGAAATATTTGTCCACCACAGACGTTCGGCCGGTGCGGACGTAATTTTTCTTAGAGACACAACTGACTTTCTTCTATAATCTGTTCGCGGAGTGTCAGGAAGGCAGCGTCGGTGTGTTCCCGAGGCCGGGGAAGATTCACTTCATAGACGGTCTTCATTCGCCCGGGCAACTTATCTTCCAGAGTAATGATCCGATCACCTAGGTATACCGCTTCATCGATATTGTTAGTCACAAATACAATCGTCCGCCGCTCCGTCTCCCAAATTCGGGTGATCTCCTTTTCCATGAAGTAGCGGGTTTGGGCGTCGAGCTGCCCAAACGGCTCATCCAGGAGCATCACATCAGGACTATTCGCGTAGGCTCGTGCAATCCCTACCCGCTGTTTCATCCCCCCGCTCAACTGGTGCGGATAATGTTTCTCGAATCCCTGGAGCTTCACCAGATTAATGTAATGCGCCGCGATTTTGCGTCTTTCATCCTTCGGGATGCCCCTGAGCTTTGGACCCATCTCCACGTTGCCGAGGACCGTCCGCCATGGAAACAGCATGTAGCTCTGGAAGACTAACCCCCGGTCCTGTCCAGGGCCTTCTACCACTTGTCTGTCCATAAGAATCCGACCTTCGGTAGGCGTCTCCAATCCGGCAATAATGCGAAGCAACGTGCTCTTGCCAGATTGTCCCGGTCCCAAAATGACCACAAACTCGTTGTTAAACACCTCAAAGGAAATGTCCGCCAGGACATTAACCTGAACCTTGCCCTTCTGGATAAATGTCTTAGATAGCTTCTCACAGGAGATTTTAACCCCATCCCTGCCGAACTGTTCCATCGCCGAGTATCCCTCATTCCTGCCTTGTTCCACGATTACAGCCTCTCAATCTGACGCTTCCACGGGCAGATCAGTTTTTCGAGGCCGCTTACGAACAAACTCGTTGTCCATGCCACCAAGGCAATGACAACCATCCCTCCGATGACCAGGGCAGGCTTGGTGAGTCTCATACCTAGCATGATGATCCAACCCAGGCCCGATTGTGAGCTCACCAATTCCGCGGCCAGAACGCACGTCCACGCAACACTCAGGGATACCTGGAGCCCGGCAAAGATCGCCGGGAAGGCAGCAGGAAAGCACACTTGGATGATCTCATCACGACGGCCTCCGCCAAGCACGCGCACCACATCGTACAGTTCCGGATCAATGAGACGGACGCCGTTGTAGGAATTGAGCAGGCAGGGTACGAACGTGCCCACGACAATAATGAATACCTTCGAGCTCTCTTGAATACCGAACCAGAGAATGGCGATGGAGATCCATGCGATGGGTGGCATGGGCTTGAATATGTCAAAGATCGGCTTGACGATGGCATTGACGTACTGGTTCAATCCCATGAGTAGCCCGAGAGGTACCGCAATGACCGAAGCGATTGCAAACCCAACCAGCACTCGTCTCGTGCTATCCCAGATATGCCCGACCAGGGTTTTCCCTGCCAGTTTGACCGTCATCAGGCGAGCCAATTCCGTGATCACTTGACGCGGGGTGGCCAGAGACTTACCCAGAATCTGCGCGGTTGCTACCCAATCCCAAATACAATAAAAGAGGATCAACGACACGACATAGAGAAAATACTCGTTTGTGAGTATCCGCGTGAGAGTGACAGGGGCTTCTTCTACAACCGGCTCACGGACCTCGTCGGCAATTGCATCGACTGCATTGACACCCACCTGATCTTACCTCCGTATTCCTGCGAGAAGTCGCCTTTCGACCATATCGATGATGAAGCCAATCACGGCACCGATGAACCCGACGGTCAGCATACCCAAGAGAACCATTTCGGGTAATCCGAGTCGGCGCCCCATGGTAATCAGGAATCCCAAGCCAGTGTCGGACGCGAGCAGTTCAGCCGCAACCAGATTCGTCCAGGCGCACGCCAACGCAATCTGTAACGCCCCGAATACCATGGGAAGAGCAGACGGGATGCAAAGCTTGGTAAAGATCTGCATGTCCGTCGCACCATAAGTGCGTGCCATCTGAATCAACGTCGGGTTGGTCATGTTTACCCCTACCCAGGCGTTGATAACACATGGAACCATGGCCCCAATCCAGATGATGAAGACTTTGCCCGACAGCCCGATTCCGAACCAGAAGATGCACAGCGGGATCCAGGCGACGGGCGGAATGGGACGGACCATTTCGAAGGCCGGTCGAAAGAGCCCGCGAATCGTAGTAAACCACCCCATCAGCAGGCCGAGTGGGATACCCGTGATCAAGGCGAGCAGGTAACCGATCCCTGCTTCCTTGATGCTTGTCCACGCATGGGTTGACAAGACGGCTCCATCCGGATCGGACTGAGTCAGTTTCTCAACGAACAACTGGAGAACCGATGAGGGCGCGGCAAGCATGGTACTGGGAACAATTCCTGTTGTGACCGTAATCTGCCATGCTGCAAGAAAGACGAGAACACTTACAATCGGGATGATTCGGAGAACAAGGGGCTTCTTAACCGTTACTGCCTCGTAAGCCATAGCTACACACACTTCCTCGACAATGTCTTATTCCTCTTTTCTGGACCACGGGCGTATAGCTGTCTGGATTCCCATTCTCGAACTCAGGGAATCCAGGCAGCCATTGGTGGCGCCGACACTCATTTGTACGACGGGATGGGCGTCTGTACCATCTTGAGATATTTCCCGGTAATCCAGTCCATGCTCTTTATCTTGGCCATATCCGCATCCTTCAGCCGGCCGTTTGCGTGCATCCATTCGGCGATAAGCCACTCCCATCGCTGCACTTCGCTCTGGCCCTTGGAGGTATCGAACATCTTCAGCTGCTCCTCGAGCTTATAGACCGGATGCGATTGGATGTCTTTCTTGGCCTGATCGGCGGTATATTCCATTCCAGCAAAATCTTTGTACATTCTCTGGAAGAGCTGGATATTCTGCGGAGTGGCCCCTTCCTCCTTCAGCTTGTTGATGGAGCGGAACATGACCCGCAAGAACTTGGCGACCACCTCAGGGTTCTTGTCGGCGAATTCCTTATCTGCGATAAACGTGATGGGCAAGGCCGCCTTGGAGGTATCGATATTGGCGATTTCTTTCCAACCCTTGTCCACAGCGGTATAGGTATAGGGAGCCCAGAGACATACAAAATCCCCAACCCCGGATTCAAATGCCGCGACTGCGGAAGCCTGGTCCATTTGCTTAATAACCACATCACTATCCTTCAGGCCGAATGCCCGCAGATACATGGCCATAGCTAAGTGCGCCGAGGACACGGTAGTTACCAGGAATGTTTTCCCTTTAACATCTTCTGCCCTGCCATAAATGTCGGGATAACCCTTTTGCCCGCCCTTCGTCTTCATCACCGGGTTGTTCGGGCGGACAAACACCGCATTCGTCCAGGACTCATTATTGCCGATCCCAATCAGGTAAGCGCCATACCGCAACGATGTCACTACCATGGGTACGCCGCCAGTAGCGCCAAGTACCCACTGTTTGGCGGGCAGAGCCTCCGCTATGGCCATGCCGCTATCAAATGACAGGAGCTTCAGGTCCAGACCTTCTTGTTTATCAAAACCTTTCTCTTTGGCATACCAGGCGAAGAATAGCTCGTGTTCAGGCATCCACGCCGTGTTCACAGTGATGAGCTTTTGACCAGCCTGCTGCGCTGCCCCGACCGCAGAGAAGAGCAGAACCGCTGTCAGTACCAACATTCCTACCACCACTAGCTTCTTCATATCTCGACTCCTCCTCCTTACAGGCTTTCGACTACCGACGTGACAGCCTACAGGCCTCGACACCCGACCTCGGTTTCGTCGGCCTAACAGTTATGGAGTTACCACCAGCGAATCAAGTCCGTCACCCGCTTCCGGATCTCGATAAACTTCGGGTCAGTCAGCCTCCGCGGGCGAGGCAGATCGACCCCCACCTCAGCCCTGATTTGGGTGGGCTTATTGCTCAGGACCAAGATTCGCTCGCCTAAATACACAGCTTCTTCGATGTTGTGGGTTACAAAAATCACCGTGCTGTTGAGTGCCTGCCACAGCTTGATGAGTTCGTCTTCCAGGTAGTATCGCAGCTTGATGTCCAGCTGACCGTACGGCTCGTCCATCAGGAGGAGATCCGGATCCACGACAAAAGCCCGGGCCACGGTGATGCGTTGCACCATGCTGGCGGAGATCTGATTGGGATAGAGGCCGGCCGTCTCGGTTAAGCCGACGAGCCCCAGGATATGCTTCAGCCGTTCCTGCAGCTTGTCCTTCGGGAAGTGCTTGAGTTCCATCCCGAACGCGATATTCTCTGCAACCGTTCTCCACGGCATGGCAGTGGGTTCCTGGAACACAAAAGAGATATGGTGTTTCCGGGGATCAGCGATCGCGCCGTCGATGAAGATATTGCCTTGGGTCGTCGGGATGAGCTTAGAGAGGCAATTGAGAAACGTCGTCTTGCCACAGCCGGTCGGCCCCACGATGCAGAGAAACTCTCCCTGGCCGACGGAAAAGGAGATGTTGTCCAGAACAAGCAGCTCCCCGAACCGCCTGGTCAAGTTCTTTACAACCACCTTGGGGCTTCTATTGCTGCCGGTCAACGGCTCGTTTCCTCGGGAACTCCCTTGAACAGGCAGGACTGGCTCGCCGGATTCAAGCGTTTCTGTGTTCCTGGTCATTCGCACGTCTCTGCATCCGCGATGCCCAGTGCCTTGTCAAAGACGTTCATGGCAAAATCGATCTCGTCCTTCGTGATGGTGAGGGGCGGCGCCATCATGATCACGCTGGTCTGCCCCGGCAAGCAGTAGACCCCTTGCTGAAGCGCCTGCCCGAGCACCTTCAGCTTGGCCGTGGGCGGCCTCGGCCCCTCGAACCACGGGTCGTGGACGGGCTCCTTGGTCTTGCGGCTCTTGACCAGCTCCAGCCCCACGAAGAGGCCTTTGCCGCGCACGTCCCCAATGCTTCTGTGCTTCTCCTGAAGTTCCAGCGCCTTTTCCATCAGATACACGCCCATCTCCGCTGCCCGCTCGATCAACCCATCGCTCTTGTAGATTTCGATGGCCGTAACCGCCGCAGCCATGGCCAGGGTATGCCCGCTATACGTGTGGCCGTGCACCCACTGCTTACTCTCGAACTCTTTCGCTACCCATCCCCGCATGCTGGTGGCTCCCAGGGGGACATAGCCGGCCGTGATGCCCTTGGCCATCGTGATGACATCGGGCACCACGCCCCAGTGCTCGATGGCGAACCACTTCCCGGTCCGCCCGAAGCCCGTCATCACTTCGTCTACCATCAGGAGCATTCCGTACTTGTCGCAAATCTCTCGGATTTTTTGCCAATATCCATCTGGAGGAACGATGATCCCGTTGGCCCCGACGATGGGCTCCGAGATGAAGGCCGCCACCCGCTTCTCCCGCCCCTCGAAGCGCACCACCTCCTCCACGTGCGCGGCGCAGGCCAAATCGCAACTGGGATAGGTCGCTTTCATCGGGCATCGATAACAGTACGGGCCCAAGCAATGGACCACACCGGGGATGGAGGGCTCGCAGGCCCAGTTGCGGTAGTCGTTCGAGATCGCCATGGCCCCAAAGGTAGACCCATGGTACCCTCCCCACCGCGCGATGATCTTCTCCTTCCCGGTAGCCATGCGCGCTAGCTTGATCGCCCCCTCGTTCGCCTCGGCACCGCTCGTGGAGAAGTACGATTTCGTGATGTCTCCCGGCGTGATTTCGGCCAAAAGCTTCGCAAGTCGCGCTTTGGGTTCAGTGGCGAAGGAAGACGCCGCGTTCTCCATCGTTCTGGCCTGCCGCGAGATGGCATCCGCCATGCGCTCGTCCGCGTGTCCCAGGTTGCTGAACACGAACTGAGAGGAAAAGTCGAGGTATTGTTTGCCGGAGCTGTCGTAGAAGTACTTGCCGGCAGCGTGGTCGACGACTAGTGGGCTCAGTCCCTTCTGAGCCACCCAAGGATAGAGGACGTGCTCTACCTCGTCTTGTTTGATAATGTCCACGTTAAGACCACTCTTTGTACTTTGCATTGATACGCCACGCCCCTCTGCGCAAATAGTCCCTTGCGCACCCATGAAACCATTATGCGTTGGATATCGGTTGTATATCTTAAGAAAGCGTTTTATACAAGTGCAACTCCATTGCCAATGATGTGATGAGCCACGATGCTGCGCGGAACTGTTTCGCAGGAAACGGTTTATGCAAAGCCAACCGATGTAGGAACGTCGCGTCCTTCAGCCGGTCTTCCTCTTTAGTGTCAGGATTTCCTTACATGTCGGTTGAGTGAGAACGTACGAGGGCGTTGTCTCATTTTGCGGCGATGAGCCCAATTCCTGACAGGGTGGAAGCATCGAGCGCGGATTCACGCTCGCTGCTTTGTCTCTCCCGTGGTCCGTCGAAACGCGCATATGCCCGGCATGCTTGCACCAGAGTGGTTCCGTGCGATGGTTGCGATCGAAGAAGCGCGCCGGCAAGCGGTTTACTGAACAGCTCGGTGTTCCGTTCCCGCTGGCCGGTTATTTTGCTGCTGCAACCCAAGGGCATCCATTCTCCTAGGAATTCTCGGACGCGGCGGCTGCACTTGAAAAAGGGTGTCATTGACGACTTTTCGAGACCCAATTGACCTGACCGACGAATAAGACTCCGGAGAAGGAAACACGAAGCTGGGGTACGTGGTCATAGTTATATTTTCAACAACTTACCAGCATTTTCGACCTGTTTATCGGGGCTCAACCCGGGGAGGCTTTGGAGTCGCCCATCGATGGCGCGGAGCAAAGGAAATGCCGGCAAGAAGCGATCGCTACGGTAGGCACTTTTCGCCTACCGGTGTGTCTGGACACTGTGTTAAAGTACGCGAAAGAGTGCTCTTGGAATCTTTACCACTTGTCTCACTAGCATGAGGAACAGGGGTGCAATGGTGTCGAGGTCGCCAACATTGGCCAGGACCGAAAAAGAAGTTCTGGGGCTCATCGTCCAGAATATTCCCACCGGACTCATCTTCTGTGACACCGATTGCATTATCCGCTTTATTAATAAAACTTATGCTAAGTATCTTGGCGTGGACCCCAACGAAGCGACCGGGCGGCCAATCACGGATTTGATTCCTGATTCTAGGCTTAGATTGGTGATGGCGTCCGGGCAGGCCGAAATGGGCGACAAGTGCGAGCTGCCTACCAAAGCCGGAATTCGGACGATCGTGGTAAATCGCTTGCCAGTCAAGTCTCCGGATGGAAAGGTGATAGGCGCTATTTCCCAGTCCCTCTTCGGAGATGCTAAAGAACTGAAGCAGGTGGCGCAGAGGATCGTACAGCTCGAGGAGAAGGTGGACCTCTGCAAACTGAAGATTGATAGCGCCCTCTCCGCGAAATACTCGCTGGCGAACATCCACGGACAAAGTGCGGCGATCGTCAGAGCCAAGGAGCTGGTAAGACACTACGCTAAAAGCGATTCGCCGGTCCTGATCATGGGACCCACCGGGACGGGCAAGGAATTGTTTTCCCACGCCTTGCACCAGGAAAGTCCCCGTAGCCCTTATCCCTTTGTAAGTATCAATTGCGCCGCCATTCCTCCGGACCTGCTTGAATCTGAGCTGTTCGGGTACGCCCCCGGGGCGTTTACCGGGGCGCGCAAGGAAGGGAAGATCGGATTCCTGGAGCTTGCGGACAAAGGAACGTTGTTCCTGGATGAAATCGGCGACATGCCTCTAAGCGCCCAAGTCAAGGTGCTGAGAGTTCTGGAAGACAAGGTTGTGTGCCGTGTGGGCAGCACCAAGCCCCATAGCGTTGATTTCCGGTTGGTAGTAGCAACCAACCGCGATCTTGAGGAAATGTTCCACAACGGTACATTCCGTGAAGACCTTTATTACAGATTCAACGCCATGACGATTAACGTTCCTTCTCTGTGCGAGAGGATCGATGACATTCCCATCTTGGTTCGGCACCTCCTCGACCGCATGGGCCAAGCTCATATTACCTGTTCGAGAAGGGCTATGGGCGTGCTGCTCAACTATAGCTGGCCAGGCAATGTTAGAGAACTAAAGAACGTAGTCGAGCGGGCCTTGAGCATGTGCAAAGATGGAGTGATCGACGTTGGCGACCTCCCAGCCCAGTTCGTCAATTCATCGCATGAAGCATTGATCGGGAAACCTGACCTTAATACTCGCCACTTCAAGACGTCTCTTTCACAGTTCCACGAAGAAAACGAGAAGATGTTGCTCCTGACGGTATTAGAGGAAAACCGGTGGAATATAGTTCGGTGCGCCAAGAGCCTGAGTATCTCCAGAGCGACGCTCTATGAGAAGCTGAACAAATACCAGTTATCCAGGAATGGACAGCCGCACTCTAGAGTTGGTTACTAGAACTTGTTTCATAAATGGTCCTTTGAAGGGGCGCGGCTTTAGCCGCGCCGTCCAGAGCCAACAAGAGTGAGGGCTTTAGCCCCTGAGGTGATTCGCCGTCTCCTCTAACTTCGGTTTATGAACAAGCTCTAGGGTCTGCGTGTGGCCGTTCTTCTTCGGCTCCCGATTGGAGAGAAGGACCCGGAGCCGAACGAGGAGCGCGGCGTCAAGCACGCTGGACCGCTGGTACTAAGGAGCGCTTTCAGGCCGCCCGAGACGCCGGAAGCCCACGATTAAGAAGCGCTTGCCAGTGTACGGTAGTGCTAATATCAAGACAGACAATGGCCGCATGGATCCTATTCTCTTCGCAGTTTCTTTGAAAAAGAGATTCTTTCCGTTGCTGGCTCGATAAACGGGTCGGTGTTTTTTCCAGAAAACCAGACATGTAAGGGTTTTCGGACAGAAAAGCCCGTTCTTGGCGAGTATGTCCTGATAGCAGGGAACGATGTCCCTTGTCCGCCCGGTTTTTGGCGAAGCTGGAGGGGAGGGGGTAGTTAGTGTCACCAAAGGGCCTGCTCCGCCCGCGACCGGGGCCATGGGAGCACCTCTCCCAAGGGGAGTCGATGCGGAGGCCAGCGCTGCCCCACAAATGGCATCTGACATGCAGCGAAATGTACGCATAATCAATCGGTACTGGCAATGAAGACGGCGGTGACAGGAGCACATGGTCTAACCTGAAATGCCGGCTGGCGAAGCATCGGTTGCGACCATGCCTGGTGGAAAATGCGAAGAATCAGGCGGGCTACTATGATAGGCATTATGTGGGGAGTGAATCTTTCCCGGTTGTAAGAGGCAGTTTGTTACCTGGCTAGATGCAAGCACCTGACTGTAGTAGTGGGGGATTGGAAACATGTTTTCATCATTCAATACGGTCGACAGAATTGTTTATGGATTTGGCTGCCTGGAGGAACTGGCGGGAGAGATCAAGCGTCTCCACGGGTCCAAGGTGCTGGTAATCACCGATCCTGGGGTCAAGGCTGCTGGACTTCTTGATCCCGTCACCAGGATCCTCGATGAGGCCAAGCTTTCCTTTCAGGTATTTGCTGAGGTCGAACCGGAGCCCAGCATCGAGGTTGTTAGCCGAAGTGTCGAGGCGGCAAAGGTATTTCAACCAAACGTGATTGTTGGTATTGGCGGAGGAAGCTCTCTCGATATCTCCAAAGCGACCTCGATTCTGCTGACGAATCCAGGATCAGTCTATGACTACTTGGGTATGGATCTGGTCCCCAATCCCGGTGTTCCATCGATTTTGATTCCCACTACGGCCGGCACCGGTAGCGAAGTAACGTCGATCAGCGTTCTTTCCGACAACCGGGACAATGTGAAGAAGGCAGTGGTCAGTCCGCATCTCTTTGCCCGTTGCGTGATGCTTGATCCGCAACTGACGCTGGGCTTGCCGCCTCATATCACAGCTATGACCGGCATGGATGCGCTAGTCCACGCCATCGAATCCTTCACTGGCATCAGAGCGACGGTCTTTACAGACACGCTGAATCTTCAGGCAATTCGAATGATTGCCGGGAACCTCCGCAAAGCGTATGCCAACGGAGACGATCGTCAGGCGCGCGAGAATATGCTTTATGCGAGCTGCATCGCCGGCATGGCGTTTTCCAACACCCAGAACGGACTGGACCACGCGATTGCGCTCGCTATTGGTGGGCGCTATCATCTGCCTCACGGACTGCTTACGGCGTTCATCTGCCCGTGGGTAATGGAATACAATCTGTTGGCCGCTCCCGAGAAATTCAAGCAGATTGCCCAGGCTTTTGGGGAAAACCCCGACGGGATGCCGGATCTTGAAGGCGCCCGGCTCGCCGTTAAGGCGGTAAAGGGACTGCTGGATGATATGGACATTTCTTACAAACTAAGCACCTACAACGTGCCATCGGACGCAATCCCGGCCTTAGCCAAGGCCACTATGGGAGCTGCCCGATTGATCAGCAACAATCCCAGAAAGCCGAACCAAGAGGATGTCGAGAAGGTTCTGCAAGCGAATTACTAGTAAGGAGCGCCTATGACAACGACAGAATGCTGTGTCTTATCGCCTCACGAGCAGCGAGTGCTCGAAGAACAACAGGGAATTCAAAGCTACATCGGACGAGAAAGGGTTTTTGCCATCCTGAACTCGTTCAAGGGCACGCGTCCGACGATCGACGTGGAAAGGGCTGCTCTTTTTACCGAATCCATGCGCCAGAGCGAGGGCGAACACCTTACCCTCCGTTGGGCCAAGGCGCTGAAACATATTGCGGAACATATCTCCGTCTATATTGACGATCACCAATTACTAGTCGGAAGGTCCGGCTGTGCAGGACGCTACGGCATTGTTTATCCGGAACTGGATGGTGACTTCCTTGACTTAGCAGTTGAACAGTTGCCCTACCGGACAGAATCGCCTTTCAGCATTTCCGAGAAAGACGCCAAGACAGTCATCGAGCAGATCGCGCCTTACTGGAAAGGCAAGACCTTCCACGAAGCTTTGACCAAGGCTTTGCCGGCCGACACCACAAGGTTAACTTATAATCCGCAGAATCCTCTGCAATCCAGGTTCATAGTCAATGAGACCGCGTCTTTCCGCTCCACGCTGCAATGGGTACATGATTATGACAAGGTATTGAAACGAGGGTTCAAGGCCATCCGGGCCGAGGCGAAGGCCAAGTTCGACGCCCTTGACCCTTTGAGCCCGGTCGCCAACCAGGAGAAAGCGCCGTTTCTAGAAGCTATCATGATTGTGTGCGATGCCATCGTCCTCTGGGCTCACCGTCACGCCGATCTGGCTGCGGACATGGCGACACGGGAAGCCGACCCCAAGAGACGTCAGGAGCTGCAGCTCATCGCGGAACATTGCCGGCGGGTACCGGAGAATCCGGCGCGTACTTTTCATGAGGCCATGCAGTCGCAATGGTTCGTCCAGATGTTCTCCCGCATTGAACAGAAGACGGGCACGATTATTTCCAACGGCCGCATGGACCAGTATCTTTATCCTTTCTATGCGAAGGACATCGCGGAAGGCCGCCTCACAGCGGAAAAGGCCACGGAGCTTCTGGAGTGCATGTGGGTCGCCATGGCGCAGTTTATCGACCTTTACATCTCGCCGGCTGGCGGCGCAATCAATGAAGGCTATGCGCACTGGGAAGCGGTCACCGTCGGCGGGCAAACTCCCGACGGAACCGACGCCACCAATGACTTGACTTACATTTTTCTTAAGTCAAAACGGGAATTTCCGTTGAACTATCCGGATCTCGCGGCACGGATGCATTCGCGGGCGCCGCAACGATACTTTTATGAAGTGGCGGAAACCATCAAAGAAGGTTCCGGTTTCCCGAAACTCATCAACGACGAGGAAGTCATTCCGTTGCTGCTTTCCAAGGGAGCGAATCTCGAAGAAGCCTACGACTATGCGGTTTCCGGTTGCACCGAAGCCCGCATGCCTAATCGTGATACCTATACCAGCCCTTGCGCCTACATTAATTTTGCCGCAGCTTTGGAGATGACGCTGCGGAATGGCCGGATGAAGATCTACGGCGATGAGATCATCGGACTGCAAACTGGCGATCCGTGCAACTTCACATCCTGGGACGAGTTCTGGAAGGCTTACTGTGCGCAGCAGACAAACTTTCTGAAACATGCGTTCATCCAGGAACATATCATTATTCGTTCCCGCCCTAATCATTTCGCCGCTCCGCTGTCATCCGCTTTGCATGACCTTTGTATGAAGGCCTGCAAGGACTTGCACAGTCCGGTGATCGAGGGCGGCATCGATATGGGTTATTTCGAGTTTATCGGTTACGGCACCGTCATTGACTCGCTCGCTGCCGTGAAGAAGCTGGTGTTTGAGACGAAAAAGCTGACCATGGCAGAGTTGATTGCAGCTTTAGATTGCGATTTTGCAGGCAAGGAATACTTACGACAGCTACTGCTGCACGTTCCGACTTACGGCAATAACGACCCATATGCGGACAGCATCGGCAAGGCAATCGATCTGGAAGGTCTCAAATTCGCCAGGAAGTATTCGGCTGAACTGGGCGTACACTTCGATCTGAGATTCGTGCCCTTCACTTCGCATGTGCCGTTCGGCAAGGTGGTCAGTGCTACGCCGAATGGCCGCAAGGCATATACGCCGCTGGCCGACGGGTCGTCGGCATCGCAAGGGGCCGACGTGCATGGCCCGACGGCGGTTCTACTTTCCAACTACGCGACCAAGAACTATAACTACCGCGAGCGTGCGTCGCGGTTGCTCAACGTCAAACTCAGTCCCTCCTGTGTTGCCGGCGAGGAAGGAACGCACAAACTGGTCTCGTTTCTACGGACGTGGATCGATCTGAAGCTGTGGCACTTGCAGTTCAACATCATTAACAAGGAAACCTTGCTGGCAGCGCAGAAAAATCCGGAAAAATACCGCGCCCTCCTGGTGCGAGTAGCCGGGTATAGCGCGTATTTTGTCGATCTGTCGCCTGATCTCCAAGACGATATTATCCGGCGAACGGAACACGGAACGTTTTAGCGGTATCTTTAGCGCAAGGGTCCCTGTCTCCTCGGCAGGGCTCTTGTGTTCTTCGGATGAGGGCCATGGGCGTTAGCGTCGGTTTTGATCGCACACGATCCGGGTACGTGTTCAACATTCAGCGGTACACGCTGCATGACGGGCCGGGAATCCGTACTATGGTATTTCTGAATGGCTGTCCATTGCGCTGCCGATGGTGCAGCAATCCGGAATCCCAGACTTCTCAGCCCGAATTAGCTCTGAACCTGAACAAATGTATTGGGACGCGCGAGTGTGGTTTATGCCTCACGGCTTGTTCCCCAGGCGCCATTACTGCGGCTGAAGACGGCAAGATCAGAATTAGTCGCCGGTACTGCGACCTGTGTTTTACCTGTATCGCGGAGTGCCCCAGCGAAGCCCTACATGCCTTCGGGGCTCTCCGAAGCGTCGACGACGTTATGGCAGCGGTGGAAGCCGACGGCGTTTTTTTCGGACGTTCGGGCGGCGGGATGACGCTCAGCGGCGGTGAACCGCTCCTGCAAAGTGAATTCGCTCTCGCGCTTTTGCGCGAAGCAAAGCGGAGAAGAATCGACACCGCCATCGAAACCTGCGGTCATGTGGAGTGGCAAGTCTTAAGAGACGCCGCCGAGCTCTGCAATACTGTTTTTTTCGACATCAAGTGCGTGGACGCAGTGAAGCACAAGGAATTCACGGGCGCGGACAACACCTTGATCCTTAGTAATCTACGCAAGCTAGCGACAGTGTTTCCGCCGCTTTCCATAGTGGTCCGGACGCCGCTGATCCCTGGCTTCAATGATTCCGTGGAAGATATTTCCAGCATCATTGAACTCCTCAGGCAGCTGCCGGCAGTTACTTACGAAGTGCTGCCCTACCATCGCTTGGGTACTCCGAAGTACGGATATCTGGGCCGCGAATATCCCTTAGGCGACGCTATATTAAATCCCGCGACGGAGAGGATCGTTAAGGAACTGGTGAGCCAGTACGCGGATTCGAGGCGAGAGGCTCAATGAGAGTTATGGTTTGTCGCCTCATTCGCGGCGGCAAAGTTCAGGTTACTGCTCGACGACACAACGTATCATAAGGAAAATATTCTATGGTCAAATTGCCAGTCGCAATCTTAGGGTCCGGTAATATCGGAACGGACCTCATGTATAAGGTACGCCGAAGCGCGGTGCTAGAACTGCAATTAGTCGCCGGTATAGATCCGGCCTCGGAGGGCTTGGCTCTGGCGCGGAAACTCGGCTATGAAACCTGCCTGGATGGGATCGAGGGCATTCTACGCAACGGCAAAGTTAAGCTGGTGTTTGACGCAACTTCGGCGCGATCTCACTTGGCGCACGCACCACGCCTCAAGGCAGCGAACATGATCGCGGTCGATTTGACCCCTGCCGCGGTGGGGCCGGGTGTTATTCCGGTGGTGAATCTCCAGGAACATTCTACGGAATGCAATGTCAATTTGATCTCCTGTGGGGCGCAAGCGTCAGTGCCCATCGTGGCTGCCATCAATCAGGTCTGTCCTATCCAGTACGCCGAAACAGTATCCACGATTTCGAGTCGCAGCGCGGGTCCAGGCACCAGGCAGAATATTGATGAGTTTACGCGCACCACGGCACGGAGCGTTCGCGATATCGGTGGAGCGAAAGAATCGAAAAGCATTATCGTGATCAACCCTGCTGAGCCGCCCATTATCATGCGGAACACGATCTATGCTGTCGTTGACCTTCCCGCCGATGAGAAGAAAGTGCGTGACTCGGTTATGGCCATGGCTGAGAAGATTAGAGGATATGTTCCCGGCTTTAAGGTCACGGTCGAACCGTTCCTGGACGGCGATCATTTTACGGTCTGCAACGAAGTGACGGGTGCCGGCGATTATCTGCCTCCTTATGCCGGAAACCTCGATATCATCACCGCCGCGGCAATTAACGTCGCCGAGCGTTACACGGAGACTTTGAACAGAAGGAAGGCTGCCAATGTCTAAGCTCACCTTTGTGGATGTGACACTTCGCGATGGAAACCACAGCATCCGTCAGCAGTTCACCCCCGAGATCGCTGCCAAGGTTGCGGCGGCTCTCGATGCTGCTGGCGTTGACATCATCGAAGTCGGGCACGGGGATGGCGTGGGTGGGAGTTCGATTCACGTCGGAAGAACCGCTGCCCCCTACCAGCAACTGGTCTCCGCTGTCGTGTCCTCGGTAAAGAGGGCAAAGGTAGCAGTCATGCTGCTACCCGGATTCGGCACGAAGGACGACCTTCAACAGTCCTTTGATCTGGGTGCAACGGTCGCAAGAGTGGCGTGCCATTGCACGGAAGCAGACATTACCGAACAGCACATTCAACTCGCCAGGAAATTAGGTATGTTTACGGTTGGCTACCTGATCTCGTTTGGCATGGCTTCCCCGCAGCGCATAGTCGAGGAAGCGAAACGCATGGAGTCGTACGGCGCACAGTATGTCAATCTGGCGGAATCGCAAGGATATTTGGTGCCCAGTCAGGTGAGGGAATATGTTAATGCTCTGCGCGAATCGATAAGCATTCCGGTGGGGTTCCATGGGCACAATAACCTGGGATTGGCGATTGGCAATTCGATGGCGGCAGCCGAGGCGGGAGCCGCCTATGTAGATGGAAGCCTGAAAAGTCTGGGCGGCGGCGCCGGCAATACCCAAAGCGAAACGCTGATAGCAGCGCTGAAGAGGGGCGGATTTTCCACGGGGGTTGACCTCTTCGGCATTTTGGATGCCGCAGCCGTTCTTGAAAATGAACTCAAGAGTCATCCCAATTTGGCCAACATTCCTATGCCCGTTGTCGACAACGATGCCATCCTGATGGGCTATGCATGTGTTTATGGTGGGTACATCATGCCCATAAAACGTGCCGCGCTGGAATACGGTTGCGACCCGCGGCAGCTCGTGCTTCGCTTGGGAGAACGCAAAGTTGTAGCCACGCAGGAAGACGTCGTTATCGAGGAGGCTAGACGGCTCGCCGGTATTTCCTAATCGGCAATCGTGCTGAGGCCCCGGCCTTTGGGCGAGCTCAAGACCAGCGCCAGTACCTTCGCTATGCAAGTCGGCGGCGCGGAATTGCATAGCTAAGGGCGTGGTGTGTGTTTTTGAACTAGACTACGTTCGTACTAACCTGGCCGATAACGCCAACGATTACCAGAAACATCTCTGTCCCGCCTTTGAGTGTTCCGTCGCGTGCGATCGACGCGAGGCGCACGGCTTCAAATTGCTGCTTCAGTCTTGTCCGTTCCGTCGCCGCGAAGTTCCGCATGCGGGTAGCGTTTCCAACGATTTTCAGATGTGCTAGCAGACCCCATTGGGGACTTGGATGTTCTTGAGAACTTCCACGAGTTTTTCCGGAATCTGCTCTTCCCGGAAGTGGGGCAAATTGCACCTTACGAATCGGCCATGGCGGCGGATAAATTCTTCACCGTTTGCTCACGCTTCCCCGCGGCGAATCAGTGCCAGAAGAGATTTTCAGCGGAGTGCCCGGCAGGAAAGATGTTGACAAATAATGGACTTTGGAGTGAAGTGGTACCCATCAGCCCGAATTGACATTCGATGAGAAGGAGTGCATTGGGCAAGGCGAACGTGAACTTTGCCTCGATCGCCAGCCGAGTGCGATTGAAGGCTATTATGTGCTCGGAGTCGCTTTGATTCTTCTTATCGATTGGGAGACTACACTGAAGAGTTCCGTACTTTTCTTGGTTCGTACGCGGCAACCAAGGTCAGTCGCTGCTCGACGACACTACATATCATAAGGAAAACCTGAACGGGCTTCCCGGCCTTGCCTAAGATCGAGCGTAATTTTGAAATCGAACCATAATAGCTGTCACTTTAGCATGCTTCAGCGGAGATTTGATTTACAACTTAAGGAGTCATCTATGAAATCCTGGCATCGCGTTGTAGGAGTTGTCGCATTGTTGGTGGTTTTGATTGCCACGCCGGCCCTCGCGGAAAAATTCGTTGTCGGATATCAGCCTTACGATACTATTTCATATCAAGCGATTGTCAACGAAGAGCTGGGACTTTGGAAGAAATATGTTCCCAAGGGAACTCAGATCGAGTTCGAAGGTGCGCTGCAGGGCACGGTCATAGCCAATGACATGCTGGCCGGCAAAGCGCAGATCGGTTACATGAGTATCATGCCCGCCACCATTCTCTCCTCCAAACCTGAGCTGGCGGAGATCAAGATAGTCGCTACCTTGGGCATGTCCGAAGGCACGCGCTGCGCCATCGTGCTGGTGCGCAAAGACGCTCCGCAGTTCAAGAACACCGAGGAACTGGCCAAGTGGATGAACGGCAAAATCATCGCCGCACCCAAGGGCAGTGCTTCGGACCAGTATCTGCTGAAGTTTTTCGCGAAGTATAATGTCAAACCCAAGGAGTATCTCAACCAGTCCATAGAGGTGATTGCCACCAACTTCCGTATCGGTAAGCTGGACGCAGCCTCGCTGTGGGAGCCTACTTTGTCGCGCATTGGCTCCGACGTCGGCGATGGCTCTGCACGCATCGCTGCCGACGGTCGCGCCGCCGACAACCCTGACTTAGGCATCCTGGTTATGCGCAAGGACTTTATGGAAAAGTATCCCGCTGTGGCTAAAGGTTACTTACGCTCCGAGCTGGAAGCCCAGCGCTACCTCCTCGACCCCGCTAACTGGCAAAGTGTAATCGAGATGGTTTCCAAACACGCCACCGGTGTGCCCAAGAAAGTGCTCTGGTACTCGATTTACGGTAAGGTGCCTGCCTACTCCCAGGAACCCGTCAGAGAATGGAAGTCGTACTACTTCAATGATCGCGAGAGACAGAACATCGCCGAAGTCGGACCTTTGCTGCTTAAGAACAAAGTGATCAGGGCTCTTCCTCCCGCCGGAACCATGGACGACAGTCTCGCCCGTCAGGTGTTCAAGGAGGCAGGTTATAAGCCCGTGAGCGACAAGGTCACGCTAGGCGTGATCAAGGGCGCCCCCGCGAGCGCTTGTCCGTTCAAATAGTAATCTGTTCTGGTTCCATCGCCTGTGGGCGCGAGCTCGCATCGCGCCCTACCAGGAATGACACTGGAGGTTGATGACCGTGTCCTATGGCGATTCCAGCGCATGACTCCGATTGCAAGAAGCCCACGGACCTATGCCCGTGGGCGATGAAATGCAGGAGGCATTTCCGTGATAAACGCAGCTGAAGCGAGGGCAAGAAGCCTGGAGATCGCGCCTGAGTCAAAAGCGCCCAACTCCTGGGAAATTGCCATCTTCTCTGTCAAGCAATGGTTCAAGAGCTCCGCTCCCTACCTGAATGTCCTGGGCATCGCAAGCTTTATTCTTCTCTGGTACGCTACCACGGAATACTTGAAGCTCCCGTGGTTCAGAAAACTTCCAGGTCCGGTGGGAGTCTTCAAGGAATGGGTTTCAAAAGATCCCGCGTACGGGATATCCATTTACACACCGGAATACTATTCCCATATTCTTAAGAGCGTTTGGCGAGTGGTTCAAGCCTTTTTCCTGGCTACTTTTCTGGGGGTGCCGATCGGCCTGTTGATGGGCTGGAAGAAGATTTTCAAGGATTTTACCTTTCCCCTGCTCGAAACTTTGCGGCCTATTCCTATGCTGGCCTGGGTACCGCTGGCGATCCTGATGTGGCCTGGACGGGAGCAGTCCATCATCTTTCTGACTTTTCTCGGTTCCTTTTTCGCAACCGTGCTGAATACGTTGCTGGGAGTCGAATCCATCGACGAGGTCTACTTTCGGGCCGCGAGCTCGCTGGGCGCAAAACCTCTCCATATCTTTTTCAAGATCATTCTGCCGGGAGCGCTGCCCTTCATCTTTACCGGGTTGCAGATCAGCATGGGATTCGCCTGGTTCTCGCTCGTGGCTGGCGAGATGCTGGCTGGCGAGTACGGTTTAGGCTACCTGATCTGGAACTCGTTCATCATGGTGGAATACCCGGTCATTGTCATCGCGATGGTCACCCTGGGCGTGATCGGCTGGCTCTCCAGCGCGCTCATCCGCATGGCAGGAGATCGCCTGATGCAATGGAAAGTAAGAGAGGATGCGCGATGAATAGCGGCAGTGTTCCTTCCTCGCCGACCCGCGGGCAGATTTCCATCCGCAATGTTTCCAAGATTTATGACCCGGACGGAGCCGGGGTTCTGGCTGTGGACAATTGTTCAATGGAGATCGAAGCTGGTGAGCTCTGCGTGGTCGTGGGGCCTTCGGGCTGCGGCAAGACCACCCTGCTCAATGCCATCGCCGGTTTTCACGGCATCACTTCGGGTGAGATCATCCTTGACGGCGAGGTACTGTGCAGCGCCAACAAAAAGGCATCCCCGGGCTCCGACCGTATCGTGGTCTTCCAGAACGGCGCACTCTTCCCCTGGTTCACGGTGCTCGAGAATGTGACCTTCGGTCCCGTGGTCCAAGGAGGGATCAGTGATAAGGATGCTAAGCGCAAAGCGCGCGAAACACTCAGCCAGATGGGACTGCATGGTATTGAGAACAACTATCCCAGCGAGCTCTCAGGCGGCATGCGACGCCGGGTGGAAATAGCGCGGGCCATGATGAACGACCCGCGCGTACTGTTGCTCGACGAACCCTTCCGAGCTATGGACGCGCTCACCAAAACCGTGGTGCAGCAGTTCTTGCTCGATGTATACGACAAATGCAAGAAGACCATTTTCTTCATCACCCATGATCTCGAAGAGGCCATTTTCCTGGGATCCAGAGTTTACATCATGACAACGAGGCCCGCGAAGATCAAGACCATCCTCGAGGTGGATATTCCCCGTCCCCGCGATTTCCGCGTGCTCTCCTCCTCAAGCTACATCCGGCTCAAGAAGGAGTGCATCGAGGCTGTCCACGAGGAGGCGCTGAAGGCCTTCGCAGCCGGCGAGCGGGAACTGGCATAGGAGACCTCCGAGGCGTCGGCAAGGTTGGAAAAGCCTGCCAGAGTGGAGTTGAGCAATTGAAAGATAGTTCTGAAAACAGGCTTCTCGCACCGCGGCTGTGAAAGAACTACGGAGACGTTTGTCATGTCGCAAAGTTCAATGCATGGATTCAACTGGGTAAAACTCAAGAAAAAAGTGTTCAGCCTCACGACTTTTCGCGGCATTTCCGCCGTGATATTGTTCACGGTGCTTTGGGAGTTGTGCTCGCGTTTGGGTGTCCCGATTGTCGGCAACGTTCCGCCGCCTTCGTCTGTGCTCAAGGAACTTGGGGAGCAGTTGGTCAGTAAGACTTACTGGATATCTTGGGCTGACAGTTGTATGCGCATCTTAATCGGCTTTGCCGTCGCACAGGTCCTTGGGATTCCGCTTGGTCTACTGCTGGGCGTGAACAAGACCGCGCGCGAGCTTATCTACCCGGTTTTCGAGATCATGCGGCCGATCCCGCCTCTGGCCTGGGTGCCCATCGCAGTCATCTTCTGGCCGACCAACGAGCTGTCCATGATGTTCGTGACCTTTTTGGGCGCCTTCTTCACTGTGGTGCTCAACATTATCGGTGGTGCGCGCAGCATAGACGCCCGCTATATCCGCGCGGCTTATTCGCTGGGCTCAACTCGTGCGGACATCTTCTGGAAGGTCATGGTGCCGGCCACCCTGCCTAGCATCGTCGTGGGCATGACCGTGGGCATGGGTATTACCTGGGCTGTGGTCGTGGCCGCTGAAATGATCGCCAGCCGTTCAGGCCTGGGTTTCCTCACGTGGCAGTCGTATGTTGCGGGAGACTATCCCATGATCGTCATTGGCATGACAAGCATCGGTATCGCCGGCTACATTTCTTCAGCGCTGATTCGCCTGATCGGCAGCCGATTGACCCCTTGGCTGCGGACATTTTAAGGAGGTTCTTTCATGAGCGCGAGCGCAACGCAAATGGCACCGGCCATACTCGCCAGCGAGATGGTCGTGGATAAAGTCTCCAAGGGCTTCGGTTTGGGCCTTCTGCATAAACAGGTCTTGAGCGACTGCTCCTTTACCCTGGAGAAAGCCAGGCTCTCGGTGATGATCGGCCCCTCGGGCTGCGGCAAGACTACACTCGTGAACCTGCTGGCCGGCTATGAGAACCCGGATTGCGGCAAGATCCTCATTGATGGAAAGGCCGTTTCGGGCCGGGGCCCGGACAGGCTGGTCGTGTTTCAGGAGACAGCCCTCTTTCCTTGGATGACCACCTTCGAGAACGTCAGCTACGGCCCTCGGGTCCAGCGCAAGCTGTCCAAGGAAGTATACGAGGAAGAAACCATAAGACTTCTGGAGTTGGTCGGTCTCAAGGACTTCAAGGATAAGTATCCATCACAGCTCTCAGGCGGGATGCAGCGACGGGCGGAGCTGATTCGGGCCATGATCAACCAGCCCAAAGTCATGCTAATGGACGAGCCCTTTCGAGGACTGGATGCCATGACCCGTGTGCTCATGCAGGAGTACTACGTGAGGCTGTTTGAGGAGCATCGGGGAACAAACCTCTTTGTCACCTCGGAGCTGGAGGAAGCCATTTTCCTTGCGGATAGGCTGTTAATTCTAACCAACAAGCCGGCGCGCGTGAAGAAGGTTATTGAAGTCCACCTTCCCAGGCCGCGGGAATTCAGTATGCTTACTTCCAAGCAGTACCAGGTATGCAAGCAGGAAGCACTTGAATTGCTGCACGAGGAGGCCATAAAGTCCTTCGCCGCAGGCGCGGTCAATGCCGCAGATTTCCTGGATGCCTACGCCCAGATGGGCCAGGATCAGGCGGTTTCGGCCCGCAAAGATGAGGACGCGGCTGTACACTAGAAAACTGTACGAGAGTACCACTAGACTACATGCACAAATGGAGGGTTCAGAATGAGCACAGGACTAAAGCAGTTCCGGGTGTGTTGTTCTGATCCAGTTTTCCGCCTCCGCACAAAGTGTGGTGCTAGTGTGAGCATCTCTTCCGCTTCGGACACAGACCCGACAACATTGTAGCTGCTAACTACCCGATCAGAGCCTAGATCGCGCCCAGTCGAAGTCTTGAATGCGTATTCGTGTTACGCGAACGCAACCCATCGCCTCACAGCTCGCGAAGCGCGACGGCAACGGGCCGAAAGGCCGCACGGACCGCGGGAAGCATTCCACCAAGAACGCCCATAACAAGAGCGAAGAGCACACCCATGAGCAGGAGATCGAAGGTGATTTTGAAGGCGAAAGAGAGATTAGAGAAGGTCTGAAAATTCATGGTGTTAGTCGTCAAGCCATTGAGGGGGAGAACCGCGAGGCAGCCGATCAGGCCGGCGACAAAGGAAATCAGCAGCGCCTCGAACAGAAAAGAAAGGATGACATTCCAGGCAGAAAAACCTAGGGCACGCATAGTAGCGATTTCACGGCCTCTTTCGGCAACGGCGGAATACATAGTGTTAAGAGCGCCAAAAACCGCGCCGATCGCCATAATGGCTGCGACGAGGCCACCGAGAACAGTGATCAGACGGGTCATGGTGGTCGATTGCTTGGCGTAGTAGTCGATTTCGCGAATTACGTCCACGTTCATGCGCGGATCCGATGTGACTGCGTCCTTGAACTGCTGAAAAGAATCGGGGGAGGAAAGATGGACTGTTGCGGATTGAAATATATTCTCAGGGCGCTTGAGGACCTGATTTAGGATGCGTGCGTCACACCAGACTTCCGAGTCAAAGGAAGAGCCTCCAGCGTCAAAGACGCCGATAACTTGCCATCGCCCACCGCCGAAATTGACCTTGTTGCCGACCGTCAAACCCGAGTATGTCCGCGAAGCATTCTTGCCCACTACGAGCTCAGGCAGGCCGGGATCAAACATCCGGCCCTGAACAATTCTTGCGAAGGTGCGGATCCGAAAGACATTAGGGGAAACACCGCGGACTTGGACATTGGCATCGGTGCCAGTGCTGAGGAGGGGAAATGGAATAACCCCGACGACTTCTTGGGTGACAAGGGGTCCCCAGCTGTCCCGGGCAACCCCGGGGGCGTCTTGAACAACCCTGACGGAATCCAGAGTGATTCCACCCATCATCTCGCTCGTAGCACCGGCACGCATGACAAGCGCATTGCCGGGCGAACCGGAGGCAACCAGGGTTGCCTTGAACCCACGAGCAAGTGATAGCATCGCCACGAAAACTCCAACCGTGCCGGCTATACCGAGAATAGCGACAATGGTGGAGGTCCAGCGTGCTCTGAGGCTGCGGAAGTTATACGAGATCGGGACTGAACCGACAAAAGGTGCGAGTAGGCCGGCAATGATTCCCCCAAGTACGATCAAAACGAGCAGAAGCACCAAGATCACGGCTACGGTGACCAGCAACCCGAAGAAAAGCTTTGAAAGCATGCTCAAGCCTTTCGGAGCGCGTTGACGACGCGCATGCGCATGGCGCCGATGCCAGGAAGTATGCCACTAGCAAAGCCTACGATAAGAGCGGTGAAAAGACCGAACACAAGCAGAGACGGAGACAGAACAAGATTGGGTAGCATTCCATTTAAAGCCTGTGCCAGAGCCGGCATTGCCAAAAATGCGAGAAGCAGACCAAGCAGACCGCCGCTGAGAGCAATCACCAGTGATTCGCTGAGAACGAAGAAGAGGACATAGCGGTCCGAGAAGCCGATGGCTTTAAGAACTGCCAGCTCCGAAGTCCGTTCGCGGACAGAAATCGCCATGGTATTTCCGGTGACCAGGAGCAGGGTGAAAAATACCACCGAGCCAATGGTAACAATCAGAAATTGGATGTTTCCGAACTGTTTGACCCAGCTTGCGGCAAACGCCGATTCGGTTTCAGTCTTTGTCTCGTAGGGAGAGTTGGCGAATTCGTCATCGATCGCCCTGGCGATGCGCGGAGAGTCGTCGGGATTCTCCACGCGAAGGACGTACCAGCCAATCTGGCCCTTGAACCGGTCCGGCATGCGCTCTTCGAAGTACTCCCACCGAAACCAGAACTGGGTTTCATCATTCTCGGCGCGCTTGCCGTGGTAGACGCCATCGATGTTGAACTCCCAGGAACCACCACCATAAAGAGTCGTTTTGATCGGGTCGGGATGCGGTCGCCGATTTTCCAGTGAAAACGCTCCATGGTGCGCGCACCGACGATGGCGCCCTCGCAGTCCTTCGAGAATAGGTTCCATTGATCGTCAGGAACGACAAACTCAGGGAAGACTTTTCGCTGGTTTTCCGGGTCAACACGAACTGAGGGGAAAAATTCTTTTCATCCTTGTACACACCACCGAACCAGTTGTTGTGCGTAATGTACTTCGCCCCGGGAATGCGCAGGATCTTGTCGCGATAGGCGTGTGCCTTCTTCGAAAAAAATGCCTGTGACTCTTCCGGTGATCTTGGCCGCGATGGTGGCGCGGCGGCGCGGAGTGACATAGCCGCTGGCATTAAGTACCCCGGCGGCTCCGGTGGCGGGCCTGCGCACGACCGCCACTTCGACTTCCGCTTTTCGACCAAGATAAGCGAAGCCCACGACAGCCAGCAAAATGATTACAAAAACGGTGAAGCCGATCCAGACCCAGCGTTTGCCTGAGGCGTTGCTTTTACGCTGTTCCTCCGAGATCCGCAGAGAATCCAAGTTTGGCTTGAGAGGAGTTGATGTCGTCGTTCCCATGTGGGTTAAGTCCCTGGTGCGGTGAACTCTGCCTCCGAATACACCCAGCTAGATGTCTCACAATTTGGATGATAACGAAGGTACAGTGCTTATCCCTCTAATTCTACCGGGTATTGCCGGTCTAGGGGAGACGTCACAGCGGCTGGATCTTACGACAGTGGAAATCTGCTCTCGCTACTTCGCCGCCCGATTCGCAGCCCTACCTGTGTGGGGCCGCGAATCAGGTACGTGTGTAGATCGCATTGGATGCCTAGTTTTTCGCGGCGACCGGCGCGGCTTCAGCAATCGGAGACGCCTTCAGTTGCTGGACCTCCTGCCTTGGCTGATCGAACAGCACACTGGAAAGATAGCGCTCGCCGAAATCCGGCAGGATCACCACGATCAGCTTGCCGGCGTTCTCCGGACGCTGCGCAACCTTGATCGCCGCGCTCACCGCCGCTCCCGAAGAGATGCCGACCAGCAATCCTTCTTCCAGCGGCAGGCGTCGCGCGATCGCAATTGCCTCGTCGTTGGTGACCTGGACGATTTCGTCGATGAGATCTGTCTTCAGAACCTTGGGGACAAAGCCGGCGCCGATGCCTTGGATCTTATGCGGTCCCGGTTTGCCGCCCGAGAGCACGGGACTGTCGGTCGGCTCCACGGCAACGGCCTTAAACTGCGGTTTCTTGGGTTTAATGTATTCGCTGATGCCGGTCAGCGTGCCGCCGGTCCCGATGCCGGAGACGAGAATATCCACCTTTCCATCGGTATCATTCCAGATTTCGGGGCCAGTGGTTTCGAAATGAATCTTCGGGTTGGCGGGGTTGTCGAACTGCTGCAGGATATAGCCGTCCGGCGTCTGGCTGAGAATCTCTTCAGCTTTGAGTAACGCCCCTTTCATACCGTTGGCGCCGGGAGTTAGCACAATGTCGGCCCCGAAGGCCCGCAGGAGAACGCGACGCTCCAGGCTCATCGTTTCCGGCATCGTGAGTATCAGTTTGTATCCCTTGACGGCAGCGACAAAGGCCAGAGCGATTCCAGTGTTGCCACTGGTCGGCTCGATCAACACAGTCTTGCCGGGCTTTATCTTGCCTTCGCGCTCGGCGGCTTCGATCATAGCAAGCCCGATCCGGTCTTTTACACTATTTGCAGGGTTTGCACTCTCCAGCTTGGCGACGACTTTGGCGAAAGAGCCTTCCGTCACCCGGTTCAGTTGAACGAGCGGAGTACGCCCTATAAGCTCGGTAACACTAGCAGCAATAGTCATGTATCATCTCCAAGAAAGATATCCAGCCCTTCGGGCCGCTATACCCATACAGATGAAATATAGGAGGCAATGTCTTTAAAAATTGCTTCCTCCATCAGAAGTTACGGTTTCCCGTTTACAATTTTGTGCCGGCCAGCCTCGACCAGGGCCGCGCTCGAAATCGAATACCCAGCGAGATCGCGTTCTGAGAGCAGCAAGCCGGTCCGCTACGCATAGGGATCAAAGGTGAAACAACTTATCTGCTCCGAGTACCAGGCCAAGCGTCAGCGCCGCGATCACAACTTCGCCCAAAGCGCCGACAATAAATGGTCGTACCCCTTGCTTGCGCATCTCGCGGAAATTCGTACGCAGGCCAACGCCGGCGAAGGTCAAAAGAAACGCCCAGCGCGATAGGTTTGCGATGGAGTCCATCTGGACCTTATTGAAGAACTGAAGCGACGCAAGAATCGAGATCAGCAAGAATCCGAGCACGAACTTAGGAAACTTCTGCCATAGAAAGCCTGCCTTATTTTCGACAGCGCGTGCTTGCCCGCGGCTGGCCCAGTACACTGCATAGCCGAGGATGACAAATCCGATCATTGCGTTGCGGGTAGTCTTGGCGAGAACCGCCAATTTGCCGGCAGCGCTGGAGTAGAGGGCACCGGTGGCAACCGCCTCGGCAGTGTTGTCTACAGCTAGGCCGGACCACAATCCGAACAACCGGTCGTTCATGCCGAGTGCATGTCCGATCAGCGGAAAGGTAAAGAGCGCAAGCGCGCCCAGAGCGAGGATGGCCGCAATCGCAAACGAAGAATCCTCGTCATCGGCCTCGATGGCGCCCTTGGCGGCAATGATGGCTGAGACACCACAAACCGACGAGCCGATCGCCAGCAGGGAAGTCAGCTTTGGCGTCAACTTAAACAGCTTGCCCAACGCGGTCATTAGCGCCAGAGAGATAGAGATTTCTACCGCAACCAGTCCCAGAGTAACGACGCCTAGCTTCAAAACATCGCCAACTAGAAATCTCACCCCCAAGAACACGATGCCGACCTTTAGCCAGAATTCATAGGTCGCAACGCTAGGTTGGAAAATATTCGCCACGCCGACCGTATTTGAAATGACAAGGCCAAACAGGATGGCCCACAATACATACTCGATATTCGGCAGCGCCACATGATGTGCCTTGCCGTACGCGGTGATTGTCTGTTCTACAAACTTACCCGCTAAACCAACTACGGCGAGCAACGCGATACCTGGAACCATCGCCAGAAGTCGCCTCGGCGAGTTGCCCGCTTGGACTTGCGGCAGAGCGATTGAGCTTGCCATACACATGCCTCCGAAGAAGAAATTTCGATTACCAGGGAACGCGCTTCAGCACGCCCGCGCGAACTAATGCTGTCAGGAACAGAGCAATCGCTACTGCCCAGCCATCCAGTGACAGTCCAATCTTTCGCTCCGCACCCGTCGCTTGTTCGTGAATGTTCATTGTTTTCTCTCCTGTCTCGCGGCAGTGCTGCTGATGCCCGCTTCGATCGGTTTTAATCCGGCTACAGGTGACAAAAGCAAAAAGCCCACGACTTTTATCGTGGGCTTTTCCGGATATTGCGAAATTTCTGAGCTAGATTTTTCTCTACGCCTTCGCATTCCTGGAATGACCCACAGTTAGGGCCCGACACATGCAACAAGCGCACATGCTGCAACCCGTCTCGACGCTGTGAGTTTCCAGAAACATAAATCTCAGCATCCATGCTACCAGACTGAGTGGAGAAAGAAAACAATAGTCAATCAAGCTAATCAACAAATCGAGAACTGGTGAATTTCGCTCTCGCGACCGTTGAAATTACGCCCATATCACGAGGACGAGATCACGGCTTCCCCAAAGGATCCTCAGATTCCAGTTCCTTTCAATATCTCTTCGGCCGTCTGCCGATTCACAAGGCGCTTGGCCTTGTGGGTGGCGCGAGGAAGCGTATCGGGCGCCAGGACCTTTACATTTTCTGGCCGCACGCCTGTGCGAAGTTTGATCTGATTGGCAATCTGCTGTGCTATCGCCGAGCCGTCATCTTCATGGAATCCACCCGCCTCCACTTCCACATCGAAGCGGGTCAAGTGCTCGTGGGTATAAACCGAAACGCGATATTCGCCGTTCAGGCCCTGAATACCACGCACGACGTGTTCGACATCGCTAGGAAAGACATTCACGCCGGAGACAATGAACATGTCATCGATCCGGCCTTGTACAACGAAGCGCGAGAAGGTACGACCGCACGGATACTCATCGGGAAAACGTGTAACGATGTCACCGGTACGGAAGCGAATCATAGGCCGCGCGGCTTTCAGCAGAGTAGTCAATACCATCTCTCCCGGCTGGCCATCGGGCACAGGTTCCAGGGTGTGCGGATCGAGCACTTCCAGGAGAATGTTGTCCTCTGCCAGGTGTAGGCCGTTTTTCTCCGGACACATGCCGGCGCAGGAACCGAAGATGTCGGAGAGGCCGTAATAGTCGTAAAGGTCCGCTCTCCAGAGCTGTTCGATGGCAGCGCGAGTCGCAGGAATCGAGCCCCCTGGCTCACCGGCGACGATGATTTTTCTAATCGATAAATCACGGGCCGGATCAATTCCCTGCTTCAGCGCAGTTTCACCCAGGTACCAAGCATAGGAGGGCGTCGTCCAAGTGATCGTCGGCTTGAATTGTTTCATGATGTACAGCAGCCGGTCCGAAGGAATAGTGCCGGCCCAGATGCAGAGAGCACCAAGGTTTTGGGCGCCGATGACGTCTGGACCACCGACGAATAGCGAGAAATTCAGCGCATGCAGGTAGCGGTCTTTCGGTCGCATGCCAATGCTCCAATACTGGCGCGATTCGACGTTTTGAAAGTCATCGAAGTCTTTCTGGGTAAACGGGCTGAGTGTGGGCACACCGGTTGAACCGCTGGAAGCCGAAACGAATACGATCTCGTCCTCCGGCACGGCCACCATGTCACCGAGATCCGGCACTGCGAGCTGACGGTCACGCTCAACCTGCTTGTCGGTGAACGGATAACGCTGCACATCTTCCAAGCGCTTCAGATCGGACGGTTTCACACCGGCGGCAGCAAACGATTGCCGGTAATAAGGAGAACGATCATGTGCAAACGCCAAGTGCTCCTGAAGTCGCTTCAGCTGTAACTGCTCAAGTTTCAGGCGGGGCAGTGTTTCTAATTCTTCTTCCCAGTATTTTCTTTCAGACATCAAATGATTCCTTCGTACATTGATTCTGCGCTGTTACAACTTCTGCTATGTGCGCTCCTGGTTGGCGATACTAGGGGGTATGCTGGCCGCCGGACTCTGGATACATATTTATGGTTCGCCGGTCGGAGAGGGGTGGCTGTACGGTAAGCCGGTATTCCTGCCCAAGGTTCTGGGATGGTATGGGGCCGTAGCATTCGTTTTCGGTTTCTTATTGCTGTTCTATATCGCAATCCGGATAGTGGAGAAGACAAAACATGAAACAGGTAAGCACGATCAAGATCGGGGACAAATCGTATCAGGTCGACCTGAGAGGGTGGATGTGCCCGTATCCTAAGTACGCGATCGAGCCACTCCTTGACAAACTACCCGACGGCAGCCAACTCAATCTTCTTGTAGATTGTCCGGCTGCAACCGGGGACGTGCCACGCATCGCAAGGGAGCGCGGATTTGCCGTGCAGGGCATTCAGCAGATCGGCTCCGGCGAGTGGCAGATTACGATTCAAGGTAGTCTATAGCAGGTGGATTCAAAACGCCCATTGTAGGCGCTCCGTTCCTGCTGCCCCTAGACCGCGATCTCGGTGCTGTCCATGTCTGGGGTGGTCCCACGACCACTCGATGCATTCGATTGGGTGATCAGTCCGCGGTTCTAGAAAGGCCGTCGCGGCCAGCATGTGACGCAAACACAAACATGCGTCCTGGACGGTCGGGAAAGATCAGCAGAAGCGGCTCTTCGGGCGTCGTCTAGCCTTCGTCTATTATGGCGGAAGGCGAACCCCCTAGACTTTCCGACGATGTATACGTGGTCGTGCGATGACTAACCTTGGCCGTAGACAAGCATAGCCTCGACTGCCATCACAGCAGTTGCAACATTTAGGTTTTCTTCGTAAGTGTCATTGCGCAACCCTTGCCATCCCCGTCAGCCAGGGTAGACGGCCACTCAAGCTTTACGTTCGGAAATGGCGCAAATGTCCCATAGTCTCCCCAACACAGCATGTCCCGGCACAATGTTTTCAGTTCGTCAGCCGTGGCGCCCAGCTCTTTGAAGGTTTCGATGTGTGGGCATTCATTAAAGATTTTCACGGCCTTCTCATCATTCAGTTCGACAATCTCCTGCTTGAATACCAGCATTCCGCCTTTTGACGTCTGGCCCTTGAGGACTTCTTTCGGGGTCTTATCCACCCCGCCGAGCTTCTTGGCCATTTGCTTGCCCTTAATAACGCCGAAGTCCCACGATGCCTCCCGCAGCACCTTCGAAGCATCGACTTCAGGGTGTAACCGCTGCAAGGTTTTCCACATGCAGTAGTATATGATCGCCCGGTCCTTGATAGCTGCCTTAATAGCAATTCTGTACTGCTCAGCGCTCGCGCCCTGCTCCAGAGCCAGGTCGCTGACGAACTGTTGAATTTCTTTCTTTTCTGCCTCGCCGATCATCGCAATCTCCTCTATGCAAAAGCTCCGACCTTGAGCCTGTTGGTTGTGTCCATGCCTTCGGAATGTACTATCCGGCCATTCTGAATAACGCAACATACATCACCCAGTTTGGCAATGTTCTCCAAGGGATTCCCGTTCAACAAAACGATATCGGCGAGCTTCCCCTTTTGAATGCTTCCGAGCCGCTCACTCAATCCAATGGTTTTGGCGGCTATCGAAGTACAGCTGGCAATTACCTCCATCGGCTTCATCCCCATCTCGACCATGATCCTGGTCTCAGTCACCATGTCTTCAAGCGGGGTGAATGGGGCGCCGGCATCCGTCCCAAAAGCGATTTCGATTCCGGCCTTGAGTGCCCTTTGGAATCTCGGCAGCTTCTCCGCGTAAAGCATCTTCGCGGTTTCAACCATAAAGCCCGGGAGTCCGCATCCCGCGGCTGAAGTAGATATCTGGTAGTAAGGTTGGAACGTGGGAACTACCGGGATATTATTCTTGAGGATAGCGTCCGTGACTTCATCATCCAGAAATGTGCAATGTTCCAGGGTATCTACCCCGGCCTCAATCGCATTCATCATGCTCTGCTTGCTGTGTGCGTGGGCACAAGCCTTAAGGCCATGCTTTTTCCCTTCGCGGATGGCTGCTTGCATTTCCTCGACATCCAACTCGGGGACGCCAGGCTGTTCATTTGCCCTGCCTAAGCCGCCACTGGCCATCAGCTTAACAAAGTCGACGCCTGCGAAGACTTGTTCCCTGACCGCGCGTTTTGCCTCTATGGGACCGTCCACAACACGGCCGGTAAAGTGCCCGCCCGTAATCTTGATAGCTTGAGACGCCAGGATGCGTGGTCCTGGAACTACGCCTTTCTTGACGTTATCTCTCAGCAGCAGTATTTCGAACTCCTTGGCCCCGCAGTCTCGTACAGTTGTGATCCCTTTTTTCACCATCTTTTGTACGTTTTCGATGGCCTGCATCAACACCTGTAATTGGGTTGAGACCGCCAGGGTGTGCATGGGTTGCGCCCCGGCGTTCATTCCCAGATGCACATGACAGTTAATCATGCCGGGGATAACTGTCTTACCGATGGCATCGATTATGATGTCGTATTTGACATCGCGACGCACATCCTTCCCGGCCCCAACTTCCTGAATCATATTGTCGCAGATGTCGACAAAGCTGCCGGGGAACTGGTTACCGAGTCCATCAATAAGGAGTGCATTTTGTACTAATGTGCGCATCTTGTGCCTTTCTTAGAAGTACTATCTAAGCTTCTGGTTAAAAGTTTCTTTGAGGGAATAGATGCAAATGAAACTTACGATCCCTGCCGCAATAACGTAAAAGGAAGGAGCCATAGTACTCTTCGTCGCCATGATGAGATATGTACAAATAAATGGAGCCATCCCTCCAAATAGCACCACCCCGGTGTTATAGCCCAAAGAGAGAGCACTTAGACGTATTTTGGTTGGGAAAATTTCTGCCAGAGCTGCCGCGCCAGGTCCAGAGAACATAGCCTCAAGCAAGGCAAAAATCAGTTGTGCGGTGAGTATTGAAATGAAAGTCGCTTTGTTCAACAGGAGAAATAGAGGATATGAAAACAAGGCAAACCCAGCACAGGAGGCCAACAATACCGGCTTCCGCCCTATTCTGTCAGACAATGCTCCCATAAGAGGTGTCAGAATAAGAAAGAACACCAGCCCAATCGTGTTCGATGTCATCGTCAACGACAGCGGAAACTTCACGATTTTGGAAACGTAGGTTGGCAGATAATTCATTGCCACGTAATACGATACGGTCCAGTTGATCGTGAAGCCGATGGAGAGCAGAATTTCCTTCGGATACTGCTTCAAAGTATCGACAAGTGGCGATCGCGATTTGTCTTGTGCTTCTTCGACTTCTTTAAATCGGGGTGTTTCTTCAAGTTTCACTCTCAGGTAATAACCTACAGCGGCTATTGTGATACCAAGAAAGAATGGAAGTCTCCATCCCCAGCTACTGAATGCCTGTTCAGAAAGGGAACCCGAAATGAATGCCCCCATCGCGGAGCCAGCAAGCAACCCGAGTCCCACGCTAAACATTTGAAAGCTTCCAATAAATCCTCTGTTCGTCTCTTTCGCGTACTCAACGATAAACGACGTTGAGCCAATCCACTCTCCCCCCGCAGAAAAACCTTGAATAAGGCGAAAGAACGTAAGGGCAATGGGAGCCCACAGTCCTATACGTGCGTAGGTTGGTAACAATCCAATAGAGAACGTCGAAATCCCCATCATTACCATGGTGAAGCAAAGCACATTGCGTCTGCCAAACTTATCGCCGTAGTGTCCGCACAGATACCCACCCAGGGGACGCACAACGAAACCGACACCAAAAACAGCGAAGGTAATAAGAAGTGACGTTAGCGGATTTTTCGAAGGAAAAAAGAGAGAGGAAAGTACCGGAGCAAAATAACCATAGATCCCAAAGTCATACCACTCCATCACATTCCCAAGACCGCTTGCGATAACGGCCCGCGTGGCATCCTTTTGTGTTTTACCACTCTCGGAAACGGCCTTAACAGGAGTCACCATATTCCTTCTTACACCTTTCTTGACCTGAGAGGCAGATTAGACAGCCATGACAAGCTCCACCACAGCTGGCAGATTCCGCTCCGCTGCGAAGCACAACCAAAGCCCAGAACTCGACTATGCCGCTGCTTAACCCGCCACAAATAAGCTTGCGCTAGCCTCGGCTTCGCTCTAGACACAATTGGCTTCGTCAAACTTTCGGATCAGGTGATTTTAGCCGGATGCATCCCCTTTAACGCTCAGGTGTTCGCCCTAAAAAACAAACAGAAAAAGTGAAGATGACGATTTTTCGATGTGTAGGCGCTGTAGCCGACGCCGTAGGCCGTTAGTCGTTGCAGGTGCTGCAGCCTTTTCAGGCCTCGCGGGAAAACGTCCCGTAACCTCCGACCCCCTGGTCCCGAACCCGATTCCGCTTTTTTTGTTAAATCCCCTCGATTCAATATTCTCCAGCTCGCTGACGGGCAATGATCCCAACATGTTGATTTTTAGTGAAGGCTATTGAAGTCGAGTACTTTCACAGTCACAAAGTCGTCTACACGTGAGTAGCTCCAACCGCCGGCGAATAGCGATTGCCTCATTCCACCTAGTTTGCGGGACGCAGCAGCCAATATCCAAGGCTCCCAACCGAGATCCGCATAAGCCCCGGCCGCGGAGGGTGCTTGCCTTCGAAGAACTCCACAAGATCCGAGACTACGCTAGGGTTGTCACCGTAATAACTGTGCCCAAGAGCGTCCATGTTTATATTCGAAACATCGATCGTATCCATTCCTTGCATGACGACGGATTGGCTCCCGCCCTCCCCTGCCCGCGGCTCTTTATGGAATAGGAGGTGTGACGCAACCAGGGCCTGGTCTTTTTGTGAAACGTAAAGAGCAATATTAGGGCTCGTTGGCTTCTGTATTTGCGCGATGAGCTTCTTGAAATCATCGCGATCCACATCCGGCGCAGCCGATACTAAGTCATGAAATTTCTTAAAATCCTTGAAATGAGGGTCTGCCGCAAGTCGCGCAACCGCCGACAAAAGTGCACGATTCCCCATGCTATGTGCGATCAGGTGAACCACGGTCGCGCCGGATTTTGACGCGACCTCTTCGAGGAACTGCTTCAGGTTGCCAACCGTTTGGGCGGCGCTTTCTTCGTCAGCGAAATATCCAAAGAGGCTGCCCTTGGATGGCCAGCTATAAAAGATCGGTGCGCCTTTGAAGCCGAAATCAAACGCCAACTGGGCGGTACGGATGGCGGCGTCTGCAAAGCTCACGTTATAACCGTGAACGAAAACAAAGGCGTCCTTCGTAGGTGATGCGGCAACAGAGTCCGACATCTCCTTAAAGAACCGCTCCTTGGGTTCAGGTTCGATCTTTCGCAACATGAAGTGTTTCTCAGGATCAACATGAAACTCGAATCTCCAGATCGAAGGGCGTTCCAGTTCAGCAGAAGAATGGGTCTCCGGGATGCTGACTTCACATGAGCCATAGGCAAGAGTACCCCCGTCCGACCTTGACCCGGTATATCGCACCGATTGCGCGTCTTTTTCCTGCTTCCGGTCGGTTGCGTAAAAGACTCGCACAACCGTGAAGCGGGAGCTTATGCCCCGCGGTTTGGCTGCAATCTTAAGCGTCAGCAAGAAGTTCAAAGCGGTCTGAGATTCTTTGTCGATCTCAAACCTCTTTTCATCGACCTCGAAGCCAACTGCGGAAGCGTGTATCAGGTACTTGCCGTTTGGAAGGCGCATGCCAAGCAGTGCAAACTTTCCGTCCACATCAGTCACCGTATCCGCCAAGATTTCATCCGCTGCATCGCGCAAATCGATACGCGCTCCTGGAACAGGAAGCCCGTTGGGACCCACAACCGCGCCTTGCAGAATGTATTGCGACGATACGTCCGTGGGCGGAATTTCATCACTGGCGTGCGCCGGCTGAAGAAATGAGAATATGCAGACGCTTAGGAGACCGATCACGAACCTGCGCATACTTGCCCTCGTACACTTGTGGCTTTTAGCGGAATGAGTTATTGCATAATTCCAAAAGCTACTCATAGTTACCAATCAGGACAAACGGGGCCCAGTAAAATGGATGTGCATAGCCGGTGCCATGTTTTGTTGAGGAATCGTCCTCTACAGCCTGAAGTCCGCGATGGCTTGCAATATGCGGAGTTTCGTCATGCCCTCGCAGCAATCTCAGCTGTGCTTGGCGCAGTGCCTCCGCCTTGCCATCGGTCGGGTTCTTTACCCATCGCGTGTAGAAATCGCTCATAAACTGGCTGGTGCTCGCGTCATTTACATCCCACAAGGTAGCCAGCACAGCCTCGGCGCCCTTCTGCTGAGCGATCATCCCCAGACTATCCATCTCAAGACCATTTTTCGCCACGTCGCCCTTCGCTGTGCTGCAGGCTGAGAGGGTCAAGAGCCTAGTTTCATGGAAGGCGATCGTAGAGTCTTCAATTCTTGAAAGCGTGAGAGGAAATCCGGCTGCTTCGCTGCTGTTTTCTCCACCAAGCATCAGATAGGGCTCTGCACCTTTACCAGTCTCCAGAACGAAATGGCTCGCGATGTGAACCACTGGGAAGGTTGATCCTCCACCGAGCTGCGTCTTCAATGCCGCGTAGGTAAAACGCTCATCAAACAGAAGAAGCCCATCCATGGGCCCGTGGGATTCAGGAACAACCGGGTCGTGCGCCACCGCATCCAGCTCCGGCATCACGCCGGGCAATGCCGGCAACCCTCCGTAACTCTTTGACAGGCCCATCGCGAGCACATGGAGCGCAGGCCGGTGGGCGTCACAGGAGCCCGTCATATGCCCATAGCTCTCGGGAGTGAACAGGACGTCGTTGAAACGCTCGGCCATATAGTGCTCACCGTCAAACAGTGCAGCCATGGGGAGGTAACGCATTACGCCGTCCAAGGACCATAGCAGTACTGGGGCAGGTCCTTTTCCCCCGGTGGTCCGCTCCAGCGCTGAAAGCTCCTCTGCGAATGGCGCCACGGTGATTGCGTACAACTCCGCCAGTTGAGGCTTCGGATTGGACGACGGCCTGCGCAACTCGTCACGCACCTGCAGCACTTTGCTACGCAACTCCTCTGGAGCAACAGCAAGTTCGTACTTCTTGCGTGCCTGTGCAGTCACCACAATCGCATACGCATGTTCATCTCCCAGCAGCAAGCGTATGCCGATTACGTTCGTGCCCAGCTTCGCCAGGGTATTCTGCAGGCGGCTGATCTCCGACCTTTCCTTGCTCAGCAATGCGTTTGCATCCTGCGCTCCGGCCTTCTGCGCCAGTTCTGGATAGAGAGTCCTCCTGAAGAACTCCGAAACCTCCCTATTGACCGCTTCGATTTTTGCTTCCAGCGTCTTCAAGCGAACAGATTCCTCGGGGGTGCGTTCGGTTCGGGCCTGCAGTCTGGCCAACTCCACGTTCATGTCGGTCAGGGCAGTTGCCGACTTTTCAGGGACCGAAAGCTGGCTTTCCGCATTTTGCTGAGCGCTAGTTAACTCCAAGGGACTGACCTTGGAGTCCGCGCTGTTCGCTGCGCCCCTAACGACCTCTTTCAACTCCTGTTCTTTGAGCAGGTCAAGAACACGTTCGGCTTCTGCGAGCCGGTCCGTCTGCACCAGAAGCTCTGCCAGCACTCGAAATGTGAGTGACTTCGAGCGCACAAACCCACTCTGAAGATCCTTGTCCAGTCCGGAGATATTCTTACGAATCTGCTGGTAGTTGTTCACCGCATCGACTCCGAACAGAATTGCTTCTTCCCGGCGATGCTCGTTGCGGAAGCCGATCATCAAGCTGGTTTCTATCGCTCCTTCGATCTCCGGGTCACCGGCGGATCTTGCCAACGCCAGCGCCGCCAACTCACTCGTCAGTGCCTTGTCCGTCTGTTTCCCCGCGTAGTACGCCCAGCCCATGGTCATCAGCGCGAGCGCTTCGCCGCGGCGGTCCTCCACTTCGCGCCATATGGCAAGCGACTGGCTGTCTACCTCCAGCGCCTTCCCCGCCTCTCCCAGGTCGGACCAGACTCTCCCGGCATTGTTCATCGTCGCCGCCTCACCGCGACGGTTCCCGGTTTCGCGCCAGATGGGCGACGCGAGGTCGAAATATTCCAGCGCCTTTTGCCCCTGTCCCTGGTCGGCATAAGCCCTGCCGATATCGTTGAGCGCCAACGCCTCACCATTGCGGTTTTCCACTTCGCGCCACACTGGCAGCGCCTGGTTGTAATAGTCCAGCGCGGTCTGCTGTTGCCCAAGATCGCGATACAGGCGCCCAATGCTGTTCAGCGTCATCGCTTCGCCCTGCCGATTGCCAATCGTCCGCCATATCAACAAGGCCTGGTTAAAAAATTCCAGCGAATCCTGCTTCTCTCCCAGGTCGGCATAAGTCCTGCCCATATCGTTTAGCGTGAGTGCCTCTCCACTGTGCTCGCCTGTTTCGCGCCACAGCGGTAGCGCCTGCTTGAGATACTCCAGCCCTTCCTTCCCTTGGCCCATGTCGGAATAGGTTCTTCCCAGGTTGTCCAGGGTGTTTGCTTCACCCGTACGTTCGACCATGTCCTGTAAGTTCGGCAACGCGTCTCTCAGACGCTTCAGCTCCATCCACTCCCCGAGACTAAGGTGCGGCCGGCCATGCTTCTCTCCCATCCGGTTCCCAGCTTCTCGCCAAATGGATAATGCCTCGTTCAGATGCTTCAGCGCCTCTTGCCTCTGCCCAAGATTGTTGTACGCCCGGCCGATATAGGTCTGCGTGTTGGCTTCGGCCGCGCGGAATCCCAAGGATTGCCAAACCGGCAGCGCCTGGCCGAACAGCGCCAGAGCCTTGTTCTCCTGTCCCATGTCCGAGTACACCTTGCCCATGGTGTTCAGCGCCATTGCCTGTGTGGCCTGGCTGCCCGAATTCCGTTCGATGGACAGAGCCTGGTTCAGGCATTCCAGCGCCTTTTGCATCTTTCCTGATTGCCGGTAAAGATAGCCCAGAGCAATCAACTGAATCCCTTCTTCTCTCGTGCGTTGAGCCGCACGCGCCTCACTCAGCTTTTGTTCGTGCTCGCTGATCTGTTCGCGCAAGGATGCGTTCTGCGCGCAAGTGACTGCCACCCCCGCCAGAAGCATCATGCTCAGGCATATCGCAACCAGTAGCTTCCTTGCACAGTCCATCGTGCCTCTACCTCTGACAAGCGCTGTCTCTTCCTGTCACTCTTCGAATCAACGCCTATTTCCCTTGCAACTTCATCTGGCTTGTAGACGGCGGAAGTATACAGGAGGTTTTGTGTACGCCTTCCAGGAATGCCGCGATCGTCTGTGTCGCCATCGCTACAACTCGCTCGTTCCCTGGGCCGTTGCCGGCGAAGTTCAGATGCGTGGCGCCGTCGATTACGCCCATCCATTGGCATTGCCCGGCGCTACCGGGCAGGCCGCGCCAGGGAACAAGGCGAGCCTGGGGTCCACCTTTCAGGGATTGGTCGTTCGTCCCCGTAAGTATCAGGATCGGCTTGTGAATGCCACTCCACGCATTTTTGGGAAACACCACGCCCGGTCCCTCCGGCGAAAGGGCGACGTAGGCATCAAAGCGGTCTTGCCCTGCAGGGGGAGACGTTACACCGATCATGTTTTTTGCGCCCACTTCCAGCATGACTGTTTCGGCGCCCATGGAATGCCCGAGCAGCACCCGGAACGGCACGGCGCACTGGCTATCTGCCCATTTCAGCGCCGCGCCAACATCGAGAAGGCGCGCTTGCTCTGCCGCTGGATCGGCGACGAGCGTTCGCAATCCTTGCATAAAACCGTATTCCCGCATGTCCTTCCGCAGGGCCGCCATTCCACTCTCTTGATGATTCATGACGACGGTTGTGTACCCAAGGTGCGACATTGCCTCGGCTAGGTAGCGATATCCGTATTCCGAGCCTCCTGCGCCGTGCGAGATCACGGCCAGCGGGGCGCATGCTGAACTCGCACCTACGGCGGGATACAGCAATAGCGGCGTTGTGTGCCCATCCTGCCTCGGCGCACTGAGTTGCTGCTGCGCCAGAGTATATTGAGGTAGCCAGCACAGGGCAACGCCGATGGAGAGAACAAGCAGCGAAAGACGGTGAGGAAATGTTAACAAAGTCCTCCGTACGTGAGTGGTTGGGTGACCAACCCTTTCTACGCCAGCAAGATTTTGGTGCCCATCCATAATGCAGTTTTCATCGCCTCCAGGTTACTGCGCGAGCACACCGAAACTGTGGATGGTCGTGAGCTCGACGCCCCAGTCGGTCGGCACTTCGCCGGGAGATCCGCGCATTCCGCCACTAGTGCGGCGCAATAGCCTCTCAAGGGGCGATTCCGTACGCTGGGCACCGCGTGAAGCCACCCCCTCAAAGTTCAGCACATCAGGATCGGGCAGCGGATGTGCAGTGCTCAGCAGAACCAGCGTGTCAATCCCATAGGGCGGCTCGATGCGGAGCGTGCGTGCCCCCGGCAGAAGAAATTGCCGGCCCTGGTCGGCCGCATTGGGAAACTGATTTTCAGCGTAGTTGCCCGGATAAATCACCGTTCCTTTGCCGTGGCAATCGATGTCGAGAATGTAGACCCAGCGTTTCTCCACAACCCGTTGCCTTGAGCGCAAGCCAATTTTCAACAACTCGCCCTGAGTCACGGGTTGATCGGCGGCAAGCGGCGTTTCGCTGGATGCGAGAAAAAGAGCTAGTGAATAATAACCGGCGCTGGATGTGCCGGCGGGGCTGTCCGCCAATTCGAACCAACCATGAACTTTGGCCAGCAGCGATGCAAAGGAGTTCAGGGCCGCAGCGCCACCCTGGGGGACGCCTCCTCTACTACTAATTGACACCCAATCGCTGCGCACCGGATACTGTGACTCCGAAGAACAGCCTGGGCTGTGGCCAGTCCGGCCAGGGGGAGGCGCGCCCGCCACCAGCTCGCTCTTGTGGAACCATGCGTAGGCGAGCCCATCCGGGCCGAGGACTCCCGTAAGAGCATAGTGTGCGCTAATAAGCCCGGTCGCGGGCTGGACGTTGCTGTTTACATCGTCCACGATCAGCTTTGCGGCTAACTCCTTCGACGGTGGAAGGTTGGCCCAGAGTCTTGCAGCGGCCGGAAGATGCCGCTTCAACGCCTTCGCTCTCAATCGCCCGCCGAGGCTGACAGGGACGGCCGCATCTGTTTCCTGCAACGTCCAGTTCGCGCCGTCCCAGCACAGGATGTGAGTCCACGGCTCCTCGGCAGGATCGGCGATGGATATTACCCCGGCTGCCTTGATCTCCGCCGCGGCGGCGAGTATCTGGTCCTGCGACAGATTCGACGGCCAATGCCAGACGAGCAGCGGAGCCGATTCGGCTGGGTTCCATTTCGTCAGCTCGAAGATCTCTCCGGGTGCGACCTTGGCGCCGAGAGGGCTGATGACATCGGCCGAGGAACGCACGATTCCCTTCAGAGCAGCAATGCGGAGTTGAACTAGCTGGCCATCCTTATTCGGTTTCGCCGAGACAAACTCGCTGCCAATCCCAATGCCGGAGACGCGGCCAATATCTAACCACACCGCGCCGCCACCATCGGTTTGGAGTGCCGCAGCGCGGACCTTGTCAGAATTTGCCGCCGCCCCTCCGAAGAGTGGCTGGCGTCGGCGCGCCGCGCTGGCATCCAATTCGGGCACCTGATCCGGAACTTCACTGCCTTGGAGCACGGCTTTTACGCGCTGATACAGAAGCGAGGCGGAAGTGTCGGCGGGCAAGGACTGTAGCGCTTCAATCAGCGCGGCGGTGAAGGCTCCGTGGGGTTCCGCGATCGTGCCCGAAAGCGGCATTTCTTTGGCCGTCTGGTCTTGCTGTGCGGCGGAGAGCACCAAGGCGGGATTGTCGTTTCTCTCCGTGGGAGGTGGGCGCGGTTGCCCGTTGGCAAGTAAGTCGGGGGATTCGGCAATGTCGCGCGGGTCGAAGGGTAACTGCCGCTCACGGTATTTTGGACCAATTCCTCGGCTGATGCCGCCACTGTGGCAACTGTCAAAAATCACCGCGAGACGAATTCCCTTGTCCAAAGAGGCATTGAAAATGCGCGTCATCTCGCGGTCACGAACGTCATAGCTGCCCCGATATGCGTCCGCGGGTACCAGCGTGCTGTCGGCGTGAACATACTTGCCGTTGACCAGCACCGTGAGTTTGTTACCCTTGCTGTTGATGCGAAGGGAGCCATGGCTGGCGGCATAGAAGACCACCGTGTCTCCTCGCTGGGGCACATCCACGAGATACTTCTGCATGGCCGCGAGGATTCCGTCGCGCGATGTCTGTGCGTCGGGCAGAACGACTACACCAAGCCGGGGATGAAGTGGCGCTGGGTTGGTGAGAAGAACCACGTCCTCTGCCGCAAAGCCGAATTTCGGACTGATCAGCAGATCGGCCATGGCCTCGGCATCATTGACCGCGCCGTCCAGATTCTCGAAGCCCCCCAGTTCGCAGCGCCCATAAGTACATCCGGCCGGATGCTCTGCTTGCGTTCCTGCGGGCTGGTAATTGTTGATGCCGATGAGCAGGGCGCGCTGAGTCTGCGCAGGAGCGAGGGCACTGCCAGCAAGAAATAGCAAGACCATAAAGGCAGCCATACATGCCTTCATACGCGCTCCGGGAAGAGAACTCTCCGAGTATAGCCCTTTCCTACGTAAGGACTCTTCACTGTTTTCAACCCCGGATAGTCAGTTCTGTTGTGTCACATAGTTCGCGAAAGACTTTGAGGCATTCCACCTGCGATTTGCACTGTCTTAGGCATAGCAGATTCCCGAAATGGAACAGGTTATTGCGAGATACACAAGGACCTGATCGTAATGAAAACGAGGGCGTTCGTGCGGGGGCCGAAGGATGTCCGCGGTCGTGACAAGTCCAAACGGTTGTTTGCAATAGACCACCCAGTCCTTTAGCAACAGGGAACTACCAGCCAACCACAACTAACAAACATTTGTCGACGCGCCGAACTGTTGGCTGGGCGTTCATTGCTATAGTTACGACACAATTGGCTTTCCGAAAATGGTAGCATGTGTGCTGTCGGGAAAAGCGAATCCATCAACCACCACTCTCCGTTTTGGCTTAGGGGGAGATTTCTGCGGCTCCCGTCGCCTAATCTTTGAGACTTACCGTTATTTTCAGTTCATAAAAAGTTAAGGAGACTGTCGGCATGCGTATCGCAAGGACGATTTGCACATTTCTCATGTTATTTGCGCTGGCTCTGTGCTCCTGCAAGACATCGGATCAGGCGAGTGCGGCGAATCCGGCGCCGTTGACCACCATTACCGCCGCGCAGGGCGGCACCATCGAGTACGGCCTAGTAGATGGAGCTACGACCCTGCCTGCCGCCATGGCTAAGATGCTGTACAAAGTCCATCAAACCTGCGGCGAAAAGCCCAAAGTAGGCGAAGTCTTCCGCGTCAAGGGTACCAACTCTTCAGGAGTCTTCTTCACTGTCGCGGATCATGCGCATGGCAACAAGTTGATGGCCGGTATGGTCATCGCCGCGCAAACCGGGCCCAATCAGTTCGAGGCGGGACTGGTTTCCGACTCCGCCGACCACTTCAGCAAGACAGCCAATCCAATGCTGCAGCAGCTCCTCGCCGTTTGGCATCCTGGCGGAAATTCGTCCTCATCCGGCGCATCGGGTGGCAGCGCCCCGGCCTCCGCCTCGACTTCATCCCCTGCGTCTCACACTCCGCTCCACGCGGTCACGGCGTCTGACAACTCTGCCACCATCTCCATTCCAGACGGTTGGAAGATGGACTCGCAGAGCGGCCGGGGCACCATCATTGTGCGCGGGCCAAATGGCGAACAGATCGGCATCGGTATGATTCGCAACGCCGTCGACCCCAACAACCCATTCCAGGTCGATATGCGCCGACGGCGCATGCCGCCCCCCCCCGGATCGATGGTTTATCCATTCCGCGGCGATATCGAGAAGGACTTCGTCAACCTCTTTCAGGCGTGGCGGCGCGCCGGTGGCCAGGGCCCGGCGCCAATTCAGGTGGACAAGCTTGAGCCCGTGCAGGCTGCTCAAGGCAATCACTGCGTCCACGCTACGGGGCACATGAATCCTGATGGCAAAGGCATGCAGGCCTTTAACGACATGATGTGCGCCATCGATCCCATTGCCAGCTTCGGTGGCTACTCTGTGATGCTGGACCACACCCTGCTTCCCAGCGCTGTGGAGAACAAAGAGCAAGATCTGCTGAAGGCAATTGTCGCCACTTACAAGATGAACTCGCAGGTGGTCAACCAGCAAATGGCGGTGCAGATGAAGCAAAAGCAGCAAAGTGACCAGCAGATCGAGGCCGGCGCCCAGAAATACATCGGCCAGATCCATCAACTCGGCCAGCAAGCCACTGCCCGTATGAACGCGACTGAGGCCGCCAACAGCGCCGAGCAAGCGCAATTTGACAAACACGAAGACGACATCTCCAAGAACGGACAGGGATTCGACAACTACCTGCTGGACCAATCGGTGGTACAGAAAAACAGTGCCGGCGGCGGCGCCACCCACGCCACGGAGTGGAATTCGACCGCCAACGCCCTCGTCAAGGCTAACCCTGGCAAGTACGAGATCGTTAGCACACCAAACTACTGGAAAGGTGTCGATTACTGATTTCCTCATGCGAGAGACATGAATATGCTCGCCGGAAGTTAAAGAAGAAGAGGTACTTTGCTTCCGGCTTGGGGCATTCTCCCGTGGAGTTTCGTGAAGTTCCAATTGCATCTCGCTGGAGTCGCGATGAAATCAAGAACGCTGGAATCTATAACGCACTCGACGGCAGGGCTTCTTCTGCCAGCCAAAATAAGAAGTACCCGCTTACAACTGTTACTCATTGTTCTTCTGTCATTGGGTCTGTGCAGTTGTGCGGTGAAACGTCTGAAAACCGACTTCGTGGGTTTTGAGAGGATCTACGCGGAGACCTCGAATCGAGAGGTACTCTTGAATTTGGCGCGGCTGCAAAACCGCGATCCTACTTATTTCTTTAAGGTTGGCCAGATTACAAGTTCTTATAAGATGCAAGCGTCTGTGACTGGGAGTGGTACCTACGCGGTCGGAAACGCCAATCCGGTTATTGGCGGCCCGGCCGGCGGAGGAACTCCTCTTGTAAACTATGAGCACGATCCAATATTCACCTTCGTCCCGGTGAATGACGAAACCAATGCGCGACTCCTTTTGAAGCCGATTCCAGCAGAAACCTTCTACATACTCTACGAACAGGGCTGGCGAGTGGATCAACTTTTCCGCCTCATGGTGGACCGAATCGAACTTACCAGAAGTTCTGCGCAGGTCTGCTCGGTCGAAACCATCCGGAATATCCCCCCAACGGTTTATCTCAAACCGGATGGCACACCCGACGTTGATTATCTTCGTGATCAGGACGAGCTCACCAGTTATGTAACTTTTCTACGGATCAACGCCGTAGTGTACTGGCTGCAGAAGCACGGATACTTGCTGCTTCGGGGCACGAGCACTTTCGTACCCTACGAGAGTAATTCGGGATTGGACGACACGGTGAACGCTCCGAAAGCGCAGGATATCGTGAGCGCCTCACAAAAGAACGCAATTTGGCAACATGTCGATGGCAAATGGCTGTTAGGGGAGAAAGTGTTTGCTCCGGTGTTCTCCCTTTATCCGCTTCACGCCGAAGGCATGAAGCTCTTGCCCAACATTGAGCACATTAGAGAGGAAATACTCAACGACCCGGAAATGAAGGAACTCAAGAAAGGGCCCGCACTCGACGTGATCCTTACGAGCCTTGCTCATGGATTTAGCATCGAGGGAAGCTCGGATCATCAGGACTCGTGCAACCCAACTTCCGGGACAAATGGAATATCTGCCCATCTGGTCATGCGCTCTTTGATTGGACTGATGGCCGCTGCAGCTCAGGAACAGGGTCCATATGATGCGCTCGCCCACGCCAACCCAACCATTCCCAACAATCGCAACGTCCCTCCAGACCAGCAACTGAAGGTCCTGCCTAGATTCCTGGATGCCGTTCCAGCTATTGAGCGCAATCCGCTGTTACGCTTAACAGGAACGACTGAGGACCAGGCAAACCAGCCAATTGTCCAATTGAACTACCGGGGAACCTATTACCGCATTGCCGACCAGAAGAGCGCGGAAGGTACGGAAAACCAATACTGGAATCGAGATATGTTCCGCCTTATCAACCAACTGACATCGCAGGTAACCGTAGATATTTCGAAGTTCCCACTTACGACGATAATCCAACAGTGATGATGTGCACGAGCCTGTGGCCAGACACACACACTTGGTGCCGAAGATGCGGATGAGAACCTTTACCGATAGCAGCCCTGCGATAGAAGAGCTGGCTAGTCTTACTGACCGTCGGAGGAAAGAGAATGTTGAAAATGGTCCGGTGTCTTGTGATTTGCGCCCTGGTGCTCTTGCCAGAGATCTTGCTTGCAGGGGAGCGCTTCGACGGCAAGTGGCTCACCAAGATGAGCTGCCCCGCAAAAGGGAACACCGAAGGCTACACCTGGCAGTTCCCCAGCTTGGTCAAGGCCGGCGACTTTCGCGGAGAACACGGTACAGCAGGGGAACCCGGCTACCTGCTGATCGAAGGCAAGATCAAAGAGGACGGCAGCGCTAAGTTGTCCGCCAACGGTATAGTTGCCTCAAGGGCATATGCTCGTGGAGTCTTCACTGGGAAGGGCGATGATTATAGCTACAATATCAAGGCCCAGTTCCAGGATACGCAGGGCACAGGCACCCGCGACAAAGGTCTCGGCATCGTAGGCCGCCCCTGCACGTTTGACTTCGTGAAGCAGTAGGCCGCGAAGCAGATTGCTATGCGAAGGATGGATAACTTCCGTTCACCACCACTCGGAAGCTACTTCATTTCTGGACAGGGGCATTTTTTGTGACTAATGTTGGTTGAGATAGCGGTCGTCCTTTTCATCGATGCGAAGTTCGGGGGGTCGGCGGGAACGGGCACCCGCATCGAGGGTCGTCCCTGCACTTTCCAGTTCGAGAAGCAGAACCGGCATAAAGGCCGCGAATCGCATTTGCCGGGTACTTCTGCCGCGAAGTCCCACCCCTCCAGCACCAATAAATCCACCAGAATTGGGAAAAAACGGTCGCAATGTCAGATTCCTCCAAAGGGAGACCAATCTTTGGGGCGGTTTTGAAGTAAAATGCGCAACATCGGAGAGTTCCGAAATTCTAGAAAAGAACGACTCGTGCACAGGGAGGAGCAAATGTCTGGCGTCAACCCAGTCAAAGCAACTTCATCCACGTCTGCGACCGGAGTAGAAGCACGCGCCGAAATACGTCGCGGTAACTGGCGTAAACCTACCTGCGGCTGGGTGCCAGATTACGTTCAAGGCAATGTTGCCATTCTGCCCGCCGAAGTAGCGGCTGATTTCCATCGTTTCTGCTTCAATAACCCAAAACCCTGCCCATTACTCGGGGTATCCGATGTCGGTGATCCTCACCTGCGCAGGCTTGGCGCTGACTTGGACATCCGCACTGATGTGCCGCGGTATCGTGTTTTTCGCGACGGCAAATTAATTGACGAACCGTTTGATCTCCATAAATACTGGCGGGATGATCTCGTCACGTTTGTGATCGGTTGTTCGTTCTCGTTCGAGCAGGCGCTGCTGCAAAATGGTGTCCCTGTGCGCCATATTGAACAGAATTCGAACGTGCCGATGTATCGGACTTCGATAGCCACCGTTCCAGCCGGAATATTCCACGGCCCGATGGTCGTCTCCATGAGGCCGATGAAAGCCGCCGATGCGATCCGAGCGATTCAGATTACGTCCCGGTATCCTGCGGTGCACGGCGCTCCGGTTCACATTGGCGATCCCGAGCTTATCGGCATTCTTGATCTTTCAAAGCCTGACTACGGTGACCCGGTAGAAATCAGGAAAGGTGAACTGCCGGTCTTCTGGGCGTGCGGCGTCACCCCGCAGTCAGTGGTCATGGAAGCCAAGCCGACTTTCTGTATTACTCATGCTCCCGGTCACATGCTGATCACGGATCTGAAAAACGTGGATTTCTCGGTTTTGTAAGAGCATTTCGACTCAGCCCACTATTGGTTGGCAATTCAAAGGTGAAGCTATGAGCTGGATACATCAATTGCACAGCGGAGAAAAGCTAACTTTGGGAGCCTGTTTCGCGGGCTACGCCATGGACTCGTTTGACTTCATGATTTACACCTTCATGATCCCCACGCTGGTCATGATATGGCACATGAACAAAAGCGAAGCCGGACTCATTGCGACGGCAGCATTGCTCTCTTCTGCTTTGGGGGGCTGGTTTGCAGGAGTTCTCGCAGACAAATACGGCCGTGTGCGAATGCTACAGGTGACAATCGGATGGTACTGCCTTTTCACATTCCTGAGCGGTTTTACAAATTCACCCGGTCAATTGCTTGTGACGCGCACTCTGCAAGGTCTCGGCATGGGTGGAGAGTGGTCGGTCGGATCAGTGCTGATTGCGGAGATAATCCGTCCCGAGCACCGGGGCAAGGCGGTTGGCTTTGTTCAGAGCAGTTGGGCTGTCGGATGGGGATTGGCCGCTATCATGTATGCGGTGATCTACTCTTTTCTTCCAGAAGCGATTGCTTGGCGAGGACTTTTCCTTCTGGGTGTCCTTCCGGCAGGGCTGATTGTGATCGTTCGCCGGAACGTTAAGGAGTCCGGAGTATATCTGGAGACACGACGAAAAGTAGATGATGGACAGCTACACGCGAATTTCCTGCGTATCTTTTCTCCCTCCGTGCTGAGAATCACTATCCTTGCGAGCCTTGTTGCAGCCGGGCTTCAGGGAGGCTATTACGGCGTCACTACATGGCTGCCTACTTATCTGAAGACCGTCCGGAATCTCTCGGTATTCAATACGAGCGCCTACTTAGTGGTTCTGATCAGCGGGTCATTTTGTGGATATCTGGCTGGAGCATACGCTAGCGATCTATTGGGACGGCGAAAAACATTCGTCATATTCGCAGTTGCCTCGACGATCCTTGTGACCATTTACATGTTAATTCCGATCACCAATACCGAGATGTTGCTGTTGGGGTTTCCTCTCGGAATGTCTGTGTCCGGCGTCTTCAGCGGTATGGGAGCTTTCCTGTCGGAGTTGTACCCGAATGAAATCCGCGGGTCTGGTCAGGGGTTCTGCTACAACTTTGGTCGGGCAATCGGTGCAATCTTTCCTGCGCTTATCGGCTTTCTGAGTGCACGCATGGGACTTGGCCGCGCAATCGGTATCTTTGCGGGCGGAGCATATGCCGTGCTGGTAATAGCCGTATTGAGTTTACCGGAGACCAAAGGGAAGAGATTGCAGGAAGAAGTGCAAGTTGGAAAAACTACGCCAGCTTGAGCACGTTGGCGGTTATTCGGGTTGCGATGACTAGCTGTGCACAGTTGCTACCAGCAAGTTCGGCGTTCGTCAGTGGTTCGTTCTCCATGAACATTCTCATGCTCATGGAAATTTCTAACCGTCTTACGCTCTTTGCCCGTGGCTTCTCAGGCTGGCAAGCAGCCCCGAATACCGCCGCTTCGACACCGGTAATTGCGCCCCGGCTGATTTTTTCAAAAGTATAATAAAACTGTGGAACCCCTTTACGTCCCAGCCTCGACGCTTTGCCCGCAGTGCCATTGGCCAGTTATGCCAACGGCGCGCTATTGCTCAAATTGCGGCAAGAAGCTGAGCGACCCGCCGCTTTCGACCAGCATTGAGACGCAAGTATGGATATATGGCTTCAGTATCATTCTTCCGATCATCTGCTTTCTAGCAGTGAGCCACTGGCCGGGGATTAAGTACGCTCGGTCAAGTGATGGGAAAAGGAAACAGATTGGTTTCATTGCAATCGCACTCATGGCGATTGCAACCATCCTCACGTTTTGGCTCGCTCTTGTATCGATCAGGTCATTGCTCACCAGCGTGGGAAATCTCGGCGGGTTTTAGTGGCACTAACTTTCCTGTCTCGCAGGTTCTGAAGACGAACACAGATAGATCAATACTGGCGCAATGTGTAGCGGGCCGACAACAAGCCGATAAAGCATAGAAAGATTAAAGTGTTCTCTGGTTTTTTGCGCACTGGACTGCAGCGACCGCAATTACCTCATTTGGGTCGATCACCGGTACTGAAAACTTCATATTCTCCAGGATGATGGGGATTTCAGTGCACCCCATCACGAGTGCCTCGGCGCCATTCATGATCATGTGCCGGATGGGACTCATGATCAATTCAATTACCTCGGGCGTTTTCCCGTCATATTTAAATGAAAATATCGCCTTCTGGACCTGCTCCTGGATCTCCCCGGGCATATCGAGAACTTCGATCCCGTATTTCGCGAAGCATTTTTGATACAGCCCTGTTTTCATGGCCGCGGAGGTTGCCAATACGCCGACCTTTCGAACGCCGGGAACGGCCTTGGCGGTCTCCTTTGCTGCTTCTTCGATAATATGCAGAAATGGTATCCGGACTGCGTCTTTTATCTCATCGTAAAAATAATGAGGCGTATTCGCCCCGATGATTATGAAGTCGGCTCCAGCCCGCTCGAGATTGCGGGCGGTTTCCCGCATCGCCGGCACAGGAGACTCCCCGCCCTTCAAAATGGCGTCCTGCCGGCTCGGCATTTTGGGATTGTTGTCGATGATGATCCTCAGGTGATCGTCGTCCTTTTTTGCGTGGGTATGTTTGACGATACGGGCAAAAAGATCGATGGTTGCTTCAGGTCCCATTCCGCCAAGGATTCCGACAGTTTTGTCTTTCATTTCCGAATTCCCTTTATCTTGCTGGAAAAGCCGCCAGCGCTCTGTCTTTTTCCATATTCCCAATAACCGCGGTGACCACCACTGTCCCAAGCACGTTTATTGTAGTTTGACCCATGTCTATAATCCTGAAGATTCCGGCCAGGAGCCCAATGACTTCAAGTGGCAGTCCGAGGGTTTTCAGAAAAATCGTAGTTGCGACAAAGATGCCTCCCGGGATTCCCGGGCTTCCAAGAGTCATCAGCACACCAAGGAGCACCGCAGTTACCTGCTGAGATAAGGTCAGTTGGATCCCGACAAGCTGGGAAACGAAAATTGCAACCACCCCGTACCAGAGGGCATTACCGTCCATATTGGTCGAAGCACCGAGAGGAATCGTAAAGCCCACGACATCTTTCTGAATCCCTAGTGCCTCTTCGCATATGGCCATGGCCACGGGCATCGTCGCCTTCGTGCTGCACGTTGTTAGGCTGGTGATCCATATGGGGCTTATCTTCTTGAGAAAAGTCAGCGGATTTTGTCTGACAAAAAACCAGTACATCCCCATCAGAACGATGAACAGATGGAGCACCAGGCCGACGTACATGCTGCCGATGAATTGAGCAAGTGGCCCCAGCACGGATGTACCGTACTTGCCTGCAGTGATGGCCATAAGGGCGAAGACGCCATATGGCGACGTCTCGATCACGATATTGAGCACCTTCATAATGTAATTTGTCAGTGTCTGGAAAATTCTGTTCATTCTGGCGCGGTCGGATTCGCCCAACATCAGGATCGCAGCGCCGGAGAATATAGCGAAGACAATGACCTGCAGCAGATTAGCTTCAGACATCGCCTGCACGATGTTGGTCGGGATGATTCCCGCGAGAATGCCTGTCACGGTTGGGGCTTCAGCGATGGCTTTTACTGGCGGTAGACCCGTGAGAATCAGACCTTTCCCAGGACGTATGACTCTGGCCACAAGCAATCCTATTGTGCCTGCCGCGATTACCGTGGTCATGAACAGAACGAAGATCTTGGAACCGAGCCGGCCCAGCTTCTTGATATCGTCCATATTGATGATGGCGCTCGTCACCGTGCAGAAAATCAACGGCACGATCGCCATCTGTAGCAATCTCAGGAAAATGTCGCCGACAATCTGTATTGCCACAATTCGTGGTCCGGCAATGAAACCCACGATGGCGCCTGCGATCATTCCCGTCAGCGTTTTGTTAGAGAGGGACATCTTAAATTTCATTATTCCTGCTCCTAGATGTGGTGAGATGTTTCATTGCCGCTATTTGCGCAAACTCTTTGAGATAGCTGCAAACAGAAATATTACATCCCTCCAGCTTTACCGCCGGAAAGTTGCGGAATCCTTTGGTAAGAAAGAACCCCTGCTTCCCCACTTCGACGGCGATCCTGCGCGAATCGCCCTTTTCGGTTCATCTGCATACCGTCAGAAGCCGTGGTCGGGTAATTGAGAAACAGATTAGGATTGCGCACGTGGCCATGTCTACTCGACTCCCAGGCGCCAACCAAGCTTGGCGGGATCAAACCAGGAAATCTGCTTCCCAAACCACGGCGTAACGCGTCATGTGCCCGTTAAGCCAGCCGTTATACTCTACTGCCTCATGGCAAAGTTGGCACAATCGGGCCTTATCATTGTCTATTGTTCTCGGTCTTCACGAAAAGCGGGCGCCGGGTTCAAGGCGTAATATTTAACCTTGCGGAACAGGAGAGAGCAAGATGACCGAAAGAATCTCCCGCCAGATTGTCCTTGCCGCTCGACCTCAGGGTCGTGTGCAGCTGAGCGATTTCCGGGTTAAAGAAACCACGGTACCGGTTCCTGGAGCAAGTCAAATCTTGCTCGCTGTGCAATATCTCTCGCTTGATCCCTACATGCGCGGCCGAATGGACGACCGGAAGTCCTACGCGAAACCGGTCCAGATTGGCGAGGTCATGGTAGGGGAGAGCGTAGCCACGGTGATTGCGTCAAATCATTCCGGTTATGCCCAGGGTGACACAGTCGTTGCGCCAACCGGATGGTGTACACACTGTCTGTCGAACGGCACGGGCATTCGCAAGCTTGACCCCACGCTGGCTCCGGTTACGACGGCTCTGGGTGTACTGGGCATGCCTGGTTTCACGGCGTATTCCGGCCTGTATCTTATCGGCAAGCCATCTCCTGGGGAAACGGTGGTCGTGGCGGCAGCAAGCGGACCGGTTGGATCGCTGGTTGGACAACTTGCCAAGATTGCGGGAGCGCGGGCGGTCGGCATCGCCGGCGGCCCGGACAAGTGCCGCTACGTGAAGGACGAGCTTGGCTTCGATGCGGCAATTGATCACCGTACGCCCGATTTTGCTGAGAAGTTGGCCGAGGCCTGTCCCAATGGCATCGACATCTACTTTGAGAATGTCGGCGGCGCAATTTGGCAAGCCGTGTTGCCGCTGCTCAATGGCTTCGCCCGCGTGCCGGTGTGCGGGCTGATCTCGCAATACAATGCAGCCGGAGCAGCCGAGGGGCCTGACCGGCTCGCGGCGACCATGCGCGCGGTGCTGACCAAGAGCCTCACCCTGCGCGGCTTCATCAATTACGAGTTCGCCGAGGAACACTATCCGCGGTTTCTCCGGACGGTATCGGAAGCGATCGCTGAGGGACGGGTTCGCTATCGCGAAGACATCACCGACGGTCTGGAGAATGCGCCGGCAGCCTTCATTGGCATGTTGGAGGGACACAACTTCGGCAAAGCGCTTGTCCGGGTGGCGTTATGAGAAAGTGCACATTATCAATTCGCTTCGACGGTTAATTGGGCAAGGTGTCCATCTGAGGCGATCGCATTTCATTTAAATTATAAATAACTACTATATTACACAATAAAATATTAAAAAGCCCTCCTCAGTGTTATAAAGCTGCCGTGCCATGGAATCGTTTTGCCGCGTCGCCTTGGCCAAATCCTACAAAACGAGGTTCGTCAGTCTATGAGCCACAAGTATGTTTGCCTGTTTGTTCTAATTGCCTGTCTGACGGCACCTGTGCTGGCCCAAGAGCGGCTGCCATTGCCTGCACCGGATAAGATGACGCCAGAACAAAAGAAAGCTGCGCAGATGTTTATACAAGAACGGGGCGAGGACGTTACGCATTTTGGCCCGTTCGTACCGATTATGCGCAGTCCTGAAGTGGCCACGCGAGGCCGGGCGCTAGGCGATTATTTGCGGTTCCATAGCGCCGTACCGTCAAAACTTAGAGAATTCACCATCATGCTTTCCGCACGCTTGTTTTCGCAGCAGTATGAATGGAATTTCCACTACCCAATTGCTCTCAAAGAGGGCGTAAGCGCAAGTGTCCTCGAGGCCGTGCGTATAGGTGCGCGACCTGCGGGAATGTCGAGTGATTTGGAAACAGTTTACGAATTTTTGGATGAGCTCCACCGCAACCGCAGCGTGAGCGATCCCACCTATGCCAAAACACTCAACCTTCTGGGGGATAAGGGCCTAATCGACCTGATTTGTCTCGACGGATACTTCATGATGATTGGTGAGATTGCTAATGTAGATCGAGCCCCTTTGCAACAGGATTCTAAGGCCACAATTCTGCCCCGTATTCCGGATAACCGTTAGTACAGTGGCTGCATGATGGCAAAACACCAGGCCATCACGCGGTCGCTGATTGCCTAATACACAGTGAATATTACGAGGAGCAGGTAATGAGCAGATTTGGCACGGCTCTAGTTATAATCTTGGCTTTCAGCCTAAGCATATCCGTGGCAATGGCTGCTTCAAGGGTGCAATTGGCAGCTCCTAATCAGATGGGCGTAACCATGGGCCAACTGTATTACTGGGTCCGTGATGTTGAGGCTAACCAGAAGTTCTGGGTTACGTTGGGCGCCATTCCGGTCAGGACAAGTGAAAAGCAGGCGGTTTTGAAATTACAGGGCCTGCTGATTTTGCTGAACCAAGGTGAATCGTCAGGAAACAGTGAAGGGTCAGTGCTGAACCACGTGGGCTTTCAGGTATCTAACCTTCAGCAGATTATGGAGAAGGTTAAGGCTGAAGGCTACAAGACGGCCCCTGCTACGTTCGGATCAAAAGCTGTCAGCAATGTATTCAGTCCTGAAGGTGAAAGGATTGAACTGTTAGAGGACCGTTCAGAGAACGTGCAAATAACCTTTGATGATGCCACGGTCGTCAATGGTAAGGCCGGCGGTCCAAAGATGGCGGCTCCTATACTGCTGCATCATATCCATTTCTATGTGCCGGAAAGCTCTGTTCTAGAGATCAAGGCGTGGTATATCAAGAACTTTGGTGCGGTGTCTTGCAAGCGCTGGCATTACGAAGCCGTCGACCTGCCAGGCATGAACATTAACATTTCGGGCAGTCCCGAAAGCTTGGCGCCGACCAAAGGACGGATGCTGGACCATATCGGGTTCGAAGTCAAGAATCTAAAGGCGTTCTACAAGAAACTGCAGGCGAGTGGAGTGAAAATCGATCAACCTTATACCAAACTGCCTTCTGGGCTGGCAACAGTGTACCTGACCGATCCTTGGGGAAACTATATTGCGCTAACCGAAGGTCTCAGTCGACATTACTAAGAGACAAGGAAATGCTGTGTGGCACATCGAGTCACTAAGAACATTGCAGAGCACTAAACAGACCTATTCCACTAACCCGGCGCACAGCGGGTGCTAGTTCAGATTCCGAGAATTTCAACACGTTCATTTTCTGAACACCAACGGTTCACATCGAGCGAATTTGCTGCCATCGATCGCTGAGGTTACAACATGATCCCGTTGGGTGTACGATAGGCTCGTCATTCAGCTACCTTGATTTGCAAAGGAGAACGCAATGCGCAAGTATTTCTTACTCTGCCTCATCGTCGCTTTTTGGCTTCCAGGTGTTGTCGCCCAGAATTCTGCCGCAACCGCGCCACCGGCCCCCAATCTGGTGGCATTGCCCGCCCCCAACATTTCTGGTGGAATGCCGTTGACCCAATCCTTGGCCACGCGAAGAACGGTGCGCGCTTTTTCTCCGACCCCGCTGACCAAGGCCGAGTTGTCGCAGATCCTCTGGGCCGCACAGGGCATCACCGGCGCCGAGGAACGGCGGACCGCGCCGTCGGCAGGAAACCAGCATTACGTGCGTGTCTATGTCGCCTCAGCCGAGGGCTTTTTCCAGTACCTCGCCAACGGGCACCAGCTCCAGATGATCTCCGGCGAGGATCTGCGCAGCAAGCTTTCCAGCCAGCCCGCATTCAGCCAGGCGCCTGCGGTCTTATTGCTCGCCGGCGATTATGAGCGTGCGGCAGTCAGGTATCCGGGGGAAAAGGCTCCCCGCTTCATTGCCATTGAAGCCGGCCATATTGCGCAAAACGTGCTGCTGCAGGTCACCGCCCTGGGATTGGCCGCTGTGCCAGTTGGCGGGTTCGAGCCGAAGGATGTTCAGAAAGCGGCTTCGTTGCCGACACAACAGATACCTGTTTACATGATTCCGATTGGCCATCCGAAGTAGGAGTGCTCTCACTCAGACCGGATGATCACATCAGCAATGGTTGGCCCTTATGCCCGTGAGCGAGGAGTTTTACGCTCAGTCGCACCGCCATTGTTCCGAAGATCAACTGATCGAACTCGCCGCGAGCGCGGCTTTGGAAAACTTTCGAGTGCGCTACCACCGAGTGTTCATCCCGCTACCGTTATCATGTGGCGAATCTCCTCCAAAGGGTAAGCCTGCTTGATCAGCATGGCGCGAAAGGTAAACATCATAAACCAGCGATTCAGTTTCCTTGGGGTGTTGCACAGTGACCTCGCCCTTGGTGCAGCATGGTGCCTAGGCCATCACTTCGCCGGTGCTTGTGTTATACACCGGCATATATTCTTGGCTCGTCGCTTCCTGCATTGATTATCTACGCAGTCCCGCAACTTTTTTACCGTCCTGGAGCTCATTCTTTCAATAAAAACGTGGGTTTGTCCAACCAACGCTGCAATACTCATTCGAGCTAAATATCATGCTATGAAAACCGTTCGCCCACCCACAATCGCCTGAAGCACCTTAATGTCTTTGATCTTTAGAGGATCGATCTCGAGCGGATTATCTTCGAGGATTACAAAATCCGCTAGTTTACCTGCCTCTATCGAACCCTTGATCCCTTCTTGGAAATACATCCATGCGGCATCAATCGTGACGGCGCGCAAGGCCTCGGGAACCGTAATTCTGAGCTCCGGCCCCATTTCCATGCCGCTGGTAGTTAGCCGGTTCACGGCGGACCAGACCGACATAAGCGGGCTTATTGGTGTAACCGGGCAATCGTTATGCAGGCTGATCTTGAGGCCTCTATCCAAAGCAGTCCTGCATGCGCACATTCTGCGCGCCCGGTCGGGCCCGACGAAGATGTTGTAGTGACGGTCGCCCCAGAAGTAGGTGTGAGTAACGAAAAAGCTTGGATTCACGCCGAGCTCTTTCATGCGGTCCAATTGGTCCTCACGAGTGAGTTGGCAATGATTGGCGATGTGACGCGCATCTTTCCGCGGGTTGGCAGCCTGCGCCTCCGCCCAAGCCTGGAGGGTGTCCTCAGTAGCCTGATCCCCGATGGCATGAACGACTGTCTGCCAGCCAGCCGCATGTAACTGCTTGATCATTTCGATCAACTGCGCCTTCTCTTTGAATCTTGGATAACCTCGATAGTGAGGCTTACCTGGGGGAGTTATGTGGTAGGGCTGGCTCAGGTAGGCTGTGTAAACGTAAATAGAACCGTCCGCCCAGAGCTTGGCACCACCCATGGTCACCATGCCGTTCTCGGTGAGATTGGTTCCCGACTTGCTGGTTGGATACTTCTTCATTTCGTCCAGGGACGAAGCGAAAGGCCAAATCACAACCCTTACCGAAAGGTCCCCGGTCGACGATGCTTTTTTTAGCAATTCCACTTCCGGGTAAAATGCCCATCCATTGTTGGCCGTAGTGACTCCGGCGGCCGCGTAGATCTCGGATGCCTTGCAAACCCCCGCAAGGTTCTGGGCCTCGGTACGGGGTGGGATCATGTTTTGGACGATTGTATATGCGGGTGGGCCTTCCAAAACTCCGGTTAACTCTCCGTCAGCATTCCTTTGAAAAAAGCCGCCTATCGGGTCAGGCGAATCTTTCGTTAAACCGGCAAGCTTTAGGGCAGCGCTGTTAGCCACTCCCAAATGTGCCGATATGTGAATGATAAATATCGGCACCGTGAATGATACCTTATCCAGATCCTCTCGGGTCGGATGCCTATTGTCTTCTAGAAGCGAGTTGTCGTAACCGCGGCCGGTGACCCACTCTTCACGGTTGAGCGTTTGCATCTTCTTTCTTAAAGCCGCGAGCAATTCCTCGATGTTAAGAATTGTTCCGATCGGCGGAGAGTAGAGACTTACGCCATACAGCGCGTCATTTCCCGCCCATGGGAAATGCCCGTGTCCGTCGATAAACCCCGGAAGCATGGTTTTGCCATTAAGATCAATAATGTTGGTTTGATCCCCCGCGAGGGCCAGAACTTCACGCTTCGATCCACAGGCAACAATTCGTTCGCCTTTTACCGCTACCGCTTGTGGCATATCTAATGGGTCAAGCGGGTTCATTGAAATGATTTGCCCATTCACAAAGATGGCGTCAGGCGAAACTATTTGCTTCTCTGCCATGAACTCTCCACTGGCAAATATCGTATCCTTACAACATATCAATCAAATAGGGCGCTCGCCTGCCGGTCAAATATTAGTGACCTAACGGGCTGTCCGAACCGCGGAAGCCATTTCACGATCGGACTTTAGTGTAAGCATCCATTTTTGGATTGCTTTTGCGTCCGGAGTTGCCATCAAGCTAACTATAGCCATTACGGCAGCATTAACCAGAAGAGCCACCATGCCCTTATTAATTCCGAAAGGTACAACGTTTACAATATTGAACAGAAACACACAGAATACACCTGCCAGCAAGCCGGCTCCTATTCCCCATTTCGAGGCCCGCTTCCAAAGAATGATTGCGAGTATCCCGGGCAAGAACTGAGTAACGCCAAAATATGCGACGTTAATCAATCCCAGAAGCAACCGTGGAAAAAAGATGGTGAGCGACACGCTCACCGCTAAGAATATAGCCGTAGAAGCGCGAGTCCATCTTACGGACGTATTGGAAGATAGGTCGGGGCTAAACATTCCTATAATATTCCGTGACACGATTCCACCGACTGCCAGCGCGACATCAGCCAAAACAAGCATGCAGGTCAATGCGCCACCAGCAGCAACGATGCCCACCAACCAACCGGGTAAGTTCCGGATTATCATACCCATAAAGGCATCATCCGGGTTCTTTAGTCCAGGAACCGTTACGAGTGTAAAAAAGGCAGCAGTAACCAAAAATACGTACATTAACATGTACAGTGGCATAAAACATTGGTTACGCCTTATAGTCGTTTCTGACTTCGCCGAGAAGATGTATTGAATAATGAAAGGCCAACAATAAAAACCTACGGCTTGAAATAAAATTGTCGTGATTAAGAAGGTCACATTCTTCTCTATTGGAACTGTCACGACCGTCAGATAAGCCGGGAATTTCTCATAAGCTTGTCTATAGATTGCCTCCAAACCACCAGGCATTTTAACTACCGCCGTAATCCCCCCGATGGCGATAGCAACAACCATTAGAATATCTTTAAGAATTGCGACATACGCTGAACCTTTTATGCCGGATAACCCGACATAAGTGAAGGCTACGATTGATGCGATTATGACGGCAGCAATAGGATTAATTTGAACGCCCAAATAACGGACGATAATACTTAAACCAGCAAATTGTATTTGTGCCCAGGGCAAGAGAAACAAGAGGCTAAAACAGGCGACCAGGAAGCCGAGCCACTTGCTTTCAAATCGCCACTCGAAAAAATCACTAGCTGTTGAAGTATTACCTATTTTGCCAATTCTCCAAATTCGGGGATTCAAGAAATAACCAACCGGGTAAGCCAATAGAATATATCCAAGAAACCAGAGGATATAGCTGGAACCCTTCGAATACACCGCACCCGGGACGCCAATCATCGTCCCAATACCATAAATTTCCCCTACGGTAACAAAGAAGAGCAAAAAGCCACCAAATTTCCGGCTTGCTACTAATATCTGATGGATGTCGGTGGCCAAAAGACCGCGTCGGGAGAGGATAGCTAGCCCCACGGATACCAAAATAAGAATTAGAAAAGTAAATAGAGCCATGGCTACACTCCCCTCACTTTCTCCGAAGATTTATCGTGTGAATCTTCTTTATTTTCGGGGTCTAATTTGAATCCAATGAACATGCAAAGCGGCGTCAGCAGCACCCACGAAAATATCCAGAAATAGATAAATGGGAAACCCAGGATGAAGGGTTCAGCCCGGTTATAGAACGGAAACACCCCCACAACCGCAAGAACCGGGATAATTAATACGAACACCCAAGTCCACAATCTGCTTTTCATCTGAATCCTCCATTTTGCATTTAGCCCAGAAATTCAGCAGGCATACATAGAACATCTCCGACCGGCAATGTTAACGATACTGCCCGAGTGTCGAACGTCACCCCGTCTTTGCTGCCCATCACGTGCAGCTCTCCTAAGAATTCCAAGCACGAAACAATACCAGTCGTGAATACAGCGGTCTTCGGGTGCGAGTCGATTGCTGCGAACGGAATTGTCGGGAAGTCCTCGGCTTGTGATTGACATTTTCTCTGAATGATTGCAGTTTACCCGCATTTTTTCCACATTGGCAGCTAAAACTCTCGAATCTTGCTAAATACTTTCCCGTCAATCGATTAATTCACCGTTGTTGTCCTTGGCGGTGTAGTGTCTCCGGACGCCACCGTCATGCTGCGGCAAAGGACCGCAGACCGGAAATCAGCCCCCATAACCGAGATGCCATTTGCAAACTACAGCTTCTCGATCACAGAACGGTTCTTGTTCAGAGGTTCCTTAGCCGACATTCGGAGAATAATCCAGTGAAGAACCTGTAACGGGAAGAAAACATCACCGTTAATTCAGTTTCATCCAACCGGAATACGAACAACGTGACTTGTTTCGTGAGCATCCTAGTCACATAGGAGTTCCCAATGAAAAAACTGCACGCTGCTTTAGCGCTCGCGATTCTTTCCGCGAGCCTCATGGGCGGCGCCCTTGCCGAGGAACATCACGACAACCATGCGTACGTCGAGCACAAAGAATGGAGGAAAGGTGCAGTCATCAAACACGAACACTGGGATCGCGGCGATAAAGTCGATTACCGCGAACATCATCTGAACCCTCCGCCACGGGGTTACGAATGGCGTATGGTTGATGGCAACTACGTTCTCGCGAACAGCTCAACGTTCCAGATCCGCACCGTCATCCGCATACCGTAATGCGCCCTTTCGCATCCAAGTGGGCCGCCGGGTAAATCTGCACCGGCGGACTCGGCATCGATAGGCCAGAATCAACCGATATTCAGCCGGCCTCGTGGAATCGGTACGGAAAACGCCGCAAGGTCTTGGAATCGTTGTGGGGATTTAGCGCTCAACGTTTCTGGGTTTGGGGTGTGTTGACGGCCACTCGGAAACTATGCCAGCGCCAGGTAACGTCTGCATTTGGGCAGATTAGTTAATGGGTACGGGGATCGATTCATTCGCCCCCCGACTTCGTCTTTGGGTTAGGGCACGGTCACCCACAACAGGCCAGGGTCTCCCTTTATTGGTGACCCCAGACAGCAAAAGCTCCCTGGTAGGAGCTTATAAGTTGCTTATTATTTTTGGTTTGAAATGGTCGGGAAGAGATGATTTGAACCTCCGATCCCCTACCTCAGCCGAACTGTCCTTCTAAGTCCTTTCATTTCTGTGGGCCGCTGCCAGTCATTTTCTTATTGGAGCCCCAAACTGGAGCCCCAAATCGTTTGTAGGTACCAATCCGACTTACGAACTGATAACCCCCGCTTTTGCCGTGGCTCATCCACTGATCGCAGCGCTGGATTCGCAAAGCGTGACTTCGGGCCCGCCAGCAGGATTATCTCCTACGTGAAGCCTTCTTGGCAGGCAGGACTACTTCCGAGTTGCCCGCTCACCAATTGACCCACGGCTGACTTCCTCGAAGCGGACTTCGGGACCGGAGATGATCCGCTGCTCCTGCCCCTTGTAGTTCAACTATTTACTTCCAGTTGGCCGTCATTCCAGGAGTTGCCGCTCGAAATACCAAGTGTGGTCGAGCTTCTGTGCGGCTGCGTTCCGTAGGGGAGCCAATAGAGGAAGAACTGTACGGTCCACAGCGTTCCGAAGTAACCGAGCGCTATCGCCCAGAATGAACGCTGGCGCAAAAACAGGCTCCAGGGCGCCTTTGTCTTTGCCTTTTGTGTGGCCATAACATTGTTTTCCGTAATGAGAGCCAATTCCTGTTCATTGACCCACGGATGTTCCGACGGACGAGTACGAGTACAGAAAAACCAGATGGCCGCTGCGATAATGCCCAAGATGCCGCAGAACACAAAAGAAACCCGCCAACCCAGGGCGCTCACAATCGCAACAATAATCGGAGGTCCGATGACACTGGCCGAGTATGCGCCCCCATTCATCAGCGAGTTGGCTCTACCACGCTCTTGCCGGGTGAACCAGTTGGCAAAAAAATGATTGCCGCCAGGAAAAATTGGCGCCTCACCGACGCCAAACAAGAAGCGCACTCCGGCCAGCATAACCAGGGCGCTCATCGCTCCCGTGAGGGCCGTGAAGATGGACCACAAAACCAGCGAGATGGCTAGCACGGTGCGGGAACCGAAGCGTTCCACCGCCATGCCCCCGGAATCTGGAAGATGAAATAGCCGACCGAAAACACTGTCGTCACCAGGCCGAATTGAACCGGAGTGATCGATATCGCCTCCATGATCCGGCTGGCATTCACCGAGAACGCAATTCTGTCGAGGTAAGCAACGAAGCAGAGGAGAAATACAAGCCACCCACCGAACCAGCGTATTTTCGTGGCACGAACAGAGACAAAGTTAGCAGTAGCCGTCGATTGATCCATTTCGTTCTCCTCGGGTCGAAGATCGTCCGGGGGCCCGGCGCGACCTTCGACCCATCGCGGGTTCTACTCTTCTTCCCAGCCGAAGTTCGGCAGTGGAGGCGGAATCGGCGGCAGCTCCCAGCTCCCGCTTGCCAGTTGCCGATTATTGCGTTCGACACGCACGTCAAGCACCGCTGGCTTGTTCGCGGCAATAGCCGCTTCGAGCTGCGGCGCAAGGTCGCCCGGCTTTTCGACCGTCACCCCGATGGCGCCCATCGAGCGCGCCATGGCAGCGTAGTCGGCCGAGTAGAGCTGGCCCTTGGAGTCGTTGAAGGCGCAAGCCAGTTCGCGGGTCTTGCCGAAGAAGCCCATCTGCTGGTCGCGGATCACGCCGTAGCCGTAGTTATTCCACACCAGCCACACCTGCGGGATGTTGTACTCGACCGCTGTCAGCACGGCGCTCGGCCACATGGCGAAGCCGCCGTCGCCGCAGACGGAGACGACCGGACGATCCGGTGCCGCCAGCTTGGCGCCGAGTCCGCCGGCCACTCCAAAGCCCATCGAGGCGAAGCCCCAGGTCTGCAGGAAGGTGCGCGACTGCCGCGCCTCCCAATCCGAGACCAGCCAGTTGTGATGACCACCCACGTCGGAGAGCACGATGCCGTTGTCCGGCACCACGCGGCGTAGATCGGCAACAACGCGCGCGGCCGCAATGGGAACCGCATCCGAATTCTTTGCCTCCGTAGTAGCCGCCACCCACTTCTTCCGCCAGGCATCGATCCGGCTTAGCCAGGGGGCGCGCCGTGAAGCCACGTCGGCTTTGTAGGTGAGCAATTGCTCCAGCACCAGCTTGGCGTCGCCGATGATCCCAATTGCCGGCTGGAAGTTACGGCCGATCTCGTTGGAATCAATGTCGACGTGGATCAGCTTGGTCGGCGGGAAGCTGTAGGTCATCCCAGGCAACCAGGCGCTGGTGGCGCGGTCGTCGAAGCGCGTGCCGAGAGCCAGGATTACGTCCGCATTGCGGCAGGCGCCATTGGCCATCAACGGGCCGTTGCGTCCGGTCGGCCCCAGGTGGAGCGGATGCTTCGCATCGAAGGTTCCCTTGCCAAACGGCGTGGTCGCCACTGGAATCGTAAAGGCTTCGGCGAAGGCCAGCAGCGCCGCCTCGGCGTTGCTCAACTCGACTCCATGGCCGACGACAATCACCGGACGCTCGGCTTCGAGCAGCAACTTCGCGGCTTTGGCTATGGCCGCGGGATCGCCAGCCGGGCGCGCCCAGTTCGAGCGTCGGCCAATTGGCTTCGCGTGCCACCGCAGCCTCATCCACCGTTTCGACAAAAAGGTTGAGAGGAACGTCGAGATGCACCGGACCGGGCCGTCCGTTGGTCATCAGCGCAAACGCCTGCCGCATCACTAACGGCAGCATTTCGCCTCGTGTCGGCTGAAAACTCCGCTTCACATACGACCGCAATACGGTGATGAAATCGCCTTGGAAGAAACGTCCGCTCTCCTGGAAGGGGCCGCGGTTCCACTGGCTGGTGGGCACGTTGCCAGTGATGAGCAGCATGGCCGAAGAGTCGGCGAAGGCGCCGGCGATGGCCGCCACCATGTTGGCAGAGCCAGGACCGCAGGAGGATAAGGTCGCAACCGGTTTTTGCTTGATCCGGAAATAGCCATCGGCCATGAAGGCCGCAATCGCTTCATGATGCACCGAGATCATCTTGATCTCGTTCTGCCGATCATAAAGGCCATCCAACATCCCTAGATCCCCATGGCCACACAGACCGAAAACGTAGGGCACCTTTTGTTGTACGAGAAAGTCCGCAATGTAGGCCGCACCTTTCGAGGCCGGCTTCAACTTCGTGCCAGTTCCACCCATCTATAAGACTCCTTTCATTCCGGCAAACGAGCAATGACGTTCGCCGGGCCTTTGACTCATTGACTGCGCACGTCCAGCATCGATCTCATCCCTTCTTACGGGAACCGATGCATACGCCGTTCACTCCGCCGAATATCTTCCGCCAATCGCCGGATCTTTATGACCCAACCCGGGCAGTTCCCACACGCCTGCGCCGCCAGGGTTCTTGTCTGCCCCGATATTTGCATCGATCAGGTAAGGCTTGTTGGCTGCGATGGCCTGTTTGATTGCGTCGCCCAAGTCTCCGGGCTTGTCCACGCGCACGCCTTCCAGGCCGGCGGTGCGAGCCATGGCAGCGAAGTCGGGGTTGTAGGGCGCGCCCGTTCCGGGATGCCGGAACTCGGTAACCAATTCGCGTCCGCCCATGTATCCCCGCTGCAGTCCGCGGATCGAAGCATAGGAGTAGTTGTTCCACACCACCCAGACCACCGGGATGTTGTACTCCACGGCTGTGCCCATGACGCTGGCATGCATGAAGAAAGCTCCGTCTCCGCACACCGAGATACACGGACGATCCGGGGCGGCAAGCTTTGCGCCCAGCACTCCGGCGACACCAAAACCCATCGGGCCAAAGCCCATTGAGCCGATCAGCGAGTCGGGCCGCTTTGGGTGGCAAAACTGTATGAGCCAATTATGGTGTATGCCGATATCGCTCACCAGAATCGCGTCTTCGGGCAGCACCTTGTCAATCTCGTACGCGGCGCGCTGAGGATTGATCGGCAGGGTCTCATCGCGGAAACCGGGAGCGATGAACTTCTCCCATTCCTTGCGATATCCGGCGATCGCGTCCAGCCAGTTCTTGTGACCGGCGGCAGGCCCGGCCGGAACGTTTCGTTTTTCGACCTCCTCGAGGACTTGGCGCAGGAAGGTGCGAACATCGGCCATCAGGCCCAGTGCGACCGGATAATTTCTCGCGATCTCATCCGGATCGATGTCGACGTGGATGAGCTTGGTGGGTGGGATATTGAACGAGTAGCCTGGAATCCAACTGCTGGAAGTCCGATCGTCAAAGCGAACGCCGAGCGCCAGCAGCACGTCGGCCTGCCGTGTGGCGTGGTTCGCCTGGTAGGTGCCATTGCGCGCGACCAACCCCAGCGCCAGTGGGTGATCGCTGTCGATGGCGCCCATTCCGCTGGACGAACAGGCGACAGGAATCTGCAGCCGTTCGGCGAGGGTGAGCAACTCTTTAGTTGCGGTCCCGTACTTGACGCCCTGGCCCACCAAAATCACCGGCCGTTCGGCCGCGAGCAGCATGTCTACGGCGCGTCGCAGTCCCTCGGAATCAACCCCGCAACGGCAGTTGATGTTGGCATCCCACTCCGCGGCCTGCGGCATCTGCAGATCGGTTTCCTCTTTGAAGATGTCGAAGGGTACGTTGAGCACCGTCGGACCTGGACGGCCGGTGACCATGGTCTTCCACGCCTGCCGGACGCACAGCGCGACTTGGTCCGCCCGGGTGGGTTGGAATACGCGCTTGCAGTAGGCCCGCACCGTGGAGGGAAAGTCTGCCTGGAAATGCCGATAGGTCTCCTGGAAGGCTCCGCGGTTGAATTGGCTGGTCGGTACGTTGGCTGTGACCGCCAGGAAAGGCACCGAGTCGAAGAAGGAATTGGCCAGGCAGATGGGCATGTTCGCCGATCCCGGCCCGCAGGAGGTAAAAGTGGCGACTGGCTGCCCGGAGACCCGGTAGTAACAATCGGCCATAAAGCCGGAAACCGACTCGTGATGAACCGAAAGCGCTTTGATCTCGCTGGACCGCTCGTAGAATGCATCGATTAAGCTGATGTTGCCGTGGCCGCACAGGCCGAACAGGTAGGGAACCTTTTGCTGGATCAGATAGTCGACGATGATCTGGCCGCCGTTCATGCGACTGCTTGCGTTGCGCTTCAGCGGATCTTTTGTCTCCACTGCCGAGCTGCTCGTTACTGTGCTCATTATCTTTTCTCCTCCATAAGCTTCCAGCGATTCTTGACGTGGATATATAAACCGGGTGCTCTCTTGTTGCTGACTGCCAGGATTGCGTCAACTCGGTTGCAGATTCCCCCGAGCGCGATATCACGCTTGCAAGACGACTCGGAGAGGGTTCTCAGCGCCTTGCCCCGGACGGTTCAAAACAGCCCGAGGCAAGACACTAGATCCTAGACCGGCAGCTTCTTTTCATAGTCGATCAGCGCGGTGCAAATCAGCAGCGCGATACCCGAGGCGACGAAGAACATCATCGCCGGAAAGTAGGAACCGGTGTACTGCACGATTACACCGACGATGATCGGGACCGTAATACCTGCCAAGGTGCCGGTAAAATTCATAATCCCGGTAAGGAACCCGACCTTATTCTTGGTGGCCAAATTGGGCGGGACGGAAAAGAACAGGCCGCACCAGCGCATGAAGAACAATGTGCAGGAGAGCAAAACGACGACAGCTACCCCATTGCGGGTGTACGCCACCGCGAAGATCGAGACGGTCCCGATGATGGCGGCCGTGCCGAAGATCGTACGCATCACGACGTTGGGCCTGGCGCCGGTACCCCGCCACTTGTCGGAGACCCAGCCGCCGGTGATTTCGCCGAAGAAGCCGCAGAGAAACGCGATGAAGGTTGCGCCTCCCATTTTCCAGATGTTGAAGCCGTGGACTTTGTTAAGGTAGGTCGGCATCCAGGTGAGCAAGCCGTACCATACGGCGGTGAAAGACATCCAACCGAGGCACAAGCACCAAACCGAACGATACTTGAAAAAGTTGAGCGAGCGTCCACTCAGGTTCGGCGGCTCCTCGCCGACCTCTTTGACCTGTGCCGCCTCGATGTGCTGAATCTCGGCCTCGTTTGCGCCCTTGTGTTCGCGGGGACTGTTGCGAATGTAGTACCACGCCCAGGCTCCGCAAAGCACCGTTCCGACGCCTGAAATGACAAAAGCCGTTCGCCACGAATTGAACGCCGTGATCAACCAGGTGATGATCAGCGCACCGAACGCCGCGCCCAGGGGCGCCCCGCTATCGAACAAGGTAGCGCCGCGTCCGCGCTCGTTCGGCGTCATCCACATGCCGTTCAGTTTGGCGCCAGCCGGGAAAATCGGCCCTTCGGCAGCTCCCAGCCCGAGTCGTGTCAAGATCAAAAGGGGAGCGCTGGTGCACATGCCGGCCAGCCCTTGAAATGCTCCCCAGAATACCGTTGCGCCGGCAATGACCACCCGTGGCTTAAAGCGATCCGACAGCATGCCGCCGGGAATCTGCATCAGCCCATAAGTCCAAAAGAAGCAGCTAAGGAGCAAGCCCTGCATGGCAGGTGCCATATTGAACTCCTTGCTGATCAGTGGCATGGCGACCGAGAGCGCAGCCCGGTCAACGTAATTGATGGTGACCAGCAGCAAAAGCAATAGGAACATGTTCCAGCGGACGCGGGTTTTGACTGCGGGCGATGGAGCGGCGGCGGTTACCGGCATAAGTTTCTCCTAACTACTGCAAGGCGCAGTGGCGCCAAATTGATTCGAAAGCTACTTTCCTCCCCACCTTCCCGCCGCTTGGCGCCTTCCTAGCGGTTTGTGGGTAGTCGGATGGACACGGTTTTCCGGTCCAGCGGGAGACTGGCCACCGTTTGCATTGCTGTCCGCACCAGAGTACCCAAGCCCGCGCGACAGACTGCGTGCGACAGACGTGAGATATTCCGCCAGCTCAGGCGTGCGATCTTCGGTCAGGCGCCAAGCTGGCCCTGAGATTCCGATCGCGGCGATAACCTGGCCGGTAAAATTCCGCAAGGGAGCTCCGATACACCGAAGTCCGACTTTGAACTCCTGGTTATCGACTGCATAGCCCTGAGCTCGTACACGGTTGAGCTCGCGTTCGAGAAGATCAATCGAAACCACGCTATTGGGAGTGAACGGCCGCAGTTCGTTCTCCGACAAAAACTCTTTCAGTTGATCCTTCGGAAAAGTGGCCAGCAGTATTTTGCCGTTCGCGGTGCAATGCGCAGGGGATGGATATCCCACTCGCGCCGAAACGGTGATGGGATCTTTTCCTTCTACTTTGTGGATGACGGTGACCTCGCGCTGGGTAATCAGCGATAAGTGCGAGGTTTCGCCCGTATGATGCGCAACCTCAGCCAACGCGGGTGCGGCAAGCTTGAGAAGATTGGCTTCGTTCCAGGCCACAGCCGCAACCTGAAATACCTTGCTTCCGATGTAATATTCCCGCGTTCGCTCGTCTTGAGCCAAGTATCCGAGTGATGTGAGAGTTTGAAGAAGGTGATGAGTCGTACTCGGATGAAGCCCAACCTTGCGGCTGATCTCCGTTGAGCCGATAGGTGCGTGGTTGTTGGCAACCACCTCCAGAACGCCGAGCGCTCGCTGAAGCGATTGAATCATTCCTCGCCTTCGCCCCGTGTGCTGTCTTGGCATTGCCACTGCCTTGCGCCAGCAAACTCGCTGGGCGATAATGCCAATCAGATCTTCATGCCGGGGCCGCGCATTCACAATGAGAAATCGATACTTCACATTGTGAAATGCACTTTCATACTGTGATGGAACACGATGTCTCAGCTTCGGCGCTCTGTCAAGGGGGGATTTTGTAGTTGGCGCGAGATTCATCGCGGAATGCGCAAATCGGGCGTGAAACTCTGCGCGGAGAGCTACGCGTTCATGGATAGCTCACTTGCCTGGACTAGATAAATAGCGTCAGGTTATTTACATCATTTATAAACCCAAAGGTATTCACAATGACCATTCATGGGATAACAGCCACGATATCGGAAGACATCAAAGAACCTCAAAACAGACAGCATTAGCTTCAACGTAAGTAGTAGCTTCATCCGCCATCTGAAAATCAGTTTCTTCATTTTCGACAAGTTCCTATTGACACGCGAGTCGATTACCTTTAGAAGTTGTTGCTCAGGACTAAACTTTCCGATTGTTTTTGCTGGCTATCCTTCGCCCGCAGCCACATAGTCCTGAAGTAGTTCCAATCAATGATGCTCAAGAGAGGCACCAATGAAACTGAGACTCACGATCGTTATTCTGATTTTAGTCGTGCCAATTTTATTGCTGGCGCAAGCGACCCAACCGCAGCAGAAAGCCGCAGCGCTGCCCAACGCCACGCAAACTTGGCAGTTGAAGATGACAGCTCCACTTGAGGTAGGAATTGTATGCGTTGATTTGGAGCGCATGCTTAAGTTCTACACAGAGGTCGTGGGTCTGAAGAAAGTGGCCGACGCGGAAACCCCTCCTGAGATGAGCAAACTAGCTCGATCAGCGCCAGATGGATACAGAATCGTGCGCATGCAGACGCCTAATGGTGAGCGCATAAAGCTCATCCAGCCGAAGGTAGAATCTCCCAAGCAAGCTCCGGTTCCTGAATGGGCGTTCCTGCGGGCAGGCGTAGCCTTCAATACGTTTATTGTCGAGGACATGGACGCGGTTGTGACCCAGCTAAGGGCAAACAAAGTGAAGCTCGTCAGCGATAACGCCATTCAGGTGCGTCCGGGAGTATTTGCGCTGTTAGCAATGGACCCTGAAGGAAACTACGTGGAATTCGTGCGATATCCCGACATTGCCGCGTACCGTCCCGATCTCGTTAAGAAATAACTCCCGATAATTGGTGTTTGTTCATGTCTGGAGCGGCAGGTGTTCGAATGCTGCTGCTCCATGCTATTCCGCTCAGGATAGGCGAACCGAACGCCGCCAACTGAGCGGGCAGGGCGCTAATTTTAGTTACTTGCGACCGCAATCAGTTTGCGTCCCGCCCTTCTACCACTTGATTCGCTGATTTCTGGGCACGTGGCCCTGAAGGGAAAATGTTAGAGTTGCGTAAAGATGTATTCTTTGCCCCAACCACAAAACAAGTCCGAAGCTCAAATGTGCAGAGCTTGTCGCGTGCAGGGTACATACCTTTTGTAACTGAGACCGGAGGAAGACTTGTATGGGCGGCCACATGGGCAAGCTGGCACGGATTAATTTGTCGACCGGCGAGACGAAAGTTGAAGATATTTCCGAGGAGGTAAAGAGAAAGTACATCGGCGGAACTGCATTGTCAGCATACCTCCTGGCGCAGACTCGTTTCCATGAAGTTGATCCGCTCGGGCCTGAGAACGTCCTTATTTTCTCGGCAGGTCCGCTGACGGGGGCAAACGTGCCGACTTCGGGACGCTACGCCGTCGTAGCCAAATCCCCGCTGACCGGAATCTGGGGCGAGGCTGATAGTGGGGGAAGATTCGGGATCGCTCTCAAAGCCGCGGGGTTCGACGCCATTGCCATTACGGGTCAAGCCCAATCACCCTCTGTTCTGACGGTCATTGACGGCAAGGTTTCGGTAATGCCAGCAGACGCTGTGTGGGGAAAGGACACGGTCGAGACGTTCGACATTCTGACCGCCCAATACGGCAGCAAGGCAGCCGTTGTGTGCATCGGGCCTGCAGGCGAACGAATGATACGAATGGCGAGCATCATGAGTGAAGGAGCGCACGCCAGAGCAGCGGGACGATGTGGCTTGGGTGCCGTAATGGGCTCCAAGCGGCTGAAAGCCGTTGTGGCCAATGGCAGCTTGCGTACATCGGTTGCCCGTCCGAAGGAGTTGCAGCAGAGCATCCGCGAGATTACGCCCTTCATGCTTGAAAAGATGGCGCGCGTCCATAAGTTCGGGACCCCCGGCGGCACGGTGGGGAACGCCGTAATGGCGGACTTGTCAGGCTGGAATTGGAGAAATGGTGACTGCGGCAAACTCGCCGAGTGCCTCAGTGCGGAAATCATGATGGGAGAATACGGCACCGGAAAATACCATTGTCCACCTTGCGCCGTCGGTTGCGGCAAGGAAGTGCGGGTTCCGGGCGGCCCTAATTCCGGTAAGACTACACCGATGGAGTACGAGACGATTGGCGGCTTCGGTCCGCAATGCGGGGTGTTTGACTGGAACTTCATCATCCAAGCCGATGACCTATGCAATCGTCTCGGTATGGATACTATTTCAACCAGCAACGCCGTGGCCTTTGTCTTCGAGGCCGTCAGCAAAGGGCTGATTAAGAATCCCCCCGGTGAGCCGAAGCTGGAATTCGGCAACGGCGAGGCGGTGTTGTCACTGGTCCGGCAAATTGCCGCCGGCGAAGGCATCGGGGAGTTGATGCAACGCGGAACGCGCTGGGCAGCGCAACAGCTTGGTCCGGAGGCGGAGAAATTTGTCATGCACGTCAAGGGGCTCGAACCGCCTTACCATGATCCCCGGGCCCTTTCCAGTCTAGCCATTGCCTATGCCACAATGCATCGTGGAGCTTGCCATAGGGGCGGCTCCCAGACCCTGGAGCGTAACGCCATGCCCGGACTGGGGTTCCCAAAACCATTGGATCGCATGGCACAAGAAGGCAAGGGAAGAATGGTCGCGATCGCGCAGAATTATACGGAGCTGTCCAACAGTTTGAAATTCTGTTCCATCGCTATGTCGGCGCTTGACATGCCCATCCTCGTCACCTGGACTAACTGCGTTACCGGTTGGGACATGGATGCCGCAGAATTACTCAGGGTCGGGGAAAGAAGCTTCAACCTGAAGAGGATGTTGAACCTCGCTTGTGGCGTGACTAAGGCGGACGATACTCTGCCGCGCCGCTTCACGCATGAGCCATTTGAAGCCGGCAACTCCGCCGGGCACGTGCCCGACCTGCCTAAGATGCTAGATGAGTACTACGCAACCCGCGGCTGGAACAACAACGGAGTTCCCACACAGACTAAATTATTGGAACTTGGACTTACGTAGAGAATCCGGCAACTCGAAGGAAAATGGGCTTTCCCGCCGTTTGTACTACGGATTTTGCATCCGCCGTCTTCTGTAGCCAACTCTACCTGCTCGGCATCACCATGGCCTTCCACCGCCACCGGTTTTGGCTGTCCTTCATGAACACCACCAGGCACTCATAAATCGGCTGGGTCGGCACGCATTGCAGCACGCGCGAGTTCTTGTAAGGACCGTTTCCGTTGTAAATCACGGGAGTGTTCTTTACAGCTTGTTGCAAGTTGGTCCACTGCTGGCCACTATCGGGAATCGAGCCCGGCGAACACCTCCTCGCGCCGTACGTTGACGGCATACATGAAATCGAAGCGGGACGCCATCAGCTTCTTAAGCGTGACCGTGTTTTTCTGGGCCACGGCAGTTTTAAATATGCCCAAAAAATTATTGAAGTCCGACGTGCTGTTTTGCCCCAAAAGCAGAGCGGGCAACAACAGGACCGCTGCCAAGAACAAAGTCCGTGATTGGTACATCGGGAGCACTCCTCCATTTCCTCTGTCGAACAAATCATACCCGGAACTCGTTGGCCCAGACATCACTGCAACCGGTGCGGTAATCCGTAACCCAAGCCACACCTGAAACTCACCATGCAAGTAAAGCCCTTGGCTTTGCTCATGAATCCAACAAAGTGAATTGATTCTTCGAGAGGTCTGCCATGGATTTTAAGCTCAAAGGAAAAAGCGCGCTTGTCACTGGATCCACCGCCGGAATTGGCTATGCGATTGCGCAGTCTCTTGCAAGCGAAGGCGCCCGTGTATACGTGAATGGGCGTACGCAGAATCGTGTGGACAAGGCGGTTGCTGAAATCCGCCAACAGGCCGGGCAAAGCCAGCTCGAAGGCATAGTCGCCGATCTCGGAACGGCTGCGGGCGCTGAGACCGTCATCGCGAAGCTTCCTGAAGTGGATGTGCTGGTGAATAACGTCGGTATTTTTGAACCAAAAGCATTTGTTGAAATCCCGGATGCCGACTGGTTGCGTTTCTTCCAGGTGAACGTGATGAGCGGCGTGCGCTTGTCGCGTCACTATCTGGCCGGCATGCTCAAACAAAACTGGGGCCGCGTGATCTTTATCTCCAGTGAGTCAGGAGTGCAGATCCCAGCAGAGATGGTGCACTACGGGATGACCAAAACTGCGCAAATTGCTGTCGCGCGCGGTATCGCAGAGTCGGTTGCTGGCACCGGCGTCACCGCGAATAGCGTTCTCGCCGGACCGACTGCGTCGGAGGGTGTGGCTGGCTTTGTAGAGGATATGGCGAAACACCAGAGGAAGTCGAAGGAAGAAATAGAAAGAGATTTCTTCGCGCATGTCAGGCCATCTTCTCTGTTGAAGCGCTTCGCAACGGTTGGGGAAGTCGCGGCCATGGTTACCTATGTGGCAAGCGAGCTCTCATCTGCGACAAACGGCGCTGCGCTGCGGGTTGACGGCGGAGTCGTGCGCTCAATTTTTTGAGAATAACCGGCGCGAGTCTGCGCAGCTTCCTGCGCCTTCAGCTAGCGGAACTCTCCGGACGCCGCAGTGGGCTTGACGTGACCGGCGGACATATCGCAGAGCATGGCAGCGCGAAGAAATTCATCATGTGGACGATCATTGCCTGGGGCGGCCTGTCGACGTTGACGGGATTCGTTCATAATTCCTGGCAACTGCTGGTAATGCGCTTCTTGCTAGGGGTTGCCGAAGGCGGTGTTTATCCGGCGATCCTGGTCGTGGTGGGAAAATGGTTTCCCAAGAAAGAACTTGGGCGCGCCAACGCATTGTTCCTGACGAACTTGCCGCTTTCGGCGGTGCTCACCAATCCGGTATCCGAACAACTGGCGCTGGCTGTCCTTCTGTGAGGGAGCGTTATCGCTCCTGCTGATCTTCATCTGGATGCCGATGATCAGTGATCGTCCTGAAGAGGCGAAGCGGTATCCACTGCCAACATAGCCGGCACCTACGCGCTCGCCCCGGAAGACGTTTCGCTCTGTGTCATGCCGCTGTTCCACATCCACGGCCTAGTAGCGTCCACGCTTGCGACTTTGCTTTCGGGCGGCACCGTGGTCGTTCCCGGGAAGTTCAATCCGCTGGCCTTCTGGCGACTGGTGCGGGAGGAGCGCGTGACCTGGTATACGGCCGTCCCCACGATCCATCAAATGCTATTGGAAAGGGCCGCCCGGCTGGACGGCACGAATCGTCCTGGAAGCCTTCGATTCGCCCGCTCCTGCAGCTCACCCTTGTCACCGCAAATCATGCGCCAGGTGGAGGAGGTGTTTGGCGTTCCCATGCTCGAAGCGTATGGAATGACGGAGGCGGCACACCAGATGGCCTCGAACCCGCTGCCGCCTCATCCCCGGAAGGCGGGTTCAGTTGGTCCTGCCACCGGCAGCGTGCGCATCAGCATCATGGACGAGCGAGGCAATCATCTCGAACCCGGGCAGCGGGGCGAGGTGGTCATTCAAGGTCCCAACATCTTCAACGGGTATGAAAACAATCCCGAAGCCAACGCCAGCGCGTTCGCCGATGGGTGGTTTCGCACCGGCGACGAAGGACGCCTTGACGGCGACGGATACTTGCAACTGACCGGCCGCATCAAGGAGTTGATCAACCGTGCCGGCGAAAAGATCGCTCCACGACAGATTGACGAAGTTCTGCTGGCCCACCCTGCCGTCGCCGAGGCCGTCGCTTTTGGATTTCCGCATCCGGTGTTGGGTGAAGAGGTGGCCGCAGCCGTCGTTTTGCGGACGCCAGAAAGCGAGTCGGCCCTGCTCAAATTCTGCCGTCAGCGCCTAGCGGCGTTCGAATGCCCAAAGAAGCTGCACATCGTCGAGAGCATTCCGCGTACGGCGACTGGGAAGGTGCAACGCCGTGCGGTGGCCAAAGCCATCCTTGACGAGGCGGCATGAAGTTCCTCATCGCTGGTGCGGGGGCCATCGGAGCGTACATGGGTGCACGCATGGCGCGCGCCGGGCTGGACGTTACGCTCTTTGCCCGCGGGCCGCATCTCCGAGCCATGCAAGCACGCGGCGTCAGGGTGGAGAGCAGTGAGGGAAGCTTCGAGGCTCGGCCCAAGATATCCGACAGCCTCGAGGAGATCGGGCCAGTCGACGTCGTATTCCTTACCGTGAAGGCACACGGCCTGCCTCAGCTTGCTCCGCAACTGCGGCCTGTGCTCGGCCAGGACACAACCGTAGTCAGTACACAGAACGGCCTGCCGTGGTGGTACTTCCAGGGTGACGGAGCGCAGAACGGACTCCCGTTGGAGCGGGTCGATCCGGGCGGGGTCATTGCGGCCGCCATCGAAACTCGCCGCGTGGTGGGCTCTTTGGTTTACTTCGCCACCGAGATCATCGAGCCCGGAGTAGTGCGGCACACCGAAGGCAACCGCATTTCGCTCGGCGAGCCCAATGGCAACCGTTCCGAGCGTTGCTGCCGCATCGCGGAAGCGCTGATCGCATCCGGACTGCGCTGCCCCATCACGACGCGTCTGCGTCACGAGATCTGGGTCAAGATCCTCGGCAACGTCGCCTTTAACCCCATCAGTGCCTTGACCGGGGCGACCCTCGGGCAGATGCTGCGCAGCCCCGAAGTTTCAGCGCTAGTGCACAACGTCATGCAGGAGGTGGAGGCGGTGGCCAACCGCTTGGGCCTGGAGTTGCCCATCTCAATCGAACAAAGGATGGCGGGTGCCGCAAAGGTTGGCGAACATAAGACCTCAATGCTTCAGGATCTCGAAGCCGGCCGGCCGCTCGAACTGGAGGCCGTGGTGGGGGCGGTACTGGAGGTGGGTGCGCACCTGAAGATCCCTATGCCGCACACACGCACCGTCTATGCCTGCACAAAACTGCTGGCGGAATCCCGCACCCTGGCAAAGTAGCGGTCAAGCTTCGCACGTGCCTCACGATCCGGCGTGACGGGAACACATTCATCACAGAAACAGCATACGGCAGGTCATGCGTTGTACGTTGTACGCCCGCATGGGAAGAGATGAAGCTGGAAGTCGATTGCTACGCGGGAAGGAAGGCGGACGAACGCCCTGTTCGTTTTCGAATCTTCCGCTCTCGGTTGCAGACCTATCAGTTCAGCAGTTTCCGCACCATGTACAAAAGAATATCGGTACCGTAAATCATGGCTAACCGGTCGAACTTCATCGTCGGATCGTGCAGTCCCGGGCTTAGGTTGCAACCAAGGCCCACGTAGCCTGCTTTCAGCTTCGGCCTTGCCTTGACAAAGTTGTGGAAATCCTCACCGCCGGGTGTGATGATCGGGTCGAGCAACCCTGGTTCGCCCAGCACCGCGCGGATCGCTTCCCGGGCAAGTTCAATAATCTCCGGGTGATACTCCGCTCCAGGAACTCCGCCCTTTACAGTTGTTTCGGCTGTTGCCCCCACGGTTGCAGCCCCGGCTTTGATGGCCTTCTCCGCTTTGTCAAGAAGCGTCTCCATGGCGGCATTCTGCTGAGTTCTCAGGTCCAGCGCCATCTCGGCCTTTTCAGGAATCACGTTCAGGCTCGCTCCCCCGGCATGGAGCTTAGTCACCTTACAGCTCCAGGGCATCACGGGATTGAGGTGGATTGCGTTTACGGCGTTGACCACAGCCGCGGCAGCGTCAATGGCGTTGATCCCCAGGTGAGGCCTGGCACCATGGGCGGTACGACCATGGATGGTCGCTTCCATAATGTAGCTGGAGCCGTGGTACAGAGCCGGCGTAGCTTGCCCGGTCTTCGCTTCCTGGATGGGTCTGAGGTGCATGCCAATCACCACGTCCACATCGTCAAGCGCACCAGCTTCGATCATCTTGAGCGCACCGAGAAGCGTTTCTTCGGCTGGCTGGAAGAGAATTTTCAGGGTACCCCGCCGGATACCGCTTTTCGCTAGTTCTTCAGCGGCAGTCAACACCATCGAACAGTGCGCATCGTGTCCGCAGGAGTGAACACAGACGTCTTCTCCATTGATCGTGTATGCCAAAGCATCCATGTCGGCCCGCAGTGCGACTGTCGGACCTGGCTCCGTCCCCTTCAGGGTCGCGACGACGCCCGTACCCCCGACGCCGGTCATCACTGCAAAACCGGCGGCTTTGATCTTTTCTGCCAGCCATGCGGACGTCCGGTGCTCGGCAAGTCCAACTTCCGGCATGGCATGCAACGCATCATAGGTCGCCTGGATCTTGGCTTCGATCTCGTTCTTGGTTTCGATCTGGCTCATTCTGTCTTCCTCCTCCTCAATTCTCATGCGAACATTCGCATCACGAACATAGCAATGATCGCGTTGACAATACTGATTCCAAACAGCACTGGATAATAACGGGGCTGGACTCCGGCTGTTCCCAGGCAGCGGCCCATATACTGAACTTGCGCTCCCATGAGGAATATTGCTGGCAGTAAAATTGTAACCTGCGTCTTATCCAGAGAATTTGCCGCGTACAGACTTGCCGCCACCCCGGCACCTCCTGCCATGGACATCCACGATCCGAGCAATACCATGACTGCTTTGCCGGGCAATCCGAAAACGGCCATAACCGGATTGAAAATATTTCCTAAAATATCGAGTACGCCGGACACACGGAGAACCTGGATCAACACATAGGCCATGAGCACGTTGGGTACGATGCTGTTGACTCCGACGTTCCACCCTTTGCGGGCGCCTTCCACAAAAATGTCCGGAAGGGTTTTCTTTTGCTCTGCCGCCATTTCAGTCCTCCTTCTTTACGAACAAGCGCAAGTAGAACCTCATAATGTTGGCGCCCACGACCTTCAGGCCGAACATCAACGCCAACGGCAAAACTATGGGGACGGTGATGAAACCGAATAGCGCTGCGCCGATGGCAAGATAGTTGGTGATTGTACCGCCGGCCGAAAACTGGAAAGCGGCGAAAATTGTTCTTTCTTTTTCCGTTATGGACTGAGTTTCCTTCAGCATACGCGTCATGCCGGCTCCGGCATCGGTGCTCTGGAAACTTGTAACCATGGCCAGACCTGTAATTCCAGGAATGCCCAGAAGTGGACGCAGAAGCGGAGACAGTAATTTTTGAGCTGCTTTCAGGCCGCCCAGATGATCAATAATTTCAACAAATCCAAGCGCACACATGACTGGCGGCACCAGACTAATGGCGAACATGAAGCCGTCTCGTGCGCCAAGACCGCCTTGTCCCATGAAAGTTGCCTTGGCGGCATCCTTCATCGTGCCGAATGTTCCGGCTACCGTGTTGAAGTCGAATGCGGTGAACCAGCCTTTTTGGCTGGTAAGTAAACCTGAGAAGAAAATGATGGCGAATACGAACGCCACGTAGCCAATCCAAGGAACGGGGGGCTTCGGTGATTCACAGAAATCTCTTTTCCCTTCTGACAATGGCGTATACCTCCTCTAACAGAAATCTCTTTTTCGACTTCAGAGCTGACAATGCTGCATACTCTCATTACGGTGACGCTATTTCTCCTATCTTAACTGGCCGCCCTTGACGCGGACGAATTAGTTTCGAACTGGTTTTCTATGTTGCAGGCAGTGTACCTTGTTTCGCAGTAGAGAAAGGAACGAAAGGTGGATACAGCAAGACTGGTAAGAGATCTGCGGGCTGAAAAGGGACGCATTGAGCGGGCGATTGCAGCGCTTGAGGCATTGAGCAGCGACAGCACGAGCTCCCAGACTCCGCGGACTGCAAGTGCAAATAAGGCTGGCCGGCGCAAGATGAGTCCCGCAGGCCGGAAACGCATCTCGGAGATGATGAAGAAACGGTGGGCAGCAAGACGGAAGGCAGCCAAGAAGGGTTAAGTTGCGGAGTTCGGCCCCGTAGCTCAAATCTCGGTTGAAGTTTTCAGTAGCAACTGCAAGACTGAGTACATGGGTCGCTTCGCCTCAACGGTTGAATTCTATGCTCGCTACCGGGAGCCGTATCCGCCAGAGTTCTTCAAGCAAAGTGCTCAGCAGATCGCCTTGCACGGCGACGAAACCTTGCTCAACATTGGCTGCGGTCCCGGCCTGCTCGCCATCGGCTTCTCCCCATTTGTCGGGCGCTGTACGGGACTCGATCCAGAAGCTGCCATGATCGCGGCGGCAAGGGCTGCGGCGGCTGAAGCGGGTGTCGAACTCTCCCTGATTCACTGTCGCATCGAGGATTTCCCTACCACCCAAACCTACGATGTCATCACTATTGGCCGCGCACTTCATTTGATGGAACGTAGTGTGGCCTTGCCTGTGTTGGAACGGATCGTTGGCGACTCGGGCCGCATCCTTATCTGCGGAGCTTCTGGTGTTGAGACGCCGGAAACCGCTTGGGTAAAGTCCTATAAGGAAGTGTGCCGCGCCTGGACGTCAAGACCAGACGAGAGGCGAGGGAGCGACGGAACGGAATGGTTCGGGGACTCCTGCTTTAAGGGACTGGGCAAAACGTCGGTCACCATATGCCGTCAGGTCACTATTGCTGAGTTGATCGGGCGAGCGCTGTCCAAGTCGAGTACCTCGTCTGAAATTCTTGCCAAAGGACTCGCGAGATTTGAGACAGAGATCGCTGCCGTGCTCGAACCCTTCGTTCAGGATGGAGTTTTACAGGAGCAGATCGTCGCCCGAGCTTCGATCTTCGGTCGCCGCTAGGTTTACATAATGCGATTCCCAAGCCGCGGAGACCGCGAAGCGGTCTAAGGAACGGAGGTCACTTAAAATCATTGCGCACAACCTTACCGCCTTTCATTACGAACCGGACTTGCTCGATCGCAGTGATATCCTTCAGCGGATCTCCGGAGACAGCAATGATATCGGCGTACTTGCCTTTGTCGATCGAGCCGATCTGACCCTGCCAGCCCATCATCTCCGCATTTACAATCGTAGCGGACTGGAGAGCTTGCGCAGGCGTCATTCCATACCTGACCATGTACTCGAACTCTTTCATCTGGGTGCCGTGAGCGTGTGACCCGCCTGGGGCGGCATGGACTCCGCTGCCGAAAAGGTTGTCGCGGTTTACGGCAATAATCGTGTATATCGGGCAGCTGGGTAATCGCGCTAACCAGCACAATTAACGTCACGATAGTTATTTGTGTGCCACTTTTATCAAGTGGCACGCGGCCACCCTGGATAAAGAGAACCACGAGTCCAGGGTAGGTCAGTGAAAGTAAAAGGTCTCCGAATCCGCCATCAGTGCCGACCATGACACGTGTTCATGGGATTAACTTAGCCCGGTTGGCTGAGTGACCTACTGTGCCAATGCAGGTAATAGTCTGGGGATGCCAGTAGCAGGAGGAATCAGACGGGTAGAAGGAAGAGAGTAGGGCTGCGCTATCTGCTATCTGCGGGAGAACGTGTATCTAAAGCGCATTAATCATTCTTGAATAGCTTTCGTAAACCTGCCTCACGGGTGGAGACAACGACGCCCTGCGAGAGAGTCGGAGCGAGCGTGCCAATACTGCCTCGCACTGCCTCGGATGGATGACACGGCTCGGCTTAATCCGGGCGGGGATTCTGATATCGCCCTTAGCCGTCGCGTGATGGGGTGAGCCGATCCGTTGGATCACCGTCAAGAGGCACCTGCCAGTTCCGCCCACCACCCCGAACAAGCCTTCCGGAGCTTAGGACTTGTTTCATAAACCGAAGTTAGAGGAGACGTCGAATCACCTCAGGGGCTAAAGCCCTCGCTCTTGTTGGCTCTGGACGGCGCGGCTAAAGCCGCGCCCCTTCAAAGAACCATTTATGAAACAAGTTCTAGTTCTTTCGGTTTTCCAATCCAGATTTACGGCCAAAAGATCATGCACCTGCACCACGTTATCGAAAGAAGAACGGGCTGAAATCCGTTTTGACAGCCGCCATCTGCGATGGAAACTGGGACCTGTTAACAGAATTGGCCGTTTTCTAATAGAACAGGTGTTCCGAATAGTCTAGCAAGGACAAAATCTAAGATCCTCTCCCTTCTTTTCAACATTTCTGATGATTTCTGCGGCCAAACGGCGGTACACTCAAGCCGCGTCCAAGAACTATGCAATCACACTCGACGCTGCTGCTCTCGCGACGAGTGAACGTCATCTGAATGTCATTTGCCTGTTTCTAAGGACAGTAACCCTATCGCTGGAAGTGATACAGTGCTGAATTTTACATTCTTATCGCCAACCAAAATAATTTTCGGTAAAGATACTGAACGCCACGTCGGGAAAGAAACGAAGCTGTACAGCAGCAAAATATTGCTTCATTATGGCGGATCCAGCATAAAACAATCGGGACTTTACGACAGGATAGTGGAATCGTTAAAGGAAGCTGATATTGCATTTATTGAACTTTCAGGCGTTCAGCCGAATCCACGCCTGAGCCTTGTTAAAGAAGGCATACGACTGTGCCGCGAGTATCACGTTGGGTTCGTTCTTGCAGTCGGTGGTGGCAGTGTTATCGATTCAGCTAAAGCGATTGGAATTGGAGCATTGTACGATGGCGATGTCTGGGATTTCTATTCTGGCAAGGCAACCCCTGTAAAGACGATTCCTGTAGGAGTAGTTTTAACGATTCCCGCTGCTGGTAGTGAAGCCAGCAAGGGCTCTGTTATAAAACATGATTGTACTAACGTCAAGAGCCCCCTCAACGTTGACGTACTTCGACCTGTATTTGCCGTAATGAATCCGGAACTCACTTTTACTTTGTCGCCATATCACACTGCTTGCGGCGCGGCAGACATTATGGCGCACGTTATTGAAAGATATTTTACCGACACAGTTCACGTTGACCTCATAGATAGGCTGTGCGAAGGAACATTAAAGACGGTTGTTGAGAATGCTCCACTGGCGTTGGATAACCCAGAGAATTATGATGCCCGGGCTGAAATCATGTGGGCGGGCACAATTGCTCACAATGACTTTTTGAGCACAGGAAGAATGGGGGATTTTGCCTCGCATGCGATTGAACGGGGGATAACAGGAATCTACGATAATACACATGGTGCAGGTCTGGCGGTTGTTTTGCCCGCGTGGATGAAGTATGTATACAAGCGGGATTTGGGCAGGTTTATTAAGTTTGCCACACGGGTGTGGAATGTCGAAAACTATATTGACTCCCCCGAACGAACCGCTCGTGAAGGAATACAGCGTATGGCCGAGTTTTTTGGTGCGATCGGATTACCCACCACCTTGCGCCAGCTTAACGTATCTCAGGACAGGCTGGACGATATAGCGTCTGACTGCACGAATGCGGGAGTCAATACTGTGGGGAATTGCAGCAAGTTAAATAAAGATCAGGTACTCGCCATTCTTAAACTGGCATGGTGACGTCTGCGGTACCAGCTATAGCGGCTGTTCAACAATAACAAGCCGCTCGGGCGATCGAGCAACTATCAAATCAGAGGGGGAAGTATGGAAACAACTACGTTCAATGAAAATAAACTTATGAGTAAGGTGATGTGGAGAATTGTTCCATACATTATGTTCCTTTACGTTATTGCGATGATTGACCGCGTAAATCTCGGCTTCGCCGCTCTACAAATGAACAAAGACCTAGGCATTAGCGCCACTGCCTTCGGCCTACTCGCCGGTATATTTTTCATCGCGTATTTCTTCTTCGAAGTGCCAAGTAATGTCATTATGCACAAGATTGGTGCCAGGATCTGGGTCGCCCGCATACTCATTACTTGGGGTGTAGTTACCATAGCTACCGGTTTCGTCGGAACTATAATGCAAATGGGGATCATGCGTTTCTTGCTCGGCGCGGCCGAGGCAGGATTTCACCCGTGCATGATTTTGTATCTTACGTTTTGGTTTCCAGCTAAACACTTAGCCAAGGCCGTGTCGCTATACATCTGCGGCATGGCGATAGCGAACATTTTGGTGGGGCCGATTTCTGCTTGGATTATAGATAACGCTTCATGGTACGGTCTCACTGGCTGGCGGTGGATGTTTATTCTTGAAGGACTTCCCGCTGTGGTGATGGGCATTGTTACGCTGTTTGTACTGAAAGACCGTCCAGAGCAAGCGATGTTTTTGACGCCCGGAGAAAGAGCGTGGCTTGTGGCCGAACTCAAGAAAGAGCACGAAATTAAAGCGGCAAAACTGAAAGTATCCAAATGGGCTGTATTTGGTAATTTCCGCGTATGGCATATTTCCTGGATTCACATCTGTATGGTTCTGGCGATGTACGGCCTAGGAATGTGGATGCCTCAAATATTGCGGCAATTGTCAAAACTTCTAACGAATACACAAATCGGCCTAATCTCGACGCTGCCATATATCAGTGGTGTCATCGCGATGATTTTGGTAGCTCGGCACTCAGACAAGACCGGAGAGCGTCGTTGGCATGTAGCCATACCAATTTTCATAAGCTTCCTTGGCTTGGTTGCGCTAGCACTGACCAGTAATCTGTGGCTTTCTGTTTTTTACTTATGCGTTACTATGGCTGGTTTTTACGGTTTTATCGGGTCGTTCTGGACACTGCCTCACATGTTCTTGAGTGAGGGTACGGCGGCTGTGGGTATTGCGATCATTAGCTCCGTAGGTAACCTGGGAGGTTTTTTCGGACCATACTTCGTGGGTTTCTTGAAGGACGTTACCGGATCCACCAATGCTGGCATGTACGTGTTAGCTTCCTTTGCCGTATTATGCTCGGTGGCGGTTTTAGCCATTCCCGCGAAAAGCACTGGCCTGGCCTTGTCTCGCGGTGCAACTTCGAAGTAAGCGAGACGGCTACGGCTCAGGAATTTCGCATATAGCGGTTACATCGGATGTTTCCACTCGGGCAGCGGTATTCAACCGCTGCTCTGTCATTTCTGTGCTCTTTCAGTTGTCGAATCTAGGTTTTTATCGATTTCCACAGCTCGCTCTTACGGTTACTCCGATGAGGAACTAAGATTTTGCTAGAGAGTGGACTCAGCGCACCAGTTTAGGAGCAGCGGAAAATTCGCTCACCGCCTGTCGAAAGGCCTCGATGTTATCGATGCTGACCTCGCTTGTAATACCCTGAGTCGGCCCAATGATGTATCCGCCACCCTCCCCTAGTATTGCGGCCGTGTTGCGGACATCTTCTCGAACCTGCTGCGGCGATCCCAGAGCTAACGCCGCGGACGTAGAAATACCGCCATATAAGACTATTGTGTCGCCAAATTGTTTTTTTATTGCGGCAATATCCATGCATTCCGGCTGAACTGGATTCAGGATGGATATTCCCATCTCAACTAGGTCCGAGATAATCGGCATAATATTACCGCAACTGTGGTGCATAACTGGAATGCCGGCATCCTGATATATCTGCCAGATTCGCTTTAAGCGAGGCTTGATCAGCTCCCGCCACATCGCAGGTGAGAAAAGCATTGCTGTTTTTCCGCCATAATCATCCCCCGTCCGCCCGCAACTGACACCAATGCTTACATAGCGCTTAGCAATCGCTATTTGATAGTCAGTGATCTTATCGAACAACGTTTCGACAAAATCTCGGTTTAAAACAAAATCCATTAACAAGTTATCCATGCCTCTGATCGTCCACGCGCGCTCAAAAAGGCAGTAGATCTGATAAGAGGTGACACAATAATCACGGCCGAACCTCGCGACCACCTTTTCCGCCCTATCCAGTAGTCCGTTCGCATTTGGGTCTGGGAATCGGTACTGAGGCCATCGGTCCAAATTTGACAGAGGGTATATGACAGGCAAAGGACCTTCTTGATGGCTATGGTAGCCAACCCCCCACGAGTCATACGAGATTTCATTGCCTGCAAGCTGCCGAGCTTTTATGTTTCCTACGGCATCGTTCAAATAAGCGTAAACCAGGTGGTTACCCAAAAAGGCAACCGCATCCAGCTCATTTGCCAAGTGCCAATATTTGAGCATCTTATCAAGGCAAGCACCGGAAAAATCGATTTGTGTAGGTAAACAGTCGAGATCCTGGCGTCGAACGGTACGGAGCAAGCGCTCCTTGGGAGTTAGCGCTTTGTTCACTAACATCTCTCCTCGTATGTATCGGCACTGTCGTTGTCGAGTCGCGTGGCGGTCATTCTACTGCTCAATATGCGAATTCGCAATGCCCGAACTGCACCTTCGAATGAGAATGGATCGATGGCTCGAACGGGGGGCTTCTTTGGCACGATTAAGCGGCTAGCGCCGAGCTGTTCTCCGTCTGCCGCTAACTTCTCATCGACGGCAACAATGCCCACACTGCCTCGCGCTGGCTCAGACGGATGACACGGCCAGCGAGGGTCTCGGTCGGCGACATTGAGCCCGAAAGGCGCCGCTTCGTATGCGTCGCCGTTCTTCTCTGGCGACCGCGTTTTGGAAACGGGCAGAGCTGTTTCCTGTGTAACTATATTGTGATACGCTTAATAGATCTGCCCGGCAGCAGCCCGTTTCGCTTGTAACAGACCCTCCACGCGTCCCAAGTTCTCTGGCCCAAAGCCCAGTTGACCAGCCTCAATCTGTTCCACGATCTGAGTAATCTCTTGATTGAGTGGCGTCGGGATACCTACTTCCCGCCCCTTTGCGACAACCAATCCGTTCAGCTGGTGCACTTCTGTCGGGCGGCCTTTAATCACATCCTGCAAGAAGCAATTAATCGCCTTCTTTTGGCCAATGTGGGCAAAGAGAGTCAGAAGTGTCCGCTTGAGCATTTCGTCGGTGGCTCCCAGCATTTCCTCGGCGCTCATGCCGAAGATCGGCTCGATCTGATAGCCTGAGGCCACTCCCACCTGCAGGCACTCCCGTCCCAGCCTGATGGCGAGCTCCAAAAGTCGAGGGTTTTGCGTGACGTCCCAGTCACTGATGCGGAGAATCCCTGTGGTTGGCATGTACATACAGTTGACCGTCAGCTTGGACCATTTCGCCCCCCAAATGTTGGCGTTGACCTCTGTCTTGCCGGCGGCACTAAGGATTTTAGCCAACTGCTGTACCCGCGGCGTCACCCTGCCATGCAATTCGCCGAGGGCAAACCATGTTCTGGCTGGGCTTGTGTGGCGAAGCACTACCCCGGGATCCCACAGCTCCGCTGACAACTCAACGACGCTGGCCACGTCCCGCTCATATCCGACTATGGGTGCAACCCACTCGTCATTGAGGCTGTTTTGCAGCGAAACCAGAACTCCGTTGGGCGCCAGGTAAGGCTTGATGAACTCGGCCAGCCAATGGCTGTCGGGAGACTTGCAAGTGAGAACAACGACATCGAACTGCTGCTTGAACGCGCAGACCTCGCACAGGTGCATCGCCCGCACCTTGACCCGCAGATCCCCCTCCTCCATCTTTATGTGCAATCCGTTGGACTTCATGGCTTCGACGTGCGCTGGCCACTGGTCGATAAGCCACACGTCTTCGCCGGCCCGTGTCAACTCGCTCGCCACACTGCTGCCGATTGCTCCCGTGCCTAAAACGGCTATCTTCCTGCCCAGTAAGCCTCCTTGCGTTGGCGGCGGCCCTTTGGTCGCGGCCGCCTGGACCAAGGGAGAACCTCCGGCCAGGGTGGTTGCCGCCAAGCCGGCTGCGCCCAGTGCCAGAAAATTTCTCCGATTAAGCTTTCTCGCGCCGTTCTCTTGGTCCATAGTGTTCCTCCCTTGATCGAGTGACCGTTTTTCTAGCTCTGAATCGCTAGATGCGAAACCGGGCGCAGTCCAAAGGTGACCACGCCCGGTCGAAGTCGAGAAGATGTCAAGCGCCATATGAGGGCACGGCAACTCGGCTGAGCATCTGCGGGACTACATCCATTTGTGAGACTTCATCTATTATCGTCGCTGCGGTACCCTCCTACCCGGTCTGGGTTTTTGAAAGAATCCTCGTACCTAGACAGGTACCCTCAACCTCGTTCCGGTACCGGGACGTTCCTCACAAGTGCAAGAGATAGCGACCGGAAGCGGGGACACGCACCGCCATTCCGGCATCTGAACAATTCTATGTCTGCTGCATTTCCATTACCTCCCAACCTGCCTAAACCTGCTGACGACGGCGCCTGTGACCATCTGCCCGGAATGCGTGTGCCCTCAATCACACTCCCGTCCACCGCTGGACGCATTGTCAATCTGGCAGAGTTGACCGTTCCGCGAACAGTTATCTATTGCTATCCGAGGACTGGCATTCCAAGCGAACCACTGCCGGAAGGCTGGGACTTGATCCCCGGCGCTCGGGGATGCACGCCGCAAGCTTGCGATTTCCGTGACCACCACCGGGAACTCGCCGACCTCGGTGCTGATGTGTTCGGCCTGAGCACCCAGACAACGGAATATCAGAAGGAAATGGTCGAACGCTTGCATCTTCGGTTCGAGATACTGAGTGATGCGAAGTTCCGATTCTGCGATGCGCTCCGGCTGCCCACCTTCGAGGTGCAGGGCATGCGGCTGATGAAGCGGCTCACGCTGATTATTCGGAACGGAGTGATTGAGACCGTTTTCTACCCGGTGTTTCCGCCTGACAAGAGCACCGAGCAAGTAATTCGATGGTTAAAGCGGAACCGTCAATTCTCCAGTGTGTCATCCCCGCCGAACAACTGCCTCTAACGCTTAATACAGTATTCGTCTATCGCGATCTCCCATGCAGGCAGCCGGAGGGATCGCTTCGGCTGCGCCAACTAGGTTCACCGTTTCAGCCCCTCCTCACTGCGCCAGTGCTCCCGTACGAATACCTTCGCCAAGTGTGAACGTGGAGCCTACAGTTGCAACTACAACCGCCTTTCGGGACAGGTTCAGACGTTGGCGGATGCGATAAGTGGCTTCCATGCCTGTACAATGGGCTGCCAGCAAATTTGCCATGTTAAAGTCCTTCAGCTTGTCGGCAGTCCAATTTAGTTGCTCGTCCGTTGCCGGGAAGAGATGAAGACCACCCAGAATGGCGTGTACGGGTTCGCCCGGAAACTCTCCACGAGCAAATGTGAGTATGTTGATGATTCCTGCGTGTCCGCAGCCCGTAATCACTACCAAACCTTCCCGAGTGTTGAGCACCAGTGATTGATCCTCGGGAATTGTGTCCTCGACCAGCCCTTGCGGCGTCAATACCTTTCCGCTTACGCTCCAGTTCCGCTCCGGGTACTTACGTGGTATTGGCCCAGTCAACCACGCTCCCGGAAAGATGTCTCCAGCCCCTTCATGCACGACGAACCTTCCGCCAGTCGCCTCATACTCTTTTCTTATAGCGACCATGTCGTTATCTTCGCCGTGCTGGGTCGGTCTGCTGTAAAAAATGCCACTCGCCACATGTGCAACCGACAAGGCGGCTGGATTCTTCTTCATCATTTCCCTGCGAAGTGTCATCAGACCACGCACATGATCCCAGTGGTTATGGGTGAGAATGACCTCCTGAACATCGGACAAGTCAATCTTCAAGTCTCGCGCATTTTGCAGAACCGTATCCGGATGGGCACCGGTGTCTATTAATATGCGATGGCCGTCGGCTTCAAGCAGCGCCGAGAATCCCCATTCACCAAGCCCGACACGATCGCCAACCACCATGGTGGATAACACGGTGACCTTTAGGTTTTTAATCTGAGCATGATTGGGCTGGTCGCTGCCCATCATGTGGACTGAGACCGACAAAGCAAGGAGCAGAACCGTGACAATCACGAAACGTGGTTTCATCGCAAATTTTCTCCTGAAAGCTGCCGTTCGTGGCGCTTACGTTTTTCTTCGAGCGCCTGGGATGGGAATCTTCTTTGGTCGGCCCTGAACGGCTCACATCCTAGTGACAAACAGAAGAATTTGCAACCCCCGGCTGACTCAATGGACTGCGCAATGGTGAGCAGAGCACCGTTTTGCGGAGATCGAGCGTACTGATCCGATCATTTTCCAGATAACCTGCTTGGTTCGAGTCGCGTGGTGAGGCGTCCGTTAACATTGCTCAGCCATTAGGGAGCCCTCGTCCGGATACCAGATATACGGCGAAGCTCCCGAGCCAGTGACCACCTTCGTAATGCTCGCCAGTGACGGTGTCCAGACCAGCATGTCTGTGCGCTTGAGCGGCAGCATTGATCGCGGGAATCCGCTCATCTTCATTCGGCAACCCAGCAGCCATACCCTCCAACATCCAAGCTCGAACTCAAGCTCAGCCCGTCCAAGTGCGCCAGCCTGCCGTCACTCGGGTCGGGTGACGTGACTGGTTTCAGCCAATTGCGACCCCCGTTTGCCTGAATCTGCGGCATGAAGCTGCGCAGCCACCCGGCGAACTCAGAACTTGGCAACACACGCCGCATCACGTCGGCCTCGGCTAGAGACGGCGAGAGGAAGTCCTCGCCTGAAGGCTCATACGCAAGCGGACAGTCAATGTCGCCGAGGTAGAACTGCCGAGCTTTCGCCATCAACAGGTCGGAGAAGCTGGAATTCCCCACCGTATGTGCGTAGTCAAGCATCAACCCCATGGCAAATGCCGTTTGCGAATGCTCGCCTGACCGCACCGGATACGTAAGCTTCGACAGCCAATCTCGCAGGCGTTCAACCACGGCATTCTCTAACGCACGCAAATTGGCAGCGAGTTGCCGCGCTTGCGGGTCGTTCCACTCGCGTAACTCTGCGCTAAGTTGCAGCAGCCATGCCAAACCGTAAGGACGTTCAAAACTGGCACGCCCATTGCCTTGGAAGTACGTCGTTTCCTGCCAAATGTTCTGTGCCGTTACGCTTCGTTGCAGAGCTTGGCGTGCTCTGGGCGTGAACACGGTGTCGGGAAAGAGCCGTGCCAATCGTGCCAGCAGCCAATGCCCGTGTACTGACGAGTGCCAGTCGTAACAGCCGTAAAATGCCGGGGTCAATTCCCTCGGCGGCAACACGTCGGCATCGCTGTTCAGTGCATGCGCTATTTTGTTGGGATATTCACGATGCATGCACGCCAAGGCCAAGTTTGCGAACCGTTCAGCAGTATTCGGATCGATAGTCGTTGGCATCTGCTCAACCACCTTGACCGCTAGTATCGAGACCCGATCTTCGAGCGGTGCGGGAACCATCGTGGCACCGTGGCGCAGTATTGGCTATACGACTCGCCGAATTTTCTGCGCAGCGTTGGTTCCTCGTAGAACCGCACAAAGAGATTTATGCAAAACAGTGACATAAATGCGTACACCGGAAGGAATCGACTGCAAAAAGCGACCGACTCTCCGACCAAAACGGCGATCACTCCCAAGTACATGGGGTTTCGAACATAACGGTACGGGCCGCGCACTACGAGGTTGCGAGGCGGGTCGATGATAGCAAGGGTGCCCAAGCCGCTCCAAGCGAACTCAAAGACGCAATACAACAGGAGCGCAGAACCTAAGGCCATGGGAATCGTTGCGAGTCCAAGCCACGCTGGAGAGCGTGGATGCTGGAAAGCAGCAGCGCTGTGGGGGACGTAATAAAGAACGGTGCCGGGGATTATCAGCGTGAAGAAGGCGCTCCGTGCCACTACCCACAAACGCTGTGTCGTCAGGTTCACCAGAACAGTCTAGCTCAGCCGTCCTCGTCTTCGACACAAGCCATCAGCAGAGGCAGGGACCGAAACCCGTTTCATCTGACCCGGAAAAGCCATTTTGGATGGGAAAGTGGGTGGGCGAACGAACGAGCCCGCGGCGAAGTGATTAGCTTGCTCGGGATGCAGTCGGATTGATCTCAGAATTTACGCGAAGCACGTTGACGCTACGGTGCGACCGCTTCTCCGGAAAAAAAGCTGCCAACCAATTGATCAGGGAAATAATGGCGATCAAGCCGACTGCCGTGATCAGCCGTATGATAAGAAACGTCGTCATCATTAACTATTCTCCGTTCCACTACATTGGACGCGAAGAGTTCTAAGTCGGACGTAAAAAGTTCGTAAAGCATTTTCCTAATACCACTCCATCATGTGAAGGCGAGTATTATCAACGGCGCGATGTGGTAAGACAAGGGGGATGGATCTCTTGAAACTATATTCGAGTCCTACGGTTAGCATCCGCATCGCGAACGCTACCGACGTTCCCGCCATCGTCCCGGTTGTTAACGCCGCCTACGCCATCGAATTGTTTTTTCAAGGTACGCGGACTGACGCAGAAGGGGTGGCAGAAATGATGCAGAAAGGCGAGTTCCTCGTTGCGGAGTCGGCATCAGGCGGCATCGTCGCCACCGTGTACACGGAACTGCGCGGCGAGCACGAGTATTTTGGCATGCTGGCCGTTGAACCTTCGCAGCAGGGCTCAGGTCTGGGACGAATGATGGTGGAAGCCGCTGAGGAGCATTGTCGAAGCCACGGCTGCAAACACATGGACATCGACGTTGTGAGCCTTCGACCGGATAATTTGTCTCTGTACCGCAAGTTTGGGTACTTCGAGACTGGCACTGAGGAGTTCCACCCGCCACGTTCGCGAGGGGTTGGCGTTGAATGCCACTTAATCATCATGTCGAAGGCGTTGTGACCGCATTATAAGTTGTGGTCTGAACCGAATGCTTGTGATCCTGCCCAACGACGCCTACAACCTGTGGCTCGATCCCGGATTCCAGAAGGCAGACGCCATCTGCGAACTGCTGAGGTCGTGCGGATCGTAAAAGCGAAGGGTTCGCTCGGGCAGTAGCAAAACTCTGTTTCAACCATCTGTAGCTGATAGAAATACGTAATTGTGTCGGAGATGCTCCATCGAGGAATGGGAACAGCGCAAATCTAAGGTTAATCACTTCAGCAACTCTGAAGCAGAAACTTGCATCCAGAATCACTAAGGCCTTGCTCGGGAAAGCGACGGCTCGAAGGAGATTGCTGATGGTTTCCTGTTCCCGTCGTGTGTGCGGGATGACGTTTCTCGTCACCATGATGCTGCTTAGCGCCAATGCGCTATGTTGGGCTGGGGAGGTTTTCTCTCACCTCGAAAACGAGTCGGGCTGGCAGTCGTGTGGCAAATCCTGTGCCGCTGGAGGGCGGAACGGGGCTTACTGGATGGCTCAGCACCAAACCAGCCCGTCATTGGACGGCAGTAGCATGGAGATGTACAACTCAAGCATAGGCGACTATGCCAACGCGCTTTTCTATCTCAAGTTCAACCAAGGTACCAAATACAACTATGCTCAGAACTTCACGTGGGACTTCTACATAGATGTGGATAGCACCTCTCTCCGGTCAGGCGAGGCTCTGGAATTTGATCAGTTCCAGTTCGTGGATGGCTGGTCTTATATGATGGGAACCGAATGTTCCTATGGCAGCGGTAAATGGGACGTTTGGGATGACGAGCACTTCGTTTGGGTCCACACAAAAATTCCATGTACTAAGTTCTCGCCCGATGCTTGGCACCACATTCAACTCAATGCAACGGCTGACCATGCGACACACAAATATACGTTTCAGTCCATTGTCGTCGATGGCCATGTACACAATCTTGGAATGACATTCGGAGCCAAGTATAAGCTCGGCTGGAGCGACAATCTTGGCGTCCAGTATCAGTTGGATGTCAATCCCAAGAGCACGGGGTACCACGTGTGGACCGATAAGTCTACGCTTACGGTCTGGTAATCACGAGGGATAAACTCAGCATCTTGCATTGATGGATGGAAGAATGCGGAAGGAACAACCATGTGGATGGAGCTAATTCGCTCGACCTCGAATTTTTGCTCGACTGTATGCTGGATGGCTCTGGCTCTCGGGTTTGTCTTTCTGATAGCAACAGGCGTAGGGCTCGTTGTCATGTTCCGCGAAGAGGCTGCACAAACAAAGCGCGCAAAGAGACAGGAGCATTTTCAGGCCTCTGGCAAGCACTCACAACTGGCAGCGTAAGCCACCGCTATTAGCTGCTGCCCAGCACACGCCGCCACACACTCATCCCAACCCCGAAAATCCGGATCGCTGCCCCGCTCCCTTTCGAACAGTTCTTCACGCCCGACCCAGTGCGAATAGATTGCTAATGGCCGATTTATCCACGCAGACCCTTACAACTTAACTAGCGCAGATTCCAAACACCAGCTAAGAGGCAGAGTACCAGAGCAGCCGCGAACAAACAGGCAATCACCGGCCCCAACCCGGCTTTGCCGATGTCTTTGATTCTGTCCATGGTTTTTCCCTTTTTAACCGCAGGAATGCTGGTTAACTTACGTTCCAGAAATTTCAATTGGTCGAGCGTTAAGTGGCTGACTGGTGTTTCGAGATGAACTCGAACGCCAGCGCCGTTGCCGCTAGCACGAGCAAGATGTGAATAGAGCCATCGAACGTATCGCCGTTCACAAAAGCAGCCAGCCATGCGAGCGTGAATATCAGAGAAAAAATCCAAAGCATAGTTCTCACCCCCACGGTGATATTGGCTGTGGTTTTTATAAGAGCCGGAGAGGAATGTCAAGGCCTGCGTGACCTTAGGCGTTAATTCACGCTGAAAATAGCTCGTACAATCCACATCGACCACTCAAGGAAAGAAGCTTTTGGAAAGATTGTTGGCGGGACTTTCTCTGTCTCTTTCGCTGACCATCGGGTAAGTCGCACAATTCACGAGTGGTTACTGCACGCCCGAAACTGTGGCAACTGGCGTGAGTTCAACCTCATCTAAAATAGATAAGCAACTCGGCAGAAGACACGTCGGAGGGGGATTCTGATGTTCAATCTTGTCGATGCACTGTTCGGCTGTCCTCACAAGCACTGTACATTTCCAATCACTGTCAAGCCCAGTCATCCGCGCTCGAATCAGGCAACGAACTCTCCCACGTACATCGTGTGCTTGGATTGTGGCAAAGAGTTCCCCTACGACTGGCAGAGGATGAAGGTAACCGCTCCGGCGAATCACGCAGCCTGATGCTCACATCCGCTACCGAGTCGAATACGGTCTTCGCCCGGACGAGTTTGCGCCAATTCACGACATTTCCGCAGAAGCCCGATCCCGGAACACCTTGCAAAGATTGCAAGAGCACGCCGTCAATAGCACAGCGGGTACGAAAGGTTCTTCGCCGCCACCGTTGGGAATATGTACCCTCGCCACGTTCGGTCGTAACGAAAGCCAATGCGGAACATGCGCCAGTGGCCCTTTCCATCGGGCAGATTGAAGACTATGTAGGGAGGCCACGCCAGCCCGAGGTTCGTTCCATCCGGTCTACCGATCGACACAAAATGCGGCTCGTGTTCTGATTTCCACGACATCTGCCGCTGCAACCAGCAGATCACGGGCGCAAACTCTCGACGGTCGCTGCCTTGGTTAACGCAGCCCTGATCCACACCCATTGCGAAAGGTGCGTCAACTTCGTGGGTGCACTGACGGAATGCAAAAACCAGCGCAAGCGCGATCACAATCGCCGCTACGGCCACCGAACTGCGAGTTCCGATCTTGACGAGCATTTTACTGAGCGAAAGTTACTAACATTAATGATAATCAAACCCGAGCACGATGAGCGAATTGTTGAATCGTAGCTTTATCATGCGCTTGTGTTCCAACACTTCTTCCCGGTAATCTTTCCGGTAATACCGGTGCTCGATGCCGACAAGCATTACTGGGTAGGAAAAGACGAGGTCGAAAAGCTGCTCCGACATGGCGAAGGGTGGTTGCAAGCGCATCCAGAGCGTGAAGCAATCGTCAATCGTTATCTCCGTGGATTTCGGACGTTGACGAGGGAAGCTCTGGCGAGGCTCACAGAAGACGAATCACTTGACCCCGATGCGGAACAAGAAACACGGGAGGAGCAGGAACAAGCCATTGAATCTCCTCTTCGACTTCACGATGTCCGCCTCAATCTGGTCGCGGCGGAACTGAGAGCATGCGGTGCCAAGCGAGTTCTTGATCTTGGTTGTGGAGAAGGCAAACTCGTTCGTGAACTTCTCCAAGATAGACAATTTGAAGAGATTGTCGAGATGGATGTTTCCTATCGCAGCCTCGAAACCGCAGCCGAGCGGCTCCACTTGGATGTAATGCCCCCGAAGCAGAAGGAACGGATAAAGCTGATTCAAGGTTCCCTCATGTATCCGCTCGGCGCATGGCGTCCTGAAGATTTTGAGTGGCTTTGCTCATCGATATTGCTTCTTAGAGCTTGTGCCCTCGGCGATGACCTTGCGGACTGGTGGTGATCGAGCGCACGCGGCGGTAGAGGCTGAATGGCATGCGAACGAGCACCGTAACCCAAATCCAAACCCAGAAGACTAGCCAATCTGGCACGAGTGCAATCAGTTTGAGAATTGGTGGGTCGCGCCTGCGATCCTCATGCGAATAGAAGGAAAGTTTAGTGCCGTCCCGAGCCACAGAATATCTTGGGCGATAGCGCAGAGTGCTGAGCCGGGGCATTGTGTCTCCTGCCCAAGCTGCTAATGGCTCTACCAAGAAATCTCTTTCGTCTTTCGAGAACTGAACCCAAGCATGCCCTTCGCCGTAACGTCCACTTCGACCCGTCACGAAACGTGCGTCAAAGCCGAGGGCAAGAAACTCGCGCCAAGTCCACAGCGCAAAGCAGTCGCAATCCCCTTTCTTCGTCCTTTTTCTCAGATGCACTAATGTGCCAGCCTTGAGGACACATCCTCAGCGGGGCTCCTGTGGCAATGCGCATCTGCTCACTGATTTCACCTTCCTGCTGCCGTTCACAGTTTACTTCCTACCCCCTTCGTATCGGTGTCGCCTCGTTGCTATTTCTGTTCGCAATGGGTGCCGTTGCAAGCGCCACGCCGCAAGCTGTCGCGACGAGGCCCTGCGGAGTTTCAGCGGAGACCGCTGCTGCATTGGCGGGAGATGACGGAACAAGCATTGATGCGCTATCAGGGTACAGGACAATGATCAAGGCCCTGCTATATGCAGGCGAATTTGATACGTTGGACTGCCTTGCGGACTCCGCACGGTCCAACCATGAAAGATTCCCCGTCGGATTCTGGAAATTGCACATGTTCTATGCGACGATGGAAAGAACGGGTTTCGAGTCTTCAACGGAGGACGATTGGCTTAAGCATCTTACTCAGCTAAGGCGATGGGTGTCTAAAAATCCGAAATCGGCAACAGCCCAGATTGCGCTTGCCAAGGCGTATGCGGTCTATGCATGGAGGGTTCGAGGAGGCGGCTTTGCCGATACGGTCAGCCAAAGCGCATGGAAGATGTTCGGTGAGCGAGGGGCTGAAGCAAGACGGATTCTGGAGAACGCCGCCACTGGTCCGGTCAACGATCCTGAGTATTACGTTGCAATGATTCAAGTTGCCCAAATACAGGGATGGGATCGAAGCGAGTTGCGTTCGCTGGCGGAACGTGCTATCGCCTATGCACCGGGCTACTACTATTACTATCGGCTGGTGGCAGAGCTTCTCCTGCCTAGGTGGGGCAACGGGCAACCCGGTGACTCCGAGAAATTTGTTACGGCTTCAGCCGACCGGATTGGTGGAGATGAGGGCGACGAGATTTATTTCTACGTTTCAACCTATCTGTTTATGCTTGCCAATTCCAATGACGAGGTTAAGTCCATGCTCGCCAACATGTCTTGGCAAAGGATGCAGAAAGGCTTTGCTGCTCTGGAAAAGCACTACGGTCCATCTCTCACGAATATGAACATGCTGGCCTATATGGCAGGCAGATATGATGATGCCATTTTGGCCGAAACATTGTTCGCTCGCATAGGAGATCAATTCGATCCGAACACGTGGAATAAAGACGGCTTCGAACAGACAAAGCGTTGGGCTAAGGCGTGGGCACCGGGGCAAAAATGGCGTCTTGCGCAAGAGGACGAGGCAGAGAAGAACTTGCGTGCCCCGGAAGGCGTCGCTTACAAGAAAGAATTCGACCAAAAGTTTCGAGTATTGGTGCAGCAGTGCACCGACAACGTTGGGCCGGAGAAGCGCAAGTTTGAGATGCTGGTAACGGTGGGAGCGCCCGGCACGGTCTACCACGCGTGGTCCCCGGAGATGGGCGACCCATTCGTTCAGTGCGTATCCAGCGCGATCTACCGGGCAGTGATGAACAAGACGGCATTGTTTGCGTCCCCTCCCCATGACGCTTACGTGGTAAGGACCGACATCGATACGTCGCATTTGGCTTCGGCAAAGGCAAAGTAGCGGTTTATTCGGCTCACTGTTGAGTACGCAACCGTTGTTGGCGTTGGACAAGGACGAAGGCTTCTAGCGACCTGTATGTTCGTTGTTTGAGGAACAAGAGCATCCGAGTCGGGAGAAGCCTTTCTCGCTAGTTATGTGGCGGCTCCGCAAGCAATTCTCTCAGGGGACTCGTGGTATCCCGCGGCGGCTACCAACGCCCAATTTCATGGCGATCATACGCCTCGCGCATATTGCGGAGCCGTTCAACGTCATTCCAAAGGGCGTCCCGCTCCCGTCCGTACAGGTGGTTCTTGTCCAGAACGTGCTGGACATCGGAGATGGAAGCATCTAAAAGTCCTTTGTTGAATCTTGCCTGATTCCAGTCGCGGGCAAACTCGCGGAGACGCTCCTCTGCTTTATTGAGGCGCTTTTGATCGCCCTTCGAGAGATGCCACTGGTTGTAACCGCGATTGAGGTCGATGTTAACTTTCTCGACCAAGGCGCTGACCCGATCCGGACGGTAGGGGCCGCCCGGCGGCCCGTATTGTGCCTGCGCCGCCACACCTAAGCTCATCAACACCACGCTGAACAACATTACCTTTAAAAGTCGTCCCATAGTCTCTGGCTCCTTCTCTGCCTTGTTTAGTTAAAAACGGCCTCGGCAGAAAAGTTGCTTTTCTTTTAGTGCCCGACTCACGGTCAGGGTTCACTCTTCCTGCCTGAAAAACTCGTTGAGTTCTTCCGCAATCTCGTTCGAAACAGCAGCATAGGGCAGCGAGGGTTAACGCATTGCATGTTTGGCCAGATGATGCTTGAAACCTGCGCCGGAGTGATCATTATCCGAGGTGGTTTCTGCTCCTCCCCACGGGACAAATCCAACACCTTCTCGGCGAGCAGTTTCTTGGCCTTCAGCTCCAGGTCAGGACACAAGACATCAAGACATGTCCAGACAGCCTCGACACGCTGGCGTGCGGCAAGCTTGATAGCTGCCTTCCGCTCGGCGCTCAGGTGGCGATTTCGACTCACGGGAAGCAACCCCTTAATAATTCAAACCCAGCGATATCGGCATCATTCAGCGAGCGCAAAACAAATGTTTAATGCTCGGCAAAATCAACCCCGTTATTTTCATCTCGCTGACGAGTAACGAGTTACCTCCCAACTTGTTGATCCTTATTGAAGGCTATTGAAGTAGGGTGCTTTCACCGCCACAGAATCGTCTACATCTGAGTACTTCTTGAAAGCGTCTCGTCGGCGATCTTCCATGTGCAGTTTCAAACTCTGTACCCTTCGACCACTCAGATACTTTTCCAGGTTGCCCGTGATTCATAACGGACCACGGCTGGGTTCCCAGAACCAAACTTCCGGACCGCTTCGGCCAAGCGGCTGACTCGACGCCGCGCCGCAGGTGGTGACCGGACCGCTCGCTCTGGTTCTAAATACATTTAATGCCATTCACAATCCCTTTAACGCCCTGCCGCCCAACAGTCGCAGAATTCCCGTCAGCAGCATGGCAGGCGTTGGCGGACAGCCGGGAATGTATGCGTCGACTGGAATTACCGAATCGACCGCGCCGGCTACGGCATCGCTTCCGGCAAAGATTCCGCCGCTGCATCCGCAGGCACCGACGGCGATGACCAGCTTTAGGGGAAGGCGTGGCATCGTAAGTGCGCTTGACCGCTTCCTCCATGTTGCGAGTGACAGGGCCGGTGACCAATAGCATGTCCGCATGCTTCGGGGAGGCGACGAAGTGGATGCCAAAGCGCTCCAGATCGTAATAGGGATTGGTGAGCGCGCCGATCTCAGCTTCGCATCCGTTGCAGGAACCGCCATCGACCTGCCGAATGTTCAGTGCTCTGCCCAGCGATGGCGCGAATCTCGTTTGCGGCGCCGGCTGCACATCTCGGTTCATCGGAGAAGAGTTCAATGCGGTTGTCAACTATCCCATCGGCGCACCAGCCCGCGGCCTGGAACACCGCAGCACGGCAGTCTCTCCGCGACGCGGAATGCCGCCGCGACCGCCTCGATGCAGCTTCCGCATCCGATGCATTCGCCGTAGTCCAGGACGAGGCGCCTGGGGCCGTCGGCTCGTTCCAGCTGCAGCGCAGAGGTAGAGCACGCGTCCCACTCGCGTGCGATGTCTCGCGTCAGAACTCAACGTTCCGGATCCACTTCAGGCATGCGGCTGCCCACGGCATTCGCCCAGCAGTTGCTCGACCGGTAGGAGCACGTTGCGGCTGGCCAGGCTACGCGCTACGATGTCGAAGATCATCGGTCACATCCAGAGTAGGAAAGATTGAAGCTTTTATTGATCAGCGGAAAATCGGCGATGATGTTTCCGGGCATAGCGAACGGCAGAGCCGGCCAGTTCTGGAACGAAGGCGATTTGATGTGGCAACGCCGACCGTGCCGTCACGCACGCTGACCCAATAAAGCAGTTCGCCTCGTGGCGACTCGACCGCCGAGTATCCTTCGGCACTGCCGTCGCCAGGGACACGGAGCGTCGCGATGGCTACCGGCCGGCAGTTCTTCGAGCGTGCCTGTGCATCAATCGCGCCGACAATCGCGGTCTCGTCGATGCGGATGCGCGCGCGGGCCAGCACGTCGCCGGAGTGATAATGCGGAACCTCGACCGTGATCGTGCGATAGCGGCCGTAGGGATGATCGCGGCGGACATCGCAGCTTGATGCCGCTGGCGCGCGCAGCGGGACCGACAACGCCCAGTGCACGCGCCATGTCGCGCTGCAACTGCCGGTTGACTTCGAACCGGTTCTGCACCGAAGGCGTGTCGAGGATCATCCGTGCCAATTCGGCGAAGTCGCGTGCCGCTTCAGAGATGACCTTGCCGAGCTCGCAGCGCATTCTCAGTCGGGAGGTCGCGGCGCATGCCACCTGGCAGGGCAAGGCCGCGCCAGAAGCGCGTTCCGAAGAAGCGGGCAGAGGCCTGCAGCAGCGACTCCTTGAGGCGCGCCGTGTAGGCCGCCGGAACGCGAACGCCACGTCGCCGCACAAGGCGCCGACATCGGCGATGTGAGCCAGCATGCGCTCCAGTTCCAAGCCGATCAGCCGCAATGGCGCGCCCGCGCGGCGGGACAGATACGCCGAAAGCGTTTTCGACGGCCTGACAGTAGGCAACCGCATGGGCAAAGCAGTTGTCGCCGGAGACCGACTCGGCCAGCATCGCCCCGCTCATGACGGGCGTGCCTTCAAAGAGTGCCTCGGTTCCTTTGTGGGTGTAGAAATGGCGCAATTCGAGGTGGAGCACGGTGTCGCCGACGACGCTGAAGCGGAAATGCCCGGGCTCGATGATGCCCGCGTGAACCGGGCCAACCGGCACCTCGCAGACCCCCTCGCCCTGCACCTGCAGGAAGCGGTATTCGCCCTGCGGCATGCACGCATCCCGAGCGGGCTCGCGTGCGGGTGAATTTCGGCTGGCCAATCTTCATGAAAGACCAGCGGCTGCAGGTTGGGATGGCCCTCGATCTCGACTCCGTAGAGATCGTGCATTTCGCGCTCGTACCAGGCGGCCGCGGGCGTGATGCGGGTGGCCGACGGGATCGCGCCGCCACCCGCTCGCTGAGCAGCACGGTACTCGCGGTTTTCCACGTCGATGATGTAGTGCACGCGCCGGGTCGCCATCGTCTTCGATGCTGCCGAAAATCGAGACCAGGCGGGAGTCGCCGGTGTTGAGGAGCGCCAGTGCTTCGCCTTACGACCGGCGGCGGTTCTGGAGCGGCTGCCAATCGGGTTCATTGCAGCACCGCCATCGCTCCGTGGAGCACGAGGTGAATACGCGCGGGAATGCGCAGCCCAAGAATCAGCAGGCAAACGCCGCAGATGCACATCGCGGCAATTTCAGAAGCCAGCGGTTTCGGACGGTTGGCGCTTGCTGGGTACTCTGGGGGTTCGCCGCTCAGCATGCGCTGGAAGTGGTAGAGCAGCGCGCCGAAGACGACGGAAATTGCCACCAGCATCAGCAGAGCCAGCAGGTAATGGGACTGGGTAAAGGCGGACATGAGAATGGCGAATTCGCTGACAAACAGACCGAACGGCGGCATGCCGACGATCGCAAGCCCGCCCACGACCAGGACGGCGCTGGTGCAAGGCAGCGCGCGCCCCATGCCGCGAATGCGTTCCATGCGCAGAGTTCCGAAGGTTTCGCGGACGTTGCCGGTGGTGAAGAACAACAGCGTCTTGGCCAGCGAGTGATTGAAGGCATGCAGCAGCGCGCCAAAGAGGCCGAGCGGTGCCGCCAAGCCCAACGCCAAGGGCGACGATTCCCATATGCTCGATGCTGCTGTAGGCCAGCAAGCGCTTCAGGTCGCGTTGCACGATCATCAGGAACGCGGCAGGCGAGCAACGACAGGCCGCCGAAGGCCAGCAGCAGCGTGTGACTGAAGCCTGCCGCCGATGGCGTGCGAGGTAATGGCGTCCAGGCGCAGCAAGGCATACATGGCACAGTTCAGCAGCACCGCCGAAAGCAATGCGCTGATGGGAGCGGGCGCTTCGGCGTGCGCATCGGGCAGCCAACTGTGCATGGGCACGAAGCCGATCTTGGTGCCGTAGCCGACGGCGACGAAAACGAAGGCCAGTTTCAGCAGTTCCCGCGCGGCAGTCATGCCGGGAGCCGCCGTCATCAGCGTCGCCCAATCGAGCGCCATCTCGGCCGGAACCCCGCCACGGACGGCCGCCAGATAAAGAGCGATGGTTCCGAACAGCGCGAAGGCAATTCCTACGGTGCAGACGATCAGGTATTTCCAGCCGGCTTCGACCGCGCCCTTGGTGTTGTAGAAGCCCACCAGCAATGCCGAGGCAAGCGTGGTGGCCTCGATGGCGATCCAGAGCATGCCCAGGTTCGCCGACAGGTAGGCGGCTACCATAGTGAAGAGAAACAGGAATACCAGCGCGTAAAACCAGCGCGGCGAGGAGAAGCGCCCCTTGGGGATGTGGCGCAGATACCCTACCGAGTACGCCAGGACGACGGCGAAGATGAGCCCGAGATTGATCAGGAAGAACAAGGTGAGTCCGTCGGCGCGCAGGTATCGTCCTTGCTTGCAGCACGCCGGCGGAGCGCAGCTTCCACGCGCAATTGCCGAGCAGCAGCACCTCGGCGATTCCAACGCCCGAGAGCCGACACGGACGGCCGCGCCGCGGATTCTTGAACGCCGAGCACCAGGAATGCGCCAAGCAACGGGAGCAGAAGCGGAAGCCACAGTGTCATGCGTTCAGCCCCTCAACCGCCGCAGCTTGGAGACATCCACATGCTCGAAGGTGTCGCGAATGCGAAAGACAAATACCCCCATCAGGAGCACGCACATCAACAGGTCGAAGAAAATGCCCATCTCAATCACCAGCGGCATGCCGAAAGTAGTAGTCAGCGCCGCCAGGAAGATTCCGTTCTCCAGTACCAGCAGACCGATCACCTGCATCAGCGCCTTCTTCCGGCTGACCATGAGAAATGCGCCGGTGAGCACGAGGGCCGTGGCCGCGGCCAGCATCTCGGAGTCGAGGGCGAAGGCGCGAGCGTAAGGCTGAACCACCGCGAAGGCCAGCAGGATGAGGGCAGCGGCAATGAAGACCGATTGCGCCGCCGTGGTGGAGGCGCTGACGTCCGCGGGGACGTTGAGACGGTTACGGATGCGCAGCAGCGCGTAGGGGATCGCGAGCACCTTCACCAGCAACACCATGCACGGCAACCACGCAGAGCCTCGGTGGAGCGATGCAGGTAAGCCATGGCCACGATCTGCACGGTGATCACCGCGCACTGCGCGGCGAATAACATAATGCAGGTGGAGGTCCGCTTGGCGGCCGCGATCAGCAGCACGGTGATGAACAAGAAGACAGCGGAGGACGCCAGCGTCTTGGCCGCCGCGAATTCAACCAAGCCCATCGTTTACCTCCGCAAAGCAGTGAATACCACCGCCAGAATCGAGAGCGCGCATGCCACGCCAAGAAAATCGGGCACCAGGTACATGCGAAGCTTGGCCATGCTACTTTCCAGCACCGCCAGCGATATCGCCAGCAACGCCATCTTGAGCACGTAGGCTACAGCCGCGACCGCCAGCGCGGATAAAGAAGCGCCGGCGGCAATGCCCCATGGAGCGAAGAGCGCAATCAACAGCGCCAGCATGAGATTCAGTTTGATGGCGTTGGCCCACTCGATCAGCGCGAGGCTCGGTCCGGAGTATTCCAGCACCATGGCTTCGTGAATCATGGTGAGCTCCAGGTGTGTGGTCGGGATTGTCGACGGGAACGCGCCCGGTCTCGGCGATGGCGACCAGGGCCAGAGCGACGAAGGCGAGGGCGTGCACGGGCGAAAGCTGAAAGAGGTGCGCGGCCGAATTGTCCAGCGAACGATGGAAGCGACGCTGGTGCTGTGCGCCACGATCGCGACCGCAACCAGCCCAAGCAGCAGTGGCGCTTCCGCCAGTGTCGAGACCAGCGCTTCACGGCTCGCTCCCATGCCGCCGAACGAACTGCCTCCGTCCATCGCGCCCAGAACCAGAAAGAATCTCGCCAACGCCAGCAGATAGACCAGCAAGATGAAATCGCCGGTATTGCCCAGCAGCGCGGAGGCGTGCAGCACTGGGACGAATGCCGCAGCGGCCACCGTGGCCGCGAAAAGGACGACCGGAGCAGAGCCGGAATAGCGGGGAAGCGGTGGGCGGAACCAGGTCTTCTTTGCGAAACAGCTTCCGCAGATCGGCATAGGGCCGAAAGACGCTGGCGCCGCGGCGGTTCTGAATGCGCGCCTTGATCCGCCCAATCACCCCGCGCAACAGCGGAGCGGCGCCGACGAGCACGAGCACTTGCAGCACAGTCGATGGCAAACGTCATGCGAACCTCATGTAAACCAGCACAGCGACCAGCGCCAGGAACATATAGAGCAGGTACACCTGGATGTTTCCCGTCTGCAGCCGCCGCAGCCGGTTGGCTGCCGCGACGATTGCGTCCAGCGCCGGACGATACAGCGAGCGCTCAAAAGAGGTGGTGCGCACCGAGCGATAGGCTATCGACGTGGGAAAGCATGGCTGATCGACCGGCAGGATTTCGACTGTGCGATCGGGCTTGTAGACCTGCGAGAAGACTTTGCGCAGCGGCTTGGAAAACGAGGTTGATGTGTATTGCATCCGGCTGTCAAGACCGGGCAGTCCGCACGCCCAAGTAGGAGTAACGCGCGGAGATCCGCGGCACGAGCCGGGAGACCAGCACAACCCCGACCACAACGGCGGCAACCCAGGGGATCACGCGAGTCACCGTTAAGGCCGCTTCCGGCAGCGCAGCGCCAGGAATCAGTTGCTGCACGATGTCGCCCAGCGGCCGCAACACGATTCCGGGCGCGATCCCGATAACCACACAAGCCGCGGCCAGCACGGCCATCCCGGTTTGCATAGCCCACGGGACCTCGCATGCGTGAGCCGCTTCCAGACTACGGGGCCGGCCCAGAAAGGCGACACCGTACACCTTGGCAAAGCAGGCGGCCGCCAACCCACCGATCAACGCCAGTACTCCGGCCATTAGCGGCAGAACAACCGCCGGGGCCACTTCGGCAAGGTTCGCGCCGGCCACGAAGCTGCGAAAGGTAAGCCACTCGCTGACGAAGCCGTTGAACAACGGCAAGCCCACAATCGAGCAGCAAGCGACGAGAAAGACAGTGCCGGTCACACGCATACGCTGGAACAGGCCGCCAAGCTCTTCAAGATCGAGCGTATGAGCGGCATCCGCGATGGCGCCGGCGCCCAGGAACAGCAGGCTCTTGAATAAAGCATGATTGAGCGAGTGCAGCAGGGCGCCCATCAGCGCCAGCATGGCCCATGCCGGAGCATGCTGCGCGGCGAAGACCATAGCCGCCCCCAAGCCCAGATAGATGATGCCGATATTCTCCACGCTGTGGTAAGCCAGCAGACGCTTCAGATCGTGTTCGGAGATGGCGTATAGAACTCCGAGCAGCCCCGACACCGCACCAGCCACCAGAACCAGGTATCCCCACCATGCCGGCCCGACTCCCAGGAGATCGAAAACTAAGCGGACAAACCCATACACGGCCGTCTTCAACATGACACCCGACATCAGGGCCGAGACCGGACTGGGCGCGATGGGATGAGCTTTGGGAAGCCACAGATGCAAAGGGACAATGCCAGCCTTGGTTCCGAAGCCGATGAATCCCAGCAGGAAGATGGCAGTGCGCGCTCCCGCCGGCAGGAGCAAAGCCCCCGCTCGCAGGGAGGCGAAATCGAGGCCCGTCGAATGCGGCAGGAACACAAGAAAGCGCCCACGACGGCTGCCGCGCCCGCATGCATCATCAGCAAGTAGATAAAGATGTTCCGGCGCCGCTCGCCGTCATCTCCGTCAATCACCACAAGAGCGGCCGAGAACAGCGTCATCAGCTCCCAGGCGAAGAGAAAAGCGAAGGCGGTGGCAGCGGTAACGACCACTACCATGGAAAGCAGAAACAGCGACAGCAGGGCCCATAGCCAGTGTCGTCTCGGGCCTTTGTAGTGGCGCCCGACGTAGGCGGTCGAAAACAGCACGACGGGGGCACCGACGACACAAATCAGCAGCAGAAAATACGCGCTGAGACGGTCTATGGACAGCATGAATGGAAACGGCGCAAGCCAGGAGAGGTCGACGCTGAGATGGTGCCCGCGTCCCAGGGCCAGAACCGCCGCGAACGCACCCGCCAGAAGAGCGCCAAGCAGCAATAGGGCGGGCAGAGAAGCCGCCTTTTTCCATCGAGCCGAAACCAGAGTTACTGCGGGAACAGCAAGCAATGCCACCAGGAGCGAGTTGAACAAAACTTCAGTCATCAATCAGCGTTAGTCCAGTCGTGTGAACAGAGATCGTGCCAGTGCGGTAGCGTTCTCTGCTTGGGTGCGCGGTGAAGCTGGGCCTCCGTCCTTTCTGGAGAGGAAAGCGGAAGCTTTACTTCTCGGCTATGGGGTTAAGTTGCGCCAGAAGATCCCTAACATCGATCAACTGGTTGTTGAAAATCCGCCTGGCGACATCTAGCAAACGAAAGATTTCCGGATCTATTGCGGAATAGTAAACGTTCTGCCCCTCTTTGCGACCGACCACGATATTGCTCTTACGGAGAACAGCGAGCTGCTGCGACAGAGTGGTCTGCTCGACCTTCAGCCTGGCACTGAGTTCGTTGACGCCGACTTCACCGCCACGCAGGGTGTCCAAGACCTTGACTCGCAACGGATGGGAGAGGGCCTTAAAAAACTCCGCCGTAAAGTTTGAAAGTTCCGGCATGCGTAATTACAAACATTCGCATGTTTATGAATATTAGTCAAGTCCGACCGCGGGCGGGTAGTGTCCTAAACTTGCGTTGAAGGGTTTTTCACCAGCTCCAGACCCATTTTACGAATCGGATGAAACTGACAGCACCAAGAGCCCAATGATGATACGAGGAAGCACTGCGAAATGGAGTCTGGCCAATTCAGGCGTTCACTTGAAAGCCAAGTTAAGAAAAGGGCACAGGCGGCAGCAAGCAGCCACATCCACCAAGCAATGACGGATAGGTCCATGACAGAACCTCAAAAGCTAACGTCTCAATTGCCCACTGCTAATGGCAGCGCGAATCTCAGTGATTTCGGCCCGCAGTTTTTTGATTTCCTTTTCTGCGGAGGTAAGCTTTTGCGTTAGGGCACCCAGCCACCAGCCGCCACAGGCACCCAGTATTATTTCAGTCCATAGAGAATGGGTCATCGGATGTTCTCAATTACGGCCACTGAACGGGGCGCTTGAAGTCTGAATGTATGAGCAGTTCTGGGGTCACTTGGCTGTTGGGAAGCTCGACAACGACAATTTGAAGTCCGGCCTTGCGCCCGTGTTTCATCGCGGGAACGCAATCTGTATCATTGGAAACTAGCACGATTCGCTCAACGGAGCCGCGATATCCAATCCGATACGCATGTCCACGCCTTTTTGCTCAAAATCAGGATCAAATCGTTTGCAAGCGTTTATTCCTTGCCTAACAGTTCCGCAATCGTCCAAACGTGATCCGTGATCCCTGCTTCCATCGCGGGCGTGACCCGTAACGACTGATGCACACGGCAGAAATTGTAATAGGCAAAATGCAGCGCACACGCGGCCTTTAGGTTATCGAGCTTCTTGGAAAAAGCATTCGTCAACCTTGTCATGCGGCGGATCGCCATCCGCATGGTGAGATTCTGCCGCTCAACGTGCGAAGTGCTCATTTTTTCTGGATCGGGATTTCCTTGGCGAACCTTGGATATAACCTCCACGATTGGTTGTGGGGAGTACCTCCCGGCAGCGTCGTGCTGCCCGTAATCCCCATACAGCTTTACGACTTGGCCAAAGTCAACATCGGCTCCAAAATGCTTTTCAACGGCATCGACGTAAAACCGGAAGCCGTCCGTCGTAAGCTGTACGCGATTCGCCAGACGGCTCGCCAGATCGCCAACAAAGGCATTCGTCGTGGCCATGCTGCGCTTGCCGACTGTGAAAGAGGGGATCAATTTGTCCCCTGTGATGGCTACGAAGACCCAAGCGTCCCCGAGTTCGGCGGAATCGTCCTTGCTCACGCGGCGCTGTTTCTTGCCAACGAAGGTCCAAATTTCGTCGCACTGAATGTCTTTGCAGTGCAGATCGCGCATCCGCTTGTCCATCAGTTCAAGGCAGGATTGGCCGGCAAGAACCAACAACCGCATGATCGTGTCGCGATGCAGCCCGGTGATCCGTTCGGCGGTGCGGATGCTAGTTCCTTCGATGAGCAGTTGAATGGCGAGCAGCCCTTTATCTTCGGGCACGATCATGGAGCCGAACAGCCGCTCGTGATCTTCCGTGTAGGTCTTCCCGCACACAGGGCAGCGGAATCTTTGAAGCCCGTTGCGATGCTTCCCGAATTTGCGGCATTGTGCGTTGCAATCTTTGCAAGTCATTGTCTTGTCCGTATTTGCTTGCTGCATCATGTACACAGAATACAGCAAGCGCTTGTTGTTTGTCAAGGGAATAATGCGAAAATGGTGGGGAAATGCTATTATTTTCCCGCTAAGGGAGTGGGGCTCACTCCCCTAGCGGTTTCTGCGCGGCCCTCTAACTTGATTTTGTTTCTCATGGTGGCCCTCGGTTTCTTGTCATATCGCCTCCCTTCACTGTGCCCATATTCCCCCAGATCGAGACGCCACGATATACAAGTGTTCGGACATGTTTTGGAAAGCAATCGGAAACTGGGCGTAAGCTGCGGCCTTACCGGAAAGTAAGCGGAAAGTAATCGGAATAAAACTTTGTAACAATCATATTTATCAGTCTTTTAGGAGATCGTCTTTTGTTGTCCCCATAGCCTTTGCGATGTTAGCGAATATATCCCGTCGCACCTTGCCGGTACTTCTGAAAGTACGCAGGGTTCTATCGGTAGTCTGGGCGTGTCCCGCAAAATCGGTCTGGGATATTCCCTTCTGACTGATGTACTTTTCCATTTTTCTTGCGGCTGATGGGCAATGGACCGTAGCTCGTAATCTCTTGGGTTTTTCCGGCGTCTCTTTTGGGGCACTCGGGCTCTCAATGGCCTTTGGCGTGGGTTGAAATCCCCCTCCGCCGCCCACTTCGGTCGGCGGTGGCGGAGCTTGCGTGACTTTCTTTGCGGTAGGCGGTGAAAGACGGGCCTTTATGTTTTTGTCCAAGGCTTCGTGGATAACTTCAACCATCTGTTTCTGTGTAACGCCGTGGTGGGCTAGGCTCACTATGTCGCGGCCTTCGGCCTCTAGATTCTCTACAGTTGTTATCGCCCTTACAAAAACTCTTGATGCCAGCATTTCTAGCCAATATTCCAGGCATGCATCATTCGGATAGGATTTCGCCTCAGCGTCAAAGAGGCAAAGTACATAGCGAACCAGAGTCAGGAGCAATTCCTTTGGGGTCTTATCCATAAGACGTTTAGGGATATGCGTAGGGAATTGCCTTCGGAACGCCTCTATAGCTTCCGGCGTTGCCTCCTGTTTCCGGGCTAGCTGTTGCCGGAAATGCGCGTCAACTTCGTTCTGAGCCTTTTCGATGTTTACGTCAGTATTTAGCCCAAGAATGGGCCTATCAGTGCAGTCCATCGCTCCCTTGCATTCGGGCGCGATGTGGGGATATGATCGGCGTGTCTAGGTCCAATCAAAGTCCCGGCCATCGCGCCGGGCTTTCTTTTGTCCAGAACAGCCCATTCTATCTACTTGCAGGGAGAGAATTAAGCAGTTTCTTTCCGGGGTCTACCGCCAGCCCTTGTTTTTCGCATCCCGGCGATCTGAGCATAGTATTCCGGACCGCGTTTAGCGGTTTCGCTGCCGCCCTTTTTGCCAAGCACAGCGGCGGGTTTGATGATGAGCAGCTCATCGGCCAGGCGAACGGCGGCACTCAGGAGAGCGGTAGCAGCTTCCGAGCGGCCTTCCGGCATGGGAGTTGTGGAAACAATCGTGTGTGCTCGTTCGATCAGGTTGCGGAGTGCTTTCAAGTCTTGCTTACGTGGCGTCATGAGCAAACAGTACAGCGGATGGCGGGAAACAGCAAGCGCTTCTCGAAAACTCTCAACGCACGTTTAGGACACTACCCGCGGGCGGGCGAGCTGTTGCTAATCGGAAATAACTGCATACCCTGGTCGCAGGTAACCCGGCCGCAAGGGACAGCGGATCAGCTCGCGGACCCGAGAAACCGCGTTCGAGGAAGTGGAAGTGAAGGAATGCGGATCATCCGGGCGAATCGTCGGCAGCCTGGAAGTAACCACCGATCTCACAGACCAGAGCCCCAGGTGCAAACCCAGGTGGTCGTCCCTCAGACCGCTCAAACCGCAAAGTATTGAAGACAATAACCCGTATCAGAATGACAGTTCCACCCCAAGGCGCTGTAGATATTTATGTAGATGTTGTGGCATTCCGGATTTGGTGAAAAAACCAATATTAATTGTTGAACCTGTTGCAGCCTCTTCGTTGAACGTTATTGAACCTTGTGGGTTCCAGGTGCTTTGACCGCTACGATTTCGTCTACATCTGACTGGGGTGAACCCCTCTGTTGAGACAGTTTGCGTTGCTACACCCGCCGCTGCTTTTATAGTCGAACCCTTCACCTGAGACAATCTGGCCTTTATACACACTGCTACACGATTTTGGAGTACCTCCCGAAAGGCATTTTTCACAACGCTAACCAAAGCCTCATGTTATTTGCAGATTGTCGAAGCGGGAATTGGACTAGACCAGTTCCCATGTTGGTGTATCCAAATTTCAAAGAGAATGTCATGGCGACCGGAGCGAAGCGGAGTGGAGCCACCCTTTGTTTTTTGGCAGCAGTAACAAAAAAGATGGCTCGACCTCGCTCGCCATGACAGTCTGAGTTTCGGGATACATCTTCTGGGGAAACGCTATACTGATAGCGAACGCGGCGAATGGCTGGGCTATCCAGTATGGATGGACGTTGCAACGCCTCGCTCGTTGCTTTGCCACGTTTTCCCGCAGCTTGCCAGGGGGCCCCTCACCTACTTCCTATGCCGATCTGGCAGGCTTCCGTGGCGACGGGAAAGACAATCGAGAATACGGTTCCTTCGCCCACCTTGCTGCGGACCCGAATGGAGCCGCCGTGTTTTCGCACGAGTTCCTTCGTGACCCACAGCCCTAATCCAGTCCCCACCGCTTGCTTCGTTGTGTAGAAAGGCTCGAATATCTTCGGCATGCGCTCGCGAAGGATGCCTGTACCGGTGTCTGCTATCGTGAATCGAACGAAGCGAGATCCGTTTGCGTTGGATGATGTAACCCTTAAGAGTATCTTGCCCTGGCTTGGTGTTGCGTCGAAACTGTTGGAGAGTAGATTGGAAACGATTTGTCGCATCTCCCCGTCGACTGCAACAATTTGGTCCACACCTCGATAACGTTTCTCAACAACAATTCCTTTCGACTTCAGCCTCGGCGAGAATATCTCTAAAACACCATCGACAACCGCGCGCACGTCGATCAGTGAAGGAATTGTGCGCTCGCGGTAAAAGCCCAATGTGCGTTGCGTTATGTGGGCGACTCTTTTGAGTTCCTGAACCGCGATATCAAGAGACGCCTTCATCTCTTTGGAGATCGCTTTGTCCATCCACGCGAGATAAACCGCATTCATAACAGCTTCCAACGGGTTGTTGATTTCGTGGGCAATCGTTGCCGCCATGCGGCCAGCCGAGGCCAACTTCTCGCTGCGGATCAGGGCTTCTTGGGTCAGTTTCCGATCCGTGACATCCATTGCCACGCCGGTCATGCGGAGCCGGCTGCCATCGTCGGAGAGACATCTGCCCTTCAACACGATTGAGCGCATGCTTCCATCGGGCCAGATGACACGACATTCATTCTCATACTCGCCACGCCTTGCCACCGCATCGCGCAGGAGTCGATCGGTGTTATCCCGGTCGTCAGGGTGAATCCGCTTCAGAAATTCTTCATAAGACGGCTCGATTTCGGGAGGTAGGGAAAACAAACTTCGGTATCGGTTTGACCATGCATGCTCATCGGTTTCTACATTCCAATACCAAACCCCAAGGTCGGCGGCTTCGGCGGCAATATTTGCCTGTACCTCCCTCTCGCGAAGTTCGCTCAGCAATGAGGCCCTAGTTTCGGCCAGTTCGCGCTGCGCCCGCGCTTCGGCGGCTTCCATTTCCTTGCGCAACAATTGCTCGCGAACGCCGCGGCTCTCGTCCTCAAACTGCTTGCGGCGCAAAGCGGCTCGAACACGCGCCCTGATCACCTCGAAATCGCTTGCTTTGGGAATGTAATCGTCGGCGCCTGCATTGAGGGACTCCATCATGGCCTCTCGAGCCTCCAGCGAGGTGAGCATGAGCAATGGAACGTTCCTCAACTCTGGGACATTCTTGATCCGGCGGCAGGTTTCGTTGCCTGAAAGCCCAGGCATCACGATATCAAGCAGTATGCACTCCACCCGCTGTACGGAAAGCAACTCGAGCGCCTCTTCTCCCGAGTGTGCTAGCACGACGTCGTAGCCCTCTTGACGGAGCTCCGCAGCCAGAGCTTCGAGATAGGTCAGGCTGTCGTCCACCGCAAGAACCTTTTTCGGCCCCAGCACGCTTGACTGCGAACCGAAAGCTGATCGCGTGCCCGCCGACCGCAATGAGGCCGCCAGCCGCGCCAGTACAACGCCGAAGTCCTCACCCTTTCGAACAAAACTGTCGGCGCCGGCTTCCAGCGCCTGCAACTCGGTGGCGCGATCCTCGGAGGCGGTCAGCAGCAGGCACGGCGTGCCGCGCAAAACAGCGTCCTCCCGCATGCGGCGCAAGACAGTAGTGCCGTCAATGCCTGGTAGGGTGTTGTCTATAATTACCGCGGATGGCCGGTCATTGACGGCTGATTGCAAACCGTCTTCGCCGGTGGCAGCCACACTTACGTTGTATCCGGCGGATTCCAGGACCTCTCGCATTTCGTTCCTGAAGGTTGCACTATCGTCGATGACAAGAACTGTCAGGCGCTCATCAGCTTTCAGGCTGCGCCCCCGCGCACGAATCAGTTCGCGCGCGCGCGCCACTACGTAGGGCGAGCCGTAGGGTTTTCCCACGTAGTCGTCCGCGCCCGTCTTGAGTCCCCGTACGCGGTCCCGCACCTGCGCTTCCGTCGACAAAAGCATGACCGGCAAATCAGCAGTTCGGCTGCTCGACTTCAATTCGGCCAGGAATTCGACGCCGTCGCCGTCTGGAAGCAGAACATCAAGAATCGCGATTTCGAAGGAGTCACTCGACAGAGCAGAGCGAGCTTCCTGCAAGTTTGAGCAGGAAGAAACCTCAAACCCCGCGTTCTCAAATGCCTCCTGAAGGTCCATTCTTACCGTGAGGCTGTCGTCGACAACAAGGACGCGGAGTTTCACGCCCGCCTCCCCTGCCTGGAAGCGCTGGCCAAGGCGATCAGCGCCGGAGCGATTTCTTCAATCGAAAGTACCCGTTCGGCGCCGCCCAGACGAATTGCCTCAGCTGGCATGCCGAACACGATGGAACTAGCTTCGTTCTGAGCTACGGTAACCGCGCCGGCCTGGCGCGCACTTAACAGTCCCTGAGCACCATCTTTGCCCATCCCGGTGAGAAGACACGCGATGGCGCGGGGACCAAGTTCGCGCGCCACAGACTCAAAAAGCACGTCCACGGAAGGGCGGCACGAATGGCGCTCTGGACTATTGGTCAGGTGCAGTTTCCCCTGCCCCAAAACGAGATGACGGCCGGGGGGCGCCATGATGATGCCGCAGTCTGGCAGCAGTTCGCCTTCACGCGCATAGCGGACGCGAATCGGGGACTGTCCGTCCAACCACTCCGCCAGAGCTATGGCGAACGGTTCGCTGAGATGGATCACCAACAATATTGGTAATGGGAAGTCCGCCGGCATAGCGCGCACAATTTCGAGTACCGCAGCGGGCCCGCCGGTGGAAGCTCCGATGGCCACCGCACGGCGATCAGAATTCATAGCGCCGTCCGAAAAGCCGTGTGTATCTTGTGCCCACCTTTGGTTGATCCGGCCACGCGGGTGAGTTATCACCTTGATCCGGGAGATCAACTTCACCGTGGCAATGAATTTCCGCTCCCAGCCCTCATGAACAGCGTCGGCGTTGGGTTTTTCCAGCACGTCCAGAGCGCCGGCAGCCAATGCCTCGTATGTCTTAAACAGCTCGCCGCGGTTCACCGACGCCGACACGATCAAGATAGGTGTGGGGCAAAAAGCCATCACGTATTCGGTAACCGCTACGCCTGTCATGAGGGGCATCATCATATCCAGGGTCATCACGTCTGGACGGAGCGCTTGGCACAACTCAATCCCGCGCTTGCCGTTTTCGGCTTCGCCCACGACCTGAAGATCGGGATCGGTCCCCAAAACTTCAACTAATCGCTTGCGCACGGTCAAGGAATCTTCGACCACCAACACACGAATCTTCGCCATTTTATCCAACCAACCGGCGAATTGTTTGCAGCAGTTGCGCCTGATCGAATTCGCTCTTGACTACGTAAGCGCGCGCGCCTACTGCTTCACCGCGCCGCTTATCTTCAATCGAACTGCGCGAGGTTACCACAATGGCAGGCACTTCCGACAGTTCCGCGTCAGCGCGCGTGCGGGCGACGAACTCGAAACCGTCCATGCCGGGCATTTCAATATCAACAACAAACAAGTCATACCGCTGCTGGCGGGCCTTGTCCAGTGCTTCTTCCCCGCTCATCGCTATATGTACTTCATAACCGGCTGACTCCAGAATGCTCTGCTCTAACATGCGCGTCGTCAGTGAGTCGTCGATCACGAGTACTACAGGCGTACGCGGCGGTGCCTCTTTCTTTACGGCGGTCGCCCGCTTGGAAACGGCCATCACGACTGCGGCAGGGTTGAGCACCAGTTGCGGATTACCCTCCGCGTCCAAAGCTGCTCCCGCCACAATCGGGTCAACGCCGGCAAGACCCGGAATTGGCCTTAAGAGAATCGTGGGCGTGCCCAGCAAAGCGTCAACCCCGACAGCGGCAACTTCGGTTCCCGCACGAATGATGACCGCGGAGAAAAATTGCGGTTTTGTGCGCTGCGGCGGAACCCGCTGACCCAGGGCATTTGCAAGCGCAAGAAGCGGAACAGCCTTGCCGCCAAAAATGATGGAATCTCCCTCGGGGCCGTGAACGACATCCTCTTCTGAAAGTCGCAGCGTCTGTTGCACGGCATCCAGAGGCAGCGACGCACTGAGCCCACCGCTTTCGACCATCACCGCTCCCAGAGACAACAACGACACCGGAACCGAAATTTCTACTGTCGTGCCTTCGCCGAGAATGGTGCGCATCGTTACCTCGGCTTTGAGCTTCATCGCGGTTTCACGAACTACATCCAGCCCAACGCCGCGTCCGGAAACTTCGGTCACCGTGCCGCTCGTGCTGATGCCGCCGCGCAAAAGCAGCCGGAACATGTCCTCCGTACTGAGCGTCTCGGCAGATTCGACCGGCACCAATGCCCGGTCCACGACAACACGTCGCAGCGTCGCCACATCAACCCCCCGACCATCGTCACGGCAGGCAAACACTGCGCGATTACCGCGGCGCTGCACCTGCAGGGAGACTTTGCCCGTCGCTGTCTTGCCCGCCGAAAGACGCTCCTGTGTCGTCTCAATACCGTGCGCCACGGCATTGCGAACCACCTGCACCAAGGCATTGCGCAGCGCGGCGAGCACATGCGCGTCCAGCCGGTGCTCTCCGCCGATCGTTTCAAACTCCACCTGCTTCCCCACCGACTGTGCCGTATTGCGGGCTGTTCGTCGCAGAGGAGCAAAAGCTGCGCTGGCGGGAACCAGCCGCAACTGGCTTGCGATGTCTCGCACCTGCGCCAGTTCCCGCTCGACTTGTTCCACGCTCGACGCAAGATTGCCGTGCAGTGGTCCGAGAGACGCCCGCAAGTCCTCGGCAATTCCGCGCACCTTGCCCGCCGCCGCTGCCGAGCGCCCGTTCCCAGGCTCGAATGCGGTCCTCGATTGCAGTTGATTCAACACCAAGGCCGACAGCTCAGCGGCGTCCTTGATGCCAGCTAGTTTTGTCTTCAGCCCTGTCAGTTGGACGCTGGTTTCAGCGATTCCTTCCAGCAGCGCGTCCATGTCGCCAAGGTCAACGTTAATGGTGTCAAACACCTCGTCCGCCGGGGTGGGCGCCGAGGCTGATGGCTGGACAGCCGGTTCACCAGTTATTGACTCCGGCTTCGTTTGCTCGGAACCAAGCGTCACTAACTGGGCAGCAATGCCGTCCACCAAGCGAAGCATGGACTCCGCCTCGCGCTGTGGAGGGGCATTGCCGGCTCCATACGGCACGAGCGCATCTTCCAGTTGGTGCGCTAGGTTGGCGATTTCCGACTGCTTCACAACGTGGGCGGCGCCCTTGAGCGTGTGCGCCAATCGCAACATGCGGCCAACAAAATCCTTCCCGGAAACTCCTCGCTCGAGGTCGAGTACGCCACGGCTCAGTTGCTCGACGAGTTCCTTGGCCTCGATCCGGAAATAGCGGTAAGGATCTTTTGGCATCACCGTAACCCATCGGTTTGCGGCCGGATCAGCATGCTCAGATTCCGCGCCAACGATGCCAGTTGGGACGCCGTTTGCAGTGACTGAGCGGTGGTGGCTTCAGTTTCCTTGCTCACCTGGGCTACGTTTGACATAGCCGAGTTAACCTGCTCGACCGCCGTTGTCTGCTGTTTCGTGCTCAGTTCAATCTCGCGCGCCGCCTCCGTAGTATTCTCCACCATGGAAGTGATCTGACTCAGAGAATTGGTCACTTCGCGGAACTCACGCGCCCCGGCGTCAACCGCCTTTGTACCGCCCTCTGTGGCCATCACCGTGGCATTGACAGCGGCGCGAATTTCATCGATCAGGCCGCGTATGTCCTTGGTGGACCCGCCAACGCGATCCGCCAGTTTGCGAATCTCATCGGCTACCACCGCGAAGCGGCGACCGTTTTCTCCCGCTCCGGCGGCTTCAATAGTGGCATTGATCGCGAGGATATTAGTTTGTTCGGACAGCTCGTTGATGATGTCCACAATGCCGCCGATCTGCTGCGACTTTCGTCCCAGATCGAGCATGTGATTGACGATCACGTCAACCTGCTTTTTGATCCCGCCTACCGTTTCGTGCGCACGTTGCACCACTTTGTCGCCGGCTGATGCGGAGTTGGCTGTCTCGGACGAGATCTGCGCCACACGCCGGGCGCTTTCGGCAATCTGACGCGAGGTGGCAAGCAGCTCGCCTATCGTTGTCGTAATCTCGCTCATCGCTGTCGCCTGCTCCCGAGCTCCGGTCGCCTGCTGAGTGGCGGTTGTCTGAAGCTCCGTGGACGAACTCTGAATATCCTGCACCGTCGAACCGACCTGCTTGGTCAGCGTTCTTGTAAGAAAGACGCCCACACTGGCCGCCAGCAGCACCACCAGGACGGCGATCCCCACAACCAGTCTCGTTGCCGAAGACGCCGCTGCCGACGATGCCTGCCTGCCTTCGTTGAGCAGCCTTTCTTCCCAGACGGCGAAATCATCGACGCGGCGGAACAGGCGATCGACCATGGGAATGACCTCATCTCGCATGAAGCGAACGATGGACTCATTCGACGCGTTGGACGCTCGCATGGCATTGACCTTGTCTACCAGCGCCTGGTGTTTGGCCTCAAGGTCCTGAACATCAAGGATCATCGCCTTGCCCTCGGCCGTGAACAAATTTGGCTTCATGTGGGCTAGCGTATTGAAGAAGACTCGCCGCGATTCCTGCTGATCTTCAATGAACTTGGTATCGCCCGACAACAAGTAACCGCGCACGGCCGCCGCCTTCTTTGCAACCTCGGTCTGCAACTTAGCCGCATCGATCAGGTTCTGCGCATTAACGGCAATCACGCGGTCCTTGCTCGCCACCGCGCGGTTCAGTGCATACATTGCGATTCCCGCCATCACCATTGCCAGGGCCGCGATAACGGCGAACCCGACTGCCAATTTTCTTCCGAAGGTCCACGATCGACCCATTGGATTCTTCCTCTCTTCCGCCTTTTCTTTGCTATTTATTCATGGCGCTTGCGCCTAGCCCCTTGATTGCATCTGTTAGCCGGGCCGCGCTGACAACGCCTCGCAGTCTGGCGCCGTGGCGCGCGGTTTCGTTGACATAGCGGCGCACGCTTGCCGCGTCCCTGGCGTAAACCTCCGTACCCAACACCTCGAAAAGACCTTCCAACTGGTCGAAAGCGAGCGCGAGTGCAACTCGCTTATCGCCGCAAAGCAGCAGCCAATGTGGCTGACTGTTGCCGGAAGGAAATCCCAGCAGAGCCGCCAAGCTGAAGACAGGCACCACGGTGCCACGGACCCCGGTGACGCCGAGCAATTCGGGAACGCTACTCGGAACTGGCACTACCTTACCTTTATTCGCCGTCACGCCGGCTACCTCGATCACCCGGACAGCAAAGGGTTCGCCGGCCACGGTGATAGCAAGCATCTGTTCTCTCTCTTGGACATGGGCCTGTACTGGTGCGGCAAACGACTGGTCAAACAACCGCCGCATTTCGGCGATTTTACCTTCCAGATCCGTCCGAAATGAGCTCATGCCGGTCCTCCGCATCCCTGCAATTCGCTGCGGCATAGCGACGCCAGGGCGTCGCGGCTAAATCCGCCGCCGAATAGCAGAACGCGCGATGAATCCTCGCGGCCTAACAACAGCGACGCCTGGTGCAACTCCTGTCGGGCAGTGCTTAAGTTGCCGGCACGCTTTGATAGCAGCCCCAGATGCAGGTGGGGCATGGCAAAGGACGGGTCTAGGTAGATCGCAATCTGGTCGTGCTCCGTGGCGGAGTGCTGGTTGCCCGCGGATTCCTTACAAAGCGCCATTATGTAATGCGCTCCGGCGTTCAAGTCATCTTCTTTCAATAGCGCCATGCACGCAATCTCGGCCTCGGAAAGCGCTCCAGAATTCACCAGTAGCACCGCTCGCAGCAGTTGCACATCCGCATTGGCCCTCGACTTGTCGGTAATTTCGGGCAGCGCGTCCAGCGCTTCCTCGAAACGCTCCCTCTGCAGCAGCTGCAACACCGTGCTAACGTCCGCCGGGGCGTGCTTGGTGGCCGCATCTTTGTGAGACTCCGCCCTTGGGGGCGTATCCTGCACATACTTGGCAGTCCGCGCCAGTTTTTCCACGCGATCGGAAGCTTGGCTTATAGCAGCCATCCAGTCTGTTCCCGGTTCCGCCGATTCACCTACCGCAGCCGGAGCCGTTTGGCTGACAGCGTTCGCAGTGCTCTCGGGGCGGTTGTTCGGGACACCGTTTCGACGCTGGTAGTAAAACGCGCCACGGGTGTGACAAAGATGGAAGTCCTGCGACACTGCGCGCAGAGTCTCCGCTGGTCCGAGAAAAAGATAGCCACCGGGGACGAGCGACTCGGCCATGCGGGCCACAACCGCACGCCCGGCTTCGGGCGAAAAGTACATCAGTACGTTGCGGAAGAAAATTATGTCGTAGGTCGACGATTGCCAAAAGACCGCATGTTCATCGGCCAGGTTTCCCTCCTCCAGTGAAACCATCTCGCGAATACGATCCTGGAGGTGGAATTCGCGCCGCTGTTGCCGGAAATACCGCCGCTTGATTTCCGGGTCAATCTCCCGAAGCGACCATTCAGAATACCGTGCTGCTCTGCCCTTCGCGATCATTGCCGGATTGACATCGATGCCGCGAATCGAGACCTCCCAACCCGTCAGCTCGACATTTTCCCGCACAACCATTGCAATCGAGTAGGGTTCTTCGCCGGAAGCGCAGCCCGCCGAAAGTATATTGAGACGCTTGCTTTCTCCGCGCGCGCGGATTCGGTGGGCCAGCACAAGTTCCCTCAGTGCCCAGAAATGATCGGCAAGGCGAAAGAAGTACGTCTCGGGAACCGTGATGTGGCAGACAACGGCGCGGACTTCTTCCATTGATACCCTGAACTGGCACAAGTAGTTCTCCACGTCTAGGCTGTTCGTCTCGCGTAGCCTGAGCCGTAGTACATCCGCCAGTTCGTCCAGCTTCGAGTCGTCAATGCGTAGGCCTAATCGCTGGGCCACCGCATCCCGGAAGCTCTCGATGTGGGCAGGCGCGAGAGTCATTTTGACAGTGCTGCCGCCTCGCATTTGTCGATCGCTTTCCATGCGGATTCCTGAACCAAACGTGAGGTGCGAAGCACCATGAGCAGTTCTGAATCCAGCACACCGATGGCCTGAATGACGTCAGGTCGCGCGCTCTTGAGCAACGGCGGCATCTCCTCTAAGGTGTACTTGCCTAGGTCGACAACACCGACCACACTCTGCACTGCCAACGCCACGCATCGTTCTCCCACCCGAATGGTCACAAAACGCATCGGGGGCTCTGAGGCATGGGCCTCGAACACTGCTTTCAAATCAATCACGGGTACAACGCTGCCACGAATCAGCGCAACTCCCAGTACGAACTCAGGTAAGTTCGCCAGCGGCTCGATGGGCAGCGGGCGCATAGTCTCGATCACTTCGCGTATCGGAAACGCGCATACGGCGCCGGGAACGCGAAGCAGCAGGGCCGAATTGGCGCGATTTTCGTCCATCTTCGCGTGCCTGCCCTATCCAGACGAGGAGCCGAAGGTAAATACATTTACCCGGGCTGCAGAGCGGAATCTGGAACGCCGCGGGAGGGCTCATGAAAAGCAGGTGACAAGAGTATAAACCTGGGTGGCCTCCTTTGGCATGCGCTATGAATCGAAAAAGGCGAACTAGCCTAACAAAGGGAGACCCCCCGGCTAAGCCGGGGAGGCAGCCAGAGTTTGACAATTCCGGGAGTCCATCGCGGAAACTCCAAGACGTGAGCCGCCAAGCACACGAAAAGGAGCTCCACGATGGACGAGTACGAAGGCCTAAGCCATACGAAGTGGGAGTGCAAATACCACGTCATCTTCATCCCGAAGTTTCGACGGAAGGTGCTGTACGGAAAGTTGAGGCAGCATCTTGGAGAAGTGTTTCGGACACTGGCCGCGCAGAAAGAGAGCCGCATTGAGGAGGGACATCTGCTGGCCGATCACGTGCACATGATGATTGCGATACCGCCGAAGTTCGTGGTCTACGCGGTGTACCGAGCGGCATTCGCGATGGAGTGACCCCCTTTACCGCCCACAGCACGATTTGTACTTTCTCTGATCGTTTTCACCGGCCATCCCGCGATCGCGATCAGCGGCTCGCGCTTGCCACGCCGTTTTGTTTCTGCGCTGTCTCTGCAAAAACCGATTGAGCTACTCAACGCCAAACTGTAACTCTGGCAAAACCCACGCTGGCTCCAGGCCGCTGATGGCCCGCGCCGTCCAACAGGTGTGTTGCTCTTGCGCTCACGCTCACAATTGAACGAGCACGCTTCCCGCGATGGCTCCACGCTGCCAATAGTTTCTAAATAGTACTATCGCGGAATAGGTTAGCTCTTGCCCTTTGGCGACAAGCATCAATCCGTTTCCCATACGTACGTCCTCTTGCAGGATCATCCCAGGGCTCAGATCCTTAATTGCACACTTGATTGTCTGTTTGGGGCGTTGCCCCGGATCCAGGTCGTTCATCAACTCAAGGATCGTCCGCTCGATCGGCTTGGCACCGACCTGCAGTTTCGCCAACGCATCTTTGTGTGCGTATCCCTGAGTCAGTAGTCGGTCAAAAGCAACGGCGAGTTTAAGCAGATGAGCCCCGAATACAATATCGGGATGAACGTCTGCATTCGGCGGTCCTTCCGGGACCGGCCCGTGTTGGTGGGCAATCATCCAGGCGACCTGCTCCAGCCGTGGGATGTTTGCTAGAAGATCTCGCGCAACTTGCGGGTGGACATCGTACCTTGCTTGCTGTTCAGCCGACAGCTTTTTGCTGGCGATGATGGCTTCGATACATTCCGTATCAAGGGTTACGCACCCAAGCTGCGAGAGCATCGCGGCGATTTCAAAACGCCATGCGCCCGGGGTTTGACGCTTTAGAATCACGTGTTGAACATATCTTTGGATTCGTACTGAGCGACCGAAGGCCGCTGGATTGACAAAACTTAAGACATCGGCAAGCACCCTGACCGCGCCTCGCAAGGTTTTCTCCAGGAGATCCTTCTCCGCAACTACCAACCAATATTGCATCAAGGCTGCGGTCAGCGCCTTACCCAAGTTTTCCTTCTCACAGGGCTTCGTCAGGAACCTGAAGATATTGCTATCATTCACCGCAGCAATGGCACTGGGAACGTCGGCGTAGCCGGTGAGAATCATGCGGACTGTCTCTGGAGCGATGGATTTGACTTTCGACAAGAACTGCACGCCGTCCATTTTCGGCATACGCATGTCAGACACAACAACCGGAAATGGCCCGTTCGATTGAAGGGTCGCAAGGCCGGCCTCAGCTCCCAAGGCGGTTTCAATAGTAAACTCCTTATGCAGAAGGCGCTTGTACCCATCAAGGACCGCGGGTTCGTCATCTACGAATAAGATCTTTTCTGGCATCATCACGTTTACTCCGGCGGCTAAAGCCTTCTAGCCAGTTGTTGTCCCCCTAGGGACGCCCTTCGCGGACTTCAGGTTTGTCATCGACAAGCAAAATCTTCTCCGACGACATCATTTAGCTTCTCCAAATGCAGCTCTGCAGGCGTCTGTCCACTGTTCTTCTCGGTCCTTGAGGCCGCAGCGCGAGAGAAAACCGCTGTCGATATCCCCGTGGTCGCAGGGGTTGGATGGGTCCGCCGAAGCATGAATACAATCCGCCATGTGGACGACGGCCAGCGGTGATAGTTGTGCGACCGGGCTGCTCGACGGATTGTGATGCCACGCCACAGCTTCGACAATCGCGCTCGGCAGGCCCCAGATACCGAGCAGATAGGCCCCCAGTTCCGCATGGCTGCATCCCAGCACCTTGTATTCAGCGTTCCATAAGGTGATGCTTTCTGCCTCTGCCATTCGTTTGATCGCTTCCCACTGAAAACCTTTCTGCGTCATCAGGATCAGCTCGCCGATGTCATGCAGGAGACCGGCGGCAAAACAATCGTCAATCGTTTGCTTATCCATCTTCTCTAACTGAGCGATCTTCTGAGACATCCGACTTGTCGAGATACAATGCTTCCATAACCAGTCGATGTCCGGCTGGCAAGCGTTACCAGCAGGAAACTGAGAAAATATTCCTATGGACAACACGAGTGACTTGACGGTCTCCGTGCCCAGCATGAAGACCGCCTGGGCTGGGTTGGAAATGTGGTGTCCGAGTCCAAAAAAAGCGGAGTTCACGAGCTGGAGAACCTTGGATGACATCGCCATGTCGCGCTCCATTACGAGGCCAACATCGGCCACCGAGCACGTTGGCAACTCCAGCTTCTCTAGAAGTTGATGGTATAAGGCCGGCATACAAGGCAAGGTCTTGATCTGCGAAACCAATTCCTTCAGGGTCGGGTTTTCAAGCAAGTCCCTAAGGGCAAGCGCTTGCGAAAGTCTCTGCCGTAGCTCGTCGATTGCGCATGGCTTGGCAAGATACTGGTGGGCCGGGCTTACAGTGCGCAGGATTGACTCTCGATCCGACTGGCCTGAGAGCACAAATCGTATGGTCTGCGGATAATGGAGCCGCACCTGCTCCAGCAGCTGCGCGCCGCTCATCTCCGGCATCCGCATGTCAGTAACGACCGCATCAAAAGGGACGTGCGACATACACTCCAGCGCCGCAGCGCCACTGGAGGCAAATTCCATCGTCCACTCTGATCGCATTGGTCGAAGACCGCGCTGCAGCCCACTCAACAGCATGCTGTCATCGTCAACAAACAAGATGCGCCGCTGTGACATATGCTTAGGCCCCTCCCGTGGCAAGTGGAAGGCGAATGAAAAAGGTCGTTCCTTTTCCTGTGTCGCTTTCGAACCATATCTTGCCGCCGTGTTTCTTAACAATGACGGAATGAGCCAGCGCCAGGCCCTGGCCTGTCCCCTTGCCCACATCCTTGGTGGTAAAGAAGGGGTCAAAGACTCTGGAGCGAATGTTTTCCGGTATTCCAGTGCCGGTGTCCTGAACCCTGATTTCCACTGTATTTTCCACCTGTGTAGTCGTGATGCTGATCATTCCTTTGCCACTCGCTCCGCTGCTCACGACGTCGGCAATTGCATAAACAGCGTTGAGGAGCAGATTGAGGATGACTTGGTTTAATTCCCCAGCGTAGCAAGGAACCGCTGGCAGAGTCGTGTCAAGACAGGTGTGGACATCAGCTACATACTTCCATTCGTTGCGCGCTACGGTGAGCGTGGTTTCGATGGCTCGGTTAATGTCAACGGCGCACTTCTCTTCAGACCCAGGATGCGCAAACTCTTTCATGGCCCGAACGATCTTCGCAACGCGTTGTACCCCTTCCAACGACTGATCAATCGAGCGTGGAATCTCGCCCACCATGTATTCCAGATCGGCCGCTTCGACACACTTGTCAAACTTTATTTGGGTGTCCTGGGTTACATTCTGCTTTCCGAGCTCATCGCGCAATTGCAGCGCGATCGACAGAAGGTTGGAAATTGGGCCCCAGGATTCCTTGAGAAAGTTGGCATTATCACCGACGTACTGAATTGGAGTGTTGATTTCATGTGCTATTCCCGCTGCGAGCTGCCCGATAGCTTCCATCTTCTGCGACTGGTGTTCGAGCACGTGCATTTCCTGTTCTGCCCGCTTCCGGTCAGTAATGTCCTCGATGAAGATGATGATCCCGCCTGTCTCGCAGCCGGAGTCTCCCCAGGGATGAATCTTCCAGCGAAGGGTGTGGGTTTTGCCACCATAGACCACAGAGTCCTCTTCATTCTGGGGGGATTCTCCGGCCAAAGCACGACGGTGCGCCTCCTTCCAGTGCTCAGGAAGATTCGGGAAAATGTCGTAGTGGCTCTTTCCTTGGATGGCTTCTCGTTTCACCCCCTTGTCTTGACACCACTTGTTGCTGGCCTGCAAGTAGCACATGTTGCGGTCGAGCATAGCCAAAGCTACGGGGGCCTGCGCAACGAATGTCTCTAGCAACTCTTGGCTTTTTCTAACCTTCTCCTCTGCCCGCGCGTGGGCTGCGCGCATCCGTAGCGCACCAATTCCATACGCGAGGTCTTCGGCCAAATTCGACAACAGCCTCCCCTCGTCTTCCGTGAAAGCGTCCAGTTCCTTTGAGTAAATCGTAATGGCACCGAAAGCCTTCCCTCTGTCCAGGAGCGGCAACGAGATGCAGGAGGCAAAGCCGTGTTTCTGTGCCTGTTCGCGCCAGGGCTTCCAGTTAGGGTCAGTGAGTATGTCGCGGCAGGCGTTTGGTTTTCCCGTACGGATCGCTGTACCGACCGAGCCACGGCCGCGCTCGGTGTCTGCCCAGGTAATCTTGGCGCTCCCCAGATAGCCTTCGTCAAATCCGGCGGAAGCTACGGGTCGGACGGTTTTATCGTTATCATCCTCGGCGAAACCGATCCACATCATGGCGTAACCGCAGTCTTGGGTGATAATCGCGCAGATCCGCTCTAGCAATGCCGTTTCATCCGTGGCGTGCAGCAATGCCTGCTGCGTGTTGAGAACAGCCTGCAGAGTGCGATTCAGCTTGTGAAATTCTTCCTCTTCTCTCCTGCGTCTCGTGATCTCCCTGCTCACGCCGACGCTAACGGGCAAACCGGTGTCACGCTCGCTGGCGATTTGGTTTGGCGGTTCTACGGTTTCCGGTTTCATCTGATCGGTAGTGCCTTTCCTGGCTTATGGCGGTCTGCGGTCAACAGGGTGTTGGCTCCTCTTGGAACGTCGTCATCTTGTATATATCGGCAGTGCCAAAGAAAATGTTAAGTTGCACATTCCTGGACGAATCCGCCGCCAAGCCCGCGATAAGAGTGCATGTTGCAATAGATGATCGCGTTGGCGATCAGACGGGAGCACTTATTCCAGATTTGCGGCGCTGCTTCGGATTTCACGCGGAACTTTCCGGAATTGACGTATGAGATCGTGCGCCGCATGCGGGTACGCACGGAACTTCGGAATTCAGACTAATTAAAGTTCATAGTTTGCCGATGGAATTGATGAAGAATCGCCCTCGACGAAGGAGTATACGCTTGCCGAAGATGGGAACAAACGAAGCTGTTCTGGGCGATGGAATACGGGCCTGTGACCTGACGTTTTCTCAACTGTTCAGGGCCAACACCGAGGACGCGCAACTGACGTTTAACCAGAGGCGCGCGGTGATCTTCGATGTGGAGGCGCTTGGGGTTCTTCGCGAACAACTGATCAAGACGATCGGCGAAGAACTGGCGATGGGCGTACTCACCCGCTTTGGCTACTCCAACGGTTATAGCGACGCTGCCATGCTGAAGGAAAGTGTTTCGTGGGCTACTGACATGGACTGGCTCGCTGCCGGCCCCACCCTCCACGGATTGGAGGGCATTGTCTCCGTGCTTCCCAAACAAATTGAGTTCGACCGCCAAACCGGACACTTCGATATGCACGGGATTTGGGTGAACTCCTATGAAGGGGAAGGTCACTTCCTGCGGTACGGGCTTGCCAGCCACCCGGTTTGCTGGACGCTGGCCGGCTACGCTTCGGGATATGCGACTCGCTTCTTTGGCCATAACCTGCTGGCGATTGAGACCGAATGCATAGGCAAGGGCGATGCCCGGTGCTACTGGCGGATTCGCCCCGAGAACGAATGGGGAACCGAGGCAGCCGTCTACGTCAAAGCCTTGAAGGCCGTCGACATAGCCAGTCAACTTCAGCAACTCCAAATGAAAGAGTCGCGTTTTCGCGATGTGGCTCTTGAGCAACGCCGACTGGATCTGGGAAACCGACCCAGACGGACGCTACACCTACTGCTCGAAACAGGTGAAGCGTGTACTGGGGTATGCGTCTGACGAAATAGTGGGACGACCGCTCTCGGATTTCGTGCTACCCGCCGAAAGGGCCCGCATCGCTGCCGTCTTCGCCCAGAACTCCGTCAACGGATTGCCCATCACGAACCTCGAGAGCTCGCGTCCTTACTCAGGACGGGCGCGCCATGACGCTGCTGATCAACGGTGTACCCGTCAAGAATGACCAGGGAGGTGTGATCTGTTATCGGGGCGTGGCCAAAGACATCACCGAGCGCAAGCGCGCAGAACAAGAGCTGGAACATCACCGCGCCCATCTCGAGGAACTGGTTGAGGCGCGCACCGAGGAGTTGACGATTGCCAAACGGCAGGCGGAAGAAGGGCACCATCAGACCGAGTTGTTCTTGAATTCGGTTCCCTCGCTCTTGATGGGGCTGGACGCGGCGGGCCGCATCACTCGTTGGAATTCCATGGCGGCCGAAGCGCTTGGTTTGACCGAGTCCGAAGTGCAAGGCATGACCCTGGGTCATTGTGGCATCGCCTGGCAGCAGATCGATATCGACCGAGAGATCGAGTCCTGTGCCGCCGAAGATAGCATCCGGCACATCGACAACGTCCATATCCAAGTCGCCGACAAGATTCGGACCTTGGACATCACCATCGTTCGGATCCCAGGCCCTGATAAGGCCACGGCTGGGTTTCTGGTTTTTGGCATCGATCTTACCGGCCAGAAGTTCATCGAAGACCAGTTGCGGCAGGCCCAGAAGCTGGAGTCCATTGGGCAACTCGCCGCCGGAATTGCGCACGAAATCAATACGCCGACCAGTACATCGGCGATAACGTGCGCTTCCTGAAGGATGTCTTTCCAGGATCTGAAGAGCCTCCTGACGAAGTATGAACGGCTGCTGTTGGCGGCCAAAGACAACACCTTGTCCGGCGAAACAATCAGGAAATCGAGGGGGCGGTGGAACGCGCCGGATGCCGGCTATCTGCTGGAGGAGATTCCCAAGGCCATCGACCAGACGCTGGAAGGCGTGGCCCGCGTGGCTGCGCTTGTGAGTGCGATGAAAGAGTTCTCCCATCCGGGCACGAAAGAAAAGACTCTGTTGGACTTGAATCACGCCATCAGTAGCACGATTACAGTCTCGCGGAACGAGTGGAAATATGTGGCCGAGATGGAAACGGACTTCGACTCCACATCTGCCTCTGGTCCCCTGTCTGCCGGGCGAATTCAACCAGGTGATTCTGAACCTGATCGTCAATGCCGCGCACGCCATTGCCGACGTTGTCCAAAAGGGAGATCTGGAAAAGGGAAAAATCAAGGTGCAAACCAGGAATTGCCCGGAATGGGTCGAGATTCGTATTCAGGACACGGGCACAGGCATCCCGGAAAAGGTGCGAACCCGCATCTTCGATCCCTTCTTCACCACCAAAGAAATTGGCAAAGGAACCGGGCAGGGCTTGGCCATCGCACGCTCGGTGATCGTTGACAAACACGGTGGAACCATTCACTTTGAAACTGAGGAGGGGAAGGGCACGACCTTTATCATTCGTCTGCCTTACGATGGCAAGGCCCTTGCTGCCAAGGCGGGGGCCGCATGAAGCGCATCTTGTTCCTGGACGATGAAAGCAGCCGCTCTCTCGCACCTCTCTCCCTGTTTGCCTCCGAACACGCACAGTTCGTTTAGGGCTTGCATTCTGCCTCCACACTAACCTGTGGTACCTCGATATTGGGCGTTTTCTGCAAACGGCCGTCCGTTCGCGCTTGGTTCTGAGTGCGGAGATATTGTTCCTGCGAAAGCAGCTCGCCTTTATCAGGAACATGCACCAAGCCGCGACGGCTTATAGACCTGGCCAGAGCGGCCCTGCTTGTCCTCTCCCGCATGTACAACTAGAGGGACGCTTTGGTCATTGTCAAGCCGGAAACGTTGATCCGCTGGCACCGCCGGGAGTTCCGATGGTTCTGGCGCCAGAAATCCCGAGCGGGGAGGCCTCGGCTTCCTTATGAAATTCGTCAGCCCATTGCGCCGTATGGCAAGGGAAAACCCGAACTGGGGACAAGCGCGAGTCGCGGCGGAACTGGCCTTGAAACTGGGAATCTGGGTGTCTCTCCGAACGGTGCGAGCGTATTGGCCGCCGCAACTGGAACGGCGAGGTGGGAGAAGAATCGCAGCACTGGAAAAGTTTTGTGCACAATCATGCTCGGTCGATCCTGGTCTGCGATTTTCTGGTGGCAGTTACGGCAGGATTTCGCATACTCTACGTTTTCGTCGTCTTGGAGTAGGAAACTCGGCGGATCGTGCATCTCAACGTAACGGCGCATCCTACGGCGAATGGACGCTGCGACAGTTTCGCGAAGCGGTCCCCGGCGATCACATGTATCGTTTCGTAGTCCATGATCGCGACGCGATTTACTCCGCCGAGCTGGACCAAGCCGTGGAAGCGATGGGTGGGGTGCTGCCGGACGGCCGGGACGCTCTGCGTCGGCGCGATGTTGTATCGGGGCTCCCACCGTCGGCACCAACCGCGGTCAATCCCGGGAAGGCGATGCCACTCGCCAGGAACTAATCGGCGGCTCTGCAGCCAATTGTGGATATTTTTGAAAATGTTACGGCATTCCAGATCAGTGAGAAAGCCAGTATTGACGCGGTTCCGCAGGCCAGACCACCTGGGCCAAAACCAGGTGGTCTACCTGTAAATTCGCAAGCTATTGAAAATATTGGTCGGGGAGAGAGGATTTGAACCTCCGACCCCCTGGTCCCGAACCAGGTGCTCTACCAGGCTGAGCCACTCCCCGACGATAGATACGTCTTCCTCACATAAGCGAATACGTTATCCAGAAACATTTTAGCATAGGGCGTCGATGAGTAACGTGGCAGCCTTTTTCGGTAGTGCAAGATGAATCTAACAGGCTGCTGAAAACAAGTTTCGGGAAGAACAAGCAACCAACATTTTGTATGCTTCACTTCTGGATTACAAATTCGGTAGCGCCTCGCTCGTTCCACCCCAACCCGCACAACTTCGGCGCGTGCCGGGGGCCCATGCTTCTCACCCCAACAACTCACCGGCGGGATCTTGTCGGGGGCTCTGCTTCGGCGCGTTTTTCAGCAGCCTGCTCAAGGAGGCGCTTGTTTCCAACCCAAGGATGAGCTTGAAGGGGAGGCATGTCGAGGGATAAAGAATGAAGGATGAAGGATGAATGATCAGCGCGCACCACGCTAGAGAAGCAACCGACCCAGGACGACCGTATCCTGCAGTTCTAAACCGCGTACCTGTCTTGAACTGCGCCAGGAGTCTGCGCTTGGCCTGTCGCTCTAGAGCAGCGAAATCGCGTCCACGTCCACCACCAGATTGCTGCGCGGCACGTGCTGCTCCCCGGCGTGTCGCAGCATCAGGCGAAGCAGCGAGTTGAGCCGTTCGCGGCTGGCGGACTTCAGCAGGAAGTGATAGCGGTAGTCGCGCTTCAAACGAAGGATCGGAGCCGCCGCCGGTCCCATGACGCGCACGCCTTCGTGCCGCTCGCCTTCGAACCACTTCGCAAGAATGCCGGCGTAGCGCAATGCCAGTTCCTGCTGGTCGCTGCGCACGATCACGTTGGCCACGGAGGTAAAAGGCGGGTAGTGCATCCAGCCGCGGAAGCGCAGTTCCTTTTCGTAGAAGCCCTCGAAATCATGATGCGCCGCAAACTGCACCGCGTAGTGCTCGGCAAAGTAGGTTTGCAGCACAACTTTTCCCGGCGACGAGCCGCGTCCGGCGCGGCCCGCGACCTGTGTCAGCAACTGGAAGGTGCGTTCGGCGGCCCTGAAGTCCGGCAGGCTTAAGGCGGTGTCGGCGCCGACGACGCCGACCAGCGTGACCCCATGAACGTCGTGTCCTTTGGCTATCATCTGCGTACCCACCAGCAAATCCAGTTCGCCCGCGCCGAAGGCGCCGAGAATGCGCTCAAAATCGTGGTGGCCGCGCACCGTATCGCGATCCATGCGGCCGATTCGCGCCGTGGGAAAGGCGGCGTGCAGGATATCCTCCAGCTTCTCCGCGCCGGTGCCGAGAAACTGCACGTAGTCGCTGCCGCATTTGGGACACAGCCTGGGAATCGCCTGCTGGTAGCCGCAGTAGTGGCACAGCAGCTTGTGCTCGCGCTTGTGGTGGGTCAGCGCGATCGCGCAATTGCGGCACTGGATGGTATCGCCGCAGGCGCGGCACATGACAAACGCCGAGTACCCGCGCCGGTTCAGCAGGATCATCGCCTGTTCGCCGCGCTCCAGCCGCAGCGTGACTTCTTCGATCAGCTTGCGCGACAGCAGGTGTTCCTTGCCGGACGCCTGAAATTCCTCGCGCATGTCGATTACTTCGACCTCGGGCAGCGGCCGCTGTTGCACGCGGTCGGGCAGGCGCAACAGCGCGTATTTGCCGGAGATGGCGTTGTGATACGACTCCAGCGAGGGCGTGGCCGAGCCGAACACCACCGTCGCCCGCAACTGCTTGGCGCGCACGGCGGCAACATCGCGCGCATGGTAGCGCGGAGTTTCATCCTGTTTGTAGGAGTGGTCTTGCTCTTCGTCGACGATGATGAGCGCCAGGTCATGGACCGGAGCAAACACGGCCGAGCGCGTTCCCACCGCTATGTGCGCTTCGCCGCGGCTTAAGCGGTGCCACTGCTCGGCGCGTTCGTCGTCGGAGAGCGAAGAGTGCAGGATGGCGACTTCTTCGCCGAAAATTCCGTGCAGATCGGCGGCCATCCTTGGCGTCAGCCCGATTTCGGGCACCAGCAGAATCGACCCTCGCCCCGATTTGAGGACCTGCCGCATCGCCGCCAGGTAGACCGCTGTCTTGCCCGAGCCGGTGACCCCGTGGAGCAGGATCGCCTGGAACTGGCGCGCCTCGACGCTCCGATTCATTTGCTCCAGCGCCTTCTGCTGCTCCGGCGTGAAGAGAAAATCAATGGTGTTTCTTGGCTTCATGGCCGGCAGGGCGAGTCCCGCCGGCTCTTCCAGAATCTCGACGAATCCTCGCCGGACCAGCGTGGCCAGCGTGGTTTTCGGAACCGAGAGTTGCCGGAGTTCTCCGACCGCCAGCCGGCCCTCGGCGGCGCGCAGATGCGCCACGATCTTCTGCTGATTGGGGTTCAGCTTGCCCCTTGGTTCATCCTCTTTCAGGCGGGCAATCTTTACGGTTCGCCGGGCATCGCGCGTGCTCGAAAGATCTTCGCGTGCGATCCATTTCTTTGCCGACAGGTTGCGAAGTATTTCCCGCGTAGCCCCGGTGGCGGAGCGCAGTGTCGCTTCGCGGACCAATTCACCTTCGGCCAGGTAATCGAGCACCGCGTACTCGGCCATCTGGCGCTCGGGAGCGAGGTGCGAACGTTTCGAGGAACCCTCCGCCGCCGACTGGTAGAGCGCTTCGGTGCCGCGCTCGGTGATGCTGTAGGCAATCACCTGCTTGAATTCGGCCCCGAGCGGCAGCATGCCGCGATAGACCTCTCCCAGAGGAGCCAGGTAGTAGCGCGCGATCCACGCCCCCAGGGCGAGCAGATTCTCATCCAGCACAGCCGTGCTGTCGAGCGCGGCGATCACCGATTTGAGCTTGACGTTTGCGCCGGGGGTTTCGTCGTGCAGCCGCAAAACAATCCCTTGCAGCCTTTTTTCGCGAAAGGGAACGATCACCCGTCCGCCGGCGACAACCGGCGCGCCGTCGACCTTGTAGGTAAAAGGGGTATCGAGCGGAACCGGCAGCGCAACATCGCAATATTTCTGGCTCATCCGGCCTCACGGGGTCCCCGACGAGGCTCGGCTCGTTGGGGTGATTGACTCAGCCCTGCTCGCCGCTCCTGCCTGGGGCGGAAAGTCCAAGATAACGCATCACCATCTGCAGGTCTTGCCAGGCTTCTTTCTTCTGCCGCGGATCGCGCAGCAGGTAAGCCGGGTGATAGGTCACGGCCAGCTTGGTCGAGAACTCGGCGGCGCGCTCCGGCGCATGCTTCGGCAGGGCAGGGGAGAAGTCATAGATCCGGCCGCGAAGCCTGGCCATCGAATCGTTCATCCCCAGCAGCGTGCGGGCGGCCACCGCGCCTAATGCGACAATGATCTTTGGCCGCACGACGGCGATTTGACGCATCAGGAATGGGGAACAAGTTTCGCACTCTTCGCGCTCGGGAGTGCGGTTTTGCGGCGGACGGCATTTGACCACATTGCCGATGTAAACATCCTCGCGCCGCAGTCCCATGGCGGCGATCATGTTGTTGAGCAACTGCCCGGCCCGTCCGACGAAGGGTTCGCCCTGCTGGTCTTCATCGGCACCTGGGCCCTCGCCCACGAACATCAACTCGGCCTCGGCATTGCCGACTCCGAAGACGATTTGCTTGCGCCCGAGCTGGTGCAGCGGGCAACGCTTGCAATCGCCCAGGTCTTGGCGAATCGTCATCAGCGCCGCAGGCTTGTCGAGAACGGCACCTGTCTTCATGGGCTCACACTCAGCCGTAGATCCACTCTCGAATACCCCAGCCGCTTCGCTGATTGCGTCTCCGGCGAGGCCGGCTTCACCCGCATCGCGCGGTACCGCACGACGGTAGAAATCGTAAACTCCAAGATCGCGGTAGAAGCGAAGGCGTTCGGCAATGGCCGCTCGTCTTTCCGGGTCGAGCACCTGCTTCATTGATTCTCCGCTTTTTCCAGTTGCATTGAGCTACCCGATACGCGGGCGCCGCGCAGCTTCACCACCGTGTCAAGCACCCTCTGTGCCACCTCGAACTTGCTGCTCTCTGGAACCTCGAGCGAATCTTCGGCGGTGATAATGGTGACGGCGTTGCGATCGGAGTTGAAGCCGATGCCCGGCTTCGACACGTCGTTCACCACCATGGCGTCGACGTGTTTGGCGGCCAGCTTTCCGCGGGCATGATCGATGAGGTTCTCGGTTTCGGCGGCGAAGCCGATCAGAATCTGTTTTTCGAAGCGATGCGCACCGAGTTCGGCAAGAATATCCGCCGTCGGCTCCAGCTCCAGCGTCAGCCCTTTACCGGCGCGCTTGATTTTCTGCGCAGCGGTTTGGCGCGGACGATAATCGGCCACCGCCGCCGCCTTGATGACCACGGAAGCGTCTGGAAAGCGCACCACAACCGCATCGCGCATCTGTTCGGTGGTCTCTACCGGCACGAATTCGGCGACCGCCGGCGGATTGAGAGCCGTGGGTCCGCTGACCAGGACAACGCGCGCGCCCCGGCGAATGGCCGCTTCGGCGATAGCGTAGCCCATCTTTCCGCTGGAACGATTGCCGATGAAACGAACCGGATCGATCGGCTCGATCGTCGGCCCGGCGGTGATCGAGAATGCTTTCGCCCTTGAGATCTTGCGCGACTCCCAGCGTCTCCAGCACGGCTTCGACGATCTGTTCGGGCTCGGCGAGCCGCCCCGCGCCGATCATTCCGCAGGCCAGATAGCCGCTTCCGGGCTCGACGATGCGAACCCCGCGACCACGCAGGATGTCGAGGTTCCTCTGCGTCGCCTCGTGCTGCCACATGTTTACGTTCATCGCCGGCGCCACGATTACCGGAGCCGTGGTTGCCAGATACAAGGTGGACAGAAAGTCTGCGGCGGTGCCGTTGGCGAACTTGGCCAGCGTGTCGGCCGTTGCCGGTGCCACCAGCAATGCGTCGATCGATTGCGCCACGCCGATGTGCTCGACCGAGGAGCCGGCATTAGACTGCGATGCACCGTCGGCGAACATTTCGGTGATGACGTTCTTGCCCGACAGAGCCGCGAAGGTCAGCGGACGCACGAACTCCTGCGCCGCGCGCGTCATTACCACCTGCACCTCGACGCCGCGATCCTGTAGCTGGCGTAAAATTTCCGCCGCCTTGTAAGCCGCGATCCCTCCGCTTACGCCCAATGCGATCTTCATAGCTTCTCCAACCCGCGCGCCATCTCACGCCCCACCGGCAAGAGGCCGCCCGCGCGCTCGCCTCTAAAACGGATCGTAACCGCAAGCCCGTTTCGCCAAGCTATATCCACGAAGCCCGGCTCCGCGATGCGCCTATTCTCTAAGCGTCCAGGATTATTAGATGTGGCCCCGGGCGTTACGAACCTTTCGCGGGTATTATCTCCGCCGCCCACGCTCATCCGCAGCCGGCGTGCTTTCGCCGCCTGTCCGGGCACGAAGCTTCGGCCGGAACAAGCACGCTTGCGATGGGCCGTTCCCATCCCGCCGCGCCCGCCCGCAACTTTGCCCCAGCACGGAATGCGGTTACCAAACCGGCATCGAATGCGGGAGACTTGCCTGCCCGAAAATCAATCTTCTTGTGGATCGACTGTCGCTTCGTTAATTCCGGCGTCAACTTTCGGCTCCGGGATGACCCATTTTACTTTCTGCGCCTGGATTTCCTGCGCGGCTATGCGGCAGGGCTTCCGTGAACTTGTCTCAATCAGCGGGCGGGCGCCCGACTGCAGTTGACGGGCACGCCGTGCAGCAACCAGTATGTAGCGATAATTGCTGTCGAAACCGTTGAAGAGTTCCATACTTCGCTCCTACTTTCGGACCGCTGAAGATTCCTGATTGCCAAAGGTCGCAAGAATGGACTGGATGCTTTCGCGGACGTTCTCTAAACGGCAACGTTCCGCCAGTCGCCGGACCTCACCTGTCGGCTCGTGCCCGGAGCGGCGCAGTCGCTCCGAAAGCACAACTGCCTTCAGGGCCTCAATCGAATCTTCGAGGCGGTCGTTCACCAAAATATAGTCGTAACGATTATAGTTGCAGATTTCCTGCGACGCGGTATCGAGCCGCCGCTGGATAATCCCGGGGTCTTTCACGTTTTCCGCGGAACTGCGCCGCCGAAGGCGCAACTCCAACTCTCTGCGGGAAGGGGGCAATACAAAAATACTGATGGAATCGGGCAGCTTGTCCTGCAATTGGGCCGCACCCTGCACATCGATGTCGAGCAGCAGATCGTTTCCGTGCTGCTTCGCCCGATCCAGAAAACGGCGGGCCGTGCCGTAGTAGTTGCCGAATACGTCGGCGTACTCCAGGAACTCTTTGGCTGCGATCATCCTTTCGAATTCGTCGCGTGAGATGTAGCAGTACTCGCGGCCATTCTGTTCGCTGCCGCGCGGCGTGCGGGTGGTGTAGGAAATCGAGAAGTCGAGCCCTCCGACGCTGTGCCTCAGCTCGTTGACCAGCGTCGATTTGCCCGAGCCCGAAGGCGCGGAGATGATGAACACCAGCCCGCGCCCCTGGTTCGATGCGCTCACCGGATCGCCGTTCGAGTTGGCTGGCTGTTGCTTCGGCTCGTCCGCCATTTTTAAAACTGCTCCCAGAAACGGGCCCCCATTCCAAGTTCTGAAGTCCGGTTCTGAAGTTTACTCCAGGTTCTGAATCTGTTCGCGGGATTTTTCGATTTCAGCTTTCATCGCCAATCCCAGTTCGGTCATCTTGATAGCCTCGCCGGCCACTCCCGAGATCTTCGAGAGCATGGTGTTGGCCTCGCGGTTCATCTCCTGCAACAGGAAATCAAGCTTCTTGCCGGCCTCTCCGCCACCATCCAGCAGGCCGACGAAGTGCCGCACATGAGACTTCATGCGCACCACTTCTTCCTGAATATCGCTGCGCTCGGCCAGCATCGCCGCCTCTTGCAGAATGCGGTCGGGATCCGCCTGCGCGCCGATTAATTCCTGAATCCTGGATTGTACTTTGTTGACGTAAGCCTCTAAAACCAGGGAGCGACGCTGTTCGACCTCCGCCACCAAAGCATCCAGCGCCTGCATGTGGACGCGCAACTCTTTGGCCGTGCCTTCGCCTTCGGCGGTCCGCATCTCGTCCAGCTTCCCGATTGCCTCTTCGAGCGCGCGGCAGATTTCGGGTTCGAACTCAGCGTCCTCGGGCAATTCCCCGCCATCCGTTCAGCGCGCCGTTCAACCTGAAGACGGTGTTCAGGTCCGGTTCCCCGCTCAATCCGAACTCGGCCGCCGCTTGGCGGAATGCATGGACGTATCCCGCAACCAGCTCGCGATTCACCCCGAGCGTGCCAGCGCCCGCGCGCTCGATGGTCAGGTTCATCTCGATATGTCCCCGGTGCAAGCGCTGCTTGAATATCTGGCGCAGCTTGTTTTCGAGGCTGTTGCTGTTGGGAGGCATGCGCAGGTGCAGGTCGAGAAAACGATGGTTTACCGACTTCAGCGAGACGGTGTACGCGATCGGGCCGCTCTGGCCTTTGACCTGCGCAAACCCGGTCATGGAGCGAATCGTCATGGCATCTCCGCCAGCGCGCCGGCCGGCTCCAGGTCAACGAACTGCAACTCGTATAAACGCCTGTAAGTCCCCAGCCGCGTCAGCAGGTCTTCGTGGCTGCCCACATCGCTGATCGATCCGTTTTCGAGCACCACGATGCGGTCCGCGCGCCGCACTGTCGACAGACGGTGCGCGATGACGAAGACCGTGCGGCCCACCATCAGGTTATGCAATGCCTGCTGCACCAGCTGCTCCGATTCGGAATCGAGCGCCGAAGTCGCCTCGTCGAGCACCAGGATGGGAGCATTCTTGAGCAGCGCGCGGGCAATGCTCAGACGTTGGCGCTCGCCGCCGGATAGACGGAAGCCGCGCTCCCCGATCACGGTGTTGTAGCCTTCCGGCATCGCCGAAATAAAATCGTCTGCCAGCGCCGCCCTGGCCGCCTCCAGCACCCGCTCCTGGGAGGCGTTCGTCTGCCCGTAAGCGATGTTATTGCGCGCCGTATCGTTGAACAGAATCGTGTCTTGCGCAACGATGCCGATCTGCGAGCGCAGCGAACTCAAAGTCAAATCGCGCACGTCATGGCCGTCAATCCGGATCGCCCCGGCGGTCACATCGAAGAAGCGCGGCAGCAGATGCACCAGCGTGCTCTTGCCCGACCCGCTGGAGCCGACAATCGCCACCACTTCTCCGGCGTGTACATGCAAATCGATGTCGCGCAGCACGTCGCGTTGATCGCCGTCATTGTAGCTGAAGTTCACGTGCTCAAAGACGATGTCCCGGTGGAACGCTGGCATGGCCACCGCGTTCGGCTTCTCCTTGACCTCGTCATCGGCATCCATGAATTGAAAAACCGAAGTGGAAGCGCCCAGGGCTTGCTGAAAATTGTTGTAGAAGCCCGCGAACTTGCGTACCGGGTCATAGAGCTTGAAGACCGCGAAGATGAAGGCGACGAAGGTTCCGGGCGTGAACACGTTGGCCTTGATCTGATCGCGCCCCAGTAGCAGCAACAGGCTGATCGCGATCGCCCCGAAGATGTCCATCACGGGTGAGCTGACGGCGGCGGCGGCCACGCTGCGCATGTTGGCCTTCAGCAGCCGGCGGGCGGCGCCGTGGAAGCGCGACGTCTCCCAGCCTTCCATTCCGAAGGCTTTGACGATACGGTTGCCGGCCAGGGTCTCGTGCAGAATGTTCTGGATTTCGGCCAGCCTGTCCTGTCCTTTGCGGGTGGTGGAGCGCACCCGCTGGCCCAGGCTGCCCGCCGAGAAGACGATGAAGGGGACGAACACCAGCAGCACCCAGGCAAACTTCCCGCCCAGGGCCACCACCACCGCCGCGGTGAAGATCAGGGTAAAAAACTGCTGCAGAAACTCGGCCAGCACCTGCGAGGTGGCGAACTGAATCTTGTCGATATCGTTGACGATGGTCGAGACCAGGGTTCCCGTCGTGTGCTTCTGGAAGAAGGCCACCGAGCGGCGAAGCACCGTGCCGTAGAGTTCGTTGCGCAGATCGGTGATCACCCCGAAGCCCGCCAGGTTGACCAGGTAGGTTCCGGCATAAAAGCAGATGCCTTTGATCACCGTGGCCGCCACCAGCGAAACTGCCACGATGGTCCAGGCATTCTGGAAGTACTGCGGGACGAAGCTTTGCAGATAGATGGTGTGCCCTGAGCCGGGAATGGTGAACAGGGCGATGTCGCGCGATTGCGAGACCGGATGCAGCACGCGGTCGAGCATCGGGCCGATCAGCAGCAGGCGGAAGGCATCCAGCAGGCCAACCAGCGCCATCAGCACCACCGTACTCAGCAGGTGCGGGGCGTAAGGCCGAGCGTACCGCAGTAGACGCATCAATCGCCGCATCACTGGTCACATTCCGACATCTGCTCCGGCCTCGGCACAGTCTGCCTTAACAAGATGACACACTCTTCTGGTAAAGCACTGGTAAAGCATGATTGTATCGGTATTTATTGTATCGGAGAAACCACCGCGAAAGCACTTTGGGAGATGGGAGCGATACCCTAGAAGCGTCTCAAATCCACCTCAGCAGACCTTAATCCAGAGGCTACGCTTCGCCGGCGCTGGCGGCGGGAAAGCCAGGCAAAACCATCGGCAGCTCTGCAACTGAGCATCTCGGCAGCCTGCTAGTGTAGTGCGTCAAACAGAAGGGCATTTGGGGGTTGCTCTCAGCCGCCGAAGGCGGCGGTAGATGGTAGCCCACGGCGTGAGCCGTGGGTGCAAGGTGCCCAAGAGCACGAGCCCCGAAAGGGGCGACAGAATCAGGTCGAGATTCTTCCGCCCGGGTTGCGGGCTCTGGGAAATTTCGTGCCCCATACCCATGGCTGATGCCATGGGCTATTGTCTTTCCCCCGCTTCACGGGGTTGATCGGCAGTGTTCCAATTTATGACTCACTGCTCTAGCGCGGCGAATCCCGGTGCTCGCACTTGACGCGATATCCGGCCTTGGCGAGCCTTTTCTTGACCTCTTCGGCGATCATGACGGAACGATGTTGCCCGCCGGTGCAGCCGAAGGCAATCGTCAGGTAGCTCTTGCCCTCTTCGATGTAGTGCGGCAGCAAATAGATCAAAAGCTCTGAAATGCGGTTGACGAATTCCGTGGTCTGGGGAAAGCTCCGAATGAACTTGGCTACCTTCGGATGCCGTCCGGTGAGCGCTCTGAATTCCGGAACGAAGTGCGGATTGGGCAAGAAACGAACGTCGAACACCAAGTCGGCGTCTTCAGGCACTCCCTTCTTGAAACCGAAGCTGACGGTGGAAATCAGGATCGTCTTCGGCTGCGTCGTGCTGTCGCGAAACTGCTCCGTGATGTGGTCGCGCAGCTCGTGGACATTGAACTTCGAGGTATCCAGAATAATGTCCGAGAGGTTCTTGATCGGTTCCAGGCGCCGCCGCTCGTAATGGATCGAGCGCTTGACCGAACCGCTGTTGCCCAGAGGATGTGGCCGGCGGGTTTCGCTGAACCGCCGCAGCAGCACGCTATCCTCGCATTCCAGAAACAGCAGGCGGGTGTTCAGACGCTGCTTGAGATCGCCGATCACCGCCGGGATCTGGTCGAGCCGCGAGCCCTCGCGGATGTCAACCACCATGGCCGCAAGCAGCGGTTCGGTCGATTCGATGACCAATTCCGCGAAACTCGGAATCAGCTCCGCCGGCAGGTTGTCGACGCAGTAGTATCCCAAATCTTCGAACACTTTGAGCGCGGAAACCTTGCCCGATCCACTCAGCCCGGTTAGGATCACCAGCCTGGAATCGGCGTTCCGCTGCCGGCGGTGAATCCTGGCCGCACGCGTAACGGGCTTTCGCGCAACCGTTTTTTGTGGGCTCAGCCGCTTGGACATACAATCGTCTTCTCTTGCTGCTCTGCTACTTTAGCGCAGTACCCCATTTTGGTGCTAGTGGCAATTCTAGCGTGGCTCCAAAGTTGGTGTATCCCACTGACTGCGCTGGTTGCCTTAAAATGTCATGCTGAACGCAGTGAAGTTGAGGCGTTGAGGCGGCGTCTGAGTCGCCTGCCGAAATCCTGAGCGAAGCGAAGGACCCTCGGCATCCCACGACAGCGTGGGGCGGATGTGCAGCCGGAAGATTTCATCGCGTTCATCGGGGCCCCTGGGTGTCCTCAGCATGACATCGTTGCTTCCGTCCTCCGACGGTACACCTGTCTGTGGAACTGCTCCATTCTAAGAAACGAAAAGGGACGCTCTCGGGCGACCCTTTTTTGTCCTGCCCGAATCGTTTCAGGTTTCGATCAACTCCAGTTTGCCGTCTTTTCTCCGGTGCAGCACTTTCACTTGGCCGGCTTTGTCGCGGAAGACGAAGACCTCGCGATCGCGGAATTCGCACTCCTTGATCGCCTCCTCAATCGTCATCGGGCGCGCCGCAATCGAGTCCTGACTGCGGACCAAGTGCGCCTCCGAGGTGCGCGAATTTCCGGGGAACTTGTGAACCACCACTGGGACAGCCGTGCTCGCGGTCGCCCCAATTGCCAGCCGGGTTTCAATCTCGGGAGCCTCTGTCTTCCACTTCGACTTGGTAACGCGCTTGGTATCGCGTTTGCGGCTGTTGTGCTTGAGCGCCTGTTTCTCAATGTGCTCCAGAGCCGCGGCGATGGCCAGCTTCATGTCGACGGACTCGGCCAAGGCGACCATCGGGTGAGCGCGCCGCGTGATCGTGATCTCGGCGATCCGGCGCTGCTTCTCGGCCGTCAGGATGACTTTGCTCTTGAAATTTTCGCCCAGAAACTTGGTCAGCTTCGCCAGGCCTGCCTCAACCTCTTTCCGAATGGCGGGGGTGATTTCGAACTGACGGCCGGTAACCTCGACGTTCATGGATTCCCCTCCTTTTTGCACTGCAACTATCAGGCAACTCCCTTGAATACCTTTTTGCTAATCCTAGCGGAGCGTAGGCAGCCCGCCGGCACCGCCCAGTCTTCGGCTTCAATCCGGACGGTGTGGCTACGTTTCCTTTCTCCGATCTCCGAAAGCGCAAAATATGCCTTCGGGGTATCCGGTTATATCAGAAGCGGCAGCGAAGCGCCAGTGACCGGGGGGCGAGTGCGGCGTTTGGGCGATCGTTCGGGTTGATTTTCCCATTTTTCGGACAGGTGCCGGGCGGCGTCTGTCTTGATCAGTTCTTGACGCGTCTTTGGTGGGTGCTCGGAATCTTCATGTCCTCGCGGTACTTGGCAACCGTGCGGCGAGTCACCTGGATTCCCTGCGATTGCAGGATACGGGTGATCTGCTCGTCGGTCAGCGGACGCCCCGGATCTTCCTCGTCGATCAGTTTTTTGACCCTGCGTTTGAGAATCAACAGCGAGGTTCCACCGCCTTCGGGTCCATTCACGCTTTCGCTGAAGAAGTAGCGCAACTCAAACACGCCTTGAGCCGTATGCGCGTATTTATTGGCTACCGCCCGGCTCACGGTCGAGGGATGGACCCCGATTTCCTCGGCGACATCCTTGATCATCATCGGCTTCAGTTGATCGATTCCGCGGTCGAGAAACTCATGCTGGCGGCCGATGATGGCGTAGCAAACTTTCAGGATCGTCTGCTTGCGCTGTTCGATGTTCTTGATCAGCTGGATGGCCGACTTGTAGCGCTCCTTGACATAGTTACGCACGTCCTTTTCGGCCTCATTGCGGCTCAACAGCTTGCGGTAACGCGGATTCAAACGGAGTTGCGGCAGGTCATCGTCGTTCATCACGACGAGGTACTCGTCTCCCTGTTTGACGAAAGCCACATCGGGCTCGATCAGCCGCGCCTCGGTCTTGTTGTAGCGCAGCCCCGGCTTGGGATCGAGCGTGCGGATGAGCGCGAAGGCCAGCATCACCGCCTCGACCGAGGTGCCGATGGCCTTGGCGATTTCCTTGTATTGCTTGTTTTGCAGTTGGTGCAGATATTTGTCGACGATGGTGACGGCATCGCGCAGCGCCTCGTCTTCGTGCTCGTCCGTTCCCCGGTCATCGTACTGGTTGCGCAGATCCACCAACTGGGCCGACAGACACTCGCGCAGCTCCCGCGAGGCCACGCCAACCGGATCGAATTGACGCACCACGTCAATCGCCTCGCGCAGTGCGTCGCGTCCGAACTGTGCGCGCGACGCAATCTCCGGTTTATTCAGCAGCGTGGGCCGTTCTCCTGCGGGCGCCGCCGGCAGCGCGCTGCTATCGTCGGCAACCACCGCGTTTGTCTGGGGTGGAATGGCTCCCGCGGCCAGCGTCCGCAAGACCTCGTTTGCGTCCTTCGCCAGACCATTGCCGCCGCCCGCCGGATTTCATGGCGGCCACGTAAGGGTCCGCCGCCGCCAGCAATTCATCCTCGGTGGCCAAAAGATAGCCATCCTCGTTCAGGTTGCCGATCACTAATTCGGCCGCGGCCAGAACGTCGTCTTTCAGGTGCATGGAACCCAATTGCCAAAGCAGGTGGTCGGTCAGGCTGGTCGGCTTGGAAAGAAAATTCTCGAAGGAAGGTCGCTCGATCGTCTCCAGATCGGCAAAGCTGCGGTACCCGGGATCGAGGTACTCTTGAAAGAACGAACCGAAGTCGATCTCATCGAAGGGATCTTTTTCGTCGTTCTTTTTCTGTTCTTTCTGCTCCTCTGTGGCTGAGCTTTCCCTTTCCCGCTGCTCCTCCCGCCCCCCCACTTCATCCAGTGTGGGCACCGTTTCCAGATACTCGTCGAGCACCGGGTTCTCAACCATTTCCGCGTTGATCATGTCCTTCAGCTCCAGCTTATTGAGAGCCAGGACACTGACCATCTGCACGAGGCCAGGGGTGAGAATTTGCTTCTGCGAGACCTTGAGGTTCAGCCTGGGTTGTAACAGTACCATGATGATGTGGGCGGAAAATGTCCCCAGTAGATTCTAAACCAGAAGCTTGACGGCGCACCGGCCAAAGCCAAAAAATCGCGCCTTAAGCGCTGCTCCTAGGTGCTATACCGGGGTCTATACCAGTGAAAAACTCTCGCCCAGATAAACCCTCTTGACTTCCGGATCGTTGCCGAGTTCTTCAGGCGTGCCCGTGCGGAAGATGCGGCCCTCGTTGATGATGTAAGCGCGATCGGTAACCGAAAGGGTTTCCCGCACGTTGTGGTCGGTAATTAGGATGCCGATGCCGCTGTCTTTCAGCGCGAAGATGATCTTCTGCAGGTCGAGCACGGCAATCGGATCGATCCCCGAGAAGGGTTCGTCGAGCAGGATGAACGTTGGTGAGATGCAAAGCGAACGCGCGATCTCAACCCGCCGCCGCTCGCCGCCGGAGAGCGCATACCCGCGATTGCGCCGTATATGCCCCAAGCCAAGCTGATCGATCAGCGACTCCATTTTCGCGCGGCGTTCCGGCCACGTGCTCGGCTGCGTCTCCAGCACCGCCAGAATATTTTCTTCCACCGTCAACTTGCGAAAGACCGAGGCCTCCTGCGGCAGGTAGCTGAGCCCGAAGTTGCGCGCCCGCAGATACATCGGCACTTCTGTAATATCTTCTTCGCCGGCCAGAATTCTCCCTGTGTCGGGGCGTGTGAGCCCCACAATCATGTAGAAACTGGTGGTCTTGCCGGCGCCGTTGGGACCGAGCAGCCCCACCACTTCGCCCCGGCTGACCGAGAGCGAAACCGCGTTGACGACTCGCCGTCCGCGATAACTCTTGCCGATTTCTTCTGCCGAAAGCGTCTGCATCAACGGGTTACACGTGTGCGGGTAATACTGCGGGAAGATTCATTGCTCTCAACCAGGACTCTATCATCGCGGTTAAAGAAGGTCAACGAATCGCCCCGGATGGTGCCGTGCAGCGAGTCCGCCAGCAATGGCGCGCCGCCGCTCATCACGTACTTTTCATCGGCCGCCGTATAGACCAGCTTCTCGCCCGTCGCCCGCCGATCCTGCTGCTGGACGACGATGTTGCCCAAGGCAACGATCTGGTCAAGTTGGCTGGGGCTGATGGCAGCCTGTGCCGACCTGCTTTTGGCGGGAGCCAGAATGATATCCGCGCTCGTCGAGGTCACGGTCATGGCGTCGCCCCTGGCCAGCACCCCACCCGTGTAGTGAGCCCGCCGGTCGGAGTCGTCGTAGACCAGCCGCGCCGCGGTTACCACCGCCGGAGTGGTCTTTCCATTTTCGTTCATTTGCACGAAAACACTGGTGACCGGCGTCGAGGCCGTGCCCTGTGCCATCAGCGAACGTTTGGGCCGGTCAAACTCGATCGAGGGCGCTTCCACCACGTTGGCCCCCTGCCACAACCGGGCGTTGCCCAAATACCGCGCTATCCCCGATTGTCTCTGCACATTCATGCTGTTGGAAGTCACGTGCACCGGGTCCTTGGTAGCCAGAATGGCTCCGTCCGGATTCTGTTGCAGTTCGCTGTAGGTGGTTTTGACCGACCCTTGGGCAAAAGCGTCTCCGCTTCGCCGTATGATCCGCACCGTCGTCGCCGTGACCGTCATTCCGCCATCGACAATGCGGGGTGCGCCGGTCAGTGTGAGCACATCTTCATCCGGCGTATAGCGCGCCCGCGCCGCATAAGCAAAGCGGCCTCCCGGTCCCATCGGCGAATTCTTCAGGTCCGGCTCGCTATAGCGGAAATTCCCCTCCTGCCTGATGTCCAGAATTCCTCCCCCGGCCGCGAAGTGTGCCACCACCGAATCGCTGGTGCTGACCTTGTCGGGTTGCCCCGGAACCAGCGACGTAATCCTGGCATTGGGTTCGCCGCGTACCAGGTCCAGGTGGTTCTGCGGGTCGAACTCGGCCCGCATGTGGGCCGCGGTGATCACCGTGTGTTCGCCTGGCACGGCAGGTTTTACCGGCGTGATCGTCACCTCCGCCGGACCCTGGCTCAGCGCATACGCGATCGTGCGGCCTTCGCGGATATAGAGGTCTGCCGCCTGCGATGTAATCTCGATTCTCTGCTGCTCTTTGCCTTCCGGCGAGGGCTGCTGCTGAATTCGCACCTGCTCGCTGGCGTGTACGATTCGCGGGCGGTTCTCTGCCGCGAACTCGACCGTCACCCGGCCCGCGGTCGAGGTAGCGGGATTGGGTCCCCTGCTTTCCATCTCCACCCCGCCGCTGAATACGGCTGTCTTAATCTGGTTTTTCGCCCCCAGCATCATCTCCGCGTGCGGCGAGCGCAGGTGATTGCTGCTGGCGCCATGGGTGGTTGTCAGTTGTACATTTCCAGTCGCAATCGCCCTCTGCACCTCGTTCTCGGAGGTGAGCAGCAACTCCAGACGGTCAGACTGAAAGTCGCGGTCCTGCTGCTGTATGAGGGCATTCGAGAGGTTGATCTCGCGCGGTTCCTTGTCGATGGTCCCATGCGCCGCGTGCACCGTCGTGCCTTGCTGATCTTTGACCTTCAGCACCACCTCGGCAGCCAGCGTCAGCACGTTGTCATTGGTGTCATAGGTCGCCCCGACGGAGGAGCCATCGCCCTGCGGCACCCGGAATTCCACGTATTGGTCGGTATGCGCGATTCCCGTTTTCTGGTTGAAGGTCAAGCCGCTGGTCTTGACGTGGATGGGGTTTTGCAGCTCCTTGGGCGGCGCTCTGATCGGCCTCCGCCGGGCCGCTAACATTGTCTTCGAGATCGATGTTGACCTCACCGTGCGCCACCACCGTGCCCGCCTTCGGATCGTATTCGAAGTGGGCGCCGTAAATCTGGTCGAAGCGATTCGATTGCCTGCCGTAAACCACTATATTGACGTCCCGAAGCTCGGCCCGGCCGCCAGCCGTGTACTGCACTGCATTGGCCGCGCGAATGGTAAACAGCGTGCGCCCGGCTTGCGACTTGGAGAGCGAAAAGCCTTGCGAGCTCTGCTGGATGTCAACCCCGAGCTTCTCCGGCAACTGCTTCAGGAAGCTCATGTTCTCGATGCGCGCGTACAGATAGAAGCCGGCAACGACCGCCACCACGGCCAGGGCCAGCAGCGCAAACCAGATCCGAAGGCGCGGTATGGAGATTGGCATCTACATCCATCTTACTTGATTGTTTGCGAGCGGTTGCGGAATAGGTTGTAACCTGATGCCGGGCCTTATGATCCGAAGCTGGCCGATGAATCCAGCTCTACTCGGAGCGCACGACGAGCGTTCCGGCGATCATATCGTGCAAACTTTGCTTTCGCGAATGGAAGAAGGCAATGGCGAAGCCCACCAGCAAGGCAAACGTCGACAGGAACTTGGCGTAGTAGCGCCAGCTTGCCTGCTGGAAGCTCAGACGGCCATGCGAGACGCTGACCACTTTCAGCTTCAGCAGCCGCTTGCCCGGGGTCGCCTGGTGCACCGAAGACTCGGCGCTGGCGCAGTACAGGCCGAAGCACACGATCCACAGCAGCACTGCCGCCGTCCCCACCGCGGTGCGGCTTTTGTACTCGCTCAACCCAATCTCGGAATGATATGCCTCCATCACCCAGAGCAGCAGAATGGTCGCGGGCGAAAGGATCGTCGCGGCCAGCAAGGCATCGAACACTGCCGCGCAAAAACGCCGCCAGATGGAAGCGTAGACATACTCTTTCGCTTGCTCTTGCTCTTGGCGCGTGCTTTGGCCGGAAATGGTTTGGATAGAAATGTCTTGGCTGGAAATGGTAGAAACGGTCTGGCTGGCGCTCGCATCCGCATCCGTCGCCGTTGGCGCGATGATCTCCGCCCGCGGTCCCCGGCGAGTCCCGCTCGCTTGGGTGTCTGACCTGCCGTTGCACCGCGGACAGGACAATGTCCCCGCGGACTTCACCGCACCGCAAGCAGAACAAATGGTAACCACCACACTAGCCATTTTGGAAAATATAGCACAAACCACGCAAATTGAATGATTCGCCGCCCCTCAGGCCTTCAGTGGCGTAATTCCCCGACAGGTATATCCCAGGCTATCAGCCTGTCATGGCGAACAAAGTCGAGCCATCTTTATACTTCCAGATCGGTCGGCATCTATCCGCCGGAAAACTTACTGCGCACCGCTCGGGCCGAGTTCCACCCGCTGCATATACTTCGCGATTTCCACCCGCCAGCCGAGCTGCTGCCGGATAGTTTGTTGCAGCGCCGCGGCCGCGTCCGGCTCGCCGTGCACCAGGTAGGTCACTTCGGGCGTTTTGTGGAAAGTCTTCAGCCATTGCAGCAGCTCCGCCGCGTCCGCGTGATCGCTGAACTGTTCGAGCGCCGCCACCTGCGCCCGCACGGCAACGATTTGTCCGAAGATCTTGACCGCGGGCGCCCCGTCCTTGATCTGGCGTCCGCGCGTGCCTTCCGCCTGGAAGCCGATAAACAGCACCAGGTTCTTCGGGTCCGGCAGCCTTTGCAAGAGATGGTGCTGTATGCGTCCGCCCATGGCCATGCCATTCGAGGAGACGATGATGCACGGATAACGCGAATCGTTGATCTTCTTCGATTCGGCCACGGTGATCGCAAAATGGAAGCCCTCCCAGTGAAAGGGCGATCCGTAGCGCTGAATCAGTGCGCGGGTTTCGTCGCTGAACTCCTCCGCGTGTTTGAGAAAAATTTTGACCGCCTCGATCGCCATCGGCGAGTCGGCATACACCGGCAGCCGGGGAATCTGCCCGTCTTCCATGAGATTCTTCAGCAGGAACAGAAACTTCTGGGTTCGCTCAACCGCGAACGACGGCACCACGACGCTGCCTCCGCGCTTCACCGTGTCGCGGATAAGTTGCGCCATTTGTGGCCGGGGGTCGTCGTGCGGGTGCGCCCGGTTGCCGTAAGTCGACTCCATCACCAGCACGTCGGGCGACTCGCCCTCCGTCGGTCCGGAATGCACCACCTTACCGGGCGTGCTCTCGCTGTCGCGCACGCGGCCGATATCGCCGGTGAACAGGCAGACCCGCTGTTTACCGTTCGCCGTGAGTGTCACCTCCGTCATCGCCGCCCCGAGGATGTGCGCCGAGCGCACAAAACGGAAGCCGACTTCAGGGCTGAGCTGCACGCCTTTGCCGAACTCTACGGGCGAAAACTGCGCCAGTGATGCCCGCGCCTGCTCCAAGGTGTAGAGAGGCAGGGCCGGATCGTGTTTGGAAGATTTCTGCTTGTTATGGAACGCCGCGTCTTCTTCCTGCAGGTAGCCGGAATCGGGAAGCAGGATGCCGCATAGGTCGACCGTCGGTGGTGTGGCATAAACCTGTCCGCGATAGCCTTCGGCCACCAGGCGGGGAATCCATCCGCTGTGGTCGAGGTGGGCGTGCGTCAGCACCACCGCATCGATCGCGCGCGCCGGCACTGGCGGGTCCTGCCAGTTCTTGAGACGCCACTCCTTCGGTCCCTGGAACAGTCCGCAATCGAGCAGCGTCTGAAAGCCGCTCGTGCCGCTCGCGTCGGAATTGCTATTAATAAGGTGTTTGGAACCCGTAACCGTGCCTGCCGCGCCCAGAAACTGTATGTAGCTCACGTTTTCGCCTCGTCCCTTTTTTGGGAGCTTCCCAGAGTTGCAGAGTAAACGGCTTCGCGCAAGTCTCTTTCAGGGTTGCACCGGCGGCAGCACTGGCATCGTGTTGTGCGTGAGATCCAGTTCCGGCACGCTGCCATCGTTGATTTCAGCCATCACCGGCATCCCCTGAAAAGCGATTCGGGTGCTGCTCTTGGCGTTTCCCGGCACCTGTAGACGCGCCAGGCGGGCTTCGCCGTTAGCGCCCTTCACCGCTACCTGAACCTCTACCCAGACGCGCGTCAGGTTCTCGACGGTCACGCTGACAATATAGGTGTTCTCCGCCGTCAGCCGCGCGTTAGTGGCGGCGATGCGTAGATCCGGGAATCCGTAATCGTGATACACCCAGCAGTCGAAGAACGCCTGCCAGTTGCGCCGGGGCGTGGATTGCGCCTCGATCAGTTGCTGCATATAGGCCGCATCCCGGTCCTGTTCGGGACGATAGGCGGCAAGCGCCTTGGTCAGGGCTGCGTCGCCGGCGATGTCGCGCAGCATCCACCAAACATAAGCGGCTTTGCCGATATAAAGCAGTTGGTCGTTGGTTTGGATGAGAGAATCGCGCTCGGCCCTTTGGGCGGCTTCCGCGACCGGTCCCGCCTCCCGTTCGACCCGGATCAGTTGGGGCAGCACCTGGGCCAGAAACTCGTTCGCCGCGGCGCGTCCTGCCTGCCGCTCGAGCAGCAATGCCTGGCCAAAGCGCGCCAACCCCTCCGATATCCACTTACGCGGCGACCCTATGCTGCCATGTACCAGCGCTCGCGCCAGCAATGATTGCCGGGCTTGGTTTGAGATTGAGCGCAGCGGGGCCAGCATCAGGTTCTCGCTTTCAAACGCCGCCGCATTCGGATCGCGGAGTGCCACCAGTCGCGGCCGGTTTTTTAGCGGACCAAACCAGTCGGTCAGCGCGCGCTCGGCCTCCTCGGCCGAGTCTGCGTAGGCCCTCGCCGCGTCGACTTGGTCCGGAGCGTGATAAACCGTGAGCGCGATGCCTTCCAGTTTGAGAAACTCTCCGAAGGCAAACACCGGCGTTGACCCAGCCTGGAAGTCAGTCTCGACCGCTTCGTCCGTGACCCGGCCGCCCTTCGAGGAGCTGAACCCTTCGGCCTGCTCGGGCGCGCCGGGTTGCGTGCGTCCATTGGTAATGAGCGAAAGCGGTGCCGGGTGCGCCGCGTCGAAGTTCAACGACAGCGCCAGGTGAATCGTCGTCTGCTCGTGGCGCTGCTTCCAGCGGGCAACCGCGTCAAACATCGCGGTGCCTTCGCCGAGGCTGACGGCCTCAATCGAAACCGGATACCAAGTCACGTAGCCGAGTCCGCGCACTGCCCCGAAGCGCTCGCCGATCTCGTCCCAATCGCTCTGCTGGATAATGCTTTCGGGAGCCCCAATCCGGGCCAAACGTCCCGAACTCCGCCTGATCTCGCCGCCGTAACTCACCTCCAGCTTCAGCGTCGCGCCCGGAGCCAGCGCTTCCGGCAGGGTAACGATAGCCTCTTCGAGTGCTCCCGTATGGTCGATATCGGAGGTATAGCTCTCTGCGATATAGGCGACTGGCTGATGGCCTTCCAGTTCGATTTTCTTCCACGCAAGCGAAGAAGAGATTTGCAGCGGCACCTGTTTTTGCGGGGAATTCGAGTCGTTGCGCAGCTCGATGCTTCCGCTGGCGTCGAATTCATGCTCGGCAGGCCGCAGACTCGCCCGCAGAGAGTAGCTTGTAAAGGTAAATGCGTCGCGGTCCAGCGCCTCGAGCGGGAATGCCGCCAGCACCACCGCAAGCCAGAAAACGAGCCAGAAAAGAAGACGCATGCCGGTTCGCGAACTCATGCCTGTTTTGAAAATCACTCTGCTTTGCCTCGTCCGTTTGCCCGTCCGGCGGGTTTTGACTGGAGCTGCCGCGCCCGCCGTTGCCGCAAGACTTCATACATCACGATGCCGCCGGCAACCGAGACGTTGAGCGATGCGACGCTGCCCATCATGGGAATGGAAATCAGCAAATCGCATTTTTTGCGCACCAGCTCGTGCAGTCCTTTGCCTTCGGCTCCGAGCACCAGCGCGCAGTGCATGTTGTAATCGAGTGCGTCGTAGTTCTCGCTTCCGCGCTCGTCGAGTCCGACCGTCCAGACGTTCTGTTCCTTCAAGTCTTCGAGCGTGCGCGCGATGTTGACCACTCGCGCCACCGGCACATGCTCGGAGGCTCCGGCCGAAGCTTTGACGACCGTCCCGGTTATGCCCGCCGCGCGCCTTTCGGGAATCACGGCCCCATCCACTCCGGCGCCGTCGGCCGTGCGCAGCAGGGCCCCCAGATTGTGCGGATCTTCCACTCCGTCCAGCACCAGCAGGAAGACGTATTCGCCGCGGCGGTTGGCGATCAGGTCGTCGATGCCGGAGAACTTCTTCTGCGAAGTGAACGCCATCACGCCCTGGTGCGTGTTGGTGCGGGTTGCGCGGTCGATCTCCTCGTGCGGAACAAAGCGCACCGGAACGCCCTGTGCCCGGCAGTCATCGATGATGCGTTGCATGCGGGGATCCGTGCGGTCGCGGCTGACGGCCACGTAGTCGAAGCGGCGCTCCCGCGATTTCAACGCCTCGCTGACCGGATGAATACCGTAGATCACGTCATTCATGCATCTAGTCTACTCAAGTTTTCCTTCTGAGGTGGCGGGTGGCCCATTCAAGCCTGTGGTTGGCTTGAGTGGGGTAGTTCTCCTAACATGTCTTGGGCCAAGCATCACTCCAGTCTTTGAAGGGGACGGGCTTCAGCCGGGTGGCCCACTGCGCGCCGCTTTTGCGCGTAGTGGGGTGGAAGCCGCGTCCTACTTCGCACGCGGCAGCGCGAAACGCACGGTGAATGCGGGTCCAATGCCGGCAGCCGGTGAGATGACGATCGAGTCGCCTTCGCGCATGCTGGTGCGCATCACCGAACAGCATATCGGGATACGATGGTTGACGCCGGGATAGCCACCCAGGGCGCGATGCAGTTGCGCGGCGCTCACCTCGACTTCGGTGCGGCCGTCGCGCTCGGCTTCGCCGAGAAAACCCGCCAGCGCCTGCCGGAAATCTTCGGCATCGGGCATTCATTCCTTATACCTCATGCGGCCGCCCGGCGCGAAACTGGTCTATACTTTCTGAGGTGCAGGAGCAGCCATGTCGCTTTCCATCGTAATTGTGGACGACGAACAACTGGCCCGCGACGAGCTTGCGTTTCTACTGCGCGATGTCGAGGGAATCGACGTCCTTGCCCAGGGCAAGAACGGAATCGAAGCGCTCAACCTGATCCGCGAGTACTCTCCCGACCTGGTTTTTCTGGATGTGCAGATGCCGGGTTTGGATGGCTTCGCGGTCATCAAGAAGCTGCTGGAAAAGAAGCTGCCGCTGCCCCAGATCGTCTTCGCCACCGCCTTCGACCAGTACGCCGTCAAGGCCTTCGAGGTCAACGCGCTCGACTACCTTCTGAAGCCTTTCGACAAGAAGCGCGTCGTGCACGCCATCGAAAAGGCGCGCAAGAATCTCGAGGGCGCCCCGGTGCCGGCCGACAAGTTCGATACCCTGGTCAAAATGCTGGAATCGCAGCGGCCCCAGCCCTCCAAGGTCCTGCTCAAAGCCAACGGACGCCTCTTCCTCGTCGATCAGAAAGACATCTGCTACGCCTCCATCGAGGACGGCATCATCACCGTCGTGGCGCACACCATGGAGGGCCAGTCCAACTGCCGTACGCTCGAAGAGTTGCTGACCTCGCTCGACCCCAATCTTTTCTGGCGCGCTCATCGCTCTTATCTGGTGAACATCAACCGCATCAAGGAAGTGGTGCCCTGGTTCAAAAGCTCTTACCAGATCCGCATGGACGACCGTAAGCAAACCGAAATCCCCGTGAGCCGGGCGCAGACCCGCCGCTTGCGTGAGCTGTTCGGCCTCTAGCGGACTGTATGTGGCGCTCTCCGGCCTCTAGCAGGTTGCTAAAAACTATTCTCCGAGAGTGTCATCCTGTTCTCCGAGGATGTCATCCCAGGCTGCCCTTTTGAGGTGTCATCCTGAGCAAAGCGAAGGATCTGCTTTTCGATCCGCATTAATAGTTGCGCGTCAAAAGTAAACCAGATCCCTCGGTCGCCGAAAACCAGGCGCAGCCTCGGGATGACACTGGTACGAGTCTTTCCGCAGCCAGCTAGAGCCTGTTTCATAAATAGTTCTTTGAAGGGGACGGGCTTTAGCCGGGGTCCCCGCTACGCGCCGCTTGTGCGCGTAGTGGGGTGGAAGCCCGTCCGTCAATAGCCAAGGATAATGCGGGCTTTAGCCCCCGAGGGGATTCAGCGTTTCCTCCACGACAGCGGACGGCCCGCCTTTCGGCGCTTGCATCTCACACCCGGTATTCAGGCGTGGGCTGCGGCTGTATAATTTAATCCAATGAAAGCTTACGTTTACGTCTCACTCAAAAAAAGCGTGCTGGATCCCCAGGGTAAAACGATCCAGGGTGCCTTGACCAAAATGGGGTACAAGGGCGTCGCCGAAGTGCGGCAAGGCAAGTACTTCGAGCTGACACTCGACGGCAATCTCGACCGTCAAGCCGCCGAAAAAGAAGTGGAACGGATTGCGCGCGAGGTCCTGACGAATCCGGTCATAGAGGAATTTCGCTACTCCTTGGAAGGCTAGCCAGCCGCCTCGGCAGAGATTTTTTCCCGGCAATCGCTCGCCGGCCTCCTGGCTTTCAGCGGCTTTCAATACTAAGGATTAGGAGTGTGAGCACGTGTGCGGAATTGTTGGTTACGTCGGTAAGAAGCGGGTTGTTCCAGTCATTCTCGATGGCCTGAGACGGCTCGAGTATCGCGGCTATGACTCGGCGGGAATCGCGGTCGCCGGCAATGGAGACGGGCTGCAGATCCGCCGCGCCGAGGGCAAGCTGCGCAACTTGGAAGAGGCTATCCGGCTGAATCCGATCGACGGCACTTACGGCATCGGCCACACCCGCTGGGCAACCCATGGCCGCCCGACGGAGGAGAATGCCCATCCCCATCGCGATTGCACCGGGCGCGTCGTCGTGGTGCATAACGGCATCATCGAGAACTACCTCAGCCTGAAAAAAAAGCTGCGCGAGGAGGGCCACAACTTCTTGACCGAGACCGACACCGAGGTCTTTGCCCACCTCATCGAGAAGTATCTGGTCCACGGCAATGGCGCCAAGGTTACGCTGGAAGGTGCGGTCCGCAAGGCGGTGCTCGAGGTCCGTGGAGTCTTTGCCCTGGCAGTGATTTCCGCCGATGAGCCGAACACCATCGTAGCCGCCCGCAATGGCCCGCCGGTAGTCATCGGGTTGGGGAAAGACGAGTACTTCGTCGCCTCCGACGTTCCCGCCATCCTGAATCACACCCGCGACCTTTTCTTTCTCTCCGACGGCGATCTTGGCCGTGATCACGCCCGAGCGGCGTGCAATTGAGCGACTTCAGCGGCAAGCCGGTGGTGCGGCAAGTGCAGCACATCACCTGGGACCCCATCATGGCCGAAAAGGGCGGCTTCAAGCACTTCATGCTCAAGGAAATTTTCGAGCAGCCGCGCGCCGTCCGCGATACTTCCCTCGGCCGCATCTCGCTCGATACCGGCAAAGTGTTCCTCGACCAGATGGAGATCAGCGAGGCCGAATTCAAAAGCCTCACCAAGGTTCAGGCGGTCGCCTGCGGCACCAGTTGGCACGCCGCACTGGCCGGCAAGTACATGATCGAGCGGCTGGCGCGGATTCCGGTCGAGGTCGATTACGGAAGCGAATATCGCTACCGCGACCCCATCATGGGCACGCACGAGCTGACGATCGTCATTACACAGTCCGGGGAAACCGCCGACACCATCGCGGCGCAGCGCGAGGCCAAGGCCAAGGGCTCCAAGACCCTGGCCATCTGCAACGTCGTCGGGGCCATGATCGCTCGTGAAGCCGATGGCACCATCTACACCCATGCCGGGCCGGAAATCGGCGTCGCTTCCACCAAGGCATTCACCAGTCAATTGGCGGCGCTTTTTATCTTCGCCGTTTATCTGGGACAGTTGCGCGGGGCGCTTTCCGAGGAGCAATCGAAGCAGTTGCTGGCCGAATTGTCCAAAATACCGGGCAAACTCGAAACCGTGCTCATGCTCGAAGAACAGTTGGAAGACCTCGCCAAGCAATACAGCCGCGCCCAGGACTTCCTTTTTCTAGGACGCGGCGTGCACTTTCCGATCGCCTTGGAAGGCGCACTCAAGCTGAAGGAAATCTCCTACATTCATGCCGAGGGCTACCCGGCGGGCGAGATGAAGCACGGACCCAACGCCCTGATCGACGAGGATCTGCCCACGGTAATCCTCGCCACCAAGGACGATAACGATCCCAACTCGGTGTTGCGCTACGAAAAGACCTGCTCCAACCTGAAGGAAGTAACCGCGCGTTCCGGCAAAGTGATCGCCATTGCCACTGAAGGCGACGAGGAGATTCGCGAGTCCGCCGATCACGTGCTTTACATTCCGGCGGCGCCGGAGCTGCTGATGCCGATTCTTGAGATCGTGCCCCTGCAGTTGCTGGCATACCATATCGCGGTGCGCCGTGGTTGCGATGTCGATCAACCCCGCAACCTGGCTAAATCGGTCACCGTCGAATAACAACCATGGCTTGGTTTTAGACGGCGGGAAAAACTGGCTGGTGCCCATATCTGCTGCAGTCAGCAGATGTGGGATCGAAGAGTTCTGGTGCCCCATGTTCGCCCGCAGTTGGCTAACGTGGGGTAGTTTCTTCTGCTTGGTGCCCCATATCTGCTGTAGTCAGCAGATGTGGGAATTCTTGCTCTCAATCCACTTCACGAAGTGTCATCCTGAGCGAAGCGAAGGATCTGCTTTTTCTTACACCTCAAAATGAAAGTGGTTGGTGGCGCTGGTGCCCCATATCTGCCGTAGTTAGCAGATGTGGGAATTCCTGCTCTCAATCCACTTCACGAGTGTCATCCTGAGCGCAGCGAAGGATCCCCGTACGGCTTGCGGCAGAAGCGCAGCCGAAGGATCCATCGAAAGCGCGGGGCGTAACCAGAGTATCGTCAGGCGCTCATTTCCCGGTTTCGCTGCTGATTTCCGAATTGATAACGAATATTTTTTCGGAAATCTCTCCCCCGAATTTTGCGAATTTTTGATGTTCCGGATGGTTGAAATAAAGCGAGATATCCTCGATGGACTTGAACGTAAGATAGTGCATCGAGGAATACGCCGGTAGATCTCCGTTCACATTCGGAACACACAATCCACCCCTATAGGACGCAATCCCGGGAACGATATCCGGCAACTTTCCAAAACGCTCCAGATGTGACTTTATTTTTTCCTGAGATGTTTCCGGTTTGTATTTGAAGCACACGATTCGCTGAAACATGCCTGCACTCTCCCCCAATATTTTATGGCTACATTCTGGTTCCGCCGTCGATCAGCACGGTTTGCCCCGTCACCAGGGATGCGGACAGCAGCAGTGGAACGATCACTTCGGCCACGTTCTCCGGTTTGCACACTTTGCCAAGTGGAGTTGCCTCGGCCATTTTTTTGACATTTTCCTCGCGCCCCGCCATCCAGCGCGACATCACCGGTCCGGGGGCAACACAGTTGACGCGCACCTCGGGCGCAAGCACCACGGCCAGCGATTTGGTCACGCTGATGGCCGCCGCCTTGGCTGCCGCATAGGCGATCGAACTACCCCGGCCGTTCAATCCCGCGAGCGAGGCAATATTCACTATGCTGCCGCAAGTTTTTCGCAGAGGCCCGCTGGCCGCCCGGCTTACAAAAAACAACCCCTTAACATTGACCGCCATCGCCCGGTCCCAATGTTCCTCTTTGAGTCCTTCCAGGTTGGCCATATCGACAAAATCGGTCATCCCGGCGCCATTGACCAGGTAATCCAGCCGGCCAAAATGCCGGACTACGTTTTCAACCATCGCGCGCACCTGCTGGTCGTCGGCCACATTGGCCTTCTGCGGCAGACAAGTTACGCCGGCGGCTTGCACCAGGGCTGCCGTATCCATGGCATCTTTTTCAGATCGTGAATAATTGATGGCTATGTCGATTCCTTTGGCCGCCAGCATCAAGGCAACTTCTTTGCCGATGCCGGTCGCCCCGCCGGTGATCAGCGCGGCTTTTCTGTTCTCCATCGCAGCCCTCCGCTTTCCCTGTAAGTTATCGCCGATAACAGCTTTGCCTCGATTTTGTCCCTGGATGCGCATTTCCCTGAGTCGAATAGCCACCGGGTGGCGGCATCCCGCCACCGTGCCTTTTAGAGAGTGCGCCTGAAATTTACAACCACAATAATAAATATATGCATCGCAAATATATACATTGCATTACAACCCGAACCGGCATTAAATAATCTGGGCATTCTAGCTCCACTCCAATGGCAGGTGTACGCCGGCACGTGCGTCACGGGCCCCTGTTGTTCCATTCACGTGCGGCTGTAGTCGATCAGGTTTTCACGGGACCGAATCCTGGCCGGCAATCTTAAACCGACTACTCCTGAGTTGGACTGGACAAACTTGCATTCCCCACAAGGAGGCGGGAAATGGTACAGCAGCCACTCTCAAAAGATACCAGGAAAGCGATGGTCTCTCAGTTCCTCGGGTTTGGGTTGGACGCCTATGACATGGCGATGGTTGTGGTTCTGGCTCCCATCCTGACGAAGTTATTTATCGCGCCGGGTGGAAGTCTGGCTTGGCAGTACACCAAGGTTCTGCTGCTTTATTCGATCACGATGGCGGCCAGACCCGTGGGCTCGGCTTTCTTCGGCGCGTATGCTGACAAGATCGGCCGGCGCTGGCTGTTGATTTTTACCATCGGCGGCGTCGGCGTCATGTCTCTTCTCGCGGGCTTCCTGCCCACCTACGCGCAAATGGGTGGTTGGGCCTACCTCATCTTCAGCGTTCTCCGATTCCTGATGGGGTGCTTCTTCGGTGGCGAATACGCGGTGGGCCATACCTTCGCTATTGAATTCGCTCCGCGCAATCGACGCGGTGCCATCGCCGGATTCGTCCAGTCCGGCTTTCCTCTGGGCTATGTCTTTGCCGCGCTCGTCGTCGCCGCATTGTCCGCGATGGTTGGCGACGCCGGCATGCTTAGGTTCGGCTGGCGCATCGCCTTCATGACCGGCGTGGTTCCGGTTTTTCTGGCTCTCTATATTCGCTCAACCCTGCATGAGTCTCCCGAGTTCGAAAAAGCCAAGGCCAGCGGCAAGGTCGAGAAGGCGCCTTTCTTCACCCTTTTCAAGCCACCGCAACTGTGGGCTTTTTTACAGGTCTTTGTCTTCATGACCGGCCTGTTCCTTACCGACTACTCGGTCTACGGATTCCTGCCTAGCATCCTGACCTTGGGCGGCCGTGGCTTCAACACCACAACCTTCAGCTTGATTTACGGCTTCGCCCTGTTCCTGTCGTTTCTCGGCTACAACTTCTATGGCTGGCTCTCCGATAAGACTGGACGAAAGATCCTGACGCAATGGTATTGCGTTTTTCTCGTGGTCTTCGCCGTGCCGGTTTATTACGTCCTCTATCACGCGGCGGTTGCGCGCAACATCGGAATGGCGATTCTCGGCTGCTGCATGGCGGGTATGCTGAAGCTGGCCTGGGGCATGCTTCCCGCCTATCTATGCGAGCGTTTCCCGACCAAGACGCGAGCCACCGGGGTAGGGTTCGGCTATTCCGCGGGCGCACTGCTGGGCGCGTGGTTCAATATTTACGTCCTTTTGGCCCACAAGATTTCCTTTATCGGCTCCATTGAGGGTAAGGATCTGTGGCTGTCGCCGGCGGTGATTTTGACCATCGGCGCAATCATGACGTGGGTCAGTTTGCTGTTCTCACCGGAGACCAGGAATCTTGAACTGGACCAGGTGGGAGACATCGAAGCCACCGCTTACGCGGCGAAGCAGACAGCCAACGCCCTTCGCTAGAGGCTGTTTCATATATGGTTCTTTGAAGGGGCGAGGCCTTGCGGGTCCCCGGCAAGCGTGTATTTGGCTTGCTGGGGTGCCTTTGAGCCGCGCCGTTTTCAGCCCTTCGGCTGGCGCCCCATATCTGCCGTAGTCAGCAGATGTGGGATCGGAGAACTCGGGTGCCCCATGTTCGCCCGCGGGCGCTCTGTGCTTGGGCGTGATCCCAGCCCGCACAGCGGGCGCAATACGGTAGCCCCATGGCGTAAGCCTGGGGTACGGTTGACGTTTCATGACCTCCGGCTGGCAACAGCTCTGGATCGGCAAGAAACAAGCTCTATGAAAGTTGATCGACCTGAGATCAAATCCATAATCCATGGGCTAACTATGAGGCGGAAGTTGCTCGCCTGGTACGACTCCAACCAGCGCGATCTGCCCTGGCGCCGCTCCGCCGACCCGTACCGCATCTGGCTCTCGGAGGTCATGCTGCAACAGACGCGCGTGGCCGCAATCCTGGAACATTACCAGACTTTTCTGGCTCGTTTTCCCACCGTCCAGAAGCTGGCCGCCGCCCGGCTCGATAGCGTCTTAGCCGCCTGGAGCGGCCTTGGATATTACCGCCGCGCCCGCTCTCTGCACCACGCCGCTCAACAAATCGTGGATCGCCATGGCAGCCGTCTGCCACGCACGGTGCCGGAACTCCGCGCCCTGCCTGGCGTCGGACGCTATACCAGTGCGGCCGTGGCCAGCATCGCCTTCGCCGTGCCGGTCGCGGTGGTCGATGGCAATGTCAAGCGCGTAATTTCGCGTTTGCTGGCCCACTCTCCGGCAGTCGATTGCTGGGCCCTCGCCGAATCGCTTTTAGAGCGCCGCCGTCCGGGCGATTGGAACCAGGCAATGATGGAGCTAGGCGCCACCGTCTGCCTGCCGCGGGAGCCGCTTTGCGGCCAATGTCCTCTGCCGCGATGGTGCCAGACTTTTGCCGCTGCTGGAATGAAAAGCCCGGGGTCCCCGGCGACGGCCGTTTCTGCCGCTGCTGGCGTGGTCAGCCCGTCCGGGAAAGCTGAATTCGCGCCCGCCTCCTCGACGCCACGACGAACGCGCCGTCAGGATGAGGCGTATCTGCTGGCGCAGCGCCGTCGCTCCGTCTATCTGGTTCGCCGCGCCTCGCACTCCAAGCTGATGGCCGGAATGTGGGAGCTTCCGCGTCTGCAGGCCCCGCCCCCGGGACGGCAACCTCTGTTCCGTCTGAAGCACTCCATCACCGTTACCAACTATGAGATTGCCGTCTTTGACGCCGCGGGCACGCTCCGCGGGGGACGTTGGGTGGTGCTCGCGCGGATTCTCGAATTGCCCCTGACCGGGCTCACCTGCAAAATCCTTCGCCGCGCCAAGCTCATCTAGCTAGAGTAGTGCATCACAAGTCGAGTAACTGAATGGAGATGGCAGATGTCATTCTGAGCCGGAGCGCAGCCGAGGCGAAGAATCTATGTATTTCGGCGCAGCGGGAATGCGGTGCGCTGTCATGCCGGAGCGCAGCGGACGCGAAGAATCATGTGGGTGCGCTGTCATGCTGAGCGCAGTGAAGCATCCCATGGCCCTGCCCTGATCCGTACCGCGTCGGGCTTTCTGATCCGAACCCCGTCCCCGTTCGTTCGCTGTTATTGTGCAGGGTGGAGTAGCTGCTAAACCCGTGCTATCGTGCAACTGCACATTTTGGAGAGAGCCATGTCCGCACTCGTGCCCGGTGCATCCGCCCCCAACTTCAAGCTGCCGCTGATTGGCGGCGGTGAATTTTCGCTCCAGCAGGCGCTGGCAAAGGGTCCCGTCGTACTCGTTTTCTTCAAGATAAGCTGTCCCGTCTGCCAGTACTCCTTGCCTTATTTCGACCGGCTTGCCCACGCGCTCCAGGGCAGGGAAGTGTCGGTCGTAGCCATTTCCCAGGATGACGAGCAAAACACGCGTCGTTTCCTCGATAGCTATGGCATCGGCTTCCCGACCGCCCGCGATAACGAGCACGGCTACCCGGTTTCCGCCGTTTATGGCTTGACCAATGTTCCTACGGTTTTCGAAATCACCAGTGACGGCAAGATCGCGGACTCCATCGTGGGTTGGTCGAAGCCCGAGGTCGAAGCAATTTATGCCCGGTATCTCGATCACACCGCGGCCCCTTCGCCGCTGTTCAAGCGCGGCGAGCAGGTCGCCGATTTCCGCGCTGGTTGAAGCTCCCGGAACTGACCCGCAGTTGCGGGTTTTGCCATCGCAGCCAAGCCGCCTGGGGCAAGACGGGTCGCCAACGATGTCCCGCCTGCGCCGCGGTGGGCCTTCGATGAGATTCTTCGGCCGTGCCTGCGGCAACCAGAAAGCTGCTCGTCCTATAAGTGTTAGCAGACCCTACACCTTTGAGCGTTACACCTTTGAGTACCGGGCGCTTCCGTAACCCGCAGAATCATCGCGGCAGCCGGGCTTCCCATGGTAAGCTTCCCTGGCACCTGAAATGGTGCATCATCAAAGATCAAAACGATGTCTCCGTTCTCGATTTTTCATCGCGCTACGCCGGCCGAGCTGGCTCGCCAAATGCACTTAAGCGGCTACCAGCCTGCCATTCAATTGCGCGATCTGGCCATCGGCGTCGACAATCTCCGGCACGATGTTTTTCTCAGTTCCAAGTATGTGGAGATGGTTCGCAACCATGCTTCGCTGCTGGTGAATTTTCACGGCGCCATTCAGGATCTGCTGGCGCCCGGAGATTCGAAGCCGTTTCGCCGCGCCGCGCAGCCGGGTCTCTCCAATCCTCAAAGACCTTCCGATATTGCCGGCGAGTTCAAGCGAAAGACCGCCGAGCTGCAAATTGCCGGGCTGAATCTGGCGCGCCAGCAGGGCAATCTTTCGATCGATCTGCTGCTGCGGCTGGCCCTGATCAAGTTCCTCCGCGATGCCTTGAACTCCCAATACACCAGCGCTCAGGAGCAATGCCGCTCCAAACTGCGGGGACTGGAAAGTCCGGGCAACAGCAGCCTGCTTCTGCAGTTACGCGAATCCTTCGCCCGCTTCCAGCTCAACAAGCGTGCCGTGCTCCGCAAGTGCGGCCAGGACCTCTTCGAAACCCTGCGCGAAATCGAAAAGGAAACCCTCGTTCACATGCGCCGCTCCATTTTCGGAGAGGCCGAGAGCGCTGCCTACGAGTTGTTCCTGAACCGTTTGATTTTTTCCGAGGACGGGCGCGACGACTTCATCAAGGCCGAGCACTACGTCATGCTTGGCAACTACGACAAGGACCCCGATCGCCTTCCCGTGCTCCGGGACCTGGTGCGCGGCTATTTTCGCAGTGTTCTACCCTTCGGCAACACCCTCGCCGACCAGGAAGTAGACGAATTGCTGAATGTTCCCGAGAACGGCCAGGAACTGGTCGCCGGCGGCGTGCCCGGTGATGACGAAAAAGGAAGCTCGCAACGCGCTCTGCTCTCGGCTTGGCTCGCCACTCTTGAGGACGCCGGCATTATGGACAATGTCCTCGCCAGCTACGAGGTTGTGCCGCTGCTCTCCGAATACGCCTCCCTGATCAACCCTCAGCAATTGAAGAATGCGCTCATCGCCCGTCCCGAACGGGAGCGCGTGGAGTCGCTTCTGGCGGTGCACGGGAAGATCTCGCCCGTCAATTTTCAAGCCGCCGTAAAACGCATCTCCGGCCTGGGCAAAGCCGAGCGAGCCAAGATCGCCGGACGCTTCCTGGTCGATTTCTTGCGTTACAACCGCGACATCCGCCGTCTAGAGGCGCTCAATGCCGGCACCGACCAGGTGAACCTGATCTCTACCGATCGCCTGCGCCAGCTCTCGGCGGCCAACTCCAGGCTCTACGAGTTTCTGTTGCCGGAAGAACAAAAACCGGGTGACCTTCGCATCCTCTCCCACGTGGTGCTCAAGGCCGACGTGCGCGATTCCACCCTCCTGACCCGTACCCTGGTCGATCGCGGGCAGAATCCCGCCTCTTATTTCAGCCTGGGATTTTATGAGCCGGTGAATAAACTGCTCGCGAAATATGGGGCCAGCAAGATTTTCATCGAAGGCGATGCCATCATCCTCGGCATCGAGGAGCGTGACGGACCGTCCTCGTTTCCGGTGGCCCGAGCCTGTGTTCTCGCCCGCGAGATTACCAGCATCGTGCGCGCCTTTCATCTGCAATCCAGTTCCTTGCAGTTGCCCGCGCTCGAACTCGGAATTGGCATCACCCACCAGGACTCCGCCCCGATGTATCTTTTCGACGGCGAATCGCGAATCATGATTTCCGACGCCATCAATCGGGCCGACCGTCTTTCTTCCTGCAGCCACCACGCCCGCAAACACATCCAGGGACTCAAACTTCCCTTCAGCGTTTTCCTGATCCAGGTGGGCACCGATACCGGCGCGGCCGGTGTTTCCAGCGACTTTCTCATGCAGTACAACGTCGGCGGCATTCAACTGGAGGCGCGCGCCTTGCAGCGGCTCCGGCAGGAGATCTCTTTACAGGAATTTGATATGTCTCTCCCGGACATCTGGGGAGAACGGCTCGTCCGCCTCTACAGCGGACTGGTGCCGGTGACCGGCGATGTTTTTCAGCCCATCGTGATTCGCCAGGCCGCCGTGCCTTTGGTCGACCCGCGCGATTTTTCTCTGCGTAGCTGGACCGATCACCTCTACTACGAAGTCTGCACCGGCGATGAACTCTACCAACTGGTCGAGCAAGCTCGCCTGCGCGCCGCCACCACCTAGAGAGCGTCCCGGCTAGAGAGTGTCCCGGCAGTTCACGCAATCATCCTTTGAAGTGTCATCCTGATTTGAAGTGTCGTCCTGATTTGAAGTGTCGCGGGCGGGTGGCCCATTCAAGCCTTCTTTTGGCTTGAGTGGGGCTTTTTCCAAAGCGCTTGGTGCCCCATATCTGCCGCAGTCAGCAGATGTGGGACCTGATTTTGATTCACCCGCGCCAAGCCGCCCCAGCGTTCTTCCTGATCCAGTAGTAAGATTGTCGACAGAATGCGATCCGGATTCGTTTCCATTGTCGGACGCCCGAATGCGGGCAAGTCGACCCTTCTGAACGCGCTGGTGGGGGAGAAGCTTGCTATCGTCACCCACAAACCGCAAACCACGCGCAACCGTATTTGCGGTATCGTGAACCTCAAACGTGCCGGCCGCCGTCCCGCCGGTCAGATCGTTTTTGTCGACACCCCCGGCATCCACAAACCCTCCGACGCGCTCAACAAGCGCATGATGCAGGAAGTCTACGACGCTGTCGAAGGCTGCGATCTGTTGCTGCTCATCACCGATGCCGCCCAGAAGTTCGGTGCCGGCGACCAATTCGCCCTCGACCTGGTCAAACGAAGCCAGATCAAGACCTTCCTGCTCCTCAACAAGATCGATCTCATCGATAAGGGCAATCTGCTGCCCATCATCGAGCACTATTCCGCCTTGCACCCTTTCGCCGAGGTGATCCCGATCTCCGCCACCAAGAAGGATGGGCTCGATCTGCTCTTGAATAAGGTGGTCGCCAATCTCCCCGAGGGCCCGCCGTTCTTCCCTCCGGACCAGGTCACCGACCAGCCGGAACGCTTTGCCGCCGCCGAATTGATTCGCGAACAGGTGCTGGTGCTGACCCAGCAGGAGGTGCCCTACGCCAGCAGCGTCATCATCGAGCAGTTCGAAGAGAGCGCCCGCCTGGTGAGAATCGCCGCTGCCATCTATGTCGAACGCGATGGACAAAAGGCCATCGTCATCGGACGCCAAGGCGCCATGCTGAAAGAGATTGGAACCCGCGCCCGCCACGCCATCGAACACCTGCTCGGCAAGAAGGTCTTCCTCGAGCTCTTCATCAAGGTGCGCGGCCGCTGGCGCGAGTCTCGCCAGTTCGTCGACGAACTCGACTGGCGCAAGCAGTTGCAGTCGCTTACCCCGCGCGATCCCGACCCCTCCGAATAGCGCGATCTGAAAGCAAGCTCGAACCCGCGGTATCACCGGTTCTGCCAAAACAGAAACGCCCCCGCAAACTGGTGATATGGGGATTTTGCAACACCTACAAGCTCTAACCGTCTTTCCGATTCCCCAATCTCCTATAGACCCGCCTCATCGCCACCACGTAGGCGACAATAATCGCCCCATTGAATAGTGCTCCTACGATGAAAATCTGATAGGGCACCCTTGAGGCGTAGCGAAAGGCGTTAAGCATAATCAGAAAGTACATGCCCAGCCCGATCCAGAGAACGCGAAGCTTCCGACTATCGGATTTCCGAGAAAGATCACCCTCAGGCTGTTCTTCCTTCATGTTCTTAACGCTCATTTGCTGCTCCTTTTGACTCGGCCAGTTCTGAGGACACCTGCAATTCTTGCCATCACACGGCGGGTGGCCCATTCAAGCCTTCTTTTGGCTTGAGTGGGGCTTTTTCAAAAGCGTTGAGCAAACTCGCCACACAAGCGAATGACGGCTTGGCGGGTGGCCCATTCAAGCCTTCTTTTGGCTTGAGTGGGGCTTTTTCAAAAGCGTTAAGCAAACTCGCCACACAAGCGAATGATGGCTTGGGCACCCCATATCTGATTTCTTCCTGAATCACGCTACTTTGAAGCCTCTTTCCCCTTCGCTTTCCTGCTCAGCAGCACCTCGACTCCGCCCAAAATCGAGCGCCCCGGCATCGCGACTCCCGCAATCTCCTGGTAAGAAGTGTTCGCCAGATTCGTCAGCTGCAAAAAAGGACGCACGTGCCGGAACTGCCTGGTCACGGCCACGTCCCACAAAGCGTACGGATCGTTGTTATAGCGCTCGACGACTCCCACGCGGGTGCGCAACTGAATTTTTCCCGGCAGCAGCGACTGCCATTGCATCGAGGCATTGTTCACCGGATAGTTAAACAGGTACCGGCTCAGCAGCCCATTCAGCGCCTGCTGCGCGCCGGTCAGCGCGGTGTAGGCAAACGATACCTGGTTGGCTGCCGGAGACCTGCCAGCGCACCGCCGCTTCAACCCCCGTAAAACTCAGCGCCTGCAGATTGCGCGCCTGATAGATGCAGCCCGCCGAGGTCGGCGTGGGGCAGGTGCGCGGAACCAGGCTCAGGGGCGCGGCGAGGGCGGCCGCATCGTCGGGCACCAGCACGTAGTCAATATCGTTTTTCTCGTCGCGTCGGAACACCGTCACCGAGCCGGCCAGCCGCGGGCGATGGTCCACTCGATGCCGCCATCGTAGCTCCATGCGGTTTCCGGTTGCAGCCCGGCGTTGCCGACCGTGGCCGGGTCGTTGTAATAGAGGTCCGTGTAAGTCGGCAGCCGAAAGGCGCGGCCCACCGATGCGCGCAGCTTCAGCCGCTCCGAGAGCCGATATCCGCCCGCAATCGTCGGCGTAAAGACGCCGTGGCCATCGCTGTAGTATTCTTCGCGCCCGCCCACCGACAGCGATAGCCGCTGCAACCGGCCTCCAGTCGAGCGTTGGCGTAGATGCCGCCGCGATTGCGCTCATGATGGCCGAGAGCCGGCGTTTCGCCCAGCAGCGAAAAATTATTGCTGTCGATGGTGTCGCGATACGCCTCCATGCCACGTAGAACACGTTCAGCTTTTTGCCGAGCTGGTTATGCCGGCGGATGGCCGCCTGCCAGCTCTCGGTAATGTGATCGTTGGTATAGAACGCGGGATCGTCGCGCAGCAGTTCGAACACATCGCTGTGCCGGCGATAGCCAAACTGCACCAGCGTATTTGCGCCCAGTTCCTGTGAAGCTCCGGCAAACCAGCTTTTGGTACGCTCCCAGGAAGCGTAGGGGCCGTAGAACTGGTCCGCGCCAAAGGCTTTGTCGCCGCCGGCCAGCAGCACCGTAGTCGCGCCCAGGCTGCTTCCCGCGTGAGTCTCGGAGCTGCCGGTCAGACCCCTGTAATCGCGGTCTGTGGTGAACCCGGTCGAAAAATCACGGCCAAAGGAAGCCTGTTCCGTCCAGCGCTTGGTCGCCATCGAGGCGGTTCCGAACTCTTGGTTGGTGCCGAAGTTTCCAAACGCCGTGCCGGCCCGCACCTCCGTGGCCAGCGGTGGCGCGGTGATGAAGTTCACCACTCCTCCCAACGCATCCGAGCCGTACATCGTCGACCCGCTGCCGTGCAGGATCTCGATCCGCTCAATCGATTGGAAGGGCATCGGCAAGTCGAGGTTGTGATGGCCGCTCTGCGCATCGTTCATCCGCAGCCCGTCGACCAGCACCAGGGTTTGCTCGAAGGATGCGCCGCGAATCGACAGATCGAGCTGCACCCCGTTCGGGGCGCGCTCCTGCAAGTCCACCGCCGGGTCCAAACGCAGAATATCGACTAGGCTCGGATACAGCGCGCGCGTGTCGCGCACTTCCAGCCGAACGACATCGCGATCGACGTCGCTGATGCCCATCGGCTCATAAGTCCCGGTCACCACAATCTCCTCTTTGTGAACTGGAAGCTTGGGCTTGGGGGGCTGAGTATCCGGCGCGCTCTGCTGTGCCGAGTGCGACGGGGAATTAGGCGTGGCCGGCTGGGTATCCGGCGGGTTCTGCTGTGCCCAGCCGAAACCGCACCCCAGTAATAGCAACCCGATAAGGATGATCGAGGCGGGTGGCCCATTCAAGCCTTCTTTTGGTTTGAGTGGGGCTTTTTCCAAAGCGTTAAGTTTTGGTGCCCCATATCTGCCGCAGTCAGCGGATGTGGGATTCGAAGAGTTTGGCTGCCCCATGTTCTCCCGCATCGGGGTCCCCGGCGAGGCTCGGCTCGCTGGGGTGATTGATCGGGGTGACAGTTGGCTAACGTGGGGTAGTTCCCGGGTAGTTTGGTCGACTGTAATACTCACGCCGCGCTATTCCTTGACCGCGATTCCGAGCGCCTTCATTTTGCGATACATGTGGCTCCGCTCGAGTCCTAACGCGTCGGCCGTGCGACTGACGTTGCCGTGATTCTCCTCGAGCTTTTTGAGTATGTAATCGCGCTCGTAGGCTGCCCGAGCCTGGTGCAGCGTCGAAAACTCGCCCAGGCTGCGGCGTGTCCCCTCGCGATAGAGCAGTGGCGGCAGGTGTTTGCGCTCGATCCGGTGTGCCGTGGGGTTCATGATGACGACCCTTTCCACCACGTTCCGCAGTTCGCGCACGTTGCCCGGCCACGAATAGCGCAGCAGGACTTCCATGGCGTCTTCGCTCATCTCCTTGTCGCGGCGGCCGTAGGCGGCGGAAAATTCGTGCAGAAAGTGCCGTGTCAGCAGCGGAATATCCTCGTTGCGCTCGCGCAGCGGCGAAACAAAAAACGGAATCACGTTCAGCCTGTAGAAAAGATCTTCACGAAAATTTCCCTTGCCGATTTCGTCTTCCAGATCTTTATTGGTGGCCGCGATCACCCGTGCGTCGACCCGCATCGCCTCTTCGCGTCCCACCGGCACGAAGCGGCCTTCGTCGAGCGTACGCAGCACTTTGCTTTGCGTTTTCAGGCTCATATCGCCGACTTCGTCGAGAAACAGTGTGCCCCCATCGGCCTTCTGGAATTTGCCCGCCTTGTCGGTGCTGGCGCCGGGGAACGCCCCTTTGCAATGGCCGAACAGTTCGCTTTCGATCATGTCCTCGGGGATCGCGGCGCAGTTCACTTCGACAAACATCTCCTGGCTCCGCAGGCTCTGGGCGTGGATGGCGCGCGCCACCAGCTCTTTGCCGGTTCCCGATTCGCCGTAGATGAGTACTCGCCCATTGGTCGGCGCCATCAGCCCTATCTGCTGCCGCAGCGCCTTCAGCGGAATGCTCTCGCCGACGATCTCGCTCGGTGAAAACGCCTCGCGCTTGAGATCCACGTTCTCGGAGCGCAGCTTGCGCGCCTCCGCCGCATTCTTCACCACGATCAGGGTTTTATCCACCGAGAGCGGCTTTTCCAGAAAGTCGTATGCCCCCAGTTTGGTCGCCTTCACCGCAGTTTCGATGTTGCCGTGTCCGGAGATCATGACGATCTCGGGATGATTCTCCAGCGCCCTGACCCGCTCCAGCACCTCGAGCCCGTCGATTCCCGGCAGCCAGATGTCCAGCAGCACCACGTCGAACTGGCGTTCGGCAAGCACCAGCAGGCATTCTTCGCCGCTCTCGACCGCGCTGGTCTCGTATCCCTCATCCTCCAGCACGCCGCTCAACGAGGTGCGAATTCCAGCTTCGTCATCGACGATCAGTACTTGAACCATCTTGGCTGCATTGTAACTCACCCGTAAGAACCTGAACGCTCTTACGTGCTTGGTGCCCCGCAAGCCCCAACCCGCGTAGCGGCGTAAGATGCTGACCGTAACTGTCGTTAAGGGGATTTATCGCCAGTAATCTTGCAAAAGGACATTCGGGTTGCTACTCTGCAACTCACCAAGAGGGCGGGGCGATGAAGATACACCACATCCTCAAATTAATCGTCTTAATTGCCGCAGCATCTTCAGCGTGGGCAGCGTCACCCTGCGACGGCGTGAACCGCAGCCTCACGAAGGAACGCAAAGCTGCATTAGCTCCTGTAATCGCAAAGCAGTTGGGCGTCGAGCGCGTCGATGTACTGCAATCGTTTCGAACTGGCGAGTGGAGCATCATTTTGGTCGAAACCTACCAATCAGATGAGCCGTTTGTATTTTACGCACACGACCCGGCGACAAGCCGCTACATTACTTTGTGGAGTGGTGCTGCCAGAACCGACGAGGAGAAGGAGATTAGGGAATGGACACTCAAAAACGCGCCCGCCATTCCCAGCCACCTTGCAAGATGTTTTGCTTGGCACGTGACGAAAGATCACGACGAATAGTACTGGTGATGCTATTCCGCGGGTGGCCCATTCAAGCGCCGCAGTTGCGCTTGAGTGGGGCAGTTTGTATGCAGAAAATCAACTACTTCACATAAGCAGAGGAGGCTCGTGTGGCTGCCGCTCTGCATTGTGATTAATCGTAGTTGTCGTAGACAGGCGTTAGCGTGAATAATGCCGAAACCGAAACCCTCGCCCGGTCCTTCCTGCCGGGTGCCCCACATCTCCTTGGCATGAAAAGCGGAGCGGGGTCGTATTATTTCGGGCCGGGTTCAGCATCGGACAAATCGGTGCCTGCCGAATAATTGTCTTTGTCTTGCAGCATCGGTGTGTTATTCACATTGTTGTACCCGCCAGACAAAATGTTTCCCCCGAACAAGAACTAATTCCTGCTGTCTTGTGGGGGCATTCTCGCACCTGGAGAAAATGAACTCTGGGTGCTCTGGTTTTTGGGCCATTCGTACCTCGTTTTCCAGAGTTGATTCGCAACCAAGGTGGCCAGCAAGCGCACACGGCGATCTTGTGGGCTGATCAACGAGCAGAGAACTTGATGGAAACACTTGATAGGGAGGAAACGATGAAAAAGTATGTCGCAGTGGTTTCTATCGCAATAATCGCCGTGCTAGCCGTTGCCACTCTAGAAGCCTGCGGGAATGGCACCAGTACTTATCAATTGGCTGGCTCAATTCAGGGGAAAGAAGTTAGTTTGTCCGGCATAGTGACGACGCTGGCAGGCACAGCGGGAACAAGCGGCCATGCTGACGGCACCGGGGCAGCAGCTAGCTTTAGTGGCCCATATGACATCACGACCGATGGGGCAAACCTCTATGTTGCCGACTCACGTAACAACACGATTCGCCAGATCGTGATTGCCACCGGTGTAGTGACGACGCTGGCGGGCACAGCGGGAACAAGCGGCCATGCTGATGGCACCGGGGCCACAGCCAGCTTTAATATCCCATTCGGCATCATGACCGATGGGATAAACCTCTATGTTGTCGACTCAAACAACAACACAATCCGCAAGATCGTGATTGCCACCGGTGTAGTGACAACGCTGGCAGGCACCGCGGGAACAAGCGGCCATGCTGATGGCACCGGGGCAGCAGCTAGCTTTAGTGGCCCATTTGACATCACGACCGATGGGATAAACCTCTATGTTGCCGACACAGGTAACAACACGGTTCGCAAGTTGGTGATTGCCACCGGTGTAGTGACAACGCTGGCAGGCACCGCGGGAACAAGCGGCCATGCTGATGGCACCGGGGCCGCAGCCAGCTTTAATGGCCCGATGGGCATCACGACTGATGGGGCAAGCCTCTATGTTGCCGACGCAAATAACAACACAATCCGCAAGATCGTGATTGCCACCGGTGTAGTGACAACGCTGGCAGGCACCGCGGGAACAAGCGGCCATGCTGATGGCACCGGGGCCGCAGCCAGCTTTAGTTTTCCGAATGACATCACGACCGACGGCACAAACCTCTATGTTGCCGACACCAATAACAACACGGTTCGCAAGATGGTGATTGCCACCGGTGTAGTGACGACGCTGGCAGGCACAGCGGGAACAAGCGGACATGCTGATGGCACCGGGGCTGCGGCCAGCTTTAATGGAGTATTCGGCATCACGACTGACGGGACAAAGCTTTATGTCTGTGACGTGAACAACGATACCATACGCGCGATCCAATAGATGAGTTAGGCAGAGTGAGGATTCACAGGTGGCCCATGTCCGCTTTTAGTCCAGCAGACGTGGGCTGCGGCAACCAAGTAACAGGGAATAGCTTGCAAACAAGATGTAGCCGGCGAGCTGATAACGCGGAAAACCCTACTAAAAATCTCAAGGGCGGGGCGGGTGGCCCATTCAAGCGCCGCAGTTGCGCTTGAGTGGGGCAGTTTGTATGCGGAAAATCAACTACTTCACATAAGCAGAGGAGGCTTGTGTGGCTGCCGCTCTGCACTGCGATTAATCGTAGTTGTCGTAAACAGGCGTCAGCGTGAATAATGCCGAAACCGAAACTGCCGCCCGGTCATTGTTGCTAAGGCGGTTTATCGTCACCTAGAGCTCAATCAATCCATTTTGCTCGAATGCATAACCCTTCCTCCGCCAAGAGCTGTGGTCACTCAGCGCCACGCAATGGTTTATATAACGTGGAAAACCCTACAAAAAATCTCAAGGCGAGTTGAGTGATTATTCGTTGCTGGGCGCTCAGAATCATGCAAGAGTCTTCTGATCCAGATCACCGTGTACTTCAGGAGCCGCGCATTATGCAGAAATTCCTGGTTGCGCTTCGCTCGGACGAAAATGACTATCAGCGTTCCCAGGCTGTGGCGGCTAAAGAGACAGCGCAAAAACTTGGCGTTGATGTGCAAATCCTCTATGCGAGAAACGACGCGGTCGATCAAAGCCTGCAGTTACTGAGCCAGATCCAGTCTCGAGAAAAGCCAGCCGGGATCATCTGCCAGCCGGTAGGAACCGATATGGCTCGGGTGGCCACAGCCGCAGTACAAGCAGGCATTGCGTGGGCGGTCATCAATCGCTCGGCCGATTACATCGGCGAACTCTGGAGGAGATACAAAGTCCCCGTTTTGGCGGTTGCCGAAGATCATGAACAGGTGGGGCGCATTCAGGGACACCAGATCGGCGCGCTGCTTCCGGACGGCGGCGTCATACTATACATCCTGGGGCCAAATACAAACCCTGTGGTGAAGGCGCGGATGGACGGTATGCTGGCAACCAAACCGGCCGCGGTGCAGGTACGGACATTATCGGGCAATTGGAGCGAAGAAACCGGCTATCAGTGCGTGAAATCATGGCGAAGCCTGGCTACATCGGCAAAGACACAAATCGCGCTGGTGGTTGCACAGAACGATGAGATGGCCATGGGCGCACGCCGCGCCTTCGAACCCGTGATGGGAGCGGAGTGGCAAGAGCGGCTGAATTTGCCTTTCACGGGATGCAATGCCGGTATCAGAGGCCGGGAATGGCTGAAGGCCGGGCTGCTGGCAGCCTCGGTTTGGCTTCCGCTGACGGCCGGACTGGCGCTGGAGAAACTGGTGCAGCACATTAATTCCGGCGCGCAACCTCCGGAGCAAATCACAATCAAACCCGAGTCCATTCCTGCGCTGGATCAATTAAAACCGATCGCCGTGAATGCTGCAAAGTCCCGCAAAGCACCCGAAATTTCAGACTCATTGGTGTGAACAGGCGATTACACATTTTACGACCCGCAACCGGAATACCCTCCGATAATCAACATAGTGGCGATCTATCGCTTGCTTCCCCATATCTGCCGCAGTCAGCAGATGTAGGATTCGAAGTCCTCCACTACTCAGGAGCCACTCCCGCCCGCGCTGGCTGCGTCAGGCTCTCGATTGGCGGAACCCTCCGCTTCGGCCGCCACCGGCAGCTCGATCACGAAGCGCGCCCCCATGGGCCGGTTTTCTTCGACCCGTATCGTACCGTGGTGGTCTTCGACAATCCTCGCCACGATCGCCAGGCCAAGCCCCGTCCCGCGCTGCTTGGTCGAGAAGTAGGGCATGAATAGTTTTTCCTTTACCGCCGCCGTCACTCCGGGACCGGTGTCGGCGACCGACAGCTCGACCGTATCCCGACCGCCGAGCACTGCGGTTGCAATCACCAGCTCGCGCACCAAGGCGCCGTTCATGGCCTCGGCTGAGTTGTCCACCAGGTTGGCGACGACCCTTTTGATGGCTTCCGCATCTGCCATTACCAGCGGCAGCTCTTTCGCCAGATCGGTGCTGATTTGGATGTCTTCGAGCCGGCCGTCGAACTGCGTCAGCGCTTCCAGGATCGCCGCATTCAGGTCCGAGGGGCGCAGTTGAGGCGCGGGAAATCGCGCCAGCGTCGAGAACTCGTCGACCAGTTTCCGCACCGTTTCCACTGAAATCGCAATAGTCTCGGCGCAGCCGGCCATCACCGCCCGCGAGGCTTCATCGGGAGTCCCGCGCGCGAGGTGGCGTGCAATGCGTTCCGCCGAAAGCGCAATCGGAGTCAGAGGGTTCTTGATCTCGTGCGCGATCCGCCGCGCCACTTCCCGCCACGCCGCCTGCTTCTGGGCTTGCAAAAGCTCCGAAAGATCTTCGAATACCACCACGTATCCCATGCGCTCGCGCGGAGCAATCGGCCCGCTGCGGTGCGCATTCATCGAGGCCGCCGTCACCGACAACACCAGGGCTGTCGAGCCGGCAATCATTTCCATTTGCGCCGAAGTTGAGCCCATGCGATCGGCTTTCGGCAGCAGCCGCCGCAACTCCTCGACAAAATCGGCGGGGAAGAAATCGGCCAGCGCCAGCTTCTCGGTCCGCCCCGCGTGCTCCACCCGCTGCGGCCGGAACAGCCGTATCAGTGCATCGTTGACGTGGGTGACGGCCTCATCCGCGTCCAACGAAAGCACTGCCGTCGGAATGCTTTCAAGGATCGTCTCCATGTGCCGTCCGCGGGCTTCGAGCGTTCCATAGGCGCTGGCCAGGTCTTCGCGGCTGGCGTCGATTTGCAGACGATTGCTTTCCAGCTCGGCCGCCATCCGGTTAAAGGAAACCACCAGATCGGCCAACTCGTCGCCCGCCGCCACCTCGACCCGGTAATCCAGCCGTCCCTCGGAGATTTCCTTGGTAGCTTCGGCCAATGCCAGCACCGGACGCGTCACCAGCTTCGACAGCAACAGCGCGAACCAGGTGGAGGCAAACAGCACCAGCAGCGTCAACAGCAGCAGCAGTTGCATGTAGGTGCGCCGCACCAGCCGGCGCTCGCTGCGCAGCTCCGCATATTGATGCTGGCTCGCTTCCAATTCGGCCAGCACCGCCGAATACTTGGCCGGCAGCGGCATCGCCACCAGGATGCGCCCGTGCTCGCCCGCCTTGGCGCTGCCCGCCACATACTCTTGCGTGCCCAAAGTAAACGAACGGGACTGCCCGTCCGGCATCATCGGCGGAATCTTGCGGCTCAAAATCGGCCACAGGTCGGGAGCCTGGAAGCTGGCTTCCGGCTGTCCGTCGAGCAGCACGATCACGAACCCTTCCTGCAAGGTGGCTTCGTGCCGGCGCAACTCCACCATCAGCGGACCGAATTTTCCCGTCTGGAAGGCCCGCGCCGTCTCGGTGGCGGCGGCAATGCTTTGCGCCTCGCTCAGCGCATTCTGACCGGCATAGCTGGTCAAAAGCTGTGTCACCTCGGCGGTGTGCGCCCGCACCTCCTCCACCGGACGCGAAAACCATTTATCGATCGAGCGGTTCATCAGCCCGTAGGAGAAAAGGAACAGCGCAATCACCGGCCCCGATGACAGCAGCAGCACCCCCGTCACCATTTTGGTGCGGAATTTCGAGCCGAGCACCCCCGTCTGCCGCTCCACGTACAGCTTGATCAAGGTCCGCAGCAGCACGAAGATCAGGGCAATCAGTCCGACGAAGATCAGGGCGGAGAAGGCCGCAAATGTCAGCGTCTGGCCGTAGGTCTCCGGACGCAGAAACGTCAGGTTGAAAGAGCTTTCGAGCAGCGCGATGGTGAACAGCACAACAAACCCGATGCCCAGAAGAATCAGATTCTTCCGGCGACGCCGGGCTTCGGTGCGTGGGCTCTTCGCTTCAGCGGGCATGGGCAGTAAGCATGTTCAGTGAGCACTGTTCAGCGGGCATGTTCAGTGAGCACTGTTGGAATTATAGCGAACCCCAGTCAGCAAGCAGAGTTGCGCGCCCGCAGCTCGAAATTCCGCAACCATCAGGATCGAAGAGTTCGGGTGCCCCACGTCCTGTCCCGTACTGTGTAGGTGTCATCCTGATCGAAGTGTCACCCTGAGGAGCGATGAAGTCGCGACGTGAGGGTCCATGCATTTTTCCTGCCGGTCGGTTGGTGCCCCATATCTGCCGTAGTCAGCAGACGTGGGATCGAAGCTGGTTGGTGCCCCATGTCCCGTTCCGTGCTGTGCAAGTGTCATCCTGATCGAAGTGTCACCCTGAGGAGCGATGAAGTCGCGACGTGAGGGTCCATGCATTTTTCCTGCCGGTCGGTTGGTGCCCCATATCTGCCGTAGTCAGCAGATGTGGGATCGAAGCTGGTTGGTGCCCCGTGTCCCGTTGCGTACTGTGCAAGTGTCATCCTGATCGAGGTGTCACCCTGAGGAGCGATGAAGTCGCGACGTGAGGGTCCATGCAGTTTTTCGCGTAGCTGAAGGTGCCCCATATTTGCCCTCGCTTGTGGGGGATAGCTGTCCTCCTATACATTGGCTCAATGCCAACGATCCACTTTAGAGGCAGAATTTTACCCAGCCACGCACCGATCACAACTCCACCGTTGCCAGAGGTACGTTGGAGACAAACAGCAGATGGCCCGCTTTTTTGTTTCGCAATAACCGTCAGGGAGTGCCTGGTAGACGTTGCGTGCAGCCTCGAAAAGTACAACCCCGACGAAAACATCTCACCCCTGCTTAACCATGCCATGCTGTTCGCCCGCACTGCACTGGATTGCTTGTGCTTCGCGCATGGGCTGGGATTGACTTTGGTGCTTGATGAACTTGTCGAGCCCGACGGGACGGTAAAACCGCTCAAATACACAAGCACTAGACTGGCTCGGCTGTGCACGGCGTTCAATCTCACGCCCGGCTACATCGGGAAGGATGATTACTCGGCTATGTTTTTGCTGATAGTCCAAGAACCGGCGCTTATGCTGGTTTTCAATGACCTAATTGTTGCGCATACCATTCCTGGGCACATAGAGGTCAATTGTGGGAGAGCTATCGAAGGCATCCGAAACCTGCTGGCTCCGAACGACCCCGATAGATCAAAGGGATGGAGTGAACTGCGAAGTGTGCTGCGTTTGCAGAGAAGCTACATCGACCTAATCATCAACGCTTCTATCGCGCCTCGCCATGGCGATAAAACCTATACCAGCCAAGACAGAGCCTTTGCGATCCTTGACCGTTCCTGGGTCATCATGAACCGATTTCTCGAATTTAGAAAGCGGGGAAATATATTTCTGTCGCCAGATGAGTTTCCCATCCTGAGCTAACCCCTCGGCTGGTGGCCGACTCAAGCTTCTTTTGCTTGAGTGGGGCAGTTCTTGGGGCTAGTAGATGATGACCCATCCCTCCCGCTCTGTGCCTTCATTCCTTCCCTCCCCTATAATTCCTTCGGGTACTTTCCTATGGACTTTTCAAATCTTATTTACGCCAGACAATCAGTTCGCGCTTACCAATCCGCCCCGGTGCCGGAAGAAAAACTTCAGGCCCTTCTCGAAGCCGCCAATCGCGCGCCTTCGGCCGGTAATTTCCAGGCCTTCGAGATCTATGTCGTCACCGATCCCAAGCAGCGCCAGACCCTGGCTGCGGCGACCTTCGGATCAGGGTTTCGTGCAGAATGCCCCGCTCAGCCTTGTTTTTTGCATGAACCCGGCGCGCTGCCAGTACCAGCCGGCCGAGGTCTTCGCCATGCAGGACGCAACCATCGCCTGCACCTTCGCCATGTTGAAGGTGACGGACCTCGGATTGGCGAGCTGCTGGGTCGGCGCCTTCATTCCCGAAAAACTGGCCCAGGCTCTCGCCTTGCCGGAGAACAGTAAGCCGGTAGCGGTGCTGGCGATCGGATATGCGGCCGAGAATCCCGAGAGAACCTCGCGCAGAAATCTGGAGGAATGGTTCACAAACTGTGATCTGCCAAAAATGTGAATTGCCAAAAATGGGGCTACATAAAGTGGTAAACAATGGTAAACGTCGCACGAGTTCGACTCCGGGGACGCCGGCTCGATTCACCGTTATCGGACGCTGGCACGATCAAATTGCGCATTATCGGACGTTGGAAGCAAACAAGACAGTGGACAATTCGTGCATTTTGGAGCTTTTTTCAGACAATAATGCTTGCCAACCTGCACCAGCAGGGCATGGAATTCGTTGTAACGCTGTACCAGTTCAGGCCTGTAAGTGGCTGAAATTGCAGATGGATTGTGGATTTCCGGGACGTCTCCCGTGGCTGCCGAATCGCCCTGGATAGCCTCCTGGCCACGCGCTTTCGGCGGCCAGCTTCCGCAATGAGCGCTCCACCAATAACCTTATTGTTTCGTAGTCCGTACCGGGAATCACCAGTCGGTGGCGCTCGAAAATGCGGCGCGTGTAGGCGTCAACCACAAAGACCGCATGATTGCCCCCGTAAAGCAGAATCGAATCAGCAGTTTCCAGCCCGACGCCCTTTTGTTCCAGCAATAATCTCCGCAATTTTTCGGTCGGTTGGTCGAACAGGCGCGCCATCGCCGGATCTTCGCCTCCATAGGCCGAAGTCTTGTCTGCTCCATAGTTTGCAAGGATGAAAGCCGTCAGCTCCTGCAATCGGCGCGTCTTTTGGCGAAAGTAACCGGCGGGCCTCAACAGGCTTTCCAGATGCGCGCCATCTGCCTCGTGAATCGCTTCCAGCGACAGCATCCCAGCCCCCCGCAGGTTTCGCTAAAGCCTTCTCCACATTGGTCCACGAGGTGTTCTGGGTAAGTATAGCCCCAACCATGACTTCGAACTTCGACTCCGCCGGCCACCAGTTCTGCGGGCCCCATTGGCGGAGCAGAATCGGTAAAACCTGGCAATCGTGCGCCGGGTTGGCGTCATGGACGCCTTGCCCACGGGCGCGCCGGCCCTGTCTTTTCGTAGAGCGGGCTTCTTTGCCGCAGAGAAGTGCATGCCCCACCGTTACTTGCGGATTACTCGCCAATAAACTTAGCTATTAGTTTGCGATCGGATTCCGAAATTTGTCGCATGCGGTGATTTATCGATCGAATGTAATTTACCCTGCCAGCCGGTCCCGGGCAATTTTATAATTGGTTACGCGGCTCTTTGCCGGATTGACAATTTCTGTCACTCGGCCTACATTCGCGCTACTTAGATTTTTCTCAGACGGGGCAATTGCGGGTTGAGTTTGGACGAGAATCTCTCGCGAAAGAGGAGAATGTATGTCTCAGCGGCTCGGTGATCTGCTAATCAAGGAAAGTGCGATCACTCCAGAGCAGTTGGAGCAGGCTCAGAAGCTGCAACGGGAGAACGGCGGGCGGCTTGGCTCCGCGCTAGTCAAACTGGGCTTTCTCAATGAAACCGAGGTTACGACTTTTGTTTCCCGCCAGTATGGAATACCGGCGGTCAATCTTGCCTATTGCGAAATCGATCCCGCCGTCGTCAAACTGGTTCCCTACGAAGTCGCCAAGCGCTACCAGGTATTGCCCCTGAGTCGGGTTGGGCTCCGCCTTGACCGTCGCCCTGGTCGATCCCACAAACGTATTCGCGCTCGACGATATCAAGTTCATGACCGGCTACAACGTCGAGCCGGTGGTCGCCTCCGAGACCGAAATCCAGGAAGGCATCGAACGGGCCTACAGCACCAAGCAGGAGGATAATCTCGAATCTGTCATCGCCTCTTTGGACGGTGCCGAAAGCGATCTCGAAATTCAGGAAGCTGAAGCCGAGATGAACCTTGAGGATCTGGAAAGAGCGGCTGACCAGGCGCCTATCGTCAAGCTGGTAAATATGATCCTCACCGAAGCGGTCAAGCGCGGGGCCAGCGATATTCATCTGGAACCCTATGAGAAAGAGTATCGCGTGCGCTTGCGCATGGATGGTGTCCTGCACCCTATCATGACGCCGCCGCTGAAAGCCAAGGATGCCATCACCTCGCGCTTGAAGATCATGGCCAAGCTCGACATCAGCGAAAAGCGTTTGCCGCAGGACGGCCGCATCATGCTGAAGATGCAGGTCGACAGAAAGAAGAAGCAGCTCGATTTTCGCGTCAGCACCCTGCCTACGCTATGGGGTGAGAAGGTCGTGCTTCGCTTGCTCGACAAAGAGAACCTCCGCCTTGATATGACCAAGCTCGGCTTCGAGCCGGAGTCGTTGGAAAAATTTCAGAAAGCGATTCTGAAGCCTTACGGCATGGTTCTGGTGACCGGTCCAACCGGATCCGGAAAGACCAACACGCTCTATTCGGCGATCTCGCTGGTGAACAAGCCCGATACCAACATCATGACCGCCGAGGACCCGGTCGAATTCCAGCTCCACGGTGTTAATCAAGTCCAGATGAAGGAACAGATCGGGTTGAATTTCGCCGCCGCCCTGCGCTCTTTTCTGCGCCAGGACCCGAACATTATTCTGGTGGGCGAAATCCGCGACTTTGAAACCGCCGAGATCGCCATCAAGGCCGCCTTGACCGGCCACCTGGTGCTCTCGACCCTGCACACCAACGGCGCGCCCGAAACCATCAGCCGCCTGATGAACATGGGCATTGAGCCATTCCTGGTGGCCACTTCGGTTCACCTGATCGTTGCCCAGCGCCTGGTTCGCAGGATTTGCTCGGAGTGTGCCGAGCAGATCGAGGTGCCCTTGGAAGCGCTCGTCCGTGCGGGCTACACGCCCGATGAAGCGCGGCAGGCCAAGATCAAGAAAGGACGCGGCTGCCCGACCTGCAACGGCTCCGGCTACAAAGGCCGCGTCGGCCTTTACGAAGTGATGGAGATCAACGACGAGCTGCGCGAACTCATCCTGGTGGGCGCCTCGGCGATGGAATTGAAAAAGAAAGCCATTGAAAACGGAATGACCACCTTGCGGCGCAGTGGTCTTATGAAGGTGATGTTGGGCGTCACGACCATGGAGGAAGTGGCGCGCGAAACCATAGTCTAGAGCGGTTTAAGAAGAGCGTATCCCGGAGCCATTACCGCCGGGCTGACTGAACTGTTCTACATCGAGATACCGGCTTCGGGACGGTTCTGGCGAATGGCATAGCGCCAGTCGGGGCGGTTGACGCCGCCACAAGGGACGGTCGCCGGAGCGGAACGACAGCTTCAAGAACGGAATGATTGATGAATCTCACTCTAGGTGACCTGTTGCGCAAGCTGATTGAGATGAGTGGCAGTGATCTGCACGTCACGACCAATTCACCTCCGCAAATCCGGGTGCACGGCGTGCTGCATGCTCTGGATTTGCCACCCCTGACCCCGGCAGAGAGCAAGCAACTGGTTTATGGCGTCATGACCGATGCCCAGAAGCACCGCTTCGAGGAAGACCTAGAACTGGATTTTTCCTTCGGCCTCAAAGGACTGGCGCGCTTCCGGGCCAACTGTTTCAACCAGCGCGGCTCGGTGGCTGCGGTTCTCCGCGTCATTCCATGGGAGATCAAGAGCTTCGAGGATCTGCATCTGCCCCCGATCGTGGCCCGACTCTGCGAGCGGCCGCGCGGGCTGATCCTCATTACCGGCCCGACCGGCTCGGGGAAATCGACTACGCTGGCGGCCATGATCGACAAGATCAACCGCGATCGCCACGAACACATCCTGACCATCGAAGACCCGATCGAGTTCGTGCATCCCCACAAAAACTGCCTGGTCAACCAGCGCGAGGTCCACTCCGATACCAAGGGTTTTCATCAGGCCCTGCGCGCTGCATTGCGCGAAGACCCGGACGTGGTGCTGGTGGGCGAGATGCGAGATCTCGAGACCATCGAGTCGGCTCTCCGTATCGCCGAGACCGGCCACCTGACGCTGGGAACGCTGCACACCAATTCCGCGTCTTCCACCATCAATCGCATCATCGATGTTTTCCCCTCGCACCAGCAGCCGCAGATCAGGGCGCAGCTCTCGCTGGTGCTGGAAGGCATCCTCTGCCAGTCGTTGCTGCCGCGCGTGGGCGGGATGGGGCGTGTCATGGCGATGGAAATTCTCATCCCCAACGCCGCCGTCCGCAACCTGGTCCGCGAAGACAAAATTCATCAGATCTACTCGGCCATGCAGTCCGGGCAAGACAAGTTCGGGATGCAAACTTTCAATCAGTCTTTGGCGATTCTCTATTTCCAAAAGCAAATCTCGCTCGAGGCGGCCGTCCAGCGCTCCTCGCAGCCCGATGAACTGCGCGACATCATTCAGCGCGGCCTTGCCGCCACCAAGAGCGCGCCTGCGGGAAGTTCCATGCGGCGGTAAACAGTTTTGAGATTTTAGTCAGGAGAATACGATGCCTGTTTTTACATATCAGGGCAAAAACGCGGCAGGAAAAGCGGTTCGAAGTGAGCGTGCGGCGGAGAACAAGCAAGTGCTGCGGGCCGCTCTTGGCAGAGAAGGCGTCCGGGTCGATAAGATCAGCTCAAAGGACGGCGGCGGTGCCTTCTCTTTCGGCGGCAAGGTGAAAACCACCGAGCTGGCTGTCTTCTTCCGCCAGTTCTCCGTCATGATCGATGCCGGCCTGCCGCTGGTGCAATGCCTGGAGATTCTCGGCACCAATCAGGAGAATCCGGCGCTGCGGAAATGTCTGGCCGGCGTGCGCTCGTCCGTAGAGGGCGGCGCGACCCTTGCCAATGCCATGCGCGGCTATCCCAAGATCTTCGACGACCTGACGACCAATATGGTCGAAGCCGGTGAAACCGGCGGTATCCTCGACACCATTCTCCAGCGCCTGGCGATTTACGTTGAAAAGAATCTCAGGCTGCGCCAGGCCGTCAAGTCCGCTCTTATTTATCCGGTCTCGGTGATCACCATCGCGGTGCTGGTGGTAGGCGCGCTTCTCAAGTTCGTGGTTCCGATCTTCGCCAACATGTTCGTCGGATTGGGGGTGCCGCTGCCCGCGCCGACCAAGTTCATCATCGACCTCAGCCACTTCATCGGGGACTTCTGGTGGGTCATCATCCTCAGCCTCGTTTCCTTCGTCGTGATCCTGGTGCAGGTTCGCAAAATGCCGGAAGGACGCCTGTTTACCGACCGCGTCATGCTGAAGATCCCCGTCTTCGGCCCCCTGCTGCTGAAGATTGCGGTGGCGCGCTTCACCCGCACCTTGGGCACGCTGATTACCTCCGGTGTGCCCATCCTGGAGGGTCTGGACGTTACCGCCCGCACCTCGGGCAATGCCGTCGTCCAGAGGTCGCTGCAGAATGTGCGGAAGTCGATCGAGCAAGGCAGAACCATCGTCGATCCGCTGCGCGAGAGCAAAATCTTTCCCAACATGGTGACCCAGATGATTGGCGTCGGCGAGGCCACCGGCGCCATGGATTCCATGCTGCAGAAGATCGCCGATTTTTACGAGGACGAGGTCGATGCCGCGACCAAGAACTTGCTCACTTTGCTGGAACCAATGTTGATCGGTTTCCTCGGCGTGAGTGTTGGCGGTATTGTCATCTCGCTGTACATGCCGCTGTTCTCCATGATCAGCAAGCTCGCCGGTTAGCGGAACGCGATGGTGCAGAGGACAGGCAAAATCTTCAACGAATGGACCTGGCTTGAATGGCTGGTCAAGGTTCGGGTCATCGTCATCACCTTTGTGTTGGCGATTGAACTGGCGATCACAAACCTGACCGTCACCAATGTCAACCGGACTCTATTCGTTACTGTCATTCTGCTCTGGTACTCGGTTTCCGCGCTGCACATCCTGCTGGTGGCGCTCTGGCACGACTGGAAGATCCAGGCCAAGATCCAGATCTTCGCCGACCTGGTTTTTACTACCGCCGTGGTTTACGTTACCGGCGGCATCGACACGTCATTCAATTTCATCTATCCGCTCATCATTATCGTCGCCAGCGTTCTGCTTTCGCAGTGGTGGGTCTACCTGACCGCCGCGCTCAGCTTCATCATGCTCGGTACCACGCTCGAACTGGTGCACTTCGAGTTTTTTCACTCTTACTCGATGTCGCGCTCGGATCTGCGTTCGCTGCAGGCTGTCATCTTCATCAACCTGTTCGCGTTCATCACCGTGGCTTATCTGGCCGGCAAACTCAGCAACCGTCTTCGCCAGGTCGGGAGCGAGTTGCAGTCGAAGAGCGGAGCCCTCGAAAACCTTCAGGCGCTGCACGAGAACATCGTCAATTCCATTTCCGGCGGCCTCATCACCACCGATCTCGGCGGCAAGATCAAGCTCGTCAACCGTTCCGGCCGCGATTTGCTGGAACTCGCGGACTCCGCGCCCGGCGAGCGCTCGGTGCAGGACCTGTTTTTCGACCGGCTGCCTTCCACCGAAAAGCCGGGACAGCATTACGAGGTTCGCACGGTCACGCCTTCGGGGATCGAGCGGACTTTCGATCTCACCGTATCGCCTCTGTTCGTCGACGGCAGCGGCATCATCGGTTACATCTATACGTTTGACGACCTGACCTTGCTCAAGCGCCTGGAGCGCGAGGTGCGCCTGCGTGATCGCCTCGCCGCCGTCGGCAGGCTGGCGGCCGGAATCGCCCATGAAATCCGCAACCCGCTGTCTTCCATCGCCGGTTCGGTCAAGTTGCTGGCCTCGCTCGCCGCGCTCAATGACGATCAGCGCGTTCTGGTCGATATCGTTACCCGCGAGTCGGACCGCCTGAGTTCGATCATCGGCGATTTCCTGACTTATTCGCGCGAAAAGAAATACCAGATGCGGACGGTCGATCTCATCCGCCTGCTCGATGACACCTTGACCCTTCTGGAGCACTCGCTGCATTGCCGCATCCAGATCCGGCGCAACTTCGCCGTCGAACATGCCTACACCATGGGCGATGCAGACAAATTGAAACAGGTCTTTTGGAACATCTGCAACAACGCCTTGCGCGCCATTCAGTTGCGCTCAACCGAAGATCCCTTCGCCGGCATGCTGACCGTCGAAATAAAGCCCGGCGACCGGTACTGGGTCCTGAGCTTCCGCGATAACGGACCAGGAATTTCTCAGCAGCAGATGGAAAGCATGTTCGAACCGTTCCAGTCGAATTTCGAGGGCGGGACGGGGCTCGGCCTAGCTCTCGTATACCAGATTCTGCAGGCGCATCAGGCGAAGCATCTGGTGCGTTCCGAACTGGGCGCCGGCGCCGAATTCGTTTTGAGCTTTCTGCGGGCCGAGGAGCCTGCCGGCGCGTCCGCGGCCATGCTCCAGGCAGAGAAGGCCTGAGGGACAGAGGAAAGATGTATGGGCAACATACTTGTTTGCGACGATGAACGCTCGATCTGCACCATGCTGGAGATCGCACTGCGCCACGATGGTCATCACGTCGAGACCGTGACTTCCGGCGAGCAGGCGATTCACAAGCTCGATAGCGCGCTCTACGACGTCGTGGTCACCGACGTTCGCATGCCCGGCATCAGTGGCATGGAGGTGCTTCGCCACTCCCGCCGGGTCTCGCCGGAAACCAGGATTATCGTGATCACCGCGGTTGACGACAATGAGACCGCGATTCAGGCACAGAATGCCGGGGCGTTGTATGTCCGCAAACTGGGCGCGAACCTTCCAACCGATGTGCGGGCAGCCGTCCAGTCGGCCATCGAAAATCAGTCTCTGTGCCAGCAGAACGCCGTACTCAAGCGAGATGCGGCGGCGCACAATTCGCTCGATAACATCATCGGCGAGAGCCCGGTGATGCTCGACCTCAAGCGCTTGATCCGCACCGTGGCCACCACCAACAGCACCGTCATCGTTACAGGGGAGAGCGGCACCGGCAAAGAGCTGGTCGCCAGGGCGGTGCACGCCTGCTCGGAACGCAGCGCCGAACCGTTCGTTTCCATCAACTGCGGCGCCTTTCCCGAGACGCTGCTGGAAAGCGAGCTGTTCGGCTACGTCAAAGGTGCGTTCACCGGCGCCAACCAGAACAAGCGCGGTTTATTCGAACTGGCCAACACCGGTACGATCTTTCTCGACGAAATCAGCGAAATGTCCCTCGCCATGCAGGTGAAACTGCTGCGCGTGCTGCAGGAGCGCTCGGTTCGCCCGGTTGGCGGCGGGCTCGAAACTCCGATCGATGTCCGGGTGATTGCCGCCACCAACAAGGATCTCGACGCGCTCGTCACCGATGGACTGTTTCGCGAAGACCTTTACTACCGCCTGCGCGTCATCCCGATCGATTTGCCGCCGCTGCGCGAGCGCGGGGACGACATTGTGCTGCTGGCGAATTTTTTTCTGGAAAAATTTGCCAAACAAATGGGCGAGTCCCGGCGTGGACTGCTGCGCGAGATTTCCTCCGAATCGCTGGATATGCTTCGCGGATACGATTGGCCCGGCAACGTTCGTGTCCTGGAAAACACGATCGAGCGCGCGGTCGCCATGGCGGATGGTAATCCGCTGAAAGTGGAGCTGCCAAACGATCGCAGCAAGGCCCGCGCCGCCGCCGCCTCGGCCACCGCCGGAGGGGCTCCCGGAGTGGCTCTGCCGGCCGACGGGATGGACATGGAGCGTTACGTCGCCGACGTCGAACGTTCGCTTTTACAGTCGGCGCTGCGGCGCTCGCAAGGGGTGCAGACGCGCGCCGCCGAAATGCTCAAACTGAGCTATCGCAGCTTCCGCCACATGATGAAGAAGTACGATCTGTAATTTTCCGGAGCGAGGCTGCGGAGCTTGAATCGGCCGGCGAAGCAAGCTTGCCGAAATTTCCCAAGGAAATGTCATGGCGACCGGAGCGAAGCGGAGGATTGGGGTGATTGTGGAGCCACCCTTTGTTTTCGGCAGCAGAAACAAAAGGTGGCTCGAACTCCGCTCGCCATGACAGTCTGGTAGATTGGGATATACCAACTGGGGAATTGCCCTATAGAACCATGGTCACGACCAGCCCAATGGTCGCCGCGAACATCACAATCGTCGTAAGCCAGCCCAGAATATTCATCCCCCGTGTGTTGACCCATCGGCCCATGATCCGGCGGTTGTTGGTGATTCGCATAACCAGCAACATCAGGAACGGGGTCGAAACGCCCTGTACGATGCCGGCAAAAATCAGGGCCTTCATCGGGTTGATGCCGAAGAAATTCAATCCCATGGCCAGCAATGTGAACACGACGATGGCTGCGTAGAACGATTTGGCTTCGCCGGGCTTCTTGTGTATGCCGTGTCGCCAGCCGAAGCTCTGGCACACATCGAATGCGGCGCCAATCGTCATGACAGGGACCGCAAGGAACCCGACGCCAATGACTCCGATGGCGAACAGAAATTCGGCGGCGTTGCCGGCCAAGGGCCGCAGTGCCTGAGCGGCCTCGGCTGCGGTGTTGATATCGGTCTTTCCGGCCTTGAACAGGGTGGCCGCGGTCGAGAGAATGATGAAATACATGATCAGACTGGCGAACAACATACCAAAGCCGACGTCTCGTTTTGAGTGCCGCAGCTCCCCGTCCGTAGTTCCCAGCCGGTCGGTCAATCGGCGACGTCCCATGGAGATGTCTTCTTCCACTTCCTGATTCGACTGCCACGAATACAGGTAGGCGGAAAGACTTGTTCCGATGACCGCCACCACCATGGCGAAGAATTCTTTGTTGAAGTGAATCGTGGGGACGAACGTTCCCTTCAGCACGGGCAGGAGTTCAGGTTTAGCGAGAATGGCTGAACCGATATAGGCCAACAGTGCCAGTGCCAGCCAACGGAAGATGTCCCGGAGGAGTGTGTATCGCCATAGTTGCAGCGATAGCACCGACACCCCAAGCACGACGACCATGCCTCCGATGGGAACCGGGATAATTACGTTGAGGGCTGCCGCCATTCCTCCGAGATCGGCACCAGCTTCGATGAGGTTGCCAACCACCGCCGTTACCAAAAAGAAGTACAGGATCCAGCGCGGATAATGTTGGCGGATGACGGCGAATAGGCCCTGACCCGTCACCTGCCCGAGCTTCGAGCACAGGTAGACGACCGCAAACATCATGGGAAATGTAACCGGCGCTGTCCACAGAAACGAAGGACCGAGCGAAGCTCCGGCGCCCGCGTAGGTTCCAATGGCTGAGGGGTCGTCGTCGGATGCGCCGGTGATGAGCCCCAATCCTAACGAGCGGAAGGTTCCTTGCGGCACAGCCTTGGGATGTCCGGATTCATGCCGTAGCTCTAATGTGGGGTCGTGCTGGCGTCGTTCAATTGGGGGACGCGGTTGAGTAGCGATAAGGGCCTCGAAGCATAGGACAGAGCGTCGCTCGGCCCCGGATCATGCAGCAGCACTATTGGAAGCAGAGCAGTTGGTTCGGGTTGGGTCGACTGCGGTTCGCCAGCCGTGACACGCCCTCTGACTCATAGGCGCTCTGGGTGGTTGTAAACTGTTGCTTGGCGCTGCCTTTTCCGGTAAGCGCACCGTAGCCTATGTGGAATGTCCTGCGATTTCTCTGGAATGCGACGCGCGGCCATCATTTGGCTCCATGGCGGAGCCCCTATCTGCGCTGGCGTCTTGAAACCTACACGGGAATCAGGATGAACCAGATCGGCTTCATCGAATTCTGGAGCTTTACCTGGCGCGAGCGGATGCCGATTCTGCGTTTTCTCCGCTGGACCGGCAAAATGGGAAAATACGCCCGCGTAAAACCGCAGAATCCTTGAGCCTGATTTTCTTCAAAACACTTTCTTCATCGTCTGCGCCGATTGTCCGCTTTAGTGAAAAGTGAGAACGATGTCATCGCCGGAGCCGGCCTTGAGAGCCCGGGACGCAGCCGCGCCTTTGCATACGATTTCCAGATAACCGCTGGAACCCACGATCGCAAATATTTCGCCGGGCGTTCCCTCGTCGAAGGTTTTGCGCAAACGCGTGAGCTGTTGTCCTTTGATCTCTAGCTGAAACGGCGGGGTCTCTCGGTTGCACGAACTGCGGGAAACTGAGCCAATCGAAAAGTTAGTAATCAGGTTGCCGAATTTGTCCGCCTTGAGCACGATTCCGCGCGCCTTTTGTTCGCTTTCGATGGTGGGATTCAGGCTGGTGAAACGCCTGTAATCGCTGATCGGCTCGCCGAAATTCGAGGCATCGATTCCCTTGGTGAGCCACGCGGCTATCGGCGAGAAAACATCGCGGCCATGAAAGGTGCGGCTGACCGGCTGCAAGAAATAGTGCGAGGCCGTGATATGACGAACCGTAATGCGTTCCTCCCGCTCGTAGATGAACGAGAAGACGCCGTTATCGGGCCCCACGAAGAAATGCCTGCCGGCTTGCACCAAAATGGGACGGCGCTCGCCGCCTACGCCGGGATCGACAACTACCAGGTGTACCGTCTCCGAGGGAAAATACGGATAGGCCTGGGCGATTGTAAAAGCGCCGTCGACCACGCTGTAGGACGCGACGTCGTGCGAGATATCCAGCAGGTTGGCCTCGGGATTGATCGTCAGGATCACGCCCTTCATCGCGCCCACAAAGTGATCGCGCACCCCAAAATCGGTGGTAATGGTGATGATGTTTCGCGGGTTCAAAATTTAGTTCTCCGTCGCCTTCGCCAAAGCCCATGCCTTGCAGGCAGTCTAACCTACGGCCTTGTAATTGGGGAAATATACTGCCGTCTCAGAAGTAGCAGCACCGCAATACCGACATTAGCTAATACCATTGCTGTGGGGAACAACGCTGTTGTTACGTTAAACACCGCTAGCGCAACAAGGCTTATTGCATATTGGAAAACGCTGGATTTTTCCAAAACATAAGTGAAAGCCGACACTAGCCGGTAACCGCGCTTCCGTCAAGCGGGAAGCTGCTTCACCCCGGCCAACGCCAAAGCCGGCATCTATCCCGGCAACCCCGTTGCCCATAGGCTCCGCGGCTGCGGCCCGAGCCTGGGTGGCAGCCCGGATGCTAGAATTTCTTTCCACCCTAACATGCGCGACTACGGCGCAGGTCGGGGATCCCGGTTTCCGCATGTTTACCTTCGTACTATTGCGAGTTCTGGCCGTGCTGCTCCTGGTTGCCGCCAATGCGTTCTTTGTGGCCGCCGAGTTTTCGCTGGTCAGCATCCGCGATACCCGCATCGAGCAGCTCATCGAGGCCAAGCGCAGCGGCGCCCGCACCATCCGAGAAACTCCACCGCAAACTCGACGAGGTGCTCAACGGCGTACAGTTGGGCGTTACCATGGCGAGCCTTGCCTTGGGCTGGCTCGGCGAGAACGCCCTGGCCCGCGTGCTCGAGCGGCCGCTGGGACAGTTGCCTCACGCCGCCGTCTACGCGCATGGGATTTCGATCGCGGTGGCATTCGGGCTGATCACCTATTTCCACGTGATCCTCGGCGAGGTCGTTCCCAAGTCAGTCTCACTGCAGCAGGCCGAGCGCGTGGCCTTGGCTGTTGCCAAGCCGCTCGATGTCTTCATGACGGTCTTCAGCCCGTTGCTGAAGTTCATGGCGCGTTCCTCGCGCCTGGTGCTGCGCCTCTTCGGAACCCGTGAACTGCGCGCCGGCGGCGTCCATTCGGCGGAAGAGCTGAAGATGATCGTGACCGCCAGCCGCCGCTTTGGCTTGATCCCGCTCGAACAGGAGGAGATGATTCACCGCGCTCTCGAACTGGAGACCGTCACGGTGCGCGAGGTGATGGTGCCGCAGAATCGATATTTTTTCGCTTCCCGCCGACATGCCTTTGGAAGAGGCCATGAAGCGCGTGGTGGAAGAACAGCACTCGCGGGTGCCTGTCTACGACCCGCAGCGCGGGACCGAGGCGATCATCGGAATGCTCTATTCCAAGGATCTGATGCGCTGGATGCAGTCTCGCCTTATGCACAGAACGGCGAACCCGCCCGGCGGCACAGCGGATGGCGCGTGCGCCACGTCATGCGCGACGTGCTGGTCGTTCCGGAGACGAAGATCCTGCCCGATCTACTGCTGGAGTTCAAACGGCGAAAGCGCCACCTGGCCGTGGTGGTGGACGAGTTCGGCTCGACCGCGGGCGTAGTCACCGTGGAGGACGTGATCGAGCAGCTGGTGGGCGAGATCGAGGACGAATACGACATCGCGCCCCGGGTTTTGGCTGCCGGGCCCAACGCGCATGGTGCTGGAGGGCTCGACCAACGTTCGCGACCTGGAATCGCAGTATCAACTGCGCCTGCCGCGAGACGAGGGATACGAGACCCTCGCCGGCTTCGTCATGACCACCTTGCAGCGCATACCGCGGGAGGGCGATGCTTTCGTCTTCAAGGCCGCCGCTACACGGTCGAGCGCATGGACGGCAATCGCGTGGAGGCCGTGCGTATCGAGCAGCTCGACCCGGTCGAAGAGGAGCGTGTCTGATGCTGCGCCAGTTCGCCACGCGGTTGCTCTACACGCTGCCGGTTCTCTGGCTGGTGGTTAGCGTGGTTTTCCTGCTGATCCACCTGGTGCCCGGCGATCCCATCCAGCAGATGCTTGGCGAAGGCGCGGCCAGCGCCGACATCGAAGCGGCCCGCCATGCTTATGGCCTCGACGTTCCTCTGGGCAGCCAGTACGTCCACTATTGGAAGGGCGTGCTGCATGGCGATCTAGGCCACTCTCTGCGCTTGAACCAGCAAGTCGTCCAAGTGATCGCGCGGGCTTATCCGGCGACCATGATGCTGACCCTGTCTGCGTTGCTGGTGGCCGTGGCGCTCTCGATTCCCGCCGGGGTTCGCTCGGCACTGCGCCGCAACCGATGGGACGACCGTCTGTTGAGCTTGGTCAGCCTTTTGGGGCTGTCGTTCCCCAACTTCGCCTTGGGACCGATCCTGATCTTGTTCTTCTCGATTCACCTCGGCCTGTTGCCGGTCTCCGGCGCCGGCACCTGGAGGCACCTGGTGCTGCCGGCTTTTACGCTTGGCGGAGCGCTGGCGGCAATCCTGACGCGCATGACGCGCACTTCCATGCTCGAGGAGCTGGGCCAGGACTACGTTCGCACCGCGCGCGCCAAAGGTTTGCCCGAGCGGCAGGTCATTTACTACCACGCCCTGCGCAATGCCATGATCCCCATCGTCACGGTTCTGGGACTGCAGTTCGGGGCTCTGCTGGCGGGCGCCATCGTTACCGAGACCATTTTTTCCTGGCCGGGGATTGGCCGCCTCACCATCCAGGCCATTAGCAATCGCGACTACTTCCTGGTGCAGGGATGCATCTTGTGCATCGGCCTGACCTATGTTGCCGTCAACTTTCTCACCGACATGGCCTATTCGGCGCTCGACCCGCGGATCAGACAATGACAATGACCAGCGAACCGCTTGCCCAATCCGCGGTGGCCGGAAACCATGGCCGGGAACGACGCCTTTGGGCGGCGATCCGGCGGAATCCGCTGGCCGTAAGCGGCGTCGTGCTCATCGGTGTCTTCGCCGTGTTCGCCGTCTTTGCGCCCTGGATCGCGCCTCGCGACCCCGCCTGGATCGATCTCGCCGCGCGGCTTGCCGGGCCCTCACGGGCGCACTGGTTCGGTACCGATGAGCTGGGCCGCGACCTGCTCTCGCGCATCATCTACGGATCGCGTATTTCGATGCTGGTGGGCTCCAGCGTGGTCGCCGGATCGCTCGGGCTCGGCGTCATCGTCGGTTCGTTCGCCGGTTACTATGGCGGCGGCGTCGACCGCTTCGTCAACGTCGTGGTGATGAATGCCTTCCTGTCGTTCCCCGGCATCCTGCTGGCGATTGCCTTTGTTGCCTTTCTCGGGCCGGGGCTGTTCAATCTCATCCTGGCGCTGGTCATCGGCGGATGGGTAGGCTACGCTCGCTTGGTGCGCGCCCAGGTGCTGGCGGCACGCGAGCGCGAGTACGTGGAGGCGGCGCGGACGCTCGGGGCCGGCGACTTGCACATCATCGTCCGTCACATCCTGCCCAACATCGTGCAGCCGGTGATCGTGCAGGCCGCCATCGGCATGGCTGGAGCGGTGCTGGCCGAGGCCACCATGAGCTTTCTTGGTTTGGGTGTTCCTCCGCCGGTGGCGAGCTGGGGCACCATGCTCAACGACGGCCGCTCTCATTTGTTCGACGCGCCGCACCTCGTCTTGTTTCCCGCCGGAGCGGTGATGCTCGCCGTGCTCTCGTTCAATTTTATCGGCGACGCGCTCAGAGACTATCTCGACCCGCGATCGCGTATGGAGACCGGGATTTGAGCCAGAGGCTCCGCCAGCCAGAGCCGGCGGATTTCATCGCCGTTTATCCTTCATGCGGTGAACGTCCGGTGAACCCATCTTCGACTGAGAACCCCGTCATACTCCGCCTAATCTGGGTAATGTGCGCAGCATCGGGGAATTTGACGTGGGCTTCTTCGCGTAGTTCTCCATTCCGGAAACATCGATGGCTACCACCGGTTCATTTCCCACCACCCAGGCATCATGGCCCGGCGGAATCAACGAAAGTTCGCCGGGGCCGAACTCGCGCTCGGTGCCGTCGTCCATAACCACGTGCAATCGGCCCGAAATGTGCAGATTCAAGTGCGGTGCCTCGCAGCTCTGCGTCTGGGCAATCGGCTTCACGTGGGTGGACCAACGCCAACCCGGCTGGAAAACGGCCCGCCCGAAGGTGACTCCGCCGAGCGTGACCAAATCAAGTTTGCCCAACTCGAAACTTCGCGTCTCTTCCGGTTTGGAAAAGTCTCTGTACTCCAGCGACGGTTCGGGCTTGTGCTTTAGCTGAGTTACTGCCATGAATCGATACCTCCTGGAATCTAGATGCTCGTCGGCAGCACTTGGCGGCAAACACTTTCCGGGTAGCCCTACCAGCTCCGGGGCGGTCGTAACTATGTTAGGTCTTGTCAGTCATGTCTCGGCACGACAGAGCAGCAGGCGGCAGAGGCGGCGTGAGCCGCACCAGGCAGAAGATGTTATTTCAGTTCCCTGATGTCGTAGTCGTCTGGTTTCTCGACGAATGCGTCGCCGAGAATGCAAGGGATTGTCCTGCCCCAGTTCATGGTCTCTCCATCCATCAGCTTCAGCCCAATGTGGCCATGCAAGGCAGAGTCCGGCTTTTTCACCCACCTGACCCGGTACTTAGCTTTATTGCCGCGGTACTGGATACTGACAATCCCGCCGCGCTCCAGGGGATGCGTAATCCCTTGCAGGCGAACTCCGGTGATGGTTATATCAACCGTGGTCGCATCTTGTTCGAACCCTTTGCCCTCGGCGTCAACCCCGGTGATCCGCACCGGCAGATGGAGGAACAATCGAAGCTCGCGTCGTGCGCCCATAGCTTGGTTGCGGAAGTCTTCACCAAATTGCCCCTGTAATCAACCTGAATCTTCGCTCTAAAGTAACGAAAGTAACCCGCCTATAAGTGCTAGCAGAGCTAATCTCAGACTCAATCTCGATGATTCCGGCTGGTGGTATAACTCATCGGGAAGCAGTGATGCCAGCAACCCGCGCCGCTTTGCCACCAATCGCGCTGTAACTGACCTGCACCCGCCGTCCTATTCCTTTACAATCGAATCTTTATGTTTGCCAAGATTCAACGCATTCATTTCATCGGTATCGGAGGCATCGGCATGAGCGGCATTGCCGAAGTGCTGCTCACCCTCGGTTACCGCGTCAGCGGCTCCGACCTCAGAAGTTCCCCGGTCACGGCGCGGCTGGAAGCGCTGGGAGCGCAAGTCTTCGAGGGCCATCGGGCGGAGAATGTCCAGGGCTCCGAGGCCGTCGTCACCAGTTCGGCCATCTCCAAAGATAATCCCGAGGTTGCCGAGGCGCATCGCCTCAAGCTCCCTGTCATCCAGCGCGCCGAGATGCTGTCGGAGTTGATGCGCCTGAAATACGGCATTGCCATCGCCGGCATGCACGGCAAGACCACCACCACCAGCATGGTGGCCTCTGTGCTGGCCGCCGGAGGGCTCGACCCCACGGTCGTAGTAGGCGGGCGCGTGGATGCCATGGGCTCTAACGCCCGGCTTGGCACCTCGCAATACCTGGTTGCCGAAGCCGACGAGAGTGACCGCTCTTTCCTCAAGCTCTCGCCCATTCTGTCGGTGGTTACCAACATCGATCGCGAGCACATGGACTGCTACCGCGACATGGAGGATATCGAGCGAACCTTCGTCGAGTTCATGGACCGCGTGCCCTTCTACGGCATGGTGGTGGCTTGCCACGACAATGAACCGCTGCGCGCTTTGTTGCCGCGGGTGACGCGCCGGGTGGTGACTTACGGGCGCCACGCCGACGCCAATTTTCATGTCTCCGGCCACTCGACCGTCAGAAGGCAGGAGCGCGTGCGGCAGCGTTTCTCGGTGGTTTTCAACGGACGGGAGCTAGGCGAGTTCGAGGTTTGCGCCGTCGGCGAACACAATATCCTGAACGCCACCGCGGCCATCGCAGTCGGCGTCGGGCTGGATATCCCGCTCGAAAAGATCCGCGAGGGTATCGAGAGCTTCAGCGGCGTGGACCGTCGTTTTCAGGTCAAGGGGCGCGGCGGCAATATCCTCGTGGTGGACGATTACGGACATCATCCGACCGAGATTCGCGCCACTTTGGCGTCGGCACGGCATTGGCTGGAACCCGGCAGACGTGTACACGTCATCTTCCAGCCGCATCGTTATACCAGGACCTACCTCCTGATGGACGAATTCGCAGCGGCCTTTGCCGATGCCGATCGCCTGCTGGTGCTGGACATCTATGCTGCCAGCGAACAGCCGATCGCGGGCGTTAGCGGGCTAACGCTGGCATCCCGGATTCGGTGCGCCGGTGAGCGTCCGGCCGAGTTCGCCGCATCGTTTGCGGCCGCGGTCGACGCCGTGCTGCAAGAGGCGCAACCGGGAGACCTGATTCTGACCCTGGGAGCGGGAAACGTTTCACAACTGGGACCGCAGATCGTTCGAGCGTCTGCAGGCCCGTATGGCCGCTGCGCTGCCAGGGTAGTGCCGGCTGCCGCCATGCTGCACTCCTGAACGCTCTCCGCCGCGCCGTCGGCGTTTAGAGCCGGGACAAAAATCCGCTAGGCGAATCCTTTTGCCGGTGTATGCAAAATCGCAAAAAATGATGTCATGGCGCGTTCCCGACTTCGCCATCACAGCCTGCTAAGCGAATTCCTAATTGGTATATCCCAATCTACCAGACTGTCATGGCAGCGAAGTCGAGCCACCTTTTGTTTCTGCTGCCGAAAACAAAGGGTGGCTCCACAATCACCCCAGCGGGCCGAGCCTCACCGGGGACCCCGATCCTCCGCTTCGCTACGGTAGCCATGACATTTCCTTCGGAAATTTCGACCACACCAATCCGGGAATTGCTGCTAAAGCGAATTCCCTCATGGCCCGTTTTCGACCCGTACCCCGGACGATTCCCTCGGCGATTTCCCCTATCCTTTTCCGCGAAAAAAGCAGTTATAGTGAGCTGGCGCCCCGTTCACGGGGGGAGCCCACCGCATTTCCATGGTTCGCAGTCAAGGTTCATTCACGCCCGAGGATGAGGACTCCTTTCGCGGAGTTGGTGTCCGCCACAAGGACGCGGAGGGCTACGTTCCCGGCGAGGCCGAATCCTCGGCGTTGGAGGACAGGATTGTCGACCTCGACGCGGTTGAGCAATCGCCGTTCCTGCGCGGGCAGAAGCGCGTTCCGGTGCGGCGCGGCCCTTTCCAGAGAGGCACGGCGAATCGCCTGCGCGCGATTTTGCTGATTCTGGCCATCGCCTTCGCCGCCGCCGTGGCCGCCGCGGTGGTCTACCGTTACGGCAAGAATTCGGCGCGCTTCCGGCTGGATTCGAGCGATTCCATCGAGATTATCGGAGCCGGAAATACAACCCGCGCGCAAGTGCTGCAAGTGATGGGCGCCGATATCGGCCGCAACGTTTTTTTCATCCCGCTCGACGAGCGCAAGCGCCAACTGGAAAAGATTCCCTGGGTCGAATCGGCCATGGTGATGCGGCTTCTGCCGAACCGTCTGCGGATAGCGCTGCGCGAGCGCACGCCAATCGCCTTTGCCAAAGTCGGCGATCGCATTGCCCTGATCGACGCTGAACGGCGTAACCATGGAGATGCCTCTGGGCGGCACCTATTCGTTCCCGGTCATCGTGGGCAACGCCGAATCCGATCCGCTTTCGACCCGCGCGGTGCGGATGAAGACCTACCTCGAACTTGTCCGCCAGTTGGATTCGACCGGCGCGAATTACTCGCGTGAATTGGATGAAGTGGATTTGTCGGACCCCGAAGATGTCAAGGTCACCGTCGCCGATCAGCAAGGCGCGCTGTTGATTCACCTCGGCTCCAGCAGCTACCTGGAGCGCTTCAGTCTTTACAAGGCGCACATTCAGGAGTGGCGGCAGCAGTTCCAGCGGCTGCACTCGGTGGATCTACGGTTTGAGCGTCAGGTGATTCTCAATCCGGGGTCGCCTGCTACGACCGCCCGCCATCGAACCAGCCGCGCAGCCGGGGCCCAAGCCGATTGCCGCCGGCCCGGCAAGCGCCAATGGTCAACGCCGCAAAGGTCAGCATTAGGCTTATGGGGAAGCAGAACGAGAACATCCTGACCGTCGTCGACATCGGCACCGCCAAGACGGTGGCGCTGGTCGTCGAGATCACCGACGCCGGCCTGCGCTATCGCGGACACGGAATTGTCGCTTCGCGCGGCTCGCGCAAGGGGATCATCGTCGATCTCGATAAGTCCGCCGATAGCGTGAAGAAGGCGATGGACGAGGCTGAGTTGGCGGCCGAGGCGCCGATCGAGCGCGCGGTCGTAGGGGTTGCCGGACCGCATATCCGCGCCGCTAACAGCCAGGGCGGCATTGCGCTTGGGGTGGAGGCGCGCGAGGTTTCCCGCGAAGATATCCGTCAGGCGGTCGACAAGGCGCGGAGCTTTCCACTGCCCGAAGATCGCCACATCCTGCACCTTTTGCCTCAGGATTTCATTCTCGATCAGCAGGAAGGCTTGCGCGATCCGGCGGGAATGCTGGGCCGTCAACTCGAGGTCCGCGTACATGTGATCACCGCCGCCACCAGCGCTGTTCAAAACATCGTCACCGTGATGAATCGCGCTGGCATCCGCGTGGACGACACGGTCTACGAAGTGCTGGCATGTTCCGATGCCGTGTTGCGCACCGACGAACGCGAACTGGGCATCTGCATCTGCGACATTGGGGCCGGTTCGGCCGATGTCATCGTCTTTCACGAGGGAGTCGTCGTTCACACCGCCGTGATTCCAATTGGCGGAGATCACTTCACCAACGATGTAGCCGTGGGGTTGCGCACGCCCCTTGGCGGACGCGGAAAAAATCAAACGCCAGTTCGGCTGCGCCATTGTGACCTCCATTCCGGAAAGCACGGAGATCGAGGTTCCATCGGTGGGCGATCGCCCCTCGCGGCTGGTGCCGCAGCGTTTTCTCGGGGAGGTGCTGGAGCCACGCGCCCGCGAGCTGATCTACATGTTGCGCGATAACCTGCGCCAGGCAGGGGTGGTTGAAATGCTGGGTTCGGGCGTGGTGCTCACCGGCGGCGGCGCGCGTCTGCCGGGGCTGATCGAGACCGCGGAGGACATTCTGCGCTGTCCGGCCCGCATCGGCTTGCCCATCCCGATGGCAAAGCTGCCGGCATTGCTCGGCGAACCGGAGTTTGCCACTGTCATTGGAATGGTTTTTTACGCGCATCGTGCCCAGGTGCTCAAAGTGCGCGAGGAACACGGGCTGGGAAGGCGCTTGCGTTCGTTGTTCGCTCGTTCGAATTTCGGGTTCTAGAAAAACCGGCTGCCGTTGGGCAGTCGCCAAGCCAAAGGAAAAGGGAAGCCGTCGATGGAAACAATCGAGAATAAGGATATTCGAATCCAGTTCAACGAAGATCCACGCAACAACGCAAAGATCAAGGTGATCGGCGTCGGCGGCGGCGGCGGCAATGCCGTCAACCGCATGATCGACGCGGCCCTGGAGGGCGTGGAGTTCCTGGTTGCGAACACCGACATGCAAGCGCTTCAGCTTTCGCGCGCCCCCATTAAGATTCAACTGGGCGTCAAGCTGACCAATGGGCTCGGAGCCGGCTCCAATCCCGAAATCGGCCGCAAAGCCGCCCTGGAAGACGCCGACAAAATCATCGAAGCGCTGGAAGGCGCCGACATGGTTTTCGTCACCACCGGACTGGGCGGCGGCACCGGAACCGGAGCGGCCCCGATCATCGCCTCTCTGGCCAGCGAAATGGGCGCGCTGACGGTCGCGGTGGTGACCAAGCCCTTTGCCTTTGAAGGCAAGCGCCGCATGCAGCAGGCCGAGCGCGGTCTTGCCGAGCTGATCGATTCGGTGGATACGGTGATCGTCATTCCCAACGAGAAGCTGCTGGCGGTGGCACAGGACGCCGGCTTCTTCGAATCGTTTCGCATTGCCGACGACATTCTGCGCCAGGGCGTTCAGGGCATTTCCGACATCATCACCATCCCCGGTATCATCAACCGCGATTTTGCCGACGTGAAAGCCATCATGGCCGGCATGGGCTACGCCGTTATGGGCACGGCGACCGCCAAAGGCGACCGCCGCACCATGGAGGCGGCACAGCGCGCCATCGCTTCGCCGCTGCTCGAGGCGGGGGCTATCGACGGCGCCCGCGGCATCCTGATCAATATCACCGGATCGAGTTCGCTCAAGCTTGCCGAAGTCAACGAGGCTTCCACCATCATCCAGAGTGCGGCCCACGAGGACGCCAACATTATTTTCGGCGCCGTGCTCGACGAGAAGATGAAGGACGAGGTCAAAATTACGGTGATCGCCACCGGCTTCAAGGCGGACCAGATTCGCAGGCGCGAACACTCTGCAGCGGCCGTAGTCGTGCCGCAACCGTATTTTGAGCCAGCCCCGCCGCCCATCCACTATGACTCTGACGTCCAACCGGCGCCGCTGTCCGAGCCCGAGCCTCCATCCCAAGCTGAACCCGAACCCCCGCCGCCGCCGTCCGAGCTGGTAGAAGAACCGGTGACGCGTACCTGGCAATCGCCAACGCCGGTGCGGGAAAGCGCTTCCATCGAATCGGTGACGCGCGGTCTGAAAGGCGAATTCGAGCCGGACGACCTCGATGTTCCGGCATTTCTGCGCAAGCGAAACGAGAGCCTCTGAATTACCCCACGGGGGCTCTCGCCGCGGATCTCGCAAAGCCCGAAGCCCGGCCGCCGGGCAGCTTCGCATGCGTCTGCCCACCACTCGCAACTATGGCGCGTGCCGGGGACCTCGGCAACATTTCAGTTGTTCTTGATTGACTGATAAACATTGAAATCGATGCCCAGTTAACCTTGCAAGCTGGCATCCGTCCATCGCTCGCGGCGTAGAGGCAGCCTCAGCCGCACTTCCGTGGGGACATGGCTCGTTTGCAAGCACAAACTTATCCCTTTGGGCGCCGCGTTTTCCTGTTTTGGGGCAGGGAAAAACTTTCCGGTAACTAGTCCTTTCGTTTCTCGACGACTCAACATTGATAACGGCCTCATTTCCATTCCGTGCTACCAATGAGATGAGAGTAGATGCGGGGCCGGCGCCCCGCCGGTGCCTCTCTGTTTTCTATAAGGTGAGTAGCCGATTTACCGCGGCAACTTCATGCTTTAGTTTTGGGTTTGTAAAGAGGTACTCTGGTTTTCCTGTCTCGGGTTGGGTACGCGAGGCCTCGGCTTTAGTCTTCAGGCGCACCGCAGTTGCGCCGTTGGCAGTCGGGCCGTGCAGTTTTCATAAGTTGGGTGGGTCTTATCCATGTTTGGGTTTCGCCGTATTGTGAAGGCCGGGATGTTGTCTCTGTTGGCGCTTCTTTTCTGCGCCACCTGTTTTGCCGCGACTGTTTCTTCCCACAAATATTCACGCACGCAAAAACAGAAGATCGCTGAAAACGCCAGTGCCCAAAAGCACATCAGCCGCGCGCGCCACAGCCGCAGTGTGGCCCTGCCTCCGGCGACGCAACGCACGACGGTAACGCAGCGCACCACGACAACCACGCGCACTGCGGCAACGCGGCGCACGGTGGCGCGCGCTTCTCAGCGGCGTTACGCTGAGCGCTTCCACACCAGTTCTTTCGCCGATGGCCAATGGTTGGGCGACCTGACCGGCGGAGAAGACCCGATTGTGCGCACCGCCGCGATCAATGCCCTGGGGAATATGAATGGCACGGTCGTCGCCATCGATCCGGAAAGCGGCCGCATCTTGGCGATGGTCAACCAGAAACTGGCGCTCTCAGAAGGCGCGCAGCCGTGTTCGACCTTCAAGGTCGCTGTCGCCCTGGCCGCGCTCAACGAGAACATCGTCAAGAAGGAGACTCCCGTCGCGCTTGGCGGCGGCTGGGAAATCAACCTGACCAATGCCTTGGCGCACTCCAACAACGCTTACTTCGAGGCCGTGGGCCGGCGTCTGGGGTTTGAAAAGGTAAGCCACTACGCGCACCAGTTTGGACTTGGCGAACTGGCGGGATGGAACATTCCGGGTGAACATCTGGGAACCTTCCCCAGCGAAGAACTTTCGGCGAAGCTGGGCGGCGTGGGAAAAATGTGTTCCTTCGGCGAAAGTATCTACCTGACCCCGCTTCAGCTTGGCGCTCTGATTTCGTCGATCGCCAACGGCGGAACGCTCTACTATTTGCAGCACCCGATCTCGCCCGAGGACATCGCCAACTTCCAGCCAAGAGTAAAACGCTACTTGAACATCGCCCCGCTGATTCCCGAGGTAAGCCCGGGGATGGCCGGCGCCGTCGAGTACGGTACCGCCAAGAGCGTGCACGAAAACTTTACCGCAGCGCAGGTCCTGGGCAAGACCGGAACCTGTTCCAAGGATGGCACCCGCTTCGGCTGGTTCGCCTCCTATGCGAATACTCAATACGGACGCATTGTTGTAGTGTTTTTCCTCGAAGGCGGGCGTTCGACCTTTGGCCCCAAGGCCGCCGAGCTTGCCGGCAAGTTCTACCGCAATCTTTACGACCACAACTACTTCGCCAACGTCACGTCGGTGCGCAGCAACGGCTACGCGTCCGGCTCCATGCGATAGAGCAGTTTCAGCAAATTTGCCGTAAATTCCCCATTCATCCGATGGCTCAGGGTGCGCTTTCGCAATCCTCGGTCCTCGATCCATCCACGCGAGCGTGCATGTTCCCAGGGTCGGAGGGGCGTCTTTTACTTGGACGCCGGGGCACCCGTGGTCTGAGTTTCGAGCGCCTGGATTGCGGCTTCGATCTGTGCCCGGCCAGACGCTTCTTTCTGCTTGGCGAGCTTAACCTTCAGCCACTCGATGGCCGCCTTGCGTGAGACGAACGGAGTCGGGGGGGCGATGCGAATGATTCGCAGTTCGCCACTCTGGTCGCGGGTTTCGAAGGTCACATTTTTTACCGACGGCATCGGCATGTAACCTGCCCCTTCTTCATATCTTCCGATCACCACGTAGGCCACGCTAAACTCGTAGCCCGGGACAGTGGTCTCGATGAGCTGGTATCGCGACACGATGAAGATCGAGGTGAAATCCGGGTTCTCGCGGAACGTCGACAGATTCCTCATGTGCTCCCAACCCTCGGGGCTGAGGCGAGCGCCCTGGAAGTCTAGGCGGCAATAGGTGGAAACCAGTTGCCGTTGCTCGACAGTCATCTGTTCAAAACTACGCATCTTCGGATTCAACAGCGCCGCAAGCGGCAGCGAAAAGGTCAAAATCAGACAGCACAGCAAGACGCGACGCATGGCAGACTCCCCGGCAAAAGAGTACACCGAAAGCGGGCCAGAGTGAACCATAACCTGCACCCGTCCGGGAATCCCTGCAAACGCTGTCTGGCGTTGGTTGAAGTGATAGGGCATGACTCTTTCGCTCTCGAAGCCGTTTCGCCGTTTCTCAATGGGCAAGCTGGTCCCAGGAGCCGCGCCCGCGGGCGGTTGGCGAATCGCCGGCGATGAGACCGTCCTTGAGGTGGATGGTGCGGTGCGCGTACTCGGCGATGTCGTGCTCGTGCGTGACCAGGACAATGGTATTGCCGCGCTGATGCAGGTCGTCGAACAATGCCATGATTTCGTTTCCGGTCTGCGAATCCAGGTTTCCCGTCGGTTCGTCGGCAAGCAGGATCGAGGGCGAGTTCACCAGTGCCCGCGCGATGGCAACGCGTTGCCTCTGGCCGCCGGAGAGTTCACTCGGCTTGTGATGCGTGCGGTGTCCCATGCCAACCTGGGTCAGCGCTTCACGAGCGCGTTCGAGGCGCTGACTGGCGGAGATGCCAGCGTAAATCAAGGGCAGTTCCACGTTGTGCAAGGCGGTAGCTCGCGCCAGCAGGTTGAAGGTCTGAAAGACGAATCCGATTTCTTTGTTGCGGATGCGGGCCAGTTCATCGTCGTTCAGTTCGCTCACCAGTTGTCCGTTCAGCCAGTAGCGGCCCTGGGTGGGCGTATCGAGACACCCGATCAGGTTCATCAGCGTCGACTTGCCGGAACCGGAAGGGCCCATGATGGCAACGTACTCGTTGTGCTGGATGGAGAGGTTCACGCCGCGCAGTGCGTGCACCTGCTGCTCCGAGCCCATGTCGTAGGTCTTCCACAGCTCCTGAGTGCAAATCATGGACGAATCCGGAGGGATATTCCGCGATTCCGTCATGCCGGCAACTTCAGTTGCCATCTTGAAATCTCCCCTCCATCCCGGCGATGCAGGCAATCGCCTCTGCCGGGAACATCGCAGGCTGGCGTTTACGGTGCCAAGACAGTTTTCTCCGTATGCTCATTATACCTGCGGAGCATACCCGTGAAGCCGTTGCGGTCCTCACCGCTGCGGGCAAAGCCGCTAGCGCCCCGTTCTAGCGAAGCTAGGGGGATAGCTTCCCGACTGCTTGCGCCTATTCGGAAACTGAGCCGGCGGTTGCTTGCACCTATGCCGAAGCCATAGAATCGCAATAGCTTTTATCCCCAGGAGTTGGCGTGTATACACGGTGTTTTGGTTTCCGATGGCTGTTTCCAATGCTTCTGTCCTGCATTCTGATGGCTTCCGCCTGGGCGCAGGAGACAAAATCCGAGCCAGCCGCAACTCCGCCTGACACCGCCGCTCCTGGCAGCGCCAACTCGAAGCAGAGCGACAAAGACGCCGCCAAAAAGGCCAAGGAAGCGCAGCGCCAACGGCTGAAGGAATTGCAGGGGCCTTACAAGAGATGGCTCAACGAAGATGTCCGCTGGATCATCACTCCCGGGGAGGAGGCCGCTTTCAAGCAACTGGCAACCGACGAAGAGCGCGACCAGTTCATCGAGCAATTCTGGCAGCGCCGCAATCCCACGCCTGACAGCCAGGAAAACGAGTACAAGGAAGAGCATTACCGCCGCATTGCTTATGCCAACGAGCACTTCGCCGCCGGAATCCCGGGTTGGCGGACCGATCGCGGCCGCATTTACATTGTCTGGGGTCCCGCCGGACGAGATCGATGCTCACCCTGCGGGCGGGAATTATCAGCGCGACATCTCGGAAGGCGGCGGTTCCACCTCGACTTATCCCTTCGAGCGCTGGCGCTATCGTTACCTGGAAGGCGTCGGCCAGGAAGTCACCATCGAGTTTGTGGACTCGCTGCATGTGTAACGATTACCACATCTCGGTCGATCCCAACGAGAAGGATGCCCTGCTGCACACGCCGAATGCCGGACTCACCATGTACGAACAAATGGGCTTGGCCAGCAAGGTCGACCGCTTAACCAACCCTCTGAATTCGTCGAATCCGATGGGCGCCAATCAGTCGAGCAGTCAGTTCGACAAACTCGAGCGTTTGGCCAAGCTGAATGCGCCGCCTCCGGTCAAGTTCCAGGATTTGCAGTCCGACGTTACTCACCGCATCGCGTATAACCTCGTGCCCTTTGACGTGCGCGTCGATTTCGCCCGCATCACCGGCGACACGGTGCTGACCCCGATCACCATCCAGTTCAAGAACAAGGACATCACCTTTGTCGGCAAGGAAGGCATCCAGCGCGGCAGTGTAAACATTTTTGGCAGGCTTACCACCCTGACCGGACGCGTGGCGAAGACTTTCGAAGACACGGTTGCGGTGGACGTGCCGTCCGAACTGCTGCCGAAAACCCTCGAACATGTTTCCGTCTACTGGCAGGCGGTTACCTTGCGTCCGGGGCGCTACCGGCTCGACGTTATCGTGAAAGACGTCAATGGCGACCGCAAGGGAAGTTGGAGCAAAGGGCTGCTGGTGCCGGAGTACGCCGAGGACAAGCTGGCATCCTCCTCGCTGATTCTGGCCGATTTGATGGAGAAGGTGGATACCAAGAGCGTGGGCGCCGGCCGTTTCGTGATCGGCAATACCAAGGTTCGCCCCGCGTCGATTCCTCCGATGGCAAGCCGGCCAGCTTCAAGCGCGACCAGCGGCTGAATCTCTGGATGCAGGTCTATAACCTGGCGATCGACGACAAGACAAAAAAGCCCTCGGCCACCATCGCCTACGACATCATCAACGCGCAGACCAACCAGTCCGTTTTGCACACCGTGGAAAAGACGGAAGATATGAGCGGCAACGTGGGCGAGCAGCTAACCCTGCAGAAGTCTATGACGCTCAACAAAATCGACCCCGGACTGTATCGCTTCCAGGTCAAAATCGATGACAACGTCGCCAAACAGTCCATCAACCCGTCGGCGCGATTCGCCGTCGAGTAGGAGCCGTAAGGCGACCTGAATTTTCTCCTTGCCAGCAGGCAGCACTCCTATGTTTCGTTTCGTTCAGATGCACTTTTTGCTTGCGAAACCGCTCACGAGCAGTAGAATGCATGCCTATTAGAGCTTAAACAGATGGCTTGCCATCGGAACGTGGCTGGGTCACGGAGGAGAAAACAGTGATTCGAATGGGCCGCATTTCGTGCGTTGCGCTGGTTGTGGTGCTGCTGGCGATGGGCTCAGCGGTAGCCAGTGAAGTTGCCTTTCCCGCAGACGAGGCGACCATCCCGCCCCACAAAGCTTGGGATACGCACTTTATTCTGAACTATTCCGCCATTATCACGGTCGAATACCGCATTGAAGGTGGCAAGAGCATCGACTATTATTTCATGACGCGCGAACAGGATGATCGCGCCCATGCAGGAAGCGAGCCCACAAGACCGAGCATCGATTACATACATTACGCCGGCGGGGTGGTCGGAAACGGCTCTTTCGCAGAGAACCTTTCCCCTGGAAATTACAATGTTCTTTTCCGTAATACCTCCGACGAGCCGGTGCGGGTTTGGCGCCGGGGATTAGGCGACCGGAAGTAGCACCGCCAAGCGGCCTTGCGGACAATCGGCCCATACGCGTGGCGGCGGGGTGTCGCGGGCGGCCCATATCTGCACCACAGCCTGTCCCACCGCCACGTTGACCCGTCCCCTAGCGCGTGTTAAGGTACAAAGTTCTACAGCTCAAGAAATTTTACGCATGCAGGTTTTTCATGGCTCTCAGCTCTGAGGTTGCATCCGTCCGCAAAACGGCCCTCAATGCCGTGCATCGGCAGATGGGCGCAAAGATGGTCGAGTTCAACGGCTGGGATATGCCGGTCGAGTATCCCAAAGCCGGCGGACTGGTCGCCGAGCACCTGGCGGTTCGCAACAGCGTCGGCATCTTCGATGTCAGTCACATGGGCGACATCCGGGTTGCCGGTCCGGGCGCTTGCCGGCAATTCAGAAGATGACCATGAACGACGCCTCCGGCTGGTGATCGGGCAAGCACAATATTCGGCCCTGTTGTATCCGGAGGGGACGTTCGTCGACGATGTCATCGTCCACCGGCTCGGCGAGGACGATTTTCTGCTGGTCATCAATGCCGGCAACAACGCCAAGGATTACGATTGGGTGCGGCGCCAGGCAAAAGGCTTCGACTGCACGGTCGACAACCTTAGCGACAATTTCACTCAGATCGCCATCCAGGGCCCGAACGCCGTCAAAGTTTTGCAGAAGCTGACCGACGCGGATCTTTCACAGGTAAAGTTTTACTGGTTCACTTGGGGAATGGTGTGCGGCCTTCCCAATGTGCTGATTGCGCGCACCGGCTACACCGCCGAAGACGGTTTCGAGATTTACATTCCTTCCGATGGCGAGACCAGCGCCCGTGTGTGGAGCGAGATCCTCGAGGCCGGCAAGGAATTTAAGCTGTTGGCCTGCGGACTCGGGGCGCGCAACACGCTGCGGCTGGAAGGCGCGCTTTCGCTCTACGGGCACGAAATCTCCGATAGCATTACCGCCTGGGAGGCCCGGCTGGACCGCTTCCTGAAGATGGAAAAAGGTGATTTCACCGGACGCGCGGCGCTTGAAAAGCAGCGAGCCGGAGGGTCTCAAACGCATCCTGGTCGGACTGGAGCCGATCGAGCGCGGCATTCCCCGCGACAGCTATAAAGTATTCGATCTGGCGGGCGGCGAGATTGGGTTTGTCACCAGCGGTTCGCCCGCGCCATTTCTCAAGAAAAATGTGGCGCTGGCCTATGTGCCGTTTGCTCTGTCGGCGCCCGGCAGCGAGGTTGCGGTCGAGATCCGCGGACAAAAGGTGAAGTGCAAAGTTATTCCAACACCGTTCTATAAGCGCCCGAAAGCGGGGAGCAAGCAGGCCTAGCAAGCCGCGGTAAAATCGCGGCACCGGGTCTCCGAAAGAGGCGAGGCGCAATCCGGCGTTGACCGGGAAAATGCATGAGGGCTTCCGCCCCGTTGTACACGCCATTTCAGGGAGAGAGCAGGCATGGCTTACCCAGCCGATTTCAAGTACACCAAAGAGCACGAGTGGATCAAGGTCGATGGCAGTACGGCCACGATCGGCATCACCGATCACGCCCAGAATTCGCTGGGCGACATCGTCTTCGTCGAGCTTCCCAAGCCGGCAACGGAGATTGAGCAAGGCAAGACGTTTGGCACGGTCGAGTCGGTAAAGGCCGTCTCCGATCTTTACGCCCCCGTCAGCGGTACCGTGACCGAGATTAACCAGGAACTCGCCACCGCGCCGGAAAAGGTCAACCAGGACGCGCACACCGCCTGGATGGTCAAGATCACGATTAAGGACCCCGCCGAGCTGAATGCACTGCTGTCGAGCGCCGATTACGAAAAGTTCGTCGCCGAAGAGCACTGATTCCCTCATCCGGTTCCTTCGGCCGGATGCCGCATGCGCATTCGGTGAGGCTGTCCTGAAACCGGCGCAGCCGGAGGCGGGACGCAAAATTTCGGAATTGGCGCGCCGGTCGCGTATGGCCAATTCCTTTCCGGCGGTGGACCGATCTCGCCATCGGGCTTTTGGCTAGCGTGCTGGTTGCGCTGGCCGGGCCAGTGCTGGCGGCCGGGCTCAGCCGCCGAGATGGACGGCAAATCTCAATGCGCTATCTTCCAAACTCCCAAGATGATCGCGAACAGATGCTGCGCGCGGTCGGCGCGCGCTCCATCGACGATCTTTTTGCGCCGATCCCGGAGCAATTCCGCCTCCAGCGCGACCTGAAAATTCCGCGGCAGATGTCGGAAGCGGAAATCGTCGACTGGTTTCGCGCCCGGGCAGCGGAGACTGGCCATGGCTATGCCATGTTCCTCGGCGCCGGCGCTTATAACCATTACCGGCCGGTGGTCATCGACTCGCTGATTTCACGCGGCGAGTTCTTCACCGCCTACACGCCGTATCAGCCGGAAATCGCGCAGGGAACGCTGCAATCGATCTTCGAGTTCCAGACCATGATCTGCGAGCTGACCGGCATGGAAGTCGCCAACGCCTCCATGTACGACGGTTCGACCGCCTCGGCCGAAGCGCTGATGATGGCGCTGCGCGTCACCGGCCGCGGCTCGTCGCTGGTGGCGCGCAGCGTGCATCCGGAATACCGCGAGGTGATCCGCACCTATGCCAGGTACCAGGGCCTGCCGGTCCAGGAAGTCGGCTTCGGCGACAACGGACGCGTCGATTTGGCGGCTTTGAAAAAGGCGCTCACGCCCGAGACCGCATGCTTGCTCATTCAGTCGCCCAACTTCTTCGGCACCATCGAAGATGTCGCCGAGCTCGCCGAGATCGTGCATAAGAACGGATCGCTGCTGGTGGTCTCCATTGCCGAGGCGCTTTCGCTGGGCGTGGTGAACCCGCCGGTCGAGGCCGACATCGTCGCCATGGAGGCGCAATCGTTCGGCATTCCGCTCGGCTTCGGCGGCCCTTATGCCGGCGTCATCGGCACCAAGGAACGGTTCGTGCGCCAGATTCCGGGCCGGCTTGTGGGCGAAACCCGCGACCGCAACGGCAAACGCGGATTCGTGCTGACCCTTTCCACTCGCGAGCAGCACATCCGGCGTGAAAAAGCGACTTCCAACATCTGCACCAACCAGGCGCTGATCGCGCTCATGGCGAACATTTTCATGAGCATTTATGGCCGCCAGGGAATCAAGGAACTGGCCAAACAAAACCTGGCCAAGGCCGCCTACGCCCGGCAGCAGTTTGCCAGGAACGGCAAGATTCTGTTCGAGGGCGCGCCGCGTTTCAACGAATTCGTGGTCCAGACGAAAGAGGACCCCTACGTGATCTCTCACCGCGCTGGCCGATCAGAAAATCATTGCCGGCTTTCCGCTGGTCAAGTTTTACCCTGAGCTGGGCAATGCCGCCGTCTGGTGCTGCACGGAGTTGAACACGCGGGCCCAAATCGATTTCGCCAGCGGGGAGGTGCGCTAATGGGAGACGACAAGATCACCAAAGCCACTACGCACATCAGCCAGAATGAAGGACTGATCTTCGAGAAGTCATCGCCTGGGAAAAAGGCCTATCGGCTGCCGCCGCTCGACGTTCCTGAAGTCGACGAAAAGCAATTGCTCGGCAAGGCCGCGCGCCGCGACCTTGGCAATCTTCCGGAGGTGAGCGAAGTGGAAGTGATTCGCCACTTCACCCGCATGTCCACCTGGAATTACGCGGTCGACCACGGCATGTATCCTCTGGGCTCCTGCACCATGAAGTACAACCCGCGGGTGAACGAGTTCGTGGCGCGGCTTGACGGACTGGCCAACGCGCATCCCTACCAGCCGGAGAAAGCCTCGCAAGGCGCGCTGCGGATTCTGAAGGCGCTCTCCGAGCAGCTCATCGAAATTACCGGCATGGACGCCATTACGCTGCAACCCGCGGCGGGAGCGCACGGCGAGCTTACCGGCATTTTGCTGATGCGCGCTTGTCTGGAGTCGAGGGGAAATCCGCGCAAGAAAATCCTGATCCCCGATTCCGCGCACGGCACTAATCCGGCGACCGCAGCCATGGTCGGCTACCAGGTCGAGAACCTCAACTCCAACCAGCGGGGCGAGGTTGAGCTTTCAGCACTTCAGGCGCAGATGAACCAGGACGTAGCCGGGCTGATGCTGACGAATCCGAACACGCTTGGCGTTTTCGATCAGCAGATCGGCAGAATCGCCGAGATCGTGCACGCCAAAGGCGGCCTGCTTTACATGGACGGCGCCAACATGAACGCGCTAGTCGCCAAGACACGCCCCGGCGACTTCGGCGTTGATATCATGCACCTAAACCTGCACAAGACTTTCTCGACCCCGCACGGCGGCGGCGGCCCAGGATCCGGTCCGGTGGCCTGCAAGAAATTCATGGAGCCCTTTCTGCCGGTTCCGGTAGTCGTCGAGCGCGCCGATGGCACGCTCGGCTTCGGGTACAATCGCCCGCAAGCCATCGGCCGGGTGCGCATGTTCTACGGCAACTTCGGCATGCTGGTGCGGGCGCTGGCCTATATCATGGCCAACGGTCCTGACGGCCTGCGGCAGACCACCGAAGACGCCGTGCTCAACGCCAACTACATCCGCAAGCAGCTGGAATCCACCTACGACCTGCCTTATAAGTCGCCGAGCATGCACGAAGTGGTGTTCAGCGACAAACTGCAACAGCAATACGGCGTCAAGACCGGAGACATTGCCAAGCGCCTCATCGACTACGGCTTCCATCCGTATACGGTGTCGTTCCCGCTGGTGGTGCACGGCGCGCTAATGATCGAGCCCACCGAAAGCGAATCGAAAGAGGAACTCGACTCGTTCATCGACGCCATGAAAGCCATCGCCGAGGAGTGCGAGAAAGAGCCGCAAACGGTGTTGAACGCGCCGCATAGAACCCGTCTCTCTCGCCTCGATGAGGTGACGGCGGCTCGCAAGCCGGTGCTGCGCTGGAAACCCCGGCAGGTGAAAACGGCCGCGGAATAGATCGCGAGTGCAGGCCCTAGCAGGATGTTTTTCAGCAGCCTGCCAGGGTCGCGTCCCATAAGTTCGCAATCATATTTACGGTGTCATCTGAGTGAGCGTAGCGAGCCCACCCCAACAAGCTTCCCGCAGTGCTTATTGGGGACCCCGAACAATCTGCTTTTGTTTTGAGGTACAAGAAAAGCGATGCCCCAGGTCCCGCGCCGTGTGGTTCGCCGCTGACCTGAGGGTACTCCGCTCTAGAATTTGACCTTGCGCACAGCCCGATTGCCCGCGTCGTCGATGTACAAAATTCCTGTTGAATCGAAGGTCAACGCATTTGGAGAGAGGAACTCAGCGTCGCTGGGCGAATGGCCGTCACCGCTGAATCCTGCCGTGCCGTTGCCGGCTACCGTCGCGATCGTACCGCTGGAGACCTTGCGGATGACGTTGTTGCCCGTATCTGCGATATAAATGTTTCCGGAGGAGTCCACCGTCACGGCCTGCGGATTATTCAGTTGCGCGCTCGTCGCCGAGCCGCCATTACTGCAGGTGGTGATCAGCGTCTGGCACCCGCCTCCGGACACGTAGCTTCCGGCCACGGTGCTGATGTTCCCGCCCGAAACCTCGCGGATCACAAAGTCGGACTGGTCGGCAATGTAGAGGTTCCCGGAGGAATCCACCGCAATGCCCGCGGGTGTATTCAACTGGGCGCTCGTAGCCAACCCGCCATCGCCACAAGTGGTGGAGGTGATGGTGGTGGGGATCTGGCACTGGGTTCCATTGCCCGCCACGGTGGTAATCACGCCAGTCGAGAGAACGAGCTTGCGGATGACATTGTTACCCGTGTCGGCGATGTAGAGGTTTCCGGCGGAGTCCAGCGTCAGGGACAGAGGGCCATTCAGGGTTGCGCTGGCGGCGGGGCCGTTATCTCCGGAATATCCGGACGTGCCGGTGCCCGCAATGGTCGCAATCGTAAAGCACGTTATTGAGGTCGGACAGTTGCTGCTAGTGGAAGGCGTGAGCTTGCGGATAACGTTGTTACCCGTGTCAGTGATATACAGATTCCCGGAGGAGTCCACGGCCACGCCCTGCGGAAAATCCAGTTTTGCGCTTGTGGCAAGGCCGCCATCTCCGCTATATCCATTCGAGTTGAGGGTGCCGGCAATCGTGGTGAGCAGGCCGGTGGAAGCGGCAACTTCGCGGATGGCGTGGTCGCCGGCGTCGGCGATATAGAGATTCCGGGAGGAATCCACCGCGATCCCTCGCGGGTCGCTCAACATATCCGCCGTGGCCGACACCGTGCTGACGCCACCTGACGACCCGCAACCCGCCAGCAGCAAAGTCGCCACCAGCAGGACAGGCGAAAAAACGACGGGCAGCCTGCGGACAATCCGCAAGAGGCTGGAAGACTCCATGACAACCTCCTGGAAGAGGTAATTAATGTTACGTCAAACTGTTCCAGAGACTTCCAGCATACACTACGGCGAGGGCCGATCACCCACAGATGCGCCGAGGCTTATCAGTGGCCTGTCCGGTGAGTCTTCTTCCAGTCCTTCATCGCTTTTTTCTGCGATTTTTGCGCCTTCTTTTGCGTCTTCCTCTGTTGTTTCATGCTCTTCCTGTAAGCCTTCTGCGAGCGCTTCTGCGCCGCGCTCTGCGAGGAATTCGGGCCGGCATGGACAACGGTCGGAACGGAAAGCGCCAGACCGAGAAGGATAAAGAGAATAAAAGCTGTAACTTTCTTCACAGGCTCTCCACTAAACAGGCTCTTTGCGGAATTCTACATCGGGAGCTGCTGGATGAAGAAACATTCCCGCCCGCATCGGGTGACAGAAAGTATTCCCATGGAGCAACTCACAAGCTGAATTGCATCCCGCAAGCAGCCGGGCACAGTCGGGGTCCCCCGGCCAACGCTGCTTTTTGCGTTGGTTGGGGTGACAATCGGGGTCCCCGGCCAACACTGCTATTCGTGTTGGCTGGGGTGAAAAAGGGCCCCGCTTACAGCGCGTATTTGCCCGCCTCGATAGTTCTGGTCGCAACCTGTTCCTGCAGGCCGATAACATTGGCCGGCTCATGTTTTGCCAGCCGCCGCAAGATCGCCATCGCGGTCCGCAGCATATCGCCCTCTGCCACGTCGGCTAGGACCTTTCGGGCCGCAGCCTCGATGCGTGGCATCGCTCCGGAAAAGTAGATCCGCGTCATTGCCGCGGGCGAGCCTTCCGGGGCGGCAAGCTTCATGGCGCGTGCGAGCGCGCTATCCATGGCGTAGCATTCGATGACCATGTCGGCGATGGCGGCCATCACTTCCTGGTGGTCGGTCATCTTGTCCATGTATTTCTGCGAGGCGGAGCCGGCGACGAACAGGCAAATCTTCTTGGCGTTGGCCAGCAAGGCGCGCTCGGCGGCCAGCGGGCCGGCGGCTTCGTCGCCCATCGAGGGGCCGCCCATCACCTCGTCCATTAGCTTCTTGATGGCGGGCAGCAGCGGAAGCTGTCCGTTCATGGCGCGTTTCAGCAGCCAGCCGGTGATGATGAGGCGGTTGATCTCGTTGGTGCCTTCGAAGATGCGGTTGACCCGCGAATCGCGATAGGCGCGTTCGGCGGGATATTCCTCGACGAAGCCGTAGCCGCCATAGATCTGCATGGTTTCATCGACGATGAAATCGAGCATCTCCGAGCACCAGACCTTGATGACCGAGCACTCGACCGCGTATTCCTCGATGGCGCGGCGAATTTCCATGACGCCGCCCGCCGAGTGCTTGTCGATCTGGCCGAGTGCGCTGTCCATCATGCCGACGGTCCGGTAAATCATCGACTCGCCAACGTAGATCTGGGCGGCCATCTGCGCGATCTTTTCGCGGATCAGGCCGAAATCGGCAATCGTCTTGTGGAAGGCTTTGCGCTCTTTAGCCCATCCGATGGCGTTCTGCAGGCTGGCGCGCGCGCCGCCAACGCAGGCAGCGCCCAGCTTGAAGCGCCCGACATTCAGGATATTGAAGGCGATAATGTGTCCGCGGCCCACTTCGCCCAGCACGTTCTCGACCGGCACTTGGCAATCGTTGAGGATGAGCGGGCAAGTGCTGGAGCCGCGAATGCCTAGCTTGTGTTCTTCCGCGCCCGGCGTGATCCCCGGGAATGTGCGTTCGATGATGAACGCGGTGAACTTCTCGCCGTCGACTTTTGCGAACACGATGAACAGATCGGCGAAACCGGCGTTGGTGATCCACATCTTTTCACCGTTCAGCAGGTAATGCCCGCCGTCTGGCGAGAGCACGGCGCGGGTGCGGCAATTCAAGGCGTCGGAGCCGCTGGAACTCTCGGAGAGCGCGTAGGCGCCGATCCATTCGCCGCTTGCCAGCTTGGGCAGATACTGCCGCTTCTGCTGCTCGGTGCCGAAATAGACGATAGGCAGAGTGCCAATGCCGGCGTGCGCTCCCCAGGTAACGCTGAAGCTGGCCGACTTCGAGGTGCGGTCGGCAATGATGGCTGAGGAAACCTTGTCCATGTCCGAGCCGCCGTACTCCTCCGGGACATCGACCGAAGTGAGACCGAGATCGCTCGCCTTCTTCAACAATTCACGGCAGAGCGCATAGTCTTTCTGTTCGAGCTTGCCGGCTACGGGCATGATCTCTTTGTCCGCGAATTCTTCCGCGGTCTGCGCGATAAGCCGGTGCTGATCGTCAAAATCCTCGGGCGTAAAGACCTCGTCCAAGCGAGGCTCGGAGATCAGAAAAATTCCGCCGGGGGTTTTGGCCGGAGTGGTTGGAGATACTGTAGTAGCCATGCAACATTCCTTTCAGCAAGCGCAAACCGCGCAGCGTTTCAATTGATCGCGAAGGGCACGGCAACACCTGCCGTTCACCCATCGTTGAATTCCGTTTTCGAGAAATACCCAGAAATACCGAAATACTAGAGACGCGACGTTGATCATCCTGCCAGCCTGCCGCTCCATCCGCCTGCGCTCCCGAGCCGAAGTGGCGACCTGCGGTGGCGAGCCGAGCTTCCGCAGCCCTGCCGGGGCCAGCTAATCAGAATTGGATGTCGGAAAGGCGGGAAAAGGCGATTTACTTAAGAGTAAAGACGGCAGCACGCGTCAACCGAGTCATGAGGGCGCATGAGGAGCATGCTGAAACATGCCGCGTTCGGTCGAACGGCTGGAGCGTAAGACGAGAGTTGACTGAAAATGCCCCGAAAAAAGAACAGCGCGCGTCGAAAATGTGGGGTGAGGATGGCAACGACGCGCGCCTTTATTTAATTAACCCCACTTTAGTAAAGTGTCTGGGCTCAGTCAAGCAAAATCGTGCGGTTATAATTTTTTATTTGGAACGGCTCCATTCACTTAAAGCGGCTCCAGTGGCTTAACACGGGCGATTTGCATACCGAAATCGCACCAAAGTGGGCATAACCGCCGTAACCGCTGTCGTCGCCTCTCTCACAGAGCAAGTCTGGTTCGGCGCGGCCCCTTTTTGGGCGATGGCCCAAACGTGCTTACCTGCTGGCTTTGGGACGCCAGAACCGCTCGCGGGATCAGAGTTCCGGATGTGCCCGGACGTACTTGCGGGCTATCTGCGCTACTTGCCGTTCACCCGGATAGGTGAGTTTCTGGCTGGCCAGCTCCAAAGGCAGCCAGACTGCCCGCCGCACCTCTTTACGCATGGCGGGTTGAATATCTCCCAGCCGGCCCGAGGCGTAGCGGAAGAGGAAAAAGCTTACAGACTTGAAGACGCGTTCACGCCCGCCCCAGGAGCGCACGTAAAAATACTTGATGTCGGTCAGCTTATCGATCGCCTGCACCATCACCCCGGTTTCCTCCAGCACCTCCCGTACGGCGCTCTGCTGCGGGGTTTCGCCTTTATCGACGGCTCCCTTGGGAAGGGCGAGGATAGCCGGACGGCGGCGGGTTTTGACGGCGCTGCGGGTGACGCTGTCGGCGTTCACGATATTGGGTTCGATGGCAGCCACGTGCCATTGCCCGCGCATGCGGCGCAACACTACGCCACCAGCGGAAACCTCACGAACAGATCTTCTGGACGTCGGCGGAATTTCGCTCACGGGCTCTCTGCTGAATCTTCGCAGTTTGCGCGCGCTGAGGCAAGCGGTACTAGCCCCTGTTTTCGAGTTTTTGTGCATCCGGGGGTGAGTTGCTGTGCATCTTAACCAACTGAGCAGCGCCTGTGGGGTGCAAAGGTGACTTATCTGCAACGGCTTGTCCGATCGGCAAAGGCATTTTCCCATGAGTTGGCGAGAGCTTCCTCCAAACCCGGTTCGCCTCCTCCCAAAAAGCCGAAACTTGGCATTGCGCTCGGTGGCGGCTTTGCTCGCGGCCTGTCTCACGTGGGCGTTCTGAAGGTTCTCGAAGAAGAAAACATCGCCATCGACTATATGGCCGGAACCAGTGTGGGCTCGGTAATCGCCGCGGCATTTTGCAGCGGAGTCTCGGCCAGGGAGCTCGAAGAGATTGCCAAGATGGTTCGTTTCCGCGACTTCGCCCGCTGGACGCTGTCGCGCTACGGCATCTGCAACAACGACCGCATGCAGGAGTTCCTGCCACGGGTGGTGAGGGTGAAGACCTTCGAGGAGCTGAAGATCCCTCTGGCGGTGGCGGCAACCGATTTCGTCACCGGGGAGCCGGTGGTTTACCAAAGCGGACCGATTTGCGATCCGGTGCGCGCCAGTTGCGCCTATCCGGGAATGTTCGCGCCCGTACGGATAGACGGCCGTTGGCTGGTGGACGGAATGCTCGGACATGCCGTGCCCAGTTCTCCGGTGCGCGAGATGGGCGCCGATTACGTGATCGGCATTTACCTGAACGCGCACTGGGTGCAATTGCGCGGGCCTCGCCATCTGTTCGACGTCATTGGACAGTGTTTCTCGATTGCGCAGGCGCGGATGAGCGCGCAGTGGAGGAAAGACACCGATCTGGTGCTCGAACCGGATGTCGACGGTTTCTCTTATGACGGCTTTGACCGCTCCGCCGAACTGATCGCCAGCGGCGAAAGAGCCATGCGCGCGGCTCTCCCGGCACTGAAAGCGTTTCTCGAAGCCAAGTCGGCGCCCCATGGGCTGCTAACCAAGGCCGAGGCGAAGCCGCACCTGACGGCCGCGTGAAAAGCCGCTTCGCAGACCGGATTGCTGAAGGTGTATCCGCAAGAAATATTTCTGCGGGCCTGGTACCTTCCGTTGGCAAATGTGGGCTACCTTCCAAGCACTCGGCCAAATTCCAGCCGAGCAGCCCTTCTGCGGTTACCTTGGTTACTCCATCCTAAGCTAAAGCAGTTCAAGACCAAGCGGAGTTCGTGTAATCTGGGCGTTACCTCACGCCGGGCCCTGATTCGGCATGAACTTCAAAGCATAAACGTTAAGCATGGACGCGGTGGTGCGCATGCGAGCCGCCAGACAACGACATTTACGGGTAGGTGCGCTGCTGTGCGCTTTGCTGCCGCTGGCGTGCTTCGCCCAGGTTGTAAAGGCGTCCGGCGGCGCGGCGAACGCGATCACCGGCTTCCGCAATTCCTCCGCCGAGCTTCAACTCGAAAAGCAGTTCCTCGCCGTTCCCAGCCCGCAGCTTGCCGAGGAGCACATGCGGGTCTTGTGCTCCGCGCCTCATATCGCCGGCGGCGAAGAGGACCGTAAGACGGCCGAGTATGTGGCCCAGAAATTTCGCGAGGCCGGTCTCCAGACACGGATCGAAGAGTACAAAGTTTGGTTCAACTATCCGCTGGAGATCCGTGTGGAGATGATTACACCCGAGGGAATCAAGCGGATTGGACCCAGCCGCGAGCAGGTGGATGGAGATCCCTTTCAGGATGACCCGCGCATCATGGTGCCCTTCATGGGCGGCTCGCCTTCCGGCGACGTCGAAGCCGAAGTGGTCTATGCCAACTATGGACGGCCCGAGGATTTCAAGCGGCTCGAAGCCATGGGCATTGTTGTAAAAGGCAAGATCGCCTTGGTGCGCTACGGCAAGAATTTCCGCGGCGTCAAGTCGATGGTTGCTCAGAAGAACGGAGCGGCTGGGGTCATTATTTATTCCGACCCGATGGACGATGGGTATTTCCAGGGCGATCCCTATCCCAGGGGCCCGTATCGACCCGAGACGGCAGTGCAGCGCGGCTCGATCGAACTCATGTTCAAGTATCCGGGAGATCCGACGACGCCCGGCGTGGCTTCGCTTCCCACGCTTCCCGATTCCGCGCGAATTCCGCCGGAACAGGCACAGAATCTTCCGGCCGTTCCGACGACGCCGCTTTCCTCAGGCGATGCCTCGCCGATCCTGCGCGCACTTGCCGGGCCCGATTCCCCGCGCGAGTGGCAAGGCGCACTGCCGTTTACCTATCACCTCGGCCCCGGACCGAATAAGGTCCGCTTGCACCTGGTGCAGGATTATCGGCTGCGCACCATCTGGAACGTGATTGGCACCCTTTCGGGAACGCAGTATCCGGAGCAGTGGGTGATTGCCGGCAATCACCGCGATGCCTGGGTGTTTGGCGCAGCCGATCCGGGTAGCGGCACGGCGGCCATGCTGGAAGCCGTGCACGGAATCGGTGAATTGCTGAAGACCGGATGGCGTCCCCGGCGCACCCTGGTTCTTGCCAGTTGGGACGCCGAAGAGCAAGGCCTGATCGGCTCCACCGAATACGCCGAGCAGTATGCCGCCGAGTTGCGCAACGCCGCCGCCTACTTCAACATGGACATCGGCGTTTCCGGTCCGAACTTTGGCGCGTCGACGGTGCCGAGTCTCAAAAATTTTCTGCTGGAAATCAGCCGTGCCGTGCCCAGCCCCGCCGGCGGCACGGTTTACGACGCCTGGAAAAGTTCGCAGGCCATCTGGCACACCTACCAGACGGAGAGCCCCGAAGTCTCCGCCGCTTCCCGACGCGCCGGAAATGCGGGAGCGGACATCCTGGTCGGCGAGCTGGGCAGCGGATCGGACTACACTGCTTTTCTTCAGCATCTGGGCGTGCCGGCGACCGACATCGGTTCGGCTGGTCCGAACGGCGTCTATCATTCCGTCTTCGACAACCTGGCTTGGTTTAAGCAGTACGTCGACCCAACCTTCGCTTACGAGCAGCAGATGGCGCGTATCTTCGGCCTCGAGATTCTGCGCATGGGCCAGGCGGATGTGCTGCCTTTCGATTACGAAGAATACGCGGTCGAGATCAAGAGCTACCTGGAAGCCGCAAAGCGCAAGACCAGCACCCAGGCCAGGGACAGGCAGCCCGATTTTGCGCCCGCGTTCCAGGCAACCACCAAGTTCATGGCATCCGCAAAGGCCATCAAAGCCGCTTCAGAGCAGCCCAGGGGCGACGCCGTGGCGCTCAACAAACGCTTGCTGTCGGCCGAGCGCGCTCTGCTTCTGCCCGAAGGACTGCCGGGCCGTGCGTGGTACAAGCACGCTATTTACGCGCCTGGAGAGTACAGCGGCTATCAGGCCATCACGCTTCCGGGCGTCAACGATGCCATCGACCGTGGCGATCTGCCGGAGATCGAACGGCAACTCAAGCGGCTCACCCAGGCGCTCGACCGCGCCGCCGACGCACTCGCCATCTTCCGCTAGGGCTGGTTTCGCGGCTCAGAAATTCGCCAATAACTAAGCCACTTCACGAGTGTCATCCTGAGCGGACCGAAGGATCTGCTGTTTCTGGAGGAAAAGAGGCTTCGAGCTAAACGATGCCAATGACAATCCCATGCATACGCTGCGCGGGTGCCCCAGGTTCCGCGCCGCGTTGTTCGGCGCTAACCTGGGGTAGTTTCTTTGGATGGGCTTGGATGGGCTAGCATGATTTCTCTCGCCCTGCCTTGACTCGCTCAACTAAGCACGCTCGTTCCATCAAGTGGCATGCGAATGCTTCGCCGGCCACTCGCGGCCGAACCTTTCCACAGTTGATCCAGAAACTCAGGAGTAGATGATCTAAGTGTTTAGGTAGTTATGCCTATTCTCACGCCGCGGCCCGGGTAGAGAATAACGCCATGCTGAAAGAGATGAACAAATTCGTTGAGGCGCATGACCGCTACCTGGCACTGGACAAAGCGCGCATCGACTGCCTGACGCCGCAGCAGAGGGAGTTGATGCACATCGAATTAATGCGGGCCTATCTGGAAGTACAATTCAGGGCGTCGCAGATCGCCGGTTTGCAGTACGCTGACGGCATGGACTTCGCCGACATGCATTGAAGGCTGCGCTCTTCCGATGCCAATAAAAAAGCCGCGCATCGCCGCGCGGCCGACTTCCAGCTTCGAGGTGTCTGCTTATTTTAAGTGGACGAGTTTGCTGGCTACTTGGTTAGCCAGTTCGCTGTAATCCTTTTTTTCCAAGCCCAACACATTGCGGTTGTACTCGTCGATCTTGGCGGAGTAATTCATCGAGCAGAACTTCGGTCCGCACATCGAGCAGAACGACGCTTCCTTGTAAAACTTGTCGGGCAGGGTCTCGTCGTGCATGGCGCGCGCGGTTTCGGGATCGAGTGAAAGCTCGAATTGCTTCTCCCAGTCGAAGCTGTAACGCGCGTGGCTGATGGCGTTATCGCGATCCTGCACTCCGGGCCGATGCCGTGCCAGGTCGGCGGCGTGAGCGGCGATCTTGTAAGCGATGATGCCGTCCTTCACGTCCTTGTCGTTGGGCAGTCCGAGGTGCTCCTTCGGGGTGACGTAGCACAGCATGGCGGCGCCATACCAGCCGATCATGGCCGCTCCAATTGCCGATGTAATGTGGTCATAACCGGGTGCGATATCCGTCACCAGCGGTCCGAGGGTATAGAACGGAGCGCCATCGCACCACTCCACTTCCTTGTCCACCTGCTCCTTGATCTTGTCGATGGGAACGTGGCCGGGTCCCTCGATCATCACCTGCACGTCACGCTTCCAGGCGATCTTGGTCAGCTCGCCCAGCGTCTTCAATTCCGCGAACTGCGCCTCGTCGCTGGCGTCGGCAATGCAGCCTGGACGCAGGCCGTCGCCGAGCGAGTAGCAGACGTCGTACTTCGCCATGATTTTGGTGATTTCGTCGAAGTGCTCGTAGAGGAAATTCTGTTTGTGGTGATGGGTCATCCACTGCGCCAGGATGGCGCCGCCGCGGCTGACGATCCCGGTGATGCGCTTGGCTACCATGGGAACGTATTGAATCAGCAGACCGGCATGGATTGTCATGTAATCCACGCCCTGGGCGGCTTGCTCTTCGATGACCTCGAGCATGATCTGCGGCGTCAAGTCCTCGATGCGGCGCACCCTGGCCACGGCTTCGTAAATCGGCACGGTGCCAACCGGAATCGGCGAGTGGCGCAGAATGGCCTCGCGAATATCGTTGATTTCGCCGCCGGTCGACAGATCCATCACCGTATCGGCGCCGTAGTGTACCGAGGTGTGCAGTTTCTTCAGCTCCTCTTCGACGTTGGAGCTGACCGCCGAATTTCCGATGTTGGAGTTGATCTTGCACAGCGCGGCAACCCCGATCGCCATGGGCTCGACTTCAGGATGATTGATGTTCGCCGGGATGATTAAACTGCCCGAGGCAACTTCGGAGCGCACCGCCTCCGGCGTAAGCTTCTCGCGCTCGGCCACATACATCATCTCTTCCGTCACCAGCCCCTTACGCGCAAAATGCATCTGCGACATGTTGTCGTCGCCGCCGCGGGCAGCCTCCGCCCGGCGCCTGGCGATCCACTCCGCCCGCAATTTGGGGATTCCAACGCCGGGGATACCCTTACCGTCCTGGTTCCCGTTGTCGCTACCATTCGTAGTCATAAAGCAAAATTCTCCCTTGGCTGGAAAGCACTATTATACGCCCCAACAGGCCTCGTCTATCGCCGTCGCAGCCGTGGCTAACCCCAGCCGGCCCAAACAATTCCAGACAATTAATGACATAGCTCCCCCGTCCAAGTGGCGACAGTGCCCCACCTCGCGCCTTTTTTGGCGTAACGTACTCTTGGTCTGGCGTGGGGTAGTTCTCGCTCCGCCTGCAGAGCTTCCGCTTCAAAATTTGACCAGATACTCCAGAGGGCATAACTTGTTTAGGACCGGGTGGGTGGCCAGGGCGATATTTTCCGTATCATTTTCCGCCTCATTTTTCGCATCCCCGGCCATGGGCTTCAGCATCCCTTCTCTTGTATGTACTCTCGCCGGCGTAAGTACGTTCAATTCGGAACCGTGATCGCGATCATCGTGCTGGGGCTCGGATACCTGGCCTATACCGGCGTACAGGAGAGCAAAAGCTACTACGTCACGCTGAAGGAGCTGAATACCATGGGCGACAGCGCTTACGGCAAGCGTTTGCGGGTTGCCGGGAACGTGGAAGCCGGTTCGATCCAGCGCCAGGGCACGCGCGTTCAATTCGCTTTGCGGGAAGAGGGACGCTTGCTGCCGGTGGTTTACAACGGCACCGAAGCGCCTCCCGACACCTTCAAAGACGATTCCCAGGCGTTGGCCGAGGGCACGTATGGGCGCGACGGCGTATTTCATGCCAACAAACTCCAGGCCAAGTGTGCTTCGAAGTATGCCCCCAAGCCGGGGTCTGGCAGCGCCCAGGCAGGGACCACCGAAAAAGCACAAGCCGGTTCTGCTAATCTTTCGCAGTGAGATCTTCAGCCTCGATGCCCTCCGCCGGCAGTTGCGCGCCCACCGACGCGGGCTTGGGCGTCTCTGTCAACCCGTCCCAGCCGAGCCCGGCGAATGCCCGGCCAGTGGTGTCGCTGCAAGGCATTGTTTGCCATTTCGGCAGGTTTGCAGCCCTGCGCGGGATTACGGCTGAATTTGAGGCGGGCAGGCTGTATCTGATCCTGGGCGAGAATGGCGCCGGCAAGTCCACGCTCTTGCGTATCATGGCCGGCTTGCTGAAGCCGACTCGCGGTTCGCTTTCGATATTGGGTGCGACCGACTTGCGCGAAGTCGCTTCGCGCGTCGGCTACATGGGGCATGCTCCTCTGCTCTACGATGAACTGAATGCGCTCGAAAACCTGCGCTATTTTGCCGCTCTCTATGGCATTTGCCAACACGACGACGCGCGCTGCCAGGCGGCGATCCGTCTCGTAGGACTTGATCCGCAGTTGAAGCGAGGCGTCGGACAATATTCGCAGGGCATGCGGCAGAGGATTTCGCTGGCTCGCGCCATCGTTCATGATCCGGAGCTGCTGCTGCTGGACGAGCCATTCTCAAACGTCGATGTGCAGTCGGCCAGAGAGATGGCTCGTCTGCTCGGAAACATGCGCGACGGCGGCAAGACGATCTTCGTAGTTACTCATCAGCCTGCCGTGCTGGAGGCGGTGGCCGACGAGGCTTTGCTGCTTTCCGCCGGTCTGCTTGCGGCTCGCGAGCGCGGCTTGCCGGACTACCTGAAATTTCCCTTTAGCCAAAGTACGGATCGCCCGGATCAGGATAACGATCAAAATCGAAATGATAAAAATCAAAATGAAGCCAAGGGCGAGGATGGCGCTTGCCCGACCTCCTTTGGAAGGCGGCGAGCGATGACCGTGATGGCCGTGGCGCGCCGCACCTTGGCGAAAGATCTCCGCCTGGAATGGCGCGCCAAAGACGCCGTTAATTCCATGCTGTTTTTTGCCCTGCTGGTGGTGGTGATCTTCAGCTTCAGCTTTGATCCCACGGCCGAGGAGTCGCGCCGCATCGCCGGCGGATTGGTCTGGGTGGCGTTCCTGTTTGCCGCCGTGGTTGCGCTCAACCAGACCTGGGCGCGCGAGCTGCGCAACCAGGTGCTGGACGCCTATCGCGTATCGCCGGCGCCCGCGGTTTCGCTGTTCTTGGCCAAGGCGGTCGGCAACTTTATTCTGGTCAGCGTGCTGGAGGCGCTGATGACTCCGCTGTTTATCGTTTTTTATAATCTGCGATCGGTCGGGACCGGTGTATCAGTTGCTCGTGATCGCGCTGCTGGGAACCTGGGCGCTGGTGGTCAACGGAACGTTCTTCGCCGCCATCTCGATTCGTACTCGCAGCCGCGAGATCATGCTGCCGCTGATCCTATTCCCGATTTCGATTCCAGCGCTGCTGGCGATGGTCGACGCCACCACCTCCGTGCTCACCGGCGAAGCCTCGCCGCGCTTCTGGATACAGTTGCTGGCCGTCTACGACCTGGTGTTTACGACCGTGTGCCTGGCGCTGTTCGAGACCGTGATCAATGCCGAATGATGGTTTGCCGAAAGATGCCCCGAAGGTGATTAACGCCGGATGAAACGCTCATTTACCTTCTTCGCTCTGGTTACGCTCGGGCTGCTCTCCTATGCCTTTTACCAGGCAATGTTCGTGGCTCCCACCGAGGCCACCATGGGAGACGTGCAGCGAATTTTCTACTATCATCTGCCGCACGCCTGGGTGGCGTTTCTCCTGTTCTTTACCAATTTCCTGGCCTCCATCTGGTATCTCGTCCGACGCACCCAGCGCTCTGACGCGCTGGCGCTGGCCAGCGCCGAGGTGGGCGTGGTCTTTTGTACAGTGGTGCTGGTGACGGGACCGCTGTGGGCGCGTCCGGTGTGGGGCATCTGGTGGACCTGGGATGCGCGGCTCACCAGCACGCTCGTGCTCTGGCTGATCTACGTCAGCTACCTGGTGTTGCGGCGCTTCGCCACGGGCGCGCAGACGCAGGTGCTGGCGGCGGCGCTCGCTATCTTCGGATTTGTCGATGTTCCGATCGTGTATCTGTCGATCCGTTATTTCCGCACGCAGCATCCGCAGCCGGTGATCGCCGGCGGCGAAGGCTCGGGGCTCGACCCGCGCATGTGGACGCCGTGCTCTGGAATCTGGCGGGTTTTCTCTCGTTTGCGCTATTGCTGATCTGGCTGCGATACAGGCTTGCCTTGGCGGAGAACGCCGTCGAAGAAGCGCATGCCGACCGCGCTCTTGGCCCCGAGGCCGAGATGCGAGCCGCCAAGCTTGAAGCTCGCGGAGCTGCGCCCGAGTGCGACTCCGCGCCCGCTCGCTCCCCAAGGTGGGGAATAAGCCGCGATGAAATTCTTATGCCTGGCGTATATTGCTACATGGACGATTCACCTGCTCTACATCCTGTATCTCACGGGCCGTTACCGGCGCTTGCGCGAGGAACGGAAAGAGTTGGAGAAGCGTTGAATCGGCGAGGATCTGCGAGCTTCGAGTCCGGCGACTCTGGGGGCTTCAGTATCTGTTCGTCTGTATCGGTAAAGGAAGCAGGCCAAGTGCATTCTGCCGCGACTACCTGCACCCGGAAAGGCAATCAGCAGGTGCAACCGCAAGCCGGCACGCATCGAGGACTACACGGTCTCTATGTCGTTAGCGCAGCCTTCGTGGTCTTCGCCGTGGTTGCGGCGGCCATGGCGCTGCCTTACTTCTGGAGCCAGTACCGGGTCGTGAGCGGCTGGCCTGAAGTCAACGCGCAGGTGGTCCGCAGCAATGTGGTGCAGCTCACTTTCGCGGGCGGCAACTACTACGCGTGGGATTCGCAGTTTCTGTTTTCGCGCGATGGACAACCGCACTTTGCCGGTGCCGGCCCCCACAACTCGCGAGATTACCAACAGGTTCGCCGTCTCGGCGACGAGTACCCCGTGGGTAGCTATCATCGAGTGCGATTCAATCCGTCTAACCCGCAAGAGATCAGGCTGCACGCCGGCTGGAACCGGCGGTTTTTCTCCATATCCATTCTGCTGGGCGGTGCGGCGGCAGGGTTCGGCGCCATTGGGCTGGCTCTGTTCCTGCTGGCCCGCGCCCAATCCGCGAGCTCCCCTTAAGAATCTCCGCGCTCGCTGAGATGTTGAAATGCTAAATCGTCATTCGCTTCGCAAAAAGGCCCAGCGAACCCTCTTCACGATGACACCTCTGGTATTGCTATAGTCTCAGACATTAAAAAATGGATGCGAACAGCGAAACTCTACGCTTCCCAATAGCGGTTCCCCCAGAGCCCGGGAAACCCGTGGAGATAGCTCCGGGCGTGCATTGGTTGTTGACCTCGCTTCCGTTCCGGCTCCGCGCCATCAATCTCTGGCTGCTGCGGGACGGCGATGGCTGGACCATGATCGATTGCGGTTTCCCGTTGCCCGAGGTACGGGAACAGATCGAAGCCGCGTGGTCCTGCACGCTGGACGGACTGCCGATTACGCGCCTGTTTGTGACCCACCATCATCCCGACCACGTGGGCAATTGCCGCTGGATATGCGAGCGCTGGGGAATCATTCCCACTATCACCCGCGCGGAGCGCGAACGAGCGTTGATGCTGATGGGCAGTCGGTGGGCGGAGGAATCGTCCAACCGCATCGGATTTTGGCGCCGGCACGGTTTATCGGAAGCGGCGGCGGCCAACATTAATGAGCATTGGAGCCGTCATCGCCATCATTTTCGACAGTTGCCGGACCAGTGGAGCCCAATTGAGGATGGGGCTTCGCTGCCCATTGGCGGCGTCGGCTGGCAGGTGATGGTCACCCAGGGACACGCCCAGGCGCAGGCTCTGCTGCACTCGCCGGAACGCAATCTGCTCATCTCCGCTGACCAGGTACTGCCCAAAATCACGCCCAACGTCAGCGTCTTTGGCGACCGGCCTGACGCCGAGCCTCTGGGCTTGTTCCTGGCCAGCAACCGGCGCCTGGCGCGGAGCTGCGGAGACGTGATGGTGTTGCCATCGCATAATCGGCCCTTCATCGGGCTGCACGCACGCATCCGGGAGATCGAAGCTCATCACCAGGAGAGACTGGCCAAGATCGAAACCCTTCTGCATCGTAGTTCTCTGACCGCCGCGGACTTGCTTCCGGAGCTATTCGGAGACGGACTCAACGGCCACGAAATCGGCTTTGCGATTGGCGAAGCGATTGCTCATCTGCACCATCTGGTGGCGGAGGGACGCGCCTCAACAAGCGAGCGCAACGGCGCCATCCGGTTCGCGCTGCGGCAGTGAAGCAATCACGGGATCAGATTCAAGCGAGGGTGTGCGAACTCGCCACCAAACTCGATCGAGCAAACCCTGGCAAGCGGGGCAGGTTCGCCCGCATTTGGCTAACCTGGAGAAGTTTCTTCGGTCCGGCATCCCGGCGTTAGGGTGGTTCGTTGCCCGTGTATCCCTAAAGGTTTTCGACGCAACAAAAAACGAGGTTGGCTGCGGGCTAGCCCCGCAAATCCAACCTCGCTCATTGCATGCTTTCGCGGCCCTGTTTACGAAATGGACAGCGGAACAACAAGCGGCTGCGAACCGGCTGGCGTTGTCGTGATCTGTAATTGCTGCTGATTGCTGCTCGAACTGCTGCCGCCGCCGCAGTTCACCATTCCCAGAGCCAGGCACACGATCAACCCAAGCATTAGCAGCCAGCGTCTGCGTCGTCCGGCGAAAATTAGACCGATTCCGCCGAAGGGCAGCAGGGTCGCCAACAGCCGTCCTGGTCTTAACAATTCAGAGACGGTTATCGTATTCCCGGTGGGAACACTGACGGTCACGGTGGCCGGGTAGGTTGTCGTTCCGCTGACGATTGGAATGGGATTCGGCGAAATCGTGCACGTCACGTTTGCCGGCGGCGCACAATTAAGGGCTATGCTGCTTCCGGTAAACCCGCTGGGGATTGTCACGTTGATACTGAACGTCTGTGGCGTGCCCTTAGTGACCGTTACGGTACCGGTCGGCCCGGTCACGCATATATCGGTCGCGGAACAGGCACCTGCGGGTGAAATCGCCTGGCCGCTACCAACGCCTTGCAACGCAATTGGCGCGATACTGTAGCCGTTGCCGGTATTAACAATAAGTGAGCCTGATTGCGTTCCCGCCATGTTCGGCGTGAAGCTTACCGTGATCGTGCACGATTGCCCCGGCAGCAAATTCGTATTGCAGCCCGAAATCGCACTAAACTCGGGGCTGGTCGCAGGCGGGTTCGTGTTTGGTACGACGCTGCCCGGAATCAGCGTGTACGTCGGGTCGGCGTTTGTCAGTGTAACTGTCTGCGTCGCGGCAGTTTGTCCCACTAGCGTGCTGGCAAACGTAAGAGCGGTCGGCGAAACCGAGTCTTTCACCAACACTCCGGTGCCTGAAAGCGCCACGGGTTGCGGGCTGTTCGGCGCGTCGTCAGGAATTTCCAACGTGCCTGAAAGCGAAACAGCTTGCGACGGTGTGAAGCTCACAGTGACCGTACAAGAACTACCCGGAAGTAGCTGCGCGTTAGGCGGGGTGCCGCAGGTGTTGTTATAGATCGAAAAACTGCTCGGGGACTCCGACATCGCTATGCCGGGGCTGAGGAAATGGAGCGTGGCCGTCCCGGAATTTGTAAGTGTTACAGATTGCATCTGCGCCGCTGTGGATGCCCAGTCCACCGCCTGAGGCACGAGGAAGTTCAGGTTCGACGTCGAGAGCGTGATCTTCGGGAAACTCGCCCCCGAAATCTTGGTTACGAAGGCATCGCCATTGTTGGCGTAGGTGTTTCTTCCAAAAACAACGGGGTTGGTCGGAGAGACGATGGGTACTATCGGGAAATTCGATGAATTGGTATTGCCCGCCAGGTAAATATCCCCGTTTCCGGACTTGCTGAGAGCGATCGCGTTTCCTTGGTCGCCGCTGTTGCCGCCCAGGTACGCGGACATGATCAATGCCGTTCCGTCTTGGGTCATTTTGGCGATGTAGGCTTCCGCATGCTGCGGGTTATTGAGTGTACTGAGCGTGTTGCCGCTCCCATCGACCACCGCGTTGATCACCGGGATATCAGTCGACTGGGTGCTCCCGATGATGTAGGCATATCCCCCGCCGTCTACCGCTACGCCAAGACCCTGATCGTTCCCCGTGCCACCGAGATAGGTGGCGTACACGATCTGGGAGGGGCTCTGCATCTTCAGAATGTACGCATCGGTTGAAGGCGCGGCCCCGAGCGGTGACTCATTTAAGCCTACCGTTCGCCCTATGGCAGCCTGAATGCTTCCCGTCGTGGTGCCAACCACGTAGGCGGCGCCCTGGCTGTCAATTGCGACTCCCTTGGCGGCATCCACATTGCCGCTATTGTCTGTCATGTTTGTTTCCAGGGCCGTCACATAGACGGGCCGGCCAGCGTTCTTGGAACCGGTAGATGTGTCCTGTCCGTGAAGTTTTATAATCCACGATCCTGTGCCGTTCCAATATGTATCCGCCAGCGGTAGCCAGTCCGTACCCCCTGCGGTGTACCCCGGTCCGGGAAGCGAAGGATGTAGCTGAGAGGTGCTCGAGCCGCCAACCGCGAACACGCCGCCGGTCGAGTCCAGCGCCACGCCATAAGCTTCCGTGCTGGCAGAGAGCGGCGTTATCCAAGGCGCGACGCCGACAACTAGCCAATTAATTCCGTTATCGGGGACGACATTTCCTATGACGCCGGTTGTGCATAGGTTGTCGGCTACCCAATTGATGCCCGCCGTTGTCCCTCCGTTCTGCGCGACAACTCTCAACGCGGGATAGTTTGTTGGAGGCTCAGTTACCGCGCAGGTTGGGTAAAGGGTGGTGATCGTGCCCGCCGCAATCGGAGCGCCAATCACGTAAGTCCATGTCTGCGGGGGCGCCACTAACTGTCCGCCATACACCGCGGAGAAGAAGTAATAAGCGGAAGTGGGGTCGGGTGTGGTCGGACAAGTGGAACCGCAAAAATCAGTGTGGGACGCCGCCCTGGGCGACATGGGCGAAGCGCCGGGAAGAATCGGAAGCGCAATGTGAAGCCCGAAGTCAAGCTTCGTCACGAACGCCACGTATGCTTCGGTTATCGGTTCGAATCCGTTGTACGCGGGAAAATTGAACGAACTCGTCTTACCGGCCACGATTACGTTCTGTTGCGGATCTACTGCGATACCGTAACCAGCGTCAAGACCATTTCCACCGAGATAAGTGGTACGGATCAAGGTACCGGTTGTCGAGTTCAGGATTGCAATGAAGGGGTCGGTATCACCGCCGGGCCAGTTGGGCGAAGCACTGGTATAAGCCGGGTCCTGGTAAAACCCAACCGGGCAAGGCGCTATGCCGCATAAGGGAATCGGCATATCTTGGAAGCTTGTGGTGCCAACCACATACACGTTCGGGTACCCGTTAGGTACCGGAGTAGGATTGAGCGAAGTATCATCCAGTGCGATTCCATTGCCGGAGGCAGAGCCATTGGCGGCCGTCGGAACCACGCCTGAGATGAAAGTAGTAAAGAGAACCGTAGCTCCGGTGGGGTCTAACTTAGTGACGTAAGCGTTACAAGCCGGCGAAACTCCCTTGACCGTGGTGTTGCTGGGGTTGGGAGTCGGAGCTGGGAAGAGTATGGGATTCTGATCCTGGCCGATCGAACAGGTCTGCCCGGTGATATAGGCGTTGCCCGCAGTGTCCACCGCAATCCCATTCGCGGTGTCTCCCTGCGAGCCACCCAGATAGGTAGAGTAGGACAGAGTCGGATCGATCACCAGTTCCAGGTTCTTGTCGTAATCGCCGATTTTTAGCTGAACCTTTCCCGGAGCTGCCAGAGTGTATTCCACGCTGACCGCCTGGGCGCTGCCGGATACTTTCTGATAGGCATACGGCTTGGCAAAGCGGACGGGGTGGCCGTTGACTTCGGCCACAAGGTCGCCGTCAGCATTGATGAAGAGTCTATCCATCCCGGAGAGAGTCAGCGCGATGGCGCGAGGGTCGGCCATGGGCGCGACCACGAAATCGAATTCCAGGCGGCGTTGGTCGCCGTAATAGACAACGTCCACGCCGGGATACGCGTCTTTGGTGCGCAGTTTGGCGAAGTTCCGCACCCCCAGCCGCCACTTCGCTCGAGTCCTGGCCGATGTAATAGTTGGTCACTCCCGGCAGCGCTTCGATAGCTTCGATCCGCGCCGTGGCACTCGAGCCGTCGAAGCGGAAGCGGAGAGTTCGCGCAGCCCCGGAATTGGCGTCGGCGATCGCAATGGCGGACTCGCCAGCCCCAACCAGCACCGCATAACCGCTGCTGCGCGCCAGGAAGTACCCCGGCTCGGCCGCTGGCTCGAAGCGCAAAGGCAGATTGGCGTAGGTCCGCGCGGCGTCGCGATTGGCAACGGCCTCGGACAGCGGACCACTCTCGGCGGATACGGATACTGATAATGGGATTATCGCAGTAACAAATGCCAGCAAAGCGACACCAAACTTTAGCTTCATATCGAATACCTCGATCACATGCAACCGCCACCACCGCTTTGCTTGTTTCCAACCAGCAATAAACTAGAGATGGCAGCTCGCAGCATAGCAACAACTCTGGAGGGCGGGAAGTTACGTTGGTGGTACCACTGTTAACGCCAAGAGTACCTCTGCCAGGCAGGCAGGACGCGGGTTTGGACCGCGATGTTCGCCCGCAAGGCCCGGGCCGCGGAAAGGCGGCAGAGGTTACCACCGGAGCAAGCAGCCGTCTTGATCCGGGGAAACTCCTGAAAAATATTTGCGAAGATACCGAGAAAATTCCGGAAAGATCAGGATACTGAGAGACTCTTTAGGCGATAAGCCCGAGAACAAGCCGGCTGCCTGTTTTCCGCGCCGTGTAGTTCGTACTCCCGCGGCTAGATCCGATGTCTGCGATCTGGGACGAATCCACGAACGCGATTCATCTGAACGACCTTCCACCGTTTATCTTCGACGCGCTCGCCGACGGCAGGAAAGAGTTCTTGCAGGATGCGCCCAATCCGCTCCACGCCCTCCAACACGACCTTTCGGTTCTCTTCGGAGTCAGGCAGGTACTCGCTATACATAATTGTCTGCAGGGCGTTGCGGACATGATGATTTAGCTGCGCAATCTTTCTGAGATCGTCCAGCACTTTCTGGTGCCGTTCACGGGCGGCAAGCAGGATTAAGAAAGGCACCAATGCCGCCGCCAGACCTACCAATAAGGCATCGGTCATCGCTTGGATACGCGGCGAAGCGTCAGCTTGCGTTACAGCCGTGTAAATTCCAAATTCCAGTAACCCGGCGAAGAGGCCCGACAGAACTACCACCAACGCTATTCGCGTGGGCGAACCGGCAAGCGCTTGCACGGATTTCTCGTATCGGTGGCGCACCGGCGACAGCTCCTCACCAACGTCTGCTGAAATGAGATGCCGCCGGAAGCCCTCCAGAAGCCCGCCGGAAGCGGCGAGCCCGCGAATTTCACCAGGACTGCCGATCCGCCCGCCGCCCGATGCCCCGCCAGATCCAGTTTGAGGCCGAAGCCCGGCCGAAAACCTCTTGGCGTCCGCCGCCAAGCTGGAGTATGGTGAACCGAAACCGAGTTCCCTGCACGCACATGCTTTGGGCGCGGTGGGTTTCGCCGAATGCCGGCAGGCGCACGTGCGTCCCTCGCGCTTCGTCGCGGTTGTTGGCTTGCGCAGGCCTTTTTATGGAGGATCATTGCGTGCGGCAATTCGCCGAATCTCCTGCCGTCGAATGGGTGGCCTCTGCCTCCTCGCGCAGCATGCTTCCTCTGGCGATTGCTGGTGCCTGCGCCTACATGAATCTGTTCGCCACGCAGCCTCTGCTCCCCCTGCTGGCGCACTTGTTTCACGCCGGCAAATTCGCCGTCAGCCTCACGGTCACGGCTCCGCCGATCGCCATCGCCTTGGCCGCCCCCATCTTTGGACGGCTTTCCGATCGCTGGGGCCGCAAGCGAACCATGATCTGGGCGGCCTTCCTGCTTTCCTTCTCGACCATTCTCACCGGAACCGCTTGGACCCTTGGCCAGATCGTCGCTTGGCGATTTCTGCAAGGCATCTTTACTCCCGGAGTGTTTTCCGTCACCGTCGCCTACATCAATGAAGAATGGGATTCCAGCCGCGTCGGGCGCGCCATGGCTGTCTTTCAAACCGGCGGGGTCGTCGGCGGATGCATCGGCCGCATTCTGGCCGGCATGATCGCGGGGCATTACCACTGGCGGTGGACCTTCATCGTGCTCGGCTGCATCAACCTGATCTGGGCCGTGGCGCTGGCGAAGTCGCTTCCCCGTGAACGCCGCTTCGTGCCTGCCGCGCAGGCCGACTCGTCGCTGCGCCTGATGTTCGGCCACTTGCGCAATCGCCCTCTGCTGGCGACCTACCTGGTGGGATCGTGCATTCTTTTTTCCATGCTGGCGACCTTCACCTACGTAAACTTCCATCTCGCCGCACCGCCGTTCCACCTGGGTACGGCCGCGCTCGGCTATGTGTTTCTGGTCTACCTCGTGGGTGGCGTGATCACGCCTGTCGCCGGCCGCTGGATCGACCGCTTTGGCTACCGCAACACTTACGTCGGAGCCACCGTGGTGGGTGTCGCCGGGGTGCTGCTCACGCTCGCCAACTCGTTGTGGATCGTGGTCGCCGGGCTCGCCGTATACAGTTCGGCCACCTTCATTACCCAGGCCTGCGCTAACGGACACATCGGCGAAGTGGTCAAGCACAGCCAGGCCTTGGCGGCCGGCATGTACGCCTCGTTTTATTACGTGGGCGGCGGCGCCGGCAGCTCCGTGCCGGCTTGGCTATGGGAAGTCGGCGGCTGGAATGGTTGCGTGCTGCTGGTCGTCCTGGTGCAGGCCGTCAGTGCCACCATCGCCTGCTATTTCTGGACCCGCAACGGCCGGCAACCCGGGTCGTGAGTGTTCAATTGGCCCCAGTGCCGCGAACTTATGCGACAGAAAACAGAACATGCAGTATCCAGGAGAAGAAACCATGAAGACAAAAATAATTCTCACCGGGCCCCTGCTTCTTCTGCTGTTGTTCGCAATCGTAATTCCCGCGCGAGCGCAGACAACCACGCCGCGGCAGACGCTCAACCAGTACGTCGCCGATCTGCAGAAGAGCCCCGACGATACTGCACTGCGACAGAAGATCATCGCGATTGCGAAGACTATGCGTCCTGCACCGGCAATCCCCGAAGAGGCTCGTGGCCATTACGTAATGGCGGCTACGTTCATGGAGAAGGCGAAGGACAACGCTGGCCTGGAGCGGGCGATCGAGCAGTACAAGGCGGCCTTGCTGGCAGCTCCCTGGTGGGCAGATGCCTATAAGAAGTTGGCCACGGCGCAGAAGGCGGCAGACCATTACGACGATGCGGTCGCCAGCTTGAACCTTTATCTGCTCACTCAACCTCCCGACGCTCGCGACGCCCAGGACGAAATCTACAAGCTGAAGGCGTTAAAGGAATCAGCGGCAGACGATCAGAAGATGGCGGCAGAGAAGGCGCAGGCGGCAGCGGCGCAGGCAGCCGCGGAAGAACAACAACGGAGACAGGCGGCAGCACAGAAAGCAATCGAAGATCAACGAGCACAGCAAGCAGCGGCTGAGGAAAGAAAGGTCAGGGAGCAAGAAGACTTCCTCAGGAGAATCGACGGCGCACAGTATGTCCATGACTTTGGCAATGGATATGTGGTAACTCTGACCGTTCTAGGCGACACAATCCGCGGCAACAAAGATACCGCCGCCAGTTCCACTACATATAAAATCGCCGGACATAAGCTTCACGAATACCTGCAGAATGGTCAGCTAGTCCTTGACAGGGGGATGACCGGCTCTATTAGCGAAGATGGGAACACAATAGGACTCGACAGCAGTAACACAACTATATTCTACGTCCGGGTTCGGTAGAGAGACCGCCATGATAATGAATCTCAGAGTGGCTGGTGGCCCAGATTTGAAAGTAAACTCGCCGGTGGCCCATATCTGCGCCTGCCGTTGGGCGCCGATGTGGGCCAGTTGACTTTGGTGTTGTCTTTCGGGCGTCGGACGTCTGCCGCCATACGCCTACTCTGAAATCGTGCTGGCATCGGGGATGACATTCTCGCTGCATTCCCCTTCGCCATACAGTTGCGGCAGCGGAAAAGACACCCAATCGGGCTGATAACTTTTCAAGTTCCAGATCTCGCTGGCATATTCCCGGATGGTGCGATCGCTGCTGAACTTCGGCGACCGCGCCGTGTTCAGGATCGCTTTGCGGTTCCACAGCGGACGATTCAGAAATTCCCCATCGATGCGCTGATTGATCGCCATGTAGGCCGGCAGGTCGGCCACGTGGAAGAAACGGTCGCCGCGATTAATCAGCTCGTCGAAGATCCAGCGGAACAATCCGGGCTCCTGGGGCGAGAAGCGATCATGGGTGAAACAGTCCAAAATCCGCTTTACCTCGGGATCGCTCTCGTAAATCGCCCGCGGACTATAAAGCCCGCGCTGCCGCATCATCTGTATTTCTTCCGCCCGCAGCCCGAAAATGAAAATATTCTCCGCTCCCACCTCTTCCATCATCTCGACGTTTGCCCCGTCGTAGGTCGCCACCGTCAGCGCTCCGTTCATCATCAGCTTCATATTGCCGGTGCCGGAGGCCTCCATCCCGGCCGTCGAAATCTGCTCGCTGAGATCGGCCGCGGGAATGATCACCTCCGCCAGTGAAACCCTGTAATCGGGGATAAACGCGATTTTCAGCCGGTCTTTCACCCGCGGGTCGTGGTTCACCACCTCGGCGACGCTGTGGATGAGCTTGATGATCTGCTTGGCCGCCCAGTAGCCGGGCGCGGCTTTTCCGGCGAACAGCACGGTACGCGGCACCGCGATTTCCTGGCCGTCTTCCACTATCCGCAGATAGTCGCCGATGATGCGCAGCACGTTCAGCAGTTGACGCTTATATTCGTGGATGCGCTTGATCTGCACATCGAACATCGAGGCCGGGTCGACGAGCACGCCCGTCTGTTCCTCGATGACCTTGCCTAGCCGCACCTTGTTGCCGTACTTCACCTCGGCGAAGCGCTGCTGGAATTCGGCCGAGTCCGCATATTGCTCCAGCTTGCGCAGCTCTTCGAGGTCGGTGATCCACTCCTCGCCGATGGTTTCGCAGAGCAGGCGCGAGAGCTGCGGATTCGCCCTCAGAAGCCAGCGCCGCGGCGCCACGCCGTTAGTTTTATTGCTGAATTTCTCCGGCCAAAGCTGGGCAAATTCCGGAACCAGGGTCGAGCGCAGCAGCTCGCTGTGCAACGCCGAAACGCCATTCACCGCGTGCGAGCCGACAATCGCCAGGTGCGACATCCGAACCTGTTTTTCGAAGCCCTCTTCGATGATCGACATCCGCCGCACCTTTTCGCTATCGATCCAGCTATAGGCGGAGAGTCCGCGCAGGAAGCGGTGATTGATGCCGAAGATGATCTGCGTGTGCCGCGGCAGCACCCGCTCCAGCAGCGACAAACTCCATTTCTCCAGCGCCTCCGGCAGCAGCGTATGGTTGGTGTAGGCCAGGATCTTCCGCGTCAGCTCCCAAGCCGGTTCCCACTCCATTGCGTGATCGTCGATGAACACCCGCATCAACTCGGCCACCGCCAGCGCCGGATGTGTATCGTTCATCTGGATGGCAACTTTTTCCGGCAGCTGATCGAAGTTCGGATACTCGTTCAGGTATCGCCGCACAATGTCGCGCACCGCGCAAGCCACCAGAAAATACTCCTGCACCAGCCGCAGCTCGCGGCCCGCCACTACCGAATCGGACGGATACAGAAGGCGGGAAATATTCTCCGTGCCGATCTTCTGTTCCACCGCCCGTATGTAGTCGCCGCGATTGAAAATCTCGATGTCGAAATCTTCCGACGCGCGGGCGCTGAACAGCCGCAGAAAGTTTACCGTCTCGCCGTTGTAACCCACCACCGGCATGTCGTTCGGAACCCCGAGCACGATCTTGTAATCGGTCCAGTCCTGCCGGTAGTCCTCTTCCGCATTGCGCAGATTCTCCACCCGTCCATAGAGCGGAATCACGATCGCCTGCTCGGGGCGCGGAATCTCGAACGGCGTTCCGTTGGCTTTCCAGCGGTCGGGCTTCTCCCGCTGAAATCCGTTCACGATCTCCTGCTTGAACAGGCCGTATTCGTAATCGATGCCGTAGCCATAGCCCGGCATGCCCATGGTTGCCATCGACTCCAGAAAACAGGCGGCCAGCCGTCCCAGTCCGCCGTTGCCCAGTCCGGCGTCCGGCTCGCTTTCGAGCACCTTGTCCAGATCTTCCCCCATCGGAATCAGAGCCTGCCGGGTTATTTCCATCAGCCGCAGATTGCACAGCGTGTCGCCCAGCAGTCTGCCCATGAGGAATTCCAGCGACAGATAGTAGAGTCGCTTGGCGCCGGCTGCGCGATAGCGGGATTCGGTCTGCAGCATGCGGTCAACCAGTTGGTCGCGCACCGCCAGTGCAACCGGCGTGACAAACTCGCTGGTCGTCAATTCTTCCTCACGCCTGACCAGCGTCCGCCGCACATGGCGCGAAATCGCCTGCCGCAGGATCTCGGCGGCCTGCACCTGATTTACCGAATTATTGTTCATTCGTATTTGGTCTACACTCGCGCTGAATCCCGCCGCGGGCGGCTCTTCCGCTTCCACTCAGATTCAGATACAGATACAGCTGCGCTCTCACTGCGCGCCCAACAACGGCGTGCGCCGGCGATTCCCGGTTGAGCGTACGTGCCTGCCTACATCGATTCTAATCGAAGACCCAGCAGGCGGCCTAAAAACCTGCTGCAAGCTACGGAGTCGCGGGCCTGCTGGAAACAATCCTCGTATTTTTCTTTTGTCGTTCGTCTTTTGTCTCTCACCAGCGATGGCGGCCGCTCATCGGTCCGGTCCCGCGTTTTCAACCCATTGGGAAAGCGGCTGCCACAGCCGTTTTTGCCAAGCCGGGTTCGTCGTGCTTGCAATCCTTAGATTCAGCAGATTCAGCCCGCGGTAGCTGCGGCGCTAAGTTTTTATAACTGACGCTCCACGCCTGGCTTGCCGCTTTGCCCGTAATATCGGCTGCGAGCGGGGCCAACGGCATTATCTTCCTGCCGGCAATTTCCGCTGCGCGCCACTGTAGGCTGACGTCCACCCCGTCGCAACCGCAAAAGCGGCCGTCGCCGGGATCGCTTCGCGCCATCGCTCTTTCGCTTGCCGCTTGCTTCACCCTCGCGATGGCAGAGCTAGATTCTGGCCACATCCGAACTCGATTCGCATCAGGTGTTCACCTCATTTGCTGTGTAGAAAATGCGTCTCCGTGCTGCCTTCGGCGCAAATCCGTAGAGATTCTTCAAGAATTCGTTTCTTAAGTGAGTTGCTGCGTGGTTTAATCCCAGGTGTGCAATTTTGCTCATGCACCGCAATAGGCCAGTTTTCCAACAATTATTTCCCGTAAAGCAGCCGGACGCATCGAGAAGTCCCCGGCAAACGCTCCTTCAGCGTTGCCCTGAGGTGGCAGTCGGCCCGCGCTGCTAACCGAAACCGGTCGCGAGTATCGGATCGCATCAACAACCTCTTCCGCCAGTGCCGTTTGCATTTCAACGCGCCTTCTCAGGAGAGCATGATGCAGTCAACGAACGGCAGATGCTTCGAGGGATCCCCGGCAAACGGTTTCGGTAGCGTTTGTTGGAGGGTTTTTGCGCTGGCGGTGTTTTTTTTCATTCTGCTTCCGCTAGCGGCTCTTGCCCAGTCAAGCACGGCTGGCGCCATTGGCGGCACGGTCAGCGACCAGCACAAAGCGTTGCTGCCCAACGCCACGGTAATCGTTCGGAATCTCGGAACGAACGAGAAAAAAACTAGCATGACGGACACCTTCGGCGTGTTCCGCATCACTCCCCTTTCCCCGGGCCAATACGAAGTGACGGTCGAGGCGCCGTTGTTTGCGCCCTATCGGGCCTCGGGTTTGATCGTCGAAATCGGTCGTGTCACCGAGCTCGAGGTCGGCTTGACCCTTGGCCCCGCCGTCGAGACGGTCCAGGTCACCGACGAAGCCCCGACCGTCAACACTGTCCAGCCGGACTTTGCCAACAACATTAACGACATTGCCATTCAAAATCTGCCGATCAATGGCCGCAGATGGTCGAATTTCGCGCTGTTGACGCCTGGCTTGGTTCCCGACGGTCCGTACGGGCTGATTAGTTTCCGCGGCCTCAGCGGACTGCTGAACATGAATACCGTAGACGGCGGCAACAACAACGACGCCTTCTGGTCGGAAGAACGCGGCCGCACGCGCCTGGCGCACACCATCAGTCAAAGCTCTGTGCTCGAGTTCCAGGTCAACAACTCGAACTTCTCTTCAGAGTACGGCCGCGCCGCCGGCGGCGTGGTCAATACGGTCACCAAGAGCGGTTCCGACAAGCTGCACGGCGAAGCCTTCTACTACCTCCGCGATAACAGCATCCTCGGTGCCATCAACCCGTACTCAACCGAGTATGTCGACAACTCCGGCACCATCACGCCACAGCCTGTCAAACCCGAGGATCGCCGCCAGCAATTCGGTGGCAATCTCGGTGGGGCGATCTTCAAAAACAAGCTGTTCTGGTTCTTCGACTACGATGGCCAGCGGCTCAATTTCCCAGGCGTTGCCGCTCCTTCCGGCAGCTCTTTTTTTGCACCCGCGACCACTCAAACCACGTACAGCAACACCGCTACCCTGTTGGGCGCGAAGTCCGACCTGAACACCATCGCCAAGTATCTGGGACTTTGCAGTGGCTCCGCCTGCAACACCATTACCCCTGCCATGCAGAGCCAGGTCCAGGGTTATTACAATGCCGCCCAGAAATTCCTGCTGTCGGAGACCGGCGTCGTTCCGCGCACTGGCGCTCAGGACATCTTCTTCCCCAAGATAGATTGGGTCATCAATAGCAAAAATACCTTCACCGCCAGCTACAACCGCATGCGTTGGAGCTCTCCCAACGGGGTGCAGACCATTCCCGTTTACAACGACGGCATTGCCAGTTGGGGCAACGACTACGTCAAGACCGATATGTTCATGGGGCGCTTGCGATCGACGCTGACCAATAACCTTGTCAGCGAGTTCCGCTATCAGCTCGGGCGTGACTTCCAGTACGAAACCGCCTCCCCGCCGTCCGCCGCCGAGGTGAACAACAATCTGGTTGCCGCCAGCGGCTACGTGCCGTCGATTTCCATCGCCTCGCAGTTCAACATTGGCACCCCGGCCACTTTCAATCGCTACGCCTATCCCGATGAGGTCCGCAACCAGTTTTCCGAAGTCATGAGCTGGACGCACGGACATCATCTGTTCAAGTTTGGCTTCGACCTCGATCGCGCTCACGATGTTCAGAACTATCTTTATAACGGGTACGGGTCCTACACTTACAGCACCCTCGAAGATTTCGTCGAAGATTACACGATTCAACAGAATCCGTCCCTCTTCCCCGGCAAGCCGGCCACCAACTGGAGCAGCTTTTCTCAGGCATTCGGACCGCTCGCCTCCCAATTCCATACCTGGGACTACGCCGGATTCATTCAGGACGATTGGAAGATCCTGCCGCGTTTGACCGTGAACCTCGGCCTGCGTTACGAGTACGAGCAGTTGCCCGCGGTGCAGTATCCCAACTCCAGCTTCCCAACTTTGGCGCAAGCCCAGGGATCTTTGCTGGCCTCTTTGAACGGCGTGAACCCAACCCTGCGCATGCCCTCCGATAAGAACAATTTCGGTCCCCGCATCGGATTCGCCTGGGATGTCTTCGGCAACGCCACCACCTCCCTGCGTGGCGGCTATGGCCTGTATTACGGCCGCATCAACAATGGCGCCATTGGCAGCGTCCTGGTCGGCAGCGGCATCTCGGGTGTCTCCCAGAGCAACTTTACCGTCTCGTACAACTCGAGTTGCGCCCCAAACTTTCCCCAGGTCATCACCACCTCGTGCAGCTCCTTCGTTCCCTCGATTACTTACTTCGATCCGCACCTGCAGAATCCGCAGATTCACGAATTCGATCTGATTCTGGAGCGCGAAATTTTCCGCAACACGGTCGTCTCCGTCAGCTATCTGGGAACCTTCGGGCGTGAAATGATGCAGTGGATCGACAAGAACCTTCCCAATACCGAGCCCACCACGACCGCCTCTTACATCTTCAATGGCGGTCCCTTCAACGGGCAGACCATGACCGTCCCGTTCTATGCCAGCAGCACGCGCCCGATCAGCGCCTACGGTCCCATCATCGATGCCAGCAGCAGCGCCAACTCCTCTTACAACGCCGCCGTTCTGCAATTAAAGCGGCGCATGACCCATGGCCTGCAGTTCGATATGAGCTACACCTTCTCGCATTCCATCGACAACACCGCCGACCCTTCGCAGACGCTGACCCCCAGCTATGGGCAGGTCTACGATCCCAACCACCTGTCCTTGGAAAAAGGCAACTCGAACTTTGACGTCCGGCACCGCTTCGTGACCGCGCTGATCTGGCAGCCGCGTTATTTCCAGAACAGCGGCAAACTTGTCAAGACGGCGCTGAACGGTTGGAGTTTGGCTCCGGTGATGATCATCTCCAGCGGCAGACCGTACACCGAGTCGATCAGCGGCAACGATTACACCTGCAACGCCAGCTATTGCAGTTCGAACTACGGAACCGCCGGGGGACTGAATGGCTCGGGCGGAACCTACCGTCTTGCCACCCTTCTGCCGCGCAACGATTTCCGTTATCCGGCGTTTACCAACATCGACCTGCGGTTGGCGCGCAGTTTCAAATTCGCGGAAACTCAAAAAATCGAGATCCTGGTGGAAGCCTTCAACCTTTTCAATAACGAGCAGGTCAGCAGCATCAACCAGACGATGTATGTCGTTCAAAGCTCTTCGTCGGCGACTCCTATTGCTGGCGTTCCGGCGGTGCTCAACTTTGCCGATAACATAACCGGCTATGCCCCGTTCGGTGCCGCCAGCGCTGCCGGCAGCAACCTCTACCGCGAGCGCCAGGTGCAGTTCGCCCTGCGTTATTCGTTCTAAAACCTGTTCGTTGATTTGCTTCAGGGGTGGGTTCTATAAAAGGAGTGGAAGTGGTGCCCCACGTCCCGTCCAGCTTTTGGACTGACGTGGGGTATTTTTATTTCCCGCTCTGGAGCAGTTCCTCGACTACCTCGTAGCTGGCGCTCAGGGCCGCATCGAGTGCGTGCGGATCTTTGCCGCCGGCCTCCGCCATATCCGGGCGTCCGCCGCCGGAGCCGCCCACCCTCTCCGCCACCTTGCCCACAATCTTGCCCGCCTGCACGCGGCCCGTCAGGTCCTTGGTCACGCCCACGATGATCGCCACCTTGCCATCGCTCACAGAGCCCAGCACCACCACGCCCGAGCCTATTTTGTTGCGCAGGTTATCCATCAAGGTGCGCAGTTGCGGACGCTCCAGATTGTCGGCGCGATGCGCCAGCACCTTCACCCCTTTGATCTCGCGCACCCGCTCGCCAATGGTCGCCACCGAAGAGGAGGCTGACTTCATGCGCGCCTGTTCCAGCTCTTTGCGCAGCCGCTTGATCTCGTCGTCGCGCCGTGCGAATTCCTGCTCCAAAGCGACGTCGAGAGCGAGAGAATCGAGCTTCGTTTCCCCTATCGTCTGTTCATCGCCCCAAATTTGCTGATCCGAAAGTTTTGCCGTGGTAGAAACATGCCGCTTGGCCACCTCTGCAACTCGCTGCCAGTCCTGGCCGTGCCGCAGCGAGGCCTCGCCTGCCACCGCCTCCAGCCGGCGCTCCCCCGCCGAGACGCTGCTTTCTTTGAGAATCTTGATCAGCCCGATCTCGCCCGTAGCCGACGTGTGCGTGCCGCCGCACAGCTCGGTCGAAAAATCGCCGATCCGGATCACCCGCACCTTGTCGCCATACTTTTCACCGAACAGCGCCATCGCCTTGTACTCGTTGACGGCCACGTCGATCGGCACGTCCTCGATCACCTCCACGCGATCGTTGCGCAGCACCTCCCGGTTCGCCATTTCCTCTATTTCCTGTAGCTTTTTGTCCTCGATGCCGCCAAAGTGCGAAAAGTCAAAGCGTAAGTGATTCGGGTCGACCAGCGATCCGGCCTGCTTCACGTGCTTGCCAAGCACGTTGCGTAGCGCCGCATGCAGCAGATGCGTGCTGGTGTGATGACGCATAGTCGCTAGCCGAGTTTCAACATTAATAATCGCGTCCACACGCATACCGACCCGAAGCTGTTTCAACGCTTTTACCATGTGGACGCGAACGCCTTGCACCGGCATCATGCATCCAGTGACTTCAGCAAGCCTTTCGATCTGCTTGTCATCGTAGAACCAGCCGACATCGCCAACCTGTCCGCCGGATTCGGCGTAGAAAGGCGTATAGTCGAGAACTACTTCTCCTGTGTCCCCTGGTTCGAGCGCGTGCAGAGGCCGGCCGTCTCTTGTAATCGCGAGAACCTCCGAATCACGATATCGGTGGAGAAGCATCGGGCCAGTCTTATCCTCGTACCAGTTGAGTACCGAACCGGTGTCGCGCAACCATGCGTCGCGGTCATATCCACCAAATTCTGTTGTCGGAAGGCCCTGATAAACTGGGTTTGCTGTGGATTGAGACCCACCTTTCCAAGATGCCTTGGCCCGCCCGCGCTGCGCCTCCATAGCGGCGTCATATCCAGCCTGATCGAAGGAAACTCCCAAATCCCGACAGTTATCCTGCGTAAAGTCCGAAGGAAACCCTAGCGAGTCATACAGATAAAAAGCGAATGAGCCCTTTAGGGTGAGGGTAATTCCGTTCTCCCGCAGTAGCGTACAGAGCATCCGAATCTGTTGCCAATCCCCGCGAGGCCGCCCCTGGGCCGGAAATAGGCTATCCAGAATCTCCAAGCGTGCATGCGTTTCAGACACAGGCAGCTCGGATGACAGGATCGCATCGCGAAACGAACTTTGCGGTTCGCAGTATGGTCGCATTAACTCAATAAACTCTGCTTTCAGGGCTTCAAACCCCGCCGTCAGAGTCCTACCGAAGGATTTTTCTTCTTGGAGAAGAACTTCTTTTACATGGGGAAGGCTGGATAGCAATTCAGGATAGGCTCCGCCCATCAGTTCGGCCACTGTGTCGGCCATCTGATAGAAGAACGGTTCAGCTGTCATAAGATAGCGTCCGTGCTTCAGGGCCCTTCGGATAATTTTTCTAAGCACAGAACTACGCTCATTTGGCCCCGGTATGACGCCATCGGAAATCAAAAAAGTCGCGGCCCGAGCGTGATCGGCAATCACGCGCAATGATGCGTCCATGTGCCGATCTCTGCCGCTCGACACGACGGTCAGCTCCGCCGCGCGCTTGATTAGCGGCGTGAACAGATCAGTGTCATAGTTGCTCACCACTTTTTGCAGTACCGCCGTCACCCGCTCCAGTCCCGCGCCGGTATCAATCGAGGGCTTAGGCAAGGGATTCAGCACGCCGTTGGCATCGCGGTCGAACTGCATGAACACCAGGTTCCATATCTCTACGTAGCGCCCGCACTCGCAGGGAAACTTGCACTCGCCCGCGGCGCACTCCGGCTCCTTTTTGTCCGAGGACTTCACTCCCATGTCGTAGTGCAATTCGCTGCACGGACCGCAGGGGCCTGTGTCGCCCATCGCCCAGAAGTTGTCCTTCATCCCCATCTCGAAGATGCGTTCGGCGGGCACGCCCACCTTTAGCCAATGGCCGTAAGCCTCGTCGTCGCGCGGCACGCCGCCTTCGCCCTTGAAGATGGTCGCGTAGAGCTTGCTGCCGTCGATGCCGTACCATTTAGGCGAGGTCACCAGCTCCCAGGCGTAGGCGACAGCGTCTTTCTTGAAGTAATCGCCAAACGAGAAGTTCCCCAGCATCTCGAAGAAGGTGTGGTGACGGTTGGTGAAGCCGACGTTTTCCAGGTCGTTATGTTTGCCGCCGGCGCGCACGCACTTCTGCGACGTGGTGGCGCGCTGGTAATCGCGCTTCTCCAGCCCGAGAAAGACATCTTTGAACTGGTTCATGCCGGCGTTGGTAAACAGCAGCGTCGGATCGTTGGCCGGCACCAGCGAAGACGAGTGAACCTCTTTATGCCCCTTCGAGATAAAGAAGTCCAGGAACATGCGTCGAACATCATTGCCTGTGGGCTTGCCTGAATGCGCCATAATTTTGCCAGTTCCAGCGTGGGGCGGATTCTCATGTCCGCCTTTTGGAAGTGTCGCCCGCCCCTCAAAAGGGTTTTGCGGGAGAAGGGAACTGAATTGTTGATTTTAGCATTCGGCCGCGCTCGCGAGTTGTTCCAGGTGCGCCCGCGTCGGGGTCCCCGGCGAGGCTCGGCTCGCTGGGGTCACCTAGAGGTGTCATCCTGAGCGTAGCGAAGGATCTGCTGTTTCGCATACCTGAAAACAAAAGCAGATTCTTCGCTCCCGGTGGTTACTTAGCATGACACCCCTAAACATCGCTTGCACGAACTCGCCTCTTGTTTCCTCCGCCGGAAACAATGAGTTACTATTCATCTCGATGAGAGCTAAACTTGCGCTTCCGATTCTACTGATGGTTTTGCTGGCGGGCTCACTCGTTGGTGCGCAAGAGAGCGCGCCGAAAAATAGTGCTCCCGACGCCAGCGCCCAGGTCCCCAGCATCAGCGCCGACCGCGGCGACTGCACTGCCTCCTTCGACGTGCTCAACGACCAAGCGAAGCCGCTGTACCAGGCGGCGATCCACGCCCTGATTCGCTGGGGAATGGCGCACAAGAGCGATCTGACGGTGAGCACCAACTACTACGGCAAGGCGGAGTTCACAGGGCTGCCGAACTACGCCAAGAAGCCGATTCAGTTCGACATCAAAGCCGGCGACAAGCAGCGTACCGTTTCCTTCGATCCGGGCAACCAGTGTCACGCGAAATTCACGGTGGAGTTGAAGTAGAACCAACCAAGCATCCCAGGTTAGCGCCGAACAATCACCCCAACGAGCCGAGCCTCGTCGGAGACCCCGAACGACACGGCGCGGAACCTGGGGTACCCGGCCTCGTGCACCAGGATCGCGCCAATAAACTTACGCGGACACTTCCAGCCCGCGTAGCGGGCAAAAGATGGTAGCCTCAGGCGCAAGCCTGGGGTGACATGGAATTTGCGCAACTAGCCCGCGTAGCGGGCGTAAGATGGCCGGCAGTCTCATCCTCGAACCTTCTTCCTTATCCTTTTTCCACTCGCCCGCGAACTCTTAGGCTTAGTGGATCGCGACGCCTTCGCAGTCTTCGCACTTTTTCCCCCAGCGCTTTTCGCCTTGAGTGCAGGTTTTTCTCCGGCCGCCCTCCACAGATACCAGCTCGCGATGCTTCGCCACGGTCTCCACTTCTCGCCCTTCTTTAGCATTTGCTGCTTGGTGGGCACATTCGGCAGGCGATAGGTTCGCTGAAATCCTTTGCGCACCGCAAAGTCGTCCACCGGCAGCACATCCGTGCGTCCCAGGCGGAAGATGAGCAGCATTTCGACGGTCCAGCGGCCGATACCGCGCACCTGGCTGATGCGCTCGATGATCTCCTCGTCGCTCATCTGGTCGATGGCGCTGCCCTGCGGCACGGTGCCGTCCAGCGTTTTGGCCGCAAGATCCTTGACCGCCAGCACCTTGTTCCGCGACAACCCCGCCGAACGCAGATGCTCTTCGCTTTCAGCCGCGATCTGTTCGGGAGTGGCCAGCGCCCCCGGAAACAACTCATCGACGCGGCCCAGGATCGCTGCCGCCGCTGTGCCCGCGAGCTGCTGGTAGACGATCGAGCGCAGCAACGAATAGAAGATGGAGTGCTCATGCCGCAGCTTAAGCGTGCATGGACCGACGCGCTCGATCAATTGCGCCATGCGGCGGTCGACGCGCTTGAGGTGCTCGGTGGCTTCATCCAATAGCTGAGGCTGCATAGCTACGATTCCGTTTCTTCCCGCTCCTGTTCGAGCGCGCTCAGGGTTTCGTCCTCGACCTTCCATTGCTTCAGGATCGGGATGATCACGCGGGACGGGAATCCGGCGCGTGCCAGGGCGCGGAAGATGCGTGCCGCCTGCTTTCGATCCGCCGGCGCGGCGATGCGTTTGCGCGCCAGAAAATCTCGCGCCAGTTTTTCCTCATTCACCCCCTCGTACGCGGTTTTCACGGCGCGTTCGATCACCTCCGGATGCATGCCCTTGGCCTTCAGGTCGCGGACCACGCGCAGGCTGCCGAATTTTTCGTTTTCCTTGCGAAAGGAGGAATATGCAGCCGCGTAACCGGCGTCGTTCAGGTAGTGCTGTTCCTTCAGGCGGGCAACCACCACTTCGACCAGCAGCTCGCCCTCAGGCTGATGCCGCACCCGGGGTCGCATCAGACGCTTGAGTTCGGCAACCGTGCGCATGCGCCGGCCGAGTGCTCCGACGGCATAGTCGTAGAGTGCCTGCTCGTCATAGTCCCGCGGACTTCGCTGGAAAGGCATGGCAACAGTGTCGCGGAATCGCTCCGCCACCGCAAGCGTTTATCTCTCCCGCCGCCGGCCAACCCCGGGGCGCTGCTACCAGCGAACCACAACGCCCACCCCGGTGCGTGCGTGCGTGCCCCCATTGAAGTGCAGCGCATCGAGTTTCAGGCGAAGGGCGATAAGCTTGGTGCCGATGTCGACTCCGCCGCCGGGCAGCACTCCAACGTAGTATTGGCCCAGTTCGTGCGCCCCTCCCACCAGCAGATGAAGATATGGGGTAAATAGCGCGTCGTGCGTGCTGAACATTACTTTGGGTCCAGCCGTATAGGAATAGACGTGGTCTCCGGTTGCGTAGTACCCGCCCACGTCACCCTCCAGCCCCAGGTGCTTTGTGGCAAGATACGCAGCGGAGAAGTCGAATCCGTCTTTTCCGGGGGTGAGGTGCGAGTAGGCGCCTGAGACCTCCACACTCTGCGCCAGCGCGCCAAGTGTCAGCAGGAACGGGACGCAGCAAAGCAACACGAACTTTCTCATCTTAATCTCAGCTCCTTATCCTTGATCCGATCCTTGTCCGTCGGGTCCGTCGGCGACCGGGGCCGCATGTTGCCGCCGGAAATCTCTGTTTTGGATAGCGGAATGTTGGATGACAATCTTGGATGACATACATCCGCCGCAGGTTTGCAACTTCCGCGCTACCCCGTTGATCGGGCGTAACGCGGACATCAAACCCAACAGGGTATCATCCGAGCCGGTCTCATCTGCGGGAACCAGCGCTAAGTGTGAAACCGGCGATTATTTCCTGACGGCTGTTTCCGCTTCTTTTTTCGAGTAATGGGTCTCGACGTACTCGTCGAGGATGGCGATAAACTCTTCCGCGATCCGCTCGCCGCGCAGCGTTGTCATCAGCCGGCCGTCGACGAACACGGGAGCTTTTGGTTCCTCGAACGTGCCCGGCAGCGAGATGCCGATGTTAGCGTGCTTGCTTTCGCCCGGGCCGTTGACCACGCACCCCATGACCGCTAGCTTCATTTCCTCGATGCCCTCATACTGCTTTCGCCACGCCGGCATCTGCTCGCGCAAGTAGTCCTGAATCCGTTCCGCCAATTGCTGGAAGTAGGTCGAAGTGGTGCGGCCACAGCCCGGACAGGCGGTCACCTGCGGGGAGAAGCTGCGGATGCCCATCGATTGCAGGATCTGCTGCGCCACCCGGACCTCTTCGCTGCGATCGCCGTTGGGCGCGGGCGTCAGCGAAACGCGGATGGTGTTGCCAATGCCTTCCTGCAGCAGAACGGCGAGTCCGGCGGTACTGCTGACAATGCCTTTGGCGCCCATGCCGGCCTCTGTCAGCCCCAGGTGCAGCGCATATTTCGAGCGCGCGGCGAGCGCGCGGTAGAGGTCGATCAGGTCCTGCACTCCGCTCACCTTGGCGCTGATGATGATCTGTTCGGGACGCATCCCATACTGCTCGGCGCGTTCGGCCGAGTGCAGGGCGCTCGCGATCATCGCTTCCAGCATGATGTCGCGCGCCTCCAGCGGCTCAGCCAGCTTGGCATTGGCGTCCATCATGCGCGCCAGCAACTGCTGGTCGAGCGAACCCCAGTTCACTCCTATGCGCACTGGCCGCTGATTTTCAATGGCGACCTCGATCATGGTGCGGAAGTTGTCGTCGTCTTTGCGGCCGATGGAAACGTTGCCGGGATTGATCCGATACTTGGCCAGCGCCCGCGCGCACCCCGGATACTTCTTCAGCAACTGGTGGCCGTTGTAATGGAAGTCGCCGATGATGGGCACCTGCACGCCTTGTTGCGCCAGCCGCTCCACGATTTCCGGCACCGCCCGCGCGGCGGCATCGTTATTCACCGTCACCCGAACCAGCTCCGATCCGGCGCGAGCCAGCGCGGCCACCTGGGCAACGGTTCCGGGAACGTCCGCCGTATCCGTGTTGGTCATCGACTGCACCACGATTGGTGCATCCCCGCCAAGCCGGACGCCGCCGACCGTGGCCATGTACGTCTTTTTGCGCTCAATTTTCGCCATACGAATGCCTTTAAGTTTATCATTCAGGCGCTGAGAACGCCGCTTCGCTAGCGGTATTCTGCTGGGTAATTGGGGAGAAGGCCTGTTTTCGCCAACCACTTGACTCCATTTTGTTCCAGCGTACATTGTTGTCATGCTGCGGATTGTTTTTGAAGGCGCAAGCAGGTTTTTGCGTTCCCGTTTACGCACCTGAGACGCCAATGATTGACCTAGACGAGAAGCGGCCAAGACGCATGGCAGTGAGCAACGCGATGTCTCCCGCGCCGGAGTTCTTTCTCATCTTTGTTTTTGGGGAACTGGCATTCCTTGCTATCGTTTTCCTGTTCGTGGCTTGGCTACGTGGATTCTCATTGTGGTGGTTTGCTGCATCTGTGCTGATTGTGCTGACACCACTTGGCTGGTTGCTGTATCGACGGCACATTCGGAACCAGCACGACTGGGATCGGGTGACCTTCTTGGAATTCCGCGACGAGAGAATCGCACTCGTTCCGAGTCGGAAAATGCGGGGGCTTGGGTATACGACGGCTGAGGCTCCATTTCCCTTGGGTGCTCGCTTGGAATGTCACATTGAAACGGGTGATCGCTATTTTTCGGGAGATCACGGACAGTTTCTTCAACGCTCTTTGTGGGTGGTTGAGCCAACTGGAGCAAAGTGGCGAGTGCGGGATTTTTCCGTAGAGCTTAACTATAGAATCGTAGCGGCCAACCTCCAGAATGCTGGTATCCCGTTCCGAATCGTTAAGGTGTACGACGGTGAAAAAGGCGAACATATGGAGACCGATGTCACTGTCGAGCGCATTCAGGCTTCAACCAAGGCAGGGAAAAAGGGTCTTGTTATCGGTTTGATCGGAACGTCGGGCTTGTGGCTCGGAGCATTGGCTGGGGCTTTGGTTCATAACGGCAGGTACGTGATTGCAATTGGTGTTCTTGGCTACGCTGCTATTGCTATAGCCACAATCGCGATACCTACAAAGATCGCTAGGCGAACAGCCCTTATCCAACTGGTCACGTTGATTCCGAGCTATGCCGGAGGATACGCTGTTATGGCGATCCTCGTTCGGCACATGTTCCACAGGTAAGCAAAGCGTATCGGCTGAGAACCAACTTTTCGATGCGGAAACCCTTTTGTGATTGGCGAGAAATCCGCTTAGCAACAGTTACGGTCAGAGCGTTTGCGTTTTGATGGCTGTCATGCTGAGCGTAGCGAAGCATCCCTGGAAAGTATCCTGCTCCGCACCGCTGGCGACTTCTCTATGGAATCCGATGGCCGCTCATCAGCGCCACACTGTAATAGGATCCTTCGCTGCGCTCAGGATGACACCTCAATCTGCGCGCTCAGGATGACACATCTTAAAATTGAAGCGGCTTCGCTGCGCGGGTGACATGCAATCGCTCACTGCACACGGCATGCAAGCCGCGTGCAACGTGCAGGCGCCTACTGCAGCGCGGCCAGCAGCCGCCTATTGCAGGTGGTGCGTGATCCCCGGAATCACTTTCATCATATCGTTGAAGATCACCATGCCGGCGAACAGGATCAGGCAGACGAAAGCGGCCTGGTAGATGCGTTCCTTGATGGGCTGGCTGATATCGCGCCGTATGACCGACTCGATCAGCAGCAGAAGGATCAGTCCGCCGTCGAGGATCGGGATGGGAAACAGGTTGAAGATACCGAGGTTGAGGCTGATGGCGGCCATCACCTGCATCAGCGGTGTCCAGCCCTGCTGCTGGGCAGCCATGCCGCTCACCCGCGCGATTCCAATCGGGCCTTCCATCTGCTTGACGGAGATCCGTCGCTGCATCATCCGCTTGACCAGCTCTAGAATCAGCAGCGAGTTCTTCTGATTCGAATCGATCGAACGGGACAGTGCCTGGGTAAAGGGCAATTTGTCGACGTGCACCGGCATCGAGAGAATGCCGATCCGGTAGACCTTCTGGCCGTCGTCGGCGGTTGCCAGCTGCGGCGTGACCGTCAGCATTAGTTCCTGGCCGTTGCGCTTTATCGTCAACACCACCGGATGGTTCTTGGTCTCTTGCAGCATGTGGGAGAGGCTCTGGGTGGAGCGGACAGCAACTCCGTCGGCGGCGACAATATCGTCCCCAACCTGCATTCCCGCCTTGGCCGCCGGCATGCCCGGCTCCATGTGCGTGACCGTGAACGGTTGCTGGGCCACCAGGCCGGCATCGCCAAGCTGATCCTGGCCGGACACATCGGGAAAGAAGGTCTTTTGCAGTTGTTGATCGCCGCGCTGAATGGTTAATTGCACCGACGAATGGGGACTGATTAGGATTTTCGAAAGAACGTACTCCCAATCGGGATTTTTGCTCGAGCCGATCTGGATGATCTTGTCGCCGGGCTGAATACCCGCTTTTTCAGCCGCACTGCCTGGGCTAACCCAGCCCACCACGGCCGGCTGATCCAAGTAAAGCGGGTGCTCGTAGTGCACCATGTAAACCCACGTCAGCAGCCCGATTGCCAACGCGATGTTCATGACTGGCCCGGCCAGCGCAATCACTACACGCTGCCACCGGGGGTGGGACATGAACTCCTCCGGCCCGCCTGCGCGGTGGTCCAAGGGGTTTTCGCCCGACATCTTTACATAGCCGCCGAAGGGAAGGACGGAGATCCGGTAGTCGGTTTCGCCCCGGCGGAATCCCACCAGCCGTTTGCCAAAACCGACGGAAAAGACCTCTACTCGCACCCCAAACAGCTTGGCAGCAACAAAATGGCCCAATTCATGGACCAGGATCATGACCGCCAGAACGAAGAAAACCGAGACGATGCTGTAGTACAGAGTAGCTGCCATAGTTCAGGAAACACCCTTCGCGGACACCGGTCTGGGAGATGCGCCTGTGCGTTGCCGCACCACTCGAGAGGCCCGCAATCGCGCCTCGGCATCTACCCAAAGTACTTCCTCTATAGATTCAGGTCTTCCCGCAGACGTTTCTTCCAAAACTTGCTGAATCGTAGCCGCGATGTCCTGAAATGGTATTTCGCCTTCCAGAAAAGCTGCTACGGCGACCTCGTCGGCGGCATTGAGCGCAATGGTTTGCGTTCCACCGACCTCCGCCGCCTCGTAGGCCAGTCGAAGGCACGGAAATTTGTCGAAATCGGGAGGGAAAAAGTCCAGATGGCGCAGTTCCGAGAGCGGAAAGCGCAGCTCTGACTTGATTCGCTCCGGATAAGTCAAGGCGTACAGGATCGGCAAGCGCATGTCGGTCACCGACACCTGCGCTAGCAGGCTGCCGTCGACGAACTCGACCAGCGAGTGCACCGTCGACTGGGGATGCACGATGACCCCCACCTGCCGCGGCGGCAGGTGGAAAAGCCGGCATGCCTCGATCACCTCGAATCCCTTGTTCATCAGCGTCGCCGAATCGATGGTGATGCGGCGGCCCATCTTCCAGGTGGGATGATTCAGCGCCTGTTCCACTGTAATGGCCGCGAACTCCTCCGCCGGAGTGTGCAGGAAAGGACCTCCCGAAGCGGTCAGCCAGACCCGCTCGACCTCCTCTAGACGCCCGCCGCGCATGCACTGGTGGATGGCATTGTGTTCGCTGTCGATGGGCAGCAGCACGCTTCCCGTGTGCCGCGCCTCGGCCGTGATCAGCTCGCCGGCTGCCACCAGGCATTCTTTATTCGCTAAACCAATGGCTTTGCCGGCCTTCACCGCTCCGTAGGTGGCCGCGAGGCCGGCAACCCCAACGATGGCGCTGACCACAAAATCCACTTCCGCATGGGTCGCGGCGGCAATCGTGCCAGCCTGCCCCCAAGCCACCTCTATGTCCGTTGCTCCGGCTTGGCGCAGCCTCCGACGGAGTTGCCCGGCAGCCTCTTCCAGCGCTAGCGAAACCAGCCGCGGACGCCAGCGCATGGCCTGCTCGAAGACGGCCTCCAAATTGTTTCCCGCCGCCAGCGTGACTACGCCGAAGCGGTCGGGATACGACTCCACAATGCGGAGGGTGCTATGTCCTATGGAGCCCGTCGAACCTAAGATTGCCAGTTTCTTCATGCGGGAAAGTTGCGCCCACGTCGAGGTTAGGGCATCCGGAGGAATTTCTCAAGCGTTCCTCCAAAAAGCAGCAGTGCCACGGGAGATGCGAATAGCAAGGCGTCGATTCGATCCAGGATTCCACCATGCCCAGGCAGCAGGTGTCCGGAATCTTTTATTCCGGCTCCCCGCTTCATCAGCGACTCCAGCAAGTCTCCCAATTGGGCCGCCAGGTTCAGGCAGACCGCGATGGTTGCCGCCACCCACCAAGGTGTCGAGGCAAAACTCACCGGCGATGTGAGCAGGTGCGCCCGCGTCAGCCCCGAGGCAATGGGAGTTGCGAACCGGGTCAGCAGAAGCGCAAAGATCACCGACCCGAGCACCGAAGCCAGGGCACCCTCCCAGGTCTTCTTTGGACTGATGCGCCGCGCCAGCGGGATTCTTCCCAAAGCCCGTCCAACATAGTAGGCAAAGGTGTCGCCCGCCCAGACCACGAAAAAAGTGAACAGGACAAAGAACCATCCCGCCGGCATCATCCGCAAAAACACCAGCGTCAGCAGTGAAAACCCGACATAGACGATGCCCAGATAAGAGAAGCACGCCGCCGGCAATCCGGCGCGCAGATCCCTCCTTGGCAGGGCCGCGCATAACAGCACAAAAGGCGAAAAACAGAAAAGGAAAACCAGCCCGGAAAGCACCGTCACCGCCGCCGGAGGCTCGGCGCTGACAGCCGCCCAGAACGCCACCGCGTAGAGGGTCAGCGTGATCAAGTAGCCAAGGAAGCGGAACGGTTCGACGCCATAGCCGGCCACAATCTCGAAATATTCGCTCAACGCCAGTCCGGCTACCAGCGCCACCAGCAGGGTGAAAACCCAGTCGGGGGCGCGCAAAACCGCCAGCATTACCAGCGGAATGAGAATGGCTGCGGTGAGGACGCGCTTCATCTGGTCTTAGCAGGCTGCCGAAAAATGCGCCGTAGCGACAAGCCAGGCGCTAGGGATTGTGGGCAGTAGAAAGTCGCTTTCCAAAAGATGGTGGGCCTCAACCCACTTTGAAATCCGGTTTTCGGCAGCCCTATTACGCGTGGGCGCTGCTTTCACTGAGTCCGCCATAGCGGCGCTCCCGCTTCTGGTACTCGCCGATGGCCTCCAGAAAATGGGTGCCGTCGAAGTCGGGCCACAGCGTCTGGGTGACGTAGATTTCGGCATAGGCAAGCTGCCAAAGCAGGAAGTTGCTTAGCCGCATCTCGCCGCTGGTTCGAATCACCAGGTCGGGGTCGGGCAGCGCGCCCGTGTAAAGGTGCCGGGCGATCAGCTCCTCGTCGATTTCGAGATGACTTAATCCGCCGTTGCGGCTGGCCGTGGCCAGAATCGATTGGAAGCAGTCCACCAGCTCGGTGCGCGCCCCGTAATTCAGCGCTATGGTCATCAGCGTTCCGGTATTCTTCCCGGTCTGCTCGAGCGCCCACGCCATGCGCGCCTGCACCGGCTGCGGCAATTCGTGGGTACGCCCAATGAAATTAAGCCGCACATTGAAATCGTTGAGCATGGGGACTTCCTGCTTCAAATACCGGCGCAACAGGGCCATCAGGAAGTCGGTTTCGACCTTGGGCCGCCGTTTCAGGTTCTCCACCGAAAAGGCAAACAAGGTGAGCCATGGAATCTTGATGCGGGCTGCGGTCTGCACCACGTCGCGCACCGAGTCGGCGCCGCGGCGGTGGCCGGCGATCCTGGGCAGGTGCCGCCGTTTCGCCCAGCGGCCGTTTCCATCCATGATGATGGCAATATGTTTCGGCAGCCGCCCGGAGTCGAGCCGCAAAAAGACCTCGGATTCTTTACGACTTAGGCCGCCCAGCCCAATATTTTGCAATCAGAACCTCGAAGAAATTGAAACTAGCACACGGTGCCCTGATATGCAATGAAATGGGAAGCTCCCTAAGCAACCTGCCCTGGCGGATTGCTGAAAGCTCTTCTCCGAGAGTGTCATCCCGAGCAGAGCAAGGAATCTTTTTGTGCGCGTTAAAAAGTAAGGTAAAAAGTGAATGGTTCGCGCAAAACCGGCGCGACTTGGGGCTGACAGTTTCCATAATCTGCCGTAGCGGAGACGGCTAATAAGCCTGAAGCGGCCGGTCGACTTCGTCCAAGCTATGCCGGTTTGGTTCGAACGGCAACTCAAACTCACGGGCGCAAGACTCGCATAGCCAAACCGCCTTCTGCCGCAGGTGGTTGACCGTGACCTCGGGGTCGGAAGGGCAGACGAGCAGTTTCCCTTCACCCATTCTCTTGAACTCCGCATTGCACTTCGGGTTCGCGCAATGCGACACCGTGGGAAGCATGGTCGGGAGTGCACTGCAAGCGAGTGTCATACTTCCGTGCTACCCCTCCCAGCGGGCGTTTGCACGGCTAATCGTCAGGGGTGAATGCCTGCCTTTCCGGAAATGGTCGTGTTCCCAGATTGGTCGGGCTCACTCCGAAACGGATTTGCATTTGCCCTGATCTCGTCCGCCCGTTTGCGGCGTCTGCCTGGGTTTTCCGCGATTTCCACACTTGCACTGAAAAGGGGTAATTGACCCAGCCGCCAATAGGCACTAATCTCCAGCCTTCTACTCACCTGCCGGTCGCGGGCAGTCCAGAGTGAGGCTGGGGCTGAGGCAAGGTTGAGAGGCATAATCCGAAGCCAAGAGCCGGTCCTGTCAGTTTGCTGGAAACCTTGTTCTCCGCAGGCATTGTTTTTTGCCGTTGCCGGGGTGGGCAGCGAGTGATCCAGGGTCCCGAATTCCGCTTTCCAGAACCGATTGGAGGACGAGTCGGCTGTATGGTTTTGAAAACAATAGGGTACAATATTTTGTGGTATGGACTTGACAAGCACCATATACGGGAGTATTTTTCACATCCGGGCCCTTTTTGAGGTGCCTTTGGACGGTGGCGATTATCCCCGATCCGCCGCCGTTCCCGCGAGGTAATTCCGGAGTGCTCCATCACGACGTCACCTACCACCTCGATGGCAGTTTTGCCTCTTTGGGCGGCTGACGGAGGAGCTTTCCGGCGGGGCAAGTGCAGCCTTAGGGCTTGCTTGATTTTGATGATGATTTTGACGACGACAGGCTCCGTGACACTGGTGACCCACATCCGCCGCTTTTAGGCGAAGCTGTGGGGTCGCCGGCAGGACATTGCCAAAGCAGTGAGTTGACTTGAACGGTGGCGGGTGCCCGTTTGCCGGGCTGGAAAATCAGCCCGGTGCTCGATCCGGTGAAGGAGAATTGAAATGGCCGAAGTTACGCAGAAGACCACGACCAGCAGTGCTACCACTCAACAGGCCCCGAATGCCGGAGCGAATCCCAAAAAGACTCATGGACTGAGTTTCAGGCGATTTTTTACCAATCCCGGCGTTTCCCCCTACGACGAAATCCAGTGGGAGCTGCGTACCGCCCAGATCACCGGCTCCAAGGGCGAGATCCTGTTCGAGCAGCAGGACGTCGAAGTTCCGAAGGACTGGTCGATGACGGCCACCAACATCGTCGCCAGCAAATACCTGCACGGCCAGCTTGGCACGCCCGCGCGCGAGAGTGGTGCCCGCCAACTGGTCGGCCGCGTTGCCGAGACTATCCGCGATTGGGGAGTCAGTGGCGGATACCTGTGCTCGGCCGAAGATGCCGCTGTCTTTCACGACGAACTGGTTTACCTGTTGCTGCACCAGTACGCGGCCTTTAATTCTCCGGTGTGGTTCAACGTCGGCTGCGACCGTCTGGAGCCCAACTCCGATGCCGCCAACTGGCACTGGAATCCGCAGCTCGGCCGGGTCGAATTCAGTGCGACCGGCTATAAGACCCCGCAGTGTTCGGCGTGCTTCATCAACTCCATCCAAGACACCATGGAGTCCATCCTGACGCTGGCCAAGACCGAGGGCATGCTTTTCAAGTGGGGTTCGGGCACGGGGACAAATCTGTCGACCATCCGCGGCTCCATGGAAAAACTCTCCGGCGGCGGCACCGCCAGTGGTCCCTTGTCGTTCATGAAGGGTTTCGACGCCTTTGCCGGCGTCATCAAGAGCGGCGGCAAGACGCGTCGCGCCGCCAAGATGGTCATCCTCAACATCGACCATCCCGACATCGTCGAATTCATCAACTGCAAGGCCAAAGAGGAAGCCAAGGCTTGGACGCTCATACAGGCTGGCTACGACGGCTCGACGCCCGATTCTGAAGCCTACTCATCCATCTTCTTTCAAAACGCCAACAACTCCATCCGCGTCACCGACGACTTCATGAATGCGGTTCTGCGCGATGCCGATTTCAGCACGCACGCGGTGGTCGGCGGTCACGTGATCGCGACCCACAAGGCCCGCGAACTGCTCCACAAGATTGCCCAAGCCACCTGGCAGTGCGGCGATCCCGGCATGCAGTACGACACCACCATCAACCGCTGGCACACCTCGAGGAACTCGGCCCGCATCAACGCCTCGAACCCGTGCTCCGAGTACATGTTCATCGACGACTCGGCCTGCAACCTGGCCTCGCTGAACCTGATGAAGTTCGCGCCCAACGGCACATTCGATGTCGCCGCCTACCGCCATGCCGTCGACATTCTCGTCACCGCGCAGGAGATTCTGGTCGACAACTCCGGTTATCCGACCGAGTCCATCACCCGCAATTCGCATGATTTCCGTCCGCTCGGACTGGGCTACGCCAATCTGGGTGCGCTGCTCATGGCCTCCGGTCTGCCCTATGATTCCGACGCCGGGCGCGATTACGCCGCCTGCATTACGGCCATCATGTGCGGCGAGGCTTACTTGCAGTCGGCCCGCGTCGCCGAATCCTGTCCGCCGCTCACCGCCGCCGGAGACCGGCTCAAGGACGTTGCCATCAGCGGTGGCGCCTGCCCCGGCTGGTACGCCAATCGCGAGCCTTTTCTCGACGTGATTCGCATGCACCGCGCCTCTGTAAACCGCATCAGCCGCGGCCATGTGCCCCGCGAACTGTTCGAGGCCGCCCGCAATTGCTGGGACGAAGCGCTGGCCCAGGGCGAGAAATCCGGGTACCGCAATTCGCAGGTCACGGTGCTGGCTCCCACCGGCACCATCGGCTTCATGATGGACTGCGACACCACCGGCGTCGAACCCGATCTGGCGCTCATCAAGTTCAAAAAACTGGTCGGCGGCGGCATGATCAAGATCGTCAACAACACCGTGCCCGCCGCGCTCTTCAAGCTCGGATACTCGCAGGAGCAGACCAACGCCATCGTCAACTATATCGACGCCACCGGCACCATCGAGGGCGCGCCGCAGGTCAAGGAAGACCATCTGGCGGTCTTCGACTGCTCGTTCAAACCCACCCGCGGCACTCGCACCATTCACTACCTCGGCCACCTCAAGATGATGGCCGCCGTGCAGCCGTTCATCTCCGGAGCCATCTCGAAGACCATCAACATGCCGGAGCAGGCCACGGTCGAGGAGGTCATGGAGGCTTACATCGAGGCTTGGCGGCTGGGGCTGAAGGCGGTCGCCATCTATCGCGACGGCTCCAAGAAGTCGCAGCCGCTCTCGTCCCAGGGCAGCCCCACGGCCGAAAACAAGGCCGCAGCCGTGGTTGAAGTAGAGAACCCCAATGCGCCGCCGCCTTCGCATCGCCATAAGCTTCAGGACGAGCGCTTCTCGGTGACCCACAAGTTCAATATCGCCGGACACGAGGGCTACATTACCGTCGGCCTCTATCCCGAAGGCCAGCCGGGCGAAATCTTCATCACCATGGCCAAGGAGGGTTCCACCGTCAGCGGCCTGATGGATGCCTTTGCCACCGCCGTTTCCATCGCCTTGCAACACGGTGTGCAGCTCAAGCTGCTGTGCGAAAAGTTCGAGCACCTGCGCTTCGAGCCCAGCGGCTGGAGCCAGAACGAGCACATCGGCTACGCCAAATCGATCATGGATTACATCTTCCGCTGGTTGGATCTGAAGTTCGTTGCCGGGCAGCAGCAGTCTCTGTTCGACGACCTGCGCCCGCGCCCCAACGGAAGCATCAGCATCGAGGCCAGCAGCTCGGCCGCCATTGAAAAGCCGAAAGCCGAAACCGGCAGCCTGTTTTACGGCGGGGGAGCCGCCGGCCGCGGCAGCGCTGCATTTCATGCTTCCGACGCGCTGAGCGACGTGGTCGACCTCGGCGACTCGCCTTCTTGCCCCGTCTGCGGCGCCATCATGACCCGCAACGGAAGCTGCTACCGCTGCATGAGCTGCGGCAGCACCAGCGGGTGCTCGTAAGGGGCACCGCGCTCAGGGGGTGTCATCCTGAGCGCAGCGAAGGATCTGCTGTAGGACGGCGGCGTCAAGCAAGCCGGAATAATTGTTGTGCTCCTGACGCCCTCCCGGAGGTGTCATCGTGAGGAGCGCCGTCTTTATCGGGGTCCCCAACGAGGTTCGGCTCGTTGGGGTGATCCGGCGCGACGTGACGATCTATGCATTCTCTCGGCAGCCAGCGGAAACCAAACACAAATGCATAGGCCTTTCGCTGCGCTTCAGGGTGATACTCATGAACCGCGGTCGTTGAGCCGGGTCGGGTGCCCTTGCCCTGTCGATCGCTTGCGGTTGCCCGATTCTTTCGCCCTGTTGCGATCACAGCGGCCAGTCCAAACTCAGATCTCGCCATGCGGGATTCACCGACACGATCAGCGCAACCTTCTTGATTCGGCGCATTCCCTTAATCTGTTTTTCGCGATCGATTGCAGAACGCACATCCCCGAAGCGCTCGTAATAAACCAATGTGTCCAGCTTGTAGCGTGACGTAAACTCACCCCACCCGTTCCGATGTTCAAAGACACGACGCGAGAGATTATTCGTCACGCCCGTGTAAAGCGTCTTCGAGCGATTAGTAAGTATATAAACGTAGTAGTACCGGCCACTGGTTTGCGCCATCATCCAACACAGGTCTTTCCGCAGTGTGTCATCGTGAGGAGCGCCTTTATCCGGGTCCCCAACGAGGCTCGGCTCGTTGGGGTGACGATCTATGCATTCTCTCTCCGCCGCCAGCGGAAACCAAACAGAAATACATAGACCCTTCGCTGCGCTTCAGGGTGACACTTATGGACTCACGGTCGTTGGTCCCCAGGCGTATCTTGGATCGATCCCGCGCCAACCCTCAGGCGCATTCTTGCGTGGGCACCTGCGGCCCCCATCGCTTGCCGCTTGACAAATCCCGTGCGGCGATAGAACCTTCTGCGTTGAGTTTTCTGCCTTAATACTTGAAAAAAGAAGGAAGCGCGCTTGGCGTACTGGCGACGTTCCACCCGCTACGCGTAAAAACGCGTGCAGCGGGGACGCCGTTGGCCAGCGCCGCTCGTTCTCGAATCGTGCCCAAATCGTTCCTCAAGCCAGGAGAGAGTGCCATGAAGGTAATGAAGCAAGGTCAGCAACGACTCTTCGAGACGGATGCCGAAACTGCCGCCGCCGTGACCCGTATGCTGGTGGATCTGGAGCGGAACGGCATGGATGCCGTCCGCCAGTACAGTCGTAAGTTCGACGATTGGGAGCCGTCCTCATTCCTTCTCAGCGAGGCGCAGATTCGGGAAGCCATCGCCAGGGTGCCGGAGCAGGGAATTCGCGATACCGATTTCTGCCAGGGCAATGTCCGCAAATTCGCCGAGGAGCAATTCAAGACGATGCTTCCCCTGGAGGTCGAAATTCGTCCCGGCGTAATCCTGGGACACAAGCACATCCCTGTGAACGCGGTCGGCAGCTATGTTCCCGGCGGCCGTTACCCGATGTTCGGGTCGGCGCAGATGAGCATCATTCCGGCCCGTGTGGCGGGTGTCAAACGCATTGCCGCCTGCACCCCGCCGGTCAAGGGACAGGGCTATTATCCGGCCACCATCAACGCCATCAAGAAGGCTGGGGCGGATGCGATCTATATTCTGGGCGGGGTTCCGGCCTTGGCGCTGATGGCCTTCGGACTGGACGGGCTGCAGCCGGTCGACGTTTTGTGCGGCGCCGGCAACCGCTTCGTGGCCGAAGCCAAGCGTCAACTTTTCGGACGTTGCGGCATCGACCTGCTGGCCGGGCCGACCGAGATCCTGGTTCTTGCCGACGATCACGCCGACCCCGCGCTGGTGGCCTGCGATCTGCTTGGGCAAGCCGAGCACGATCCCAACAGCGGCGTCTGCCTCATCTGCTTGAGCGAGGATTTTGCGCTGCGGGCGATCAAAGAACTGGAAAAGCAGCTCGCGGTTTTGCCGACTCGCGAAGTTGCCAGCCTCTCTTGGCGCGATCAAGGCATTGTCTATGTCGCCAGCGATCCGGAGGAGGCCATCCGCTTGAGCGACAACTATGCTCCGGAACACCTTGAACTGCATGTTCGCGATGTCGATTTCTATTTCCCGCGCCTGACCAATTACGGATCATTATTTATTGGCGAGGAAACCACGGTCGCATACGGCGACAAGACCATCGGAACCAATCACATTCTCCCCACCAGCCGTGCGGCGCGCTATACCGGTGGCTTGTGGGTGGGCAAGTTCCTCAAGACCTGCACCTACCAGCGAATGACTCCGGAAGCCAGCGTCGAGGTCGGCGAAGTCACCGAGCGGCAGTGCATTTTAGAGAACATGCTGGCGCATGGAATCACGGCGCGCGTCAGGGTTGAACGCTACGGAGCGCTGGCGCCGCGCGGAAAATCGAAATGACAGTCATGAGTGGACGGGGTGGATTTCCCAACAACCTGCGACTTGACGGCCTGACCGCGCTGGTTACCGGCGGCGGCCGTGGCATCGGCGCGGCCACTGCCGGCGCGCTGGCAGTCGCTGGCGCTAGCGTCCTGGTCATGAGTCGAACCCGTTCGGATCTCGATCAGGTAGTGGCGAGCGTCGAGGAGAGCGGCGGAAAGGCGTCCGCTCTCGTCTGCGATGTGACCGACAGCGCCTGTGTACGCGCAACCATTGCCGCGCTGCCGCGTCTGGATATCCTCGTCAATAATGCCGGCATGAACATTCCCGAAGCGTTCGTCGATGTCTCCGAGGAACACCTCGACGCGGTCATCAATCTTAATGTTCGTGCCATATTTCTTGTAGCTCAAGCCGCGGTTCACAAGATGCTGGAGTTTCCCCAGCGTCATCGGGTGGGCGGCGCCGTAGTCAACATCACCTCGCAGATGGGACACGTCGGAGCGGCCCGCCGGACCGTCTATTGCATGACGAAGCACGCCGTTGAAGGGCTTACCAAGGCAATGGGGGTAGAACTTGCGCCGCAAAATATCCGCGTCAATTCGGTGGCGCCGACGTTTTTGGAGACGCCGTTCACCGCGCCTTTCTTCAAGGACCCCAAGTTTAAGGATTGGGTGTTGCAACGCATTCCGCTGGGCCGTATAGGTCAATTGGAGGAGGTCACGGGGGCCATCGTTTTTCTGGCTTCGCCCGCGGCTTCACTCATCACCGGCACCAGCCTGGTGGTGGATGGCGGTTGGACCGCCCAGTAGAGCCCTCCTGGGAGCGACCCGCGGAGAGTGCCCGCTTTCACCGCAAGAATCTCGGCGCTGAAGTTTCCAGTTACGTGCCTGGAGTGCATTCAGGGTAGAATCTTGAATATCGACCCCTCAAGGAGAACAACTCAATTCATTATCTTCATAATTCAGTGGAAAAGGATGCGTGCAGTCCTCGGGGGTACGTGCGTAGTTGCCGTACGAGTTCGGCCGGCCGCGCGGGGTTCCTGGCGGGCGCGGTCCTGCTGTTACTTTTGATTTTCATGCTGGCGCCAGGAATGCGTGCCCAAACAGATTCCCGTGAGAGCCTGGAAAAGCCGGCAGGCGGCTTGCGTGCGCTGGTCGCCAGCGGCCGTCTGGAGGATCTTCGCTGGCCTAATTTTCCCGACTATCGTGCCCAGGTGGAAAATCTCTATCGGCGCTCGGGTTATGCGACGGTCTGGGTCCATCAAGGGCAACCCACTCCCCAGGCGCTGGAGATGATCTCTATACTGCGGCAGGCCGACGGCAAGGGTCTGCTTGCCGAAGATTATGACGCGCCCAACTGGCCCGCGCGCCTGGCACTGCTTCAGACCAGCCATACCCCTTCGGATGAGGCTCGCTTCGACGTAGCCCTTACGGTTTCGACGATGCGCTACGTCTCCGACCTGCGGATGGGGAGAATCAATCCCCGGCACTTCGAGTTCGGGCTCGAGGTCGGCCCCAAGAAGCTGGATCTTTCCAAACTGGTCGAAGTGCGTCTGCTGAAAGGGACGAATCTGAAAGCGGCCCTGGCGAGTATAGAACCTCCGCTCGCCACCTACGGGGAACTGCAAGAGTTGCTGCTGAAGTACGTGCGGCTCGCCAAGCAAGATGATGGAGAAAAGCTGCCCGATCCTCACGGCATAGTGTTTTCCGGAACGCTCTACGATGGCGTTCCCAGGCTTGCCAGATTGCTGCGCCTGGTTGGCGATCTGCCGGAGAGTGCGGTTGTCCCCGCCGACTCCCGACTCTACGATGGCCCCTTGGTCGAGGCGGTGAAGCGATTCCAGGAACGTCATGGCCTTCGTCCCGACGGGTACCTCACGGTGGACACGCTCGAGCAGTTGAATGTCCCGCTCTCGGACCGCGTCGAGCAAATACGGCTTACTTTGGAACGTTATCGCTGGCTGCGTTATGACTCTCCGCAGCCGCCGATCGTGATCAACATTCCTGGGTCTCGGCTCAACGTTTTGCGTAAGGATGGCAGTGTCGCTCTGACCATGACCGTGGATGTGGGAGATGAATACGACCGTACTCCGGTGCTGGAGGGCGAGATTGAATATCTGGTTTTTCGCCCCTATTGGGTCGTGCCGTTGAACATCCAGAGAGCCGAGATCGTTCCTAATATCAAGGACGATCCCAACTACCTGTCGGAAAACCATTTTGAAGTCATGACTTCGGATGGGGAAGTCGTTAGCAACGGAAGAGTTTCAAGCGAGGTTCTGCAGCAGCTTCGCGCCGGCCAGCTTCATGTCCGCCAGAAGCCGGGTCCGGACAATTCCCTGGGATTGTTGAAATTCGTCTTTCCCAACCGCTACGCCGTATATCTGCACGACACCCCGGCCTGGGGTCAATATTTTGCCGCCCCCGACCGCAACATCAGTCACGGCTGCATTCACCTGAAAGAACCCGCTCAATTGGCGGCTTGGGTCCTGCGCGACAAGCCGAAGTGGACGCTCGAACGGGTGCAAAAGGCGATGCAAAGCGGTCAGGATAACCTCAGGGTGAACCTTACCAAACCCCTGCCAGTGCTGATTCTTTACATGACCGCTGCCGTGCGTGAAGACGGAGATATCAATTTCTATCGTGACATTTACGGTTATGACGCCCAATTGCGGCAAGCGCTGAACCAAGGCTATCCATATCCGCGCTAACAGCCTGCTAGAGCCTGTTTCATCAATAGTTCCTTGAATGGTCGGCTTCGCGTTGAAGACGGTGCGGCTTTATAGCAATTCCCCAGTCGGTGTATCCCAATCCACCAGACCGTCATGGCGAGCGAAGTCGAGCCGGGGTCCCCAACATGCGCCGTTGTTGCGCATGTTGGGGTGGTCGAGCCACCTTTTGTTTCTGCTGCCGAAAACAAAGGGTGGCTCCACAATCACCCCAACGAGCCGAGCCTCGCTGGGGACCCCGATCCTCCGCTTTGCTCCGGTCGCCCCGACATTCCCTTGTGAATTTCGGGATACACCAATCCGGGCATTGCTTGAGCCGCATCGTCTTGAGCCAACGGGCTTCTGTCCCCTGAGGGATTTGCCAGGTGCCATTCGCTCCGCCGCAAATCATCCCTTTTACATACCTATGGGTGAGCCAAAAGGCGTATCTAACACTCGCAATGACCCGGCTTGGCGGACACCTCGGGCGGGATCGCAACTCGGGGGCTGTCCTATTACGGAAGCCGGTCAATTCCTGATGTAAATGCTCTTAATTCCGCCTGCATGGCATGTGTCAGCAAACTATTGTCGATGGTACCAATGGGTGCCCAGGAGAGGCAGGTGTAAGAGAAACACCTAATTTACAACCTCGCGGGAGAATCTATGCTCCGGATGATGATTCGGCATTGGAAGATCTACGGGTTGTTGTTAGCTCTGGCGCTATCCGCGCTTGCGTCTCCGCAGCCGACGGTTGACCGCATCTTGGTACTCAAGAAGGATCACAAACTGCTCCTGATCAGTGGAGATCGGATCGTAAAAGCCTATTCGGTGGCACTTGGCAGCGGTGGCTTGGCGCCCAAGCAGCGACAGGGCGACGATAAGACGCCGGAAGGTTTTTATCGCATCGATTTTCGCAATCCCGCCAGCAGATTTCATCTGGCTTTACATATCTCCTATCCTGACCAAAGTGATAAAGAGCAGGCCCGGAAGCGGGGCGTGAGTCCTGGCGGCAACATCATGATTCACGGCCTTGGAAGCGAGTTCAGGTCCTTGGGACCAAAGCATTATCTTTACGATTGGACCGCCGGTTGCATCGCCGTAACCGATTCCGAAATAGAGGAAATCTGGCGGCTCGTCCCAGACATGACCCCAGTCGAGATTCGCCCCTAGCGCAACTCCCCAATTACCAGACTGTCATGGCGAGCGAAGTCGAACCGGGGTCCCAACATACGTCGTTGTTGCGGATGTTGGGGTGGACGAGCCACCTTTTGTTGTTTTGTTTCTGCAGTGGATGCCGATACGCCCGCCCAGCTACTTGCGGGCTGATGGTTCGGAGGATTCGTCTTCGACGGAAACGGCGTTGCCGTATTCCAGCACGAATTGGCGGAAGGCTCCCGGGGTACCGCGCGGCCCTGGTCCGGAGGGATAGACGAGGCAGAAGTTGCGCGGGATGCGCAGTCCTGTGACTCGCGCCTTCTTGATGCGGCCCAGTGGCAGACGGCGGTCCACCGCCCAGCGCGAGACAAAACCAATTCCCAGCCCGGCCTCGACGCTCGAGATAATTGCCTCGGTTGAATCCAACTGCATGGTTACGTTGGGATAAGGCTTCTTCACGCCCACTTTTTCAAGCGCCATTTCGAGCACGCGCCGGGTGCCGGAGCCGTGTTCCCGAAGCAGCAGAGGCGCGCTCTTCAGGTCTTCCACCGTCACCTCGGTTCCGTTGGTCCAGGGATGTTTTGCCGGCACGATGAGCACCAGTTCGTCGGGGAGAAAAGGCTCGGTCTTGACGTCGCGCCGCAGCGCCGGTCCTTCGATCAGTCCGATATCGATTTTTTGCGCCAGTAGGTGGTCGACGATCTCTTCGGTGTTGCCGCTGACCACGGACAGGCGAACCCTCGGGAACTTTTGATGGAAGCGTCCCAGAAGTTTTGGCAGCACGTACTGGGCAATCGAGGTGGAGGCACCAATATGCAGCTCGCCGGCGTGTTCTCCGGCGGCCTCGGCAATTTCTTTTTCGGCTTTGGAGATGATCTCGGCAATCGCCATCGCGTGCCGGTGCAGGATTCGGCCGGCCGGGGTCAGCGATACCTTGTTGCCGGTGCGGTCCAGAAGCCGGACAGAGAGCTCGTTCTCCAGGGCCTTGATATGCAAGGTGACGGCCGGCTGGGTGAGGCCAAGCTGCTCCGCCGCCCGGTGAAAGCTGAGCAGTTCGGCAACCGCGCGGAATACCTTGAGGCGTGGATTTTCCATACCATCCATCGCTTTGACCAACGTTTAGGGGTGAGTCAATGGCTTCGAGCCGGCGCGTCTCAAGCGGCACTACACCATCTCACCATCTAAATCTTAATCTTAATGATAAAAACACTAATAACGATACACTGCAACACCAGTTCCGGAAATCGTCGGCGGTTGATCATCGGCGGTGGATCGTGGACCTGCCCCAGCCCACGCGCCGCGGCCGGGGGTGTTTGGCGCCGGTGATTCGAACCACTTATCGCCGATTAGCGAAAATCGTCCCTAAGTCACCGTCTTTCCCGCACATTCATCACCTTGTGACGCGACTCCGGTCACGGTTCCATCCACCATGTGCGCATAGTGTGATAAGTGACGACAGCGCTCCAAATCTCAAAGACGCGCGACCCGTCCGCGGTTCTCGTGGGTGCCCGCCAGCATGCCGAACGCTGGCCGCTCACGAATCTGGGAGGAGAAAACAGCTTATGGCGGAATCAAAGAACGGCAACGGAATGCCGAAAACAGAGTTGCTGGACGAGTTAGAAAAAGGTCCCTGGCCCAGTTTCGTCAGAGAAATCAAGTCGGCCTGCGAGGGCAGCGATAGCCCCAAAGACCTGCTGGGACAACTGGAGCTCTCTTATCAGGAGAAAAAGGGCCACTGGAAACATGGCGGACTGGTGGGAGTGCTGGGCTATGGCGGTGGCGTGATCGGCCGCTACAGCGATGTTCCGGAGCAGTTCCCGAAGGTGGCTCACTTCCACACCATTCGCGTCAACCAACCGGCCGGCATGTTTCTACACCAGCGAGGCTCTGCGCACGGTCTGCGATATCTGGGAGCGGCGCGGTTCCGGACTCACCAACATGCACGGCTCGACCGGCGACATGGTTCTGCTGGGCACGTCAGACCGACCAGTTGGAACCCGCTTTCCAGGAACTCGCGCAAGCCGGTTTCGATCTCGGCGGGTCGGGTTCCGACATGCGGACGCCCTCCTGCTGCGTGGGAATGGCGCGCTGCGAGTGGGCCTGCTACGACACCATGAAGCTCTGCTACGACCTGACGCATGGCCTACCAGGACGAATTGCATCGTCCGGCATTCCCCTACAAGTTCAAGATCAAGTGCGCCGGCTTGCCCGAACGACTGCGTCGCCTCCATCGCCGCGCGCCGACCTTTCCATCATCGGCACCTGGAAGGACGAGATTCAGCAGGATGACGCCGAGGTTGCCAAGTACGCCGCCGCCGGACTCAATATCCAGAACGACGTCTGCGGCCTCTGTCCCACGCAATTGCATGGAGTGGGACGGCAGCAAGCTGACCATCAGCAACGCGGAATGCGTGCGCTGCATGCACTGCATTAACGTGATGCCCAAGGCCTTGCGTCCGGGCAAGGAACGGGGCGCGGCAATTCTTATCGGTTCGAAGGCGCCCATCGTTCAAGGAGCGCTGCTTTCTTCCGTGCTTGGTTCCATTTGTTCCGGCGGCGGAACTTAAAGAGACGGTCAAGGAACTTGATAACCGCGTCTTGGGAATTCTGGGATGAGTACGGCAAGAACCGCGAACGCATCGGCGAACTGATCCAGCGCGTCGGCATGGCGCATTTCTTGATGGCATCGGGCTGGAGCCGGCGCCGGAGATGGTTTCCGCGCCCCGCGACAATCCATATATCTTCTTCCAGCCTGACCAGGGAGGTGACAAGTAATGACTACCACACGCACAACCACCAAGAATTACCGATATCGGACCGCCGGATTACGACAAGTTCCTGCCTCCGATCGTGAAGAAGAATTACGGCCAGTGGAAGTACCACGAGAACCTCGCGCCCGGCGTGCTCTGCCATGTGGCCGAATCGGGCGACAAACTTTACACCGTTCGCGCCGCCTCGCCGCGCTTGCTGAGCGTGCAGACACATCCGCATTTCTGCCGACCTTGGCCGACAAATACTGCGGCGGGTATCTGCGCTTCACCAGCCGCAATAATGTCGAGTTCCTGCTGACCGACTCCGCCAATATCGAGCCCCTGAAGGCGGACTTGACTCAGTTGGGGTTCCCGGTCGGGCGGCACCAACAACGCGATCAGCAACATTGTGCACACCCAGGGCTGGGTGCACTGCCACTCGGCGGCGACCGATGCTTCGGGGCTGGTGAAGTGCGTGATGGATGCGCTCTGCGACCGCTTCACGGAAGAGAATCTGCCCGCCAAGCTGCGGATCGCCGTGGCCTGCTGCCTCAATATGTGCGGCGCCGTGCATTGCTCCGACATCGCCATTCTGGGCGTCCATCGCATACCGCCGAAGATCCAGCACGACCCTGCTGTCCAAGATCTGCGAGGTCCCAACGCTGATCGCCTCCTGCCCAACCGGCGCCATCCGTCCGGCCACGGTGGACGGCAAGCCTTCGGTCGAAGTGATCGAGAACAGTGCATGTACTGCGGCAACTGCTATACGGTGTGCCCGGCGATGCCGATGAACGACCCCGAGAACGACGGCCTTTCCATCTGGGTCGGCGGCAAGGTCAGCAACGCCCGCAGCCACGCCGAAGTTCACCAAGCTGGCGATTCCGTTCTCTGCCGAACAATCCTCCGCGCTGGCCCGAAGTGGTCGAGGCAGTGACGACGATCGTCGATGTCTATGCCAAACACGCGCGCAAATACGAGCGTGTGGGCGAATGGATCGAGCGGGTCGGCTGGCCGAAATTCTTCCAGCTGACCGGATTCGAATTCACTCGCTACCACATCGACGATTTCAAACACGCCGGCCTGAGCTATGCCCGGTCGGCACAGATACGGTACTGAACCGTTCCTGGAGGATTCGAAATGGCGGTCAAAGTTGCGGAGAATGTGGAAGAACTGAAGGCGACGCTGCGGCGCTGGCAGGAGATCGAGGTCGAGAGTATTGCCCAGACGTCGACCATCATTGCCAAAACCCAGAATCCGCTGATCCAGTTGGTCATGGAGATCATCCGCCAGGATTCGGCCATGCACAAAGGGTGCAGCAGGTGATCCTCGACAGCCTCGAAAAGCAGGCCTTCACCCTGACCCCGGAAGAGCTGGGCGATATCTGGGAGCTGATTGAAAAACACGCGGAGGTGGAAAAAGAAACCATCGAGTTGGCGGAGAAGGCGCGGCGAAACTGCCGGCTGTTCGCGCAGCGGCATCTTCTGACCTACCTCATCGAGGACGAGCAGAAGCATGACCGCCTTCTCTGCCAGCTCGAAGATTTCAAACGCAACATCTATCCGTACGCGTGAGGCAGGTCGATGGGTTTATTCAAGGAAGTTAAGAAACCGGTGATGAAGGGGCAGCGGGCGGCAGTGGAGCTCAGCCCGCTGCGGCCCCGTTATGTGGCGAAAGCGCCGCCGTGCGCCGGCGGTTGTCCGAACGGCAATGAAATTCGCGAGCTGTTGATCACCATCGCTCAGGCCGAGGCCTACGGCCGCAGCAACGAGCAGGCGTTCGAGCTGTTCTGGAAGCGGCTCGCCGAACGCAATCCGTTCCCGGCGGTTTGCGGGCGCGTCTGTCCACATCCTTGCGAGGACGCCTGCAACCGGACGGCGAAGGACGGCCCCGTCGCCATCAATGCGGTGGAGCGGTTCATCGGCGATTTCGGCATCGACCAGCAAGCTGAAGCTTTCCCGGCTGCACGCTGAAACGCGCAGCCGAGAAAGTCGCAGTGGTGGGCGCCGGCCCCGCGGGACTCTCCTGCGCCTATCAATTGGCCCGCCGGGGTTACCGGGTCACCGTTTTCGAAGCATTCCCCAAGCCGGGCGGCATGCTGCGCTATGGCATCCCGACGTATCGTCTGCCGCGCCAAGTGCTGGATGCCGAAATCCAGCGCATCGTGGATTTGGGCGTCGAGCTTGAAGTGTAACTGCGTGATCGGCAAGGACGTGTCGCTCGAGCAGTTCCGCCAGGAGTATCAAGCGGTTTTCGTCGGCATCGGCGCGCAGCAGGGTATCAAGCTCAGAGTGCCCGGTGAAGATGCGCCCAATGTCTTCAGCGGCACCGAATTTCTGAATGCCGTGAACCGCGGTGAACCACCCCGTGGTCGGCGCCAAGGTGATCGTCGTCGGCGGAGGCGATACGGCCATTGACGCCGCCCGCGTAAGCAAGCGGCTTGGCGCCGAAGTCACCCTGCTCTATCGCCGCACCCGCGCCGAGATGCCCGCCGTCAAGTCCGAGATCGAAGGCGCTCTCGAAGAGGGCATCAAGATTGAGTTTCTGGCCGCGCCGGTTGAAATCCTGCAGCGGACGGACGCGCAGTCGGGGTGCGCTGCATCCGCATGGAGCTTGGCGAAGCCGGATTCCTCGGGGCGTCCGCGGCCGGTGCCGCAGCCGGGCAGTGAGTTCGAGGTTGAGGCCTCCAGCGTCATCGCCGCCATCAGTCAGGAACCGGAATTCCACGGACTGGAAGTTCTCCATTCCGGCAAAGACTGGATCAAGACCGACGATTGGGGCGCAACTCCAACGGAGGGCGTGTTTGCCGGCGGCGACGGCGTCGAATCTGGGCTTGGTCACGATTGCGATTGCCCAGGGCCGTTTCGCGGCCGAAGCTATCGAGCGCGCTTCCGGGGCGAGCAAGCTCGACAGACCCGTTTCCCGCCGGTGATTCCACGCGACAAGTTGAAGCTCGACTGGTACAAGCCGGCCGAGCGGCACGAGCGGTCCCAGGTGCCGGTTGCCGAGCGTGCGGCCGATACCGAAATCGAGCTTGGCTTGAGCGAAGCCGATGTGGTCGACGAAGCCAAGCGTTGCATGTCATGCGGCCATGTGCATGGATTGCGAAACCTGCTGGATGTATTGCACTAACAACTGCTTTGTGAAACTGCCGAAAGGCGAACACTACAAAGTCAAGCTCGAGCTCTGCAACGGCTGCAAGAAGTGCGCCGACGTTTGCCCGTGCGGATATATCGAAATGAATTAAAGAGAGGTGAAACAGTGCCAGTACTTGTAGTGAACGGACAGGAATATCAAGTGGACGAAGATGGCTTTCTTGAAGAACCCGGAAATCTGGAACGAGGAAGTAGCGAAGGATTTCATGACCGAGGAAGGGGTTGCGGAGCTGACTCCCGATCATTGGAAGGTCATCAACATGCTGCGAGCTCACTATCTGCAGTTCGGCATTGCCCCCATGATCCGCAAGCTTTGCAAGGAAACCGGGTTCAAACTGAACGAGATTTACAAGTTGTTTCCATCCGGACCGGCCAAGGGAGCCTGCAAACTGGCGGGCCTGCCCAAACCCACCGGCTGCGTGTAACTGGAGGAGCCAATGCGCGCGCACGCGGCAATTCTCGACGCATGGATCGAAAAGACCGTGCAAATCTATCCGGAGCAGGCCCGCAATTCGATTGCACGGGGTGGTGAGCGCTTTCGCAACCCCGTCGGATTCACCGTGCGCGAATCGCTGGCCAGGCTGCTGCAAGAGCTCGCCGGAGAGATGGATGCCGGGCGCACGTCGGAAGCGCTCGATGGCCTCGTCCGGCTGCGCGCGGTTCAGGATTGCACCCCGGCCGAGGCGGTCTGCTTCGTTTTTCTGCTGCGTCAGATCATTCGCGAACACGATGCCCGCGACCAGTTTCCGGATCTCGAGCGCCGCATCGACGAAATGGCGTTGATGACCTTCGATCAGTACGTGAAGTGCCGCGAAGATCTGGCCTTGGTCCGCATCAACGAAGCCAAAACGGGCGCTCAGCGTCCGGCAACGTACGAGGGATGACCTGTGAACGCGCTCTATGCATTGCTGGCGGTGGCTGCGCTGATTGGCGCCGGGCTTCTGGCGGGCTCGTCCACCCTGACGGGCACATTGCTGGCGGTAGCCGTTCCTTACGCGGCGTGCGCCATTTTCCTCGCCGGCATTTGCGCCCGCATATGGCGCTGGGCGGCGACCCCTGTGCCCTTCCGCATTCCCACCACCTGCGGCCAGCAGAAATCGCTCGACCTGGATCAAGCCCGCAACCTTCGACAACCCCTCGACGGGAATGGGGGCTGCGGTGCGCATGGCGCTCGAGGTGTTGCTGTTCCGGTCGCTGTTCCGCAACACCCGCAGCAACGTGGCCGAAGGCAAGGTGTCGTTTGGCGAGAGCAAGTATCTCTGGCTCGGAGCGCTCGGGTTTCATTGGGCGCTGCTCATGATCTTGCTCCGGCATCTGCGGCTGCTGATCGAGCCTGTGCCCGGCTTCGTGCTGGCCTTGCAGCGGGTCGACGGCTTTTTCCAGGTTGGCCTTCCGGTGGTGTACGCCTCCGACGTGATTGTCATCGCGGCGCTCGCGTATTTGCTGCTGCGCAGAATGCGCGAGCCGATGGTTCGCTACATTTCGCTGTTTACCGATTACCTCGCGCTCTTTCTGCTGCTCGGAATCGCGATTTCCGGGGTGCTGATGCGCCACGCGGCTAGGGTGGATGTCGCGGCCGTCAAGCAATTCGCGCTTGGCCTGGCCACCTTCCACCCGGCGACCGGGCTGGCTTTGAGCCCTCTGTTCATGGTTCATTTGATGCTGGCGAGCGCTCTGGCGGCGTACTTTCCGTTCAGCAAGCTCATGCATATGGGCGGGGTTTTTCTGAGTCCGACCCGCAATCTGGCCAATAACAATCGCAGCCAACGCCATATCAACCCCTGGAACTATCCGGTAAAAACCCACACCTACCAAGAATGGGAAGATGAGTTCCGGGACAAAATTGTCACCGCGGGGTTGCCGCTCGAGGTCGAAGATGTCCGAAAAACTACTGCAGATTGAACAGAAATCCCCGCAGGGCGACTGGCGCGACAGCAGTGTCGAGTTCCGCAAGGGACGTGATCTGTTACAGCGCGCTGCCGAAGAACCTCAATTACCTCGGCCTGCCCAATCCGCGCGAATGGCAGCCCTTCGATGCCGACTGGAAGCTGCCGCCGAATTGGAAACAGATCATCCTCGACGGCATGAAGGAGCGGCTCGACAAATATCGCTCCTTCCGGCTGTTCATGGATATCTGCGTGCGCTGCGGAGCCTGCGCCGACAAGTGCCACTTCTATATCGGCTCCGGCGATCCCAAAAATATGCCGGTGCTGCGCGCCGAGTTGATACGCTCGATTTACCGGCGCTATTTCACCTTGACGGGCCGCATCTTCGGCGCGCTGGCGGGTGGGCGCGAGCTGACCGAAGACGTCATCAAGGAGTGGTTCTACTACTTCTACCAGTGCACGGAATGCCGGCGCTGCTCGGTCTTCTGCCCCTACGGCATCGACACGGCTGAAATCACCATGATCGGCCGCGAGTTGCTGAACCTGCTCGGCTGCAACATCAATTGGGTGCTGGAGCCGGCCGCCAACTGCTTCCGCACCGGCAATCACCTCGGCATCCAGCCCCACGGCTTCAAGGACAGCCTCGATTTTGCCGTCGACGAGCTGGAAGAGATCACCGGCGTGCCGCGTTGAGGTTCCGATCAATCGCAAGGGCGCGGAAATCCTGTTCATCATGCCTTCGGCCGACTACTTCGGCACCCCGCACTATTACACCTTGCTCGGTTACCTGGCGCTGCTTCACGAAGATCGGCCTGGATTATACGTTCAGCGCCTTTGCTTCCGAAGGCGGCAACTTCGGCCTGTTCTCTTCCCACGAGCTGATGAAGCGGCTGAACGCCAAGATCTACGACGAGGCCAAACGGCTGGGCGTGAAGTGGATTCTCGGCGGCGAGTGCGGGCACATGTGGCGCGTGCTTCACCAGTACATGGACACCATGAACGGTCCGGCGGATTTCCTCGAAGTTCCGGTTTCGCCCGTCACCGGCACGCGCTTCGAGCACGCGCGCTCCACCAAGATGCTGCACATCTGCCGAGTTCACCGCCGACCTGATCCACCACGGCAAGCTCAAACTCGACCCCAGCCGCAACGACCGCTGGAATGTTACCTATCACGATTCCTGCAATCCCGCGCGCGCCATGGGCTTGCTCGAAGAGCCGCGCTACATCCTCGCGAAATGTCTGCAACCAGTTTCACGAAATGCCGGAGAACACCATTCGCGAGCAGACGTTCTGCTGCGGCAGCGGCTCCGGGCTGGGCACCGACGAGAATTTCGAAATGCGCATGCGCGGCGGATTTCCGCGCGCCAATGCCGTGAAGTACGTGAAGGAAAAGCACGGCGTGAACCTGCTGGCCTGCATCTGCGCCATCGACAAGGCGACCTTGCCGCCGTTGCTGGAGTATTGGGTGCCGGGCGTGGAGGTCGCCGGAGTCCACGAGTTGCTGGGAAACGCGCTGGTGATGACGGAGAAAAACGCACCACCGATCTGCGCGGCGAGCCGCTTCCGGCTGAAGCGGTGATTCCAGCCGGAGATGCCGGCGGAGCGGAGGTGGCCCATGCGTGAGCGCGTTCTGATCGGCGGCGGGCTGGCGCTGTTCCTGATTCTGTTTACCTATCCTCTGTGGCACGCCGCGGCCTTCGGAACCGAAGCCAAGCAACCGCGCTTGCAGTTGCCGACGCAGGCGAAGGAGTGCGTCGCACCCATTCCGTATATGCGCGCGGCATCACATGCGTTTGCTGGTCGAGTGGCGCGACGATGCGGTGCGTCAGGGGGTGCGCCGGATTCATGCTGGCAAACGGAAAATCCTATGACGCGAGTCTCACCCGAACCTGCCTCGGGGAATGTCACACCAACAAGGCGGAGTTTTGTGACCGCTGCCATAGCTATTCCGGCGTCTCCACCCCTTATTGCTGGGACTGCCACCACAAACCTCAGTTGGTCGCGGCCGGGAGGACACCATGAACATCACCAGAAAAGATTTCCTCCGGCTTTCGGGATTGTCCCTGCTGGCATTCGCCGGTAAGAAGGCGGTGCAGGCCGTCACCGGGCTGGCGAGTGCGCCGGCAACCGCCGCCGCCCCTTCTAAGGCTGTGCGCTGGGGCATGGTCATCGATCTCAGAAAGTGGCGCGATCAAGCCGGCTCCGACCGCTGCGGCAACGCCTGTAGCGTAGCCCACAATATTCCTCGAATTCCCGATCCGGCCCGTGAGGTGAAATGGATTTGGAATCAGCCCTTCGAGCAGGTGTTCCCTTCCGAGCAAACCGACTACACGCGGCAAACCTATGTGGGACGCCCCATTCCAGTCCTGTGCAATCACTGCGAGAATCCTCCCTGCGTTCGCGTCTGCCCGACCGGCGCAACCTGGAAACGGGAAGACGGCATAGTCATGATGGATTGGCACCGCTGCGCCGGCTGCAAGTATTGCATCGTGGCCTGCCCCTATGGCGCCCGTAGCTTCAACTTTTCCGATCCGGTGACTTACATCGCGCAAGTGAACCCGGAATTTCCCACCCGCTGTAAGGGAGTGGTGGAGAAGTGCAACTTCTGCGCCGAGCGCCTGGCCGAGGGCAAGCAGCCGGTATGCGTCGAGGCCAGCCCTGATAAATCGATGATTTTCGGCAATCTCGCCGACCCGCAGTCGGAAATTCGGCAAGTGCTCGGTTCGCGCTTCAGCATCCGGCGGAAGCCCGAATTAGGTACCCAGCCCAACATTTTTTACATGGTGTGAGGGGTTATCGATGTTCATGTTCGAGAAGGCTCTCGTAGGCAGCCGGAAGTACTGGATCTGGATCTTTGTCCTCCTCGCCATCGTCTTGCTGGGTTTTCTGGCCTACCTGCGGCAGGCGACGGTCGGCTTGGCCGTCACCGGGCTCAATCACGACGTGGTGTGGGGCCTCTATATCGCCCAATTTATTTTTTGCGTGGGACTGGGCGCTTCGGCCGTGGTAGTCGTTTTGCCTTACTACCTGCATGACTGGAAGGCCTTCGGCAAGACCACGATGATGGGCGAAATCCTCGGCATGTGCTCGGTGATTATGGCGATGCTCTTCATCCTCGCCAGCATGGGCCAACCGCAGCGCGTGCTCAACGTGCTGCTCTACCCGCATCCCAACTCGCTTATTTTCTGGGATATTCTGGTCCTCAACGGCTATGTGCTGCTCAACGCGGTCATCACTGTGACTCTTTTGGGCGCCAAACGTGAGGGTGTGCCGCCTCCGAAGTGGATCAAGCCCGTCATCATGCTGTCCATACCCTGGGCCATCAGCATCCACGTGGTGACCGCCTTTTTGTTTAGCGGTCTGGCGGGACGGTCGTTTTGGCTGACTCCGATTCTGGCTCCCCGCTTTCTGGTTTCGGCCTTTTCCTCGGGGCCGGCACTGCTCATCATCCTGGTCCTGGTGCTGCGGCGGCTCGGCGTCTTCGATGCCGGCCTGGAAGCCGTGAAGAAGCTCGCCCTGATCGTCACCTACTGCATGCTCATCAACGTGTTCTTTGTGTTGATGGAAGTGTTCACCATTTTCTACAGCCAAGTCCCCGGCCACACGGAACATTTCGAGTATCTCTTCTTCGGGCTCGACGGCAACTATCAGCTTGTGCCCTGGATATGGTTGTCCATGCTGCTTTCTCTCGCGGCCCTCATTTTGCTCTTGGTGCCGCGCTGGCGTGCGGACACGCGTCTGCTCACCTGGGCTTGTGTCTTGGTCTTTGTTTCGCTTTGGCTGGATAAGGGTTTTGCCTTGCTGATTGGCGGTTTTGTGCCTTCGCCACTGGGTGCCATTGCACGCTACACGCCTACCTTGAATGAGTGGACAGTCGTCGCCGGCATCTGGGCGACTGGCGCCTTTATGATCACGGTGCTTTATAAGATCATGCTCTCGGTGCGGGAGGAACCATAGCCATTAAAGCCTGTTTCATAAATAGTTCTTTGAAGGGGCACGGCTTTAGCCGCGCCGTTCAGAGCCAACTAGAATGGGCTTTAGCCCGTGAGGGGAGTCGCCGTCTCCTTCTAACTTCGGTTTATGAAACAAGCTCTAGCCTTCGGCCGATTGCTACACTGATGTTTACGGTGTTCTCTAAGACCGCCATGGGGCGTGGATTCAATCTCGCAGTTGTCTCTTCATGAGGTGATTTATGGCTCCTGTTATATCGTCAGGCTCGTCGACGGACACGCTGGCTCAATCCGGATCGCCACCACAGACGGCAGCTGCTCCGCCGGGTTCGCACTCGACGCCGCGATTAACCGAAGACTGGCTGGCGGTGTGCATCGGCCTACTTGTTTTTGTGCTCTCACTGACGCTCCTGTTCGGCGTGGATTCGCTGGGCTGGGGAATTACCACCTCGGTCTGGATCGATCCCGCGAAAGCTCTTGGCCCGGCCTCCAAAACTTACGCCAACTTGCCTGCATTTATTTCTCTGGTAGCAACTTATCGTCTTCATGTTGGTGGTTTTGCTGGTCGGTGCAAAAGGTCTGGGCGCAGACCTGAAAAAATTTGCCAAAGGATTTACCGCGGTCTTCGCCCTGAGCTATGCCTGCTGGTTTATGGGTAGCTGGGCCTATATTGCCGCCACGCCCAACCAACGGGCGGGATTCAAGATTGGCTGGTCGCTGAACCTGACCAACGAGTCGGGCTTCATCATTGCCCTGCTCGCCGGACTCGTCATTGGCAACTTCATGCCAGGGCTCGCGGCGAAGATGAAGGAAGCGATCCGTCCCGAGTTGTATATCAAGACGGCCATCGTGATTCTTGGCGGGTTTCTGGGCATCACGGCTCTCAGCCAACGATCGCTGGCGGGCGCCATGATGTTTCAGGGTGCCTGTGCCATCATCATGCGCTTACCTGATCTTCTGGCCGGTCGTCTACTTCGTGGCGCGGCGCTACTTCGGCTTCAGCCGCGAATGGGCGGCGCCTCTGGCCTCGGGCATTTCCATCTGCGGCGTCTCGGCGGCGATTGCCACCGGCGGTGCCATCCGGGCGCGTCCTATCGTTCCGGTCATGGTTTCGTCGCTGGTGGTTATCTTCTCTGTCGTCGAATTGCTGTTCCTTCCATTTGCGGCCCAGCACTTCCTTTATCACCAGCCCTTGGTGGCTGGCGCATGGATGGCGTCTGGCGGTGAAGACCGACGGTGCGGCGGTGGCCAGCGGAGCGATCACCGATGCGCTGATCAGGGCCAAGGCTTCCGCGGATGCGGGATGAATTTCCAGCCGGGCTGGATCATGAGCACCGCGGCTACGGTCAAGGTGTTTATCGACGTCATGATCGGCGTATGGGCGTTCGTACTGGCCTGGGTGTGGTCGGCCAAGTTCGACCGCAAAGAAGGAACTACGGTAAAAGCCAAGGAAATCTGGCAGCGCTTCCCGAAATTTGTGCTTGGCTATGTGGCGACTTTCCTGATCGGTGCTTGCTCATCGGTATTCTGGCGCCCAACAGTCATCGTGGCAAGGTGCAGGGTGCGATGGGACAGGCAAACGTGTTCCGCGGCATCTTTTTTGTCATGACTTTCTTCAGCATCGGGGTGGTTTCCAACTTCCGCAAGCTGTGGGAAGAGGGCATTGGCAAACTGGCCGCCGTCTACGTGCTCTGTCTGTTCGGCTACATCATCTGGGTCGGCCTTGGCATCTCGTGGATCTTCTTCCACGGCATGATGCCGCCGTTGGTGAAGGGTGATCTATGGCAACACCAGAAAATGGCTCCACAGCCTTCGCAGCCGCGGTTCTCGGAAGAGATCCGCAAAATGGAATACGAACCGATCAATAGCCGTCGAGAATGAAGCTGATCTGGTACACCTTTTTTAGTGGAGTCGGATTGCTTATTGTGTTGGTGTTGGTCAGCAAGCTGCTGATCCACTGAACGCTATACCTGATGCCGGTGTCGCGGGAATCGTTCTCGCGACGCCCAGCGCCTGCCAGCACGCTCCTCATTATTAGAAGAATCGGAATCGGAGCGGAAGTGATTGGGTGAAGTAGTGGGATATGAAATGGGAGCTACGGGAAAAGTCTATCTGGTTGGGGCCGGCCCCGGGCATCCTGAGCTGTTGACAATCAAGGCGGCGAACCTGATCAAGGCGGCGGATGTCATTGTTTACGACCGGCTGATTCAGGAAGATGTACTGGCGCTGGCGAAGCCCTCCGCCGAGCGCATTTACATGGGCAAGCCGGTCGGCCGTCACGATTCGCGCCAGGATGAGATCAACGAGCTGCTTGTCCACAAAGCGCGCCAGGGCAAGACGGTGGTTCGACTGAAGGGCGGCGATCCTTTCCTGTTCGGTCGCGGCGGGGAAGAGGCCGAGTATCTGGCTGAACACGGGGTCAGCTTCGACGTGATTCCGGGAGTTTCCTCGGCGCTCTCGGCGCCGCTCAGCGCCGGAATTCCGGTGACGCATCGCGACTCTTCTTCCGCCGTGGCGATTGTGACCGGCCACTTTTGCGGCGGCGACGGCGACGACGTCGATTTCAACGCACTGAGCAAGATTCCGACGCTGGTTTTTCTGATGGGCGTCCATGCGGTTGAGCAGATTGCCAAACGTTTGATCTCCGAGGGCCGCAATCCCGGCACCCCGGCGGCCATTATCCAGATGGCGTTCTGGCACGGCGAACAAGTGGTCAGCGGGACCCTGGAGACGATTGCCGAAGAGGCAAAGCTGCACGGCATCAAAGCTCCAGCGACGCTGGTGATCGGCGAAGTCGTGAGGCTTCGCGAAAAGCTGAAGCGGGCCGAACGCGAGCTGCAACGCCGCGGCGAGGCGGACGCGCATTTCGCTCCCGGACCATCGCCCCAGGAATTGTTTCGCCTGGCCACCGCCGGCGTAGGCAGCCAGATGCTGGCGTGGGCAGTGTCGGCGGGCGTATTCGAGGCGTTGGAACATCCGAAAACCGTCTGCAACCTGGCTCGCCAAATCCATGCCGATGCCGACGCGCTGAACGACATGATGCAGGTGCTGGTGTCGCTTGGCTTGGTCGAGGCGCGGCCGGATGGCTATCGCAATCTGGAATTGGCCTCGCTCTACCTGCGGCGAAACTCCCCCCAGTCGCTGGTCCCCGCGCTGATGTATGAGGTGGAGAAAACTGCGACGCTACCGCGCTGGACAGGTTCGCGACCACCGGCAGAAAAACCTTGCGTCCCGATCATGCGGCCCTGCATTACCACGCCTGCGAGTCTCTGGCGCGTTACGCGGCCCCGGTCGTGCTCGATCGCATCGACCTCGGCGGCTGCCAGACCGTGCTCATCGCGGGATGGGGCGCGGCGGCTTACTCGGAACTGATCGCGGCGCGCTGGCCGCGTGTCCGGGTCACGGGCGTCAATCCGGCACTGGGCGAGGCGCTGCCGGAGGAAAGCTTCGAGGCGGTAATCATCTCCGGGCTTCTCGGCTCGGCCTCGCGCGAGGAGTGCGAAGCTGTGGTCTGCCGCGCTGCCAGTCAACTGAAAGCCGGAGGGATGCTGATGCTGCAAGATGATTTGCTCTCAGTGGGAGCCAGCGTGGCTCCCGAGGTCGCGCTGGCCCGCCTGGCACGGCGGGTTACCAACGGCAATAATGCCGAGTGGTCTGTGGAGCGGGTTTCGGCGCTGCTGGAAAAATCGGGCCTGGAGGCTGCTTCGGACCCTCTGGCGGGCGCCGGCATGTTAATCAAGAGTAAGAAAACCAATTCATGCACAGTCGAGCCGTGTGCGGTGCCGGCTGACTGAAAGGGGAATTGATATGGCTGAAGTTTCGGTCGAGACAGTTGCGGAAGACATGTACCAGATGGTCGCCGAGTGCGAGGGCAAGAAGAAACTGAAACCGGGCGACCTGACCAAGGCAATGACGGCAAAATACGGAGAGGCTTGCTCGAAGGACCTAAGCAAACTCGCCATCCGGCGCTTGATCGAATCCGGCCGTTGCATCTACAGCTATCTCGGAGGCTCTTTTATCCAGATGCCGCCCAAAGAACCGCAAGGCTAAGACTGAGGATACGTGCGCGGATGAATGCAGCTTCCAATGCGGCCAGGCTCGTGATTGCGGGGCTCGCCGGTGATTCCGGCAAATCGGTGGTTTCGATGGCGCTGCTGCGGGCTTTGCGCCAGGCCGGGACGGAGGTGCGCGCCTTCAAGAAAGGTCCCGACTACATCGATGCCGCCTGGCTCGCCTGGGCCGCGGGAGGGCCGGCGAGAAACCTTGATAGCTGGCTGATGGGGTTCAGCGGGGTGGTGCAGTCGTTCTGCGCCCATGCCATCGATCCAGGCCTCAACCTGGTCGAAGGCAATCGCGGGCTCTTCGATGGGGTCGACGTTGCCGGAACCCACAGCACGGCCGAGTTGGCAAAGGCGATAGGCGCCCCGGTTCTGCTGGTCTTGAATGTCGCCAAGATGACGCGCACCGCGGCCGCCGTGGTCCTTGGCTGCCAGCATTTAGACCCGGATTTAGCCATCGCGGGAGTCGTGCTGAACCACGTCAACGGCAAACGGCACGAGACCATCGTGCGCGATGCGATCGAACGGGTGTGCGGAATTCCGGTCGTCGGAGTCGTCCCTAAACTTGAGAGCGACGCTCTGCCCTCGCGACATCTCGGACTGGTGACTCCCGAAGATCATCCCGCGATGGGGCAATTGCCCGCGCTGCTGGACAAGATCGCGGCGGGTCTCGATATGGCGCGCATCCAGCAGATTGCCGCCGCCGTGAACCCGCTTGGCTCCCCGTTTTTGCACCCGGCCATCGAACCGCCGGACGAGCGCGAGGTTCGGATCGCCGTGGTTCAGGATGCCGCTTTCAGCTTTTACTACCAAGAGAATTTCGAGGCGCTGAGCCGGGCGGGCGCAAAACTGGTGTTCATCTCCGCCTTGCGCTCAGCCGAGCTGCCCGCGGATGTGGATGCCGTGTACATCGGCGGCGGCTTTCCCGAGGTGCATGCCGCCAAGCTTGCAGCCAACGCCGGCTTTCTGCATTCGCTTGCCGATGCGGCCGCACGCGGCTTGCCTATCTACGCCGAATGCGGCGGGCTGATGTTGCTTTCGCGGTCGATCCAGTGGCAGGGTAGAGGCTTCCGCATGGCGGGCGTCCTGCCTGTCGATATCGACGTGGACAACGCGCCCCAGGGGCACGGATACGTGGAGATGACGGTAGACTCTCCCAATCCGTTCTACGCCGTCGGAACCGTCTTGCGCGGTCATGAGTTCCATTACTCGCGCATCGCGGTCGCCCCGGCATTTTCAGGGGAATCCGCGATGCCGCACTCGGAGCCGCCGCCAACCGTCTGTGCGGTGCGCCGCGGAACCGGCGCCTTGGCCAAGCGCGACGGACTGATCGTCAACCACGTGTGGGCGAGCTATACGCACTTGCATGCTGGCGCAACCCCGGAATGGGCGGAGGGCGTGATCAAACTTGCCCGGCGGCATCGCGCGCTCTGTCCTGCCACGCGCAATTATGGCGCGTGCCAGGGCCTCCGGCAGGGAGTGAATCTGGCAGGGCAAGCTAGGTAGCGCGAACGATTGTGGGCGCGGAAACGGTTGGCTGGGGTGCTGCCGTCTGCGCTTTTAAGAAATTTTCGAGCGGTGGGGGATGTCCATGACAACTTTGGTGTTTTTGTTTATGTATGTAGCGGTACTGGTGTTTATGGTCGGATGTGTCGGCCGCGTATTGCAATACGCGCGCGCCCCCATCCATCTCCGTTGGGAGCTGTATCCCGTGCCGCATGAAGCGCCGGAGCGGGTGGCGCACGGCGGCTCGTATTTCGAGCAAGGCGATTGGTGGAAGAAAGGACGCCACCAGAACCTGGCCGGAGAATTGAGTTTCATGATCCCGGAGATGTTGCTGCTGAAAGGGCTCTGGGAATACAATCGCAAACTCTGGTACCGTTCGTTTCCCTTTCATGCCGGTCTCTATCTGCTGATTGGAGCAGCCTTTTTGTCCGCCCTGGGCGCGGTCCTCGGAGGCTTTGGCTTTGCGGGCGCGCTGTTTGCCGTGGCTCGCGCCTGTGCTTGGGCGGGTGCCGTGCTGACCACCTTCGGTGGAGTCGCGTTGTTCTGGCGCAGACTCACCGATCCGGAGTTGAAAAACTACACAGGGCTCGGCGACCTGTTGAATGTGGGAGCCTTCGCCATAGCCTGCGTGCTGGTCATAATCGGCGCGCTCAGTGGCTCCATGCCGCCGCTGGCCACCCTGGCTCGCGCCCTGCTTACCTTCGATTCGACCCTCAGGCTTCCGGCGGCGACCAGCGCCGGACTCATCCTCGGGTCGGTCATCCTGGGCTACATCCCGTACACGCACATGGCGCATTTCGTGGCGAAATATTTCACCTATCACACCGTCCGATGGGACGACACCCCGAATAACCAGCGGACATCGCGGCGCGAGTCGCCGAGTATCTTACCTATCGTCCGACGTGGTCGGCGCCGCACATCGGGCGCCGATGGAAACTAAAACCTGGGGGGAGATCGCCACCACTAATCCACCCGAAAAGCAGGCGGTGCGCAAATGAAGATAACCGGTGAATATTGGCGACATTTCGCGGCGCGATGCCGAGCCGATCACTCAACTCGAAAAGAGCGAATTGAAACCTTTGCCCGGCGGTCTCGGCGCTCCGGCGCGACGGCCCGGCCCTTTCCCCGCTCAGCGATCAGCTTAAGGCGAGGTGCGAGTGCGGGCTCGACGGCACTTGCGCGCTCAATCTCCCCAAGCCCAAGTCGCGCGAGGAAGAAGAAGCGCTGTCGTCAAATCGTTTCTCTCCGGGCCTCGAAAAGCTATTCAGCAAGGAAAACAACTGGACGTTTCTGCAGCCGCTGCTGCTCACCATGGAGCACTGCGCGCAGTTGCCAGACCTGCTCCGACGCCTGCCACATCTATGAAGCCAGCGGGCGCAACGAAGTCTACCGGCCCACTGTTCCGCAGCGAGATCTTGCGCCGTCTGTACTTCAAGTACGTGAAGCATGGCGGGCTGCTCTCGCGCCTGGCAGCACGGCGATATCGAGCTGAACTGGCCCATGGTGGCGCGCCTTGCCGAACTTGCCTACCGCTGCAACCTGTGCCGCCGCTGCGCGCAGACCTGCCCGATCGGCGCCGATAACGGCCTGGTGGCACATGAACTTCGCAAGACTCTTCAGCATGGAGATGGGCATCGCGGCGAAGGAAATCCACGATAACGGCTCGATGCTGCAGTTGAAGGTCGGCTCTTCGACCGGCATGAACCCGCCGGCGGTGAAGGACAACATGGACTTCATCGACGAGGACATCAGCGAGAAAACCGGGCATCGATGTCCATACTCCTTGGGACGTGGAAGGCGCCGACATCCTGCTGCATTCACAACGCCGGCGAGATTCATGGCCTGGCCCGAGAATCCCGGCGCCTTCGCCGTGATTCTCAACGCCGCCGGGCATCTAGCTGGACGATGTCTTCGGAGCTGCCGGCTACGATTCCATCAATTACGGCCTGTGGTACGACGACGCGCAATTCGCGCGCGTGGCCCTGAAGCACGCCGAAATAGCGCGCAAGCTGAAGGTGAAGAAGATCGTGCTGGGCGAGTGCGGCCACGCGCACAAGGCGCTCTGCGTGATTGCCGACCGCATCCTTGACGCGGCGATCTGAATATTCCCGCGGGAAAGCTCGCATGACGCTGTTGCGCGACATCGTCATGAGCGGGCAGCTCAAGCTCGATCCCTCGCGCAACGATTTTCCCGTCACCCTTCACGATCCTGCAACGTCGTGCGGCTGATGGGGGTGGTCGAGCCGCAGCGTGAGATCATTCGCGCACGATCTGCTCCGCGCTTCCGCGAAATGGAGCCGCACGGCGTCGATAATTATCTGCTGCGGCGGCGGCAGCGGCTTCGCCATCATGTGCGGCCAACAACTTCCCCGACTGGCGCATTCAGATCTCCGGGCGCAAGAAGCTGCGAGCAGGTGCTCAACGCCTTCGGCGATTGCCTGGAACCGGAAACTCCGAAATATGTCTGCGCCCCGTGCAGCAACTGCAAAGGCCAGTTGCGCGACCTGTTCTCTTACTGGAATCTCTGGGATAAACATCGATCCTCTACGGCGGCCTGGTGGAGCTGATCGTGAATGCCATGACCGAGGTGAAGCCGGGCTTCATCGAGTGGGAGTGGCACTAGGATGTTGCAGCCTGCAGACGGAAACGGTTGCACCCCAATCGCACCCGGCGAGATCTAATCGATTTGGAAGGTGAGCATGGCAACCGACGAGAAAGAGAAATTGCGCAAAAGCGAAGACGAGTGGCGCCGCGAACTTACGCCTGAGCAGTATCACATCCTGCGCGAGCGAGGTACGGAACGCGCTTTCAGCGGCGAGTATGCACACAGCAAGGACAAAGGTGTTTACCTTTGCGCGGCTTGTGGTCAGGAGCTATTCAGCTCAGATACCAAGTACGATTCCGGTAGCGGATGGCCCAGTTTCTATGAGCCGGCAGCCCCGGAGTGCGTGGACAATCACGACGACAACGCCTTCGGCATGCGTCGTGTCGAGGTGACCTGCTCGCGTTGCGGATCGCACCTGGGGCACGTCTTTGAGGATGGACCGCGGCCAACCGGTCTGCGCTATTGCATCAACTCCGCATCGCTGAAGCTGGAGCCGAAAAAGTAGCGCCCGAAATCCACGCGCCAAAATCATCCAGTCATGCCTCTCGGCCGGAACGCCTCATCCCATTCACGGCAGGCAGGTCTTGCGTTTAAGATGGAGAGCGGCACGATGTAGCGCGAGCGCGGCCGGTTTTTCATGGCTCCGAAATTAGGTTCCGAAGTCTGTTCCGCAAGAATGTTCCGAAAGGCTCTGCAAATGTATTTGAGCGAAGCAGCGGTTCGGGAGCGGCTGAGCTACCAGCAGTTGATTCCTGCAATGAAGCAGGCGCTGATCGACTTTTCTTTGCAAAAGGCGGTTCAGCCGCTGCGCATGCGGTTGCCGGTTCCAGGGCAGCCCGCGCTGTTTCTTGTCATGCCCGCCATCTACGGGGAAATTATGGGTGCTAAGCTGGTATCGGCCTTCCCGGAGAATGCGGGCCGCGGGTTGGAAACACACTTCGCGGTCATTCAGTTGTTCCGTGCAGATACCGGCGAGCCGCTCGCGACCATTGAGGCGCGACTGATCACGGAGATGCGCACCGCGGCGGTTTCGGCGGTCGCGACCGATCTGCTGGCCGCGCCGGATGCCCGTGTGCTTGCCATTTTGGGCAGCGGTGTACAGGCGCGGGCGCACGTTGCGGCGCTCCAATGCGTGCGCCGGTTCGAAGAAGTCCGCATCTGGAGCCGCAACCGGGAGCACGCAGGGAAGCTGGCGGAACAAGTGGGCGCCAAGGTCATGACGGCCGAAGCAGCCGTCCGTGGCGCCGACGTAGTAGTGGCCGCTACCGCTGCTTCTGAGCCTGTGCTGCTTGGTCGATGGCTGAAGCAGGGTGCTCATATCAACGCCCTGGGCGCGGTCGGAGCGGGCCGGCGCGAACTCGACGACGAAGCCATGAAGGGTCTGCTGGTGGTTGAATCGCGCCAGGCCGCCGGACTGGAGTCGGAGGATATCCGTTCATCCGGCGTCCCGATCGATGCCGAACTTGGCGAGTTGCTGACGGCCGCACCCCTGAAGAGGAAGGCCGGCAGGACAATCTTCAAGTCCGTGGGGTTGGCCATCGAGGACATGGCCGCGGCCAAACTGGTATACGACGCTGCCCGCGGCTGATCTCCAGCCGATGCACTCAGCGATCTTTATTTCATTTCTTCCACCCCCCGTGCAATCGCCGCGCGACGCGTTCTGGCTACGGGTTATACACCGCAGGCTCGCCGAGGCTTCCCTTGGCGGGCAGGTGGCGGATATAGTTCACCATGCTCCAGATTTCATCGTCATTCAAGATCCCCTTGGAGGCAGGCATGCCCGAGGGCCCGATTCCGTTTTCGATCACCCATTGCAGTTGACCGTCGGTGTAGTCCTGCACCTCGCGCGAGTTCAGTGAGGGCACCGGCGGATACATGTTTTGGACAAAGGGAACGCCCGTGGCCTGTCCGTCGAGTCCGTGGCACACCATGCAGTAGATGGCGAAGGTCTTCTGGCCGGCACGGATGTTTTCCTCCGTAACTGGAAGCGGGTTGCGCACGGCCTTGCCGCCGACCGTGACCTGGTGCTTCACGCGGGTTGCCAGCGCGCTCTCGAAATTGCCGGGACGCTTGACCTGGCAGCCCGTTATGAGCAGCAGCAGCAAGCTTGCCCCGGCCATGGCCCACACCGCGACGGAGCTCGATCGCGATCTGCCCCAGCGCGCACAACTGCGGCGCGTACCGGAGACCTCGGGCGGGCGCGTATGGATCGTCTGGTTCATTTCATTCAGCATGATCGTTCCACGACATCATGTCACTCCACGACGATGGACATCTTCATGTTGCCGTGTCCGGAGCCGCAGAAGTGATCGCAGATGAGTGTGAAGGTACCGGCGGTTTGCGGGGTGATTTTTACATCCACGGTTTTGCCCGGTTCAATCAACTCGTCTATCTTGAGCTGCCTCGAAAAAAATCCGTGGGTCACATCGGCGCTTCGCACCCGCAGGATGACGGGCTCGCCGCGCTTGAGGGTGATTACATTCGGCGTGTATTCGAAGCGTTTGGCGGTAATTTCGATGACCCGCGCCGGGCCTTGCGCTTGCGTGCTGAAAGGCGTGCCCAGCATGGCCACCGCAGCCAGCACCAGCGCAAAGACAAGACGATTGCTGCGCTTCATGAAGCTCTCCTTAGGGTCGGCGACTCTCTGTCGCCGCATGATGTCGTTTGTTTTTGAGCCGCGCCCTGGTGTTCGGTTCCAGAAGTTCGCGCAAGAGTTTGAAGTGTCATTCTGAGCCCGCGCAGCGAGCGAAGAATCTGCTTTTGTTATCAGGTGCACACAAAGCAAATCCCTCGTTGCGCCCGGGATGACATCCTGCGACTCATGCAGCGAGCCTCTGTAGCCGCGCACTAAAGCGAAACCGGCTTCAGCATCTGTTGAATTCCGTTGATGCCCGAGTACTCGCGCAGACTGAGTTCTACATCCACAACCGAGAGCGATGACTCCAGCGCCGGCTTTTTCACCTGCTGGCTCACCACCCGTATGCCGAGATTCTTGAATGGGTGCGCTTGGTCGAACGGAATCGGTTTCTTCTCCGCGACCTTTTCCGGATCGGGGAAGGCGAAGATCAGCGAGCGCGCCGCATAATGGTGCGTGGCGCCGATCACGTGTTCATCGTCGCGATGGATGTGTCCGTACAGCACCGTCACGTTCCGATAGGGAGCGAGCAGGTTCATGGCTTCGTCGCCGTCGCTCGTGAACCACTCCCATTCGGGTTTGAGATCGAACAGCGGACGATGCGTGAAGACCACGATCGGCGCGGTCTTGGGAAATCTTGCCAGGTCTTTCTTGAGCCATGCCACCTGCTCCGCGCCCAGCTCCGGCTTGGCGCGTGAGACGTTATCGAGCGCCACGAAGTGGACTCCGCGATGGTCAAACGAGTAGTTCGTCGGACCAAAGGATTCGCGGAACAACTGTCCGCCGTCGAGACCCGCATCGTGCTCGCCGGGGACGCATACCAGTTTCGGAACCTTCAGTTGGGCCGCGATCTGCTGGAACTGACGCATGCGTTTGGCGTGCTCATCCTTGACCTCGCTGTCATGCGTAAGGTCGCCGGTGAACAGCACCAGGTCCGGGCGTTGTGGCAGAGCGTTGACCATGGCCACCGCCTGTTCAAACGCCTTGGTGCCGAGCGGGTCGGGCGGGCCGCTAAAGCCCACGTGTGCGTCGCTGAGTTGAACGAAAGTGAAAGGCGTCAGGCTTTCGCCATTCGACTCCTTCAGGCTCACTCCAAGCTCGTGTGCCTCTCTGCCGGCGCCCAGCAGCGGCGCAACCTTGTAGAGAGTTCCAATGCCCATTGACATGCCGGCGATCCGCAGAAATTTGCGGCGATCGATCGCATCACCCATCGCAGTCCTCCTTAGCAACCTGCTAGCGCACGCACGCTCGGCTGCGTAGTGGAAAACGGGCGTCGGCCTGATTTATTCCAGCCCCATATAGAAAAATGTTTATCCGCCGGCTTCCGCTGAATTGCCGGACCAGAAGCGGCATTCGGCCCTCGGACGGGTTAACCCCCAAGGCTCGGCTCCTGCAGTTTTGTAGGGCGGAAGGGAATAATCCACTGGATTTCGAGTTACCCTTATAGCCGGATGCAAAACGAGCGAGGCCAATCCGGGACGTTCGAAGAGCTGGCGATGCCACTGTTCGCTTCGCTTTTCAATTTTGCGCACTGGCTGACGCAGAACCGCGCCGAGGCCGAAGACCTGGTGCAGGAGACCTACATGAAGGCGCTGAAAGGGTTCCGGTCGTTTCAGCAGGGAACCAACTTCCGCGCCTGGATGTATCGCATTTTGCGCAACACTTTCCTGACTTCACGCACCGGATTGAAAGCGGTCGCGCCGCTCGAAGAGGAAGAAGACGCACTGCCTCCGGTTTTGGAAACGCCGGAGTCGGTGCTGCTCGCCCGCGTCGATCGAGAACTTTTAGAAGGTGCGCTCGAGCAACTGGCGACGCATTACCGGGAAGTCGTTCTGTTATGCGACGTGGAGGAGATGAGTTACCAGGAGATCGCGGAGACGCTCGGCGTTCCCATCGGCACTGTCATGTCGCGCCTTTCGCGCGCCCGCAAAGCGCTGCGGGATTTATTGGGGACAAAGATCCGGGGAGCTGCGCAATGAGCTGTGAGTTGTGGCACGCAAAGCTTGAACAATACGTCGATTCCGAGTTGCACGGCGAGGAGTCTGCCGAGCTGGAGGCACATCTGCGGCAATGCCAATCGTGTGCCGCCGACGCGCTCGGACGGCTGCGCTTGAAGGGCATGACCCACGCGGCCGGCAAAAGATACGCGCCGGCTCCGGAATTCAGGCTGAAGATCGAGCGGCAGGTGGCCAAGCAAAGCAAGCCGCGGCTGTGGGGTTGGAGATTGGGCTGGCGACTGGGAGCGGTGACGGCGCTTCTCGTGGCTGCCGTCAGCCTGAGCGCATTCTGGATGGGCCATTTGCAGCGTGAGCGGCAACTGAGCGAGCTTGCCGATCTGCACGTGGCGACCTTGGCCAGCGCGAATCCCATCGACGTGGTTTCGACCGACCGGCATACCGTTAAGCCGTGGTTCGCGGGCAAGCTGCCCTTTACCTTCAATTTGCCTGAGCTTGAAAGTTCTCCGTTCCAGCTGGTGGGCGGACGCGTCGCCTATTTCGAGCAGAGCCCGGGCGCCCAGCTCTTGTTTCAAGTGCGTAAACATCAGCTCTCGGTATTCATCTTTTCCGAGAGGTCGCTGGCAACCCGCATGAGCTCGGCAAATCTGGTCGAACACAAGCTGGACTTCACCATTCAAACCTGGTCGCAGAACGGGCTCAGGTACTTCGTAATCAGCGATGCCAGTCCGGCGGACTTGGCTGCGTTGAGCGACCTGCTGAAGCGCGCAGGGTAGAGCAGTGAACATTGATAGAGCGGATTGATAGAGCGGATGCCCGCGAGTGCTTCAGCCGCCGCTTGTAACCTTCTTGGCGAAGCGGCTGGTGAGTTCAACGAAGGCCTGCGCCGAGCGCGGCAGGGTGCGGTCGGAGCGATAAATCAGGCCGAGCGAGCGCCACAAGACGTTGTCTCGCAAGGGGAGCAGCTTGGCCTCGCCGGAGCGCACCTCATCGTTGGCAAAGCTGGCGCTGATGAGAGACACGCCGACACCGGCGACTACGAACCTTTTGATCATGCCCACGCTGGGCAATTCCATTTTGATCTGCAACTCCGCCCGATAGGGGCGGAAGAGCTTATCGAGCGCCTGCCGCGTGTACCCTGTCTTGGGGAAAATCAGCGGCTGTTTCGCCACTTCTTCGACGCTGACGGATTTCTGCTTGGCCAGCGGATTTGCTGAACTCACCATGACCATCAACTGGTCGCGGAAGATTGAATGCACCTTGATGCTGTGAGATTTTACCGGCAGGCTTACGATGCCGAGGTCGACCGCGCCGTCCTCGACCCGCTCCAGAATCTTGCGGCTGAAATTGCGATAGACGCTGATCTGGACCTCGGGATACTGCCTGATGTACTCGGCAAACATCTCGGGAAGCACGTACAGGCAGGTGGCCTCATTGGCTCCAATGGCCAGGATTCCGCGAGGCGAAATGCCCTGGTCGGCAACCGCGCGGAGCGACTCGTCCCGAAGCGTCAACAAGCGCTGCGCATACTCGAACAAGACTTCGCCACCCGGTGTCAAGCGTACGTTTTTGGCGCGGCGATCGAGAATCTTCTCGCCATACTCCTGTTCGAGCTGCCTGATTTGTGCGCTGACGGCCGACTGGGTTCGAAATACCTTTTGGCCGGCGCGCGAAAAACTGCCCAACTTGGCGACTTCGATAAACGTGATCAGCTGATCGAAATCCACGGCGTTCCTCGTTCTCTTGATAACCGCAGCACCGCCGGCAATCAGGCAAGCTGCACCACTCTCAGAAGCATACACGAAGACCCGCACCGGACCTTTACCGGCCACTCTGGTTTGGATACGGACGGCGGTGTCCTCGACAGACCGACCCCTGGCCGGCAACTCACGATAGGCGCGAGCCATTCACCGTTCGGTTAACCCCCGGTTACAGCTATGCTGAAATTTCTTAATCGGTGCTATCGAAAATCTTGATTGTACATTCGGGCCTGTCGCAAACGATAATAAACTGCTTAATATACAGGGACTTGTGTCGAGCGACGCCTGTGGTTTTTTCCTCGGCGGCCTTTTCTGCGCCCCCTGAATGCCGCTTACATCCGGAGATGAAGTGACAACATCGGATATGCCGAACGGATTACCTGCCCCACAGGGGCTCTATCATCCCAGTCATGAGCACGACGCCTGTGGCCTGGGCTTTGTGGCCAATATCGACGGCCGCAAGTCTCACGACGTCGTCCTGAAGGGGATTGAGGTTCTGATCAATCTCACCCACCGGGGGGCTTGCGGCTGCGACCCCGAGACCGGTGACGGCGCCGGCATTCTCATTCAGACTCCGCATGCGTTCTTTGCCCGCGAAGCCGGGCGCCTCGGTTTCTCGCTGCCCGAACCCGGTTCCTACGGGGTGGGTATGGTCTTTTTCCCGCGTAACGACGAGCAGCGCGAGCGCTGTCGCAAGGTCATGAACCGCGTGATCCGTGAAGAGGGTTTCGAGGTTCTGGGCTGGCGCGATACGCCGATCGACGCCAATGCCATCGGCCAGGTAGCGCGTGCCTCGCGGCCTTATATCGAACAGGTGTTCATCGCCGCCACGTCCCCCACGACCGAGGCGGTTGAGGGGAGCAGCGCCGAAGACGCCCTGGAGCGCAAGCTCTACGTCATTCGCAAGCGCACCGAAGCGGAAATCGCCGCCCTCGACATCGCCTTGATGCAGAGCTTCTACGTTGTTTCGCTCTCCGCCCGCACCATCATTTACAAGGGACTGCTGCTGGCGCCCCAGATCAACAAGTTCTACAAGGAGCTATCGGACCCGCTCGTCACCAGTGCTCTCTGCCTGGTCCACCAGCGCTTTTCCACCAACACGTTTCCCACCTGGCAGTTGGCTCATCCCTATCGCTATATCGCGCACAACGGCGAGATCAACACCCTGAAAGGCAACGTCGCCTGGATGTACGCCCGCCAATCGCTTTTGAGTTCTCCGCTGTTTGGCGACGACATGGAAAAGCTTTTCCCGATCATTTCGCCCGGAGGCAGCGACTCGGCGAATTTCGATAATGCGGTCGAGCTGTTGTTCCAAGCCGGCCGCAGCCTGCCGCACGCCATGGCGATGATGGTTCCGGAAGCCTGGTCGGGCAATCCGTACATGCATCCCGACAAGCGGGCTTTTTACCAGTACCACGCGAATTTAATGGAACCCTGGGACGGTCCGGCGGCGCTCACCTTCACCGACGGCCGCGTGATCGGTGCAACCCTCGATCGCAATGGCCTGCGCCCGGCGCGTTACGTGATCACCCGCGGCGGCATGGTCGTGCTGGCTTCTGAAGCCGGCGTGTTGCCCACCCAACCGCAAGACATCGTCAGAAAGGGGCGGCTTCAGCCCGGCAAGATGTTCCTGGTCGATCTGGTCGAGGGGCGCATCGTCTCCGACAAGGAAATCAAACGCCGCCTTTCCAGCCGTCAGCCTTACGGCCAATGGCTGCGGGAAAACCAGGTCACGCTCGACGCCTTGCCCGAGCCTCCGCGCACCGTCGCCACCGATCACGACACCATCCTCTGCCGTCAGCGCGTCTTTGGCTACAGCGATGAAGATCTCAAGCTGATCATGCTGCCCATGGCAAGGGATGGCCAGGAACCCGTCGGTTCGATGGGCACGGATACACCTCTGGCGTGTCTGTCCGATCGTCCCCAGAGTCTGTTCAATTACTTCCGGCAGTTGTTCGCCCAGGTCACCAATCCCCCGATCGACCCTATCCGCGAGGATATGGTGATGTCGCTCATCAGCTTCATCGGCTGCGAGAGCAACATCCTGGAGGAGACCCCGAAGCACTGCCACACGCTGAACCTGCCGCATCCAATTCTCACCAATCGCGATCTCGAAAAGCTGCGCCGGCTCTCGCAAGGCGATCTGCTGGCAACCACTCTGCCGACGCTGTTTCCGGTGCACCGGGGCGAAGAGGGTTTACGGCAATCGCTCGACGGCCTTTGCCGCCGCGCCACCCTGGCCATCAAGTCCGGTTACAGCCTGATCGTGCTCTCCGACCGCGGCGTCGACGAGGAGTATGCTCCCATTCCGTCCCTGCTGGCGCTGACCGCGGTCCACAACCACCTGATCCGCGAGAAGCTGCGCACCCAGGTAGCGTTGATTATCGAGTCGGGCGAGCCCCGCGAGGTCATGCACTTTGCGTTGCTGATCGGCTACGGCGCCAGCGCTGTCAACCCCTATCTGGCCATCGAAACCCTGGAGGATATGGAACTGCGGCGCGATCTGCCCGAAGGCATGAACGCCGATACCGCGCTGCACAATTACCTCAAGGCCATCGACAAAGGACTGCTCAAAACCGGCTCCAAGATGGGCATCTCAACTTTGCAGAGCTATCGCGGCGCGCAGGTCTTTGAAGCCATCGGACTCAATCGCGGGCTGATTGCCAAATACTTCACCGGGACCGCTTCGCGGCTGGAAGGGGTGGGGCTCGAAGTGCTGGCGCGCGAAGCCCGTATGAAACACGAACACGCTTTTCGCCCGGTCGGCAGCTTCGAGCCGGAGCTGAGAGTCGGCGGCAGCTACCAGTATCGCGTCGAAGGCGAGCACCACCTGCTCAATCCTCTGACCATCTCCAAGCTGCAGCACGCGGTTCGCGAAGGCAATCCCAAGACGTTCAAGGAGTACACAGACCTCATCGACGATCAAAGCCGCCAACTCTGTACCTTGCGCGGATTGATCGGTATCAGGAAGAGCGAGGACCCGGTGCCTCTCGAAGAGGTGGAACCAGCCAGCCAGATTGTCAAGCGCTTTACCACCGGTGCAATGTCGTTTGGCTCCATCAGCAAGGAAGCGCACGAAACCATGGCCATCGCCATGAACCGCATCGGCGGCAAGTCCAACACCGGTGAAGGCGGCGAGGAAGAGGCCCGCTTCCAGCCCGATGCCAATGGAGATTCCCGGCGCAGCGCCATCAAGCAGGTGGCCTCCGGGCGCTTCGGCGTAACCGTCAGCTACCTGGTGAACGCCGACGAGCTGCAGATCAAAATGGCGCAAGGCGCCAAGCCTGGCGAGGGTGGGCAATTGCCCGGCCACAAGGTGAACGAAGAGATCGCCCGGGTGCGCCACTCGATTCCCGGCGTCGGCCTGATTTCTCCGCCGCCTCACCATGACATTTACTCAATTGAGGATCTTGCGCAGCTCATTTACGACCTGAAGAACGCCAATCCGCGGGCCCGCATCTCGGTCAAACTGGTGGCCGAGGTCGGCGTCGGGACGGTCGCCGCCGGCGTCGCCAAGGCGCATGCCGATGTCGTGCTCATCAGCGGAGACAATGGCGGAACCGGGGCCTCGCCGCTCAGCTCGATCAAGCATGCCGGCATCCCGTGGGAGCTTGGATTGGCTGAAACGCAGCAGGTGTTGGTGATGAACGATCTGCGTGGCCGCATCCGTGTGCAGACCGACGGCAAACTCCAGACCGGCCGCGATGTCGTCATCGCCGCCTTGCTGGGAGCCGAGGAATACGGTTTTGCCACCGCCCCGCTGATCTCCATGGGTTGCATCATGATGCGTAAGTGCCATTTGAATACCTGTCCCGTGGGCATTGCCACGCAGGACCCGAAGCTGCGCGCCAAATTTCACGGACAGCCCGAGAACGTCATAAACTTTTTCTTCTTCATCGCCGAACAGGTGCGCGAATCGATGGCCCAGCTTGGCTTCCGCACCGTCGACGAGATGATCGGCCGGGTCGATATGCTGGAGATGAAACCGGCCTTGGGGCATTGGAAGGCCCGCGGCCTGGACTTTTCCAGCATCTTCTACGATCCGCCGAAGCGCTCGAACGTGGCCCGGCGTTGCGTGCAGGCGCAGGACCATGGACTGGAGAAGGCTCTCGATCACCAGTTGATCGAGCAAGTGCGGCCGGCACTCGAGACGCTCACGCCGACCCTCGTCAAGCTTCCAATCCGTAACGTGGATCGGACTGTAGGCGCCATGTTGAGCGGCGAAATCGCTCGCCGTTATGGTTCCAAGGGACTGCCCGACGACACTATTTCCTGCGAGTTTACCGGCTCGGCCGGCCAGAGTTTCGGCGCCTTTCTTGCCAAGGGAGTAACCCTTACCCTCGAAGGCGAGGCCAACGATTACGTGGGCAAGGGGCTATCCGGCGGCAAACTGGTCGTCTATCCGCCGCGTAGCTCCAGCTTCGCGCCGGAGCAGAACATCGTGATTGGCAACGTCGCCCTTTACGGCGCTACCAGCGGCGAAGCCTACTTTAACGGGGTCGCCGGCGAACGCTTCGCGGTGCGCAATTCCGGCGCTACCGCCGTCGTTGAAGGCGTTGGCGATCACGGCTGCGAATACATGACCAACGGGCTGGTCTTCGTTCTCGGCCAGTGCGGACGCAACTTCGCGGCCGGCATGTCGGGCGGATTGGCTTACGTTTTTGACGAGGACGGCGACTTCGAGCAGGAGCGCTGCAATTTGGCGGGCGTCGATCTGGAACCGGTGATCGACGAGCGCGACATCGAACTGCTGCGCAGTGCCATCGACCGCCATCTGATCGCCACCGAGAGCCCGCGGGCACAATGGATTCTCGAGCATTGGGCGGACACTTTGCCGCAATTCATCAAGGTATTTCCGCACGAATATAAGCGGGTACTCGGGGTTCCGCGGATCGAGCGCATGCAGAAATTGCAGAGTACCGTAGTGTACTCGGACGAGAAGGTTAAGCATGGGTAAAGTTACCGGCTTCATCGAATATGGGCGTGAACTGCCCTTGCGCCGTCCGGTGCCGGAGCGCGTCAACGATTGGTTCGAGATTTATAACGAGTTTCCGGAGGAGAAGCTTCGCCAGCAGGGCGCGCGCTGCATGGACTGCGGGGTGCCTTTTTGCCATACCGGATGCCCTCTGAACAACATCATTCCCGACTGGAACGACATGGTGTACCACGGCCGCTGGAAGGCAGCGGTCCGGCAGTTGCATGCCACCAACAATTTTCCCGAGTTCACCGGCAGGCTTTGTCCGGCGCCTTGCGAGACCGCCTGCGTTCTCGGCATCAACGAGCCTCCGGTCACCATCCGGCAAATTGAAAAGGCAATCGTCGAACGCGGCTTCGAGGAGGGTTGGATCGTCCCCGAGCCGCCGCCTCATGAATCCGGCAAACGGGTCTGCGTGATTGGCTCCGGGCCCGCCGGTTTGGCGGCCGCCCAGCAGTTGCGGCGCGCCGGACACGCGGTCACGGTTTTTGAAAAGGCCGACCGCATCGGCGGCCTGCTGCGCTACGGCATTCCGCACTTCAAAATGGAGAAGCACCTCATCGACCGGCGCTTGGACCAGATGACCAAGGAGGGCGTCGAGTTCGTAACCAACGCCCACATCGGCAAGGACATCCTCATCCAAAGTTTGCGCAAGGAGTACGATGTCGCGGTGCTGGCCGGCGGCGCCGAACAGCCTCGCGATCTGCTGATCCCCGGGCGGGAACTCAAAGGGGTTCATTATGCGCTTGATTTTCTGATCCCGCAGAACCGGCGTTGCGACGGTTTGCCGCTCACCCAGGCACGGGATATCACGGCTTGGGGCAAGCGTGTCGTGGTGATCGGAGGCGGCGACACCGGCGCCGATTGCGTCGGTACCGCGCATCGTCAGAAGGCGCATTCCGTGTTGCAACTCGAGTTGCTGCCCAAACCGCCGGATGCGCGCTCGCCCAGCACTCCCTGGCCTCTATGGCCTTTGCAGTTGCGCACCGAGAGTTCGCACGAGGAAGGCGGGCTTCGCGACTGGGGAATCGCCACCCAGAAATTCACCGGCGACGAGCAAGGCAATGTGAAGCTGATGCATGTCGTGCGAGTGGGACCACCGCCCAAGTTCGAGCCGCTGCCCGGAACTGAATTTACCATCGAGGCGGATCTCGTCCTGTTGGCGATGGGATTCCTCGGGCCGGTCCGCCGTGGCATGCTCGATCAGCTTGGGGTGGCTCTGGACTCCCGCGGCAATGTGGCCACCGACGCCAATGGCATGTCGTCGGTTCCCTGCGTCTTCGTCGCCGGCGACATGCGCAGAGGACAATCGCTGATCGTTTGGGCCATCGCCGAGGGCCGGGCGGCGGCCAAGGGCGTCGACGCATTCCTCAAGGCCGAGATCGAACGCATGAAAAACGTGGTCGAGCCAGTGATCGAGCCGCAATAGCCGGATTCGGAGTTGGCGTCTCTCGCCAAGAAGATAATCAGTTCTTTGAAGGGGCGCGGGCTTGAGGGCGCAACCCAGAGTAAGTGCATGCCGTCTTTGAAGGGGCGCGGCTTCAGCCGCGCCGTCCAGAGCCAACCGCAATGCGGGCTTTAGCCCCTGAGGGGATTTGGGTTAGGGAACAAGCTCTACCTCTACCTGCGCTGGCCTTTTGCTCACGATCTTGCCAGTTGGCTCGCTTTTCGCGTCGTCGTCGTAATCGCCTTGATGAGCGTGGCGCGTATATTGCCTTCCTCCAACTCGAGGATGCCATCGATCGTGCAGCCGCCCGGCGTAGTCACTTCATCCTTCAGCACGGCGGGATGCTCGCCCGTAGTTAATACCATCGAGGCTGCGCCAAGCGCGGCATGCGCCGCAAAATTGGTGGCCACCTCGCGCGGCAGTCCGACCCGGACCCCGCCTTCGGCAAGCGCCTCCAGCACAATGTAAATAAATGCCGGGCCGCTGGCCGAAAGTCCGGTCACGGCGTCCATGTGGATCTCGTCCACTTCGGCGGTTTTTCCCATCAGCGAGAAGATCGTCTCCGCAATCGCCATGTGCGATTCCTGGCAGCATTTCCCGGCGCACAGTGCCGTCATGCCGCGGGCTATCCGGCAGGCCGTGTTAGGCATGGCGCGAATTACCGGCACGCCGGCATCGAGCACGGCTTCGATGCCTTCGGTCGTGACCCCGGTTGCAATCGAGATCACCAGCACGTTCGCGGACAACACCTGGCGAATTGCCTCCGCTACCTTCGAGACGCCTGAAGGCTTCACGCACAGGATCACCACATCGGCGCCGCGCGCCGCTTCCAGGTTCGAGGTGCCGACGCTGATCTGCTAAGCTCTCGCGCAGCTCCTGGGCGTGCTCGTTGTGTTTCACCGAGCCGCGCAAATGACTGCGTTCCACGACGCCGCTGTTCAACAGCGAGCGCAGAATCAGGCTTCCCATCTTGCCGGCGCCGAGCACCGCAATGGTTTTGTCGCGCAATTGGCTGGAGTTTTCGGTGGACGCAAGCTGACTCAATCTTGTTCTCCTTCGTGCGCCAGGTCCGCGATAGGTTTCTCCCGGCGTCTTTGCAGAGCTGACCGCAAATCCGCTGCGACGATTTCACCCAGCAAATCCGTTTCGCTACGAAGCGAGCCGGAAATGCGGTGATCGTGGCATGGTAAATCGTTGAACCCTGGTGAATACTTATTCTAATGCCAAACCGGAGTGTGTGCGCGGGTCATTGTTGGCCGTCATTGGTTCGCGGTCGGGGTTGGCGGTCGTTGTTGGCCGGCGCGCAGCCAACCTGCCGGCGACCGCGACGCGCCCCTCGGCGCGGCCAATAAAAATCGCCATCCGGTGGTAGCCCGCGATGGCGATGGAGTCTACAAGCCTGTGCCGGGCAAGCGGCGTTTTCAGGTGGCTCCGGCGTCAGAAGAGTCCGAAGACCGAAAGCTTGCCTTTCGAACCTACATACACCTTGCCGTTGATCACGGTCGGAACCGTCCACTTCATCGTCCCTACGGATGAACTCCTGTACAGTTCTTTCGAAACATTGGTGGCATCGTAAGCATGCAGATAGTAGGAAGCGTAATCGAGCACCCAGACTACTCCGCCGCTGGAGCCGTTGGCGGACACCACCGGCTGCCCTCCCGGGAAAGCATAGTTGTAGGGCCCTTTCGAGCTGGGCGTTGTCGCCAGTTGTCCGCTGGTGGTATTCAGCTTGAACATCTTCAGCACGTCGACGTTTCCCACGAAGTACAGGTTCCCGTTCCAATAGGCGGGGGTTGAGAAGCAGTGGTCACTGGTGTGACTCCCGCTGCCGCCGCCGACCACATTGGAGAGGGACTGGATAATCTGGCTGTCGGAACCCGAGTGGAAGCCGCCCATGCCATCGCGATTTACCACGTAGATCGGCGCCGGTTTGCCGCAGCCAATCAGTTCGTGCGGAAATTGACTGGCCGTTCCGTCGGGCACCACCAGAATGCCTCCCGAGCCCAGGTCCCAATCGTTGTTTGACATGCTTGCTTCGTTGTAGGGAGTCCAAAAATCCTGCAACGTCACGCTAGGGTCGAACTTCACCCAGCTCATGGCAAACTGCGAGGTGCCATCCCAGTTGCCGTTTCCGGTCGCGGCGTAAATGTTCCCTTCCGCATCTCCGGAGATACCGCCGCCGCCCCCCCAGATGCCGCCCTTGCCATCGTTGGTCGGTGTCGAGCACCAGGCACCCGCTGGTGCAAGCGTGGTCGCGTTGTAGCCAATGACCCAGCCATGCCAGGAAACATTCACCCCGGGACGATCCCCGTCGCTCGGTCCAAAGGCGAGATACACGTTGCCGTTCGACAATAACAGCGCCGGCCGGTTCAATTGCGCTTCGGCGGAGAAGCTGGTTCCCTGGTAGCTTCCGGAAACCACCACCGGGCTGCCGGATACATCGTTGCCGGTAGTTACATCCAGGCCGTGCAGGCGCGTAATGTATTTGCCGCCTTCGAGCGTTTGCGCCACCACATAAAGTACGCCGCTGTTCACCCCTGCGCTGATGTCGATCACCGGCGTTCCGGTGATACCCACTTCGGTCGAGATCGTGCTCTGCACGTTGGCCGCCGGCACCGATGAGCCGCCATTCAAGATTAACGACTTCTGCCACAGTGGCGAACCCGCCGTATCCGCGTCGAAAGCGTATACCGTGTCGTGCTCGGTCGCCACATAGACGACGTTATGCGTGGCGCCGTTGATCGTCACGCCGACAGGTACAGAGGTTGCGCGTATAACTGGCCGTCCACGGTGTCTGTAAACTTCAAGCCGAAATTCTGTGAGTTCACATTCGCAGGCGTCAGCGTGGTTTCGTTCGGGTTGCAGTCCGGTGCGCTCGTTGTTGTATTTCCAGGTGGTGTAGTTGAGTGTGCCCGGGGCGGCGGCGCGGTAATCGTATCGACTGCCTGCGCGGTCGCGTTGCCCGCATCGGTCGCGCTGATGGTGCAGGTTCCCGGGCTTGCTGGAACCGAACTGGGAGCGGTAAAGACGCACGACGTCGCGCCGGTGACGTGGAGGGGCAAGCTTCCGCAACTGGCCGACCAGTTCGTGATCGGCGCATTGGCGGTGAATTGCTGCGTCAGGTTCACGCCCGTAGTCGCGGTGGACGGAGTCAGCGCCAGCGGACCAATCGTTACGGTCGTGGTGGCCGCAATGCGGCGACCGCTCTCGGTAGCGGTGATGATGGCTTGGGTTCCGTTTGAATTGGCGGTGAAGACGCACGAGTGTGCTGGTGCATGCGGTTAGGAAGCTGCCATCGCCCGTCGCTCCCCAGGTAACCGGCGCATTCGCGGTAAAGGTCTGGTTCTGGCCTCCCGCCACGCTTGGATTGCGGGCGTGATGGCGAGAGGGGTCACCGAAATCGACGCCGTGCCGGTTGCTCCGGAGCCGTCGGTCGCCGTGGCCAACACCGTTCCAGATGCCGCCGGTCGTGGTAGCTGCCGCAGTGAAGGTGTTGCCATTGAACGAGCCGAGACTCGTAGGGCTCACCGAATACGACACTGGAATTGTCGGAGGGAGTCGAGGCGAATGGTTGCGTTTCACCGGCTACCACGGTTGCCGTGGACGGGCTCACCTGCAGCGCAGGGGTAGAAGAAACCGTGAAGGGCACGTGCAAGGTGATGACTGTATTGCTGCTGGCATCGTCGGCCTGCAGCGCCAGGGTGTGGCTGCCGGCAGCCAGCGACGTGACCGTGTAATCGAATGTGCTTCCGTTGTGCTCGGCGATGATATCGACCCCGTCGATCCAAAGCTTGGTATAGCTAGCAGTGGCGCTATATGTGAAATGCACGTCAAACGGAACGCTTACAGTGGCTCCGCTCGCTGGCGAGGTTACCGTAATCACCCCGGCAGCCAACCCCGATACGGGGACACAAAAGATCAACCCCAAAGTCAACAGCACTGAAATCAGTCGCCGTCTGCAGACGCTTCGGAACTCAAACATAAAAACCCTCGCAGCAGACCACTTGCACTTCACCAGCCACTTTGGACAAAGCTGCGGTTCCAAGCTGATGGTCCGTGTAGAACGCGAGAGTTGGCGCGGAACTTGGCTTTCGCAAGCTGAAAAGCAGAGTTGATGAGGCTAAAGCAGAGCTGCTGAACGGTGAATAAGTGTTCATAGTTGGCGTATACAACTGCCAGTTTTCCGTACCTCGGCAACTAGGTGCTAAGCACTTAACACCCAGGGTTACGGCACAGAGTAACTGAGCAGAGCAGCATTAACAGCAGAGTAGATGAGTAGTAGCTAACTGAAGCAGAGTAGTTGAACTTGAACTATAAAGCAGAGTAGCTGAACTCCCCACTGCGCGTCGTTGAGGTGGCCCACATTTGCCGCAGTTGGCTAATGTGGGAGTCCGGATTTGCCGGGCTCAGGATCGAAGCGGTGACCACTCTGGAACTTGTTTCATAAATAGTTCTTTGAAGGGGACGGGCTTCAGCCCGCCCGTCAATAGCCAACGACCATGTGGGCTTTAGCCCCTGAGGGGATTCGCCGTCTCCTCTAATTCGGTTTATGAAACAAGCTCCCGGATTCCTCAGCGGTTATAAATCGGAACCGGTCCGCGCAATTCCCTCCACACCTGGTCGCACGCTTCCACGGCCTGGGCTGGCAGGGGACCTTGCGCGCAGGCTTCCAGGTTCTCCTCCAGTTGTTCCAGACGCGACGCGCCGAGCACGATGCAATCGGTTGCCGTGTGGTGCAAGAGCCAGTTCAAGCACAGGCTGATGAGCGAGCGTCCGGCATCGTCCGCGATCTTTTTCAGCTCGTCGACCGCGGCAAAATCCTGGACCACCCAATAGCGGTCTTGATAGATTTGGTTGATGTCGAAGCGCGTTCCAGGCGTGACCGTTTGAGGACTGTGTTTACCGGTCAGCAGTCCGCCCGCCAGCGGATTGTAGACGACGATCGAAACCCCCAATTCCCTGGCCATCGGAATAAATTCCTGTTCAATGCCGCGCGCGATCAGGTTGTACATGGGTTGCGCGATCGCGGGGAACTGGAGTTTCTTTCTCTCGGCGATGCAGTGCATCTGGCAAACCTGCCAGCTCGCATAATTGGAGGTCGCCATGTACCGTACCTTGCCTTGGCGGATCAGGGTTTCCATGGCATCGAGGGATTCTTCTATAGGCACGCTGTAATCGGGTTGGTGGAGGTAGTAGATATCGAGATAGTCCATCTGCAATCGCCGCAGGCTATCTTCGATGGCACGGATAATAGCGGCCTTCGAGAGACCGCCTTCATCGGCGCCCTCGCCCATTTTGTTGCGTACCTTGCTGGCTATGATCAGCTTGTCCCGCTTGCCCCGCACCGCATTTCCCAGCATCACTTCCGAGGCGCCATGCTCGTAGGCATTCGCGGTATCGAAGAAATTGATGCCGGCGTCGATCGAGCGGTCAACCATGCTCTGAGCCGCCGCCTGGTCGGTCTGCTGGCCGAAGGTCATCGTGCCCAGACAGAGGCGCGATACTCGAAGGTCGGGGTGCTGAAGTTCACGATAGTCCATATGAGTTAACTTACCTTGTGGATGAGAATCCGCGCGATCTCTATCGCAGCGGCATAGCGAGCCCATAAATAACCCGCATAAACAATTTTGATAGCTTCAATAAAGACTTTTGATTTCCGTTGCTGCAGCATACCCGGTATTAAGTAAAGAAACAAGCTACGCCCGATGGGGAGAGTCCTTTTGTTCCTTCAGAGCTTGAAATCAACCATCCGCGCCCGCAATTTTCGCGAATGGAGCGTCCTCCTTGGTGTCGTTTTATCCGGCTGCGCGCTCTGCGCCCAGACGGTCCCCGCGACCCAATCCATCGTAACCCCTGAGCGGATTGCCGAGTTGGAGCAGAAGATCGCCGAGGCTCACGGCGCCGCCGACAACGGCTGGATGCTGGTTTGTGCCGCGCTGGTCCTGCTGATGACCGGTCCCGGCCTGGCTTTGTTCTATGGCGGGCTGGTGCGCAAAAAAAACGTTCTGGCCACCATGATGCAAAGCTTCGCCATGATGGCCGTGATCACGGTTCTTTGGGGCCTGGTCGGCTACAGCCTGTGTTTCAGCTCGGGCAATGGCTTCATCGGCAATTTGCAGCACGCCTTTCTGCACGGAGTCGGCGCGCTACCCGATCCCGACTATGCGGCCACCATCCCGTTGCAGACCTACATGATTTACCAGTTGATGTTCGCCATCATTACTCCGGCGCTCATCACCGGCGCTTTCGCCGAGCGCATGAAGTTCAGCGCCATGCTGCTGTTCCTGGTGTTGTGGTCGATCATCGTCTATGCCCCGATGGCGCACATGGTCTGGGGCAAGGGTGGCCTGCTGAACGCCTCTCTTGGCGGACTCTTCCCCACGCTCGACTTCGCCGGCGGAACCGTCGTCCATATAACCTCCGGCGTTTCGGCGCTGGTTTGCGCCTTGTATCTGGGCAAGCGCGTCGGTTATCCGCGGGAGCCCATGCCTCCGCACAGCGTCGTACTCAGCCTGATTGGCGCCTGCATGCTGTGGGTCGGCTGGTTTGGTTTTAATGCCGGCAGTGCGCTGTCCGCGGGCAGCCTCGCCACCAGTGCTTTCGTGGCCACTCATTTCGCCGCCGCTGCCGCCACCATCGGTTGGGGGGCAACCGAATGGATGGTCATGGGAAGGCCGAGCGCGCTGGGCGCCATCAGCGGAGCGGTTGCCGGCTTGGTTGCGATCACTCCGGCGGCTGGTTTCGTCGGGCCCATGCCGGCGTTAGTGATCGGACTGCTTGCCGGCGTCGTCTGCTTCGCCATGGTCACCAAGGTGAAGGCCATCTTCGGTTACGACGACAGTCTCGACGCATTCGGGGTTCACGGTGTTGGGGGTACGCTTGGCGCGCTGCTGACCGGCGTCTTTGCCAGCAAACTCATCAACCCGGTCTTCAAGGATGCCGGCGGCAACGTCCTGGGCTCCGGCTGGATCGACGGTAATTTCCACCAGTTGCTCAACCAGTTGATCGGCGTCGCCATTGCCTGGACGATCGCTGCCGTGGGGACGATAGCAATTCTCAAGTTCGTCGACGCCGTCATCGGCTTACGTGTCCCGGCGGCAGACGAAATCGAGGGTATGGATGTTACGCAGCACGGCGAAGAGGGTTACTACTGGGAAGCTTCAGTAAATAATTTATGATTGGTCCTGCACGCACTCGCGTACTTACGGGAGAACGATGACTAAACTGGAAGCAATGATTCAACCCTCGAAGCTCGATGCCGTGAAGAGCGCGCTTTTGGAGATCGGAATCGAAGGTCTGACCGTCCTCGAAGCGCGCGGTCATGGCCGCCAGAAGGGCCACACCGAGTTTTACCGCGGGCGGGAATATACCGTCGACCTTCTGCCAAAAATCAAGCTGGAGATCGTGCTTCGCGATGAGGTCGTGGAGCAGGCTGTCACCGCCGTCATCAAAGCGGCCCAGACCGGCAAAATCGGCGACGGTAAGATTTTTCTCACTCGAGTCGACGAGGCCATCCGCATTCGTAATGAGGAGCGCGGCGACAACGCGCTGTAGCCAGAACTGGCTGCATCAACATGGGCTTGCCATTCCCTCGGATTTCGCCTCGTCTGCGGCGATTTTCGCGGGCAACGCTGCTCGTCCTATAAGTGTTAACAGACCCTAGCCCCTGAGGAAGTTGCTGGTACTTCCCAAACACATGAATTGCAATCAGTTCTAGCCCAAGAGGTGCATCGATGGCCGCGGACGGCCTGGCTCAGACCCTGCGAACTCGTTACGATGAGGAGACCGAGCGCATTCGCCTCGACTTCGCCGCGGCCCACGATGGACGTTTGGCGATCCGGCGCCGCACCGCCTTGGTTGACTCCCTGGCCTTGCGCCTATGGCAAGAGTATGTGTCGCCGGAACCAGCGGCACCGGCTGGTCTTGCCTTGATCGCTATCGGCGGCTACGGTCGCGGTTCGCTTTATCCGCATTCCGATATCGATCTGCTGTTCCTCTTCGAGAAAACCCTTCCCGGCCCGGAACAGAAGGACGTCATTCGCCGGCTTTGCCAGGATATGTGGGATATACGGCTGAAACTCAGCCCGACCACCCGCACCCTGGAAGAGTGCGACCTGCTGCATCGCGATAATCTTGAATTCAATATTTCTCTTCTGGACTGCCGTTATTTGGCGGGCGATTTCGACCTGTTCCGGCGCCTGCGAGAGCAGGTTCTGCCCAAGCTTATCTTGCGCGAGTGGCAGGACTTGGTGCGCGGGCTTTCGGAGGTGAATGAAGAACGCCGGCGCAAGATGGGCAACACCATCTTCCACCTTGAGCCGAACTTGAAGGACACGCCCGGCGGGCTGCGCGACTATCATCTTGCTTGCTGGCTTTCGGTGCTCAACGGCTTCTCGAAGAGTCGCGGATGGATCAATCCCGAAGACGGTTTTCCGGCTTACTTGCGAGGCTACACCGGGCAGGCAATCGATTTTCTCAGCGCCGTCCGTTGCTTTCTGCACTATCGCGCGGGGCGGGATGACAACCTGCTTTCCTGGGAGGCGCAGGATGCCGCCGCCGAGGACCGCATCGGCTTTCAGGACGCCCCGGACACGGCCTCCTGGATGCGCCGCTACTTCCATCACGCTCGCAACATCAATCGCCTGGCATCGATCATGCTCGATGACGTGGTTCCGGCGCGCTCTTCGATTTACCAGCAGTTTCAAAGCTGGCGCTCGCGGCTTTCCAACCCCGATTTCTCCGCCGTCAATGGACGCGTTTACCTTCAGCAGCCCTCTTCGGTTGCCAATCAAGATGTTTTTCTACGCGTTTTCGAGTTCGTCGCGCAGCACGGGTTCAAGCTCTCCGGCAGCACCGAGCAGCGTCTCGAGCAGGCCTTCCCCGCGGTTTCCCTCCAGCCCTTGCCGGGCGCGTCGCGGTGGCAGGCTTTGCGTTCCGTCCTGACTCGCCCTCATGCCGCTCTGGCCCTGCGCTCCATGCAGGAACTGGGCGTGCTCGGCCTGCTCGTTCCCGAATTCCGCGCCCTCGATTCGCTGGTGGTGCGTGACTTCTATCATCGTTACACGGTCGACGAGCATACCTTTCTTGCCATCGATACGCTGCATCGTTTGCACAAGGACAACGACCAGCAGCGTCATTTTGCCGAGCTGCTGGGAGAAATCGAGCGTCCCGACCTTTTGTACCTGGCGATGCTGCTGCACGATGTGGGCAAAGCCGGCAGCGCTGAATCGCACGTCGAGGCCAGCCTCGAAGCCGCCACTCGCATCTGCGCCGCTTTGGAGCTTCCGCCGGAGGAGTGTGACACCGTCTGTTTCCTGATCGCCTACCACCTCGATATGTCCGCGGCCATGCGCCGCGATATCTTCGACCCGGCCACTTTGAAGCATCTGGCCCAGGCTGTCGGCTCTCCGGAGCGCCTCAAGATGCTCTGCCTGCTGACCTACGCCGACATCAGCGCGGTGAATCCCGACGCCATGACCGCCTGGAAGGCGGAAAATCTCTGGCGGCTTTACGTCGCTACCACCAACGATCTCGACCGCAGCGTCGATGACGAACGCGTCCACGCCGATATCCGGGACGAGCAACTGGCGAATATCCGCCTCATCGCTCCGCGCCTAAGCGCCAAGCGCCTGCGTGAGTTTCTCGAGGGCTTGCCGCGCCGCTATCTGCGTTTGCACAGCCCGCAAGACATTGTCACCCACGTGGAACTCGCCGCCAAGCTGCGCTCCGAAGCCGTGCAGACCGCGCTCACCCGCAATCGAGCCATGTTCGAGATGACGGTGGTCACCAACGATCAGCCGGCGCTCTTCGCCAAGCTGGCCGGAATTCTGGCCGCCTGGGGGATGAACATCGTCAAGGCGGATGCCTTTTCGAACGCCGCTGGCGTGGTGGTCGACACGTTTTTCTTTACCGATCGATTTCACACCTTGGAGTTGAACCTACAGGAGTGGGGCCGATTCCAGCGCAGCTTTCTCGATGTGCTCACCGGTGAGCGCAGCCTGGAGTCCCTGGGCAGCGGACGCAAATACTCCGACGGCAAGACGCCCAAAGTGCGTATCGAGCCGCGGGTCCAGGTCGATGAGCTTTCCGCCCTGCATAGCACCCTCATCGAGGTCGTCGCGCAGGACCGGCCCGGACTGCTTTATCGCATCGCCTCCATCTTCGCCGAGAACGGCTGCAACATCGAAGTGGCGCTGATCGATACCGAAGGCGAGATGGCCATCGACGTTTTTTATCTGACCGCGGCGAGAAAGAAGCTGCCGCCCGAAGTCCTTGGCAAGCTCCGCGAATCCCTGCTGGAAGAGCTGCAGCCACCTGCCTGAGTTTCCTGCAATCATCTCCGGCTGTTTCGTCCCTCGAACGCCAATCGTTCTTTGAAGGGACGCGGCTTTAGCCGCGTCGTCCAGGGCCAAAGACAAGCCCGGGGGTTTTAGCCCCCGAGGGGATTCGGCGTCGCCCCTCAAGACCGAATCCAGCTACTCGCAAAAACAATCCCGTTCAGTTCTCCATCCCGACCGGCGGCATCCAATGTTTGTTTGTTGTGCGGGCTCGCGATTGCTCGCGAGCCAGGCGTCCACCGGAGGGGGTACACATGGGACTCTCAACCAGGTCCATTGTTGAAGAAAAATCCGCTTCGTTAGCCTCCCGCTACCAGCAAGTGCGGCAGACAACTCTTTCCTTGTGTGCTCCGCTCAGCGCGGAAGACATGCAGTTGCAGCCGATGCCGGACGCCAGCCCCGCCAAGTGGCATCTGGCTCATACCACGTGGTTTTTTGAAACCTTCATTTTATCCGGCCTGCCGAACTATAGTGTCTTCCACCCCGAGTTTACTTATCTCTTCAATTCCTATTACAAACAGTTGGGCGGCCATCCTTTGAGGGCGCGGCGCGGAATGATGTCCCGCCCCAGCCTGGACCAGGTTCTGGCCTATCGCGAGCATGTCGATCGCGCCATCGGAACTTTGCTCGATCATGAGCTGGAGCATGACCTTCTGGCCAGAGTCGAATTGGGTTTGCATCACGAGCAGCAGCATCAGGAGTTGATCGTCACCGACGTGAAATATGCCTTGTGGTCGCAGCCTTTGCGTCCGGCCTATAGTCAGGCGCGAATCAAGCTGGCCTCCGCTTTCGAACCCTTGGCGTGGGTTGCCGTCGAGGAAGGCATTTACCAGATCGGCTATGGCGGCGATCGATTTGCCTTCGACAACGAATTCCCTCGGCACAAAGTCTACCTCGATCCCTTCAAACTCGCGGCGCGCCTGGTGACGAATGCGGAGTACCTCGAGTTCATCAACGACCGGGGATACTCGCGCCCCGAACTCTGGCTCTCCGACGGTTGGGACACGGTGCAGACGGAAAAATGGCAAGCCCCTTTGTATTGGGAAGAGCATTTCGGAAACTGGCGCGTCTTTACCATGGCCGGAATGCAGGAGATCGATTCACGCGAACCGGTGTGCCACGTCAGCTATTACGAAGCTGACGCTTTCGCGCGTTGGGCGGGCGCGCGCCTTTGCCGCGAGGATGAGTGGGAGGTGGTGGCGGCCCGAGTGCCGCTTTCGGGAAACCTTCTGGAATCACGGCAACTCCATCCCGTCGCCGCGGAGCCGGGGGCTTCCGGCCCGCGCCAGATGTTTGGCGATGTCTGGGAGTGGACGGCGAGTGCTTATCTGGCGTATCCCGGTTTCCATCCGGCTGCCGGTGCGCTCGGTGAATACAACGGCAAGTTCATGTGCAACCAGTTTGTGTTGCGCGGCGGTTCGTGCGCCACGCCGCTTTCGCATCTTCGAGCCAGCTATCGAAACTTCTTTCCTCCCGGCGCGCGCTGGCAGTTTTCCGGCATTCGTTTGGCACAAGACGGCAACTAAAAAAATGGCGACTAGCAGAGAGATCCCGGCAATTTCAACCATTGCGGCGGACGTTCTCGGGGGCCTGAGCCAACCCGGAAAATGTCTGCCGCCTAAGCTTTTCTACGACGCCCGCGGCTCGGCCTTGTTCGAGCAGATCTGCGAACTCCCGGAGTACTATCTGACCCGCACCGAGCGTGCCATTCTGGAGCGCAATATCGATGCCATCGCGCTTGCCGTCGGTAACGTCCATACCGTGGTGGAACTCGGAGCCGGGAGTGCTTCGAAAACAGCGCTGTTATTGCATGCGCTGGTGCGGCGCGCTGATCCGATCACCTACGTTCCGATCGATGTTTCCGCCAGTGCCTTGCGGGCCGCCGCGCGCCAACTTCGAGCCCGGATTCCGCGCCTTCGCCTGGCCCCGGTCGTGGCCGATTACACCCGCGGAATGCCGCTGCGAAATAATCCCGCCCCTAGGTTGATCCTCTACATTGGCTCAAGCATCGGTAATTTCGATCGCATGGAAGCTGCGTCGCTGTTGGCGCGGGTACGCCGGACGATGCAGCCGTCCGACCGTTTGCTTTTGGGCATTGATCTGGCGAAGGCGCCGCAAGTGCTCCTGCCAGCCTATAACGATGCTCAGGGCGTCACCGCCGCTTTTAACAAGAACATGCTGGAGCGCATGAACCGCGAGTTGGAAGCGGATTTCGATCTTGACCGCTTCCGCCACCTGGCGCTGTGGAACCAAACCGAGTCGCGCGTCGAGATGCACCTGGAGAGCGCCGTCCGGCAGCAAGTCTGGTTAGGCGGCTTGTCCCGCGGCTTTGGTTTCGAGGCGGGCGAGACCATTCACACCGAGAACAGCTACAAATACACTGCCGCGATGCTGCGCTGGCTATTCGACGCGGCGAGCATGACGTCGCTTCAGAGCTGGACAGACGATCGGCACTGGTTCGAAATGCACCTGCTTGCCCCTGCTTCGCGCGACGAGAAATTTTGATTCGTTGCGCTTATCCTGGGTCGCATCCCAGAAGTTTGCGCAATAATATTTTGCGCAATAATGTTTTGAAGTGTCATCCCGAGGTCGCGCCGGTCTTCGGCGACCGAGGGATCTGCTTTATTTCTTTACCCGCGCAAGAAGCCGGTCCTTCGCTGCTCCGCTTCGCTCAGGATGACATCTCTGAATCGCATGCAGCGAAATTACAGGGCAGCACTCTAGAGCCTGTTTCATAAATAGTTCTTTGAAGGGGCGCGGCTTTGCGGGGTCCCCAGCAGCCCTGTATTTGGGTCGCTGGGGTGCCTTGAGCCGCGCCGTCCAGAGCCAATAAGAGTGCGGGCTTTAGCCCCCGAGGGGATTCGCCGTCTCCTCTAACTTCGGTTTATGAAACGCACTCTAGGTAAACCCGAGCACAGGGTGAGGCCTGTAAGGTTCCTTCAGCTCGCGTATTTCTTCCTCGCCGAGTTTAAGGTTGAGCGCTTTCACTAATTCTTCGAGTTGGCCGAGTTTGCTGGCGCCGATGATCGGCGCGGTGACGCCGGGCTGCTGCAACAGCCAGGCCAGTGATACTTGCGCATTGGAAACGCCCAATCGTTTGGCCACTGCCGAAATCTTGTCCACCATCGCAAAATCCTCATCGCGATAATAGAGCTTCCACGCGTAATCGTCGGTTTTCGCCCGCTCGGTGTCGCCAAGGTCCTGCTTGCGCCGGTTCCCCATGACGAAGCCGCGCGCCAGCGGACTCCACGGCAGCACTGCTATGCCTTCTTCCCGGCAGTAGGGGAGCATTTCCCGCTCTTCTTCCCGGTAGATGATGTTGTAGTGGTTCTGCATGCTGACAAAGCGGGGCGTCCCCAGGCGTTCCGCTGTGTGCTGCATCTTCGCCAACTGGTAAGCGGGCATCGAGGAGGCGCCCAGATACAGGGCCTTGCCGGCGCGAACCACATCGCCCAGCGCTTCCATGGTTTCCTCTGCGGTGGTGTGTTTGTCGGGCCGGTGTATCTGGTAGAGGTCCACGTAGTCGGTCCCGAGACGCCGCAGCGAAGCGTCGATGGAATGCCGAACGTGTTTGCGCGAGAGGCCGCGCTGATTGGGGCCGTCGCCCATCGGCCAATACAGCTTGGTCGCAATCACCACGTTTTCGCGTGCAATCCCGAGATCCTTAATGGTTTGTCCGAGCACCTCCTCGCTGGCCCCCAGAGAGTACATATCGGCGGTATCGAAGAAGTTGATGCCAAGCTCCCAAGCCCGCCTGATGAAGGTTCGCGATTCGTTTGCGTCGAGTACCCAGGGCCGCCACTGCTTCGATCCGTAAGTCATGCAGCCCAATGCGAGCCGCGAAATCTTAATTCCAGTGGAACCCATGTTGATGTATTCCATCGCTTCTCCCGTATCGTTTGTCCGGACACAATACCCACCAGAATTCTACATTGTGCGCACCTGTTCCGCGCCGCCGGCGCCCCGGATGCGCCCATGCGGTTCGATCGGCTACAATGCTGCACTATGAGCGCGCTGCTGAAGACGGAACCTTCCGAGTATTCCTTCGCCGACCTCGAACGAGACGGCGAAACCGTGTGGGACGGGGTTACGAATCCGCAAGCGGTCAAGTTGCTGCGCCAACTGAAGCCCGGAGCCAAACTCATCATCTATCACACGGGCGAGGAGCGCTCGGCGGTCGGTACCGCGCGCGTGCTCTCGGTCGACGCCAGCGACCCGAAGTCTCCGCGGGTGCGCATTCAGGCAGGGAAGCGGCTTGCCAGGCCGGTTCCGCTGGCAGCGATCAAAGCCAATCGACTGTTTGCGCAGTCACCCCTGCTGAAGCAGGGCAGACTCTCGGTAGTCCCTCTCAGCGACGAGCAATTCAGCTTTCTGCTTTCGGGCGGGGAATGACTGATCTCCGCCCTGAGTCGCCTGGGACAAGCGGTTCACATCCAAGTAGTGACCTAGGAGATTGCTATGAAAACTCGAACTCAATGTTTCGCCGTCCTCGCCCTGCTTTGTCTCGCAACCTTCGCCAGCGCGCAGAGTGCGCATGACCCGTCCGGCCCCGGTCTTGGCATGCAGGTGTCCGGATCGTCAATGTCTATGGGGCACAACAAAATCGAGATGAAGAATGCCAGCGGCGCCAGTATCGGCAGCGCCGAGTTGAAGCAGACGCAAATTGGGGTGGTGATGAAGCTGAACCTGAAGAATTTGCCGCCCGGCGAGCATGCGCTTCACTTTCACCAGACCGCCAAGTGCGATCCTCCAGCCTTCACCTCCGCCGGCGGACACTTCAATCCCACGAAGATGCATCACGGATTGCAGAACCCCGAAGGTCCGCATGCCGGCGACATGCCCAACATCATGGTCGGAGAGAATGGCAAGTACAAAGGAACGGTGACTGATCCTCGCGTCGTGCTGGGCGACGGCTCCGCGCCGAACTCCCTCTACGCCAATGGCGGCACGGCGCTGGTGATCCATGCCAAGGGCGATGACTACAAGAGCGACCCCGCGGGCAACGCCGGCGATCGCATTGCCTGTGGCGTCATCACCCGTTAGCAGGGTGATGCGGAATTCGCGCAACCAATGTTTGGGGTGTCATTCTGAGCCAGCGCGTAGCGGAGGCGAAGAATGACATCTCTATTAAGCTACTCGACTTGTGACGCCTACAGTCGCTCGGGGATACACTAACCAGGAAAACACCAAAGCAGTGACTCGAATTCCCCGGTTCTACTTTTAAGGAGCACTATGCCGATCCGCACTATTATCGAGCCTTTCCGTATCCACAGTGTTGAGCCCATTCGCTGGACCACGCGCGCCGAACGCGAACAGCTCCTGCGGGAGGCGCACTACAACCTGTTCCTGCTCGCGGCGGACGATGTCCTTATCGATTTGCTGACCGACTCGGGCACGGGCGCGATGTCCACCTTCCAATGGGGCGCGATCATGGAAGGCGACGAGAGCTACGCCGGAAGCCGCAGCTACGTCCGCTTCCGTGATTCGGTGCAGGATATTTTCGGCTACAAGCACGTCATCCCGACTCATCAGGGCCGCGCCGCCGAACGCATCCTGTTCAGCGTAATGATCAAAAAAGGCGACGTTGTACCCAACAATACGCACTTCGACACCACTCGCGCCAACATCGAGCACGCCGGCGGCGAAGCTCTCGACCTGCCCATCGCCGAGGGCAAGCAGCCCAGTCTGATCCACCCTTTCAAGGGCAACATGGATGTCGCCGCCTTGGAGCAGGCGATTCAGCGTGTCGGGCGCGAGCATATTCCGCTGGTGCATGCTGACCGTCACCAACAACTCCGGCGGCGGCCAGCCCGTCTCCATGGAGAACGCGCGGGCCGTCAGCGCGCTTTGCAAAAAGCATGGCATTCCCTTTTACTTCGACGCCTGCCGTTTCGCGGAGAACGCCTACTTCATCAAATTGCGCGAGCCGGGCTACGCTGATAAAACTCCCAAGCAGATCGCCCAGGAGATGTTCGCTCTCGGCGACGGCTGCACCATGTCCGCCAAGAAGGATGGCATGGCCAATATCGGAGGCTTTCTCTGCACCAATGACGATCTGCTCGCCCAGCAGGAAAAAGATTTGCTGATTCTCACCGAAGGCTATCCCACCTATGGCGGCTTGGCCGGGCGCGACCTGGAGGCGATCGCCGTCGGCTTGCAGGAAGCGCTGCAGGAGGATTACCTGAAGTATCGCATCGCCTCGACCGCGTACTTGGGGAATCATATTGCGCAGCAGGGCGTGCCCATCGTCTTGCCCCCCGGCGGACACGCCGTCTACCTGGATGCGCGCGCATTCGTGCCGCATATTCCTCTCGACCGAGTTTCCCGGGGTGGCGCTGGCCTGCGAACTTTATCTGGAGGGTGGAATTCGCTCCGTCGAGATCGGCACGCTGATGTTTGGCGGTGCGGCTAAGATGGATCTGGTGCGGCTGGCGATTCCGCGGCGCACCTACACCCAGAGCCATGTCGATTACGTCATCGAAGTGATTCTCGAGGTCTGGGAGCGTCGCGATTGGATTCGCGGCTTCCACCTGACCTACGAGCCGCCATTCCTTCGCCACTTCACGGCCCAGTTCCAGAGGGCCTAAACGCCGTGGCCCGCATTTGCACGCAGTTGGCAGATGTGGGAATTCCTGCTCTCAACCCATTTCACGGCTGTCATCCTGAGCGCAGCGAAGGATCTGTTTTTCCTCGGTTGGTGCCCCATATCTGCCGCAGTTAGCAGATGTGGGTTAGCTTCTTGAACTGAAATGGGAGCCTGAGACAGTTGGTTGATTCCCGGCGCAGGGCTAGATGACGGACGGCCAGGAAACTCACTTACTACCGTCATGAGCTTTTTCAATTGCCCCCGTGTACAATCGCGCCGTGCGGAATTTTTTCCTCATCCCGGCCGCATTCGTCCTGTCGCTGGTTCGGCCCAAGCGTGCGCGCCCAGCAACCGCCTGCGCTCCGCGCAGCCGCAGGTGCGGGTCAATTACCTCAACGTGTGCTCGCCAAGCGCCGAGGAGCAGCGGCAGATCGCCGGCGCGCTGGAGCGCATCTCCGCCGCATCCGAAATTCGCCGTCGATTTCGAGGTGGCGCGTGGGCGCTCAACCTTGAGCGGCTCCGATTTGCTGGTGCAGAATGCGGACCCCCCGGTTGCCGAGGGCTCGGTTTCCGACTGGATTCGAATTCGCCGAGATTTTCCCGCGTCGTCGAATTTCGTCAGTGCTCAGTATTCGTTCAGCATGAATGAGGGCGGCGTGGTGGAAACGCTTACCTTTCGCGCCCGCGAGGTCAAAGATGTTATTCAAGTCTCTATTTCCGATTCCGTCAGCAGCCCGGCGCTTCCGGCGCAGGTGGCACGCGTCAATACGCCGGCCGAGCGCATTCGCATCGAACGCTTCGGAAGTTCTTCCGTCGTGCTGGCGCGCTGCCCGGCTTCGGATCAATCGCAACTTGGAACCCCTGTTCAGTCGCGCCACGGATTTGCTCGCCAGTTACCGTTCGGCGCTGCGCGTGGCGTCGGTCATTCCGGCCGAAATCGCCAGGTTACCCAAATGACGGGCCCAAGTCGAATCCAAGTCCGGAAGCGAACCGCGGCCAACCGCGATAGCTAGAGCCTGGTTCCGGTTTCATAAACAAACTCTGGTGAAGCTGCTTTGAATCCAAATTGCGTGCATCGTGATCTGATAGATGGATAGATAGGTAGGTAGGTAGACAGACAGATATGACAGACAAGATTCGCAACACCGTCATCATCGGCTCGGGCTGTGCCGGACTTACCGCCGCCATCTACGCCGCCCGTGCCAATCTGCAGCCCCTGGTGATCGAAGGCCATGAACCGGGTGGCCAGCTTTCCCTCACCACCCTGGTCGAAAACTTTCCAGGTTTTCCCGAGGGCATACAGGGACCGGAACTGATCGAGAACATGCGCAGGCAGGCATCTCGCTTTGGCGCCGAGTTTCTCACCGCTCAGGTCGTGGCCGCCGACCTCAGCCGGCGGCCGTTCGTGCTCAAGGCCAATTCCAGCGAGATCGTCACGCGTTCTCTGATCATTGCCAGCGGCGCCAGCGCGCGTTGGCTGGGGTTGCCGCATGAGCAGGCGCTGATCGGCCATGGCGTCTCTTCCTGCGCCACCTGCGATGGCTTTTTTTTCAGCGGCAAGGAGATTGTGGTCGTCGGCGGCGGCGATTCGGCCATGGAAGAGGCGTTGTTTCTGACGCGTTTTGCCGCCAAGGTCACGATTATTCACCGGCGCGACCACTTCCGCGCCTCGAAAATCATGCTCGAGCGCGCCCGCAAACATGAAAAGATTCACTTCCTCCCCAACACCGTGGTTGAAGACGTGTACGACGTTTCGAGCCAGGAGGTTACCGGCTCTGAAGCTGCGCAACCTGAAGACCGCCGAGGTCCGCGACTTCCCGACCAGCGCGCTGTTTCTCGGAATCGGCCACATCCCCAATACGTCTATGTTCGCGGGTCAATTGGAAACCGACGCGGACGGCTATCTCAAGACGCGCCATTTCGTGTTCACCGCGGTTCCCGGCGTCTACGCTTGCGGAGACGTTGCTGACCGGCGTTATCGGCAGGCCATTTCCGCGGCCGGAACCGGCTGCATGGCGGCCATCGAAGTCGAGAAATTTCTCGAGGAAATGGGAAGTTGAGGCGTTAAGGCGGCGTTTGAGCGGGGTCCCCAGAAAGCTAGGATTCAGGCTTTATGGGGTGCTTGAGCCGCCTGCCGAAATCCTGAGCAAAGCGAAGGACCTCGACATCCCATGGAACTTGGAACGGTCCCACGCCATTCCGTCTGCAGCCTTTCGATGAAATCCTTCGGCGCACCAAGCGCGCGGAGTATCCACTAAGCCTGTTCCATAAATAGTCTTGGAAGGGTGCCGCTTCGTCCGCGCCTCCATCCTGATGCTTATTTACCCTTGACTTCGCACCTTCCCGTGAACAAGAATACGTCCGAATTTTTAAGCGAATCCTGATCGGCTTACGCGGTGGCGTCAGTATGTCCGCCTTCGGCGGTCGCCGCTCGTGAAATGTGGATGGAGAGAACCAGCAAAAGCGCATCAACGAAAGGGAACCGGGCGCATGAAAACAGTGAATGTCGGTCTCATTGGCAGCGGGTTTGTTACCGAGCTTCATATGTATGCCTACAAGCGCGTCTATGGCGTAGACGCGAAGGTCGCGAAGGTAGCGTCTTTGGCGGACGACCTGGCTGGCTTCGCCGCCAAGCACGAAATCCCAGGCATAACCCGGGACTACAAAAACCTCTTGGTCGACAAGGAGATCGACGTAATCGACATTTGCACTCCGCCCTCGCTGCATGCGCCGATGATCGTGGATGCCTTGCGCGCCGGCAAACATGTCATTTGCGAAAAACCGTTTACCGGCTATTTCGGCATGGCGGGCGATCCTGCTCCCATCGGAAAGCATGTTCCCAAGCAGCTCATGTATGAGCGCGTGATGGCCGAAATGCAAAAGACCTGCGAAGTCATTCGTTCCAGCGGGCAGCTTTTCATGTATGCCGAAGACTGGGTCTATGCTCCGGCGGTCACCAAAACGGCGGAAATGTTGAGGGCGACCAAAGACAAAGTCCTCTTCATGAAGGGTGAGGAAAGTCACAGCGGCTCGCATGCCTCGCATGCCGCGCAGTGGGCCATGACCGGTGGTGGATCGCTGGTCCGCATGGGTTGCCATCCGCTTTCGGCGATACTCTACCTCAAGCAAGTGGAGGCGCAAACCCGCGGCGAACGGATTACGGTTTCCGCCGTCACCGCCGACGTTGGCAACGTAGCCGCCAAACTCACTCCCGAAGAGCGCCGTTACATCAAGGCCAATCCCGTCGACGTGGAAGACTGGGGAACCATCACGCTCACTTTTTCCGACGGCACCAAGGCCACCGTCTTCTCCGGCGACATGATGATGGGCGGGGTGCGCAATCTGGTGGAGACCTACACCAGCGGCGGCTCTCTGTTTGCCAACATAACCCCTAATAACCATTTGATGTCCTACATGACGGACGAAGAAAAGCTGGCCAGCGTATACATTACGGAAAAGGTTGACCGCAAGACCGGCTGGCAATACGTATGTCTGGAAGAAGAATGGACTCGCGGCTATCTGCAGGAGATTCAGGACTTCATGGAATGCGCGGCGATTGGACGGCAACCGCTTTCGGGGCTCGATCTGGCCTATGAAACGGTGAAGGCAAACTATGCCGCCTACTGGTCGGCCGAGGAAGGCAAGCGAATTAAATTCTAGAGCGGCAGGAGGATTTACATGGCAACCCCAGTGCTGGCACCCGCCCAAGCTGAACAGAAGAAGCGGGACATCCGCAACGCAGTCATCACCGTTCTGATTGGCGCCGCAATCTGGTTCATTCCCGTGCCGGTTGGGCTGAAGTCCGTCACCTGGCACTTGTTCGCGATTTTTGTCGCGGTCATTGCGGGATTCATTCTGAATCCTCTGCCGATGGGCGCCGTTTCCATGATCGCCCTGAGCTTCGCGACCATCACCAATACGGTGTCGATCGGCGATGCCTTGTCAGGCTTTTCGGACTCGATTATCTGGCTCGTGGTTTCATCCTTCCTGTTCGCCAAAGCGTTTATCAAGACCGGCCTGGGCTACCGCATCGCTTATGTGCTCATCCGTGCCATCGGTGACAGCACGCTGAAGCTGGGTTACACGCTGGTGATCAGCGACCTGATCATCTCTCCCGCCACCCCATCCAATACGGCCAGGGCCGGCGGCATACTTTTTCCCATCACCAAGAGCTTGGCTTCCGCCTTCGATTCCAACCCTGGACCGACCGCCCGGCGCGTCGGCGCTTATCTGATGCAGACCTCCTATCAAGCCAACGTGATCACTTCGGCCATGTTCCTCACCTCCATGGCGGGCAATCCGTTCATCGCTCAGTTGGCCAAGGAGTCTCTCGGCGTGCAGGTAGACTGGGGAAGGTGGGCGGTAGCCGCTATCGTCCCCGGCCTGCTATCGCTGCTGGTGATTCCCTATTTTCTGTTTAAGGTTTATCCGCCTGAAATCACCCGGACTCCGGGTGCCAAGATGCTCGCCGCTGAAAAACTGCGGGCTCTCGGCCCTTTGAACTTCGGCGAGAAGGTTTTGACCGGCGTTTTCCTGCTAACTCTTCTTCTCTGGAGCACGGCAACCATTACCAATATTCCGGCGCCGGTCGTAGGTCTGCTGGGAGTTGCCATCCTGCTCGGAACCAAGACGGTCCTGTGGGAAGAAGTGAAGGAGGAAAAGAACGCCTGGGACACTCTGGTGTGGATGGGCGCTTTGATGTCGCTGGCGAGCGTGTTGGCCAAACTCAACTTCTTCGTCTGGTTCGCCGCCATCGTCAAGGACAGAATGCACGGCGTCCCCTGGATCCCTACTTTAGGCGTGCTCCTCATCATCTACATCTACACCCACTATGGCTTCGCCAGCCTGGTTCCGCACATCGTGGCCATGTATACCGCCTTCGGCACCGTAGCCATTGCCGCGGGCGCGCCAAAGTTTTTAACGGCCATGACATTGGCCTTCGCCTCCAACCTCATGATGTCTCTCACTCACTTTGCCGCCGGCCCTTCCCCGATTTACTTTGGCGCCGGCTTCGTCGACCAGGGCACTTGGTGGAGGCTGGGATTCTATGTCTCGATCATCAACCTCATCATCTGGGCGGTCATCGGCGGCTTGTGGTGGAAGCTGTTGGGACTCTGGTAGACAGCCGCCAACTGCTCTGCATGGCGTAACCTGTCGCCCAGGTATCGGCTGGTGGCCCATTCAAGCCTTCTTTTGGCTTGAGTGGGGCTTTTGGTGCTTGGTGCCCCACATCTGCCGCAGTCAGCAGATGTGGGATTGCGCTCCCGCGTAGAGACGGATGTCCACTGCTGCTAATTCCCCTTACGACTGTGGACAGTTTGTGCGCAAGTCGTGCCACCCCCCGTGAATAAACTCGTATGCCTTGCCGGTGAGTTCACGGTTCAAGATCGTCACAGAAGCATAGGGATATTGCCCGAGCGAGATCGTTGTGACGTGTCCCTGGCCCCAGCCGGAAAATTCCAGGGACCCCGTGAAGTGGTCCTGTCCATCGTTGTTGAGGGTGTAAGTGAAATAGAAATTGACCGCCTGACCGTTCGACTCAGCAAAGGAGTTGCCATCCGGCCTGCCCAGGCTGTTTAGCTTCGCGATGGTATCTTCACGAAGCCATTGGCGTCCCTCGGTAGCATCCTTGGGGGTGTACGTGTAGTTGTAGTTGAGCACGACCGCCATGCTATTGTTGCGGATCGGGCTCACCGGGGCGCTGCATGGCTGCGGCGCTTGCCGGGAAGCCTGACGTGGGGGTGGCACCATGCATCCCATCATCACTGCCAGCAGGACAAACGCGGTTAGCATCTTCACTCTCATAGTTCCCTTTTCACCCATCTCCGGGAAGCCGTAAGGCACGATCAGTCCGTTTGCAAACCACTCCCAACAGCGCCCAGGGTCCACTAAATTACCAAGCGCGGCGATGAGTGTCTGTTCAATATTGATCACATTTTCAATCTTCCAAGCAGCCGTGTGGCCCAGGTATCGAAATAAAACGTTGTTGGTGCCCCACGTCGGGGTTGGTGGCCCATTCAAGCCTTCTTTTGGCTTGAGTGGGGCTTTTGGTGCAGATCGAGTCCGAGCGGACTGCGGCTGGTGCCCCATATCTGCCGCAGTCAGCAGATGTGGGATTGCGCTTCCGCATAGAGACGGATGTCCACTGCGGTGTGAGCCTTTCTACCCTTTGGCCGCTTTGCTGGTATGCCGTGAGTTCTTCTTCCGTTTGCGAGCGGTGACTTTCCACCCTTCGGCATAACATCTGGTGACCACTTGTGCTGTCCCTACTTGGCCCGTAATGTCGGAAGCGTGCGGTGGCAGCGTGGGTGGCGAGCGGCAACGACCGTTGCTGCGCCCCTTTGTATCGCCGGTTGCCGGGGGCCTGTTTCATAAATAGTTTTTTGAAGGGGACGGGCTTCAGCCCGTCCGTCAATAGCCAACGACAATGCGGGCTTTAGCCCCCGAGGGGATTCAGCGTTTCCTCTAAATTTCGGTTTTGAAACAGGTTTTAGTCAGCTATAGAAGAAAATCGAGGAACCATGCACGTGGCTCAACCCCTCCTGAAGAGTGCCCATCGGCGGCTGTCCAGTGTAGTCGAGCTGCTTCGCGGCGCGTCTCAGGACCTGATGCACCGCCCCTCTGAAAATGTTGCTGTGCTGGACATTTTGCGCAGCCTGGCAATTCTGCTGGTATTCGGCATACATTTCGCGGTTGAATTTCGCGCTTCCGCGAGCGTTTCCAAATTTCCTCTAATCCATTGGGGATGGAGTGGCGTCGATCTGTTTTTCGTTTTGAGCGGCTTTCTAATTGGCAAGCAGTTGTGGAAGGAACTCGCCAGGACTGGCCAGATCCGGATCAAAGATTTTCTGTTGCGGCGTGGGCTTCGTATTTGGCCTCTCTATTTCAGTTTTATAGCGCTTCTGTGGGTCGAAGTCCTATGCTTCGGGCGTTCCGCGAAAGGTCTTCTGGGAGATACTCTGTTTTTATCGAATTACCTTCCGCACCAAATCGGTGGAGGCTGGTCCCTTTCGACGGAAGAACAGTTCTACGTTCTGGCACCCGTCTGCGTCTCCCTGTTGGCCCTCAGGTGGAAGCCGCAGCGCTTGTTGATTTTGCCGCTTTCCGCGTTATTGATTCCTATCATCGCCAGAGCGGTGCACATTTCATCTTCTGCTCTCACCCCCTACGAGCTGCACGATAGTCTGTATTTCGCATTTCACACCCATGCCGATGGCTTGGCGATGGGATTGTTGCTTGCATGGTTAGCGGTTTTTCATGCGGCGCTTTTTCATTCCGCACGTTTTCGCCTCGGCGCGTGCTTCGCCATGGGCTGTCTTGCCATCGCTCTCTACGTCTTCAATACTTTTCTGTTCGACTTCACCGCGTGGGCTTTGATTTACGGTGCTGCCGCGTTGTACGGTATGGGGCTTCCAGCGCTTCCAAAGCTATTGCGGTGGCATGGATTCTACGTGATCAGCCGATTGTCTTATGGCATTTACCTGAATCATTTTTTCCTGTTGCCGAAATTATACGCAGTCCTTGGAAGGTGGCGTCTCAGTGGAGGCGACCCGGCATTTTGGGCTTGCTACGTGATTTCGTTCTTGGTGTGCCTGGTTGTCGCAGCGCTCACTTTTCACTGGATTGAGTGGCCGTTCTTAGTCCTTCGCACGCGCCTCTTGGATCGGCGAGCCGACGACCGTTCGCCAGTGGAAGGGGGCCTGCCGTCACCGGTTCCTGGAGCGATCGCGGTGAGTGGCGACTTCACTGCGACTTAATATTTGCCGTTGCCCCGCCTTGCAGGTGACTCTCTATTTCCAGTTGCCGGTGCCCCACATCTGCCGTCGTCAGCAGATGTGGGATTGCACCCCCGGGCCTTCCGTCATTTATTGCAGATCAAGCGTCTGGGTGAAATCGGGCACATTGACACTGGCGCCCAGGCTGGGCGTAAATCCCAGTTGCTCTTGCATAAACCGCGCACACACTGTCATGGTTCGATGGCGTCGGATCCTGGTTGTTGACCTGAATCCCCGGCCCGATCACGATCATGGGGACTCGTCCGCCGCAGCTCGTTCCATCCGGTCCACCGCAACTGACGTCGCTCAACGCGGCCTCATCCCACCAGATAATCAGAATGCCGTCGCCGCCGGGCTGGAAGTAACTCGATGCCAGCAGTTGTGGCAGCCACTTCGCCATGAAATCGTCCAGTTGCGTCAAGCTGCCGTCATGTCCGTCGCTGGTTCCATCGGGCGTAATCCAATTCACATATCCAAAAGATTTGTTCGCCAGATCGGTCGAGAACTGGCTCATCGGCCACCAGCCATTCGGACCCGTCGGACAGTTGGCGATGGTCGCCGTGCCTACCGCATACCATGGATACGGAGTGTGGCGCTGATAATAGTTCTGGGCGCCGTTCGAATCCGGATTAATGATCCAGTTCGTCGACTGAGGTGCAAGCTGGCCGCAGCTGCTTAGCCGTCGAAGTATCCTTTCCAAGCCATCCCTTTGGCGTTCATCAGGTCCATCAGGCTCGGCCCGGTAAGCGCTCCGCTGGCGCCGCAATCGTTTCCGCTGCAGTTAAACGCCGTCCCGCTCATCGTCTCGATATAGCCATGCATCGACCCATGCTGATTGGCATAAAAGTTCGTCCATAGCGTGCCCTTCGCAAGCAGGCTGTTGATATAGGGCATCTGGCTGGTATTGCCGATCACCGAGCCGTAGCTTTGATTTTCCTCGGACATGATAAAGATGTGGTGCGTGGAGGACTGGACCGCCGCAGGCGTCGCAGCCGTCGGCGTCGCGGCCGAAGGCGTACTTGCCGAACTTGGCGTTGATGCAGCCGGTGTCGTCGTCGCTCCCTGACTGTTTTGTGAGGCGGCTGCTCCCGTGCTATGACTCGCGCCGCAACCGGCCAAATAGATCGATGATGCCAATACCGCGCCTGCCACTATGTTTCGAATTACTGCTGTGCTCAATTGAAACCTCCTGGGGTCGGTTTGAATTGAACAGAGAGTACGCGGCTATTGGCTTCGTCGAAATCGACGGTTACGTTTAGACATCTTTAGGGTGGTGCCTTAGAAAGTACTTCAATTTCTCTAGTTCATCTCTGGATCGAATTAAGCCGAATTGTGAATTTCAGATGAACGCGAACCGCCTGGTGCCCCATATCTGCCGTAGTCAGCAGATGTTGGCGGGTGGCCCATTCAAGCCTTCTTTTGGCTTGAGTGGGGCAGTTGTCCCGTCCCGTACTGTGTAAACATGCGGGAAATTTGCGGCCCCCGAAGTGTCATCCTGAGCGAAGCGAAGGATCTGCTTTTCTCATACCTCAAAAACAAAAGCTTGGTGCTCCATATCTGCCGTAGTCAGCAGATGTGGGATCGAAGAGTTGTTGCGAACCTTGTTATGGGTCCAAGGCGTCGAGGAGTGTCCGTCCGGCTTGGCGTTCGAGCCGCAAGAGCCGATGCTCGAAGCGTGCTTTGGTCTTCTGATAGCTGCCCTCTGCGATTGCCCCTGCCTGCTTCGCGCGAGCGAGTTGGGTGAGCGCCGCGCGCGCGATCGCCAGTGCCTGTCGCGGCTCGCGGGCTTCGTGCTCATAGTAGATTGCCAACTGCTCGTAAGCCTCGTAGCCTTCGCGAGAGTTTCCCAGTGTGCTCTCCCAAAGCTGGAGCGAGCGGGCGAGGTCTCCGTCGCGCTTGGCCAATCGTGCCAGCGCCGTGCGGGCGGCCCGATCGGTTTCGATAGGCAGCGCCGAGCCAATCGATTGCTCGTACAGTTTGCGCGCCCTTGTGCGCTCGCCGCGCCGCTCGCAAATGCGAGACACACCATACAGCTCCATCCCATCCCGGCCAGCCTCCGCCTCGTCGCCGAGTAGGGACAGGATGCGGCCCGAGAGTCCGGCCAGCCCGCACAGGTCCATCTGGTTGTGGTGGAAGACAGGCACCAGCGCCTCCGCCTGCCCGCCGCGCACAAAGTCCAGATAGATTCTCGGGATCAGCTCCGAAGCCAGATCCTCGCCCCGCTCCCAGCCGAGCACGTGGCGTTCGAGTTGCGACAATCTTACAGAGCCAAGCCGCGGACGCCAGAGGCTCCGTGCCGTATGCAGAAAATCGAGGTGGGCCCGCGGTACCGGCGGAGAAATGATTCGCGCCATCCGATAACGCGTTTCCAGCAGCGACCAGTCGAACGATTTGCCGTTGAACGTGATCAATACCGGACGTTCCGCCAGCCTTTCCGCAAGCGCCGCGAGCAGCGAAGGTTCTTCACTGTACTCACGCATGAACAACTGCTCGACCTCAAGCCCTCCGCCCTCCCACCATCCCAGCCCAACCAGAAACGCATAGGTGCCCGTCCCGCCGGCGAGCCCTGTGGTCTCTGTGTCGAGAAAAAGCCAGCGCTGAACGTCGGCGACATCTTCCGCGGCATCCGGCGCAAGCAACCGCAGTGCCGCGGCATCTGGAACGCATGGAGCATGGCCGCCATGCCAGCAGTGCAGTGACAGATGTTCGCCATGCAGGTTCCGCTTTATCGATGCACCCAGAATCAGCGCCAGCCTTTCTGCTGCAATGGCAGCCCCCCGAGTGCCGGCCAAGGATTCTGCTTCGTCACGCTCTCGCGCCGCTCCAACCTCGTGTCCTGATCCTGATAACGGCAGGGTCGAAGCGGGACGTAGCGCCTTCAATCGGGCAAAGCGATCTGCTGTCGAGAGACCCACGTTATCCTGAATCCTCATCCATCTTCTTAGAGCTTGTTTCAAATTAGAGCTTGTTTCAAAAATAGTTCTTTGAAGGGGCATGGCTTTAGCCATGCCTTCCAGAACTGGAAAAATGTGGGCTTTAGCCCCGGAGGGAATCAGCCATTTTCCCAAGAACGGGTTTTTGAAACACGCTATAGTACTGTGCACACTCAGCAATCTAGTTGCCCAAGCAGCGCCAAGGCTACTTCCTTGGAGCGCTCGCTCTGCTCCCCGGCGGGGCCCACGCACGACGGGCATCCGTTTTCGCATGGACAGGCCGCAATCAGTTCGCGCGTTCGCGCCAGAAGCACGTGGCAGATGCGGTAGAGCGGTTCGCTGAATCCAATTCCCCCGGGATAGGCGTCATAGAGATACAAGTTTGGCCGGAAGAATTCCTTCTCGCCCGCCGCCTCGGCCGCCGTCGCAAAGTCCTGCCAGTCAAGCTCCGCGCCCGCTGTCGATGGCCGCTCTCCGACTGCGGTGCCAAGATCGCGCCGGTCGCACATCAGCAGCAGTGTCGCCATCGACGCCAACGCGTAGAGCAACCCGTAAATGCCGCTCTGCCGTTCCGAAAGCGTGAATGGCAGTCGCGCCAGCAGTTCTGCTTCGAGCGTTACCCAGAACGCGGTTGTGTGCATCTCGTTCTCCGGCAATTCGAGTTTTCCCGAGCCCACGTTCTCATTGCTGAAGAATTTGATTTTCTTGAAACCGACCACCTGCGATCGCACCAGCACCTCGCCATGCGCGCGCGCCGCTGGGCCTGCGATCTTCTGTTCCTCCGCGATTTCGAGCACCCGCACCTGGGTATAGCGGATGGCGTCGGTGAAGTAGTCCACCTTGACGCGCTTCACGTAGGCTTTGCGCTGCCCGAAATCAAGCCGCTCGACATGGTACTGCCGCCCCTGATGAATGTAGATCGCCTTCGGATGAACCGTGGTCAGCGCCGACGAAAAATCCACTTCTCCGATTACTTCCTCGTCGCCCGTGTTATCGATGATGACGAAATTGTCGGAGGTCACCGAGCGCAAGCTGATCGTGTCTGCCGGATAGCTCTCCTCGACCCAGTGCCATTTGTCTCCGCTACGCTGCAGAAATCCCGCTTCGCTCAGTCGCTCACAGAGTTCGGCCAATTCCACGTTGCCGAACCGCTCCTCGGGCGAGAGCGGCAGCTCGAACGCCGCGCACTTCAAATGATTCACCAGAATTTCGAGGTTGTCCGGCTGAATGTGCGCCTGCTCGGGCGAACTTCCGAAAAAATATTCCGGATGCCGCACAATGAATTGATCGAGCGGCGCGGAAGAGGCAACCAGCACCGCGCAGCAGGTGCCGCTGCGCCGGCCCGCGCGTCCGGCCCTCTGCCAAGTGGAAGCAATCGAGCCCGCGTAGCCCGCCATCACGCAAGCGTCGAGCGACCCGATATCGATCCCCAGTTCGAGAGCGTTTGTGGTCACGACTCCACGGATACGGCCGCTGCGCAAGCCGCGTTCAATCTCTCGCCTTTCCCCCGGCAAGTAACCGCCGCGATAGCCGCGGACCGTTTCCGCCTGGCCGGGCTTCGGCGGATTTGCCTGCTGCAAATAGGTGAGCAGGATCTCTGTATGCAATCGGCTATTGGCGAAAACAATGGTCTGGAGCTGGCGCGCCAGCAATTCCTTAGCTACCCTTGTGGCTTCGTTGATATAACTGCGCCGGATGCCAAGGTTTCGGTTAACCATCGGCGGATTGTAGAAAACAAAAAGCTTTTCTCCGGATGGCGCCCCATTCTCCTCGACCACCTCGATTTCGTCTTCGATCAGTTGCGCCGCCAGCTCGCCCGGATTTGCAATCGTCGCCGAACCGCAGATGAACTGCGGATTCGAACCGTAGAACCGCGCCACCCGCCGCAATCGCCGCAGCACATTCGCCAAGTGGCTCCCGAACACCCCGCGATAGCTGTGCAATTCGTCCAGCACGATATAGCGCAGGTTCTCGAACAGCCGCATCCACTTGGTGTGGTGCGGCAGAATTCCGGCGTGCAGCATGTCCGGGTTCGTCAGCACAATATGTCCGCGCTCGCGGATCGCCTTGCGGGCGTCGTTCGGAGTGTCGCCATCGTAGGTGAACACGCCGAAGCGGTCTTCGAGCCGTTGGCCAAGGTCGTGCAATTCGGCGAGTTGATCCTGGGCCAGCGCCTTGGTCGGATATAAATAAAGAGCGCGGGTATCGCCATTCTCCAGCACCGCATTCAACACCGGCAGGTTGTAGCAGAGGGTTTTGCCCGAAGCCGTCGGGGTCACCACGACAACGTTTTTGCCGCCGTGTACCAGCTCGGCCGTGGCGGCCTGGTGCGCGTATAGTTGTTCGATCCCTTTGGCGCGATACGCCTCCGCCAGTTCACTTCTCACCCACTCCGGCATGGGACGAAACTTCGCCTCGCGGGCTGGAATTTGCCGCACCGAAGTCAGCACTTCGTCGCTGCGATAGCGCGCCACCAGCGTCCCAAGAATCTCGTGAACGGTAGCGAGCGTGGTGCTGGATCGTAGGGCCTTCTGCGACGCGATCATGCAACCCTCCGCGAACTTATTCGCTTTTTGTTCGCTCCGAAACCAAAGACTAGCATCCCGTCCCGCCATGCACAACCTCAAACTTGTCGCACCGTTAATCGGGAATGTTCGCGCGCGATAATCTTTGAAGTGTCATTCTGAGCGAGCCCGGCGAGCGAAGAATCTGCTTTTGTCTGGGGTGCGAGAAACCGCCCCGGCGACGGGGCCCCGACACGCGCCGCTGCTGCGCGTGGTGGGTGAAGACGGCCGCATTTGCCGCTGCTGGGGTGGAACCCGCTATACTCTTCCTTACATCGCGGGCCGGAGCTGTCATCCTCTGACCCAATTCCAAAGTGACTGCCTGAACGGAGGAAATATGCCGCCAGCCGCGCACCAGAAGCCATATGTGGTCGAGTACTATTACAAGCTCAAGTGGGGCTGTCAGGACGAATTTCTCAAGCTGTTTCGCAAGAATCACCTGCCGCTGCTGATGAAGCAGGTGGAGGCGGGCCGCATTGTTTCCGTCGATATGGTCGCGCCCCGCTTTCACATGCCCGAAGAGGCGCGATGGGATTACCGCGTGACCATCGTCTACCCGGACGTAGCGCGCTCTATGCAGGGGGATTCCGCCGAGCTGAAGAAGCAGCTATTTCCAGACCAGGACACCTTCAAGCGTGAAGAGCAACGGCGCTTCGATATTCTGTTAGCGCACTGGGATCTGCCAATTTCAACGCTTGAGCCTGAAGCCTGAAGTGCACGGAGGGTGGCCCATTCAAGCCTTCTTTCGGGCTTGAGTGGGACTTTTTCCAAAGCGTTAAGCAAACTCTCTCCACGAGCGAATGATGGCTTGGTGCCCCATATCTGCTGTAGTCAGCAGATGTGGGATCGAAGCAATCGCTCTAACCGGTTTCGCGCTCAGGCCCCGTCCTTCGTCGCCATCAGGCTGTGCTTCACTTCAGAAATGGATTGCTGCTTCCACCGCCGGCTGAAATTCTCCACCGACATGAAAGTCCGCGGGTGCATCCTGTCGATGTAAACCGCCCCTTGCAGATGATCGATTTCGTGCTGCAGGATGCGCGCGTACCAGCCCGAGGCCTCGATCACTTTAGGTTCCGCATTCTCATCGAGGCAGCGCACGCTGACCTCTCTCGATCGGGGCACCAGCGCGGTAAAGCCCGCCAGGCACAGGCATCCCTCGAAAAATTCCACCGGCTCACCGCTCTGCCCCGCAATCTCCGGGTTAACGATCACGTGAAATGGAATCGGACGACGCTCACGGGCGGCAAGTTGCTCCGCGTCGATGTCCCGGCTGTACTCCGGCAGGTCCTCGATGATCGCCAACTGAATCGACACGCCAACCTGCGGCGCCGCCAGGCCCACGCCCGGCGCGTCCCTGAGTGTCTCGCGCATGTCGCCAATCAGTTGCCGAATGAATTCCGAGCGGATTTCCTCAGGCGCAAGTGGCCGCGCCCTTTGCCGCAGCACCGCTTCGCCGACTTGTACCAGTTTGAGACGCATGGCAGCTTTGGGGGATTGTACAACCAGTCATTGCGGCCAGAAATTTTCAGACGTCAATGGCGGAGTTTCAGCCGACTTCAGAAGTTCAGGGCTCGCTCGATTCAACCTCGAACGGCTCAAGCTCAATCGGTTCAAACTTGCGTTGCTATCGGCTGCATGTCAGTCGCGGCGCAGGCTTCTGCTTCGTGCGCAACTTCGTGTGCGACTTCCCGCGCGACCGCGTGCGCCATACCTGCGCAGCGGCCCACGATAACCAGGGCTGGCGACGCTAAAGGATCGCGGCCGGCGAGCCTTTCGATGTCCGTCCACAGCATCTGCTGACCGGCTCTGCCGATCCCGGAGATCACCACGCAGGGCGTGTGCGGTTCGACTCCGGCTTCACGGAGTTGCTCGCTCAAGCGGCGGTAATCGCCGCCCGGCATGTAGACGGCGAGCGTGGAATTGGACGAGACGAGTTTGTCCCACTCGACCGCATCCGCGCCATGACCGCGGTGCGCGGTGGTGAACACTATGCTCGACGCGGCCCGCCGGTCGGTGAGCGAAATTCCCGCGGCGGCGGCTCCGGCCAATGCGGACGTGATGCCGGGAACGATTTCAAATGCAATGCCCGCCTCGGCGAGCGCTTCGATTTCTTCGCCGGCGCGGCCAAAAATGCAAGCGTCGCCGCCCTTCAGCCGTATCACTATCTCCGAGCTTCTGGCGCAGCAAATCAGCAGCGAGTTGATTTCAGCCTGGGTGAGCAGCTTGTGCCCGCAACGCTTGCCGATGTCGATGACCTTGGCGGCAGGAGAGATCATGGCCAGAATCTCGTTTGTGACCAGCGCGTCGTGCAGCACGATATCTGCCTCACCGAGCAGACGCGCGGCGCGCAGGGTCAACAGTTCGGGATCGCCGGGGCCTGCCCCGACCAGAAATATCTTACCCATGGGTTCCTCCATCACGACGTCATGGCTTCGTCTTCCGTGTGCTATTCCGCGCGTGCTCATCGCGACGCCCACGGCGCCGCCGCGAACGACCTGAAAGCGCCTGCATCTTTCAGCCCTCGATTCCGTGCGGCGTGGTGGCCGTCGGAAGATCTCTCGCCACCGGCGCTGCCATCCCGCCAGCAAGGAATCCGCGGATCTCGTCGTTGTTGTGTCGCGCAAAAAATTGCCGCAGGTTCTCGTCCTCGTCGCGCAACCGCAGATACACCGACAGCAGCCGCGCAATCGCATCCGGAACCTCCGAGGCCAGGCAGCGGTATCCCACCGCGCGCGCGATCGACTGTTCGCGCCCGACCGCGCCGCCCACGCAGAAGTAGTAAGCATCCGCCATCCTGCCGTCGACCTTGATTTTCTTGCCTTCGAGGCCGAGATCGGCGATCCAATGCTGGCCGCAACTGTTCGGGCATCCGGTAATATTCAGCTTCAACTGCTGATCGAAACCGGGCAGCCTTTCTTCCAATTCCTCGACCACCCAGCGCGCGAAGCCCTTGGTTTCGGTGATTGCCAGTTTGCAAAATTCGGTTCCGGTGCAAGCGATGGCTCCGCGCCAGAAGGGTGAGCCCTCGATGCGCAGCCCGATGGCTTCCAGCTCGCGCCCCAGGGCCGCGGCATTCTGCTTGGGCACATTCACCACGATCAGGTTTTGCATGGCGGTGGCCCGCAACTCGCCTCTGGCAAAGCGGTCGCTGAGATCGGCTGTCCGCCGCAGTTGTTCGGCGCTCATGCGGCCGCGCAGCACGGAGGCTCCGACGTAGCAAAGTCCCGACTGCCGCTGCGCATGAATGCCCACGTGGTCGCGGAAGACGTCGCTCGGCGGATCTTCCGCTTCGGCCGGGTCGAGTTCGAAGCCGAGCCGCTGTTGGATCTCCGCCAGGAAGCTGTCGGCGCTCCAGCCGTGCTTTAGAAAAAGAAATTTCAAGCGCGCCTGCTCGCGGCTTTCGCGGAGCACGCCGGCGTCCTTGAAGATCTCCGCTACCGCACGCACCACCGGCTCCGTCTGCCGCAATGGGATGAAAGCGTTCAGCCTGAGGGCGAGGTGCGGCTGGGTGGAAAGACCTCCGCCGATGCGCAGCGAGAAGCCATGCTCGTCCTCGCCGCCGCGCCTGCGGATGATGCCCGTGAGCCCAATGTCGTTGATCTCGGGATAGGTGCACCACGAGCGGCAGCCAGTGATGGAGATCTTGAATTTGCGTGGCAGGTTGCGATAATCCGCGTTGCCGACAAAGAAACGGTTCAGCTCAAGCACCACCGGAGAGGCGTCGAATACCTCGTCGCCGTCGACTCCGGCCAGCGGGCAACCGGTGATGTTGCGGGTCACGTCGCCGCAGGCTCCCATCGTGTTGAGGCCGGCGCGCCAGAGTTGCTCGATGACATCGGGCAGCTCTTCGATCCTCACCCAGTGCAGTTGAACATTCTGCCGCACCGTGATGTCGACCACGCCTCTGCCATAGCTGGCGGACAAGCCGGCGATGGTGCGCGCCTGCTCGCTCGACAGAAAGCCGTTGGGAATGCGGATGCGAACCATAAAAAACGGCATTGCCAGGCCTTCGCCACCCTTACCGCCGAGCACGCCCGCTCCGTCGCCCTGGGTGTAGATACCCCAGAAACGGAAGTAGGTCGAAAGCCATTCCGCCGGGATCGAAGCATGTCCCCGGCGGGCAAACTCGCGGATTTCGTTCGAGCCGCTCCCATGGATTCAGTTCGCGCTTCAGGCGCTCGGCTTTCTGCGCCTTGGTTTCCTTCGACTGCTCTGCCATCTGTTGTCTCCAAAAACGAAAAGCCCACATGCCATCGATTTCTGGCGTGTGGGCTTTCGAAAAACCAATTTAGTTTGCTGCTATGCCATGTTGTCTCCCGCGCCAGAAGGGGCCAACCGGCAACACGTGCAACAACAACACATGCAACAACAGCGCATGCCGACCACCCTTGGACGCGACTGACAACTGGACTTCATGGCCTTGTTATAATCGAAATCGTGGGTGATGGTCAACGTCGCGACCGTTTCAACAACGCAAAAAACGATCGTGCAACGCGGCAATCAAGCAACAGATAGGATTCAGGGTGCTGTCCTGGTGTTGCCAGCAGCTCGCCTCGCGGACAGCTTCAAGGCGTGTTCTTGCGGGTCCACGACTGGCACCGAGCTTGCGCCAGTGTTAGCGGGCTGACGAAAAACTCTCCTTCGAGGGTGTCATCCTGAGCAATCGGGGTCCCCGGCAACGGGCGCTTTTGCCGTTGCTGGGGTGAGGCAGCGAAGGATCTGCTGTTCGACACTGCTAAGGGTTTTTTCAGTTGAGTGCTAGCGAACTAAGGAGGCCGTAGTCCGCTGGCAGGCTGTGTCATAGATAGTTCTTTGAAGGGGACGGGCTTTGCGGGGTCCCCAGCAAGCGTGTATTTGACTTGCTGGGGTGCCTTGAGCCCGTCCGACCGGAGCCAACGTCAGTGCGGGCTTTAGTTTCCTCTAGGGCTGATCCTGCCTCATAGAAATTAGCTCTGAGCCAACCCCACGCCGTCGCAACCAAGTTTCTGGATTTCTGGAAAGGTTCATGGTCACGCTGCAAAAAGTGAAAGAAGCGCGAGGGCGGATCGCGAATTCCGTATTTGTCTCGCCCTGCTCCCACTCGGAAATGTTTTCCGAACTCATCGACAATCCTGTCTTCTTGAAGCTGGAGAACCTGCAGATGACAGGTTCGTTCAAGGAACGGGGAGCGCTCAACAAGATTCTCACCTTGACCGCGGTTGAGCGCGAGCGCGGGCTGATCGCCGCTTCGGCGGGCAATCACGCGCAAGCTGTTTCCTTTCACGCCAGCAAAAGGGGAATCGGGGCGCAGATCTGCATGCCCCTGACCACTCCTCTTAATAAGGTGATGTCGACTCGCCGCTACGGCGCGGACGTGATTCTGCACGGCGCGAATTACGACGAGGCTTGCGAGGAAGCTCTCCGCCGCTGCGCCGACCAGGGGCTGACTTTCGTGCATCCCTTCGACGACCATGCGGTCATCGCCGGACAAGGCACTCTGGGGTTGGAGCTGCTGGAGCAGATTCCGGACCTTGAAGTGGTGATTGCCTCGATCGGCGGCGGCGGCCTCATCAGCGGCCTGGCCTGCGCGCTAAAGGAAACCAATCCCAAGATACGGGTCATCGGGGTGCAGACCGCCAGATTGCCTTCGATGCGGGCGGCGCTGGCCGCCAAGCATCCGGTTGTGCTTCCAGTTTCCTCCACCCTCGCCGATGGCATTGCGGTGCGCCGCGCCGGCGACCTTACCCTGCCCCTGGTGCAGAAATACGTGGACGACATCGTGACCGTCGAGGAAGAGGAAATCGCCAACGCGATTTTGCTGCTGCTCGAACGCGAGAAAACCCTGGCGGAAGGTGCCGGCGCGGCGCCGGTGGCCGCTCTGCTGCAGCGCAAGGTTTCGTGCATCGGCAAAAAAATTGTGGCCATCGTCTCCGGCGGCAATCTCGACGTCTCGATTCTCTCGCGCATCATCGAGCGCGGCTTGGCGAAGGACGGCCGTCTGATCCGTTTGCGCATTCATCTGCCGGACTACCCGGGAGCGCTGCACCGTCTGACCGGCGTGCTCGCGCGCCACCGCGCCAACATCGCTGAAACCTCCTATGACCGCACCTACTACGGCGTTAGCCTCGGCGATACCGCGATCGACCTGACCTTGGAAACACGCGGCTCGGAGCACGTCACGGAGTTGCTGGCCGCCCTCGAGTCGGAGAAGTATGATTTCGAGCGCATTCAGTAGGGATCTCCGGCGAGTTGCCGAAACCGGGCACCGCCGATTAGCGTCCCCAAAATTCCTCGACGGTTCCCACTTTGCCCATCTGGTCCGGCAGCCGAGCAAGCTACCCACGGGCATCCACTCACCATGCGCGCTGCTCTAATTGACGATGCTGGCGGAGTGCATTAATCTCACTATGGGTGTTCTCCGTCCGCTTGGGACTCCTCTCGTTCGCAGGGCATGAAACGCAAGCGCCAATTCGATCGCACACCGGCCATGAGATGGGCGGTCGTGCTCGCTGTATTGGTGTTTGCCGTCTTCGCGATTGCCGAGGTCGCACATTTCCACTCAGTCACGACGCCGGAGTCGCACTGCTCGCTATGTCTGGCGGCCCATTCGGCGGCTGCCCCGGCACAGATCAGCGCAGCGCCAGTGCTCGTGTTGGTCTTCGCACCTGCTGAATCGTCCGCACCGCAGCTTCAATCCCGTCTGTTCGTACCCTCCGCCTCCATTCGTCCTCCCCCTCCGGCGTTGTAGCCGCTTCATCGCCGCAGTCAGCAGTCGTTTACCTGAACGATTTATCTAAACGATCCCTTTGGGAGGCAATCATGTCATTCCTGGAAGGGCGGATATCGCTTATCCGCAGTTTTATATACCGCCTTACTCCGGCCATTCCGCAACCGTTCCGGAGGAAAATCATACCGGCTTTCTGTAAGAAGTCTCTGATTGGGGCTTTTTCTGTATTGCTCTACCTGACAGTCGGTTTAGTTGCCGCGGGTGCCCAGTCGGGCGGTAGTTCCACGTCGGTGAGTGGCACGGTACTTGACCCCTCGGGAGCGGTGGTTCCCGGTGCGACGGTTGAGATTCAGAATCCAGTCAGCCATTTCGACCGCAAGACTACCACCGATAGCGTAGGCAAGTTTACCATCCAGAACGTGCCCTTCAATCCCTATCACCTCACGGTCACCGGGACCGGGTTCAGCTCCCACGCCGAGGACATCGACGTTCGCTCGGTCGTGCCGTTGAATCTGAGCATCAGCTTGCAGGTTGCAGGCTCTTCTCAGTCGGTCACGGTCGAGGCCTCGGGGGAAGACCTTCTGGAAAACACGTCCGTATTCCATACCGACGTGGATCGCGATTTAATCAACAAGCTTCCCCTGGAGAGCTCTTCTTCCTCAGTGAGTTCACTGGTTACGCTCGCCACGCCCGGTGTCGCCGCCGACTCTAACGGCCTTTTCCACGGCTTGGGCGATCACGCCGAGAACTCGTTCTCGGTGGATGGCCAGCCCATCACCGATCAGCAGAGCAAGGTTTTCTCTAACCAGATTCCGTTGGATTCGATCGACTCGATGGAGGTGATTTCCGGTGCGCCGCCAGCGCAGTACGGCGACAAAACAAGTCTGGTCATCAACGTCACCACGCGCTCCGGACAGGGTATGACCACGCCCCACGGCAGTGTCACCGCGTCCTACGGTAGCTTTGGCACCGCCAATGCGGGCTTCAATCTCGGTTACGGCGGCAAGAATTGGGGCAATTTCGTTGCCGTCAATGGCCTCGATAGCGGCCGCTTCCTCGACACTCCGGAATTTACCGTAATGCACGACAAGGGAAACGAAGAGAACGTCTTCGACCGCGTGGACTGGCAGGTTTCTAACAAAGACTCCATCCACGCCAACCTGCAATTCACTCGTTCCTGGTTCCAGACGCCCAATTCTTACGATCAGCAATATGCCACGGCTTGGGCAGGAACTGGCGGCATCGGCCCCAACGGCTTACCCGTAGGCCCCGCGGACCAGCGCTCTCAGATCAAGACCTTCAATATCGCTCCATCGTGGAACCACTTGGTCAGTGACACCACTCTGTTTACCTTGGGCGGCTACGTGCGGCGGGACCAATACAACTACTATCCAAGCGCGAATCCATTCTCCGATTATGCTCCCGATCTCCAGTCAGAGACCATTGCCCAGAATCGAACCCTGACCAATGCCGGCCTTCGTTCTGACATCTCGTATGTGAAGGGCATCCACAACCTCAAGCTAGGCGTGAACTACGAACAAACGTTCCTCGACGAGCGCGATAGCCTTGAAATTGTCGATCCAACGTTAGCCGCCAGCAGTGTGTTGCTGCCTTTTGATCTGGCCCTTAACGCTAACGCAACTCCGTACCAATTCAACGGCCACACCGACGTTAAGGAGTTGGCCATGTATCTTCAAGACACGATCACGAAAAATCAGTGGTCGTTCAACCTTGGAGTTCGAGGCGACGTTTACAACGGTCTGACCACCCATAGCGAAGCCGAGCCTCGTCTCGGGGTCGCCTACAATATAAAGAAGACCAACACAATTCTTCGCGTCTCCTACGCGCGTGTTTTGGAAACACCCTTCAATGAGAACCTGGTGCTCGCGAGTGTCGGATGCAGCAACCCCGTGCTCAACCCGCTGCTCGGCTGCTCCAACTCCGCCGGCACTCCTTTGAGTCCGGGCTGGCGCAATGAATTTCACGCCGGCATTCAGCAGGCCTTCGGAAAGTATCTGGTTTTCTCCGGTGAGTACATCTGGAAGTACACCCACAACGCTTTCGACTTCAGTGTGCTGGGCAACACGCCAATCACCTTCCCGATCGAGTGGCACAACTCCAAAATTCCGGGATACATGGGTCGCGTCAGCGTGCCCAACCTCCACGGATTCTCCGCCTATGTCTCGTTCTCCAGCGTGGCTGCGCGCTTCTTCACTCCACAGGAGGGCGGCGCGGGAGCCACGCCCTCGGCGCCTTCAGGTGTCTTTCGTATCGACCACGACGAGCAGTTTAACGCGACCTCCCACATTCAATACCAACCTTGGAAGCGCGGGCCCTGGCTTGGTTTCAACTGGCGCTTTGACAGCGGGCTAGTGGCCGGCGCGGTGCCCTGCTATGGCACAGGCCCAGGCAACGATTGCCCGCAGTCGACGACGATGCCGAATGGGCAGCCGGGGATTATTATGGCCAACTACAACGGCACACCGCTGACGGCGGATCAGGAATTCCAAGCCGGATTCTACTGTGGAAACATACATGCCACGCCGACTCAGGCGCTGCCCAGCGTTTGCCCGGCATCGCTGTTCGGGTCCACGCTGGTTAAGATCCCGGCCCCTGGCACCGAGAACGACGACCATAATCCTCCGCGCATTGACCCGCGTAATCTATTCGACCTTGCCCTCGGTGATGACGACCTGTTCCACGGCGCGAGATACAAGTGGAGCGCTCAGTTCACCGTCATCAACCTGGCCAACAAGTACGCGCTCTATAACTTTCTCTCCACCTTTAGCGGGACGCACTATGTCACCCCGCGGAGTTTCACCGCTCAGTTAGGCTTTCACTTTTAGCATAGTCTTTCGCCTGGTGTTGGCGAAGGGTGGGGTTTTACTAGGACCGTTTTTGCCGGCGCGCGACTTTTTCAGCAACCTGCCGACTCCTGGTTTCCAAAACGGATACGGTCCGAATCGGTTCTTCGACCAGAAGTAGATTCCAGTCCGCAGGGGCGGCTTTGGCGGGTAACGCCTTAAGCTGTAGCTTGGACAACGCAATTGATTACCCATGCGGCAGGCTACCGATGCAACTTTCTGACAGTTTTTGGGAGATGACAGAGCGTTTCGTGAACTACATCCACACCGAGACGGGCTTTAACATCATCGTCTGCGACGAAAAAGGGATCATTAAAAAGGCTTACGTGAAAGAGCGCATTGGGCAATCACACGCCGGGGCGCAGAAAATATTGTCAACCTCGATCAACGAAATTGCGATTACCGAGGAAGACGAAAGGCGCAATCCGCTGACCAAGGAAGGTCTGAACTATGCCATCGTGATCGACGGAGAGAAGCCGGCAACATTTGGCATCGCGGGCAAGCTTTCGGCTGTTACTCCCATCATGAAACTTGCCTCCATGATATTGGTCGGCTGGGTAAATCGGTTGCGCCAACAGGACATGCTTCAAGCAACGGCCAAAAGCGTCTTCGGCGACATTCGAGCCCTCACGGGAAAGATTGAGGGCGCGGCTAATAAGTTTGAGAGTGTCAGCCATTCCATGGTCCTCGTGGCCAATGAAGCGGCCAGCAGTGTGACCGCTACGGACAAAATTCTCGATTCGTTTCAGCAGATCGCAATGCAGAGCTATATTTTAAGCGTCAACGCCAGCATTGAAGCCATGCATCTCGGCGAACAGGGAAAACCATTTCTGATCGTTGCGGAAGAAATGGGACGCCTTTCCAAGGACGCGAAGGGGTTAATGGTGGCTGCTCAGAATACGACGAACGAACTCCGCAGCAAGGTCGCCAACGTCGAGGCCACCAGCCAACAATCGCGGGTGCTCTTTTCAGAGAACCTCGACACCATGCGCGGTATCACGCCGATGATCAACACGCTGATGGATTCGATCAAGACCCTCGAGGACTCTTTCAAAGACAACTGAGAACCGGCAGGCCGAAGCTCAAGCTCAAGTGCGAATGATTGGCGATAAATCCCCTTAGCGTAAGTTACGGTCAGCGGTTCCGTTTTGGTGGCCAACTTCCCAAATGGAAGCTACAACTTTTCTTACAAGGTGTGCCTAGAGCCTGTTTCATAAATAGTTCTTTGAAGGGGCGCGGCTTTAGCCGCGCCGTCCAGAGCCAACGATAATGCGAGCTTTAGCCCCTGAGGGGATTCGCCGTCTCATCTAACTTCGGTTTATGAAACAAGCTCTAGGCAATTGACACCTTAGCGCACTCGGCATAGAGTGCATCAATTGTGCTACCTCTCTCAACGAAGCTGAAGGAAACCATGATGCGAGCCGTGACTATTGTTGCCCTCCTGTCGACACTATTCGTCTTGACGCCGGTTATCGCCGAGTCCCAGACCAAAGCGCTCCCCGCCGTCGATATATCGGCGGCAGAGATTCAGGACCGCCTTGGGCCACGAAAACCCGGCGCTCTCCCAAATATTCGAGTGGTCGACGCAGGAGGGCACAATGTTGGCGTCGGTGTGCTCTACCGGACGCAAGACCAGACCCAAACCGCCGCCCTGCACTACAAGGTCTCGGAGGTTTATCACGTGATGCAGGGCTCGGCGACGCTCGTGACAGGCGGCACTTTGGTCAATGCGAAGATCAGGGCGGCTGATAGCTGGCAGGTCAAGCAGGAAGACGGTCCCGGCGCAAGCGGGACGGCCATAGAGGGAGGCACGAGCCGTCAGCTCAAAGCGGGCGACGTTGTCGTCATTCCCGCAGGCACGCCACATTGGTTTAGCAAGATCGACGGATCGATTGCTTACCTCGTTATCCGGATCGACCCCAACCAATTAATTACTCTGCAGTGAGTTTGGAAAGATTTGTCAATCTGCAGCATGATCAAAGCTGCTCAAGAGTTTCCATAGATTTTCATTGGCAACTGGTGCAAAATCTCTCGCCAGTTTGCCCGCCGGTGAGCATGCAACCTCGTGCAGAAATGCAAGGATCAAACCAGGGAGTTTTCGAAAAAAAAGACCTTGCGAGGCTGCGTCTGGCGATGGCCACATTGGACCCCCGCGAGGAAAGTGGGGCGGTCGGGACGACATGGTCGAAGACTTCGCTTATAGTTGACAATGCCCCGCGCCGTCTGGATCATGGTGCAGCGGCGGTAGCGGATCCGACCCTGGAGACGCAACTCTGATGACTACTCATTTGAATACGACGAGCCCCGCGGAACGAAAGCCACCCCGGTTCGGAATGGGAAGTTTCCTGTTTGTACTCGTCTTGGCGCTCATCTTTTTTCTGCTTGCCCATAGCATGGTGCGTCACCGCTTCTTTCAAGGCGGCCGGGTCCACCGGAACGGCTCCATTGGACAATAAGAATCCAGAATTCAGCCCGAAAATGGCACTTTCGTTTTATCTCAAGGGAAAATGATCGTTATCGGACACAGGAAATCATTATCGGACATAGATTTGCCCCATTTTGCATGACAAAACAGGACAAATCTTGACCTTTCCGTCTCCAGTCGCAACCCATGAACCGCCTGCTGAAAAACGTGCCAGCAGCGCGGGTTGGTGTTCATCTGGGGTCCCGACGAGGCTCGGCTCGTTGGGGCAATCAGGCGGCCTTCGCCTGGTTGCTGTCATCCGGGATGCTGTATGCCTGCTGCTCGGCGAGGTTCCCGATGAACGGCAGTTTGAACATCTGTCCCTGGTAGGCCTTCAGCACGCAGATCACCCATAGCACCACTTCGGCCAGCCACAGCAGGGGCCAGAGCATCAGGGTGGTCCATCTCACCACCGGCATATAGGCAACAATCCTCAAGGCGAACGACGCCACCATGCACGCGATCGCAAAGAAAATGCACTGGAAAGCGTGAAAGCGGACGAATCGCCGTCTGTTATAGGGTTCGATCAGCAGGAACACAATCGCCGGAATGATGGTCACGTAGGCGAGCATGCCGGCTACGTTATCGGCGAGGCTACTGCTGTTTGTAGGCTGCGCCTGGGGCGGCGGCGCAACGGCGGCAATGCCTGGCGAGGTTTTTCCCACTGATTTCCCGCAGGCAGGACAAAAAGCGGCATTCTCGGCGACTTGGCTGCCACAAGATGTACAAAGCATAGGTTCTCCCTTGACTGACATTGAAGGCCTTTTCCGGGGCAACAATGTACCTGCCAGATTGGAGTGCGGGTGTGGGTATTTGGTTATCCGGAACTCCGCGTCCGGGGTTTTCCTGGGAGTCGATCCGCCGCCGTTTTCGCCCGCGCGCTGCTCTCGCCAGCCAGCGGCTGGATGAATCTCCGGCGACTGCCGGTGATCGGGCCGCGGCCGCTATCCTTAAATAAAAGGCAGGCGAAACGCGCGCTGGGTGGCCTTCGAACGGCCGTTTTGTGATAATTGTCACTGCAGAGAGTGATTCGAGGTCTGGACCTGCCCCTCGTAACGTCGGATATTTGTGGGACCCACGGAACCCCATATTTATGACACCGCAACTGTCTGCCAAGACGGAAATGGCCAATGCGATCAGCGCGCCACCGCCGCCGCTTGGTGGGTTCACGGGGGTGACTTGGCGGCTGATCGAAATACATAGGGAGCATGGATCATGAAAATCTACAAAGCCATTACGCGTGTGCCAGGCGGATTGATGGTGGTTCCGCTGTTCACCGGTATGGTGGTTAACACATTCTTCCCCCATCTACTCAAAATCGGCGGTTTCACCGAAGCCCTCAGCGCTGCGGGATACCCGACGGTTCTTGGCATGTACCTGTTTACAGTCGGCACCAAAATGACCTTCAGAACCGCGCCGAAGATGCTGTTGCGCGGGTCCGCCATCTTGATCGCCAAGGTCGGCTTGGCGACGCTGTGCGCCTTGGCGGTCGCTCATTTATTCGGCGGCAACCTCATCGGCCTGAGTACACTGGCCGTCATGGTTGCCATGAGCGACACCAATGGCGGCATGTTCCTGGCCCTCACCAGCGTGATGGGCGACAAGGAAGACGCCGGCACCTACGTGATGCAGAGCATCGAAACCGGGCCGTTCCTGACCATGCTGATCTTCGTTGGTACCGGTCTGGCGGTAATTCCGTGGCTGACGATGGTTTCGGTGATCGCACCGATTTTTGCCGGCGCGATTCTGGGCAACCTCGACGAAGACATGAGGAACTTCTTCTCGAGCCACGAGCCGATCATCGTTCCTTTCATGGCTTTCACCCTTGGGCAGACGATCAACCTGAAGTCTGTGCTTAAGGCTGGAATCCCCGGCATTTTGCTGGGCCTTTTCGTTGTGACCTTCACCGGCATCGTCTGCATCCTGGCTGACAAACTGTGCGGCGGGACTGGCATTGCTGGAGCGGCGGCTTCGAGTTCGGCTGGCAATTCGGCCGCGGTCCCGCAAGCCGTCGCCATGGCCGACAAGAGCTATATGCCGGTTGCCGGGGCGGCAACGGTTCAGGTCGCAGCTTCGGTGATCATGACCGCGATCCTGACCCCTGTGCTGACTTCGTGGTGGTACAAAAGAGTGAACAAGGCACGGGAAGCCAAGGCTGCGGCAGCCGCCGCTGCGAAGTAGATCTTGCATCCCAAAGCGAGGTTCATTGGAGAGCGCGAAGGGAAGTCGTACAATAACGTTGATGTGAGCGTGAGCTGCAATCAACGATAGAAAGAAGAACTGACTATGGAAATGGTGAGTTTGGAGTCTGCGCAGAAGATCCTCGCTCAGGCTGTCGAGAAGGCGGCCAAGGATTTTGGCCGCCCCATCAGTGTTTCGGTGTGCGATCAGTATGGATTCATGGTTGCTTTTGCCCGCATGAATGGCGCGCCGGTGCGAGGCATCGAAATCTCGCGTCGCAAGGCGTACACTGCTGTCCGGATGGGCATGTCGACGGACGCATTCCTCGCCCGGCTCCACAAAGAACAGGTCGAGGCTGGTTTTTTTGGCGACGATACGCTTACGGCGCTTCCCGGTGGCAACCTTCTAAAGGACGCTGCCGGCAACGTTCTGGGTGGCGTGGGAGTGAGCGGCCTGGCGCCAAGCGAGGACCAGTCCATCACGGAAGCCATGGCAGAGCTGGTGAAAAAAGGCAAAGTGTAGATGGTTTCGCGGAAGGTGCATCCCCAATAGCAGTCGGGTTAGAGTTGGAGTCCCCGGCGAGCCCCGCTCGCTGGGGTGACCGTCTGAGTTCCCGGCAAACATTTTGGTTTGCTGGGGTGCCATTCAGCCCGGTGCTGATAGCGCCGGATGCACTGTTCGGGAAACGGCTCTGGCCACGGCTCTGGACTTGGCTTTCCCTAACCTTTAATTAATCTAATAAAAAATCTAAACTTTCGCAGGGAATAAAAAAATGAACAAAATTGGATTTGTTGGCTTGGGAATCATGGGGAAACCCATGAGCAAGAATCTGCTTAAAGCAGGTTACAAACTGGTCGTTTACGATATCGTTCCGGCAGCCGTGGAAGAAGTCAAGAAGGCTGGCGCGGAAGTCGGCACCTCGCCTAGCGATGTGGCCTCCAAAACCGATGTCATCATCACCATGCTGCCGAATTCGCCCCAGGTGAAGGAAGTGGTACTGGGCAAGAACGGCCTCATCGAAAGCGCAAAATCCGGCTCGCTGGTGGTTGACATGAGCTCGATCGCTCCGCTGGTGGCGCGCGAAGTGGCTGCGGAGCTGAAAAAGAAAGGCATCCGCATGCTCGACGCTCCGGTCAGCGGTGGCGAACCGAAGGCGATCGACGGAACGCTGTCGATCATGGTCGGCGGCGAAAAGGCGGATTTCGACACCATGCTTCCGGTGTTCAAGTGCATGGGGGCGTCAGCGGTACTGACGGGCGCGATCGGAGCCGGCAACGTTACCAAGTTGGCCAACCAGATTATCGTCGCCATCAACATTGCGGCGGTCTCCGAAGCCCTGGTACTGGCGACCAAGGCCGGCGTGGACCCGAACCTGGTGTACGAGGCGATCAAGGGCGGGCTCGCGGGCAGCACGGTGCTGAACGCGAAGGCGCCCCTGATGATGGATCGCAAGTTCAATCCAGGCTTCCGCATCAACCTGCATATCAAGGACATGGGCAACATTCTGGACACCGGCCACGGAGTCGGCGTCCCGCTGCCGCTCTCGGCCGCCGTCATGGAGATCATGCAGGCGCTGAAAGTGGATGGCATGGGCGATTGCGACCACGGCGCCATCGTGCGCTTCTACGAAAAGCTTGCCCAAGTCGAAGTCAAACGTGGCATCGTGAAGCCAGGCAGCAGCCAGCATCGGAACGGTGAGATGAAGAAACCGAATGTATTCGTAACCAGACTGATACCTCAGGCGAACATCGACGAGTTGAAGAAGCATTTCGATGTCGAGGTGAACTACGACGATCGTGCCCTGCCCAAAGCCGAGCTCGAAGCCAAGGCCAAAGGCCGCGACGCCCTGCTGACGCTGGTGACCGACACGGTCGACGGCGATCTGCTGGACGCCGCCGGGCCGCAGTTGAAGATTGTCGCCAACTACGCGGTCGGCTTTAACAACTTCGACGTGGCTGCCGCAACCAAGCGTGGCGTGATTCTGACCAATACGCCGGGCGTGCTTGACGACGCCACGGCAACTCATACCTGGGCCCTGCTTTTGTCCACGGCCCGGCGGGTTGTCGAATCGGACAAGTACCTTCGCCAAGGCAAGTGGAAGGGCTGGGCGGCGATGGATTTTATCGGGCTCGACGTGGACAGGAAAACGCTGGGGATCGCCGGCCTGGGCCGCATCGGAACGAATGTCGCGCGCAAGGCGAAGGGGTTCGATATGAAAATTATCTACTCCGACGTCCGCCGCAACCTGGATTTCGAAAAGCAATTCAGCGCCACCTACGTCGACAAGGAGACTCTGCTGAAAGAGTCGGATTTCCTTACCCTGCACCTGCCTCTGACCCCGGAAACTCATCACTACATCGGCGAGAAAGAATTGCGGCTGATGAAGAAAACCGCGGTTCTGGTCAATGCCTCTCGTGGCCCGGTGGTCGACGAAAAGGCTTTGGTCAAGGCGTTGCGGGAAAAACAGATCTGGGGTGCCGGTCTCGACGTGTTCGAACGGGAACCGCAGATCGAACCCGGGCTGGCGGAACTCGATAATGTCATCATCGTGCCGCACATCGCCTCGTCGACGACCGAAACGCGGCTTGGCATGGGCAGGATCGCGGTGAACAACATTATCAAGGTTTTGCACGGCGAAGCGCCTGAGACCTGCGTGAACCCGGAGGTGTTGAAGAAGAAATAATCCACTACCAACGGCGGCGACCGAGTCGGCATTCCATGCTCGGTTGCCCGACGCTTTTGAGGCACTCTTCGGGGTGCCTCTTTTTGTCCCGGCGAGCTCTTGCTATCGACTCGCCGAGACCGGGTTCCTCAAGCGGAAGCGGTTGCCAACTATCTACTTCCGATGGCATTGGCCGCAATTGCTGAATGCGGTTTTGTCGTTGTGGCAGGCGAAGCACTTCCTGTCGCTGCCGTGGTCGGCAATGGAAATCATCCCTTGCTTCTGGGTCTGAAATAGCTGTTTGCCGGTCGACGGCAGGCGCATGTGGCAATCCAGACACGTGTAGCCCTTGGAGGCGTGCATGCGATGGTCGAAGGTGACCGAGCCTTGCCCGCCACCCCTGTAATGGAGTGCCTGTACGTCTCCAGCAACCGCCTGCCAGCAGAAGAGGCACGGTAACAGGCAGATCAGCGCCAGCCGAAGGCCCATCTGAAAGCGAGTCATAGAGTGCCTCCTACGCCAGAATCTGCCGGCCGATGCTGCGCACATCCGGACAGGCGGTGACTACCATGGCGGCTTCCAGTTCGTCGCGCATCGTCTTCATGAACAGGCCGACCCCTGGCCGTCCACCTCCGAATGCCGCACGGATAATGTGGCGGCCCACCATCACGCAATCCGCGCCCAAGGCAACGTACTTCAGAACGTCGTCGCCGTAGTGTACGCAGCCGTCGACAAAAATAACCATCTTGCCTTTCACCTTTTGGGCAATGGCAGGCAGCACATCGGCGGTGCCAGGCGTGTGATCCAGAACCCGCCCGCCATGATTGGAAACGCAGATTCCAGCGGCTCCGGCTTCGCCCGCCAACACTGCATCTTCGGGAGTGGTGATGCCCTTCACGATGACCGGAATTCTGGTGGCGCGAACGATCTCGCGCAGTTGAGCAACCGTCTTCGGCTCAACCGCGAGGTCGCGAGGGTTCCCCTGGTAGCGGCCAGCGGAATCGATATCGATGGAAATCATCCAGGCATTAGCGGCTTCGGCCAATTTGACGATGCCGAGCAGACTCTGCTGCGGGCGCGGCTTAATCCCCGCGATGGCTTTGCCCTGGTATCTGGCAATGACATCGTACCTACCCTTGATGACTTCGATCTTGTCGGTTTGGCCATCGCCTATGGAGCCCATGGTCCCGGCATCGACGCATCCGCCAATAATTCTGTCGTAATATTCGGCGTCGGGCAGCAGGCCGCGAAAGTTGCCGGCGGGGCCTCCGACGGGTGCTGACACCGCGGGCAGGGAAAGCTTCTGCCCGAGGATGACCGTTGAAGTGTCGGGTTTCTTGTCCTGATTGGACACGCCGTTCAGGGGCCGCAACTTGAAGTGTACCCGCTGGAGGCCGCGGTAATTGTTCTGGAACGACATGCCTGAACCCAGGCCGCCGATTCCCGGAAACTCCCCAACGCAGGCCACGCCATCGCAGGCCGGGCAGACACGGCAGATGGGATACATGACTTGGCGAGCCTTCTGGTAAACCTCTGCCACGCGTCCTTTAGCGCTTCCCGGCCCGTAAGGCGGGGCAAAAGGTGCTGGCGACGTACTGTTCGCCGGAGCCGCAGTCTGGGCGGCCTGCTGGGCCGACGCAGTTGCCGGCAGAATCACTTCGCCGGCCAGTGCGCCAGCGCCAAAAAGTGCGGAAGCCTTTAGAAAATCACGTCTGGACATAAAACGTCTCCTGTACCAACGGATTAATTTATCTAAATAGGAAGCTGCATTAGCAGGTTGCTGAAAAACTCGTACCAGTGTCATCCCGAGGTCGCGCCGATTTTCGGCGACCGAGGGATCTGCCTTACTTCTAACGCTAGATGTCCCGGAACACACCACACGCGCGGAAGGTGGTGTCTATCTGTTCTATGCGGGAACCAACCACTCTGCCCGAATGCAGAGTGGTTTGTCAATCACTAAGCGGCAATCGCCGGGGTATCGGGAGTATGGGCATGGACCGACGGTTTTGGCAATCGCCAGTCGGATTCCGAGGCGGGAAAATATCGCAACCCCAGGGTCGGTTAAGGAGCGCCGCTCGCTGCCGCGCGGAGCGGGATCAGCCAGTCTGTTCTTCCCAGTTTTCGCGGGCGAAGGTCTCGCAGTTATGAGCGTCGAACTCGGCATCGATCCGGGCGGCAAGAGCGCTACGCTCGCTTTCCGATTTGGGTTCGGGACGATTCCAGCAACAGCTGGCACAGTACCATCCTGCCCATTTTTCGGAATTGTCGAAGATTAACCGGCGCTCTTCGCCTGCCAGATATGCCCGGACAGTTTCTTGCAGGTTTAGCGCGAGGCAGTTCCTGAGCCGCCGGATGTCGAAGATTATGAAGCTGGTATCGAGCGCCAGCAGGTTCTCGCCGATAACCTCATAGACCGCATTCTCCAATAACCGCAAGCTGGCAATCATCAGCGGAATTGAATAACCTTGCAAACGCCGTATATGTCCGCGCATGGTGGACGAAAGCATATTCTTCCTGATGGCGTGGTCAGGGTCGGAAGCCGCCAGCATCGCCGCCAGTTCTTTCAGCAAAGACGCAAAAGAAAAAGCACGCTGGTCGTCGGTCAGGGGCAAATCAGCCAATTCCGGCTCGGTTTTCATCGCGGCAAGCGTCAACTGCACAATCTTGTCGATGTTCGTCTTGATGATTTCAAATATCCGTCTCGACGCAATTGGCCGTATCGGCCGGCGCTGCGCGGACTTCAATTTCCGTTCAATGGCAGCGACCAGTTCGGGGATGGGAGTTGGCTTGAGGAGATAATCATCCACTTGGCTGCGGATGGCTCTTAGCGCGGTTTCGAAAGCCGGGTATCCGGTAATGATAAACGTGAAGCAATCGGGTTGAGTGCGCCGCATCGCGCTTACCACCGTGAAGCCATCGCTCGGCTCGCCGATATTGAGATCGGAAATCAAAACATCGAATGGTTCGGACGCGATCTTGGACAATGCCTCGGCTACCGTAGCCACGGAAGTCACCTCGAAACCGTGCATGGCAAGGATTCGCGGCAATGTTTCCAGTATGGAGGGCTCGTCGTCTACGAATAAGATACGGGTTGCCACGCGTTCCTGGTTCGGACCGGCCGCTTGCAGTTGTGCCCCGGAGTTTCCCAGGTCCCTCTTAGTGTTCACATAGTAAACATGCGCCCACTGTCACAGTAAATCTGTGACTCCGGTCACAACTGAGTGTTAATTTTTATCAGGTGCACTCCGCCGCGACAGGCGGCTTGTCCGTGACGCATTCCATTGCGGCGACTACTCCGCTTCTTTCTCTTTGCGGTATGACTCCGCCAACAGCGAAACGTAATGCCTGACCTCCTGCCCTTTTCCGAAGCGATGAACGTTATCGAACAACTGCATCATGCAGGCCGGGCAACCAGTCGTTACCGTATCCGCTTCAGTCCGGTTGGCGTCGTCTATTTTTCTTTTTGCAATTTCAGTCGAGGTCCCAAAGTGAGTGAGCACATACGAACCGCCGCTTCCGCAACACGCATCCGGCTTCGACATCTCTTTGAATGTAATTCCCGGAATGCCTTTGAGAATTTCACGCGGTTCGTGCGAAACTTTCATCGTCTTCTTCAAGTGGCAGGAGTCGTGGTAGGTTACTACGGCATCCACACGGCCTTGCGGAGGACGGTACTTGATCACATCGACCAGGAAGGTCGAAATGTCATAGGTACGCTCGCTCCAATGCGCGGCTTTGGGACCGTAGACGGGATCGCCACTGAATATTTCCTTGTACTCGTGTTGCCATGCGCCGCCGCAGGAACCGCAACCGGTGATGATGTATCCGGCGCCGCTGCGATCCATCGCGTCGATGTTTTTTCTGCCAAGCTCGCGAACCGTTTCGACATCGCCATGAACGAACACCGGAATTCCGCAGCAGCACTGGTCCTTGGGAATTGCGACCTCGACATTGTTTTCCCGCAAAACAGAGATCAAATCTTTGCCGGTTTCAGGATAAAAGTAGTTGAGCGAGCACCCGGTAAAGAACGCTACTTTGGCCACCGGCTTCTCGACCGGGATCAGCTCGGGAAGACGATCCCGCAACGATTCCCTGGCAATGGCCGGCAGCAATCTGTTTTCATCGAACCCCGCGTTCTTGCCGATGAAGGCGAATGGCGAACGCGGAGCGATTGCCTGCTGCCCGGCGTCGCGAAACACCAGATCTTGCAGCAGTGCGCCGACCTTCATGCCGCGGTCGAAAAAGACCGGATCCTTCAGCGTGCGGAAGATCGCTTTTTTCAACCATGGGAGTCCGTTCTTTCTCACGATGGCCGCGCGGAGAGCCAACATGATGCGGTCGAAATTGACCTTCGTGGGGCAGTTTTGCATGCATGACTTGCAGACCAGGCAGTTGAACAGCATATCCGCGACTTCCTGATCTTCGAGCGTGAGGCTGCCTTCCATGACTGCTTCCGCTACGCCAATTTTGCCCCTCGCCACGCCGGCTTCTACTTTGTCGGTGTTGTAGACGGGGCAAACGGCCATACAGAAGCCGCAGTGCATGCACTTCTCAAGTTCTTTCTGAATCGCTTTCAGTTCGTCGTAAATGCCCTGGCCGGAAGCTGACTGCTCATCGGGATGCATGGGCCACCTCTTTTATGGGAACCAGCTTCCCGGGGTTCAACATGTGAGTGGGATCAAGCGCGTTTTTGATGCTACGCATCAGGTCGAGGCCGGATTCACCGATCTCATTGCCGAGATACTTCATCTTCGCAATCCCAATGCCGTGCTCGCCCGACAGCGTGCCGCCAAACTTCAGAGCCGTCTCGAAGATTTCATCCACCGCCTTATGGACGCGCGCCATTTCGTCGAGGTCGTTCTTGTCGGCGAGAATCGTGGGATGAAGGTTGCCGTCGCCCGCGTGTCCGAAGGTGCCAAGAACGAGATTGTACTTGCGTCCAATCTCCGACAAGGCAAGCAGCATGTCAGTGATGCGGCTGCGCGGCACGGTCGCGTCTTCCAATACAACTGTGTTGTTCAGCGCAGCTAACGCTGGCAAGGCGGCGCGCCGGGCGGCCCACACGTTATCGCGTTCCGCGTCTGAATTGGCCAAGCGAAGCTCACCGTTGTTCTGCGCCACCACCTTCACCACGGCCTCGGCCTCCTGCGCCACCACCTCTTCAGCCATGCCATCCACTTCGATCAGCAGCAGTGCTTCGGCATCGGTTGGCAGCCCGACGTGGGCATAATCCTCCACCGTCTGGATAGTCATCTTGTCCAGAATTTCCAGTGTCGCCGGAATAACCTGCGCCTTGATAATGCCGGCAACGGTCTTGCCCGCATCTTCCACGGTTCGGAAGGTCGCCAGCATCGCCCGCCGGAACTTTGGCACTGGAAGCAGTTTGCATGTGATTTCAACGATGATGCCGAGCGTGCCCTCCGAACCGACGAAGAGGTTGGAGAAGTCGTAGGCCGTAACGTTCTTTACCGTCTTGCCGCCGAACCGGACCCTGCTGCCGTTCGCCAGCACAACTTCCAAACCCATTACATAATGCTTGGTCACACCATACTTCAAGCCGCGGAGACCACCTGAATTTTCCGCAACCGAACCGCCCATGGTAGCCGTGGTTACCGTGCCGGGATCGGGCGGATACATCAAGCCGTGCAGGGCTACAGCGTTGTTGAGATCTTGAATGACCACGCCTGGCTGAACCGTGGCAGTCAGATTCTCCGCATCGACCTCCAGAATCTTGTCCATCTGCTGCAGCGAAAGAACGATCCCGCGTTCGAGTGGGATGGTCCCCCCGCTGAGGTTCGTCCCAGCGCCTCGGGGATAGATCGCGATTCCATTTTCGCGGGCCAGATTGACGACGCTTTGCACTTGTTCCGCGCTGGTGGGCAATACGATTACCTCAGGAGAGCCCCTGGGCACGTCGGCCGTGGCGTCATAGCTGTAAGTCGCCAAGTTGACCTTGCCGGTCAGTACTCTACCTTTTCCCACGATAGTTCGGAATTGTTCGATGATCGCGCTGTCCAACATAAGATGTACCTTTCTGGCCACTTCTGGCTAATTGACCAATGTGTTTCGACCCATCAACGAGCTGCAACGCGGGTTAAGCGAGCCTGCTCGCGATTCGGCCCAAGCGGCGTTGCTGGCCGCTGCGAGGCCGTGGTTGCAAGAAAAATTATTCGAACTGCTCCGCCAGCCGCTGCGCGGTGTGCTCGACCTTGATGGGAGCGCCATCCTTGTCGATGCCGCCGCGAATCTGCATCAGGCACCCGGGACAATCCATCAACACCTCGGTTGCTCCGGTCTCCTTGATGTTATGGAGCTTGCGTTCGAGAATTGGCGCCGAGATTTCGGGCAACTTGAGCGAGTAAGAGCCGCCCATGCCGCAGCACATATCGGCCTCATACATTTCCGTAATCTCGAAGCCCGCCTGCCGCAGTAGTTCGCGCGGAGGCTGATCCGCTTTGAGCGTTCGTTTCAGGTGACACGAGTCGTGATACGTCACCTTCCCAAGCTGCTGTCCTGGCTTCAACCTCAGCCGCCCCTGGTTGACCAACTGCTGGACGAGGCTGGAGAAGTCGATCACTTTGTCCGCCACGGCCTTCGCCTGGGGCAGAGCGTCCGTCATGCCGAGGCTTTCAAAGGTGCTGCTAAAATCCTGCTTCAGCGCGACCGTGCAGGTGGGGCAGGCGGAGACAATGTAGCTGACGTCCTGCTTCAGCAAGGCGGCGATATTGTCCTTGGCGTTTTGCGCAGCCGTTTCATAAGCGCCGCTATAGCGCGCGGGTGCACCGCAGCAGGTCTGCTCATTCGGGAAGACAACTTCGATGCCCGCCTTGTTCAGGATCTTCACCACCGCTTCACCGATTTCCGGGTAAGCGAAATCGATCAGGCAGCCGGCATAAAACGCGGCCTTCTCCGTGGCCTTGGGCTGCGCTATCGACTTGAACTTGTCGCGGAACGGGGTTTCGGCGATCGCCGGCAGGCTGCGAAACTCCGTCATCTCGGAAAGAAACATGGGCAGATGGCGAATCAAGCCGTTCTTGGCGAATGGCTTCTGTGCCAACGAGGCGGCGCGCAATACGGTATGAAACATGCTGCGATTGTTGACCACCGAGAAGATGGCTTTTTGCACCATCGGCTGTCCCTGCTCGACCGCGAGCCTGCGCCGAAGTTCCAGAATGAGCGCGGGAATATCGATTTTGCCCGGACAAACCTCGGTGCAGTTTCCGCACTGAATGCACAGGCTCTGAATGTCCTCCGACTTTTTCAGTTCGTCGAACCACGCCGTCAGAATCGTGCCGATGCCGCCAGTGTAGATCTTGCCAAAGACGTGTCCGCCGACCAGCCGGAAAACCGGGCACACGTTGAGGCACGCCGCGCAGCGGATGCATTGCAGGGCCTGCTTGAATTTCGGGTCCCGCGCCATCTGCTTACGGTTGTTGTCCATGAGCACGATGTGCAACTGCTTGGGCGTGCCGTCGGTGTTGGGCACCTGGCCCGTGATCATGGTGACGTAGCTGGTCAGCAACTGCGCCGTGCCGTTGCGGGGCAGGGCCGTCAGAATCGGCGTGATCTGCTCGAAATTTTCGATCAGCTTTTCCAGTCCGACGATGGCCACGTGGATCTTCGGCAGCGTGGTCGTCAGGCGCGCGTTGCCTTCATTGGTGATGATGACCAGCGTGCCGGTTTCAGCCACCGCAATGTTGGCGCCGCTGATGCCCATATCGGCATTGAGAAACTTGGTTCGCAATTTGCCGCGCGCGAATTTCACCAGATGGGAAATCTCCGCCGCCTGGCCGGCCTCCACGCGATCGCTGAAGACTTCGGCGACCTCCTCCTTGGTCATGTGGATTGCCGGTATGACCATGTGCGACGGCGTCTGATCGGCCAGTTGGATGATCCATTCCCCGAGATCGCTCTCCTGGACGTCGATGCCCGCCTTCTCGAGGTAAGCGTTGAGATGGATTTCCTCCGACGCCATCGACTTGGACTTGATGATGCTCTTGACGCCGTTCTCCTTCGCCAGGTTCAGAATGTAATCCCGAACCTTTTGCGGATCGTCGGTACGAAAGACCTTGGCGCCGCGAGCCTCGGCGTTTTGCGCAAAGCGGTCGGCCAGTTCATCGAAATGTGCCGCGGCGTACGACTTGATTTCCGCGATGCGGGTGCGCACGGCTTCGAAGTCGATCCCTTCATAAGCCTTGGCGCGGCTGATGCGGTAAGCCTCCGAGAAACGGCCCAAGGCCCCTGTGAGATTGGGATTGTTGAGCGCTTTGTTAATCGAGTCCTTGAATTCCTGGCGCATTAGAGGGTACCTCCCAACTCGTCGACCGCAACGATGATGAGCCGCTGCGGGCCGTGGACGCCAATGGTAAGCACGCGTTCGATATCGGCGGTGCGGCTGGGTCCGGTAATGAAAGCGATATAACCCATTTTTCTGGGATCGATCACGGTCAGCAAAGCGGGCAGGTCGGGCAGAATTTTGCCGGTTGCAACGAGCGCAACGTGGATGAGCGGAAGAGTCGAGACCAGACGCTTTTCGACCTGGGTGGCATCCTGAACCACGGTGCCGGTATCGGCCTTTCCCCAATCCACCTGGCTGATGCCGATTTTGGCCTCGGCGCAAGCCTGGCGCGTGATCTCGAAGAGCAGCCCGGGAACCGAGGCGCGCAGCGCTGCTTTATCGCGACCAGCCAGGAATGGGCAGTCGGCCCATACCGCCCGGAAGTCGGGAGCGTCATGGACGCCTTCGCTGCGCAAAAAATCAAGGATGAATGCCAGGGCATCGGCCTGCGTTAGAAAATGATGAACCTCGGCGTTGACTGCCTCGGCACGGCTTTTGAAAGTGTCGAAATAAGGCGCGATCGCCGTTTCGGAAACCATGGATGGAGCCTCCACTGAAGATAAGACCGGAGGAAAGATCCGGCGACCGGATTGCGTCCAATCGCCGGATAGCCAAAATTACCTTACCAACGAAGTAAACGGGGCAACGTAAGCCATGAGGAAGACGAATAAACCCACCAGCGCGGCCAGCGCAATACTGTGGAAGAAGACATAGCGCAAAATATCGCCTTCATGGCCGTACCACTCGGTCGCGGTGGAAGCCACGACGATACTCTGTGCATCGATCATCTTGCCCATCACGCCGCCGCCGCTGTTGGCTGCAGCCATCAGCGTTGGTGACACCCCAATCTGCTGTGCTGAAATCTTCTGCAAACTACCGAACAGCACGTTGGAGGAGGTATCCGATCCAGTCAGCGCCACGCCCAGCCAGCCGAGCATCGTGCCGAAGAACGGATAGAGGTGTCCAGTGCGGGCGAATGCCAAGCCCATGGTGGCATCCAATCCCCCGTAGCGGGTGATAAAGCCAATGGCCATCATGGCGGAGATGGTGAGCAGCGAATAGCGCACCCGGACGATGGTTTTCCAGTAGATCTTAAGGATGGTGAGCGGCCCACATCCCATAATGAAGCCAGAGATAATACCGGCGATCAGGATGCCACTGCCGGTGGCCGTCATCCAGTTGAGCACGAATACGGCCGGTTCGGCTGTAGGCTTCAACACCACTGGCGGCATGCGCTGAATGAGGTTGTGAATGGAGGACACCGGGAATCGGAAGATGGAAATTTTGTTGAGCGCAATCTGCGTGCTGGGAGAGCCCCAGATAAATACAAAGACGCTCAAGACGATCCAGGGAACCCAAGCGGAAATTACTTCCTTGCGGCTGTAACCGTGGCCTTTGGTGGTATCGCGATTCTGGTCTTCGTGTTCGAGGCTCCAGACTCGCTTTGGTTGCCATATTTTAAGGAAGCCGATCAGGGCGGCCATCGAGCAGAGGGAGGCCACGACACCCACCAGCCACGGGCCGTGGAAGATAGCCATTACCGTCTGCGCAATCGTGAAGGTCGCGCCGGCGACTAAAATTGCCGGCCAGATTTCCAGCATGCCGCCGAAGCCGGCAAAGGCCCAGATCAACCAGAAGGGAACTATAAAGCAGAAAGGAGCAAGAATGGTTCCGGTCATGGCGGTCAGCACGCGCAGATCCAGGCCGGTAACGCCCTGCAGAGCGATCAGTGGGGTTCCGAGGGCTCCAAACGCCACCGGAGCGGTATTGGCGATCAGTGAAAGTCCAGAAGCCTGCAGCGGCTTGAAGCCCAAGCCGATCAGAATGGCCGCGGTCACCGCGACGGGTGTGCCGAATCCAGACGCGCCCTCAAAAAAAGCGCCAAAGCAAAAGGCGATCAGCAATAACTGCAACCTGCGATCCTGGGTAATGCCCATCATGCTTTGCTGCAGCACCTTGAAGCGGCCAGTCTCATTCGTGAGCTGGTACATGAAGATAACGTTGAGGATGATCCAACCGATTGGGAACAAACCGAAGCCCGCGCCGAAGATGACGGTCGTGCCGGCCATTTTTACCGGCATGTGAAATACGCCAATCGCTACGATCAGAGCCGAGGCAAGGCCGAGCAAAGCCGCGTAGTGCGCCTTCAAATGCAGCAGCGCCAGAGTGCCGAGCAGCACGACGATCGGTATCGCCGCAATTAGAGTAGAGAGCCACCACGTCCCCACGGGATCGTAAACTTGCGACCAAGCTCCGACGGGGGACATGCGAGAGACGATGAACGCCAGCACAATGGCGATAACGACGACAACGCCGGCGAAGGGGAAGCCCTTTTTGGCGGGTGGTGCCGGGGCGGATTGCGCCTGGCTCGATTGTGGGGAATCTGCTTGGGTCATCCAGACCTCCTATGGCGATAAAAAGAGTGGTTGCAAGCTGTTTACACTGGTAGCATCTTAGAAGTCAAGTATAATGTCATCTTGTCTGACAAGTTTGCGTACTCCATGAGGACTAAAGCAATTCTTCCGGCTCCGCTCGTCGTTTGAGCCGGAAGCATATCACTTTGCTATAAGTGATTAGTAGAGCGTGATTCAAAAATAGTTCTTTGAAGGGGCATGGCTTTAGCCATGCCGTCCAGAACCGGAAAAAACGCGGGCTTTAGCCCCGGAGGGAATCAGCCATTTTCCCGGGAACGGGTTTTTGAAACACGCTATAGAAGAATTAAGCCATATTGATTGCTACCCGTGGGCCGTTAGCAAGGCAGTTCCAGGAGTGGAGAGCGTGAATAGCGTTGTCATGGATACATTGAAGCCTGTCTCCCGCACCACGCTGAGCGAGCAGGTGGCGATGCAGCTTGCCTCGGAGTTGACCGGCGGCCGCTGGAAACCCGGCGAGAAGCTGCCTTCCGAGGCCGAGCTGTGCAAGGCGTTCAACGTCGGCAGATCCACGCTGCGCGAAGCGCTGAAATCGCTGGCATTTATCGGCCTGATTCGCATGCGCGCCGGCGGCGGCAGCTACGTTTCCGATCAACCCTCGAAGTATCTCGAGGGGCCTCTGTTCGCCAAAGGCGTATTGAACACCGAAAAGGACATCACCGATCTCAGCGATGCGCGCATCCTGCTGGAGACCGAGGTGGCCGGCCTGTGCGCGCAACGCGCCACCGACCAGGATCTTGCCGCTCTGCAAGACATCCTGAAGCAGATGAAGACCTCGATCGAGCAGGGCGGGGACGCGTTCCGGGAATTGGATCTCGGCTTCCACCTGGCAATCGCCATGGGCAGCAAGAACCAGGTCTTGTCCGAGCTGTTAAGGCACATTCGCGAGGCCTTGCAGGAGTTGATTACCAAAAGCCTGCTGTTGCCCGCCGGCACGGACATGGCATACAAGCAGCACCGCGAGCTCTTCGAGGCGCTGAAACAGCGCAGTCCGGCCCGGGCACGCAAGGCGATGCGCAGTCATTTGCGGGCTTTCCAGCGTGGCTACAAAGTTCTGTTCCGTATGCCGCCGCAGTAAGGCCGTGCCCCTTCCAGCGGCGCATTTTGCTTTGACCAAGCCTGCGAGCGCCACGTCCCAGAGATACCTCGCATAACTAAATGTGAATGTCATCCTGAGCGTAGCGAAGGATCTGCTTTTCTTGCATCTCAAAAACAAAAGCAGATTCTTCGCTCTAGGCTCGCTCAGAATGACACTTCAAAAGGTTATCGCGCTAACCTCTGGGACTCGATGCTAGACGGTGAGCGATGCCGTCAGTCGGCTCATGTCCGGCGCTTTCTCCAGCGACTTCACCGCTTCGATAATGGCCGCGGTCTTCGGTTGGGGCCACTTGGCAAATTCAGCGCAGCCGCGAAACTTGTCGGCCACCTCGTCGTAGGACATCGGGTTCGAGGGACTGCCCTTGGCCATCGTTGCCCGTCCCGCGATGACCTTGCCGTTCTTCAGATGAATCCTGAGTATGCTGGTCATCTTGTCGAAGCCGGCCGCTTCGGCCTCCGGGTCCACATAGAAATTCACCCGCTTGATCCACTCCTGCACGTCGGCGCGATTTACCGTTTCGTCGGTGAACTGGGCCAGTCCGGCTCTGCGCTCCAACAGCAAAATGGCAAGCGCGAATTCCATGCTGAACTTGGCCTGCAAGGCGTTGCTCGGACGATGATGCAGCAGCGTCGTGGTCATCTTCGAATTGGCGCCGCAATCGATCGTTGCGACGTCGCCCGGCTTCACGTCGTTCTGCTTGACCATGGTCAAAAATTCCCACATGGCGGGGTGATTCAACGATCCGCAGGGGAACGGCTTGATGGAAATTCCCGGCGAGATAAATGCCCAGGGCTTGCCGAGTTTGTTCATGATGGCGTTATTGTCGTATCCACCTCCGGCGGCGTTGAACCAGCCGAATTGCGCCTCGAGAATATTGGGCGCGGCGGTCCAGCCGAGGGCCGCCAGATCGGCGGCGACGGTTCCGTTTTCGGCGGCGTGCCCTGCCTGGAAAGGTTTGGTCATGGAGCCGAAGTTTTCGCGCAATCCTCCGGCTTCGGCGCCGACCACGCCCAGCGCGTACGCTGTCTGCTGGGGGTTGAGGCCGCGCATCTTGGCGCAGCCCGCGGCGCTGCCAAACGATCCGGAGGTGCCTGTGGAATGGAAGCCGTCGCCGTAATGGCGCGGATTGATCGCCTCGCCGATTTTGCACTCCACTTCGACCCCAACGTTATAGGCGAGCAGGAGATCTTTTCCCGAGCGCCGTCCAAGTTCGCTGAGCGCGAAGACCGGCGGCAGCACTGGAACCGTCGGATGAGTCAGCAAGCCGTAGACCCTGTCTTTGGCCACCGCAAGTTGGGTGTCATCGAAATCATCGGCGTGAATCCAGACGCCGTTGGCAAACGAGGTGAAGCGTGGCGCGGACTTCAGGCTGGTTCCGATGACGCTGGCCTGGCCATTTGAGCCGAGCGACTTTACGTACTCCAGCACCGCGTGCCGATGCTCGGAAACCGATCCTGCCAACGCCAGGCCGAAGCCGTCGAGGATGGACTTCTTGCCGAGTTCGAGGACCTCGGGCGGAATGTCCTCGTACTTGGTGTTCACGATGAACTCAGAGACATACTTGGTAAGACCGGGTGCGCCGGCTTTCGGAACCGATGCCGCCGGCTTCGCCGTATCCTGAGCTTGCGCTTTGCCCATTGCGCCTCCATTCGAAAGCGACAGACCAGCCATCGCCAGCGAGGCTTTGCAGAAATCACGCCGTATCATTCGAACTCCTTCGAGCAATCGAAGTTGTAGCCATTGCAAAGGCGTATCCCATGACCATGGATAGCTTGGGATACACGGTTTGCAAGCATTCCAGATCGTATACCTCAGGACTATCCCCGGTGCGCCGCTGCGCTGTCAAGGTTTTTGTCGGCAGCCCCGCAACGTCGCAGCAAAGAACTCTCCGAACTCTCCGCTTCAAGCAAAATCACATTCCATCGTAAGCTGCTAATGAGATACTTGGTGGCCCTACCAATCGCAGGAGGAGAATTCCGATGGGAAGCGTTCCGCTCAATCTCCAACAGTTTCTTCCGGAGGACGGTTATTCCGGGACTTTGGTTGGTCGCGCCTGGATAACGGCATCGACAGCGACAACGACATCGTCATCGACACCCGGCGAAGACGCTGGTCCGGCCGTTATCGCCATCCGGGAAGGTGGAGTCTATGACATCTCCGAGGTTGCGCCGACCATGTGCGATCTGCTCGAAGCGCCGACTCCGGCGGCCAGCGTCAAAGCGGCACGTGGGAAAAGGATTGCCAGTGTCGAGCAACTGGTCGGCAACAGCGGGCGTGAACGCCTCAATCCGCGAAAGCCGCTTCTGCTTGCGCCCTGCGATTTGCAGGTCATCAAAGCGGCGGGCGTGACCTTTGCTTCGAGCCTGATCGAGCGCGTCATCGAGGAGCAGGCGCGGGGAAATCCGGCGCGCGCCGAAGCCGTACGCAAACAGGTTATTGCGCTGATTGGCGAAAATCTGCGAACCGTAAAGCCGGGTTCGCCGCAGGCCATGCAGATCAAGCAAGTGCTGATCCAGCAGGGCCTGTGGTCGCAGTACCTCGAGGTTGGCATCGGCCCCGATGCCGAGGTTTTTACCAAGGCGCCGGTGCTGTCGTCGGTCGGAAGCGGCGCGGATATCGGCATCCATCCGGATTCGGCCTGGAACAATCCCGAGCCCGAGATCGTGCTGGCGGTGAACAGCCGTGGCGAAACCGTGGGCGCTACCCTCGGGAACGATGTCAACCTGCGCGACTTTGAAGGCCGCAGCGCGCTGCTGCTGCCCAAGGCCAAGGACAACAACGCATCCTGCGCCATCGGTCCTTATCTACGCCTGTTCGACGCGACGTTTTCGATCGACGACGTGCGCCGCTCGAACGGTAAACCTGCTGGTCGAAGGCGAAGACGGCTTTACCCTGCGCGGTGCCAGTTCAATGAGTGAGATCAGCCGCGATCCGCTCGACCTGGTGACCGCGGCGATGGGCCGCTATCATCAATATCCCGACGGCATGGTGCTCTTCCTGGGAACCATGTTCGCGCCCACGGAGGATCGCGAGCAGCCGGGCAGCGGCTTCACTCACAAGGTCGGAGACATCGTCAGCATCTCCAGCGCGAAGCTGGGAACGCTGGTGAACCGCGTCGACCATAGCGACCGCATCGCGCCCTGGACCTTCGGCCTGCGCGCCTTGCTGCACAGGCTGGCCGTATGTCAGAAGGTTCAGGCTTGAAAAATAGAGTGGTGGGTTCCGGTTAGCCTGTGATCGAGAGCAATTGAGTTCGACCGTTCCTGAGCCCGCGTAGCGGGCATAAGACGGTAGCCCCATGGCGCAAGCCTGGGGTAAGGTTAGGGTTCCAGGGAGTAGCCCCGAAGGGGCGTGAGAATGGCGCACACCCTTACCAACCTGCTGACGCACGTGATCTTCTCGACCCGCGGTCGCGCCCCATTGATTGTCGACGCCATTCGGGATGATCTACACGCTTACCTCGGCGGAATTCTGCGTGAACTCCGCGCGACGCCCATCGTCATTGGTGGCACGACGGATCACGTTCACCTGCTGACACGACTGCCAGCCGATCTCGCCGTCGCGGATTGCCTCCGTGTACTAAAGACCAACTCGTCCCGTTGGGTGAAAGAAAGATGGCCGGAGCGTCGGTCCTTTGGCTGGCAGGGTGGCTATGGCGCCTTCAGCGTCAGCGAATCCAGCCGGGCAAACGTAATTCGCTATATACAAGGGCAGGCGCAGCATCATCTTTTGATTTCGTTCCAGGACGAATTCATCGCCTTGCTGCGAAAACACGGCGTGGCGTTCGATGAGCAATACCTTTGGCGATAGTTGGCAAATGGTTCTTACGCCCTCTGCGCGGGCTGGGGTCCCAACATCCACGCCCGCCCCAGGCTTACGCCATGGGGCTACCATCTTTTGCCCGCTACGCGGGCTGGTGCGGCGAGTGCCTACTCCCGTGAAGCTGCAACTGCCCTCTGGAGATGTTTACGCTCACCCAAGCTTGAAAGTTACACCCACGACAGACGGCCGGATTGTTTGCATTCGAACCCCGCTGGCTCTCCCGCGCGATTGCGAGCATCGGGTACCCGCACTTGGGGCACCTGATGGCGACATTGTTGCCGAATGCATCACAGGGAATGTCTTGCTCATTCTCATCTACGCAGCGAAAGTCAGTAATTGTTGCCATTGTTTTAGGAACTCCCGCGCCACGTTCCGAAAAACGGACTTGAGGCCTGAGGCCCCTTTCGCTCTTACATAGTCGGTCCAAGCACCCAGGGGGCAAATTCGTCTTCGCCTGCGCCGTTCAGTTCGCTCTTGGTGCGCTTGCCCGACGCGGTCTCGACGAGCATTTTGAAAATCTGTTCGCCCGCTTGCTGCACCGACATGCCACCGTCGAGAATTTCGCCGCAATTGAAGTCCATATCGTCGGCCATGCGGCGATACATGGCGGAGTTAGTGGCCAGCTTGACCGAGGGCGTGGGCTTGCATCCGTAGACCGAGCCGCGCCCGGTAGTGAAGCAGATGAGGTTCGCTCCGCCCGCGACCTGTCCGGTAGCGGAGACCGGGTCATAGCCCGGTGTATCCATAAAGACCAAGCCATGCGTGCTGACGGGTTGAGCGTACTCGACCACCTCGGTCAGGTTGCTGCTGCCGCCCTTGGCCACCGCTCCGAGAGATTTTTCGAGGATCGTGGTCAAGCCTCCGGCCTTGTTGCCGGGCGAGGGATTGTTATCAATCTTGCCGCCAAGCTGGGTGGTGTACTGTTCCCACCAGTGGATGCGTTCGATCAGTTTCTCCCCGACTTCGCGGGAAACGGCGCGCCTGGTGAGCAGGTGCTCAGCGCCAAAAATTTCGGGGGTCTCGCTCAGGATGGCCGTGCCGCCTTGCTCCACTAGCAGGTCTGCCGCGACCCCGAGCGCCGGGTTGGCGGAGATTCCAGAATAGCCGTCGGAGCCGCCGCATTGCAGGCCGAGCGTCAGATGACTGAGTGGCACCGCCTGTCGCGATACGCGGTTAGCCTCGGGAAGCATTTCGCGCAGCAGCGCAACGCCCCGCTCGATGGTGGCGCGGGTGCCACCGATATCCTGAATGTTGAAGGCGCGCAGACGGGCTGAATCCTTCAATTTTTCGGCTTCCATCAGCGGTGCAATCTGCAGGGTCTCGCAGCCCAGGCCGATGAACAGCACCGCCGCGAAGTTGACATGGCGAATGTAGCCGGCCATCACGCGTTGCAGCAGTTCAATGCCCTGGGGCATGGCGCAGCCGGTCTTGTGTGTAATCGACACTACTCCGTCGACGTTGGGATAGGCCTCCAGGGCCGCGCCTTGAAATGCGTTGGCGATGCCGCGGCAGACGTTGGCGGAACAGTTCACGCTGCTGATCACGCCCAGGTAGTTACGCGTCGCCACGCGGCCATCCGGCCGGACGATGCCATCGAACGTCAAAGGGGTTGAGGGCTGCTGCTGCGGACGGGTATCGGCACAGAAAGCGTAATCGCGTTCGAAGCTGCGCATCCCAAGGTTGTGCACGTGGACGTGGTCGCCGGGAGAGATCGGGAGCGAGGCGAAGCCGATAATCTGGTTGTAGCGCCGCACCGGACTGCCGGCCGCAATCTGCCGCACGGCCACCTTGTGACCAGCCGGAATCTGAACCGCGGTGACGATTTCGCCGGAGCTGGGCGTAGACAGAGGAGTTCCGGGAGCGATGTCCCGGAGCGCAATGAGGACGTCATCGTTGGCATTGAGGCATAGCACAAGCGGAGCCTGCCCCACCCGGCCAATCATCTCTGGCGTGATTGCGACTTCGTTGGACATAAAATCCCTCCAGCACAACCTTATTATTGCAGAGATTATTGCAGAGCCGGGGTTCAGATGCAGACCGCAGTGTAATCGCGTGTTGTACACTGGAGCCTTCAATCGACCTATCAGGGACCGGCAACTCCATGAATTCAGGTAGATTCAGCGGGCAGAAGTCTACCTCGGCAAATGCCAAGGCTGCGGCCGCGAAGCTCCATCCCAACAAGCCACCAGCAGGCTTGTCGGGGACCCCGCTGGCGACTCCGGCCGCGGGCGAAGCCACGCGGGACGAGCGCGCCACGCTGTTGCAGAGTGCCCGCCGCATCGTCTTCAAGCTTGGAACCAACGTGGTCGCCGAGGCTGAAGGTGGTCTGTGTGTCTCGCGTCTGGAGCCGCTGGTTGCTTCCTTCGCCAAGTTGAAACAGGCTGGCGTTCAGGTCATCCTCGTTTCCTCCGGTGCGGTCGGCCTCGGCCGAGGTGTTCTGGCTCTGCACCGCACGCGCACCCAGGACGTCGTCACCAAGCAGGCCTGCGCCGCCGTCGGACAGGCGCAGCTCATGCATGCCTACGAGCGGCTTTTTCATCCGCACGGAATCAATATCGCGCAGGTCTTGCTGACCGAAGACGATTTCATCGACCGCCGCCGCTCCTCCAATCTCCGCCATACGATGGAGAAGCTGCTGAAACTCGGCGTGGTGCCGATCGTCAATGAAAACGATACGGTTTCGACGGCCGAGCTGGAATACACGGTCAAGGGGAGCCGGACTCGCATCTTCAGCGACAACGACCGTTTGGCGGCGTTGGTGGCAAGCCGGGTCGATGCCCAGGCACTTATCCTGCTCAGTAACGTCGAAGGATTGCTGCGGCTGCCCACGCCAAACGCTAGCACTGAAGATTCCGCTGGACCGCCCGGGGTGCCCATTCCGCTGGTGAAGGAGATTACACCCGAGATCAAGGCCCTGGCCTTGGGACCGTCGCAGGGCGGACGCGGAGGCATGCTGACCAAGCTTGAAGCTGCTGAAATTGCCACCCGCGCCGGCGGCATCACCATCATAGCCAACGGCGGCAAGCCCGACATCGTGGAGCGTATTTTCCGGGGCGAGAATGTCGGCACGGCGTTCGTCCCGGCGACCCGTATGCCGGGCAAAAGGCGCTGGATCGCCTACGCGGCCGATGTCAGCGGGCGGATCGTGGTCAACGACGGAGCTCGCGACGCCATTCTGCGCGGCAAGGCCAGCCTTTTGTGGTCAGGCGTGGTGAAAGTGGAGCGTCGCTTCAAGCCCATGGACGTAATCAGCATCGCCGATCCGGAAGGCCGCGAAATTGCACGCGGCATCGCCAATCACGGCAGTGAAGAATTGGAACTGCTTGCGGCCGGTGCTGTCCAGATGCGAAACAGCGGCCAGCCCTCTCCGAAGTCAGCGGTCCTGGTAACGCGAAACAATATCGTGGTCTTTGAGAGCTAGCCGGAATCGGAAGCGGCGACCCTGGTGCGTACGTTTTCCGAATTGTGGCATGATGCTTGTCACAAGAAATGGTGACCCATGCCGTTCAGTGCCGGCCCCGGCGTTGTTATAAGCTTTTGGTTACACTCAGAGCTACTAAGGTTCACGGTCTGTTTGAGATCTCTGTTTGAGATCAAAGAGGCGTTCGCCTCGCAATCGGTCGCGGTCGTGCGCGATCTCGGATTGCCCAACGAGAAGGTCAACGTCAACGGCGGGGCGATCGCTCTGGGTCACCCGGTGGGTGCGACCGGCGCAATTCTAGTGGTGAAGCTGATGAACGAATTGAAGCGCCGTGGCGCCAAATATGGCGTGGTCACCATGTGCATTGGCGGCGGCCAGGGTATTGCGACGGTGTTCCAGAATCTGCAGTCCTGAGGTGGGATCGATGACAGCTAGATTTGTCAAAGCGGCGGAAGCGGCGGCGATGGTCAAGGACGGCGCCACCATGGCGACCGTTGGGATGACGCTGGTCAGCGCGGCGGAAAGCATTTTAAAGGCGTTGGAAGCGAGTTTTCTCGCCTCCGGAACGCCTCGCGATCTCACCTTTGTGCACTCGGCCGGGCAGTGCAATCGCGACCGCGGCAATCAGCACCTGTGCCACCAAGGAATGGTAAAGCGGGTGATCGGCGGGCACTGGGGCTTGGCTCCGCGCTGGATGGAGATGATCGGCTCCAACCAGGTTGAGGCCTACAACCTGCCTCAGGGGCAGATCGCGCAGCTTTATCGTTCGATGGCTTGCGGGCTGCCGGGCAAAATGAGCAAGGTGGGACTGGGGACCTACATAGACCCCCGTGTCGAGGGCGGCAAAATGAATGCCCGCACACGCTCTTTGCCTGACATCGTCGAGGTGATGGAATATGGCGGGGAAGAATATCTTTTCTACAAGGCGATTCCCCTGGACATCGTCATCATTCGCGGCACCACCGCCGACGAAATGGGCAACATCAGTTGCGAAGAAGAAGCCATGAAGCTGGAGGTGATGCCGGCGGTGCTGGCCGTCAAGCGTTATGGTGGCAAGGTGCTGGTGCAGGTCAAACGTGTGGCCAAGACCGGTACGCTACACCCCCAGCGAGTGGTGGTACCGGGCTTTTTTGTGGATGCGATCGTGGTCTGCGACAATCCGGAACTGGATCACCGTCAAACCCACTCATTTGTCTATGATCCATCGCTTTCCGGCGACCTGGTGATGCCGGTGGCAGCGGTCGAGCCCTTGCCACTCTCCATACGCAAGGTGATTGGACGGCGTGCCGCCATGGAATTGACCCTGGGCACGGCAATCAATATGGGAACCGGCATCCCCAACGACATTGTTGGCGGCGTATTGGCCGAGGAAGGCTTGAGCAAAGACGTCTTAGTGACCGTCGAGTCGGGCGTCTATGGTGGAATTCCGGAGGGCGGCATCGACTTCGGCGTGGCTCACAACACCTATGCGCTGATCCCGCATGAAGTGCAAATGGACTTCTACAACGGGATGGGAATTCCCTTTACCTACATGGGCGCCGGTGAGATGGACGAAGTGGGACACGTGAACGCGACCAAATTTGGCGACCGTTCACCCGGCTGCGGCGGTTTTATCGACATCACTCAGAACGCCGGGCACGTGGTCTTTTGCTCGACTTTCACCGCCCGCGGGTTGGAGGTCGAGTTCGCCGGTGGCAAGCTGCGGATCGTCAAGGAAGGAACACAGAAAAAGCTGGTGAAGAAGGTCACGCAGATTTCGTTCAACGGCGAGATCGCCCGGCGAAATCGTCAGAAGGTACACTTCGTGACCGAACGCGCCGTCTTCGAACTGCGGCCCGAAGGCCCTGTGCTGATCGAGATCGCGCCGGGTGTCGACCTGAAGCGAGACATCCTGGAGCAGATGGAGTTCACGCCCATCATTGCCAAGGACCTGAAGACCACGGACGCGAGCCTCTACAACGTGGGACGTTTTGACTTGAAAGCAAAACTGTACGCAAAAGCTAAGGAAGAAGAGAAAGGAACTTATGCGACTCAAGGATAAAGTAGCCATCGTGACCGGGGCGGGCCGGGGAATCGGCCGCGGCATTGCGCTGAAGCTTGCCGAGGAAGGTGCCAAGGTCGTCGTGGCCGATGTCGTCGAAGAGAACGCCCAGAAAGTGGTTGAGCAGATCAAGCAGGCCGGGGGAAAGGCGATTGCGTCGAAGACCGACGTTTCGCAAAAGCCCGAGGTCGAGGCCATGTTCGCCAAGGCGATCGGCGAGTTCGGACCGGTCGACATTCTGGTGAACAATGCCGGCATCAATCGCGACGGCATGCTCCACAAGATGACCGACGAACAGTGGCATCAGGTCATCAATGTGAACCTGACGGGCACCTTCTACTGTCTGCGTCTGGCGGCGCAGCAGATGCGCGAGCGCGGCTACGGGCGCATCATCAACGTGGCTTCCATGAGCTGGCGGGGCAACTTTGGACAGACCAACTATTCCGCCGCCAAGGGTGGCGTGGTCGGAATGACGGGGACGGCTGCACGCGAGCTGGCGAAAAAGGGCGTCACCGTGAACGCCATCAATCCCGGCTTCGTCGATACGGAAATGACGCGCGGGGTTCCGGAGAAGACCTGGAACGCCATGATCGACAAGATCTGGATGGGAAGAGTTGGCGAACCGGCGGACGTGGGCAAAGTGGTGGCCTTCCTGGCATCTGATGAGGCCGCCTATGTAACCGGACAACTGATCGACGTCAGCGGCGGCATGGTGCTGTAGCTTTAAGGTGTCATGCTGAACGCAGTGAAGCATCCCTGTACAGCGTGGGGCTGAGGTGCAGCCGAAGTATTTTATTGAAAAGCCCCACGCGGAGCTGCATGGGACAGTTCCATGGGATGCTTCGGCCACCACCCCAACCGACGCAAAAAAGGCGTCCGTTGGGGCCCCCGGTGTTCCTCAGCATGACATCTTTGCTGTGCGAGTGATTCGGAGTTAAAGCTGGCAGCCAGAGAGTGCAGCCGACATGACTGAGAATGAAGTTGCGGAACGCGCTACCACCACGGCAACCGATGGGACTCCCGGCTGTCCATCGATGTCTTGGCCGAACAAACCCTGTGGCCGCCCGAAAACCTGTGGCCGCCCGATTCACCCAGCGCCGGCCCATGACCGAAGACCTGTTTGCCTCATGCACTCGCGCGACCCGGAGAAGGACGATTCCGAATTCCAGAAGGAGTTCGACGCAATCCTGAAGGCAGCCGCTGAGAGCGATACGGTCGCCGATTTCATGGAGTTCGTCTTCCCCTCCGCGAACTACGAGGGCCGGGAATTTCGAGCGAGGTGCTCATTTGTGCTCGCCATCTTCTCGCAGAAGGCAAACTTCCGCCGCGCTAGGTTCGCGCAGGAGGCTAGTTTCACCGGTGCCACGTTCGCGCAGGAGGCCATCTTCGGCGATGCCAAGTTCACGCAGGATGCCACCTTCCCCCGTGCCGAGTTCGCGCAGGATGCCAACTTCCGCGGTGCCGAGTTTGCGCAGAGGGCCGACTTCATCGGTGCCACGTTCGCGCAGGAGGCCGACTTCACCTTAGCGAAATTCCTGGCATCAGCCGATTTTAGCGCGACTAAATTCCGAGGAGGCACTCGATTAGAGCACGAATGGGAAGACAAACGTCCCGGGCCGATTTTTTGTATGGCGGAATTCTCTCATCCGGAAGCCATCGTCTTTTACAAGACATATCTTGGCCAAGCTCTTTTTCATAACTGCGACGTCTCCAAAGTGACGTTTTCCTCGGTCGAGTGGCGCACGCGCAAGGGCGGCGGCAGGCGTATGTTGTTTGAGGAAGAAGTCAACCTCATGTTTGCATCGGCCTTGCTGACCGAAGATGCTAGCCACGGTGAGCGCGATTACGATTTGATTGCCGAGCTCTACCGGCAACTGAATAAGAACTACGACGAGCGCAAGGATTATTCCGCCGCCGGCGATTTCCATTATGGCGCGATGGAGATGAAGCGCCTCCAAAGCCGGAGCCCAAAGCCGTGGGTGCGCTGGCTGCACCGCAACCTTGGCTTGGTCGCCTGGTACAAGTACGCCAGCTCATACGGAGAAAGTTATCTGCGCCCACTGCTGGCGCTCGCCATCGTTCTCGGCATTTTCACTGTGCTTTATCCGCTGGCCGGACTGAGCGAAAGACCTGCGCCACCGGTCTCGACCACCGTGACCCAGCAAGCTCCCCCGCCAATGCCGGCGACCGAACTAAGCTACTGGTACCTTGGCGAGTTCGTCCGGGCCTACCCAGGACCAAAATGGATTGCTGTTCCGGCATTCTTCGGGCACAGTTTGATGACCACGCTCTCGGTGACCAGTCTCCAGAAAGAACTGACATATGAACCGCTCTATCCGTGGGGCCGCGCCCTGGCCTTAGTGCAGCTTGTGCTCACTTCGACGCTGATTGCGCTCTTCCTGCTCGCCCTCCGTCGCCAGTTCAGACGCTGACCGCGCCCGCCGGACAGCACGGGAGATCCATCAAAGTCCCACATCTGCTAACTGCGGCAGATACGGGGCACCGGGCTGGACAGGACGGGAAGCCCATCAAAGTCCCACATCTGCCAACTGCAGCAGATATGGGGCACCGCGCGAATCTCGTCACAAGAGGTTGTGAGCGATGAACTGGACTTGCCGTCGCTCGGAGAAATAAGCTATCTCGGGCCTCTTGGCCTATAACTTGACCGATGTGTGCAACTTGCCGCCGCAAGAATCCTCGGTTGGCCGAATCCGCGGAAGCTGTACCTATGAAGCAGCCGGGCGGTGTAGGCCCGGCGGTGATAGCGCCAGGAACCACCTGCTCCGAAAGCCGCTCTCGGGCCTGAAGATTTGCCCTTCCGCAGCGAAGGCCGAAAGACTACGAGCGGGGCGACGGTGATCCCTTTTAGCCTTTCAGGGGCCTGTGCCCTGGCAATCGCCGCCGTTTGGCCCGGGGGCAGTGCGCGGGGGGCAAGCGACCTCGGGCGGCAAGGCAATAAGGAGATGCTGATGATTTTGACCCAAGAAGAAGAGGCGATGCTCAGAGGCGACGAAGGTGAAGCCGCCAAGCTCGCCATGGAGATTCTGGTTAAGGTAGGCGAGAAATTCGGCGCCAAGAGGCTGGTTCCCGTAGCCAGCGCGCACATCGTGCTGGCGATGTACAAGAGTATTTTTGACGCCGGCGTCGAAGTCTGTGAGAAGTTCGCCGCCATGGGCGCCAAGTTCAGGGTGCCGACCACGCTCGATCCGAGCGGCATGGATACGCAAATGTGGCGCGAATTCAAAACTCCGGATGCCTATGCCGAAAAGCAGTTGCGGGTCGCCAAGGCCTACGAGCAGATGGGCGCCATTATGAGCTGGACCTGCCTGCCGCACTTTACTGGGTCGGCGCCGCGCTTTGGCGAACATGTCGGCTGGACCGAGTCCTCGGCGGTTGCCTTCATCAACTCGGTTCTGGGGGCGCGCTCCAACCGCGAGACCGCCGTGCTGGACGTCTGCATCGGCATCACCGGACGCACCCCGGAGTACGGCTTGCACCTCCAGAAAATCGCTACGGCAAAGCGCTGGTCAAGCTGGAGATCGGCGGCCGCACGCTCCAATCCTGGGAATATCCGGTCCTCGGTTATTTTCTGGGCAAGACGCTAGGCAGCGAGATTGGCGTGGTTGAAGGTCTCGCGGGCAGTCCCAAGATGGACGAGCTGAAATCCATGCTGGCCGCCGCCGCCGCTACCGGTCCGCTGGCGATGGTTCATCTGGTGGGGATCACGCCCGAGGCACGGACGCGGGCCGAGGCATTTGGTCCGAACCATCCCGAGCGCACTGTAACCGTAACTGAGGAAACTCTCAAGACGACCCGCGACGAAATGTGTACGGTGAAAAGCGCCAAGATCGACCTGGTGGCGCTGGGCTGCCCACACTACAGCATTGCCGAAATTCAGAACGTCATAAAGTTGCTGGCCGGCCGCAAGATCGCCCCTGGCACCGAGCTCTGGATTTACACCACCAAGCAGGTCAGGGACCTGGCCGATCGCATGGGAATCATGGCGGAGCTGTTAGGGCTCGGGGGCAAGATCGCGACTGAGACCTGCATGCTCATTTCGCCGGTGGAAACCTGGGGTTTCAAGACGCTGATGACCGATTCGGGCAAGTGCTCCTACTACGCCCCTGTGCAATGCAAAACCGACGTTATCTTCGGCAGTGCCGCCGAATGCGTGGAAGCCGCCGTCAATGGCCGGGTGGGAGGCAAAGCGTGAAGACATTCAAAGGCAAGGGCGTAAACGATGGCAAAAATGCTGGCCCGGCGCTGGTGACCGGGCAGATGTTTGGTTTCTGGGGTGGCGTCGATCCGGCGACCGGCACCATCATCGATCAGCGGCATGAACTCTACGGCCAGAACATCAAGGGCAAGGTCTTCGTCTTTCCCGAAGGGCGCGGGTCGACCGTGGGGGCGGCGATTATCCTGGAGTTGGCGCGCTGCGGCAATGCTCCGGCTGCGATTATCAACCATCACACGGAAGGCATTCTCGCCGCTGGCGGAATCCTGGCCGACAAGTTTTACAACACGAATTTACCCATCATCGATGGCCTTGAAATCGATCCGCTCATCGAGATCAAGACCGGAGACTGGGTGGAAGTGGACGCAACCGCCGGCTTCATCACCGTCGGCAAGTAAGCTCTGAAACTCAACGGCCGCGGTGTTACCGGCCTGCAAGCAATTAAGAATGGAGACGACTGCAATGAAGAACCTGAAATATGTACTGGTTTTCGTGGTCATGCTGGCGCTCGTCGGAATCGGCTGCCAGTCCAAGCCGGAGGACAAGACCATTAAGATCGGCCAGATCGTGACCTCGTTTACCGGCGATGCCGCGATGTATGGCAATTTCCAGCGCGACGGGGCTCAGCTTGCCGCCGACGAAATCAACGCCGCTGGCGGAATCAACGGCAAAAAGATCGAACTGTTCCCGCTCGACGATGCTTCCAAGCCGAACGTCGCCCTCAACGCCATGCAGAAGCTGTTGAACGAAACCAAGCCGATCGTCGTGCTCGGCCCTGACTGGTCGGGCAACACGCTGGCGGTCGCTCCGCTCGCGAAGCAGAACAAGCTTCCCGAGATCACCAGCAGCAAGAGCCGCAAAATCACGCACGACGGCAACGACTACATCTTCCGCGTGGTCGCCACCGGCCCGTTCATCGGCCAAGCCCTGGTCGATTACGCCTACAAACAGGGATATCGCAAGATGGCCATTCTCTACACCAACAGTGACTACGGTGTGAGCGGCGGCCAGGGGGCCAAGGCAGCGTTGACGAAGTACAAGCTCGAACCGGTAGCGTATGAAACCTACAACGTCGGCGACAATGACTATACCGCGCAATTGCTGCGCATCAAGAATTCAGGCGCCGAAGTTGTGATCGATTATTCGATCCAGGTGGAAGGTGCGAAATCGCTACGCCAAATGCGTGAGATGGGCATCAAGATTCCCGTTTTCGGCGGGGACGCCTTCATTACCCCGGACTTCGCCAAGCTGGTCGGTCCCGAAAAGATGGAAGGCGTCATTGCCTCCTCGGCTTTCATCGTCTCCAACCCAGCCCCCGAGGTTCAGGGATTCGTGACCAAGTACAAGCAGAAGTTCGGGGTCGAGCCCGAAGATCACGCGGCGCCCTATTACGATGCGGTGAAGATCCTGGGACAGGTGATCGCCAAGACCGGCCCGGACAATGAAAAGATTGCCGCCGAGCTGCGCACCCTCAAGGGCTATAAGGGCGTACAGGGCGATTACACCGCCGACAAGTGGGGCAACCTCATCCACCGCGCCTCGTTGGCGAAGTTCACCGGCGGCAAGTGGGTATGGGTTGCCGACGCCGACAACCTGACCGATAGCGATTAGTCCAGAATCGTGGAAGGGATACCCCGCAAAGGAGCCGGGCGTTTCGCGCGGCGGTGTTAGTACTGGGGACATCAGCCTGGAAACTGCTCTACAGCCGGTAAGACCCAAGGAGGTCCCAAGCGGGATCTCCTTGCCCGCGACAAGCCTGCGGTTGGCGTTGTTGGGATGAAGAGCGAAGAGCCGGGGTCCCTGGCGCGCGCCGCTGTTGCGTGCGTTGGGGTGGAATCGAAGAGGGTTCTGGTATGGAATTATTCCTGCAGGTCGTGGCCGGCGGGACCGCCATTGGGCTGCTTTATGCGCTGCCTGCCTTAGCCATCGTTTTGCTATGGAACACGGCAGGCTTTTTCAATCTCGCCCAAGGCGACTTCGTAGCCCTTACCAGCTACTTCCTGTATTTTTTCTACGTAATGATGCACCTGCCGTTTGTACTTGCGGCCGGGCTGGCGATTGTTTGCCTGGGGGCGGTCGGTTTCATCGTGGATAAGGCGCTGTTCCATCCCCTGCGGCGATTCAACTGTAATCCTTTGCTGATGCTCATCGTCACCATCGCCCTGTCGGTATTCCTGAAGAACCTGATCCGCGCTATCTGGGGCACCAAGCCGTTATCGCTCGGCAATGTCTTTGGCGAGTCTCCCGGTAAATTTCTTTCATGCCCAGATCATGCCGCACACCTTCTGGACGGTGGGCCTGTCGCTGCTGCTGATCACCGGGCTCTACATTCTCTCGCGGAAGTCTCTGCTCGGCGTAGCCATGCGGGCGGCGGCCGAAAGCCGTGAAGTAGCGCAATTGATGGGCGTCAAGAGCAACTTCATCATCAGCCTCTCGTTCGTCATCAGCCTGATGATCACGGCCGTGGCCGGCATCCTGGCGACGCCAATCCTGTTCCTGATTCCGGAGATGGGCGATTCGCTCGGCCTGAAAGCTTTTGCCGCGACCATCATCGGCGGGTTTGGCAATCCTCTGGGCGCGGTTGTCGGCGGCATCCTGCTCGGCATTGTCGAGACACTGGCCGGTATTTACCTTTCGTCGAGCTACAAGGACGCTATTGCGTTCGGCATTCTGATCGCGTTTTTGCTGTTCAAGCCCAAGGGCTTGTTCAGCCTGAAGATCTCGGAGAAGGTGTAGATGGAGACCATGCAAAAACCGGTTCCGGTTTCATCCCCTCGGAGGCTAAATTGGCGCCGCCTAGCGAGCCCGAAACAGTTCGCCTTGCTGGGCGCCGTCTTCGCTTTGGTGCTGCCGCTGATTCTCCAAAGCGACTATCTCATCCTGGTCACCGACATGGGCGCCGTGGTTGGGCTGATCGTCTTAGGACTGGTGGTGCTGGCCGGCTACACCGGACTGGTTTCGCTCGGACAGGTTGCTTTCTACTCGATCGGCTCGTACGTGGGCGCGATTGTAACCACCAGGTTGGGATGGTCGCCCTGGGTGCTGCTTCTCATTGCTCCGACCGTGGCCGCGGCCTTTGGGGTTTTGGTCGGTATTCCGGCCTTCAACCTCAGGGGACCGTTCCTGGTGATCATTACCATCGGCTTCGCCGAGATCGTCAGGATTCTGGTGATCAACCTTGAGCAGCTCACTGGCGGACCCTTCGGCATCTCGCGCATTCCGTCGTTGAAACTTGCCGGCCTGGACTTGGCGCGGCCCCTGTTTTTCTACTACTTCATCGCCGTGCTGCTGGCACTGGCGATGTATGCGGCCATCCGTCTGCGAAAATCCAGGGTTGGACGCGCCCTGATCGCCATCCGCGACGATGAATTGACGGCCGAGGTGATGGGCGTCAACGTCAAGTACTACAAGATTATGTCGTTCGCGATTTCGGCTTTCCTGGCGGGCTTTGCCGGCGCCCTCTATGCGTTCCTCACCAGCTATATCGGACCCGACCTGTACACCTTTAACGAGTCGGCGCTCTATCTTTGCATGAGCGTTCTAGGAGGATTTAGCGCGATCGTCTCCCCGCTGGTGGGTGTGCTGTTGACGCTTTTGCCCGAACTTCTTCGCAGCCTGAAAGACTACTACATGCTATTTTTCAGTTTCATCCTGATGGTTCTGGTGCTGTTTGCCGCCTGGCGTGAGCACAAGGCGGCAACAGCGACAGTGACACGGACAGGAAAAGAGATGGGAGCCTGAAGGTGGCGAAGGTTACGCTGGAAGTGAAAGCCATCACCAAGCGCTTTGGCGGAGTGCTGGCGTTGAGCCAAGTGGACGTCAGTATCCTGGAGAATTCGCGGCATGTCATCATCGGTCCTAACGGCTCGGGAAAATCCACTTTGATCAATGTCCTTTCCGGTGTGTATATGCCTGAAGGTGGCGAAGTTTTTTTCCTGGGAGAAAAGATTACCGGCCTCGCCCCCTACCGCATCACCGCTAAAGGGATCGCGCGCACGTTTCAAAATATCCGGCCCTTCCGCGGAATGAGCGTGTGGGAAAATATCGCGCTCGGAGTCCACTGCCGCACCCATTACGGACTGTTGGAAGCAATCTCGCACCTTGGACGGCAACCTTTAGAGAGCAAGAAAAATCGACTCCAAGGTGAGCGAACTGGCTGAGTTCTTCTAGATCGGCAATCTACTCTCCGCCAACATGCAAAGCCTGCCCTACGGCAAGCAGCGGATTATCGAAATCGCACGCGCCCTGGCCAGCGAACCGAAGCTGTTGTTGCTAGACGAACCGGCGGCAGGCATGAACACGGCGGAGGCGCAGGCGCTTGCGCAGACCATCAAGAGAATCAGCGCGTTGGGCGTTACCGTGGCCCTGATCGAACACAATATGGAATTCGTCAAGGAAATTGCCGACATCATTACCGTGCTGGATTCCGGAGAAAAGATCGCCGAGGGCAGTTTCGCGGACGTGCAATCGAATCGGCGGGTTGTCGAGGCTTATCTCGGCAAGCGAGTCGTGTCCCATGCTTGAGATCAAGAATTTACGCGTCAAATACACCAAGGCGGAGGTCCTGAAAGGAATTTCACTGACCGTACCGGAGAGTACGATCGTCGCCGTACTCGGCTCCAATGGCGCCGGCAAGTCCACGCTGCTGAAGAGCCTTTCAGGCTTGGTGCGAGCGCTGCCGGGCAGCAGCACCAAGCTGGCCGGACGCGAGATCGCCGGCTTGAGCCCGGAAAAAATCGTCGCTGCCGGAGTGATTCACGTGCCCGAGGGCCGGCGCATCTTCGGCACGCTCTCGGTGCGCGAGAATCTGCGTATGGGCGCATACCTCCGCCGGGATAAGAACGCTATCCAAGCGGATTACGAAAAATGTTTCGCGCTCTTTCCGAGATTGAAAGAGCGGATCGAGCAACAGGCGGGAACGCTTTCCGGCGGCGAGCAGCAGATGCTGGCCATTGCCCGCGGCCTGATGGCCAGTCCGAAGGTGCTGCTGCTGGATGAACCTTCCATGGGGTTGGCGCCGGTCATCGTCGACCAGATCTTCGAAATCATCGCCAAGATCAAACAACAGGGCGTAACAATGATCCTGGTTGAGCAGAACGCCACCCTGGCGCTTTCAGCCTGCGATTTTGCCTACATCATGATGACCGGCGAAATCCGCCTCTCCGGGACGGCGGCAGAGCTGGCGGCCAAGGACGACCTCATTAAGTCCTACCTTGGCGCCTAGTCCACGGAGCCATGGCGCAATTGTTTGTATTCTCACCCCAGACAAGCCTGTTTTTTCAGCAGCCCGCTAAGGCTGATCCCCTAACTGATGACTCGCGATCGTCGGAACCCACTCTGCTGACTGTCTCCCGGCAGCCGCTCAGTTTTCCAGCAGCCTGTCGGGCCCCGAGCTCAGGATTTAGGCGGACCAGCTTTTTTTTCGGGCCTTTCCAGTGTAGTTGTGGCAAAATGCTGGGCTTAGTGTGCCATCAAAAAATCGTATGCCCCTGGGGGGGATTCCAGTGCTGGCTTCGGCACGGCGTCGTTTTTTTTTCGACTCTCTGTGAAGGCAGCGTTCGTCTCACCGGGGAGTAATCGTTTTCTTCTTCTTTCTTAATCGATGTATGTGTTTGCTGGTTTCTTTTTGCGTAGTTACTGGCGGGCGCAAAGCCCACAGATATTCGCAGCAAAGGAGTCGTTGGAATGAATACGCTGCCGCTGATGATCGGGGTGTTGTGTTTCTACGCCCTGGCTTACCGCTTCTACAGCGCGTTTCTCGCGGCCAAGGTCATGACCCTGGACGATCGTAGAATAACGCCTGGACATTTGTATGAAGACCACCACAACTATGTGCCTTCGCCGAAATGGGTGTTGTTCGGTCATCACTTCGCGGCCATTGCGGGTGCCGGTCCGCTGGTGGGCCCAACGCTTGCCGCCCAGTTTGGTTTTGCGCCAGGACTGATCTGGCTGCTGGTCGGCGCGGTGCTCGCCGGTTGCGTGCAGGATTTCACAATTCTGGTCTGCTCGATTCGCCACAAGGGACAATCGCTGGCGGAAATCGCCCGCACCGAAATCGGCTCCTTTGCGGGTATGGTGACCATGATTGCCGTGCTGCTGATCCTGATCATAGCCTTGGCCGGCTTGGGGATCGTCGTGGTCAACGCCTTGGCTGAGAGTCCATGGGGCGTGTTCACCATCGGCATGACCATCCCCATCGCCTTTGCCATGGGTTTCTACATGTTCAAAAGCGAGCCGGGACATATCCGGGTGGCCATGCCCAGCGCGCTCGGTGTCATCGCCATGCTGGCTGCGGTTGGCGGCGGGCACTGGTTTGCCGCGTCTCCCTTCGCCCACTTCCTCACCTTCACGCCGCACCAGATATGCCTTTTAATGATGACCTACGGCTTTGTCGCTTCGATTCTGCCGGTCTGGATGGTGCTCGAACCACGCGACTATCTCTCGACCTATCTGAAGCTGGGCACGATTGCCGCGCTGATTATAGGCATTATGATTGCCCACCCGAACATTCAGTTCCCGGCGATCACGCAGTACGTTCACGGCGGCGGACCCATCATTAAGGGCAAGCTGTTCCCGTTCCTGTTCGTCACCATCGCCTGCGGTGCCATCTCGGGCTTCCATTCGCTGGTTTCTTCCGGCACCACGCCGAAGATGCTCGATAAGGAAACCGATGCCCGCTTTATCGGTTACGGCGCCATGCTCTGCGAGTCGCTGGTAGGCGTCATGGCCCTGATCGCGGCCTGCTCCATGTTCCCCGGCGACTTCTTTGCCATCAACACCCCGCCCGCGGTCTTCGCCAAACTGGGCTTGCACACTGTGAATCTGGATATGTTCTCGCGCGAAATCGGCGAGAAGCTGGCCGGACGCACTGGTGGCGCAGTTTCGCTTGCCATCGGCATGGCCCAGATTTTCCGCGCCATTCCGGGCATGGACAAGCTGGTGAGCTACTGGTACCACTACGCGATCATGTTCGAGGCATTGTTCATCCTCACCACGATCGACACCGGCACCCGCGTCGCCCGTTATGTCATGCATGAGCTGCTGGGCCGTGTTTACAAGCCTTTCGCTACCACGACTTGGCTCCCCGGCAACCTGATCAGTACCCTCCTGGTCGTGTTCGCCTGGGGTTTCCTGATCTGGACGGGCAGCATTTCGACTATCTGGCCGCTGTTTGGCACCGCCAACCAGTTGCTGGCAACCATCGCGCTGGCGGTTACGACCACTTTCCTGATCAACATGGGCAGAGCAAAGTACGCATGGGTCAGCCTGGTTCCGATGATCTTTGTCGGAATTATTACGCTTAGCGCGGGTACGCTCGCCATTCATGACATCTTCTTGCCGATGACTCATGTTCCCGGCAGTGAGTTCGTCGGCTACATGGATACGGTGTTAATGATTGCCTCCATTTTCGGTGTCGTTGTGGTTTCGTTCGAAGCGCTGCGACGTTGGATCAAGACGCTCAGAGGCGAGCCGATTCCGCCGGAGGCCTTCGGACCGATCAAGGAGATAGGCGAAGAGACCATAAAAGTGGGTTGCTGCTAACCTAATATCGGGCGGCAACATTCGAAGGTGCGGGTCAGAAGGCTCTCGCGGCGCGCGCGACAGGCGCTCGTTGCGGCCTCGCCGCACCTTATTTATGTGCGCACCAGCTTCACCCGGCTCGCTGCCGGAGTGTCATGGGTCACCCGAAATTGTGAGGGGTGTCACTTACGGCTTGTGCGTATACAACAGACAATCCTTTCTTGGCTCGGGATTAAGTTCCGCCAGCGCACGGCTGTTCTTGAAGATCCGTTCCATTCTGTTTCCGGTCTGTTTCCGGCGGATATACCGTGTGAGCTTTGCTTGAAAGTTCGAGATCTTTCGATCCGAAAATCTGAAGATCACTCAGGAGTTATCCATGGCAACCGCTGTTAGCTCCGCCAAGATGCCGCGTAGTGGCCTCAGTTCGGCCGAACTGAAGCAGAAGCTGTCGGCCGCGATCGATCCTGCACGGATTTTGAACCGGCCGATCGATGTGATCGCCTTTGCCTCCGATGCCAGCTTTTACCGGCTGATTCCGCAGGCCGTAATTCAGCCGCAAGGGGTGGAGGAGATCCGGGCGTTGTTTCGCTTCAGCCGGGAGCACGGCATTCCGATCACCTTCCGCGGCGGCGGCACCAGTCTTTCCGGGCAGACGGTAAGCGATGGTCTGCTGGTGGATGTAGCTCGCTATTGGCGCGGCTGCAAGGTAGAGGAGGGTGGCAAGAAGATCCGCTTGCAACCGGGCGTGCTGGGCGGACAAGCCAACGCCGCCCTGGCCCCCTATGGCAAGAAGATCGGTCCCGATCCGGCCTCGGTGGCGATTGCCTCGATCGGCGGTATTTTGTCGAACAACTCCAGCGGCATGTCCTGCGGCGTGGTGCAGAACGCTTACCACACGCTGGAGTCTCTGACTTTCGTGCTGCCCTCGGGCACGGTGATCGACACGGCGTCGCCCGATGCCGACGAGCAGTTCCGCTTGAAGGAGCCGGAACTGGCGCGCACGCTGCTGGAGTTGAAGCAGCGGATCGAGGGCAATCCGGCGTTGGCCGCGCGCATTCGCACCAAGTACAAGATGAAGAACACGACCGGCTATTCGTTGAACGCTTTTGTGGATTTCGAGCGCCCGGTCGATATTTTCCGCAATCTGTTGATTGGCGCCGAGGGAACGCTGGCCTTCATGGCGGAGGCGGTCTTGCGCACGGTGCCCGATCTACGGGCGAAGTACACCGGGTTGCTGCTGTTTCCAGACCTCCATGCCGCTGCCGCTGCCATTGCGCCTTTGCGCGAAGCCGGCGCGGCTGCCCTGGAATTGATGGACCGGGCTTCTCTGCGCGCCATCCAGGACCTTCCCGGCATTCCCCCCTCGATCAAGGAATTGGCCGACGAGGCTGCGGGCATTCTGGTGGAATTCCAGGTGGCCGAGGAGCGCGACCGTCCTTTGCTGGAGATGAAGTTGCAAGAGGCGGTTGCCAATCTTACTCTCTTGGCTCCGCCGGCGTTCACCCATGACCCGGCCGAACAGGCGCAGTTCTGGAGGATTCGCGCCGGTCTCTTTCCCAGTGTGAGCATGGCGCGAGTGAGCGGCACCACCATGATCACCGAGGACTTGGCGTATCCGGTCGATCGCCTGGCCGAAGCGGCCATGGATCTGACGGCGCTGTTCAAGAAGCACCACTACGACGATGTCATCCTTTACAGCCACGCTAAAGATGGAAACATACACTTCATGATGCCGCAGAGCTTCAACGAGCAGTCGCAGGTGGAGAAATACTCGGGTCTGCTCGAAGACGTGGTGGATATGACCCTGCGCAAGTACGATGGGGCGCTGAAGGCGGAGCATGGCACGGGGCGGAACATGACGCCGTTCGTTCAAATGGAGTGGGGTGACGAAGCTTACGCCATCATGCAGCGTCTGAAGCAGGCGGTGGACCCCCTGGGCCTGCTGAACCCAGGCATAATCATCAATCCGGACCGCCATTCCTACATCGCGAATCTGAAGCGCACGCCGACCATCGAGCCGGAGGTCGACAAGTGCATCGAATGCGGTTTCTGCGAGCCGAAATGCCCGAGCCGGGATCTCAGTCTGACCGCTCGGCAACGTATCGTGGTTCGGCGCGAGATGCAGCGCCTGAAGGAAGCCGGCGATCAGGCGGGCTATGCCGCGCTCGATGCGGACTTCCCATACATGGCGCTCGATACCTGCGCGGTCGACGGGCTCTGCGCCACCACCTGCCCGGTCGGCATCGATACCTCGAAGCTGACCAAGTATTTTCGCCAGCTTCGGCACAGCGCGCAGGAACATAAGCGCGCGGTTAGCGTGGCGCGCAACTTTGGCGCTACCGAGCGTCTGGCGCGGCTCGGGCTGTCGCTGGGGCATCTGGGCGCATCGCTGTTCGGGCACTCGACGATGGCCAGCCTGACCCGCGGATTGCGCGGTGTGACCGGCCAGGTCCTGCCACTGTGGAGCAAGGAAATGCCCCGGCCACGCAAGGGCGTGCTGCCGGTGACGACGGCCGCCGGCGCAGCGGCCGTGTACTTCCCCACCTGCGTCTCGCGAGTCATGGGTGCCTTGCCGGGCGAAGCGGATGACGTCACGCTGATGGGCGCGTTGCTGAATGTGGCAGAACGGGCGGGTGTCAAACTGTACGTTCCCGAAGACGCGGTGGGAGTTTGCTGCGGCGTGCCGTTCTCGTCGAAAGGCTTCGACCCGGCGCACCGTGAGGCGGTCAACCACGCCATCGAGCGCTTCTGGAAGTGGACCGGCGAGGGCGCGATTCCGGTGGTGGTCGACACCAGCCCGTGCAGCTACGGACTGCTGACGGCAAGGCCGTATCTGACGGCGGAAAACCAGGCGCGCTACGACAAGCTGAAGATCATCGACAGCATCGAGTTTGCCAACGACCGGCTGCTGCCGCGGCTGACGGTGGCGCGCAAAGTGCATTCGGTGGTGCTGCACCCGGTGTGCTCTGTAACCAAGATGGGTTTGACCAATAAGCTGGTGAACGTTGCCGCAGCCTGCAGCGACCAGGTAGCGGTGCCGCAAAGCGCCGGCTGCTGCGCCTTTGCCGGCGATCGCGGGTTCCTGTTTCCGGAATTGACCGAGGCGGCGACCAAGCCGGAAGCCACAGAGGTGCGGGAAGGCAACTACGATGGACACTATTCGAGCAGCCGCACTTGCGAAGTCGGCATGACGCGGGCCACGGGCAAGGTCTATCGCTCCTTCATCCACCTGCTCGACTTTGCCACCAAGCCGTAAGCTTCGCCAGCGACAGCCAGGCGCGCCTACCATGGCGCGCCTTTTTCATTGCTGATTCGCCAGAACCCGTCCAGAAATTCCGCTGCCGCCGCTTGCATGCTTCATCTTGCGGCCTGGCATCATCCAACCCTGGTAGAGAATGCCGTCAGACTTTTGAGGGCTTTGCGAGGTGGCCGTGGAAGAGCAGCGCAATCGATATCTCACGCCGCAGGAGAGCAGCGACCTGGGGTTTGGTTCGGTGGTCTCGAACCAGCCGACGCTCCGGCTGCTCAATCGTGATGGATCGTTCAACGTAGTCAAGCCGAAGCCGCGATGGCTGCTGAGAGTCTCCGGTTATCATCGCCTGCTCACCATGTCCTGGCCGGCGTTTTTCGCGATGGTGCTACTCTTTTACGTCGGCATTAACCTGGTCTTTGCCGTCGGCTACTACCTGCTCGGCGGCGATGCGCTTCAAGGCAACATCCAGACCTCCGCCTTTCTGCGCGACTTTTTTTTCAGCATTCACTCTTTCGCCACGATTGGTTACGGCAACATCGTTCCGGTCGGAGTGATGGCCAACCTCATGGTGGCCTTCGAAGCGCTGGTCGGATTGCTTGGCCTTGCCTTGGCAACCGGCATGGTCTTCGCTCGCTTCTCCCGGCCGGTCGCCGACATCGTGTTTTCCCGGAATGCCATCGTCGCGCCTTATCACGGCATCACGGGCTTCGAATTCCGCGTCGTCAATGCCCGCGAAAATCAACTGATCGAGCTGCATGCGAAGGTCATTTTCAGCCGTTTTGAAAGCGTCGATGGCCGGGTTCAGCGCTTCTTTACCCCGCTCTCGCTGGAGCGGGAATCCGTCAGCTTTTTCCCCTTGAATTGGACGGTGGTGCACCCGATCGATGAAGACAGCCCGCTGTTCGGCTGGACGCCGGAAAGACTCGTCGACGCGAGCGCGGAATTTCTTATTCTGCTGACCGCCATTGACGAGACTTTTGCGCAGACCGTGCACAGCCGTTCCTCCTATGCGGCGAGCGAGGTCCTATGGAACGCACGCTTCGCCCCCATGTACCGCAATGTCGGAGGCGCGATGGAGCTGGACCTGTCGCGACTGCACAGCGTCACTCCGGCGGGTTTCCCGGCTGCTGCCGCCGATTGATCGCTGCCGATGGTCGCGGTTTTGCATCGAAAAATCGTGTGCGCTTGCGGTACCATGAAACCTTCGCGGGCCGCTGGTTGGATTCGCGATTCCGGCTTCCGCAATTGCGGCGCGCTTCGCCGGCGCTCTGCCAGAAGCGTGAGCCGAGGTCCCCGACACGCGCCGTGATGCGCGTGATGGGTTGGAATTAGCCGGGTAGATAAAACAAACATGGCTACATTCGCTGCGGTCGATATTGGTGCCAATTCGGTTCGATTGAAGATTGCCGCGCTCGTCAACCATCGCCTCTCGGTGGTTCACGAGGATCGTGAGGTAACCCGTCTGGGAGAATCGGTGTTCCGATCCGGGGTGCTTGATCCGGCGGCCATGGCGCATACCGTCAAGGTACTCTCCCGTTTCCACAAGGCGGTGCAAACCTATGGCGCGGAAACCGTCCGCGTGGTGGCGACCAGCGCACTGCGAGATGCCAACAACGGCGCCGCCTTCAAAGCCTGGGTGCATGCGGCGACGGGATGGCAAGTGGAAATCATCACCGGCTTGGAAGAGGGCCGCCTCATTCATCTCGGGGTCATTTCCGGTTCGCGGCTGCCCTCTGGGCGCATGCTGCTGATCGATCTGGGCGGCGGCAGTTGCGAACTGATCGCTTCGCTCGGCGGCCAGATCGAAAAGATCTACAGTCTGCCGCTCGGGGCAGTCCGTCTCACTCGAACTTTCCTGCCGCACGACCCTCCCAAGAAACGCGAGCTGCAGCAGTTGAAAGCGTATATCGAGGAAGAGGTCGGGCGGGTCGAAGCCGCACTCAAGGCATCGCGCGTGCGCTTGACCGTGGCAACCTCGGGCACGCCGGCGGCGTTGGCCGATATGTGGGCCGCCCGCTCCAAGAAGCGCAGCCACACCGTTCCGCGGCAGGGACTGGTTAGGCTTACGGCCCAGTTGGGAAAGATGTCGGTCGATCAGCGCCGGGCGGTGAAGGGAATCGGGCCGCGGCGCGCTGAGATCATCGTTGCCGGAGCCATGGTTTTTTCCGAACTGCTCGCCCGTCTTCGCCTGAAGGAGTTTCGCTACTCGCCGCTCGGCTTGCGCGATGGCATCCTGGCGCAGATGATGTCCGAATACGATGTCAGTCCCGGAATTCGCAAGCGCATCGCTTCCGAGCGCGAAAATACGCTGGCCAAAATGACGGCGCATTACGCGGTCGACATGCGCTACGCGCGGCGGGTCCGCGAGCTTGCCGCCGAACTCTTCGCCGGACTCCGGCCAGTACACGATCTGCCCGAGGAGTATGCCGACTGGCTGGCCGCCGCCGCCATGTTACAGGAGGCCGGATCTTTTATTAACCGCACCGGCCGTCACCGCCACGCTTACTACGCCATTGCCCATTCGGAGATGTTCGGCTACACCGTTCGGCAGCGGCACATCGTCGCCGCGATTGCGCGCTACGTGGGCAACTCGCGGCCCACGCCCGAGAGCAGGCCGATGCACGTGCTGTCCATGGCGGATCAGTTACTCGTTCCCAGGGCCGTGCTTTTGCTGCGCTTGGCGCGGGCTCTCGAGCAGGGCAGGCGCGGTACGGTGACCGGCGTGCGCGTCCGTGTGGAATCTCGCCGCGTAGTCATGCTGCTGAACGCGAAACGCTCTCCGGATCTCGAATTCTGGGCCCTGAACCGGGAGCGGGATTATTTCCGCGCGGTCTTCGGGCGCGAACTTGCCGCTTTCGAATCCGAGTGAGCGGGAGCGTGATCGCTGCGGGCGATCTTGGGAGTCAGCAGCCAGTTGAGCACCGTCTGCCGACCGTCGTGATCGACGCGGGCTACGCTGCCTTTCTTCATCTCCACCGCTTGGTCGAAGGCGCCTTTGGTTACCAGCAGCGAAAGAAATCGGCTGATCGAGGGATTGTGTCCCACCACCATCACCGCAGCCAGCTTGCCGTGCCGGCGCAGCAGTTCGCGGAAGTCCTCGTAGCTGGCGCCGGGACTCAAGGCCGCATCGAGTACCAGATCGGAGTCATAGCCGAGTCGATTGCCGACCAGCGAAGCGGTCTGCGTGGCCCTCTTCAAGGGACTGGAAATAATCAGGTCGAGATGGACTTCGAGTGCGCTCAACAGACGCCCGACATCGCGGCACTGTCCGATTCCTTCTTTGTCGAGTGGCCGCTTATCGTCCAGCGAGGGGTTGGCGCGGCCTTGTCCGGCGCTGGCATGACGCAAAAAGTACACTAGCATAAGCTCACCTTACATTTACCGCTGCCGCTTGCCGATGGCACGAGCCGGAGCAGCCGGAATTACCGCGCCGCAAGCTTCAAGCTGTAACATTATCCGCTAAGTACGCCGTAAAATCTCGTGACGTATCGGCGCCCTGAGCAGTGTATCGCGAACCGGGAAAACAACCTCCAGCAAGCGCGCTTTTCGTTGATGGAGGACCGTTCGACTCTTCGAAAAAACCGATGTATGATCGCCAGCATGGAAGGGTTTAACTATCATCACCTGCATTATTTTCGGGTGGTTGCCCGGGAGGGCAGCATCGCCCGGGCAAGCCAGCAGCTCAGGCTGGCGCAGCCAACTATCAGCGCCCAGGTGCACGAGTTGGAAGAATCGCTCGGACAGAAGCTGTTTGCGCGCGCCGGACGCGGCCTCGCCCTCACCGAAACCGGTCGGACGGTTTATGGTTACGCCGAGCAGATTTTCCGTCTCGGAAACGAGCTGGTCGATGCCGTCAATAAGCGGCCCGCCGCCAAGCCGGTTCTGCTTCGAGCCGGGGTGGATTGCACCATGGCAAGCCTGATTGCCAGCCGCATACTCAAGCCGGCCCTTCGGGCTGGCGGGCGCGGCGGTATCGTCGTGCGCGCCATCATCGCCGTGCGCGAGGACACGCTTGAGCATCTGGCGGCGCAGCTTGCGCTCGGCGCGCTTGACCTGGTGCTATCCGATTCTCCCGCATTGCCCTCGGGAATCAAGGTGCACGCTCATGGGCTCGGCGAATGTGCGCTATCGTTTTTTGCGCCCTCCTCAGAAGCGGCGGCCCTGAAGCGGCGTTTCCCGCGTTCGCTCGATGGCGCGCCGTTGCTGCTCCCCGGCGTGGACTCGACTCTGCGGCGGGCGATCGATCGCTGGCTCGAGGCCGAACGCCTGCGCCCCGTCATCGTTGGCGAGTTCGATGGTTCAACGCTAATGCAATTGTTCGGGCAAGCGGGACACGGGATTTTTCCCGCTCCTTCGCCGCTGGAGCGGCAGCTGCGGAAACAGTACGGCGTCGCCGTGATCGGGAGGATTCCGGGAATCAGGCAGCGGCACTACGGGTTCACGGCGGAGCGCAACCCCATGCATCCCGGTGTGTTTGCAGTCCTCCGGGCCGCCAGCGCCGCGCTCTCGGGTTGAGCTTTACGCCTGCACGAAATGTGCAGTGTCATCCTGAGCGAATCGGGGTCCCCGGCAACGGGCGCTTTTGCCGTTGCTGGGATCGGGGTCCCTAGCGAGCCCTGCCCGCTGGGGTGATTGAGGTGAGACAGCGAAGGATCTGCTGTTTGTGTGTGCCCCAAAAAGGGCTAGGCCGGTTCCCCAGTAGGTATATCCCGGCCTACCAGACTGTCATGGCGAGCGAAGTCGAGCCACCTTTTGTTTCTGCTGACGAAAACACAGGGTGGCTCCACTCCGCTTCGCTCCGGTCGCCATGACATCCTCTTTGGGATTTTGGATACACCAATCCGAGAACTGCTCTAGGCTCGATATAGTAGCTTAAAGTAAGGCTCGTCTTTATTGAAACTGCTCTCAATTAACCCAGCGCCAATGTCCGGCCGCCAATGTCTGGCCAATGTCCGGTGGCGACATCGGCTGCACATCCATCCGAATGTTCGCGTTTAAGGGCGCGCCGTGGCCGCCGTCCGCACCAGCAGCGGCATGCGTGGAAAGGCGAACTGTCCGCCGGCGTCGTCGATTACATTCACCTGGCAGGTATACCAGCCGGGCTGCAATTGCGCGGCCGGAACCTCGAAGGAAAAAACCGCGGCCCTGCGTTCGGGACGGTTCAGCTCGCCGCTTTCGACCAGCGGCGTTTCGTAAACTTTCACCTTGCCCCGGAAAAACTGGATGCTGGTGAGTAGGTGAATCGCGCTTTTCGCCGCCTTGGCCGGATCGTAAATCTCGTAGTAGAACATCATCGGCTGATCGGCGGCAAAGACGTGCGCAATATTCGGAATCAGTTCCACCCCGTCGCCGACCAGGGGATTCTGCGACTTCTTTTGGGTCGAGACGACGCGCTGGCTGGCCAGCACCACGGAGCTCATCTTGAGCGGAGCCTTGCGCAGGTCGGGGACCGCAAAGTCGGTTTCAAACGAACCCAGTTTGCCATTCTGGTTTTCGCGCACCACGAACTTCAGATGATACTTGCCTGACGGAAGCAGGAATCCGCTGTTGTACTGCGCGTTCTTGCGCCGCCCCACCGCGCCGTTCTCGATTGCCAATTTGATGGTTTGACGGATGTTGCCCACCGGGAACTTGGTCTGCTGGTCGCGAACCAGCCCAAGCACGTCGAGCGAGGCTTGCTCGCTGGCGCCGGAAGGGATCGCCGACCCCGGCACAACTGCTGACAGCAGCACAAAAAAACGGTCCGATTCGGTGCGGAAATACTGGGTCGCAAGATACACCGGCAAATCGGTATTCGGCAGATCGGAACTTAACTCTTCTTCCATCTGCCGGTCGCGATCGTCCCGTGTAAAGTGCCGGAAATCGCGTGGGCCGTAGTAGCCGCGGCGGTAATCGAGTTTCACGCCGGGCCGGTTCACCTTGACGGTGAGCTTGCGATAGTGCCCATCCATCGCGGAGTTCGAGCTGCGGTAGCCGAGAACGTAATAGCTCTCCATGTCCGCCTGCACCTTGGTGAAGGCTTTGCTGAAATCGTTGCTGTCGAGGAACGCCTTTCCGCCGGTGTCGGAGGCGAGTGTAACCAGCGTCTCCTGCGTCTTGAAATTCGAATCGTAAGCCGAGGTAATCGCGTTGCCGTTATAAGCGGCCTGGCCGTGCAGGCTCGCCAACTGCGCGCTGCCGCCGGGGACAATCGCTTCCAGTCCGCGCGAGTCCACCGGATAAATCGAAACATTGGCTTTGACGGCGACGTTGATGGCGGCGCGCAATTGCGACTGGTTTTCATTTCCGGTATCGCGATCCATGCCGCTGCTGAAGTAGAGCACGGATTTTTTCTGGTCGATGTCCCGCAGCGCCCTGGCCAGCGAAGCGATTGCCTGCAGACGGCGGTCGGTGTTGAAGATGTTGTACTCGGTGTCGTCTTCCGTGTAAGCCTGTCCCTGGTCGGGCTGGCCTTCAGCCGAACCGGTCGGTCCCTCTTCCATCCCCTGGCCCTCAACGCCCTGCATGCGGCGCACCGCCTGTGAAAGCAGGTCATGATCGGAGGTAAAGTCCTGGTTCACCTGCATCGAGCTGCTGAAGCTCACGACCGCGACCAGATCCGCCGGCGTCATCTGCTTGTCGATAAAATGCAACGCGCTCTGGCTGGCCCGATTGAGCTCGTCGGGCTCCATGTTGGTCAGGTCGAAGAGCAGCACGATCAAGCGGCGGTCGCGAATGCTCGCCGGTTTTGCGGCTTCCCGGCAAGGGCCGTTTTTGCCGTCGCTGGGACAGTCGGAGCCGGTGAGCAGGTTGGCGGCTCGCGGAGTCCCTGGCGCCTCCGCCTGGGCCGGTCCGCTCTGCGCCAAGCGCTCGACATCCTCGATATCGAACGACTGCAACTGCTGCGCCTTGCCGTCTTCGAGCAGCGTGAAATCGCTTTGCTTCAAATCGCGGATGAGGTTGCCGTGCTTGTCGCGCACGCTCACATTCACCAGCACCAGGTCGCTGTTGACGCGTATGCGGTATTCGGGATCGGTGGTTTCCACCTGCCGCCGCGCGCCTGGGGCGACGCCTTGGGCGACCCCGCCGATGCAGAGCCAGAACAGCAGCCCTACGCCGCAAATCGCCATCAGCGCGGCCTTTGTCGCCCACCGGCTGCCCCGGTTTCGCCATCCGCAGTCGTAAAAACGCACCGTCATTTTCCAAACCTAGAGCAATCCATAGTCGGTATATCCCTATCTATCACCGCCAGGCTGGACACCCGGCTCCTTCGCGGGCTGCGACTGCGCTCTTTCGTATGTCATCCTGAGCGAGCCGGGGTCCCCAGCGGCGGCGCTTTTGCCGTTGCTGGGGTGGAGGAGCGAAGGATCTATGCATTTTTCCCCGGTGCCGAAATACATAGATTCTTCGCCTCCGCTGCTCCGGCTCAGAATGACATCTCCCATAAGTTACTCGACTTGTGGCGCACCGCACCTAGAAGCGGAAGCGCGACAAGAATAGCAATTGCCGCATGTTCGCCACCGAGGTCACCTGGCCAAAAGTGGGCGAGTTCAGGTTGGTATCGATTCCGGAAAAGTTTGGGTGATTGAAAACATTGTTCGCGGTCGTGCGGAACTCCAGCGACTTGGTATCCCGGAAGGGAAACGTTTTCGCCACACTCATGTTGAACAGAATCGTACCCGGACCAATAATGATATTCCGTCCCGCGTCGCCGTACTGTCCCGGCGGCGGAGCGACAAACGCGCTGGTGTTAAACCATGCGCCGATGCCCGGATTGGCCAGCTGGATCGGCTGTCCGGGAACGAGGTTGGGCCGCAGACTTCCGTTGCTGCCGCGCGCCACGTCGGAAATGTTGTCCAGCAGGTAAGGCGAGAACGGCGTTCCGGAAGCGATGGTGACGCTCCCGCTCACCGCCCAGTCTCCGAAGGCACGCGCCATCGGACCGGCTGCCGACAGCCAGCGCCTGTTCGTTCCAAATGGCAGCTCGTAAAGAAAGTCGCCGGTAAACTTGTGCCGCTGATCGAAGCTGGAAAGCCCGCGCTCGGCTGACAAGTTGAGCGGATTCTGCGCCACCACCACGGCTCCGCCGCCGATCGACGACGCATCGTCAATCGACTTGGAATAAACATAGGTGCCGCCAACCGCCAACCCCCCCGACAAGCGCTTGCGAACCCGCAACGTCCCCGCGTGCAGAATCGAAGATCCTTGCGAGGTCTCGTAATTGAACGCTCCCACGCCTGGCAGCAGCAGCCCCGAAGGCGTCCGGTTCGGCGCGGTCATGGTGTCGAGATCGGTTCCCTTGCTGCCGTTATACCCGACATTAACTAACAGCGAGGTGCCGAACTCATGCTGGATGTTCAGATTCCAAAGCTGAACGTACGCCAGCCGGTAATTCGGGTCGACGCCGTAATTGTTGGTGATCCCCGAGGCTGACGGAAACGCGTTGGCGAAGCTGAGCTGCCCTGGCGTGGTCGCAATCGGGGTCAGCGCCACGGCGAACGGCGGCTGGTAGGCCAACTGGGTAATGACCGTGCCGTACTGCGACAGGTTGTAGTTGATGCCGTATCCGCCCCGCACCACTGTGTTCTTCTCTGCCTTCCAGGCGAAGCCGACGCGCGGTGCAAAATTGTTCCGGTCGGGCTTCATCAGGCTGCTGGAGCCGGCAATGGGACACGGCGGCACGGCTTGCACCGGGGTTACGCAATTGACCGAGGTTAATCCGGGAGTCAGGTCCAGGTCCAGATTTGCCAGCCGGTTGTTGGCTTCCGTGTAAGGCGCGATGTACTCATAGCGGAGCCCGATCTGGAAGGTGAAGTTCGAGCGCACCCGCCAGTCGTCCTGCACGAAGAAGTCGTAGCTGTTGGTGCTGAAGAAATAAGGAGTAGCGCTGTATTGCAGGGCCGTCGATTGCGGCGCCCCCTCCAGAAAGTCTTCTAGAGCATTGCCGGTGGCGAAGCCCGTAAAAGTGAAGCTGCCGCGCGGGTCGGCGTTGCTGCGCAGAGTGGTCCACAGCTGGCGGTAGTCGGCGCCGAAGCGAATGTTGTGCTTGTGCTTGTTCCAGATCGCGGTCTCGCTGAACTGGAGCGTCGCGTCATTGCGGTACTTCGGCGCAATGTCGGTCAAGGGAGTAAACCCTTTGATCGAAATATTCGGCAGCCCCCAGTCCAGAGGGTTATTCGAGACGCCCGGAATGCCGCATGGTTGGCTGTTATTTGCATTACAACCCAAGTTCTGCTCGACATTGGTGTTCCCCGCATAAAGATTGGTCACGTCCACCCGTGCGCGGTTGAAGTTCACGCGCAGCGTGTTGTTCCAGTTTCCTTTGCCGGCGGCCCATCCCAGGCCGGTGTTGAATGAGCTGGTGCTGCTGATGCCACTCGCCGTGGGGAAGGACGTCAATTGGCTGCTGTCGTTGCGCAGCCAGTTAAAGTTGAAGTTCAGATTGTTGCGAGTGCGCCTGCCGCCGCCCCGTCCACCGCCGCCGCCGAAAGGCCTGGGTGTGCTGTCGCCAAAGTTGTGGGTGAGCCGCAGAAACAGGTTATCGCTGTCGTTCTCCGCCGAAGTGGCGTAGCGGTAGTTCAGGCCCTGACCGGTACTCGTGGGTGCGGGAATATAGTTATTCAGTATTTGCTGCGCAATCGGACTGGGCGTGATCGGATTGGGCAGCGACGAGAGGGCTGCAAGTGCGGCAGCAGTTTCCGCCTGGGTCGGCACAGTCGAATAGGCGACATAAGGATTGGCGGCGCGCGTGCCCGTATATCCGGCGAAAATGAAGGTCTTGCTGTCGTCGATCAAGTGCGGAATCTTGAGCGGACCGCCAATCAGTCCGCCAAAACGGCTGGAGTTGTAGGCCGGATTGGTCCCGCCTTGGCCGTTCAGCGAGAAAGGGGAGGCATCGAACATCGAATTACCCGCCGAATAATAGAACGTTCCGTGCGGCTGGTTAATGTCCAAGCGGTTACGACGGATGACGGACGGACCTCCGCCCAAGGCCGCGCCCAAAGGGCTGCCTCCAGGTCCCTGTCCAGCTCCCCAGCCGCGCTGAGCGCCCAACTGCTGCAAGCGATCGCGCAGCTCATCCGAGGTGCGGATGCCGCCCAGGTAATCCTGCGTATTCCCGAGCTGCCCGGCAAAGGTAACCGATTGATTGGCGGCGTCGGCACTGTTGGCCAGACCGGCTAAGCCGCCGAGGGCTGCCGGTTCTCCCGCCGCACCCGTTCCGCTGCTAGCCGACAGGGCGCCGTCATCGACGCTCAAGCTGAGCTGTTGCGTGCCTCGCCCAGCGCGCGCCAACATGCCGGCCACCGCGCTCGCCTCAGGCATTCCAGGCTGCTCCGGCTTGGGGGCGCGTGAGCGCAGGACCAGCGAAAAATTAGCCTGCTGCTCCGGCGAACCGGGGTTCAGGACCACTTCCTCCGTGGCCGGAGCAAAGGCGGTCATCTCCGCTCGGACCACGTAGCGTCCCCTGCCGGTCAGCTCCAGCGAATAGGAGCCGTCCACTGCGGTGGAGGTGATCGCTTTCTTGCCGGTCAGGGTATTGGCGGCCGTAACCGTCACCCCGGGCAGCGGAGTGTTGCCCGACTTAACCGTCCCGTGAATATGGAAGCTGGGCGAGGGGGCCGTGACCGCCGGAGTCGCCGCTTCCCCGGCGTCGTGCGTCTGTGCCGCCATGGGAAACACGCCGAGGGCCAGGGCGGCGATTAAGCATTGCACCCTGCCGTGCACCCCTAGCGCGTGCAGCAAAAGGCATAGCCCCTGAAAGTTGATCGCTCCGGAATACGCCAACCGGGAGACGGCGGCAATAGTCAAGCGACCAAACATGGTTCTCCCTCAGTCCGCTTCGCAAACCAGGCTAGAGCGGTTTCACGGCAGATTCACGCGCGGAACCCTCCGCGCAGACAGATTCGTAACGTTATGAACCCTTATGGGTTTCCAGAGTTCCGGACGCTTTGTCTCGGAACTTGCTGGCCGGCTGCGCCATCGTAACGCAGCCTTCATCCCATACCAATGTTTAACATTACGCAACTATTACGAAGCTGAACTCCGGCAAGCGCTACTCTAAGTTCATGTAGATATCTGGATAATTAAGTCCAGATCACCGAGGGGGCGATTTGACCACCACAAACACAGAAGATCGAAATCAAGTGAATTGGCTGACTGTCTTTTTTATGGCGGCTTTTCATATCGGGGCGGTAGTCGCACTTTTTAACTTTGCCTGGAAGCCGTTTTGGGTTGCCGTTTTCCTGTGGTGGGTCTCCGGTGGCCTCGGCATCGGCATGGGCTACCACCGTCTGCTCACCCATCGCGGCTACAAGACCCCAAAGTGGGTGGAGTATTTGCTTACGATCTTCGGCACGCTGGCGCTCGAAGGCGGGCCGATTTTCTGGGTAGGGGTGCATCGCATGCACCATCAGCTCACCGATCGCCCAGGCGATCCCCATTCGCCCCGCGACGGCAAATGGTGGTCGCACATGGGATGGGTGCTCATGGGCCGCAGTCTGCACCACAGCACGAGCGAATTCTCGCCCTACGTGCCCGAACTTCGCAAGGACCGTTTCTACGTGCTGCTAAGCAAGTGGCACTGGGTGCCGCTGACGGTGCTCGGAGCCGCCCTGTTTGCCTTCGGAGGATGGAATTACGTGCTCTGGGGCATTTTCCTGCGCACCACCGTCGGACTGCACGCCACCTGGCTGGTCAACTCCGCCACCCACATGTGGGGCACGCGACGCTTCGCCACAGGTGACGACTCGACCAATAATTTCTTGATTGCCATCCTGACCTTCGGCGAGGGCTGGCACAACAATCACCATGCCCACCCCAACTCCGCGCGCCACGGCCTGAAGTGGTGGGAATTCGACCTGAACTGGTACGGCATCCAGACCATGCACCTGCTCGGCCTGGCCAAAGATATTAAATTGCCGCGCGCCGACGCCCGCATCAAGCTTGTATCCGACACCCCGGCTCACGCTAAAACGGCGACCGCCGAACACCTCGGGAATACCGCCGTGGCCTCGGCTGCCGGGGCGCAAGCCGAACCCGTCAAATCCGAAGCCGTCTCCGCCTAGCCTGGCAGCGATCACACGGCATACGCGGACGCCCAGGTTCGCTTGGTGCCCCATATCTGCCGTAGTCAGCAGATGTGGGATCGAATGGACAACCTATTGAAACTTCACATCTAGCGAAGCTAAGGCGCTCGCTGGGGTGACTGGGCATCCCATGGAACTCTCCCATTCCGCGCCGCCCTGGGCTTTTTGATAAGATCCTTTGGTCGCGCCTCAGCCTTTGTGCCGTTGCCGGGGTGAAAGAAAACGCCGCGGTTGCGTTTGGAATGACGTATTGGCATGCAGATTGGCCGCCGCAATACCACTATCGCCTTCGTTCTGCTGGGAGCCATCGGCGTCGGCCTGGCGATTGCGCTTAACATCACCTGGGCCATTCATTGGCGATCCGTTGCCGCCGTCGTGCTCGGCATCTTTCTGTTCGGCATTCTGATCGCCGTGCTTACGCTCAACACCATCTTCCTGGTCCGCGAGATCCGGCGCAGCGAGCAGCACGACAGCTTCATCAACGCGGTCACCCACGAACTCAAGACGCCAATCACCTCCATCAAGCTCTACCTTGAAACCTTGCAATCGCGCCCGGTCGAGGACGAGCAGCGGCGGGAGTTCTATGGCGTCATGCTGGAAGACGTGGGCCGCCTGCTGGGAACGGTGGAGCAGGTGCTGAAGGCGGGGCAGGTGGTGCAGTCGCGCCCGGTACGCCGCCTCCGTGTCGATGTGCGCGAGGTGCTGACCGAATGTGTCGAGCTGGCGCGCAAGCGGCATTATCTTCCCGATGGGCAGATGCTTCTCGAAAGTTTTGCCGGCGACGATCCTCCCCGCGTGCTCGGCGACGCGGAAGAATTGCGCATCGCTTTTTCCAACATTCTCGATAATGCCGTCAAGTACTCGACCCGCACCGTCGACATCCGCGCCGAACTGCTGCAAGATGGCGGCGATCTGCTGGTGCGCGTCAGCGACCATGGCGTCGGCATTCCTCCGGCGGAGTTGAAGCGTATTTTCCGGCGCTTCTATCGCGTGCCTCTGCGCTCGGCCGTGAATATCAAGGGCACGGGCCTGGGACTGTTCCTGGTCAAAAGCATCGCGCGGCGGCATGGCGGAGATGCTTTCGCCTATAGCGACGGACTTGGAAAAGGCGCTACCATTACTATTCGCCTCCCGAGGATTGTCGCATGAGCCGGATTTTGATTGTCGAGGACGAAGTGCATCTTGCGCGCGGGCTGCGTTTCAACTTTGAAGCCGAAGGCCACCAGGTTGTCCTGGTTGAAAACGGCGAGGACGCCGTCGAGCTGGTCGTGCGGGAGCCTAGCGGCTTCGATGTCGTGGTGCTCGACATCATGCTTCCCGGCAAGGATGGCTTTTGGGTGGTCAGCGAATTTCGCCGGCAAAACATATTCGTGCCGGTGCTGATGCTCACCGCTCGCAGCCGCCCGGAGGATGTGCTGAAGGGTTTCGAGGCGGGGGCGGACGATTATCTGCCCAAGCCCTTCGAGCTTTCGATCCTGCTGGCGCGCCTGCGCAGCCTGCTGCGCCGCACGCAGTGGATGAAAGCGGCGGTCACCAGCGACGCTGCGGTCGCTGAAAGCGCTAAACCTGACGTCATCACGATCGGCGGCAAGACCGTCGATTTCACTCGATTGGAATTGCACACCGGCACCGAGGTGATTCACCTCACGGTGATGGAGGCGGAGCTGCTCGCCTTCCTGGTGCGCAATGCCGACCGTCCCGTCTCCCGCAAACAGATTCTCGACCAGGTCTGGGGATTGCACGAAGACACCGACACCCGGGCCATCGATAACTTCGTGGTGCGCCTGCGCCGCTACCTGGAAGATGATCCGAGCGCGCCACGCCACCTCTTGACCGTGCGCGGCGTCGGCTACCGCTTCGTGGCCGATGAAATTAAGGCGGTCTCAGAGTAGGTGTGTAGATGTCATGGCAAACCTAGACTGTCATGGCGAGCGAAGTCGAGCCACCTTTTGTCTTTGCTGCTGAAAAACAACCAAGCTGATCGAACGAAGCCGTTTTTGCCGTTGCTGGGGTGGAACAGCGAAGCGTCCCAGGTTCCGTGCTGTCATGTTGAGCGCAGCGAAACATCCCAGGGAGCGTTCCCACCCCGCGCCGCTCTAGACTTTTTGATGAATTCTTCGCCCGCACGCTGTCCCGCAAAAATCCGTTGCCAATTTTCCCAACTGTGCTAAAATTAAAAACTAATTGTGAGCCCTGTTTTTTCATCCCGCGCTCGTCGATGGTCCCACCGATGGTGGTGGTGCTCTACCGTCGTGTGCCTCTAGTTCAGGCACTTTCCTAATCTGATCCAATCAATTTAATTACAGGCAGCGCCGCATTTTAGTGGGCGCCATTCGGGATAGAGCAATGAACGCAGCTTCTTCACACCCGGGACTTCACCCCAGCTCCACACCTTTGCAATCCGCTTCCTCTGACGCCGCCATCCGGCTCAGGGCCATGCTTGGAGGAATTTTCTCGGGACGCGACCTGACGCGCCCGGAAGCGGCCGAACTGCTTGGCTACGTTTTCGACGGCCAGGCCACCGATGCGCAGATCGCCGGCGTGCTGGTTGCGCTGGCAAAAAAAGGCGAGTGCGTCGATGAAATCGTGGGACTGACCGAGGCCATGCGGGCCCGCATGGTGGTGCTGCGCACCCGTCACCAATGCTTCGTGGACACTGCCGGGACAGGGGCCAGCCGCGCCAAGGCCTTCAACATATCGACCGCCGCGGCCATCGTCGCGGCTGCCGCGGGAGTCCCGGTCGCCAAGCACGGAGCCCGCGCCGCCACCAGCAAGACCGGCAGTGCCGATGTGCTGGCCGCCATGGGCGCGCCCATTCCCGTGCCCCTCGCGATTTCCGAACAACTCTTCGATGCCCTCGGTTTCTGTTTTCTCTTCGCTCCCGCGCATCATCCAGCGTCGGCCCGTGTCGCCGGCATTCGCCGCGAACTTGGCGTCCGCACCTGCTTCAACCTGATTGGTCCGCTCTGCAATCCCGCGCGTTCGCGCCGTCAACTGATGGGCGTTTCCGATCCCAAGCTGATGCCGATGATTTCGAGCGCGCTGCTTGCGCTCGGCGCCGAGCGCGCCTGGGTGGTGCATGGCTGCGACGGTTTGGACGAAGTGACGCTCGCCGGTCCGACTCACGTTCTCGAGCTGCGGGACGGTGAGCAGCGCACCCGCAATATTGTTCCGGAAGACTTCGGTTATAGCGCCGAATCGCTCGCCGGAGCGCGCGCCGAAGATGCCGCGGCCAGTGCCTTCATCATTTGCGAGGTCTTTGCCGGCCGTCGCCGCGATGTCGCGCGCCGCCTCATTGTGGTTAACGGCGCGGCGGCGCTTTACCTGGGAGGGGCGTCTGAAAGTCTGAAAGAGTGTGCCGGGCGCGCCGAAGAGGCCATCGATTCCGGTGCCGCGTCGACGAAACTCGAGGCCTTCCTTGAAGGGGCTAAGGCTGCTGTTCCGGGAGAAAAAGCGTGAGCACGAATTCCAATTTTCTCGCCGTCATCACCGAAGCCAAGCGGGCGGAAATGGCGCTGGTGGGCGCCGCCGAACGCTCCACCGTGCGCGCCGCGGCGTTGGCCAAGCGAGCCGGACGGCCGAGCCACGTCTTCCGCGAAGCGCTTGCCAAACCAAGTCACATCAACCTCATCGCCGAGGTCAAACGCAGTTCGCCGAGCGCGGGGGCCATTCGCCCGGACGCCGATCCGGTGCGCTTTGCATCGCTTTATGCGGCCCACGGCGCAGCCGCTATTTCCGTGCTCACCGAGCCGGTTTATTTTTCCGGCTCGCTCGACGATCTCCGCTCGGTATGCGCGGCTGTCTCCTGCCCCGCGCTTCGCAAGGACTTCATCGTCGACGCGCACCAGGTTTTGGAAGCCGCAGCCGCCGGAGCCGAGGCCGTGCTGCTCATCGTCGCCGCGCTGGCGCCCGCTGAAATCGTTGCGCTGCGCACCCTGGCCGAGGACGAACTCGGGATGGACGCGCTTGTCGAGGTGCATGCCGAACGCGAAATGCGGATCGCCATCGATTGCGGCGCCGCTATCATCGGCGTGAACAATCGCAACCTGTCTACGCTTGCCGTCGATCTGGCGACCTCGCGCGCGCTGGCCCGTTATGCGCGGCCCGGACGCGTGTTGGTCAGCGAGAGCGGACTGCGCAGCGCCGCCGATCTGCGGCAGCTTGGCGCCATGGGCTACGGCGCGTTTCTGGTGGGTGAGTTGCTGATGCGCGCCCACGATCCCGCGCGGGAGCTTGAAAGCCTCATTGCGCAGTCGTCCCCGCAAGCGCCGTCTCTTCAACCCCAGGCCGCGCCGGAAACCCCTTTTGGGGACACGGAGGCTGAAGGTGCGTGAAGTGAAAGTAAAAGTCTGTGGCCTGACCGATGCCGGCGATGCCCGGCTCGCGGTTGAACTCGGAGCGGCCATGCTGGGCTTTAATTTTTACCCGCGCAGTGCGCGCTATATCGCGCCCGCGGAGGCCCGTTCGATCATCGCCGCAATGCCGGCGGGAATCGAAGCGGTCGGAGTTTTCGTGAATGCCACCTTGGAAGAGATTACCTCGGCTGCCGCGGCCAGCGGCATCGGCACGGCTCAGTTGCACGGAGACGAGCCGGCGGAGTTCTGCCGGCGGCTGAAACAGCGGCTTCCCGGCGTACGCGTCATCAAGGCTTTTCGCACCGAGGCGGGGTTCGCTCCCGAGACGGCGGCGGATTATCCCGCCGATGCGGTGCTGATCGATGCGGCCTGTGTTGGTTTTGGGGGCTCGGGGCTACAGGCCGATTGGGAGTGCGCGCGAGCGGTCGCCGCGCTATTGCCGGGCGCAATTTTAGCGGGAGGCCTCACTGCCGGCAATGTCGCCGCCGCGATTCGGCGGGTGCGGCCCGCGGCGGTCGATGTTTGCAGCGGCGTCGAGGCCGTCTCCGGCTCTATCTCGATCAAGGGCCGCAAGGATGCCGTTAAGATGCATGAGTTTTTTGCCGCCGTGCGCAGCGCCGGCACAGCTGAGTCTGGCCGTGAATTGGACAGCTCGCCCGGAGTTAAGTTTGCCATCCAAAAAGAGAAAAGAAGCGGACTATGAATGAATTGGAATTGATCAGACCGGAGGCTGCGACAGGCTATTATGGCCCGTTCGGCGGCCGCTATGTGCCCGAGACGCTGGTCTCGCCGTTAGCCGAGCTGACCGCGGCTTACGAGTCGGCGTTGTGCGACGAGGACTTTCAGAACGAGTTCCACGCCATGTTGCGCGACTACTCGGGTCGTCCCACGCCTCTCACCTTTGCCGAGCGCCTTACCGAGCGCGTCGGCGGCGCGCAAATCTACCTCAAGCGCGAAGACCTGGGCCACACCGGCTCGCACAAAATCAACAATGCCCTTGGCCAGGCTCTGCTTGCCCGGCGCATGGGCAAGCGCCGCATTATCGCCGAGACCGGCGCCGGACAGCACGGCGTAGCCAGCGCCACAGTCTGCGCGCGCTTCGGCATGGAGTGTGTCGTCTACATGGGTACCGAGGATATGCGGCGGCAGGCGCTCAACGTTTACCGCATGAACTTGCTGGGCTCTGAAGTGCGCGCCGTCGAATCCGGTTCGCGCACCCTGAAGGACGCCATCAACGAAGCGCTTCGCGATTGGGTCACCAATGTTCGCGACACCTACTACCTGCTCGGCAGCGCGCTCGGACCCGATCCCTATCCGCGCATGGTGCGCCACTTCCAGTCGGTGATTGGCGCGGAAGCCCGGCGGCAGGTGCTTGACCAGGCAGCGCAGCTTCCCGCGGCGGTCATTGCCTGTGTCGGCGGAGGTTCGAATGCCATCGGCATCTTCAGCGGATTCGAGCGCGACCAGTCCGTGCGCCTGATCGGCGTCGAAGCTGGCGGCGCTGGGCCCGAGCTGGGGCGGCATGCGGCGCGCTTCGCGCCCGATGGCGGCCGTCCCGGCGTGCTGCAGGGAACCCTGACTTACGTTTTGCAGGATGCCGACGGCCAGATCGCTTCCACCCATTCGGTCTCGGCGGGGCTGGACTATCCGGCGGTTGGTCCCGAACATGCGTTTCTGCGGCAGACCGGCCGCGCCGAGTACACGTCGGTTTCAGACGACGAAGCCCTGACCGCATTCCACGCGCTTTCCGAGCTGGAGGGAATCATACCCGCGCTCGAGTCCGCGCATGCGGTTGCCTATGCCATGCGCTTTGCGGCCACGCTCAGCGCCGAGCATATCGTGGTCATTAATCTTTCCGGACGCGGCGACAAAGACGTCGAAACCGTGCAAAAACTTTCACCCCTGCAGCCGTACCAATCGCTGCAAGGTGACAACTCCGAGGAGGCGAAGCGATGAGCGCTATCCAAAATGCATTCGCTCGTGGTGCGCCGCCAGGGCCGCGGCGGATTCATTCCCTACATCACCGCCGGCGATCCCGACTTGGCGGCAACTTACGATATTCTGCTGGCGCTCGAGCCGCGCCGGAGCTACCGTCATCGAGTTGGGATTTCCCTTCAGCGATCCCATGGCTGACGGCCCGGTCATTCAGCGCGCCTGCGCGCGCGCCCTCAAAAACCGCGTCACCATGCACGACGTGCTGGCCGTGGCCCGCGAAGCTAAATCGAAGTTAGCCTGTCCGGTGGTGCTGTTCAGCTATCTTAATCCGGTCTTGCAGTATGGCTTGGAGCGCATGATCACCAGCGCCGGGGAGAATGGAATCTCCGGCCTGTTGCTCACCGATCTGCCCGCCGATAACGCTGCCCGTCTGGGCGTGTTTGCCCGCGAGCACCAGGTCGATCTGATCACGCTGGCGGCGCCCACCTGCACCGACGAGCGGCTCAAGATCGTCTGCGCTCACGCCAGCGGCTTTATCTATGCGGTTTCGCGCACCGGCGTAACCGGCACGCGCCAGCAACTCAGTGACGATGCCCGTCTGCTGGTCGAGCGCATTCGACGCTTCAGCTCGCTGCCGGTCGCCTTGGGCTTCGGCGTCAGCACCGGGCAGCAGGCGCGGGAAGTGCTTACTTTTGCCGATGCCGTTGTCGTCGGCAGTGCGATCGTGCAGGCCATCGAAGCAAATCCAGACCGCCAAGGCCTGGTCGCGGCCGTCGAAAAGCTGGCTCGCGATTTCCAGCCGCAATCCGGTTCGGCAACCGCTGGCGAAGCGTGTTCCACCGACTCCGGATTGGCAGTCAAGGAGACCCACTGATGTTAGTCGTAATGCAAGCCCACGCAACTGAGCAACAGGTCGAGGCCGTTTGCGAGGCGATTACCAGCCTCGGTCTGCGCCCGCATTCTCTGCCGGGAGCGCAACGCACCGCCATCGGCATCACCGGCAACGCCGGCGCAATCGAACCGGGAGCCCTTGAAGACCTGCCGGGCGTAGCCGAGGTCATCCAGGTATCCAAGCCGTACAAGCTGGTCAGCCGGGAGATGAAAGCCGGAGAACACGATCATCACTTTCCCCGGCTCGTCGGCGGCCATTGGCGGCAAAACCCTGGCCATGATCGCCGGCCCGTGCGCCGTCGAGAGCCGCGAGCAGGCCTTCCGCATCGCCGAACACGTCGCCAACAGCGGAGCGCAATTTTTCCGCGGCGGCGCTTTCAAGCCGCGCACCTCGCCCTATGCCTTCCAGGGACTTGGCGAAGAAGGACTGCGCATCATGGCCGAAATTCGCGACCGCTTCGGATTGCGGATCGTTACCGAAGCCATCGATGCCGAATCGCTCGCCCTGGTCGAGCAATATGCCGACATGATCCAGATCGGCGCCCGCAACATGCAGAACTTCTCGCTATTGCGTGCCGCCGGCCGGGCCCGCAAACCAATTCTGCTGAAACGGGGAATCGCCGCCACCCTCGACGAGTTCCTCATGGCCGCCGAGTACATCATGAGCGAAGGCAACTACCAGGTGGCGCTCTGCGAACGCGGCATTCGCACCTTTACCGATCACACCCGCAACACGCTCGATCTCAGCATCGTTCCCGCCGTGCAGCGCCTTAGCCATCTGCCGATCCTGGTCGATCCCAGCCACGGCACCGGCAAGCGCAACAAGGTGATTCCGCTGGCGCGCGCTGCCGTCGCGGTCGGCGCCGACGGGCTCATGATCGAAGTGCATCATCAACCGGAGAAGGCGCTTTCCGACGGCATGCAATCCATCTATCCAGCCCAGCTCATGCAGGGCTTCGAGCAGTTGCGGCGCATTGCCGTCGTGGTCGGGCGCAGCATGCCCGAGGTTGCCGGAGTGCCGCATCTGCGGGAGGTCGCTTCCTTATGAGCAGCGTGTGGCCCGCCAGTTTCGAGCAGTTTCAGGCCGCTGCCGCCGGCGGCAATTGCGTGCCGGTCGTGCGCACGGTGCCGGCCGAACTCATTACTCCTCTGGCCGCCTATCTGCGAGTGGCGAGCGGCAGCCGTCATTCGTTTTTGCTGGAGAGCGTCGAGGGCGGCGAGCAACTGGCGCGCTACTCCTTTCTTGGAGCGGACCCCGAGGCGGTCATTCGCTCTCAGGGCGCCAGCACCCGCGTCACCGCCGCCGACGGCAGTGAACGCATTCTGCCGGGCAACGCCATCGAGTATCTCCGCGAGTGTTTTCGCTCGCGCCAGCTGACCCGCAGCTATGCCGGGGCTCCGTTCGCCGGTGGCGCGGTCGGTTTTCTCAGCTACGGCGCCGCCAAGTGGTTTGAACCGGTGCTCGGCAGCATGACCTCCGAGGTTGACGATGCGGTTTTTCTGCTCTTCCGCACCGTGCTGGCCTTCGACCACGTGAAGCAGGTCGTCGAAATACGCACCATCGCGTTTACCGATACGGTGAGCGGCGATGCCGGCCTGCGCCAGCTTTACCAGGATTCGCTCGCCGAGCTCGATCGTGTTGCCCAGGCGCTGGCCGCGCCGCTGGCGCTCGACGCTCCCAACCCCCGTGGAAACGTTCAGCGTGAATTCGATTCCAACTTCAGCCGCGCCGATTTCGAGCAGGCGGTGCGCGACATCAAGGAATTGATTGCCGCCGGCGAGTGCTATCAAACCGTGCTCTCGCAGCGTTTTTCGCGTCCGGTGACGGTCGACGCGGTCGCTCTCTATCGCGCTCTGCGCCGCACCAATCCGTCGCCTTACATGTACCTGCTCCAGTTCGGCAACGATGCGCTGATCGGCGCTTCGCCCGAGATGCTGGTGCGCTGCACCGGCGCGCATTTGGAATACCGGCCCATCGCCGGCACCCGCCCTCGCGGCCGCAGCGATGCCGAGGACCAGCTCCTCGCCGAAGATATGCTGGCCGACGAAAAAGAGCGGGCCGAACACCTCATGCTGGTCGATCTGGGACGCAACGATCTCGGACGCGTCGCCGTCTACGGCTCGGTGCATGTCGACAAGCTGATGAAGGTGGAAAAATATTCTCACGTGCAGCATCTGGTGACCGAACTCTCCGCCCAATTGCGCCCCGAGCTCGACCGCTTCGACGCCCTAGCGGCCTGCTTTCCGGCCGGAACCGTTACCGGCGCGCCCAAGATTCGCGCCATGCAGGCCATCGCCGAACTCGAGCGCGGCTCACGCAATGTCTACGCGGGCTCGGTGCTCTACACCGACTACGCCGGCAATCTCGATTCCTGCATCGCCATCCGCACCATCGAGTTGAGTGGCGGCGTCGCCAGCGTGCAGGCGGGAGCGGGCATCGTCGCCGACTCTGTGCCCGAATCCGAATACCAGGAAACCGTCAACAAAGCGCGTGCGTTGCACCAAGCCATCGCCGTAGCCGAAGCGGGGATTTGACCATGCTGCTCGTCATCGACAACTACGATTCGTTTACCTACAACTTGGTGCAATACCTGGGCGAGTTGGGAGCCGAGCCCACGGTGCGCCGCAATGACGCCATCACCGTCGCCGGCGTGCTCGCTGGGGGCTATGCCGGCATCGTCATTTCGCCCGGCCCGGGCACGCCTCAAGATGCAGGCGTCAGCCTGGAACTCATTCGCCACCTGAGCGGAGTGGTGCCCATTCTAGGCGTCTGCCTCGGCCATCAGGCGATTGGCGAAGCCTTCGGCGGGCTTGTGGTGCGCGCGCCCAAGCCGGTTCACGGCAAAGCCAGCGAGGTGACTCACGATGGACAAGGTGTCTTCGACGGCTTGCCGCAGCCTCTCTCGGTCGGCCGCTATCACTCCTTGATGGTGGAACGCGAGCATCTCCCGGCGGAATTAGAGATCACGGCGCAGACCCGCGAGGGCCTGATCATGGGCCTGCGGCACAAACGCCTTGCCGTCGAAGGCGTGCAGTTTCATCCCGAGTCGGTTCTGACATCGAGCGGCAAGCAGATGCTGGCCAACTTCGTCCGGCAGTGCAACAAGGTTCATTCCGATGCCGCCATCAGCGCTTAGGCCGATCGCCACCCCATCAAGCTTTGGGGCCCGAAGACCAAGACAGTCGAGAAGGGGATTTCACGAGAATTACACGAGCTTAAAGTGCTCAACTCGGGCCTGCATCCGCCTATAACTCATCCCATTCTGCGGGAAGCGGTTCCTTGCAATACCAGGAGCGTCGATAACGTCCGGGCGCCTGGACCCAAGGACATGAATTGTTAAGATATGCAGCCCACCAACTAAAGGTGCTATTGGCTATGATGAAATTATGAAATCGACTCATGGCAACCATTTCGCATAAGTCATGGTTCTGGCAACTTCCAGAATGTGCAAGCTGACCGATTTCATATTGTTCTGGCAGCAAATCCCTGTCTCTTGCTGTGTCTAGATCATCGCTATACACAACATAGATAGGGCGATCAAGGCGTTCATTGCATCGCCTATAAGCTGTCTTATAGTACTCTTGAGCCAAGCGCACTCGCCTAGATGAAGGATCCTCATTATAGCAACGAATATGTACGCACACCGCATTCAGTGCGATGCTAAATGAATTGCACGGTTCCAATCTGACTGCTTTTCGAATCTCTTTTGAGTAGTCTGCAAAATATTGAGAAGATTGCCATAATCCCCTAAGATAGCAGCGACCCGATAGGGGAGCGTCAAGTAGTTTAAGATTAAGCCCGCCCCCTCTGTCAGTATAAACTTGATAGCCGGCGAGACTAAAGTATCCCTGTCTATGTCGAGCAACACGTGCCAGTACAGGAATTACGGTTGCTTCAATAGGCGTATAAGATGACTCGGCCGCATCGGCGATGCCAAGGGCAGGAAGCAGATACCTCCTGCCGAATTTATCCTGTCGGTAGGATCCACATTCCAGAATAAGTCCTGATCCTGATCTTCGAGCAGCTGCATAAGATGTAGCCCAGCAAAACATCTGGTTTCCAATACCGCCGACAACGGACGCTACCACCGTACCCGACATTCGTTTGACACCCCTCCGCCAGGATTCAACGAATTTTCGTAAGTCGATATCAACTGGAATTCCCACAACAGCGGGAAGTACTTCATTGCTGCCCCTGAGTAGACATACTAAACATCTTAGCTGGATAACTGTCGAAACAGGCCTTATCACTTGTTTGGTCGCAAGAGCTCCAACAAAAAAGTGGGCCTGCGAACAGGCCCACACATTAACGCGTAATGTTCTTCGATTCCTCCGCGAACTCAGTCGCCGTGATAGCTGGCAGCAGCCATCACCGCCGGCTCTTGCGAGGTCAGATGCTTGATGTGATCGAGCCGCTGTTTGAGTTGACCCTTGTACCAATTCAGGTCCACCGGCTCCAGCGCGACGCCGCTGTCCATGGCAGATTTGGCGACTGCCATCGCTTCCCACTCCAGCACGCGCATATCGAACTGCTTCGGCACGATGTACTGCCGGCCGAACTTCATCTCTTTTACGCCGTATGCTTTCAGCACTTCGTCGGGAACGGGCTGCTTGGCCAGGTTGGCCAGCGCCATGGTGGCTGCCCGCTTCATTTCCTCGTTGATCTGGGTAGCGTGCACGTCGAGCGCGCCGCGGAAGATGAACGGGAAGCCGAGCGAATTGTTGATCTGGTTCGGATAATCCGAGCGCCCCGTGCACATGATGACGTCCTTGCGCGCCGCGCTCGCTTCTTCGTAGGTAATCTCGGGATCGGGATTCGCCATGGCGACAACCACCGGCGAGGCAGCCATCGACTGCACCATCGCCTGGGTCACGCAATTGCCCTGAGAGAGGCCGACAAAGACGTCGGCGTTCTTCATCGCGTCCGCCAGCGTTCTGGCTGAAGTCTCAGCCGCCAACGGTTCCTTGTACTTGTTCATGCCTTCCTTGCGTCCCTTGTAAATCACGCCCTTGGAATCGCAAAGAATGATGTTCTCGGGCTTCACGCCAAGATTGATGTAGTGCTTGGCGGTGGCGATCGCCGACGCCCCAGCGCCGTTGAATACGATTCTGATCTTGTCCAGTGGCTTGCCCACAATCTCCATCGCGTTCAACAGGCCCGCGCCGGAGATGATCGCGGTTCCATGCTGATCGTCGTGGAATACGGGGATCTTCATCGTTGCCTTCAGACGGGTTTCGATCTCGAAGCATTCCGGAGCCTTAATGTCTTCCAGGTTGATGCCGCCAAAGGTGGGTTCCAGCAACTGCACGCACTTGATAATGTCTTCCACGTTCTCCGTGCCGAGCTCGATGTCGAACACGTCAACGTCCGCGAATCTCTTGAACAGAACTGCCTTGCCTTCCATGACCGGCTTGCCGGCCATAGCGCCGATATTGCCCAGCCCGAGCACCGCCGTGCCGTTGGTGACGACCGCAACCAGATTCCCTTTTGCGGTGTACTTGAAAGCGTCATGTGGGTTCTTCTGAATGTCCAGGCAGGGGGTCGCAACCCCTGGTGTATAAGCCAAGCTGAGGTCATGCTGGGAAGCGCATGACTTGGTTGGAAGAATCTCGATCTTTCCCGGGCGCCCGATCGAATGATAGCCGCGTGCTTCAACTCCAAAATTTGCCATAAGTGCCGTCCATTGATTCGTGATTTAAGATGTTGGTTGAACAGTTTCACACGGGCCGCTGCATACCACCACCCCGGATGGCAAATTCACGACCCGCTGATCATTTGGAATTTCTCTATCAGACAGCTTGAATTCCTGTATCAGACAGCGCGGACTTTATCCCAAAAATTGAAGCAATCCCAGTGACATACGACTAGCAACCTCGTGACACACGTCACATTTTGGGGGGAAACATGGCCACGTCACACTGAGCTGTGCGCTGGATCACCGTTGCAGCCGCAACTGTGTAAGATTTAGGGCTCGAATAGAGCGGCTTACACTCGAACTGTTGCAGATTTCAACACCTGGACGTCCGTATTTTTCCCGCCGCCGCTACGGTTCTTCGGTATGGCCTTGCGGCGTCCTCTGCGCCGGCCAGGCATCACCCCACGCCGCTCTGCGGGCCGCCCGATACTCGTTTTTTTTCGATCTGCCGATGGTACGCTTGCTCAGACCCTCGGCTGAGCATAGTTGCAGCTCGACGAAGCCGGAGTGATACACCGGGTGGCGCACAATTCTTTGCTCAGCCGGATTGACTCGCAGCGGCGTGGCGGCCAGATAGGAAAACTTCTCGTCCTCGTGCCCGAGATCTCCACCCTTGATGCGCCGGTGCATGGCGGTACGCTCGACCCGCGCCGCGAAGTGACACCAATCGCCGGTCGCGGCCATCGGACACACTAAACTGTGCGGGCAGGGAGCCAGCAGCTTTGCGCCCAGGGCGATCAACTCCGACCGCGCCTGGTGTATGCAGCCGAACCCGGCCCGCGTACCGGGTTCAACCAGCAGCAGCAGCCTGCGTGTCCTCTGCCATGCCTGCCGCAGGCACTGGGAGCGCTGGGCCGGTGAAAGTTCTCCCAGCGAATACGAGGCGACGACCAGATCGAAGGCGTCCTCTGCAAACTTGCCATTCAGGTCCGCTTGAATCCACTCCGCCTGGCGCAGAGCTGGCGCCTCGCTTGACGCACCGAGCTGCCGCCCCAGTCCTATAAAGTCTCTGTCGCGCTCGATTAGCCGAAGCTGTCGCATCTCGGGGAAAACCTCTACGGCCGCCCACGCCGCAGTCGCTGGCCCCGAGCCCAGATCGAGCATCGTCTCCATTGCCATACCGTTATCGGACATCAAACCGTCGCCGGATTGCGCCATAAACTGCTGTTTTGCCGCCCGCAAGGCTTCGAGCAGCGCGGCGAAAGTCGCGGGCATACGGACCAGCAAATAAGCCAGGCGTTCGTCTTCGCTTCGAATCGCCGCGGCTGGCGTCGCTGCGTTTCGATAGCGATCGCTCAAGGCTGCCGCCGCCAGTCGCAGGCGTTGCGGAGACACCGTTCCCGTCAGCTTTTCGATCGCTTGCGGCAGCTTGGATGGCAATTGCATGGCCCCAGTGTAAACGCAAGCTGGGGCTATCCAATACTGATAGAGACTGCCCTAAGCAGTGCTGGCGGGCTTTAGGACAGAGCCCTGACACCCGTCCGAAAGAATTGGCCAACCAGGAATTATTAGAAAAAATTAAGAATGAAGGCGAGGCAAGTGCATCTCTGGTCGCGAGTGTGGATTTCCGAGTCGACTCAAGGCAGGGAGCATCTTAATTAGATAGGTAATAGCAAATAGGTAATAGAAGGTAATAGAATAGATAGATTGAAGCGCTTATCACCATGCGAGGTGCGCTTCTCCGCTGTCACATTGACTTGTGTTTTGCGTCGTCCGCTGACCGTTGCAAAACACAACAAATCGTGATGCCGCAACGACTGCTGGAAAACCCTGCGGTCACGATCCGGGGTGACTCGTCTCACTGACCTAACTTATTATTAAAGCGTAACTTAGATGCATAGGTGCGGGGCCAATTGGAGCGCCAGGATGAGTGCCGTGCCGGCGGTCGAGAAAGGCAAAGAAGTCACAAAAGTCAAAGCCATAAGGAGCTCGCAGTATGGGACGCACGATTGAAGTTACCGAACTGATCCTGAGGGATGCTCACCAGAGCCTGCTGGCAACCCGCATGGCGATGGAAGACATGATCCCGGCCTGCGAAGATCTCGACAACGCCGGCTTCTGGTCGCTGGAGTGCTGGGGCGGGGCGACCTTCGATGCCTGCATTCGTTTCCTCAACGAAGATCCCTGGGAGCGTCTCCGTACCTTCCGCAAGTTACTGCCCAAAACGCGCCTTCAGATGCTGCTTCGCGGTCAGAACCTGCTTGGCTATCGCCACTATGAAGATGGCGTGGTCGAGCGCTTTGTCGACAAGGCCGCCGAGAACGGCATGGATGTCTTCCGCGTCTTCGACGCGCTGAACGACCTGCGCAACCTGCGCCCCGCCATTGCGGCGGTCAAGAAGACGGGCAAGCACGCGCAAGGCACCATCTGCTATACCGTCAGCCCGGTGCATACCATCGAAGCCTTTGCCGAAATGGCGGAGCAGTTGGTCGAGATGGGCTGCGATTCCATCTGCATCAAGGACATGGCGGCTCTGCTGAAGCCGCAGCCCGCCTACGATCTGGTCAAGAGCATCAAGGAACGCTGCGGCGAGCAGACGCTGGTGCACGTTCACGTTCATGCCACCACCGGCGTCACCCTGGTTTCGCTCATGAAGGCGATCGAAGCCGGCTGCGACATCGTCGACACCGCCATCAGCTCGCTTTCGCTCGGTCCCGGACACAACCCTACGGAGAGCTTCGTCGAGATGCTGGAGGGCACCCCCTACGACACCCGGCTCGATATGGACCGGTTGCTCAAGGTAAAGCGCTACTTCGCCAAGATACGTCCGCGCTATAGCGAGTTCCTGAGCGACATCAACGGCGTCGAAACCGAGATCTTCAAGAGCCAGATTCCGGGCGGCATGATCTCCAACATGGAGAGCCAGCTCAAGCAGCAGGGGGCGGGCGATCGCCTGCAGGAAGTGCTCGAAGAGGTGCCCAGGGTGCGGCGCGACGCCGGCTATCCTCCGCTGGTTACTCCTTCCAGCCAAATCACCGGATCGCAGGCCGTATTCAACGTGCTGATGGGCAAATATAAGGTGCTCACCGGAGAATTCGCCGACCTCATGCTCGGCTATTACGGCAGCACTTTGGGCGAGAAGAACCCGGAGATCGTCAAACTTGCCGAGGCGCATGCCAAGAAGCCGCCGATCACCTCCCGCCCGGCGGATTTGCTGAAGCCGGAATGGGAGGCGCTGCGGGCGCAGGCCCTCGCTCTGCGAAGGTTGCTAATGGCAGCGATGAGGATGTGCTGACCTAGCGCGATGTTTCCGCAAGTGGCGGCCAAGTTTTTTGCCACCCGCCATCTGGGACCCAAGAATCTGGGCAAAGACCCGGCGAAGGCTGCCCCAGCACCCGCTCCGGCGGCAGGCGCGGCGCCCGCGAGCAATCTCACTCATCCCCAGAACTACGTGGTGACGATGAACGGAAAAGAGCATAGGGTGACGGTCGCTCCGGCTAAATAGGCAGGTTTGTTTTCATCCAGACAACAAACGAAGCACCAAGAACGAAAACTGAGAACTAAGAACTAAAGATTGGCCAAATCGATCGGAGAAAAACCATGGCCACGCAAAGCACTGAGGCGACACCAGACATCGACAAAAAAAACCATGGACGAGCGCATTGCCGAGTTGCGAACCCGGCGTGAGCAGGCACAGCTCGGCGGCGGCAAGAGCCGCATCGAAAAGCAACACAAGAGCGGCAAACTCAGCGCCCGCGAGCGCATCGACCGGCTGGCCGATCCCGACAGCTTCCAGGAGATCGGCCTTTTCGCCGAGCATCGGGCCACGCTGTTCGGAATGGCGGAGAAGGAAATGCCCGCCGATGGCGTGGTCACCGGCTGTGCCACCGTCGATCGCCGGCTGATTCATCTGGCCAGTCAGGATTTCACCGTGGCTGGCGGCGCCGCCGGCGAGGTCCATTGCGACAAGATTGCCGAGATGATGGAGATGTCGCTGAAGACCGGCAGCCCTTTCGTCTTCATCAATGATTCGGGTGGCGCGCGCGTGCAGGAGGGCATCGACAGTCTCTCCGGTTACGGCCGCGTTTTTTATCGCAACGTAATGCTGTCGGGCACGGTGCCGCAGATCTCGATCATCTGCGGCCCCTGCGCCGGCGGTGCGGCCTACAGTCCGGCGCTGACCGATTTCATCATCCAGACCCGCAACGCGCAGATGTTTATTACCGGACCGCAGGTCATCAAGCAGGTCACCGGCGAGGTGGTCACGGCCGAGGAACTGGGCGGCCCGCAGGCGCAGATGAACACCTCGGGCGTGGTGCATCTGGTGGCCGCCAACGACGAAGAGGCGCTTTACCTTTGCCGCCGGCTGCTCAGCTTTTTGCCTTCGAACAACCTGGAAGATCCGCCATATCTCCCCTTTGACATGCCGCTCGAGGACGATCCGGAGCTAGGCAACCTGTTGCCGTCGGAAAACAAGGTCGGCTACGACATGCGGGGCATCATCACAAGGGTGCTGGACCAGCAGGATTTCCTGGAGATTCAGCCCGGCTTCGCCCCCAACATTGTGGTGGGATTCGGACGGATTCAGGGACACTCGGTGGGGGTTATTGGAAATCAGCCGGCGGTGCTGGCCGGGGCGCTCGACATCAACGCCTCCGACAAGGCGGCGCGATTCATTCGTTTCTGTAACGCCTTCAATGTCCCTTTGGTGACCTTCGTCGATGTCCCCGGCTTTCTGCCCGGGGTGCAGCAGGAGTACGGCGGAATCATTCGTCACGGAGCCAAGATGCTGTTTGCCTATTCGGCGGCGACCGTGCCCAAAGTGACCGTCATTGTGCGCAAGGCTTACGGAGGCGCCTACCTGGCAATGTGCGGCAAGGATCTCGGAGCCGACCGGGTGATGGCCTGGCCGACGGCCGAAATCGCAGTCATGGGCGCCGAGGGCGCGGCTGAGCATCGTCTTTCGCCGCGAAATCGAAGCCGCCAAGGATAAGGTGGCCCGGCGCAAGGAGCTTATCGAACTCTATCGCAATACCTTCGCCACCCCCTTCGTGGCCGCCGGACGCCGGCTGGTGGACGACATTATCGAGCCGTCCACAACCCGTCGTATGCTGGCGCGCGTACTGGGGTCGCTGAGCCACAAACGCGAGTTGCGTCCGCCCAAGAAGCATGGACTGATTCCACTTTAAAGGCGAATGAGGCGAATGGAGGATTTGATGGAAGAACAAGATTCCAAGACGGCGCCGGGTAGCAAGACGGGCAAATCTCCCTTGCGGCTTCTATTGCAGGGTGGTGCCTGGGTCGCGGGCTGGTTCCTGACTCGCCAAATGGTGCGGCAGGAAGTCGACCAACTGAGAAGCGAAATGCGGGAACAACTGCGCCGCCTGACCGAGTTGGAGACGGCGCTGGCGAGAATGGCGGGGCAAACGGCGGAGCTGGCGGGGCCTTCCAATCCCGCCGCCCCCCTCGCGCCGGAGGCAGACGGCGAGATCACGCCGGAACGGCTGGCCGTGCTCGCCGCCGTGGTCACCGCGTTCCTGGGCAGGAAAGTAAAAATACACCAGGCACGCCTGGTGAATCCCGAAGTGGTTAGTCCCTGGGCGCAGCAGGGCCGCGTTTTCGTGCAGGCCTCGCATGCCCTGTCGCGGCGCTGATCGTGCCTTTGAGCGCTCGGCACGGATCGTGCCGGTGAGCGATGGTTTGCTGTTGCTGCTGGTTTGAAAGGAGTGCTCTACCTTGAAGCTACAGATCGCAATTGACGGTAAAAAATATGAAGTGGAAGTTGAGATTGCCGAGGACGATACTCAACCCCGTATGTACCCGGCGTACGTGCCGCCTCTGTCCTCGACCGCTGACGGTGCGAACGGTGGGCCGGCGGCCCCGGCGGCCATTCCCAGGCCGCTACAGGCAGGCGCGGAAGCGGTTGCCGATGAGTCGAAGGTATGCCGCAGTCCCATTGCCGGCGTTGTCATCCGCTGCAACGTGCAGACCGGACAGCAAATTCAGCCCAACGATCTGCTGCTGGTAGTCGAAGCCATGAAAATGGAAACCAATGTCACCGCAGCGCTCCCAGGCAAGGTCAAAAACATCAGGGTGCAGCCTGGCGATGGGGTTCAGGTCGGGCAGGTTGTAGTCGAGTTCGAATAGAAAAACGACGCCGGGCCCGGCGAGCGGCGCGGCCGCGTTCAGAGGTAAAATTCCCTGCTGAGAGAGCCGCACGGTTGCTCCCGCATGGAACCGGGCGCTATTTAACAACAGAGGAGAGGGTCATGAGTCAGGCTCACCCGGCGAGTGCTTTTAACCAGGAGCTGCTGAAAGTTCCGGGGTTTCTTTTTTTCGACCACATCGCCATTGCGGTTCGTTCGGGCGAATTGGATAAGCAGGTGGAGGCCTATCAACTGCTCGGATTCCGCGAGATTCACCGTGAGGAAGTCCATGGCGGCGACCAGGTGCGCGAGGCCTTGCTGCAAGTCGGCGACGGGCCCAACCTGATGCAGATCATCGAACCGCTCAACGATACCTCGCCGGTGCAGAAGTTCATCGACAAGAATGGCGGGCGCGGCGGCTTGACCCACCTGGCTTTCCGTGTACGCAACGCCAAAGCGGCGTACGATTATATGAAGGCGGCCGGGTTCAACCTTATCGACAAGGCTCCCCGTCCGGGCTCGCGTGGAACCACGGTGTTTTTCATGCATCCGAAATCGCGTAGCGAAACTCCGTTCGGGTTCCTGATCGAGGTGGTTGAAGATCCCAACCAGCACTGACCGCACTAAGAATTGAGTATCGTCTATGCCACAAGACAACAGCTTAAAGCTGAAAGAAGATTTTCCCGCGGTAACTACCGCGGACTGGAACGCGGCTGTCAGCAAAGACCTCAAGGGCGCCGAGCCGTCCACGTTGCTCTGGAAGACGGAGGACGGAATTACCGTCAAACCCTTCTATCGCGCCGAAGACCTGAAGGACTTAGAGAGCCAGCTCTCGATCGTCCCGGGTGAATTTCCGTTCGTGCGCGGCACCGGCACGGACAACGATTGGTCCATCCGGCAAACCATCGATCTGGCTGACCCGGCGCAGGCCAACGCGGTCGCCCGTCAGGCCTTTGCGTCCGGAGCAGAATCGATCGCCTTTGAAATCCTGCCCGAAGGGCTTTGGCTGCGCGGTGTTGCGGTGCAGAGCGCCGAAGATATGCGACGGCTGATCAAGGGTCTCGATGGCATCCCGCTTTCGTTTCGCGCCCGGCAGGCGGCGCGCGCCATCCTTGTGCTTTATCTTGCCGAGCTGAAAGCCTCGGCCAAGGTTGACGGCTCGGTCGATTTCGACCCGATTGGCGACCTGCTGCTGGACGGCGCAAGTTCGCGTCCGCCGCGGGAGATTTTTGCTGATGCCGCCGAGATCCTGAAATTCGCCGCCAGCCGCGCGCCTCGCCTGCGAACCCTGGCGGTTCGGGCCGGGCAGTTTACCGAGGCGGGCGGCACCGTCGTCCAGGAACTTGGCTTCGCGCTCGCCACCGGGGTCGAGTATCTTTCCGAACTCACCCAGTGCGGGCTCGGGGTCGATGAAATCTGCTCGAAAATCTTCTTTGGGTTTGCCGCCGGTGCCAACTACTTTTTCGAGATCGCGAAGCTGCGCGCCTTCCGCATGATGTGGGCGCGGGCGGTCGCGGAGTTTAAGCCGGGGCAGGCAGACTCGTCGAAGGCCGTGGTGGAAAGCGTCACCGCGCGCTGGGGAATCACGGCTTACGCCGCGCACAACAATTTGCTGCGTGGCGCCACCGCGGCGATGGCCGCCGCCATCGGCGGTTGCGACAGCATCGAAGTGACGCCATTCGACGCCGCCTGCAAGCCCTCCGGCGATTTCTCCCGCCGCCTGGCGCGTAACACCCAGGTCATTCTCAAGCAGGAAGCCTATCTGGATCGCGTCGTCGATCCCGGCGGCGGTTCCTACTATGTGGAAGCGCTGACCGCTTCGCTCGCGCGCGAGGCATGGAAGCTGTTCCAGCAAGTGGAAGCCAAGGGCGGGATGCTCAAAGCCGTGCAGGCGGGTTTCGTGCAGCAGGAAATTGCCGGCTCCCGCCAGCGCAAGGACGAAGCCATCGCGGCGCGCCGCCGCAATCTTCTGGGAACCAATCAGTATCCGGACCCGGACGAGCAATTGCTCGGGGTGCTGGATCGAAACGGCAATGTCACAGCGTTACGCAGCTCAACCGCTGCAGCCAAGCCGGCTTCCTCGCCGCTCGAGTTGGCGCGCCAGTTTGCCGATGGCTTGACGCTGGGCGATTGCCTGGCGCCCTGTGCCGCCGTGTTTACGGTCGAAAAGCTTACGCCCTACCACGGGGCCGAGCCCTTCGAAGCGCTGCGCTTGCGCACCGAGCGGCATGCCGCCAAGGGTGGCCGCCGTCCGCGGGTGCTGCTGCTGGAGTTTGGCGACTTGAAGATGCGCAAAGCCCGCGCCGGCTTCAGCATGAACTTCTTTGCCGCGGCAGGTTTTGAGATCGTCACCGGCCATCGCCGAAGCCGATCCCGCCGCCGCTGCCGCCGTCATTGCGGAGCTGAAACCTGACCTGATGGTGCTCTGCAGCGCGGATAAGCAATATCCGGCGATGGCGCGGACCCTGATCGAAATACTGCGGCAGACGAAAGCGGTCCCGGTGCATGGTTGCCGGTTACCCCAAAGATGACATCGAACAATTGAAGCGGGATGGCGTCGCCGATTTCATTCACGTTCGCAGCAACGCGCTGCAGGTGTTGACCGACTGGCAGCGGCAGTTGGGAGTGAGGGATTAACAGCATGCGGCCTGATTTCAGCAGCATCGAACTCCAACCGAAAGCCAACGGCGGATCGCGTGCCACGTCCGGCGCGGCCGCATCCGGATGCGAGACGGGCACTCGCCTCTGGCTCACCCCGGAACATATCGAGGTTCCCGGATTCTTCAGCCGCCAGGTGCTCGAAGGCATGGAGCACCTCGAATACGCCGCCGGCATCGCGCCTTTCCTGCGCGGCCCGTACTCGACGATGTACGCCACACGGCCCTGGACGATTCGCCAGTATGCTGGCTTCTCCACGGCAGAGGAGTCGAACGCTTTTTACCGCCGCAATCTTGCCGCCGGACAGAAAGGCCTCTCGGTGGCTTTCGATCTGCCAACGCATCGCGGTTACGACAGCGATCACGAACGCGTGCCCGGCGATGTAGGCAAAGCCGGCGTTGCCATCGACTCGATTCTCGACATGAAGATCCTCTTCGGCCAGATCCCGCTCGATCAAATGTCGGTGTCGATGACCATGAACGGCGCGGTGCTGCCCATCATGGCCTTCTACATCGTGGCCGCCGAAGAGCAGGGCGTGCCGCCGGAGAAGTTGAGCGGAACCATCCAGAACGACATTCTCAAGGAGTTCATGGTCCGCAACACCTACATCTATCCGCCCGCGGCTTCGATGCGGATTATCGGCGACATCTTCCTTTTCTGCTCGGAGAACATGCCGAAGTTCAACTGCATCAGCGTAAGCGGCTATCACATGCAGGAAGCCGGGGCCACCGCCGACCTGGAGCTGGCCTATACCCTCGCCGACGGGGTTGAATACCTGCGCACCGGCGTTAAGGCCGGGCTTTCGGTCGATGAGTTTGCGCCGCGCATTTCCTTCTTCTGGGCGATTGGCATGAACCATTTCATGGAGATCGCCAAAATGCGTGCCGCGCGCGTGCTCTGGGCCAAGCTGGTCAAGCGGTTTAAACCCAAGAACGTGAAGTCGCTGGCGCTGCGCACCCACTCGCAGACTTCCGGTTGGAGTCTGGCCGCGCAGGACCCTTTTAACAACGTGATCCGCACTTGCGTCGAGGCCATGGCCGCGGCCCTCGGCCACACCCAGTCGCTGCACACCAATTCGTTGGACGAAGCCATCGCGCTGCCAACCGATTTCTCCGCCGGCATTGCGCGCAACACGCAGCTCTATCTCCAGCAGGAGACGGAGATCACCCGCGTCGTCGATCCCTGGGCCGGCTCCTACTATGTCGAAAAACTTACTCATGAGTTGATTGAACGCGCCTGGGCGCTGATCAGCGAAGTGGAGGAACTCGGCGGCATGGTGAAGGCCATCGAGGCGGGCATTCCCAAAATGCGCATCGAGGAAGCGGCCGCGCGCAAGCAGGCCCGCATCGATGCCGGCGTGGACACCATCGTCGGAGTCAACGCCTTCAGGCTGGAAAAGGAAGCCCCGCTCGCTACCCTCGAAGTCGACAACAGCGCGGTTCGCGAGGCCCAGTTGCGGCGGCTCGCACAGCTTAAGGCGGAGCGCAATCCGGGCGAAGTCGAGTCTGCACTCAACACCCTCACCGAATGCGCGCGAAGCGGAAGCGGCAATCTGCTGGCGCTGGCCGTCGATGCGGCCCGCAAACGCGCCACCCTGGGCGAAATTTCCTATGCGCTGGAAAAAGTCTATGGCCGCTATCAAGCGGTGATCCATACCATCTCCGGCGTCTACTCGGCGGAGAGCCAAATGGACAAGGAATTCCAAAACGCGCGCCATCTGGCCGACGAGTTCGCCATAGCGGAAGGCCGCCGTCCGCGAATCCTGGTGGCCAAGATGGGACAGGATGGCCACGACCGGGGCGCCAAGGTCATTTCGACGGCGTTCGCCGACCTCGGCTTTGACGTCGATATTGGCCCGCTCTTCCAAACCCCGCGCGAGGTGGCGCGCCACGCCGTTGAAAACGACGTTCACGTGCTCGGCGTCTCCACCCTTGCCGGCGGCCACAAAACGCTGGTGCCGCAGGTCATCGAGGAACTCAAAAAGTTGGGCCGCGAAGACATTCTCGTGGTCGTCGGCGGGGTCATTCCGCCGCAGGACTTTCAGTTCCTCTACGATGCCGGAGCCGCCGGTGTCTTCGGTCCCGGCACCATCATTCCGATTGCGGCCCAGAAGATTCTGCGCGTACTGGCCAGCACCGCGGTGGAAGACAAGGTGTAGGTGCCCCACATCTGCCGCTGTTAGCAGATGTGGGAGTTTCTCCGTGATACCTCTACTCTGAAACCGCTCCAGGGGGTAAACTCTGAGCCGGAGTTTCCGCCCAGCCCGGCGGCGATGCCAGTCGGTCAGGCGAATCGCCGGAGTTCGGCGGGGAGGGATCGCATCATGTACCGCAGCAAGCAGATTCTCAGTAAGCCCGACGGGTGTTTCAACCGCAGTGTCTTCAAATCCCTCGGTTACTCGAACGACGACTTGGATAAGCCGATCATTGGCATCGCCAACTCCTGGAACGATCTGGTGCCGGGACACGCCAATCTGCGGCAAGTGGCGGATTCGGTTCGCAAAGGCATTTATAAGTCGGGCGGAGCGGTGGCCGAATTCGGCGTCATCGGCGCCTGCGACGGAACCGCACAGGGAAACCTCGGCATGCACTTCATCCTGCCGTCGAGGGACTTGATTGCCAACGACATCGAAGTGATGGTCGAAGCCCATCGACTGGATGCGATCGTGCTGCTGGGCTCTTGCGACAAGATTGTTCCAGGCATGCTGATGGCGGCTGCGCGGCTGGACATTCCAGCAATTTTCCTCCCCGGCGGACCGATGTTGGGCGGCGTTGTCTTCGACAACCGCAAGTCGGACCTGACAACCATGTCGGAAGCGCTCGGCATGTTGAAGAACCACGCCATCAGCGAGGAGCTTTATGAAGGACTGGAAGATCTTTGCGGGCCGACCTGCGGCTCCTGCGCCTTTCTGGGAACGGCCAACACCATGTGTTGTCTTGCCGAAGCCCTGGGGATGTCGCTTCCGGGTTCGGCCTTGATTCCGGCGGTCTATGCCGACCGGCTCAGGATGGCGGAAGAGACCGGCAAGGCGATCGTCAATCTCGCCAAGAGCGAGGTGAAGGCGAAAGATATTATCACCCTGGAGTCTTTGCGCAATGCGGTGCGTGTCCTGATGGCAATCGGCGGCTCGACAAACGCCATCCTGCACCTGACGGCGGTGGCGGCGGAGATCGGAATTACCGCCCAGGAGATGATGGATGTCTACGATTGCACCAGCGAAACCACGCCGCAGGTGGCCAAAGTCAATCCAGCCTCGAAATACGACATGGAGGATTTCTATAAAGCCGGCGGCATTCCCCAGGTCATGCAGGAGATCAAGTCTTTGTTGCACCTCGGGTGCCGCACCGTAACCGGCGCCACCACCGGTGAAAACCTGGAACGCTTCCGGGGAAAGTTCCCGGTGAATCGCGAGGTCATCAAGACCATGAGCGAGCCCTTCAACGCGCTCAAGGGCTTGGCCATTTTGAAGGGCAATTTGGCGCCCGACACCGCGGTAACCAAGCCTGCCGCCATCGATCCTTCGATGTGGACGTTCACCGGGAGCGCGCGCGTCTTCGATTCCGAGGAGCAGGCCGAAGCGGCCATTCTTGCGGGAAAGATCAAGTCAGGCGACGTGGTCGTGATTCGCTATGAAGGGCCGAAGGGCGGCCCAGGCATGCGCGAGATGTACAAGGCCATGAAGTACATTTACGGCATGGGCTTGGCGAAGAAGACCGCTCTGATCACCGATGGCCGCTTCTCCGGGACCAACAATGGATGTTTCGTCGGACACATTTCGCCGGAAGCCGCCGAAGGTGGACCGTTAGCCATCGTCGCCGACGGCGATACCATTACCATCGACATTCCGGGTAAGACCTTGCAGGTGCAGGTCAGCGAAGAGGAAATTGCGGCTCGCTTGAAGAGCTGGAAAAGACCGGCGCCCAAGTTCACCAAAGGATATCTGGCCCTGTACACGAAATTGGCATCGTCGGCCGCCAGCGGAGCGATTCTGCGGATGGAATAGCGAGCCATCTTTTGTCTCGGCTGTTCGTGTCGGCGCAGCGTTGGCACTGATACTCTGCTCCTGAGTGAGTGGGCGAAAGCCAGCAGTTCTCGTTTTTGGGCAAAGAAGTGATAATGCCTGTTCTAGGAAGTAACTCTGGTCGCCGGGCTAGGGTGGATTTATCCTGTTTTGGGGGCACGAGAGGTATGGTCCATTTCGCTGCCAGCATCCTCGGTGCGGTGAGTCATGGGCTGATTCTGGCGCTTGTCCCAATACTGGGTATCATAATCTGGTTTACGCGCACTCAACTGCTGGATGAAGCATCGAGAGAAAACCCAGAAATCAAGTTCTCGCTTCGACCAGGCATAATGGAAGAAATCAGAGCAATCAAGGCTCACCGTCGGCTTTATCCTCACAGCACCAAGCGGGTGAGATACGCCATATGCTGGGTGGCAGCACTACTCTGTTTTATTGCACTCCTTCTGCCATCCAAATAGGTAATTGTTGAGAAATCACCATCTCGACACTTTGCCAGGTAGGACCCTTATTCGTCCGGCGTCATGAATAATGCCAGGCGAGCAGGCGTGAGAGAAATCGTATCGAGTTTTCAACATCGTATTGGAAAGGAGGTTCCACCTGCCGTCTGGGGATAAAACTCTTTTTGTTCGGCCCGGCGTTGAGCCGCCCGAGAACATAAGGTCCACGGGTGTGCGCCGTCGTCGCCGCCTGACCCTTTCCGAGTGCGTCGAAGGCATTATGCGCGGCGATCGCATCGTGCTCGCACGCGCCATCACGCTGATTGAAAGCTCGCGCGGCGAAGATGCCGAATTGGCCCAGCAAATCATCGATGCCTGTCTGCCCAGGTCGGGCGATTCCATTCGCGTCGGCATCACAGGCGTCCCCGGAGCGGGCAAGAGCACCTTCATCGAGGTGCTGGGAAATTTTTTAATCGCCAAGGGAAATCGCGTCGCGGTGCTCGCCGTCGATCCCAGCAGTGAGCGCTCGGGCGGCAGCATCCTCGGCGACAAAACCCGCATGGAGCGGCTTGCCAACAGCGAAATGGCGTTCATCCGGCCTTCGCCCGCCGGCGGCTCGCTCGGCGGTGTTGCTCGCCGCACCCGCGAGACCATGATTCTCTGCGAGGCTGCGGGATTTCATACCGTGCTCATCGAGACCGTAGGCGTGGGCCAGTCGGAGACGCTGGTTCACGGCATGGTCGATTTTTTTCTGCTGCTCATGATCTCTGGCGCCGGCGACGAACTTCAGGGCATCAAGCGCGGCATCATCGAAATGGCCGACCTGCTCGCCATCAACAAGGCCGATGGCGACAACGCTCGGGCTGCCGAGCGTGCCAAGCGCGAATTGGAGCAGGCTTTGCACTTGTTTCCGGCGCGCGAAACCGGTTGGACGCCGCCGGCCGTTACCTGCTCGGCGGTCACCGGCGAAGGCATCTCCGATGTCTGGGAGGTGGTGCTGCAGCATCGCGCACAGATGCAGACGGGCGGCTGGTTCGACCAGAACCGGCGTCAGCAGCGGCAAACCTGGCTGCGGGAGGCGGTGCGCAATCAGTTGCTCGAACAATTCCGCCACGACGAACGCGTCAAAGCCGCTCTGCCGGGGATCGAACAGACGGTGCGGGAAGGCGAGTTGTCGCCGACGCGCGCCGCCAAAGCGCTGGTCGAAAAGTTTAGAGGTAAGTAGTTCGACCAAACACGGACCGTGACCACCGATTCTGTTTTAAACGCACGCTGATTACACGCGTCTTTCATCTCTGGAGGCCGCATGACTGTCTCTAATCGCTACCAGCCGAAAATCGTTTTCTTCGGACTCCTCTGTGCCATCGTCCTGCTCGCAGGCTGTACGTCCAAGCCAAAGGAGCCAAAGGATGTTCAGCGCTACCCGATCGAGGGCAAAGTCATCGCCGTCAACGCGCCCACCAAAGAGATCACGCTGCAACACCAGGACATCCCCGGCTACATGAAGGGCATGACGATGCCATTCCGGGTTCAGGACGAGTGGGTCTTCAACGTGGCGCGGCCGGGAGATGAGCTGCACGGAACCCTGGCCGTCAGCTCCGACCGGGCCTATATCACCGACGTCTCAATCAACCAGGGCGCGGCGCTGGCAGCCGTCAGTTCGACTTCGAAGATGCACTCGCCGGAGGTCGGCGAAGCGGTGCCCGACTTCTCTTTCGTGGATCAGAATGGCCGGCGCGTGCACCTCCAGCAGTTCCGCGGGAAGCCTTTGTTGCTGACCTTCATCTACACCCGCTGTCCGCTGCCGGACTTCTGTATCCGCATGAGTAACAACTTCGGACAGCTTGCCAGGGATCTGAAGCAGGCGACCCCGGCCGTTTATGGCCGTTTGCAGCTACTCAGTATCAGTATCGATCCGGAATATGACAAGCCCTCTGTGCTGATGCGCTATGGGAAAACTTATGCCGGCGACGTCGATCCGACCTTCGAGCACTGGCGATTTGTCTCCGGCACGCCCTCTGAAACCCGCCAGGCCGCCGATTTTTTTGGCCTGAGCTACATGCCCGAAAATGGGCAGATCGTGCATTCGCTGCGCACCGTGCTGGTTGCGCCCGACGGCAAGATCGTGGCGCAATACACGGGCAACGACTGGACGCCCGGCGAGGTTGAGGCTGAGCTGAAAAAACTGGGAGCCGTTCCAGGAAGCTTCGCTCAGAATCACACGGTAAGGCCGGGTGCCCCAGGTCCCGCCCGTCTTTTGGGCTGACCTGGGGTAGTTTCGCATTCGAACCGGTTGGGAAGCGCTAAGGCTGGTTGCAAAAACATCACCCAGGCTCCAAGGCAACGTGCGCTACCGATTGTGGAATAATGATGGTGTGCCACGGGGTTCCCGGCGACGGCCACTTTGGCCTTTGCCGGGGCAGTTTGACGAGAGGCCGATCAGCATGGAAGAACGCGAATTTTACGACGAGCGGCAAGAAACCAAAAAGGCCACTCTGACGTGTCCGCATTGCCGTCAGAGCGCCGAATACGATCTCTCTTGGACGGTGCGTATCAAGAAGCGCAATCTGTCGCCGCGCGCCGACGAGCGCGACCGGGCCCGGTTTGCCAAGGCCCGCTCCTACATGGTGCGGCGAGAAGACTTGATGGGCTGCAAGAATGTTCGCTGCCGCAAACGCTTTGAAGTTTCCGGGGTGCAGTCGGTCGCGTTTCTGGATTAGCGCGGAAGCTTTCTTCGCCCTGCGGCGCACCGGCAGAGTTTTTGAGAGTTGCTCTTCTTTCCGGTATACTCGTCCGTTCGCGGTCCGTGCCATCGGCGGGTCCGTTTTTGTTCATTTCTTCTGTCGTTCGATTGCTTCCGGCGGAGCTGTCCGTGCTGAGTTTTGGGCTGCCACTTTCGCCGGAGCCCATTGAAAAGAGGTGCTCGGTTGAATATCCTGGTTTGCATTAAACAGGTACCGCAAAAAGATGTCCCACTGAAGTTGAATGAGCAGGGCACGTGGATTCGCGACGACGTGTCGTATGAAGTGAACGAACCCGATGCCTACGCCTTGGAAGAGGCATTGCGCCAGCGCGAGAAGCACGGCGGCGAAGTTGTCGTCATCACCGCCGGACCGGCGCGCGCGCTGCAGGTTTTGCGTGAAGCCCTGGCCAAAGGCGCTAACCGCGCCATTCACCTGGAGGATGATCGTTTCGTCACCCTCGATCCGTTGAACCTTGCCAAGGCCCTGGCCGCGGCCGTCAAGGACGAGCAGTTCGACCTCATCTTCACCGGATTGCAATCCGACGATTACGGCCTGGCGCAGACCGGCGTGTTGCTGGCCGAATTGCTGGGCTGGCCGCATGCAACCATCATCATGCAGATTGAAAAGAAGGATGGCGGCATTCGCGTCAAGCGCGAACTGGAGAGCGGTTTCTTTCAGTTTGTAGATATGCCGCTGCCAGCGGTGCTCGCCATTCAGTCCGGCATCAACAAGCTCCGATACGCGACGCTGATCGGCATCAAGCAGGCCAAGACCAAGCCTATGCGTAAGGTGGCGTGGGATGAGATCAGCTCCGCCGTGGGCGCCCCTCTGCAGAAGGTGGAGCGCCTTTACGTGCCGCAGAAGACCAAGACGACCGAGTACCTCGAGGGCTCGCCGGCCGACATCGCCAAGAAGCTGGTCGACAAGCTGCGCAACGAAGTTCGCGTGCTGTAAACGGCGGCCGCCGCTTCGATTTTGCTCTCGGATCTTCTGCTGGATGGAGTCCGCGTATGACTATCGTCGAGAGTCCTGAACAGAAGCGGGAAACGGCAACCAGCATTATCGTCATTGGTTGGATTTGCTGGGGTTTCGCCTTGGTGGTCGCGTTTTTCACTCCGGCTGCCATCCGTCTGGGGCGGCTGGGTATCGTTTACACGGCTGTCGCTCTGGCCGTAGCGGGACTGCTGCTGAATATCATCGGTTATCGCCTGCGCTCGCGTGCGCGGCTTTCACCCCCCGACGCGAAAAGCGCGCATCGCGGGGACCCCGGCCTGCCGGGCACGAGGAGTTGAGGGAGAGAAATGGATACCATTCTGGTCGTCGTCGAACAGCGTGAAGGCAAACTGAACCGCGTCTCGTGGGAGACGCTTACTGGTGCGCAGGCGGTCGCGGCGCAGACCGGCTGGACGGTTGAGGCCGCCGTCGTTGGCCACAACGTCGGTGGTATAGCCGCCGAAGTCGCGGCCAAGAAGCTCGCCAAGGTCTACGCCATCGAGAGCGAAAAGCTCGCCCTTTACACGCCCGACGGCTTTGCCGCGGCGCTCCGGGACTTCATACGGCAGCGCCAGCCCAAACTCGTGCTCATGCCGCACACCTACCAGGTGCGGGATTTTGCTCCCAAACTCGCCACTTCACTCGGCGTCTCCCTGGTTCCCGACTGCATCGGTTTCAAATACGAAAACGGCAAACTGCTATTTGTCCGGCAGATGTTCCAGGGCAAGTTCACCGCCGATGTCGCGATCTCCGGCGGCGGTCCATGGTTCGCCAGTTTCCAGACGGGAGCGTTTCGCGCCGACCAGGTGCAGGCGGGCGCGGCGGCCGCTCCGGTTGAGAGCGTGCAGGCGCAGATCGCCGATGGCGTGATTCGTACCCAGCCGGAGGCGCCGTTCAAGGAAGCCAAACAGGCGGTGGACCTTTCGCAGGCCGAGATCATCGTGGCCGTGGGCCGCGGCATCAAGGAGCAAAAGAATCTCGAAATTGCGCAAAAGCTGGCCGATGCGCTGGGCGGTGAAATCGGCGCTTCGCGTCCCATCTGCGACAACGGCTGGCTGCCCATGGAGCGCCAGGTCGGCTCCTCCGGCCAGACGGTCGCGCCCAAACTCTATCTGGCGCTCGGCATCAGCGGCGCCATCCAGCACATTGTCGGCATGAAGGGAGCGCGCACCATCATCGCCATCAACAAGGACAGCGAAGCGCCCATCTTCGAGGTCGCCGATATCGGCGTCGTCGGCAACCTGTTTGAGATCGTGCCGCCATTGATCGAAGAGGTAAAAAAGGCCAAGGGATAAGTTTCAAGTTTCGGCTGGGCCGATAGATTTTTTATTTTGAAACTTGAAACTCGAAACTTCTTATGATTTTCCGCACCCCAATTCCCGATGTTCGAGCACCCGCTGATGGAAGCGGACGTGACCATCGTCGGCGGCGGACCCGCCGGGTTGGCCTGCGCGCTGCGTTTGTCTCAACTGATCGACGAGCACAACGCCGCCCACCCTGACGCTGCCATCTCGAAAGAGAACATGTATGTCCTGGAAAAGGCGCGCGAGTTGGGGCAGCACTCGTTGAGCGGCGCGCTGCTCGATCCGCGTTCGATGGATGAGTTGCTGCCCGGCTGGAAAGACGAAGCACCGATCGAGTCGGAGGTGACCAGCGAGGCGGTTTACTTTCTCACTCGCAAGTCGAAGTTCAAGGCTCCCATCACGCCGCCTCCGTTGCGCGATCACGGCAACTACGTCATCTCGCTCAACCGCTTCGTCAAATGGCTCGGCGCCAAGGTTGAGGAGACCGGCATCACCGTCTTCACGGGCTTTGCCGGCAGCGAGCTATTGATCGAAGAGGGCAAGGTCGCCGGCGTGCGCACCGACGACAAGGGTGTCGATAAGCAGAACCAGCCGAAGGCGAATTTCGAACCCGGCTACGACCTGAAGTCGAAGATCCTGATCCTCGCCGAAGGTCCGCGCGGTTCGCTGACCAAGCAACTGACTGGGCGTTTCGGACTCGACCGCGACCGCAATCCCATGACCTACGGCGCCGGCGTGAAGGAGCTGTGGGAGGTGCCTTCAGGGCGCATCGGCCGCGGCCAAGTCATCTACACCATGGGCTGGCCTCTGACCACCAGGGAGTATGGCGGCGCCTGGATCTACGGCGGCAAAGATAATGTTGTCTCGCTCGGATTCGTCACCGGGCTCGATTACCCGGACCCGCGCACGGACCCGCAGCACGTTCTGCAATCCTTCAAGCAGCATCCGTTCGTCCGCGGACTGCTCGAAGGCGGCAAGATTATCCGCTACGGCGCCAAGACGCTCCCTTATGGCGGATGGTGGGCGATGCCGCCGCTCGCGGGCGACGGCTGGATGATCATCGGCGACTCGGCCGGCTTCCTCAATTCGCAGCGGCTGAAAGGCATTCACCTGGCCATCAAGAGCGGCATGCTGGCCGCGGAAACCGCTTTCGACGCGCTCATCGCCGGCAACTTTTCCGCCGCTCAACTGCAGGCGTTCAAGCAAAAGGTCGACGCCAGTTGGATCAAGCGCGAGCTTTTCCCGGTGCGCAACTTCCACCAGGGCTTCGAGGGAGGCCTGCTGGAGGGATTGGCCAACGCGGCGTTGCAACAGATCTCCGGCGGACGAGGCCTGATGGAGCGCTACCCCGCCCACGCTGGGCATAAACGCATGCGCACCCTGGCCGACACACGCGGATGGGACGAACCCGAGCAGATCACCGGCTGGGCCAAGGGCGACGGTAAACTTACCTTCGATAAGCTGACAGATATCTACTACTCCGGCACGCGCCACGAGGAAGATCAGCCCGCGCACCTCGTCATTCACGATACGGATATCTGCAATACGCGCTGCACCCGCGAGTTCGGCAATCCCTGCCAGTTCTTCTGCCCGGCCAATGTCTATGAGATGGCCGAGTCCGCGGCGGTGCCCGGTGCGAAAGAAATTCACCTGAACCCGTCCAACTGCGTGCATTGCAAGACCTGCGACATCATGGACCCGTACGAGATCATCACCTGGGTTCCGCCGGAGGGCGGCGGCGGCCCGAACTACGACGGCATGTGAGGCCTAGTTTGCTTCACAAATCTCGAAAAATCTCCGCGGTTGTTGCCCTCGCGATTCTGGTAAGCGCGCCAGCGGCAGCTGTGTGCCGTGTCCCGCAGCCGCGTCTAGTCTGCGCGGAGTACTTCCATGAACAGTTAGTGGTTGTTGCGAAGCTTGTCCGGAGCACATACGTCACGACGGGTCACGACCTTGACGGCCACGAATATGAGCTGCGCACGGCTCGGGTGCTGCGGGGAAAAATCGGACCGACTTTCAATATCTGGGAGGAGAACAGTAGCGGCCGTGCAGGGTTCGCCTGGAAAACCGGTCGATCTTACGTTCTATTCCTATCCTATTCAAAGCGAGACCAGGCGTGGTCTTTGGACGGGTGCGGGAATTCTGGACCTACGGGCCAGGCAGGCCGCGTATTGGAGGAGGTTCAGCAATTAAGGGCAGGTAAGAGCGGTGGCGTAATAGAGGGTCACGTGTACAGATATGAAGCTATCGCGGGGGTAAAGATTCTAGTCCGAGGAGATGGTCGCCGGTTCGAAACGGTAACGAATCGGAAGGGAGAGTTTAAAATTAGGGTTCCGGCAGGGCAATACATAGCCAGCGCGAGCCTCGACAAAATGTCCTTTGTCGGGGATGATTTCAGTTATGAAGACCCACAAAATATCGCGATCGAGAACGGGGGCTGTGCGCAATTGGAGTTCACGCGGTAGCCGGGTGGCCCCAGGTTCGCCCGCAGTTGACTGACGTGGGGTAGTTTCTTTTTGCGACAGAGGTCACGCCCCTATCATTTTCTGCCCGATGACCCGAAGCCTCCGGCGTTTCGGCTCGACTGCGCCAGCTCTTCGACGGTCTCAACCGGCGTGGTCAGCACCGGATAAGGAATCAGGTTCGCCAGCTTATCGCCGGCATGAATTTCGGCTGCCCGCTCACCGAGGTTCTCGATCAGCACCTTGATTTCGCCACGATAGCCGGCGTCGATGACGCCCCCTGTGAGCGCCAGCCGCCGCGCCGCCATCGACGACTTATCGCGCAACAAAGCGCCCAGCGGTTCGTCCGCGGCACTGGTCAACTCGATAGCGATAGCGGTGGGGACGACGGCATTCGCTCGCGCCGCGATGGTCACATCTTCGGCGGCATAGATGTCGTAGCCCAAGTCTTCACCCGGATGAGCAATCGTCGGCGCTTTGGCGCCGGGCCGTAGCAGCTTCACTTTTAGCATAAGAAAAATGTATCAGATGTATCAGCGCGCGCGCTTCCGGCGCTTCAGGACTTGGCGACAACGCGGCGGCCGACGATCTTGTAATTCCCCTCAATCACGATACGAATCGCGTCCGTATAGGCCTGGTGCTCCTGCTCCAGGATGCGCGCGGCCAAGGTGGGTTCGTCGTCATCCGGCAGCACAGGGACGGCGCGCTGCACGATGATCGGCCCGTGGTCGAGGTGCTCGTCGACGAAATGGACGCTGCAGCCGCTGACTTGCACGCCGTAGTCAAAGGCCTGCTGCTGCGCATCCAGTCCGGGAAATGCGGGCAGCAGGGAAGGATGGATATTGAGAATGCGTTGCGGGAATTGCTGGATGAACCAGGGCGACAGCAGCCGCATGTAGCCGGCGAGGATGACCAACTCGACGCTCGCCTGGCGCAGTGCGGCCACCACCTCGCGGTCGTGCTCTTCGCGCTGGCGGCCTTGGCTGGGGATGACCACCGCATTGAGCCCACGACGGCGGGCGCTTTCAATGCCGCCGGCAGCGGCGCGGTTGGAGACGACGATCGAGATCTTCGCCGCCAGGCGTCCGGCATCGATGTTGTCTGCGATGGCCTCGAAGTTAGAGCCGCGTCCGGAAAGAAGAATGCCGAGATTCATAAGAGCAGTTGTGCCTTCTTACCTGGTGCGCCACCAAGGAATTAGTCCGATAGGCGTGTAGGCGGCGTTTAGAGAGGTTAAATCGTCGCAATCAAATTTCATGTTTGCCTCGAACTGCATGCGACATGTTTCGAGGTGGCTCAGAGGCGACTCGATTGCCTTCGCAGCATCTTGTTCGACGGCTGATTGAGCCTCAATTTTCAGCCGTGCAACGGCACGCTCGGCGATCAGATAACGTTCGAGATACAACCCGTTCGAAGACCTAACACTGATCACCTCTATTGCGGCTAGTGCATCCTTCGCCCTCTCCAAGAAGGGCTGAGAAACAACCAGCTTTTTAGCCGTGACAGAAGCACTCTTGGCTGTTTGCGCAGTTGCGCCAACAGTAACGATCAGAATTAGAAATAAACACCAGCGCAGCTTCATTAATATTCCTCTTTTGTTGGTGCCCTTCGCGGGCGGAGGGATGTCTTCACAATGGGAAGCACGTCGCGCAGTCTCTCGTGGCCCGGTACGAGCGCATCTCCAGGGGCCTCACTTGGAAGAATGGGAACCACGCCGCAGCGACACTTCTGGTGAATTTTAGGGTAGATCTCGCCCCATATGGGATCATCCCAGCGCGCGGTGAATCGGTCGAGTGGCTTGCAGCGCCTACAAACGCGGTCATCTCCTACCGTCCAGAATTGCCAAAAGGGTAGCACCGCGCGCGTTGAAGGCTCTAAAAACTGCTTATGATTGTAGCTGCGCGCATCGTATGACTTGCTCACTGTGGCATTCCTATCCACCAGATCACGCGTCCTAGAATTCTCCATCCCCGCTCACGCTTGAGCAAGATCGGAGGGAAGCGCTGGCTCGTGAAAGTAGTTTTTCCTCAGGCTATGAAGCCGCGGTCCTTCGCTCGCTTACGTGTACTGTACTTTGCGGTCGCCTTTGACGATACGTCCGATGACGTGCGCTTTTTCGCCGATGCGTTCGAGGATGCCCTGAACCTTCTTGAATTTCTTAGGCGAGATTACCAGCAGCATCCCGATTCCCATGTTGAAGGTGCGCATCATTTCCGCCGGCTCGATGTTGCCGAGCTTCTGCAGGTGCCCGAAGATCGGCAAGACGGGCCACGTTCCCATTTCGACGATCGCGGCGGTTCCTTTGGGCAGCACGCGGGGCAGATTATCGGTGATGCCGCCGCCGGTGATGTGCGCCATGGCGCTGATGGTATCGGCTTCGATGAGGCGGCGAAGAATCGGCCAGTAACTGCGATGCTGCTTCATCAGCTCGTTGCCGATCTTGCCCTTAATCTCGTTGACGTAGGTCTCGGGGGAGTATCCGGCGAGCGAAAACAGTAACTTGCGGGCCAGCGAATAGCCGTTGGTGTGCATACCGCTCGAAGGCAAGCCCAGCAGGATATCGCCCACCTCGACAGCTTTGCCGGTGATGATGCGGTCGCGCTCGACCACGCCGACGATGAACCCGGCCAGATCGTATTCCTGCGGCGGATAAAAGCCCGGCATCTCAGCCGTTTCTCCGCCGATGAGGGCGCAGCCGTTATGCTTGCAGGCTTCGGCCACTCCGGCGACGACCCTTTCGGCCACTTCCGGGTCGAGCTTGCCGACTGGCAAAGTAATCCATGAAGAAAAGCGGGGTCGCGCCCTGCACCACGATGTCGTTGACGCAGTGATTCACCAGGTCGCCGCCGACGGTGTGGTGCAGGTTCATCTCGAAGGCGAGCTTCAGTTTGGTGCCGACGCCGTCGACGCTGGAGACCAGTACAGGGTCCTTGAATTTCTTCTTGTCGACTTGAAACAGGCCGCCGAATCCACCAATTTCGCTCAGTACGTTCTTGTTGAAGGTGCGGTGAGCCAGGTACTTGATGCGTTGCTTGGTGCGATTGGCTCGTTCAATGTCGACGCCGGCGTCGGCGTACGTGAAGCTTTTCTGTTCTTGTTCCATGCTCTGCGCCAAGCAAACTTCCAGGTGCTCAAGATAGATGTGAATCGAAATTGTACCATTGTCTCAGCAGCTTTCGATTCCGCTGCCAATCGGCACGGCTGACGCGCCTGCCCTGGACGGTGCCCGATGTGATGATTTCAGGCTGCTGGCACCGATTTCCGGGGTGTCCGCTGCTTCTCCAACAATTGCTTGCCGCGCTCACAGCCGCCGTTCGAGAAGCAGCGGAACGCTATCTGGCCGCAGCAGCGGCTTTGGCCGGCGGCGCCGCGGGCGCGCTGATGATGACCACCGAGTCTGCGTGAACGAAATGCGGCTGCATGTTTCGCATTTCGAGTTTCATCATGTCGAGCTCGATTCTTGTGCCGTTCACGCGCACCACGCAATAGTGGTAGGTAGGGCCGGGTTGCCGGTATGCATCCTCCGGCTTGCGTGAAATCGCGTATGGTGTCGCTCCGCCGCCGCCGGTCACTATGTATGTCACGCCATGGTGCTCGTAACGTTCGTAGTTATGGACGTGACCGCTAAAGACAATGAAGCGTGGGCGGGTCTTGAGTTGGCGTTCTTCCAGCATTTTCGCCAGCGCCTGCTCGCGGGCGCGCATCGAATGACCGCCCCCTCCCAAAAAGCCCTCTTTGGAATTGGTGTAAGGCGGGTGATGCAGCAGCAAGAAGACAAAATCGACATCGTTGGGAAGGTGATCGAGTTGGTTGGCCAGCCACTGTCCTTGCGCCCCGTTTGCCTCGTCTTCTGAGCTGTCCAAAACCAGTGTCAGGGTGTTGCCGGCCCGCAGCGAGTAATAGCGGCTGTTTTTCAGTTCAGCAAAGCGCTGAAAATAATTCCGTAAACCGGCGGCCGGATCCTTGTAAAGCTCGTGATTGCCGATGGTGGGGAAGACCGGGAGTTTGGCCTCGCGCCAAGGCTTAGTTTCGGCGTCCCAGATGGTCCAGTCGGCGGGGTTATCACCCTGTAGCACCAGGTCGCCGCTGACCAGAATAAAGCTTGGATTGATGGCTGCGATCTGGTTGACCAGGTCCCTGCGAAATTCCGCATTGCTGGGCGCAACGTCGGCGGGATTGGTAAACCTGATGTCGCCATAAGCGACAAACTCGAAAGGCCCTTTGACTGCAACCTCCAGCGCCGCCGGCGTCCCCTCACCTGCCGGAGACCCTGCGGCTTGCTGGCCCCAGCCGGAGGTGACGGCAATCAAAAAGACGATCCACAGTAACGGGACGGCGAAGCGATAGCGCATGGATTTACATTGCCGCGGACAGGTGGAAGAGCCAGAGTCCGCCAAGGGCCGTTTCACAATTGAAATATTATAGAGTAAATCCTTGAAAACACAAGGGCAATCAGCGCTGTGCGAGCGCCCTCAGGGGTGATATTCTGGGACAGACAGAAGCGAACATCCTGGTTGTTCTTGAGCGCTGCGGTTCAGCAGGCTGCTGAAAAACGCGTCCCCGCGAGGAGGGAAGGTGTCCGTAACGATATCCGTGCCCCAGGACCATGCAATCCGTCCCTCTGTTGCGTTCGGCCTAAGCCGCGATATAGTTCGCGACTCCTGTCTGATTCGAATACAAGAGTTTTGCTTCGCAGCCTTTTGCCAAAATCGATTCATTCATAAATACATTTTTCATTTCGCAAGGTGAGGTCTCATGACTCCTGTTGGAAAAGCGGTTGGAAAAGCCACCGGAAAAGCGGTTGGAAAAGGGCAGATCGTCACTGACCCGGCGCATGATGTATTGCGTCCGGACGTGCATCCCCTCGATCCAATCTTTAAACCTCAAAGCGTCGCCCTCATCGGCGCCTCGGAACGTGCCGGAAGTGTCGGCCGCAACGTTCTTTGGAACCTTCTCAGCAGTCCGTTTGGCGGGACTCTTTATCCCGTCAATCCCAAACGGTCTAATATTCTCGGCATTCGCACCTATCCCTCTTTGACGGATTTGCCGGAAGTGGTCGACCTGGTGGTGATCACGACGCCGGCGGAAAGCGTTCCCGCGCTGATCAAGGAAGCGGTCGGGCTTGGCATTCCCGCGGCCATCGTCATCTCGGCCGGCTTCAAGGAAATTGGCGAGGCCGGCATGAAGCTCGAAGCCGAGATCATGGACAGATGCGCGGCAAGATGCGCATGATCGGCCCCAACTGCCTGGGCGTGATGAACCCGCGTTATGGGCCTGAATGCGACTTTCGCCACCACCATTGCCCGGCCCGGCACCGTGGCTTTCATCAGCCAAAGCGGCGCGCTCTGCACGGCGGTGCTGGATTGGAGTTTGAAGGAGAACGTCGGCTTCAGCGCGTTCGTCTCGATCGGCTCCATGCTGGACGTAAGCTGGGGCGACCTGATCGACTACTTCGGCAATGACCCCCGCACCAACAGCATCGTGATTTACATGGAATCCATCGGCGATGCGCGCTCTTTCCTTTCCGCCGCGCGCGAAGTGTCGCTGACCAAGCCGATCATCGTGATCAAGGCGGGGCGCACGGCAGCGGCCGCCAAAGCGGCCGCCTCGCATACCGGCTCGCTCACCGGCAGCGACGAAGTGCTGGAAGCGGCTTTCCGGCGCGCCGGCGTTCTGCGCGTCAATTCCATCGCCGACATTTTCTACATGACCGAAGTGCTGGCCAAGCAGCCGCGCCCCAAGGGCAACCGGCTCTGCATCGTCACCAACGCCGGCGGTCCCGGCGTGCTCGCCACCGATGCGCTGATCCTCGGCGGCGGCGAACTGGCCGAGCTTTCGCCGGAAACCATGGAGGCGTTCAACCAGCTTCTGCCCCCGCCTGGAGCCACAACAACCCGGTGGACATCCTCGGCGACGCCGAGCCGGAACGCTACGCCAAGTCGCTCGAAATCGCCGCCAAGGATCCCGGCATCGATGGCATGCTGGTCATCTGACTCCGCAAGGCATGACCAATCCGACGCAGATCGCCGAACAGCTGCGCCCGTTCGCCAAGAGTCTGGGCAAACCGGTATTGGCCAGTTGGATGGGCGGCAACGACGTTCAAGCCGGCGTGGAAATTCTCAACCAGGCGGGCATTCCGACCTTCGCCTTCCCGGATACGGCGACCGCGCGCCTTCAACTACATGTGGAAGTACTCGTACAACCTGCAAGGGCATCTACGAGACTCCGCAACTGGGCTCGGCGGACGGCGGTCCTGACCGCGCGAAAGCGGCCGAGATCATCACCTCGGTGCGCAATTCCGGCCGCACCATCCTGACCGAATACGAATCGAAGAAACTGCTGGAAGCCTACTGCATCCCGACGGTTCCGACCGAGATCGCCCTCAGCAAGCAAGAGGCGATCGCGATTGCCAACACGATGGGCTATCCCGATCGTGCTGAAGCTGCACTCGCTGACCATCAGCCATAAGACCGACGTCGGTGGCGTGGTGTTGAACCTGCGCGATGCCGATGCCGTCGGCAAGGCTTTCGAGGGCATCAAGCAGTCGGTGACCGAAAAGGTTGGCGCCGAGCACTTCCAGGGCGTGACCGTGCAGCCGATGGCGAAGCTTGAAGGCTACGAGATCATTCTCGGCTCGAGCATCGATTCGCAGTTTGGCCCGGTTCTGCTGTTTGGAACCGGCGGACAGTTGGTCGAAGTTTTCAAGGACAGCTCGCTGGCTCTGCCGCCGCTGAACAGCACCCTGGCTCTGCGCATGATGGAGACACACCAAGATCTTCAAGGCCTTGAAGGGCGTCCGCGGCCGCAAGCCGGTGGACCTGCTGGCGCTGGAGACCTTGATGGTCCGCTTCAGTGAACTGGTCGTCGAACAGCCGTGGATCAAGGAAATCGATATCAATCCGCTGCTGGCCTCGCCCGAACGGCTGCTGGCGCTCGATGCCCGCGTGGTGGTTCATGGACTCGAGGTGCCGGAAGACAAGCTGCCGCGGGCGGCGATCCGCTCCTATCCGGTGCAGTATGTGAACGAATGGACGATGAAGAACGGCGAAAAGGTCCTGATCCGGCCGATTCGTCCGGAAGACGAGCCGCTGATTGTCGATTTCCATCAGAAGCTGTCGGAGCGCTCGGTCTATATGCGCTACTTCCAGCCGTTGAAGCTCAGTCAGCGCACCGCGCATGAGCGCCTGACCCGCATCTGCTTCATCGACTATGACCGCGAGATGGCGCTGGTGGTGGAACGCAAGACTCCGGACGGCAATCGCGAGATCATCTCGGTATCGCCGCATGAGCAAGCTGCATGGCCGCAACGAGGCCGAGCTGGCGGTGCTGGTGCGTGACGAGTTCCAGGCCAAGGGTCTGGGCACGGAACTCTATCGGCAGATGGTGGCGATTGCCAGAGTCGAGAAGCTTTCCAAGGTCAACGCTGTCATGCTTGGCGATAACCGCGAGATGCGCTCGATGGTGCAGAAGCTGGGCTTCAAGGTGAAAACCGACCTCGAGGAAAATCTCGTCGAAGCGGAACTGGTACTGGCTTAGTTTTCGAAACCTCGATTTTCGATCTGCAAGCAAAGGCCACCCCGAAGGGATCGCCTGAGCGAATCGCGAATCGAAGATCGAAAGATAGGCTATCGGCCGTGGAAACGGCGGCGGCTTCGGCTGCCGCCCGTTTTCCCGAAGATTCCGGGCCATGAGCCGAGCTGTGGCCGAACCGGCTGCGTTGACAAGCCGCGCTGTCTAAGGTAACTTATAATCTTTCGGCTGTCCTGCGTTGCCCGCCTTGACGGTCCCTGTTGCGGAGATGTTCTGCTGACCGGTAAAGGCTCCGTTTCCAGCTAGCTGGAGTCGCAGAAACAACGGTCTGGGGGATTCGGAGCTGCCCTGCAGGGCTTCCGGCGCGTGCCGTGTGCGCGTTGCCGGGGCGGGGTTGACTCCAGCCATCGAGTGTGACGTCGGTGCTCTGAAAGTGCACAGGCCGTGCGGTCTGTTCAGCGGTTTTTCACATCTGGGAGAGTTTGGAATGTCTACGTATTTCCCTAAAGGGGAGATTGCGCGCAAGTGGTTCGTCGTCGATGCCGAGGGTCAAATCCTTGGCCGTCTGGCGACCCGGGTTGCACGCATCCTCAGCGGCAAGAATAATCCCCGCTACACGCCGTTCCTTGATACCGGTGACCACGTGATCGTGATCAATGCGGCCAAGGTAAAACTGACCGGCCTCAAGGCCGACAAGAAAGTCTACCGGCGCCACACGGAATATCCCGGCGGGTTGCGTGAAGAAGAGTTCAGCAAGCGCATCGTGCGCAAGCCGGAGCAAATCGTACAGGATGCAATCCAGGGCATGTTGCCCAAATCGAAACTGGGTCGGGCGATGGCCAGCAAGCTGAAGGTCTACCGCGACGACAAGCATCCGCACTCGGCGCAGAAGCCCGAGGCGTTAGCGGCCGGGGCTTTAAACGGCTGATAGCTGGTGCCAAGGCCGGACGAGTCAGGGCCAGAGCGGTGCAAGCTACAAGGTTGGCCGCAAGCCCGGCAAGAACGGAAAATCTAAAGTAAGGATCAGAGGAGCGTCCGAGCACGCTCGAGAAGACTTCTAAATGGCTGAAACAGTTCAATACTATGGAACGGGACGCCGCAAATCGAGTGTCGCCCGTGTTTTTCTTCGTCCCGGCAATGGTGAAATGACGGTCAACGGTCTTCCGTTCGACCGCTATTTTGTCACCGATGCGCAGCGCATTGTGGCTCGTCAACCGCTTGTGATCACCGAGACCGCGGGCAATTTCAACGTCATTGCCACCTGTAGCGGCGGTGGCGTCAATGGCCAGTCGGGCGCGGTGCGCATGGGCATTTCGCGGGCCTTGCAGGAGTTTAATCCCGAGTTGCGCGCCAAGCTGAAGGGCGAAGGCTTCATGACCCGCGATTCGCGTCAGAAAGAGCGCAAGAAGTACGGACAGAAGGGTGCCCGCAAGCGCTTCCAGTTCTCCAAGCGCTAAGCGACTGGGCGGATCTTTTGCGTGGTCTTCACTGCGCAGTCTGTTGCACGGGCCAGGCAGGGCAAGTGTTGCGGGCTGCGTCGGCTGCTTCGGCCCCATGGCGGGGCTTTTTGCCAACGCTGGTGCTGGATGCAACTGGATGCAAGATGTCCAGTGGCGTTCTCGATAGAGATCATGTTTGGCTGGCAGGGTCGTGATTTTCGCTTGGGCGCGAACGCCTCGACCAGTTCTTTTGCAATTGAGCCTCACCTCCGGGCGTCCGGTCAGCCTTGATGAGAGGCATTCCCCAGCACTGATTTCCGTGTGCGACGCGCGCCGTAACGTGCGTCGCCTTCTTGCGTCCGGCAAGAACTTTTGGACTCTGCCGCAGTTTTTGTTCTTCGCTTTAGGTTTCCGCGCTGTCTGGTTCCGGCGGCGCGGCGGACCAGTGCTTTCCGGGACCTAAATCTTCCCGCACCCGCTGTTCGGTTCGCAACGGGGCGGGCACGGGAATGTAATCCCTTGGCGCCGGCAGCCGGAGCAGCTTTGACTGCATAGCGGTTGTCCAGCGGTGGCTTTTGATCGGCTGGCCGCAGGTAGCTGGAGGATGCAATCCAATGAGGAGGTTACTTGGCTAATATCACCATGAAAGAGTTGCTCGAAGCCGGAGTGCACTTCGGGCATCAGACGAAGCGCTGGAATCCGAAGATGAAGGAGTATATCTTCGGCGAGCGCAACGGAATCTACATCATCGACCTGCAGAAGACGCTGAAGATGTTCAAGGAAGCGTCGAAGTTCGTGCAGGAACTCGCCTCCGACAATCGGCTCGTGCTCTTCGTCGGAACCAAGCGGCAGGCGCAGGAGGCCATTGCCGAAGAGGCCGGGCGCTGCGGAATGTTCTACATCAACCAGCGTTGGCTGGGCGGTCTGCTGACCAACTGGGTGACGGTTCAGAAGTCGGTGAAGCGGCTCAAGGAATTGGACGAAATGGCCACGGATGGCCGCTATGAGCTGCTGCCGAAGAAGGAAGTCGTCAAGCTCGAACGCGAGCGCAAACATCTTCAGGCCAACCTGGCCGGCATCAAGAATCTGGCCCGGCTGCCGGACGCTTTGTTCGTGATCGACTCCAACAAGGAGCAGATTGCGGTCAAGGAAGCGCGCAAGCTGGGCATTCCCGTGGTGGCAGTCGTCGATACCAACTGCGACCCGAGCGAAGTCGATTACATTATCCCGGGCAACGACGATGCCTTGCGCGCGATTCGGCTTTTTGCCTCGAAGATTGCCGACTCGATCGTGGAAGGCGCTCAGTTTGCCAACGACAAGCAAGCCGCCGAAATTGCCGCGGGTGTTGCCGCAGGCGCGTCTGCAGCGGCCGCTGCCGATGAAGCCCTGGCCGCCGGCGTCGCCGAAGACGTCAGCATGGAAGAGGTGCTGGGCAAGGGAATTCGCAAGCAGCCGGAGCCGGAGATCAACGATAACGATCTTCCGCAGGTCGAGAGCCGGTAGGCGATTTTCAGACGAATTTTGACTGAATAGGGCGCGGTTGGCAAAGGCGCGCAGCTTTGAGGTGAATTTGAGATCACCCCGGCTGCCGGCCTTGCCGCGTGGCGCACCGGTCCGCTGGGATCGGGCGCGAGAGAATCGGGCGGATGCCATGGGCTCCGCCGAAACAGGTTTTGAGTTTAAGAAGTTTAAGAAAGGTTCTGCAGGAATGGGTACTTCTCCAGTGATCAGCGCAACAATGGTAAAGGAGCTCCGCGAAAAATCGGGCGCTCCCATGATGGATTGCAAACACGCTCTGACGGAAGCTAAAGGCGATCTCGAACAGGCATTCGTACTGCTGCGGAAAAAGGGGATGGCGACGGCAGCCAAGAAGGCGGCCCGTACGACCAGCGAAGGCAGTGTCACCAGTTACATCCACGCCGGCGGAAAGATCGGCGTGTTGCTGGAAGTGAACTGCGAGAGCGATTTCGTGGCGCGCACCGCCGACTTCCAGAACCTGGTCCACGACATCGCCATGCACATTGCCGCCGTCGACCCGAAGTTCGTCCGCAAGCAAGACGTCACTCCCGAGGCGTTCGAGCGCGAGAAGGACATTTATCGCGCGCAGGCCGCCCAGACGGGCAAGCCTGCCAACGTCATCGAAAAAATCGTGGAAGGCAAGATGGCCAAGTTCTACGAGGAGGTTTGCCTCTACGAACAGCCTTTCATCAAGGAGCAGTCCATCTCGATAGCGCAGCTCATTGCCGGCGTGATCGGCAAACTGGGAGAAAATATTTCGGTGCGGCGTTTTGCCCGCTTCAAAGTGGGCGAAGTCGGCGAGACCGTAGCGGTCTCGAAACCGTCGGCGGAAGCCGAGCCGGCAACTACCAAGTAGCCTTTGCAAAACAATTCGAAATCGCGGGCGGAGGCGGCTCCGCCCTTTTGTTTGCCGGTGCCCGCGCCAGGCCATGATGCGGCATGGTTCGGCTCGGGTTCGAGTGATCGGTTACACTAGAAACGGGTGCTTATGATACAGCCGCGATATCACAGGGTTCTGTTGAAGTTGTCGGGCGAGGCTTTGGCCGCTGGACAAGGTTTTGGTGTCGACAATGCCCGTGTGCACGAGATCGCGGGCGAAATTCAAGAGGTCCACGAACTCGGGGTCGAGATCGGAATCGTTGTCGGAGGGGGAAACTTCTTCCGCGGCGTCGCCGAGCAGGCCCGCGAGATGGACCGGGTCTCAGCCGATCACATGGGCATGCTGGCGACGATGATTAACGCCCTCGCGCTGCAGGACGCCCTCGAAAAGCGACAGGTGTTTACGCGCGTGATGTCGGCCATCGAGATGAACCAGGTAGCCGAGCCATTCATCCGCCGGCGCGCCATTCGCCATCTGGAGAAAGGGCGCGTGGTCATCTTCGGGGCCGGAACCGGTAACCCGTATTTCTCGACCGATACCGCCGCTTCCTTGCGCGCCATGGAGATCAAGGCCGACGTGATCATCAAAGCCACCAAGGTGGACGGCATCTACGACGCCGACCCAATGTTGGTGAAGGATGCTACGCGCATCGAGCAAATCAACTACATGGACGTGTTGAAACAGGGATTGCGCGTGATGGACGCGACCGCCATCAGTCTGTGCCGGGAGAACAATCTTCCGATTATCGTGTTCAACTTGAATGTAGAGGGAAACATCCGGCGCGTGGTACTCGGAGAGAAGGTCGGATCGCTGGTCAACGGCCAGTAGCGTTTCAAAAGGGGTAGGGGGAATCAGAAGAGTGATCCAGTTCGGCAATTCTGGGTTTATAATCGCTGTTTTGAAATTCTCTATTTAGCAGGCTGCGGAAAAACGCGCCGAAGCCAGGGTCCACGATACGCGCGGTACCAGGGTTTGGCGCCCATCTCATCTGAAGTTTGTTTTCCGCGGCCGCTTAGACGGGCAGACCTATGGCTCAAGTCAGCATGGCCTCAGTGGCCGCTCTGAAAGAAACCTACATACAACTAAAAACCCGCATGGACAAAGCGGTGGAAGACTTCCGCCGCGAGCTGGCGGCGACGCGCACCGGTCGCGCCTCCGTCAACATGCTGGACACCATTCACGTCGAGTGCTACGGATCGGCGATGCCGCTGAACCAGATCGCGCAGGTGCATGCTCCCGACGCGCAGATGATCACCGTGCAGCCGTTCGATCCCGGTATCATGTCGGCTATCGAAAAGGCCATACGGAGTGCCGGGCTGGGGTTGAATCCGATGAACGACGGGAAGATCGTGCGCGTGCCGGTCCCGGCGCTCACCGGCGAGCGCCGCAAGGAGCTGGTAAAGCACCTCAGCAAGGTCCTCGAAGAACACCGTACGGCGGTTCGCAACATTCGGCGCGACGGCAACGAAGTCATCAGGAAGGCGCTGAAAGATAAGAAGATCACCGAAGACGAAGAGCGCGGCTCACTCGATCAGATGCAGAAGCTGACCGATGACGAGATCAAGAAAATGGAAGAGATGGCCAAGGCCAAAGAAAAAGAGATTATGCAGGTGTAGGCCGTGCAGTTGAGTTATTCGATGGACAATGGACGATGAACGGGCGCCGAAAGGCGCCTTTTTTATTTGCGCTTTTGCAAGGCGGCTTTCCAGTGGATGTTCAGTACGCCACTGTACCACGGCGGTCCGCGAGGCCCTCCTTCGGTAACATGCATTTTCGCTGGAAAAGCGGAATGATACCAGTCATGAGCGGGGGCCTTCTAGAGCGATTTCTGTCTTCCTGTCGCCACCAGTTTGCCTGGCCGCGGCGGGCTGAAAACGGTGACTACTACCAGCTCTGCGTTCACTGCGGCGCCAAATACCTTTACGATTGGGGCAAGATGCGGCGGCTCTGTTTGGCCGAAGACGATGAAGCGAGCGCGACCGGGCAGGTGCACGCATCGCTTCGCAAGTGCGGTTCGCGGGTCGCGTGGATGCCTCGCGAGCGGCGCTTACGCCATCGGGTGTCCGTGCAATTCCGCCTGCCTGGAGACGCCGAGTGGATCGAGGCAAGCAGCGAGAATATCAGCCGCTCTGGTCTGTTGTTTCGTCACACCGCGGCTTTAGAAGTCGGTACGGAATTGGAGTTTGGGTTCGAAATGCCGGAGGAACTCGCTGGCCATTGCCCGGCGCGGGCCCTTTGCCTGGGCTCTGTCGTCCGCGTAATCGCCGACACGGCGACGCGCAAGCAGCCGCGCTCTTTCCTAATCGCTTGCGCCATCAGCCACTGTGAACTCATGGCTCAACAGGCCGGCTAACCCGCGCGCCGGGGACAAATCACGGGGCTACACCTTCTGCGGAACCGCTTTACAGGCTGCGGAACTCTTCTCCTGGGGTGTCATCCTGAGCGCCGGGGGCCCCGGCGACGGCCGCTTTTACCGTCGCTGGGGTGGGAGAGCGAAGGATCTGCTGTTTGCGCGTGCTGAAAATAAAGCAGCTACTTAGGCAGCGCAATTCCGGCGCGACCTCAGGGATGACACTGGTACGCGTTTTTCAGCAGCCGCTTTAGCCGATCGCCCGGACAGTTGTAAAATCAAGTCTCAATGACTCAACCGGAGACCCAGCCGCAGAGCCAGCCGCACGCGGTTCACCCGCTTTCTTCTGAGGATTTCGACCAACGTTTTGCTGACCGTCACCTGCTTCATTCCGTCCTGGAAAAGTGGGCTCATGAGCGGCCCGCTCATCCGGCGATCATCAGTGCGGACACCGGCCAGCTCACGAGTTGGGTCGGCTTCGAGCGGATCACCAGAGGTTTGGCCATGCAGTTGGTCGAAATGGGCTATCGAAAAGGAGATCGTTTCGCCAGCGCTCTGCCGTTGTCGACCGAGCACATCCTTTTGGAGTTTGCCTGCTTTCGCATTGGCGTGATTTTCGCGCCGCTCGACTTGAGACTCTCGGCGGCCGAGATGATTCGCAGCCTGCGATTGCTGCGACCGCGAGGGTTCGCGTTTCCGGCGGCGGACGCCCCGCAGGTGCCGGGGGCGCTTGATTTCAGACGGCTCGGGAAGATGGTCGAAACCGACGCGCCGTTCGTTGAGCATCGCCTGTGTTTTTCGGACGAAGATTTTAAGCCCGGAGATGATGCGGTGCCTGCGCCGGAGGACTCCGAGTCCACTGACGGGCCTCTGACGATGCGGCGGATGCTGGCGCATGCGTTGCGGCTGGCGAGCGGCAAAAGGGCGCCGGCAAAGCGGATTCAGGAGGCGTTCGAACGCGCCACCGCAGGGGTGGATGAGAACGATGGCGCGCTGGTTATTTTCACCACCGGTTCAACCGGCAGCCCCAAGCCTGCCTTGCTCTCGCATCGCAATATCGCATGCCAGTCGATGTGCATCAGCCAGGCTTTTTTCCAAGGCGATTCCGGCATGAGGACGCTGGTGAATCTGCCGCCCTCCCACGTGGGTTGTCAGACCGAACTGCTGATGGGCACGTTCTTCGGCGGTGGAACCGCAATCATTCTCGCGGCCTTCGAGCCTCTAGCTTCGCTGCGCGCTATCCAGCAATACAAGGTGCAAGTCCTCGGACAAATTCCGGCGCAGTTTCACTTCGAATGGCGGTTGAAGGATTATGACAGCTTCGATTTGTCTAGCCTCAAGGTGGTGGCGTACGGCGGCCAGCAGGTGTCCGGGGCGTTTCTCGAAAAGATGGCGGCCATGGCGCCATGGGCCGGCACCGGGCTGGGGCTGACGGAAACAGCCGGTTTCTGCACCTATCAGCTGCAACCGCAAGAGCACGCAAAGGCCTGCCTGAACAGCCTGGGAGTGGATATGCCGGTGTACGCGGCTTCCATTCGCGGCCAGATGCGCGAAGATGGTTTCGCGGCGGCGGAACTGCCGGAAGGTGAAATCGGCCACATCTGTTTTCATGGGCCGCAGACATTTCTGGGTTACCTGAACGATCCTGAAGCGACCGCTCGGACGATTTCGCGCGATGGTTTTCTTTACACCGGCGATCTCGGTTTCAAGGATTGCCAGGGCGTCCATCTTTCGGGACGAGCCAAGTGGGTGATCAAACCCTCCGGCTACCAGGTGTTTCCATCGGACGTTGAAAACCATTTCTGCGCGCTCGCGGAGTCTGTAGCCGCCTGTGCCGCGGTTGGTGTCGGGCACGCCTTGATCTCCGAAGCCATCGTCGCTTTCGTGGAGATGAAGCCCGGTGTCACTCTGTCCTCTTCCATGCTGGAAAGGCACGCGCGAGAACTTGCCTCCTACATGCGCCCTCGTCATTACGTGCTGCTGCAGCCGGGCGAGATGCCCTTGAACCGCGTGGCCAAACCCGATTACCTTCGTCTGCGCGAGATGGCGGAGCGGGAAATTGCGGAGCTGCGTAGGAATGGAAAGTGGGACCGCATGTGAGTCGTCCCGTGAATACTCGATTATTCTGTGCGCACCATGGTGAACGTGCCGGTCATGGTTCCCTTGAACCAATACTTACCGGGGCCGGTCGCCCCATCGGCCGAGAGGCTGCCCTGCAGTTCGACATTGTAGTTCGAACATTGAATGTGGACGGCAAAGTCCCGGTTTGCGGCGCCATAGCGTCCAGTCACCGAACAGGTTTGCTTGGCATCGTTGGTATAGGTCCCGGAAAGATCACCACCCGTATTTGCGAGGACGAGCGCGTTTGGCGGCCCGCTGTCCCACTTGATAAGCCAGTTGCCGGAGATGTCTGGGGGGTTAGCAGCAACCGCCATTGTGAGTGTCAAAATTGCGAGCCCGCAGATCGCCAGAGCCGCCCTGCCAGAGGACATTGTTAGCTTCATGATCCTGCCCCCGCTTCGAAAAGTTTCCCTTTAACTTGGAACGGTTGCGGAATGGCATACCCCAGAGCCAAGCTTCACGGGATATGCCATTCTCGAAACTGCTGACCTAAAGCAGTTGTAGAAATGCTGTACCCCAATTAATGAACGTCATTCCGAGCGAGCAACGCCTGGCGTCGCGAGTCGAGGAATCTTTTGGGTTGTTCTTGCTGCAAGAAACACAAGATCCCTCCACTCCGCTCCGCTTCGGTCGGGATGACGCCTCCTTGGATATCGGGATACGCCAACCTTGAAACACGCTCTAGCTACTCGTGCTTGGGCGACCTCTTGTTCAGCGTATCGAGCAGCAGCTTGGCCGAGGGGGGCGGAGCCACGGCCTTTTCCAAAACAATCTCCTTGGCGGGGATTTCCTTGCCGTAGAGCGATTTGTTTGCGCCGTTATCCGGTCGCAGGGTTCGAGCCTTCGAGTGAAATCCCGGCGAACAGCCCGCGCGAACGGGAATAGCTGAGAATCTCCGAACGCAAGGTTACGTCGGTGGCGGCAGCCAGATCGCGTCCTTTGGGGCCGGCAGCGGCAGCGGCGTCCGCTCCCAACTTTACCTTGCCGGTCAGAATGCCGTTGGCTCCGCGCTCGTTCATCACCAGCAACACGAAATCGGTCGCCTGGCCTCCCAACTGCAAGCCAAAACTTCCGCCTTCCAAAGCCATCATCGTGGGAGCTCCCCACGGTCCCTTGAAGTTGTTGGTGCGGCAGGTCATCACGCCTCTGCCATAGTTTCCGCCGATGCCGATCGCGAATTTGACCACGGAGGGAAGCACGATGACGCATTCGGCTTTGTCAATCAGCGATTGTGGAATGTCGTCGGGAACATTCAAGATCTCGGTCATAACTTGGCCGGCGTTTTCTACGCGGGAGCTCTCTTTGCTCTTGGCCGCGGCGGAAAGCGTCAGCATGGAGACCATCGTCAGCACGGCAATAAGTTTTTTCACTTTGCGGTTCTCCTGATTTGGATCGACAGCACACCAACTAACATTGTGCAAGCGCACCCATGAAGTTGGCAAATCAGGGCAAACCCGAGGATGACGTATTCCGGAGTCAGAGCACTCGCAATCGACGCGACCATTGCATCCCTGGTTTTGCCGGAGCCCCGTCGCCCGGTTTACTTTTCAGGCGAACCCTGGCGATGCGCGGCTGGCGTGTCTTGCACTCTGCCTTTCCACTCACCGCCCCGCCCGCACCAGTACCTGATGGCGGAGTGTACGGTGGCGCCCGCGTAAAAGGCCGCCGAGAGAGGCAGCGCGAGCGCCCAGCCCGTGTGCAATCCGTAGAACCGGACGATTGGATAATAGGCGCATGCCATCAGTCCCCACGCCAGCGCCCCGAGTGTGACCGGCGCCCTGCCTCCCGTGAACAGCAATAACGCAGGTGACAGGTAAACGATGATCAGGCCGAGTACGGTGGCGAACAGCAACCATGCGGAGTGGCGTAACTGATTGAAAGCCGTTCTGGAAATCATCCGTCCGATGGCGGCCAAAGACTCGTAGGGACGCACGCTCGCGCTGCTTGTGGTGAGCCAGAGCGATACCCGGCCTCCGCTGCTCTTGACCGCGCGTGCCAGGGCGCAGTCGTCGATAATCTCACCGCGTATCGCATCCAGGCCTCCGGCGCGCTCGAGCGCCCGCGGACGAATCAAGATGCAGCCGCCGGCCGCACCCGCACTCCTGCGCCGCGAATCGCGAATCCACGCAGGCGGATAAAGCAGGAAAAAGAAAAACACGAAAGCCGGAATCAGCAGCTTCTCCGCCAAGCTCCGGCAGTGCAGCTTCACCATGAAAGAAACCAGATCGTAGCCGCTGTTAGCCAGAGCGGTCAAAGTCGCGACCGTCTGCGGCTGGTGCACGATATCGGCATCGGTCAGCAACAGGAAATCCGGAGAAGTTTTGAGCGCACTGTCCACACCTTGCTTGAGAGCCCACAATTTTCCCGACCAGCCCTGCGGCAGTGCTTCGGCCGTAATCACCGTGAGCGCGGCAGCTTTGCCTGCGTCAGCCGCGGCGGCGCGGGCGATAGCGGAGGTGGAGTCCGAGCTGTGGTCGTCGACCAGGAAGACCTCGACTCCCTGTTTGAGCAGCGATACCACGCTCTCCGCAATGAATTCGGCCTCGTTGCGCGCGGGCATAACGGCGGCGACTCGAGGCCTGTGAGAACCAGCGCGTGGCACTGGCGCGATCGATCGTCCCACACGCCAGAACCCGCCCCGGGCAAGCAGCAGAGATGCCCAAATCAAGCTCGCCAGAGCACCCGTAACCGCAGCCAGGGCAAGCATTATGTGGCCAGCAACAGGATCATGGTAATCACAGGCGATCCACGAGCCTGGGGAAAAGCCCGTGTTCCTTAATCATCGATCATCCAAGATCACGAGAAGTCGCGCAAGGCTTTTTAGCCAGAGCCCGAGGGGGGTGCGACCGCCGGGCTTCAGCCGCAGGCCGCGAGACGCACCTGCGATGAGATCGAGCCACCATTTCCCTACGCCGGGTATCCCGATAAGCCGTTGCTGGCTTGTTTGGATGGGCATGGGCTGCGCTGACTATGCCGCTGAATCCAGTCTGTCATGCGCCGCTTCACTGGCGCCGAGGGTGAGCGCTTTGCGCGAGATGAGCGAGATCATGAACCATTTCCAGCCGCTCACCAGCATGCTGACTCCCACGATGACGCCGATGGCCCATGCCGAGTTTGACGGCCAGTGCGCCCAAATCAGGCCGGCCAGGGCGAGGGTGATGATGCCGTCCAGCAGCATCCAGCCGGCGCCCCTTTGTTTTCGCACCTGAAAGAACGCCGCGATTTCCAGAACGCCTTCGACGAGAAAGAACGACGTCAGCAGCAGCGTCAGGGTCACGACGCTGATCAGCGGATGAAAAGCCATGTAGCCGCCGGCGAAGACGTAAGCAATTGAAACCAGCAACTCCCAGAACAACGGGCCCGCGCCCCGAGCGCTGAAGGCGACACTCAGGTGTGCCAGTCCGCCAAAAATCAGGAGCCAGGCGATGACTGAGGTGACGGCAATCGCGGCGATCAGAGGCAGAGCAATGGCCAACATCCCCAGAACGATCAGGAGAATGGAAAGGGCAATGCCCCAACCGGTGGCCCTTTTGAAGATTGTGACAGGCAAGGTGCTCATACGATCCTCCTTTACATGCAGATTGAGGAGCAAGATGGACGAGTAGCTGAAACTGTTTTCAGGTGTAATTCGAGAAAGTGTGATTCAAAACACAGCCGCCGTGCTGCCACCGATTCGTCGATCTATGCCGAGTTGCGGCAGCACTGTCCCGAGTTCGTCCAGAGCACCGGATTCAACGGCAAACAAAAAAACCGGGTTGGCTTATCGCTAATCGTTGGAGCGTGTTTCATAAATAGTTTTTTGAAGGGGCGCGGCTTCAGTCGCGTTGAAGGCGACGCAAATTCAGTCGCATTGAAGGGGACGGGCTTCAGCCGCGTTGAAGGGGACGGGCTTTAGCCCGTCCGTCCAGAGCCAACGATAATGCGGGCTTTAGCCCCCGAGGGGATTCAGTGTTTCCTCAAAACTTCGGTTTTTGAAACACGCTCTGATCACTTATCCGAGCCGGTTCAGCCCGTCCACGTATGCCTTGGCGCTGGCTTCGATCACGTCGGTCGAAGCCCCGCGTCCCACCACTCTGTTTCCGCCAACCTCGAGTTGCACGGTAACCTCGCCCATGGCCTCTGTGCCGCTGGTCACGGCGCGGATTTCGTAACGCATGAGCTTGGCGGTGCTGCCGGTCAAGGCCGCGATGGCCTTGTAGACCGCGTCCACGGGGCCGTCCCCGATGGCTGCGCCCTGTCGAACTTCGTCTTTCACCCGCAACCGGACGGTCGCGGTGGGGATGGCGGAGGTTCCGGTGTATATGTGCATATACTGAAGCTGGAAAATCTCCGGCACCGGGTGCAATTCGTCGTGGATGATGGCGACCAGATCCTCGTCGAAGACTTCCATCTTCTTGTCGGCCACGGCCAGAAAACGCTGGTAGGAGAGATCGATCTCCTCTTTGGAAAGCGTGTACCCGAGCTTCACCAGGCGGTCGCGAAGGCCCGCCCGGCCGGTCCGCGCGGTCAGCACCACGCGGCTGTCTCCCATGCCCACATCCTCTGGCCGCATGATCTCGTAAGTAAGGTGGTCCTTGAGGAATCCATCCACATGGATTCCCGAACTATGCGAAAAAGCGTTGGTGCCCACCACCGCCTTGTTGGGGGAAACGACGATCCCCATCATGTCGGACGTCATGCGGCTGGCGCGGCAAAACTCGCGAGCGTCGATGCCGGTGGTTGTCCCGAAGAAGTCGCTGCGCGTGCGCAGGGCCATGACGATTTCTTCGAGCGCAGCATTGCCCGCCCGTTCGCCGATTCCGTTGATCGTGCCTTCCACCTGGCGGGCGCCGTTGCGTATACCGGCCAGCGAATTGGCCACGGCCAGGCCGAGGTCGTCGTGGCAGTGCACGCTGATCGTCGCTTTCTCGATGTTGGGCACGTTGGCGCGAATCGCCCGGATCAAATCGCCGAACTGCTCGGGGACGGTGTAGCCAGTGGTGTCGGGGATGTTGACCACGGTCGCGCCGGCGTCAATCGCCGCCTGCAGCATTTCGAACAGGTAGGCAGGGTCGGCACGGCCGGCGTCTTCGGCGTAGAACTGCACGTCGTTGGCGTAGCTGCGGGCCCTCTTGACCGCGTCGACGGCCATCTTCACCATCCTGACTTTCTTTTCGCCCAGAGTCTTGCCGTAGCGCTCGTCCCTGAACTTGCCCATGACGTGAATGTCGGAGACGCCGATGCCGGTGTGAATCCGCGGACGCTTCGCTTTGGCCAGAGCTTTACCGCAAGCCTCGATGTCCCCGGGCACGGCACGTGATAGCGCGCAAATGATCGGCCCTTCGATCTCTTGCGAGATCAGCTTCACGGCCTCGAAATCGCCCGGCGAGGAAGCGGGATATCCCGCCTCGATAATGTCGACTTTGAGCCGCGCCAACTGGCGTGCCATGGTCAGCTTGTCGCGGGTTCCAAGACGCGTTCCCGCCGCTTGTTCGCCGTCTCGCAACGTGGTGTCGAACACGGCTACTTTCGGGGGCAAGGTTTTCATCATAGGTGGCCATCCATGCACCGACCGCAAAGGTCTGCTATTAGCGGTATTGAAGCGATTACGAATCCCTTAATCCAGAGTTATGATCCAGAGCTAGAGAATGATCCAGAGCAATGATCCAGAGAAGATCCAGAGTCCCCACGGGTGAGCTGCCGCCCGACGCGGCCAACTCGTCGCCCAATACCGCTTACTTACAAGAATAGCAAATCCGGAACGCTGCCCGGAGAACAATTCCGTACGCAACGAATGGATCGTGGTTTTCGAAGCGCCCCTGGGACTTTGATTCCAAGATCGATTCTTGATTGGTGCCCCATGTTCGCCCGCCGTTGGCTAACGTGGGGTAGTTGCCACTCCCGGCGAGGTGTCATCCTGAGCGAAGCGAAGCACCCTCGGCATCCCCGGGAACTGTCCCGTCTCGCGCCGCTTGGATTTTTTGATGAAATCCTTCGGCTGTGCTTCAGCCGCGCTAGATCTTGGTGTTTTCGATCTCCCGGACGATTCCATCGCCGGTCGAGGTGGTTGAACTATTGCCACCGATGTCGACCGTCAGTCCCTGCTTTTTTCGGATGCATGTGGCAACCGCATGGTCGATCAAGTCCGCGGCCTCTTTCAGCTTCAAGTTGGGATGCCGTTCGTCGAGCCAGTTCAGCATCATGGCAGCCGAAAGAATCGTGGCTATCGGGTTGGCGATCCCTTTGCCCGCAATGGTCGGAGCCGAACCGTGAGAAGGCTGGAAGACGGCGTGTCGGTCGCCAATGTCTCCGGAGGGAGCCATGCCCATGCCGCCAACCGTTGCCGGACCCAAATCGGACAAAATGTCGCCGAAGGCATTTTCAGTCACAACGACGTCGTATCGTTCGGGCCACAGAATCTGGTTGACCGTCATCGCGTCGGTGTAGGCATAATCTTTTTCCAGGTCGGGATACTCGGCCATCACCTCGTCATAAACTTTACGGAAGAACGCGTAGGAGCGAAGGATGTTGCTTTTGTCCACGCAAGTCACTTTGCCGGGACGCCCAAACTTGCGGGCCCTTGCCTGCGCGAGTTTTGCCGAGGCGCGCACAATTTTCGTGGTGCCGTAACGGGTGATGACCATGGTGTCGGTTGCCACCTGGTCATGGAAAACGTTGCCGCCGCCGCGCGCGCCGATCAAGCCTTCGGTGTTCTCGCGCATCACCACGTAGTCGATGCGGGGGTCCATCAACCGGCTGGTCACTCCCTCGTAATACTTCACCGGGCGCACTCCGGCATAAAGATCGAGCGCGAAGCGGAGGCGCAAGACGATTTCCGGCTGCACTTCGGTGCCGTCCGGCAATCGAACCTCGGGTATGCCCATGGCGCCAAGCAGAATCGCGTCGGCGGCCTGGCAGTCTTTGAAGGTCTCTTCAGGCATGGCAACTCCGGTCCGGCTATAGCGCGCCACGCTGGCATCGTGGAACTGGAAGTCCATGCTGAATGAACTGAATTTTCGCTCAGCCGCTTTTAGAACCCGAATTGCTTCCGCCACGATCTCCGGACCGATACCGTCGCCCGGCAGAACCGCAATCTTTAGTGCTGTTGCCATAGGATATGCTCCGCTATCTTTAGCTGTGTGAACTCATTTTCCCTGACCCCATCGCTGAACCGAACTGCCCGGCTGCGAAAAGCCAAGCCATTCGCATGTCATGCGGGGGACTCTGGATCACCCTAGCGAAGTTACAGACTCGCGTCAATGGCGATCGCGGCCGCCCGGCGCCAGTTTCAAGACCCAGCTTCAAGACCCAGCTTTTCAAGACGAGGGACTCTGCTGTCATTCCCGCACAATCCTTCTCACTTTGAGTTCAGGTCGCCGCATCCTAGCAGGCTGCTGAAAAACTCTCCTTCGAGGGTGTCATCCTGAGCGCAGCGAAGGATCTGCTGTCGTCTCCTCTAACTTCGGTTTATGAAACAAGCTCCAGTTGATGCGGATTGGCAACAGACGCGGCTTTCCCGGAATCTCAGATGGAGCCTGGGGTCGTCCCAGCTCGTGCCGGCTGTTTCATCGGATGCACTTTCGCGAAATCGTTTCGGCAGTCGCGCAACAGATGACGAGACTGAAAAAACATCCCGATTATGACTCCGCTCCCAGCTTTCCCGAGAAAGAGGGGAAGCGCCTGATCGAAGCTAGCTTCGATGGCATCTGGGCAATCGACGCGCAGTTTCGCACCAGGTTTGTGAATCGCCGCATGGCCAAGATGCTTGGCTATTCTTCCGAGGAAATGGCCGGCCGAAGCTTTCTGGAGTTCATGTTCCCGGAAGATGTTCCCGCGGAACGAGAGGCCCTTGCGCGCCGTCGCCGCGGCGTAAGCGAGGAATTCGAGATCCGATATCGCCGCAAGGACGGAGCGGAATTGTGGGCGCGGGTTTCGACCGCCCCCATCTTCGGGAAGCGGGGCGAATTTGAGGGCGCTATCGCCGTTCACAGCGATATCACCGAGCGCAAAATCTCCGAGGAGGCCAAACAGCGGCTGGCGGCCATTGTCGAATCTTCCGACGACCCGATCATCTCGAAAGATTTAAATGGCATTATTGTTAGTTGGAACGCGGCGGCGACGCGAATGTTCGGGTACTCGGCGGAAGAGGCGATTGGAAAGTCGATTCTGCTGCTGATTCCTCCGGAGCTTCACGAAGAGGAGTACATAACCCTTTCCCGGCTCAGGGCGGGCGAGAGAATCGAGCATTATGAAACCCAGCGCGTGCGCAAGAATGGCGAGCGCCTGGAGGTCTCTCTCACCATTTCTCCAATCAGGAATTCCAGAGGAGTGGTGATTGGCGCTTCCAAGTTCGCCCGCGACATTACCCAGCGCAAGCGAGCCGAGGAGGCGCTTCGCATCAGCGAAAAACTTGCCAGCGCCGGCCGGCTCGCAGCCACCGTCGCGCACGAGATCAACAATCCGCTCGAAAGCGTGGTGAACCTCGTCTACCTTGCCAGAACCGGGGCTGACGATCCGTCGAAGGTCATGGAATACCTGAGCATGGCGGAGGAGGAGTTGGCGCGCATCGCTCATCTCACCAAGCAGACGCTCGGATTCTATCGCGAGCAGGCCGGCGTCGCGCCGGTTCGCGCCGGCGAATTGTTGCGGCAACTGATCGTAGTGCTTTCCCCAAAGGCCAGAAATAAGCGAGTGAACATCGATCTGGAGTTGGTAAACGATCCGGAGATCCGGGTGAATGCCGGTGAAATCCGCCAACTCTTCGCCAACCTCCTGAGCAACAGCATTGATGCTTGCAACCTCCAAGGTTCGATTCGCATTCGTGTGTCGCGGCAATTCAGCTATCGTTTGTGCCGCCCTGGTTTGCGCATCACCGTGGCCGACAACGGTACAGGCATCAAGCGATCGGACAGGGCGCGGTTGTTCCAGCCGTTCTTTACCACCAAAAAGGATGTTGGCACCGGCCTGGGACTCTGGGTCAGCAAAGAGATTGTAGACAGGCACGCGGGCAGAATCACCCTCCGCAGTGATGCCACCCCGGGTCGGAGTTGGACCGTGATATCGGTTTTTCTGCCGGCCTTGCCCGCGGAAGATAATGCCTTCCGGGAAGTTGCCTGAGCCGGCCGCTGGCGATTCACCGCTCGCTGGCCTCCATCGAAGGTGCGGGTTTCGATTGGCGCGCCCGGCGGGCCGCGCATGCTGATTCAAACGCCGCGACTGTTCCTGATGGGTATCGGCCTGTTAAGCTGTCACGGGAAAGCCGCTGCACTTTGTCCTACCGCAAACCAGGCGGCTGGCAACCGCAATCGGGAAGGAGCAATCAGGAACATTATGGTTGCGAGGAGTTGTCGATGATCCGGGCGGAAGAATTTCGAGCGTTGCTCCAACCCCTGCGCGGTCTCGGCTCCTGTCGCCGGTTTTGTCCGTTCGCCCGCGTAAGATTCGCGACGATTTTTCTCGCGGTCTTTCTTCCCCTTCTTTCCCTCTTTGGCTTTAGCGAAGATTCTGTAGACGTGCACACCATCATCGAGCGTTCCGTTCGCGCCAACAATGCGGACTGGCAGCAAGCTCCTGCCTACGATTACTTCGAGACGGATCGTGACGATCAAGGGACCAAGACCTACCAGGTGACGATGATTCTCGGCTCGCCATACGAACGCCTGGTGGCCGTCAATGAACAGCCCCTGCCCGAGGACAAGCGGCAGGCGGAGCAGCACAAACTGGAGCAGGTGGTCGCCACTCGCCGGAAAGAATCGCCGCGGCAAAGGGCGCAGAGGATCGCCAAGTACGAGAGGGAGCGCAAGCGGGATCACTTGATGCTGGAACAACTCACCGAGGCATTCGACTTCAAGCTGCAAGGGACACAGAAGCTCGGTCCCCACGAAGTCTATTGGTTGCAGGCAAGGCCCCGTGCTGGTTATCAGCCGCCGAATACGCAGACAAAAGTGCTGACCGGCATGGAAGGCCAGCTCTGGATCGACACGAAAACCTACCAATGGGTGAAGGTCGAAGCGATCGTGGTTCATCCCGTGTCGATTGACGGTTTCCTCGCCCGCGTCGATCCGGGCACACGCTTTGAATTGGAAAACGTACCTGTGGACGAAAATATCTGGCTGCCCAGGCACTTTGCCATGAAGGCAAGCGCCAAGGTCCTCTTGCTGTTCAATCACAATCAACAAGAGGATGAAACTTACTTCAATTATCGCAAAGCGGAACCGAATCAGAACCTATCTTCGTCGGGTAAGTGACTGGCGTGGCGTCCTACCACATGCTACGTCCGACGTTCAGCCGTGCTGAGTCTCGAACTCCGGTTCGTCCCAGACGTCGATATAGAAGCGCTCTCTACCACATGCCACGATGAGAAATGGATCGTATCGCTTGTCGATCGTGAGTTCCTCAACGTAAAACCGGGCGTTCGGGAGTCGCTCCTTGATTTCGACTGCACGGGACAGTGCAAACTCCGGTATCTCGCCCCGATACTCGGCGAGCTTAGTGCATCGCCAAGTTGCACGAACGAAGCTGGTGACCATTATCTCCACCGCAGCCGCGGGTTCCAGGCCCGCTTGCTGCTGGAAATCCGCCCACACTTTGGCTTCCAGATCGCGCGCTTTCCCATCTTTGTATTTCTTGGCGTCTTCTTTAACGAAGGGATCGATTCCGAGTTCTTCCAGTGTCCGCGTCAGCGACGCTGGATGGAGGCCCAACCTCTTCCTCAACGCGGAGTAACCGAGCAGGGCTTCGGCTTTAAGCGCAATTGCCGAAATCAGATCGAACTCCGGCACGACCTCGGATGCCCGGGCCCGTCGCAGTTCATTCGAGACCATTCGCTGCTCCTGATAATCGTGTTACAGCCTGTTTCAAAAATAGTTTTTTGAAGGGACACGGCTTTAGCCGCGCCGTCTTGAAGCCAACGATAATGCGGGCTTTAGCCCCTGAGGGGATCCATCGTTTCCTCAAAGCTTCGGTTTTTGAAACACCTGTTAAGCGCTTCGATGCACGAAGTCAGTTCGCGGTGGGCTCGAAGATCGCAATAGGCCCGTCATTGCCGCAGGAGTTGTAGGAGTTGTGCAGTGTCACAGATTCACATCGCGGGCTGCTGCGGAATGCCGATGGTTCCGGCAGGCTGCTGAAAACAAGTTTCGGACCGAGGTGGGTCCACAAGCCTTCTGTACAAGTATCTTTGGCGACTCCGAAAAAAAAGAGCTCGCATTGTTCGCGAGCTCCTATCGGTTCTGGCTGCGGCTCACCTCGGCTTCCGGCGAGCCTGTGCTGGTTTTGCGCCGTTTGCAACGGCTTTGCGAGCTTACACGTTAAGCGCAATGGCGAAGGGGCCGTTGTAATTCAGCACGGCCCAGACGGTGTTCGTCGTCGCATCGAAGCCGTACGTGCCCACCCCATAGCTTGCGCTCCAAGGCCCATTCACAAAGTTCTTGGCGCCGCTGCTGAAGTTCTCATTGACTGCATTCGTCCAATTGCCGCTGGAGTTTATGGTCGCAATGACGTACCCGGTCTTAAGGGCAAGGCCATTAACGCTCATCGAAAGCGCAAAGGTATCGGTCTGGTAATTGCCGAGGCTGGTGGTCATGCCCTGTAGCAACAGAACGTCGCTAACGGTGCCCACGGGCGATGGGTCCCATCCGGTATTAACTGCCTTGGTAAACGGCCGGCCATTGGGGGTGCCGTTGGCGGTACCGCCGAGCAGGTTGGTAGAGTCCTTTAGGGTGCTGTTATTCTTCCCGCCAAGGATCTTCGCCGTCGTTCCCCAGGGAGAGGAATCTTGCACGCTGGTGTAGGCCGCGCCCTGCGCAATCATGAACTGCTGGCCGTTGAGGCCGTAACCAAAGGTCTCCTGCTTGACAAAGTTCATTGCGAAGTTAAGGCCATAGAGCAGCTCTGACGATCCGCTGAGTGTCGGGTAAACTTGCGCCGAGTAGTAATCGATCGAAGTGTTTGCCCCATCCACGGTAACGATGTAATAGCCGACCGTAAAGAGTTCCTGCTGAATCGGAGTTTGGCGCGTAATTCCAAAGTTCGGCACGCTGAACTCGGTGTCGTTGGTCACGCCGAGGCCATAGCCATCGTTCGAGGGATTGCCGTAGGGAATGTAGAACTTGCCGCTGTCGGAAGCCGTGACGACCTGGGTCACCGCTGGTGAGGAGCCGGTCGTGACGCTCACCAGACTGCGATCATACATGTGGTCGTGACCGCAGAAGAGGTACCTCACGCCATTGCTCGCCAGGCTGCTGATGAAGGTATTCTGTAGCGTGGGATTATTTGAGGAATTTCCGCTGGACTGCGAAAAGAGCCCGTCGGTGTGGTTCAGAGTGAGCAATCCCTTGTGTGAGAAGACAAAGGCGTGGCTGCCCGAGGGCCGCCCCGAAAGCTGCGAACTAATCCATGGCTGCTGCACGTTGATCGTGGTAGGGCTTCCGTCTCCGTAGCCGTTGGCGTCCCACACCCCGGCCACGGGGGCAGCTCCATTCACGCCGTTGGGAGTGAATTGATCAAGCAGTATAAAGCGGGCATTGTTGTAATCGAACGAATACGACAGGCCAGCGAGGCTCCAACTGGCGGGCATGGCGGGGCAGTTGGAAGGGGTGGGACTGCTGAAGTTGGAACCCAAGGTAAAGGTGCTGCCCTTGGTGTTGGTCGGGATGGGCTGATTGCCTTTATCTGCTTGGACTTGGGTATCGTTCGCCGCGAATGTCCCGAGTATATCGAGTGGCGTGTTGTTGTGGATGCCCGCGTTTGCCGGTACCGCGCCCGTCTGCGGGTAGATGCGCGCGAACTCAGCATTTAAGCCGCTGTAGTTGTCGTCGTGGTTGCCGCGCAGCGGGAAGAATCCAATGCCGGCGTTGTAGAGCGCCTGGGCATAGAGGGCGCGGGCGTCCTCCCCCGTATTCAACACAGGAGTCGTTGTCCCATAGTCAACGTTATTGTTGTCGGCAAGATCACCGACGTGCACGACGAACTTGACCCCGGCGTTGATGAATTGCTGCTGAATCTGATTGACGATGCTGATGGCGCTGGTGTCGGGGTTATTTAAGTCATCCGGTTCGACCCACTGCGTGTCGGCCATAATGCCAAACCGCCACGCCCCGGAGGTTACGTTGTTTTCGGCGAGGGCTGTCGGCTGGCTCGGGGAAGAGGAGGATGATCCGCCGCACGCATCCAGAACAGAGGTTAGCGCGACGGCACCGGCGGCGCCTGCCGCCGTCCGAGTGATGAATTGTCTTCTATTAACGCCGGTTGATTTTGGCCGTTCGTTTTCGTCTTGGTGCGGCATGGCTGTCTCTCTCCGTATGATTTTTGAGGATGTATGGAGCTCTCCCAGAATCCTGTCGCGGGTAAAAACTGCCTATGCAAGCCGGGCCGTTTGCAAACTTCTCCGTCCTGCCGGGAGCGAGACTCTCCAAGCTGGAGTGGTCACGGGGATGGCTCGCACTTGAAAGTTGCCGCTGCCCAGAAACTCAGGAGTGCTGGCTCACTGATATCAAGCAGTTGTGACAGCGTTGTGAATGGCTGATTAACATCAGACTAAAAGCGACTCAGTTGCCACGATAGGTGTGCAAAAAGCTTACGTCTGCAGTTTGAGGCGGGAGCGGTAAGGCGGAGTATTCGTTGGAGCGGAAATCCCGCGCGCAAGAACGAAGAACGAAGAACCATGCGGCCGACTTAGCAGGCAGGTGTGAAGCCGGGGTCCCCGACAAGCCCGCCGGGGTGGCTAAACGCGTTGCTACGGAATGCGCAGAGTCACAGTGCAATTGCTTTGTATGCTCACACCGGAGCACCTGTTCTGCCGCAGCCTCTCAGGAAATAGCCGGTCGCATATCTAATATCTTTTATCTGTTATCGATTGCCTATGCGGCATCTCTTTGCACCGCGAACCAACAGGACCGGCAGGATCATGCGATGTACCGTCCGGGGCTGTTCTTGGAGCGGAGGTTGCGCCAAGCGTTCACTGGATTGTCGATTGTCACAAAGTCATAGTGCTCTAACTCTTTTTTGTTTCCGCTTTCGATGCACTGCAAGACCTCGTTCATCAGCGAGCCTGCTTCCGCTTCGCTCATCTTTTCTGTAGCTGCCCAGTATTTCCAAGGATTAATCCAAACTTTTATTAATGAATCGCTGTGCATGGAAACCTCGAATGGTTGAGTGCAAAGACCAAAGACCGTCGGGACGAGAATGATTGTGGGTGTATGAAAAGCGGTTGAATCGTGATTCGCCTGGCGACGACCATGCCGAAACGCTTCCGCACCAAGGTTCGGGACTCAGCCAACCCCGGCGGGATCCGGAATTGACGATCGCAAATGCCAGATAAGCCAACCACTATTTATCATAGCAGCGATCGGGGTAAATTGAAAGCGGGTGATCGGGCAACCCTCCTCTTTTGCCCGGCGCGTCATGATTTTGCGGCTGCGCTGAACGTGCTGCGAATGCCGTATTAAAATTTGCCAATTACTGCGTGAAAATCTGCGAGCAGTGTTGTACGATTACCCCGCCCAAAGCAGCATAGATTCATAGCTTTGCGTACCGGATCGTGAGACGCATAGGCGCGGGTTCGCGGATCGAAGGCAGTGAGAAAACGGTCCTTCATCGCTGCTTGCCGGCAGAGGTTTATGGCGCGAACCCTGATAGCTTTGTCTTCACCCGGAAACACGGGGGCATGGTGATATCGACTAATCCAAATGAAGGTCCATCGTTCTCCGGCGTAATCGGCCACCTCGCCAGAGCGACTGAAATATTGATGGTTCTCCTGACCGTCGCCATGGTCTCTCTCGTCAGCTATCAGGTCTTTGAACGCTACGTACTTCACTACACGCCGCCCTGGTCGGAAGAACTCTCGGTATACCTGATGATTTGGTTCGGCATGCTCGGCATAGCTGCCGGAGTGCGGCGCGGCACGCATATGTCTCTGCACTACTTCGCTGACAAGATGCCTGCAAGAGTGCAATCGGCGCTGGAGATACTCAAGTACGCAATGGTTCTCGTATATGTCAGCGTACTGTTATGGCAGGGAATCGTATTGGTCCGGCTGACCATGCCCCAATTATCGTCAGCCATGGACCTTCGTATTGGTTATGTTTACCTCTCCTTGCCGGTGAGTGCGACTCTGATCATTATTTACGTGCTTGAGAAGGTGTACAACATGTTCTTCGGCAAGCAAGGAGCCAAATAAGATGGGGCTAGGGGCATGGGTATTGTTAGGCTCGTTTATTGCGCTGATGATCATCAGAGTGCCGATCGCTTTTAGCTTAGGCATCGCCTCCTTGATTACTTGCCTGTATTCCGGTATTCCGCTGCTTCCGCTAGGCCAGCGTATGGTAGCCTCGCTTTATTCTTTTCCCTTGATGACTATCCCCTTCTTCGTATTGGCCGGACATATTATGTCCGAAGGCGGCATTGCCAAACGTATTGTCGACTTCGCCGATATCCTGGTAGGCCGCATGCGTGGCGGACTGGCCATGGTCAATATTGTGGGTAGCATGTTTTTCGGCGGCACCACCGGTTCATCCGTGGCCGACGTCGCGTCCATCGGCCCCGTGCTCATTCCGATGATGGAGAGCAAAGGCTATGAGAAAGACTTCGCCGTCTCGGTAACAGTCTGCGCGTCTACCACCGGCATCATTCTTCCTCCCAGTCACAACGCTATTATCTACGCGGTGGCTGCCGGCGGTACGGTGTCTATCGGCGCGCTGTTCCTTGCCGGGTATATTCCCGGGCTAATGATCGGCCTGGGCCTGATGGCAATGAGTTTCGTTTTATCCCTGATGCGCGGCTATCAAAAAGAACCGGCCAAAACCTGGAGACAAAGCTGGCAGGCGCTCAAGGGCGGGGTCCTCAGTCTGCTGGCGGCGGTAATTATTGTCGGCGGGATCGTCTCTGGCGTCTTTACTGCCACCGAGTCCGGAGCGATTGCTTGTCTCTATGCCCTCGCTCTTACCACTCTATATTATCGCGAGCTGAAGTTTTCGCAGCTGCCGGGAATCATCAGGAAAGTTGCCCTGACCTGCGGCATGGTGTTCTTCCTGATCGCCACTTCTTCGGCGTTTGGCTGGATCATGGCCTACCAGCGTATTCCTCAAACGGTTGCCGCTGCTATCGCATCCGTGACCCAGAAACCGTTTTTGGTGCTGCTGATTGTCAATCTTTTTATCCTGATCATCGGTTTCTTCATGGATATGGCGGCTTCTATCCTGATCTTAACTCCAATTTTCCTGCCGATCGCGCAGAGCATCGGTATGCATCCTGTTCAGTTCGGGATCATGCTGCTCTTGAACTTGGCGATTGGCTTGATCCATCCTCCTGTCGGGACAGCTCTGTTTGTTGGCTGCGCGATAGCAAAATGCACGCTGGAAAGTACCGTCAAGGCGATCTTGATGTTTATTCCGATTCTTATTTTAGTCCTCTTGCTGGTTACTTATATCCCAGCTTTAACCATGACGCTGCCCAAGATCTTCATGCCATGATGCCCGCCCAGACCGGCGATAGGTTCCTTGGTGTACAGATTCTTGGCAGCCTCCGATCATTGAGAGACAAGGAGATGTGTTATGAGAACGAATAAGTGGATCATCCTGGGAATTCTGGCAGGTTTCTTCGTTGCACTGCTTGCGACCGGCTGCAACTCCGGCTCCAATGCTCCCGCGGCGCCTAGTCAAATCGTTCTTAAGGCTGCCGACATTCAGCCCGAAGACTATCCAACAACCATGGGTATGAAGTATATGGGTAAACTGTTGGATGAGCGTACCAACGGCCGCATCAAGGTACAGGTTTACGGCGGAGCGCAGTTGGGTCAGGAAAAAGAAACCATCGAAATGACTCAGGCTGGCACCATTGCCTTCAACCGTATCAATGCGGCGCCACTGGGAAGCTTTTCTGCCCCCGTGGGTGTCTACTCAATGCCGTATCTGTTTCGCGATGCGGACCATCTATGGAAAGTCCTGGAGGGACCGGTCGGCAAGAGTTTGCTGAAAGGATTGGAAACCAGCAATCTGGTGGGACTCGCGTACTATGATAGCGGTGCGCGCAGCTTCTATACGAAGGGCAAGCCAATTAAGACCCCGGCAGACATGAAAGGCCTGAAGATCAGGGTTCAGCAAAGCAAGATATTCGTAGAGTTGATCAATAGCCTGGGTGCTTCGGCTACGCCGATGAACTATGGCGAAGTTTACAGCGGTCTGCAGACAGGCATTATCGACGGTGCTGAGAACAATGCCCCCAGCCTTTGGACGAGTAAACACTACGAGGTCGCCAAGTATTACTCTCTCGATGAACACTCCAGGCTGCCTGAAGTCCTATTGATGAGCAAGAAGGTCTGGGACGGATTGTCGCCGGCTGACCAGAAGCTCATAGCGCAGGCTGCTCAAGATTCGGTGGCCGAGCAGAGAAAGCTCTGGGACGCATTTGATCAGAAATCCACAAGCGAACTCATTGCTCATGGTACGGTTATCTCGAAGCCCGATAAAGCTCCATTCCTGAAGGCCGTGCAGCCGATGTACGCCAAGTATCCGGAGTACAAGGAACTCATTAGTCAGATTCAGGCGGTTAAGTAGCTCAAGGGAAGTTATTCCGCCTCTATGCAATCGTCCAACGGGGCCTTCCCTGAGGTATTGGCAGCCAGTCGGCGGCTACTCGGGCTGGGCCCCTTTTGGGTTTGAACCGGATGAGAGTGGAACAGAGGCAGCGCATGGTTTTACAGCGCTGCCTTTTGCAAAAAATCCGCAGGCTAACCGGAGTTTGTGGTAAAAGTGGCTAGAATTTATTTCATAATGGTTCTTTGAAGGGGACGGGCTTTGCGGGGTCCCCAGCAAGCGTGTATTTGGCTTGCTGGGGTGCCTTGAGCCCGTCCGTCAATACCCAACGATAGTGCGGGCTTTAGCCCCTGAGGGGATTCGCCTCCTCCTCTAACTTCAGTTTATGAAACAAGCTCTAAATGTTTCCGGAAAAGGGAGATGTTGAATGCCGTCGGATGAAAAATGGAAGTCGGAATTGTGGTGGACAAGCAGTGTTAATTTTCTTCCCGAGGTTCGAAGCCAGTTTGTTTTGCCGCGCGCGGTGGAGATTCACGATGCCACGCTGAGGGACGGCGAGCAAACTCCCGGAATTGTATTGCGGAAAGACGACAAGATCAGAATTGCCGAAATGCTGGACGACATCGGCGTTCATAGGATCGAAGCCGGAATGCCCGCCGTTTCAGCCGAAGACGCGGAAGCCATCAAGGTCATCGCCAAGCGGGTAAAGAAAGCCAGAGTCTATGCTTTTGTCCGCGCCATGGAGAAGGATATCGATGTCGCCCATAGCTGCGGCGCGACCGGTGTGATCATCGAGGTGCCGGTGGGCCAGCCCAAACTGGAGTACCAGTTCAAATGGACCATCGACCAGGTCTTTGACCAAAGCCAGCGTGCTATCCGGCGGGCCAAAGAACTCGGCTTGCATACAGTCTACTTTCCTTATGACACGACTCGCGCCGTAGTAGCGGACTTTAAGCAACTACTTGCCCGCCTCATGCAGCAAGCGCCACCGGACTCAGTTGGGGTTATCGATACGACTGGTTGCGCGATCCCGGCTGCGATTAAGTATCTCGTGCGTTTGGTCCAAGAGACGACCAAGCTGCCGGTAGAGATTCATACTCACAATGATGTCGGTATGGCCGTGGCAAACGAGATGGCGGCAGTGGAAGCTGGCGCAACCGTCGTGCACACCTGCATCAACGGGCTTGGCGAAAGGACCGGCAACGCTGCTCTGGAAGAGGTCGCGGTGGCGCTTAAGACTCTCTACGGTTACGACTGGGGTTTCAAGTTCGATAAGCTGGCCAACTTATCCGCCGTAACCCAGCAGCTGACCGGTTTTGCCATGGCTCCTAATAAGCCCATTGTAGGATCAGGAAACTTTACCAGGGAATCTGGAATTGGCATTGACATGGTTTATCAGCAGCCTTTGGCAATGTTTTCGTTGAACCCGGTTTTTGTTGGCCAGCGTCCTAAAGCAGTTCTGGGCAAAAAGAGCGGGTATGCTTCCGTCACCACAAAGCTGAAAGAGTTAGGACTCGACTATCCTGAGAACAGGGAAAAATTCGAGGTGGTTTTGCAAAGGGTTAAGGAGCTTGGAACATCCAAGAAAGGATTGGTAACCGACGAGGAGTTTAAATCGATCGTCGGAGAAGTATGCGGCGTGGCTTCTGCCAAATCCAGATAGACCCAGTTTTCTGCATAGACTGTTTCTTAGAGCCTGTTTCTTAGAACCTTGTTTCATAAATGGTTCTTTGAAGGGGCATGGCTTTAGCCATGCCGTCCAGAACTGGAAAAGACGCAGGCTCAGCCCCCGAGGGAATCAGCCATTTTCCCAAGAACGGGTTTTTGAAACACGCTGTAGCCTGCAACGGAGGCAGAACTAATGTACAAGTTCATCGACCTAAGCGTTTCGCATCAAAACGGAGCCACTGAGCCCTACCCTCCTAAGATTGAGCATTCCGACCATGCTACTGGTGCCAAGCGTTTAGGAAAACTGGCAGGCATCGAGGCGGAGGATTTTCCAGAGTCGCTCGCCCTGGCAACCGACGTCGTTTCCGGCAGTGCTCATTCGGGCACGCACGTGGACGCGCCCTTTCACTATGGGCCGCTATGTGAAGGGAAACCGGCCAAGACAATTGACCAGATTCCGCTGGAGTGGTGTTTCGGCGACGGGGTTGTGCTTGACATGCGGCATTTACCGCCTGGCGCTGAAATTACTGTCGAGGACATGAAGGCTGCCTTGGGGAAAATCAGTTACAAGCTGAAGCCGGGAGATATCGTTCTACTTCACACCGGGTGCGATAAGTACTGGGGCACTGATACGGAAACCTATCTCGCCAAGCAGTCCGGATTAGGCATATCGGGACTGGATTGGTTGTTGGATCAGGGCATACGGTGCATCGGCATCGACGCCTGGACGCTGGACAGGCCGGTGAACGCCATGGTTGAGTCGTACAAAAAGACCGGCGATAAGCGGGAACTCTGGGCTAGTCACATGCACGGTCGCAAACGCGAATATATACAGATTGAAAAACTCGCCAATCTGGAGAACCTGCCGAAGCCGCATGGATTTCTGGTCACGGCGCTGCCGGTGAAGTTCGAGGGTTGCACCGCGGGTTGGTGCCGTGCGGCTGCGATCTTTGTGGAATAGCTGTTGATTCCAGTGTCTGTCCACTGTAGGTAGCGAGGAACCATGTCCACCAGCACCTGTTTAAAGTAGGGATGATTCTGACTGTAATCAGCGCAATGGTCATAGCTTTGGGATTATTGTTGGCAGGGATGCCCATGGGTACCCCGCTTCCTTAGTGTGGCGCGTCCTACAAATGGGCCGTCATTCAAAGACGGCTTGCCCTCTCCGATGTCATCCTGAGCAGAGCCGGGGTCCCCAGCGGCGGCGCTTTTGCCGTTGCCGGGGTGGAGGAGTGAAGGATCTATGTAGTTTCCCTGCGCCGCTCTAATACGGGAACTCGATCCCCATGCTCTTGCGAATTCCCAGGTGGCAGCCCTGCGTTGCCGGCCAGTTGCTTGGCAACCGCAATCGAGGCTCTTTGTAGTCGCCCCGCTAGGCTAACGCTGCGACGCTGGCGCGCTCTGCGCTCCCGCGTTGCGTACGCCGACCTTGATGTCCGCGACGCTGCGATTGTTTCCGTACGACTGTGCAATCCGGCGCGCGATCTCCTTTTCACGGGCAGTGGGCACGCTTCCACTGAGTTCTATTTGCGAGTCTGAAACTTCCACCTCGAAGCTGCTGCTGGCCAGCGAGGAGTGGGCTCGCAGCACGTTCAGGATTTGCTCGCGCAGCTTCTGATTGTCGCCATCGGGCGCCAGCGGCAAGCTCTGCTCGCTGGGGTAAAGCGGGGTCCCCGGCAAGTTCTGCTTGCTGGGGTGATCGAGCGGGGTAGCTGCCGTACTCCGCGCACTGTTTCCCGCTGTTGCCGCCTCGACGTTTGTGGGCGACGAGCCCGGGATTTGCCACGATACGGCAGCTGCCGCCGAAAGAAAGAGCCCGAGTATCAGCAGCCATAAGCGGTCGCGCATTCCTGCCTCCAACCGTCTGAGTCACCGTCACCGCAAATATTATTAGTGATGCACTGCGGATCAAAGAGGTCTGCCGCCTTCGTAGAGTGACGAGAGCTGCGCCTCTAGGTCACCAGCTCTGCTGACCGTTTCACTGGAAACTCAGGCCAATCGCGAGTTCTTGGACGACGCGACACGGACTGAAGGAAAAACGGAACGGAGTTCCCGGCTTGGTGCCCCAGTTTCAGACTCGGGCGCTTGCTGGGGGGGCGGCAAGAAAGTAAACTTTCGATTATGCATGTGCACGCAGGTCGGGGAGGGGATGGGCCACTCGCACGACCATCATTTCTCGCGTTTAGGAACCGGGCAAAGCTTGAAGATCTCTCTGCTGTTCACGGCGGCGTACATTCTGTTGCTGGTGGTGGCTGGCTTGCGTGCCCGAAGCTTAGCCCTGCTGTCGGAAGCCGGACACAATCTTTCCGATTTTTTCGCTTTGCTACTCTCGTCGTTGGCCATCTACGTGGCGGAGCGGCCGCCCAGCTCCACCAGGACTTATGGCTATCATCGCGCCGGCGTGCTGGCCGCTCTCTTTAACAGCGGTTCGCTGGTTCTGATCTCGCTATGGATTGTCTACCAGGCGGTGCAACGCTTTTCGCATCCGGTGGCCGTGCATACCGGGTTGATGATGGGCGTGGCCGCCGCCGGTGTGGTGTTGAATGGCGGCATTACCTGGCTGCTTTTTCGCAGCCGGCAAGATATCAATATCCGCAGCGCGCTAATCCACGAAGTCGGTGATACACTTTCGACCGCGGCCATTATCCTGGGTGGCTGGACGATTGCCGCCACCGGTCACCAGTGGATCGATCCGGCGCTTTCGATTATTATTTCCGCGCTGATAATCTGGTCGTCGTTGTCCATCATCGGAGAGAGTCTCAACATCCTACTGGAAGGCATTCCCCGCGGAATGCGTTTGGAGGAGATCGCAGCGGCAGTCGGCGAGATCGGCGGCGTGAACGAGGTGCATGACCTGCACGTTTGGAGCATCGGTTCGGACACGCACGCGCTTTCCTGTCATATTGGCATTGCCGATATTCCGCCGTCCGCCAGTGAGCGCATCCTGCTCGAAGTCAGACAGGTTTTGGCCACGAAGTTTGAGATTCATCACACCACCATCCAGTTCGAGCATGCCATCTGCGAGATCGCGAACGGTTGCGTAATACCCGAAAGCGGAGGTCACGGACATGTGCAGTAATTTCGGCTTTAATCCTCACCCCAGCAGCACGCCTTGCGAATTGCAAAAGGAGTGGGCCGCGCTGCTGAAGCGGTTCTTCGCTTATCTCGGCTCCAAGTTCCGCGACCGGCCCATAACCCTCGAAGCCTGCGATGACCGGCCGGAAGCCTTGAACGCGCCCAGAGTTCGCCGCTCCAAATAAGCATCACGGCTGTATTCCGCCGCCTGCTAGAGCCTGTTTCATAAATAGTTCTTTGAAAGGGACGGGCTTCAGCCCGTCCGTCCAGAGCCAACGATAATGCGGGTTTTAGCCCCTGAGGGAATTCAGCGTTTCCTCTAAATTTCGGTTTTTGAAACACGCTCTAGTGTCGTGTCCCGGAAATACGTGCAATAACTAAACACACTTCGGGAGTGTCATGTTGAGCGTGCGAAACATCCCAGGGAACTGTCTCACCCAGAGTCGCGCTGGGGCCTTTTGATAATGAAATCCTTCGGCTGCGTCTCAAATCCACGCCGTGTTGGGATTTTTCGCTCGCGGTGGTCGGTCAGAATGACACCCTTCAAACACTTATTGCACGTATTTCCAGGACACCCTAGTGCCGGAAGTGCCGCACTCCGGTCAACACCATGGCCAGTCCCAGTCGGTCAGCCGCTTCGATCACTTCCTGGTCGCGCACCGAACCGCCGGGCTGGATGATCGCCGTCGCGCCGGCTTTGGCAATTTCCTCCACCCCATCGGGGAAGGGAAAGAACGCATCTGAGGCGGCAACCGTTCCCTGGAGCGGCAGCACGGCCTTCATGGCGCCGATCTTCGCCGAGTCGACGCGGCTCATCTGGCCGGCGCCCACCCCCACGCTTTGTCCGTCGCGCGCGTAAAGGATGGCATTCGACTTCACGTGTTTGCAGATCTTCCAGGCAAACAGCAGCGCCCGCATTTCTTCATCGCTCGGCTGGCGCCGGGTCACCACCTTCAGATCTTCCGGCTGCAGCGGACGCACATCGGCGCTCTGCAGCAGCGCACCGCCGGAGACGCTCTTCAGCACCCATCGCTGCTGTGCCCCGGCGACCTCGACCAGCCGCAGATTCTTCTTCGAGGCGAAAATCTTGCGCGCCTCTTCGTCGAACCTCGGAGCGGCGATCACTTCCAGAAAGAGCTTTGCCATGGCGGCCGCCGTTTCGGCATCGACCGGGCGGTTGACCCCGATCACCCCGCCGAAAGCTGAAACCGGATCGCACTCCAGCGCCCGCCCGTAAGCTTCCGCCAGGGTCTTCCCGGTGGCGGTGCCGCAGGGGTTGGTGTGCTTGATAATGGCGCAGACCGGCTCTTCGAATTCCTGCGCCAGCTCCCATGCCGCTTGCAGGTCGACTATGTTGTTGTAGGAAAGCTCTTGGCCCTGGAGCTGTATTCCGTTGGCCACTCCTTTGCCCGAACCGTCGCTGTAGAGCGCCGCTTTCTGGTGAGGATTCTCGCCATAACGCAGGTCGAAGGCCTTGTGAAAGTTGAGCCGCAGCGTTTGCGGCAAATCGTCGTCCGCGGCAAGCTTGCCGGCGTCAAAGCTGCCGTCGGCGGTGGGTGCCGGGACCTGCTCCAAGGCCGACGCAATCGCTGCGTCATAGGCCGCGGTGATGGCAAATGCCTTCTGCGCCAGCCGCCAGCGCGTCGCCGAGCGAAAGCGATCCGCCGTTGGCGCGCATCTCTGCCAGAATCCCCGGTAATCGCCGGGCGCGGTCACGATCGCCACATCGTGGAAGTTCTTCGCCGCCGAGCGCACCATCGAAGGCCCGCCGATGTCGATATTCTCGATCACATCTTCAAAGCGCGCTCCAGGTTTTGCCGCGGTCTTTTCAAAGGCGTAAAGGTTGACCACCACCATGTCGATCGGCTGAATTCCATGTTCCCGCAAAGCGGCCAGGTGTTCGGGGTTTCCGCGAATGTGCAGAATGCCTCCGTGAACCTTGGGATGCAGGGTTTTGACGCGCCCGTCCAGCATCTCGGGGAAGCCGGTCAGCTCGCTGATGTCCTGCACCGCGATCCCCGCCTCGCGCAGGGTTTTGGCGGTCCCTCCGGTTGAGATCAACTCCACTCCGCCTTGCGCCAGTTCGCGCGCAAACTCCACTACTCCGCTTTTGTCTGTAACGCTCAGAAGAGCCCTCTGGATTTTAGACATGAATGCCTCGCATTTTTTTATGAATTCGGCGTGCCAGTAAAGCCGGGGGCCCCTCTGCGCGCGGTTTTGCTTGCAGTGGGGTGGAAGCCGGAGTCCCCGGCTTCGGCGCGTTTTTCAGCAGACCTTTAAGGGTTCGGTCTGGCCTTGATTTGCGCCCGTCCGTTCTTCACTTCGACAGTGTACTTGACGCTGGAGCATCCGTAAGCATTTTGGATTTCCCTCGTCTTGTTTCGCAGGAAGGCCGCGAATGCTTCGAGCGAACCGCGCGCTTGGCCGCTGCCGCGTTGCATCCTCTCGTACAGCTCCCGGATGCCATCTAATTCTGCCGAGTCCGAGTCCGCGAACAGCAGCACCGCCGTCTGCTGGGTTGTAGCGACAGCGGGCGAATCGGGGCCCTCGGCGAGCCCTGCTTGCGGGGTGACTGATCGGGATCCCCGGCTTGGTCGGATTGCGCGGGCCTCACCCCCTGTACGCCGAGCAGCGCGTCTTGTGGACGGCGATAGCCCTCTTCCCTGATTCTAAGCTTTTGGCGCCACAGATCGCTGTAAGTGGCGTAGCGTTGCACTAAAGTGTTGTATTTGAAGCGCTGCTGGGAAGTCAGCTTCTGGCTGTCGGAGTACTTCTTGATCAACCCCTGCACCCGCCAGTCCAAGTCCGTTGGAGCTCTGCGCGAACCGCCCCCAAAGTAAATGTCGTACTCCACCTTGAGGCGGCGGACATTCTCTTCGAAAAAAGTGAGCTCTTCGTCGGTGGTCACGTCAGTGTCTCAGCTGGGAAAACCGGAATATACCACAAATCTTCGGTTGCTGTCGGCTTGTCGCCCAAGGTTCGCCCGTTTTTGCCTGACCCGCGGCCGTTTGGGGCCGCTTTCTTAGAATGCGCGGCAATTTTGGGAGGCGCGATGGCTCTCATGTTCGGCTCGTCGCAACTCCCATTTGCCGCAGTTGGCTAATGTGGGGTAGCCTCCCATCCCGCTCTTTCGGGGTTCCAGCGAGCCGAAGTGAGCGAACCCGGCTCACAAGCAGAATTTCTGTCCAGTGTTGACCACAAAGTAAACATTTCCGGCATCCAAGCGTTTGTGACTATAACTGCGAATGCGAAGAAGATCCGCATCGTGATCGCCGACGATCACACCGTCCTCAGAGAGTCTCTGGCCGCTTTGCTTGAGACCCAGCCCGACTTCCAGGTAATTGGGAAGGCCTCCACCGGCGCCGAGACGCTAGAGCTGCTGCGGCGCGACGATCCCGACGTAGTGGTTCTCGATCTTTTCATGCCTGGCACGGATGGCTTCGAAGTGCTGCGGGTCATGGAAAAAGCGGGCTTGCGCGTGGCTTCCGTGGTGCTTACGGCTTCGGAAAGCAATCCCGACTACGTACAAGTAGTGCGTCTGGGGGCGCGCGGCCTGGTGCTGAAGGGCGATACTCCGGAGAAGCTGTTCGCCGCCATCCGCACGGTTGCCAACGGGGAACTGGCATTTTCGGAGGAGGTTGCCCACGGAGTGCTCACCGCCATGTCGCAGGAGACCCACGAAGAACGGGCTTCCAGCCTGCACCGCCTCTCCGATCGCGAGCGTCAGATCGCTTATCTGGTGGCGCGGGGGATGAAGAATCGCGACATCGCGCAGCAGCTCACCATCAGCGAAAACACCGTCAAACGCCATCTGCAGAGCATCTTCAGCAAGACCGGGGCAAAGGACCGTCTCGAACTGGCGGTGATTGCCTTGAGCGAAATCGGCAGCGCCGCTTAAAAACGTGACTGCATCTATTTGGGAACTTCTCTATAGAGCGCTCTAGCGCGGCCGGGCCGTTGCCGGCGATGGCCGGGCCGTTGCCGGGGTGGAGAACAGCCGGTGCTGTCATGCTGAGCGGCAGCGAAGCATCCCATGAAATTGTCCTAACCCGCGCCGCTTTGGGCTTTTTGATGAAATCCTTAGGCTGCGCTGCAGCCCCACGCCGCGCTGGGATTCTTCGCTCGCTGCGCTGCGCTCAGAATGACACTCTTAAACATTCAGCCAGCGGTGCCCCATGTTCACACCGTGCGAGCCCGCGTAGCGGGCAAAAGATGGTAGCCCCACGGCGCAACGGGGTCCCCGGCAAGCCTGTTTTTGGCTTGCTGGGGTGTAAGCCTGGGGTAGGCGTCGGCGGAAAAACCAGCCCGCATTGCGGGCGTAAGATGGTCGGTGGCCCGCGTCCCGTCCCGTTTTGACCGGGGTCCCCGGCGAGGCTCAGCTCGCTGGGGTGACTGGGCTAACCTGGGGTAGCTCCCTGAACTCTCCCTCCGCCTAAGCCATGAAACCTTTTCCCGCTAGACGGTCTCAAACCCTTTACGTTTAAGAAACGAAAAATCAAAACTCGAGATAGAGGGGGATTATGTCAGTCGTTTGGTGGATTATCGTCGGACTGATTGCCGGTTGGGCAACCGGCAAAATCATGCGTGGAACAGGCTATGGCGCCGTGATGGACATCGTAATCGGCATTATCGGAGCCGTCGTGGGAGGCTGGATTATGCGCTCACTCGGCTTTGCCGGTCAGGGCGGCATGGTCTATACCATCCTGGTGGCGATTGGCGGCGCCATCGTGCTTACGTTGCTCTTTCGCCTTATCGTGGGTAGCCGTTCCGGAGGTACCGGATCTGGCGGCCTGCGACGTGCCGCTTGATCCGGCATGAGAACCTCGGCGGGGGCGCTGTCCGCGGCGCCCTCAGCCCGGTCCTTCGTCGAAGGCAGCGCTGCGCGCCGGTTCAGCCGCGGCTGGAGATTCGCGGTACATTCGAATTACGGCAAACACCTTGCGAATTACGGCAAACACCTTGGGAGAACTCTGCCTCAAAGGTGATAAGGCATCCCGTTTGTGCAATATTGCACAGATCCCGGCGAGGCACTCCAATGGCGAGTAACCCTTCAGACAAACGTGGCAAACACGCACCCGAGACGGCGCACCGAAGCCGGGAAAGGGAGCAGGCCGCGCTGGCGGAGTTGAGCCAATCGGCGTTGCGCGGGGAGCAGCTTTCTTCTCTGTTCAACTCGGCGTTGGCGCTGGTGAGGGAGAGCCTTCGGGTCCGTTTCTGCGGGCTTCTCGAACTCATGCCCGGTGGCGAGACGCTGCTGATGCGCGCCGGCCTTGGCTGGAAGCCAGGTTACATCGGCGCCGCGACGCTCCCGACGGACCCCGATTCGCAGGCCGGTTACACCCTCGAGAGCAAGCGCCGCGTGGTGGTCGACGATCTGCGTGAGGATTTGCCGTTCAGGCCATCTCCGTACCTGCTTGACCACGCAGTCATCAGCAGCCTCTCGGTGATCATTCCGGGCAGCAGCCATCCTTTCGGCCTGCTTGGCGCCTATAGCTCGACGCAACGCAACTTCACCCAGGAGGACATCGACTTTCTCCAGGCGGTGGCCAATGTCATTGCCGTCGCCGTCCAGCGCAACCACGACGAGCAGGCGATCCGCCGCAGCGAAGTCCATTTTCGCGGTCTGCTCGAATCGGCTCCCGACGCTATCGTCATCGTGAATCCCGGGGGCGAAATTCAACTGGTCAACAAAGAAACCGAAAAGCTGTTCGGCTACTCGCGCCAGGAAATGCTCGGCCAGAGGATTGAGCTGCTGGTTCCGGAGCGTTACCGGCAATATCATTCCGCACATCGCGCGGAGTATGTCGCCGAGCCTCGCGTGCGTCCGATGGGCGTCGGCCTTGAGCTGTTCGGGCACCGGAAAGACGGCGCGGAATTCCCGGTTGAAATCAGTCTCAGCCCGATGGACTCGCCCGGGGGCATGCTGATTACGGCCGCCATCCGCGATGTCAGCGAACGCCGCAAGGCGGACGAACAGATCAAGCGATTGAACGCCGAACTGGAAGAGGCTTTGCGCCGCTCTGACCGGCTTGCCAGTACCGGGCGCCTGCTGGCCAGCCTGGCGCATGAGATCAACAATCCCTTGGATTCGATCTCCAACATCCTGTTCATGCTTCAGTCGGAAGCGGACGCCAGCCAGCGCCAGCGAGATCTTGTCGGCATGGCTTCGCGCGAACTGGACCGCCTCATGACCATCACCCGGCAAACCCTGACGCCGCATCGGCAAACCTTGCAGCCGGTTGTCGTGCTGGTCAATGAACTGTTGGACGCGGCCTGCGAGCCCTTCGCCCGCAAGCTGCAACAAGCCGGAATCGAAGTCATCCGAAACTATGAAGGCGAAGCCCAGGTGAAGGTTTTTGCCGGCGAGTTACGCCAGGTTATCAACAACCTGATCTCGAACTCCATCGACGCCATGCCGGATGGCGGACGCCTCTATCTGGAGACCCAAGTCCACGAGCCGAATCTGCAAATCAGGGTGGGCGACACCGGGCACGGTATTCGCTCCGAGTATCTCGGCGAGGTTTTTAAACCCTTTTTCACCACCAAGGGAGAAAGGGGCCTAGGCGTGGGTCTGTGGGTTTCGCACCGCATTATCGATAAGCTTGGAGGGGCAATCGAGGTTACCAGCTCTACCCTCCCGGAAAAGCACGGCACCTGGTTTGCCGTAACCCTGCCTCTGGCCAACTCCGAAAAGCGCTATGCGCAGGAACGCATCGCTAGCTGATGTTGGTTGCTAGAGCAGTTCCCTAGTTGGTGTATCCAAAACTTCTCGAGGAATGTCATGGCGACCGGAGCGAAGCGGAGTGGAGCCACCCTTTGTTTTCGGCGACAGAAACAAAAGGTGGCTCGAACTTCGCTCGCCATGACAGCCTGATCTGTCGGGATATATCCACTGGGGAACTGGCCTCATATTGCCAATAGATTTCTTCGGAATTGATCACCCCGTAAACACCATTTTGAAATTAGGACAGCACGATACCCCGCCGAGCGCGGAGGATTCTGAGTTTCTGTCCAGCTTTATCTGGGTGTGCGGAATACGGAAGGAGCAGAGCGAAAAATCACAAGCAGAAGGAGTAATGTAGTGGCGATAGAGGAAGGAAGAAATCATGTTCAATGTTCTGACGATTGCCAGAGAGTACGGCAGTGGAGGCTCCGTCATTGGGCACAAGGTGGCAGGACTTCTGGGCTGGGAGTTCGTGGATAAGCAGATTATTGAGCGGGTTGCAGCGAAGTGGCAGGTGGACCCCTCCTGGGCCGCGGCGGAAGACGAACGTTCCAGCGCGTGGTGGGAGGGAGTGATGAAAGGCTTTTCCACTTATGTCGGAGGGGTTGGTAAGTCCGCGGTTGATCGCGATGCCCTGCAACAGTTCACTGCGAGCGTGATTCAAGAGGCTGCCAAGGCGGGCAAATGCGTCATCATCGGACGCGGCTCGCAGTGCGTGTTACACCGCGATCCTCAGGTGCTTCGCGTGCTGGTATATGCGCCGCTCGCCGAAAAGATCACGCGAATGAAGCTTCGCCACCCGCACGAACACGACCTGCAAGCTCTGCTGCACCGCATGGATTCCGGGCGCATCCACTATGTGCGGAACTACTATGACTGCGATTCGACGGAACGCGGACTTTACCACCTCTGCATAAACAGTACTCTGGGCATGGAGGCTTGCGCCAAACTGATTGTGCAGACCATCCGGTCGTCCTAGGGAGCAGAAGAATCAGGGGGTGGAGGTGCGGCTTAAAGCGCTTTCGCGGCGAACATCCTTCCCAAGCTTGGCTTCCCAAGTCTGGATGGCAGCGCAAAACGTCAAAACTGCGCATTATCGGACATAGAATGCGTGCGCGTCGCGTGCAAAAACCTGCCAAAACGCGCCAAACTCACACTATGCGGACTGAGGGCGAATGGCCCCGACTGGTATCTCAACTCCAAGAAAACACTCGATTTCTTCCAACATGTTGCAAAGATTAAAGGGCTTGCGCAAGAAAGCGTTAAATCCCGCATCATAGGCCCGCTCCCGGTCTTCTCGCGAGCTAAGTCCAGTGATTGCAATGATCGGGGTCTCCCCGAAGTGCTTATCCTGACGCAATCTCTTAACCACCGCAAAACCATTCAGCACCGGCATTTCAATGTCGAGAAGAATCAGATCCGGATTGCCGCTATAGGCCTCGCGAATCGCTTCGCCGCCGTCGCGGGCCTCCATCACCATGTAACCATTTGACTCGAGCACGTCCCGCATAAGCTCGCGGTTCATCTTGATGTCATCGGCCACAAGAATCTTCCGGGTCGGAATGGGGTGCAGGGTTGGTGGGTGCGGAACTTGCTTAGACGGACTTTTCAGCGAATAGGATAGTTCCATGGGAATCTCTGCTCCAGCCGGTCGTCCCTGGCTATTTAGCAGAATGCATCAGTTCCTGCAATCGGGGAATCCCCCACCGGTGGAAGTCGTGTCCCACGAAGGTAGTAGACAGAACGGCGGAGCGTTTTCGTTTATTGAGCCGGGGACAGCCCGTGATTGATGGCGAACAGCGCCAGCTCCAGGCGGTTGGAGGTGCCCAGTTTATCGAAAATATTGGTGAGATGGCGCTTCACCGTGTCTTCTGAAATCGAGAATTTTTCCGCGATATCTTTATTGGTGCAGCCCTCGACAATGGCGGCGACCACTTGAAGTTCGCGCGGCGTTAGCCCATATGTCTTGCGCTGGGTTGGAGCCGCTTGTTCATTCAGCAGGTTGATTGCTTCGACTAAACTCGCGACCGCGCTTTGCCCCATCCAGTACTGGCCTGCGGCAACGGCGTGAATGGCTTTCAGCAGATCCTGGGGAGCCGAGTCTTTCAGCAGAATGCCGCGCGCCCCCAGCTGAAGCGCTTCCAGCAATTGCGTTTTTTCGATTTTCGCGGTCAGCAGTATGACATGGACGGCGTGCTGCGCCCTCGCCAGTTCGCGCAGAACCTCCAGTCCGGGCAAGCGCGGCATAGCCAGATCGAGCAAGAGGATGTCGGGACGCAATTGGCGCGCCAATTCGACCGCGCGCTGGCCATCGTCGGCCTCACCGACGACGGTGAATGCATCGCCATCCAACAGGTTCCGGACTCCGAGCCGCACCACCGGGTGATCGTCGGCGATCAGAATCCGAATGGTTTTTCTGGTCATTCCTACGGGTCTCCCGCGGCCTTGCTTTTCGCCGCTTGCCGCTGGTCGCCGGTCCATTTGTCTCGTATGCGCCTGAATTCCGCTTCCAGCAACGGAACCACATCGCCCGCGTCCTGAACCCCGTTCAGAACGGTGAGCATCTCGATGCCCTGGCAAAGCTCGCGCATACGCTGCAGGCCCAGGTACATGGCGCTGCCCTTCAGATAATGAGCGACGCGCCGCACGCCTTCCAGGTCCCGAGCCGCCAACAGAGTTCGCAGGTTGATCAACTGTGCCGGAGTATCCGTCAGGAACGTATCGATCACGTCCTTCGATAGCAACGCTGCGTCTTCAGCATCCGCAGCCCCGACCCGCGCAACGATGGCAGGTGCCGGGGCTCCCGGCGAGACGCGTGACTCACTGGCATTATCCTGCAGCTTGCCCGCCTGATCTCGCTCCCTATCGCAGTTCGTCACCGTTCGCCTCGTCTCTCTTGTCTACTGATTTTCCTTGGACGGTGGAGCGCCTCGGGTTGCGCTATCCAACGCCGCTTTCATCCGGGCTCTCATAGCCAGCAGATCTTCCTGCAACCCGAGAATTCGCCGTCCAGCCGCCAGTCGCACCTTCAGTTCCTCGGGATCGAAAGGCTTGACGATATAGTCGTCGGCCCCCGCGTTCATTCCCTGTACCAGTTCGAGCTTCTCGCTTTTCGACGTCAACAGCAATAGGTAGGTGTACTTTTCGCTTGCTCTCTCGCGAAGCATGCGGCAGATCTCGATGCCTTCGATGTCTGGCATCATCCAATCGATTAGCGCCAGTTGAGGAGCGCTTTCGCTTTGCAGAATCTGCCATGCCTGCTGCCCTCCTCCGACGGCGGTTACAGCATAACCCCACTTCGTGAGCAGCCCCTCCAGAGACCGCCGGGTAGCGGCATCGTCATCGGCGACGAGAATGCGAAAGGCCAGAGACCGATTTTTTTCAGGTGCCACTTTCGCTGGAGGCGCCTGCACTCCCGTGACCTTTTCCAGGCTCTGCAGCAACTGTTCGGGAGAAAACGGCTTGACAAGAAAATCGTCGGCTCCGAAGGCTTTCGCTTTCTCCGCCAATGAGATGTCGGTCAGACCGCTGATGATCACCGAGGGAATGGCACTTGTCTTGGGAAACTGTTTCAGCTTGCGCAACACCTCAATGCCGGTTCCACCCGGCATGCTCACATCGAGCACAACCGCGTCGGGCACGTAGCGCATGACGGCCATCCATGCCTGGATAGCGTCATAGGCGGCAAAGATTTCGAAGCCCCGCTCACTGAGCTTGCTGGCAAGCATGTGAACCAGCGCCTTGTCGTCATCGGCGATCAGTATTTTCATGCGCCTTGCTCCCGCGATTTCATGCTGAACAACCGCGAAAAGCCGCCAATTTCCTCTTCAAGCGCGGAAATCTGAGCCTCCACATCGACCAACTTATCTTCTCTTGCCATCAATTCAAGTTTCAAGGCCGCGGCATGAATCCGGGAAGCACATACGTTGGCCGCGGCGCCCTTCAGCGCGTGCGCCGGGAACAGCAGCGCTTTCGCGTCGTGCCCCGCCGCCGCCAGGCGGATCTTTTCCAGCATCGGCGGACAATCTTTGAGGAAGATTTCCAATACCTCGTCCAACAGTTCGGTGTCGCCTTCGAGGCGTTGCAACAGAGCCGTGCGGTCGAACGGTTTCGGTTGCTCCCGCTCATCGCCGGACTGCGCGGCGTCGAAGCCGCCGGGTCGAGCCGTCAGCATTGAGCCGATAGCCCGCGCCAGTTCCTCGCCGCGTACCGGCTTGGAAACGTAGCCGTCCATACCGGACTCGAGGCAGCGTTCGCGGTCCCCATCCATGGCGTGGGCTGTGAGCGCGATGATCGACAGGTGCTTGCCGCTTCCGCGCTCCTGCCGCCGGATGGTTTCCGTAGCTTCAAATCCGCTCATCTCGGGCATTTGAATGTCCATCAGGATGAGGTCGAATGTCTGTCTGCCAATCGCGTCCACTGCCTCGCGCCCGTTGTTGACCACGGTTACGGCGTGGCCAAGTTTTTCCAACATCCGGATGGTGATTTTCTGGTTGACTAGATTATCTTCCGCCAACAGGATGTTCAAACGGCCGCCTTCACGCAAGGTATGCCGCGTGATCAGCACGGGAGAAGCTTCGCTCGGCACGGCTCCGCCCAGCACGCTCAGGATGGCGTCCAGCAACTGCGTCTGCCGGACCGGTTTCGTCAGGTAGACGGCAATCCCCAGCTCCCGGCAACGAGCCGCGTCGCCACGCTGGCCCTTCGAGGTCAGCATCATGATCGCCGCCCCAGCCAGCGCGGGGCGTTGCTTAATGGCATGGGCAACCGCAAAGCCATCGATCAGGGGCGTGCCGGAATCGATGATGACGAGCTTGAATGGATCATTTGTTTGCAGTGCGCCTTCCATGGCCGCCAAGGCGCTCACCCCGTCCTCGGCGATCGTCGTCGCCATCTTCCAACGGGTCAGGGTTTCGTGCAACATGCGCCGGTTTTTCGATTTGTCATCCACCACCAGGACCCGGACTCCATCCAACTCCACCGGCCTCCCCGAGGTCCGCTTGGCATGTCCCGAAATCAGTTTGAAACGGGCGGTAAAGTGAAATGTGCTGCCTTTGCCGGGCTCGCTGGCCACCCAGATCAGGCCGCCCATGATGTCGACCAGTTGAGCCGAAATGGCAAGCCCCAGGCCAGTGCCGCCATACCTTCGGGTCACCGAGCCATCAACTTGCTGAAAGGGAGCGAAAATCGCCCTTTGACGGGCGGGCGGGATGCCGACGCCGGTGTCGCGAATGGCAAAATGGATGGTGACAATCCCGTGCGCGCGCTCTTGTTGATCGACCTCGACGACCACTTTGCCCCGCTCTGTGAACTTGATGGCGTTGCCGGCAAGGTTGGTGATCACCTGCCGCAATCGGCCAGGGTCTCCCGCCACAAAATCGGGAACCTCGGGATTGAAGTTGCAGATCAGCTCCAACCCTTTCTGTTCGGCGCGCAGGCTAAGTAAGTCAAGAGTATCGCTGACGGTATCGCGAAGATTGAAGTCGATGGTTTCAAAGTCCAGCTTGCCGGACTCGATCTTTGAAAAATCGAGAATGTCGTCGATGATGCGCAGTAAGGCGTCGGCCGACGACCGGGCCATGCGCAGGTGTTCGGCCTGCTCCGGCTTGAGATCGGTGTCCAGCACCAGCTCCAGCATGCCTTGCACGCCGTTCATTGGGGTGCGGATTTCATGGCTCATGTTGGCCAGGAATTCGCCCTTGGCGCGGTTTGCCGCCTCCGCCGCTTGCTTGGCCGCACGCAGCTCCACCGTCTGTTTGTACTCGGTGATGTCGTGACTTACACCGACCACTCGCAACGCATGATTTTCGCTGTCGAAAATTACCTTTCCGCTGATCGCGGTGAAGCGCACCTCGCCATCACGCAAGACCAGCCTGTGCTCGAAAGCAAAAGGCTGGAAGCTGGCGAGCACTTTCTCCCCGGCCGCTTTCACCAGTTCTATGTCGTCCGGGTGAACGAACGCGAGATAGTTGTCAACCGTCGGTTCGCACTCACCTGGTTGCAGGCCGAGAATGCGGTACGATTCATCCGACCAAGTTCCCCGACGGGTTTGAAGATCGAACTCCCAGCTCCCGACATGAGCCAGTGCCTGGGCTTCTTCCAGTTGCACGTCCTTCGCCGCCAGCTCCGCCTGCACCCGCTCACGCTCCGCCATCTGCCGCTTCAGGTCTTGGTTCAGATCGTGGAGTTGCCCGGTTCGTTTCTCGACCCGTGCTTCGAGTTCGCTCTGGCTCACCGCTAGATTTCCGGCCATCAGATTGAAGGAATCGGCTAGACGTCCGAGTTCATCACCCGAGGAAAGTGCGACACGCTGGCTCAAGTCGCCGTCGGCAATCGTCTCTGTGGCCCGCAAAAGTTTTGTGAGCGGCACTAAAACGAAACGATTCAACAGGAAAACCGAAACAAGGTAGATGACGACGCCCAGGCATAGGGCCGCAGTGAACATCTCCTGACGGGTGGTCTCCAGATCGTGAGTCAGCGTTTCGGTCGAGAACTCAACTGCAACCACCCCGGCGATAGTCCTGACGCCGTTTTGCACTTTAGTAATCGGCAAAAAACGCCAAATGCTTCGCTCGCGACGATCCTCTTCGACCGCGATGACGCTTGTCTCCAAAACCTTTTTTACAGTTGCAATCTCTTGTTCCAGTACTGGCTTGTCGAGGTCCTTTCGCTCCGAGTGTGCTATCGGCATGGCATGGGCATCGAACAACTGCACCTGGCGAACTTCCTCCAGACCGCTAAACCGTTGGCATATCGCTTGCAGCTCGCTCACGCTGATATCGGGTCGACTGAGATCGGTGCCGATGCCCGCCTGGATAACGCCGGAGACAGCAATGCTCATCTTCTGGAAACTTGCATGGCGCGCCGCACTCCGCATCGACGTGATCCAATAAAACGTAGCCGATAGCGCGCAGGCCAGCACTAATACAAGCGCCAGCGAGATTTTGGTCGCCAGACTCGCCTTGGTTTTAGCAGCAAGAATCATGCCATCCACAATTTGACTTTCTCGCACAACGAGCCGCAAACCCAGAGCTTCGCCGGCGGATACGGCGAGGCGTCGAGCGCCTCATGCACGCCGATCCAACCCCTTTTGCGCACAAAAGAACTGCTTGGCCGGCAACCGGCGCGGATGTTAGAAAGCTACCCCCCTGGACTTACCGCGTCTATAAGGTGATTTGCTAATAGCAACAACAATATCGGCAAAGGAAGGCGGCACCAAGAGCGGTATGCGATGTAAGGAACCGCCCCAGGTTAGCCAACAACACGCGATCCCGTTGACTCAGCGAAAAAAAGGCCCAACCGGGAAAGTCGGTTGGACCTGGATCGACCATCGATGTTCCCGACAAATTCAAACCTTGATGTTGCCGCCAGCAGCTTTGGCTTACCCGTTCAGACCGAGTAAAGCGACTTCTTGCGGCACCATGCCCGGAAAGACATAAGCCTGAAGCAGGATCAGGACGGCGATAAACGCCAGCAGGATCACCGAATACTTGGCGGTGCTGCGGAAAATATCCGTCTCCCTGCCGATAAGCCCGGTGGCCGCGCACGCGACCGCGATGGACTGTGGAGAGATCAGCTTGCCCATGACTGCGCCAGCCAGGTTGGCCGACGTGGTCAGCACGGGGTTGATGCCGATCGCCACGGCGGTCACCTGCTGAAGCTTCCCGAACAGTGCCGCCGACGAGGTAACCGAGCCCGTCAGGAACACTCCCAGCCAACCGATGACCGGCGAAAACAGCGGGAATAACTTGCCGGTGTAATTGGCGAAAGCCAGCCCCAGCGTGTAGGACATGCCGGAGTAGTTCGCCAAGATCCCGATGCCGAGCACCGAGGAGAGCGTGATCAGCGCGTAAACCAGCTGCTTGCACGTCTTGCCGAAGACCTTGGCTCCCCTTGCCGGGCTGATCTTGAGGATCGCCATGGAAACGAAGGAAGAGATCAACATGGCGGTTCCGGGAGCTAAGAAGTACTCCCATTTGTAGCTGGCAGCCAATTTGGCTGGTTTGGCAACTACCGGCGCGACCCGGTAGACGATCCCGTCCAGACCCGGCCAACTGCCGATCATGACAAACCAGTGTTTGGCGTTGACCCAGCCCTTGAAGGCGGTAATGCCCCATATGCCCATGATGGCCATCAGCACCGCCCATGGCAGCCATGCCTTCACGATCTGCCCGGTGGTGTACTTGGATTCCGTCTGCTTGACTACCGTGGGATCGTTCGGGAAGCGCCAGATCTCAGACGGCTTCCAGATCTTTAACAACGCGATCAGGCAGAGCAGGGAGACGAAGGAGGACAACACGGCCGGCAGTTCCGCCCCCAGATACTGGGATACCAAGTAGCAGGTGATGGCGTAACTTACACCCGCAACCAGGGCCGCCGGCCAAACCTGCAGCATCTTCTTCCAGCCAACCATCACCACCAGCATGAAGAACGGGATGATCAGCGCCATGATCGCCATATCGAGGCCGATGGCCTTGGTGATCGGACCGGCTTTCATGCCGGTTACCGAGATCATCATGTTGGTCGGCACGCCCACCGGCCCGAACGGAACCGGAGGCGTGTTCGCCACCAGGCAGATGACCGCGGCCGGCAGGGGAGAGAATCCCAGGCCGATCAACATGGCAGCCGCTATGGCCACCGGCGCGCCCTGCCCGGCGACTCCCTCCATGAAGGCGGAGAAGCAGAAGGCGACGAGTAATGCCTGCAGCCTGCGGTCGCTGGAGAGGGTGGAGAGGGAACTCTTGAGCACATCAAACTGGCCGGCTTCCACCGTCAGGTTGTAAAAGAACACCGCCGTCAGGATGATCCAACCGATTGGAAAAAGGCCAGTTACCATGCCTAACAGCGCGGCCGAAACAGCCACGCTTACCGGCATCTTGTAGGCAAGAATAGTTACGATAAGGGTTAGCAGCAAGGCCAAAAGGCCAGCCCGGTGCCCCTTCATCCGTTTGATTGCCAACGCCCAGAATAAAAAGAAAATTGGAATCGCTACGATGAGCGCAGTAAGACCCAGGCTGTTACCTACCGCGGAATAGTTATGAAACCATTGCACAACCAGTACCTCCTTTTCCTCTCGGATTCATAAAGACCCATCTTCCTGTCAAGCAGCGGACAGGGAAGAGGCCCGGCAACGCTTGTCAACGCACTATTTTCCAGTGGGGTTGGCGCTGTCTGGGTATCTCAAAACAATTTAGGGTCGCGTCCGGAAGTTACTATCAGGCCGCTCGCAAGGCAACAAAAATGTGAGCTGAGGGATTGAAATGTGAGCTGAGGAATTGAAAATCGAAGATTAGACCATTTAGCGAAAGAAATACCCCATGAAGCAGCCTGAAGCAGCTTAGTGCCAGGGTCCCCGACAAGCCGATGTCACGCTTGTTGGGGTGGCAAAAGCGGGCGAATCAATGAGTTAAACCGGAGAATCCGGATGCCCGCAGCCTAGGCCGGGAACGGCCTGCACCCTGAGTTGGCACGAACCTGACGCATCTGCCGGTCATGCTTTTTCGTGCGTTCCGTCTCCCGATTCCACTGCCGCCGGAGTCTCTAGTTCCGCAGGTCTTATAGGCGGCTGCAGCAAATCGGAGCCGCGAGTCATGGCGACGCGGCCGGTGCGCGCCATTTCCTGCACCCCGAATGGACGCAGCACTTCCAACAGGCCGTCGATTTTGTCGACTTCGCCGGAGACCTCGACAATCAGCGATTCCGGCGAAACATCGATCACGCGAGCGCGAAAAACTTTAATCAGTTCCATCAGATGCGGCCGTGACTGCTGGTCGGCGGCCACTTTGATGAGCGCCAGATCACGCTCCACCGCCGGCCGGTCGGTGATGATCTCGGCCAGCAGCACATCGACCAGGTTTTCCAGGCTGGCTTCCAGCCGGTGAGCGCTCTCGCGGTTGGTGTTGACGACGATCGTCATGCGCGCGATTCCAGCGGTCTCGGTGGGACCGACGGTGAGCGAATCGATGTTGATCGCAAGGCGGCGGGCCAGCGAACCGATCCGGTTCAGCACCCCGGGTTTGTGTTCGACGTAAGCAACGATTGTCTGCATCTTTTCCTCAGGAATCCCGCGACGTTTCGATCAGCGGCGTGGGTCGGCGAATCATCTCGTGCAGCGATGCACCGCCGGCAACCATGGGATACACCGAATCCTCCTGCTCCACGCGGAAGTCCAGCAACACGGTTTCCGGTGCTTCACGCGCAGCGCGAATTGCCGGGATGACTTCGGGACGGGTGGTGATGCGTTCGCTTCGGATTCCGAAAGCATTGGCCAGCGCGCAAAAGTCGGGAGCCACCAGCGGTGTGGCGACATACCGCTTATCGTAGAAGAACTCCTGCCACTGGCGCACCATGCCAAGATAGCCGTTATTGATCAATGCGATCTTCAGGTTCAGTTTTTCCTGCACGATAGTCGCCAGCTCGCACATGGTCATCTGGAACCCACCATCGCCAACAATGACCCACACCTCCGAATCGGGACGCGCGACCTTGGCGCCAATTCCCGCGGGCAAGGCAAAACCCATCGTCCCCAGGCCCCCCGAGGTGATAAGCGAGCGGGGATGGTTGTGGTGGTAATACTGCGCCTCCCACATCTGGTGCTGGCCGACATCGGTGACCACGAGGGCTTCGCCATGGGTCTCTTTCCAGAGATCGTTGATCACGTGGGCGGCCCAGAGATGCCCCGTGTCCGGCAGGTTCTGGATGTCGCGCACGGCCACGTCGCCTCTGAGTTTGTCGATGTAATCGTGCCACTCGCAGCGGTCGGGTCTTTCGACATGGGGGAGCAGGCGCTCGAGCACCTGGCGCGCATCGCCGACCAGCGCCACGTCGACCTTGACGTTCTTGTTGATCTCGGCCTGATCGATTTCAATGTGAATCTTGCGTGCCCGGCTGGCGTAGGTGCGCAGGTCTCCGGTGACGCGGTCATCGAAGCGCATGCCGACGGCAATCAGCAGGTCGGAGTCCTGTATGGCGTGGTTGACCCAAGCCTCACCGTGCATGCCCATCATGCCCAGGTTGCGCGGATCGCTGGCCGGAAATGCTCCCAGGCCGAGCAGCGTCAGCGCCACTGGAAAATCGCCCGCGCGAACGAATTCGCGGAACACGCGCATCGCGCCGGAGATCAGAATGCCGTGACCGGCAAACACCACGGGACGCTTGGCGCTATTGATCAATTCCAGGGCGCGGGCGAAGGTCTCGTCGTCGATTCCCGGACGCGGGCGCTTAAACGGCAGATTGGGAGCCGAGGCTTCCCAATCGAACTCGCAAACACCCTGCTGGGCGTCCTTGGTAATGTCCACCAGCACCGGGCCGGGCCGTCCGCTGGCGGCGATCACGAAGGCCTCGCGAATGGCGCGGGCAACATCTTCGGCTCGAGAGATAACCACGTTGTGCTTGGTGATGGGCATGGTTATGCCAGTAATGTCGACTTCCTGGAAGGCATCCGAGCCCAGCACCTTGCTGCTGACCTGTCCGGTGATGCAGACGATGGGCGAAGAATCGAGCATGGCGGTGGCGATGCCGGTCACCATGTTGGTTGCCCCCGGGCCGGAGGTGACGATGGCCGCGCCCACGCCCCCACTGGCGCGCGCATAGCCGTCGGCCATGTGGGTTGCGCCCTGTTCATGGCGCACCAGTATGTGGTGGATCGGAGCTTTGCCAAGCGCGTCGTAGGCGGGAAGAATTGCCCCTCCCGGATAGCCGAAGATGTGCCGCACGCCTACCCTGACCAGTGACTCACAAAGAATTTCCGCACCCGTAAGTTTCATTCGACCACCTCACATCACCAAAAAAATATCCCATCACCCATCAAAAAATACCCGCCATAAAAGTAAACGTCCGGCGCAAACCTAAACACCACCGCAACCGGCTCAAAAATTCCGGTGTAAAAGCGCCACAAAGCAATGTAGCCGGAGCCGATTCCGGCAGCGCCGACGCCCACATGGGGAATTAATATTTTACGGCATTCAACTTCAGGCTGTTGTTTCCAGGATACAGCACTGGCCCGCCGCCAGTGCTCCGCGACCCGCCATTTTGGCCGCGTGCATGGACAGAGAACCCCACTCAACCCGCCAGGCAAACACCCCAATCCGCCTTGGCCGGGTTGCTGAATCTTATCAAAAAACCGGGGAGAGCGGTTCGGGGATACCAAAGATCAGCCACCTCGCGGCGAAACCGCTCCGCTCCCGGCTAGAGTTTTATACCCGCACTGCCGATAGAAGAGCCGATAGAAGAATAGAAATCCTGATTGGGGGCCGAATTGAAAATTCGCCTTTCTTTGATATTGCTAGTGTTGCTGGCAGCCTTCGGATGTGGAACCAGCAACCCTCTTTCGCCGTCACCGTCGAGTTTGGCGGTGCGTACCTACAGTGGAACCGCTTCGGTTGGGGACTTCCTGAGCATTAGCCTTGACCCTGTCGCCCAGACTGTGACCTACAACAACTACTCCAATGGTGACAGCGGAACCATTCCGTACACGGTAAATTCTGACGGCACCTACACGTTCAATGATCCCACTGGAAACCTCGTCGCGGGGTTTGAAGTGCCGAACTACGGCCTGCTGATACAGGCGAACAAGGCCGGCCCCAACCATGCCACTCCAGCGTTGATCACTGCCATACAGAAAGCCAGCATTTCGCTGTCCAGCATAGGGGGCAATCAGTATAACTACATTCAATTCCGCACGACGGCGGGAGGTATGGAGATAGGCTCAGTGTCCATCGACACCGTGGGGAACGCCACCGTGAGCAATTACTGGCCCTACGGCGCACTGGGAACGGGCGGTCCCGCTACGCCATTCCAGCCGGCGGAAGTAATGCCAGCCTCAGGATTACAACCGGATGCATCAGGCACTTTCATGAAACTAGTCGTTGACGGCGAAACCAGCTATGTCTTCGGCACTGCCAATGGCGTATTCGCGGTTGATACTCAGAACGGCGCCATTTTGGCATTCCAGAAAGCGTCCACCAAGAACTTTGACCCATCCTTTGCCGGCACCTACAAGGCCATCTATTACGAAAAGATCGGCGCCAATACGGGTAATGGAAACATAGAGACGGGCACGCCTCAATTGGGCCAAGCGATTCTGACAATCGATGCCAGTGCGGGTCTTACCATCACGGATACGCAAGGGAACACCTTGCTGTCCAAGGTTTCTTTGACGCCAGTGGCTGATGCTTCGTATCTGTACAATGCGAGCGTTCCGTACAATCCGAGTAACCCGACGGGGCTCGCGGATCCTTGTTACGGCCTCTTCACCTACCGTCTGAGCAACGGCGACGGTCCACAACAGGACGTTTTTGCCACCTTTGTGAATGGCGCCATACTGTTTTCTTCTTTTACTCCAAATTCGCGAACCGGCAGCGGATACGACTACTTTTACGGTGTTGGACTTATCCAGTAGTGCGATGAGGATCGCCTACTGCCGGGTGCCCCACTCTCGCGAAGGGTGGGGTAATTCTTGCTCTCTCTGATGACAAACGAAAAGCCCCACCCAAGCTTGGCTTGAATGGGGCACCCAAATCAAATTTCTGACTCATCGCCAAAACAAGTTCAGGCGTTCACGTGGGCGCGCAGCAGGTTCAACATGCGGCGCAAGGGTTCGGCTGCACCCCAGAGCAGTTGGTCGCCCACGGTAAAGGCACCCAGGTATTGCGGGCCGAGTTTCAGCTTGTGCAAGCGGCCAATGGGCACCGTCAGCGTACCGGAAACAGCGGTCGGGGTGAGGCAGCGAATGCTGGCATCCTTGTTATTGGGAACCACGCGCACCCACTGGTTGCCGGCCGCGAGTATTTGTTCGAGTTCGGCCAGCGGAACGTCTTTGGTCAGCTTTACGCAGAGACCCTGGCTATGGCAGCGCATGGTGCCGACGCGGACACAGATGCCGTCGACCGGCACGGGCGGGTTGAGTCCCATGATTTTGTTGGTCTCCGCCATGCCCTTCCACTCTTCGCGCGTCTGCCCTTCGGGCATTTCCTTGTCGATCCACGGGATCAGGCTGCCGGCCAGGGGCACGCCGAATTCCGCCGTGGGCAGCGACGCAGAGCGCTGCGCCTCGATAACCATGCGATCGACTTCGAGCGCGTTTTCAGAAGGCGACTTGGCGGACGGGTCGGTCAGGCAGCGCATCTGCTGCACCAGCTCCAGCATTTTGGCGGCGCCGGCGCCCGAGGCGGCCTGATAGGTCATGGTGGTCATCCACTCGACCAGCCCGGCTTCAAAGAGCGCGGCGGTCGACCATCAGCATCAGGCTGACGGTGCAGTTGCCGCCGACGTAACAGCGCAAACCCTTGGCGAGTCCGTCCTTAATAATGCCGCCATTGACCGGATCGAGAATGATGATGGATTCGTCGCTCATGCGGAGCGCGGAAGCGGCATCGATCCAGTAACCCTGCCAGCCGTTTTTGCGCAGAGGCGCATAGACTTCGGTGGTGTAGTCGCCGCCCTGGCAACTGATGAGCACGTCGCAGGCTGACAGTTCCTTCAGGTTGCGGGCGTCCAGCAGCGCAGCACCACGAGCCTCTTGCGGGCCGGCACCGCCGACGTTCGAGGTGGTAAAGAAAACAGCTTCGATGCCGGCAAAATCTTTTTCCTCGCGCATCCTCTGCATGAGGACACTGCCGACCATCCCTCTCCAGCCGATGAATCCAACGCGCAGCATGGCTTCTCCCAGAAAAATATGAATATCTACATTATGCCAGCAGACCCTGATTTTTTCCCGAGAATTACGCGGCCAGCGTTGAAGATGATTTGTAGGCGTGTACCTCCTGCCGATGTGTCATCCTGAGCAAACGGGGTCCCCGGCAACGGGCGCTTTTGCCGTTGCTGGGATCGGGGTCCCTAGCGAGCCCTGCTCGCTGGGGTGATTGAGGTGGGGCAGCGAAGGATCTGCTTTTCCGAAAACAGCAGGTCCTTCGGCCGCGAAAGACCTTCGCGACCTCAGGATGACACTTCGAAGGATGTTTTCGGAACTCTGAAACCGCATTCGTTCAACATGGGCACACTTACATTGGGTCAGCGCTACCGCGCTGTCCCCTCGACTTCGAACTGCACGGTGGTTCCCGCGAAGACCCTCTGTCCGGCTGCCGGCGTCTGGTGGATGATGGTGGCATCGGACGAGACGCGAGCTGGCGAAGGCCTTTTCACCACGGCAGGAGCAGCGCCGGAGTCTGGCTTCATTCCGCCCGAGGTTGCAGCCGAGGTTCCGGCCGAGTTTCCAGCCGATTCGGAATTCGTAGCCGCCGGTGGCGTGGGCGGCGCGGTGGTGATCGTGCCCACCACCAGTCCGGCCGCGCGGATAGCCGCGCTTGCTTCGGAGAGCTTGGAGCCGACGAATTCCGGCATGACGAACGCTTCCTGGTCCGGGGCCGCACTGGTCAACACGCTCACCGAGGGCGTCGAGAATTGCTGCGCGTCGGGTGTGGGGCTCTGGGCGATTACTTGGTCGGGGGCAGCGTTGGCGGTTGGAAGATGCGCGACCGAGCCAAGCTCCAGGCCCCTCTGTCTCAGGTTCAACTCGGCCGAGCGTACGGATTGCCCCGCCAGGTTGGGGATTTCGACCTTTTGCGGGCCCAGGCTCTCGGCAATGCGAATACGGAAGCCGGTGCGTACACGCGCGCCCGCCGGCGGAAGTTGCGATACGATGCGGCCCTCGGGAACGTCGCTGCTGTAAAAGCGTTGATCTCGCGAGATGGCCAGCCCGCTGTCGGCGGCGACGCGCTGCGCCTCGGTCGCCGTGAGCCCGGCGAGTTTGGGCACGTTCACTTCGCGTCCGTGGATGGCGAAGCGCATCGCGGTCAGCGCGGAAATCAGCCCCACGACGACCAGGATCAACCCGTACAGCAAGCTGCGAAGGAAGCGCATAAGAAAAAGTTTCGAGTTTCAAGTTTCAAGCGGTGAGTCCGCTGTTTCTCCGCCCCCGGTACGCACAACCGCTGGTATTGGGGGCTCGGGAGAAAGCAAATCCTTCGTCCGCGAAAAGTCACCCCAGCAACCCAAATACGGGTTGATGGGGACCCCGCGCGCCACGGCCTCAGGATGACACATCCAAGTATTCTCCCGCAGCCTTAACTCAGCGGGCCTCGCTTGGATGATAGACGGAAAGCCCGCATGGCGCGCTATCGAGGGTTCATGGACTGGCGGCCTGCCCCATCACGGGCTACTTCGGCGTGTAAAGGGGCCCCCGAAGCGGAATCGGCAAAGTGCTCGTCTTCGTGTCCGGCGATGGCGACGCGCATGAAGTCAATCCAGACCGGCAGCGCAGCTACCGCGCCCGTTTCCTTGTTCCCCAGAGTTTTTTTCTCGTCGAAGCCGATCCAGACGCCGCAGGTGAGGGAGGGCGAAAAGCCCATGAACCAGGCGTCCGTGAAATCGTTGGTCGTTCCGGTCTTGCCGGCCAGCGGATGCTTGAGCTTCGCCGCCTGGTAGCCGGTGCCATGCTGCACCACTTCCTCTAACATCGAGGTCATGACGCGCGCGGTTCGTTCGCTCACCACATCGCGGACTTCGGGGACGGTTTCTTCGAGCACGTGTCCATCATAGTCGACCACCTTGCGGATACTGTGCGGCGCGAGGCGCACGCCATCATTGGGGAAGGTCGAATAGGCGGCCGTGTGCTCCAGCAGCGTGACCTCCGCCGAGCCCAGCGCCACCGGCAGGTACGGCTGAATCTGCGAGGTGATGCCGAAACGATGCACGTAGTCTATGACGTTATGGATTCCGACCTGCTGCGCCACCTTGATCGCGGGTATGTTGCGCGAGTGCGCCAGCGCGCGGCGCAAAGTGATATTGCCTTCAAAGCGGGCGTCGTAGTTGTGCGGCGTGTAAGCGCCGGAGGCGGTCTGGAAGGTCACGGGGGCGTCCAGAACGAGGTCGTCCGGCGATGCTCCCCGGTCGATGGCGGCGGTGTACACGTAGGGTTTGAAGGACGAGCCCGTCTGCCGCAAAGCCTGGGTCGCGCGATTGAACTTGGAGTCATCGAAGTCGCGTCCGCCGATCATGGCGCGGATTTCGCCGCTGGCATTGTCGAGCGCTAGCAGTGCTCCCTGGATTCCGGAGTCTTGCTCAAGCGTAAGCTGAGCGCGGGTGCCGTCGATCGACAGGACATGAACGTAAACCACGTCGCCGACGCTCAGGATGTCCGCGGGAGATTTGCGTCCGGTCCACTTGATTCCGGCGTTGTCGATGGAACCGGTGACCCGTCCCAGGCGAATCGTCGCGAATGAGGCCGACAGCTCGGTAACCAGTCCGTGAAGATACGTGCCCGGCTCGATCGCCTCGCGCCAGTCGGAGTTGTCGTATCGCTCCATCTCACCGCCAGAGGCAATGACATTGGGAAGACGCCCCACCCAGCCGTGACGGTGCTCGTAGGCGACCAGGCCGTCCAGTACGGCGCGGGTGGCAGCCTGCTGCAGGTCCAGGTCGAGCGTGGTGTATACGCTAAGCCGTCCCTCGTGGACATCGGCGGTGCCGTACTTTTTTTCCAGATAGCGCCGCACCTCTTCCACAAAATAGGGAGCGGCGGAATTGGTGTCGCTCTGAAGATTCAGGCGTATCGGCGCGTCTTTGGCGCGTTGGGCCTGCTCGGCCGTGATCCTGCCGTCCTCCATCATGGCGTTGAGAACGAGGTTGCGGCGGCGCAAGGCGCGGTCGGGAAAGTTGACCGGCGAGTAAGCGTTCGGAGCTTTTGGCAGACCGGCCAGCAGCGCCGCTTCTTCGAGGCTGAGATCCTTGGCGTGCTTGCTGAAGTAATACTGCGCGCCGGCTTCAAAACCGTAGACGCCATGGCCAAGGAATATCTGGTTGGCATACAGGGTGAAGATCTGCGGCTTGGTGAAGCGCCGCTCGATCTGTATCGACAGCATGACCTCCTGAAACTTACGGCGGAACTTGCGGTCGGGGGACAAAAACAGGTTGCGCGCCAGTTGCATGGTCAGCGTGGAACCGCCCTGGGCACGGCTGCCCGAGGCGACATCGCGATAGGCCGCGCCCAGAATGCGCCAGAAATCGATTCCCCAATGGGTTTCAAAGCCTTTGTCTTCAATCGAGGTGACGGCCTCACGCAAGACCTTGGGGTAGTCGTCGTAGGCGGCGATGATGCGGCGCTGCAAGGCGAACGAGCCAATGACCCTGCCCTTGATGTCGTAGAGTTGCGTCACCGAACTGGGGCGATAGCGCTCAAGTTCGCTGACTTGAGGCAGATCGGTGGAATAGACAAGCAGAAGTCCGCAGAAAACGCCGATTGCCGCCGAGGCGATCACCATGCCGGCAAAGGCGAATCGATTCACGAGCCTCTGTCTCGCCGCTCCGGGGCCGGGAGTCTTGATCACAACTTTCATTACAGAATATGGAGCAGAGCAAACCCAGAATAGCACGTAGCGGGGAGACGAAGTGTCATTCTGAGTGAGCATAGCGAACGAAGAATCCATGTATTTAATTCGTAATGCATAGATCCTTCGCTTTGCTCAGGATGACAAACTCATACAGCGAACCCGGGGAAAGCCCTCCTAGCGCAGGGCGGGACTGAACAGCACGTCGTGCGACCAGTCGCTGACAAAGCAGCCCTGGCGCAGCGCCGTGGCAATCTGTGCCCAATGGCGAATACCGTGGATCAGTGAGTGTGAGAGGATCTTGCGTTTGCTGGCCGTGGTCTCGCCGAAGGTGACGGATTTGACAGTCAAGATTTTATCCATCTCCTCGGGGGTCGCGCCGGCAACCCAGGTTTCGAGCCGTTTGCGCGCGGTGACGTAGATCGCCCAGAGTTCGTCGATATTCTGCGGCTTGAAAGAGTCGGGCGAGGTGGGCGGCTCGCCCACCAGGCACTGCCCCCAACGATGCTCGCTGACAAAGAGGTGCGTGACCAGTCCGCGAACGTCCTTGCGTTCGCCGCCAATCGGCACGTCCAAAGCCTTCGGATTCTGGTCAAAGAAGATGCGCCAACGGCGGGTTTCCTCGCCGGTGTAAGCCAGCAACACGGCATAGTTCAAAGCGGGAACGTTGGACATGGGAAGCCTCTCGTTTCAATTACAAAGGGATTTTATAATACCGCCGAAAATCTGCTACTTAGAGGGTGTCTCAACTTCAGATCCGTCCGGCTTGAACGCTGCCTCAACGCCTCAACTTTGCTACCGCTCAGCATCACAGCGCCAGTGCGTACGAGCGGGTCTATTTGCTTTTGCGCGCCTGTTGAAGCTGGCGCGACTTCTCGGCGACTCCATCGGCTAATTTCTTTTTGTGCAGTTCGAGTTTAGCGGCCAGCGCGGGGTCGGCGAGGGCGATGATTTGCGCTGCGAGGATGCCTGCGTTGGTGGCTCCGGGTTTGCCGATGGCAACCGTGGCAACGGGTATGCCGGCGGGCATCTGCACCATCGCCAATAATGAGTCGAGGCCGTTGAGCGGAGTAGAAGCTATGGGCACGGCAATGACCGGCAGAGTAGTTTCGGCGGCAATAACACCGGCCAGGTGCGCCGCACCGCCGGCGCCCGCGATAATGACCTTGAGGCCGCGCTCGGCCGCGGTGCGAGAGAACTCACTGGTGCGCCGCGGAGAGCGGTGCGCGGAGGTGATGTCGATCTCGTAGGCGATGCCGAATTGATCGAGCGCCTTGGCCGCCTCGTTCATGACTTCCAGATCAGAGTCGCTGCCCATGACGATCGAAACCAATGGATTGCTCATTGGGCTCCTCCAGGCCGGTAGGCCTGGCATGCATTCTTACGCCCGCTTCGCGGGCTGTCTCTTTGTCCCAACTCCTACCCCAGGCTTGCGCCTGGGGCTACCAACTTTCGCGCGCTACGCGCGCTCTTCCGAGTTCTACGGTTTCGAGGGCGTCTCGAGACCGCGATGGGCAATGTCCTTGCGATAGTGCATGCCGTCGAAGCGGATTTTGCCTACCGCCTCGTAGGCGCGGTCGACCGCCTGCCGCAAGCTTACGCCCCGCGCCGTCACCCCCAGCACGCGGCCTCCAGCGGTGTAGAAACGCCCGTCCTGAAAAGTCGTGCCTGCATGGAACACCTTGACGCCGGGCACCGAATCCGCCTGCTCGATGCCTTCGATCGGCTTGCCCACTTCATAGTTCCCCGGATAGCCGCCCGAAGCCATGACGACGCACACGGAAGGGTCCGGCGACCACTTGTAATCGCCATCGCTAACGCTGCCATCGATGCTGGCCAGGAAGGCATCGATGAGATCGCTGTCCAGGCGCATCAAGCTCGGTTGCGTCTCCGGATCGCCGAAGCGGCAATTGAATTCCAGCACCATCGGCCCGCGGGCGGTCATCATCAATCCGCAATAAAGCACGCCGGTATAGGTCATGCCCTCTTCGCGCATGCCGTCAATCACCGGACGGGCGATATGGCTGACCAGCCAATCGCGCATGGTGTTGTCGATGATTTCGGAGCACGAATAAGCGCCCATGCCGCCGGTGTTCGGGCCGCTGTCGCCGTCGCCCACGCGCTTGTGGTCCTGGGCCGCCACCAGTGGGGCAATGCGCTCGCCGTCGGTCACTACCAAAAAGGAAAGCTCTTCGCCTTCCAGGAATTCCTCGAGCACCACCCGCCGCCCGGCGTCGCCGAGCATCTTGCCGCTCAGCATTTCGGCGGCGGTGGCGGCGGCTTCCTCGCGGGAGGCGGCGATCACGACCCCTTTGCCCGCGGCCAAGCCATCGGCTTTGACCACGATGGGATGGGAAAAATGGCCGAGCGCGTCCTTGACCTCCTGGTTGGTGGTGCAAACCGCGTAATGGGCAGTCGGGATGCGGTATCGCTGCATGAAGGACTTGGCAAAGCTCTTGCTGCCCTCCAGTTGGGCGGCTGCCTGGGTGGGGCCGAAAATCGGCAGTCCGCGGCGGCGAAACTCGTCCACCACGCCGACCATCAACGGCAGTTCGGGGCCAACCACAGTCAGCTCCGGATGAACCCGGTTGGCGGCCTCCATGATGGAGTCAAGGCTCTTAAGATCGCATGGCAGACAGGTGGCGTCCTGCGAGATGCCGCCGTTTCCCGGGGCGCAGTAAATCTCCGGTACGCGCTTGGACTGCATCAGCTTCCATACGAGGGCATGTTCACGGCCACCGCTGCCAAGTACGAGAATTCTCATGTCGATAAGCTCGCGGTTCAGTTTGACATCTATCCCAGTGATGCTCAAAGGGTATTGTTTTACGGATTCCAGTGTCAAACCTCTTTGTCACTCGATAGCCGGTGGACGGCTTGGCGCCGAAAGTGAGCACAACCATATCGGCACTTTCGTCGAGCCGCGAGAAGTCGTAAACTGTAATGTTTACCGGTGGGGCGGCGTGGTGTGGGACACCGTCCTTCCCGGCCTTTTACTCTCTTCAAACTTCAGACATAGGCGATCTCTATGAAAAATTCGTTTGGCAGTCGCTCCGTCTTGCGGGTTGGGAACCGCGAATTCGAAATCTACCGCTTAGATTCCCTGGAAAAGCAGGGCCTGAAAATGGCGAGGCTGCCATATTCGTTGCGCATCCTGCTGGAGAACCTTCTGCGTCGCGAGGACGGCGAGTCGGTTACGGCGGAGATGATTCGCTCGCTGGCCGCCTATTCGACGAGCAAGGTTCCGACCGAGGAAATCGCGTTCATGCCCAGCCGCGTGCTGCTACAAGACTTGACCGGGGTTCCGGCCATCGTCGATCTGGCGGCCATGCGCGATGCCATGAAGGCGCTCGGCGGCGATGCCGGCCGGATCAATCCGCTGCAACCGGTCGAGCTGGTGATCGACCACTCGGTGCAGGTGGACGAGTTCGGCACGCCGCAGGCGTTGAAGCTCAACGCGGAGATTGAATACTCGCGCAACCGCGAGCGCTATGCCTTCCTGCGCTGGGGACAGAAGGCTTTCGAGAACCTGGCGATCGTGCCGCCCGATACCGGGATCTGTCACCAGATCAACCTGGAATTTCTGGCGCGGGTAGTGTTTTCCGGAAAAGGAGACGGCGGCCGGCAGGTCGCTTATCCGGACACGGTGGTAGGAGCCGATTCGCATACCACGATGATCAATGGTCTTGGCGTGCTCGGCTGGGGTGTGGGCGGAATCGAGGCCGAGGCAGCCATGCTGGGGCAGCCGATTTCAATGCTGATCCCGCAAGTGGTGGGGGTGCGCCTGAGCGGCCAGTTGCCGGAGGGTTCCACCGCGACCGACCTGGTGCTGACGATTACCCAGATGCTGCGCAAGAAGGGCGTGGTCGGCAAGTTTGTCGAGTACTTCGGTCCCGGACTGCCCAATCTGCCGCTGGCCGACCGGGCGGTGATCGCGAACATGTCGCCCGAGTACGGTTCCACCTGTGGAATTTTCCCGGTGGACGAAGAGACGCTGCGCTACCTGCGGCTTTCCGGACGCTCCGACGACCAAGTCAAGCTGGTGGAGAGCTATTGCAAGGAGCAGGGCCTGTTCCACACTGCGGCGACACCGGAGGCCGAGTACTCCGACGTGGTGAGTCTCGATCTGGCGACGGTCGAGCCCAGCATCGCCGGGCCCAAGCGCCCGCAGGATCGCATCCCGCTCAGCCGGGCTGCGGTTGCCTTCCGCGAGGCGCTGCCTTCAATGGTGAAGTCCGGAACCGTGCTGCCAGAAGCGTCGGGAAAAAGCGCCGATGGCCATGGATTGCACCACGGCAGTGTGGTGATTGCTGCCATCACGAGCTGCACCAACACTTCCAACCCCGCCTTGCTGATGGCCGCCGGGCTGGTCGCGAAGAAGGCGGTCGAGCGTGGACTCCAGGTTCCATCGTGGGTGAAAACCTCTCTGGCCCCCGGCTCGCTCGTGGTAACCGAATACCTGAAAAAAGCCGGGCTGACGCCCTATCTTGACAAGCTGCGCTTCAACCTGGTCGGCTATGGCTGCACCACCTGCATCGGCAACGCCGGTCCGCTGCTCAAAGAAGTTTCCGACGCCATCGGCAAAGATGACTTGGTGGTGGCCGCCGTGCTTTCCGGCAACCGCAACTTCGAAGGCCGCATTCATGCCGAGGTGCGCGTCAACTACCTGATGGCGCCCCCGCTGGTAGTGGCTTTTGCCCTGGCGGGACGTGCCGATTGGGATGTCCATAAAGAACCGGTGGGCCGCGGCTCCGACGGCAAGCCGGTTTACCTGAAGGACATTTGGCCCACGCAGAAGGAAGTCGACGAGGCCATGAAGTCGGTTTCCGCCCAGATGTTCCGCGAAACCTACAGCGAAGTGTTCAAGGGAACCGCGCAGTGGCAGGCCCTGCCAGTGCCCGAGGGCAATACCTACGCGTGGGATGCCGTGAGCACCTACGTGCAGAATCCGCCTTACTTCGAAGGCATGAAGCTGAATCCGCCGGAGATCGGTGATATCCACGGCGCGCGGGTCTTGGCCGTGCTTGGCGACAGCGTTACGACCGACCACATCTCCCCGGCCGGCAGCATCAAGGCCGACAGTCCGGCGGGAAAATACCTGCTTGCGCACGGTGTGCAGAAAGAAGATTTCAATTCCTACGGCGCGCGCCGCGGCAATCATCAGGTGATGATGCGCGGAACCTTCGCCAACACGCGCTTGAAGAACAAGCTGATTCCGCAGAAGGAAGGCCCGTTCACCCGCCACCTGCCCGACGGCAAGGAGACGACCATCTTCGAAGCCTCTGAACAATACCGCCAGGAAAAAGTGCCGGTGATGATTCTTGCCGGCAAGGAGTATGGCTCGGGTTCATCGCGCGACTGGGCGGCCAAAGGGCCTCTGCTGCTGGGCGTGCGGGCGGTGATCGTTGAGAGTTTCGAGCGCATTCACCGCTCGAATCTGATCGGGATGGGCATTCTGCCGCTGCAGTTCCCGGCCGGCAAAAACCCGGAGACACTCGGACTCACCGGCGAAGAGACTTTTGAAATCACGGGAGTCAAGCAAGCCATCGACAACTTCAAGCCGGGCCAGCAGCTTAAGGTCAAAGCCACGGGCAAGAATGGCGCCGTCGTGGAGTTCGAGGCGCTGCTGCGCATCGATACGCCTCAGGAGGCGCAGTATTACCGTCACGGCGGAATCTTGCAGTACGTCATCCGGCAATTGCTGCAAGCCAAGGAAAAACCGGCGACTGCACGCTGAGAGCAACTAAAAGCTCGATTCGCCAGGGCACGGTAAAAGCCGTGCCCTTTTCTTGTGATCCGTTCGCGCAAAGGGTGCCCCACGTCCCGTCCCGCTTTTGGACTGACGTGGGGTAGTTGCGGGTGCCCCATTCAAGCGAAAGCTTGGGTGGGGTTTTCGTTTCGTCATCACGGCAAAGCGCGCGAACTCAGGAGAGTCTTGCGAATAGATACTGCGAGAACTTCAACTACCCCGCCCTAGCTGCGCTAGAACGGGGCACCCGGAAAACGGGTGAGATGGGGATGTTACCGCCAGTTACCCTGCTATGGTGAACGGCCCATCCGGCATTCTTACTACTGCCCAATCTACGTTTACACCATGAGCGACGTACAAGATGAAAACTCCGACGAATAGCTGCATACTATTGGGTATGCTGACCGATGCCGAACTGTTGGACTACTCACGCGAACACTTGCTGTACGAAGTGCAGATGTTGTTCATAACTGGTCTGTCGTTACTCGGTAGACCGCAGCAACTCTCAGAACCGATCAAGAATGCTGTGATTGAATCATTCGCAATGCACACCCGAAACCTCATTGACTTTCTTTATCCGTCGCAGGTTCGGGACACAGATGTTGTTGCTGGACACTTTTGTTCTCCCGCCAGTCTGTCACCATGCTTCGATAATTGTCCGGACAATCTCAAAGAGGCGCGGAGACGAGCAAACAAGGAAGTGGGACACCTCACCACAGATAGAATCTCCGGCGCTCCACCGGAAAAAAGTTGGCCGGTCGCCGAACTGCTAACTCACATCGGCAACGAAATGCTTTATTTCGCCACTAAACGGGCTTCTCCGGCAAAGCTTGACCGCGCAAAACTAATTGACTTTATCGAAGGTGGGGACAAGCCCGAGGAGGTGGTTGTTACCCCGAGCGGCATCTACGTTCCCGGTGACTGAAAGCAGCGGCTAAAGGTTACTGTCGTAAACAGGCACAGGCCTTCTCGCCACCGAGTCCAGAACGGGAACTGGCGAACGCTTGTGCGCGCAAGAAAAAACCGCGGACTTTACGGTCCGCGGCTCGTGTAACAATCGACCAAAACTCGCTTATGCGGCTTTCTGATCCAGGTTTTTCAGCACTTCGATAGCGCGCCGCAACTGCTCGTCTGTCTTCGGTTTCTTGGGAGTTTCAACCTGGGACTCGTCCTGTTGCTCATCGTCGGGCGAGACGAACTCGTCAGCCGCATCCGCCACCAAAATGTTTGGCGTGACGGCGACATCCTGGATCGCCTTGCCGCTCGGCGCAAAGTACTTGGCCACGGACAGCAACAGCGCCGAACCGTCTTTGATTTCCAGAACCTTCTGAATCGAGCCGGAACCGAAGGTCTTATCCCCGAGCACGTCGCCGCGCGCGTTGCCGAGAATGGCCGAGGCTACAATCTCGGCCGGACCAGCGGTGCTGCGATTCACCAGCACCACCAAAGGCAGATCTGTGACCGCCTTGGCCGGATCGGCATTGTAGTCCTGCCGGGGGAAGCGCTGCCCTTGCACATAGGCGATCAGTCCGTGATTCAGGAACAGGTTCGCCGTCGCGATTCCCTCCGCCTCGTCACCATCGCCGGAGTTACGCAAATCGAGGAGTAGCTTCTTGGCGCCCTGGCGCTGCAGTTCCTTAATTTTGCCCGCGACCTCCTGGGCCCGTCCCTTGGGGAAGCTGTCCACCACAATGTAACCGATGCCGCTTTCAAGCATCCGGGCTGTCGTGGCCGGATTCTTTACAACCTCGCGCGTTATGGTGATCTTCTGCGGCACGGCGCGGCGCGGTCGCACCACCGATATCGTTATCGTGGAACCCGGCTCGCCCCCGAGAACACCGTGGATCTCAGCCAGCGACATCTCGCGCGTACTCTTGCCCTCGATTGATTCGACGACGTCACCATTGGCTATGCCGGCTTTGTCCGCCGGCCCACCCGGAATAACGGCAATTACGGCAGCGTAGCCGAATCGCTTGGAGATGGCGGCGCCGACATCGGCTTTCTGCTCGCCCAAGTGCTTGTATTTCTTGTACTCGGCGGGACTGAGGTAACTTGAATCGGCATCGAGCGACTCCAGCAGGCCGTGCAAAGCGCCATCGGTGACGGTCTGGATGTTGGGCTCCTCGACGTAATCGGTGCGAATACGCTGCAAAACTTCGGTGTAGACGTTGAGCTGACGGTAGGCACCGTCATTCTTATTGGAGGCCTTTACTCCCAGACTGCCCACCATTACAAACAACACCAGGAGCGAGGAGACGGTGATCAGGAACCACTTGGAACTCTTGGACATATGTAATTTCCGGCCACCCGGTCCCGGCTGGCCACCCATTTCGATTATACCTTGCTGGTTAGATGGCGCGAGCAACTCTCCGGCCACCCACTCTAATGATTAGACGCCGCCCGGCAAAATTAGTTGGACGAGAGTTGCCGATTGCCGAGCCTCGCTTCCCCGGCCGACCGAGAATGCCAGCCCGCCGCCGCTCTCTACCGTCGTAAAGAGATATGGAATCAAAGCCTGAGGCCGCCGGAGCAGCCAAGCCTGCGATTTCCGTGAAAAACCTGAATGAATTAGCGCCCGGGCCAAGGGCTCTGCCGCCGGTGATTCCTCGTCTGGGTGTGTGCATAGTTTGACACTCGCAATGTCAGTCCGTAGAATCGAAAACGTCGAGACTCTCCCGTTCGACACCCCGCACTTTTAGCCAAGTTGCATACTTTCAAAGATGGCGGCGTAGCTCAGTTGGTTAGAGCGACGGTCTCATAATCCGTAGGTCAGTGGTTCGAGTCCACTCGCCGCCACCAGTAGCCACGGTCGACACAACCCCTTTGAGGGTGCGCCGGCCATGCCCCCGCCATAGAAGTGCGTCATGCATTGACCAACGGACGGCTGTGCTTCCTCCGCCTACGCCGCAATCACGAAATACTGTCCTTACAATTGCGTCGGTTCCGCGTAAGGCTGGCTCGATAGTTGTTCTTTACTGACGCCATTCGCGGACGCCTGCCGCTGAAACGAACTCGTCCCGACCTTCGCGAAGAGCCAACGCCATAGGACGGATGGAAAGGGACTTTTGCCAATCAAAGTTATAGCCTCCTGCGGCACCGCCTGTCCCTTACTCAACGCTTCGCCTGCGATGCCGAGGGCCTTCATTGCGTGTCTGGCAAGCGGCGGTCGCAGAGGTTGCCCGCTGCTCAGAGCCTCTCCAGCACCCATCGCCAGAGCGCCCGCCCAGGTGATATCGCTCTGTTTGGCGAATTGATGGCAAATGGCCAAGGCTACATTGTTCTGGTGGGCCTCGATAAAGCCATTGTTTAAGACTGCAACCAGGCTTTGCGGACGCCGATTGGGATTTTCTAGCCGGTGCTTCGCGATGACGTCGAGCGCCTTTGTTACCAGGAAGGGCAGCGAGTCAATATACAACGGGAATGCGAGTATCAAAAGGTCGGCGGCGTCAACTGCGGCGAGCAATTTCGCCTGCTCTTCTTGCTTCCGCAAGCCTGCTCTGAGGGTCCACGACTGTGTTTCCCAGCCATGCCGCGCGAGAGGCTCCAAGAGATATTCGCCGAGAACGCCCGATGTGCTTGGCCGCTTGACCTTGGGGCTGCCCACCATGAGCAAAGCCCGCCGAATGGCACCGCGAGCGGCTGGAGCTGTTGAGGCTTGCGGTAATGGCACGAGCGAGGTGACAACATCCCGTAACGGATAAGGGTCCGATTTTAAGAGCAGCGCCTGGAAGCGATTGCGGATCGCATCAGCATCATCTCCCAGCGAAACAACTTCCGCTGCCTGGCTGGGTGCGTGGAAATTGATTGCATTGCGTCCCACCAGAATTTTAAAGATGGTGGCTTCTTCGTTGTCGGTCTGACGCTGAACTCCGACGGCGACGAACCGCGGCATCGGAACGTAGCGGGGAGGATGGTGCATTTCTCCGTGGTGAGTGATGAAATAAGGAAGAGCAAGCTGTACGAAGCGATCCACCATCACTTTGAGTTCCGGCGAGTACCCGCCGAAGGTGACGGGCGTGAACAGGACGAGCATTTCGCTGTGGACGATCGCCGCGGTTATTTCGCGAGCCGCATCGGCCTGAACGCAGATCCCGGGAGTTTCGATCCAGCAACCAAAGCAACCGATGCAGTGTGCTAGCTTGAGGTCTCGTAAAGAAAAGACTTGCACTTCGGCGCCGTTGTCCGTGAGCGTTTCGCGCAGCATCGCTAACACTGGCGCAAGGCTCTCGTCGCCACTTGGTGTTCCGTCCAGAAGCACAACTCGTCTCGCATTTCCGCTCGTCATAATCGATCCTTTCGAGATCCAAGCATCCCAATGTGGACAACGGCAACATTGTTGCGCTCAATGTTGCGTGTGTCAACATGTTTTTGTTATAAACGGAGTACGATGAAGAAAAAGCCCCCACCTTATCATCACGGAAACTTGAAACAGGTTTTGCTCGATGCATCCGTGGACCTCATAGGAACCGTCGGACTCCCGGCCTTTACCCTGCGAGAAGTGGCGCGGCGCGCGGGGGTATCGCACAACGCCCCTTACCGGCACTTCCGAGATAAGGATGATTTGCTGAACGCGGTTGCCGCGGAAGGGTTCGACCGTCTGACGGAGTCAATGACGAAGGCGGCCGAGGCCGGAAGCAATGCCATGGCGAAGTTGCGGCTGAGTGGGCGGGGATACGTGGATTTTGCGTTGCGCTTCCCGCAGCACTTCGTGGTGATGTTTGAATCTCCGCAACCAATCAAAACAAACGTCGAAAGCCGGACGGCGGGGGAGCGTGCCTTCGGCGCCCTGACCGGGTATATCGAGGAATGTCAGAAAGAGGAATTGCTTCCAGGCGGTGACCCAATGCGCTTGGCGCTGCTCGCATGGTCGTTGGTGCACGGCATAGCCAAACTCGCAAACAACGGGCGCTTCCCGTTCTCCAAGAAGACAGATGTACTCGCGTTTACGGACACAGCTACCCAGGTATTCATGTCTGGGATTGCGGGCATGGCAAGCGTGGCCGACTCTGGCCCGAGCCTTCGTCCAAAGAAGCGCCCTTGCAGATAAGGACTGAAACGCAGGCCCCCCGCCTGCTCGCATTGGTCTCGGCGAGTCGACTGGGGCACTTTGCGCTGAAGTCGGCAAGAATTAATAATTTGCAGATTTTTAATACGATTTCTGAAGAAGAACTCCAAGCGTCAATTTAACATGCTCTTTTGCGGGAGGAACTCCGATGGCCTACAAGAAGAGGAATCTGTCCAGCTTCATGCTGCTGGTTGGGCTGCTGCCTATCGTAATGCTGTTCTCCGGCTGCGAAACAAAACCGGCAGGTGAATCAAAACAGATAGTTGTATACAACTCGCCGCCCGAGTGGGCGAACTGGGGCGAGATGCTCAAGAGATTCAGCGCCAAGACCTGCATTCGCCGCTTCAGCCAGGGCATGAAGGGAAAGCCAAGCCGTCCCGGTCGCTCTCGCTCATTTGGAATGTCAAGGCGCGCATGTCTTCGTTCAGGTGATCGAGTTTTGACGTTCCCACGACCGCGTGAAAATTCGGCGCGGTTTGCAATATGTAATTGAGCGCGATAACCGACAGCGGAACGCTATACTTCTGGCCGAGAGACATGAGCCGACTTATCCTTCGCTCGTCCTCCGGCTTGCGTTCAGCCAAGCGGCTGTCGATACATCTCTTTAGATCGCCGCGCCCCAGTGGTGAGTAGGCAAGGAAAGGAAGACCGTTTTCCCGAAGATAGTCAACATATGTCCCGTCGCGGGAAATGTTCTGCGCACCCTTCCACCGCTCCCCATCTTTGGCTGGGAGAGCGTTAAATTCATTGCTCATCCACGGCACGACGTTTGCCTCCCGCAAGTAGGCCCGAAACTCCTTGAGCCTGGCAAGAGAGACGTTGGAATATCCGACATTATGGACCTTCCCGGATCTCAAGAGTTCAACGCTCCATTCGGCGATCGCCTGCGCAGGAACTTTCGGATCATCATAGTGCAATAGATAGACGTCGATGTAATCGGTGCCAAGGGCTCGTAACGAATCGTCCAGTTGGCGCAATAGCTTTTTCCGCGTCAGCGGCGTTCTCCAGAAAAGGCTCGGGTGTCCGCCCTTCGAGATGATCCGAAAAGCGCCGCGACCCAACGGATGTTTCCTGACGAAGCGCCCGACAACCCCTTCGCTCCAGTACATCCTGGCCGTATCGAACGAGTTGATGCCCATCTCAACGGCGCCGTTCAGGATGGCATCCGCGCGCTTTGTCGGAGCGATATTCCATGACGCAAGATTTGGCACGGCAATCATCCAATCGGTGCCGAGAACGATTCTTGACATTTCGGATTTCATATCGCTGCGTTAGATGTAGGTCTTGATTAAGCGCTCCGCCAAGCGATGGGCGAGCGCCATGATCGTAAGCGTGGGGTGCTTCTCGCTGAGAACCGGTATCACGCTGCCGTCACAGACATAAAGGTTCTTACTCTTGAAATATTTTAGGTCCTTGTCGACCACGCCGCCTCTCGGGTCGGCGCCCATTCGGCAGGTGCCCACGTAATGAATGCCTGATCCCGGGGGAGACCCGACGTCATCCGTAATGTAACCGCTGGCTTTCCTTAGCATTCGTCGGCCCAGCCCGGCGAGCCGCCGGCCGTGGTCGGCCTCGATCTCTGACGTATCGTAATCAATACGCACCTGACGTTGTCCGAAATGATCTACCCCATCGGCCAAAACGACCTTGTTCTTTCGCTGCGGAACGGCCGGGCTGAACAACACCAACGTCGCCGTGCTCTTAAAGACTTGCCGGGATATGGTTTCCAACAAGTATCGGGGCAACCGGGGCATTTCGGCCAGATAATAGGGAACCTTCATGAAATCCGACCAGAATAGGCCCACGAATGGGAAGCGTTTCCCTTGGGAATCCTTAATCTGACCGCCCAGCAATATGTGATCGCCATAACCGCGGTCTTCGTTCACCGGCCTGAACCACAATCGAAAGAGACTGGTGCCGACGACCGCACGCGGGCTATCCTGCAAAAACTCGCCGACCTGCTCGGCTTTGCTCCGGTCGTCGGCGAACGAGTTCAGCAGCAGCCGCGGCGATTCGATTGCGCCTGCACAGACGATGACCACGTCCGCTTCAATCTCGACGATCCGCGCGGTGCGTTCGTCGATCGCCACGACATGAGAGATCGAGAACCCCTCCGCATTGTCACAGTCGACGGCGGTGAGTTTGATGGCTCTGGTATGTTCGAGAAGCCGAAAGTTCCGCAGCGCTCTTATCTCCGGCAGAAGATGCGTGGAGAATTTATAGACGCTGCCGGAATGGCACCCGCGCCCGCAATTGCCGCAGGCCACGCACTTTTGTGTAGAATCCGGCCGCAAGTCGACGGCTTTCCTGTTCTCCAAAAAGCAAAGATCCGGGCCGAGCGAGTCGGCGTTGCTGTCGATGAAAACGCGGTCAATTTGTCTGGCGCTGCGGGGCGGGAGAAAGGATCCGTCCGGAAATTGACGCAAACCGTTGCGCTCACCCACCACCAATGCGAGCCGCTCGACGTCAGAATAGTGATCGGCAAGATCGCCCAGAGAAATCGGCCACCGGCAGTCCTCACTATAGGGATTGCGGTTGGCAAAATCGTCCTCTGAATACCTCAGGCAGATCGCATTCCAGAGATTCTGCAAGCCGTTGACGTGGTGAATTTGGTAGTGATGGAATCCGCCTTCCCGTGGACCTTCCATGGAGCTCCGGCTCCCGGCGTCCGCGAGGAGCGGATGAATGATAGAGATTTCCGGCCTGACCGGGAAAGTGGTATGAGGGCCTATTTCAAAATGGCCCTTTTGTTCAGGGCTCAGCTCGTTTTGAAATTCGGATTGCGCCGGAATACCGCCTGAGTTGATGACCAGCACATCGGCCCCCGCCTTCGCCAGACGGTAGGCGAGGACGCCCCCGCCGGCGCCGGTACCGATCACGCAGAATTTCGCGCGAAGCGTCATCGGCCTGTCCGGACCGAGCGCGCAAAGGCATCGCTGGCGAAATACAAGTACTCCACAAAATCGCAAAGCACCTTAATTTCAGACCGAGTGAAAAATTGCCGCGGCGTCAGATCAGGCGCCGCATTTTGTCGCCACGCTGTCCATAAAGGGCGGAGTTGGTCGTTCCGCTCCATGATCTCCGGGATCAGATCGATGATCGGCTCGATGCGGCCGGCGTATGGTGAGACCTGGCAGAGCCGCGTGGTCAGCGAGTCATGGCCGCTCATTATCGGACAATCATCCTTAAGATCCTGAACGGCCACGGAGTCCCCCAAACAATCCGCCACAATTTTGAGAAGGTTTCTACCGTGATTAAAGCAGCTTCCGTGGGCCGTCCCGAAAATTTAACAAAAGCCATCACAATATTCAAGGTAACACCCAACACAGAAGGGCGGTTGCCTTTTTCCGCGATCGGGGGATCGTCGATTTCGGACCGGTCGTTCAGGCGCTGCGCCAGATTGGTTTCGCGGGGCACGCTTCCATAGAGATTTACGCTCCGGCTGGTGAGAAGGAAGCAGCCCTGCAAGCGAGCCGAAAGCTTTTGCAGGACCTCTGGGAAAATAGCAACTGAATGCCCCTGGATGGCGATGGCCCGAATGCCATTCTCGCAAGGCGCCAAACTTGACGTTCGTGGTTCATTAAGGGTCACGCGCGTAGGCCTAGCGCAATACTGCTCTCGGTCCTTCTTCGCATCAGGGTAGAGTCAGCAGCCGCGAAAACGCATGCAACCCTGGACAGCCGCCCCGTATCGAAGCAGCATATTCGCGCATTGGCGCTGCAGATTTCGCATACCCTTCTATTCGCACTGCTGAGAAACTGCACCCCACGCCCTGCTGGGCAGCGAACACACGCCACCGCAAGCGGATGATAGACAGCATCACTGGAGGATTCAGATGGCTGGGAGAACCCATTTTCACGAAGCGCTGAACCAGTTGAAGGGCAAGCTGCTGGCTATGGGGGGCATGGCCGAAAACGCCGTTGAGCATGCGGTCCGCGCTTACCGTGAGCGGTCCCCGGACCTTTGCCGGACGATTTACGAAAACGAAGTACGCGTCAACAATCTCGAGCGCGAGATTGACGAACTTTGCTTCGACCTGTTGGCCATGCAGCAGCCGATGGCCGTTGACCTGCGCTTCATCCTGGCGGTGATCAAGAGCAATGCCGACCTGGAACGCATCGGCGATCAGGCTGTCAACATCGCCGAGCGGGTCATGGGATTGATCGAACTGCCACCCGCGGAATTGGCCGCCGATATTCCACAGATGGCCACGCTCGTCTCTGAAATGATCCGACAATCACTCGAGGCTTTTGTCTCTGGCGATGTGGAATCCGCCCAGCGAGTCCTGGAGCAGGATAACCGGGTGGACCGGATGAACCATGAGATCTTCACGGCCATGGACCATGCCATGGAGACCTCTCCTCATTTCATTCACCAGGCGCTGCACACGATTAGCATCGCCCGCAATCTCGAGCGGGTCGCGGATCACGCTACCAATATCGCCGAAGACGCCATCTTCTGGGTCTGCGGAACCGACGCGCGGCGTCACTTTGGAAAAATCGCTTGAGATGTTCGTGCCCGCCACAACGTCCGAAATTTTGCGCTACAAGAGATGACCTGAGGTGAAAGTCTTGATTGACTTTCCAAAGTGATCCCGATACTCTTTGCCGTCAAACGGCCAAGAGCGGGAGGAACGCAGGTGCTATGCGCAAAATGTGGTGCTGAACTGTCCGATGGGGCTCAGTCCTGCCTGCAGTGCGGCCACGCGGTGGCAACAACCGCTTCTATGAGTACAACTGAAATTGGAGTCGCGGCAGCGACCTCGCCGGTATGCTTCCCGCCGGGTGTCGATGAGACCCCAGGGCAGACGGGTCAGCATTGGTACGACAACTTGACTCTTAAGCATTGGAATGTCTTACTTGGCAGCTTTCTTGGTTGGGTTTTTGATGGCTACGAATCCTATGCGCTGATCGTAGTGCTGGGGCCAGCGCTCAAATCATTGCTGAGTGCTGAGCAACTGAAGTCGCAAGCGGTCTGGGCAGGGCTGGCCATCGGTATCACTCTGTTGGGCTGGGGAAGCGGAGGATTAATCGGCGGCATTTTAGCGGATTACATAGGCCGCAAGAAGATGATGATGTATTCGGTTTTCCTTTACGCTCTACTCAGCGGCCTTACCGCGTTCAGTTTTTCGATTGGAGCCCTGTTGGTGTTCCGCTTCCTGACTGGACTTGCCATGGGCAGCGAATGGAGTACGGGCATCTCGCTGATCAACGAAACTTGGCCGGAGCGGGCGCGGGCAAAAGGCGCTGGATTTCTCCAGTCGGGCTTTGGCTGGGGCACCCTTCTCGCCGCCGGCCTCTGGTTCCTGATCGCCGATACCAAGCCGTTTGGATTTGATACCTGGCGCCTGATGTTTGCGTTTGGGGCCATACCAGCCTTCTTCGTTCTGTACATCCGCAAAGGCGTGGACGAATCCGAACGATGGAAGCAAGCCATTCGGGAGAAGCGATGGGCGGCGACCGAGGTGTCAGTTCAATCGAATGTCGGAGGCGAATCCAAACGTCCGTTCACCTTGACTGAAATCTTTCGCGACCGGGAAAGCCGTCGCCGGGTTCTGCTGGCTTTCGGCCTTTCCGTTACGACCATGATCGGATGGTATGCCGTTGCCAGTTGGCTTGCCTTATTTACTAGTTCCATGGCGGTTCGAGAAGGCTTGCCTCATGCCGGGTCGTGGGGAGCACGGGTTGCGATGCTTTATACGGTCGGGGCGATTGTCGCTTATCTGCTCTCCGGATTTATGGCAGACGCCATGGGACGGCGAAGATTCCTGTGGTTTACTTTTGTGGGTTCTCTGATCCTTACGCCGATCACTTTTCGTTTTACGGGGACCGTCGCTGCCATGCAGTTCGTTGCTCCTCTGAACGGGTTTTTCACCCTCGGGTGCGCCTATTCCTGGATGGCCATATACCCCGCTGAATTGTTCACCTCATCAGTGCGCTCGACCGCAATCAGCTTCATCTTCAACGCATCGCGCTTGGTAGCATGGTTTTTCCCGATTATCGCCGGCACCATCATCAAGTCTTTTGGTGGCGTCTCCAATGCCGCCATGATTCTTGGTTCTGTCTACATTCTGGGACTGATCCTTCCTTGGTGGATGCCCGAAACTCAGGGAAAAGGACTGCAAGGTTAAGCGGAATCCGCCTGCCCTCTATTCCGGGCCATGAGTTTGCGGGTGTGGTTATCAAATTGTAGTGGAGACTGGATAAGGGCGCCGAGCGAGTTCTTCAAGCTCGATCTTCGATCTTAGATCTTGCGCTCCGCTGCGGGCATGCCCCGGCGCATAGATCCCGTTCCGCAGCAGATTCTATCCGTTGCGCAGACTACGCCGCCGGGTGAATGGTCGTGCGAGTGCCCACGCGGATGGGTATGGCGAACTCCGCCGACTTCCGGGAGCCTTTTGCGCACATCCGTGTGCACGAGATGTACACTTTTTAGGGAATTCCTGCCCTTTTTGTCCTCTGCAAGTTATTAAGTCTATTTGACCCCATCGATATTGCCGTTGGAGTCATTCCAGGCGAGCAGCCTGTTGTCAAAAATTGTACCCCGTTTCGCGCTCTCGCAGCATCTTACCCTTCTGGGAATCCAAGATAGCTCGTTCCCGTAGATCAGCTTCCGTAGGGATATATGCCCCTGCCAAACAGCTTTCTGCCGCTCCGTAACCTTACGCTCGAGTAGCCGCAGTGTTTTGCCGATAGGGATTTAGGAATGAAGAAAATATGAAACGCCAGAGGATTCGCTCAAAAAACGTCCAGTTGTGGCTGCTCGCAGCATGGTTACTGTTTGTGGGCGCGGGCGGAGCCTCAGCGGAGCTGGGTGGGGATGTGACTACCGTGGCTGCCGATCAACAGCAAATGCAGGGTGCAAAGCGAAGCGTGCGCAGGGCCGGGAACTACGCCGCGCATGAATACGAAGTGCCAACGGGCAGCGTGGTGCGCGAATACGTCTCGCCTGCAGGCAAGGTGTTTGGGGTGGCGTGGCATGGTCCCAGTATTCCAGATCTGCGCCAGCTTCTTGGCGCTTACTACGCTCAATACGAGCGTGCGGCGGCAACGGGAAATGTCCGGCATCGAGGGCCGCTCCTAATTCAGGAGCCTGGTCTAGTAGTGCAGTTGGGTGGACACATGCGGGCATACAGCGGCTGGGCCTATGTCCCTGGCCTGCTGCCCGCGGGCGTACGGGCCGAGGAGATACGATGAGCGGGAGGCAAGAAAAATCTGAAAGAACAGCCAGGTTCGGGCGGGTCCTCACGCTGGCCTTGGTGGGCACTCTATGGATGGCGTCCGCCTGTGGTAGCGGCAGTTCTTCCAGCGCCTCCACCGCAGCCTCGTCAACCCCAGGAGGCACGTCGACGGGCACCGGCGGCAGCACTGGCAATACCATCGCCGAGCCCGCTCCAAACGTTGCGGCCCTCACTGTAAACACGGGCCCCAATTTCCTGTTTACGAGCGTGACCATATGCGCTCCGGGAACTTCGAGCTGCGCGACCATTCCTAATGTGCTGGTCGATACGGGGTCCTATGGGCTGCGAATCGTAGCTTCGCCCGAGGGTGCAACCGGGACGGCGATCACCAGCCTTGGGCTGACGCAAGTGCGAGCGTCCAATAACTTGCCGCTCTTGGAGTGCGTTACATTTCTGGATCACTCTTACGTTTGGGGACCGGTTCAGAGGGCAGACGTGACGATCGCCAGCGAGACGGCCGGCAACCTCCCGATTCAGATCATTGGCGATCCGCAATTCTTAGAAGATGTGCCGGGCAACTGTGGCGATGGCAATCCCGCCCACAATGAAAACAGCTTCCAAACCCTGGGAGCCAACGGCATATTGGGCATCGGTTTGTTCATCGAGGATTGTGGCATCGGCTGCGCGCCGCCAAATCCGCCGCCCGGACCTTACTATGCTTGCTCTGCCGGAGGCGCGGGAAGTTGCGAGGGGCCACAAAATGGAAATCAAAACAATGCGACGAGTGTGCCGGTAGCAGACCAGGTAGCAAACCCGGTAGCCTTTTTTGCCAAGGACAACAACGGCACCATCATCCAGTTGCCGGCGGTTCCCTCCGGCGGAGAAGGCAGCGTCACCGGCTCTCTGGTTTTCGGCATTGGGACGCAATCCAACAACGGGCTTGGCAGCGCCACCGTGCTCTCGGTAGTCACCATCGAAGGCGGCTCCGGCTCCAATAACCCGGGCTCGTTTACCACGCAGTTTGGCGGCCAGTCGTTCCCCGACAGCTTCATCGATAGCGGCTCGAACGGTTTGTACTTTCTGGACAGCGCCACTTTGGCGGAGCCTAGTTTGGGCGGCAATTCGCTGCCACCCTGCCCGCAAACCGGCGCCTTCAGCAACGATTCTTCGATCAGTAGCTTCTATTGCGGCACGCTCAGCTCATCGGCCACTAACGTGGGGACCAACGGCAACAGCACGGTTGTTCACATCGGCGTGGCCAACGCCGAGACGCTGTTCAAGAGCAACAACGAAGCCTTCGACACCGTTGCCGGGCCCAACTCCGGCAGCTTCGACTGGGGTATGCCTTTCTTCTTTGGGCGGAATATCTACACCGCAATCGAGGGGGTCACTCCGCCGAGCGGCGTTCCCGCGGGCCCATTTGTAGCCTACTAGAGACTTCGCTCGCCATTGGGATATACCAACCGGGGGAATTGCCCTAAAGGGCGCGGCTGGCGCGCCCCTTTTTGTAAAATTTGTAAAAAGAACCTTTCCGTTGCATCTCAAAGCAGCTTTTCTGCCGCAACCGGGTTAAGAATGGGAGGAGATTCCTGTCTGGCCCGAAGCTGCACCCGAGAGCCAGCGGTGAATCCTGGGTTGCGACAGTTCCAGCTTTACTTGCTAACATTGAAAGCAGACAGTCGGATTCGGGTTTCGCAACAGAGGTGAGGATTTATGAAGATCGACATTCGGAGTCAGGCGACGCACGTAGTTTTGCTGGCGGGACTGGTTCTCTCGTCCTTGTTTCTACCCTTGCGTGCGGCAGCGGCGCTGGGCGGCGATGTGACCACGGTTGAGGCCGACCGGCAACAGATGAACGCCAAGCGCACCGTCCAAGCCGGGGAAAAGTACTCGGTGCACGAGATCACCACGCCCTACGGTACGGTGGTGCGGGAATATGTCGGGCCGGATGGCAAGGTCTTCGGGGTGGCTTGGCGGGGACCGTTTCTGCCCAACTTCCAGCAGCTCCTGGGCGACAGCTACGGCAAATTTGCGCAAGCCGCTCAAGATGCCAGAAGCGCACCGGTCAGGCGCTCACGCAACGCGCCGCTGACGGTGGATCAGCCGGACTTGGTCATGCATTCGGGAGGACACATGCGCGCCTATGTCGGGCACGCTTACGTTCCGGGAATGATCCCACAGGGCGTCGACCCGGCGGATATACGGTAAGGGAGAGAACGTGCGAAAAATCGGCTTTGCAATTTTGATCTCAGCTTTGTGTTTCGCCGTGGGTTGCGGCGGCAGCAGTAGCAGCACTCTCCCCGTCAGCCCCACCAATCCCACCTCAGGTAACGCTGCGGTTGCGGAATGCATTCAATTCCTCGATAACAGCTATTTCTGGGGTAGTGTGAGGTTGGCCGACGTAAGAATGGGCGGCACCACCCTGGGTGGCACCGCCGTCAATGAAGCGCCGCTGGCCGTTAATGCCGGCCCGGTCTCCCAGCAACCCTCAGGCTAACGTGGCGTTTACCACAGTCCAGGTTTGCGCTCCGGGGACTTCGAACTGCGTGACCATAGATGACGTCGCCGTCGACACCGGCTCGACCGGATTGAGGATTCCCGCATCGCTGCTCTCCTCCATCAATTTACCAAACGTATATTCGAACTCGACCCCATCCGCCACCGGCGGGACCAGCGATGGCAGCGAAGTGGCAAGTTCGGTGCCGATATTGGTCATGGGTGACACTTCCATTCCTTCGGCACCAAGCACCTGCTCAACGGTTACCACAATCACTGGTTCGCAGAAGTCTGGAACCGCGGAGAATACGGTTGCAACTCTGGGCACGAATGGCCTGATCGGAGTAGGCAATTTTCAGTATGACTGTGACGTACCCGGGTTGCCCATCTCGTCCGGGTCGTCCAGCACCTTCGGGATCGGGTCGAGCAATCCCTGTTCCCCCAGCGGCGGCAACAGCACTCCGCCTCCAGGAACGTATTACACATGTTCGAGCTCCAGTTGCACGCCTGCCTTGGTGTCCGGCCCTTTACAGGTCCGAAACCCTGTATCGCTGTTCGCCGATAACAATGGCGTGATCCTTCAGTTCCTGGCAGTTCCAACAGTCGGCGTTGGAGCAGCAACCGCCAGTGGCTCACTGATTTTTGGCATCGGGACACAAGCGAACAACGCGCTTGGCACCGCGACCGTGTTGCCGATTGATACCACCTATGCCGACGGTACCTGGCTGGGAATTACGACCAAATTCAATAACGCGTATTATCCCCCTCTTGGAAGCTATGTTTCGTCAGGGTACTTGGGCACCGGTAGCTTTTTCGACAGCGGCTCGAATGGCATGTTTTTCCTAGACCAGCCGACTTTGAAGGCAAGTTATCCGGCGATAATAGACTGCGCCAGTTCTGAGTTGAGCTCTTGGTACTGCCCCGGATCTACCCAAGGCCTTACTGCAGTCAACGAAGCGAGCAACGGCACCCAAACTCCTTCGTTCCCGTTCTCTGTAACCAGCGCCAACACGCTGTTCAGCGGCGACAACACCGCCTTCAGCGATCTAGCAGGGCCTAACTCGACAGGGACAAACCTTAGTTCCTCTACAAAGACGGCGGATGGGTATTTCGATTGGGGATTGCCCTTTTTCTATGGCAAGAGTGTTTACACAGCAATTTGGGGACCGTCTCCGCCGAGTGGCGTTCCCGCAGGCCCGTTCTGGGCTTACTAGAGGCGCTGCTGGCACCATACGAACGAAGACGCCGAGAGTATCGTGATGTCATGCTGAGCGGCAGCGAAGCATCCCATGGTGGCGTCCCACTTCGCGCCGCTCTAGGCTTTTTTATAGAATCTTCAGGCTGCGTTCCGGCCCCGCGCGGTGCAGGGATTCTTCGCGTTGCTCAGAATGACACCTCCAGTAGCGAAGAGAGTATCGTGATGTCATGCTGAGCGGCAGCGAAGCATCCCATGGTGGCGTCCCACTTCGCGCCGCTCTAGGCTTTTTTATAGAATCTTCAGGCTGCGTTCCGGCCCCGCGCGGTGCAGGGATTCTTCGCGTTGCTCAGAATGACACCTCCAGTAGCGAAGAGAGTATCGTGATGTCATGCTGAGCGGCAGCGAAGCATCCCATGGTGGCGTCCCACTTCGCGCCGCTCTAGGCTTTTTTATAGAATCTTCAGGCTGCGTTCCGGCCCCGCGCGGTGCAGGGATTCTTCGCGTTGCTCAGAATGACACCTCCAGTAGCGAAGAGAGTATCGTGATGTCATGCTGAGCGGCAGCGAAGCATCCCATGGTGGCGTCCCACTTCGCGCCGCTCTAGGCTTTTTTATAGAATCTTCAGGCTGCGTTCCGGCCCCGCGCGGTGCAGGGATTCTTCGCGTTGCTCAGAATGACACCTCCAGTAGCGAAGAGAGTATCGTGATGTCATGCTGAGCGGCAGCGAAGCATCCCATGGTGGCGTCCCACTTCGCGCCGCTCTAGGCTTTTTTATAGAATCTTCAGGCTGCGTTCCGGCCCCGCGCGGTGCAGGGATTCTTCGCGTTGCTCAGAATGACACCTCCAGTAGCGAAGAGAGTATCGTGATGTCATGCTGAGCGGCAGCGAAGCATCCCATGGTGGCGTCCCACTTCGCGCCGCTCTAGGCTTTTTTATAGAATCTTCAGGCTGCGTTCCGGCCCCGCGCGGTGCAGGGATTCTTCGCGTTGCTCAGAATGACACTTCCAGTAGCGAAGAGAGTATCGTGATGTCATGCTGAGCGGCAGCGAAGCATCCCATGGTGGCGTCCCACTTCGCGCCGCTCTAGGCTTTTTTATAGAATCTTCAGGCTGCGTTCCGGCCCCGCGCGGTGCAGGGATTCTTCGCGTTGCTCAGAATGACACTTCCAGTAGCGAAGAGAGTATCGTGATGTCATGCTGAGCGGCAGCGAAGCATCCCATGGTGGCGTCCCACTTCGCGCCGCTCTAGGCTTTTTTATAGAATCTTCAGGCTGCGTTCCGGCCCCGCGCGGTGCAGGGATTCTTCGCGTTGCTCAGAATGACACTTCCAGTAGCGAAGAGAGTATCGTGATGTCATGCTGAGCGGCAGCGAAGCATCCCATGGTGGCGTCCCACTTCGCGCCGCTCTAGGCTTTTTTATAGAATCTTCAGGCTGCGTTCCGGCCCCGCGCGGTGCAGGGATTCTTCGCGTTGCTCAGAATGACACTTCCAGTAGCGAAGAGAGTATCGTGATGTCATGCTGAGCGGCAGCGAAGCATCCCATGGTGGCGTCCCACTTCGCGCCGCTCTAGGCTTTTTTATAGAATCTTCAGGCTGCGTTCCGGCCCGCGCGGTGCAGGGATTCTTCGCGTTGTTTAGAATGACACCTCCAGTAGCGAAGAGAGTATCGTGATGTCATGCTGAGCGGCAGCGAAGCATCCCATGGTGGCGTCCCACTTCGCGCCGCTCTAGGCTTTTTTATAGAATCTTCAGGCTGCGTTCCGGCCCCGCGCGGTGCAGGGATTCTTCGCGTTGCTCAGAATGACACTTCCAGTAGCGAAGAGAGTATCGTGATGTCATGCTGAGCGGCAGCGAAGCATCCCATGGCGTCGTGGAGCAGGCGCGAAGCTGATGCGCAAATTCTGGGTTTACATTATCGCCAGCAAGAGCGGAACACTCTATGTGGGCGTGACCAACAATCTTGACCGGCGAGTGTTTGAGCACAAACAAAAACTCAGCGAAGGGTTCACCAGCAAGTACGACTGCGATCGGCTGGTCTGGCACGAGCAATGGACGTTCGTGCAACATGCAATAGGCCGGGAGAAACAACTGAAAGGGTGGACGCGCGCTAAAAAGATCGCGCTGATTGAACAGATGAATCCACGCTGGGCGGATCTGGCTGAGAGTTGGGGAAAGGCGTTCGTGGCGGCTGGGGGTCGGATCAGAAAACCTGCCGCGGCGCGAATCAGCAGACCTGGACGGGATTCTTCGCTTCGCTCAGAATGACACCGTTTGGGGTGATGGCTCGTAAACACAAAGGCCCGGTCTGCGACCGGGCCTTACGTTTGCCAAACGAATTCAAAAGCCATCTATCCATCTATCAGGTCAAACGGCTGATCACGATCTACTTTCCGTGACCATTGCCATTGCCGTTACCGTTACCATTTCCGTTCCCGTTACCATTGCCATTCGACTTGGACTTGGCAAAGCTGAAGCGTTCCAACTGCTTTTCAAAAGGGATGGAGAACTGTTTTTCAATCTTCTCGCGGTAAGTGGGTCCGGAGTTGTAGGTGCAGAAGGGATAGAGCTTGCCATCGGGCGCGGCGTAGTGAATGACGCAGCGTTTGACGCGCTCGATGTCGTAATTGTAGTTGTCCATGAAGTGCATGCCGGCCACCAGAAGGGTGCGATAGGTGAAGGTTCCGTCCATGCCGTCGCGGCCGAGCTTCTTGTTGGTCATGCCTTGCAAGGTGTCGAGAAACTTCTGGAAGGTCAGCCCAGGAGGCGCAAGCTCCGGCTTGAAGTGCTTCTTGAGCTGGTTCCAGGCCTTGATGCCGTGGTAGTACTTGCTGAGAGTCTTGCCCATCTTGCGCGAATACTCGTCCATATCCTGCAACATGGAAGGAATATCGACGAACCGTGTGACCGGCACGGCCTTGCGGCTGCGCTCGTCGACGAACAGGTAATTGCCCATCGAGCAGTGCGCGTGCGACGAGATGGTCGGGACGCCTTCACCACGAAGGGCGGCCAACAGTTTGGAAAAGGGCGTGACGCAGGAGAGCGGGAACCAGTCGTCGTACTTGTCGAACATGCCGGTCTGATCGGAGAGTCCGAAGGCGAGGTCGGTGAGGGTGAAGCGCTTCTGTTCGAGTTCGCGTCGCGAAATGCGTCCGGTGAAGGCCACCGGCTGGAAGCTGATGCCGCTCATGGTATCGATGTTGTTGATGGCCACGCGCAGGATATCGCCGAGCTGATCGTCGTTGATGCCTTTGACGATGGTGGGGACGAAGACGATCTTGATGCCGGCTTTGCGGCAGTTCTCGATGGTCTGCATCTTCTTTTCGAACAGCGGCTCGCCGCGGGTCTTGAGATAGACGTCATCGGTTACGCCGTCAAACTGCAAGTAGATGGTCGACAGCCCGGCTTCTTTGGAGCGCTGGGCGAACTCGAGATCGTTCAGCAGCAGGCCGTTGGTGGCGGCCTGGATATGGGTGAAACCCATCTCGCGGGCCATGGTGAGAATCTCGAAGAAATTGGGGTGAAGCGTGGGCTCGCCGCCGGAGAACTGCACCACGCGCGTATCGACCGGGCGCTCGTCGCGCAACGCCTTCAGCATGGTGTGCACTTGGCCAAGATCGGGCTCATAGAGATAACCGGCCGCATTGGCGTTGGCGAAGCAGACCGGACACGTCAGGTTGCAGCGGTTGGTCAGGTCGACGTTGGCGAGGGCGGTGTGGGAGGTGTGCATCGAGCACATGCCGCAGTCGTCCGGGCAGACAGTAGCGGCGCCCTTGTTGCTGGCAGGATTTGACAGGCCGCGATTGTCGCCGAACTCCCACTCCTCCATCTTGAGGTAGAGATTCACGTCAGAGTAGACGCAGTCGCGAAACTCACCGTGCTCGGGGCAGGCCTTTTCCATGATGACCCTGCCGTTCTCTTCGAAAATACGGGCATCGATGACGATCCTGCATTCGGGACACAGCGATTGCGTGATCTTGGGCAGCCCCTTTTGAGACCCGACGATGGGCGCACCGGTGTATGTCGTCTTAGGCTGAAGGATTTTGAAATCGGGTCGCTTTGCCACGGGGGGAAGCAAGCGTGGTGCTCACGTGCGCTCTCCTTGAAATTTCCTAAATACGGTTGGAGCAAGCCAGAGTGGTTGACAACTGCCGCTGCCCGAAGACACACCCACCTTGCTCGAACCTGGACTCTATTGTCAATCTTTCGTGTGACTTAGGGCTGTGCTCACACTCACTTGTGACAGTGATGCATGCTTGCAGCGAGCGGAAGCGAGCGCCTGCGAATGGCGGTATCGGGAGGTCAAACGGCAGAGCGTGAATCACCCCCGCGAGCGGGACTCGCCGGGGAACCCGATCAATCACCCCGGCGGGCAGGGCTGCTCCATCCAGCAACCGCAAAAGCGAGCCGCCGCCGGCAATGCCAGCTCACTCAGAATGACACTCACAAGCGGCGGTTTAGTTATGCGAGATATCTCTCCCTAGTCGCCAAGGACTTCTTCGTGCATCTTCGGCTTTTGCTCGCCAGAGGGCTCGTCGCGAAGCCGGCGCGATTGAGTCCAGCGGGACGAAGCCGTCGACGGCGGGCTTTTCGCCGAGCACATGCTGGCGATAAAGCGCCATCATGCGGTCATGCTCGGCCTGCTGCTGCTGCTGAGCCGGGCTTGGCGGGCGCGGAGCTTCTCGTCGCGGGCGGTTTTGGCAATTCCGAGTTTGTCGAGCGTATCGTTGGCGGCGGCGTGAACGTGCTCGGGGTTCAGCTTGAGCGAGTGCTCGACCGAGGCCAGCGCAACTTTCTTGCCGCCGGCAAAAATCTCGTGACGGCCGTGCTCCTCGTACCACTTGGTGAGCGTGGCCGTCATGTGCATTTTTTCGATGATGTTGCGCCAGCCCACGCCGGTGTTGTAAGCGCAGAAACTGATCTCGCCCTGCTGTGTGGCATAAGGAATGATGCACTGTTCGGTGCGGCGGAAATCGTAGTTGAAAAGATCCTGGAACCACATGCCCGCGATGAACAGAAAGTTCCAGCGATCGGCACGGCGCTGCTGGATGTCGTTTCCCGTCCGGCCCGGATCGGAACGGCCCATAACGCTCGGCTGCGCCGGGCGTGGCACCGAAAGTCTTGTCGAATTTTTTCAGCAGGTCAAGGAAGCGGAAGTGGGTGGGCGCTTTGAACGGATCATAGTTCCGCGCCAGCGCCAGTGCCATTCCGACCAATGAAAGCGAGCGCCCGCGGGCGGCGTCGTTTACTTTCTGGATATCGGTGGCAATGCGGTCTCCATTGAGGAATGCCGTTACCGGCGCGGCCTCGCCGGTTTGCTTGTCGATCATCAAGGCCATACCTACGCCGCAGTTTGGATGGCAGCCGCAGCAAAGCGAGCCCCAGTCAGCCGCAGGCCCGTGCACAAGGTCGGCCCAGTCGCTGAAAGTGGACATGAATGAGATTGGGAACCAGTCGCGCGCCGGCTCGCCGAGGCCAACCTGTTCTTGACGTCGTGGGCGAGATGCGAAAGTGTGTAACGCTGCGCCTGGCGACGCTCATCGGTGATCTCCTCGTCGCGGCCGGTGAATGAAACGGGCTGGAACGAGAGGAACGAGATTTTCCTGGGGTTATCCAGCGCAAATTGAACGATGCGTCCCACCTGCTCGTTATTGATGCCGTTGACGATGGTCGTGACCGGCACGATGTCCACTCCCGCGTTATGCAGGTTTTCAATGGCGCGCAGCTTTACGTCGAACAGGTTGCCAACCTTGCGGTGTGAGTTGGCCGCATTGCCGATGCCGTCGAATTGCAGGTAAGCGTAGCGCAGCCCGGCGTCCGCTGCCTGGCGGCAGAATTCAGGGCTCTTGGCGAATTCGATTCCGTTGGTTGCCGCCTGCACGGAGTTGTAACCGACCTTCCGTGCGTAGGCGACGGCGTCGAGGAAATATGGCGACAAGGTCGGTTCACCACCAGAAAATTGCACGCTCATCTGGCGCTTGGGCTTGATCGAAATGGCATCGTCGAGCAGCTTTTGGATCTCCTCCCAGCCCAACTCGTGCACAAAGCCCACCTGGTTTGCATCCATGAAACAGGGATCGCACATCATGTTGCAGCGGTTGGTAAGGTCGACCGTGAGCACCGAGCCACGCCCATACTTCACCGTGGAGCTGCCGTGCCGGTGCAGTCGCTCATCGTTATGCGCGGCAATGTCGCGCCCTGGAAACGTCTGTTCCAGATGGCGAAAGAACTCGGGATCAAGGGCCATCACGTCCTCGAAGTGGCCGTGCCTGGGGCAGTCCTTCAGCATCAGGATTCGGCCATCGCGCTCGATGATCTGTGCCTTGATCTCGCCGACTTTCTGGTTGAGCAGGATTTCGTAGGGAAGCTTGCCATCGAGGATCTGGCGGCGGATTTCGGGAACGCACTTGGGGCAAAGCGAATCGGTGGAGCGCGGCCAGCCAAGCGGTGGCTTGGTCTTCTGGTACGACTTGAGCAGAGGCTTGTCGCTCCACTTGGGGGTGAAGGGTTCACGGGGATGAATGCGATTCACCTTTTCAAAAACGAACCACGCCACTTTGGCTCCAAGGGTAAAGGCCTTCTCGAGGTATTTGACCGGCCGATTCATTTCCGTGTCCTCCTTTTAGCTTTTGGGCAAATGACGCGTCCGCGACAACCGGTGCAGTGGCACGGCCCGCGGCCATTTTCGCGTTCTGCGGTTTTGGACAATTGGTGCGAGGTCCCATGGCCTCGCACGCCCTCACCTTGCCTTATTGAGCAAATGCTACGGGCGGAAGCGCGGCAGACTCAACCGGGAAACCACGAATGGCGCAGATTTGCAGTCAGTAGCGGAAAAGTCACATCCGATGGTGATGTACGTCACACCGGGAAGTGCTCCATTTCCGTCCCGGCGAGGCTTCGGCTGGGGCGATTGGCATACGGTAACCGCTTGAAACAAGCTGCTGGAAGCAGGAAACTACTTTCCATGGCAGACCACGATGGCTCCGGCGAACTGGGCCCGCAGATCGAGCGCTTTTTGGCGGCGGCACGGGAGCACGCCCAGCGCATTTACTCCACTCAACTGGATTTTACCGAGCGCAGTATCGCCGATGTGGAACTCATCCTGGGCCGATTGAGCGAGTCCATACCGCATGGCAGATTTCAGAAACTGATCAGGAAACAGCCTTCGCCCGAACAGATCGCGCACCTCGCGTTGATCTACGGAATTTATCTGGGCGAAGTGTTACGCCGGAAACTTGGCGGAGAATGGCGGCTGGAAAGCGTGCAAGGAGAGAAAACGATCGGGCTGCATTTGCCGTCTGGCACGACCGTCTATCCGGCGTCTCAAACCTACCGGCGCTTGCTGAACGGCGCGACGGAAAACGTAGAGAAATTCTTCGTCAGTATCAGCGGGGGGCCGTAGACTCCGACGGAGCCTGGGCACCGGTGAGGCGGTCGGAATAGCGCTCGATTTTCTGCACAAACTTAGGCGCGTGCCCCTCGAGTTTATTGCGGATAGCAGGCCAGAATTCATGGAAGACGTTCATGCCTGCATCGCTGCCGATGGTGGAACCGAAATCGGAAAACACGGCCGAACCGGTCCGGGCCCAATAGGGGCGATAAGCCGTGGCAACGGCGGCCGCCGCTCAACACTCCCAACAGATACGAAGTGTTGAGGGTTGCTTTGCCCGCGTCATTGCGGGTAATCAGCAGGCGCGACGCGGCATACACGGTTCGACCTACGAGGCTCTGACTGGTGGAGGGGAAGTAGCGTGGGTCCTGCTTCAGCAGCGAAGGGTACAAAAACTTGCCCAGAAAAGCGCTGGATTCCCGCTGCACGACCGAGGCTTCGTAGAGGGTCATGAAGCTGGACTGCATGCCTGGCGCGACATGCTCCTGAGCTTCGCGCATGGCGAGCGCGTTGAGACCGGCTGCGCCGAAGATAAAGGGCGACCTCGCCTCCTCGACGAATGCCTGGAACTTGTCGAGCCCGGTTACCGGTTGGGGCAGGGGAGCGTCTGGCAGCATGGATTCAGGTGAGGGCTGTGGCCGTTTCAATTGAGAAGAACCCTGGAATGATAGGCCCCCGTCCGCCCCTCCACGCCCAAAAGTGGCGGGTGATGGTGCCCCCGGCTGGCCGGACAACTGGGTAGAGTCCTGTTCTTGGTTCGGGGACTTTTCGTTCTGGGACCAGGCACAGCAACCGACCAATAGCAGAAATCCCGTCACCCGAACCGCCAGCTTAAGCTTCGCTGCACATCTCACGCAATCCGCCCTAATCCGATCTTCCGGCACCGTGCAAAATGTTCCCAGTGACTAAGAACCAAAATCCGACTACTTGGTTTGTTGTACTTTGCTATTTAGTTACTGGCGCTCTGAAAACCCGGAGAAAGAGCAATCCAGCCAGCCCGTTACTAAAACCGCATATCTTTCTGCCTGATTTCGGTAGCAAGTAAGATGCCACCCGATTGACCCATTCCCGCCCACCCCGGATAATTGATTTGTTTTGTCGAATGGATGGAAATCCCAAGCGAGTTGTTTATGTCCCAGGGCCAAACCGATTCGAGCGCTGACTCGAGATGTAGGTTCTCTCGAAAGGTTCTTGCCGGCCTGGGCTTCTTGATGCTTGCGCTGGCAGCGTTTTCACCCATCGGATGCGGCAAAAAGCCAACCCAGGCTAAAGTGCCGCCTCCGCCACCGATCTCCGCGCCCTCCGCCTCCGAGAGCAAACCCCCGGTCGGCACGGAGCGCGCCTTGCCACCCCCTGCCGCGGCATGGACACAGCTTGGAGTTGCCAGCTGGTACGTCCCTGAACCCGCCGGGCGTAAGACTGCCAGCGGCGAGCCTTACGAACGGACCGCGCTGACGGCCGCCCACTGCACCCTTCCGCTCAACACCCTGGTAAGGGTTACCAACCTGAGCACGCATAGCGAGGCGATTGTTCGCATTAACGACCGTGGGCCTTTCATGGCAGGCCGAATCATCGACCTGTCCGTGGCAGCCGCCAAAGCGGTCGATGTTTGGCGCGCCGGCATTGCCAAAGTGAAGCTGGAAGTCGTGGAGAGCCCTCTGCCGATCGAGACGGGCGGGCGCTGGTGCGTGCAGATTGGGGCGTTCCGCAAACGCATCGATGCGCTGGGTATGAAAGACGCAGTGACCGAGCGCTATCGCCCATCCCGCGTGCTGGAGTTCGCGGGTTCGACCGGCTACTGGGTGCGGGTGCGGGTGAAGGACGACGATAAGAATCGCGCCCAGGAACTGGCGAGCAAGCTGAGGGTCGAAGAAGGCGGGGTTTTCCTGGTGCGTCTGGACTAGGACTGGGCCCGATCTGACATTTCCGTGCCGGGAACCCGGAGCGCGCCTCGAAGTCCCGTGTGGTGCTACTATCGCTGACGGTGTCAGGTTAACAGACCCTATACTCGTAACTCCGCCCCAGTGGATGCAACCAGAGATCCTCGGGGCTGCTGGAAAATAACCATGTCCAATTGCCTATTTTGCGACATCATCGCCGGAAAAATCCCTTCCAAAAAGGTCTACGAAGACGACCGCGTCTACGCCTTCGAGGACATCAAACCGGGCGCGCCGACACATGTCCTGATCATTCCCAGGCAGCATATCGTCGACCTCAAGCATGCCCAGGCGGAAGACGCGGAGATCATCGGCTATTGCCAGCTGGTGGCGGCAAAAATCGGCCGCGAGCGCGGCATCGAGGACGGCTATCGCACGGTCTTCAACGTGGGGCCGAGAGCGGGGCAGTCGGTCTTCCACCTGCACCTGCACTTGCTGGGCGGACGCGACCTGGCGTGGCCTCCAGGGTAGGCAGCGCGCTGGGTTAGCCTGCCTATTTGCTGAGGTTGGCGCTCCAAGAAACTACCCTAGGTTAGCCCAACGGCGGGCGAACCTGGGGCACCATCGCGCACATGAAATAATCTCGTGAGACCGAGTTACTTTTTCACGCGAATTCCTAAATCCTTCAGTTGCGCGTCCGAGACCGGGGTGGGCGCATCGACCATCAAGTCGACGGCGCCGGCGGTCTTGGGGAAGGGAATCACTTCGCGCAGGCTGGGTGCTCCGGCCAGGATCATGACGATGCGATCGAGCCCGAGGGCGATGCCGCCGTGGGGCGGGGTGCCGTACTGCAAGGCCTCCAGAAAGAAGCCGAAGCGCTGCTTCTGTTCTTCAGGGCTCATGCCGAGCGCGGCAAAGATCTTGGCCTGAACGTCCTCGCGATGGATACGGATGGACCCCGAACCAAGTTCGGTTCCATTGAGCACCACGTCGTAGGCGCGGGAACGGATAGCGCCGAGCACCGAATTGGGGTCGCGCACCGAATTCAAACCTTCGCTGAGCTTGTCCATATCTTCTTCGTGCAGCGAGGTGAAGGGATGGTGGGCAGCATTCCAACGGCCTTCGGTTTCATCCCATTCGAACATCGGGAAATCCGTAACCCAGAGGAAGCGGAAGCTCTTCTGATCGAACAACCCGTGCCGGTCGGCGAACTTCTGTGCCAGGGCCAGGCGGAGCTGTCCGGCGGCGGATGAGACCTCGGCAGCGCGACGGGCTTGCTTGCGCTGGGCGGCGAGATCCGCCGGAACCGAGGCTTCTGCTTTGGCATCGGCAGGCGCCGCGGCAATCACGATCAGGTCGTTCGGCTGGAGTTCCGCAAGCTGGCGAATCTTTTCAGCGGCCGCGGGGAGGTTGCGCTCGACGCGCTTGAAATCTTCAAACACCTTGATGATGTCTTTCGATTTTTCCGGAATCAGCAGCTTGAGATCGTCACGTTCCTTGCGCGAGAGTTCGCCGACGCCCGGAATCCTTATGGCAAGAATCGGCATGGCCGGATCGATGGCGAGCGACTTCTTGTCTTCGGGGGTAAAGGCGTGGGCGGCATCGACCATGGCGGGCAGGCGAAGGTCCGGCTTATCGATGCCGTAGAAACGAATTGCCTGGTCGTAGGTCATCTGCGGGAACGGGGTTTCGATCTGGATGCCGGCGGCCTGGAAGGCCGCGATCAGAAAACCTTCGACCGTCTCGAAAATGTCTTCCTGTTGAGGAAAAGACATTTCCAAATCGATCTGGGTGAACTCGGGCTGGCGGTCGGCTCGCAGATCTTCGTCGCGGAAGCAGCGGACGATCTGGAAATAGCGGTCGAAACCGGAGATCATCAGGATCTGCTTGAACAATTGCGGCGACTGCGGCAAGGCGTAGAACTCGCCCCGATGCACACGCGAAGGCACCAGATAGTCACGCGCGCCCTCCGGCGTGGAGCGTGTCATGAATGGGGTTTCGATCTCAAGGAATCCTTTGCCCGCCAAGTGATTGCGAATGGCGAGCGCGACCTTGTGGCGGGTTTCGATGTTGAACTGCATCTCCGGCCGGCGGAGATCGACATAGCGATACTTCAGCCGCAATTCCTCGTTGCTGATGACCTTCTCGGAGGGCAGAAACGGAGGCAGTTTGCTCTCGTTCAGCAGCCACATCGCGGTGACCACGAGTTCGACATCGCCGGTCTCGAGGTTGCTGTTGCGAGTGTCTTCATCGCGCAGTTTCACCAGCCCGGTGACGGCCACCACGTATTCGCTGCGCAAGGCTTCGGCCCTGGCATGCAGCCCGGGATTGGATTCATTGTCGAAAACAATCTGGGTGATTCCAGTGCGGTCACGCAGATCGACAAAAATGATGTTGCCGAGATCGCGGCGGCGGTTAATCCAGCCCATGAGCGTGGCGGTTTTGCCGGCATCGGCGGCGCGGAGTTCTCCGCAACGATGTGTGCGCTTTAGATCACCTAGAAAGTCCAATTGCATGAGTTCGCCGTTCAATTCGTACTTGGTATGTTCACTTTCATACCGCGTAGAAGACGTTGGAGTCGTATTTCTCGATTCTACGACAGTCAGAGCAGGAAACACTACCGGGCCCGCTGCGTAACTCATTTTGGACTGGCCGAAGAATATGTGTGAAAACAACGCGGATTCCGACTCAGCTCCGTCTGATGGCCAGCGTCAGGGCGCCAGCTCCGATCAACGCACAACCGCCCGCATAGCTCACCTTTCGCTGTGCCGACGAGGCCGTCAGCCGGCCGCCGATCAGGCTTGCCGTGACGCTGTAGAGCGATGAATTGAGCATGCTGAGGCAGGTGAAGGTGGCGAGCAGCAATCCGCTTTGTGCCAGAAACGACCCCTGCGCCGAGATGAATTGCGGCACGAATGCGACGAAGAAAAGAATGCTCTTCGGATTCAAAACGGTTACAGCGTACGCCTTGGCAAAGCGTGCCAGCATGGTTGGCGCGGAATCCCCTGCAAACACTTTGCCGCCGTGCGCCGCGCCGCCGCGCGCCCCCAGAATCGACTTCACCCCCAGGTAGATGAGATACAAGCCCCCGAGTGTCTTCATCAAGGTAAAGGCGGTGGCTGAGGCTTCGAGCAAGGCGCCCGCACCGGCTAACGACAGGGTCATCGCCGTGGCATCGGCCATGACGACGCCGGCAACCGTGGCCCATGCGCGCCGTGAACGGTTGGCCAAAGCGTCGCCCACCACCATCAGCACGGTTGGACCAGGAATCAACAGCATAATGGCGCTGGCCGCCACGAACGCCAACCACACCTCAAGGGTCATCGATCTCGCTCCCGAAAGATTTAGGAATACAACTGCGCAAAGCCACGTCTGCGACTACCCGACGTCAGCCCAAAGCAGGCGAACGTGGAGCCCCTTGCGGACGGCGAAGGCTATCTTCAAGCTCGCCGCGAGCTACGGCGTATTGCTCTCCGCTGCCAAGATCCTTCACCGAAAATGTGCCGCTGTTCACTTCATTTTCGCCAACAATAATTGCGTATTTGGCGCCCAATTTTTCGGCGGCCTCAAAGCCTTTCTTTACGCGGAAGCTCTCATCACCCACATCGACGACCAAACCGTTGCGGCGGAGTTCGCGCGCCAGCTTCAGGGCATGGCGATTCATGCCCGCGCCGATCGGAATGATGTAGGCTGCCGGCAGCGTGGCGACCGCTTTTGCCTGGGCCTGCAAGGCCAGCACCAGGCGGTCTTCGCCGATGGCGAAGCCGGTTGCCGGAGCCCTGGGTCCTCCCAGCAACTCCGATAGTCCGTCGTAGCGGCCGCCGCCCAGGACGGCGCTTTGCGCGCCCAACTCGCCGTGGGTGAACTCGAAAGTCGTACGGGTGTAATAGTCCAGGCCGCGAACCATGCGCTCGTTGATCGTGTAGGCAATCGCCATGCTGTCCAGGATGGCGCGCACTTCCGCAAAATTCTCGCGGCAGGCTTCATCGAGGTACTGGCTGATCTTCGGCAGTGTTTCGATGATGGGCTGGTCTTCCGGCACTTTGCAGTCGAGGACGCGCAGCGGGTTGGTTTCGGCGCGACGCCGGCAATCGACGCACATCCGGTCTTTCACCTTGGCCAGGGCCTCGCGCAGAGCCTGGTTATAGAGCGGACGACACTGGGGACAACCGACCGAGTTGAGTTGGAGCGACCAGCCCTTGAGCCCGACGGCATCGAGAATCGCGGTGAGCATGTCGATGATTTCCGCATCGCGCATGGGCAGCTCGCTGCCTGAGGAAGGCGGTCCGATGACCTCGGCGTCAATCTGGAAAAACTGGCGGTAGCGGCCTTTCTGCGGGCGCTCGCGACGGAACATCGGTCCCATCATGTAGAGCTTCTGCAACAAACCTGTGCGGTTCAGATCGTGCTCGATGTAGGCGCGAACAATGCCTGAAGTCGCTTCCGGCCGCAGGGTCAGCGATTTGGGATCGTAAGTCCTGGGTCCCTGATGCGCAACCACGTCCTGTTTGGCAAGAGTACCGGGACGATCGCTGTCCACCCAGGTGTACATCTCTTTCGAGACGATGTCGGTCTCTTCGCCCACGCCGCGGTCAAACAGCTCAGTGACCTCGAAGATGGGCGTGCGGATTTCGCGAAAATTGTAGTTGCGGAAGACCTCGCGCACACGGGCCTCGACAAAGTTCCAGAGATCGGTGTCGGGAGGCAGGAGATCGCGGGTACCGCGAACGGCTTTGATCATTGTGATTTAGTTCCCAGTCAGTCTTGGGTCTTGCCACCGGCCTTGGCCGGATCGGCAAATTACGATCTTAACAGGCTGATATCGCTTCAGCGTTTGCCGGCAGCTGCGCGTTCTTTCAGGTACTGCTCGCGATAGCCGAGGTAGTTGCGCCCGCTCATGAGAATTCTTTCTCGGTCTTCATCCCTGATAGCACGGCGAAACTTGCCCGGCGAACCCATCCACAGCGAACCCGGTTCGACCACCGCATTCTCCGGGATCAGGGCGCCGGCGGCAATGATCGAGTCGTGACCGACGCGGGCGCCGTTAAGAACGATGGCGCCAATCCCAATCAAGCAGCGATCCTCGATGATGCAGCCGTGCAGCGTGACGCTATGCCCGACCGAGACCCATTCGCCGAGTGCGACGGGGAACAGGTCGGTCTGTCCATGCAGAACCGAGCAGTCCTGAATATTGCTATTGGCGCCAATGCGAATCGAATTGACGTCGCCGCGCAGCACGGCACACGGTAAGACGCTGACGTTCTCGGCTAAAACCACGTCGCCAATCACCTGGGCGGATTCATCCACATAGCAGGAAGACGGAATGGACGGGGTAATTCCTTTGTACGAACGGATCATAGATGCTTTCCTTATTCACCCCAACCTGCGCAACCGCGGCGCATCTTGGAGAACGCCCACATCCGCCAAGTAGATATGGGGCACCGGATTCTGGGTCAATCTCAATCCGAGGCGTTTTCGGTTGCCAGCACTGCAACCGGCTCCGGCTCCGGCGCCGTGCAGGGCGCAACGTGTTTGGCTCCGGTAACCAGAATGACGCTCACCACCACAATCACGCTTCCGGCAACAATATAGGGTGTAATTCGCTCGTGGAGCACGAGCCAGCCCAGGAAAACGGCGACAATCGGATTGACGTAAGCATAGGTCGCGACCTTGGCGGTGGAAACGTTATGCAGAAGCCAGACATAGGCGGTAAAGCCTACCCAAGATCCGGCTACGATCAGGTAGCCAATGGCGAGCACGGCGGGGCGCGTCCAGGATGCCACCTTGAAGCTGCCGAACAGCAGGCCAACGAGACAATTCACTAGTCCCGCCATCAGCATTTGCCAGGCGCTGGCGCTATAGACATCCACTTGCAAATGCCATCGTTTGGAAATAATCGATCCACTAGCCCAACTAATGCTGGAGATCAAAATCAACCCGGCTCCAATCAGCTCGCGGCGGCCGAGGTGCAAACCGGCAGACAGAGCGGGCCACATCAGCACAACTACGCCGCACAGCCCGAGCAGGATTCCCGCCAGACCACGCCTGCCGATGCGTTCGCCGCGGCTGCTCAGGCGCTCCAAAAGAAGGAACCACAGTGGGGTGATGGCTAGCAGCAGAGACGCCAAGCCAGTCGGGATATAGGTTTCAGAGATACCCAACAAAACGTTGCTGATGCTCAACAGTAGAACCCCGAGGACGGTCAGTCGCAGAAATTCATGCCAGCGCAGCCGAACCCGCCGGCCACGAAGCGCGCACCAAAGCAGCAGGGCGCCGCCGGCGATGGAGAAGCGCGCAGCTCCCATCACCACCGAGGGCACATGCTCGACGGCGATTCCTATGCCGAGGTAAGTCGAACCCCAGAAGACATAGACCAGCCCGAACGCAACGATAACCGGCAACCGAATACTGCGATTTCCGCGAGGCATGGATAAAAAACCGTACTGTTAGCTTACCAGAGCTTTGATCCACCCCAACATGCGCAACTGCGGCGCAGGTCGGGGCCCCTTCGGGGATTCCGGCGCTCAACGCGAGGGAGGCTGCGGTGGACCAGTTTCGCCGCTGGCGTGCAATTTACGGCCGGTGATCAAAATGTAATGAAGTGCCGACAGGCAGGTGAGGATCGAGGTGGCCACCAGAAAGCCCCGGCGCGCCGCGCCAATCCACACTGCGGGATTGATTCGCCAAGACAGCACAAAGAAGATGGCACCGATCTGCGCCGCCGTATTCAACTTGCCGAAGATGCTGGGCCTGAAATCGCGAATGTTGGTAGTGATGTAAAGCACGGCCGTAATCAGTATGAGGAAAAGATCGCGGCTGAACACCAGCACGGTGTATTTCCAGGGGATTAGTTTGGTAAACGACAAAACCATAAACGCCGAACTGAGCAGCAACTTGTCCGCAATCGGGTCCAGGTATTGGCCCAGGATCGATTGCTGATTCAGCCAGCGCGCCAACAGGCCGTCGAGGGCATCGCTAAGTCCGGCGAGCACGAACAGCAGCAGCGCCGATTTGAAATTCCGATCCAGAATATTGATGACCACGAAGGGAACGAAGATAAGACGTAAGAGCGTGATCTGATTGGGAGCAGTCCAGAACTGGGATCTCACGGATGCACCTCATCCGCCGGGGTCCGGAAAACCGTCTCCGGGCTCGACACCCGTCTCCTGCCGAAAACGCTCCAGCAGTGAAAGCACAGGTCCGTTGGAGCGCTCCAGCTCAATCGACTGGACGCGATGCATCGGAAAGAAGATGGTGACTGGGACAGCCGCTTCGCGGTTACGCAATTGGCGGACAAAATCGTCGAAAGAATCGAGCAGAACTCCGCAAAGCACCATGCCGCGCAGGTCGAGGTCGACGAGCCGCCCCCAATACTTTTCGCGCGGATTGCTGAGCGTGGCCAACACGAACGCCGATGGCGGGAATCCCTTTGCTAGTGATCTTCCTTCCAAAGTTTTGCCTTCCAGCATGCCAACGCCATTCTACAAGCTGAGCTGCACATCTCAGTAGGGCACCAATTGGCCCGTGACCCGCTCACTGGCTACCCCACCTCAGCCCTCAGTCACCCCAGCGCGCCGGCAATCGCTACAGCCGATTGATCAGGCTGCCGACATAGGCGGCGCCAAAACCATTGTCGATGTTCACCACCGAGACGTTCGAAGCGCAGGAGTTCAGCATTGCAAGCAAAGCCGTAAGTCCTCCAAAAGAGGCGCCGTAGCCAACGCTGGTGGGAACGGCGATGACGGGAACTCCGACCAAGCCCCCGACGACGCTGGGCAACGCGCCCTCCATGCCGGCGCAAACAATGAGCACGCGAGCATGCTGTAAAGACTCGCGGTGGGTGAGCAGGCGATGCAGGCCGGCAACTCCGACATCGTAGATGCGCTCGACGCAATTTCCCATGATTTCGGCGGTCACGGCAGCTTCTTCGGCAACCGGCGTGTCGCTGGTGCCGGCGGATACGATGACGATCTTGCCTTTTCCCGGCAGGTTGTCGTTTTGCCTGAGTACCAGGGTGCGGGCCAATGGATTATGCGAAGCTTCGGGCACCCGTTGCTGAACGGCCGCGACCTGCTCAGGGGAAACCCGTGTGGCGAGCACGTTGTTGCTGGCCCGGGAAGCAAGACGGCAGAAAATCTCGGAAAACTGAGCCGGAGATTTGCCGGGACCAAAGATCACTTCCGGCATCCCCGAGCGCAATGCACGATGATGATCGATCTTGGCAAATCCCAGGTCCTCAAAAGGGAGGCCCTTCAGTTGCTCCAGTGCGTCGTCGGGAGAAGTCTGGCCTGAGCGAATTTGTTCTAGAAGCTCTCTAAGACGGTCAAGGTTCACTATTTCAATTTATCATTCCGCCACACCGCACGCCTGCGAAAGACTGAATCGCGTTGGCGAAAATCGACTGGAGCCTTTTGCGGGCTAAAGTTGGGGCGCCGAGGCGGCGTCTGAGCCGCCTGCCGAAATCCTGAGCGAAGCGAAGGATCTTGCGTTGAGACGCCGCCTGCCGAAATCCTGAGCGAGCCCGGGTCCCCGGCAACGGCTGCTCTTGCCGTTGCTGGGGTGGGGAAGCGAAAGGCCTTCGGCATCCCAGCACCGTAGGGGACTGAGGCGAAAGGGCGTACCTGCCTCCAACGCTCAAGACGGAACATACGGATCGCGCTGCCAAGGCCGCAGTTGAACGTAGCTGGCAACCATCACTTGACTGCTTTTATCCTCTTGACCAGGGTTTTAATTTCCCGGGGCTGCTGATCGTAAATGGGCTTCATGGCGGCAACGAAGGCTTGCTTTTGCTGAGGGGTCAGGGTCGTAATCACGCAACCGGCTGCGACCACTTTATCCTTCGATGTCTGCACCGTCTGAGCCCACAACTTAAACTGCAGGGCCTGAGCATCCCGGGTCGCCTGTTTGATAATCTCGATTTCTTGCGGCGACAGTTTCGCAGCCAGGGATTTCTTGCTGCCGATGATGATGTCCGGATTCCTGGTGTGATCGTCTTCAATAAAATATTTGGCGAGTTGATAATGGTTGGTCTCGTCGTAGGTCGGATAATTGTTTTCCGCTCCGTCAAGCCTTCCATCCTTTAATGCCGCATAGGTGTCCCCGTGAGGCATTGGAACGGCTTTCGCCCCGAAAGAGTTAACCATCGATGTCATCAACTCGTTCTGTAAGGTGCGAATCTTCAGGCCCTTTAAATCAGCCGGGACCTTGACGAGGGTTTTGGTATAAAAACTTCTGGTCCCGCCATCAAACCATCCGAAGCCGATAAAATCATTTTTTTCAGCCGAGGCGAGAACGTCATTGCCGACACGCCCATTGACTACTTTGAGCATGTGATTCACATCGCGAAAGACATACGGCAACAAGAACGCGTTCAAGTCCGGAACATACTTGGTTACAGGTCCGATATTGATTCTGGTTAAATCAATCTCTCCCTCCTGCACCTTCTTAATGACGACCGCCTCGTCTCCGAGCTTCATGCTGTGATAGATCTCGATGATGACTCTGCCCTTGGTCCTCTCTTTGACCAGTCTCGCGATTTCAAAATCTCCGACCGTCGTCGGATAGCTGGCCTCATGAATCTCGGCAAACTTCAAGGTGACCGGCGTTTGCCCAAAAGCGACACCGGGAAAACCGAATAGGATGACGATACAGACGAGGGAAATCAGAACCAGAATGGATCGCTTCATCGCAATTCTTCTCCCTGCTAAGGTTTGGGGATGTTCAAGCGATCCATAGTAAGCCGCACGGCAGGCTATTGCAAAAACTGTTTGCAATTGGTTTCCTGTCTGGAGCGATCGAACTTGTCTTCAAGAAAAAGAAGGCACGCCAGACGGCGCGCCGAGTCATCGACGGGAAGTATTGCAGAACCCAATATTTTTTCTAGAACCCTGGGCCCCTGGGGCCGGGAACCCTGATTTCATTAAGCCCGCGGATAATCTGCTGCTCCTGTGGGCTAAACGACTTGAACTGTCCCGACTCGAGCGCTTTGCTCCGCTGTTCCGGCGGTAGAGTGCGTAGTTGGCGCAACTGTTGTATCACGGCCTGCCGCCGATCAGGCCCGAGGCTTCGAAATTGCTGGAACAAGCCTTCCACCCGTTGCTGCTGATCCGGGGGCAGGTGCTCAAGCATCTCCATGCGGTTCAAAACCTGCTGCCGCTTGTCTGGCGGCAAACTGCTGAAGCGATCGAGGCGTTGCCGTAACATCTGCTGACGTTCCGCGGGGAGATTCTGGAAGTCCTTGTCCTGTTCGAGCTGTCGCCTCATCTGGTCAGACGGCAAGTTGCCATATCTGCGAAGCCAATCGCCGCGATGCGGCCCGGGACCGCGAGGCCGGAAACCCTGCTGCCCATTGAAACCGGCCGGAGGACCTGACGGCGCGGGGCCTCTGCCCACAAATTGCGCGAGTTGCTGTCTTCGACCGGCTGCCGGACGCAACCCCATTGGCGGTCCGCCTTGTGCCCTGGCAGTTACATTCGTCCTTCTATAACCCGTCGATGGCGCATACCTGTGTATTGACGCCGCCGTTGGCAGCGGGGCGGCGAGGGCGCAGGACAACACCAACAGCACGATGGGGTGAGACGTAATCACTTTCTCGAATCCTTCGGCTTCAATTTGGGGTATAGCGAATCCGGTCTAATTTGCAGCGCCTCCGCTGTCGCTGTTGTTGTCCAATACGTCAAGCGCCTCGAACTCCTGTAATAGGTCGGAGTGCTTTTCCAGATACTGCAAATCGCCTACAGCGGTGCCTCTAACTGCCACAACGGGGTGATCCGCGCTCTTGGTGTCGCTTTGCCGGCCCAGGAATGAGCCTACCCCCAAGGCAAGCAGGACGGTGGCTGCGAGACCCACGGCAGCCGGTTTGCGAAACCAGCCAAGCCATCCCACGGTGGACTTCTGCTGCTCTGCGCGCAGACGGGCCTGGAGTTTGACGTCGAAATACGGCGACGGCTCCGGCGCCTGCCACTCATCCAGCAGTGCCATGGTCCCTTTCATCTGCTCCCACTCGAGCGCGCATGGTTTACAGACCGAGCAATGCAACTGAATTTCCGGTGATGCCGGTCCGCCTTCCACCGCTACTTCCAGCAGTTGTTCGCGAACATCCCTGCAATTCATAACCGCCCCTAGATAAAGTCCTTCAGTTTGTCCCGCAAAGTCTGGTACGCGCGGAATAATAATGATTTTGTCGCCGATTCGCTCAGGTGCAGCACGACGGCGATCTGGCGATAGTCCATGTCCTGATACTTATGCATAATGACCGCAAGGCGTTGCCGTTCGGGCAGTTCTTCCACATGACGGCGAATTGCCGCCAGCCGCTCACGACGAAGCATCTGTTGTTCGACATTCAGCGTGCTATCGGCCACATCGATGGAAAGCCCGGTCTCTTCGTCGGTTTCGTCCAGACTGGCTTTCGCCTCCGGGCGCTCGTGCTTGTTGTCACGGGCGTGATTCACGGCCAGGTTGGTGGCAATCCGGTAGAGCCAGGTGGTGAACTTTGCGCTAGCGGCATAGCCTTCCCGCGAACGGTAAACGCGCAGGAAAACCTCTTGCGCCAGCTCCTCGGCGATCGCCGAGTTATGCGCCATCCGGTACATGAAGCTGATCATTGGGCGCCGGTATTTCTCGATCAGGTAATTAAACGCATTGTCATCTCCGGCTTTGACCCGGAGCATAATCTCAGCGTCACTCAGGTCAGCAGCAGGGGCACCACTCGTTTGGACTCGAACCGCGTTCCCTGGGCCTGTCTGACCGGCACCGACATATCCTGCAGGCATGACCTGCTCAAACGTTGCGCTGCCCATATCCGATGGAACACCGTCCGCATGGGGAAGTTTCGGGCTGTCTTCCCTCGCAGCAGAGCCGGTTTCGGGAAGGAAATCGACAGCGGGGCGTTTGGTGTCTCTCAAATCCATCCAGTGTCCGGGGTAAGGAGCAGAATATCCTCCTAATTATGCCTGATTGGGTGCAAGTCTGCTGGGCCGGAAAGTGCCATACAGACGATGCCAGAGCAGCTCCACTCTCTCGCGCTTTTGGCCCAAAAGTCCGAACGAATCAGCGGCAAGGGTAAAAATGCCTTTCCGGGAGTGCTGCCAATGATTCCTCCAAACTATTGATTCCTAATTTATTACTCGATTAATCTAACCCGAACAACGGGTGGCCCCCGGCACGGGTCGCCCTCTGAGATTACAGCCAACTTCGGAACTGCTCCCGTCGGCGATCCCACGAGCGAGCAGGCATTGGCTTACCCGCCATTCACCACCGGCAACAACATCGCCTCATCGTCTGGCCTGAGAAATCTCTCCGATGGCTTCCGCGGATCGCCGAAGGCGCCATGGAGAATGAGCAGAATCTCAGCCCCAGATTCCAGGTTTGGGTTCCATCGAAGACAAGTTTGCGGACATCCCGCAACGCGAGTTGACGCGCCATTTCGGGTCGTGGCGCCATGCACACGTCACGGTAACTGACAACGGGGCGCCGGCGAACACAATTCGACGCGATTCGGGGCTGAAAAAAGGAGATTCCTGCTAAACTGCTTCGGACACCTTGCAATTCCTATATAACCGACAGGGGGTTGGTTCGTTGCCGCGTTCCATTTGTTGGCTGTCTGGTGCGGTGATTTCATTGTTCTTTGGCATGTTCCTTGGCGCCTATGCTTATGCACAATCCTCGCCTCCTCTTTTGCTCGATCAGCACACTAAGGCGGGTCTCGAATGCAAGGCCTGCCACGGCACCACTGAGCCTCCGAAGGCGGTGGGCATGGATGTCTGCATAAGTTGCCACGGGGCTTACGAAAAACTGGCGGAGAAGACCAAGAAAGTAGCTCCCAACCCGCACGACTCCCATTTGGGAGAGGCCGAGTGCTCGACGTGCCACCACATTCATAAAGCCTCCGAAGACGGCTGCCGGGTCTGTCACGAATGGGGCTACAAGACACCTTGACCGAATACCATCAGCGGCATTTGCAAGTTTCCGAAGACCGGAGGAGATCATGGCAAACAAAAGCAAGAAACAGGAAGTAACCAGAAGAAATTTTCTTAAGAGCGTGGGAACTGGTATTGGTGTAGCTACCTTGGGGGGATTCGAGGTTGCCCAGGCCTCGCTGCTTCCCAAGCCGGCGGCTTCTGAAAAGCATGACGTGGTGGTGATCGGAACCGGTCTCTCCGGCATGGTGGCCGCGCTTTCCGCCAAGAGCCAGGGTGCCGACGTGGTCGTGCTGGACAAGATGCCACAGGACAAGAGCGGCGGCAGTTCGATGCGGGCCGCCGGTATGCTCGCCGTGCCTGCCGACGCCACGGAGAAGGCCAGGAACGAATATTACGAAGACTTCATGAAGAAGGGCATGGGCAAGGCGAATGCGGAATTTACCCGTGTGCTTGCCGACCAGAGTCTGGAAACGGTGGAGTGGCTCAAGTCCCAAGGCATGGATTTTCTGCCTTCTATCGGGATTGCGGGCTTCCGCCTGAAGGGCGCCGTCTTCGCTCCCGGGCTGTTCCAGGGCGTGCCGAAGAATCTTGCCAAGATGGTCGATAGCTTTCAGAGCAAGGGCGGCAAGATCGTCTTCGATACCAAGGCCAAGCAGTTGATCATGGACACCAACGGGGCGGTCGTCGGGGTGAGGGTGGCGCAGGCCAATGGGCTCAAGGACTACCTGGCCAAGAGTGTGGTGATTGCCAGCGGCGGCTACTCTGCGAACAAGCAGTTGCTGCAGCAGTGGGTAGATCCTGACGCGAATTCGATGATTGTCAGAGGGGTCCCCTGGGCGACCGGCGATGGCCTCATGATGGCGAGCGAAGCCGGCGCCGCGCTGGTTGACTTCGGCGGCATGCAGTCGATACACGTGGCTGCCGTGAGTCCACAGAACCCCGCGGGAGGTAATCCTTTTACCGCCGTTCCCTATTTCGTATGCGTAAACAAAGCGGGCAAGCGCTACATCGACGAGTCCTTGGGTTACGTGGCGAATGGCAAGGCTGCCATCAAGCAGCCCGGCCAGAGCATATCCATGATCTTCGACGAAGAGATCAAGAAGCAGCCAGGGGTTGCGACAGCGATCAAACAATACCAGGCGCTGAAACTTTCGTTCCTTGAGGCGTCTTCTCTCGACGAACTGGCGGCCCAAATCGACGTTCCCGCTGCGGCGCTCAAGCAGACCATCGCTGAATTCAATGCCTCTATTCAGGATGGCAAGGCGTTCAAGGCGAATCCTCCCAAGACGGCCCTTGCCTATCCAATTGCGACGCCCAAGTTTTATGCCTTTAGTCCGATGGTGCCGGCCGTAACGCTTACCTTCGGAGGCATCAGAACGAACACCAGCGCTCAAGCTCTGGAGGCGGATGGCAGAGTAATCCCCGGTCTTTATGCCGCCGGGGAGTGCGCGGGCGGGCTGTTCTATGAGGACTACATCGGCGGAGGCTCGATCGCAAACTGTGCGGTCTTTGGCCGGATCGCCGGCAGGGAAGCGGCCGGGCACGCACGGCCTCCAAAGAAGTAGGCCGAGACAATCGCTTCGACTTCCGCTATGTGCCCTTTGGCATGACCATGCGAGGCGGGGAGATTCAAGCGCACCGTGACAGAAATGGTCGTGCCACGTCTTTCTATTGGCAATCCGTGGAGGAATGATCCGTGGTTACGTTTCAGTACGCGGCGCCGACCACTCTGGACGAGGCATTCTCTTTGCTCTCCGGTGTTGCTTGCGATGCGGCGCTGTTAGCGGGAGGGACCGATCTGATTAACAACATCAGAACGGGCGCCCAGTCCCCCAAGTTGGTAATTTTGCTCCGCGGAATTCGAGAACTGAGCGGGGCAATCGAGGAGAAGCAAGCCGGCGTTATGATCGGCGCCTTGGCTACCTTGAGCGAGATAGCGCGACACGCTTGCCTTCGTCGTAACTTCCCGGCTATCGCTGAATCAGCACGCCTCATCGGCTCAAAGCAAATCCGTAACCGGGCAACCATGGCGGGGAATCTATGCAACGCCTCGCCCGCGGCTGATACCGTGCCCGCACTCTTGCTTTACGATGCCACGGTCAACATCGCCGGCCCGAATGGCCACCGTTCGGTTCGGCTAGCCGCTTTCGTGCGATCTCCAAATCACACATGTCTTGCCGCGGGAGAAATTGTGGAGAGTATTTTTGTTCCCTATCCCGCGCTCCCATCGAGTTCGTGCTATGTCAGATTTGCGCGCCGGGAAGGCGCCGATCTGGCAATCGTTGGAGTGGCGGCGTTTGCTTCTATCACGAATGAAGTAAGACTTGCGCTCGGCGCCGTTGGTCCCACGGCTTTTCGCGCCTATGAAGCGGAAAACATCTTACGGCAAGGCGTCCAGGACCCTGCCGTGTGGGAACGCGGGCTCGCGCAGGTCGTCAATGCCGTGGCTCCAATTTCAGATCTGCGCGCTTCCCGGCAATACCGTCTGGCGCTGATCAAGGTTCTGACGGCCGAGGCAGTGCGGTGTTCACTGGACAGAATTAAAACGCAGGGCGGGCAATGGTAACCGATTCAATTGCGATCACATTTAAGCTCAACGGAGCTACGACGAGCATTGACGTTAGCTGTACGCATACCTTGGCCAAGGTGCTAAGAGAGCGTTTGGGATTGATTGGCACGAAGGTAAGCTGCGAACAAGGCGAATGTGGTGCCTGTACGGTCATCGTCGATGGCAAGGCGGTTAATTCGTGCATCGTGTTGGCGCCGGAAGTAGACGGTTGCGAGGTGTTGACCATTGAAGGGCTCGCACAACACGGCGAATTAGATCCTATTCAGACAGCCTTCATCGAAGCAGGCGCCGTGCAGTGCGGGTACTGTACGGCTGGCATGATTATGTCCGCGAAAGCATTGCTGATGGAAATCCCCGACCCCACGGACCTCGAAATCCGCGAAGCACTTGCCGGCAATCTGTGCCGGTGTACGGGATACCAGCGCATTGTACAAGCGGTCTCCTCAGCCGCGAAGAAGTTGCAGGTCTTAGACGCCGTAGCCAGGAAGGGATGACCGAAGTGGAATACGTTGGAAAGAGTATTCAGCGCGCGGATGTCGTCAAGAAGGTGACGGGAGCGCTGGAGTACACCATCGACAGCAATATGGCCGGGATGCTGCACGGCAAGCTGCTGCGATCCACATGTGCGCGCGCAAGGATTATAAGGATCGATACCTCGGGTGCGCGGCAGATGCCTGGAGTCGTAGCTGTCGTGACTGCAACTGAGCTGCCCCAGCCAGTTCCGCTTTTTGGTCCGGTGATAGCCGATCAGCCCTTGTTAGCCTCGGGAGAGACCAAGTACCACGGTGAACCAGTAGCCATCGTTCTGGCGAATGATGAAGATACGGCGGCGGAGGCGGTTCGACAAATACGGGTTGAGTATGAGGAACTTCCCGCGGTTTGCACGGTCGCGGATGCGCTGAAACCCGACGCTCCCCTGCTTCATCCCGGCGGCAAGAGACAGGATGGGCGAGTCTGTGACTCCAATGTGTGCGGTGAGTTTGAATTCAAATGGGGGGATGTAGATAAGGCAAAGCATGAATGCGCGCTGATTATTGACGAAGTGTATTCGTTTCCGATGATCCATCACCACGCTTTAGAGCCTCTTTCCTGTATTGCGTATCCCATGGATAACGGCGTAACAATCAAGAGTCCTATTCAGAGTCCTTTTATTACTCAACGTGTCATCGCTGCTTGTCTCGGGCTGGATCTGTCGGCGGTGAGGGTTATTGCTTCTGATATTGGCGGAGGTTTTGGCGGTAGAGGCTATCCTAAACTTGAGCCGCTCGCCGCCTATTTGGCAATGCGGACAGGTAGACCCGTAAAAATATCTACCTCGCTGGATGATGGTTTCTTCACCGTGCGCCGCTTGGCTGCAACCGTCCGAATGCAAAGTGGCTTTGATGGTGAAGGAAGAATTGTTTTTCAGGATGTCAATGCTGATTTCCTGATGGGGGCCTACGCGGATGCATCCACGCGCATTGCGCAGAAGGCCGGATTTCTGGGCTGTGGGCTTTACCGCACTCCCAACGCGCGCATTGTTGCAAGAGCTATTTACTCCAATACCGTCGTGAGTACCGCATGCAGAGGTTTCGGTATGCCCCAGTTGGTGTGGGCTATCGAGTCTCAGATGAATGCCGCCGGCAGGGTCTTGAAAATAGATCCGCTCGAAATCAGGTTGCGTAATTTGCCCGCCAAGGGAGAGGTTTTCGTGCCGGGTGACACTCCCGCGGACGGAGACTGGCGTGAAGGACTGAAGAAGGCTGCCGCCATGGTAGATTGGGGCGGTCCCAAGAAAAGCAATGTGGGTCGCGGCATAGCTATAGGAGTAAAAACTCCTATTCCGGCATCGGTCTCTAACGCCGTGGCGAAGCTTGGCGCTGATGGCAGCGTCACCGTTGCCGTAGGAACTACGGAAATGGGACAAGGCGCGCGGACCGTCTTCGCTCAGATTGCCGCTGAAGTCTTAAAAGTCCCCGTCGAACAGATCAAAGTGATCATGGGAGATACCGCCATCGCTCCCTTCGACTTGGCGACAGCAGCGAGTCGGTCCACGGTCACTATGGGTAGTGCGGTGATGGCCGCATGTGAAGACCTGCTAAGGCAACTTGGCGCAATTGCCCGCGAACTGGGAGTGATCGATGGGGAAGAGGCCGTGGAATTTGCTAATGCGACCATCAGAGGGCGTCAAGGTCCTATTGCCTATGGAGAATTATTGAAGCAATACCTAGGACCTTTGCAAGCCGAAATTGTCGGTCGGGGAATGTTTCAAGGTAAGAAGGATTCTCGCCATCCCTTAGGAGGATTGTCGGACTTCTGGGAAGTCATCTTTACCTCCGCCGAGGTGGAGGTGAATCGAGCTACTGGAAAAGTGGCAGTGAAGAAGCTAGTCAGCGTGAGCGAACTGGGCTTGGCAATTAATCCACTGCAGGCTGAAGCTCAGGAAGAGGGCAGCTTGATTATGGGATTGGGCCATACCCTGATGGAAGAGCTGGTTTACGACGAGAGTGGCAAGCTGTTGAACGCCGGCCCGCTAGACTATCGGATTCCGACAGCCATGGATATTCCTATCATAGAGACGCATCTGATGGAGAACCGCGACGGTCCCGGGCCTTTTGGAGCTAAGGGCATCGGTGAGGGGCCCGTGATTGCCGTAGCCCCGGCTATAGCAGACGCCGTCTATGACGCTGTGGGTGTAGTTATTAAAGATTTGCCGCTTACGCCGGAAAGGGTGTGGGGCGCATTACACGCTTCGGGTCGCGACGCGAAAGCAGAAGAGGTTCAGGGATCGTGCATCCATAGCGGGTAAATTTAAATTCGACGCGTTTTTCAACCGCACGTCGCGTATACGACCGGCGCGCGCCCGAACTATAATAACGTCAACAATTCATGGTGCTATGAATCCTGCTACGTTCCACGTCTAAAAGAGAGCGAGGATCAGTCATGTCTCAAGCGGTGGAGGTTCTCGGGAAAGTTCGGGAAGGGGTCGGGAAGCGAACGAATTACCGGTGGGTCGTGATGGTGCTGATCTTTATCATCTACACGATCGCCATGGCCGACCGTGCCAATCTGGGCGTAGCTCTGCCGTTTATCAAAAAAGAGTTTCGCATGACCAACACCGACGCCGGAGCCCTGGTTAGTTTGCTGTTCTTCTTCTATGCGATCTTTCAGATCCCCGCGGGATTTCTCTATAAGAAGCTGACCGTACGGAAAGTGTTTCCGCTTGCCATGATTCTCACCTCTGTTTTTACTGGCCTCATGGGGGCAACCGGCTCGTTGCTGATGCTGAAGTTTTGCCGTGCGGGCCTGGGGCTCGCCGAAAGTCCGACTGGTATTGGCTGTACGTCCACCATCAATCGTTGGTTCCCGTCCAAGGAAAAAGGGACAGCCACGGGAATTTGGCTGGCGGCGTCCAAGTTCGGCCCGGTGCTTTGCCCTCCACTCGGCGTGCTGATTATCGAAACCTTCGGCTGGCGTTATATCTTCTTTTTTTTCGCCATCCCCGGAATCATCTTCTCGATCCTCTGGCTCTTGCTGGTAACCAATAAACCTTCTGAAAGCAGGTTCGTCTCGCCCGCCGAGCTGGAGTACATCCAGACTGAACAAGCTCCGGCAGCGGCCAAAGCAAGAGCTACGGCCGCTCGCAAGCAGTATTCATTGGCCTGGCTGGACAAGTTGATCCTTGCCAAAAGAGTGAAGCAACTGGAGACCTCGGGCCAGGTATTTCGTTCGTGGAACATTTATGGGAACACGATCGGGTACGGCTGCATGATTGGGGTGAGCAATGTAATGCTGGCGTGGATTCCCACCTACCTGATGAACGTAAAACACTTCACGTCGATGAAGATGGGATTCCTTGCATCCGCGCCATTTGTGGGAGCCGTGCTCGGCAACCTGCTTGGCGGCGTGGTATCGGACTGGCTGCTGAACAAACGCCGGAAGCCGCTGATGCTGGTCAGCGCGTTCTGCACTGTGCTAACGATGTACGCTCTCGTCTATGCGCCCAACAGCGCGGCATACTTGGGCTTCATGCTGTTTATGACTGGTCTGCTGCTTGCCCTGGGATACTCCGCATTCGCGGTGTACCCGATGGGCGTAACCACGAAGGAGACCTACCCGGTTGCATTCGGCATCATCAACAGCGGCGGACAACTTGGCGGCGCAGTCACTCCGTTGGTGGTTGGCATGATCTTGGACCGGTACAACTGGAACAGCGTTTTCCTGTTCCTCGCGCTTTGTTCCGTATTGTGCCTGGTGGTTCTCGCCACCCTTGACGAGCCTCTCGATGACGCCATGGTGCCCGCCACTGCAGCTTAGTCAGGAGACAACTCGGTTTTCGCGCGACGTCGGCGTGGATGACGTCGGCGTGAACATTGAGACGGCCACGAACCAGGCATCCTGGTCACGCACTGGTCACGCATCCACGGGACGTCCTGAGCGGCGATGCCGCCGCCGCATGTCTCGGCCTGATGCTCTATGTGCTGAGGACAATCCCGGCCGCCGAACGATTCCTGACGAAGGGCCAGTCGCCAATCGTTGCGAAATGCGAAAGCAGAGTTGTTGGCTGTGAGGTTCTTCTGAGCCTGCTAGTCGCCGGCTCCGAATTGGGAGGCGCGGGCAACCGTCGTGCGCAAGTATTTGTACGGATTCACCGGGATTTCGCCAATGCGCACCTCGTAGTGCAGATGAGGACTGGTAACCCGTCCCGTGGTGCCGACGTAGCCGATTACCTGACCACTCTTGACGTTCTGTCCCGCGGCAACCGCGAATCCCGAGAGGTGTCCGTAGCGCGTCGTGATCCCGTGGCCGTGTTCGATCTTGATCATGCGCCCGTAGCCGTTCATGAAATCGGCGAAAGATACCACGCCGTCGCCCGCGGCCAGCACAGGACTGCCATAGGCGGTAGAAATATCGACGCCGCTGTGAAACGCACCTTCACCATTGAATGGGTCAACCCGCTCGCCAAACGAACTGGTGATTTTGCCCTCCACGGGCCAAAGCGTAGGAGCAGCGGCAGCGCGGAGCCAATCGTTAAGGGTAGCGGCGCCGCTTCCGAATTGCAGACCGGCACTGGCAGCCCCGCTCAAAGCAGACTGGCGCAACACGTAGAACCTGTCGAGCGATGCCTGGAACTCATCGGAGCGGGCTTCCAACTGCGCGCCCTGCGCCAGTTTGGAGTCGGATTTCAACCCATACAGCGCCGAGACCTCCGAGGCGAGCGAGCCGAGCGAGGCCACCTGGATGTCTTTCTCGTGAGCAACCTGTTCCAGCTTCGAGTATTGATTCCTGATCTGCTCTTTCTGATTGCGCAGCTCGTTGAACTGCTCAGTCTTGAGAAGCATCCGCGTATAGGAGCCCGCCATGCCCGTAATCGTGAGCATACCGATAATGGCCCCGGCCAGAAACACATATACGTAGTGCAGCGATATCGGAATCTTACGAAGATGTCCTTCCGCATCGCGAGCTACGAAAAGAATATAAAAACGTTTACGCAATACTCTGTTCCTCTTGCACTTCAAAAGGGTCCGTACCACCACCATGATCCACGGCGAACCCGCATTTCGGACGAACACCTTGTAGCGAGCGAAGCCCAGCCTACTCAGAGCTGTCGTGAACGAAACTGAAAAAGGCTAACAACCGCTCAGGCTGTTGTCAATGCGGTGTTTAACCGGCCTAGAGTACAAATAGGCTTGGACCGCCGTTTTTTCGATGTATCTAGATTAAACACTCCGCTTTTACCACCACAACGCGAATTAGATGCGGGAGTTCCCGGATATGCCGCTCTGTTGCCGCCGCCTGCGATAATCTGCGCTACGGCCGCAGGGAACAGGAACGGCCTTGAGACGTTGGCACCGTCGGCTTCTGGGAAGGATTTAGAGCAGGTGTATCCAAGTCGACACCGCCGGGCAGACCACCGTCTTGGCAATGCCATAACGTTCGCCGGGGACCATCAACGTCCGGCTGCTTCAGCCGGCACAGGTTTCGGTAAACTGGTCCAAGGTTTAGCTGGGGCTTCGACTGGCGCACAGACGCATGGCCCGAACCGCAGAGGCAATTGAATGCCGCTTTCAGAACGCAAATTGATTGAACGTATCGCCCAAGCCTCGCGTGCACAAGAAGGCTCGAAGCTGATCGCCACCGGCATTGGCGACGACTGTGCCGTGCTGCGCGTGCCCGCGGGTCACGAGATGTTAGTGACCACGGACTTCAGTCTGGAAGGCGTGCACTTTCGCCGCGAGTGGCATCCGGCGGACGCCGTCGGACACCGCTGCCTCACCCGCGGCCTGAGCGATATCGCCTCGATGGGCGGTGAGCCGCTGGCGGCCTTTCTGTCGCTGGCGCTGCCCGCGGAGCTGCCGCAGCGCTGGGCCGACCAGTTCGTGAAGGGCATGTTGGCGCTGGCCCGGCGTTTCGGCGTAACCCTGGCGGGAGGAGATATCGCACAGTCGCCGGTTGGGGTGCTGGCTGATATTACGGTCGTGGGTTCGGTTCCGGCAGGTCAGGCGATCCTGCGTTCCGGAGCGCGGCCTGGCGACAGTATTTTTGTGACCGGCGAATTGGGAGCGCCAGCGGCCCTGCTGGAGCGGATGTTTGCCAATCCGAAACGCAAGTTTCGGGCGGCCGCTTTTCCCGCTCATTTCTATCCCGAACCACGGATCGCGGTGGCGCGCCAACTGCGAACGAAGAAGCTGGCGACGGCGATGATCGATATCAGTGACGGACTCTCCACCGATCTCAGACACATCTGCGAATCCAGCGGCGTGGGGGCGACGATCCTTGAGCGCGCACTGCCCATTGCCAGTCTCGGCCGGCACCAGGTGGAAGCGCGCCAAGCTTTGCACGGAGGAGACGAATATCAACTGCTGTTCACCGCGGCTCCGGCGCGGCGCGTGGCCAGCGAGATCGCCGGCGTGTTGATTACCCGCATAGGCTGCATCAACCAGGGCAGCGAAATCTTGATCGAGGACGAAAACGGCAATACCACTGAGTTGGAAGCCGGAGGTTGGGAACACTTTTCAACCGCGCGGCGGAGAAAACGCTGATGGCCGCGCGCAATCGCAGTCCCGTAAGCGCTATTCTTGCCACCGTTATTGTTCTGACAGTTTCAGCGCTTTATTTCCAGTCGGCTTTCAACTCGAAACACGATGGCACTTCGCGTCTCTTCCACCGTACCGCCCAGGCAGGCAATGGCGCAGCCGAGCAGCACTATTCTCCCTTCGAAAACCTCGAACAGATCGATCGGGAGCGGCTCGATCGCGCGCAACACACCGTCGACATCGCGATGTACGCCTTTACCGACCGCTACCTGGCGGAGGAACTGGTTGAGCTGGCCCGGCGCGGCGTGCAGATTCGCCTCTATCGCGACCGCGAGCAGTACGAAGAGGAGCAGCGCAATTCCGGGCAACGCAATCGTGGAACGACGACTGAGATGCTGCGCCCCCAACACGGCATCCAGATTCGCGTAAAGGGAAGCCGCGAACTGATGCATCTGAAAGCCTATGTGATCGACGGCTCTCTGCTGCGTGACGGCTCCGCCAACTGGTCTCCCAGCGGGCTCAAGCGGCAAGACAACAATGTGCATTTCACCAGCGACCCCGCGCAGGTAGAGGCTTTTCGACAGGCTTTCGAACAGATGTGGAGTCGCACCGATAACGCGCGGGTGCAATAACAGCAACGCATCGCAGACGGACTGCGGCGCGCCCGAACGCAGCCGGCTAAACCGAAACGGCGTTGGGCTGCGCCACCTCGCGCTCGATCTTGACCGGTTCTTCTAACAGCATCGGCTTGCCGGCTTCGGTAGCGGCGGTGAAAGAGCGAAGCAACATCAGCGCTCCATCTTCCACGCTGAGCATCACGTAGGAGCAGTTCGTCCAGCAGGCGAGGCTGGCGTCCTGTTCCGAGGGGTTCGCGGGCTGATCCGGGTGCGAGTGGTAGAAGCCAAGAATCTCGAAGCGACGCTCGCGGGCGTAGCGTTGCCACTCAATCAATTCTTCCGGGGCAACCAGGAAGCTTTCCGCGGGTTCTGGGGCGGCGTTGCGGCACGCTTGCGCGTACACAGCATACTTGTCATGGTCCTGGCGCCAACCCAGCAGCAGACCACAACACTGGCTCGGATATGCGCGCTCGGCGTGCTCGCGCATTTTTCGTAACTCTGTTGCCGGAATAATCAGCACCTTGTCCTACCAGCGCGAGCAGCCAAAATTGTCAGCTGTACTGACATTCTGTTTCTATTTTTGTAAAGAAGCAAGCTCCCGCGTGCCAATATTTGCGCCAAAGCAATTGCCGCGGAGCGGCGCTCAGCACGAAATGGAAATTTGCTGCCGTCGCTTTTACGGAAGGCGGGTGGTGGGTTAATACGATGCGCGTAGTCCGCCAGACCGTCATGCGCCGGACAGCGCGCAGATGCACGGGGAGCGAACAGTGGAAGTCTTAGCGGGGGTGCCCTGGCTTCGGCGTGTTTGTCAGCAGCCTGCTAGGATTGCACTCGACCCTGGGGTATCGCTTGATTCGCCATCGAAAAGGCCTTGTTTTCTCCGCCAAGTTCCAGCGCCATCGTGTACTTTTGGCGTAAGTACTCCATCATCCGATCCAGCGCCGCAACCGCGCGAATGGGATCTTGCGCCTTAAGCGCCTCGAGGATTTCATAATGCCGGTCAACGATGAACTGGCGTTCGCGGAATCGGTAAACCACCAGGTTCAGCACCGGCTCCATGATTTCCATCATGGCGGTCACCAGGAATCGCAACAGTGGATTCTGGGTGGCATCGACAATCAGGCAATGGAAGCGTACGTCGGAGGCGCAGAATTCGACATCGGTCATCTGCGGATTGCGTTGCGTTCGGAGTTCAGCCTCCATTTCCTTTAGCTGCTCTATACCGCTTTCGGAGGAACATCGCGATGCCGCCAGACGGCAGCACACTCTCTCAAGCTCGTGACGGGTTTCCGCTATATCGGAGAGATTGAATTCGCCGACGGTGAGCAGCACCGCGGCCATGCTCGAGAGTTGTCCGCTCATGTCCTCCATGCTGGGCTTCTTGACAAAGCTGCCGCCGGCCGGACCGCGCCGGGTATGGATCAGGTTTTGAGCCGCCAAGCGTTTGAGTGCCTCGCGAATCGTAGGCCGGGATACTCCGAAACGCTCTGCTAGTTCCTCCTCCGTCGGCAGCTTCTGATCGACTTTGAGCGCGCCATTGACAATAGCCTCACGGATGTTCGTCGCGATTTGCTTCGCCACCCCTTCCGTGTTGATATTTTGGTAGTTGATCGGCATCAATTGTCCCCCTCAGCTCTGGCCGTAGTTCGATCAGACGGTTTCCCAACAGAGGCGGCCGTGCGTTCCCTGCAAGCAGACCCATCCCACGCTGACGACAAAACTGAATGCAATTACCCTATCAGAATCAGGGTTTAGCTGCCAAAATATTATTAAATATTTGTTTGACAAATAGATAATTTGCCTTTACCGTTTAGCCGCTATCCTGAACCAACGTCTTTAGTAGGCGAAGTATGTTCGTACGCCTGCAACGAAATTGAAAGGGTGAGAAACCATGCTACTTACTCCTGAACAGCAAGAAATCCAGCGGTCGGCGCGGGAATTTGCTGAAAAACACATTATTCCCGTTGCCGCAGAGTATGACCGCACGGGTGAATTCCCCGAATTCATTATCGAAGCAGCGAAGCAGGCCGATCTGCTGGCAATGGGTATTCCGAAGCAGTTCGGTGGCCGGGATCTGGACGCGGTTACGCAAGGCGTGATCCTCGAAGAATTGGGCTATGGTTGCGCGGGGTTTGCAACCATACTCGGGGTGAACGGTCTGGGTTACTACGCGCCGCTGCTGGTGGGCACGGAAGAACAAAAGAAGTTCTATTTCACTCCTGTTGTCGAAGGTGGTCTGTCAGCCTTTGCTCTGACCGAACCAGGCGCGGGTTCCGACGTCAGCGCCGGCAAGAGCACGGCCAAGAAGGTCGGAGATGAGTACATCCTGAATGGGAGCAAGTGTTTTATCACCAGCGGCGCCTATGCCAAGATGTTCACCATCTTCGCCCTGACCGATCCCAGCAAGGGATTGAAAGGTCTGAGTGCATTCATCGTGAAGGGTGGCTCCGCGGGCCTTGTCATCACCAAGCACGAGAACAAACTCGGCATCCGCGGTTCCAACACAGTCGAGCTGGTGATGCAGGATCTGATGGTCCCCGCCAGTCAACTTCTGGGTAAAGAAGGCGACGGCATGAGGATCGCCATGGCTTCGCTTGACATGGCTCGACCGATGGTCGGCTCGCAGAGCGTCGGAATTGCGCAACGGGCCTTGGACGAATGCCTGAAGTACTTCAGCATGAAGTATCCCGATCCCAGGAAGCTGGGTCAGGCGGCTCAGTTCAAGCTGGCCGACATGCGAATCCAGATCGAAGCGGCGAGGCAGACCGTTCGCCACGCGCTTTCGGTCAAGGACGCGGGGCTTCCGATCACGATCGATTCGGCAATCGCTAAGACCATGGGCAGCGACACTGCCATGCGTGTCACTACCGAAGCGCTCGCTCTGCTCGGCGCGTACGGTTATTCGCACGATTGCGTGGTGGAGAAGCTGGTACGCGACGCCAAGATTCAGCAGCTCTACGAAGGCACGAACCAGGTTCAGCGGCTGGTGATTGCAGGCCAGTTGATTGCCAGCATTCAGCCCAAAACCGCAACCGCGAAGGCAGGAAGGTGAAAGATGAGCTATCTATTGACAGAGGACCAACAACTCATTCAGAAAAACGCGCGCGACTTCGCAACCCAGTACCTCGAGCCCCTGGCTGTCCAAATGGACAAGACTGGTGAGTTTCCAGCCGAGGTCGTAAAGAAGATGGCGTCCCACGATTTCCTTGGCTGGTTCCTGCCGGTTGAATTTGGTGGTGCCGAGTTTGGGTATGTGAGCTACGCGCTGGGCGTGGAAGAACTGTCGCGTGCCAGTGCGGCGGTGGCTTCGATCGTGGTGAATCACTCGTCGGCAGCCTACGCGATCAACCGTTGGGGCACGGCGGAGCAGAAGAAAAAGTACCTGCCGGCGCTCGCCAAGGGAGAAAAGTTGGGCGCGGTGGCAATGAGCGAGCCCGGCCCCGGCGTTGGGCAAGGGCCTGAGGCCGTGATCGCCACGCAGCAGGCTGACGGTTACGTGTTAAATGGCCGCAAGTCCTACGTGGCCAATGCGGGCGTAGCGGACTTGTACGTGGTGTTCGGTTGCACGGACGCGGCCGTGGGGGCCAAGAGCCTCGCCGCATTCCTGGTCAGTGCGAAGGCGGCTGGCCTCGAAGTGGGCCCAAAGAAGAGCACGATGGGCTTGCGTGCGCGCCCGACGGCTGACGTTGTATTCCACAATGTTGCCGCCGAGGTTCTTGGCACAGTCAATGGCGGTACGTTGATTGCCGCGGAACTGCTCGCCGCATTTGCCGTGGCCGAGGCTGCGCAGACCGTCGGGGTGGTGGGAATCGCGGTGGAACATGCTGCGAAATACGCCCAGCAACGGGTGCAGTTCGGACGTCCGATCAGTGCCTTCCAAGCCATTCAGACGATGTTGGCCGAGGTGAAGACCAACTGCTACGTTGCGCGGCTGGCGGTCTACGACGCCGCTGCACTGATCGAACAGGGCAAGCCGTTTACGACTGAGGCTGCGATGGTGAAATTGTTCGCCCAGCGCCTGGGAATGAATTCGTTGCTGGAGACTTTGCAGATAGAAGGCGGCTACGGCTACAGCGAAGAAATGCTGATGGCAAAGCTGTTCCGCGATGTCTCCGGCACGACGATCCTTGAAAGCCCTCAGGAATTTCCTGAACAAGTCATTGCTGCCAGTATTGCCTGAATCAATTGGGAGCAAGATTGGCAATGCCTATAACCAGGGATTGCTGTAAGTGGGTTCTCGATGAGCAGGACATACCGATCAACCTGAACGGCCCGAGCTCGGATGTGAGCCGGGCCAAGGGAGGAATCGGCAACTTCGATCGCAACCCGATTGGAGCAGCAGTCCGGTTCGTCGAAAGGCTGGGGGATACCGTAGGTGTGCTTACCTTCGGTACGCCCGCAGCCAAGCAGTCCTTGGGCATTCCGTGGCTATTCGAGCGGTATCCGTACATTACTCATGATGTGATGAAGTTTATGTTCACCGTCGACGGCAAAGTTCCGGAGAAGGTGACCAAGGCTATCTCGAAATACCCCGGCGTTTCTTTCGGCATGACATTCCGCTGCGGGTGACGCGTTATGGAAGACGACTTCTCATTTTACGGAGGGCATCTCAATGGCTCAGACCAGTGGAGTAGCTGTGGCCGTCGAAAAGGGGCATTCCGCGGAACAAGCGAGGAGAATGCTCGCCTATCGATGGGTTTGTTATGGAATTTTGGTACTGACTTATATCTTTGTCTATTTTGATCGGGTCGCCCCGGCGGTAGTTGCGCCAGAACTGATGAAGGAATTCGGGCTCACTGCCACCAGCCTTGGAGTTCTTTCTTCCATGTATTTTTATCCGTATGCCGCGATGCAGATTCCCGCCGGCATCCTCTCCGACTACATGGGTCCAAGACTGTCGGTCACAATTTTCTTCTTGATTGCGGCCGCCGGTACGGCGATCTTCGGTATCGCACACAGCTTTCCTGTAATCATTTTGGGCCGCTTCCTGATGGGTGTGGGCGTCGCTGTAGTGTGGATTCCATGCATGAGGATTCTGGCCAACTGGTTCCGCCCCAATGAATATTCGACGCTCACCGGGGCCATGCTTACCTCGGGTAACGCTGGCGCAATTCTTGCCTCCGCGCCTCTTGCCTACCTGGTGGGCATCGTCGGCTGGCGCGCTTCGTTCTTCTGGTTGGGTGCGTTCATGATCATTCTGTCGGCTGCGAACTTGGCCGTGTTGAGAAACAAGCCGGCCGACAAAGGCTATCCCACGGTTTCCGAAATCGATGGCGTTCCGTACTATCAGGGCGTCGGCGGAGGGCCTCAAGCCACCTTCAAGGAAAACATGGCGAAGCTCTTCCGGATGAAGAACTACTGGCTGATTGCCGTCTACGCATTCACGATTTACGGCACAGTCATGGGTTTCCAGGGACTCTGGTGCATTCCCTATCTGCAGCAGATTTATGGGCTGACCAAGCAGCAGGCGGCTAACGTGCTTATGTGCTGGCCGATCGGCATGGCTCTTGGCTGTCTGGCGATCGGGTGGGCTTCCGACCGGCTGCTCAAATCGCGCCGCAAGGCATCTTTCTACGGAATCATTGTCTACGCGATCTCCTGGCTGCCTGTCATCCTGTGGCCTAGCGCAATTCCTGTCGGCTATTTTTATCCGCTGCTGTTCGTCATGGGCTTCTTCTGCGGCGCCTATGTGCCGAACTATGCGCACGTTGCCGAAGGACAGCCCCATGGTTTCATCGCCACTGCGAGCGGAATGGTCAATATCTGGTACTTCGTTGGCGGAGCCTTATTCCAGGCATTGATGGGGATTGTTCTGGATAACTACGGAAGAGTAGGAGGCAAGTTCCCGGTCCAGGCGTATCGAACTTCATTCATCGTATGTTTCGTGTCACTGATTATCGGCGCGATTGCCATGTACTTCACGACCGATACGAAGGTGGTAACGAAAAACGCATAGAATCGCACCTGGTATTTATAAAAGGCAGTCGCATTTCGAATGACACTTACTAACGTGAGGGAAGACTTAAGTCTCTGGCCAGAAACTTAAGGCCGGAGCCTGGTAACAGTCTATAGAGAGGAAGGTGAAGTAGATGGCCAACGAAGGCAATCAAAAAGAGCTACTCAAGCAGTACATGCCTATGGAGTTTGCCTGCTGTAGCGCGTCCAAGTACTGCAGGGATGGTACCAACATCTTCGTCGGGGTAGGGTTAAGCCTGCTGCCCGCGCAGATGGCGCAAAAATCGTTCGCCCCCAACATCACGATCATCTATGAAGGAGGGTCCATCGGTTCGACGCCGGTAGGCCGCGTGCCGTGGTGCATCGACGACACGGTGATCCAGGTTAACGCGGAATGCCAAACCGACGTGTTATCAGCGCTAGGCTGGCTGGCGCAAACCGGGCGAGTAGATCTGACTTACCTTGGCGCCGCGCAAGTGGATAAGTACGGCAATATAAACACTACTTTGTACGGCAGCGACTATACGAAGCCCGCGGCCAGGGTGTCAGGAAGCGGTGGCGGCCACGACTTGGCCATCGGTTCGAATCGTTTCGTCGTCGTGATGAACCACAAGGCCGACCGTCTCGTGGAGAAGCTGGATTATCGCACCAGCCCGGGCTTTTGCGAAGGCGGACGGTCAAGGTGGGATGTATGGGGATTTCCGGGCGGAGGGCCCGCAGCCATCGTCACCGACTTGGCAATCTTAAAGCCCAACCTTGTCACTTATGAAATGGAAATCGCCGAAGTGTATCCGTTTACCACGCTTGAAGAGGTGATAAAGAACACTGGCTATGAGATCAAGGTAGCCCCGGATTGGAAGTGGGCCGAGATACCGACGGAAGCCGAGATTAAAATGATCAGGGAAGATCTCGATATCACGGGTGACTTCACGGGATGGAAGAAACTAATGGCAGCCCCCAAGGGCATGGTTGCAAAGGGAGGAGCTTAACATGAAGAACAAGCTCATTCAATTAAGCACCGCGGTCAAGACGTTTGTGAAGGATCGCTCGATGATCCTCGCCGGTGGCTTCCCGATGAGCCGCCAAGTCAACATGTTCATCAAGGAAATCCTGCGGCAGAGGAAAGCCGGCAACATCAAGCTGAATGATATGTTTTGGGTGGAACCCGGAATCGGGTTCGGCGGTGACCTGCTGATTGCCGAGGGTGTGGTCGACTCCGTCATCTCTACTTTTTCTAGTCACGCGCGTCCGGGCTTGAGTATGGTTGTCCGGAGAGCTTTGGAGCAGGGAATTCCCCGCAAGATCAAGTGGGAGGATGAGTCCAACCTCACACTCAATCTGAAGATCCTGGCCGGTGCCCTGAACCTGCCCTTTATTCCTTCCAACTCCGGGGTCTGGGGCGATCTTAAGAATCCGGGACTTTGGGATGGGGCGCATTCTTATCCGAAAAATGTCATTCACGAAGATCCCTACGGTTCCGGCAAGAAGGTTGCGCTGTTGCAGGCTCTGCGTCCGGACCTGTCGGTGGTTCACGTGCAGTTCGCCGATACCCGTGGCAACGGCATGATTCTCGGGTCCATGTACTACGACTATTGGTCAGGCCGAGCTGGCAAGAACATTATTTTGGTCGCTGACCGCATTATCGACACCGAGATGTGCGCTCGCTTCCCCAACTTGGTGGCCATTCCCGGCGCCGGCGTCACCGCCGTCGTACCGTGCTACCTCGGCTCATGGCCGGCTAACTCTCCTGGTCTCTATGGAGAAGATCTCGAACATATGTCGAGCTTCGTCAAGATCAGCCGCAGCGAAGAAACTCTCCGCGAGTACACAGACAAGTACGTGTATTCGTGGAAGACCTATGAGGACTATCTCGACTTGATTGGCAGGGACAAGATCAAGTCACTCGAAAGTAATCCCAGTACGGTGCTAGCTGAGGCTTTCCAGAAGTGGATCTATCCGGAGGAAAAAATTTGCGAGCTGTTAGCTCAAAACGAGACGGTGCCGGTTGCAGTATCGTAGATCATGAGGTGAAGTGAGTACCCGGATACTGAAGCAGCTATACGTTATTTATGTGGGAACAGGAATAACAGGTACGGAGTAGCGGCCTTTGCAAGGAGCGCACTCCTGGTATTTATCTCATTACTAAGAAGCGTAAACCAAAGCGGTACCCCATGGAGGGGGTAATTCAGTCATGATGATGAACGGGCAGCAGTACAAAGAGTCCTTAAAGAAGATGCGTCCAAATATTTACAAGTGGGGCAAGCTGATTGAGGACGTCACGACCAATCCTGCGACGAGGCTGCATGTTGAGTCAGTCTCACGCTCGTACGATGCATCTTTCGACCCCGAGAAGGCGCCCATTTTCACCGCCAAGTCTCATTTAACCGGACAAACCGCACACCGCTGGGACACCCTGATGAGTGGCCCTGAAGGAGTGCTCGGTAACTCCCTGATGAAGCGGGAGCAGTTCCACCAGTCTGGCACCTGCCAGGGCGCTACCTGCGCCGGATGGACAGGCATCAACGTTCTCTGGGCCATCACCTACGAAATGGATAAGGAACTTGGCACCAACTATCATGAGCGGTTACAGAAGTACTTCCGCTTCGTGGAAGATAACGGTTTGTGCCTTGCAGGCGCGATTACCGACGCCAAAGGCAACCGGGCACAGAAGCCGTCGGCGCAGGCAGATCAGGACACCAACCTGCACATCAAGGAAGTGCGTCCGGACGGGATCGTGATTCGCGGCTATAAGGTTCAGATTTGCGGTGTTGCCGCCTGCCACGAAATCATTGTCGTCCCGGGCAGCGGTTATGGTGAGTCCGAAAAGAACTTCTGTGTCGCGGCTGCTGTTCCTCGCGATGCAAAAGGGCTGACGATAGTCGAAACCCGCCGTCCGAGCGATGCACGTGACGAGGAAGAGGGCTGGGATGCTCCGAAGGCCGGCAACATCACCCAGGCATTTCTACTCTTTGACGACGTATTCGTTCCGATCGACCGCGTCTTCATGTGCGGTGAGTTCAAGTACAGCGGCAAGTTAATCGGCTACTTTACGGCAATCTACCGCGCCGCAATCGGCGCCTGTGTTGCCGGGCAGGGCGATATCATGATCGGCGCCGCCATCAACATGGCCAGGGCGAATGGGCTGTCGCAGAAGTCATTCCAGGACAAACTCACTCAGATGGCTATCAACAATGAGGTTACCTTCAGTACTGGCCTCGGCGCCATGCTCGTGGGTAAAGCGCATCCATCCGGAGTGTGGATCCCCGATGCGCTACTCGCGCATGTCAACAAAACCCAGGTGGCGAAGCTGCCCTATGAGACCAAGATCATCGCTCAGGACATCAGCGGCGGCATCGCTGAAACCGGGTGCTTCCCATCTTATAAGGACTTCCAGTCAGAGCTATACGGTGACCAACTCAAGCGGGCACTTACTGCCGGTGTCGATGGAGAGTCCAGAGCCCGCGCAGCGCGTCTCGTGGAATGGCTCACCGTCGGCGGCGGCATTCCCGGCTGCATGCACGGCGGCGGATCACCGGACGGCGCCAGGATGGTGGTAAAGATCATGGAGCCGTGGGAGAAGTACGCGGCCCATGCCAAACGTATTGCGGGCATCACTGCCGATCTTTCCGAACCGGCTCCTCCGCCGAAAAAGTAGTGGCACCGAAACGGAAGCTGGAACGCCGTTCCTGTGGGTAGTTGCCAATCTGAGCAAGGCGCAGTTCAATGCCGACTGGGTCTTGCTCTCTTTACTCCTGGGGTAAGGCTTACGACCTCACCCCAGGAAAGATTTTCGCTGATAGTTCGAAGTGTACCCGCTATGATACGTCTGCCTTCTTGCCACCCGGCCTGAGGGCGGCAGGTAGATAGCGTACTCGCGGACAGAACTTACTGCGCCGTGTAGCCGCCGTCGGAGCAGAAACTCGCGCCGGTGATATTGCCGGCGTGCTCGCCGCACAGGAAGACGGCCAGTCCGCCCATTTCCTCCGGCGTGCTGAAGCGTCCCGTGGGTTCTGTGGCAATAAGGTTCTGCTGCGCTTGTTCGTACGAGATGCCTTGGTTCTGCGCCCGCAACGCGATCTGCTTCTTCACCAGCTCGGTGAGCACCCAACCCGGACAAATGGCGTTGCAGGTGACGCCGGTTTTTGCGTTTTCGAGCGCAACCGCCTTCGTCAGCCCAAGGATGCCGTGCTTGGCTGCTATATAGGCACACTTATTGGTCGAGGCAATCAGGCCATGGGCCGAGGAAATATTGATCAGCCGTCCCCAGTCACGCGCCTTCATGCAGGGTAGCGCGGCCCGCATGGTGTAGAAGGCCGAGGAGAGATTCACGGCGATTACCGCCTGCCAGCGTTCTATGGGAAAGTCCTCGATGGGCGAGATGTACTGGATTCCCGCATTGTTGACCAGGATATCCACGCCGCCCAGCCGCTTCTCGGTATCGCGCACCAGCTGTTCGCAATCTTCGGGCTTGGCTAGGTCGGCGCCGTTGTAGAGCACCTCCACGCCGCACTGCTTGCTCATTGCAGCGCGTTGCGCTTCGATCTCAGCGGCTTCGCCGAAGCCGTTCAGCATAACCGCGCAACCAGCGGCGGCAAGCGCGCTTGCAATGCCCTGGCCAATTCCAGTGGTTGAACCGGTAACGATTGCCCTGCGTCCTTTCAACATGTAAGCCTCCCCTTGATAGAGTTCGAGAAGATCGAAATCCACACCTTCCGCGTGTTCCAGCGTGAACCGATTTCCATTTTCATGAAACAACAACATCGGATGACTGCGAAGAACAGAAACCCAGTGTAGGTATCTCCTTGTTCGGCTCTGAATCGCACGAATTGTACTGCTCGTAAGCTTTTTTGCAAGGCCAAAGTTACCTTTGCGAACAGAAAGCCGGGTTCTTTGGACCTGCTTTGCAACTTTCGGCGTGGATTACCGCGACCAAGCCCAGCTTGATAGTCGAGGGAGCGAAGTTCTTAAAAACGCGGCAGCGGAGTACGGCGGTCCGGTTCAATGCGAGGCATGGTTGGGTGCAGTACCAGCCAATGAACTCATCGATAGCTTGGCCGTAGAATTGTCAGGAAGTACTCGGGCACAATCTGCGCGGCCATCGGAATTGCTATTGCTCCTGATGACCCGTCTCGTTAGCGAGTAGAGCGCATCCCACGGCTGCCACCATCTGGGGATCTTCGGGAACATGAACGCTTATATCAAGCCGCTTTGCCAGTACCTCGCGCATTGCCGAGTTCAACGCCACTCCTCCGATAAAAAGGACATCGGCCGCTACCCCGACTCGTTTTGCCAGCGAACTGGTCCGAACCGCGATCGAGTCCACTACGCCTCTGGCAACCTCTCTGCGGTCTATGCCGCGCGCAATGAGTCCTACTACTTCCGATTCCGCGAACACGGTACAGGTGCTATTGATCGCGTAACCCCGTTCTGCTAATTGAGCGAGCGCTCCGAACTCAGTCACCGCGCAGGCCAGCGCCATGGCGATGACTTCCATAAACCTGCCAGTACCCGCGGCGCACTTGTCATTCATCTCAAAGCGCAGCAGATGGCCCGCCGGATCCAGAGAGATAACTTTGGTATCCTGACCACCGACGTCGATCACAGTACGGCAGGCGGGGTGCACCCAGCGCGCACCTATGGCGCTGGCCTTAATTTCGGACACGACGCTGGCGCCGATCTTCTGTGAAAAAAGATGTCGCCCGTAGCCGGTTACCACAGCGGAGTCGTAAGACTCGCCTGCCAGCAATTCCCGGCAGACCGCCAAAGGATCGAACGAGTTCTCGCGTTTTTTGGACGTGACGAGCTGACCATCCTGGAGGATGGCCAGCTTCACCGTCCTGGACCCAACGTCGATTCCCGCAGCTCTCATCCTCGCAGGCGCTCCACGAATGCTTCCACGCGCGTGCGAATCTGGTCTGCATCTTCCTGGCTGTAATCAGTGTCGATGCGAAGCGTAGGAATCGACGCGTCTTCGAGTTGTTGCGTCACCGGGCCGGCTTCCATCTGATAGGGCTGGCAGAATTGAATTGTGTAATGGATCACGCCATCCGCCTTGCGCTGGTGCGTGATCTCGCGAACATACTCCGGGCGCGAAGGATTCGGCGTGAACACGGCGCAATCGATTTGTAGGTAACGCTCAGCTAACAAATCGATGATTTCCTCTACACTGTTCCCCGTCTCCGAGGTCAGCCAGCGCGTGCTTCGCTCTCCAACGCAGCCTTCCTCTCCTACAATGACAGCACCGCTCGACTCCACGATGGCGGGAACCTTCCAGTTCGGCACGGCCATAGGGCAGCCGGAGACGATAATCCGTGGATGTCCGGCGCGAAACACTCCTTCACCTTTTGTTACCCTCTGCTCAAGTTCCTGACAAAGGTTGTTGACCGCATCGGTGAAGCGAGCAGGGTTGTCATAGAAGGAAATTTGCGAGATCAGCAATGAATCCAATCCGGAAATCGGCGCGGGATCGGCGCAACGAAGAGCCGCCAAGCGCTTGAGTGCCGCGCGTTTCGCATTCACCGTAGCAACCGCCGCTTGCAGTTTGGTCGTTTCCAGCCTGCGTCCGCTTAACTGTTCCAGTTGAGCTGCAAAGCGCCGGAACTCCGCCCGCATCAATGCCTTGCCTGCTTCGCTCTTCACCTGCGGCAAGTCTATAACGTAAAGATTGGGAATGAACTGGCGCAGGATCTCGTACGCTTTCTTCTTACCGTCGCAGGTGTTTTCGCCCACCACCATGTCGCAGGCTTCTACGTAAGGACAGACTTTACCCAGTTTAAAGCCGAAAGCGGACTTAATCAGCGAGCAGGTGTTGCGCGGTAGCACCTGGTCCACAAGATCGGTGGCGAAGTCGGCACCGGTGCAAAGGCCGACTGAGATGCCGTCAACCGCCAGAATCAGCTCTTCGGGCACAAACGCGCAGTAGGAACCGACTATCTTCCTGCCTTGTGCCTTGGCGTCGACCAATTCCTTAATGCGTAAGCCGTGAACTTCGCTCATGACAAAATCGAAGTACTTCATCCCCTCTGGGCGCTTTGGTTGTGAGAGGAAGAGATCGCCGTAAGCCTTGCTTAACACGGCAAGCAGCCCATCATGGGCCTCCAGATTCAGGCCTAAATCAGCCCACATGGCGCGATAATCAGTCATCGATTCCCTCCAGGCCGCATAGAGCGGCGCTTTGGATATACCCGGCGGTGTGAAAGTTCTGTCAAGTAAGAAGGGTCACCCTTCTGGAAACTCTAAAAGCAACTCAGCTCTCTAATTCTGACGCGAGTACAATCCTCGAACGCGCAGTAGAGATTGCTCTTTATGAATATCGAGTCGGGAAGTGACGCCGGACCGACGCTAGAGGGACCTAGTTCAGGTGAAACCAGAGAACAGGTGAGTGGGCGGCAGCAGCTTCATAGGCGTGCAACAAGAAATAATCCAATTTCTAATATGGCGCAACTAGTTTTTGTTGAACTTGTCATAGCGCAACCGAAATGCCCCCGCCTTGTGCACAACAGGAATGCTTCCTGCGTGACTATCAAGCTGCGGGACGAAGCTCGGGGTGACATTTGTATGTCTGCGGAAGGCGTTTGTCGTAAGCGAGCACAATCAGGGGATTCTGCTCAAACGTCGCTCACCTTTTCGGCGAAAGCCAAAAATAAAATCAAGCTGTCTCGCCAGAGGCTCCGCGCGCCGCCGACCGGATGCTGAGTACGGGGCAGATTGCAAGTCGTACCACTTTCTCGGCAACCGAACCAAAAGCGAAGTGACGCCATCCAGTATTTCCGTGGGTAGCTATCACGATCAGATCAGCCCCCTTTTCTTTCGCAATGCGCACGATCTCACTGGCTGCATCGCCGTGACCAAGCACGGTGTGTACCTTTAATCCCTTGGCTAGGAGCGGTTCAGCCACTTTTCCCAATCTTTGTTGCGGTTGCAGGAATTGCTCGTACTCGGACAACGTCATCACCGCCGCCGGCTCGGCGTCTGCCAGCAGGATGGGTATGACGTGGACGAGATAAACCTCGGCGCCGTTATGCACGGCAATCTCGGATGCATTTGCCACCGCTTGCAGTGACGCCTCGCTGAAGTCCGTGGGGCAAACGATTGTCTTAGCGGGAAACATTTCGACCTCACTTTGCCAATGCGAATCTTACACCCGAGTCGTTGGCCGCCGAAGCCAGAACTTGATCCCCAGAACCTTGATCTGATCAAAGATCAGATGAAAGAGCCGCAGTGTGAGCGCAGGTGTGCATGCAGCCGGACTAATATCCCCCGCCCGGCTCTGCCGGGAGATCCCTACTCCTCCAGGATAGCCACCGGACGCAAAGGCGAACCGGTTCCGCCCCGTATCTTCAAAGGCAGAGCAATAAAGGTGAAGCGCTTCCCCACCAGAGTGTCCAGATTGCAAAGGTTCTCGATGTGGGTGATCTGCCGTTCGGCACAGACCGTATGGCAGGGATAGGTTTTGTCGTACCACATATCGGGACTCGCCGAGTCTACGCCAAAATTCACGCATCCCTGGTCGATAATGAACTCCGTTCCCTCCCTGTCGAGTCCGGGATAGTCGGTCATGTATTCCGGCTTCCCGTAGCAGCGCGCGAAGTGCCCGGTGTGGAAAAGAACAGTATCGCCCTTTTCGATGCACAGCTTCGAGCGCTTTAGTTCCTGCTCGATCTTCGCCCTGCCAAACTGTTTTTTCTGGGGAATATCGCTCACGTCGAGGCAGATGGCGGAAGTAATGCAATTCTCCAGCGGGATCTTGTCGACCGGCGGTGCGTCGGGTTTACGCGAGAGATGGCTGACGGCGTCGATATGGGTCGGCCCGTGATCGCAGAACATGATGCCCCGGGTCTCGTAGGAGAAGCCCGTGCCGATCGCCCTCTGGCACTCTTCGTGAGACACGTGGGTCCAGACAACGGTTTTCAGGTGACCGGGATAGACAGGCATGCCCTGGTAAATTTCCTGACTCAAGTCAATGATTCGTCCCTTGAAGGGCAGCATGGGAAACCCCTTTCGATTGAGCAAGCATTAATGTTTCAAACTCCTGCACCACGGCGGAAGAGAATGATTCGTCGTTGACGTGCATGGGCAACCACCGCACCGGAATCGAAGGATTGATCCGGCTTTTGAGCGCCTTGACGAACGCCTCCACCCCGCCCGGATTATAAAGCGCGCGGCCCTCGTAGTTGGGATAACAAAAACCTTTCAGCGGCACCATGACCACGGTGTTTCCCTGAGCCTGGTTCAACTTCCGGGCCATCAGCTCGCCGAGTTTCGCCATCTCACCTTTGGACGGCATGACAAAGGTCATCTCCGGATTGTGCATCATGGTGGTGCGCTTTTTCCACGCCGGCTTGAGCTCCGAAAAACGTCCAGTGACGATATAATCCGTGCTTCCCGGCACGACCACCTGGGGTATCCCCATGCGGCAGGCCGCCTCCAGCCGGTTGGGTCCGGCGGCGTGCTGTCCGCCTGCCAGCTCGTCCATCAGCTCGTGCGTGGTCAGGTCGATGACCCCTTCGAACCGGCCTTCGAGGATCATCTCTTCCATCGCCCTTCCGCCCACTCCGTTGGGGTGGAAGGCAACCGTCTCGTAACCTTTCGCTTGCAGCAGCGAGACAATCCGCATGCCCGCGGGAGTGGTAGTTCCATAAATGGTGATGGCGACCTGGCTGCGTCCGCTGGCGGGCACCTGGCCGGCTCGAAGCATGCCGGCAAGAGCACCCGCGGCATTGCTGAGCATTTGTCTGAGCACGGAATTCAGACCGAAGAAATCGACCACTGAATGGATCAGGGTAATATCCGAGGTGCCGACGTAGGTCTCGAAATAGCGCTTTCCCGAAGCCATCGTCGAAAGCATGATTTTTGGGACGCCCAGCGGAAGCGATCTCATGGCGCTGGTGCCGATGATGGTGCCCTGAGCCCCGCCTATGGAGAGCACGCCGTCGATTCTCCCCTCGCGATGAAGCGCTTGGGTCAGGGCCACTGCCCCGTTCAGCATGCTCTGGATTGCCTCGCCCTTGTTTCCGGCCTGAATCAGCTCCTCAATCGAGCGGCCGCCGCTGGCGAGCGCGACCTGGTGACGGCTGATGTCCCCATCTCCCACAGCAGATGGAAAGATCCCTGTATCCAGAATCAGCACGTCAATGCCCAGCCGTTCGAGGACGCTCTTCAGGAAGAGCGCCTCCGGACCTTTGGTGTCGAGCGTCACCACCAGTAACGAAGTCTGCTTCGTCTTGTTCATCTTCTGCATCTATACCACAACCACCATTTCTCGCCTATAACGCGTGCTAACCGCTGCTTAATTCACTTTTTTGTCACCAGCGGCACCAGGCAGGCCAAGACAAACAGGCCGAATGACGCGTCAATGAATGCCGGTTGGTTTCGAACTCCACCGAGATAAGCAAATGGAAAGGCAGCCCAGAACATCCAAAACGAGATGTTCATGAGCAACATACGGTGCTTTTTGCCCCATGGCACTGGATCGGGGAGCTTACGGGTTACTACGCCGGTTGCCATTGTTTTTTCCTTTCCTATTGCAAGCTTCTAAAGAAGACGTAGACAAACAACCAGGCGACGATGCCGGTGCAGAGCGCGACCCCCAGGCAATAGGGCAACGTCTTTTTCATGACTTCGCTCTCGCCTCCGTCCAACCCGACCATGGTCGCGCCGAGAAGCACTTTAGCGGGAGAAATCGCGCCGCCAATCGAACCGCCCACCGACTGTGCAGCCGCGATGATGACAGTGCTGATGCCCAGCACCTTCGCAGTCTCAACCTGTAATGCCGCGAACATGACATTGGAGTTCGCACCGCTGCCGGTGAGAAAGGTTCCCAGCACACCGATGAATGTGGAAGCGACCGGAAACAGCCTCCCCGTCGCCTTCGCCATGCCTTGCGCCAGCAGGAAAGTCATCCCCGAATCGACCATGACCAAAGCCATCATGATCATGGTGATGATGCCGACGCTGGTCGGAATGCACTGCCAGAACGTGGTCTTAAAAGCTTTCACGGCCGCACCCTGCTTCCATCGGCCCGCCGCCCTGAACACCAGGAAGCTGAGAATCGCCGCCATCATCAACAGCGGCATAGGGTGCGAGATGCCGATCCGCGAGTACATCTTTTCGCTCTTGACAGCGAAGTTCATCCCCGTCCGCACCGCCGGGTAATCCAGGCCAAAGGCATACGGAGCGAAAATTCGGCCGATGGCTTTGATCTGCGTCGCAATCGACAGCAGGATCAGAATGTAATAAGGAGAAAAAGCGAGATTAAATCCGAGACCTCGCGGTGCCTCTGCGAACCCGGACGGCTGGCTTGCCGTCTGGCTGCGATTGCAATAAAGACCGGTGCGCGCCATCAGCGCCATCGCTCCGCAGCCCAGCAAGCCAGGTATCAGCGAGGCCAACTGGGCGGCGCCAATCACGGTCATCAGCCAGCAGCTAAAGCCCATCACCGCGCTGGTTACAAGGATCGCCGGTGCGCCGCGTTTGACGGCGGGAATGCCACCGTAAATATGCGCTACCGCAAATCCTGTGGTAACGATTGGCACCACGAACAAGATCGCCATCCAGGGCGCGATCACGCCACCGGGAATCCTGGTAATCAATTGAATGGTGTAATAACCTGCCCCCATTGACCCGAACGTCACCGCCCAGCTATGGCCTACCAGGCAGGTGGCCGCCGCAATCGCCGGCGGAAATCCCATGATCACCATGATCGGAGCCACCACCGCGATCGGCACCCCGAAGCCGGCGATGCCTTGCATGAATGCGGAAAAACACCACGCCATCAAAAGGCACTGCAGCAGCCGGTCATCGGTCACTTTAGCCATATTGCCGCCGATCACTTTTACGGCGCCGAGGGTCTCCACGATGTTGTAAAGGAAGACGGCACTCCAAATGATGAGCAGCACATAAAGCGACAAACTCAGACCCTTGCTATTGGCCAGCGCCAGCAAACGGCGATCCGCTCCAAACACCAGAACGCTGATCGCAACCGCCGCAAACCACGAGACCGCACCTGCTTTCGGCGCACCCCAGCGGAAAAACAAAATGGTCGACAGCAACATCAGAATCGGCAGAAATGCTAGCAGCCACGTACTCCAACTGAGTACGACAACATGGTCCATTGACCGGCCTCCTCCCTTATTCGGTCGCTCTCTTGCAACATTCCGAACCCAAGACGCGATATGGATATTCGGTGATTCTTTTCTGAACTTTGTCCGAACAGGCCGGCCAGCGCATCAATTTCATGCACCATGACTTTGGTCGCGCGTCCGATGGCTCCTCGTCTATTTGGGAAGCCCATTTGTAACACAACTCAGTTCTTTGCGATACGTTCTTGTTGCCTCGAGCCGGAATAAACCGACCCATAATCCCTACACACGCGAACGGCTGCGCTGTCTGCCGATCAGCGCGCGGACCGCATGGGCCGCTTGCCGCCACAACAGCTTTTCGTGTGCCGATGCAGCTTTGGCCTTGCAAAACGGCTCCCCGGCAGTACAATTCGAGCGTTCAGAGCAAAGAAAAGGAGAGCCCAACTTCTCTAACCGGATGGCCACTCTAGAGAAACCCAGAGAGACAGTTGAAAATTGGTGGTTGGCGTTTGACGCCATTCGCCGAAGCGCCGCGCGTCTATGGATGCTGCTGATCTCCGCGGCCTTGCTCGCGCCGATTTGGACGGTTCGCTACCCGCCGGTCGTCGACTACCCTAATCACCTGGCAAGCGCCTTCGTGCTGGCACACCTCAACGACCCCTCTTTCCACTTCGGCGGGTTCTATGCCGCCGATTGGAACCCAAGTCCCTATCTCGCCATGGATGTGATCTTAGTCGGGTTGCAGCGCATCATGCCCATCGAGATTGCCGGTCGTCTGCTCCTCAGCCTCTGTGTGCTGGCGATGCCGGCGGCCGCTTGGTTTTTCATCCGGCGAGCCAATCCGGGCGAGCAGAGCCTCGCTCTTTGGTCTTTGGCGATCACCCAAAACCTCTATTTTTTTCTCTGGGGAATGTTGAACCTGCAGCTCAGTCTTGCCCTATGTCTGCTGGTTTTGGGTTTCTGGATGGGATATCTGGAGCGGCCCCGCATAGCGACGTGGTTCCTTTTGCTCACTCTGACTACGGCACTCTATTTTACCCACCTCGTGGGATTTGCCATGGCGGGCTGGATCATGACCGCGTACGCTATATTTGCCCGGCGGCGTATTCGCGAAATTGTTTTCTCGTGGATTCTGTTCATCCCAGGGGCGTTCTTTTTCCTGCACTCCACCATGCCTCAGGCGAAGTCGAGCTGGGTTTACGCATACAACTGGGCGGCAAAAGGACCGGGTCTGCTGGTGGCCGTGGTCTCGGGCATTTCGCCAGTTTACGATTTCGTGACTGCGGCGCTTCTGCTGGTAGCACTCGGGGTGGCCTGCCTCGACAACCGCGACTTCAGGTGCAACTATCGGTGGCTGGGGGTTGCGGGCAGTTTATTTGCCTTCTACTGGGCCTTGCCGGCGAGCTTGGGCCCCGGCATCAACACCGACCGCCGTCTGATACCTTTCATTTTTGTATTGCTGCTTGCGGCGGCGAGAGTCGGCCGGCGAAAACGACTTCTTGCCGCAATGGCGATCTTGCTTTTCGCTCTGCGAGCGGGCGAGGTAGAACACCACTTCGTCTCCGCTCAACGCGATACCGCCAGACTGTCCCGTGCCTTCTCGGTGATCCCGGACGGCATGCGGGTTCTCCCTGTGGCTACACCCTCGGAGCATATGCAGCATTTTTGGGCTTATGGGGTGATCCAACGCGGCTGGCTGTCCCCCTGTCTTTTTCAGAATCGCGGAGTTCAGCCTCTCCGAACGCTATTGCAGAGCGACAGCGGCTGCGCCCCTATCGTCAACCCCGCGGGGCCATACGAGTGGAAAAATATCCGCCATGATTTTGACTACGTTTGGGTTTACAGGGTTCCGGACGCGTTGCCCTCGCTAGCTGCCATTGGCAAGGTCGTCTATGAAGACGCCGACCTCCACGTAATCCAACTGAATTAAAGGGGTGCTTTTGTGTTGGCGGCGGTGCGGCTGGCGAGGGCCGGATGGCATTTTTTGCCGGCTCTGTGTTCGCTGCAGAGTGGAATACGGTTACGGCGGGGAAAGATTAAAGATGAGGAGGATGAGGGCAATTTCCTCCCGTAGCGCCGTGGAGAATAAAGTGCCGCAGCCAGGGTCCCCGATAAGCCAGCTGGCGGCTTGTTGGGATGGTAACCGGGGTCCCCGACAACTGCTGCTAGCTCACCATACGATTAGCCATTGGCGTGCGACCGTCTAATCATGGCTCGATGTTGCGCACGTCTCTTCTTCTTTTTGGCGTCTCTGGCAACGGAATATTTATCGGTAGATCTCACCGGAGAAGGCTGCTGTCTAGAACTGTTCTCGGGGGCGGCATTGGGTCCCAAACTGTCAACTGCTGTAGTGTCCATATTTTCTCCTTCCATCTCTTCTCCTGGACGTGCTCGTAAAAGGACTGGTCTGACGATCTAATCTTTCCCAGTGCCTTCACGGTCTCGGCATAAGTTCGCCGGCTGGGGTCGCGGCAAACTCGGCCGGCACAAGGACGCTGGTTTCGCCAAGCGGAATGTCTCCGGCGATTGGCTCCGGTCGCGGTGCTTCTGCCTGAGGCGCAATCGCCAGCTGCTCCTGCTTCACTTCGAGTCCCGCCGCGTCCTTCGCAGACTCTAGTCCGATTTGAGCCTCTCGCTGGGCTACGCCGGCAAGTCTTTTGAGGGCATCGGTCGCGGTATCCTGAATGCGATCATTAGGCTTGTGGAGCTTACGAATCGCCTTGAAAACTTGGTGGCAAAGTTCGAAACGATTCTGCCCTGTATCTAAAGTCTTAACAATGTTATCTGAATGCATAAATTACACCTTCGGTGATAAAGGAGGGTTGTGGCTCGTTGTGGACATCCTCGCGAAAAGGAGCACCCGCAGCACCCAGAAGGTGCTGGAGTATCGGTCCATCATCTAGATCCGCGTGACTAGGCCGTCAGTAACGACCGTTGCCGCCGCTTCGACCACGCCCGCCGCCGGATGGGGCACGATCACGCTTTGGACGCGCCTCATTCACGTTCAGAGCGCTCCCCTCCATGAGGCTGCCGTTTAGGCCGGCGATTGCCTTTTCGCCTTCCGCGTCATTGGTCATTTCCACGAAGCCGAAGCCGCGCGGCTGTCCACTGTCGCGATCCCGCATGATCTCAGCTTTATCGACCTTCCCGTATACCTCAAATGTGGTTCGCAGTTCCGCCTCCGTGCAGCGGGGATCCAAGTTCCCAACGTAGATATTCTTCATGTTCGCCTCGGCAAGTTTGGCTATTTAATTGTCAGTGTTTCTCGGACGAGTGAGGCAGGGGGTAAAGTCGCCGATGCCTAAGGCGAGTCGGGAAAAAGGGACATTCAAACGCATTCTAAGACTACCACACTCGCCACCGGTTCGCTGCGGAGGCACAAGTCGCTCGCGAATCGCTTCGGTTCTTTCGTGGGTCCCGTCTTGCTATGTCGTTGCCAGCCCCTGCTCTCGCAATTTTCACAAGATATTGCGCTGCTCATCCCGGACGGCATGGCTGAGCCATGGTCGCTCATGAAAGGCGCAGCTGGGGTCACCGGCACGCGCTGGAATTTAGTCCCAAGAAGAGCAATGACGCAGCGGTTAATTGTGTAGCTGATTATAGTTTACTGATGTATAATTAAAATTGATGACTATAATAACTAATTCGGAACCGAACCGCGCCGACAAGACATCCAAGGTCAAAGGCCCAATTCGGTGTCACAAATGCCAATTGATGTGCCGCGATGCGGCGCACTATCTAGACCACAAGTGTCAGCCGAAGCCATCCCCCGATTGCCTGGCTTTCCCTTCGCTGGCGTCCAGCGAGTCTCGATAGCTGCTTTGCGGTTGGCGATTTTATGCGATTTGTAGAATAGGAAGTAGCGAATGGATTACGCGGCTGGCCGGTACATCGTGTCGTTTCAAGCGCAGCCTTTTCGCAAAGGCAGGCGCTACCACTGGATGATTTGCTGGGAGCACAATCCCGACGAATTAGTGTCTTGGGGACATGCCCTTACGCAGGAGCTGGCTGAAGCGGCGGCCCGGGACGAAGTCAAAGACTTGTCTTCCGGGATGAGTCGCGGCGGGCAGGTGGCCAGCACGAGCTATTCGGGCATCCACCGTTGTTGATTGACGCTCCCGATTCGAAGCCCATCCCTGATCTGGTTACATCCTTACTTGGCGGCGGAGCATACGCAGGAATCAAATGCCTTGGCCGTGTGATTTGCTAACGCGCAGACGTAAAGCGGCCAGAACGGTTTGAGTTCGGAAGAGCGGTCGCCTGCATAGAAATTGCGAATGTATGCCTGGCTGGTCTCCGTCTTGGCGCCGCGATCGTTTGCGAAGCCCGCAATCAGTTCCTTCACCGTCGACGGCGAGAATTCCGCTTCATGGTAAGTCTTCGCATAGTCGTACTCTCTGGACCAGGTAGCGCCGATGCCGCTCTGGTTTGAAGCTGCGATTACCTCGTAATTCTGCAGCACGGCGGAGGATCCTCTGACACGGGCAATGGTGAAGGATGGGTTATTACCATCAACCGGCGAAATGGAGGGAACCATTTTGATGGCAACGCTGTGCTCGAATGATGCGTGTGAGTCGCTACCCTGGAGCTTCAAGAGACGCATTTCATCCATGTGGGAGTGAGCGAAGATCCCAAGCCGGATAACGTCGGCGTGTTCAACCAGCAAATCGGCCAGCTTGTCCGAGGATAGAAACATTTCAGGCGTCTCGTTCCCACAGATATCCTTGAATTTGGCAACCGTAGAGTAAGGATCGACGCCTGGTGGGATGTGGCCCATGACCCAGACCTTTTGACCCAATCGCCGCGCCTGCGTCAGCTGTTCTTGCAGCCATGTCATTTCCGCGGTGGCTGCGGTGAAATCGGGCCGGCCGGCGCAGGTGCTGTATTTGGGGGATAGAAAAATGTCATTGACGACGATGAGGCGCGTGTTACGCATGGGTGCTGCCATCGTAAGGCTATAGTACCCGCCCTTCGGAAACACCTTGAGCGCCTGTCGCCGTTGCGATGAAGGCAGCCCCTCGGCTACGATCCTGCCGGTCTGGGCCAGAAAATCGCTTCCGGCATCGAGTCGGTAGTCGTCGCACGCGGTGTCGTTATTGCCGAGGGCCACATAGACGGACACGCCTGGAAAAGATCGGCGCAACTCTCCCATCACAAAGCTCAGGGTCTTCAGGACGAAGGCTTGATAATCGCTCTGCGTCGATCCGGGAACGAGTGCCGTGTACCTGCAGGAAAAGGAGTGGGCGATCAGGTCGCCGCTCACCGTCATGAATTTTGCATCGGGTTGCCAGGACCGCATAGCCTGCAGGCTGGAGTGCAGTAGGCTGTAAGGCGTGTCGACCCCGCGTGCATTGCACTTCTGCTCTAATGCGGCAAAGGCCTGCTGCTGATTGGGCGACGGCGGAGCTGAGAGGATTAAACCCCACTGGCTCACCGGGGCGTCAACCAGCTGCCGCACCTTGGAGGGGTCGGAAAACGGATCGAAGTGGATGTCGCTGACCAGGAGCGCGGGGAAAGTGCGATCTTCCGCTTCCGCGGCATCCGCCGAGTGCTGCTGCTGTCCGTCCTGAAAGGAAGAAGCCGGCTGCGCTTGGCCACGGCTGGACAGTGGTGTACCGGCGAGAATCAGGAGCCAAAGCCAAAAGCTGATTTGCAGCCCGGGGAACCTGCGACCTGGTATCAACGGTGTTCCTTTCCTGGCAGGGCTCAGAAATCGACCAACCGCCGAGTATCGCAGGATACCTTGCGGACGCCTTTTGTCGATACTCGAATATCCCGCACAGAGCCTGAACCCGCCGATTGACGACCCGAGGCGCTGTGGCCGGCGTTTCTGTAGTTGGGAGAAATCTAGACAGTCAACCGTTGGGCTGTTTTCTTACGGCGAGCAATCGGGCGAGCGGCAAAGCTTTGCAAGCAGGAGCGAGTGTGGAATGAGTAACACGGACCGGGCTTGGTGAAACAAATTTCGGAGAGGACAAGCCCGCAACACTCTGTACGCTTCACTTTTGGAATACAACTGTCCATAACGCGTTGGGTGGCACAGCAGAAGCGGCCGGACTACCCTTTCCGTGGATGGCAGTCCCATCCCTGAGCACCCGGCCGTCTCTTAGGCTATCGCTGTCGATCAGCCTTTTCGCGCCTTGTCCACCATCTCCCTGAACCTTCTCACGTTTTCCTCCCCGGCAAAGGCAGCCACCCGTTTGTACGCTGGCTCCATTTTGGCCCGGAACGGCGCCAGATCCGGGCGAGTCACCGCCATGCCGCGGCCTTCCATTTTCTTGATCTGATCCACTTCTTCGTCGGCGATCAGTTTGCGCATGAGGTTGCCCGCGGCGGTGCTTTCCTCGCGGAAGATCGTCTGCTGCTCGGGACTCAGCTTCTTCCACGTGATGGCGCTGACCGTATGGATCATGTTGTTGTACACATGCTGCGTGATGGCAAGGTGCTTCTGCACCTCGTAGTATTTTTGCGTATAAGTGACCGCGATGGGGTTCTCCTGAGCGTCCACCACCTTCTGGGCGAGCGCGAGATAGAGCTCCGCGAACGAGATGGCCTGCACCACGCCGCCCAGCGCTTCCATCGCTGCTTGGATTTGAATCTCCGGTGGGGTGCGGATCTTTAAGCCCTTCACATCGTCAGGCTTGTTGATCGGGTGCTGGCTGTTGGTCACGTTGCGGAAGCCGTACTCCCAGTTCCGTAAAATAATGAAGCCTTGCTTCTCGGCGAGCGGGGCCAGCCACTGCATGGCCGGGCCGTCCAACACGCGGAAGACATGGGCGGGACTGTCAAAGACAAAGGGGAGCATCACGGTCGCAAAGGCCTTCTCGTAATTCTGAAGCTGCCCCTGCGTCGGCAGTCCCATGTCGATGGTGCCGAGCTTGATCTGCTGGGCTTGCGCCGGAGGGTCGCCCAGTTGGTTGTTAGGGAAAATCCGAATCTTGATGGCGCCGCCCGTGCGCGACTCAACCCGGCTGGCGAACTGCATGGCCGCAATATTGGAGGGATGGTCCTCCGCCCCATAGTGGGCGAAGCGGAGCGTGAGCGGGGCCGCCGCCGCACGCGTCACGTAGGGTGCCGCGAGAGCGAGTCCTGCGACCCCCAGGCTGTTCTTGAGAAATTTTCTGCGATTCATGTGCGTCTTCCTTTGTGATGATCAGATGTGATGGTCAGACTGCCGCTATTCGAATCGCGTCGCTGGCCCAACCTTCCGGGTTCCCCAGCGCCGCTTCTATACTGCTGGTCCCCGGCGGGAACTCTCCCGCCCTGCAACTGAAAAGCAAAAGTCTCCGCTCGACCGTGTTACACTCCCGCGTCACGGCGGGAAGTCCGCCGCCCAGCGCGCCGCCACTTATCTCCCAAAGCCAAAATAGTGTGGGAGGAACAGTGTGAACCACGGCACGAATGCCACGATGAGCAGGCCGATAATAATCACGACCAAATAGGGCACCATGGCACGCGAGGCATCCTCGATCCCGGTTTGCATAATCGCGCAGCAGACATAGAAGCCCACTCCAGCCAACGGCATAAAGCCGCCGACTCCCATGGCGATAATCAACACCAAGGCGTAGTGCAGTTCGTTTACCCCAATTTTCCCGGCGATGGGAAGCAGGAGAGGCGCCAAGACGTTAAGCGAGGGCAGTCCCTCCAGCAGCACGCCAGCTCCGATCAAAAGGATGATGGAGATAACCATGAAGATACCCGTGCTGTTCTGCATGCCGTGGAGCATGGCGACGAGACGCTGCGGCACATAGGCTACGGTGAGCGACCACGAGAACCCCGCCGAAGCGGCAAAGATGAAGAGCAGCATGCCCGTCAGCGAAGCGGTATCGAGTACGGTACGCACGAAGGTTTTCCAGCTCATCGCGCGATAGACCCCGATAGCCAGCACGAGGCCGTAGAGTACGGCGAAGGTCGCCACCTCCGTGGGAGTGGCGACTCCAGCCAGGATACCCACCAGCAGGATCACTGGCATCAGCAGCGCCGGTACCGCGACGAGGGCCGCCCGCGCCATGGTTCGAGCTGGGGCACGGGGCGCGCACGGCGTCCCCGCGCGGCGAGCCCGCACATAAATCATCACCATAAGGCAGATGGCCATTACCGCCGCGGGCATGATGCCGCCGATGAACAGCGCGGCCATCGACAACTGCGTGATCGAGCCGACGATGAGCATCGCAATGCTGGGCGGTACAGTTTCGCCCATGATGGCCGAGGCGGCCAGTACGGCCGCGCCCTCGCCCGCACCATGGCGATCGCGCAACCGATCGCGCATCACGGTTCCCACCGCAGCCACGTCGGCGGGCTTGGAGCCGGAGAGGCCGGAGACAATGTACATGCTGACCACCGACACCTGCAGCAGGCCGCCCCGCAGGTGCCCCACGACCGTTTCGACGAAGTGGACGAGCCGCAGGCTGATGCCTCCCCGCTCCATGATAATCCGGTGAAGATGAAGAACGGCACCGCCAGGAGAATGTAGTTCCCTGTGCCGTTCACCATACTTTGCGGCAGTGACACCAGCGAGGGAGCATCGGTTACCCACAGATAGCTCGCCGTCGCCATCAGCAGCACAAACCCCACCGGCACGCCGGCCAGGATTGTCAGGATGAAGAGGGTTACTGTGGCAATGATGGCAGTGTCGCCGGCGAACCACGGCAGCCACATACCGCGTGTGGCCATCATTCCCGCCATCGCCACGGCGAAGATGCCTCCCACCACCCAGGCTCGCCGTCCGTGGTCGCGGCGCAGATGGTTGATGGCATAGAGGACAATCAGCGCCAGACCCGCGGTAAGTGGGATGGCAATCGTGGCAGCCGGGATCTGGAAAACCGGGGTGAGCTCGTTCCAGCTCGACTTGATGAATTCGAAAGAGGCGACCCCCGCTACGAGTGAGATGAAGATCGCCAGGACATCGGCAAGCGCGAAGCACACCCGCTGCATCCCCACGGGGCACCGATTGAGAAGCACGCGCACAAAAGCGTGTTCGCGCCGCCGATAGGCGACCGCGCCGCCAACGAAGGCGAGGATCGACAGCACGAATCGCGCCACCTCGTCCGCCCACAGGAAGGACGTGTTGAAGAAGACGCGCGCCAGCACGTTGGCGAACACGATCCCCAGTTCACCCAGCAAAGCCACAACCAGGAGACCGTCGGCGCAGGCGTCGATCACCCGCATTGCTACGCTGGCTTGCGCCCGCGAAGTCTCCTGGCGGGATAGCGGCGGTTACCTCTTTCTCCATGACCATCTCATCTCGCACGCGTGCATCCCCTCGATGACCGCACGGTAAGCCTGCCGCCCCCTGTTCTCCCGGCGGCCGAGGGCTCAAGGCCCATGCCATGGGCCACACTTCCGGCTCCTTCACTTCAATAGACCATGCTTCCGCATCATCTCCAGGTAATCCGCCCGGGGCGGGGAGAAGATGTCGATGCCCTTGAACCCGGTTGGGGTATGGCCGCCGTGTGGGCATGTTCGGCGGATGGACGCAGACGTCGCCAGCCTTCATGGTGAACTTCTCGTCCCCGCACATGTGTTCCTCGGAGCCTTCCAGGATGACCAGGATCTGCTCTGCCGGGTGGCTGTGGATGGCGAACGTGGCCCCAGGCGGCTGCTCGATGAAGCTGCACAGGATGTTTTGACCCGCGATGAAGCGGGTCCCCACCTTATCCGTGAGCGGAACTAGGGGGATGTCCGCGATGTGGTAGTAGTACTTCGGTTTCGGTTCCGACATTGTTGCCTCCTTGTCATTAAATCCTGGGGATGATCTGACCAGCTATCGGCCGAGTCTCCGGGCCATATCGGCCCTTCGAAAAGCAGATTCACTGTTTGGTCGATAATCTCGATATACGTTCTGGTTTGCTTAATCGCAGTAAATCGTGTGTCTACCACGCCCCTCGTCTCCGGACTCGCGTCCCCGCGGAGAGAACTCTCCCTGCCTGAGCCAAGCGTCCTCGATAAGGCACAACGGTGAGGCACAACGATAAGGCATGACGATAAGGCATGACCGTCCCGATTGTTCTCTGGTACGGCCAGAAAACCACATGAGTTCCACGTTGTCAAGCACGGAGTGAGAACCTGTCCCGCAATGTGGTATAGAGACCCGGAGAAGGTCCGCTGCCCTTTGCGTCCGGCTGCTTTCACCATTACTTCCGAGCCGGCGGCAATCCACTACTAACCTCGCGTATTATCAAGCGTTAGGAGTGGAGGGTAAGTTTCTCTTTTGGGAAAGCTCGACAAGCCGATCGCCGCGATCATGCTCGCCGGCATGTGTACGTTTCTCAACGTCTACTGCACTCAGCCTTTGCTGCCGCTCCTGCGCGAGACTTTTCATGCCTCTGAGCTGCGAAGTCAGCTTCACGGTAAGCGCAACGATTCTTGCCACCGCTCTCACCGCGCCCATGATCGGCATGATTGCCGAGCGCCGCGGGCGCAAGAAAGTCATCGTGCCTTCGCTGTTCCTGCTGACCATTCCTACCGCCCTGGCCGCGACTTCAACCAGCCTTGGCATGCGCTCATCTTCTGGCGTTTCGCCCAGGGCCTTTTCGTACCGGGTGTCATCGCCGTTATGCTCGCCTACATTAATGAGGAATGGGCCGGACGCGGCGTGGGCCGCGCCATGTCCTCGTATGTGGCGGGAACCGTGGTCGGCGGATTTCTCGGGCGCTTTATCTCCGGCGTTATCGCAACTCACTGGCATTGGCGCTCCACCTTCGCTGGTACTTGCTGCCCTCAATCTGATCGGCGCGGTTGTGGTGCGCGCCTGGCTTCCTCTCGGCAAAAAATTTTGTGCGCGCCGAACACCTGCGGCAGGTTTTGGACCATGCCAAGGAACATTTGCGCAATCCACGGCTGCTGGCCAACTTCGGCATGGGCGCTGCCGCGCTCTTCGCGCTGGTAGGATGTTTTACGTACGCGAACTTCTACCTTGCCGCCGCGCCTTTCCGTCTGAACTCGGCGCAGCTGGGCAGCATCTTCTTTGTCTATCTGCTCGGAGTCGTCGATCACACCCCAGTCAGGCCATTTCCTCGATCGCTTCGGCTTTCGCCACACGACGGTCCTCTACTGCTCCATGATGATCGCCGGACTGCTCCTCACGCTTGGTCAAATTGCTGCCGGTTATCATCGTCGGCCTCGCCATTTTTTCTTCGGGTGTTTTCGTGGCGCAGGCCGCAGCCACCGTGCAAACCGGCGCCATTGCGGGGCGCGCGCGCTCCTCTGCCGCCGGACTCTACGTGACCTTCTACTATCTGGGAGGAAGCGCCGGCGCCACCCTGACCGACTGGTTCTGGCATTGGGCAGCCTGGCCCGGCTGCGTAGCCCTGCTGGGAGGAGTTTCGTTGGTGAGTTTATGGCTTGCCCGCATCAGCAGCCGCCCTCTCGACCAACTCGACTCCACGGAAATCGAACTGGTCGGCGATTGAAACCCGGTAAGTCCAACTCAGGCCACGGAAGGCAGACCATCGAAACGTAATCCCCGCTTGCGAAGGATGGATTTTCAACTATGAAAATCATTCCTGCCGTCTCTTCAGTTTCAAAGTGGACCATCGCCGTTTCTTTCCCCATTTGAATTCAATCTGGACTTATACCAAGGCATTCCTGATGTCTTCGGACTTACGGTCGATATTAGATACGAGCGAACCACGCGCTCTAACATGCCCCGTGGGAGGGGAAATTAACGATGGAGCAGGTTCTGCTTAACATCCCTGAAGCGATACTGGTTGGCGTACTCGTCTTGCTATTTCTTCGCTTCGACAAACAGAACACAAGTATGAGACTGTGGGTAGCCGCCTGGCTCGCGATTTTTTTCCATTTCCTGATTCTGGCAACTTCCGATTTCATTCCGCGTCCATTCCTCATCCTTGCGGTACGCGGCACCCTCTACATTTCAGGCGCATTGTTTATTATCTCGCTGACCCAGCTCGTCGAGCGCACACGGAAATGGCGCTTGAGTATCGTAACCTGCGCCATATCAGCTATCGTCCACACAGCGGCTCTGGCATGGAAGGTACAACCGCTGCTGGTTTATTTCAGTTGCCTGCTAGCTTTCTTCCTTGGGCTAACCGTCATCGCTAACTCAACCAGCTCCGATCGAAAAAAACGCTGGCTGGTTATCTCCCTGATTTGTGTGCCATCTGCCGCCTGGGGTTTCTACAGTACTGCGAACGCCAATCGCTCGGGCGGAATGTTTGCCATGTTGGGCGCGTTGTTTACGGTGTGTGGAGTGCTGTTCTGGCACCGCTATCGGCGTTCGAGTCCCGGCGTGATTACCAGCTTCGCTGGATTCTTGGCATGGGGACTTGTATTTCCTGCCATTGCCTTGATGCAGCATTACGCACCTGCGATCAAAGTCCCGCCGCATGCGTGGAATATCCCCAAGTTCATAGTTGCCTTCGGAATGATCGTGGCACTGCTGGAAGATGAATCTCGCAAGGCCAAGAGCGCAAACCAGATGAAAAGCGCTTTCTTGGCGAACATGAGCCATGAGATCCGGACGCCCATGAACGGCATTCTTGGGATGACGGAATTAGCGCTGGACACTGAACTAAGCGAGTCACAACGAGTGTTTCTTCAGGCCGTCAAATCATCCGCCGATTCTCTTCTTAGCATCCTCAATGACGTGCTTGACTTTTCCAAGATTGAAGCCGGGCAAATGGAACTGGAATCTGTTCCGTTTGATCTCAACGAGACACTGGGGGATGCGGTGGCTGCGCTCTCGTTGAAAGCAGATCAGAAAGGGACCGAGCTCGTCTGCGACGTTGCCTCACAGATACCGCCATGCTTGTCCGGCGACCCGGGCCGGCTGCGCCAGGTGATCACGAATCTAGTGGGAAACGCCATCAAGTTTACCGACGGCGGAGAGATTCTTGTTCAGCTTCTGGTCGAGGAAGACCTCGTGGATAAGGTGAAGCTGCATTTCATGGTGCATGACACGGGTATCGGGATAGCCGAGAAGGATCGGGCGCTTATCTTCAAGGCTTTCCGGCAAGCCGATGTTTCCATGGCCCGCAAGTATGGCGGTACCGGCCTCGGACTGGCGATCAGTTCACAGATTGTGCAGATCATGGGTGGCGAGATTTGGGTGGAAAGCGAACTCGGCCACGGCAGCAGCTTTCACTTCACGGCTTGGTTTGACAGGGCTGATCCGGCCCTGCTTGGCCGCCATTGTGCCGACGCTTCGATTCTCGGCGGCATGAACGCTCTGGTCATCGATGATAACGCCACGAACCGCCGTGTGCTCGTCGGCATTTTGCAGTCATGGAAGGTAAAGGTGTCCTTGGCTGAGAGCGGATCGTCGGGGTTAAACGAAATCAGAGCGGCGGCTATCAGAGAAATGCCGTATCAGTTGGTTCTGCTCGATGCGCGGATGCCCGGCATGGATGGTTTTCAGGTTGCCGCCGAGATGAAGCAGCATCCGGAACTTTCCGGGACAACGATCATGATGCTAACTTCGGGCGACCAATTTGGAGATGCCGAGCGCTGCCGTCAACTAGGGATCCATGCATACCTGATCAAACCGATTCGGCGCTTTGAACTACTGCGCGCTATTCTGCCGGCTCTTAGTAACCCAGGCGCCCCGCTGCGGGAACCGGAGGTTTCTGAAACCTGCGTTAGTACCATAGAGCATCCTAAACTGCGGATTCTGCTTGCCGAGGATAACCCCATCAACCAACAGCTTGCCATCCGCCTGTTGCAAAAAGAAGGTCACAAGGTGGCCCTGGCACAGGACGGAACCGAAGCTGTCCGCCTGCATGCTGCCGGTGACTTTGACCTGATTCTGATGGACGTGCAAATGCCCCGGATGGATGGATTCGAAGCAACCCGGAAGATCCGGGACAACGAACATGGCCATGGTCAACATATTCGCATCATTGCGATGACGGCTCATGCCGTGAAAGGCGACCGCGAGCGTTGCCTCGCGGCCGGTATGGATAGTTATATCTCGAAGCCGGTGCGCAAGAGCGAACTTCTCAGCGAACTTCTGAAGTCCTTTCGGTCGAGCGAGCAAGACTCGGACGTTAAACCTCCGAGCACGCCAATAGAGGTGCTGGATAAAAGGTCTGCGCTGGAGTTCATCGGTGGAGATCAAGAACTTCTCTCGCAACTGTGTGAAACATTTCTGGAGCAGTCTCCTAAGTTGCTCAACTCGGTCCGGCAAGCGGTGCAGGATCGCCGGCCTCAAGAAGTATCGATGCTAGCGCACACAATCAAGGGATCCGTCAGCATCTTTGCCGCCGGCAAAGCGACGGATGCCGCGTCTCGCCTCGAGCAGATCGGGATAAGTAATGATCTCTCGCAGGCAGATGAGGCCGTTGAGGCACTTACGCAGGAGCTCGCACGTCTGCAACCGGAGTTAACTCTGCTGAGCCAGATGGACCACACGCCATGAAGAGAATAGGAGCGCTGTCTTGAAGTAGGAGGATAGATGGCATGGCGTCCGAAAAGCAACTCAATGTTAACTTCTTGGGAGCGAGAGCATGAGCATCGCCGGACCAACAACGGTGAGATCTCTTAAGGTTGAGTCCGATCCGGCGGGTTCGTCCGGCAGAGTTCTGATTGCCGATGACGATGTTCTATACCGCAAGATCCTGCAGAGCTGGCTGGAGGAGTGGGGATATCAGGTCGCGGTGGCTGAAAATGGCGCGCGAGCCTGGACCATTTTGCAACAAGAGCACCCTCCCGAATTACTCATTCTGGACTGGGTCATGCCGGAAGTTGATGGCACTGAGTTGTGTCGTAGAGTTCGCGCCAGAAAAGGAACCCTTTACGAATACATCCTATTAGTTACGGGCAAAAACGAGAGACAAGACGTGATCAAGGGGTTGGAGGCTGGCGCCGACGATTACCTGACAAAGCCGTTCGATAAAAACGAATTGCGAGCCCGCCTGAAAGTGGGAAAGCGCATTCTTACGCTTCAACATGACCTGATTCGAGCCCGCGAAAACATGCGTTTTCATGCTACCCACGATGCCCTCACCGGTATTTGGAACCGAGTCACCATACTAGAGTCGCTACACCGGGAACTTGAGCGTGCGTCTCGATCCCAAAGCACTACTGGGATCTTACTGCTGGACTTGGATCACTTCAAGCAAGTGAACGACACCTATGGGCACCTGACTGGGGACCTGGTGCTGAAGGAAGTTGCGCAACGCATTAACCAAGCTATCCGATCCTACGATTTGGTAGCGCGCTATGGAGGAGAGGAGTTCCTGATCGTGCTTCCAGGATGCGACAAGGATCAGATTCAGGAATGCGCCGAAAGGGTTCGATCGGCGATTGCGAGTTCGCCGGTTATCGCCTACAGCTCAAACATTTCCGTCACGGCTAGCATCGGTGCGGCAGTCGCGATTGCCGGCGCGGCCACGGAGACGGATATTCTTACAGCCGCCGATGTAGCCCTGTACCAAGCCAAGAATAGCGGACGGAACCGTGCAGTCCTGCACGTAAGCGATGGATATCAAGGGGCACTCAGTCATGGGTCCGTTGATCAACAACTGACCGCTGGGCAAGGCTTGCTCTAAGCCCGATGTTGAGTGGCTACCTCACGTAGGCTAACTACTTTACTGAAACAGCCTTTCCAGCATCGAGACTCTCGGCCTTGTATCCCAGCTCCTCTAGAATCTGATCTGTGTGTTCGCCCAGCATGAGCGGCGGAAGCCTATACGAAGGTAGCGTGCTGGCAAGCCTGCAAGAATTAGCAACCCGTTCGTTTAAAAGGTGACATACGCCTCAGCCACAGTGGCTCAAACAGGACACACCGTTTCGGCTGGTAGCGTTTTTCTGCTCGCTACAAAAACGCCTCGCCCCATTCTTAACGGGGGGAATGTCGGCTCGTATCAACACACATATTCCTCCACAATCAAGCAGAAAATGCTGCTTTTCTGCGATACGGCAAGTTTTGTTCAAGCGGTTTGTTGAATCGATCGCTGGCTGCGTTTCAGTCTTGTTGGAATCAGCACGCAAAACGGCGCAACCTATCCTGAATGCGATTCGCCGAGATGGGCGTTGACTTTGGTGAACACCGTGTAGTAGCGTCGCGAGCATCACTTCTAAGCTTTGAAGGGAGTTGAGCCTTGTCTCAAGATGCCTATATTTATGACTTACTGCGCACTCCTATAGGTCGCCAGGCTGGCAAACTTGCCATCATGCGTCCGGACGACATGGCGGCGATGGTCCTACGTGCGATTGTGCAACGTAATCCTTTCCCAGCCGAGGCATACGAAGATGTTGTGCTCGGCTGTGCCAACCAGGCGGGCGAGGATTGCCGTAATGTGGCACGCCACGCTGCTTTGCTTGCTGGATTACCCGTCGAAGTGCCAGCGCAGACGGTTAACCGGCTCTGCGCATCTGGCCTCGCCGCCGTCCTTGCGGCCGCAAACTCAATCCGCTGCGAAGAAGGCGAACTGTTTCTGGCGGGCGGAGTTGAAAGCATGAGTCGTGGCCCGTTCGCAATCGCCAAGGCCGAGGTTCCCTACAGTCGCGAATTCAAAGTTTTCGACACCTCTTTGGGAGCTCGTTTTCCAAATCCCTCTTTTGTTTCCGCATTCGGTAACGATGCTCTGGCCGAGACAGCCGATAATGTTGCAAGAGAAGTTGGCGTGACCCGCGAGGAGTCGGACGCGTTCGCCTTGGCGTCGCAGACCAAGTATGCCCGGGCCAAAGCAGCCGGCTACTTCAAGGATGAGATCATGCCGGTTCCGTTACCGGTTCGTAAGGGTCAGCCGGTCGTTGTGGACGAAGATGAACACCCGCGTCCAGAGACCTCTGCGGAGGCATTGGCAAAGTTGCGCCCCATGTTCCCGGGCGGCGTCACCACCGCCGGCAATGCATCCGGCATTAACGATGGGGCTGGCGCTTTGATTGTAGGCTCTCTAAAGATTGGCGGGAAGTACGGCGTGAAACCTCTGGTCCGTATCGTTGCCGGTGCCGCGGCTGGTGTGCCTCCACGCGTGATGGGGCTCGGTCCGGTGCCCTCGACCAAGAAGTGCTTGGAGAGGGCCGGACTATCGCTCAAGGACATTGACGTCATCGAAATCAACGAAGCCTTTGCTGCTCAGGTTTTGGGCTGCTTGAAGCAGCTCGGAATTGCTTACGACGATAGCCGCGTCAATCCGAATGGTGGCGCTATTGCGATCGGACACCCGCTGGGTGCTTCGGGCGCACGGCTCACCATGACCGCTATACGCCAACTTCTCCAGCAGGGAGGGCGCTATGCACTGATTACGGCATGCATCGGCGTCGGCCAAGGTATGACTGCTGTTGTGGAGCGCGTGTAGCAATCTTTACCTGTAGCACTCTTTTAGAATATCAGCCGATCCCTTGTGACTTAGTAACAGTGCATGGTTGTTATGGATAGGTCGTTCGAGTTCGATAAAGGAGTCTGTCGCAGACTATTTTCATAGCTGGCGGAAAGTGCTTTTGCCGCCTTGCCCCTGCCGATAGACGCACGCGTAACGGGTAGCTTCGGAGGCTACTGCACATGAGTAACTTAGTGCAATGTTCAAACGATCATGGATCGCGGACTCTCCAACATTCAGAAAAACTATGCACCCTCAGCCAAGCGTGGACGGTTTACGCAACAAAACCGGCAGCTTGCCGGGTTATTAAATCCGTAACATTTGGTTCAGATCTATGAATATTCTTGTCTGCTTGAAGCAAATCCTTGACCCAGATGTTCCGGCGCGCGACTTCGCAATCGATCTGGTCAAGCGCCAAGCCGAACGCGGGTCGGCGAATCTTGTCACCAACATCTTTTGCGAAAACGCGCTCGAAACTGCGCTGCAATTCCGTGCACGGGCGGGCGACATCAAGATCACTGTTTTATCGTATGGACCAGCCACGGCAGAGGAGGCGTTGCGCAAGGCGCTAGCCATGAAAGCTGATGTCGCAGCGCTCGTGACAAACGAGGGTAATCCGAACCCCGATCCGCTTACCACCGCGCGGGTGCTGGCCGCCGCTGTTCGGAAGCTTGGAAACTTCGATCTGATTCTAGTAGGGCGGGAAGCAGGGGACTGGGGCGCGGGCCAAACCGGCGGACTCTTAGCCGAAGAGCTTGGGCTACCTTGCGTATCGTTCGCCGACAACATTGAAAGTGCCGGCGGCCGGTTGCGCGTCAGGCGACAGACGGATTTCGGTTGGGAGCTACTGGAGATAAAACCGCCTGCAGTGCTAACCATCAGCAACAACGAACACAATGTACCGCGAATTCCTAAAGTGCGCGATGTGATGATGTCATACCGTCAGCAACTCACTAAGTGGACGGTCGGGGACCTTGGGGTGGACGTCGCCGAGATCAATGCGGGCGACTCTTATTATCAGGTGGCTGAACTTTCTATTCCCACGAAAGAAGCGCACTGCGAGTTCGTCACGGGTGACACGCCAGAAGAAAGGGTCGAGGCGTTTGCCCGGCGAATTGCGGCCTTGACAAGCGCAATTTAAACCAAGCTTCTGCGAAATTCATAGGGGTTGATTCAAAGGCTATCTTATGCAAGATATTGTTAGCTGTTTCTTCGCATCCAGTGGCTTCGACAAAGGCGCGCAGGGACTTCTTGGCGCGGCGCGTAGTCTGGCTGACGAGCTTGGCGTTGCATTACGTGTCATTGTCATCGGTACCGGCGCCGATGCCTTAACTTCCGAGCTTGCCGCCATCGCCAACTCCGTCGTCGTAGCCGATGTTCCGGAACTTGAGGAATATCAGCCCGAAATTTATCTCAATGTGCTGACGCAACTTTGCCGTGAACTGTCACCTCGGGCTATTCTGCTCTCCAATGACACCTATAGCCAGGAAATCGCCGCCCGTTTGGCGCACAGGCTAGGCGGCAGTGCGGTCGGCGATGGGGTTAGCCTGCAAGTGCGGGGCGGGAGATTGCGTGTCATGCGCCAAGTATACGGCGGCAAGGCGCAGGCAATGATCGAACTCCAACGCGATCCAGCGGTGGTGTGGCTGCGCTCTCGCGCATTTGAGCCGGCGGTAGCAAGCGGAGTTTCCGGCGAGATCACACGCGCCACGCCGCAAGTCGACTTGGACGCGCCTACGCGCATCATCGAGCGCCATCGTGAGGAAGGTGGGACGATTCGTCTCGAGGATGCGAACGTGATTGTTTCCGGCGGCCGTGGCATTGGCGGAGCAGAGCCCTTCAACACTGAATTGCGGCCTCTAGCAGACTTAATGGGAGCTCAACTGGCAGCCAGCCGCGCCGCTTGCGACGCCGGCTGGGTACCGCCCACTTGGCAGGTAGGTCAGACCGGTAAGAAAGTCGCGCCGGAGTTGTATCTTGCTATCGGCATCAACGGCGCCAGTCAGCACATCGCGGGCATTTCCGAAGCCAAGAATATTGCGGCGATCAATATAGACCCCGACGCCCCGATCTATAAGTATTGCCGCTTTGGCATCGTCGGTGACTATCGCAAGGTGGTGCCATTGCTGCGGGAAAGGATCGCGGCTCAAAGCAAATGAATACTACGGAAGCCACACGCCAGATCTACTGGAACATCTCCCACGTGTGGGTGATGTACGTGCTGCTGCTTCCGGTTCTGGTAGTCGCCGGATACGGCATTTATCGTCATGTTATGCTGTGGCGGCGCGGCCTTCCTTTGGCGCGTTTCGACCGACCGGCCGAGCGCCTTAAGCTGGTCCTCAAGCACGCCTTGGGGCAGCAACGCACCGCGCGTGACGGTTACGCGGGACTATTCCATCGGTTTATTTTTTACGGTTTTATTGTCCTCGCCATTGCCACGACAATCGTAGCCATCGACGCTGACCTAGGCATCCATGTCATGCATGGTGGACTTTACCTGTACTTCCAATCCTTCCTTGTCGATATCTTCGGCGTTCTTGTACTGGTTGGCACGCTGATGGCTGCTGGGCGGCGTTTTGTGGTCCGCCCCAAGAAGCTTGTTTATAGCAAGGAAGCCGCATGGGTTCTAGTCGCCGTTTTTACAATCGTGATGACAGGATTTCTTCTGGAAGGCTTGCGCATTGCCGCGACCAACGATCCATGGGCCGCATGGTCGCCCTTTGGCAACCTCACGGCTTGGCTGCTGCGCCCCGCGATGGGGGTGGATGCGATGCAGCAGGCTCATCGTGTGACATGGTGGTTCCATCTTGCAGTGAGTTTCGGCTTCCTTGCGTGGATGCCCTATACCAAGATGATGCACGTGTTCACCGGGCCTCTGAACATCTACGCCGCAAACCTGGGTCCCATCGGCGCTTCGCTGAAGAACATAGATTTCGAATCGACCGCCAGCTTCGGGGTTAACTCCCTGAAAGCTTTTACCTGGAAAGATCTGCTCGACTTGGACGCTTGCACCGAGTGCGGACGATGCACATCAGTGTGTCCGGCAAACACCGTTGGCAAGGAACTTTCTCCTCGCGATGTAATCATCCATCTCGGAAACCTGATGCGCGAACGTCCGCGAGAGGCTTTCGGATCTGGGCCGGTCAATGGAAGCGAGGCCTCTGGCGAAGCAGCTACGGCACCGGATAAATTCAATGGCGAAGCGCTTGCGCCACTGGCGATCATCGGCGCAGTTCCGGGAACATTGCCGGAGCGGCTGTGGCAATGCACGACCTGCGCGGCATGCGTGGAAATCTGTCCAGTGTTCATCGAGCAGATGCCGAAGATCGTGGACATGCGCAGGTACCAGGTAATGGAACAGTCCGATTTCCCGGACTCTATGCAGGCGGCGATTATGTCGCTTGAGTCTCGCAGCCATCCGTTCCCGGGCACGCAGGCTTCACGTCTGGACTGGACGGATGGGCTGAACGTAGCTCTGCTCAAGGACGGCAAACAGCCCGAAATCCTGCTCTGGGTGGGTTGTGGCGGTGCGCTCTTGGAGCGCAACCAGAAGGTCATGCGGGCAACCGCGAAACTTCTCCAAGATGCCGGCGTGGAGTTTGCGATTCTCGGTCGCGAGGAAAAGTGCTGCGGTGATCCGTCACGGCGTATTGGCAACGAATTCCAGTTTGAGGCCCTGGCCAAAGACAACATCGCAACTTTCATTCGGTACGGAGTTAAGGAAATCGTCACCACCTGCCCGCATTGCTTCAATACGTTGAAGAATGAGTATCCGAATCAGGGTGGGAATTTCGAAGTCCGCCATCACACTGAATTCTTCATCGACTTGGTGCGGCACGGCCGGCTCAAGTTTTCTACCGAATCAGCCACTAAGATCGCTTTCCATGACCCCTGTTACTTGGGCCGCCACAACGGCATCTACGACGAACCGCGTAGTTTGGTCCGCATGTCGTCGCGCGTTGCGCCGATAGAGTTACAGCGTACCCGCTCCACCAGCTTCTGCTGCGGTGGTGGCGGTGGCCTGAGCTTTGTGGAGGAGCCACCTTCGCAACGTGTCAATCAGGAGCGCGCACGCGAAATCCTCGCAACTGACGCTGATGTGGTCGCCGTCGGATGCCCGTTTTGCCTGACCATGATGGAGGACGGAATCAACGCACTCAAAGGCGATCGCGAGGTGCGGGTGAAAGACCTGGCTGAATTGCTGGCAGAAGCGTTACAGGAAGATCAAAGTGACCTCGGATATTAAAAGTGTTCGTTCCGATGCAGGGGCAGCAGCAGCCGTTAAAACAGGGTTGCTCATAGCAACTCGTTTCAAACTTTCGATACGCTCAGAGCCCGGGCTACGATCTCCTGTGCTTCTTTCTGGATTCGCCGGAGGTGTTGCTCGCCGAGAAAGCTTTCGGCGTAGACTTTATAAATTTCCTCCGTGCCGGACGGGCGCGCAGCGAACCAGCCGTTCTCCGATATAACCTTCACCCCGCCGATTGCATTCCCATCGCCAGGCGCGCGGGTCAGGACTTTTCGGATTGGCTCGCCGGCGAGCTCAGTTGTCTGGATGTCTTCCGGGGATAGCTTGCTCAGAATAGCCTTCTGCTCGCTATTTGCCGGCGCGTCCGCTCGTTCATAGACGGGGTTACCGAAGCGGCGCGTAAGCTCGGCATAGACTTCCCCAGGATCGCGCCCGAGACAGGCGGTGATCTCCGCGGAAAGCAGCGCTGCGATCAAGCCATCCTTGTCGGTTGTCCAGACCTCGCCGTTGCGACGCAAGAACGACGCGCCAGCACTCTCTTCGCCACCGAAGCCTAGCCAGCTATCCACCAGCCCATCCACAAAGAACTTAAAGCCGACCGGCACCTCGTAGGGCTTGCGGTTCAAACCCGCCGTAACCCGATCGATCATGCTGCTGCTGACCACGGTCTTGCCGACGGCTGCCGCGGCGTTCCACTCAGGCCGATGCGAGAACAGGTAGTGAACGCAGACAGCAAGATAGTGGTTGGGCTGCATAAGGCCGCTGCTTCTGGTTACGATACCGTGCCGGTCGTGGTCGGTATCGCAGGCGAAAGCGATGTCGAACTTGTCTTTGAGTGCCACCAGGCTCGCCATGGCGAATGGCGAAGATGGATCCATCCGTATCTTTCCATCCCAGTCGACACTCATGAAACGGAACGTCGGGTCCACCTCCTTATTAACAACCGTCAGGTCAAGTCGATAACGTTCCGCAATAGGCCCCCAGTAATGCACGCCTGCACCGCCGAGTGGATCAACGCCCAGTTTCAGGCCCGCTCCCCGGATTGCATCCATATCGAGCACGTTTCCAAGATCGCTCACGTAAGCTTCGACATAATCGTGGCGATGCGTCGTGGCCGCGCGCAGCGCTTGCTCGTATGGCATTCGCTTGACCTCGCTCAGTCCAGACTCCAAGCATGCATTGGCCTGCTGCTGAATAGAACTGGTGATGTCCGAGCCGGCTGGGCCACCGTGTGGGGGGTTGTACTTGAAGCCGCCGTCGTCCGGCGGATTATGCGACGGCGTGATGACAACGCCGTCAGCCAATCCCTGCTTGCGATTGCGGTTGTAGGTCAGGATCGCGTGCGAGATAGCGGGCGTCGGTGTGTATTCATCCCGCATGGATATCATGGTCTCCACACCGTTGGCTGCAAGCACCTCCATGGCACTGGCAAACGCGGGCTGAGACAGCGCATGCGTATCAAAGCCGATAAACAGCGGGCCGTCGATCCCTTGACTTTTCCGGTAATGACAGATGGCTTGCGTGATGGCTAAGATGTGTGCTTGATTGAACGACCGGCTAAAGGAAGACCCGCGATGCCCCGAGGTGCCGAAGCCGACGCGTTCGGCGGCAATCTTGGGGTCGGGAGCTTCGTCGTAATAAGCCGCCAGTAATTTCGGGACATCGACCAGAACTGAATCGGGAGCCGGTTTACCGGCCAATGGGCTTACATTCATTACTGTCTCCCGGTCGTAAAGATGCGGTCGTGAGCTACACGATCAGCCCTTCCTGACACATAGTATGCCGGAAGCAAAGAGAGCCGCAACCAAGCGAATTTCATCAGATCCCGGTATATAGATTTTTGGGGGCCTGCTAGAACTCTGCCAGGGCCCGGTGGACAAGGTGGATGGCGATCGCCCCTTCGCCCACGGCCGAGGCCACGCGCTTCACATTTCCCGCGCGCACATCGCCAACCGCAAACACCCCGGGAAGACTAGTTTCCAGCATCAGCGGAGGACGGGTAAGGGGCCAGGCGAAAGGTGGAATCAGACCTGTCGAAGCGTCCAGATCTCGCCCGGTAAGGATAAATCCCTTGTCGTCGAAAGCGATACAGCCCCGGAGCCACTCGGTCCGCGGGGATGCCCCTGCCATAATGAACACGTGACGGATATCATGGGTTGAAGTTTCACCTGTTGTTTTATCGAGCCAACTAACCCGCTCCAGTTGTGTCTCACCATGCAGAGCAACGATCTCCGTTTTGTAGTGTAGTTCGATAGCCGGATTGTCGGTGATCCGTTGAATCAAGTATCGCGACATCGTCTCCGACAGCCCGCCCGAGCGCACCAGCATAGATACCTTGCCAGCTGTCTGCGAGAGGAACACAGCAGCTTGCCCGGCAGAGTTCCCTCCACCGACCACGATGACATCTTCGTCTTCGCACAATTGTGACTCAATGTAAGTCGCGCCGTAATAAATCCCTTGTCCTTCGAACTTCTTCAGGTTGGCTATGGGCGGCTTGTTGTATTGTGCCCCGGTGGAGATGACAATGGCCCGCGCTGCCAATTTGTTGCCGTTGTCTAGAACGACCTCATAGAGGCGGCGGTTGCATTTCAACTCGACGACCTTGTGCGCCACCATCATTTTCGCCCCGAATTTCTGCGCTTGCGTAATCGCCCGCGACGCCAGTTCCTCTCCGGAGATTCCCGTCGGAAAACCCAGATAGTTTTCTATTTTGGAGCTTGATCCCGCCTGCCCGCCGGGAGCGTCCGTTTCGATCACCAGAGCATCCAGACCTTCCGAAGCCGCGTAAACAGCCGCTGCCAGGCCAGATGGTCCCGCGCCTACAATGATCAAATCGCGCACTTGGGTCTGATCGATGCTGACGTTGAACCCCAGGCAGTCTGCCAATTCCTGAATCGAGGGATTTCGCAACACGGTCAGGCCATTACAAATGACCACCGGTACTTCGCCCGTTTTGACTTCAAAACGGTCGAGCAGCTCCTGCGATGTCTTGTCCGTGTCCAGATCCACGTAGGTGTAAGGATGTGCATTCCTGCCCAGAAATTCGCGTAATCGCAGGGTGTTGGCACAGTGGCGAGAACCCATCAGAATGACGTTGCCGAGCCCCCGCGCAATCAGCGCAATTCGACGCAGGATGAACGCCCTCATGAAGATTTCACCCAACTCGGCGTCTCTGGCGACCAGCGACCTTAGGCCATCCGCACTAATCTCGAGAAACTCACCAGCCTTCGTAACCCTGCCGCGCACCAGGCAGCGCCGCCCGGAGATCATCGTGATCTCACCGGTGAACTCACCAGGCCCGGGGGTGACGATTAGGCGCTCGCCCATGAGATCCGGCTGCACGATCTCCATGCTTCCGGAGAGCAGGACAAAAAAAGGGACCTCGGTATCGTCGGGTTGAAACAAGATCTCGCCCGGCTCAACCTTGCGCAACCTGCTGCCGGGACGGAGACGCGCGATCTGTGCCGCGGTCAAGACTGGAAAGGCTTGGGTACGAGCGTCGAGCGCACTAGGTGAAGGCCATGCAGACATACTTTTCCCCATCAGCTCGAATGAGTCGTGAGTTGGTAGATGCAGCACGCAGCCGTCGGGTTTCAACCGGCGGTATAGGACTCACTCGTGGTCTCCATCAAGGATCAATGCTGGACGAGAAGGGTGGGACTTTAGTCGGCTGCTGAAAAACGCGCTTTTTGCCTTTACAGGATAGCGCGCATTTGATATCTGTTTTGGCTCGCCACAATACGGAAAAATCAGAATGATCGGAGATAGGAACATCATGCGCAAATGGTTCGCTTTTGCTCTATTCGGGCTCGCTGCCGGGATTACTGTTGGCGTTCTCAATTTGCAAGCAGCCGACGCGATCAAGATTGGTTTTACCCCGCCCGTGACCGGCGCTGCGGCGTCGGAGGGCGCGCTTCAGATCAAGGCGATCAAGCTCGCCGTTAAGCAGATTAACGCCGCCGGTGGGGTGAACGGCAGGCAAATCAACCTGATCATCGTGGACAACCAGTCCACCAACCCCGGCGCATTGAGCGCGCTGCAGAAGGCCGTGGAGCAGGAAAAGGTGGTGGCGCTGATCGGCTCCGTCAAGAGCACTCAGATTCAGGCCATGTCCGACGCAATCAAGAACTATGGTGTTCCCACCATGATCGGCGGGACCAATGCCATGCTGACCAGGCAGGGAAATCCCTGGCTGTTCCGGGTCCGGCCGGACGACTCCATCGCCGCGGCGGCCATGGTCAAATACATCAAGGAAGACACCAAGTTCACCAAGATCGGCATCCTGCACGACACCGACGCCTTCGGCACCGGCGGCGCCGATCTGGTCGAGAAGGGCGCCAGGGACGCAGGCCTGAAAGTGGTGAAGCGGGAGAAGTACACGACTAAGGATAAGGACTTCACCGCGCAGCTTCTCTCCCTCAAGAACGCCGGGGCCGAGATTATGGTGCTGTACGGCACCAATCCCGATGACGTGGCCGTGATTCAGCGGCAGTACCGCCAGCTGGGCTCGCCCTTCAAGTATATCGGCTCTCCCTCCAGCCAGATGAGGGATTGCCTGAACCTCTCGCGGGACGCAGCCGAAGGCATCCTCGCCGTTGCCGACTTCGTGCCCGGCGAGAGCGAGGTGAACAGGAAGTACGCCGAGGAATACAGGAAGGAATACCACGAGGACTACGACGCCACCTCGGCTTGGACCTACGACGGCCTGAACATCCTGGTGAACGCGCTCAAGAAGGCCGGGGAGAATCGCGCCAAGATCCGTGAGGCGATCCTGTCCACCAAGGGATACCAGGGCGTGCTGGGTACGTTTACCTTTACCCCCAACGGGGACGGCCTGAGCGAGGTGAGCGTCGTCCAGATCGAGAAAGGACAGCCCAAGCTCCTCAAGATGGTCAAAGTAGGGGCCAAGTAAATTCCCATCCTTATTTCGTGACGCAGTGCGCAGGCCCCATTCGGGGCCTGCCCATCCGGAGATTTCTACATGGACGCTTCCACCAATCTGCAAATGATGACTGCGGGACTGGCCATGGGCTCCATCTATGCTCTCGTCGCCCTGGGATTCGTCCTCATCTTCAACGCGGTTGGCGTGGTGAATTTTGCCCAGGGCGAGTTTGTCATGGTTCCGGCCTTCGTGGCCGTCTGGCTGATCGACGTCTTGAAAATTCCGTTTCCCCTGACGTACCTGATCACCGTTATCTTCATGGGGATATTCGGGATCGTCTTTCAACGAATTGCCTACTACCCTCTGCGCCATCGCACGTTTCTTCCTGTCATCATCGCCACCATCGGGGTTTCCATCTTCCTCAAAAACGGAGCACAGATGGTATTCGGGGCCGAGCCCTTCCTGATGCAACGGCCGACTTCGCCGGAGGTCCTGAACCTGGGCGGCGTTTTCGTCGATCCGCAGTACATCGTAATCATCGTGGCCACCTTGGTGCTCCTAGTCTTCCAGTACTTCTTCTTTGAAAAGACTTCTCTTGGCAAGAAGATGCAGGCAACGGCCCAGGACAAGGAGATGGCGCGGCTTCTCGGCATCCGCGTGGCGAGGATGATCGCGATTACATTCGTCTACAGCTCTATTCTGGGGGCGGCGGCGGGCATTCTGGTCGGCCCGATTTTTTACGTGACCAAAGAGATGGGCGCCATGCTGGGGCTCAAAGCGTTCTGCTCCACCATCGTGGGAGGCTTCGGGAGCGTGCCCGGCGCGGTACTTGGCGGGCTCTTCCTTGGGGTGGTCGAAGTTTTCGCCTCCTACTATATCTCCAGTGCCTACCGCGACGCCTTCGCCTTTGTCATCCTGATCCTGGTCCTGCTCTTCCGCCCGCAGGGTTTCTTCGGCGAGAAGATCGCCGAGAAGGCATAAGAGGGTGCAGCCATGAGTCCACGCGCGACCACGCCGCTCCTCATCGCAATTCTCGCCCTGGCCGTCCTGTTCTTCCCCTGGGCGGTGAGTAGCGGCTACTGGCTCAACCTGGTAAATCTGGCGATCGGCTTCTCCGTAGCATGTCTCGGGCTGAACATCGTCCTCGGCTACGGTGGCCAGCTTTCGCTCGCTCAGGCGGCCTTCTGGGGCGTGGGCGCCTACACCACAACGCTGCTCACGGTCAGCTTCGGGATGTCGCCCTGGCTGGGCATGGTCGCCGCGTTTATTGTGGCGGCCCTATTCGGCGTGCTCCTGGGCATTCCTACTCTGAAGCTCTCTGGACACTACCTGGCCATGGTCACCATCGGCTTCGGGGTTATTCTGCAGCTCATTCTGATCAATGCCATCTGGCTCACCGGCGGCTCCGACGGCATCCCCAAGATCCCTTCGCCGTGGATCGGCCCCTATGAACTGAAGGATCCCAAAAGCTTCTTTTACGTGGCGGCCGTATCCCTGATCCTGCTCACCTGGGCGTCGATCCGGCTCAAGAACTCCCGCGTCGGGCGTGCCTTTATGGCCATCCGCGAGAATGAGATGGCGGCCGAGACGGCGGGCGTGGATTCCACCTACTACAAGATCATGGCCTTCGCCCTGTCGGCCGGTTACGGCGGCTTCGGGGGATGGCTGTTCGCCCACAGCGGCTCGCATTACATCAGTCCCGACACCTTTTCTTTCGACCAGTCGGTCATGTTGCTGGCCATGATGGTGCTCGGCGGCAACGGCTCGGCGGTGGGGTCTATTGTCGGCGCGTTCCTGCTCACTCTGATGCCGGAGGTTCTGCGCTTCCTGAGGGACTATTACATGATGGTCTACGCGGCCGGCATTGTGGCCGTGATGATTTTCATGCCGGGTGGAATCGCCGGCCTGGTGCGGGGCTGGACGGTCAGCCGGCGTTTGCGAAACTGGTGGACCTCCGGCTCGCTGGCCGCGCGCGAGGTGGCGGCGGAGCTGAAGGATCGTCATGCAGGCAAAACCGACTTCGCTTTGCCGAATGCCGCTTTGCCGAATGACGGCAGGGCTGGGAACAACGGGACGATCCTTGCCGTCCGCGGGCTGGCCAAGTACTTCGGCGGATTGAAGGCGGTCGATGGCGTGGACATGGAAGTTCGCGGCGGCGAGATCCAGGCGCTGATCGGACCGAACGGTTCGGGCAAGACCACCATTCTGAACATGCTAAGCGGCCTGTACGTGCCCACCGCGGGCGAAATCCTGCTGGACGGCAAACCCGTCACCGGCCGCAAGCCCCACCTCATCACCGCCCACGGCATGGCGCGCACCTTCCAGAATATCCGCCTGTTCGGCGAATTGACGGTGCTGGATAATGTCCTGATTGGCCAGCACAGCCGTTCCCGTGCAGGGCTGGTGAGAAGTATCCTGCAGCCGGGCTCGCAGCAGGCCGAAGAGGCAGCCCTGCGCCAGAGGGCTCTGGAGGCGCTGGCCTTCGTCGGCCTCCGGGGAAAAGAGTTCGCCGAGGCCAAGAGTCTTCCCTACGGGCAGCAGCGGCTGCTGGAGTTGGCGCGCGCCCTGGTCTCGGACCCCAAGCTCCTGCTGCTGGACGAGCCGGCCGCCGGGCTCAACTCGGCCGAGACCGAGATGCTGCTGGATCTGCTCTTCCAGATCAGGAACCGTGGGATCACGATCCTGCTGGTCGAACATGACATGAGCCTGGTGATGAATGTGTCCGATCACATCACGGTTCTGAATTTCGGCAAGAAGATCGCCGAAGGCCCGGCTGAAACCATCGAGCAAAACCAGGAGGTGATTGACGCCTACCTGGGAACGGAGGTGGGCAATGCTTAAGGTCGCGGCAATTGAGACTTGGTACGGCGCCGTCCAGGCGCTCAAAGGCGTCTCGCTCGAAGTGAAGCAGGAGGAGATCGTCGCCCTGCTCGGAGCCAACGGCGCCGGCAAGAGCACCACCATCAAGACCATTACCGGAATGCTGAAGCCGGCCAAGGGCACGATTGAGTTCCTGGGGCGGAACATCACCGCAATGGAACCCGAAGACATAGCCGAGGCCGGAATCGCCTGTGTCCCCGAGGGACGGCATATCTTCCCGGGCCTCACCGTCATGGACAACCTGATGCTGGGGGCCACGCCGCGAAAGAAGCCATCAAGAGCCGACTTGGACCGGGACTTGGAGCGCGTCTTCCACCACTTCCCGATCCTGAAGGAATTCAAGGACCGCCTGGGCTGGCAGCTCTCGGGCGGCCAGCAGCAGATGCTCGCCATCGGCCGCGGCCTCATGTCCGGGGCGAAGCTCCTGCTCTTGGACGAGCCTTCACTCGGGCTGGCGCCGGTCCTGGTGCAGGAGGTCTTCCGCGTCATCAAGGACATCAACTCGACCGGGACCACCATACTCCTGGTGGAACAAAATGCCCGCATGGCGCTGTTGATCGCCCATCGCGGCTACGTCCTCGAGACCGGCCGGATGACTTTGACCGACACTTCGGCGAATCTTCTGGCGAACGAGGACATGAAGGCGCACTACCTGGGCTCCCACGCCCACGTCAAAGAGGCCCGCCAGCGCCGCTCTCAATCAGGGCCAATGGGCACAAGACTTACAGGACAATAAGGAACGCTAGCTGACTATCCACTCCGATACCGCGTCTGTATCGATAACCCGCTTCAACTCGCGCAGCAATAAATACGGAGTCATGCGAAAGGTATCCCGCGTCGCGCCCGCCAGGTGCGGCGTAATGGTTACGTTATCCATCTGAAGCAAGGGATGTCCGGCCGGCAATGGTTCAGTCCAGAACACGTCCAGCGCGGCTCCGCCAATGCGCCGTTCCTCTAACGCTGCAATCAGGGAGGCCTCATCGACCAGTCCAGCTCGCGCCGTGTTGATCAGATATGCGGTCGATCTCATCCACGACAACGCTTCTCTCCCAATCAGTCCCGTCGTATCTTTGCCAAGCCTGGCGTGAATGCTGATGAAATCGGATTGCCTGCATAGCTCTTCGAGTGACACCGCTTCCGCCCCGAACTTTGCCAGCGTATCTTGCCCGACGTAAGGATCGTAAACCAGAATGCGGACGCCAAAGTTCAGCAGCTTCTGGGCCACGAGTCGTCCGATGAAACCGAATCCCACCAGTCCTATGGTCTTATCCCGCATGTCGCCCATGAATGCGGAATTGGCATATTTCTTCTTCCACTCCCCTTGCATGAGAGCGGCATGGCCTCGCGCCAGGTTACGCAGTTCGGCCAACATGAGTGCAATCGTAAAATCGGATACAGCCTCGGCATTGCGCCCCATGGTCTTCATCACCTGGATGCCCTTATCGGCGGCGGCCTTAACGTCGATATTTTCCGTGCCCGCGCGGCAAACCCCGATATACGATGCGCTGCTGCGGTGAATGAGCTGCGCGTTCAGCGGCGTATGGTGGGTGATGATAACGTCGATATTCTGAATTTTGTCGTTCAGCTCGACAGGCGGGTTGCCTGCGCCGGCTCCGAGCTTCTCTACCTGACTCCGCAGGAACCAGAACTCTTCCTCATTGGCGGGCTGCCAATCGACCTGGCTGACCTCTGTGTTCGCGCCGAACACATCACGCACCGCGCTGGCCAGCGTGGCAGATGATAGCAATGGATCTCCGACTACTAAAAACCTCATCGATTATGCCTCACTCTTCTTTTCAATTAAGCCATCGATCCGATGGTGTATCTGACGCAAGGCGGGATAAACATGCTGGTACGCTTCTTCGAAGATGGCGCGATAACGCTCGTGGCGGCTCGTATCAGGCGTGTAGATTTTTTTCTCGCGCCGCGTCTGCCGTACCGCATCCGCAGAATCCCTGTAGATACCAGCCCCAAGTCCGGCAAGCATCGCCGCGCCCAGCGTAACCACCTCCGGAACTTCCAGGCAAATAACAGGGATACCCAGGATGTCTGCTTTCATCTGCATCCAGAATGCCGACTGGGTAGCGCCTCCGACTACATTCAGGCAGTTGATGGGCTCTCCGGTAACCTCCCGCATGCCATCGATAATCATGAGTGATTCGTAGCAGAGTCCTTCCAGGATGGCCCGCGCCAAATCCCCTCGCGTGTGCGAAGTGTTTAGTCCTATCAGGGCGCCTTTAGAAAGCGGGTCTGCACCGGGCGCGTACTTGCCTCGGAAATGCGGGAGCAGCAGCACTCCTCTTGCTCCCAGCGGCGATTGTTCCGCTTCAGCGATGAGCTTCGCGAAGTCTTCCCTTACAATCTCCGTACCGAACCAATCGAGAATCACCCCCGATGAAATCACTTGCCCGGCGATATAGTACTTGTCATCCACGACATAGTTCACACAAGTAAAATTCGTGTCGATATGCCGCGGGTCGTTGATCGGCTCATCGATCACCATCAAAATCTGTTCGCTGGTGCCGACCGCGCTCAATACTTCCCCGGACTTGATCAGACCGCAGGCAAAAGCACCGCATACGTAATCCATCCCGCCCGCAAAAACGGGAGTGCCTTCCGCAACCCCGGTCAACTTCGCGGCCTGCGCTGTCACTCGTCCGATCAGCTCTCCCGAGCGCTTCAAGGTAGAACATATTTCCACCGGAAGCTGCGCGTGTGCCAGTATTTCCCGCGACCAGCAGCGGCGGCGCAAGTCCACGGCCATGGTGCGGCAACCCACTGACAGGTCTACGCCAGTCTGTCCTGTAAGCCGATAGGCGATGTAATCCTGCATGGATAGCCAGTGTTTCACGCGCTGAAACGGCTCTGGCAGCCGGTTTCGGATCCATTGCACCTTGGTAATACCTGCCATGGGGTTCGGCACAAACCCGGTAATGGAATAGATTTCCTCTGCCCCGAAGCTCTCAATCCACCAGTGGGCTATCTCTTCGGTACGAGTATCGAACCAGGCAATCGATCGATGGATCCATTGATCGTTCTCGTCGAGTAGTACGCCGGCGGCTCCCATGCTTGCAATCGCTATCCCGTCGACTTTCTCCCTGACCTGGCGAGTAACATCACCCAGCACTTCTTGAACCGCATCCCATAGTTGTCCAGGATCAAATTCCGCCCAATTGTTCTCTAAGTAGTAAGTAACAGTCTTGCGGCTGGCCGTTGCCTTCAAAGTTCCATCGGCGGCGTAAGCAGCCGCTTTACAATTCGTGGTCCCCACATCGATGCCAATTACACAGGCCACGCCCGCTCCTCCTTCGCACTGAGTAGCATCAAGCTATCGGACTACGACTAGGTCGGGATGCCGCCTTATCTCTTCTTGAAGTTCGCCTAGGAAGGGAGCTACCGCGACCCGCAGTCCCAGGTGGCTACTTACCAGATCCATACCCGCGCAGATGTTATCCAGCGATACTAGGTGTGTGAGAATTTTTCGGGCGGAAACCTTGCCGCCGCGAATCATTTCCAAAGCGAGCGCATTGTGGCGCGGAGCCGACGAGAAGGTTCCATACACAGCAATCTGCCGGTAATGCAGGTGATTCACGTCCAGTTCGATCATCGGCTGGTCCTTCGGCAATCCGGCAAAAAAACAAACTTTACCCATTTTGCTGGCCATCGCGAGACCAAGCTTTTGAGCGTCCGCATTCCCCGCGGTCACGATCACGACATTTGCGCCTAACCCGCCGGTTAGGTCCATAACGGCCTTTACGCCATCGACGGAACTCAAGTCAATGTAAGCTTCAAAGCCGAATGACTTCGCGCGTTCCAGTCGCGGTGAACTGCGGTTAATCAGAAACACTTTGCCGGCGCCGCGCCCGCGGGCCAGCTCAGCATGCATCAATCCAATGGGACCAGCGCCCAGAACCGCCACCGAACTCCCCAGGGCAATACCCATGACTTCCTGCGCATTCAGCACACAGGCCAACGGCTCGGACAGCGATGCCTCCAGGTAGGTCACGTCATCGGGAATACGATTGACATTGCCCGCCCGCACCGCACCCGACGGAACCAACATATATTCGGCAAAACCGCCATTGTAATGATGGGCGATGGTCTTACGCGTGTAGCACATGTTCTGCCAGCCGGAGAGGCAATAGGAACAACTTCCACAACCGATCGCGGGAGCGACGATCACCCTCTCGCCCACGGAAAAACCTCTGACATCGGGCGCCACTTCGAGAATCTCTCCCGCCATCTCATGTCCTAACGCAATCGGCGGTTGAATGGCAGCATGACCGTGACGGAAGGTCCGCAGATCTCCCCCGCAGATAGCGCAGGACTTCACCTTAAGCAGAAGACAACCGGGCTCAACTTGTGGGTTGGCGATGTCTTTCACTTCCATCTTGCCGATGCCTTGATAGATTGCCGCCTTCATACTCGATTCCCTTCTTCCTTCCACTTTTACTTGAGTACGGTGACTCCATCGATGGAATACAACGGCGCCGTACCCGACAACACCCTTACAACCTCCTGGGCAGTCATGATGCTGGCGCGTGCAACTGCTTCCGTGGTGTAGGCGCCGCAATGCGGTGTAAAGACAACATTCTCTAAAGACAGCAGCGGATGACTCCTCGGCGGAGGTTCTTGCAGCAAAGTATCGGTGGCAAATCCAGCTATGAGTCCCGTTTTCAGAGCTTCGTATAAATCAGATTCGTTGACTAGCTCTCCTCTCGCGCTGTTAATGATGCAAGCAGTACCTTTCATCAAACGGAGAGTCCTGGAATTAACCATGCCATTGGTCTGAGCGCTTGCCGGTACATGCAACGTCAGGAAGTCTGCCACCCGGAAGACTTCATCCATGGGAACATAATGTATGTTGTGCAGGCGGCACAACTCAGGACGCTGCTTGACGTCGAAGGCCGCTATGCTCATACCGAACGCGTGTGCACGGGCGATGACTTCGGAGCCGATTTGGCCGGTACCAATCACTCCCAACACCTTACCGTGCAGTTCACGCCCCATCATTCGGCTCCAGCCGCCGTTGTGCGTGGTCGAATCCTGCCGCGGTATATGGCGGGCGAGCGACAGCATCAATCCCATAACCAGTTCAGCTACGGAAATGGAATTGGCCCCGGGTGTAAGGGTTACCGCAATGCCAAGCTTAGCGGCAGCTTTTAAGTCCACATTACTGTAGCCCATGCCGTTCCTGGCTATTATTTTTAGTCGCGGAGCGCCTGCCGCGAGCACTTCGGCGGTCATGGTATCCAGTCCAACGATGGCCGCATCCATGCCCTTTATCACACGCAGCATTTCATCTTCGCCCCACGGTCTATCTCCCGCGTGAGCTATAATCTCATGCCCCGCCGACTCGAGAATCCTTCTTCCTTCTTTGCTAGCCGCGACTGAACGGGCAGTGATCAATACTTTTCCCAAGGCATTAGCTCCAACCAGCGGATTGCTCGCAAGCTATTTCGTATGCTCGGCCTGGTACGCGGATATTTCCGAAAATGCCTGCTGCAGATTCCAGTACACCTGCTCGTAAATAGTGTAGAGGCGCTTATATCGCGCCGCCGCCTCCGGCACCGGTCGAAAGGATTGCGCAACCGTAATAAGGTCAGCGGTATCGGCAATACTATTCAACGCTCCGGCCGACACGAAGCCCAGCACGGCGGCCCCAAACGCCGCTCCTTCATTGATATTAGGCACATTCAACTGCCGTCCGAAGACGTCGGCAAGCACCTGAGACCATATTGTGGACCTGGTGAAGCTCCCACTCAACCTGATTTCACGGGCTGGCCCAGCCAATTGCTCAAGCGCCAGCAGGATGCTATTCATTCGATAGCACACCCCTTCGATGGTTGCTCTCGTGATGTGGCTCTTACTATGGTTCAAGTTCAATCCAAACAACACACCGCGTGCATCGGCGTTCCAGTTAGGGGCTCGCTCGCCGAGAAAGAACGGCAGCATAATCAAACCGTCGGAGCCGGCCGGAATTTTACCGGCGGCTTCAATCAATACCTCGTACGGATCAACTCCCCGGCTTTCGGCTTGCAATCGTTCCGCTTCCCCAAAATTGTCGCGTAACCAGCGCAAGGCTATGCCGCCGTTGTTGATCGCTCCGCCCAGCACCCAGGCGCTGTCGGTCAGGTTATAGCACCACGTCCGTCCTTTTTCATCTGTTTGCGGACGGTCAGACAAAATGCGGACTGCCCCGCTGGTCCCGATAGTGGCGCTCATTTGTCCAGGCCGTACCGCCCCTATTCCAACATTGACCAGCACGCCATCGCCAGCGCCGATCACCACTGGTATCCCCGACGGCAGGCCCGTCCGGTGTGCGGCTTCAGCACTAAGAGCCCGGCTGTAAGTAGTGGGCACTACCTCAGGCAGGCAATCCTCCGAAATCCCTAGAAAATGCATCAATTCTCTATCCCACTCCAGTCGCAGGATGTTGTACAACCCGGAGCCGCTGGCGATCGAACGATCCACCACCCACTCCCCCGTCAAAAGCAAGAACACGTAGTCTTTAATTGACCCAAAGCGTGGTGACTGCGCGGCCAGCCCAGGACTTTGTTTCAACACCCACGCTATCTTGGCCACGGGATACATGGGGTGAAGCGGACAGCCGACACGCCGGTAGATGGACAAGAAATCCAATCCGCTCGTCTTCATCTCGGTAACCAGCGCCTGGCTGCGGCTATCGGCCCAAGTCATCAGGCTTGAGATTGGGCGAAGCCTGCGATCATAGGCGAGAAAGCTATGGAACACGGAGCTGAAAGCTATGCCATCCGGCTTTCGTCCCTGGCGATCCAGAAGCAACGCAGCCTCGCGCAACACCGCCTCCACCGCCGCTACGATTTCGTCGGGGTTTTGTTCCGCCCAACCAGGCTGAGGGGTATTTAGCTGATACTCGCGGGACGCTGCACAGTGGCAGTGGCCGTCAGGCGCATAGGCTACCGCTCGGACGCCTGTAGTTCCAATATCAACGCCAATCCATGTTGGTACCAGCATGCCCATCTCACTTTGCCGCCGGCGGGTAACTCATCCGACCTGTCGTTGATTTCCGCAATGTAATTGTAATAAGGATAAGTATTCCATATGTGATCCAGAATTTCATGCTGCATTTGGCGATGAGGTTGGATCAAGCATTGACATCAACGGCCCCTGAAGCTCAGAATAACCGGGCGGTTGCGCCCGGCTTGGTTGTCACCAACCGTTGATCGGCGATGGCAGGCAGCATTCCGGGCGTGTGCCGGTCAGGCGAATATCAGGAGCGGCAAAATGACGGGTCCCACGCTGCAGTTCGAAACCGACTCGACGATTGGAGTCAAGCAATGGCTCGATATCTACCGGCGGATGGTGGCCATTCGCCTATTCGAAGAGCACGTCAATGACCTCTATACGCGTGCGCTTATGCCCGGCCTTGCGCACTTGTATAGCGGCGAAGAAGCGACGGCGGTCGGAGTCTGTTATGCGCTTCGGGCCGACGATTATATTACCAGCACACATCGCGGCCATGGGCACTGTCTGGCCAAAGGGGCTTCGCCCGAGCGGATGTTTGCGGAATTGCTCGGCAAAGAAGCCGGGTACTGCCGGGGCAAAGGCGGATCGATGCACATTGCCGACCCGGCTACCGGCAACCTGGGGGCAAACGCGATCGTTGGTGGAAGCGCGGGCATCGCTACTGGAGCCGCATTTTCCGCCAAGCATTTGGGAAACGGCCGGGTGACAGTCTGCTTTTTCGGAGATGGAGCCGTCGCCCAGGGCTTACTGTATGAAGTCATGAACCTGGCACAGCTCTGGAAACTACCTGTCATCTATCTCTGCGAGAACAACCTGTACAGCGAGTACACCTCCAATGCGGAGATCTTCGCGGGCGATCTTCTGGGCCGGCCGGCGGCGTTTGGGATGCACGCCGAAAGCGTCGACGGACAGAACGTCCGGGCGGTGTATGCGGCCGCGAAACGGCTGGTCGAAAGAGCGCGTCATGGGGATGGTCCAGCCTTCCTCATGTGCAATACCTACCGCTATCGGGGTCATCACGTGGGCGACATCAACCGTGGCTACTATCGTTCGAAAGAAGAGGAGCAGCGATGGATGACCGAGCGCGATCCCATCACCGGGCACGGGGCTTGGTTGATGGAACAGAATTTTGCCGATGCCAATCTTCTGAAGCAGATTGAGGCGGAGGTCGCGAACGAAATGGAGGCGGCTGTCCAATCCGCTCTGGCGGCGCCTTATCCCAGCCTGGACCAAGTGGAGAAGGACATTTATGCCTGAAACAAAGGATCGCGAACTGACGTTTGGCGAAGCCGTCAAAGAGGCGATTGCGGAAGAAATGCACCGTGATTCGCGGGTGTTCCTCATTGGCGAAGATGTCGCGGAGGCGGGCACCGCTTTCAAAGTTCTGTCCGGGCTGGTGGAGGAGTTTGGCACCGACCGCGTGATTGATACTCCGATTTCGGAACCCGGCTTTACCGGTCTTGCGGTCGGGGCGGCGATGACCGGCCTTCGTCCGATCGTGGATATCATGTTCGGCGATTTCATCACCTTGACCATGGACCAGATGGTGAACCAGGCGGCCAAGATTCACTACATGTCGGGAGGCCACTGGAGGGTCCCCATGGTGATGCGAACCACGCTCGGCGCTGGCCGCCGGTCGGCGGCGCAACACTCGCAATCGCTGCATGCCTGGTTCAGCCATATCCCAGGGCTTAAGGTGGTCATACCATCGACGCCTTACGACGCCAAGGGACTGATGAAGACCGCCATTCGAGACGAGAATCCAGTGGTCTTTTTCGAAGACAAAATGATGTACAAGCTGAAAGGGCCGGTGCCGGCGGAGGATTATACGATTCCTTTTGGGGTCGCGGATGTGAAGCGTGCCGGCAGCGACATCACCATTGTGGCGACCAGCAGCATGGTGCAGGTCGCCCTCGGCGCGGCGGATTTGCTGGCGGATGCCGGGATCAGCGCCGAAGTGATCGATCCGCGTACGATGTGGCCCCTGGATGAGCAAACCCTGATAGCCTCGGCGACCAAGACCTCGCGGGTCATCGTCGTCGACGAAGGCTATGAGCGCTATGGCGTTACCGCCGAGATTGCCGCGGTGATTGCCGCCGGCGCTTTCTTTCATCTGGAAGCACCCGTCAAACGGATGGGAGCCATGCATGTCCCGATTCCATTTTCGCCCCCGCTGGAAGATGCAACCGTGCCCAGCGAAAAATCGGTATTCGAGGCCGCACGCGAACTTTGTGGCAAGTCATAGGTAAGGAACCATGGCTATCAGGGTTGTGATGCCCGCTCTTGAGATGGCGCAGGAGACCGGAAAGCTTGTGTCCTGGATCAAGCAGGAAGGTCAAACCGTAGCCAAGGGCGAGCCCTTGCTGGAAATTGAAACCGATAAGGCGGTGATGGAAATCGAATCGCCGGGTGATGGCATGCTCGCTGCTGTAAGCGCGCAGCCAGGAGCCGAGGTGCCCGTCGGACAAACCATTGCTTGGCTTGTTCTTCCCGGCGAGCTTCCGCCGGTTGAGGACACGCCGCACCAGTCCGGGCGACGGATGACGGCCCAGCCCGAAACCCCATCCCCTGCGGTCGCCGGCCAAGCTGCAGCGCCGCAGGCTGCAACCCAGCCGAAGATTTCTCCCAAAGCGCGCCGTCTGGCCAAAGAGCATGCAATCGATCTGAGCCGGGTACGCGGGTCGGGTTCTGAGGGAGAGATTCTGACGACGGATATCCTGGCGTTGGTCGAAGCCGGCAGTGCTCCTGCCCAGCCGGATTTGCAACCCCTGAGCTCGACCGCCAAACTCATGGCGGAGCGAACTACTAAGAGCTGGACTAGCGTACCCCACTTCTTCGTCGTCCGTGAGGTCGACGCAGGCGCACTTCTGGCGGCACGCGAGAGGTTGTTGCCGGAAATCGAAAAAGCGTTCGGAGTGCGGCTGACACACACTGATCTGCTGGTTGCACTGGCGGCTCGCGTGCTGGCCGAGCACCCGCGGTTGAACTCGGCGTGGACTGAGCAGGGAATCCGCCCTAATCAACAGGTGAACATGGGCATAGCCATGGCCGTGGACGATGGCGTGGTGGCGGCCGTGATTCCCCATGCCGATGCTACAGGGTTAGGCGAGATTGCCGTGCAGCGGCGCGATATGGCCGAACGTGCCAGGGCGGGACGCCTGCGTTCTTCGGATATTACGGGTGCGACCTTCACCATCAGCAATCTTGGCATGTACAACGTCGACGCCTTTAACGCCATCATCAGCCCGCCGCAGGTGGCGATTCTGGCGGTCGCGCGGATTGTGGAGCGAGTGGTGCCGGTCGACGGCAAGCCGGGCATTCGGCCCATGATGACCTTGACGCTGTCCGCCGATCACCGCGTGGCCGACGGCGCGCGAGCGGCGCTTTTCCTGCAGCAATTGGCGAAAGCGATTGAAGAGCCCGGGAAATACCTGGCCGATCACTCTTCAATCTGATTTTCGCTTTGGCCAAGTCCTTCGACCAGCAGAACAGCCTCCGCAATCTCCCGGATTGGCTTGCGGAGACGGCGGCTTTCGTTGCGCAGGCGCTCATAGGCCTGCTGCTCGGTCCACTCGTATCTCCGCTGCAAGAGCCCTTTGGCGCGCTCGACGAGTTTTCGCGTCTCTAATTGCCGTTTGATTTGGAGTGCTTCGTCCTGAAGCTTGGTATTCTCTTCGGCCAGCAGAGATAGTGCAATGGCGCCGCCCATCTGCTCTCCGACAAACAACAAAAGCGATATCTCCTTGGACGTATGCTCGTGCGGCTCCCGGTGATGCACGTTCAGCACGCCAATGACCTCGCCGCCGCTTACCAAGGGAACAGAAAGGAAGGCATGGTAAGTGTCTTCCACCAGGGTTGCGAAAGACTTGAAACGGCTATCCGCGGAAGCATTCCGCGCCAGGGCAACCACGGTTTTATGCTGTGCCACCCAGCCGGTAACGCCTTCGCCCAGCTTCAGCCGCACGCTGCCGATTTCCGGCGCGTGGGGTATCTGCGAAGCTCGCAGAACTACATCCCCCGTCGCGCGATCGGCAAGATAGACAAGGCATGCGTCGCTTCCAGTCACTTCAACCGTGATTGCAATCAACTCCTGGAGTATCTCACCGATCGCCAGACCGGAGCTGACGATCTTACTGGTGCGGTGCAGAATCGCTATGTGGGATGAGTCTGTTCCGTCCCCATTGTCTACTTCGCTCCCAGGATGCGTCATAGGAGCTTATGCTCCTCTAGCTTATCGATCAGGATATCCAGCAGAGACATCACGATTTCAGGGCGAAGCCTTGCTTCATCCACCAGATGCCTGGAGCAAATCGGCCGGCCTTCCCAATCGGGAAGTTCATCGAAGCCGATACTTCCGAACAATTGGTAGCGGCCGGGATTGGGGCACTTCGCGATATAACAATGGCTTGGGTACTCTTCCCGGTTCTCCTTGCGATTGATTGATACCAGGTTAAACACTAGATCTGGTTCCTCCAGCTTCTTGTGGCCGTGAACAACTATGATTAAGGCGAGGGTAAGTTCGCGGACGCCGGGTGTCCAATCAAAAGTTCTTATGACGCGCATCACTCGTAATTTCTCGCTTGTCATTGATTGGTAACATCGAAACTTTCGATTGGACTCCGCGTCCCTGTTTGTACTAATCTACTTTTGTCGTCAAGGAAAGCTGTAGAACTTTTCAGTAGACTCCGTCGTCGCTGTCATAAGAGTATCCCGTCATTTTCGCGATAGTCTGGCGCCATGACAGGCGCTTCCCGGTGCTCCACGTCTGAGCAATTTCACTAAGAGACCAGAGAATTGATTCGGCTTGGCGGTTTGCTTCCCGCCCTAGTGCCATAGCTCCATAGTGATGGAGATGAATCCAGTGCTGCGTCTGGAGTGTGCGCTTTGAGCTGTTTTTCGCGCATGGTTCCGGTCGCCGCCGTGGGCGGATTATGCTCACATACGATTTTTTATAACAACTAACTAATTGAGTGAGATTCAAGGAGCCCTAAATGAGAAAGGTTGCTATTTACGGAAAAGGCGGCATCGGGAAATCAACTACCACGCAGAACACGGTAGCTGCTCTTGCCGAAATGGGGAAGAAGGTGATGGTGGTTGGATGCGACCCCAAGGCGGACTCCACGCGCCTTCTGCTCGGCGGCCTGGCGCAGAAGACCGTTTTGGACACGCTGCGCGAAGAGGGCGATGAGGTCGACTTGGACGACATCCGCCGCATCGGCTTCGGCAATACCTACTGCACGGAATCTGGTGGTCCGGAGCCCGGCGTGGGATGCGCCGGCCGGGGAATTATCACCTCCATCAACCTGTTGGAGCAGTTGGGCGCGTACAAGGAAGATATCGGTCTCGACTACGTGTTCTACGACGTCCTCGGCGACGTTGTGTGCGGCGGGTTTGCCATGCCGATCCGCGAAGGCAAGGCGCAGGAGATCTACATTGTTTGCTCCGGTGAAATGATGGCGATGTATGCGGCCAATAACATTTGCAAAGGAGTCGTGAAGTTTGCGCAAGCCGGTGGAGTGCGACTCGGCGGCTTGATCTGCAATAGCCGCAAGGTCGACAACGAAATGGAAATGCTTGAGGAGTTGGCCCGCCAGCTTGGTACTCAGTTGATCCACTTCGTGCCGCGCGACAACGACGTTCAGCGCGCCGAGATCAATCGCAAGACCGTTATCGAATGGAAGCCCACCTGTCCTCAGGCGGACGAATATCGGAAGCTGGCGCAAGCCATCGATACTAACCGGAATTTTGTGATTCCAAAGCCGCTTCAGATGCCCGCGCTGGAGAGGCTATTGCTCGATTTCGGGCTCGCCGAGGACCCGACACAGGCACCGGCGGCTTTGCCAAGGCCGGTTCCCGCTGGCGCATTTGGAAAGAGCGCGATCATGCAGGCGCGGGCGGACGGCGATTAGCGCACGATTCATTTCGGTGAGTCGAGAGACTAGCTGACGAGAAGCCACCAGGAAGGATGAAGTATATGACAAATGATCCCCGGGCAATCAAGGATGAACTGGTACAACTCTATCCTAAGAAGGTTGCGCGCAAGCGGGCCGAGCAAATTGTGGTAACCGAACATCGGGCAGACGGGTCAGTGCCGGAAATCAAATCGAACGTCCGGACAACTCCGGGGATTATTACTCAGCGTGGCTGCACCTATGCGGGTTGCAAGGGCGTCGTAATCGGTCCAAGCCGCGACATCCTGAGCATCACGCACGGCCCCATTGGATGCGGTTTTTATAGCTGGCTCACTCGCAGAAACCAGACCCGGCCGCCATCCGCCTCGGACGACAACTTTATTACCTATTGTCTTTCGACGGATATGACGGAAGAGCAGATCGTCTTTGGCGGTGAGAAGAAGCTGAAGGCGGCGATCAAGGAAGCCTATGAACTATTTCACCCAAAGGCAATCGCCGTATTCTCGACCTGTCCGGTGGGACTCATCGGCGATGATGTGCATGCCGTGGCCCGCCAGATGAAAGAGGAACTCGGGATCAATGTCTTCGGATTCAGTTGCGAAGGCTATCGCGGGGTAAGCCAGTCCGCGGGACACCACATCGCCAATAACGCTCTGTTCAAAAATGTGATCGGACTCAATGACACGGCCACTCCGGAGAAGTTCAAAATTAACTTGCTGGGCGAGTACAACATTGGCGGTGACGGCTTCGTAATCGAAGAACTACTGGCGCGATGCGGCATTAAACTGGTCGCCACCTTCAGCGGCAACTCGAATTATGAAAGCCTGGCACACTCGCATATGGCCGATCTGAATGCTGTCATGTGCCACCGATCGATTAATTATGTGGCCGAAATGATGGAAAAGAAGTTCGGCATCCCGTGGCTGAAGGTAAACTTCATCGGCGCCGAAGGCAGCGCGAAGTCCCTGCGCAAGATTGGCCAGTACTTCGACGATCCTGAACTCACCGCAAATATCGAACGGGTCATTGCCGAGGAGATGCCGGGCGTGGACGCCGTCCGCGAGGAGGTAAAGGCGCGCTGTCAGGGCAAGACTGCAATGCTGTTTGTCGGCGGTTCCCGGGCTCATCACTATCAGGTCCTATTCAACGAGATGGGCATGGTCACGGTCGCAGCAGGCTACGAGTTCGGTCACCGCGACGACTATGAAGGGCGCAAGGTCTTGCCGATGGTGAAGGTCGACGCCGATAGCAGAAACATAGAAGAGGTCGAGGTCCATCGCGATGAGATGCGCTACCGCGCACGCAAAAGCGACGAGGAGAAAGCGAAGCTCGCCACGATCAACGATCTCGAGTTCATGGACTACAAAGGGATGATGCCGGAGATGGAGGATGATCGGTTGGTGATTGACGACATCAGTCATCATGAGACTGAGCGTCTGCTGGAAATCTACAAACCCGCGATTTTCTGTGCCGGCATCAAGGAGAAATATGCCGTGCAGAAGATGGGGATACCGTGCAAGCAGCTCCACAGCTATGACTACGGCGGTCCCTACGCCGGCTTCAAGGGAGCCATCAACTTCTATCGCGAAATTGATCGCATGGTAAATATGAAAGTCTGGTCTTTCGTCAAGCCTCCCTGGCAGCAGCCGGACCATCCAGAGCAGCCGCAGGCTGCCGCCGATTAGGCGACAGCCAAACTACCGAATACCGAATACCGACTAAAGACCATTTCAGGCAGCTCCGTACAGGAGAAGGGGAATCGCTATGCTTCTGAGACACACATCCGGCGAAGTTGTAGAGCGCTCCGCGCTCACCATTAATCCGGCGAAAACCTGTCAGCCGATTGGCGCGATGTATGCGGCTCTGGGGGTCCACAACTGCCTGCCGCATAGTCACGGTTCGCAGGGGTGCTGTGCCTATCACCGAAGTACTTTAACCAGGCATTACAAGGAACCGGTGATGGCTGGCACCAGTTCCTTCACGGAAGGTACATCTGTATTCGGCGGTCAGGCGAACCTCCTCCAGGCAATCGAAACCATGTTTGACGTTTACGATCCCGAAGTGATTGCCGTTCACACGACGTGCCTCTCGGAAACCATTGGGGACGATATGGTCCAAATCATCGGCAAGGCGAAGAGTGAAGGCAAGGTCCCCGAGGGGAAGCATGTCATTCATGCGAACACCCCGTCCTATGTCGGTTCTCATGTTACCGGCTTCGCCAATATGACCAAGGCACTGGTGCAATATTTTGCCGAGCCTGCTGCCGAAGAAAAAAAACAGGTCAACATACTGCCAGGCTGGGTTGAGCCGTCTGACATGCGGGAAATCAAGTGTCTCGCACATCGGATGGGCGTAAAGGTTGTCATGTTTCCCGATACCTCGGACGTTCTCGACGCGCCGCAGACAGGGACGCACCAGTTCTATCCCAAGGGCGGCGCGACCGTCGATGCGATCCGCAGCGCCGGGGCCAGCATAGCTACACTTGGCCTCGGTCTCAGTGCTTCAACCCGTGCGGCGGACGCGCTCGAAGAGAAGTGCGAAGTCTCGCGCGAAATACTGGAGCTGCCCATCGGGTTACAGGCGACGGATCGCTTTATAGAAGCACTGCGAACCATAGCTGGCGTCCAGGTCCCCGACATCATTACCGACGAACGTGGCCGTCTGCTGGACATGATCGCCGACATGCACCAATACGTTTACGGAAAGCGCGTAGCTCTATTCGGCGATCCGGATCAGCTTGTCTCCTTGGCCGAATTTCTTGTCTGCCTTGATATGAAGCCTGTCTATATCGTGACAGGTACTCCGTCAACCCGCTTTGAAAAGCGAATCCGGAGTGTATTAGATAGTTCCGTACCTTCGGCGAAGATTCGTAAAGGAGCGCAGGCCGATACCTATCTCTTGCACCAATGGATCAAGCAGGAACCTGTCGACCTACTAATAGGGAATACCTATGGGAAATACATCGCGCGCGATGAAAACATTCCCTTCATCCGGCATGGCTTTCCAATCCTTGACCGGGTGGGACACTCGTACTTTCCAACCGTGGGATATTGCGGAGCTATGCGGTTGCTGGAGAACATTCTCGGCGTACTCATGGATCGGCAGGATCGTGAAGCGCCGGAAGAAAGCTTCGAACTCGTAATGTAAGGCAGTGGTGAAGGGAGGGCAGAATGACGGACATCTTACGAGAACGCGAACGGCAGGTCTACCGTAAAGGCGCACAGCCCTTCCAACTCGACTGCGAAAAGCAGAGTGCCGCGGGATCTGTGAGCCAGCGCGCATGCGTCTTCTGCGGGTCGAGAGTAGTGCTCTATCCCATTGCCGATGCTCTGCACATTGTCCATGGACCTATCGGCTGCGCGTCTTACACCTGGGACATTCGCGGCGCGCTTTCTTCCGGGCCGGAACTTCACCGGCTCAGCTTTTCGACCGACCTTCGTGAGCTGGATGTTATTCAAGGAGGAGAGAAGAAGCTTTACGCGGCTCTGTGCGAGTTGATCGACGCGCATCAGCCCAAAGCCGCATTCGTATACGCCACCTGCATCGTGGGAATCATCGGCGACGATGTGGAGGCAGTCTGCAAGCGCGTCAGCCAGGAGAAGAGTATCCCCGTTCTGCCGGTACATTCCGAAGGGTTCAAGGGAACGAAGAAAGACGGCTATCGAGCGGCCTGCGAAGCTCTCTTTCAGCTCGTAGGAACTGCGCCAACAGACGGCATCAGCCCCGTCAGCATCAATATTCTCGGCGATTTCAATCTGGCCGGCGAGATTTGGATCATTCGCGAATACTTTCGCCGTATGGGCGTTGAAGTTGTTTCCTGCCTTACCGGCGATGGAAGGGTCGACGATATCCGGCGGGGGCACGGCGCGGCGCTGAATGTAGTGCAGTGCTCAGGTTCTATGACCTACCTGGCCAAGAGCCTCAAAGACAAGTGGGGTACTCCGTTTATTCGAGTCTCATACTTCGGCATCGAAGATATGGCTCAGTCACTCTATGACATTGCCCGCTTCTTCAAAGATCCGTACCTGATGCAGCGGACGCAGGACTTGGTGCGCCAGGAGATCGAAGCCATCATGCCCGCGGTCGCGGAGTATCGGCGTAAGTTGCAGGGCAAGAGAGCGGCGATCTACGTTGGTGGAGCTTTTAAAGCGTTTTCACTGGTGCGCGCTCTGCGGCTGCTCGGCATGCAGACTGTCCTGGTAGGGTCGCAAACCGGCAATCGCGAGGACTACGAACAGCTTCGCGAGCTTTGCGACGAGGGCACGATCATCGTCGACGATTCCAACCCGCTGGAACTGGCCAGCTTTTTGCAAGAAAAAGAAGTGGACGTCTTTATCGGAGGCGTGAAGGAACGTCCGATCGCTTACAAGCTTGGAGTCGGGTTCTGTGACCACAACCATGAACGCAAGGAGGCCCTTGCAGGCTTCGCGGGCATGGTGAATTTTGCCCGTGAAGTGTATGGCACGGTCATGAGTCCAGTCTGGAAGCTCACGCCGCGCAAGCGGGAGTGCGCATTGCCAAAGGAGTCGCCGGAATGAGTACTACTCCTCACGTCGTAAAGAAAAGCCGGCCGCCCAAGTACGTTGCGACCCGCAATGCCTGCAAGCTGTGTACTCCGCTTGGAGCCTGCCTTGCGCTGCGCGGCATCGAAGGCGCGCTACCGTTTCTTCATGGCTCACAAGGTTGTGCCACCTACATGCGTCGATACATCATCAGTCACTTCAAGGAGCCGATGGACATTGCGGCATCCGGCTTCAGTGAGGCGAGTACAATCTTCGGCGGCGAACAGAATCTGCACCGCGGACTGCAAAATGTCACTTCCCAGTATCATCCGAGTCTCATTGGGATTGCGACGACCTGCCTGAGCGAGACCATCGGGGAAGATGTCGCGCAGCTGCTGCATCCGTATGAGGTGGCACTGGACGGCGCCGATGCGCCTGTATTGGTGCCTATATCGACGCCGAGCTATTGCGGCACGCACATCGACGGCTTTCACGCCGCGGTTCGAGCGGTTGTCGAGAAGCTGGCAGCACCGGCGGAGTTGCGAGGGGATCACATCAATCTTTTTCCCGGCATGGTTTCGGCGGCCGATATCCGTTACCTCAAGGAAGTCGCGGCGGATTTCTCGCTCGAATCGGTGCTACTGCCTGATTACTCCGATACGCTCGATGGGCCGGCGCTCGATCGGTATCACAAGATCCCGGAGGGCGGAACTCCCATCGCGGCGATTCGTTCCAGCGCATCCGCCAGTGCCACGGTCGAGTTCGGGCGGACCATCGCGGGCAAAGTCACGGCAGCAACTTTTTTGCGCGAGCGGTTTGCCGTGCCATCCCACCCTTTGGGCGTGCCCATAGGAGTACGCGAAACCGACGCCTTCTTCGAAGTACTCGAACAGCTTTCAGGACGCCCCATACCGGCCAAGCATCGGCACGAACGCGGAAGGCTAATTGACGCCTATGTGGACGGGCACAAATACGTGTCTGGCAAACGGGCCGTGGTTTATGGAGAGGAGGATCTCGTAGTCGGTTTGGCCGCGCTGCTTGCGGAGATAGGCGTTGTTCCCGTGCTGTGCGCCTCCGGTGGCGAAAGCGGATCGCTGGCTAAATCGATCGCTGAAGTTACCGCCGACGTAGATGGACCGATTGTCACTCGCGAGGGTACGGATTTCATGTCCATGGCGGACGAAGCAAAACAGTTATCGGCGGACTTCCTGATCGGAAGCAGCAAAGGCTATTCGGTGGCGCGGCAACTGGGAATTCCGCTGATCCGCGTAGGTTTCCCAATTCACGATCGGATCGGCGGCCAACGAATTTTGCACCTCGGTTACCGTGGAGCGCAGCAATTATTCGATCGCATCGTCAACGCACTCATCGAATTCAAACAGCAAAGTTCGCCTGTCGGCTACAGCTACATGTGAGGAGGGCGCGATGGCACTGGACCTGACACAACATCCTTGTTTCAACTCCGACGTCCGGCACCGCACGGGACGGATTCACCTTCCCGTGGCGCCCAAGTGCAACATCCAGTGCAACTACTGCAACCGCAAGTTCGACTGCGCGAACGAGAGCCGCCCAGGTGTGACGAGTGCGGTGCTTTCTCCGAAGCAGGCCGTGAACTACCTGCATCATGCTCTGAAGGTCATGCCGGAACTGAAGGTCGTCGGCATTGCCGGGCCGGGCGATCCATTCGCGAGTCAGGAGGATACGCTTGAAACCCTTCACCTGGTGCGTCAGCAGTATCCGGAGATGTTGCTGTGCGTGGCCACCAATGGGCTGAATCTGGAGCCGTATGTGGCGGAACTGGCTCGTCTGCAGGTCAGCCATGTCACTCTCACCGTGAATGCCGTCGACCCATTGATTGGGGCGGGAATCTACGCCTGGGTGCGTGATGGCCGTACGATCTATCGCGGCGAAGCGGCAGCTAGCCATCTGCTGGCTCGCCAGAAGAGTGCGATTGTGGCATTGAAGGCGGCAGGAATCACCGTAAAGATCAACACCATCGTTGTGCCGGGAATTAATCGGGACCATATCTGCGAAGTCGCCGAGGAGATGCGCAAACTGGGCGCAGACATCATGAATTCGATCCCGCTCTATCCGGTCGAGGACACGCCATTCGCGGATAAAGAGGAGATGCAAAGCGGCGAAATGAAGCTCCTTAGAGAGCAGGTCGCGGACTACCTGCCGCAGATGGAGCACTGTACGCGCTGTCGCGCCGATGCAGTTGGCCGTCTGGGGGAGCCATCGAGCAGCGGCCTCATCGAGTTGATGCGGGCGTGTGCAAATGGACTGTCGGACACGGAGCCGGAGCGGCCTTACATCGCGGTTGCCAGCATGGAAGGAATCCTGGTGAACCAACATCTGGGAGAAGCTACGCGCTTGTGGATCTTTGAGCACGCCGATGGCGGACCCAAACTGGTCGAACTGCGCTACACACCTGAAACGGGCGGCGGTAACCAGCGTTGGCGGGATTTGGCGGAATCGATCGACGACTGCCGCGCGGTCGTTGTCAGCGGAATTGGCCGGGCGCCGCGATGGGTTCTGGAACACGCCGGATTGCGGGTCATCGAGATGAGCGGACTGATTTCCGAAGGCCTGGGAAGCCTCTTCCACACGGGAGATGTCCCGGTGTCGATGAGAAAACAATTCAAATCCTGCGGATCGGAGTGTCAGGGTACGGGCACGGGCTGCGCTTAACTTATTATCGAAGGAGAGAAACATGGAAAAACCGAAACACCATATCTTTGTATGTGCCAGCTTCCGGGTTGCCGGCGAAGCTAAGGGAGTGTGTCATCGCAAAGAGTCCGGTTCGTTGTTGCAACATCTCCAGAGCGAGCTTTCGGACCGCAACCTGGACAACGTGATGGTCTCCAGTACCGGCTGCTTGAATCTGTGTGACCACGGCCCCATAATGGTTGTCTATCCCGAGGGTTGCTGGTACGGCGAAGTCAACGAAGACAAGATTGATGCCGTGCTCGATGCACTTGAAAACAACGTCGCAGCCGAAGGCCGGCTCGCCTAGCAAGCAGCGGATTTTCGCATCTTCTCGAAATGGCACACGAATTCGATGGCAGGAAATACGCGCAAGCCTCGACCCATCAGCAGGAATGGGGCGCAAGACTCATCGAAGAACTCGAACTAGAAGGCAAGGAGAGCGTTCTGGATCTCGGTTGCGGCGATGGGACACTTACCGCCCGAATCGCCGAACTTCTCCCCAGCGGACGAGTCGTAGGTATCGATGCCTCGCGAGGGATGATCGAGGCCGCCCGATCCAAGGCGCGAGAAAACCTGAGCTTCGCCTTCATGGACATCAATGACCTCGACTTCTCCGCGGAGTTCGATGTCGTATTCTCGAACGCGACCCTTCATTGGTTAAAGGATCACCGGCGCTTGTACCAAAGAGTGGGCCGATCACTCCGTGACAATGGACGGATTCGCTTCAACTTTGCCGGAGACGGGAATTGTGCAAATTTTTTGAGGGTCATTCGGGAGGCAATATCGCAGCAGGCATTTCTTGCGTATTTTGCATCCTTCCAGTGGCCTTGGTACATGCCCACAATCGACGAATATGCAGCATTAGTGAAATCAACTGGACTGACTGATGTTAAGGTGTGGGGCGAGAATGCGGACCGATTTTTCGCGGATATGGATGCGATGATTCGATGGATCGATCAGCCGAGCATCGTTCCTTTCCTGGCCTGCGTCCCGGATCAGCAGAAAAGCAATTTCCGTGACTTTGTGGTGAAGAGAATCATCGAGGAAACAAAGCAGGACGATGGCCGGTGTTTTGAGACCTTCCGTCGGGTCAACGTCTACGCTAAGAAACTGAGGCGTGCCGAACCAAGCCTCTACACCTGATTGTTTTGCACGTGACAGCGCGACGTTGGCGCTGACTCTTACCCCGGAACAACCCCGCGATGAAATACCCTCAATGAGATTATGGTCCTCTGCTTGTACGGGTGCTCCTAAGTCTCGATTAGCTTTGATCTGGGGATCGTAACTCGCCATGCGGGACCGCACGGAGCGCGGGTGACGGCTCTAAGTCTATGACTATGAATGGTTTATAGGGAGTGCCTGGAAGGACTTTGAACCACCTCATTCCCGACTTGAAAAAAACAGCACTCTTGCTTGCAATTATCAAAGGCTCAGCCCACAATGATGGCTTCTCTAACTGATATTTTATGGTTCGTTGCAAGCACGGATCCGGGCCTACAATTATCAAATAACGCTTAACAACGGTATCGTCCAGCCCATCGGATACTTCAATACACGGCATGGGTTCTTACAGCTGATCAAGATTACAGGGTTGGCCCAGGGGTGCTAGCCGTGAACGAACTCACAATGAGTCCCGCCCTCAACCAACAGGCGGGCGATTGGAACCTATTTTGTCGGATGGACGAGCGCCGTCGCGCACCCTATGGCCAGTACGAAAATCGCGGCGTTGACGGATATTTTGACGGCTCGCAGATCGATCCAGGAGCAGCTGAATACTCTGCTTTCTAATGGCTACGCAGGATAAAGCCCCGGCTCAATCGTAATTCGCGGTCGCTGGGAAAGGAAAGCTCTTAGAAGCATAAATCTTGAGTTGCAGAGATGTGATGAGGGCGACGAAAAATCGCGGGGAATAGCGCACAATTTTAGAAAAGTGGAGGCTGAACGTGGAGAGTCAAACACAGAGTCAAGCACTTGGAGCGACTAGTGGTACTGGTGGTACTGGATTGAGACCCACCAGGCAGAGGGTTATTCTTGTTTTAATTTTGTTAGTTACCTTACTGGTCGCTTATCTGGATCGGGTCAATGTTTCCGTTCTCTTGGCGGACAATGCGTTTCTTACCGACATGGGTATTAAAGGCCAACCGGTACGGATGGGCCTGCTCATGACATTGTTCTTGATCGCCTATGGGATTTCCAACATCCTCCTTAGTCCCCTGGGCGATATCTTAGGGCCCCGGAAAGCTATGTCTTTATCTATCCTTCTATGGGCTGGCGCACTGTTCATGGGTGGTATTGCCGCGACCTTTACTACCATGCTGGTGGCAAGATTAGTCCTTGGGCTAGGCGAAGGAATGCATTGGCCGATGCAAAGTAAGTATGTAAAGAACTGGTTCCCGCCGCATGAACGAGGTAAAGCGAATGCGGTTTGGGTGGTCGGGCTGATGGCTGGACCGGCCATTGCCATGCCCTTTTTGACTTGGGCGATCCATTCTTATGGCTGGCGCACCAGCTTTTTCATTTTGGTCGCTCTTGGATTGCTTCCGCTGTTGTTGCTGTGGTTCTGGACAACAGACTATCCGCGTCAGCATAAAGGGGCAAATCAGGCGGAATGCGACCTTATCGAAGCCGGACAAAAGGCCGAAAAGGAGCTTGAAGCTCAGGCCGGTCATGTGACGGTCTGGGAGAATATAAAGGTATTTATTTTCAATTACCGGTTCTGGTTAGTCACTCTTCACTATTTCTGTCTGGCGTCGATATGGTGGGGAACCATGGCATGGTTGCCTTCTTATCTTAAAGTAGCGCGCGGATTTTCCTGGGCTGCCATGGGTGCTTGGTCTTCGCTTCCCTATGTCCTTGGTATAGCCAGCGTGCTGGCATCGGGATATATATCGGATAAGACAGGTCGACGTGCTCCGGTATGTGTGGTCTCCATGCTGGGTGCTGCTGCTGGGATCTATTTTGGTGCTCATGCCCCAAATAACACAACCGCGGCTATTCTAATTTCCTTGGGGATTGCTTCCATCGGACTCGGGATAGCGCCGGCCTGGGCAATGGTGCAACGCATTGTTCCCGGCAAGGCGATTGGCGCCGGAGCAGGTATGATGAATGGCGTTGCCAATGGCGGCTCGGCATTTTCACCGGTACTGATGGGTTTTTTCATTGGTATATCCGGCAGCTATGTAGGTGGTCTGATGTTCTTAGTCGGATTAGGCCTGTTTGCTGCTTGCTGTACAACAATCTTGTCTTACCAAAAGTATTAATCCCTGTCAGTGGGGGTTGAAGCAAGGATGCCGTTCCGGGTAACTCGACTCACTAGCGTCGCGTTTGCCGTATGAGGCGAGCAAAGCGCGAAATGCATAAATGATGCGAGGGGAGCCATTGCTCTCCTCGCGTGCGACCGATGGGTTCCTCCACCCTCGTATTCTGCATCCTTATCCTGTTGCACTCTTCTGCGCAATCCATCCATCGTAAGAGCCGTATGCGTACACGCGCTTGTATGGATTTGTGCGGGGCAATCAGCGATAGTCGTCCCTGCCGCGACAGTTATAAGAATGACGCAACTCACCCACAGAGCTACAGAGCAATGGTTTGGACGCTCATATCAGGGCAGAAGGGCAAACCTGTTTTTCAGCAGCCTGCTAGGTGATCAGGTGACCCATCTTTTCGCGCTTGGTTCGCAGGTATTTCGCGGAGCGCGGATGTGAGTCGACCTGTGCCGACACCCTTTCCACCTTGATTCCAGCCTGCTCAACGGCGACAATCTTTTCGGGATTGTTGGACATCAGCAGCACGTGTTTCACGCCCAGTGTGGTGAGGATTGCGACCGGCAGGTTGTATTCGCGGCAATCGGGCTTGAAGCCAAGTTTTTCGTTGGCCTGGACGGTGTCAAGTCCTCCATCCTGCAATTCGTAGGCTTGCAACTTGGCCAGTAAACCGATGCCGCGGCCCTCCTGCTGTTCGTAAATGAGGATTCCACGGCCGAGCTTGGCGATTTTTCCCAGCGCCATTTCAAGCTGCGCGCGGCAATCGCAGCGATTCGATCCGAATACGTCTCCCGTAAGGCACTGCGAGTGAATGCGCACCAGGGGCGGCTGCGAGTGTATGTCGCCCATGACGAGAGCGACAGCGGTTTCCCGGCGGCGTTCGACATCGGCAGGGGAATCGTTTGCGTAGCGGACGGAGCTTGTAAAGTAGCCTTCAAAGCCGAGGATGCGAAATTGCCCCCAGCGGGTGGGGAAGTCGGCCTCGGCAACTTTTTTGATTGAATCCACGCTGTTTATTATAAACGCGTCAGAGTGGAAAGATGTGATTTGCGGCACCCACGGGCGGTGGTTCGGCGTGGCAGCAGAGGATTCCAGGCTTTACCTGCGGAGCGGCTGGCTGATAATATACATGCTGGGCCCAACTCACGAGCGCGCCAACGCGCTTCCCAGGGTTGTGTGCCGGACGGGGCTATAGCTCAGCTGGGAGAGCGCTGCAATCGCACTGCAGAGGTCGTCGGTTCGATCCCGACTAGCTCCACCAATCCTTTCAGCGGCTTGCGCTTCTGCGTCAAAGTCCGAATCAAAATTGACGTTTTCACGAGCACCCGGTTCGCTCCGGGTGTTCTGTTTTGCGCCCGACCCGCGCCGCGGTTGCGGGTGTCTGGGTTGGCTGAAACGGTGTAATCGGCGTAGTATCAAAATAGACATCTTCATACGCATCTCTGCTTGCCCTGAACCGGGGTGACTGCTTTGCGCATCCAGGTGCCAGTTCCTCGAACGGCGCGCAAAGCCAGTTATCAGCATCGGGCCGCGAGTTGCCGCTCCTTAATAGTAGTGTTCTGGAGAGGATGTTTGGGCTGCGGGTCGGTGGATTTCACCACGTACGGCACGCCCAGATAACATTTTCTTTGACGATCTCCGTCAACTCCACGTGATAGGAGTATCGATGCCGGATGCGGTTGGCAATTACGTGTTCTCGATCCAAGCCGAGCCTTACCATAGAGAAGTGCGTTACCACTGGATGATTTGCTCGACGCAGAACCCTGACCAACTGGTGTCCTGGGGGCATTCCTCCACGCGCGAACTCGCCGAGGCCGCGGCGCGAAACGAGATCCAAGATTTATCTTCCGGACTGACCCAAGGCGGGCGGGTGATGGGCACAAAAAGCCAAATGATTCGCCGTCGCTGACTGCGCACAATCCCCTAGCGTGGTTTCCGGTCGATCATCAGAAACACTAAGAGCATTGTCAGCATGTAACCCGCCTCATCGCGCATGTGCTGAAAACAAAGGGTGGTTCCACAATCACCCCAACGAGCGGTGCTCGCCGGGACCCCCGATCCTCCGCGCCAGAATAGCCTTTTGCTTGCAAGTGTAACGTCGGGTACGCAGCTTGGCTGCTCCGGCCACGGGCGCTCGGCGCTACGGTCGCCATGACATCCACTTGAAATTTTGCTACACCAATTCGGAAGTTGTTCTGGATGCGATTCGGGCCGCCACCTGTGGCAGCGGCCCGAGTCTTTTATCTTATGCGTGATCTTATGCGTGCGCTTGGCGAAACTTTTTTTCGTTTTCCTTGAACCTGGAAAACACGGCAGCCTTTACACGAATACTTCGCCTGGCATGGCGAAGAGGGTGCGGGACGGAAGTGTGTTCCGGGTGGGACGGGGTTCCCTGAACGCAGTATCTGTGCCGATCTGTTTGCGCGTTATTTTGAGTTTCAAAATACGCTCGATATGGCGCAGTTCAACCACCTCAACCCCCGAGACCAAGGTTGAAGCGCGGCCGCAAGCGCCGGCGCGTCCGGTACGGCCAACGCGGTGAATAAAATCTTCCGGCATGGCCGGCAGGTCATAGTTGATCACGTGGGCGACGTCGTTCACGTCGAGGCCGCGTGAAGCCACGTCGGTTGCAACCAGCACTTTGAAACGGCCTTCGTCGAAGCCATTGAGCGCGCCGGTACGCTGGGCCTGAGAGCGGTCGCCGTGAATCATGGCTGCGGCGAATCCGTCACGCACCAGATTTTTAGCCAGCCGTTCGGCGCCCCGCTTGGTGCGGGCAAAGATCAGCGTTTGGCCTTTTTCAGCGTAGAGAAGTTCGCGCAGAACGCCCGGTTTCTCCGCCAATGCCACCTCAAAAGCCTGCAGCTCTACGCTTTCCGCGGGCTTCAGAATCGAGCCCAAGGCGATGCGCACGGGATTCTTTAAGTAGTCGTTGACCAGTCCCGCGACCGATACTTCGAGCGTCGCCGAGAAGCACATCGTCTGGCGCTGCTGCGGCAGACGTCCCACAATACGCCGGATTGACGGCAAAAAGCCCATATCGAGCATGCGGTCGGCTTCGTCCAGCACCAAGATGTTGACATGCTGCAGGTCGACCAGTTTGCGGCCGAGAAAATCTTCCAGCCTTCCAGGGGTAGCGACCATCAGTTGCGCGCCGGAGCGTAGGGCCTGAAGCTGCTTCTTCTCCGGTACTCCGCCCATCACCAGGGCAGCGGGTGCCAGTTGGTTGCTGCGGACGTTGTCATAATGCTCGCAAACTTGCATGGCAAGTTCGCGCGTCGGCACCAGAATAAGCGCCTCGATGCGGCGCGAGTTGCTGCTTGCCAGCCGCTCGATGATCGGCACCAGGAAGGCAAGGGTCTTGCCGGTTCCCGTCTGCGCCGTGGCCAGTATGTCCTTGCCTGCGAGCGCCTGTGGAATCGTGGCGGCCTGGACGGGTGTGGGGATTGAAAATTGTGCGTCAGCAAGCTTCTGCTGAAGCGCAGAAGACAGAGGTAATTCAGAAAACTTCATCATGCGAATCGTTAAGTTCTTTCTTTCTCGAGGGGCGCCTCGCGACCCGCACTCAGGGGAGGCGATTCGCGAATAAGACTAGGGATGCCGCTCAGTTTCAGTTATGGCCGCTGAGTTGTACGGGGTAGCAGAAGGGCGGGACTCGAGTCGTTAGATCGAACTTTCGCACCACTGAAAAACCGTGGTCAGTAGCTTTCCCATTCAGTATACCACCACCTGGCACAATCCGCCAGGGGGGCAGGATGCGGATCAGAAATCGTTGAAGTCCAACGCCAAAGGCTGGCCATCTTCGTCGTACGCGATCACCGGATTCCCGCTGCGTTCAACCGGCGTTTCTTCCTTAACTTCCAACTTACGCTGTGCTTTCTTCTGTAGCTTTTCTACCCGCTTTTCCTGGCGGGCGCGTTCTTTCGAACGCTTGGTGAATGACGGTCGAGAGTTTCCGGCCATGGATGCTCCTGTCCCAAGAAGAAAATATTGCTCGGAGAGATCCCGGAGCCGCTGCCCCGGGGTCCGCCCATATTCAGTTTACAGGACTTCGACATTTTCCGCCTGCAGTCCCTTCGGTCCCTTCGTCACCTCGAACTGTACCGACTGCCCTTCCTGGAGACTGCGGAATCCTTCCGACTTAATGGCCGAAAAATGCACAAAAACGTCTTCGCCATTCTGCCGCGCTATGAAACCAAAACCTTTGGCATCGTTAAACCACTTCACTGTTCCTTGTTCCACTGGCTTTGTACCTTTTTTCCCTTTTTTCTGGTGATTCGGCTGGAAGATTTTGCTGGGACTCAGAGATGGAAACACAGACCGAAACGGCCGGCCAGCTCAAAATCGCGCCTAAAACTTCGCGACCTACGTTTAATAAGATGCTACAGGAAGGCGCGCGATTCACCAACCGGAGCGGTTTGTCGGCGGATAAGAAAACCCGCTTTCGCTGTTGACAATCGAATGCTCAACGCCTACGGTAGAATCTGAGCGAGTAGTTCCGTCCTCTTTCAGACTCTCTGAAGCTAAGTCAGCGTATCTGAATCCATCCTCCTTAGCGTACTGGCCCCAGCACTCGATGAGCCAAAGCAAACACAAGCAACATACAGAAAAAGCACCGCCAAGCGCGCATCCCCTGTCGTGGCGGAGGAGCTGGCAAGTATGGGCATGCAGTGTGGCCCCAAAATACTTACCGCAGTCCCCCAAGACGGTGGTTAGCGGCTGATTACCGGCGGGTGCTCTCAACCTTTGGTGCAAGGTCAGGGCATCACGCTTGCATCATCTCGGCACCTAACGATTACAACAGTTACAACGATGACTGACGATTACAAAGGAATCGGAACAACATGAAGATTTTTGTCGGGAATTTCAGTTTCAGCATGACCGAAGCAGAGCTTCGTTCACTTTTTCAGCCCTTCGGCACGGTCGATAGCGTTTCTCTGGTAACCGATCGCGACACCGGCCGCTCGCGGGGCTTCGGGTTCGTCGAGATGGCTAACAAGGACGAGGCCACCAAGGCCATTGCAGCCTTGAACGGCCAGGACTCGGGTGGAAGGCCGCTCACGGTCAATGAAGCGCGACCCAAGGTAGAGCGCGGTGGCGGCGGCGGCGGTTCACGCGGTGGCGGACGGGATGACTATCGCGGTCATGCGCGTCAGCCTCGCGAACCTCGGTGGTAGGGCTCGGCGAAGCGGAGAAGCAGCTGAGCCGTGGAATGGCCAAAAGGGTGCGTGGAACGAGCGAGAGCGTGCCCAATCTGGTTGAAATGTCGACCGTTACCTGTGATCAGTGTGGTGCCCGGTTTGCCATCGGCCATCGTCTGTTTTTCCAGAATGTTGAGCTGGCAAACAGGCAGGCCGTATGGCTGGGAGAGCAGCTCGTCTGGGATCACATCCAGGAAAACAAGCACAGGGGATCGATACGCCTGCCGTCGTCTAACGAGATGAAATGAAGGCCCGGCAGCGCTGAAACAACTTACGGGCGAAGCGTAGACATCATCGTCCAGTGGCGCTGTCGGTAAGCTTGCCGGTTCGTCCAGGTTTTCCCGGAAGGCGCATCGGCGCCTGTTCCGGGCCGGTGTCGCCGCTTGGTGACTGCCGCGGGCGGTATCCTAACTCCCTCAATCTACCGTGGTTTCGGGCACAGTCTTCGGACGCCGGTCTCGGACGCAGTGCTGGGCCATGTGCTGGCCGCCCGTTCTCCTCAAGTCCCTTCTTTAGCTGGTATTTCCCAACATCGCGAGCCGTGAGCGGGCGCGATACTGCCGGTTTCCGCTTACCTCAGCCGGGCACAAACCTTGCTCCGCTTTCTGCATCTCTCTAAGCAGCGCCACAAACAGCGCCAAAAACTGCTCTGGCCAGTGCAGGCGATAGGGTCGCCGTTGCCGGCCTCGCCACAGCCAAACAAATACAAATAATCGCAAATAGTTAAGGATCGATGGCACACGGCAAGCATAGTTTCTGGAGCGGGTGGCACGAACGTCTGGCGGCGCTCAGCCAGATTCCGCCTGTGCTGAAAATTGTCTGGCAGTCCGGGCCAGCAGTTGTCGCTTGCGGCATTCTCGTCCGGGTTTTCAGCGCTCTGCTGCCGGTTGCCCTGCTCGGCGTCAGCAAGCTGATCATCGACAGCATTGTCGACGTCGTTGCGCATCACCAGCCGGTGTCCCACCGATTCTGGTGGCTGGTGGCGGCGGAGTTCGCCCTGGCGGTGACCAGCAGCATGGTCACGCGCCTGCTTGATTATCTGGACTCGCTGCTGGCTGACAAGTACACGCGCCACGTCAGCATTGCCGTCATGAAGCATGCCGCGCAACTGGACGTGATTGCCTACGAGGACCCGGTGTTTTATGACCGGCTCGAGCGCGCCCGGGTGCAGGCGACAGACCGTCTGGGGATGATTCAGTCGATCGGACGGCTGCTGCAGCAGGTGGTCACCACGATTTCGTTGTCGATCTCCATCGTTTATTTTTCTCCTTGGCTGTTGCTGGTTTTGATCGCCGGGGTGATCCCCGCTTTTCTTGGAGAAAGTCATTTTGCGTTCCTGGGTTATGCCAAAAACTTTCGCCAAACTCCTGTCCGGCGGCAGCTCGATTACCTGCGCATCCTGGGGGGCAGCAAGGAAGCCGCCAAGGAGCTGAAGCTATTCGGACTGAGCGGGTTTATCACCGATCGCTTCACCCGGCTCTCCGACGAAATCTATCGCGAAAACGTCGCTCTCTCGCGGCTGCGTTTGCTGGCCGGAATGGGCCTGTCGGTGCTCGGAACGCTTGGCTATTACGCGGCCTATGTCTGGGTGATCTGGCGTACTCTGTTGGGATTTCTCTCGGTCGGCACCTTGTATTTTCTGGCGGGCGCCATCTCTGCAGGCAAGCAACAACATTCAGCAGATCTTCTCGACCTTGTCGGGCATCGCCGACCAGGCCCTGTTCCTGACCGACCTGCTTGAATTTTTCCAGATGGAGCCCACCATCCGCTCCAAGCCGAATGCGCTGCCGGCGCCGCGGCCGATCGTGCGCGGCTTCGAGTTCCGCAATGTGTCGTTCCATTACCCCGGCAGCGACCGGCTCATTCTGGAGGGCTTCAATTTTCATTTGCGTCCCGGCGAGCGGGTGGCGTTGATCGGCGAGAACGGACAGGGAAAGACCACCATCGTCAAGCTGATCACCCGCCTCTACGATCCCACCGAGGGAGAGATTCTTCTCGACGGCGTCGATCTCCGCGAATACAGCCTCGAAGACCTCTATCGCGAGATCGGGGTCATCTTCCAGGATTTCATGCGTTACGAGATGACCGCCCGCGAAAATATCGCGGTGGGACGAATCGAGCAGCTTCAGGACCTGAACTTGATTCGGGCCGCCGCCCACAAAAGTCTGGCCGATGAGGTGATCGCGAAGCTTTCCGGCGGCTACGAGCAGATGCTGGGCAGGCGCTTTCAACCAGGGCGTGGACCTCTCCGGCGGCGAGTGGCAGAAGCTGGCGCTGGCGCGCGCTTATCTGCGGGACGCTCAACTGCTGGTGCTGGACGAACCGACAGCCGCGCTCGATGCGCGCAGCGAAGCCGAAGTTTTCGAGCGCTTTGCCGAACTCACGGAGGCCAAGATGGCGCTGTTTATTTCGCACCGTTTTTCAACTGTCCGCATGGCCGACCGCATCGTCGTGCTGGCCGATGGCCGGATCGTAGAAGACGGCAATCATGGCCAGTTGATAGCTCTTGGCGGGCGCTACGCAGGATTATTTGAATTGCAGGCCGCCAGCTACCGGTAGTTTGTTTGGACTGACATGCCTAAGAACACGCACGTTGAATTGGCCGAAGCTTCGGAAAGGTTCTTCGGTTCCGCCGGGCAAGAGGGCGCGCACGATGCCGGACTGATAGCGGCTCGCGCCGCCGAATGCGCCCGTTCGCTGGTCTGGCTGCCGGACGCCCGGGCTCCGCGGCGTCTCGTCAAGCGGTCGCAAATGCTGGCTCGCGAACTCGGCAAGCAGGTCGCGGTTCTAGAGAAACCTTCGGCAACCCAGTCTGGCGACTCGGAGGAGTGGCGTTGGTTTCGCGAGAACGTTCACCTGTTGCGCTCGCTGGCGGCGAAGCTGCCGGAAGCGGAGCGCATGCTTCGATCGCTGCCGCATGTGGTGCGGGATAACGGGGAGATCGTGCCCCGCGTCATCGCCATAGCCGAAGACCTGCTCGGTTTTCTGACCAATCGTTTCGTCGACTCCGAGATGAGTACGTATTTGCGCGCATTTCAGGGCGTAACCGTTCTGCTCCTGCAAGAACTGCAAGCGTTGCCGGCGGCCTTCAACGCGGTGTTGCTGGAGCGAATCTCGGTGTTTCCGCCGCTTGCTGGCGAACCAGGAAGCGGAGGGAGCGCGCATCTGCATTCGCAGCTTGCGGGACATTGCCCAGGCGCCCTGGAGGGAGTTGCTGGAGCCTCTGATCGTTTTTGATCAGGTGCTGCGGCAAGACCCGGCGGGCGCTTACGCGCGCATGGATGTCGACACGCGCGAGATGTACCGGCCGCCGTGGTCCATCTGGCAGAGCATTCGGACTGCTCGGAGCTGGAGATCGCCCAGCAGGCGCTTGCCCTGGCCCGCGAGTCGCAGCAGCATCTGGAGGCCGACCCTCGGGTTGCGCTTCGCCGTTCGCATGTGGGTTATTATCTGGTTGCCGAGGGCAGGGAACTGCTGTACAGACGCGCCCATGTGCATCTTCCCTGGCACGAGCGCTTGCAGGATTCTCTACGCCGCTACGCCGATGAGTTCTACCTCAGCGGCATTGAAGTGCTGACCTTCGCCATCGTGATCGCCATCATCTGGCGCGGTATCGAGGTCTATTCGCTTTCCGCGATCTTCTTTTGCGTGCTGGTGCTGCTTCTTCCCAGCAGCCAGAGCGCGGTTGAAGTGATGAATTACCTGGTCACTTCCCTGCTGACGCCGCGGATTCTTCCCAAGCTGGATTTTGAGCATGGCATCCCGGATGACTGTCTCACCGTGGTCGTGGTGCCAACCTTGCTGCTCAACGAAAAACAGGTGCGGCGGCTGGTCAACGATCTCGAGGTCCGCTACGTCGGGAACATGAGTGCAAACCTGCACTTTGCCCTGCTGACCGATTTGCCCGATTCCACGTCGACTCCCAGCGAGGACGATCCGCTGGTCTATCTCTGCGGCGAACTCATTCGCGGGCTCAACGACAAATATCGCGGAAACGGTGCCGGCACGTTTTCCATGTTCCACCGCCATCGCGTTTATAACCCTCGCGAAGGCGTCTGGATGGGCTGGGAGCGCAAGCGCGGCAAGCTGCTTGACTTCAATAAACTGATTCTTGGCGGCTACGATAGCTTTCCGTACAAAGCCGGCGACCTCTCGATTCTGCCGCGCGTTCGTTACGTTTTGACCCTCGATTCGGACACCGAACTGCCTCGTGGAACGGCCCACCGGCTGATCGGCGCGCTGGCGCATCCCTTGTGCCAGGCCATTATCGATCCCGAGCGCAATATCGTCGTCGAAGGTTTTGGCATTCTTCAGCCGCGTGTTGGCGTGAGCGTCCAGAGCGCCGCCCAATCGCGGCTGGCCTCGATCTATTCCGGGCAGACGGGCTTCGATATTTACACGCGTGCGATCTCCGACGTCTATCAGGACCTTTACGGCGAGGGCACCTTCGCCGGCAAGGGCCTCTATGAAGTTCGCACCCTGCACCAGGTTCTCGACCATCGTTTCCCGCGCAACGCGCTGCTGAGTCACGATTTGATCGAGGGCGCCTATGCGCGCGTCGGATTCATGAGCGATGCTCAGGTTATCGACGATTATCCATCGCACTACCTGGCTTACGTCAGGCGTAAACATCGTTGGCTACGGGGAGACTGGCAGATCGTAGAGTGGCTGTTTCCGCGGGTTCCCGACGAGAGCGGCAAACGTGTCCGCAATCCGATCTCGTTCATCGCGCGCTGGAAGATTCTCGACAACCTGCGGCGGAGCCTGATCGAGATTGCAATTTTCGTGCTCCTGGTCCTGGGATGGACCGTGCTTCCCGGGCGCCCTCTCTACTGGACTGCCGTCACCCTCGCCATCCTTTTTGTGCCGCCGTGGGTCGAGTGCGCCTTTGGAGTCGTGCGGGCGGCGTTTTCCGCCAGCCTGAGCGGCATTGCCGATGCTCTGGCTTCGCTTGGAACAGCGCTCGTCGGCGTGCTGCTGACACTTACGTTCCTTGAGCACAACGCCTTGGTTTCTGTCGATGCAATTGGGCGGACGCTTTATCGCCGCATGGTTTCACGCCGGCGCATGCTCGAATGGGAGACCGCTGAGGAAGCCGAAATGGGCAAACGGCAGCGCTCGCCCTCCGATTGGTACCTGATCTGGACGCCGGCGGTCGCGGCGGGCATAGCGGCGCTTGTCTATTTCGTTCATCGCCGGGCGCTCGCCGCGGCCCTGCCCATCCTGCTGCTTTGGGCGGGCAGCAAGCTGATTTCGTTGTGGCTCGACCGGCCTTTTCAGTCGGTCCGCAATGTGCCTTCCACAAGGGATCGGCGTTGGTTGCGCCGCCTCGCCCTGCGCACCTGGCGCTACTTTGCCGAGTTCAGCACCGAGGAGCATCACTGGCTGGTGCCGGATAACGTGCAAGAGCAATCTTGGAAGATTGCACCGCGGATTTCTCCGACCAATCTTGCGTTCCTGCTGAATGCGCGGCAGGTGGCTTGCGAAATGGGCTATCTTACGATTCCGGAGTTTGCCTCGGAGACCCGCAAGACCCTCCAAACCATGGCTCGCATGCAAACCTTTCGCGGGCACCTGCTGAATTGGTACGACACCAGGACCTTGTCCCCTTTGCTCCCGCGCTTCGTCTCTACCGTGGATAGCGGAAACCTTGCTGCGGCGCTCATTGCCCTCAAGAACGGAGCGGCCGGGTTGCTCGACAAGCCTCTGCTGTCTCCCGCATTAGTGGACGGCTACGACGATTACGTGGGCGTGCTGGGCGAATCGCGGGCGGTATCCCGCAAAACTCTCAAAGCCCTCCAGCGGCAGCGGAAGATGCCATGGCTGGAACGCCTGCTTGCGCCGGCCTCTCCGCTGGCGTCTGCGGGTGATCGACTGGAAAAGAACGCGCCTTCGCCGTCCTGGTTCGAAACCCAACTCGCGGCTCGCGAGCAATGCAACCGGGAAATGATCGCCGGCTACCTTCCGTGGCTGCTGCCGCCATTTGAAGCGCTTCGCCGCAGCCCGGCATTTGCCTTTCTGCAGGGAACGCATGAGGTTCCGCTGGCGCGCCTGCCTGCGGCAATCAAACTTTTGAGCGCGTGCCTTGCAGACCGCCTTGCGGAAAAAGATATCGCCGCTGGCGATTCACTCTCCGCCAATTTGCAGAGCTGCTGCCGGCAACTAGCGCAGTTTTTGCCGGTTGCACACGAAAATTCCACTCGGCTTATTGCTGAATTGCAGGCGCTTGCCGAGGACGCCGGAAACTGGTTTTCGAGAATGGATTTCAGCTTTTTGCTGGAGCGGCGCCGCAAGCTGCTCTCGATCGGATATGAAGTTGAGAGCGGTACGCTGCATCAGGCGTGCTACGACTTGCTTGCCTCCGAGTCGCGCATTGCGGCCTTCATCGCGATTGCCAAGGGCGACATCCCGCAAGAAAGCTGGTTCCTGCTCGGCCGCGGCCATTTTTTCGTGGCAGGCCGTCCGGTTCTAGCCTCCTGGACGGGAACTATGTTCGAGTACCTGATGCCGGCGATCTGGATGCGCTCCTATCCGGACACCCTGCTCAGACGCTCCGCCGACGGCGCGATTCGGGTACAGCAGTCGTATGCAGCTCGAAAAGGGGTTCCGTGGGGAATCTCCGAATCCGCCTATAACCGCGTCGACGAATCCGGCAATTACGGATACCGCGCCTTTGGGATTCCACAACTTGCGTTAGAGAAGCAGGATTCCAAAACTCTGGTGGTAGCGCCGTACGCCTCAATCCTGGCGGCTGGATTCAATTCCGTCGCCGCTCTCACCAACCTGCGTTGGATGATAGAGCACGGTTGGCTGGGCACTTATGGCTTCTACGAGGCTGCCGACTTTACCCCTGTGCGCGGACGCTCGCGCTGGCGCCGCTTTGAACTGGTGAAGTCATGGATGGCGCACCACCAGGGCATGAGCCTGCTGTCGATGGCCAACCTGCTGGAGGATGGCGTGGTGCAGCGCTGGTTCCACGGCGATCCACGCGTGCAGGCGACCGAGTTGCTCTTGCACGAACGCCCAATCATGAGGAAGCATGCGGCGTTTTTGCTGCGCTGGCCGGTGCTATCGTTTCGCGGCGGTGGCAAGGGAGAGAAAAAAATCGCCTAGCTGTCATGCTGAACGCAGTGAAGTCCAGCCGAAGGGTTTTATCGAATAGCCCACCGTTGGTAGCCTGCGCCCCGCCATCAGGGGGACGCATTGGCTCTGAACCCTGCCCGCTGCATGCCGCGCTGCGCTTCCGGACTCTTCATGAAAGTGTCCCACACAAAACCGCTGCGCGCATTCTCAGCCATCAGCATGGTGATTCCGGTATCGATCCCAATCACGTCGCTGTCATACCAATTCTTCAGAGGGTTGAAGGCGTTGACAAATCCGTAGCGGCTCCAGGCTGCTGGGTAACGGTTTCTGATCGTCTTGAGCACGCGCATGACCGCCTCCGGCAGAAACGGCAGCGACCCTGCCGCGGCGCTGGGAACGACGGTCCCATCGATCGGGCCCATCCATGGCGGACCACCCCAAATGACGTACCCTTTCTGCGAATCCGATGCGGTAATTCCCCACAGGTCCTCGCCGTAGTCGGGAAACTGTTTCGCCAACTCGATGCAGAAACGGCGATGGACATCGGTCGCGATCGTTGAATTCTGAAAGTAATCGGCATATGTATCGCGCTTGCCGCGAAAATCAAACCAGGCTTGCGAGTACTGGTGCACGAACAAAGGCGCGAACGAACCAATGTATCGAAGTCCATCGTATTCAAAGGTCGTTCGCTTCCACGCCTTCCAGGTTTCGACGCGCAAGGGTTGGATCGCAGCTCCCAGGCCGAGCAGGTACATCATCATCAGCTCGCTGTAGTAGTCCCATCGATACGGCAGAAAACCGACTTCCGGAGTCCAGCCGTGCGGTAGCAGCGAGGTGTCTTCGGAGAGCCACGTCCAGTCGACGCGGCGGAGAATCTGGCTTGCCAGGCGGCGGACCTCCGGGTGGCCGAAGTGCTCCCGGCAGCTGAGCACTCCGCAGAGCAGGATCGCGGTGTCCACCGACGATATTTCCGAATCCCAGATCCTCTCGCCCGTTTCGACGTTGGCCCAGTGGAAGAAGAATCCGCGATGAGTGGGCAGCTTCCTCCAGATGAAGCGTAAGCTCGCGAGCACACGCCCGCGTGCCTCGGCGAGTGAAACGTAACCGCGCTTCTCTCCTATGCAGAGAGCCGTCAACCCGAAGCCAGTCGCGGCTATGCTCCCAACCACGCCATTGCCGCCGTGGCTCATCGCGCGCACGTTGCAGCGATCTCTGACCAATCCGGTTTGCGGGTTTGCCTGCTCCCAAAAAAACAGAAAGTTGGCGTGTTCGATCTCTTCCAGCAGTGTCTGATCTTCGGCAACCAAGCGGCCTGGGGCCGGCGCAGGGGCCGGGCACGCGGTCTGTGGCGCCACTGAAACCGACAGCATGCCCCAGGCAGCTGGCATCGCGATCCCGAGCCTCACCATGTGGCCGAGAAACTCCCGGCGCGAAATCCGGCGGCAGTTTGCAGTTTTCTCTTTCCGCATCCTCTTTATGGGATGACGGAAGTCGTGCGCGGGATGAGCCCAACAGCAGAGCACGATCGAGCATCATCAGTAATGAGTAGTGAGTAGCGAGTAGAAGGTCATGCTCTAGCTTCGGAGGGGATTCGCGGTTTTTTCTAACATCGGCTTATGAAACGAGCTTTTCGAAGGTCCACGGTATGAGGGTAAGACGGAAGACCGCGATTCTCGCTGCTGTCATGGTAGCCCTCGCGGCGCTCCTGACGCTGCTTCTGCTACGTTCATTCAAGCCGCGGCCCCTCATCCTCAGAGGCGCGGTCATGGTGCGCGATGCCGATCCGAACCAGCAGCAGCCCATTGCCGATGTCGAGGTCACCGTCACCAGCGGGCTGGCATCGTACGCCGGCAGATCGGATGGGACAGGCTTTTTTCAGATCACGCTTCCGCGGGGACTTCGGGCGGGACAGGTACTCACGTTAACCTTCCGGCATTCCGGTTATGAGCCGCTGCAATCCAGCGAGCCTGCCGGAAATCGCCTGTACGTCGCCCGCATGGTTCCAGTTTCGCCGCCCGCTTCTCCGGAAGATCATCATCCCGCAACCCTCGTTGCCAATCTCACGGTCAGGTATTCCATCAAGGCCACCACGGCGGCCGAGATTGGCAGCACGGCCAAGACCTTCCAGGTGGTGAATGCAGGCAACGTGCCTTGCGATCAAAAATCTCCGTGCTCTCCCGATGGCAGATGGAAGGCGGCAATCGGTTCCGGATCGCTCGACGCCGGCGAGGGCAACGAATTCCGCAACCTGCGAGTCTTCTGCATTGCCGGCCCCTGTCCGTTCACCAGGATCGAGCCCGGCAGCATTTCTCAAGGCGGCCGCGTGGTGCAGGTCGCGGCCCTCAACTGGTCGGACACGGCTACTTTTCTCATCGAGGCCGAAGTATTTCACCCCTGGGTTACCGACCTGGTGCGCAATTCGTATCCCATTGTTTTTGGACGAACCCTCAACTTCAGTCTTCCGGCCGAGGCCGAGGGACCGAGCATCGAGGCCGAAATCGGCGGCGAGCGCGTCGTTTTTCCTCTGGGTCCGAGCCTTTGTTTGAGCTGGGCCGATTGCACCCTGGGAGTTGGGCGAGACGCCAGAACCTACCGCTGCGAACTCAAGCCCGGTTACCATTTTTGACTATGTCCAGCCATTGCAACTCCTCGGTCCTTAGCACTCGAAAAAATCCGCTCCCGTCGCTGCCGCCCTATAAGGGTTAACAGGCCCTAATCTCACCTTGGCGGAAGACCGACACTTTCGCAGGCCTTCCTTGGCGATTCACCTTACTTCAAAATCGCGGCCGTTGCGGCACACTGAATCTTCGCAAAACGCTTTCAGGTTGTTCCGCCACCACGATGACTTTTACCAGACGCGAATTCATGCGCACGCTGATGATTGGTTCCACCCTTTTGCGCATTACCGGCGGCGGGATTGCAACCGATGTGTTGCTGTCCACGCGGTCATCGGCGAGCATCAGCTCCGAGCTGTTAGATCAGATCGAGCGTGCTTCGTTCGAATTCTTCTGGAACGAAGCCGACCCGCACACCGGCCTGGTCCGTGACCGGGCCGAGGCTAACGGCGGCAGCAAGAGCCATATGAGCAGCATTGCGGCGACCGGCTTCGGGCTTACCGCGCTCTGCATTGCTCACCAGCGCAACTACCGGCCGCGCGCCGAAATCGCCGCCCGGGTTCGGCAGACGCTCCGTTTCCTGGCGCACGCCCCGCACGTCCATGGCTTTCTCTACCACTATGTGGACATGCGCGACGGGAGCCGTTTTGCGAAATCGGAGCTGTCGCCCATCGATATGTCGATTCTGCTTTGCGGCGTGTTGACCTGCCGGGAGTACTTCCACGACCCGGCGATTCGCCGCGCCGCCACGCGGATATATCGTCGCGTCGAGTGGCCGTGGGCCTTGCATGATGGCGATACGTTTGCCCTCGAATGGAAGCCGGAATTTGGTTTCAGCCCGTTGCGATGGGATGCTTATTGCGAATCCATGATGCTCTATCTGTTGGCCATCGGATCGCCAACCCATCCCATTCCCGCCGCCTGCTGGCGCAGCTTCCGCCGGCCGATGCTGGTTTACGGCGATTATCGATTCATCTCCACGCCCGCGCCTCTGTTTGTCCACCAGTTCTCGCATGCCTGGTTCGATTTTCGCGGCAAGCAGGACGAATACGCCGATTACTTCGCGAACTCGGTGATTGCCTCGCAGGCGCATCGGCAGTTCTGCCAGGCACTCAGCTCGCGCTTTCCTACCTATTCGCGAGAGCTTTGGGGAATCACGGCATCGGATTCAAGCAAGGGATACGTCGCCTGGGGCGGTCCGCCTTTGCAGGGGCCAGTCGATGGCAGCATCGTTCCGGCCGCGGCTGCCGGTTCTCTGCCATTCCTCTTCGCGGACTCGATGATGGTGCTCAGCAACCTGCGTCAACGCTACGGAAAGCAAATCTGGAAGCGCTATGGCTTTGTCGACGCCTTCAATCCTCTGACCGGCTGGGTCGATCACGAGGTGGTCGGAATCGACGTGGGCATCAGCTTGCTCATGGCCGAGAACTCGCGCAGTGAATTCGTCTGGCGGACCTTCATGCGCAACCCCGAAGTGCAGGCCGCCATGGAAAAGTCCGGCTTTCGCCCTTTGCCCGCCCCGGCAACTCTCTACTCGATGCGGGGCTCCGCAGCCACGCACTCGTAATTCGCGGCGCACCCGTTCCGGGTACCAGACAGCGAAACCAGGGATGATGTATCTCGGAGCCAGAGCACATAGCATTCCTGGTTTTGCCGTAATTCCGACACTCGGGAATTGTGCCAGGCTGATCTGCAGCAGACCCGTTTCGCGAAAGCTGCATCCCACCTAAGACTGGCTCGCGGATCCACCTGTTCTGAAACTGCTCTGGTGTGCCGCGAAGTTTGTGTCAGCAACCAACCTCCTTCTTGCGAGACTTCATGCGACCAATCCTCGCGGTCTTTGGCCTTCTGGCGTTCTTCGCCGGAATGATTCCCCTGTTTGCCGGTTCGGTTTTCGCCGAAAGCGAGTTCGCGAGTCCTGCCATTGAGCGCCGCGTCAATGCCCTGCTGGAGCGAATGACGGTGGACGAGAAAATAGGCCAGCTCGTCCTCTATTCCGCGGGAGTTCCAACCGGACCGGGCACCGGGCGCGCCGACTATCGCGAGCAGATTGCCAAGGGGCAGCTCGGTTCGATTGGCAATCTGACGGGCGCGGCCGAGACCAATGCACTGCAACGGATTGCGGTCGAGCAATCGCGCCTGGGGATTCCGCTGCTTTTTGGCATCGATGTCATTCATGGCTACCGGACAGTGTTTCCGGTCCCTCTCGGCATGGCGTCAACCTGGGACCCGCAACTGGTCGAGCAGGCCGCCACGGTGGCCGCCAAGGAAGCGACCGCCGAGGGCATCCGCTGGACGTTCTCGCCCATGGTCGACATCGCTCGCGATGCGCGTTGGGGACGCATCGTCGAAGGCGCCGGCGAGGATCCCTACCTTGGTTCGCTGATGGCAGCGGCTTACGTGCGCGGATATCAGGGGGCGAATCTGGCGTCTGCCGATTCGCTCGCTGCTTGCGCCAAGCACTATGCCGGCTACGGGGCGGCCGAAGCGGGCCGCGATTACAACGCGGCGGATATGTCGGAGCGCACCTTCCGGCAGACTTACCTTCCGCCATTCGAGTCGGCGGTGAAGGCGGGCGCGGCGACCATCATGAGCGCATTCAATACGCTGAATGGAATCCCCGCCACCGCCAATCCAATGACATTGACCAAAATTTTGCGAGGGGAATGGAATTTTCAGGGCCTGGTGGTGAGCGACTGGCAGGCCATCGCCGAATTGATCTCCCACGGAATCGCCCTTGACGGCGCGACGGCCGCCCGCAAAGCGATCCTCGCCGGCCTCGACGTGGACATGGAAAGCGGTTTGTATCAGCGGCACTTGAGCGAGCTTGTGCGCACCGGAGCGGTGCCGGAAGCGGTGTTGGACGAGGCCGTGCGCCGTGTGCTCCGGGTAAAATTCGCCTTGGGCTTGTTCGACCGTCCCTACGCGCCCGAACCTGCCGGAGCGCTCCAGCCGCGGCTCGATCCCGCGCATCTGGAATTGGCTCGCACCCTGGCGGAGCGTTCCTTGGTGCTTTTAAAGAACGACCTGCTGAAGAACGACTTGCTGAAAAATGACCTGCTGAAAAAAAATGAGCAAGCCGGCGGCTCCCGTTTGCTGCCGCTCTCCTCCAAGCTGAAAACCATTGCCCTCATCGGCCCCTTCGCCGACGATGCCTCCAACATGCTTGGATCGTGGCCGGGCAAAGGCGAAGCAAAGAATGCCATCACGCTCAAAGCCGCGCTTGGGCAGCGCATGTTTCAAGCCGGCGGAAGGCTCTTGTATGTCCAGGGCACCGCGATTAACAGCACCGCCGATAGCGGGTTCGACGAAGCGGCGCAGGCGGCAAGCCAGGCAGAGCAGGTGATTATGGCGCTGGGCGAGGATGCGCCGTCGATGACCGCCGAGGCGGCTTCACGCGCTCATCTCGATCTGCCCGGCAATCAGCAGCAGTTGCTCGAAGCGATCGTGGCCACGGGCAAGCCTGTGGTCTTGATTATTTTCAGTGGACGTCCCTTGGCCTTGACGTGGGCTGCCGCGCATGTGCCGGCGATGGTTCAGGCGTGGTATCCGGGCGTCGAAGCCGGACCTGCCCTGGTGAGGACGCTGTTCGGCGAGGTCAATTTCAGCGGCAAGTTGACGGTTTCAATGCCGCGCAGCGTGGGCCAGGAACCTCTCTACTACAACGCGCTCGCGACCGGCCGCCCGGCGGACGGCGTGGATCTTACTCGTCCACCGGCCAACCCGTCTGAAAAATATGTTTCGCGCTACATTGACCAGCAAAACACGCCTTTGTTCCCCTTCGGATTCGGCCTCTCCTACACGCAGTTCAGCTACTCACCTCTGGAGTTGAGCGAACCTACGGCCTCGGCTCGCGCCTTGAATAGCCACGCAAACCCCGTTCGCGTTTCCACTACGGTCACGAACAAGGGTCTGCGATCGGGCCGGGAAATCGTTCAACTCTACATCGGGCAGCGCGGGACGAGTGTGGCGCGTCCAATCAAGGAACTTAAGGGTTTTCGAATCCTTGTGCTTGCCCCCGGTGAATCGCAGAGCGTCGAGTTTCAATTGGGCGGTGACGAACTCGCCTTCTGGAATATCGACATGCATCACATCGTGGAACCGACGGAGGTATCGGTCTGGATAGGCCCCAACTCGGCAGAGGGACAGATGGCCCATTTCACCATTGCCGAGTAGCGGGATCGGTTGCCGAGAGGCAGACAGGAGCGGATGATGAGGGCAACGAGCTCGAAGATCCGCTATTGCAGGCGCGTCCGGCAAGGGTGCGCGCTTCGTCTACTTGGCCGCGGCTTTTGCCGCTCTGGGCGGCCTGCTTTTCGGTTACGACACGGGCGTGATCTCCGGGGCTCTGATCTTCATCAAGCAGGAATTTGCACTCTCGACCTTTGAGCAGGAATTGATCGTCAGCATCGTGCTGTTGGGGGCAATCGTCGGGGCGTTCACCGGGGGCACGCTTGTCGGACCGCTTTGGCCGCCGGGCCACTCTGCTCGCCACCTCCGCCGTTTTCATCGCGGGCGCCCTTTTTTGCGCGGCTGCTCACGTCGATTGCCATGCTCGTCATCGGCCGCATCATCGTCGGCTTAGGCATTGGACTGGCTTGCACGACCGTCCCCGTCTACATCTCCGAAGTCGCTCCTCCGGAAGCGCGCGGCTGGCAGGTTTCACTCTTCCAGTTGGCGATTACCGTCGGCATCCTCGGCGCCTACCTTGTCGATTTCGCCTATGCGAAAAGCGGGGCTTGGCGCTGGATGCTGGGATTGGCGGCCGTCCCCGGCATCATCCTGGGTGCAGGTATGCTGTTTCTGCCGGAGAGCCCGCGCTGGCTGGCCAAGTATCTGCACCCGGAGACTGCTCGCGCGGTTCTGGTGCGCATACGCGGAACGCGAGAACGTCGAAGCGGAGTTGCGGGACATCCTCGGCAGCCTGGAGCACGCGGAAGAGCATGGCCGCTTGGGCAGATCTGCTTTCTCCCACCGTGCGTCCGGCGCTGGTGGTTGGCATTGGGCTGGCAATCTTTCAGCAGGTCACCGGCATCAACACGGTCATCTATTACGCTCCCACCATCGTCTCAGTCGGCGGGTCTTCCCGTCCGCCTCGGGCGCGATTCTGGCGACCGCCGGCATTGGCCTGGTGAACGTGATCATGACCATCGTCGCCATGTGGCTGATTGATCGCGTGGGACGGCGGCCGCTGCTGCTCGTCGGAATTGCCGGCATGACCGTCTGCCTCGGCATTCTTGGCGCGGCCTTCCGCATGCAGGCCGAAACCAGCACAGTGCCTGGGTGGCGGTGATTACCTTGATGGCCTATGTTGCCTTTTTTGCGATCAGCCTCGGGCCTATCTTCTGGCTGCTGATCGCGGAAATTTATCCGCTGCAAATTCGAGGATTGGCCGAAGGCACGGCGGCCGGCAGCAACTGGATCTTCAACCTGGTGGTTTCCATTACGTTTCTAACGCCTGGTGCAGGCGATTGGTCCCAGCTGGACATTCTGGCTCTATGGGGTGCTCGTCGATTGCCGCCTTTCTGTTCTCCTACTATATGGTTCCGGAAACCAAAGGACGCACTCTGGAAGAGATTGAGCAGGGCTGGCGCACACGGCGCCGCCCGGCTGCATGATATAGGCCGCTTGGTGTTCCGCTCGCCATGACGTTCCCGCGCTAGCGCAGAGCCTCACGTCGGCGCTGGTTGGGTTGCCCGCCGAACAGCCAGCCGACCCCGATGGGGCCGCCCCCAAGCAGGGCCAGTGCCAAGGCCATGGCCGCCAGGGCGAGAGGAAACTCATAACCCGTCTTGCCCGGGTGGCTAACCAGTCCGTTGGGCAGATGGACCTTGACGATGGCCACCAGCATATTTACCAGGATGAACAGGCTGGCGATGCGGGCGAGCAGGCCGATGAGCACCAGGATTCCGCCGCCGAACTCGGCCCACGCCGAGGCGTATGCCAGCCAGCCGGGCATGCCGAGCGACTGCACCAACTGCACCAGATTTTGCATGCCGTGGTGTACCTTCATCCAGCCGTGTATGGCCATGATGCTGCCGAGCGCTAGTCGCAATCCCAGCAGGGCGAACGGACTCGCTGCTTCCCGCACTATTTTTTCCTTGGCGCCGCGGCTCTGGTGGCAGCCGCTTCCGGCGCGCTCGTTCGATGCACCATTCTAATCCCACGGCTGGCGAGTTCGGTAAGCAGCGGCTGCGCGGGCACGTCACGCTCCTGCAGGATCGCCCCGAGTTTTTCGATTTTTCCGAAAGCAAGCATCTGGAGGACGATGCTGGCCGGCCACGCCGTTGTCCGCATCATCGAAGTTATGCCGGTTTCGGGATCGAATTTATCCACCAGCGTATAGGAATCGATCCGCCTGCCGAGCACGGCTTCCACCCGCATGACGGTCACATCCGGAGCGGTGCCGGCGAACTTTTCAAGCATCAGGCGGGCCATCAGTTCACGGGGAGCAATTTTCACTTTGCCGATTTGCCGCCGTTCTTTGGAGAACAGGCCAAAGTCGTACAGAGTCCGGATCATGGCCGCGTGCCCGGGATAGCGCAGGGTTTTTTCGAAGCACTCGCCGACGCGCCCGGCGAAGCTTTCCGGCAAAGTCGAGGTCCCGCCCGAGGTGTGGAAAGCTTCCAGCTCCGGGAAGCCGTCGAGCCTGAAGGTTTCCACTTCGGTCAACGGTTCGATGCTGACAACCTTTTTGTGGCGCAGAATCTTAGACGGCTCAGCGTACTCGTTGATGAGTCCGTCGACCGAGAACACCAGTTGGTAGTGAAAGGGCGGGTGCGGATCTTGCGGCAGCCCGCCGACGTAGATCTTCAACGCGTCGGCCCGGCCGCCGATTCCGCGCAGCAGCTCGCCGGAGAGGATCGAAGCCAATCCAGGGGAAAGGCCGCAGTCGGGGGCGATGCGAACTCCCCGCTTGGCGGCCTTTTTGTCGAGGGCAAGCTCTTGGCGCACCACCTCGTTGTTGCCGCCCAGGTCGGCAAAGTGGCACCTGGCATCGATGGCGGCTTCGGCGAGCCCATAATTCCAGAAGTAGGGGACACAGGAAAGCGCCGCCTGGTGCTTTTTCATCAGCTTGCCTACGGCGCTGTGGTTGGACGCATCGACTTCCGCGAAGCCGACCTTCTTGCCGCCCGTGAGCCGGTTAATCCTGGCTGCCGCAGCTTTAGCGCGCCGCCGGTCAACGTCGGCGAGGGTGACGCTTTCGACCATCCCCGAGCGGGCCATGTCGTAAGCCGCCGCCGATCCCATCATTCCGCAACCGATCACGAGTAGGTTCATTGCATCATCGTAGATGAGACGTCGCGGAGTTCAGATCGCGAAAGCCTCGTGGCGACTGGCCGCAACCCAAAATCCGTAATCTGCAATCCGAAATCTGAAATCTGAAATGTTCTCAAACTGAAATCTGAAACCTGGCTTCGGGCTGCTTGTCTTTTCCACCATAATTCTGCGACTGTAACATAAGCCATAAGCGAGGAGGAATTCATCAACCCAATGCCTGATAAACCAGATAAAGATGCAGACGAGAAGCTACGGCAGGAATTCAATCGCTGGGTGTTAAACGGCCGCGCCGCCGGCATGGAGAGCCGCCACCTCAGCATCGCCGAGCAGACCATACGCCGCATGGCTTTGAAGCCGGGCGAACGTGTGCTCGATCTCGGATGCGGTACCGGATGGGCAACCAGAATGGTCGCGCGTCTGGTGGCCGAGGGGCCGGTGGGTTTTGGACAGGTCATTGGCCTGGACATTTCCGACGAGATGATCGCGCGCGCTCGCGAGGAATCGCGTGAGTCCGACAACATTCTTTTCGTCTGGAGTCCAGCGGATAAAATTCCGTGGGAAGAGAATTACTTCGACAAGGTGCTCTCGATTGAGGCCTTCTACTACTATCCCGATCAGGAACGGGTGCTTGCCGAGATGTTCCGGGTCATGGCTCCCAAGGCGCGGCTCTACATCCTGATCAATCTCTATCAAGAAAATCCCTCCTCGCTGCGCTGGGTAGACAAGCTGGGCGTTCCGGTTCACCTGCGCTCGGAGAACGAATATGCGGAGATGCTCAAACGGCACAGCTTCGAGGAGGTCGAAATCCATCATGTCCCGGACGAGTCGCGGCCTCGAGACGACTACAAAGGAGCCGGCTTCGATAGTGCGCAGCAGTTGAGCGACTACCAGCGAGCGGGAGCTCTGCTGTTGACCGCGCGCAAGCCGGACGTGCTGACGCCGCCAAGTGAAATCGAGAGCTATTGAGTCATGGCTCAGGGCCAATAGAGCGCGAAATCAGCGGCACGATCGCGTGAGTGCCGCTGATGCCAACGCCGGATTCCCGTGCTTTCGCCTGCCGGTACCAGGACGTTTGTAAGGTCGGGTGCGGTTCGAAGAGTTGCGATCTTCCGGCCCTTTTGCCTGGTAGCGTCCCGTTGTCAAGCCGCTTTGGCGACGATTTCCGCACGTTCGAACATCGAGTCGATTCTTGCAAGCAGCCGTTCCGGAATGTCTGAGACCATGTAATCCCGGCGCGGTAGCTGGACGATTGCGCCAATCATCAGCAGAATCGCTTGCTTCGGATCGGTGCTCTTGATCCAGTCGCAGAATTCGAGCGCCAGCTCCGGATGCTCCCAGCCTTCAGCATTTGCAACAATCACATCGTAAGTGTAGGGTTTGCAACGCTGTTTAGCCTGTTGCAGATCGAGGGCGGGAAATACCCTGTATCCGTTCTTTTTCAGAATAGAGATGCGCTCTTTGCGCCGCTCCGGGTCGCGGTCTATCAACAACACTTTCAAGGGACCTGCATTCATAGCTCACCGTCCTTTTTCAGTGTGACAGGGGAGTGTCACTAGACAAAGAGACTGCTGAACCAGCCCGGGTTGCCATAAAGTGAGTGTTAAGTGTGTTTTTCGAGTCTCAGGCGTGGAACCCCGTGGGTTACACTTCAGCAATCTGGCCGGTTGGAGGCCGCAAGCCGTGCTCGACGGCCGGTGAGCAGGGACTTTGCAAACCGCGAGAGGGCAACGTCATCCCGGTTTTTCAGGGCAGCGGTTTAGCCAAGCCCTTTTGTGACGGGAATCACAGCGGGCTCGTTTATCCATGGTAGAAACTAGTTGTGTTCCCGAGAGGATACAGAGGTTTTCATGGGCTGGATTGAGAACAAGTTCGAGAAAAATTTCGTCGTCACGACGGTTGATTACGTATTTAACTGGGCGCGCAAATCGGCTATTTGGCCCATGACCTTCGGCTTGGCCTGCTGTGCCATCGAAATGATTGCCGCCTCGGCGGCGCGCTACGATATCGCCCGCTTCGGCTCCGAAGTGTTTCGCCCCAGCCCGCGCCAGAGCGACTTGATGATCGTGGCGGGCACGGTCAGCCTCAAGATGGCCCCTGTCGTCCAGCGCATTTATGCTCAGATGCCGGACCCCAAATGGGTCATCGCCATGGGCGCCTGCGCCTCGGTCGGCGGCCCATTCAATACCTATGCGGTTTTGCAGGGCGTGGACAAGATTGTCCCGGTTGACGTTTATACGATAGGCTGCCCGCCGCGTCCGGAAAACCTGTTTTACGCGCTGCTGAAGCTACAGGACAAGATCGACACCATGAGCATCGCCAAAAAGCCTACCCAGGTGCGGCTCGCCGAAGCCATGGTGGAGGACTTCAAGCGCAACGTCCAGATTTCGCAGACGCTCCAGCCCAAGTAAGCCATACCTCAGGCCGATCCCCGGAACTCCGCGGGATTTCCAGCCGCCTGCCAGGTCAGCTTCGATTCCAGCACGGCTTCGGCTGTGTTATTTTTTTTCGGAGACCCGCCCGCGCTCGAAGTGGAACCGTTTTGCGGCACGCTGGTTTGCAAGGCGTACCGCTTTTGCGCGCTCACCGGCCCGAGCCGGGAAATATTCCGGCAGAGACCAGGCCACGTTCCTGGGAGAATTCAGCTACAAAGCCGGGCAAAGTTGTGGTACGGTCGAAGGTCCAGCGGAGAGCTTATGAAACGCCGATTCCTGTTCATCCTCGGGTTCCTGATGCTGTGCCTTCCCGTGCTCGAAGCGCAGTCACAGAAAACCATTTGCGATGCCGCCGTCAAAGAAAAAAACCAATCCAACATGACGCGACTGTTTGGCATGACGACCGAGCAATTCGAGAAAGCGGGTCTTTGCAAACTTTCCGAGGGCGAATATGCCAGCCTGATCGCCTGGACGCTCAAGCGCGGTCCCAGCCGCGAGGGCGTTGATCCGCATCCCGCCAAGCGCATTTATGTCGAAGTCATGTTCGAGCAGGGAACCCCGGACGAAGTCAAAACCACTTACCTCAGAGCGTTGAAGCCGTACAAGGATGTTGAGGTGGTCGGCAACTCCCAGGCTGACGTTCAGATCGCGGTGCAGGCGTATCCGATGAAAACCGCGGCTGGACGCGTTGCCGCCCTCTTGGTTGCAGCCAAGACCTTCAGGGTATGGCAGGTGGCTGACTTTGATAGCTATAAGAGCCTGACCGAAGAATTGGCTCCCGAGGCCATAGGACACGCCCCCCCGGAAGAGTTGGCGGCGCTGATTGCCGATCAAGTGGCCATGATCGACAGCAAGGTGTTTGAGTCGATGCGCAAGCAGTATCCCTATGTCGAAGCCGCCAAACCGCGTCCGTGAGTGGCTCTAGCAGGCTGAAGAACAAGTTTTGCGAAGGACGAGCCCACAACATCTTTGGACGCCTCGCTTCTGGGTTACACATTCGGCAGCGCCTCGCTCATTGCTTCGGCGCGTTTCTCAAGCAGCCTGTTAGTGGACCATATCGAAATAAGTCCGTCCCTGCGTGAGCTTGTGGTTCAGCAGCGACGCGATTTGATCGATGTCGGAGGGAAAAAGGTTGCAGGTGAGCCCTTCGTGCAGAAAGCGGGGCCGCTGAGGAACGGACTCTGTTGCTGAGCCTGGCGGAGGCGTGAGCGTGACCACGGCATCGCGCCGGACTTGCACGATCAGTGCCTGCACGGACTCGGCATCCAACTTCGTAGGCGTGAGATTGACAATTGCCGTCAGGGCCTCGCCGACCGACATGCTTCGGCGATACGTGCGTGCGCTGGTCATGGCCTCGAAGGTATCGGCCAGCGCCACGATCTTGACCTCTGGCCGCATATCGGTGAGCAACAGGCCGTCCGGATACCCGGTGCCGTCGGCGCGTTCATGATGTGAGCGCACGACCTCCGGAATGCTCGCCCAGGGAAACTCTACGTCCTTGACGATGTCGTACCCGAGCACGGTGTGGTCGGCAAGCTGGCGAAACTCGGCGGGTTCGAGCGGGTCCGCTTTGTTAAAAAGGTAGCGGTCCACGGCGACCTTTCCGATGTCGTGCAGGTATCCCGCGGAACGGACTCCGGCAATCTCGTTTTCGCTCATCCCGAGAGACTGGGCGATTGCCGCCCCGTAGGTGCCCACCCGCATGGAATGGCCATGGTTGTTGATATCCTTGATATCGATGGCGGCGGCTAAAACCACCAGCGTGGAATCATAGAAGGCGTGAACGCTGCTGAGCAGCCTGAGGTTTTCTGAAATCCGCGCTGCCAGGGTTTCCGACAGGCCGTGGTTGTGAACGGCGAGGGCACAGTAGTGTCCCACCACCTGCAGCAAATGCACTTCCTCGGAACTATATTCGGCACCGTCCAAATGCTCGCCTAGGCCGAAGATCCCCACCAGCTTGCGCCCGTTGCGCAGCGGCACGATCCACTCCAGCCAAGCCGGATTGAAATTGCCATCGGTCGAGAAATACCGCTCGCGTTTTTCGCTATCGAGCCGCACCGGCTCGCTCAGCTTGCCGAGTGCATAGCCATGCCTGGGAAGCAGCGGAACGGTTGCGTCTTCGGAAAATTTGGAAAATCCCGCCGAAGCCAGCGCACGAAGCATCAGCGGTTTCTCTCCGTATTGGAAGAGAACGGCGGAACGGCTGCCGGTAATCTTCATGGCCATCGCCAGAATCTTGCCGGTGGTCTCGCGGAAATCGCCGTTAGACGTCAGCGCTGGTCCAAGCTCACCCAGAGCTTCGAGTGCACGCTGGAGGCACATGGGATCGTCTTTCATAATCGCTAGCCAATGCAGAGTAGCTCCTGGAGCCTAGCACGGGCAACCCTTTCTTGCCGGTCGTTAGGTGACATCTTAGGTTCGCCTAAGGCTATTCTCGTGTGCTTGCTTGCCTGAATTGCTTAGAAGATGCCGCGCAGATCGCTGAATCGCTGCAGTTCCATCAGCCTTTCTGTCTCATCTGGACGCACCAGCGGTTCGTGCTCCAGGATCCAGGTGTCGGAGTGTGGTATGAAAACCGCCTTGAGTCCCGCTCCCAGGGCGGGATTAATGTCCGATTTCGGGCTATTGCCGACCATCCAGGTCGTCTCCCGGACGAGACCGTATTTTTCCACCACGCGATGATAAGTTGGCGAATCTTTCTCGGCGACAATCTCCAGCGCGCTGAAGTAGCGCTTCAGTCCGGAACGCTCGACCTTGCCCAACTGCTCGCTGATGTTTCCCTTGGTCATCAGGATCAATCGATGCCGCGGCTGCAGATGCTGCAGCGTGGCTTCCACTCCCTCGATCAGCTCCATCGGATGTTCGGCGATCGGCTGCGCCAATCCGCGAATCGTTTCGTGAAGGCCGGCAGTGAGCGGTTCCACGGAGAGCCTTTCAAAGGTACCGATCAGCGCCTGCATGAAGCTGCGCAGGCCGTAGCCGTGCGTCGGTATGTTGTTCCGCTCGGCCTCATACAACACCTGCCGTATCTCAGCCGGCGTGAACTCGCGGTGTTTGAGAAACGAGATGAAATTAACGATGGCCCGTTCGAAGTAGATGTTGTTCTCCCAGAGGGTATCGTCGGCGTCGATCAACAGTGTCTGCCGGCTCGTCAGGGGATCGCGCTTCGTCTGCATGGGATCGGGATTTCTCATCGGTGTCCCCCGGCGAGCCCCGCTCGCTGGGGTGTGTGGGCTAACGTGACGTAGTTTTTTGCGCGGTGCTCCACATCAGCCGCGGTTAGCAGATATGGGAGTGCTCTGGGATACGAAGTCGTTCCGTATTTGGCTAACGTGGGGTAGTTTGCCGCGTTGCTGCCAGCATCTCGGCTTGCCGCGAATCCTGATTCAGGCGGATTCGGCAACCGTGGCTCCGGCCCATTCCAATTTTGCCCGGTGCGGGATCACCCCATGCTCGTAGCCCATTTCGAGGAGCCTGGCCACCGCGGCTCGCCCGTCCTCTCCGTAGTCGAGGGTGCGCTCGTTGACGTACATGCCCACGAATTTGTCGGCCATTTGGGTATCGAGATCGCGCGCGAACTGCATGGCATATTCCAACGCCTGTTCGCGGTGGTCGAGAGCATACTGAATGCTGTCGCGCAACGCCTTCGAGACCAGCGCCGTCACCTCCGGCCCCAAGTCGCGCTTGATGACGTTGCCGCCCAGGGGTAAAGGCAGTCCGGTCAGCTCGCTCCACCACTTTCCCATATCGACCACGCGATTCAATCCGCTGCTGGAATACGTGAGCTGGCCCTCGTGAATGATCAGCCCGGCGTCAAACTTGCCGGCCAGCACTTCGGGGATGATCTGATCGAAGGCAATGACCTCGGTCTCGGCTTCCGGGGCGAAGAGTTTCAAAACCAGATAGGCCGTGGTTAGCGTTCCCGGCACCGCTATGCGCACCTTTTTGACCTCATCCACGCTCAACCGCTTGGTGGAGATGATCATCGGCCCGTAGCCCTCGCCGACGCTGCCGCCGTTCGGCATCAGCAAGTACTTGTCCTGAATATAGGGATAGGCATGAAACGAGATGGCGGTGAGGTCGTAGTGGCCTTCCATGGCCATGCGATTCAACGTCTCGATATCGCAAAGCGTGTGGGTAAACTTCAACCCTGGGAACCCGCACCTTGTTGGTGGCCAGGCCGTAAAACATGAATGCATCGTCCGAATCAGGACTGTGCGCGACTTTAATCTCTCTAATCTTTTTGCTATCCCGGGAGGCCATATCACTCCAAAACTCGGGCTGGTTTGCCCGATTCAGCGAACTCAATGCTTGAGTTCGGGCTAGAGCAAAACCAGGGATGATGTATCCCGGAGCCAGCGCGTTCCAGTCGACGCGACCATCAGGGAGCGGCGACCTCGAACGAAACTAAATAAGGACATAGCATCCCTGGTTTTGCCGTAATTGCTAGAGCGTGTTTCATTCATGGTTTCATCCTAAGCGGAGAACCGGCCCGCCCCTGCATTGGGTGCGGTCGCGGCCCACAGAGTCGAAGGATCTGCATTTCGGCCCTATGGCCATTTTCGAAACACGCTGTAAGATTTTCCGTAATCGTCTTTCGGTGTCTTGATTCTCTGACCGTCATTCTCTGACCGTCAACGACCGGCAACACGCCACCCGCCGCAAGCATTACTTACGTTCCAGCGGTTCGGAAGTTTGCTGATTGGTTTCCTGCGACAAATGCCGGCGAACGCGCCAATAAATTGCAAGCGCCACGCCCACCACGGCAATTGTCGACAGCACCAAGATCGCGTACAGGATCTTCACGATCACAGAAATCTAGCATACAGCAAGCCCTCTGCCCGGCGCGATAGCAATTATGTGTCGAGTTGGAAAGTTTCCGCATTCACTGGCGAAAACTTGGCGCGCTTCCGGCAATTCAGCGTTGGTTCGCAACCATTTGTTCGCAACGCCGCTTCAGTGCCTCGTTCATGGCGCGGAACCCTTCCAGGAGCGCGGCGGAAGAGCGCCTCCATAAGACGGCGACCAATATTCCCTTGAAATGCTCCGACTGAATCACGCGGGTGTGCGATTGATCGACTTCGATCGACTTCAAACTGGTGTTCGCCTTGGAAAAATTCCGCGGAGAGCAGCCGGCCCACCCACGCCAGTTTTTTCCCTGGCTCGACGGTGCTGATGCGCGGATGAAAAGTTATCGTGCGATTTCCCACTTTCGCCGAAATCGTAATCCTGCCGCCGGGCGCAACCGCTCCGCTGGCCGAGGTGAGAAACGGATTCCAGTCGCGATAGCCATTCAGATCGGTCAGCACCTGCCACACGCGGTCGCCCGGCGCGTTGATGTCCACCACCGTCACAATCGAGCGCACCTGATGATAGGGGCTGTGCCAGAAAAAAACGCCGGTCAGCGCCAGCAAGGCAATCAGAACGAAAACCAGGCGCACGCGCATAATCTTTCGCCGCTACACTCCCACCGGGAATGGTTTGGTGTGCTGCTCCGGATTGGAGCGGATCATGGCGTCGAATCTTCCCTGCAGCAATGACATCATGCCGGTGTACCAGTAACCGAAAACGAACAGAATCAGGAACGGAACGGTAATGTAGTTCTCGTTCTGGACCGCATAGACAACCGTCATGGCGAAGTAGCAGCCGATCGCCAACTCGATCCAGGGCACGATGCCGAGGCGTTTGCGATACTTTTTGGCCGCGGCCGATTTGTCGCTCTTGTTCTGCACGCGGTACTTGGGAGTCCGCGCAAAAGCCGTCTGCTTTCCGATCAGGGCTTCAATCACCGCTTTGGAGTTGGTGATGGTCAGGCCGATTCCGAGTGCCATCAGGCAGGGCAGATAGAGAAACGTTCGAAACCAGCGCCTGCGGGTACAGTTCCTTTTGCGATACCAGGTAAAAGCTTGAGATGGAGAAGGTGGAGGCCAAAAATAGCGGCACGTCGATGTAGAGCATCTGGAACCAGCCCTGGTAAAAGCGGATCACCATCGCCGGCAGCAGCAGCACCGAAAGCATAATCATCAGCGGATAGCTGAGATTGGCCGTCAGGTGGTACCATGCTTCGATCTTCTCCCGGCGGTTTACCCTGGAGCGCATGACCTGGGGAAGATCCTTGATGGCGCACTGGATCAGCCCTTTGGCCCATCGCGCCTGCTGCGTCTTGAACGCCGTCATCTCGATCGGCAGCTCGGCCGGACACTCCACCTCTTGCAGATAGAGAAATTTCCAGCCTTTGAGCTGGGCGCGATAGCTCAGATCGGTATCTTCCGTAAGCGTGTCGTGCTGCCAGCCGCCCGCCTCTTCGATGGCCTTGATGCGCCACATTCCGGCGGTGCCGTTGAAATTGAAGAACACGCCCGCGCGCGAGCGGCCCCCGTGTTCGAGCACAAAGTGGCCGTCCAGCAGTATGGCCTCGACTTCGGTCAGGAACGAATAGTTCCGGTTGATGTGGGTCCAGCGAGTCTGCACCATGCCAATCCCGGGATCGGCAAAATGATGGATCACCTTCATCAGCCAGTCCGGCGAGGGCGTAAAGTCGGCGTCGAAGATGGCGACAAACTCGCCTTTGGCGGTTTTCAAGCCCTCCTGCAACGCGCCTGCCTTGTAGCCCTGACGGTCGCTGCGGTGATGGTAGCTGATCTGGTGTCCCAGCGCCGCATAGCGCTCCACCACGGCTCGTGCAACTTCCACGGTTTCGTCCGTCGAGTCGTCGAGCACCTGTATGTCCAGCTTGTCGCGCGGGTATTCCAGTTTGCAAATCGACTCCACCAGGCGGTCGATCACGAACTGCTCGTTGAAAATCGGCAACTGGATGGTAATCCGCGGCAGTTCCAGAAAACGCGATTTAGGCTCGCGAACCTTTTGCTTGCGGTGCCGGTAATACATCCAGACGAGCTGGTATCGGTGGAACCCATAGCCGGCAAGAATGATCAGGACAATGAAGTAAGGCACCAGCAGCATCATGTCGAAGCTGTTGGCCTGATAGAGCCCCTTGAATGCAGGATTCGTCTGCTTCTGCAGAAACTGCACGACCGGATTCGGATGCGTTTGCGCGATGAGCGAAAATGCCGCTAGGTAAGCAATCAATTGCACAATCCAATTTGCAGGGATCGATCAGCCAGGTCAAGGCTGATTGTACCTGAACCGCGCCGTCGAGGCAGCACACGCCGTCAAACGCGGGCTGCGATTCTAGTTGAGGAAATAGGTACGATAGAGCGTGTCACGCTGCACCGGCCTGAATCCGGCATCGCGGATGATTCGGCGCAGCTCTTCCTCGGTGGTGCAGTTGTGGACCCCAGCCGAAGCCACAACGTTTTCCTCGATCATCACCGAGCCCACGTCATTGCCGCCAAAACGCAGTCCCATCTGGCATATCTTGAGTCCCTGCGTAACCCAGCTTGCCTGCACGTTGGGAAAGTTAGACAGGAAAACCCGCGAGATCGCCAGCGTCTTCAGGTAATCGACGGCGGTCGCCTCGTCCCAGCCGTGTCCGCCGAGCGCCGTGTTTCCGGGCTGGAAAGACCAGGGAATGAACGCGGTAAATCCGCCGGTCTCCTGCTGCAAATCGTAGATGCGTTGAAAATGATTGATCCGCTGCTCGTAATTTTCTCCGACGCCGAACATCATTGTCGCCGTGGTCTTCATTCCCAGACGGTGCGCGGTGCGATGCACCAGCAGCCAGTCGTCGGTCAGGCATTTCAGGCGTGCGATGCGCCGCCGCACCTCGTCGTCGAGAATTTCCGCGCCTCCGCCGGGTATCGAGTCCAGTCCGGCGGCACGCAAACGCACAATCGTCTCTTCCACGCCGATGCCGCTGTACTCGGCAATGGCCAGAATTTCCGAGGCCGAGAAGCAGTGCAGATGAACCTGCGGGAAGCGCTGCTTGATGCCGCTCATCATGCGCTCGAAGTAGTCTATCTTCAGCTCCGGATGCAGTCCGCCCTGCATGAGCACGCCTGTGCCGCCCAACTCCACGGTCTCGCGGATTTTTTCGTAGATGGTTTCGAAATCCAGGATGTAGCCTTCGGACGCGAGCTTGCCCTTGAGCGGACGATAGAAGGCGCAGAAGCTGCAGTACTCGGTGCAGAAGTTTGTGTAATTGATGTTGCGGTCGATGATGTAGGTGACGATGCCGTCCGGATGCAAGCTGCGGCGAACCGCGTCGGCTTCCATGCCGATGCCGATCAAATCGTTCGAACGAAACATCTCCACGGCTTGCTGTTTGGTAAGGCTCATCGCGTGCTCAATCATTCCCTGGCGCCAGCACTGACAGGTTGCTGAAAGACCCGCAGCAGTGTCATCCTGAGATCGCGTCGGTTTTGCGCGAGCGAAGGATCTGCTTTACTTTGCAACGCGCCGGGGACCCCGATTCGTCTCTTGCGTGCGTCTCTATTCTAATTCTACGCGAACTCGTATTGGCCCCAACTCACAGACCCGATCAGAAAAAAAGCTCAGAGAAACTTCAGCGCCGGTGCCTCGGGAGCCGCGCCGCACTCGGCTGCGTAATCGAAGAACAGCCGCAATCCTTCTAGGCAAGGCTCGTCGAGATCGTAGTAGATGTTGCGGGTGAGATAGCTGCGAATCTCCTCCGGCGAGAGTTCCAGCCGCCGCGACCATTCGCAGGCGATGCGCTCGACGTTTTCCGTTTGCAGTCCGCGCATCGCGTGAGTGCTGGAAGATTTCCGCGACGGGCAAGCCTGGCCGCATCTCGGCTAATGCCTGCCGCCTTACCGCCCAGACCGCGAAGACGAACGGCTTGCCGGTGCGCTCGAACCAAAGCTGCGCCAGGTCATATTGATAGAGGCCATTGCTTTTGACCAGCAGCGCCGGATCGCCGATGATCAACGCCGCATCGCATTGCGCCAGCATCGGTCTCCAGATCGGGCTGCATCGAAAGCAGCGGCCGCTTGCCCCCGAAAAATTTCGTCAGCAAAACTTGCGTCAGCCCCACCGAGGTTCGCGATGAGCTGTCGACCGCGACCGTGCCGATCTGCTTCGATCGGTACTTTGCTGATCAGCAGTATGCTGCGCACCGCGCCGCGGGCCGCGATGGTGACCCGGGGAATCACCACCAGGCCGGGAATCGTCGTGTAGGTGATGACCGGAACGATCCCGATGTCGGCCGTGCCCCTTCTGCAGGGCCAGGGCGCATTGCGACGGAACGGTATAGGTAATTTCGAAATTGTCGGTCAGCTCGGCCGTGGGCTGGTGCTCGAAGTCCCACATCAGCGGAGCTGTATTGAGGAATGAAATCGCGGAAATCCTAAGTGAACGCATGATCTGCCTGTGTTGGATGGCGGGAGCCACTCAGGATTGTACACGACAGCCGGAGGTGGTTCGCTTGACAGAAGCTTGGGGCGCGGGCTACAGTCCGAGCTTTTCGGGAGCCATCATCGTGTCCTCTGCTTCTCCCGCAACCGATGCCGCACGCACGCGCCACTGGCTTGCTCTATCCTCTACTCCCGGCGTTGGCCCCACCAGGACCAAACGGCTGCTGGAACGTTTCGGAGATGTTGAACAGATCTTCCGCGTCTCGGTAGCCGAACTGGGAGCGGCGGGATTGCCTTTGGCCTCGGCGCAATCGATCGCCAGCGGGGAGTCGATGCGGCTTGCCGACGAGGAACTGCAAAAGGTGCAGGCAGCCGGGGCCACGCTGCTGGTTCCGGACGACCCGGCTTACCCGCCCCAACTGCTTGAGATCTACGACCCTCCGGCGGTACTGCGCGTGCAGGGCGAGGTCGCGGCGTTGAGCCAGCCGGGGATTGCGATCGTCGGCACGCGGCATCCCACGCCGTACGGGCTGGGGATGGCGGAACGGCTGGCCTGCGACCTGGCGGTTCGCGGACTCATCATATTCAGTGGAATGGCTCGCGGGGTCGATTCGGCGGCGCATCGCGGGGCGGTGAATGCCAAGGCAAAGACGGTAGCGGTCTTCGGCAGTGGGATCGATATTATTTATCCCCGGGAGAACCAGAAGCTTTCCGAACAGATCCTTGCCAACGGCGGCGCGCTTGGTCAGCGAATTTCCCATGGGAGCTTCGCCCGCGCCGCAGAATTTTCCGATTCGCAATCGCGTCATCAGCGGACTCTCGCGCGGCGTGCTGGTGGTCGAGGCGGGCGAGTACAGTGGCACCCGCATTACCGCGCGTTGCGCTTTGGAACAGTGCAGGGAAGTGTTTGCCGTTCCGGGAAACGTGACCAATAAACTCGCCTGGGGACCGAACACACTGATCAAGCAGGGTGCTAAGCTGGTCGCGACCTGGGAAGATGTGTGGGAGGAGCTGCCAACCGACATCCGTCTGCTCGTCGAAGCGGCGCGTCCCTCTGCATCGGACCAGTCCGCATCTTTGCTTGAGTCTGAGAAGAAGACACCTGTCGAGGGAAATGAAAAGAAGGTTTACGCCCTCATCAAGGCAGACGAGTCGATTCACATCGATCAGTTGGTGGAGGAACTGGAAGGCGTTTTTTCCTCCTCTGAGATCTTTGCCGCGCTTTTTGAACTGGAACTCTCGGGACGCATTCGGCAACTTCCAGGCAAAAATTACGTGCGCACTTTTTAGCCGGGGTCCAATCGGCCGCGCCGCTCCGGTTTTGTGATTTTCGCCGGCTCGTGCTAGCTTAAGCAGGATTCAAGGCATGCCAATTTTCCGCCGAGAAGATTTCGCAACAGCCTTTTAATTTCGCAACAGTCTTTTAGAGGTTTATTTTGGCCAAAGGATTAGTCATCGTCGAATCGCCCGCCAAGGCAAAGACGATTCAAAAATACCTGGGAAGCGGATACGAAGTGGAAGCCTCGCTTGGTCATGTGAAGGATCTGCCGAAGAGCGAGCTCGGAGTTGACGTCGAGAATAATTTCGAGACCGAATACCGGGTCATTCCCGGAAAAGAAAAAATTTTGGCCAAGTTGAAGAAGATGGCCAAGGGTGCAGATGCCATCTACCTGGCCCCCGACCCGGACCGCGAGGGCGAAGCGATTGCGTGGCACCTCGCCGGGGAACTCAATAACGGCGTCAAGAGCAAGAAAGGCGTGGCCCAGCGGGTGGTGCGCGTCAGCTTCAACGAGATCACCAAGCGGGCGGTGCAGGAGGCGTTCCGCCATCCTCGCGAAATCGATCGCAACCTGGTGGATGCGCAGCAGACCAGGCGCGTGCTCGACCGCATCGTGGGCTACCAAGTTTCTCCATTATTGTGGGACAAAGTTCGTCGCGGCCTTTCCGCGGGACGCGTGCAGACCGTTGCCTTGCGGCTCATCGTCGAGCGCGAGCGCGAAATCAAGGCTTTCGATCCCGTGGAGTACTGGACGCTGGACGCGCATCTGCTGGGGCCGAAGCCCCCGGCATTCGACGCGCGCCTGGTGGGAACCAATCCGAAGCACAACGTTCTGCCCAATGAAGAAGCGGCAAAGCTGCTCGAATCGGCTCTCGGGGACGCTGCCTGGACGCGTGCGCTCGGTGGAGACGCGCGAAACCCGCCGCAACGCCAGCGCGCCGTTCACCACCAGCAAGTTCCAGCAGGATGCGGCGCGCAAGCTGGGCATCAGCGTGAAGCGCGCCATGATGCTCGCGCAACGGCTCTATGAAGGCGTCGATCTCGGCGACGAAGGCACTGTCGGCCTCATCACCTACATGCGCACCGACTCGACCCGCGTCTCCAACGAAGCGCTGGCGGAGGCGCGCGAGGTGATCGAGCGCGATTATGGAAAGCAGTATTTGCCCGATCAGCCCAACGTCTTCAAAACCAAGCAGCAGGGAGCGCAGGAGGCGCACGAAGCGATTCGTCCGACTGAAGCTTCCAGGCATCCGGATGATCTGAAACAGTACCTGCACGAAGATGAGATGAAGGTTTACAAACTCATCTGGCAGCGTTTCGTAGCCTCGCAGATGGCGCCGGCGGTCTTCGATCAGACCACGGTGGATATCGATGCCCTCACCCCGGCAACCGCCGCCCCGGCGCTCGCCGGCAATCCCGCGGTCGAGAACGGCCGGTGTCAGTTCCGCGTCACCGGAACGGTGCCGAAATTCGATGGCTTCCTGAAGGTTTATGAGGAAGCGAAGGACGCCAGGGACGAGGAAGACGAGGCCTTGAAACACAAGCTGCCGCCGCTCGCCGAGGGCCAGAAGCTGAAACTGCGAAGCCTCAAGCCGGAGCAGCACTTCACCGAGCCGCCTCCACGTTACAACGAGGCGTCGCTGGTGAAGGATCTCGAGGAGCGCGGCATCGGAAGGCCTTCGACCTATGCCACCATCCTGAGCACGATCCAGGAGCGCCAGTACGTGCAGAAGACGCCCGGCCGCGGTGGAAAATTCATCCCCACGGAAATCGGCATGGTGGTCACCGATCTGCTCGTCGAAAACTTCAAGGACATATTCGATCCGCAGTACACGGCGCGTCTCGAAGAGGAGCTCGACGGGATCGAAGACGGCAAGGAGAAGTGGACCGACGCGCTGCGCGAGTTCTACGACAAGTTCGAGCGGGATCTCTCCTACGCTGAAAAGCACATGGAAAACATCAAGCGCATGGAGAAGCCGACTGACCAGAAGTGCGAACGGTGCGGCGCTCCGCTGGTGTTGAAGTGGGGAAAGCACGGCTCGTTTTTCGCCTGCTCCACGTATGACAAGAAGGATCCGGAGTCCTGCACCTTTACCAAGGAAAACCCGATCAACCTCACCGACCTCGACGGGGCCGAGATGCAGGAGACGCAGGAGGAAGAGTACTGCGAGAACTGCGGCCGCACGATGGTGCTCAAACGCGGGCGCTTTGGGCAGTTCATGGCTTGCACAGGATATCCGGATTGCAAGACCACGCGGCGGCTCGATCAGGCCAAAAAGATTCCGGACGTTCCGCTCGAAGAGAAGTGTCCCGAGTGCGGGCGCAACCTGGTTCTGCGCCACGGGCGCTTCGGAGAGTTCGTTGCCTGCTCGGGATACCCCGAGTGCAAATGGGTCAAGCAGAACTATATCGGGATGAAATGTCCGAAGTGCAAGGACGGTGAACTGGTCGAGAAGAAAGCGCGGCGCGGAAATTTCTTCTACGGCTGTTCGAACTATCCCAAGTGCGATTTTACTTCGGCCACCAGGCCGGTGGCGGAAACCTGTCCCGACTGCGGCAGTTCCTACCTGGTGGAAAAGACGACCAAGGACGGCACATTTCTGGTCTGTCCGAACAGCAAGAGCACCGCGCCGGCGAAAGGCAAAGGCAAGAAAAAGATCGCGACCGCCGAGCCGGCCAAGTCCTGCGATTATTCCCGCCGTGTGGCGCCGCCGGCGGAAAAGGCCTCAGCCTGAACAGCGTTGCTTGAACCGGCTGCGGTGTCCCTTATTTTTTTCTAAAATCCAGCCCGCCGGTGCTCGGCGGGCTTTTAGCATGGAGGCAGCATGGAAGCACGCAAGGCCACGGCAGACGACGCCAAATTGATTCTCAAGCTTTACGACCTCCGGCGCGAGCCGTTGATGCGCAAAGCGAGGGATTTCGTAAACAACTTTTTCCCGCAATCGGCGGAGGAATTCCTGCGGCTTGCGCAAGCCTGGGGAAGTGACGAGAACGCCTACGTGCGCCAGGTGGTCAGCTACTGGGACATGGCCGCGAGCTTGGTTTTGCGGGGTGCGCTGCACGAAGAGCTGTTCCTGGACAGCGCCGGCGAAATGATTTTTACTTTCGCCAAGCTGCATCCTTTCCTGGCCCAGATCCGCGAGCGCATGGGGGTAGCGGAATTCCTTCGCAATATCGAGACCTTGTTGCAGCGCAGCGAGAGCGGACGCACCAAGCTCAAAGCGACCCTGGAGCGGGTGCAAGTCGTCTCCGAGATGCGCAAAAAGATGGCCAAGAGTTAAAGAGTTGAGCCGCCGGGCAAAACTGCTTTAGCTCAGATAGTCCCGTATATACGGGTCGGGCGAGTTGGCCAGTTCGGCCGCAGTGCCCTGAAAGATAATCCGGCAGTCGCGCAGCAGGATGAATCGGGTATGCATGTCGATTTGCTGGCCTTCGGCGATGCGTTCCATCCGGTTCGCCTGCCGGTTGAAGTGGTGCGTGGCCATCAGATACGCATCCTGCAGCCGTTGTGTAACCAGCAGCGCGCTGGTCTTGTAAACGTCCCGTTGTTTCACCAGCAATTCGATGATCGTGGTTGAGGTGACCGGATCGAGTCCTCCGGTTGGCGAGTCGTAGAGCAGGACATGCGGTTCTGTGATGATGGCGCGCGCGATGGCGACCCGGCGCCGCATCCCGCCGGAAAGCTCGGGAGGGTAAAGACCGACCGTATTTTCCAGCTCCACGAAGCGCAATGCCTCGATGACGCGACGGTGAATTTCTTCTGTAGCGAGGTGCTCTTCGTAGAGGCGGTAGGCAACGTTTTCCTCGACGGTAAGCGAGTCGAATAGCGCGCTTTCCTGGAAGACCATGCCAATCATGCGGCGCAATCCAAACAGGTCTTCTTCCTTCATTCGCGTAATTTCGCGGCCGAGCACGTAGATCCGCCCGCTGTCCGGCTGGATGAGTCCGAGGGCAAGTTTGAGGATGAGCGTCTTGCCCGAACCACTTACCCCCAACAGAATTTTGGTTTCGCCGTCTTCGAGCGTGAACGAAATTTCTTCCAGCACCGGATTCCCTTCAAAACCGATGCTGACTTTTTCGAAGACGATGGTCGGCTTCGCTTCGCCGGCCGCCGGGTCTTCTCTGCACTCCATTCACCATGTCAGCGGACCGGGACGATTACCATAAGCAATCGTGTCAGGAAGAAGTCGACCACCAGGATGAGAACGCTGGCGGCGACCACCGCCTGGGTAGTGGCGCGGCCAACGCCCTGGGTCCCGCCGCGAGCGCTCAATCCGTAGTAGCAGCCGACGCTGGCGATGATAAAACCGAAAATTACAGGCTTCGCCAAGCCCTGGAATACGTCGCCCATGGCGAGCGAGCGCCAGGCGTAATTCCAGTATTCATTTGAGTCCAGCCGCAGCAGCAGCACGGCCACCATGGAACCGCCGGCCAGCCCGACCAGGTCGGAGATGATGGTGAGAAAAAACAACATCACCATGGTCGAGATAACGCGGGGCGTAACCAGCTTCTTGCCGGGATCGGTGCCGAGCGCCCGCATGGCGTCAATCTGCTCGGTGACTTTCATCGAGCCCAGTTCGCTGGCCATCCCACTGGCGTTGCGCCCCGCCACCATCAAACCGGTGAGCACCGGTCCAAGTTCACGCACCATCGAAAGCGAGACAAGCTGCCCGGTAAACGATAATGCGCCGAAGCGGGTCAACGAGTTCGCGCTCTGCAATGCCAGCACCGCCCCGGTGAAAAAGCCGGTCAGAACTACGATGGGCAGAGAACCAACCCCGATCACGTCGGCCTGCTGGAGCGTATCCGCGATATAACGCGGCTGCTTGAAGAGGTTCGTAATCGATTGCCAGGAGAGTAGAGCGTATTCCTGGACCGCCAGTATCTTGTCCTTGGCAAACTCGGTTGGCGAAAAGAGTTCCATTCTGGCTGTGGCTGGAAAGCTCGAAAGCTGGGAGCGCGAATCTTCGCCCGTCAGCTGCTCTTTGAAAGTGTCAGCTACTCGCTGAAAATATAACAGATGCGGCGTCAGCCGTGCCCGGTGATTCCCGGCAGTGAGCTCGACGCAAAATGGTCCATGGTAATATCAGGGGTGCTACCCGGTAAGTTTGACCCTATCAGTCAGGGTTCCCGTCGGTGAAAGCATAAGTTCCAGATTGAAGGCGGGTTGGAGGCGGCAGCGTGCAACTGCGGCGACCCTGCCAGAGTGGCGGAGTCCGCTTAGAAGCCTGCGGCAACAACCTTTTAGGAGACGGAAATGGCGAAGATTGCGAAGACTGCAGACCGTAAGAAGGTGATGGATACTTCCAAGAGCACCGATTGTCCCAAGTGTGGCAAACCGACCCGGATCGTGAAGCGCGTCAAGGATCGCGAACGCAACATCCCCGGCGGAGTTTACATCTCCTGTTCGGCTTGCGAATTCTACGAGAAGCTCTGACCTGGTTGCTGAAAAACTTGTACCAGTGTCATCCCGAGGTCGCGCTGGTTTTCGGCGACCGACAAATCTGAGAGTAGTTTTTGGTAAGAAGAACGCGCCTGAAGGTTAAGGGCGCGTTTTCCTTGAGCGTGTTTCACAAATAGTTCCTTGAAGGCCATGCCGTCCAGAACTGGGAAAAACGCGGGCTTTAGCCCCCGAGGGAATCAGCCATTTTCCCAGGAACGGATTTTTGAAACACGCTGCTATTGTCTGGCTGGGACGCACGGCCCCCCTGGTATATCCCAATCAACCAGACTGTCATGGCGAGCGAAGTTCGAGCCTCCTTTTGTTTCTGCTGGCGCTCTAGCCGCGCCGTTTCAAGCTCATACCACACCCCACAGGCGACGATGTGGCACACCCGCCCGGGTGCAACCGGCGGCGTCCCAGCCTGCCAGGATAGGGTGAATTCAGCCCGGATCTCATTGATTCTCTAAGCAATCTAGTGTGCCGAAAAGCGTTGGCAGTGTGGTTAATAAGGCAAAAGCAGAGTAGATGCTTAGAACTTCACCCGATTTCCGTGCGCGCGCCGGGCCGGTACAAAGGATCATCGCTAATTCGACACGCGCCACTATGCACAACTCAAAAATGTCGGCGAAACAGATCTACAACGAGAGAGAGGCCTCCGAGGCACTTGGCATTGCTCTCCCGTTGCTCCATGTCATTCTCGACGCACACATCTTTAACGACGGTACCCCCCGACCCGAAAACGTCGAGTTCACTTCAGCGGACCTGCTGATGATCGCCTATTGGGTGGAAAAGACGCCCATGGAGAACGTTCTCGCAATGCCGATGAGAAACTGAACCTCAACCTGGCTGGAGGGACTGCCCTCGTTTGTATGGGCGTCCTCTCCCGCTGCTCCGGGCGGCGCGCTGGAACTTCCTGCGCACCCCGGTAATTTCTGCCTTTCGTGACTCTCCCATTGAATGGCCCGCTGGCCACTGAAAACCTTCTAAAGACAGGCGTGAGTGCGCCCGCTGCAAATGGCATCTGGCTTGCCATGTCAACCATGTAGCGTCAGGAGGCAGCATCGATGGCGGAACGCGCGCCGGGAGTATCGCAGGATTTTTGGCGGCCGGCGCATCCACCCCGCGCTGGAGTTGACTCTGCTTTTGCGGCGGCCTGCTGTGCCAATTGCGCTGCGGAATTTGCCCCCGGAGCCCGCTTCTGCCACGTCTGTGGTGCTCTGCGCGAGCCTTCGGCGCAGCGGCGCCCGGGCTGGACGCAATGCTTCGAGATTGACCGTATGCGCGAGAAGCTGGGCCTCAACTTGGCCTCGTTTTTCCTCTTCGTCGCAGCCTGCACCTGCGTGCTGGGCGCACTCTTGAGCGGTGTCATTTACCGTGCCGATACCATGCGGGAATGGCAGGCCGTGCAGACTTGGCGGATCGAGTGGATGTTGGCTTCGGCGGTGGCTCTGCTGGCCGCACTGCTGTTAAAAAAGCCGGCAGCTTAGCCGACTGCTTGCGAGATTGCCAGTTTTTTAGCATCCCGCCCGGTGATTCCGCCAAAGGCAGGCCACTGAAGCCAACGTATGGTGCAGCTGCGGCCCTTTTCAGCGCTCGGCTTTGGTGTTGTCGGGGGCCGGCTCAAGGATTGAAATGGAATCCACCAAGTAGCTTTTCCCGTCGAAATTGGCCCGTGCCGTCACCTTGGCTCCAACCCTTAGACGATCGTGCTCGGGAACCTGTGCCGCATTGTAGCGGAGCTCGTAATTCCTCTGGTCGCTTTCATTCTCGACGGCCAGCAGCCCTCGACGCACGTCCACATTCGTAATCCGTCCGACAAAGACGTAGCTGCTTCCCGGCACCGCCAGAATGTTGACATCGTTCGCGATCCCACCCTTGCGACCGGGCGCGAAAACCGCCTCGATCAGAGTCCCGGGAACAAAATCGGCGGTCGTCGCCACGCCATTCTTCTTATGCAGCGCGGTGCGCTCCGAGATGGAAAAGCTAACCAACTGTAAGGTCAGACTCTCGCGCATCTGGACTTCGTGATTCGAGGCATTGAAGTGCACGACCTGGCCGTGGGCCTCGACCGGTCCCGTGGCCGTCTCCACTCGGATGGTGCGAGCGAAGACTTTGTGCTCCAGAGTCATCGTATCCACATAAACCCGGTCGCCGCGATGGATGCCGAGCACGGTTGTAGCCGCGCCATTACGGTAGATGTGCGAGCGATCGTCGAACAGAACCGCCGCCTCCGGGCCGCCCCCGAACGGTTGAATCATCACCCGATTGCGGATGGTATCGACTTTTTTGACGGTCCCGCCGATCAGGCTCATGGGGGTGTTCGGCAGTGGGCCGGGATCGAGGATCGGGTCGGGTGCGGCAGCCGATTCCGGGACGATCTCGGTATGGGGCAGCTCCTGGCTCGCCGAATCGGCAGCTTTCTGGGCTCCGGCAGCCGGAGTTTCCGTGGTTTCAATGCCCGGGCCGTTCTGCTTGTTATTTACGATCTCTGAGCCCTTTTGGGTGTTTTGCGCCTGCGTCATAAGGACTGAGAGCAAGAGCAATAGAATGGCGGGAAACAGTCGATTCATCTTGTCCTCGGGTTTGACTACCGTCGTGCTCGCGGCCCAGGCTGGTTGTGCCCTGCCCCGATTTGGCCTCACCGGAAGGGTGCAATCGGCTCACCGGCGCCTTCTGCTGACCCCGGCGGCAGCCAATGAGAAGCTCTGCCCTCTGCGATTGGATGCGGCGAACCGGGCGTTCGTTTGTAAAATCCGTTGGTTTACAAAATCGTTCGTTTGCAAGCCACTCGAGCCGGCAGAGCGTCCGGAGACACACAACAAAAAGTACCTTTTGCCCATCCAACTAGAAGCAGCCCGGCAGGTCCCCCAGGCATGCATAGGGTAACGCCGGCTTGCCGGTGAGACCGCGATTCAGTCTGATGACAGCGAAGTCCCCGGAGGTCAGATGCTTTCTCCGCAAGCGCAGCGTTCCCCGCGTTTGGTCAGCTTTGATTTTCGTTCTGTTGGCCGCGACCGCCGGCTTTGCGGGCGATCTCCGCATTCCTCTGCCCAAGAGTTCCAAGCCAACGCCGGTGCAGAAATTTAACCAGGAAGGCGTGCAGGCGGTCCAGAAGCACGATTACGCCAAGGCCAAAAAGCTCTTCTACAAGGCCTACCTGATCGATCCCAACGATCCCTTCACCCTCAATAATCTTGGCTACATCTCCGAGATGGAAGGCGATCTCGACCGGGCACAGCGCTTCTATGCGCTTGGCCGCCGAGCATCCGTCGGAGGCGGTGGTCGCCAAAGCCTCGGAGCACTCGGCGGTCGGCAAGCCGGTTGATCAGATCGCCGGTAACGCGGCTGACAAGCAAATGGAGATCAATCGCCTCAACGTCTCCGCCATCGGCCTGCTCGAGACGGGATAGGGCTGCCGAGGCCGATCAGGTGCTCCAGAAGGCGCTGGCCCTGGACTCGAAAAATCCTTTTACGCTGAACAATCTGGGATACGCAAAAGAGAAAGAAGGAGAGCTGGAGCTGGCTCTGAGCTTCTATCTGCGCTCGGCCGCAATCAATTCCAGCGAACCGATCATTGTGGCCATGAACAAGAGCTGGCGCGGCAAGGGCATCAGCTCGGTGGCCGCCGAAAACGGCCAAAAAACACAACGTGCGCTCGAGCACGAGCAGGACGTGGAAGCCAGGGTGGCCAGGCTGAATCTGCGGGGAGTTTCGGCCACTCAATCGCAATGAGCGCCGGCTGGGTCAGCAATACTTCCAGCAGGCCTACGCGCTCGACCCGAACAACGCCTTCACCTTGAACAATATGGGTTATGTCGCGGAACTGGAAGGTGACCGCGAAACCGCCAGTTTCTTCTACGCCAAGGCTCTCGAAGCCCATAATTCGGGCGTGCGCGTCGCCACGGCTACCCGGAAAGAGGTCGAAGGGCAGAGACTCGGAGCGGTTGCCAATATCAATGATCAGGCGGTAGACGCCGCCGAACGTACCCAACAGGAGATCCGCCGACGCCAAGGTGTATCACCGGCCCTTTTGCGGCGCGACAATACTCCGGTCATCGACTCAGCCCCGCAGCAACAGCCGGAAGCGCCGCAGTCTCCCGAGACTCAGCGCCCCTGACGGTGCCCCACATCTTTACTCCTCCTCACTCCTCCTCGCGACGGTGCCCCATGTCTGCCGCTGTTGGCAGATGTGGGAACTCCTGCTCTCAACCCATTTCACGACTGTCCTCCTGAGCGTAGCGAAGGATCCCAGGGGGTTGTCCTCTTTCGCGCCGCGTGGGGATATCTGATCCGAACTCGCCGGGTGCCCCATGTTCGCCCGCTTTTGGCTAACGTGGGGTAGTTCTTAGTTTCCGGTGCCCCATATCTGCCGCAGTTGGCAGATGTGGGAGTACGTTTGGGGTCGCGACCTTTTGGGGCGTCATCGTCCTTGTTGCAAGGGCCAGAGATGATTGATCGGGCCAATGCCCTGGCCCAGCGGCTCAGCCGTCTGAATCGCTCGAAAAACGTATTGCTGGGCACGAGCCACGGCTTCAGGAAGCGCACTGCCAAGCGCCAGAGAACAGGCAAGCGAGGCGGCAAAGGCGCAGCCGGTGCCGTGAGTCGAGCGCGATTCGATTCTCCGGGAAGCGAAAAGCCCGAATCTGGAGTTTTCCTTCAGGCCGCCACAAAAGCACGTCGGTGGGCTTTCGTAGATGCCCGCCGGTAACCACAACTGCCTTGACCCCGCTGTTCCAGCAGTACCTCCCCGGCGGCAACCGCCGCCCGGAGCCTCGGGTCTGCCTCCGAGTCCCGGTCGCGTCTATGGGCCTTGCGGCAGCCACGTCGGCTCGGGGGCGGGAAGCCCGCTCAGCACCGCAACCTCGTCGATATTCGGAGTCACCACGGAGACCAGTGGCAGCATGCGGCTTTTGAGCAGGGCCACCCCGGCTGCATCGAGTAGCTCCGCTCCCGAACTCGAACCCATTACCGGGTCCAGCACCACGTTCGGCGGACGGGTGCTCTCCAGGAACTCCAACACCGCTTCCACTACTGCGGCCGAGCCGAGCATGCCAATTCGAACGGCGCTGATCGGGAGGTCCGCCGCAAGCTCCCGGAGAGTGGCGCGAACCATCTCCGGCTTTACCGCTTCGACCGCCCGGACGCCCTGGGTGGTCTGCACCGTCAGCGCCGTAATGCAGGTTGCCCCATAGCAGCCATGGGCCGCAATCGTCTTGATGTCCGCCGTGATTCCAGCGCCCGAAGAAGGATCGAAGCCGGCGATTGAAAGCACGACCGGAGTCGGCTCCTGGTTTCGCCTTTTGACCAATTGAGTCACCAATCAACCCTAGCGCAAACGATTCAGCGCAGAAAACCGCTCACGCGGTTTCAACGACTTCGCTGTTCGGTGACATCGCAAGCCCTGTGATAGCCCAAAGATGGCGATTTCTGGCCCAAATCGGGCCGGTACCGCGAATAATAACCTGCCAACGCACAACAGCATCCCTAGCCTTCCCCATCCATCTTAATAGTCGCTGTAACCAAGGCTTGAAAGCAGCTTTCGGCTCCGGCGAAATGCAGCGCGTGAAAGCGGTAATTCGCTCTTTGAGGTGCTCTGCTTTTTGCTTAGCACAATCGCCCTGAAAAGGCAAGCAGAAATTCAGAGTTTCTCCTTAGACGTTGACTGTAAGTTGCTACGGCACTTAGAATTAAAAGGTCATCTGTGAGAGGCGGCAGGGCCTGTGCGGCAACTGCAGTTCGGAAATTTTGAAAGACGAAGACGAGGTGAGGATGCGACGAGTACTGACCCAATCGATGCTGGCTGCGGTTCTAGTCAGCACCTTGGGCGCGGCACCCAGCCTGCATGACTTCACGGTCAAGCGCATGGCCCCCAAGCTCATCGAGGCTAAACCGCCGGCCAAGCCCTACCAGGTGGGCAGAGCCTCATGGTACGGCGGACTGTTTCATGGCAAGATGACTGCCAGCGGTGAGACCTACGACATGTTCAAACTCACTGCCGCGCATCCGGAGCTGCCGCTGGGCAGTTTCGTGAGGGTCACGAATCTGAGCAATCATGCGGTCGGTGGTGGTACGAATCAACGACCGCGGCCCGATTACTCCGGGCCGGGTGATTGACCTCTCCTACAAAGCGGCTGAAATCCTGCAGTTCAGTCGCAAGGGCATCCAGAAGGTTCGGATTGACTTGGTCGACCAGCAGGCCACGCGTACTGGCTGCCGAGAATCTTCCCAATTATCCCAGCAAGACAGACGAATAGGGCCCGGAACCCTTTTCCGGGTCGATGGCCGACCCGCTTAAACTCGACGGTGCCCCATATCTGCCCGTAGTTGGCAGATGTGGGAAGCTGCTCTGCCAACTTGTCCTTTCGTCTGCTTTTGAGTTCGGGTAAACTCTATTCAAGTAGTGACCATGGGGCAATCAGTACGTCAGCTTGGCGTTTTGGCACTCTTGCTGGTGATGTTTCCGCTTTCAGCGGCTCGGGCTGCGGAGCGGAGCGCCTCTGGAGCCGCATTTCGTTTTGTCCATTCCAGTACCAACCCAACAGCGAAGAAGGCTTCCGACGACTTCTATAACCAGGACTATGACCGTGCGATCCGGGGCTTCGAGAGTCTCTCAAAAGGAACACCCGGACGACCCTTTTGTCACCAATTACCTGCTCTCCGCCGTCCTCTTCAAGGAGCTGTACCGGATAGGCGCTCTGGAAACGGAAAGCTACGCCAACGACAGCTTTATGGATCGCAAGGCAGCGCGGCCGCTGGACCCCGCCGCCCGCGCGCGAATCCTGGAGTTGGATCGCCGCGCCGAAACCCAGGCCAATCGATTGCTCGCCCTGAATCCGGACGATGTCGACGCCCTTTACGCCAGGGGTGTTGCCCGCGCCATGCTTTGCGCCTACATGGGCATGGGTGAAAAAGCCTGGCTCAGTGGGCTGCGGGCTGCCATTGCCGCGCGGCGGGACCATGAGCGGGTTTTGGAGTTGGACCCCGACTACGTCGACGCCAAGATGGTGGTCGGAGATTCACAACTACGTGATCGGCAGCCTGAGTTGGCCGTGTAAGAGTTTCGGCCTCGATTGTCGGCATCGGCGGTAACAAGAAGAAGGGGCTGAATATGTTGCGGCAGGTGGCGAGCGCGGGCTCTCTGGCCTCCCCGGATGCGAAGATTGCGCTGGCGTTGTTCCTGCGCCGGGAGCAGCTCTACGACGAAGCGCTGCGGCTGGTGCAAGGCATGAACGCCAGCTATCCCCGTAACTGCCTGATCGCCCTGGAATATGCGCATCTGCTGGCGGCCGCCGGTCACGGACCGGAATCGGTCGCCGCCTACCGTCAGGTCCTGATTAACTATAAAGAGAAGAAATATCCGCTTCCCGAGCCCGCCATCGCCGCCTTTTTCCTGGGAAACGCCTTGCGCGGGCAGCACCGTTTCGAGGAAGCTGCCGACACCTTCGACTCTGTAGGCAGCTACCCGGGCGCCAGCCGCGAACTGATCGAGCGCGCCATGCTGGCCGCGGGCGAGATGTATGACACCCTGCAGAAGCGCGATTTGGCGGTCAAGCGTTACCAGGCATTGCTCTTGGCCGGCAACAATACCGGACCCGCCGAGATCGCCCGCCAACACCTGCGGCTGCCATTCCAATACAGGTGAACAGCCCAAGTCGGTGCCCCATATCTGCGCAGTTGACGCTCTGTTGGGCGTGATCCCAGCCCGCGCAGCGGGCGAAATACGGTAGCCCCATGGCGTAAGCCTGGGGTACGGTTGACGTTTTGCGAACAGCCCCAAAGGGGCGTAAGAACGGCGATTCTTCGGTTGGTGCTGTCGCAGTTGGCAGATGTGGGCGGGGTTGCCCCTACCACGCTTCGCCTGGGCCGCTATGACATTCCCCTGGGAAATTCTTGGGTATAACCGCAGGAAAGAAAAGGCCCGCGTGCGGACCTTGGATGGCAAAAACCGTCGGTCTTCGAATTACCCAACTCTAAAACCGCCCTGGCGGCGATCAGCGAGTTCCCAGCTTGGGGCTGCTGTGCTCGGCGACCACCTTGCGGGCATTCTCAGCCAACTGCTTGGCTTGTGGAAGCAGATCGAGAGCCTTGATCACATTGGGGTCGGATTCGGCCTGCACCCGCAAACCCTCTTCCTGGCCAAACTGGCTGATAAACAATTCGGTCTTTATATTCGACTTGACCCAGTCGAGGTTACCGGCCAGATCTTCCGCGGCATACGGGACCTTCTGATCGTCCAGATAGTGGCGGAACTCCTGCAGAACCCCTTCATCCACGGTAAAGTTCTTGGCAATGCTCTTGTGGATCGCGATGTAGTGCTTGGAGAAGTTGAAGAAAGCATACTTCTGCAGCAAGGCATCCTGGAACTTGTTGCTCTTGATCGGGGGCAACTTGACGTCGGGGGTGATCCCGCCTCCGCCGTAGACGGTGCGTCCGCTGTCGGTGAGCTTGACATCGTGGTTCTGGGCGGGGTTTTCCGCGCTGCTGCCGTCCCGCGTGTAGTAGTAGTCATAAAGCGAAATGCCAGTATAGTCGCGCTGGATCAGGCGGCCGCTCGGAGTGTAATACTTGGCGGTGGTCAGGGCCAAGCCGGTGTTTTCCGACAGCGGGTAGACCGTCTGCACCAACCCCTTGCCAAACGTTGTTTCTCCCGCAATCAGGCCACGGTCGTGATCCTGAATCGCTCCGGCGACGATTTCGGCCGCCGAGGCGCTGCCGCGGTTTACCAGCACCACCAGCGGAAATTCCTTGCCGCCGTTTCCGTGTTGGGCATGGTAGACCTTCTCTGGCGAATTACGTCCGCGATGAGAGACAATCACCTGCCCTTTGCGGAGAAACTTGTCGGCCACGCCGACGCCCTCGCTGAGCAGGCCGCCCGGATTCTGCCGCAGGTCAAGAATCAGGCCGTTCAGATCTCCCATGGCGTCCAACGCCTTGCTCACTTCCTGGTCGGTGGTTTCCTGGAAGCCGCTGATGTGGAGATAGCCGATGCCCGGGCGGATCAGGAAATGCAAATCGACGCTGTGGCGTGGAATTTCATCGCGTATCACGGCGAACTCGAGCGGTTTGTCGGTGCCCTCGCGCAGCACCGAAATTTTCACCGTGGTGCCTTTGGGTCCTTTCAGCAGTTCGGCCACTTCGCTGACGCTCATATTGTCCGTCGGTTTGCCGTCGACGACGGCAATGATGTCGCCCGGACGGATGCCGGCCCTGTACGCGGGAGCGCCGGCAAAGGGCGCTATCACGATGACCTTGTTATTGCGTGGGCCAACCTGCATGCCGACTCCGTAATACTTGCCGCTCTGCTCCTCTCGAAGCAGGGCATACGACTTCGGATCGAAGAAGTTGGAGTGCGGGTCGAGCACGCGAAGCATTCCCGGGATGGCTCCGTTGTAAATCGCCTTGTTGGGATCGACGACCTCGGCATAGTTTTGCTCGACGACGTCGTAGACTTGTGTGAACGAGCGCAAACTGTCGCGAACGTCACCGTCGTCGGCCGACGAGCCGCTGCCTATGCGCTGTCCGAAAACCACGCCCAGACAGCCACAAAGCAAGATCACCAGAAACACTACGAAAAGTGAGCGACGAGAACTACCAGCCATCCAAATTGTCCTTCGCCTGCCGGAGTGGCGGCGCCAGTGAAAAATCGTGCTAGCCACCGTGACGATTCTAAAAAGTATACCACGTTCAGGCTCCCCTCACGGGAGCGGAGCCAGACGCTCAGAACGCTACTGATTCAGATGCAAGCAGCTTTTCCAGGGGTTCGGGCAGATAGCGTATTTCTCCTGAGCAGTCCCCAAAAACGAAGTCCCCTAAAGACCAGTCCCAAAAAACTTGCGCCTTTCATTGCTGCCAAAAGGTTGGGCGACGTATCATACAGCCATGAATCTCGGAATCCCCGAAATGGCTTTTATCATTTTGCTCGCCCTGCTGCTTTTTGGGCCCAAGAAGTTGCCTCAGGTGAGTCGCGAGCTGGGCAAAGCGCTGAACGAGTTCAAGCGCGCCAGCAACGAGTTCAAGAACCAGCTCGAGACCGAAATAGCGCAGGTGGAGGCCCGTGAGCGCGATCCGGCGGCTTTGGTCCCGGCTGGCACGGAGTTTTCGGGAGATCCCATGCGGCAGCCGATCCCGCAGCCCATCTTGGGAGAAACCATCGAGCCGCGGATTTTGCCGCCCTCCGAACCTACCGTTGCCGCCACGGTCGGCGAAGCCGGAGAAATCGAGCCGTCTCGCTTCCAGCCGCCAGCCGCGGCTTTGACCCAAGATCCCAACCTGGCCGCGTCGAATCTGGCCGCCGTCGAGAGCAAACATGCCGACTCGATCAATCTCAATAAGGCCCTTTTAAGAGAATTCAATGCCTGATTTGGCGTCTCCTCCCTCTTCTGAACGCACCCGCAAGGACGAATCCTTGCCGTCGATGGGCTTCCTCGATCACCTCGAGGAGCTGCGGCGCCGTGTTATCTGGAGCATCGTTTACATCGTCGGCGGCTTTTCCGTCTGCTACTGGTACCACGAAGAAATTTACAACCTCATGCAGAAGCCGATTTTCGAGGCGCTGAGGGCGCACGGATTGGCCGAGAAGCTCGTCTATCTGAACCCGACCGAGCCCTTCAACATGTACTTGAAGGTGGCTTTCATTGGCGGAATCTTCGTCGCCTCGCCCCTCATTCTCTACCAGGTCTGGCTGTTTATCGCGCCGGGACTTTACCGCCAGGAGCGGCGTTACGTGGCGCCATTTCTGTTTTCGACCGTCGCCCTGTTTGTTGGTGGCGGAGTCTTCGGCTACAAAATGGTCTATCCGGCGGCGCTCGATTTCCTGATCGGTTACGGCCTGCAGTTTCAGCCGATGATCACCATCAGCGAGTACACCAACCTTTTCATGACCATCATCCTTGGCCTCGGCATTGTCTTCGAAATGCCGATCCTGATCTTCTTTCTGGCTCTGATGGGCGTAGTCAGTGCCGGCTGGATGTGGCGCAACCTGCGCTATTCGATTCTGGTGATTTTCATTATTGCCGCCATCATCACCCCGACCACCGATATCATGAACATGTGCATCTTCGCGGCGCCTATGATCGTGCTCTACCTGGGCAGCATCGGAGTCGCTTACTTTGTCCATCCGAGCTTCCGCAATCGCAAGAAGAAGGCGCTCAACGAATGACCCGGCAGGCTACGGACCGGGCGCGGATTTCGCTCGGGCCGGTAAGTTTTTGCGAAGGCCGCAAGCGGACGCGACGGCCAACCCTCTGCTCTTTCTGCTGGCCGGCGCTCGGTGTCGTTCTGTTGGCAATGCTTTTTATGGGCTGCAAACGCGGTCAACCGAGTGAACAGGTAGTGCTGGGCGATGTGCCCTCAGGCGGCTCGCCCTCCGCCCGCTGGCAACCGGTGGCGGCCGATTTCGTCCTCCCCAAGGATGCCGCTCCCGCGCCTCGCGTCGACGGCAAACGCGCCATGCAGTATGTCCGCGAAACCGTAGGCTTCGGTTCGCGCCCCATCGGCAGTGCCGCGCACCATAAACTCGAAGCCTATATCCACCAGAAGCTTGCCGTCGGACACATTGCGGTTGCCGAAGACGCCTTCACCGCCCAAACCGCCGCCGGCCCGTATCCCATACGCAACATCATTGCCAAGCTTCCGGGCAAAAAAGACGGCATCATCGTCGTCGCCGGCCATTACGACACCAATCTGCCTTTGCCCAAAAGTTACGTGGGCGCCAACGATGGCGGCTCCAGCACCGGACTGCTGCTGGAGTTGGCCGAGGTCTTGCGGGGCAGGCAATTGGAAGGTTACAGCGTCTGGCTGGTGTGGCTGGACGGCGAAGAGGCCACCGTAACCTGGACCGATACCGACAGCCTTTACGGCAGCCGGCATCTGGCGCAACTCTGGCTGCAGGATGGCACGGCAAAAAAGATCAAAGCTTTTTTGCTGCTCGATATGGTGGGAGACGCCGACCTGAACATCGATCGCGATCTCAACTCGACCGTCTGGCTGGAAGACGTGGTCAGGGACGCGGCTGCCCGCCTGGGCTACCAATCGCACTTCTTCGCCCGTCAGATCGCCATCGAAGACGATCACCTGCCCTTTGCCAAAATCGGCGTTCCGGTCGCCGACCTCATCGACTTCGATTACGGTTACGACAACGTCTTCCACCACACCCCGCAGGACACGCTCGACAAACTCAGCCCCGCCAGCCTGCAAATCGTCGGCGACACGGTGCTCGAAACCATCCGCGCCCTCGACGCCCACTGAGCGGTTGAGATAGTGGGCTGCTGAAAAACATGTAGGGGTGTCATCCTGAGGTCGCGCCGTTTTGCGCGCCCGAAGGATCCTCATCAAACCCTGCTAGTGCGAGGACCGGTGCTCTTATGACCAAGGTGATTCAGCAATCCGTACGCTTCGCTGCTCCGCCGGAGGAGCTGTTCGAGATTTATCTGGACTCGAAGAAACATTCGCAGGCGACCGGCGCTGCCGCTCGCATAAGCCGCAAAGCGGGCGGCGCGTTCACGGCTTGGGATGGCCAGCTTCGCGGGCGCAACCTGCTGATCGTGCCCAACCAGATGATCGTGCAGACATGGCGCGCAACTCACTGGAAAGCTTCCGATCCCGATTCGATTCTGATCTTGCGCTTTAGACAGGCACCCGGCGGTGGAAAAATCGACCTGGTTCACGAAAACGTTCCGGCGCACGATCATAAGGGCGTATCGCAGGGCTGGCCCAAGTATTACTGGAAGCCCTGGAAGACCTACCTGGCTCAGAATTCGCGGCGCCGATCAGCCATTCGTAGTTGATTGTCCCGGGAGGGAACGAGCCACCCGCGCTACTTACGTTCCAGGAGTCTGGCGCTGAGCACGACACCGTCGCGGCCGTCGTGCAGTTTGAGCGGGAAGACAAGCACGTTCCAACTCCATCGCGAGTTGATGGTGGGCAGGTGCGGCACGCCACGTTGTCCGCGGCGGTCGATATAGGTCTCGCGAGTATCGGCCACGGTGCGAATGATTTCACGAAATTCGTCCCCCAGTTCGGGATACTCGTCAAACAGGTTCTTACCCGGAAACCAGTTGCGCTTGCGCTCACTGAGCGAGGCGAAATGATCGTTGACGTACTGCCAGTCGCCGTCGCGGTCGAGAATTTCGAGCGCCACATCGTCACCCATCGCCATACTGATGCGCGAGTAGAAAAAGTCGCGGGCATCGACCACCACCGGACGGCCGCGCTGCTTGGCCTCGAAGCTGCGCAGCGCGCTGACGAGGTCGTCCACCGAGCTGTAGCCCTTGAGTAAGTGCATGTCGGCGATGCCGCCGAACTTACGTTCCAAGGTGGCTGAAAGAATGATGATGGGAACCTGCGGCCGTTTGCGGCGCAGGCTTTCGGCTACTTCGGTGCCAAACTTTCCCTGTCCAAGGTTGTAATCGAGCACCGCGATGTCGATATCGTTCGAGCTGCGCTTCGGCCTCCTCGACCGACCTGGAGGTGAGGACAGCGTAGCCCTTCTGCCGCAAAATCGCCGAGCGCACGATCAGGTTGTCCTCGCGATCATCGAGCAGAAGCACTCGGATCGGGGTGCGCGAGCTGCCGTTGCGATCGTCTTCGATTACTCCCGGCTTTTCTTCGTCCATGCTTTCGTGTCTTTCTCGTGGACTGCGCTCGTGAACTGCGCTGGTTGACTGTACTGAAGCCCGTCTGCATGCCGGTCCGCAAGGTCAGTCTTTAATCTTAATCTTTGGTGAGTTTGCGAACCGCCTTGGCCAGCTCGGGCAATTTACTGAAGGCCGCAATCGCGCGCAACCACTGACGATTGTCAATCGCGGGACTGCCGCTTACGATGGCGTTCGGCGGCACGTCTCGAACCCCGCTCTGCGCGGTGACAATAGCATGATCTCCAATCGTGCAATGGCCCGCCGCGCCGACCTGTCCGGCCAGCATCACATGCCGGCCCACGCGGGTGGAACCGGCCAGCCCAACCTGCGCGCAGAGCATGGTGTTTTCTCCAACTTTCGAGCCGTGCCCCACTTGCACAAAATTATCGATTTTGACGCCGTCGGCGATGTGGGTTTCGCCAATGGTGGCGCGGTCGATGCAGGAATTCGCCTGCACTTCGACGTGGTTGCCGACCACCACCGTGCCCGACTGCACAATCTTGTGCCAGCGTTCGCCGTCGGGGGCAAAGCCGTAGCCGTCCGCGCCGATCACGACTCCATTCTGCAAGATGACATTGTCGCCGATACGGCAGAATTCACGCACCACCGCGTGCGCGTGGGCAAAAAAATTATTACCGATGGTCGCTCCGCGATAGATCACGACGTGGGGCAGAAGGGTGCAATTGGCGCCGATCTCAACCTCGTCATCGATGACCACGTAGGCACCGACGTGGGCGTTGGGGCCGATCTTGGCGGATGAGGCAATCACTGCCGTGGGATGAATGCACGGCTGATAAGCCGGCGGCGAATAGAAAAGTTCCAAAGCTTTGGCGTAGGCCAGGTGCGGGTTCTCGGAGCGCAGAAGCGCATGGCCATCGGCCGGAAAGTCGAGCGACACGATGATAGCCGCAGCCCTCGTTCTGGCTGCCGCTGGCGTGTACTTCGGGTTGGTCAGGAACGTCAATTGCGTCGGACCGGCTTCCTCGACCCCCGCCACTCCGGTAATCTCCAATTCAGCCGGGACGTTTTCCGCCGTTGCGCCAATAGACCTAGCAATTTCAAGCAGTTTCATTCTTCAGATTCCAGCCGTCAGCTCTGGTCCGACTTCGACATCTCGCACGACGATAGTACGCTTGCGCGCCGGGTACGGGCGACGGATCTCACCCCAACAAGCCATCAGCAGGCTCGTCGGGGACCCCGAATCGCCCTCCGGCTCGCAGCGCGGGTAGTGCGCTCAAGCGTGCGGATCACAGTTTAACAGGCATTGCAACGCGGTTCCACGAGTGATCGTGATGCCCAAAAGGGTCTGCGGCTTCGGGCGCGCTATCCTGAGGCGGGTTACGGACCGGTTCCACTGGGGCCGCTGCCGCGAGGCTCGCCGAACAACGGCACTTGGAGGTTATCTTCCATGGCCTGCGCCGCCGGGCTTGGCTGCCGATCACGGCCAGTACGGTTAGCTCGGCTACCGCGGAGCGCGGGACAAAAATTCGCTGGGTATTAGAGCGTGTGTCCGGCGGGTTCAGGAAAAAACCGTCCGCAGTCACCTGGGTAAGATCGTTAGGCATCAACCCTTCCAACATTTCACCATCCCGGAAGCGCAGACGAACCCACAGGCCCTCGGTCCTGGGGCGGCTGGTAAAGGTCTTTCGTTGCAGTGTCTCGGAGTCGCCGAATTCGCGGACAAAAAAGACGCCTTTGACTTCGCTCAACTGAATGCGAATGGCGGTTCCGGCGGTATTGAGAATCTCTAATTTGCTGTCGGAGATGAAGTTGGCCGGGGGCAGATATCCCTGCACCGAGTCTCGATCCAGTTTGCGGACGATAACTTTCTTGTGGGTGGAAGCCATTTGCGTGAAATGTTAGAAAACTAGCCTGAATCTCCAGCGAACGTGTTTTTGGGCATAGGCTGGGCTCCGGCCTCCCTGATTGTCGCATCTTTTTGTGAAAAAAGGGGATTCCCGATTTTCCAGTGTAGCCAAACGAATAACGGTTGTGTTATTGTCTTTGGTTTGTAGCAGAATTGTTGCAGTTACGCGTAAGTAGTTGGTAGTGAGATATTTACAACGAAATAGAACGGCGCTGCAAAGTCGGGAAAGTGCGGCACGTATAGTCTGTGCCGATTTTCTCCGGCGATCGCGCTCCGAGATTCGTTACTAGCACGAATGGCTGACTACATTTATACGATGGAAATCCGGCTCACACCTGATCAGTTGAAGGTGGTGAGTTTGGTGCAGGAAGCGGCGCGCGCCCATGGCATGAACGTGTATCTGACGGGCGGGGCGATTCGTGACATCCTGAGCGGATTACCGATCCGCGATCTCGATTTCTCGGTCCAGGGTAATGCCCTGAAACTGCAAAAGGATCTTGAGCGCGGCGGAGCGCAGGTCGAAGTCATCAGCGAGGAAACCAAGACCCTGCATGCGGTGCTGGCGGGCTCTGTGCGTGTGGAAATCAGCATGGCGCGCTCGGAAGTCCTACGGCAAACCGGGCACGCTCGCCGCAAATCGCTCCAGCCACCATCAACGAAGATTTACGCCGGCGCGACTTCACCGTCAACGCGATTGCGCTTTCGCTCAATCCCGGCTCGCGGGGGCTGCTGCTCGACCCGTTCAATGGATCGGCCGACGTGGAGGCTAAACTCATCCGCGTGCTGCACAATTATGCCTTCCTGGAAGATCCTTCCCGCCTGATTCGGGCTACGCGCTTTGCGGCGCGTTTCCACTGGGAGTTGGAAGAGCGGACGAAAGCTCGCTACGACGCGGCCAAAGAGAACAACTACATCGAGTATATAAGCCGGAAGAGTATCGGCTATGAAATCGCGCAGATTGCCTTCGAAGAAAACCCGCTGCAGGTCATGCAGGCGCTCGAAAAAGAGGGCTGGCTGAAGGTGTTGCATCCGCAGTGGTCCACGGCAAAGGCCGACCAAAACGAAATGTCGCAGTGGATGAAAACGCGTCAGCAGCTTCAGGATCTGGGATTTACGATCGATGCGGCGCCGTTGGCCATTTATTTTCTGACCAAACGGATGGCAGACAAGGATATTGCGGAGATTCAGCGCCTGATTCCGCATCAAGGAGTTTGTCGCTGCCTGGCGGGCAGTCGAAGAAAACGGCAAGGAACTGGCGAAGAAACTGAGCAGCAAGGAAGCGTCGACTCCCTCGCGCGCCTGGAGGGTACTAGGTTCGGCTAAAGCCGGAGGCGATTCTGTTTCTCGATGTCACTTCGCGCCAGCAGACGGTCTCGGAGAAGATCAAGAACTACTTTGGGAAGTGGAGGCAGATGCAGCAAAAGCTGCCGCTTCCCGAGATGGCGGAAATGCGCATCACGCCCCAGCTTGCGGAATATCCGAAGATCGCAGAAGAGGCGTTTCTACTGCTGCTGGACGGCAAACTGCGGAACCATTCCGAGATCGTCAAGTTCTTGAAGCCCTATGAACCGCCACCGCCTCCGCCACCACCTCCGCCCAGCCGCGCCGCAGCGCCAAGGCCGCTGCCGGTAAAGTGGCGATTACAGGGCAAGAGGATTCGGCTGCCGACGCCAAGCGAGGACGCAAGCCGAAAGCAGCTGTCGCTCCGAGTACGCAGGTGGAACCGATAGCTGCAGCGGGCGAAGCTGCGAAGAAAGTTGCCGCCAAGCCGGCGACAGAGCCGCAAGCAAAGAAAGTGGAAACAAAAGCGACCAAACCTGTATCTGCCAAGCCTGCACCGGCCCCAAAAGCTCAGCCACAGCCGGCGAAGAAGATTACGCCCCAGCCCACGAAGAAGGCAGCCGAGAAAAAGTCGGTGCCCACGAAGCCTGCCGCCAAGAAAAAGCCGGTACCTGCGAAGCCCGCGGCGAAGAAAACGCCGGCCGCAAAGAAGTCTGCCAAGACCCCAGCTACGAAACCGGCAAAGCGCAAAGCGTAATCGGCGCCACGGCACGACACGCCGACTTCCCGATACTTATCCGGCGGCACTATCTATTGATTGGCATGTTCGACCGGCAGGACGCCGTCTGTTCAGTCGGCATACGATTCGCGCGCACTCCGTCTGATCAGCGTGAATCGGGAACATTCAGGATCTCTGGACTGATATCAACCGGAAACTTCACCGAATTGGCGATGAAGCAACAACGATGAGCTTCGCGGTGGAGAGCTAGCGCTTTGTCCCGGTCATCCGCGGCCGAGACGACTACTTTCGGTTGCAGCACCACCCGGACAAAGGCTCCCGAGCCGTCGTCGTGTTCCTCCATAAGGCCAGAAGCTGCGTCCCGATAGTCGAGGACGGTCACTTGATTCACCGAGCACAGATGCAGATACCAGAGCATGTGGCAGGCCGAAAGGCTGGCGACCAGCAGCTCTTCCGGGTTGTATCGACCCGCATCTCCACGAAAGCTGGGATCGCTTGAACCCTGAATCTGCGGCTTACCCTCAGATTCAATGATGTGGTCTCGTCGATAGCCCTTGTAGGTCTTCGTGCCTATACCATCGTTGCCGTCCCAATCTATCTGAACCTTGTAGGTGTGATGCTTCACGGAGTGATCCTCCCCGGCATGCCCTTCGATGAACTGCCTACCCTATGTCTGGCGCCTATTCTCGCTCATGCATGCGAATTGCCTGTTCGCGCGTCCACGCTTCAGTAACCGCTTGCCCCTTTGTGATGTCGTCAACAACCAGGATCAGTTGATGTTCGTGGTCGCTGTACAGCGTCTCAATGTTGACACCCGCCTCCGCCATCCGGCGCGAGATCATGCCCAGTTGACCTGGTTGCTCCTGGTCCAATCGCTGGATTAGTACGTCGTGTTCTTCCAGCACGCGGATACCTGCCGCTTCGAGCGCCCTGCGAGCGGCGACCCCATCTTTGAACAGAAAGTGCCCGACGCCGTGGCCATCAACAACGAAAGCACCTCCCCCATCGATGCTCGCTCCCGCTCGGCCCAGGGTTTCGCCCATGTCGGCCAGTGCTCCGGGCCGGTTCTCAATCGCGATCGTCAGATCCTTCATGGTCATCTCCTCTCAAATGCATCTGCGAACGATGCTCTATTTCGCCATGCAACTGCGGCAAGACTAGCGTAGAGAAGTACGTCTATGTTTAAATAGGCGTCGAAGTATGGATGCTCATTCAATCACGCTAGTTGCCGGCCTGATTGGCGAAGCAGGGCGCATTCAAATGCTCACTGCAATGCTAGACGGAAACGGTCATTCTGCCTCAGAACTTGCGATGGCAGCCGCTGTATCGCCACAGACTGCGAGTTCGCATCTGGCAAAACTTCTTTCGGGCGGCCTCATCGTTGCTAAACGAAGCGGCCGGCAGCGGCTTTTCCGTCTGAAGAACAATGATGTCGCTGTCGCCATTGAGGCGTTAGGTGCGCTCGCTCAACCCTTCCGGAATCCGGCTATGCCCGAATTGCGCTTTGCCAGAATGTGTTATGACCACCTCGGGGGTGCGCTTGCGATTGCTCTTCGAAGCGAGCTGCTGAGGAAAGATGTACTCCGGCATAGTGAAAGCGAATTTATCCTTACTGCAACGGGAGAGCGCTTTTTGCGCACCCTCGACGTCGATGCCGAATCACTCCGTCGACTGAGACGCTCCTTCGGTCGCAAGTGTCTCGACTGGACGGAGCGCGAGCATCACCTAGGAGGTGCTTTGGGTTTTGCGTTGCTTTCCCGCTTTATGGAAATGAAGTGGCTGGCACGGGTCCGCAATACGCGAGCCGTCCGTCTCACACACGACGGGGAACGTGGATTCGAGCGTGTTTTCGGCATCCGCTCTGTAACGCTTCGGGTCGACCGTTGAGATGGGTGCCGATAAACGCCGTTGCGGAACTAAGCCGATAAACTTCCGGTTCGTCGGCTACCCGGAAACTGACCCACAATTCATAATCCTTTTCTCCTGACCGCCGGTGGTGCTACCAAGTACAATGAGGAGACCTAAAAGGGACTCATGCCGGACTTCGTTCATCTTCATCTGCATACCGATTATTCCATGCTCGATGGCGCTTGCGATGCCACCGAGCTTTGCAAACGCGCCAAGGTTTTGGACATGCCTGCCGTGGCCATGACCGACCACGGCAACATTTTCGGTGCCGTCCATTTCTTCAATGCGGCGAAGGACGCCGGCATCAAGCCGATCATCGGTTGCGAGTTGTACATCTGCAAGAAACAAGACCATCGGGCGGCTCCCGAGGGCGACACCTACAATCACCTGATCGTGCTGGCGGAGAACGAGCAAGGCTACCGCAACCTGGTCAAGATCACGTCCGAAGCATCGCTACACGGCTTCTATTACAAGCCGCGAATTTCAAAACAATTTCTGGCGGAGCATGCCAAGGGACTAATCGCCTTGTCCGGCTGCTTGAAAGGCGAAGTTGCCGAAAGCCTTATGGAAGGCAGGTACGATGCCGCGCGCAAGGCGGCGGACAACCTTCAACGACATCTTCGGTGACGGCAATTTCTTTCTCGAGATACAGGACCAGGGCCTAGCGGAGGAAAAGCGCATCCACACTGACCTCTTCCGCCTGGAGCGTGAACTCGGCATCCCGATGGTGGCGACCAACGACAGCCACTACCTTTGCGAAGACGATGCGCACGCGCAGGACGTGATGCTTTGCATACAGACCGGCAAGTCGGTGCACGAGACCAACCGGATGAAGTTTTCGACCAACCAGTTCTTCGTCAAAAGCGCGGAGGAGATGCGGCGGGTTTTCAACGGAGCCGAGGGCGTCCTGACCCGCACCATGGCCATTGCCGAGCGCTGCAATCTGAAACTGGAGAAGATCAAGAATCCGTTTCCGCGTTTCGAGGTTCCTGAAGGACACACGGCGGATAGCTATTTCGAACACGTGGCCCGTCAGGGTTTCGCACGCCGAACGGAATGGCTGCGGGAGATGCAACAGGAGGGACGGCTGCGCAAAAGCTTTGCAGACTACGAGCAAAGGCTCAGTCGCGAGATACAGATCATCCAGCAGATGCAGTTTTCCGGCTACTTCTTGATCGTGTGGGACTTCATCCGCTACGCCAAGGAACATGGCATCCCGGTCGGTCCGGGTCGCGGATCGGCTGCCGGCTCCCTGGTTGGCTACGCCATGGGGATCACCGACATCGATCCCTTGCAGAATGAGTTGCTGTTTGAGCGCTTCCTCAACCCGGAGCGGGTATCGTTGCCCGACATCGATGTCGATTTCTGCATGAATCGGCGGGGCGAGGTGATTGACTACGTGACCCGGAAGTACGGCCGCGAGCAGGTGGCGCAGATCATTACCTTCGGGACCATGGCGGCCAAGGCGGCCATCAAGGACGTGGGACGCGTGCTCGACATGCCCTACGCAGAAGTGGACCGGATCGCCAAGATGATTCCCGGAAGCGTCGGCATGACCATCGACAAGGCCATGGTCGATTCGCCGCAACTGGCCGAGGCCTATGGCCGGGAGCCGCAGATCAAAGAGCTGATCGACACCGCGAAAAAGCTGGAGGGTATGGTCCGCAACGCCGGAGTACATGCCGCCGGTGTCGTGATTTCCCCGGTCCCGCTCGATGAACTGGTGCCGCTCTTCAAGACGAAAAACGATGAAATCGTCACTGCCTACGACATGAAGGCGGTGGAAAAGATGGGCCTGTTGAAGATGGACTTCCTCGGGCTCACGACCTTGACGATCGTCGATGATGCGCTCAAGCTGATTTTGCAAAATTGCGGGGAAAAACTTGATTTAGAAAGAATCGCGCTGGACGATCAGGCGACTTACGAAAGAGTTTTTCACAATGGCTACACTTCGGGCATCTTCCAGTTTGAATCCGAAGGCATGCGCGACGTGCTGCGGCGCTACAAGCCGAGCACTTTGGAAGACCTGACGGCATTGAATGCGCTCTATCGTCCCGGCCCCATCCAGGGCGGCATGATTGACGACTTCATCGAGCGCAAGTGGGGGCGGCGGCGGGTTGAATATGAGTTGCCGGAGCTGGAGAAGCTGCTCAAAGAGACCCTGGGCGTCATCGTTTACCAGGAACAGGTCATGCAAATTGCCAACACGCTGGCCGGCTATTCGCTGGGCGAAGCCGACCTGCTGCGGCGGGCAATGGGCAAGAAAGACCCGCACGAGATGGCCAAGCAGCGCGACCGTTTTCTTTCCGGTGCGCACGAACGCGGCTTCCCCAAGGACAAGAGCGAAAAGATTTTCGACCTGATGCAGCAGTTTGCCGGCTACGGGTTCAACAAGTCGCACTCGGCCGCCTACGCGCTGCTGGCTTATCACACGGCCTACTTGAAGACGCACTACCCGGTGCAGTTCATGGCCGCACTGCTGACATCGGTGACCGGCAAGACCGACGATGTGGTCAAGTACATCAAGGAATGCCGTGAAATGGGCATTCCCGTCGAGGCTCCGGACATCAACCTGAGCGATTCCAGCTTTACCCCGCATGGCGAAGCGATCCGCTTTGGGCTGGCAGCGGTAAAGAACCTGGGGCAGAATGCGATCCAGTCCATCGTCGAAGCGCGCAAGCAAGTTGGCTCGTTGCGCTCGATGTATCAGTTTTGCGAGAAAGTGGACCTGCGGCTGTTGAACAAAAGGGTACTGGAGTCGCTGATCAAGAGCGGAGCCATGGATTCGCTCGGCCGGCGGGCGCAGTTGTTCGCGGTTCTCGATAAGGCGATGGAGCAGGCGCAGAAGGTGCATCGCGATGCGCAGGCCGGTCAGCACGGCTTGTTTGGGGTCTTTGACGAGCAGCCGAGCCAGGCCAACGACGCGCTTCCGGAAACTCCCGACTGGGACGAGAGCACGCGCCTGCAAAACGAAAAAGAAGTGCTCGGATTCTTCATCTCCGGGCATCCGCTCGAAAGGTACGCCGACAAGCTGGAAGATTTGCACGTGCTGAGCACGGCTGTCCTCAACGCCATGAAGCGCTCGACCGCCAAAGGCGAAGAAATTTTCGCGGCCGGGGTGCTCAGCGGAGTGCGGGTGTTGAAATCGAAAAGAGGCGAACTCTACGCCAATGCGGCGCTCGAAGACATGGAAGGTCGAATTGAGGCGATGATCTTTCCGGAGGCATTCCGGCGGCTTGGGGAGAAGGTGAAGCTGGAGGTTCCAGTTCTGGTCAAAGGAAGCGTACGCGTCGAAGAGGGTGCGGCCCCGAAATTGGCGATTTCGGAGATTACTCCGGTGGAGGAGGCAAAGCCGAAGCTGGCCAAGGCATTGCGGCTGCGCATCTCACTGGCCGGGGCCTCCGTCGATACGGTCGACGAGTTGCACTCGATCTTCGTGCAATCGCCGGGAGAGGCCAAGGTGATGTTCGACCTGGCGTCGCCGGGCGAGTTCGTGGCCGTGATGGAGGCCGAGGGCTATAATATTCTGCCGGACCGCGCCTTCATCCGCAAGGTGGAAGAGCTGTGCGGACGAGGCAGCGTAATCATCATCGACTAAGAAAGCGAACATGGAAGCAACCTCAGCAGCCCAGCTCGAGTTGGAGAAGATTGAACAGCAGATTGCTCTGCTGGAAAGCGCCGCCGGGGAGAACACGGAAGCCAAAAGGCAGTTGAAGGCGCTGGAAGAGCGCGTCGGCAACCTGCGGCGGCAGGTGACGGCTGCCATGGGCGCGTGGCAGAAGACCGAACTGGCGCGGCATCCGCAGCGGCCCTACCTGTTGGATTATGCCAGCCTGATGTTTGAGGGCTTCGACGAGGTCCACGGCGACCGCCGCTTTGGCGATGACCACGCTATGGTGTGCGGCATGGCAAACTTCCGGGGACAGCCGGTGCTGGTGGTTGGTCAGCAGAAGGGCCGCGACGTGAAACAGCGCGTCTACCGGAACTTTGGCCAGTCGAGTCCGGAGGGATATCGCAAGGCCCTGCGCGCCATGCACATGGCGGAAAAGTTCGGTCATCCGATCCTGACCTTCGTGGACACTCCTGGAGCCTACCCCGGACTGGGAGCCGAAGAGCGCGGGCAGGCGGAAGCGATTGCCTATAACCTTCGGGAAATGGCACGGCTTAAGGTTCCGGTGATTGTCACGATCACGGGCGAGGGCGGCAGCGGAGGCGCGCTGGCGATCGCCATCGGAGACCGCGTGCTGATGCTTGAGAACAGCATCTACTCGGTAATTTCGCCGGAGGGTTGCGCCTCCATCATGTGGCGCGACGCGACCAAACGCGATATCGCAGCCGAGGCGCTGCGCATTACCGCCAAAGACATGGTGGAACTCGGGGTAATCGACGCGGTCGTGTCCGAGCCTGCGGGCGGCGCACATCGCGACCCCAAGGCGGCGGCGGATCTGCTGGCAGACGAGTTGCACAAGCAGCTCTGCGAACTGAAAGCGCTCTCTCTCGACGAGTTGCTGGCGGCGCGTTACCAGAAATTCCGCAAAATGGCGCAGTTCTATACGGAAGGGTAGAGAGCCGGCTCGCCAGAGACCGCTACAAAAAAGCCCCAACCTAGCAAAAGAGGCTAGAATCGGGCACCCGGCCCCCAACGCGTCGAACGTGGGGCACCCGCTATCATCCCGTTTTTCAGAGTGGCCTTTTTGCAACCCCGCTGCACTGCTTGTCATCATGCAGATAAGGCTCGGGCCGGATTCGAGATCGCTTCGATTCGGAAAGGGCAAGGAAACTCAATCAATGGCAACGACAGAGGTGTCTCCGCGCCAGGACGCGCGGGGAGGCGCGGTCCCGATCATCAACGATTTCAGCATTCAGGTCGCGACCGTCAACGGCTCCGGATCGCAGTCGGCAAACACCGTGCTGCTGCGAACCATCTTCCAGATGGGTGTGCCGGTAAGCGGCAAAAACCTGTTTCCTTCGAACATTGCCGGGCTGCCGACCTGGTACACCATCCGGGCCAGTAAATTCGGTTACAGCGCGCGCAAAAAAGAGATCGACTTTTTGGTGGCGATGAACCCGGAAACCGCGCGGGAGGACGTTTTATCGCTTGGAGCGGGCGCCGCCGTGCTTTATGACGAGCCGCTGAATCTGGGCCAACTGCGCAACGATCTGACTTTTTATTCGGTTCCCTTCGACCAACTAGTGGCTGCGGTCTGTGCCGAGGCGAAGCTGCGCAAGCTGGTCAAGAACATGATTTACGTCGGCGTCGTGGCGCGTCTGCTGGGGCTGGAGATGCAGGAGGTCGGAGCGGGCGCTGCGCCGGCACTTTGTCAGCAAACCAAAGGCTGCCGAGGTGAACTGGAACGCCGCTAAGGCTGGTTATGACTATGCCGCCGCCTCGCTCACCAAGGCCGACCCGTTTGCGGTGGAGCGGATGCAGGAGACCGCGGGCAAGATCATCATCGACGGCAATGCCGCTGCCGCCCTGGGGGCGATGTTTGGCGGGGTGACGGTGGTTACCTGGTATCCGATCACGCCTTCGTCGTCCCTGGTGGAGCAATTGTCCGACTACATGAGGCGCTACAGGATTGGCGCGGACGGAAAGGCGACGTTCGCCATCGTGCAGGCGGAAGATGAGCTGGCGGCTATCGGCATGGTGGTGGGAGCGGGCTGGGCGGGCGCTCGCGCCATGACGGCCACCTCAGGTCCGGGCATTTCGTTGATGTCGGAGTTCAGCGGGCTGGGCTACTACGCGGAGATTCCGGCGGTGATTTGGGATGTGCAGCGACTGGGACCTTCGACCGGGCTGCCGACCCGCACCGCGCAAGGGGATCTGCTGGCGGTGGCCATGCTTTCGCACGGCGATACCAAGCATCCGATGCTGATTCCGGCGTCCGTGGGCGAGTGTTTCACCATGGCGATGGAAGCCTTTGAACTGGCCGAACAGTTGCAGACGCCGGTGTTTGTGATGAGCGATCTCGACCTGGCAATGAATAACTGGATGAGCGAGCCGTTTGCCTATCCCGAGAAGCCGTTAAAGCGCGGCAAAGTGCTCTCGAAAGAGGAACTGGACCGGCTGGGCGGGTTTGCTCGATACAAAGACGTGGATGGAGATGGCATCGGCTACCGCACCTTGCCGGGCATGGATCACCCCAACGCCGCCTGGTTCGCGCGCGGCAGCGGGCACAACGAAAAGGCGCAGTACAGCGAACGTCCCGACGATTATGTGCGCAACATGGACCGGCTGGCACGCAAGTTCGAGCACGCCCGCACACTGGTTCCCGCGCCTGAGGCGGTGAGCGATCACGGCCACGAGGCAGCCATTGTGGCCTACGGCAGCTCGCACTGGGCGGCACGGGAGAGCCTCGTCGCAACTGGAACGCGAGTACGAGATGGGCTTTGACTATCTTCGGCTGCGGGCTTATCCGTTCGCGCGCGAGGTACACGAGTTCATCGCCCGCCACCAGCGCGTCTACGTGGTGGACCAGAATCGCGACGCGCAAATGCTTCAACTGCTGAAGCTGGATCTTCCGGCGCAGGAGACGGCGAAGCTGCGCAGCGTGCGGCACTATACCGGCCTGCCAATCGACGCGCGCTCGATCACCGACGATATCGTTCCGCGGGAGGGCAAATAATGGCCACTTCGGCTTCTCAAACGCCGCGCCAGAACACCAACCGCGTTGGACTGACGGTGCTCGATTATCGCGGCGGCAAGACCACTCTATGCGCGGGCTGCGGCCATAACGCGATCTCGGAGCGCATCATCGACGCATTCTTCGAAATGGGAGTGGCCCCCGAACGAGTGATTAAGTTCTCCGGCATTGGCTGTTCCTCGAAGAGTCCGGCGTATTTCATGGGACGCTCGCACAGCTTCAACGCCCTGCACGGACGCATGCCGTCGGTGGCTACAGGGGCCGCGCTGGCCAATCACCGGCTGCTGGCGCTGGGCGTCAGCGGCGACGGCGACACGGCGTCGATCGGCATCGGGCAGTTTGTGCATCTGATGCGGCGCAATCTGCCGATGATCTACATTATCGAAAACAACGGCGTCTACGGTTTGACCAAGGGACAATTCTCGGCGACGGCCGATGCCGGCAGCAAACTGAAGACCGGAGTCATTAACGAGCTGCCTCCGATCGATACCTGTCTGCTGGCGATCGAGCTGGGAGCGAGCTTCGTGGGACGTTCGTTTTCGGGCGACAAGCGGCAGCTTCATACCATGCTGAAGGCGGCGATTTCCCATGGCGGCACGGTGATGCTGGATGTGATTTCTCCCTGCGTCACTTTTAACGACCACGAGGGATCGACCAAGTCGTACAAATACATGAAAGACCATGAAGAGCCGCTGACTGAAGCTGATTTCGTGCCGGCATTCGCCGAGATCGATGTCGACTACATGCCCGGCGAGAGTGTGAACGTCACCATGCACGACGGCTCCCACCTGCGGCTGCGTAAGCTGGAAGAAGATTACAATCCTATCGATAGAGTTACGGCTGTGCGGCGCCTGATGCAGGCCAAGGAAGCCAACGAGGTGCTCACCGGAATCTTCTACGTGAACCCCGAGCAGCCGAGCTTCATCGACTTGTTGAACTTGACTTCCGAAGCGCTGGCGACGCTGCCGACCGAGCGGGTGCGGCCTCCACGCCAAGCGCTGGACGAGATCATGGAGGAGCTGGGGTAGCCCCGCGGCCCTTTTGGGCTGTCAATGCACTAGTCTCGCCTTGTCATCGCTGGTAAAGTGAGACGGCGGCCACGGTGGGACGGCGCGAGAGGAGACCTCAAGTGCTCTTAGAAGACGAACAAGAACCTCGGCCTGCAGCCGGCTCTGGTAGACAAGTAAATAATTTCAGACCTTTCTGTGAGGGGGATTTTGACCCTACACTTAACAAAAAAATCCGAATCCTAATCGATTGTGCCACAGACTATCTCGTCTACCTCGACGACGACCTATACGTCGAATGGACGTTTAACGGAACAGCACCCGGCGGCTTCGAGGATGTTGCAAACAGAATTGGACGCCTTGAGACGCTTGCCATTACTCAGCTTTTGCCATTGCAGCGGGAACTCTTTGAGCGACTTCTTGCGGAGTCAATGGCACGTATCATAGGCGATAGGAATGAGGAAAAGGCGAAAGCAATTCTAGACGAAGCAGAAGAGTACCTGAAGGCGCGGGGGTCTGAAAACGCAAGGCGTTGGTATCTCGGTGGAGTCGGTTGGGTCGCGTTGTTTGCGTTAGTTGTCGCTGGAGCATTGCTGCTAGCGTTGGAGCGGGTTACCAGCACACCCTGGCGAGATGTTCTTGAGACCTTCAGCGCTACAGCCGTAGGTGCATTAGGAGCCTTTTTATCGGTGGCAAGCAGAACCGAAGCTATTACCTTTGAAGCCGCCGCAGGGCCTAAAATACATCAATTTGAGGGTGGGGTTAGAGGTGCGGTTGGTGTCGCAGCGGCGTTATTTGTAGTGCTCGCTATAAAAGCTGACCTCTTACTGGGTATCTTTCATTCCCTAACCCACCCGTTTTTTGCACTACTAGTGGCTGGTTTAATTGCCGGGTTCAGTGAACGTTTAGTTCCGGGCTTGATAAATACCATGGGAAAATCGATGCACAGCCGAGGGAAGTAACCTGTTGTTCCTGCTGGGGAACTGCCCTGCCTAGGAAGGACGGGCAGAATGGTGCGCCAGAGTGGCGGCCGTATGTAGATGGCAAATGGCGATGGCCAGGGCATCGGCCACATCGGCGGGCTCGGGCACGGTTTCCAACTTGAGCAGGCGGGTGACCATCATTTGCACCTGGGACTTTTCCGCCCTGCCATAGCCGACTACGGCGGACTTGACAGATAAAGGGGCATAGGCGACAACCGGCAACCCTGCCTGGGCCGCGGCCAGCATGGCGACTCCGCGCACGTGTCCGAGCTTGAGAGCGGATTTGGCGTTGGCGGCATGAAAAACGTCTTCGATGGCGACCACCTCGGGATGGTGCGCGGCAATCAACTCGGAGAGATCCTGGAAGATGCGAAGCAGGCGGACTTCCAGCGGATCGTGAGTGGAGAGCCGGATGGCGCCCATGGCGACGCAACGCAGCTCCTCCCCGTGTTCCTGTTCCACGATGGCAAAGCCGGTATATTGGCTGCCACAATCGACGCCCATGACTCGCATGCACGTTACCCCGGCAAGCGCGAACCGGCACTCGTTGGGGACCCCCCGGCGAGTGTAGCCGAGGAGAGAGCCGGGAGCAACCCGGCCTTGGGACAGAGCGTCACGATTCAGAAGAATTACCCTACGTTAGCCAAATGCGGGCGAACGTAGGGCATCCGGCAGCACGCATCCAGCCGGCGGCGGCATAGGCGCGGAGGCTGTAGAATTAATCAAGGCAATTCCATGCGCAGGGTGTACCTCGACAATAACGCTACCAGTCCACTGCTGCCGGAGGTTTTCGAGGCGATGCGGCCATGCTTGCTGGAGAGCTTCGGCAATGCCTCGTCCATCCACCAGCAAGGGCAGCAGGCACGCGCCGCGGTAGAGCAGGCGCGAGACAGCGTGGCGCAACTGCTGGGCGCGCGCGCGGCGGAGATCGTTTTTACCAGCGGCGGAACGGAAGGCGATAACCTGGCGCTGTTTGGCATGGTTGCAGCGGGCGATCACATCGTCACCAGCAGCATTGAACATCACGCGGTGCTCAACTCCTCTAAGCGTCTGGAGGCGCTCGGAGTAGAGACGACGTTTCTCGGGGTGGACGGGCAAGGGGTGGTCAATCCCGACGACGTGCGCGCGGCCCTGCGGCCGAATACGCGGCTGATTTCGGTGATGATGGCGAACAATGAAACCGGAGCGCTGCAGCCGGTGGAGGAGATCGGCAGGATCGCCGCCGAAGTCGACGTGTGGTTCCACACCGACGCGGTGCAGGCCGCCGGCAAGGTTGCGATCGATGTGGGCCGCATCGGCTGCGACCTGCTGACGATTTCGGCGCACAAGTTGCACGGGCCGCAGGGGGTCGGTGCGCTTTACGTGCGCAAGGGAACGCTTTTGCAGCCGATGATGCACGGCGGACGGCATGAGCGCGGGAGACGCGCCGGCACGGAAAACCTGGCCGGCATCGTCGGACTCGGCAAGGCGGCTGAGGCGGCTCGCGAGTGGCTTGCCGGCGGCGGGGCGGAAAAAATGGCGGCGCTGCGCGACCGCTTCGAAGGCCACATCCTGCGGCAGGTGGAGTTGACGCGGGCAAACAGCGGAGGGGTGGCGCGCACGCCGAACACCTCGAACATTATTTTCGAGTGCATCGAAGGCGAAGCGTTGGTGATTGCGCTCGATCTGAAGGGGATCTCGGTTTCGACGGGAGCGGCGTGTTCATCCGGCGCGGTCGAGCCTTCGCACGTGCTGACGGCCATGGGTCTCACTCCCGGCGTGGCGCGCGCCTCGATTCGCTTCAGCCTGGGCAAACAGACGAGCGAGGACGATCTCGCCTTCGTGCTCGAGCAGTTGCCGGCGACGGTCACCAAGCTGAGGGAGCTGAGTCCGCTGTGGAAGAAACCGGTTGCGAATCTCCTCAGGGGCTAAAGCCAGCATTTTTATTGGCTCTGGACGGCGCGGCTGAAGCCGCGCCTCTTCAAAGAACGGACACTGAACTGACAACTGAGAATCGGGAACCTGGAAGTTGAGCAAGCACACCATTGCGGTTGCCATGTCCGGCGGCGTCGATTCTTCGACGGTGGCGGCGATGCTGTGCGCCGAGGGACACAAGGTGATCGGCTTGACCATGCAACTGTGGAACCAGCGCAGACTTGCGGGTCACGAGGGAATGCCGGAGGGAGTGCAGGGCCGGTGCTGCTCGCTGGATGATGTCTATGACGCGCGCCGGGTCGCCGAGAAACTTGGGATTCCGCACTACGTGGTGAACCACGAAGAGCGCTTCGAGCAGGACGTGGTGCGGCCCTTTGTGGCCGACTACCTTTCCGGGCGCACGCCCATCCCGTGCAGCCTGTGCAACAATCATCTCAAGTTCGATCAACTGCTGCTGACGGCGCGGCAAATCGGGGCCGACTACATTGCCACCGGACACTATGCTCGCAACGGGTACGACGCCGGGCGTGGGCGCTGGCTGCTGAAGCGTCCGGCCGATCGAGCCAAGGACCAGACATACTTTCTTTTTGGACTGACGCAGGAGCAACTCAGCCGAACCCTGTTTCCGCTGGGCGAGATGCACAAGCCCGAGGTGCGGGACGAGGCGCGCCGGCAGGGGCTTACGGTTTTGGCGGAGAAGCCCGATTCGCAGGAGATCTGTTTCGTGCCAGGCGGCGATTACAAGCGCTTTCTGGATGCGTATCTGGCCGAGCAGGGCGAAGCACTGCCTGACACCTCAGGGGAGCTGATGACGGCTACAGGCGAGGTGCTGGGGCATCATACCGGGATTCACAATTTCACCATCGGCCAGCGCAAAGGGTTGGGGATCGCGACGGGCAGTCCACTCTACGTCGTGGAAATTCGTGGCGACACTCGCCAAGTGGTGGTGGGAGGTGGCGAGAATCTGCTTTCGTCCACGTTGCGCGCCAAGCATATGAACTGGATTGCTTTGGATGGCGATGGGCCGGGGTACAGGCGTGGCGAGCGGCTGCGAGTGCGGGCCAAAATCCGCCACCGCCATGAGCCAGCTTTGGCGACCGTGGAGACGGCAGGCGCCGACGAGGTCACGGTCACCTTCGATGAGCCGCAGCGCTCGATCACGCCTGGGCAGGCGGTCGTGCTCTACGATGAAGACTTGGTTGTGGGCGGCGGTTGGATCTGCTGATCCGTCTGGCTACCGTCAATGATCACGCGAGGCCGCTGCGGCTTACCATGGACTCGCTCGGGCTCACGACCCAGCTTCCGATCTAAAACGTGACGCCGATGACGGAGTGTTTTCAGTAACGGTGGACGCAAACTGCCCCACTGCTGTGTCCCGTACGTTCGCTGCCTAAGTGACGTCATCCCTAGCGAAGTGAAGAATCGTTGCAAACTGTCCCACCTGGCGATGCTCTTGGCCTTTAAGTTCCTTCGCTCCGCTCAGGATTTCGGCAGGCGGTTCAGACGCCGCCTCAACGCCTCAACTTCGCTCGCTGGGCTCGCTCGGAATGACACTTCACGGGGGTCTTGCGCGGAATTCTGGGACACGACGTTAGATGAACATTTCGTCGCGCGGCATTGCATTCTTGCGCTGCTGCAGCTTCCTGCTGCCGAGAAACTCGGCGAGGCCCGCGGCCACGCCAGTCAGCACGCCGGAGATCTGCCGTACCGGCGACTTGATGGCGTGCTGGACGTTCTCGGTAGTTTCCTCGACCCGATCGAGTGTACGCGAGACCAACTCGTCGGCTCGCACCACTTGCCGGCAAACCCGATCGGTGATCTCGTTTGCCGTCGAACTGATGCGGTCCGCATCACGGCGGGCGGTGGCGCTCAGGACGGTAAGATTCTCCAGAATCTCCCGCACTTTCGGGGTCGATTCGGCGAGCAGAATCTTGGCATCGCGAATCATCGGGAGCAGGTTTTCTTCCATTTCTTTCGAGATGCCCTGCAATCGCTCACTGGCTTTTCTGGAAGAGACAAAGAGCGCGATCAGCACCGCCATCTGGATGACGATGGCGAGAGCCGTCAATCCCACAAACACTGTCAACGTTTCAGTCATATAAGTTCAATCCCGTCCAGTGCTGCCGTACGGCGGCTTAGATTTTTCTGCCCTAACAAGCCAACCGCTGGCTTGCCGGGGACCCCAACTGCTAATTTCATGGTCTGCCTGCGGCAAAACCAGGGATGCAATGTCCTTTTTGTTTCGTTCAAAAGCCGCCGCTCCTCGGGATCCCCCGACAGACGCCGTCTATGCGTCTGTTGGGGTGTACTGATGGTCGCGTCGATTGGAGTGCTCTGGCTCCGGGGTACATCATCCATGGTTTCGCTATAGCCGCCTTTGCGGCACTCTGGGGTTACACGGACTACGCCTTGGGTGCGCCGCCTTCCGGTTCAGGGTTGCTCGTGGCCTCGCGATAAGCCTGACGGCCCGCTTCAAAAGCTGAACGGATCTGATCCTTCTGCTGACTAACATAATCGCGCCCGCGGCTCACGAAGTCCTGAGCCTGATCGCGGTATTGCTTGGCGCGGTCCTTTACGGTGTCGGTGCCTTCTTCCGCCGCGCCTAGGATCGAGTCGCGGATTTCGCGGCCAGGCTTCGGTGCATATAAGACGCCCAAAGCAGCGCCAAGTCCCAAGCCTGCCAGGAACCACAAAATGCCATTGCCGTTTTCGTCAGCCATGATTTTCCTCCTAAAACTCAAGAACATCGGATGGTAACACTTCGAATCCAGGAAAGTGAAATCGGGAACTACCCCACGTTAGCCAACTGTCACCCCAGCGAGCCGAGCCTCACCGGGGACCCCGATGCGGGCGAACATGGGGCACCAAAACGGATTCCGCGGACCATTCAGCGGTTGCAGCTACGGTTTCAGCGTCGGCCGAATCAGCACCTCGCTGGCGAAGGCCCGCGGCGCCTGCGTGACCAGCATGGCCACCACGTGCGCGATGTCTTCCGGCTGGAGCATCCTTGACGAATCCTTGCCGGCGTGACGGTCAAAACCGGTGTGCGTGGAACCCGGACAAACCACGGCGACACGGATATTATGCGGGCGAAATTCCTCCGCCACGGAATAGGTTAGCCCGTTCAATCCCCACTTGGAAGCGGCGTACACCGCTCGATTGGGCAAAGGCCCCTTGGAAGCGAGCGAAGATATGTTGATGATATGACCCTTTTTGGCCGCGATCATCAGGGGAGCGAAAGCCCGGATGGCGTAATACACGCCACGCAGGTTGGTGTTCAAAACCTGGTCCCACTCTTCGGGGGGCAGTTCGTGAAGCGGACCGGAGAAGCCGCCGATAGCAGCGTTGTTGACCAGGATATCGGCGCGTCCCCAGCTCTGACGCACATGGGTTGCCAATCTCTCCAAGTCCGGCAGTGAGGTTACGTCGCAAACAGCGGGGTCGCAGGCGCCGCCCGCTTGGCGAATCTGCTCAGCGGCGGATTCCAGTGCCTGGAGGGTCCGACCGGCAATCACCGTGGTTGCCCCGAGCTCCGCCAGCTTGCCGGCAATCGCCATCCCTATGCCGCGCCCGCCGCCGGTGACAACGGCAACCTGTCCCGCGAGTGCGCGAGTCGAGTCTGTCTCTGTCTTTGTCATAGGGACGATGATAATGAATTCGGCGAGAATTCGTCAGCGGCCCCAAAAGGCGGGCGGGCGTGGGCACCAAGAAACTACCGCACGTTGGCCCAAAACACCGCAGCGAACGGCAAGAACCTGCCGGTTCACTTCGTCAGAAAACTGTTTCCGCAGCCTGTTAAGCGTGCTGGGCCCTGGCGCGCGGCGCTTCCGCCTCTTTGTCTTCGCCGATGACTTCATCCAGCGCTGACGCGCAAACATGATAAGTGTTAGCCATAATCGTCAGATTGTGCTTTTCAGGCAGGGTAGGCGCTTGTTGCGCCATGTGGCGCAGCAAGCTGATCTCATCGTGCCACGCGGTTGATAGCATCCTTAACTCGCGAAAAGAATCGCTAGTCACTGAGCCGGCTTTCACACTTCGGAGTGGAACTCTGAACGATAGCTAGCGTAGCACGATTTGGCGCCGCCTTCTCAACGAAAATTGAGCTTTCGAAGCATCATTCCCGGAATTGCGTTGGCATGAAAAAAGCCCCGCGACGCGAGGCTTGAAACTCCTAAAGGCAGCCGTCTATTTCTGCGCCGGCGCGGGCGCTGCGGGAGCGGACTTCTGGGCAGGCGCTTGATTGGTGGCGGGAGTTCCGGTCAACACGGACCCACCGGTTCCAGCGCGACGCGTGGCCATGATCGCCAGCGTGAACGAAGTGACCATGAAGATGACTGCGGCCCAGGCCGTCGCCTTGGTAAGCGCGTTGGCGGCCGAACGCGGTCCGAAGGCAGTCTGGCTGCCTTGTCCGCCAAAGGCGGCGGCGATGTCGGCGCTCTTGCCGCTCTGCAGCAGCACAACAGCGATCAGAAATAGACAAACAATGATGTGAACAGCAGTGACCAGTGCAACCATGCTCTTCCTTTCCGGCATGCGTGCCGGTGACGATATTTCGTTCGTGCCCGTCTGGCTGGGAGCACGATAGCGCCCGATTTCGCCAATTCCGCCGGCTCCGGCCGCTACAGGTCTCCAGCGGCTTCCATGGCACAGAACGGCGCCTTCGAGTCTCGGAGTATATGGTGCGGAAGGCGGGACTTGAACCCGCACGCCTTTCGGCGCCACCCCCTCAAGATGGTGTGTCTGCCAATTCCACCACTTCCGCACGTCGCTAGCCCATCAACCACAACTGCGGCGGTTGAGTGGGGCCGCAAACAGCGTAATCACAGGACTTCGGCTTTGCCGGCCGAAGCTGACTCGGGTCTAAAGACCACGAACCGGGGCACCGCAATTATAGCAAATCGCGGGTCCGGAACCAATCTGAGCAGCCCTATCGGTGGTGGGCCAGCTTCCGGAACGGACGACGATCGGCCTCGACGCTTCAGCGGCGACTCGACGAATGGGCCAGGCTGCTAACTACGCTAGGCATTCCGGTTCAAGAAGCTGCTCCACGTTAGCCTAATCGCCCCAGCGAACAACTACCCCACGCCAGTCCCAATCACCCCAGCGAGCAGAAGCTCGCCGGGGACCCCGACAAAAGCGGGACGGGACGTGGGGCGCTCTCTAAAGCCCTGCCCAAGCTGGGGCAAATTGGCCTGCATCCTTACCTAATCGCAGACGTCCTCGATCGGACCCACGGCTACTGCCGCCGAATACAGGGCCAGCGTATCGGCTCCGGGCAATGGCTGGCTCTTGGCGACCGCTGGAGCCGACGCGCGGGGCGTGACTTCGCGGCCGTCGTGGTAGATCAGCACCAACGTTTTGGTGTTACTGATGTTATCCAAGGGGTTGGCCGCCAGTACGACCAGGTCGGCGCGATTGCCTTTCTTCAGCCTCCCGCGGTCCTTGATGCCGATCAACTTGGCGCTTTCGCCGGTGGCGATGGTGATTGCCCGCAACGGCGTCATGCCCGTCGAGACCATCAGCTCCAACTCGTTGTGCTCCGACCAGCCGGGTATCCGGCTCGGAGGGGCGGCTCCTGAGTCGGTGCCAAAGCCGAGCTTAACCCCAGCTTCATTGAGAGTCTTGTAGTTCTTCATAGCCTGCGCGAGTGCAGCCCTGCATTTGGCCACAACGGGGTTAGCATCGGTCTTGGCCTTGTACTCGGGATCGCTGAAAATGGCTTTGACCTCGGGCGACAGTGCCGCGTTCAAGAACTGGTTCTGCTTCCAATTCATGTTGTCGGCGAAGTAGAAGAAAGACTGGTCCACGCTGAGGGTTGGGATGTACCAGGTTCCCTTGGCTTTCATCGACGAAATCAGTTCCTGGTCGACGGGCAGGTCGCGGATACTGTGTGCCAGCACGTCAATGTTATCGGCTACCAACAGCTTCGCGTCGGCAAGATAGAAGACGTGGGCCGCAACTTTCAGCTTGTTCTTGTGCCCCTCGTCTATCACCGCCTTATAAACCGCCGGGTCCATCTTCGGGAATGCCCCAAAGCCGTCGTCGACCCAGATCTTGAGGAAGGCAGGATGCCGTGCGGCAGCTTCTCGAACCAATCTTCGCGCCTCTTCAGGTGTAGCTGGACGGTACATCTGATCGGGGGCCAGCTTGAATGGTGGTAAGGCGTTGGGAACTCCGTATCCGCGATCGGCGGGAAATACAGTAGCGCCGCTGAGCTTGCCGGCACCCTGCTCCTCGCGGATGCCATAGATGAGGTCCCGATTGACGCCGAGCGACATCATTGAGGTGACGCCGTACTGCTCGTACTGATTCAACGAGGCCATGACATTCTCGCGCGTGTAGGCGTCCGCGCTTTGTACGCCTTTCAACATCACTCCAAGATGAGAGTGCGCACTGATCAGGCCCGGCATAATGGTGCGGCCAGTCACGTCAACCACGCGAGCGCCCTTCGGCGTCTTGACCTTGTCCGCGGGGCCGATGGCGGTGATCCGGTTGCCCTGGATGACGACCGCACCCTTTTCGATGGGCGGGTTTCCGGTGCCGTCGATAATACGGGCACCCTTAAGAACCGTTATGGAGTTGGCATCGGCGGCGTAGAGAAACGACGCCGTGAAACTGAGCGCAAACAGCACCAGCAAAGCAACTGTAAAACGACGCATCGAGGAACTCCTCCCTTGTGGAATTGCACGACTGCGGGGAACGAGCATGGCGCATCGAAGGCCGTCTGGCTCGTTTAGCCCGCTTGAAATCGTTTCCACCTCGACCTGATGGGACGTTGGTCGAGGCACGGACAACTCATCACTCCGCATGTACTGGCGATAGCGGCGCGATTGTAACATTTTCCGGTAATTGGGATGAGAGATTTTTTACGCGCTTGAAAGCGGGCGCGTGTGAGCACCAAGGCGGATGTTCGGTTCGAGCTTAACTAGAGCGATGTAGTTGTCGTTCTCAGAGTGGCTATGGTGATCACGAAAGAAAAGCCCCACCCAAGCTTCGCTTGAATGGGGCACCCAACAGCAGATCCCTCAGGATGACACCTTGTTGTTTAGTACATTCCGCCCATGCCGCCGCCGCCGTGTGGCATTTGGGGTTCCTTCTTCTCTTCAGGAATCTCGCAAACCAGGGCTTCGGTGGTAAGCATCAGGGCCGCGATCGAGCCGGCGTTCTGCAGAGCCGTACGGGCGACCTTGGTCGGGTCGACGACACCGGCCTTGATCATATCGGCGAACTGGCCCGTCTGGGCATCGTAGCCGAACGTCTTGTCCTTGTGCTCGCGGATTCTGCCGATGATGACCGCGCCTTCTTCGCCAGCGTTGGCGACGATCTGGCGCAGAGGCTCTTCCAAGGCGCGCTTCACGATGTTGGCGCCGATCTTCTCGTCGCCTTCCAACTTCAGCGCATCGATGGAATCGACGCAGCGCAGAAGAGCTACGCCGCCGCCGGGTACGATGCCTTCTTCGACAGCCGCACGGGTAGCGTGCATGGCGTCTTCGACGCGAGCCTTCTTTTCCTTCATTTCAGTCTCGGTCGCAGCGCCCACCTTGATGACGGCAACGCCGCCAACCAGCTTGGCCAGGCGCTCCTGGAGCTTCTCGCGGTCGTAGTCGCTAGTGGTCTTTTCGATCTGGCCGCGAATTTCCTTAACCCGGCCTTCGATCTCCTTGGACGATCCCTTGCCCTCGACGATGGTGGTGTTGTCCTTGTCGACGGTGAGCTTCTTGGCTTGGCCGAGATCGCTCATCTGCACGTTTTCGAGCTTAATGCCAAGGTCTTCGGTAATGGCCTTGCCGCCGGTGATGGTGGCAATGTCCTGCAGCATGGCCTTGCGGCGGTCGCCGAAGCCCGGAGCCTTGACGGCGCAAACCTGTAGAGTGCCGCGCAGCTTGTTGACCACCAGGGTGGCGAGCGCTTCGCCGTCGACATCTTCGGCGATGATCAGCAGCGGCTTGCCGCTCTTGGCGATCTGCTCAAGCAGGGGGAGCAGGTCCTTCATCGACGAAATTTTCTTTTCATGGATGAGGATCAGCGCGTTTTCGAGAGCGCACTCCATGCGCTCGGGATCGGTGACAAAGTAAGGAGAGAGATAGCCGCGGTCGAACTGCATGCCCTCGACCACATCTAACTGCGTCTCCATAGTCTTGGCTTCTTCGACCGTGATGACGCCGTCCTTGCCTACCTTCTTCATCGCCTCGGCAATGATCTTGCCGATCGTCTCGTCGTTGTTGGCGGAAATCGAGGCGACCTGGGTGATCTTACTGATGTCACCCTCGACCTTCTGGGAGAGAGCGTCAATGGCGCCGGGAATGCGGTTGCCATCGTGATCGAGCGAGCCGGTCACGGCTATAACTGCCTTCTCGATGCCGCGCTTCAGAGCCATCGGGTTGGCGCCGGCGGCGACCGTCTTGACGCCTTCGCGGAAGATGGACTGGGCAAGAACGGTAGCAGTGGTGGTGCCGTCACCGGCAACGTCGCTGGTCTTGCTGGCGACTTCGCGAACCATCTGCGCGCCCATGTTCTCCAAGGCATCTTTCAGTTCGATTTCCTTGGCAACGGTAACGCCGTCCTTGGTAATGAGCGGCGAACCGAATTTCTTTTCAATGACTACGTTGCGGCCCTTGGGTCCAAGGGTCACCTTTACGGCGTCGGCCAGGATATTGACGCCGCGGAGAATTGCCTGACGGGATTCCTCACCGTGAACAATCTGTTTTGCCATGTTGCTAAAGCTCCTTAAAAACTTTGCAATGTGCCGGGCTCACTGCCTCGGCTTCGATTTCGTGTGGGCCTGCGCCCGTAAGAGACCTTCGCTTCGCTCAGGATGACGACTTGTTCTGCCGAGAGATCCTTCGCTTCGCTCAGGATGACGGCTGCGGACTCAGACGCCCGCAAAGCGCCGTCACTTCTTAGCCGATTTGGCCGCGCCTTCCAGAATGCCGAGCACTTCCTCTTCGCGCATGATGAGGAATTCTTCCCCATCGATCTTGATCTCGGTTCCGGAGTACTTGCCGAACAAGATGCGATTGCCCGCCTTTACGTCCAGCGGGAAAACCTTGCCCTCGTCGTTGCTCTTGCCCTTGCCGACGGCGATCACTTCGCCTTCCTGCGGTTTGTCTTTGGCACTGTCGGGAATGATGATTCCGCCACGAGTTGTTTCGGACTCCTCGATGCGGCGAACCACAATACGGTCATGCAGCGGAGTAAGCTTTGCTGTCATGCAGAAACTCCTTTCGGAAAATGAAGGTTGAACGTCTCTAATCGAACTACTAAGGTCTTGACCCCATGCCGCGTGTGCGGCGCCCTTCCGATCCCTGCCCTGCCGCCCCGGTTAGGAAGCCGGTTAATGGACTGACGGGTTCTTCCGGATTTGGAAAGACCATTCGGCCAAAGGGCTGCGGGTTGCGGGTGCAATCCTGTTAGCACTCTAGCCAGACGAGTGCTAATTTATTAGATTTCTCACATCATGTCAAGTGCGATTCTGGCAATCTGAGTGACTTCGGCTCAAATTAATAGAAGCATGACCTCCGTCGCATAGCGGCGACTGTAGAAGTTAATAACGGAGGAAGCGGTCAACGAATCAGCTTAAGTTGTTACAAAGTAAGCACTTACACGCTGCTAACTTGATGCGACACGAATGCAAGGTTTCGTCTTAAGGTTGGCTCTATAGTTAATAAATCCAGCGCAGGGGCAACATGGCTCACAACCGGCAGTTCTAAGCAAGCACGCACCACGGGCAGCGGAAGAAGTTGGATACGCCACTGTCATCATGGGGCGAGACTGCGGGGCCCTGTGTGCGGTTCTGGGTACGTGCTTCGGATGTTCTGTTGGGTTGCGTTACGTCTAGAGGTCTTGACGCTGTTGGTGTTGGGTTTCCTGGTGCTGCCACAGCCCCTGGCGGCACAAGAACAAGCCGGCAACAACACCGCAGCAACAGCATCCGCGGCTGCGGGAATGGCGTCGGCGCCAGCAAACAACGATGCGGGCGCAGACGTTAATCGCGATCATCACGCTGTTCCCGTGAAATACGACGTCAGCAAAATTGGAAATCGCGGCATCGGCGAGGGGATCAACTTCTATTCGCTGGAGCGAGAGATTGCAATGGGCCGCCAGTTGTCGGCGCAGGTCGACGCGCAGGCGCGGATCGTTTCCGATCCGATGGTGGCCGAATACATTAATCACCTTGGCCAAATCATCGTGCGAAATTCCGACGCCAAGGTTCCGTTCACCATCAAAGTGATCGATAACGACGAAGTGAACGCCTTCGCGCTGCCCGGCGGATTTTTCTTCGTGAATACGGGCCTTATCATGGCGGCCGATAACGAAGCCGAACTCGCAGGGGTGATGGCGCATGAGATTGCGCACGTGGCAGCGCGCCACGCCACCAGAGCAATGACTCGCAACCGACTGACCAACCTGGCGTCGATTCCGTTGGTCTTTGTCGGCGGGCCACTGATATTTGCGATGGAGCAGGCGGTGGGGGTTGCGGTGCCGATGTCATTCCTGAAGTTCAGCCGCGACGCCGAGCTGGAGGCCGACTTGCTCGGGCTCGAGTACGAGTATTCAGCCGGATACGATCCGGCGGCTTTCGTGCAGTTCTTCGAAAAGCTCGGCAAAGGGCAGCAAAAGCACAAGCTCCTGTCCAAGGCTTTTTCCACCCATCCCATGACCGCCGATCGGATTAAGCGGGCACAAGAGGAGATTCAGCAATATCTGCCTCCTCGCAATGAATACATGTTGGACAGTAGCGAATTCCAGGAGGTCAAAGCGCACCTTTCCTCGCTGCTGAACAGTCGCAGGCTGATGGGGCCGCAGGGCAATCGCCCGACCTTGCACCGGCGCGGTCACCCGACGCTGAACTCGAGCGGTGCGGGCGCGGATGATTCGACCAAAGACTCCACCAAGACCACCGCAGAGAATTCCAGCCAAAACGATGACGGCCGTCCGACGCTAAAACGGCAGCAGAATTGAATGCGGTAACGCAGTAACATAGCCCCAATCGCCCCAGCGAGCCGAGCCTCGCCGGGGACCCCGATGCGGGCGAACATGGGGCACCCGGCATTACGGATCCAATACAGATCCTTCGCTTCGCTCAGGATTTCGGCAGGCGGCTCGGACGCCGCCTCAAAGCCTCAACTTCGCTCGCCAGGCTCGCTTAGAATGACACTTCACACGATTATTGTTAGCAGCGACGGCTGAGCATTCCGCAAAAGCTGCGATACAATGGCGAAGATTCCGGGAATTCACTGGACCAAGCATAAGGAAGAACCGAATGACACGCGCGGTTGCCTGTGGTGGTGCGTGGTTGCCGCTTGGCCGGGGTCTCCATCAAGCCCGTATTTGGCTGGTCACGGCAGCGCTGCTGCTGGTGCCGGTTTTCATTCATGCCGCGCAGAAGGGCGTAGAGCAGAGTTCAGAGTTGCACTTCCTGATTATCAAGCAGGGAGACGCCAAGCCAGTGCGCAATGCCAGCGTGGTTTTGCACCAGTTGGATAAAGATGGAAGGCAGCGCAACGACGGTTTGGAGTTGAAAACCGATAACCAGGGCAAAGCTTCAGTGGACGGCATAGTCTACGGCAGATGGCGCGTGCAGGTCATCGCACATGGTCTTCAAACCTACGGCGAAGACTACGATGTCAAGCAGCCAGCGATGGAGTTTACGATCGAGCTGAAGCCGCCCAAACACCAGATCTCGATCTACTAAAAAAGTTTTCACGGCGAGCGTCTGGCCGGATAGCGGAATCGATTATGCGGCGCGAAAATCGGAGTTGAAGCAGAGGCGAGCAACATCATCGTCGGTTGCGGAACCGTCGACCGCATCATAGGTCTTGGCGGCGGCAACGAAAAGCATTCCCAGGCAGCCAAGCAGCAAAAGGATCGCGACTCGAAAGACGGTTTTGGCGATCATGATTAGTGAGAACACTGCTCAGGCAAAAAGGTTGCTCGGCTGGGGGCAGTCGGAAGTCGCGGCGATATTGATTCCGACCGGTGGCTTTCAGTTCAATTACCGCTGGCGGCGAGCGCCGATGCCAACTCCTCGGCGGCAGCCCGACGTTGCTTTTTCGCCCATTCGTTGTCCCAAATACCACGGGCCTGCATGTACCTCCTCATGAAGTCCAGCGGATCGCCGGGAGTGGCGAGTCGTGCCCTTTTGCCCGCGACAACTACCTGTGTGCTTTCGATCACGGTAGCACCCTGCCCGAAGCGGGCGTGGTGGATGGCTTCAGTAGTGACGCGATAGAGAGCAATCGGATCGTGGACATCGGTCGAGATCACAGGCACGCCGAGTTCGGCATAAACCGAGCGCGGGTCTTCGCCGTTACGGCTAGCGCGTTTGCCCGCCGGGAGATGCAAGCGCGTCTCGATATAAAACAGAACGGGAAGGCGGCACTCGGCGCAGACGCGCAAGTTTTGACGAAAGCTATGATCGGGCGGGGGGTCTCCCAGGAGAACAAAGAAGACGCATTCCTCGCCCCGCAGTTTGCTGATGAAAGCCAAGGTAGCGGCGAACTGATCGAGCGAGAAGCGATCGCGGACGCCGGCTGGAAGCGTGTCATGAGGGTTGCCAGGGGCAGGGACGGCTCGCAACAGCTCGGCGAAAGTTTCGCCCTGGGCGAGACGGGCAGCGGCCGTGGTGTTGAACAGACGGTCATGCTTGCGTGCGCAAATGGCAGCCGTAATCTCGGCCAGTAGACAAGGCTGGGCGGAGATGGCGCCGGACGGAGGCGGTCCGGACAAAAGCGGAAGGTGGGGCGCGACTACCTGGAATCGCTGAACCGTGGCGTACAGGTGGCGCAGAACACGATTCGGAACCAGCGAGGTCTCATTCTCCGGAGGATGAACCTCGGGATGCTGGACGACCGTAAGCTGGTGAGGGAGACTGGGCATGCTTCCACCGCCACGGCAATTTTACATGGCTGCTCGACGGACGACAGGAGCTACAATTCTGTTTCCATAAATGGGCAAAGTTTTCCACCGGGGTTGTGGAAATTGGCTGAATAACTCCGGGAACGTTTCCCCGAATGGGCACAGGTTACCGTTTTTTCCATTTTGCACTGGATAGAGTGCTACTTCGGGAGTGATTTTGTTGAGGAATTAATTTTGAGCAAAGTCAGGATCGATAAATTGCTGGTTGAGCGCGGGTTGACCTCGTCGCGTGAGCGGGCGCAGGCGCTGATACTGGCAGGACGTGTCCTAGTGGACGAGCAGAAGATCGAAAAATCGGGCGCGGCGGTCGATGCCAGCGCGGTCATCCGCTTGCTTGGTGGTGGGATTCGATACGTAAGCCGGGGTGGCCTGAAACTAGAACATGCACTGGCCTATTGGCAGATTGACGTGCGCGGCGCAAAGTGTATGGATGTGGGCGCTTCCACCGGTGGTTTTACGGACTGCCTGTTGCAGCACGGCGCGGCGCTGGTGCTGGCGGTCGACACCGGTTACGGCCAGATCGATGCGCGCTTGCGCGGCGATCAACGCGTGCGCCTGTTGGAGAAGACCAACGCCCGCTACCTGGAAGCGGCACAGGTGCCGGAGCACATCGAGTTGATTGCCATGGATGTTTCGTTCATCTCCGCTACCCTCGTACTCCCCGCCGTGTTGCGCGCCGCGTTTGCCGGAAAAGACGCTGGGCGGCAGGAAGCAGTAATCCTGGTGAAGCCGCAGTTTGAAGCCGGGCGCGAGCAGGTCGGCAAGGGTGGAATCGTACGCGATCCGGAAGCGCAGCGGTTTGCGGTCGAAAAAGTTCGTCGCAAAGCGGCGGAACTCGGGGCCACGGGGATCGAGGTTACGGAGTCGCCGATTTTTGGCGCCGGAGGCAATCGCGAGTTCCTGTTACACTGCATGTTTCACCAGTGAGCTGCTGCGAGCGACCGGAGTCCCTCGAAGTGGGGGGAGTAGTCCGGAAGAGAAGAAAGGTTAGCGATCCCTGTTAAGCTTGCCGTAGCACGGCCACATTCACTTGTCGAAGGAGCCAGAGCAGCCTCAGAACCCCATGAAAAGCGCAGCCATCATCTCGAAACCAGCTAAAAACGAGCTCCACGCGGTTGTCCCGGAGGTGATCGATTGGCTCACCAAGCGAGACTATCGGGTGTTGATGGATCAGCAGACCGCGGCTTACGGGGTGGCGCAGAACGTATTCCCCCGCTACGAGTTGGGTTGGGAGAATCCATCGTTTGCCATCGTGCTGGGAGGGGATGGGACCTTGCTGTCGGCGGCGCGCGCGGTGGCGCGGCAAGGCATTCCGATTCTGGCGATCAATCTCGGCTCGCTGGGATTTCTGACCGAGGTCCCACTGCCCTCGCTGTTTGAGACCCTGGCGGCGGTAGACGCGGGCACCTGTCCGATAGAAGCGCGCTCGGTACTGGAAGCGGTGTTGCGCCGCGGCGGAGAGATTATGGAGCGCTACTACGCGCTCAATGACGTGGTAGTCGGCAAAACCGCTCTGGCCCGTCTGATTCGTTTCGATGTGCACGTAGAAGACTCGCTGGTATACACCTGTCGCGCCGACGGTCTGATTGTGGCCACCCCCACGGGTTCAACCGCGTATTCGCTGGCTGCGGGTGGTCCGGTGGTGGTGCCTTCGACCGAAGCGTTTGTGATTACGCCGGTGTCTCCGCACTCTCTGACGCACCGGCCGCTGGTGTTGAGCGATAAGGTCACGATCCGAATCCAACTCAGCAAGGACGAGGAAGGCTTTCTGAGTATCGATGGCCAGGTGGGATTTCCGATCTCGCAGGGCGAGGTGGTTGAATGCCGGCGGGCGGCACACACAGTCAAGCTCTTCCGCAAGTCAGGCTCGTTTTTCGCGGTACTGCACGACAAGCTCAAATGGGGCCAGCGCTGAACCCGGCACTGAACGAAGATGAGCGGTGCGCCCTTGAATGTTAACCGGCACTAGAGCGACCCGTAATCGTCTCCCTCTCCCCGCGGTTTATCCACCTGTTTGAGAACGTCGAGGAGCCAGAAGCGCGCCTCAATCTCGCACTTCTTAGAACAAAAGACGCACTGCTCGCGGGCACGGCTGCAGCCGATGACATACTCGGTGCAGCACCAGGCGCAGGCTCCCAGGATGATGCCAGGATTGGAATAGCGATCGTTTTGCATGGCCAGCTTCCGTAATATTCTGGGTGCTGGAGCGACTGCGAGAAATCGGTGGAATCGCGCAGAAAGCTGCTGCGATTGCCCTAGTCCAGTTAGGCGAAAGGTGTATTCCGGGAGTTGCAGGAGAAACACATCGATCCTTCGCTTCTCCCGCCCCTGTGACGGCAAAGGCGGCCGTATTCCACCCCACCACGCGCAAGCACGGCGCGTGTGGGGGACCATGACTCGCTCAGGATTTCGGCAGCTCAGTGCACCCCGGAAAGCTTGAATTATGGCTTACTGGGAACCCCGCTTTGAACGCCGCCTAACACCTCTACTTCTGTCGAATGGAGCCATAGATTAATCTCGTAAGCTCTTCGGGATCGCTGACCGGGGCTTGACAGGTGAAATTGCTGCACACGACCGCCATGGGACTTCCCTTGGCAATACCAGGCAGATGCGGCACGGAATCGGCGAGCGCGGGCGGAAGATAGGCGGCGACGGCTTCCTCTTCGGTGACGTGAAGGACGGTCTTATTGATCGCAAACGGCCGGACTGCGGCGGTATGCAGCGCATCGGGTGCCGGACCGTCGCCTACCAGCACGACCTGCGTGTAGGGGCGCGCCAGCCAGATCGCGGCCAGACCGTAAGTGCCGGCATAGATGCCGAACTGCTCGGCCACGCCGGCGAAAATCTCCAGTGTTTTGGTCGCGAGTTCGCGGTAATGATTTTCGTTGGTCAAAGAGTAAAGCCGGAGTAGCACGATCGCCGCGGCGGAATCCCCGGCTGGAGTTGGCGAATCCTGAAATGGCTTGCGCCGGGCGGTGAGTGCGCCGATAGCTGCGGCGCCGGTATCGCTGGCCGTATCGAAAAAGCCTCCGTCTTGCTGGTCGTAAAAGTGAGCAATCATGAAGTCGGCGATCGCTTTGCCAAAGCGGAAATAGCTGAGGTCGGCGGTAGTTTCATAGGCCTCGAAGCAGGCGAGCGCGGTGAATGCGTAGTCGTCGAGCAGGCCCGCAACCTGACGCTTGCCGGGAGTTGCCACGCCGCCAGCGCCGTTAGAACCCTCCGCCGGGAAATCCTGCCCGGAGTAGGCGATCACGTGCAGCAAGCCGCGCTCGGGGTTCCATGCCTCGCTCAGCATGCGGTCCAGCGAGCGCAGGGCGAAGCTGCGCGCTTCGGTCATGCCGGTCTCAGCGGCCAAGCACGCGCGCCGCCTGCAAATAGGCGGAGATGCAGAGTGCGTTCCAGTTTACGTAGACGGTCTTGTCAATGTAGGGAATGGGGCGGAGGAGGCGCGCCGCGTACATTTTTTTCTTGGCCGAATCGATCAACGAGTCGATCTGCGGGCGCGAACGGCCGCTGCGGGACGCGATCTCCTCGGCTGGAATCCGCACCCAGAGCACGTTCTTGGCGTGGTTGTGGTGCATCTCGCCAACTTCTCCAATGTCATAGTGAAGGCTGGCAACTTCGAATTCCTCGGCATCAAGAACGGCGCGAGTCTCGTCACGGGTCCAGGTGAAGTGATCGCCGTCGTCGTCCAGGTCGATGTCGGCGTCCTGTGAAGCGTAAAATCCCCCGCGTTCGCGGTCGCTCAGCCACTCGTCCATCCAGCGCATGATGTCGCGCGCAACCTCCGCGAAGAACGGATTGCCGGTCGCCTGGTAGCCGTGGACGTAGTTCTTCAACAGTTCCGAGTTGTCGTAGGACATTTTCTCGAAATGCGGAACGCACCAGCGCTCATCGACGGAATAGCGATGGAAGCCGCCCGCAAGCTGATCGTAGACGCCGCCGCGCGCCATCTTTTCCAGCGTCGTCGTAACGACGGTTCCCACTTGCTCTTCTCCGGTGCGCACATACCAGTCGATGAGTAGGTCGAGGGCGGCCGGATGAGGAAACTTGGGGGCAGCGCCGAAGCCGCCATTTTGGGGGTCGAACACGCCCAGCCCGGACTGCACCATTTGCTCGATGATGCGCGGCGAAAATGCGGCTGAACGTCCTAACAGGCCCTCGGCGTGAGAGAGTGCGTGCATGAGTTTGCCGGCTTCTTCTTCCACGTCGTTGCGGCGCTCGCGAAAGGCCTCGGCAATGGCCAGCAGAATTTTGCGGAAGCTGGGACGGCCCATGCTGTCCTGGGGAGGGAAGTAGGTTCCGCCGTAGAAAGGCTTGCCCTCGGGCGTGAGAAACGCCGTCAGCGGCCAGCCTCCCTGTCCGCTGATCGCCGCCACCGCCGTCTGGTAACGCGAATCGACGTCGGGACGCTCGTCGCGATCAACCTTGACGGGCACGAAGTGCGCGTTGATGATCTCGGCCACCTCGGGTGACTCGTAGGACTCGCGATCCATGACGTGGCACCAGTGGCACCATACCGCCCCTATGTCGAGCAGGATGGGCTTGTTCTCGCGCTGCGCTTCGGCAAAAGCTTCGTCGCTCCACTCCCGCCAGCGCACGGGCTGATGCATGGCGGAGCGAAGGTAGGGAGAAGACGACTGCGCCAACAGATTTTGGCTCGTGCTCATGGCAGTTAAAGTGTACCGCTAGAGGGAGGTCCTCGTGTTCAGCTTGGACATACGCAGTACGGCCGTCGCGCGGCTGGGCTCAGCGCAACAGCTCGCGCGCAATCAGCACGTATCGGTCGACGGCTTCCAGCAGCTCCCGTTTTTCCACGTACTCGCGTTCGGTGTGGGCCACCAGAATGCTTCCCGGACCCAGCAGCACCGGCTCGCCCCAATTCGAGAGCGCCGGAATGTCGGTGGTGAACGAGGCGGTCATGGTCGGTATTCCTGGGAACGGTGCGGAATCGCATGTAAGGGATATCGAGCACGAAATCGACCCGCGCACGCTCGCCAATGGCGGCAACGATCTGCTTGCGAAGCGGTTGCGAAGGAGTCACCAGGCGATACAGGAGCTGTGCTTTGGCGAAGTCCGAGATGACGTTGGTCGCCCGCCCGCCTTCGATGATTCCGATATTCATGGTGGTTGCGCCAATCTCGGGATTGGTGGGCAGAGGCATGGCACGAAGCGTTTGCGAGCGCATCCAGCAGCTTGTCAATGGCGGATTCGCCAAGTTCGGGATATGCCGAGTGGGCCATCTTGCCGCTGGCAACGATCTCCACGCGCAATGCGCCCTTGGCTGCGAGCGCAATGCGGTTGCCCGTGGGCTCGCCATTGACCAGGAAACGCGAGCCGCGCGGGTTTTGGTTGGCGACCGCGGCCCCAAGCGAGTCGCGCTCCTCGCCAACCACAAAAAGCAGTCCAGCGCAGGTGCCCTCATCGATGCAGGCGTAGTGCGGCCGCGACCTGGGCGGCAATAATGCCCTTGGCATCGCAGGAACCGCGTCCGAAAATACGCGTCGAATCCACGCTTGAGGGTATGAAAGGCGGCACACAGTCTGTGTGCGTCGAGAAGACGACGGCGGGCGAGGGATTTTCCGGCCAATGGGCAAAAAGGTTGAAGCGATGGGGTTCGACCGGCATGCGCTCGACCGTCAAGCCCGCAGTGGACAAGTAATTTCCGAGGAACTCAACAACCGCAGTCTCGTTGCCGGTAGTGCTTTCGATGTCGACCAGCTGCCGGGTCAGGGCGACAGGATCCATAAGGGGAGAGAATACCAGAAGTGTCGATGATTGAAACTACCATTCGAAAAAGCCCCACCCTAGCAAAAGAGCTAGAATGGGGCACCATCGAGCTTACTACTTATGCAACCAGCCTGCTAGTCGGCAGCACCTTGTTTGGCCGCCTTCTCACTCGTGAGCGTGCCGATCCTCATGCCATAGAACGAGCGGTAGACGAAGCTCATCGAGATCAGCAGGAAGATCGCCGCCAGCACGTGGGTCAGCATGGCGCTATGCGCGGTCAGTGAAACCGCAAGCTCCACCGCCAGCAGTCCGAACAGAGTGGTGAACTTGATGACCGGGTTCATGGCAACCGACGAAGTGTCCTTGTAAGGATCGCCTACCGTGTCGCCGACCACACAGGCATCGTGCAAGGCAGTGCCTTTAGCCTTCAGTTCGACTTCGACGACCTTTTTCGCGTTATCCCAGGCGCCACCGGCATTGGCCATGAAAATTGCCTGATAGAGTCCGAAGATGGCGATTGAGATCAGGTAGCCGATAAAGAAAAACGGCTCGGTGAAAGCGAAGGCGAGGGTTCCGAAAAAGACGGCGAGGAAGATGTTGAACATGCCCTTCTGCGCGTACTGGGTGCAGATTTCGACCACGTTCTTGCTGTCCGTCGACCGAAGCTTTTTCGGCTCCTTCCAGCTTGATATTCGCCTTGATGTATTCCACTGCGCGGTAGGCGCCGGTGCTGACCGCCTGAATCGAGGCCCCGGTAAACCAGTAGATCATGGCGCCGCCGGTGATCAGGCCCAGAAGGAATGGCGCGTGCAGCAGAGAGAGTTTGTCGATGTTTTCGGTCAGCCGGTTGGTAAGGGCCATGATGATCGAGAAGATCATCGTGGTGGAACCGACAACGGCGGTACCGATGAGTACGGGCTTGGCTGACGCCTTGAAGGTGTTGCCGGCGCCATCGTTGGCCTCCAGCAGATCCTTGGCGCGATCGAAGTTGACGTCGAAGCCGAAGTCCCTCTTGATTTCGGACTTGATGTTCGGGACTTGCTCGATCAGCGAAAGCTCATACACCGATTGGGCATTATCGGTGACAGGGCCGTAGGAATCGACCGCAATGGTGACCGGGCCCATACCGAGAAATCCAAAAGCCACCAGGCCGAAAGCGAACACCGGGGCAGCGATCATCAGGCTTGATAACCCGTACAAGGAGAACTGATAGGCAATGCTCATGAGTACAACCATGGCGCCGCCCAGCCAGTAGCACGAGAAATTGCCGGCGACGAGGCCCGAAAGAATGTTGAGCGAAGCGCCGCCCTCCTCGGAGGAGGTAACGATTTCCTTGACGTGGCGCGACTCAACCGAGGTGAAGACCTTGACGAATTCGGGGATGACCGCTCCCGCCAAAGTGCCGCAAGAAATAATCGAGGCCAGTTTCCACCACAAAGTATCGTCGCCTCCGAGAGTCGGCACGATCAGATACGAGGCGATGATAAGTGAGGATAATGGAGACAAACGAAGTGATCCAGACCAGCGAGGTCAAGGGCGCTTCGAAGTTCATCTCATCGGCGTCGCGGTACTTGGCCCGCGCGATGGCGCCGTTCAGGAAGTAAGCACCCGAGCTGGCAACCAGCATCATGATGCGCATGATGAAGATCCAGACGAGAAGCTGAACTTGCACTGCCGGATTCTTCACGCCGAGCAGGATAAAAGTAATGAGCGCGACGCCGGTCACGCCGTAGGTTTCAAAGCCGTCGGCGCTGGGTCCCACGGAATCGCCGGCGTTGTCACCGGTGCAATCGGCGATGACACCCGGGTTACGCGCATCGTCTTCCTTGATCTTGAAGACGATCTTCATCAGGTCAGACCCGATGTCGGCAATCTTGGTAAAAATTCCGCCGGCAATACGCAGAGCGGCCGCGCCTAGCGACTCGCCAATTGCGAACCCGATAAAGCAGGGGCCGGCATAATCGCCGGGAATGAACAGAAGGATGAGAAGCATGATCAGCAACTCGACGCTGATCAGCATCATGCCGATGCTCATCCCGGCCCGGAGCGGGATGTCGTAAATCTCATACGGCTTGCCTCTCAATCCGGCAAATGCCGTACGGGAGTTGGCAAAGGTGTTGACGCGGATGCCAAACCAGGCAACGCCGTAGCTGCCGCCAATGCCGACCAAGCTGAAGAACAGAATGATGGGAAGCGTCACGCCGACCGGTTTATCCGGTACGGGCGATAACCAGCCAAAATACATCGCGATGATCACCGCGATGAACGCCCACAGCACCAGGATGAACTTGCCCTGGGTAATCAGATAGGTTTTACACGTCTCATAAATCAGCTCGGAAATCTCGAGCATGGCGCGATGCACCGGCAGATTCTTGAGCTGCATGTAAATGACAAGCCCAAACAGCAGCCCGAAGAGACAGAAGAGCAGCCCGATCATCAGGATGTTGTGGCCGTTCATTCCCAGGAAGTTGACACTGGACAAGTCGGGAAGCTTCAGGCTCGCTTCACCGCCTTCCCTGTGTTGCGCCAGGGCTGAAGCGGTAGCCAAAAGCAGGACCGAGGCAATTGAGCCAAGCCGTTTAGACCCCGCCTTACCACTGGCGAAAGCAAACGCTCGACGAAGGATTGATGTTTAACGATACGGGAGTTGCTGGGCCGCAATCATCGCACAAACGGCGACGAGGCTCAGGGGGAGCCAATTCTGCATATAGTTCCTCCGAAGTTCCAAATTGTCGTGGCGGAGGTTCGGCTGAAGTCAGGAAGCCAAACCGAGCCAACCAATCCGGTCAAAGACAAAACCGCACGGCACGGGACAGCGCGCCGACGCGCAAATCACCGGAAACCCGGAACGCGCTTCCACATCACGGAATGTTGAGGCTTGGCCGCGTTGGGACCTGCGCAGCCAGCCTGCATTTCTCCAGAGTAGCTGCACACAAAGGCGAACCATGCTACCACGCTGACCGCATTCGGTTCAACGCGAGTAGCCACTCCGGATTAGATGCAGGTGTCGATCTGAAGTTCTGCCCCGACACGCGCAAACCCGCTGCGTGCCGCGGCACCGGTGGTATGAATCGCGCTCTCAGGCCAAATCGATTCCAGAACATAAATCTTCGAACATGTTCTGGATTCATGCGAATCCGGTTCAATCTGGGAGAGTAAGACGCCGTCTCGATGTACTACGCGAAAGTGCTACATGCCAAGACGCGCCAGGCTTGACCGGTGAAGGCTGGGGTTGCGAGTGTATTCCATGCCAGCGGCGATCCTGGTGGACAGTTGTGCTCCCCAGATTCGCTCGACCAGCCAGAGCGCAAGATCAATCGAAGAGGTCACGCCTCCGCAAGTCACGATGTCGCCGTCGTCGACGACTCGCGCCTCCACAATCTGCGCGCCCGCCGCACGGAGTTCGTGCAGGGCGGAGCGGTGAGTGACGGCGGGGCGGCCCTTCAGCAGTCCAGCCGCCGCCAGGGCCATGGCTCCGGTGCAAACCGCTGCCAGGATGGTGCACTGCGGGTGCAAGGCGGCAATCTTTTGCGGCAGCAGGCCGCGCTGTACCTCCGCGTACAAGCTGCGGGGAGAGCGGTCAGCCCAGCCTCCACCGGGAACCACGACCAGGTCGGCCGAATCCTCGAGCACTCCGTCCGGCAAAAAGCGCAAGCCGTTCGAGGCTATGACCTGCGCTTGCGGCTCCAGGGTCACGAGGCGAACGTCCACCTCGGCGGAGGCGTCCGCGGAACTGCTCGCGCCGGCCAACTTAGCGGCGCGGCGGAAAACCTCATAGGGCCCGATAAAATCAATTTCATCGACTCCATCAAAGACAAGGATGCGAATTTTCATGCGATCTCCTGAGCGTATAGATTACGCCTGCGAGGGAGGGTGTCTGCCATGGAAAAAATATGTTGACATTAATGTTGTATTGTTATACATTCCTTACGTTATGACATTCATAGGAGGCTAAATATGTCAGTTCACGACACACTTACTACCGTCGCCAAGGCGATCGAGGCTGTGAAAAATGATATCTCGGGAGAGATTCAGAAGGAAGCCATAGCTAAGAACTACGACCGCATCGACACGCTGAACCAGACCGCGAAGCGTCTTACGAACATGGAGACAGAAATCCAGAGTGAGCATGGTCGGATCGGGTGCTGTGCCTCCGCAACCCCAGGTAGCAAGCACTTCAGCATCACGGTTAGCCAGGGGGCGTTGGACTATCACTACTTTGTGGTGACTCCGGCGCTCAAGGCTGGCTTGATGAAGCCGAATCAGCCGATCAAGATAAAGCTGCCAACCGGCGTCGAATTTCAAACAGTGGCGTTAATGCCGAACAGACTGAAGGAGCGCGGGAAGATCGGGGCGTTCTTTCAGCAGGCGAAAGTGAAAGCCGGAGACGTGTTGAACGTCAAAGAAGTCAGCCCCGACGTTTGGGAAGTGAAAAAAGCGTAATTAAGAGCCGCTTTCGGCGGACAGTCGCCCACAGTCAACACGTCTTACAGAGTAGTTTATCGTTGTAAGATTACTTCTGTTCGCACTACCGGAGGTGTTTCGTGATTGACGCAGCTCTTATCGCTTCCACGGTTGCCGGCTCGGCTCTACCTAAGACGGGGCGTTCAGTGATTGCCACTCGATTCGGCATTGTTGCCAGCAGTCAACCGCTGGCCTCGATGGCCGGAGTGCAAATCCTGCAACGTGGCGGAAACGCCATCGACGCGGCCATTGGAGCAAACGCCGTGGTTGGCGTAATGGAGCCGACAGGCAATGGCATCGGCGGAGATCTGTTCGCGATCATCCATGAAGCGAAAACGGGCAAACTCCATGGTCTGAATGCGAGCGGATGGGCGCCCGCGCGGATGACGCCCGAATTTCTGCTGGCTCAAGGCATCGAGGAGCTGCCGGTGCGCGGCGTATATAGCGTGACCGTGCCGGGCGTGGTTGCCGGGTGGGCAGCGCTCCGCGAGCGCTTTGGGAGCCTGCCGTTTTCCACTTTGCTGGCACCTGCCATCTACTATGCGGACAAAGGATTCCCGGTGAACGAGGTGACTGCCGGGTTATGGAACAACGGGCTGGAGCTGCTGCGCTCGGAGCGAAACGCGGCCTCGACGTACCTGATCGACGGACGCACGCCGAAAGCGGGCGAGGTGTTTCGCAATCCCGAGCTGGCGGCAAGCCTCCGCCTGATCACGAATTATGGCCGCGACGGTTACTACAAAGGGCGCACGGCCGAAGCCATCGTTGCCATCTCGCGCGAAAAGGGCGGGGCGATGGCGATGGAAGACCTCGCCGGCTTCGAACCCGAGTGGGTCACCCCGATCTCGACGGAATATCGCGGCTGGACTGTCTATGAGATACCGCCTAACACCCAGGGAATAGCCGCGCTGATGATGCTCAATCTCATGGAACAATTTCCGCTGAGCGATTACGGCTTCCACAGCGCGCGGGCTTGCACGTGATGATCGAGGCCAAGAAGCTCGCCTATGCAGACATGCTGCGCTATACGGGCGATATGCGCATGGCGAAGGTGCCGGTCGAGCAGATGCTGAGCAAAAAGAATGCCGCCGAGCGCGCCGGGTTGATCGGCGAACGCGCGCAGGCCTCTGTGCAACCCTCGCGCCTGGCGGGCGTGACCGACGGCAAGGGACACGACACGATCTACATGACCGTGATCGACAGAGACGGCGACATCGTCTCGCTGATTCAGAGCAACTACATGGGCTTCGGTTCCGGACTGGTTCCGCGTGGAGCGGGCTTCATGCTGCAAAACCGCGGCTCGCTGTTCTCGCTCGACAACGAGCAGTCCGAATCTGCTGGCCGGGCACAAGCGTCCGCTGCACACGATTATTCCCGGCTTTATGCAGAAGGGCGATGTACGGATCGGGTTCGGCATCATGGGCGGCTGGAACCAGGCGCAGGCGCACGCACAGTTCGTGGCCAACATCGTCGATTACGGCATGAACCTGCAGCAGGCTCTGGAGGCCGGCCGCTTTACCAAGTCGACTTTTGACGGCTGCGACGTGCAGATCGAAGAACTGGTGCCGCAAGCGGTTCGCGACGAACTTACGCGGATGGGACACGAACTCCAGGTCAAGCCCGCCCGCACCAATACGTTTGGCTTCGGCCAGGCGGTGATGAGCAATGGCACCAGCGTCCACTTTGGAGCGAGCGATCCCCGCCATGACGGCGCGGCGATCCCAGAGCCGGGCCCGGTGTTCTCCGATACCAAACCGTGATCGCCGGCAAGCGAAACGCCGCGACGATTTCATCTTTCATCTTTCATCAACGGGCATCTTTTATCCGCGGGCCACGCGAAGCGCCTCCTTCAGGGTGGTTACGCCGCGCTCGGCGAGCCGGGGCAGCAATTTCTGCCATAGCTGCGCGGTCAGAAAAGCGTCGTGTAGCGCGTGATGCATCTCTTCCACCTGCAAGTGGTAGCGGACGGCCAGAGTCGCCAGATCGAGCGGCTCATTCACATCTTCCACTCCGCGTCTTCGTGCTTCACTGGCCGCCAGCCAGTAGTGGGCGCGGGCAGTATCGATCGCGGGATTCAGCAGTCGCCGCGAAGCCGTCTGCAATTCTTTTTGCAGCACCCCCAGGTCGATGTGCACGAAGTGGCCGACGAGGACCGAGTCCCCGACAAACTCGAACAGCTCCCGGACAGCTTTGCCGGAGTCATATCCGTGCTCTACGTCCGCCGGGCGAAGACCGTGGACGACGATGGTTTCAACCGGGATCTCCGCCCCTGGGTTCACCACCCGGTAGACTTGTTCGCCGAGCCGTATTTTCGCGCCTTCCATGGCAATCGCTCCAATCGAGAGCAGGCGATTGGAGCGGGGATCGAGCGAAGTGAGTTCGGTATCGAGCACGACGTAGCGCAGCGAGTCCAAGCGAGCGCGGTTGGCAGCGTGGGGTTTGCGGAGCAGAGATGAGAGCCAATTGAGCATGGAATAGAGCAATACTCAGGACTTCGGGCCTGTCATGCTGAGCCTCGCGAAGCATCCCAGGAAACCGTCCCACCCCGCGCCGCTTTGGTTTTTTTGATGAAATCCTTCGGCTGCGTTTCAGCCCCAAGCCGTGCTGGGATTCTTCGCTCGCTACGCTCACTCAGAATGACACTTCAAAGAGTTACTGCGCGAGTTTTTGGGACGACACTTACCATCTTACGGACCGTCCTAACGCAGATACGCCCAGACTGGGCCTTCAAACTTGGACCGTATGACCGATTGCGTGTGCGCAACCGCCTGGAATGACTGCTTGAGCGCGCCTTTTTGCAAGCTCGTCAGCGAGTCCGGATTGACGTAGTTGCTGACCGGTTTGCCGGAGTTCACCTGTTCGGTCTGACGTTCGAGCCGCAACATCATCAGGAACTCCATCGCTTCCTGCAACGCTTGCAACAGCTTGGTGTCACCGTAGCCGGCGGCTTCAAGCGCCGCCAAGCGGTCGATGGTATTCGTCTGCTCGAGATTGGCATCCACCGCGAACAGCCGGGCCGCATTGACGATGGGGCCGGTTCCGTTCAGCTTCAGGTCGAACTCGTGTTTGTGCTCGCCGCTACGCTGCAGAACAAAGCCGCGAAAGAAGCCCAGCGGAGGCTTATGGCTGATGGAAACATAGGCCAGCAGCGACTTGAAGAAGCCCGCGCTCTTGAGCAATTCGTGGTTCCACCGGCGCAGCTCTTCGAAGAGAGAAAAATCGCCTGCGATCGGGCGCATGTCGAAAAAAATCAGGGCGTCGCTCGCGCTCTTCTGGTCGGGATCGGTGATCCACTCTTCGAAGTCGTGCTTCCAGGCTTCGAGCGACTGCCGCCAGCGCAGGTTGCTTGCCATGTAGCCTCCCTCGCAAGGCGGATAGCCGCAACGCTCGAGGGCGGTGCGGATGAATGCGGTGAGGCTGGTGAAGTATGCTTTCGCGGCCTTGCGCTGCCATTCGTCCTCGGGATCGCGGTAGATCAATCCGTTGTCCTGGTCGGTCTTGAAGGTCTGCTCGCGCCTGCCCTCGCTACCCATGGCGACCCAGCAATAAGGAACCGGTGGGGAACCTGATTCGGCTTCCGCAAATTCGATGATCTTCAGCAGCACACGGTCATTGATTTCGGCGACGACCCGGGTGATGTGGCTGGCTTTCGCGCCTTCGGAGATCAACAAGGGGATAACTTCCGCGGCCCGCGCTTGTGCCGCGATCAAATCATGCAAGGTACGTTGTTCTCCCAGATGGCGCATGACTGCAAGCGGCGATTTGCCCTGGAGCAGCAAAAGATCGTGATTGGTAATGACTCCCTGGGTCGTGCCTTGCCCGGTGACCACCAGGTGATGAATGTTGTGGCTCAACATCTGCAGCAAGGCCTCGAAGACACGCTCGCCGGAGTCGACGGTGATCACCGGGGAACTCATGATCGACCCTGCCGGCGTATCGAGCGGGGCGCCCTGGGCAACCACCTTCTCGCGCAGATCCTTGTCAGTCAGGATGCCGATCGCATGTCCGGCTTCGTCGACCACGACGATCGAGCTGGAAGGCGAAGCCGCCATCTGCCGCGCCGCGGCCTGCACCGTGGTTTGCCGGTCGCACTGGATCGCGGGCCGGCGGATCAGGTCGGCCACCGAGAGCGAGAACATCAGCCGCTCGCCCTCCGATAGCACGCGTGCGCGTTGGCGAATCTCGGCCAGACTGCGATCCACATATCGGGTAACTGAGGTGCGCAGAAAGTATCCCGAAATCTCGGCATGGGTTGTGCTGAGCTGCTGAAATTCGGCCGCGGGCAGGCTGTAGCAGAGCGTGTCCTCCACCGTGGATACGTCCAGCCGCGCAACCTCGCCGTCCATGCTGGACAAAAAGCCAAAAAACTCGCCTTCGCCGCGCATGTCGAGGACGACCTCGGCTCCATCGTCCGTCTTGATCGCCAGCTTCACCGCGCCCTTCTTGATGATGTAAAGCGACTCGGAAGCCTTGCTGCCCGCGCTGATCACCAAGCTGTTTTTGGGAAAGTATTCCAGAGACATGCCGGCGGCAATCGTCGTCAACTCGGCGGCATTCAGAAACTGAAAGGGCGGTATCCCTTGCAGAAAGTTGACCACAGCCTGCGTAATTAGCGACGAGGAAGATGAGCTGGGCAAACCCATGAAACTCCGCTTCATTCCACCCCGATAAGCCGACAGCGGGCTGGTTGGGGATCCCGGTGGCGGATTGTACCAGCCGGATGGGCATCCATCGTACAGCGAAACACGCGTTCGCCGCCAACCCCAGGTGAGCATTACTTGGGATACTGTATCTTTCGCTGGAGGTGTCATCGTGAGGAGGTGCGCTGCTTTTGCGAACCGACGTGACGATCTATGCATTTCACCGAATGTCACCCAGAGGCCGGAAAAAAATACATGGACCCTCACGTCGCGTCCTAACGGACGCTCCTCAGGGTGACACGCTGGAATAGTCGTTCTTGGGGATACACCAACCCTAACACCGTTCCAGACTTCCGGTGTGCTGTTTTCCGTGTGTGCGGCATGGGGCTTGCGGACGGCGCCGGCTTCCCGGAGGTCGATGCACGGACGATTGCGCAGGCGCCATGCTTACGGCGTATTCTGGATCAGAAATGATGTTTTGTTGCCACTGCGGAAAGCCGTCTGAAGGCGGGCGTTTCTGTGCTGCCTGTGGGAGACCAATCGCGCCGTACGCGGTCGAGGCGATGGCCGCCGAACTCCGTCGCCACCGCAAACAGATGCGCCTCATGGCGGTTGCGCTGGCTCTGGTCTTGGTGGTAACCGCAGGGCTATTCGCCAGCCGGGCGATTCGCGCAGAGCGGGCAGTCGGTAGTTTGCTCTTCGGCGGCGAAACCTCCGCTCCCACGCCACGGCAGCAGCTTCCCACGCCACCTGCCGACGCCCAAACTCCGCCCGCTCAAGCCGGTACTACTCGCAACCCGTTCGCTTTAGAGCCGCAGCAGCAAAAGCCGCAGATAATCGTTCCGGACACAAGCAACCCGGCGAGCCGCCCATCCACCAGCAGCATCGACCCGCAGGCGGTCGAGAACGCGCTAACCACGCTCGCGCCGCGGGGCAAGCAGAGAGACCCATCCCCGCAACAACAGGCGACACTATCGGTCGCTCCGCCCGGGGCCGACCGCTATCCCGGGTCGCAGCCGGTCGAGCTTAAGAATGCAGACCTCCCCGACATTGGCATCCCCGTTGCCGGCGAGGTCTATAGCACTACCGACTCCATCGCAACCGTCATCAGCTACTACACACAGCGCTATCCCGACGCCGAAGTGATGGAAATCAGCGGCCAGAAGATCATTGCAGTCAATCGCCCGGGGATGACCAAGGTTATTGCCATCGGCACCACCGGCACGGAGACGCGCATCGCAATCGTTCAGCCGCACCAATGAAGCTCCCCCGATCCATCGCCGGGGTCTGCCGATCCCAGTCGAGAACAGGTTTGGCTTTGAAAAACTAAGTCTCATCTGCCGGGGAGCTATTCGCTTAGCTTTGTCTCAGTCTCATCGGCGGCCGCGCCGAGTCCCTTGCGGATGACTCCGACCGTGATTTCCCGCTTCACCAGGCTGACGACTTCTTCCAGGGTGGCCCAGCGCGCCTCGCTCACATCGCTGGCGGCCCGGAGTTCACCTCCTGTGACCGAGCAGAGGTAATCAATCAGCACGTAATGGTACTGCGTCTTTCCAGCCGGGTCGGTGACGATACTATCGAAGACGTCGAGCACTGCCTCGCTCTTCACCTGCAATCCGGTTTCCTCCTCGATCTCACGAGCGACCCCGTCGCGCAGCGTCTCGCCCAGCTCCAGCATTCCTCCCGGAATGGACCACTCTCCCATGCGTGGAGCTTTGGCGCGGCGCACCAGCACCACGCGTCCATTCTGTACGACGACTCCCCCCACGCCCACAATCGGGCGATCCGGATACTCGCGCTTCACGGTTTCGGTTGCTGTCTTGGGATTTGTCATGAGAAAAAATTTCGCGGACTCACATCCCGTATCTTCCAGCCGTTTCCGGTCCGGACGAATTCGAACGTCAGCTCCGCTTCCCGGCGCATCGCGGGGCCGCCATATCGCGGAATGCCCTCCAGTTGGAAAAACACCGTGGCCGTTCCCTGATCTGGCCCGAATGAAATCTCCTCCAGCCGTATGGCCACGCGAAAGGACTCATATTGCGCAAAAAAAGCTTCCAACTGGTCCTGGAATACCAAGTATCCTGGCATGCCTTCCCGGTCGAAGGCGGCCAGCATCTGGCGCGAGTTAGAGGCTTGCAATCCCTCGCGGATCTGGTTCAGCAGCTTTTGCGCAATCTGGTTGGAAGAGAAAGCATCTGCCGGTGCATCCCCCGTCGCCGTGCTGCTTTGCCGTGGCGAAGCCGACGCCAGCAGGATGGAAGCCGCCAGCAACCCGATCGCGGTGATCGATCCGGCGCTCATAGCTTCAACCCGCTGCCCCACTTGTTATTAAACACAACCCGATCCATGACAAAGCGTTTGCCGTAGGGTTTATCAGGACCCTTCAGATGTCCAATGGCCAGCAGGGCGACCACCCGCACGCGGTCAGGTATGCCGAGGGTTTGCCGGACCGCGCTTTCGGAAAAACCTTCCATGGGAGCGGTGTCGTATCCCAGGGTTTCAGCCATCCACATCATGGTGGTCAGGGCGATCATGGTGTGCCGATTGACCCACAGGCCGAAATCGGGTGTCACGCCGCCCTTGTCTCCAGCCTGCCCTCCGAGAAAATTATTCAAGTTCTGTCGAATCACGTTGCGGGTGCCTTCGTCGATGAACTCCGCCAGCCGCAGCATCTCCTCCATGTCGCCGCCTTGCCAGCCTGCGGGATCTCCGCATGCCACGATTACCACCGGTGCTTCCTCCACCTTCGGTTGGCCCATGGCTGCCGCCCGCAGCCGCTTGCGCGCCTCCGGATCACGCACCACGACGAACCTCCAGGGCTGTAGGTTATAGCCGCTTGGCGCTTCCAGACCGGCCTGCAAGATCTTCTTCAGGTCTTCCTCAGGCACCGGAGTGCCGTCAAAGCTCGGCGTGGCGCGCCGCTGCTTGATGGCTTCGCTCAATAACTTTTCGGCAGTTCGCGTTTCCATATAGAAAAGTCCTTTCAAGAGATCGGGGTCCCCGGCAGGTGCCGTAGTTGCGCGTGTTGGGGCAGACAGATTCCGCAACACCGCTCCCAAAACAATGAAGTATACGCCGAGTTAAATCCGCCCGGCTGGCGCACCCTCGAGTCCGCCGCATCCAAACGGTTATGGCTCTTGAGGAATACAAGCGAAAACGGCACTTCGACGAGACGCCGGAGCCTCCGGCCAAAGCGGCTCGCCGCTCGGAACATCGGTTCGTGGTGCAGAAACATTGGGCTTCGCGCCTCCACTACGACTTTCGCCTCGAAATGCAGGGCGTGCTGAAATCCTGGGCCGTTCCCAAGGGACCTTCGCTCGATCCCGCTGACAAACGGCTTGCCATGCAGGTTGAGGATCACCCGGTCGCGTACATCGATTTTGAGGGCATCATTCCGCAGGGCAACTATGGCGCAGGCACCGTGATGGTGTGGGATCAGGGAACTTGGGAACCGTCCCTGCCCGCCGGTGTCAAAGCCCCCGCGAACGCCGCCCAAGCCGATGCACTGGCGGCCACCATGCTGGAGAAGGGCGACCTCAAGTTCCGGCTGCACGGCAACAAACTGAATGGCGAGTTTGTACTGGCCAAAATGCGCTCGCGGCGGCCCGGAAGCAAAGGCACCGAATGGCTGCTGATCAAGCACCGCGACTCGGCCGCTGCCGCCGGGTATGACATCGATAAGTTCGCCGATTCAGTCCTGACTGGCCGTTCACTGGACGAGATCGCAGCCGACGCGGCGAGCCCCGAATGGAAGAGCAGCCGCCCCGTAATCCGAGCCGAAATGGGCGCCGCCGGAGCCGGAAAGAATGCATGGCTTGCGGCCTCGATCGCCGCCCATGACCGGCAGCAGGCACCGGCCGATGCCCACTCGCGTGGCGTGCGGAAAAAACGGTCCGCGGATATAGCCGTTTCGAAATCCAAATCAGCGGCGGCTGGCAAGACTGCGGTGCCGGCTCGGGAAACCGTGACTCGGGAAACCAGGGCTCGGGAGCCGCAAAGCTCGCGGCAGAGCTCGACGCAGCGCGGGCGAACAGCAACGAAATCCGCGGGCAAGAAACTTTCGGAATCTTCCGGCAAATCTGCGACCGGGAATGCGGACAACAAAAAGAGCGAGCCGGCAGACTACCGCCTGAGCGCGTTGCCAGGAGCCGTTCGCGAGCCCATGCCGAGCGCGATTCGTCCCATGCTGACCACCCTGGTGGATGCTCCGTTCAACAGCCGTGAGTGGCTGTTCGAAGTAAAGTGGGACGGCTATCGCGCGCTTGCCTTCGTCGAGGAGGCCAAAGTTCGTTTGTTATCACGGAACCAGATCGATCTCAGCGGTGTCTATCCGGAGCTGTCGGCCATGCCGAGCTGCGTGCGCGCCAAGACCGCCATTCTCGACGGAGAAATCGTCGCCCTCGATGAACAAGGCCGCTCCAGTTTCAGCCTGATGCAGCAGCGCACGGGAAGCGGCTCCGGCGGACGCAGGCTGCGACTCAGCCGGAGCGATATTCCCATCCACTATTACGTCTTCGACCTGCTTTACCTGGACGGCTACAGCCTGCTCCGCGTCGAGTTGAAAACCCGCAAAGAACTGCTGCGCGAGGTTCTCGCCGAGAACCAGTGGGTACACTACTCCGAACATTTCGACGACGGTATTCAACTCTACCGCGCCGCCGTTGAGCGCCAACTGGAAGGAATTATCGCCAAGCGAAGCTCTTCCCGCTACGCGACCGGGCGTTCGCGCGAATGGCTCAAAATAAAACTCACGCGCGAACAGGAATGCGTGATCGGCGGCTACACAGACCCGCACGGTTCACGCCAGCACTTTGGCTCGATTGTGCTCGGGCTCTATGAAGGCGGACGGCTGATCCACGTGGGACAGGCGGGCAGCGGCTTCGATGACGCCACGCAGCAGCAGGTCTGGAAGTTGCTGGAAGCCCGCAAGACCGCGAAGAATCCCTTTGCTAACAGCGTCGAAGCAACCCGCAGGGTGCATTTCGTGCGGCCTGAGTTGGTGGCGCGGATCAAGTTCACTGAATGGACGCACGAAGGACACAGCGGGGCGATCAAGATGCGAGCGCCAGTCTTTCTAGGGCTGAGAAACGATAAGGAACCACGGGAGTGCGTCTTCGAGCGGCCGCGCAGCGCGGCACGAGAGGTACGATTGGCCAAAGACAGCAAAGACGGCAAAGCCGCCTGATATTTTCATCGGCGGCTTTGAACCGGAGGCTTCTCCGTCGAGTCGCGAAATTGGCTTACTGGTGTGACGGCTGATCCGGGGCCGCGGATGGCTGCCCGCCTGACGGGCGCTCTCTGTGCTGTTGCCACCGCGCTCGCCGCCGTTCCGCCAACTGCTGGTGCTCGGTTATGATCTTCTGCACCTCGACCCGCTGCCCCGACGTAAGCACGCCATTGATTTCGACGCCGGCCTTGACATATTGGTCGATCATCGCCGAGAGCTGCTGCTTCAACTGGTCGGCATTCTTCTGAATCGCGGCCTGGTCCGGCCGGTCGACAAAAATTTGTTTTGCCAGCGTGGCGCGCAGGCTCCTCATGGAATCGATATCGGGCCTGGCGTTGGTTCGCGCCTGTTTCAAAGTCCCCTTGATCTGCGATTCCTGTGCGGGCGTCAGCTGGAGGCGCACCGCCATCCTTTCAAACCGCATGCGCATTCCCATCCCCGGCCCGCCGCCATGCTCATAGGCGGCCACACCGGCGATGGCCCCGCCGAGGACGATGACACCAACCAACAAAGCGACCCACGATGCTCGTTTCATCACGTTAGAAACTCCTGGGGGACAACATTTCCGCGGTCCCACTACCGGTATTAACCATTTCCGAAGCCAACAGTTGCGTTTCCAAGCAGGTTTCCTGGAGAATAGACGTTTCGCGGTTCAGGGCACTGCCTCCTATGCTGTCTTTCAGGCTGGTTTACAGCGACCGATATTTGCTCCCCTTCGGGCATCACGTCTTTCCAAGTCAGAAGTATAAGCTGGCACACGACCGTTTGCTCGAACTCGGAGCAGCCGTTCCGCAGGATTTCGTCGAGCCCCAGCCCGCCGCCGATGAGGACATCCTTCTGGTTCACACTCCTTTGTACGTCCAGAAGCTGAAAACCGGAACCCTCTCGGTCCGCGAGGAACTCGAACTTGAGGTGCCCTATAGCCGGCCGCTGGTCGAAGCGTTTTGGCTGATGGCCGGTGGATCGATACTGGCGGCTGAACTGGCGCTTCGGGACGGCGTGAGTGTACACCTTGGCGGCGGCTTCCACCACGCCTTTCCCGACCACGGCGAGGGGTTTTGCGTGGTCAACGATATCGCCATCGCGATCCGAAAAATGCAGAAGGATGGGCGAATCAAGCGAGCCATGACCGTCGATTGCGATGTCCACCAGGGCAACGGCACGGCGGTTATCTTTGGCGGACATGCCGAGCCCTTTCCACTTCCGGCAAGCTGGTCCGCCTCCATCAGCGCTCCGCCGATTGCTTCGGAGACCATGCTTCAGGGCCACGCGGGCGACGGCGACGTGTTCACCATATCGCTGCACCAACTGAACAACTACCCTATCTGGAAACCGGCGTCCTCGATCGACATCAACTTGCCCGACGGCGCCACCGACAGAGAATATCTGTACTGGCTGGAAAAGGCGCTGATCTCGGCGCGCCGGCTGTTTGAGCCAGAGCTGATCTCCTATGTCGCCGGCGCGGACCCCTATTGCCGCGATCAGCTGGGTGGGCTAGCTCTCACCCTTGAAGGTCTGCGGCAGCGGGATGAAATGGTCCTCAGCTTTGCTCGCGACTGGGGCGTGCCGGTCATGGTGACCTACGCCGGTGGATACGCCGAGAAGCTGGAGGACACCGTCGCCATCCACGCCAATACGGTCCTAGCTGCCGCCAAAGTATTCGCCGGCATCGGGGCGAAGTTGAGCCCTTCCCAAGTCACTGGCGGCCAGCGCGACGAGGCCACTGACTAGCCGCGCGGTCTCCCGGAAATGCTCACATCAAAAGAAAAATCACGAGTGTCATCCTGAGCACCGCGAAGGATCTGCATTTTTTCTCGCGTCTGGACCAGTTCCCCCCGCGCCACCGCCTGCTAGAATCTTAGACTTGGAATCTTATGTTCGATAACCTTACCGACAAACTGCAACGTGCATTCAAGAATCTCCGCGGCCAGGGCAAGTTGAGCGAGGAGAACATTGCCGAAGCCCTGCGCGAAATCAGACTGGCGCTGCTCGAGGCCGACGTCAACTTCAAGGTGGTCAAGGAATTGATCGACCACATTCGAGAGAAGGCGGTCGGCCAGCAAGTCATGACCGCGCTTTCGCCGGCCGAGCAGGTGGTAAAAATCGTTCGCGACGAACTCATCGAGTTGCTCGGACATGATACGGCGAAGCTCAAATTCGCCTCGCAGCCGCCAACGGTCATACTCATGGCCGGGCTGCAGGGCTCGGGCAAAACCACCACCTCCGGCAAGCTCGCATCCTGGCTCAAGAAGAGCGGACGCCGCCCCATGCTGGTTTCGGTCGACGTCTATCGTCCAGCGGCGCGCGAGCAGTTGAAGATCGTGGCCAAGGCCGTCAGCACCCTGATTTATGAAGGAGCGGTCGCGGAACCGAATACCGCCTCGGTCGAGCGCTTGGCGAAAGAAGCGCGCCGCGAAGCCATCAACAACGGCTGCGACGTGCTGATTGTCGACACCGCCGGCCGTCTGCACCTCGACGAGCAGTTGATGGACGAGATGCAGTCTTTGAAACGGCTGCTGAATCCGCAGGAAATCCTGTTCATCGCCGATTCGATGACCGGTCAGGATGCCGTCAATTCCGCTAAGGAATTCCACGACAAACTCGCCCTGACCGGCGTCGTGCTTACCAAGATGGACGGCGATGCCCGCGGTGGCGCCGCTTTGTCCATTCGCAAGGTTACCGGGCAGCCTATCAAGTTTCTCGGCGTCGGCGAAAAGTACGATGCCATCGAGCCTTTCCATCCCGATCGAATCGTGGGCCGCATTCTCGGCATGGGCGACATTCTCTCGCTCATCGAGCAGGCCGAGGACAAGATCGACAAGAAGAAGTCGGAGGAGTTTGCCCAGAAAGCGCTCAGCGGCGGCGGCTTCTCGCTGGCGGACTTTCGCGATCAGCTTCTACAGGTCAAGAAGATGGGATCTCTGCAGTCGATTATCAGCAAGCTTCCCAAGATAGGGCCGCTGGCCAACATGCACCAGATGGCGGATCAAGTGGACGAAGGGCAAATCGTGCGGGTCGAGGCGATCATCAACTCCATGACCGCCTATGAGCGCGAGCACCACGAAGTCATCAATGGCTCACGCCGCAAACGCATCGCACGCGGCTCCGGCACTACCGTGCAGGAAGTCAACAACTTGCTCCGCCAGTACGTCCAAATGCGCAAAATGTTCAAGGGCATGGGAAAGCCGAGCTTCGCCCGGCGCATGGCGGGAATGAAGATGCCAGGCATGTAGGGCAGTTTTTCGATGCGCTAGACCCCGCGGGGCCAGCTTCTATGCGGATTCAATCGTGTAAAGTTCCTCGTGCCGTTCGTGTAAGAATGGGACTTCGTCAAACGTTCGGCCGTTTAGTTGCCGCCCTGCACGACGCTTCTGCACACCGCCCCACTGTTTGAAGAAAAAAGGAACTGCCGCCTGTCGACATTGCCGAAGAACCTGCTCAACCCAAGCCCCTTCCATCGCCCGCGCACCGGGCCCTGATTCTCCTCCGACAATGACCCAATGGATACCATTCAGAGGCAACCTAGGCATCGGGGAGAGCAACGGCTCGATTGACAAGAATCGTACATATGCAGGAACTTTTCGCAGATCTCGTATGCGGGAGATATACTTCGCGTTTTCTACAGTGACCCCCATCCAAATATTCGGCGCCCAGCGTAACTCCCGAGAGAGTTCGAGCAAGCGTCCGCTGCGCTTTGTGAGAATCTGGAACGTATGCTGCGTACAGGAACGCATCGTCTCAAATACACGAGAAATGAAACCCAGCGGTACCCTCTCGTGAAATAGATCACTCATCGAGTTCACGAAGATCCTGCGAGGGGACTTCCATCTGCGAGGAAGATCGATGAGGTCTTCATGAAGAGTAACCTCAAACGCATTGCGATATCGGGGCACGCCCATTGCCTTTAAACGGAACGCCATGCGCTCCGCATAACAATGCGTGCACCCGGAACTAATCTTGGAGCACCCGGTCACCGGGTTCCAGGTCATTTCAGTCCATTCGATATGGGTCTTAGCTGCCACTATGTTCGATAATCCAGTTAGCAATCCTAGTTGCTATTACTGCCCCCTTCGGGTTACTTGCTGCGAAAAAGAGCATAAAGAGCGGAGTGTTATTAGAGTTCACCAGATAAAGAGGCTGTTTGGCAACCCCGATGAAAACTGACTTGAGACGTTCTCGCAGGAAAAAGTTGATCTCGGCAAACCCCGAAATCTTCTCTTCCACTTGCATTGGCCCGAATAGGCCCTCATCAAGGGCCGTGCGATAAAATCGTTCCTCCCAATCACTTGTGCCACAAACTCTGGTTAGAGCGTCCGCCCACTTCCGGGGTGGCTTTGTCCCCTTGGTTAGCAGTCGGTTGAACGCACCGCATGAAAATAACCACCAAAGGTCGACCCCTTTTGTCTCCGCGAGTGCCTCGATAGTTTCCCAACCAACGTCCATTGCAAACGGGTCCAGCAAGACAACGGCGCGCCAACTTTTCCAATCAGTGCTTGCGCACCATCCTCGGAGAAACTTGTTGGCTTCTTCGTTTCTGATCTCGATGCGCGTACTCTTGTCGGGAAACTGTCCCCTTAACGCACGAAGTTCAGCACACTTGGCGGGTTCAGATTCGATAAAGACATATTTGTCGAATCCTGGCTCGACTTCAAGAGCCCGTGTTGCGCTGCCTTTGACGTATTCATCGCGCTCGTGTACGAACAAATCCGCTTGTTCGTCCGGTAAGTAAGAGATACGACCCGTACCCGCGAAGGCGTCAACGTAAATCGTCTTAAAATGGCGGGCTTGCGGATTCGTAGTAAATATCTTCGTGTACTCAGGGAGGTATTTCTCAAGGGCCTCAAGCTTAATCGAAGTCCATCGTCCACCAAACTCGAGTCTGCTCGTCCCGCGCTTCTTTGGAAGTCGTGTCATTAGCACGACAGGGTACAACAAAGCGAATAAACAGCGAAGTTAGTTATTTGGTACCCTGAAATAGCACGCCCCACCCTGTAGCTGGTGGGGCGCCGGTTAGCTGTTTGGTTTGGCCTGAGGCAGGTCGCGCTCTCAGCTCCGGTCGCGGTGACCCAATGCACCTGAACCGGGCTTTTCGACCCTGCGACAAACTCCCTTCCCAGACGCTCTGATTACGTTCGTGGGAGTGGAAAAGAACTGCGGGAATCTGGCGAGTGGATTAGAGCGAAACCGCCCTAAGCCTCAGCCACCTCACTAGTCAGATGTATGCTACAGTCGGAACTTTTTTGCATCGGACCACCTCCTTTCCAGTGTTATAAGCCATGCTAGCGCTGGCCGCGGAAGTTGTCAAAATCAGCAACAAGGAATGACTCCATGAACCCTTCAGATTTCCCCACCCCGATCACGGACAGATACTTTGAGGACTATCGGCCCGGCTTCGTCGGCGAATACGGGAGCATCACCGTCAGCCAGGACGAGATCATCGAATTTGCCAAGCGATTTGACCCGCAGACGTTCCATATAGATCCCATCGCGGCTGCCCGGGGGCCTTTCGGCGGTTTGATCGCCAGCGGCTGGCACACCAGTGCGCTGATGATGCGGCTCTATGCCGATCACTTCGTTTCCAAGGTCGCGAGTCTGGGATCTCCGGGCATTGACGAACTGCGCTGGACGCGGCCGGTAAGGCCCGGAGACACGCTCTCGATCCGCGGAACCATTCTCGAAGCCAGACGTTCCAACTCCAAGCCGGATAGAGGACTCGTCCGCATCCAACTCGAGGTGCTGAACCAGGACAAGGAAGTCGTCATGAGCCTCAAGGCTATGACCCTGTTTCTGTGCCGGAAGGGCAGTTAAGCGGGGAGTGAATCCGTGCGTCGGCGTTGGCGGTTCAGGCTGACATTATTTCCTGGGTGCCTCGCCCCGCGTGCATTGCAGAGACTCTTTCGGCGCCCATTCGATCACCTTCAAGGCGATGCCCTGCATGCAGATCGATACACCGTCGAACGGCACACCAACAAAATCGATTCCGTCTCCCACCTGGGGGCGCGGTCCCTTGATCATGATGTTATAGAGGCTGCCGCTCTTCACGTCCTTTACCATCATGCAACCAGCCTCGACACCCGCCTCCACGCAGCCTTCCGCATGCACTTGGTTCGATTTCGGTGCGGCGGTCAAACGATTTGTAATCGCGGTTCGAACGAGCACGATCATCACCACTGCCAGCACGACTCGCTTCATCGGTTTTCTCTTTTCTCTTTATCTCGTGGGGAAACTGCATTTGAAGTACTCGCTCCGCTGGCGAAGCTTGAAGCGCTCCGGCTCTGCCGGCTCAAAACAATATCATCATCGTCATCGTCATTATCATAGCGGCATGGACGGTTTCCGCGCCGAAGGTGTTCATGCCGTTTCATGATTGACCGGTTCTCACACCCGGCGGATCAGGTTTAAAGATTTGACCTGTTCATCCGGGGTTCGTACACTGCGGGGTATACTTCACGGCGTCGTTGCTGGCAGCATCGTCTGGAGCGGCGGAGGCTGCCGCGGGCGGCATTCCCGCCGGGCTCGATGCCGTGGGATGCGGTGCGGATGTCGTTCCGCGGACGGCGCTCACAAAACGACCGCTCTTGCCGGGATGCGGCCGGAAAGTTTCAACCGAGAAAAGGGGTTTTGTCATGCAACCGAAGAAAAATCCAGTCAGAGAAGCAATCAAGAACGGGGAAAATGCATTTGGGTTATATATCGGCGTCCCGTCGCCCATGATGGTGGAGTTCGCCGGCTACGCCGGATTTGATTTTGTCCGTATCGATATCAGTCATAACGGCTTTGATCTGCCGACGATCGTGAACATGATCCGGGCCGCGGAATTATGCGGTGTGGCGCCCATGGTCAGGGTCGATAACGATCCCTTCATGATCAACAGCGTGCTCGAAGCCGGAGCCGTGGGAGTTTACGTGCCTGACGTATCGACGGCTGAAAAAGCCAAGGCGGTGGTCGATGTCGTAAGGTTCGCGCCGCTCGGTGAGCGGGGAATTTTCGGCGCCTCTAGAGCTGCCGGCTACGGCGGAATAAGCGGCGCCGATTACCGCAAGTTCTCGAATGAGGAAGTCATGCTGGGGGTGCAGATCGAGAGCAAACAGGCGGCTGAGAACATCGCTGCAATCCTCAGCGTCGAGGGTATCGACATGGTGGGCAGCGGGCGAGGAGACCTGGCAAATTCGCTGGGCGTCACGGGACAGAAGGAGCATCCTTCGGTGCTCGCGCTGGAGGCGAAGATCTTCGACACCGCCCGCGGCCGCGGCAAGTGCATTTCCGTCAACCTCGATCCGACGGCGAAAGACTTTGCCGAAGATGTGGCGGCATGGAAGAAAAAAGCCGGAATTATCACGCTGGGACATGACATCAACATTATCCGCAAGAATTTCGAGAAGGCCATCAAGTGTGCCCGTGAAAGCCAGATTCAGGCCAGTGGTCAACAGGCGTAAAGAGTAAAGAGGAGGGTGGCGGCCGTGGGCGCGAAAAAGAAAGTGCTGGTGGTGGATAAGATCTCGCCCAAAACGAGATTGTTGAGCCGTAAGTACCTGACCCCCGAGGCGGAGATCTTTTTCTACGACAAGGACTCCGATATCGACGAACACATTGCGACCGCCGATGTGCTGATCACCTCGACCAAAGGGGTCTCGAAGGAGCTGCTGGCCAGGGCGCCGAAGTGCGTCATGATTCAGAAATACGGCGCCGGGGTCAACAACATCGCCATTGACGAAGCCACCAGGCGCGGTATCCCGGTCGGCTACACGGCGGGGCAGAATTCGCGGTCGGTGGCGGAATACGCCGTCATGTTGATGCTCGCCGTCTCGAAGCACATCACCACGGCTCACGGCAAACTGGCCGGCGAAGGGCTGTGGCTGAAGGCTGTCTTGCGAGACACATGCTATGAGCTCTCCTATAAGAAGGTGGGAATCATCGGGTTGGGAAATATCGGACGCCAGGTGGTTGGGCTGCTGCGGGGCTTCCAGTGTGAAATATCTTATTACGATGTATTTCGCCTGCCCGCCGAACAAGAGGAAAAGCTGGGGGTGCGCTTCGCCAACCTGGATACGCTGCTCCAAGAGTCGGATGTGGTCAGCCTGCATGCTCCCCTGACCGAACAGACACGGCACCTGATGAACGAAGAACGTTTGCGGGCCATGAAGCCGACCGCCATCCTGATCAACACCAGTCGCGGCTCTCTGGTCGACGAAAAAGCGCTGATCAGGGTATTGCAGTCGGGACACCTGCTCGGCGTGGGCCTCGACGTCTATGAAACCGAACCGATCGATCAGCACCATCCGCTGGCGAAAATAGAACGAGTCGTGCTCAGTCCTCACAACGGCGGAGGAACCAACGAGGCGATGGAAGCCGTGGTTCAGGATGCTTGCCAGAACATCAACTCCATCCTGATCGAAGGCCGAATCGCAAATGAGAAAGCGATCGTGAATAGGAAAGAATTGGCCGCGTCGCTCTAGCCGCGGCGTAGAAGGGTTCCTAGGAGGAGCAGGGAAATGGCTCAAGTGGGCGCGGTATCCAGCGAAACATTGGCAGCCCTGAAGCGTTGCAGCAGCGGAATGGTAGCCGACGCTCTGGCCATGGCGGGCGTGGCGGGCGGCAACGGAATTATCGGGGTTCGTCCTTTGAGGGGATTTGAAGACACCAGGATTGTCGGCCCGGCCAGCACCATCCTGTTCGGTAAAGCTGCGCCAGGAGCGCCCAAACTGACCATGTACAGGGCCATCCGCGCCTCGGCCCCCGGTTCTGTTCTGGTGGTGGACGCTCAGGGCCAGAAGCAGCATTTCAGCGGAGATAACCAGGGAAATTGCTCGAAGCGGCAGGGAATTGTCGGCAACGTGGTCTACGGCGGCACACGGGACGTGGCGGGATGGCGGCAGCTAGGGCAGCCGGTGTGGTCCATGGGCACATGCCCCATGGATAAACCCAAAGGCTATTCCGTGGTGGGACATAATGTCCCACTCGATCTCGATGGCGTGAAGGTGAATCCCGGCGACATCGTCCTTGCCGACGAAGATGGCGTAGTGGTGATCCCTCTGAAGTTATTGGGCAAGGTGATGGAGAACCTGAAGGTCATCGTCGAGGTCGAGGAAGGCATGGCGGAAGCCATCGACCGCGACGCCCCGGTGGAGGAGCTGGAGGCAATTATCGCCAAGAAAAAGCCGAAGGCCTAGCAGGCTCCTGAAGGTTGCGTCTGGGTCACCGATTGGCCTCATCCCAACGGGAAAAATGTGCCGGACTGCGGCGATCTCGCGGATGCGCTTGCCGAATGGATTCCCGATGCGGAGTTGCGCGACCGGGCGTTGGCCGGCAACGCCGCCCGGCTTTACAACTTTCCATGACGGCGCGATTGCAGCCGCCGTGGCGGATCACAGATGCCTCACAGCCAGGGTGAGAGGAGCGGCCAAAGTATGCCACCGACCAAACCTGCCTCATTGCTGCATGGAAAGCGTTTCTGGATCGCGGCCTTTCTGTTTTTCAATGTGGTCATCAATTACGTCGACCGGGTGAACTTGTCGATCGCCGCCCCAGTCATCGCCAAGCACTTCCACTGGGATGCCGCCACCATGGGCTGGATATTCGCCGGCTACCTGTGGACGTATGCGGCCTGCTTGCTTCCATCGGGGTGGCTGGCGGATCGGTTCGGCGCACGGCGTATCGGCGCGATCGCCATCTTCCTTTGGTCGGCGGCGGCCATGCTGACGGGGGCGGTGGCAAACTTCGCCAGCATGATTCTGGCGCGCCTTGGGCTTGGGATCGGTGAAGCGAACTGCTTTCCGATGTGCAACAAAGTCGTGCGGCAGTGGTTTCCGGCCGAAGAGCGCGGCTTTGCCACCGGCATTTTCCACGCCGGAGTTTTTGTCAGCATCGCGCTGACGACGCCGCTGGTTGCGTGGGTAGTACTGCACGCCGGCTGGCGGCTGTCCTTTGTTGTTTTCGGATCGCTCGGTTTCGTCTGGCTCGCACTCTGGCTGCGATGGTTCCAACCTCCCGAATCGTGCTCATGGCTACCCGAAAGCGAGCGGCAATACATTGTGCAGTCACGGGACGGCGGTCCAGGCTCCGCCACCAGCGGTGGCGCTCATAAAATGAGTTTCGCGCAGTCGGTAGCACCCCTGTTGCGGCAGCAGAGCATGTGGGGATTGTTTATAACCCAAGGCTGCGCGAATTACATGCAGTACCTTTTTCTAGCTTGGCTTCCCACCTACTTGGTGCAAGCCCGTGGCATGAATCTCATGAAGGCGGGTATCTACACCGCCATCCCTTACCTCATTGGCGGACTGTTCGAGATAACCCTGGGGAAGGTCAGCGACCGTATCCTGACTCCGGAGCGCCTCAGGCAGGGCAAGCGGCGAAATCAGGTGGCGCTGTTCGTGATGCTCACCAGCGTCGTGCTGCTGATCCATACGGTGAACAGCTCGTTTCTGATCATCGCGATTATTACCGTGGTGCTGTCGTCGAATACCACTGTTCTGATGTTCATGTATGCCTTGACCAACGATTTGATCGAAGATCCCAGGGTAGCAGGCACGGTGTTCGGCATGCTGCTTCTTGGAGGCAACATCTTTGGCCTGTTCGCACCCATCGTCACCGGCTACATCGTCAAGTCCACCGGCAGATTCGACAGCGCATTTGCCATTGCCGGCGTGCTGGCGTTGATTGGCGCGGTGGTTATTTTGACGATGACCCGGCGGCCTGTCCATGGACCCGTGGAAGCCGTGGCCCCGCTGGCGGTGAGCGGCGGGTAAAAGGCGCGGCGCGGGGGGCCGGTGAAGGTTGGTATTCGATTTGCAGGGTGGAAGTAACTTTCAGTGGCGGAAAACTTTCAGGAGGCGGCCATGAGCGAAGCGGCGGGCGAAGGCGCCAAGCAAGGGGACACCAAAAACAAAAACGACCTGGTGTATCTGTCGGCGGAAGCGATGCTTGAATTTGTGCGGCGTCTTCTGCTTGCCAATGGCGTTTCCGGTGACGATGCCGGGATTATCGCTGGTTGTCTGGTGATGAATGACCTGCGCGGTGTCGATACCCACGGGGCGGTGCGTTTGCCAGGTTATCTGGACCGCCTGCGGAGAGGGTTGATCAACGCGCGGCCCGCAATCGAAGTGAAACACGTCACGCCTGTGGTGGCTGCCGTAGACGGAAAGGACGGATTCGGCTTCGTGGTGGCTACCCGCGCCATGGCGGAAGCGATCGAGATGGCGCGCACTTTCGGTATCGGCATGGCCGGGGTGCGCCGCAGCACGCACTTCGGCACGGCGGCGACTTATGCGATGCAGGCGATCCAAGCCGGCCTGATCGGCATGGTTTTCACCAACGCCTCGCCCGGTCTGCCGCCATGGGGTGCGCGTACTCCGCTGCTGGGGACCAGTCCACTGGCGATTGGCGTGCCCGGCGGACGACTGGGTCCCTTCGTGCTCGACATGGCGACGACGGTTGTGGCCCGCGGAAAAATTCGCAAAGCGCTGCGTCGAGGCGAGTCGATACCCCTGGGATACGCGCTCGATGCCGAGGGCCAGCCAACCACCGATCCAGCCAAGGCGCTGGAAGGAGTGTTGCTGCCGGTGGGCGGACCGAAGGGCTCCGGCATCGCCATGTGGATGGATATTTTCGGCGGCGTGCTCACCGGAGCCGCTTATGGCGGCGAGGTCGGCGACCAGTACAAGGTTTATGATCGTCCGCAGAATACCGGACATGTTTTCATGGCCATTCGGCCAGACCTGTTCCTGTCGGCGGAAGAATTCCGTGATCGCATGGATACCTTGGTCCAGCGAGTGCACGATTGTCCGAAGGCGGCAGGCTTCTCGGAAATTCTGGTGGCGGGCGAACCTGAATCCCGAATGGAAGCACAGCGGCGCAAGCACGGCATCCCCTATAGCACCGGTGAATTCCGGTCGTTGCTGGAAGAAGCGGCAAAGGCCGGCATTCCGCCTCCGCCGCTGTTGAGCTAGGGTCTGGATCGCAAGTTCGCGCAGTGGGTGTTTCGGGCGGGAAAAGCAGATCCTTCGCTCCCCCACCCCAGCGAGCCGAGCCTCGCCGGGGACCCCGGACGCTCAGGATGACACTCACGAGGGATTCAATTCATGCGAGTCGCTCAGAATGCGCCTCGGATCGAAAGTGGATTCTTCGCCCGCTTTTGTACACTAGTTCTAAACTGCTCGAATCGGATTGGAAGGGAACGCGCAAGATGAACATCAAACTCGATGATTACGAAATCGACATTCTCGTGCAAGGGTTTCCGGGCAGGTCGGTCTATCACGCCGGCTTGGGTTGGAGCACGATCGCCCTGGTTCGCGGCGGAGGCCGGGTGCTGGTGATCGACGGCGGCTCGATCAGCATGCGTCGCCTGCTCATCGACAAACTCGCTGAACACGCCGTCAAGCCCGCCGAGGTCACAGACCTGCTGCTGACGCACGCTCATCACGATCACATGATCAACTGGACGTTGTTCCGTCATGCCCGGATCGTAATCGGAGCGAAAGAACTCGAGTGGGCGCTCAATGTTCCGTGGGGAGAAACGGCGGTCCCGGAACTGTATGCGCGCGAATTGCAGAACTCGCCCACGCTCCAGACCGTGAACGATGGCGATGAAGCGTTTCCCGGCATGACGGCGCACCTCGCGCCGGGGCACACTCGCGGTTCGCTTATATTTGTGCTGCGGGGACGCGAGCACGATGTGATTTTCACCGGCGATGCGGTCAAGAACCGCGCCGAGTTTGTCTCCCGCAAAACGGATATGACGTACGATCCCGCCGTCGCCGCTGCCACCGTCGCTATGGTTTGGGATATCTGGAAGCGCCGTCCTGGCAGCATCGTTATTCCCGGCCACGATCTGCCAATGGTGCAGGAGAACGGAAAACCTCGCTACATCGGTAAGCGAGAAGCCGCCATTACGGCTTGGTATGGCGACGACATGGAGACAAAAACCCGCTTCGATTTGACCGGCAAATAACCGGCAAATAAGAAATAAGAAACGGGATTGTCTACTTGACACAAGGTGGTACAATCCCTGGTTATGGCTGAACCCAACATCACGCCTGTGCCGCCACCCAGGTTTAAGCGATTCGGCTTTGCGGGACTGTGCTTTTTGGTTGCCCTTGTTATTTTTGGCATTCAGCAGGGGTGCAGCATGGTAGCGGCACAGCCGAGTTGGATAGCTGGATTGTGTTGGTTTACAACGGTAACGATCCTTCTCGTGATGGGAATTTGGTTATGGGATCGCACCGCTAAGGTTCATTGGTATCTGCGGCTCATTGGATCGTTTGTTGCTATGTTAATTGTTGTTGCTTTTAGTTATGGCCCCATCAAGAAGCAATATAGAATAGAGCATCCTGTGATCGCGCTCCCTGTTGCGCCACCAGAGAAGTCCATCCCCGAACTCAAAACCCCGACGCCACCCCGTACGGATCATGACAGCAAAACAGGGCCAGCGACAACGCAATCCAGACCATCAGCACCTATTATTTTGCAGCATGGACAGAGTAACATCGCGCAAGTCGGGAATAACAATACTGCCAGCATTAATGCCGTTCCCGAAGTCCGTACCTTAACTGAAGCGCAAAAAGAAGGCATTGCAGCGTTCTTAAATCGTGTGCCCCCAGAAATTGACATGTACGCTGCTGGCGTTCAGGGCAGTGGAGACTCTGGTAGTTATGCAAGTGAATTTTTGCAGTTGTTCAGGGCGGCTGGGCGATCAACACAACCTTTCCCGGCAACACGAGTGGGGCTCCCGTCAGAATTTATAGGTGTATTCGTTGTCTGCAACCCAAATAGCGATGCTGTGGCGAAATACAGAAGCGAGTTTGTGGACACGCTTCAAGATGTTGGAGTTAATGCACACCAAGTAAATGACAGTTCAATGATGAAGGGCCATCTAATGTTGCAGGTTGGGTTCAGGCCCGAAGAAGTCAGGCGGCGGTAAGCTGCTTAAATTCTAGGTTGTCGGCATTGAGCATTCGCTTCATAGTGTCACGGAACAGATACGGATTCTGGCGGTTATTGAATCGCCACGTCATTTCATCGAGGTAGGCGGGAAGATGCTTTGCACTCACACGATGCCACGTACCAATGATGCCGCGCTTAAGCAGCGAGAAGGCAGACTCCACGGTATTCGTGTGCAGATCACCGATGGCATATTGCCCGAGGCTGTGATTGATAGCCTTGTGCTCTCCAAGAACGCCAGCTTCCTTGATTGCTTTGGGGTAAGGCGTGAAGTCGTCCGTCATAACTACATCAACATCTTCGGACACGTTATCTTTGATGTACTTCGCCAGTGTTCCAGACTTCACATCATCAGCGTGAAAGAACCGGAGATCACCGCCACGCTGCCGGATGCCAATTACTATCTCTTTGGGCGTGCCACGTCCGCGCTTAGAACCCTTAGGCGGCTTTCCTCCAACGTAGGTTTCATCTACTTCGACTGTACCGTGAAGTTTAGGCTGGTCTTCTTCGGCGGCACTCATAGCAGCCCGAATGCGATGGCAGAGATACCATGCGGTTTTGTAGCTGATTCCAAGCATCCGTTTAAGCTGGTTGGCGCTCATTCCCTTGCGGGACTGGCACAGCATGTAGGTCGCAAGAAACCACTTTACGAGCGGAAGGTGAGTATCATGGAAGATAGTTCCCGCAGTTACAGAGAACTGATAGCGGCATGAATCGCAATCAAACTGGTCACGCTTCAGGATGCTGGAAATCTTCTCACTTCCACAGCGGGGGCAACGTGTGCCTTCATGCCAACGAAGGCCCTCAAGGTAATTGCGGCATCTCTGATCATCACCAAACCTATCAATCAGGCCAACGAGATCGAGGGATTCTTTCATAAGATCACCATGCCAAAGAAATCAAAGAAGCGCCCAAAAGATATGACGGATCAAGAGGCCGCAGAGCACCTCTTTCATCCGAGGATCGTTCATGCGGTACAGGAGCACTTGAGCAATCCACCGAAGCGGCGCGCCGTCTCGAAATCCAAGCCGAAAGTGAAGAAAAGCGCCTCATGAGCAACTCTCAAGAACACAATAACAGATTGGCAATCTTGTGTCAAGTAAATAATCCCGATAAGAAATAAGAAATGCCCGGCAAATAAGAAAGGAATAACCTATGGCCACCCGCCGTCAGTTTATCGGTACGACGACAGCGCTCGCGATTGCGATGATGGCGACGCGAAACCTTGCGGCAGAGGCAGAGAAGTCCGGCGCCTCGGTCGCGCACACGCCGCCGGATTTTAAGGTGCCGAAAGGTGCTTGCGATTGCCACGTGCATGTCATCGGTCCCAAGGACCGCTTCCCGATGGCGCCCGAACGCCTGTATACGCCCGACTACGCGCCGGTCGAAGACCTTGCCCGCCACCTTAAGGTGCTGCACCTGGACCGGGTGGTGATCGTCACCCCGAGTCCCTACGGAACCGACAATCGCAGCACACTGTACGCCATTCAGCGGCTGGGAAAACGGGCGCGCGGCATCGCCGTAGTGCCGGAGAACGTAAAGCACAGCGAGCTCGAAGAGCTGCACCGTCAAGGAATGCGCGGCGTGCGTTTGAACGTGGAGACTGGCGGCACCAACGATGCGAAGTTGCTGATCGGCATGCTGACCAAGGCCGCCGAAACCGTTGCCCCACTCCATTGGCATGTGCAGATCTATACCAACCTCGCGATGATCGCTGCGCTGCGCGATGTCATCCCCGCGCTGCCAGTGCCGGTGGTGTTCGACCACTTTGGCCGTCTGGAAGCCAAGAAAGGCTTGCAACAACCCGGGCTTGCCACGCTGCTCGACTTGATGAAGAGTGGCAAAGTGTACGTGAAGCTTTCCGCGCCCTATCGCATCTCGGAGCTGGAGGGATACAGCGACGCCAAGGCCTACGTTGAGGCAATGGTGGCGGCGAATCCGGAGCGTGTGCTTTGGGGCTCCGATTGGCCGCACACGATTCCGGCTCCGGGCCAGAAGCGCACGCGAGAGGGAATCGAGCGCTTCCGCCGCGAGGATGACGGTTTGGCACTGAACCGCATGGCGCGCTGGGTGCCGCAGCCTGAGCACCTCAAGAAGTTGCTGGCCGAGAATCCGGGACGGCTGTACTTCTTTTAGAGCCGCGAGCGCAGACCTGTTGATTGCCAGCTCGACATGTTGCTCGGCAGGTTGTAATCAGGGCTTTGCTTCCTTTTCGGAGGCGAAGCCGAAGAGCCGTTGCGGATTCGCTACCAGGATTTTCCTCCGGGTCTCGTCATCGGGCGCCCAGCGGCCCAGCAGGTTAAATAATTCGACCGAGCTGACGCGGTCGGCGAAAGAGAGATGGGGGAAGTCGCTGCCCCAAATCAGCCGATCGGGTGCGGCCTCGATCAGGGCTCGCGCCATCGGGGCGACATCGGCGAAACCGGGAGCAACCGACATGCGATAGATGCCGGTGAACTTGGCGTAGCAGTGCCCCGCGCCATGCTTCAGCAGCTCCAGAAATCTCTGGAATCCCGGCTGCCCGACGCCATCGCGGGCCAAGAACATTCCCATGTGGGCGCAGGTGAAGTCGAGCTTCAATTTCCCGAGAGTGTCCAGCAGTTCGCTGGTCAGCCAGCCGGGCAGCAGAAAGTCCAAGTGCCAGCCGATTTCAGCGCAACGCGCCGCCAGCCGGTTGATTCGCGGCATCAGCTTGTCAGCCAGTCCCGCTTCCGCTTTGTGTACCGGCGAGACGTTGATGCGCACTCCGCGCACGCCCAGGGAATGCAGGCGAGCGAGTTCGGCGTCGGGAGCGTGCTCGTCGATATCGACAATCCCGCGGCATTTTTCGGGGCCGACCTGGCGCATAGCGTCGAGCATGCAGGCATTGTTGCGGCCATAGGCGCTGGGCTGAACGAACACCATGCGCTCGATACCGAGTAATTGCGTCAGCGCTTGATGCTCCGCCAGGGGCGCTACGGGCGGCTTGTAGCGCAGGTCGGAGCCGTAGGGGTAGAGCTCGGCGGGTCCGAAAACATGGAAATGAGAATCGCAGCTCAACGGCATCGCCCTGAATTCGGGTTCACTCTCGGCAGGTAACGACACGGGATTAAGTTCCTCTCTTCCTCTCAAAGGTGTCCGGCAAGGCCGAACGGAGATAGATGCAATCGTGCCCGGCGCCAGATGATGTGGCTGCGCCAAGATCACGATCAAGATTAAAGATACTTGTAAAAGAGACGGTGCAGCCAGCTCACCTGAAACCTATTCTTTTCTTCCGCCGCCGGTCAATGACTGGCTGCCAACGGTGCAGCCATCTCGCCGCGGATGGGGCCATGGATCGGCTTCCGCGTCAACGTGAAGCAAGCCGCCGCGGCCGCGACTACGACGCAACCCTGAATGTAAAAAGCCGCCGCGAAGCTGCCGGTTGCCTTCACGATGTATCCGGTAACCACCGGCGCAAACAAGCCGAATACGTTGGCGGCGACCGCGTCCATGGCGAGAACCGTGGCCGCCAGGTTGGCGTCTTGCAGCAGATCGTTGGTCAAGATCAGGTTCAGGGTAAGACAAGTCAGATTAAACGACATCGCCAGTGAAAGCACGACCAGCAGGCCGGTTTGCGACTGTACGAAATTGATCGCCATCACCACCGTCGAGCACAACAACAACGCGATCACGACGTTTCTCCGCTTGCCCAAACGGATGCCCTCGGGCGTGAGCAAGTGGTCGCTGAGCCGGCTGAAACCCAAAACCGCGACCATGGCCACCAGGTAAGGGATGGCGCCCAGGAGGCCGGCCTTCACCAGGTGCAGCCCGCGAGCCTGAACCAGATAAGTGGGAAGCCACGTCAGGAAGACGTAGTTGAAGTACGTCGAACAACCCTGCGTGAGCATGACTCCCCAGATGGACCGCTGTTTCAGAAGAACCGGAAGCACTTGCTTGAGATTGATCCTGCTGCTGCTGGAGGCGGTTGGCGCGAGGCTGACGTCGCGCGTGTTAAGAATCAACTGCCGTTCTTCTTCCGTCAGCCATCGGCACTCCTCGGGCTGCCGGTAATACATGAGCCAGAAGATGAGCCAAATGAAGCCGAGTCCGCCAAGGATGACAAAAGACAAACGCCAGCCACTGTGCACCACGATCCAGGCGACGAAGGGGAGGGCCAGGGCCGGGGCGGCATGTCCGCCGCAATGGAAAATGGCGCCGGCGATGCCGCGTTCTTTGGCGGGAAACCATTGCCGAATCAGCTTGCCAGCCACCGGAAACGTGGTCGCTTCTCCGATTCCCAACCCCAAGCGGGCCATGACCATGGTGGCAAAACTGGTTACTCCCCCGGTGACCACTGCCGCCGCCGACCACAGCGATATGGCAATCGCGCTGACGTTACGCGCGCCATAGCGATCTACCAGCGCCCCCGTAGGGATGAGGCAGACGGTGTACGTCCAAAGGTAGGCGGCGAAGATCCATCCCATCTGGGCCGCGTCCCAGCGGAAGTGCTTCATAATGGCCGGCGCTGCGATCGAAAGATTCACCCGGTCGATGTAATTAATCAGCAGATTGAAAAAGAGGAAGATAGCAATCCAGAAGCGCTTGCCGCTTAGAATCGATTGCGACGCCGTATTCGACATAGCCCAACTCCTCCTCGGGCTCCTGGGACAGTTCCGGCCACGTGAGTCCACTGCCGCCCGCTCAGCCATTGCTGACTACGGCAGATATGGGGCACCAGGCTCACTCCAACTGGCAAAACCCAAGTACTATCAACCTGAGAGCACGTTAATCCACTTGCGATTTACCCAGCCAGATTTACAAGGAGCCACCTTGCGCACATCTAGCCCACTAGTCGATTCCAGGCCACAAGGGCTATCTCTGCCACCGTAAAAGATTTTTAACCACTCCTCTTTTTCGTCGCAGACATATACCGATGTATCGGCCCCAAGACGATCAATCTTCGAGAACTGTTCCCCCGGACCTGACCTCACAGATAAATAGCTTCTATTCTTAAGGTGATATACCTTTGCATAGTTGCATAGGTATGGTGTGTTATAGGAAGCAACGGGCTTTTCTATTTCCGCAGTACCCTGCTGCACTGCATTTAAGGCAAGTGCTAATAGAACGCCTGCCATCATAGCCAGTTGCTCCCAATTCCGAGTCCTTAACGTACGACTCGCGAAATTTATAGCTCCCGAATGGCGTCGAACTGAGCCGGATATTGGCTCGGGTCGATGCGAGCTTCGATCACGCTGAGACGATTCGACTCGATCGCTTCTTTCAGAGCGACGGCGTATTCTTCCTCGGTGCCGACGGAGTAGCCGTTGCCGTCGAACGCCTCGGCAAGCTTGACGTAGTTGGCGGCTTCGAATTCCGTGCCGACCAGCGCCAGCTTCTTCTTGACCTGCTTGATCCTGATCTGGCTGAGCATGCGATCCGCCAGCACCACGAACACGGGCGCGACTTTCAACTGCATGGCCGTCTGCAACTCCGCCATGCGCATGCTGAATCCGCCGTCGCCGACCAGCGATACCACCTGCCGCCGCGGGTAGAGCAGCTTGGCGGCAATCGCCGAAGGGACGCCATAACCCATCGTGCCGAGAGGATTCGACAGCAACACCGAGTTTGGCTGATAGGGGCGCCAGATCTGGCTGAGAAGCAGCTTGGAGGCGCCGACATCGGTGGTCATGATCATGTCGTCGGCGGTTAGCTCGCGAGTAATGTCGGAGACGCGGAATGCAGCCAGCCCCTTGGTGCGCATAGCCAGGGCGTTGTACACCTTTTGCCGGTAACAGGGAGCAACCGTCTCGTCCCACTTGTGATCGGCCGGCAGCGCCTCGGTGAGCACGGTGAGAATTTCGGCGACATTGCCTACCAGCTCCATCTCCGAGTGATAGATCTCGTTGTAGTTGCTGACCCGGTCGATGGTCACCATGGGCTGGCTGTACTTCCATGGCTTGGCCAGCATATCGGCGGGGTCCAAGCCGACGCCGACGATGAGATCGGCCTTGCCCAGAATGTCCATCTCCAGTTTGCCGCCAATAAAGACGCCCGCCGAATAGGGATGATTCTCCGGCAGCGCCCCTTTTGCCTTGGGAGTGCAGAACACGGGCGCACCTATTTTTTCGGCCAGAGACTGCAACTGCGGATAGGCTTTATCCCAACGAACTCCCATGCCCGCGATGATGACCGGCGAGCTGGCTTCGCGGATGCGCTTGACCGCCTTGCTGAACTCAGCCGACTCTCCGCAATACATGCGGGTGGCGCGCAGAATAGAGACGGGTGCAAGCTGCTTGTCGGACACCGGCTTCAGAGTCACATCGTCGGCGATATCCAGTTGCACCGGGCCGGGGCGGTCCTCGATCGCGGTGCGGAAGGCGCGATGCAGCGTCTCGTGTGCCCACTCCGGTGAAATCGACGCCGTCCATTTCGTAATGCCTTGGAATATCTGGCGGGCGTTCAATATCTGGCGCAGCACGACCTGCGTGGTACCCCACGGATAATTGTCGGAAAACACCAGCAGCGGAGAGCGGTCCAGGTAAGCGTAAGCCACGCCGTTAGCCACGTTGGTGACTCCGGGCGATATGGCCGTCGCCACGGCGCCGGGTATTCCGGTGAGATCGGCAAGGGTGCAGGCCATCATCGCCGCGGCGGTTTCGTGGGTCGCTAACACGAAGCGGATGCCCGCTTTTTCGGTCGCGTCCAGCAGGTCGATGCTGCCGCCTCCGCCGGGAATTCCAAAGATGTGCTGAACTCCTTCGCGCTTCAGCATGGTCGCAATCAATTCGACAACGTTAGGCATAAATTCCGCTCCTTTATCAATATCAATGGGCCACAATCAACGGGTCATCCCGCCGCCGCTTGGCGCTGCCCGTACTTATCGATGACCCCCAAATCGGTCATAATGGCGCGCAGTTCCGCAAGCTTTTCTCCCTCAAGTTCAGGATAGGGCCGGCGAATGCCACCCGCCGGCAAGCCCAGAACCTTCAGCGCGGCTTTAATGACGATGGGATTGGAAAACCAATAGAGAGTTTGCAGCAGAGGATAGAATCGGAAATACAATTTCCGGCATTCTTCCATTTTTTCCAAACTATCCCAGGGCCGCGAAATCAGGGCCATTTCCTCGGGAATGATGTTGCCGCCGATATTCGCCGTGCCGTTTCCGCCCAGCGCCAGCGTCGGCAGGACGATAGAATATTTGGGAAAATCGCAGCACAGGATGTTGAGCCTGTCGCCGAGGCGCCGCTTGACTTCCACCAGCTGAGACACATTCGGCATGGCCTCTTTATCGACAATGAAATTGGGTATTTCATGGGCCAGCGTGGCGAGCGTTTCGGGATCGAGATTGACCCCGACACGGGTGGGGTTGTTGTAGACACCCACGGGAATCGAAACCGCCCTCATGCAGGCCCGCATGTGCTCCAGCACGGCCGATTGAGGCGGCAGAAGATACGGCGGAACGGTGAAGATCAGGCCGTCGGCCCCTTCGGCCTCGGCGAATTGGGCAAACTTTACGGTATCCGCCGTCGAGGGATGCGAAGCGTTGAAGAACACGGGAATCCGGCCTTTGCCGAGTTTGATGACTTGCCGGACGATGGTCTTTCGTTCTTCGGAGGTAAGCAGCGTTACTTCGCCGGCTGAACCCATGACAAACAGCTCGGAGGTGCCGTAAGCAATCTGATGGTCAATGATTTCCTTGAAACCGCCAAAATCGACATTGCCGTTATGATCGTAAGGGGTGGGAATCGCGACCCACGAACCGGTTGGTCTGAACATAGAATTCCCTTTCGCTGGATAGTGGCGACAGTATACGAATAGCTCGTTATTTTGTCACATGTTTCCGGTGGGCTTGGGCCCACGTAAACGGCCGGCCGTGGGGACTTTGAAGGGGCCGATGGAGGAAGATCGATGGAGGAAGACCAATGACAACTTCCGCGGAAGCCGGTACTCACGCGCGCGAGCGAAGCGGGCCGCTTCGGCAAACCAGCGGCAACCCATCCATTCGCATGATGTAATTGGCGCAGCAGGCCGGTAGACTAACTTGGGAGAGAAGAGAGGAAAAGATGCCGCATGTGATCATCGAGTATTCCAGCAACCTGCGCGAGCGTCTGAACCTGGAGCAGTTGGTGCGAGAAGTTCACGATGCCACCGTGAAGACGGGAGAGTTTCCCATGGCGGGCCTCAAGACGCGGACCTCTGAGCGCGCCTGTTACCGGGTTGCGGATGGGCATCCGGACAATACCTTTGTGCACGTTGTGCTCAGGTTCCGTCCCGGACACGATCCGGGAAAAAAGCATCAGGCCGGGGAAAAGGTGTTTGCCGCCATCTGCAATCACCTGGCTTCCATCTACGACTCGAGCCCGCTCGGCATTACCTTTGAAATGCAAGAGATCGATACCGACTATCGATTCCTGAAGAGCAATCTCGGCGATTACGTGAAACGCCGCGAAGGCGCGACGGTCTCGCGATAGGCGCCCTTGCACACCGCCTCGATGCCGCTGGGACTTTACATCTCGGTGCCGTTTTGCCGCACCAAGTGCAGCTTTTGCAACTTCGCCTCGGGCGTGTTCTCGCGGCCTCTGGTGGAACGCTACGTCGCCTATCTCGAGCGCGAGCTGCGGCGGGCCGGACAGATCGCCGAACAGGTTGGCGGCCGCTTCGAGCCCGCAGTGGACTCTATCTACCTGGGCGGCGGGACGCCCAGCATGCTTGCCCCGGAACAGCTCAAGAGAATTTTCGCCTCAATCGACGGTAGCTTTGCCGTGCAGGCGGAGGCGGAGATCACGGTCGAGTGCGCTCCCGGAACGCTCACGCCCGAGATGGTGAACACGCTGGTGAGTTGCGGAGTCAATCGGGTGAGCCTCGGCGCGCAATCGTTTGTCGACCAGGAAGCTCGTGCCGTGGGCCGTTTACACACGCGCGCCATCGTGCTCGGCGACATCGGGCGGCTGCGCGACGCCGGCATCGCCGAAATCAACCTCGACCTTATCGCCGGCCTGCCGCACCAGACCGGGGAGTCTTGGCGCTATACCCTGGCGGAGATGGTGGCCGCGGGCGTGCCGCACGTCAGCGTTTACCTGCTGGAGGTGGACGAGGACTCGCGCTTAGGACGGGAACTGATCGCCGGCGGTACGCGCTATCACGCCCATCACGCGCCGGACGAGGACTTGACCGCCGATTTTTACTTATTGGCCTGCCAGGAGTTGGCGGCGGCGGGGATCGCGCAGTATGAAATTTCGAACTTCGCGCGTGGCCCGCGGGCCGGCGACGGGTTTCCCGCCCATGCCTCGCGCCATAACCTGAAGTACTGGCTGCGGCGGCCTTATATGGGCTTTGGCGTCGATGCGCATTCCATGCTGTTGAGCCGCGACGCGGCTTCGCGGCATTCTGCGGTGCGCTTTGCCACCAGCGATGAACCTGAGGCGCTGCTCTCGGACGCGGCGCTCGATGTCACCCGGATCGACGAGCGCTCGGCTCTGGAGGAAACGTGGTTTCTTGGGCTGCGGTTGAATCGCGGGGTGGAGTTAAGCCGCGTGGAATTGGAATTCGGCGCCGCCACACTGCCGGATTGCAGAGAGCTGCTCGGCGAGCTTGCATCGAACGGGCTGATGGACATCGAAAACGGCTGGGCCCGGCTGACGGCACGGGGACGGCTGCTGTCGAACGAGGTCTTCAGCCGATTCCTGGCTTAAAATTCAAGGCAAGGCTGCGGAATAAGCTGATGATCAGCGCCGCACAAGGCCGGTTTAGCCGACCGACACCTCGCTAGAAAAAAATTGGTGGAAAAAACTAGCGTTTTCCCAGGACTGCCGACTTCGGCATACGCGCTCCGGCCTGCTCGGCGTTCTCGACCGGCTCCAAACGCTCCGCCCGCACTTGCTCATTCTCGTTGATCCAAACCAATCGCCGGATGGCGTCGCAGCAGTTGAAACAGAGAAAAGCGGGAGCCTCTCTAAGGTTTCCCGTATGTTCGCAGATACCGCACTGGACCTTCATTTCCTCACCCCTGAGTTGCGAACTTGAGCCCTCGGGTCGCGTCTTTCGCCGGGGCAGTAGTTCGTCGCCACTTCTGTCGTTGCTAAACCACATCGTCAATAAACCCATCGCCAATAAACCAGATCAAGGCCGGTTTATTCCCCCGTTCCGAATTAGTGATTCGAATTAGTGATTTCCCACATTGAAACCCAATGATTGCCGCTGCCATCCGCGGCTGCTGTTCAGATACCGATTGGATGGGGGGCTTTGCCCATAAGATAGAATTTTTTTAGGTCTTAAATCTCACCGTCCCGGAGAACCTGCTTTATGTCCATGGCTTTCCCGAATTCGAACTTCAGTTCTGCAGCTGACCGTCCGGTGGACCTGCGCAGCGACACCGTAACTCTGCCCACAGCAGCCATGCGTCGAGCCATGGCCGAGGCCGAGGTCGGCGACGACGTTTATGGCGAGGACCCAACCATCAATCGGCTGGAGGCGCGAGCCGCCGAAGTATTTGGACGCGAGGCGGCAATCTTCGTGCCCAGTGGCAGTATGGGAAACGCCATCGCCATCAAGTTGCACACCCGTCCCGGACAGGAGATCATCTGCGAAGAACGCGGCCACGTCTTCAATTACGAAATGGGAATGCTGAGCTGGTTCAGCGGATGCGTGGTGCGTCCGGTCGCCGCCCCGGACGGCATTCTGACCTGGGACCTGGTGCGGACAAAACTCTCGGCCAAGATCTACTACCTGGCGCAGACCGGCCTCATTTCGCTGGAAAACACCCATAATATGGCCGGAGGAGCGGTGATGCCGCAGGCGGTCATGGACCGGATTTGCGACGGCGCGCATCAGGCCGGAATTCCGGTTCACCTGGACGGCGCGCGTATTTTCAACGCCTCGGTCGCGCTGGACGTGCCGGTGGACCGGCTTACGGCCAAGTGCGATTCGGTGATGTTTTGCCTTTCCAAAGGCCTGGGAGCTCCCGTTGGCTCGCTTCTGGTCGGCAGCAAAGCATTCATTGCCGAAGCGCGCGTGGTTCGCAAGGCTTTGGGCGGAGGCATGCGGCAGGCAGGTGTGCTGGCGGCCGCCGGACTCATTGCACTGGAGGAGGGTCCCAAGCGCTTGCACCAGGACCACGAGAACGCCCGCTTTCTGGCGGAAGGTCTGGCACGGATTCCGGGCATTTCCATCGATCCGCGAGCTGTCCAGAGCAACATTCTGATTGTCGATATCGCCGGCACGGGAATGACGTCGGCTGAGTTTTCCGGCAAACTTGCCGAACATCAGGTGAGGGCGAACGGCGTGAATCCGGAAACCATGCGCTTTGTGACCCATCTCGACGTGAGTCGCAGCCAGTGCGAACGGGCTCTGCGAGTTATCGAGCAGATATGTGCCGTGCGGGCAAGCTAGGTTCTTTAGAGTTATGCGAGTGAGTTATGCAAGGTATCTCTTGGACACCGCTCGGAGTAAACTCCCCAACCTTCGAAGGAGGTCACGTGATCGCAAGAATCTGGCATGGATACACCAAGCCTGAACACGCCGACGCTTATGAGGTCATGCTGAAACCGGAGCTTCTGCCCGGAATCAGCAAGGTAAAAGGTTACAGAAGCAGCTACCTGCTTAGACGAGAGCAGGGAAACGAGGTCGAGTTCATCACAATCATGCTATGGGATTCGATCGATGCGATTCGCGCCTTCGCGGGAGCAGACTACGAGACTTCCGTGGTTCCCGAGGAGCGCCGCAAGTACTTGTCCCGGCACGATGCCAAAGCCGCGCATTACGAGATAGCATCGACCCACCAGGCGAGTGCGGACTAAGCCCCGGCCGTGAACTCGCGCCAGCAGGGTTTTTAGCGCAGCAGTTGGCGCGCGATAACCATGCGCTGGATTTCGCTGGTGCCTTCGCCGATGGTGCAGAGCTTGGAGTCGCGATAAAACTTTTCGGCCGGGTAGTCCTTGATGAAGCCGTAGCCGCCATGGATCTGCACCGCCTCGTTGGCTGCCTTGACCGCAATCTCGCCGCTGTAGAGCTTGGCCATGGAGGACTCCAGGGTGGTTTTCATGCCGTTATCTTTCATCCACGCGGCGCGCAGGGTGAGCAGGCGGGCGGCGTCGATTTCGGTTGCCATGTCAGCCAGCTTCCACTGGATGGCTTGAAACTCACTGATGGCTTTGCCGAACTGCTGGCGCTGCTTGGAGTAGGCGAGCGCGCAATCGTAAGCGCCCTGGGCCATGCCGAGTCCGAGCGCCGCTATCGAAATGCGGCCGCCGTCGAGAATGCGCATGGCATCGACGAAGCCGTGGCCTTCGTGTCCGAGCAGGTTTTCGGCGGGGACTTCGCAATCCTCAAAGATGAGTTCGGCGGTATCGCTGGCCCGCAGTCCAAGTTTGTTTTCCTTTTTGCCGAGTTTGAAACCAGGCGTCCCTTTTTCGACGACGAAAGCCGAGAGGCCATGATGGCTGTGAGTTTGGGCGGTTTTGTCGGTAACCGCGAGCACCACGCACACATCGGCGTAGTGGCCGTTAGTGCAGAAAGTCTTGGTTCCATTCAGCACCCACTTGTCTTTTACCCGCACCGCCGACGCGCGAGCGCCGCCGGCATCGGAGCCGGAGCCGGGTTCGGTGAGCGCCCAGGCACCGATGAAGTCGCCGCTCGCCAATCGCGGAACATACTTGCGCTTCTGCTCCTGGTTGCCGGCGACAAAGATGTGATTGGTGCAGAGAGAAGTATGCGCCGCCACGATGATGCCGACCGAGCCGTCGACCCGCGAAAGCTCCTCGATAGCCATGGCATATTCCATGTAGCCCATGCCCGCGCCGCAGAATTCAACCGGGAAGATCGCTCCCATCAGACCCAGCCGCCCTAGTTCCTTGATGGTCGCGAGCGGAAAACACGCGGCTTCATCCCACTCCATCACGTGCGGCGCGATTTCGTGTGCGGCGAACTTGCGCACCGTTTGGCGGAGCTGCTGCTGCTCTTCGGTGAACTGGAAATCCAAGTGCTTCCTCCTGCCATCGGTATATCCACATGGCTTATGGACATATAAGAGATGCTAATAGCAACGAATTGGAAGCTCAACTTGGCTGGAAATCCGGAAAATTTGGCGAGGCGCTGTTTCCGATTTGGGAATTGACGGCTTTTGCTAGACTTTCCCTTTGCCGTGGCGTTAAGAATCTCTGTGAGCGTTTCGTCCGTTACGGTGCAACCGGCACAAGGCAGGGTACGACACTGATCAGGATTGCCGTGAGCGATTCGATTGCCGGCTGGGTGGAAAAAATTCGGGCGGGAAATCCGCGCGCCTTGGCCCGCGCGATTACGGCTGTCGAAGACCGCACTCCGGAGTCGTACGAGTTGCTGCGGGCGCTTTTTCCCTACAGCGGACGCGCCCGCGTCGTCGGCCTCACGGGTGCTCCGGGATCGGGAAAAAGCACGCTTACCGATCAGTTGGCGCGTGAGTATCGCAAGCGTCAGCAGAGCGTGGGCATTGTCGCGGTCGATCCGACCAGCCCGTTCACCGGAGGCGCGATCCTGGGCGACCGCATCCGCATGCAGCGTCACCACGCCGATGCGGGGATCTACATTCGCAGCATGGCGACGCGCGGTTCGCTTGGCGGCTTGGCCAGCACCACGGCGGACGTGGTCTCCGTGCTCGACGCCAGCGGTCGCGACGTGGTGCTCATCGAAACCGTCGGCGTGGGGCAGGATGAAGTGGATATCGTGCGTCTGGCCGATGTGACGCTGGTGATCCTGGTTCCCGGCATGGGCGACGATGTGCAATCCATTAAGGCGGGAATCATGGAGATCGCCGACATCTTCGTCATCAACAAGAGCGATCGCGAGGGTGCGGACCGGGTCGAGCGCGAGGTTCGTGCTTTGCAGTCGACTGCTCCGGCCAGGGCGGCGACAGGCGGAGACGGTGCCGCCAACGAGGGTTGGACGCCGCCGATTGTCAAAACCGTCGCCAGCGAGGGCCGCGGCATCTCCGAATTGGCGGTTGCCATTGCGCGATATGAAGCGTTGCTTGAGGGCTCCGATCTGGGCCGTCACCGCCGCGTCGAGAATTGGCGCACGCGCCTGGTCGAGATGCTGCGAGCCGAACTGATGCAGCGCGTCAGGCGCGACTACTTGACGGAGGCAGCGGGGCGAGAGCTGGCAGCGAAAATTGTGGCGCACGAGTGCGATCCGTACACAGTAATTGAGGAAATCCTCGGCAGATTTGGGCGCGGCTGAGGCAGAGCTCGAAGAACGAAGGCGTGGCGATGATTATTCTTGGCATAGACACCTCAGGTCGTGACGGCAGCGTTGCCCTGGCCCGCGGCGATGGGGAGTGCTTTGAGGTGCTCGGCTTCACGCCGATTGCCGGCGGAACCTACTCTGCGCAGCTTATTCCGGCGATTGCGGCATTGCTGGCGGGTGCGTCTCTGGCCAAAGGTGCGATTGATCTGCTGGCCGTCGCCTCCGGTCCCGGATCTTTTACCGGGCTACGAGTCGGCCTATCCACAGTAAAGGGATTGGCTGAGGCTCTAACCAAGCCCATCGTTGCGGTTTCGCTGTTGGCAGCCACCGCCGCCGCCGCCCGGCAGACGGCTTCCGTGTTTGCCGCGCTGGATGCGCAACGGGGCGAGGTGTATGTCGGCGAGTACCAGGTGAGGTACAGCGAAGTGCCCTCGGAGCTGGACCTGCACCGCATCGGCGAGGTGCTGTTGAGCCTGGAGGACTTCACCGCGTTGCTCGGCGGACGCGTCCCCGTGCCGGTCACATACACGCCGGATGCAGCCGTTGAGCGGGCTTTGCGCCAGTCCGATTTTCCCGTGGAAAGGATTCCGCGCCCAGGGGCGGACCTCATTGCCCGCGTGGGAGTGGCTCAATACCTCCAGGGGCTGACGATATCGTCGGCGGCGCTGGATGCGAATTACCTGCGCCGCTCAGACGCCGAAATATTCTTCGCGCCCAAAGCGGGGCGTGCGCCCGAGTAACCGCATGCGAGTTCGCCCGGCGGAGTTCGACGACATCCCGTGCCTGCTCGCCATCGAACGGCAGACGCCGAGCGCGGCTCACTGGAGCGAGCGGGAGTATCATGCCTTGTTTCCCGCCGCGCAACCCACTTTAGCTGACGGCACGGTACATGGGGGCAGCGTCCCGAGGCGCATCTGCCTGGTGGTGGAAATGGCAGCGGAGACCGTCGCCAACAGCAGTGTTAATCCCGGCATCGCCGGATTTCTGGTGGCACTTTGCCTGGATCAGGAATGGGAGATAGAGAACCTGGTCGTCGCTTCGGCGCTTCGCCGGCAGGGGTGTGCCAAATTGCTTTTGCGGGAGTTGTTGAGCCGTGCCGGCAACCAAGGGGCCGGGCGGGTTCTACTGGAGGTGCGGGAATCGAACCAGGCCGCCCGCGCTTTCTACGCGCGGTGGGGATTCCAGATGATCGGACGGCGCAGGAACTACTACCGCGACCCCGAGGAAGATGCAATATTGCTCCATTTTAGGTGCAATAGCCATTCTCCGTAGGTGCGGTTGGATGTTCTTTCAAAAACGGTTGAACCCATTTCTTCCGCGTGCTAGTGTTTGCAACACGGTTGAACGGCCCCGGAGGTCGCGGAAGCTGCGGCTCATCTGGTACGCCGGCCGGAGGCGAGGGGCACACGTCGCCGGCTACCGCAAGGAGGTCCTAAATGGTCAATCTGGTACGCGAGTCGCTCCTGGCCAGCAACGAAGAATTCCGCCACCTGGCTCAGGAACATGCGCAATACTCCCAACTCCTCGATCACCTCTCGCAGAAGCCCTACCTCTCCGAAGACGATAAAGTTGAACAGGTCCGGCTTAAGAAGTTGAAGCTTCGCCTGAAAGACCAGATGCTGGTACTCGAGCAGCAATACTTGAAAACGCATCCCGAGCACGTGGCATAAAGCCTTCCGCGAATCGTTAAAGTCCGATGAATGCTCGCACCCGGGCCGGCGTCGGGGTGTGTCTGGATGGGGCGCGGTATCTGCCGCTCAACCCCCGTTTCCCGCCTGCCGGAGCCGGTCGCAAATTCCTTCTGAATACCTGTTCGATATAATCAGGTGATCCACATGGTTCGGGACGGATTCTATTACGCGGGTGCTTTGGTGCTGGTGGCCGTGATCGTCGGCTGGTTGACGACTTTTGCCCTGGCGATCGTCCCTTTGCTGCTGGCGGCTTTTTTTTTGTGGTTCTTCCGCGATCCGGAAAGGATCATCCCGCAAACCGCAGGCGCGGTGGTTTCGCCCGCCGACGGCAAAGTGACGGCGGTTTCGCCGGTGGCCTTGGCGGGAGCGCAGTGGCTGCGCATTAGCATCTTTCTGAATGTTTTTAGTGTTCATGTCAACCGCTCGCCGGTCTCAGGGGTGATCACCGGCGTCGAATATCGCAAGGGCAAGTTTCAAAACGCGATGGGCGCGGCCTCAGCGGAATCGAACGAGCAGAATATTTGCAGCTTGCGTACCGATGATGGCCAGCCTATCGTTTTCAAGCAGATTGCCGGCCTGCTGGCGCGGCGCATCGTCTTCAATCGCCGTCCGGGAGAGCGCGTCGAGCGTGGCGAACGGGTAGGCATGATCAAGTTTGGCTCGCGTTGCGATGTTTTGCTGCCGGTGAACGCTCGGCCGGCGGTCAAAGTCGGCGAAAACGTGACGGGTGGTTCCACGGTTCTGGCCGCACTGCCAGAGTCTGTGCCAACAAAAACTTTGGACGTGCACGAACCGCAGTCGGGGAGCTCACGATGAGTGTTTTCCATCGCCGTGGGGAGGACAAGTCGCCTCGCAGGATGAGGAAGGGCCTGTACCTGCTGCCGTCTTTGTTCACGACAGCCAATCTGGCCGCCGGGTACTACGCCATTTCGCAGGCGGTGACCGGCAGCGTGGTGGAACCGTGGCACTTCAACATTGCCGCCCTCGCCATCGGCTTCGCCGTGCTGTTCGACGGCATGGACGGCGCCATCGCGCGCCTGACCAATACCACCAGCGACTTCGGACGCGAACTGGATTCATTGGCCGATGTAGTCACCTTTGGCGTGGCCCCGGCTTTGCTTGCCTGGATGTGGGGTTTCCGGCAGCTTCCGCTGGTGCTTGATCCTACGTTGCGAGCGCGCATCATTCAGCTTGGTGCCATCGCTTCTTTTATATTTCTGGCTGCCGGCGCGGCCCGGCTGGCGCGCTTCAATATCGCGGTGAACCCGCAGCCTTCGAATCCGGGTCGTCCGGGGCGTAAGTATTTTGTCGGCATGCCGATCCCTGGCGGGGCGGCCTGCATTGCCGCCATGGTTCATCTGGTGCAAGGCGACCCGATCGAGAAGTGGGGGTATGCGGCCATCTGGATCGGGGTGGTTGCTATCCTGGGATTTCTCATGGTGAGCCGATGGCGATTCTGGAGTGCCAAAAGCATTGATTTCCGCAGCCGGCATCCGTTCCGGCTGGTGCTGGTGATGTGCGGATTTATCGCCCTGATTTTTTATTGGTCCCGTTACGTGCTTTTTGCGCTCGCGGTTCTTTATATGATTTCGGGCGTGTGGGCGCGATTATTCTACGCTCTGAGGCGGCGCGCAGCTTTGCCGCCTGCTCCTCCCAAAGAGGTCACCGGACATTGATGATGAAGATCTCGAAACCAGAGACGAAAAGTTCGAAACCAGACCCCAATCAGTGGGGAGCAAAATTCCTGGTTGCAATTATTGGTGCGGCTACGCTCAAGGGCAAGGAACTCAAGGATATGCTCACCGAGCGCAACTTTCCGGCCGGCGATATTCGATTGCTGGACGATGAAGAGTCGCTCGGACAGATCGAGTCGGTGGGCGACGAGCCCTCGTTCATTCAAAGCGTTACGGCGGAACACCTGAGCGGCGTCGATTTTACTTTTTTTGCATCCGAGGCAGCCTACACCAACAAGACGTGGGAGATGGTGCGCCGCGCGGGCAGCGAGATTATCGATGTTGCCTATGCTCTGGAAACTCGCCCCGAGGCCGCGGTTCGTGCCCCATGGCTGGAGCAGGAACTCGGCGAGGGTCACCCGGTGGAGCTGGTTACGGCTCCCGTAGTCATTGCGCATCCGGCGTCGGTGGTGCTCGGGTTGCTGCTGGTGAGACTCCACAAGCGTCACCCGATCCGCCGAGCCAACGCCACCATTATGGAACCAGCCAGCGAGTACGGGCGCCATGGCATGGACGAACTTCACGAGCAGACGGTGAACCTGCTTTCGTTTCAGCAATTGCCGATGATGGTTTTCGGCACGCAGGTGGCCTTCAACGTCGTGCCAGGATATGGCGAGGGGTCCACGCTGTCCATGGCTGCCATCGAAGACCGCGTGCTGCGGCACTACCGCGCGATCACCAATCGGCATGCGCCCGTGCCTTCGCTGATGCTTTTGCACGCTCCGGTCTTTCACGCTCACACGTTTTCGATATACATTGACATCGAGTCGCCGGCCTCTCTGGATGAATTCGAAGCGGCGCTTGCCGGCGAACATGTGGAGTTCATCCGCAAGCCGCCGAGCGAACCCAGTAATCTGAACGCCGCCGGCCAGCAGGACGTTCAGCTCGCGGTCCGCAAAGATGCCCATAGCGAAACCGGTTTCTGGATTTGGGCGGCTGCGGATAACCTGCGCATCTCGGCCTCTTTGGCGGTCGAGTCCGCCGAAGACATGGCTGCCACGCGCCCCCGGGGGAAGGTGCAGTGAAAACTCGCGCATGGGCGAAGCTCGGTTTCGGTTGCGGAGTGGGACTGCTCGCGATCCTGGGTTTATCCGGCTGCGGCTACCACGTGGCGGGCAAGGCATCGCGCTTGCCGCAAAACGTTCGTACCATCGCCGTGCCCACGTTTCAGAATAAGAGCCAGAGCTACCGTATCGAGGCTAAACTCACCGCCGCCGTGGTGCGCGAGTTTAATGCTCGAACCAGATACCGCATTGTCAGCGATCCCGCCAATGCCGACGCCACCATGCTCGGCAGCGTGTTGAGTACGCAGATCGAGCCGCTGACTTACGATTCGCGGACGGGCCGCGCCTCCTCCGGCGTGATCACTATTCGCATGAGCGTGACCCTCACGGGCAGCAATGGCGAAGTGCTTTTCCGCAATCCAAACTACCTTTTCCGCGACGAGTACCAAGCCTCCGAGCAGGTCTTCAGCTTCTTCGAGGAGCAGGACCCCGCGTTTGACCGCCTTGCGAACGATTTTGCACGGACGCTGGTGAGCAACGTCCTGGAGGCCTTCTGAAGACCTTCGCCATCGTCGAGCGTTTCATTGCCGATGTCAGCGGGCGCAAACTGAAGCCGGGATACGTATTCGCCGGCGATGAAGCATTTTTCCGCAGAAAGTGCCGCGAGGCGGTGCTCGAATATCTGCTGCCGGTGGAACTCCGCGACTTCGCGTTGCACGACCTCGACCTCGAAGAGACTTCGCTTCAGCAAATTTTGGATCAGGCGCTTACGCCTTCGCTGATGGCGCCTTTCCAGGTTTTTTTCGTGCGCGGCGTCAAGGCGCTCTACGGGCGCGGCAAGCACGATGCCGAGTTCGAGGCCTTGCGGCAATATTTCGCTCATCCGAATCCCGACGCGCTGATCCTCTTCATCGCCGACCACATCGGCATTCCCGCCGACCCCCGGCGGATGGAAATGACCGACAAGGATCGCTATCAGCGAATTCGCGAAACCCTGGGCGAGTTCTGCACCATCGTGGAGCTGGCCCGCGTGGATGAAGCCGAGGCCTCGCGTTGGATCGTTGAAGCCGCGACCGGGCGGGGAGTGAAGATCGAAATCGACGCGGCTCGCGAACTGGTGGATGCGCTCGGCGGCGACATGATGATGATCTCCGGCGAGCTGGAAAAGCTCATCCTCTACGCCGGCGAAAAAAAACGCATTACGCTCGGCGACGTCGAGACCATGGTGCTGGCCGCCAAGCAGCGCACGCTTTATGAACTGACCGATGCCATCTCGGCCAAGGATCGCCCGCGCGCGCTTGCCATCATGGACGCGATTCTTTCCACCGGCGATGGCGACGAAGCCGCCATCGGGCACCTCTATATGCTGGCCAAAACCTTTCGCCAGATGCTGGTCATCAGCGAGCACAACGTGCGCGACTCGCGCGCCCTGTGGCAGGTCCTGTGGCAGGGCTTCCGCGTGCCGCCCTTCGCCGCCGACGATATCGTGCGCCAGGCGCGCCGCTACAAATCACGCCGCGAACTGACGCGGGCCATCCGGCTGATCGCGCGCGCCGACCTGGCCTTGCGCTCCAGCCCGCCAAGCAAACGGCTGGTGCTGGAAAAACTCGTCCTCGAACTTTCCTCCGAGCCCAAAGCCGTCGAGCGCTCGCCCTGGCAACAGGAAGAATTGCCGGTGTAAAGGGCAGTGTTCCGGAGAATGTTTCTTACCTAGTTGGAGAAGAAAATGGGCGAGGCAGATCACGATTGTTCCGTTCCTTCCGTCCTGGCGTCAGGGAGTTTACAAGAAAGCATTCGCCAATGGGTGATCGGGGCGCTGCCATACGACCGAGCAGACCACGAGGCCGTTACATATTTGCGCGGCCTTGATGCGCACGGCCTGCTTGTCCTCTATCACAATTGGATGAATCGAAGAGTGAGGCCGCTACCCCGGCAGATACGGAAATCTAAGGCTTTTCTACAAAACCCAGTTGTGTCGCAGCGTGCCGCGGATTTTGCTCAGATCGCTGCCGACATTGAACGTGGAAACAATCTTCGCAAGTACCTAAGCCGTGACATCGACGTTGCCTTCACGCCACCTGGAAAACCCTTCAAGCGACGACGTGACCTTGACCTCATGCTCAATGATTGGGGCGTTTATCATCTGCATATTTCAAACCGAGTGGAGGCAGACGGATTCGTCGCACGAGATGAACCACTGCTCTTCGCGGCTTTCAAACCGCAGACAGCCTACTTCATCGATGTACTGAGGCATGGAGACTGGACACGGGATCATGTGCTGGAGGTCTTAGCCAGCGAGTGGCCTGATGAGGGGATTATCTATCGGCTGAACGGACTGAATCCAGAGCTCAATCTAAGCGACGAACAGCGAAAGGTGCTGAGAAATAAATACGGCAACGCGCCGTTTTCGTATGAAGGGAAAGTGTATATTCCTGCCGGTATGATGTCGGCGGGGACGGGAACAACATATTGGGCAACACTCGAAGCGAGCAAGCTACTGGAACAGGCGAAGGCTTTTGAAATGAAACTTACGAACTATCCAGACTGGACCAACTCGCCTGATGAGCCGCAATTTAAATTTGAAATGCAGAATGATGGATATGTCTTTGGCGCAATAAAGCGGCATCTTCACGCGAAGATGGTTGTGCAATCCCCACAATGGTGGCGAGTATGAGTTAGTTAGGAGCTTCCTGCCTTGATGTGCTTGAGCACCCGCTCCATTTCGTCGGCAATTTCGGCGTTGCCGGTGAGCACCACGTCCGCGAACTGGCGGGTGGGATGCACATAGCGTTGCGCCATGGGCCGCACGGTGGTTTGGAACTGTTCGAGGACGCTTTCCCGGGTTCGCCCGCGCTCGCGGGTGTCGCGCGCGATGCGGCGCGCAAGGCATATCTCCTCGCCGAGGTCGACAAAAACCTTGGTCGCCTGCACGGCGCGAATCTCTTCCCAGTAGAGCGCGAACAAGCCCTCGATAAGGATGAACGGGCGCGCTTCAAGGCGTTCCGTTTGCCCTGTGCGGGAGTGGTTCTTGAAATCGTAGACGGGTTTTTCGATAGCGACGCCACGGCTGAGCTGGCGCACGTGCTCGATCAGCAAAGGTGAATCCAGCGATTCAGGCGCGTCGAAATTGAAGTGCGCGCGCTCTACCAGGCTGAGGTGATTCAGGTCGGCGTAGTAGGAGTCGAGGTTCAGCATGGCGGCGTTTAGATGCTGCGCCAGATGCGTGCTCAGATAGCTCTTGCCCGCGCACGACGGCCCGGCAATGCCAATCAGGTATGGTCTCATGCTCGCCTACTTCGAATCCCGCAAAGACTCTTCGATGCCGGGGATGACGGCGCCAAGCAGCGCCAGGAATTTGCCGCGCACCCGTGCTCCGGTCGCGAGTACCTCCTCGTGATTAATCACGCGCGGCGATACGGGGCCCCCGAGAAGCCCGTTGTTGGCTTGCTGGGGTAGTAGTCCGGCTGCCAGGTTGGTGACGCATGAGATTGCCAGCACGCCCATTCCCATGTGGCGCGCGACGATCGTTTCCGCGACCGTCGACATGCCTACCAGGTCGGCCCCAATGGTGCGCAGGTAGCGAATCTCGGCGGGCGTCTCGTAGCTCGGCCCGGCCAGCGCGGCGTAAACGCCTTCGTGCAGTTCGATGCCGTGCTTGCGGCCTGCTTCGATGGCGATCTGCCGGTAGGCGCGAGAGTAGGCCTCGGTCATGTCGGGGAAGCGCGGGCCGAAGCGCTCGTCGTTGGGACCACTGAGCGGATTGGCGCCCTGCAGGTTGATATGATCGCTGATCAGGACCAGTGCTCCCTCGCCGTATTGCGGGTTGATGCCGCCGGCTGCGTTGGTCAACAGCAGCGCCCGCACTCCCAGGCATCCCAAAACGCGAATCGGGAACGCCGTCTGCTTGGCCGTATAGCCTTCGTATTGATGCACACGGCCCTGCATGACCGCGACCGTCACCTCGCCGAGTTTGCCGATGACCAGCCTGCCGGCGTGGCCGATGGCGGTCGAGCGCGGGGAAAATGGAATCTGCTGGTAGTCGATCGCGACCGAGGGTTGCAAGTTGCCGGCGAAATCTCCCAGGCCGGAGCCGAGCACCACGGCAATGCGGGGAATCCCCAGGGCCGGATTTTGCGCCAGTGCGGCCAGAATGAATTGCGCCGCCTGTTCGGCGCGGGTGAACTCATCGGGTTCGGGTAAGGCAGCCTTGTTCATAGCCTCTGTCATAGGAAGATTCCCGCGATCGAAGCCGACATCAGGTTCGCCATCGTACCGCAGATCATGGCGCGGAAGCCGAGGCGTGCCAAGTCTCCGCGGCGATTGGGCGCCAGCGCGCCGAGACCGCCGATCTGGATGCCGATGGAGCTGAGGTTGGCGAATCCGCAGAGGGCGAAGGTGGCGATGGTGAACGAGCGCGGATCGAGCGCCGCCTTTTGCGCGCCGAGCAGGGTGAAGGCCACCAGTTCGTTCAGCACCATGCGCGTGCCCAGCAGGTTGCCGATGGCCAGACAATCGCGCAAAGGAACCCCGATGATGAAAGCGATCGGCGCGAACATCCAGCCAAAGATCGTTTCCAGGCTTGCCGGGCACCACGGGAATCGATGCGCCGCCAGCCAGCTATGCGCTCCGCCGAGCATTCCATTGAGCAGCGCAATGATGGCCAGAAAAGAGATGAGCATGGCGGCGACGTTCAACGCCAGCCCCAGGCCGTCACTGGTGCCTTTGGCCGCGGCAGCTAGTACGTTCTCATGTTTTTCTTCCGTCTGGCGGGCGGCATCGACGGCGCCTTGAGTTGTCGGACTTTCGGTTTCAGGCACCATCATTTTAGCCAGCAGGATGGTTCCGGGCGCGGTCATGATGACTGCTGTGAGCAGGTGTTTGGCCTCGACTCCGCTGAGAATATAAGCGCCCATGATGCCGCCGGAGACATGCGCCATGCCGGCGGTCATGATGACCATCAGCTCCGATTGCGTCACCGTGGGCAGAAACGGACGAATGGTCAGCGGCGCTTCGGTTTGTCCCATGAAAATGCTGGCCGCGACGTTGAGCGACTCGACCCCGCTGGCGCCCATCAGGCGGGTCATGATGCGGGCCGCGATCCGGATGATGAACTGCATAACGCCGTAGTGATAGAGAATGGCGAAGAATGCGGCAATAAAAATGATGGTAGGCAAGACCTGGAAGGCGAAATCGAAGCCGTATTTCGAGTGCTTGACGCCAAGCTCGCCGAAGACGAATTGGGAACCGGCGAAAGAATAACCCAGCAAGTGGTTGACGGCCTCTCCGGCCACGCTCAGGGCGCGCCGGCCGTATTCGAATTTGAGCACCAGAAAGGCGAACAGGATTTGCAGCCCGAGTCCGGTGACGACGGTTCTGGGCTTGATTGCCCGGCGATTGCTGGAGAACGCAAAGGCCAAGCCGAGTAGCACCGCGATGCCAATTAAACCGGTAAGTCGTCCCATGGCGTTCCCTGTGGCGAGTCGCCTCTGTTCACTTTTTAAATCACAGCCCCGAGGGAAGGGAAGCAGATTAAGCAGGATTGCCACATAGAATGGACGAATGAATGATCAGCGCGACGACCCGCGCGGGTCCTTGCCGGGATTGCCCGTCATTGCTTGCGGCGCTCACATGGCCGGCGCGCCCATCGATTCGACGATGGAGACACTGGCGCTGGTGCCCACGCGGCTGGCTCCGGCCTCGACCATGGCCAGCAGGTCGGCGGCGGTGCGGATTCCACCGGCGGCCTTCACGCCCATCGCATGGCCAACCACGCCGCGCAGCAGCGCCACGTCGCCGGTGGTGGCGCCGGCGGATGAAAAACCGGTCGAGGTTTTTACGAAGTCGGCCTTGGCGCGCAGGCAAAGCTGGCAGGCAAGAATTTTTTCTTCCGTGCTGAGCAGTGCGGTTTCCAGAATCACTTTGAGCAAGGCCCGGGAGCGCCATGCAACGCTGCTCAGGGCGCGGATTTCCGATTCGACCCGGTCACGTTCGCCCGATTTGAGAGCGCCGATATTGATGACCATGTCGAGTTCCCGCGCTCCCAGTTTGAGCGCCTCGGCAGCTTCGGCCAGCTTCGCCGGGGTGGTCGTCGCTCCCAACGGAAACCCGATCACCGTCCCTGTCAAAACTCCGGAGCCGCGCACCAGCGAAAGCGCGTAGGCCAGATAGCCGGGATTCACCATGACCGAATGGAAGCCATAAGCTACGGCTTCACGGCACAGCTTCGCGATCTGTTCCCGGGTTGCCTCGGGCTTGAGCAGCGTGTGATCGATGAGTTTGGCTGCGTCCTTCCAGTCCGCAAGCCCCGGCCAGGAAGCGCCCGTGGGTGATAAGAGGCTGGTATGAATCATGACTTGTCGAATTCTAGCACCCGTTCCCGGAGTCGAACGCCGCCAAAATGATTTTCAAAGCGGCAATCCGGCAACTGATTACGGTAAAAGCCGGGGTCCCCACTGCGCGCCGTTTTTGCGCGTAGCTGGGTGAAAACCGCTCAGGTGAAATCTCAGGGCACAACGCAGATATCGGGAAGATTTCGGTATTTCTCCGCATAATCCATGCCATAGCCGACGACGAATTCGTCGAGGATTTCAAAGCCGACATAATCCGCCTTGATGGCTTCCGTGCGCCGCGGCGCTTTGTCCAGTAGTGCGGCGATGTGCAGTGTCTTGGGGCGTTTTGCCAGCAGGACTCTGCGCAGGTAGGAGAGCGTCAGCCCGGTGTCGAGGATGTCTTCGACGAGAATAATGTTCTTGCCTTCCATCGATTGATCGACATCTTTCAACAGTTTTACCTCGCCGCTGTTTTGTTTCTCGTTTCCGTAGCTGGAAACCGAGATGAAGTCGAAGCTGGCGTCGAGTTGGATGCTGCGGGCAAGGTCGCTGAGGAAAATCGCGGCGCCCTTCAGCACTCCAATCAGCACGACCTGCTCTCCGGCGAAGTCGATGGTGATCTTTTCGCCGAGTTGCGCTACCCGTCGCGCTATCTGGTCACGCGAAATAAGGACTTTGAGATCGGACACTTGATGATTGCTCCAGAAAATTTACAGCCTTCAGGAAATCGAAAAACCGATGATGTTAGAAGCATTTCGGCAAATGTTCAAGCGCCATCACAAGGCGAAACCTTGCCCTGATCGGACTCTAAGCGCCACTAAAGTGCAATGAAGCCGCTGATTGCCTGGCCTCGTAGCCTGCGAAGATCGTCTGCCAAACAGGATCGGCTCCTAAACAGGAAATTGCGACACGAAATTGCAATCCTGTTTGTGACCTAGGTACTATGCCTGCGCGAGACTCTCCCTTATGATTATGAACTCATCGATCATTCAGTCCGGAGGATTTACAAATGCGCTTGCGTAGCGCATGGCAGCTTCTGTTCTGCCTGCAGATGGTTTTCACCCAGCCAGGCTCGGCCAGCCAGGCCTTCAGCCAAGCTCCCGCCAGGCCTGCCACTGCCACGGGAAGCGCCCAGCGACAAGCTGCGCCGTCCGCGGCGGAGACTCCCGAGCAGAAAACCGCGCGTCTAATGGACTCGGTGAAGTCGAACCGGCCGGTTCTCTATGCCTTCCTGAAGCAGATGCCGAAAGGGACGGATCTGCACAATCACTTGACGGGCGCGGCCTATGCCGAAACCTATGCACGCTTTGCGGCGGAGTCGCACCTTTGTCTCGAAGTGCGGACCATGACGTTGATGCAGCCGCCTTGCAAAGATGGGCAGACCGATGCCGCGCAGTCGCTGACCGACCCGGTTCTCTATCGCCAGATGATCGATGCCTGGTCGATGCGGGGCTGGAACCGTATGGCCGAATCGGGGCACGACCACTTCTTCGACGCCTTCTACCGCTTCGGCGAGGCCGTGCCGGGTCATTACGGCGAGATTCTGGCCGAGGTTGTTTCCCGGGCGGCCGATGGAAATGTGCAATACCTGGAACTGATGGCGTCTCCCGACGGCAGCAAAGCGATCGCGCAGGCGGCCAAAATACAGTGGGACGAAAACTTCGGCCACATGCGGGATAAACTACTCGCCTCGGGAATGAGCGACCTGGTTGCGGAATCGCGGCGCAATCTGGACGCCTGGGAGGCCGAGCGAGACCGGATTCTCAATTGTCGCGAACGCAACAAGACGCTGGTTCGTCCGGGTTGCGGCGTAAGTGTGCGTTACATCTATCCGGTTCTGCGGGCGGTTTCGCCAACCCAGGTATTTTCGCAGATGCTGCTGGCCTTCGAATTGGCGCGGCTGGATTCCCGCATGGTCGCCGTCAACATGGTGCAGCCGGAAGACTGGCTGGTGCCTTTGCGCGATTTTGGGGTGCACATGCGCATGTTGAGCTTCCTTAAGGAGCTGTATCCCAACATCCACGTTACGCTCCATGCCGGAGAACTGGCGCCGGGGATGGTTCCTCCCGAGGCGCTTCGCTTCCACATTCGCGAGTCGGTTGAGATTGGCCACGCGGAGAGAATTGGCCATGGCGTCGACGTCATGTATGAGCAGGACCCGCAACAGCTGCTCGAGGAGATGGCGCGCCTGAACGTGATGGTCGAGATCAATCTAAGCAGCAACGACATGATCCTGGGCATCAAGGGCGCGCGGCATCCACTGGCGGCTTATCTGAAAGCTGGAGTTCCGGTCGCGCTCTCAACCGATGACGAGGGGGTCGCGCGCTCGGAGATTACCCGCGAGTATGAGCGGGCGGTCGTAGACCAGGGCATCGAGTACCCGTGTCTGAAGAAGATGGTGCGGACCGGAATGGAACACGCCTTTCTCCCCGGACAAAGCCTTTGGGCGGATGCTCATAAGTTCATGGTGGTAAGAGAGTGTGTCAACGAGAAGCCGGCAGCGCGCCCATCCGGAGCAGCCTGCCAGAGGTTCCTGGCGGGAAGCGAAAAGGCCCGCCAACAATGGCAACTGGAAAAGGCGCTGGCCGAGTTCGAAGCTGGCGCGAGCCAACGCTGAAAGGTCTCGCCAACCAGCGAGAGGATTCGTGATTGGGGCTTGTCCGCGGATTCGCGCCAGTTGTTACGGCGTGTCTACCGGCTCCAACTCGGAAAGCTCCGGCTTCGGCACGGCAGCAAATTTGCCGCGAAGGAAGTCCTTCAGTTGTTCGAAATCGGTGAACACCGCGCCGGCACAGCCCAGAATCCAACTACTGACTTGCTCGACCGGCATATTAATAACCAGGTAAATGGGACAGGCGCGGCGGTAAGCCAACGTGAGTTCGCCCTGGGTGCCGCCGCCACGGGAGGCGTACTCGTCCCAGTAGGCGACAACGTAATCGCAACGGGTTTCCAGGCGTTCCAGATCGTAGTCCATGATCTTGCGCATGACCTTCTGGAACCGCGGCAGATTATCGGCTTTCCAGTTGCGAAACTCGCGCCGCTCGACCTCCGTCAGACTCTTTCGATCGTCGAGTTGAGGATCGTAGACCTGGTGTCCGAGGGTTTGCAAAAAGGGAGTAATAGCGGCCCGCCAACTTCTTCCCTGGTCGGGAGAATACTCGACGGACCCGCACAAATAAGCGTGCATTCATGGCCTCCGCGGTCCCGCCAAAGGACCGCTCGCATTAATCACCCCAGGGAGCAGGGCTCGCCTGGGACCCCGATGCTAATCACCCCAGCGAACAAAGTTCGCCGGGGACCCCGATGCTGACGCGAGAATTCCGCATCAGGAACTCCAATTGTACGTTTCGCATTTTACCGGTCAACAGGAAACCATCAGAAAAAATCCCTTAGAGCGAATCGCTCTAATCAATCTAAGAGGAACGCATCCGCTTGCCCCGAACCCTGGAGTCCTGGATCTCAAGGACCTCGAAAAGGCGCGGGAGCAACTTTCCTGCCTTTCCCAGGAAAATATCGGTGAAGGCGAAGGCGTTTGCCGGCTCTTCCGGACCGACGTAATAGGTCCGAATCCCCGTGCTTCCCGGTTCGTCCTGGGTGCCGGCCCAGTGCGCAAAGCTGGCTGCGGGTTGCACTAGCCCGGAGGTGCCTACGGCGAGCAGAATCCTGCAGCGCTCCAACTCTCTCACGATCAGCGGCAGGTGGAGAATGGTTTCGCCGAACCAGACGATATTCGGCCGAATGCGCGCCCCGCAGCGGCATCGCGGAATGTCGGCCAAGCTCTGGTACAGATTCTCGTCGTCGAAAGGCTCGGCGTCGCAACTTTCGCAGCGCGACTGGAACAGTTCGCCGTGCATGTGCACCAGGCGTTTGGAGCCGGCACGCTCGTGCAGCTGGTCGACATTTTGCGTGCACAGAAAAAACCGCTCGCCCAGTCTGCGCTCCAGCTCGGCCAGTGCCAGGTGTGCCGGATTCGGTTTGACCGCCAAGGCTCCCTTCCGCCGCATCGAGTAAAAATTCCAAACCAGCTCGGGATCTCGCTGCCAGGCTTCGGGACAAGCAACCTCTTCCACGCGATGGCCATGCCAGAGCCCGTCGGCGCCGCGAAAGGTCGCCAAGCCGCTTTCCGCGCTGATGCCGGCGCCGGTGAGCACGAAGAGGCGGTCATCGGGGCCAATCCGAATCGCAGGTGTTGGTTTCTGTGTCTTCTTTTTCATCAGCTTTTCATGAGCCGTGTTCACTGCATTAGAGAGTCGACAATGTTATTTTTATCATCGAAGTGGTACCCCATGTTCCCCGCATGCATATGGAGGCTCATGCCGCGAGCGTTGATTGCGAAGATGTTGGCGAACGCTCATTGTGATCAGTAATGATGTGTAGAGATCAATCCCTAACCCTCCGGAGAGAGCAATATGCAACAACGAAAGCTGCTCATGATCGTAGGCGACTTCGTGGAAGATTACGAGGTCATGGTTCCTTTCCAGGCGTTGCAGATGGTTGGACACGCGGTGGATGCGGTGTGCCCCGATAAGAAGGCGGGCGAATTCGTCCGCACCGCGGTCCATGACTTTGAAGGGGACCAGACCTATAGCGAAAAGAAAGGACACAATTTCACCCTGAACGCCACCTTCGCGCAGATTGATCCGGCCAGCTATGACGGGCTGGTGCTGCCGGGCGGACGAGCGCCGGAGTATCTGCGGTTGAATCCGAAGGTGCTCGCCATGGTGCGTCATTTCGACGAACAACAGAAACCCATTGCCGCCATCTGCCATGCGGCGCAATTGCTGGCCGCGGCGAAGGTAATAAAAGGCAAGCGGGTGAGCGCCTACCCGGCCTGCGCCCCGGAGGTCGAGAGCGCCGGCGGCACCTACGTCCCGGTGGCGATGACGGAGGCGGTTGTCGACGGACCCTTGGTGACCGCCCCGGCCTGGCCTGCGCATCCCGCCTGGCTGGCTAAGTTCCTGGAGATTTTAGAAAGCTATGCTTCCAAGTCTCAGCCACGCGGGCGGGCGCTACAGCCGACGAATTAGAAGGTTGCTGAAAAACTGTTCTCCGCCAGTGTCATCCTAGCGCAGTGAGGGATCTGCTTTTGTGTGCGCGTTAAAAGTAAAGCCGATCCCTCGATCGCCGAAAACCGGCGCGACCTCGGGATGGTCTGACTCGTGCTTGACACTTACCGAAAATACGATACACTATCTTGCGCATCTGGCCGCTCTACTTCTTCATGCTTGCGGTCGCTTCACTGTGGCCCGTGCCAGACATGCGAATGCCGTTAAGCTACCTATCCGCATACCTATTGCTCGCCGGAAACTGGATGACGGCTCTGTTCGGGCCGCCACATACCTTCGCCAGCATCCTATGGAGTGTTTCGATTGAGGAACAGTTTTATCTGTCCTGGCCGCTCGCAGTGAAGCGTTTGTCCCGCTCTTCTCTCATTCTCGTAGCGATTGCGTTACTGCTGCTCGCAAACGTAACACGTCTCTATCTTTCTGGACGCGAATTGCACGCCTACACGGTCTGGCCGAATACTTTTGCACAACTTGATCCAATTGCGATTGGGATTCTTGTTGCTGTCGTATTACGTGGCGGCGTTTTACGTCTCAATACAAAAGTGCGCGTTGTGCTCGCGGTCACTGGAATTGCCGTGCTGGTTTTCTGCGGGCACTTTTCAGATGCAACGCCGCAATTCACGCTCGCCGGATACCCTGTCGTATCGCTCGGCTGTCTTGCGCTACTGTTAGCGATCTGTGGCGTGACGCTACCAAATTCACCGCTCGTTTATCTTGGCAAGATCAGCTATGGCCTGTATGTCTACCATTTTTTCGCACTCTACTTGCTTGGACGAGCGCTGCATGGCAGAACCGGAACCGCCGCCCGTTACGGGATTTACTGGGCGGGTGGGCTGGCGCTAACGATTGCGCTAGCGAGCCTCTCGTACCGGTTTCTAGAAACGCCGTTTTTGAGAATGAAAGAGCGGTATTCCTTCGTAAACTCCCGGCCCGTATAGACGTAGATTCCGCAGAGCTGCCGGATCCACCGGAACTTTGGCAGGGCGCCGCTTTGTTCGCGACTCGCTTTTCAGGTTGACATCTAATTGCGTTACTTTTTACAATCAAAGCTGAGATGACTTTGTTCCTCCATCATCGCCATCACCATCATCACCACGAGATGATCGTGTCGGCGGGGATGTGCGGATAGGTCGAAGCAAGTCCTCAGGTTTTTGGCCCGCTGATGCGTTCAAGCTCAGCGGGCTTTTCATTGTGCCGCCGGGTGTGAGCGCCGGGCTTGGATCATGCTGCCGGCGCGTGGGCGGTCCGACAGGACAACCAGAAAAAATGAGGTGAAAATGGAGACAATCGATTTCGAAAAGATGCAGGGCCTGGCTCCTGCGGTGGTGCAGGACGCCGACAACGGCGAGGTCCTTATGGTGGGATTTATGAACCGGGAAGCGCTCGACAAGACGCTGCGCAGCGGCTATGTCACGTTTTACAGCCGGACGCGCCATCAGCTCTGGACCAAGGGCGAAACTTCCGGCAACCGTCTGCGGCTGATTGCGGCCTCGACCGATTGCGATTGCGACACGGTGCTGTGCCGGGTGCGAGTCGAAGGCGATGGACTGGTCTGTCACGAGGGCACGCGCTCCTGTTTTACCAAGCCCATGTCGCTCGAAATCTCCCGTGAAGCGCCGGAGGTGCGGAAATGAAGATTCGCCTCGGTATTCCCAAAGGCAGCCTGCAGGATGCAACGATCAAGTTGTTTGCCGCCGCCGGGTTCAAGATATACGCCGATGGACGTTCCTATTTCCCTCGCACGGACGACCCCGAGCTGGAGTGCATGCTGATTCGCGCCCAGGAAATGGCTCGCTACGTTGAGCATGGCGCTCTCGATGCCGGACTCACGGGCCTGGACTGGGTGATCGAGAGCGGCTTGACCGTGCACACCGTCATCGACTTGATCTATGCCAAGCAGAGTCGCGGCAAAGTGCGCTGGGTGCTGGCCGCTCCGGAGGATTCATCGTTCAAATGCGCCGAAGATCTGGCCGGCAAGACGATCGCGACCGAGTTAGTGGACGTGACCAAGCGCTACTTCGCCGGCAAGAATGTTCCCGTGCAGGTCGACTTCTCCTGGGGCGCGACCGAAGTGAAGCCGCCGATGCTGGCCGATGCCATCGTCGAAGTGACGGAGACCGGCAGTTCGCTGAAGGCCAATCGGCTGCGCATTATCGACACCGTGCTGGAGTCGAACACGCAACTGATCGCGAATATCCAATCCTGGAGCGATCCGCGGAAGCGGCAGAAGCTCGAAAACATTGCCATGCTGCTGCAAGGCGCGATTTCCGCGCAGGGGCAAGTTGGACTGATGCTGAACGTGCAGAGAAAGGACTTGCCGGCCGTGCTGCGGGTTCTGCCGGCGCTCAATAGCCCGACCATCTCCAACTTGAGCGATGAGAACTGGGTGGACGTAAACACGATTCTCGACGAGACCGCGGTGCGCGATGTCATCCCCAAGTTAAAGGCCGCCGGCGCCACCGGCATCGTCGAATATCCCCTGAACAAGGTGGTGCTCTGATGTCGATGCGCGTGCTCGAAGCCAGCGAAGCCGCCGTCTACGTGGCCGAAAAACTCGTCTCTCGCGGCTCGGCAATCGAGCCCAAAGTGGAACGAACGGTGGCGCAGATTATTCGCGATGTCCGCGCCCAGGGCGACGAAGCCCTGCGAAAGTATGCGCGGGAACTGGACGGCCTCGGCGAAAAGGAATCCGTGCTGGTCGGCCGCGAGGAACTGGAAGCTGCCCGCCGCCAGGTTTCGCCGGAGTACACGCAAGCCATCGAGCGGGCCGCGCGCAACATCCGCCGCTTCGCGGAGTGGCAAATGCCAAGATCGTGGGTGCGGACGATGGAGCCGGGCATCCGCGTGGGACAGCGGGTGGAGGCGGTCGCATCGGTTGGCTGCTACGTTCCCGGCGGACGCTATCCGCTGCCCTCGTCCGTGCTCATGACGGTGATTCCCGCGCAGGTTGCGGGGGTCAAGCGCATTCAGGTGGCTTCTCCTCGTCCCGCGCCCGAGACGCTGGCGGCGGCCGCCATGCTCGGCGTCGAGTGCTTCTATCGCATGGGTGGCGCGCAGGCGGTGGCTGCTTTTGCCTATGGCACCGATAGCGTACCGCGAGTCGCCAAAATCGTTGGCCCGGGCAATAGCTATGTGACCGCGGCAAAAAAGACGGTGGCTTTCGACTGCGCGATCGATATGCTTGCCGGTCCTACCGAGGCGATCGTCTTCGCCGACCGTGGCAATGCCGCGTTTTTCGCCTCCGACCTGGTGGCGCAGGCGGAGCACGATCCGGAAACGCTGCCGATTTTTGTGACCACCAACTTACGGCTCGCTCAGGAGGTTGCAAAAGCGGCCAAGGCGATGGCGGCGGACAATCCAATTGCCTGCAAATCGCTAAGCGAAAATGGGGTCGCGCTGGTTGCCAGGGACGCGGATGAGGCTTTCGTCTGGATCAATGCCATCGCCGCCGAGCACCTGACCGTCGATGCGGCCAACCTGCACAGGGTCTCTGATGCCGGATCGGTTTTCGTCGGGGAATACTCGCCGCAATCGCTGGGGGACTATGCCTCCGGGCCGAACCATGTGCTGCCGACCGGGGGCGTGGCGCGTTATCGAGGCGGCTTGAGCGTATTGGACTACCTCAAGATCGTCAGCGTGCAACAGGTATCGAAATCGGGACTGAAGCGCATTGCTCCAACGGTGGCGCTGCTGGCCGAAGCGGAAGGCTTAAAGGCGCATGCCGAGTCCGTCCGGGTGAGGATGAAGTGACGACTGTTACGCGGCTGCGAAATGTGAACCGGGCGCGGATATGCCGAGTCCGTTCGAGTGAGGATAAAATGCCATGCTGAACGCACGTGTGGTTGTGCAGAAGTTGAAGGAGTATCACCCGCCGTTGGGCCGGCGCGAAGGCTTGCGGCTCGATTTCAACGAAAACCTCGGCGGCTGCTCGCCGCGCGTACTGCGTGTGCTGGCCTCTATTTCCGCCGAAGTTCTCAACAAATATCCGGAGCGGGAAGCAGGCGAGCTTGCGGTGGCCGGCTATCTCGGAGTCGCCATCGACCGGCTGCTGCTCACCAACGGCGTGGACGAAGCGATTCATCTGCTCTGCGAAACCTACCTGGAGTCGGGCGACGAAGCCTTGATCGTGGTGCCGACGTTCGTGCTCTATGAGGTTTACGCGCTGGCGACAGGCGCAAAGGTCGTGAGCGTGCAAGCCGGCGACGATTTCGCGTTTCCGGCGCAGAAGCTGTTGCGGGCAATCACTCCGGCAACCAAGTTGATCATGTTGGCGAATCCCAACAATCCGACCGGTGCGGTGGCCGCGCGTCAGGATCTGTTGGCGATCGCCGCCGCCGCTCCCAACGCGGCGTTGCTGGTGGATGAAGCCTACTGGGATTTCCACGGCGAGACGCTCCTCGACCAGGTCGGCACGGTGCCGAATCTGTTCATCGCGCGAACCTTTTCCAAGGCGTTCGGACTGGCGGGGTTCCGCACCGGCGTGCTGATTGGCGATGCGGCGCAGATGAAGATGGTGCGCCGCGTCGGTTCACCCTATAACGTCAACGGCGTGGCGCTGGCTTGCCTGACCGAGGCGCTCACCGACCGGGAGTTCATCACCAGCTACGTTAGCCAGGTGCGGGAAGGCCGGATGCGGCTCGAGCAGTTCTATGGCGAGCAAAACATCCCTTTCTGGCCGAGTCGCGCCAATTTCGTGCTCGCTTATTTCGGCGACTACCGCCAGCCGTTGGTGGAGGAGATGCGGCGCAGAGGCATCCTGGTGCGCGACCGCAACAGCGATCCGGGCTGTGCCGGATGCGTCCGCATTACGGTGGGCACGCGCCCACAGACCGACCGGCTGCTGCGCGAGCTGAGCGAAGCTTTCGAGGCTATCGGCTTTAAGCCGCAAGCCCCCACAAGCCTTGCCGATGCCGGGGAGGTGCGGCGATGAGGAGCGCACGGCTGGAACGCAAGACCAACGAAACCGACATACGGCTGCTGTTGAAGATCGACGGCCGCGGCACTTACAAGGTTGCGACCGGCATTCGATTTTTCGATCACATGCTGGAGCTGTTTGCCCGCCACGGCGGCTTCGATCTTGAACTTTCCTGCAAGGGCGATCTCGATGTCGATCAGCACCACACGGTGGAAGACGTTGGCATCGCCCTGGGCGAAGCCTTCGAACGGCGCTGGGGGATAAGAAGGGAATCCTGCGCGCCGGCTACTTCCTGATGCCGATGGATGAGACCCTGGGATTGGCCGCGGTCGATTTCGGCGGGCGCACGGCGGCCGTTGTGGAGACGAAGGTCAAGGTCAGGTGCGTGGGCGATTTGCAGTCGGAGCTGGTGTTTGATTTCTTCGAGGGCTTTGCGCGCGGCGCGCGGGCCAACGTGCATCTGAAGGTGCTCTACGGCCGCTCGAACCACCACAAGATCGAGGCGCTGTTCAAGGCCTTCGCCCGGGCGTTGCGCGTGGCCTGCTCGAAAGACAAGCGGCTGGCCAAGATGCTTCCCAGCACCAAAGGATTGTTGTAATGATGCAGCGTGTCGAATTTTGTGTCGCGTCTCAGAGGTTCGCGGTGAACCTTTTTGAGATGTCACTCTGAGGGAGCGCAACGAGCGAAGCACACTCGCAGGGAGAGCTATTGTGATCATTACGATTATCGACTACAAGGCCGGCAACATCGGCTCGGTGCAGAAGGCGGTTCGCCAGCTCGGCTACCAAGCGCCGATGACCGATGATCCGGAGGTGATGCGAAGGCCGCGCGCATTCTTCTGCCCGGCGTCGGGCATTTCAGCGCCACCCGCCGGCTGAACGAGTCGGGCATGCGTCCGGCGATTGAGGACGCCATTGCCCGGGGCACTCCCTTCATGGGAATCTGCGTGGGGCTGCAATGGATATTCGAGGGCACGACGGAAGCGCCGGGGGTGAGCGGACTGGGCATGTTTCCGCGGCGATGCGACCGCTTTCACACCGGGCTCAAGGTACCGCACGTGGGCTGGAATAGTCTGCGGCGCACCGGCGATTCGCGATTGATGCAGGGCGTCGCAGACCGAGCCTTTGTTTATTTCACCCATTCCTATCGGGCTCCGGTGGTCGATGGAGTGGTCGCGACCACCGACCTACGGCGGGAATTTGCTCCGGTGGTGGAGCGGGGCAACGTGTTGGGAGTGCAGTTCCATCCGGAAAAATCGGGAGACGCGGGCATGCGGGTTTTGAGGAATTTTTGCGAGGTGGCATGCTGACCAAACGGATTATCGCCTGCCTGGATGTGACCAACGGCCGCGTGGTCAAGGGCGTGCAGTTCGTCGATCTGCGGGATGCGGGAGATCCGGCGGAATTGGCGCGGCGCCACGCCGAAAGCGGCGCCGATGAAGTCGTTCTGCTGGATATCACGGCGACGCACGAGGGTCGCGGCCCATCCTGTTAGACGCCGTGCGGCGCGCGGCGCGCGAGTTGTTCATCCCGTTCACGGTCGGTGGCGGAATGCGCATCGCTGGCCGATGCCTCGGCGGCTGTTTCGAGGCCGGCGCCGATAAGATCACCATGAACTCGGCGGCCATCGCCGATCCGGAGCTGATCACCGAGGTCGGCCGAACGCTTCGGCTCGCAGGCGGTGGTGGTGGCCATCGACGCCAAGCGGGGTCGAAGCGCCGGTCGAGGAAGCCGAGGTGTTTGTCAGCGGTGGCCGTACTCCGACCGGGCTCCAGGTTCTGAATGGGCGCGCGAAGTCGAGGCGGCGCGGCGCGGGCGAGATCATGCTGACCTCGATGGATGGCGACGGCACGCAGATCGGTTTCGATTGTGAGCTGACGGCCGCGGTCAGCGAGGCGGTTTCGACATTCCTGTGATTGCCTCCGGCGGCGCCGGAAACGGCGCAGCACTTTGTCGACGTTTTCAAGGCGGGCAGTGCCGATGCGGCGCTGGCGGCGTCGATCTTTCACTTCGGCATTGCCGACGTTCGCGAGCTTAAGCGGAGCTTGCAGGAGAGTGGCATTCCGGTGAGGCTTCCATGCTGATTCCTTCGATTGATCTGATGGGCGGCAAGATCGTCCAACTGGTGCAGGGCGACCGCAAGGCGCTCGAATTCGACGACTTCGAATACTGGATCGAGCGGTTTCATCCCTATCCGATGGTGCAGTTGATCGATCTCGACGCGGCCATGGGCAAGGGTCGAATGAAGCGCTGGTCGGGCAGTTCTGCGAGCGCTTGCCGTGCCAGGTCGGCGGCGGAATCCGCTCGGTCGAGGCGGTGCACCGCATGTTTCGCGCTGGCGCCAAGAAGGTGATTGTGGGCTCCGCGCTTTTAAAGGACGGCGCGGTGAACCTGGAAGCGGCGCAGCAGTTCGCGCACGCGGCGGCAGCGGCACGGCTGATCGTTGCCGTGGATGCGCGCGGAGGAAAGGTCAGCATTCACGGCTGGAAAAAAGATATCGACCTCACTCCCGAACAGATGATGCGTGAAACCGAACCTTATTGCGGAGGCTTCCTCTACACCCACATCGACACCGAAGGGCTGATGAAGGGCATCCCCATGGACGTCATCCAGCGACTGCGCGCGAACACCAAACGCAAGCTGATCGCCGCCGGCGGAATCCGCAGCCAGGAAGAGATCGACCAGTTGCACGCCATGGGCGTAGATGCCGTGGTCGGCATGGCGCTCTATACCGGCGCGATCAAGGCCTGAGCTTCACCTTTGGGATCACTGGTGAGAATGCCTGTTTACGACAGCCAACTACCGGGCATTAGTTCCGTGTAGCCCATAAACCACGCGGAGCTTCCCAGAAGCGGACTTGGAACTCTTCTGCCACTACAACCGCTCAGCTAAGTCACTCGTCGCGCAGCGTACGTCTCAGACCAGCGACAGGTCAACTCAGGAAATCGCCGAGTCGGTTCTTATGGAAAGAGCATATTCGGATGAGTGTTCTTGAGCCTGAAATAGCTTCGCTTTAGGATAGCCCTTGGACAGGGTTCTCAGCCGATCACGAAGCTCCAGCGAGCACCTTAATCCGGCTATTATCTCGACGACGGCGTCTGCAGGAAAGCTGAAGAGGCATATTGGATGCGGCACGCCCTCCCGCCGAGATTCGCTATCCTCTAGTACCCGCAGCATGCGCCACTCCTTCTCGTAAGCCCACTCATCGGATTTTGTCTCAAACCACTCCGTGCCTGTGGTGTTGGCCATGGTGACTCTCGGGCGGTTGCGACAGTACTTCACCTGCCGCAAGAAGCCAAATTCGTCTTCGGGTCCTCGTCGAACCGAGAAAAACGGATGGTTCTGGTCAAACCCGATCACGAACCCTTCGTGGTTGTCTGTGTAATGCCCCCACATCAGAAGTGAGTCGCGAATTTCGCTAAGACAAAAAACTCCAACGTTTGCGTTGAGCGCTGAGTTGATCGCAGCCGACACAACAGGCAGGAAGGGAGGCTCCAGCAGCTGAAAGAGGTCAGGAATGGACGATTTGAATCGACTCAGCCGGTCAACAGCGCTCTCTCCTGGCAGGAGGTTGCTCAATATCGGATACTCTTTCAACTCCCGCCGTAGAATCTCATCGAAGTTCTGTTCTACGTACTCGCGGCGGTGCTCCTGTGAGGCAGCGGATTCGATATATGGCTTGAATTCGAACGGGTCATTGAATGCAGCTGGTTGAGTAAACCGGATCCTGCGGCGTTCGAGGACGTCGAGGCGAGCGGGGGTGAGGTATTTATATAAGACCATTTCACCGCCATGGCTTCTACGGCTTGATAGTACCAGACCACAACAGCCGGCACGCAGAGTTTCTCGCGACGTAATCGGGAACTGCAGAGACTCCCATGTAACGGCGTTCTGGGGAAGCCCCACGTGAACGCTGAGAGGATCGTCGACAAATCGGAAGTTATCGTGAAATCCGGAGGGCAGCAGTTAACTGGCGTGAAATCCCCATATCACCAGTAAGCGGCGGTTGGGGCCTTTCGCGCCCATCCCAGCCCCTGCCGCATCCAATCAACGTAGGGACCAAGAACTGGCTGCGGCTTATCTGCGCGCCGTGCCCTGTTTGCCACCGGCGGCACTGCCGGACTACCCTAATCTGGATAAGGCAGTTTGGGTCGTGCACCCGAGGATTCTCCCGGAGGACTCTATTGCAAACTCACGCAATGCCATCTGCTGAACTGGCCGGCTCGGAGAGCGAACAGAGAGACAAAATATTCGACGCATTCCGCCGTTGGGGCTACATGCGGGCAGACCTGGACCCGCTCGGAAATTTTGTCGGAGAAGAGCATCCGGAGTTGAACCTGACGGGCTCCGTGGCCGACGAGGCGCGGCGCATTTACTGCGGCACCATCGGCGCCGAATTCATGCACATGCCCGACCCGGAGCGGCGGAACTGGGTACGCGAACGGATGGAGGCCGAAGCCGCGCCTGTGAATCGCGAGCGCATTCTGACCCAGTTGGTCGAAGCCGATGTCTTCGAGCAGATGTTGCAGACGCTTTACATCGGGACCAAGCGCTTCTCGCTGGAAGGCGAAACCGCGCTGATTCCGTTGCTGGAGGAAGCGCTGCAGGTGGCCGTCGAGCATGGTGCCGAGGAATGCGTGATGGCCATGCCCCATCGCGGACGCCTCAACGTGGTGGCGCATTCGGTGGGACGGCAGGTTGTCGATATTTTTGCCGGCTTCGAGGACGTGGACCCACGCAGCACGCTCGGCGGCGGAGACGTGAAGTATCACCAGGGCGCGACCAATGTTCGAGAGATCAACGGCCGTACGGTTCGCATGCATCTGGTTTCGAACCCGAGTCACCTGGAAGCCGTGGACCCGGTTTGCCTGGGCCGGGTGCGGGCCCATCAGGTGCGCGACGGCAAAACCGGCAAGCAGCAGACCTTTCCGCTGATCATGCATGGCGATGCGGCCTATGCCGGTCAAGGCGTCTGGGCCGAGACGCTCAACATGAGTTATCTGCGCGGTTACACGGTTGGCGGCACCGTCAACATTATCGTGAATAATCTGATCGGTTTTACTGCCAACCCCTCCGAGGCGTGTTCCACTCACTTTGTTTCCGATATGTCGAAGCGGCTGCCGATTCCAATTTTCCACGTCAACGCGGAAGACCCGGACGCGGTGGTTCGCGTCGCGCGCTGGGCGGTGGAATACCGCTACCAGTTCGCCTCCGACGTGGTGATCGACCTGATTGGCTATCGGCGGCATGGCCACAGCGAGGTCGACGACCCGACCATCACGCAGCCTATCGTCTATCGCAAAATCAAGGATCATCCTCCGCTTTACGAAATCTACGCCCGCCGCATCGGAGCCGATGCCTCGCCACAGGTCGAGCGCGTGCGGAGCATGATGCAGGAGGCTAAGAAGCAGGCGCAGCAGATGAAAAAAAAGCCCCTGCTGTACGAGCTGCCAAGCTATTGGGACAGCTACAAGGGAGGTCTCTACTCGCCCGCCCTGGAAGTGAAGACCGCTATCGACGCCGGGCAAATAGCGCGGCTGGGGGAGAAACTTGCGCAGTATCCGTCGGACTTCAACATCCATCCCAAGGTCAAGAAGCTGCTGGAGCAGCGGCTCGAAATGGCCCAGGGCAAGCTTCCGATCGACTATGGCATGGCCGAGGCATTGGCCTTCGCTTCGCTCGCCATGCAGGGAACTCCGATCCGGCTCAGCGGCCAGGACAGCCGCCGCGGTACCTTCAATCATCGGCATTCGACGTTGATCGACGTTGAAGACGAGCACGAATACGTTCCGCTCTGTCATCTCTCGCCGCAGCAGGCGCGGGTGGAGATTTATAACTCGGAGCTTTCGGAAGCCGCCGTGCTGGGTTTTGAATACGGTTACAGCCGCGACTATCCCGAGGCGCTGGTGATGTGGGAGGCACAGTTCGGCGATTTCGCCAACGGAGCGCAGATCATCATCGACCAGTTCATCAGCGCCGGAGAAGAAAAGTGGGGCCTGCTGACCGGTTTGGTGATGCTGTTGCCGCACGGTTACGAAGGTCAGGGACCGGAGCACTCCAGCGCCCGCATCGAGCGCTACCTGCAACTCTGCGCCCGCGACAACATGCAGGTTTGCCAGCCATCGAGCGCGGCGCAATATTTCCATCTGCTGCGCCGCCAAGCCATGCGCGCGTGGCGCAAGCCGCTGATATGTTTCACCCCCAAGAGCATGCTGCGGAATCCGCAGGCCATGAGTCCGCTCGAAGGATTTCACCGGCGGGCGCTTCGAGCTGGTGATCGCCGACGAGCAGGTGTCCGCTCCGAAACGCATCCTGCTATGCAGTGGCAAAATAGGCCACGAACTGGTAAACGAGCGCAAGCGCCGCAACGATAAAGAGACGGCCATCGTCTTTGTCGATCAGCTCTATCCTTTTCCGGAAACCGAGATTGCGGAGCTGATGAAGCGCTACGCCCATGCCAGCGAGATCGTCTGGGTGCAGGAAGAACCGGCGAACATGGGCGCACTCTGGTTCGTCATCCCGCGCCTGCGCCGAACCATCACCCAACACCCGGTGCGCTCGGTGAAGCGAGCCGCAGCGGCCAGTCCGGCAACCGGTTCGGCCAAGGCCCACGCTATGGAGCAAAAGACGCTGCTCACCCTGGCCTTTGAGAGTTGAGCTGTATTGCGAGCGTGAGCGAAGCGGGGTCCCCGGCAAGCGCTGCCGTTGCTCTTGCTGGGGTGGTGAAGCGAAGGATCTGGCGTTCGGCGGCGTCTGAGCGGGGAGCCCATCGCTGCGCGCGACCTCAATCCATTCGCCGGCCCCATTCGTACACTTAACGAACTCTCTTGAGCCATTTACTCCGAAAACGAATCTGATCAATAGAGGAGCCAAATCATGGTGATCCGAAAGTCTTCCGAGGTTGCGAGTTCCGAGATTACCCCGAAGCCGTTGTACCTGAACCGGCGGAACTTCATCACGGGCTCTCTGGCCTTGGGAGCGGCGGCGCTGGGCGGTCACAAATTGTACCGGGCGTTCGTCCCGGAAGCGGCGCAGGCGGGGAGCAAGCTGCAATACCAGAAGAGTGGCTACAACACCAGCGAAAAGCTGACCCCTCTGAACGACGTGACCCACTACAATAACTTCTACGAGTTCTCCACCGACAAAGACGGGCCAGCCAAACTCGCGGGTTCGTTTCAGCCGCTGCCCTGGAGCGTCTCAGTCGAAGGCTTGGTGCAGAAGCCCAAGACCTACGACATGGATGCGTTGCTCAAGCTCGCCCCCTTGGAGGAGCGCATTTACCGTCTGCGCTGTGTTGAAGGCTGGTCGATGGTGATCCCGTGGACGGGCTTTCCGTTGAGCGCGCTGATCAAGCAGGTTGAGCCCACCTCGAAGGCGCAGTTCGTCGAGTTCACCTCGGTTCTTCGTCCCAGTCAGTTGCCCGGCCAAAAACGCGACGTGCTCGACTGGCCCTATGTCGAAGGCTTGCGGCTCGACGAGGCAATGAACCCGCTCGCGATCCTTGCGGTGGGGCTTTACGGCGAGACGCTGCCCAACCAGGACGGCGCCCCTATACGGCTCGTGGTCCCCTGGAAATATGGCTTCAAGAGCGCCAAATCCATCGTCAAAATCAAGTTCGTGGACTCCATGCCTAAAACCGCCTGGAACAAAGCCGCGCCCAGCGAGTACGGCTTCTATTCCAACGTGAACCCGCAGGTCGATCACCCGCGATGGAGCCAGGCGAAGGAACGCCGGCTCGGTGAGTTCTCGAAACGGCCGACGCTGATGTTCAACGGCTACGGAGACCAGGTGGCAAGTCTCTATTCCGGCATGGACCTGCGGAAGTGGTTCTGAGCGCCGGCGTCCTGTATCTTAGAACAGAGAACAGAGGCGCGAACCGGGCTAACGCGGTGGCTGGTCGAAACCCTATCGAAATGCGAAATCGTATTCTGAAACCGATCGTCTTTACGCTGGCTCTGGTCCCGCTGGTGCGGCTGGGGGTGCTGGGATGGCTTGGCGGACTCGGCGCCAATCCCATTGAAACGATTACCCACCAGACCGGCTTGTGGACCCTGACCTTGCTCCTGGTCACGCTCGCCATAACTCCCGTCAGGCGGGTTACAGGCCAGCTATGGCTCATCCAGTACCGCCGCATGCTCGGCCTGTTTGCATTCTTCTATGCGGTGCTGCACATGCTTACCTATGTTTGGCTCGATCAGTTTTTCGATTTCCACGCCATGTTGAAGGACATTGTCAAGCGCCCTTTTATCACCATGGGAAGCGCCGCTTTCCTGATGCTTGTGCCGCTTGCCCTGACCTCGACGCAGAGCGCCATACGCCGGCTCGGCCGGCGCTGGCAGCAGCTTCATCGCCTGGTTTATGGCAGCGCAGTGGCCGGAGTCATTCATTATGTCTGGCTGGTGAAGAAGGATATCCGCCAGCCGATGATCTATGCCTTGGTGCTGACGGCTTTGCTCGGCTACAGGGTTTTCGCCGCAGCTCTCAAGCGTTACAGCTCCCGGCAGGGGTCCCGAGCGGCTTCGGCAGCACAAGCAGGGTCGGGCGGAAACGACTGAGCGAGTGATGCTGCTCCTGAGCTACGCTCGGCCTCTCCCGACTGACATCCGCGCAATCTCTTCCGCAGCAGCACACACCGGGTCTACTGCATCCAAATTTTAGAGCTTTAGAGCATTTGCTGATCGCGGAGGGCCCGGGTGTTTTGTCCAGCATGTCGTGAGGAGAATCCTGATAGGAATCGGTTTTGCGGCCAATGCGGGAGACCGCTCTCTGCCCCTGTGTGCCCCGCAGGGCAGTTTGGCAATGAGACCGCCAGCCGCGTTGGACCATCGTCGTTTCCATTGCAGGACGTCATCGCGCAGTCCCGGCGCGGCCCCAACGGCGACGCAGGCTTGCCCAATCGCGGTCCGCAGGGAGACCTCACGAAGGGCAGCCAATTGGGGTCGCGTCCACGGAGCTTTCAGGCGCTGCCGAAAGAGGTGATCGACTACGACAACGGGCTTCCGCTGCTGGCCGAGCCCGGAATGGATCGACGGCGCCAAACTCCCGATCCGGTTCGCCAGGCCATGCAGGAGGTTTGGGGAAACTCCGCGGAATCGCCGGATCCAGAGGGTTTGTGGAACTCGACGCCGGACTCCCTGAGCCAAGCTGGTTGCAACCCGGAGTCCTCAATACTCGCCGCTTTTGCCGGTAGCGGGGTGGAAGAATTGACTCCACCAGCCGAGGTGCCAGCGCCCGCGTCCGGCTTGCCCACCGGGGGAAAGATTGGATTCAATCCCGTCGATCAACTCCACACGGAGCCACGGAAGCCGGCGGAATTGCCCGCGGAAGCACCCGCCGCAGAGGACTTGAGCCGTTTTCTCGATTTCACGCCCGCTCATCACGACGAATCCGGCAGCCTATCCGGGCCTTCTTTCCTGGGGCTGAGCGGCGCCGCCGAATCCCTTGTGAGCGAGGAGGAATCGCAGGCCAGGCAATGGCCACGGTATGTCGTGGCGGCTGTCATCGCAGCGCTGGTTGGGCTGACGGCCATGCACTGGACATCGGTTCGCGGCGCAGCCGCTCGCTATGCACGGCTTGGAACAACTTATGTGGAAATGCTGAGGGTCGGCAAGACAGGCTCGTCAGCCCAAAACAGCGAGCCCGCCAGTGCAGGCCCCGCATCCCCTGTATCGCCCGCGGCCCCGGTATCCCCAATATCCAATGACAAGGCCGCTTCCGATTTCGCGCTAGCGCAGCATCCGGCACAACCCGTCGCTCCAGAATCTCCCGCGCCTTCCGCAAGCCCTGTGCCGCTAAACTCCACGAACTTGAACCTCGAGGGGAAAGCCGGAAGCGGCGACAGCGCCGGACAGACCCAGGCAGTTGGACCCGGACAGCCCGCTGCCAGCAGAGCCCGGCCCGCCGCGTCCAACCCTTCCGACCAGCAATTCTCCAAGCCGGTCGCCGGGCAAAGGGAGTACCAGCAGGCGCTCGGGGCCACCAATCCCGAGGTCGCGAGGGCCCTGCTTTGGCGCTCCACCGCGCTCGGCAATCCCGACGCGCAGGTGCGCCTTGCGGATATGTACATCTACGGCCAGGGCGTTCCGAAAAACTGCGACCAGGGATTGATCTTGCTGCGCTTGGCGGCGCAAAGGGCAAACCCCCAGGCGCAAGCCAAGCTGGGAGCGCTTTACGCGACCGGGGTCTGCGTCTCGCAAGACCGCGTCCAGGCCTATCGCTGGCTAACGCTGGCGCTCAAGGATGGCCATCCCAGTGAATGGACGGAACAGAACCGCCAGATGGTGTGGCGGCAAATGTCACCCGAGGAGCGCTCAAGAGCGGCCACCGCGACCCGCTAAACCGGTTTCGCCGCTCCATTCGGTCGCTCAGAATGACACTCTAAATATTCTTGCTAGAACTTCCAGGACAGACGCTAGCTTGAGCTGTGCCTATTGGAGGAACTCTGAGCAATGCGTTTCTCGAGGAATTCGACGTGGTCCTTTTCGTACTCGGCCAATTCACGGTACAGATTGCGTAACTGAAAGTCGGCGGTCGCGAGCGCCAGTTCAGCGTAGAAGCGCCGCGCATTGATTTCAGCCTCCAGCCCAACCTGTAAGGCTCTTTCCCGCGCACTTGGTTTGGCGGGGTCCGCGTATTCATCGAAGAGGTTGCCTGATTCCAGCCGTGGCACTTCGATCAGCTCCTGCAAATCGTCTTCCGTCAGCACGCAAGAGGCGTTGCCGTAGCGCTCCATGTAGCGCTGCTGGAGCAGCGTGCTGTGGTGTCGCTCTTCGGCCGCCATATCCCAAAAAACACTGGCGATCTCAAGCGACTGCACGTCGCGGAATTCAGCAAACATCTCGGCAAAGCGGTGGTAAACCTCGGCGTTGCGCTCTTCGATGAAGATTGCAACGTGCAAAGCTTCCTGCGGGGTGAGGCTGATAAAGGCTTTCTTCATAGTGTAGGGCCCAATCCATCGGCAAAACCCATGTGTCGCTTAGACGGCATCTCTAGAGGAAAAGCCGTATGTGTCAGCAAATGTTCCGCATTCTTGCACTGCATGGTGCCAGATAGGAACTGGCCGCACGTGAACTTCAGCCTCGCCGGGTGATGGAAGGTCGAAGATGATGAAAGATGGAAGATGGAAGACTGAAGACGGAAGACTGAAGATGGAAGGCTGAAGACGGCTCTTTTCCGATTGTTCCCCGCGGAACTAAATCCTGCTCATGAGTGTCATCCTGAGCGAACGGGGTCCCCGGCGATGGCCAGTCTGGCCTTGCTGGGCGAGTAGCTAAACATTTGCCTTTTTCGCAACCATGCACCTGCGGTTCCTCGAACGGGTCTGATCCCGCCATTTTTCCGGAACGGGCTATGTGCCGGCAGGGGCCAGCCACCAAGTTAAGTTATAGATAAATATAATCTTAAACTTAGAATACCGGAGATATTTTAATTTCTGCATCTTACATGCAGTGGAATTTATCTAACAAATTGACAACATCAGACTCAAGTTCTATCATCAATTTGCTATAAGGGCAGAGTTGAGCGATATCAGTTAAGACGATTTCCAGCAGGAGGCAGATTTCCAATGGCGAAGATTATAGGCATCGACCTGGGCACTACCAACTCGGTCGTAGCGGTCATGGAGGGTGGCGAACCCAAGGTCATCCCCAATGAAGAAGGCGGGCGCACCACACCTTCGGTCGTGGCGTTCACCAAGACAGGCGAACGCCTGGTGGGCCAAGTCGCCAAGCGGCAGGCCATAACCAATCCCGAAAACACGATTTATTCCATTAAGCGCTTCATGGGGCGGCGTTTCGATGAAGTCGGCGAAGAATTGAAGATGGTTCCCTACAAGGTCGTGCAGTCTGGCGACCACGTAGCCATACTGGCGCAGGGCAAGGAGCACACCCCGCCGCAAATTTCGGCCATGATCCTTCAAAAGCTGAAGAAGTCGGCTGAGGATTATCTTGGCGAGCCGGTTACGGAGGCGGTGATCACGGTTCCCGCCTATTTCAACGACGCGCAGCGCCAGGCGACGAAGGATGCCGGCAAGATAGCCGGTCTCGACGTCAAGCGAATCATCAACGAGCCGACGGCAGCGGCGCTGGCGTATGGTTTGGACAAGAAGAAGAACGAGACCATCGCGGTCTATGATTTCGGTGGCGGCACCTTCGATATTTCGATCCTCGAGGTTGGCGAAGGGGTTGTCGAGGTGAAGTCGACCAATGGCGACACCCACTTGGGCGGTGACAATCTCGACCAGCGCCTGGTCGATTGGCTGATCGAAGAGTTCAAGAAGGATGAAGGACTGGATCTGCGCGGCAAGGGCAACGAGATGGCGCTGCAGCGTCTGCGCGACGGGGCGGAGCGGGCCAAGATCGAGCTCTCGACCACCATGCAGACCGAAATCAATCTGCCGTTCATCACGGCTGATGCCGCTGGTCCGAAGCACTTGGTCAAGACCTTGACCCGCACCAAACTGGAAGAGATGGTTCGTGACATCGTGGATCGTTCGGTTGCGCCCTGCCGCCAGGCAATGAAGGATGCGGGCGTTACTGCCGATCAGATTAATGAGGTGGTACTGGTTGGCGGGCAGACACGCATGCCATTCATCCAGAACCTGGTGAAGAACCTGTTCGGCAAGGAGCCGCACAAAGGCGTCAACCCGGACGAAGTGGTTGCTGTCGGCGCGGCCATCCAGGGCGGTGTACTCGGGGGAGAGGTGAAAGACCTGCTTCTGCTCGACGTTACCCCTCTGACGCTCGCAATCGAGACGCTGGGTGGCGTGGCGACGCCGATGATTCCGCGGAACACGACGATTCCGACCCGCAAGACGGAAACGTTCTCGACCGCGGCTGACAACCAGACTTCGGTTGAGATTCACGTGCTGCAGGGCGAGCGTCCGATGGCGGGCCAGAACCGCACCTTGGGCAAGTTCCACCTGACCGGACTCCCAATGGCGCCGCGTGGCGTGCCGCAGATCGAGGTGACGTTTGACATCGACGCCAACGGCATTTTGAACGTGACGGCCAAGGATATGGCCACCAGCAAGGATCAGAAGATCACCATCACGTCGTCTTCCGGTCTGAGCAAGGAAGAAGTCGAGCGCATGGCCAAGGAAGCCGATGCGCATGCAGCCGAGGACAAGAGCAAGCGCGACGAGATTGAGACCCGTAACCAGCTCGACGGCATGGTCTATCAAACGGAAAAAATGCTGCGCGAGCACGGCGACAAGATCTCCGGCACGGAGCGCGGCGACGTCGAGAACGCCTTGGCCGACGCGAAGAAAGCGCTGGAGGGCGGCGAAGTGCAGGCGATGAACACGGCCCGCGATCGTCTGCAGCAGGCTTCGCACAAACTCGCCGAGGCCATGTACAAGGCCACTGCGGCCCCGGCCCAGCCTGCAGCAGGCACGAATGGCGCCGCGCCACACGAGGGCGGCGACGGTGCAGCTTCGTCGGCAGGCGGTCAGAAGAAGGACGAGGGCGTGATCGACGCCGAGTACGTGGACGTGGACGAAAAGAAGTGACGCCGTTTCGCTGGCCCCTTCGGCTCGCCTTGCTCGCTCAGGGCAGGCTAAGAACGAGGCCAGCGGGCGTCATCCTGAGCGAGCCCGCGCGGAGCGGGTGAGTCGAAGGATCTCTCGCATGAGCGAAGGATCACTCGCATGGGTGGATCTGGGACGGGGCGTGATGAACGCCCCTTCCGCTTGTTTGGTAAGTGGGAAGGCGAAGCACGGGCGGTGAGAGCAGTTCCAGGTTCCAGACAGGGAACAAGGGGAAACGGCTATGCAGTTTCAGGTACAAGGCCAGAATTACTTTTTAAAGTTTGATCCAGGCGCGGGGCGGTGGTATTTGTTGAAACCGACGCTCGGCGGATTTACCGGCATGGCAGTGCTGGATGACGACCCACGGCCGACGGGATCTGACATGATTCCGGAGGCGCAGGAGGAGCAAGAGATCGTGCACTGAGGTTCACGGGAACCTCCGGGAATCCGACCGCGACAATCAGAACTGGATCGACGAACCAATGGCCACGACGACGGAAAAGAAGGACTACTACGGCACTCTTGGGGTGAAGAAGAGCGCCTCGGCGGAGGAGATCCGCAAGGCGTTCCGTAAACTCGCGCGCAAATATCATCCCGACGTGAATCCCGGGAATAAGACCGCCGAGGAGAAGTTCAAGGTCCTGTCGGAGGCCAACGACGTCCTCAGCGACCCGAAGAAGCGCAAGATTTACGATCAGGTTGGTTTCTACTCCGACAATATCGACGCGGCAACGGCCGAAGCTTATGCGCGGGGTGGCGGCTCTGGCGCTGGCTCCGGGTTCGGCACCGGCGGATTTGCGGGGTATCCCGGAGGCAATGCGCGCCCTGGCCAGCGCGAGGTGCATTTCGACTTCGATAACTTCGATTACGGACAAGCCGGCGGTGGCGCAGGGCGAAGCGGGGGTTTCCGCGACATCCTCTCCAGCATTTTCGGCGCCGGCGGTGCTGCTCAGGCAGAGCCGGCCGCGATGGGCGGTACCGATCTGGAGTACCAGGTTTCAATACCTTTCTGGGAGGCGATCCGCGGCGGCAGCATCCGCTTGAACATTCAGCGGCCCGGTCCGAACGGCCAGATGATCAGCGAACCGGTCGAGTTCCGCATTAAGGCGGGCACACGCGACGGGCAGCGCATCCGGCTTGCCGGCAAAGGGAATCCCGGCATGCGAGGCGCAGCGGCGGGCGATCTCTACCTGGTGGTGCATATCGATTCGCATCCAGTATTCCGGCGCGAGGGCGACGACATCCACATCACGCTGCCTATCATGCCGTGGGAAGCTGCCCTGGGCGCCAAAGTGGAAGTGCCCACCATCGACGGACGGGCGCAGTTGCGCATTCCTCAGGGAACCGAGAGCGGGCAGAAACTGCGGATGCGTGATAAGGGCGTGAAGAGTGCAACCAGAGAAGGCAGCGTCGGCGACCAGATCGTCGAAATCAAGATCATGGTGCCCAAGGTGCAGGACGTGCGCGCCAAAGAGCTGTGGCAGCAGTTGCAGAAGCTGTATCCGGAAGACCCCAGGGCGGAATTGTGGAGCAAGGTGTAGCCATGGAAGAGTGCCGCGAAAGATAGCTATGACGAAACGCAAAGGTAAAGGCGCATACATGATCTCCGTAGTGGCGGAGATGTATGAAATCCATCCGCAGACCTTGCGGCTCTACGAGCGTGAAGGTCTGCTGAAGCCGTCGCGCAGCGAAGGCAACACGCGCCTCTATACGGAAGACGATCTGAAGCGTTTGGAGTTCATTCTCTCGTTGGCGCGCGATCTTGGCGTGAACATCGCAGGCATCGGCATCATTCTTGAATATGCGGGAGCGCATGGAGCAGATGCAGCACCAGATGCAGGACTTCGTGCAATATGTCCAGCAGGAGGTCATGTTGCGTGCCCAGATCAATCAGCCCAAAGATGCCCTTGGTTCCGGTGCGGCGCAGCGCGCCTGTGGTGATTCCTCCGACTCCCGCAGCGAATCCTTCAAGAAGACGATAGACCGTTTCGCAGTGCTGCCCGTAAGTTCGCCGCGCAGCATGGCAGCATAGAATCTGTTCGATTGCGTACTAGCAGGTTGCTGAAAACTCGTACCAGTGTCATTCCGAGGTCGCGCCGGTTTTCGGCGACCGAGGGATCTGCTTTACTTTTAACGCACATCGAAAGCCGATTCTTCGCTGCGCTCAGAATGACACTTCGAAAACCTTAAGTGACGCTTCAAAGCAGATCCCTCGTTGCCCCACCCCCAACAATGGCAAAACGTCCGCCGCCGGGGACCCCGGCTGCGCTCAGCATGACAGCACAGAACCTGTTAGATTTCGGGCCAGCACCGTGAGCGGAGTTTCTGGCCGGGCCTGGCATGTTCGGAAGCGGCCCGGCGAGAACTGTCGAGGGCCTCTGGTTCAACGATGCTGGCGCTTACGCGGCTGGTTTCCACCCGGTGATCGGTATGTGGTTCGAATGTGGGAGCCGGGACTTGGCACTTGGCAAGTCTCGTTTTCGGCGTTTTCGAAGCAATCGGCATACTAGAGTAATTCCATCGTCGGTATATTCCCGCCTCAGTCAATCTCGGCTGGCTCCGAATGCGCTATAGCATAGCCGCGCTCTCAGGCGCTCGCAGTGAGGATTGTCACAGCAGCCGGTGACCTTCTTTAGCTCTTCGACTGCTGGGCGACTTCTGGACGGAGATTGCCGATTGCGTGTTGCGGGCCGCACTGCGTTTGAGGAATAATCGAAACGTTGCTCCACTGAATGAGATGACGCTTGCGTTGGCCCGACTCTTATCGTTATCTGACCCGTTTGAACGCTCCTGCCTCCGAGGCTGACAATCTGCGGACGGAGCGTGCGCTCGGGCTGGCTCGGGCCATGCTGTCCGTCCTGATGCTGTTGGCTATCTATGTGGATTCGCGCCGGGCGGCCAGCTTCACTCCCCTGGTCTATCTCACGGTGGGCGCTTGGGTACTCTATAGCTGCGTCCTGGTCGGTTGGCTTTACTATCGGCAAGAGGGCTCACCGCCGATTCGGGCCCTGCACCTTTTCGACATCCTGTGGATCATTCTGATTACCTGGCTTACCCAGGGGCCTTTCTTTACGCTGTTCACCTTCACCCTGGTGGCCGCAGGCTTCCGCTGGGGCTGGCCGGAGACCATGGGCACGGCTGCGATTAATGTCGTAATCCTGAACATCGAGGCATTTTTCGGGAAAGGGACAACCGGATCCTTTCAAGACCTGCTGCAAGGCCAGTTCGAGGTCAACCGCCTGATCGTGCGTTGCGCCTTCCTGGCCGTGCTGGGACTGCTGATTGGGGCCGGAGCGGAAAACGAGAAGGAGCGCCGCGCCGAAGCGGCCATGGTGAACCGTCTGCTGCACTCTGTCCGTCCAGAGGCTGGACTGACCAACAGCCTGCAAATCGTTTTGTCGGAATTTGCCCGCTTGTTCTCCGCCAAACGTGCTTACGTAGCCATCAAGGAGCTGACCACCGACAGGGTTCTGGTCTGGCAATTGGACGCTTTATTGCCTGACGCCAAGCCGCACATGCGCGAGATTCCGCCCGGCGAGGCTGAAGGTTACCTGCTTCGAGAGTTGCCGAGGACTTTCTCCTGCCGACAACTTCATGGCCGCGCCCAGATGAATTGGTTGGAAGGCGGATCGGTTCGCACACGGGAGATGGATGCGCTGCCCAGCGTCGAGCTTGCCCGCGGCCCGGTTCACTCGATAGTTTGTGCCGCCAGTGAGATGGGGGACCAGTGGTTTGCCCGGCTCGTACTCATCGACGCGCGCATTGGGGAAAAGCGCGAACGAGAACTCAGGTTTGCCGAAAGCCTGGCAAGGCAGGCAACCTCGGCGCTCTACAGTCTGTTCCTGATTCGCCGCTTGCGTTCGCGGGCAGGTGCGATGGAGCGGGCGCGGGTCGCTCGCGAACTGCATGATGGCGCCATTCAAAGCTTGATTTCCGCCGAAATGCGGGCTGACGTCTTACGCCGGCGCGCTGAGCGTGGCACGGAAGGACTAGCGCCCGAACTAGCCGAACTTCAGCATTTGCTGCGGCGAGAGGTGCTGAACCTGCGCGAACTGATGCAGCAGATGCGTCCCGTGGATCTTACCCCCGAGCAGTTGCTGGATTTTATTGCGGACACCGTGGACCGCTTCCGGCGCGACACCGGAATCGAGGCCAGCTTCATCTCCGACTTGCAGGATGTCCACCTCAGCCCGCATATCTGCCGCGAGCTGGTGCGCATTGTCCAGGAAGGGCTGGTTAATATTCGCAAGCACTCCAAGGCGACGCACGCGATTGTGGGCATAACCCGGCGCGAGAGCGGCGCTCTGCTGCTGGCCATCTCAGATAACGGGCGCGGCTTCGAGTTCGAGGGGCTAATCTCGCCGGAAGAGCTTGCTAATACCACCAAGGGGCCAATGATCATCAAGGAACGCGTTCGTGGCATTGGCGGGCAGCTCAGCATAGAATCGATTCCCGGGCGTGGGTCGCGTTTGGAAATCACCCTACCGCCGAAAGGAAAATCCGCTCATGGATAACAATACTTCCAAGATCCGAATTCTTATCGCCGACGATCACGCGATCTTTCGCGATGGCCTGCGCCGTCTCTTGGAATCGGAGCCTGAATTCGAGGTGGTGGGCGAAGCCGCCGATGGCGCCGAGGCTATTACCCAGACTCAGCAACTCCACCCCGACATTCTACTGTTGGATCTGGCAATGCCTCGCATGCCTGGATTGGAGACGCTGCGGGAACTGGCGGCTCAACGCTCCGAGGTGAGGGTGATCCTTTTGACCGCCGCGGTCGAAAACCGCCAGATGGCCGAGGCCTTGCAGATCGGTGCGCGTGGCGTGGTGATGAAAGAAGCGGCTACACAGATTCTGCTGAAAGCCATCCGCGCGGTCATGGCTGGCCAGTATTGGGTGGGGCGCGAGCCGGTTGCCGATTTGGCGCAATATCTCCGGGCGCATGCCGCCGGGCAGCAGAATGCCAAGGCCAAAAGCTATGGCTTGACGCGGCGCGAGATCGAAATCCTCTCGACCATCGTCTCCGGCCTCAGCAACAAGGAAATCGCACAGAAGTTCTCGCTCAGCGAAGATACGGTTAAGCATCACTTAACCAATATCTTCGACAAACTGGGGGTCTCCAGCCGCCTGGAACTCGCCTTGTTCGCCATCAACAATCGCCTGATCGAAGCGGTTTAGGGCTGACGAGCAAACCCTCGCCGTCCGGCCGCCGATTACTTCCCGGCCTTGGCCCTGAGCGCTTCGACTTTAACCCCCGCCGCTTGCAGATGCTCGCGCAGCGCGCGTGCGATATCGGGCGCGCCCGGCGTATCCGAATGGATGCAGATGGTTTGCGCTGCCACCGCAAGCCGCTGGCCATCGAAGGCCACGATCTCGCCGCGAGTGGCGATGCCCACGCCCTGCTCAGCCGCGCGCGCGGGCGGTTGCATCAAGGCTCCGGGAAGTTTACGGTTGCGTAGTGTGCCGTCGGCTTCATAGGCGCGGTCGGCGAAGGCCTCCGCCACCGTCTCTAAGCCCATCCCGGCGTACCAGCGCAATGCGTTCGCTCCGCTTTGGCCAACCATGATCAGTTTGGGATCGCAGGCCAGGGCGGCGCGGCTGATCGCCTCGGCCGCTGCCTTGCTGTTGTTGGCCGCGTGATAAAGAGCGCCGTGAGGCTTTACATGAACGACCGGTACACCGTGGCGCTTCGCTACCTTTTGCAAGGCGGCGATCTGCTCGCGCACGGAGGCTTCGAGGGCTTCTGGCGTCATCTTCATCTCCGTCCGTCCGAAGTTTTCGCGGTCCGGATATCCGGGATGCGCGCCCACGCCAACCCCGAGTTTCTTGGCCAGACCGACGGTGATCTCCATGGTCTGCTCGTCGCCGGCGTGTCCTCCGCAGGCGATATTCGCCGAGGTTAGCTGGCGCATTATTTTTTCTTCGGTGCCATTGGCGATCGCCTCCGGCAATTCGCCTATATCGGAATTGATATCGATCGTGATTTCGCTCATTGGTGCCGTCCTGTTTCAACAGAAATGATATGCCGCTTGCCTCGACCCGAGTAATGGTGGCCCACATCCGCCGTTTTTCGGCGAACGCGGGGACGCGTTTCGTAAACCGGCCCAAGCCGTCTCACAATTCGACGTTGCAGGGCGCGGCTTCATGGCAACTCAGTCCAACGCTTGCTGCAGCCACTCTTCCTGCTCGCACAGCAACCCGAGGGCTGCCTCGACGGTCACCATGCGAAAGTGTACCTGATCCCGCGGGCGCAACTGCGCCACGTGCCTGAGGTCGGCCGCAATCACGTTGGCGACCTTGGGATAGCCTCCCGTCGTCTGCTGATCCACGAACAGGATGATCGGTTGCCCATCGGGAGGAACCTGCATTGCGCCCAGCGAAATGCCTTCGGTGAGTAGCTGCGACTTCGGCGGAAGCGTCAGCGCCTCGCCCTGAAAGCGGATGCCGCGGCGATCGGAATCTCCGGAGACGACGTACGGGCCGCGTTCGAGCATCTGCAGTCCTGCGGTACCGATCCACGAGGCCTGCGGCCCGGGCGTGATGCGCAGTTCGCGGCGCGGCTGGAGATAAGCAAGCGCATGGCGCAGAATCCTGCGCCCGCCGCTGGAGGCAACATGGCTGACCGCGAGCCGGTCGCCAGCCTTCAGCGTGCGGCCTTCCAGTCCTCCAAAATGAGCTGAACCAAGCGTAGACACGCTGCCCATGACAGGCTTCAACTCGAAGCCACCCTGGACCGCAAGATAAGCGCGGGCACCTTCGCTGATCGCGCCGCACTTAAGAACCGCGCCGGGAAGAACCGGGAATGCTCTCCACATGGGAGCCTTGGCGCTGCCCAACCTGCAATCGACCTGAGCGCCCGTCAGCACGACAATGGCGGCGCGTTCGAACTCGACCGTGGCCCCAAGCAAAGTCATCTCCAACGCCGCCGTGTTCTCCTGGTTGCCGAGCAAAAGGTTGGCGACCCGAAGGGCGAGCGCGTCGGCAGCCCCCGCCGGGGTTACGCCGAGGTGCGCGTATCCGTATCGGCCAAGGTCTTGAATCGTTGTCATCAGTCCGGGATTGATGATGTGAAGAGCCATGAGGCTTACCTGCCTGCAACCATCGCGTCAAAGCTTTCGCGAGTGATGGGCGTGAACTTTACCAGATCTCCGGGCTGCAAACGCGAAGGCGGATTCGCTTCGGGATCGAATATGCGCATGGGTGTGCGGCCAATCAGCCGCCAACCGCCGGACCACTGCATGGGATAGAGACCCGTCTGGCTGCCGCCAATGCCGACGCTACCGGCGGCAACGGAGGTGCGGGGCGTTTTGAGGCGCGGGGTATCGAGCGCCGCGGGCAGCCCTCCCATGTAGGGAAATCCGGGCGAAAAGCCAATGAAATAGACGGTGTACTCGGCCGAGCTGTGCCGCGCAATCACTTCCTCAGGCGAGAATCCGGTGTGTTGGGCGACATCGGGCAGGTCAGGGCCCAGCTCCCCGCCGTAGCAGACAGGGATTTCAATCGCCTGCCGCACCGCCTCCGCCGACGCTACGTCGCTCTGTCCTGTCAGCTCGCGGATGCGTGCGCGCAACTCTGCCGGCGGCAGCAGCAGCGGATCGAAGTCGATCAGCAAGGAGGCGTAGGCGGGATGCAGGTTGCGGATGCGCCGGCCGGCGTCTTTCTGTAAATCGCTCTTTTGCAAATCGCTCTTTTGTAAATCATGGAAGAGCTGAATGACGCGCCGGTTCAAGTCTCGCGAGATCTCGTCTCCGAAGACCACCAACATGGAAGAGTCACTGGCATCGATGACTCTTATCCCCTCGCTCACCTGCACGTCGCCTCGCATCGGATTTTTGGCTTTAAATTCGAGAGTACGCCGATGCGCCAGTGTTTTCCAGCGCATTTCGCGAGCCGTCGGCGATAGCAAAACCAGGGATACTATTATCCTTCTTTGTTTCGTTCAAAGTCGCCGCTCCTCGGGGTGCACTGATGGTCGCGTCGATTGGAGTGCTCTGGCTCCGGGATACATGATCCCTGGTTGTGGATCGGTTTCGCGCCGGCTCTAGGCGCTAGGGCGACTCCCCAATTGGTATATCCCGATCTACCAGACTGTCATGGCGAGCGAAGTCGAGCCACCTTTTGTTCCTGCTGCCGAAAACAAAGAGTGGCTCCACAATCACCCCAGCGAGCCGAGCCTCGCCGGGGACCCCGATCCTCCGCTTCGCTCCGGTCGCCATGACAGTCCCTTGGGAAATTTCGGCTACACCAATCCGGGAATTGCGCTAGCTGATACGATGCGGGCGCGCTTGCTCGGCTCACCCTGTGAGCAAACGCCATCCCAGCGAAAACGTTCCTCGCACGCCGAAGGAAAACGGAGATAAGGCGCCGGCATGGATGGCGAGCAAACCGGCGAATAAGCTGGGTTCGGCGGAAAAGGCGCGAAACACACGCTGCCGGAAATTGGCATGTCGGTCCATGCTCAGCATGAGCTTGGTGGTGAAATGCGGCAGCCTGACGAGGCGGCGGTGAGCCGCCTGATAGAGCTGCAAGTCGTCCGCCCTGAGCGCATCGGCCAATGCCAGCGCCTGCTGGAAGGCCAGGGTCAGACCTTCCCCGGCAATAGCGTCGACCGACCCGGATGCTTCGCCGATCAGCGCCAGGTTTTCCCGGCATACCAAGGGCAGCTTTCGGGTGGCGCTGACCGCACCGAGCATCCGTGCGAGCCGTTTGATGCCGCCAAGGTGTTCGGCAACCACCGGGAAATGCGGCAGAGCCTCGTCGAAACTCAAACTTGGTTCGGCGGTGATCAGGGCCACGCAAATCTGGTCGGGGGCCACCGGAGTGATGTACATCTGCCCGCGATCACTCCAGTGAACTTCAACGAATTCCGACCACGGTGCCACGCCATAATGGCAGCGAAACCCGAAACGCCGGCGCGTGATGCGCAACGGTCCCAGGCCGGCCTGGGACCGCAGACGCGAGTTCTGTCCGTCCGCGCCAATCAGCCATCGGCAGCGGACCGTATGGCCGTCCAGCGCGACGCCTTCCTCGTGAAGGCCACCGGTTCCCCAACTTGCGCCGTAGTTGAGCATCTTGGGGTGGAGGGTAACGCGAGTTCCCCAGCGCAAATCGACCCCGGCTTCGGCAGCCCGATCAGCCAGCAATTGGTGAAGCACGGTTCGACGCATCCCACAACCGGCGCCGTGCGGGAAACGGGCATCGATCACGCCATTGCAATTGACGAACCTTATGCCGGCGAAGGTGGAGAATTGGCCGAGTGGAAGCGCTGATGGAAGCATGATTCCGAGTCGCCTAAGCGCGGCCACGCCCTCGGGCAGGATGCCTTCGCCGCAGGCTTTGTCGATAGGCGGCCGGGCCGGGTCCGCGAGGGTGACAGACAGCCCCGCCTGCCTGGCCGCAATCGCTGCCGCCAGTCCCGCTGGGCCACCGCCGGCGACGAATACGTCGGTATCGAATTTCTCGGCCATCGCCTTACCAGCGCAACAGGACAAGTTCGGAGCAGAAGCCGGGTCCCATCGCCGCCAGCAATCCATAACTGTCCGCAGCGGGACGGCGCACCTTTATGAAATCTTCGAGCACCAGCAGAACCGAAGCCGACGACAGATTGCCCACCTTGCGAAGCGACTCCCATGAAGCGTCCAGCGCGCCGGCCGGCAGTTGCAAGGCGTCGGCCATCGCCTCAAGGATTTTTGGGCCGCCAGTGTGCATGATCCAGCTTTGAATATCCACCCGCTTGAGACCATGGTCGGCCAGGAAAGTTTCCACGTCGCTCGCCAGGTGTTCGTAGACCATGCGCGGCACATCCTGCGAGAGCACAATGCGGAAGCCCTTTTCCGATATGGCCCAGCCCATCACCTCCTGCGTCCCGGGATAAAAGGAAGAACGGGAGCTCAAGACCCGCGGACCGCCTGCCTCGACTTCTGCTCCGGCAACCACCACCGCGGCCGCGCCGTCGCCGAACAGGCCCGCCGAAATCAGGTTCGCGGCCGAAAGATCGTCCCGCTGCCAGGTGAGCGAGCATAGTTCGACCGAAACCAGAGCGGCAGCTTGCGCAGGATAGGCGCGCACGTAGTCGGCGGCACGCGCTATGCCAGCCGCTCCGGCTACGCAGCCCAGACCGAAAATAGGAATTCGCTTGATCGAGTTGGGCAAGCCCATCCGGTTTATCAGACGCGCGTCGATGGATGGACTGGCAATTCCGGTCACCGAAACGAAGAAGATCGCGCCCAGATCCTTGACCGAAAGTCCGGCGCCGCTGAGCGCCTTGCACAAAGCCTGCTCGGCGAGTTCCTCAGAGATTTCGATCCAGGCGTCATTGGCTTTTCCCCAACTCGTCAGGCCGTCGTAGGCTGCAATTGGCAGCGCCAGGTGCCGCGCCTCGACCCCCACCCTGGAGAGCAGGCGATCGAGCACCTCCGGATTGTCGAGTCGATCGGCCCAGCGCTGCTTCAGCGCCGTCGTAATCTCTGCTTGGCTAAAATATTGCCTGGGGAAAGCGCCTGCCACTCCCGCAATTCGCATATCGAACCCTTCTCTTCCTGCAAGAGGCACACTCTGCCTGATAACAAGGTTGGATGTTAGTGGCGAATGGAAGGAATTACAAACCGCCTACGATTTCGGGGTGAATTGCGCGAGGTCGAATATTCCCAGTTGCTTTTCCAGTCCACCGACTTCGGAAACCATGGTTTCGAAGCCGTCTGCTCCGAATGATTGCCGTTCCTGTTTTTCGAATTCTTCCCCCAACGAATCGAATTCATGTTGCGAGACGATGTGGTGCAACTCTGGAAACAGCACCGTATCCTCGCGGGCTTCGTGCGGGCGGTACATGCGAACGAACGAGCGGATGGCGTGGCGCAGGTGGGTGCGTTCGGGTTGCGTCCTGGCATTGGCGAGTTGCAGAATGCGCGCCGTTACGTCACGTCCGGCGGCGTGCTGGATCAAAAGAATCTGAACCAGTTCGGTCAACCTTCCAGCTTGGATGAATCGCGGAAACAGGTAGTTTTCCTCGAGTCTCTCGTGATATTGCTCGATGAACTTGAGGACGATGCCGGCCGACGCCGTCACTACCTTCGGGTCGTAATCCCTGCGGGCTTCGAGGCGCCGTTCGATCTCGTCGTAAATCAGCAGAATGCGGTTCAACACGCCATGTTCGCGCATCAGGTCTTCGGTCGGGGAGACCTCTTCGGCTTCCTTTTCCTTGCTTGCGGGAGCCGCCGACTGCGCGGCCAGGGCGGGCGCATAGAGCGCAGCGCCGACCAGCGCCGCGCCTGCGCGCTTCACAAACCAGCGCCGCTCCTCGCCTGGGATTTTCATGCAATCTCCGTCCGGGGCTCCGGCAAAAGCCCTTTTGCTGGCTGGTCGGATAGTCGTTCTTCAGCAGCCTGCTAAGTCGTCTGATGACGGGGCCCTGCCATCGGTTGGCGTGATTCCACCCGTGCCGGCGTTTACTTGGCGAGAGCTGGTGTTTACTTGGCTAGAGAAGGTCCGGCAGTTATTTCCATGGCTTGCAGAATGAAATCCACCGAGGTCTCATATCCGCACGCTGTGTTGAGCATGAGATTATAAAGTTCGCGAGACGGCCAATCTTTGCCAAAATAGCGTTTGACGAAGGTGGCGCGTTCCAGATCGATGGTGTCGACCAGTTCCGTCGCCTCTGCTTCAGGAATCTTCTGCGCCACGGCGCGGCGAATCTTGAGTTCGCGGGGAGCGTAGAGAAATACCGAAAAACGGTCCTTGCGATGGCGGAGAATGTAAGGGGAGCCGCGACCGACAACCACACAATGGCCCCGATCAGCGGCATCTTCAATGAGCCGCTGCGCCAGCGCGACCATCGAGTCGGTATCGAAGATGCGGTCGTCGGGCAGGGGGAGCATGCGCTCATAGCTGCCGCGCCAGAATACTTTGGCCAGCCGGTAGAGCAAGGGATCGACCTGCTCGTCGCACCGGGCAACCACTTTCCGGTCCACTTGCGCGATGCGGGCGATATCGGCCGTCAATTCCTGGTCGTAGAGCTTCCACCCAAGACGCTCCGCCAGCTTGGCGGCGATCACACTTCCGCCGGCCCCGTACTCCCGTTCAATCGTTATTACGTTGTATGCCGTCAGCCTTTGTCCCCTTTTTGAACGCAATCGTCGGAAACAAATAGGAATTGGCCTCGCGTCTACCGCTTCGAGGCTGAGGTTAGAGAGGATGATTTCAGGTGCTCGGAATAGTCGGATATAGCCCGCACCTTCCCCTCCCTTACCCTCGGCAAAATCTCTTTTATGGCCCAACTGATTCGTTCAATCTCAGCCTCTATGATTCGGTCGCTCTCGGCGTCTGGGAGCAACTTACGCCCCCGGATAATGGTCAGGGCGTTGTTGACGTGATGGTTGAGCTCGGCAATGATTTGCTCCTGATTCTTTGCCCGGCTTCTGTCTCTTAACCAAGAACTACAGATGGAGTATGCGATCAGAGCAGCCATGAATCCGGTAAGCAAGGCGATGACGGCGCCATGAAACCACCACGGCCAACCATTCCCGTGCGCATGGATCAGCAACAGGCCAGCCCCGAGGGTGGTAAATGCCACCGCCCCTCCGGTGAACATGGCAAAGGCAGTGGGATGGCGCAGACAAAAAGTCCTCGCCACAGCCTTGTGCACGTTACCCTCCTTGATCCATTTTGGTGTTGAGGAAGCCTTTGAGGAAGTAGTCCCCTCACCCCAAGAGACACCCTCGTCATCCCATCATGCACCAGTGTTCCTGAGTAAACAACAGGGAATCTTGCTTAACCCTATGGCACCAACACCCGCTCCCAGAAGGGGTGATGCACAAAGCTGTCGCTCAGTTGCAGCGGATGTGAAAAGCAGATCGAGGGCCCGGCTGCCTGCTACGCGCGACCAAGGAGGGCATTCGGATCCCACTTTCCACGCCGGGGCCTTCGCCTTTACTATGGGAAGGCTTCGGGGTTCCCGCCGAACGCTTCGGCGTTTGCCGGGGTGACCCGCGAGGGTCACAAAAGAGGCGACGGAGGCAGCATGAGTTCTTCTCCAGAGGAGATGCAGGAATTACGGGAAGCGGCGGAGCAAGGCATGCACGAAGCGCGACTTGCGCCGGTGAGCCTGACGATGGCGATCCTGGCGGTGTTTGTGGCCGCTGTTTCCGTGCTCGGTCATCGCACGCACACCGAAGAGATCATCTTGCAGAATCGCGTAACCGACACCTGGGCCTACTACCAGGCGAAGAACAGCCAGCGGCAGACTAACGAGCTATTCCTCGATTTGATGACGATTTCAGAGTTCAAGGACCAGAAAGCAGTCGAAGCACTGAAACATAAGTACCAGGACGCAATCGGCGCCTTCGCCGGCAGACAGGACGAGATTAAAGCTGAAGCCCGCAAGCTGGAGAAAGAGATGGATGTCGAGCGCCGGCGGGCAGACCGCTTCGATCTTGCGGAAAGCTTCCTGGAGGTTGCGCTGGTGGTCACCTCGATCACCCTGCTGACGCGGCGGCGTATTTTCTGGGGAGCAGGATTCGTGGCGGCGGCCATCGGACTGGTGGTCGCCGCGACCGGGCTGCTTCTGCATTGAGCACGGCACGGGGTCCCCGACGCGCGCCGCAGTTGCGCGGGTTGGGGCGGAGGCTGGAGGGTGGCTCACCCTAGCCCCCGTTGCTAAGGTGGGAGGATTCCGTCCTTGGTCGCGGCCAGCAGTTCCCGTTAGGGCAAACAAGTGATAAGGCCTGTTAGCGACAGTTGACGCTAAGATTAGACTGAAAACAGGAGTGAGATATGCCACCGGATACTGTAGTTCCTGCCCTTTTCCGTCACGCATGGCTCCTGTTCATTGCCGTGACCTGCATCAATGCCGTCATCTGGTGGCGCAGGGCGCGGCCACGAATTGCCGCGAATCCCGCTCTCGAACCCGGCTACCGACAAATGATCAAAGGGTTGCTGATTTATGGCAACCTGCCATGGGTGGTAATGGGCGCGGGGATTCTCTCAGGTGCAGTTCCATCCACCTTCCATTACTTCAATCCTCGTAATGGGCCATTCGTAGTCGCGTTTTACATCACCGTTGTGGCGCTCTGGATTGCGACTTTCTACTGGCTGTTCTTTCGACGAGGAGCAGAGGCGTTGTTGGAATATCCGGGGTTGCTCAATATCCCGATCAAGCGTCCATGGGCCGTGAAAGTGTATTTCCTGCTGTGCCTTGCCGGTGGAGTGGTCGGCCTCTCGATGATGATTTTTTGCAACATCCGAATTCCATAGCTGGTCTATACGCTCGTAATTGTTGCAAAATCGCCTTTTCACCAGTTTCGGCCATAAGCCAGCTTCTGAAGATGTCATCCTGAGCGCAGCGAAGGATCCCTTGAAGGCGTCCCACTCGGTACCGTTGAAGGTTTCTTGATCAAGCCCCTGGCCGCACGCCTAGAGCCACATTTGCATGGGATTCTTCGCTGCGCTCAGAAAGACAGACCTCGATACTGCCTGTCCAACTCAGCGTAACTATTGCTAATCCCCTTCGCACCAGTTACCGGCGGGCGGCCCGTCGCCTGCCGGTGGCTAGGCCGTCCCAGACCCCGGATCCCACAGCGAAATGTTCTGAAATCAACCGAATGGCTTGAAGTTCAGTTTCGTCTGAACCTGCCAGAGCATCTAAAATAACGGGCGTTGCTGCAAACGGCACGGCGCGCGGGGTGCGCGTCTGCCAACCACGTCCAGCAATCACCTAATCGACTGATTCCGGAGGGACTTTATGTCCACAACCATGCAGCCCAGCAGCGGTCTAGAAGACGTCATTGCGGGTAGTTCCGGTATCTGCTATATCGAAGGCGACAAAGGGATATTGGCTTATCGTGGAATCGACATTCACGCTCTGGCCGACAACTCCACTTTTGAAGAAGTTACGTATCTGCTTTGGTTTGGCAAGCTGCCGACGCGAACCGAACTGCAGGAATTCAATCTCTTTCTGGTGCGCGAGCGCAAGCTGGATGCGCAAATTATCAGCCTGCTCCGGCAAGCTCCCAAACACGCACTGCCGATGGATGTGCTGCGCACCATGGTTTCCTCGCTGGCCTTTTTCGATCCCGAGGAAAGAGCCAACGATGCCGGGGCGAACCTGCGCAAGTCGATTCGTCTGACCTCGCAACTGGCCATGATCGTGGCCAACTACGACCGCATCCGCAAGGGCAAGCCGCTCATCGAACCCGACCGTTCGTTGTCGCATGCCGGAAACTTCCTGCTGATGTTGAACGGCGAGCTGCCGAGCGAAACCGCGACGCGCGCGCTCGACATCGCCCTCATCCTGCATGCCGATCACGAATGGAACGCCTCGACCTTCGCGGCGCGTGTAACCGCCGCTACCTTATCCGACATGCACTCGGCGATCACCTCGGCCATTGGCACTCTGAAGGGGCCGCTGCACGGAGGCGCCAACGAAGCTGTGTTCGGCATCCTGGAGGATATCGATCGCAACGGGGCCGATCCGGTCGAATACATCAAAGGCATGCTGGCGCAGAAGGCCAAGGTGCCCGGCTTCGGGCATCGCGTGTACACCACCGAAGACCCGCGCGCCACCCATCTTCGCCAAATGTCTCGCGACCTGGGGTATTCCAGTGGGCAGACAAAGTGGTTCGATTATTCGCGGCGCATCGAGCAGTTCATCAATACCGAGAAAAAGCTGAACGCCAACGTCGATTTCTACTCGGCCTCGACGTACCATACGCTGGGCATCGATCTTGACCTGTTTACGCCGATTTTTGCGGTTTCGCGAGTCGCGGGATGGACCGCGCACGTGATGGAGCAGCTCGCCGACAATCGCCTCATCCGTCCGCGCGCCGAGTACATCGGACCGGCGTATCCCAACCGGTACACACCGATCGAAGAACGCGGCTAGAGCAATTCCCGGATTGGTGTATCCCAAAATTTCCAAGGGAATGTCATGGCGACCGGAGCGAAGCGGAGTGGAGCCACCCTTTGTTTTCGGCAGCAGAAACAAGAGATGGCTCGACTTCGCTCGCCATGACAGTCTCATAGATTGGGATATACCAACTGGGGAACTGCCGTAGCCGGGGTCCTGCCAAAAGCAGGGGTCGACGGCAGCCGGCCTCTTTTGTATTTGTTCTTGCAAAGAAAAAAGCCTCACACTCCGTAGTGCGAGGCACGCAATGTTGTGCTGCAAGCTGCTGGCGCCGCCGAACCGCTTACATCCTCACTGGTTCGCGGATGAACACTGTCCGTCTACGTCGGACATGCCGCACCCGCCATCCCCACGATGAGCGATACCACAGGCTTACTCCGTTAGCGAAACTTTAATCCTGCCGCCAGCCGCCGGTGAAACGCAAAATCCTGATCGCAGCTATCAATTAAATTGCTGGCAAAGTTGCTGCCGGATTGCCGGCCGGCCTGCTATGCGGAGCGCGACCTGAATCCGTCGAGCACACTCTTCTGCAATGCCAGCAGCTCCCCGATCCCTTTACGCGCCAGAGCTGTCATCCGTGCCAGTTGATCGTCGCTGAAGGGCTTCTGTTCCGCCGTCGCCTGCAATTCGATGAAATGGTTTGAGCCGGTCATGACGACGTTCATGTCGACCTCGGCGCGCGAATCTTCCTCGTAGGCAAGATCAAGCATGGCTTCGCCGTCCACCATGCCCACCGACACGGCGGCGACCTGGTCGCCGAGCGGCACTGCCTTCAAAGTTCCGGCCGAGACCAGCTTCTGGAGCGCCAGCGCCATGGCCACAAAACCGCCGGTGATCGAGGCGGTGCGCGTTCCCCCGTCGGCCTGTATGACGTCGCAATCGATCCAAAGGGTGCGTTCGCCGAGCTTCTCCATATCGACCACCGCACGCATGGAGCGGCCGATCAGCCGCTGGATTTCATGGGTGCGGCCACCGACGCGCCCGCGGCTGCTCTCGCGCGGCGAACGGGTCAGCGTGGAACGCGGCAGCATGCCGTATTCGCCGGTGATCCAGCCTCTGCCCTGGTTGCGCATCCAGCCCGGAACGGTTTCCTCGATCGAGCAAGTGCAGATCACGCGAGTGTTGCCGAATTCGATCAGGCAGGAGCCTTCGGCGGTGCGGATAAAGTCGAGAACGATATGGGTCGCGCGCATCTGGTCGAGGGCGCGATTGTCGGAGCGATAGATCATCGATAAGTTTCCATTTCCTGTTCTTCAGTTGTATCAGTTCACAAACTCAAGCATTCGCCAGACCGAACCAGGCAGCCTGCCCTTCATCCCTGTGCTTCCAACTCGACGCGCTCGGCGCACTCGACCGCGCGGCCAAGGAACAGCGGCACCATGCGTTTGAATTTTTCAACCGAGTCAGTGGTAAAAAAGCGGAAGGTCGGCTCGACGTTCTGGCAACCCGGTTCGCACCCGCTCACGAGCGACGCCACCACCTGCGCCGTGCTGTCGGCCGGATCGACAAACTCGATGCGCTGCGGCACCACCCGGCGCAGCAGCGGACGCAGCAGCGGATAATGCGTGCAGCCCAGCACCATCACATCGGTATTGGGTGGAGCGCTGCGCAGAGCCTCGATGATGTAAATGCGCGCAATCTGCTCGGTCACCGGATGATCGGTCCAGCCTTCCTCGACCAAGGGCACCAGCAGCGGGCAGGCTTTTTCATAGGTGGCGAAACCCCGGCGCGCCAGGGCACGCTGATAAGCATGGCTGGCGACCGTGTTTTCGGTCGCAATCACGATGGCCTCGCGGTGACGGCTCAGCTCGGCCGCATGGTCCGCTCCCGGCTCGATCACCCCTATGACCGGGATTTCGACCGCGCTCTTCACGTCGTAGAGAGCGAGCGAGCTGGCGGTGTTGCAGCCGATCACCAGAATCTGGGCCCCGCACTTTTCCAGGAAGCGTGCCGCCTCGACCGTATAGCGCGCCACGGTTTCGCGAGACTTGTTGCCGTAAGGCAGTCTGGCGGAATCGCCAAAATAGAGGTAGCTTGCGTTCGGCACCAGCGCAACGATCGAACGCAGCACGGTCAGCCCGCCAAAGCCGGAATCGAAGACCGCAATCCTGGGCCTGCAATCGTGGCTGGCCGTTGCGATGTCGGCGGCTGCTTCCGAGGCCAGCGGGTTTTTCCCAGGCGTGCTCACTGCATCTCCCGTGCCAACTGGTTCACCAGAGCTACATCATAGACGGCCTTCAGGTCGGCGTGTCCGGCCAGTGTCTCGCGCTCCTTGCCGTCCACCAGAAACTTTACCTGGGTCAACTTCGGGAAGGCGGCGGATAGAGTCTGGACCAGGGAGGCCATGGTCAGCTCTTCGACGAGCGCCCCGGAACGGTGTTTATCGGCAAACTCCGCATTGGCGTCCACCACCGCAAGCGTGTCATTCACGAAGTACACGCTGCGAATATCCGCTCCTTCGCCGAGTTTGTGGGTGGACGCGCTTTCCAGGTAGCTGGCGATCAGGGCGCGAAGCAGCGTCAGAGCCCGGGTCGAAGGCGAGGCGGGCAGCACCATGGAAACCAGCCGCCCGTGGATGCTTCCATCGCGATCGTCGGCCACGAACATGCGCACCGCTTCGGGGAGCCCGGAGACCGGCGGATTCATGGGACGGGTGTCCAGAACGGCGGTTTGCAAAGCTTCGGCGCGGTGCTTCAAGCGCAACGCATAATAGCCGAGCCCGAGCGCGGCAAAAACGAGCACCGCGAGAATGATCTGCAGACGGCGTGAGATCATCGCGCGGCCTCCAGATATGACTCGGTCAGCGCCAAGCAGAATTCAAGTGCATCAGGGTGCTGTGAGATCATCGCGCGGCCTCCAGTTTGGAGCGCACGGCCAAGATCCCGGCCGAGACTGCAGCGGAGATGGTGTGCAGATAGGCACCGGACTTGATGTCCTTCTCCTCCGCCGGCGGCGTCACTTCAATTCCGACGGCCGCAGCCCAGATATTATTCAGCGGGCGCAAGGGAGAGGCCACGGCGCGCACCGCGATGTTGCGCTGATTGAGTTCCGCGGCTACCGAGCCGGCGAGGCTGGCGCTCAACTCGAGCCAGTTGGATTGGGCGTTCTCCCATGCCAGGAAATGCTTGCGCGTGGGTGCCCCTGCGGCGGCGGGCAGCAGCGCCGTATACAGGCGAACCCCTTGTCCCTCGCTGGCGGCATGAATTGCGATGTAGGCGAGGATATGGGCGGAGTTGGCGGCTGCGGCGCGCTGATCGGAATCGAGATCGCTGTCGCTCGTGCGCACCATGTGGGTCGCGACTCCGTGCGCTTCAAGATCGTGCTGGATAAGCCGCGCCAGGGACAGAGTCAAATCCTTTTCGGGAACGTTCCCCGCGAGCATCGCTCCGTGATCGCGCCCGCCATGCCCGGCGTCGATCACCACCACCGGCCTCGCAGGCAACGGCGTTGCGGCCGTGGCCGCTGGCTGGGCTGGGCCGGCCGACGGAGCCGTGCTCTGCGGCGGGGACTTCACTTCCGCGTTTTCCGGCGGTGGCAGCGGGGAAATGGTAATGGTTTTGCCGCCATCGGAGAAGTTTGCCATCACCGGGCTGGCCACATTGACCGTCAATTGCAATGCGCCATTGGAGGCTGCAACACTGGTCGACTGGAATACCGGGTCGGAAAACTTCTGCGCGCCGCCGTCCGCAGGGCGAATCACCGGTTCGCGGGTGAACGTCAGCCGCATGCGCCCCGGCTCCGTCGCGATCATCGGATTCACCGCCGACGGGAAGCTAAGGACCAAGCCAGGAGGGTTCTGCCGCAGCTGCTGACTGAAACTAAAACCAAGGGCCCCGATCAGCAGGCGATTGCCCGGATGCAGTTGCACTGCTTGCGACAGTATGCGCGGCAACATGCCGCCCAACGTCGTTACCGGCACAAAACCTCTGCCGCCAAGCAACACAAACTCGGCAGGCAAGTCATAGCCCGAACCGGCGAGTTTGCCTCTGGCCTCCCCCTGGGTGAATTCAACTTCAACCGAGCGCGCCGAAGCAGCCGTGAATTTTAACTTCCACTTTTGTTTGTCGGCATGCGACTCGACCCGCCCAAGCGGTTCCAGCACTTCGAACAGTCCGACATACGGCGTCCCATTGTGCTCGACGATTGGCACTACGTAAGTGGTCTGCGGGGCAAAGACCCGCAATTGCCTTTCCGCGTCCGCCGTCTGGGCCAGCAAGGGGTTCAGCCATGTGACCAGCAGAGCCGCGATCAGCACCAGAGCGCGCCACCGGGTCTTTGAGCGCCTGGCTGCTTGGTCAGATACCTTTCGCGAAACTGGTCTAATCGGCAACCACATATTTCATGAAACCTTCGAGATCCAAGTCGAGCTCCGCCGTTCGGGCTGGCAACAACCCGCCCCGGCTGGCGATCGCGAGCACCACGGCCGGGTCGGGAGCCGCCATCAGGAAGGCGGCATTGGCTCCGTCGGCGACCGCCTTGACGGCCGCGGTCATGTCGCTTTCGTACCCCAAATGATCGCAAGCTTGCTGCAGCCCGTCCTGTCTCGTCCGATACGGAACTCCCAGACGGCGATCCAGGATGATTTCGTGCAGTTGAACGCTGGCGCACTGGCGGAGTTCGGGGCTTAAGTGGGCAAGCACGGTATCGGCCCAGCCCGCTTCCGAGTGCAGGCGGAAACTGCTATGAGCCGTAATCGCCAGCATGGTCACCTCGCCTGGATGGAGCGGTTGCAGCAACTGCTTAGCGATTGCAGGATCGAAGTGAGGGCCGCTGCCGCCGAGTCTCGGCATGGTTTGGGTCACGTCTTGAAAAAAGAAATTCTCGCGCACCACGCGTACCATTTCGCCAGCCTGAAAGCCGCACAGGTTTCTGAGGACGCGGTGGACTGGTCGAAGCATTTCAGCGCGACGCTCGCGAGCCATGACCAATACCAGGACTCCCGCTGCGGCAGGAGTCGCGCCGGTTGGCAAAGCTGATGCATGGTAGTGCAGCAGGGCGTCGCAAAGGCCTTCGTTACCCACGATGGTGAGTTTGCAGTTGGTCAAACTCGAGCCCAACTCGGCGCGGTCGCCAGGGGTGAGCTGCCAGCAGCGATGAAGCACGCTCTTTCCTGCAATCTCCAGCGCTGGCGCCGTAGCGACCTGGAGCGTTGGAAAAGAAGCGTCCGCAAGCAGAGGAAGTGGCTCAATCTGTCTTCCGGCCGCATCCAATACAGCAGACTGCGCCGCGAACTCGGCCTCGTCGGTTCGTTGAAAACGTGCCACATGGCGTTCTAAGGTCATGAAATCCAAGCGAGCGATCAAGCCGCGAAGCGTTGGCTGTCCCGTAGCTCTGGCGGGCTCTCGCGGAACCTGCTCATAGAGGTAGGCATTATTGGGCGTAAAGTGCGTATTATCGGACGTAAAAGGGTGTGGTGGATGAGCGAATTCAGGCGCGGAAAACTGCAATTCAGGCCGTTTGGAGCCGGCCGCTGCCGCCCTGGGAGGGGTGATCTTTTTCGCCATTATGACTTCATGCTCCGCTCGCAAAAGGGGCAACTCGTTTGCTGGATTATTGCGGAAGCTGAACTGATTGTAGCAGTTACGAGAGTAAACCAACCAGCCTTGAGGAACATCGATCCTAGTCGGAAGTGGTTTTTCAGTCCGATTTTACGCAGTCGGGGAGAACATCCAGAGTAAGCTGGTGTACACCGAGTCGAAAGTGACCGTACGGCGCTGCTGGATGCAATTGAAGTTGCTGGCGGAAGGATACTTACCATCGATAATCTGAACCGAGTTGGCAATACGGCAACAACAACGACAACAACGAAGATAGGAGCCGAGCTGCGCAACCATTATGGGCTCGGATGCCGTCCAAATAATACAGGGCACGAGGGAAAGTGCCGCCGGAATCAGAGTAAAACTTCAGCCTCCCAAAAGGCTTCCACCGCATACGGTCTACGCGAGAACAGGCTATGATGCTCCGAGTGAAAAAAATTGTTCCCCTGGCGTTATTGCTGTGCCTCATCCTATGGGCGATGATGCCGGCAACCGGAGCGCCGCAGCAGTCCACCGATATCGGGCGGGGTAATCCCACGCCTGCGCCTCCGCCGGCGATGTCTTCCGGCGGGCAGAGCACTCCGGCGCCGGATGCCCAGGATTCCTCTGTCCCCCAGAACCCGCCTCTCAATCAGCCCGGCGACACGGTCCAGCTTCCGCAAGAGGGACAGGCTCCCGATAGCCAGGAGGGCGGGGTATTTGTTTTCAAGAAAGAAGTGGAAGAGGTCACGCTGCATGCCACCGTGGTCGATGACCGGCAGCACCCGGTGACCTCTCTGAACAAAGGTGATTTCGTCGTATTTGAAAATGGCCAGCCACAAAAGATCACCTCTTTTCGACAAGGCGATGTTCCGGTAGCGCTAGGGATCCTCGTCGATAATTCCGGGTCCATGCGGGACAAGCGTCCGGCGGTGAACCAGGCGGCCCTGAACCTGGTGAGGGCGAGCAACCCGCAGGATCAGGTTTTCGTTGTCAACTTCAACCAGACGCCATATCTGGATCAGGACTATACGGACAACATCAACTTGCTGAAGGATGCGCTGAATCGCATCGATGCGCGCGGCGGCACGGCGCTTTACGACGCGGTCGTGGCATCGGCCGAGCACCTGACGAAGACCGCGCCGCCGGACCAGAAGAAAGTGCTGCTGGTGGTGACCGATGGCGAGGATACGGCGAGCATGGACACCTTGGAACAGGCGATTCGCAAGATTGCCGTCGACGGCGGGCCGACCATCTACACGATTGGGGTTCTCGGCAGCGAGCGTGAGAAGCGGGCTCGTCGTGCGCTGCATGCTCTGGCCGAGCAAACCGGCGGCGTTGCCTTCTTTCCCAAGGACCTCACGGAGGTCGATGAGATCAGCCGCCAGGTAGCGCACGATATTCGTAATCAGTACATTATTGGCTACAAACCTTCCACGCCACAGCGCAGTGGCGGATACCGTACCGTGAAGGTGGAAGCGCACTCGTCGGCTTACAAGCATTTGCAGGTGCGTACACGGAGCGGTTATTACGCCAATGAAACGCGGCGGGCTTCGCGCTGACCTCGATTGAGCGCGAGCCGTGCCGGAGCCACTAATTACTTGAACCAGGTGGCTCTTTGGATCGTTAGAGAAGCGACAGATTAGTAGGTGGCGCAATGGGCTTCTCCGCCCTTGCCGCCTCTATCACTCGCTTCACGTCAGAATTAGCTTTAATGTATAAGAGTTGAATGTGCGGATTGGCTTTTGCGAAAACGCGGAATATTTCATCCGCAAAGGCTTGGCCAATAGTTTCCACGCCTTCAAAATTCATAATGACAATTTTAAATAGTTCCACTCTCGCGAGAACTCGTTTCGCCTGAGACCGTGAAATGAGCTTGTCATTTCCATATTGTGCAAGCCTCACCGGGACTACAGTCTTTGTGAATCCGTAATCATCGCCCGAAGAATAGTGATCAAATATTTTCTTGCAGGTGCGAGCTGTGTGATTGTAAAGCTTCATAAACACCGATGTTCCAGATTGGAATTTCGCCCTTTCTCCAATCCAATCCTCTTCATGTCCAAATTCATGCGAGTAGTACACGCCCCCTGAGAGGATGTCGAAAGAATCCAGTAGTCTAGAGGTAAAGAAAATCCCCTGTCCGGTATGTTTTTCTGGGTCTGTAGTAAGCTTTCCCTTTGCCAGTTCCAATAGCGCATGTCGCTCATCAGCTAGGCTGAGTGCCGTTTGTATTTTCTTGAAAATGCCTATTCCATTGTCTGCTAGGTATATCTCTGTATTAACTGCCGTTTTCGTAATCGTGAGATAGATTTGAGTACCGGCCGCGTGGTCAATAGCGTTATTAAACATTTCTGTAAAGCAGTAGTGCCATATGTCGAGTACGTTTTCGGGGAAATAATTGAGCTGAGGCAGAATGTCATGCGACCACACCACATCTTCGGCCAAGCGCGCATCAATGGTATATAGCTGCCGCCATTCGAGTAGCGGCGCTAGTTTGTAGGATCTGTTTCTGGTCTTTCCTGTCTGCGTGAGCGCATGTTCCGCGCTCAACCTTTGCAGATGCTTATTTACGGCCTGCCTAGTAATTCCGAATTTCTCAGCCGTAATATTGCTAATCGCAACTGGATTCTTCTCTACATTGTCGAGAATGAATCTTCTGACATCCTCACCTCTTGCTCTAACCCTAGTCATTGTCAATAACTCCCATAGATATTGTCAACCTTACCACAAATATTGTCAACTTTTAACGTTATTATTGTCAATTTAATGAAGCTTATTGTCAACTTTAAGAGAGGTGAATCGGTTAAGCGCTGCGCCAGGAAGGGTGCGGATTTGACCCTGCCCCGGGCTTTGCGTAACCTGTGAACTTCAAAGTGGAAGGCTCGGTTGTGCGGGCGATATTTGCCGCCGGCCGGTTGGCCGCGGCCGGGATGGCCGGGGCGGAAAGCGGATATGGCAAGAAGAAACGAAAAAGGTTTCTCTACCCGCGCAATTCATAACGGGCAGGAGCCTGAGCCGTTGACCGGGTCGATTGGCGTTCCAATTTATCCCACCTCGACCTACGCGCAGGATGAGTTGGGAAAGCCGCGGATGGGTTACGAGTATGGGCGGGTGAGCAATCCCACGCGTGACCGTCTGGAAACCAGCCTGGCGTCGCTTGAAACGGGAATCGGGGCCAAAGTGTTTGCCAGCGGCATGGCTGCGGTGCATGCTTTCTGCCACCTCATGAAGTCCGGCGATCACCTGCTCTGCACGCACAACGTCTACGGGGGTGTGCCGCGCCTGCTCAACCAGGTGATGGCCAACTTCGGCCTCGAGATCACCTATGTGGACACGGCGGAGCTGCACGCGGTTGAAGATGCGATCCGCGGCAACACCCGCTATCTTTACGCGGAGACGCCCACCAATCCGCTGATGGCGCTTTCCGATATCGCGGCCCTGGCCGACGTCACTCACCGGCATGGCATTGAGATGATCGTGGACAACACTTTCATGTCGCCGTACTTTCAGCGTCCGCTTGAGTTGGGCGCCGATATGGTCCTGCACTCGACGACGAAGTTTCTTAACGGCCATAGCGACGGGATGGGTGGAGCGATTGTCTGCTCGAAGCGCGAACAGGTGGAAAAACTTGCCTTCGTGCAGAAGGCGGCGGGAGCGATTATGTCTCCCTTCGAGTGCTGGCTGGTGCTGCGCGGCATCAAGACGCTGCCAGTCCGGATGAAGCGGCACGACGAGAATGGACAGCTGGTGGCCGACTTTCTCAACACCCATCGCAAGTTGAGCAAAGTGTTTTATCCCGGACTGCCGGACCATCCGCGGCATGAGCTGGCGAAGCGGCAGATGTCGGGATTCGGTTCGATGATCGCCTTCGAAACTGGCTCGCTGGCAAATGCCACGCGGCTGCTGCAGCACTTGCGGGTGTGCATACTCGGCGAGTCTCTGGGTGGCGTCGAGACGCTGATCGCGCATCCGGCAACCATGAGCCACGCGGCCATTGGAGAAAAAGGGCGTCAGGCGATGGGTATCACCGATGGAATGCTGCGCCTTTCGGTGGGGCTGGAAGATGTGGAAGACATCATCGGAGACCTCGACCAGGCGTTAGACAGTCTCTAGGGCCGGCGACTTCAGGGGGACGATCCATTCATGAGTTCCGGCCCAATCAAGCCCGGCGAGTGGGATGCCGCCGCCTACCATCGTCTCTCCGATCCGCAGTTTCAGTGGGGACGGCAGATTCTTTCGCGGCTGGAACTGCGCGGCGATGAAACCGTCTTGGAAGCAGGCTGCGGCACCGGCAGGCTTACAGACGAGTTGATGAAGCGGCTGCCCGAAGGGCGGGTGATTGCCGTCGACATTTCCGAGAACATGCTCGCCGCCGCCCGCGAGTTTCTGCGCCCGCGAGCCGGCAACCGCCTGCGTTTCGTGCAGGCAGACTTGGGAACCCTGGAACTGGACGAAGCAGTCGACGGAGTTTTCAGCACGGCCACCTTCCACTGGATACCGGACCACGCCAAGCTATTCTCGAAGCTGTTCCAGATGCTGCGTCCCGGAGGCTGGCTGGTGGCGCAGTTTGGCGGCCAAGGCAACATTGAGCGATGGCGAAGGCGTATGGCAGTGCTCGCCGGCAAACTCCCGTTCGTAACCTATATTCGCGATTGGGTCGAGGAGTTTCACTTTCCGGACCCCAAGCACACCGTGGAACGGCTGCAACGCGCCGGCTTTGCGGCCATAGAGGTCGAGAGCTGGCCATCGCCGGTCAGCTTCCCCGACCCCGATTCGTTTGGCTCGTTTTTGGCCAGCGTAATCGCGCGAAATTATCTGGCAAAGCTCAACGAGAAACTGCAAAGGGAGTTCATGAATCGGCTCGTCAAACAGGCAGGCGAGGATGCACCGCCTTTGCTGATCGACTATGTGCGTTTGAATGTCCGCGCCGTGCGTCCAGAGAAATGAGCCGCCAGTCAGCGTTCAGGGCTCTGAGTTCCGGTGACGGAGTCGCCGATCCAGTCCAGGTAGGCTTCCAGGCCTGCCTCTACGGTGAACTGAAGCACCTCGGGAAGCTCATAGGAAGTCAACCGGCGGATCTCGGCGCAGAGGCGCTCGAAGTTTTCGGCGGTAGTCTTGATCAGCAGCAGAAACTCCTGGCTGGTCTCCACTCTGCCTTTCCAGCGATAGACCGACTCCATTGGACCGAGGATGTTGACGCAGGCCGCGACCTGTCCATCGACCAGGGCACGCGCAATTTTCGTCGCCACCTCGCGGGAGCCGCATGTCGAGAGCACCAGCCGCTTGTCCGTCATGGACGCATTATCTATCGCAGCGGCGAATTGGCGCAAACCCGGCGTGCTTGCCGGAATGCTATGCTGCGAGTGGGTCGCCACGCCGGGAAAATCTTTGCCGTAGAAACCGGGGTCCCGGTTTGCCGAAGTTGGTTCCTTTCTCCGCCGCGTGAAAACTTCCGCTTGACGGATGAGGCGAAGGCGACGTTCACTGAAAAAGGGTACAGGCGCAGCCGCGCCCGGCGGGCCATCGATGGTCCGGCGACTGAAAGGAATCAATCGCCGCAATGATTTTTTTGCGCGCCATCGTTCAAGGCTTGTTCTCGCGCCGCCAGTGGCTGGCAACGGGTCTTGTGGCTGTGCTCGGCGGGTTGCTGTTTTATCACGTCATGTTCGGCGCCAACGGCATGATGGCTTACCGGCAGAAGGTCAATGAGTACAAGCGCCTGCAACAGGAAGTGCAGCAGGCACAGGCGGAGAACGAAAGATTGCGGCAGCGTGTCAACTCCCTCAAGACAGATCCACAGGCAATCGAGAAGGAAGCCCGTGAGCAACTGAAGTATGCGAAACCGGGCGAGCTGATCTACGTACTTCCGGCTCCCAAAATTGAATCCGTCCCGGCGGCGGCTACCGCGCAGAAACACTGACAAGCCGCCACAGTCCCGCTCGCTGGCATCCTTACAAAGGCGCGGGTCCCCGGCACACGTCGTAGCGTGCGGACCGGGGCAGAGTTATACTGCCGCCGTGAACCTCGATCGAACAGCCATTGCGCCGGCTCCGCGACGTGTATTCTTATTCGCCCCGACACCTGCAAATGCGGCGCGGGTCCTCGCCCTCGTGCTGCTGGCCCTGGCATGCGTTCCGGGCTGCCGGGGAAAAAATGAATTCAAGCCTAGCAAGCTGATGGCGCCGCTCTACAGCGGGTACAGCGTGCAGAAAATGCAGCGCGAGTTGAATCTCAAGTCTGGCGATTGGGCGGTGCTTGAAGACCGGCGCCCGCTGACCAGCGACCCCAGGCCGGAGTTCAGAATCTTAACTATTTCGCGTCCGGGCTTTGCCAAATTCGATGCCTCCGGCGAGCTGGTGATGACTTTCTACAACGACCGGCTAATGACGACTCTGTTTTACCCAACCGACCTGGAGGCGCTGCGCAGCGCGCTGGCTCGCCAGGCCGGCATCAGCTTTAGCCCGCAGGGTGACGCTCGGATTGGAACCACGACACGGGTTTGGATCGGCAAAGCCCGGGACGGACGTTCTTACATCGGCTGGATCGACATGGAACTCGAACGCCAGCAGGATGAATGGATAGAAAAGTACGGGCGCTGATCGGGAACGCTTTCCTTGGGCGCGTCACCACCGAAGTCTAGATCTCAGCAAATCTTGGACAACACCAATAAGGGAATATCTACCGCAGGGAATTTGCGCAGCACAGGCATCGGCCGGAGTTCCGGCTGCCTCTAAGTTCATGTAGAGATTCTTGCTGCGGTTAAAGCTGCCTGCCTGGGGTCAAACATGGATAAGGTGTTCGCCAATGCCAAAGACGCGATCTTCGACATAGAGGATGGCGCCACGTTGATGATTGGGGGCTTCGGTTTGTGCGGAATCCCCGAAAACCTGATCGCCGCTTTGGTGGAGAAAGGCGTCAGGAATCTCAACACCATCAGCAACAACATGGGGGTGGATGACTTCGGACTCGGACTGCTGCTTCAGAATCGGCAGATTCGCAGTCATAAGGGCAGCTACGTGGGCGAGAACCGGCTTTTCGAAGAGATGGTGTTGGCCGGCAGACTTGAGTTGGAGTTGATTCCGCAAGGCACGCTCGCCGAGCGTATTCGCGCCGGAGGCGCCGGGATTCCCGCCTTTTATACCCCAACGGGGGTTGGAACCGTGGTTGCCGAGGGCAAGGAAACCCATGAGTTCGAGGGCCGGACCTACGTGATGGAGCGCTGGCTGAAAGCCGATTTCTCCCTGGTGAAGGCCTGGAAAGGCGACCGCTGGGGGAACCTTGTCTATCGCAAAACGGCGCAGAACTTCAACCCGATGATCGCGGCCGCCGGCAGAGTCACCATTGCCGAAGTGGAAGAGCTGGTCGAGCCCGGCGAAATTCCGGCGGAGCAGATCCACACTCCCAGCGTTTATGTGCGGCGCATCTTCGAGGCGGTTGGAGAGGAAAAGCGGATCGAGCGCAGGACGGTGAGAAAAACAGCTGCCTGAGTTTCCAGGCACCATCCGGAAAAAAGTTTCAACGCGAGGACAAGTATGGCCACGAAATCCGGCAAGGAACAGGATGCAATCAAGCGGGAATTCATCGTGCGGCGCATCGCCCGAGAGTTGCGCGACGGCTTCTATGTAAACCTCGGCATCGGCATGCCGACGCTGGTCGCCAACCATGTGCCGCCGGGGATGGATGTCGTTCTGCAAAGCGAGAATGGGATGCTGGGCATAGGACCCTATCCGCTTGCGGGTACGGAAGACGCCGACCTGATCAATGCGGGCAAGGAGACGGTCACAGAAATCCCGGGGACCGCTTACTTTTCCAGCGCCGAATCGTTTGCCATGATCCGCGGCGGCCACGTCGACCTGAGCGTGCTCGGCGCCATGGAGGTGGATGAAGAAGGCAACCTGGCGAACTGGATGATTCCGGGCAAGATGGTAAAAGGCATGGGCGGGGCCATGGACCTGGTCGCTGGCGCCAGACGCGTGATCGTCGCCATGGAGCACACGGCGAAGGATGGCCGCCCGAAGATTCTGAAACACTGCGGACTTCCAATCACCGGCCTCGGCGTCGTCGACACCATCGTGACCGAGATGGGCTACATCAAGGTGGTGCGCGGGCAAGGACTCGTGCTGGAAGAGATCGCGCCGGGATTGCAGCCCGAAGAGGTGCAGGCGGCAACCGAGCCGGAGCTGATTATCAGTCCAAGCTTGAAAGAGATGGAAGTTTTTGTGGGTGGAGAAGAGAGAGCCGCATAGCCCCATCAGCCTGCTAGACTTTGTCCATGAACAACCAAGCAGCCGAACTCTTCCTTAGATATTCCGCTTCACGGCTCGATGCGCTTGCCTCATGGATTGACGAATGTCTCAGTCGCTTGACCGTCGAACAGCTTTGGTGGCGGGGCGGGGAAGCGCAGAATGCCATTGGCAATCTCGTCGTTCATCTCTGCGCGAACGTTCATCAGAGGATTACGTTGGCGCTCGGCAAGGGCGGCCGCGATACGCGGAACCGTGACGGCGAATTCGACCTGCGCCTGAACGGCTCACCCGAAGAGCTGCGACGGCAACTCAGCACCACCATCTCGGAAGCGGTTGCCGTGCTGCGGCAATGTTCTCCCGGACAGGTCACGGAGCCTACTCCGCGGCCGGGATACGACCGCTCCATACTGGAAAATATCTACACCGTAGTGGAGCATTTCGCGATGCACGCAGGGCAGATTATGTATGCGACGAAGCTCTTGACCAAGCAGGGTTTGGGAGAGCTGTGCCGCTCGAAGAAAGTCGCTCCCGGCGCGTGACCTCTGGAGGCGGCTGGCGCTCGAGCGTTTCGGCACAGAGACGTAGCAGAGCCGGGCGTTTCGGGATATCGCTTTCGCGACATGGATGTGCGATCTACTGCCGTGCCTCCAGGAAAACCCTGGTATCCGTGATGGATCGCTTGAGTTCGTCTGACAAGGGCAAGCGATTCAAGGTCCGGAGCACGAACAAGCTGGTGTTTGGCTTGCGATCACGCTGGTTCTGGATGGTGTACGGCGCGGCAAAGGCCTCGTGGACCAGGAACAAAAAGTTCTCGATGTCGGTCCAGGTCATCTCCCGGTTGCCAATCTCTTTGGTGAAAGCTACCGCTGCGGCATCTCCGAGCCGGCGTACCTGTTTTTCATTTTCCGCGTTGTAGGCGCCCTTCGAGATCTGGAACAATGCCCGGTGAATGACGAGATCGGGATCGGCCGTTTCAGCGTTTTCGCACCAGGCGAGCGTTGGCAAGGCGAACAGCACGGCGACGACAAGCAGGCAACGCCACATAACACCAGGTCCTTTCAGCAGCTCAGGAGTTGAGCATACTTGGCGTGCCTTGCGGGAGCAAGATCGTGCTTCGAAAGAGAAACCAAATTGTTACGGGGAGCTTCGACATAACGGCCAAGTTGTTAACGGAGATATTCGCCCAGGCGTCCCCGGCGACGGCCGCGTTTGCCGTTATTGGAGTGGACGGGCGCACCCGGGCCACGTGACTTGCATCTGGATGCAGGGTGTTTCCAGTATTCGCGACCGCCCAGTCAGGAACACGCCGCGCAGCCCGGTGGAAAGGGCCGCGTTGATTGGGGCACAGGGGGCTCTCGCTCGCTGAACAAACTATTTGTGACCAGAGTAGAACCCCACGCATCCATTTTGGTGTTACGAAGTTTGCTGGAGGAAAGAAGAATGGCTTTCGAAGTTCCCGCGTTGCCGTACGCGTACGAGGCGCTCGAGCCGTACATCGACGCGCAGACCATGCACCTGCATCATGACAAGCACCACCAGGCTTACGTTGACAATTTCAACGCGGCCCTGGAAAAGGCTCCCGAGCTCAAGAGCAAAGGCGCCGAGGAGATTCTTAAGAACCTCAACAGCGTTCCCGAAGCAATTCGCACAGCGGTTCGCAATCACGGCGGCGGCCATGTGAACCACTCGATGTTCTGGACGATTATGGGAGCGAAAGCGGGCGGGACGCCCACCGGCGCGATCGCCGATGCGATCAAAAAGGCTTTCGGTGACTTTGCGGCATTCCAGGAGAAGTTCAACGATGCCGGCGCTAAGCAGTTTGGCAGCGGTTGGGCCTGGCTGGTCAGCGGTCCGGGCGGTTTGCAGGTCATCGGCACGCCCAACCAGGACAGCCCGCTCTCGCAGGGCCTCTACCCGATCATGGGGAACGATGTTTGGGAGCACGCGTATTACCTCAAATATCAGAACCGGAGAGCCGAATACCTCAAAGCGTGGTGGAACGTGGTGAACTGGAGCGAAGTCAACAAACGTTTCGAAAAAGCTCCAAAATAACCTGAAGACAATAGGAAATTCGAGCAGCCGCGAGGCTGCTTTTTTTGCCTGCGCCGGTGGTTACACGGGCTACGGCAGAGTCAGCGAGGCGCTACGGAATCCGTGGCCCACGAACCCACGGGACATTGCTGGGTGCCCGCAATAAGACGAAAGCTGTTTTTCAAGCAGCCGGTTCGCCTTGCCGACCAAGGGCCCAATAGGGCCTGAATTATTCAGGGCTCTTGCGCTAGAGTAGTTCCCGAGAAGGTGTAATCGAAATTTCCTAAGGAAATGTCATGGCGACCGGAGCGAAGCGGAGTGGAGCCACCCTTTGTTTTCGGTAGCAGAAACAAAAGGTGGCTCGACTTCGCTCGCCATGACAGTCTGGTAGATTGGGATATACCAATTGGGCTCTTTCGCTAAGTAGCCGATTGCCTTATATGGTTATCGCATTCAGTTGGAGAAACGCAGCCCAACCTCAGCCGTAAGAGACTGCTTCCGATTTGCCGACAGGTGCTGCTATGCTATACCTTAGGTGGGTTTCGGATCAGGTATCTCGTGAAGGTTCATGACCTTATTCTGAAACATTCTGAAACCGCGCTGGCAGTGAGTACAGTTTTACGAGAGGGAGTAATGACACCTGAGCCCGGGATGGGGAGTGTTCCACTAATTCCGCTTGCCATCAGCAAGCACCTGCGCAACCTGGCACACGATTTGAGCAATTCTATCGAGACCATCATGCAGGCTTCCTACCTGCTGAGTCAGGCCAAGCTGGACGACGCCAATAAGAAGTGGGTCGAGCTCATCGACACGGCTTCTCGCGATGCGGCACGTATCAATCGTGAAATCCGCGAGGTCCTGCGTTCGCAGAGCGAAGAGAATTAACCGGCCGCCGCTGCCAGCGAGTGCTGGAGGCTAACCGAAGGTTGAGCTGGCATCCGCCCGGAGCCTGCGGCTGCGGTTCAAGCCTGCCATCACACTTTTCTCACCTTTGCTTAATATCAGTGGGCGCCATGGACAGCGCGCGCAACGATTCCACGTAAGGCGCCTGGGCAAGGCCCCGTTCGGTGATGATCGCCTCGATGTAGCGGGCCGGCGTGACATCGAATGCCGGATTTTCGATCAGCACCGAGTCCGGCGCCATTTGGCGTCCGCCGATGTGAGTCACTTCGCTCGGGGCGCGCTGTTCGATGGGAATGCGCGAGCCATCCGGCGTCTCCATGTCCACGGTTGAAAAAGGCGCTGCGACATAGAAGGGAATGTGATGCTCGTGCGCGAGAATGGCGACCGTATAGGTGCCAATCTTGTTCGCGGTGTCGCCATTGGCGGCGATGCGGTCGGCGCCCACGATCGCCGCCTGGACTCTGCCCTGCGCCATCATGACGCCAGCCATGTTGTCGCAGATGAGCGTGGTCGGAATGCCGTCTTTCATCAGCTCCCAGGCGGTCAGCCGGGCGCCTTGCAGGAAGGGACGGGTTTCGTCGGCGAAAACGTGTAGCTTTTTTCCGGCCTCGACCGCAGCCCGGATCACTCCGAGAGCGGTTCCGTAACCTGCCGTGGCCAGCGCGCCCGCGTTGCAATGGGTGAGCACGCCGCCGCTCGCCGGCAGCAGGGCAGCGCCAAAACGACCCATGGCCTGATTGGCTGCGATGTCTTCTTCATGCATACGTTGAGCTTCGGCGATCAAGCCCAGCTTGACCTGCGGAATGGGGTTTCCAACCAGCCCTTCAAAACAACGCTGCATGCGGCGGATGGCCCAGAACAGGTTGACTGCGGTGGGACGGGTTTGGCCCAGGGCGCGGCAAATCTGCCCGAATCCGCTACGAAACTCCGCGATATCGGCGGCCTTGAGATCGCGCGCGCCAAGGGCTATCCCCATCGCCGCCGCCACTCCAATCGCGGGAGCGCCGCGAACGATCATCGTCCGAATCGCTTCGGCGACTTGCTGATAAGTCCGGCAGGTTACGAAGACCTCTTCCGTTGGCAGCTTCGTCTGATCGATGAAGCGCACGCCCGCCTCGGTCCATTCCAGAGTCTTTACCACCGCTTGCAGCCCTCCGCCCCGGCACACCCAATCCTCTGGCGCCCACCGGGGACTGTCCTCGCGACGGCACTCTAATGGGGCCGTCTGGGGATTCCTGTAAGGTCTATGAATTAATACGACTTCCTAGTCTAGCAGGCCGCCCGAAAAACACGTTTCAGGCGGTGACGAAATCGAATCCGGGCAACGCGATGCAGCTGTACAGGTGTAAAATGTCTGATCAGGAGCATGAGAATCAAAGTCAAATTCGTATGCGCTTCGATTCTGTTTGCAGGTTTAGTGCCTGTTCTGCTGGGCGAAACGCCATCCACGCCGGCCTCGGCGTCCCCATCGGCGGCGGGACAGCAGACGTCGCCAGCCCGGATTCTCGGCTCTCTGCCCGCCCAGACAGCGGCCACTCAGCCGCAGGTCACTTTTCGCGATGGGTTGCTCAGCATCCGTGCCGAGAACAGCACCTTGGGCGACGTGCTGCGGGCGGTGCAAAATGCCACGGGCGCATCCATCGAGACTCCTGGTTTTGCCAGCGAGCGAGTTTACGTCAACCTTGGGCCGGGGGGACCACGAGACATCCTGGCGTCGCTGCTGAACGGCTCGCATTATGACTACATTCTGCTTGGTTCGCAGCAGCAGCCGGGTTCCGTCGTTCGAGTCATGCTGACCATGCGGCAAAGCTCCGGCGAATCGCCGGCTGTTCCGGCAGCGGTGGTACGACCAACTCCTGCTCCGAGCCCGGCGGCGAATAGCGACGACAACGACGCTCCCGATGAGAACCCAGATCGCGAAGTCGCCAAGCCGAATCAGCCAGGCCAGCCCCCAACCGGGCAGCCACCGACAGCGACGCCCCCAGTCGTGACGGGTCAGCAACAGCCAGGACAGCCGAATGGACAGCCGCCCAACGGGCTGCAGCCGAATGGGCAGCCAAAAACGCCTGAGCAGATGCTGCGCGATTTGCAGCAATTGCAGCAGCAGCAACAACAACAACTCCAATTGCAACAACAATTAATGCAGCAAAACGGTTTTAACCACTAGCCGGCTGCTGAAAAACGCGCCGAAGCAACGAGCGAGGCGCTACCGGAATGTGTAATCCAGCCGCCCGCTAGCTGGCCCGACTCCACTCTTCAGCAATTCTGTTTTCAGCGATTCTGCTAGATCTGCGGTGCAGGCGAACGATCACACATGTCCTGTGAGGTCCCTCACTGCGCGGCGGTTGGCGGCGGCATAACCTCTTGCGGGGCTGGGTCTTTCCCCCAACGCATTTTCCCGGCTATTCAGCAATGCAGCCGGCCTTTGCGTGGGGGCTCCAGCGGAGGTTCGAAGTGCCAATCTTAGACTCGAACAAAGGAAGCGTCATTCAGGATTATTCGGTTGAACAGCTGGAAAAAACGGCTGCGCTCATGCGCGGCTATATCCTTACAGGACTCTGCTGTGCGGGTTCAGGACACTCCGGCGGAACCCTTTCGATGATGGACATCACCGCCGCCCTGTATCTGCACGCGGCCAAGCATGACCCGAGGAATCCCTCCTGGGCTGACCGCGACCGCATCTTCTGGTCGGCCGGACACAAGGCCCCAGCGCTCTATGTGGGACTGGCCTTCGCCGGCTTCTTCGATAAGCTGGATCTCGGCCTGCTGCGGCGCTTGCGTTCGCCTTTGCAAGGGCATCCGCACTGGCTGAAGCTGCCGGGCGTGGAATGCTCTTCGGGCTCATTAGGGCAAGGTCTGAGCGTTGCCATTGGCAGTGCGCTCGCCGGCCGTCTCGATGGCCGCGCTTACAACGTTTTCTGCATTATGGGCGATGGCGAGCAGCAGGAGGGACAAATCTGGGAGGCTGCCATGGAGGCGGCTAACTATAAGCTCGACAACCTCGTGGCTATTCTGGACAACAACCATCTGCAGATTGACGGGAAGACCGACACGGTTATGAACGTCGAACCGCTGGCCGCGAAGTACGAGGCTTTCGGATGGCGGGTGCTGCCAATCGATGGACATGACATGCGGCAAATCGTCGATGCGTTGCAGGCGGGCAAACAAAACAAGTCGGGCAAGCCGCTGCTGATCCTGGCGGAAACCGTCAAGGGCAAAGGCGTCACGTTCATGGAGAACGTCGCCGGCTGGCACGGCAAGGCACCGAATCGCAAGGAGCTGGATGAGGCGCTGCGGATTCTGGGGGTGGAAAGCCAGGTTCCGGTCGAGGAGATGTTTGCGCGCATGCGGCGCTATCAGCAGGAAATCGATGTCTCTCTCGAAGCGAAAATGCCGCACTTCGGAGGTGATTACTGGTGGAACTCGGGCGCCAACATGAAGGCCACGATGGAACCCACGCGCAAAGGCTTCGGCAAGGCGCTGGCGCTCGAAGGCGGCGATCCGCGCGTCGTCTGCCTCGGGCTGGACATCTCCGGGTCGATCACCATCAGCGAGTTCTACGAAGGCCATCCGGAACGGGCCAGCCGCTGGTTGAGCATGGGCATCGCCGAGCAGTCGGCGACCTCGGTTGCCGCCGGACTGGCCAAGGAAGGCAAGCTGCCGGTCATGGGCACCTACGGTACGTTCGCGGCGGCCCGTAACCTTGATCAACTGCGCGTCTCGGTTTGTTATGGCAACTTCAATGTGCTGGTTGCCGGGGCGCACGGCGGCGTTTCGGTAGGTCCGGACGGAGCCACGCACCAGGCGCTGGAGGATTTGTTTGCCATCTGCGGCTTGCCCAACATGATGGCCGTGGTTCCCTGCGACTCGGTGGAGACGATGAAGGCCACCCAGAAGCTGCTGCTGGGGGTGACCGGACCGAAATACATCCGCTTTGCCCGCGAGGCGACGCCGGTCGTTACCACCGCCCAGACGCCTTTCGAATTCGGCAAGGCCAATGTCATACGCTTCCGCGGCGAGCAGCCGAACTTCATCGATGCCTTCGAAACCTGTCTGGAAAGCGATTACCGCAACGAACACGAGGAACTGGCGATCATTGCCTGCGGTCCCATGGTGCCGGAGACCATGCGCGCTGCCTGGATCTTGAAACGGGAGTTCGGTTACGAGACGCGCATCCTGAACGTGCACACCTTGAAACCAATCGACCGCCGGGCGATATTACGCGCGGCTCGCGAGACTCAGGTCATCGTTACCGCCGAAGAACACCAGATCGGCGCGCTGGCGTGGCGCGTCGCCGGACTCATTCTGGAAGATCCCGAGTGCCTGAAAACCCCGGTGGTTGCCGGCTATATAGGGGTCAAGGACCGCTTTGGCGATTCCGGCGCTCCCTGGGAGCTGGTGAAGGAGTTCGAGGTCGCGGCCGAACACATCGCGAAAAAGGCCATAGAACTGATGCAGGCCAGCCAAGGAGTGCGGCCGGATCACGGCGTTAAGACCGTTTCCTGAAGCGCCCGGTTGTAGCAAACTGTAAAACGCGAAGGGCTCTCAAGCGATTGAGAGCCCTTTTGCATTCCGCGGAAGCGGACGTCATCGGCCTAATCGATCAATCTTGCTCTCCTCAAATGCTGAACCGCTTCTTCGATGTGGCGATTCGCGCGGTTGCGCCACTCGCGGGCGGCTCTCGAATCCTCTTCGCGGTCGATGTCGCGTTGTGCGCCGTGCAGCAGGCGGTCGATTTCGCGGAACCTGTCGCGCCCCCGCAGTCTCACATCCACGGGCGGGTTATCGTTGAGGTCTTTGCGGTCCCATGCGGCGGCGTGGTCGATTTCGCTGATGGCAGCATTGACTTCCTCGATGGCTCTGCCAAGCGGAGCCGCGACGTACGGGTCGTCGCGCACTTGCATCAGCAAGCGAGCGCGCACCAGATCGGCTCGCGCGTGCAGATAGGCCGGATGACGGCCCGGCGTGTCGGCAAAGGCAGCCGAAGCTGCAATCAGCATAAAAACAAGGGATGCGAGAAACATGGAACTCGTGTAACGCTTCAAAACACTCCGCATGATTCATTCTCCGTTTGGCGATGGCTTGCTTGCAAGCCACTCTTCACAAGCACAAACACACTTTAGATTTGCGAGTTGTTAGCCAGAAAGTGCTGTGCGCCCGCCAGAATACAGTGGCTGCGACGAAGCGGGGTGCGGGGTCCCCGGCACGCGCCGCGGTTGCGAGTGCTGGGGTGGTAGCAAGCGACTTCAGTGGGGTGCTCGGAATAAAATAAGAATTGGTGATGCGGAAGTCTTCCGCGAATGCAACCAACAGCATGCTCACGCCCGCAGCGCGAGTGGACGCGGATCTGACCGAAGCCTCGCTCAGTTGCCGGATGGACCGGCAGTGGAGATCATAGCGGCAGCCGCGGGTTTCCGCTCTCTGCGGTTGCGGCCGAAAGCATTCAGGATACCCACAATCGCCAGATATCCGGCACCGATTCCAAATGCGACCGAAATCACAATAGTCAAAAGCAATGCCAGTGGAACCAATAGAGTCGTCAAGTCTCGCTACCTTTTATAAAATCCCGCCGGATTAAATGTCAGCGGGAAAGCTGAAACCAAGAGCCTACAAAATCAAGATGCTCGCGCAAGATTAAGCACGCGTTAAACCTTTGTACCAGTGGAGAACCAGGCCGAATCAAAAATTTCCGGCTGTTTCACGAATACTTGAACCATTTCCGCTCCGAACTCTCCGCGGTCCATTACGGGAATTCGTCGCCAGGGGCGCAATGCCGCTGGTTCTGTTATGCCTCAGTTTGACGCTTGACTCTATTGCCTTCTAAGATACCTGAGTCGAAGTGTCTGCCACACTGTCCGACGTTTCCAGTGAACTGTCCACGTCACTGTGGGTGCTGTCCCTGGTCGCGCCGGAGGCGTACTTTCGGATGCCAATTACAAAGATCTCGGTGCGCGGGGCGCGCCAACACAACCTCAAGAACATCTCGGTCGAGATTCCGCGCAACTCTCTGACGGTGATCACCGGGCTTAGCGGTTCGGGCAAGTCATCGCTGGCCTTCGACACCATCTATGCCGAAGGGCAGCGGCGCTATGTCGAAACGCTCTCGGCGTATGCGCGTCAGTTCCTGGACCAACTGGAACGGCCCGACGTCGATGCCATCGACGGTCTGAGCCCTGCCATCTCCATCGAGCAAAAGACTACCAGCCGCAGTCCACGCTCGACTGTAGGGACAATTACCGAGATTTACGACTATTTGCGCTTGCTTTACTCCTCGATAGGGCTGCCGCACTGCCCAAAGTGCGGCCGGGAGATCACCCGGCAGTCGGCCGAACAGATCGTGGCGCGGTTGCTGGAAATGGTCCCGCAGGACGAATCCGGCACGGATCAGACCCGCATCATGCTACTGGCCCCATTGGTGCGCGGACGTAAGGGCGAGTTCAAGAAGGAGCTGGAGAAGCTTGCCCAGCACGGATTTTCGCGCGCCCGCATCGACGGTGAGTTGGTCAACATCGAAGCTGAGATTCGCCTCGATAAGCGCCGCAACCACACCATCGAGGTGGTGGTGGACCGGCTGCTGCTCAAGGCCGGAATCGAGCGCCGTCTGACCAATTCCGTTGAAGTTGCCATGAAGCTCGGACAAGGGCTGGTGCAAGTGTCTGTCGTTGGCGGCGACGAGCGCTTGTATTCCTCGCGCATGGCATGTCCCGAGTGCGGCATCAATGTTCCGCAACTGGAGCCGCGATCGTTTTCCTTCAACAGCGTCTACGGCGCTTGCCCGGAGTGCAACGGCCTCGGTTCGAAATACGATTTCGACCCCGCCAAAATTGTGGTGGACTGGTCGAAGCCCCTGCTGGACGGCGGCCTGGGTCCCGGCAGCGGGTCTACTTATCTGCAATCGTTGCTGAAGCGCGCCGCCGAGGTCTATCGCTTTGACCTGGAGACGCCATTCGAGCAGCTCCCGGCGGCGACCCAGAACCTGATCCTGTACGGTCCGGAGAAAAGCAGCCCTGCCGGTTTTCGCGGGGTTTTTGCATTTCTACGGCAGATGCTCGAGGAGTCGAACTCCGACAGCTACCGCGAGTGGCTGCTGAACTACATGTCCGCCACGCCGTGTCCTCGCTGCGAGGGCAAGCGCCTGCGGCCCGAGAGCCTTGCCGTGAAGGTCAACGGCATGTCCATTTCCGACTTCACCGCGCTGCCGGTTTCGCGCGCCGTCGAGGCGGTCGGAGCCATCCGCCTGAATGAACGCGAGGAGAAGATCGCGGGCCGCGTGCTGCGCGAGATCGGTGAGAGGCTGGGCTTTCTTCATCATGTTGGCCTGGGCTACATTGCGTTGGATCGCTCGGCGGCCACGCTCTCCGGCGGCGAAGGCCAGCGCATACGGCTGGCGACCCAGATCGGCTCCAAGCTGCGCGGCGTGCTCTACGTGTTCGACGAGCCTTCGATCGGCCTGCATCACCGCGACAATGCCCGCCTGCTGCAATCGCTCGAATCGCTGCGCGACTTGGGCAACACCGTGCTGGTGGTGGAGCACGATGAAGAAACCATCCGGCGCGCCGATTACGTCATCGACCTTGGACCCGGCGCGGGCCGGCACGGAGGCGAGGTGGTCGCCGCCGGAACTCCCGCGCAGATTGCCGACGAGCCCGAATCGCTGACCGGCCAGTACATTAGCGGACGGCGTCGGATCGGCGGTGCGTCACGAGCGCCGGCAGCCTAATGGCGCCTGCCATCGCAATCCTCGGGGCGCAAGAGAACAACCTGAAGAACCTGGACGTCAGCTTTCCGTTGGGCGTGATGACGGTCGTGACCGGCGTCTCCGGCTCCGGCAAATCGACGTTGGTGAATGACATTCTTTACCGCGCGCTGGCGCGCCAGCTTTACCGCTCGCGCGAAGATCCGGGCAAGCACCGCGCCATCAGCGGCAGCGAAAACATCGACAAGGTGATCCGCATCGATCAGTCGCCCATCGGGCGCACGCCGCGCTCGAATCCGGCGACCTACACGGGCGTCTTCACCAACATCCGCGAGATCTATGCCATGCTTCCGGAGTCGCGCGAGCGCGGTTACAAGGCCGGCCGCTTCTCCTTCAACGTGGCGGGAGGACGTTGCGAGGCCTGCCAGGGCGAGGGCGAGCGCCGCATCGAGATGAACTTCCTGCCCGATGTCTACGTGCTCTGCGAGGTCTGCGGCGGCAAACGCTACAACCGCGAGACCCTGGCGGTGAAGTACAAGGGCTACTCGATTGCCGACCTGCTGAATACGCCGATCTCGGACGCGCTCGGCGTGCTGGAGAACATTCCGCAAGCCCGGCAGAAGTTACAGACCTTGGTTGACGTCGGGCTCGGCTACATACACCTCGGCCAGTCCTCGGTCACGCTCTCGGGCGGCGAAGCGCAGCGCATCAAGCTGGGGCGCGAGCTCAGCAAGCGCCAGACGGGACGCACGCTCTACCTGCTCGACGAGCCGACCACGGGCCTGCACTTCGAGGACGTGAACAAGCTGCTCGACGTGCTGCACCGGCTCACCGACCTGGGCAACACCATCATCATCATCGAGCATAACCTCGATGTTGTCCGCAACGCCGACTGGATCATCGACCTCGGGCCGGAGGGCGGCGAAGACGGTGGACGCCTGGTCGCCCAGGGAACGCCGGAGCAGGTCGCACGGGTAAAGAAGTCCTATACCGGGCAGGCGCTTGCGGGCGTGCTCAAGGCGTAGGAGTCCCGTAAATTGCGTAATAACGTTTTGAGGTGTCATTCTGAGCGACCGCCGGGAGCAGAAGAATCCCAGGCTGCGTGGGGCTGAAGTCGCGGCTGAAGGATTCTATCGAGGAAAAGGCTCGAAGCGGAACGCAAGGTTACTGGGACGGTTTCCTGGGATCCTTCGCTTTGCTCAGGATGACATTCCGAAACCTCTGCGTCAAGGCCTAGACAAACATAGGAACGTACCCGCTGGCTCGTTGTTCGAGCGCGTCTATCGGAAGAAGGCGTCGACCAGGTGTTTGGCGATGAAGGCGCCACCGTAAGCCATTACGGTCATGTAAGTGAACTGAAGCGCGGGCCACTTCCAACTGTTGGTTTCGCGGCGCACCACGGCGAGGGTCGAGGTGCACTGCATGGCGAAGGCGAAGAAAATCAGCAGCGCGGCCGCGCCTCCCAGGCTCAGGTCGCTGTGCAGTGCCTGCTGCAGGTTCATGGCGTGCTGTTGGGGATCGACGCCATAGAGCGTGCCCAGCGTGCCCACGATGACCTCGCGCGCGGCCAGAGAGGTAAGCAAGCCGACGCCGATCTTCCAGTTGAAACCGAGCGGAGCGATGACCGGCACCAGGGAATGACCGATGCGCCCCACGACGCTGTCCTGAATGGCCGGCGGTTGCCCCTGATGGAGCGGCAGGTTCGTCAGAATCGCCAGCAGCAGCGAAACCGCCGAGAATGACGGTTCCAGCACGCCAGACGAAGGCTCTCGTGCGGTCCAAGAGGCGCATGGCCAGCGAGCGCAAAGTCGGCCAGCGATAGGGCGGCAACTCCAGCAGAAAGGGAACATCCTTGCTCTTGAGGATGGAAGACTTAAGCACGCGCGCGGTGAACAGCGCGGCCAGAAAACCGATCACGTAAAGCCCCAGCATGGCCAAGGCGCGCGAGCCAAAAAATACTCCCGCGATACGCGCGTTGGGCACGAATGCGGCGATCACCATGGTGTAGACCGGCAGGCGCGCCGAACACGTCATGAAGGGCGCGACCATGATGGTGGCCAGACGGTCGCGCTTGTTCTCGATGGTGCGAGTCGCCATGATGGCCGGAACCGCGCAGGCGTATGCCGAAAGCAGCGGGATAAAGGCCTTGCCGTTCAATCCGAAGCGGGACATGGTGCGGTCGGCGATCACGGCCGCGCGCGCCAGGTATCCCGAGTCCTCCAGTACCCCGATCAGCAGGAACAGCAGCAGAATCTGCGGCAGAAAAACCAGCACCGAGGAAACGCCGTTCCAGGCGCCATCCATCAGCAAAGAGCGGATCAGAGCGTTGTGGATATGGGGAGAAACGGCCGCCCCCAGGTAATCGAGCGCATCCTGAAGCAGCTTGGAGATAGGCTGGCCGGCGGCAAAGATGGTCTGGAATACCGCAACCACCACCATGAAAAAAATCAGCGGACCCCATAGACGATGTAGATAAACGGCATCCAGGCGGCGTGTCCACACCGGCGGCAAAGGCTTGCGGTAATTGGACTGAAGATTGATGCGTTCGGCCCATTGCCGGCATTCGCGGATATCGTGCAGCAGGGGCAGCTCAGACGGTTGCGGCTGGTGCATGGCCGAACTGATGAAGCGAGCGACAGCGTCCAAGCCCTCTCCGCTGGCCGCAGCTGACGAGAGCCACGGGAGTGCCTAACTGCCTCGCCAGCGATAGCACATCGATATGACCGTCGCGGGCGCGCAGGGAATCGGCCATGTTGAGCAGCACCAGCGTGGGCAGTCCGAGGCTGATGACCGGCGCCGCCAGCGCCAGGTGACGGCCAAGATTGGTGGAGTCGACTACCAGCACGATGGCGTCCGGCCGCTCGATCCCCGTCATTTGGCCGCGCAGAACATCGACCGTGACTCGCTCGTCTTCGGATTTCGCGTTCAGGCTGTAGATGCCCGGCAGGTCGATCAGAGCGACGCGCTCGCCGTCCTGCAAAGTGAGGTATCCGGTGAAGTGTTCAACCGTGACCCCGGGGAAATTCGCTACCTTGCGGTGAAGGCCCGTAAGTTGGTTGAAGAGCGTAGTCTTGCCGCAATTGGGCGGCCCTACGAGCGCGATGGTGCGGATTGATTTCTGGCCAACACCTTCCAGTACCTCTGTGCCGTAGGAAGGGCCGCAGCACTCGCGGGTAGACATCAGGCCGGCTCCGGGGCAAAGGGTATGCGCACCATGATGTGCCGTGCGGTAGCGCGCCGGATTGCCACTTCCGTTCCGTCCAGCCGGTAGACCCTGGGATCGCCGCCGGGACCGCATTGCCCGGAGACGACCTCTACGCCGGTCATGAACCCGAACAGCATGACTTGGTCGGCGGCGCCGGCCGCCAGATCAATCTCGTGGATGATGGCGCGAACCCCTTGAGGAAGATCAGAAAGCGGTAAAAGCTGTATTTCACGGCTAGAGTTGTTTGCGCCTAGTCCGGCAGCGGTGCTCTCCGGGAATCCCGATACGGAGCGACGCTGGCCAACGTGCTTGAGAGCGCGAGCCGGCAGACGCGTCTTCGTCGTCTTGGTTTTGGTGGACAGGTCCCGGCTTGCGAATCTGAAAATCATTTTCAACTCCAACTCCATTGTCCAACCAGAGCGGCGCGGGGTCAACTACAAATATCACGCTCAGATGTGATCCAGAGCACATCGCCCGTCCGGGATCTCTGGCAGCCTCTTTCACCGCAAGATTTTGCGTGCTTGGGGTCATAGGATCTAGGCCTTATGCTTGCATTTTCCCAAGGTTTTGCGGCTGAACGATCGAGGCACTCTGGCCTTGGCAACCTCGAATGTTACGGCTTCCATGTACCTGGGGTGCGGATTGTAAATATTCTTTGTCTTCCTGTACCTTGTTAAGGTTCTAGCTTTAGTTCTTAGAACCAAGATCATAGGGGGCATGTTGACCACGGCAGGGCAAAAGCTCCGGGCACTTCGCGAGCAGTTGGGTTTCACGATTCGAGAGGTAGAAGCGGCAAGTTTGCGAATCGCGGCGAAACACCAGAACGACGATTTCGGCGTTCCCCTAAGCAGGCTATCCGACATCGAGACCAAAGGAGTCATACCTAGCATCTTCCGGCTATACTCGCTCGGCATCATTTACCGGCGCGACGTGCGCGAATTCCTCTCCTGGTATGGGATCGACCTCAACCAGACAGCCGGAGACCTGTCGCTGGTCGAGCCTCCGCGTTCGCACCTTTCGGAGGCGCTGGCCGGCACCACGGCGATGTATCTGCCAACGGAAATCGATCCCGGCTTCGATGTCAGGCGTACGACGAACCTGGGCCGCATGATACAGCGCTGGGGATTGGTACCGCTTTCACACCTGGCCCATCTGCAGCCGGAGCGCTTTGTCTATGGATATATCGGCAGCGAGGATCTCACCATGTACCCGCTGCTGTTGCCGGGCACTTTCGTGCAAGTCGACGAGTCGCGCAACAAAGTGCAGGAAGGAACGTGGCGCTCCGAATATGAGCGGCCGGTCTACTTTGTCGAGACGCGCGAAGGCTTTATGTGTTCGTGGTGCGCGGTGGTAGGCGATTCGCTGATTCTGCAACCGCATCCGCTCTCGCCGGAGCTTCCTCGTTCCCTCAAGCAGCCGAACGAAGCGGAAATCCTAGGACAGGTGGTGGGGATTGCTATGCGACTCGATGACTGGTTTGCAGCCAGTTTCTCGCGTCTTCCAACGCGCGCAGCGCGAGAATCGTAGCCTTGGCATGGCTGAACGTGGCGGGGTGCGCCCCAGCCGGCACAATCGATCGCAGAGGAGTCGATTTCTGGAGCAGAACCGCTGGCGCCCCGAGCCCGACTTGCTAGTATCTTCTACTTCCCGCATGAGTTGGGACAGCGGCGTGCGAAGCACCTTCGTCAGCACTTCCAGGTGCGCGTGGCCCATGGCTTCCGTGGCAGCGGCGCTTCCATGGGTGCGTACCAGCCCCCAATGACAGTAGGTTCCTTCCTTATCTCGAAGGCTGGTGATGTAAGCCAGACGAGACAAAAGCTCGGGTATTGCAGACAAGGTATACCGGGTGAAATCTTCCGAAGCACTGAACAGCGGCATTCAGCCCCCTCAGCCACGCCTGCCGGATTATACGGCGTATATAGCAAGAGTATATCGATTCGGGCGATTTCCGAAATGAAACAAGGAACCTGTTCCGGAAATAGAACGTGGACTTTTTTCGGATGCGTTAAGGCGACGCCGTGAGCTAAGTTCAAACTATCTTGTGCAATCATCGCATGCTCATTGACAGGAAGGACACGCCGGAGTCTTCATGATCACGATTCTTCTGGTCATCGGGATTGTCCCCGCGCTGATCTTTGCGCTCTACATAGTGCGCCACAGGGTTCTGTCGGGACAAAGCTACGACGAACTGAGCCGGCAACTGGCGCCTGTCGATATCGCCGCGTTCCGCAACCTTGTCGACCCAAACGAAACCCTGTACCTGCGCGAAAAGCTCGCGCCAGCCGCGTTCCGCACGGTGCAGCGGCAGCGTCAGATCGCAGCCTTGGCTTACGTCAAGGCGGTTGCGCACAACGCAGCTTTGCTGATCGCCATGGCAAACCCGGCCAGAACCAGCCCGAATCCTGAAGTTGCCTCGACCGCGCAAAAGGTGGTCCAACAGGCTCTGCAACTGCGTATCCGTTCGTTGCTGGCGATCCTGAAGTTGTTTGCGGGGATCGCGCTCCCGGGACTGAGCGTTGCGGGATCGTCGATCGCCGACCGCTATCAAAGGGTTTCGTCCGGCTTCGTCGACTTCGTTCATCTGAGCCGCCCGGACGAGACTACGGACCCGTTACAAAGTTCGTAGAGCGGCGCAGCCTGCTAAGCGATGCGACCCCTGGCCAGGATTCCCAGTACAGCCGCGGCAAGGATCAGCCAGGCAGAGTTCACGCGCCAGCGAAACAGCAGCACCGCACTAACCACAGCCATCAACAAGGTCAGCCAATCCACTAGCGCGGCGGCTCCAAGCTGCCAGGTCACTACCGCCATCAGTGCTAGCGAGGCGACGTTGATTCCGTCCAGAACCGCACCCGCGAAGGCGGAACGGCGCAGCCGAGGGATCAACGGCGCGCTGGCCGCCACGAAAACGAAGGCGGGGAGAAATATCCCGGCGGTGGCGGCGAAGGCTCCGACCGGACCATGAAGCAGATAGCCGATGAACGTTGCGGTAGTAAAAACGGGCCCGGGCGTGATCTGCCCGACCGCAACCGCATCGAGCAGTTGCTGCGAGGTGAGCCAGCCGCGCCGTTCGACAAATTCCGCGCGGAGAAAGGCGAGCAGCACGTATCCGCTGCCAAACAGCACCGAGCCTATTTTCACGAAAGCGGTGAAAATGGCGCCTACCCCGACGACTGCTGCTGCGGCCGTGCCACTGGCTGCCGCTTTCGAGCCCAGCAAGATCATGGCGCCCGCCGTGGACTTGCGGGTAGGCCGCGGGCGCGCGAGCAGATTTCTTGTCCCGGTGGCAGCGCCGCCCGCGATCAGCACCAGCAGAGGATGCACCGGCACCAGGGCCAACGCGGCTGCGAACACCCCTACCAGCGCGAGCCAGCGGCTGCGAATCGCGGTGCGGGAAAAATTCCAGAGGGCCTGCAAAACCACGGCAATGACCACCGGTTTGACGCCGTAGAGCAGGCCGGAGGCTACGGGCAATGCGCCGAAACGAACGTAGATCCATGCCAGCACGCCAACACTGCATGCGGCCGGCAGAATGAAGCAGCATCCGGCGACGATGAGGCCCCGCCATCCCGCGCGGCGATGGCCGATGTGGATCACCAACTCAGTCGAACTGGGACCGGGGATGAGATTAGCGGCGCCGACGCGGTCCAGGAACTCCGCTTCGGTCAGCCAATGCCGGCGCTGCACGACCTCCTGCTCCATCATGGCGATGTGAGCGGCGGGGCCACCGAATGCGATGGTGCCAAGCTTCAGAAAAAGGAGGGCTAACTCCGCCAGTCGTTGGCGCCGGGCGTGAGCTTGTTCCGCGATGGTTTCGGGCATTTCCATGCGAGCGCAACGATTATCGTACCCTAGAAGCGATTCGGCGCGGCTTCACCGGCTGCTGAAATCGTTGAGGCGTGTCTTGGTGGCGATCATTACCAGGCCGGGCCTCGACGAAAAGTTCCATAAGAGCTACCCTGTTGCTGTGAGGAAGGCGTAGTGCGTTCCAGTTGGCTCGAATTCGCCGCAAATCATAAGCCACTGATTTTGACGACCGCTGGTTGGCTCGCGCTGTGCGCGGCCGGCTTAACGCTGATCGAGCGTTGGGTCTGGCGTTCCCTAGGGCATCCCGAGCTTGTCTTTGAGCTCTCCGAATCGGTTTGTTTCGTCATAGCCGGCTTGACTGTGGCTGTGGTTTTGTGGCGGCGTTCGGCGAGGCGCAGCACGGGCTTTGAGAGCACCCTGAGCCAGTGCTTTGAGGATTCGCATGCCGGGGTATGCATGCTCGATCACGAGGGGTGCGTAGTGCAGTGCAATCGCGCCTTCGCCGACTTCCTCGGTTACACGCAACAAGAGCTGTTGGGAATACCGTATGCAAAGCTGCTTCATCCCGATGAGGTCTCCGATCTCCCTACGCTGTGGCGCATTGCCGAAGACGGCGGCGAGCAGCCAATGTCGCGGATTCGGAAGTACAGCAGCAAGGCTGGGAACGTGCGCTGGGGAAAGCCGGCGATTTCTTCCGTTGGCAGCGAGCATAAGCCGGCCCGCGCCATGGTCATCGTGCAGGACGTGACGCTGGAACAGGAGTCTCTGAAGTCGCTGGAGACCAGTGAACAGGCGCTTCGGGAACTGCTTGACGAAGTGCGGCGAAACGAACAGCGAGTACTGTTGCTGGCACGGGCGGTCGAAAGCACGACGGACAGCATCGTGATTACGGATCTTAGTGGATCGATTGAATACGTCAATCCGCACTTTGAAAAGCTGACCGGCTACACGCGAGCGGAAGTATACGGGAAGAATCCGCGGGTGCTTCAGTCTGGCCGGCAGCCGAGAGAATTCTACGCCGAGCTCTGGCGGACGCTGAAGTCGGGAGGGGTTTGGAATGGCCGCTTCATCAATCGCCGCAAGGATGGCACCTTGTATACGGAAGAGGCTACGATCTCGCCGGTTCACGATGCCTATGGTATACCCCAGAAATATGTTGCGGTGAAGCGGGATGTAACGCGCCTGGAGGAATTGGAGGGCCAACTGCGGCAGGCGCAAAAAATGGAAGCCGTTGGGCAACTAGCTGGGGGCATCGCGCACGACCTGAACAATGTTCTGCAAGTGGTGACTCTCGCCTCGCACCTAGCGCTGACCAGCAGTGATCTTGAGTTCAAGGACGCCAGGGTCAAGGAAACGGTCGACGCAGCGCAGAAGGGAGCGGGGGTCATCCGGCAGCTTCTCGCCTTCAGCCGGCGGCAATTAATGCGTCCGGAAGTGTTGCGCCTGAACGAAGTGATTCACGACACGGTGAAGCTGCTGAATCATCTGCTCCAGGAAGACATTAAGCTACGCCTCGACCTCGACCCCGAGCTCGGCAACATCAAGGCTGATCCGATTCAGATCACGCAGGTGATCCTGAATCTGGCGCTGAATTCCCGTGACGCCATGCCCGAGGGCGGTCTGCTGGAAATCTCCACGGAGAACTTCGAAGTGACGGCCGAGTCCGAAGCCATCAGTGTCCAAGTCCCTCCCGGCGGTTACGTTCGCATGATCGTCCGCGACACCGGAACGGGGATGGACGAGGCTACGCAAAGTCGCATTTTTGAACCTTTCTTCACCACCAAGGAGACGGGCAAAGGAACCGGGTTGGGCCTCTCAACCGTGTATGGCATCGTCATCCAGAGCGGCGGATTCATCAGGTTCGACAGTGCGGTTGGCGTGGGCACCACCTTTTTCGTCTGCTTTCCGCGCACCCAACAGCCCATAGCCGCTCCGCCTCATAAGGTCAAGCGCGCCGAGGTGGCGTTGTCTCCAGAGCCGTGCTCCGTGCTGGTGGTGGAAGACGAGGAGATGGTGCGGAATTCGATTGCCGAAGCACTGCGCCGTCAGGGTTTTCGGGTTCACGCCGCGGGCTCTTCCCAGGAGGCGTGGGAGGCTGCCGTCAAGCTAAAGCCAAATCTGGTGATTGCGGACGTCGTCATGGCCGGAATGAAAGGCCCCGAGCTAATCGGACTGCTGAAAATGCACGATCCCTCGATCCAGACGATTCTTATATCCGGCTATAGCGACCCCGAGCAAATGCAGCTTGCGACTGCAGCACACGCTTCGCTGTTTATTTCGAAGCCATTCAGTATGAGTGACTTAGTCGAATCCGCCATACGCCTCTGCAAGCTCCGGCAATAGCGTCGGGGCCAATCCAATAAAGTGTGGCAGGGGCCGCTGAAGCCCGCCAAGCGGCAGAATTGCCAACGATAGAACCCGGACGTTGCAGCTAAAAATCTGGCTACACCGTTTGCGCACGAGAGTTTCTTTCGGCAGCTTGGGTGGAGTGCTCTGGCGGTGTATTCCACTCTCGCCACCTAAATGGTGCCAATCCGAGCGTGCGGTTTGCCCGTACCTTAATTGAAAATGATTTTCAACACGAGGAGCTTATGCGGCCCTCCCAGTATGTGGAAACCGCATCCTTGTGAGGCAGTTCGGTCGAAGAAGACCGAAGCACAGCCAACCCAAAAGGAGAACTTTGATGACCAAATCGATGAAGACCCTTGTTCTCACCGCTGCGATTTCTGGACTTCTCGGCGGAGCCAGCGCAAACACCACCAACACGTCCCAGACCTCTCCCGAGAAGAGCGTGGGCGCTGCCAGCGTGAAGCTGGCGAAGGCGTCATTCGCCGACACCGATAAACACAGTTGTAAAGGTAAGAACGACTGTAAAGGCAAGGGCGGCTGTAAGAGCGGCAACAATGGCTGCAAGGGCAAAAACTCCTGCAAAGGCAAGGGTGGCTGTGCCACTGACGGATCGAAGCCGCCGATGCTGTCCTAGGCGCCAGGCAGAGGGACCGGCACATCCGGTCCCTCGCTGCGTCCGCCAGGCCGCTTCCCGCATCCTAAAGCCCGCATCCTAACGATGGTGCCTCAGCGGAGCGGATTTCGGCGGCACACGAGATGAGGGTCGGTAACTCCGGAATCGACTCGCGCAAATCGCTTCTAGCAGCTTGGCGTCAGCGAAATTTTTTTCAGCCGGGGTGGAGGAGAATGTCGATGCCAGCAAATCGCTTCAACGGGCACACGGACTACGGCATCGGTATTGGGCTCCGTATCCCGCATTACCAGCACATTCTGACTCGCAAGCCGGTCGTCGACTGGTTTGAAATCATCTCCGAGAACTACATGATGGACGGGGGCCGTCCGCTGGCCATTCTCGACAGCATCCTTGAGCAGTACCGGGTGGTGCAGCATGGCGTCTCAATGTACTTCGGATCGGCCGGGCCGTTGAATCGTGAACACCTGAAGAGGCTGAAAGCGCTGGTCCGCAGAACCAAAACCCCGTGGCTGACCGATCACCTGTGCTGGGGAAGCGTGGACGGCCGTTATACGCACGATCTGCTGCCAATGCCCTACACCTGGGAAGCGGTGAAATCGACGGCGAAGAAGGTGCGGCAGGTGCAGGACTTTGTCGAAGTTCCGGTCGCGGTCGAAAACGTAAGCAGCTATGCCGAGTTCCACGACTCGGAAATGTCGGAATGGGAGTTTCTGTCGGAGGTGGTGGAGCGGGCCGACTGCGGAATCCTGCTGGACGTGAACAATATTTACGTTTCTTCCTTCAATCACGGCTTTGATCCGCGCGAATATGTCGACAATGTTCCCGCCGAGCGCGTCGCTCAGATCCACATCGCGGGCCATTCGCGCTATCGGAAGTACCTGCTCGACACCCACGATCACGCGGTGATCGATCCGGTTTGGGAGTTGTATGCGGCCGCCATCGGGCGATGCGGTCCAACCGCGACGCTGTTGGAGTGGGATGACAAGATCCCTTCGTTCGAGGAAGTCCACGCCGAGGCTCTGAAGGCGAAAAAATATCTGCAACAATTCGCCGGCGAAGACGTGAGCCGCATGCCGACGGAGGCACATCTGCATGAACTCACTGCTTGAGTTGCAGCGTAGGATGGCCAAGGCCGTGATGCAGCCGTTGACGGCGGCCGAAGGCATGCGCCGCAGGACCGTCGATGGCCGCTCGATGATGACGGAGGCCTCCGGGTTCATCAAGCCCAACAGCCGGCTCACTGGCTTCGAACGGCTGGAGATCTACAACCGGCAATACTGGTTCCGAATCCTGGATTCGTTCACAGAGGATTTTCCGGGACTGCGCGCCGTGGTTGGACAAAAGCAGTTCGACCGGCTGGCGCGAAGGTATTTGACGGATTGCCCATCGCAGTCATTTACTTTGCGCAACCTCGGCTCACGATTGCTGCCGTGGCTCGAGGCGCATGCGGAGTTCACCGAGCCCGACGGCGATTTGGTTCTCGACATGGTGCGCCTGGAATGGGCACACATCGAGGCCTTCGACGCCGCGGAACGGCAGCCGTTGACGGCGGCCCAGATCGCGGGGCTGAACGGCGATGCTAAGTTGTCATTACAACCCTACATCCGCTTGCTGCAGCCGCGCTATGCGGTCGATGACATGCTGCTGGCGCTGAAGGGCTCGTCGCGCGATATCGCCGCGCTCAACCGCAGGTCGCGGACAAAATGGCTGATGCGCTTCGGCGGGCCGGAAGATATTTTCCTGGCGGTCCACCGTGCGGAGTTCAGTGTCCACTACAGGCGTTTGGAGCCGGGCGAGTTCGCGGTTTTGACCGGATTGCAGCGCGGGTTTTCGCTCGGCGATGCCATCGAGCGAGCGCTAGCAGGCCAGGCCGGCGAAGGCGGGGATTGCGCCGGCAAGGTTCAGCAGTGGTTTGGCGCCTGGAGTAAACTTGGTTGGCTCTCTCTAGGGAGCGCATCGCGGCCCCATGTGACAAGCCGGTCCAACTTCGATAACTTCGAAAAGAGGGCGAGATGAGTACGTCTTACGAGAAATGCAGCTGGGCTTATGAAAATTTCGCCACCGTCGCCTCGGCATTGCGTTCGCCGCTGCTGCTCGCAATACGGCTGTACTGGGGCTTTCAGTTTGCGCAGACCGGGTGGGGTAAACTGCAGAACCTGGAACGGGTGACCGGATTCTTCGCCAACCTTGGAATACCTTTTCCTCACGCCAACGCGGTTTTTGTAGCCGGCCTGGAGCTCGTCGGAGGAGTTTTGCTGATCCTTGGGCTGGGTTCGCGGCTAATCGCGCTGCTACTGACGGGAGACATGGTGGTCGCTTATCTTACGGCAGACCGGGCAGCTCTACTCGCCATCTTCTCCGATCCTCCCAAGTTCTTCGGAGCCGATCCGTTTACGTTTCTGTTTGCCTCGCTTCTGATTTTGATTCTTGGTCCGGGGGGCGCTTCCCTCGATGCGCTGATTGCGCGAGCGAGCCGGCACGCGATGTCTCGCCGGCAAGGGTCAACCACCCAGCAGTACGAAGCAGGTCACACGCGAATCAGAAATATATCTTAACACGATGTAGACGGTTGCCACGCCGTTAGACAATCTCTAAGACCACGTCTTCAGTCTTTAGCGAATAAGTATCTCTTATCCCGCCTATAACAGCAATTTTCATAACCATCCCTTATCTCTCTCATAACTGCAATTTGTGAGAGGTTTTTCGATCTTTGCCAACGGAACAATGCGTTGGACGCAGTGAGCCGCTCTGTCTACTCTGGACCTACCGGGTTATAAGCCCAGAATCTACCTAATAGCTATATACAAGCGAGAAAGCAGGTCGTAGACATGCTCAAGGACATGCTCAAGCCATGCCCAGCAGCCGGGACTTTGTATTTGCTTCTTTTACTATGTCCGCTTATGGCGGCGCAGACCGCTACTCCGCCGTCGGCGACCGCAGATATCAACCAGCGCATCGCTGATTTGGAGCGGCAGTTACAGCAATTGAAAGCCGAGGTTGCCGGACAAGCGAAGACAGAGGCTCCGGCAGCCGCGCCGTCGAATTCGGTGGCCGTTGCTACTACCCCTGCCGCGGCGCCCGGTCCATTGGATGGCATCGCTAGCGTGCTCAAGGGTTCCACCGTCAACGGATTAGTGGATAGCTATTACGGTTACAACTTTAATAGTCCGGCGAACCGGACCTCGGGGCTACGCCTCTTCGACAATGCAACCAACCAATTCGCGCTGAACCTGATCGAAGTGGGTTTAGACAAGACACCCGACGCGAGCAGCCGGCTTGGCTATGACTTCACGCTGGGTTTTGGCAATGCTATGAACGTCGTGAATAGCACCGATCCCGGAGGACTTGGCTTCGCGCAGTATCTGAAGCAAGCGTACGCGTCTTATCTGGCTCCGGTTGGCAAGGGGTTGACACTGACCTTTGGCAAGTTCGTGACGCCAGTCGGCGCCGAAGTGATTGAGAGTAACAAGAATTGGAACTATTCGCGCAGCCTGTTATTCAACTATGCGATCCCCTTCTATCACTTCGGTCTCAGTGCCGCTTACACATTCAATGATAAGTACACACTGACTGGCTATGTGGTCAACGGCTGGAACAACCTTGTGGATACTTACAACAGCGGCAAGACGGGTGGCTTGAGCTTCGCCTGGAACCCGAACAAAAAGGTTTCTATTACAGAGGGCTGGCTGGGCGGCCCGGGGGCGACCCAGTTGGATGGCGGCAATTGGCGCAACCTGAGTGACACGGTGATTACCTACACGCCCAACAGCAAGCTGTCTCTGATGGCCAATGCCGACTACGGCCGGGTCCAGGGCCGGAACCCTGCGATTGCAGCTTGTGGCACGTCGTGTAACAAGGCGGTTGATTGGTCGGGCATAGCGGGATATGTGAAGTACCAGTTGAACCCGCTGTGGGCAGTGGCGGGACGCTATGAGTACTATAACGACCACGACGGCTTCACTACGGGCGGCTTCCAGACGATCGGTGTACTCTCCCTATTTGTTCCCACTCCCCAGCACGTCAACGAAATTACTGCCACGGTGGAGAGGAAATTTGTCCAGCACCTGATCACACGGGCTGAGTATCGCTTCGACGACTCGAACAATCCTCACGCTTTCAACAAGGATGCGGCAAAGTTCGCCAACACGCAATCGACGGTGTCGGCGGGGCTGATCTTCGTGCTGGAGCCGGATAGTAAATGAGCATCGTGCGGCGGCTTCGATGTGCACGCGTGATCCTGATGCTGATAGAGATAGGCGATAGTCCGCTACCGCAGACACCGAACCCGATAGGGTCGAAGGATAGATTCCAACAAGGAAAATGAAACGTGGCGGAGACTCCCGCAGTTGAAATGAAACGTACCGTAGTCTTAACGGGCCAGACGATGAATGCCATGGCGCTCATCGCTCCCGGGGCCTTCTTGATATACGAAGTCAACGAACATTCGCATTTCGTTGCTGTAGACAAATTCAAATAGGAGACTGAATTGTGAAGTCACAAGAGCAGACAGAAACATCGCGCCGTCAGCTTTTCGGCAAGGCGCTTCCGTCAGGCGGTGCCGTGCTGGTTCTAGCAGCCTGCATCCTGGCGGCATTGATGCCCTGCATGGCCCAGGAAGCACCGAAGCCGGATCCGGCGGGCATTGTAACCGGAGACAAGACGAGCGTAGTTGACGCCGGGGGTAACTCCTTCGCCGTTACTGAACCGACCGACAAGACGGCTCCCGACTATGCGCAGAAGAAGAAGGACTTCGACGAGTTCCAAGCTCAAGCGGCCAAAGAACCGCTCGCGATGAAGCTCGCCGACGCAACGGGCCACATCCGGGTGGCGACCAATTTTGCCTGGACTCTCAACACCGGATATCTCGTGCTCTTCATGCAGGCTGGCTTTGCATTGCTTACCTGCGGGCTGGTGAGAAAGAAGAACGCTGCCCACTTGATGATGCTGAACTTCGCGGCCTACGTCTTTGCTTTTATCGCATATTACGCGGTTGGATATGCCTTCCAGTTCGGAGCCGTGGCCGTCAATGCGGCGCCTACGAACCTGGGTGGGACGCCGACGCTAAATCACTTCCTTTTCGGAAATGGCCTGTGGGGGTTTCTGGGAGGCAAAGGCTTCTTCATGACCGGGCCTGCCTATGACGCCGGCAGCAACGTACTGGCGCTGTTTGAAGTGGTGTTCATGGAGACCGCCGGGTACATCATCGTCGGTGCCATCTGCGAACGGATATCCTTCTGGTCCTTCCTGCTCTGTGAACTGTTCATAGGCGCGATTCTTTATCCGGTTTTCGGTTGCTGGGTGTGGGGCGGGGGCTGGATGTCGCAGCTTGGCAACTCGATGGGGTGGGCACATGGATACGTAGATTTCGCAGGCTCTACAGTAGTGCACGCCGTCGGTGGTTTCTGCGCCATGGCACTCTCGATTCTATTGGGGCCTCGCCTTGGCAAGTACGGGAAGGACGGGGCGCCACGCGCTTTCCCGGCTCACAACCTGGTTTACGTCGTTATCGGAACCTTCATCCTGCTTTTCGGCTGGATGGGTTTCAATCCGGGCTCGACCCTGGGCGCGACAGACCTTCGCATTTCGGTCATCGCAATCAACACGAACCTGGCGGCGATCGCGGGCTCGGCGACCGCGATGCTCTTCTGGTACTGGAAATTCGGTAAGCCCGATATCACCATGGCCTGCAATGGCATGCTAGCCGGCCTGGTTGCGATCACTGCGCCCTGCGCATTTGTTAGTCCGACTTCGGCGTTCATTATCGGTATTCTCGCTGGCTTTGTGGTCTGTCTGGGAGTTCTGTTCAATGACAACGTGACCAAGATCGACGATCCCTGCGGCGCGATTTCGGTGCATGGCTTCTGTGGCGTGCTGGGCGCCATTTGCCTTGGACTATTCGCCGACGGCACATATGGCGCTGGATGGAACGGCGTAGGTGCCACTAGCTATCTGGGGCAAGCGGGAAGGGGCGTCACTGGTCTGTTCTACGGCGACACCAAGCAGTTTCTGGTACAGGTGATGGGTGCTGTGATCTGTGCGGCATGGGCATTCGGCGCGACTTTCATCGTCTTCAAAGTGGTGAATGCGGTGAAGCCGATGCGTGTTTCGAAAGAGGTCGAACAAGAAGGGTTAGATGTCCCCGAGTTTGGACTCCAAGGCTATCCCGAGGATGCTATCTACGCTACGGAATCCTAAGCGATTCGAGAATGGAAACCATATGAAAAAGATTGAGGCAATTATTCAGCCGAACAAGCTGGACGCGGTAAAGGCAGCCCTCATCGAAAATGGCGTGGAGGGCATCACGATCTCGGAAGTGCGTGGCCACGGCCGTCAGAAAGGCCATACCGAGATGTATCGTGGGGCGGAGTACACAGTCGATCTCCTCCCTAAAGTAAAGGTCGAAATTTTCCTGTCGGATTCGCGTGCGGAACAAATTGTACAAGTACTGAGCGCCGCCGCTAAGTCCGGAAAAATTGGCGACGGCAAGATATTCGTCTCCTCGATCGAAGAAGCCGTTCGGATCCGCAACGACGAGCGCGGCGAGGCCGCGCTCTGATTTCCGAGGGGCGATTTCGCAGGTAGCCGGGAGGACACTCTCCCGGCAACCTTGGGGATAATTGAGAATCTCCATCATGTCCCGCGCGGCGGAAGCTAAGAAGCAGCTCACGGCGAATCCGCTTCAGCTCATCGATGCGGGAGTCCGTGCAGCGCTGAAGTGGCATTGCGGCAAGCGTGCGGATCGACCCTGCATCCAGGTCGAAAAAGCGCAATATCGGGCTAAAATCGCCCAAGATACCAGAGCAGAACGCGTTGACCGGCGAATAGGGCAAACAACGCCATGGTACCCAGGAGCACCCCAAAGGGCATCTCGTAAAAGCGAAGACTTAAGGAAGCCGACTGCCAGGCGCGAGCTGCCGGGTTCGATCGCTTAGGGCCGCGACGGTAACGCGATAGACGTTTGCCAAAGATTGTGAGCACAACCACCGCGCCGTAGAACCCGCCGAGGACGGAGGCGGTGGCCAGTACAAACAGCGTGAGCGGAGCACCCAGAAACGCCCCTGCCATCGCCATGAGCTTGACATCGCCCATTCCCATCCCTTCCACTCCGCGCAAACGCAGATAAATGGCGGCCGTTCCATAGATGAAGCCGGCGCCGAGGGCTGCCCCGATCAATGCGTCTCCGAGTGAGAGGAGCGCCGCAGGAGCAACCTGACTGTAGTAAAACCCCAGCGGACCGGAAACCGGAGTCACTAGGCTCCAGGTGAGTCCCAACCCCAGGCCGGTCAAAGTGAGTTTATCGGGAAGAATATGGGTTTCCGCGTCGGTGAAAATCAGGCCAAGCAGCAGAAACGAGAAGTTACACCACTTGAGAGTTTCCGTCCGTAATCCAAATTCGGCGAAGCAGGCGAGAAACAGCAAGCCCAGCAGCAACTCGACGATCATGTAGCGGGGCGTAATGCGGGTATGGCAATGGCGGCAGCGTCCCCGCAACCACAACCAGCTAAGCACGGGGACATTGTCATAAGCGGCAATTTGCTGCCCGCAGTTGGGGCACGCCGAGCGCGGACTCACTACCGACAAGCCACGCGGCATGCGGTAGATGCAGACGTTCAGGAAGCTGCCGAAGATCAGCCCGAAGGCAAAGACCAAGCCGCCGAATGCGCTCTTGAGAAGCTGAAGGTCCACGAGATATTTTCAACCCCGGCAGAGGCGAAACAGCGTCGCCAGGGAGCCCTTCCAAGCTTAAGTGAACTGCGATTATAACGGCTGGCGCGCAACCGACCGTGCGAAAACCGCGCTTTCACTGCTTAACAGTTGGATACCCGGTAAGCCGTCTCAGCCGACGCAGGCCGGAACTCTCCAGCCAGTTGCACAAAAAGATTCCATGGCTCAAGAGTGCCAGAAGAATATTTTTGAGCGCAGCAGGGTTATGTGATACAAGAGGCGGTCGCACTGGGCGCCGAGTGAAATGATCATGGATTTCCAAGTAGAACGATCGGAGTTCGATCCGGAGAGCGGCTTCTCCTACTATGTTTCGTTTAAACCCGACCTGTCGATCGCAGGTGAGGAGGTTTCCGCCCAGATGGTCGTGCAAGCGGTGGTTTGGCTGTCGGAGACCAGCAATCTTGCGGAGTTTACGTTTGAGGTTCCAAAACAATGCCGCAACTCGCAGGCGCTGAAGTTTATCTGCAAGCAGGGCGCAGCCAATTACGCCGAGCCACGCGTTTTCATCGCGCTTCCGGGCCCGAGTGGCGAAGCCGCGATTGATCTTCCCGCAACCCTGGATCTCGATTTTGCCGGCAGGATTGTCGGCATGGAAATCCAGTGGGTCCCCGAAAAGATACAGAGGGTTCCTTCGCCACGCATGTGCTGAACCCCGGCGTTCCGATCGACGCCGCCTTACCCTGCATATTCCACAAGACATATTTCACGAGCGGATTTTTCCATTCGTGTAAGATTCTGGGCAATGGATGCACCGGCGGCAGTATCCGCATTCGTGCTGGCAGGTGGCGAGAGCAGCCGTATGGGCCGCGACAAGGCTCTGCTCGCGCTGCCCACGGGCGAGACCCTGCTCGAGCGGGCCCTGCGGCTGGCCAGTACGGTTTCGGACACGGTCAAACTGGTGGCTCCCAGAGCGCGCTATTCTGGGGTTGGCGTGCCGGTGGTGGAAGACCTCTACCCGGCGTGCGGACCGCTGGCGGGAATCCACGCCGCGCTGGCGGTGTCCGCGACCGAGCTGAATCTGGTACTCGGAGTTGATTGTCCGCTGGTTACGCCCGAGCTGTTGCGGTTTCTGGTGCGGCTCGCAGCCAGTACCGATAAACTGGCGACGGTGCCGCGAGTGGCGGGACATCTGCACAATGTGTGCGCGGTTTATCGCCGGGAGTTCGCCAAAATTGCGGAGAACATTTTGGCCGGCAGCGCAGCCTTTGGACACACGGCCGCCACCGGCAAGCGACGTGGTACGCGCATCGATGGCATCTTTACAGGGGTGCCGAGCCGCATCGTAGAGGAAGATGAGCTTCGCGACGCGGGATTCGGACCAGAGTTGTTCGCCAACGTGAATACTCCGGCGGAGTTCCGAGACCTGACCCTGAGATTGCAAACATGAACGACGAGCACAAACCGTACGTCAATTTTCAACATGTCTGCAAGGCATTTGGAGAGAAGGTGGTGCTCGAAGACGTCAGCTTCGACGTCATGCCGGGTGAAACCGTCTGCATCCTGGGCCGAAGCGGGGTGGGAAAATCGGTGGCGCTACATCACATCATGGGCTTTCTGCGGCCCGACTCCGGGCGCGTGTGGGTCGCCTATGAAGACATCGCAAATTACAGCGAGGAACAGATGGAGCGCATTCGGAAGAAGGTGACGATGGTCTTCCAGAACGGCGCGCTGTTCGACTCGCTGACCGTCGGCGAGAATGTCGCCTTCCCGCTGCGCGAGCGCGGCGATCTCACCGAAGACGAGATCTACCAGATCATCGACGGCCTGCTGGAAATGGTAGGGGTGGCGCATTACCGCGAGCAGCTGCCCTCGGAACTCTCGACCGGCATGAAGCGCTCGGTGGCGATTGCCCGCGCGCTGGCGGCGCAGCCCGAGGCTATCCTCTACGACGAGCCCACGACGATGGTCGACCCGCTGATGGCACACTTGTTGGGAAATCTTATCCAGAAATTGAAATATCAGCTTAAACTCACCAGCGTCGTGGTCACGCACGACATGACGCTGGCCAAGAAACTCGCGGACCGTCTGGTGTTTCTGCATGAAGGCCGCGTGGTTTTTTTCGGAACCGTGGAAGAGATGGAGCACTCCAACGAAAAGATTGTGCAGGAATTTCTGGCGCTGGATAGCGTCAACCTGCATGATCTGGGCGATGAACCGCCGGGCGTTACGGCGTAGAGCGTGGCCAGCAGTCCCCGCCCTGGCGAAGCTGTTGAGAAGGCCCTGTTCGCGACGATTGGAGGGGTGCATAATGCCTCTGGCAGTTTTCGATGAGCAGCGTTGACCACACAAGCGGTCTTATAAAGACCAGACGCCATGCGATTGTTGCAGTGATTTTGACGGCTGTCATTGCCGCATCGGCGCTCCGCACCGCATTACATCCTGCGCGGTTCACTACTCCGTGGCTTATTGAGCCAGTTTACGGACTGCCCCGCCTGACGCCGCTGTTTATCAGTCTGAGCGTGTTCTACTGGAGTTTTGTGTTATGGATAGTGTTCTGGTTCTATAGGGCTGCGCGAGGGAAATACGAGCATTTCCTGTTGGCATCGTTCGCCATAGGATTCGTTTTGAGCGTTATCAAGGGTTTCATGCCGCTAGGGATCGCTGCCAACATGCAATTCCTCAGCACCGCAGCAGCATCCCTGTCTTTCGTAGCTGCAATGACACTTCTGTTCACTTTGCCCAGCAAGACCACCACGCCGCAGTAGTCTGAAGTCATATTGTCATGAAATTCCCTTAGCGTAAGTTACGGCGGGTGGCCCATTCAACGCGTTGTTCGTTGAGTGGGGCAGTTGAAAATAAGCAAGAACCCACCCCACTCAAGCGCAACTCCGGCACTTGAATGGGCCACCAAAATTACCGGGAGTGCGCGCAGTTGTTGAGAAATCCCCTTAGCGTAAGTTACGCCAGCAGTCCCCGCGAATGCCTCAGAATCCCTTCGCCACCAGGGTCTCCACCTTCAGCGGGGTGGTTTCGGGCTTGCGCAGCCACTTCTCAAGGTACTTGGCCACGATATCGGTTTCGATGTTGACCGGGTCGCCCGGCTTGAGCGAGCCCAGGTTCGTCATCTCGACGGTGTGAGGAATGATGGCGATGGTGCAAATCAGTCCTTCCAGACGAGCCACGGTCAGGCTGATGCCCTCGATGGCGATCGAGCCCTTGTAGACGAGGTATTTCTCCAACTCGGCCGGAACCCCGACGTGCAGCCAGTAGTCGTCCGAGTTGGCAATGCGCTCGAATTCCAGCAGCTTGCCGACCCCGTCCACGTGTCCCTGCACCATGTGCCCGCCCATGCGTCCATCGGCCCGGAGCGGCAATTCCAGGTTTACCAGCGCCCCTTCGGTGATGCGGGAGAGCGAAGTGCGCACCCAGGTTTCCGGCGCCAGGTCGGCGGCAAAAGAGGTCGGAGTGATGGCGAGGGCGGTAAGGCAAACGCCGCTTACGGCGCAGCTATCGCCGGTCTTCAACTGCTTCGGCGTGTTCTGGCCGGCAATGACGATGCGGCGATTCTCGCCCTTCTGCTCGATGCGGGCGATGCGGCCGACTTCTTCGACGATTCCAGTGAACATAAAATCTCCCAGGATGGTGAAGAGAGATTATAGCCGCCAGATCGAGCCGGAGGTGTGATTTAGAACACACAAGACAAGCTTGTAAAACTGATCTCCGAGGTGTCACTCTGGCTACGCGTACGGATCGCGGAGATAGCCTTCGATGGCAAAATCCTCCCCGTACCGGTGCAGGGAAAGGTCGCGGACCGGCGCAGCTTCGGCGATCGTGCCAAAGCCTCCGCCGCTTAGGAAACTGACGGAAGTGCCGCCGCCAAGTATTTTCGGCGCATAGAAGAGAAAAATTTTGTCGACCGCGCCAGCCTTCAAGAATGCCCAATTCACCCTTGCTCCACCTTCGACCAAAAGACTCGTGATCTGCATTTTCCCGAGCCAGTCGAGCCCGCATTGCAGGTCGGGGAAGCGCTTCTCCGGACCCGGCGGAAGCCGCTCAACGCGCACGCCACGTGATTCCAGCGCGTGTATTTTTTCGTCGGCGGCATCGAGGCAAAACATCGACTAGATCATCGGCCGCGCTGGCGACGATGCGGGAATCGATGGGAATGCGCAAGTGCGAATCGAGAATGACGCGCAGCAAAGGCCGCCGCCGTGGAAGTTCGCTGCGATCGGTCAGCATCGGGTCATCGGCGATGACCGTGCCGATGCCGGCCAGGATCGCGTCGGAGGCGTGCCGCAGCCGGTGCACCTGGCGCAGCGCCGAGGCTCCGGTCATATAGGTCGTAGAGCCTTTGGCGGCGGGGCTGAGCGGCGCACTCGCGATTTTGCCGTCGAGCGTCATCGCCGATTTCAGGGTGACAAACGGCGCGCCGCTGCGGATGAAATGCGCGAACGCCTCGTTGAGTTTGCGCGCTTCGAACTCCAGCACGCCCTCGCTGACTTCAACCCCGCGCGCGGCGAAGCTGCTCGAATCCCTTGCCGCCGACCAGCGGATTGGGATCGCGCATGGCCGCCACTACGCGTCCAACTCCCGCCGCAAGGATTGCCTCCGTACACGGCCCGGTTCGCCCGCTGTGGCAGCAAGGCTCGAGATTCAGGTAGAGAGTGTTGCCGCGCGCCAGCGGCCCGGCTTCTTCCAAGGCGAGCACTTCGGCATGCTTGCGTTTGGCGTAGTGATGAACTCCGCGCCCGACGATGCGACCACGCTCGTCGACTACGATGGCCCCGACGCAGGGATTGGGCGAGGCCAGCCCCACACCCTGGCGCGCCAGCTCGAGTGCCTGGGTCATGAAGAGTTCGTCTGCGGTGCGTCGTACCATAATCGTTTGCCTGGTTCGATGAAATGGAAATTTATTTTGCGAAGAGCGATTCCACGAAATCCTCGGCGCGGAACGGCAGCAGATCGCCTTGCTTCTCGCCTACGCCAACGTAGCGCACTGGGAGCCCCATTTCGCGCGAAATAGCGACGACAATTCCGCCCTTCGCGGTTCCGTCGAGCTTGGTCAGCACGATTCCGGTCACTCCAGCCGATTCGGTGAACAGCTTGGCCTGCTGCAAGCCGTTCTGGCCGGTGGTGGCGTCCATCACCAGCAGGGTTTCGTGCGGCGCGCTGGCGATGATGCGCTGTGCGGTTCGCCGCATCTTGTCGAGTTCCGACATCAGGTTCGCCTTGGTATGCAGGCGGCCGGCGGTGTCGACGATCACGTAATCGACTTTGCGGGCGCGCGCCGCCTGCAGCGCGTCAAACAGCACCGCCGAGGGGTCGCCGCCCGGCTTGGTCTTGATCACTTCCGTCCCGGTGCGCTCGCCCCAGATTTCAAGCTGCTCGATGGCGGCGGCGCGGAAGGTGTCGGCCGCGCACAGCAGCACGCTTTTGCCTTGCGCGCGCAGGTTGTGCGCCAGCTTGCCGATGGTGGTCGTCTTGCCGGTGCCGTTCACGCCCACCACGAGAATCACCTCGGGCTCGCCGTCAACGCTGTTCACCGGTTTTTCCGCCGCCGCCAGAATGCCGCGTAGCTCTTCCTTCAGAACCCGCTTCAACTCCTCGACGTCGCCAATCTGCTTGCGATCGACTTTTTCGCGCAGGCTCGCTAGCACCTGTCCGGTGGTGGCGGAGCCGAGATCGGCGGCCAGCAGCGTAGCTTCCAGGTCGTCGAGAGTCTCGCGATCAATTTCCCTGCGAAAGCCGGCCACGTCCTCGATGCGCTCTGTGAGGTTCTCGCGGGTGCGCGCGACGGCCTGCTTCATGCGCTCAAAAAACGAGGGCCTCTCTTCCGTATTGCCAAATAAAGTTTGGATCATTGCAATCGCACATTATACGGGACGCGGTGGCGATGCCGTTAGGATGATCATGGCAGATGCATTGCTCGCGGACTCGACGGTGCTCTACGGGTGCCGATCTGGCTCGAGTTCGACTGATAAACCGACTGCGAAAAAATTGATGATTAGTACAGCTTCACTTCGGTCGTGAACGGCCGTGTCATCAGCTCGTGAATCGCCTCGCGCGGCGCTTTGCCTTCGTGGAGCAAGGCGTAGGTCTGCTCCGTGATCGGCATCTCGAGCTGGTATTTGAGTGCCAGTCCGACGGCGGCGTCGGTGGTGAGCACGCCTTCGGCCACCATGCCGTGCATGCTGCCGACAATCTCGCTGAGCTTTCGCCCTTTGCCGAGTTCCACGCCCACGCTGCGATTGCGTGAGAGGCTGCCGGTACAGGTCAGCACCAGGTCTCCGAGGCCGGCGAGCCCGGCCATGGTCTCGGACTGTCCTCCGCACGCCACCACCAGGCGGGTCATCTCGGCTAAACCGCGGGTGATGAGCGCGGCGGCGGTGTTGTGGCCAAGTTCGAGTCCGTCGACCACACCGGCAGCGATCGCGATGACGTTTTTCAGCGAGCCGCCGAGTTCGACGCCGACTACATCATGATGCCGGTAAACGCGGAATTTGGGATCGCTGAATTCGCGCTGTACCGTCTGCGCCAGTTCGTCATCATCGGATGCTATGGTGACCGCCGTGGGATCGCCTTTGGCGACCTCGATGGCGAACGACGGGCCGGAAAGCGCACCCAGGCGTGGGCGAAAGCCAGATGGTTCCGCGGCGAGCACGGCCTGAATCACTTCGCTCATCCGCAGCAACGATCCGGTCTCCAGTCCCTTGGTCGCCGAGATGAACAACATCTCGGGCCGCAGGTGTGGCTTCATTTCCCGGTAAAGATTGCGGGCGTGGTGTGAGGGCATGACGCCGACCACGATCGATGCGCCGTCGAGCGCTTCGGCGAGCGAGTTGGTGACCTGAACCGAAGCCGGAATCGCTACTCCGGGCATGAATAGCGCGTTTTCCCGGCGGCTCTCGAAGGAGCGGCGGACCTCCTCCTCGTACGCCCAGAGGCGGACTTGGTGAACTCCGTTGCGGGCAAGCACGATGGCGAGCGACGTACCCCATGCGCCGGCGCCGATGACCGCGATTCTGCTCACTCGTGTTTCTCCTTACCTGGACCCAAAGCGGTTTTCGGTACCGGCCAGCAACCGGCTGATATTGGTTCGATGGCGGTAGATGATCAGCAGGGAGACGCCGGAGAGCATGACGAGCACCGCGGGCGTGGCATGCGCCGGCTGCAGCAGATAGAAGCAGAGTGGAAACAACGCGGAGGCCACCATCGAGCCCAGCGAGATATAGCGCGTGACCGCCACAATTGCGACGAAAACCACGAACACGATCAGCACCGCCTTGGGAGCAAGCGCCAGAAAAACTCCCAGGCCGGTAGCGACGCCCTTGCCTCCCTTGAAGCGCAGCCAGACGGTAAACATGTGTCCGATGATGGCAAAAAATGCGGCCAGCGCGGCCAACAGGAATGCCTGTTGCACGGAGGAATTGGCGGGTGCGTTCGGCGGAAATCCGTTAACTTGTGGGGTGTGCCGCCAGGCGGCAAACATGCCATAGGCATAGGCGATGATTACGGCGACGTAGCCCTTGAGGATATCGAGCACGAGGGTGGCGATGGCGAGCCCCTTGGAGCCGGTTCGAGCCACATTGGTGGCGCCGATATTGCCGCTCCCGGTCTGGCGCACGTCGGTGCCCAGGAACAACCGCACCAGGATGTATCCAAACGGAATCGACCCCAGAAGATAGGCGAGCACGGCAAAGAAAATGTAGATTGAAATTGGCACTGGCCTCATTGTCCGGCAAACGCCCGGTCTTTCACTCCGGCACGGTGAAAACGACTGCCGCCGGGGACCCCAATGGCGTCTGCGGGACACCTCGTGCAACCTGCCGCGCAACCGCAAAGTTCAGGTCAAGTTCAGGCCAGGGCATATCGCCGAACCTTCCTGTAGGTTGCTCCGCGCGCGGACAGTATGCTTTCAAACAAAAAAAATTCGTGAGCCGTCATTGTACCGAACTCGGGTGCGGGCTTGCCGGATAAGTATTGCTGAATGGCCTGGAATCCTTCGTCCGGCCGTTCACCGGCTTTGCCCCTAGGATTACCGGAGCCGGGACGCGCCAGCGTCAGATGCGGCTGGTATGGCCCCCGCTCGGGCGGAAACCCGTGGGTGCGCGCCGCCTCATCGACACGGGTGGCCAGAGCTTGCAGCTCGCCCGGCGCTTCAATTCCGGCCCAGAACACCCGCGCACGCTTTGCCGACGGGAAAAAACCGTTGCCGCGGAATGCGATCTCGAAGGGCACGCCGCGCACCGAGCCAATCGCCCGCTCAATCTCCTCGACCTGCTTGCTCTCGCCGAGAAACTTGAGGGTCACGTGATACGTCTCTGGGCCAAGGAAGCGGACACCGGGAAGGTGCGCGCGCAGCTCGTTCACGAACTCCTGCAGCCGCTGCCGGATGGCCGCGTCGATGTCAAGCGCGACGAACAGACGCATAGTATCGGTAACAACTCCGGAACTGCTCTAAATAAGCCGGCGGCGAATCATGTCCAAGGCCTGCTGCGTGGCCCAGTGCCGTATGCGCTCGCGGTCGCCGGGGAAGCGGCGCTCGTTCACTTCGGTTTTCAGATTGTCGGCCAGCGCGATGTAAACCAAGCCGACCGGTTTTTCCTCGGTGCCTCCGGTTGGTCCCGCGACCCCCGTAATACCCACGCCGAGAGCCGAGCGGCAGCGTTTGCGGATTCCCTCAGCCATGGCCGTCGCCACCTGCTTGCTCACCGCCCCGTGTTCGGCAATCAGCAGCGGCGGCACGTTTGCAAACAACGTCTTCAAATCGTTGGAATAAACCACGGCTCCGCCCAGGAAGTAACGCGAGCTTCCGCTGACGGAAGTGAGGCGCTGGGCGAGCAATCCGCCGGTGCACGATTCGGCGACCGAGATCGTCGCGTCGCGCATTTGCAGGTAGTAGCCGACGATTTTTTCCAGAGACTCGCCGGCGGTGGAGAAAACGGACTCTTGAAATTCATCCTCCAGCTCCGATGCCAGGCGGTCGACCCTGGTCTGTGCCTCTTCCTCCGTATCCGCTTCGGTTCGCAGATGCAGTTGCACCTCGCCGAATCCGGCGAGAATCGTGGTCTGGACTTCAGTGTAGCGTTTGTAAATCGGAGCGGCGCGCAGATCGGCTTGCGATTCCGGAACCATCGCCAGCTTCAGCTCCCGGACCGCGATGAATCTGTGCGGAAGCAGTTTTTGCAGGCGTGGCGTGCATTCGGTCTGGAAAAGCGGTTCCAACTCCCAAGGCGGGCCGGGCAGAAGAATGATGGTCTTCGGCTCGCCATTGTATTTCGCCGTCATGAACTGGCCGGGAGCCGTGCCGCGCGGATTGCGCAGCACCTCCGCGCCCTCGACGAGATCGGCCTGGCGGGCGTTGTTAGTCGACATCTGAATGCGGCGGGTGGCGAAACGGGCGTAGAGCGCGGCCAGAATGTCGGGATCGCGCCGCAAGCCGAGTCCAAGCGCTTCCGCCACGCACTCGCGCGTGAGGTCGTCCTCGGTCGGCCCGAGTCCGCCGGTGCAGATGAGGATCTCGGTCCGCGACAAGGCCTGTTGGATACACTCAATCAAGCGTTCACGGTGGTCGCCCACGACGGCTTTGAAAACCACTTCGACGCCCAGGTCGTTCAGCTGCTTGGTGAGAAAGAGGGAGTTGGTGTCTTGGCGGTATGGCGTCAGCATTTCGGAGCCGACCGCGATGATCTCTGCGTTCACAGTAAACAGTGTAGCAAGACACGGTTATTCGTTCCCGATTCTTTGTGGTGTCGGCCGTCTCGCAAGCGAATTTTGAGGAAGGATTGCGGAAAGCCGGGCAAAGCTGCTTGTGTTCTGCTGCCGTCTGTAGTAGTGCTATACCTCACAGCTCAAAGCCGGCGGATGGAGGGCGCGGTGCGGATCGCTGCCGCGAAGGCCACTTCCGTTGACGCCGGCCAGCTCTCACTCTGGACGGATAAACCGATGAATAAGCCGGGTTTGGCGTTGCTCTCCGTGTTGTTGCTGTCCACTGTTTCCTCCGCGCAGGATTCGCGTGCCATGGCGACCCGCGTTTGGCGCCAGGCGAACGAGCGCGCCATCGTCACCGAGCTCATGGCATTGGTCAGCATTCCGGACCTGGCGGCGGACCCGGCCAGCTTGCGAAAAAACGCCACCACGATCCAGCAGATGCTGGAGAAACGCGGCGTCAAGACGCGGCTGCTCGAAACCCCGGACGCTCCTCCGGCGGTTTATGGAGAACTGATAACGCCGGGAGCGAGCCGCACTCTGATGTTTTACGCGCACTACGATGGCCAGCCGCTTGATCCCAAGGAGTGGGCCACGCCGCCCTTCGAGCCGGTGCTGCGCGATGCTCCGCTGGATGCCGGCGGCAAGCTGATTCCACTGCCGGCGCCGGGCCAGCCGTTCGGTCCCGAATGGCGCATCTACGGCCGTGCGGCGGCCGACGACAAGGTCGCCATCGTGGCCTTCGCGGCCGCGCTCGATGCAATACGGGCAAACCATGTCCCGCTGAAGTCCAACCTGAAGTTCATCATCGAGGGCGAGGAAGAAGGCGGCTCCGCGCACCTGGACAAAATCCTGATGGCGAACCGGGATCTGCTGCGTGCCGATGCCTGGCTGATCTGCGACAATCCCACCCACCAGAGCCGCCGGCAACAAATATTGTTTGGGGTCCGCGGCGTACAGATCGTGGACATCACCGTCTATGGTCCTCGCCGCGAACTGCACAGCGGCCACTATGGCAACTGGGCGCCCAATCCGGCCATGATGCTTGCCCAATTGCTGGCTTCGATGAAAGACGCTGACGGACGCGTTCTGATCGACCATTTTTATGACGGCATGGACCCGTTGAGCCAAGCCGAGAAGCAGGCCATCGCCCAGTCTCCTAACAACGATGAGCAGCTTAAACGCGAGTTCTGGCTAGGCAGCACCGATGGCAAGGGCGAGAGGCTTCTGGATCTGTTGATCTTGCCTTCCCTCAACGTGCGCGGAATGGCCAGCTCGCGCATCGGCGAAAAGGCCAGCAACGTAATTCCGGCTACGGCATCGGCCACCATCGACATGCGGTTGGTAAAAGGGATCGACAAGCGCGTAGCGGTTGAGCGTCTGGAGGCGCATATCCGCAAGCAGGGTTATTTCGTGGTGCGGACGGAGCCGGACGAGCAGACGCGGCTTTCACATGCGCGCGTGGCTAAGGTGGTGGTCGACGGGGCCGGCTACAATGCAGCGCGCACTTCCATGGACCTGCCCATCTCGAAGGCGGTGATCGCCGCGGTCGAAAGCGCTCGCGGTCCGCTGATCAAGCTTCCCAGCGCAGGGTCGAGCACGCCGTTGTTCATGATCCAGGAGGTGCTTGGGTCGCCCACGATCATCGTGCCGATCGCCAACCACGACGACAATCAGCACAGTTCCAACGAGAATCTCCGGATCGAAAACCTGTGGGATGGAATCGAAACGTTTGCCGCCTTGATGAGCATGTGAATGGCGAGCATGTGAATGGCGGACTTCAGCGCCTCTCAGGTCGAACGAATTGAAATTGCGCTGGTTGGCGGCAAAACAAAAGGCTCCCAAATCCGGGAGCCTTCGTTTCGAAATGAGCTTGCGCTACCTTGCGGACCCGACCGTTTGCCGTTCGGAGGCGGCTGGCTTTGCGCCTACTTTGATGATGGGCAGCATGTCGGGAGCGTGCGTCAGGACCGTCACTCTGGCCTTTCCGCCATGTTTCGCGAAAGCCGCATCAAACGCCGCCTGGACACTGCCAAAGTAGGTGAACCCGAGCTTGCGGGAGTTTTCCGGGCCAATGCCCTGCGACACCAGGAAGACGCTCTCGCGCTCCTTTACCTGCGCCCAGGCGATTGCCAACGCTGCCGCAACCTCATCGTGAACTTCCTTAGCCTCCACCTTCTTGCGCAATTGCTCGGCGGAGTAATGCGTGATTTCCAGAATGTCGGAGTGGGTAACGGCAACGCCCTCGTAGCAGGGGGTTACGATGATGATCGTACCTCCGGCCTTGACCGCAAGGTCCGACGGATACTGCGTTTTATGCGCCTGCCAGAATTCAAGGTCGCAAGGATGAGAGCTGGAGATCACGATGTCGGCTTCTTCCGGAATCTCGACGGCGTACACTTCCTTGGACAACTTCACGCCTTGGTTGAAGGCTTCGACGGTATCGCCGAAGAAGGCTCCACCCACCTCGCCCTGGCGGTTGAGAACGGTGTTGAGGATGGTGTTCATCCCGATCTGCCGGGCGATTTTGTTCAACTCTTCGCGCACCGGGTTAGACTCGACGCCCAGATAGGAACGGGGCGCGCGGACGCTGAGCAGATGCGTTTCCGCCGTTGTATCTTCGCCGGAGATGCCGGGCTGTACGATCTTCGCTCCACCCGCGAAGCCGGGAATATGGTGCGGAACAATGCTGCCCACGCCAATCTTGAAATCGGCCTCGTAGACTTCGCGGTTGATCCAGACGCTGGTCCCATTCGGAGTCTTTCCCAGGTCGATCAAAGCCGCGGGATTCTTGTAGTCGTGGTTCTTGATGGCGACCCGCTTCACGACGGCTTCGCCGAACTTCTCCAGGATCTCCGGCTCGGTCATGAATCGATGCGTGCCCAGCGCGATGATCACCGTGATTTGTTCATCCTTGACCCCCGCGGCATTCATCTCGTCAAGCAGGACCGGAATAATCTTGTCGGTGGGAGTCAGCCGGGTATTGTCGTCGGCGAGAATCACAACCTTGGCGGCCCCTTTCACCAACTGCTTCAGCGGCTTCGACGCAATCGGATTGTTGATGGCGCGGACCATCTCGTTCTTTACATTGGCCACCGGGGTGACATCCCTGGGAGAGTAGACTCCGATCAGATTTGCGCCAGGAATCTTTACGTCGACCATCTCATTCCCGTAAGGGAGCGTTACTGTAATATCCGCCATGGGATCACATCCTTCGAATGAGTTCCGACCACCTTTAGGAAAAGAAATGCAGCCAAAGCCCGAAGGCCCGGCACGCTAGCTCACATTTTCACTCTAGCAGGTATTTTACAATTGGCAACTTAGCGATTGCCAACGTCTGTTTTGAGTTCTCCGTGCCTGCGCAGGCATAGCCGCGTGCTGAAGCCGCGCTCCAGCGAAGCCTGCACTCTGCCGATAGGTTTCGAGACAGGAACTTATCAGCTCTCACGGCAAAGGGCTCACGAGATCGCGGTGAAGCGGAGAATCGCAACATGGCAACAGTGCTCTTGGCGGACGACAGCGTCCTGATTAGACATGGGGTCGGGCGCGCACTGGAACAGGCCGGCTTCGAGGTTCTCTTTGCCACGGACGGGGAACAGGCGTTGGAAATTGCTCGCAGATCTTTGCCCGACCTGATTCTGCTCGACCTTTTCCTGCCGAAGCTGAACGGCTGGGATGTGCTCAATGAGTTGAAAAGCCTTCCCCTGACCGCCAAAGTTCCGGTGATCGTCCTGACAAGTCTGGCTCAGAGTGAGGCAAAGCTCGGGCGAGCAGACGTTTCCGTCTTCTTCGAAAAAGTCGAAATTGGATTTGGTCAGAGGCTCGGAAGAGCTGATTCGAGTTGTGGGTAACACCCTTAGAACCGCCGTTGCCACCATTCGGCCGCCACGGCGGATGCACTCCCGCATGGACTTCCCGCCCGGTTGCGGTACCGTCCGGGGGCGGCAAAAAAGTGTTGGTCGCCGACGATTGCTTGTTACAGTTGCGTGCCATGTCGAGCTGCCTTTCGAAAAGCGGCTTCAAGGTGAGCGCGGCTAGCAGATGCGTTGCAGGCTTGGATGACCGCACTTCGCGAAAGTCCAGATGCGATCATTCTCGATATCAATATGCCGGGTGGAACCGGATTGGAGGTTCTCAAACGCCTTCGGCTTTCGGCAAAAACCCAGACAATTCCGGTAATCGTCGTCAGCGGCAGTGAAGTCCCGGGGGTGGAGCAAACCGTGAAATCAATGGGAGCCGCCGAATTCTTCCACAAACCGGTAAACCTGGATGAACTGTGCGTCGCCGTCCGCCGCGTCCTGGCAGCTTAGTCGGAAACCAAATGGCGGGATCGGCGCGGGAGACTGAAAACCCGGGCACCAAACAGCCTGCGGGCGTGGGCATCGGAGCCGCCTGCCTTTAGCGCCAAACTATTGCGGAGGAGATGCCTGACCTTCAATTCGGCGTAGAGCATCTTGCATCTGTGCCAAACGCTCTTCCGCCAGCTTGGCAGAGAGGTTGTTCTTGCAGCTCAACAAGATCAGCTTCACCGAAACCAGGAAGACTCCTGCCTCCAGGAGCAGCTCGTGCGTAAACCCTTTTAGGGCTAGGGCCACCAGGAAGAGCACCAGAGTCAGGACAATCACCACCTGAGACCCAAAATCCAAAAGCTTCGACGCGGTCTTTGACATTGTGTCCCCTTTACCGGCGTCAGATGGCGATCCTAAGAAAGGGGCTTTCGCAGGGCGCAAAAAAACATGCCTACGAAACAGGCAAAGCACAATGAATTATGTGTGACAGGTGATTACGCGGAGCCGCGTGCCGAAATCCTGGCGAAACCAAAAAAATGATTCACCAGGAAGCCAAGAAGGGTGTTGGCGGGGTGGACGGGACTCGAACCCGCGACCTCAGCCGTGACAGGGCTGCATTCTAACCAACTGAACTACCACCCCTGAACGTCAATTTCATTATACGGAAAGCGGCTGAAACGTCAATCGATTGCGCGCAGTTGTCTTATGCAACTTTCGCCGCTCGAACGATTTTGGACGCAAAACGCATCCACTCATTTCCCCGGCAGCCATCGCATTTGCGTACGGGTTTGCTGGTCCTGCGCCGTGCGCGCCCCGCGTTTATTGCAGCGCCTTATCGTTCGCGTGCTTGAGCGCCTCGGCCACTGCGGGAGTCATGGGGAAGTTCATAATGGAGAATCCGGGGTCATTCCCTAGCGGGCTGTTGAAAAACGCGCCGAAGCAACGAGCGAGGAGCTACCGAATGTGTAATCCAGATGTAAAGCGTGCAAGATTTTGAGGGCTTGTCCTTCCCGAAATTTTGTTCTTCAGCAGCTTGCAGAAGCTCACAGAGTCGAGATGAGAATTGTTGGTGGGCAGTGCTGGACTCGAACCAGCGACCTCCTGCTTGTAAGGCAGGCGCTCTAACCAGCTGAGCTAACCGCCCCTCGATGTGCCTTCGTCCACGGCATCAAAGCGGAACCGACAGCAGTATATCGCACAACGTTCACGCCGTAGCGATCCTGATCTGCTCCTGCTCGGCGCCGAAGCGCACGGAAACGATCTTCGAAACGCCCGGCTCCTGCATGGTCACACCGTACATGACCGGCGCAATCGACATTGTCTTCTTGCTGTGCGTAATCATGATGAACTGCGTCTGCGCACTCATCTCGCGCACCAGTTCGGTAAAGCGTCCGATGTTAGCCTCGTCCAGCGGCGCGTCGACTTCGTCAAGGATGCAGAACGGGCTCGGCTGGTACTGGAATATGCCGACCAGCAATGCCAGCGCGGTCAGTGCTTTCTCTCCGCCGGAAAGCAGCAGCACGTTCTGCAACTTCTTTCCCGGAGGCGAAGCGACGATATCGATGCCGCTCTCGGCCGAGTTCTCTTCGTCGCTCAGCCGCATGAAGCCCAGCCCGCCGCCGAACAGCTTGGTGAAAGCCTTCTGGAAATTCTCGTTGATGGCGGCGAAAGCCTCGTCGAATTTCTGCTTGGTAACTGCGTCGATTTCCTTGATCGTCGCCTGGGTGTTCTCGATCGAATCGCAGCAGGTCTTTGCGCTGCGTGTCGAGAAACTCGTGGCGCTGCGCCGTTTCCTTGTACTCCTCCAGGGCCATCATGTTGACCGGGCCCATGGAGTCGAGCTTGATGCGCATTTCGCGGTAGGCAGTCTCCTCCGCGATCAGCTCTTCGCCGCTGGCGCGGCCGAGGCTCTCGTCGGCCAGCAATTCTTCGCGACTAGCCGATAGCTCCTGGACGCATGTTTCGGACATGTGCTCCAGGTCGGACTGCAATCTGGCCGCACTGGCCAGCACTTCCGCGCGTCGGTCGCGTACCTGGTCGAGCGCTCGACGCGCGCCGCCTTGAGTGCTTCCTCGATCTCAAGCAAACGGGCGCGAATGCTCTCCCCTTCCGCTTGCAGTTGCGCTCTCGCCGGCCTGAATGCGCTCGCGCTTCGGCCGTCCACTCCACTAACTGGATCGCGATCCTCTCGTTTTCCGACGCCCGCTGCTGTTTCTCCGCGGCCGCCGATTCGAGCTGTCGCATGGAGATTGTGGATCCGCCGGTTCACTTCGCCCGCCATGGACTGAATGCGGTGCAAGCGAAGAGGCCGCCGAGCGGCGACGCTCTTCGAGAGTCGCCACCCGGGCCATCGACCTCCGAGGCCGCGTGTGCCGCGTCATCGCGAGCCTGGCGCAGACGGGCCAGCTCTTCTGCGCGCCTGTCATCTCCGCTTCCAGTTGCGAGCGGCGTCTCCTCGTGCTGCGCCAATCGCTCTTGTTGTCCGGTAATAAAGTCCTGCCGCTCGTCCTTTTCCCGCGTCACTCGTTGCACTTCGCGCTCGTAAACGCCGAGCCGCTCGCGCACCCGCGCCATCTCGCTATCGAGTTGGCGCAGGCGTGTGGCCGCTGGTCATGGCGATGCTTTTCGGATTCGCGACTTTCGTCTTTCAAGCCGGTGAGCAGAGCCACCATTTCCGTGATTTCGCGGCCCAGAGCGGCGACGCCGGTTGTCCTTTTCGCCCATGGCGCGCTCCAGTTCCGCCATCTGCCGCAGCACGTCGCGCAATTCGCGCTTCATCGAGAGCGGCCCCTCGCTGCGCTGCTTGCCGCCGGTAACCATCACGTTGTGGAAGCACTCGCCGGACTGCGAAAGGAAGAAAGCGTCGGGGTTTTCCAGGGCAAGACGAGCGGCCGACGCTCGGCATCGGGAACGATATAGCCGTTGCCCAGCTTCGGCAGAATCACTTCCAGCGACTTGCCAAAGCCGTCGAGCACGCGAATGCAATTCTTCAGCGGGAGCACGTGTGTCGGCGTGGCAGCGGACGGCGTCCGCTTTCGTCGAAGCCGAACGAGAATTTGGCCTGCGAATCTTCCGGATGAACCAGGAAAGTTGCGCGCCCGTCGACATCCGTGCGCAGCAGGCGCAGACCTTCGTCGGCCGCATCCCATGACTTCACCACGATGTAGTTCAGTTCATCCCGGAGAAACTCGTCGACGACATCCTCGTAGCGGTCCTCCACTTCCAGGAAATCGGCAAGCACTCCGACCGGTGCCATGCCGCCCTGAAGCGTGTTGGACTGAAAAAGCTTGCGCACCGATTCGGTCGAGTAGCCATGCTCGGTGATCATCGACTCAAGCGAGGCGCGCTTGCCCTGAAAGGTGGCATACTCGGCGCGCATGCGGTCCAGATTGCCGCTTTGCCTTCGGTCTCGGCACGACGCTTTCCCTTCAAGCTGGCTGCGCGTTTCGGCGATCTGCGCCGCCATGCCGGTTACCTTCTGCTGGGCCGATTCGAATTCCAAGCCGATCTGGCCGCGCTGTCCGCCGAAGCTTTCAACCTGCTGGTTGGCCGCCGCCAGTTCGCTCTGCAAACGATGCGACTCGCGCTCCAGGGCTGCGATGCGCTCCTCGGCCTGGATGATGCGGTTGCGCACGTTCGAGGCAGCCGAGACGGCGTCCATGATGGCGCGGCGATGCTGCTCCTGCTCCCGCTCCACCTGCTGCAGAGCCGCGGTCGCGTTCTGCGCTTCCTGCTGCCGCTGGCGCAGTTCGGCTTGGGCGCCGGCAACGTCGGCGGCGGCCGATTCCAGCACCTGCTGGTTGGCGGCTATTTCCTCCTGCAAACGCGCCAATTGCTCGGTCGGTCTGCGCGATCTCGGCTTGGGCTCCGGCGGAGCGCGCATCGAGTTCGGCGCAACGTTCTTCATTGGTGCGGCTGCGGGCCGCGCCGCGATCCAGCTCCAGGTGGAGATGGTTCAGCCGTTCGCGCGCCTGCTTGGCCTCGCCATCGATGGCGGATAGCGCGTTGCGCGCGCTCGGCGTGCTCGGACTCCATCTGCTGCACGGCTTGGTTGCGCGTGCGCAGTTCCTCGCCCAAGTTGTTGAGCTGCGCGTCCAACCCGTGCCGCGTGCTGCTGCAATTCGGTGAAGCGGCTGGCCAAGCACCAGGCGCAGCTTGTCGCGCATTTCGTCGCGCAGCTTGGCATAGCGCTCGGCTTTGGCGGCCTGACGCTTCAGCGAGTTCATCTGCCGCGTGACTTCGTCGAAGATGTCGTTGATGCGCGCCAGGTTCTGCTTGGCGTCGGCAAGCCGGGCCTCGGCGAGGCGCTTGCGAGTCTTGAACTTGGTGATGCCGGCGGCTTCTTCGATGATGTTGCGGCGATCCGTGGGCTTGCTGCTCAGAATTTGCCCGATGCGTCCCTGCTCGATGAGCGCGTAGGACTCTGGGCCGAGGCCGGTGCCCATGAAGATGTCCTGGATATCGCGCAGGCGGCAGAGCTTGCCGTTGAGCTGATACTCGCTTTCCCCGGATCGGAACAGCCGCCGGGTGACGACAATCTCGCCTTTGCCGTAGTGCGTCTTAAATTTACGCCGGCGAATCTTAAGCACGACTTGAGGTCCGCTTACGCCTGCGTCCGCTTCTGCCATGTCCCGCGACATGCCCTGCGCCGCCTCGGTCCCCGACACGCGCGTAGTTTCCGCGACCGGCCGCGATTGGCGCGACCGATGGGGGGTCGGCGGCAGGAGAACTCGGATCGACCTTGTCCGCTGAAATTTCGGCCTGCGATTCCCCGCGGCGGTTGGCGGAAGTGCTGGCCGCTCCTCGGTTTGGCCGGGGCGAACCTCTTCGATGTACTCTTCGACCTCTTCGGCGCTGGCCTGTCGCTGGGCCGCCTCGTCCCAATCGCATCAGGTTGCCGGGCATATCGTCGCGAATTTCGATCTCCGGCACCGCGACCGGCGCGCCTGCATAAGCGTCAGGATCGATGAGGTGCAGCGTGACTTCGGCCATTCCAGTCGGCTTGCGATCGCGGGTGCCGGCGAAGATGACGTCTTCCATGCGCACGCCGCGCAATGTTTTTGCCGACTGCTCGCCGAGTACCCAGGCAATGGCATCGGAGATATTGGATTTTCCGCACCCGTTGGGACCAACGATGGCCGCAATGCCATCGCCTGGGAACTTGAGTTCCGTGCGGTCGCAAAACGATTTGAAGCCTAGGATCTGGACTTTCTTGAGTTTAAGCAAGTTCAACTCCTTGCGTGCTCGCGCTCGCTGGCGCATCCATCGCAAACTAGCTGCCGGCTTGCTTCCAAAAGGGTCGTCCGAACCGATTCGTCGCCCCTCTCGAGTCCGGCCGCGCGCATCGGCTCTGCGCTTATGGCTAAATCAAGACAAACAACACAGCCTCGAATTCCGCAACCCATCAAGTCACTTGAACACATCAACCCGTTTTTGGCCCTGTTTGGCCGCCGCGCCGATCCCCCCCTACGGGATTCGATGCGGCTAAAACGGGACCGCCGGTCGTTTGCCCCAGAGGATTGGACCATAATCGATACCCAATCGGCTGAAGCGGCCCTCACGCCGCCCGGAGATTACTCTGGGCTGCGCATAGCATCGCGAGCGGTTGGCTGGTACGTCCGAACTTCGCCTTGCGTTCCGCTCCTTGCCACTTGGCCGCTGACAAGCTGGAACTCGTGAATGGCTTCGGACCTCCCCTAAGGGAACCGCCGCGCAAGTTGAGCTAACTTTAGCGTTCCCGGATGGGCGGAGTCAACTGTGAAAACACGATTTCTTGGGGTGTGATTTCCACAGCACAATATATGGGGCTATGAATACACTTTTTTAGCATGGCAGGAGTCGACGAGGCACAGAACGGAAATAAAATTGCACCATCTTAGGTGCATTTCCTGGCAGCAAACTACTTCCAGCCCCCGCAGCCAGAGTGCTGACGCAATCAGGTACACAGCCCAAGACGGCGTTCAAACGACCACGGCGCAACAAACCAATGTCAACACAGAGGAACCACTGCGTGGGAAAAGAGGCCGGAGAGACTACAGAGCAAAATTATGCTATCCCGGCGCCCCCCGGTTGGCAAGGTGTAGAGGCTGGTTCGGGGCCCTATTTCGAGTCGCGCGCCATAGGCTTGCCAGCTTTCTTAATCATGCACATGATCCGCTTCGATGAATGTCATGGCGACCGGAGCGGAGGGTCGGGGTCCCCGGCGAGGCTCGGCTCGCTGGGGTGATTGATCGGGGTCCCTGGCGAGGCTCGGCTCGCTGGGGTGATTGATCGGGGTCCCTGGCGAGGCTCGGCTCGCTGGGGTGATTGATCGGGGTCCCTGGCGAGGCTCGGCTCGCTGGGGTGATTGATGGGGTCCCTGGCGAGGCTCGGCTCGCTGGGGTGATTGATCGGGGTCCCTGGCGAGGCTCGGCTCGCTGGGGTGATTGTGGAGCCACCCTTTGTCTTCGGCACTAGGAACAAAAGGTGGCTCGACCACCCCAACATACGCAACAACGGCGCATGTTGGGGCCCCCGGCTCAACTTCGCTCGCTGTGACAGTCTGATCTATCTCGGGATACCCCTACTCGGGAACTACTTTCGCCTCCACGCTTCAGACCAGCTCCGGCATGGGCGCTCTCCAGTCGAGCTTTCGCATGTCGCCGCTCTTGAGGAATTCGCAATGGAAGGCAAAAGCCGCCGAGAGCGTCTGAGGAGTGTGTCCGCCGCGAACCATTTTCAAATATGCGTGCAGCAGTTCGCGAAAATCGGGATGGGCGCAGTTATCAATGATCAGTTCCGCACGCTCCATGGGATCGCGGCCGCGCAGGTCCGCTATGCCCCATTCCGTGGCCACCACCTGCACCGAGTGCTCGCTGTGGTCCATGTGGCTGACCAGCGGGACGATGGTGCTGATGCAGCCGTCCTTGGCGGTGGACAGGCAGGTGAAGATCGAGAGGTAGCCGTTGCGGGTGAAGTCGCCGGAACCGCCGATTCCGTTCATCATCTGTCGTCCCATGACGTGCGTGCTGTTGACGTTGCCGAAGATGTCGATCTCGATCGCGGTGTTGATGGTGATCAGTCCCAGCCGGCGGATCACCTCGGGATGATTTGAAATCTCCTGCGGGCGCATCAGAATCCGCGGCCGGAACCAGTGCATGTCGTCGTAGACGGTCTTGAGCACGTCGCGGCTGAGCGTGAGCGCGCAGGTGCTGACGAAACTTACTCGTTCCTGTTGCAGCAGTTCGACCACCGAGTTCTGCAAAACCTCTGTGTACATGCTGAACTGCGGAATGCCCTGGTTGCGCCCCAGCGCACTCAGGACCGCGTTGGCGATGTTTCCCACGCCGGACTGCACCGGCAGAAACGACATGGGGACGCGCCCGGCTTTCATCTCGGCTACCAGGAACTCCGCCACCAAGTTGCCAATGGTTTCTGTCTCGGCGGTCGGCTTGTCGAAGCCCTTGGTCTCGTCCGGGGCATTGGTTTCGACGATTCCGGCGATGCGCGCGGGATCGACCACGATCATCGGCATCCCTATGCGGTCCTGCGGGCGGTAGATTGGAATTTCACGGCGATTCGGCGGATCGGCGGGCTCGTAGATGTCGTGAATGCCGAGCAGCGTCGGCGGGTGATAACGGTTCAGTTCCAGAAGGATGCGGCCGGCACAATTGGCGAAGGTGGGAGCCGCGCCCACCGAGGAAGTCAGCACGATGCCTCCGCCGGCGGTTACGTCCGCCGCTTCCAGCACGGCCCAGTGCACGGGGCCGAGGAAGCCATAGCGCACAGCCTGCGGCATCAGCGAGAGATGCATATCGACAAAATGGGTTTCACCGGCGTTGATGCGCGCTCGCAGGTTGGGATCGGACTGGTAAGGCGTCCGGAAGCTGATGGCTGCCGCCTTGGCGAGAGCGCCGTCAAGCGAGGGTCCGGTCGAGGCCCCAGTCAACACGCCAATCTTGAATTCCTTGCCGGCTGCGTGCGTCTTTTCGGCACGCTTGGCAAGAGCGGCAGGTATCGCCTTAGCGGCGCCCGCCGGGGTGAAGCCGCTAAACCCTACGGTCTGGCCGTTTTCGATCATGGCCGCCGCTTCCTCGGCGGTTAATATAGGAAAAGGTAATATCATTACGAATTCTCTCCCGGCCAGGGCCTTTTTCCTGGCCTAAATACCCCGTTTACACGGGCATTTTCATCCAAAACCGACGACATGAGCAAGGCTGGTCCCCTGCCAAGTTATAAAGGAGTTCCAGAAATAAGAACGTGATCTCCATTGTATTCGCAAGCTACAAAAGATTCTGGTTCGGGATGAGCCACAAAGCACCGCGCTCGGTGCATTCGGCGCACGCATCCGGTAGACCGGTTTCGCGAAAGGCAAACCCGAAGCCTGACAGCTACGGGATATATCCGGTCCTACTGAGGGAGGCATGGCGCTTCCCGTAATGTGCTGAATCAAAACACCTTGCCGCTTCGGGCGAAACAGTTTCCAGACGAAATCGGTTGTGTAAGATTTTTGTCATTTCTGGAGAATTTGTGATCACATCACGGAACTCCGCCCGGCTTCTCTCTAGGATTAAGTCATGGTTTCAACATTCGGAGTAGATGAGATTCAGCCCCATCCCAAGGGGACGCAAGCGCGAGTTTTGCTGAGTTCTGTTTTCGGCCCTTACGCACGAGATGACGAATTTGGCAGCCGCGCCATCAATCCCATGGAGCTCTACCACAACCAGGTGACCCGCGGACAGGGCAGCTTTTCGCTGCGCATGTTCCATCGCTCGTGGGGCCTGATGATGATCCAGCACAACATTTCCGCGCCCTGCACGCTGCTGGATTTTCCCAACCTGGAGCGTTTCGAGCGCGAGTTGATCGAAACATCAGTACGACATCGTCGGCATATCCGGGATCATCCCCAACTTTGGCAAGGTGAAGGAGATGTGCCGCCGCGCGCGGTTGCTTTCGCCGAATTCGGTGATCATTGTCGGCGGACACGTGGCCGGCATTCCCGGTATTGAGAAGCTCATCGATGCCGACCACATCGTCAAGGGCGAAGGCATCGCCTGGATGCGCCAATATCTCGGCGAAGATCCGCATGCTCCGATTCAGCACCCGGAGATCCTGTCCGGCTTCGGCATGCGCGTGCTGGGAATGCGGATTCCCGATTCGACCAAGGATACGGCCGCGACCATCATCCCCTCCGTCGGATGTCCGCTGGGCTGCAACTTCTGCACCACCTCGTCGTTTTTCGGAGGCAAGGGCAAATCAGTCAACTTCTATGAATCGGGCGACGAGTTGTTCGAGCTGATGGAGCACATGGAGCACTCGATGCACGTCGACTCGTTCTTCATCATGGACGAGAATTTCCTGCTCAATCGGCCGCGGGCGATGCAACTGCTGGAGCGCATGAAGAAGGCAGGCAAGAGCTGGGCGCTTCTATGTCTTCTCGTCGGTCAACGCAATTCGCAAGTACACCATGGAAGAGCTGGTGCAACTGGGCGTCTCCTGGATTTGGGTCGGGTTGGAATCGCCGAACTCGACCTACGCGAAGCTGAACAATACCGATACCCACGAGCTGGCCGCGGAGTTGCGAGGGCACGGCATCAAGCTGTTGGGATCGACCATTGTCGGACTCGAGCATCACACGCCGGAGAACATTCGCAAGGAAATCGAGTACGCGGTTGAGCACCACACCGACTTCCACCAGTTCATGCTCTATACGCCGGTGCCGGGCACGCCGCTGTTCTTCCAGATGGAAGAGGAAAAACGCCTGCTCGACGATGTGGATCTGGCCGACATCCATGGGCAATTCAAGTTCAACTTCAAGCATGCGGCCATCTCGCGCGACGATTCGCAGCGCTTTCTCGATTGGGCGTTTCGCTTCGACTTCGAGAACAATGGCCCCAGCCTTTATCGCATCTGCGACACCATGTTCAAGGGCTGGAAGCGTTACAAGAATCATCCTGACTCGCGGGTTCGCGAGCGCTTCCTGGTGGACGGCCGCAAGCTGAAGAGCACCTACAACGCGTCGCTTTGGGCCATGGAGAAGCGGCTCAAGACGACGAACGCCACGGTCTCGGCTAAGATCGGAGTGCTTCGCCGCGAAATTGAAGGCGAATTTGGCCTGATGGCGCGCCTAATCCGTTCGGTCGCCGGTCCGCTGTTGCTATGGACGTCGAAGCGGGAAGAGAAGCGGCTTGCCAGAGGCATGACCTACGAGCCGCCAACCATTGTCGACCGGCGCAATTGGCAGGGTGCATAGCCGATCAGGCGAGTTCAGATCGGGGCTGGTCGGAGACGCGGATATAATCGCCGGTGTACTATTTTTTTGAAGGCCTTCGCAAATGGTTGCGAGGGCCGTTTTTATGTGCGAAGAACGTGCTTTTCAGCAGCCTGCTATCTTCTGGAGTGTCATCCTGAGCGCAGCGTAGGATCCCCAGGACGCTGTCTCCGCTCCGCGTCGCCTTTCGCGAGCTTGGCCTATGGATGGATAGAGATGAGCCCGCGGCCGGCGAGGAACTCGCGCGCCACTTCGGCGGCGTCGCGTTTCTCTCCATCCACGGCGTAGTTCATGCTGCGCATGTCCTCCGCGGAAATGCGTCCGCTGAGCCGGTCCAGCGCGGAGCTGACCGCCGGATGGCGCTGCAAGGTGTCATTGCGCACGATCGGAACCGCATCGTAAGGCGGGAAGTAGTGGCGATCGTCGGCGAGCACGACCAGGCGCAATGCGGCAATCAGGCCGTCGGTATTTGCGCCGGCGATGATGTCGACCTGGCGGTTTTCAAGCGCGCGATAGAGCAGACCTAGATCCATGACGCGCGGGGTTGCGGCGAATTCAGCCCGTAGGTGCTGACGAGTCCGTTGTAGCCGTCGCGGCGTTCGAGAAACTCATAGCCGACTCCCATTCCAGCTTGGGCGAGAAAGGCGCAAGCTGCGACAGCTTGGTCAGGTTCAATCGGCGCGCATCGTCGCCGCGCATCACCATGGCGAAGCTGTTGTCGAAGCCCAGAGAAGGAAAGACTTGCAGGCCAAAGCGGCGTAGATACTCGCTCCTTGACCTCTTCAAAGACTTGCCGGTGATCGCCACTGGGCCGCTGTTTGAGAACGGCGGCGAGAGCCGTGCCGGTGTACTCCGCGTAGAGATCGATGCGGCCGGCCAGCAGCGCCTGATGGCAAATGTAGGTGCCGGCCAAATAGAGCCGGCGGTCGACCGGCTGCTGCGTCACTGCGGCGATCAGTTGCGCCAGCATCTCGCCGAGGATGAGCTGCTCGGTGAAGTTCTTGGAGCCCACGGTCAGGCGATGAGCCGGCGAGCACGCTGCGAGCAACAGCGGCACGGTGGCGATAAAGGCGCGACGGTCCATATCAGGCATGAGGGTCAGAAATGGGGTCAGGGCCGTGCCACCAGCCGTTGCAGTGTTCCCAGAACGAAGTCGGCGGCCAGAGCCATGGCGGCCGCGGGAACGGCGCCGGCGAGTATCACGTTATTGTCCACCATAGCCAGTCCGCGGAAAATAAATTCACCCAAGCCGCCGGCCCCAATGGCGGCTGCTATGGTAGCCACGCCCACCGTAATCACGGTGGCCACGCGGATTCCGGCTAGCAGCACCGGGAACGCCAGCGGCAGTTCCAGATGCCAGAGCAACTGGCGGGAGGTGAGGCCCATCCCCATGGCGGCTTCGCGCGCGGAGGCGTCGACGCCCACGATTCCGGTATAGGTATTTTGCACGATGGGAAGCAACGCATAGAGAGTGAGCGCCGCGATGGCCAGCCGGTCAGCCCGCACTCCAAGCCAGGGGAGCGGCAGCAACAGACCGAACAAGGCAAGGCTCGGAATGGTTTGAACCACATTGTTGGCGCCGAGGACGAGGGCTTTCCACTGCGGCCTGCGACTTAGCAGGATGCCGAGTGGCACACCGACCGCTACCGCCAAAAGCATCGAGATGAAGACCAGCCAGAAGTGTTCGGCCGCGAGCGTCGCAACCTCGTGCCGGTGGTCGAAAATGTAGCGCGCGGCAGACATCATGGCTAACCGGAGATTTCGCGGGAGCTGTAATCAGAAGAGGAAGGCACGCACCGAGCCAGGCGAAACGCTTCCACATAAGGTTTCACCCCGACATCGTCGCTGGCCAAGAACTCTTCTGGTTGGTAGATGCCTTTGAGGGCTCCGGAGTCCATCAGGGCAATGCGATTGCCAAGCATGAGCGCCTCGCTCAAATCATGCGTCACGAAGACCACGGTCTTGGCAAGCCGCCTCTGGAGTTGGTGAAACTCCTGCCGAATCTCAGCCCTGGTAATCGGATCGAGCGCGCCGAATGGTTCGTCCATCAGCAGAATCGGCGGGTCCGCGGCAAGCGCCCGGGCCAGGCCGACGCGCTGCTTCTGTCCGCCGGAGAGCTGGCTGGGGTAGCGTTTGGCAAACTCGTCCGCCGGCAGACCTACCAGGGCCAGCACCTCCTTGACTCGCGCGGCGATTCGGTCGCGCTGCCACGCCTCCAACTTTGGAACCAGCGCCACGTTCTCTTCGACCGTATAGTGCGGAAACAGTCCGACATCCTGGATCGCATAACCGATATGACGGCGCAGCCGGATTAGGTCCCATACGGCGGCATTGACCCCATCCACTAGAACGTTGCCCTCATCAGGCACCAACAGACGATTGATCAGCTTGAGAGATGTGGTTTTGCCGGAGCCGCTGCGTCCCAGCAGCATGAGGGTCTCGCCGCGCCTGACCGACAGGCTGAGATCCGAAATCAGGGTGCGGTCAGGGTTGAGCCGGTAGTGTACGCGAGAGAACTCGATCGCTATTTCGGGCGAAGTGCTCATCGTTATGATTATGATGATTGCGATTGGCGGGGTGATGGGCAGGCACTCGGGTTAAGCTGCCGAAAGACCGGATCCTCATGCCACCTAAAGCCACTCTGGCCGAAGATTCAGATCCTGAATGAGCCGTCTCTCCGTAGTGCCTCGACCTATGAGGCGCCAATTTCGCCGGTAAAGCCGTCTGTTCTGGAAAACTCTTCCATTTGTATATGGCGTGGACATAAAGCGCCAGGCAGAAAAGGTTGGCGGGAACAAAGCCGAGCTGCGCAGTGCGAAATCCAATGACACAGATAACCACGCTGTTCGCCGCCGCTACGACCCACCCCTGCCACCTGTGGCGCGACACCAGACAGGTCGACACGATCGTTAGAGCACAGGATAAATAATCGAGACGTAGCATTGAAAGTTAGGCAGAAAACTGCTGCTTCTCTTGTATCCCGAGTAGCTGGCGTTCGGGTATCCGGGAACTCTCGTAGATTGCCTGCTGGAAAACCTGAGAGTGGTAGCGAGAGGTTTGCATTGCGGCGGCGGCGTTCCTGGGTTTCGATGACGGAAGCGGTCGGAGCGAACTACGGGGCTGAACGCATCGCTCCGCGGAGTACCCAGGGCGAGACCGCTCCCGGCATCTCTATTGCACGCTATACGCCAAATTGAAACGGCACGACATTACTTTAGAACGTGACCGAACGATCAGGAATTGACCTTCGGTAACCATCATAAGAAAGCTTTTATTTACTTTTATACAAACATTTACGCCCAACCCGACGCACCTCGGGACGGTGTGTATATGCCACGATTGTAGCGCCTACGGCGAAGTTTAAGGCAACTTGATGGGTGTCCTAATTCATTGTTACGATTGGTCTTACCATTCTTCAATTGTTCACTCACTATATATCTACTAGATTGACACATCGTGCTTCCCATTAAGGGAATTAAGTCATTTTTTCTCTGGCAGACCCCTCAGTTCGATTGCATGCCGCTCGCCGGGGTGAAATCGTAGCTAAGTCCGGGCACAACACGGCTGGGGTTTTCTATGGCAAGGACTTGTCCAAGCGTAATTAGAGCCACCCGGTCTGCCGATCTATAGCACGAGACGATGACAACCATCGGAGGTCCAGAACCTGGATCCGAAAGTCAGAAACGATGGAGGTGGCAGCTCGGAAGTCATCGATTTTAAGAAGCCTGCAATCGGTTTCCGGCTGGCAACGCATTCAGGGCAGATGGTGCGTAAGGAGAACAGGAATGGCTAAGGTGGCCGGCAGTTTGCTTGTGTGCTTTCTTTTGGGTTCTGCACCGCTCTCATTTTCGCAATTGAGCGGGAGCGATAGGCCCATTTCCAGTGACGACCGGCCGGTGCGGGAAGTTGTGTTTTCTGATCTACGGCCTCCGTATCTCGCGACGACTGCCGCGACGAGCACCATCGTTACGGGAACTGCAACCAATGCTTTCGCCATGTTCGCACCGGCCCCTATCGTGCCGTCCAGCAGCAGTGTTGGCCTCAAATTGCAGCCATCAATCCCAGAGCAGCCCACGCCGCGGGTTTTCGATGGAAAATTCAAGGTGTTAGCCGCGCTCTCGATTGCTACCACGACGGCCGATCTGGAGTCGACCTTGCACTGTTCGACCTGCCGTGAGATCAATCCGCTCAACGGCGCGCACCCGACGCGTGCCCGTCTCTACGGCATCAACGCACCGCTTCTGGCCGGCGAACTCATGATGAGCCGCTTGCTGCGCAAGCGGTCTCCTGAACGGAAGTTGTGGACGATTCCACTGGTAACGACGAGTGCCGAGCATATGTTTGGCGTGGCCAGTAACCTGCGCGCTCGCTAGCAGGTCGAAGGCCGCCGCGCGGCGCGAAAGCACTTGGGAACAGAAAGCTTTGGCCAGGAGCAACGTTATGCGGAATAGCTCTTTGATTATTGTCGCGGTATTTTCCCTCGGCTGCGCGGTAGGCGCTCTGTTGAATTCTATCTACCGAATTGCAATGCTGAACCGCATCAAAGAGGCTTTGGAACGCGAGCTGCGGACGTAGCCCTGGATCTTCAGGGAGTCGACGGAAACAACAGGGACATGGCGCGCCGCAGAAGTCGGAATGCTCTGACCAAAACATAGAATGAGGAGAGCTGTCGAGGCAGCCGAATCGTACTCCACTCGCTTATGCTCGGAGTAAAGGCAAGGCGAAGCAATATCCGCGCGCGATCGCGCCTGCGTTCGCGCAGCCTGACAAACATCGCGAAGTACGCGGGTGTTTCCGTATCGATGGCGCCCGCGTTAGCAGCCGTACCGGCGACAAGTTCTTGAGCCAGCGGGCGGGCTTTCGAATCTTTTGAAATCAGTGGGTTTGCCTCGGCGGGAAGCGGCACTCCGCAGGCTTCGCTGGCCGCAAGCAGCGCGGTCGCAACGATCCGTTCCGTCCCATAGGTATTTGCCTTCCGAATGACTTCGCACCAGTCCAATCTCGTCGTCTGAACAAAAGCTGCGATATCGATGATCCACGAGAACCTCGCCCACATGTGTTTTGCCCCATGCACAGCCAGCACGAGCAGTAAATCCTCGTTCGCCAGGGTCTTGACTAGACGTCCGGCTACTTCCAAAGTCGTGGCGTTTTGAATCATCCGCTCAAAATCGAAGTCGACCGTATAAAAGCGTGGTGCCGCCCGCCAATGAAGTTCAACCGGCGTGGCTTCCCCGCTCCGAAAAGTGAATTCGCAGCCGGAGCGGATATAGGCTTGTTCCTCGGCTGCGGAGAAGTTGTCGAGACTTTTCCATCCTGTGCTTGCAAGGCCAGCTCTAGCGCGCGGAGACTCGTCGGCAGACACCAGAACATCAATATCCGCATAGCTGCGTAAGAGAGGATCGCCATAGAGTAAGCAGGAGAGCGCTGGCCCTTTGTGGGCCAATGCGGTGACGCCATTCGCGGCCAGGGCATCAAGCACACGGAACAACTCCCTCGTCAGCAGGAGGGATCTGTGCGCCTCAATTCGGAAGCGTTTTTCAAGGATCTCGAATCCGGCGGGACGAAGCCCGGACCGATTGAGGTTCCAGTAGATAAGCGGAATCAATCCGTGGGCTTCGGCAAAAGGCATCAGGGAGTTGCAATCGATGTTGCCGAAGAGCGCTTGTACCTTGCGCGCGGCCGTGTCACTGAACCCCATGCACGCGCACGCGATCGAAAATTCAGCCACAGGAGAAAGCGCGGACCGCGCCATCGCCGATTCCTGCTGTGGTTTGCTCAATAAAGCCACGTGCCTCCAGCGACATTCGGCGCACTCAAGATCGGGGCCCAGGGACAGATCTTTGCGCGCGTACCACAAGAGTTAACGCCACAAATCGACAAGCCAGAGGATTAAAGTCTGCCTCTTGTCGCCCAATCCGCGTTTCGCCGATCGACTGGATCTTTTCCGAGCGCAAGAAAAGACCGCCATTCCGGCTCTCAGGGCTCCTTTAACGCAATCTACGTTCTTTTCACCTTCATACTACACAACCTTGCTGAGGATCTCATTCAGTGACATTGGTAACCTTCGAGGTACTCCAGCGTAACTTGCGGGTACCCCAGAGGAGCTGTTTAATCAACTCGAAAAGTAAGAAGGAGCTTGTTTTGAATTCCGTTCTGGGCGCGGTTTTTGGCGTGTTGTTCCGGGAAAGCTTATGCTATTTCTCTATTTAGGGTGCTTTCTAGTCGCGGTGTTGACGGCAACCTTCCTAACTTGGTTGGTGCGCAACACGTCGTTTACCAGAGGCTGGGTCTCAGGCCCGCGGTCGGAACGGCATCTGCATAAGAAGAAGATACCGCGACTGGGCGGAGTTGCAATCGCCGCAACGGTTTTTATTGTTACCGCAGTTGTCATTCTGATTTCCCGATTGCATCATCTGGATCTCAAGTTTTCCGGGAAGACCTTGACCCTGGTACTGGGTGCGAGCCTGGTGAGCTTTGTCATCGGATTGCGAGATGACTTGGTGGAGCTCAAGCCCTGGGCAAAAATCGCGGGCCTGTCCGTGGCCGGCATGCTTCTGTATGCGGGTCATGTTCGTCTGGTCTCCATCAACGTCCTATTCGGCAGCAGACATTTTGGCGAGATCACATCGTTCTTGCTGACCCTCGGTTGGGTCGTGTTCATCACCAATGCCTTTAACCTTATCGACGGCTTGGATGGACTAGCGGCAGGTTCCGCACTGTTTTCGACGACCGCCGTTTTCGTGGTTGCCATGGTGGAAGGCAGCACGATGACTGCTTTGCTGACCGCAACTCTGGCCGGAGCCATCCTCGGATTCCTGCGATACAACTTCAATCCGGCAACCATTTTCATGGGCGATTGCGGCAGCCTCTTCATAGGCTGTCTGCTTTCGGGGCTTTCCCTCACCGGGATGCAGCAACAAAAGTCAACCACCCTTGTGGCAGTTGCAATTCCGGTGGTTGCGTTCGGTCTGCCTATCCTGGAAACCGGCGTCTCAATCGTTCGGCGGATTCTGGCCGGCCAGCCAATCTTCAACGGCGATCGGCGGCACATCCACCACCGTCTGCTGGATCGCGGTTGGTCGCATCGTCAAGTTGTTGCCTTGCTGTACGCGGTGTCGGCGGTATTCGGGCTGATGAGCCTGCTGTTGCTTTCTCCGGGGATGGCTCCGGTCGCCGTCGTTCTGGTGATCATCGGCACGGGCATCATACTTGGCGTGCAGCAGCTTGGTTATCAGGAGTTCTTCGAGCTGGGCCGGATCGCGCGTCGCACGTTGGAGCAGAGGCAAACTATTGTCAACAATCTTGCCATTCGGCGTGGCATCGAGAGTCTGGCTCGTTGCCGCACCATCACCGACGTAGAGGAAAAGCTCGAAGAAACTTTTCGCGCCAACGACTTCGATTCGTTCACCCTGACTCTTGATCGCGGCAAAGGCCGGCCTGAGTTGACGCGCTCCTGGGCACCAACGCCCTCGTCCGACGCCGCGCGTGAGCAAAGCGCGACGCCCGTGTTCACTCTCGGCATCCATCTGCGCACGGCGAGTGGTCAGTGCAATGGAGAACTGGTGATGCTGCGTTACCGGGTCGCGCCGATCTTCGTCGACATTGAGCTTTTGACTTCAGAATTCGCTGCCGCCCTCTCGCGCGCCTGCGAGGGAGCGTTGCGCGTCGAGGGCAGCCCCGTCTTAGCGTCGCGCAGGGTCTTCCCTGCGGCCGCGGCTGAGCCTGTGCTGCAAGCCTGAGGAGCCCGCCATGAAGATTCTGATCCTCAACCAAGCCTTTTACCCTGACGTGGTCGCTACCGGTCAATATGCGACTGACCTCGCCGTGGCATTGGCGGAGGCCGGGCACCAGGTGAGCGTGGTCTCGAGCGCGCGTGGTTATGACGATCCGAGCCTGCAATTTCCATCCCGGCAGTTATGGAAGGGCATTACGATCTATCGCATTGCCCCGACGAGGTTCGGGAAAGCGTCCCGCTGGCGCCGCGCCATCGACTTCGCCAGTTTCTTAGTCAAGTGCGTGCTGCGCGTGCTCTCTCTACCTGGCTTCGACGTGGTCATCGCCCTTACCTCGCCGCCCTTGATTTCGGTCGCGGCCGCGATCCTGGCGCCGTTAAAAGGGGCCAGGATGCTCTATTGGACCATGGACCTGAATCCGGATGAGGCCATCGCCGCGGGCTGGCTGCGTTCCGGCTCGCTGACGGCCAAGACTCTCGGCGCCTTGCAGCATTTCAGTTTGCAGCATGCTGATCGTATCGTGGTGCTCGATTCCTTTATGAAGGATCGCGTCAGCACTCGCGGAATTGACACCCGCAAGATCGTCGTCATTCCGCCTTGGTCCCAAGATGACAGAGTGGGGTTCGACGCGGAGGGCAGGGAAGAGTTCCGGCGGCAGCATGGACTACGCGGGAAATTCGTCATCGTCTATGCGGGAAATCACAGTCCATGCCACCCTCTCGATACTTTGCTGGAAGCATCCCGGCGATTCTCCGGCGACTCTCGTTTCATGTTCTGCTTTGTTGGCGGCGGCAGTGAATACCGCAAGGTACAGCAGTTCTCGGCAGCGCACGGACTGAGCAATTTCGTGTGCCTGCCCTATCAATCGCCCGACCAGTTGGCCGCAATGCTTTCGGCGGCCGATTTGCACGCGGTGGTGATGGGCGATTCCTTTACAGGGATCGTACATCCCTGTAAGGTCTACAACGTTCTTGCCGTGGGTGCACCACTTTTGTACATTGGTCCTGAAGCAAGTCACATAACCGCGCTGCTGCCGCGCGTGAAGGGTCCTGCTTTCGTAGCCCGGCATGGAGACGTGGAGGGTGTAGTTACGGCCATTCAGCAGGCGGAGCGGGTGGTTGCGCCTCTGAAGCGTCCCGCGATGATCCATGGCTTCTCCCGGCAGGATCTGCTGCCGCAGATGGTCGCAGCCGTGGAGACGGTTGCCGAGAGAAAAAGGATGTTTTCGGATCTGGCCGCCGCTTCCGCCGTGGCGGAAGAATTGCAACTTATGGCGGATTAGTGTCAGTCCGGGTTATGGTCGGAATTGGCGCAGCGATGCAACCTTGTCACCAGATGCGGTGAGCGGTTCTTAGCGAGTCAGCGCGCCTTGGGGAGGATCCATGAAGAAAATGTCTCGTCTGCTGTGCTGGGGCATGGCATTTCTAGTCCCCATGGCCTTGCTGGCAGCCGACACCAACGCGGCACTGCTGTCGGGCAAGGGCACCGTCAAAGTCAATGGCCGGGCCGTAGCGCAGTCTTCCGTGGCATACGTCGGAGACAAAATCGAGACCGCGAACGATGCTACGGTGACACTAACCACGACCAGTTCCGTGACCACCCTAGCCGCCGATTCCTCAATTTTTTACCGGGGTACCATCCTCCAGATGGTCTTTGGACATGTGCAAGTGAAAGCTGACAAGAGTGTGCAAGCATATCTGGGAAACCTGAGGATCATGCCCGCTGACAAAGAGGCCAGGTTCCAAATGCGGCAGGACGGCGAAACGCTCATTTTGGCTGCACTCCAGGGGCCTCTTGCGGTCACGGATGGAGTCCACACCATGGTTCTGGCGGAGGGAGAGATGATGACCCGAAGAACTCGTGATCCGGAACCTGCGGCGTTGGCGGCGAGAACCCCTCCAGTTGCGGCCCTGACAAAGGCTGGCATCCCCGGTTGGACAATTGCTGCGATCGCGGTGGGTGTGGGCGGGGGCGCTGCCGCCGGCATTGTGGCTGCGGATGGATCGAACCAGGCATCGAGCCAGGCGTCGAGCCAGACATCGAGTCAATCATCGAGCCAATCACCGAGCCAGCCGTGATCTCAGGTCGTGAATGGTTTTGAATAGACCTTCAGTATGCTTGCCGCCGTGTTGTCGACGTCGTCGCAAGTCCAGCAAGAAAATAGAAGAACGCTGCATTGGCCGGGATTTGCAGGTTGAAGTCCACAAAGCTGTGCGCCAGCATCCCAGCGCATCCCAGCAAGGCGCCGAGTGAAAGCGCCGAACCCCAGTCTGTGTCCCAATGGCGTGAGCATTGCACTCCTATCCGGCACAGAACGAAGATGAACCACGACACGAAGGCAAAACCCACGATCCCGGCTTCGGCAAGAGTCTGTGCGTAATCGTTGTGGGCTGCGTCTACCAGTCGGTCTGTCGAGAAGCTGCGAACGTGCGGATATACGGTTGCAAACGTACCCAGACCCCAACCCAGCAACGGCCGCTCTTTCCATAACCTCAGTGTATCCACGGTCATTGCCAGCCGGTCGGATACCGTAGAATCGTGAATCCGTTGGCTGATCTGCCCGCGGCTCGTGTATCCCAGGAACGCAATTACCAGCACGAGCATCCCTGCAAACAGCAATGCGGTCCTTTTGTGGGACGGGTTGCGCAATAATAAGACCACGAAGATGAGTGCCTCCACGGAGAAGGCGACCATTCCGCCGCGTGAAGCGGAAAGGAAAATCGATCCTGCCATCAGAATAAAAGCGAAGCCGGCGAGGGTCCTTTTTCCTCCCTTGAGAAGTTGCCCTGCGGTCAGCACCAAGGGGATGGCAACCAGCATCTCAATTAACCCTGCATAGTGATTCCGGTTTACGTAGGAACCGTAGGTATGAGCGAATTGACTGGGTTCGATAGTCCAATAGAGTTTGCGAGGTTCGGTCAGATTCTGAACTATGGCAAACGTTGCGTAACAGGCTCCGAAGCCGGCAAGGGCTATGCTCATCCTTCGTCGCAGGTCTTTATCTTGGACACATTCGATCGCAATTAGAAGGACAATACCGTAAGCGACGTAGAGTAACGCGCTCGATTCGGATGCAAACCGGTAGGCCGATATGCGGAACGCGATCTGTGCCAGCACTACGAGAAAGAATCCTACGGCGGGGGCATACAAGCCCGCCGGGGTGAGCGCGAGTCGACGCGACCACGTCTGCTGCATCACCCAGATTACGAAAAGGACGGTCACTCCCAGCTCGAATGACAGTTGGGACCACTTCTGTACAGCCCCAAACGCAAGCACAGCTCCCATCAATAAGACTAGCAATCCCCAAGCGCAAATCGGGAACGCACCCTGGGCTGTGCCAGTTCGCGGTTGAGGCAAGTAGGATGCGGCAGCGTCATCCGCCCCCAGTGGGGTCATGCGCCGGCTACTATTGTCTTCCATCCTATTTCTCGACCAGACTGATATCGTCTACCCATAGTTCTCCGCGAACCAGCCCATCGCCGTGCGCGACGCGCACCACCACAAGATGGGTATCTGGACCGGTCTTGAAACTGGTTCTCACCGTACGCCAGGGTGAGTCTCCTATCATCTCGTCGGTTGAAGCCAGCGCGATATTACGATTCGTATCGCTCAATTCAAATTTCGCACCGTGCGCGCCATTCAGTTCCGTACGGTATGCCGCGCGGAACTCATAGGCCGTATTCGGCTTTAGTACAACGTACTCGCGTATTCCCGCGTCCGAGACGGCGCCGTCGAATTGAATTAGCAACGATCGTGCACCACCGCGAAAACTACTACTATCCAGTGACAACGACACATTTGGCAGCTTCTCATACCACCAGTCGAAGCCACCGTTCAGCAGGTCTCTTTCAAAGCCGCCATTCACTATGAGATTTGCATCCGGCAAATAGGGCCGTAGTGTTGAGTCGACGGCAGCCAATTGTTCCCAGGCGCTTTTGGCCTCCGCGGCTTTTTTGTTCGCTATCAGAAAACTAACGTACCGAATTCCAGTCGCCGCCGGAAACTGCTGCTGAAGGCTGAGCAGCCGCGACCACACTACCGGCGCAGCGTCCAAATCGTTTTGACTGATTATGATCTGTAGAAAATGGGCGTAGTGTTCCGCTGAACGGGGAAGGGCACGGCTCATCATAAAGTCAGCATCGTGGCTGGCACGCCAGCATAACTCAATAGTCTCGTCGGCGTGCTCGGGGTCATACTGAACGACTCTACGCAAAAGATCGAAAGCGCGCTCTTGCTGACCTTGCAGCAGATAGAAATCGGCGGCAGCCCGAAGCGTCGCGGGCGTCATGGGGTCAACCTGTAGGGCGTGTTCGACAGCGGCCTGTTGTTCCTGCGACTGATTCGCGGCCAAATAAGCGCGCGCCAAGTCCAAGGAATAACGGGAGCTCCAGGGATTGATTGCTGCCGCCTTCTTGAAACTGGCGATGGCATCCTCGGATTTTTCCGGATTCAGGAAAAATGTGCTGCTCGCCAATCGATACCAGTGTTCGGCGTTGCCGGGTTCCAGGCGTGTCGCGAGCAAGATGTCGGAGGCCGCGGTCGAGTTAGACCAGCGAAAAGCACGGTATTGACGGACCGTGCTGTTCACATACAGAGCAACGGCGGAGAAACAAATCGCCAACCAAAGGACTCTTCTCCGGACCGGACGTAAGTCGATCTGCACGGGTGCCTCGGTAGCCGTCGCTTAGGATCGGGTTACGGTTGTCTCGACGGAGTCGTGGGCATGATCGCCGGAGTAATACTTTTTGCTCGGGTCGGAACTGCCGTAATACTTTCCATAGTAGTAGTACTGGTATTCGCTGGCGTGGACATCCAAGCCGTTCAGCACGGTCCCGAGGATTTTCGCATTAACCTGGCCCAGAATATCGCAGGTGCGCCGCAGCGCGGTTTTCGTGGTATGACCAGCGCGCAAAACCAACAGGACGGAATCCACCTCGGCGGACAGGAGCACCGCATCCGTCACCGACAGCACCGGCGGCGAGTCGATGAGGATGAAGTCGTACTCTTGTCGCCAGCGGGTCAGGCAGTTCCTCATCACCACCGAACCCAGTAGCTCGGCTGGCTGCGGGGGAATGGCTCCTGCCGGGATGACAGAGAGGTTCGCCAGGCTGGTCGGGCAGATAAGGGTATTGGCGTCTGCGACACCAGCCAAAAAGTCACTGAGTCCAGGTTGTGACGGGATATCGAAGATCTTATGGATCGTGGGCCGGCGCAGGTCACAATCGATCAAAAGGACTCGACTGCCCTTCTGTGCCAGCACCACGGCGGTGTTCACGGCGGTCGTAGTCTTGCCTTCGCCCGGAAGGGGGCTGGTGACCAGCAGCAGCTTCGGCGGGCCTTTGAAGGAAGATAAAAGGATCGCGGTGCGAAGTGAGCGATAGCCTTCCGATATATCGGACTGTGGCTCGGCCAGTGTAACCAAAGACATGGCTTCTCGCGCCGTCGATGATTTCCAAGCAAGCTTTCGGTCGCGGCTACTGCCGGTTGTCGAACCCAAAGGAACCACCCCGAGTGAGGGCGCATTGGCGATCGCCAGCGCCTGTTCGGGAGTCCTGACCGTGTTGTCCAGACTCTCCAGAATGAAGGCAAGCCCCAAGCCGGCAAGCAGTCCAAGGATAAGTCCGATCTCCATGCTGCGCGGGATGTTGGGCGACACGGGCACGGTCGGCGCCCAAGCCGAATCCACGATACGGACATTATTGGACCTGAGGCCGACAGAAACCCCGGCCTCTTTCATCTTTTGCAACAGCCCTTCATAGACAGAACGATAGGTCTCCGCGTCGCGCCTCACGATGTCGTACTGAACCGCGCCGCGGTTGAGTTCGTTAGACTTCTTCTTCTGCTCGTCCAGCGCGGCGTTCAGCAGCTTTTCCCGCCGTAACGCTGCCAGGTACTCGCTTTTCAGCTTAAGCGAGAGCCGATCGTTTTCCTCGTCACATTCGGCTTGGAGCTGCTTAAGTTGGTTGTCTATCTCGACGAGCTTTGGGAAGGAAGCGCCGAACTGAGTGCGCAGCTGCGCGTATTGGGTTCGAAGCTCACTCTGCTTTGCGCGCAACCGGTCAATCAAGGTGCCACCAGCCTGATCTTTCGCAAACAGGTCGGCATGACCTTCAGCGGCCATATTGTAGAACGCTTCTTTCTGGATCCTATCGGTTTGTGCCTCGGTGAGCCGCTTGTTTAGATCGTCCAGCGTGCTGTTAATCAGATTCTGTTTATCGTCCACTCCGAAAATATTGTTTTCCTTCTGATATCGGATGAGCTCCGCTTGCGACGTCTCCATCTTCAGCTTCAAATCCGTCAGCTCATGCGCGAGCCAGTCGGAGGTCTGCATGGTGGATTCGTACTTTGTCTTGTAATTCTGCTCGATGTACGTTGCAATCGTCTGGTTGACCAGATCCGCTGCCAGGCGGGGATTCGAGTCGGTGCATTGGATCTCGATCACGCGGGTGCCCGGCAAGACTTTCACGCTCAGGCTGCCTTGGACGCGCGCTGCGAGAGCTGCATCCTTCGGCGAGTTCAAATCGAAAGGCTTGGCCCCCATCGCACTCGCATTACCGCCGGGATCGAATAGGGGATTGTTCTGCGCGCGCATACTCTTGACCACTTCCGCGGCAAGGACACGGCTTTGAAGAATCCGAACTTGGGTTTCGAGGATGACGGCGGAGTCAAAATCTTCGGCGAAGGCTTCGGAATCCTTGAATCCGAGGTTCACCGGAGTTTCGCGATTGACAGCGATCCTCCCAGTGGCGACGTACAACGGCACGGCTCGCAGGGCGGAAATCGTGGCCAGCGTCAGCACGACAATCGTCGTTGCCAGAATGCTCCACCCGCGCTTCCTTAGAATGGTGACGTATTCAAGCAAGAAGCCGTCGGCATTGAGATTCGAGGAAGCCCCACCACTCCGCAAGAGGTTGCCTTCCATGGTGGGCCGCCTGAAGGCCGAAGGCTTTTCGGCCGTCACTTCGTCTCTTGACTCCATCCACCTCTCCTGTTGCAGCGTCCGGCACCTGTCGAATAAGTTGCCGATTTGCACTGCGCAGGCTACGAGCGACAACGAGTAGGAAAGCGTGAGTGTAGCACATTCAAAGCGGTTTCTTGCCCGCCAATTATGGCCGAGGTAATCACTTTAGCAATGCCAAAACGCGGCCACTAGTTCCCGTCTAAAGTTACCTTAGAGATGGGCCTGGAAGGGGTGGGAACCTTGCCGATCACTGTCTGGGGGAAAGCCTTTTGTGTTACTCTGCTACCGTTAATTCTCTAAGCAACCAGAATTCTTATGTCCACTTATTACGCGCCCCCTCAGGGGTCAGGCCGCGATCAGACTACGGGTGCGGATGTCACGATCGTGCGACCACGCGCGGGATGGGTGGCGCTGAACCTGCGGGAACTCTGGCATTATCGCGAACTGTTGTACTTCCTGGTGTGGCGCAACATCAAGGTTCGCTACAAACAGACTTTACTCGGCGCCTCATGGGCTTTGATCCAACCCTTGGCCACCATGGTGGTGTTCAGCGTCTTCTTTGGGAAGCTGGCGAAAGTGCCCTCCGACGGAGTGCCGTATCCATTGTTTGCTTATTGCGGATTGTTGCCGTGGCAATTGTTTTCCTATGCCATGACGGAGGCCAGTAACAGCGTGGTCGGCAATCAGCAGCTCATTACCAAGGTCTATTTCCCGCGGCTGGTGGTGCCCATTTCGGCGGTCATCTCCGGCTTGGTGGACTTCATGATCTCATTTTCTCTGCTGCTGCTCATGATGCCGTTTTACGGCGTCATGCCAACCGTGAGAATACTGGTTCTGCCCCTCTTTATTCTTTTCGCAATTGCCACAGCGCTGGCCATTGGACTTTGGCTTTCCGCGCTGAACGTGGAGTACCGCGATGTCCGTTACACCATTCCTTTCCTGACGCAATTTTGGCTGCTGCTTACGCCGGTTGCTTATCCGAGCAGCCTGGTCCCGGCCAAATGGCGGGTGCTGATGGGCCTGAATCCGATGGCCGGGGTGGTGGAAGGTTTCCGCTGGGCACTCTTGGGGAACCGCAGTAGCGGTTCTGGAGCGCTGATGATGGTCTCTGTCGTCATCGTTATCGCGCTGCTGTTCGGAGGGATCGTGTACTTTCGTCGTATGGAGACGACGTTCGCGGACTTGGTTTGAGATATGAGTGAGTGCGCCATCAGCGTTGACAATCTGGGGAAGCTCTACCGTATCGGCGAAGGCCAGCATTACACGAGTTTGCGTGAAAAGCTGACTGCGGTGCTGCATTCGCCCTTTCGTGCGCTGCGCCGAAAAGCAAACCCTTCCGCCGAACCGCCGGCCGATAAATGGCTATGGGCTCTGCGCAACTTATCCTTCGACATCAAGCGCGGCGAACTGGTCGGGATTATTGGCAGAAACGGCGCCGGCAAAAGCACCCTGCTCAAGGTTCTGTCGCGGATTACCGAACCGACGGAAGGCTATGCAAAGATGCATGGCCGTGTCGGGTCGCTGCTGGAAGTCGGTACGGGGTTTCACCCGGAGTTGACCGGCCGCGAGAATATTTATCTGAACGGCGCCATTCTCGGCATGCGCAGGGCGGAGATTGCGCGCAAGTTCGACGAGATTGTTGCCTTTGCGGAAACGGAACGCTTTCTGGACACCGCTGTCAAGTTCTACTCGAGTGGCATGTACATGCGGCTTGCCTTCGCCGTCGCGGCCCACATGGATACGGAGATTCTGGTTATCGACGAGGTTTTGGCGGTTGGCGACGCCGCTTTCCAGAAGAAGTGCCTAGGCAAAATGGGCGAGGTGAGGGGCTCCGGCCGCACCGTGCTTTTCGTCAGCCACAACATGAACGCGATCGAGCAGCTCTGTAACCGTGTCATTCTGCTCGAAAACGGAAATGTGAAGCGGGATTCGTCGAACGTCCGATCCGTTCTGGCTGAATACCTTTTTGGTGCAGAGGATGTGACCAGCTCGGTCTGGCTTAACACGGGCGCGCAATATCGCAACCCCTATTTCACTCCAACACGCTTTGCCCTCGTGGATGAAAATGGCAATGCCCTGCGAATGCCGATACGCAACGATGCCGAGATGTGGGTGGAGGTCGAAGGCGACGTGGAGCAGTTTGATCCCGCGCTGACGATTGGCTACGCCATCTCCACGGAGGATGGCGTAATGCTGTACTACACGTACAGCACCGACCACCGGGAATCGCGATGGCCGGTGTTTACGCCGGGCCGCCAGCGGCTGCGAAGCAGGATTCCAAGCCACTGGTTGAACGAAGGTAGTTATCGCATTGAGTTAGCTGTTTTTCTGAATAACCGCGAATGGATGGTTTTCCCCGGATTCAACGCTCCCCACCTCGTATTGACGATTCAGGGCGGGCTGAGCGAATCGCCGTACTGGACCGCAAAGCGGCCGGGATTACTCGGTCCCCTACTGGACTGGGATGTTGTGGCACCGCAGGCGACGAGTGCGCATGCATCGGCTTTGAACCAAGATTAGGCTGAAGGTAAGAGACCAGAGCGGTGTGTAGCCTGAGTTGTCCGGCACTGGTAATGTCATCCGAACTGCGCCTGAGCTGTACCCTGACCGGAAGTTAGTATCCATACGATCTGGCGCAGGCCGAGAGCGAGTGAGCGGTCGCAAGGTGCTAACGGCTGGCAATGCACAACGATAAGACAATGCGCCTAACGCTGACGTACATCTTGCCCGACAAAATGGGCGGCGTGTTCACCTATGTGCGCAACCTGCTGCGCCACCGGAGCGCGAGTCCATTCGCGGTTCAGGCTATCCTGACCCGCAACCGACGGGACGTGGAGGATCGCCCTGCGGATTCGTTACTCGTCGACCGCGAGATTCATTTCCAGTACGACTTGCCGCGCGAGAACATCTACGCCGTGATCAAGCGTCTCTATCGCCAAGTACCACCGGGACCAGGCGTCATCGTAACCAACGACTGGCTTGAACTGGCCATGCTCTCTGTCCATGATCCGGGGAAGGTGGTTGTAAACATTAGTCATGGTGACTACCACTACTATTACGATCTGGCAAAAAGACACGAGGGGGCAATCGACTGGTTTGTGGCGCCCTCGCGACACATCGCGGATCGCTTGCGAGAGGTCATGCCGGATCGGTGCGAATCGATCCTGTATTTGCCGCATGGCGTGACAATACCAAAGACCATGCGCGGCTGCCCCCCTGGCCGTCTGCGGGCGATTTTTGTGGGCCGTCTGGACACCTCAAAAGGGATTTTCGACCTTCCGGAAATCGACCGCCGTCTACTTGCCCGTAATGTGGAAGTCGAGTGGTCGGTCGTGGGGAACGGTCCCGATGGCGGCCGGCTCCGCGAATTGTGGGCGTGGAACTCGTCCGTCCGCTGGCACGGCAATTTGCCAAACGACGAAGTCATGAATCTTTACAGCGCACACGACGTGTTGGTGTTGCCCAGTCGCGCGGAAGGATTTCCAATCACGGTGGTCGAGGCAGCATCAGCAGGAGTGGTCCCGATCGTCAGCGACCTGCGGAGCGGAATTCCCGAGGTTGTGATCGATGGCAGTACCGGATTTCGGGCTTCGGTTGACGATCCCGACGCGTTTGCATCCGCCGTGGAGCGACTACATCACGACCGCTCGCTGCTCGAGAAAATGAGCACGGCAGCTCGCCAGCAGGTGGCGGAGAATTTTGACCTGGAACGCAACGTGAAACACTACGATTCTCTCTACGATCGATGCACGACGGGTGTCCAGACGTTCCGTCCCCGTTGTGGGCTGCAATATGGCAGCAGACTGGATCGGCCCTGGATTCCCAATTTGTTGGTTAGGGCGATTCGCAGTATACTTCCCGCTTACTCTGCTGAAAAATGAATACCCGATAGGACGGAGCCAAGAATCCGCTCGATCCTGGCTCGGCGTTTTACATCAACTTGATGTCCAAATGAATGAAGCTTACGGAAGTGGCTTCTTGATCCAGGTGGCCGCAAGCCTGCATCAATTAGGTCTCCTCAGAATTCGACGTGCTGATCCCAGCGGCGACTGCCATTTCGGCCGTCACCGAGTGCGTCTTCACCCTCCTTACGCAGCGCGACAAACTGCCCCGTAATACCGCGCGTGGCATCAGGAAGCAGAACGTCGGGCCGGCTGATCCGTCGCAACAGCGGGAGATTTGCCACTGAAGAAGCAAGCCGCCGTTTCCATGACACGCGACAATCGTCTCCACCATAGAAACTGTAAGCGCGATGAGTGAGTGCATAACGAACAACCTTGCGGATGGCAAGATAATTCTTGGTGTCATCGAAGACAACTACGCCGCCGACATCCAAGATGCGGTCAATGAAGAAAAAGTCGACAAAGGTGTAGTCAAACGTGTGCCACCCGTCAATGAATGCAAACTGCACTCGCGCGCCCTGCCGTTCAAGCTGCGGTAGAAGGAGGTGAGACGAGATAGGGTGGAATTCGACCAGGCTGTCGTATCCGGCGTCGCGCAGATTCTTTAACCCGATCCCGTGAAATCCGTCGCCGATGCCGCCAAACTGGTCAGGATCACAGACAATGTGCTTCTGGCCGCCGACCTCGGAGATCGCGTCGCAGATGTAAAGCGTAGAGATCCCGAAGGCAAGCCCGATCTCAATGCTCACGCGAGGCCGCACATCGCGGATCACGCGCTGCAAAAACTGCCCTTCAGTATCTGGAATATGGACTTCCAGGGGCCGTGTGCGCCCGCTGTCATCGGTAATCGTCTGTGTTTTTAAGAGTCGCTCAAGAACCGGGTTCATGTGTGACAACTTTAGCATCGTCGGCTTGCCTGTATATTGACCAATCTGGTGCGATAAACTCGCCGTTCGCGTCTCGCGGTGTGCCGGCGGACAGGTCTCGCTGCTGTCGGCGGAAATAACGGAACCATTCAGCCGGCTTGATGCCCGAGTATTGCAGGTACGCCCATGCAACTCCGAACTGACGGCTCCTCACGTGGCTCAGAATAGTGCGGCCGATGTTCCATGCACAATTACGCTTCGCCAGCTCCCGTTCCTCGGCTTCGAGCGGGCACCCCGGGTCGTTTAATGCCGCCCAGGAACGGTGCGAGATCAGTGCTCCGTCACGCGCCGCGCCTGGCGATTGCAGGTGTTGTCCCGAGTGAATTCGATACCAGAATAAATTTCCGGGCACGAGCAGCACATCCTCCGTCGCACATGCCTTCAGCCAAAAAGCGACATCTGAATGAGGTCCAACATCTTGAAACATTCCAACCCGCCGGAAAGCGTCTGCGCGAAAGAGAGCGCAGGCTGGGCCCAGGCTGAACATGCCGCCGCCCAAAAACTCGCGCTGGTAGCACATTCGCGGGGTTAGGAGCATGGGGCACGGGCCACCCATCCACTCGCGCGCACCTGGAGAGAGAGCGAATGAGGCTTGAGGATAAGCCATCAGCAAAGGGACCGTTACCGCAAGACAGTGCGGGTAGAGCAGGTCGTCGGAATCATGATACTTGAGGAACTCACCCTTCCCCAAGCCAGCCGCATAATTGCGGTTGGGAAACTGCCCTAGGTTTTTTTCGTTCTGGTAGACCCGAATGCGTCGGTCACGCGAAGCGTAGTGATGCGCGATTTCCACGGTACGATCTTTCGAGCCATCGTCGACAATGATCAGCTCAAAATCAGTGAATGTCTGTGCCAGCACACTCTGGATAGCGTCCGCGATGAACGCCTCGCGGTTGTAAGCCGTCATCAATACGCTGACTAGCGGCATTTGGAATCGATACTCCGCCCCCGGACTGGGCAACTTCACCTAAGTTGAATCCCTGCTCTGGCCTGGTGTGAGTTTCTAGACTATCCTGAGAGCTGCCGAATCGCAATCGCATCTTCTGTCGACTAAGACGCTGCGCATCTTGCGAGCAAGACTGAGCCACGTTACGCTCGCATGGCGAAGGTCGTGTCGTCCGTTTGCCGGGGTAGAGTTTTTATGAAGATTCTCCAACTGCTCGCATGGTACTACCCCGAAAGCATCGGCGGGACCGAGATGTACGTGGCAGGGCTGGCGCGGCGCTTCGCGGCGTGCGGCCACGAGGTCTCCATTGCCGCGCCGGATGTGCAGCGCGACCGCGTTCGCGAGTATGAGCACGAAGGCATATCCGTCTTCCGCTATCCTGTGCCTTTCTTGAAGACGCGGTCCGAAGCGCAAAATGGCGAAGTGCCGGGCGCGCAGTTTCTCCATGAATTCCTACGTCGGTATAAACCTGAAATCGCACACTTCCATTCCTTCACTCCCGGTCTGAGTATGCCGGAGCTGCGGATAGCGCGGCAGGTTGCGGTATCGGTTTTTTTCACCGCGCATACCAGCGGCTTGGGCTATGTCTGCACCCGCGGGAGCATGATGCACTGGGGCGAGGTCCTGTGCGACGGCGTATGCAGTGTCCAGAAATGCTCGGCCTGTGCGCTGCAGGCGCGGGGCTTGCCGAAAGGTCTCGCATTGGCGCTGAGCGCGATTCCATTACCCCTGTCCCGGATGGCTGGTGCGCTGCCTGGCAGGGTGGGTACGGCGCTGGGGATGCCCGACTTCATTGTCCGCACGAAGCAGCAACAGCGGGAGATCGTGAGCCTCGTCGATCGTTTCATCGTGCTCACCCAATGGGCCGCCGACGTTGTGGTTGCAAACGACACGCCTCTGGAAAAGACTGCCTTGAACCGCCTCGGGTTCGGGCAGAGGGGTGTGAATCGCAAACCTGGACCGTCCGAACGTCCCACCAGACCGCCAATCCGGATCGGCTACGTTGGCCGCTATGAAGCGATCAAAGGCGTCTACGATCTGGCGCGGGCGGTGACCGAGTTACCTCGAGACGTTCCTGTAGAGCTGGAGTTCAGAGGTCCAGTTCCCTCCAAGTACCAGCAGACAGTGGTCGATGAACTTCGCGTGCTCGTTGGCGATGATCCACGGGTTAGCTTTGCCCCGGCAGTCAGCGCCGATGAGGTCCCGGGTGTGATTGCCGGCTACGACGTGCTGTGTTGTCCGGCGATTTGCCTGGAGGGAGGGCCAACGGTCGCTCTAGAGGCTCAGGCTTGTGGCACACCGGTGATCGGAACGCGCATCGGCGGCTTAGCGGAGCTGGTTCGAGACGGGGTCGATGGCGCCCTCGTCATGCCGGGCGAATGGCGCGCACTGTCACGGCTTATCGCCGGCATCGTCGAGGATCCGGCAGCAACCGTAGACCTCTGGCGCCGCAACCTGCCTCTGCCGCGCACCATGGACGAAGTGGCTTCCGACTATCTGCGGTTATACACCAAGTCGCTGCGGCACCCGATAAGTCCGGCCAGCGCGGTCTCGTCTGGCGGGATGTCTTGATGATCAGGAGACGATAGTGCGGGATCTCGCGAAAAGATGGATCAACGGTCTTTTGCTGCCCTTCGGATACCGGATCTCACGCCTGCCGGCAAACCGGTTTGATGCCATGGGCGACATGCTCCAGTGCTTGCGCCGGTTTGGCTATCAGCCTCGCATTGTGATCGACGGTGGAGCGAACATGGGGCAATGGACACGGCTGGCGTACAGCATTTATCCCGAGGCGATATTCCACCTCATCGAGCCGCAAGTTGCATGCCGCGCTAGCCTGGAAGAAACCGCTTCCCATCTCCGTTCCAGCCATATCCACGCGGCCGCCTTGACTGAACCCGGCGTCAAGACGGTGCAAATGATCGGTGCCGACGCTACGACGGGCGCCTGGATCAGCGACAAAGCAACAGCGGACAGCGTTGCAGTCGCCGCCGCCACCCTGGACGACATCATCGCGGTCGAACCTGGGGATCGGGCCCTGCTGAAGCTCGATTTGGAGAACCGGGAACTGAACGCATTGCGTGGCGCCCTCCGCCTGCTTCAGCAGGTGGAAGTCGTGATTACCGAAGTGTCCTTCTATCGTCCTTCGGCGAGCGATGGCGGGCCGCTGTTCGGGGATATTCTGGCGTTTTTGCGCGACTGTGGTTTTGATTTGTATGACTTTGCGTCGTTGGCTTCTCCCTTCGGCAATGGGCGGCTGCGCACTGGAGATGCCGTGTTTCTTCGCAGGACGAGCCCCTTGGCTCAGCAGCGTTACTGGTAATCAGATCAAGCGGGCTTAGGATTTGCGAACGGTGCGTACATTGGTTCAAACAACCTTTTTTACTTTCCCAGCCCAGGGTGGTTCCGCGTAATTTATGAAAATGATCTGTGTCATCACGGCAGGGCACCTGGCAACCTGCCCGCGCATGCTGAAAGCGGCTGACTCCTTTCGAAGGATCGGCTACCAGGTGCGCGTTGTGAGCACGAATTTTGAACCATGGGCCACCGAGGCGGACCGTCAACTTGGTGCCGACCGTGAGTTGAATTGGATGGTTGTCGATTACAGCCGCGCGAGTGCTAATCGTGTGCGCCTGCTCTCAGGTGCGCGGTTTCGAATAGCCCGCCGGCTGGCAAAGCTGGCTGGGCCGCAGAGGCTACCCCTGCCAGTGCTCGGCCGCGCCACCGGTCGAGTATTTCCGGAACTGGTGCGCGCAGCCTGCGCCGGGCCTGTCGATCTTTTCTACGGTGGAGGCAGCGCATTGGCTGCCACGGAGGCGGCGGCGCGGCAAATGCGCGTTCCCTTTGCAGTGGATTTGGAGGACCTGCACAGCGCCGAGTGCCGCACGGATTCGGCTGCCGGCAGGCTGTCTAATGCGCTGGCGGAAGCGGCGGAACGGCGGGTCTTCCGTGAAGCCGCCTTTGTGACCACCGCAAGCGATGGCATCGCCGACGCCTACGAAGAGAAATATGGCAGGCGTCCTCTGGTGACGAACAACACCTTTCCACTGCCGCAACGCCAGCCCGATTTTTCCCGGCGTAATGGCTCCGCTCTGCGGTTCTATTGGTTCAGCCAGAGCATCGGCCGGGGTCGTGGATTGGAAGAGTTCATACAAGCCGCGGGGCTGGCCGGCATCCATTGCGAACTTCATTTGCGCGGCAAGCCTCTCGGCGTGTACCTGGCAGGCTTGCGGGAAATGGCAGCGCGGTCTGCTCCTGATCTTACGATCGTGCATCTTGAGTTGGCGCCACCGGACCAAATGATAGAGTTGTGCCGCGGGTTCGACGTGGGCCTGGCATTGGAACAAGTTGACGACGCGCGCAACCGCGCGCTATGCCTCACGAATAAAGCATTCACTTACATTCTGGCGGGGTTGGCGGTCGTGTTTACCGACACGCCCGGACAGCGCCGGCTTGCCCGCGACCTCGGCCCCGGAGCCTTGCTCTATAAGTCCGGCGAGGTGCGGGTATTGGCTGATGGGCTAAAGGCATGGGCAGAAGATGAAACGCGACTGTTGGCTGCGCGCAAGGCGGCGTGGGCGGCAGCGTGCCGCCGCTGGCACTGGCAGCACCCGGAGGAAGAGGGAGCGCTGCTGCGGGCCGTGGAACGTGTTTTCCACCGATGAGAACCTTGAACATCGCCGTTACGGTTGACCCCTACATTCCCGTGCCGCCTCTGCTCTATGGTGGCATTGAGCGTATCGTCGAGTTCGTGGTCAATGGCTTGGCGGCACGCGGCCATACAGTGACGTTGTTCGCTCATCCGGACAGCCGTTGTGCCGGCAAACTGGTTGGCTACGGAGTATCGCCTCATTTCACCAAGCGTGCGCGACTGAAAGAGCTGTGGCAGGTTGGTCTGGGCCTGACTCAGCACGTCAACTCATTGGATGCGGTGCTGAGTTGGGGACGGCTGGCTGCACTGGCTCCGGTTCTGCCCCTGCGGCGACTGGCGAAGGTGCAGCGATACTGTCGCGACATCGTGCCGTGGGGTAGCGTGCGCATAGCCGCGGCGATTGCCGGTTCGTCCATCGTTTTTGCCGGAGCCTCGGGCAGTGTTTATCGACAAAAGTCGGGGAACGGCAGCTACGGGACGTGGGTCACGATGCACGACGGTGTAGAAATGCGCAAGTTCGACCCGGTTTTTTCAGTTCCCTCTGATGCGCCACTGGCGTTTCTGGGCCGATTGGAAACTTACAAGGGCGCGCATAACGCCATCGAAATCGCCCGGCGCTGTGGCCGTAAGCTGATCATCGCGGGCAATCGCGTGGAGCAGGGATCGAATGCCGCCTACTTCGACCGGGAGATTGCACCGCATTTGGATGGCGATCATATCCGCTATATTGGACCGGTCGACGATGCCCAGAAGAGCGCTATGCTCGGGCAGTGTGCCGCGTTCCTGATGCCGATTGAATGGGATGAGCCGTTTGGGATCGTGATGGCGGAGGCGATGGCGTGCGGTACGCCGGTGATCGCCTTTGATCGGGGTAGCGTCCCGGAGGTCGTGCGCGACGGTATCAATGGATTCCGTTGCCAATCGGTTGAAGATGCGGTTGCGGCAGTGGGTAAACTGAATCGCGTCGACCGCGCCGCGGTGCGCGCCGACTGCGAAGCCCGGTTCGGCTCCGAGGTGATCGTTCAAGGCTACGAATCGCTCCTTTCCGATCTGGTACGGCAAGTGCGCAACAAGAAGAGTGTATGAAAACGGTCGCGGTCGTCTCTCCCGATTTCACGCCTAGCAGCATGCCCAATGCGCTGCGAGTTCGGCTGCTGGTCGAACACTTGCAGGAATACGGGTGGGAACCAGTGGTGATTGCCACCGATCCGCAATACTACGAACAACCGGCCGATCCGGAAAACGAGTCGCTGCTGCACGGCAAATACGAGATCATTCGTACCCCTGCATGGTCTGCCCAATTCACTCGCCGCTTCGGCTTGGGCGATGTCGGGTTGCGAAGTTTCTACTACCAGTGGCGAGCGCTGTCGCGGCTCTGCCGCTCGCGAAAAGTCGACCTGGTATTCATCTCCATTCCGCCGAATTATTCAATGGTGCTAGGCAGGCTGGCGAATCTGCGCTTCGCCGTGCCCTATGTCATCGACTATCAGGACCCGTACATCACGGATTACTACAAGACCGTGCCGCCGGCTCAACGTCCGCCGAAGTGGCGTCTGGCTTACGCCGTCGCTCATTTAGTGGAACCATTCTCGGTGCGGCGCGCGGCGCACCTCGTCTCCGTGGACACTTCCTATCTCACGGGCGTCATTCAGCGCTACAAGTGGTTCGCTGCTGGAGATGCGACCGGGGTGCAACTTGGGGTTGAGCCGTCCGATTTCGATTACATCCGCCAGCACCCGCGCGAGAACCCCATTTTCGAAAAGTCCGATGGCTTGCTGCACATCAGCTACTTGGGGCGCGGTGGGCCGGACATGCTGGCGGCCGCCGGGGCACTGTTTGAAGCAGTCAAACTCGGAGATCGAGAGGCCCCGGAGATTTTCGATCGGATACGTCTGCATTTTGTCGGGACCGATTATGCCCATGCCAGTGCGGCACGACATCAATTGCTGCCCCTGGCGCAGCAGATGGGCATGGGAGAGCAGGTGCACGAGCACCCGTGCCGGGTGCCATATCTCACCGCATTGCAAATTCTTTTGGATTCACAAGCGCTGGTGGTAGTCGGCTCGAACCGAGTCGCACTACACGCCCTCGAAAATCTTTCCCTACATTCTGGCGAAGAAGCCCCTTTTAGGCATCTTCAACGAAAACAGCAGCGTCGTCGGCATTCTCCGTGACGCCGGTGCTGGGGAGGTCGTGACCTTCAGTGCGAAGGCTCCTCCGCAGACCCGTGTGCGCGAGATCTACCAGAGGTTGCTCGGTCTCTTATCCTGTACCGGGCAACCACGGGAGGTATGCTGGGATGCTTTCGAACCTTACACTGCACGCGCCTTAACTGCGCGGCTTGTTACTGCGTTTGAGAAGGCCCTGGCACATTCGCCCTGCGGAACGCTGGAATGAGACCGGAACTGAGGGCGATTGGCGCTTTGGAAGAAACTTAGGGAGACCCGGGTCCCAATATGGCTAACATTATCAGAAGTAAAGTTCGCGCTCTTTCACGAAGATTTGGCTACGCAATTCTCGATCTGCACAAGGACCAGGCAACCAGTCCTTTCGCTCCTGGACACCTGATGAAAATCCTGGATCGCCTGAAGATAAATTGCGTCATCGATGTGGGTGCGAACCGGGGGGACTATGCGGCTACGCTTCGCCATTTTGGATACACCGGCCGTGTGGTTTCTATCGAGCCGCTGCAAGATGTATACGCACAACTTCGCGAGCGTGCGGCCGGAGATCCGAGATGGGAGACGCTCAATTTTGCAGTCGGACAAAAAGAAGAAGTCAGGTCGCTAAAGGTTTATGCGGCAAGGGATCTTAGCTCGTTCCTGTCCCCCGTGCAGGGCATCGATGAAATTGTTTTGGAGTCCGAGGTGACCGACGTAGTTCCCGTCACTGTCAAGACCATTGATGCTATCTTCGGGAACCTGGTCCAAGGCATTTCAGATCCGCGGGTTTTCTTGAAGCTTGATACACAAGGCTGCGACCTTGAAGTTATGAAGGGAAGCCTGGCATCGCTCAAGCAGATTCACGGCATACAGTCTGAAATTTCCGTAATTCCGTTGTACGAGGGCATGCCCGATTACATCCAGTCCCTTGATTTCTTTTACAAGTTAGGGTTCCTGCCGACGGGGTTCTTTAGCGTGACAGGACATCGAAAAACAGGACGCGTTGTTGAATTTGATGTAGTGCTCACGCGCCTTGCAGACCAGCCATCCTGAGCACGGCGGCCAACTTTTCGAGATTGACCCTGACATCATATTTACGATCTTGATTCCCCGGTTCGCCCAGCAGGTAATAGTACTCGAGATCGGAGTGGGTGGCGGCCGTAAACATACCTGGTTCCTGGGCAGAAGGAGGGAATAGTTCGATGACCTTTGTGCCCGGTTGCGAAAACAGGAGATTCGTCAGGGCGGCTCCGTGCACCCCTATGATCACTTCAGCGTTCGCGAAGAGGCGTGCTTGTGACACGACCGTCATTCCGTCCATTCTGAGCGAGACGAACTGCAACTGGCGTAGACAGGCGGCCACTTCCTTTTCGTTTGCTAAGCGTCGCATGGGAACGTTGCCGCGTTCTATATGTATGCGTTTGGGCGAGTCGAGACAACGCTGGCGCGGGAAGATCGACCGCACAAAACGATGGCCCCACACATCGCGATAACGCATTTCTCTGTGTTGCGGCCGATGTAGGCAAATTGCGGTTAACAGACGGTCGGCACGGCATGGCTCACGTACGATCTGGCTCTTGCCGATTCCCAGTTGCGCCAGCGTCTCTTCCTGCAATTGAGAGGCGTGCGACTCCCCAACATAGTAGTAGTCGATTCCTGTGTGAGGGGCCAATTCCCGATAAAGCCTGAGGAGCGGCAGCGTGAGCTGCATCCAGTGATAGTAGTTATCAATCCACGTGTTAGAGAGATACGCGACGGTGCCCCTTAATTGCCGGCAGTTTTTTGGAACGTAGCGGCGAAACGCTAAGATCGTCTCCTCCGGAAGTGTATCGACGAAGACCACGTTCAGGTCGGGGTCGAGCAGCACGTGGCTTCGGAAGGAAAAACCGGGGTTGATGATGTCAAGAAGAACGCTTTCGCATTCGATTTGGAAGGGTTGCAGAGTTTCAGATGCGTCTTCGGGCAGGTGCGCCGGTTGGAGCTTCGATAGACCATCGGACTCCACCAGGGTTTGACACTTCACCCCAGCATAGTTCTGCGTGATCTGGAAGGCTCGAGAGGCACTGACGGGAACGACTCTGCCGGTACGTATCCCCAAACCCCGCAGCCGCAGCCGTCGCAATCTGTTTTGAATGCGATATATCAACATGAATGAAGGGACAATCGACTAGAGTACGTTATTGTAGTACACGGACCTGCATCTCGCAAAAGAGCGGCTGTGACGGAGAGTCACCGCGCGACCGGGTCGTAAAGTTTCCCGGCAGTCCGGCGACCGCCGAAGAATACGGATCGGCCGGTGAGGCCCCGTGACCCGCTGATTGCTCGTTCCTGGAGGAATAGATGTCGCATCCCGGCCTGGAACCCGCAGTACGTCCCTCGAAGATAAAGGTTGTGGTGCTACTCGGCTCGCCATTCCTGTATGGAATGGAGCGCTCGGTAATTGAACTCTTCGATAAGCTTCGGCCGGAGGTCGAGCCGCATTTTGTCCTGACCTATACGGCTTTCCGGCTACAGTTGCCGATCTTGCAGGAAATCGAAGCCAGGTGCCTGCCCCATTCGTTTCTGCCGGACAAGCGTGAGTGGCCACGCATCGGCAAGCCTCACAGCCTGCGCGACGGCTGGCGGCTGTGCGTGTCAGTCGTCCGTGGGAATCTTTGTTTGCTGAAGGCGGCGTTCGGAAAAGACGCGCTCTACGTGCCGAGTCCTCTGGGAGCCTTCCACTCCGTGCTGGCGGCGCTATATTTGCGGATGAGAAGACGGCGGGTGATTCATCACTTTCACGATCTTCCGGATACCCCGTCCACGATCCTGAGGCTGTGGACCTTTCTGGTGACAGACTTTATTCACAATACCCGTGTGGCCTACGAAATCACGGTTCGCATCAACCCGTCCGTCCTTCGTAAGCGTAATTTGATTACCCCCCAACTTCTGGATTTGCCGCGTGCTAACAATGGCGGGGCGTCCAACGCAAATGCGACCAGCAAACGCGAGATCTTTTTTGTTGGCCAAATCTCGCCGCATAAAGGTATTGAACTACTGCTCGATGCCTTCCGGTCGCTGCATCCAGGTTCGGCTTGCTTGAACATCATTGGTACGGCACCGCCGGAATACCAGGCGCGCTTCGAGAAACTGTTGCGTCAGTGCGCTGCGGTCCGCGACATTAGGGTTCTCGGTTACCAGTCCAACGTGCTCGAGTATCTTAATTTGGCGTATCTGTACGTTCACCCCAGTCCGCCCTCGCGCACTTGGGAGTCATATGGTCGCGGGGTGCTGGAAGCTATGTCCCGCGGGGTTCCTGTTGTGTGTTTTCGAAGCGGGTCGTTGCAGGAGATTGTGGTGAACGAAGAGACAGGGATTGTTTGCGAAGAAGAGAGCTCCCGGTGCCTCTCGGATGCGATCGAGCGCTTTCTTGCGGATACCGGCTTCCGCGATGGCTGCGGCAACAACGCCCGCATACGTTACGAGCGGCTGTACTCCCCCGCAGTGGTGCGCCCTGTTTGGGAGCGATTTTTTCTATTGGGACAGGTAAACTAGCCTGAGCACCTAAAATGTCCGACGAAAACGCACAAAGGCCATACAAGCTGGCCGTCGTCGCTACCCATCCCATCCAATACCAGTCGCCCTGGTTCCGCGCGATGGCTGCCGATTCGCGGCTGGATCTTCATGTCTTCTTCGGCCACAAGGCCACGGCGACAGATCAGGCGAGTGCGGGCTTTGGCGTACAGTTCGAGTGGGACGTGCCATTGCTGGAAGGCTATCCATACTCTTTCCTGCGCAACGTAGCGCGAAGACCAGCGATCGGGACATTCAGCGGAATTGACACACCCGAGGTGTCAGAGGTGATTCGCCGGGGAGGCTATGACGCTGTACTCGTCAACGGCTGGAATCACAAGAGTTCTTGGCAGGCTATCTTGGCTTGCTGGCGCACCAAGACAAAGGTGATGGTGCGCGGCGATTCGCATCTCCATACTGCGCGGAGCAGTCTCAAGAAGGCGATTAAAGCGCTGCCATACCGCGTGTTTATCCCGCGTTTTGATGCCTGTCTTGCCGTCGGGATTTGGTCTCGAGAATACTATGTGTACTACGGCGCTCGTCCCGGCCGGGTGTTCATTGTCCCCCATGTTGTGAATGAGGGTTGGTTGTGTGCCGAGGCGGCGCGTTTACAGCCGCTGCGTCTCGAACTCAGGCGCCAATGGGGACTGGGCGAGAAAAGCACAGTGTTTGTCTTCGCCGGGAAATTGATTCCGGGAAAGCGAGTGCGGGACTTTATCCGCGCGCTCCAGCGAGCCGTAAACTCCGGCGCGGCAGTCGAGGGGCTCGTCGTGGGAGACGGGCCACTGCGCGCTGAGTGCGAAACGCTGGTCAGTTCAAGCGAGTTACCTGTCAGATTTGCCGGATTCCTAAACCAGTCAGAGATTGTTAAAGCCTACATCGCTGCCGATATGTTGGTCCTGCCTTCCGAGGGGGAGACTTGGGGACTGGTAGTCAACGAGGCGATGTGTTGTGGAAGGCCGTGCATCGTCAGCGACCAGGTGGGGTGCGGTCCTGATCTCGTGCAGCCCGGCAGGACCGGCTCGATATTTCCTTTGGGCGATCTGGATACGCTGGCAAAATTGATGGTGTCGTTTGCAGGCGACGAAAAGCTGATCCAGCAGATGGGAGTTCGCTGCCGGCCGTTGATGCGTGACTGCTCGGTGCAGACTGCGGTCGACGGCGTGGTGGCAGCTCTTGCCGCGTTGCAAGCGGGAGCATAGCTGTGGACATTGCGCGACAAAAAGTCTCCATATGGGTTCGAGTGCTGCTGCCATCGGTGGTGGTTACAAGCGCGCTGCGGGCGCTGACCGCGCATGAGGTGTCTTCCTTTTCAGTAGCGGCTGTCTTCGTACTGTTTGCTATACCGTGGTTCGCGTATTGTCGCTGGCAGGACAGCGATAAACACGATTTTCCGCTGTTCCCCATGGTCGGCGGCATGTATTTTTTTTCCTATGCTCTGCCGCTGTTCTGGGGCGAACGCTCGATGCAGACCTTTGTCGGCACCCGGGTGTTCTCCGCCGAGTCGCTGCAACAGCCGATGACTCTGGTGGTGCTGGGTGTGGTGTCATTGTGGGCCGGCATGGAGGCCGGGTTGGGGCGCAAGTTCGGGCTTCGCGCCCGAATCGATGTTTCTTCACAACCCTACGTATTGAACTATCTGCGCATCGTTCTGATTGCGGGTACAGCTATGACTTCCCTGGGACTGTATGCGCTCGGCGAGGGTGGCCGGCAGATGACGGTGATCTTCCAGACCGTGGTCCCAACCGCTGCATTTGCGCTGCTGTTCGGAAAGTACCTATCCGGCGCAGTCGAGAATACGGACAAACTATTCCTGGCCTTGTTCGTCGGAGCGCGGTTCTTCGTCGGTATGTCTTCCGGCTGGCTCGGGTCTTTTGTCAGTTTCGGAATCGTATGTCTTGCAGTCTACGTTTACGAGCGACAGAAGTTTCCGAAGCTTGCAGTTGTGGCTGTGCTGATTTTTATCATTTTCTTTCAGCCTGCCAAGCAGTCGTTTCGAAAAAAGTACTGGATGGGTGATTCCAACCCCGGCGCGGTGGCTAAAGTTTTCGATTGGACGAACGAATCCTTCCGCCTGTGGTCGGAAGCTTGGTCAAATCCGGAAGTCGTGACCAAGCTCGGGGAGCAGGCGCTGAAGCGTATTTCGCTGTTGGAACAGACTGCTAATGTAATGGAGTTAACGCCGACAGTGGTGCCGTTCCAGTATGGGCACCTGTACTCTTACCTGGGGGTAACCTTCGTCCCACGCTTCGTTTGGCCCGATAAACCGAGCATGAACGAGGCCAACCGGTGGTATCAGGTGAGTTACGGACTCACCGAAACAGAAGGCCTCGAACACGTTTCCATGGCGGTCGGAACACTCACCGAAAGCTATATCAGCTTCGGATGGTGGGGGCCGTTGATGATCATGTTCCTGGTGGGAGTGTTGCTCGATTGGTTTCGCTACAGCTTCCTGAACATTAATTCGGGTATTTTGCTGAATGCCATCGGGGTCGCAATACTTCCAAATTTTCTTGCCGTCGAGAGCCAGATGGCACAGTACATTTCCGGCTTGGTGCAAGCCGTTGTACTCACGCTAGTCGTATTTGCGCCGGTGATGAAAAGAGAGCAGCGCCAGGTGGGGGTTCCAGTTCTCGGGACCGTGTCGGCTCCACCTCTGGGATAAGTTCGAGAGCAATGCGTATTCTTCACGTAACGCCCTACTTCGCCCCGGCCTTTGCCTACGGAGGGCCGCCGCGGAGCATTCTCGGGATGTGCAAGGCGCTCGCCGCCCGTGGCGTTGGCGTTGAAGTATTCACGACCACCGCGAACGGCTCCGGTCCCGATCTGCCGGCGGCAGTGGAAGCGCCCAGAAATTACGAGGGCGTGCCGGTGTGGTATTTTCCCCGCGAATTTGGCAGCAAGTTCTTCCGCGCGCCCCGTATGCGTGATGCATTGCGTAAAGCCGTTACGGGATTCGACCTGGTCCACATCCACACCATCTGGAACTGGGTTGAGTGGACGGCCGTCAAAGAAGCGACCAAGGCCGGCGTGCCGTATGTGATTTCTCCCCGCGGCATGCTCGAGGCCGGTGCGATGCGGCACCGGCACTGGCGGAAAACCGTTGCTTTTCCCCTGCTGGAGCGGCGCAATCTTGCTGGGGCGGCTTTCCTGCATGCCACGGCTGCCACGGAGTACGAAACGCTGGGTCGGCTCGCGCTCGGGATGCCGAACGTTTTGGTTCCCAATGCGGTTGATGGCGTGCTGAACAGGGAGGACTTCGCTGGAATTCTGCGCAAGCGCATCGGTGTCTGCCCGGATGTTCCCATCATCGCCTGGATGGGGCGAATCCATCCTATCAAGCGCCTGGACTTGCTTGCCGAGGCGTTCCGCCAAGTTCGCGAGCATATCCCCGCTCACCTGGTCATCGCTGGACCCGATGAAACCGGCCAGCGGCAATCACTCGAGGCGTTGTTGAGCCGAATCTCATCTGCTGTGCACTGGCTTGGCGAATTGAATGAAGCGCAAAAATGGGAGCTGCTTTCCGATGCTAACGTGCTGGTCTTATGTTCGAATTCCGAAAGCTTCGGCATGAGCGTGCTTGAGGCGTTAGCGGCTGGAACACCCGTCGTCGTGACCCGTACCTGTCCGTGGCAAGCGGTTGAGAGCGCGGGCTGCGGTTTCTGGGTGGAACACGACGCGCAAGCTATAGCGAGAGCGTTGCTGGACATTCTCTCCAATCCCATTCTCGCCGCGACGATGGGGAAAAAAGCTCAGCAGTTAGTCCGCTCGAATTACTCCTGGGACGCAGCAGCTCTGAAGATGGTACAGTACTATTCGCAATCAATCGCAGGTACCGTAGCCGATGAGTCGAAGTAATCCCAGCAGCCTTTTACTGCTCACTCCTAAGCTAAACGGCCGTGACGGTATTTCGCTCGTGTCGCGGACCGCCCTGGCTGCATTCAAGCAGTTCAGCCATTTTGATCGGATCGCCATATGGACCCTCACGGACGAGTCGTTCACCCCGGAACAGTCCTGGCCTGGACTTTGCTGCGCGACGGCGGGCGGCAGCAAGCTGGAACTAGCGAAGTGGGGCTGCCGTGCTGCACTGGGCAGAAAGAGCTGCTACGACCTGCTGTTGGTTCTCCATCTGCACCTGCTACCCGTCGCGCTGCCCATGGTCTTGCGCGGCGTCAGGCTCGGCATATTCCTGCACGGAATTGAAGCCTGGAAATCGCTGACGCGTTTGCAAGACGCGGGCTTTCACCGCGCATCCTTTGTCCTCGCGAATTCCAGCTATACGGCGGAGCAGTTCAAGCAGATCAATCCTCAGCATGCGCAACTGGACATTGCGATTTGCCATCTCGGAATACCTCCGGTTCAGGAGGCGAGCGGAAGCGGGCTGTTATCGGAAGGTCCGTATGCGCTGATTGTCAGCCGCATGGACCGGGATCTACGGTATAAGGGCCATGGTTCCCTGATCGATTTATGGCCCGAGGTTTTGCGGCATGCCCCCGGCTTCCAGTTGTTTGTGGTAGGCGATGGCGAGGAGCGTCCCCGGCTGGAGCAAGCGGTAAAAGCCGCCGGACTGGCGGAGCATGTCAAATTATTGGGGCTGGTTGACGATCGGAAACTGCAGAGGCTCTATCAGGACTGTTCTTTTTTTCTCATGCCCAGCAGCGGCGAAGGCTTCGGCTTGGTCTTTCTGGAGGCCATGCGGGCCCGTAAAGCATGCATCGCGGGCGCCGGCGCCGCCGCCGAAGTGGTCCAGGATGGGGTCACCGGTTTTGTGGTGGATCCCTCATCCCCGCGTGCATTGCTGGGGGCGATCTTGCAACTGATCCAGCACCCCGATCTAAGGCAGAGGATGGGCGCCGCGGGCTATCAGAGATTTCTGCAACATTTTACCCAGGAGAGTTTCGGGCTTCGCCTGCACCGCGCTCTCGGTCTTGAGACTCTGGAGGTGTCGGGATGTGCGGGATAGCCGGCATCAGCCTGAAATCGGGAAACGCTCCAGATCAGTTCGGGAGTGCGATCGCACGGATGATGGAGTGCCTCCGCCACCGCGGGCCTGACAGTCAGGGCAGCGCCTGTGTTCACGCCAGTTCCGCTAACGGTGGGGACGCCTGGATTGCCAATACCCGGCTTGCCATCCTCGACCTCAGCCCCGCGGGCAGTCAGCCGATGTACGACCGCGCCACCGGCAACTACATCGTGTTGAACGGCGAAATTTACAACCACCTTGAGATACGTCAGGCGTTGGCCGGTCATGTCGATCAGTGGAATTCCAGCAGCGATACCGAAACGGTCCTGCGCGCTTACGCTGTTTGGGGTGCCGAGTGTGTTCATCGGCTGCATGGCATGTTTGCTTTGGCTATCTTCGACGCTGCGCGCAACGTCCTTTGGTGTGCGCGCGATCGCCTTGGCATCAAGCCGTTCTACTTCTGGCGGGGATCGCTGGGGGTGATCTTCGCATCCGAGGTGCGTGCGATTCTCGGTTCCGGATGCGTTCTCCCCACATGCGATCAAACCGGACTCGCTCATTTCATCCGTTTTGGTTCGCTTTCAGAACCTTACACGATGTTGGAAGATGTCGAGTCGCTTCCGGCTGGCTGCTGGATGGAGATCCGCGCCGGCGAAGTGGCCGACACAAAGCGATTCTGGTGCCCCGACACTCTCGGGGAAGATTACGACCATTCGACTCCTCATGTTGCAATACGCCGGCATCTGGAACGTGCAGTCCGTGAGCATCTGCTCTCGGATGTGCCGGTAGCCTCGCTGCTCAGCGGCGGCATCGATTCTTCGATCATTACGGCCTTAGCGGCACAGCAATCCAGCCGTCCTATACGCACCTTTACCGTGGGCTTTGCCGATCGCAGCTTGGATGAATCGGAGTTCGCCAGAGCGGTTGCGAAGCAGTACGCGACCGAGCACCACGAGGTGAGGCTTTCGGACGAAGAGGTAATCGCATCGGTTCCGGCGGCGGTTGCCGCCATGGATCTGCCCAGCGCGGACGGCGTGAATACCTACATTGTCGCCAAGGCCGTAGCGGATAGCGGTACCAAGGTGGTGCTGTCCGGCCTGGGCGGCGACGAATTGTTCGGCGGATACCGCAGCTTCCGGATGCTGCCGCTGGTGCATCGGTGGGCTCCCTTGCTGGGACTCATCCCCGGTTTCGTCCGTGGATTTGCGCCGGGTGGCAAACGAAGCGTGGAGTCAACGAGCGCAGGCGCCTCATTCCGCGACAGGTATCTCGCCTTGCGCTCCTTCTGGTCGCTGCAAGAGCTGCACGCCATGGGCATATCTGGCCGATGGCAGGAGGAACCGTTTGCGAGTCCGGCGGGCGAAGTTTCGCTTCCGACCGCGGTCAGTCAACTGGAACTTGGTCACTACATGCGCAACGTTCTGTTGCGCGACGCCGACACGATGAGCATGGCGCATTCGGTTGAGATGCGCGTTCCATTTCTCGATTCCGAACTGGTTGAGTACTGTTTACGCGCCGGAGTCGTGCGCAGGCATAAGGAACTTTTGCAACAGGCGACGCGCGACCTGCTGCCTGTGACGACCTACACTCGCCGCAAGCAAGGTTTCGAATTGCCAATGGATGCGTGGATGCGCGGCCCGCTGCGGGGCTTCGTTCGTGAGGGTATCATCAAACTGCGAGACGCGGGCCTGCTGCCACAAGTTGATCTTTCCCGTATGCAAGCAGATTTCGAAGTTCGTCGCTTATCCTGGGCCCGGCTCTGGCAGATGGTCGTGCTCGGCCACTGGGCGGAACGGTATCTGGGCGGCGGTTTTAAGCCAACCCCGCGGTTAACGCGGGTCGCAAGCGAATCCTGAACTATGATTATTCTTGGAATCAACGCGTACCACGGCGACGTGTCGGCGGCGCTGATCCGCGATGGCGAACTGCTGGCCGCGGTGGAAGAGGAGCGCTTTCGCCGCATCAAGCATTGGGCCGGGTTCCCTCGCGATTCGATCCTGGCGTGTGTGGCGATGGCGGGGATCAATCCGTCCGGGATCGATTATTTTGCCGTGTCGCGTAACCCTAAGGCAAACCTCTTGCGAAAAGCTCTATTCGCGCTTGGCAAGGGGCCGAAGCTGTCGCTCGTCAAAGATCGCGTGAAAAACTCGGTGCGTCTGCAAGAGCTGCCGGCGCGCATTGCCGAGGCGCTGGGGCTTGAGCGCGGCCACGTGCAGCGCCGCATGCAGTGGGTCGAACACCACCCTGCCCACCTGGGGAGCAGTTATTTCGTTTCGCCGTTTGAGGAAGCCGCAGTTTGCGCGATTGACGGCTTCGGCGATTTTGTCAGCACCTCGTTAGCCGTCGGCAGGGGGTCCCGACTGGAGTCGATCGAGAAGGTGTATTTTCCGCACTCACTGGGACTGCTGTACCTGGCGATTACGCAGTATCTAGGATTCATGAACTACGGGGACGAGTTCAAAGTGATGGGCCTCGCGCCCTATGGCCAGCCCGAATATGTCGAACCGCTCCGCCGCTTGCTGCGTTTGATTCCCGGTGGTCTTTTTGAACTGGATCTATCGTACTTTCGCCATCACAACGATGGCGTTGCCATGACCTGGGACGACGGCGAACCGGTTATCGGCGCCGTGTACTCGTCCAAGTTGGAGCAGTTGCTCGGTCCCGCCCGCAGGAAGGGCGAGTCGCTGGAGTCCAGGCATGAAGCACTCGCCGCGTCGCTCCAGGTTGTGCATGAAGAGGCCGTCTTCCACGTTTTGAATCGGTTGTACCAGCGCACTCGCCTGGAAAACCTCTGCCTGGCCGGTGGTTGTTCCATGAACAGCGTGGCCAACGGTAAAGTCCGTGAGCGCACGCCTTTCCGCAATGTCTATATCCAACCCGCCGCCGGTGACAACGGCACCTCTCTCGGTGCGGCCTATTACGTTTGGAACCAGGTGCTCGGTAATCCGCGCGCATTTCAAATGGAGCATGGTTACTGGGGCCCGAGTTTTGAGGATGCCGCGATTCAACAGGCATTGGCGGCCCGTCAGTCTGACCTTCAGGCGCAGCATTGCCGCGTGCAGGTGGTAGCCGCCGAAGATGATCTCTGCCGCTGGACGGCCGAACGCATTGCGGAAGGCCATGTAGTTGGCTGGTACCAGGGAAGAATGGAATGGGGTGCGCGTGCACTGGGCAACCGCAGTATCGTTGCCGATCCACGCCGTACCGATATGCGCGAGATCATCAACACCAAGATCAAGTTCCGCGAGAAGTTCCGTCCCTTTGCACCGTCGATTCTGGAAGAAAGATTCAACGAATACTTCGTTGACGGTTGCCCGGACCCGTTCATGGTGCAGGTCTATCCGGTGCGCCCCGAGAAGCGCACGATTATTCCCGCCGTGACGCACGTGGACGGCTCCGGACGCTTGCAGACAGTAAGCGGGCGCACGAACCCGCGTTATCACAAGCTGATCAAGGCATTCGAGCGCATAACGGGAGTACCGGTGATTTTAAACACGTCCTTTAACGAGAATGAGCCGATCGTTCTGACGCCCGCCGAAGCTCTGGATTGCTTCTTGCGGACCCGCATGGATCACATCGTGCTCAGCAATTTCACCGTTTCCAAGCAGAGCGTCGCGCCAGATGAAAGTTGACCTCAGCGTTGCTCGGATGCCGCTGCTGCAATCTTGAACGCAGATCCGGGCAGGGCCTGCCGACGGCGGTACGTGATACAGGCGGAGAGTCGTTGTGAGGGACGTTCCACCGCCCAGTACATGAGCAACGACGCAAATATCGAGGCTACAACCGCTCCCGCCAAGACAAGGCATTGCGATGGCAGGGAGTGCGCAAAGCGCGTTCCGAGATTGACGACTCTGCCCCCAATGGGGACGTGCACGAGATAGAGCGAATAGCTGATCAATCCCAATCGGGCCAGAATCCTGTTGCCGATACTGACCCAGGCTATCAAAGCCGCCGCAATCACACCTACGCTGGCGGCTTCAGGACCGGAGCGCACCCACGCAATGGCAGCGGCCAGGATCGACAGTGCCGCGAACCACGGTTGTGTGACGAGGCCCGTTTTTCTCTGGAACACCAATATCCCCAGCACAAAAAAAGGAAGGTGCACAAAGACAAACGCGCCCTTCGGAATGAACATGCCCGGCATGAGCAGCGCGGCCAGCGCCACCACGCGAACTGCCAGATGCCTGTTTACCAGCAGCGGAAAAATGCAACCGATCAGTAAGTAGTACTGGAACTCGACACCGAGGCTCCAGAACACCGGATTTACCCACGGCTTATCCATCACACTGTTCAGGTAGCCGAGATGCAGGGCCAGTTGGGAGAATGTGAAATGCGGCCTCTCGCCACGGAAGCTGCTCGAAGTGGCGCTCAGATATGCGAGGACCACCACTAGGACAATGCCGACAACGTAGGGTGGGTCAAGGCGCGAAACCCGCTTGACCAAAAATTTGCCGAAGTCCTTCAGCGAGTACCGGCCCTTGTAGAGCGAGTAGGGAATCACGAAGCCGGAGATGACAAAGAACATCTGCACCCCGAGCCACCCCCAGGTGCCGCTTGCTTTCAGCCATCCGGCAGGCAGGAAAGCCGGGTTCCCGTTGGTGAAATGAAACCAGGCAACGGCGAAGGAGGCGATGCCGCGCAGGCAGTCGAGCGTAGGCATGCGCTTGGAATTATCTGAAGCAGGGCCTTGATTATCGGTGGAGATGGGGTCATCCATCGTAGGCGGACTCTGCTGGTAGCGAGGCGGTGTCGATGGGCCTGAAGTTTCCGTTGCAGGACTCGCGTGCGCTTTGGCCACGGACTCGTTGTGGCCCGCGAGCAGATGCGAGCGGGGCGCACAAAAACATGCGCTGGTTATTGTTCATGACTTTCGCGACGATCCTGACGCTTCTGTTGACTGCCGCTCTGCCCATTCGAGAACATGAAGCCACCTTCGGTGAGATTGTAGTCGGCCGCATTTAATCCCTGCTCGGCCGCCTTGCGGTACCACTTTACGGATTCCTTGTGGTCTTTCTGCCCGCTAAGTCCAGATCCCAACATCACTGCGAGATTGTACTGGCCCTTCGCGTAACCCTGCTTGGCCGACAACTCAAACCAGTGGTGCGCGGCTGCTTTATCCTGCGCGATGCCGTCCCCAAGCACGTATCTCAGTCCCAGCGAATTCTGTGCTTCCGCATCACCACGTTCAGCGCGGGTTCGCAGGTCATCGATAGCGGTTTGTGCAACCGCCAGACCGCAAGCCAGGACCCCTATCCCGAAGACCAGCGCAACCAGTTTTTTAATCCCAGACCTCATCCAAACCATTCCTTCCCCGATCCAGATTGCGAAGCGCATGACGAGAGTGCGACGTTGCGCCACGAATCTTGCCGGAAGGTTTTCCTCGCACCATCTCAACGCGCGTGGGCGTGAGTTGCACGAAATGTAACTGAGCACCGGATCGGTGTCAATTGGCTTGCGTAGCACCGAGGTAACCTCTACCTCAAGGATCGCTCTTTCGAAGGCCACGGTTGATCGGAATGATCTTTGTGTCCCACGTTCGCGAAGCTAACGCGGGGCGATAGAGCCGAACTTCGGTGCCGGCACTGCGGCCTCCCAAGCCCGGCTGAGGCGCATAGCTGCGTGCAATTTAATCGCTGCTTCCGCGTCGATGATTCAGTGAAACGCGACCTAGTGGTAACGATTGACTTTCTCTAAGGGCAACACCTAAGGTGCGCGGGTTTTTCATGTTAACTAACTATGGTCAACTGCATTACACAGTGGTGTATCTCTCTGGTTACGACCGTAATCTTGTTGTTTAGACTCTCAGGACTATATAAGTCTCTTATGCGATTGGGATTAGTCACTTCTCATATTCGCGGCAGTGCATGGTGCTTCCGGCTTGTTTCGGTTATTGCCGGGCACCCGTTGCCACCATCAGGCAGCCTCGCGGAATGGTAATGACGTGATGGTTACATTTTCTACATCGCCGGCAGATCGATATGCGCGTTCAGACGTAGTGGTATCGCGTTTGATCGCCGGTGAGACGCTTGTCGTGCCGGTACGGGGAGGGGTAGGCGATCTAGCTTCGATCTACACCTTCAACCCGGCGGGAACAACGATTTGGGCGGCACTGGATCGCCCAAAAGATCTGGACGAGCTGACGCATTTGATTGAACAGGAGTACGAAGTCAGCGGGTCAGACGCCCGCGCAGACGTACTTCTGTTCCTGAATGAGATGCGCGCGGCCGGGCTGGTCAAGGTGTTGAGCGGAAATAGCGCTGACGAGGCCGCCGCTCCAGGAACCGGTCAGAACCTGTTTGGAGGTTGATCGTATCTTTGCGCTGGACGCGCAGAAGGGCAAGCAGTGGAAGCGACTACTTACAGTCAATTTAGCCGTTCCATCCACGAACGCTTTAGTGGTGAGCGTGTACCGCTCCAAGTGTCCATCGAACTGACCCACCGCTGTCCACTGCAATGCCTGCACTGCTACAACAACCTTTCGGCCGGTGACCATGTGGCTCGCGCTCGCGAGTTGAGCAAAGAAGAGCACTTCCGCCTGTTGGATGACGTAGCAGATTTGGGGTGCATCTGGATGCTGTATACCGGCGGCGAGATCTTCGCGCACAAGGATTTCCTTGAGATCTACACCTATGCGAAGAACAAGGGCTTTCTTATTACCCTATTCACCAATGGCGTGCTGATCAACGAGGCTATTGCGGATTACCTCGCCGAGTGGCCTCCGTTTTGCATTGAAATCACCTTGTATGGCCGCACCAGGGAGACCTATGAGGCGTTAACGAATGTTCCTGGCTCCTATGACCGCTGCCTGCGGGCGATCGAGTTGTTGCGCGAACGCCAGCTTCCGCTGAAGTTGAAGACCGTTTGCACGACCGTCAACCAGCATGAAGTGCAGGCGATGAGACGATTCGCGGAAGAAGAGTTAGGCGTGGAGTTCAAGTTCGATTCTCAGCTCAATGCGCGTATCGACTGCTCGATCGGACCGTTGGCAGTGCGCCTTCAGGCGGAAGAGGCAGTTGCCATCGATCTGGGCACGCCGAAAATTGTGGCCGAGTACCGCAAGTTGCTTGAGCGGGATTGCCAGCAGCCATCACCGCTGGCCGACGACGATCACGTGTATGTCTGCGGTGGCGGCATGAACTCTTTCTCCATCGATCCTTACGGCCGGATGAGTATCTGCGTGATCGCGCGGCAGCAGATGTGTGACATTCGCAAATTTGGGGTGGAGCAGGGATGGAAGCAGTTTTTGCTGCGAGTGCGGACGGAGAAACGCACGCAATCATCGAAATGCGTGCTTTGCAGGATTCAGTCTCTCTGCAGCATGTGCGCGGCTATGGGAGAGTTGGAGCACCGGGACGCGGAACGTCCCGTTAATTTCTTCTGCGAAGTGGCGCACTTGAGAGCGATGGCACTGGGTACCGAGGTACCCGCGCACGGGGACTGCGAATACTGCGCGGGCGGCTCGCAATACGCCAGGTTGCAAGAGTCAGCGCGGCGCATTACCTCCGGGGATATTGATGTCGAGGGTTGGACAAGCTCGGTTTTGCCGGTGGTGAACAGTTGCATGGGGGCAGAAGCTGACTGCCCCGGGTGCGCAAGCAAGCGGGCCGGGGTTTAGAGAGTCGAGATGCAAGCGAACGAACCCAAATTCGAGAACAAAAGTGGTGCACGAAAGCCTTACGAGCCTCCGGCACTGGTGGCCATCAGCTTGCGTCCGGAGGAGGCTGTGCTCGGAACGTGCAAGAACCATTCCTCGGGCCCGGGGCAAGCTTCCTGCTCTTACATAGGGGGGTGCAGACCGGTCGGCTCGTAGCCATGAAAGCAGATTTCGTTCCCCTTTGAGTTATGACGCTTCAATGCCAACCCGAGATTTTGCCGACGGCAGTCGCCAGACCTACCTCTCCGTATCGGACTACTGTTTCTATCGGCGAAATTTCAATGGGCATTAGTGGAAATTCAGCGAACGATATCTGTCTTGACGAGGAGATATCGTTGTTCCGGGCCGCTTCGCCGCTCTGTGATATCGAGCTTACAGTGGAGCGGGTCGGACAACTGCAGCCCCTTGCAACCAAAATGCACTTCGATTCGGGTGGACTCTGGACGGTGCACGAAGACGGTGCCGGCTTCGCCTTCGACTTTACGTCGCCGATTTTCACCAGTAACCCGTACAAGCAATTCCATGTCAACCGTCAGTTTACCCGCGGTTCCATACTCTTAAGCCGCCAATGTTATCCCGATGATCGTTGCCTGTACCCTCTTGAATACCCGCTTGACGAATTACTGATCATGCACCGCCTGGCGTGCGAGAAGGGAATTGAGGTCCACGCTTGCGGACTGGCGGATGCCGAGCGCGGCGGATTCCTCTTCCTTGGGCACTCGACGGCGGGCAAGAGCACTACGACGCTTCTTTGGAAATCAATGCGTGCTGTAACCGTCCTGAGCGACGACCGAATCATCCTGCGCCACCAGGGCGGCCAAATCTGGATGTATGGCACCCCTTGGCATGGAGAGGCAGCCTTAGCGTCGCCGGGAAAGGCCGCCATTCGAAGGATTTTCGTCATCGAGCACGGCCCGGAGAATGAGATTGAACTTCTTTCCAAGAGCCGCGCCGTAGCCGAAATTTTTGCTCGCTGTTTTGTTCCTTTTTATAACAACCACTATTTGGAAAACGCCTTGGCGTATTTGAACGAACTGGCCGACTCTGTTCCTTGCTATCGCTATCGTTTCCTCCCTGAGCCGGGCGCAGTCGAGAAAGTTCTCAACTTCGATGACTGAAGAGAGATCACAATCGGCGCTTTTTGGAGCGGTAAGCAAGGAATTGCTTGCGGGCGGAATGGGATTCCGTTTTCAGGCCCGGGGCAGAAGCATGGTCCCGTCGATCTGGGACGGAGAAATCGTGCATGTGCAACCTGTCGCCGTGGAAACGCTGTGTAAAGGCGACATCGTGCTGTTTTCCGATGGCGCACGCTTCCTGGCGCATCGCCTCCTCAAGGCAGGGCCGGGAACCTTTGTGACACAGGGAGACGCAGCACTAGAGAGAGATTGCATTGTTCGCCCCGAGCAGATCCTGGGAAAAGTTGTCGCCAGGGAAGAGAATGCGGATGGTGTCACGCGCGTCGTGAAGCTTGGCGCAGCGCCCGCGAGACGCTACCGTGTACGGCGTGCATTTGCAGGTCTTGCCAGCCGTATGTCTGGCAGGCTGTCGGAATTGGGATTCGCGCGCGGACTCTCCCGCCTTTCCAAACTGCTTGTTGTACTGTTCGCACTCGCCCTGGCTCTTCCGGCGTGGGGGCAAGTTACCTTCAACTCGACTAACGAGAACAGTGCAAGGTTGACCGGTGTCGCGCCTAGCATCACCGTCTCCGGCACGCTTGCCTCTGGAACGAATGCCCTGCTGTTGGTCGGTGTTTCGCTCAATATCTCCGGCAATACCACCGCCAATGTCAGCGGCATTACTTACAACGGAACTCCCTTGACGTTTGTTGGCGCAAACAATGACGCCGCTAACTCCCAGCGAGTGGAGATATGGAGCTTGGTTGGGCCGGCGGCGGGGAGCTACAACATCGTTGCCAACTTCTTTCTGCCTGGCGGAAGCGGAACTGTCGGCGCGGTGGTTGGCGCCAATTTCTTTAACGGCGTAGATCAGTATCAGCCTTTGCGGACGTTCGTTTCGGCCAGTGGCGCGGCGGGTGCCTATTCCATGCTGGACATCCCCAGCGGAATCAACGAGTACGCGATGGATGTCCTGTCCGCGGCTGGCAGCGTAACCATCACCGGATACGCCACGGAGAGTGGTTCCGTTCCGGACACTATGGAGTGGATCGTAAGCACAGGTGGCAACGCGACGGACGTTTCGGGGAGCAGCGGCACGCACGCTGGGACCACCAGTATCCCGATGGCCGAAAATTTTAGCGGAACTTCCAACTGGTCCGTCGCCGGAATTTCAGTCAAACCGGTTCAGTCGGACGTTGGAGTCTCGGTTACCAGTACCTCGGCACTGTACCCCGCGAATCTGACCTATAACGTCGCGGTTACAAACTACGGGCCCACGCCGGCTACCAATGTGGTGCTTACCGATACGCTGGCGCCTGGCTTAACCAATGTGCAGTTTTCATCCAGCCAGGTGAGTTGCAGTGGCACCTACCCAACTTACACGTGTGCCGTCGGCAATCTGGCCGCGAATGCCAGCGTTCAAGTTGTGGTCACGGCGACGCCAAGCGCATACGGCACATATACCAACACCGCCTCGGTTACGGCGAGCCAAGCTGATTACAACACCCTGAACAATTCGTTTACGGCTATAGCGAGCTCCCAGCAGACCTCCTGCACCAGCTCAACTGCACCTCCGGCCGGTGGCACCCTGACGGGCGTAATCAACACGTATTTTCCGGGGAACGGAAGCGCAGCCGCTGGTGCCACAACCATTCCAGTCCTCGCTGCTACCAGCGGTGGCGGAGCGGGCATTGCAAGCGGTGACCTGTTGCTGGTTATCCAGATGCAGGGCGCCAGCATTAATGACAGCAACACTTCGGCCTATGGCAATGGCGCCAGTGCCGCTGGCTATACGAATCTGAACAACACCGGCAACTATGAGTATGTCACTGCCACTTCGGCTTATGGTTCGGGAGCAGGGTCGATACCGATCAAAGGCGCGGGCCCGGGCGGCGGACTGTTGTTCAGCTACATCAGCAGCGCCGCGACTACTACCCAGGGACAGTTTACGTTCCAGGTGGTTCGCGTTCCGCAATATTCGACTGCTACCTTGAGTTCCGGTTTGACTGCCTTGCCGTGGAATGGCTCGACGGGCGGGATTCTAGCGGTGGACGTTGCCGGAACTCTTACCCTAAACAGCGCCACAGTAGTTCTCGATGGCTTCGGCTTCCGAGGGGCTGCCGGTCTGCAATTGACGGGTGCCGGCGCAGCCGCTGACGATTACGATTATGTCTACGTGTCACCAGCGACTTACACAGGCGCTGCTGTAGCGGGAGCGCACGGCGGCAAAGCTGAGGGCATCGCCGGAACGCCGGCCTGGGTCATGTCCGGCGGCACTTATCTGGGTACCGGCACGGATTATCCCGATGCGACTTCCGGTGCGGCAAATGGCGGCAGGGCGCGCGGCGCTCCCGGTAACGCAGGCGGTGGCGGTACCGACGGCGACGCGCCAAACAATGACGATAATTCTGGGGGTGGCGGCGGCGGTAACGGCGGCGGCGGCGGCGCGGGCGGCGATAGTTGGGACTCAACTCTTGGCGTAGGCGGACTCGGCGGGTCGGCTTTTCCCGCCAACATCAACCGTGTCGTGATGGGCGGCGGCGGCGGATCCGGCACGCGGAACAACAGCCCTGGCGACAATCAGGCCAGTAGCGGCTCGGCAGGCGGCGGAATCGTGATGATTCGCGCTGGCGGCCTCAGCGGGAGCGCCACCATCACTGCCAATGGACTCGCCTCATACAACGGCACGTCCAACGACGCCGGCGGGGGCGGCGGCGCCGGCGGCAGCGTCATTGTGCTTTCCAACAGCGGTGGCGAAAGCGGGCTTACCATCAGCGCTCAGGGCGGCGCTGGCGGGAACGCGTGGGCTTCGCAGGGTTTCACGCTGCAAAACCGCCATGGACCCGGCGGCGGTGGAGGTGGTGGTGTCGTTCTGCTCTCCGGGGCAGCCGCCAACGTCAATGTGAGTGGCGCTGCGAACGGACTGACCTTGAACACCCCTGCGGTTCCCTACGGCGCGACCAGCGGCTCTTCTGGAATCTATGTTTCGAATGCTTCGCTGGCACAAGATTTCGGTATCCCAGGCGGGTTGCAGTGTCTTCCGGACCTTGCGATCACCAAAACCCACAGCGGCGCGTTCGTCGCCGGCTCGACGGGCAGCTACAACATCGTGGTGAGCAACGTCAGTGCATATGGCGCCACTGTTGGCACGGTGACTATGAGCGACACTCTCCCGACGGGGTTGACACCTACATCAGCGTCGGGCACGGGTTGGACCTGTCCGGCGCCATCGGGGCAGACAGTAAGTTGCACGCGCTCTGACGCGTTGAGCGCTGGAGCCAGCTATCCGGCCATCACCGTGAACGCAAATGTCTTGTCCAGTGCACCATCCAGCGTCACCAACACAGCGACGGTTTCCGGCGGCGGCGAAGTCAATCTTAGCAATGACAGCGCCAGTAACCTCACCTATATTGTTGCGGCCAGCACCGGCACCGCCGACCTTTCGATCACTACCACGGCCACCTCAGGCACGTGGTTATATGCGGGCAACAATCTGACCTTTGTGCATACCATTACCAACAATGGTCCGGCCGTCAGCGATATAACCTTTACCGAGGCAGTCCCGGCGTACTCGACCTTCCAGTATGTGACTGCGCCCGCCGGCTGGACGTGTGCCACGCCCGCGATAGGAGCGGCCGGTACGGTTAGCTGCACCAATCCGAGTGTGGCCGTCAACAGCCCGGTAACTATCACGGTGGCGTTCAATACCAACCCGGGTACTCCGAATGGAACTTACATCACGGCGACCGCCTCGGTTGGGGCTGCGACGACGTATGATCCGAATCCAGCCAATAATGTCGCTTCCGTCACTACCCTGGTAAACGCGGGTGTAAACCTGACCGTAACCAACACGGGAACGCCTAGCCCGATGGTCTTGATCGGCGCTAATATCACCTACACCCAAACCGTCACTAACAATGGACCGAGCGTAGCCGCCGGCGTCCAATTCACCGAAGCAGTTCCGTCCAATACAACTTTCGTATCACTGACGCCGCTTCCGGCCGGCTGGAGCTGCACAACTCCGGCTGTCGGGGGCACTGGAACGATCACCTGTACGATTTCCAGTATGGCGCCCGGAAACATCGCGACTTTCCCCGTCATCGTTAAAGTCGCCACCGGAACGCCTGCTAGCACGGTCATCACCGATACGGCTACGGCGAGCTCGACCACGCTGGAAACCAGTCCAGCGGATAACTCCGCGACTAGCTCAATTACGGCGGGCTCCGCTACCCAAGCAGATTTGGCGTTAAGCGTTGTAGGTCCGGCTGACCCAATCCTTGCGGGCAGCAATCTGACTTATTCGTTCACCGTCACCAATAATGGTCCGGCGACCGTGACTTGGGTGAGCAATACAACTCTTGTTCTGTTGATGGCTACGTTGCCGGCGAACACAACCTATGTGTCGGTGACGGCGCCAACAGGATGGACCTGCGCGCAAAACGCGGGAGCAATCACGTGTCACCTCACAACTGGCAATAGCCTGGCGATGGGTGCGTCCGCCGGCCCCTTTGCCGTGGCCGTAACGCTGGCCGCGGGAACCGCTAACGGCACGCCTATCAGTTACAGTGGGACTGTCACTCTCACTTCCGGCACCCTTACCGATCCGAATACGACCAACAACACCGCGACAACAGCGGACACGGTTGTCGCGCAAGCTGATCTGTCGATGACTGCGTCTGCTACTCCCTCCCCCGTAACTTCGGGTGCCGTGCTCACATATGCACAGACCTTAACTAACAATGGGCCGAGCACTGCCTTGAATGTCACGTTCACCGATACCATCCCGACCGGTACAACGTTCTCGTCAATGACAACTCCGGCCGGTTGGACTTGCACGAAGCCGGCCGCTGGAGCCACCGGAACAGTTACCTGCACGATTGCGAGCCTTGCTCCCCTAGCGACTGCGAGTTTTCCACTTAAGATCACCTCGGGCACAACCACCCCAATCAGCAACACCGCTTCGGCGACTTCGTCGACCACAACGGATCCGATCCCAGCCAACAATAGCGCTACTACGATTACGAACGTTTCGATAACAGGCGACGCAGATCTTTCAATTACGAATACTCCCTCGGTAACATCCGTGCGCGCGGGCGAGCCGATTACCTACACCCAGGTGCTGACCAACAATGGTCCCGCCAACGCTGCGACCCCGGTAACTTTCACCGAGGCTATTCCCGCAAACACCACCTTCCAGGCCTTACCGGCTGTCACCGGTTGGACGTGTACCACGCCCGCAGTAGGCGCGACCGGGACGGTTACTTGCACGAAGACCACGGCGCTGGCTAGCGCTGGCACGGCAACCTTTACGCTGACCGTGGAGGTGAATGCCGGTACGGCGGCTGGAACTGTCATCACCGATGCAGCTTCGGCGACTTCGGGCACAGCCGACCCCTACAGCGGCAACAACACGAATATCACAGCGACCGCCACGGTCGTGGCTACCGGCAACGCCGATATGAGCGTCAGCATGACCGGGACACCGAGTACGGTGTCTCAGGGCGACACGCTGACCTATACGATTAGCGTGACCAACAACGGGCCCAACCAAGCTACTAACGTGACGCTCACCGACTCGCTACCCTCGGGCATTACCTATGCTTCGGTTTCCACCACGGCGGGCACTTGTTCGCAAGCGAGCGGCACGGTGACTTGCCTGCTCGGCACCATGAGCAATGGCGGGTCCGCTACGGTCACCTTGTTTGCGTCGGCCGGGTCTCCCACCACAATTACCAATACCGCGTCCGTAACTGCCGCTCAGAACGATCCGAATACCAGCAACAACTCCTCGTCTGTGACGACTACCATTGCGACGCCAACCGCGGTAAAGCTGCAGTGGTTCAAGGCCAGCTACAGCGGCAGCGACATTATCTTGCAGTGGAAAACGGGCGGCGAAGCACACAACCTCGGATTCAACGTCTACCGCGAACAGAATGGCGAGCGGGTGCGTATCAATCCGTCGCTCGTTGCCGGGTCGGCGCTCAGAATGCGTGACGCAGCAAGTGCTCACTCGGCGAAGACTTATGCTTGGGTAGATCATCCCCCGGCAAACGCCAGTGGCGTGTATTGGCTTGAAGATGTCGATCTCAATGGCATACGCACCTTCCATGGGCCCGCCTATGTACAGGCGGGGAGCGGCGTTCCAGCCGTGTCGCGAGCCAGGATGATTACGGAATTGAGGACCACAAATACGGGCCTTGGGACAGTCGCATCTGGCGCTGGTGCAGCGGTATCTAGAAGCCTCTCGGGGAGTTTATTTAGCCCTGCGCCCGCCACTACTCAGCAACAGCAGATACAGTTTGCGCTGGCTGCTGGTCCGGCGATGAAGATCCAGGTGCAGCAAGAGGGCTGGTACCAGATTACGCAGGCGCAAGTGGCGGCAGCGGGCTTGAACGTCGCGCAATTAGGCGGCGCTCGCCTATACGCGGAAGGAGTCGAACAACCGATTCGGGTTAGCGGTTCGGCCGCCGACGGAGGCATGCAGTCCGAGCTCGAATTCTACGGCACGGGTATAGATACTGTCTCATCCAACGTGCGGGTCTACTGGCTGGCTGTGAACGGAGGTTCCGGAAAGCACATCCGCCAACTATCTGGTGTCGGCCGCGGCGGTGTGCGACCGCAGAGCTTCCCATACACGGCGGAGCTGAAAGACCGCACGACGTACTTCGCCGCGCTGCTGACTTCCGACGGCAATAATTTCTTTGGAGCACCGGTAACTACAACCCCGGTGGATCAGGTACTCGCGGTTCAGGATGTCGTTACCACCGCGGCTGAACCGGTTCAACTCGAGGTCGTCCTGCAAGGCGTTATCGCCGATGTTCCTCACGACGTGCAGGTGAGCTTGAACGGCGTCTCCGTGGGAGATATCACATTCAACGGCCAGAATAAGGGCACGCTTAACATAGAGGTTCCTGTTAACCTGCTGGTGGCGGGGAGCAACACGGTTACACTGACGGCTCAAGATGGTGATAACGACATCAGCCTGGTCGACTACATAACGCTGACCTATCCGCATTCCTACACCGCGGAGTCAGATTACCTCAAGTTCACCGCAGCGTCGGGCGATCATATTAAGGTACAGGGATTCACCCAGGCGCCTTCACGCCTGATGGATATCACCGATCCGGCGAATCCTGTCGAAGTTATGGCCCGTGTGGTTGCTCAAACTGCAGGCTTCGCCCTCGATTTCTCGGTACCGGCAGAGTTAAGCGGGACACGCACGTTCTTGGCCATGGCCGACGATGCAATCGCCTCGCCGGTCGCGCTGGTCTACAACCAGCCTTCCAACTGGCACGCCAGCCAATCTGGTGCCCAAGTCGTGATGATCTCGGACCCGGCGTTTGCGACACAATTAACTCCCCTTGTAAGTCTGCGCCAAAGCCAGGGCTGGTCAGTCGCCGTGGTTCTGACGGACGATATCTTCGATGAGTTTAATTTTGGCGAACGCAGTCCGCAGGCTATACGCGATTTCCTCCAGAACTCCACCACGCAGTGGCAAACTCAACCACAGTATGTGTTGCTGGTAGGCGACGCCTCTCTCGATCCCAGAAATTACCTGGGATTCGGGTACTTCGATTTTGTCCCCACGAAGATCATTGCCACCTCCGAGCTCATGACCGCTTGTGACGACTGGTTCACCGAGTTCGGAAACGACGGTATCGCGCAGATCCCCACCGGCCGCCTGCCGGTGCAAACAGCCGACCAAGCCACGCTGGTGGTTGGCAAGGTTGTGGGCTACGAAACCAACACAACTTTCGCCCCCTGGATGAATGAAGCTTTGCTGGTTGCGGACCAGGACGACACTGAAAGCTTTACCAACGACACGCTGTCTGTGGCGGCGTTATTGCCCCAATCCATGCAGTTGACAGAGATTATGGCGAGCACCATGGATCCCGGCACAGCGAGTCAGCAGATTGTGGCCGCCATCAATAGCGGCAAGCTGCTGGTGAACTATCTCGGCCATGGCTCCGAGGAACAGTGGTCGGGTGAAGACCTGTTCGATGATGACGCCGCCGCTTCGCTGACCAATAGCAATCAACTTTCCGTGTTTCTGCTGATGGATTGTCTCAACGGGTTCTTCCATGATGTCTATGCGGAAAGCCTGGCCACGGCTCTGCTTTTTTCGCCAAACGGCGGAGCGGTTGCAGTGTGGGCTTCCTCCGGGTTGACTAATTCCGCGCCGGAGCTGCAGATGAATCAGCAGTTAATTAGCGCTCTGGTCGCGAATCCTGGGATAGCTTTAGGAGACGCCGTTCAGCAAGGGAAGATGAACATTACAGATCCCGATGCCCGGCAGACATACATTCTGTTTGGAGACCCGTTGCTACACATGAAATCGATGTCCGCTGCGCCGGTGCCAGCCCGCCAGCCTCATCGGCCTGTGCCAATCCGCCAGCCTCTTCAATGAGCAGGGCTCGAAGCGCACAAAAACTCATGGGGGTAACTATACTTGAAGTTGCAATTGGCTTAAGTCGCGGGTTCTATACCACTCAAAGCAAATCCGCACTCGAGGGCTCTCAGTGCCACACGACGGCTGCACTGACAGCAATGCCGACGATCACTTCGCTACCGCGCTTCGCGAATGCTTTGCTTTTGCTGCCCGGCACGAACAGGACGTCATTGGGTTGAAGCTCGGTATCCTTAACTTTTGCCGCCAGAATAGGTTTCAGCGGCACGGGGATCTCTTCAATGGTCTGAGATGTCCTGCGCAGGATTCTTGTCCCGTTCAGCGCCGCGGTCGAGGATACGCCGCCTGCCATCGCGATTGCTTCCAGGACCGTCATCCTGTCATTTTCCATGACGATGCTGGCCGATCGATTGACGTCTCCCACAACATAAACCATACCAGCGCGAGGAACGACAATCGTATCTCCGGGCTCGATCGTAAAGGCGGTGGCATGGGTCGCGGAGTCGATGTCCAGATGAATCCTGACCGGGAGGCCAGGATCATCGCGATGGGTAATCAGGACGGTCTTTCCGGCCTTAGGGGTCATGCCTCCAGCCGCCGAGATCTGATCCATCAGGAGCCGCGAATTGACCGGCGGGTACGGGCCCGGCTTCGTAACCTCGCCCACCACTGACACGGTTTGGCCAGCCACGTCTTTCGGTGTCAAGGTGACATGTGGCTCGTTGATGAAATCCTTCTCGCGAAGCTTCTGTTCGATTGCCGACCGGGCTTCTTCGATCGTCAGACCTGCGGCATGCACGGCGCCAATCCACAACAGCTCCAGTTCGCCGGCATCGTTGACGGAAACCTCCTGGCTCATCTCGGGAACGCCGAAGACTTTTAAGTCCAAGGTGTCGCCGACGTGCAAACGGGCGGCAACGCGATGCATTGCTCCGGGCTGCGCGGTTACCGCAGCACCGACTGTTGCGGAATGATCAGGTCTTAACTGACCCACCGCACCAGGTGTGCTGAATCCTATCGCCACCAGCAACACGCCCGTGGTGAGCCAAAGCGCAACCTTGGAGGGGCAAAAACCCATCGCAGAGATTCCTTATCACTATCAATAGAAGCTGCTCGGAAGTTTAGCACAGGGAAGTGCTGTTCTTATCAAGGGGAAATGCTATCTGGCGTCTCAAAGTAGTTACCACTGCGCGGACGAAAACGGGGGCCTCCGGCCCTTGCGGGGGAGACAGCAGACGTTTGGCAGATGACGCTCAGGGTGCCGGCAGAACGTCCAAGCTGCATGGGGCGAACTTTCCTCTTCGCACAGAAGCGCGGGTCTGCTTTGCGGGCAATCGGTAGCAGCCAACGAGGGCGGTTCCAGGACAGGGAATCGCGGCCCTCTTTATTCTTATTACTGGAGCGTGTTTCAAAAATAGTTCTTTGAAGGGGCACGGCTTTAGCCATGCCGTCCAGAACTGGGAAAAAGCGGGCTTTAGCCCAGGAGGGAATCAGTCATTTTCCCAACAACGGGTTTTTGAAAGACGCTATAGATTGTTATTACTAGGGCGGTGCGATTTCAGAACAGACCCTGGCGCCGTGCTTCATGGTTTTCGCGAAACTGGCCCAGATATGCCCAGGCTTCCTTCAAAACCTGTTCCGATAACAGTTAAGCGCGTCCTGCGAAGCACGTTTTGCAAAAAAATCTATAAAAATGAAGAAAATGAGGTTCTCACATATCGCCCTGAGACCAAGGACTAAGCATCTCAAGTACTTGGGCCTCAAGTATTTTAGGGTTGATTTTCAGAGCAGATGTTCTAAAATCGTGAGTAACTAATCACGATTTGCTGTTTGCTTGAGGAGAAAAAGTGCCTCCATCGCGGAGCTTTCCTTACGACCTGCTGACCGTCTTGGAACGGCCCATGCTAGCTTATGGCTTGGCCGTAGGCAGTTGCGTGAATGCGTTGCTGCTGACGTTGGTGGTGGAAGCGCCGGGCGACAAGCCGCTCTTCTTTGCCTTTCTGACGGCAATAGCGATCAGTAGTTGGTTCGCCGGTTGGCGTCCGGGCCTGGTGGCCATGCTGCTCAGTTTTGTGGGCGTGGCCGTCTTGGAGTACCGCGGCCTGCAGGGTCGCCCGACTGAATCGGTCGCTCTCGATATTGCGTTTGCTTTCACCTCCGTTCTCATCTGGATCATTGCCTCGGCGGCGCGGGCTTCGACCGTGGAGCTGCGAAAATCGAACACCAAATTCAGCGGTGTTGTGCGGCTCTCCGAGGATGCGATTGTGACCGTCGACGAGTCGCACGCCATCACCTTGTTCAACCCCGGCGCGGAAAAGATCTTCGGCCACCGGGCGGAGGATGTGATCGGCAAACCGATCCACCTGCTGCTGCCAGAGCGCTACCGGGCCATGCATGCGGCGCATATGAAGACATTTCTTTCGTCTGGCGACAACTTGCGAGCGATGAACGAACGCTCGCTGATCTATGGACTGCGCAAGGATGGAAATGAGTTTCCAGCCGAGGCTTCGATTGCCAAGTTCAAGGCCGGCTCGGAGACGATTCTCACGGTCAGGCTGCGCGACGTCAGTCAGCGCGTGGAAGCCGAGCGAGGGCTTCGTCAACTGGCGGCGATTGTCGATTCTTCCGAGGACGCCATCATCAGTCAAAACCTGGATGGCGTGATCACCACGTGGAATTCCGGGGCGGAGAAGGTGTTCGGGTACGCCGCCACGGAGATCATTGGTCTGAACGCAGCCATTTTGCTGCCGCCGAAGCTTCGCGAAGAATTGTCAGAGCAGGTTGAGCAAGTGAAAAAGGGTACAAGCTGGAAGGGCGAAACCGTGCGGGTTCGCAAAGACGGCAGACACGTCGACGTGGGGCTCAGCATCTCGCTGCTCAAGGGCGAAAAGGGCACCGGTCCCGGACTCTCGATGATCGCGCGCGACATCACCGAGAGAAAACGGCTCGAAGATCAACTGCGCCAGTCGCAGAAGATGGAGGCAATCGGCAGGCTCGCGGGAGGCGTGGCCCACGACTTTAACAATCTGTTGAGCGTCATTGTCGGCTACAGCTACCTCATTCACGCCAACACCACGCCCGATCAGCCGGCTCATTCATCGGCGCAGGAAATCATGACGGCTGCCGGGCGCGCCGGAGCGTTGACCCGGCAATTACTCGCATTCAGCAGGAAGCAGGTGCTGCAACCGGAGGTGCTGGACCTGAACTCCGTTCTCAAGAACATGGATGAGATGCTGCCTCGCCTGATTGGCGAAGACATCGACTTGCGCATGGTGCGCGGGCAGGATCTCAGGCGTGTCAAGCTGGACCCGGTTCAGATCGAACAGGTCATCATGAACCTGGTGGTGAATTCGCGCGACGCGATGCCGAATGGCGGCAAGTTGACGATCGAGACGGCAACCGTTTCCTACGACGAACGGGACGCCGCGCATCACGGTGTCTCCCCGGGCCAGTACGTTTTGCTGGCGGTCAGCGATACCGGCGAGGGCATGGACGAAAAAACCCAGAAGCTGATTTTTGAGCCGTTCTTTACCACCAAGGAACCCGGCAAAGGGACCGGGCTTGGGCTCTCCACCGTTTACGGGATCGTTTCCCAGGCCAAGGGACACGTATGGGTTTACAGCGAGCCTGGAAACGGCACGACTTTCAAGATATATTTTCCGGCAACCGCGGAAGCAGCCATGGAAGACCATGCGGCCCTCGGCTCCAAGCCTGTGCTGTGCGGTACGGAAACGGTACTGGTGGTGGAAGATTCGGAATTGCTGCGAAACCTTATCACGCAGTTTTTGCGCGATAGCGGCTACAAGGTTCTGATTGCGTCCGATGGAGAGCAGGCGCTGAGAGTTGCCGGCGAATGCGCCGAGGCCATCGACCTTCTGCTCACCGACGTGGTAATGCCGGTGCTCGGGGGACAAGAGCTGGCGGCTAAACTCTCGGCTCAGTATCCCAGCCTCACAGTCCTTTTCATGTCCGGATACACCAATAGCGCCCTGACACACCAGGGTGCCATGGAAAACGACAGGTCGTTCCTGCAGAAGCCATTCTCACCCGACGTGCTGCTGGCGCGAGTGCGCGAAGTGCTGGACCGCGCCCGGGAAAACAAAGCCACCAAACGACTTGCGGTTTGAGGCGCAAAGAACTAAAGCGATTCCCCAGTGGTATATCCCAACCTAACAGGCTGTCATGGCGAGCGAAGTCGAGCCACCTTTTGTTTCTGCTGCCGAAAACAAAGGGTGGCTCCGCTCCACTTCGCTCCGGTCGCCATGACATTTCCTTGGGAAATTTCGATTATATCGATCCGGGAATTGCCCTAAAGAACCAAGAAAGACCGGAAAGTCCCGAGAGGCGGGCGCTGACTCTGGAACACCGATAGCCTGTCAGAGCGCGCCAGCTCAGGTATCCGCAGGACTTTGACGTTTGTGCCGATCTCAGTGCCGCTACCGTTCGTTCCTTCCTTTGACAGCGGCATCCAGCGGCGATCTGGCCCTGCCGGCGCCCGGCGCGACTTGCGGCAGTCGTCACATCTATGCGTGATTACGATCACCAAAAGCCCATTCCAGACCGTAGTAATTAGAGATAGTGGGCTCCCCGCCATGGTTTACGACCCGTCCGTCAAAGGAACAGTGCCACGAACCTGGTTTAGACCAGATTCGCGGAAGGCATACCCGCACAGGAGCCGGACTTCCAAGCCCGGTGATGTTTACATAGAAGTATCGACTATGGAATTGCTTTAGGCGGTTGCTGAAGTCGCGCCGAAGCCCTGTTTTACAGCAGCCGATTAGGAGAGGTGGACGAACATGAAATTGATCTCCTTGAACCCTCTTGTCGACCAGGACGCATGCAATGGCTGCGTGGTATGCAGCAGCGTTTGCCCGACGCTGGCAATCACCCTGGTGGATAGGAAAGCGGTTGTCAAAGAAGAGGATTGCCGGGGTTGCGGCGCCTGCGACCAGCGCTGTCCGGTTTATGCCATCAGTATGCATAAACTGGATGCCCCGTACACCGTAGGGGTGGCTGTGGGCGATGTCCCCTACGACAAGATCGAAGCGCTCTGTCTGCGGGCCAATCTCAATCCGCAACAGCTTATTTGCTACTGCACCGCGACTCGAGCCGAAGAGGTGGCCGCCGCCATTTTGAAAGGGGCCACGTCCCCGGAAGAGCTTTCCAAGCAGACCGGCATTCGCACCGGGTGCAAGGTCGAGTGCATCGAGCCCGCCCTGCGGTTGCTGCAGGCGGCGGGAATCACTCCCGAGCGGCCGGTTGGCTGGCAATGGTATGGGTTGACGCCCACGGTGTGGACAATCCCCGAAGATGTCAAGGCCAAGTATGGCAGCCGGGGTTTCTATTTTGAAGAAGATATCGAACTGTTTAAGAAGGTAGCGGCAGCCAAGCCGGAGAGGAGTGATGCCTGATGAAAAGCGAACGGACGTCCCAGCGTAGCCCGATTACGCCAATGCTGCCGAGGGCTTCCCAGTACGGTATCGCACCGGAGCTGGTGAAAAAGCGCCTGGCGGAATATCCGGAGATGACCTCGCTGCTGGTGAAGGACCTTTTCAACGACACGCCGGCGGTGATTTATCCCTCCGAGGCCGGCATCGCAGCGGTTCGCGAAGCGGCGGAAGAGGCTTTAAGCCGGGTCGATATGTCGATGATCAAGCCCGGGCAATCGGTAAATGTGTGCGCCTCCCACCACGGCTTCACGCTGCTGGGCGGCGAGCCCTATGCCGAGCTTTTGCGTGTGGTCCGCGACGTAATCGCCGAGCGCACGGGCACTCAGAACATTCGTCTGCGCGCCGGCGTCGGCCTGCGCTTCCGCGAGACCGAGGAATACATTAAACGCTACCGGCTCGACGAGCACTACAAGGGCAAGGCCAGAGGCGTGGCCCCGATCGACGAAGGCGTCGCCATTCAGACGGAAATCGGCACGCTATACGGCATCAAGGCGATCTACGACGCCGACTGGATCGTACACGTGCACAACAGTGACGTGCGCGAAGTCCATTTCCACCGGCAGGTCGACCGCGCCGTCAAGCCGTTCGGCATGTCCTATGCCCGCATCGAAACCCGTTCCACCTACCACTGGAACATGGGGCCGAGGGGCGCGAACTTTACTGCCCGGTCCATCTTCGACTCCGAGTTTGTGAAGAACAAATTTGCCTTCACGGCCTTCCTGAACATGTCACCCAGCGGCGTGGTCGGGGTCAGCGCGGAAAACGATCTATACGCCTTGAACGACCAGATCACGGTGGAAGGGTTGCAGTACTACGGCAAGATCATGACCCTTCTGGGCGAGATCGACGAATGCATCACGGGCCTGGATTTCCCGTGTCCGGTGCCGTACGTCTTTGCCGCCGGGGTGATTTACGCGAACTTCATTGGCGCCAATCAGGACCTGTTCGATCTTGATCAGGCCTTACCGCCGTATACGTGGTACACCGAGGCTTTTTACGGCAAGAACGGCAAGCCGCTGGTGAAAGGTATTCTTCCGGTGAACCCGGCGATCAGGATGGTCGTTCACAACTATGCTTGGGGTGGCTATCCCAGCGCATTCTTCTCCGAGCACGTGCCGACCGTGGTGGTGGGCCAGAAGCAGGCCGAGCTGTTCAATACCGATCCGCAAAATCTGGATTACATGAAGTGGGCGGTGGTGGCGAACCAACTCGATGATGCGATGCACTTCGCCTACAAAGTTGCCAAGACCGACAACGTGATCATCTTCGACGGTGCCATGGGCGGCATCAACGTGAGCCAGAGTCTGGCTGAGCTGTTGGTGCGCAAAGCCCCCGAGGTCTCGGCCCGGGTTGATAGGGAACTGATGCCGAGGTGGCTCAAGCAGCGCGGCGTCATCGGCAAAGCGGAGCAGTGCGAACTGGCCGCCGCAAGGTAGTGGATTGAAGGGGGATGTTTTGCAAACCGCGGCCAGCATGCAAACGGATATTCGGGAAATTATTTTTGCCGGGATTCATGGCCGGCAATTCGATGCCGGAATCGTTGTCGAAAGAGGCGGGGTTGTCGCCGGAATCGCCCGGCTCGAAGCCGCTTTGGCGGAGGCGGGAATCAGAGCGGAGTTACTGCTGGCCGACGGCGCCGAAGTGAAGGCCGGCTCGGTCGTCGGTCGAATCGCCGGTACCGCCAGGCAGATTGCTCTGGCCGAAGAGTTTGCCATCGGCAAGCTGGCCAAGTCGTCCGGGATAGCGACGGCCGCGCGCCGTGCCGTTGAGCTTGCCGGCGGCGAGATGAAGATCGTCTGCGGCGCATGGAAGAAAATGCCCGCGGAAATCAAGTCGATCGTCAGGGAGGCGGTGGTTTGTGGCGGGGCCGCTTTCCGGATTACGGACCAGCCTTTCCTATATCTCGACAAGAACTTCGTTCGCATGCTGGGCGGAATTGAGGCCACGCTCAATGCCGTGGCATCCGTCCGCGACAAACTCAAGGTAATTCAGTTGAAGGGCGAGTTCGCCAGCGTCGCTCAGGAAGCGATCACGGCCGTCACCCACGGCGCGGATATCCTGATGATCGATACTGGTGTTCTGGCCGATTTCGCGGCGGCCCGCAGGGCTCTGGAAGCCATTGGCCTGCGGCAGCAAGTGAAATTAGCGTTTGCGAGGGGCGTGCGCTTAGAGAACATTCCCGCCATGAAGGGCCTTGGCATCGACATCCTGGACATCGGTGCCGAGATCGTGGACGCTCCACTGCTTGACATGAAGCTGGACGTCAGCGTGGTGCTGCCGTGCAACTGAATCTGCTGGAAAAGACCGAACTGCGGATCTACGGCCTCGAACTCCACGAGGTGAACTTGACCACCGTGGCCGCCAGCGCCGCCAAAGTTCTCGAGTTGCCGGTCGAACAGGTGCTGGTAGTGGACGTGAGAGACGATCACATCTGTCTCGACATCCTGGCGAAGACGGTTGATATGCGGCAGCTCATCGGCAAGCAGGGCAGCCTGCTCGAGGAGTTGCGCGGCATCGCTGGCCTGAAGGTGAGAGAGGATGCCTACGTCGATTCGGCGGGCATCATGGGACTCATCAGTTGCGAGCCGTTAGAATCCGGCGAGATCGTCGCCCGCACCGCGGCCATGAGCGACGAGATCGAACGCACGGTGTTGCGTCGCGCGCGCGTTTACGCGACTGGCTTTGAAGTCAAGCGGGGAATGATCGAAGACACCAATTCTCCCTACCTTCTGGAGTTGCTCGAATCGCAGGGCTACAAGGCCGAGTTCGGCGGGATTCTGGAAGACGACGTTCACGCCATCGCTCACGCGCTGCGGGACGCGGCCGAGCGGGGATTTGGCCTGGTGATCACGACCGGCGGCGTAGGGGCGGAAGATAAGGATTTCAGTGTCGAAGCGGTGACCAGGATCGACCCCGAGGCCGCTACTCCCTGGATCGTCAAGTTCGAGGCGGGCACCGGCCGCCACTTGAAGGACGGCGTGCGCATTGGCGTCGGCCAGTATGGGTTGACGACCTACGTCAGCCTGCCCGGGCCGCATGACGAGGTCGAGGCCAGTGCGGCGGCACTGCGGCAGTTCTGCACCGCCGGACGTGTAGATAAGCTCGCATTGGCAAATGCGGTGGCCGAGATTCTGCGGGAAAAATTGCGCGGTAAACAAGCCCACTGGCACGCGCATCATCACTGATTGCGGTTGCGGCCCTCGATACCTTTGGAGATCGGAGAACTCTTCATGTCGGCTCTTGCACGGCAACGCATAGCAAAAGTACAGGCAATGATGTCTGAGCTTGAGCTGGACATTCTCTTCGTCAACAATCGTGAAAACCTGATCTACTTCACCGGACTGACCCAGATCGAGTGCCAGGCGATTCTGATCCCGCGCCAAGGCGAAGCCTGTACCGTGGCCTTGTGGCTCGATGCCGGATATGTGCGGCGCGAAACCGGGCTCGACACCTACGGTTACGAGTTTCCGCGAGAATCGCTGGTCGAGAAATGCATCGAACGAATCAAGGCATTCGGCTACCCGTCTCCTCGCATTGGATTCGAGCGCTACTTCGTGGCATTCGGCGTATACGACGGTTTGCGGAAAGCGTTCTCCGAGCAGAACTTTTCCGGTGCCGGCGACCTGTTCTATCGCATACGGGCAATCAAGGACGATACCGAATTGCAATCGATGCGCCAGGCCGGCGCAATCGTGGCCGTGGGCATGGAGGCAGCCGCCAAGTCCGTGCGGGCGGGCGTAAGCGAGGTCGAAGTGCTGGCGGAGGCAGAGTATGCAATGCTCAAGGCCGGCTCCGGCGGTTCGCCCTTCCGTCCCCAGGTGGTGTCGGGCGAACGCGCGCTGCTTACGCATCCTTGCGCCACCGGCAAAAAAATTGAGGCGGGCGAGATCGTTGTCATCCACCTGGGTGCGACTTGCCAGGGCTATTGCGCGAAGATGTGCCGAACCGCCGCGGTCGGCGAGGTTGCGTCAGGCTACCACCAAGTGCACGAGCTGCTGCTCAGGGCGCAATGCGCCGCGATTCAGGCTTTGAGACCCGGCGCCAGCTCCAACGCTGTAGACGCAGCGGCCCGCGCCGTGGTGATCGAGGCGGGCCTGGAAGAACAGTATCTCGAGGTGGCGGGCTACGGCGTGGGGATCAGACAATCGGAGTTTTATCCCATCATCGGGAAGGGCCGGAGCGAGAGGATCGAGACCGGGATGGTGGTGGACCTGCTGCTTCCGACTATTTACCGTAAGGCTGGCGGCGGGCCGCGGATTACGGATTGTATTCACGTCGGCCAAGAGGAAAACGAGATTCTTACGCGGTTCCCGCGAGAGATTCTTCAAGTTTCGTAGTGCGACAGCGTGCCGCACTCCTTTAGAGAGAGCGGTAAATCCCATTGAGGAGCGAACGACGTGATTTTGGAAAAAGGGTACGACCTCAAGGAAAGTTTCAAGATTCTCTGCACCAACATTAACGCCGCCGCGGTCGGGACCGGTCTGGTGGCTACGCTGTTCAGCACCTTAGGCCCGGGCGTGATTGTGATGAATGCAGCCAAACAGGGCGGCTTGAGCGATGCGCAAGCCGTGTCGTGGCTGCTTGGCATTTACGGCTTCGGCGGTTTGTCCACCATGTTCGTGGCTTTGCGCTACCGCATACCGTTGGTCATCGCTTACAGCATCCCGGGAGCAATTCTGCTGGGCAAACTGCTGGCGCGGTTTCCTCTCAGCCAGGCGGTGGGTGCGTACATGGTGGTTGGCCTGGTGACTCTGATTCTCACGCTCACCGGGGCCATCAAGAAAGTTGTCGAGCATATTCCGGTGCCCGTGATGCTTGGCATGGTGGGCGGCGTGCTGCTTAGTTTTGGGGTCAGCCTGTTCAGCGCCGCGATCAAAACGCCTTCGATCTACGGGGTCATGCTGGTGCTCTTTCTCGTCATCATGGCTTTCCGGAAATTCAGTCAAAAATTTCCGCCGATCATTGTTGCCATGGTTGTGGGAGCAGCGCTGCTGTATTTCTTCGGGTTGCTTAAGCCGGTGGCGATGAGCTGGCAGTTTGCCCAGCCGCGGCTGGCGCTGCCCTCGTTCAGCCTGGCCGCCATCCTCAACATCAGCGTGCCGCTGTTTTTCCTGGTGATTGGCGTACAAAACATCCAGGCGGTCGGCGTGCTTATGGCGGAAGGCTACACCCCGCCGATCAATGCCATGTACCTGATCCCCAGCATCGGCGCCTTCATCAACGGCTTTCTCGGCGCCCATCCGGCGGTTACCGCCGGCCCCAGCACGGCTATCTGTTCCGGTCCGGCGTCGGGCGAGCGCAAGGACCTGCGCTTTATTGCCGCCTTCTTCGAGGGGGTATTCTGGTTCTGCTTCGCGCTCTTGGCCAAGATTGCGGTGGATGCGGTGAAACTAGTCCCGGCTGAATTCACCGCCGTGCTTACCGGGTTGGCTATGTTCGACGTATTCGGCAGCGCGTTCAGGGGAGCGTTTACCGGGCAGTTCAAGTCCGGAGCTGTAGTAGCCTTCTTCGTGGCCATTACGAACCTCTCCATCCTCGGCATCGGGGCTCCGTTCTGGTCTATCATTCTTGGAGTGCTGACGTCGCTGCTGGTGGAGCGGGGCGATTTTAAGTTCTTCCAGAATGCAAAGCAGGCGAAAACGGTCACCGCCTAGCGAGCTGCTGGAAAAACGCTCGCGCGGAAGTGGTGCGGCTAAGGCGGTGCAGCATGGGCGTGCTCCGACGCCAGGCTTCATCGGATATAGCTATTCGCGAACCGGTCTAAGTTCGATGACTAGTTTCAATGACTGGAATCGGGCATTGCAATGGAAGAGCCGGCGAACTCCGATTGGTATCGACCGGCAAACATGGAGGTAAGACCATGCCAGAGACGGAACCAGCAGTCGACATCGTGAAAAAAGCAGCGAACCGCTTGTGGTTGGCGCAGCAAACCCTCCAGACGTGTGCTCCCGTGCGTGAGTTGTTCAGTGGCGCCACGCAGGATTTTGGCTATCGGGTGCAGGAGCTGAACACCAACCGGCGGCTGGCGGAAGGGGCTCGCCTGGTGGGTCGAAAAATCGGGCTCACTTCGGTGGCGGTGCAAAAGCAGTTGGCTGTAGATCAGCCCGACTATGGAATGTTGTTTGCCGACATGGCTCGGGCCGACGGCGAAACCGTCTCGATGGCGCGGTTGATCCAACCGAAAGTGGAAGGCGAAATCGCCTTCGTGCTGGGACGCGATTTGGATTACGCAACGCCGACGATTGCGGACCTGCTGCGGGCCGTCGATTTCGCGGTCGTGGCAATCGAGATTGTCGATTCACGTATTCAGAACTGGGACATTCGACTGGTCGACACCATCGCCGACAACGCTTCGGCCGCGATGTACGTGCTGGGCACGCAGCCAAAACTGCTGCACGATATTGACCTGGTGCATTGTGGAATGCTGATGGAACGCGGCGGTGAGCAGGTCTCGATTGGCGCCGGTGAAGCTTGCATGGGTAATCCCCTGGCAGCGGCTCTTTGGTTGGCAGCGACGATGGCTCGCGCCGGACGTCCACTGAAAGCCGGCGACACAATTCTGTCCGGCGCGTTAGGTCCCATGGTTGCAGCCAAAGCCGGCGACGAATTCGAGGTGCGCGTTTCAGGTTTGGGCTCGGTGCGCGTATCGTTCGTCTAGTGTGCTGTCCTGCGGAGATCCCCGACCAGCGCTGCGGGCACGCGAGGCCATCCATTGCATAAAGAGACCGATACTTTACTGCGGCGGAATCAACCCGCCGCACGTCCTCGCATACAGGCACTTTCCGCATCGCTGATTCGTGAAGTCGCCAATGCCGCCATGAGCCGCGAAAACGTCGTGCCTTTCTGGTTCGGCGAATCCGACCAGCCGACACCCGCCTTTATCCGCGAGGCTGCCGTCGCTTCGCTCCAGAAGGGTGAAACTTTCTATACCGAGAACCTGGGCCGCACCTATCTACGCGACGAGCTTTCGGCTTACCTGACAGACCTGCACCAAACGCGCATCGCTACCGATCGCATCGCGATGACCTCGTCGGGCGATTCGGCTCTGATGTTGGCGAGCCAGCTCATCCTTGAACCGGGCGATCGGGTTGTGCTGATCACTCCGCTCTGGCCGAACCTGGTCGAGATGCCAAAGATACTGAGTGCCGAGGTCACCTGCGTCCCGCTGGAAGTGCGCGCCGGACGGTGGGAGCTGCCGCTTGAAAAAGTGCTGGCGGCGCTTAGTCCCGGCACGCGCATGCTCTATGTCAATTCGCCCAACAATCCGACCGGGTGGACGATCAGCCGCGACCAGCAACGCGTTCTCTTCGAGCACTGCCGCCGTCACGGAATCTGGATTTTGGCCGATGACGTGTACGAGCGTCTGGTCTATCGCGATGAGCTCCGCGCCGCGCCTTCCTTTCTGACACTGGCGGAGGAAGATGACCGGGTGATCGGAGTCAACAGCTTTTCAAAAGCGTGGCGCATGACCGGATGGCGCATCGGCTGGATGGTTGTTCCACCGAGCGTCCTGCCCCATCTGGCGTGCCTCATCGAGTACAACACCTCCTGCATCCCCGAGTTTGTGCAGCGTGCCGCCACCGTTGCCTTGCAACATGGAGAACCACATGTGGCAAGCCTGCGAGCGGAGTTGATTGCGGCAAGACAGTATCTCATCGACGGACTGCGCGCTCTTCCCGGCATCGAGGTCCCTGAATCGGACGGGGCGATGTATGTCTTTCTGCGGATCGCGGGATACACAGACTCTTTGCAGTTGGCGAAGCTGCTCGTCGAAGAAGCCGGCCTTGGTCTGGCGCCCGGCAGAGCCTTTGGCCCGGAAGGCGAAGGATGGTTGCGCTGGTGTTATTCAGCCGATCTCAAAAAGCTCCATCTTGGGCTGGAACGCCTGGCTGCGTTTTTGTCGAAATAGACTGCGGGCAGGTAGCTTTCGGCGGAATTGTGAAGCAATAGGGGAAGCGCGCTACGGATTCGTCTGCAGCAGCACAATGATCTCCTGCTCGAGTTTGGCAAAATCCACCAGACCGGAGTATTTTGCGCGGATGCGGCCATTGCGGCCGATCAGAAGACTGGTCGGCAATCCGAGGATCCCGCCGTAGGCCTCTGCAATTTTTTCATTGCCGGCGACCACCGGGTAATTCATTTGGTATTTTCGGTAGAAATCGCGCAGCGCGCCGTCTCTATCCTCCATGGAAATGCCAATCACCCGAAAGCCCTGGGCGCGGTACTTGTCCTGCAACGCGACCAGCTGTGGAATCTCTCCCGCGCAGGGTGTGCACCAGGCTGCCCAGAAATTGATGAGCACGACATTACCCGCATAGCTAGAGGTGTCGATCTGGTTGCCGCCGAGGTCTACGAAAGTAAGTGCCGGAGACTGCGAGGCAAGTGATCCCGTGTCCCGGCCCCGCGCCGGTTTGTCGGTGCGATTGTGGAGGCCATAATAGACCCCTATGGCCAGTCCAATGGCGGCCACGACAGCCGCTATTTTCCTCATCGTGCGCTACCGGCCTTTCTCGACGGGATAGCCCTTGTCCGCCCAGTCTGTTCCGAAGCTGTTGGCGAGATACAGCACCTTCACGCCGGTAAATCCCATCTTCCGGAGTTCTCTATACGCCGGCCGAATATTTGGACAGTGGTCCCAGGGGCAGCATCCGCAGTAGAGAACGATGGACGAATTTTTGGGCAGCGCGGTGACGCGCTTCCGGAGAGTGTCAAGCGAATGCGCATCCGCTGCCGGCCCTATGAACTCGGCGCCGCGAATGTGTGCTTGCGCATAAAGGAAATGCGGACCGACATACAGTACGGTGGGGCTCGCGGAACCGGACTGAATCGCTTTCGACAGCTCCAGAGGCTGAATTAGCTCCGCGCCGCCCGGCAGCAACTCCGAAACAACGGGTGCTTGGCCGACACTCTGGGCGGTGGCGGTTGCGAACACGGCTGCGGCAATCAGCATCCAAGCAAGTGAAATGCTTTGGCGATCGTGGGTGCGTTTCATGAGACTTAGTATACGGTGGAGACGCGCTGCTCGAAACGGCAGGCCGCTGCACTTCAAGACCTGGCTATACTTTGCGTAGGTACGGAGTCGTCAGATATGCTACTAGCCGAATGGGTGAACCTATGAACCGTCGCGATTTTCTGCGATTCGCGGGCATCGCATCCGCCGGTCTCGCGTTCCCGGACACGGAGCGCCTGTTTGCGCAGAACTCATCGTCTGCAAGTTGGCGCACGTTTGAAGTGACAACGCGCGTCGAAGTTCTGCAGCCCTCCGGAATGACGCGAGTATGGTTGCCGGCGGCGCTCATCGGTAAGACGCCCTACCAGAAGACGCTCGCTAATCGCTTTAGCGCGGAGGGCGGTCGCGCGGAGATTGTCGAAAGCAAAGCTGACGCGCTCGGAATCATCGCGGCAAGTTTTCCCACCGGCGTGAGGCCGGTGCTCACGGTTACAAGCCGTATCGCGACGAAAAATTATGCGGTCGATCTCTCCACGCCCGGCCATCCACCGCAAGCCGACCGCGCGGAGTTGGAGCATTTTCTGCGGACGACGAAACTGCTGCCGACTGACGGCATCGTCCGGGCGACAGCAACGGAGATCACGAAGCGGGGCGAAGACGGATGTCGAGAAGGCGCGCGCCATCTACGAATGGATCGTCGAAAACACGTTTCGGAATCCGAAAACGCGCGGCTGCGGAGTGGGCAACATCCGCGGGATGCTGGAGTCAGGGGATCTGGGTGGAAAGTGCGCCGATCTCAACGCCCTTTACGTTGGCCTGGCGCGCGCGGCGGGTCTTCCGGCACGCGACGTGTATGGCATCCGCATCGCCAAGTCAGGACTGGGATACAACAGCCTCGGGGTCTCCTCGGACAAGGTGACGAAAGCACAGCACTGCCGTGCCGAGGTGTACCTTGGCGGGTACGGCTGGGTTCCGGTCGATCCCGCCGACGTGCGCAAAGTCGTGCTCGAGGAGCCGCCCGGAAATCGTTCGCTGGACGACGGCATGGTGAAGAAGGCGCGCACGCGGCTATTCGGGTCCTGGGAGATGAACTGGATGGCGTACAACTTCGCCCACGATGTTGCCCTGCCCGGATCGAGCGGCGCGCCGGTTGGCTTCTTGATGTATCCGCAGGCGGAAACGAATGACGGTCGGCTTGACAGCCTCGATCCAGACAGCTTCAAGTATGAGATCACCGCGAGGGAAATCCAGTCTACGAACGCCTGACGTAAGCGACTCAAAACGGCCGCTGAAAAACACGCACCGTGAGCCCAGTGGAGATGACTGGGCACGGCAACGATCCTCTCCTTATTATTAGGTGACCTCAACAGAGGCTAGTAAAGCCGCCAGGTTGCGGCTTTGTGTGCTACGACAAGATTTCCGGAATCCCCAATAGGGCCGTTGCTTTCTTGACTTCTTTCTCAGCTCAAGCGCCGCGCATCGGTCAGGTACAATGTGCACTGACTGCGACTCAAGACCGAAAATAGGTCCGAGAGCGTGTATAGCGCCTTGGCGCTCGCCGGGCGCCAGCGTGAGTCGCTAGGCGCGGAGACAATACTATCGACACAGTTGTTCATAACGATTCCGCGGACACCGGCCAGACTTTCATTTACTTCGGCTGGCTGACGTTGTTCGTCTATCTGGCCACGCCTGGCGGCTATCTGGTGGACATCCAGACGTCGTACATGCTGAAAAATCAGTTGCATGCAACGGCGACACAAGTTTCATTATTCCGTCTAGTTACTGGCATTCCGGTGTACTTTGCGTTCGTCTTTGGGCTGATGCGGGATCTGTGGAACCCTCTGGGATTGCGGGACCGCGGCTTCTTTCTGATTTTCGCTCCGGTCAACCGCAATTGCATTCGTTGGGATGGCAATGTCGCGCCTCTCGTACCAGGGACTGCTCATCGGGATGTTGCTGGTGATGCTGGCTTCCCGGTTCATTGCCGCAGCCTATCAGGGCTTGATCGCCCTGATCGGCCAAGAGAAGCTCATGTCCGGCCGCCTGAGCACGCTGTGGAATGTGGTCAGCTCTGTCCCTGTCATTATGGGGGCATTCGCTTCCGGATACATATCCGAGCATGTGCCGCCGAAGGCGACTTTTTCATTGGTCGCAGTACTCACTTTGTTCATAGCTCTGTTGGGCTTGTGGAAACCGTATTCTGTCTTCCGCAATACCTATGACAAGCCGCAGGCGCGAGGCCTGGATTTCCTGGGGGATGTCAAGCGGCTGCTGAGACACCGGGCGATTTATCCAGCGGTTCTTATCTGCTTCCTATGGAACTTTGCGCCAGGGGCAGCGACGCCGCTACAGTTCTATCTGACCAATAAACTGCATGCGTCGGATGCCGTTTACTCGTACTATAACGGCATATTCGCGGTCTCATTCATTCCGACATTTTTGCTATATGGCGTTCTTTGCAAGAAGGTGCCACTCAATAAGCTGCTGTGGTGGGGAACGATCATCGCGGTACCGCAGATGATTCCGCTGGCATTCATTCACTCCGGCAACCTCGCACTGCTGCTAGCGGCACCCATAGGATTGATGGGCGGCATTGCAACGGCGGCGTACTTCGATCTCGCGATAAGGTCCTGTCCGCCCGGCCTGCAAGGAACCTTAATGATGCTGGTCGAGGGAGTTTTTGCGCTCTCCGCGCGTGGCGGAGACCTATTGGGTTCGAGTATCTATAACAGCAGCCCCAGCCATGGATTCCTCTACTGTGTGATTGCGACGACCATCGTATACGCGCTGATCTTGCCGTTGATCCTACTGGTGCCGAAAGAGCTGATTTCCACCGCGGATGGCGAATCGAACCGGGCAATCGGGGCCGGAGGGCCGAATGAGATCGCCACAATGGGGGCTTCCTAGCGTAGCGTCCCAGAAGTTCGCGTAATAACTTTTTGAAGTGTCATTCTGAGGAGCGCAGCGAGCGAAGTTGAGGCGTGAGGCGGCGTCTCAGCCGCCTGCCGAAATTCTGAGCGGAACGAAGGAACTGTATTTAATTCGTAATAGATCCTTCGCTGCGCTCAGGATGACATTCCGAAACCTATGCAACGAACGCACGGAAAAGCAGCTAGCTCGATCCAGTTGATGGAACAGTGCGCTTGGCCTCGGCAAACTGCCGTTTTTCTTCCTCGTTCAGCTTCGCCCGCAGTCCATTGGGGAACGGCCTGCATGAACAGTTCTTGATGTGCCCAAGATGCCACTCGACCCGCTCTTTCAGCGATGCATTGCGAGGCATTCTATTCTGCTTGTGCCAGTCTTTGTTCATAGTTCATAAATCCATAGTTCGTAAATCATAGATCATAGATTCTTCTAGCCGGCTGCTGAAAAACAGACTTGCTCTGCGACGGCCCGCCGGCAGCCTGTTAGTCGCCAACTAACTGAATCTACTATTGTTATTTTCGATTCCGAGCGGCAAAACCAAAGCCAGTTTTGCAGGTATACTGCAAGCACAACTACAAACCGGCGCGCTGCTGGCGGAGTTCGCCTCAATTTCGAGCAACGGAACCACGGCCCGGGTTGAACCCCGCGAAACTACGTGGTGCCAATCGGGTTAGTATTAAACGAGTTGGGAAATGTGCTGGCGTTCGAGGTGGAATATATGAAATTCGATATGGGTACAAGAAGTACCGGACGGTTGAGAGGGGTACTGCATGACATCCTGCAACCTGAGCAGGACGTCGCAGCCACGGGGCAGAGAATTGGACAATTGACCCGGCAGGGGCTGGCAGTCGTACTCAGCGCGCTGATGATCATGATTCCGATGGGGCTGGGTGAGGCGTTTGCACAATCCGTGCCAATGCCGCCCGACGCCGCGCAGCCCGCTCCGCCAGTCGCGGATGACGCTCAGCCGGTGCCGCAGGGACAGCCCTTGTCGGCGGAGCAGTTGGACCAGTTGGTGGCGCCCATCGCGCTCTATCCCGATCCGCTGGTAGCGCAGATTCTGGCAGCCGCAACCTATCCTACGCAAGTGGTGGAGGCGGATCGCTGGATACAGGCACAGGGCAACGCCCCTGCGGAGCAGATTGCCGCCGGTGCGGAAAAGCATAATTGGGATCCAAGCGTGAAGGCGCTGACGGCGTTTCCGACGGTTCTGGCGCAGATGGACAAGAACCTTCAGTGGACAACCGACCTGGGCAATGCCTATTACAACCAGCCACAAGACGTGATGGATTCGGTGCAGGCGATGCGTCAGAAGGCACAGGTTGCAGGTCAGTTGCGGAGCACGCCACAGCAGGTGGTCACCAACGAGGGCGGCGCGATTGCGATTGCGCCAGCCAGCCCGACGGTGGTCTACGTACCGGTGTATAACCCTTGGGTTGTCTACGGAACACCGTTCCCACCGTATCCGGGCTTCTACTACTCTCCGCCTCCGGGGATTTTTTGGGGCGGATTGGCGATCGGCTTCGGCCTCGGGATCGGTATCGGCATCTTTGCGCACTGGGGTTGGGGATGGGGTCACTGGGGAATGGGATGGGGTAGCCATGCCGTCTTCTTCAACCACGGCGCGTACATCACTCGCAGCACGACCGTGATCAACCGTGGATTCAATCGTCCGGGCGGCCCGGGACGGAATTTTGGAGCGCGGGGAGCTTACGCGCGGCCGGCTGGAGGATTCAACCGTGCCGGAAGTGTTAACCGGGCAAGCGTGGGCAACCGCGGAACTGCTGCCGTGAACCGGTCTGGCGGCACCAGCGGACGGCCAGGTGGAGCAATCAATCGTTCTACAGCAGGCGCTAGCCGGCCCAGCGGCGGTCCGGGAGCAAGCGCTCCTCGGGCAGCGATGAGTCGTCCATCAGGCGCCCCCTCTGGCGGTAGTCACCCGAGTGCAGGAGCAGGTGCTCCCCATGCGTCGACGAGTCATGCATCAGGCGCCAAGTCTAGCGGTGGCCACTCGAGCGGGTGGCGGCCATAGTGGCGGCGGCCACGAAGGGCACAAATAAATCGGTTCAGTGTGAAGTGCCAAGGGAGGCCCGACCAGGGCTTCCCTTTTTTTTATGTTGGACTAATCTCTCCTATCGCTTTCCCGTTCCTTTCCCAGAATCCAGCCCTTATAGGAAAATAGATCATGGCCAGCGTACGCATGGACAAGTGGCTGTGGGCCGCCAGGTTTTTCAAGACGCGCGCCTTGGCTGCGCGGGCCTGTGAACTCGGCAGGATTCAAGCCAACGGGCAGCACGCCAAGGCGGCGCGCGAGGTCTGGGTTGGCGACCGTTTGCGAGTGACCAACGATGGCGGCGACTTCGAGGTCGAGGTCCTGCTTCTCAGTGAGGTGCGCGGCCCGGCTGTTGTGGCGCAAACGCTGTACCGCGAGACCGAGGCGAGTCGCGAATTGCGGCAGAAGTTGGCGGACGAGCGGAAAGCAATGCAGCCTTTCAAGACGTCGCCGGAAGGCAGACCTTCGAAACGCGATCGCCGTGAAATCCTCCGCTTCCGGGATCGAGTGTGAGCGCTGGCAGGTGACGGCAAGACGCAAGCTTGAAAATGCGAATCGGCTTACCGGATGAATGGAAGCAGCAAGATCACCAGCGATAAGGTCAGGGCGCTTAGGGCGCAAGAGAGCAGCAGCAGCGAGCCGGCCTCCCGGCTTCTGGCATTGTAGGCAACGCCGAAGAGCACCCCCATGAATCCGCTCGGGCAGGCCATGAGTAGAACGGCGTCACGTACCACTTGGGTTGGATACTTCAGCAAGCTAGCCAGCACGAACGTCAGCAGGGGCTGAACTATCATCTTAAGCACCAAGCCCCCGGAGACATTGATGCCCAGTGAAACAGATTCGCGGGAAAGGACCAGCCCGGTGACAAACAGGCCGACGCCCGCGGCGGTTTGCGAGAAGAAGCCAATCGAGCGCACCAAAACCAACGGGAGCGCATAGCCCGCCAGCGAAAAGCCCATTCCAATAATCGGGCCAAGCACGACCGGCTTCATCAGCGTTCTCCATAAGCTCAAGCCGAAGCGGCGCAAAACACTGGCAGAGCTCGCCTCGACGCTTCCGGCTTCCAGCAATAACAGCGACATCGGCGCCGCGACCACGTTGCCGCAAACAATCGCCACCGCGACGGGCGCGGTGCTCTGGGGCCCGTAGAGCCCGATGAACAATGGCAGTCCCACCGCTACCCAGTTGGGAAGCGCGACCGTCAACGTTACCGCCGCGCTGTCGGCAAGCGTGAACTTGAACAGCTTCAGCTCAATTGCCAAGGCGAGGACAAACATGATGATCATGGAAAGCGCCAGAATCCCAAAGAGCTTTGCATGATAGGCAAGCATCTGCCGTGGGGTCTGCGCGGTGGCCAAAAACAGCGCTGCCGGAATGGCGTAGTTCAGCAGGAAAGTATTGAGGCCCGCCACGTTCTTGTTGTCCACAATGCCGCGCCATCCGGCCAAATAGCCCAGCAATAATCCGAAGAAGATCGGCACTAATGTGTTGGCAATCATCCCCGGCATCTAGTTTTCTCGAAGGGCATCCCCATGTTCTCTTTGTCCACGCGCCAAACCGGGTTACTTGCCGGTCGTGGCGCCTGGGGCGCGACGCGGCATGAAGGCGATGATCAGAATGCACCCGAGCACCTCCATCCCGGCAACAACGTAGAGTCCTGTCGAAGCCTTGCCGGTGATGTCCTTAAGCCAGCCCACAACATAAGGGCCGACCCAGCCGGACAGGTTGCCGAGCGAGTTGATCAACGCGATGCCACCGGCGGCCGCGGTTCCGGCAAGAAACATGGTCGGCATTTGCCAGAAGGGCGCGAAGGCGCTGAGCACACCGGTAACCCCTAGAATAAGGGCTGCGAAACCCAGTACCGGAATCCCGGCAAACACCCCGATCAGCACCAGACCGGCAGCCGAGGCCAGGCAGGAAAGCCCGCAATGGAAACGCCGCTCAAGGGTGCGGTCGGAATGCCGGCCAACCAATACCATGACAAGGACTCCAACGATGTACGGCACCGCCGAGAGCAGGCCGATGGTCGTGTTGTCCTTCACCCCGAGACCTTTAATAATGGTGGGTATCCAGAATCCGAGCGTGGGGTTGGCGCTGACCAGGCAGAAGTAGATGAGAGTAAGCAGCCAGACTTTCGGGACCTTCAACGCTTCGCCGAAGCCATGCTTGCGGACACCCGCGTTCTGCTCGTCCACCTTTAAGTCGGCGGTAACAAGTTGCTTCTCTTGATCGGTAAGCCAACCCGCCTGCGTCGGCTTGTCGACAAATACGAGCAGCGTCAGCAGGCCCATGACGATCGACGGTATACCCTCAAGCAGAAACAGCCATTGCCAGTTGGCTAGCCCGCCATGGCGAATCAGGTTGCCCATGATCCACCCGGAAATTGGACCGCCAACAATGGCGGCGACCGGGATGGCCGCCATGAAGTAGCCAAGCATTTGTGCGCGCCGCCTCGCCGGAAACCAATAGGTCAGGTAAAGGATGACGCCGGGGTAAAGCCCTGCTTCGGCGGCTCCGAGCAGGAAGCGGACAATATAAAACCACGTTGCAGTCTTGACCAACATCGTCGCAATGCTGGCGACGCCCCACAGAATGGTGATGCGAGCGATCGTCTTGCGGGCTCCGATCTTCTCCAGGAACAGGTTGCTCGGAATTTCAAAGAGCAGGTAGCCGAGAAAGAAGATGCCGGCGCCGAAGCCATATACCGCTTCGCTGAAACCGAGGTCTTTCACCATCTGCAGCTTGGCGAAACCGACGTTCACGCGATCCATCCACGCCATTACGAACAGCAGGATCAGGAACGGCATAATTCGTTTTGCGATCTTGAGGTAGACTGCTTCGACCTCGTTTTTGGCCGCGAGAGCAGTGCCGCCACTGGCTCCAACCGTATCTTCAGTAGAGTTCATTACCGTAATTCTCCATAATGATGCTGCGGGGCGAGGCCCGCGCCTTTACGACGGCGATGCACCGAAGACGGCGGCGCCGGAAGCGCGCGCAATTCCCGTGTCAGTGAGTGAGTGATTTTTAACAATGCTTATGGCCTGCGGCAAATGGCCTCGACGTCATCCGCAACAAATACATCTGGGATCAGCGCGATTTTCATGGTTTCATTTCCTGCTCGAGGGCCTTCACCTCATAACGGTGCGTGATTTTGCGTTTCAGAACGGGGTCCTCCAGCTCCAGATCCCAAGTCTTCGCGAACACGAAGCCGCCGTGTGTAGGTACCGTGCCCGAGTAAATCACCGCGCCGTTGAGGTTCTGGTCGGTTTCCCGCTTGACTGCATCGATCAAATCGGGGACGGGCAGCAATGCCGTAGCTGGGCCATCCTGGTATAGACGTTTTCCTTTCTCGTCGGTGACCCAGGCCCGCAGGATCAGAGAATCCCAATGGTCGCGCACGTCGTCGTAATCCCAAACCTGGTTGGCGACCACTTTTTCGCACATCTGTTTCGATTTTATGATGCTGACTTTCTCCAGGTCGCGATCCGTCTGGTCACTGCCAACGCTGACGTACGTCTTGTCTCCTTCGAGGAACAGAACAAACTCCACCTCTCCCGAAGTCTCTTTACCCTGTGCCATGATCGCCGCGCCAGCGGTCAGCAAGTAGGTGCTGACCGGGTAAACCGTGGGAGTGCGAGGCGGTGCGGAAACACCGATCTTCGCCAGTTCATCGATGTGCTCTCTCACTTTGGCTTGGTTACGGCCCGCGTATCCGATGCAGTACACGCGGTTGACTTGCAACTCAATCGGCTGAGCCTGGTCGCGTTTGATCAGAGAAACCTTCATCCTCAATCCTCCCTATTTCTGCATAACTAAAGCCACGGCAAAACGGAGACGTGCGCCCCCAACAGGCAACTGAACCGGCAGGCATTTCGATGGCTAACCGGAATCCCTTTCTGGACGTGGAAAACGATAATGATTGTACGCTCATCCCGCCTGCTGCGGCGTGGTGGAGACGATTTTCATCCGGAGCGTTCCCCGTCGCGTCACCATTGCGGTTGACTGGCGCAGCAACCCACGGCTTGTATCTTTAGTCCTGATTCTTGAGTCTTTAGTCCTGAGTCCTGTCGCATGCGGCTGCCGAATGCGTAATCCGGAAGCGAAGCCTGCTGCATGTTGTGGGCTCGCTTCTCCCGGAATTTGTTTTTCAGCAGCCTGCTAGTAAGCTATCTCTGTGACTGTTACGCCTGCCCTCAAGAACCAGCCAGAAAAGAAAGAAAAAAAATGGCGCACCGCTCTGTGGTCGCGCTGGATTGCGCTTCTTCAACAACGCGAGGAACAAGTTTTTCTGGTACTGACGCTGCTGATTGGCGCCCTGACCGGACTCGCCGTTGTTGCCTTTATCGTTCTGACCGAGCGCTTGGGCATGCGGCTCTACCCGGTGCAGTAGTGCTGGCTGGCGGCGCGTGCTGATCCCTGTGGCAGGATCTCTGGCCATGGGATACCTGCTCTACCGCTATTTTCCGAACGCCCGTGGCAGTGGCGTGCCGCAAACGAAAGCTGCTCTTTACGCACGTGATGGTTTCATCTCGCTGCGCACCGTCTTAGGCAAATTCGGCTGTACGGCGGCCACCCTCGCCAGCGGAATTCCGCTCGGCCGCGAGGGGCCATCGGTCCAAGTTGGGGCCGGAATTGCCTCAGTCCTCGGTCGCGCGCTCGGCTTACGTCCGGAAAAGGTGAAAGCCCTTATCCCCGTGGGAGCTGCCGCTGCCATCGCCGCGGCGTTCAACACGCCGATGGCGGCTGTACTGTTTGCGCTGGAAGAGGTAGTGGGAGATATGCACGCGCCGGTCCTGGGGTCGGTGGTGCTGGCGTCCGCGACTTCCTGGGCGATGTTGCGTCTGCTCCTGGGCAACAACCCGCTGTTTCACGTTCCGCAGTACGAACTGATCCATCCGTTGGAATTCGGCATTTACGCGGTGCTGGGCGTCGCTGGTGGATTTCTGTCCGTGGCGTTCACCAAGTTGTTGTTGGAGCTGCGCAAGCGCTTCTTGCTCTTGCCAAGAAACACTCGCTGGTGGCATCCAGTGGTGGGCGGTGTGATGGTTGGCCTGATGGGCTGGTTCGTGCCCCAGGTTCTTGGTGTCGGATACAGCTACGTCGGTGACGCTCTGAACGGAACCATGGCGTTCAAGTTGATGGTTCTGCTGGTGGTGCTCAAGCTCTTTGCCGTTACTGCCAGCTATGCCTCCGGCAACGCCGGTGGAATCTTTGGTCCGAGCCTGTTCCTCGGCGCCATGCTGGGAGGCGCTATCGGCACCATAGCCCATCACTGGTTGCCGACCTATACTGCAACTCCCGGAGCTTATGCGCTGGTTGGCATGGGTGCGCTTTTCGCCGGCATCGTGCGCGCTCCGATGACATCCGTGCTGATGATCTTTGAGATGACCCGCGATTATTCTGTCATCGTGCCGCTGATGATCGCCAACTTGGCGAGTCTTTTCATTTCTTCGCGTTTCCAGAGACAACCAATCTATGAGGCCTTGGCGCGTCAGGATGGCATTCATTTGCCCAACCGCAGGGGACGGGAGGAATTTGGCCAGCACAAGGTGCTTGAGGCAATGCGGGATGCCACGGAGATCCTATCGGCACAGATGAGCGTCCATGAGGCGGTTGAGCGCGTCTCCTCCAGTCAATTTCGTGCCTGGCCGGTGGTGGACGAAGGAAGCATGGTCGGTGTTTTGAGCCGAACCACACTGGAGAACGCACTTGACGATGGACGCGCGGAGCAGAACTTGATCGACCTTTTCGAGACGCTCGAATTTCCGCATGTCCACAAAGACCATGCCTTGCACCAGGCGCTCGAACGTATGAGCAACGCTCATATTGACTTGTTGCCGGTGGTCAACCGGGCAGATATTCACCAACTGGAAGGCATCGTGACGTTGCGAGACGTGCTGGATTCGTACGGCGTAGACTCGATCGGTTCAGCGTGAACCGTTTTATCTTCAGGGGATCGTTGCAGTATCCCTCAGCCTATCTTCATCTCTACGACCAGAATCACGACAGCTTCCCGGCGGCCGCTGGAAGGCAAGCGTCCGTGTTTATAGTCGTCATAAGCAATATGAATAGCGGGTTTGCGAAGGGCTCCGGCTTCAGCCTCCCAAGCTTTTTCCATCCCCAAACCACGCGATTACGACGCATACCGGGGACCCAGTCTGAAACACAAGCCTTTATGGCCCTGGCAGGCGAGGAAATGCAAGATTCATAGAGGATGATGCCAGGAAAACTTGCCCCTACCGGCCTTCTGGCCGCGTTTTCTGTGGCTTAGGCAGGTTTCACTAGTCTGCCAGCCGCCGTTAACACAAGAAAAATTTTTACGTACAATTTGCCTTTTCGGGAACTTGGGGCATCACGGGATGGGCTACTTGCGTCAGAGTGTTTGTCGGCTTTCTTTTTCCAGTGCCGACGGGCGATGTTTGCCTTGCCGTTCGATTACCAAGTGAGCAGAAGCAAGAATATCAAAGACGAAATGTCGTTGAGGCGGCGAAGCTATGCCCAGGCCCCAGTTGTTCCGGCCAACGTACTCTCGGAGCCCTTTGTCCCAAGCAAACTATTTTGAGCCCAGGTGGTACGCCGCGTACACCCACTCGCGTCACGAAAAACGCGTAGCCGAACACTTGCAGCAGATCGGGGTGGAGTCATACCTGGCGCTTTACACGGCGACTCGCCAATGGAACCAGCGACGGGCGCAGGTTGAATTGCCTCTTTTTCCGGGCTACGTGTTTGTGCGCATTCCGCTCGCCGAACGTGTGCGCGTGTTGAGCGCTCCTGGCGTGGCGTACTTGGTGGGCACAAGAGGGGAGCCAATGCCTCTGGCGGACGATGAGGTCGAGCCGCTTCGTGATTGCCTGTCGCACAACTTGCCCGCCGAGCCGATTGCTTACCTGAGCGCTGGAAGCCGCGTCCGCGTAGTGGCGGGGCCGCTCAGGGGGTTGGAAGGGGTGATTGTCCGGCGCGATGGTGGTACCCGATTCGTGGTATCGATTGACCTGATCATGCGCGCCATCGCCATCAAGATTGAGGGCTTCGACCTGGAACTGGTCGGATCGAGCGTCACGCCGGCGCTAGCCACGGTGGGTGTGTAAGAGAACCGGTAGCCGGCAATTGCTGGTACTCATTCCGAAGGATACTGATATTAATGTTCCTCAACTTCTATGGGCTGCGCGAACAGCCGTTTGGCGTGACCCCCGATCCTGAATTCCTGTACCTGAGCGCCACGCATCGGGAGGCTCTGGCTTCAGTCGCCTACGGGATTCAGGCAGGAGTGGGATTCGCCACGGTGATTGCCAAGCCGGGGATGGGCAAAACTACGTTGCTGTTCGCCCTGCTGCGGCATTTCCAGAATTCGGCTCAGAGCGCGTTTCTGTTTGACACGCAGTGCAATTCCCGGGAGCTGCTGCAAAGTCTGCTTGCCGAATTCAAGATTCAAGAAGATAGCGGCAAGAGCGATATATCGGCACTGGCTGCTCTAAGGCAGTTCCTGCTGAAGAGCGCGCGTGCCAACCAACGCGTGTTGCTGGTGGTCGATGAAGCGCAAAACCTCGACATCCCGGTTTTCGAAACGCTGCGCCTGCTGTCTAATTTTGAAACGCCTCATGCCAAACTTCTCCACATTGTGCTTGCCGGCCAGCCTGAACTAGCCAGGAAACTGGCCCTTCCCGAACTTGAGCAGCTTCGGCAACGGATCACGATTGTATCGCGGCTGGACGTTTTTGCTCCCGCCGACGTCATCAGGTACGTTGCACACAGGCTGAAGCGAGCAGGATATCAAGGCGGTCCGTTATTCACTCCCGAAGCTCTCGGCATATTGGTGGACAAGTCCCACGGGGTTCCACGGGAAATCAACCGGCTTTGCTTCAATGCAATGTCACTCGGCTGTGCGTTGGGAAAAAAATTGATCGACGGCCAAATGGTGCGCGAGGCTGCCGCGGATCTGGAATTTGGCTCTCTGCTGAACCAGAAAGACGTGCCCCAAGGGTATGGGGTTTCGGAAAATCTTGTCCCTGAAGCACTCGCCGCATTGTTCAGCACCGCGCTCAAGCCTCCGGCCCCGGGCCAAGAGGAAGCGGAGCGCATCACTCTGGAGCTGAAGTTGCACCCAGCGGAAAGTGCAAGCCCGCTTGCCCGCGAGAGTGAGCGGCGACCGCAGGCCGCGGCGGACCCTGTCCCCGAACGGCCGAAGACGGAGATCTTGAATTTACGGGCGAACCCTGCGGCGCTCGCTCCCGCTTCGCGGCAGTCACGGCGCTCCGGATTTCGCCATCTGGGCTGGCTGTGCGGTTTGCTGGTAGTGGCTGCGCCGGTCTTTGGCGGTCTGTTTTGGTTGAGCAATCCCCAGGGTGCTACGACGCTTGCTTCTCAATTCGTTCCGGCAATGCAAAATCACGCGGTTGGGCAATCGCTGGCATCCCAGCCGCCGAAGGTTTCCGCAAGCGAAGAAGTACCTTCCGCAAACGAAGAAGATAAGGATCTGGACTCCGGTGGCCCCGAGAGCGATTTGGTGGCTGCGCCGGCACCTCCCCGACCTAAATCCGCTTCGGCAACCACAACGAAAAACAGGCGCCTTCCCGCAGTACGCGCCACCGCGGCTGTTAACGCCGCTCCGGCGGCGGTACTGGGGAACCGCAATCAAGAAAAACTGCAATCGATAGGGCTGCTGAATGGACTGGCAGCTCCAACCGCGGAAAATGTTCCTGCAACTCAAAACAGCGCAGCGTTTGCCGGGAGCCCGGTCATGGGCTACCTCGCCACTTCTGGGGTTGGAGCCGCCGCAGTTAACGATGTGACGCAGGCAAGTCCGATCATGAACGAAGCGGCGATGCCTCCAACTCCGGAGACAACACCGAAGCTGATCAAACGGGTGGACCCGCAATACCCGCAGCTCGCGAGCAGCAGCGGAATTTCGGGCGGCGTCGTGCTGAACGCGCACATCGACGAAGCCGGTAAGGTGCAAGCGGTGCAAGCTATTTCGGGCGATCCGGTGCTGGTACACGCGGCCGTGGATGCCGTGCGGCAGTGGGAATACCAGCCACCATTAGTCGACGGGCAACCGCGGCAGAGCGATATGCGAATCGTAATTAACTTCTCACCTCGATAAAGATTCCTCACCCCGATAGAAATTTAAAGATAAAGCGGGAGCGACTAGCCCTCTATGGCGGGCTGGGACGAGACATGGACAGGAAAATGAAGAGCAGATGTGGCTTGGTGATCGCGATTGTACTGACTGCCGTTGCTGTGTGCTGGCCGCAAGAGCAGCGCAAAGACATGCCCGATCCGAGCGCTACGAGAGAACAGCCGGCTGCGGCGAATCCGCCTTCCGGATTTGGCGAAAGGAACCCGCGCTACCAGCTTTGCCCCGGTGACGTGCTGGATCTGCACTTCGAATTCACCCCGGAATTCAATCAATCGAAGGTCACCGTCCAACCGGATGGCTTTGCGTCCTTTACCGGCGTTGGCGACGTTCACATAGCCGGACTGACGGTTCCGGAACTGACAAAAACATTAGAGAGCACGTACGGCAAGATCCTGGCGAAGCCGGTGATTACGGTGATGTTGCAGGATTTCAATAAGCCCTATTTTATCGCCACCGGGCAGGTCGGCAAGCCTGGCAAGTATGACCTCAGAGCCAATACCACTGTGATCGAAGCGATAGGCATTGCTGGCGGCATGAATGACACCTCGAAGCACTCCGAGGTGTGGATCTTCCATCGGCTGCCCGACGGCACCGTTCAAAGCAAGCGCGTGAACGTAAAGCAAATGCTGGTCGCGGGAAACCTCAACGAAGACGTTAGCCTGAAGCCGGGAGACACGATCTTCGTTCCACAGAACACGGCTTCGAAGATTAAGAACTTCCTCGCGCCGAGCATCGGCGCAGCCATTATGCCCAGCAAGCCATAGCGCGAATCAGGGAGTTGTGAATGCAAATAGGACCTCAACACGTATTGCAGCTGCCGGGGCGGCAGGCTGCAAAGTTCACTCCGCGCATACTGCTGGCCACGCTGTTCCGTCGCCACAGATTGATGCTGACCACATTTTTCGCGGTGTTCCTGCCGCTAGCGGTTGCGGCGTTCCTGCTGCCGGGCGACTATGTTTCAGAAACGAAGGTGCTGGTGCAGAGGCTCCGCTTCTCTCCCATGATCAGCGCGAATTCGGCGCCGGAAGATTCAGCCGCCCGGGAGTCCATGACGCCCATCGACGAGCAGGACGTCAATTCCGAAATCGACCTGATGCAAAGCGACGATTTGCTGCGGCAGGCGGCGGTGCAGAGCGGTCTGTCCAATCACACCTCGCGCTGGAGAAGGCTGCTGCGCCTGCCGGATGTGCCAACCGACCAGCGGATTGCAATCGCCACCAGGACGATACGCAAGAATCTTGAAATCGAGCCGCCGGAAAGATCCGGCATCGTAACCCTGCGTTTCCACTCACCCGATCCGCAGCAGGCTGCGCGGGTGCTGCAGGCGCTGACCAGCCTCTACCTTGAGAGGCACGTTCAAGTACACCGTCCAGCGGGCAGCACGGAATTTTTCAGCCGGGAGGTCGAGCAGAACCGGCTTGCCCTGCAGCAGGCGGAAACTCGCCTGAACGAATTTACGAAAACACAAGGAGTGGTCTCGGCGGACGCGGAAAACAACACGCTACTGCAGAAGACCGCCGATTTCGATGCTTCGCTGCAGAGCACGAAAGGCCAGATCGCTTCGGTTGAACAGCGCATTCAGAATCTTAGAGCACAGCTCCAAACGGCCAGCCCGCGCATTACTACGCAGGTCAGGACTACAACGGTCCCGGTCGACGCTCTAAAGTCAACTCTCTACTCGCTGCAATTGAAGCGGTCGGATCTGCTCACCAAGTATCAGCCCGATTACCGCCTGGTGCAGGACGTGGACAAGCAAATCGCCGACACGAAGTTGGCAATCGCCGCGGCCGAAGCGGCGCCGAGCGCCGAGCGCACGACCGACCAAGACCCGGTGCACACCTGGCTTACTTCCGAACTTTCGAAAGCGCAGTCGGAACTTGCTGCCCTGCGGGCCAGCGGGGCACAGCTCAGTCGTACCCTAAGCGATTACCACACGCGGTCCGTCCGGCTGGAGGAACTGGGGAAGCAGCAGCAAGACCTGTTGCGGAACCAGAAAACCGCGGAAGAGGCTTATCTCGCATCGCAGCGCAAGCAGGCTGACGCGCGTTTGTCCGAGGCGCTCGATCGCTCGCGGATCATGAATGTGGCCATCGCCGAGACGGCCACCGTTCCCGTGCTGCCGGCCACCCCGCCGCTGTTGAGATTGGCAGTGGGCTTTATTTTGGCGCTGCTGGTTGCGTTTGGAACAGGTTATATTGCCGATTATTGGGACCCGTCTTTCCGCACGCCTTCAGAAGTCGAGGATGCTCTTGGCCTTCCGGTACTGGCCGCAATTCCGCTTAGAAAGCCGCTTTCCATCGGAATGGTTGCGATCAAACGCAGCGATGTTTCAGCTTGATACGACCAATGAACCAAGCCAACGTACAGACACAAGCGGTCGCTCACGCCTCCAGGCCCAAGCCTGGCCGCCCTCCGAAGTTGCGCGAGATCGCGCTCGACGACTATGCGCAGATTGCCTCGCTGACAGCGCCCTACGGGTTTACGCCGTCGGTTTGGAGCTGCGAGCAATGGCGGCATCTTTGGGTCAACAATCCCGCTTACCTGCGGATGGGTGAAAAATTTCCGCGAGGATGGGTGCTGGAAACGGATCAGCGCATCGTCGGGCATATCGCCAACGTTCCTCTCTTATATCAGTTCGATGGGCGCCAGCTTCTCGTCGCTAACGGTTACTCGTTCGTTGTGGAGGCCGAATATCGCGGGTACGCGCTCTTCCTGCTGGATCAATACATGAACCAGAAGGGCGTAGACGTGGTGTTGGGTCATCAGGCGAATCTCGACTCGTCCAGGGCGCACGGCGAACTCGGGGCTAAATCCGTGCCTCTGGGTGCGTGGGATCGAAGAGCAGTTTGGATCGTAAGGTATCAGGAGTTTCTTGCCGATTGGCTCGGTCGCAAGCGGCTGCCTGCCGCGGACTTGCTATCCTATCCGGCCGCGCTGGCGCTCTCGGCTAAAGATGCCTGGAATCGGGCGCTGCTGCAGAGGCGGGCCCGCCGTGACGTCCGGGTCGAGATGTGCACGGTTTTCGACGAGCGTTTCGATCGTTTCTGGGAGGAGCTTTGCACCGAATATCCGCAGAGCTTCATGGCGTTGCGGACGCGGGCAATCCTGGAATGGCGTTTTCATTTCGCGCGGCGGGAAAAGCGGCTTTGGATTGCCACCTTCAGCCAAGGCGGACGCTTGCGCGCGTACGCAATCTTGCTGCTGCAGAAAAACAGCGATCCGCAGGACCGCATCCAGCGAATGCTGTTGGCGGATTTTCAATCTCTCGACCGCGATGACGGCATTTTCTACGCGATGCTGCGAGCGGCGCTGGCGCAAGGCCGCAAGTCCGGCATTCACCTGCTGGTGACCGTGGGAATCAGTGCGAGCGGAACCGACATGAGCGTGATGGCGCCGCATCGCAATGCACTGCCGCAACATTCGACATCGCTTTTCAAAGCGCGGAATCCAAAGCTTTCGAAAGCACTTGAGAACCCGCAAGCATGGTGCCCTTCCCTCTACGATGGCGATATGAGTTTGTGACCGAATTCGAAGAACTTTCGAGGTTGGAAATGCCCAGCAAAGCGCAAGATCAAGGTATTGTGTCCCGCAACAACAACGAAATGCACACCATGTCCGACGCTGAACTCGCGTCTGAAATGTTTGCCCACCGCATGGTGGCGGCCGCGGCTTCGAGGCGTCCGGACGCCTCGGCGATTGTGTCCCCGCAAGGCCGGATGAGTTATCGCGAACTCGAGGCGCGCGCCAACCAATTGGCGCAGCATTTTCACGCGATGGGGATAGGTCCCGAGGACGTCGTTGCATTATGGATGACGCGCTCGCCTTGGCTGATTGTGGCGGCTCTGGCCGCGCTCAAGGCAGGGGCGGCGTATCTGCCCATGGACCCGTCAAATCCTCGCGACCGGCTGCTCTTCATGGTGAACGATTCCGCTGCGAAGGTGGTGGTGACCGAATCCGCTTTGGCGGAATGCGCGGGCCGGGCGCGCTGCCCCGTGCTGAGTCTGGATCGCGCCTGGAAAGAGATTGAAACGCAGCCAGCACAAGCGCCGCAAGTGGAGCTTCGCCCGGATGCCTTGGCGTACGTGATCTATACCTCCGGGTCGACGGGCGTGCCGAAAGGCGTGGAGATTACGCACGCTAATCTCGCCAACCTGATCTCGTGGCACAACCGCGTGTTTCAAGTTACCCATGCGGATCATGCCAGCCACTTGGCGGGGCTCGGATTCGATGCTTCCGTATGGGAGGCTTGGCCCTATCTGGCTAGCGGAGCGAGCCTGCAGCTGGCCAATTCCCAGACCCTGGCCAGTCCCGAACAGCTTCGCTGCTGGTTGGTGGAAAGCGGCATTACGATTGGTTTTGTGCCGACCCCGCTGGCGGAAAGAATCATCGACACGCCATGGCCGGAGGCAACGAAACTGCGAGTGCTGCTGACGGGCGGCGATACGCTGCATACGCGCCCGATTGCCGGATTGCCGTTCACGCTGGTGAACAACTACGGTCCGACCGAGTGTACGGTGGTTGCAACCTGGACAGCGGTGCCGTCGCGCCCGAGTCATATGGGTTTGCCCGCGATTGGCGCGCCCATTGATAACACGCAGGTTTACATCGTCGATGAGAACCTGCAACCGGTGCCGGACGGCGTCGCCGGAGAGCTGTTTGTCGGTGGTGCGAACGTTGGTCGCGGGTATCGCAATCATCCCGAACTTACGGCGGAGCGCTTCGTTGCCAGCCCATTCATGCCGGGTACGAGATTGTACAAGACCGGCGATCTGGCACGGCGCTTGCCGGACGGTCAGATCGCGTTTCTCGGTCGAGCCGATCATCAGATCAAAATCCGCGGGTACAGGATTGAGCCCGGAGAGATTGAAGCAGCGATGACTGCGCACGCCTCAGTCGCCGCGAGCGCCGTGGTGGCACGCGCCGATGGCGCGGACGAAAAACGTCTGGTAGGCTACGTCGTCGCCAAGGGCGATTTCACCCGTAGCGAGCTACAAGGGTTCCTGCTCGATCGGGTGCCCGACTACATGGTGCCAGCCGTCTTTGTAGTGCTCGATCGTCTTCCTCTGACTGCAAGTGGCAAGGTAGATCACGGCGCGCTTCCGCTGCCCACCCCGGAAAATACTTTGCGCGATGAAGCGGCGGCTACGGATTCGGTGACGGAGGCTACCCTGGCGCGCATCGCATCAGAGCTGCTGCGCGTTCCTGAAGTCGGCCCCGACGACGACTTTTTCCTGCTGGGTGGACACTCGCTGCTCGGGACACAGCTCATCGTGCGAATTCGCGAAGCCTTCGACGTCGAAGTTCCTCTCCGCACGCTGTTTGAGCAGCCAACGGTGCGAGGCCTTGCATCCGCGATCGAGCAACTGCTGATTGAGAAGATACAGGGAATGAGCGAAGACGAGGCGCAAAGGACTTTGGGCGGCGCAGTGACAACGACGGTCGTGGGACCGTCGCCTTCTCTTCCGCAAGCCGTTTGAAGCGTGATCACCAGAGGACACGGCAATGCCATCGAGCGAACTCTCGGAAACGAAGCGCCAACTGCTGGCCAGGTATCTGCGGGGAGACAGGTCGGTTGAATCGGCGGCAAGCATCTTTGCCCGCCGGCCTGCCGGCAAGCCCGTATGCATGTCAGTGGCGCAGGAACGCATGTGGCGCCATATGCGTGAAACCCCCGGCCTCACCTGCTACAACGAGCCGATCACGGTGTATCGCCGGGGAGCGCTCGATGTGGCCATGTTGGAGCGCAGTTTCACGGAACTCGTTGAGCGGCATGAAGCCTGGCGTACCACGTTCACTGAAGTAAACGGCGAACCCGTGCAGGTGATTCATAAGCAGGCAGCCGACGTGATCTTTGCCAAGAGCGACGTTCGTCACCTGGGCGAGGCCGAGCGGGAGACGCAGGCCATTCGTTTGGCCTCCGAAGACGCCTGTACCCCATTTGACCTGGAGCGAGGCCCATTGTTTCGACCGCGCCTGGTGCGGCTGGCGGATGACGAGTACCGGCTATTTGTCACCGTGCATCACATCATCCTCGACGGCATTACAGTATTTGACATCTTCTTTTCCGAACTAGTGGCCCTCTACAATGCGCTCGTGAAGGGCGAAGCGCCAAGGCTTCCCGAACTTTCGCTTCAGTTCGCTGATTTCGCGCACTGGCACAGACAGAGGCTTGGCGGCGAGTTTCTGAATCGCGAGCTGGCATACTGGCGCAGGCAACTGGCCGGAATGGTTGAGCCCTCGGAGTTGCCAACCGATTTTCCGCGACCAGCAAAAAAGACATATCGTGGAACGATCCAACCTTTCGCATTGACGAAGGCGGAGAGCGATGCCCTCAGAAATTTCAGCCAGCGGCAAGGCGCCACTGTTTTTGTAACCCTGGTCGCGGCATTCGCAACATTGCTCCATCGCCACAGCTTGCGGCAGGATGTCACCATCGGCACGGTGACTCCGGGGGGACGGAAAGATTCGCAACTCCAGCAGGTGATGGGTCTCCTACAAAATCGCGTGCCGTTGCGAATAGACCTGGCGGGAGATCCTACGGTCCGCGAACTGCTCGCGCGTGTCCGGGACGTTATCTCAGAGTCGCTTTGTCACGACGATGTGCCTTTCGAAATCATCGCCGACGAACTGTGGACGAAAAGCGATCCGAGCCGGAGCCCGTTTTTTCAGACCATGATCTCACTTGAGCCGCGCGTGCCGGATGCCGGACCCGGATGGGGGTTCACAACCATGGATGCGCAGCCGGGTGGCGCGCGTCTGGACCTCTACATCGAAATCGATGATCGTCCGGAAGGGATGCTGGGTCGCGCCCAGTACAACTCGGATCTTTTTACCGCAGACACAATTCTCCGGATTGTGCGCGACCTCCGGGCCATGCTGGCAGCGCTGATCGCAAATCCGGAAAAACGGCTGTCTGCCCTGGCGCCGCCGGCCTTCGCCGCGCCTGGCGGGCCAATGGCATCGGCTCGCAACTGATCCTTTTGGAATCCGTCCACTCAACTTCCAACAACCAGCAGGAGTTTTGATCACCATGCTTTCCTCGACCGAATACGTACCGGCTAGCCGGTCCACCGAACCTCCGCTCAGCCTAACAAATCTGCTGGATCCGGAAGTGCTGGCCAACCCTTATCCCTTATACAAAAGGCTGCGGACGGAGGACCCGGTGCATTGGGACCCTTATCTGCATGCGTGGGTGGTTACGCGCTACGAAGACGTGCTTACCGTGCTGCTTAAATTTTCCGCCTCGCGGACTCCGACGCCGGAGCAACTGGAACAAATGGGCCTCTCGTCGCTTAGCCCAATTGCGGCCGTCATGGTCAAGCAGATGCTTTTCATGGATGCGCCCGCGCACACGCGTCTGCGGGCTTTGGCCTCTTACGCCTTCGGGCCCGACAGGGTGGCTGTTCTGCGTACCCATATCCAGGAAATCTGCGACAGGCTTATCGATGCGGTGTTGGCTCGCGGCAAGATGGACGTAATTGCCGATCTGGCAGCGCCGCTCCCGGCGATTGTCACCGCCGAAATGTTGGGCGTTCCGGTGAGCGACCATGAGCAGTTGAAAGATTGGTCCGCCACTTTTGCCGAGATGCTCGGCAACTTCCAGCACAATCCGGGCCGCGTGCCGGGGGTGCTGCGCGCGGTGGAAGGGATGACCGATTACTTTAAGTCCACCATCCGCGAGCTGCGGGTCAATCCTCGCCCAGGCCTGGTGCATTCGCTGATGACGGCCGAGATTGATGGCGATCGATTGACCGAGGAAGAGGTCATCGCAAATTCCATCGTCACCATGGTCGGCGGCCAGGAAACCACAACCAACTTGATCGGCAATGGGATTCTCAGCCTTCTCCGCAATCCCGGCGAATTGCAGAGGCTGCGGGCAGATCTGTCACTCATCCCATCCGCGGTCGAAGAACTGTTGCGCTACGAGAGTCCCAGTCAGCAGACCGGGCGGCTTGCTCCGGCCGACGTGGAGCTTGGGGGGAAACTGATCCGAAAACGGCAGGCGGTGATCGCAGTCATGGCAGCCGGTAACCGCGATCCGGAGCGCTTTCCCGATCCCGACCGCCTCGACATCACTCGCCAGGACAACCGGCATCTCGCCTTCGGTTGGGCCGCACACTTCTGTTTCGGCGCGGCGTTGGCGCGCATTGAGGGCAAAGTGGCTTTTGAAACGGTTCTGCGGCGTCTGGGCGAGTTCGCTCTTGAGCCGGGTCCACCACTGGAATGGCGTTCGAACCTGGGACTGCGCGGGCTGACTCGTTTGCCGATAACGTTTTCGGCCTCCGGAGAGCGGAAAGCCGCATGATGGGTCAAACGTGGGCACGCTGAATCGCATCGAACTCGGGCCTGCCGGTGTTTTTTAGCAGCCTGCTGGTTCTTTTGGAAAGCATACGATGAGCCGAAATTTCGAATTGCTTCAGAATCTTGGACGCGAACCAAAGTTGTTCTCTTCCGCGGTGCTTCCCGCGCGCGACGGTACGGAGAGGCAAGCGTCAAAACTCTTTGCGAACGACTTCGGAGTCGATCCAGAAATCAATCGTCTGTGTCAGCGGCTGTTCGTTGGAGGAGCAGACGCCGAGGAAGCCAGAGTCGTGACCTTTTGTTCCGTGCAACCGGGCGTTTCAGAGGGAGAGATATGCGCGCACACGGCGATAACACTGGCGGCGCGCGTCAACCGGTCCGTATGCGTTGTCGATTCGAACCTGCTGTCGCCCTCGTTGCACAAGTTTTTCGGCGTAAGCAACCTAAGCGGCTTCAGCGAGGCGGCGATGAGCGATTCTACTTTCAGCTCCCACGCCCGACAGATTGGCGGCAGCAATCTCACGCTGATTACCGCTGGCGGCGCGATGCCTGATTCGCAAATGGCGCAATCGGAGAGCACGGCGTTCCGCCTGCGCGAACTGCGTTCACATTTCGATTACGTCCTGATCAACGGTCCGACTGTCCCGGACCGCGGCCAAGCCACCTTCCTGGGCCGCCTCAGCGACGGAATTGTGCTGATCCTGGAGGCAAATTCAACCCGGCGCGACACCGCGATGCGAGTGAAGATCGAAATGGAACAAGCGAATGTGCCCGTGCTCGGCGCCGTACTGAATAACCGGACCTTTCCAATACCCGACGCGCTGTATTCCAAGTTATTTTGAACCGCGCACGCCTCGGACCTCGCGGCTGGCGGCCGCGCCGCTATCGCCAGTCCGACTGACTACAGGATCAAGCAGAGCGTGGCAATGAACATCGATGCGGCCGAGGTGAACCCGGCCCGCCCACTCCATAGACAGTCTTGCCATCCCGGGACTAAGCGAAAAATTCCGTCAGCAAACTGCAAGACGGAAGCCCTAGCCAGAGCAAGATCTAACTAAGAGCAGGATTTTTACCAAGACAATGTCTACACCTGAAGTTCTCCAGAGAGAATCCTTTCCCGCCTTAGCCGTTCCTTTTATTAAGAATCCCCATAGGCCTGTGCTTTCGGCGATGCTCATCCTCGCCGCGGATATCGTGGGGCTCCGGCTTGCGCTGTGGGCATTCTTGGGCAATACGATCATCAGGCAACACGTGGCGCCAATCGGGTGGTTAGGGTATGGCCCATTGTTGCCGATCTTCCTGATCCTTTACTGGCTCTTCGAAGTATACCCGGGAGTCAGCGGCAGCCCAGTTGATGAGATCCGGCGTATATCGCTGGCCAACGCCAGTGCTTTTCTCTTTGTCTCCGTAATGCTCGCGTTAGATCGAGCAACACCCATTTCACACCTGATTTGCCTGTTGGCCTGCGTTGGTGTATCGGGTGTGATCTTGGTGATGCGGACCGCGGTCCGGCGAATCGGATCGCAGTTCGAGTGGTGGGGTTACCCGGTTGTGGTGTGCGGGGGCGGAGAGATTGCGCTCTCGGTGTTGCGCAAACTTAAGAGGCAGCCGCACCTTGGCCTGCGTCCGGTCGCCGTGGTTTCCGACTACATTTCCGACGGGCAGTTGGAAGACGTTCCAGTATGCCAATCCGAATACCTGAGCCGGATCGTGTCCAGCGGCGTGAGACACGCGATTGTGGCCGCGCCGGAATTGTCGCAATCGCAATTCGTCGATATGCTCGAACGAGTCGGCGATGCTTTTCCTCATATGATCCTCATTCCGGATACGGATTTCCTCTGGAAAGTCGGTTCCCAGACGCAAGACCTGATGGGTGTTCTGGGGCTTCAGGTCCGGAATAATTTGCTGGATGGCGGGTCGCGAATTGCCAAGCGGGCGATCGACTTGACGTGTTCTATAGGGTTAGCACTCTTGTTGTTTCCACTGATGGCGGTCATCACGCTGCTGATTGCTGTAGAGTCGGGATTTCCCGTCTTCTACTCCCAGAAGAGGTTGGGACACGACGGCCGGAGCTTTCACATTTGGAAGTTTAGAACCATGGTACAGAACGCCGCGGAAGTCTTAGAGCTGTCGCTGGCGAGCAACCCTGAACTGCGGAACGAGTGGGCCGCGAACCAAAAACTTCGAAACGACAGCCGCATCACCCGTGTAGGAAAGGTGCTGCGACAAACCAGCTTGGACGAGCTGCCGCAACTTTGGAACGTGATCAAGGGCGAGATGAGCCTGGTCGGCCCCCGCCCGATCGTAGGCGCAGAAGTGGCCAAGTACAATACGGCCTACTCCATGTACCGCAAAATGACTCCGGGGCTTACCGGGCTGTGGCAAGTGTCCGGACGCAACCGCACGACCTACGCCGAGCGTGTTGCCTACGACATCTACTACGTCCGAAACTGGTCCGTGTGGATGGATATTTATTTATTGGCCAAGACGATCGTTGTCGTTTTCACCCGTGACGGCGCCTATTGAGTCCGCTTCGATGTAATTGCGGCGGACTTGGGGCGAACAGATCCAACACCAAGAGATCTCGGACATGCTTCGGAGCCGATTCCGTAAGCTTCAGACCATGTCCCGCAACTGACCATCGAGACCACCCCCTCGCAACATCTCAGCATCGGAGCCGCAAGATGAGCAGTTTGGTATCGGTGATCATGCCGGCTTACAACTCCAGTCGTTACATCGGGGAGGCCATTGAGTCGGTTCTGAACCAGACTTACTGTCACACGGAGATCATTGTTGCCGATGATGGTTCCACCGATTCCACACGGGAGGTAGTAGCTGCCTTCAATCTAGGGTCGCAACTCAAGTATTTCTATCAGCAAAACAAGGGACCTGCCGCAGCGAGGAACTTGGCGATACGATATGCTGCCGGTGAATTCGTTGCATTCCTTGATTCCGATGACTTGTGGGTGCCCAACAAGTTGGAGAAGCAACTTCAGCTGTTCCAAAATCGAAAAGTTGGGCTAGTCTATTCCAACATGAGCTGTTTCCAGGATGGCGAAGCTCCCGCAGGGTGGATGGATCCCGCTGCGTGCGCATGGGAGGACGGTGAGCCGACGAGCCCCATGCGTCGAGGCCGCGCTTATGAAGCCTTACTGCGCCGGAACTTTGTCCCCACTTCGACTGTCGTAGTTCGCAAGGATGTGCTAGATCAGGCGGGTCTATTTCAGAAAGAGTTTTCTCCGAACGAAGATTACGAAATGTGGCTAAGAATCGCCAAGCTTCATGATCTCGACTTTATCGACGAGAAACTCGCCAGGTACAGAATTCATCGCAACCAGATTTCGGGCAACAAAAGACGCGTGTATAGGGGCTTGTGCTTGCTTTACCGATCCCTTCTTTTCGATCGCAAGTACCTGGAGAGACAATTCCCCGAAAAACTTCTGATCGCCAGGAACTATTTTCTGAACATTCTCAAGCGCACACATGCCAGCGTCTTTGAAAGGTGATCGGGCAGTTACCCGTCGCGAGGAATCACATCTTACTGATCGCCTAATACCAATTTTTCCCGCACTGTCGTTTTGCCGACCTTATGATAATGGAACCAATTCCCTGTAATTCCGATCAACCTACCAGCATGGCAGCGAAAGAAGCCCTGCAAACGCAGATCCGTGGTACGGGGTTGCTGTTGGCAGGTCGGGTGCTGTCGGTTGTGCTGACCGCTTTGACGCAAGTGCTCATCGTTCGCTGTCTATCCACGCACGATTACGGAGCCTGGGCTTATGCGCTGTCAGTCGTTCTGCTCTGGCAGACGCTTTCGAGTTTCGGATTTCAGGAAGCGATACCAAGATTTGTTTCCCTTTATCATGAAAGCAAAGACTATCCGCGTTTGTTCGGAACAATGCTGCTGGCTGCCGGGTCGATCATCTTGTCCGGCTCACTGGTCATAGCCGCATTCTTCATTTCTCCCGACAAACTATTGGCGCTGGTGCATGAGGAGAAGCAGTCGCTTGCGGTTCTCTCCATTCTCATCTGCATGGTCCCCGTAGAAGCCCTCGACGGTGTATTGATCGGATTATTCGCGACCCTGGCTAGTCCGCGCTCTATCTTTTTCCGACGTCACGTGCTCGCGCCTGCGCTTAGGCTCGCAGTGGTGTTGCTGCTGATCGCGTTGAAAACCAACGTTGTGTTTCTTGCGTATGGCTATCTTGCGTCGAGTGTGCTCGGCGTATTGGTATGCGCGGGCATTCTTGTGCATCACATGAAGCGGAACGGTCTTTTGGCGCACTTTCATCTCAGAGAAATATGTTTACCTGTGCGCGAGTTGTTCTCTTTTGTACTTCCCATGATGACGTCCGACTTGGTGCCGATCATGAAGGGGGCTGTTATCGTCTTGCTGCTGGGGCGTTATCACGGTCTCAGGGACGTTGCTCTATACCGGGTGGTCATGCCCGCGGCAAACATGAATTTTGTCGTAGGCCTCACGGCCGGGGTGCTGTATATGCCATTGGCGGCACGGCTGCTGGCGAAAGGCGACCAGAAAGGCCTGGTTCAATTGTACTGGCGCACGGCAGCTTGGGTAGCGGTGCTTTCTTTTCCGATATTCGTAGCCACCTTTGCTTTCGCGCGACCGCTGACCATAGCGTTGTTTGGTGCCCGTTACGCCGAAGCCGGCATGATTCTTGCGATCGTGTCAGCGGGGAATTTCTTTGAGGTGATGTGGGGATTTAACAGCCTGACTTTGAAGGCCCTCAACAAGGGCAGCTACGTCGTAACCTGTAATGTCTTGACTGCTGCCGTGACCTGTGCGCTTGCTCTAATCCTAATTCCAGCCTATGGCGCGCTTGGTGCCGCGATTACCGACGCTGCGGCGATGGTCACCATTGCGATCCTCAGGCAGGCGGCGCTCGGGCTCGCGGTTGGTACCGGAATCGTCGATAGCAAGTATCTTGCTTTCTACCTGTTCATCGTGGCTGCGGCAGCGCCACTGTTCCTCGTTCGCTTGGTCGTCGGCTCTCACTTATACGTGGGAGCGATCCTCGCGGTTCTAAGCATGGCGGCTGTTCTGTTTGTCACTCGCAGGGAACTGCGTATTCCGGAGATTTTTCCTGAAAGCGCCCGGATCCCACTGCTGGCGCGGTTTTTTGCGTGACGAGGTTGTGGACAGGCAGGGTAGAGGCAGAAACGCTCGAACTGGAACGCAACTTTCAAAAATGATCAGCATCTGCAAATCTTCGTACTTCGAATTCGCCGATTTGTCGGGCTTGAATGCCGCGAACCGGGACCTTCTCCACGGCTCCGTGGTCGTGCTGGCGTATCACGGCGTGATCTCCGACGACTATGCCGACCATCCGCTTCGCTCTTCCAACATGGTGACCGTGACCGAATTTCGGCGGCATCTGATGGAGATCGTCCGTCTGTTCCATCCGATTTCGATGGATGATTTCAGGGCGTGGCTTCGAGGCGGTCTTGCATTACCGCGCAAATCCGTGTTGGTTACGTTTGACGATGGCTATGCAAACAACCTGCTTCACGCCGTGCCTTTGCTGAAGGAAATGGGAGTTCCCGCCACCTTTTTCGTTCCCACGGGCTACATCGGCGATAACCGCTTGCTCTGGCCCACCGAAGTGTTTTGCCGTGCTTATTACTGGCCCGGACAGCGGATGCCGCTGCTGGGAGGCGAAGAAATTATCGTGCCCCAGACCCATTCCGCTCGGACCGACTTTGCCGCCGCTATCGAGAGCGCGTGTAAACGGCTTCCGGCAGTTGACTGCATGAAGTATCTTGCCCGGTTGCGCACAGAGAGCGCGCTGGTATTGGACGAAGCAGCAGGGGAGATGTTTGGATTTCTGGATTGGGACGGCGTACGAGAGCTCAGAAAAAGCGGCTTCGAGGTGGGTGCACATACCGTTGAACACGTTATCGTATCGCGCGTCGACCACGCGCAGTTGGTACACGAGCTTCGAGCCAGCAAGGCGACGATCGAAGACGAGATTCGTTCCGATTGCCGCTGTTTCGCCTATCCGGACGGGAAAACCTATGACATAACGCCCGCTGCCATGCGAGCCGCCGCCGATGCCGGATACGAGGTTGCGTTTTGCGTTATGGACGGAGTTTGCCGGCGTTCCGCCGATCCGATGGTGCTGGACCGGATCTGGATACCCGGCCGGATTGGCATTCACGAATTCCGCACCAGGGTGAGTGGCACGCACGGCAAACTCAAGCGGTTGCTGCGGTACGGCCCCCGGCGCGTTGCCTGATTTCATTCCATGAATTTTAAAAAGAGATCGATGCTACAAGAATCGTGCGGCCTGCGTTGCGAGTTGGTCACGGACTTTTCTCGCTTGCAGTCGCTTGCTCCCGCCTGGGAGCGGCTGAATAACGAAAGTTGCGGCAGTGCTTTCCAGAGATGGGGCTGGGCGAGTGCCTTCTGGAAAACGCATGGCGATGCGCTCAGTTTGTGCACTCCGGTAATATTCGCCGGTGATGCAGTGGTGGGCATCGTTCCGCTGGTGATTCGAAACGGCATTTTGCGCCTGCTTGGAGAGCCTTACGCCGACTACAATGGGCCGCTTTGCCTGCCGCAGCACGCGCTGGATGTTATGAATACCGCGCTCACCGCATTGCTCGACGCGCCGTTTCCCTGGACAGAATGCGTCTTCAATAACCTGCCCGAGAACTCCCCCGTCTTGCAATCGCTGGAGTGTCCGACGTGGCCGTTGCGGAGGCATTTCCAGTCTGTCTTTCAGTACTCATGCCCCACGGTGCGGGACGATGGAACCAAGGTCTTCGAGCGACTGGCCCGCAAGGAAAGTCTTCGCCGTCACGAGAACCGCCTTCGACGCCAGGGAAATCTTGTGTTTCGCAGCATCGAGGATCGCCGGGAAATCGAGGGACATCTGGACGAGTTTTTCGAGCAGCATGCTACCCGCCAGGCACTCAGCGGTGTGCGAAGCCAGTTTTTCGATTCCGCGCCCCGGGCCATGATGCGAGCTCTGGTAGCGGAGCTCGATCCGGTGCACGAGTTGCGTTTTTGTGCGCTTGAACTGGATGGCCGTGCGATCGCGTATCACTTCGGATTCCAGCATGCAGGCAAATTCATCTGGTATGCACCGAGCTTCGACGTGAACTACTGGGATAGCTCTCCCGGCGAGGTGCTGCTGCGCAACCTGTTCCAGTACGCGCAGAAAGAAAAGCTGTCGGAATTCGATTTTACGATTGGAGACGAAGCGTACAAAGACCGCTTCGCCAACCACGTGCGAAAAACGTGGTCGGCTTACTTCTATCGTTCACCCCGGCAACTGCGGATTCAGGTCTTGCGAGCTGGCCGAAGCGCGCGAGACATGGCGCGCCGCAATCACCGGGCAAAAGAGATTATTCGTTGGACAAGACAGATAGCGGGCCGCGGCGCACGATTGCTGCAGCCCCGAGCGATCATCCGCTCGGCTACTGCCGCATTGAGCTGGGTGTTCGCCGCGCGGAAAGAGGCTGTCTGCCGCCGCATGTGGGCCGAGAGTACCCCCACGGGCGCGCAGGTTCGCCGCGCCGAATTGCGAGATTTGGTCCGGCTCAAGATTGACAATACGATCAGCCACGATACCCTGCAGATGCTTCGACGCCGTATACGGGGAGGCGAAGTCCTCTACTTAGTATCGTTGCAGACAGGCGATTACCTTTTCTGGCTTCGTGAGGCTGGCGGCGCAGATCCGGACGATTCAGCCACTCGGATCGTATTCGAGGCTGCCAGCCTGGCTGGCCGAGCCATGCAAGATTCCGCTGAGGCGCTGGCGGCGCTGCTTTCCGACCGGCAAAGCAGCAGCCAAGTCTGCCTCGAGATCCCTCGCTCGATGGCGATTGATGAAGCGCTACATCGCGCCGGATACGGAATACAGTCCTGCTGCCTCCATATTTCCATGCTGGGCCGCTCGGTTGGCCGCTTCCGGCAACCGGCGCTGTGTGTGCTGAAAGAGAAGGAGTGCGATTAGTGAACGCCTACCTGCATACGACCTGCCTGGCCAAGCCCATTCCCGTGCCGGAGAACAGGGTGATCGCGGCGGCGCAGCGCGGAGGACCGGAACTGGTCGACAGCGTTGCCACTGAGTGGCGCGACCTATGCGCCGAAAGCGAAATGGCGCCGTTTCATCATCCCGAATGGATTGCCGCCTATCTTCGTGCGTTCGCGCCCGCCGCCACCGTCCGGTTGCTGACTGCTCGTGCCGGCTCACGGCTTTGTGCCGTGCTGCCGCTGACGGAGCAGAACACATTCTGCGGCCTGCCCGCTCGCGTCTTGCGCGGCGCCTCCAACGTCCATTCGACCCGCTTTGATGTCGTTGTCACCAAGCAACAGGCCGCAGCCACGATCAGCCAGGTATGGCGGTGCCTGAAAGAAATGGATGACTGGGATGTGTTGGAAATCAAGGACGCCCCGGCGGGCGGCGCCACCGAGCAACTCCTGGCATTGGCAGCCAGTGAGCAATATCCGGTCGGGCAATGGAAAACCGATGATACGCCGTATGTTTCACTGGCGGGAGCAGCGAATGCTCTGCAAGTGATTCCCAGTGGTGAATTTCGCCGAAACCTGCGCCGGCACATGCGCCGCGCCTCCGAAAAATGGAGCGTTCGAGCTGTGCCGCGTGGACTCGGCCGACTCCGAAGACCTGCGGCAATTTTATGCGCTCGAGATGAGCGGCTGGAAAGGCAAGCGGAAAACCGCAATCGCATCCCGGCCCGCAACCCAGTTGTTCTACGATGAGGTCGCAAAAGCCGCCAGCGCGTTGGGATACTTCTCCCTGTATTTGCTCCGCTTTGATGGAGTGCCGGTCGCCGGGCACTTTGGCCTGACGTGCCGTGGACGCTACTATGCTCCCAAGGTTGCTTACGACGAGCAGTACGCCTCCGTCGGTCCCGGACAGATGCTCGTGGAGGCGGCTTTGCGCGATTGCATTTACCGCGGCATCGGCGAATACGATACCGTCGGGCCGAGCACTCCCTGGAAGCTGAAGTGGACCTCGACAACACGCTCCCACGCCCACTGCTACGTGTTCCGGAAAAGCGCGTATGGCAGGATTCTCCACGCCACGAAATGCCGGTTCATGGCGAGGCTCCGCGCCGCCTCGCACCATCCACTGGTAAGCGGGCTGAGAGCACATTTTAGAACTGGCGACGAGTAACCGGCGGGACGTTTTTAGCGCGCATAAGTTTTTCGATCTTCCAACCGCATGACTAGCACAACGAATCAACTGATCCACGGAAGTAGCTACGGACGCAGGATCGTCCAGATTCTGGGACTGCTTGGGCTAGGCGCTCTAATCGTGGCAATGGCAACCGTGCAATCTAAGCCGCTCGTTATCGGCTTCGTGCTGGCCGCGGCGCTGGCCGTGGCTTTCTGGAAGCCAGATCTGGCCACCACTGCCGTTGTCTTCGCGCTTTGGGCAAATGTCGCCACCGTCGCGGTGCGCTTCCACAATGTGCCGGCGTTTGCCGCGATTGCAAGCTTTCTGGTATTGGGCCTTCCGCTGTTCTATTACGTTGTCATGCGGCGCGAGCCAATACGCGTGAATGCCGTGATCGGCCTCATGCTTGTCTATCTCGTGGTGCAGGTTGCATCGGCCGAATTGTCCGCTGATGTCACGGCATCGTTTCCCGCACTCGTTGTTTTCGCCCTGCAAGGAATCGTCCTTTACTTTCTGATCCTGAACACGGTGCGAACTCACGCGCAGTTGCAGCGCTGTCTCTGGGCGATGGTGCTGGCGGGCGTTCTGCTCGGCACGCTCTCGCTCGTCCAGCGGGTTACGCACTCATACAGAAATGACTACGGGGGTTTTGCGTCCAGCCATCTGTTCGACCAACCCAAGGACACCCCCGATCTCACCGATCCCGCCGCGCAAACCGAAGACAAGCAATTCGCCGCTCTGTACCCCAGTTGGCGCGCCATTGGGTCCATCGGGGATCCCAATTACTATGCGCAGATCATGATTGTGCTGGTGCCCATTGCTCTTCTCCAGCTTTGGGCGAACCGGGGTTGGCGTGTGCGACTGCTCGCGCTGCTGGCCCTGGCCTCCATCCTCTGCGGCGTCATGCTTTCCTATTCGCGCGGCGCGACCGTCGGCCTCGGCGCGCTGCTGGCCGCATTGATTGCCTTTCGCTATCTGCGCTTGCGATATGTCGTGCCTGTTATTTTGGCGGTCATCATGATTTTGGCGATGACGGACCCGATGTTCATCCGCCGGGTTCAGACACTTGGCGGCGAATCGAATCCGCGTGCGGTGGATCGTTCGATCCTGGGGCGAAGAACCTATCAGGCCGGAGCCTGGCACATCTTCTTGGATCACCCGCTGCTCGGCGTGGGCTTTGGCCAATCGCCCAAGTACATTCCACGCTATGGCAGGATGTACGGCTACATGCTGGGACCTAAGGATGCGGCGGCGCATAACATGTATCTCCAGATTCTCTCCGAAACAGGCCTGGCGGGATTCACCGCATTTCTGCTGATCCTTTGGGCTGTCGTGAGACCGATGTTCGCGCTCCGCAGATATTGGGCCGAAAGCCGTCCCGAGTATGCCCATACCTTGACAAGCCTCATGCTGGGACTTCTGCTGTTTCTCGTCACCAGCATATTTCTGCACCTGTCGTTTACCCGCTACTTCTGTCTACTGCTTGGATTGTGCGGCGCGGCGACCGCAATTTACACCACTAGGGCGGAGGCGCCGGCGACAGCGCAGCCACGGCCTCTCAGACCCTCCCGGAGAACTGCCTGGTATGAAGCTTAAGCAACCACGCAAGCGAATCGCGTACATCGTCTCGCGATTTCCCAAGATCACCGAAACCTTTATTCTGTTCGAAATCGTCGAACTGTTGCGGCTGGGGACCGAGGTCGGGGTCTTTTCCATCCTTCGTGAAAAAGAAGGGATCATGCACGCCGAGGCTGCTCCTATCGTGGAACGCGCCCACTATGGCAAGCTGTTCTCCTGGGCGGTGCTGCGATCGCAGCTCTTCTGGCTGTGGCGCTCTCCGGCCGGTTACCTGCGTGCCTGGTGGCGATCTCTAAGCGGGAACGCTGCTTCGCCCAGCTTCTTTCTGAGGGCGCTCGCCATCGTGCCCGTAGCTGCTCACTTCGCGCGGCAGATGCAGGAAGAGGGCATCGAGCATGTGCACGCCAGCTGGGCGACGCATACGGCGCTCGCGGCCTACGTGATCCGCATACTTACCGGAATACCTTACAGCTTTACCGCGCACGCGCACGAAATCTACTGCGACCGCACCATGCTCGGAGAGAAGATCCGCGAGTCGGAGTTCTTCATCACCATTTCCGAATATAACCGTCGCCTGCTGACCGAACTGTATGGCCCGCAGTGCGCCACGAAGATGCATGTGGTCCATTGCGGCGTGGATACTTCGCTTTTCAAGCCCCGGAATACGGTCAGGGAAAATCAGCCCTTCACAATTCTTTGTGTTGCCTGCCTGGAAAAACATAAAGGCCAGCGATACCTGATCGAGGCGTGCGCGGAACTGCGCCGGCGCGGTGTGGACTTTCGTTGTCTGCTGGTCGGCGAAGGCAAAGACCGTCCTTTGCTCGAACGGCAGATGCGTGAACTTGGAGTTGACCAGTACGTACAAATTCTCGGCCGGCAGCCGCGCCATCGAGTTCTCGAACTCATGGCCGAAGCCGATGTCCTCACGCTGCAAAGCATTATGACGCCAAGCGGCATGAGCGAAGGGATCCCCGTGTGTCTCATGGAGGCCATGGCGTCGGGCGTGCCGGTCATTGCCAGCTCAATCCGCGGCATCCCTGAGCTGGTCGAGCATCGCCGCACGGGTTTGCTGGTGCCGCATAGTGACGCCCGTGCGCTCGGCGAGGCGCTGATGACAATCTATACATCACCCGACCTCGCCCAGGAACTTGCGATCCGAGGCAGGGAAAAAGTCATCCGGGAATTCGATCTCACGGCGAGCACTCGCGCCAAGCAAAAGCTGTTCGAAGGCGTAACCGCCGATGATCAGCTTGTCGAAATGTTGCAAAGCGCATCCTGAGTTCACCTTGATTCACGCTCCGCGGCGGTGCAAGCCACAAGACAGCTGGTGCTCGAGCCGCGCGGGGCAAACCACTGGGAGGGCGTCAAAATGTCAGGCGCTGAATGGATTTTCTGGTCGTGCATGGCCGCCGTGCTGTACCACTACGCCGGCTATCCTGTGCTGCTGTTTATCAGTGCAATGATTGCCCAGGCGGGGCGTGATCTCCGCTTCTTGCTCTCACGGCGCAGTCGCCGCAGCCGCGCCGCAGCCGATTTGCCGAGTGTTGCCATTATCTTTGCGGCGTTTAACGAGCAGGAGGTCATCGCGGACAAGCTGCGCAATACCGCTTCGCTGCGTTACCCGCCCGACAAACTCGAAGTGCTGCTTGGCCTCGATGCTCCGACCGATGCCAGCGCGGAGCGGGCGCGCAGTGCCGCCATGTCCGGCTTGCGCATTTTTGAATTTCCGGTGCGGCGCGGGAAGTTCGAGGTGCTCTGCGATCTCGTCGAGCAAACGACGGCGGACGTTCTGGTTTTCACCGACGCCAATACGGTTCTCGATCCCGAGTGCCTAACTAGTTTAGTGCGGCACTTTTCCGACCCGCGTGTCGGCGCGGTCAGCGGCGAGGAAGTCCGCTACGGAGCCGAGGGCTGCTCCGGCGAGTTGCTGTACTGGCGTTACGAATCGGCAATCAAAGTACTGGAAAGCCGCCTCAACTGTCTCTTAGGGGCAAACGGGTCGGTGAACGCAGTTCGCCGAAAACTCTTCAAGCCGAAAGCGGCTTACCTCATGGAAGACCTGCAGATTTCGCTGGCCATCCGGTTCAGCGGACACCGCGTGGTCTATGACCCCGAGGCCATCGCAATGGAGGACACCGTTGCCAGCGTAAAAGGGCAGTTCGAGCGCAGAATTCGCATCGCCGCCGGAGTTTATCAAGCGTGGTTCCAAAATCCCGGATACCTGAATCCGCTCCATGGCGCGCCGGCATTTGCCTTCTTCTCTCATCGCGTGCTGCGTATGCTGACGCCGTTCTTGCTGGTGGTGGCTTTAGCCGCGAATTTCATGCTGGCATGGCGGCCGTTCTATGCCGCCATCCTGGCGTGCCAGCTCCTTTTCTACTCGATGGCAGCCCTCGGCTATCGGCTGCGGCTGGCTGGCAAAACGATTCGTTGGTTTGCCATGCCCCTGCAATTTTGCCTGATGAATGTCGCCTATATCTTTGGCCTCTCGCGCTATTTGACGGGGCGGCAGGCGCACACCTGGAAGGTTACTCCGCGTCAAGGTTTCGCACCCGAGGTTGAAAGGCCGGAGATGACTCCGACGTCCGCAGGTATCACTCGTGCCGCATAGCGCAAGAACACTCATCACGCTGGTGGCTGGAACGATGCCAGGGAGGCGATTGAGTCCAAGGAATCTCAGCCTCTGGGTGGCTCTGAGTGGGCTATGTCTGGTCCTTGTTTTGTTCCTGATTCGGTGGCTCATGGAACCGGTAAATCCCGCTAACGCGCAAATGGCACCGGCGCAAGCAGCATCTTCCGTCCCGGCGCTCTACTCTGCCGCCAGTTTCTGGAACACGCCGATTGCGGCCAATGCGGCCATTGATCCCGACTCCGCGGGCATGATTTCCTACGCCATTGCCACCTATTCCTCCAGCGCCGTGCTGAGCAATGATAATGCCTGGGGCATGGGATACACCTACGCCAACGCCAGTAGCAAAACCTACACCGTCGTCTGTACCACGTACTGCGGTAGTGCAACCGTGGTCTTCCCCATTCCCGCCGGAACTCTCGCCAGCACTGGTTCCGATCACCATCTCGCCGTTATCAACGGCAACCAGGAAATGGATATGTGGGAGGCTTCCTACGACGCTAGCAACGATAGCTGGAAGGCCAGCACGATTACGACCACGAGCATCAATGGTTGGGGGGCCAACTGTGCGCCAGGCCAGCACTGCGTCGGCGCTGTGGCCGCCGGTTTTGCCATGCTCGGCGGGTCGGTTCGTCCCGAAGAGATCGCCCAGGGACACATCGATCATGCTTTGGCGCTGATGACCCCGGCGACTAAATCCGGCTATATCGCCTGTCCGGCCACCAACACTGACGGTGTCAGCAGCAATGCCAATGCCATCCCAGAAGGCGCGCTGATCCAGTTGGATCCCTCCTTCAACGTCGACGGCCAACCCTGGCCGGCGTGGGAGAAGACTATAGCCCACGCCTTGCAGACCTATGGGGCGTATGTGGTGGACACCGGCGGCGCGATGTCTCTGTACGGAGTAACCGACATGAACCAGGGTAACGTCACCTGGTCTTCGGTTGGCATGACGAAGGCTCCCAGCTTGTCCAACCTGCCCTGGAGCAGCTTCCGCGTGCTGCAGATCCACTCCTGCAATTAAACGCGACCTGTAAAAGCAAAAGGGGCGCGGCAGCAATGCCGTGCCCCTTTTTATTTGGCGCTTAGCGGGGAAGTTTAGTCACCGCATTGCGTCAGCTGAATCACCTGAAATTCACTCCACGGCAGGAAAGATAGACTTTCCCCGGCGTTAGTCATGCCGACCGAAGCCCAGGTTGTGTTTCCGGAGTTCATATCGTTGACCGCGTAGATCGCCAGGGAACCGCCGGTATCGGATATGTAAGCCCCGTAGGTCTGAAGCGCCACGGCAATGGTTTTCTGCCACGATGTCCAGTTCTGCGCGGCGACGTTGAAGGAGGGGTTGAGTTGAATTCGAGCACCTTCCGGGATAGCGTTGGCGTTGCTGCTCTGGCCGTCCGTATGGGTAGCCGGGCAGGCGATATAGCCGGATTTGGTGGCTGGAGTCATGATCGAGAGGGCGTGTGGGATCACTCCCGCCGCGATTTCCTCAGGACGAACCGAGCCGCCGAGCATGGCAAAACCGGCGGCAACTTCACCGTTGCAGAGTTGTCCGAGGGCGCACACGGCTCCCCAGCCAGTGATGGAGGTAGTGACGATGGATGCTGCCGACCAGCTATCGTTACTGCTGTTATAGGAGGCCTCCCACATATCCAACTCCGTGTTGGTGGTGGTGTCGATGACCGCCAGATGGTGGTCGGAACCGGTATTCGCCAGGGTTCCAGCCGGGATCGGGAAACTGATCGAACTGCTGGTGCAATACTCCGTGCAAGCCACGTTGTAGGTCTTGGAACCGGTAGCGGTGGTGTAGACGTAGCTCATGCCCCACCCGCTGGTGTTGGCCAGGTTGGCGCCGTTCGCGTAGGAAGCGATGGCGTAGGAAATCATGCCCGCGGAGTTGGGATCAATGGCCGCATTGGCCGCAATCGGCGTGTTCCAGAAGCTGGTGGGAGCATACCAAACAGTGTATCCCGGAGTCGTGCTCTTAGCAGCGACGATGAGGTCGAGGCCGGCGGTGGCCGAGATGCCGGTTTCATCGGTCACTTCCGCGGTGAAGGGGAACGTGCCGGTGACCGAGGTGGTACCGGAAATGACACCTGCGGCGGACAGGCTCATGCCGCTCGGCAGTTGGCCGCTTGCCAGTGTCCAGATGTAAGGCTGAGTCCCGCCGGATGCGGTCAAGGCCGTGCTGAAAGCTGTGCTCGCGGTTGCCGTCGGCAAACTGGCGCATGTGATCGCAACGTGAGCAGCCGCTGGCGCACTGACCGTGATCGTAAACGACACGGTGGCTGCCTGCGGCGAGGCCGCCGAATCCTTGGCCTGAAGTGTAAATGTCGATTGTCCGGCGGACGTGGGCGTGCCGCTGATGCTCCCGCCAGTCGACAATGTCAGACCGGCAGACAGCGAACCTGAAACCACGCTCCACGTGTAAGGAGCGGTCCCACCCGTCGCGTTAAGAGCAGCCGAGTACGAAGTGCCGACGGTGCCGCCCGGCAAGCTCGCGGTCGTGACCTGCAAAGGCACTACCGGAGTCGTAGCGCTCGTGATGACGAAGGGCACACTATTCGAGGTGCTCGAGTTGCGGCCGCTCCAACCATTGGTACTGCGGACTGAAACTTCCACCTGTCCGGCTTGACTAACATCGGCGGCGGAAATGGATGCGTGGAGCATCGTCGCGCTTACGCAGGTGGTTGTCAGGCTGGCGCCGTTCCAGAGGACGACGCTGTGTTGTGTAAAGTTCTCTCCTTGCACTGATAAGGTGAAGGCGCTCGATCCTGACTTCACGGATGCGGGAGAGATGCTCGTAACCTGAGTGGTCGCTGCCGAGGCATGTAACCCGCAAAGAAGAACTATTACCGCGAGCACAGCCACCGCAAACCACGGTTTGCAACGCAAAATTAGGAATGGCACAGATTACCTCGACAATGGATTAGCTTTCAGAAGTCAAGGTACCGGGGCAGCGAAGCTGGACGGATAGAAGAAAGGCCTGAGTGCCACGTGCAAAGATCTGTAGCAGTCGAATCGATGGGGTATAGACCGAAAGTAACAGTCGCGCCAGCAGCTTTCTAGTCGGCGCAACGATCCAGTGCAATGAGAAAAGGGGCGCGGCATGCCGTGCCCTTTTCTGTTGGATCGGTTACGTTCAGTTGTAGGAATGGTTGACAGAAAAAAGAGAGGGCCGGGAAACCGGCCCTTTTTATTTGGCGCTTAGCGGGGAAGTTTAGTCACCGCATTGCGTCAGCTGAATCACCTGAAATTCACTCCACGGCAGGAAAGATAGACTTTCCCCGGCGTTAGTCATGCCGACCGAAGCCCAGGTTGTGTTTCCGGAGTTCATATCGTTGACCGCGTAGATCGCCAGGGAACCGCCGGTATCGGATATGTAAGCCCCGTAGGTCTGAAGCGCCACGGCAATGGTTTTCTGCCAGGCTGTCCAGTTCTGCGCGGCGACGTTGAAGGAGGGGTTGAGCTGAATTCGAGCACCTTCCGGGATAGCGTTAGCGTTGCTGCTCTGGCCGTCCGTATGGGTAGCCGGGCAGGCGATATAGCCGGATTTGGTGGCTGGAGTCATGATCGAGAGGGCGTGTGGAATCACTCCCGCCGCGATTTCCTCAGGACGAACCGAGCCGCCGAGCATGGCAAAACCGGCGGCAACTTCACCGTTGCAGAGTTGTCCGAGGGCGCACACGGCTCCCCAGCCAGTGATGGAGGTAGTGACGATGGATGCTGCCGACCAGCTATCGTTACTGCTGTTATAGGAGGCCTCCCACATATCCAACTCCGTGTTGGTGGTGGTGTCGATGACCGCCAGATGGTGGTCGGAACCGGTATTCGCCAGGGTTCCAGCCGGGATCGGGAAACTGATCGAACTGCTGGTGCAATACTCCGTGCAAGCCACGTTGTAGGTCTTGGAACCGGTAGCGGTGGTGTAGACGTAGCTCATGCCCCACCCGCTGGTGTTGGCCAGGTTGGCGCCGTTCGCGTAGGAAGCGATGGCGTAGGAAATCATGCCCGCGGAGTTGGGATCAATGGCCGCATTGGCCGCAATCGGCGTGTTCCAGAAGCTGGTGGGAGCATACCAAACGGTGTATCCCGGAGTCGTGCCCGAGGAGCCTGAGCCACTGCCTGACGAGCCACTGCCCGACGAGCCTGAGCCACTGCTTGACGAGCCTGAGCCGCTGCCTGATGAACTTGAACCTGAGGTGTCTGAGCCACTGCTCGATGTCGAACCGGCTGAGGCCGGCGCTTGACCGGTTGGTGTGCTCGCTTGGGTTGCCGAGGTCGAGGAAGGCGACGCTTTTGCGCCGCAGCCGAAGGCGCTTACCAGCAACAGAATAGCAACGAACAAAGAAATTCTAGACATCAGATCTCCTTGGGTTTTAGCAGCTCCCAAGGAGACCTTAATACCGAATGATTACGGTTGCAGTCGAGTGTCCGCCTGAGTGTCTTGGCAGACGAAGACTTACATTTGTCAGGAGTCCAACTTAGATGGAAGAGGCGAAAGGCCGAGATGGTGCCCGGCCTTTCAATCTGTAAAGCGTTGCTTTTCTTAGGCTAAGCTCAATCGTACTACTATTTCGCCGACATTTCCTCCACGAAAATCCGGTCGCTGCCGTTAGCCTGAGGCGGAGTGAAAAAGGCAAAGATCTTAAAATCGTCACTTACCGGACGGATGGCATGGACGAAACCTCGGGGGCAGAAATGGATCTCGCCTGCCTTCAGTCTTACCCATTCTCCCTTAATTAATTCTTCGCCCACGCCTTTGTAGACATAGATGATTTCGTCCGATGAGCCATGGTAATGGGCTTTCAGCGTTGGCTTTTGCGCTAGGACCATTTGGTTACGAGGCGTTCCCATCGGCAGATCCAACCGCATGGTCTGGCCCGCCGGTATGGTGTGGCTGGCATACCATTCATCCACGTTGATGTTGGCGCCCGATTTGAACTGGGAATCGATCAAAGCCCAATCTGCAACCACGTCCCCGGGTTTGGCTTTGCTTTCCTTGGCGTCAATAAATATTCTGTCGCCTCCCGGGGGCAGAGCTGGAGTAAAGATGTCGAACGACTGAAACTCCATGCCGGGCTCGCACTGCAGGCCGTGGACGGCCCCGCGCGGATTGTAATGAATATCTCCCGGTCCGACCATTGCCCACTTACCGTTGACGTACTCTTTGCAATGGCCCTTGATCGGAACCAGAATCTCGTCGGAACGGGTGTGATAGTGCAGAGGGAAATTTCCCCTAATGGTCATCGCCAGCACCTGAACCCGCGGTGTCTTAAAGACTAAGTCCATCCGCGGCCCCTTTTCGCCCGCGGGCAGAGGATGCGCGGCAAACCACTCTCCAAAATTCACGTTGAAGGGGCTTGGATATTCAGTGTCAAGCTCATGTGCGTCGCCGACATTCAAAACGGGCGGAGCGGCCGTCAGGCTCACCACGCCCAATGTCAACAGACCCAGGAACAATAGAATCGAAATACGTTTCATAATTTGAATTCTCCTCCTAGACTCCAAATCGAAAAATGATCGCTACTCCACTCTTGAACAATCTTATTCAGCCGCCTGCGGAGATTGCCTGCGGAGAATGATCCACGGCAATTTCCCAGGAAACCCAGCGGAAATCAGTGACCAGCTGCGGCCGCTGCTCAAAGACAAGCCAGGACCACCAATTCCTGCACTCTGTGTTTCGCCCGTTCAGCTCCGTTGGAGCGCCGCTTTCACGCGATCCGGCGTCATCGGGAGCTGCAGCAGTCTGGCTCCTGTGGCGTCATAAATCGCGTTGGCGATGACCGAGCCCATGGTGATGATCGGCGGTTCGCCCATTCCGTCGGGTGGGAACTGGCGATTGTCGACCAATACCACCTCCATCTTCGGCATCGTCGAGAAGCGTGGGATCTCATAAGTGTCGAAGTTGCGAGCCAGAACCTCGCCGTCCTTGAAAAGCACTTCTTCACTCAGCGCATAGCCCAAGCCCATGGTGATGCAGCCTTCAACCTGCTGGCGCGCGCCTTCCGGATTAACCACGGTGCCCGGGTCAACCGCGGTGACGATCCGCTTAACCTGCACGGCCCCAGTTTTCTTGTCGACCTCTACCTGCGCCATGCTCGAAACGTAAGTGCCATAGATCAAACCACAGGAGACGCCCACTCCCCGTCCGCTAGGTGCTTTCCCGGGTTTCCAGCCGAACTGCTTGGCGGCTGCCTCGAGCACGCCCCGCATACGTTTGTCGCTTAAATGCTTTAGACGGAATTCGAGTGGGTCGATACCAGCTTTACTCGCCAGAATATCCATGTGCGATTCGCGAGCAAATGAAGTCGTGTTCGTGCCTGGCATCCGCCATGCGCCGACGTTGAACGGATGTACTCCTCCGGCATTGTCGCCCCTGCGCCAAGCGAGTTCCGCTATGGGTGCAGCCACCGTCCGGTTGTTCGGCACATCGTAGAAGGTCGGGGAGCCCCAGTCGCCGGCGGCGTATACCGTGAAGTCCCATAAGACAAGCTGGCCCTCCTTCGTCATCGCCGAGCGGATCTTCACCACACCAGCCGGCCGGAAGCGGTCGTACATGAAATCTTCGGAACGGTCCCAGACAAGTTGGAGTGGTTTACCGACCAGCTTCGCTAGCCGTGCCGCTTCGACGGCATTCTGGACATAGTTCTTTCCGCCAAAGCCGCCGCCCACGTAAGGAGTGATCACGCGCACATTTTGCGGGGTGAAGCCCAGAGCCTGCGCCACCGCATCGCGAGTCCCGAAAGGCCTTTGCGTGCTCGCCCACACGGTGGCTTTGCCGCCCTCGATCTTCACCAGGGTTGAGTGGGTTTCCATGTGCGCATGCGCGCCATAGCTGTGTCGATAGGTCTGTTCGAAAACCTCGCCGAGCTTTTCGCCTTCCGCCAAGCTCCCCTTCTCGGCCATGACCTTGTTTTCCACCTTAGCCGCAACCAGATGGTCGAAGATTGACTTGTCGTCCAAGCCTGTCTGAGGACGGGCAAACTCCGCCTTGATCAACCCCAGAGCCTTGTCGGCTATGTCAGGCCGGCCGGCGATCACGGCGATCAGGTTACCGTCCTTCACCACCTGGACGCCAGGCACCTTCTCAGCGGCACTGGTGTCGACGCTCCTGAGGGTCGCCCCGTGGGCCGGTGGTCTGAGAATGCGGGCGAACACCATTCCCGGAACCGTCATGTCGGCGGTGTACTTGGCTTTGCCGGTAACCTTCTCGATCGCGTCCTTGCGCCGTGCCGATGTACCCATCACCTGGTAAGCCGTTGTGGCTTTCACCGCAACCTTGCCGAGCTTGCGCTCGATGCGCTTTCCTTGCACTAACTCCGCGTAGGTGACGCGCTTGCCCTGGACCGGATCGGTGACGACGCCGTTCTTCACCTGCAGCCGTTCGACCGGCGCATGGAGACGCTCGGAAGCCATTTGCAGCAGGACGGCTCTCGCTTCGGCCGCTGCTCCGCGCAGGATTGGACCCAACGCCCGGTTGCCCATCGACCCAAACGTTCCGACATCCCATGGGCACAGGTCGGTATCGCCCATGATCATGTCAACCGAATCAAAATTGACCTCAAGTTCCTCGGCAAGGTTCTGCGCGAGCGCGGTCTCGAGGCCCTGCCCCATCTCGATTTTGCCCACCATGCAGGTGACGCGGCCGTTAGCTCCGATCTGAATATATGCGTTGAAGTCGGTGGGAGGCGCGGGCGGAGCCTGGCCGAAGAGGTCCATCGGGCCAGCCCAGAAGTACACCACCAAGCCGCTTCCAAGCTTGAGGAAATCGCGGCGGTTGATGCCGCCGCTGGCCTTCGCAGTCATCTCTTCAACTGGATTCATCACGCCCTTCCTTTCATCGCCACGGCCGCATCCTGTATGGCCTCGACGATCCGGATCTGTGCCCCGCAACGACACAGATTGCCGTCCATATGGCGGATGATGTCGGCGGCCGCCGGTCGCGGCGCCTGCTGCAGCAGCGCGTAAGCGCTCATAATCATGCCTGGAGTGCAATAGCCGCACTGAAAGGCGTTGTGGTTGACGAAGGCTTGCTGGATGGGATGGAGATGTCCGTCCTTGCTCAATCCCTCGATGGTCAGGACTTTCTTTCCGGCGATTTCCTTGACCGGAACCGAACAAGACCTGACAGCCTGGTTGTCTACAATTACAGTGCAGGCGCCGCAAATAGCGGTTCCGCAGCCGAACTTGGCGCCCGTCAGTCCAAGGTCATAGCGCAAAACCCATAGCAGCATACGCTCGTCATCGACCTTGATGCGGGTCGGCTTGCCATTGAGAATGAATGCAATCGATCGTTCCATGAGAAGTTCCTTTGACTGTCGTCACCATGAGCCCGCGAGCGGTCTCATGGCAGGTGTATCCCCAGCGCTATCAACGCCGGGCTGACTGTCATGCCACAATTATCGATTTGGGTCGAAGTATCTGCTTATGCGAGCCGACTGTCAAGCAGCATCTCCGACTCTGCCGACGGTCGGACGGCCGCGTGAAAGTGTATGAAAATAAAGGTCTAGCGAGGGAGGTCACGGGCGCCGAAGGAGTTTGTCCGAAAGCGGCGGGCGGGTTATTGAGTGCGGCCAAAGTAGCGCTATTGGAGCTTCCCGGACACGAAAAAGCGGCTTCGGCACGTCCGATAATGCGCAGGCACGTCCGATAACGGTACGAACAGGGCCTTAGCACACGTCCGCCGACGAGCGACAACCGCACACGATATATACTTTCCAGTTCTTGACAACCGTAAAGTGCGGGACTCATATTGACTCGTCTCTATTCCGTTCCCAGGTTCGATAATCGCACGATCGAAGCGCTGCGGACGCGCCGCACAAAGCGTGAAAACCCGGCGAGTGCATTGCGTGCGTCCGTCGCCGCGTGCCGGCGGCCCGGGTGGAAGAATCCGATTTTTCAAGTGCAGCCAAATGAGGTGCAGCTAGATGATCGATAAGCGAGTGGCGACGGTAGAGGCCGCCGTGGCCGACGTGAAGGATGGTTCGACGGTGATGATCGGCGGCTTTGGCATCGCCGGAATGCCCAGCGAACTGATCAATGCGCTGATCGCCCGTGGAGCGCGCGATCTCACAGTGGTCAATAACAATGCCGGTAACGGCTATACAGGGTTGGCGGCGCTGCTGCAGGCGGGGCTGGTGCGCAAGATCATCTGCTCCTTTCCGCGCCAGGCCGATTCCGATGTTTTCGATGAACTCTATCGCTCCAAGCGCATCGAACTGGAACTGGTTCCGCAGGGCAATCTAGCCGAGCGTATACGGGCGGCTGGCGCGGGTATCGGTGCATTTTTTACTCCCACGGGATACGGCACGATACTGGCTGAAGGCAAGGAAACCCGCAAAATCGGCGGCCGCGACTACGTGCTCGAGTATCCGCTCCATGCCGATGTGGCGCTGATCAAAGCCCGTGCGGCAGATCGCTGGGGAAACCTGGTGTATAACAAGACGGCGCGAAACTTCGGGCCGATCATGGCCACGGCCGCGCGTTTGACGATCGCGCAGGTGGACGAGATCGTCGAACTCGGAGAGTTGGACCCGGAGAGCGTGGTCACCCCTGGCATTTTCGTACAGCGGGTGGTGCTGGTGAAGTCGGCGATAGTGACTGGGGCACCGGTGAAGGAAGTAAGATGAAAAAATGGAATCGCGATGAGATGGCGGCGTGCATCGCCCAAGACATACCGGACGGGGCATACGTGAATCTCGGCATAGGAATGCCGACGCTGGTGGCGAATCATCTTCCCAAGGACCGCGAAGTCATTCTGCACAGCGAAAACGGGGTGCTGGGGATGGGACCGGCGCCGCCTGCGGGCGAGGAAGATCCGGACCTGATGAATGCGGGCAAGCAGCCGGTTACACTGTTGAAGGGTGGCTGCTATTTCCACCACGCCGATTCGTTCGGGATGATGCGTGGAGGACATGTCGACATTTGCGTGATGGGTGCTTTCCAGGTGTCGGCCACCGGCGACCTGGCGAACTGGCATTCGGGCGCGCCCGACGCGATCCCGGCGGTGGGCGGCGCCATGGACCTGGCCATCGGCGCCAAGCAGGTATTCGTGATGATGGAGCACCTCACCAAGCAAGGTGAGAGCAAAATCGTAGAACGCTGCACGTATCCGCTGACCGGCATCGGCTGCGTTTCGCGCGTCTATACGGACCTGGCGGTGATTGACATTACGCCGGAGGGCCTGAAGGTTGTCGAAACCGTCGAAGGCCTGACGGTGGAAGAATTGGAACGCCTCACCGGACTGCCTATCGCAGTGCGCACAATTGCGGAGGGTGCCGGGAACCCTCCATTGATGGCGCAAAAAGCGCGATGAACCCACTGGCTGCATCGCCGTTTTCGGCACATCTCGGCTTGCAAGTCGTGGAGTGGTCTCCGGGCAGGGCGGTGGTTTCGCTCGAAATCACCGACAGCTTGAAAAACCGGCGCGGCGATGCCCATGGAGGCGTGACCGCAACCCTTCTGGACGCGGCGCTCGGAATCGCCTGCCAGAGCCACTCGAACGAGTGGAAGAGCGAGGGCACGGTTACCCTGAACGTGCAGTTTATAGAGCCGGCGCGCGGCACTTTGCGGGCGGAGGCGCGTTTGTTGAGAGCGGGAAGAACCGTGGCCTTCGTCGAGGGAGAAGTTCGCGACCAGAGCGGAACCATCGTGGCCAAGGCGACGGCAACCTTCAAGATAGAACGCAAGACGGCGCATGGATAACCGGTGGAAGGTCACGCCAGTTCATCGTGAGCAGTCAACTACCCCACTCAAGCGAAAGAACCCTGAGTGGGCCACCAACCATTTAGCTTTAATAGCTTTAAACGTCAGGAAACCGCTTACCGAACCTTGAATCAGCAGATCCAGTCGCTTATCTTCAAAATAAACAAGCATAGATAATTTATAGATGAAGATTCTGGCGCGCCTTTGCGACAAAACGCTGGTGGCGCGCATCCGCCGTTTTTCGGCGAATGTGTGGGCTTCAGAAGGGTTTCTGCTCTCAGGATTGAACTGCCCCGCCCTTATCGCTGCGCGATAAGGACGGGGCACCCGACGATCACGTGCGGCGTACACCTGGAAACGGCGCTTTGGGGTGCCCCATTCAAGCGGAGCTTGGGTGGGGTTTTTGTTCGTCAGCACAGCACTCGAACTCGGGGGAGTGTTATCTTCTGACCATGCCCTGGGGACTGAAGCGATTTCAGCAGACGCGACAGTTGCACTTCGTGACCTTCAGTTGCTATCAGCGGCAGCCATTGCTTGCCACACCGCAAGCCAGGGATCTGTTCGAGGCAGCGCTGGAACAGGCGCGCATCCGTTATGGTTTCTTCGTGTCCGGCTACGTGGTGATGCCGGAACATGTGCACCTGCTAGTGAGCGAACCTGAGCACGGGACGTTGTCACAAGCGCTGCAGGCGATGAAGCAGTCGGTGGCAAGAAGGTTGATTGGCGAAGGCGAGCATTTCTGGCAGGCACGGTATTACGACTTCAATGTGTGGAGTGCGGCGAAGCGGATCGAGAAACTGCGCTACATGCACCGCAATCCCGTGATGCGGGGACTCGTGAGCCGTCCGGAAGATTGGAGTTGGAGCAGCTTTCGCAACCACTTGACGGGAGAGCGCGGGGTGGCGGAGATCGAGTCCGAGTGGACAGCGCGCCGACGCGAACGTATGGTCTCTATAAAGGCCTCAACTACCCCGCCCTAGCTTCGCTAGAACGGGGCACCCGCTAAGGCACTGTCCAATCCGCTGACGGAGCTACGGCAGCATTTTGCCGGGCTTCGGAAGGGCTCTGCTCTAAGGATTGAACTGCCCCATCCTATCGCTGCGCGATAAGGATGGGGCACCCGGCAATAAATGTTAGGGTGTCATTCTGAGCGAGCACCGGAAGCGAAGAATCCCAGCACGGGGTGGGGCTGAGGTGCGGCCAAAGGATTTCATCGAAAAAGCCAGGAACCGCGCGGCGTGGGATAGCGTCAAGGGATCCTTCGCTTCGCTCAGGATGACACTCATGAAGGGTTTTTCTTTTGCCCGCTACGCGGGCATACGGGACGTGGCTTAAACCCAAGAATAATCCCACATCTGCTAACCGCGGCAGATATGGGGCACCTGCCACGTGCGCGCTAAAGCACTCCGCCCTGATGATTTCGCGATCAGAGCGGAGGGTCTCCGATTTACTGTTTTTTCGGCGCTATGGTAGGCGAGGGAACATTCCCTTTATCCAAGGGCTTGCTGGTTTTGGGAGCGGGGTGGAACTCGCTGGTCTTTACCCCGACCATGCTCGGCTTGGCTGCAGTGTTACCTTGCACGGTGGTGGTACTTTTGGCTGGGGTGTCGAATCCAACGCCCGCTTTTGACTTGGCTTGTTCCGGCGTCTTAGCGGCTGCGGCGGCCTGAGAGTTTTGCTTTACGACAGGCGCTTGCTTGGTCGCGCTGGTGTTGCTTTGGCCCATCGACATGGACACTAAGCAGACAACAACCAAGACGCATAGGATTATCCTGAGCTTCATTGATCCTCCGATTGTTTTGGCGCTTTCACCTCTGAAAGGGGTTTCACACGAGTATTATTTGGAATTCCCTTTCGCAGATCCTTTATGGCCGTGACCATATTGATAGTTCTTGGTTCACTTGGCAATACAAAACCGCATCCCGCGATGATAAAGTCGATAAAAATCTGTTATCTCCGGATATTCGCCGACATAATCCAGATCGTTCCGTCTCGCTTTTCGGCCGCTACTTCGCTGGGATGAGACGGAGCTACGGCAGCATTTTGCCGGGATTCATGATGCCCAGGGGATCGAGGGCTGCCTTGATTTTGCGCATGGTATCCAGTTCGGCGCCGCCTCGCCATCTCTCCATCAGGTAAGACTTGATCGTGCCGATGCCGTGTTCCGCCGAAAAGCTGCCATCGAATTGATGCACGATTTCGTTGACCACGCCCTGAATCTCGTGGGAGTGTTTCATGAACGCCGCGTTATCGCCGCCGATGGGCACGGTGAGATTGAAATGGGTATTGCCGTCGCCGAGGTGTCCGTAGGCCATGACGCGGATGCCGGGGAACTGGCGTTCGCACTCGGCGGTGGCGCGGGTGATGAACTCCGGCGTTTTTGAAACCGGCACGGTCACGTCATTCTTGATGGAAGCGCCCTCGCGCTGTTGAGCGTCGGTAACCTCTTCGCGCAAATGCCAGATGGCGAGACGCTCAGAGGAACTGCCGGCGAGCGCGGCATCGAGCACGATGTCTTTCTCCATGGCTTCGGCCAGCACGTCTTCGAGCTTTTCGCGCAAGCCAGCGTCGGGCGAGGCGTCGGCCAACTCGACCCAGGCATAGTGCGCCGCGGGTTCGGAAGAGGGTAGCGACGTCTCGGGAAACTGCTTCGGATGATTCCGACGACCCGCCCCTCCATGTATTCGAAGGCATTGATCGAGTCGTGAAGATGGCTGCGGCAAAGCACGAGCAGGTCCAAGGCCGCTTGCGTGGAGGAGACGGCGCAAAACGCGAGCGCGAGATCGCGCGGGCGCGGCACCAGTTTCAGCACAGCCGCAGTGATAATGCCCAGCGTTCCCTCGGCTCCGACAAAGAGCTGGCGGAGACAGTATCCGGTGTTGTCTTTGCGCAGACGCCGCAAACCATTCCAGATTGCGCCGTCGGGCAAAACGACCTCGAGGCCGAGCACGAGGTCGCGAGCATTGCCGAAGCGCAGCGTGTTATTGCCGCCGGCGTTGCTGGAGAGGACGCCGCCAATCTGCGCGGAACCCTCCGAGCCCATAGTGAGCCCCAGGATGCAGCCTTCGGCGAGAGCGGCTTCCTGCGCGGCCTGGAGCGTGGCCCCGGCGTCGATGGTCAAGGTCAAGTCGACCGGGTCGAGGTGGCGAATCTTGTTCATGCGGGAGAGCGACAACACGATCTCCGTGCCGTCCGCGCTGGGCGTGGCGCCGAGCCACCATGTTGGTATTGCCTCCCTGGGGCACCATAGGAATCCGCTTCTCGGCGCATAAACGGACCACGGCAGACACCTCCTCGGTGCTGGCGGGGCGGACGACGGCCGGGGTGTTTCCCTGGCGAAGCTGTCGCCAGTCCACGCAGTAAGAGGCAGTGTCGCCGGGCTCGAAGAGACAGCCCTTTTCGCCAACGATATTCAGCAGCGCTGAACGAACCTCCGGCCAGGCGCGGGAGGTAGCAGTTGCTTCAGTCATTTCGGGTTCCTCGAATTAAAAAGGGAATGATAACGATTTATGGGTAGTCTCGACACGCAGCCGAAGGATTTCATCAAAAGTCCAAAGCGGCGCGGTGCGGGAAAGATTCATGGGATGCTTCGCGACGCTCAGCATGACAACAAAGAATCTGTACTGCTGCGTTCAGCGCAGCAGGCACGGGCGTTTGGGATCGAACTTCCAGCCGGGGATCAGGTATTGCATTGCCATGGCGTCGTCGCGTCCCGCCAGGCCCAGCTTGCGATAAAGCCGGTTTGCCTGCTCGATTTGCGCCATGTCCGGTTCCACTCCCAAGCCGGGTTGCTCGGGCACATGGATCACGCCGCCGACGATCTTGAACGGCTGCCTGGTGATGCGCTCCTGCTGCTCCTGCCAAATCCAGTGGGTGTCGATGGCGGTGATATTGCCGGGCGCGGCAGCGGCGGCATGGGTGTACATCGCCAAGGAAATATCCAGATGATTATTCGAGTGCGAACCCCAGGTGAGTCCCCATTCGTGGCACATCTCGGCCACCCGGACGGAGCCTTGCATGGTCCAGAAGTGCGGATCGGCCAAGGGAATATCCACCGCCTGCAATTGGATAGCGTGCATCATCTGGCGCCAGTCGGTGGCGATCATGTTGGTCGCCGTCGGGAGGCCGGTGGCGCGGCGGAATTCGGCCATGATTTCGCGTCCGGAATAGCCGCGTTCAGCGCCGCAAGGATCTTCGACGTAGGCCAGCACATCGCGTTTGCCACGGCACAGGCCAATGGCCTCCTCTAGCGACCAAGCGCCGTTGGGATCGATGGTGATGCGCGCTTCCGGGAAGCGCTCGTGGAGCGCGGCAACGGCCTCCATCTCGCGCGCGCCGGAGAGCACGCCGCCCTTCAACTTGAAATCCTTAAAGCCGTAGCGTGCCTGCGCGGCTTCGCCCAGACGCACGATCGACTCCGGGGTCAGCGCCTCTTCGTGACGCAAACGCAGCCAGTCATCTTTTTCGTCAGGTGCACTGAGGTAGGGCAGATCGGTTTTCTTGCGATCCGCGACGTAGAAGAGATAGCCCAGCGTGCGCACCTGCCGGCGTTGCTGACCTTGCCCGAGCAGCGCGGCCACGGGCACGCCCAGAAACTGGCCCAAGAGGTCCAGCAGAGCGGCTTCGATGGCGGTGACGGCGTGAATGGTGATGCGCAGATCGAAGGTCTGCAGACCGCGTCCGCCGGCATCTCTCTCGGCAAAACGCTCGCGGACACCGTTCAAGATGCGGTTATAGGCGGCGATGGATTGGCCGAGCACCAGCGAGCGGGAATCTTCCAGGGTTTGACGAATGGACTCGCCGCCGGGGACTTCGCCGACCCCTGTGTTGCCCGCATTGTCTTCGAGAATCACAAGATTGCGGGTGAAGCAGGGACTGTGCGCGCCGCTCAGGTTGAGCAGCATGCTGTCATGAGCCGCCACAGGGATGACGAGCATCCCGGTAACCAGCGGCGCAGCAGATGAATTTTCGCTCATGCGACGATCATAGTTGCGGGCGGGTGAAATTGGAACTCGGTTGTGATTCAGCGTAGAGAATCGGGCGGGATGTGGGACACTCGGCACACTAATTTGTTTAAGGGTGTCATTCTGAGTAAGCGTAGCGAGCGAAGAATCCCAGCACGGTGTGGGGATTAAGCGCAGCCCAAGGATTTCATCGAAAAGCCCGAAGCAGCGCGGGGTAGGACACTGTCCGGGGATTCTTCGCTTCGCTCAGAATGACATCGTAGACGCTGAAACTACCCCACCCTATCGCTGCGCGATAAGGATGGGGCACCCGGCCATCTTACGCCCGCTACGCGGGCTGTTTTTCTGACGCCGACGCCTACCCCAGGCTTACACCCCAGCAAGCCAAAAACAGGCTTGCCGGGGACCCCGTTGCGCCATGGGGCTACCATCTGTTGCCCGCTGCGCGGGCTGTCACGTCATGAGCCTGGAGCACCCGGCTCACTGAATGTTTGGGGTGTCATTCTGAGCGCAGCGCAGCGAGCGAAGTTGAGGCGTTGAGGCGGCGTCTGAGCCGCCTGCCGAAATCCTGAGCAAAGCGAAGGAACTCGCAATCCCAGCGCGGCATGGGGCTGCGGCGCAGTCGAAGGTTTTAATCAAAAAGCCTAGAATGGCGCGTCGGGGGACAGCTTCCTGGGATCCTTCGCTGCCCCACCCCAACAAGCCACCTGCGGGGCTTGTCGGGGACCTCGGCTGCGCTCAGGATGATACTTCGAAATCAATTACCGCTCTTCCGGCTTGACGATGATTCCGCGGCTGGTCTTGCCGTTCATGACGACCAGCAGGGGAGCCTGCAAGCGCAGATGACGGACGCATCCCTGGACTTCGAGGGCGGGTTGGGAGGCGAGCCACTGCCAGTCGACGAATCCCTGTCCGGCATCGCTATTGATCGTAAAATAACCGACCTGGAAGGCGACCAGGTTCTGGAAGAAGTGACTGCCTTGCGAAGGCGCCACGCGCAGGTCGCTTAATCCCGTCTCGACAATCACGCGGGCGCCTGAGATCTGGTCCCAGGTAACCGGGATGCCGAGCCACGGATCGGTCGAGCCCCAGCGGCCGACGCCGATCAGCAGATAGGAGATTCCGTTCTCGGAGAGCTGGGCGTTGAGATGCGCGAGCGAGTGCGCGACCTCGCGGCTGCGCGCCCGTTCGTAGCGCTGGAAGTCGACCACCACGATGTCCTGGATGTCCTGAATGCGGCCGTTGCCGAGCACCTGTGCACTTTCGCACAGCAGCCTGCCCGGCTCGACCTCCTCCATGCGGACTTCTTCCCATTCGCGCGAGACCACCAGCGGACGCATTTGCAGGAATCCGAAATCGGCGATCTCGTCCGGACGCTCGGGCAAGCGGACCGCGAATTCCATTTCCACGGGGCGCCCCAGAGCGACTTCGAGCAGCTTGTTGAGCTGATCGACGATGGCGGCGAGCGGGAAGGTTCCATACTTGAGAATGGGGGCGAAGGTGACTACGCGCGGGCCGCGCCGGCTGACTCCGTCATAGATGGCATGATTGTCGATCGAATACGTGGAGGCAAGCCGCGGCAGGGTTTCGTCGGCCTCCGCCACCGCGAGCCCATAGCGCACCTCGCGCAGATCGGAAACATCATGACGGTGGTGCGCGGCGTGATCCAGTTCCAGAGCCCAGAACTCGGTTTGAGAGTTTGCCAGGATGTCTTCGACCGAGGAAAACTGAATCAGATTTTGCGGATAACGCGGACAAAACGTCAGGCTCTTGCCGCCTTCGACGACCTCCCGACCCAGTCCCAAGGCCACGGCCGCGACCCCATCGGAAGCGCTCATCGGAGCGACCGGGTAGAAATTCTGTGATCGCGCCACTCCCGAAAAGTGCGGATAGAAGCGCTTGCCGTGAGTTGCGCCCACCACTTGCTGGATGATGACCGCCATTTTTTCCTCTTCCAGCCGGTAGGGCGTGGCCCGCACGTAGGCCTTGGCGCGCTCGCTGAAGGTGGAGGCATAGACCCGCTTGATGGCTTCGCTCAACTGGTTGAGGCGCGCCGGGAGATCGGGATGCTGGTTGGCCAGCATGAAAGTTTCGTAGACCCCGGTGAAGGGCTGATATTGCGAGTCCTCGAGCAAACTGGAGGAGCGCACCGCCAGCGGGTAATGCAACTCGGCGAGAAAAGCCAGCAGACTCGCGCGCACCTGGGCCGGCAGCAAGGCCGCCAGGAAGCGCTGCTCGATCTCCGCCTCGTCGGAGCTGCGGATGGCAAAATCCAACAGGTTGTTTTCGGCGAGGAACTGGTCGTAAACATCGGTTGCCAGCACCAGCGTCGAAGGCACCGCGATCTGGACGCCGGCGAAGCGCGCCCCCACCTGGCGTTCACGAAACAGGTGGCGGACGAAAGCCAGTCCGCGCGCCTTGCCCCCGAGCGAGCCGCCGCCGATACGCAGAAAAAACCTATCGTTGGGCTGGAAGGCGGAGGGACTGAAGTCGCCGATCAGGGCTTGCCGCTGCTCGTGCCGGTATTCGGCGATGGAGTCGATGATGTCCTGGCGCAAATCCGCCAGGGTGGCGAAGTCGGACACCTTGCGCGGCCGGAGTTTCTGGGCCAGAGCGAATTCGGTCCGGGCCCGCAGCCAGCGTGAAAAATGGTTGCGCTCGCTGTGGTAGGCAAGGCACTCGGCGGGAACCTGGTGCAGCAGTTTTTCCAGCGAGTTCAAGTCGGTGGCGCGGGCAACTTCGGAGCGGTCCGGCCGGCGAAAGACAAAGTCGCCAAAGGCAAATTGCTCGGTGAGCAGACGCCGCAAGTCGCCCAGCATGGTGGGCGAACGTTTACGCAGAAACGAGTAGCCCTCGGCATGGGCGCGGGTCATGAACTTGGTCCGGCTGGACTGGAGCACGATAGGAACATCCGGCGCCAGAGCTGCGGACCATGTTCGCCAGCTCGAAGCCGGCGTCCGGCGTGAGCTTGCCGCCAAGCGGAAACTCGACATCGGAGACCACACCGAACAGGTACTCGCGGTACTTGATCGCCTGCTCGGCCGCCTCCTCGTAATTCGAACAGAGCAGAATCTTGGGCCGGGCGCGCATGCGCACCAGCTTATGGGCGACGTTGAGTCCTTCGCTGAACAGGCTGCGCGACTGCGTGATCAGCTCGGTATAAATCATCGGCAGAAACGACGAGCAGTAGCGGATGTTGTCTTCGACCAGAAGAATGACCGGAACCCCCATCACAGAGGCGTCGTGGAGGACATTGCGCTTGTCCTCGATGTACTTGATGAGGGCGATCAGAATGCGGACATTGCCCTGCCAAAGGAAAATCCGTTCGATATCGGTCACCGGATTACGGGCGACGAAATCCTTGATCTGACGGTAATCGTAGGCCAGCACGATGACCGGCACATCGAGGCCGGCTTGCTTGACCTGCCGCGCCAGCTCGTCGGCGCCCATCGCGCCCACCGTCAGATTGGTGACGATGAGGTTGAAGCGTGGATCGGAGCGCGCCAGCGCAATTGCCTCCGGACCGCTGGAGACATGGGTGATTCCCGGGATGTGTTGGAGATGGAGTTCGAGAGAGTCGCCGATCAGCAGTTCGTTGAGCCGCCCGTCCTCGCGCAGAATGAAGGAATCGTAAAGGCTCGATACCAGCAGGATGTCGCGCACCCGGAAGGGCATGAGCTCCTCGAAGGCCTCGAGGAGTTTTTCCGGATCGGTGATTGGCTCGGGTGAGGGAAAGCGGGTCCATGGCTATATGCGCGGTGGAAAAACGGGGGGTGGAACTCGTCCACCCCCTCAGCTTGCCGGGCCGGATGTTACACCAGTCCCTGATCCATCATGGCATTGGCCACCTTCAAGAAACCGCCGATATTGGCTCCGTTGACAAGATTGCCGGGAGTCCCGTAGGTCTGCGCGGTTTCGTAGCAGTTCTTGTGAATGGCGATCATGATCTGGTGCAGCTTCTCATCCACCTCTTTGCGGCTCCAACTGATGCGAGCACTGTTCTGAGCCATTTCGAGGCCCGAAACCGCTACGCCGCCGGCATTGGCCGCCTTGGCGGGTCCATAGAGAAGCTTGGCCTCGATGAACAGTTTGGCGGCTTCCAGGGTGCTGGGCATGTTGGCGCCCTCGGCTACCAGGCCGACGCCATTCTTGATGAGATTGGCCGCGTCCTTGGCGTTGATTTCGTTCTGGGTGGCGCTCGGGAAGGCGCAATCGGCCTTGAGATTCCAAAGCGGATTGTGATCCAGCCTTACGTCGATGGGCATGAAGATGGCGTGCTTGAACTGATCCGCATACTCGCGGATGCGGCCGCGGCGCACGTTCTTCAGTTCCATGACCCAGGCCAGCTTCTCCCGGTCGATGCCATCGGGATCGTAAATTACCCCGTTGGAATCGGAGAGCGTCACCGGCTTGGCTCCCAGATCGAGCAGCTTCTCGACCGTGTACTGGGAGACATTGCCGCTGCCGGAGACCAGGCAAACTTTGTCTTCGAGCGAATCTTTCCGGGTCTTCAGCATCTCGTTCGCGAAATAAACGCAGCCGTATCCGGTGGCTTCGGGGCGAATCAGCGAGCCACCCCAGGTCAATCCCTTGCCAGTCAGCACGCCGGTGAATTGGTTGGTGAGGCGTTTATATTGGCCGAACAGGAAGCCGATCTCCCTGCCGCCCACCCCGATGTCGCCGGCCGGGACATCCGTGTCGGGTCCGATATGCCGGTACAACTCGGTCATGAAGCTCTGGCAGAAGCGCATCACTTCATTGTCGCTCTTGCCCTTGGGATCGAAATCCGATCCGCCTTTGGCGCCGCCCATGGCCAGCGTGGTGAGCGAATTCTTGAAGGTCTGCTCGAAAGCCAGAAACTTCAAAATGCCCAGGTTGACAGAAGAGTGGAGGCGCAGCCCGCCTTTGTAGGGTCCGATTGCGCTATTCATCTGGATGCGAAAACCGCGGTTGACCTGCACCGTGCCCTGGTCGTCGACCCAGGTGACGCGGAACATGACCACGCGCTCGGGCTCGACGATCCGGTCAAGGATGCGGGCGGAAATGTATTCCGGGTGACGCTCGATCACGGGTCGCAAAGAATCGAGCACTTCCTGGACGGCCTGGTGAAATTCGGGTTCCGCAGGGTTTTTTGCTTTTACCTGCGCCATGACTTCTTTAATGTAATCGCCCGGCACCTTGATTGCGGGCGGGTTCATAATTCCAGCACTCATTGCGTTTTTTCCTCCGAAGCTGCGTTACCGTATTTTTACGACGGTGTTTTTCTTTCAACATCTTCTTTTGACTAGTTGAAACATCTGGTCCCGGCAGCCGGTCAAATTAAAGGCACATTCCGGCGGGCTGGCCGTGACTTGCGTCACTGAAAAGTGTGATACGTCTATAGAACGTCAAGAGGCCCAGCCGGACGAAGACGCCGCTCTGGTTTGCAGGCGCGAGAAACTATCCCCAACCTGCGCAACCATGGCGTCGCCAAGAGCCCGGTCCGGTGAGGATGACACTCGCGAGACGGGTTGACTGTTTCATCTTGACCACCGGGAGGCGAAATTGAGCAGGCTTGAGGCGCGCTCCACCCCCAGAAGCGGCAAGCGTTACCCAAAACACTTCTCCGCCAATCGTGATCGGGCTACAATCGTTGGTGGTGCATGACCTTCTCAAATGGCTACACGAGGGGAATTGGGACGCCGGGGCTAGTGTTCTTGGCGTTTGCGTTTCACTAGTTGGTTTCGCACTGACGTTATTGGGAGTGGCACGCTCTAAGAGTGCTGCCAAGAGAGCCGAGGAAGCCGCCACAGGTGTGCGAGACAAACTGGCGCTTCAGACAGTAGCGACGGACCTAACGATGTTAATGACCGATATTGAGGAAATGAAGCAGCTACACAGACTTGGTTATTGGACCGTGATGCCCGTTCGATATGCAGCGGTTCGGAGAAAGCTGTTTGCCGTGAGGGCAAGCTGCCCGACGCTCACGAAAACTCAAAAATCTTCGATTTTGGGGATTATTGAGCAGTTCAAGGATATCGAACGAATCGTTGAGCAGGCTATAGCCTCAAGCCAACCGCCAGCCGATGTCGCCGGACTCAATAGATTGGCTGCTGAGCAGGTCGACAACCTCACAGAAGTGCTCGTGGCGGTCCAGCAGGAGATGAAAAAATAGATGACCACCGAAGAAATGACCACTGAAGGAAGGATGCTCAAACTCGTCCAAAGGCTCTACGCTAAGACGGAGGTAGGAGAGATTCAATGGGAACGGACTAGCGCCCGAGACACCTTTCAATCAGCTTTCCCCAATTACGTAGTAAGGGTCTTCGTTCGGACCGAACCGGACTCATCACCTGATTACTATGTGGCGATTAGAGATCAGGCTGGCACTCTTATCGAACAGGCCAACGATGGGGAGATCGATGCGGCGATTCCAACCGCCAAGGCTTACCACCTGATGGGAGGTCTCTATACTATGGCTCGTAGGCAGGCCCTTAGGGTCGATAAGGCCCTGGATTCCTTGCTTGGCGAGCTAGAGTGAGCGGATGCCAGCAAATAGGCGATGCTTCGAAGTACTAGGAGTTGGACATGGGTGTAAACACCAGAGCAGCACTACTCAAAGCGCCGTACCAAATCGAGCTGATCGAGCGTCAACTGACGGTTGACGAGGATGAAGTGATCGTCAAAAACCACCTGGTCGGCATCTGCGGCTCCGACAAGAGTTTCTTCAAAGGACAACTGCCACCGCAGACGGCGGAGTTCCGGCAGGCTCCGACTTTTCCTTTCTATCTCGGCCACGAGAGTGGAGGGACGGTGGTGGAAGTGGGCGCCAAGGTGCGGGAATTCAAAGCGGGCGACAAGGTGATGTGCTTCGGCTGGAACAACAACTACGCCGATTATTTCAAGGCGAAGGTGTGGGAGCTGCAGGCCGCGCCGGCAGGGCTCGATATGGATCTGGTCAGCCTGGGCGAGCCGATCTCGTGCGCCATGTTTTCCGGGCTGAATTCCGGAACCAATATCGGCGACGTAGTGGTGGTCATGGGCGCCGGCTTTGCCGGCCAGGTGATCGCGCAGTGCGCCAAAAAGCAGGGCGCGGCGACGGTCATCGTGGTCGATGTCGATGACACCAAGCTGTGTATCGCCAAAAAGCTGGGAGCGGATATCGGTATTAACGCCAGCCAGCAGGACCCGGTTGCATTGGTGAAAGATCTCACCGATAACGTCGGCGCTGACGTCGTGGTCGAGGCTGCCGGGACCGAGCAGAGCTTCAACGCGGCCAGCGAACTGATCAAACACAACGGCCTGTTCGTCCTCTATAGCTGGGTTACGACGCCGGTCAAGCTGAATATCAGCCGGTGGCACGATGACGGCCTGGAGTTCCGCAATACCTGTCTGGTTCACCACACGCGGGAGCAGCGCGTGGTATGGACGCCGTGGGCGATGAAACCGGTAGTCAAGGGAATCGTCGACATAAAATCTTTGATCACACACCAATTCAAGCTCGACGATATTGCTGCCGCCTTCGACCTCGCGGTAAAGGACGACGGCGCGATCAAGATCGTGCTGCGGCCGTAGAATTATGAATCGCAACCTTGTCTAGTGGATTCCAACCCGGCGATGTCATCTCCTACATGGAGATGTGTTCAGCAATCGGTGTAAATCTCCAACGAGGGATGAACTTCCGCTTGCGAGACACCAAAAGCATTATTCTCATGAGCCTCCGTCCGGGGGCTCCGTACGCCGACCGGGTGCAGGACGAAGGGCGGATATTGATTTACGAAGGACACGATGTTGCCCGAACTGCAGACGCGCCTTACCCAAAACAAGTGGATCAACCGGAGCGCAATCCGGGCGGCTCCCTGACCCAGAATGGACTCTTCGCGGAGGTTGCACGGAAATACAAAGAGGGTGCAGCAGCACCAGAAAGAGTCAGCGTTTATGAAAAAATACGGTCTGGCATCTGGGTCTACAACGGATTGTTCGAGTTAATTGACTGCTGGACTGAGCAATCGGGCGGCCGCAAAGTTTTTAAATTCAAATTCCAGTTCGCGGGGATCGACGAGCGCGAACGCCCATCCGTCGCTCCACGCGCATCGGAAGACGATCGGCTCATTCCAAGCTGGGTGAAGCTCGAAGTATGGAAACGCGATCAGGGCCGTTGTGCGTATCCTTCATGCGGAGCGGCTTCTGGGCTTCATTTCGACCACATTATCCCCTACTCGAAGGGCGGTTCTTCTAAAGACCCGGCGAACATCCAGATTTTGTGCGGACGCCACAATCTCGCCAAGCGAGATAATATCGAATAGAGCGATCAAGATCGTGCTGCAGCCGTGATTACTCGCGTCGTGTGGGGGTTTTCGATAAAATCCTGCGGCTGTACCTCAGCCGCACACCAGGCCGGGATGCTTCACTGCGTTCAGCATGACACCCTAAATCGGATCAGGCTCTAGCGAACGCCCGCACTCGACGGTTTCAGCAGCGGCTTTTTGCAATCGAGCAAGCCCGCCGACTGATCCGGCAGCAAAGGCTTCGGCTCCTGGTAGCGGCTGGGGGCAGGGAACTCGCTCACCGCGGTGGGATCGTAGAAAGCTTGCACGCGCAGGGTCATTCCCTGGATCGAGCGCTTGGAGACCTGTGGGGTGCGAACCTCGGCGGTGAAGCGCACATCGGACACGGTGATAATCAACCGCAGGTTTCGCAGCCGGAAAACGCGCTGCGCGCCGTAATCCGGGTAGCGGAAACAGTCTCCGTTAAGCTGGTTCCAGTTGAAACCGGCCTGGGTCAACGAGCCGGCTTTGCGGGAGCCATCGGTCAGTAGCTGGGTGTCGGGAGCCTGGGTCGCCCCGGGAAGCTCCAGGCGGCACTCGAACTCGTGTGTAGGGTGAAAGCTTGCATCCCGGATGCGGGCGTCTTCCGGGCTGGCGCATTCGAGAATGTAGGCTTGCTTGCCGGAAACGGCCAGAATCGGCAAACTCAGGTACATGTCCTGGGGCCGGCCGAAATTGTAGATGCGATCGAGTGGCTGGGTGCGCGGCCAGGATTCGGCATGAGCCAGCTCCGCGACCAGAAAGCATGCGGCAAGCACAAACATCAGTTTCCGTGACATGGTGAGCACTCCTCTGTCAGGCCGGTAGCTGCCGGAGAGTCGCCCGCCGACTCAGATCTGGTTGCCACCGCCGATTTTTATCCCAGCATGCGCAATTACGGCGCATGTTGGGGACCCGACTGCCACCCCAGCATGCACAACTACGACACCGGTTGGTGACCCGCCTGCGCGGCATTGGGCTCGGGATACTGGTAAACGCCGCGGCCCGACTTGCGGCCGAGACGTCCGGCCTTGACGTATTGCACCATCAAGGGACAGGGGCGATATTTCTCGCCCAGTGTTTTGTGCAGAGCTTCCAGGAGGTGCAGGCGGGTGTCGAGTCCAACCAGATCGACCATCTCGAAGGGCCCGAAGGGATGATTGAGGCCCAGCTTGATCGCCTTGTCGATGTCGCTGGCCGAGGCTATACCCTCCTGAAGCATGTAAAAAGCCTCATTCCCGATGAGGGCGTCGATGCGGCTGGTGATGAAGCCGGGCGATTCCCGGATGACGACCACTTGCTTGCCCATGCGTGTGCCGATCTCGACGGCGGCGGCAAGGGTCTGGTCATCGGTTTCCAGTCCGCGCACCAGCTCCAGAAGTTTCATTTTGTGCATGGGATGGACGAAGTGCATGCCGACGATGCGGTGCGCCCGGTAGGTAACGGAGGCGATTTCGGTAACCGAAAGCGAAGCGGTGTTGGAGCCCAGAAAAGTATCGGGACGGCAGATTTTGTCGAGCATGGTAAAGATTTCGATTTTCGACTCCATCTCCTCGGGCACAGCCTCGATGACAAAGTCGGCCTGGCGCGCGGCCTCTTCGACCGAATGGGCGTATTCCAAGCGGGCAAAAGCGGCAGCAGCCTGCTCGGGCGACAGCTTGCCGGCTGCCACCGCTTGGTCGAGCGTGCCGCGGATTTCATCTCCGGCTTGGCGCAACGTTGCCGTCAGGATGTCCTCCAGAATCGTGCGGTAACCCGCCACGGCCGCGGCATGAGCAATGCCACGGCCCATGACGCCGGCCCCGATGACGGCAACCGTGTGAATGGAGGCCATCAATCGCCTCGCTCCAGGGCTTCCAATATTTTGAGATAGTTGGGATCAGCGTTTCGCATGTACTCGGCCAGACGCTTTTTTTCTTCAAGCGCGACGAATGCGCTAGCGGTTTTGATCCGCCGCAGAGTCGTGGAGATATCGTCGACGTAATTCATCAAGCGAATCAGTTCACCACTGGATGCCATGATCGTCCTTTCAGCAGATGGGGTGAGTGAGGGTTCGCAAACAGCGATGCGCGCCCCCATAGCGGGCAACTCGCTATTTTCGGCGTTGGCGGCGATTTAGTAAAGCGGCGGGAAGAAATGGCGGCTTGGCGGCTAGAAAGCGGATACTAGAAGACGTCAACTGCCCGCCCCTGGCCTCGCCAGAACGGGGCATCAGGCGGGAAGGATTGAACTGCCCCACGTCTGCAACAAAGACAGATACGGGCCGCCATGCGGGAAACGGGGCACCCGACACCATTGGGCCGCATCTAAGACGGCGTGGGTTTGGCCAGGAATGCTGAATCAGCCGGTTGTCGTCGTCGATGAGACGTCTACATTGCGCGAGTGTCTGGGCCGCCTAGGTGGCCGCAAGCAGCGACTCCGTCCGCTTTCGACCTACCGCTTGCAATTCAATCACGCTTTTCGCTTCAGCGATGCTCGCAAGCTGGCCGGTTACCTGCGGGAACTCGGGGTCAGCACCTGCTACGCATCGCCTATTCTCAAGGCGCAGGCCGGCAGCATGCACGGCTATGACATCACCGACCACAATGCCCTAAACCCGGAGCTGGGAACCCAGGAGGAATTCGACGAACTTGCGGCGGGGCTGAAGAACCACGGCATGGGGCTGCTGCTGGACGTGGTGCCCAATCACATGGGCGTAGGACACGGCACCAATCCGTGGTGGCAGGATGTGCTGCAGAACGGACGCACTTCGAAGTTTGCGGACTTCTTCGATATCGACTGGGACCCGCTGAAGGGCGAACTGCACAATAAAATTCTGCTGCCGATTCTGGGCGATCAGTATGGCGAGGAACTCGAGTCGGGCCGGCTGGTGCTCAAGTACGTCGACGGCGATTTCCGCATCGACTACTACGACCGAATCCTTCCGGTCGACCCACAGACGATTCCGCTGATCTTCGAATCGCTCGGCGACTTCACCGCACTGGCGGGCGAGGAACCGGCGCGCGAGCTGCTGGGCGTGCTGGCCGGATTCTCCGAGCTGCCGAAGCACGATACCGTCGACGCGGAGCGCGCGGTGGCGCGGCAGCGCGAGGCCCCGTTCATCGGACAGCGGCTGCGAGACATGGTTGAGCGCAAGCCGGAGATCAAAAGGCTGCTGGAGGAGGCACTGCGCCGCATCAACGGACGTGCCGGCGATGGCCACGGTTTCGACGCGCTGCATAAGCTGCTGGAGGCTCAGGCGTACCGCCTGGCCCATTGGCGCGTCTCCGCCGAGGAGATCAATTACCGGCGCTTCTTCGATATCAACGACCTGGTTGGGCTGCGCATGGAAGACCCGCGGGTTTTCGCCGCGACCGGGGCCCTGATCCGGCGACTGCTCGCCGTCGGCACGGTGACCGGGCTGCGGATCGATCACCCCGACGGGTTGTTAAACCCACCGCAGTACTTTGCCCGGCTGCAGATGCTTTACGCCGCCAGCCAATGTTACGGAGGCGAAGCGAAGCAGGCGCGTGCCGAGAACGGAATCGAACTGGAGCTGCAGAACGCCTTTAGCCAGCAGGACGCGGCCCTCGAACGGGCACCGCTCTACGTGGTGGTGGAGAAGATCCTCGAGCCGGAAGAGGATCTGCCGGCAGACTGGCCGGTGGATGGCACGGTCGGCTACGACTTTCTGAACCTGGTGAATGGGATTTTCATCGATAACCGCAATCGAAAGTCGTTCACCAATCTCTACCAGCGCTTTCTCGGCCAGTGGATGGACGTGGAAGCGATCATCTACCAGAGTAAGAAACTGATCATGCAGACGGCGCTCTCCAGCGAATTGAACGTGCTCAGCCACCTGCTGGAAGGGATCTCATCGATCAATCGCCGGGCGCGCGACTTCACCAGGTCGGTGCTGCGCGACGCGATTCGCGAAACGATCGCGTGTTTCCCCGTCTATCGCACCTACCTCGACGAAAGAGGCAACCTCAGCGAGCGCGACCGGGGACACATTAACGAAGCGATCGCCCGGGCAAGTCGGCGCAACAGCAGCATGCCGGGCACGGTGTTCGAATTTCTGCGCGATATCCTGCTGCTGCGGGGCGGCGAAGGCGGCGGGGCCATTTATGGCTACCGCAAACAGTTGTATTTTGCCTTGAAGTTCCAGCAACTGACCGGCCCGGTGATGGCAAAGGGGATGGAAGATACCGCTTGCTATATCTATAACCGTTTCGTCTCGGTGAATGAAGTGGGCGGATCGCCCAAGCAGTTCGGGATCGAACTCGACGAGTTCCATCGCGGCAATCTGCAGCGCCAGCAGCAGTGGCGCCACTCCATGCTGGCTACTTCGACGCACGACACCAAACGCAGCGAGGATGTCCGCATGCGCCTCGACGTGCTCTCGGAGATGCCGCGGCTATGGGCCGCCCAGGTGCTGCGCTGGCGGCGCAGCAATCGCGGGAAAAAAAAGACCCTGAGCGACGGACGCACGGTTCCCGATGCCAACGAGGAATATCTGCTCTATCAAACCCTGGTGGGCACCTGGCCATTGCTGGCCGCGGAAGCGCCCATCGAAGAGGCAGCCGCCGGCGGGGGAAATGGCAACCCGCGCTGGGCCCTGGACCAGCAACAGAGCGAGGACTTCCTGGCGCGAATCCAGGCCTACATGACGAAGGCGGTGAACGAGGCCAAGATCAATATGAGCTGGATCAACCCGCACGAGGAATACACCGAAGCGCTGCATCATTTCATCGCGCGAATCCTGATGCCCGGCTCGGACAACCGCCCCAACAGTTTTCTCAGGCAGATCGAAGAATTTGTGCCCAGAATCGCGCTGTTCGGGGTCATCAATTCGATTTCGCAGACGCTGATCAAGCTGACCGCGCCCGGAGTTCCCGATATTTACCAGGGCCAGGAGCTTTTCGATTTCAGCCTGGTGGACCCGGACAACCGACGCCCGGTGGACTTCGAGCTGCGCCAGCGCCGGCTGCGCGAGCTGCTGGAAGCTTCGCGGGAGGAGCAAGGGATTAGCCGTCTGTGCGGAGAAATGCTCAAGACTTGGAGCGACGGACGCCTGAAGCTCTGGGTGACACGTTGTGCGCTGCATGCCAGGCGCGAATATCGCGAGTTGTTCGAACTCGGCGACTATGTGCCGTTGCAAGTGGAGGGCGAGCACGAGCGCCACGTGGTGGCTTACGCCCGGACCATCGGCCAGCAGATGGCCGTGGTGGCGACTCCGCGCTTTGCCTATAGCATGCTGGGAGGCGAAGAGCGCATGCCCGTGGGCGAGGCGTGGGGAACGACGGAAATCGTGCTGCCGCCCGCCCCCTCTGGCCCGCCGCTGAAGAACCTGCTGACCGGCGAAACTTTGCCGGCCGGGCAGCCAACCCTGTTATGTCGTGACGTCTTTGCCAGCTTTCCCCTCGGGCTGCTGCTGCGCTGAGGGAGCAGGCAGACGGTCGGAAACCTCGGCCATGGCGGCCAGTTTTTCCGCCAGTTGCGGCGTCAGCGCGGACTTTCGGTAGCGCCAATCCCAATTTCCCCGCGAACTGCTCGGAGTGTTCATGCGCGCCTCCGAACCGAGGCCGAGCACATCCTGCAAAGGGATGACGCAAAGGTTCGCGATGGAGTTCTGAGCTGCCCGCGCCATGGCCCATTGAATGCCATCGCTGGCCTCGCCGAGGTAAGCCAGGACATCGCTGCGCTCCTGTCCGGCAACCGACTGCCACCAGCCGACAGTGGTGTCGTTGTCGTGCGTCCCCGTGTAGACGACCGTGTTCGACTCGTATCGGTGCGGCAAATAGATATGAGCGCCGGGGTTGCCAAAGCCGAACTGGAGAACGCGCATGCCGGGAATCTTGAGGCGCTCGCGCAGCGCATGAACGTCGGGGGTGATGAGCCCGAGATCCTCGGCAATGAAAGGCAGATCCCCCAGTCTGGCGTGCAAAACCTGGAAGATCTCGTCGCGCGGCCCGTCGACCCAATGCCCGTGAACGGCCGTGGGCTCTGAGGCCGGGATTTCCCAGGACTGCAGGAAGCCGCGGAAGTGATCGAGCCGGATGATGTCGCAAAAGCGCAGAGCCCAACCGACGCGCTGCACCCACCATTCGTAACCGCGCTCGCGCAGCACGTCCCATCGATACATGGGATTTCCCCAGCGCTGGCCGGTTTCGGAGAAGGCATCCGGGGGCACCCCGGCGACGACCTCGGGATCGAGATTGGCATCGAGACGGTAAAGATGGGGATGCATCCAGACATCGGCGCTGTCATAGCTCACGAAAATGGCGATGTCGCCGATGATGCGGATGCCGCTGGCGGCACAGCGCGAGCGCAGCGCGCGCCATTGCTCAAAAAACGCAAACTGCAGGAAACGCCCGATGTCGAGTTCATCGCGCAACTCGTCGCCGAGCCGTTTCAACTCAGAAGGTTCGCGGCGCGCCAGAGGGCTCGGCCAACGGTTCCAGCTCTCCCCGTGAAAACGGCGGCGCAGGGCATCGAACAGGACAAAATCTTCCAGCCACCAAGAGTTGTCGCGGCAAAAATCATCATAGGCAGAGCGGTCTTTGGCAGCGGCGCTGAGCAGGAATTCGTGCGCCGCGCTCGCCAGCAGCGGCAACTTCACTGCCTCGGCGTGCTCGAAGTCGGCCCGGTCTCCGGCATCGGCAAGCTGCGAGAGGCTTTGCCGCGAAATCAATCCACGCTCGGCGAGACGATCGGGCGAGATCAGCAAAATATTGCCGGCGAAGGCCGAGGTGGAAGAATAAGGGGAGTTGCCGATCCCCGGGGAATTCAGCGGCAGAACCTGCCATAGAGACTGCCGGGCGGCGGCTAGGAAATCGACGAACTCATAGGCCGCCGGTCCCAGGTCGCCGATGCCGCCGGGCGACGGGAACGAAGTCGGATGCAACAGAATACCGGAAGCTCGCTGGTTCGGCATCAGTGTCTTTCAAACTCTAGGATGTAGTCATAAACCGATGATCAGCAGGCGTGCCGCACCCACCCGATGCGGCGGGCGCCGGCTTTCCGGCCGCGGGCGTAACCAAACATATTCTTAATATCATGCTGTGCACCGCGAAGCATCCCGAAAAACTGTCTCACGCCGCGTCGTTCAGGGATTTTTGATGAACTCCTTTGGCAGTGCCTCAGCTCCACACCGCGCTGGGATGCTTCGCTCCGTTTCACTCCGCTCAGCATGACACTGAAGAATAGTGGCCGCTGGAATACACCTGCGCGGATGCGGCGAAAAAAGCAAGCGAGCGTTTCACTCCCTCGCGCAGCCACGAATCCAGCTACTCGCTGACGGTGGCCATCAAACGATTGAACTCCTTTTCATAAATCTTGACGATGCCTTTCTGCTCGGCCACGGTGCGCAGATTGGCGATATAGATCTCGAACATCTCCGATTGCTTCTGCTGCAGCAGTTGCTGGCGAATTTCGTCTTTTTGTTGGTCGAAGTTGGCCATGGACGGTTCCTGCTTCTCCAGCAGCATCATCACCAGCCCGCCCCGCGCGCTGTCGATGGGGCCCGAAATTTCACCCGGCTTCATGGTGAAAATCTGCGCTGCCGGCCCGGTGAGCGCACCGATGTCCGGCACCTGGCCCTGGGGCGTTACCAATTCGCTGGTGTGCAAGACAGCGCCAAGTTCCTTGGCCGCGGCGCGAAGGTTGTGCTGGGCGCGGGCCCGGTCCGAGAGCTCCCGGGTTTTTTGCGAAAGCATCGTCTTGGCTCGATCCATCTTGAACTGCTGTTCAACCCGGGCCTTCACTTCCTCATAGGTCGGAGTCGAGGGAGGTTTCACGTCCGTGACCTGCAGGATGGCGAAACCCTGGGGCGTGGCCACGGCGGCTGGCGGCGCCATCGCTTTGGCGGAGAACGCGGCATCCATAAAGGCCGGCGCATTGCCAATGCCGGGAAGCGGCTCGGAGCGGGCGAAGTAACCGATCTCGACTACTTGCAGGCCATGACTCTTGGCGGCTTTCTCCATGCCGCTGGTGCGGGCGTCGGCTTCCACCGCACGGGAGAGCGCCTCGGCTGCCGCTTTGGCTTTATCGCGGACGAGTGCGGGTTCGATCTCCGGTTTGGCTTCGGCCAGGGTCTTCACGTGGGCTTCGGCCTTATCGTCGACATGCAGGATGTGGAAGCCGTAATCGGTCTGAATGATGCCGCTGGTCTGCCCTTTAGGGGTCGAGAAAGCGCTCTTTTCAAACTCGGGAACGGTGCGTCCGCGGGTAATCGGACCGAGAAATCCTCCGTTGGGGGCGCTCGCCGGGTCTTGCGAGTACTTTTTCGCCAGCGTCGCGAAATCGGCCCCCGCGTTGAGCTGTTTCAGAATGTCCTCGGCCTTGGCGCGCGCCTCGGCAGCTGCTTTGGGGTCCACCTTGCCGTCCGCGCCGGGCGGCGGAGTACGAATCAGAATATGGCGCACCGTCACCGATTCGGGAACCCGAAACTGTTCCTGATGGGCGTTGTAATAGCTCTGCAGCTCTTCCGCCGTGACCTTGGGCGGGTTCGGCAGCTTCGCCTGATCGATAGGGATGTAAACCGCCTTGCGTTTTTCAGGGATGCTGTTCGCGTATTGCGCCTTCGACTTTTCGTAGAACGCCCGCAGTTCGGCGTCGGCCGGCTTCAACTGTTTCGCCATGTCCTCAAGCGAGAGTACGGCATAGTCGAACTTCACCTTGGTGTTGACTTGGCGGAACTGCAGGGCCAGTTGATCGGAAGAGACGTTGGCGCCTCCCTCGATCAGATTGCGCAATTTGTTAATCGTGAGTTGCCGCTTCAGCTTGTCTTCGAATTGCGGGATGGTCAGGTTGAAGTTGCTTCCGACAAACGCCTTGTATTGCTCGGTGCCGACGAAATTGCCGTTTGGGAAAAGCTGGGACGCAAGCCCACCGTGCTGCAGTTCGTAGCGCAGTTCTTCGTCGCCGGTGCGCAGCCCCATGCGATTGGCTTCATTCAGCAAAAGGCCCTGCATCATCAGCGATTCGGCGGCCTGTTGCAAAAGATAGGGGCGAAGCTGCGGCGGCGCTCCACGCGGGAACTGGCCGCGGGCTATCTGATTGGCCTGCTGATTGACGTCCTGAGCCGTAATCTGCTCGGATCCAACCTTGGCAATGAGGCCCTCATGGGTGATCCCGAACTCATTGAGAATGCCTCCGGGAACCAGGGTGACGACCATCATGATGCAGATGATGGCCAAAAATCCGACCAGTAATGCCTTCTGAATCGGGCCTTTGGTTTGCAGAAATCGAATCATTGTTTTCTAGAGCTCCGAAACCTTGTACAGAACAAATGATTATAAATGAGCGCCGCAGACGCACTGGCTCGATCGGCTCATGCGCTCCGAATTCGACGCCGAAGTCCGGATGCGCCATCCCCCGCATTCGCCCCAAACTGGGCGACTACAGCGCAGGTTGGGGAACTCGCGAATCAATCCAGGTGCCGCTATTCCCTGATGAGCCCCGCTTTTGCGCCGATCAGCGAAAGCCGGTTCCAGCCAGCCGGGGGGCGTGTGTTGTAATTAGAGTTAACCCTATGCTGAGTCAGAGTCGCGGGCTACGCCGAACACTACGCAAAACGCTACAGAGGACAAGAATAGCGGCGAACCGCCGCTGGCGCGAATTGGCGATGATCGCCAAGGGACTGATGTCGACCGACCATCCGGTGATGGCGCACATCATTCCTATGCGGCGCTGCAATCTCTCCTGCGCCTACTGCAACGAGTACGACAGCACCTCCCAGCCGGTGGCGCTCGCCGTCATGCGGGAGCGCGTCGACCACCTGGCGAGACTGGGCACCACGATTATCACGATCAGCGGCGGGGAACCCATTCTCTATCCGGAACTGGACGAATTGATCGGCCACATCCGCTCCAAAGGAATCATCGCCGGCCTGATCACCAACGGGTATCTGCTCACCGCCGAGCGCATAGAGCGGCTCAACCGCGCCGGACTTGACCACATGCAGATCTCGATCGACAACGTCATGCCGGACGAGGTGAGCAAGAAAAGCCTGAAGGTGCTCGATAAGAAACTGCAACTGCTAGCTGAACACGCCGACTTCCATGTCAACATCAACAGCGTGGTCGGCGGCGGCGTCCATGAACCGCAGGACGCCCTGGTGGTGGCGAGGCGCGCGCGTCAACTGGGGTTCACCTCGACCCTAGGCGTCATTCACGACGGCGCTGGCCAGTCGCGTCCGCTCTCGGAAGAGGATCGCGAGGTCTTCTTGAAAATGAAAAATGCGGAGCGGTGGAATTATTCGCGGTTCAATTACTTTCAGAACAGGATTGCGCTAGGCTTGCCGGACCAGTGGCGATGCCGCGCCGGAGCCCGCTATCTTTACATCTGTGAAGATGGTTTGGTGCACTACTGCTCGCAACAGCGCGGGTACCCTGGCAAGGCTTTGGCGGAATACACGCTGGCCGATATCCGCCGCGAATTTTTGACGGAAAAAAGTTGTGCCCCGCAGTGCACCATCAGTTGCGCACGGCAGGTGGGCTACCTTGACTTCTGGCGTGCGCCGCAGCGCTCCGAGCAGGCTTGCCCGAGAGGCGTTGCCGCCGCCGAGCAAGTCCAGCGAAGCCGCCGGCCTGGATATCCGATGCCACAGCCCACACGACGGCCCGCGGCGCGTCCGGCGGCGGATTTAGTGCAGATCATCACTCGCCCGATTGCGGAATGAAATCCCGTTGCCTGGGCTGCTCGCACGCCTGGTGCCGCTGGCCGGGCACAGTAGCGTGACTGTGAGCCGACCATGTGTGCTAATCCTACTTCGCAAACGAAGGCAGATGCGGTTTTCAGGCTGGACAGAATGAACGTGCGCTCGTTAGAATCAGAAGCGAAGGGCGACGAACGATCCACGATGACTCAAGCGCCCCTCTCGTCAGTGAGACCGACTGACGGCGGCAGACTGCTTCACCCGCAAATCTTTGAAGGGCGCGTAGCTCAACTGGCAGAGCAACTGACTCTTAATCAGTAGGTTGAAGGTTCGATTCCTTCCGCGCTCACCACTTATTTTCAAGCACTTACAGAATTCACTCTTCCGATGGAAATCGGCTTTGTGACCTTTTTTGTGCCACAGCCCATGCAAAACCATCATGGCTGGGGTGGCGACGATATCAGCCGCGTCAAAAACCCTGTTTTCTTTCCCGCCACTAGGCTTCAACACCGTCAAGTCCACGAAGGATGAAGTAGAAGCCATCCCGCTCACCGTTGGGTGATGCAGGCTGGCTCCAATTGAGAATTGGTGGGGGTGAAGATAGGATGAGGTTTTCTGAGACCCGTCTCAGTTGGTGGTGTTTGGTTTTCCACTACTCGGAACGGCTTCAATATTCTGGCGCTCCAAGCTGGCAATAGCATCCTTCTTTGCTTCAATTCGGATATGGCTGTAGCGTTGCATCATTTCTTTGGACACATGCCCTGCCATTTCCCGTATTGTTTGTTCAGACACATTCGGGTTTTCCGCCAGCCTTGAAATGAAGGTGTGGCGTAAATCGTGCCAGCGGTATTTCACTCCTGCATCTTTCAGAATTCTTCTCCATGCTGTCTTCCACTCGCCAATCGGCTGACTGCAATCGACATCGTGGATGGTGGCTTCACCCGTTTTCTTAGGATAGGCAACCCTGTGCTTTGGGAATACGTAGCTCGATGGTAGCTGCTTGCCGAAGCGATCAAGCCACATGGAAAGCACACCGCAAACACGTTGCGTCAATGGAACCATGCGGCCTTTACCTGCTTCCGTCTTGGATTTAGGAACCACAAGATAGCCTTCAACCACGGTTCCATTCTTGTACGTCAATTTGATGTCTCCACGCCGCAGGGCACGAACCTCAGAGGCACGTAATCCCGTATCAATCGAAACGATGGTAAGCGGATAAACGGCTGGTGATGCGTTCTTGACGGCGGCTTTCAGGATTCTATCCTCATCGGCGTGAGAGATAGCCCTTCCAATTTCGCGGGTTCCACGAACTGGCTTTACGCCATCAGCAATTTGTGCCCAAAGACGGTAGCGTTTCAAAATTCCTCGGATACATCCCACTTCATAATTGACGGTACGTGCGGATAATCCAGCACTCACCCGCTTCTGTTGATACGCCGCGATTTCCCCCTCGTTCAGATCACACACCAGCTTGCCCCCAAGCACCGCCACTACGGCATTTACACGTTCCTCGTACCCCGTGAACGTCTTTGCGGCAAGCGTGCGTTTGGTCGCGAGCCACTCTTTTGCGGCAACCTTGAGAAGCGGAGCCATCTTCTTTTTTGGAACGTAGTTATACGAAAGCTCCAAATCGTGCCTACGCTCCCGTTCCGCAGGCTTCAGCTACCCTCTTCGACTTCGTGCGGGCCGATTCCCGTATGATTTGGCTTCCGAATCTAAATTTGTAGTGCCAGAAATCTCCCCTACGGTAGACGGACATGATTCACCGCCTCCCATTCTTGAAGGCGGGAATGGTGCCTTCATCTACCAGCCTATCGATTTCGGCAACGGGGATTCTTACGGCTCTGCCCAACTTCACGTGTGCCAGACGACGGCTTCCGACCCAAACCCGAAGGGTGACTTCTGCCAATCCTAAGAGGGTGGCTGCCTGCTTTATGCTTACGAATCTCGATTGAACACCCTGCATTCGCTCTTAACTCCTTGGGTTCGGCTTATTCGCTGAACTCCGTGGAGGGGTGCGTCAAAGGGAAAGCAGCATCTCTAACCCCCTTCGTTTTGACAAATCTGGGTTCGCCACCTCATTTGACAAAATTCACGATCTCCCAACGAACGAATTCCTGTTCGCTTGTTCGGAAATCACGGAAGTTACTGAAATGGTTCGGAAAAAGGAGGCTTTCGCTTTATGGGTATGCGCCGGTGATCACGCCGGGAAGAAACGGGTTGCGGTTTGACGCACCTTCTTCGTGAAACGCAGAAAGTATGCGAACCACGGAAAGGATTCGTTAATGACTGAGGAAATCGCAGAAGTTCTGATTTCGGAAATCACAGGGATTGGGGATGAACCTAATCCCACCACCATCGACCCTATTTTTGTTGAGAAAGTATCGAAAAAATGGGGGTTCAAAAACCAATCGCATTAAATAAGAAGGATAAAAGCCTAGTTTCGGGACGGAAACGGCTTTTCATCTGCAAACTGCTGGGAAGGGAATCGATTCCGGCCCGCCTACTGGATTTCGAAAATCCCTTACAGCAAGAACTGTATGCCATCGACGACAACCTTGAACCCAAAGCTAACGGTATGGCAAGAAGCCAAGCTTCTGGCACGTAGGAAGGTTGTTTTCGAACAGCTTTACCCGAACACCAGAAGGGCAGGCTGGTGGGTTGGCAAGTGCAAAGGCAAAAAAGGGGGAATCCGCAGAAGCTTCCTGCAAGGTTTCTTTTGACAGGCACAAAATCCATTGCCCGAAGCCGCTGAAGGGCCAGAACAAACGTACCGTTGAAACACTGGTGCAGATTGCCAATAAAATCGGCCCCGAACCTGAAGCCCTTTCCTTGGCACCAAATTCGAAGACAAGAAAAAGGATTTGCTGGAACTTTCCAAGCTGAAGCCTGAAATTCAGGTTAAGGTAATGCAACGCCTGATGGGTTGTGATGATAAGGGTGAAAACCCCATCAAGCATTTCATGAAGCCCACCAACGTAACCAAAGCCTATCTTCAGGTAAAACGGGAAGAATACATCAAGAAAAGTGGTGCCATCCCGCTAGAAGGAAAGCACTACCTATTGATGGAAGGGGATTTCACCGAAGTCGCCAAGAACATCGCACCCAACAGCATCGATGCCATCATTGTTGACCCGCCGTATGACAAAGAAAGCATTAAAACAATCATCATGGCCATCTGTGAACTGGCATTGGTTGTGCTGAAGCCTAACGGCAATCTGTTGATGATGGTCTGGGCAGGCCCACCTTCAAGAATTCTACGTAATGATGTCGAAATTCGAAGAAGCCGGGTTGAAATACCGTTGGCATTGTACGTTGGCATGGCCCAAGGGGAAGGCCGCCACGGTTCGTGAACGCAAGATAATTGCCAAAACTAAACCCGTTGTATGGTACGTGAAAGGGGAAATTGAAGGCCCCAATGTAACTGACCTTGTAATCGGCAACGGTGGTGATAAACGGTTCCATGATTGGGGGCAAGCAGCAGAAGATTTTGAAACATTCATTGAAAGGGCCACCAATGTTGGGGATGTAATTCTTGACCCCTGTATGGGTGGCTGCCCAACTGGTGTTGCCGCATTACGCAAAAATCGGAAATTCATCGGTATCGATAAAGAACCATCCTGTGTAAAGCTGGCACGGGCACACATCTACGAAGACCTGCAAAGGGAACCCGAATTCTTCCGCCCGCCGGAAGCAGTTCCCGAAGGCCAGAACCCGCTTTCGCAATTCCCACTGGTACACCCGCCATTACCCCCGAACACGCTGGATAGTGTTCCTGAAGGTGCATAACCCAAAAGGTGGGCTGGCGTAAACCAGCCCACCAACCCTTTGAGAAATCGTTCTTTCCTCCGGCGCACCCTGCGTTAGAAACGGTAATTCACTCTGGAGATGCTGCTTTCCAATCGACGCACCCTGCGTTAGGAACAGCAACTTCAACCTTTGGAGAAGCCAGTTCCTACATTCTTGCGTAACAACGCACCATGGAAGGATTACACAATGCTTATTTCGCTAAACACGGTCACCGTGCCTGACTCAACATGTTCACGTCTGAAGTGCGTACTCGATAAACGCAGGGTTCTGGATTTCCTTCGTTCAGAACTGGATACAGGGTTCGTAACCTTTCCAAGCGAAGACACGGTACGCTTCTTCTTTCATGACGGAACATTCGACTTCACGTTTGCTGAAATTGAGTCGCTAACTTTTAACGATGACACCGTGTCGTTTGAAGTAACGCTTCGCCCCACGGAAGCAGCGTAAATGGTTAGGGTGGGCTGGCGTAACTTCCAGCCCACCAGTTCCGGAGATGCTGCTTTCCAATTGACGCACATAGGGGTGTGGGTGGTTATCGAACGCATATGCGCCACGGAAATCGCCCAACACCAAAGAATCAAGGAGCAACAACGATGAATATTCAAGTTAGTAGTAAGACGGTGCTTGCATTTATTAACTCCGAAGCAGCGCAGCCTGTAGTTTTCGACCACGCTCTCTTTGCTGAAAACCTGCACAATGGGTTCCACGCCAAGTCGGTTAACACTGCGAGCGTACAAAATGATTCGGTAACGTTCGTTTGTGATGCGAACATCTCTGCATTTGGGGAACCGTTCACCCGCCTCGAACTGGTAGTTCCAGCAAAATCGGTGGTGGCATTGCTAAACCAGCAAGTAATGGGAGCGAAACGTGGAAACCTTATTTTTGAGAAGAAGACCATCAGGGTTTGCTCCAATTTCAATTGGGGGTCGGGCGTCGGCACAATTACGAACATCGTGGTTGAAGGTGATGCTGTCATATTCGTCGCTGATGAAAAGGGCGAAAGGGATTTGGAAAGAAAAGCCATAGAAGAGGGTGCTTTTACGGACAAATCGGCCACAATTAGAGCACGGCGACAACAAAAAGATGCTGACACCTTGGGATTAACGAAATGAAGGAACACTACAACATCATCAAGGCCAGCGGGTATGGGAGCGTGAAAACCGCAATTTTGAAAGAACTTGCTGGCTTAAGCAGGGAAAAGGGCTACGCCTATTGCAGCGTAGCCACCCTAGCCAGTTTCTGTGGGATGAAGGAGCGCTCTATGCAAAGCCACCTTCGCCAATTGGAGCAAGACGGCGTTATCCGAATTGAATATGGCGTGGGACGCAAGCACGTGAACCACTACCACGTTGATTTCACGGCGCTCGCTGCAAAAACCCCAAAAGGTGCAAGTTCCGGTGAGAAAGGGTGCAGCTTCTTGCAGGGAAATGGCGCAGGTTCTGGCGATAAAGGGTGCAGCATTGTGCCAGAAAAGGTGCAACTTCCTGCACCCAATATCAGAGAAGTAAGAGAAGTAAAGACTGATAAGTCAGTACTACCTGTAGGAGGGGACAACGGAATGAGCCATACAGCGAAGGTTTTCAAGATTTGGGAAAGTTGGAACAAGGACATTGAAGCATTCACCAAGAATAAAGGCACTCCGATTCCAGCAGCGGTTTCAAATGGGGTTATTTCAGGCACTAATCTTCTGTATGACGCCGTAGATTCATGGATTCGTTCCAATACGGATTGGGAAACACGCTGGCAACTGGTTCTGGATGAGATTCCCATCAACGCCTATTTTCGTGGCTTCACCAGCAAGAATGGACGGTTTTGGCACCCAACGCTTCGGGATATGTTCATCCCACGTAGCGGCTGGAAGGGGCAAGGGGCACCCAACGATATTGGCGTGGAGCGGGTGCTCTCTGGAGAATTCGAATGGATGCGGGACAAGGTCAAGGTAGATGTATCACCACAGGCAACGGACATGGGCAAATATCACGACAAGACTGATGGGGTGGAGAGCTACTAGGGGGAACAATGGATAATCTAACGGATGAACAACTAACGAAATTAATGATTGAGGCGCTGCACAATGGAACGGCAGCCTCAAATCCAAACACAGACAAAGAAACGGAACGGCAGAAGGAACGGCAGAAGGAGCGGCAAGAGCGTGAAGCAGCAGCCAGCAAACGTCAGCAACTGGTCGCCAACAAGAAACGGATAATGTGGAAGCATAACTTTACCTGTATTATCTGCGGCAAAGGCGATGTAAGTTACCGAACAACACAGGAGTTCAATTACCTTAATCTCTACGGCGTAATGTTTGACACTGAGTTTCTGAAGTTCGATAGATGGGCGTTACCGATGATTGAGAATGGGGATGTGGTGGTGATTGGCAACCCCCCCTTTATCGTTTGTGGAGAGCAGTGCCGTAAGAACTGGCTTCGGAAGTATGCTCTATCACAAAAGAAATATCAGCAAATGATGAAACTGGAACAGGAGCTTCCAGCCAGAATTGGGGTTCCACCCAGTTTGGAATCGCTAACGAACGATATTACCGATGCCGCCGGGGTCTCAAACCGTTCCAAAATCCACAAGATTATTGAAAAGCTGGATGGCGACAAGGGGTTCTATCTAAAGGGCAGTTCTGGAAATGGTAAAACCACGATTGCAGCCTCGTTGGTGTTCGAATATTTGGCTCGGGAACAGACGGTGAAGTGGATTACGTATGACGAACTGCAATCGGCACTTGGATGCCGCACAGTGCTGGCCGACGAACTAATGGCAAAGCTGGTGTACGGCGAGGTTTCCGCCGAGGAATACTCTCATCGACTCGACAAGGGGAAGCCTTGGGGTGTGGTCGTCATTGATGATTTGTCGCCCGATTTTCAGCCACAAACGCAAGAACACGTTAGGCTGAAGCGGCTGTTCTCCCAATGGTATGAGCGGAATTGCAAGCTGATTGTGACTTCGAACATTCCGCTTGTGGATATGGGAGCGGCGATTGCCCCAATGGTGCTCTCGCGCCTGCAAGAAACCGTGATTGAAATTACCCTTCCAGCGCACGATTACCGAAAGTATCAGGGGGGCGAATGATGGCAAAGGTAAAGCCTCGGAGGACTTACCCGAGGCTTTGCCGACCAAGGTTCGAAGGCTTCACCCAACGGCGGGAACTGCACTGGGAGCTACTTCTGGCTTCGGTTCGGGTGGCAACTTTGGTTCGGGCTTCTGTTCCCGTGCCTTCACATCCTGCTTCTTCGGTTGCGGCTTCTTGGCAACTGGCTTTTTGGCGGCCAGCTTTTTCGTGGCCTTCTTAACTGGCTTGGGTTCGGGCTTTCCCCGTGGCCTTTTCTTCAGGCGGATGAGCTTTCCTTCCTTGGTGTGGTAGCCCTTCGTAATCATGTTGCTGATGAGGGCTCTTAAGCTTTTGCTGCAATCGGGTGAATCGGCATTCCAGCGATTAACGGCTTTGGCAATCTGCTCCATGCTCTTGCCTTCCGAATACATCTTGGCAATCTTTTCGAATGGGATGGGTTCATGCTTCCGAGGTTCTGTTGCTTTCTTGGCTGCCTGCTTCTTAGCTTTCTTCATTGTTGTTCCTTTCTATGCCTGCGCTGTGGAGTGAGGACACGAGAACAGAAACCCCTTCCCATGCCAAGCTTTTTCTCCCTACCATCTATTGCGTCAGTTCTGGGCGAGGCTCTCCCAAGTGCAAAGAGATGAGGAACAATAGAAGACGCACCATTGGATATGATTGAGCTAACTCCCAGAGATTGTGCAGCCTTGAAAAATTTGTTTATGGCAACAGGTGTTTTCAATGGTGTGCTTGGAGAGGTGCGTGATGACCCCGTTGACCACAAACATTTAGCACGGGTGATTGCCGATGTTGCCCTTCACGTGCAAGCTATCGAAAAGATGCTGGATGAATTTGCCGAAGAATGGGGATACGAATAGCAGTGCGGAATATCCCCAATTAAAAGGTGAGCAAGTGCCGATCTTGAGCCTGAGGAGAATCCCTGAGATGACCTGCTATGGGCGTTACTTGCTTAATTCAACCCCAGATACATGCCCCCAAATAGCCGAAATGGGCATCCCTCATTCCCACCGGAAGCCCCGACGAAGGCTTCAGGTTCGGTTCTGGCGAGTTTTCTGCCCCTGACCCACCCGATAGGCCCACCCTAATGCCCAGTAGCCGCCAGAACGGAACCGGGGACAGGGGTGTTATGACCCTTCCTAACACCCTCTGAAAAGCTTTTGGCCACGACCCCCATACCGAACAAGCCCACCGGATTGCACTTTTTTAGGTGGTTCTCAATCCAGATTTCAGCACTGAGAGCCACTTCGCCCTGTTCCCGTCCCGTTATGGCGAAATTCGGTGTTTTGACAGCGGTAATGGCTCAGATGCTTGGCATGTGGTGTGGCTCGGAGGCCAATTGCCCACAACGCTGAAAACGGCAATGGAAGCCGTTCAGGAACGAGAAGCCTTCAACAGCCGCTCCATCTTCCTGAGCATATCTGATGGTGTTTGTTCCAAAACCGAAGCCAGATTCACAATGGTGCGGAGGCTGGGGCTTTTCTCTCCACGCTCCAATTGGCTGATGAAGTTCCGGTGATAGCCCGCTTTGAACGCCAGTGCTTCTTGCGAAAGCGAGCATTGGTTCCGTGCATTTCTGAGCACTGTGCCGAATGCGCTTTCCGGGCTGTGAACTTGCGGCTTGGGATTCTTCGGGGGGCGTCCCACAGCCCAGATTTTTTCTTATTGCACACTTTAGTGCATCCACCTATAGTGGGAAACTAACTAATTTGTCCCATTCGAACAACGGCAGAAATGTTTGCTTCGATTCCATTAGGGGGCAGGATGAAGCGTCTTTACTTTTCGATGCGCGTGGTGTGTCTCGTACTCACCATGCTGATTGCCGAACTAGCAGTTGCAGAAACCATTAAAGTCTCTGGGCATGGACAAGCTCCGGTTCCAATTGCAAAGCACAAAAAAGACCAGCCAGCACTAAACCAATCGGCGCTTGCCGACGCGCAAGAGATGGCTCGGCGAGATGCACTTAAACAAGCGATCCTCCAGCTATTTATTAACCGTAAGGCTATCGATTCTGCGCTCGATTCGATTGCAGTCTCAGTACTACAGCACTCGGCTACGCTTGTGAAGGGGGAGGACGTAAGAAGCGCGGAGATTCGTAGCGATGTCGCAGAGGTAGACCTAGCACTACAAGTTGATGCTGTTGCACTGAGAGGATTTCTGGAGGACAACTTCAATCTCTCTCTAACGGCGCAGACTGAAGGGAAACTAAAAATATTTGTAATGTCTTATACCGTTGAGGCAATCGACCCAAATCGTGCCAATCCAATTACGCTGCACGAGGAGGTTATTGATGACCAAAAAGGTGTTCATTCCTCCAATTACAATAACTCTAATTCCAATGCCGAATCGCACTCGAAGTCGGGAGCCATCCAAGCCAGTAGCTCCTCTTCGCATGAGGCAGCCGCATTTAACAGGGCATCTGCTTCCGGCTCGGAAAGCTATCAGGCCGCAAATGTTAACCCGCTCGCACGAGCATCCAGTAACTCCTCGGCAAGTGGGACGGCTTCATTTAATCAAGTGGCCGCCGCCGAGACGGAAAGTCATCACACCGCAAGCGTAAACGCACAAGGACAAGCATCTAGTAGATCATCATCGAGTTCAACTCAGTCAGGGCAGTCTTACGAAGATACCAGCCACTATTACAGAAGAGTTGTCGATTATGCCGACCCAACGCACAAGGGAGTAGGGCTGAGTAATGAGGTTCGCGTTGAACTTGAAGGGATGCTTAACACATCAGGTTTCGATGTCGAGACGCTGAATGTTTCGATGATGAACCGAGAATTTGCTGGTGATGATGATTTGGTGAATGCTGTTCTTGCTGAAATGCGGACAAATGCAAGTGTGGGACAGGAAGACTACGTTGCCATTGCACTCAACAGCTTTACACCGGCGAACATCACAAATCATCGTTTTACTTCGAAAGTCACTTATCGAATTATTCGCGTTAAAGACGGCAAGGCTTTCCTTCCAGCCCAAGACCTCGCAGGCGATTCTGGAAATACGGCTCCATCCGATGATGTAGCTCGTACCTACGCGATAAAGTCTGCACTACGCAAGGTGGAAGATGTTCTACCGGGGCAGATTAAACAAGCTTTGAGAAGAGCGCAAAACGCCGAAATCAGAGAGGCTACTCAGGTTCTCGTCTCATATTCAATCGTTATCGAGAATCCACCATCGTTTACCACAAGCACGCCCATTCGAGCGGCATTGAAACAGGCAGGGTTCGCTTTCGACAGAGGTCAGTTCAGGGCAGGGCAGGCAGAAACACTTACCATTACGCTGAACGGCAGGAGCGGTCAAAATGTAATGGAAGCGATTGAGGGAGCTTTGGGAGCCTTCGAGGTCCTCTCGATGGACAAGCAAAACGCTCACGTGAGAGCGAGGTAATATGCTGCGTCGAATCTCCGGCTGTTTGCTATGGCCTGCATTGCTGTTGTGCTGTGTGGCTACATGCGCAGCGGCGGATGTGCGCTTTGTAGTTGCCGGTAAAGTGATTGTGGCAGACCAAGAGCATTCCTCGTACTTGCCAAAAGGTGCAGAACTAGCCGCGGAATTTCAGGCTAAGTTCCGCGCAGCATTTCCGAACCAGCTACTTGATCTGAACGACCCAACTCAGATGATTTCCCCGGATGACCAAGTGGTTGTGATTGTCCCGACGATTACCGTCGCACGTATGACAGACGAGAAAATCGCGGGTTCTATTCACAATTATGACGCTATGCTGGTTGGCGACGTATCGGCTATCGACCTGTGGACTGACGCCAATCTATACTCTGGCACCCGAATGGTGTTTTCGAAGTTCCAAGTGGGTGAACAGGAGATGTCTGCACTGAATTCTCATGCCGGAAGTGCTTTTCGGTCAGTAGCATCGAGGTGGATGGATGTGACCATCGAGCAGATGAAGTCACGTTGCGCACCTTTTGTCCTCACCGGCAATACGTTGCCACCCCCTGCAAAAGCAAAGAAGTTTAACGGGGGAATTTGGTCGTTCGGGTCAATACAAGGTGTTCGCACCGGAAAGACACTTCGGGGAAAAACGGGGCAGTTCGCAAAAGTTGTAGCGGTATTTCCACATTATTCGCTGATCGAGGATGTTGCAAATCCATTGCGAGTGATTGTTGCCGGTGAGCAATACTCTCTAACCATCGTCGAGAAGCCAACTGAGCGGCGGGAGCCATTGACGCAGCTATTATGGCTTGGAGCTAAGCCTTCGAGTGCGGATGGGGCAGGCATTCCCGTTCTCACTGTTCCTGCAATGTTGAGCCTGTTTGATAGCGAATTAAGCAAAGAAGGCGGAATACGAATTCTCCCCCACGAAAATGATGCACAGGTAAACCTTGAATTGAGGAAAATTGATGAAGAGCTAGACCGCGTCTCAAAAGGTGTAGTGAAGACATCGCTACTTTCTCTGCGTGCAAATTTGGTTCAGGAAGCCGCCGAGAACCCAGACCGGAAAATTGAGATTGGCATCCTGAACATCTATCACGGAACTCGTTCAAAGCCGGATAATTCAAAAGAAAATTATTACCGACTAACGCTTTCTGGCTGTATGCGCGATGGAAGCGGCGTCGAAGAGTCTCGTCTCTATCCTGTCGGCACGGTGGTGCAGCAGGTGGAAGAACTCGCTAATGTTGAACAATACGGTATCCGCGAAGTGGATGCAGAAGGAACGTACCTGACGCTGTTTCGAAATGCCGTGATCCATCTAGCTGAAAAAATGCGAGTTGCCGCGTCAAAGCCGTTAGCGCAAAGCGAAATTGCGGAGGGCACCGTCAGCGCAAGCGGTATCGATTGGAAGGGACAACAGCCTAGTCCATTTGCTCTATTGACTTGGCTGAGACCGAACGGCGAAGTTTATGACGAAGCTGGGCGTTCGTTGGGGGCATTCTATCGGCCTCTTACAACAAAGCGCGGCTACTTGAACCGGGCCACTGTTGCAAACGAGAAGTTGGAGTCCGGCGACATCTTGCAATTCAACCGCAAGAGCACTGCCACACAGCCTGTTGTTGGTCTCACTTTGGATGCTCCAGCCAATTCACCATCTTGGCTTCCAGAGAAATCTTGGATGCTGAGAATTGTGGCAAACCAGCTATCCGCTATTGCGGGTGCGGAATTTGTGCCTATCGAAAATGGAGACCTCGCAAGAACAATCGCGGTTTCCAGTATTCTTCTTTCGGCGTTTAATCAAACACAGCAGCCACAGGGTACATCGTTCACCGGACAATTCCGATGCCGTGTTCGCAAGCAGGAAAGCGACCCTGATGCGGAACCACTCCTAAAGTTCGGAATACAGTACGACACCCAAGTGACGCTCAAAAACGTCGCTTCCCAACTCTATCCACCAGACCTTGGAGGTTGGGGGCTGAACTTCACTTTGGCTGGATTGCAGTCTCTTTCTGAAGCTGGACGTAAAAAAGAAATGCAGCAAATTTTATCGTCAGTCAACTGAGGGGGGAACCATGAAAAAGACAGGCTTAATGGTTGTATTGATTGCAGTTCTGACTTTGACAACACTCGCGCAAGCGCAGTTCGGCGGGTTGAAAAAGCTAGCTCCGGGTGGTCAGGGTAGCAACGCGCCAACTCCGGCTCAAACATTGTCTCAGTGTTCGGATTTTGTGCAGTTCATTACCGCTGCATCGGATTTTGGCATTCAGGCCATGGACGAACTGGCGCTGGCATTTCCGCCAGAAAAAATCGCTAACTATGCTGAGGCTTCAAAGAAATACCACGAGCTTCAGGCAAATCGCCCAGACGGTAACATTAACGCCGAAGGTGTGCAGACCTTCTCAGCAGCAAGTGCCGAAATGGCTAAAATAACGGACGACTGGAAGTCCTATAAAAAGGATGGAGCGACTCATGTTGCGAAAGCAGACCGTCGCCTCGGAATTATGTTGCTTGCTGATGGTGCCGCAGGGTTGCAATTACCTCCTTTGATGAAGGCGCTGCAATCCACGATTGAATCCGTAGCACACGACCCTATGCAGGTGGGCAAACTCAATCAGCTAAAGGCATACGCCAACCTGTTTACAACTGTAGGACAGGAAATGCCGAAGCAAGTCGGGTCTGTCAAGACCGTTCGCGGCATTACGAAACAAATTGCAATAGCAGAAAATATTAAACTTGCTCCAGACCCAACACCGGACAGCATAAAAGATGGTGCTTCGCTTAAAAGTGTGAGTAGCAGACTTCAGATTAGCAGTATCCCCAATCGATGAAACTTTCAGCACATTTCGATAAGGCAACGGCATCCGAACCGCTGCCCTTTCTTTTATCTCCGTGGCTTCCTGACCGACCTTGCCATCAACAATCCCGGCGATGGGAGATTGGCAACCCTTCTCCCTGCCACATCGAAGGTGCCCTGCTGAGAAGTGCTTCCAAGCTTTTCCCCCCTTGGCCCGTAGACGTTTTCCTTGGAGCCACTCTTCATTGTTGACCCGATTTTCTTGCCGTTTGGTGACCAAAAGCTTTCAATCATGGAATTCCTCCTGACGATAGGTGCGTCCCTTGGGATTTGTTTTCTCCCAGAGAAGGCAACAATTCGAAGACGCACCAATGGGCAGGAGGGGAAATGGAACTTCAAAAACTGCAACAACGCATACTCGGCTTGCTCAGGGAACGGGATGTAACCCACGTCACCGTTGAGGATGTTGACCTCATCTTTCAAGCCAATGCCAACCCGACCAGTATTCGGGTCAGAGTCAGCTTAAGTGAATCCGCACTGGTGATTCGTGGCTTTATTCCGTTCTTCGTCCCCAAAAGCCGCCGTCAAGCCATATGTGAGGCTTTGAATCGGGCAAATTGGGAACTGAAATACGCCCGTTTCGAGATGGATGCCAGCGATGGGGAATTACGCTGCCGAGTCGATATGCCATTGGCAGGGGCAGAACCCACGGACGAGCAAATCAACAATCTCATTTACGCCGTCTGGGCCAACTGTGAAACGTATTGCAGCGCTTTCTTGAACGTCATGGTTGCCGGAGCAGACCCGTCCTTTAGCAGTCGCAAAGGTGGAGGAAACCGAGGAGGAGCGGCCAGCAGCCGCCGAGAAACACTGATTTATCGGTGAATTAGCATTGCAGCGGGAGCCTTCCTCCGAAGCCATTTATACGAACTTTCGTGCTGGTACTTTAGTTTTAAGTGGGATAATATCGGAGCCTCGAAAACCAGAGAAGATGCTGGATTGGATTTTTTGGGGAGGAACTTTGGAAGCCTACGAATTAGAACTGCTTAAGGATATGTCGCAAGAACAGCGAATGTTCTTCCAGACAGAGTTCAACTCCGTTCGAAAGAACCCAACAACCGCTCTCTTGCTGGCCCTGTTCTTGGGTGGGTTTGGCGCTCATCATTTTTACCTCGGCAAAATTGGGCTTGGCGTCTTGTATGTTCTATTCGTCTGGACGTTTATCCCAGCAATCGTTGCCTTAATCGAGTGCTTCGTAATCAAATCACGAGTTCGGAAATGGAATGAAAAGAAGGCAAGCGAGATTGATGCACAGGTTAGGGTTCTTCATGCCAAGGCCACGGGGGCGGGTTCGTAATTAGCATTTGAGGCGATAAACCCGCCAGCGAGCCAATTCCGACTGCCCGTCCAGCCCCCCTGAACGGCATCAAGCCGATTTGTGGGCCTCTTTCCCTTGTTCCCCAGAAACCAACCAAAAAGGCTTGCATTGTCTCCATTAATGGATTATATTACCTCCAGATATGGAGAATCTTGTTTCAGGCAAGAAGGAGAACATGATGGCTGCCTTACACAAAACAGTGCCCGGATTTTCTTGGGATGTTCCTGCCAATTTGTCTGACCTGGCTGTTCAGCAGCGACTCAGTCCTTACAGCAATAAAGGGATATTTTAGAATTGTGAGCCGCTGGAAGGTTCGAGACGAGGATGCTAGGCAGCTACTAGGGGGCATCTCAAATGGCACCTTTTACCACTTGAAAGGCGGCAACACAAAACGACTCGACCAAGACAGACTTACTCGAATATCTCTGCTTACTCGGCATCTTTAAAGCACTTCACGTGCTTTACAGTGACAAGCTTGCGGATGCATGGGTTAGCCTGCCAAACGAACCCGATATTCGCGGGAGAAGCCCCCCTTTCGTTCATAACAAAGGGGGAGTCCTTCAGCGATTCGAGTTCGGCAGTTGCTTGATGCACGCAGAGGCGGACGTTAATGCCCCCACGCGCCGCACTCTCCGCCAAGATGACACACATCGTCTCATCTCGTGCAAGCATAGCGAAGCCGGGCCAGCGTTCTTTCTCCCCTAACGGATACCGATGATGACCTTGCCACATTGTTTGAATTGGACGGTGCCACTAATGACCGCTTGGCGGGGAATCCGGTCTGTTACCGGGAATTAGTCTTACGAGTTAGTCTTTGGCATTTCCTATTTTCATATCGTGAATGCTGCCTTCACGCATGCTCATCCACTGGGAAGCCGGTTTAACTCTTCAAGCCGTGGTGCGTGGTATGCAGCTTTTGAGTTGGAGACTGCCGAAGCCGAAGTGGCGTTCCACAAAGCCCAAGAATTTCAGGAAATCAATTGGCAAGAGGAGGAGACAGTTTCGTATGTGGATTACCTCGCAGATTTCCGAGCAGAGTTTCATGACATTCGTGGGCAGATCTGAGTTTGCGGACTGCTTGGCCCCGACAGCTACGTCGCATCACAACGGCTCGCGGCGGAACTGTTGCAACATGGATCGGCAGGCATTATCTATCCCAGTGTCCGAAAACTTGGTGGCACGTGTATCGCTTGTTTTCGTCCCGGGCTTGTCACTAATGTGCGTAAAGGAGCCACTGTGAATTTCACGTTCCTGAATGCACATGAGCCTCCAACGATTACGGTAGAAGGCTCAGAGTAGCCCTCCTCTCCGTTCAGCGGCACAGTAATCCGTGTGCCTCTTTTTGTGCCCCCTCTTGATATGCGAACGTATCATTCCGTATCAGTGCCGACTGCCTGAGAGATGCCAGTATGTCATTGATTCAGAACGGTAAGTCGAGTGGAATCGACGCAGTTGGGGAAAACAGTGTTCCACGACTCTTAATCAGTAGGTTGAAGGTTCGATTCCTTCCGCGCTCACCACTTCAAGACTCTATACAATCAATCACTTCCAAGCTATTTAATAGATGCGATGTTAAATGGCTTATCTGGCCAGTGTCACCACCATGTCACCACGCAAAACAGGTACTCTGCCTGGGGGCACCGCCGGGCCGTGTCACCAGCCGTGTCACCACGTCGGAAGCCACGAAGGCCGTTGATCAGCTCGTGGAAGAGCTGGCGACGCAGTTGGTCAAACGCGGCGAGCTCTTGGGGCGATGAAGTCGAGGACTGCGTGGGCGGGTTGATTCAATGAGGCCAGTCGGCCAAGCTGCGGCGCTCATCCGCCGCCGGCTGCCGTATGGGCAAATGTGGGGCGAGGTGGTAGCCAACCCGTCCCCACTCCCGGTGGCCCACGAATGGCTTCGGCTGTCGAGGCTTGTATTTCCGACAGCACCGAGTTCGCTTCGGGGTATTTGCACGGAAGATAGAGTCCGAGCCGAAGCACGTCCAGTCAAATAAACTGCACAATAAACATCGCCGGGTTATCGTGCAGAAAAAGTGAACCGGAGTTGCGGCCGATGACAAGATCGATGGCAGCTAAGGGCCCAACCTCGGCAAGGTGGAGCGAGTAGCAACGACATTCAGGCTTGCAGTAGTTCCGGGTGGCGCTCGCGCAGCCATGCCACGACCCGCTGATGAAGGTCTTGGGCCGAGCGAATCGCGCCACGCAATTGACCTGCTGAGATCGCGCCCGCAGCATCGTAGGTTACCGTGCCGCGCTGGGTTGCGAAGGCCTTCAGCTTTCTGATTTCGCCATCGTCGGCAGCGACGGTGTACTGCAGAGTTTCGAACGTCAAAATGTGATGACCGGCCTGATTCGGGGCGCGATAACCGGCAGCCCGCAGTGCAATCTTGGATGAAGTGAGCAGCGCGTTATAGGCAGCGATGAAGCGAAGATCTTCCGAGATTGCTTCGACGGATGCGTCGTGCAAACTGCGCTCCACGACCTCAATGAGGCTCCTGATTTCGTCGGCGCTGGTCGGTTCGCGTTTTAGGCGGTTGCTATCCGCCAGAGCTTCCAAGCTCATTTTCGTCTCCTACGATGAAGACCTTCGGACCACGAAGAATCGAGGTTACAAAGTGGCTGCCGCTGGCCAGCTTCGTTTGGAAGTCTTCGGAGGAATACACCGTGGGATTGATCGGCCGCTGGATCTGCTTCTCAACCGCTTGCAGTCGTGCGAGAACCTCATCGAGTTGGACCTGACCGACGACCATCAGGTCTACATCGCTTTGCGAGGTTTCTTCCCGCTTGGCCAATGAACCGTACACGAAAGCCAACTGAATCCGATCCGACAGGGGTTCGAGCGCCGCGCGCAACAATTGAAATACTCCCACGGTCTTTGCGACCAGCGTCTTCAATTCCGGGAAGACCGGACTTTCCTGGTTGGCCCGATAGAAGACTTGGTTGCCGACGCGTTTGGAAACCAGCAATCCAAGATCGGTGAGCAAGGCCAGTTCGGGACCGATCGTTCCGGGCCGTATCCCAACGGCGGCTGCTATTTGACGTAGATAATAGGACTGGTCAGAGTTCCCAAACAGGAGTCCGAGCACTCTCCCGCGGTTGCGCCCGAAAAGGACGTCACCCAGGCCCATCTTCTTCGGTCTCTGCGCCATGCTGGTATTGTAGCAAATTTCGCAACTATAGTTGCGTTTTTCGATACTATTGTCTGGTTTATCGCTACGGACTTGGGTGAACTGCTTGGCGACGCCTCAGATCTGACTGCTCCCCCCAGCGCTGCAGTAGTCTTGCTTAACACGCGACAGCGTTCTGGCGGAACTCGCCAAAGTTTATCGCCTTGGCTAGGGACAAGACGCTTCTAGGCAGCGGCGTTTCTCGGTACTAACCGGAATCGATAACTTCAGGGTTGCCCGTCATCCGGACGGGATCCGTGTCAGGATGCCAGTCCCACTCCAAATCCTCACGGGTGTCGATACAAACATGATCGCAACAGAGCATCAGCGGCGGTATTGCTCGTCGCTGACCTTCTCCATCCAGTCGACAGCCTTACCATTTAGCGCCTCAGCAATGGCGATGTGCGTCATTGCCATTTGCGGTGTTGCACCGTGCCAATGCTTCTCGCCGGGCTCGAACCAAACCACATCACCCGGACGAATCTCCTCAAGCGGTCCGCCTTCGCGCTGTACCCATCCGCAACCTGACGTGATGATCAACGTCTGCCCGAGCGGATGAGTGTGCCAGGCGGTGCGAGCACCAGGCTCGAACGTCACAACCGCTCCTCCGATGCGCGCTGGCTCTTTGCGTTGGAACATCGAGTCAATTCGCACCGTGCCGGTGAACCAGTCGGAAGGCCCTTTCCCCGAAGATTGGGAGTCCACTCTTGTAATCTCCATACAGTTCTCCTTTTCTATCACTGAGGCGCGAGTTCACCGTAACCAATAGGCGGCCGCCACCCAGATCCATGGAGGAAGGTGCTGCCGGTGATGAACAGATCAGCGTGATTGCACCGTATCCAAGTCGTCCCGTACTCGCTTCGGTTCTTCCTCTAGCGGCATGTTTGCGCTGTCATGCAGGCCGTCCACCGCGCCCGGCGGGTCGGCATCCAGGTCGCCGAACAACGCGTCGAAATCTTCTTGCGCAGCTCCTTTTGTAGAAACAAGTTCGAAAGTCTTACGCACTGCCGCATTTGAGCTGAGGCTGCGGACAAGCACTTCCGCAAGCTGTCGTCGCGCTATGGTTCCATCGCTCGGTGTGCCCGAATGTCGTTTGTCACCCTGAAGGAGCACTAGCCTATGTTCATCCTGGCCGTTGTAATCGAACCACCCCGGTCGCACGATAGTGTACGGCAGTCCACTGGCACGCAGGAGCCGTTCAGACCTCCGCTTCCAGTCATGCGCCTCGGTGGTCCGATTGTATGAGCTATTGCGATTCGTAACTCCGATCGAGGTCATGAGCGCGATTCGTAACTCGCGCGACCCGAGCGCGTAGAGGACGTTGCGAACGCCGCCGTAGTCTACCGACTCAGAAGCTGCTTTGCCTCTGCCATCCGAGCCGTGTGTGAAGACGATGGCGTCGATGCCGTCCACGGCGGCTGAAAGAGTATCGGGAAGCGTGAGATCGCCGATCACTGTTCTGGCTTCACGGGGGAGCTGAGGCGCTTTGGACGCGCTGCGCACGAGTGCTCGCACTCGATGCCCCTGGCGAAGCGCTTCATCGACGACGAGGCTTCCGATGCTGCCGGTTGCGCCGACCACCAACACGTTCATCGCGTCTCCTTCTTGTTGGGTGCGGCTTTTGCGGCCGTCACTTCGTCAATCGCGCGGAGCCCGTTGAGCGTGCGCGGGTAACCAATAAACGGAAGCAGCTGAGTCACGACGTCGATGAGTCGAGCTCGGTCATTGCCGACGTTCAGGTTCGCAGCAACATGGCCCTTGACCTGTGGGTCGCATCCACCGAGTGCAATCAGCATGCTGAGGGTAAGCAACTCGCGCGTGCTGATGTTGATGCCATTGCGCGTGTAGTTGTCGCCGAAGCAGTTCGCCGATAGGAACCGCTGAATGTGCACCTGGTCTTTCGGAGAACTTGCATACAGCTTCTCGACGACGTCGCTGCCGATGATCTGCTTCTGCACCGCCAGGCCTTTCTCCATGCGATTCTCCGGCGTGGTCGTGGACTGCGGCGGCAGCGGCAACTCGATACCGCACTCTCTCAGCACGTCATTGGTTGCGTGCAGGAAGTCGAAAACCTTGGCGATTCCAACATACGGCACGGACTGGTAAAGGATCTCCTTAGCTTCGATCGGGGTGACGCCGACATTCAGCGCCGCCCCAAGCATGACGCGGTATTCGTCTAGGGCTTGGCAGGCAATGATCGCTGCAAGCTGAATCATCAGGCGCGTCCTGACGTCCAGCTTGCTCTCGCGAAGCACCTCGTCAAAAGCGAAGTTGTCGAAGGTCTCGATGAGCTCGGGATCGGTCACGGCCAGCGTCGAGACGTGAGTCGGAAATAGTTTTTCGTAGTTCTTAACTGCTCGTTCGTTCGGAGCCATTATCGCTTTCCTCTTTGCCTGCTTACGGGCGCAGCAGCGCCTTGATGGCGCGACGCTCGTCCATGGCACGGTATCCCTCGGCTACCTGGTCGAGAGGAAGAGTCAGATCGAATACCTTCCCCGGGTTGATCTTGCCGTCCAACACGAGCTTGATAAGATCTGGCAAGTATCGGCGCACTGGTGCCGGGCCGCCGTGGAGACGGACGAGGGTGAAGAACACCGGTTGAAGGTCAAGGTGTGCGTCATGGGGGACGCCGACGTATCCGATTGGTCGAACTATGCTGGTTCCGATACTTTCATTTTCCGGCTGTTCCCGCCATTCGATGTATTGAGGAACAACCGTGTAATACATAGAGCCATCGTCGTCAATGTATTCTTCCACCTTACCGCTGTTAAGGATGTGGCAGACTGGGCAGTCACAGGAGCATTCGAACTCAATTTTTTCTTCTTCTATAAATGCGTCTGACTCATCCCTACTTATCTGACCGCAGACTGCAAGATATTCCAAAACTTTGTTGAAATTCATTGTAGATTGTTGGGTGGTGACTTTCATTGCTGACTTTTCGCTAATGGACTTGGCGGCTTTCTTTGTGTTCTTCATGACTCTCCTTCAGTTCAGTTTGACTTTCTGATGTAGGCATCTAGGTCACGGATGTCGATCAACCATGGTGCGGTCGGGCCCGTCGCCTGGGCTGTACGGGATTTTTCCGTCTTGGACGAGCCGACGAAATTTCCAACTGCTCATGCCGATGTAAGCAGCCGCCTCTGATTTTGATAAGCCGTGCTGGTGGGTATGGTGCCTTGGTTGATCCGCTGGGATGCGAAGGCGCAGCGCTATCCGTGCGGAGTTCGGTCGTTTCAACTTTCATTGCCCTCTTGAAAAGTTTTGTGATGTCCCTCTTAAACCTTTGATGAACCGAGAATCCGGTCTTGAGCCAAAATTTCGATTTTTGTTTCCTTTGTTTTGTTGGAGTTAGGAGCAGTAGAGTTCCGGGAGAACCCCCGCCAATTTCGGGTGTTATAGCGAAGTGATTGATTTCAAACGATCTGATCCACGGCAGCATGAGCACCATGGGTGCGCCCCATGGAAGTATTTGAAGCCCCGGTTCTTTCTTCGCGTGTTTCTTGTGGGGGAAAGCAGAATGTTTACTCTCCGGGTTTATTTTTGGGTTGTGATTTAACCTTTTCCGGCTTCATCGGCTACCGGCTTTTCCCGGCAGACCGTAACGCAGCTGTTTGAACGGGAGCGGGGCGTGCTCATCATGGAGCGCCCGGAGCGATAAGGCGTTTGCCGGCTGGTCAATCGAAAGGAAAGTCGAACCAGGACCTAGCCGCTCAGACCCGGGTCATTTCGACCAACGCTCCCGCCTTCGGCATGTCCTCGAGCGCCCAAAGTTGCCGCACCAGATTGTCCACCCGCTCCGTCGGCAATTGCCTCCGCGCCAGCAAACGAAACTTTTCTTCCATCTCGGCGTCGGTCATCGTGTTTTTCCAGTGCCCGCGGTGGTATTCGACGCGCACCGACTTGCGCTGGCCGGATTTCAAGACGATTTCGAGATCGCAAAGATTGAATTCCTTCTGGTGCTGGTCGGCTTCTTCAGACGGAATGCATTTCACGCGGCTCACGAGATCGAGCAGGCGCGGGTCGTGCAGGTAAGGGTCTTCATAGTAACTATCGTCGATGATTCCATACATCAGCGCAACGCCCGCCGAATACGGCATGCTGTGGTCGGCGGTCTCATGTGTTTGCGGCCGCCACTTATCGGGGCTGTCCGCCATAATCTTGATCGCTCTGTGGGAGACCCGGATGTTGACCTCCTGTATTTCGCCCGGGTCCTTGGAGAACTGCCGCGCTTCCACTGCAGCCTGGGCGACTGTTTGCGAATACTGACCCAGGGCGAAGCGCTTGGTGAAGGAGTGCATGATGCCGTACGGCTCGCCGTCGCCGCCGAGCTTCGGCAGGATGAACGGCTTGCGGCTGATCACGTTGAAGAAACCGGCGGGCCTTCGAACACCTGGTCCGGTCCAGTCATGCCGGCCTGCGCGAGTTGCACCGCGAAAATCGCATTGCGGCACTCTTCGGCAGACGCGTAGGTTTTCCAGTTCGACAGCGTTCCAACCCGGCCCTGCTTTATCGCGGTGTTGCCGCCCGCGTGGATGCCGATCGCTCATCAGACGTCCCGCGCCGGCCACGGCGGCGAGCCCGGTCACCGTGGAATAGTCCAGCCCCAACTCGTCGGTATCTAGCACGTCGAGTACCTTGCAGAAAACCTCGTACGTGAGCACGGTTGCCGCGATCAGATCGCGACCGCCGCGTCCCCCCAGTTCGCAAGGTGTCAGCAATGCGGCGATCGTGTCGCTGGGATGGCCGTTACCCAGGCCGATATAGCCGTCGTTGAAATCGATATCACGGATCATCACGCGTTGGCAAAAACCGCGAGTCTCGGGGCTCGTCTTTATGCCGCGGCATAATACCGTCGCTCCCGGCTTCGCGCTAACCGCGCTCGCGAGCTTGATCGCGATCTGGCTTGGCCCAGCCGAATAGCCGCCGATCGCGCAGCCCAGCGTGTCGAGGACAACGCGCTTGGCCGTGCGCACGACTTCCGGCGGCAGGTCCTCATACCTGAGATTGGTTGCGTAGCGGGCGAGCATTTCGGCCACGGTAACCTCGCCGCTGCCCAGCGTTGACTCCACCCGCTCGGTTTTTTTCTGCGCCAGCGCCGGTAGCGGCAGCGCCGGCAGCGCCGCCGCTGCACACGCCGCGGCGCCTGTTGCCGCCACTTGTTTCAAGAACCTGCGGCGTCCCGCGCTCGGTCGATCAACCACTTCATTCTGCAAAGTCTTGTCCATAACTTTCCCCGATGAGATATCTGACAGCCGGTTCCACTCTCTGACATTAAACGTTTGCGCGTGAGCTCGAAAATTAGATTTTATCCGGAATTTCCTTTTTAGCTCCCAACAGCCCAGAAGTATATACCCCGCGAGGGATTCCACCGTTTGTCGTGGTTGCGGAAAAGAAATAGCGCTTGGGGACAGCCATTGCGCAGCGTTTGCCCGAACCGTCTCTGCTGAACGCATGGCGGGCATCGCACATATTGGGCGGAAGTTAGGCTCGCAAGAACTCCAAAAGCGAACGTCAGGTCTGCTATCCCTGTTAAGTGGCATGCGTGAGAATGACTGGGGTTCGCTGCCTTTATCAGATCTGGGCTCTATCGAAATTAAAATTGCACAAAAATGTGTTGAGCTGTTGCAAAAGGAAGAAGATAGGCGCCAGAAAGATCCACGACCAACAAAACCTTCGACGTACCGTCCCTGAGCCAAGTGTTCGAGATGAGATTTACCGCGCTCATCGACTCATAGGTGCGTTGTTCGCATTGCAGCACTTCGGTGCAAGCTCATCTGCAAGTGCTGCAAATAATCCCTCGGTTCTGATTGTAGGGGAAGCTGGAGTAGGGAAAACCCATCTGCTTTGCGACGTCGCGACGCGAAGAATAGAGAAAGGCTGGCCCACGGTTGTACTTCTCGGAGAACAGTTTAGTGCTGGTGAACCGTGGACGCAGATACTGCAACCGCTAAAACTCAATTGTTCGCGAGAAGAACTCCTGGGAGCACTCGATGCCACAGCACAAGCCACCGGCGTTCGCGCATTGATAGAAATTGACGCACTAAACGAGGGAGAAGGAGAAAAGATCTGGCGAAAACACTTGGCCGGAATCTTAGCACACCTGCAAAATTATCCCCGGATTGGCATTGCCGTAACAGTGCGGAAGTCATACGAAAGGTCAATCATCCCAGAACAGCTTATGCCGAGTAACAAACTGATCAGAGTTGAACATCGCGGGTTCCAGGAGCACAAATATGAAGCGGCCAACAGATTTTTCACTCATTTCGTGGACCCTGGCAAATTTGGGTGCGTGATATTGATCCATCATGTCTGCTCAGAAGAATTGCAGGAGGTGACAAGCGGGAAAACGCGCGGTGGTCGCCGGGAACGGGCCGTAACTGGGAGTTCCACGTTCATAACGATGCGTGGATTAAGTCTGCCGAAGATTTGCCATCCGTTGAACCCTTTATCGAAATCCGAGATCCCCAAAACGGATCGGAATGGCTTGCGCTTCAGAGTTATCCCGAATGGAAGGAACCAATATTGTTATCTGAAGAGGAGTTCGAGAAGCCAAGAAGATGGATTTGGTATCAACTGAGGAGTTTACTAGTTGAGCGGAAGAATGCAGCAGAGACCTATTCGTGGTTGTCTGAACAAAATTTTTGGGGTCGATGGATGCCCGAAAACTCCGAGCATCATGGTGTATGTCTTGGCGAATTTTACTGGGCCCCAGCGTTGCAGCGACATGAGGGGATCGTCAATCCGCAGCGGGAAGGAAGAAACTCTCACATGAGTGGAATGCCTTGTTCGTTCATGCTCCACAGCTGGAGAGTACTATTCGGATATGAACTCGTTCGATTACTCCGTTGAGTTTCAGCATCTGTTTACCTAGCGCATGGCTGGTTAACAAGATGGAACTCCAGTGGAACGGAACTGAAGGGCACTTCTTTGATTCGACAGGAAGACCAGTCGCCTTCGATCCTGCGGTGTCATCTCCGGGCCCACACGCTCTATTAATCCGCAAAGAAGAGTTTCTGAATTGTCTGGAGCGGGAGGGGTACGAAGTGGGTTCCTGTTAGCCGGAAAGCAAATGATAGGAGGGGATCATTGGAACCGCGCGGAATGGCCTGGGGAACTCCAGATCAGTGGAGTATATAGGATTGAAGCAGGCAAGATATCAGGAATACTTCGACCGACATTTATTAGCCATTATTAGCCATTGAGTGCCAGCGGGGGCTTTAGAGGGCAATTTTGAACTGCTCTATTTCCTATAAGAAATTTTCTGCATCTTTTCCAGAGCGCTCTCTTTTTAGAATTGCATCCCCATCTGCCGATATTTTGCTGTTTTTTAAATGTGACGGAACTCACACGTAAATGGTGATAAGAGGGGGAGGGCAGTTTACAAGCTCCCTATCTCCTATCCCCTTCATGGATTGACCGGCTGTCGGCGGCTCCGATAACATCAAAGTCTTTCTCTCAGAGATGCCTAGGGTCATCGTACAACAGCGACAGCGTGAGGAAGCATGTGTCGTCTCCGTACGAGGCGTTCAATACGCTTTCACCGGAATTTGTCCGGCAGCAGCGGCAGGCGGGCCGCTGTCATTTGTTGAGTGAACGAGCCACAAGCTCTGCCATCGCGTTGTTCCCATCTTTCTGGGACAATCCTTCAGCAACACCCCGGCGGTCAGCTTCGGAACGGTTTTGGCTGACTTTCCATTTGCCTTCCAGATGATCGATCGAAATCTCGACTCCAGCAATCGCCTTCAGTTGCCCCGCGATAAATTCCTTTGGAGCATCCGAAACCTTCCACGGATGAGGCCGGTGCATTTCCTGCGTATCCGTAAGCCGCTCGACCTGCGACAGTATCCAATCCGCATCTTCAATGACCCTGACCTTGCCTCGTGCCTCTACTACCGCGTAGTCCCACGTCGGCGTAACGCGGCCATGTTCTTTTTTGGAGGCATACCAGGACGGGGTGATGTAGGCTTCAGGGCCTTGGAAGATTACCAAAGCCTCGCCTCCCTCGCGCAGAGCGGCAAGCTGATTGTTCGCTTTGGCCACGTGGGCACGAAGCACACCCAACTTTTCATTCGCCGTCAATGTGAATGGGATGAGGCTCGCCAGCAGCCCGTTGGAGCCATAGGTCACGAGCGTAGCAAGAGAGTGCGAGGCGATTAAAGCGTGCAACACCTCTAAACGATCCTCGCGAAATGCAGTCGGTATATACATCCAGGGCGGCGAGCCGGGCAGCGAGTCGGCTGCGTGGGCGCTCGGGGTCATGGTGATGCCGAGCGCGCCGATAGATGCCGCCGCCCCGCCTGTAATCAGAGAATTCCGAATGAACTTACGACGTGCCTCCTGAAAGCCCTCGAGAGAATCGTCGTCCTCATGGGAGGCATGCTGAGTGCAGTTTGGACCGCATTCGCGTTCGGGCACTGGCAGTTCCTTTCTATTGGTACTGCGGAATTTCCTTTTTTGAACTTGAAAATCGGCACCATAGTACACCCGTTTCGCATGTTCGCGACACTGTGAAACGAATTTTCACTCGGGAGCACTCCCGACGGTCTGGCGGTCCGCACCAACACGACTGCATTCGCTTTCTTTGGCACCTTGTTTTTGCAACACTCCGCCTCTCCCGCCTCTGCTAAGACCGATTTCCGATGCCGACTGGACCACCCTACCTCCCTATCCCGCCGGTCCGGATGGCCTTCCGCCAACAGCAGCCAGCAGTACCGTGCATGTTTCACCAGCCGCCCTCCGGTCGTGCTCCCCAAATACGAACTTCACAAGCCCCCGAGAACATGGTACTTTCCTGCTTTCAGCACAAATCAAAACTGAGGGGTCATTTCGAGCGAGTGCACTACTGAAAAACGGGACATTTCGGCATGACAATTGAAGAAATCAATAATGCGATACGGGCTTTCCGAGATCAGAGAGACTGGATGCAGTTTCATAATCCCAAGGACATGGCGGTTGCCATATCGATTGAGGCGAACGAGCTGCTCGAACATTTCCTCTGGAAGGGAACCGCTGATAGCGAACGGTACGCCCACGAGCACAAACAAGAGGTTTCTGACGAGATTGCCGACGTTGCGATTTACTTGTTTGAATTGGCCGACAATCTAGGGATTGATCTGCTCACGGCGATGCAGGACAAGCTCAGCAAAAACGATGCGAAATATCCTGTTTCAAAGTCCAAAGGAAAGAGCACGAAGTACAACGAGCTCTGACGATGCGCCTCTATTCCGGCACCACCAAATCTCTGATTGAAGACACCACCTACAATCGAATTGCCACGAAACTCAAAGATGCCTTTTTTGCTGAGTTCCGCCATCAACCGTCCGTAGGCGAAGTGAACTCATGGAACAACTCACTTTCCGGCGACCGTTTCGCCCAAATGATACCTACCATGTTCTTCTGACTCGTGGAATGAGGGGCTGCTACGTCTACTTTATGGATAAGAGCACCGAGAATTTCTTTCGTAGCCGTATGGAACGCACAGGGAAGGCAATGAGCGGGTAAGACTTTAGCCAAGACGCCCGCGTTGTATGCTCCTCTGGACCGGAATCGATAATCCACAGCACGACGCTGGAGTTGCGTCCCTTACGTTTCACTGAATGTCTAATCCCGTCAGCCGCGGGCCACTCTAGGCACTGGCGAAGGCAAATCCACATGGTTGGATCGAGGGGTGGCTATCGGTACTGATCCGGGCAGCTCTCGGATCGCTGTCGCTTGCTCACAGGGGGGCAACAAGTTTCACCGGAGCTGCTAACTTCCCAGAAGCTGACTTAGGGACTGCATCGTCCAACCCAATAAGCCGCGAATATCCGCTCTGATCAGCGACCCCTCTCAGCGGTACGGGCCAGCTTCGTAATTTTGTCAACGATAAGGTGTTCACCCTTGGGCAACGCCGTTGCTGCAACGTGAATCGCAACGACATTCCAACTGTCAAGCGTTTGCGTTTCGCGGGGCGCAAGGGCTCTATCTCTCGTGTAGCGCGCATATCCGACGTCAGGAAGAATGGGCGACATTCACCGTATCGGCAAAAGAGGCCGCACAGGAGGAAAAAAACATGACAAATCTAAAGTATGAAGTCCGCACTTGTCAACGCTGTTCTCTACCTGGCACAGGCAGGTCAAGCAACTGGAGAGGTACTCCACGTGGATGGCGGTGCTCACGCTGGCCGCTAGTAGCCGCCGGACATGTGATTCATCCCGAATCTCATTTTCACGCCGCTCTGCATCGGCCAGGGAGAAACGCAGATTGGCCCGCTAACTGGTAAGCCGAGTACATGGTGCTCGAGCAGGTCGGCGAAGAGTCGCCGCAATGAACGACTACGTGATCGTTCGCCGCGTGTGAGGTACAGGGTATGACAAACTACGATGCCATCATTATTGGAACCGGCCAAGCTGGCTCATCTCTAGCGGGACGTCTGGCTGGGGCGGGCATGAAGGTCGCCATTATCGAGCGGAAATCGTTCGGTGGCACCTGCGTGAACACCGGCTGCACCCCGACCAAGGCCATGGTCGCCAGCGCTTACGCAGCCCACCTGACGCATCGCGCCGCGGAATACGGAGTCATGGTAAGCGGCGCAATCAGCATAGACATGAAAGCAGTCAAGGCGCGGAAAGATGCCATTGTCGATAAATCGCGCATTGGGCTTGAAACCTGGCTGAAGAGCATGCAGAACTGCACGGTGTATGAAGGCCATGCACGGTTTGAGTCGAAGAAAGAGGTCCGCGTGGGGAGCGAACTGCTCAGTGCGGACCGCATTTTTATCAATGTGGGTGGCCGTGCTGTGGTGCCGTCTCTGCCGGGTGTAAACGAGATTCCTTACCTTACAAATTCTTCCATGATGAATGTTGATTTCTTGCCGCGGCACCTGGTGATCGTCGGGGGAAGTTACGTTGGTCTGGAGTTCGGACAGATGTTCCGCCGTTTTGGAAGCGAGGTAACAATTCTGGAGATGGGACCTGATCTGATCGGGCGTGAAGATGAGGATATTTCCAAAGCGGTTGGAGAGATCATGGGTAAGGAAGGGATTGACGTCCGCCTGAACAGCAAATGCATCGGGTTTAGCCCGCATTCGGATGGAGTGAGAGTGACAGCCGAGTGTGCTGAAGGCTCGCCGGAGGTGATTGGGAGCCATGTTCTGCTGGCGGTCGGCCGGAGGCCAAACACAGACGATCTTGGTCTCGAAAAAGCGGGCGTAGCGACAGACCACCGGGGCTACATTGTCGTGGATGAACAACTACGAACCAATGTTCCCGGCATCTGGGCACTCGGCGATTGCAATGGTAGAGGAGCTTTCACGCACACCGCATACAACGATTATGAGATCGTGGCGGCGAATCTGCTCGATAACGACTCGCACCGTGTTAGCGACCGGATCACCGCCTACAACCTTTATATCGATCCACCGTTGGGCCGTGCTGGTCTTACAGAATCCGAGGCACGCAAGTCAACTAGGAATCTGCTAATCGGCCAACGCCCTATGACCAGGGTGCGACGCGCAGTGGAAAAAGGCGAGACGAACGGTTTTATAAAGATTCTCGTGGATGGCGACAGCAAGCAGATATTGGGAGCCGCAATCCTTGGCACGGGCGGCGACGAAGTAATCCATTGTCTTCTGGACGTGATGTATGCAAAGGCGCAGTACACGGTGCTACAGCGTGCCATGCATATTCATCCCACCGTTGCTGAACTGCTGCCAACCATTCTCGGAGAATTGAAACCCCTGACAAGCATGACCCCGAATGCCACGCTGGTGCAAGAAGCGGCTTGACGGTTTTCTGGGATTCGCGTTACCAAAGCCTGCTGGAACTGGCCGAACCGTGCGACGTGCCGATGAGGTGGTCCTGTCGAGCCGGCTCTGCCATACGTGCGAATGTGCTTTGATTGGCGGGGCCGTCAGCGCCAACATGACCCGCTCCATCGACCGTCGGATGGAAATGTCCGCGCATGCTGCGCAGCCGCAAGGGAATGTCGAACTCGACCTCTAGCGAGGCGCGTGAAGAGATCGAGTTCCCGCCGACAAGAAACGAGGCCCTCAAGACCGCATGAGCTTCGCTAGTGACGAGGAGGAAAATCATGAAGCAATCCGACGGCCTCAGATACCGCGAGCTGCCGCTTCGCGGAGGAGCAGGCACAATGCCCGCATTGGGATTCGGCACGTTGATTCCCGATGCAACTGAGACAAGAAACGCGACCGGGACGGCCCTGGAAGCAGGGTTCCGCCACCTCGATTGCGCGGAACGATACCGAAATGAAGAGCAGGTGGGAGAGGCGATTCAGCAAGCCATTCACGCCGACTTGCTTACCCGCGAGGGTTTGTTCATCACGACAAAGCTGTGGAACAACAATCATCGCCCGGAGCGCGTCCAGCCGGCATTTGAGTCGAGCTGTGACAGGCTGCGTTTGGACTACATCGATCTCTATTTGATCCACACCCCTTTTGCGTTTCAGCCAGGAGACAACCAGGACCCAAGGGACCAAAACGACAATGTGATTTATGACAACGACATCACGCTGATGGACACCTGGCGGGCGATGGAGAAGCTCGTGGACAGCGGCAGATGCAAGGCGGTCGGCTTATCGGACGTAAGCCTCGAGGAAGTGCAGGAGATCTTCAAGCCGGCGAGAATTAAGCCCGCCGTGGTCCAGGTCGAGTCCCATCCCTATCTGCCGCAAGCTGAGATCCTGGAATTCTGCAACCATAACGGACTCGTGATGCTCGCCTTCGCACCGCTGGGCCATGGGATCAAGCCGGGGGTACTGGAAGATCCAGTTATCATTGCGATTGCGCAGCGGGTCAACAAGACTCCCGCCCAGGTACTGCTTGCGTGGGCGGTACAGCGTGGAACTGCTGTTCTGACGACGCCGAAGACTCCTGATCGCGCCAAGGAGAATTTCGACATCTCCGTTCTTCCCGCGGAGGCAATGGCGGAGATCGACGCCATCCAGACGCGACAGAGGCTCAATCTGGTAACAGGGACCGGCATCCCCGGGTTCATCGGAAAAGCCAGTTGATCGGGGCAAACAGAACTGAAAAAGGCAAAACAATTGGACCAAGGTATCGCGCGATACTTCGGCATCGCGATTTCCGGCGCCTTTCCAACTAGGGGCAACCCTCCATCATGCGCGAGGAAACATTCGCATCAGCGGTTGATGTAGGTTATGGCTGCGGGAATCCGAACATCAACCACGACTGATTGGCTACCCAATGCGGGTACAGCTCCGTCATCTGATCGAACAGCTCCTGGTCGGATGTCGCGGTTTTCTGCACCCGATCGAAGTCCTGCAGGTAACGCTTGGTGTCTTGGATCGTCGAGGGAGAGTCGGGCGCGCCAGGCTTCTTGTGACCGGCGACAACAATCGCCGGGTTCAGCGCCGCTAACCGGTCCAGCGCCGCGATCCAATTCTTTCGGCTCTCGGGGGTGGTGTCGCCGACGTACATGCGGCATTGGTTGTACACAACGTCGCCAGCGACGATCAGGCCGATCGATGGAACGTATAGAGACGTCGAATCGGGACTATCGGTGCGGCCCTGCTCGATGATGCGCAATTCGTGGCCCTCGAGAGTGAACGTGTCGTGCTCATAGGGCTCAGGTGGAACCAACTTGGTGGCCACTTGCCCAGGAAAGAGCCGGCGGGCCAACCGCTCCACTGTGGGAGTGAAAGACATCTGCATGGCGTTCACCGTCTTGGGCGTTGCTATCGCCCGAGCGCCCGGGAAACGGTCGAGCAGAATGCTCAGACCGTAGAAGTGGTCGAAATGGGCGTGCGTTATATAGATGGTCTCCAGGTTGCGGTTGTGCAGAGCGACCCAATCCGCGAGAGCCTCGGCCTCAGCCACTGTCCCCATTGCGTCCACCAGCACCGCGTCGTACTCGCCGAAGATTAAAGTCGACGTGATCGGGTCAAAGCCGAGCGCTTCGCCGAAGGGCTTTGGCCGCTCGCCGACCATAGTCTTTCCCGGGGCCGTAAAAACGTTCACACTAAGCGTGTTCGACGCGACAGGCGCGGTCACGCGCGTGGTCTCTTTCAGTCCATTTGTGCCGTCCATTTGGTACTCCTTTCGATGTCAGAGCGAGTGACTGTTCAAAGCAAAATTGGCAGAAGCGCGACGACGAATCCATTGGACGAACGTATCGATCAAGACCAAAGTACTGGCTCGACACTGCAGCCCGGAAGGCCTCAAGAGAACATCCGCAACCGTTTAAATCCGAATCCCATCCGGGCCGAGCGCTAACCGTACTTGAGCTCGGTGCTCTGTCCGACCTCGATAATGTAACCGTCAGGATCGCGGATGTAGCAGCGAATCTCGCCGTACTTGGGTATCGGCTCCGTGATGAACTCGGCTCCTCGACTTTTCCACAATTCATAGCACGCTTGAATATCCGCAACGCGGAAATTCATAAAGCTGTTGATGTGATTCGGGTCGGGGACGCTGAGCGTTACCGTCGGCTTGTCGGGGGTCGGCCCGCCCCCAACGTTCAGAATCATCCAGATATTCGCAAGCTGAAGGTACGCAGGCGCGTTGCCGTCACCCATGCTCAGAATGCGAGCGCCGAAGACCTTCTCATAGAAGCGAGCCGATCGCTCGATGTCGGCGACGGTGAGAAAATGTGCGACGCTGATCCCCTCGCGCGGGGGCATCTCATAGCTCTTCTGTTCGACTTGTACCGCGTTCATTGATGGCTCCTTTCGATACGGTGCTCATTACAAATACGGTGTCCCGAGTCCCGCTCCCATTCATAAAAAATCGATCGACGCCAGCTAGTGCAGCAGCGATTCCCAATTGGCTGGCACCCTTCCTGCCGGTCCAGGTGACGGGCTGATTCTCCGGATGCGAATGCGGCGGAAGCAACTCCACACCCTTGATCATCCCCTGCTTCTCGTAATCGTAGAACCAATCCTCACCCGGCTCGAAGCTGGCGATGATCGGATGCCCTGTCGCCGCCGCATGCTTTGATGCATGCTGGCTCGGAGAACTGTCGCAGCATCCGATGTGCCCACACTCCGCACACCGGCGGAGATGAAACCACCAACCTTTCGGTGACGCCAGGCATTCCACACACCCATCGCCACTTGGTTTCGAAGCGGGATTGATTCCGCGCTGATCTTTCTTCATTTCCGATTTTTCCTTTCGACGTCGCATGTCCAGCAAAGAGTTCAAGCCACCAGCAAGATCTTCCCGATACCACCCTTTTCTGCCGCTGCTTGAGCCTCGGCCGCTTCACTGAGTGGCAGTTTCTGGCTAATCGGGATTACCAGCTTGCCATCTCGCACCGCTTCGGCCATGAACTCGAGCGTTTTCCTGTCGAATTTCGAGAATACTGGCACCACCTTTACAGATGGGTACTTCGCGGCGTTCTGCGGCGCCCCGACAACCGAAGCAAACACTCCTCCCGGCTTGACCTTGGCGATCAGCTTCTCGGCGGTTCTTCCGCCGACCGTATCCGCAACCGCATCGAGCGGCGGAAGATTCGCAATCGCGGTGTCGTCGTCGGTTGCGACCACCTGATCCGCGCCGACAGTCTTCGCCTCATCCATCTGCCTCTTCAAAACCCCCGCGATCACAGTCGCCCCGCGTTCCTTCGCAGTGAATACCGCCGAACGCCCGACATTTCCAGCAGCACCTACGACGAGAACCGTCTGGCCCGCTTTGATTCCCGTAGCGGAAAGGAGCTGGTTGCCGGTCGTCGTCACCAGCGGCAGCGCCGCCGCCTGGATCAAATCGAGCCCCTTGGGAACTTTCGCCAGAATCGCGGCTTTCACGACACAAAGTTCGGCGTAAGTATTGTCCGCCATAGCGAACACCTGGTCGCCGACGGAAAAGCCTTCCACTCCCGGCCCAATCTTGACCACAGTCCCCGCCATATCGACTCCTATGAGGCCCGGGAACTTGCATGGGATAAAAATCCTTCGTTAATCCAGCACGCCGCTTGTAGTCGATCGGATTCACGCTCGTGGCGGCGACCCGCACCAGCACCTCGCCCGGACCCGGAACCGGGTCAGGGTAGTCCTCGAACTTGAGTACTTCAGGACCGCCATATTGGTGGACAACAATTGCTTTCATGTTTCATCTCCTTTAGCTCGCAATGTATTCCCTTTCTATCCACGTCGAAAATAAAGCCTCGCACAGGGACATCCTTTGCGCAGGGTACTTGATGTCCGGCAGCCGGTTCAACGCTTCTGGTACGGGTGGAAGATGTAGTCCTTCGCCTTCACGGCCGTATGGCACGCGTTTCCGCAGTCTGAGAGGCTTTTGGGATCGGCGGTGAACTTGTCCGATGCGGCATCGTAGTTGAACACCGCGTATCCCCACCCGCCGGTTTTCGGAAATCTCTTGCTGTCCTTTTCCATGACGAAAGCCTGGTTAAAGACGTCGGGCACATCCACGGCGAATGGCGCCTCCGTGCTCTTCTTCGGCTTCCACTGGAGCTTCACGATCATGGAGCCTTCCGGGAAAGGCTGGCCGTTGCCGGGAACGCCGGCCTTGTACGCCTTGATCATCGTCGGATTGGCGACGATCACCTTGAGCACTTCGTCGGTGCGGGCGGAAGAGACCACCGACCAGTCCTCGTATCCCCTGAAGTCGGAGAACGCGATTCCGCCCGGCGATTTCAGCGAGTACTTGTCATTGTCCTGGCCTTGCGCGTAAAGGGCCGCGGCGACGAGGACGGCGAGCACTGCCACGGCTGTCGCAACGACAGTAAAGCCGGCGATACGTTCCATGGCGGTGCGTGTTTCTATCTTTTGTTCTTGTTGTTCTTGCGCCACAGATTTCGTCACGAGTTCAGACATAGTGTGTCCTCCTTCACAAAAAAAGTTTTCTAAGCTTGATCAACGTGCGTCTCGAACAATCAGGCGCGGTCGGTAGCCACGCGTCGATCTCTGGTTCCAGTTTGGTGCGCTCGACCTGTGCGGGAATTTGAGACTTCGAGTAAAGTGGCATTGGTAACTACGATTTGTTAACTGCTGTTGTAAAAACAGGAACCTCAACTTTGGCACGCTAGGTAACGACATTCTGCAGGTGTTTCAAACTCTACCAAATACTCATCTCGGCCCAAGTAATTTGACTGGGACCGACACGCACATTTTCCTGCTCTGCGCGGTTGAGCCGTTGATAGGAATTTACGAGTTGCTCGTCTGAGCAGTAAGTGAGATTGATCTGACGGAAGATTCCGACGCAAAGGGTTGGGTTGCTCTTGAAAAAAGTCAGCTTTGGATCTTTATCAGAAAAATCAGCCCAAGTTCCTACATCGAACTGGAGACAGCAACTTCTCTTCCGGGTCCAGAAAGCCGCGTTCGAGGACCCTGGGGGCTGGTCTCCAGCCTGGTTTCCTCGAACGGGACTTCGGGACTGCGTCGTCCAACACAATAAGCAGGCGAATATCCGCCCTGATCAGCGGCCCTCCTCAGCAGTATGGGCCAGCTTCGTAAATTTACGCTTTGTTAATGAATAGGTATCCACCGCAGGGCAACGCCGCTGCGGCGACGTGAATCGCAACCGACATTCTCGACATTCTATCGTCCGCGCGAGGTGTACCTCGTGACTCAGAGCAAAGAAACCGAAACACTTGAAGGAGGACAGTATGGCTCAAACCATTTCTACACAACGAGGCGGCGCGAAGACATCTGACCAGACCGCGATTCGCCCGTTTCAGGTGAATGTTCCGGAACAGGAACTTACTGAATTGCGCAGGCGTATCAATGCGACCCGGTGGCCGGAGCGGGAAACGGTAACAGATGCCACGCAAGGCGTACAGCTCGCGACGACTCAGGCTCTCGCGAGCTATTGGGCAAAAGAATACGATTGGCGGAAAGTTGAAGCGCACCTGAACGCCCTACCCCAATTCATCACGGAGATCGATGGATTGGACATTCATTTCATTCACGTCCGTTCAAAACAAGAAAATGCGTTGCCGCTGATTGTTACACACGGATGGCCCGGCTCGATCATCGAACAGATGAAGATTATCGATCCGTTGACCAATCCCATTGCACACGGCGGCCGAGCAGAAGATGCCTTCGACGTCGTGATTCCGTCGATGCCGGGCTATGGATTTTCAGGTAGGCCGGCCACTACTGGCTGGGACGCACCCTCGACCATCCGGCAGTTGATCATCGCCAGAAGCATTCAAGGTATCGGAGCTGCGCTTCTGGTGCCGGGTAGTCTGGCGATCATCAGCGCAGGTTTTGACGAAAGCCGCCGCGGTGCCGCGATTGGTACGTGGTCTGGTTTCACGGCAATTACAACGGCGACTGGTCCAGTTCTTGGCGGGTGGCTTGTCGAGCATGCTTCCTGGCGCTGGGCATTCTTCATCAATCTCCCGCTCGCTGTCGCCGTTATCTTCGTTTCCCTGCTACATCTTCCGGAGAGCCGCAACAGTAGCAACAGGCGGATAGATTGGGAGGGAGCGCTATTTGCCACGCTTGGTTTAGGCGGCATCGTTACCGGATTTGTCGAATCCGGTGCTCTGGGTTGGAAGCATCCGTTTGTGGTCGGCAGTCTGAGCGTGGGTTTTGCCTGCCTGGTTGTTTTTAGGCTATTTGAATCCAGAACAGCTTCACCCATGGTTCCCGCGGACCTATTTAGGTCTGCCACATTCAATGCTGCTAACCTGCTAACTTTTTTTCTCTACGCGGCTCTCGGCATATTCTTCTTTTTGTTCCCCATGGATTTGATCCAAGTCCAGGAATATTCCGTCGTCGAGACCGGAGCTGCCACGCTCCCATTCATTGTGCTGATGTTTGTACTCTCCCGTTGGTCCGGGGGACTGGTGAATCGTTATGGCCCAAGGGTTCCACTCGTCGTAGGTCCGGTCATTGCTGCGTTAGGGTTCGTTCTGTTTGCGGTTACTTCTCCAGGTGGAAGCTACTGGAAAACCTTTTTCCCGGCCATTGTCGTTCTTGGTTTCGGCATGGCAGTTACCGTGGCACCGCTCACGACAACGCCGTCGCGCGGGTCGCTGGCGTGCTCGCGATTGCGGTGTTAGGAACCGTGATGGTGGGTGCCTTTGCGCATCGCTTGAACCAGCGACTCATAGCGCTCTCTCTGCCGGCAGGGGTTCTCCACGCCATTCAGGCAGAAAGGATCAGGCTCGCAGGCCTAATATTGCCGCCAGAGATCGACGCGAATACGCGCATAACCGTCATCCAAACGGTTCGCGACTCATTTGTCTTCGGATTTCGGTCCGTGATGTTAATCTGCGCCGCATTGTCGACCGCTGGTGCAACGATAGCTGCTAAGTCGATACACGATCATTAACTCCTGAATTGTGGCAATTCTGAATACCCCCAAGGAGCAGCAGATCAGGGGCTTTGTCTGCTGGATTTAGAAACTGTGGAAAAACAGCGGGGAGTTTAGCGAGAGGTGATGACATGTGCGCAAAAGCCACTTCTCGGTTGACATCCATCCAGAGTTGCTGCCAAATGATCTGTTCCTGTTTGATTTTTGAGCTTGGATCAACCTAGAGGCCACAGGTCCTCAGGTTCCTTGAGGGGGGCATCCTGCGGGCTGAATCTCGGGTGGCCAGCATACACGGGGTTTTCTCCTGCCTGCTTCGCAACCAACAGCTCACCACAATCATAGTGACTTTCGGCGTTTCCGTTTGGTGTTTCCCCCTGGGCTACGGTAACGCTGACTATGTGCTAGGAGAGAAAACATGCGGACACTTGTAACGTTGTTGTTGCTCCTGCTCGGATCAGTTGTTCCGTCTCTGGCGCAAGCCGCGAAGGCGGAACTGGGGCTGAGCTACAACTGGATGCACACCAACCTTCCGCCGGGCGGCGACACCACCTTTGGCATGAATGGCGGAAGCGCATCCCTGGCGTGGAACCTCGACCAGCGTTTTGCCGTGGTCGGGGATATCGGCGCGGTGCATGCCTCCGATTTCCTTATTTCGGGGCATGGTCTAACGATTACTTCCTATCTCGTCGGCCCGCGGTATTACTACCACCGGAAATCGGCCGGAGGGGAACGACAGTGGTACAAGCCGAACCCCTATGGGCAGGTGCTTGTGGGCGGAGCGCATGCCAGTGGCCTGCTTTTCGGAACCAGCGGGGGATCGGCCAATGCCTTCGCCATGAAGATTGGCGGTGGGGTCGAAATGCCCCTAACCCGCCGCATTATCCTGCGCCCCGCACAAGCGGAGTACTTCCTTACCAAGTTTCCGAACGGCGGGAACGACCGGCAGAATAATTTCCTGTTCGGCGCGGGTATGGTCATCTGCTTCGGGCAACGTTGATGGTAGCGGTCAGACGCATGAGCGACGTAGAAAGGTGATATCCAATGAAGAGTAAGCACGCAGCATGGGTCGTGATTTTATGGTCTCTCTTCTTGATAACAGGCTGCGGTGGAGGTTTCGGTGGCCCCGGTGCACCCGCCGGCTTGCAGGCTAACGCCGGTAGGACTTTCATCCAGCTCACCTGGACAGCTTCGTCGGGAGCGGCCGGCTACAATGTCTACCGCGACGGCACTCTCATCGCCTCGCCAACACAGCCCACCTACATGGATACCGGCTTAGTTGTGGGCACCACGCACACTTATGGGGTAACGGCTGTCTACCGCATGGAAGAATCGCCACAAAGCAACGCGACGGCAACAACCGCGCCTTTCACCAAGCTGCTCGGCACCCCTGCCGACGATTATGGACAGGGCATTGCGCTGGATGCTTCGGGAAACATTTACATCTCAGGGTATACCGCGGGCAGTCTCTTTGGCACGAATGCGGGGAACAACGACGCGTTTATCGCGAAATATGATTCTTCCGGTAACCGGCAGTGGGGGCAGCAGTTTGGCACGACTGGCGACGATTTGGCCATGCGTATTGCCGTTGATTCTGCGGGAAATGCCTACGTCACAGGATACACAACTGGCAATCTCGGCGGCACGAATGCCGGGAATTATGACATTTTCATCGCCAAGTACGACACTTCAGGAACGCAGCAATGGGTAAAGCAGCTCGGCACATCTGGCGAAGATTATGCAATAGGCATTGCTCTAGACGCTTCCGGAAACGCCTATATCACGGGATATACAACTGGCAATCTCGGTGGGCAAACGAATGCTGGCGGTGAGGACATCTTCATCGCCAAATACGATTCCTCCGGCAACAATCAGTGGGTAAAGCTGCTCGGCACGAGTGCCAATGACGAAGCTTGGGGAATTGCCGTCGATGCTTCAGGGAATGTTTACATCACCGGAAATACGTCTGGCAATCTCGGTGGTCAAACCAATGCTGGCGGTGAGGACGCCTTCATCGCCAAGTACGACTCCTCCGGCAACCAGCTGTGGCTAAAGCTGCTTGGCACGACTGCCACCGATTGGGCTAACAACGTCTGCGTGGACGTTTCCGGAAATGTCTACATCACCGGCGGTACGATTGGCAATCTCGGTGGCGTGCTTGCTGGGACTACCGACATCTTCATCGCGAAGTACGATGCCTCCGGCAACAATCAATGGGTGAAGCAGCTCGGCGCCTCTGGCTCTGGGGAGAACCCTTGGGACATTCGCGCAGATGCTTCCGGAAATCTCTACGTCGTAGGAACTGAAATTGGCAATCTCGGTGGCCAAACGAATGCTGGCGGTGAGGACATCTTCATCGCCAAATTCGATTCCTCCGGCAACAATCAGTGGGTGAAGCTGCTCGGCACCAGTGCCTTTGACGAGGGTGCGGCTATGGCTGCTCTGGATGCTTTAGGAAATGTTTATATCGCGGGGGAAACACAGGGCAATCTTGACGGTCAGACAAATGCCGGTGGCTGGGACGCTTTCATGGCGAAGTACACTCCGGACGGCAACTTGTGGTGAAGAAATTGATTCGGGAGGCATGGATTCTGAAGGCCGTCCACAGGGCTTGCGACTGGATAGAAGGCCTGCAAATTTGCCTCTATGGGCATCCGCGGGGAGGCTTGCTGGCGAATCGGAGCAGGACTTAAAAACCTCCTCATTACGGACGGATTTAGTGCTCCATCGTACGGAAGTTCTTTTTCCTGCTGTTACCTCTTCCCGCAGATGCTGTCGAAATGAGCGCCAAACATACGTCCTTGGCGGTCTACGCATTCTGATCTGGGTATCTCGGCGATCTTAACCTGGCTGTACTTTTTTGACGTGGACGCAGAGCCGATTTACTCTTTTCGGGAAGAGCCATGTATCCGAAAACCGATAGCGACACCAAGACAGCACCGGCGCCGGGTAAACTGCGGCAGTTTTTCAAGCTGCAAGAGCACGGAACGACCGTAAATCGCGAGATCATCGCCGGCCTGACGACTTTCACGACCATGTCGTACATCGTGGTGGTAAATCCGGCGATTCTGAAAAACGCCGGAATCCCGCCGGGGCCGTCGATGGTAGCGACCGTCATCGCCTCGGTCTTCGGATGCCTGCTCATGGCGTTTTACGCGAACCGGCCCTTCGCGATTGCTCCCTACATGGGTGAGAACGCGTTTATCGCGTTCACCGTTTGCGGGGCACTCGGCTACAAATGGCAAACAGCCTTGGCCGCCACCTTCTTCGCGGGCGTCGTCTTTGTTCTGCTCACTTTGTTCCGGCTGCGCACTTGGATGGTGGAGAGCGTGCCGCTTTGCCTGCGCTACAGTTTCGCAGTGGGCATTGGGCTGTTCTTGAGTTTCATTGGACTGAACCAGACAGGAATCGTCGTGCTGGGCGTTCCTGGAGCGCCGGTGCACGCGGGAGCCCTGACCTCCCGCCCGGTGTTGGTCGCTATCTTCGGATTCGTGCTGATTTCAGTTCTGATTATCCGCAAGGTCCGCGGAGCAATCCTGATTGGAATCGTGGTCACCGCATTCCTCGCCTATGTAACGGGAGTAGCCCCGGCGCCGCGTTCGTTATTCAGCGTGCCGCCCGCCATAACGCCCATTTTTATGCAGATGGATATACGCGGCGCCCTTCGTTGGGGCGTCTTTCCCGTCGTGCTCACGATCTTCATTATGGCGTTCGTGGATACGATGGGCTCCCTGATTGGGCTCTCCGCGCGGGCTGGTTTTTTGGATAAGAACGGAAACCTGCCGGAGATCGAAAAAACCATGCTGGTCGACGCACTGGCAACCACGCTTGCGCCTATGTTGGGAACGACGACCTCGGGAGTCTTCGTCGAATCGGCGACTGGGATTGAAGCCGGCGGCAGAACGGGACTCAGCACATTGATTGTGGCCGCGTGCTTCGCGCTTTCAGCCTTTGCTTCGCCATTCGTGGCGGCAATTCCACCCCAGGCGTACGGCCCCGCACTGATCGTGGTCGGCCTGTTCATGCTGGCGCCCATCCGTCTGATTGATTTTGAAGATTATTCGGAATCGGTTCCGGCCTTCGCCACAGTGGCGCTGACATGCTTCACCTTCAACATTGCAGTCGGCATCATGGCAGGATTCGTTCTCTACCCCTTGTGCAAACTGGTGGCGGGCAAGCGACGGGAGATTCGGCCGGGGCTCTGGCTGCTGACGCTGCTCTCATCGCTGTTTTTCGTGTTTTATCCCTATCAGTAAAAGCGGTAAGCCTTGCGGAAACGGCAGAGGGTGCGCACCGAAGCCGATGTTTTCCGTGTGGACGGTGCCCCACATCTGCCACAGTGGGCAGATGTGGGATTTCAATTCACCGTGTCCTATGCGCTTTCGTACAGGCGGGTAAGGACAAACTCGCGATGTCCGAGCGCCTCGGCCGAGGTGAGGCGGCCTTTGGCGGTGTGGAACATGCAGTCCAGCAACTTGTCGCCAGCCTGATCGATGTTGATTTCGCGACGCAGCACGCCCGAGACATCGACATCGATGTGCTCGTTCATGGTGCGCACCGTACGCGGATTAGCCCCCAGCTTGATCACCGGCAGGATCGGGTTGCCGATGATGTTCCCCTGGCCCGGTGGGGAACAAGTGAACCACAAAGCCGGCGGCGGCCATCAGGGTCACGAACTCGGCGGCGGCCGACGAGGAATCGATAAACCACAAGCCCGGTCCGCTTGGAGCCTCGTGCTTGTCGAGCGCGCCAATCACCTTGCACTTCTTGCCGATCTTCTGGATGTTGCCCAGCGCCTTCTCTTCGATGGTGGTCAGGCCGCCCTCGATGTTGCCCTTGGTCGGCTGCGAGTCGCACAGGTCGTCGACCTTGTGGTCCTCGATGAGTTTGGCGTAACGGTCGAAGTAGAACTGAAACTTCTTGCGCACTTCAGGAGTGGCGCAACGGTCGGCGACCAGGTTCTCGCCGCCGGTGATTTCCGTCGTTTCGCCGAAGCACCAGAGTGCAGCCGGCAGCTTCCAGCTTGTCGAAGGCGTTGCCGACCGTCGGATTCGAGGCCAGCCCGGAGGTGGTGTCGCTCTCGCCGCACTTGCAGGAGACCCACAGTTCGTTGATGGCGCACTCTTCGCGCTGCAACTCGGTGGCCCACTGCACGAACTCTTTGGCCTTGCGCGAAGCGGCGCAGATGGTGTTCAGATCGCCGTTCTTCTCGATCGAGAATCCAGCCACCGGCTTGCCGGTCTTGGCGATGCCGTCGACGATCCGTGCGGTCCACACCGGTTCGATTCCGATGACCACCACGGCGGCCACGTTGGGGTTGCTGCCGGTGCCGATCAGCGTGGCAAAATGCAGATCCAGGTCCTCGCCGAACTGCAGGCGGCCGTAAGGATGCGGAATCGCCATCGTCCCCTTGATGTTGTTGGCCACGGCTTCGCAGGCCGCGTTGGAAAGATCATCCAAAGGCAGGATGATGACATGATTGCGAATGCCCACGCGTCCGTTCTCGCGACGATATCCCAAAAATGTTTTCTGCATGGTTACCACCTCCTCGTCTTGAGATTGTGAACGTGCACGTGCTCGCCCTTCTTGATTGGGGCAACCACTTTGCCGATGTTGACGCCGTACTTGATCACGCTGTCGCCCACCTTGAGATCGGTGAGCGCGACTTTGTGTCCGATGGGAATGTCGTTAAGAACCTTCATGGAGACGGTGCGGTCCTGAGCCATGATCCAGCCAGTCATTTCGGTACCGGCCTTGAGGCCCTCAATGACGATGACCCCAACCGAATCGCCGTCCTCATGTACCAAAAAGTCTGGCGCCTTCTGCCCCGGCTTGGTAGAGCCGGTCGCGCTGCGCCGCGGATTGAACAGTCATAGTAACCTCTTTCGCAAAATGAATTCACCTCTGTCCGGTTCAGCCATCGTTGAAATGAGCTGCTTGCCATTGAAGATATCCAGCGATTCGATGGCGGATGCGCTGCCTGCCTCGACGTGCAGCAAGAATTCCTTCTCTGGAGGATAAACAATATCTCCCATCATAGCGCTTTCCGCGAGTTGATTCCTGCAAAGTCCACCTTGCGGCCAGCGCTGGGTGTTGACGGCAACAGTATCCTGGGTGATGTGGTGTAAGCCATCTCGATATGCACCGCCAGGGTCGAGACATCCTCACCTAACCCCATGGCGCCGCGGCCGGTGGCGTTGATGGTCTCTTCGAAGCCTCCCGATTTACGGTGTGCTGAAGAAGGCAATCACGTCGTGCTGAAAAACCCGATGCCCCTTTTGCAAATGCATCATATGGCCGGCATCGGGCACGACCACGTACTGTTTTCTCGGATTAGGAAGCTGAGCGAAAAAAGGCAGCAGTCCGTCGAGGTCGGCAACGTCATCGTACTGGCCATGGATGATCATTACCGGAACGGGCATGAGCCGGGGATTGAGCATGGGCATGATGGTTACCATATCGAGCTGCGGTCCAGTCGGTGATTTGACCTCGACCTGGGCCGCGACTTTGGCAAACGCATCGACTACCTCGGGATCGCTAACCTCGGGCGGGGCCATGGAGTAGAATCGCGGCTTCCACAAGGCTTCCGGGATGGCAACGTAGGCATTCTGACGGAAGACATCGATGCGCGGCCGCCGCTTGGCTATGTCGGGACTGTTCAGGTGCATCTGCGCATAGGAGACATACTTCGCCACTTTTTCAGGCTGGCTCATCACGAACATTCCGCCATACTGGGTTCCCCACGACCAGGCGAGAAGGTTGACTTTTTTGACGTTGCGGAGTTTTAGCACATAGTCCACCACCGCATTGAGATCCTGACTGGCCTCGGCGGTGGTCATGTGGCCCTCCGGGTGGGTGGACCGGCCAAATCCTCTGACGTCGAGAGCAAAAACGTCGAACCCGTTTTGCGCAAGCACGTCCATCAGGCTGTAAGAAGGTTTGCCCGGTACTTGCAGGTCGAAGCTCTCCTTTCCCGCGGTCGCGGAGCCATGACACAGGACGATAATGGGTTTATTGCTGGTTGTCTCCGCGTACTTTTCCCATACATATAACCTGATAGCCCCGTTGTTTACCCAATGCTCGACCCCGTTCACTGGCTGGGAGGCGCCAAAGCTGGCTGTGCCGAGGATGAGACACACGGCGAAAAGGATGATTACATTTTCTGGTTTCATGAAATCTCCGTACTCAACCGGAATATTTTCTTGACTTTGGAAACGGTAAAGATTGTACGCCCATCCAAGCGGCCCACGGTAGAACAGATTGAACAGATTCAGTGTTCTCATGCTGCCGGAGTTCCCAGCGACGGCAGCCCTCAACTGCTCGAATTAAACCCCATTTCGATCCCGTCGAGATCGGCGGATGATTTCCGGTGAACCGTTCTGGTAGCATTCACGGTGCACGAGCTGGTTGATTAGTGCAGGTTAGCGAGGGAGACGTGACTTCAGCAGACAAATCATTAGTAGTGGTGAGTGCGCACGCCGCTGATTTCATTTGGCGGGCGGGCGGAGCGATTGCAGTTCATACCTTGCAGCACGGTTACCGGGCGGTCGTGGTCTGCCTGAGCGCGGGCGAGCGCGGCGAGTCGAACGAAGTCTGGGCGGCGGAGCCGGACCTCACCCTGGAAGAAGTGCGGGCGCGCCGCCGGCTTGAGGCAGAGCAGGCGGCGGAAGTACTCGGAGCCGAGATCCATTTTTTCGATCAACAGGACTATCTGCTGTCGTCAAGTCCCAGCCTCGTCGAGAGGCTCGTCGACATCTATCGGGACGCGCAGCCGCGCTTCATCCTGACGCATCCCCAGATAGATCCCTCCAACTGGGATCACGTTACGGCTTGCCGTCTGGCGCTCGAGGCGCGCATGGTGGCCCAGGCGCCGGGTCGGAAAGGCGGCAAGATCATCGCCGCGCCCCAGGTGTATTGCTTTGAGCCGCATCAGAGTGAACTTTGTGAATACCGGCCGGATACGCTGCTCGATATCTCGGAGGTCTGGGAGCTCAAGTGGCGCGCCATGCTGTGCATCAAGTCGCAGACCCGGATGTGGCCTTATTATAAGAACGTCGCGGAGCAGCGTGGCAATACCGCGCGGCGGCGGACCGAACGTAAGATCACCCACGCCGAAGCCTATCAACGGATTTTTCCCAGGACCGTCGAGGAACTCTGAGCAGGGCTATCCGCTTGGCGATTCGCGCGCTGTTGCTGAGTTGAGCCAAGCCACGAAGGCGGGAGCATGGTGGAAAGCAACGAGAAGTCCGCGGCCACGGTCGCGGAGCAACCGAAGAAGGGAAGGTTGGGTTGGTATTCCGAACTCTCCAGCCGGGAAAAACTGACTTATTGGGCGTGCTTTGGCGGCCTTGGCCTGGACGCGATGGATACGACCATCTACGCCTTGGTGATGCCGACTTTGATCGCCATTGTGGGCATTACCAAGCCGCAAGCCGGGGTGATTGCTTCGGCTGCCCTGGTCGGTTCCGCGGTCGGGGGCTGGCTTGCCGGAATCGCGGCGGACCGCATCGGGCGCGTGCGCGTGCTGCAGATTACCATCCTGCTGGTGGCGGCCTTCACCTTTCTCGCAGCCTTCACCAATTCCTTCTGGCAGCTTTTCGTGGCGCGAAGTATCCAGGGAATCGGCTACGGCGGAGAGGCTGCGGTCGGCGGCGTGCTCATCAGCGAGACCGTGGTTCCTCGGCTTCGCGGACGCGTGGCTGCCTCGGTGCAAAGCGGATACGCGATTGGCTACGCGCTTTCCACGGCAATGATGCCGGTGATCTTCGGATACTTTTCGCAGGCAATGGCGTGGCGCGTGTTCTTCGGAATAGGTCTGCTTCCAGCCGTGTTCGTGCTCTTCGTCCAGCGCTTCGTGCCCGAATCCGCTCTCTACGTTGAATTGCACAAGCCGAAGGCGACCAAGACGGCGCAGAGCAACTTCTGGGAAATCTTCGTGCCGCCGCACCTGAAGAACACGATTACGGCAACCGTGCTTTCAACCGGCATCCTGGGCGGCGCTTACGTACTGATCACCTGGCTGCCGACTTATCTTCGAACCGTTTTGCACCTCCGCGTTTCCTCCACCGCGGGCTATCTGGCCCTGAATATCCTGGGCTCTTTCGTCGGCCCGTTTGCCTATGGCTTCCTGAGCGATTGGATTGGCAGGCGCAAGAGCTTCATGACTTTCCTGTGCTGCCAGGCCGCTAACGTGGCGATCTACATGTTTGTGCCAATCGGCGCCGCCGCCACCATGGTTCTCGGATTCTTCCTCGGCGCGTTTCAGGGAGGTCTTGCCTCGGGCATGCTGCCCTCGTTCTCAGAACTGTTTCCCACTCGTATTCGCGCTGGCGGGCAGGGATTTTCGCTGAGCGGTGGCCGCGGTTTTGGGGCCGTGGTTCCGGCGATGGTCGGGGTGCTGGCGGCAACCAGGCCTCTAGGGCAGGCCATGGGAGTGTGTGCCCTCTCGGCATATGCCGTGGCGCTGGTCGCCGCTTACCTGCTGCGGGAGACCAAGGGAGCCGATTTACGGGCTGAAGCAGCACCCGCGAAGTGATTTGCGATTGCCGAAGGAGACTTTTCCTGGTCGCCGTTTAGCGGTGGGCGCCGATTGTGTACAAGGGATGACGCGACATGGCAAAACATCAATATCAAGTGCTGGTAACGGGAGCGGAGCTGGTTCCGGCCGCCGTCGATAAGCTTTCCGCGATCGGCGCAAGTTTAACGATGATGCCGGGGAAGGTGACCGAGCAAAGACTCATCGAAGAACTTGCCAAGCAGCCGGCGCAGGCGATCCTGATGCGCGGAAATCCCCCGGTCAGCCAAGCGGTGTTGGACGCCGCGCCCGAGTTGCGAGTGATCGCCAAGCACGGAGTCGGTGTCGATTCGGTGGATCTCGCTGCCGCAACCGCGCACGGCGTTTTGGTGATGGTCGTCGGCGACGCCAATGCCCCGGCGGTGGCGGAGCTAACGCTTGGGTGCATATTGGCGTTGGGGCGCGAGCTTTGGTCTTTGAGCGCTCGGGTCCGTTCCGGCCAATGGGATCGTGGGAGCTATCAGGGCAGCGAGCTTCGCGGCCGCACCCTCGGGTTGATCGGCTTTGGACGGATCGGGCGGCGCGTGGCCGAACTGGCCCGTTGCTGCGGCATGCGTGTCATCGCGCTGACACGTTCGCCGCAGTCGATCACTCCAGTGGAAAGGGCGGCAAGCTTCGAAGCGCTTCTCGCCGCCTCTGACATCGTCAGCTTGCATTGCCCGCTCATCGCCGAGACGCGCGGATTGATGAATCGCCAGGCATTCGCCATGATGAAGCCGGGAGCTTTATTCATCAACACCGCTCGTGGAGCGCTGGTCGACGAGGCGGCTCTGGCGGATGCACTGAGCAGCGGCCGACTGGCTGGGGCAGCGCTTGACACCCTGGCCGAGGAACCTCCCGCGCCGGGCAATCCGCTGCTCTCGGCTCCGAACCTGATCATCACTCCGCATATCGCCGGGCAGACTGGCGCCGCCGTGGAGCGGATGGGCATTGCCGCGGCCGAAAATATCATCGCCGTGCTTACCGGTGGCGCCGTGGATCCCGCCAATGTTGTCAACCACGGTTTGCTGTCGAAATGACTGCGGCCTGTCGCCGCAGCCTCCCATCGGCAAGTCAGCCGACAGCGGAGAGATCGTTGCAGTGGAAGGGAATTGAAGCAGCGGATTTGTCTTTACTTGGTTTGTTCAGGCTTGGTTTGTCAAGAAACGGGGCATGGTCTGCCTTTGCAGGGGCGGACGGCAGAGGTTCATCTCCACGGCACGCGCACTTTGAAGGCTTTCGGTTGTCTCGTAAAATAGGTCAAGCCGCTGCCGAAGGGCAGGAACAAGAAAGGGATTCGAAAAGTGAAACATAGAAAGCTGGGAAAATCGGAGTTGCAGGTCTCGGTCGTGGGACTGGGATGCAACAACTTTGGATTCGTCGCCAACATGGATGTCGAGTCATCGCGCAAAGTTATTGATAAGGCGATCGAAGTGGGCATCAACTTCTTCGACACGTCTGACAGCTATGGCAGCTCGGAAGAAATCATGGGCGAAGTGCTGGGTGAACGACGGAAGCAGATCGTACTGGCGACGAAGGTTGGAGCGAAGCCGAACCCGGCTGGCGAAAAGAGCGGCGCTTCGCGCGCCTATATTTTGGCCGAGGTGGAGGAAAGTCTCAGACGGCTCAGGACCGATTGGATCGATCTTTACCAGATTCATTACCCCGATCCCAAGACCCCGATCGAGGAAACCCTGCGCGCCTTGGACGATCTGGTGAAACACGGGAAGGTTCGCTACATCGGCTGCTCCAACTTCTCGGCTGCCCAACTGCATGAGGCGCAGAAAATCGCCAAGGAAAAAAAGCTCGCTAGTTTTGTCTCCAGCCAGGATGAGTACAGCTTGGTGGCGCGCGGCATCGAACGCGAACTGCTGCCGGCGATCGAACAGCATGGCATGGGAGAGCTTCCCTACTTTCCGCTTGCCAGTGGTCTGCTTACGGGAAAGTACAAGATGGGCCAGCCTGCTCCGACCGGCTCGCGATTGGCCCAGAAACAGGCTTTGGCGGATAAGTACCATACTGCTTCCAACCTGGAGAAGGCGATGCGTCTGGAGCAGTTTGCGGCAAAGCGCGGCCACACTCTACTGGAACTGGCATTTAGCTGGCTGCTCGCGAGACCTGCGGTGGCAAGTGTGATCGCCGGAGCCACCAAGCCGGAGCAGATCGAGAAGAACGCCAAAGCCGCGGGATGGGAGTTGAACGCGGAGGAATTGGCGGAGATCGATCGCATCAATCTAGCCGCAACTCCCGCGCACTAGGACTGGTGTTAGGGTTGGTGTATCCCCCAAGAACGATTATTCCAGCGTGTCACCCTGAGGAGCGCCGCCGGTTGTCGGCGGCGTGACGTGAGGGTCTATGCATTTACTTTTTCCGGCCTCCGGGTGACGCTCGGTGAAATGCATAGATCGTCACGTCGGTTCGCAAAGGCAGCGAACCTCCTCACGATGACACCCGTAGCGGAGGATGCAGTATCTCTGGAACCGAAACTGATCGAAGTCCCGTCAACATCCCATAGGTGAATCTCCGCAAAAAAACGCGGTGAGCATTAGCCCACCGCGCGAAAGAATCTCGAACCCCGTCCGAAAGGCACGGGAGGAGAATCTTACTTAAACCACTGCAGAGCGATCTGCGGCGCAATGTAGGCGCCGTTGTTGTGGTTGATAAAAGGACCGGAGTTGGTGCCGCCCACCGTGACTTCAACACCGAAGATGATGCCGGTGTTATCGGTGAAGTTATACTCCAGAGCCGGATCAACCGCGTACGACCGCGGGCTGTTAAGGACACCAGTGGAGGTGGTTACGCCGGCAGCGCTAACGCCGGTAATGCCCTGTTCAGCAGCGCCACCGAACTTGTTCTGTCCGCCGTAGTAGCCAAGCACGAAGTCGAACGCCGGTACCCACTTCTTCGTCAAGCTATATTCCACGCCGAACTGAGTCTTGGCTGAGTACCCTCTTTTAAAGGAGCAGGTAGGACCAGACGTCAGTGTGCAGGCTGTGCTCTCGTTGAAGCCCTGTCCGACGCTGGGGTTGGTTACAGTCCTGCTATACGCCGGGAAGAAGAAATCCTGACTGATGCGAGGACGGAGGATGCGGCCGTTCGGCATCCAGAACGGGCGGATGGCCCAGAGGCCAAAACCAGGCTCATAAACTGCGTGTGAGCTGGCGATGACCGGAATGTTGACTTCGGGAACAACCGAGAACGTCGGCCACGGCTGACCCTGCTTGTAGCTGTGCAACTTGTAGGGCAACCTGATCCTGAGCAGGTCGGCCGAGATGCCAGGGGTCGACGCAACGTGAGAGCCGCCCTGAATGCCGCCGAAGTCGGTCAGAATCTGTAAGTTGAACCTGTTGGTGACGCCGTACGTCATCAAGGTTACTTCTTGGAAGTTATTGTCATAGCCGGGCATGCCAAGCGCATTGGCCTGCTTGCTGTTGGCACCGTACTTGGTGCCGTTATTGCCGTATACGCCGTTGTCCTGCTCGGCAACGAAATACGTCTCAACGTACCAGTGGTCCTTCGGGATGGTACCAGCGTTTGGTGTCTGAAGTGGACCGGTCCACCGAGCGTCGCCTAACGCTTCTTTATCTCCGGCGAACGCGGGTGTGAGAGCTACCAGCATGAGCGCCAGCAGCGCGATTAATAAAAGAAGTTTTCCCCTAATGGCCATTTAAGTTACTACCCCCTTGTTAACAAGTTTTTGGGATTGGGTTAGTTTCGTATTCCAGCTCACGTTTCGTCGGTGAGCAAAGTCACTGGAATGTGTGATGAATACGAATTGACCTGCCTCCGTTACTCGGGTGGCAGGGTCTATTTTGGGCATGCCGGAGCATAGCACACCGAGCAGGTATTCAGTAAAGGTATTCTGCTGGAATCGAGACCGGTGTTTTGAGGTGAATCTGCCTGGTAAATGCCGGAAAAGTTCCACTATGGGCATTGAACGGGCAGATTCGGCATTGAACAAGCAGACTGGGCATTGTACGGGACAGAGGTTCTGAATTCGGGCGCGCGCCGATTTCAAAAAAAATATGACGGCGCGGGTTCTGAAATTGTCATTCTGAGCGACCGCAGGGAGCGAAGTTGACAGCGCAGATTGCTGTCAGTTCACATGCCGTGCGCCGGGGCTTTTGGTGGCACAACGCAACTGGAAACGATGCTGCGGAGCAAGCCTACGAAGGAGGTGTGGCCGCTGCAGTCGATGCCGTCGACGAGCAGATCGGCGGCGAACGTCGCCCCATCGCGCGCTCCGGCGGCCACGCAGACGGCAAGCAGTTCCCGTTCGAGTTCGGGAGTGTGCAGCAAGGCCGGCTCTCGCCGCAGCACCGCGAGTGCGGCCGCGACCGCATAAGCGCCCCAGTTCGAGACCGAAGCGCTGACCATGATCTCGGTTGCGATCGCCGTTACCACGCCGGATGGGCATCCCTTCAGACAGCGGCCAGTCAGGGGCAAATTCTCGGCTATCTGCCGCCGAACCGCGCCGAAGCCGACCTCGTTGCCGCCATCGCCGATGCCGACAGTTAGTACGCCTTGGCCGCGCGCCGCTTCAGCTAGCAGATAAAGGTGTCCGACGCCATCGGGAGAGCCGCAGTCGCCGCGTATTCCATGGAAATATCCCTCGATGTTGGGGCCGGGCCGCTCGACGAAGACGACCGCCGCCGGACGATGCTTGGCAATGAGACCGGCAGCCGCGGAGCGTCCGGCGTCGATCCCAACCGGGAAACTCTCGACGGTGATCGATCCACGCCCGTTGAGTCTTTTGCCGAGCAAGTTGCCGGTTGCCGCCACCGGCGCCAAATGCGCCTGCTCCGTAACCAGCACAACCTGCGCGCCGAATCCCTCGGCGAGCGCCCTGGCCAACACGGCCGCCCCGGGCGGACCATCCGTCTCGCCGCAAGGAAGGTTGGGAGGCACTCCGAAGCCGGTGACGATGAGCACCGTATCCCCTTCGCCGACCACCTCGGCCAGACGGCGCGCCGCCAGCGTGGAGAGCGGCTCGCCGTGATATCGGCGGCAAATCTCATACAATCGAACCACGATTCCCGGCGGAAGTCCGCCATCGACCGGACGGACCTCGACCGTCATCAGCCGGTCAAAGCGCTCCCCGAATACGGAAGCCAGCAAGCCGGTGTCGAATCTGTCGTTCCGCCAAACACGTCCGGTCAAGTTCGGTCTCCTTCATTGGCTCAACGACGACGATCTTAGAATTGGTAGCCGACTTTGTAACAGGTATCCAGCGTTGCATAATTGTAGGGGAAAGCAAGCAAACTCTGCAGCGGCCGCGGAAATACAGGTTTCGACAAACCGGGAGATTGGAATCGCGTCGTACAATCGGGGAGCAGGGAGGAAGGTGAATGTACAGCACGGCCACCGCATTGCTTGAGGCGTTGCAGGAAGCAGGAGTTTCCTATCTGTTTGCCAATTTTGGCAGCGATCATCCGCCCATTCTCGAGAGCATCGCCGAGGCGCGCGCCACCGGACGCAGGATTCCGGCGGTGATTACCTGTCCTAATGAGATGGTGGCGCTGAGCGCGGCCCATGGCTACGCGCAGATCACCGGGCGCGGGCAGGCAGTGCTGGTGCATGTCGATGTCGGAACGCAAACCATGGCGGGCGCTTTGCACAATGCCTCGAGATGCCGCGTTCCGGTACTGATTTTTTCAGGGGCGGTGCCGTTCACCCAGCAGGGAGAGCTGCCGGGAAGCCGCAATGAGTTTATTCACTGGCTGCAGGATGTCTTCGACCAGCGTGGAATCGTGCGCGGCTACGTCAAATACGATAATGAAATCCGCAGCGGCCGAAACCTCAAGCAGATAATCCGCCGGGCCATGCAAATTGCGCACAGCGATCCGCAAGGTCCGGTATACCTGATGGCCGCGCGCGAGGTGCTGGAAGAAGAGATTCCGCCCGCGGCGGCCGATGCCGCGGAGTGGCCGGCGATTGCACCCTGCGCCATGCCTGCTTCGAGCGTTGACGCCCTGGTGGGGGATCTGCTGGCGGCGAGCCGTCCCCTGGTGGTCACCTCCTACCTCGGGCGCAATCCGGCAGCGGTCGAAGAGTTAGTTCGACTATGCCGACGGCTCGCGATCGCCGTCTTCGAATCGGTGCCGAACTATGTGAATTTTCCCGCCGACGATGTGCTCTACCAAGGCAGCCAGTGGAATGAGCAGCGCCAGCATCCGCTGCTTGCCGAGGCGGATTGCATACTGGTTGTGGACAGCGATATACCCTGGATTCCGACGGTCAACCGGCCATCGAGCGGCGCCAGCATCCACCACATCGACATCGATCCGCTGAAGGAGAAAATGCCGCTCTGGTCGATCCCGGCAAAAAATGTTTGTCGTGCCGACGCGGCGACCGCCTTGCGCCAGATCAACGATTGCCTGGATACGGTTCACCTCGATGGACCGGCCATCGAGCACAGAAGGGCACACTACGCCGCCCTGCACACGGCCCGCGAGAACGTGCTGCGCGAACGCGAGCGTCCGCCGGCAGATGTCATTACTCCCGAATTTCTGACGGCCTGCGTGCGCGAGCATCTGGACGGAGAGACGCTGGTGTTGAATGAGGCCATCACCAGCTATAACGTGGTTACAGAGCATCTGTGCGCCACCTCTCCCGGCACGGTCTTTGGCAGCGGCGCATCGTCGCTCGGATGGAACGGCGGCGCTGCCATCGGCATGAAGCTGGCGCATCCGGAAAAAACCGTTGTGTGCCTTACCGGCGACGGGTCGTACTTGTTCTCCGTTCCGGCAACGGTGCACTGGATGGCGCGGCGTTATCGCACGCCTTTTCTGCAAATCGTCTACAACAATCGCGGCTGGAGGGCACCGAAGCTTTCGGCGCTGGCGGCTCATCCGGAGGGTTACGCCAGCCAGACCAGCGATCTTGACGTTAGCTTCGATCCGCCTCCCGACTATTCGGGAATCGCGGCGGCCGCCGGCGGAGCCTTCGCGCAAATTGTCCGCGATCCCGGCGCATTAGACGACGCCGTGCGGAACGCTCTCAAGGTAGTTCGCGAGGAGGCCCGCTGCGCTGTGCTGGACGTGTGGCTGGCCCACTTGTAGACCCTTCGCGAAAGATGTATTCCATGAAGCCCGGCCGTGAAGATCGTCCGGCCAGATGGGCGGGCTCGGCGTTGCGCCCGGACAGCAGAAATCGTCCGCTTGAAAACTATTTCTCGCGCCGTTTGACCGCGCCGCAGGCGATTGCCGCTTGATTGAAAGCAGAGCTGGCTTTCAGCAACTCCTGGAGGGTTGCCGGCGGTGTATCCATGCGCTCGAGTTCGAGGCGAAGCTGCTTGAGCAGCGATATGGCCGCCCGGGCACGGTGCGCGAACAGCATTTCGGTGGTTTTTTGATTTTGCGCGGAGTCCAATCCCTGCTGCGCGATCCATCCGGCCTCGCGAATCCGATCGACGGCCTCGCGAAACTCCTTGAGCACTTGTGGGTCGGCAAGCCCAGCCTTGAAAAGCGTCGCGATGCGATTGAGGTTTTCGGTCGCGCGCTACATTTCGACCTTGATCTGCTCTCGAAAAACACTGTCCGCATCGGCAAAATCGTTTACGTTAATGGGCATCCGATGACCTGCCTGCCACGCGGCTTCGGAAAATCTCCGCGGGCCGCGCTGAAGAACTCCAACTGCGCAGTATATAACTAGCGACGAGCGAGGCGCTGGCGTGGCCCACGATCTGCTTGGTTGCTGCCCTCCTGATGTGGCGAAATGCGCCATAATCATGATATTGCTCTACACTGGATGCATCGCCTAGCGGGCTGCTGAAAAACAGGTTTCTGGTGAAGTGAGCCCACGATATCTTGTACAAAGTTATTATGGTGCCCACGTTACATGGCGCCTCGCTCGTTGCTTCGGCACGTTTTTCAGCAGCCTGCTAATCAAAGGAAGGCCGGTCGAGCCTCGCGCTTACGCATGATTCGTGCCCAGGACTTATTGCTGCTCGCCGTGACTTTCTCCGACCATCGCCTTGGCCGTTCTCTTTCCGCGATTTGGAAATCTTTTTCATGCTTTTCCGCTGTACTGCATGATGGCGCTTCTGTTCCTCAGCTTTCTGTCCATCCCCGTGAAGTCCATGTGGCGGATTGCGCAAAGCTCGCGGCTGTTGGTCGGTTACCTGCTTTTCGTAAAGCTGATTCTGCTGCCGGTCTCGGTCTACTTCCTGTTTCACTGGTTATTCCCGACGCACGCGCTGGCCGCGCTCTTGGTCAGCGCCATCTCGCCCGGGGTGACAGGGCCGTTCTTCTCGGAGATGCTGCTGGCCAATACATCGCTGGTGACGGTCGGCATGGTCACTGGTTCGCTGCTGGTTCCGGTGACGCTTCCCGCGCTGGTTAAAGTGCTTGCCGGCCATAGCGTTCAGCTTCCATTTGCCACCATGGCGAATATTCTGGGCATGGTGGTGTTCGTTCCGTTTGTGCTCGCGGAAATTCTCAAACGGTCTTCGCCGCGGCTGGTGGAAAAGCTTATCGACAAGCGCTTCTCGATCTCGCTGCTGCTGTTCGCCACTACGAATTTCGGCGTGTTCTCGAAGTACTCCGTCTATTTCCGGCAGCAGCCATCCATGGTTTGGGTTGCGTTCCTGGTGACGGTCGTGCTGGCGGGTATCTTTTTCGTAGCCGGAATCGCCTTTTCCTGGAAGCTGGCTCTGCCGGAGCAACTGGCCATGATCATCAGCCTCAGCCAGGTGAATAATGTGCTGGTGCTGGTCTTCAGTGCGCAACTGTTCGGCCCGATCGAGCCCATGGTAGCGGCCATGTACATCATCGTGTTCTTTTCTTTGCTGCTGCCGATTCGTGGTTATCAGCAATGGCGGTTAGGGGAAGCGCGAAAGCCCGGGTGAGCCGCGGCTAGAAAACACGTCCGTCCCGGAGTGTCATCCTGAGCGCAGCGAAGGATCTGCTTTTCTCTCAACCAATACAGTTCCTTCGCTCCGCTCAGGATTTCGGCAGGCGGCTGAGGGCACCCCAGAAAGCCCGAAGTCTGGCTTTCCGAGGACCCCGCTCACACGCCGCCTCACGCCTCAACTTCGCTCCCTTTTGGTCGCTCAGAATGACACCCTAAACATTGATTGCAGCGAACCTCCGGGACACTGCTCTAGTAATGCGCATGCACCTGGGCTTTGGCTGCGCAATCCCGGCAGAAGGTCCAGTGCTTGAGATCGATCCATTCCACGGCGTGCGAGGAGGCCATGACGCATTCGTAGTCCGGACAGTGGGTGAGATGAAGCGTGTGTCCCAGTTCGTGAACCGCTTCGGTCAGCAATCGCCGTGCCAGCAAGTCGCGGCTTGGAGGAAGGCCATAGTACTCCTGGCGCAAGCGATGGTAGGAAACCACCGAGGAAGGACCTCCGATCTGGGCCTCACCGAAAACAAAGGTCAAGATCGGTATATAGAGATCGACGTCGGCGACGCCCAGCAATCGCCAGACTTTCTTTTTCATGTACTTCTGATGAAGCGTCGCCAGCAACTCGCTGGAATGGTACTGGCCCCGCTCGGAATGGTAAGCGAACGCCGGATCCAGCGGGTTTTCTATCCCGCAGGGAATCTGGAATCCCTCACTCAATTCGCGGCGCAGCCAGTCGAGCAACTCGAATTCCGGCGCCCCTATGGGGACCAATTGCAAAAACTTCATCGTGTCTCGCTGGCGGACAGCGCGCTCTTTGACCAGCCGTACTTTTTCAGCTTGTGATGTAAGGTCACGCGGTCGATGTCGAGGATCTCCGCCGCTCTAGTCTGATTGCCTCCGCACTCCTCCAAGGTTCTCAGGATGTGCGTCTTCTCGATGTCGTCCAGGGTGCGGCTTTCAGACCCGTTGGTCATCGCTCCGGCACCCTTTGCCTTCAGCATGAAGTCCTGCTCGCGAAGCTCCGGCTCCTGCGCCACCACCATGGCGCGCTCGATCGCGTTTTCCAGTTCGCGTATGTTGCCGGGCCAGTTGTGCTGTTGCAGCAGCAACATGGCGGCCGGTGCGATGCGCACGATCCGCTTGTTCATCTCCTTGGAGAACTTGCGGATAAAGTGATCGGCAAGCAGCGGAATATCTTCCCGGCGCTCGCGCAGGGCAGGCAACTCGATGCGGAATACGTTCAGCCGGTAAAAAAGGTCCGGCCGGAACCTGCCTTCCTCTACCAATTGCTCCAAGGGCTTGTTGGTGGCGGCGATGCAACGGAAATCGACTTTGATCTGCTGGTTGCCGCCGACGCGGGCGATCTCGTGCTCCTGCAGTACCCGCAACAGATCGGTCTGCGTTTTCAAGCTGATGTCGCCGATCTCGTCGAGAAAAACAGTGCCGCCTTCGGCGATCTCAAATTTCCCTTTTTTGCGATATTGGGCGCCGGTGAACGCTCCCTTTTCGTGGCCGAACAGCTCGCTTTCCAGCAGCGTTTCGGTCAGCGCGCCGCAATGGATGACCACCAATGGATGATAACGCCTCGGGCTGGCATAGTGGATGGCGCGAGCCACCAATTCTTTTCCCGTCCCGCTTTCGCCGGTGATCAGCACCGAGGTATCGGTTGGGCCGACGGTTTCAATGGCGTCCATCATGCGCCGCATGGGCGCGCTGTTGCCCACCAGCTCGTTGGGACGCGTGATCTCCGCGTGCTGTTCGCGCAGACGCTCGTTTTCCTGCTCCGCACGCTGATGCGAGAGCGCCTTGCTCACCTTGAGGGTGATATCTTCGGGATCGAGCGGCTTGGTCACGTAATCGTAGGCGCCGTTCTTCATCGCCGCCACCGCCGTCTCGACCGAAGCATAGCCGGTCATCATGATGGCGATCAGCCGCGGATCGATCTCGTGCATGCGGCGCTGCAATTCGATTCCGTCGGTGCCGCGCATCTTGATGTCGAGCAGGGCAATATCCCATTGCTTTTCCGCCATCCGCAGCAGCGCCTCGCTGGCGCTTTCCGCGGTGCCCACCTCGTATCCTTCTTCTTTAAACCACTTATTCAGTGAATCGCGGACGCTCAGTTCGTCGTCCACGATCAGCATGCGTCCCTTGGCTTCGGTCACGGTACTATCCTCATGAGTGCTGCACACGGTTCGGCGGCGCGGGAGGCAAACCCCATTAAACGTTCGCCGCGGATTTCGTCAATGATTCACCCTGCTGGGGAATACGCGCATCGAGCGGCAAAATCACTCGAAACGTGGTTCCCACTCCCAGGTGAGACTGCACTTCGATGCGGCCGCCATGGCGGTCGATAATCCCTTTGCTGATGGCCAAGCCGAGTCCTACCCCTTTGCCGACTTCCTTGGTGGTAAGGAACGGTTCAAACAGTTGGGTCAACAATTCCGGAGGAATCCCCATCCCGTCGTCACGCACCAGCAACTCGATTTCGTTCCCGGGAAGGCGACGGCTGCTGATCCACAGATTTCCGCCCTTAGGCAGCGCGTCGATGCCATTGACGCTGAGCGCCAGCAAGACCTGTTCGATCTGGGCCGCGTCGCAATACACCTCCGGCAAGTCCGGGTCCGTGTCCACCTGCAAATGAATGCCGCTGATCTCGGCTTTGTGCTCGATGAGCCGCACGCAACGCCCGATGACATCGTTGAGCGCATACTTCGCCAGGTTCATCGGAGAAGTGCGCGAGAAAGTAAGCAGATTCTTGACCAGCTCGCCACAGCGGCGGCTTTCAATCGCAATCAGATCCAGGCATTCGGCCGCTTCTTGCTTTTGCGCATCATCGACGAAACCCCGAGTAATCCACTTCTTGATCAGTTTGGCATAGGTCAGAATTCCGGCCAGCGGGTTGTTGATTTCGTGCGCGACCACCGCCGCCATTTTACCGATGGTCACCATCTTCTCGACCTGAATCATCTGATCGTGGGCGCGGCGCAGCTCGCGAGTTTTGTCCTCCACCCGCTCTTCCAAGGTGCGTGCCCATGAGGTGACTTCTTCGCGCGCCTGCCGCAGTTCCAGACTCATGCGATTGAACGATACCGCCAACCTGCCGGCCTCGTCGTTGGAAGCCACATCCGTCTGATATCCGAGTTCGCCGTCCATCAGCCGCTCGGTCGCAGACTGCAGCCGCTTGAGCGGTTTATGCACCACCCGCCAAACGAATATCCAGCTCACAACCGCAATGAACAGCGCCGCCGCAGCCGTGTAAAACAGCATCTGAATCGTGCTCTCCCGCAATTTGGCATCCGCCTCGGCCAGCGATAGATGAGTATCGAGCACCCCCAGCACCTTTTGGCTCGCGGGATGCGCGTGGCAAGCCGCGTTGCTGCACCCCGGCTGATTTTCTATGGGGGAGATGATGGCGATGACCCGTTGATTTCCCGCGCGGTAGAAACGGTAACGGTCGGGCCGGTCCAGTTTGGAGAGCGGTTGCGACTCGCGATGACACATGTAACACTGCTCGGCGCGCTTATCGACCAGATGCCCCAGCTCGTCGGCGGTCGAGAAGCTGATTCGCCCTTCCGGATTGATGACGCGAATGCGCAACACGCCCGGTTCGTCGGCGAAGGTGTTGATGGTGTGGTACAAGGCATCACGATCGTTGCGTAACATGTAGTACGACATGCTGCGCTTGATCGCGTCGCTCAGACGATCGGCATTGGCCAGCGTCGCCGACTCCAGATGATGCCGGTGCAATTGGATATTGACGAACCCCAGCGCGCCGAAGGTAAGCATCAGGGCCGGGATCAGCAGCAGAATGAGCTTGGTGCTGATGTGGTGCCCCGCCAATTGGCGGAAACCGCTCAGGCCTGAGTTCCAGCGGCCCTCCGCATCCCAATATCCGCTGTTATCCAGGGTAGCGGAACCGGCTTTGCCTGTCCTGTCACCGAGGGTTTCGCCGTCGGCCCGCTTTTCTTCTTCATCCGGATTTTTATCAATCTCCGGCATTCGTGACCACCGTGGTCGAACTCAGTGGTGCCACCGCTTCCACCGCACGTGGTGCGGATGGTTTGGGTTTGAGTTGGTGTTCGTCCTCGAAGATGGGCAGGTACTTCACCGCCAGCCCAAACAAGGCGAAGCCGCCGGCGACCATCGATGCCGTCACCGAGAACTCCGTGAAACTGGGCAGATAGTGTTTGCCGACCCAGTGTTCGATCCCCGTAATGCTGACGTTCAGCCGGTTGGTGATGAATCCCAACACGGTCAGCACGGCGCAGAAATACAGGCCGCCCGGGTTCATGCGAACCTTCTTGATGGAGAGCAACGCAATCGGCGCGATGAACGCCATGATGATCTCCAGCCAAAAAAAGTAAGTCTCGTACTGCGGCATGAAGGCTTGGTGCAGCACGCCGCGATGGTACAGATCCTCAAAGCGCAAGATCGCGTACACGCTCAGGACTACCAGCAGAATCCGTCCCAGCTCCTGGATGATCGGCAACTCAAGCTGGCGGCCGAAGACACGGGAGCTGATCGAAGATTCGAAAATCGTCATCGCCAGGCCAACCGCGATCGCCGAGATGAAAAAGAACACCGGCAGCAGCGGGCTGTACCAGAAGGGGTGCAGCTTCTCCGGCATGATCAGGTACATGGTCCCCAGCGAAGACTGGTGCAGCGTCGACAGAATACAGCCCAGGATCACCAGCGGAATCAACGCCGCCTTGATGAACTTCAGCGGCTTTTTCAGGTTGAAACGCTCCAGCACGATCGGCGAGAACTCCAGCGCCAGCACCGTCGTGTAACACATGACGCACATCGCCACCTCGAACATCACCGAGTGCGGATTGCGCATGACCAGCGGGTGCCAGATGCGGTAGGGCCGGCCCAAATCATACATCAGCGCGATCGAAACCAGCAGGTATCCGGAAAAAGCCGTTAGCACCGTCGGCCGCACGATCGGTTCCAGCCGCTTCACATTGAGGATGTGAACCGCGCCGGTCAGGGTGAAGCCGCCAGCCGCGAGCATCACGCCACAGAGCACGTCAAAGCCGATCCAGATGCCCCAAGGATACTGGTCGCTCATGTTGGTCGAAGCGCCCAGGCCCTGGGTGAAACGGACGACCGTCGCGTAGCCGCCCAGGACCATGATGATCGCGAATACCAGCTTCCAGAAGGTGAACTTGAACTTCATCGCGCGCCTCCATTCTTCTTGCCGGCTTCTTGCTCCGCTTTTTCAGCGGCTTCGGCCTCGGCCACCTCGTCGCGGCGGTGAGTGATCCACCAGACTCCACCCAGCACGATTCCGCCCAGCGGAACGAAGTCGGGAATCCGCGAAAGAACTTTGTAGGTGTAAAGCGGCAACGGGTCGTTCGGCAGATCGGACAGCCGCATGTTCCATTGATCGAACGGTATCCCGGAAAGCATCAGCACGCAGGTTCCGCCAACTTCCTCGATGCCAAAGACGTGCGGAACATAGTTCGAGGGATTCGCACCAATCCGTTCACGGGCTTCGCGAATCAGTTCATCGCGCTCGCCGAACTTGGTGGCACCGGTCGGGCAAGCTTCGGCGCATGCCGTCTGCTTGCCGGCGGCGATGCGGTCCGGGCACATGATGCACTTCTGCACCTTGGGAAGCACCTTCGCCCACTCGTACTTTGGGACCCCGAACGGGCAGGCCACCATGCAGTAGCGGCAACCCATGCAGCGCGCTTCTTCGTAAATTACCGGGCCGGCAGGCGTTTTGCGCAGGGCCGCCACAGGGCAGACCGAAGCGCACGCCGGGTCCTGGCAGTGCATGCAAAGCCGCCGCATGAACTTCTCCTGTTTGGCGACGACGGTGGTGAATTTATGGTCCGAGGTTACCTGCTCAACGGCAATCTTCTCGTTGTAGGGCAAGTGATTCTGCTCTGCGCAACCGGCCTCGCACTGCTTGCAGCCAATGCACATTGTGGCATCGTACAAAAGAGACTTACTCATAATTTCTCCACTTCGGCGCAGAGCGACCATCGGGAGCGGTAGCACTGGGCCCACGGCAGACGAGGCGCTTGCGTCGCTCGGGGTGGCACTTGCCAATTCCACTGGTCAAGAATTCCGAAATTGCGGGCAGGGAAGTGAGATCGAGAGCTGAACTACAGAAAAATACTATAGACTGCTATTCGGAATTGAGCCCGGCTTAGAGCGGGTCCAACGCCGGTTTTTCGAAGTTGCTTGCCGAATCTCACGTACCACCCGGATCGATAAAATTCAGTCCTGCTTTACAACGGTCGCTTCGTTCGTCCGAATACCGCCGCGGCAGGTCGTTGTCAGGAGCGGCCTAGCCAACTGCTCTCGCCAAACTTTGGCGCACTTCCAGGAAAGCGAATGAATTCGTGATGCCGATCGTTGACAGCCAAGCACATCGCGAATGAAAGCAAAGTTTTACTACACTAAGTAATATGGGCGCCGACGAACGGGTGCAGTGATGCAAATCACCTCATAAAGTGAGCATGAAATCTTTATCCCGCGAGGTGCATCGGAGAATAATGTTTAAATTCGCCACATTTATCGACGAGAGGCGGACATGGAGAGATTCGCAATATTGAATGCGTAGTTCCGATTTGGGAAATTTTGTAAACCGATGCGATTGCATTACCTTAATCGGGCCAAGAAAGAGGTCGTAGGGGTATTTATGAGGGTATTCGCAACAATTCCAGGAGGCTGCTGAAAAAACTCGTAGCCGTGTCATCCTGAGGTCGCACCGGTTTTCGGCGAGCGAAGGATCAGCTTTACTTCGAGCGCGCGCAAACAGCAGATCCTTCGCCGCGCCCAGGATGACACCCTCGAAGGAGAGTTTTTCAGCAGCTTGCTAGGAGCATGCGAAGGGCGGGAGCAGAAAATAATTGTGAGGGCGTTTGCGAGAAAAAAGAAAGTCGAAAGGCGCAATTTCAAAAAGGGGAGACTTGTTCTGCGCCGCGTCACCCGGGCGTTTGGGAAAATGTTTCGGCGAATCGCCCCAGGCCTCACTTCTTATATCCCAACCAGCGCAAACAAGGCGTGTGCCGTGGTCCGGCTGTGGCGCGTTTTTCCGCAGGCCTGTTAAGCGCCGACCAATCGCTCCAGAACGGGCTTATTCTTGATCAACAGAGTAGATCCCTTGAGAATCGCGATTTGTTTCTTGCGGAAATCCGCCAGGGTACGCGTGACCGTTTCCCGGGAAGTGCCAATAATCTGAGCGATTTCTTCGTGGGTGAGGGCCACCTTCACGCGCATTCCGTCCGCATCCGCGCCTTCTCCGTGAGACCACTCAAGCAACAGGCGGGCCAGGCGCTCCGGAGCGCCGTGCGACAGGCCTAGAGAGCGAATCTGCTGGTAGGCCGATTGACAGTCGCGGCTGAGGTGCTGCGCCGCCTTCAGACAGGCATCGCCATGTTGTTGCAGGAAGCGCAGGAAATCGTCGCGCTTGATGAAGTTCAACTGACAGGGCTGGCCGGTTTCGGCCGTAATTTCGTAAGGGGTTCCGGAGACGGTAGCATGCAAGCCGAGCAGTTCCCCGGGTTGCACGATCTTGAGGATCAGCGTCTTGCCATCGCTGGAAGTGGTGGAAAGCTTAACCCTCCCCTTGCAAAGCATATAAATGCCGCGCGGCCCCTGGCCTTCCACAAACAGCACGGCGCCGGCGGGATAGGCGGCGGTAAATTTGATTTTTTCGAAGGCTTCCAACGAAGTTTTGGGCAATCCGCAGAAAAAATTGTCGGTGCGCAATTTACAGATCACACAATTCTCAACCAGTTCGAGACCGTACGGTGAACCCACTCTTCCCTCCGACATCAGAAGATTCATGCTACGACCGCAGCTCCCAGCTCCGAGGATTTGCCCGGCGCTGGAAGTTCCATGCCGCCCTTGCGCATGCGATGACCAACCCCGGTGCTCGCGCTGTCGTGAGCTGCCCCTAAGTGACTTATATCACAATGTTGCTGTGACGGCTATACAGATTGCTTTTGACCGTTTGAAAAGAGAATCTTCCTGGGCTGCGCGAATTCAAGCCAGGGAAACTGCTGGCAGGCTGCTGAAGAACAGCTCTGCTCCGGCGCGATCCTGCATTGCGCTGTAACTCTGTTACGTAGAGATTTCGTAGCACATCGCACGGTCTGCCCCCACCACGCGCAACTACGGCACCTGTCGGAGACCATGGACTCCCACCCCCACAAAGCCTCTGGCGGGCTTGTCGGGGATCCCGGCTCCCCACCCCAACAAGCCAACAGCGGGCCTGTCGGGGACCCCGGATTCGGCGCGTTTTTCAGCAGCCTGCTAGCCCGCTGAAAGTCGGCCTTGGCGCGATTGCCACCTAAGTTCCATAATTGCTGGACGTCAAGTTTCCCAATCTGGGGCTTCTTGCGCAAATGCTTGGTGCTAAGCGCATCCCACTAACTTATTCATGCTTCTAAGTGGGGGTCTTTCAATTTCTCTGTTCTTTTCTTCCGTTTTATGGCATCGTACGGTCCCAAGTAGCTGTAGTTGTATTCGCCCTCTGGTGTGCATCGAGATGTAACTCGCACAAGGGGGCGTTGTATGTGGGGACAGATGCAGTAAGCGAAGGTCTCAGGGGAAGGCGGCATTTGCGGTCCAGATGGCGGGCCACAATGCGCGGAGATTTTCGCGTGGAATCGAATCCTTAAACAATAATGATCAGGCCTCGGGGGTCCCCGAAGCCAAACAGGACGAAGGCGGGGCGGTCATGCCGTTTCATGTCCGTTTCTCGCGGATGCGTACGGTTATACGCAGTCGTTGTTTATTGGCCCGAACGGAAGAAATGAAAGAGGAGGAAATATGTCGACAGCTTTTACCGGACCGCTTTCGCCCCAGCGTGGCATGGGAGAGGTTCCTGGGAAGCAATCTCAATGGGACCGGGTCGCGAACATGGACGAGTTCAAGTTGCTGTTGCTCGCCAAAAAGGGATTCGTGGTCCCGGCTACGATCTTTTTTGTCGTCTATTACTTCGCCTTGCCGATCCTGGTTGGCTATGCGCCGGAATTGATGAACAAAACGGTACTTGGTCCCGTAAACCTCGCTTACCTATTCGCGTTGTCCCAGTTCTTTATGGCATGGGGCATCGCCTGGCTCTACGTGCGGGCCGCCCGCAAGTTCGACGATTTCGGCAAGCGCATCATGGTGCGCCTGGAACACGAAGAGGGGGGTAAGTAGAAATGAACACCACGCTGTTTTTGTTCCTCTCCTTTATCGCGATCACCCTGGGTATTACCTATTGGGCGTCTCGCCGGTCGGGGTCGTCGGCGTCGTACTTTGCCGCAAACCGCCGCATTACCGCTTGGCAGAACGGGGTTGCGGTCGCGGGCGACTACATGTCGGCGGCTTCCTTCCTTGGCATTGCCGGGCTGATTGCGTTTTTCGGTTATGACGGGTTCCTGTTCTCGGTGGGCTGGCTGGTCGCTTACCTGACGGTGCTGCTCATCGTGGCCGAACCGCTCCGCAACGCCGGCAAATACACCATGGCGGATGTGCTTGCCTACCGTCTCCGGCCGCGTCCGGTGCGCGCCATGGCGTCTTTGAGCACGCTGGTGGTGAGCACGTTCTACATGATTGCGCAGATGGTTGGTGCTGGCGCGCTGGTCGCGCTCTTGCTGAAGGGCAGCAACATCAACTTCCATACCGCCGTGATTGGCGTGGGCGTTCTGATGATTGTCTACGTGGTTTTCGGCGGCATGCTGGCGACGACGTGGGTACAGATCGTCAAGGCGGTTCTGCTGATGGCGGGAACGATCCTGCTCAGCCTGCTGGTGCTGGGGCATTTCGGCTTCAGCCTGAACGCGTTTTTCACGGCCGTCACCCAGGTGCGCTATCACGGCCCTGGTGGCAAAGAGGTAGTGCAGAACTTCCTCCAGCCAGGACTGCGCTTCAAGCCGCCCTATGGCCCGCTTGAACTGATCTCGCTGGGTATGGCGCTCATTTTCGGCACGGCCGGGTTGCCGCACATCCTGGTGCGCTTCTACACGGTGCCCGATGCCAAGACCGCCCGCCATTCCGTGGTCTGGGCTATGGTGCTCATCGGCAGCTTCTACATCATGACCACGTTCCTCGGCTTCGGCGCGGCGACCATCGTGGGACGCGATTTCATCGTCAAAAACGGTGGTATCAACATGAGCGCTCCGCTGCTGGCGCAGTTCATCGGCGGCAATGCGTTCTTCGCGTTCATTTCGGCGATTGCTTTTGCCACCATTCTGGCGGTGGTTGCCGGACTGACGATCAGTGCTTCGACCTCGTTTGCCCACGATGTGTGGACGAACATCGTGCGTCATGGCCAGGAACACAATCCGGGTGAAGAGCGTAAAGTGGCGCGCATCGCGGCGTTCGTGGTGGGTGCCGTCGCCATCGCGATTGCCGAAATGCTGGGACCGGCGGCCAACGTCGCGTTCCTGGTGGCCTTGGCTTTTGCCGTGGCTGCTTCGGCCAATCTGCCGGTGATCGTGTTCTCCATCTTCTGGAAGCGCTTCAACACGGCGGGCGCGGTCTGGGGTCTGGCAATGGGACTGGTCAGCTCCATCGTGCTGATCTTTATTGGGCCCAGCATCATGGGCATCGATCCCCCGGGCACGGCAGCGGCGGCGGCGCACATGATTCAACACGCGCCGATCTTCCCGCTGGAGAATCCCGGCATTCTCAGCATTCCGCTCGGCTTCGCCGGAGCTATCATGGGAACGCTGCTCGGCTCACGCGAGGTGAATGCCGAGGAGAAGTTCACCGAGCTCGAGGTTCGCGCCAACACCGGCTTGGGTTCGGAGAAGGCGGTAGCCTAGAGCAGTTTCAGAACAGGTGTAGCAGTTTCAGAATAGGTGTACCCAGGAGGCGGACCGAGGTCCCCGGCAAACGGCATCTTACGCGTTTGCTGGGGTGACTTCAGGGGTATCCCTTTCGCGAGACCCCGAGTTCCTGCCCCCAGACGTGCTACTCAGGATTGGGGGCCTCGCCTCCAATTTTTTTCTATTTACTCAGGCCCAGACGCATTATGATTTGCCGCAACGCGGGGTGCGGCCTGTCTGCTTGGTTGGTCTTGGTGGCACGGCATAGGCTGGCGATGGATTGCCGTCCAACGTTTGCTGTGGCAACGTCGGTTGCGCTACGCCTGTTTGCCACCCCGACACCCGCAAATGCGGCGTGTGTCGGGGACCCCGGGTGCATTTCGGTTTCCCTTATCCAGAATATTGCCAAGGAGCGAAGCTCAATGGGCACTCCCAAAACGACCGTGCAGAATATCGGGAATTTTCTCGCGACGGAGGAGACGTATGCTCCACCGAGCATCGTGGCCGACGCGGCGATACTCAAGAACTGGCACGATGAATACGCCCGCTCGATTCAAGATCCGGACGCCTTCTGGGCGGGGATTGCCGCCAAGTTTTATTGGAGCAAACCCTGGACCAAGGTAAGTGAATTCGACGGCATCCATCACCAATGGTTCGTTGGCGGCCGCACCAACATTACCTTGAACGCGCTGGATCGGCACGCCAAGTCGGATCGTTTCAATCATGTCGCCTACATCTGGCTTGGCGAAGACGGTGCGGAGCGGGTGGTCACTTATGGACAGCTCTATCGCATGGTTTGCCGCTTTGCCAATGGCCTCAAGTCGGTCGATGTGCGCAAAGGGGATCGCGTCATCATCTATATGCCGCTGACCATCGAAGGCATTGTTTCGATGCTGGCCTGCGCGCGCATCGGGGCGATCCATTCGGTGGTTTACGCGGGACTCGGTCACACCGCGCTGCGCGACCGCATTGTGGATGCGGGGGCGAAAGTCGTCATCGCCGGCGAGCTTGGCTATCGCCGCGGCAAGCCGGTTCCACTGAAATCGATTGTGGACGAAGCGGTTGACGGTCTGGATTCCGTGGAGAGAGTCATCGTTGTGCCGCGCACCACGCCGACGCTCGACAGCCCCGGCCCGCGCGAGCTCAATTACTACGACCTCCAGAAGTTCAGCTCCGAATGTCCGGCAGAGGACATGGATGCGGAAGATCCGCTCTTCATCCTTTACACCTCGGGAACGACCGGCAAGCCCAAGGGAGTGGTGCATGTGCACGGCGGCTACATGGTGGGCACGACCTATCACCTGAGCACGTTCTACGATGTCGGCCCGCGCGACATCTTCTGGTGTACGTCGGACATCGGCTGGATTGTGGGGCACAGCTACATCGTTTACGCGCCGCTCTGCGCCGGAGCCACGACTCTGCTTCGCGAAGGCGCCATCGACTACCCGGAGCCCGGCGTGGCGTGGCAAATCGTGGAGCGCTATGGCGTGACCAAGATGTTCACCGCGCCCACCGCGATCCGCATGTGGATGCGCTACGGAGAAAACCTGCCTTGCGCCCACGATCTTAGCAGCCTGCGCGTGATTGCCTGCGCCGGCGAGCCGCTGAATCCGGAGGCCTGGCGCTGGGCGCAGACTTATCTGGCGGGCGACGGCAAGTGGGGCTACGTGGTGGATAACTGGTGGCAGACCGAGCTGGGAGGGCCGACGCTCGGCACGCCCATCACCATGCCTGTGCGCATCGGAAAAGCCGGGCTGCCTCTGCCCGGGGTTGAAGCTGATGTGCTCACCACCGATACCACTTCAGCGCCGAACAATGTCGGCGGCCAACTCGTTCTCAAACGTCCGTTTCCGCACATGATGCGCACGGTGTGGGGCGACGATGCGCGCTACCAGCGTGAATGGAAGGTGGTGCCGGGAGCCTACATTACCGGAGATGTTGCCATTCGCGATGAGCACGGCTATATTGCCGTCCTCGGCCGCTCCGACGATGTGCTGAATGTCGCCGGCCACCGCATCGGCACCGCCGAGGTGGAAAGCGCGCTGGTCTCGCATCCGGCGGTAGGCGAAGCCGCCGCCATCGGCATCCCCGACGCCGTCAAGGGCGAGTCGATTAAGGCCTTTGTACTGCTGCGGGCAGGGTACACCGGTACCCCTGCTCTGAATGCATCTCTCATCGAGCATGTGCGGCGTGAACTTGGCCCGATCGCGACACCCTCGGTGATCGATTTCGTGGCGTCGCTGCCGAAGACGCGCTCGGGAAAGATCATGCGGCGCTTTTTGAAGGCTAAAGAAACGGGGACTGAGATCGGCGACATCTCAACTCTGGAACAATGACTCCAATTCTTGACTAGAGCTTGTTTCATAAACCGAAGTTAGAGGAGACGGCGAATCACCTCAGGGGCTAAAGCCCTCACTCTTGTTGGCTCTGGACGGCGCGGCTAAAGCCACGCCCCTTCAAAGAACCATTTATGAAACAAGTTCTAGTTTCGCGAAAGGTATATCCCATGCGGTCCGCCGGGGTGGAGGACTCCAGAAGGGTATATCGAATCTGAAAACCGCTCTACAAATAACGCATCACCCCAGCGAGCGATGCTCGCCGGGGACCTCGAGGATGGCGGAGGAATATAGCCTCAATGGCAAATACGGAAATCACTCCACAAGTCAATATCGATTCAACCCTGCATGAAACCCGGCAGTTCGAGCCTCCAAAGGAATTCAGCGGGCGCGCCCACATCAAGAGCAGGGAAGAGTACGATCGCATTTACGCCGAGTCGATTCATGATCCCGAAAAGTTCTGGAGCGGCATCGCTTCCGACCTGCACTGGTTCAAGAAGTGGAACAGGGTGCTGGAATGGAACGTACCATGGGCGAAGTGGTTTGTCGGAGGCGAGATTAATTTGTCGTACAACTGCCTCGACCGGCATGTGCAGAGCTGGCGGCGCAACAAGGCGGCGATCATCTGGGAGGGAGAGCCGGGCGATAGCCGCACTCTGACCTATCAGCAGCTTCTGGTGGAAGTCGAGAAGTTTTCCAATGTGCTGAAGGGACTGGGGGTTCAGAAAGGCGACCGGGTTGCGATCTACATGGGCATGGTTCCCGAGTTGCCGGTGGCGATGCTGGCCTGCGCGCGTATTGGCGCGGTGCATTCAGTCATCTTCGGCGGGTTCAGCGCCAACGCGGTGGTTGATCGCGTGTGCGACCAGCAAGCCGTCGCAATCGTCACCCAGGACGGGTCTTATCGCCGCGGCGGCGAAGTGAAGCTGAAGGCGACGGTCGACGAAGCGGTGGACCGATGCCCCTCGGTGAAACATGTCATCGTCTACAAGCGCACCGGCAGCGAGGTGACGATGAAACCGGGCCGCGACCACTGGTGGCACGAGTTGATGGCCAAGGCCAGCGACCATTGCCCGGCCGAACATCTGGATGCCGAGCATCCGCTGTACATCCTGTACACCTCGGGCACGACCGGTAAGCCGAAGGGCATTGTGCACACCACGGGCGGCTATTCGGTCGGCGTCTACATCACCACCAAGTGGGTGTTCGACCTGCGCGACGAAGATGTCTACTGGTGCACGGCGGACATCGGCTGGGTGACCGGGCACAGCTACATCGTTTACGGCCCTTTGCAGAACGGCGCCACTTCGCTGATGTACGAGGGCGCGCCCAACTGGCCAGACCTCGATCGTTTCTGGGCGATTATCGCCAAGTATAAGGTCAACATTTTCTACACCGCGCCGACCGCAATCCGGACATTCATCAAGTGGGGCGAGCAGTATCCGAACCGGCATGACATGAGCAGTCTGCGTCTGCTCGGCACGGTCGGCGAGCCCATCAACCCCGAGGCCTGGATGTGGTATCGCGAGGTGATTGGAAAGAACCGCTGCCCCATCGTGGACACCTGGTGGCAAACCGAAACCGGCATGATCATGATCACCCCGGCTCCGGGCGCGGTCGCGACTAAGCCGGGCTCGGCGACTCGTCCATTTCCGGGGGTGGTGGCGGAGGTGGTAACTCGATCGGGCGAGCGGGTGCCGCTCGGCTCCGGCGGATATCTGGTCATCAAGCAGCCTTGGCCGGCGATGCTGCGCACCATCTGGGGCGATCCGGACCGCTACGTAAGGCAGTACTGGAGCGATATTCCCGAGGTTTACTTCACCGGCGACGGCGCGCGCGAAGATAAGGATGGATACTTCTGGGTAATGGGCCGCGTCGACGACGTGCTGAACGTGAGCGGTCACCGGCTTTCGACCATGGAGATCGAGTCCGCCCTGGTGGCCCACGACAAGGTCGCCGAAGCCGCCGTCGTGGGACGCCCCGACGCACTGAAGGGACAGGCTGTGTCCGCCTTCGTCACCTTGGAGTCCGGCAATTTACCATCGCCGGAGCTGAAGGAAGAGCTGAGGGCATGGGTGGCGAAGGAAATCGGGGCGATGGCAAGGCCGGAAGATATCCGCTTTACCGACCAGCTTCCTAAGACACGCTCCGGTAAAATCATGCGCCGCCTGCTGCGCGAGCTGGCAACCCACGGCGAAGTGAAAGGCGACACCACCACGTTGGAAGATTTCAGCGTGATCTCAAGGTTGAAAGAAGACGAGTAAGATCGCCAGCCCCGGACGGATGATTTGCGATGTCCCGGCACGTGCGTAGCTGCACGTGTCGGGGCAAACGCCAAGCGTCTTTGCGGAGATGAAGCAGGGCCTTTGGGCCGGCCCCTTTTTCATCGCTGACCTATTGTCCTGTCCCAGATGTCCGGACCCAGAAGTTCGCGCAATGACCTTTTGATGTGTCATTCTGAGCGAAGCATCTGCTTTTGTTTTGAGGTGTAAGAAAAAGCAGATCCTTCGCTTCGCTCAGGAAGATACCCTCAATGGCCGGACCTTCGCGACACTGCGCTAGACTCTTCTGACCCTCATCGCGGGCGGTGGTTTGGTTTTTCCTGCAGACCTTCCGCCACCGCGATCAACTTCTCATCGACCGTCCGGTTAACGTTGATTGCGTCCGCCAGGGGAACCGAGACGATTTCGGTTCCGCGCAGAGCCACCATCTTGCCGAACTCTCCCTTGTGCACCATGTCGATGGCGCCGATTCCGTAGCGCGTCGCCAGAACGCGGTCAAATGCCGTCGGCGTGCCGCCGCGCTGCGTGTGACCGAGCACCACGGCGCGGGTTTCGTATCCGGTACGCTTCTCCAATCTCGACAGCAAGCACCTGTCCAATGCCGCCCAGGCGCTCGTGGCCGAATTCATCCTTACCGAGATTCAGCACGACTGGCGCGCCCGTCTTGTCGACCTTTTCGGCAAATTTCGCGCCTTCAGCGACGACGACGATACTGAAGTTGCGGCCGCGCTCGTGCCGCCGTTTGAGTGCTGCGGCGACTTCATCGATATCGAAAGGTTTTTCGGGAATAAGAATAACGTCGGCGCCGCCGGCAATGCCGGAGTAAATCGCAATCCAGCCGGAACCTCGTCCCATCACCTCGACAACGATGATGCGATTATGCGATTCGGCCGTCGAGTGTACGCGGTCAATAGCCTCGGTCGCTATCATCACGGCGGTATCGAACCCGAAGCAGACGTCGGTTCCGCTGAGATCGTTATCGATGGTTTTTGGGCAGCCTACGCTCTTGAATCCGCGCTTGAACAGCTTCAGCGCGACGCCCATGGTATCGTCGCCGCCGATTGCGATCAGCGCGTCCAGTTTGTTGGCTGCGAGGTTCTTCAGGCACTGCTCGATTCCGCCCTCGCGCTTGGCGGGGTTGGTGCGCGAGGTCCGGAGGATGGTTCCGCCGCGGCGGCAAAATTCCGGCCACGGCTTCGAGATCGAGCGGCATGGTTTTGTTTTCGATAACTCCCCGCCAGCCCTCGAGAAAGCCGACGAATTGGTCGTCGTAATGAAAAATTCCCTTGCGGACGATACCTCGTATCACCGCGTTTAACCCAGGACAGTCACCACCGCCGGTCAAAATGCCGATCTTCATCGTTTCCGCCTCTAGATAGAGTATTTTCAGGATTAGGTGCACCGCGGAGCCTTCCACCCCAGCGCGCAAGCATGACGTGCCGGGGCCACGGAACCGGGCTTCATGGGGTACACCTCCGCGAAACCGGTCTAGAGCATTTTACCGATTTCAGCGTCGTTGGGTAAATTGCGAACCACACTATCCGGAATCGGGTGCGCAGGCTGCCGCGGCGTAGGGCAGCGCTATAGCTCGCTATACTGAAGAATCGCCAGTTGAGAAACGATATGCTACTCAGTGGAATTCTGCCGCCTATCACCACTCCTTTCTATCGCGATGGTCAGGTCTACTACAAGAAACTGGAGCATAACGTCGAGCGCTATTCGAGGAGCCCGGTGGCTGGGATGATGGTGCTGGGCTCGGCCGGCGAGCCGCCGATGTTGAGCGACGACGAGAAACGGAGCGTCCTGAAGTGCGCCATCGAAAGCGCTGCCCCGGAAAAGGTGATGATCGCCGGCACCGACGCCGAGTCAGCCATCGAAACCTTGCGCTGGACCGAGCATGCGGCCGCTCTCGGCTATGACGTCTGCAGCGTGCGCGCACCGCATTATTACAAGCAGCAGATGCAGCCGCTGAACCTGCTCAGCTTCTACCGATTCGTGGCCGACCGTTCGCCGCTGCCGGTGGTTATCTACAATACACCGCACACCACCGGATACGACATGCCCGCCGAAGTCGTGGTTGAGCTGGCCGGGCACCCGAACGTGGCCGGAATCAAGGAGTCGAGCGGCAGTCTCGAAAAATTGCGCGCCATCGCCGGGCTGACACGCCACATCCATCGCGCCGCCACCGTCACCGAGCGCTTCGAACCAGTGACCGGACGAATGCTGAAAGTCCACTCCAACCAGCCAGCAGAGGGATCGTCGGGAACCCCGGCAGCCGCAGCCGGAGGCTCTGAAGCGGCTTTGGTTCCGGCCGAAATGTTGGCGGCATCAGCCGGCCCGCATGCCAAGCCGTCGTCGACCGCCGTTCAGGTCATTGGCAAGTTGAGAACGCGGCAGAAGGATGCCGGCTTCCAGATCATGATCGACAGCGCGCAACAACTGTTCGAGTCCTTGCAGGTGGGAGCCGGCGGCGCCAGTTTGCCCTTCGCAGCCGCCGCTCCCGGTGCTTGTTTTGAAATCTACGCCGCCTTCAAGGACGGCGACATTTCTCTGGCCGAGCAAAAACAGCAGCGGATTGCGCAAGCAGCCGCTCGCATCGTAGGTGAATTGGGAATTCCCGGGTTGAAGTACGCCATGGATCTGAACGGCTACTACGGCGGCAATGGCAGGCTTCCTTTGTTGCCGCTGGATGCCGAGACCAAGCTCGAGATCGAGCGGCTGATGGCCGACATTCGCAGTTAGGGCAGTTTGCCATTAGGCAAAGGCAAAGTCGGTTCTGGGATACGTGCCCGTCCTAAGCGCGCCACTGCCGCCAATTGCCTCGCTACGCCGCACGCCGGATCTTGCGATTTTTCTGCAATACCTTTGGCGACCGCGTGCCGCCACTGGAGGCGCCGAAGTTATAGGCGTCGGCGATCTCGCCGGTCTCGATTTCGTCCTTGGTTCCGCGTCGATTCATGGTGCGGCCCGTGCTGCCTGGCACTGGTTCGTCGACGCTCCGGTTCGCGCTGAAGTCTCTGCCGCGATCGTCATTGAAGCTCTTGGCCATATCTGTGCTCCCGATGGAATTTAGTCTTTAGATGCCCTGCTTAAGGCTTCGTTGCCAGGTAATGTGAGCTGGCGAATGGTTGGCCGGTGAATAAAGCCCAGGTTGTCGACGAGACGATCAGCTTTGGTTACGCGCCAATTCGTATGCTGGGACAAGCCAGTCGAGCGGACGTATCTGGGTTCTCCACTTCGCACAAGCACTGACGAATCTCGTCGCTGAGCGATGAGATAGCGACCCCTTGAAACCAGGCCGGGTAGGGGTCCAGCCGCTTGAGCGCGCTTTGCAGCAAGGACCTGGCACCGTTCAGGTTATGGCGCCGCAGGTGGTGGAAAGCCGCTGCCAGTTGAATCAGGGCTTGCAGCAATGTCTTTTCCGGTTCGGGCGCGTGCAGCCACACCGCTTCCCAATGCTCATGCGCGGCAAAGAACTCGCCTGCGCGGTAGCATCGTAAGCCCTCGGCGAGCGCTCCCTGCGTCCAGTCAAGAACCATTGGCGATATTGCAGATGTCGGACGAAAGATTGCAGATTCACTTTCTGAATACCCGCAATTCGTTCAGGGCCTGTTATAGAGCGGCAGCGACGGGAGCGGATTCGTACGAAAGCCCTAGCACTTCGGTGATGTCGCTTTTGGTTGCATTTGGCATACACTGAATCTGCCCTCCCCGGGTTACCTTGCCATGAATTCGTGACAGTTTCTCGATTTTTTCAGGCGAGGTATACGTGTCCGCCAAGCAGATTGGGCCATTCGAAATCCTCCGTACTCTCGGACGCATTGACGACAAGAGAGTCTTCAAGGCTGCCAGTCCCGCCGACGGGAAGGTTATCGCCATTCGGCCAATCCAGGGCGATGGCAAAAGCCTGCCTGCCCGGATCGATGCCGCGCGCCGGGCCATCACCTTGGAAAGTCCGCATATCGTCCAGGTGCAGGAGGTTACAGAAGCGGACGGCGAATCGTATGTGGTGACAGAGTACGTCGAGGGCAATGACTTACGCTCACTTTTGAACCCGAACACCGAGGTTTCCGTGTGGGAGGCAACCGACATCGCCAGGCAGATCTGTAGCGCCATCGATCACGCGCGCCTGCGCCACATCGCCCATCGGAATCTCACTCCCGCTAACATCATGGTCGAGTGGGATGGCACAGTCAAAGTCATGGATTACGAGACTCTGACCGACCCGAACGAAAGCTATCGTGCCGGCAGAAATCCCGAGGCTCTCCATTATTTATCGCCCGAACAGGCACGCGGGAAAGAACCAGACTGGCGGTCGAACCTATTCAGCCTGGGAGCCATGCTGTACGAACTTTTGACCGGGGAAAAGGCGTTTTCAGGCGCGGACGCACGGGAGATTCTGGAAAGCATCAGCAGCCAAGACCCGAAAGCCCCGCACCTGCTCAAAGCGTCAGTGAATCCCGGCCTGAGCCGCGTAATCATGAAGGCCCTGGCGAAGACGCCGGATGGACGCTACCAATCCGGGACGGAACTGATTCGCGATTTCGAGAATAACCGCAAGCCTGCCGCAGTGCCGGCGGCAACTGCTAACCCTGCAAATGCGATACGAAGTTCGGAAGATCGAGCGCAATTCCCGCCCGTATTTGCCAGCCGGAACGCAGTCAAAGAGACGGCGATGGTTGCGCCTCGAACGCCAGTCTCGATTGCAGTCAAGCCACATCAAAGCTTCCCACCGCCGAGCAGCGCCCAACCTGCCTTCGCGGTAGAGCCTGTGAGTTCAACCATCGCGCCCGCACCCATCATGATGCGGAGTAACTCGCTGCAAGCGGTGCCCGCGCGGTTGGATATCGAAGAGCCTCCGGCTGAAGAGCCTCGGACGTCGATGACCGCCGTGAAACCGCGAATCAAAAAGAAGCGCTCGCCGTTCGCCTTCGCGGCGGAGCATAAAGCAGCATTCCTCTATGCGGCCGCGGGAGGGTTGCTGTTGATTGCTAGCTTTGGTCTCGGCCATGGAATTGGCGATGTCATTCGCGCTTACGTGCGTCCTTCGCCAACAGCCGCTCCCGCCATTGAATCGCCGCAGCCAACGGCGGTGGCGACAACCGGCGAGGAATCGACCGCGCCTCAGGACGGCACGCCCGCGACCCGCTCGGGGCGGCGGCCCGGGAAGAATCGCAGCACAACCGCCGTCATGGCAGCGCCGGCGTTAATGGTCGGAGAGCTCATCATCGATTCTTCTCCGCCGGGTGCAACCATTCAATTGGACGGCCAAGGCCCTTTGTCTTTAGAAACGCCCTATACCGCAACCGGGCTGAGCGTTGGCCGCCACACGGTAGGGTTGAGCAAACCCGGGTACGCGACAGAATCGCGAACCATCGAAATAGCAGCGGGGCAGAAATCCCACCTCATGATCGCATTGACCGAGCTGGGGGCGACCGTGTCCATCGCCAGCGATCCTCCCGGGGCGGCAGTTTTCATCGATGGACAGGACTCGGGAAGGACGACCCCGGTCGCCGTGATTCTCAAGCAGGGAAGTCACACTCTCGATTTGCGGAAAGCGGGATACTTGCAGGCGGCCACCAAGGTAACGCTCACGGCCGGACAGTCGTTTCAATTCGCGCCGCATCTGTTACCGACGGGCAACGAGGATGAGATTAAGGCGGTCGGGAAACTCGGTCGCATACTGGGCCGTCATTCACGAAGCAGCGTGGCAACCCTCCAGATCAGAACCAACCCGAAAGGAGCCCGCATCATCGTGAACCAGCGGGTGCTGGATAAGACCACGCCGGCCGAATTCTCCGTCCCCGAGGGTTCGTACGAAATCGTGCTCGCGCTGGATGGGTATAGCCGCGTCGAGCGCACGATTAGCGTCGTCGCGGGGTCAACCTTCGTGGTCGACGAGAAAATGCAGAAGTGACGGCCGCCGCACTGGACTAACTCAGCTTCACCAAGCGTCGCCACTTCGCGTGCAGCCAGATGATCACTCCGAGCGCGCAGATCTCCAGCGGTCCGGGCGGGAACAGATGCAACCGCAAAGCGACTGGAAAGCCATCGATGGCCGCGTGCGCAGCCGCAATCATTCCCGCTACTACGATCAGCGTGGACATGCGTTCCTGGATTTCGATTGGCAGCCGGCGGTGCTGCTTCAGTGATGGAGTTTGCCGCATGGAAGCGTAAGCGGCGCAATGGACTTCGGAATAGCCTTCGCGCTCCGCAGGCCACAAATCCTTTTCACCACGCGTTCTTCTCAAGGCATTCCGCGGATTCGTTTTCTTGAAGAACATGACAGGTACCATCCCGGCGCCATTCTAGGCCATCGAGGCCGGTTGCGCCGGATTACGTCAGTGTCACGCTCAGAGGGGCATTTGCGCGCTGAACTCTAGGCCCGCGCGCATCCAACGGTGCGGCATCCGCCGTTGACCGGTCGGGGTGTTGTCTACTCCATCCAATCGAGAATGATCTTGCCGCTGTTTCCCGACGACATGACAGCGAATGCTTCCGCGTACTGTTCCACGGGAAAGTGGTGGGTAATGATGGGCGACAAATTGAGTCCGCTTTGCAGCATGGCGGCCATCTTATACCAGGTTTCAAACATTTCCCGCCCATAGATTCCCTTAATCAGCAATCCCTTGAAGATGACTTGATTCCAGTCAATGATCGTATTCGAGGGTGGAATGCCCAAAAGCGCGACCCGGCCGCCGTGATTCATGTGTTCGAGCAGGTTGCAAAATGCGCTCGGCGCTCCCGACATTTCCAACCCCACATCGAAGCCCTCTGTCATGTGCAAATCCCGCATCACATCGCGGAGATTCTCCCGCGAGATGTTGACGGCCCGGGTGGCTCCCATTTTTTTCGCCAGATCCAGACGGTAGTCGTTGATGTCGGTAATCACGACATTGCGCGCCCCGACGTGTTCGGCAACCGCGGCGGCCATAACGCCGATGGGGCCTGCTCCCGTGATCAGCACGTCCTCGCCGACCAGGTCAAACGATAACGCCGTGTGGGTGGCGTTGCCGAAAGGGTCGAAGATCGCCGCCAGATCGTCGGCTATGCCGTCCGGAATCTTGAAGGCATTGAAGGCCGGGATGGCCAGGTATTCGGCAAAAGCGCCTTCGCGGTTCACCCCCACGCCAACCGTGTTGCGGCAGAGGTGACGGCGTCCGGCGCGGCAATTGCGGCAGGAGCCGCAGGTGATGTGGCCCTCGCCAGATACCCGGTCGCCAACCTGGAAGCCGCGCACTTCCTGCCCTAATTCGACAATCTCGCCGACGTACTCATGGCCCACGTGCATGGGCACGGGAATGGTCTTCTGCGCCCACTCGTCCCATTTCCAGATGTGAATGTCGGTGCCGCAGATCGCGGTCTTCTTGATCTTGATTAAAACGTCGTTATGCCCAACATCGGGCTTCTTTACGCGAGTCAGCGTCAGCCCCGGGCCGCGCTCAAGTTTTACCAGTGCTCTCATCTGTTATTCGCCTCGAACCTTCTCAGGTTCAGCAAGCTTTCCCGTCCTAGGAAATCGTAACCAAGATCCAAGATAAAGATAAATTGCGGCCCTGCGACGGTGTCACTCTGATTTATACACCTCGAACCACTTTTCGGACGTGATTTGAAAGCACGATCTGTCGCGGCCTGTGCACGCATGTTTTCAGCAATTTAGCAGGGCGGCTACGACCTCGATTCAAACAAGCGTGAAGGCTGATTACAACAATTACTTCCGGGCTGCCCGTCATCCAATATCAATACGGGCCACGCTCGATCATGAGAATGATCACGGTTCTTACAGTGTTTCGGATTCGCGAGCGCCAAACGCTTCAAAGCGTCCATTGTGCCATTTGTACCGCGTCCGCACGAACCCTGATGAGCAGCAATCACCTGAACTTTTCTCGGGGTCAAACAACTCGACGACCAGTTTTCCATTTTCTCCGTAAACCTTACGGAGGCCATAATATGCTCGGGAGCCAGAGTGAAAATACGCCAGCAGCTTCGGCGTTCCGTCATCAAATGAATAGATATACACGTAATGGGTTTTCTGAGTGCCCCCGGTCAAGTATTCCAGCACGACAATCGCGTCTTCTTTGCTTTCACCAGTCACGTCGGCAAACTCCACGGACTGCAACGTAAAACCCTCCCACTGTGTATATTCGTGTCCGTCCATCACGAAGCTTGACACCTTCGTAAGGTCGTCTCCGTTCACCAAATGGATCGGCTTTCTATTGGAATGCGCCTCCCTCGGCATGTCTAGCCACCGCAATCGGTCATGCCCCAGCAGAGTGCCGCTCAGCGGGTAAGTGAAGTTCTTGAAATCAACCTGCCGAATGTTTTTCTGGGCTGTGGCCAATCCGGAGGAAACAAGAATCAATAGTCCGAGTGCGAGAGAACGCATGTTGTAGAGGTTAGTCCCGATGTCGGCGCTCTTCAATCACCAAAAGCACAATCACAACCGACTTCCCGAGGCCAAATCAAGGAATCACGCCTGTATGGCTGGTGGCCCATTCAACGCGTTGTTCGTTGAGCGGGGTGGTTAATCGGTATGGTCAGTGATCACTGTCCCACTCAAGCCATCAGAAGGCTTGAATGGGCCACCCGCGATTGTTTGCGAAAAATCCCATCTCGACAGTAACAGCCAGAACCACACGGTCTTGTTGCACGAGCTGCTTGCTGAAAAGCGCGTTCGGTAGCAAACTGTTACCGTCGTCTGAGTGCACACCATTTCATCATGTCAAAGCGGTAAGCGGAATCCCCGCTAAGGTAGTGGGCTGTTCGCATTGACTACGAGGAGAGCGAGCATGACACGTTTGCCAATTTCCCGCTGGATGCTCATCGCAATCACGGTCTGTATTCTGTTCACGTTATCGCCGCCAGGGTACGCGCAAAATACTGCCGTGCCGGTGTTACAACCGTTGGCGGACAAGCCCGGGCTGGCGCCCGCCGGATTGAAGACCGGCGCAGCCTTCTACGTTCCCGCGACCGTGGAGACGGCCCGCTGGGGAGCTTTGCCGGATGCCCAGTCCAAGTCCATTCTCACGGTCCCGTCCGGCTCGGTGGTGACCTTTGACACGGTTTCCCACGAGGGCATCCTGGAAGACCAGGGCCGCGACCCGGTAAAGTATTTCGGCCAGTTCGGGATTGCGCCCAAGGATGTGCTCAAGGACGCGCAAGCGCTGGCGGCTTCGCACCTGGAGCATGACTTCTACAAGGATGGGCCGCACATCGTGATCGGCCCGGTTGAAATCGCCGGAGCCCAACCGGGAGATATTCTCAAGATAGAAATGGTTTCGTTGATCCCGCGGGTTCCCTACGGCGTCATCGCCAACCGTCATGGCAAGGGCGCTCTTCCGGGAGAGTTTCCCGAGACCCCAGAGCCCGATCCCGCGGCGAATGCGGCTCACCCGGAGCTATACCACAACGTCTTTCGCTTCGCCGCCCTGCAATCGGTCAAAGGCAAGTTTTACTGCACGCTCAAGGACAAGAATGGCCGCACTCTGCGCTTTCCCGCCGCGCCGTTCCAGGGAACCATGGGTGTAGCCCCGAGCGCGACCGGCAGGCTCAATTCGATTCCTCCGGGAACCTACGGCGGAAATTTGGACATTCGATATCTTACGCAGGGTGCGATTTTGTATCTACCGGTCCAGGTTGCAGGGGCGCAGTTCTTCATCGCCGATCCGCATTTTGCCCAGGGCAACGGCGAAACCGCATTGACAGCGGTTGAAGGCTCGCTTCGGACCACGCTGCGATTGACCGTTCTCAAGTTTGGCCAGCCTGGTTATCCCTCGAAAGAAAAGCTGATATCGCCCTTTGCGGAAACCTCCGAGTACTGGATACCGATCGGGCTTGACCCCGATCTGAATGAAGCGATGAAGGCTGCCGTTCGCAACGCCATCGCCTACTTGGCGGCCAATCAGGGAGTGGATCGCGCCACGGCTATGGCTTACCTGAGCGCGGCCACTGATTTCGAGGTCAGTCAAGTGGTAGACAGAACCAAGGGAATCCACGGCCTGATCAGAAAGAGCGATTTCCGCTCGCTGAAAACGACTGCGGCGAAGCAAGCGGCTGCGCCCAAGCAAGCGGCTGCACCTAAGCAATAGAGGCCGAGTTGATCGGCGGCTCCGTTCAACTTGATTAGCTACGGGTGTGCCCATGATCAGAGTCGTGTTAGTGCGCTACGCGGGGTGCTTGCGGGGACCGCTTTTTCGCCAATGATCTGCTTCAAACTTGTTCAAGGAGGGCGTCGATGAAGGTGGGCCTCGCCGGGTTCGGCAATGTCGGCAAGGAATTGACTCGACGGCTGAATGCCGGGGCGTTGCGCGAAGTGGAACTGGTTGCGGTTTGCGCGCGCGACCTCGAGAGGGCGAAGGCCGAAGCGCAAGCCTTTACCCTGCCGCCGCGGGTGGTCGCTCTTAAGGACTTGCCCGCGCTTTGCGATGTGGTGATCGAATGTGCAACCGCGGACAGCTTTCCCCAGATTGCTCGCGCGGTGCTCGGCGCTGGCAAGTTCCTCATATGCATTAGTGCTGCCGGCGTGCCGAACTGTTCGGAGCTATTGGAGTTGGCACGGGTTCACGGCGGGCGAGTGCGTATTGCTTCCGGCACCATGCCGGGCCTCGATATCATTCGCTGTGCCGCGGAGGGAACGATTCGTTCGGTGCGCCTGGAGACACGCGTCAAACCGGAATCGATGGCGCGTGAGCGCTACGTTCTCGATCGCGGCTACGATTTTGCGAGCCATCCGCCGACTAAGCCGGTCAAGGTTTTTGCAGGGACGGCGGGCGAGGCAGCGGCATCGTTTCCGCGTCACTTCAATGTCGCGGTTTCGCTGAGCCTGGCTGGTATCGGCTTCGATCGGACCAGTGTCGAAGTCTGGGTGGACCCCGAGGTGCCAGGTGCCATCCATCACGTTGAAGTGGATGGAGAGGAGATCGGCCTATCGATGACCAGCCGCAATCGGCCGTCGGAGAACCCACGAACCTCGCGCATCGTCGCGCTCAGCATCATCGCGGCCTTGCGCTCGTTGAACGCTCCGCTGACGGTCGGCTCGTAACAGGCTGCCGAAAAGCAAGTTTTGGGCAGGCGAGCCCACCACAACCGGCAGCCTTAACTTTCCTTGCTAGTCCCACCCCGGCACGTGGTGAATCGCGGCCGGCTACCGCGATAGGTTTCAAAATTCCATGCATCCGCCAGCCCATTGAAAAGCGGACAGATACTGATCGTCGCCAGGTCCGCGGGCTAATATTCAGCTTCTGCTCTGGCCAACTCAACCCGGTAAATCTGCTTCTTATAGGAACGGTGCGGCCCGAACCCGGAGAGGAACTGATTGTCGTTGGGCCGATATTGCTTCCGCAATACTAACCCTACGAGGCGGTCCCCATGGTTTGGCAGAAGTTGGTTTGGCAGAAGTCGGTTCGGCGGAAATCTTCGATTGTGCTGGTGGTAGCGTTTGCCAGCGTCGCGCTTTTTTTCAGTGCGTGCGGTAAGGGAGGCAGCAGCAACAACAGTAGCCCCTCACCTGCTCCGCAAACTCTATTGAGTACGCCCACGGTCACGTTGAGTGTGTCGTCGCAATCCATCGTGGCTGGCCAATCGGTGACGCTTACTTGGACTTCGACCGACGCGACCTCGGTGACGATTGAGCCCACGGTCGGAACACAGGGACCTAACAGCAGTCAACCATTCACGGTCACACCCCCTGCCACCACCACCTATACGGCAACGGCAACCGGCAGCGGAGGAACCTCAGCGCCTGCTTTGGTTACTGTGACGGTGACCCCACCGCAGCAACCGCCGCCACCGCCTCCTCCAGCCGCGGTGGGAGTCTACACCCACAAATACGACAACACCCGCCAGGGCGCGAACCTGTCGGAAACGATTCTCACGCCCGCAAACGTCAATTCCACGACCTTCGGAAGGCTGTTCACTCTGAATGTGGATGGCAACATTTTCGGACAGCCGCTTTACGTGCCCAACCTGACCATTAACGGCGCCTCGCACAATGTGGTCTACGTTGCCACGCAACACGACAGCGTGTATGCGTTCGATGCGGATGGCACCACCACCAACGCGCCCTTGTGGAAGGTCAGCTTTCTGATTAACGGCGCGACCACGGTGTCGACGTCGCCGACGAACTATGTGCACAGCACGATCTTCCCCGAAGTCGGCATCACCTCCACTCCGGTCATAGACCCGACGACGTCCACTATATACGTGGTCGCGGAGACGTTGGAGAGCGGCAATTATGTGCACCGTCTGCACGCCCTGGATCTGGCGACGGGCGCCGAGAAACCCAACAGTCCAGTTGTTATCCAGGCGTCCGTACCAGGCACCGGAACGGGCGCAGTCAACGGGACGATAACCTTCCTCTCCATGAATCAACTGCAAAGGCCGGCGCTAACCCTCTACAACGGGTTGGTGCTCATCGGCTTCGGCTCGCAGGGAGACAATGACCAATTTGTGGTCAATGGGGTGACGGTAACGATTCCCTGGTATGGCTGGGTGTTGGCCTACAACGCCGCCAACCTGCAACAGGCGTGGCAGTTCAATACAACTCCCAATGGCAAGTACGGGGGCATCTGGATGGCTGGCGGCGGCTTCGCAGTCGACCCGCAGGGCGGCATTTACTTCATGACGGCTAACGGCACGTGGGGCACCAATGCGGACTACGGCGACAGCTTCGTCCGCATGAACATTAACGGGGGGGTGGATGACTACTTCACCCCGGACACGGAATCGACACTTTTCGCCGATGACAAGGATCTGGGCTCTGGCGGCGCGATGATTCTGCCCGACCAGCCCGGGCCGAATAATACGCACCTCATCGTAGGCGCCGGGAAGGACACGAATATCTACCTGGTCAACCGCGACATCGGCAGCATGGGTAAATTTGAGTTGAGCAGCAACAACCAGATCGTGCAGGAATTGGCAGGAGCGCTGGGCGGAGAGTCGCGGTCCCAGCCGGCATACTGGAACGGCTTCGTTTACTTCTCGGCCTTTAACGATGCGGTAAAGGCCTATGCGATCAGCAACGGGCTGCTATCGACGACTCCGGTATCGATTACCCCGGTGACATCTGGGCTTGAGTGCGATGACTTTTTGTCCGCAACGTGTTCTTTGGCAACGCCGAGTCCTATCGTCAGCGCAAACGGAACCTCGAATGGAATTCTCTGGCTCGTGTTCCTGTCAGGGGGAGAGCCGGCGAAAGGAATCCAGAACGGAACCCTTTACGCCTACGATGCCACCAACCTGACCCGCGAGTTCTATGACTCCAGCCAGGCGGCTGGTAGTCGCGATGCGGTAGGCACAGTTTCGAACAAATTTACTCCAGTCACGGTGGTCAACGGCAAGGTCTACGTGGCGGCGTCGACTCGGCTGCTGGTCTATGGACTGCTGAATTAGCCGGATTCACGGAAGGCATATCCGAGTATGAGCCGGGCGTTGCTTGCCCGGCTTTGCTATTTCCGGATACTCTGCAACTGCCCTGGCAGGCCACGGGCATCCCATGCAGCCGTGCTGAAGCCGATATATAGCAGCCGGCGTTCTCTTCGCCGGGCGTCGCTTGGCCGCCATGCGCCCCATTCCGATCGCTCGCCCAATTTCCGCCAGCAGCAGCTTCCGTTTATGAACTCTTTACGAAGGTTTTATTCGAAGTTTAACTCCGTTCAACTCTAATCGATGTGAGATTGAGTGGCGCCGGCAAGTTGAACGCGCCCCCATCCGGGAGGCTGAAATGACGGCGATGGCAATTTTCATGGGTTTGTGCATTCTGGGTATGCTGATTCTCTTGCGCTTCCTGTTGGCGTGGTTCCAAGAACCCACCGTGAGCGGCAGCTATTTGGTGAAGATAGGAGAACAGCAGACGAGACCCTCCGAGTCGTATTCGACTGCGGCCTCGGCCACCGGCGGCGTCTCGGTGCGTGTAGCGTAAGTGGAGAGCAGCTTTGCATGGCGCACGCGCCGGCAGGCAACGCTGAAAGGTTGATAGAAGTATGTCTATCCAGGAAGTATCTCCGGAACAGTTCGCCAGGTTGTCTCATCACTATCACGAGGTGCTGGCTCCCGACTTCGGCTGCGCGGGCGGATCTCATCCCGATTCGTGGAGCGAAGTTCCAGTAGGCGAAAGGCGTCGAATGGTCACCGCCGCGCGGTTGGCGCTTCTGGAATTGGAATCCAGCACGGATGAAGAGAACGGCCGGAGACGGTATTTCGCGAAGCCGGGACAAGCGGAGTGGGGCTGCTGATGCCAGTGTTTGTTGTCCGTAGGCAACTCTGCGGGGATCGGTTGAAAAACAGAAAAACTTGCGCACAGGCGGAGGGCTTTATGGGCAGTGCTAACAGGGTGAAGCGGCTTTTGTCGCGGGTGCGCGATATGGTGCGCGAGCACACTCGTGCTCGTCGCCCCGGCGATGTCGAAACGATTGCCGCGGGAGACTTTCAAATCGATCTTGAAAATCGCACTGCCACCCTGCGCGGCCGGCCGTTGCCGTTGACCGGGGAAGAGTTCGACCTGCTGATGTTCCTTATCGACCACCCAAGGAAACTGGTCACTCAACAGACGAGGCTGGCGACGAACTGGGCCGGGCACGGATTGCGGCAAACCGAGTTTCTCCGTGTACTGTTGTCGCTTCAGAAGAAACTGGGCTCCGGGGGTTCCACTCAGCACTACATCCGTACCGAGCCATGGGTGTTCTATCGATTCGATCCCGGCACCTCGCAAGCACTGTAGTAGCGGAACTACCACTTCACGTGTCCATGCGTGCTGGCACAATGCGTGGCTCGCTCGCCAACCTGTTTCTGCGATAGCCTTCTAAGGTGTGGATTTGGAGTGCCCGCTTGGCAGATCGCTGCCTCCGCCGCCATGCGGATTGGGAGCACCGCCGGGAGACATGTTCATCCCGCCGTGCGGACTTGCGCCACCCCCAGGAGGCATTGACATTCCGCCATGCGGGCTGGCTCCGCCCATCGAACCTCCGCCCATCGAACCAGGGGCTAAGCAGGTCACCCGGCCGCTCTGTGCAATGCGCAACCCGGAAGGACACGGCGAGGCCGTGAGTTCGGCCGCCGTCCCGGACGGGGTGCTCGCGGGCTGCTCCTGCTGCACGGAGAACAGCTTCCCGTCGGAGTTGCCGGCCAGAGCCACGATCATCCCCGGCAACTCGTACGTCACATAAAACGCTTGTCTTTTCTTCGCTGCGCCCATGGCACAGTTGCTGGCGGCCTCCAACTGGTCCGGCTTTTCCTGCGCTGGCGGCTTGAGCCGGCCGCAATCGGTCGCTCCGTTTCCGGCGAGTTCCTGCAACTTGCGCTGCACCGCGTCGCCAGAGGTCCCGGACGAAACGGGTGGAGCCGGGGATCGATTGCAGCCCGACAGAGACAAGGCAACCATCACGAACCCAATAAGAGCTTTCTGCATGGCGATCTAATTGTAAATGAATGCCGCGGTGTAGGTTGCCTATGCTATGCACCCGCCGCGTGACCGCGCGCAGCAGCCGCTATGGGCTCGACGGGAACGACCACGGAGAACACCGTTCCTCTTCGAATTCCCTCGGTGCTGGAGCGGACACGGATGCTGCCGCCATGGTTGTCGATGATCTGCTTGCTGACCCACAGGCCGAGACCGGTCCCCACCGCACCCTTGGTCGTGAAGAACGGCTCGAACAAGTGGGAAAGAGCATCCGCAGAGATGCCCTTGCCATCATCGGCGACGGTCACTCGAACGTAGCGACGGCCATTGCTTGAAAACGCGTTTCTGGAAACCCGCAACTTGATCGTTCCATGCTCCTCGATTGCGTCCAAGCTGTTGGCCACCAGATTGGAAAAAACCTGCCGCAACTCGCCGCCGACTCCGGTGATTCGTATCTCCTTGTCCCACTGCCTCTCGACGGTAGCCTGCTTTGCCTTGACCCTGCTCTTCAGCAGATCGACGGCGGAATCGAGCACCGCGTTCACCGACAGCGACGCCGGGGCGTTGGATTCGCGATAGAATCCCAGCGACTGCCGCGTAATGTGGGCGATCCGCCGCAACTCTTCCTCGGCGATGTCGAGGTACTGCCGAGCCGCCTCAGCCTCTACGCCCTTGGCAAGGAACAGAGCGTTCATAACCGCCTCGAGCGGGTTGTTGATTTCGTGCGCGATGGTCGCCGCCATGCGGCCCACCGAGGCCAGCTTTTCGCTGCGGATAAGTGCCTGCTCAGCCCGCTTCTTGGCGGTGATGTCCTCGACCGTAACGACCGCCATCACAACCTTGCCGCTGGCGTCGCGGACCGGCATGCAGTTAACGCTGGTGATCACCTCTCGTCCGGTATCCGTGCGCCGTACGCGCAACTCGCGTTGCGCCACAATCTCGCCTCGCAGGGCCACCGATACGGGCCATTCTTCCAGCGGAAGCAATCTGTGGTTCAAGTCATAACGTTCCAGTAGCGAAGCCACCTTCTCGGCGGCATCTGGCGATGAGTCGGGCTCAAAGCCGTAGATGCGGAAATACGCGGGATTGGCGAGCGGGCGCTTGCGGTCGGGGGTGACGACGAACATGCCTTCGGTCATGCTGTCGATAGTGGCGCGTAACTGTGCCAGGGCTTTTTCCGCCAACTCCTTGGCCGCGACCAGCTCGTGTTCAGCGCGCTTGCGCTCCGTAATATCCATTACGATGCCGGTATAGTTGCTCGGATAGCCGCCGGAGTCGTAGAGTGGCCGGCCCCGCACCATCAACCAGCGGACGCCGCCATCGGCTTCCGGCACGCGGTATTCCACATTGATTTCGGTTGCCTTGCCGGCAGCCGTGTCCACCGCTCGCCGGGTCATGGCGCGATCTTCGGGGTGGACCGCCAAAAGCCAGTTCTCGTAAGAAGGCTCGAGGCTATTGGGCTCCAGGCCAAACAATCGCCACACTTCGTAAGACCATTGGATGGTGTTGCTCCGCAAATCCCATTCCCAGGTGCCCGATTTGGCGGCATCCAGTGCGAGCCGCAAGCGTGCCTCGTTGGTGCGCAAGGCTGCTTCCGCCCTGCTCCGGTAAAAAGCCTCGACAATGGCGGGGCTTAAAGCTTCCAACGACTGAAGTTCTTGCGCACGGTAGCCACTTTCGCGATTTGCCACCGCGATCATGCCCATGACTTTGCTGTCATGGGTCAGCGGCACACCCAGGAACGCGGTCAAATTTGGATGGTTGTCAGGCGTGCCGACACCGAGAGGCGCCGCCGGGTCGTTGCTGAAGAACCCCTTGCCATCCAGCAGTATCCTGCCGTAGAGCCCGTGGATTTTGAGGTCACTCGGAGGTCTGCGGTGCCCCGCCTGGTCTCGTATCGCGAAAAGGTCCCAGCCGGGATCGCTGATGGCGATATCGTGCAGCAAGCCGTCCGGGCCGATCTCCGCGATGAATCCGAACTTGCTGCCAGTGATCTTCTCCGCTACTGCCAGGCAGGTCATCCCAAGCTCTTCGTCCGTGTCACATTTCAGCGCCTGCTCGAGGATTGTATTAATTCCCCTCAGCACCGCATTTCGCTGGTCGAGTTCAGCGTTGAAGCGCCGCAATTCCTCGGCTTGGCGGCGAGTGGCTTCGGCGTGCGCGCGCTCCTCCACGCGTTGCTGGAGAAGGCCGGATACCTTGACCAACGATGCGGCGACCTCATTGGTTTCCTTCATCTCGAGGTCCCCGACTGTGATCGGTTCGCCGCGTCCCAACGCCAAGGCTGGAGCGATCAGCCCGCCGATAGACCACGCAATGCTCCGCCCCAGCAGCAGTGCCAGGGATAAGCCGATGATCGATAGTAGAGCCGTGGCGGCAATCACCCACCGTAACCATTTCCAGAGCTCGGCCATTAGGGTTGCCTTGGGAACGGCGATCACCACTGTCCAGCCCGATACCGCCGAACGGCTGAACGCGCCGAATACTTTAACCCCTTCGACGTTGGTGAATTCGTCTGTTCCCTCGTTGTCTTTCGCCACATGCGACAAAAGGGCAGGCGACATATGCTTTCCGACGAATTCATCGGAGCGCTGCGAGCGCGCAACAATCACGCGATCATTGTCGGAAATTGCTCCGACCCATTCTGGAGGAAGGTGCTGTTGGGAAAGTACCGCCGCCAGGCGATCGGCGGGAACCGTCATAAACAGGCCATACGCCACTCGGCCATCCCGGAACACAGGCATATCCATGCCAACCAGAGGCCGGCCTGTCACCGCTCCCTTGAACAGGTTGGAAATGTGTGGGCTGCCGCTCTCAAACACCCGCCGCGTATTGGGATCATTGCGTTTGGGAAGAGGTGTGCCAAAGGGCAAAAAGGAATTGACGAGTTGCTGGCCCGAGGCATCCGCCAAAATAATGTCGGCTGCGGGATACTGCTGGATGACCGCCTGGGTTTGACCGTAAAAGGAGGCCATGTTCCCGGAGGCGAGCGAAGGCGAAGTGGCAAGCACTCTCAGGCCGGCTTGCATGTTCGCCAATTCCCGGTCAACCACCAGGGCGAGAGCCCGCGCCGTGTCCTGCATGTGACGCTCCACCAGCGCCCGTTTACCCTGGTAGGAGTAGTAGACGAGGATGCCGGCGGCCAGCCACACCGGTAGCACACAGGCTAAAACCAGGCAGGCAAGGCGGAAGCGGATGGTCAGACGATCACCCTTGCCTGCATAGGCGTTATGACCGGTATCGGAAGGTAGATTCGCGGAGCCACTCGCCACATGCATGTCGCTGGTCTGCTCGCTTTGGATAACCTCGCTTTGAGTATTTTCGACACCTGACACGCCAAGCCCTTTTGCGGGATGGCGGCAGTCGGGCGCCCCACCCCGATCCTAAAGTATAGAGAGTTTAGGCGGAGATGTAAGCCCAAGCAGTGATGGGAATCACAATACTGCTTCCGAAAGCCGGTAAAATTACCCCAAAAAGTGGACCTGAAAGAATATGCGCAACCGTGCCATTCGTTTACTGACTTTTTCAAGGAAGCCGTGGCCGCAGGGTGCTTTGCGTCCTTCCTGTAAGTTCACGCAAAAATAAATTCTTTGGTCTTCAACTCGCGAACCTGGTCGCGCAATTTGGCGGCCAGTTCGAACTCGAATCGCTTAGCAGCTTCGCGCATATCGCTTTCCAGCTTGGAGATAAACGCGTCCAGCTCATCTCTCGATTTAAATTCGGGCACGCCTTCGGCAGGCAGAGCTATGTCGGCGTAATCGGCCTCGACGATCCTGCGCCAGCGTCATATCGACTGGGCGCACGATGCTCTGAGGCGTGATGCCGTTCTCTTCGTTGTAGGCCCGCTGAATTGCCCGGCGGCGTTCGGTTTCACCGATGGCTTTGCGCATCGAATCCGTCATGCGGTCGGCGTAGAGGACGGCCCGGCCCTCGACGTTGCGGGCGCAGCGTCCGATGGTCTGAATCAGCGAGCCGGCCGAACGCAGAAAGCCCTCCTTGTCGGCATCGAGGATGGCGACGAGCGAAACTTCCGGCAAATCAAGACCTTCGCGCAATAAGTTAATCCCAATCAGCACGTCAAACTCGCCCTTGCGCAGGTCGCGGATAATCTTGATACGCTCCAGGGTTTCGATCTCCGAGTGCAGGTAGCGGCAGCGCACCCCGACCTCGCTGTAGTATTCGGCTAGATCCTCGGACATGCGCTTGGTCAAGGTCGTAACCAGCACCCTCTGGCCCTTGTTTACACGCTCGCGAATCTCGTGCAGAAGGTCGTCGATCTGCCCCTTGACCGGACGAACCTCGACCTCGGGATCGACCAGGCCGGTCGGGCGGATGATCTGCTCGACCACCACGCCAGCCGATTTGGTCAGCTCGTAAGGCCCTGGGGTTGCAGAAACATAGATCGCTTGGTTGACGCGATTCTCGAACTCTTCGAAGGTCAGCGGGCGGTTGTCCAGCGCGCTCGGCAGGCGAAATCCGTACTCGATCAGCGTCTGTTTGCGCGAGCGGTCGCCGTGCCACATGCCATGCAGTTGCGGCACGGTCTGGTGAGACTCGTCGATGAACACCAGGAAGTCGCGGGGAACGTAGTCGAGCAGAGTAGGCGGCGGTTCGCCCGGCAGTCTGCCGGTAAAGTGCCGCGAGTAGTTCTCGATGCCGTGGCAGTAGCCCATCTCCTTGATCATCTCCAGGTCGAAGCGTGTGCGCTGGTGTATGCGCTGCGCCTCGACGATGCGGCCCTGCTTTTCCAGCTCGCTCTCCCACCAGGCAAGCTCCTGAAGAATGGATTCGACCGCGCCTTTCTTTTGCTCCGGCTTCATCACGTAGTGGGTCTTGGGATAGATGGGCAGGCGAGCATATTTTTGCTTGATGGTCCCGAAGAGCGGATCGATTTGCGACAGCGATTCGATCTCATCTCCAAATAGCTCTATGCGGTAGGCGTTGTCGTCGTAGGTGGGAAAGATTTCGATCACGTCGCCGCGCACGCGGAAGGTGCCGCGCTTGAATTCGGTGTCGGTGCGTTCGTAGAGGATCTCGACCAGCTTGCTGGTGATGTCCTGGCGCCGGATCTTCTGGCCCTTTTCCAGGAAGAGCAGCATTCCGTAATAGGCTTCCGGCGAACCCAGGCCGTAGATGCAGCTCACGGAGGCGACAATGATGCAGTCGCGGCGCTCGAACAGAGACTTGGTGGCCGAAAGCCGCAGCTTGTCGAGCTCGTCGTTGATGGTCGCTTCCTTCTCGATGTAGACGTCGGCGGCTGGAATGTAAGCCTCGGGCTGGTAGTAGTCGTAATAGGAGACGAAGTACTCGACCGCATTGTGCGGAAAGAAGCTCTTGAACTCGTGGTAAAGCTGCGCCGCCAGGGTCTTGTTGTGCGCCAGAATGAGCGCCGGACGGTTGACCTCCTCGATGATCTTGGCCATGGTGAAGGTCTTGCCGGAGCCGGTGACGCCCAGCAGCACCTGGTGCTTCTCGCCCTCGAAGAGTCCACGCGAGAGCTGCGCAAGCGCAGTGATTTGATCGCCTTGCGGCTGATATTTCGATTCCAGCTTGAACTGCATAAGACTCCCGCCCAGACCCGCCGGAAGACGCACAGAATCGGATTCCAGCGGTTGGGTAACTCTTGATTATATCTGGGATAACGATCGACGCGCTTGGTCTGAAAAGCAGCATACAATCGTAAGATCGAGAAAAGGATTCGCCGCATGAATAACCAGATACTTACGGCGGTCATTGCCGCAATCGTTAGCCTTACCGTTGTGTTTCTGACCCGGCGGTCAGAAACAATTAAGCACTTCGAGTCGATCAGAACCGCTGCCTATGTCGATTTCATTCGTGGGATTGCGGGCCTAGCGATTATGCAGAGAAGCACGGTGCAAGAAGGCAAGGAGCAGTTCCTGAGAGGAATGGAGTCAAAGATACTTGTCGCTGATGCCAAGGCTCGAATTGCCATCTACGGTAGCGAGCCGGTCGTCAGCTCACTGGCGAATTTCCTTCGCGGTGGCACCATTTTGGACACTCCGGAAAGGGCAAAAGAGTTTACGGCTGTTTGCCAGAAAATGCGGTGCGACGGCCGCCCTAGACCCAAAAAAGTGACCGATGAGGATATCCATTTCTTGCTGTTCGACCTAGAGATGAAGGATTTCCTTTGACCTTAAGTGCTTCAGTCGTCCGGGAACATGTACCCGACACCCCTCAGTGCTTCACGTATCCCGTCAAACCGGCGTCGAACGAGCGGCGGTCCAAGCGCGGCAGGTTCTTGGCCAGGCGCGCGGGGAACAAGCGAACGTGGCTCACCGTGACCAGGTGTTCGGCGATCGCCCAGACTGATTTTTCAGAAGTCATCCAATCGAGGTGGTCGAAGCGGGAGAGGTTGAGCGGGCGCGAGTAGCCGCGCAGGGTGCGTTCGCCACGCAGGTTGTAATAGCTCTCAAAGTAGCTGAGCGCCAGCTCGCGCAGGCTGCGGTAGATGGGCGCCCGAAAGCGCAGGCCGGCAAAGTTGGACTTGGCGACGGCTCCCCAATGGCCGCGCTCACGGAATACGGCGATGACGTGATCGACATCGCGCACCGCCTCCAGATCGAGCACCAGCGGCGGATAGCCATTCACCCGCAGAGCCGCGGCGGCCAGCAGCGCGCCCTCCAGACAATGAGCCGTGCCTTCGCGCAACGCGCGACGAGGCGACCAGGCGGTGTCGGCCACGTGGTAGGGCAGGCTGTCGATGAAGGCCTGAATTCCGGCAGGAGTCTTCAACCCGCGCAGGCGCCGCAACTCAAGCGGAGTAAAACCAAAACCCTTGAGATTGTCGTTGGTTGGCAATCGGCTGGTCCTTCTGTGATGACAGAGGAAAAGGCAAAATCCCTCGGGGGCTAAAGCCCAACTTCTTGCTGGCTACTAACGGACGGGCTGAAGCCCGTCCCCTTCAAAGAACTACTTGTGAAACCGGCTCATTGAGAACCTATGCCTTGCTCGTCTCTGCCGCCTTCGTCTCCCACACCCCAGTGGTCAAGTAATCGTGGATCGACTTGGCCGCCTGGCGTCCGGCGCCCATGGCCAGAATGACGGTGGCGCCGCCGGTAACGATGTCGCCGCCGGCGAAGACGCCGCGCTTCGAGGTGCGCGTGGTTTCGGGGTCGGTGACGATGTAGCGCCACTTGTTGGTTTCGAGGTCCGGTGTCGTCGACTGGATCAGCGGGTTCGCGGTCGTCCCCACGGCGATGATGGCCAGCGAAACGGGCGTAACGAACTCCGACCCCGGTATCGGAATCGGTCGTCGGCGTCCGGAAGCATCGGGCTCGCCGAGTTCCATGCGGAGACACTTCACGGCTTGCAGCCAGCCCTTGTCGTCGCCGATAAGTTCAACGGGATTCACCAGGAACTGGAAGTGGATGCCTTCGTCCTTGGCGTGATGGACCTCTTCCTTGCGGGCGGGCATCTCGACCTCGGTGCGGCGGTAGAAGATCGAAGCGGTGCGCGCGCCCAGCCGCAGCGAGGTGCGGACGGCGTCCATGGCGGTGTTGCCGCCGCCGAACACCACCACGTCTTTGTCGCGGCAGTCGTAAACCGGCTCATCGTATTCGGGAAATTTGTAAGCCCGCATAAGATTCACGCGGGTCAGGAACTCGTTGGCCGAGTAGACGCCATTCAAGTGCTCGCCGGGGACGTTCAAAAACTGCGGCAGTCCGGCACCGGTGCAGATGAAGACGGCATCGTAGGCTTCGCCGTTCATCAGCTCATCGATGGTGACGGTCTTGCCGACGACGACATTGGTCTCGAACTCGACTCCCATGCGGCGCAGGTTGTCGACCTCCTGCCGGACGATGGTCTTCGGCAGGCGAAACTCGGGGATGCCATAGATAAGCACGCCGCCAATCTCGTGCAGCGCCTCAAAGACGCGTACCTTGTGGCCCTTCTGAATGAGGTCTCCGGCGCAGCTCAGGCCGGCGGGACCGCTGCCTACGATGGCGACTTTCTTGCCGGTCGGCGCGGCGATGGGAGGCATGCCCAGCTTGCCGGTTTTTTGCTCGTAGTCGGCGACAAAACGCTCCAGGTAGCCGATGGCGAGCGGCGACTTGCCACCCTTCTTGCCGAGCAGACAACCGCCTTCGCACTGGTCTTCCTGCGGGCAGACGCGTCCGGTGATGGCCGGCAGCGCATTGTCCTCGCGGACTTTGGCGGCGGCGCCCAGGTAGTCTCCTTCAAGAATGAGGTCCAGGAACTCCTTGACCTTGACGCCCACCGGACAGGTTGAAACGCAGGTTGGCTCCTTGCATTCGATACAGCGCATGGATTCCTGCTTGGCGCAGCCTTCCGGCAGGCCGAGGTTCACTTCCAGGAAGTTGTGGGCGCGCTGCGCCGCGTCCTGTTCGGGCATTTCGGTGCGCAGGATCTTCATCCGTTCGCGAGCGGGAATACGTTTAGACATGGGTCACCTCCGCGCGCGTTTTCTCTTCCAGTTCACGCAGCTTGCAGGATTCGCGAGCCCGCTGCAGTTCTGCTTGTGGGTTAGCCAGGAATTCGTTCAGCGATTTTTGTTCGTTGTCGCGATACATGTTATTGCGCTGTATCAGGACTTCGAAGTTTACCTTCTGGGCGTCGAACTCGGGACCGTCGACACAGGCGAACTCGCTGCGGTTGCCCACCAGCACCCGGCAGCCGCCGCACATGCCAGTGCCGTCCACCATGATCGAGTTCAGGCTGACGACCGTCTTGATGCCCTTCTCGCGGGTGACCTGCGCGACCGCACGCATCATGGGAACCGGGCCGATGGCGAGGACGTAATTAATCTGCCGCCCGCTGTCGATCAGTTCCTGGAGTTTTTTGGTTACCAGACCCTGCTCGCCATAGCTGCCATCGTCGGTCATAACGTAAGTCTCGTTGCTGGCCGCCCGCAGTTCGTCTTCGAGGATGAGCAATTCTTTGGTGCGCGAGCCGGTAATGCCGATTACGTGATTGCCGGCCTGCTTCAGCGCCCGCGCCGCCGGCAACGCGATGGCGGTGCCAACGCTGCCCCCGACTACTACCACGGTGCCGTACTTCTCGATCTCGGTTGGCTTTCCGAGCGGCCCTACGACGTCGAGAATCGCATCGCCCGCTTCGAGCGAGTTCATCAGGTGCGTGGTTTTGCCGATCGACTGGACCACCAGGGTGATGGTGCCTTTTTCACAGTCGGACCCCTCGATGGTGAGGGGAATTCGCTCGCCGTTTTCGTGCAGACGCACGATCACGAACTGCCCTGGACGCTGTTTCTTGGCGATCCGGGGCGCTTCGATTTCAAACTGCTTGATGTTGCGGCCCAGAAGTTTTGCTTGCACGATTCGGTACATAGAAGCCTTTGCCAGTCCCCGGGGGCCAATGAGAGAGCCCGCCGTCTCGTAGGTAACTATTTTCGTTTGGAGCACGCACGAACTCGTGTGAGGTGAATCACGCCGATATGTGACGGATTACCGGACGTGGCCTGGTCCGTGAGCGCCCCTCAGCCGGCGAATCCATGTCCGGAGGGGATCTCCAGCGATTTGCGGCCCGAGCCGTAGCCGAGCGCCTCGATCAGTTCGTGGGGCGAGTCGATCAGCACGTCCGGAAGCGGGGACTTCAGCGAATCGGGGGAGAATCCATAGGTCACGCCGACCGACCACATGCCGGAGTTTCGCGCCGTGAGCACATCGTTTTGCGAATCGCCAATCATCACCGCTTCGCCGGGGGCCGTCGAGGTCTCGCGCAGCAGAGTCAATGCCCCGAGCGGGTCCGGCTTCTTGGTCTCAAAGCTGTTGCCGCCGTAAACCTGGACGAATAAATCCTCCATACCCAGGCCTTCGACGATGCGCCGCGAAGGGTTTACCGGTTTGTTGGTGAGCACAGCCATGGTTACCTTGCCGTTGGTGTGCCGGCGGATGGCGCGCAGCGCCTCGATCATGCCCTCGTAGGCGTAGGTATTGTCGAGCGTGTGTTCGCGATAGTGCTTGATAAAAACGTCGAAGGCTTCGTGGACGAAGTCTTCGTCAGCCGGATCGCCCAGGGCTCGGCGAACCAGCATGTTGGCGCCATCTCCGATGTAGCTGGCGATGAGGCCGACGGGAAGCTCCGGCCGCTGGTATTTGCGCAACATGGCATTGACGGCGTTGGCCAAGTCCACTTGACTGTCCACCAGGGTTCCGTCCAGGTCAAAGACCAGCAGTTTGATGTTTTCGCTTGGAATCGCTTTGTGCTTGCGGATCATCTATCTAAGTATATGACGAGGGGTGTTTTCGCCCATGGCCGGGGTTTCGGCCTGGATCGATAGATTTTTGGGGAACGACAGATCATAGCGGCGACGGTGGCCCCTATTTGCCAGACCATCTATTGGTAAATGTGGGGATGTCCCATCGCCGGCGTAAGCTGCCGGTGCATCAAAGGCCTTAGAAAGGTTTTCCCGGGGGTGCGCTGTTGAACCGCATCTCAGCTAGCGGTGAACAGTGACCTCTCGAGTTTGCTCGATCGAGGAACTGAATGGCGACGATCAAGGCTGAATTGAGAGCGGCATCGGTCTACGAAGGTTTAAGCACCAACCAACTGATCGAACTCTACCGGCTGATGTATCTCTCGCGCCGGATCGACGATCGTGAAATTCTGCTCAAGCGCCAGCAAAAAATCTTCTTTCAGATTTCGGGGGCCGGCCACGAAGCGTTGCTGGTTGCGGCCGGAATGGCGCTGAGGCCGGGTTACGACTGGTTTTATCCCTACTATCGCGACCGCGCGCTATGCCTCACCCTCGGAATGACGGCGCTCGATCAGCTTCTGGGCGCGGTCGGAGCGGCCGACGATCCTAACTCCGGCGGGCGCCAGATGCCTTCGCACTGGAGCAGCGTCCGGCTGAACATCGTGACCGGGTCATCTCCCACCGGGACCCAGTATTTGCAGGCTGTAGGCTGCGCCGATGCCGGCAGGTACTTTAACCGGAACCCCAAGGCGGCGGAGCAAGCCAAGGGCGACTATCGCGAGTTCAAGCAAGTGGTGCATCATTCGGACGAGGTGGTGTACGTTTCCAGCGGCGAGGGCACAACCTCGGAAGGCGAGTTCTGGGAGTCGATGAACGTCGCTGCCAATCTTCGGCTGCCCATGCTGTTCATGATCGAAGACAACGAGTATGCCATTTCCGTGCCGGTCGAAGTGCAGACCGCGGGCGGCAGCATCAGCCGGCTGGTGGCGAGTTTTCCGAATTTTCACTTCGAGGAGTGCGACGGATGCGATCCGCTGGCGAGCTATGCGGCCGTCAGGCGCGCGGTCGAACACATTCGCGCCGGCAACGGTCCGGCCATGGTGCACGGTCACGTCATCCGTCCTTACTCGCATTCGCTGTCGGACGATGAGAAATTGTACCGGCCCGCGGCCGAGCGCCGCACCCATGTGGAACGCGATCCGATCACCCGCTTCCAGCTTTTTCTCATCCGCGAAGGCATTCTCGACGAGGGCTCGATTGGCGAGCTGGAAAAAAACATCGATGAGGAAGTTCAGCAAGCCGCCGATCAGGCGTTGAGCGCGCTGGCTCCCGCCAACGGCAGCTATACCCAACACGTCTACTCCGCCGTCCTTGATCCCACTTCCTCCGGCTTCGAGACAACGCCGCACTACGAACTTCCGGCCGAAACGAAGGCGCGCGACGGCATGGAAAAAACCATGGCGGACCTCATCAACTCCTGCCTGCGCGATGAGATGGAGCGCGATCCGCGCATCGTCGTCTTCGGCGAAGACGTGGCCGATTGCTCGCGCGAACAATACCTGGAGGAAAAGCTGGTCAAGGGCAAGGGAGGGGTTTTCAAACTCACCTCGGGCTTGCAATCGAAATATGGCACCGACCGCGTCTTCAATACGCCGCTAGCCGAGGCCAGCATCGTGGGACGCGCCATTGGCATGGCAACACGCGGGCTGAAACCGGTAGTCGAGATCCAGTTCTTCGACTACATCTGGCCAGCCATGCAGCAGTTGCGCAACGAGATGCCGCTGATTCGCTGGCGCTCCAACGGCGCTTTCTCGTGTCCGGTGGTGGTACGGGTGGCGATTGGCGGGTACCTGACCGGCGGTTCAATCTATCATTCGCAGAGCGGCGAGAGCATCTTCACACACACTCCGGGCATGCGCGTGGTTTTTCCCTCCAATGCGCTCGATGCTGCCGGACTGCTGCGTACGGCGATACGCTGCGATGACCCTGTGCTGTTCCTCGAGCACAAGCGTTTGTACCGTGAAGCCTTCGGGCGGGCGGTCTATCCCGGACCGGACTACATGGTTCCCTTTGGCAAGGCAAAGGTGGTGAGAGAAGGCACGGACCTGACGGTCGTCACCTACGGAGCGACGCTGCCGCGCGCTTTGCAGGCGGCGCAGGAACTCGAGCGCGAACTGGGCGCGAAGGCTGAAGTGATCGATCTGCGTACCTTGAACCCGTACGATTGGGATGCGATCGCGACCTCGGTCGGCAAAACCAGCCGCGTGCTGGTGGTTCACGAGGACATGCTGAGCTGGGGTTATGGAGCGGAGATCGCGGCGCGCATCGCGGATGAATTGTTTGGCCAACTCGACGCGCCCGTGCGGCGTGTGGCGGCGAAAGATAGCTTCGTGGCCTATCAGCCGCTGCTGGAAGATGAGATCCTGCCGCAGATGCACGACATCCTGCAGGGCATGCGGGAGCTGATGCGGTATTAGGATCAAGGCTGCGACGAGAATTGGATTGAGTGCCACATCTGCTGATTGCGGCAGATATGGGGCACGGACGGCCCGATCCCCACATGAGCCAACTGCGGGCAAATGTGGGCCACCAGCCTTTGCCATGGCAAAGGAACTGAAATGCCCATCTGTCGTTTAATTCGTTGCATCGTTCCTCTCATCTGTTTTTATTTCATTGGATTCGAGTGCAGTCTGGACGCCCAGAACACGATCCCTCCCGGCACTGTCATCCCGGTAGAACTGCAAAATTCGATCGATTCCGAGAAGAGTCGAGTAGGCCAAGCGGTTGTAGCGAGAGTAACTCAGGAGCTTCCGATCGAGGGGCGAGTGAAACGTGGTCGCATTAAGGTCTTGGGTGAAATCACCGATGTCAAAAGGGATTCCGGTCAGGCAATAGTCAGTCTGCGGTTTGACCGCATCGAGCTGAACCACACTACATTTCCCATAACCACCGGATTGCGGGCGATCGCGAGCTTCTTGACAGTACAGGGTGCCGAGTCGCCGACGGATTCTTCCCATGGCATGTTTGACTCGCGGTATGGGAGGACCACGGTTCAAATCGGCGGCGATGTTGTTTACCATCCAAGTGGACCGGTCCAGTCGCGCACGGGCGAAATTGTGGGTAAGCCAATATGCGGCATAGCTGAGTGCGGAGTACTGGATCGAGTCGAGAGCACTCCCGGTCCGAAGTGCGCCGGAGCTGTAGCAGCCGATACACATCCGCAGGCAATGTGGGTTTTCTCGGCGGACGCCTGTGGCGTCTACGGCCTCGTCGGTCTCCGATTTCAGAACGGGTCGACAATATCCCAAGACGGGCAGATTGTCTTTTCGTCAGACAGGTGCGTAAAGCTACCCCGTGGCACTGCACTACTGCTGACCGTCACTGGCACTCAAACGCGCGCCCGAACCTATTGACCTATTCAGGAGATCACACTAGGCGGATATACAAAATAACGGGTGCAGCTTTTTGAGAAGCTCTTGGCGAGGTTTGCGGAATATGCCATAGTTGCGTCTGAGGAGAATCATGGCAACGAACCCGGAACAAATTAAATCTGCAATCAACCCCGATGTTTTGAAGGCATTTCATCTTATGTGGGACGCCTTTCCTTCCTCCGCTTTGCTTGTGACGAAGAACCGAACCATTCAGGCTTGCAACCAAGCGGCGATTGAGAAAGGCTTGGCGGTCGGGATGAAATGCTTTCAACTCTCAAGTGACGGAGTTCACAAGCACTGTAAAGCGGATGCGGCTTTAAGCGAGGGAGTAGGACAGCGGACGGTCGTCTACGCCCCGGCCACCAACAAGGTCAATAATTCTTACTGGATACCGATCGCGGGCGAAAAGGATTTGTTTGTCCACATCGTCATCGACATCACCCAATACGCGAAGCCCGAGCTTTTCCAGACATAGTTTTATGTCGAATTCCCGTTGCGCCCCCGGCATCTTGTGTCTGGTGTACTACAGGGGCAAGAACTGGTGTTTAGGAGTCGGGTCCTGAGTTGACCATCGTGATTCGTTGCAGCAATTACCGTATGAGATTACCGGCCTAGCTTGCGAGGGCAACGCCTACCGTGTGCGCCCTTTCGGTGTCGCCAAAGATGATCTGCTTGACGCTGCTGCGGCGGCGTGAAATAGTCACGGTCATGATTTCTTCACTCCGCCGTATCGTCGTCGGGTTATTTTTGATCGTGATCGTGGCGCTTTCGTCCACTGCGTTCGGCGCCGAGATACGGGTTTTTTGTACCTTCGGACTTCAGGGGGCAATCACTCAATTGAAGCCCACGTTCGAGCGCGAGACCGGCGATAAGCTCATTCTTACCTTCGGGCCCACGGGCGGCGTTGCTGCGCGTGTCAAGAACGGCGAACCTTTTGACGTGGTCATCGTCTCAGATACAGCGATGGCGGGTCTCGTTAAGTTGGGAAAGGTGGTTGAACAAGGTCGTACGGACATCGCCCGGGTTGGCATTAGCGTTGCGATTCGTCGTGGTGGTCCACGCCCTGACATAAGCTCGGTAGAATCTTTCAAAGCAGCATTGCTGGCGGCAAAGTCCATCTCGTACACCAACCCCGTTGACGGCGGCTTTAGCGGAGTCTATTTCGCAGAACTCGTCAAGCGGCTTGGGATCGCGGAAAAGCTTGCACCTAAGACCAAGCTCGCCCGGGGTGGTACTTCGTCAGGAGCGCTTGTCGCTTCCGGCGAAGCCGAGATTGCGATCCAAACGACCAGCGATCTTGTTCCTACTTCTGGCATCGAGATCGTCGGCCCTCTGCCTGCGGAGATACAGAACTTCACAGTTCTCTCGGCGGGGATTGGTGGCGAGGCTGCTGACCCGGCTGCTGCCAAACGATTGATCTTGCTGCTATCTTCGCCGGCAGTGTATCCGGTCCTTCGAGAAACAGGACTGGAGCCTCCGAAATAAGAGACCCCCGGCACATACGCCCTGCTTCTTTCCTCAGCAACCGATGCATTGATTCGGGTCGGGCGACTCGGCAACCTGCGGCTCCAGCCGGGATATTACGTGCAGCTTCCGTCCAGCGCCACACTGCTTTCCATGGGGTAACTAGGGGCTTCACCCTGGAGATGGGTAAGTACGTCTAAGGCATGGTTAATCCTGCCGCTCTGCGCAGGCCTCGTCCGAAGGTTCTATCCACAGTGTGTACGGCGGCCCGAACAGCGGAATACTGAGGTAACTTGCAGAGATGGCGGTAGGGGGATCAACGTATATGCTATCGCTTAATGCTGAAGTTCAATGAGGCTGAACCATCGGGAGCCAGCAAAGATGGAAACGAAGGTCACTCCAGTTAATGGACGCTGGGTATTGCAGTTCAAGACTCCGAGTATGACGGCACCTGCGTTTTGGCACTACGACACGGAACAGGAAGCGACGGCGGCTGAGAAACGAATGAACCCGTCAATCCACTCGCGAAAATCGTGCCAGAGCTTTGCAGGGCTAAAGCCCAACGCTTATTGCGCTTGAGTGTTGTTTGGCGTTCATCTCGCAAAAATCGTGCAAGGGATGAAGGGACTCATGGTGGCTCATGGTCACTCTGACCGGGCCTTGCCGTCCCAAATAACCGATGTGTCGTCAACGGTTGCCTGCAGTGCACGATAGTTCAGTGCAGGTTCACTGTCGAGTTTGTTCGAATCTTTCTTGGAATGCGGCGGCCGATAACTACTCCGAGGGCGTTGTCTTGGGGTCTGGCGGCGTTTGCCCCGCTGAGTTAGGAGCCTGCCTGAAAGTCGGAGCCGTGCTGTATGGCGCCGGGCCGGATTGTGGATAGACTTGTGCATGTGCCATCATCGCCGCAGTAAAGCTCTTCGGACTATCAGGCCCGACATTCTGGAGGTGAGCTGTCTCCGGGTTGCCTGAAACCTCCAGGACCGTTCCCCATTGCCGGGTCCGCTCAACGGAGAGGGCGTCATTGAGCTTGCTGAGCACTTCCTCCACTTTTTCGGGCTGCACGGGCTTCTCGGTCCGCCAAGCTTCAACTGCGTCGACGAGGGCCTTGGCGTACACGGGATATACACGGTCGTAAAGCACATCTAGCGTATCTCCGCCAAAGCCATCCAATTCGAGAGGTGACGCTCCCTCAATGTTGTCAGCTTTACCCTTCAGGCGGAAGTGAACCATGAAATCTTCGATGGGGAACAACTCGCAGGCTTCAGCGCTGCCGATCTCGTCCAACAGTACGATTGCGTCCTCCCGCGAGCGAGCGCTAACCGCAGAAACATTGCCGTTTTGCCAGCGGCATATATAGAGGGGCATCCGAGATTAACCTCCGGCCCGACTGCCGAACGTTAGAGCATAACCTCTAAGTCAGATTTGGGTAATTTCCAACACAATAATTGTGGCATGTATTGCTTCGAATTTGAAGATAAAGTTCGGGAGCTCGCATTTTCTCCCGTCGAGCAGTTCTCTCATCTTGATGGAGTGGTGGGGAGCTAAGCGGGATAGGTTCCGGGCGACGGCGGACAGTGTATGAGAGTAGCAGTCCTGCGGTCGTGAGTATCAGCGGAAAGGTGACCTCCATGGGTGCTGGAGGTCACTCATCTATTCGTCAGTGGGACTGGGAGGCTGTCATGGCGACCTTTGCCATGGGATGGGCCGCGTCGAGGTCGAGGTTGAGTGTCAGCACATTAACGCGTGGCTCACCGAGAAATCCGAACTGTCTTCCTCCGGAGTGTCGCGCGACTAACTGGCGGACGGCATCCTCGCTCATGTTCCGCTCACGCGCTACCCGCGGAACTTGAAACTCCGCACCAGCGGGGGTGATATCCGGATCGAGGCCGGAGGCAGATGTTGTAAGCAGGTCGACTGGAACGGGCGTGCCGGGATTCTCCGCCTGCAACCTGGGAAGATCCTGTTTGAAGCGGTCGACGAGTTTCTGGTTCGTCGGTCCAAGGTTGGAGCCGCCCGAGTTCGCCGCGTCATAGCCGTTGCCCGCCGCCGAAGGCCGCGAGTGGAAGTAGCCGGGACCGCCAAACGGCTGTCCAATCAGGCGCGAGCCCACCACCTGCCCGTTCCGCTGGATGAGTTCTCCATTGGCCTTGTCGGGAAAAATGACCTGGGCGATTCCCGTTACGACGAGAGGATAGATCAACCCTAGAAGAACGGTCGTCGCAATTGTCATCAGTACGGCAATCAGAAGATTTTTCTTCATCGCATTCCTCTTCGTTCTATGCAAGCCCCACACGCGTAATCAACAAGTCGATCAGCTTGATCCCGATGAACGGGACGATGATGCCGCCGATGCCATAGACCCAGAGGTTGCGGCGCAGCAGAGCGGCTGCTCCCATGGGACGGTATTTCACTCCGCGTAGCGCCAGCGGGATCAAGGCGACAATGATCAGGGCGTTGAAGATTACGGCCGACAGAATCGCCGACTGCGGTGTCGCCAGGCGCATGATGTTGACCGCGTTCAGCACCGGGAAGGTTCCGGCGAACATGGCGGGGATGATCGCGAAATACTTGGCGACGTCGTTGGCAATCGAGAATGTGGTCAGCGAGCCGCGAGTCATCAGCAACTGCTTGCCGATCTCGACAACCTCGATCAGCTTGGTGGGATTCGAATCCAAATCCACCATGTTGCCGGCCTCTTTTGCGGCTTGCGTGCCGGTGTTCATGGCAACGCCCACATCGGCCTGCGCCAGTGCGGGAGCGTCGTTGGTGCCGTCGCCGGTCATCGCAACCAGCTTGCCTTCTGCCTGCTCGCGCTTGATGAGATCCATCTTGTCTTTTGGCGTTGCCTGGGCCAGGAAGTCATCGACCCCGGCTTCCTGCGCAATGGCGGCAGCGGTCAGGGGATTGTCGCCGGTGATCATTACGGTGCGGATGCCCATGGCGCGGAGCTGATCGAAACGCTCGCGCATGCCGCCCTTGACGATGTCCTTCAGCTCGATTACCCCAAGCGCACCGCGGCTCCGCTCGGCGACTACCAGGGGTGTGCCACCGGAGCGGGCAATCTTTTCCACCGTGGCCTGTACTTCCACGGGAAATTCGCAGTTGTTCTGTTTTACGTAGTTGGTGATGGCATCGACGGCGCCCTTGCGAATCTCGAAGCCGTTGAGGTTGACGCCCGACATGCGGGTGGTGGCGCTGAAAGGCACGAAGTGAGTCTCATGTTCGGACAGCTCGCGTCCTCGCAGGCCGTATTTTTCTTTCGCCAGCACAACGATCGAGCGGCCCTCGGGGGTTTCGTCGGCCAAGGATGAAAGCTGGGCGGCATCGGCGAGCTCCTGTTGCGTGACGCCGGGCGCCGGGAAGAACTCCGACGCCTGGCGATTGCCCAGGGTGATGGTTCCTGTCTTGTCCAGCAACAGCGTGTTGACATCGCCTGCCGCTTCCACGGCGCGTCCGGACATCGCCAGCACATTGTGCTGAATCAGCCGGTCCATGCCGGCGATGCCAATGGCCGACAGTAGGCCGCCGATGGTCGTCGGAATCAGGCAGACCAGCAGCGATACCAGCACAAAGACGGTCTGCGGAGAACCGGAGTAGATGGCGAATGGCTGCAAGCTCACCACCGCCAGCAGGAAGATAATCGTCAATCCGGCAAGCAGAATGTTCAGTGCGATCTCGTTTGGCGTCTTCTGTCGCTCGGCGCCTTCGACCAAGGCGATCATGCGGTCGAGGAAAGTCTCGCCCGGATTCGAGGTGATCTTCACCCGAATCTGGTCCGATAACACACGGGTCCCGCCGGTGACGGCCGAACGGTCGCCGCCAGCCTCTCGAATCACGGGGGCGGACTCGCCGGTGATTGCCGACTCGTCGACCGAAGCCACACCTTCAATAATCTCACCGTCGGAGGGAATGAAGTCGTTTGCCGAGCAGACTACGATGTCGTTGGCGCGCAGATGGGAACTCGGTACCTGTTCGATTTGCCCGCCCGGGAGCATCCGGTTCGCAATCGTTTCGGCGCGTGCCTTGCGCAACGTGTCAGCCTGTGCTTTGCCGCGACCTTCGGCCATCGCCTCCGCGAAGTTGGCGAACAACACGGTGAACCACAGCCACAAGGTGATCTGCAGGTTGAACCCGAAGGAAGCGTCTTTGCCGTGAAACAGCAGCAGCGTGGTGATTACACTGCCGACTTCCACAACAAACATGACGGGATTGCCCATCATCTTGCGCGGGTTCAGCTTAACGAATGAGTCCAGCACCGCGCGGCGGACAATCTTCCATTCCCAAACGGCTTTTTGTTTTGATGCCATATCGCAATTTCCTTAGAAGGTCTTTCCCGCATGCATCAGCAGGTGTTCCAGAATCGGTCCCAAGCTGAGTGCCGGAAAGAAGGTCAGTGCACCCACAATCACGATCACGCCAACCAGCAGTACCGTGAATAACGGCGTAGTGACCGGGAAAGTGCCAAGCGAAGGTGGAACCGATTTCTTACGCACCAGGTTGCCGGCAATCGCCAGCATCGGGATCTTCATCCAGAAGCGGCCAAGCAACATCGTCAAACCGATGGTGACGTTGTACCAGAGTGTGTTCGCGCTAAGTCCGGCGAATGCGGAACCATTGTTGGCAGCGCCTTCGGTGTACGCATATAGGATTTCGGAGAATCCATGCGGCCCCGGGTTACTGATACCCGAGGTGCCAAATGGGTGCAGTACCGAAACGCTGGTAAATGTCAGGATGATAAGCGGGAAAATGAGGGCGACGAGCATAGCCATCTTAACGTCATAGGCCTCGATCTTCTTCCCCATATACTCCGGCGTTCTCCCCACCATAAGTCCGGCAATAAAAACCGCCAGAATGATGAAGATAATCATCCCGTACATGCCAGAGCCGACGCCGCCGAACACCACCTCGCTGAGCATCATGTTGGCCAAGGGAACCATGCCACCGAGCGGCGTGTACGAGTCGTGCATGCTGTTGACGGCGCCGCAACTGGTATCGGTTGTCACTGTTGCCCAGAGTGCGGAGTTGGCGACGCCGAAGCGGACCTCTTTGCCCTCCATGTTGCCACCAGCCTGAAGCGCGCTGGCGCGGTAATCGGCACCGGGCAGCAGCGGATTGCTATGCGATTCGGCCCAGTAGGCTGTACTCACGCCCGCGATGAACAGAATAGCCATAGCGGCAAACACAGCCCAGCCGTGGCGCTGCGATCCGGTCATCCGTCCCAGCGTGTACGTCAACCCGGCGCCGATCGCGAATATGGCAAACATCTCGATCAGGTTGGATAAAGGAGTTGGATTTTCGTAAGGGTGAGCACTGTTGGCGTTGAAGAATCCACCACCGTTGGTGCCGAATTCCTTGATGATCTCCTGCGAGGCTACCGGACCTTGGGCGATCACCTGATCGGTGACGGTGTCCATGACTGGCTTGCCGGCGGCGTCCACAACAGGCTTGCCATCCTGGCCAACCTTCTGTACCTGCTGCGGCTCCAGTAGTTTCACCGTGTCATAGGGTTTCAAGTTCTGCGGAACGCCTTGTGACACCAACAGCAGAGCGCCTACGATAGAGATTGGCAGCAACACCCAAAGGCAGCTGCGAACCATGTCCACCCAGAAATTGCCGATGGTCTGCATCTCCCGGCGCGCGATGCCACGAATGAAGGCAATCGCCAGCGCGATGCCGACGGCCGCCGAGACGAAGTTGTGATACGCCAAGCCGGCCATCTGCGACAGATAGCTCATGGTGGTTTCCGGCGTGTAGGCCTGCCAGTTTGTGTTGGTGGTGAATGAAGCCGCCGTGTTGAACGACAGGTCTTTAGCGACCGCTCCTAGCTTCTGCGGGTTGAAGGGCAGGTGTGCTTGCAGACGCATTATCAGATAAAGCACCACCATGGAGACAGCGCTGAACAGCAGCACCGACACGGCGTATTCCGTCCAGCGCATCTCGTGATTCTCGTCGACGCAGGTGACGCGATAAATCACCCGCTCGATGGGCCGCAACACCGGGTCCAGGAACGTGCGCTCGCGGTTGAACACCCGCGTCATGAAAACGCCGAGCGGCTTGGTGACGGCGAGAACCAAGAGAGTGAAAAACGCGATTTGAAACCACCCATTGGCGGTCATCAGAACTTCTCCGGGCGCAACAGCGCGTACAGCAGATAGATCCCCATCAAGATACTGACGACGAGCATGGCGAACGATTCAAAGTGCATAGTGCTCTACCTCACTTCACACGATCACAGAAGTGGACGTACCCTAGCGAAAGCGCGAAAAACGCAATCGTAATGGCTATGAACACAAGATCCTGCATGGTTAATCCCTCCTGGAGAGTCGCGTTGACTCCAGTAACTGAAAGACTGGCCCCTTATTTATTGCTCGCGAAGCGCCTGACCCATCCCCACTCAGTTCACCCACTCTGATTGGATACTTGAGTCCATAAAGCCCGTCTAAAAAGTTCATAAAAAGAGCGTAAAAAGCTCTGCCAGGCGTGGAGACTAATCGCCAGGTTCAAATCTGTAACCCACCCAATGTTCGGTGCGGATATAGTGAGCTGTCTCCTCGGCCTCAATCTTCTTGCGCAAATGCCCAACGAATACTCGCAGAGAATCGAGTTGCTCGCTGCCGCTCTCACTCCAAAGACCAGAGAGCAGAGCACGATGCGTGATGACCTTGCCGGCACGCTGCGCGAGATAGACCAGAAGGTCGAATTCCTTCGGAGTGAGATGAACTTCGCGCGACTTGACCCGTACCGCACGGCGCTCCGTGTCGATATGGAAGTCTCCAATTTCAATCACGCTTGCCGGCGGTCCTTCCACGGTTGAAGTACGACGAAGAGCGGCGCGTATCCGCGCCATTAATTCGACAATACCGAAGGGTTTGGTTACATAATCGTCAGCGCCGGCGTCGAGCGCCTCGACTTTTGTCTGCTCTTCACCTCTTACCGAAAGGACGATAATCGGGACGGTCGATCTGGTTCTGACGCTGCGGCACAGTTGCAGCCCATCCATGTTGGGCATGGAAAGATCGGTTATCAACAGGTCGGGCGACCAGTCTTTCATGACTTGGAGCGCCTCATCGCCGTCGGCTGCCGTGCGGGTCGCGTACCCATGGCTTGTTAGCGTGGTCATCAGCACACGCGTGATCTGCGGCTCGTCATCTACAACCAAAACATTGCGCTTCGTGGGTGTCGTTATCATCTTGCAGGCAAACTTTGTGGTTGCAGTGGTGATAGCTTTGCCAAGACCGCCAACGGTAAAGCTCCCTTGCAACCACTCAGCTACATTCGATTGGATACTGAAACCCGTAAAGATGAAATAAAACGTGCATAAATTGTGCGTAAAGACGCGGGCCCCAGGCGATGTGCATTCCGGGAGTCCAGCCAGCCGTGCCGGCCATGATCCCGGCCCTGGTTTTCGCCCTGTTTCTAATATGAATATTGCGCTATTTACAAATTGCTACGGGGGTGGCTATCGTGAGCTTTGATCTCGCAAAACCGATTCACGAGCAGTACAATTCGAGCGATTTAAAGAGCTGTACAAGGAGACCCTGATGAAGGTTGTTGAAGTGAAGACGCATTCTTTGAGTTCGCCGGTTGAGGAGCCCTATGCGAACTCCATTGGCTGGGTCAAACGGCGTAGTACGGTTCTGGTGGAAGTCATCACCGATGATGGAGTCACTGGTTGGGGCGAGGCCCTTTGCCATGGCTTGCAGCCGCCCGAGGTATGCGCATCCGTAGTGGAAACTGCGCTCAAGCCCATCATTTTAGGACAGGACCCTTTTGACGTTGAAGTGTTATGGGAGAAGATGCATCACCTGACCTTGTCTTTCGGAAGCAAGGGAACGGTTCCGATTGCGATGAGTGCGGTCGATGTTGCTCTCTGGGACTGTATCGGACGCGCCTTAGGAAAGCCGGTCTACAAGCTTCTCGGAGGAGGCTACCGGACCGAAGTGCATCCCTACGCGACCGGATTTTACAGGCATGCAGGGTTGAGCTATCCGGAGGCGGCCGTGGCAGAGGCGCGGCGGCACTTGAACAACGGCTTCCGCGCGATGAAGTTGAAGATCGGCTTCGGCATCGAAGAGGACACCGAACTCATACTTGCCGTCCGCGAAGCGGTAGGCCCGAAGGTTACGCTCATGCTGGACGCCAATTGCGGCTACAGTGTGTTGTCTGCCCGGCGACTGATGAAGGCAATCGAAAAGGCCGACATCTATTTCTTCGAGGAGCCGATTTCTCCTGAAGATATCGAGGGCTATCAGGAATTGAAGAGCCTTGGTCAGATGTTTATCGCCTCCGGTGAAAACGAATACACCAGGTACGGATTCCGCGATTGGATCGCGCGCCGGGCAGTCGACATCATTCAGCCCGATCTGTCGGTGGCGGGCGGGTTCAGCGAGTGTAAGAAAATTCTTGCCTTGGCGCAGGCCTTCCACGTGGCGCTTCTCCCGCATGTATGGGGATCGGGCGTGGGACTGGCGGCCGCGCTTCAGTTCCTGGCAATTGTTCCCCCGACGCCGTTGTCGATAAAGCCGATCGAGCCAATGCTGGAATTCGACCAGTCAGCTCATCCTTTCCGGCAAGAACTGATTTTCAACGCCATTCAGAACAAAAACGGCATCGTCAAGGTCCCCGATCGTCCGGGAATCGGAGTCGAGATCAATCGCGAGATACTCGAAAAATATTCAACCGAACGGCAGTCCGACGTAATGGCTGGGAAGAATTTGCGATAAAGCAAGCATCATAGGATCAAATTTATGAAAAAGGTTCTAGTTACGACCACGATGTTTGCCAGATACAGCGAAGCGCCTCTAGAAAGCCTGCGTGGCGGCGGCCTGGAGATTGTTAGAATTTCCCAGGCGTCTGCCAGCGAAGCTGATGTGTTGGCATGCATTGACGATAATACGGTTGCGATCATTGCCGGCTTGGAACCGATCACGAAAGCAGTAATCAATTCCGCGTTAAGTCTCAAAGTGATCGCCAAGCATGGGATTGGCGTCGATAATATCGACTTGAACGCGGCTAAAGAACGCGGGGTGCGGGTTGTTAATGCTCCGGGCACGAACTCCGAGGCGGTAGCCGACCTGACGATTGGATTCATGTTCGCCCTGGCAAGAAAGATCCCCGACTCCGATGCCAAGCTTCGGGCGGGAGAATGGCCCCGCGTGATGGGCAAGTCTGTCTGGGGAGCTAAGGCCGGTATTGTAGGCATGGGAGCGATTGGTAAGGCGGTGGTGCGTCGCGCCCGCGGATTAAACATGACGACGTTGGCGTATGACCCATTTTTCGATCAGCAATTTGCCGACGCCAACCAGGTTCAGAAGGCATCCTTGGACGAGGTACTGGCTAGTGCGGACTTCGTCACCATCCACATTCCGTACTCGGAGCAGACTAAAAACCTGATCGGCAAAGATGAACTCGCTAAGATGAAGCCGTTGGCATACCTGTTGAACACCTCCCGAGGCGGCATCGTAGACAAGCGAGCGCTGTTCGAGGCGCTCTCCAACAACAAGATCGCAGGCGCCGCCATCGATGTGTTCGCCAAGGAGCCACCGGTGGGATCGCCCTTGTTGAGCCTTTCCAATATCATCACGACTCCGCACATGGGAGCCTATACGGAAGAGTCTCTGAAATTGACCAGTGAGTTTGCAGCGAAGATGGTACTGGAAGTGTTGAGCGGGAAGAAGCCTTTCTGTACGATCGTATAAGTATCACACCCGAAGTACGGCCGGGATGCGGCATTTGTTCTCCGCACCCGGTTGATCCGCCATAACTCTCTGGCCTTGCGCGGTCGCGTGAGTGTCTCTCAGTGCCAACCGGCAAACTTATGCTTCACGTTAAGCTGTAGCTTGGGATCGATAGCCAGAATCACGAAGATGGCGCAGGTCGACAGCAGTGATTCCTGGGTGGTCAGATAAAACATCGCTTCCGGGGTGGCCACGTCAAGGGTGTCCACCAACACGGTTTGCTGAGGGTTATTGGTCGGGGCGATAGGATTTGAACCTACGACCCCCTGCGCCCAAGGCAGGTGCGCTACCAGGCTGCGCTACGCCCCGACTGTTTTGATTATATCTAATCCGGCCTACGGATTTTTAACAGCGGATTCATCGGCTGAATCGGTGCTCGCTGGCGGATCGGTGCAGGCTTTTCGAACGCAGGAATTTTCATCCGGATACCGTCCTTGATGAGGGCCCATCCCCATCCGGCCAAGTTCGGAAGATGCAGCTTTACCGGGTACAATGTCTCCGTGCTCATGTCCGATGACCCTCTCGATGAGTCCACTGGGCCGCCCATGGGAACTTCGCCCGGAGCCGGACCCGGTTTCTCCGAGGCCGGAGGTTTTCCAGTCTGGAATGGCAGGGATCTCGTTGGCATCGTAATCGTGCTTTTTGTAGCGTTATTCCTGGCCGACAGTGTTGCCTTGCTGATTGCGAATTCGGTTTCCGGCGTATCTCGGGGCGATGCGCGCGCGCTGGCGTCGGACCCGTGGGTTGCGGTTCCGGCGCAGGGCGCCGCCTATCTAGCGACGGTATGGTTCATCGTCAGATTGATCAAGCGGCATCATCGCAGCCATTTTTTGGAGGCGATTCACTGGCGATTTCCAGCCGAATGGCTGAAGTTTCTTTTAGGCGGCGCGATTCTGGCCATTCTGATTCAGGCGCTCTCGGCGAAACTGCCGATTCCGAAACAGATGCCGATCGACCAGTATTTCCAATCCACGACCGGCGCCTGGATGATGGCCGGTTTTGGCATGCTGGTGGCGCCGTTTTGCGAGGAATTATTCTTCCGCGGACTGCTGTTTCCGATTCTGTTGCGCCGCCTGGGGATTCTCGCCTCCGTAGTGTTTACAGCTGGTTTATTCGCGCTCATTCATGCCTCGCAACTGGCGCACGCGTGGGCGGCCATGACCATGCTATTTGTGGTTGGCGTCGTGCTCACGATTGTAAGAGCTCGGGCGCACTCGCTGGCGGCTTCGGTCTTGGTGCACACAGGTTATAATCTGGCGTTGTTCGCCCTGCTCTACCTGGGGACCTCCGGATTTCACGATTTCAAACGGCTCGGCCAGTAAGCATCGCCGGCAGATTGTCCGGCGGGGTTCGTGGTATCTTTTCTTTCATCATGGAAAACGCACGCCAGCAACTATTGCGACTTCTTGCCTCTCTCTCGTTTAAACTTGGTCACTTCAAGCTTACCAGTGGTGGCACAAGCGACTATTACATTGACTGCCGGCTGACGACGCTGCATGCCGAAGGTGCGCGCAACACTGCTCGCGCCGTCTTGGATGAGATTGAGCGTCACGGCTGGCATCCGGATGCGATTGGGGGAATGACCCTGGGAGCGGACCCGATCGTGACAGCCGTGGCCATGCTGTCGGCACAACTACAGCATGCGCGTGCCGCGGGCAGTCTGCAGTCCCCGGGGCTGGGGTTGATTCACGGTTTCCTGGTGCGCAAGGCGGAGAAGACTCACGGCATGGGGCAGAGGCTGGAAGGCTATCGTAAGCAGGGAGCACGGGCGGTCATCGTCGACGATGTCTGCACCACGGGTGCGTCCACGATCAACGCGATTCAGGCGGCGCGCGAGGGTGGCTTTGAGATCGTTGGCGTCTTGTGCCTGGTGGAGCGGGAAGAGGCGCATGGCCGCGGCGCGGTCGAGAAAGCCGCATTTCCGGCCCCGTTCGTCAGTCTTTTCACGGACAACGACGTGCGCCAGGAACATTTGCAGCAACTCGCGGCCGGAGCAAACGTGACCTCTTAGTTTCATTTTGGGAATGGGCAGTGGTTCCGACAGACTATCTGCGTTGTCGGGCTGGCTCCCGGATTGCGTCGATGCCGCCCGGCCGAAATGTTGTTTTGGAAGGACCCCAGCCCAGCATGGGGCGGATAATTGGCGCAGAGAATGTTATGTTCACTGCAGGGAGAGCTTTCGATGAATGTTGGCAAACTCGGACTGATCATGATTGTGGTGAAGGACATGGAACGCAGTGTCGCTTTCTATCGCGACGTGCTTGGCCTCGATCTGCTGTTCAAACAGAGCAACTGGAGCCAGTTCGACGCCGGCACTATCCTGATCGGCTTGCATCCGGAAGGCGAGGAAGTGAAAGTCAGTCCAACCGCCGGCTGCACGTTTGGCATTTATGTGGATGACATTGTGAAAGCAGCTTCCGAGTTGAAGCGCCGGGGCGGTCACTTTGGAATCGAGCCTCGCGAGGAGCCTTTTGGGCGCTGGGGCTTGTTGCGCGATCCCGACGGTTACGGAATCCAGATCATTGAAATGGCACGGGGCTATCGCGAGTTGCACAAGCTGGAGTAACGCGAGCCGGCAGCTTGGAGCTGGGTCCCCGGCGAGCCCCGCTTCCCGGGCATTCGGTCGCCGTCGCCAATCCGGCGATGCCGACACGGGGTGCGGCAAGGGCCCTCCAGTTCTGCCGTGAGTGCCGGCGTTCACGGCTGAGGCTGCGGGGGGCTTGCTTCCAGGTAAACATCTCCAGCGCTGCTGGCGTGCATCTATCCCAGAGGAGAGTTCCAGGATTTGGATAGCGCACAGGTGGACTCATGAAATATTTTCCTTTTAGTTTCATTCAGCCGTGGTTGCGGTGGCTGACGGCGGGGGTATTGCTGGCAGCTGCCGTGTCGCTCTCTGCGGAGACATGTAAAGAAGCGGAGGATCTCGATCCGGCCACGCGCTCGGTACTTGAAAGCACGGCAAAGAGTTTCCTCGGCATGTCCATCACCGGCGATGTGACGGGAATGCGGTCCGCGTCCATACCAAGTTTGGCCGCAAGTTTTGGCGAAATCGAGCAGGCTGTTCTCGACACCAAAGACGGATTGACTGGCCCGGCGGTAATCCGTAAGACTTACCTGCTGGAGCTGTCGGGCACCGCTCCGGTCGCGCGCGCAGAGTTCTTCTGCGGTGTCTTCGGCGCCAACGGCAATACCGCTAACAGCGCTGGATTCGTGCTTCCCAACCTGGCGCCGGGACGCTACGCCGTGGTCATGATCGATGTCCATGGACCTAAGGGACCGTACATGTTGTCCGAGATCCTCCAGCAAATGGGCGGGGTTTGGAAATTAGCCGGATACTACGCCAAAGCGGGGCAGGTGGCCGGACATGATGCGGACTGGTATGCGCAAAAGGCCCGGGAGTTTAAACAGAATGGGCAAGTCGACAACGCCTGGTTCTACTTCGGGGAGGCCAGGGAATTGGCGGCTCCTGTTCCGTTCATGAGCACTCTCAAACTGGACAAGCTTTACGAAGAAGCCGAGAAGGTGAAGCCCGGCGACCTGCCGGCCGACGGTCAGGTTTCATTCACCATGGGTGCGCGCACGGTCAAACTGCTGGCGGCCTTTCCCATTGCCGTCAATGATCAAATGGCCTTGGTGGTGAAGTACCAGTCGCCCGATATCTCGAACACCGCGCAAACCTTTCAGGACAATACCGCGCTTATGAAGGCCTTAGTGATGAAATATCCCGAGTTCCGCGAAGGGTTCAGCGTGATCGTGGTGCGGGCTGTGGCACCAAATGGGCAAGACTATGGAACGTTGCTGGCGATGAAAGACATCAAGTAGATGAAAGACCCCGGGTGCTTCAGCGCGGGTTGCCGGGAGCCTGGCAGAGTGCGAGTTGCAGGTTGATCTTCGAAAAGCTATTTCCCCTCAACTTGTTGGCGCGGCATTGACTGACCATGTCGGCGGCTTATAATGGTGTCTACGTGTGCAACGCACTGTGACGGTCCAATGCTATATGCTGTCGTCGCGTATTTAAAAGGGGAACTTGCCGAGTGGGTTGAGAACCTCCGGTGTGAACTCCATCCCGAACACGCTCACCTTCCCGCACACATCACCATTTTGCCTCCTCGCCCGTTGCGTGGCACCGAGGGCGATGCAGTCGAATGGCTGGTGGAGAGCTGTGGTGCAGTGGAGCCCTTCGATGTGGCCATGGGAGACGTTGAAAGTTTCATTCCCACGACTCCTACCGTTTTTATCAGGGTGGCGCACGCGGCTTACAAAATACGGGAACTCCATGACCAGATGAATGGAGGGCCGCTGACCTGTGTCGAAGATCTGCCTTTCATGCCGCATCTGACCATCGCTAAGATGGAGACGAACGAAAGAGCACGCCATGTCTATGAGATCGCGCACGATCGATGGGACCACTATGAAGGCTTGCACAGTGCCCGCATCGAGAATCTGAGCTTCGTGCGCGGGCGCGACGCGAAGTGGACAGACCTTGCTCCTGTCTGTCTGCGGCCAAAAGCGGTGAGGCGATGGTGAATCGCGTCGTGCGGTAAGCATGCGTCGACTGCATTCCTCGCCGATGCTTGCAACCGAGTATGACGATTTCGGTCTGATATAATTTGGCCAGGAACTTCGACGGTGGGTGTAGTTCAGTGGTAGAACTCCGGACTGTGGCTCCGGCTGTCGAGGGTTCGAATCCCTCCACCCACCCCAATCCTCTGCTGATTTCGCGAGACTTACTCCTTCCAGTCCCGGTTTTTCAGGCGTCGAGATACCGGATTCCGTGCCTTAGAGCCCCAGCGCGAATGCAATGATCGTGTTCCCGCGCTTTCCGGTGGTGCGTTCCGAGTGTTTGAGAAGCTTTGCTTCGAGCTCGTCGGTGTCCGCGTAGAGTTCGCACGCGGCAATCTGCGCGGAGGTTGCGCCGTGGAAGCACAATTCGCAGACGCCAAGACCACCTTCGGAGCGCACCGGCGGACCAAACACCCGACATGTCATCGGACGCGCTGCGTACAGATCGCACATGCCGGTCTTTGGATCCAGCACGGAGCAGGGCTCGTGATTGGCAAAATCTTCGAAGCCGTCCTCGTCCTCGGCAAGTACACCCGTGGAAGCGTCTCCGGGGAACCCAGCACTGAGACGGCGGACTGCTGCACGGGCGCGCCGGCGCACTCGTTTCGCACGCTCGGAATCGTTCCGTTCCAGTTCGACCAAGCCTTGCTGCAACCTAAAGGCGTCGAGTTGACTGATCGCAAAGACTCCAATGCAGCACTGTGTACAGCCTGGGCGACACGCCAACCAGGAGCCGCTCCTGCGTACTCAGTCCTCGAGCGCGGTATCAACGATTTGCACCAGCTCACGGTCTCCGCACCGAAGTGATTTCGCGCCACGCATGGCGAAGATCGTATCTCATCTGGCCCTGGGATGCGAGTAGCCGGATCGGCAACAATCAGGCCCGAGACGATGAGGTTCGTAAGGGTTATGATGAGACCGGCATGACACCTTCAGATCGGACGCGAATCGCAATTGAATACTGTACCCAGTGCCGTTGGCTTTTGCGAGCTGCCTGGATGGCGCAGGAGTTGCTGCTCACGTTTGAGCAGGAGGTTGGCGGGGTAACACTGATACCGGGCACTGGAGGCATTTTCGAAATACGCGTAGGAGATACGCTGCTCTGGTCGCGAAAAGATCAGGGCGGCTTTCCTGAGATCAAGGAACTAAAGCGGCTGGTTCGGGACCACATTGCGCCTGGGAAAGACCTCGGCCATGTCGACCGCTGAGGAAACTTGTGGTAACCATGCGGGCCCACGTTACAGACCCAGCGCGGCAAGAAACGTCAGTAGCACGAAACTCTGCCCGCCGACGAATAGCAGTCGGCTACATCGTGGCAATTAGGGCTTAATTAGCAGTACGTTCACAGCCTTGACAATGACCTCGACTTCATCGCCCTTCTTGAGCTTCAGTTCCTTCAAAGACTCCAGAGTCATGACCGATCCCATTTTTGATTTCGCCGGAATGTCGAGTGCCACAAAACACATAATCTTGCCTTTATCGATTTCGGTTACTTTGCCTACGATGCGGTTCCTCGCTCCCACTCTCATCGTTCCCTCCTTACCATCCCGTTCGGGATGAGCAGCCAAAGTATCTCGCACTGGACAAAGGTTCGCAAGGGCTTCGAAAAGGTTTGTTACACCAGTGAGGCGACTCTTACAAAAGCCAGTCCAGCTTCCTTATACAAGTGAGGTACAACGTGTCAACCATATTGATCGTTCTGTTGGTGGTGTTCTTGCCTGGTGGCAGGGGCTGGGGAGACTCTCGCTAGCGATCACAGGATGAACACATAAGAGTCTGTTTCTCAATCGTGCCGACGTATTCAGTGATGGTCTTAGCCTCCCTTTTGGCCTATGCGGTTCATGGCCGCACCCTTTCGAGCGCGGCTGCAGCGCTTTGCCCCTGGCGGGGTCCCAATCCCCAGTCGGAATGGACTCGACATCCGTGGGCTTCTCCGCAGCACAAATTTAACTGAACGTCAAAGCAGCGACTTGGCTGCGTGGACTATAATTTCCCTACTCTGCGAGGCCTCGCACGGCCTGGCGAGGCAGCGGGTGTATTTTCCGAGTAGGAGATTCCCATGGCCGCCCAACGCCCCATCGTGGTCGATTCCGGCACGGTGCCAAGAAAAGTGGTCCGCGGAAAGCAGAGTCGGAAGCATCCAGGCAAGCCGGGCGCCCCTTTGCCGCCGGCCGCCGCTCATGGAGCGGATCTCAATCCGGCCGAGGGTGGTGCGTACGGTGAGGCAATCGCCGCTTTCGATCCTCACGTTTTTCTGACCAAATTCGCAGTCGGAAAAAACAGCCGGGAATACCAGGGCGATGAGTCCATTTTCTTGCAAGGGGACGCGGCGGATGCGGTGTTCTACATCCAGAGCGGCAAGGTGAAACTCACGGCTGTATCCGCGCAGGGCAAGGAAGCCGTGGTTGCCATCCTGCCGGAAGCCAGCTTTTTCGGCGAGGGCTGTCTGGCCGGCCAGCCGCTTCGCATGGCGACCGCCAAGGCGGTGCAACGTGCCGCCGTCATTCGAGTGACCAAGCAGGCCATGATCACGCTGCTCCACCGGGAAGCGGAGTTTGCCGAACGCTTTCTCGCCTACCTGCTTTCCCGAAACATTCGGATGGAAGCGGACCTGGTCGATCACCTCTTCAACTCCAGCGAAAAGCGGCTGGCCCGGCTTCTCCTGCTGATGGCCAATTTTGGCCAGGAATCCAAGCCGATACCGCTGATCGCGAAAATCAGTCAGGAGACCCTGGCCGATATGATCGGCACCACCCGCTCGCGCGTCAGTTTCTTTTTAAATCGCTTCCGGGACCTCGGCTTTATCAACTACGACGGCGGCGGCATGCACGTCCACAGCTCCCTCGTCAGCGTCGTCCTCCACGATTAGCTCGTCGAGAACCGCACTACGCAGATAGTGGATCTCAAACTATGTCAACCCGATAAAACGCCACCAGCTAAGCGCAGTAATGATCCAGGCCAACCAAACAAGAATGCCAATCGGGATCGAGGACTTGAGTAATTGGTTCGCGGAAAAGTACCCGGTATTCATCATGATCATGTTGCCGTTGGTGTTGAAGGGCAAAAACAGCGCATAGGCAACCATGATGGCTAAAGGCAAGCAGAACTTGGCGACATCGTACCCCATCGATTGCGCGATGCCGATATAGATTGGCGCCATAACTCCGGTCATCGACGTGGTCGTCGACCACCAGACATGGCTGAAAATCGTGAAGCCGATCAGCAACATCAGTAGCCAGAACTCAGAGACGTTCCGCAAGCCCAGGGAGGCGAACACGGCATTAATCACCACCGCGACAGACTTGGTTTGAGCCAATGCATTGCCGAGAGTCGTTACCCCGCCGACGAACATGAAGAGCTCCCAGGGCAGCGAGTTCTGGGTCTGCTTCCAGTCCAAAACCCCCAGCTTGGGCAAATAGATCAGCGACGAGACGAGGAAGGCAACCATCGTGGCATTCAGGCCATGATATTGATCGGTTGACCAGAGAGCGAGGGCTAACAGGAAGTACGAAATCGCCTTCTTTTCCGCCGCCGTCATGCGTCCCATGGCCGCAAGGTCTTCATCGAGACGCTTCATTCCTCCGCTGATCTCTTTCATTTCCGGAGGAAACATCTTGACCAAGTAGAAGCAGACCAGCAGTAGCAGAATGAGGTTGGTAGGCGCGGCGGCCATGGCCCAGAATCCCCAACTGGTGAATCGCGAAGGGCCGGCGGCCGATACAATGACGCTGATAAACATCAGGTTCGCTATTGTGCCGGTCAGAAATGCAGAGGCGGTGATGTTATTGGCGAACGCCATTGCCAGCGCCAGTGCCCTGCCGAAGTTGCTTTCGCCACGTTTTACTCCGTAAGACTCGGCAACGCCCTCGACAACCGGTACCATGGCGAGCGCTCTCGCGGTATTGCTGGGCGTGAACGGCGCAATTACATAGTTTGTCAGCGAGGCCGCGACAATGGCTCCCAAGGGTCTTCTGCCGATTGAGCGAACGACATGCAGGAGTAATCTTTTCGCAACTCCGGTGTTGACCATCGCAACCGAGATAACAAAACCGGTCAAGATCAGCCAGGGCGGCGAGTTTGCGGTAAATCCGGATAGGGCAAAGTCGGTATTCCTCACCAGAACACCATTCTTGGCGACGCCGCTTGCATTGCCGACCCAGAAATAAAGAAATGTGGTAATCAACAGGCTGCTGACGGCAAAGTTGACGCCGACTGTCACCCACAAGGCAACTGCGCCCCCGAAAATTGAAAGCACTTTGTGCTGGGTAATATTGATTCCGCTCATCGGAATCATCCAGATTGCCAAGCCCACGGCTAATGAGAGTAGTAGGCCCCATTTTCGTCCCCAGCCCTCAAACCCTCCCTTACTCGATGTTGTCGTCTGCTGACTTGCTGTAGACGGGCTGGACTTCTTGGTCTGTGCTTGTGCCGAGCTCTGAGCCGCCATACCGTTCCGCTTACCTCCTTGTCCGCGCCAGTCCAGGGTGTATGGGCACGCGCCTTGCCTTTCGGTGAAGGCAACTGTCGCAAAAGCTCCTGGAATCGATGGCTAGAACGGTTGCATTTTATGCCACAATTTGCAAACTTTATTTGCCGCTTCGATTGCAGTCCGTGCCTTTAGCAACTTCTTTAAAGCAAGTAGTCTGCAAGCCGCTGATTTTCCAACTTCCAGAGCAAAATTTCGACGGTAGCGCAGCAGGGTAGTGTCCAAATTTGAAGTCTTTAGCTTTGGATTACGGTGTTCAGCGTGCTCCTGATTCACTCTGAAACATGTCTCGAAAGCCGGACAATCGGCGGTTTTTGTGCCATTCGGAATTTTTCGGCTAATGCAGATGGCGGGCTCCTTCAGGACGCAAATCAATTCGCGTTGGGTCGATTCGTGCAGATCCAATCGATACCGGCCGATAGTGGTGGGCGGTATACTTGGGTTCGATCGCGGCCCGGCCTTCGAACTTCACGTCCGCCGGCACGGCACGAATGAGTGAACCTGTAATCAAAAAAAGCGAATCATCACAGATTGAAAATCTTGGAGGTTACACAATGAAGGCTATTCAGGTTCGAGAATTCGGTGGTCCCGAAGTTCTAGATCTCAAAGAAATCCCCACTCCGAGTCCCGCCGCAGGCCAAGTCTTGGTCCGAATTCACGCCGCGGGCGTGAACCCCTATGACACCTATATGCGCAATGGCACTTATGCAATCAAGCCGCCCTTACCGTATACCCCTGGCTCCGATGGTGCCGGAGTTGTTGTAGCTGTCGGCGAAGGTGTGAACCGGGTGAAGTCCGGCGATCGTGTGTATGTCGCGAGGACTGTGACTGGCGCATACGCGGAATATGCGCTGACCCTGGAGAGCCAGGTTCATCCGCTTCCAGCGAGAATTACATATGCCCAGGGGGCCGGTGTTTGGGTACCGTATGGCACCGCGTACCACGCATTGCATCTCAGCGGGAGGGCACGTAGCGGCGAGACCCTACTGGTCCACGGCGCCAGCGGCGGTGTAGGCATCGCGAGTGTTCAGATCGCGCGTGCCATGGGCCTGACCGTATTGGGGACGGCTGGCACGGAGAAAGGCCTCGAACTAGTCAAACGTGAAGGCGCGCACCACGTCTTCAATCACAGCCAAGCGGGCTACCTGGAGCAGATTCTGCAAGCGACCAGCGGACTAGGTGTCGACCTCATCGTCGAAATGCTCGCCAACGTGAACCTCGGCAAGGACCTGAAGCTGCTCGCCTTCCAAGGCCGCGTGGTGGTTATCGGCAGCCGTGGCGACGTCACCGTCTCGCCGCGCGACCTCATGACGCGCCGTGGTTCGATTCACGCCTTTACGTTATGGGGCATCACTGAAGCCGAGGAAAAAGAGATACATGCTGGGATCATCGCCGGACTGGAGGATGGCACGCTGCGGCCTATCGTCGGGAAAGAGCTGCCGCTCGCCGAGGCTCGCCACGCTCACAAAGAAATCTTGGAGCCCGGTGCTTTCGGAAAAATCGTGCTGATTCCGTAAGGCTACAGGCACAAGCCCGAGTGGACGGCCATTCGATTCAGAAGAAACCTACCCGACTCCAAGCCGGACGGTGCCCCATATCTGGCATAGTTAGCAGATGTGGGGCAGTTTCTTTCTCAATCGTCCTACCGGTTTTCTAAAGCGCTCCGATTGGATTCGCTATTCCTTACTCCTTGTCACCGACTTACCAAACTGTAAGGGTCACCTGATCGAGCCATTCGTAGACTGCGGCGCCGGAGCTGTTGTTGTCCAACTGGAACTGGAAGCCAAGATTGTCCCCAAAACCAACATTGGTCACGCCGTAAGTCACTTCCAGGGAATTAGGCACACCATCCACAATCAACGTATGGTAGGTCTCTGTGTGATTGGTTTGATCGGTCGTGATGTACATCTGAACGTGATGCCATACGTTCGGCGACCAGTGAGGGCAAGCAACATTGGTCGCTTTCCATCCACCTGCCGCCTGGTCCCACACACGCCACACCTGTGCGGTGTACTCACACTGCATGGTCATGGAGTATTTGTAGCCTCCGACATACTGCTGGGGGCCGTTCTCGATAGCCTGAGTCCCGGTCTGCGAGGCGCTATCTACCATTAGGTAGAAATCGAGCTCAAGGTTGCTCACCGCGTCGTTCGCGCCCAAGTGCCAGTACCACAGCGTGTCAAACCCAGCGCCAGAATTAAAGAGTTCCGTGCTGGATCCGGAAAGGGATGGGGTGGTCTGGTTAAAGGCAATCGAAGAGGCCCCACTTCCGGAACCGCCGGAGCAGCTAGCCGTGTCACACGACCCGGTGTTTTTGGTGTTCTGGACATCGGAAAAAACCACGGCGCTCGCTGGGGGAACAGGGTAATCAATGTCCGGAGTTGGTGCCGCTGCTGGGGTCGACGGTGAGGCCGGACTTGTCGAAGTCGTAGTCGATGCTGGGGTAGACGCGGAAGCCGGACCGCTAGCTGGCGTTGAGGTCGCGGTACTTGTCGAACCTGAACTTGGCGAAGCCGTCGAAGCCGCGGCGGAGGCCGGGCTTCCATTGCTGTTTGCTTTTGCTCCACAAGCCAGAGTGACCGCTGTCAAACACATCAGCACCACTGTGCTGAATAACATCTTTTTCATCAGAGTCCTGTGATTTCATTACAAATTTGTATATTTGCTACCACTCGCCGCAGCGTATATGGCGAGTAAGTTGACTATCAGCCCAAAGGACGACGGTAGGTATAGGCGACAGCACTTAAGGAACTTGCATTAGGAGCCGTATAAAGTAGGGGGATTCCCCCCAGGTGGTGCTATAAGGGCAAGTGCGTACTGTGGTTGGCCGGACTCCTTTTGAAGGCAGCCCGGCCTCGGCAGCTATGCGCTTTCGCACAGGCGGTAGGAGATAAAAAGGAAACTGCCAGAGGCCAGCTATGAGCGCGCGGGACCATACTCGACCTTCGACCGCACGCGCGATTTGTTGCGGTTCTTCGCCTTTTCGACTTCATCAATACGGTTATTGCGGTGGTCGCTCGCATAAGAATAAATTCCACGAATCCGATCTCGAACCAAAACTGCGGATTAAGCTGGAACTAAACGCAGAAGAGCCTTTGGAGATTCTCAGCGAGCCCAAGGACATTCATTCTTTGATCTCTAACTTGATCACCAACGCAATCGACACCTGCAATGCGGACCAGGACGAGCAGAAAACGCACCGCGTGACTGTCCGGGCGTACCACGATAAAGACGACACCGTAATCGAAGTCGAGGATGACGGCGTTGGAATGGATTCCGCGACCCGTAGCGTTCTGTTCAAGGGCATGGTTTCGACGAAAGGAAATTCCGGAACCGGCTTGGGCCTCCTCATGTCTCAGAAGGTGGCGACCGAACACGGAGGTAGCATTCGAGTTGCGTCGAAGCTGGGCAAAGGCTCCGTCTTCACCGTTCGACTGCCGGTGCGGCAGCAGGATGCGACTTCAACTAAGGGAGAGATTTGAATGGCAACTTCGGCCAAGAAAATTCTTGTGGTAGACGACGAGGATGATGTTCGCGTCTATTTGTCGAGACTGTTCCAGGAGCATGGATTTCTCGTAAGCTGTGCCAGCAATGGCGAAGAGGCCCTTCGAGCGGTCGAATCCGAAAGACCCGACCTGATCACTCTCGATCTCTCCATGCCCGAGACCAGTGGAGCTGGGTTCTACAGAAACATCAGGTCGCGACCCGACCTCAGCGGTATTCCCGTTGTATTTGTCACGGGCGTAACCGGACCTGGCGGGTCGCGTGACACCGAACACTTCTTCAGTACGCGCTCGCATCTGCCCCCGCCCGATGGTTTCATCGCCAAACCCATCGGCCAAGAAGAAATGATTTCGCTGGTAAGAACGCCGACTAGGATGCCTACGATCGGAAGAGCCACAAGCTAACGAACAACTCGGTAAAAGCAGCTACGTCGCGCAGCCAACTGGCCAACGTGTGTCCAAATTGAGAAAGCAGCCACTCTTGGGGGCCAAGGTCCACGGAACAGCGCACGGCCCCCGAAACCGCGTTCGCTGACCCTTTGGGTTCCAGTCCCCACCTGATTTCCCCGAATCTGACTCCGGAATCGCGTCGCCCAACACAAGATGCAGGTGAATATTCGCCCTGATCCAGCGACCCTCATCAGCGGCATGGGCCAGCTTCGTAAATGTGTTTGATTTCACACCCTTGGTAGCACAATTCCAATAGTTGGCTATCACATCCAGCACACGACAAAGTATTGATTGATTTAAAGCCATTTATTTTTGGAACGAAAACTGCAGAACAAGATAGAAATTCTCTCGTTTCTCAACCAACAACACACATCCAACATCGAATCCCTTTCGAGGTAGAAAATAGAGATGAAGCGAATCACTTGGCTGTTTTTCGCGGTTCTGTGTTCGGCGATCTTGCTGAATGCAGAAGACAACACAATGAGCGGCTGGATTTGCGATTCGAAGTGTGTCGTACAAGTGGCCGGTGCGAACACCTGCGATCGAGGTTGCACTGATCGGAGTGGAAAAGCTGTCTTCATTAGCGATCAGGGCGCGGTTTCAGCAGTCTCCAACCAGGACGTTTGTGCTTCGCACATGAACAAACATGTGAAGATAAAGGCTTCTGAAATGAGGCCTGTTCATCAGCAGCAGACAACCGAACAAGAGCGCGAGAATCTGATTAGAATCATGGAAATCCAAGACGAGTCCGGAGCGGGCTAATCACGATGCCCCGGACTGAGGTCGGATAGCCCGAGCGTTTTTGACTCGCGTGCTGTGGATAGGCGCGAGTCACCGCTGCAGCCTATCCGCGGTTTTCGACACCGAGTCGACCACCTTCTTTGCGGCTTTTGCTTGCTCTTGTTGGCAGTTGTTCTGGTCTGTTATGAGCGAAACGAGGAAGACTAAGTTTCTTCGGGGGCCAACCTTGCACGTTATGCCGCGACAGGCATCAGGTAGGTTGGCGGAGATGCACTGACTCAGTCCGAGACGTTTATCCTGTTCGCGGATCATCAGGCAGACCGGCGTCGGAAGTAACTGGTAAGCCTCAGAAATCAACTTTGAGATCCAACTACCAAGCGTTTGCGTCTCGCGGGGCGCAAGGGCCCTATCGCTCGTGCAGCACCCGCCTTGCGACGAAACGCGAGCCTAGTCCAAGCGATCCCCCGCAATACTCCCACACGAGAGGAATACGCAAGACAAAGTGAGGTGACGGCGTGGCGAGAGCACTGGTCGGTCGCACAACTGCCCTTCAACAACAACCGAAAACTCACAGGGGGGCTTATGGCAACGAGGAGAATAGCGGTAGTACCAGAGTTGGCAATGAAGGCAGCACAGATTTCTAAACCCGGAGCAGATTTCGAGATCGTCGAGCGCGAGATTCCTAAGCCAGGTGCAGGACAAGTGCGGATCAAGGTGCAGGCTTGCGGTGTTTGCCACAGTGACGCGCTCACGAAAGAAGGCTCCTGGCCCGGAATTCAGTATCCCCGCGTTCCAGGGCACGAAGTCGCAGGCGTCATCGATGAAGTGGGCGCCGGTGTTTCCGCGTGGAAGAAGGGGCAGCGTGTCGGTGTCGGCTGGCATGGCGGCCAGGACAATACGTGTCGCGAGTGCCGGCGCGGAGATTTTCGCAATTGCCGGAATCTGAAAATTCCGGGCATCAGCTATGACGGCGGATACCAGCAATACATGGTCGCTCCCGTGGAAGCGCTGGTGGCGATACCGGAAACTCTAAATGACGCCGAAGCAGCACCGCTGCTCTGCGCCGGAATCACCACCTACAATGCGCTGCGGCACAGTGGTGCGTTCCCCGGCGACCTGGTTGCGGTGCAGGGTATCGGCGGTCTGGGTCATCTCGGGATTCAATTCGCGAACAAGTTTGGTTATAAGGTCGCGGCGATCGGGCGCGGGTCCGAAAACGCGGCACTCGCAAAGAAGCTCGGAGCGAGCGTGTACATCGACAGCAAATCGACGAACGCGGCGCAGGCACTGCAAAAACTGGGCGGCGCACGGGTGATTCTGGCGACGGCCCCGAGCTCGAAAGCGATGTCAGAGCTGATCGACGGTCTGGGGCCGAACGGCAAACTCATGGTGATCGGTGCGACATTCGATCCCATTGAGGTCACGCCGGTACAGCTCATTAATGGAAGTCGAACGATTCAGGGCTGGGCCGCGGGAACACCAGCCGATTCCGAAGACACACTGCGCTTTGCCGAACTGACCGGCGTGCGTCCGATGATTGAAACATATCCGCTCGAAAAAGCGGCTGAGGCTTATGCGCGAATGATGAGCGGCAAGGCAGAGTTTCGCGTCGTTCTGACGATGTAATGTTGGCCAGGAGTCAAGGAGATCAAAATGTCACTAACCCTTTCGCAGGTTCGCGATATTTTCAAAAACCTTGAAACTGGTGACGGGGGTGCGTTCTTCACACACGTTGCAGACGACGTCTACTGGATCGTCGAGGGGACTCATCCACTAGCCGGTCATTACCACAGCAAGGCGGATTTTCTGGCCCACACTTTCGAAAAGCTTGACAAGGTCTTACCGCAAGGTGCGCAACTTCACGTTGAGCATGCGTTGGTGAGCGGAGACTGGGCGATAGTTGAACTTCACTCCTTTGCTGTCGCGAAGAACGGCCTCAGGTTCGACAACCGATACTGTTGGGTTTGCCGTTTCAGCGGCGACAAGGTCGTTGAGGTTCGGGCATATCTCGATTCCGCCCTAGTGGCTCGACTTTTCCTGGAGAACCCGATTGCCGAGGCGGCCTGAGCGCTAGGAGCCGCGAAGTAAAAAGGGCAGCGCCGTCATCTCGACGGTCAGGAAAGGATGCTCATGTCACAGCCCGTCTTTTATCGCACAGTCACGGTTGACGGACTCTCTATTTTTTACAGAGAGGCCGGCCCGAAAGATGCGCCGACACTTCTGCTACTGCACGGACTGCCCTCTTCATCGCGAATGTTCGAACCGCTCTTCGCCCGGCTTTCCGGCCGCTATCACCTTGTGGCGCCAGATTACCCGGGCTTCGGACACAGCGACTGGCCGGACCCGAAAAAGTTCGCGTATACATTTGATCACTACGCAGAGATCATGAATCACTTTACCGAAGCGCTCGGGCTTTCGCTCTACACGCTTTACATGCAGGACTATGGTGGTCCCGTAGGTTTCCGCATGGCCTTGGCGCACCCGGAGCGCATCGAAGCTCTCATCGTCCAGGATGCTGTGGCGCACAACGAAGGCCTAGGCAAGAACTGGGTAACACGCGGCGGGCATTCTGGGCGAACCGCGCCGGGTCAAGAAAAGCACTGCGCACAAACCTGTTGTCGCTTGCAGCTACGCGAGACGCGCCATATCGGAGGCGATCCAAACGTGGAGCGCTATGACCCGGATCTTTGGACCGACGAGTTCGCATTTTTGAATCACGCCAGGGCAGGCGCAGATTCAAAGCGATCTCTTCTATGACTACCGCACCAACGTCGACTCCTACCCGAGTGGCAGGCATGGATGCGCGAGAAGCAGCCGCGCCTGCTGGTGATCTGGGGCAAGCACGATCTTTCGTTCGACCTCGGCGAACCGGAACGCTACCGCAAGGACGTTCCGAACGCGGAAGTTCACGTTCTCGACGCCGGTCATTTCGCATTAGACACGGCCGCAGATGAGATCGCCGCGTTGGTCCGAACCTTTGTCGCTTCCTCACGTGGGAGCTGCAGGCGCGCCAGCTGAGGGCGCTATGAGAGCAGCGGCTCTAACTATTGAGACGTAACCGGGTGACGATGCATCGAGTCTGGTGAGGATTTCATATGCGATCTGACATTGTTCCAGGGGCTATCTTCCCCGACTATGAGCTTTCCGACCACACCGCGAAACGCCGGAAGCTCTCCGAACTGCAAGGACAACATCCAATGGTTCTCGTCCTCAGCCGCGGAGGTTTCTGCCCCAAGGACCGCCGGCAGGCTGAAGGGCTTGTTGAACTCCATCGTGAGCTCGAGGTTGCCTATTGCCGGCTTGTCACGATTAGCACCGACAATATCACTGAGACGAATGAATATCGCAGCGGAGTCGGTGCCCACTGGCCTTTCCTCTCCGACGCGGGGCGCATCGTCCAAAAAGATCTCGACATCGCCGAATACACCGATCCTGTCCACAATCCCATGATCCCCCACGTGATTGTGCTCGAGCCCGGTCTTGTCATTTACAAGATCTACAACGGCTACTGGTTCTTCGGCCGGCCCACTCTGGAAGATCTCCGCCAGGACCTGCGTGCCGTTACCAAGAAATGCCGGCCGGACTGGGACATCACAACGCCCGAACTCAAAGCGGCGTGGCAGCAAGGCCGCAAGGAACTCTTCTATCCGTACGGCAAAACGTACGTCCAAACTCTCGGTGAACAGGATTAAGACTGTTTATGGCGTTACTACTTTGAATGCAATTGGGAGGAAATAAAATGTCGGAAGAAATCAATTATGAACGCCGCCGCTTTCTTGGTGCTGCTAGCATGACTATTGCCGCCGCCCAGCTCGGCATGATCGGTTCTGCGAAAGCACAATCCAGCAAGACAAAACCGGCAGAGCTGCTCGCGACTAAGCGGGGGACGAACACATCGTTTGGCCTTCTCAAGCAGATCGATGCCGGCCTCCTGAATGTTGGCTATGCTGAAGCCGGCCCCGCCGATGGCCCTGCGGTAATTCTTCTGCACGGCTGGCCCTACGACATTTACAGCTATGTCGATGTCGCGCCCGTTGCTGGCATCGGCGGGCTACCGGGTGATCGTCCCGTACCTGCGCGGTTATGGCACGACGCGCTTTCTTTCAAGTGACACGTTCCGCAATGGCCAGCCGTCGGCGGTCGCTCTCGATATCATCGCTCTGATGGATGCTCTCAAGATCCAGAAGGCAATCATCGGCGGTTTTGATTGGGGAGGGCGGACGGCCGACATCATCGCGGCGCTCTGGCCGGAGCGCTGCAAGGCGCTCGTCTCCGTGAGTGGCTATCTGATCGGCAGCCATGAAGTCCAACAAGATGCCGTTGCCACCAAAGGCTGAGCTCCAATGGTGGTACCAATATTATTTTGCCACGGAACGCGGCCGCGCCGGCTACGACAAATACCGGCACGATTTCGCGAAGCTCATTTGGCAGATCGCTTCGCCGAAATGGAATTTCGATGATGCCACGTTCGATCGCACGGCAGCGTCCTTCGACAACCCGGACCATGTCAGCATCGTGATCCATAATTACCGCTGGCGGCTCGGCCTGGCCGAAGGCGAGCCGAAATATGACGATCTGGAAAAGCGGCTTGCCGAAGGTCCGGTCATCACCGTGCCCACCATTACCCTTGAAGGTGATGCCAACGGTGCGCCACACCCGGACGCCAGTGCCTATGCCAAGAAATTCTCGGGCAAATATGCGCACCGGGTCATCAAGGGCGGCGTCGGTCACAATCTGCCGCAGGAAGCCCCGCAGGCCTTTGCCCAAGCTGTCATCGACGTCGACGGTTATTGATCGGTCTTAGCCTGCGTAGGCCCTATGCACTGATATACACACTCCGCAGGGCAGTACGCGCGTTGCGACCATAACTCGCCTGCGCAAAGTCGGACGGAATTCATCGTGAAAGCAGACAGTCTTTGCTGACCGCAGATACTTGCCAGCGCAATCGGGACTCTGATCGGGCCTTGCCAAGGACAAGAGCGTCCAACCTCATCGCAAATGTCCATTGAAGGCGAGTTGCCTTCTCTCGGCAGGCGCAACCGAGTGGCTCAATTCGCCGCCATTGACGGCCGCCGGCCTGCGCGGAAAAGTCGTCCTCATCGACTTCTGGACCTATTCCTGCATCAATTGGCGACGCACACTTCCCTATGTCCGCGCGTGGGCCGAGAAATATAAGGATCAAGGATTGGTGGTGATCGGCGTGCACGCGCCTGAGTTCGCATTCGAGAAAAACGTCGATAACGTTCGCCGGGCCGCGAAGGACATGAGGATCGATTATCCGATCGCGATCGATAGCGATCATGCGATATGGCGCGCTTTCAAGAACGAATATTGGCCGGCCCTCTATTTCGTCGATGCGCAGGGGCATATTCGACATCATCAATTCGGCGAGGGCGAATACGAACAGTCGGAAAGGATCATTCAACAATTGCTGGCGGAGGCCGGAATCGGCGGCATCGGTCATGAACTGGTTTCGGTCGATGCCCGTGGTGCTGGAAGCTGCCGCCGATTGGGGCAGCTTGAAGTCTCCGGAAACCTATGTCGGCTATGAGCGCGCCGAGAACTTTGCGTCTCCCGGCGGTGCGAGTATTGGACAAGCGTCACGTCTATGTTGCCCCCGCGCGGTTGGGACTCAATCATTGGGCCCTTTCGGGTGATTGGACGGTGGAGAAACAGGCCGCCGTGCTGAATAAGGCCAACGGGCGGATCGCGTACCGCTTTCACGCCCGCGATCTTCATCTCGTCATGGGACCGGCAGCGCGAGGAGCTTCCGTGCGATTTCGCGTGCTCATCGATGGACAGCCGCCGGGCGCCGCTCACGGAGTTGACGTCGACGACCAAGGCAATGGCACGGTTACCGAACAGCGGACTGTATCAGCTGATCCGACAACCGAAGCCCATCGCTGATCGACAGTTCGAGATCGAGTTTCTCGATCCGGGCGTAGAGGCGTTTGCGTTCACGTTCGGCTGATGCACCGCGCGATGAACGCAACCCACACTGTTGCCGGTGGTCAATCGGAACAGACGGAAGCACTCGCAAGAGACCAGAGTGGGGAGCCGGTTCAACCAGGCGACGCGATGATGGTAACTCCTTCGCAGTACATGCCTCACAGCCAGATTGCACCGCGTATTTTTCTAAGTCAATCGCCCCTGAACTTTCGACGACCGCTCAACAAATTAGCAGCGAAGCTTCGCGATCCACGGTTTGATTTTCTCTTCCGCCCGAGCGATTGGGGGCCAGACGTGGACGGCGAGCTGAAAGCTGATATCGATTCGTTGCTTGCCACTTTGATCGGTGGGCAAAGACCACACAGCAGATTATTATTTCTACTCCGCAACAAAATAGAACGGATTACTTGCAGCTTACCGTCGAAAAATTATTTGAGCGGGAACGAGGCGGCGATCCGGATTTTCGAGGTTGGGGTGGGTACGTCAAGCCATGTGCAGCGACCTCAGGCGTGTGATGGGTATCACCGACTCGACAATTTCCGAGGTTTTACTCTTCGTTCAACTAAAAAAGGCGCACGCCGTTGCCATCCTCACCCCACATACTACGGCGTGCGCCGTTTGCTTTTTTGATTCGGGTTTGGCGTTCTCGCAACAATCCCATTGGTGTGATGGCCAACCCCAAACCCTTACCTGGCTCGTCTTAGCATGAGCACGACATGGCCGCTTCCAGTTGGCGCTGTTGGATTCTCATACGTCATCTCATCACCCTTGATCTGAACGAGGCGTTTTTGTTTAGCGCCATCCCAATTGGGAAAACTGCTGCCGACGATCCGAAGCGTTTGCCAGCCGTCAGAATTGATCGTGTACGTGCCAAACAGGCTGAGAGTTCCGGACATCGCCTCTTTGTTCTCCTCGGCAGTGCCAGCCTTGCTGTTGTTGGAGGCAAACTTTGTTCGACCGGAGCGAATTATGTTGATGGAGAAATAACCATCAGGGGTAAAGATGAACTGCCCTTGCGGATTTGGGCCGAAAAGGTCAACCTTCTTACCATCGACTTCATTCACTACCGACAAGACCGACCATGTTCCGGCGATGTCCTGCTCGTTCATTTTGCCTCCGCAGCAGGGCCGGCAGCCAAAAGGATGCCGACCAACGCAATCAAGATCTATCTCATGGACGCCTTTGTGGCAACGTCTCTGTGTGGTTGCACTGCAACGAGCACTTTCCTGACCCGCATGCTCCTGTGTGCTGCCATTGCCGGAAAGAACGGGCAATTCAGCAGGACGCGGCGGGGTGTCCTTCGAGGGCTCGAACGCAACCACTTGCATAAGTAACCGCTCAAGCCGAGCGGAAGCTATGTTTCGTAGGAAAGCAAAACCATTTCCGCTGCCTGCTCCCGCAGAGGAATTAGTGCTTGATAGGCTGCTGAAGAGTGCCACCCATTGACAGCCTCTTTGTCCGGAAAACGGATGACCACTATGTCTGAGTGCGAGTATTCGCCTGCAAGGATTGCTATTTTTGTCCCTCGAAAAACAAGCTCGGCACCCCACGGCTCCAAAGTAGCTGCAACTCGACTGCGGTACTCAGCCCACTTTTCAGCATCTTTCACTGTCAGATGTCCGACAACGTAAGCGTTGCTCATTTCACCGACTTCCTTTGCGGATTGAGAGAAACCGAATCTTACAACAAAGGGCACGCTGGCGCCACAATGCTGCCCGGCCTCGCCGCCATCAGAGAAAGTTCTTTTGCTGGGCAGTCCTTAAATGTTCTTAGCTAGAGAAGTGCTAAACTTGCTTAGTCGAGCGATGATCCGCGATGCTCGAATCGGTCATTTCGTGAGCGCTGGAGGCCCAAATGTTCACGAAAACAAACTCTCCCGAAGGTTGTTCTACGTCCGCTGGAGTCTTCCTGTTGCACAGCATGGCTGCCCTGCTGGGATGCGGATTATGTGCTGACTTCGCAGGAGTGCTGCTTGTACGGGCTACCGGCTTTGACCCGGCATCCAGCAACTCCAACCTGTTGATGTGGTACAGCCCATTTATCTGGTGGGCCGGACTGTTGCTCGGGCCATCGTTAATTGGCGTTCACGCGATTCCGTGGCGTGCTTAACATGGCTGTCGGGCGCTGTGTTGCTGACGTTGCTCATGGCAGATTTCTTTTGGGTGACTCGAAGCTGGGATCGCACGATGGCGGATGTTTTCCCTCTTTTGCAGGGAGAACGCAGTCCTGATGATGCGCTTGGCGTCAACCAGCTATTCTTCGTCTGGCCCGCTATGAACTCGCTCGCATACTCACTCGGTGCGAGCATTCCGCTCTTACTTGGCAGCACAAAGGCTCGTGAGCACACCTCGCGGCAATGAGCCTGCCTGCTGATCTTCGCTGCCGTTCTGCCGTGCTCGACGGCGAAATCGTCGGTCTCGCCCGCCATGGCAAAACCAATTCCAAGACCTGTTATTTCGGCGAGGGAAACCCCGGTTTTACGCTTTTGATCTATGGGCTGGCGGCGAGGAGTTGCGGTATGATCATGCCGCTAGTTTAATCGCTTTGAGCGAGTCTTGAGGGCTCAACGAGGAGAATCCGGTGAAGCAACTGTTTGCCGCGTTACTGTTGCTGTTGGCGGTAAGCGGCTTTGGAAAGAACCCGCCTGCTATAAAAGACCCAATGAAGCTAGTCGGAAAAAACGTCAACGTACATAATATTCCGCTATGCCAGCCCGGAACCAATCAAGCTGATCTTGCCCATGCAGGGAAGCAGGCAACCGTGGTTTCTGCGAAACCTAACACGATGCCAGCGATGTCACCGGCATTGACGAGTAGACTGCCTCCGGATATACGTGCCATGCTTGATGATCAACAGAAAGCAGCCACGTTGCTATTTCAATTTGCAGACGGCACGAAACTCGATACTTGTACTCCGATTGGCCCACAGGGGCTGTCCATTTACCTCGAACTGGTGCCGTGACAAGCTTTAGAGTGAATCTCTCAGGCAGCCTCCAGCCTCGGCATCTACTTTGCCAAAGCTGCCATTATTTGAGTAAGGTCATCGTCGGCTTTGCCGGGGGTCATCACATGAACCAACCGATTGCACCGAGCACGAGCAGCATAAGGAATCCTTTCCAGGCGCCCTGAGTTATTTCAGCGGTGTATTCAGCCATGACACTGGATTGGGACCTCAGCGAACAAATCACAAAGGTTATGCTTCCCGGTATCGCTTTTGGAATACCGGGTTGGCGCCCCTTGCGATAACGTCCGGTAACGTTTTTTTGGCGATATGGGCAGGTCAGAAGTGCCGAAGATCAGGGCGCTCTTGGAATCAATCGGACCTAAGTCCTTAACTCTCTTGCGAGGTAGGGATTCTTACCATCCTCACCATTTACCCTCATCCAGTGTTTGCTTCATGCGTTCGGCTTCACTCGCATTCCACATGATGGAGTGGTATTAAGAAATGCTTTACGAACTTTTTACGTCCGACTTAGAACTCTGCGCGTCCAATGTGGTAGAACGGAGAATAGGTAATGACGACGACATTTCTTATCATACGGTTGATCACGGCAGTCGGCTTGATCGCCATTGTTTCCCTGATCAATTGGTTGGGGGCGTTTTTTCAGGAGAAGTGGTCGCACCGCAGCGTCAACGTGCTTCGCGTGAATTCTGAGATCAATCCGACTGCATCCCGAGCAAGCTGATCACCTCGCCACAGGCCAGGGCGTCATCCGCAACCCCAGCTATCTGGGGTTGCTCGTCAATTCGCTGGGGTGGGGTCTTGCCTTCGTTCGGGAGTCGGAGTGCTGCTTGCGCCGCTCTTCCCTTGAAAAACCCAATTACCTGCGATACCGCAAACTTCAGCGGTATCGAAATCATCGTGCGCACGTCATCGGCCAGCCAGCAATAACGCCAGCCGCTCCGCCCGGGCAGACAGCACAGTACTCAAGCCGCAATGTCTCATACCCTTGCTGCGCGTCCTGTAGGTTTAGTGCGGCATTGGAACGAGCATCGGAGCGTAGTCCTTCGGCACCGGCGTGCGGCTAACATTGATCACCATGGCAAGCAAGGTGTAGTAGCCGTTCACCCCAATCATGTCCATCATCCCCTGTTCCCCGAACTTTGCCAACGCTCGGGAGTAGGTGGCTTCGCTGACGCTCTTGTTGCGGTGAAGCTCGGTCGAGAACTCGTATACAATCTCCTCTTCCTCCCGCATTTTGGCAGGTCGTCGCCCTTCAGCCAGGGCCTTGGCGATCTCCGGATCGAGTCCAGCTTTAATGGCGATCGGGTAATGCACGGACCACTCATATTCCTGCGTCCACTCTCGCGCCACGATCAGGATGATGAACTCATTGAGTTTGGCTGGCAGCGCATCCCGGTAACGCAAGTAATCGCCCATCGCCGAGGCCCGCAGCATCAGTTCGGGACTGCGCAGCAACGGAACAAACGGACCGAAAACCGGCGCCTTGCGGATGGTCACGAACTCTGCCGACGCTTTCTTCTGAGCTTCCGTCTGCTTGCTCTCCGGGATAGCGGGCAGACGATCCTGCTGCAATGTCGAAGAGGAGGCAGCCGGCACTGCTTGGGCCACTCGGGTTTGGGCAAACAACTTGCTACCGCAAGCCAGCGACAGGAACAAAAAGGCAAACTGGAGCTTATGCATGCTTCTCTCCGAAAGGGATAGTTGTTGATATCCAGGATCGACGGCCATCGAATCCTTAGCCGCCGATCGGGCTTCTGCATTCATGCCGCCGGTTCGCGACCGATCAGTTAGCGTAAACCCTCGGCCGACTCCTGTGCCAGTTCGCTCTCGATCACCTGCCGCATGGTCTCTGCCGGATAGAGACCCTCGAGTCGCTGCCGCCCGATGATCATGGTCGGAACCGCTGTCACTCCGATGCGCTCGTATGCTGTTTGCAGCAGTTGCTGGATGCGGTCGCGGTAAGCTCCTTTTTCAAGCGCCTCCCGAAACTGCTCCGGGTCCAAGCCGACTTCCTTCGCGATGTCAGAGAGCACGTCAACGCGTCCGATGTTCCGACTCTGCTGAAAGAAGGCCCGGAACACCGCGTCGTTGTACTCATCGCTCTTGCGGTGATCTTTCGCGAATTCCAGCCCTTGGAAGGCGAGGTTGGTGTACGGATACGGTGAGACGGCGGGAAGCCTCATGTGCACCCCCAGCTTCGCTGCCATCGGATAGATCCTCTCCTTCCACGCCGTCTGCAAGTAATTGTCTTCTGGTTTGCGCGTGGGGGTGGGAGTAGGATGCAGCTCAAAAGGCATCCATTCGATCTGGACATTTTTGCCTTCGGTGGCCTGTTTCAGCGGAGACTCCGCCAGGAAGCACCACGGTCAAACGTAGTCGGAGAAGACCAGAATCGTCAGCGGCATAGATCTCTATTTATATCAGACGCAGCCACCTGAAATCAGCCGGCGTCACCTCCACAGCGTCTCGTTCGGCAACTTCGCCCGCCGGAACCCCGCCAGCGCCATCTGCGGTTGGCTAAAAGTGTAATTCCCGACTTCCAACGAAGCTGGATTTGTACCCGGACAACTGAGCGACGTCACTGGCGGCGGGCGCTTTCCGAAAGTGACAAACGCGCAGAAGCAGTGTCGGGACGAGGACGGACTGAGTGTGGCTGATGGGAGTGTGCAATCGAATGACGTTGACTTTTCGAGGTGAGAGCTACAAAATCATGGGTCACCAAGACGGATATTAACGGTTCGCAAATGGGGGATGTAATTCTCGGCGCGGAGGTCTGCCCCTAATCCCTTTTCGTTCGTTTTGGTGAAAGTAAGGTTTTCGCTTTCCCCACGCTTGCGTGTAATCGAGTGGAAGCACCACAACGGAGGTGGAGTGTTGAGCGGAGTCGTTGTCCAGGTCGTGATCAACGGGATTCTAGTAGGCGGTTTCTATGCGCTAATGGGTATGGGTCTGAATGTGATATTTGGCGTCATGAAGATCGTCAACTTTTGCCAGGGCGAACTGTTGATGGTCGGCATGTACCTGACCTATCTATTCACCAGCACTCTCGGCCTGGATCCTTATCTATCACTACCACTGGTCGCCATCATTATGATGTGTCTGGGAACGGTCATCCAGCATGGCCTGATCACGCCATTGCTCGGCGCAGCCAATGACTCCAACCTCATCTTCATGACGGTTGGCCTGATGATGCTGATGCAGAACCTGGCCCTGGTGCTGTTTAAGTCCGATTACCGAACGGTGCAGACCGGATATTCACTGAAAAATATTCATTTGCTCGGGCAGGTGGTCAGCCTGCCGAAGCTGATCAGTTTCGGCGTCCTGATCTTCGTGACCTTCCTGTTGTACGCGTTCCTGATGAAGTCGGGAACGGGCAAAAAAATTAGGGCCACTTCCCAAAATCCCATCGGGGCGCGACTGGTGGGGATCAACATCAATCGAATGTACATCCTGTCATACGCAATTGGCGCGGCCTTGGCCGGAATCGCCGGCACGTTATTGTTGCCCTTCTACTACGTGTTCCCGATGGTCGGGGCAACTTTCACTCTACGTGCTTTTGTGGTGGTGGTCCTCGGTGGACTTGGGAGCATCAAGGGCGCTTTCGTGGGTGGAATCGTTCTGGGCCTGCTGGAAACCATGGGAGCGTTCGTCGTGGGACCGCAGTTTAAGGACTCGGTAGTGTTTCTGACCTTTCTCGCAATCCTGATATTGCGCCAGCATTTTGTGTCGAGGGCGAGGTGACCCGGGTGGGACATTTGCGATCATTCCGTGTCGAGTTTTTTCTGTTATTCGTTTTGCTGTTAGTTCCTTTCTTCATTGCGGCACCATATATCCTGCATGTGTTCATCATGCTGTTCTATGTGGCAATGCTGGCAGTTGCCTGGAACATTCTTGGCGGACTGACTGGTCAATTCTCCCTCGGGCACGCCGCTTTTATGGCAATGGGAGCTTATGCGTCCACGCTGTTATTGATCAATTACAACGTGACTCCCTGGATTGGTATGATTGTTGGAGGACTGCTCGCCGGTGTAACGGCCGCCATCATTTTTTATCCGTGTTTCGTCCTCAGGGGACCTTATTTCGCGCTTGCAACTATCGCCTTCGCCGAGACCTTTCGTAATCTGTTTACGAATTGGGGGATGGTCGGCAAGGCGCAGGGCATTCTGCTGCCAATGGTAGATCGGTCCTGGTACAATTTCCATTTTTCCGGCAAGTTGCCTTACTACTACATTGGGTTGGGGCTGCTTTTTGTTATCTACGGAAGTTTTGCAATCCTGGAACGCTCCCGTATTGGTTATGCCTTCAAGTGCGTTCGCGAAGACGAGGACACCGCCAACGCGATTGGCATTAATGTGGTCAGATATAAGCTCTTAGCTGCTTTTCTGAGCGCGGCTTTCACCGCCGTTGCCGGAGCGTACTATGCGCAGTACGTTCGCTACATAGAGCCTGACCTCATGCTGGGCGGCTATTCCATCGAGATCGTGTTGCCGGCAATTATCGGCGGTATCGGAACCGTCGGCGGCCCGCTGCTCGGTGCCTTTCTTTTGATGCCCATCTCGGAATATCTTCGCGTCATGCTCGGAAACGCAATTCCGGGAGGCCATCTGATCGCCTACTCCATCATCCTGATCCTGATCATACGGGTGAAGCCTCTGGGCCTGGTGGACTGGCTAAACGGGATGAGGTGGTTTCGGCAACTGAGTGGCGCAAAGCTCGGAGTGGTTGAGGTGATGAAGAAATAATGTTGCAGATTGAGAATGTATCGAAAAGATTTCGTGGACTGCAGGCCCTGAACGATGTGTCTTTCTCGGTGGAGAAGAAACAGATAGTGGGTCTGATCGGCCCGAACGGAGCAGGCAAGACTACGCTCTTCAACGTGATCAGCGGTTTCTACCCACCTTCTGGCGGACACATCGTATATAAGGGCAAGGACGTGACGACACAGCAGCCGTTCCAGCGCTGTGCGCTCGGCATGGCGCGTACCTTCCAGATCATGAGGCCGCTGCCCTACATGTCCGTTTTGGACAACGTCATCGCCGGATCGATGTTCGGGCGGAATCGCTCGCGAAACGTCGCGGTTGCGGGACCGCACGCCCTTGGCATATTGGAATTCACGGGGCTGCTAAAGAAGCAGAACGTGCTGGCCAAGGAACTTGGCACGGCCGATCGCAAGCGGCTGGAGCTGGGGCGCGCACTGGCGGCCAAACCCGACCTGCTGCTGCTGGATGAGGTCATGTCCGGCCTCAACCACACGGAAACCGAAGAATGCGTCGCGTTGATCCGGGAAATCAACAAGTCCGGAGTGACGATCCTACTCATCGAGCACATTATGAAGGCCGTGGTAACGCTCTGCGAAAAGATCGTCGTGCTTCACCACGGCGAAAAGATCGCCGAAGGATCTGTGGACGCTGTCATGAACGACCAGACCGTAATTGACATTTACCTTGGGAAAGATGATGACAAGGCCCTTACAAGTACAGTCCATTAATGTGGCCTATGGCGATATTCAGGCGCTGTGGGATGTGAGCTTTGAAGCCGACGCCGGGGAAATAATCTGTATCGTCGGCGCCAATGGTGCCGGCAAGACGACGCTAGTGCGCACCATTTCGGGCATTCTTCACCCCCGCGAAGGAAAGATCGCCTACGACGGGGAAGACATTACCCATATGGCGACCTACGACATTCTTGCCAGGGGTATCGTCCACGTTCCTGAAGGTAGACAACTGTTTCATGACATGACAGTGCTGGAGAATCTGGAGCTGGGAGCGTTTTCCAAAGAGGCCAAGAAACAGTTCCGGCAGAGCCTGGACAAAGTATTCGTTATGTTTCCCCGGTTGGAAGAACGCAAATATCAAATGGCCGGGACTCTCAGCGGCGGCGAACAGCAGATGCTCGCCATCGGTCGGGGTCTGATGTCGATTCCGAAATGCATCATGTTCGACGAGCCGTCGCTGGGAATCGCGCCCAATCTTGTTGAGCAGATTCTGGCGGTGGTCCAACAGATCGCCGGCGCAGGTATTACTGTCATCTTGGTCGAGCAGGAAGTCAAGAAGGCTTTGAAGATCAGTAATCGCGGCTATGTAATCGAGAGCGGCAGGCTGGTTATGAGAGGAAAGAGTCAGGAACTGCTGGCTGACCCCGATTTCCAACGCGCGTATCTCGGATTGTGAGTGCACAGATGCTGATCAGAGAAACAGTAAGGAGCAGCATATCGCAGGGTAACAGGTACATGGCATTCACTAAAATTCATCGTTTGATTCAAGGAGAACAGTCATGATAGCTAGGCAGAAAGTAAGCTGTGTCGTAGTCGCTGTGGTGTTGAGTATCGCGATGCTCGGCGGTTGTAATTCCGGTGCAAACAAAGCCGCATCCGACAAGATCATCATCGGCGCCGTTTACCCCTTGACCGGTGCCGTGGCCTCTACCGGGCAGAACATCAAGAAAGGAATCGACCTAGCGGTCGAGGATATCAATACTTCCGGCGGAGTTCTGGGAAAGAAGCTCGAAATCGTCTACGGCGACACTCAAGGCGACCCGAAAATAGGCATGTCGGAAGCCGAACGCCTGATGACCCAGGGCAATGTTCCCGTGATGCTGGGCGCCTATCAGAGCGGCGTCACCGAAGTTATCTCGCAGGTGGCGGAAAAGAACGCCACGCCTTTGCTCTCGGCCATTTCTACGGCCGACGTTTTGACCACTCGCGGCTACAAGTACTTCTTCCGTATGGCCCCGACCAACATGATGTATCTGCGCGACATGGTGCAGTACGTGGTGGATTGGAACGCGAAGTCGCATTCGAATCTCAAGACAGTGGCGATTATCGCCGACAACACCCTGCTTGGTCAGGAGACCGCTAAATGGGGCAAGTATTGGGCGGATAAACAGGGTCTTAGCGTAATCAAGGTGATTCTGTACTCCCGCGATGCGGCCGATCTCTCCTCGGAGGTTGTCACCTTAAAATCTGCAAAGCCCGACGTTCTGATGGTCGATCCCTACGTCTCCGACGCCATCCTGCTGGTCAAGACGATGCACGAACAGGGATTCAAACCCAAAATCATGATCTCCAAGGCGACCGGCGTCATCGATCCGAACTTTCTGAAAAACTTGCACTCGCAGGCTGAAGGGATTACTACGGCGGTAGAGTGGAATAAGGGGATGTCCAAGGGCAAGGATATCAACCAGAAGTTTGAGGCGAAGTACGGCATTCCTATGAATGGCCATTCCGCCGAGGCTTACACCGCAGTCTGGGTGCTTAAGGCCGCCATCGAACAAGCCGGCGAGCCGAATCGCGATAAAATTCGCAACGCTCTGGCGAACCTCAAGATCGAAAAGAAATTCCCTAATGGCCCGGAGATTATGCTTCCCTACGACAAAATCTCGTTTGAGGCCATTGAGCTTGCAGGACAGAAACATCTCAACCAGAACGTAAATGCCACTCTAGGCATCGCTCAAATCAGGGGCGACGAGTACAAGACAGTGTGGCCATTCTCAGTGGCGGAGGTTCAGCCGGTAGTTCCACTACCCTGGTAGGGAAAAGGCGGCGGTCCGCTTCCGGAACTCCGCCGCATTCTATGGTTTGTTAGGGCAGGAGACTCAGCGAGTACACGGCCGGCAACCCGATATTTATTACTTCACGTTTACGGTTGAAGACATCAAAGTTTGGCCGGCCGAGTACGCCCGCGGGCGAGAGTGTCTACCCAGATAAGCGATGGCGGTTGTCATAAAGACGGGGCAGACTATCTGTCGCCGCACTTGAGGCCGAGTTCGAGGATCAATCAGGTTTATATGACTCGGGGGGCAGTAGAAGCTGAAGTCCGAAATTGATGCATTAGCACGAAAACCGTCTGCAAAAATACCTGAGGAACGGCCTAGGGTTAAAAAGATTGGCTCTCGCTCTAGAAATCGACCGCAAGCGGTGTTATTACAAAGGAAGCCATCTTGCTCGCCCAGGAAGCAACATCACAAAGAAGGAGAAGATAATGAAAAAGTCCCTCGCATTCGTGTTGGCTAGTATTTTGCTTTGCACGTTCGCAACTCCGGCATTTGCGAAACGCCATCATAAAAAGCACCATCACCACCATCATCACTCTGCGCAGCAGGCACAACGCTAAATGGGGGAGCTGAGTACACCCTTCGTCGAATCGGGATACGCGCCAAACTTCACAACTCACGATCAACTATCCTGACGGTTGCGAGGGTGATCGCAACCGGTTAATATCCCCGATGAATACAATACTGTTGTCGAAACGAACGGTCATCTTGCTCTGCTAGGCAGCCGTGATGGTGGTGTGGGCGGCTGGATACGGATTTGATCGCCTGCTGGTGCGCGAGAAACTTCCACGCCATGAAGTGATGGCCGCCGCCAACCTGCCCACCGGAGCTGTTACAGGCGCCCTGCTCTGGGCGTGGGCCGAGCAAGAGCGCAAGCAGAAGATGGTGATCCAGCGACGTATGCAGGTTGTCGCTGATATGAACCACTATATCCGCAATGCTCTCGAAGTCATTACCTACGCAGCCGTAAAGCGGGTCGGAGATGCTCTGCTCACGATGATTCAGGATTCGGTCAACCGCATTGATTGGGTTCTTCGGAAGGTTCTACCGCAACTGTCCGAAAGCAACTCTCGGTGGGGTCTGTCTCGATTACTCGGATCGAAATGCTACGAGCATTCAACAACTTACCGGGATTGCCCTCGCCGCCCTGAACAATATGATTGATTTTTCGGCGGAAGAAGAAGACCCTTTGGAAAGAACCGCAAGACTGATGGAGGGCAATCGTGGTTGTTCCGGCAAAGCGAACGCAGCAAGAAGTTCAAAGATCGGTCAGGGGTGTTGATCAAGATTCTTTTTACAAATGCATTTGCGAACTGTTTGAGATGGGGGCAAAGTTCGAGCGGACGACAAGCGGCTTCGAAGTCGTCTACCCCGATAGCCGGGAAACCGATGGCAAGCAGTTTGAGTCGGTGTTGCGGTTGGACATCCACAGGTCATTGCAGTTGCTGATCCGTTTTGGGTTGGTGCCGCGCAGTTGCGATCGGGAAATGAAATCATCGCCTTCGCACTCCGTCCTCTCTCCCGTGTAACCGCGACAAAAAAGACAAGGGCGGCTGCTACCCAGTGCTACCGATGTTCTAATTACTCCGTCGTCTTCGCCTTCCGCCCCGCCCATCTCCTTTTTTTCCCCCGGCTTCAGAGATCCGCTTTCGGGCGGCTGCACTCATAGTGCGGATCTGTGGGCAAGTCGAACGTGCAACTCACTCCAGCAGCTCTAACCGGCATCAGATCAGTGTCTCAGACGCGTGAAAAATCAGAGTACACGGCCTTAAGTCCCGCTTATTCAGCGAGCAAACCGATACTCGCCGACAACACCGAGCCTTCTCCGACCGATGTGCAATTGGACGTATGTCCATCTGTAACTGCACACCATATGTTCGATTACCCCCGGTCGGAAGCGAGCCAGACTCAGATATCAGTTCCTTCGAGCAGCTCATCCACGGCCATAAAACCGAGATGGAGACGATGGAGTCTTACACAGCTACATCCATAGGCAGAGACCAACCCAGAAGGATCGAACCGAGTCCATTTATTGTACATTTGCCGCCGAGCGCGATCCGCCTCTAGTAGGTCAACTCGCTTCGAAATTCCGACACTCTCGAATGTTCGGCGCGTAGTCTGCGTTTTGCATCCAACTCCGCGTCTATTGCTGCGTTGCACAGACCCGATGCGGGAGGCAATACCGGCGCGAACTAGGTGTTGGATACGTAGCTATTGCACATGACTGGGGTTTGACGATGGCCGAAGGTCGGCAGTATATAAGTGTCCTCATCGCGGACAGCACGCCCATGGGCACCGAACTTCTTGCCGGTGCGGTGGAGCGAGGCTCGAACTTTCAGGTTATCAGGTCGATTGCCGGCGATGCAGACCTGATGCATATTGCTTCCGAGTTGCGGCCCGGTGTTGCGGTGATCAGTGCCGGCCTGAGCGGCGATTCTAGCAAAGGCTGCGAGATTGCGCGGGAACTGCGGGTCGCTTCACCTTCAACCAAAACCATACTGCTGATGGATCACCCTCATCGCGAGGTAGTAGTAGACGCTTTTCGTGCGGGCGCACGCGGTGTGTTTTGCCGTGCTGGCAGCATCGAGGATCTTTGCAAATGCATCGATCGGGTCTCCTGCGGCCAGATATGGGCGGGATGCAACGAGATCAAGTACGTGCTGGATGCGCTCGTTCAAGCCGTTCCTCCGAAGCTGGCGCCCCTGGGGACGGCCTTGCTTTCGCAGCGTGAGAAAGAGGTGGTACGCTACGTCGCCGAGGGAATGTCCAACCGTGAAATCGCCGTCCGCCTCAAACTGAGCGAACATACCATTAAGAACTACTTGTTTCGCATTTTCGACAAGCTCGGGGTGTCGAGTTGAGCCGAGCTCGTTTTCTTAGCTTTTAGCTCGCCCGCAGAACTCGTCAATCCCGATGCTCAGAATGCGAGCTCCGTTCAGATACCCGAAGAGGATGTTGCGGCCTTCGTCTGGTGTAGTAAGGCGGCGGACAGATTCACTACGGCGCAGTTCATGCTCGGCCAGATGTATCGTGACGGCCGCGGAACCGAGAAGGACCTGTTAGCCTCGTATATGTGGTTCCAGATTGCAGAGGCCACCTCGCGACGCAGGTTGCAAGCGTGTCTCAAGTCCAGTGAGGGGGTGGCGTCAGAGCTGGATGCGGTGGAGCTTGCCGAAGCCAAGCGGCGTACCTCGGAATGGCTGACGTTAAATTCCTCGGAGCGGTTAGGTAACAAGACGACACCAAAACGTGAACATATGCCCATCACTTCGGGGCTCGCAAGTAAACAATCAGTACCAAAGCGAAAGCGCTCCACCAACCCCGCAGCATAACTAGCATTCGTGATTGTGGATTGCGAATGTAAACGTTCAAGGCTCCGTGGGCAGGCCAAGTTGCTGCGGCCTGCAAAGCAAGCGTCAATGCCATCGGCACCTCATTGCCATCTCTAACTCGCGATCCGAAAATGAGGCTTGCGGTGAGCGTCGCCCCAGCCGGCGCGCTGAGCGTCGTGGCCTTTTGTCGCTTTTTGAGATTGCGCCTGCCTACCGTAGAGACAAATGCCCACCGGTGTGAGCCGTCCTACTCGTTGGCTGTTTAACCGGTGCACGGTGAAATTGTCTTCCGTTCGCGATCGGTAACTTTCAACCATTCCTTATAGATTCATATGACCACTTGTGACGTTCTTGGTTGGCTTGTACTGTCGTGAGAGTGCGGTCGCGGTATACGTCGCGAGTGGGTAAGAGGTTACCGCGTCGCTCGATGTGGCGTAGAAGGCCGGGAACGGAGTTACTGTGGAGCAGCGCCGCTCACCACGCTTTGAGGTGCACGTGCCAGTTATTTTCGGCTGGGTAGATGAATTCGGAACACAGCGGGAAGGCGGGGGTTTTACGCGGGACATCTCGGAAGGTGGCGTATTCGCGTGGTGTGAGGGTGATTGTCCTCCTTGTGGCGCTACCATCCACCTCGCGCTACTGCTTCCCGGGATCGAACCGACCTCCAAGGCGTGGCGCATGGAATCCACGGGGCGCGTTGTACGGATGGTCAATGATGTTCCAGCGAGCAAAGGCTTTGTTGCTGTTTTCGACGGACTGCGAACGGAAGTATTAGCCAACGGCTTTCGTTGAGGGCGTGTCCAAACGAGCCTAAGGAAAGTAGGAGTTAGGATTGCAATCCTAGTCCTGCAACAGCAGATTGAGAATCGATGCAGCTGGCGGCGGAGCCCGGAGTCCAGCTGACATAACTGATAGCGATGAATTCAGGAGACCTGGCTCATGGGACTCAGAGGGCGAAGCTATAGCGGCAGCAGCGTTGACTCCGCTCAAACAGTACCGTCGCTCGTGGTGGGCGAGGAGCCCCACTGGTACGCGGTTCATATTTATCCTCAGAATGAAAAAAAGGTCGTGGCGGAGCTGGAGCGCAAAGGAATCAAAACGTTTCTGCCGCTCCTAGAAGAGATTCACCGGTGGAGCGATCGCAGCCAGTTGGTTCAGGTGCCGCTGTTTCCTTGTTATGCTTTTGTGCATCTAGCTCCGACACCAACGCTTCGCGCAGCCGTTCAGCAAACTCGACGCGTGATTCGTTTACTGTCGACTAACGGAGAGCCAGCTCCAATACCCGATTCTGAAATAGAGTCACTGCGGATTCTGCTTGCGGGCAAAGTCCCAGTATCTTCATATACCTTTCTCCAGGCTGGTCAAAAAGTAAGAATCCGTGGAGGGTGCCTGGACGGCCTCGAAGGAATTATTGTTGTTCGCGGTGGGGAGCGGAAGCTCGTACTGTCTGTCAATCTCATTCAGCGGTCAGTGGAGTTAAGTATTGAGGGTTACGAGGTCGAACCGACTTTTATGGGCGCTGCGGTGCAAGCGGCTGAGTTGCCTGTCCCAGAAACTCGTGTGCTGTCTCAGTGAAGTCCGGCGATCGAGTGGCACTATCTGGTGTTTCCTGGGCTAACAAAGGAGACCCGCGGGCTGTGCCAGGGAGGCAGCAAGGGTGTGACAATTCCCGCAGTAGCCTGTTCTTCCGAAAAAGCGCTCGTTCTGATGCGAGATTCGTAGTCATGGCTTTTGACGTTCGGCTGCGACAGGCCCGTTAGAAGGGCTCTCAACTGTAAAAGCCGTCGGCTCATTACAAGAGCCGGTTGTTCGTCCTTGTCGCTTGAGCGCCATAACGCTGTGCGTGGTTGTCTCCGTATGCTCGATCTGCTAGGCGCGATGCCATTGCGCTTTTGAGGCAGGGCCCTAACGTGCTCAAGTATCGATCCATTGTTTCTTTTAGGAGACGCGTAACATGTCAGTCACAAGTCGCACAAGTCAACGTAGTATGTCAACCAAACAGGCGGCCATGCAGATAACCTCTTGGGATGATGCAATTCGAGAAGCACATCTCAGAATTGAAGAATTGAAACTGGCGATTGCGGCTTTTGAGAATTTGAAGGCCGTAGGCGAACCGTGGCCTCGACCATCAGAAGTAGAACCAGCAGCAACACGGTTTTAGCCGAGCAAAAATGACTTTACAAAGGGCAGCTGCTTTGAGGCGCGGTCAGTCCGCGGGTGCTGCCCCGCTGGCAACAAGGCGTATTTGCTTAGAGTGGGGAGAAGCTACGAAAAAAGCCAGACCGGGTGAGGGGTGCAGCTCCAGAGCAGTCGTGAATCCGCGAGAATTTGTTGTTACAGCCTTCGTCAGCCTATGGCTGCTGCCAGACGTGAACCCACTGGACGTTTGTTTGTATGTCCGATGCCGTAACGCCCTTCGTATTACCGACGGTCCAATTCACGCCTACTTGATTGGTGAGGATAAGGTAAAAATGTTGTGTGTCGAAAATCGGGTAGGTGCTGGCGGAGTTTATGGGCTGATTGTCGAAATACCAAGTGACCCGCCCCGGCGTCCAGAGCACGCCATAGGTGTGGTACTGCGAAAGGTTGACGCCCGACAACTGCACAGCGTTTGAGCTCTCGTTATTTGCGGTGTCAACGCCGTTGACCCAGTTGTGGATGGTAGTGAAGACAGTATTGGGATAGGCTCCGCCTTGGCCCTCCATTATGTCGAGTTCACCGAAATTTGCATCGCCGGTGACATTTTCGATTGGTAGCATCCAAAATCCAGGCCATGCGCCTTTTGTTGTACTTTGCCATTTGAGGCTGGCCTCGAAGTAACCGTATTGCCAAGCGTGGTAATACTGGCCATTATGCGATGCGGTAATGAGGTCCAACTCGGGAGCCATTCCTTTCTTCCAGTTCAGGGTAAGGCCGGAGGTGCTTGCAGAAATTGCGCTGAGCGGCGGCAGCTTTGTCTCCCACCATTGGCCTTCATACCAGGTATAGTTACCCTCGCCATTAGGGCTGAGGCTAAGGGGATTGAACTCGTCTTGGAACACAAGAGTATACCCCGCCGCTTGGGGAGGGGCAGTCGGCGTGGCCGATGCGGCCATCATTGAACTCGTGGGGGTTTCCGTTGGAGCAACAGCAGACTGGCTGTTCGCTGCGGGAAGGCTGCCGCCAGCTCCGCAAGCACACAAAAACAACAACAGCGCTGCGAGCAGCGCCGCGACGAAGAGGTTGAACGGGTTCTCTGAAGTTGCCGGCTGGGTTGCCTTAGCTGTCGACATCGTGCATCACCTTTTGGAACCGAGTTTCCCTGCATGTGCGGCAGATGTTAACGATCAGAAGGGGTCAAAGCAATTCTTCGTAAGACCTACTTCATACTGCGAAAAATAGCTTAGGCGGAGATCCTACGAAAGTCGTAGAACAGGCTGCGACCCTAGAAGGAACAGCGGCGATCTGCAGCACAAATCCACCGCACCGAACGAATAAAGTACTGGCTGTGCGTGTGCGCGTGGTTAGGAAATTACCTAAGCCGCCTCAGATTGAGGCCTTATGCGCGGCAGAACATGTCAAGAACAAGAAACTGTCAGACTGAAAAGTCGATCACGAGTGTCTGAGACCCCTAGCCGGAGACAGCATGGGCGTATTGCCCTGAGTTCACGCTGACGCCGCGAGATCCGAGAGATATAGAACGTAGCTCGCGGGACTGTGGGGCGTAAGCAGCAGTATCGCTACATTTTGGATGTAAAGGCTAAACCGATGAGAAAAAACCACGAACTGTCGCTGCCGATCGAGAACCTAGACCGGCAACCTGCAAGGGGAGCCCGCCTGTTGCCGACGATTGCAAGATCAACGGAAAGGCGAACAGCCTCCAAAACAAGCGATGAGTCGGATTTCGACGCGATCGCGATTGTACAAACCCTACTCAGACGGAGAGTCTGGATCTACGTTTGCACCGCAGCCATGTTGGCCGCAGCGGCGCTGGTGTGCATTGTCATGACCCCGAAGTACAAGGCGGAGTCGAAGCTTCAAGTTCTCAAACAGGACCTGAGCGGGTTATCGGTGAACGGCCCGGCGAACCCCTCCGGCGGAGATTCAGATGCTCTGGGTTTCAACTTGAACCTTCAGACGCAGATGGCAGTGTTGAAGTCGGATGCTCTCGCAGGGCAGGTCATTAAGGAACTGGATCTGGCGGATACTAAGGAATTTCGCCAGGACTCGCAGCTCAAACGTATCGCCGCAAGGTATCTGCGGACTGTCCCGAGCGAGCCATCGCCAGAGGAGCGGACTGCTGCTGTTCTAAAGAAGTTCAAAGCGAATCTCGCGGTCGATTCGATTTCCGGCACTCGTCTAATTACGGTCAGTTACACACACTCCGATCCGAAAATGGCCGCTAAGATCGTCAATCGATTAGTCTCGGATTTCGTCGAATACAACTTTCAAATGCGCTACAACGCAACCACTAAAGCCACAGACTGGCTGGGACGTCAAATGGCAGACCTCAAATCCGAGGTGGAGGAGTCCCAGGAAAAGGCGGTTCAGCTACAAAAGGATTCCGGGATATTCGGCGAGGATGAGCATCACAATGTCGTCGTTACCCGGTTGGAGCAACTGAATAACCAAGTCACCGCCGCGGAAGCGACACGAGTCGTAAAGGAGGCCGTTTACAATCTTGCTCGCAACGGAAACCCTGAACTGGTTGCCGGAATGCTTCGGGGCCAACACCGCAACCGACGGATTCCGGAGCCGCTAATTCCCTGCCGCTGCTCAATAACCTTCGCCAGCAAGAGGCCAGCTTGAATGCGGAATATGCGGATGCCGCCGCCAAGTACGGCCCTGAGCACCCAAGGTTGATGCAAATAAAGGATCGCCTAAGTTCACTTCGTTCTTCCATCCAGACAGAGCTCAGCAAAGTCGTGGGCAGCGCGAAAAGTGAGTACGAATTGGCAGCTTCGCGCGAAGCAGCCGCCCGGAAGGCTTTTGGCGAGCAAAAGATAATTGCCTCGCGGATGAACGACAAAGCAATCAATTACATGATCGCAAAACACGAGGCCGAATCGAGCCGGGGGCTGTACGACCACTTGCTGGAAAAGCTCAAAGAGGCTAACGTCTTGGCCGGCTTACGTTCGAGTGAGCTCCAAATTGTCGATTCGGCCGTGGTGCCCGCTCGTCCAGCCAAACCCGACGTTCCGCTCTATCTTGCTTTTGGTGCTCTGGCCGGGATGACCCTTGGCGTGGTTTGCGTATTTGTCATCGACACCATGGACCGCACTATACGCAACCCGGAACAGGTCGAAAACACCACCTACGTACCCGTGTTGGGGGTAATTCCGGACGCCGCACTGTCCTCTGGGACCGGCCGCAAGAGTTGGCTCAAAGCGCAGATGAAAGATGGTCTTAAGGGCGTAGAGGAAACCGACAATAGCCGGCTTCTAAGTTTGCGCAACTCCCCGGTCGCGGAGGCATTCCGATCGCTGCGTACTTCCTTATTACTGTCACAGCGCGATGAGCCCGCCAAGGTTTTTATGATCACGAGCGGTATGGCACAGGAAGGAAAGAGCTTCACTTCGTTGAATCTTGCCGCCGCACTTGCGTACAACGGGAGCAAAGTATTGTTGGTCGACGCAGACCTTCGACGCGGGACTTTGAGCAGGGTTCTAAAGCAGCACTCCGGGGCCGGCTTGAGCCAGATCTTATCGGGGGAAACAGACCTGAAGCCTACCGGCAGATCCATGAAGTTCCTGGACTGACCTTCCTGCCAGCTGGGGCTCCTTCGCCATGTCCATCTGAGTTACTGGGATCCCAGCGAATGACCACGATGATCGAGAGGTGGCGCCAACAATACGCCTACGTGCTGATCGATACTCCTCCTGTTCTTCCGGTTACCGACGCAGCTGTCCTTTCACCCAATGCGGATGCAGTAATAGTGGTGGTTCGCTTCGGGGTTACCAACCAGCAGTCCATCGTCCGGACCATCCGCGCGCTGAAAGATGTACAAGCCAAGCGCGTAGGAGTGCTGGTGAATGCCATGGATGTTCGTTCTCCGGATTACTACCACTACTCCGGATCGTATGGTTATGACGGATACCATGATGGGGATTTGGGCAAGTATCCTTTGCTTATTTCCCCTTCATCGGAGCCAAATCCCAAGGGAGAGAGCGCATGATCCGACAGCCCTTCAAATCATCGATTTGCATCCTATTTGTGCTCGGCGTGATGTACGCTTCTGCAAGCTCTGCCGAGGCTCCAAATGGTATCGGGGCACACGCCATCCAACAGCCAACCATCATCCACCAAAATGATTGCCGCGCCGGTAAGAATCGCTGCCGGCGACTTGCTGGACATTTCCGTTTTCGATAACCCAGAACTAACGCAGCAGGTACGCGTCGGAGCCGACGGTAAAGCACAACTGGCACTGATCGGGAGCACCCATCTAGCGGGATTGACGGGACAAGAGGCGTCGGAAATGGTTGCACGTGAGCTTCGCGAGCACAACTTCCTGCTCCGGCCGCAAGTCAACGTCCTGATCAAAGAGTACTCCAGCCAGGGTGTTTCGGTGATGGGAGAGGTGCAGCACCCTGGCGTTTACCAGGTACTCGGTCCGCGCACCCTGTTGGACGTGGTCTCTATGGCGGGTGGCCTCACTACCGTGGCTGATACCAGAATCACGGTTAAGCGCCGCACCGGGACGGAAGAGAACGTCACAGTCAAACTGAAGAATGACGACGCGCAATCCTCGCTCTCCAATGACGTCCAGATTTATCCCGGAGACTTGGTCCTGGTACCACGCGCTGGACTCGTCTACGTCCTGGGGGACGTGAACAAGCCGGGAGGCTTTGTGATGCAGGACAACGGCAAGATAACACTGCTGCAGGCGCTGGCTCAAGCGGGTGGCGCGAGTCAGACCGCGGCAGTAAACCGTGCTGTTTTGTTGCGTAAGAACGGTGATGGGTACGTCAAGAACAAGCTCCAGGTTGGCAGAATATCGCGGGGAGAGGATGGCGACCTCGAACTGCATGCGAACGACATTGTCTTCGTACCCAACAGCCGGATAAAAAACGCTATGCGCACCACGCAGAGCATGGTTGAAACCATCGGAAGCGCCTCAATTTATGGCGTTGTCCACTAGTACGAGTGCTGCCGACGACGGCGACTGGAGGTCCCGGTTGGAGCGCATACGTCAGCACTTGCGGACCGGTATTCTGCACAATGCGGCATGGTTCCTGAGCGGCCAAGGCCTGCAATTGGTAGGGCGGTTCGCCTATTTTGTCATCGTTGCCCACGTGCTTGGCCCTGCTGGCTACGGAACTTTTGTAGCCTGCACTGCCCTGGTAGCTACGATGTCGCCGTTCACTTCTTGGGGTACCGGCCATGTGATGATCAAATACATAGCACGGAACCCGAATGTGTTGCCCGCCTACTTCGGCAACGCGCTTGTGGTAACGATTGCCACCGGGTCGCTTCTGACACTGTTCGCGCTCCTAATTCGGCCTATAGTGCTCCCGGCTTCAGCGACCGCCGCCATGCTGATAGCGGTCGCGATTGCTGACCTTCTATGCACGGAAATGACGGGCATTTGCTACCAAGTGTTCCAAGCGTTGGGACAGGGGCGCCGATACACACAGCTTTTGGCATTGGCGACTGCATTACGGCTCTTGGCAGCGCTATGGCTAGCGGGCGCTGGGCTCACACCGCTACGCTGGTCCTACTTGTATGCTGCATCCTCGGCAATCGCTACGGCCTGTGGGGTGGTCGCCGTAAGCTGGTGCTGCGCCAAGCCGCGGTTCCAAATGGATCTCCTCATTCCGTCGGTGCGCGAGGGGTTCCACTTCGCTACCTCGCTGGGATCACAGTCTGTTTACGATGACATTGACAAGACCATGCTGGCGCGTCTGAGCACGGTGGAGTCAGCGGCCATCTTTGCAGTAGCGTATCGCTTTATCGAAGCGGCGATGCTTCCGATTCGCTCCGTGGCAACGGCCACCTATGCAGAATTTTTCCGGCAGGGCGCGCATGGTGTTACCTCAGCCTTCGAATTCGCACGGCGCATCCTCCGGTATTCGGTGATCTACGGAATTGCCATTGCTCTGGTGCTGTTCGCGGCTGCGGGATTGGTGCCACTAATTATGGGACGGGCATATGCCGAGAGTGCGATTGCGCTACGCTGGCTTTGTCTACTGCCAGTCGTCAAAAGCGTGCATGCATTCCTCACTGACACCTTGACGGGAGCAGACTACCAATGGCAAAGGTCGTCCTCGCAGATTGTGGTGGCGGTGTTTAACATACTCGTCAATCTGTGGATTATCCGAGCGTATGCCTGGCGAGGCGCCGCCTGGTCCAGCTTGATGACGCACACGCTCCTCATGGTGTTGTTATACATGATCATCCGTTGGCATTTGAGACGGGAGCAGACAGTGGTCAAATCGAAGGCACCCCAAGCGGTATTCGCCGTCGAGGAAGAGTAGGAATGTTCATGCGCATTTTCGAGCGACTGTTCGTTATCGCACTGCTCCTGTGCAGCATGCAAGTTGTCACCGGCCTGACGGATCCATCTCTGGGGGAAAATACTCCGGAGGTGGTCTCGACGGAATTGCATTGGTCGAGTCTATCCATAGAAGGAGCCGTGTATGCATGTGGTGCCTTTCTCATCTTGAGGCGTTGGCGGCGAGTGCTTAGCGCTGCGCGAATGGTCTGGCCCCTAATAGCACTCTCGGCGCTAGCACTACTCTCGACGCTATGGAGCCCTGAACCGGGCCTGACCTTGCGGAGAAGCATAATGCTTCTGGTGTCGACGTTACTTGCAATCTATCTGGGCGAGCGCTATACGACGGAAAAGCTTGCGCGTCTGCTGGCACAGACGCTGTGTCTGATGATGACAGCCATCATCGTCTTCTATTTTGTGGCTCCCGTATACGTAGTCGACTATTCGAGCCATATCGGGGCCTGGAAGGGCCTGTCGTCGCATAAGAACATCTTCGGTGAATTCATGGCGGAAGCCGTGGCACTTCTGCTGCTAGTCAGGTTTCGCCACTTTCTATGGTTGCGGTATGTGTTCCTTGTCACCGCGGTGGTATTGCTCTGGCTTTCGGGCTCCGCGACCTCGCTTTTCTGCGGCACTCTGGTTACTGCTGCCATGGTGCTGTGGCGCAGGGCGCGCGGGAGGCCTAATCAGCGGTTGCTGGTCTACGCGGTAGCGGCGCTCATGGTCTTTTCAGGGATCTACTTTCTCACGGGTCACACTGGCCTGCTGCTTCAGGTCCTGAATCGCGACCCCAGTTTGACAGGCCGAACACAAATCTGGGCCATGGCGTTACCGGCAATGATGAAGTTTCCCATCCTAGGATATGGATACGATGGATTCTGGATCGGCCCGAAAGGGGAGGCTTTAAACATCATGCTCGGATCTGGGTGGCTAGTTCCACACGCACACAACGGCTTTCTCGACTTAGGTCTCAGTCTCGGAATCATTGGGCTATGCGTCTTCCTTTACATATTGGCTTCTGCCATTCGCAGGGCAATCGAATTTATCAGGTTAGAGCCTGGGCCGATCGGCTTATGGCCGATTACCTACTTGTGCTTTTTTGCCTTACACAATATAACCGAAAGCTCGCTCTTGACGAGGCCCCTCACGGTCTCCTTCCTGATGTTTGCCGCAATCACCACCTCGCTGGCGGTGAACCGCTGGCGTATAGCAACTGCTTCCCCCGACTCTGAACAGCAGCAAATGTGGTGTGAGAATCGCATTGTGCCGGCTTAATAGCGCCCCTGATAGGAAACATTCCAAATGAGCCTGATACGAGTTGCGGTGTGTTTGGCTACACGTGCCCGAGAAGCAGGGTTAAAGCGGGCCCTCGCAGGAGTAGCGAAGCAAAAGCTTTCCTGCGGCGATGCCGCGCTGCAATTACGAGTGATCGTCGTCGACAATGATGGGGCGGGCTCAGCGGCACCGGTATGCGATCGGTTAAGGCAAGACTATCCATGGCCTATCTTGTACAGGATCGAGCAAAAAACGGGGGTCACCTTTGCCCGAAATCGCGCAATTGAGATGGGTAAGACCGACGATTTCATCGCATTTCTTGACGACGACGAAATCCCGTCGGAGAACTGGATTTCTGAATTGCTTTCCGTGCAGCAGCGGTGCGCCGCAGACGTCGTTTTTGGTCCCGCACTTACGTTTTTTCCTGAACCGGTGCCCAAATGGGTCACTGAAGGGCACTTCTTCTCCATGCCTCGCAAGAAGACAGGGACGGTTTGTTCCACCGGCTCAACGCAAAACGTTCTGTTTTCGACGCGGATTCTGCGGGACCCACGGTTTCGTTTTGACGAGAAATTCGCGTTAAGCGGGGGAGAGGATTATGACTTTTTCCAGCGGGTCAGCCGCGCTGGTTACCGGTTGGTGTGGGCCGATGAGGCGGTCGTAACCGAATGGTATCCGCGAACACGCGCAAAGGTTGGTTGGCTCCTCCGAAGACATTTTCGGTACGGGAGCGTTGAGATATCGCTCAGGGCGGTCGATTCGTTTTCAGAGCGGTCACTCGAAACTATAACCGCACTAGGCAGGATAATGGTTGGCATCATTTGCGCGCTGCTATTCATCCCGCTGGGAAAACGGCACTGTATAAACGCTCTCCGGTGGGCCAGTTTTGGCTTAGGTCTGCTATACGGGTTGAGCGGCAGACGCTTTCAAGAATATCGCACTGTGCACACCGTTTGACGCTCGTAGTTTAAGACGTTACTTGCACGAGGATTTGAAGGGGCCGTCCTTGGGGTGGGGAATTGCTCCGATCGGCTGTCCAAGGACCCTTCCGAAAGTCAGATCCGTCCAAATCAGCAAGAAAGAACGAGAGCATATGTCTGTAACCCCAATAGCGAGGAAAGATACAAACGACAAAATCGCGTACGGCGCCTGGAGCGGCGGTCACCGCGAACTGCTTCCGGAATCCAAGTTCCTGGATACCCTTTGTGGGGAAAGAAGGCGGTGCGAGCGCTCCGGCAATGCACTCTTGCTCGCTCTGTTGCATCTCGAGGGAGCGAAGTGGAACGAGCGAGGTGGCCAGCTTATAAAGACTGTCGCTTACTCAGTGTGTTCGGTAGTGAGAGGGACAGACACGGCAGGTTGGTACGAGGGCAATAAAAGCTTCGGCGTGATTTTTACCGAATTGCGAAAGCCCACGAAAGCCGATCCACAAAACAGCATTGACGCGAAGCTAAAAGAGGCGCTGTGTGCCGCACTTCCCGCCGAAACGATAAAGGACATTCGCGTCACATACCATATCTTTCCAGAAGGCGGCGGGGGCTCCGCCATGTGTGATCCGATTCTGTATCGAGAAGCTTTACCGGCGAGCCAGGTCGCCCGCATCCTGAAGCGCTACATGGACGTGGTGGGTAGTCTGCTGGCGTTAGTCGGGTTGGCACCCCTGCTGCTGTTGATCGCCCTTCTTGTCAAAATGACATCGGAAGGCACGGTTTTGTACAAGCAGACACGGATGGGTGAGGGTGGCCGGACGTTCACGTTTTTGAAATTTCGTTCCATGTTCCTTAACAACGATCCCAGCCAGCATCGCGACTACGTGACGAGCATGATCGCTGGAGAGAATGTCGCCCAGACTCACGGAACAGGGGCCAAGATTTACAAGATTGCGAACGATCCAAGGGTTACTCCCATCGGGAGGATCCTGCGTCGCAGCAGTCTGGATGAGCTACCCCAGTTCCTCAACGTAATGAAAGGCGACATGTCGCTGGTCGGCCCGCGGCCACCGCTGCCCTATGAGTATGAGCGTTACAGTGCGTGGCATCGGCGGCGTGTGCTGGAAGTAAAACCTGGTCTTACCGGACTGTGGCAGGTCTACGGTCGCAGCCGGACTAACTTTGACGAAATGGTCCGTCTCGATCTGCAGTATGTTCGTCAGTGGTCGCTCTGGCTGGACCTGAAGATACTGCTAAAGACTCCCATGGCTGTGATGTTCGGTACTGGAGCTTACTAAGAATCCGCAGAGACTTGAAGCGTGCGCGAGATCGGCATCACCGGTGCCGCGTTTTTCAAAACTTACTTTCACAATCTTCTGCATCATCTGGATTGAACAAAATGATCAAGATCGGTGTTATCGGATACGGATACTGGGGGCCCAACGTCGTTAGGAATCTCAGCGCACAAGAGGGTTTCCGAGTCGTGGCTGTGTGCGACCAAAACCAGGAAGCATTGCGGAGGGCAAAAAAAGCCCATCCCGCGATAGAGGTAACTTGCGACCCAGCAACGATTACCCATTCCCCGCGAATCGATGCAGTGGCGATTGTGACTCCCGTCTGGACCCATTTCGAGTTGGCCAAAGCCGCACTTCAGAATGGGAAAGATGTTTTTGTTGAAAAACCATTCACCTCCTGTTCTGCCCAAGCCGAGGAGTTGATCGCCCTTGCTGACCGCAACCAACTGCTAATCATGGTCGACCATACGTTCTTGTTTGCCGGCGCAGTTCGGAAAATCCGCGAACTGGTTGACGCCGGGGAATTGGGCCGCCTCTACTATTACGATTCCCTGCGGGTCAATCTCGGTCTGTTCCAGCATGATGTAAACGTCGTCTGGGACCTTGCGCCTCATGATTTGTCCATCATGGAATATCTGATCAATGACGAGCCGGAGGCCATCATTGCGGCCGGGGAGACACACGTCAATGGGCACGAAGATGTAGCCTTCATTACGATCTTCTTCCCTCGTCATACGATCGCTCACATCAATGTGAACTGGTTGTCACCAGTGAAGGTGCGGACCACGCTGATCGGCGGCGAGAAGAAAATGCTTGTGTGGAACGATTTGGAAGCCGACGAAAAGATCAAGGTGTACGACAGAGGCGTGAAGATGGACGGCGCCAATGGCAGACACAAACTGCTCGTCAGTTATCGCTCTGGCGATATGTGGGCGCCCAAAGTTGAGCAGACCGAGGCCCTCAAAGAAGAGTTTCGCTATTTTTACGACTGCATTGTCCAACGCAATGTACCCATCAATGATGGTATCGCCGGATGGAGGGTGGTGCGGATGATAGAGGCTGCCAGCCGGTCGATGAAGCTGAAAGGTGAAGCGGTACTGCTCGCCTCTACCGGTACCCTGGCCGAGCGAGCCGGCGGCCTCGGCCGGAATCACGCAGAAGGGAGTGTAGCGGCATGAGTGATAGTCAATACGTTGCTCCGGATGTGAAACTCGGAAGCAATGTCAAGCTGGGCAGATGCGTCAACTTGTACGGTTGTGAAATCGGCGATAACTCGAAGATTGGCGCCTTCGTTGAGGTACAGAAAAATGCGCGTATCGGCGCTCATTGCAAGATATCCAGCCATAGTTTCGTTTGCGAAGGCGTAACCATAGAAGACGAGGCCTTCGTCGGCCATGGCGTGGTGTTCATCAATGATTCTTACCCGCGGTCAACGACTTTATCCGGAGAGCTTCAGACCGAAGCCGATTGGAAAGTGGAACAGACGACCGTAAAAAAGAGGGCTTCCATCGGTTCTGGGGCGACCATTTTATCTAAAGTCGTGATCGGCGAAAATGCGATCGTAGGAGCGGGTAGCGTTGTGACCCGGGACGTGCCAGCAAACAGCATCGTGGCCGGCAACCCCGCTCGGCTGGTGCGGTATTTAGCGGCGGAAGCGAAGGTGGGCAAATGATCACAACTGACCTCAAGAACAGTATTCCTTTTTTGGATCTGGTTACTCCACATGTTGAACTGGAGGAGCAACTGGTTTCGGTGCTGACTCGCACACTAGCCACAGCCGGATTCATTGGCGGCCCCATGGTGGAGGACTTCGAACAAGCGTACGCCACTTACTGCAATACGAATCACTGTATAGGAGTAAACAGTGGAACCGATGCTCTGAGGTTCGCGCTGCTGGCGGTTGGAGTCAAAGAAGGCGACGCCGTGATTACCGTCTGCAATACCTTCATTGCGACCACGGAGGCCATTTCTCAGACCGGAGCGCAGCCGGTTTTTGTCGACGTCAACGAAGGCACAGGTAATTTAGATCCACAGCAACTACAAGAATTTCTCGAAACCCAATGTGCTCTCGACGTGCAGGGCAGGTTGATAACCCGCCGCCAGGGCCTTCGGGTGAAGGCTATCGTACCGGTGCACCTGTACGGGCAGCCGGCGGATATGGATTCAATTCTTGAGCTAGCCGAACGCTACCAACTGGAGGTAATTGAGGATGCCTGTCAGGCCCACGGAGCGGCTTACTTTTCGAAGAGACAGGGCAATTGGCGAAAAGCCGGCAGCATAGGGCACGCGGCCGCATTTAGTTTCTATCCCGGCAAGAACCTTGGAGCCTGCGGCGAAGCCGGTGCCGTCACCACGGACGACGAAGATTTAGCCAGCAAGGTCCGCATGCTGCGCGATCATGGCCAGGAACAAAAATATTATCACCGGCTAGAGGGATACAACGGACGGCTTGATGCTCTCCAAGCAGGTTTTCTGACCGTCAAGCTGCCGTACCTAGACCTATGGAACCAGCAACGGCGTGCGGCTGCGCAATGGTACCACGACCGCTTTGCCGCGGCTGCTGACCGTGTTCGCGTGATCCGCGAACTTCCCAACGTCAGCGGCGTCTATCACCTTTACGTGATTTGTGTTCCGGATCGCGACCGGCTCCGTAGATACCTTGCTTCCCTGAACATCGGCACGGGCATTCACTATCCCGTACCGCTACACTTGCAAGAAGCGTACAAGGGACTTGGCTATCGGTGCGGAGACTTCCCTGTGACCGAACACCTCGCCTCGACAATCCTGTCACTACCCATGTTTCCGCAATTACAGGCGGAGCAGCAGCAACGCGTCGCGGACGCTATTCTCGAACGAAGCGTGAGTACGTAGAGCTGATGATCCAACCGCAACGGGCCTACTCGCGTTTAGCACTTTATGGCCGGAGGACTCATGTACCAAATTGATCCGTTGCAGGATCGTCGGTGGAGTGAGTTAGTGTTTAAGCACCCGGCGGCCACTGTATTTCACCTGCCAGAGTGGTTAGAGGCCCTACGGCGAACATATGGCTATGAGCCCGTTGTCTTTACGACGTCTGCGCCACATCAAGAGTTGATTGACGGATTGGTGATGTGCCGTGTAAGCAGTAGGCTAACCGGGCGCCGCTTAGTGTCGCTTCCATTCTCCGACCACTGCGAACCGCTAGTGAGTGGCATGGACAACTTTCAGCGCTTGCTGTCTGACCTCAAGCAAGAGCAGGCGCGGGGCCTTGACAGGTATATTGAGGTCAGGCCAATCAAGTTGATCCCTGGCCGCGAAAGCGGCCTGGAGAGGTCGGAACGATTCTGGTTCCATAAGTTGGACCTGAGTTCGCCGGAAAGCGAGCTATTCGGGCGGTTACACAAGAGTTGCGTTCAGAAAAAAATTCTACGTGCAGAGCGTAAAGGTGTGGTGTACGAAACCGGGCATTCGGCAGCGCTTCTGCGGAGGTTCTACAATCTGCAGGTGAGTACGCGCCGCAGACACCAACTGGTGCCCCAGCCGTTCGAATGGTTTCAAAATCTCGCTACTTGCATGGGTGAAAAACTCAAGGTTCACTTGGCTTCGAAGGACAACAAGTTCATTGCGAGCATCTTGACTCTTAAGTGCCGTCGAACATTGGTTTGTAAATATGTTTGTTCCGACAAACTCTTCAGTAACCTAGGTGGCATGCAATTACTGTTCTGGAAGGCCATTCAGGATGCAAAAAGGGAAGGACTGTTGGAAATTGATTTAGGGCGGTCGGAACCTGGAAATGAGGGTCTGGTCCTCTTCAAAGATCACTTGGGCGCAACGCGGACTACGATGACGTACTGGAGATATCCTGGGAGTTCCGCAGACCGAGGCCGCGACACCTGGAAGATGAGGGTGGCAAAACGAGTTTTCTCGCACTTGCCCAATGCTTGGCTGCCGGTCACCGGGAGCCTGCTCTATAGGCACATCGGCTGAGAAGGGCGGGAAGGTCCCGAAGACAGAGTATGGGGGCAGCTCTCGATGCACGGCTCGGCTCAGTATCCCCGAAAAAAGCCATCAGGGCCTGAATGTCCTGAGTCCCAAGGAGCACAAGTACTCCTGGACCGCCTAAAGCCCGTAACCAAGGTTCGCGGGAAGCATAACAGGATCCGGTGGTCTAGTTCCTTCCTACCTGCTTCTGCGGAAGAGCTATACTAAGTGACCTTGGACCGTGAAACATTAGTCGCACTTCGTGGAGCAGTGCTGACGCCATTGTGATTCTGTGGTATATACGGATCGGCTAGTATTTGTTTCGGTCCACGATAGTTCCCGTACTTTGGTCCAATCTAAGGAAACTCCCGCTAGGAACCCGCGGACCGACCAGGTTTGTCGAGCCGAAAGTGTTCGAGAATGACATGACTCTGATGTTGGTGCGGGCGCGACGCTACGGATTCCTTGAGAAAGGCAACGAGCTCCGGATTTGTTGGCCCTAAACAATATGTGCTGGCGTCAAGGATATAGACATGAGATGCTTTGTACCGTTTGTGCAAGAACTCAGCCTACCTAGTGCGCGGCTGTTACGCATTGCGCAATCACTGGGTGCAGACTGTGTGCCGTTGCGACTGCCACGAGGATCGGCCAATCCTGTCTCTGATCTGGAAGACGCGGTGACAGAAGGAGCGGCGTGTATCGTGGTCTGCCCCACAGTTTTGCGGGCATGGCTAGAAACCGACCAGCTTTCCTCCAGTCTCATTTCTTACTTGCTCACGCGCTTTCAGTTTCTTCTGGTCCATGAACTAGACGTCGATCCAGTGTCAACGAATGTGCTCCGTGCGTTATCACAAGAAGCCTTGTCCTGTGTGCGTCGCCAAGACAACACCGGTGATTACCAAGTGGCCTCCGAGGAACTATGCGGGGCATTTTCCGGCCTGAGCTTCGGCCCGGCAAACCCGGCGGATCGTATTCTGGTAGCGAAGTCAGGCCAAAGATCCTTCGATCCAATTGTTTCGGTTAACGGTGAGCCGTTGCTCGCTAGGATCAGGTTAGGATCGACGGAGATGTTCTTCTTAGCAAGCACGGCCGCGATTGACATGGAGAGTGACGTCGCCGGGCGGGAGACAGCCGAGTACTTCTCGCAACTGCTGCCAGTAGCGATGTTTTTGCGGCACGCATTTCAAGATGAGTGCTGGCGTCCAGCGAGCCCGCCCCATGCGACTTTGACCGTAGACGATCCTCCGCTGTGGGAGAGGTATGGCTTCGTGAACTATGAGCGGCTGCTCTCGCTCATGGACGAGTTCTCGTTTCACACCACCATTGCGTTCATTCCCTACTATTGGCGCAAGAGCTCGCCCGCAACCATCCGCCTCTTCCGGCAGCGGCCCGATCGGCTTTCCATTTGTTTTCACGGCAACGATCACACCGGGGGCGAGTTTGCCACCGAGAACATCGGGAGGCTCAACTATTTGTTGCGAACGGCACACACCAGAATGCAATCGCATCAAGACCTCACGGGAATTCCCTGCGGCAACGTCATGGTCTTTCCCCATTGCCGATTTTCACGCAACGCAGTCCGGGCACTGAAGGAGCACAACTTTTATGGCTACGTAAGCAGTAGGCATTCACCAGAAGAAGAACGCACGCCCTTGACCATGCTAGAACTGATGCTGCCCTCGATTCCAACATGCAACGCTTTTCCGCTCTTCCTGCGGAGATGTGTGAAAGATTTCCGGCCAGAGAACGTGGCGTTCAATGCTTTCTTCGGCCGGCCGATCCTGATCGAAGAACATCACGAAGTATTCAGAGATCCGGCGCTCATTCTCGGATTGGTGTCGATGATCAACAAGACCGTTCCGCAGGTCCAGTGGCGTAACCTGCAAACGTCGTTGGAGAGTGCGTGCTTGATAAGAAAAGCCGCAGACGGCACACTCGAAGTTCGCCCTGCCGCTATGGCCGGACGGATAATAAACCCAGGCTACTTTCCGTTGCGGTGTGTTGCAGACTGGGTTACTCCGACCCAATTGAGCCGATCTGAAGCGTTGGTATTGGTTGATGGGATTCCATCGTTCGATAGTGAGTGGGACGATGTCGGCGTTCGAGTCGCCTTCGAAGTCCCTCCGGGCGCTTCTCGGATCGCGGTGATGCGCTACAACAACAGTTTTAACAGTCAGTGTTTAGCTCAGCCACCGTTTAGGCAAAGGGCCAAGGTCTACCTCCGTAGGCGTGCGTCGGAAGTGAGAGACAATGTCCTGAGCAAAAGCCCGGCTGTGCTGTCGCTCGCAAATTCGGCGGTGCACTTAACAAGACTTCTCTCACGACACGCAATTGGCTCTCGGCAAAATCAATCCGCGGCTAGATTTGTCGGAGTGGAGGAATAGTAGATGCGAAACACTGCGAAAAATCAACGCGACAAGGGTGTGACGCAATCGGCTGACGAGGCCTACAGTTTCAAAGCCCTAGCCCCGCTGCTTAGTGTCATAATAGCCGTCTACAACGACTGGGTACAGCTTGACGCCTGTTTACAGAGTTTAGCGCAACAGGTGCATGCACCTAGCTTTGAGGTGATAGTTATCGATGATGGAGGCAGCGCCCCTCCCGAACCCATTCACCGCTGGGCTAATCACTACCCATTTACGATTATCAGACACACGCATACAGGCATTGCCGGCACCCGGAATCGTGGGATAAGGAATGCTCGGGGCACTGTGTTGATGTTCGTGGACGCGGACTGCAGATTGCAGCCCGACTGTCTCGCGGCTCTGGCTTCGGCGGTCGAGGCCTCGCCTCGGCAGACTTCCTATCAGCTCCGGCTTGTCGGAGATTGTTCGAGTTTGGTAGGCAGAGCGGAAACGCTGCGCCTGGCGACGCTTCAAGACCAGCTGCTTCAGCCGGACGGTTGTATTTGTTATTTGGACACAGCCGGCGCCGCCATTCGGCGCGCAAAAGCCAATGTGGAACGTGGCTTGTTTGATGTCAGGGCGCACCGGGGTGAAGATACCCTTTTGCTCAGTGAACTGATACAAACTGGGGAGTTCCCCTTGTTTGTTGCTGGGGCAGTCGTTCAACATGCCGTATCATTGTCTCTCTTACAATACCTGCTCAAAGGGGTGCGCGGGGCCTACTTGGAGGGTCAATCTTTTGAAATGATCGCTTCGAAGGGCGTAAAGATTCGAGTGAGTCATCGAAAACGCTTGAGCATGCTGCTGGCAATGTGGAAGCTATCACAAAGTTGTTCGACGGGAAGGGCAGCGTGGTTGGTAGTAGTAGCCAGGCAGATGCTTTGCCGCACCACCTCCTATTTGTACCGGTTAACGCGATCCATCCCGAAGTTTCGGCTACGGACTCCGCCCCATCCCGCCGCGCCTTAGAAACTTCGGCGGCTTCGTGGACACGCATATGCGAGGACACCAGAAGCGCTCGAATGCGTGGGAGCCTTTAAGGTTCACCTCATGCTGAAAACCATTGTGCCAACAGGCGCACTGCCCAAGTAGACGCGCCGGAGTAGGACCGGTAACCGTCCAGCATAGTCCGGCAGTACTGCTGCTCTCAAATGCGCGACGCCGGCCGCTTCGGTGAAGCACAGCACTCCAGATGCCGTCGGACTTCAGGCACTCACACCCGGCAAAACAAGCCCTCGAAAATGAGGCAAATGAGACCATCAGAAGGGGTCAGTTCAATAATTGACCATTTGATTAGAGAGTGACTATGGAAAACGTTGTCCACGAGATCATGACCGAAAACTCAGAACAGTGGCAAACGCAATCTCTAGCAGCAGTCCGTGTGTGTGCAATTACGTGCGACTGTTATCCTGAAGATCCGCTGGTTAGGCGAACGGCTGAGGCTGCGGCGCGTGCGGGGTGCGATTATCACGTGATCTGTTCGATGAAGGAGGGACAAAAGAAATACGAAGCGTTCAATGGCGTACATGTTCATCGTATCCTAATACCGGGGAAAAAAGGAAAGCCATTAGGCAGGATTACTGCGATGCCATTCGGCACAATGCTCGCTTTGTGGACCATCTTCGCATTCGCGGCCTTCACGAAGGTTGCACGATTGCACCTCAAGCTAAAGTTCAAGGTGGTGCATGTTCACAATATGCCGGATTTTCTTGCTTTTGCGGCTCTCGTTCCAAAACTCCTAGGGGCGCAGATCATTTTACACGTTCAGGACGTCTCACCCGAGTTAATGGCAGCGAAAGCAAAGGGCCTGTTTCGGAAAGTAGCCGTTCCACTAGCAGAATGGCAGGAGCGCATTTCTACCACGTTTGTCGATCACGTTCTCACTGTAGGCTGGCCCTTTGAACAGCCTTTACTGCAGCGTGGTGTTCCTCGAGAAAAGCTGAGCAGTGTTCTCAATAGCGCCGATCCCAACATATTTCCCATAGAGAAGCGTACGGAGCCCTTCCTTGGGAAGGGAACAGCCGACCGTCCAATTGTTCTCATGTATCACGGTACATGCGCCCCGCGCAATGGCCTTGAGACGGCTATCCGCGCTTTTGCAAAAGCACGCAATGTGGCTCCCCATCTACGTTTGCACCTCAGGGGTGGAGGAGAATCTCTACCCTATTTGAAACAATTGGTGCAAACGTTGTGCGTCACCGAGTACGTCGCGTTCTTTCCCCATGGTCCTCTGGATACAGTAGCCGACTTCGTCCAGCAGGGAGACATTGGCATCATTCCGTATCCCTCGGATGGCTTTATGGATCTGGTACTCCCGACTAAGGCCTACGAACTTGCTTTGATGCGTCGGCCTATCATCGCATCCGACACTCTCGCGATACGCTCAATGTTTCGCCCAGAGTCGATTGTTTTGTGCGAGCCCTCAAGCATAGACAAATTTGCAGAGGCTATTATCGATCTGTATTGGCACCCGGAAAGGCGTGCCCAATTAGTCGCGAGTGCCGCGCAAGACAATATGAAGTATCGCTGGGAGTTAATGGCGGAACGGTACCAACAATTGATTGCGTCCTTAGCGTCAAAGAACAGCAAAGGCGCCGTAACTAATTGCGCATAAACGCGCAAGTGACACTGCCGCGCACTTACTGTGCGAAGTGGGTATCGAAGTAATGGTCAACGCAAGAGCAACCAGGTGCTGGAAGGAGTCACGGCCTACACGACCAGATTCCGGCTGTTGCGTTCCGCCATGGTGCGCCGCACGCAATCTCAAACAGGAATCGACTGGAACTTAAGACACCAACTATGCGGCAACCGCCCGCACAGCACCTAAAGAGAGGGGTATCCGCACAGCAATCCGTGTGCCCAGTCCTGGCTGACTCGCGACGCTTACCGTTCCGCCTAAGCACTCTGCACGTTTCCGCATGCCGATCAGTCCGAAGCCGCCGCTGTGGACTGAAAGGGAAGGTGCAAATCCCCGCCCATCATCCTCCACGCGCAATTGCAGCCATTCCCTTTCGTAGGTCAACCGAATGTAGACCGTGTTAGCCTGGGCGTGCTTCAGCACGTTGAGCAGGGACTCCCGCGCAATTCGGAGAAGTTCAAGTCGAGTGCCCGGTAACAGCACGCGAACGTCGCCATGAACAGACAACTCCAATTCCACGTGCGCGACGGTAAAGATCCGTTGGGCGAGCAACAACAAGGACGAAGCCAAGTCCTCATTGTCAAGCGAGCTATCAGAAACCATCCACGTGAAGTGCCGGACTTGATCAAGGCTCTCTCGGGCTACATCGCGCGCACGACGGAGGTGCCACTGAGCATTATCTAAACTTACCGAAACCTCGTCCTCCGCCGCCTGTAGCTGGAGAACAATTGCACTTAACCCCTGGGAGAGAGTGTCGTGGATATCTGCGGCCATCCGGCCGCGTTCCATACTCACTGCTTGCTCGCGCGACATCAGTTCTGCTCGCTTAAGTCTAGTGATCTCCACAAGCGTTGAAACGACTCCAACGATCTGCTCACTCTGAATCCTGAATGGAGCAGCGCTCAATAGGATATCGCGTGTGCTGCCGTCGGATCGGACAACACGATATTCCTTAGTGACGATGGTCTCTCCTCCCAAGGCTTTCGTCCAGGGCCACTCTTCGGCAGGAACGCGGCCATTAGCATCGAATATCTCGCCCCAGATGCGCCGCGAGAATTTTAGTGACTGGCCTTCGGGATCCAACTGCGCCAGCCTTTTTGCTGCCACATTCGCCAGTACAATCTTTCCCTGCACGTCGCACACCACGACCCCGTGCGGCGCCTCTCGAACAATCACCTCCAGCAATGCGCTCCATCTGCAATCGCCGTTAGAGGCCACCCTCGAAATCTTCGGGGTTGACGCGAAACTATGCGCGTTCAAAGGAACACGTAGGCCGCAGACAGCGCAGCTAAGCGTGTTCGTATTCAAAAGCCTTTTTGTCCTCATGGAAGGCCCCGCGGTTTCTTACTGCTATTTACGCTGCTGCCTGCCGGGCTGAGCCGAGTGACTGCTCGGTGTTCACACAACGCCCGCGCGTGAGCTGAACAGTACCGCTCGTGCGTGCTGACGTGGATATACCGATACAACCTATGCGGTAGCAATTCCACCCATATCCACTAACCCTTGGTCCACCGCTACCCCTATCGCTTCCGTGCGCCCAGCGACCTTTAGTTTCTCCAGGATGTGAGTCACATGTACTTTGACCGTCGCCTCGCTGATGCATAGTGCCGTTCCAATTTCCTTGTTACTCTTGCCCCTGGCGATGTCTAGAAGAACCTCCAGCTCTCGTGGCGTCAACTGCCGTGTCGCTAAGCGCTTCGCCAGCTTGGCCGCCACGGCAGGCGGAAACCACATTCCGCCGCTGGCAACCGTGCGGATGCACTGAACCAGATCCTCTGTAGAGGCATCCTTAAGCACATACCCTCGTGCTCCAGCCTGCACGGCCCGGTAGATATCCTGTTCGTTTTGAAACGTACTGACGATTACAAGACGCGCCGCCGGAGCTTGTGCTCGAATCGCTATCAGCGCCTCGACGCCGTCCTTAAGTGGCATCCGCAGATCAAGAAGCGCAATATCAGGACGTTGTGCAAAGAACTGTTCTAGCGCTTCGCGTCCATTGCCGGCTTCCGCAATGACCCGCATATCCGGTCGGCGGTTGATCAGCGCAGCCAGTCCCTCTCGTACTACCGGATGGTTATCGGCAACCAGAACATTGATTCGCTTGCCGCGGCTCATATTGGGCTGCGGCAGCGGCAGACCCACATCCCGAGGCTTTTGGGTGTGTACCGAGTCGCCGCTGCGGGCAAGAGGTATTCCATTGGAATGCGCCGGCGCTCGTGAACGTTCCCGAACTTTCGCTGTCCGTTGAATCGTAGTCATAACACACCGCGCTCTACAAACTCTATATTGCTTTATCTTAGGAGTACGCCCACTTGCCAGAGCATGTCGACTGCCGTGGCTTCAGCCATCGAAGCGTCTTGTGTGACTGCACACGCCAAGCGTCATGCAGCGGCATCCTAAAGCCAACAACCAATCGTGACCGTGACTTGTTAGATGCATTTGCGATAACTGATGCAATACACAAATTCTAGTCCACAACGTCCAGGATCTTTCGCCAGAATAGGTGCTTGGAGCTCTTGGTTCAGCGCAAGAAACGTGATCCCGTGGAGAATATTCTCGAAGCAAAGTAGTTCAAGAGCGTTAATTGTCCATTACAGAACTGGAACCCGGCCATGGTAGACCGGGTTTAGCATTTGACTTTACCTCTTCCGCGCCCCAAGCGAGGTCTTCCAGACGAGACCACCAACCCTCGGGGTCTGGCAACCAGTGCTCGACGTGCAGCTCAAATGAATCCCCTATTTGGAGTTTCTTTGCGTTAGGGATGTGCGGCGTCGATTGATGTTCTACTTGGCTGCCCAAAACACCCAGTTTAGCCGAATCGAGCGTTTCCTTGCTCTCACCTTGTTTAGGCTCTTGATCTTTTCCCTCAGCAGACACTCGGGCGGTTGCGGCAGGAAGTCTGTCAGCGCCGATTGTCGTGACACTACCGCAAGATGAAAAGCCTGCGATGGGTGTATGTGTGGCTCCCAAACGCGCATGATGCCGCCGGGGTTCAAGAAAGGTGGAAAATGGCAATGCAGCTTGGAAACATCTTCCAAGTACTACGTGTCCCAATAGGCGAATCGATGCCAGACCGTAATTGCGATGGAGACTCTTCGAATATGTCATTCGCCGCTAACGTCAGTGCGACTCCGCGAGTGCTTCCGCACGCGATGAAAGAACAGGGCGAGCGGTATGCATAGCAACGAGAGAAACCCCAGCAATCGAAAGCTATCTCCATAAGAAAGGAGAGATGCCTGCTGCTGGACGATTCCGTAAAGCGTCCCTATGGCCCTTTGATGAGCCGTGTAGGCGTCTGCTCCTCCGAGGTAAAACTTAGTCTGCAGGCCACTGAGCATCTCAACCACCGCAGGATTTCCCGCCGAGACGTTTTCCGCCAGGTAACTCTGATGGATCTGAGTGCCGCGCACCAGCAAGGTGGTGACGCTCGCGATGCCGACGCTGCCTCCGATGTTGCGCATTAAGTTGTAGATGCCGGCCGCATTACCAATTTCTTCCTGGCGAAGCCTGCCCATGGTCATGGTAGTGAGGGGAACAAAAATGAAACCGGTAGCGAAGCCGTTGATTAAGTTCGGCAGGGCGACGGACGTCATAGAAATGTCAAGATTAACGTGACTCAGCAGCAAAGCCGAGTAGCCGAGAATGCCGAAGCCGCATGCCAACAGCAGGCGGCCGTCGATATAATTGACCAAGGTCCCTACCACGATCATCGAGAGCAGGGAACCAATGCCGCGTGGGCTGACTGCCAAGCCGCTTTTGAGCGCCGGATACTTCATTACGGTCTGTAGAAATAAAGGCAACATGGCGGTGACGCCATAGAGAACAAAACCGTAGAGACCCGTGATGAGCGTGCCGACGCTGAAATTGCGGTCGCGGAGCGCACGCAATTGCACAATCGGCTCGTGATACATAAATTCGCGGAGGAGAAAGCCGAGCAGTGCGATCGCGGAAACAGCAGTGATGGTTCGTATCCAGTCCGCTTGAAACCAGTCCGCCTCCTGTCCCTTGTCCAGCAGTAACTGCAACGTGCCCAGCCAAATGACCATCAAGCCAAACCCGAGATAATCGATTGCTCCTCGAAATGCCTGCCTGATGTAGGGAGGGTCTTCGACGAACAGGTTGACCATCAACAGGGCTAAAAAGCCCACCGGCAGATTGATGTAAAAGATCCAGCGCCAGGAATAGCCGTCGGTAATCCATCCTCCCAAAGTTGGGCCGATCACCGGAGCGACCACAACCCCAACACCATAAGCGGCCATCGCCGTGCCGAGTTGGTGGGGCGGAAAGCTTTCGAGCAAAATGGCCTGGGCCAGGGGCTGCATGCCGCCGCCCCCGATGCCTTGTAGAATCCGGGCGGCGATCAGCATCGGCATGTTGACGGCCATCCCGCATAGCAGGGAGGCAATCGTAAACACCAGGATCGAAATCATCAACAGACGTTTGCGTCCAATGCGCCGCGTAATCCATCCGGCGGCGGGAAGCATGATGGCATTGGAAACCAGATAGCTGGTTAGAACCCACGTCGATTCGTCCGTGGTAGCCGAGAGATTTCCCGCGATATGCGGCAACGCGACGTTTGCAACTGAAGAGTCGAGCACGACCATGAAGGTCGCGAGCATCACCGATACCGCAATCATCCACGGATTCGCGGCGGGTCTCCACGCAACCCGCCTGCCCTCCGGATTTTGGGGCGTGCCGCCGAGGGTGCTCATCCGGTTCTCCGTTGAACTTGCTCTCCGGGGGGAGTGTCGGCGACGAGCATGCTGCTCCTGACGTTCGGAAGCCTGGATGGAGAGACACTATGCGCCGAAATGGGTTCCTTCCACAAGCTGCCATCTACATCCAGTGAAGGCTCTGCTCCGATGCACGAGATTGACTGGCGGGCGGGGCCCGATTCCCGGCGTCCTGCCCGATCCACTTTGTAATGACTATATAGTCATTTTAAAATACTGTATAGTCAGAATATAATCGCGTGGAACTCTGACACTGCCGCGGTAGGAGCGCAAGGGTCCGGAGAATCGATGAGCACCAAACAGCAAGTGGTCTCCGAATTTCGCCGCACGGAGATTGTCGATGCCGCGCGATCTGTATTCGCGCGCAAAGGATTTGTGCGCGGCATCATGGATGAGATTGCCGAAGAAGCGGGAATCGCAAAGGGAACCATCTATCTCTACTTCCGGTCCAAGCAAGAGATCTACAGGGCTGTGCTGCATCATGATATGGAATTTCTGACGAAGGACACACTCGAACGAATCGATGCAGCCAAGAACCTGAAAGACAAAATCAGGGCCTTTACCCTTGCCCGTCTAGAGAACGCCGAGGCACGAAAAGAATTCTTTCGGATCATGGACACCGAATCCGCAAGCTTGTCTCTCACGCGGAGCCAATACCGTGATTGGCTTCGCGAACCGGTACTCCGTCTGGCTTCGGCTATCGAGGACGCGTCCCGGCGGGGCGAGATACGTCCTGTATCCTGCGAAAAAGCAGCATGGATCATCGCCGATATGACTAGAGGAACGATTCACCGAAGGCTGCTGGAACCAAGCGATACGCTGCCCAGAGAGGATTCCGAGTTTCTGCTCGGCTTTATCTGGGCAGCTCTCGCCATTCAGTAGTATCCCCAGCAACTAGAAGCCGTATAGTTTTGCCGCGTTATCCACCAGGATGCGTTTCCGCGTGCTGGCGTGCGGAACCGCCTTGGCGAAACAATCCAACAACAATGCGTCATCCGGCTTGTTGTTGTCTTTTTCTGTCGGATGCGGCCAATCGCTGCCCCAAACCAGGCGCTCCGGCGCTTGCTTCACATACCCCGCTGCCACCGCGACGCTGTCGGCATAGGTCGGCGGCCCAATCTTAGTGTCATTGTAGAAACCGGAGAGTTTCACCCAGCCCTTGTTCTTGTGCAGCAGGTCGCTGATCATCCCGAAGACGGGATGATTGACGCCTTCAGGCTCCGGCACGTGCCCGAGGTGATCGAACACGACTTGGCAGGGAACGCGGTTCCATAGGTCCTTTCTTTCCAAAATATCGGCGGCCGAAGCCTGGATCTGTATGTGCCATCCCATGGGGGTGATGCGTTTCGTCAGCGGCTCCACCATGTCCCAGGTGGTTGCGCCTGCCGGCGCCATGTTGAAGCGAATTCCCCGCACCCCGGCGGCGTCCAACTTTTTCAACTCGGCATCGGTAACACTGGTGTTCACCACCGCGACTCCGCGCGTGGTCTTGAGGCCAAACTGGCGGAGCGCGTCTATCAGCAAACTATTATCCACCCCGTAGGTCGAGGGCTGAATAATCACGTTGCGAGTGCTTCCCAGACGCTTCTGCAGCAGCCGGTAATCGGAAATCAGGGCATCGCTCGGCTTGAGCACCGCGTAGGGGGCCATAGGGTAGTGTGAATCGTAGATGTGATGATGACAGTCGGTTGCGTTGGGCGGCATCTTCGTATGGGGTAACTCAGTGCCGAGCGACCACTTTACTGCTACCCCTGCCGCGCCGCTTTTGCCGTGCGCCAGTGCGGAAAGGCCAACGACAACAGAAGGAATTGTTTTCAAGAACGACCGACGGCTCCAGCTATCGCTTTGCATTTATTTTCTCCAGATGCATGGTGTGATTGTGCATGGTGTGATTTTTGGTATCGCTCGAATTGTACTGCCGGCGAGCCGTTCTGCAAGCCGAAAGCTGCATCCGCGAAGCGGAATCGGGCAATACCATGGTGTGGGTCATCCTACGAAAGACGGGCCCTCGACTCCGGCGTAGTGCCGAATCATGTCCTCATTCACGTCGACCCCGATGCCCGATTTTTCGCTGGGCGAAATGGTGCCGTCGTTGGCGACACGGATCGGCGGGTCGATCAACTCGTCCCGCAAAGGATTGTTGCGCGAACAATCCGCCTCAAAATAGCCACCATTCTCAATCGCACTCAAGAATTGAACCGCCGCCGTCATGTTGACTCCCTGGCTGGTATGAGGATTGATCGGCAGCTTGTAGGCCGAGGCCATGGCGGCGATCTTCAGCGCCTCGGTAATGCCGCCGCATTTCGACAGGTCGGGCTGCAGGATGCTGACCGAACCCTCCTCGATCAGGCGGCTGAATTCGAAGCGCGTGAAATGATTTTCGCCGGCCGCCAGCGGAACCGGAGCAAAGTTTTTGGCTTCGCGGTAGAGGCGATAATCATGAGCGGGAAAAGGCTCTTCCAGCCAGCCGACGTTGCAGGCGGCAAAGGCCGGCATGGCACGACGCGCATCGGCCAAACTGTAGCCGGTGTTGGCGTCGGTGAGGATGTCGATCTCGGGACCGAGTCCGGCACGCACCGCCTCGACGCGGGCGATGTCCGCTGTCACTGTATCGCCTCCGATTCTGAGCTTCAGCGCGCGGAAGCCGGCGGCGACGAAACCTTTGGCCTCTTCGACCAGCGATTCGGGGGGCTGAATGCCCAGCGCGATGCCGCCAGCATAGGCGGGAATCTTGTGGCTGCTTCCTCCCAGCAACTTGTAAAGCGGCCAACCGACCGCCTTGCCGCGAATGTCCCACAGGGCCATGTCGATGCCGCTCATCGCCATGGCGCAGGCAGCTCCCATGCCGTGGCTCCCCAGTTGGAATTTGTAGATCCGCACCCAGACGCCATTCACGTCGGTTGCGTCCATGCCGAGCACCAACTGCTTCAAAGTTGTATTGATCAAGGTGGCGATGGCCAGATGGGCGCGCCCGTGGTGCGACTCGCCCCAGCCAATGAGGCCGCTTGCGGTGGTCACTTTTACGAACACGATGTCGCGCTTGACCATCACGCCGATCCCCAGGCGAACGCGGTGCTCCGGGGGAACGGGAACGGTGACGGGGAAGGATTTGATTTCGACGATTTTCATGATGACCTCATAGAAATAGAAAATGACTCTGTACTGGCGCCAGGCGTTTGGATGACATATAAAGATGACATAGAAAGAATGTTATATCGAATGCTTCGCGTCCCCGCGATTTCCATGGAGCACGGGCGAGGACGTTATTCGGCGCCAGGAGGGCGGATGATGACGGAGTTACTCTCGATTCTCAAACAGGAAGTGAAGCCTGCTTTGGGCTGCACCGGACCGACTTCGGTTGCCTTCGCGGTCAGCGTCGCCCGCGCGGCGGTCGGTGGTGTAGCGCACTCGGTCAAGGTCATCGTCGACCGCGACACTTACAAAAACTCCGTTTCCGTCGGCATGCCCGGCACTTCGAAAAGGGGGCTGGTCATAGCTTCGGCTCTGGGGGCACTCTACGGCGATTCGACCGCGGGTCTGGAAGTGCTGCGCGAGGTGAAGGTTGAGAACGAATCCAAGGCGGAGCTGTTCGCTGAAAACTCCGTTCGGGTGGAGATCAAATGGAGCGATGAGGGGATCGGGCTTTACATCGAAGCCTCGGTCGAAACCGAAAAGGGCACTGGACGCGCGATCGTGGCCAAGACTCACGCCAATGTCATCCTGGAGGAAGCCAACGGCGTGATCCTCAAAGAGGCGCCAGCGGTGTCGAAACAGGTGCTGTTGGACCATGCTAACGACCCGATCAGAAAATACACAGTCAGGGACTTCCACGCTTTTTCCCGCAGCGTGCCGATTGAGCAGTTGGGATTTTTGCAGGATGCGATTGCGATGAACCTGGCGCTGGCCGAGAAAGGCTTGCACGAGGATCTTGGTATCGGCTACGGGCCGGCGCTGGGCCGCATTCCGGGTGATCCGGCGATGGTGAGAGCCAAAGCGCTGGCTGCCTCGGCGGCCGACCTGCGAATGGCGGGATTCAATTATCCGGCCATGAGCTGTGCCAGCAGCGGAAATGTTGGTATCGCCGCCTCTCTACCCATGGTCGCGGTGGCGGAGGCGAACGACAGCAGCGAAGCAGAGCTGTTGCGTGCCGTCTGTCTCAGCTTTCTTTTGACGATATACGTCAAGAGCCATATCGGACGGCTGTCGGCCATGTGTGCGTGCGCGATTGCAGCCAGCCTGGGGGTTACGGCGGGAACCACGCTGCTGCTCGGTGGCGATCTGGCGCAGCTGGAAGCGGCCATCGGTAATGTGGCCGGTAGCATCGGAGGCGTGATTTGCGACGGTGCGAAGTCGGGCTGCGCGCTGAAACTGGCGACCGCCGCCGGAGTCGCAATCGAAGCCGCCTACCTGGCGCGCCTGGGAACAGCCATTCCGCCGAATGACGGAATCGTTTGCGCAACCGCGGACGAGACCATCGCGCTGCTCGGGGTGATCGCTTCGCGTGGCATGGTCGAGACCGATCGCACGCTCTGCCAAGCCATCATCGGGCGCGAAAAAGCGTAGAGCTTGCGACCTATTTGGGCGCCCAGTTTCCAGACAGGATGCCGGCGTCGACGATCGAATCGACGCCTTGCAATCGAAGCTGCTTTCAGAAACCGGCCGCTGCTACCTGTACATGTCCTACCTGCGGAGGACCGACAAAAAAACCGCCCACCAGCCGCCGCCACTCCTGGAAATCTTGCGATTCCCTGAAATGCACGGTATGGTCGTCTACGGTTTCCCAGGTCACCATCAGGGTGTAGCGTGAAGGCTGCTCGATTGATCTGAGGAGCTTCACGCCACGACAGCCGCGCGCACGCTGAAAGAGCGGAGTGGCTTGGGTCACGCCATTTTCAAAAGCGGATTCCATTCCGGGCTTAATCTCAATCTGGGCCATTTCAAAGATCATCTATTTTTTCCTTTTTTTCCTTGCGGTGAATTTGTTCCAGCGGGATTTCTCTCCGAATCATACACAAGCACCTCCGGTCAGGCATACAAGATCATTCGCAGCCGCGTCCCACGGCCTTCATCCTGGAATTCCGATTTGTCTTTTTCTAGAGCGGTTCCCCAGTAGGGATATCCCAACCTACCAGGCTGTCATGGCGAGCGAAGTCGAGCCACCTTTTGTTTCTGCGGCGGAAAACAAAGGGTGGCTCCACTCCACTTCGTTCCGGTCGCCATGACATCCCCTGGGGAAATTTCGACTATACCAACCCGGGAATTGCTTTAGCGATTCCGAGTCGACTGGGTTCCAACGTTCATCCCTTGGTACACTGCTCTAAGCGCAACGGAGTTTCCGGGAGAGCCGGTTGTAATCGTCCCTGACGTACCGTTCTTGGAGGCAGCAAGCGTGCTCTTCACTCGATTTCAGGAGATAGACATTGATGAAACCGGACATTCTTGCGGTCGATCAACTCCCCCTTTTCCTTGAAGATCGCCTGCGCGCGGCGTTTACCTTCCATGATCGCACCAACGATGCCGCCCAGTTCGCCGCGATAGCCGGCAAAGTGCGCGGCCTGGTCGCCCTTGGAACATCGGTCGTTGCCGGTGAATTCATAGCACGGCTTCCGGCACTGGAGATCATTTCGGTGTTTGGCGTCGGCTACGACGGAATCGACATTCAGGCCGCCCGCAAGCGTGGCGTCGTGGTCACCAATACGCCAGACGTTTTGACGGACGACGTTGCCGACCTGTGCCTGGGCCTTATTCTGAGTGTTTCCCGCGAAATTCCCGCCGCCGAGCGATTCTTGCGTAGTGGCCAGTGGCAGAGCGGCGCTTTTCACCTCGCCCGCAAAGTGAGTGGCAGCCGGCTGGGCATCATCGGGTTGGGAAGAATTGGAAACGCTGTTGCTCGCCGGGCCGAAGGATTCGGCATGTCCATCGCCTATACCGATCTGAAAGAGAAAGCAAACTTACCCTACCGCTTCTTCCCAACGCTGTTGGAACTTGCCGCCAACTCCGATTTCCTGGTGGTTGCGGCCTTCGGAGGAGCGACGACCCGCAATTTGGTGAATGCCCAAGTTTTGCAAGCGCTCGGCCCGGAAGGATCGCTGATCAACATTTCTCGCGGTTCGCTGGTCGATGAGCCCGCGCTGGTCGAGGCCTTGAAAAACCACACTATCCGAGGTGCTGCCATCGACGTATACGCCAACGAACCGAACGTTCCCGCGGAGTTGCTGACGATGGAAAACGTGGTGCTGACCCCTCACATGGCCAGCGGCACGGTCGAGACGCGGCACGCGATGGCTAATCTCACCTTCGCCAACCTGGAAGCCCACTTTGCAGGCAAGCCCGTCGTGACCCCGGTTTTGCCGTAAGCAGAGAGCAGGGAGAATTCAGAACCGACCGAAGCAGGTGCCGCCGGCGGCAATTACGGGGCGTTGTAAGCCGTGACGCGTCCGGGCAGCCAGTCGCGAAGCGTGGGCGCCAGATAGAAGCGCGGGAACAACAGATCGTCGTCGCGAGCGACGATCCCCTCGGCCACCGCGCGGGCGGCCAGCGCCGTATTGGGGTAGATGCGGATGCCCACCGAAATCTTCAAGGCGTCGAGATGAAGCGACTCGGCAAAGGCCAGACTTTCTTCCACGGTCTGCCTGGTTTCACCGGGGGCGCCCAACATCAGGAATCCGTTTCGTTTGACGCCCGCGGCGGCGAAGATGGCGGAAATCTCCGCTACCTCGGCGGGCTTGAATCGCTTGTTGAGCAGCCGCAACACCGGTTCCGACCCGCTTTCAAAACCGAGATTCAGCTGCGTACATCCGGCTCGTGCCATCAAATCCGCTAACTCCGTGTCCGCCCACCTCGGGTAAATCTGAGCCCACCAATCGATGTCGAGTCGTGCCTCGATGAACTTGCGGCAAAGCTCTTTGGCATAGGCCAAAGGGACGTTAAAGGTGTTATCGACGAAATAATAATCGCGGAACCCATGGTTGCGGTAACTGGCCAGCCAGTTCACGACCAATTCCGCGGAGCGCCAGCGCAACTGTCTGCCTTCGATCATGCTGGTCGAGCAGAAGGCGCAATCTTGTGAACAGCCGCGCCTGGTTTGCACTGGAATCCGCCACTCGGGGCTGATGTCGTAGTTCAGCCATGCCTCGGGCGCCGGCAAGGGAAGGGAATCAAGGGCGGTCGTAATCGCCATCGGCCGATGCGTCCGCGGCTTTCCCGCCAGGTATACCCCAGATGGCGGCGGGCCCTGGGAGCCATTTTCAAGCCAGGACAGCAGACTGGGAAACGCGCTTTCGCCTTCACCCTGGATACCCATATCCGCTTCCAGGTACGCCAGCGTACTTTCAGGCAGGATGCTGAAGCCGGCGCCACCGAGCACAATCGGAGCGCCCGAGAGGCTTCTGCAAAAAGCGATGACCTGCTTCAGCGGCCGCAACAAAAACTGCGGGTTGCTCATCGTCTGGTCGTCGATGTTTCTTACCGAGAGGCCAATCACCTCGGGGCGCAGCGTCGCGATTGCATTTTGCGTGGTCGATTCCCAGTCGGCGGTTGACAGCAGGTCCAGAAAGCGCACCGTGAAGCCGGCCTTCGCCGTGGCGGCGGCAATGCACGCCAGCCCGAGTGGCAGAGGGGTCCTGACCCCGGAGGCTTCCCGATTGCCGGATATGAGCAGAACACGCATCGTCAGGCCTCAACTCGATGGGCAGTATCGTACTTCAATCTGCCTCCGGCAAGCAGGCAAATCGTGAGAGAATCGCTCACGGTCCGCTGGACTGCGGCCAAGGCGCGTATTTTCCGGCGAGCGGATGCAGCTTTGGCCTTGTGAGAGTGCTCACGGGCAGTACAATTTGACTTGAGATCGCGTTCTACGTGGGTCGGGTTTGATGATTCCGGACGCCTGCCGGGCCGATGGAGAACGAATCTTTGCCGAGGCTTACTAGAATGACTTTTCCCAGCGAACCATCGCGTTCGAAGGCGCTGCATGAGCGCGCCAAGCGCACTCTGCCCGGCGGAAATACACGCAGCATCGTTAGCATGGACCCTTACCCGCTTTACGCCGTGCAAGGACGGGGATGCCGGGTTTGGGATCAAGACAATGTGGTACGCATCGACTGCATTAACAACTTCACTTCCCTCATCCACGGCCATGCGCATCCTTTGATTGTGAGGGCGGTAAGCGAGCAGGCGGCACTCGGCTCGGCTTTCGGTATGCCTACCGAGTGCGAGATTGAACTTGCCGAGCTGCTGTGCCAGCGAGTCGGCTCGGTCGAACAAATCATTTTTACCAATTCAGGCACCGAAGCCGTGATGGCATCGCTGAAGGCCGCGCGTGCGTTCACCGGAAGACGGAAGATCGCGAAGGTCGAGGGGGCCTATCACGGCGCTTACGATTATGCCGAGGTCAGCCTCGACTCATCGCCTCAGACCTGGGGAGATCCGCCGGCTTCGACTGCCTACGCGCGGGGCGTGCCCGCGACGGTGCTGAACGATGTCGTCTCGCTTCCGTTCAATGATGCAACAACCTCGGAAGCACTGCTCAGAAAGCATGGCGCCGAGCTGGCGGCTGTACTGATGGATCCAATGCCGAATCGGGTTGGTTTAGTACAGGCGGACAAAGCCTATCTGGAGAGCGTCAGACGGGTGGCCAGCGAAGTTGGGGCGCTGCTGATCTTCGACGAAGTGATCAGCTTTCGCCTTGGCTACAACGGCGCGCAAGCAATCTGGGACATTCAGCCGGATCTGACCACCTTCGGAAAGATTATCGGCGGGGGCTTTCCTGTGGGTGCAGTGGGAGGCCGCGCCGATATCATGGCGATGTTCGATGCGACCCATGGAAAACCAGCGGTTCCGAACGAGGGCACTTTCTCCGGGAATCCGGTTACCATGCGGGCCGGGCTGGCGTCCATGCAACTCTTGGATCAGGGTACGTTCCAGAGGCTTGACCTGATGGGCGGGCAAGTCCGCGCCGGAATTAGCGCCGCACTCCGCCGTCTGGGAGTTCCGGGGCAAGTGTTGGGTGCGGGCTCGCTGTTGAAGGTTCATTTTACCGAGCGCCCGCTGCGCGACTATCGGACCGCATTTCAAACCAAGCAAGAAGCACAAATGCTGGCCACCTTCCATCTTGCGCTGCTGAATCGTGGAGTTCTGGCCACGCGTTCGGGGATGATGGCACTTTCGACCCCGACGACCGAAAGCGACCTGGATGAGGTTCTCAAGGCAGCGGAAAGCGCATTGGACGAGGTTGCCGAACGCCATCTGACCCACGCCGCCCTGTCCTCAGGCTGAAGCGGCAACCACACCGGGTTGTGCTTGGCCCAACTCGCGCGCTGATATTTTTTGGTGAATGGCTGGCCGGCTCCGCATTCGCAGGCTGCCGAAGACGATCCGGTAATGCGCGCGACGGAAGCGTTGCTCGCGCAGCCGCGGACTTCAGGGCTTTTGCTGCGGTTCAAGAAACCGGCGAAGCTGAAGCCGTGGAGCGAAGCAGGGGTGGGCTGGAACCGCGGCCATCAGTAAAATCAGGCAGAATCGGAGCAGCTATGGCAGAAAAAAACAGTGAAAAAAAACCGACCATCACCGCCGAGATTTCCCGTTGGGCGGCGGGAGTCAAGTTCAGAGACCTTTCGCCCGAGGCCGTGCACCAGTCAAAGCGTTTTCTGCTCGATTCCGTCGGTTGCGCGCTGGGCGGTTATCGGCAGCACGATGTTGCCCTGGCACTGCGGGTTCTGGATGAAGTTGCGGCCCCCGGTCCGGCGACGGTCATCGGCTCGGGCAAAAAAATAGATGTGGTTCACGCGGCCTTTGCTAATGCGCTGATGATTCGCTGCATGGACTATAACGACATCTATTGGAAACAGGACCCGTCGCATCCGACCGACATTTTCCCGGCGGCGCTCGCCTGTGGCGAACGCGCGAAAAGCGACGGCAAGGAATTGATGGTGGGGCTTGTGCTCGGACACGAGTTCGAGATGCGTTTGTGCGAAGCGGCTTTTCCCGGCATCCGCGAACGCGGCTGGCATCACGCCACCTTCACGGCCTTGGTATCTCCGATTGTAGCCGGGCGCATGCTGCATCTGCCGTGGGAGCAGATTCAGCATGCGATTGGCATCTCGGCTTCGGCGCGCGCCTGCTTCGGCGCGGTCACCGCCGGCAAGTTGACGATGATGAAGAACACCGTGTCTCCGATGGGCACGGAAAGCGGCGTGCTCGCCGCCCTGCTGGCGGGCGAGGGCTACACCGGCCCCGAGCATATTATCGACGGCAAAGAGGGATTGGTTCACGTCTTTGGTCCGGAGTGGAAGCTGAACCTTCTGACCGAAGGGCTGGGAGAGTCCTGGCGCATTACACAGTGCGGCATGAAGTTTTTTCCGACCGAGGGGCTGACCCACGCGCCGATTTCGGCCACGCTCGATCTCATCCAGCAACACGACCTCAGACCCGAGCAGATCGCCAAGGTTTACATTCGCTCGCTGGCTCGCGCCGCCGACATTCTGGCCGATGCGAGCAAATACGATCCGCGCTCGAAAGAGACCGCCGATCACTCTCTGCCGTACTGCATCGCCGCGGCCATCGTCGATCGCCAGGTGACCCCGGCGCAATTTACCCCAGAGAAAATCAACGATCCCCAAGTCCGCGCCCAGTTGCGTAAGGTCGAAGTGGTCGCCGATCCCGAGATTGAGAAGGTTTTCCCGGCGTTGCAGAGGGTTGCCGTCACCATCACCACGACCAACGGAAAAGAATTCAGCAAGCAGCTCGATTACCCCAAGGGCGATCCGCGAAATCCGCTCAGCGACCTGGAGGTGGAAGAAAAATTCGCGGCGCTGGCCGACGGTGTGATCAGCAGAACGCGCCAGCAGCAGGTGCGCGATACCATCTGGAACCTCGAAAAAAGCGGCTCGGTCGCGCAGTTGATGGAGCTGCTGAAAGAAGAGAAGAGCGCGGTGGCCATCCACTGACAGAGTTAGAGTAAATGAAGAACAGCTTTGCCCGGCGGAGTGAAGCCGGCCAGTGAGATATGAGATTGAGATAAGAGATATGACAATTTCGGCGGAAGTGAAACTGACGCGCACGGGCGAGGCGGGCCGCTCCGACAAGGAAGTCCGCTCGGACCTGCGCGTTTTACTGGAGCCGCGGGTCTCCGGGGGAATCCAGTTGGAACTCGTCTCGCGTGTTGACCTTTACTATGGAGAGGCGATCCGCAGGCAGGCGCAGGATACTTTGCGCGCGCTCGGCATTGAGCATGCGCGTGTACTGATCGAAGACAGTGGGGCGCTGCCTTTCGTGATTGCGGCGCGGATCGAGGCGGCGGCCCGTCGCGCCGGATTGTCTTCCACTCGCCGCCTGCTGCCCGAGCGGGTAGCGTTGCCGGAGCCGTCAGCCAAAGACCGGCTGCGCCGCACCCGGCTTTATCTGCCCGGCAGCGAGCCCAAGTACTTCGTCAATGCCGTGCTCTACAAGCCGGATGCGATCATCTTCGATCTCGAAGATGCGGTGCACTTCGCCGAGAAGGACAGCGCGCGCATCCTGGTGCGCAACGGGTTGCGCGCGGTCCATTTCGGCAAATGTGAGCGCATGGTTCGCATCAACCAGCTTCCGCTCGGCCTCGATGATCTGAAGGAAATCATCCCGCAGGCTCCGGACCTGGTCATGCTGCCCAAGACCGAAGATGCGCGGCAGGTGATCGAAGTCGACCGGTTGATTACCGAAATCGCGCAAGCCGAGGGCATCGAGCGGCCCATCTGGATCATGCCGATCCTGGAGTCCGCCCTTGGAATCGAAAACGCATTCGCGATTGCCTCCGCCAGTGAGCGTGTCTGCGCCATGACGATTGGCCTGGAGGACTACACCTCCGATCTCGGCGTGGTCAAGACCCCTGACGGACAGGAGACCCTGTACGCGCGCCTGCGGCTGGTCAACGCAGCCAAGGCCGCCGGTGTGCAGGCCATCGATTCGGTATACGCCGACATCGGCAACCTCGAAGGGCTGGCGCGTTGGGGCGAGCAGTCGCGCGGGCTTGGCTTCGAGGGCATGGGCTGCGTTCATCCCTCGCAGATTCCGGTGGTGGAGCGGGCGTTTGCGCCTGCCCAGGCGGAGGTTGAAAAGGCGCTCAAGATCGTTGCCGCCTTTGAGGAAGCACAGGCCAAAGGATTGGGAGTGGTGAGCCTGGGCTCGAAGATGATCGATGCTCCGATCGTGATCCGGGCCCGCAAACTGGTCGAGCGAGCCCGGCTGATGGGAATTCTTCCCGTGGCGAACGGCAAGCAGGAGGCGAGAGCATGACGCCATCGTCAGCAACCAAACTTCAAATGACGCGCAATGCGGTTGGGCGCATGGTGCCGTCCGTGGTGAATGGAGCCGTGCAGCTCCCCTTCGCCGGCGTGGACCAATACCGTCCCACGGGTCGCAAGGCGGCACCGCCGATCACGAGTACTGTCGACTACCCGGCGAACGGCGACAAGCGCGTACCCGATCTCGCCACCGCTCTGAAGCTGTGCGGCCTGCGCGATGGCATGACGATTTCATCGCATCATCACCTCCGCAATGGCGATCGCATCGCGCTCGAAGCCCTGCAAACGGCGGCCGGCCTGGGGGTGAAGGATCTGCGCTGGTTTCCCAGCGCCTCTTTTCCATGCCACACCCCCGTCATCGAGCTGATGGACGCCGGCGTGGTCCATCATATCGAGGGCAGCATGAACGGCCCGCTCGGCGACTACTGTTCGCACGGCAAGATGCGCGGCCTGGGAGTGCTGCGCTCGCACGGCGGGCGCTGGCAGGCGATCCAGGACGGCGAAGTGCATATCGACATTGCCGTGATTGCCGCCCCGACAGCCGATTGTTTCGGCGACGCCGATGGTTCTCACGGCCGCTCGGCATGCGGCTCGCTTGGTTTCGCGCTGGCCGATTCCATCTACGCCGATCGCGTCATCGTGGTCACCGATAATCTGGTGCCGTTCCCTTGCATTCCGTGGCAAATCCAGGGAAACAACGTCGACTTCGTCGTCGAAGTGCCTTCGATTGGCGATCCCGCGAAGATTGTCTCCGGCACTACCCAGATCACGCGTTCACCGGACCGTTTGCTGATTGCGGAGATGGTCGCCCGTTTCCTGCGTGACGCGGGCATCATGCGCGATGGCTTTTCATTCCAGGCAGGGGCAGGGGGAATCGCGCTGGCTTTCGTCGACTACCTGAGCCATTACATGCGCGAGAAGGGAGTCAAAGCGCGATTCGTGCGCGGTGGTTCGAGCAAATATTTGGTTGAAATGCTGAAGGAGGGCCTGATCGATTACATCCTCGATGGCCAGACCTTCGATCTCGACGCCGTTCGCTCCATCGCCAGCGATTCGCGCCACGTCGCGACCTCTCCGTTCACCTCGTACAACTTTCACGGCAAGGGGAATTTCGCCTCGATGGTGGACGCGGTGGTGCTCGGCGCCACCGAAGTCGATCTGAATTTCAACGCCAACGTGGTCACGCACTCCGACGGCCGCATGCTGCATGGCATCGGCGGATGGCAAAACTGCCTGTACTCGGGATGCACCATCCTGGCGGTGCCCTCGTTCCGTGATCGCATTCCGACCATCGTCGATGAAGTGACGACCCTGACCGGACCGGGCGAGTTGATTGACGTGGTCGCCACCGAGCGCGGCATCGCGATCAATCCGCGTCGGCGGGATTTGCTGGACGCCTTGAAGGGGTCGGATCTGCCGATCCGGCCGATCGAAGAGATCAAGCAGGAGGTCGAGCAAATCTGCGGCGGCAAACCGCACAAGCCGCGATTCATCGATGAGCCGGTCGCGGTAGTGAAGTGGGTTGACGGCACCGTGCTCGATACCATCTGGCGGATCGAGTAGGTTTTTTCCTTCGCGATCACCAACCAGGAAACTGCTTTCGTCTTAACCATTTTTCAAGCGCTGCTTGACGTAAGGAACCAACCCGCCAAGGTCGAGTATCTGCTGCACAAATGGCGGGATCGGCGTGAAGCTGTAAGTTTCGTCCGTGATGAGATTCCTGATCGCACCGGCGGCGCTGTCCACCTCAAGCAGGTCGCCGTGCCGGATGCCGGCCGATGCCGCCGGCGATTCCAGCGCCAGCAGGCCCACGTTGATGCAGTTGCGATAGAAGATACGGGCGAACGAATCGGCGATCACAATCTTCACGCCGGTCATCTTGATCGCGATTGGCGCCGCCTCGCGCGAGGAGCCGCAGCCGAAATTCGTGCCGCCCACCACGAAGTCATCCACGGCAACTTGGTTGGCGAACTCCGGAGCGAGATCGATAAAACAATTCGTCTTCAGCTTTTCCGGCTGCTTGTTCCAGTTGGCAAGAAATCTGCCCGGAATGATCGCATCCGTATCAATATCGTCGCCGAATTTCCAAGCCTTGCCAGCCAATTTAGATCACCTGCCTTGGATCGATGATGTATCCCGCTACCGCGGATGCCGCCGCCGTGTAAGGCGAGGACAGATAAACCTTGCTGTTCTTATGGCCCATGCGGCCGACGAAATTGCGGTTGGTGGTCGAGATGGCGACTTCTCCTTCGGCCAGCAAACCCAGGTGCCCACCGAGACACGGGCCGCAAACGGGTGGAGAAATCATCGCTCCGGCCGCGATGAAGATTTCGATCAAGCCTTCCTTCACGGCCTCGAGATAAATCTGCTGTGTCGCCGGAAACACCAGCAGCCGGACGCCGCGGGCGGCTTGCTTGCCCCGCAGAATTCGTGCGGCCGCTCGAAGATCGCTGATGCGCCCGTTGGTGCAGGAACCGATCACTACCTGGTCCAGTTTTACACCTTTGACTTCACAGACGGGTGCGACATTCGCCGGCGAGTACGGTTGCGCAACCATGGGTTGCAATCGGGCGACGTCGCAATTATGCTCGGCTTCGTACTCCGCATCCTGATCGCTCGCGAAGCGGAGAAACGGCTCGTGGGTTCTGCCTTCAAGATATTCCAGCGCGGTCTTATCCGCTTCGATGATGCCGTTCTTGGCTCCCGCTTCCACCGCCATATTGCACATGGTAAAGCGATCGTCGATGGGCAAGCCGCGGATGGTGTCGCCCGAAAACTCCATGGCCCTATAGCGGGCGCCGTCGACGCCAATCCGTCCGATGGTGTAAAGGATGAGGTCTTTGCCCGTGACCATCTCCGGCAGCGTGCCGAAAAAATTGAATTTGATAGAGGATGGAACCTTCAGCCAAAGCTCGCCGAGCGCCATCGCGGCGGCAACGTCGGTTGCGCCCAGCCCGCTCGAGAACGCTCCCAGCGCGCCGTAGGTGCAGGTGTGTGAATCGCTGCCAACCACCACCATTCCCGGACGGATGAGTCCTTGCTCCGGGAAGATCGCGTGACAGATGCCTCCGCGTCCTTGTTCGAACCAATGCTTGATCTCGTACTTGGCAATGTAGGCGTTCAGATCCTTCAGTTGGGCGGCGGCGTCGAGAGTCGGGCTGGGGACAAAATGGTCGACCGTGAAGTAAACCTTCTCGCGGTCGAAGACCTGGTCAACCTCCATCTTCTCGAGTTCTCGAAAGGCCGCGGTGGTAATGTCGTGGCCAATGACGGCATCCACTTTCGCGGTAATGATCTCGCCCGGCGATACCTGTTCGCGCCCAGCGGCGTGCGCCAATATTTTTTCGGTTATGGTGGCTGCCAACGCGATCTCCTTACTTCATCTCTAGGGTCTACGAACACTTTATAGGACGAACCCCAACTGTCCCCGGCTGGATCTGGACTCCGAGTATAGGCGCGAGTAGGCAAAGACAACTTCATGGTACCGTGATAAGCGCTGACCCGCGGGAGCGAAGTTTATACCCTGAGTGGGTTGCCAAACGTGATCATACTGAAGCAAGGTATTTATGCCAAATACGAATGGTTTCCGAATCGCGGTACTTGCCGGGGACGGCATCGGTCCCGAGGTCATTGAGCCTACGCTCGCGCTCTTGCAGCAAGTGACCCGTCGAGCAGGCAGTCCTTCTCTATCGTTCGAGTTTTTACCCGCCGGCGCCGCGCTTTATGCGGCTACGGGCGAGGCGCTGCCGGCGCGTACGCTGGCTGCGGCTCGTGCGGCGGATGCCATCCTGCTGGGCGCAATGGGCGATCCCGCGATCCGTTATCCAGACGGCACCGAGATCGCGCCACAGCTGACGCTGCGATTCGAGTTAGGGCTTTATGCCGGGGTACGGCCGGTGCGCTCGGTGCCTGGTATTCCCGGCCCGCTTGCGGACCCGCGCGCCGCGGCCCTGGATTTTGTCCTGGTCCGCGAATCGACCGAGGGCCTGTTTGCTTCTTACGGTAAGGGCACCGTCGAGAATGATGCGGTAGCTCGCGAGACGATGGTGATTACGCGCTCGACCAGCGAGCGCTTGTTCGATTTCGCATTTCGACTGGCGCAGCAGCGCAAACCAGATGGCAGACCGGGTGTGGTGACCTGCGTCGACAAGGCAAACGTCTTCTCCGCCTTTGCTTTTTTCCGCGGCATCTTCGACGAGCGCGCAGCCGGCTTCCCGGAAATTCAGCCCAGACATGCTTACGTGGATGCGACCGCTCTGGACATGGTCCGCCAGCCTTGGACTTTCGATGTGTTGGTGACCGAGAACATGTTCGGGGACATCCTGTCCGATCTGGGCGCGGGATTGATTGGCGGCATGGGGATGGCACCCTCCGGCGATATCGGTGACGAACACGCCGTCTTTCAGCCCTGTCACGGCAGCGCTCCCGACATCGCAGGCACGGGCACGGCAAATCCCACGGCCGCGTTTCTATCCGGGGCCATGATGCTCGAATGGCTTGCCGACAGGCACCACGCACCGCTTTGCGCCAAGGCGGGCGCTCTGTTGCGCCAGGCGATCGACCGGGCCTTCGAGAAGGGGACGCTGATTACCTCCGAATTCGGCGGCAACGCTTCGACCGCTGACGTGACCCGGGCCGTGCAAGCGGCGATCGATCAATTGGCCTGCTAGGTGCCCGCCGTTTTGAGGCAAGGAAATAAGAGCACCTGCACCGCGATGGCAGCCAGGGCGGCGGAGCCAAAGCAGAGGCCGGTGGCCAACCTTCCCTGTGCGGATGCCACAACCACGAAAAATATAGCGGCCCCGAAGGCTCCGGTGACAACTCCCTTCAGCACCGCCAGCACCAGCATGCTGCTCTTCATGTGGTTGAAGACGGCCAGGATACTGGTGTAGACGGGAAATATCGAGATCAGGCCGCTCGTGACCGGACCGAGCAGGCTGGCGAGCGAAGTCAGCAGGAATACCAGGGCAGCCGCCACCGCCATCCTCAGGCCGATTTCGCGGCTGCTGGAAATCTTGAACTCCAACTTGAGCGAGGATTGGCGAGGAAAGCTGAACAGCGCCAGCAAGAGAGCGCCGCAGGCCACCAGGAAGGCCCACCCGACGGGCAGGGAAGGCAGCTTCACCAGCAGAGCCGCGGTGGCTATGTAGGTTCCCGTGGCGGCAAGCAGGCTCGGCCGCCAGCCGCGCCCCTGGGAAACGCGCGCGTAGACGGAAACGAATGCCGCTAACGCCGCCAGTCCCATCATGCTGGCGATGGAAGCTTTGGCAGAGAAGAGCTTGCCTTGCTCCAAGGTGAGAAAAAAGAGAAGCGGTCCGGCGGTCAGGGGCAAACCCACCAGCTGCCCGGAGATGCTAGCGCCCCATTTACGTTCGGCCATGGAAACCAAGCCGATCAGCATGGGAGCCATGGTGAGTTTCAAGAGAATCATGATGTCGTGAACTGATGTTACAGGGTTTTTACCGCCTGCGGAACCGGTTTAGCAGGCTGCTGAAAAACTCGCCGAAGCAAGAGACCCCGGCACGCGCCGTAATTGCGCGTGTTGGGGCAGAACGAGCGAGGGGCTACCGAATCGTGATCCAGAAGTGAAGCGCACAAGATTTTGGGGGCTTGTCCTCCCGAAACTTGCTTTTGAGCAGCCTGTTTGATAGTGAGTCAATCAGCCGCAAGTCAATCCACTTCGATCGGCTGGACTGGGCGGCAACTCGTGTTATCCTACGGCGCGTGGAAGCACGACTCGAGGCCTGCAAGGCGGGTTTCATGTGCGAATAGCCTGGGGAGGGCCATTGCAGGCGAAGAGAAGGTGCAATTGCATTTACCAACCACGGTTTTTGGCTTGCTGCCTGCTGGTTTTCCTGCTGGGGGCGCCGGGCTGGAGCCAGGAAAAACCTGATGAAGCAGATGCGGTCACGACAAACCAGGAGCCGAATCAGCGATTAAGTCAGGAGCAATTGAAGGTAAACTGGTTCTACGGCCCATACGTTCCCAAAGAAGTCCCGCTGCTGCCGCTGATCGGGGATCAGAGGGAAAAGCTTTTCGTACTCCAGACTTACACCACCCCGGGTATCTACATCAGGAGTGTTTTCCTTTCCTTGATCGATCAAGCGAGGGGTACGCCCTATGCGTGGGGAGGGGGTTTTACAGGTTACGAACGCCGTGCGGCTTCCATGTACGTGCAGTCTTCAATCCAGAACGTATTTTCGGCCGCCGGAAATGCAACCCTGCAATACGAGCCGCGCTATGACCGCTGTCGCTGCGTCGGCCTCGGCCCCCGAACCAAACACGCCCTGATCAGGACGTTCATGACTTACAACCAGACAGAAAAAGAATTGCGTCCCCAATTTGCACTCTATGGAGCTGCACTCGGGGCGGGGATGCTGTCCAGTGTCTGGAAGCCGCAGGGTAAGCTCTGGACGGAAGGTTACGACAGTGCTCTGACTCAGGGCGGGTTTGGCATGCTGTCCAACTGGATCGGGGAATTCGCGCCGGAAATCAAGCGCAAATTCAAGCGACATTAGAGCGAAACCAGGGATGATGTATCCCAGCGCCAGAGCACTCCAATCGACGCGACCCTGTACTCGATAAGCAATTGCTAGGGACGGAGGGATATTTTGTTTTCGGGTGGCAAAGCAACCCAACCCGCCCCTCAATGACTATGCGTGACGAGCTCTTCCCGAGCTTGTCGAAGCAAGTGCCGAAGCCGGTTTATAGGCATAGGCTGACTCCAACCCGCCTCGTTCCCCGTGCGGCAGGGACTTGAACTTGATGGCGCGGACGCGGCTGCCCTTCCGCACACGCTCGGCCTTGCCGGCCTCGTGTTCCATCGAACTTTCCAGAACCAGGAGAACTATGCCAATGCCTTCAAAGACAACGGCGAGCGAAAGCAGCACCATACGGGCCAGGGCGGTCATAGCTTTTCCGCCATAATCCAGAAATGTTACCGCTTGACGTGCGAGTTTCTGTTGCGTTGTCTTGGCCATAATGCTCCAGTCCCAGTGATCAACTTCTGTGGTCATTCTAATAGCTGCCAGATGCGAATTCGGAATTGCCTTCGACTAAAGTGGCTTTCCAGTACCACATCGGCACGCACGGAATAAAGCGGGAATTTAGCCCATATGGGAACCCGGGTGGGGGAGGAGCCTGCAACCACGAGTACTCTGGCAGGCTGTAGAAAAGCAAGGTTTCAGGAAAGAAACGGCGAGGCTCGTCCTTCCGAAACTTGTTTTCAGCAGCCTGCTAACATGGCCAAGGCGGATATCACGGCTGCTCGTCGGTAAACGCCGCGCCCAGATTTGCCCACATCACGGCATCGCTCGCCAAAAGCGCCGACAAATAGAGTTGTACGTCCTCCGCGGGGAATGTCGTACGGATGCGATCGGCGGCGGCACGGACCGCATCGGCGTCTGGAACAGCGGTGCCTTGGTCGGAAATCACGCCGTTCTGGTGCGGTATGTGGAGTTCGTCCAGAAACATGACCAGCATCGGTTGCTTGTGAGCGAACAGATAAGTGCGGATCAGCAAGGCGGCCAGCGGTTCGTCAAGGGATTCAATTGCCGACAGGTACGCCGCTGCCTTGTCGGCGGGGAGTTTCGCGGCTTTCTGTGGCCGCAGGTTCAACTTCATCGCGATCAAGCCCGCGACCCTTCGCCGCTCGCCGGCGCTTTCGTCGCTGGAATAAAATGCCGCGGCGGCCTGGCGTCGCCGTTCGCGATCCATCCGTCGCCAAATCTGCTGGAAGGTTTTGCCTGTCTGATTCGACATGGTGTAGGGTTCTCTAAGTTTAGGGCTCGCTCATCCGCTCCGCTTATAGCAAAACCAGGGATGATGTATCCCGGAGCCAGGGCACTCCACTCGACGCGACCATCAGGGAGCGGCGACCTTGAACAAAACGAAAAAGGGATACAGTGTCCCTGGTTTTGCCGTAGCGGCTGGCACAGCAAGAATGTATCACAGCGCCGGCGCCAAGCTGTGCTCCCCGGCCGAGGTGCTCCTCAACGGGCACTATCCGCGCGGCTTCCCGGGTGCAGATCGAATTACTGCGTGGCGTGCGAGGCATAGCCCGCGGGCGGGCGCCCGATTCGCAGACAACTCACGATGGCGGCACCGGCCGCAAAGCCGGCCCCCACCACCAGCGCCACGGTATTGCCGGAGGTGGAAAACACGTTAAAAATCAAAGCCACCAGCGCCGCTCCAAGCGTCTGTCCCGTCACCCGGGCAGTTCCAAGCATGCCGCTCGCCGCGCCGCTTCTTTGCTTGGGCGCGGAGGCAAGCATCTCCCGGTTGTTGGGTGCCTGGAAGAATCCGAAGCCCAGCCCGCACAGGGCCATCCTCCAGATAATGGAGGTGGAGGCCGGATGAGCCGGCAGCAGTGCCAGCGATATCAACCCAAGGGTCATCGTTGCCAAACCCGCACCTCCCAAAATGCCCGCGGAATAGCGGTCAGCCAGATGCCCTGCGATCGGCGCGGCAAGGAGAATCGCCAATGGCCATGGGGAGATGAGCAGTCCGCATTCGACCGGAGAGCGGCCCAGGACGTTTTGCAAATAGAAAGGCAAGGATACGTAAGCCAGCATTTGAGCGGCGAACGAGCAAACCGAGGTGGCGACCGACAAGGCGAAGATTGGTCGCCGCAGCAGATCGACCGCGAACAACGGGGCGGGTTGTGACAACTGGCGCCGCACGAACGCGATCCCGATGAGGATGGCCGCGGTGATCTCGGCCGCCGCCGCCCAGGCCCTTTGACCGTGCCCGAAGCCATCGACGCCGCTGATCAGAAGGCCAAAAGTTAGCCCGCTGAGCAGCGCGCTCTTCAGGTCAAAACGGTGCCCTGATCCGCCGCTCCGGGGCAACGTGCGCAGGGAGATTGCCAGGCCCAGAATTCCCACTGGAACATTCACGGCGAACAGCCAGGGCCACGATGCGAGCGATAGAATGCCTGCCGCAAGCGTCGGTCCGATCGCCGCCGAAACCGCGACGACCATGGCGTTGAAGCCCAGCCCTCGTCCCAGGATCTTGGAGGGAAAGATGGTGCGAATCAGTGCCGTGTTGACGCTCGCGATGCCGGCAGCGCCTAAACCCTGGATGAAACGGGCAAACGCTAAAGAGACTAGCGAATTGGATAGCGCACAGCAGAGCGACGCAACCGTGAAAACCGCGAATCCCGATTGATAAACCTTCCGATAACCAACAATATCGCCGAGGGAAGAAAGCGGCAGCAACGATATGACGAGTGCAAGCTGGTAGGCATTCACCACCCAGATCGAGGCCGCGGGGCTGGCACCCACGTCGCGCGCGATGGTCGGCAGCGCCACGTTTGCAATGACTCCGTCCAATACCGTCATGCCCACCGCCAGGGCAATCGTCAGAATTGCCCAGTACCTCTGCGGCAAGGGGAGACCATCCGAGGAGTCCTCGGCCGAGGCGCGAGCTTGCCCGCTGGGTTCGGGATGAAACGTCATGGTCTCGATGTCCATGCGCGGATCAATGTCATTGGGTGCAGCCGCCTCCATCACATGTTCTCATTGGGCAGCCGTCGTTTTTTCGGCCAAAGAGTTCGATGCGGAGGCACAGGCTTCATCGAGAGTCCGCAAGTCTCGCCCGCGTGTTTCCGGAAGCATGAGTGCCGCGACTACCACCAGCACATAGGCGCTGAGCGCGCAGATTCCCATGGCCGGCCCCAGCGCTATGCTGGCGCTCGCAATGCCCACGATGGTCGGCATCAGAGCCCCGAAGGCACGTCCGGCGTTGCCGCAAAAACCCTGCGCGGTACCGCGAATCCTCGTCGGGAACAGCTCTGAAAGATAAGCTCCGGTGCCACCAGCCATCCCTCCTTGCATGCACCCCAGCACAAAACCGAGCAGCAGCGTAAGCTTGGCGGTGATCGGCGCCAGCGTATAGACGGCAACGGTTGCGGCCTGGCAAAAGGCGCAGAGGATAAAGGTCTTGCGGCGTCCGACCCAGTCAGCCAGGTATCCATTCACAAATGCGCCGGCGAACGAACCTAGAATATTGATGGCAAGATAGCCGCCGGTGTGCAGAATGGAAAGGTGCCACACCAGCCTCAAGTAGGCCGGCAGCCATGTGATCATCACATAATTGCCGCCGTAGATGCCGCTCGTCAGCAGCGTGGCCTTGAGCGTCGTCACCGTATGTCCGCGCCGGAAGATGTCCCACAGCTTCGTCTGGTCACCGTGTAAAGCCTTCCTCCTGTCCTCGCGCGCGTCGATGAATACCTGGGATTCCTCGACCGATCGGCGAATCCACAGCACCGCAAGCGCGGGCAGCAAACCGGTGAAAAACAATACCCGCCAGGCGTAGGCCGGGGGCAGCCAGGTGAACAATCCGGTCGCCAGCAGCACCGCAAAGCCATAGCCGAACGCCCACCCAGCCTGGATGGCGCCCACCACGCGCCCGCGTACCCGGGGATCAATGGTCTCGCTGAGCAGCACGGCGCCGGCGGCCCATTCCCCGCCGAATCCCAGCCCTTGCAGGCTTCGCGTAAGCAATAGCTGCCAGAAAGATTGCGTGAAGCCGGATAGAAAGGTGAACGCGGCAAACCACAGGATGGTCAACTGCAACACCCGGACGCGGCCGATACGGTCCGCCAGCACCCCCGCCATCCAGCCTCCGATGGCGGCAACAATCAGGACCGCGGTCGCGAGAATCCCCGCCTGCCCTTTGGTCATTCCCCACAGCGCAATGAGCGCGGGAATCGCCAATGGATACATCTGTGTATCCATGGCATCGACGCTCCACCCCCCAAGGCACGCCCAGAAGGTGCGCTTCTCCCGCTTCGTCAGCTCGGTGAACCAGGCAAACATGACAGCCTCTTTTTTCGGCGTTGAATCGCTCGAATTGTACTGCGGATGAGCCATTTTGCAAGGCCAAAGCTGTATCCGCGAAGAGTGTGAGTTGCACTCTGGCGTCGCTGTCCGGTTCCGGGTAAACTCGTCGGTGCAATAAGAGCGGTTTTCTTTGGTGTATCCAAATTCCCCAAGGGGATAGGCCAGGATATAACGGCTCTAGCGTAAAATCGCGGGTTCTTGTCGGAGGCATCTGGATGGTCGCTACTCCCGTACTGGAAGAAACACCCGTACAAACAGCTTTGCGAAATCGAATTCGAGAGCTTTGTGCCAAGTATCCCGATGAATACTGGAGGAGGGTGGATCGCGAGCGGGCGTATCCGGAAGAGTTCGTCAATGCGCTCACCGAGGCCGGCTACTTGGCGGCCTTGATTCCGGAAGAGTACGATGGCGCCGGGTTGGGCGTGTTCGATAGCTCGCTCATCCTGGAGGAGATCAACCGCTCGGGCGGCAATGCGGGAGCGGCCCACGCGCAGATGTACACCATGGGAACGTTGCTGCGCCATGGCTCCAAAGAGCAGAAGCAGCGTTACCTGCCAAAGATCGCCAGCGGTGAACTGCGCTTGCAGGCCTTCGCCGTCACCGAACCGGATGCGGGCTCCGATACCACCAAACTGAAGACCAGAGCGGTGCGCAGAGGAGACAAATACGTCATCAACGGTCAGAAGGTGTTCATCTCCCGTGTGCAGCATTCGGACTTGATGATCTTGCTCGCCCGCACCACGCCGGTCGACGAGGTGAAGAAGCGCTCCGATGGCCTCTCCGTGTTCCTGGTCGACTTGCACCAGGCCATCGGAAACGGACTTTCCGTGGTCCCTATTCGCACCATGATGAATCACGAGACCAACCAGCTTTTTCTGCAGGACGTGGAGGTGCCGGCGGAGAACCTCATCGGAGAAGAGGGCAAGGGGTTTCGTTACATTTTGGACGGCATGAATGCAGAGCGCATTCTGATCGCCGCCGAGTGCGTGGGCGACGGCTACTGGTTCATTGAACGCGCGGTCCGCTATGCCAACGAGCGCGTGGTGTTTGACCGTCCCATCGGCAAGAACCAGGGTATTTCCTTGCCGATTGCGCAGGCGTATGTGCACGTGCGGGCGGCGGACTTGATGCGCCAGGACGCGGCGAAGCGGTTCGACTCCGGCCAGCCGTGCGGTCCGGAAGCCAACATGGCAAAACATCTGGCTGCCGAAGCCTCCTGGGAGGCGGCCAACGTGGCCTTGCAGACCCATGGCGGTTATGGCTTTACCGAGGAGTACGACATCGAACGCAAGTTCCGCGAGACCCGGCTTTACCAGATCGCTCCGCTTTCGACCAACCTTATTCTGTCTTATGTCGCTGAACACGTGCTAGGATTGCCAAGATCTTACTGAGGCTGCTCAACGCGGTGCGATGAGCGCCGCGGCGTAGGTCGGAGATGATGAAGAAAAGGTGGGCCGCAAGAAGAAAGGCGGCAAAGCTGGCTTAAGAGGGCTGCGGATCAACGCGCCGCACAATTAAGCCGCCGGGTTTGGCCCCGTAGCTCAACTGGATAGAGCATCAGACTTCGGATCTGAGGGTTGGGGGTTCGAGTCCCTCCGGGGTCGCCATTCGCCGGTTTGTTAGCGGCCACGCCAGTGCCCATGACAGCGAACCATTGCACGGGCCCCAGCGCTGGCCTTTGTTGTCGCGTTCTTGTTTCCGAGGTCCTTTGCACAACAGCTTGTAAGCTCGCTTCACTTGGAAGCTGTTTTTCCGCAGTCTCTTCGGGGAAAAGATTCAAAATGATGCTGCGTTCGTTCGGCAGGAGAGACCCATTTTGAGTAGATGACCGGGATTTGCAACCGCAATTAACCGAAACAAGGAGAACCACAATGTCGCTGATACGAGTCCTCGTAGTTGCTATGCTTGGCGTTGCCTTACTCGTCGCCAGTCCGCTTAGTGCGCAACAGGCCCCGGCACAGAATCCCCTCGATGTTGTGCCGGAAAAGATGCCATTCGATTTGCCTTATGGAGCCCCTATATCGCTCGAACGCGCCCAGGCAGCCATCGCCGTTGTCGTGGCCGAGGCCAAGAAGCGGGATTGGAAGATGAATGTCACAGTCGTCGATGCCGGCGGCAACCTCGTTGCCTTCCAACGTATGGACGGAGCGCAGCTTGCCTCGATCCAAATCTCGCAGCACAAGGCGCGCTATGCGGCGACTTGGCGGCGCGAGAGCAAGGTTGCTGAGAGCGCTATCCAGGGCGGATTGAACTATCTGATCACGCTCGATGGGGTCATTGCGTCCCGCGGCGGCATTCCACTCGTCGAGGGGGGCAAGATCATAGGTGCGATCGGTTGTTCGGGAGGTACGGGTTCACAGGATGAGGTGGTCTGCAAGTTAGGTGCGGCAACCATTAAGTAAGTGCTGGTTTCAGTAAGTACTGGTCGCGGGGTCTCAAACGCCCCGGCCAGGCTGCTGAATAACACCCCCGAGGTCCCCGGCACGCGCTCTGGTTGCGCTTGTCGGGGCTTCGGCGCTTTTTTCAACAGCCTGTTAGGGATGCACAATCACTTTGATGGCGGCACTGTTCGGGTCGGCGAGCATTTCAAGAGCTCCGTTGATCCCTTCAAGGTTCACCTGATGCGTGACCGCTTTCCGGAAATCCTCTTTCCGCTTGACCAGAATTCGAATCGCGTTTTGAAAATCTTCCCTGGTATAGACGTTGGTGCCCTTGAGCTCGATTTCATTTGCCTGCAGCGTATTCAGATCAATCGCAACCGGGTCGGTGAACAGAGCGATCACGATAATCGTCCCGCCGCGTTTCACCAGTCTTAAAGCCTGGTCGACCACGCTCGGGGAAGTGAAAGCCAGCAAAACGACGTCGGCTCCGTCGGGCGCGAACGCTTTGACCGTTTCCTCTACCGAGACCTCGTCTGCCTGGATCGGGTACAGGCCGAGAGCTTTGGCGGTTTGCAACCGGAAGCGATTGAGATCGGTGCAATAAACACGCCCGGCGCCAGCTTCCTGCGCGGCAACTCCCGAGAACAGGCCGACGGTTCCGGTTCCTAACACAACGCACGTCGAGTCTTTTTTGATCTTCGCTACTCGAACCGCGTGCGTGCCCACCGCCAATGGCTCCGCCAGTACGCCCAAATCGTAATCCAACTCTGGCGGCAGCTGATGAGCGCGTTGCTCCGGCAGCACGAAGTATTCGGCAAATGTTCCCAGCCAGCCGCGAACGCCGGCAATCACTCTTTCCGGACAGAGATTGTAATTTCCGCTGAGGCAATACGAGCATTTGCCGCACGCCTTGATTGGCTCGACGGCTATCCTGTCCCCGACCTTCAACTGCTTCACCTTGGCGCCGATCTGGATGACTTCGCCGGCAGCTTCGTGTCCCAGGATCATCGGTGGTTTGCGAAACGGATGCGAGCCGTGAAATGCATGTAAATCCGACCCGCAGATTCCAGCGGCCTTCACCTTGATCAGCACGTTCGATGGGTCGAGGTCGGGGACCTCGAATTCCTTGATTACGACCTTGTTCAGTTCCGACAAGTACCCTGTCTTCATCTTCATGAATGCCACCTCGGAGAAGCGCCTTTCTATGTTTGCCAGCCGATCCTTTCAATATAACCCATGCCAATATAACCCATGCTGATCCGCTCGGATATTCTGGCCGCCGAATCTTGAGCGAATGCCGGGTTCCTCTTAGGTCCTTTACACACTCTAGCAACCGGAGGCGGCGCCTCACCCAAAGTCTGCAATCTGACCCTTGACAACCGGCGGCGTCGGTACCATTATATGACTATTAGTCGCTTATGAGTAATGGTCGTAAATGAATAACAGTCACATACCTCGATCCGCCGCTCTCATCGAAACTCCCGCTTCCGAGAACCTGCCGCACCTGCAAGGCATGGGACGCCGCCAACGTCGCGCCGCCGAAACGCGTCTGCGCCTGTTCCGTTGCGCGCTTCAGCTTTTTGCCGATCGCGGCTTTCCCAATGTCACGGTGGAAGACATCACCGAAGCCGCGGATGTCGGCAAGGGCACCTTCTTTAACTATTTCGAGAGCAAAGATCACGTGCTGGGCGTGATGGCCGAAATTCAGCTGGGCAAGGTGAGAGAAGCCGTGACCCTTGCCGAGTCCGGCAAGCAGACGATTCGCTCAGTGTTGCACCATCTGTTATCTTCGCATCGGGGAGGAACCCGGGCGCAGTCCCGATCTTGCCCGCGCCCTGATCTCTTCTTTTCTGGCGAGCGCAGGCGTGCGCGAGCTGATCCACCGCAACATGCTCCGAAGGCCGCAAGATGCTCGCCAGGCTTGTGGCCATGGGGCAAAAGCGCGGAGAGATCAACTCCTCGCTTGAAAAAAGAAAAGGTTGCGCTTCAGTTTCAGCAGGCGTTCATGGGAACGCTTCTGCTTTGGTCGCTGCAGGGCGAGCCTGCGCTCCAGTTCTGGCTCGAAGAAAGCTTTCAACACTTTTGGAGGGCAATCGCCATCCACCCCAACCTGCGCAACCAAGGCGCACGCGGGACCCCGGCTCTCCGGTTACGAGCAGAAGCGATGAAATGCAATTTCCGTGCCGTCGTCATCCTGTCGCTGGCTAGTCCTGATCTGCGGTACATTCAGCGCGGCCCAGAACCGCGCCACCGGCGCCTTACCGCCTCACGTTGCGGGATGCCATTCAGAAGGCGCTGCAAGCCAACCTCAGCGTGCTTGTCGCCAGACACCCAGATCGAGGAAGCCGAGGGCACCCGCATGCGCCGCTTGTCGGCCGCGCTGCTTCCGCGGTGCATGCTGCAAAGCTACGCCAATATGCAAAACCGTCGACCTGCGCGCGTTCGGGATCTCGCTTCCTGGCGTCCCCGACGGTGGTTGGACCATTTTCCAATTACGATTTCGCGTTTCTATGCGGAGCAGAACATCGTTGATCTTCAGAGTTATCGCGGATGGAAAGCCAGTGAACGCGCCCTCGATGCCAGCAAAATGGATTACCAGGATGCGCGCGATCTGATCATTCATGCGATTGCGAGCCTCTATCTGAACGCGCCATCCGCCGCGGCGCGCGTCGATGCCGCGCAATCCCGCGTGACCGACTCCGACGCTTTGTACAAGCTGGCGAAAGACAAGCACGACGCCGGCACCGCGACCGGTGTGGACGTGTTGCGTTCGCAGGTACAACTGGCCAATGACAAACAGGCTCTGCTGGTCGCGCAGAACCAATACAAACAGTCGCTGCTCGCCCTCGCACGCAACCTGGGCATGAGTCCGGGCACGCCTTTGGAACTCGCCGAGCCGCTCCGCTATCGAGTCCTTGACCCAGCCTCGGGCCGAAAGCCTTGTGCCCTCGGCGCTCCTCGTGCGTCCCGACTACCTGTCGCTTGCCAGCCAGCGCCAGGCATTGGTTGAGCAACAGCGCGCCAGCCGTGCCCGCTACTATCCGAAACTCAGCATCAACGGGAACTATGGCGAGCTTGGCCGCAGCATTGGCGGCGTGAAGAGCTACGGGCATCATTCAAGGCGCAGATCGACTTTACGGTTTTTGATCGTGATCGCAACGGCGAGGCGCAGGAAATCGCCAGCCGCGTGCAACGCATTGACGATCAGATCGCCGATTTGCGTCGCGGCATTGAAGAGGAGATCCGCGAGGCGTTGCTGAATCTTGAGTCCGCGGCCGAGCAGGTCGCGGTTGCCAAGGAAGGTCAAGATCTGGCGCAGCGCGAACTCGAACTCTCGCAGGATCGCTTCCAGTCGGGAACGACGAATAATGTTGAAGTGGTCACTGCCCAAGACGAACTCGCACGCGCCCAGGAGAATTACATTCTTGCCGTCTCCAGCCACGCTGACGCGAAGTTTGCGCTGGCGCGGGCCGTGGGGGACACGGAGAAGAACATTGGATCAGTATCTGGGCAAATCCGTAAACCGATTTGTACCGGCCAGGACCATGATCCGTGTTCCGCCCTCGAGGTTTGAAGCCATGAAACGACGTATACCTGTTCTGATCCTGCTGGCCGCGGTGATCGCCGCAGGCGTGTATTCTTATCCGCGTCTCACTCAGGAAACCGAAGCCCGAAAATCAGCTCACGCTCTCCGGCAATATCGAAGCGCATGAGAGCCTGGTGAGCTTCAAGGTGCAGGGGCGCATCGTCGAGCTGCCGGTCGAGGAAGGCCAGTCGGTTGAGGCAGGCGCCCTGCTGGCGCGTTTGGATGATGCCGACTACCGGCAGAAGGTCCGGATCGACGAGGCCAATGTTCACGTTCGCGAATCCAACCTGGCGCTCACGCTTGCCGGAACCCGCGAGCAGGAATTGAAGGCTTCGCAGCAAACCATGCTCGATGCACAAGCCGATCTCGCAGCAGAAGAAGCTCGACTACGACCGCGCCCAGCGCCTCTTCAGCAAAGATGCGGTTTCCGCCCAAGACCGCGACCTCGCCGAAACCGCCCTGAAGCGCGCCGAAGCGACTTTCGCAGGCGGCGCACCAGCGTTACAACGAAGCTGTCGAAGGCAGCCGGAAAGAAGACATCGCGATCGCTCGCGCCAATCTCAGGGAAGCCGACGCCAATCTGGGTCTTTCGCGAGTCACCCTGGACTACACAACCCTCCGCGCCCCTTCCGCCGGCGTGATCACGGTGCGCGAGGCCGAAGCTCGGAGAAGTGGTTGTTCCCGGCACTCCGGTGGTCACGCTCGCCGACCTCGATCACATCTGGCTGCGCGCCTATATCGCCGAAACCGATCTGGGCCGCATCCGCTGGGGCCAGGAAGCAACTATCACCACCGACACCTATCCCGGCAAACAGTACCGCGGACGCATCTCCTTCATCTCATCGAATGCCGAGTTCACGCCCAAGAGCGTTCAAACCTACAAGGAACGAGTCACCCTTGTCTATCGCATCAAGATCGATATCGACAACCCCAATCACGAACTCAAGCCTGGCATGCCTGCCGACGCCCACATCAATCTGGCCGAGGCCGAACGCAAACGCGCCGGCACCAACCCGATGCCAGGCCGACTGAACGTCATGACCGGAGAAGTAATGACTGACCAGACGCAATCCGCGATCATTGCCGAGGAGCTTACCAAAGAGCTTTCCGAGGCGTCCTGTGCAGTCGATCACCTGAGCTTCGAGGTGCGCTGCCGGCGAAATCTTCGGCCTGGTCGGTCCCGACGGCGCAGGAAAAACGACAACCCTTCGCATGCTCGCCGGCATCCTGCCGCCCGATGAAGGCACTGCCAGCGTCTGCTGGTTTTGATGTGGTCCACGATCCCGAAGGCGCCAAGCATCACCTCAGCTACATGCCGCAGCGCTTCGGGCTTTATGAAGACCTTACCGTCGATGAAAACATTCGCTTCTACGCCGACCTGTTCGGAGTGAAGAAGGCCGAGCGCGAAGAACGTTCCGTCGCAACTTGCTGCAGGCCGCCGGCATGAGCGAATTCCGCCAGCGCCTTGCCGGGAAGCTTTCCGGCGGCATGAAGCAAAAACTTAGGTCTGGTCTGCGCGCTCATTCACCGTCCCAAAGTGCATCCTGCTGGATGAGCCAACCACTGGCGTCGATCCTGTCTCGCGGCGCGACTTCTGGCGCATTCTCTACGAACTGGTCTCCGAGGGGGTGGCGATACTCACCTCCACCGCCTACCTCGACGAAGCGGAGCGCTGCCATCGCGTCGCCTTGCTCCATCAGAGGTAAGCTGCTATTCTGCGACACGCCCGCGAATCTCAAAGCCAAGCTGGGCAAGGGCGTCCTGTCCATCACCTCGTCCGAACCGCGCAGTTTGCGCGCCCAATTCGAGACACGCGGACGGCATCTCCAGCCTGGTGCTGACCGGCGATGGCCTGCACGTCGTGGTTGACGATGCCGCGCGCCGCATCCCCGAATTCGAGGCCCAACTGAAGCACGCGCACGTGCCCTTCGACGCCATTCAACAGGTCACGCCCACGATCGAGGACCTCTTCGTCGATGCGGTCACGAGTGGAGCATCGCCCCGTGCCTGAGGACAACAATTCGGTTGTGATCGAGGACCTGGTCAAGCGGTTCGGCGATTTTGTGGCTGTCGATCACATCAATCTCGAGATCCGCAAAGGTGAGGTGTTTGGCTTTCTCGGACCGAACGGCGCCGGCAAATCCACCACCATCCGCATGCTTTGCGGCCTGCTGACGCCGACCTCTGGACGGGCGTGGGTTGCGGGATATGATGTCGGCCGCGAACCCGAATCCGTGCGCCAGAACATTGGCTACATGTCGCAGAAGTTTTCTCTCTACAACGATCTCAAGGTGATCGAAAACATACGCCTGTTCGCCGGCCTCTATAGCGTGCCTGCAAACCAGCTCAAAGAACGAATCGAATGGGCGCTGGAGATGGCGAACCTGAAGGGTCAGGAAAATCTGATGACCGGCACGCTTCCGGGAGGCTGGAAGCAGCGCCTTGCCCTGGGCTGCGCGGTGTTGCACCGGCCGCCGATTATTTTTCTGGACGAGCCCACCTCCGGCGTCGATCCCATTTCGCGCCGCCGCTTCTGGGATCTCATCCACCACATGGCGGAAGAGGGCGTGACCGTCTTCGTGACCACGCATTACATGGAAGAGGCCGAATACTGCAACCGTCTGGCGCTGATCTTTCGCGGCAAGATCGTTGCCCTGGGAACGCCTTCGGAGCTAAAGCGGAATTCGATGGAAGGCGAACTGCTCCTGGTCGAATGCGAACCGCTGGGTACGGCCGTCGAAGTCCTGCAATCGGCTCCGCAGGTGATCGATGCCGCGGTATTCGGCAACGCTCTGCACCTGGTGGTGAGTGATGCCGCCGCAGCGGTCCCGCAAGTCAAGAAGTACCTGTCCGATCGCAGCATCGCGGTTGGCCGCATCGAGAAGATACGTCCCAGCCTGGAAGATGTTTTTGTCTCGCTCACAAGCGCGCGCGATGCGGGAAAGGAGCGGACGGCATGAGCTTCACTCGCTTTTGGGCCGTGGCCAGGAAAGAGGTCGTGCAGATCCTCCGTGACTCGCGCAGCCTGATCATTGTCTTGATCATGCCGGTGATTCTGGTGCTGCTGTTTGGTTACGGAGTCAATCTCGATCTTAAGGGATTACCGGTTTACGTCTACGACCGCGACGGCAGCCAGCAGAGTCAGGATCTGTTGAAGCGCTTCCAGGCCAGCGCCTACTTCAACCTGGTGCGGGTGGTGAACGACTACCCCGCGCTGGCTCGATCGCTCGACGATGGCCAGCGCCAAAATGGGGATTGTGATTCCGTGGGATTTTTCTCAGCGTCTGCGCGACGGCCGCCCGGCGCAGGTTCAGGCGATCGTCGATGGCAGCGACGACAACACCGCCAATGTCCTCATCGGATATGCCCAGGCAGTGGTCCAAACCTATTCGTCCGAGGTCCAGCTCGAACTGGCTTCGAGCCATGGCCAGCCAGCCCAGTCCGCTCCCGTCAGTGTCGAAACCCGCACCTGGTACAACGAGGATCTCGAGAGCAGCGCGTTCATCGTTCCCGGCGTGCTTGCCCTGGTCATGTCCGTGATCGGTGCGTTTCTCACCTCGCTCACCATCGCGCGCGAATGGGAACGCGGCACCATGGAGCAGTTGATTTCGACTCCCGTCACGCCCCTTGGAGATTATGCTGGGCAAGCTGGCGCCCTATTTCATCGATCGGCATGTTCGACGTCATCGTCTGCGCCCTGATCGCCATCTACTGGTTCCATGTCCCTTTTCGCGGTTCTTTTCTGACGTTGCTGGCCAGCTCCGCCATGTTCATGGTGGTCGTGCTTTCGCTCGGGTTCTTTATTTCCGTGATTGCAAAAAGTCAGCTCGCGGCCAGTCAAATCGCGCTGTTGGTCACCTTCCTTCCAGCTTTTCTGCTCTCTGGATTTCTGTATTCGATTGAGCAAATGCCGCTCGTCTTGCAGTGGATCACGCGCATTCTGCCAGCGCGTTACTACGTTTCGGTGCTGAAGAAGATATTCCTCAAGGGAACGCCCACGGCTTTGCTCTACGCCGACTTGCTTCCCCTGGCCGGGTTCACCCTGGTGCTGGCGCTGCTCGCCATCCGCGCCTTCCACAAGAAGCTGGCGTAAAGGAAAGGAGAAAGATGCTGGCGCGCCTCAAGCAGATGTCTGATCAAGGAATTCATCCAGGTCTTCCGCGATAAGCGCACCCGCTTCGTGCTCTTCGGTCCGCCGATTATCCAGATGCTGATCTTTGGCTACGCCGCCACCTTCGAGATTCATCACGTCCCAACCGTTGTGCTTGATCTCGATCACAGCCAGGAGAGCCGCGAACTGCTCTCCCGTTTTGCTTCCAGCCCCTATTTCGACGTGAACGCCAACTGACGGACCGCCGCCAGCTCGGCGATCTCATCGACCGCGGAGAGGCCACGGTCGGACTCCAGATCAATGCCGGCTTCGCCCAGAATTTGCGCAAAGGCCAGACCGCGCCCCTGCAAGTGATCGTCGATGCCACCAATTCGAATACCGCTCTGATCGCCTCCGGCTATATCTCGCAGATCGCAGCTCGGCTTCGCCCAGGACTACCAGAGAGACCGCATCTACCGCATCGCCCCGCAAATGATCGAGAAAATGCCTTCCGTGCAGCTCGAGCAGAGGCCCTGGTACAACCCCGATCTCAGGAGCCGCTGGTTCTTTGTGCCGGGAATCATCGGCAGCCTCACGCTCGTGCTGGTGGTAACGCTGACCGCCTTTGCGGTGGTTCGCGAACGCGAGATCGGCACCCTCGAGCAAATCATGGTCACGCCCATCCGTCCCGCCGAGTTTATCCTCGGCAAGACTCTGCCTTTCTTTCTGATTGGCCTCTTCGATGTTTCGCTGATTGCGACCGTAGGAACGCTGTGGTTCCAGGTTCCATTTCGCGGTCACGTTCTGGTGCTATTGACGGGGGCCGTCCTTTTTCTTCTGTGCATGCTGGGCGTCGGCCTGTTAATTTCAACCGTCTCCGCCACGCAACAACAAGCGATGGTGACCGCTTTCTTCTTTATCATGCCCGCCATAACTTTCTCGGGCTTCGGATTCCCCATCAGCACCATGCCGCAGTGGCTGCAATATTTCACCTATCTCAGTCCTCTACGCTATTTTCTGGTGGTGCTCCGCGGCACCTATCTGAAGGCCGCCGGCATGGAGATTCTCTGGCCGCAGATGCTCGCCATGGCCGCCCTGGGAATCAGCCTGCTCACCGTTGCCATCCTCCGCTTCCACAAGGCGCTCGACTGAACCTCCCTATGCCAGCCAGCCAAGCTGCATGATTTGCTGGCCCCGAGAACCAGGTCTTTGTTAGTGTATGGGATAGGTGCCGTGTGTCCTTCGTAAATGGTACTCCGGCATGATCGGGTACGGGTGCGCCAACCCAACCGTCGAAATCCAGTCACGTCCTCCGCGGGAGACTCTGTTGAACGGTGCTGAAAGTTTGGTCCGAACCCTCTTGAAGAGTGGTATCGATACCTGTTTTGCGAATCCTGGAACCAGCGAACTGCATTTTGTCTCGGCGCTCGACAGGATTTCCGGCATGCATTGTGTTCTCGGCCTGTTCGAAGGCGTGGTGACCGGCTGCGCCGATGGCTATGCGCGGATGGCGGAGAAACCGGCGGTCACCTTGTTGCATTGCGGCCCTGGCTTGGCGAACGGGCTCGCCAATCTGCACAATGCTCGCCGGGCCTGCACCCCTATGGTGAATATCGTAGGCGACCAGGCGACTTACCATCGGCCCTTGGACGCGCTGCTCACCGCCGATACCGAGGGCTGGGCGCGACCCGTCTCTGCCTGGGTCCGAACCGCCGCCAGTGCCGCCGCCGTGGGCTCCGACGCTGCCATAGCGGTGCAAGCCGCCCGCACCGCGCCGGGCCAGATCGCAACCCTCATCGTGCCGTCTGACGTTGGCTGGAATGAAGGTGGAGTGGTGGCGGAGTCTTTGCCGCTTCCGCGACAGCCGCAGGCCGCTCCTGGCACGGTGAACGAAATCGCCACTCTGTTGCGGCGTGGCGAGCCGGCGATGCTGTTTCTTGGCCAGAGGGCTTTGCGCGCCGGGTCGCTTAGAGCAGCGCACCGGATCGCCGCGGCTACTGGCGCCCGGCTGATGGCACAGCAGTCGAACCCGCGAATCGAGCGTGGACAGGGCAGGGTTCCCATCGAACGCGTACCTTATGCGGTCGAACCCGCGCTGGCGGCGCTGGCCGGCATTCGTCACCTGGTGTTAGTGGGGGCAGTCGCGCCAGTGGCCGTCTTCGCGTATCCGGACAAGCCCGGCTATCTTTACCCGGCGGATGCTCAGGTGCATGTACTCGCCCGGCCTGAGCAGGACTCGATGCAGGCTTTGGAGGCGCTGGCGGATGAACTGGCCGCTCTGCCCGTGCCGCTGCCCGAGCTGGGTCCTGTGCCGGAAGCGGCGCGTGGCGTCCCGACGCCTGAAGCTGTCGGCCAAACCATTGCGGCGCTGATCCCCGAACAGGGCGTCGTGGTGGAAGAGGGTGTGAGTTTCGGCCGATCTTTCTATGCCAAAACCCGCGCCGCCGCACCGCATGACTGGTTGCAGATCACGGGTGCCGCGATCGGCATCGGTCTGCCTTTAGCCACCGGTGCGGCGATCGGCGCGCCCGGACGGCGGGTGCTTTCCTTGCAAGCCGACGGGGCCGCGATGTACACCTTGCAGGCGCTGTGGACGCAGGCGCGCGAACGGCTGGACGTGACGACCGTCATCCTGGCGAACCGAAAATACGCCATCCTGCTGGGCGAACTCGCCAATCTTGGCGTCCGCCCTGGCGCCATTTCTCAAAGCATGATGGATCTGGGCAATCCGGACTTGGATTGGACAAACATCGCCAACGGAATGGGCGTCGAAGCGGCGCGGGCCGAAAACTGCGAAGGGCTGGCGGAGCTGCTGCGGCAGTCTCTGCGCCGCAGCGGGCCGTTTCTGATCGAACTCGTCATCTGAAGCGCGGCGCGCGGCTTCGGCGCTGGGCGCTCACCGCCCCGTGTTACGCCGGTCACAGCCATAAGGGTCACCCGGGGTGTATCCATATAGCAACTGGCGCGCGCAAGCTCTGCTTGGCAAGAACACGTATTTCAGAGGAGCGGGCGATTGGCTATGGGATCTAAAAATACCGAAGACTGAAAAAACCGAAGAAAGGAAAACCGCATAATGACCAAACTTTGGTTTGCGATAGCCTTCATCATCACGACGATGGTCGCCACCAACGTGTTTGCCGCCGATCCCTCTTTTGCGCGCATCAGTGCCACTGCGCTGAAGGCGATGGAGGCTGACGGGAAAGAGCTCGCCATCCTGGACCCGAGAGAAGAGGGTATTTTCGGCGAAGCCCATCTCCTTTACGCGGTCAACCTGCCGTTGAGCAAGCTGGAACTCAATGTGTTCAGGATGGTGCCGCGCAACTCTACCCGGATCGTTTTGACGGACGGCGGAGAAGGCATGTCCGAGCGAGCGGCCGCAAAGCTGAAAGAACTCGGCTATACCAATATCGCAATTCTCGATGGCGGCTATCCCGCATGGAAGCTGGCAGGTTACGAAATCTTCAGCGGCATGAGCGTGGCCGGGAAAGCCTTCGGCGAGTGGATCACCGTCAATTACCAACCCCCGACGATGACGCCGGAAGAGGTGCAGAAGCGAATTGCCGCGGGTGAGAAGGTGCTGATCCTGGACAGCCGGCCGTCGAATGAGTATGTCAACATGAACATACCGGGTTCCATCAATGTGCCCGTCTCCGAACTCGTCTTCCGCTTCTTCCAGCTTGGGGTCAGCCCCGATACCCTGGTCGTGGTCAATTGCGCCGGACGCACCCGCAGCCTGATCGGGGCGCAGACCTTGATCAATGCGGGGATCTCTAACCACGTTGCCGCCATGCGTGGCGGCACCATGGCTTGGCAGATGGCCGGATTCCCGCTCGAGTACGGCTCGACGCGGCACGCTCCGGAGCCATGGGGAGCCAATCTTCAAAAAGCGCTCGAAACCGCTCAGCGCGTGGCCGACCGCTTCGGCGTGAAAACCATCGACTCCAAGCAGTTGGAAGTATTCAAAAACGATAAGGATCGCAGCCTCTACATCATCGACCTGCGCACCCCGGACGAGTATCGCGCCGGCCATCGTCCCGACTCGACCTACGGCTGGGGCGTGCAGTTGGTGCAGGGAATGGATAAGTACGCGGCCACCAGCAACGCCAGGGTCGTACTGATCGACAACTACATGGTTCGGGCGCTGATGACTGCTTCCTGGATGGTGCAGGCGGATTGGCCGGAAACCTACGTTCTGGCGAATCCCTTCGAAGGCGCAGGCCTGGTATCGGGCGACTATAAACCGTTTGTTCCCGGCGTCGACCAGATTAAGCTCCCCCGAATCGAGCCCGCCGCGCTGAATGCGTTGCTGCAAGCGAAAAAGGTCACCGTGATCGACGTCGCGGACAGTCTCAGTTACAAGCGAGGCCACATTCCGGGTGCGTGGTTTGCCATTCGCTCGCGGCTGGAGGAGAGCCTCACGGCGTTGCCGCAGTCTTCCAGCTTTGTGGTTACGGGCGACGATCCGGCTCTGGTTGCGCTGAGCGCGCGCGATCTGGCGAAGCTCTCAGGCAAACCGGTCAGCATCCTCGCAGGCGGCAACGCGGCCTGGCGCAAGGCGAAGCTGCCGCTCACGCCGGGTTTCGAGAACCTGGCGGCCAAGACCGACGATATCTTCCGGCAGCCGTTCCTTTGGGGCCAGTTCGAAGCGATGAGCCCCGAATTCAAGCGGGCGGCAAATGCTTATTTCGATTGGGAACTGCAGCTTCCGGAGCAGCTTGAGCGCGCCCAGGAGAGCAACTTCAAGCCGCTCAAAAGCGCGACCGGCAAATAGCAAGTGTGACCCTGAGGTTTTGAGCCGGGTGCACCACGTCCCATCCCGCGTTGATCGGGGTCCCCAACGAGGCTCGGCTCGTTGGGGTGATAGGGACTGACGTGGGGTATTTGCTGGTAGGGGTGATGGGTCGGGAGGGTATTCCCCGATTTCAGGGTTGCGCTTTCAGCGCCTCCTCGACAATGAACAAATACACATCGTCCAGGTTTTGAACTCCCAACTCCCTTTCGCCAAAACCAGAGCAGCGAAGTTCATTCCGAACCGCCGTAGCGAATTGAAAATGGCCTCTGGCCGCAATCACCGCCTTCGAACGATGACTCGGCTCCGCCGCCACTTCCTCATCGTGCAAGTGAAAAATCCACCCGTAATGACCGTGCTCGGCGATGATCTTAGAGAGGCGTTGACGGTCCGGTTCGGGCAACCATGTGCGCAGATGCTCCGCCGCTGCCCGTACCTTTTCGGGATCGATCGCAGTGAAAATCTCCTCGCATTCGTGGGGAGTACGATAGCTTCCGCTCATTCGTAGCATTCCTTTTCCAAAAGCTTAACCACTTTGGCGCATCGAGACAGGGAATCTTCCGGGCCGGAAGAACATGATTGATTGCAGCGAATTTATCACCGAAGGGGCGCGTAATCAATCACAGAAAAAGACAGAACTGCGCCACTTGCCCCACCTGTCAGAATTGCTGGAGTAAGCGATGTAGATTTTTCGGCCAGCATTTGGCGGCGCCACGCCGGTTTTACGCAATAGCGTGCTTCACGGATTGGTGTAGCCCCGGAGGGTATCGGGCGTTGTCATGCGGCAGCGGCGGGGCAAACTCAAACGTCGCGTTCAGCCGCCGTCGGCTTCACTCCGGCCTCATCGTCCACCGCAAAGGTATAGTTGCCGTCCAGGAATTGCTGCACGTAACGCCGCATCACCGCATTGCTGGTCATGTACATATCCAGTTGGCTGGTCGAAGCCATCAGACGCCCGATAATATTCAGTCGAGTTTCGGTTTCGTCCGCCGGCGCCTTCTTGAACCATGCATTCACCAGATCGTTGCGGCGATCCACCAGGAATCCATAATGTGCCAGGCAAGCCTCGACGAAGCAGGCCCTGAGATTGCGGCGGTACGGAGCGGCGCCTCCTCCGGCGAAGCGAAAAGAGATGTAGTTGTGGCTGGCGATTGGCGATAGACAGGCATCGACCAGCGTGAAGTGATAGGCCAGACGGGTGTTGAGGTTGATATACTCATCGGCCACCAGCAGGTAACTGCGATCGCCCAGCGCCCGCATGGCTCCCGTAGTCGAAGTGAGCGAGTTCGCCATGACCGACGCCAGGTCGCTGAGGCTGGCGGGCATCTCGCGCTGCCAGGTAACGCCCGGATCAGTCAATCCGCGCCATAGCGCTTGAAAAGGCCAGGAGACGATCTCCGATGGCCGGACCTCCTTGGCCGATGGATCTTCGAGCGCCAATCCGCCTCCGAGGTCCAGCACATAGATATTCACCGGCACCGGCGTCATCAGCTTTTTCGAGCAGTTCCAATCGCCTTCCAAAGCGTTGTCGTTCACCGCGAACATCGCTTCAACCGCCTTCTCATGACAGAACCGCAGCACGTCGTGCGCTGACTTGCAGCCTGCCGGACGAAAGTCGGAAGCCGAGGTATCCAGTAGATGCAGCACCAGCAAACGCCGGTTGATCGGGTCGGCTTTGACGCTGGATTCCTGGTAGCGTTCCCGGATTTGCGATTCAATGATCCTGGGCGACCACAACATTCCGGAATAGATTCTGGGCTGCACTGCGTCCAGACTGACTGGATCGCCATCCTTAATATGCTCGAAGGCGCCGCCCAATTCGAAGATCGAAGGAATTTTGGCTTCGCGCAGCAAGGAGGCGGCATGGCCTGCCACATTTCCCATCTCGGCCACTACGCCTGAAATGCGGGGAAAAACCGTCACCATTTCAGGCGATGCCTTGCGCAAAAATAAAATGGCGCCCTGGGGCGTATCATGCAAATTCTTCAAATCGTTGACCAGGAACGCAGGGCCGGAGACGCGGCCCGGGTAAACCGTACGGCCACCGGCGAGAAACGGCTCGCCTTTTACCCGTGTCCGGCTGCTTCGTGTCTGCGAGTCCACCAGAGCCAGAGGCCGGGCTTGCACGATCCAGACCTGCCCGCGCTCATCCCGCGCCCATTCGATATCCTGCGGGACGCCGAAGTGTTTTTCGATGCGCAGGGACCAATCGGCCAGCAGCGCCAGTTCTCGCGGATTGAGACTGGGGGCGGAAGCCTCCGCCGGCGAGGTGGGGCGGCGAAGCACTCCGCCGTTCTCCGCCAGCATGACCGCTTCATCTTTGACTACGATACTTTGCTCCAGCAGATGATGGGGCCACTTGCGCTCCATCACAAACAAGTCCGCAGGCACCCGGCCGCTGGCGATGTCCAGTCCCAGTCCTAGCGTAGCGGTGATCCAAAGGGCATCGAGTTTGCGGTCCTTCGGATCTCTGGTATAGAGAATCCCCGACGTTTGCGCCCGCACCACCCCGAGGCAAAGCACCGCCATCGGGCTCTCCACCTCCGGCAGCCCGGCGGACAGGCGGTAGAAGAGCGCTCTTTCACTGAAGCGCCCGGCTACCACCCTCTTATATGCATCGACCACCTGATCGGCGGGAACGTTGAGATAACTGGTGAACTGGCCGGCAAAGGTTCTTTCGCCGCCTTCACCCACGGCACTGGAGCGGACCGCAATTGCCATGCCTGCTCGTTGCATAGCCAGGGCACGCTCGGTGAGAGCGACTTCAATGGCTCGCGGCACCGGCGTAGCCATCACCAGCGCGGTCAGTTCGGCGGAAACCTGGCGCAGCAGATTCAGGTCGTTGAGATCCAGGTTTCGTGTGCTGTCGCGAACGTGCTGCCACAGCGGTATCCCGCAAAATTGGCGGTAGGCGTGCGCGGTTATGACAAAACCGTCAGGCACGGGCAAGCGCAGCTTGTTCCTGATCTCGCCCAACATGGCGGCCTTGGCTCCCGCTTCGGCGCCGGAGCCTGCATTCACCTCCGACAGCGAGGCCGAAAGGTTGGTGGGCCTCAAGTCGTCGGCCGCAATGTACTGCTCAACTTCCTGGCGCTGCGTCGCGACCGAGGTCAGCAGCGCATGCTGGTCGTAGCCGGTCAGCCGTTCCAGGGTTTGAACCACCTCGGCGGTTTTGTCGAATACGCTACTGACGCGATCACTCAGCAGCTCCCGTGTGGGCGGAGCGTATTGCAGGTCCTCCTGAATGCTGGCCAGCAACTCCAGGCAATCGTTATTAAGGGAGAGCAGCTCGCGAAAGCTGACGTAACGGCCGCGGATCCTGTCCTGCAGAGAACCGGGTGCTTCCGCCGGCATTTTTTTCTTCCACCACCACGGCATCGAACATCGCTCCTGGTTCAGCTTCGCCCTGCCGCCAAGCCGGAACCCGCGGAGAACAACAACAATTTTAGCTTCTACGTCGGCGGCGCGGATGTCATCCTTTCATGACGTCGGTTTTGCTGACATTCATCATGCGAAGTGCCTGGCCTGGCTGCTTGAAGTAGTAACGGACATCGTCTCCCGCCTGCCAGGTATCGTCGGGGAGCGCAAAGTACTCGTCGGCCAGCGTAAACTTCACCAGCTTCTTGTCGCGAGATGAATAAATAGTGATTGCCTTGTTCTGCCGATCGACAATGGGAAACTGGATGCCCTTGACGCGGGGATCGTCTTTGCTAACATTCGGCGCTTCCAGCAGCGGCGTGTAGGTAATGGTCTTAATGCTGCCGGCGATGGCGTCGTACACCACGAGCTTCTTGTTTTCCGTATCGAACAGCAGCCGTTTCCCCGCCGCCGGCGCCGGACCCATTTCGTCCGGATTCGCCGGAACCTTTACGGTGAAGGGCGGCAGCCTGTCATACTGGGGCTTGTTCGCCGCCGGAACCGAGTCGCGAATGACCGTGACTAATCCTTTTTGCTTATCGAATGCGATTACCCGCCCCTGGTCGACCTTGCCCAAATCACTGCATCCCAGAGTGAACAGCGCCGGGGCACAGGCCAGAAGCAGCGTCCAGACCCTTCTGCGAATTGCCATGGTTCGCTCCTTTCTTAGTCTGCATGAGCGGAATTCATTTTATTTGGCCGCCGTTGGGCGCGTTCATTGCGCACGCCTTTGAGGAAAGAAATCAGGATATAGAGAGAGATTGCCGAGACTACGCCGAAAATCAGGATGGTCGCTGCCTGGTCGGTAAATGGCTTGATGGCCGGAGACATGCCCGAAAGAAGTTTCATGATTACCGAAACGCCACAACCTACAACCGCAAAACCGAAAAAGATCCGGATACCATAACCTTTGACGTACTTGGTGGCAACCGTGCCGATCTGCGCCCCGACTGCCGCGCCGCACAGCATAATGAGAGCTGCGACTAATTCAACTCGCCCTTTGTAACTGTAGGTGGCCGCGCCATACAGCCCGGAAATAGCCACATTGAACAGGTCCGTGCCGACGGCTATATGCGTCGGAACGCCAATCAGGTAAATCAGCGCCGGCATCATGATCAGACCGCCACCGATTCCCAGGATGCCGGCTAACAATCCCGTGCAGAAGCTGACACAGACTGGCAGCCAGACAGAGCAGCGAATCCCCGAAATCTTAAAGTTGACGACCGGGGCAATTTTGATTTTGTGGAGTGTCTTGTGCCATTCGAGGCCGGTCGTCATGGCATCCAGCTTGGTGCCGGTCGCCAGCGCTTCGCGTTCTTTTCTTTTCCTCTTGGCGGCATCGGCGAACACCATCCAGGCGATCAGGGTCAACAGCACCACGTACAGCCAGCGGACGACAATATTGATTTGACCGATGCGCTCCAGCCACATGATGATCCTGGCGCCCGACTCGAATCCGCAGACGGTGCCGCATACCATGATTAAGCCGAGCTTGTAGTCCACATTGCCGAACTTTGAATGCCGCATGGTGGATATGAGCGATTTGCCGGCCATGTGAGTTACATCCGTGCCGATGGCAAACGCCATGGGAAAACCGAGTATGTTCAGTGCGGGCGTAACCATCCAAGCTCCGCCCATCCCAAAGAAACCTCCGATGATGCCGACGCTGAATCCCAGAACAACCAGCCCTGGCCAAAAAATCGGGATGCCAGCGATAGGCATGAGTGTGTAGAGCCAATCCATATTCGTCTCCTTGCCGAAGCGCCACGGTTAATGTTCGGCCAATGCTCTCTTCTTCAGGTCTATGCCCAATCGGGACATCACCATATCGGCCAGGCTGCCCAGGATTACGCCAACCACCGGAACCGTGATCGTAGTGACCAGGGCAAAGGCAAGGTGGCCTTCGTTGTACAGGTTCCCCCACCACGCTTCCCAGCCGGTAAATTTTCGGGTATCGGCGACTAGGACCAACATGGACGCATCTTCGGCGAATAATTGCGCCGGCAAAAGCAGTAGCACGGTTATGAGGCCCAACAACCTTGAAGAATACTTAAGCATGGTTCCTCCTTTCTTTCAGATGAAAACAAGGCCGCCCGCCTGAACGGCAAGCGGCCTGAATCCGCGGATCGCTTCGCGTCTGGCTACGATCCGGTCGCCTTCGAGTGCAGCTTCACTTCCACTTTGTTTTCCAGCTTGTCGTAGTACTCGTTGAGGACGGCAATCACTTCCGGCTTCGAGAACTCCGCCGGAACCGGCTTGCCTTCGCTCATCAGTTTCCGCAGCAGCGTGCCGGATAGCATCAGACGGGCGCCGCCTTTGTACTGCCCGTTATCGTCGATCACGGCCTTGGTGGTGTGCGGGCAGGTCTTCATCGAAGCCATGGAGCCGCACTCGTAGCAGTAGAATGTCCAATCCAGTGGCAGCGGCTGAATCTGCAGCGCCCCGGCTGGAATTTCTTTGAATATCTTCTGCGCATCAAACGGGCCGTAATAATCGCCAACTCCGGCATGGTCCCGGCCGACGATCAGGTGCGAGCAGCCGTAGTTCTGTCTGAACAACGCATGCAGCAACGCCTCGCGTGGACCGGCATACCGCATTTCCATCGGGTACCCGCCCTGAATCACCCGCTCCTTGCGGAAATACTTGCTGACCAGCGCATCGATGGCGCGCACCCGCACGTCCGCCGGGATGTCGCCGGGTTTCAACTTGCCCAGTAACTGGTGAATGTAGACGCCGTCGCAGATCTCGATGGCAATCCAAGCCAGGTAGGCGTGCGAATTGTGCATCGGGTTGCGCAACTGCAAAGCCGCCACCGAGTTCCAGCCGCGCTCTTCGAACTGTTTCCGCGCCTCCGCCGGACGCTCATAAATTCCCTTGAACGTCTCCGGGAAATCCAGTTCCGAAACCACCTTGACGGGGCCGGCCAGATTGATCGCGCCCTGCTCCATCACCTTCTGCACCCCCGGGTGCGCCGGATCGTTGGTCGCGAACACCTGCTTGCACTCGTGAGCTTTGTCGATGCTGTATTTTTCGGTGACCTTCATGGTGGCCACCAATTCCTGGCTCTCGCTGTCGATGAGCGCGACTTCTTCGTTGATGCCGATGGTTTTTGCTAATTCCTCGGTCGCCGACAACGTAATCGGGATGGGCCAGAACAAACCTTTCTTGCTCGGCATCTGGAAGCTGTCGCAGACACCTTGCCAGTCAGCCTTGCCCATGAAGCCATCGAGAGGAGTGAATGCCCCGATGCCCATCATGATCAGGTCGCCGCTCTCGCGGCTGGTGACCGGCACCTTCTTCATGGTTTGTGCACGTTTGATTTCAGCGGCTCTGGCCTCGCCCTCTAAGAGGAGGCAGTTTCAGTTCGGAGCTTCCATGCGGTGGAACGAGCTTACTCATAAGTTCTCCTAAGGATTATGAAGTCCCGCTCATCTCGGGATTCCTTCAGGCCAAAGTTGGCCCTTTTTGGGGAATCTCGACCGGAGCGGCATACACCAAACGGTGTTGTTTTCCTACGCCACCGCCATCGCCGGTACGAAAATAAGAAGCTGGCAAGACGGCGCGCACAGCGGCCAAACGAAGTTCTACCCCGACCCGCGCAACTGCGGCGCTCGCCGGGAACCCCGGAAACCTGAATCACATCTCAAACGCACAGCGGCGCTTCCAACTGCCACAGCCGCAACCCCTTTTTTTGTCCTCCTTCGCGATTCGATCCTCATCCATTGCCTGCCAGGGCTGCGCCGGCGACAGCCTCCTGCTGGCTCGCGGATTCCCGCGCCTTGGTTTGCCTTTGCACCGTGGCTACAAAAATTCCGAGCGGCCTGTACAGCAGGTGCGACCACTTGCCGAACGGGACTTCCACCACCAGCATCGGCACCGCAATTGCCATGTGTACGACGTAGGTGACGTAGGTCGGCATGGGCAGATTCAGCAGCCGAAAGACGTTGAGCAAAATGCCGGTTGCAGCCGTCAGAAATAGCAGTATGGGAAACAACCAGTCGGAGAGATGGCTGAAGCGGTGCATCTCCGTCCGTTTCCCGATCCTGTCCAGCACCATCCAGCCGGTCGTGACCAGCAAAATCGCCGTCGAGTAGTAGCCCAGAATGCTGGTCCAGTGAAAGCTGCTGTTTTCAATCTGGAACCACGGCAGGAACACCACCACCAGGGTAAAGATGGTGGCGTAACCGCTGACTAGAAAGAGATGGCGTATCCAGTTTCTGCTGGCCTCGCGGTCGTTGCAGTCTCTCCACCGCATCTGGGTAACGCCATGAACAATCAGCGTACCGAGCTGCGCCAGATAGAAGCGAGCCGGGATCTGGTCGTCGCGGGTCAGGCCGAGAAACATGCGTGCGGCGTTGATCAGCAGCAGCAAACTCAGCAGTGCCGCCATGATCGTATCGCCCAGGTGCACCATCTCCTTCGGCGCAAACTTGTCGAGCATCACGTTCGACAAAGGCAGCGGGCCGGAGTGGCTCAGCAGTCCGAAGCCAAAACTTTGCGGCAGCGTAAACAGGGCCACCACCACCGCCGCCACCAGTGCGAGTGTCCCGATCTCCCAAAACGCCGAGCGATACATCAGGCGCGAGAGTCCCGTCCAGTCGTACTGCGTCGTCAGGTAGCGGCGCAGCCCCATCATGGTTTCGCCGGGGTTGGCCCCTCGGGGACACGTCTTCGAGCACTCGCCGCAATAGAAGCAGAGCCAGGGTGCGGGGTCTTTCAGTAATTCCTTTTTCATGCCCCACTGCGCCAGCAGCATCTGTCTGCGTGGAAAGGTGCCTTCCTCAGGCGAGAGCGAACAGGTGGAAGCGCAGGTCGCGCACTGAAAACACTTCTTCAGGTCGCCTCCGCCCGCCTCCATCACGTCGCGGATTAATTCGGTATCCGGTTCCACCAGGATCAGGTTGCCCATGGCTAAAAGCCCTTATAAGGATTCGGTCCAATTTCGCGAATACGAGCCGCAAATTCGTTGATGATCTCCGGCAACCGGCCATAGTCGTCCATGCCGAGTTGTTGCAGGTGTATGCGCTCCGATTCCAATTGCAGCCGCTGCAAGGTCTCCTTCACATTTTCCAGGCGCCGGTTCGCCAGTTCGCTGCCGCGCATGAAGTGGCACTCATAGTCGTCGCCAAACCTGCATCCCAGCAGCAGCACGCCGTCGATGCCGCGCGAGAGCGCATCGGCGATCCACACGATATTCATCGAGCCCAGGCAGCGAAGCGGGATGATGCGCACGGACGGGTCGTAATGCTGGCGGCCCTGGCCGGCCATGTCGAGTGCGGGATAGGCGTCGTTCTCGCACGCCAGCACCAGGATGCGCGGCTTCTCCTCGAATTCGTCAGGGACTTCGATCGCCTTCACCATGCTGGCAATCATGTCCACCGAGTAATTCTTAAAGGAAACAATCCGTTCCGGACAGGCGCCCATGCAGATTCCGCAGCGCCGGCAGCGGTATGGGTTGAATTTCGGCGTGCCCTTCTCGTCTTCGTCGAGCGAACCGAACGGACACTCCTCGGTGCAGCGTTTGCATTGCGTACAGCGTTGCAGGAAGAAGCTGGGATAGGAGAGATCGCCGGTGCGCGGATGCACCGCCTGGCCGTGGCTGGCCAGCTCGATCGACTGAATCGCCTTCATCACCGCTCCGCCGGCGTCTTCTTCAGTCAGCGCCGCGTCCATCGGCGCACGCACCGCTCCGGCCGCGTAGATACCGGTCCGCATGCTCTCGTAGGGGAAGCAGACAAATTTGGAATCCGGGAAGCCACCCTGCAGCACGGGCAGGTCGGGCCCCTGCCGGTAGGCGAGGTTCAGGATCTCGGTTCCCTCGTGGTGCTTCATTTCGTCGATCACCGCCTCCGCATCCTTGCACTGCGTCTCGCGACTCATTGCGGGCCAGTTTGGCCTTGGCGTCACGCAAGGCGCGAATGCCCGGACCATCGGCGGAATTTGGCACCATGCCGGTTGCCAGCACCACTAAGTCGACCGTCACCTGCATCGGCGCGCCCAGCAATTCGCTGTCGAGGCTCACCTGCGACGCGGCCATCCGCCGCCGCCGCAACCTGGGATACCTTGCCCTTCATGAAAAAATTCAACGGGTGATCCTGAACCTTCCGGTAATACTTCTCGTAAGGTCCCGGAGTCACGATGTCGCGGTAAATAACGAAGACCTCGGCTTCCGGGTCCTGCTGGCGGAGGTATTCGGTCTGCTTCAGGGTGGTCATGCAGCAGACCGAGGAACAGTAGGCCAGGTGATCCTGCTCGCGCGAGCCGGCGCACTGCAAAAACAATACGCGCTTGGCCGGCTTGCCATCGGATGGCCGCGCGATTGGCCCGCGCGCCGCCATCTGCTCCAGCTCGACATTGGTGATCACGTTCGGCAATCCGTACCCGAGCGCTCCCAGTTTGGCCGCATCGTAGGGCTGCCAGCCGGTTGCCATGATGATCGCGCCCACCCGCTGGACCGAGTTTCCGGTGCTCTCGAATCGTTTGGCGCTCTCTCGATGGTTACCTCGAACATTCCGGGCTGGCCTTCGGTCTTCACGATCCTGGTCGAGCAGAACACTTTTATGCGCGGGTTCGAGAGCACCGCTTCGAGCTTGCCGGTGAGTCCGTCGGCCGATGCTTCCGTATAAGGAGCGCGCGTCGGGAATGCCTGCTTGAGGCCTTTCATGAATCCGCCGAGCTGCGGCTGTTTTTCGACCAGCACAACGTCGTATCCGGCAGCCGCCGCGTCCAGCGCCGCACTGATGCCGGCGATGCCGCCGCCCACCACCAGCACGGCTCCGGGAGATGGTATCTTCCGGCAACGCCTCCAGCGCTTCCATCTTTCCGGCCTTCACCAGACCCATCCGGATGTAGTCTTCGGCCAGTGCCTGGGTGTCCTCGTGCTTGGCTTCGTGAGACCAGGCAACGTGTTCGCGCAAATTAACGCGCTCGACCACCATCCGGGGATCGAACGAGAAGCTCTCGGCTTTTACCCGTGGCGAGCAGGCGGCGATCACGACCGCATCGACGTTCCCGCGCTCAAGGTCGCGGCGGATAATCGCCGTGCCCTCGTCGCCGCAGAGAAATGCGTGGGTTTGGCAGATCGCCGGCTTGTACTCCTTTTGCGCCAGTATCGCCAGCTTGTCCACATCCACCGAGTCGCCGATCGAACAGCCGCTGCAAATGTAGAGTCCCAGTTTCTTATCCATTGTGCGCGGCCCCCTTTGCGATCTGCAGCGCCTTCAATGCCGCCCCGGTCGCGTCGCGCACGCTGGCGGAGACTTCCGCCGGCCGTTTGGCGCAGCCGGCGCCAAAGAGTCCGGGCGAGCCATTCATCACGAAGCCGAACTCGTCCAGCTTGATATCCGCCGGCAACCCGGCAGTCTGGGGCACGATCCCGGTGGCCAGCACCACCATCTCGAAGGTCCGCGTCATCTTCTTGCCGCCGAGCACATCCTCCACCGTCACTCGCAGGTCCCGGTCCGCGGCGTCCTCTTCGACCTTGGCTACCTTGCCTTTGACCAGCTCCACTGCTCTGTCGGCGCGCACCTTGGCGGCAAACTCCTCCAATTGCCCGGGCGTACGGACATCGATGTAGAAAATCGTGACCTTGGCTTCCGGGATAGAGTTTCCGAATGTAGGTGCGTCTGCTTGAGCGAAGCCGAGCAGCACACCGTCGAGCAGTAGGGCAGGTGGTTCTCGTCGCGCGAACCGGCGCATTGCACGAAGGCCACCGATTTTGGCGCTTTGCCGTCGGAGGGACGCAGCAGCTTGCCGCCGGTCGGACCATCCATGGCCGCCATCCGCTCCAGCATTACGTTGGTGACGACGTTGGCACACTTACCGTAGCCGAGGATCGTCGAGCCGGGCTGCGTCATACGGCTTCCATCCCGTCGCCACGATCACCGAGCCGACGCGAAACGTCTTGTGCTCGACGCCCTGCGCAAGGTCGATTGCCCCATACTTACATGCATCCACGCAGGCATGGCAGTCGCTGCCGCAGGCGGCGCGATCCAGCACATAGGTTGCGGGAAACGCGGCCAAACGGCGCGTGTGCACTGCCTTCGTCCGCATCAATCCGAACTCCAGCGGATCGGCAATTTCTGAACGGCAGACCTCAACGCAGTCGCCGCACAAGGTGCAAGCTGAACTCACGTATCGCGGCGCGATCTTGATCGTCGCGTCGTAATGCCCCGGCGAGCCTGCCAGCTTTTCCAACTCGGCCAGTGTCAGCACGGTAATCCGAGGGTTGTTCCGCAGACGCCTGAAGTTGATTTCCAGTCCGCAGGAGGGCGGGCAGAGCTTGGGAAAATAGTTATGAAACCCGGCCACACGGCCGCCGAGGTAAGCTGATTTCTCAATCAGGATGACGTCGAGTCCCGCCTCGGCTGCATCGAGCGCCGCGCGTCACTCCCGCGATGCCGCCGCCGATCACGAGAAGCGCTTGGCTGTTTCCGTTCGTGGTTTCCGTAGTAGACATGATGATTTAGGCCGGCGAGCTTTGGTTGGCGCTTGCCGCGGACCCGGTGGCCCGCCTTTGCTGGGTCGCGGTCTTCGTCAGCCGCATCGCTTTTTGTTGGAACAGGCTGAAGGCAAGCCACTCGATCGCCAGCTCCAGCAGTTCTTCGTCGTCGGTGCGCAGGCATGCACCCGCGCTTCGTCGACATCGAACAAATTGAGGAAGCGAGTCTCGAAAACAAAGCGCCGAAAGCGGTCGAGATCGTAGAGCGCCATGTAGTACATGGCGCATTGCTCGTTAGTCAGTGCTTCCTTCTGCTCCGCCGCCACCGCCAGCAGCCGGCGAAACGGCGATTGCATCACGTCGTAGGGCTCGACTCCCTGGCCTTCGATGAACTCGCGAACCGCGATTTCACCGCCCTTGCCGTGGCCGTGGCACAGCTCCTCCTTAAGCACAAAGTAAAATCGCTCGGCCGCCCCCTGCGAAGTTGAACGTTCGGCCATTCCCAGCGGATACATGCGGCATGCCCAGGGACGGTTAGCGTAAACCCCGCAGCCTTTTTCGCCCACGAACTGGCACTTCTTGTCGTCCTCGTTCATCTTGAGAAACACCACCGGCACCGCTTCTCCGCCGAGTACGCGAGCGAGGTGTATTGCTCCATGAAGGTCGGAGGAATCGATCCCCAGCGCTTGCTTCATGCGCAGCACGTCGTAGGGCGTCAGCAGGATGGTAACGTCCTGGCAGCAGTGCCCGAAGCAGTCGAGAGACGGATCGCAGTGGAACGCGAAGCGGTCATCAGGGCCCAGCCGAGGCGTGTTTTGTAAAACTTCCGGTTCCGTGAATTCAGCCTCAGCCATAGCAGGGCCTCCTTAATTCTTATTCAGTCGTGAGAATACTGGTGCGCAATGCTTGCTTGGACCACACCGGCAGCGGACCGCGTTCTCCAGTGGACGGATCGAAGCGGTAACGGTAAGAAGCGGTCACATTGAATTGCTCCTGCATCCAATTCCAGCCGCGGACAAAGTACGGGACACTCGTCGTTGAAGCAGACGTACTGGTACTCGCCGCTCCAGGAGTTCAAATCCGGATTTTCCCACTTGCTCAGCAGGCCGTCACAGTGGGGACAACGGGTTTCGGTCGATTTATCCAAGGAACCTCTTTTGCAAACGCGTTTCGATCGCCGCCCCCGGCGAGCCCCGACTCGCTGGGGTATTTGAAAACCGGAGTCCCCACCACGCGCGCTTTGCGCGTAGTGGGGTGAGTCCTGCTGACCCTAATCGGCTCCAGCCGTCGCCGCCTTGCTTTCGAAGACCCGGATCATGGGCTTGGTAAACACATCCCACTTCCCGGTCTTCGGATCGAACCGGCAATTGGCGAAGACATGCCAGTTTTCATCGTCCAGCTTTGGCGTGTCGGCGCGGAAATAATATCCGGGCCAACGCGTCTCCTCGCGGAACAGAACGGTGCGGACGTGGGCTTCGGCCTGCCACATGCGGTGAACGTTCTCCCAGCAGCGCATCAGTTCGTGCAGATTGGCCGCCGCCAGCTTGTCGGAGTCTTCCTTCAGGAAAGCCAGCAGTTCCAGTGCCCTGCTCGAGGAGCGCCTCGTTGGTGGTGAACTGCGCGGAGATGCCGCCGGCGTACTCGTCCATGATCTTCTGCAGCCGGAACATGAACATTCGGGGCTTGATGTAGTTGGGGTTGATTTCCGGATCGGTGGTGGCGTTCTTGAACTGCTTCGAAAGTGTCCAGCGGGCTTCAGGATTTCCGCCTTCGAGCGCTTCGACTAGCGTGGCCTGGTCCACCTCCGGCGCGGTGTTGTTCTCCACGATGAACTTGATCGCGGCCTTGGCGGCGATGCGGCCTTCGGCGTGCGAACCGGACGAGAACTTATGGCTGGAGGCGCCCGAAGCGTCGCCCGCGCAGAACAGGCCCTTGACGGTCGACATGTTGGCGTAGCCCCAGAAGTACTCGGACTTGGTCTCGTCGGTCTGCAGGTCTTCGGGACCGCTGACCCAGGCGCCGGAAGCGCCGGAGTGCGAACCGATGAAATACGGCTCGGCGGCGGCGATTTCGGAGGACTTCGCTCTTCGGGCTGCAGGTTGGTGGCGGCCCACAGCAGAGCCTGCGAAATGGTCATATCCAGGAAGTCTTCCCAAGCCTCGGATTCGAGCTCCTTCATCTTCTTCTTGTAGGCCTTGGGATCGTCCTTGTACTGCTCGGCGATCTTCTGGATGGCTTCCTCGGTGCGCATGTAGATGGGGCCTTTGCCCTCCATCGACGTCCAGCATGCCCAGGTAGTTGCGCAGGTTGGCGGGAACCGGCTTCACCCGTCCGTAGGGCCCCCACTTCTCGAGCTCGGGCTTGCGCTCGATCATGTAGTTGCCGCCCTGCGCATTGGTCGCGCGCGACTTGAACAGCAGGAACCATGCGCCCACCGGACCGTAGGCGTCCTTGAAGCGCACCGGGATGAAGCGCACTTCCTGGCAGGTCATCTCGGCGCCGGCCTTCAGCGTGAAATAAGCCGATGAGCCGGAGTTGAACGGCGGATACCAGGCGCGGCCGAAGCCCTCGCCGGAACTCCGCGGCTTGAACACGTGCACGGCGCCGCCCATGGCCACCAGCGTGGCTTTGGCCTTGAACACGTAGACCTTGTTCTCGCGCACCGAGAAGCCGATGGCGCCGGCGCAACGGTCGCCGTCCATCAGCGGACCGACGATGAAGACGCGCTCGAAGATTTCGCCCACGCCGGTCTTCAGCAGGGCGTTCTTGGCGGCTTCCGCCACCACCACCTTGTAGGACTCGCCGTTGATCATGAGCTGCCAGCGGCCCTCGTGAACGTAATCGCCCTTCTCGTCCTTCCAGATCGGCAGGCCCCATTTTTCGAACAGGTGCACGCTGGAGTCGACGTGACGGGCGATGTTGGCCACCAGGTCTTCGCGCGTGACGCCCATCAGGTCGTTGCGCACGTAGTCCACGTAGTCCTTGACGGTGTTGGCGCCGTCGCTGCAGGCCAACGTACTGGTTGATGGCCGAAAGGCCCATGGCGACGGCGCCGGAACGGTCCACCGCGGCCTTGTCGACCAGCGTGACCTTCAGCCCGTTCTGCCTTGGCCCAATAAGCCGCCTCGACGGCCGCGCCGCAGGCGGCCATGCCGCCGCCCAGGATCAGCAGATCGGTTTCCACTATTACAGTTTCAAAATCGGCCATTGGCGTTCTCCTCTCAGTTCGTCAACGGAAGACCGCCGGCAATCCCAGCGGCCTCCGGCTCGGTACATAGCGCGGTGCTATTCAGATCGCGCTGTGGTCGCGAACCCGCCGTCCGGCACTGCTTCGCCTTCCGGCGTGGTGCGGATGGGGAACTTGAAGCGCTTGAGCGTTCCATTGCGGAACTTCACGGTCCACATGATCGAGTCCGTGGAGCGCAGCGGCGTCGCCGAAGCGCCCAGGGGAACGAAATCCGCATAGCCGCGAACTTCGACTGCCTGCGTCGGGCAGATCTTGACGCAGTTGTAGCATTCCCAGCACATCGATGACGATCCCGGTTGAACGCCTTCATTTTCTCTTTATCCAGAACCATGAGGTCGTTGGGGCAAATGTGCTGGCAAGCAGTCTTGTCCAGCGCCTTGCACCCGTCGCACTTGTCCGGAATTACGTAACTTGGCACTAGTCACCTCCAGGCCATCGTTCAATCGATGAAGCCCTGATTAAGACCGGCCGAATAAGAGTCGAGCCTCGTTTTTTCAAGAGTGCGTGTTATCCGAGGCATGCAGCGTGCCCACTGCCGGCGGCCGAACAGCAATAAGATAAAGAGACAAGCAAGAAAACCTGCCGCTATTTATGCCGTGAACCCGGACATCCGGAGAGGGGTGGATTATGTGCGATACGATCAAGGAGGCGGCCGCGCGGGATCGCCATCGCTCTGCTCCGGGAACGCCGATGTAAACCACCCCCGGGACAGCAAGGCGGGATCGGCGCCGGGCAGAGTAGCGCCGATGCGTACTCCGCGCCGGGAGGACTTCGGAAACGTGCCCGCGGAATACGGACATCCAACCTCCGGTGGCTTCCAATTGACCGTGGCGACATCATGGCCCCATTGATCGGCAATGTTCCGTGAGCTGAGTCACATCACACCATGCTGGTGATCACTATCACGGGTGCGGGTGCGCGATCGCGCTACCCTGGTTGGCCTGTCGGGAGGAAGAATGGACGCAATGGACGCGCAATGGTGGTTGCCTCCGGTCGCGGCTTTTGTCATCTCTTTCTTTACCTCCATGGTCGGCATCTCGGGAGCATTCCTGCTGCTGCCGATCCAGATCAGCCTTCTGGGTCTCGCCAGCCCTGCCGTGAGCGCCACCAATTTAGTGTTCAACCTGATCGCGATTCCGGCGGGCGTATACCGCTACTGGCGGGAGAAGCGCATCTTGTGGCCCCTGGCGTTGATCGTGATCGCCGGCACCACTCCCGGCGTCATCATCGGCGCATTCATCCGTCTTTCCATACTGGCCGACGCCGAACGATTCAAGGCATTCGCCGGTTGCGTGTTGCTGTGGGTCGGACTGCGCCTGGTGAAAGACCTACCTCAAGTCGCGCAAAAAAACCGCTGCTGCCATCGCACCCGCTGAAGCGCGCCTGCGCACCCTGAAGTTCAGCGCCCGCGAATTCGTGTTTGAGTTTCATCAACAACAGTATCAATGCACTCCGGGCGGCATTTTCATGCTGAGCCTGATCGTCGGCTTGATTGGCGGGATTTACGGCATCGGCGGAGGCGCCATCATCGCTCCGTTCTTCGTCGCCATCTATGGTCTGCCCGTCTATGCCATCGCCGGCGCAACCCTGGTGGGCACCTTCGTCACTTCTGTGGTCGGAGTAGGTTTTTATCAGTCCGTCGCCCCCTTCTACCAGGCGCACGGAATGCTCGTGGCCCCGGACTGGGCTCTGGGCATACGCTTCGGCCTGGGTGGAATCGCCGGCATGTACCTGGGCGCACGCACCCAGCGTTTCATTCCGGCGCTTTATCTGAAGCTCATGCTGGCGGCGATTCTCTTCGGCTTGAGCCTCGCCTACATCTGGGGTTACCTGCGGATGCGCCCGCAACTGCGTTATGCGGCTCTGCTGTTAGTGATAGCGGTGCTGGGGTATTTGTGGGTCAGGCGTAAGCGCAGACTGGAAGCTAAGGCGCGCGCCAGCACGGCGCGATAAAGCGGTTCCCGCGAGATAACCTCAAGCTCCGAATGGGGAGTTCCGGCGTCCACGATTCCCGATTCCGGAATCCATCTCCCGTTTTGGCAAACGACCGGCAAACGATTCAATTGGTTCCGTTTGAGGACGAATTCTTGTCCTCTTGGCATATGCGCTTTCCGCTTACGGGAGGTGGGTTCGCTCTCGTCGCAGCCAGCGAGCCGGAAAGCGGAGTGTACGCATGCGCCAACCCTCAGTGATCGAGTGTTTTTGAACATTAGCAAAATATTGGAATTCTCTTTCCGACTTTGGTACGAGATTTGCTTGTGGGAATAGCGTCGTCACTCCTCAGAGCCGAAAAGGGAAGTGCAGACTTGAATTCAGAGACTGCGGTCTTGAATCAGGCGCAGTGCCTGGAGTTGCGGAAGCTCATACACGAGTTGAGCAACGTTACCACCGGCATCCTAATCTCCTCGGGCCTGCTGACGCAGTTGCTCGCAGGCGATCAGCGTCGCCGCTACAGTGAGCAAATCAACCAAGCCGGCGAGCGCACCGCGACTCCTCGTTCGCGAGGTGCGCGCGCTACTTCACCCGGAGGAGCAATTGTAAGCTTCGACGTCGGTCCCGTAGCAAATCGTGATCAGACAATCGGCATTAATCGGTGGCTGCAGCATCTGGGGAAGACTAATTCGAGGGAGCTGGCGATGGCAGATGGGAGAACTAATACGGTAATTGCGATTCGAGGTTCGTCGGCAGTGCCATTTAGGGAAGAAATCACTACCATTTTGGAACCTGATACCTCTATTATGTTTGCTGCTGCAGAGCCAATCATGACAGATACGGCCAAGGCCGAGGCAAACCTGCTGAACCTGATGATCGTCGATGACGAGCGGGCGATACGGGAAGGCTGCCGCGAAGTCGCGCAGGCGATCGGCTTTTCCACCTTTATTGCCGATAATGCCGAACACGCCTATCGCGTCCTGGAGACGACGGGGATCGACGTCGCCCTGGTCGATTTGCGGCTTCCTGGACCCGGCGGAATGGAAGTATTACGCGAGGTCAAACGCCTCCGTCCGGAAACCGTGGTCATCGTCATCACCGGCTACGCCACCGTGCAGACGGCGGTGCAGGCGATGAAGAACGGCGCCTACGATTACGTTACCAAGCCCTTTAACCTGGAAGAACTCCGTCTGCTGCTGGAGCGCGTGATCGCGCATTTGCAGCTGACCAGCGAAAACCGCATCTTGCGCGAGCAGATCAAGTCCAAGCAAGGCTTCGGCTCGATCGTTGGCCGCTCGCCGGAGATGGAGAAGCTTTACCGCATCATCTCCAAGGCGGCGCACAGCTCGCACCCAGTGCTGATTCTGGGCGAGAGCGGCACCGGCAAGGAACTGGTGGCGCGCTCGATTCACTACTCCGGGCCGAATCGTGACCAGCCTTTTGTTCCGGTGGACTGCGGCTCGCTGGTTCCGACCCTGATCGAGAGCGAGTTATTCGGCTATGTCAAGGGTGCTTTCACTGGCGCCAACAAGTCCAAGGACGGGCTGCTGGCGGCCGCTGAGAACGGCACCGTGTTTCTCGACGAAATCGGGGAGCTGCCAATCGATCTGCAAGCCAAGCTGCTGCGCGCCCTGCAAGAGAAAGAGATTCGACCGGTCGGTGGAACCAAGGCAATTCCCTTCAATGCGCGCATCCTGGCGGCCACCAATTGCGATCTGGAGCAGGCGGTTGCCCAGGGAAATTTCCGCCGCGATCTCTATTTCCGGCTGAACGTGCTTACCCTGCGCATTCCGCCCTTGTGCAACCGCAAGCAGGACGTACCGCTGTTGGTTGGGCACTTCCTGGAGCGGGTGACGCGCAGCACCGGGGTGCAGCGCAATGTTAGCGACGAAGCCTTGAAACTGATGCTCGCCTATGACTGGCCGGGAAACGTGCGCGAACTGGAAAACAGCCTCGAAAGGGCCTGCGCCCTGACTTCGGGACCGACCATCCATGCCGCGGATCTGCCTACGCAGATCCAGAACTGGCGTTCGCAGGCGGAATCGGCCGCCGCCGCCGAGCATGCCAAGGCGGCCAACGGTATCCAGCCGATCGTGGAGATGGAAAAGCGCGCCATCCTGAGCGCGATTGAGCAGTTGCACGGCGACAAGCTGGAGGCCGCGCGGCTGCTGGGCATCGGCAAGACCACCCTTTACCGCAAACTGAAAGAATACGGGGCGCTGGAGTAGAAGGCGCGAGTCTAAGTTTTTCGGCCCGCGTATGCACTCCCGCGACATCGGTCAGCTTCCCGCGCTGGCCGGCGGCGCACGGTGGTGTCCCCGGGCAACAAGCGAGGCGACGATGATTCTCCTGGTGACTTCTTCCAAACGCGGCGTCGAGTGCGCCACGGTACTGCAAGCGGCTCTGGCCGAAACGGTCCAGTTGGCCGATAACGTTCGTCGCGCCACCTCGGTTATGCGCCACGACGAATATAGCGCGGTGGTGCTGGACGATGCCATGGTGGACGCCGATCCGGACGCGGTTGACATCCTGCTCAACACCTCCGGCATGGCGGTTCCCGTTTACGTGAACCTGGCCCTCAGCAACTCCGCCCGGGTGGTGCGCGAGGTGCGGCTGGCGCTGCGGCGCCACGATGCGGCGCGCACCATTGCCATGCGTGCCGCCGAATCGCTGCTGCGCAGTGAGTTGCGCGGCGCGGTAACCGGAATTCTGCTTTCGACCGAGCTGGTTCTCGACTCGCAGGAGCTGCCGTTCGATGCCGAGGAAAAGCTCAAGCTGGTCTGCCAGTTGGCGACGCAGATCCGCGGCCGTCTGGAAACCGTGCAGTAGAGCAACGATGCTATAGTGGCAGCCATGATTCCCGTTTGGGATGACTGGTGAGAGGGCTGTTAGCGCCGGCTACGATTAATCACGTGCAGGGTGGCCCACACAAGCGTCCTTTGCTTGTGTGGGGTAGTTGATTTTCCCTATATAAACTGCCCCACTCAAGCGCATCTGCGGCGCTTGAATGGGCCACTCGCCCACCTCAAAAGGTCAACTTGTCTCCCGGATTGATCGGGAAAACTTTCGTCGAGGTCTTGCCGAGCGCCTGTATGTACTCCTGCGGCGTCCCTTTCAACTGTGGGAAGGTCGCATAGTGAATCGGGATCGCGAACTTCGGCTTCAGGTACTGATTGGTCGCGTAGGCGGCATCCTTCGGGCTCATGACGAAGTGCCCGCCGATGGGAATCATGATTAGATCCGGCTGGTAGTACTCGGCGATGAATCTCATGTCGCCGAACAGTCCCGTGTCTCCCATGTGGTAGAGCTTGAAGCCGTTCTCAAATTCGATGATAAACCCGCACGGCTCACCCCCAACGAGCGTTTCGTCCTTGCCAGTTGCCGGGTTCCTCCAGACAAGCTCGGAACTGTGCTCGGCATGCACCATCGTGATTTTGATGTCGGGGCCCAGAGGTGTGATGGTGCCGCTCTTGTTCATTCGCGGCGCCAAATCGGGCGGCAAGAGTCCGAGCGTCTGCAGTGACTGATCGAGCCCCGCCGGCCCCCAGAGCGGTGCCTTATTCTTCTTCGCCAGCTCAACCCCGTCACCCAGATGATCACCGTGGGCATGTGTCACCAGAATGAGATCGACTTTGCCGAGCGCGTCGAGGTTCTTGTACTGCGGCGGCGTTTTCGGATTCTGCGTCAGGAATGGGTCGATCACGATCACTTTCCCGCTGACCGTCGTGATTCTCGTTGCCGATTGACCGAGCCAGAGGACCTCGATCTTGCCGGTCTGGGCCCGCAGCGGGGTGATCCCAGCCACAACCAGTATGATTCCCAGGATGAGAGTTGAAATGCGAGCATGACGTCGGCACATCGAAGCCTCCAAGACGGAACTCTATTTTGAGATCCCGAGCACACGCATTATACAATCGCTGCCTTGTCCCGAACCTTCCCCGGGCAGTCTGGTCGCAGGTATAAGCCAGGTGACCGGGTCCATGTGGCCGTGATTTGTCAGTCGGTCGCGATAGATCCCGTAGCTGTCGAAGAAGTCCGTTGCCGAAATCCGGCTCAAAATGGGTGACCAGAAATGTATCCGAAGTTGGAGAAATCGTTTATCGGACTTCCTAGCGCGATGGTTTTTCGAAGCAATATCCGCAGGCGACTTTTCCAACAGCTACTCCCCATCCCACCAGTTCGCCTGCGGCGGTTCCGCTTCGGAATCACTGATAAGAACGCCTGTCTTGCAGCAGGTATGGTTTCTTGCAACGCGAACGGTTCATTGACGCCGGTTTCCGAGGTTTGGATGACCACCTTTTGGGGCCCCGGCGATCATGGTGGCGGCCATCGACCCGATGACTGGTCGACGCGTGGCATGACTTTGCCTTGAAGTTCCCTCTGGCCCTGTGTCAGGCATCCCAAGTACCGCGACCACGCCTCTAAGCTATGGACGACGGCTGGCTTAGCGGGCTGCTGAAAAACGCGCCGAAGCATCGAAGAGGCGTTACGGAATGTGTGACCCAGAAGTGAAGCGTACTCGATGTTGTGGGCTCGTCCTTCCAGAAACTGTTTTTCAGCAACCCTTTAGGGTTCAATTCCAGCCCAGGCAAAGGACTGCCCGGCGGTCTATGCCGGTATAAATCATGGCAACGCATCTACCTGGAAACACGGACACGGCCCTGCCCCTAGGCGCGAGCGAAGCCCTGGCGCGGCGCATCGAGGAGCTGGGCGATTGGTTTCACAACATTAATCTGCATGGCGTCTGGACGGCTCCACAGCACTTCCTCGGCGACTTCCCCAACGTCAAATGGAAGCATATCGCGCCGGCGATTCCCCAAGACCTTGAGGGCGCCAGCGTGCTCGATGTCGGCTGCAACGGCGGCTTCTATTCCATACAGATGAAGCAGCGCGGTGCCGGACGGGTGCTCGGCGTGGACATTGACGACCGTTATCTCAATCAGGCCCGCTTTGCGGCTGCAACCCTGGGCATCGAGATCGAGTTCCAGAAGGGTTCGGTGTACGACATCGACCAGCTTGCCGGCCAGTTCGACTACGTGATCTTCATGGGGGTCCTTTATCACCTGCGCTATCCGCTTTATGCCTTGGACAAAGTGATCAAGAAGGTGCGCGGCCGGCTGATTTTTCAGACCATGATTCGCGGCTCCGAGCAGGTGCGCGAGTGGGACAAGGACTACCACTTCTGGAACAAGGATATTTTCAGCGACCCCGATTTCCCGCAGATGTACTTCATCGAGAACAGCTACGCCAACGACCAGACGAACTGGTGGATTCCCAACCGAGCCGCCGCCGAAGCCATGCTGCGCAGCAGCGGGCTGGAGCTGGTGGCGCATCCGGAATCGGAGACCTGGATTTGTGAACCGCGCAATGTTACTCGCGATGGCCAGTACGTGCTGGATCTGGAGCTGGCGGGGACTTTATAGGCGGCGAAAGGAAGTGCATGGTTGAAGCGGTAATGCTCTGGAACGAGCCCAACAATCTGTCGCATTGGGATTTCAAGGCCGATCCCGACTGGAAGAGGTTCGCCGAGATGGTGCTCTCGGCGGCCAAGGCGATCCGCGGCGTCAATCCCGAATTGAAGCTGGCGTTGGGCGGAATTTCGCCGATCGATCCCGGCTTTATCAGGTTGCTGGACTCCTATGGCGTGATCGAGGCCATCGACGTGGTCGCGGTCCACGGCTTTCCGCTCGACTGGAATCATTGGAATATTCATGAGTGGCCGCGGAAGATCGATGAGATTCGCGCCGTCGCGCGCGGCAAGGCGGTTTGGGTTTCAGAGGCTGGGGCGTCGTCTTTTGGCGCCGAAGAGGTACAGATTTTCGGGCTTCTGAAAACCGCCGAACTGCTGCTGCCGCTGGTCGAACGGGTGCATTGGTACAGCCTCTTCGATTTGCCGGCAGCCTGGACGGCGACCACTCGCCACCGCGAAGCCGAGGGCAGCGCCTACTACCGGCACTACTACATGGGACTGATTCGCGAGGATGGCAGCGCCAAGCCCGCCGTCGCGCAGTTTCCCGCGGGCATGGGAATCTGCCAATGGTTTCATTTTGAAGATCCCCGGTTGGACTCGGCGGTCGAGTGGCTGCGCAAGCTGGGGGTGCGGCATCTGCGCACCGGCATCAGTTGGGCCGACTGGTATCGTGAGAACTCCGAAGGCTGGTTCGACCGCCAGATGGCGGCGCTGGCCGAATTCGACACTACCATGACCCTCTGCTTCACCCCGGAGCATCTGGGCTTGTCGCCGCATTACGCCAGCCCACCCAGAAACGCCGGAGACTTCGCCGACTTTGCCGCCTGGGCCGTGAGCCGCTATGCGCCGCGCCTCAAGCGCGCGGTTCAATCCAGGCAGAGGCCATCGCCAAGGGGAGCGCCGGAGCCAGTTGGAGCGGGCGAATAATGATGATGAGCAAACGCATCTTGGTGACCGGCGGCGCCGGATTCGTTGGGTCGCATACCGTGGACGCGCTGGTACGCGCCGGGCACAGGGTTCGCGTCTTCGACAATCTCGCTGCCCAGGTACACCCGAACGGGCTGCCGGCTTATCTGCGCCCCGAGGTGGAGATGGTGCACGGTGACATGCGCGATCCCGCTGCGGTGCGGCGTGCGCTCCGCGGCATGGAGGTGATTTATCACCTGGCGGCGGCCGTGGGCGTGGGGCAGTCGATGTACGAGATTGCGCACTATATGGAATCGAATACCCAGGGCACGGCCAACCTGCTGCAAGCCCTGCTGGACGGCAAGCTGCAATTCGAGAAGCTGATTGTGGCGTCCTCGATGTCGATTTACGGCGAGGGCCAGTATCGTTGTCCCGAACACGGCGAGCGGGCGGCGGCGCCGCGCGGGCCGTCGCAATTGCGGGCTAAGGCATGGGAGTTGCACTGCCCTCTGTGCGGATGCGACATGGCGCCCGTGCCCACCTCTGAAAGCAAGCCGCTCGAATGCACCTCTATCTACGCTCTTTCCAAGAAGGACCAGGAGGAGATGACGTTGCTTTTCGGGAGGACCTATAACGTGCCGGTGGTGGCTTTGCGCTACTTCAATATTTACGGCACGCGGCAGTCGCTCTCGAACCCGTATACCGGGGTGGCGGCGATCTTTGCCTCCCGCCTGCTCAATCGGAATACCCCGATGATCTTCGAGGATGGGCAGCAGCAGCGTGATTTCGTCAGCGTTCATGACGTGGTGCGGGCCAACCTGCTCGCCATGGAGCGAAGCGAGGCGGACGGCATGGCGCTCAACATCGCTTCGGGCGAAGCGATAACCATCGAGGGCGTAGCCCGCGCCTTGTCCGAGGCTATGGCCATCGAGGTTCCGGTGGAGATCACCGGAAAATATCGCGCCGGCGACATTCGGCACTGCTTCGCCGATATCTCGGCGGCGGGCCTTCGGTTGGGCTATCAGCCGAAATTCAGTTTCAAACAGGGAGTGCGGGAGCTGGTTGCCTGGCTCGCTGAACAGACGGCAGTAGACAAGGTGCGGCAGGCGGCCCGGGAACTCGACCGCTACGGGCTGACTGCCTGAGCCGGCGGGTAGCGACAGACTTTGAAAGTGCATTTGGCTGACGTGGGGCAGTAGGCAACAAACTTTGGAAAGTGAAGGGCATCGTTTCGAATGCATGTGCTGGTAACGGCCGACACGGTCGGTGGCGTCTGGATCTATACCCGTGAGCTGGTCGCGGGGCTGGTGCGGCGCGGGGTTCGAGTGACCCTGGTCAGCTTCGGCGAGATCCCGACTGCGAAGCAGACAGAGTGGTTGGAGGGGCTTCGGGGAGTCGATTATCATCCCACGGGCTTTCGCCTGGAATGGATGCAGGAGGCGGAGCAGGACATCGCTCACTCCAGCCAGTACCTGATGTCGCTGATCGAAGAGCTTCGCCCCGATGTGCTTCACCTGAGCCAGTTCGCCTACGGAGCGCTGCCTACCGCGATTCCGAAGGTGGTGGTTGCCCATAGCGATGTGGTGAGCTGGTGGGAGAACGTCCACGGAGTCGAGCCTCAGGAGGACGATTGGATGCGTTGGTATCGCCGCATGGTGGCGGCGGGAGTGAGGGCCGCGACCACCGTGGTGGCGCCCACCGACTGGATGTTGCGATCGGTTGAAAGGCTTTATGGGGTTCCTCGGGCCGCCGCGGTGATCCACAATGGGCGCACCCCGGCGCTGTTCAACCCCCACGGAGATAAGCAGGATATCGTGCTCTCCGTCGGACGCGTATGGGATGCGGGCAAACAGGTGAATCTTCTGACTGAGTCTGAATTGCAAGTGCCGGTATGCATCGTTGGCGAACAGCGGCATGCGGATGAATCGCTGCGGCAACCGGGCCTGCCGCGCCGCGGCAGCCGGGGAGTCGAGTTTCGCGGGCCGCAGAGCGAGAGCCAGCTTCGCAGCCTGTATGGCCGCGCCGCCATTTACGCCGCCACTTCGCGTTACGAGCCCTTCGGTCTCGCTCCCCTGGAGGCGGCGCTTTCCCGTTGTGCCGTGGTCGCCAACGACATCCCCACTTTCCGCGAACTGTGGGGACACACCGCCTGCTACTTCCGGCGCAACGACGCTGCCAGCTTGGCGGAAACGATTGCCCGCTTGCGCGCCGATCGCGAGTTGCGGCTTACCTGTGCCAATCTGGTTTACAACCGCGCCCGCCAGCGCTTCACAGCCGGCCGCATGGTGGATGAATACCTGGCTCTATACCGATCGATGATTACCTCGGGAGCGGTTGCCGCATGAATACCAAGTTCAAATTTCGTTTTTTCGCGCATTCCTGGGTCAGCGACTGGAATCATGGCAATGCCCATTTTCTCCGCGGACTAGCCCGCGAACTATCGCGCCTGGGGCACGAAGTCCGTTGCTATGAGGAACTGGGTGCCTGGTCGCTCACCAGCCTGGTGAACTTCGAAGGCGCGGCGGCGATCGGCGCCATCGATGATTTCCGCAAGATCTATCCCGAACTCAACATCCATTTCTATCAGCGCGGTCCCAACTTCGAGGAGTTTCTGGACCAGGAGTTGAAAGACGCGGACTTTGTCATCATCCACGAGTGGAATGACCCGGAAGTGGTCAACGCAATTCTGCAACGTAAGCAGCAGGAAGGTTTCCTGGCGCTGTTGCACGACACCCACCATCGGGTTTATACCAGCGCCCACGAGATCCTTAAATTTCATTTGCACCGCTTCGATGGTGTACTCGCCTTTGGCGAAGCGATTCGCCGCATCTATCACGATGGGCTTGGCATGGAGCGCACCTGGACCTTCCACGAAGCGGCCGACCTCTCCGTGTTCAGACCGGAAGAAGCCGCCAAGACCGTCAAAATCAACGATGTGGTCTGGATCGGCAATTGGGGCGACGAAGATCGCACCCAGGAGTTGATGGAGTTCCTGGTCGGCCCCGCCGGCGCTTCGAAGGGACGGAAGATCGTCGCTCACGGGGTTCGCTATCCCGAACAGGCGGTGAAAACTCTCCGGCAGGCCGGCATCGACTATCGCGGATACCTGCCTAATTTGTCGACCCCCAGGGTTTACGGCGAAAGCCGCCTTGCCTTGCATGTGCCGAGACGGCAATATGCCAACGGCTTGAGCGGCATTCCAACCATTCGCGTATTCGAGGCGCTGGCTTGCGGCATTCCGCTGCTGTGTTCGCCGTGGAGCGATATCGAGCACCTTTTCCGGCCGGGCCAGGACTATTTCGTGGCGGCGGACGGCAAGCAGATGGCGGGCGAAATCGATTTTCTGCTTGGCGACCCGCGGGCGCGAGCGCAAATGGCGGCCAACGGTTTGGAGACGATTCGCCAGCGCCATACTTGCGCGCACCGCGCCGCCCAACTCATCGAAATCTGCCAGGAACTTCGCGGATGAAAATTTTTGTCTTCGCCTCGAGCATCACCTCCTGTTATTGGAACGGCGCCGCGACCTACTATCGCGGCATGTACCGGAACCTGGCCGCTCTGGGCCACGAGATCATCTTCGCCGAACCCGATATCTACGGACGCCAGCAGAATCGCGATCGCCACCAGGTGAACTATGCGGAGGTGATCGTTTACCGCACCCCCGGCGACATCGATGGACTCATTGCCCAAGCCGCCGAGGCTGGCCTGGTGGTCAAGCATAGCGGCGTCGGAGCAGACGACGAACTACTCGAGGCGCGGGTGATCGAGTGCCGTTCGGCGCGCACCCGTGTGGCATTCTGGGACGTCGATGCCCCCGCAACCCTGGCTCGCGTCGAGGCCGATCCCGGCGATCCCTTTCGCCGACTCATCCCACAATACGATTTCATCTTCACTTACGGCGGCGGCGCTCCCGTGGTGCGGCATTACTCCGCCCTGGGAGCGCGCAACTGTCATCCGATTTACAACGCTCTCGAAGCCGGGACGCACCATCCGGTCCCGCCCGATCCCGCATTCGCCTGCGATCTGCTGTTCGTGGGCAATCGCCTGCCCGACCGCGAGCAGCGGGTGGAGGAATTCTTTCTGCGCGCCGCCGAGCTGGCTCCCGAAATGAATTTCATCCTCGGAGGCGAAGGCTGGAGTTCCAAGTCTTTGCCGCCCAACGTGCGCTGGATCGGCCACGTTTCCAGCAGCCAGCACAACCGTCTCAACTGCTCGGCGCGCATGGTCCTGAACGTCAATCGCGAATCCATGGCGAAAGTCGGCTTCTCGCCGCCTACGCGTATTTTCGAGGCTGCCGGCGCCGCAGCCTGTCTGATTACCGACCACTGGGCAGGCATCGAAACCTTTTTCGCTCCCGGCAGGGAACTGCTGGTGGCGGCCAGCGCGGCGGACGTGGTGGTTTATCTGCGGGGCATCGACCCTCGCCAGGCTCACTCGATTGGCGGCGCGATGCGGGCGCGTGCCCTCAAAGACCATACCTATGCCTTGCGGGCGGCCGAGGTCGATGCCATCCTCGGAGCCTCCGCCGCCGACGCTCCCGCCACCCGCTCTGCCCCAACCCGCGTCGTCCAATTCCAAGGGCGCCGACGTGCGGCAGCCACAGTTCCACGTGCCAGTTCGTTCAAGCTGGTTATTTTCGGACTCTCCATCACCTCTTCCTGGGGCAATGGCCATGCCACCACGTTCCGCGCCCTCGCCCGGGCGCTCGACAGCCGTGGACATCGCGTGGTGTTTTACGAGCGCAACCAAAAATGGTACGCGTCCAATCGCGATCTGCCGGACCCCGAATTTTGCCAGCTCAAGCTCTACGACGACTGGGATTCAATCTTGCCCGAGGTTCGGCGGGATCTGAAAGACTGCGACGTGGCGATGGTCGGTTCCTATTGTCCGGATGGAATTCGAGCCATCGAGGAGCTGGCGCTTTCCCGGGTTCCGGTCAAGACCTTCTACGACATCGATACTCCGGTCACGCTTGCCGCCCTGCGTGAACACGGCGAGACCGGATATCTCAAAGCCCGGCAGATTCCGCTCTTCGATCTTTATTTCAGCTTTACCGGCGGCCCCATTCTCAAGCAAATCGAAGAGCGCTTTGGCGCCGCCGTGGCCATCCCGCTTTATTGTAGCGTCGATCCGGACCAGTATTACCGGCATCCGATCGCAAAACGATATAGCTGCCAGATGAGCTACATGGGAACCTATGCCGCCGACCGGCAGCCCAAACTGGACTCCATGCTTTGCCAGGCGGCGCTCCAATTGCCGGAGTGCAAGTTCATCGTTGCCGGACCGCAGTACCCGAAATCCATTCAGTGGCCCGCCAACGTGCGCCGTATCATGCACCTCAATCCGCGCTGGCATCCGCACCTCTATTCGTCATCGCGTCTGACGCTCAACGTCACTCGGCGAGACATGGTGGCTGCCGGCTATTCGCCTTCGGTGCGCCTCTTCGAGGCCGCCGCCTGCGCCGCCGCCATCGTCTCCGACCCATGGCCGGGACTAGAGAGCTTCTTTACCCCCGGATGCGAGATACTGCTGCCCGCAGACTCGGCGGAAATCGTCTCCTGCCTGCGCGAGCTGCCTGATAGTGAACTCGAAAAAATCGGTTTGCGAGCCCAGCAGCGGGTGCTGGCCGAGCACACCAACGGCAAGCGCGCCGAACAGTTCGAGGGCGCGGTCGAGAGTATGCGTCAACTCAAGCTCTCCCATGACGAGCAGCGCAGCGAAGCCTCCGTCCGCTAGCTAGACCAGTTCTCTGTCGAATCGCTGGTGCCCAACGTCCCGCCCTTTGTTGGCTGACGTGGGGTAGTTTCTTCGAATAACTCCGAAAGCGGCGCTTCCATGCGCCGTCGCGAAAACCCGCCTCCATGCGCCTCGCATCTTAATCGTTCATTAGAGCTTGTTTCATAAACAGATCTTTGAAGGGGACGGGCTTCAGCCCCTGAGGCGTTTCTCCGTTTCATCTAATTTCGGTTTAGGAAACAAGTCAGCCAGCAAGAGAATGCCGCCACTTGACGGAATCGCAGCCAGGCCGCGAGGGCCCATGAGAATCGCTCTGATCGCTTCACCATTCATCGCCGTGCCGCCCGAACGTTACGGCGGCACTGAGTTGTTTATCGCTCACTTGGCGGAGGGTTTGACCAAGCGAGGCTTCAACGTCGTCCTCTACGCCAACGGTGAGTCCAAGGTCAGTTGCGAACTGCGCTACCTCTACCGGCAGGCGGAGTGGCCCATCGCTGGCGAGATCTATGCCAGTGCCAAAGACCTGAATCACACTTCCTGGGCCATCCACGATTGTTGGCATGAGGCGGATATCGTCCACCTCAACAATGTTCCGGGACTCGCCTTCGCCAGGTTCCAGGGCCCGCGGTTTGCCTACACCATGCATCACCCCCACGATACCGCTCTGAGCCAGTTCTATACCTATTTTCCGCAAGTGCAGTTTGTCACCATCAGTCATTTCCAGCAGCAGAGAGAATCTCTTTGCCGGGTTCGCACCATCCATCACGGCGTGGACATGCGCGCCTACCAGCTTAAGACGCGCAAGCAGCCTTACTTTTGTTTTCTCGGCAGAATTGCTCCCGTGAAGGGAGCGCACCTGGCCATCGAAGTCGCCAGGCGGACCGGAATTCCTCTGAAGATTGCCGGAGAAATCCAGCCTGTCTTCCGCGACTATTTCGAATCGCGGATCAAGCCGCACGTCGATGGCAAGTTCATCCAATTCCTCGGCGACGCCAATCTGGCGGAAAAAAATGAGCTGCTCGGCAACGCCATGGCCATGCTCTTCCCGATTCAGTGGAACGAGCCCTTCGGCCTGGTGATGATCGAAGCCATGGCGGTTGGAACTCCAGTCGTGGCGCTGCCCGGCGGGGCGGTGCACGAGGTGGTTGCCGACGGCGTATCTGGATATGTTTGTTCCACATTGGAGGAGCTGGTGGAGAAAGCGCCCCACGCCTCCGACCTCAATCCCTTACTCGTGCGGCGCTATGTGGAAGAGAATTTTTCGGTCGAATGCATGGTGGAAAAATACGCCACGTTATACCGCGAGATGGCCGGCGGCGCTTTGGAGCAGCTTGCAACTGAACCGGAAAAACCGAGGGCGATCGCATGACCAAGCTCGAAATGGTTGCTGAACGGTTGCTGGTCGCAATCGAGTCGCCGCACCTCGAGCCCAGGATTGCTCATCAGACGCTTGAGCCGCTCAAAGTTAATAACCTCACCCTGATCGAGGGCAAGACCTTTATTTCAACCACGGTCGCCGGAGACATTTATCCCCCCGGCGCACTCGACGTCGGTTTTTTTCACCGGGACACACGGTTCTTGAGCCAGCTCGAATTGCGCATCGATGGCCACCGCGCCGTGGTGCTCTCTTCCAGCGCCGAGAAGACCTTTGCCGCCCAGATCGAGCTCACCACCGGGAACATCACCTTGCGCGACTCCTTCGATCTGCCGGAGAACACGGTCCACATCCGTCGCGAACAGTTGCTCGGCTCCGATATTTTTTTCGATCGCTTCAGCTTCGAGAATTTCAACATGAAGCCCGTCGACCTGGTAATCGAACTGGTTTTCGATGCCGATTTCGTCGATGTCTTCCAGGTTCGCGGCATTGCCCGGCCTATCCACGGACAGTATTACCAGCCCATTGTCGACGAAGATTGCCTCATCTTTTTCTACCGCGGATTGGATAAAGTCTTCCGCCAGACCTCGATCGCCATGTCTCCGAAGCCGCAAAGCATTCGGGAGCGGACGGCGCGCTGGGACTTGCACCTCGAGCCGCTCAAGCAATTCCATGTGGAAATCACCGTGACCCCGCTGGTCGAGGGCTATCCGGCTCGCGTCAAGGATTTCAGCTTTGCCAACAATCTCCAGAAGCGAAGGCAAGCCTTTCACGAATTTGAAAACCGCTCCACTCAGTTCAAGAGCAGCAACGACGAATTCGATGCGACGCTGCGCTCCGCCATCGGCGATTTTCACGCTCTCCGCATTCCCGAGGGTGACGAACACATCATCGCCGCCGGCATTCCCTGGTTCGCCACCGTCTTCGGGCGCGACTCGATCCTGGCGGCCTACCAGACGCTGGCGCTCAATCCTCGCCTTGCCATGGACACCTTGCGCGTGCTCGCCCGCTACCAGGGCCGCGAGGTCAATGACTGGCGCGACGAGGACCCGGGGAAAATTTTGCACGAGTATCGCGAAGGAGAGATGACACGCTGCGGAGAGATGCCTTTCGGACCCTACTACGGCACCGTCGATGCGACGCCGCTGTTCCTTATCCTGCTGAGTGAGACCTTTAACTGGACCGCCGACGAAAAGTTCGTGCGCGAGCTGCTGCCGGCCGCCTATCAGGCTCTGGAGTGGATCGACAAATATGGCGACCTGGATGGTGACGGCTTTGTGGAATACCAGCGCCGTTCTCCTAAGGGCCTCGTCAACCAGGGATGGAAAGATTCTTGGGACGCGACCATGCACCGCGACGGCTCGCTCGCGGCGCCGCCGATCGCGCTGGTCGAGGTGCAAGGCTACGTTTACGACGCCAAGTATCGCATGGCCTCTCTGCTGCGCGCCTTCGGCGATGCCGCAACCGCGGATCGTCTGAAGCGCGAGTGCGCCGAACTATCCAGGCGTTTCGACCAGGCTTACTGGATGCCGGACCAGGGATTCTATGCCATGGCCCTCGACGGCAGCAAACAACCGCTCCAGACGATTACTTCCAACGCCGGCCACCTGCTCTGGAGCCGCATTATCAATCGCGAACGGGCGCGTATCGTGACCCAACGCCTGATGCGGGAGGACATGTTTTCGGGGTGGGGATGGCGCACCCTTTCCAGGGACGAGCGCGTTTTCAATCCTCTCAGCTATCATCGCGGCTCGGTGTGGCCGCACGATAATTCGCTGATCGCTCACGGCATGGCCCTCAACGAAAACCGTCAGCCCGCGTTGCTGGTGCTGAATGCACTCTTCCAGGTGGCGCTTGACTTTCGCGACTACCGTTTGCCGGAGCTCTTTTGCGGCGTGCAACGCCGCGAGCACGATGACCCGGTTCACTATCCGGTTTCGTGCTCGCCGCAGGCGTGGGCTTCCGGCGCGCTCTTCCTGATGCTGCTTTCGGTGCTGGGCGTCCGCCCTTCGGCGCAGCGCAAGGAGTTGAACATCATCAATCCGGTGCTGCCGGAGTGGCTTGATGAGCTGCACATCCGCAATCTGCGGGTGGGAAACTCGCGCGTCGGGCTTGATTTCAGCCGCGGGCACCAGCGCACTTTCTGCAACGTGGTCGACGTCGAAGGCGAAAAGCTGCTGGTCAATGTATCATTCCGGAAGTAGGCCGGGTCGGACCCATAGGAAGTCCGGTCTTGCCCGATGAAGTGTCATCCTGAGCGTGTCATCGTTAGCGTATGAAGTGTCATCCTGAGCGCAGCCGGGGTGGAGCAGCGAAGGATCTGCTTTTTTCGAGCAGGTGACAGGTGGCTCACATGTGCCGCAGTCGGCTAATGTGGGGTCTTGCCCAGCTATGACTGCTAAGATTTAAAGACTCTTCGAGCCCTTTTAATGATGAGTTGTTTGAAGGGGACGGGCTTTAGCCCGTCCGTCAATAGCCAACAATAATAGGGGCTTTAGCCCCTGAGGAGTTTCGTCGTTTCCGCTAACATTGTTGATTGAAACCAGGAGGTGACAGATGGCGGTGAAAATTACGATGCGTCCGAATGGCCCTTATAAGGTGGAAGATCCCGACGGTGTAATCGAGCTGATCGATCCCGCCGGCAACCGGATCGACCTCAGCGGCAAACCCACCATTGCGCTCTGCCGCTGTGGCGCCAGCGTGAACAAGCCCTTCTGCGACGGAACCCATTCCAAAATCGGCTTCCAGGCGGCGGAGGCGGCCGTCGCAGCAGAAAAGCCCAAGCCGTAAGGCAACTTGTGGTCGGGGTCGTCCACATTTTCCGAAGTTGGCCGTGGTGGCCCATTCTAGCCCGCGGTTGGCTAGAGTGGGGTAGTTCGCTAATCGCGACCTGTCGCTCTGGCACAACCTGCTAGTGAATGGTAGTTCGTTTCTGAATCGTGCTGCCGGACTTGGGTGTCTCAACCTGCTAGTGAATGGTCTTCGTCTTGCGCGACATGTAATCCATCAGCAGGTACTCGCCCAGCGTGTACGGAGTCGTGAAGTATGCCTTGCCGCGGCACATCTCCGTCACCTTCTGCACAAACTGTATCAGTCCGTAGTCGGAGGCGAGCATGAAGGTGTTGATCATGACCCCGGCGCGCTTGCACTTGGAAACCTCTTCCAGCGTCTTGCTCACCACCAGCGGATCGAGCCCGAAGGCGTTCTTGTAAATCCGTCCGTCCTCCATGGTAAGGGCCGAAGGCTTGCCGTCGGTGATCATCACGATCTGCTTCATGTCCTTGCGCTGGCGCTGCAGGATGCGTTGCGCCAACCGGAGTCCTTCGCGGGTGTTGGTGTAATAAGGTCCGACCCGTACCCGGGCCAGTTGCGACAACGGCATCTCTTCCGCCGCATCGTGAAACAGCACCAGCGAGAGCGAATCTCCCGGGTATTGTGTCCGGATCAGGTGCGACAGCGCCATCGCCACCTTTTTGGCCGGCGTAAAGCGATCCTCGCCGTAGAGAATCATCGAGTGCGAGCAGTCCAGCATGAGCACGGTGGCGCACGATGACTGGTACTCGCACTGATGCACCCGCAGGTCGGAATACTCGATATTCAGCGGCAGCTTCAAGCCTTCGCGCTCGATCGCCGAAGCCAGCGTCGCCGTAATATCCAGGTTCAGCGTATCGCCGAATTCATATGCCTTGCTCGCGCCGCTCGACTCGATTCCGGTGGCCTGATCGCGGGTGTCGTGCCGTCCGAAGCTGGACTTACCAAGCGAACCGAGCAGGTCTCGCAACGCGCGGTAGCCGAGGAAGTCGAGCGCTTTGTCGGTCATCTCGAAGCGCGGCTCGCCCTGTGGCTTGCCGATCTGCCCGCCCGCCGACGATGGCTGGGCCGGATCGTGCGGCGGCGAAATCGAGACATAGTCCTCGGCCTCCATGCGTTCGATGATTTGCTCGATCAACTCGTCGAGTTTGCCCTCGGCCTGCATCTGTTCCAGCTGTTGCCGCATTTCCTCATCCATCAGGTCGCCGTTCAGCAGCGCCTTGCGGATGGCTTCGCGCAGCGCCTGCATCGTCTGGTCGCGCTCGCCTACCTGCTGCTGGTATCGCGAAAACTGATCTTCGAAGCCGCTCTGCAAGAGATGGTCGGCAAGCGCCTGCATCAAATCTTCCATACTGAATTGATCGGCCAGATCGGCAATGTATTTCGAATAGCGGACTCGACGCATAAAAAGCCTTTGTGAACTGTTTTCCAGTATCGGATTCTTGGTGCCCTAAACACTGTTCTCAGAGGGTGTCATCCCGAGCGTAGCGAGGGATCTGCTTTTGTGCGCGTTAAAAGTAAAGCAGATCCCTCGGTCGCCGAAAACCGGCGCGGCCTCGGGATGACACTGGTACGAGTTTTTCAGCACCCTTTTCTAGTTAAACGGCCTGCGGTTCCGGCGGCGCGCCTCGAAGTCGTCTTGCACTTCGGTTTTGTTGTACTCCCGCTCGGGAGGCTTCGCTCCCTTGTCGGCCGAGAACAAGCGCTCCTCCGAGCGCCCGATTTTTTTGTGCGCGTGCAGTCCTTCCAGCACGAACTCGGCGGCCGATACCTGCACCTCGGGTGCCTCGGAATTCTCCAGCTTCAAAATCGAGGTCTTATCGAAAAGTCCCTGGATGGGGCGCAGCATACCTGCCAGCTCAGCCGGGTTCGCCGATTCCGGCAACTGGATTTCGCCTCCCAGTTCGAACCATTGCACCACCTGCTTCAGGTCGGCGTTGGCGAAGTACCGATCGAAAACCCGCGCGATCGAGGTCTTGATGATCTCGCGCACCACCTGGTCGGCGCCACGCACCTCGCCCTCATATTCCAATTCGAGCTTGCCGGTAATCGACGGCAGGGCCGCGAACACGTCGGCAATCCGCGGCACCACGTATTCGGAATCCTGAAACACCGCGCGCCGCTCGGCGTTCGAGATGACGTTCTCAATCGCGCTGATCGGCAGCCTCTGGCTGACCCCCGCAGCGCTTGTCGATGTGCTTGTCCTCGCGCGCCACAAAGGCGATCTGCTCAATCACTTCATCGATGAAGCGCGGAACCTGCAATTGCAAACCATTGCGCTTGGTCCACGCCTCTTGCGCCGTGATCTCGATCCCCTCCTCGATGGACGCCGGATAGTGCGTGCGTACCTCCGACCCGATGCGATCCTTCAGCGGCGTCACGATTTTGCCGCGCGCCGTGTAGTCCTCGGGGTTGGCGCTGAACACCAGGGCAACATCGAGCGGCAGCCGTACCGGGTAACCCTTAATTTGGACGTCGCCTTCCTGCATGATGTTGAACAGGCCGACCTGGATCTTGCCGGCGAGGTCGGGCAGTTCGTTGATGGCGAAGATGCCGCGATTGGCGCGCGGCAGCAACCCGTAATGGACGGTCAGTTCGTTGCTGAGTTCGTGTCCGCCCTTGGCCGCCTTGATCGGATCGATGTCGCCGATCAAATCGGCGATGGTCACGTCGGGAGTCGCCAGCTTCTCCACGTAGCGTTCGTCCGGTCCGAGATAGGCGATCGGAGTTTTGTCGCCAACTTCGGCGATCAGCTCACGGCAATGGCGGCAGAGCGGCTGATAAGGATTGTCGCGGATCTCGCATCCGGCGACGTACGGCAGATGCGGGTCGAGCAGCGCCGTCAACGAGCGCAGGATGCGGCTCTTGGCTTGGCCCCGCAGGCCCAGCAGGATGAAATTGTGGCGCGAGAGGATGGCATTGACGACCTGAGGCGTCACCGTGTCTTCATAGCCGATGATGCCGGGAAACACCGGCCCTCCCTGTCGCAGACGCGCTATGAGGTTTTCACGCAGCTCGTCTTTCACGTGCCGGGTTCGAAGTCTGTTTTCACAAAACGCGCTCTGCCGTAGTTCGCCCAACGTCCCGGGCAGATTCATAAGAGAACAACCCTTCCGCTCTCGCCTTTTGAGAGACCGTTCGCACTAATGACTTAACGCCTCGCCGTTCGAGCAGAGTTGCAGGTTGCCGGGCGTTAGCTCTTTTGACGTCGCTCGCAGCCCGCTGGTTGCAGCAACTTCCGCCCCGGGCAATTCTGCCCGTGCCAGAAACAGAGCTGCTATGAGTTCTGCTGCAAAGTGAGTGCCGGGTTTTGTATACGTTTCTGAGCGTGTGAGTTCCCGATACCTATTAAGCTGAGTGTGGACGCCATAACTCTCACTCGAAGTGTCATTCTAAGCAAGTGTAGCGAGCGAAGAATCTGTGTATTTGATTTGTAATCCATAGAGTCTGTTTCATAGATAGGTCTCTTGAAGGGGCGTGGCTTTAGCCGCGCCATCCGGAGCCAGCAAGAATACGGGCTTTAGCCCCAGAGGGAATCTCCGGGTGCCCCACGTCCCGCCCTGCTGTCGGGCTAACGTGGGAAAATTTTATCGAGGTAGAGCCTGCTCCAAACTTGACTTTTTCCTCGTGAGAACTTACAAAGCACTGCTATGGATATGTCAGAAAAGGTAGTGGTCATCACCGGCGCATCCATGGGTATCGGCGAAGCCACCGCCAAATTGTTCGCCGACCATGGCGCGGCCATCGTCTTCTCTTCGCGCGACCAGGCCAGGGCGGAGGCGGCGCGCGCCAGAGTTGCACCCCGACAGCCAAGCTTGGCGGTTGCTTGCGATGTCTGCGACCCGGCGCAGATTTCGGCGTTGCTTCGGGCCACCTTGGAGCGCTTCGGACGGGTTGATGTCTGGGTGAACAATGCCGGCTTCGGGTTGATCGATTCCATCGAGCGCATGCAGCGCGAAGCCTACCGCCGGATGTTTGAAACCAACCTGTTTGGCGCCATCGAAGCGATGCAGCAGGTGATTCCCGTCATGAAACGGCAGAAATCCGGATGCATCATCAACATCTCGAGCGTGGCTGGCTTCATCGCGGTGCCGTATATGGGCGCTTACGGGGCAACCAAGCGCGCGCTCAATGCGATCAGCCGCGCCGCCCGTCTCGAACTCGAAGGCAGCGGCGTCTCCGTGGTCAATATTTGCCCCGGCTATGTGAAAACCGATTTCGGAGATCATGCCGTGCACGGCGCGCCGGGGATGCGAATCTCCGCCGGAGGGCAGCGCGGAATTACCGCCGAGCGCGTCGCCCAAGCCGTGCTGCGTGCCTACGAATGCGACATTACCGAAACCGTCGTTCCCTGGACGAACCGCGTGGCTATTGGATTGGCATTCCTGGCGCCGTTCGTAGTTAATTTCGCGCTAAGACGGATGCTCAAAAAACGAGCCAAAGCGGCCGCGGCCTGAGATTCGCTTCGGACCCGTCGGCGCTGACGGTGCCCCATATCTGCCGCGGTTAGCAGATGTGGGAATTTGATTTTCGAGTCACCAGCGCCGCGGTCGGCTCATGTGGGGACCAATGAAAACGGGTGCCCCATATCTGCCGCGGTTAGAGCAATTCCCCAGTAGATATATTCCGACCTACCAGACTGTCATGGCGAGCGAAGTCGAGCCACCTTTTGTTTCTGCTGCCGAAAACAAAGGGGGCTCCACTTCCGCTTAGTTGGCTAAGGTGGGATCAGAGCCGTTCCAGATCGTCGAGCATGAGCTGCATCTCGGATTCCGCATGACGATTCCCGCTGCGCTTGGCGGCGGCAATTCCGTCCCGGAGCATTTGCCCAGCCTCAGCCCCGCGATCCGCGCCCGCCAGTGCTTGCGCAGCCATGAAGTAGGCGTTGGCATAATCTGGATTTTGTTCGAGCAGCAGTTTGAACTCGGCGACCGCCGCGTTGACATCGCCGGAGTTCGAGTATTCCATAGCCAGCGCGTAGCGGGTCAACAGGTTGTTTGTGTCCTGAGCCAAAATTTCCTTGAGCTGCCCCACTCGACTCTGCGCCATCTGTATCCTCTCGGCTTCCGGCCACCCTCGCTAGTGTCGCGTGTCGCGTCCTGGAGGTTCGCGCCATAACCTTATGAAGTGTCATTCTGAGCGAACGAAGAATCTGTGTATTTGAACGTGCAAATCGCTCAGGTTAACATGCTGAAATTTACGCGGCGAACTGACGGGACAGCATCCCAAGTTTAGCGCGAATTGGAGGGAGTTGAGCGCGAATTGGCCGGGTGCCTGTAGATTATCAAGGCGAGGCTCAGCTCGCTGGGGTGACTGGGCTAACGTGGGGTAGTTTCGTTTGACGGTGTCCCTCATCTGCCGCGGTTAGACAGATGTGGGGATCAATTGCCCGGCAGGTCTGTAGAATTCTGTAGAATAGCGGTACTCGGCGGTTCCCGCCGCGGCGGCGATCCCCGCTCAACGGATTCGCCGAAATAGATCCTATGTGTTGCCCGTATTTCATTCCGCACCAGCGCCATGATGCCGATCTCTGGCTGTGGCGCCAGCGCTTGCCGCTGGGCGACGCTTTCCGTGGCGGCTGTTCCGCTCCCGGACACGAGCGCGAGCAACCGGATGACGAAGCTTTGCGGCAGTGTAACCTCGGCTATGCTCTCTGCGCTTGGCTTCCCGTCGAACGCACTGCCGATGCCGTCCGCTTCTCTGTGCCGCGCGACGCGCCGGAGATTTTGCGGATTCTCTACGCCACGGAATTAAATCATGCCCCCGCCGAATCCGGAGTACTGGAATTCTCGCGGGCAACTTCCGCATGGCTGAACGCTCATCGCGATGAGCGGCTGCAACGCCAGGCAGAGTGCTTTCTGGCTGCATACCTCAGCCGCCACCCGCATGCGCCGTAGTTGCGCGGGCTGCGGCAAAAGGCCTGTGGACAACGAAGTGAAGTGAAGCTTTGATCATGAATCATGGTCTTTGAGCATGGAAAGGATCGTCTGGTGGGCGCCGAAAGCGAGAACGAAGACGGAAAGAAAGAGCAAACCAAAACCAGGTTCGACATATTTCTCAGTCCGAAGCCGGTTGCCGAATCGGCATCCGAGATGGTGCAATATGTTCTGCCGAACGACGCCAACCCGCTCGGCGCTCTGCTCGGTGGACGCCTGATGCACTGGATCGATCTGTCGGCAGCGCTGGCGGCGCATCGCCACTCACGTAGCTACGTCGTTACCGCCGCCATCGATCACCTGGACTTCCTGGTGCCGAGTCGCGTCGGTGACCTGGTAGTGTTACAGTCTTCGGTGAACCGGGTCTTTCGCACCTCGATGGAGGTCGGCGTCAAGGTCTGGGTCGAGCATTATTTGTCGAACGAGCGCAGTCACGTGAGCAGCGCTTACCTGACTTTCGTGGCCGTAGACCGCCATGGACGCAAACTCCAGGTGCCTCCGGTATTGCCGGAGACCGCCGACGAGAAGCGCCGTTATGAAGATGCGGGCCGGCGGCGCGAAATCCGGCGGGCGGAAAAAATGCGCAAACTAGAACGGCTCAAGCCCTAAGTATTTCGCAGCGTCGGTCCCCGACACGCGCCCTGATCGCGCGGGTTGGGGTTGCGGTGAACTTTTTTTGCCGTACTCTTTTTGCCGCACACCAGGTGACCTTACATGGACAGCGCTGAATTCATCCATCGACTGCATTTCGCCTTCACCGTTACCTATCACTATCTTTTTCCGCAGCTCACCATGGGCTTGGCGCCGCTCATCGTGGCCTTGAAGACCCTGGCCCTGTGGAAGAAGGACCCGCGTTACGACGATGCCGCGCGCTTCTGGGCGAAGATCTTCGGTATTTCTTTCGTCTTCGGCGTGGTGACTGGAATTCCCATGGAGTTTCAGTTCGGCACCAACTGGTCGCATTTTTCCAAATACGCCGGCGGCGTCATCGGACAAACCCTGGCCATGGAAGGCACCTTCGCCTTCTTCCTGGAGTCGGCTTTCCTGGGGCTGTTTCTCTACGGCGAAAAGCGTCTGAGCAGAATTGCTCACTGGTGGTCGGCCGTGGCCGTGTTTCTCGGCTCCTGGCTGTCGGGCTACTTTATCGTAGCCACCGATGCCTGGATGCAGCACCCGGTGGCCTATGCGCGCACCGCCGATGGCTCCGTCACGCTCACCAGTTTCTGGGGCCTGGTGCTGAATCCGTGGGCGCTCTGGCAATACGCCCACAACATGACCGGCGCGGGTGTGACCGGCGCTTTTGTCATGATGGCCGTTGGCGCTTTCTACCTGCTCAGCAAACAGCATTTGGAGCAGGCAAAAATCTTCCTCAAGGTTGGCGTCGCCGCCGCGTTGATTTTTGTCATTCCGTTAATCGGGCCCACCGGCGACGGCCAGGGACGCAACCTGGCGGAGCATCAACCCGTCACCCTCGCCGCCATGGAAGCCTTGTTCGAATCGCGTCAGGGCGCGCCGTTGGTGATCATCGGCCAACCCGACGTCGAGCAAAAGAAAATCGACAACCCAGTCGTGGTTCCGCGCGTTCTCAGCTTACTCTCCTACCGCAGTTGGAGCGCCCACATGAGCGGGCTGGACGCGTTTCCGCGCTCGGAGTGGCCCGATAACATTCCTTTGCTCTACTTCAGCTATCACATCATGGTCGGCCTGGGGACGATCTTCATGGCCGTCATGCTGGTCGCGGCCTGGCTGCTCTGGCGCCGGCGGCTCTTCGAAGCGCGCTGGATGCTCTGGATTCTGCTGCTCAGTTTCCCCTTGCCCTTCATCGCCAACACGGCGGGTTGGGTGACCGCCGAGATCGGGCGGCAGCCGTATCTCGTCTACGGCTTGCTACGCACCGCCAACGGATATTCCAAGTCGGTTTCAGCGGGCAATGGCTGGTTCACGCTGCTCGGCTTCCTGGGAATGTATTCCATGCTTTCCATTCTCTTTCTGTTCCTGATGCACCGCGAAATCGAGCACGGTCCCGAGGCGCGACAAGTCCCGGCCATCGCGGACGGCGGCGCCGGGCCACAAGCGGGGGTGAAATAACATGCCGACACTCTGGTTTTCGATCATCGCGGTCATGCTCACCGCTTACGTCATCCTCGACGGCTTCGACATCGGCGCCGGCGCCATTCATCTGCTCGCCGCCCGCACCGATGATGAGCGCAAGCAAGTCATCCGCGCCATCGGCCCGGTGTGGGATGGCAACGAAGTCTGGCTGCTGGCCACCGGCGGCGTGCTCTATTTCGTTTTTCCGCAGCTATATGCTTCCAGCTTCAGCGGCTTCTACCTGCCCTTGATGATGGTGCTTTGGCTGCTCATGCTGCGCGCCATCGGCATCGAGTTCCGGGCCCACCTCGAGCAGGATGTCTGGAAGCAATTCTTCGACGCCATCTTCGCTCTGGCCAGTCTTTTGCTCGCGATCTTTTACGGAGCCGCGCTGGGAAACGTGGTGCGCGGCGTGCCGCTCGGCCCGGATCATTACTTCTTCCTGCCGCTGTTCACCAATTGGCGGGTGGGGCCGGAGCCCGGCATCTTGGATTGGTATACAGTGCTCTCGGGCGTGCTGGCGCTGGTGGCGCTCGCGAGCCACGGTGCCCACTACATCGCCGTCAAAACCGAGGCCGCGGTCAACCAGCGGGCTCGCCGGATTGCGGCCGTGCTTTGGCCGGCGCAACTAGCGCTTACCCTGCTCAGCCTGCTGGCGACCTTGTGGATTCGCCCCGAACTATCGGCCAACTACCGGGCCGCGCCCATCGGATACGTCATTCCGTTGGCGGTCTTCGGCACCCTCTTCGCCATGTTTACCTACAGCCGGAAGGGAAACGATCTGGGCGCGTTTCTGGCCTCGTCGTTTTATCTGGCTTTCATGCTGGTCGGAGCCGTCTTCGCGCTCTATCCGGTGATCCTGCCGGCGGTTGACCCGCGCTACAACCTCACCATCCAAAACTCGGTCACGGCAAGCTACGCGCTGGCCGTAGGACTGGTCTGGTGGAGCATAGGCATCACCCTGGCCCTCGCATACTTCGTCTTCATCTACCGCATGTTCCGCGGCAAAGTGAAACTAAACGACGGCGGCGAGCACGGCTACTGATTGCCGTTGCGATTGTTGGTTCATCGATCATTAGAAGGGAGTCGGTTTGAGAAGGGATTCGGTCGGCTAAAACGAACCTCTGCTGCCGCCGCACAATTGTACCGCGTGGCCCATGGCTTTCATGGCACGGTTGGCCGTGTCTTCATCGGTAAAAAAGAAGTAGAACTCGTTATTCCCCTGCCCTCGCACCACAAGGTCGAAGTTTCCCGGGACCACCTTCGCGGTCCAAGTTGTGTGCCCGGCGGCCGCATCATTCTTGTTCTGACGCTGGTCGCCGGTGGTCAACATCAGGTCCTGCACATCGTGCAGAACCAACAAAGCATCGCGATCGGAGACCACAACGTCGTCCCGCGTGATCTTGCAGTGATAACGGATTGTGCAGGTCGCCGCATCGGCAACCACTTTGCTTACCTCGAAGCTGAGCTTATAGGTCCAATTCGTCCCATCTGCACTGTCATGATATTGAGTAGTCCAATTCAGTTTGCCCTGTCCATTCAGCGTTGTCTCAAGGAACTGCATGGTCGTGGCCAGCGTTGGGCCGGCCGGTGCGGCGGGGTTGGACGGGGGCGCAACAGGCTGCTGGGCCAAGGCCGCGGAGAACGCGATCAAGCCAAGAATGGAAACGATGGTGCGCAGAGTTTTCATTTTGAACAGCCGCTCCTTGCTTAACACGGAATCTTAGTTGCCGCTGCCGCACAGGTCGGCCGCGCTGGTAAGCGCTTTGGCAATGTGATTGGCCTTATCCGGAATCTCCTTTTCCGACCCGGAGGCCCCACAATTGTACCGATCCTGAGGTAGAGGGCAAGGCCAAATAAGCCTTTGTGCCGGGGGGTGGGGCCTTTGCGGGCTTTAGTCGCAGCGAGGATTCGCCTTTGTCGCTAACGCCACAGCAATTCATGCTGCTCGTGGTTCGACAAAATCCTGGTCGATGTAGCACCAGTGCCAGCTCTCGCCCGGCTCGAAGGATCGGATGATCGGGTGCTTCGTCTTATGAAAATGCTTGGTGGCATGTTTATTGGGTGAAGAGTCGCAGCAGCCCACGTGTCCGCAGATCTCGCACATGCGCAGCTCGACCCATGTACCTCCTGTTTCCAGACACTCTTTGCAGCCTTTGCCGCTGGATTTGACGGTAGGATTGATCAGTCCGAGGTGAGTGCAGTTCGCCATTTCGTTCTCCTGGATTCTTTGCTTGCGGATTGGATTCCGCGCCGGTGCCCGCCGTTACCCAAAAAATAAGCAGAGTGGTGGCCCCATTCAAGCCCGCCGCTGGCTTGAGTGGGGCGGTTTCCTGCGCAAGTAGCAACTACCCCACACAAGCAAAGGAAGCTTGTATGGGGCACCCGCTCTGGGCTTGGGCGTGATCCCAGCCCGCACAGCGGGCGTAATACGGTAGCCCCATGGCGTAAGCCTGGGGTACGGTTGACGTTTCAGCGAACAGCCCCAAAGGGGGCGTAAGAACGGTTGGTGGCCCATTCAAGCCCGCCGTTGGCTTGAGTGGGGCAGTTTCCTGCACAAGCAGCAACTACCCCACTCAAGCAAAGGAAGCTTGTATGGGGCACCCGCTTTTTTGCTCGAACTGACGACCCCAAGCTGCCTGCCGCCGGCCGGGCGGCGTGTTCAACGGCGTATATAATCAAACTTTATCTCGACAAAAGGGGATTCCATCTTGTCTCACACGCATGAGCACGGCTCTGGTCCGCAGCCGCAAGCACCGCAGGCTATTCCTGGCGTTCAATCGATTATCGCTGTCGGCTCCGGCAAGGGCGGCGTGGGAAAAACCACTCTGGCGGTAAATCTCGCCATCGCTCTGGCCCGCCTCGGGCACAAGGTCGGCCTGCTCGATGCCGACGTTTACGGACCCAACGTTCCGCTCATGTTCGGCACCAACCAGGCGCCGCAGATCACCGAAGGCGATCGCATCGTTCCCATCGAACGTTATGGCGTCCGGGTGATCTCGGTTGGATTTCTGAACCCGGGAGATAAGCCTCTGGTCTGGCGCGGACCCATGCTGCACTCCATCATTCGCCAATTCCTCGGACAGGTCGAGTGGGGAGAGCTGGACTATCTGGTGGTCGATTTGCCTCCTGGCACCGGAGACGTGGCGATTTCGCTCATCCAGACCGTGCCGCTCACCGGAGCCGTGGTGGTCACCACGCCGAGCGACGTTGCTTTGCAGGACGCGCGCAAGGCAATCGAGATGCTTCGCACCATGAAGGTCGACATCATCGGCATGGTAGAAAACATGAGCCACTTCCTGTGCCCCCACTGCCACCGGGAGATCGACATTTTCTCCAAAGGCGGCGGCGAACGAACCGCTCAACAATTTGATTTGCCTTTCCTGGGCCGCATCGAACTCGATCCGCAGATTCGCGAAGGTGGCGACAGCGGTCATCCGGTGGTGCTTGAGGGAGAGCAGTCCGAGCACGCCCGCTCGATGTTTGCTTTTGCCCGAAACGTGCTCCAGCGCGTCGATGAACTGAACTCCACCCAAGGCGGGAACATCATCGAAGTTCAGTAACGGTCGGGAGCTCTATCACGCGGACCGGCCGGAATGTCGTCCGCACTGCCGCGAGCCGGGGCGCGATCCGTTGCCCGCACGCGCCGCGCAAGCAGGCGGTGTGAGTCTCTGGCCAGCCGGGGCGTACGCCAGAGTTGCGCATTATCGGACACAGCTTGAGGCCAATTTGGTGCATAAAGTGTGCCAAAAGTGTGCCAAAAGCAGCTAGTCCGACAGTCTGCATCTGCCAAAAATTTTCGTCTAAATAACCGAAAACTTTCCTCTAAGTAACGGGTAACGCATCACTTAGTACTCCGCTTACGATTCTTGCTCCTATGTCTGTCACTCTTTGGCTGCGAGTGCCAACAACAGTGCTAAAATAGAAATTCCGAGACAGCTTCTGAGCCCCCACCCCAGCGGCAAAACGGCTGTTGCCGGGACCAGAGCTGCAGCCTACGCTGGAATCCGGTGCCTAAATAGCTGCATCTAAAGAGGATGACTGGAGCTTGAGCATGGCCGACTCTCCTCAAATCGGAAGGCGTGAGCAGGAGATTCTGACCGCCATCGTCGAGACTTACATTTCGACGGGTGAGCCGGTTGGTTCCCGCACCATAGCCCGTCGCAACCTGGAAGGCCTCAGTGCGGCCAGCATTCGCAATGTGATGGCGGATCTGGCGGAGGCGGGGTTGCTCGAGCAGCCGCACACTTCCTCAGGGCGTGTCCCCAGCGTTCACGGATACCGATACTATGTGGAGAAGCTATCGGGCGCTGCCAGCATCTCGTCCGAGGATGAACAGACGTTGCAGAAATCCTTCCACGGAATCCATGACGTGCAGGAGTTTATGGAGAGGACCACGCACGTGCTCTCGCTGGTTTCGCGCGGAGTTGGGGTTGCGGTCACCAGCGGAGGCCCGAAAAACGCGCTGGAGCACGTCCACTTTCAGAGACTGGCGGAGCAGAAGATCCTCGCCGTAGTGGTGATGCGCGGCGGCCTGGTGCGGGATCGCGTACTGCGAGTAGGACGGGCGCTTTCCCAGGCGGATCTCGATATGGCCTCCCGCTACATCAACGAAAATTTCCGCGGATGGACGCTGGAATCACTGCGCGTGGAGCTGGAGCGGCGCATCGAACAGGAGCGCAGCGAGTACGACCAGCTGATGGGCTCGATCGAGCAGTTGTACAGGAATGGCGCGTTGGCTAACGATCACGGCGGAGAAACGGTCTTCGTCGAAGGCACGGCAAACCTGATTTCGCGCGATAATGATTCGGAGAGGCTGCGGCAGTTGCTGCAAGCGTTGGAAGAAAAGCAGCGTGTCTGCGAACTTCTCGCCGCCTATCTTGACGCGCGGCAGGAGGCTGTGCGCGTCGTGATCGGGCTGGAACAGGCGATGCCCGACCTTAAAAATTTTGTGCTGATCGGAGCTCCGGCGCGCTCCGGAGATGAAATGTTTGGGCGCTTGGCCGTGATTGGCCCCACCCGCATGGACTATCAGCACACCATCACCGCGGTTTCCTACATCGCGACTCTATTTGATAAATTACTCAACGAAACCGAATAGGCGTTATGACCAAAGGTAACGGCAAGATCCGCCAGAAGGGAATTGATCACCTGGACCCGGAACGTGAACTACCGGAGAGCGATGAGTCGTCCAGCGAACAGCCGGACACTCAGCAAGACCAGGCGCAAGCGGCCGCGGCTCCAAGCAGCGAGTTCGAAGCTCAGATTGAGAAGCTGCGTGCCGAAAGCGTTGCTTATCTGGACCGCTTGGCTCGCCTGCAGGCCGAGTTCGACAATTTCCGCAAGCGCGTGGCGCGGGAGCAGCAGGAGTATCGCGAGTACGCTCTGGCCGAGGCGCTGAGGCTTTTGCTGCCGATTCTCGACAGCCTCGACCGCGCCCTGAAAACCGGACCGGCCGGCTCCGAGGACATCCGTTCGGGCATCGACTTGATCGACCGGCAATTCCACGACGTGCTCGCCAAACTCGGGGTGGAGCCCGTCCCAACCAAAGGCATAGCATTCGATCCCAGCATTCACCAGGCGGTTCAGATGGTGCCGACCACCGAAGTTCCCGAAAACTATGTGGTTGAGGAACTGCTCCGCGGATACAAGCTGCGCGATCGACTTCTGCGTCCGGCCATGGTGTTGGTGGCGCAGAACCCCGGAAGATAAATTCAGCACGACCCCGCGAGGAAGAAGACTCTGGCTACTCAGATCAAACGCGATTACTACGAAGTTCTCGAAATTTCCCGCACCGCCGGCGATCAGGAGATCAAGAGCGCATACCGCAAGATGGCGCTGCAACATCATCCGGACCGCAATCCGGGGAATCCCTCGTCCGAAGAGAAATTCAAGGAGTGCAGCGAAGCCTACGCAATCCTGAGCGATCCGCAGAAGCGTGCCAACTACGACCGTTTTGGCCACGCCGGCGTCAATGGCATGAGCGGAGGCTTTGGCGGCGGCTTTGATGCCGGCACCATCGATTTTGCCGAGATTTTCGGCGACCTGTTTGGCTTCGGCGACGCTTTCGGTGGAGGCGGCCGGCGCCGCTCACGGGCGCAGCGCGGCGGCGACCTGCGCGAAGATACGACCATCGAGTTTGTGGAAGCGGTCTTTGGCTGCGAGCGAGAAGTCGCTTTTCGCCGGCGCGAGATCTGCGAAGACTGCCGGGGTAAAGGCACCACGGCAGGCAAAGCACCGGCACAGTGCCGGCAATGCGGAGGCCGCGGCCAGATACGGTTCCAGAATGGCTTTCTGACCATGGCGCGGACGTGTCCGGCGTGCCAAGGCATGGGAACGGTGATCCAGGACCCCTGCAAGAGCTGCAAAGGCGAGGGGGTCGTCATCCAACAGCACACGCTGAAGCTGGAGATTCCCGCCGGCGTCGAAGAAGGGACGCGCATGCTCTTCTCGGGCGCAGGCGATGCGGGCCTGCACGGCGGACCGAATGGCGACGTCTACGTTGTGTTGCACGTTAAGGAGCACGCGGTCTTCGAGCGCGAAGGCAAAGATCTTTTTTGTGCTGTTCCCATCTCGTTCGCCCAGGCGTCGCTCGGTGCGGAAATCAAGATCCCCACACTCGAGGGCGAGGCGACGATCAAAATTGCCGAAGGAACGCAGACAGGCACTTCCTTCCGGCTGCGGCACAAGGGCGTGCCCGTACTCAACGGCGGCGGGCGTGGCGATCTCTACGTCGAGGTTAAGGTTCATACTCCGACCAAACTGACCAAACGCCAGCGTGAACTATTGCAGGAACTCGATTCGATCGCCGGCGTAGACAACAAGATCGAGAAGCGCTCGCTGCTAAGCAAAGTGAAAGACATGTTCGCCTAGCGTAAGTCTCCCGGATATCCGCGCAATCGTTGTTACATAAACGTCTGTTGTGACAGCAATCCCTATTTCACAAAAGAGTTGTAACCAATTGATTGCAATGATATAAGCTGACAAAGAAGATTCCAGTGAAGAATCTGGGACGTTTGCAACTATGCTTCGTGGTGATTTTTGCTCTCGCTGTGTTAATGCCGACGTTCGCCCAAGCCCAGAGGAGCGTTGAGGGGACGTGGCACAGCATGGGCCCAGGCCCTGGCACTCTATTGATCAGCAGGGTGGCGGGAAGATATGTGGGGGTTTGTTGGGGTCGCGATGTGAGCGTCAACGTGTCGGGGGACACGGTTACGGTGATTGCCGACTTTTACAATGGTGATATACATAATCATATCGTCATGAATCTCACGCTATCCGACGATGGAAATGTGCTTGCGGGACACTTGGAAAACACAGCCGGCAACAGCATGAACGTCTTATTGACGCGATGACCTGGGATTGCCCGCTCAAGCTTCCTTCTGCTTGAAATGCTTAGGCTGTCATTCTGAGCGACCACAGGGAGCGAAGAATCCCAGCGTGGCATGGGGCTGAAGGGCAGCAGAAGGATTTCATCAAAAAGCCCAGGGCGGCGCGGGGCGGGACAGTTTCCTGGGATGCTTCGCTGTACTCAGCATGACACCCATCCGGGTCGCGCTACTCACCTCCACTTTCCATCCCGCACCGGTAGCTCAAAACTGATTTCGCCAGAACCCGGCACTTCCGCCCCAACTTGCGGGTGGTGTGCGGCAGTGCCTGTTCTGAAAGTAGAGTGGCGGTTCCGGGTTGGCGTGCGCCATATTCCCGGTTTGGGACGGTTATTTTCTCAAGTGTTCAATATTGACCAGTTTTTGTCCATCCTGCGCTTCGACAATAACACTGGCGAACAATCACTTAAGGTTCTGCGCGGCATATTGCGGGCCAAGTTTCGGCCGTAGACCCTTTTTTCAAGCGGTGTGAGGAGCACGTTGACTCCTGTATTGCCGCTGCCCTCTGCTTCACAGTCGACAGTAACGTTGTTATTTCGCGCTGAACGCAGCTTTCTTGGGGAAGAAGTGAGGGTGTCGGTTGTGGTGAGACGTGCGCAGTGGAGGGAAGCACTTTGAAGGTCACCCCAAACGAATTGCTGGAGTTTTACCGGACGTATGGTTTTCCAATCGAGATCACCACCGCGTATGAGTTAGAGGAGTTGAAGCGAAAGCAAGCGGCAGAGGTGACGGAAGAGGCGTTCGACGAGTGTGACCCGATCCGGGCACACGGAATGGGGATTAGCTGAACGTGGCTCACGTAGTTCGGTAACATTGGCACGCGAGTCTCGCCGCTGCCGTGTTCCGCGCCAGCAGTCCTGTACCGCCAAAAGCGCAGGTCGCCGTTTTTGCGAGAACGTACACCACGAATCACAACCGTCCCGGTGGCCACAGGAGGTGTCGTTTATGCGTTCCGAGGTTGTTTTTGAGGCGTTACGTACGACAAGCCGCTATACGTTGTGCCACTTGGCGTTCAAAGCAATTCGCAAACTTCATAATCCCAGTAATCGGATTCAAGACACGGCGAATGATGTGTTTCAGCGCCTTGCAGGTTTGGGGCGGCAAGAAGTTTTGATTAGGCCGGAGAACGACGCGGCGACACTCGAAGTGAGGCCAGAACAGTTTGCGGCCGAGGCTTAGGCAACTGTTCAAGAACGCGCCGAAGCCCGGGTGGGAAGCCGGCGGGGTCCCCGACAAGCCTGCTGATGGCTTGTTGGGGTGGGAAGTCGAGGTCCCCGGCGCGCGCGGTCGTTACGTGTGGTGGGCACCGAATGTGTAATCCAGAAGTGAAGCGTACAAGATGTTGGGGACTTATCCTTCCCGAAACTTGTTTTTCAGCAGCCTGTTAGGCAGGAGCACCGTCAGCGGAACCGCCCGCTGAGGTCATGGGGTAGTGCTGCTATTAAGCTTCCCTCCAAATCTCCCGAAAGTAAATCGGAGCAATCTGCGCTGAGTGCATAAGGCTTGTGGGCGCAAGCACAAAGGAAACCAGTCAACTCCCATATGAAGAACGATAATTTTTGGAAGAGCCAGTTTGTGAAGTACGACGCCGTACACGGCACTGACAAGCCGTCACCCACTAGCGCTCCTGCAAAACCTCCGGCGAACTCCGTCAGCGCTGGGCCGAAGGTCATTTCCGACATGGAGGAGCCATCAACCTCAAGAATAGAAAAAATGCTTCAGACAGTCCGCTCAACTCAATTCACGCCGAGTTTCGACAAATTCGTGCCGTTGGTGCTGTCGAAGTTTCCGGCGAAGACGAAAACTCAGTGGGAGCAATGGCTGCTGAATCGGAAGGCGGCACTCGCGAAAAAATGAAAGTTTCCCAACCGGTCTTTGCTTGCTGGGCTCAACCATGCCTTGTGATGCGATACGCTTTGGCTGCGCACTCGCTTGCCCTACGCTTTACGGGCGACTAGCTCGGTCGTTATCTTTTTATCTTTACCTTGAACTCTCGCCGCATTCTGCTTCGCCGTCGTCAACGCACAAGTTCATGCTAAGTGCAATCGCATCAGGCGATTTGGGGAATATTTTCCTAAGTGTTCAATTTTGACCAGATTTTCCCATTCAGCATTTGGATAATCGATCGCTACTTAGCAAGGTATGCCGCCGAGGGGAGAGATTCCCATGGCTATTAAACGCGCTGCCGTTGTTGATTCCGGAACTGTGTTAGCAAAATCCGCACACGGAACCAAGGGCCGGAAGCATCCCGGCAACCAGATCGCGCCTTCGCCTCCGGTCGCAGCTTCTGAAGCGATCCTCAGTCTGGCAGAGATCGGCGGGTCACCTGATGGGACTGCCGCATTCGATCCCCGCGCTTTCCTGGCAAAACTCACCACTGGAAAAAGTAAACAGGAATACCAAGGCGGTGAATCCGTCTTTGCGCAAGGGGCTGCGGCGGATGCGGTGTTCTACCTCCAGAGCGGCAAGATGAAGCTCACGGTTGTCTCCAAGCGTGGCAAAGAAGCTGTCGTCGCCATCCTGCCCGAAGGCAGCTTCTTCGGCGAGGGGTGTCTGGCGGGCCAACCGATTCGTATGGCCACCGCTAGAACCGTCGAACGGAGCGCCATTATTCGGGTGGAGAAGCTGGTCATGGTGGGGCTACTCCATCGGGAACCGGTATTTGCCGAACGCTTTCTCTCCTACCTGCTTTCCCGGAACATTCGCATGGAAGCGGACCTGGTCGATCACATCTTCAACTCCAGCGAAAAACGCTTGGCGCGGCTCCTCCTGCTGCTGGCCAACTTTGGCCAGGAATCCAAGCCGATACCGCTGATCGCTAGAATGAGTCAGGAAACTCTTGCCGAAATGATCGGCACCACCCGCTCGCGAGTGAGTTTTTTTATGAATCGGTTCAGGGATCTGGGCTTCATCGACTACAACGGTGGTGGCATGCACGTCCACAGCTCGCTGGTCAGCGTCGTGCTTCATGACTAATGGCCGTCACGACATCAAGCCATCTCCTGCAACATCCGTCGTCGTGAGCGGGCGGGTCGCAACAAGAACTCGAAGTATATTCCCGAACCTCTTCCTTGAGACGTGTCCGCCAACCATGACGTTAAGCGATTTTCGCTAGTCGTCCCGCTTTGTCTGGAGGGCGTCAGGACTAATTTTGCCCAGTGAGTTCGGCACGACTATCGCCTTCCGAAATCAGGCTCTTGCTGTACCTGATCCGGGAATCGGCGCTAGCCTTTCGCAGTACCTTTCCAAATCATGCACCCAGATGGGTGCGCACTTCACCCTCAGCCCGCAGCCAATCTTCAAGGTCGTGGCCGTGCTCGCAACCGCGCTGCTCATACAGACTATAGGCGTAAGCGCCAATCGCATCCTGAACGTCCAGATCACGAGTGCTCGCCTTTGCGACCGGCGCTGCGCTCTTGGCATTCTCAAACTTATTCTTGGTGGTTCGTTTCATAGTAAACATGACCGGTGTTGCCTCCTAAAGCCGATACTTCGCCCAGTGAAAGAAACGTTTCTTCGCGCCTTCCAGGGTTGCAGGGAAAGCGCAATCATCAAGTCAGTGTTGGCTTTCAGTAACGGTTTCTGCCGCCGCTTTGCCCGCGCCCGCCGCCGGATGGCCGCTCGCGTTTTGGACTCGCCGCATCCACTTTCAGGGTGCGTCCCTCCAACTGGCTGCCGTTCAAGCCAGCAATCGCTTTTTCACCTTCCGCGTCATTGCTCATTTCAACGAAAGCAAATCCACGCTTCTGCCCAGTGTCTTTGTCGGTCACGATGTTGACTTTATCGACCTGTCCATAGGTCTCGAACAAGGTTCGCAGTTCCGCCTCTTCGGAGCGGAAATCCAGATTTCCGACGTAGATATTTTTCATCCTCGCCTCAGCAGGTTGGGCTATTTAATTGTCAGTGTTTCTCGGACGAGTGAGGCAAGGTTTAAAAGTCGCCGATGCCTAAGGCAGGTCGGGAAAAAGGGACATTCAAACGCAATTCAAGACTAACACGTTTGCGACCAACGTGCGGAGGAGCTGAAATTATGCACTTTTTCGACTTTGTTATGAGGTACTGCCGGGCATAACGCGGCGCAATCCTTACTCCTAGCTGCCCAGCCGTTGAGCAAGAATGTTACGAGAAGACCGGATCTCCTATTTCCTCAGCCGATTCGATTTGAAAGATGCGCTGTATTCGACCAGCAGTTCTGGAGAATTCAACGGTAACGAGCCCTGCCCATTTTTCTGCAGGCGAATGGAGTTCAACTCGCTTTCTCATGCAAGCACGTCTACAGCGTCGATTCAATCTCGAAGCCCCACGCCTCAAGCAGAGGTTCGGGAATATACTTCGAATTCTTGTTGCGGCTCGCCCACTCGCGAAGACGAATGGATCGGATGTACTGTTCGGGTAACAGATTGAATTTGCGAACGGCCTGCTCGAATTCGGTGATGATTGGAGTTGCCGGGCCAAGCGGCTCCGGCTTGCCCCAATTAGGATTGCCGCGTTTCTTTGCCATACATGCATCCTTCCGCGAAAAGAGGCTTGATATTCTGACGGCCTTTAGTCATGAAGCACGACGCTGACCAGCGAGCTGTGGACGTGCATGCCACCACCGTTGTAGTCAATGAAGCCCAGGTCCCTGAACCGATTCATAAAAAAACTCACTCGCGAGCGGGTTGTGCCGATCATATCGGCCAGAGTTTCCTGACTGATTTTCGCGATCAGCGGCATCGGCTTGGATTCCTGGCCGAAATTGGCCATCAGCAGAAGAAGCCGAGCCAGGCGTTTTTCGCTGGAGTTGAAGATGTGATCCACCAGGTCCGCTTCCATGCGAATGTTCCGGGAAAGCAGGTAGGCAAGAAAGCGTTCGGCAAACACCGGTTCCCGATGGAGTAGCCCCACCATGACCAGCTTCTCCACCCGAATAATGGCGCTCCGTTCGACGGTTCTAGCGGTGGCCATACGAATCGGTTGGCCCGCCAGACACCCCTCGCCGAAGAAGCTGCCTTCGGGCAGGATGGCGACGACAGCTTCTTTGCCACGCTTGGAGACAACCGTGAGCTTCATCTTGCCGCTCTGGAGGTAGAACACCGCATCCGCCGCAGCCCCTTGCGCAAAGACGGATTCACCGCCTTGGTATTCCTGTTTACTTTTTCCAGTGGTGAGTTTTGCCAGGAAAGCGCGGGGATCGAATGCGGCAGTCCGTTCACTTGGTGCGCCGATCTCTGCCAGACTGAGGATTACTTCAGAAGCCGTACCCCGAGGCAAAGGCGCGATCCGGTCAACTGGAGTCTTCCGCTCTTTCTTCTTTTTCACGACGGGGCGTTTGACGGCCATGGGAATCTCCTACTCGGAAGTCTGCCGCGTACTGTACGTGTATCGTGTGCTCGTCGGTGTAAGGCACCAGAGCGCTAGAAACTTCGCGTGCCGATGCCAACGAAATTACATGAGCCATGCCGAGCTAAACTCCCATTGCGTGTGCGCGGATCGGGTCAAACTCATCGAACGCCTCTTCCGTTACCTCTGCCGCTTGCTTTCGCATCAACTCCTCTAACTCATACGCGGTGGTGACCTCGATTGGAAAACCACACGTCCGGTAAAACGCCAGAAATTCGTCCGGGGTGACCGTCAGAGTGTTTCCCCCAGTCTGTACCGTTTCACTCAAATTGTGCCCATTTGTCCCGCGCAGAACCCTAAGCGAGCGTTAGCCGGCTACATTATGGAGGTGCTGGATGCCAAAATATGGTCAAAAAGGAACACTGAATGTCCAGCTGTCCCAAATCGGGAAAATGACCGCATGGGCTCATGGTGGAACGCAGCCTTCTCCCGAAACATAAGAATCGCCCAAAAGGTGATACTTGGGGACGGAGACGTTTCGCACAAGTGCAAGCGGAGAAACTGAGCTTCGCCACGGTTGCAGAGCTGAAAACAAAACCCCAAGCCGAGGCTCAGGGTTTTGCAAGGGGTAGTGAACGAAAACAAGTTGCAGTCATTGTCGAGGTGGAGAATAGAAAAAGATGGTCAAAAGTGAACACTCGCGACGAATTTCCCAAAGCAGAAATTATGACCACATGGGCTGGAATGGGGCGCTGCCTCACCGGAATATGTCGCAGAGTTTGTCAGGTCTGGCGATGGCTGAGACTTGAGCTCGCGGCCGTTAGCCGTCTCCGAGAGTCGTCGCTAATCGTCGCCGGCGATGTGCTACACCTGGTGACGTTTCAGGGGATATCGGCAACTTTCGCACTACGCTCCTGCCGCCTGACCTTGTCCAGCGGTCCGTCCCGCTCCGCCGGCTAGCAGATCGCTGAAAAACAAGTTTCTAGCAGCCTGTCAGGCGCCGAAAACCATCTTCCATTGGGGGATCGACAGGATGAACGCCGGGGAGGCAATACCAGAGATGGAAATCGTGCCCTCATCCGCCAAGTTTTCATTAAACAGCGGGAAGCAGTCTGGATTGTCTTCCAAGAATCGCGCGTATCGCTCCATGTTTCCATTCATCATGGCGGCTTTTTCCTCATCCTGTTTCCAACCGACAACCAGACACGAATCCTTGCCAGGCACGCCGCCGATGACCGGGTCTTTGATTTGCGTTGGGATGCTTGGGGCTGGAGTCGTTTTGTTTGCCTTAAACAACAATAATGTTAAGCATTCAGCAGCGATTCCTAATATTGCCAGGAGCGTTACAAGCATCATCGACGCATTCACCTTGAACGTCCTTTCTACGCTGGGGAATTCTGGCGTTACGTCGTTACCGGCTTGCATATTCCGGTGGCCGGGTGCAATCAGTCGGCCTGTATGCCACCCTCACCGCACCCAGTGTCCATCACAATACCCGTCCATCACGATACCAAGGAGCGGAGTGAAGGTCTGTACAATATTGCTCACGGGGAGTGAGACAGCATTGGGCAGAGCACGGGTGCAGGGGATGCAGGAGGCTCAACTTCAGAGTCGCTGGCCATCCACTCTGCAAGCTCCAGGCCGCAGCGTCGGGGACCTCCGCCGGGGTCTCCTTGAGTGTCTTGGCCCTTGGTATGATTGCAATGCACAATCGGGAAAGCGAGCGTTGTTGTTCGCTCCGAAACTAGCCGCCTTCGGGTAATGGAGCTTTCGGTGAAGCACGCATGGATCGCAAAGACGAGTGCCCGATTGCTTCCGACGGCTGATCGGGGCGACGGTGGAAGGGATCGAGCCGTCTATGAGCGCTTCAGGATACCCTATACCTTCAAGCCGCAGTTGAGTTTTAGGGAAGCCCTGATTGCGACTGCGGGCGCGTTTTTGCGAGTCTTCCTGGGGTCTCTGTTGTTCGCCGTCTGGGGTGTTTACAGCCTAGTGATCTGGACTACGATTCGAAGCCCCTTCTGGCGCGCCAGCGTCCTGTTGCCGCTGTTCGTTTTGTTCCTGCTATCGATTGCCCTGCTGATGCTCGCGATTTCGGTTCTAGTAAGAACGATCTCACCCACACTCCCCTGAGCTGCCGGTTGGCCTCGCGTGCAGCTCGCGAAATGGTATTGCTTCGTAACAATCCTGTCACATTTCCTGCGTAGTATTTACCGTTCGTCGCTTGGGAGGATGAATGGAACTGTTCGGGCAAACAGTCTCAATTGGAAGTGGAATTTTTCTGCTGCTGGCTCTGGGGATGGCCCTGAGCTTCGAGTTCGTGAACGGATTTCACGACACAGCCAACGCGGTTGCTACCGTCATTTACACCCACTCCTTGAAGCCGTGGATTGCCGTTATATGGTCCGGCTGCTGGAATCTGATTGGGGTTCTGACCTCCAGCGGTGCCGTCGCGTTCGGGGTGCTCGCGCTACTTCCCGTCGAACTCGTGCTTAATGTTGGTTCGGGTGCTGGGTTCGCGATGGTCTTCGCCCTGCTGATTTCAGCAATTTTATGGAACCTTGGCACCTGGTATCTGGGCCTGCCAGCCTCCAGTTCGCACACTCTGATCGGGGCCATTATGGGCGTCGGGCTGGCGAATTCGTGGATTTCGGGCTCGCACACCTTCGGGGAAGGCGTTAACTGGGCTAAGACAAGCGAAGTGGGTGCATCTCTATTGATTTCGCCCATAGTGGGATTCGGCTGCTCAGCCCTGCTGCTGCTGTTAAGCAAGCTGCTCATTCGAAACAAGGCACTCTATTCCGCGCCCGACAAGGAGAAGACGCCGCCACTTTGGATTCGCGGATTGCTCGTCGCTCACCTGCACCGGCGTTAGCTTCGCCCACGGTTCCAATGATGGTCAAAAGGGCATGGGGCTCATCATGCTGATCCTGGTTGGCATTCTGCCCTTGACCTTTGCCGTCGATTTAGGAACCGGCCAGGCTGCCGTCGCGGATATCGCGTCTACCACGGAAACCATCTCGTTCCAAATGGACCGCCATTCGCCGGGCGTTGCCATGGCGGGATATCAGGTTGCCGGCGACGAGCTGTCCGCGTACTTGAAGACCACCGGCCAAGTGAACTCCCGTACCTTTGCGGCAGTCGGCACTAAGTGCCGGGAAATTTCCGAAATTTTGGCTGGCAAGACCAGCCTGGCTCAACTCGATGCGGATCAGCGCCGGACGCTGCGAAGCAATCTCTATCTCACCTCTGAAGCACTCGGCAAGCTGATCAAGCAGAAGCAGTTGGACGATCCGATCGAGCAGAAGACGGTTGCGAAGCTCAAATCCAATATGGACAAGGTGACCAAATTCATTCCTGCCTGGGTAAAAGTTGCGGTTGCCATGGCTTTGGGCCTCGGGACCATGATCGGCTGGAAGCGAATTGTGGTGACCGTCGGAGAAAAAATCGGAAAAGAGCATCTGACCTATGCGCAGGGCGCATCGGCGGAGCTTGTAGCCATGGGGACGATCCTGGCCGCCGACCACTTGGGCCTTCCCGTCAGCACCACCCACGTGCTTTCCTCGGGCGTGGCCGGCACGATGGCCGCGAACCGATCGGGGCTGCAGATGGACACCTTGCGAAATCTCCTGCTCGCCTGGGTCTTGACGTTGCCGGTGTGCGTGTTGCTTGGCGCGGGAGTCTTTGCTTTTGGATTTAACGTCTTGCTGCGCATGGGTATCAGGTAACGAGCGCAGCAACTTGGTTCACCGTGGTCCCACGGGGCTTCCTTCTTTGTAAGGGCGAGTTTTTCAGCAGCTTGCCAGGTCCTGGGCTAATTGACGACTTTGGGGGCCTGAAACAGGTCGGAAACGTTGATGGCTTTGTCGATGTCCAACAGGGTTTTGATGCGCCCATCCAACTCGGCCACTCCGAACGCGCAAGACTCAAACTTGCTGCCGGCTGCCGACTGGATCCGATCCATACCGATGTTAACCACTGCCGGCAAATCGGATGAAATCAGTCCCACCAGGACGAACTGTTCGCCGGCCAGCACCTGGGCGACAATGATGCAGGTCTGTTCTGTGTATGCGCTCTGAGGCAAGCCGAATCTCGCCGCCGCATCAATAACAGGAATGCTCTCGCCTGCCAGCTTAAGCATTCCTCGCAAATAGGAACGGGCGCCCTGCACCGGTGCAAGTTCTCTCATCGGGAGAACACCGCCCACTCTCTCCACTGGAATGCCCAGTTCGTCTTCACTGAGCGGGAACATGACGAATGCGTGAGCATCTGCAGTTGACATCTTTTGAACTCCGGCAACTTAGAAAGTTCTATGCTGCGTCTCCTCCAGCATAGACCCTGCCGCGGCAACCACATAGGCAATTCCTCTTGAGCGCTTGAATAACTTCCCCGGTTTTTCGGTCTGCCGCGCAGAATTGTGCCGATTGCAGATGGATTTCCGTCGCCGACTATCGCCGTCATGTCCTCTAACTTATACGTGACAAGGCCCTTTTCCCAAACATGGAGTGGTGCGCCACCTACACCTTCTCTGCCTTCTCATAAACGACCAGTTCGTCTTTCCCGCGAAGGTCATTCGGATGATAGCGCGGAATCGGAAGCTCTAGCCCCTTAAACAGAACCGGCGCAGTCTTCTTGTCCACCAGGCCGAGGGCAACGGCGACGCCGTAGATGATGGCTTCGGGGCGCGGCGGGCAGCCGGGAATGTAATAGTTTACCGGCAGAACTTCTTCTACCGGCCCGATGACAGAGTAGGTGTCAAACCAGATGCCGCCGCCGCACGCGCAGGAGCCGATCGCAAAAACCAGCTTGGGCGCGGGCATGGCTTCGTAGGCGCGTTTGAGCGCCGTTGCCGTAGAGCGCATGGCCGGCCCCTGGCACAGCATGACGTCGGCATGGCGAGGGGAGCCGACCAGCTTGATGCCAAATCGCTCGACATCATAGTAAGGCGTAAGAACATTGAGAACCTCGATGTCGCAGCCGTTGCAGCCGCCGCTGTTGGCGTGATAGACCCACAACGACCGGCCGAACATTTTCTGGCAGAGATTTTTCAACACTTGTGTCCTTTCGCTGCTCAGCGGCCTTTTGCAGTTCAGTCCAGTTCGATGTTGATGTCGTCCACCACCGGATCGTCTTCGAGATAAGGCCGAGAGCGGAAAACCCAGCGCTCATTTTGCAAGTCGTCGAAGCGATAGCCCTTCATCTTTAGCTGTTCTAGCGCCGACGGCTCGCTGAAGCAGCGCCCGCAGCGCTGGCAGGTGCTCATGAATAGCTCCAGCCGCTGCTGCAAGTCGCCCACGCTGTTGGTGCCATTTTCAAATTCATGGCTCATGGTGATGGCTTTTTCCGGGCAGACATCCGCGCAGCGTCCGCAATAAGTGCAGCGGCGGCCGAGGTATTTCAGGATGCGGATTTCCTGGCAAACATCGAACACCAGGATTTCGCGGGCCGGACAGTTGTTGGCGCAGCCCGCGCAGCCGATGCATTTGGCGGCGTCGAAAACGGGCCGCCCGCGAAACTTTTCCGGCACCGGCTGCGGCTCCGCCGGATAGGGCAGGGTCACCTGTCCCGCCCTCAGGCAGATGACCGTTTCTTTGAGCTTGCTCAACAGAGACATGAGCTCACCTCTCAGTAGCCATAAGTCGCCAGGCCGAGCGCCGCCAGAGCCGCCACCAGCAGGCTGGCGAAGTAGCGGATTGCCTGGTCGATCCGGTAACGCGCATGGGTTGCCGCGACCACGGTAACCAATATCACCAAGCCAAACACTTTCAGCCAAAACGTCAGCCAGGCGAGCGGGAATGCCAGTCCCGATCCCCAGGGATCGAAAAGCCCCACGAAAAGCGCGCTATAGATCACCAGTTTTGCCATCGGACGTGTACTTGAACAGCGCGAGCTTGGGACCGGAGTATTCCATCAGCGGGCCCTCCATCATTTCGGTTTCCGCCTCGGAGATGTCGAACGGCACGCGCTGAACGAACGCCTGAAATGACAGTAGCATCACCACGATCATGATCAGCCCGGACCAGGAAAGCCGCTGGTGGCGTAAACCGATCCATGCAGCACCGTGTCCAGGCGGAACGACTGCGTGTGCACCGCGCCGATGATGATCGCGATGACAAACAGCGGTTCCAGGGCGATCATGCTCATCATTTCGCGGCTGATGCCGACGAGCGAGTACGTGGAGCCGGCCGCCAGGCCCGCCAAGCAGCGTGCAGATGCCGGAGAGGGTCAGCAGGTAGATCAGCAGGATGGCGTCGCCGGCACCGTTCATGGGGGCAGGGAAACCCATCGGCACAAGGCAGGTCACGGCCAGGGCCGTAGATATCGAAAGATAGGCGGCGAACTGCTGCATGCATGGCATCTCGCCGGATTCGATGTCTTCCTTGCCCAGAAGCTTCAGCAGGTCGAAGTAAGGCTGCAACAGCGGCGGTCCTTGCCGCGACTGAATGCGTGCCGTGACCTTGCGAAGCACGCCCTGGAAGAACGGGGCCGCCAGCAGAACCAGACCCACGTTGACCAATCCGCCCGCCATCATTCAGAATCGCGCTTCGGTTCATATTCAATCCTGTGGCTGCTTCGTGCGCGTCAAGTTCAGCAGTTCCTTCTGCGACCAGACCTTGACGGCGCCGGATCGCAGGTCGATGGTTTCCAGCCGGTCGGTGCAGGAAAAGCACGGGTCGATGCTGCCCAGAGAGATTGTCATGTCCGCAATCTGCTGGTCCTTGATCATCACCGGCACGGCCTGCAGGTTCTGGTAGGTGGGGGCGCGAACCCGCCAGCGCCGCGGACGGTTGTTCTCGCCGGTGATGACGAAGTGATGGCTCTCGCCGCGCGGCGCCTCGACCGAAGAAAGACCCGATGCGCCCTGCCGGCAATTCGTCTTCGATCTCCAAGTCGAGCGGGCCCTTCCGGCATTTTCTCCAGGCATTGGCGGATGATGCTGATGGACTCGAAGACTTCCTGCATGCGCACCAGCACCCGCGACCACACGTCGCAGCCATCGGCGGTGATGACGTCGAAATCCACCCGGTCGTAGGCCGCGTACGGATGGTCGCGGCGGCAATCGATGTCCACCCCGGCGGCACGCGCCACCGGGCCGACCAGCGCCGGCATTCTTCACCAGCGTGCGGTCCGCGACGCCGACGCCGCGCGTACGCTTCTGGATGTTCTTGTCCTTGCTCACCGCGGCCACGACCTCCGTCCATTCGATTTCCAGCTTGTCGAGCACCTGTCGCAGTTCGGCCTTCGACTGTCGTACGTGATGTCCCAGCGCACGCCGCCGACCACGCACAGCGCGTAGGTCTTGCGGTTGCCGGTGATCTTCTCGGCGATCCACATGATCGGCTCGCGGATGCGGAAGCTCTGCATGAACAACGTGTCGAAGCCGACGATGTGGCAGGCCAGTCCGACCCACAGAAGGTGGCTGTGCAGGCGCTCGATTTCCAGCATGATGGTGCGGATGTATTCGGCGCGGGGCGGGGCCTTGAGCGCGGCGGCGGCTTCGACCGCCTGGACGTAGGCGACGCTGTGCACGCAGCCGCAGATGCCGCAGATGCGCTCGGCCAGCATCGGAATGTCGTTGTAGCCGAGCACGGATTCGGCGAGCTTCTCGATGCCGCGATGGACCATGAAGCCGCGATACTCGCAGCCGCGAACCATCTCGCCCTCGACATAGAGGCGGAAATGCGCCGGCTCGTCGAGGGTGGGATGGAAGGGGCCGAAGGGCACGACTGTGCAGCCCTCGGGCGGATCGTCGAATTGGAATTGCGCGTCGGGATCGAAGTCTTCCGGGACTTCAGTTCCACGGCGACGTCCTTGCGCAGCGGATGCACGCCGTCGGGCCAGCCGTCCGGCAGCACCAGGCGCTTGGGATAGGGATGTCCGACCGGCTCGATGCCGACCAAGTCGCGCATTTCGCGCTCGGCCCAGTTGGCCGCCGGCACCTCGTCGGAGATGCTGTCCACCCGCGGATTGTCGGGCGGCAGGTAGGTGAGCACGCTGCAGAGCAGGTGGTCCTGGTCGAAGGCGAAGTTGTGCGCCACCAGGAAATTTCCCGAGAAGGGCCGGTCGTCCGCGCCGATGCTGATCACGTAGCGGGCATCGAGGTCGCGAAATATGTGCCGGCAGACGCGCTTCACCGCCGACGGATCGACGAACACGAACAAACGGCGGTCACTGGGGCAGTCGGCCCGTGGAATGGCGGCGCCGAACTCTTCCCGCAGTTGTTTGAGCCGTCGCGTGCGATCATATCAGCGCTCCTTCAAGATTGGTTGTTCGTGTGGTTCCGGAGCCGGCGCGCCGCCAACCCAGCGGAAGTAGCGTTTGATCTCGCCGTAGAAATTATGGGCGACGTAACGATGGCAATCCGCCTCGCGTCGCATAGCCGCAGAGCCACGGGGCAGCCGGCGCGCCGCGGCATCGCCAAGTTTCGATAGGGCCAATGCCGCAGAAATGCCAGTCCCAAGACCATGGCCAGCGCAAGCGGCACGAACAAGGCTGCCGATGCCGTCGTATCGAATTCCGCCGAGCAGCCCGCCTGTCATCGGCGCTGGCATCGGCCAGAGCCGCCCCAAAACCCTGGCGGCTGGCGCCCAGCGCGCGTTGCATGAGGTTGAAGGCGATCGCCGGAAAGATGCCCAGCAGCAACGCAGCAACAGCGCGAGCAGAACCTGGGGCACCTGCATCATCCAGTTCGACTTCCAGACGGCCCTTGCTGGCCGCCTGTGCCGCTACCAGCGCGCTGGTGCGCGACAGGAAGCTCACGCCGAAGAACTTGATGAACGAAGCCAGGGTCAGCGCGCTGGTCAGGATGGCGATGACGGCGCACAGCGCCAGATATCTGGCCGATCGCGCTGCCCTGCACGGCGGCAACGTAGATGCTCCATTTGCTGACGAATCCGTTGAACAGCGGCACGCCGGAGATGGAGAATGAGGCCACCAGCGCCGTGACCGCGGTCAGCGGCATGAACTTCATCAGGCCGCCCATCTGGTTGAGGTCCTGGGTGCCGGTGGCGTGGAGCATCGAGCCGGCATTGAGGAACAGCAGCGCCTTGAACAGGCCGTGGTTGAGGACGTGGAACAGCGCGCCGAACAAGCCAATCGCGGCGAACGTCGCAAGCTTTCCGTTGGCCGGCAGCAGCGCCATGCAAGCCCCGGTACCCAGCAGGATGTAGCCAATCTGCCCGATGCTGTGAAAGGCCAGCAGCCGCTTGGTCTGCTCCTGCTTGAGCGCCTGCATGGTGCCGGTGAACAGCGTGATGGTGCCGAGCACGGCGATCACAAAACCCCATCGCGCCAGCGGATAATCAGCTTGGTCGGCCGGCGGGCACCAGCCACAGGAAATAACGCATCAGACCATAGACCCCGGTCTTGATCATGACGCCCGGAGAGCATGGCGCTCACCGGCGAAGGCGCGGCGGGATGGGCGTCCGGCAGCCAGATCTGGCCGAAGGGCCACATGCCCATCTTGATGCCGAAGCCGATGAGGAAAAGCGCGAAGGCCAAGGCGGTGGCGCCGGGCCTGGCGCTCAGCAGCAAGGGGCAGATTCGCGCTTACGGTATCGAAGTCGTACTTCAAACCTCCGACCCCGCTGGTTGCCGCGCCCGTCACCGCGAGCAACTCCGCGCCGATCATGGTGGCGGCGCAGGCGATCTGCATCATGACGAGGAATTTGTTGGCGGCGCGGATATTTTCGCGCTTGCGGTTTTCGAAACGGATGAGCGCATAGCCAGGCAGGGTCATCATCTGCCAGAAGATGAAGAAGAACCACATCATGTCGGTGGTGCTCAGCAGGCCGTACATCGCCGCCAGAAAAAGCAGGAAATAGGGATAATAGCGGGCCACGCTGTACTCCTCGTAATGCCGCATGTAGCGATGGAATAAAATGCCGCCGGCAGGGCGATCAAGGCGGCCAGCATCAGGAACATCGCCGTCAGGCCGTCCACATGGATGCGCAGACCGAATCCGATCTCCGGCGTCGTCCATCCGAACGTGGTCGGATGATCGGATGGTCCCACGGTCAGCACCTGGGCCACGGCGGAGAGAATCAGCACGCCCGTAGCCGCAGTGACCAGGAACGAAAGCCAGCCGGCCAGGGTCCTGTAGCGCGAAACGAGCAAGGTAACGATCGCTCCGGCGGCGCAGATGAGGATCGAAGCGAGAACGGCTTGTTCGGGAGTCATCATACGCACACCTCCGCGATCATCTGGTTGCCCGCCGACGGCGGCGATGGCTGCGGCCTGAGGCTTGCCAGCAAATTGCTGAGTGCTGCCAGCGTGGTCTCGACTGTTTCGGTCAGCCGCTGCCCCGGCTTGAGCGACTCCGGTTGCACGCCCAGCAGCCACGCTTTGGCGCCATTGGCCTCGACCCATTGCGACAACACGCCGAGCGAAATCTTGTGGGTGGAAATCTGCGGGAACCGCGCGCTGATTGCCGAGGCGTCCAGCAACACAACCGAACCGGGGGCGGCGCCGAATTCAACCGCATCGAGAAACAGAACGTGCTCGAAGCGCTCGCGCATCAACCCGCCCAGGTAACGCTCAGGCATGGTTCCGGCAATGAGTGACGTCCGGCATGCCAATGGCAAGCAGCCGCTCTCCGAGCCGGACGCCAAGGCCGTCGTCGCCAAAGTCCTCATTGCCGAGGCCCAGCAAACAGACGCGCCCCGCGAGGCATTGGCGAAGTTGTTCGCCGAGGTCCGTCATCAAATATCCTCCCCGAGTTTCTTGATCTGCTCGTAGGTGAAGACCGGGCCGTCCACGCAGACATAGGCCACGCCGATGCAGCAATGGCCGCACTTGCCGACGCCGCATTTCATGTACCGCTCGAGCGTGGAGACGATGTTGCGTTCCTTGAAACCCCATCGCCAGCAAATCCTTGATGACAAAACGGAACATGACCGGCGGGCCGCAGACGAACGCGATGGTGTTTTCCACCGGCACTTGCACGCCGGGCTTCTTGAAAAGGCTGCCGACCACGCCGACGTTGCCGGTCCAGACGCCATCGCTGCGATCGACGGTGAGATAGCATTCGACTCCCGCCGAGTGTTCCCATTCGCGCAGGTTCGGCACATACATCAACTCCTGCGGCGTCTTGGCGCCCAGAAAAATCTGGATGTGGTTGTACTGGTCGCGATGCTTGAGCGCATAAACGATGCAGGAGCGCAGCGGAATCAACCCGATACCGCCGGCGACGAACACCAGGTTCTTCCCGTAATAGCTTTCCATCGGAAAGCCGTTGCCGTAGGGACCGCGAACGGCGAACTTGTCGCCGGGCTTCAGGTGTGGAGAGCCGCGGTGCAACTGCCGACCTGCCGGACGGTAAAGAACGTTTCGTCCTCGGTCGGGCTGGGAGGCAGCGACGCGGGGAATTCGCCGACGCCGAAGAGCGACACCTGCGCGAATTGGCCCGGACGGAAACGCTGGAAGGCCCGCTGCTCCGCCGCATCCTCGAATCGCCAGTAAAAAGTCTTGACGTCAGTGATTTCTGGCGTCACCCGATCGAGGATGGCGACCTTCGGCAGATAGGTATTTTCGGCGGCCGAATACTCGCGCTAGCCGGATCCACCTTTTTAACGGCTGACGTGCTCATGGTTCTCAAACTCCGCCGTGGCGCGCCGGATCATCTCGACGACGCTCGGCATTCCGATATTGCCGTGGCAAACATCGACGCAGCGGCCGCAGCCAACGCAAGCCATGGAGAGTTCGCGCTGGATGAAATAGTGCGCCAGTTTGCGGAAAAACCGGCGGTTGCGGCGGTCATGCACGGCCTGGCGCGGATTGTGGCCACCCGCCATGCGGGTAAAACCGCCCAGGGCGCAGGAATCCCAGATGCGCACCCGCTCGATTTCGTTCGGCACTGCTCTGCCGGTCGCTGACGGTGAAGCAGGTGCAGGCCGGGCAGACGTAAGTGCAGCCGCCGCACTCAATACAGCGATTGCCAATCTCCTCCCAGGTTTTCTCCAATACTTCGCCGTGCGATACGTAGCGCACGGTGGCCGAGAACCAACTCGTGCTGGTCTTGAAACGCTTGCGCACTTCGTCGAGGATGGCGCGGCGCTTTTCCACGTGCGCCGCCGTGCCTCTCCGGAATATGGGGTCAGCAAGCAGCCTTTCACCGGCCGGCGTTCCGGCGACGGCCATGAATTCGTCCCCGAGGTCCATCAATTGCAGATCGAAGTGGTCGCGAGCGGCAGGGCCGGTGTCGGCGCACACGCAGAAGCACTCGTCGCCAATGTCCCGATCCGGGTCCGTGCAGACCAGGTTGACCAGGAAGAGATTCTGGCGGTGCTTTTCATAGTAGATGTCGCGAAAACTGCCCCCGAGATAGAAAAGGTCTAGGTGGTAGATTCCCGCCACGTCGCACGAGCGGATGCCGAAGATGGCGCGCTTGGGTTCCTCGTAGCTCGGTTCAATGCGAATATTTCCATTCGTACGCGTGACTTTGAGCAACGGCTCGATGTGCGGCAAAACGTAGCGCTTGGGCGGATAGTAGGGATTCGCGAAATGCGTCTGAACCTGATCGCGGTTCTGCTCGGTAACCACGTCGAAGTAGGTATCGCGTCCGCGCCCGCAAAACGGCGCAACCACTTCATAGGCTTGCTGCCGGAGCAGGTCCACGATCTTGAGCACGTCGGCACGGTCGAGGATGCGAGCTTTCATGCAGACTCCTTTTCCACGCGAACCGGCACGGGCTGGCTGCTGAATCCACGCTCCCCGAGGATCTGCTGCTGGACATCGCTCGCGAAATAGGGGACGTAGACGGTGCCTCTCATCACCTCCGGCGTGACCCGCGCGGTCGAGAGCGCCGAGCCGCCGGCGGCGGACAAGCGGATCTTTTCTCCATCATGTATCCCGAATTGCTTTGCATCCTCGATGCTGATTTCGACAAAGCCATCCGGATAGTCGAGGAACAGGCTCCGATATTCGCGCTTCAGGGTTTCGCTGTGCCTGATCAGCACGTTCTGGTTCCAGTAATACAAGGAGTGCCCGAAGACGAGCATGAGAGGCAGATTCTTTGGTGCAACAAATCGTTCGCCGGGCCGCACGGGAACGAACTTGAAACGGGCATTGCCGTGAGGATCGGCGAAAAGGAAGCGGGTGCCCAGCGGCCGATCCTTGGTACAAGGCCATTGCCGTCCGTAATCGTGAGCGAGATTTTCGTAGCTTGCCCCGGAATAGAAGGGAATGACTTCGCCGATCTCCTGCATCACTTCGGATGCCGATCGATACTTCCAGCCAGCGCCCATCAGGCCAGCCAGCCTGGTAAGTTGCTGCCAACCCGGGGTAAGTCCAGCCGGTGGTTCAATTGCCTTTTCCGCCAGCTGGATACGGCGCTCGGTGCTGGTGAAAGATACCTGCTCCTCGCCAAAGGCTGTCGTCGGCAAAACAACGTGCGCGTATTGCGCCGTGTCGGTCATGAACAGGTGCTGCACCACGACGAGGTCGAGTTCGCGGAGCGAATCTTCGATGCCAGGCAGAAATGCCGTGGTCACCGGGTCATAGCGGGAGAGCCAGAGCGCTTTTACTTTGCCCCCGCCACGATCGGTAAGAATGGAGCGCGTGGAAAGACCGGGAGTCGAGGGGATTTTGCTACCCCAGACCCGCTCGACCGCCGCACGCGGCTCGACGCTGGATACGCGTCGATAGCCCGGCAAACGGTCGGGCAACACCCCAACGTCACAAACTCCCTGGAGGTTGTTCTGCTCGGCGAGGGCAAAGATTCCGGCGCCTGGTTTGCCGAGATTGCCGGTGAGCAAAACTAAATTGACGAGCGCCCGGATGTTTTGCTCGGATTTCTCTCCCATGCTGCTGGAATAGAGCACGGCAGCCGAGCCCGCGCCGGCGTAAGCCAGCGCTGCCGCTTCGATCAGGTCCGATGAAACGCCGCAGCCTTCCGCCGCCTGCACCAGGTCGTAGCTGTGCAACTGTGCCAAAAAGGGCTGGTAATCGCTACAGCGGGATTTGATAAAAGGAAGATTCATCAACCCGCGGTCCTCAATGACCTTTGCCATGGCGCCATAAAGCAGCGCCTCGGTATTCGGCTTGATCCGCAGATAGAAATCGGCGAGCTCGGCCACCCGATGGCTGCGCGTGCCGACGACGATGAGGCGGGCGCCATTGAGTTTGGCCCGGATCACGGCTCCGGCCACCGTCGGCAGCCTGCGCGCCAGATCGATTACGTCCACCAGGATGGCCTCGCTGTGGGCCAACTCTTCGATCGAGTTGGTCGTGGCCGGCACCCCCAGCATGTCGAGAAGGATTTCGACGGAATTATTGCAATACACGCCGGCGCCGTGGTCGACGTTGTTGGTGCCGATTACAGCGCGGGCAAACTTCTGCAGCAGGTAGCTCTCTTCGTTCGCGCAGCGAGGCGAATTCAAAAAAGCGATGGAATCGGGCCCATGGCGGTCGCGGATCTGTTGCAGGCGGGTGGCAACGAAATCGAATGTCTCGTCCCACGATACTTCATGAAACTGGCCATTACGTCTGAGGAGCGGACTCTTCAGGCGGTCAGGTGAACTGGCCACCTCGTGTACGTGCCAGCCGCGGGCGCAGATTCGTCCCTGGTTGGCGGGGTGCGAGAAGCTGGGATAGGCACCGGCAACTCGATTCCCCGCAGTCTCAAGGTAGAGGCCGCAACCCACTCCGCAGAAGGTGCAGGTACTAAGTGTATGGGCCATGGGTACCTCTTGCAGGCCCAATTACCGAATGGAGCGATTTGGCTTCTTATCGGCTGGGCCTTGAGTCCCTTTGCAGAGCCCTGGGTCCCAAATGGTGACCGTCACCGGTTCAAGCGAGTTTCGCAGAAACTGCTCGAACGGCGGCGACACCAACCCTCCTCCCGGGTTGCTTTTTCGCTGATTCCGGGAGCCGTGCCGATCCCACGCGACTTGGTTGAGTGCGTCTTGGGCATCTTGCTGACATAAGGAACAACTGTCAGTGGCGGGGGTCACGTTCCAATGTGACTGTCGATCTGCATCATACAACCTAGTGACACACGTTACAGATGGTGCTAGCGATGGCCATCGGGGATCTCATGCCGGTCATCCTCTCTAGATCACGTGGTTCCTTGCGGAACGCTCCAGAGATGACGCTCCGCGGCCGAAGTTCCAAGAGTGCGCCGATGGCCGGGAACAAGAATTCCGGAACGGGGGTTCAAAACTCTAGCGGGTTGCTGAAAAACACGTAACAGTGTCATCCCGAGGGCGCACCGATTTTCGGCGACCCGGGGGATCTGCTTTACTTTTTGACGCGCATAAAAAGCAGATTCCTTGCTGCCCCACCGCAATCACTCCAGCGAACAGAGCCCGCGGGGGACCCCGATCCCAGCAACGGCAAGAGCGCCCGTTGCCGGCGAACTTTGCGATACAGTGGGATCAAAGTTGATCACACCGATGGTACTTGGCGGTTTGTTTTCGGCTGCGAATGCGATATATTCGCCAACCAGAGCGCTTCCAATTGCAAGGAGAGTCGATGACCACAGAAAGCACCTGCCCGCCACCGGCGGTGCTTTATTTTCCTGGCGATACGGCCGCGCGCCAGGCGATCAAGGGCATTGTCAACTTCACTTGCGTGGCTTGGCAAGGCGGGGCCCCACACCACGAGGGCGGTGCGGTGCTGTTGAGCTCCTCGGAGCGCACCCTGCGCGAGCATTGGACGAGTTGGTGTGGAGATGCGTGCCTACGCGTCATCGTACTCAGGGATGAGCGCTTCGCTGACGCGGGGCTGGACAGGGCGGTTTATGCATACCTGCCGGTGCATACTCCGGCGCCGCTGGTGGAACGCATGGTGGAAAATGCGCTCAGCGATATCCGCCTCAGTGGTATGCGGCAGCATTCCGACCTGTGTTTGGACGAAGCGGGGTGGCAGATCGACGAATTGAACCGCATCGGCACAGCGCTCTCGGCGGAACACGACACGCGCAAACTGCTGGAGATGATCCTGACGAAATCGCGGCAAATCACGCGGGCCGATGCAGGATCGTTGTACCTGATCGAGGAAATGGATGGAGAACGTCAGCTGCGCTTTGTATTGGCGCAGAATGACAGCGTGCCGATCGCCTTCTGCGAAAGCACGATGGAAATCAATCCGCGATCTATCGCCGGCTACGTCGCACTGACCGGCGAGACCGTGAACCTGCCGGACGCATACCAACTGCCACAAGGCGTGCCGTACTCGATCAACCGTCACTTCGACGAGGCTTCGGGATACCGTACCAAATCAATTCTGGCGGTGCCGTTGAGCAATCAGAAAAACGAGATGCTGGGGCTGGTCCAGTTGATCAATTGCAAGCGTGATGCGGCGGTCACGCTGAGCACGCAAACGGCGGTTGATGCACAGGTGACGGCTTTTACGCAGCAGCATCGGGAACTCGCGACATCGCTCGCCAGCCAGGCGGCCGTGGCGCTCGGGAATAGCCGCTTGATGGAAGATATCAAGCAGCTCTTTGAGGGATTCCTGCGCGCATCGGTCGCCGCGATTGAAGCGCGCGACCCCACCACCTGTGGACATTCTTTCCGCGTGGCAAATCTCACGCTGGCGCTCGCCGCGGCATGCGAGCAGGCGGGCTTGCTGCACTTTACGCCCGCGCAGATCCGTGAAATGCGTTACGCATCGCTATTGCATGATTTTGGCAAAGTCGGGGTGCGCGAGGACATCCTGGTGAAAGCGCAAAAACTGTATCCTCCGCAACCGGAGCTGATACGGCAGCGCTTTCAACTCGCGGCATACGCCGCCGAAACGGAGCTGCTGCGGCGCAGGCTGGACTTCGTGTCACAGCACGGCCCCGAGTCATACCTGGGGGAGCAAGGCCGTTTCGATGCGGAACTCGCGCAGCAACTCGCCGAGCTTGCGTTTTTCCGCGAGACGGTCGAGAAGGCGAACATCCCGAGCCTGCTTCCGGAAGGAAACTTCGCCGTGTTGGAACAGATTGCGGAACGCACCTACAGGGACGCCGAAGGGCAAGTCCAGCCGCTACTGACGAGTGAGGAAGTGCGTTTGCTGTCGATTCGGAAGGGGTCTCTGGATGATGACGAGAGGCGGATGATCGAGGATCACGTGGAGCATACGTATCATTATCTGAGCCAGATTCCCTGGACCAAGGACCTGTGCAACGTGCCTCAGATCGCGCGCGCCCACCACGAAAGGCTGAACGGAAGCGGCTACCCGCATCAAACCGTGGCGGCGGAGATCCCGGTGCAAGCGCGCATGATCGCTATCTGCGACGTATACGACGGGATCACGGCGTGCGACCGCCCGTATAAGGTGGCGGCAACTCCAGAGCAGGCGCTGGATATTCTGGCTGCCGAGGTCGCAAGTAATGGGCTCGACAGCGAGCTGTTCCGTATTTTCCGCGAAGCGCGGGTTTACGAGGCAGTTCTCGGCAATCCCCAGCAGATGACCGTCGAGTCTGATTTTCCAGAGCGAGTGTAAAGCGCCCCACCCGCCCCGCTTACCCATGGAAATGGAAAAACGCTGGCGGGAATCCGGCTTCATGGTTCAGATTCGTTCGCTATGAACACACGAACAGAGGTGAGCCGTTGCTGTAGCCAACGCGCCCACGGCCTTTGGCTACTGGTTCTCCGCATTACATAGCTTCTCGACCGCAGATGGGGCTTGGCCTTCAGAAGTCGGCCGCGAGCAGTATAATGCGGGCGTGACAGGACTCAAAAGCGAGATTCCTGTTAACTCTGAATCTGCAAATACACTCATGCCGCTTTCCGTTTGCATTATCTGCTGCAACGAAGAAAAGAACATCGCACGCACGCTGTTGAGCGTTTTCGAGGTCGCCGAGGAGATCATCCTGGTCGACTCCGGTTCGACCGATCGCACGCTGGAGATTGCGCGCGGCTACGGCCCGAAGGTCAAGATTTTCGTCGAGCCCTGGAAGGGCTATGTGGCGCAAAAGAATTATGCGCTGGAGCTCTGCACCCAAAACTGGATTCTCTCGCTGGATGCCGACGAGCAAGTCTCGCCCGACTTGGCCGACGAGATCCGTGGCGTTCTCGCCGCGAATTCGAAGGTCGAGGGCTACTCAGTACCGCGCCAGAATCTCTTCCTCGGAAGATGGATGCGGCACGGCGGCTTCTATCCCGATCTGAAATTGCGGTTGTTCCGGCGGGGCGTCGGCTATTCCACCGGCTTCGATCCGCATGATCACTTTGAACTCAAAAGCCGGGGGCACGTCGAACGCTTCCGCCACGCGCTTGTGCACTACACGTATCCCACGTTGTCCTATTACCTCGAGTACATGAACCGCTACTCGTCTCTGGGCGCGAAGATGGTGGTTGCGAAGGGGTACCGCCGCTTCAGCGTGCTCAACATCGTGGTGCGGCCGCTGGCTACGTTCCTCTATCACTATTTTTGCCGCCTAGGGTTCCTCGACGGGCGCGAGGGCCTGCTGCTGCACCTTTATCACTCCGCCTACGTAAGCTGGAAATATGCCAAGGCATGGGAGCTGTCACGCGACCAAGGTCGGTGCCGACAAGCCGGACCGCCAGTGTGACCCCACGGTTTTGGGTGCCAGGGTCATCGTGTGCTTTGCTCTAGACCAGCTCCTAGATGTTCTGGCGGTTGGGAGGGAACTTTCTGGTAAGGTTGCCGCGAATCTGGTTTGCGGTAATGATCCAGGGAACAACGATGGAAAAGAGAAAGCGGGCGAGAAGAGCGCGTGACCGGCTGCGGCGAATGTAGTTCCAGTCTTGGTGGTACCGTGGAGCCGCCGTCCACAATGATGACCTCGGCCGGGGCAGGATTCTGTGCAAACAGGATGAAGGCAAGCCTGCCGATATCCTGGACCTCATTGAGAACTGTCGCAATGATCGGCAATATAATCGCCACCTTGGTGGTGTCTAAATGGGAAAAAGTGCACCGGATTCCGGATTCATCCATCCAGAGCGCCTATGCCCTGGATTGGAATTGGGGCCTGAGGCGGCAGCGACACCGCACAGTTTCGCCTCCGGAGACGAAGTCCTGGATCTATGTTCCTGTGGGGCAGCTCTGCTTAGCCTTTGGGTGAGAAACGACAGCAGGAATTGACCTGCATAAGGTGCATCGCCTTAGGCTGGGCTTCGGGAAATCCACCAGCGGCGCCCGCTGTCATCCTATTGATCCCTATAACTGCTTAATCAACTATGACTTCCGGCGACTCCCCCGGTGTCCTTCCCGGCCATGAACTGCGGTCCGGGTTTGATCGCGTTTCATGGGTATAATCTATTGCCCAGGCCGCAAAAACATCGTAGAATGGGATGTTTTTGACTGACTATAACTACCCATCAGTAAGGTTCCGGACAAACTGGCCGAAACTTTTTCAGGCTCCAAGAGTCTAAAGAGAAAGATCCCAGAAGCAAGATTCCCGGAAAATATTAATTTGTATCAATTTGGATCAATCTTAGCGCAGAGGTAGAACTGAGTTTATGGCAAAGAGACGCGGCAATCCTAATTGGGGTAAGCCTGAACCGATTGGACCGGTAACTCCAACTATTACTGAATTCGAGCAGGTCGTTCGCGAATTTAAACTGCAACCCGATCAGTACATCCGCTCAACTCGTCTTCGCGAGTGGGCGCGTCGCAACAAGAACTCGAAATACATTCCCGAACCTCTTCTTGAGGCGTGGGGGTTTGAGATCGAGTCGACGTTGTAGACGTACTCGCATCTGGAAACTCGCCGGGCCGCCTTGTGCGGCCTTTCGGTTTTTTGGAATAGCTATTTCAGATTTGAATCATCCTCCCATGGAAGCTCCTTGCTCCCCGGTCTATACAGCCCAACCTGCCGAACCCCGCCCGTGATGCTTGCCACCAGCTATGCCACCGAGATCAACGTTTATGCCTACCGCCCTTGACGCTCGCTCCGCTGTCTGGTGCGGACTGGGGTGAAGTTCGTTTGATTTTGAGCGCTTCGCGAGGCGGCTTGCGGTGATCAAGACAGCGGTTTGGAGAAGGTAGAGGCGAAACTTTAAGTATAGCAGGCCAAGACCGTTTGACGCCCGCCCGCCCGAATGAGATATTTACCTGACTTTAACAAGGCGAGCGCGGGTGTCTGTAACCGCACCGGCGCTACAGGTTCCGATATCTTATGCGATTGATCCCGCGAGACACCCAGTTCTTCGACATGTTCGTGGAAATTGCGAACAACGTCGCCCAGGGTGCAACCGTTTTGCGCGACCTTTTTCTCAATTTCCAGCAGGTTCAGGACTCGGTAAATCGCATCAAGGAACTTGAGCGTCGCGGCGACGAAATGACCCACAATATCTATGTCAAGCTGAACCAGACGTTCATCACTCCGTTCGACCGCGAAGACATCGCCGAACTTGCGTCGCGCCTGGACGACGTTCTCGATCGCGTGAATGGCGCGAGCGACCGCCTTATTATCTATAAAATCGATTGCCCTCCGGCGGCCGCGGCGGAGCTGGCCTCGGTGATTGTGCGGCAAGCCGAAGAATTGTCCAAGGCAGTGGGGATGCTCGAGAAGCCGGACGGAATTCTGCCGCACTGCGTAGAGATCAATCGGCTGGAAAACATGGCCGATACGATTTGCCGGGGCGCCATTGGGAAAATTTTCGAAGAAGAAACAGATCCCGTACTCCTGATTAAGCATAAAGAATTACTCGAGGTCCTTGAGATGGCCACGGACAAGGCCGAAGATGCCGCCAACGTGTTGGAGACCGTGGTTCTGAAACATGCCTAGCGACCATTCCACGGCCGTTGTCCATTCTGCACACGCTGGCAGCCACTGCATCGCGGGCAGGTATCGCAGCTTCGAGGAAACCCGCCTGTGAGCTTAGATATCCTGCTGCTGGCTCTGACCGTGCTGGTCGCACTGACCTTCGACTTTCTGAACGGTTTTCACGACGCGGCCAACAGTATCGCCACGGTGGTTTCCACTCGTGTTTTGTCGCCAAAATTGGCGGTCGTCTGGGCTGCTTTCTTTAATTTTGTCGCCGCATTTTTCTTTGGCACGGCCGTGGCCAACACCATCGGTCGGGGCATGATCGATCTAGAAATTGTAACCCAGTACGTGGTACTGGCCGGGCTGCTGGGCGCTTGCGTCTGGGATTTGCTGACTTGGTGGTGGGGGCTGCCGACATCATCCTCGCACGCCTTGATTGGCGCCTACGCCGGGGCGGCGATCGCGCGGGCGGCAATTGTCCGAGGCTGGGGCAAGGCCTTCGGGGTCATCCTGGCAAGCGGCTGGACGAAAACCATCCTCTTCATATTTGTCGCGCCGGTTATGGGACTCGTCCTCGGCTTCACGTTCATGGTCGCCGTGTCGTGGATCTTCCGACGAAGCGCTCCGCGGCAGGTCGACACCTGGTTTCGCAAACTGCAACTGCTTTCTGCGGCTTGTTACAGCCTCGGGCACGGCGGCAATGACGCCCAGAAGACCATGGGAATTATCGCCGGAGCGCTTTATGCCGGCGGCGTGATGACTCGCGTTGACTTGGCTCACGACTGGGGCAAGTACCACTGGCCCATCATTCTGTGCGCGCACTTGGCCATCGCGATGGGCACTTACTTCGGCGGCTGGCGCATTGTCCATACCATGGGCTCAAAGATCACCAAACTGAAACCGGTGGGCGGATTCTGCGCGGAGGCTGCCGGGGCCATCACCCTGTTTGGCACCGCGCTGGCCGGCATCCCTGTGAGCACTACACACACCATTACCGGAGCCATCATCGGGGTCGGCACCACCACCCGGCTTTCGGCGGTTCGCTGGGGCGTCGCGCAACGCATCGTGTGGGCTTGGGTGGTGACGATTCCGGCCTCCGCGCTGGTCTCAGCCGCAGGCTACTGGCTCCTGCACCTGCTGGTGCACGGCGCGTAAACGGCCCCCGGATCCCAGCTGAGATCTGAGCCTCGCTACCGTTTTGGCCGATACATATCGGTGCTGGTTCCGTAGAAGACCTCGGCGGCTTCCATGATGGTTTCAGAGAGCGTCGGATGCGGATGGATGGTCAGTTCCAGATCCATCGCGGTTGCTCCCATCTCGATTGCCAGCACGCCTTCGGCAATCATCTCTCCTGCCGACGGTCCACATATACCGATGCCAAGGATGCGCTCTGTCTTTGGATCGATCACTAGTTTGGTGACCCCTTCGGTACGATCGAGCGTGACCGCCCGGCCGGAAGCGCCCCAGGGAAACTTCGCAATTTTGATTTCGCGTCCTTCGTTTTTCGCCTGGGTTTCAGTCAACCCGGCCCAGGCGATTTCGGGATCGGTGAAGACCACGGCGGGAATCGCATACGGCTCAAAGGACACCTTTTTGCCCGCTATGTGTTCCACCGCCGTGCGACCCTCGTGCGAAGCTTTGTGGGCCAGCATCGGCTCTCCGACCACGTCGCCAATGGCGTAGATGGTTGGGTCGGCGGTCTGCAATTGCTTGTTGATCTCGATGAAGCCTTTGGCTCCGACGACCACCTTGGTTTTTTCCAGTCCGGGGATCTGCGAGTTCGGCCGGCGTCCCACCGAGATGAGAACCCGGTCGTAAACTTTCTCCTTCTCCTTGACGTCGCCCTTGAAGGTCACGCGAATTCCGCCGCTTTCCTCTTTGAGCGATTCGACGGAGGTCTTGAGCATAATGCTCTCAAACTGTTTTTCGAGCCGTTTGTGCAGCGGCAGAACCAGGTCGCGGTCGGCGCCGGGCAGCAGGCCATCCAGCATTTCCACCACGCTGACGCGGCTGCCAAGCGCCGAGTAGACCGTACCCATTTCCAGGCCGATATAGCCTCCGCCAACCACCAGCAGGCTCTTCGGCACCTCTTCCAGGTTGAGGGCTCCGGTCGAGTCCATCACCCGTGGGCTCTTGATGGAAAGCGCCGGAATGGTGGTGGGGCGCGAACCGGTGGCGATCAGGATGCGATCGAAACTCAGCGTCTCCTCGCCGGCTCCGAGTTTTTCCACGCGCAAAGTCTTGGCATCGACAAAGCTGGCGCGTCCCTGGATGTAAGTTATCTTGCGCTGCTTGGTAGATCATGCCCAGCCCGCCGGTGAGCTTGTCGACGACGCCTTGCTTGAACGCGCGCAATTTGTTCACGTCGATCTTGGGTGCGGCGAACTCCACTCCCCACGTCGAGGAGTGCTGGGCTTCATTGATCACGGCCGCGACGTGCAGCAGCGCCTTCGAGGGAATGCAACCCCTGTACAGGCATACGCCGCCGGGATTTTTTTCCAGGTCGATCAAGGTAACTTTCATGCCGAGATCGTTGGCCAGGAAAGCGGCCGCGTAGCCGCCCGGCCCGCCGCCAATTATGGCGAGGTTGATGGGGTTCCCGGCTGGGGTTGCCGTGGCCGGAGCAATCGGCGAGGTATTTTCTGCCATCTCTTTTTTCCTATCCTTGATAGTGGGCCGGTTTGAACTTGGTATCGGGTCACCAACTTGAAAACACCAGTCACCCATGGCCGGAGTCCCCGGCAGACGCCGACTTTTGCGTCTGGGCTTGGGGTGGCTATCCTTGCACGGACAACAGGAACGGCTGTTCCAGGGCCTCTACGATCCATCGTACGAAGCGCGCGGCATCGGCCCCATCGATCAACCGATGATCGTAGGAGAGCGAAACGGGCAGCATCAGCCGCGGCTCGAATTTGTCTTTGTCCTTGACCCACACCGGCTCGATGCGCGAGCGCGACATACCGAGGATAGCGACCTCCGGATAATTCACGATCGGAGTGAAGTACGTGCCCCCAACCCCGCCAAGATTGGTGATGGTAAAAGTACCGCCCTCCATGTCCTCGGGGGTGAGCTTTTTATTTTTCGCCTTGAGCGAAATCTGCGTCAGCTCCACGGCCAGCTCGACGATGTTCTTGCGGTCCACTTCGCGAATCACCGGCACCAGCAATCCGCGATCGGTATCGACCGCAACGCCGATGTGAATGTAGCGCTTGTAGATCACCTCTTCGCCCCGCACATCGATGCTGGCATTAAACTGCGGAAACACCCTGAGCGCCGAAGCCACGACTTTGAGCGCAATCGCTGTGACTGTCATCTTGCCGCCGGCAACTTCGGCTTTGGCGGAGAAGCGCTTGCGCAGCTCTTCCAGTTCGGTGACGTCGGCCAGATCGTGCTGGGTAACGTGCGGGATGGTATTCCAGGCCTCGGCAAGATGCTCGGCGGTCTTGCGGCGGATGGCCCGCATCGAAACTTTCTCAATCGGCCCCCACTTGGAAAAGTCCGGCAGTTGCGGCGCTGGACGCACGAATCCCGATCCCATGGCGGCTCCCGCTATGGCCGCGCTAGCACTACTGATCACCGATTTAGCGTAAGCCTTGACGTCTTCTTCCAGGATGCGCCCGCCCGGACCGCCGCCGCGCACGTGGTAGATGTCGACCCCCAATTCGCGCGCCAAACGGCGAACCGCGGGAGAAGCCGGCAACGGCGGACGGTGCTCCGGCCCGGCCGTCTTGGTCAATTGAGAAGGCAGCACCGGTTGCGGTTCTTCGCGGCGAGCATCGGGCGGAAAAGCCTCCTCCTCGCTCTTTCCCTCCAATTCGCGGGCTCGCGCGTAGCTATCGCGGGCAGCTTCCTGAGTCCTGAAGTCCGCAGGCGCAAGGCCGGCATCCATCGGTTTCGGTTGCTCCGCTGGAGCGCCTGCAGAGGAAGCCTGTTGAGCGGGCGCGGCGGCGAGCTCCGCTTTGGCCGCTGGAGCCGCTTTGGTTTCGGCAGCCTTGCCTTCCGCAAGCGTAAATATCACCTGCCCCACTTTGACTTTATCGCCCTGCTTGACCTTGATCTCGCCGACTGTGCCCGCAATCGTCGACGGAACCTCGATGACTGCCTTGTCCGTCTCCAATTCGATGACGGGGTCGCCTTCGTTCACCTGCGCACCGGGCGAAACGATCACCCGGACCAAGTCGCCCGATTCGATGTTTTCACCCAGTTCCGGCAGCTTGAATTCGATCGCCACGATCAGTCCTTTCTTCGGGTATGCGTTTTACGAAACCGCTGGATTTGGCTTCTCCGGATCGATCCCGAGTTCCTTGACCGCCGTTTGCACGCAAGCGGCCGTGATCTGGCCCTCGCGCAGCAGTCCCGTAAGCGTGGCCAACACGATATGCTTGGCGTCGACTTCGAAAAAGTCGCGGAGCGCGGCGCGGCCCTCACTGCGGCCAAAGCCGTCCGTGCCGAGTGCGACCAGCGGTCCCGGCAGCCACTGCGAAACCGATTCCGGCAGCGTTTTCACGTAATCGGAGGCGGCTACGAAAACGCCGGGGGCGTCTTTCGTCATCTGCGTAAGGAAAGGCACGCGCGCTGGCTCGCCGGGGTGCAGCATGTTCCAGCGGGCGCAAGCATTGCCGTCCATGTAGAGTTGCTTGTAGCTGGTCACGCTCCACACATCGCTGGCAACCCCGAATTTAGTCTCCAGAATTTCCTGTGCCTTGAGCACTTCGAGCAGAATCGCTCCGCTGCCCATGAGCTGGGCGTGCAGTTTGGCATCCTGCTTTCCGGATTTCCTAAACAGGTACATGCCTTTCAGAACGCCGTCGCGCACGCCTTGCGGCATTTCGGGCTGTTCCCAGGGCTCGTTCATCACCGTGATGTAGTAGAAAATGTCTTCCTGCTCGACATACATCCGGCGAATGCCGTCCTGGATGATGATCGCCAGTTCGTAGGCGAACGCCGGGTCGTAGGCCACCAGGTTGGGCACCGGATACGCCAGCAGTTGGCTGTTGCCGTCCTGATGTTGCAGTCCTTCGCCGGCCAGCGTCGTGCGTCCGGCGGTACCGCCGACGACAAAGCCGTGGGTGCGCTGGTCGCCTGCGGCCCATACCAGGTCGCCGACGCGCTGCAGTCCAAACATCGAATAGAAAATAAAGAACGGAATGGTGTTAATTCCGTGGTTGGCGTAGGAGGTTCCGGCGGCGATAAACGACGACATCCCGCCGGCTTCGGTGATTCCTTCCTCCAGGATCTGCCCGTCTTTAGCTTCCTTGTAATAGAGCAGAGTGTCCATGTCCACCGGCTCGTACAACTGGCCCACGCTGGAGTAGATTCCGATTTGCCGGAACAATGCTTCCATGCCGAAGGTTCGCGCCTCATCCGGAACGATGGGCACAATCAGTTTGCCGAAGTCGTGATCGCGAACCATTTTTGCGATCATGCGCACCAGCACCATGGTGGTCGAAACCTTGCGGCTTTCGGTTCCTTTGTAGAACTCCTCGAACAACTCTTCCTTGATCGGCGCCAGCTTCGCGGCGCGCACTTTGCGCTCGGGAAGATAGCCGCCCAGCGCCTTCCGCTTCTCCTGCAGGTAGATGATCTCGGGGCTATCCGGCGGGGGACAGTAGAAGGGCGCGTCGTGCAGCTGCTCATCCGGAATCGGAATGCCAAAGCGCGAGCGGAACCTCATCAACTCTTCATCGTTGATCTTTTTCTGCTGGTGAGTGATATTTCTGCCTTCACCGCTTTCGCCCAAGCCGTAGCCTTTGATGGTTTTGGCCAGAATCACCGTCGGCGATCCACGGTGCTCCAGTGCGGCCTTGTAGGCGGCATAGACCTTGATCGGATCGTGGCCTCCCAGGCGCATCTTGGCCAGTTGCTCATCGCTCAGGTGCTCCACCATTTTGAGCAGACGCGGATCGGTGCCGAAGAAATTTTGCCGGAAGTACGCGCCACTGGAGACGAAGTACTTCTGAAACTGTCCATCCGTAACCTCGCCCATGCGCTTCACCAGCAGGCCATCGCGATCCTTGGCGATCAATGGATCCCAATCGCTGCCCCAAATGACCTTGATGACGTTCCAGCCAGTACCGCGGAAGTCGGCTTCCAGCTCTTGAATGATTTTTCCGTTGCCGCGTACCGGGCCATCCAGACGCTGTAGATTGCAATTGATGACGAAGATCAGGTTGTCGAGTTTTTCGCGGGCCGCCAAGGCGATGGCACCCAGGGCTTCCGGTTCGTCGGTCTCGCCGTCTCCGAGGAAAGCCCATATCGTACCGCCCTGTCGATTCCTTCAAGCCGCGGTTTTCGAGGTAGCGGTTGAAACGCGCCTGGTAAATCGCCTGGATCGGACCCAAGCCCATCGATACGGTAGGAAATTCCCAGAAGTGCGGCATCAGCCACGGGTGGGGATACGAACTGAGCCCGCCCTTCGACTCGCGGCGGAAATTTTCCAGTTGATCGCGCGAGATGCGGCCCTCCAGAAACGCTCGCGCGTAGATGCCGGGCGAGGCGTGTCCCTGGAAGTAGACCAGGTCCCGGTCTCCGTCCGGCGTGCGGGCGTGGAAACAATGATTGAACCCGACCTCATAGAGAGTAGCGGCCGAGGCATACGTCGAAATGTGTCCGCCTATACCGTCCTCGACCTTGTTGGCGCGCATAACCATGGCGAGGGCATTCCAGCGCACCAGACTCTTGATTTGCCGCTCTACTTCCTGGCTCCCTGGAAACGGCGGCTGCTTCTCCGGCGGAATCGTATTCTGGTACGGGGTCGTCGCCGAGAACGGCATTCGATAGCCGCTCCGGGCGGTATGCAGTTCGAGTTGTTGCAGCAGGCGGCCGGCACGCTCGGGCCCATTGTGCTCGAGTATGTAATCAAGCGAATCCAGCCACTCCCTGGTTTCCAGAACTTCCAAGCCAAGCGCCTCAGTATTTTCTTTGTTATTCACTAGGAGCTTCCCCTGATCGATTCAAGAACCCTAAATAATAACTCGAATCGGGTTAAGCGTTACAACTGGCCGGGAACTTATGGCGTAAGATGCCGTCCTCCGGGGGCGAAATCGCCGAGATGGATATTGCTCGCTGCGCCATCGGCACGCATGGGTTGCGACCGAGGCACGCGGCCGTCCTGTTAGGTGGTTGGCAACACGACTCCTCTGCACTCGCCGAAGCCGATCCGCGCCACCCCAGGGCGCTCGCAATAGCCACGCAAGATAACTTCGTCTCCATCCTCCAGAAAGCGGCGCTGCTCACCGCTGGGCAGGGTGATTGGTTCTTTACCGCCCGAGGTCAGTTCCAGCAGGCATCCGCGCGCATCTTCTTGGGACGGGCCGCGCGACGGACCGGAGATGGTGCCGCTGGCCAGCAGATCGCCGGGGCGAAGGTTGCACCCGTTGCTGGCGTGGTGGGTGAGCATCTGCGCCATGGTCCAATACAGATCACGCATGCTGGCCCGGCTCAGGCGCATTGGTCCGATGCCTAACTTACGCATTTTCTTCGAATTGAGCCATACTTCCACGGTCAATTCGAGGCCGCCGTATTGCTGGGCTCCGGGATCGTAAAGATGCGCTAAAGGTCGCGGATCGGCAGGCTCGCGAACGAGCGCCTCTGTCCGATAAGGCGCCAGCGCTTCGAGCGTCACCACCCAGGGAGAGATCGTGGTAGCAAAGCTCTTGGCGAGAAATGGCCCGAGCGGCTGGTACTCCCAGCTTTGCACGTCGCGTGCCGACCAGTCGTTCACCAAGCACATGCCAAAGATGTGCTGCTCGGCCTGCCCGATCGGGATCGGCTCTCCGAGATTGTTCCCCGGGCCGACAAAAAAGCCCGCCTCGACTTCGTAGTCGAGCCGTTGGGTGGGGGCGAAGACGGGACTTTGCTGCGGGTCGGGTCGCACTTGGCCTCGCGGCCGGCGAATGGGCGTGCCGCTGGGCAGCAATGACGAAGCGCGTCCGTGATATCCGACTGGCAGCCATTTGTAATTGGGCAGCAGCGGATTGTCTGGCCGGAACATGCTGCCGACATTGGCCGCGTGGTCAAGCGAGGCGTAGAAATCGGTGTAGTCGCCCACCTGTGCAGGCAATAGCATCTCCACTTCGGCCATGGCCAACAGCGGCACGCGATCGTGATCGGTCGGAGAATCATGCCGAAGCAGATGAAAGAGACTCCGGCGCAGCGCCGACCAGTGCTGTTCGCCGAGGGCCATGAGCGGATTTAACGCTCCCGCGTCGCAGGCGCGCACAGCCTCTGGCGCCAAGTCGCCGTTGAGGGAAAACAGGCCACGCTCTGCGGCAGCGTTTACGTCGAGCACTTGATCGCCGATGGCAACTCCGACGCGCGCCTGGCCGCCCAGAGCGGCGCGAAAGACGCCGAACGGCAGATTCTGAACAGGGAAGTCGCATCCCGGCTGATTGGCGCTCTCGACCCACGACCGCATCGCGGGGTCATGCGTTTCGTTGATGCTCGGGATCATAAGAGCTTTAGGGCTTCCAGGTCGCGCACCGGGTCCTCGAACGAGCAGGAGCCGAATGCGATGGCCAACTGCTCGCGCGTCTCGCGCAGCTGCCGATTGTTGAGTTTGAGATTGCGCAGCCTTACGCCGTCCTTGTGGAACTCCAAAGCCTGGCCATCTCTTAGGGCCAACACTTCCGGAAGCTGCAACTCCATGGCGCCGGCTTTGACGGCCGCGGCAGCTAGCAGAACATTCAGGAATCCGTGCATGGGAACGTGCGGACCGCGTGGCGCCGCAGTCATGGCATAAACACCGCGCAAGGCATGGTGCAATCCGGCTGTAGCTTTGAACGCCACCCCGGCAGAGGCGCAGACGGCGATGAAATGCGCGACTTGCTGCAGCCGGGGAAAGGCGCTGGGCTTGACCCCGCCGGTGCGAATCTTGGCCTTGAGGCGAGCCATGCGGATGGCTTCGATCTGCTCGGCCAGATCGTCTTTCAAGGCGACCTCGGCGTAGGCGTCGATGCCGTGCGGAAGCAATTCGAGGATGGGGTTGATCTCATCCTTGGTGGCTATTTTGAATTCCACCGCGTCCACGTGGGCGCGCTCGCCCGCCTTGAGATGAAACTGCACGATCGACTTCAGGTCATCCTTAAAGCCGCGGCCCACCAGCGCCGTTACTCGCCAGCCGCGGGCGCGGTTTGGCTTTAACAACTTCTCCAATTCCAGAAGACGCTCGGCCGGAACCACAAACCGGCCCAGCATCCAGCGAAACTCGCCCTGCAGGTAGCGCGCGAAGTTTTGCGCCGCCGCCGGCATCTCCAGCGAAGCTGGAGGAAACAGCCCGGCATAGTCGACGGCATCGGACAACAGAATCCGCAGTGGTTCGATTGCGGCGGAGCTGGGCTGTGGTTTGGCTTTGGCCGCATTCATTGGTTTGGTGGTTGGAAGTGCTTTTTCAAATCCTGCCAGCAACGGTAATACTCATGCTGCAACTGCGCCGTTTCCATCGCGTACCTAGTGGGACGGCAGGCGAAGCGCGCTTCAAACATAAAGGCCAGCGTGTCTGCCAGCAACTGCGGCTTCAACTCGGCGGCGCGGGCGAGTTCGTAGGTGGCCGTGTCGGGCCCGTGCCCGGACATGCAGTTATGCAGGCTGGCTCCGCCCGGCAAAAAACCTTCGGCCTTGGCGTCGTAGGCGCCATGAATCAGGCCCATGAATTCATTCATGAAGTTGCGATGGAACCACGGCGGACGGAAGGTGTGCTCGGCGACCAGCCAGCGCGGCGGGAAGATCGCAAAATCGAAATTTGCCGTGCCGGGAATTTCCGAAGGCGAGGTCAGCACCGTATAAATCGAGGGATCGGGATGATCGAAGCTCACCGAGTTGATGCAGTTGAAGTTTCGCAGATCGTACTTGTAAGGCGCATAGTTTCCGTGCCAGGCAACGACGTCGAAGGGCGAATGATCGTACTCAGCCTCCCAGAGCCCGCCGAGAAACTTGGCCACCACCCGGTAATCGCCTTCGCGATCTTCGTAGGCGGCGCGTGGCGTCTGGAAATCGCGCGCATTGGCCAGCCCATTGGCGCCGATCGGACCAAGCTCGGGGAGCCGCAACAGCGCTCCGTAGTTCTCGCAAATGTAGCCTCGCGCCGGCGCTTCCAGCAGCTCCACACGAAACTTTATGCCGCGCTGGATGACGGAAATCTCGCCGGGTGCAACTTCCATGTTGCCGAATTCGGTCTGCAACAGCAGGCTTCCGAGTTGCGGAACGATGAGCAGTTCTCCATCGGCGCTGTAGAAGCAGCGCTGGCGCATGGATTGATTTGCCGCGTAGAAGTGAATGGCAATTCCGCTGTGTGCTGCGGCATCGCCGTTGCCCGCGATGGTGATGAGACCGTCGACAAAATCCGTCGCTGCGGCGGGGATGGGAATCGGGTCCCAGCGCAACTGGTTCGGAGAAGTTACGACTTCGTCGAAGGGCGCGCTGCGCAGCAGTCCGCGGGAGATTTCGCGGTAGGGCTTATGCATGACCGAGGGGCGTATGCGGTAAAGCCAACTGCGGCGATTGGCGGCGCGCGGGGCGGTAAACGGGGTTCCGCTCAACTGCTCCGTATAGAGTCCAAAGGGCGCGCGTTGCGGCGCATTCTGTCCCACGGGCAACGCGCCGGGGATGGCTTCGCTGGCAAATTCGTTGCCGAATCCGCTGTGGTATCGGAGCTTTTTAGGCATGGTGCTTGGCTTGGTAGTTGCCATCTCTCGTTCTTCGTTCTTAGCTCTCAGCGAGGTCATTGGTTTGGTTCAGAAGCCTTGCCACACCTACAGATTGCCCCGGCGGGCCTGCTCGGATTCGATGGCCTCGAACAGCGCCTTGAAGTTGCCTTTGCCGAACCCCCGGCTTCCTTTGCGTTGGATGACCTCGTAAAACAGTGTCGGACGATCCTGCACCGGCTTGGTAAAAATCTGAAGCAGGTAGCCCTCCTCGTCGCAGTCGACCAGGATTCCGAGATCGCGGACGGCATCGAGATCCTCCGGTATCTGGCCCACACGCGACGGCAGCAGGTCGTAATAGGCATCCGGAACGCGCAGAAACTCCACTCCCTGGCCGCGTAGCTTGCCGACGGTCCCGATGATGTCCCGAGTTTGCAGCGCAATGTGCTGCACGCCCGCTCCGCCATAGGCTTCGAGATACTCGTCAATCTGGCTTTTTCGCTTGCCGGCCGCCGGCTCGTTAATGGGGAACTTCACGGAGTACGAATCGTCGGACATTACGATCGACATCAAGGCGCTGTACTCGGTCGAGATGTCCTTGTCGTCGAAGCTGACGAAGCGGTGAAAGCCGAAGACGCGGCTGTAATACTCGGCCCAGTGGTTCATCATGCCTAGCTCGACGTTGCCGACCATGTGATCGATGCGCAAAATTCCCGCATCGTCGCCCGCAAGGCTCGAGCTGACAAAACCGGGCAGAAACGGTCCCGAGTAATCCTGGTACGAGATCAGCGAGTGAATCGTGTCGCCGTAGGTCTGGACGGCGGCGCGGCGAATTTTTCCGTGTTCGTCAGAGAGGTCGTGCGGCTGCTCCTCGGGTTTGGCGCCGCGCCTGACCGCTTCTTCAAACGCCAGGTCCGCGTCTTCGACGTGCAAAGCAATATCGCGCACGCCATCGCCGTGGCGGCGAATATGCTCGCTGGCGGGGCTGTTCGGGTTCAAAGGCGTGGTCAGAAGGATGTCGGCCTTGCCCTGGCGCAACAAACAAGAGGTAGCCTGCCGGTTCCCGGTCTCGAGCCCGCTGTAAGCCACCTGCGAAAAGCCGAAGGCGTTGCGATAGTAGAAAGACGCCTGTTTGGCGTTACCGACATAGAACTCGACGTGATGGATTCTCTTCAGCTTTAGCGGATTCTCCATCGGTTCACTCCGCCGCTCCACAGTCTTCCACTAAGCGGCCTTAGGCTTGCTTTCTTCGCGCAGCATGGAGCGCAACTGCTCGCGAAGTTCGGGTGTATTCCGGTGACCGTGGGATTGGACGGCATGCTGCACGGCAATGTTCAGGACCTCTTCTTCGTTTCCCGAGATAGCTATGTCGCAAGGATTTTCGGTCGGGAACCAACGGCAATCGATGACTTTGCGCTGTGTGGTCATGACTAACTCCCTGTGGCGATATTGGTGAGGCCCGGCTCCGGGATGCACCTATTCTGAAACCGCCGTAAATGGGATGCTAGCAAGCGCACCCGGGAGGCAAGCAACCATCAGATTTCCGGCCAAAGGCGCCTATCCATCATTCGCTGACGGCGACATGAATCATGGACGCCGCCGCGCTGTCGAGGTGCCAGTAGAGCAGCCCGTTCTCCGGCGCGACCATGGCTGCGGGGTAGCGCAGTTCGGGACTCTCTCCCTCAAAGACTTCGCGCAGAGTTGCGGCCTTGCTCTCGCCGGAGACCAGAAACAGCACCTTGCTGGCGTTGTTGATGACCGGGAAAGTGAGGGTGATTCGGGGCGCATTCAGCTTTTCCACATTGTAGCCAAGCACCAGGCGGCTGCTTTCATGCAAAGCCTCGGTGCCTGGAAACAAGGAGGCGGTGTGCCCGTCCTCGCCCATCCCCAAAAGCAAAACGTCGAAGCGCGGAAGGCCGCTGGCGGCCAAACTTTTCCGCAGCTGAGTCTCGTATTCCTCGGCTGCGGCTTGCGCGCCCAACTCGGCTCGCACGCGGTGTACATGGTTCTCGGGAACTTGGACCGAGCGCAGCAGTTCGCGTTCGATCATGCCGAAATTGCTGTCCGGATGGTCGATCGGGACCGCCCGTTCGTCCACCTGGAACAATTCGATGCGGCTCCAGTCGAAACGCTTGCGCCAGGGATCGCTTGCCAGCAGGTGGTAAAGCGCGCGCGGAGTCGTTCCGCCCGACAGCGCAAGACTGCAAGCACCGCGGCTGGCGATCGCCTCGCCGCCGGCGGACAAAATCCACTCCGCCGTGCCGGCGACTAAAGAATCGGTGTCGGGATAAACTTTAATTTGTCGCATAGCCATCGGAATTCCTCACTGGCGGCCGCCCGAAAACTCACGCCGATTTGGCCGGCGCCGCTTGGGCGGAAAGCTCGCGACCGAGCACAAGGCGGTACATGGCGAGTGCGAAGCCCTCTTCGGCATTGCTGCCGGTGACCGCCTTGGCTGCCGACTTCACTTCGCTTGAGGCCTGTCCCATCGCAATCGAAAAGCCAGCCCGGATCAGCATGGGGATGTCGTTTTCCATGTCGCCGATGGTGGTTGTCTGGGCGAGCGGAATCTCCAATTGCGTGCACAGGCGAGCCACGCCGGAACCCTTGTCACCGCCCGGAGGGGTGACATCGTAGTAGTAGGTTTGCGAACGGTGCGCCGAAACCTGGTCCTGCGCCCTGGCATGAATCATGGCTTCGCAGCGCGCAATCGCCGCGGAATCGTCGCTGACCGCTTGCACCTTGATGACGCGGTCGAGCAGAGGCTCGAAACTCTCCACCAGCCTTGGCCGGAAGCGCACCGCCCGGGACTCTAGCTCCACGTGGACGGGCGGACCTGGAAGCACAAACCAGTCGTCATCCGTATAGACCCAAGGCGAGGCTCCGGCCTCGATGGCGGCCGCGATGACGATGCCTGCGGTTCGGGGCTCAATGTAAGTGGCGAACAGCAGCCGCCCATCCGGAGAAGCGATAGCCGCCCCGTTGAACGCGGCGAAAGGCTCATGAAGATTCAACTCCTCGACAATCCACTGCATGCCGCGTAGAGGACGGCTGCTGATGACCGTGAAACGAATGTCGGCGGCAAGCACATCGGCTACGGCTTGTTTGGAGAGAAGCGTGATCTGCTTCTCCGGGGTGAGCAGCGTTCCATCGAGATCCGACACCACGAGCGTCGTCATAGGCTTGATGGGCTGGCGCACGAACTCCTGTACTTGCTCGCCAGCAGTCGCCAGTCATGACCGCTGCGCTTGAGCAAATCGCCGGCAGCCCATGGTCCTTCGGTTCCCGCCGGATAAAACTGCAGCTCCGTGGCATGGTTCGCCCAGGCATCGAGAATGGGCGTAATCAGCCGCCATTCGGCTTCGACTTCATCGTGACGCGTGAACAGGGTCGCGTCTCCGCGTATGGCATCCAGCAAAAGGGTTTCGTAAGCCACCGGCGCGGGTACGTTGAACTCGCGTTCGTAACAGAAGTCCATGTGTACGGTCGAGGTCTGCATGGAAGTTCCCGGCACCTTGGTCTCGAACTCGATCGAGATGCCTTCGTCGGGCTGAATGCGAAGCATAATCACGTTTGGCTGGATGCCATGCTGCGCCGTGCCCGCGAACAGCGCCTGCGGCGTAGGCTTCAGATGCACCGCAATTTCGGTCAGCGAACGGGCCAGCCGCTTGCCGGTGCGAACGAAAAAGGGCACGCCTGCCCAACGCCAGTTCTCGATCCGAAACTCGATGGCGGCGAAGGTCTCGGTCGTCGACTCGGGTGAGATGCCGGACTCCTGGCGGTATCCCGGCACTGCAGAGCTGCCGATTTTACCCGCCTGGTACTGCGCGCGCACCGTCCGGCGCGCCACCTCTTCCGGGCTCATGGGCGACATGGCGCGCAGGGTCTGCACCTTCTGCTCCCGCACGTTCACCGCATCGAAGGCCACCGGAGGCTCCATCGCGGTGAGGGTCAAAAGCTGGAGCATGTGGTTGGCAACCATGTCGCGCAGGGCCCCGGTCTCCTCGTAAAATCCCGCGCGGGTTCCCACCCCGAGCGTTTCCGCCCCGGTGATCTCGACGAACTCGACGTGGTTGCGATGCCAGATGGGCTCGAACATGGAGTTGGCAAAGCGGAACACCAGGATGTTCTGCACCGTCTGCTTGCCGAGATAATGGTCGATCCTGAACACCTGCTGCTCGTCGAAGGCGCTCATCACGATCTGATTGAGGGCGTGCGCCGAGGCCAGATCGCGTCCGAATGGCTTTTCGACGATGATGCGTGTCCAGCCCTTGGCCGCGTGGGCGAGGCCGCTGTCGCCGAGGTTACGGATAATGCCAGCCACGGCTGATGGCGGCAGCGAGAGATAAAAGAGGACGTTTGGCTTGGCCCCGTTCGCGCCCAGACCGTCGATTGCGGTTCTGAGCGCACGATAAAACTCCGGGTCTTCCATCGCGCCCGAAAAATAGTGCAGGCGCTCTGCAAATTCCCGCCAACGATCAGGAGTGAAGTGGTGCGAATCCTTCGAGCGCTCGGTGCCTTCGCGCAGCATGTCGCGGAACTTCTCCTCGTCCATCGGGGAGCGGCCTACGCCGAGCACCTCAAAGCCGGCGGTCAGCAGGCCATCGGCCACCAGGTCGAAAAGCGCGGGGACCAGCTTGCGCCGGCTGAGATCGCCGGTTGCGCCAAAGATGACAATAATGCAGGGGTCCACCGCCTTTTGACGGGCCGGCTCGGAAACGTGAGTGATGATTTCAACGCTGCTCATAGACCTCGACCAAGCTGCGGGAAGTTAAATTTTTGAACCCGGCACGCGCAATCGCCCCGCAACCCTTCTAAACGGCGGCGGGGACGACCAGCTTCTGCCAATCGCTGTGCACGAAGCCCTCTTCGGGACAATCGGCGCGCTGGTATGTGTGCGCTCCGAAGTAGTCGCGTTGCGCCTGCGTGAGATTCTGCGGCAGCCGCGCGCTGCGATAGCTGTCGAAGTACCCCAGGGAGGCCGTCATGGCTGGCACCGGTATGCCGTGCTCGATGGCCAGACGCAGAGTCCATCGCCAGTTCGGCTGCGCTTGCTGTATCTTGGTGCGAAACTCGGAGTCGAGCAACAGGTTCGCAATCCGCGGGTCGCGCTCGTAGGCCTGCATGATTTCGTTCAGGAACTCGGCGCGAATGATGCAGCCGGCCTTCCAGATGCGGGCCATCTCGCGCAGATTGATTTTCCAGTTGTAAGCCTCCGAGCCCGCCTGGATCAGGCTCATGCCTTGCGCATACGAACACACTTTGGATGCATAAAGCGCATCGCGAATCGCCACCACGGCCTGCTGGCGATCTCCGTTGAAACTCGCCTTGGGGCCGGCCAAAAGGCGTGCAGCGGCCTCGCGCTGGTCTTTCATGCTGGAGAGCACGCGCGCCTCGATGGCGGCGGCGATCGTCCCCGCCGGGACAACGAGATCCAGCGCCGTCTCGGCAGTCCACTTGCCGGTGCCCTTCTGTCCAGCCTTGTCCAGCACCATATCGACCAGAGGTTTGCCGGTGCGCGTATCTTTGACGCCGAAAATTTGAGCGGTGATCTCGATCAGATACGACTTCAGAGCACCTCGGTTCCAGTCGTCGAAGATGCTCGCAAGTTCGCCGGCATGGAAGCCGAGGGCGCGATGCAGCAGGTCGTAAGCCTCGGCGATGAGTTGCATGTCGCCATACTCGATGCCGTTGTGAACCATCTTGACGAAGTGGCCGGCGCCATCCGGGCCAACGTGGATGACGCATGCGCCGGAATCGCTTTTGGCGGCGATGGCGGTGAGCACGGGCTCAAGTTCGCGGTAGGCTTCCAATTCGCCGCCCGGCATGAGCGAAGGCCCATGGCGCGCGCCCTCTTCGCCGCCGGAAACGCCCATGCCGAAAAAGCGCAGACGCTTGGCGCGCATTTCCTTTTCGCGGCGCTGCGTGTCCTTAAACCAGGAGTTTCCGCCGTCGATCAGAATGTCGCCCGCTTCGAGCAGCGGCGAAAGCTGCGCGATCATGCTGTCCACTGCTTCGCCGGCCTTGATCATCATCAGCATGCGGCGCGGGGTGCGAAGTCCTTTCACGAACTCTTCGAGCGACTTCGCGCCGCTGATCTGCTTGCCGGCATTCTGCTGCACGAAGCGCCCGGTCCATTCCGTTTCCAGGTTCCAGACCGCGACGCTGAAGCCATGCTCTTCAATATTGAGGGCAAGGTTCTGCCCCATTACGCCAAGTCCGATCACTCCGAAATCGCTCACCTGCGCTTACCTCGCTTCCGATTGCAACCGCCTTAACCTTGATCGACCGTCAGATCGAAACCGCCTTGGCCTCAACCAATCGTTGCAGGCTGCGCGCCAGCGTGTCCAGGTCTTGATCGACGTTGGTGCCGAGCCGCACCGCCAGAACGCGACGCTTGTGCTGCACGAGCGACAGCAGATCGCCCAAAGCCTGAGCTTCGGCCAACACCCTGAAACCGGCCTTTTCGCCCGGAATCGGCAACTCGCCGGCTTCACTGGCTGTAATTTGCAGAAAGACTCCAGTAGCCGGCCCACCCTTGTGGAATTGCCCCGTCGAATGCAGGAACCGCGGTCCGTAGCCGGTGGTCACGGCTACCCGCAATGGATTGCGAAGCGCAATCTGCAAGCGCTGGATGTAGGTATCGGTTTCCGCAGTTTCGGGCAGATATTGCTGGATGGAAATGTAATCGTGCGGGCGCACTAACTGCACAAATGCTTCCAGTGCTTTTTCCTGTTCCGCGCCCAGGCCGTTTGCCAGCGAAATGCGGGTAACGCCGGGCACATCCTCGGGAAGCGCGCCGTCTTTATCGAATTGCGCCAGCAGCCGCCTGGTGTTGTCCTTCGACTCCTGCACGTTGGGCTGATCGAAGGCGTCGATTCCAAGCAGCGCGCCGGCCATCGCGGTGGCAAACTCCCAAAGATAAAATTCCGCGCCGAGATCCAACGGAGACTCCAGCTTATGCCGGATGACAGGATGTCCGTTCTCCTCCAAACGCTTTAGCTTGTCCTCAATCGCCGGGTCCGCACCGGCATGGATATAGGCGAAGAGGCGATCGTTATCGTAGTTCTCCGGCAGGCCCAAGGGTTCACTGGCAACCGGCAGAATGCCTTTGCCTTCTTTTCCCGTGCTCTCGGCGACCAGCTGCTCGATCCACAGACCGACGGAAGCGACCGGCGCGGAGGCGATCAGCGTAAGCTTGTCGCGGCCCTGCTGCGCGCAACCAGCCAACATGGAGCCCAGCCGGACAGCGGGATTGTCTTGCGCGGGCACGGCTGCGCCGCACGCCTTCACCATGCGCTCGGCCCGCTCGAGCAGCGCCCGGACATCCCCGCCCATGACGGCAAACGGAACCATGCCGAAGAAGGAAAGCGCCGAATAGCGTCCCCCGATGTCGGCGGGATTCAGAAACACCCGGCGGAAGCTGTCCGCTCTGGCGTCGCCGACTAATTGCGTGTCGGGATCGGTGATCGCCACGAAGTTGCGGCCCGCCTTGTCGCCGAGCTTTTGCCGCACGCGCGCATAGAAATAACGGTGAAACATGCGCGGCTCGGTGGTGGTGCCCGACTTCGAAGCCACGATGAACAGCGTTTTCTCGACCTCGATTCTATTTTCCAGAGCGCGCACCGCTTCGACCAAAGTGGAATCGAGCACATAAAGCCGGGGATATCCATCGAGGTTGCCGAAGCTGCGGGCGAACACCTCCGGGCACAGACTGGAGCCTCCCATGCCGAGCACGACGGCGTACTTGAATCCCTCGCGGCGGATATCCTCGGCAAATGCCTTCAGATCGTCCGCGTTCATCAGCAGCAACTTGGCGACGTCAAGCCAGCCCAGCGCATTGCTGATGATCTTCTGGTGCTCCGGGTCAGACTTCCAGACGGTGGCGTCCTTGCTCCAGATGCGTTTCGGCAGATTATTGCCGCTGGCCTGTCGGAGCGCGGCCTCAATCGCGGACTGCACATCTCCGCTGCTATCGTAGCTGCGCGCGCTGCTCGTCGCCGCGAATTTTCTTCTCTCCTGCTCGACTGCGGAGAGCAGGCTGCGAAATGAATCCGCAAAAGACTTAACGCCCTCCTCCGTCAGTTCGTCGGTAATCTTCTTGAAGTCGATGCCGAGCGCTTGCAATTGCTCGAAAACGCGTTTGGCGCCGGCTACGTCCGCTTCCAGCGTCGCGGCGACTTTGCCATGATCGAGAAAAGCCTTCAGCGTCTGTGGAGGCACGGTGTTTACGGTCTCGGCGCCGATCAGCGTTTCCACGTAATACACATCGCTGTACTTCGGATTCTTGGTTCCGGTCGAGGCCCACAAAGGACGCTGCACCCGGGCATTCAATTTGCGCAGCTCGGCGAACCGCTTGCCGTGAAAGATCTCCTTAAATGCCTTGTAGGCGAGCTTGGCATTGGCAATCGCGGCCTTGCCGAACAGCTCGCGGGCAACGGCGTGCTGTTGCGCCCGTTTGGGATCGTCGAGCACTTTCTGCAACTGTTTTTCCGTCGAGACATCGATGCGGCTCACGAAGAAGCTTGCCACCGAGGCGGCGTGGTCGATCGGCTGCCCTTCGGCGACGCGCCGTTCCAGGCCGCGAATGTAGGCTTCGGTGACTTCGCGATAGCGCTCGACCGAGAAGATCAAGGTGACGTTGACATTGATGCCCTCGGCCGTCAGCTGTTCAATCGCGCCGAGGCCCTCCTTGGTAGCGGGAACCTTGACGAGAACATTGGGTCGATGCAGCTCGCGGTGCAGCTTGCGCGCCTCGTTCATGGTCGCCTCGGCGTCGAAGGCCAGCTCCGGCGAGACTTCGATGCTGACGAAGCCGTCGCCGCCCTTGGCTGCCTGGTAAACCGGAAGGAACAGATCGGCCGCCGCAGCGATGTCTTCGATCATCAGGGCCTGGTTGATTTCCGTGGCCGACTTATCTTCGCCGGCCAAACGCTGGATGGTATCGTCGTAGTCGTCGCTTCCGGTGATCGCCTTTTGAAAGATGGTCGGGTTCGAGGTCAGCCCCAGGACCTCGCCTGCCTCGATCATGCGGTGCAATTCTCCGCTGGTGATCAGGCTGCGCTCCATCTGATCGAACCACAGGCTCTGCCCAAGCTGCTTCAGTTCACTCACTCTATTTGTCATGGCTCTCTCTCACACCCCAATTGTCTTCTATCGCATGAATCTTAGCCAAGCGGCGCAGGTGACGCTCCTCGCCGCTGAAGCGGGCGTTCAGGAAGGTGTGCACCAGATCAATCGCCAGGCTTGGCCCGACCACCAGAGCACCCAGGCAAAGCACGTTCATGTCGTCGTGCTCCACCCCCTGATGCGCGCTGTAAGCGTCGTGGCACATGCAGGCGCGTATGCCGCGAAACTTGTTGGCCGCCGCCGTCACTCCGACGCCGCTGCCGCAGACCAGAAGTCCGCGCTCGACCCTGCCGACCTGCACGGCTTCGGCCACCAGCTTGGCGTAATCCGGATAGTCGTCTGGCACGTCGCCTCTGTCGGTGCCAAAGTCCAGCACTTCATGGCCGGCCGCTTGCAGTTCTTTCACAATCGTCTTGTTCAGCGGAAACCCGGCGTGATCGGCGCCGACGGCGATTTTCATACCCGGGCCTTTGTGCGCTCCAGTACGCCGAGTGCCGCCTCCACCACGTGCTCAGGGGTGAAGCCGAAATGTTGGAACAATTCCTTGGCCGGGGCGGACGCGCCGAAATCGTCGCGTCCGATCGCCAACCCTTCAGCTCCCACGTATTTCCACCACGCCAGGGTCGAACCTGCCTCGACCGATACCCGGGCCGCAATCGAAGCGGGCAGAACAGACTGTTTGTACGCCTCGTCCTGGGCCTCGAAGATTTCCCACGAGGGCATGCTGACCACGCGCGAGCGCACGCCTTGTTGTTCCAGCTTTTCAAAGGCCGCCACGCACAATTGCAACTCCGAACCCGTGCCTATCAGAATTACTTCGGGATGCTGGCTTTCGATCAGCACATAGGCTCCGCGATGCAGCCCGGAGGCGGCTGCCATACGGCTGCGATCAAAGGTCGGAATCGCCTGGCGGGTAAGCGCCAGCGCGGTTGGCCCCTTCGCCGAGCCGATGGCGTAGCGCCACGCCTCCGCGGTTTCGTTGGCGTCTCCTGGCCGAATCACCGTGAGATCCGGGATGGCGCGCAAGGCGGTCAGATGCTCAATCGGCTGGTGCGTGGGCCCGTCTTCTCCAAGGCCGATCGAATCGTGTGTAAACACATAGGTGACGGGCAGGCGCATGAGCGCCGCCAGCCGTATGGAAGGACGCATGTAATCGGAGAATACGAAAAAGGTCGCGCCAAAGACCCTCAGCTTGGAAACGGACATGCCGTTCAGGATGGAGCCCATGCCGTGCTCGCGGATGCCAAAATGCATATTGCGTCCCGCCGTCTCGCGCTCGAAATAAGGCTCGGCGCCGATTACGGTTTTGGTCGAAGGCGACAGATCCGCCGCGCCCCCCATAAACCAAGGTAGGCGCTCGGCGATGGCATTCTCGACCTTGCCCCCCGATTCACGCGTGGCCATGCCTTTCGCGTCGGCGGGAAACACCGGGATCTTGCTGTCCCAGCCTTCAGGCAGGCGGCCGGCTTTGCATCGTCTCCCACTCCACGGCCAACTGCGGAAAGGCCTTACGGTAAGCCTCGTACTTCTGCTTCCATGTCTGCTCCTGCCGCGCCCCCCGGCCCACCGCCTGACGCATGTGGCTTTCAACCTCGGGCGGGACATAAAACGTCTTATCCTCGGGCCAACCGTAGTTATGCTTGGCAGCCCGAACCTGGTCTTCGCCTAGGGGTTCGCCGTGGGCTTCCTTGGTGTCCTGCCGTTTGGGCGAGCCGTAGCCGATATGCGTCCTCACCATAATCAGGTTCGGCTTCGATTGTTGCTGGTGCGCCTTGGCAAACGCGGAACGCAAGGAGTCCAGGTCATTTACATCGTCCACGCTCAACACGTTCCAGCCGTATGCCTGGTAGCGCTTGCCCACGTCCTCGGAAAACGCGATTTTGGTGTCGCCTTCAATGGTGATGTGGTTGTTGTCGTAGAACATGGTTAGCTTCGACAGCCCAAGGTGGCCAGCCAGGGACGAAGCTTCACCCGAAACGCCTTCCATAAGGTCGCCGTCGCCGCAGATGGCGTAGACGCGGTAATCCACCAGCGGATGGCCCTCACGATTGAAATGGGCCGCCAGCCAGCGCTGGGCGATGGCCATCCCAACCGCATTGCCAACCCCCTGCCCGAGCGGGCCGGTGGTCGTCTTCCACGCCCGGCGTCAAGCCGTACTCCGGATGCCCCGGCGTCTTCGAATCCCACTGCCGGAATTGCTTGAGATCGTCCAGCGTCAGGCCGAAACCGGTGAGGAAAAGAGCAGAATAAAGCAACATGCGAAGCATGCCCGTTGGAGAGCACAAAGCGGTCGCGGTTCGGCCAATCGGGGTTGCCGGGATTGTAGCGAAGGTATTCATCGAACAAGAGATAGGCCAGCGGCGCCAAAGCCATGGGCGCTCCCGGATGGCCGCTGTTGGCCTTCTGCACCGCGTCCATCGACAAAGTGCGGATCGTATTGATTGCAAGTAACTCAAGATCCTGCTGTTTGGTCGAACTTGCCATGCTTCTCCTTGAATTTTTGCGCTTTCCTCGAGCCGGAAAGGGACGCCGACTAGGGCCCAATCTGCTTTGGACTACGTTGATCACTGTAGGATTCTTTACCGCGCCGCGTCAAATTGAGCTAGCCGCGGCGGATCTTCCTCTGCCGGCGCGGACGAGCCGCTCACATAACCCGGAGCATGGAATCTGCATCGAAACTCTTTGAGCGGTTGATTCAGTCAGAATAATATTATTAATAGTGATGCAAGTTCGCTCACGCGGGAGGCATCCCGTTGAGTGACCTTGCCCGGCAGCTCTCGCGGGTAGTTCCGTTTTGCGGATCAACAAGAGGAGGAGTATGAAAAAACTTCTGGGGTTGGTTGCGATCGCGGTATTCGCATTGCAGGGCGCTGGACAATTGCTTGCCCAGTCGTCCCCAACGGACGCTCCGCCAGCGGCGCGCGCCCGCAAGATTCGCGTTGCCATCTTCGATTTTGACTACGGCACCGTGCATAGAGATGTATTCGCGCTGTTTGGCTCCGACATCGATGTCGGCAAGGGCATCTCTGAAATGCTGGTCACCTACCTGGTGAAAGACGGGACCTATTCGGTCATCGAGCGCAAAGCTCTTGACAAGATTCTGGCGGAACAAAATTTCTCCAACAGTAATAGAGCGGACCCGGCCACTACCGCAAGGATCGGTAAGATCCTCGGCGTCGACACCATTATTATCGGCACAGTCACGCAGTTTGGCGGAGAAAACAAGAATACGAACGTCGGCGGGGCCGGAGGCAGATTCGGCGGCTTTGGGGTTGGCGGCTTCGGACATAAATCATCGAAAGCCACGGTCGCGATCGACGCCCGGATGGTGGACACCACTACCGGAGAAATTCTGGCGGTTGCCACCGGCAAGGGCGAATCGAAGCGCGAGAGTACGAGCCTGCTCGGCGGTGGCGGCAGCTGGCACGGCTTTGGCGCCGGTGGAGTCAACTTCGGCAGCAGCGATTTTCAATCAACCATCATCGGCGAGGCAACCAAGGCCGCCGTCGAACAAATGAGCCTGGATGTGATCGCCGGCAACAGCAAATTGCAGGCTCATACGGTCGTCGTGCAAGGCTTGGTGGCCGCAGTCGATGGGGGGCAGGTTATTCTGAATGTAGGCGGCAAGGCGGGAATCAAGGTTGGCGATCAATTCAGCGTGGAGCGCGTGACCAGAGAGATCAAAGACCCGGCCAGCGGCCAGGTGATCCGGCGTCTGGCAACTTCGCTGGGAGTCGTGCAGGCGACCGATGTAGATGATCTTTCCGCCGTCTGCCGCATTGTCTCCGGAACCGATTTCAAGGCCGGCGACGCGGTAAAATCCTTGGCCCAGTGACGCAAAGCCATCTCGGGCTGGCGGGAACCCGAAGGCGTGGCCTCGCGATTCTGCCATAATGAAGTGCGGATGCGCGCTGGCTCACCCCACCACGCGCAACTACGGCGCGTGTCGGGGCCTGTGGGTGATCCTGCTTGCCGGGTTTTCCTCTGCAAGACGCGGGAAAGAATGGATCATGCGCGCCGTATTCGTCCGCTCGCGGAGCGTAAAAGTTGAAGCCGGCCTGGCAGGCGCCATCGACAATCATTGCCGAATCCAAAGCAGACAGCGGGATGACGGACCCGTCCCGGCGCGCGGGCGTCTCCGAGCCTGCGCTTCGCGCAAGCACCCGGATCATCGTATCCCTGCTGATCCTGCTCTTCGTGCTGCAATGCGCGTGGTTCATCCGCACCCAGTCCTTTACCAACGACGAGCCCGAGCACCTCGTCGCCGGGCTGGAGGCGTGGCGCTTCGGAGAGTTCAAGCACTGGCATGATCAGCCGCCGCTCGGCCGCCTGCTCTTCGCTATTCCTTTGCTGAATACCAACTGGAGCTACCAGATCGTCGACGACCAGGTGCATCCCATCACACCTGCGGCGGAGGTCTGGCTCGACCGCTCGCGGCCGGTCAATGTTCTGCTCGGGGTGGCGCTGCTGCTGCTGCTCTGGTCCGCCGCGCGACGTCTGTTCTCCGAGACGACGGCGAATTTCGTGCTCGCCCTGGCCGCGCTTTCGCCCGATCTCATCGCTCATTATTCCCTGGCCACCATCGATGGCATCGGCTGTTTATGCGTCTTTGCCAGCGTGCTGCAGTGGATGCGCTATTGGCGCAATCCAACCCCCGCGCGGGCCGCCATCCTGGCTGTTCTACTCGGCTGCCTGCTGCTGTCCAAGTTCAACAGCCCTCCGCTGTTTGCGCTTATCCTTTTGCTGATTCTGGTGCTGGCGCCAGGAGAGGTCCGCTTTAACCCGCGGGGCTTCCAGTGGCGGCGCACCGCGGCGGTCTTTCTACTCGCCTGCCTGGTAGTCTGGAGCGGATATTTCTATCACGTCTCCAAGGTGACCTTTGCCGATCAGATGGTCACCATCCATTTCGCCGGCTACACCAAATTGCTGCAGTATGAGATGCCCACGCCACGGCACGCCATCACCATCTTCCTGCCCGCCTGCGAGTGGCTTACCGGCTTGGGCATGGTGGTCTTTCACAACTTGGAGGGGCATCGCAGTTTTCTGCTTGGCCACTACCTGGCCAACGGCTCCAAGCTTTACTTCCCGGCGGCAATTTTGCTGAAGTGGCCGCTGCTCGTTCTGCTGCCCGGAATTACCGGCATCGGCGTCACTTGCTGGCGCAAGCTCCCCGGCCGCCGCGAGCTTCTGCTGATGAGCATTTTCCCCGTGGTCTATTTTTTCTTCGCCGTCATGGCGCACATCGACATCGGCGTGCGTCACGTCTTGCCCGTCTACCCGTTTCTCCTGCTCTACACTGGAGCCTTTGCCGAGTGGGCGCGCGGCTGGCGCTGGGCGAGGATACTGCTGGCGCTTCTGCTGGTGGCGCAGGCAGCCGACATCGCCCGCTACGCGCCTGACTATCTCTCCTACTTCACTGTGCTGGTGAAGCCTGCCAACACCTGGCAGATGCTCAGCGACAGTAACACCGACTGGGGGCAGGGAATGTTCGCGCTGCGCCGGTTCCAGGACAAGCATCCCGGTGAAGCCATTCACCTGGCCTATGTCGGAGAGGTCGATCCCGCCTGGTACGGCATCCGCTACACCCGTCTGCGGGAAGAAGACCACCCCTCTGGAATCGTGGTGGTCAGCGCAACCCATCTCTCCGGACAGCTGCTCAAGAACCACTATGCCTACCGCTGGCTCCTGCAGTATCCAGTCAAGACCATCCTCAATCACACTTTGTACGTCTTCGAAGTGCCCCGGGGCTAACTGGCAGCCGGGTAACTATTCCACCTTGCAGACCTGGGCTGCCTCATTGCGGTACGGACACTCCAGCGGCACTTTCGCCGCGGCCGGCAAAACCGTCCACGACACGTCGTAGCGGGTTTTGAGACGATGGAATTGGGTGCGGTCAAAGCTCTCGATGCCTTGTTGCGCGTGTACTTGCTCTCGCCACTCCGGAGCCAGATCGGGAAAGACCGTTGCCGCCCCAGGATCTTTTTGGTTCTCCGCCAGCAGACTCCGCTTGGCAATCGCACGGATGCCATAGCCGTCTTCGGCATGCAGCCCCATGTAGTCGGGATCGATGGCGAAAACGGCATTCTTGGGGGTGTAGACATCCAGCCAAAGGAAAGCCTTTGCCCATGGATTCTTTGGCGCCCGGCCCGGCAATTCGATGTGATCGCTGTATCTGAATGAGTCGCGCTGTACGTAGAACATGGTTCCGGCGAGCGGCAGAAAGAGGATCAGCCAGCGCCATACTTTCCCGCGTAGCAGGAATTGCCCGATCAGGCCGCCTGCCATCAACAGGAACAGAAAATAGAAAATGTGAAGCCAGCGCATCGGCTGGAAAGAAGCTAGCTGTTCGGTTGCCGGAGAAAGCGTCAGCAACACGCCAATCGCAAACTGGAATATCGCAAAAAGAACCAAACGGGACGCGACCAGCTCAAGGGTCGTCATCCCATGCCGGCGTGCGATGCGCGCAAACCACCATACCAGCAATACCGGAGCTACCATCCCCAGCCACTCGTACCAGGTCCACTGCAGCAGGAAGTAGTAGGTACGCGCCTGTGCCGCCTCCCTCCATGCATCGGAATGCTTGTGGAATAGTTGGAAGGGCAGAACCATCGCCGTTGCCGGCGCCATTTGTGCAATTTTGCGAATGCCTCTTGCCGGCCAAGAGACGAACAGCAGCAGGGAAGCTCCGAAAAGCGCCATTAATGGATGCATCAGTGCCGCGAATAACAAGCACGCCGCCGCTCGCAGCCAGCGCTTTTCGAGCGATGCAACCAGTGCCCAAAGAATGCCGCACACGGCCGGCGCCCGCGGATGCAAATACTGATCCAGAGGATATAGGCGTGTACCGGCAATCGGTAGCGTCAGCAGTACGGTTACCAGCAGCACCCCCGACCAGCGTGCCCGCTCGTCTGCAAAACAAAGAGCGGCCAGCTTCCAGCAACCCCACAGAATGAGAAAAATGAAACCCGCCTGCCACAGGAACAAGGCCCACGCAACCGAATGAAAAAGGCGCGCCGTCGCACTGACGGCAGGCACGAAAGCGGTCAGATCGGTCTGTTCGGTGAAGAAGCGCGCATTAAATGGATACGCGGCCGGGTCCAGATGCTTGTTGATGGCGGCGAGATAGACTTCCTGGTCCTCCACTCCGACGTGATAGCCATGAATGAGAATCGCAGCCAAGGTCAACAATAAGAGTATGCTGATGACGTGGCCATGACAGACAGCACGATGAATATACTTATGCACTCTGTCGCGAGTATATTCCATAAAACATCCAGTTTTGCCCATAAATCTATATAACCCCGTGATTTAGACGTAGGTTGCGGAGTCCCAACTTCCTCTTTCGTCCTTTCTTAAAGATAAGAATCTATTAATGATCCGGTGAAAATGTTGGAATCTGTCTGGTCACCCGCTTGCTGGAAGGAATCAGGGCACAGAGTCAATCTGCCCAGCCTTCGGGAGAGCCGATGTTTCAGGTCATTGATCACAGGGTTACGATTACCGGGCCCGGAACGTGGGCGTGGACTTTTCGGCGAAAGCCCACGAAACGCTTGATCCCCTGGATTAGAAGAGCTTTCGGAAGCAGGCGCACCACATGCTGGGACGACATGCTCGATTACGCCGGGAGTCCGGCCTCGTCGCCCCTTTTGCGACTACCATCGGCGTCCGCCTGGCGACCCGGGTGGCGACGATAAACCACCGTACCAGTCGCGCTAAAATCGATGCCCTGGTCGACAGTACGCTGTCTCTGGGGCGAGCTTTTCAGAACAGCGCCACCGCGTGTAAAGCTGCGCAAACCGCCCAGGAGAATCATGCACCCAGAGCTTTTGAAATCACAATTGCAGACCGTGGAGAATCAGCTGGCAGCTCAACCCAGCTCAGTCGCACTGCGCTTTCTGCGGGCTAGAATCCTGGAAGAAATGGGCCGGATTCTGGAAGCCAGGAGCGCCTATTTCGAGTTGCTCAAGCTTGACCCCTCACATGTCGGGGCACTGAACAATCTGGGGAGCCTATGCGCGGGGACCACAACTCTCGGAAATCTTCTGGTCGCCGCTGGACAGAAGGCGGCTGCGCGAAGACTGTTCGCGGAAGCCGTTCTGAGACATCCGGACGATGTCATGAGCCGGGTGAATTTTGGCGCTCTCCTCATTCAGGAAGGGGAGCAGGCGAAGGCTCGCGAGCACTTCGAGCATGCCCTGAAAATCGATCCGAACTGCCGCCAAGCGCATGCCGGCTTGTCGTTTGTGTTTCTGGACCTGGGAGACCCCGAGCTGGCATCCTGGCACCGGCACACTGCCTTTCAGGGCCGCTGCGTGATTCCGGTCATGTATCGCGGCGAAGCGCCGCCGATAACCGTATTGGAGCTGGTCCCGGCCACCGGAGGCGGGGTACGAATCAACAGCTTTCTAAACGACCGTGTCTTCCAGATATTCCTAGTAGTGACGGAATTCTACGACTCCCGCACGACCCTGCCGCCGCATCAACTGGTGGTCAATGCAATCGGCGATGCCGACGTGGCTGCCGGGGCACTGGCGGGGGCGCAGTCCCTGCTGGCTCATACCACGGCTCCGGTCATTAATCCGCCGGCGGCAGTGCTGGCGACTGGCCGTTCCGAGATCGCACGGCGTCTTTCAGGCGTACAGGGGGTCATAACTCCGAAGACCGTTACCTTGTCGCGAGAGTTGCTTGCCGCGTCCGGTGCCCAGAGCACACTGAGCTGCCACGGCTTTGAGTTTCCTCTCTTGCTGCGCACCCCGGGCTTTCACGGCGGAAAGCACTTTCTGCGAGTGGAAACTCTCGCTGGGCTTCCGGCCGCGGTGGAGGCGCTTCCGGGCCGCGATCTGACCGTAATTCAATATCTTGACGCCCGTGCGTGCGATGGGAAAACCCGCAAGTACCGGGTCATGATGATCGATGGCAAGCTCTATCCGTTGCATGCCGCGATTTCGAGTCATTGGAAAATTCACTATTTTAGTGCTGAGATGGCGGACAATGCGGAGCATCGCGCCGAGGATGCTGAGTTTTTGGAAAACATGAGCGGTGTGCTCGGGCCCCTCGCCATGGCCGCGCTCGAAGAGATTCAGAAAACCCTCGGTCTGGATTACGGTGGAATCGATTTTGGCATCAACGAGCGGGGCGAGGTTCTGCTCTTCGAAGCGAATGCGACCATGGTGATCCCTCCGCCGGATGCGGACCAGCGATGGGACTATCGTCGAGCTGCGGTCGAGCGCATCTCTAAAGCCGTCGAGAAGATGCTGATGGACAGGGCGGAGGTTAAGCCGTCCGGGCCGCCGGTCGAATGGCAGCCGGAACGTGCCCCTGTTCTTGCTGATTAGCGGATTCATGCTGGACTTTTATTTGCATCCTGTACCTTGCGCGGAATCCCGAAGGTCGTGTACGTGCCTCCCTGCTCCAAAGAGTTATGCGCATTGAGCCGCGCCTGACTCCGAAAGCCCGCTAGGCGCCCTCAAAATGCGCCCTGATCAGCTTCGTAAATGCTCGCCCAGCTGCGCTCAGAGGTACGCGCCGATGCTTAAGAGTGCCCACGGAGCGGAATAAAGAAGCGTCCGAAAGGGAAATAACATGCAATCCAGGATGCTCCGCCGCAGCCCAACGAGCGGTTATTGCGCCAGCGAGGCCGGTTTCAGCAACCGCGAGCAGAGCAGATACGTCGTTGATCTCAAGCAAGACCTTCGGAAAAATCTTCTCTTTTGCAAAATAGACATCGATATATCTCCGAAGGCTAAATCCACGGCTGGGCAGAATAACTGGGAGTCCATTCAACTCGTGCACGGATACCTGTGTTTTTTCAGCGAGAGGGTGGTTCTTGGGTACAGCGAGAATCACCTCGTCCGAGAACAGCGTCTCATACTCAACCTCATCGGACTCGGGTGGCAGAAAAGCGAATCCGACATCAACCGAACGGTCCAAGACGTCCTCCTCAATGTCGTGTGAAGTGCCCAGCTTCACCGATACGTGAATGTCCGGATGAGTGGAACTATAAGTCGCAAGAATGCCAGGTATTTTCGTTCCGAATAGATAGCTCAACCCGATGCTGAGCGACCCTCGGAGCAATCCCTGAAGATCGGCAATCTCCTCCTTGCCGTGTTCGAGCGCGCGAACGGCTTCGCGTGCGCGGTCAAGGAAAAGCCGGCCGGATTCAGTTAGCCGAAGAGTTCGGCCGCGCTCAAACAATGGGCAACCGATTTCTTCTTCCAACTGCTGCATATGAATCGAAAGTGTAGGCTGTGAGATATAAAGTGATTCAGCAGCACGCGTGAAATGCAACACTTCGGCGACGCGGATGAAGTAACGGATATGACGTAGCTCCATGTTCGATATCCATGTGGAAATGACGTTTCGTTTCAATACATTACAAGACTAACAGCTCGAGCCCCAGAGCGGGATTAAAGGTTCAGCTCTGGAGGCCCAGGCGGCTCTGGAGGCAGGCGTGTCTAGAATCCCGGGCCCCCTCATGGGGCCCCCGACAACGTGCGCACGGGTTGATCTATGCTATAGCCGCTATCTATCTCTGCAATTAAATCAAAGAATTGGACACAATTGAACGTTCTTCGTAAACTCTGCGCCCAAGGACTTGGATTTCCACTAAAGTGTGACCCTGCACCTCAATTAAGAGCGAAACACTCCACGCCGGACGGAACTAGCTGTCTGGGCAGCTATATCGTGCAGAACTCAGCAGTCCGAGGTCACGCGAAGTGCTTATGAAGCTACTTAAATTCGACCAAGCGGACTTCAGAAAGAGGAATAGACTATGAGTTCTGCTACCGATGCCAAAGTTCTCAGACATGAGACTGTAAGCAGTATTATTGAACAGCTTCCGCTCAGCAACTTCCACTACTTCGTCGTCCTAGCTGCTGGCTTCGGCTACATGTTTGACTCATTTGACACGTACTTGGTCGCCTACGCCATGCCAGCGGTCATAAGGGACTGGCATATTAGTGCTGTCATGACTGGCCTGCTGACTTCTGCTGGAATGTGGGGTACATTTTTTGGCGCAATCGTCTGGGGCCCGCCTACGGATAAATGGGGACGCAAGTTTGGCTTTGCGGCAACTGTATTAGGCTTCAGTCTGGTCAGCGCGTTCACCGCACTTGCCAGGAACCCCACTCAGTTTATGATATGCCGGTTTCTGACCGGACTATGCCTGGGGGGCGAGTTACCGATAGTGTCTACCATGGTCGCCGAATATATTTCGGTTAAGAACCGCGGAAGATTTGTCGCGGTACTTACCGTGATGTGGCCGTTTGGACTTCTGGCAGCTGCGTTCTGTGCCCTCGGTATGATACCGCGCTACGGCTGGCGTCCGCTGTTTGTTGTGGGAGCTTTGCCGGCATTTTTAGCTTTTGTGATCAGAAAAGGCGTCCCGGAGTCTCCGCGTTGGCTGGCCATCAAGGGACGAACTGATGAGGCAAAGGCAGTCTTAAAGAAATTAGGAGCTTCGGACGAGCAGCTTAAGGCCGTCGTGCAGGAAGAGGTAACAGCCGCGGTACCATTCAGTACCTTACTTCGCGCGCCCTATCTCAAGCGGTTTATAGCCACCGCGGGAGCGTTCTTTTTTGCCTATGTCGGCTACTATGGGTATTCTCTCTGGCTGCCCACAATACTTGTGACGGTATATCATCTCAGTTTGGTAAAAACATTTAGCTACACGCTGTGTGTGGCGTTTGCGTCGATATTGGGGAAGTTGACGTCTTTCTATACCATCGAGAAATTCGGTCGACTCCAAGTGTTCTATGTGGGCTACGGCATCGGTGGAGTAGTAGCCTTACTCTTTGGCTTGATCAAAGATCCAGCATATCTCGTGTGGACTGCTTGTCTTCTAGGGTATCTGCTCGAAATCGGAGTGGCTGGAAACATCGTATGGACGCCGGAACTCTACCCGTCGAAGATACGTGGTACCGCGAATAACTGGTCCGCTGCGGCTGGAAAACTAAGTGCGGCAGCCGCCCCACTCCTGTTTGGCTACTTTCTCGGGCGCCACTTCTACTACGGAATCTGGCTGACCATGGCGATATGCTTTGCAATAACCATTACATTAGTTGCGACCTTAGGCATTGAAACAAAAGGCAAGACGCTTGAGGAAATTGGGGCAGCGTAAAGTCGTTGCGACAAGTCACTTCAAAAACCACATCATGCAATGTATTAACTGACCTTTATAGAAGAAGTTGTTAAGAGGAACTGAAATATGTCAACTGCTACAGCTGTGAAATCGCCGAAGCCGTTTCTTATCGGTGATGAGTGGATTCACGATACGCCTGAGTGTATAACATCGATCAACCCCGCAACTGGTGAGATCAATTATGAAGTGTGTGCAGCCACGGATGCCCACATCGACGCTGCAGTGAAGGTAGCCGGCTCGGCAGCGGCAAAGCCAGCCTGGCGGAATATGTTGCCTCACATGCGCGCGCAGTTGCTACAGAAGTTTGCAGACGTGATGATGGCGCACTCCGACGAACTTGCTCGTTGTCAGATGGTTGAGAATGGCAAGGTCTGGAAGGAATGCAAGGCTCAGGTCGTGGCGGCAGCTGCGAACTTCCGGTACTTTGCTGCTGCCTGCGAGACGCTGTGTTCCGAGGTTACGCCTTCGCGCGGCAACTATATCGTCATGACCGTCTACGAGCCGGTTGGGGTGGTTGCGGCTATCACGCCGTGGAACTCGCCTCTCACCTTGACAACCGCCAAGCTAGCTGCGGCATTGGCCGCCGGCAACGCGGTTATTCTGAAGCCTTCGTCGATTACCCCGACCTGCTCAACCGAACTCGGCCGTGTTGCACTCGAGGCGGGCCTGCCACCCGGCATTGTAAACGTCTTGCCTGGACTAGGTTCCAAGATGGGAGATGCGCTTGTCAAGCATCCCGGAGTCAAGATGGTCTCTTTCACCGGAGGCACTGAGGTTGGGAAAAGGATCGCAAAGCTTGCGGCCGAACGGCTGATTCCTGTTGGACTGGAACTAGGTGGCAAATCTCCCCACATTGTGTTTGCCGACGCCGATCTCGCAGCGGCCGCCGATGCCGCGACGATTGCTATCTTCGAAGGAAGCGGCCAGTCCTGCATCGCTGGATCACGGCTATTCGTCGAGCGCAAGGTGATGGACCAGGTGCTCTCCCAGATTGTGGAAAAGACCCGTGCTTTACGTGTAGATCTGCCTGATGCGGAAGGGGCGCAGTTGGGGCCCATTGCCACGTTTGCTCAACGGGACTACATCGAGAGCATTGTCGCCACGGCACGTAAGGAAGGCGGCAAAATAGTAATTGGTGGCGCGCGTCCGTCAGATGCGCGTCTTGGAAAAGGTGCGTTTTATCTGCCTACCATTGTGACCGGCCTCAGTAACAAGTCGACGGCTGCGCAGCAGGAGATATTTGGCCCAGTACTCGTGGTGCTGCCTTTCGATAATGAAGAGGACCTCATTGAGCAGATGAATGACACCGTATACGGCCTCGCGTCCGGTATCTGGACTGCTGATTACAAGCGAGCCTGGCGGATAGCGCGTGCGCTGGAAGCAGGGACGGTCTGGATCAATACCTACAAGCAGCTCTCGATTGCGGCGCCCTTCGGTGGATTCAAGGAGAGCGGGATCGGCCGGGAAAAGGGACTGCAGGGTGTTAGGAACTATCAAGAGATGAAGTCGATCTATTTGAGCATGTCGGCTGCTTTCGACGGCGGCTTCACAATTGCGAAGTAAGGAGCACCCGGGCTATTCGAGTGAGAGCGTGTAAAGAAATACATCGAGTTCCGGACGCGAAGTTAAAAGGAGTGTCTATATGAGTACGGATAAAAAAATAGTGGGCTTTATTGGGCTAGGAGTGATGGGAGAGCCCATGTGCCGGAACTTGGCGACAAAGGCCGGCGTTACTGTAGTTGTGAACGATATCAGCCCAGCTCCGATCGAGCGCCTTGCCGCACACGGGGTCATGGCGGCCAAGTCGATAGCAGCGCTAGGCAGGGATGCCGACATAGTGTTCATGTGTTTACCGTCGGGAGATATTGTCTCGGAAGTTGTCCTTGGAAAGGAAGGTCTTCTTTCGGTAGCGCGTAAAGACCAGATTATTGTTGACTTAAGCACTTCGCCTGTTGATCTGATGAGGCGACTGGCGAAAGAGCTCGCTGAAAAGGGTGCACATTTTCTAGATGCGCCCGTAATGCGCACCCGAGCGGCAGCGGAAGCGGGTACACTAGCCACGGCGGTCGGAGGGGACCGGAAAATCTACGATCGAATTTTTCCGCTGCTCAGTACCTTCGCGAGCGACATAACCTATTGTGGCGAGGTCGGGTGCGGCCAGATCGTGAAGATCCTCAACAACATGGTGCTGTTCGAGACTGTGGTGGCAGTGTCGGAGGCATATGCAATGGGCAGCGCTGCGGGGATGGATCCGCAGGTTTTATTCGAAGCACTCTCGAAAGGATCGGGGGATAGCTTTGCCCTTCGCAATCATGGAATGAAGGCGATCTTGCGGGGAGACTTTCCGGCGCGGGCTTTTTCGGTCAGGTATGCATGGAAAGATCTGAAGTATGCACTACGGTTAGCCGAGCAGACCGGAGTAGACGCATCCGGAGCGCGCAACGTGGAAGGCTGGTTCGAGAGAGCGGACAAAGCAGGCGACGGGGACCGCTATTGGCCTGTGATCGCCCGGTTGATCGGCAAAGCTGTTGGTAAGGGCGCATAAAGCTAGTTTGCCGCTATTTCTTCGAGCAGGCGAATCTTTTAGCTATTTGCTTTGACTAGGATCCGCCTCGACTTTGAAGATAGCTTTTGAGAGGCTGCTGCAAACGGCCAAAACTGAAGATCCATTATGGAGGTACTCATGGCCGCAGTAATCGAGGGCCCGTCTGCGGCACTGGAGCAAGAGCTCTGTGAGAGATTTGAACGGAGCATGTCTGACGGGGTAAATTCCGATGAGCACTTAGTCTGGCGTGGTAGATATTTCAACGCAGACATAATTGTTCAGATTGGTTCTATCCCATTTCTGGTGCGCATTGAGAGTGGGCGGATCAAGGAGTGCCGCAGAGGGCTGCCGCTCTTGTGTCCTACCGTATTTTCGGTAAAGGGCGAGACGGAAGCGTGGGCGGCCTTCTGGGAGAACCCGCCGAAGCCTAAGTGGCACGATATTTTCGCACTTACCAAGTTCGGCCACATGTCTGTCGAGGGCAATGTCCAGCCCTTCATGGCTAACCTGCAATACTTCAAGGACATTTTGGCGATGCCGAGAAAGGGGAGCCTGAAATGACCAAGGTGGAACCTATTGTCGGCCGCTACACAACCATCCGGATCATGAATGATGACTGCCGGGTGTACTTCGAGGAAGCTGGCCACGGTATTCCCCTGGTCTGTTGTCATACCGCGGGCGCCGACGGCCGGCAGTTTCGTCATCTTCTCAATGATGAGGAGGTCACGAAGGACTTCCGCGTTCTTGCTTTCGATTACCCGTGGCATGGAAAGTCTACCCCGCCGGTCGGCTTTCAGAATTACGAGTACAAGCTCACTACAGAACTATATGTAGCGATGATTCGTTCGTTTTGCCAGGCTCTCGAACTAGAGCAGCCGGTTGTGATGGGATGTTCAATCGGCGGACGCATCGTGCTGCAACTCGCGCACGCGCACGGCAAGGAATTCTGTGCTCTGATCGGACTGGAGGGAGCCGACCACCAGCAGCCGTGGTATGACACGAGTTGGCTGCACCGTCCCGACGTGCATGGTGGTGAGGTTTGCGCCGCACTGTGCTCAGGACTAGTAGGAGCGACAAGTCCGGATGAGTATCGTCATGAGACTCTTTGGATGTACATGCAAGGCGGTCCAGGCGTGTTCAAAGGCGACCTCTACTTCTACCGCGTGGATTCGGATTTGCGCGGCAAGCTGGGCGGCATCGACACGACCACGACTCCGTTGTACCTGCTGACCGGTGAATACGATCTTTCCTGTACGCCCGAAGATACCATTCGCACCGCATCCGCGATCCCGGGCGCAAAGGTGACTACGATGAAAGACATGGGGCACTTTCCAATGAGTGAGAATCCGAAACGGTTCAGGGAATACATTCTTCCTGTGCTTCAGGAAATCAAGCAGCGGCGATTGCCAGCGGTCAAGCCGCCAAGAGCCTGAAGTTGCATTGTTGTGCGCCGTGCATACCCTATGTTCATCGTCCGCAACAGTAATCCGACGGATTCTTAAGCAGAAGCGCCATGCCGTTCGGACCAATTAGATTTGCTTCTTTTAGATACCTCTCGATGTTGAGCTGGAACTTCTCACCGTGGTCGGCTGCTCTGGTAAAGCTGTAAACCAGCTTGACAACGTGTTGCGTGTCAAATGCCTGGCGATGAAATCCGGCCATCCCGATGAGCATGGTTTGGATTACGGCAAAGCGGATGCACATACTAAAGTAGGCGGCGTGCGGGTCGCGCAGGACAAGCTCACCGGGTTTATCGGGATTTTTGGTTAGCGGAAGTCTTTGACCGAAGATGTAGTCTAGAAGGTAGTTTTCCAGAATAAACGGCTGCGCTTCCATAAATGGGCGATAATAATTCACGGACGCTTCTGTGTAGGCCGGAACGCAGCTCTCCAGTGCTTGAGTCGGGTCATATCGAATCCCTTGCAGGAACTCCTTAAAGCACTCGTCGAACCTCCCGCTGCGATCCCTGGCAGCGGACGCACCGAACTCCATTGCTACATGCAACTGTTGAGGAGCTTGGATCGGGATGCCCTCCATGGCGGCGCGAAGTTTTTTCTCGACAATAATGTCGGAGTAGTCATTCAGCAGCTTCGGTATTAGACCGGCTTGTTGTTCAGCGATAAGTTGTTGCAGCCGCCCGCAAAACATTCCCAGAATAAACAAGCGTTGCCATAGTGGATAGCGGGGGTCCTTGAGCAAAGCGATTATGAAACTTCGCACTGGCCAGAAGAAGTGAGATGGGTCGCCATTAGGCTGCGGGACAAAGCCTTTCTTCAACAAGAATTTGCGATAACGCGCGTGTGTACTCGGGGCTTCTGCCGCAGGCACCAGCACAGGGTTGAGCAATACATCCCGGACCGCCTCAGGGCACGAGAGCCTGATCGTGGTCTCTTCCTGTCCATCGATTGTGTTTAAATGGCGCGGGTAGATTGCACACGTCCGCGACAGATATGCGGTCCCATGCTTCTGCTGGATTCCACACAAACGCTCGGCGGAAAGAAACGGGCAACCACCGCCAACTGATGCGCTCCGGATTTGCGCGAATCCCTCATCTGTCGGTGTGGCATTCACCGGAATGCATGTCTTCAGGAGAGGCTGGATATCCGGCAGAGACTCGTATTTCTCGTAGGTCTCCCTGTCGATAAGGATATTCCAGGCGTGGCAGCAATCGTCCTCGCACTTCTCTCCAATGCAATGGAATTCCCCTGCATAACCGGGCCGAATTTGTTCGATGGTCATAAGTCTAAGGCTCCCCTAATCATTAGCGGCAACTTTCATTCCACTTGCATCAGGATTGTTGAAGAATTGGCGAATTCAGTGAAATTCACTTGCTAAATTCGAGGGGTTACCCAGAATGGACTTCCGCCACCGCCAGGTTCGTTCACTTTGGATGTGTATGGCGGTCAACCAGAGTGGAACGAAAATCTGAACGCTGCACGGAACGTGGGGGGCGGCCATCGCGCAAGCAGTACAGAAGGCTGAAGCTAAGGCAGAAACTGTTACGTGTGCTTCGCGAACTGATGAAAAAGCTGAGGATTTTGTCAGCTTTGCAATCAACGAAAACGGCTTACAGACCTCGAATCGGTAAGCCGCTCATCGTGAAACAAATATTTGGTTGCGGGAGTGGGATTTGAACCTCCGACCTTTGGGTTACGAGGGCGGCTATACTGGTATTTTCAATTAATTAGCGAACACGGGTGGCTCCGTAAATCCTCAAAAGTAATCGTAAGGAATCCTTATTGGATCTGTAAAAGGCCCGGATATCCAACCCGGTCCGCGAACTCACTTACCTGGTGTCCGGTAGCCACCAGCACGACGAAGAGTGACGCCCATCACGGATAAGTCTTCATATAAGCATATATCTTTGTGTCATGGGTCATGGATGAACCGATTGCATGAGCAATTTCAAACGACAGGGAGTGGGAAGCGATGGATAAGCGCATAGCCAACGCCGATGCGGCGATTGAGAAGCTGCATGATGGGGCGACAATTCTAATAGGCGGGTTCGGGACGTGCGGTAATCCCGAAAACCTCATTAACGCTGTGTACCGTAAGGGCACGAAAAATCTTACCTGCGTGTCGAACAACGTGGGCATGGCGGATTTCGGCCTGGGGTTCCTGGTGTCGGAGCACCGGGTTAAGAAATTGATCTGCAGCTTTCCCGGCCAGAACAAATCCGCCGAACAACAGGTGTTGAAAGGTGAGATTGAGATCGAGCTCAATCCACAGGGAACCCTGGTCGAGCGAATGCGGGCGGGCGGGGCGGGGATTCCGGCCTTCTATACGCCGACCGGTGTGGGCACGGTGGTGGCAGAAGGCAAAGAGGTTCGCGAGTTCAACGGACACAAGTATCTTCTGGAACGCTCCCTGCGCGGTGATTTTGCTTTCATCAAAGCGTGGAAAGGCGACCGTTGGGGAAACCTTATCTATCGAAAGACCGCGCGGAATTTCAATCCCATCATGGCGATGGCGGCGGATTACGTGATCGCGGAAGTGGAAGAGTTAGTCGATCTGGGGCAGCTGGACCCCGATGGCATTCATACGCCGGGAATTTTCGTCAACGCTATTTTCCAGGGAACCAACTACGTAAAAACGATCGAAAAGATGGTCGTGCGTAAGCGCGCGTAACACTCAGCCGCACATGTGGAGGGGAGAAGATGGCAGCACAATCGCAGATGGCACAAGCAATGGATACTAAAGAGAAGATAGCCCGTCGCGTCGCGCAGGAGATGCATGACGGCTATTACGCGAACCTCGGTGTCGGCATACCTGTCATGGTCGCGAACTATATTCCAGAGTCAATGGAGGTTGTCCTGGAAGCGGAGAACGGCATGCTTGGGATCGGGCCATCTCCATTTGAGGATCAAGTAGATCCGGATTTGATCAACGCCGGGAAGGAGCCTGTGACCGAGGTTCCTGGAACTTCCTATTTTTCAAGCGCAGACTCGTTTGCCATGATCCGAGGCGGTCATGTGGACATAACAGTGCTGGGCGCGATGGAGGTAGATGAGAAAGGGGACCTCGCGAATTGGACTATCCCTGGCAAGAAGCTGACGGGTATGGGCGGCGCGATGGACCTGGTTGCCGGCGCCAAGCGTGTCATCATCGCGATGGAACATACCACCAAGGATGGAAGACCTAAAATTCTTAAGAAGTGTACGCTGCCTCTCACTGGGATCGAAGTCGTGGACCTGATCGTCACCGAGCTGGCAGTCATCGAAGTCACGCCCACGGGGCTGGTGCTGCGCGAGGTGGCGCCGGGCGTCACTCCGGAGGCGGTGCAGAAAGTCACCGAGGCGAAATTGCGGGTCGCAGAAGATTTAAAAGACATATCCTTGTGAGGTTTTCGGAAGAGGATCCCCGACGAACGTGGGGGAACAAGTGCTTCGGCGCGGGGGAATTGACAGGTGCCGGGAGAGCTCCCAAGTCCGGATGAATCCGGATGAACTGGTTCAGTCAACCGAAAACGAGAGGAGCACCGCCGCAGGTGCTGATATCAAAATCTAGAGTTACTAAGATAAAGGGGTCATCATGGCAATTAAAGAAGGTTGGCAAGGCCGGTACTTCGAAGATTTCGAAGTCGGAGATGTTTATCGTCATCGACTAGGCCGCACGGTAACCGCTACAGACAATATTTGGTTCACTATGCTCACAATGAATACCAATCCCGTCCATTTCGACCATGCCGTAGCGGCGAAAACGGCATTCGGGCGGCCGATAGTTGTTTCTACACTCACCCTCGCGTTAGTGACAGGCCAGTCGGTCAGCGACATCTCTCTAAATTCCATGACTAACTTAGGCTGGGATGACGTGCGCCTGCCTAATCCTCTGTTCGAGGGCGAAACCGTTTATTCGCAAAGTGAAGTCCTTGAAAAGCGCGACTCGAAATCCAGGCCCGCTGTGGGTATCGTAACCTTCAAGACTACGGGTTTCACACAAGACGGGAAAGTGGTTATCGAATTCAAGCGAATTGTCATGGTCTACAGGCGGGGACAAATGCCCGAGGCGCTTCGGGGCCCCCAGATCGGACCCAATGAAAAGGGAGGAAAGTAATGGGCTCATCACCGAAGGTTGCACTTGTCACCGGAGCAGGTAGCGGAATCGGCAAGGTCGTCTCTATTGCTCTCGCGGAAAATGGGTACTCACTGGTTCTTGCCGGCCGACGTCAGGATCGCTTGGACTCGACCGCGGCGGAAGTGAAGCAGATCAATGCCAATGCTCAAGTACTCGTCGTACCTACGAATGTCACCGATCCCGCTTCCGTAGTTGAGCTCTTCGCGAAAGCGAAAGAGACTTTCGGCCGACTCGACTTGCTGTTCAATAACGCTGGCTATGGCGGCCGCGGCGTGCTGCTCGAGGACATTCCATACGAGCAATGGCGGGCCGTGATCGATACGAACATTACCGGCACGCTTCTTTGTACGCAGCAAGCATTCAAAATCATGAAGGACCAGGAGCCGCGCGGCGGGCGCATCATCAACAACGGCTCGGTTGGGGCTCACAGCCCTCGGCCGAATTCCGCCCCCTATACTGCGTCCAAACACGCAATTACCGGTCTCACCAAGGCGACTTCCCTCGACGGCCGCAAGTACGACATTGCCTGCGGTCAAATCGACATTGGGAACGCAGCGACCGAAATGACAGGAAATATGAGCAAGGGTGTTCCGCAAGCGAACGGCACGAGAGTGGTCGAACCCACGATGGATCCTAAAGACGTTGCGCGTGCCGTCGTGTATATGGCGTCCCTGCCTCTCGAAGCCAATGTTCAATTCATGCTTGTCATGGCGACCAAGATGCCCTTGGTTGGCCGGGGCTAAAGCACCGCGTACTTAAAGAATAGTGGATGCCGGACACCCATTATCGATTAATGGAAGATTCGGTTCGAAGTGAAAAGAAGGCGGAGATGGCAGGACCGAGAGGCACAGCAAGACCAACCGAAACTATTGCGCGGTCGAGCCTCGCTGATCGCGTCGTAGGCTTGCTGCGCCGCAGCATCACCGATGGATGCCTGCCGCCGGGTACCCGTTTGCCCACCGGCCAGCAGATGGCCGAACAGTACGGTGTCAGTTTGATGGTGATCCGCGAGGCGATCTCCAGCCTTCGGGCCGACGGTCTGATCGAGAGTCGGCAGGGAGCGGGTGTCTTCGTGGCAGAACCGGGTTCGAACCAGCCTTTCCGAATCCACCCGCTGCTAAGCCCCGGGCCCGAGGCCGTGCGCAAGATTTTCGAGTTACGCATGAGCGTGGAGGTATCAGCGGCTGGACTTGCCGCAACACGGGCGAAACGTAGCCAGATCCTTAACCTCCGCCGGGTGCATCAACGCATGTTGGCGGAGGCGGCATCCGGCAGTGCATGTATCGAAGAGGCTCTGGCCTTCCACCGAGCCATCGCCGAAGCTACCAACAATGAACTGTTTGTCGAGTTCATCATTTTCCTGGGCTACTCCATCCGTGAGAGTATCCGGCTCACGCGATCGAACGATGGCCAACGGAAGATGCCGGAGGTGTTGGCTGAGCACGCTGCAATTCTGGATGCAATCTGCGCGGGCGATGCGGCAAAGGCTCAGGCCGCTGCGATGACGCACATGACTAACTCCATCAATCGTTGCGTTAAGACATAACTGGCGAACTGTCCCTGTGATTTGATTAGTACGGACGCGCCGCTGAGGATAGGTATAGGTCCAGCCTGATGCGTGGTGCGCCTCTGAGATGGCGGTCAAGAGATCGTCAGATGGTTTGACACCTGCACCGATATTGAAGAGCTGAAGCAGGCCGAGCAGACGCAGCTAGGAGCACACGCCGCACATTCGTGGCGATCATCGGGTCCCGATCGCACCACAGCCGTAGCTACTCAGGCCTGCCGCTACCAACGAGATTCGGGTCCCAGCCTGCCCGCTCCGCACCACCCTTATAGGTTGACTCGAAAAAGGACAGCAGATCGCCGTCAGGGTCTTTCGATTTGCGCAGATCGTCGTAATCAAACAGGAACTCACCCATCGCCGACTCCCATCGCGAGCTGGCGGGGCTGACCTTTGTGTGTTCGATTCCCTTGGGCTGCGGGTAGGTGAAGGAATAGAACGCTGGTTTGGGATAAGCGGCGCTGCCAGACCACCATCCCACCTCAATTAGCTCCTCATTCATGGCGTTACGTCGGATGTAGTCGGCTTCCTCGCCGGGTGAGGCGGGCTTCCCGTTGTAGCGCACGTCGCGGATGTCAAGCGTTCCCCACATCAGGCCAATGGGCTGCGTCTTGCCCTTGAAGCGTCCGTGGAAGACCTGCATCACGCGTTGCGTACTCAGGAGGATTCGCCACCACGCATTGACCAGTGTCGGGTCGTAGGGACGCGGCTGTACGTCCTGGTCAAAAGGGATGGGGTTGGGTACTTCCTGCGGCTTTAAGTTGATGGAGACATGGACGCCAACTTTGCGCAGGATGTCGAAGAGCTGCTCCACAAATTCGGCGACGGACATGGACGCCAACTCGCAGTGACTCGAAAGGCCCCAACTGGTTGCGCACGCCGCTTGGTGGGAGATCAGGTCAACGGTGACTTCATACGCGCCGCCAGAATAAAAGATTGGTCCTGTTGTTAATCCTCGGCTGCCGAGCCAGAGCGGTATCTCAGCCCACTGCGGTTCGAACGGTTCTTTCAGCTTCAACTTGCCCACAGCCTGCAAAACCATATGCAGAAGATGCTGGGTGGCCGCGAAGTCGGGATAAGAAAAAGCGGGCCAGGGATCACAAGAGATGTGCGGAAATGACATGTCAGTGTCCTCCTTTCAATTCACAAAGAATGGAGCATCAGGCGATTCGAGCTCTGCCGTGAAAAGAGCAGCTGGTCTTCCAAGCGGCCGCGGAGAGCGGCCAGCCGTGGCTGAAGACCACGGGTTGCCCGGTGCCCCAGTCGTTACAGTAAATCTGCGTACCATCTTTCACGGTAAATGCCCAAGCGTTCACAAAACAAGATCACATTCCTGAGTGGTTAACTTGACAGCAGATCGCGACCTCAAGGGCAACAGATCAGTCTGTGGGCCCGAACTGCGATATGAGCTCTTGCGATAGCTCCCGCTTGGTCATCCGGGAATAATTCGAAGGGCCCACTGGAGCGCGCGGGACATGGATTCCTCTCAGCCCTTGACTGCCTTCAATCGGTTGAGGATTGCACGGTTGGTGATTGGAAGCTCAGAAAAGCGCACACCTATCGCGTTGTGAATCGCATTGGTTATAGCTGGCGCAGGCGGACTGTAGGGTGGTTCTCCAATACCTTTTGCGCCGAATGGCCCATAAGGATCAACCGATTCCACCATTATGGGCACAATCTCCGGTACGTCCTTGATGCTGGGCAATCTATAGTTAAGGTGGTTGGGATTGACGCAAATCCCCGTGTTTTTGTCTAGGATTTGCTCTTCCATCAATGCGAAAGCCATTCCTTGAATGGCGCCACCCTCGATTTGGTTTTCTGCCGTCATCGCGTTGATGGCACGGCCAAGATCGTGAACCGCCACCAGTTGCAAGACTTTGACGGCGCCCGTTCGAGTGTCCACCTCGACTTCGGCGAACTCTGCTGCTGGACTATGGAACACAAGATTCGGCGGGACTTTATAGATGCCTTTTCCGACAATCGGTCCCGGCGATTTAGCCGCAATCTGATCCAGCGGAACTCCTCTTTCGGAGCCCTTGACGAACACCAGACCGTCGCGAATCGTCAAGTCCTTCTTATTGGTCTTCAGTTCGGCTGCCGCAGTATCCAGCAACTGATTTTTGGCGTCTGCTGCCGCCAGCTTGATTCCAGTACCGCCTACAATCGTCTGTTTGCTGCCGCCGGTGCTGCCAGTGTCCGTGGTCACTTCAGTATCGGCAGAGGTTACGGAGACGCAGGATAGTGGGACGCCGAGCTCCTCGGCGGCGATCATCGCCATGGTTCCCTTCTGCCCGCCTCCAATGTCCGCTGTGCCGGTGAGCACGTTGACGGTGCCATCCAGGTTTACCCGCACCATGCCGGAGCAGGAAAGACCGGGAGGCATGCCCCCGTGCCGGCAGGCGTGGATAGCCATGCCCACCCCTCGTTTCACCGGACCTGCGCCAGACGCCGGCTTCTGCCACCGTTCCTTCCATCTGAAACTCTCCGCGCCATGCCTGATGCACTCCTCCATGCCATTGCTGGTGAAAGGAATTTTGTTGAACTGGTCGCCATCTTCCAGGCGCGCGTAATTCTTCAGACGGAACTCAACCGGGTCCATCCCCAGCTTCTCGGCGATCGCATCCATGTGGACTTCCTGAGCGAAAGTTCCCTGGGGATGACCCACACACCGCATAGCTCCGCCATCCGGATTATTGGTGTTGACCGAATAGCTCTCTCCCTTCATGTTGGAACAACGGTAGGTATACATCATCATTTGCATGGTTCCGTCCGCGCCGGGCGTGTGATTATAGGCGCCCGTGTCCGCGATTGTCTTCGCCTGGATCGCCGTCAGAGTACCGTCCTTTTTGACTCCATACTTCAATTCACTGATTACGGGATATCGGTGATAAGCGGCGACGTAGAGTTCGTCCCGGTCAAGCTCAAGCCTTGTGGGACGCCCCGTTTGACGCGCAATCAGGGCAGCGAGAACATTGTGCCGCTGCACCGAACCTTTATCCCCGAACCCACCACCCATGAAATTGCATATCACCCGCACTTTGCTCATGGGGAGCTTAAGAGCCTTGGCTACACCCTTCTGTACCTCAAATGTTCCTTGCGTGGAGTCCCAGAGGGTCAGCTTGCCGGCTTCCCATTGTGCGACTGTAACCCTGCTCTCCGCGGTGGCATGCTGCAGAATAGGTGTTCGGTATCTGCCTTCGTAGACCAAATCCGCCTCCGCGAAACCTTTCGCCAGATCGCCCCTGCTGACTACCGTCGGCTTACCACCTATCAGATTGCCCTCCGGGTACAATTTGGGCGCGTTCGCGTTTAGCGCCTGCTCAGGATCAAGTACATAGGGGAGTACCTGATACTCCACCTTAATCAATTCAATAGCTTCGGCAGCCGAGTCCTCGTCAACCGCGGCGACTACCGCGATGTCATCACCCACAAAACGGGCGACATCGGTGAGAACCGGCATCCATGGATTCCAGCGGTACATCGGCATGTCTTTGTGTGTGAGCACCATCTTCACGCCTGGCAACGCCTGTGCTTTAGAAATGTCGATACTCACGATGCGCGCGTGGGGATAGGGACTCCTTAGGATTTTCAGGTAAAGCATTCCCGGCAGGTAGAAATCGGAGGTGTATTTGGCGCGTCCGCTAACTCGCTCAAATGCATCAACCTTTGGCTCACGCGTTCCGATAACTCTGAATTCGGAGCTCATAGCGAACCCTCTCTCTCACTGCGCCTTCATCATAAAGTGGTATTGAGGCCTCTTAACGCTGTTCTACCGAAGAGATCCCTTGTCGCTCATCACCTGGCGCAAGGCCTCGGCAACTTCCTCCGTGCGGGCGCAAGCGGCCCGTTCCAGTACTTTCGATATGCTTGGCGCCACCTCGCCTCCGGTAACTCGATGAACCGGCTGATCGAGCCAATCGAAGAAGCGGCGCTGAATCTCGTCTCCCAGCCAACCACCATAGGACGTGCCCTTGGCGCCCTGCTCGACGATCAACACAATGTTCGTCTTGCGAATACTGGCGCCCACGGTGTTCCAATCGAGGCTCGCCTTGTCAAGCCAGCGCAGGTCAATCACCTCCGCATCGATTCCCGTCTGCTCGACAGCCTCAAGCGCATGCGACACCATCGAGAGATAGGTCAACACGGTTACTTGGCTGCCTGCGCGGCGAACCGCGGCTTTCCCCACGGGGATCTGATAATCAAGATCGTCAACCGGCGCCATACCCGAAGACGCGTACAGATCGACGTGTTCGACCACGAGGACCGGATCCTGGCAGGCAAGCGCCGTATTCATCAGGCCCACGTAGTCGAAGGGCGTGGATGGCGCGACGATACGCCAGCCCGGCGAGGTTGCGAAGATGCCCACAGGATCCATCGAATGCTGCGATCCATAGCCGGTTCCCATGGCGACCTTGGTGCGCAGCACCAGCGGGACCGCAATATCGCCGCCGAACATGTGGCGCGCCTTCCCAATCTGATTGAATACCTGATCGGCGGCAACCCAAAGGAAATCCGGGTACATGAACTCGACGACGGGCCTAAACCGGCCATCCATGGCCATCCCGCCGGCTAACCCCGAAAATGCGTTTTCGCTGATTGGAGTTCCCAGAACGCGGTCCGGAAAACGCTCCCGAAGTCCGCGGGTTGCGCCATTGGTTCCGCCCCGCACCCAGTGGACGTCCTCACCGAGAACCACGATAGCGGCATCTGTTTCCATGCGCCGTCCCATCGTCTCGGCAACGACGTCAATGAACCTCCGATTTGCAAGCTTGCCTGCGAAAGTGGACTCTTCTTCGGTGCGTGCGTCCTTCAGTTCAGCCAAATCGCCGCGGATTCCAACGTCACAAAAATCCGGACTTGGCCACAACTCTGGACGGAGGCGCCGTTTCCGGGCGTTGCTGGATGCATCATAGTCGGTGAGTTCTGCTACCGCGTGCTGCATGGCCTGCTGGACCCGCTCACGCAGCGCCTGGACGTGAGTGGCGTCAATGAGCCCGCGGTCTTGCATTCTGGCCGCCACCAAATCGAGAGGATCGCGCGCCTTCCACTGCTGCTCTTCCTCTTTCGACCGATAACCGAAGGCGCTGCCCGGCAAAGGCCCGCTCTGATGGAAGAAGCGATAACAATCAGCTTCCACGATGGTTGGCCCGTTGCCCGCCCGCAGATGAGCCAACGCCTGCTGCATCGCCAGATAGACCGCCAGCGGGTTCATTCCGTCGACCTTCCAACTGGGAATTCCGAAAGCCAGACCCCGAGCAGAAAGGCGCGTTTCGGCAGTGGATTCCTCGACACGCGTCGAGACTGCGTAGCGATTGTTTTCAATAAAAAAACAAAGCGGCAATTTCCAGACCGACGCGAGGTTCATGGTTTCCAGCACGGAACCGATGTTGGCCGCGCCATCGCCGAAATAGGTGACCGCCACAGCATCGCTACCGGCATGCTTGTGCGCCCAGGCCGCGCCGGCCGCAAGCGGCACACCGCCACCCACAATGGCGTTCGTGCCTAGCGCTCCAGCTTCGGCCCATCGCAGATGCATAGAGCCGCCGCGTCCTTTGCAGAAGCCCTGGGCTAACCCGAGGATCTCAGCAAGCGTGCGCTGCAGCAGGTTCTGGAGTTCAGGTCCGAAAGGAACGCGCGGGTCGAGTCCCTTCGGCGCAACGTAACCCAATGCTTTGGAAAGAAACTGGTGGTGGCCGCGGTGCGAACCGTTAATCTGGTCGGCAGCCGTCAATCCGACAATGGAGCCTGCGGCGGCACCTTCTTGGCCGATGCTAGAATGGGCAGGGCCATGAACCAGGCCCTCGGCCGCCAGTTCCAGTACGCACTCTTCAAATCCGCGGATTAGATGCAGGTGGCAGAGGAGCGTACCGAGGAGAGCCGGATCTGCTTCTTCCCAGTCTTGGTCATTCACCCGTAATTCTACCCACGCAGATGCCGGTGATAACGGCAGACATTCAGTCTCTCTGGCTGTTTTTGTGCGCATCCTACGCGACCCCCGTTCTTAAGGTAATTCGGACTGGACCTCGTCAGACCGTAATTTCAATTTTTGCGGCCTTGTCAACGGGCCAGCACCCAAGGTTAATGCCACCGCGGCGTCCTTAGTGCAGCAGTAACAAGCTCTCTGTGGCGTAGCGGACACGCCGAACATGGACGCCATGGCGAGGATCATACCACCGCCTTGCTGGGTCATATACTTTCCAGCCGACTGGGTGGATAGAAACACCCCTGTCAGATTTATGTCCACAATGCGCCACCGCTCGGCCGTCGAGTTGGCGGAGCAACAAGAACGGATTAGTCATGCGTTCACAGGTTCGTTCACTTCGGATGTGTACGGTGGTCAGCCAGAGTGGAACGAGAATCTGGATACCGCACGTAAGGCCGGATCGGCCATAGCGCAAGCCGTACAGAAGGCTAAAGCCGAGACAGAGACCGTTACGTGTGCTTCGCGAACTGATGAAAAGCTGAGAATTTTGACAGTTTTACTGCAATCAATGGAAATGGCTTACAGACTAAAAATCTGTAAGCCACTCATTGTGAAGCAGATCTTTGGTTGCGGGGGAAGGATTTGAACCTCCGACCTTTGGGTTATGAGCCCAACGAGCTACCAGACTGCTCCACCCCGCCAGATGATCTTAACGCTCTAGAGGGTCGCAGTCAATAACCAGCTCTGGTTTCGAGTGGCCGACCAGTGGTCCGTGAGATAGCGGGCAGTCATCTGTAGGCGCATTGTCATTTTCCAGTCGGCGGCTGAAGCGAAATTTTGCCAGGACCGCACTGCGCCTCGGCAGCGCCCCGCGCGGGGTGGCGCGCGACATTATCATCTCCCCTCGAATCGGCCGCCGAAAAACAGACTGGCTCTAATGGCGGAAGCGCAAACCGGCAGCACGATTTCGACCTATATAGCCCGGCAGCCCGCCGCTCCTCGTTTTTTCTTTGGCAGATGCGGCTTTGGCCTTGCAAAACCGTTCACGCGCGTTACAATCCGGAGATTCAGAGATGAAAAAGTTGGATGCGAGCCACGGTCGAGAACGTATCGTGATGCGATCCACGCCCGCGTTTTAGAGCCTTCGCTACGCCAGCGAAAATAACGGCGGCACAAGGGCGCAAGATAACCGAGGAAACCGCGGCAGTATTCACACACCGCTCGAACCGAATGGGCCCAGCAGGCTGCTGAAAAACGCGCCGAAGTTGCGCGTGTTGGGGCAGAAGGAGCGAGGCGCTGCGGAATCTGTAGTCCAGAAGTGAAGCGTACAAGACGTTGGGGGCTTGTCTTTCCCAAAACTTGTTTTTCAGCAGTTTGCTAGACGCAGTAGCCGGGGGAAGTTCCATGTTCGAAATCAGAGAGACGGATATCTTAGTCATTGGTGGCGGCGGTGCCGGAATGAGGGCAGCGATCGCCGCTGCGGAAATGGGTAAACAGGTGGTCTTGCTGAGCAAGGGCCCGCTCTCTCGCACTGGCATCACACCGGTTGCCGGCGAAGGCGTGGAAGGAGCCGTTAATGAGGGTGACACGCCTGAATTTCACTATCGTGACACACTGACCGCAGGCCGTGGATTGGCCGATGAAAACCTGGTTTACGCATTGGCGCAAGACTCGGTCGCGCGCATCCGGGATCTGGAGAGCTACGGCGCAAAATTCAAGAAGAAGCCAGACGGGTCCTATGCAACGTCTTTGCGTCCGGGGCAGAGCCATTCGCGCAATCTTTTCATTATCGGCGGTGGTTACGGCTTCGCCGCCAGCCTGCTTCATAAGCTTGCCGAATTTCCCAAGGTGACGATTCTCGAGGACGTCATCGCGACCAAAATCCTGGCCGAGGATGGCAAGGTCACGGGTGCGATTTACCTCGACGTGCGGACAGGCGAGGTACATGGCATCGCGGCCAAAGCCACGATTTTAGCTACCGGCGGCTATGAGGAGCTGTGGCCGTTTACCGATACTCCACCAGATACGACGGGCGAAAGCCTGGTCCAGGTCTATGCGCTGGGCGCGCAACTGGTCGACCTGGAACAGGTGCTTTACTATCCGGGCGTGGTGGTGCATCCGCCGGCGGCGCGGGGCTGGCTGGTGCAATATGAGTACATACTCAATACCGATATTCTGGATGGCCGGGCGCTGAACGGAAAAGGGGAAGTGTTTATCGAGGGCTTTCCCGCTAGGGACGAGTTCATCAGGGCGATCGGAAGAGAAGTGAAGAACGGGACGGCCAGCCCTCACGGCGGCTTCTACGCCGACCTCTCGCATTCGAAATTATCGCGAGCGGAACTCACCAAGAAGCTCGAAGGCTGGCTGCACCAGTTCTGGAACTTGAAACAGGTCGGCATCGACCTGCGCGATGACAAGGTGGAAATGGCGCCTGCCGCGCACTACTGTCTTGGCGGTATCAAGATCGATGATTATGGCCGCACCAATCTCGAAGCCTTGTTCGCGGCCGGCGAAATTACTGGAAATGTGCATGGCGCCAATCGCATCTCCGGCAACGCGTTGTCGGAAACTCAAGTGTTCGGCAAGCGATGCGCCGAGATTGCCTGCCAATATGCCGGCGACGCGCCGGCCAACCGGGGTTCAAGTCGCAAGGCTTTGTACCGCGAAGCCGGGTTGGCGGAGGACCAGACCATCGCTCACTGGAACGAGTGCAAGGCCGGCGGCGTCAGGCCGATTGCACTGAAGGCGAAATTGCAGGAGGTGATGAATCGCCGCGTGGGCCTGGAGCGGGATGAGCAGAACCTTTTGCAGGGACTGGCGGCAGTGCGCGAGCTTCGTCATGAGCTGCTGCCAAAGGTTACGACGGTTGCCATCAGGCGCTTCTGTTATGAGGTGCAGGAAGCTTACGAAGTTCGCGGCATGATCGAGCTAGCGGAGCTGGTGATCTTATCCGCTCTCGAACGGAAGGAATCGCGGGGACATCATTTCCGTCTCGATTACCCGCGGACCGATTCCATTGCCCGGCATACTTGTATTCAGATGGCTGACGACAAACCAAGGTTGAGTCTGATTCCAGTGGTTCGGCGGTAGTGTAGCCGCGGGATCCAAACCCGCTCGATCAAACAGAGAAAGGCTCCAGGCTATGGATGTGCAATTCAAGGTTTTTCGATTCAACCCGGCGAGCGATACGGTTCCCTACTACACAACCTATACTTTGCCCTGGACGGAAGGACTCACGCTGCTGGCCGCCATCCGGAAGATTTATACCGATACGGATCGAAGCTTGGCCTTTCGCAACTATTACTGTGGACGCGGCCTCTGTAACGGTTGTCGTGTAACTGTAAACGGCACGGTGAAGAAGGCGTGCCATGTTGTGCTGGAGCCGCGCTCGGAGTACACGGTAGAGCCGCTGAAGGGTTATCCGGTGATTCGCGATCTCGTCGTCGACTTCGGAATCCGGCGGGTTCTCGCCCTCGGTGAGGAGCAGGTAGAGATTCGGCAGGGGGCTGTGATCACAAGGGTCGGTGCCCGCGCCGCGGCCGATTTGTAGACTTCGAAGCGAATGACCGAGCAGATGACGCAGCCATCACGATCATTCGCGGAACCGGCTCCGCTCGGCTGGAAATAGAAAGAAATATGACATGCTCGAAGTGCGGCGCAATGATGGATCTGACGGAGAAGGACACCTCCTCCGGACGCGACATTCGCGAATACAAGTGCTCTCAATGCGGCTATTCCGATTGGGAGGATCGCGGCAAAGCTCTGTGGCAGATTCTGTCCGATGATCGGAGGGAAAGAGACGAAGCGGCTCAAGCCAATGTCGCGTCCGCCAACTCTCCCGACCTTCACTCTCCGGAACCCGAACCAAGCCCGGCAAGCTCCCAATGGGATCGTTTACTCGCGCTGCTTACCCACTTCCACAAAAGGAAACCATAGCCGCGGCGCTCATGCCGGCGGTAAGCGATCATGCGCTGATCTATTATTATTAGGTATTGATTGGAAGGCCGGCTTGCATGCGGTCTATACGGCAGCCCGCGAAGGGCATGATCGGCCACTCTCCAAATGAAGAAGCGTTCAGCAAAAGCCGGCCCCCGTCCAGCCCACCCGGATCGGTTTTCAGCCCACAAAGATCGGCGTCGGCCTGGTTTCCCGCCGGAGCTGTCCGTGCTTTACGAAGACGATGCCGTGGTAGTTCTCGATAAACCGGCCGGACTTCCGGCGGTGCCGATTCCAGGCTCTGCTACTCCGTCCGCCTGGTCTCTGCTATCCGCGAGACTGAAACTGAAGAGACAGCGCGCTTTCGTCGTTCATCGCATCGACCGTTTCACCTCCGGGGTTCTGCTGTTCGCCAAAACCAAGCTGGACCGGGACCCACTGGTTCGACAGTTTCTCGGCCATACTCCCGTGCGGCAGTATCTGGCGGTGCTGCGCGGCCGTCTCGGCGCCAAGCAAGGGACGCTGGTTCACTATTTTCGGCGCGAAGGAATGTTTCAGCGTTTGCGCACGGAGCGAGACCCGAAAGCGGCGCGGGCTGAACTACACTATGCCGTCGAACGCCTTTTTCCGGATGCTTCGCTGGTCCGCGTGGCGCTGGTGACGGGATTGCAGAATCAGATCCGGGCGCAGTTTTCGGCCATCGGCCATCCGCTCATCGGCGATCGAAAGTACCACTCGGCGGAATCGTCGGAGCGGCTGATCGACCGCGTTGCCTTGCATGCGGCGCACCTTCGGTTTGTTCATCCGCGCTCAGGCGAGAGCGTCTCGATTGATTGCGAGCCGCCTCCCGATTTTCGGCATCTGGTTCAGCAACTGACACCATCGACCCGAGCGCGCCGGTGAGCCCGTTCGAGCGGAAACCACAATATTTCGGGTATCCTGCGGGTTGAGCCGAATCTGCGGGAGTCTTGAATCTGCGACAAACAAGTCAATCACGCTGTTTGCAAAAAGGAGCTTTCGATGGATCGGATGCCCGATGACAAAGGGGAGTCGAACGATGGCTTGTCGCCGGAAGAACAGCAGTCAGGCCTGCAAGACAACGTAAGCCGCCGCCGCTTCCTCAAAGTGGCAGGCCTCACCGGAGCGGGCATGGCGACTGGCTTAGACGCGAAGCTCAGCGCGGCTGCATCGAAATCTGAACTTTGTTTCATGTCCGTGGCCGAACTGGCTTCGCGCATCCAGCGTCGTGAAATTTCACCGGTCGAGATCGTGGAGGCATTGCTGGCGCGAGTCGCGGAATACAATGACCGGGTCAAGGCATTTATCTACATCAATTGCGACGGCGCATTGCAAGAGGCTCGCCAGGCAGAGACGGAAATTCAAAGGGGCGGTTATCGCGGCCCTCTGCACGGAATACCGGTAGCTTACAAGGACATCTTCGATGTCCGCGGTCTGCCCACCACCGCCGCCTCGAAAGTATTGGCCGGATACATCGCCGCACAGGACTCCGAGGTTGCCGCCCGCCTGCGAAACGCCGGAACAGTTTGCCTCGGTAAGTTGAATCTTTGGGAGTTTGCTTCGGGCTCTATGGAAGTCTTCGGCGACGCCCGTAATCCTTGGAATACGGAGATGATCACCGGAGGTTCGAGCGCGGGTTCGGGCGCAGCGCTGGCCGCGAATCTGGTCCCTTTGGCGACCGGGACGGATACGGGAGGCTCGGTGCGCGGACCGGCGCATAATTGCGGGGTCGTAGGATTGCGCCCAAGCCGTGGACGCGTCAGCCGCATCGGGATCGTTCCCCTGTCCTGGAGCTTGGATGAAGCTGGCCCGATGGGCCGCACCGTCGGCGATGTGGCCGTGCTCTTCAAGGCCATGGCCGGGACCGATCCTCGCGACCGGATCGTCGGCCAGCCGACCGCGGACTTCATGTTTATCCCCGTCGATGGATTAAAGGGAAAGCGCATTGGCTTGCCGCGTCCGAATTACTTCACGGGCGTGGACCCCGAGGTTGTGCAAGCGGTTCAAAACGCCGTCAAGCAGATGGAGACACTCGGAGCCTCCATAGAGGAATTGGATCTGTCGCCGTCGGGATATGGTGCGGCTGCCTCGTGGACGATCGCCTACAGCGAAGCTTTCGCGTTCCATCGGACGGCTTTCGGAAAGCGCTGGGCGGATTACTCGCCGGCATTTCGCCAGCGGATCACCAGTGCCGCGATGCTTACCGCCGAAGAGTGTGGTCTGGCGCAGCGAATACGCCAGATGATCACCTTGGAATTCCTGCGCAACCTCGCTCAGGTGGACGTCATTGTTACGCCTACCCAATCGCACCCCGCCTCTGCCATCGGCCAGCCTTCGCCACTCTCGGACATGTTGAACTTCCTGAGACCGGTAAGCCTCACCGGACTTCCAGCGGTCAGCATCCCTTGCGGCTTGACGCGAGCTGGTTTACCGGTCGGCATGCAACTGATCGGGCGCTTCTGGGATGAATCGACGATTCTTCAGGTAGGACACGCCTATGAGCAATCCGCCGGGTGGTATAAGCGCCGCGCACCCATCGCACCCGGACCGTTGCCTCCGCCATTCCAAAAAGGCGCGGGACAGCCACGGATGATTACCGCGGGGTGGGTCATGGATATGGCGAAGATCCAGGGATTCAACTTCATAACACCGGCCGATGCCGAAGCCATTGCCACGATCACCGATCCGGTTCGGGCGCTATTAGTGAAGGCGCGTCCGTGGATGGAGACGATTGCGCCGACCCCGTGACCCGCATTGGCAGGGTGAGTGCCGGATAATGTATCGGGTTGCGATGGGTACCATCTCACATCGGAGCAAGGCGGTTTTTCAGCAGCCGCCAATCCGCCATTCTTTCAGAGCACTGCTGGCGAAGGCCTGTGGGCCGACCGGATGGGTGGCTGGCAACGCTGCTCGTCTTATCAGGGTTCACAGACCTTTTGACGCGGCATTTCCCGCGCGAGGCTTTCTTTGTTACAATTCCTTGGCCGTTTGCACCCTGAGTTTTTCTTCTTAAACAGCAACCCTGCCTAAGATTCGCCACTGTCTTCCCAGCGAGAACGGCAGATTCATTAGCGAGGATAAAGTGAAAAATATCTATGTAGGCAATTTGAAGTTCGATGCCAACGAAGACCAAGTGCGCGCATTGTTCGAGCCTTACGGACAGGTTGACAGGGTAAGTATCGTGACCGACCGTGACACCGGGCAGCCGCGGGGCTTTGCCTTCGTTGAGATGTCCGACGATGAGTCGGCAGCCAAGGCCATGGAAGCCCTGAACGGAATGAGCATGGGCGGCCGTAACCTGACGGTGAACGAGGCGCGTCCGAAAGAAGATCGTCCGCGGCGCAGCGGCGGCGGTGGTGGTGGTGGCAGAGGCGGACACGGTGGCGGCGGAGGCTTTGGGCGCGGCGGCGGTGGTGGCCGTTCCGGAGGCGGTGGCCGCGACCGCTTTTAATACCCGCTGTCACCTAGGTTTCTAAATGCAAACGCAAACAAAGCCGCGAGCCAATCGCGGCTTTGTCTCGTTGGGCTCTCCGTTCCGCCAGATTGCTCTCCGACCTCTGCCGCGCGCGCGGCGCGCAGCCGCAGGCGCTCGCTTCACAGGGCGAGCAAGCGGGTGAATTCGCCGATATCTTCGAGCTCTTCCAGGCGCGCAATGATTTCGCCGACCTGGCTGGCGCGAGCGGGGTCGAGCACGTCGCGGGTCAGTCTTGCAAACTTCTTTTCCAGCAGGTCGCGGCTCACCGGATTCTCGGGCGACCCTTTGGGGTAGGTAATGTCGCGTAGCTGTCGTGTCCCGTCCTTTAGTTCCACGGCGATGATCGAGCGATAGAGGTCGGGATAAGTTTGGTTGGTTTCCTGGTCGCCGATGACCTCGATTCTTTCCGACAGCGAACGGATTCGCCCGTCCGCTCGCTGGTCGTGGACGATATCGTAGAAGTCCACGTGCCGCCGGTAGGCCGCCAGAGCCAGCACGTACTGGGCGCAGTGCGAGCGCAGCGGATTGTTGTCGATGACCTTATATCCGTCGATCGGGTAGCGCAAGCTGATGCGGCTGATGTGATCCGGATCGATGCGCCCGGCTTCCAGAATATCCATGAATCCGTCGAGCGCCGGATGGATGAATGCGCAACAGGCATAGAGCTTGAAATACAACTCCATGACCTTGAAACGTTCGCCGAGATGCTGGAAAAGTTCGTCGGCGTGCCACTCTCCGGTGAAGGCTTGGCCGAGGGAATACTTGCTCTCGAAAATGGCGGGCGGTCCGCCGAATCCGCAGGCCGCTAGATGCGCGGCAGAGACTCCGTGCCGCGCTGCCAGTCCCATGCTGAACGGGCGTGAGTGCTCTGTAGGATCGTCGACCCAGGCAAGCAGGCCGGATGTTTCCTGGCCGGCAAGGCCGAAGGCGTGCAGCAGGGAATCGCCACGCAAACCGAATAGACGAGCCGCCGCGGCGAGCGAGCCGAAAGTTCCGGCTACGCAGGTCGGATGGAATCCGCGGGCATACAGCGCCGGGGCGCTCAGGGCATAACTGAGACGGCATGCGGCATCGATTCCGACCACGATGGCCGCCAGCACGTCGCGTCCGGAGCTGTGCATGCGCTCGCCGACGGCAAACGCAGCCGGACCGACGACGGCGATGGCGTGCATGATGGCTCCGGGGTGATGACTTTCAATATCGCAGTAGTAGCCGAAGGTGCCGTTTACCAGGGCCGCCGTCACGCAGTTGGTGCGCAGCGAAGTCCCGAAAATCTGTGATTCGGGAGCGCCGCCGGTTTCGCGCACAAAGCGCTCGAGCACCGGGCCGATGTCGTACTTGGGAGAGGTCGCGGCCAGCAGCGCCCCGATCCCGTCGTAGATCACGTCTTTGGTGCGCTCGATCACCGGCGCCGGGATCTGTTCGTAGCGGAAGGATTCGACGAATTCAGCGAACCGGGCAGTTTGGTTGGAGAAAGTCGCAGTGGCGCTCATCGGGCAACCTCAGGACCGGCAGCTCCGGCTGAAAGCCCAAGGGTACACGCGCACGCCTGGTAACACAACGTTGCCGGACTGTTTGCTTCAACCCGGCAACGCCGTATCCCATTTGAACCGTTAAATTCCCGCCGCCTGCATGCTTTCGGGCTTGCGTACGATCAACTCGATCAGGCTGATTCCGATGGTCAGCACGAAGGAAACAGCCACGCCGGGAATGATGCCGCCGCCGAAAATCTTGAAAAGCCCCGGATTCAGTTCGAACAACAGCACGGTGGTCGAACCGCACAGCAGGGAAGCCCAGCACGCATACCGTGTGATGTAGGTGCGGCCATTCTTCCGCCAGATCAGGCCCGCCATGAGCGGAACGAAAAGGCCGCCGCCGACCGCCGCATAACCGAACAGTACCGCCGAAATCACCGTCGGGAAGGTCATGGCCACCCAAATGGCGGCGACCCCGAGCAGGAAGGTGAGCCAGCGCGCCCAGTTCACCAGTTCTTTGTCATTCGCGTTTTTGCGGATCAAGGGTTTGACGATGTCCATCGTCAGCATGGTGACGCCGGAGTTAAGGAAGCCCGCCGAAACCGTCATGTCGGCGCCGATGATGGTGACAATCAGCAGTGCGCCGATGACCGGATTCAGCCAGTTGGTGAGCATCCAGGCGAAAGCCATGTCGGGCCGGGTCAGGCTGGGGTTCATGGCGTGCGCGGCGATGCCCATCAGCACGCTGCACGTGCACATGACAACGCAGAAGATGCCGGAGCCCAGGAATGCGTTCCTGGCGGTCTTCGGGTTTTTGCCGGCGAAGCAGCGCTGCCACCAGTGCTGGGCGGTGAATTGACCGGTCATCGGTCCCAGCAGCAAGGACAAGGCCGCGAATCCTCCCAGAGACTTCATACTCCACAGCTCCGGCTTGACGGCATCCGCCGCGGCATGAATGCCACTGACGCCATGCATGTAGTGAAAGATGGTGTAAAAGAATATGAAGCCCACGATGATGCGGATGACGCCCTGGATCAAGTCTGTCCAGGCGATCGCCCACATGCCGCCCATCACCGTGTAAAGAATGGCCGTCAAGGCCGCCACCCAGATGCCGGTGGTGACATTCACGCCCATGCAGACGTTGAGGATGGTGCCGATGCCGATGGCCTGTGCGCCGGTAATGGCCACCATCGGAAAGCACATCAGGATGCCGCTGGCGGCGCGCAACCATTTGTCATGGAACCATTGCTGCTCCATGAACTCATTGATCGTGGTGTAGGAGAATTTACCGATGAAACCCGCCAGCAAGAGGGCAAACAGAATCTTTGTGCCTTGTTCGCCGAGCATCATCCAGAGCTGGTTCAGCCCGATCTGATAGCCTTTGCCCATGTAACCGATGAAGTTTCCGACTCCCATCGCCGTGGCGAAATCGACGAAGAAGAGGATGTAAAGCGGTAGCTGCTTGTGGCTGATGAAGTAGTGCGACGCGCTTTGACCGCTTCTAGCGGCGAGCCGGTAACCGATATAGAGCTGTAGCGGGATCAGAACGCCCAGTATCCACAGGGCGATTGACCCAATATGCGTAAGATGCATTCCGTTCCCCCTCTTCTCGAACCGAGTCAGAATCTAAGTTATGCTGCGGCCTGGATCGAGCCGATCCGTTAATTCATGGCCGACAGATGGTCTGCAAGAATTTCTCCGGTAATCGGCGCCAGCGCGATGCCGTCGCCTTCGTGTCCGGCGGCCATCAGCAGACCGGGCAAGGCTTCGACCGGCCCCAGAATTGGCATGCCGTCCGGCGTGCGCGGCCGAAGTCCAGCGAAAGTCCTCACCACGTTGAACCTGCCCAGCGCAGGCATCGAGGCGTAAATATGCTCGGCGATGGCCGCGATCCCATCCTGGGTAGTGCGCCGGTCGAAGCCGACGAATTCGCGCGTGCTGCCGAGCAGCAGACCGCCGCTTACGGTTTGCTCGACGATCAACCCCACCCCCAGCCGGTGCTGGCGTTGCTCCATGTTCAGCAGTTCGGGATGGTGTTTGGCGGTCAGATAACAGGCGCAAAGCAGCAGATGGCGCACCGTCTTCGGCGGCAGTGGCTCAGTAACCAGAATTTGCCCGCGCCTGCGGGATGATCGGCGGTTCATAGCCGTACTTTTTGGTGAGCATCGGCGCCCACACCGCCGCCGCGTTGACTACGCAGTCTCCGTACACCGGGCCTTTGTCTGTCTGTACGCCTCGAACCCGTCCGCCTTCCACCAGAAGATCGGTCACGCTGACCCCAAGTCGAACCTCCGCGCCGAGCTTGCGCGCCGCGCCGGCGAAGGCACGAGTCACCAGCAACGGATTTGCCTGCGTGTCGGCGGCGCAGTAAGTTGCTCCCCAGAGATGTTCGCCAAGCAGGGGTTCGATTTCGCGCGCCTGCTTGATGTCGAGCAGCTCCACCTTCAGGCCGGACTGGCGCTGCATTTCGAGCGTGTGCCGCATGAGAACCGCCTGCGCTTCGTTCTCGATCAGGCACATGCCGCCCTTGGGCTCGTATTCCACGTCGTAGCCAAGCTCATCCTTGAGCGCGTGGTAAAGCGCCAGGCTCTTGATGGCCATCTCAAGATGCGGGCCGGGGTTCTTGGTTTGCAGAAAGAGCGTGCCGTCGCAGGAGCCGGAAGCTCCGCTGGCGAGGCTCGACCGTTCCAGGATCGTGACTTTGAAGCCGCGCTTGGCGGCGAAATAAGCGACGGATGTGCCGATGATTCCGCCACCGACGATCACCACTTCGGCAGCGCTACGCATGGGCTTCGCCTCCGGGGAAGGTGGCGAACGGCAAAAACTGTGTGCCTGATTGCATTCGCTGCATGCGACCCACTCCAATCGCACCCTTATGGCTAGCGGATGGCTGTCTCGGGATAGAGTAGTGGGCGATCCGCATTAAGCAGTCCTCTGGGAAAAGGTCTTCCTTTTTGTGGGATTCTTAGCAGGATAATTTGTGAATGGCCGGAGTGTCCAGCATGATTCGTCATGAAAAATTGTTATGGCAGCCATACGGTGAGCCGGCAGCCCACGGGCGCGGGCCATCTGACCCGAAAAAAAGCTCCGGGTTCGCAACGGTCGGGCTCAAACAAAGTCACGACGTTTTCGGCGGGAACCCTTTATTGGCGCGGCGACTCGGTACACAGATCGCCGCACGCCCTCGGCTTTGGCAGACGATTGCCAGGCAGGTCTACTGGGTTGCTGCAGGGGCCTTGTCGGGAATGAGTTCATCATGAATCTTGACAAGATCCTGATAGCACGCCAACGCCATCTGCTTTGGATCTCCCCCGCCAATATTGAACGCCAGTTTCATCTCACGAAATTTCGACACGAATTTCCTTAATAACAAAACGTCGCGGCACATATCATTGAAGGACTTGGTAGACGAAACTTCAATAATATCTCGTATGTTTTGCTCCCAAAATGGCAGCGAGACACAAAAGTCTTCTGGTTCGCCAAGGTAAAGCAGTTTGCCATCGAATTCCACTAGCAGTCTTTCCGCTGTTTGAGATTTGAATGGACTTTGATCCCTGGATACCCAAAGCATTTTTTGATGGAGGCCGTCCTTGGCTCCTTCAATCTCTCCTTTGACTGCGTTCTCGAATCGAGCGCCTTTCATTCTCGATCGAATGTACGAGGCCAGCGATGGCAGGAAAAAGCCTGTTATCGCTCCGAGCAGCGCCGCAATAGCTTGGTCCATAGGATGGATAGCCCTCCTTTGACGGCCTAGTATATAGCTCACGTGGGGATCATCATCCGCGCAATTTCCAAGGAGTATTTTCGAGGAGTAAGATACGGGCCAGAACAGAATTTCTAAAAACACACGGTTCACCGAACCCGGCCGAAGTGCCTCTTCGGCCGTTTGCAATCTGAAAAAAGGGAGTAAGAAGTGAACAAACGGGAACGTTTTATGGCCGCCATCGATGGCGGCGCAATCGACCGCCCGCCCTGCACTGCCTGGATACACTTCGGGACCGACCGGCTGGGTGGCACCGAACACGCGCAGCGTCACGCCCGTTTCGTGCGTGACAACGACTGGGACATTTGCAAGGTCGTCAACGACTTCCGTTATCCGGCGCCGGAGGGCATGGAGACGCTGACCTCGGCGGCCGACATGCTCCGCTTCGGCCGCGCGCCCATGAGCAGCGAGAACTTCGTCGAGGAACTGAAGTGCATTCGCCTGCTGCGCGCCGAGTTTGGACCCGATATGCCGATCATGATCACCGCCTTCGATCCCTTTCAGCAGGTGCTCCGGAGGGTGGGCTACGCGCGGGCACCATTGGTTTTCGCTAATAAGGATGCGGCCCTGACGATGCTCGATGCCGTGTGCGAAAGCATGTGCGAGTACATGGGACTGGTGCGCGAGGCCGGTTGCGACGCGGTATTTTTCTCCGTCAACAGCGCGATTTGCCCGCCGCAGACGCGGGGAGTGAGCGAGGAAGTGTTTCGCACTTTCCTGCGTCCCTTCGAAATTCGTATGCTGGAGGCGATGGCCGGCATGGTCAGAGTGCTGCACATCCACGGGACATCGCTCGACGTGCGGCGCGTGCTGGACTATCCGATGGAAGCGGTAAGTGTTTCCGACCGCCTGGAGGGCAATCCATCCCTGCGTGAGCTGCGCGCCATGACCGGCAAATGTCTGATGGGCGGGGTGAATGAAGTCGCTATCCCCGAGCGCTCGCTGCCGGATCTGCGGGAAGAAATCTTCGACTGCAAACGCCAGATTGGACGCGAGAAGTTTATTCTGTCGCCCGGTTGCACCATGGTGACGCAAACTCCGTGGTATCTGGTCAGAGCCATCCGCGACACCTGCGAAAAACTGTGAGCGCAGGGAAGGGAAGCCGAGAATCAACTACCCTGCGTTAGCCCAAGCGGGCGACGGGGACCAGCGCGGCTATGTAGTCTCCCGTTTTAATTGATTGCGAGGTTCCATGAGCGACATTGACGATTCGGTTCCGCGTTTCCACCGAGGACCCGGCTCAACCGGACGATCGGCCCGGCTCCGGTTTCAACGTGGCCACGCGACTGGTACACGCCGGCAGCGATCCGGCGCGTTTTAGCGGAGCGGTAAACCCGCCGGTTTACCGGGCATCGACCATGATTTCGCAAAATCTGGCCGAGTTGCGGCACAAGAGACAGCTCCATGCCGGTGGCGAGCGCGCCTACGGCTACGGACGATTCGGCACTCCGACGACCCATGCTTTCGAGGACGCAGTGGCGGAGTTGGAAGGCGGCTACCGCAGCCTGGTATTTCCGTCGGGTTTGGCGGCTTGCACCTGCGCCTTGACGGCTTTCGTTGCCACGGGTGACCACATCCTGGTGCCCGAGAACGCCTATTTTCCTTTGCGGAACTTTGCCCGCACGACGCTCGCGCGCTTCGGAGTCGAAGTCGAGTTTTATCAGCCGCTGGATGTGGCGGGGACCATCGCGCGTATCCGCGACAACACGCGCGTGCTCTACGTCGAATCGCCCGGATCGATTACCTTCGAGGTGCAGGACATACCGGCGCTGGCCGAAGCGGCGCACCGGCGCGGCGTGGTGGTGCTCATGGATAACACTTGGGCCACGCCGCTGTACTTCAAACCGTTCACGCATGGAGTCGATGTTTCGATCCAGGCGGGAACCAAGTACCTGGTCGGACACTCGGACGCATTTCTGGGAATCGTGACCGCCACGCGCGAGAGCTGGGAGAAGGTCCAGCAAGCGGCGCGGCAATTCGGCCAGATCGCCGGCCCCGACGATGTTTACCTGGGACTGCGCGGCCTGCGCACTCTGCAAGTGCGCCTGGAACGGCATTGGCGTAACGGAATCGAGCTGGCGAATTGGCTCAGCAGCCAGCCCATGGTGCAACAGGTGCTGCATCCGGCGCTGCCTTCGAACCCCGGATATGCACTCTGGAAGCGGGACTTCACCGGCGCGAGCGGGCTGTTTGGCTTCCAGTTGGCGCCCCTGCCCGAAGCCGCGCTGGAGGCCTTTTTTGACCATCTCGAACTGTTCAAACTCGGCTATTCCTGGGGAGGGTATGAAAGCCTGATCATGCTCTACCAGCCGCACGAGGTCGCCCTGGCCTCGCGTACGAGTACGGGCGGGGTGTTGGTGCGCATTCACGCCGGACTCGAAGACGTGAACGATTTGCGGGCGGATCTGCACGCCGCCTTCGAACGCCTGGGGGCGTAAGAAAGTTTCAAAGTTTCAAGGTGCTCGGAGCCTGCTAAAACGAAACCTCGGAACCTGAGAAACCTTGAAACCTAACCCCCAGTTAGTGCTTGGCTCCGGCTTGGCTCGCTGCTCGCGGCTGTGTCTGCCCGCCGCCGGGCTGCTGTTTCAGGATGAGCAGTTTGGATCGGCCCTCCCGTCCTCCGGGCAAGTAGAGAAACCCGGTCTTGGCATCGAAGGCAAAAGCGTGTCCCTTGACGTCGACGGGAAGCTCCTCTGCTGCGGTCAGGTGATCACCCGCGTGCATCAGCACGACGGCGCCATAAGAGACAGCGAAAAGTGTGTGACTCTGCGGATCGAGCCAGAGCCGGTCGGTCCCGGTGGGGGCGGCCACGCGACTCAGTTCCGAGCCTGCCTTAGCATCCAGCTCCACAACGGCGTTCCGAATCGCCACATACAGACGGTCCAGTTGCGAATCGTAGACCAGTCCCGTCGGCATCGAGCCCTGCAGGCTGAAGCTCTTGACCGGCTCCAGGGCGGCGGCCCGGTATGCCTGAATTTTCTTCTGGTCCTGCAAAGTGACGTAGACGAGGTCGCGTCCGGGATCGTATGCCAGGTACTCCGGGTGCGCCTGGGTGTCGACAGTATGGGTTGTGGTTCCCAATTGGGGATCGACTGTGAGCAGGCGCTGCGCCTCGGCGCAGACCACGTAGACGAGCTTGGTCTCTGCAACGTAAAGCAGTACTCGCGGGGAAAAAGGCAGAGCGATGGTGCGCTGCACCTGGAAATCGGAGGTCGAGAGCACCACCAGGTTGTTGGCCCCGGAGTTGGCGATATAGACGCGCCCGTTTTCTTCGTCGACCGCGATGCCGTGCGGTTGCGACAGGTTAGAGACTTTCCCTATAACCCGCCGCTTCTTGGGATCGAAGATTTCCACCGTGTTAGCCGTGGCATGTGAAATCAGCAGCATGCCTTTGGCGAAAGCCGCTTCGTCGAAACCGGGCGTGCCGGGCAGGTCGACCATTCCAACCTGTCTTAAGTCCGACGCCCAGAGCAGAACAGAGGTGAACAGCACCAGAATAACGGCTGTAAGCTTGTGCATGATGAGACTCGTAAGGGAGCGCAGACCTCGGACGATTGGGAGTCGATTGCCCTCCTAATTTTTACACCTGTTGTGGGCCGAATGTATATCCCAAGCGGGATTAGAACCGTGGTGCCGGCTTGCTGGCTTTGAGCCACGCCAAGTCTCTTCAGCTTTTTTCCCGGATGTCAGTGGACCGCGGCTTGATAGGGGCTCCGCGTCGGGGGTGAATCTTTGCAACTGGTCGCGCCGCCCTCGATTGCGGTGCCCTCCTCGTAGTCGTTCCAGGTATCGATCATCAGGAAGGGCAGCGGATGTTCGGGCGTGTAATAGCGGCGGAACAAGCGCAGGGAATCCTCGAAAGTGCGCCCACAGCGCGGGTCCATTCTGCGGTGTTGGCTCCACGAAGCCCGCGCGTCGTTGAATCCCGGCCACGCGGCCCCCACGGCCAGCTTATCGGGATACTGCTTGTTCATGGCGACGTAGAAATGTTCGAGATACTCCTGGCCCCAGTTGCTGCCATCGGGCTTCCACCCATCCTTGCCCGGGGAAACCCAGGCATAAAAGCCGTCGAAGGCGCCGGCGAACTTGGGGTTGGGGTCCTTGTAAATAAGTAGCGGCGGATCTGGCCACTGGTCGACCGCCGATCGGACCTTGCTCCAGTCGGTATGGTGTCCCTTGGGAAAAATAAAAATTACCGGACGGCCCTGATAGCGCAGATAGGCGTGGCTGGAGATTGCAGATGAAGTCGCCAGGTATCGGCCATAGGCATATTGCAGATCGTTGATGACCGTGCCGGTGGAGTCCTCCGGGTTGCTCTCGTCTTCGTCGTACATTAGCGCCACTTTGAAGTCGAGTTGCTCGGAAAGCTGCTGCATCAGGGCATAACTCTGGTCTTCGAAGTGGTGGCGGGCGCCATACCAGTTGACCACGAACGCTGTAATGCCCAAGCCCTTGGCTTCCTGGATTTGGCGTTGCAGAACCGTGCGGTCCTGCGACGAGTAGCCAACATCGATGTGGCCGGAGCGTCCAAACCACGGCTGGTAGGCCGCCAGCACCACGGGGCCACCTTCGGGAGCCTGCAAGCCGCTGGAACGCAATGTCTTCTGGAGATCGGCTTTGCCGCAGCCCAGTTCGAAGATGAGCATCAGGGGAACCAGCACCACCAGAGCCCAGCGCATGGATGTCGTTAAACGCATGTTCATTCCGTATTGTTGGATGACGAATTGGGCAGCAGCGTTGGATTGCACCCGCAGTCCACGGCAAACACTGGCTTTAGACGGGAGACTGGCATGGCGTATCGGGACCGGCCCCCCCGGGAAATTGGGGGTTACTTGGCGGGCTTTGCCGGTAGGCCCGTATCTCGGTCTAATCCCTTAGTTTGCGTTGGCACGTGCAAGTTTCAATTTCTGGCTTTGGATCGGCGCAGAAAGGGTTCATTTCCTGTTTTGGGTTGGCATTGCATATACGGCTCATGGCTTGGCAAGCACGCTCACGACGGCGCCCGTGCTGCTGCCTGTGCGCTTAAGTGCGGACGGCGGCACGCTGTGGCGGAATGGCTGCAAGCCGCCATGGCAGCGGCTTCGGCCGCCAGGCGGTCGCGACTCGACCCGCCATTTCGAGCCCCCAAGGCCGCAGGACTGCCCGCCCTGGGGCGGCATTCGACGAGGCGAGCGACTCGCATCCCGCTGTCGGTTAGCGCCTTATCAATTTTTTTCTTTGGGTAGAACCGGGAAACTTGGTATAAGGGGAAATCCCCTTTTTGAGGAGTCTACGAATATGCGCGCATTCAAGGTAGTAGGTTTTACAATCTTGGTCGCAACCCTGATTTTGGCCGCGACCTTTCTGACCGGCTGCCAGAGTGGCGGCGATACGCTTAAGATCGGCATATTGGCCCCGCTATCGGGCCCTGTGCCCACTTTCGGGGTCATGACTCGTGATGCCGCCCTGCTGGCGATCGGCGAGTGGAATGACAAAGGTGGCGTTCTAGGCAAGAAGATTGTTCCGGTCGTCGAAGACAGCCAGTGCACGCCCGACCCGGCCGTCAACGCCGCCAACAAACTGATTGATCAAGACAAGGTCCACTACCTGATTGGTGAGATCTGCTCCAAGGCGTCGATCCCGGTCTCCGAGATTGCCAACGCCAAGAAGGTCATCCAGATCAGCACCGCTTCCACGAACCCTGCCGTTACCGTAACCAAAGACGGCAAGGTAAAGGACTATATCTACCGTGCGTGCTTTATCGATCCTTTCCAGGGCACGGTAGCCGCCAAGTTCGCCCTCAACACGCTGAAGGCCAAGACGGCTTTCATCATGCTGGACCAGGCAAATGACTATGTGAAAGGTCTGGCCGAGTTCTTCGAGAAGTCGTTCACGGCGGGCGGCGGCACGATCGTAGGCAAGGAAACCTATACTTCCAAGGACACGGACTTTTCAGCCATCCTGGCTAAAGTTGCCGCGGCCAAGCCGGATATGATCTATCTTCCCGACTACTACAACGTCGTCAACCTGGCCGCCAAGCAGGCTAGGGAAAAGGGCATCAAGGCCCCGTTCATGGGCGGCGATGGTTGGGATTCTTCCGATCTGGATCTGAAGGCGGTCGATGGTGGATACTTCACCAACCACTACTCTCCGCATGACACCCGGCCGGAAGTTCAGAACTTCGTCAAGGCCTTCGGCGCCAAGTACAAGGACGACAAGGGCCAGCCCAAGGTTCCGGACGCCCTGGCAGCTTTGGCTTATGACGCCACCAACCTCATGCTGACGGCGATCAAAGACGCTGGCGCCGATGACACGGCGAAAGTGAAGGACGCCCTGAATAAGATCAGCTTCAACGCGGTTTCGGGCAAGATCACCTATGATGCGAATCACAATCCGGTGAAGTCTGCCACGATTCTGGCCGTCAAGAACAACCAGATAGTATTTGACTCGGTGGTAAATCCGTAATTACTGTTCTCGCGATAGACATCCGGGGTTAGGGCTAGCGGTATTGCTCGCCTCGGGTGTTTTTCACCCTCTTATCGACGCTTGAATTTGCCCTGGAGGCAATCACTCGAATGGAAGTCTCACCCTCCGCTCGGCAAGGCGCTCCGCGCGCCCGACGATCCGGTAAACGCTTGGCTTGGATCGGCCAGGGATTGCTGTTGCTGATCGCCGTGGCAGCGGTTGTTCTTTTGGCCCACGATTTCATGAAAAACCCTTCGCTGTTCGTGCAGATCATTATTAGCGGGCTGCAGTTAGGGTTTGTTTACGCGCTCATTGCCCTTGGCTACACCATGGTCTACGGCATCGTTAAGCTGATCAATTTTGCCCACGGCGATGTTTTTATGGTGGGATCTTTCGTCAGCTTCTACGCCGTGACCCGATTCCAGCTCCACGTCTGGCCGTCGGCCGTATTTCCCGGCTTGCCGCAGATGTGGGTGGTAGTCATCGGTTCCACGAGCGTCGTTCTGCTTTCGATGGTGGTTTGCGCGATGATGGCGGTCGTCATCGAGCGCGCGGCTTACAAGCCGCTGCGCAATGCTCCACGCATTGCCGCTCTGATTACGGCCATCGGGGTTTCCTTCTTTCTGGAATTTTTCGGGGCCTTGAGCTTTGTGTTTTCGCCGCGATTCATCCCCTACCAGCGGCCCTTCGATGTAGTTACCTGGTATTTCAACAAGGGCTTTTACCGGGTGCAGCCGGGACAGTCGCCGCCCGATAACAGCGTTACCTTCTCGAATATATTTCTGCTGATTATCGGGGCTTCGATCCTGGTGCAACTACTGCTGCAGTTCCTGGTGCGCCACACCAAGATGGGCAAAGCCATGCGGGCAGCGTCTTTCGACAAGCCAACTGCGCGGCTGATGGGCATCAACGTCGACCAAGTTATTTCATTTACCTTCGCGGTCGGTGCGGCTTTTGCCGGCCTGGGCGGCGTCTTGTATGCCATTGCCTACTCATCGATCTGGACCCAGCTTGGCATTCTGCCTGGCCTGAAGGCCTTCGTGGCGGCTGTGCTGGGCGGCATTGGCAGCATTCCCGGCGCCTTTGTGGGCGCGCTGATCATGGGCCAAGCCGAGGCATTAACGATGGGCTACATTTCCACACCTATGCGGGACGCGGTGGCCTTCGCCATTCTGATCCTGGTCCTGCTGGTGCGCCCGACCGGAATCTTCGGGGAACCCGAAGGGGAGAAGGCGTAGCCAATGGACATTAATCTAGCCTTTCTCGTAATCAGCATTTTGAAGATCGTAGGGATCATCGCCTGGATCTACGGCGTCGTTCGTGCTCTTGGCCATCCCTCCCGCTGGGTAAAACTCGCCGGAATCATTGGTGGCTTCGGCATCGTACAGCTAGCCCTTTCGGTTCCGATTGCCGGGTCTCCGGCTTTAAGCGACTTCGATAGCGGACTCTTATTCCAGGCCTGCGCAATCGCGATGGTGGCGCTGGGTCTGAACCTGATCTACGGGTTCAACGGCCAGTTCAGCCTAGGCCAGTGGGGCTTCTACGGAATTGGCGCCTATACCGCGGCGGACATCACCTATCGTTGGACGAATGGCGACGCCAAGGGGCTCGTGGTTGTCGGCTTGGGCGTTACCCTGGGCGCCCTGCTGATTCTCGGGGTCCAGCACATTCCTGAGGGGGTACCAAGGGGTGCCGGTGCTCTCGGCTTTTACCCTCTATCTGGTTGGAACCGCCGCAGTCTGGGCCTTTGCTACGCTGGTCGGCTATTGGGTTAACCCGTTGCTGTCGCCGCTTCTCGGGTCGCCCGAAGCGCCTGGGATGTTGACTCGCGGGCTGCCGCTTCAGCTGGTGTACCTCCTCGCCGTGCTCTTGGCCGGCGCCTTTGCCGCCGAGGTAAGCTTCCTCTTTGGACTTCCGGTTCTCACCCTGGGAAGCGACTACTTCGGAATCGCCACTTTAGGGTTCACCATCGTGGTGAACACCCTGATGATCAACTCAGACACCATTCTCCCTTTCCCCGAAATGAAGGGCGGACGAGGCATGATCGGCATCCCGAAGCTCACCACCTGGTTCTGGGCGTTCTCGTTCCTCATCGCCATTGTTGTTGTCATGCGCAACATCATTCATTCGAGTACGGGACGCGCCATTATGTCGGTGCGTGAGGACGAAACCGCTTCCAAGGTCATGGGTATCGAGGTGGCGAATTACAAACTTCTGTCTTTTGTCATCGGGAGCTTTTTTGCCGGGATCGGCGGCGGGGTCTATGCTCACTTCATCGGCTTCCTGAGCCCCGGAACCTTCGATTTCCTGGTGGGTTTCAACCCTCTGATCATCGTCGTTTTCGGCGGGCTGGGAAGCATGACTGGAACTCTGGCTGCCTCCTTCGCCTGGATCTTCTTCCTGGAAGGGCTGCTGCGGGTACTGCTTGGCCAGTTGGGAACGGAAGCTCCGACCTGGCGCTTCGTCCTGTACCCGATTGCCCTGCTTCTGCTCATGCTGTTGCGGCCCAAGGGGCTGCTTGGGACTGTGGAATGGGGCTTCCTCAAGACACCCCAGGTCCTGTTGCGTAAGCGTGAGCCGGTTGCGGTGAAGACCGACTCTCGAAGCGCCGAATCCGGGGAAAAAATCGGGGCGGATCAGCCAGGATAATCGCGAACCGGCACAGGGTACCGTCGTCGGTTCGTGCGGCGTGTTCTGCCCTATCGTTTGAGCGAGCAAGAATACCCTCAGGATTCCCGCTCTTAGTCTGTCCGGCTTGCGGGGGTCCACTTTGGAGCATTGGAAATGCCGGCTGAAGCAACATCCAGTTTGTCTGCGCCTCTCTTGGAGATCCAAGGGCTGACGAAATTTTTCGGCGGCCTGCGGGCCGTCGGCGATCTCACCATGACCGTAAAGCAAGGTGAGTTGGCGGGCTTGATCGGTCCTAACGGAGCAGGGAAGACGACCGTCTTCAACATGATCAGCGGCCTGTATGTCCCCAGTAGCGGGGATATACGGTTGCAAGGGATAAGCACGGTTGGGATGGAATCCTTCGAGGTCACCCGCCTGGGCATCGGCCGCACCTTCCAGAACATCCGCCTGTTTCCTAATCTGACGGTGCTGAACAATGTACGCATCGCCTACCACCCGCATGCGGGATACGGGATGTTCGACGGCATCCTGCGAACTCGCCGTTTTGAAGCGGGCGAGAAGGAGATGACGGAGAAGGCGCAGGATTTTCTGGCCATCTTCGATCTGGAGCGGATTCAGAACGAACTGGCCTGCAACCTGCCTTATGGCCAACAGCGGCGAGTGGAAATTGCGCGCGCGCTGGCATCGGACCCGCGGCTGTTGCTCCTCGACGAACCGGCGGCCGGAATGAATCCCTCCGAGATCGTCAACCTGATGGAACTGATTCACTTTATCCGGGACCGTTTCAAGTTGACCATCCTCTTGATCGAACACCAGATGCGGGTCGTGATGGGCATCTGCGAGCACATCACGGTGATGGACTTCGGTGAAGTCATCGCGCGGGGAAACCCGAAGGAAATTCAGGAGAACCCGAAGGTCATCGAGGCCTATCTAGGCAAGGGAGCCGTCAGTGCTACTTGATGTGAAGGATCTGAACGTTTATTACGGCGCCATTCACGCGCTTCAGGGAATCTCCTTTACCGTCAGCGAAGGGGAGATCGTTACCCTCATTGGCGCCAACGGGGCCGGCAAGTCTACCACCTTGCGCACCATCTCCGGCTTGCTCCGTCCCCGTCGCGGCTCGGTCGGTTTTAAGGACGAGGACATCACCATGACGCCGGCGGAGCAAATCGTCCGGCGCGGTATTGTGCACGTCCCCGAAGGGCGCAAAATTTTTGCCCCCATGACAGTGCGTGAAAACCTGGAGATGGGCGCCTACACGCGTACCAATCCGGCGGAAATCCAGCAGAGCATGGAGCGCGCGTTCGCCAGTTTCCCGCGTCTCAAGGAGCGCCTCAACCAACTCGGCGGAACCCTTTCAGGCGGCGAGCAGCAGATGCTGGCCATGGCGCGCGCGATGATGAGCCGTCCTTCTCTCCTGCTCATGGACGAGCCTTCCATGGGCCTCAGCCCGATCATGACGGAAGAGATTTTCCGCATCATTCAAGAAATCAACTCCCATGGAACCAGCATCCTGCTGGTTGAACAGAACGCTCTGATGGCTTTGCAGATTGCCCAACGGGCTTACGTGTTGGAGACGGGAACCATTGTCCTGGAAGGCTCGGCCAAGGAGCTGCGCGAGAGCGCCCGCGTGCGCGAGGCCTATCTCGGGCATTGAAGATCGGGATACTTCAGATTTCAGATTAAGAGTGAGTTTCTATGCCGTTCCGGAACGAGTTCTCCGGAGCGGCATTTTCGCGCATGGGCCAAACGCATTACAGAAAAACGAGCCGCCCGCTAGCGCACCATTCCGATGCGAACCTCAGGTAATTCGAGGTAGTACAAGAGTAGCCCCGAAGCTGCCATCGATACGCATGAGAGGGAGACGTAGGGGCCGTTGAACACCATTTCGCCGTTGAGCATGCGAGTCGCGTGCGGCCAGAGCATCATCAGACGGCTGATGATGTTGAACCCGTGAGAGAACGAGAGCAGGTGCCAGGGCCAGATGTCGGTGTTGTGCCGCACAATGAGCTGCAGATCGCCCAGCACAACCAACATGAAGAGCATAAGCGGCAGCCACCACTCCTGGGAATTCGGCGCAAACGATGCTGCCGGAAACATCATGATCGGGATCACTTGAAGAATTAAAACGGTGACAATAATCCCGCGACTGGCAATCATCCGTTGCGACATAATGGCGTTCTCCTGCGCTAGGGTTCCAATCAAGTTATAAGGTTCCCCATAACCGGCTGTCAAGCACTGTCGGAGAGCATCCGGGTGTGTTCTTGACGCGAGATTTGCGCTCGCCGATCGGCCGACGGGTCAACGGAATTGCCGAGGGTACCGGGCGGCTGGGCAGAGCTTTGGCGGCGCCCCCGCGAGTTATCACAAAGAAGCGTGACCAGAGTCACTGCCGGGTCTCGATCCCCTTGGCATAAAAATCCGTCGTTTTAACAATCCAATGCGTCGCCCTACTTCCCCGAAGCCCGGTTCTAGTCTAAGCTGGCTAGACCCGACTGTTGCGGTGCGCAGAATGGGGATTTCGACGAGGGGTAAAAGGAGACGGTGTGAAAAAACTGTTGCTCTTGATTACGATTCTCTGCCTGTGTGCGTATGCTGCTTTTGCTGCGGACACCATCAAAATTGGACTGCTGGCACCTATAACAGGCTCCTATGCGAGTGAGGGCCAGGGAATGAAACAGGTGCTCGAGCTGCTGACGGCGGACGTCAACGCTAAAGGGGGCGTCCTGGGGAAAAAGGTTACTTTGATCACCGAAGACGACGGTAGCGATCCGCGCACCGCGGCCTTGGCGGCGCAGCGACTGATTTCGCAGGGCGTAGTTGCCGTGATCGGCACCTACGGTTCTTCCGTAACCGAGCCGACGCAGGGCATCTTCGACGAGTCCGGAATCGTGCAGATTGCCAACGGCGCGACCGCTATACGGCTGACGGAAAAAGGATTGAAGCTGTTCTTCCGCACCTGCCCTCGCGACGATGAGCAGGCCAAGGTAGCGGCTGCGACCATTGCAAAATTAGGCTACAAGAAGATCGCCATCCTGCACGATAACTCCACCTATGCAAAGGGCCTGGCCGAAGAGACCAGAGGCCTGTTGCAGAAACAGCCGGGAGCGCAGATTGTTTTCTTCGACGCGCTGACTCCCGGCGAGCGCGACTACAGCACGATTCTGACCAAGCTGAAGCAGGCTCAGCCCGAGGTGGTTTTCTTTACCGGCTACTATAACGAGGCAGGTCTGCTGCTGCGACAGAAGAAGGAGATGGGCTTCAACGTTCCGTTCATCGGCGGCGATGCCACCAACAATACCGACCTGGTTAAAATTGCGGGCGTACCGGCGGCCGCGGGCTTCTATTTCATCAGCGCGCCTCTGCCGCAGGATCTGCCAACCGCGAAGGCCTTCATCGATGAGTTCAAAAAGAAGTACGGTGCGGCTCCGAACTCAATTTACCCGGTTCTGGCCGGGGACGGTTTCAACGTGGTTGTGGCTGCGCTCAACGGCACCAAGGGCGGAAATTCGGCGCAGGTGGGAGCCTATCTGCACAATAACCTGAAGGACTTCCAGGGACTCACCGGGAAGATTTCCTTCAATGCCAAGGGCGACCGCGTGGGCGAGGTCTACAAAGCGTACAAGGTCGATGCCAAGGGCAATTTCATCATGCAGTAACTTTTTAGGTTTGCATGGATACGCCGGGACCACCGGCGTATTCCATGCGGGCCTTTCACCAGATTCAGCGCGAGGCCGGTCAGGATTTGCAGTCGAATGATTCAAATGATTCAGAGGTCGAAGTCCGCATTAAATGATGCCATGAGGCCATGATGCCCCGTCATCTATACGGCCGCTCTTTTCAGCATCCCGTTCAATTTCTTATTTTTTTGGGGGAGGGGTGCCGTTCTGTGCCCGCATGGCAGGCATTTTCGCGGGGTCCGCGGCGCGTGCCGTGGTGGCGCGTGGTGGGGTGGTGACCTCGCATCCGGCCGATGAACGGTGGCTTCGCATGCGAAGTCGCGGGTGGCTGGGAATTTTTATATAGGTTGAGGGCGCTGCGCTAATGCTCTCTGAGGAGCCATCATGCTTAGAGCGTTGTTTATCGGGCTATCGGAGAACCAGTCTTTGCGTCATTTTGCGGAGCGGTCTCCTCTGGGGCTTAAGATGTCTCGCAGATTCGTCGCCGGGACGACGATCGAAGAGCTGATCCAGGCGGCGGAGAGCGTGAACCGCCTCGGTATTCACGCCAGCGTCGATAATCTGGGCGAAAATGTCACTACTCGCGAGGAGGCAGTAGCCAGCGCCGGGCTTTATCACCAGTTGTTGGACGAAATCGAGCGTCGCAAGCTCGATGTCAATGTGAGCCTCAAGCTGACGCATATGGGCCTCGATGTCGACGAGAAGCTTGCCCGGCAAATGGTGGCCGCGCTGGTCGAGCACGCGGTGCGAATCCAAAACTTCATCCGTGTGGATATGGAGGGTTCGGCCTACACCCAGCGCACTCTCGATTTCGTCCGCGAACTGCATCGCCAGCCCGGTTGTGCCGGCCGCGTAGGCACCGTGTTGCAGGCCTATATGCGCCGCACCATGGACGATGCCAAGCTTCTGGTGTCAGAAGGCATCCGCATCCGCTTGTGCAAGGGCGCCTACCAGGAACCGCCGGAGATCGCATTCCAGCCGAAGTCAGAGGTGGACGCGAACTACGTCAGGGTGGCCAAGTACCTGCTCAAAAGCGGCGTTTTTCACGGCTTGGCAACTCACGATCAGGGAATTATCGACGAAATTAAGCGCTGGGTGAAGACCGAGGGCATTGCGCCTGGCGCCTTTGAGTTTCAGATGCTGCATGGCATCCGGCGCGACTTGCAGGAGCAACTGGCGCGAGAGGGATGGGGCATGCGGGTCTATATTCCATTCGGAACCGAGTGGTATCCGTACTTGATGCGGCGGCTCGCCGAGCGTCCGGCCAATGTCTGGTTTATTGCCAAGAACCTGCTCCGTGGCTAAGCTGGGGTCCCCGGCGACGGACGCCTTTGCTGGGGCGTAAGTCGGGGTCGAGGAATAAAGTTAGAGCGTAGATGTTAATTCATAATTCTTAATCGGGATTATCACCTTGACGCAAGGTACGGCGCTCCTCGGATGCGGGTTCGCCCAAGGCGGTACAATCCTAAATCATGGATAACAGCCAAGACAGCCCCCTCCGGCGATGGATCAATATTCTCGTCAATGTCGCCGCTTTCGCGTCTTTGGGGGTGGGCTTGACTGGCTGGATAAAACCCCTCTTAGGCGTCGGCTTCATGGCATTTGGAGCTGCATACTTTATTTGGGAATTGGTTAACGACCCCGCCGTGAAAAGGAAAATCCCGGCAGAATTTAGATTGTTGTTGGGGGTGATTTTGGGGGTGGTTGTTATAGGCGTTTCTTTCCCCCGGATTCAAGATAAGTTGAGCCAGAAAACATTAGAATCAATAGCGCCTAAAACTTCACCAGAGCAAACGAATACTAACCCAAACAAAACACCGAACGAGAGCGGCGGAGCCAAAGCCCCGAACACGGAATTAGGGGAAACAGGTATCAACACATCCAAAAGCAAACCGCGAACCCAAAAGCCAAGTCAATCAATGCCGCAAGGGATGGACCAAACAAATGTCACAATGAGTGCTTACCTTGCACCTGGCTCATACCCAGAGGGAATACTAATAGGGGGAATTATTTGGAACAAGAATTATATAGATGTCAGACTGGATGTCGCCGTTGGTCATAAGCCGGTTCGTGATCTTGATGTTAGTGTTGCGCTAGACACGAGTGTTGCAGGTATGGGGCAATTAAGTCAGTTCCCCGGCGTTGTGGCGTTTCCTGCGGGCAACCCTCCGGCTGCTTGGCTAATGGGAGAAGATAGTGCTTTTCCAATTACACCGAGTCCGGGTTTGATGAGGTTGGCTCCATCGTATAAATTACAATGTTCACAGCTATACCACGATACTGTTTTACACTTGATCATCGCTTCCATGGCATTAAACCCGCTGACCCCAAAGGGCGAATTTCCACAGCAAGTATTTGCGCCACCCAGGCCACCAAAGGTGATGCATCTGAAGGGCACATATAAAGATGAGAGCGGGAATATATTTACTATCGCTTATAACACCGCATTTGCTGCACAAAACTAGGCGGCAGTGAGTTGTTTGAACTCAAGGTTGTCGGCATTAAGCATACGCTTGAGGGTTACCATGCCAAGGAAACCAAAGAAGTACCCGAGAGACATGACGGATGAGGAGGCGATCAAACATCTATTTCATCCGAAAATCCGCCTTGCAATCCACAAGCATCTGCGTGGACAGGATCAAGCATTACAGCCCTCAAGGGCAAAATCGAAGAAAACGGAGTGACCCTGCATCAAGTATATAACCGCAAAGGGCACAGACGTTGTTATCCCGCCAATGCGTGTTCGGGCTTGAGGCCGGCAAGGCGCATGGTGCGCGTGAGTTTGAGCGTATACTCACGCACTGCCTGCTGGGTTTGTGCCGCCGTCCAACCGTGCTCCCGGGCAAGATAGGATCCCACCAGCGGCGCGGCGGCAATGGCCGCATTCCAACTGAACCATTGCAGCCCAATTCTCCGGGCCAGGACATCTTCGATGGAGGCCGCCATTTCGTGACGAATGCTGTAGACGATCTCCGCCTGGATGCTGGGAGCCCCTGCCACGATCGGCGCCGCCAGCTGGCTGTCGGTGCACGCGAGTTCGAGAACTTCGACCGCATGGGTGCCGAATTTTTCGCTGAGGTGTTGGGCGGTATCCGGGGAGATATGGAATTTCGGAACCAGGGTGTGCCAAAAAGTTGGTCCGTACCCCTCGGCGCCTGCTAACGGGAAATGCTGTGTTTTACAGGGTGAAACGGCACTTTTCAAGGATTGCTGAACCGCATTCACCGCATCCTCGGCCATTGCCCGGTAAGTGGTCCACTTACCGCCGAGAACGCTGATGAGTCCACTCTCTTGATTCACTTCCACCTCGTGATCCCGTATCAGCTTCTTGGTGTTGCGTGCATCTCCCGGACTGACCAACGGCCTTAATCCTGCAATCGCGCTCACCACCTGATCGATGCTAAAAGGCCGTCTCAAATAACGGTTCAGATGCCTGAGCAAGTACTCCACTTCTTCCTGTTTCACCGCCAGTTCATCATTCAGTGTCGTTTCGTCATCGGTGGTTCCAACCAGAAGCCTGCCCAGCCACGGGATGGCAAAGATCACGCGCCCGTCATCGGTCTTAGGAATGAGCATCGCGTCCAGGCGGAAGGCCGCGTCCAGGGGAAGCAGAATGTGGATTCCCTTGCTCAGCCGGAGCCGTGGGTGTATGCCGGGATTGGCGAGTTCCCGGAGGCTATCCGAGAATGGACCGGTGGCATTGACGAAAGCTTTGGCGCGCACGCTGAAGCACTCCTGAGACAATTGGTCTTCCACGTGGGCTTCCGCCAGCTTGCCGTCCTTGGTTTTCGCAAAATCGGCGACGCGCGCATAATTGAGCGCGGCACCGCCGTTCTCGACGAAGGTCTTGAGCAGGGCGATGCCGTACCTGGCGTCGTCGAACTGTCCGTCCGTATAGGCGACGGTCCCCACCAGCCCCGAGGTGTTCAGCATCGGCAGTCGCGCCGTGGACTCCTGCACCGAAAGGAAACGACTGGGGGAAAGCATGCCCTGCCCGGATATCCAGTCATAGAGTTTCAGGCCGGCTCTGAAATAATAAGCGCCAAGGCGGCTGAAACAGGGCACGAGGAGTTCCAGGGGACGCGCCAGAAACGGAGCATTGTTCAACATCAGCTTGCGTTCGTGCAGGGCGCGCCTGACGACGCGATATTGGCCGAGATCGCAATCCGCAACCGACTGTTGCAGGTATCTGACGCCGCCATGCACCAGTTTGGTGGAAGCACTCGAGGTTGCCGAGACGAAGTCGGCGGCGTCCAGCAAAACCGTTCGTAAGCCGCGAAGTTCCGCGTCGAGCGCGCACCCCGCTCCCGTTGCCCCTCCACCGATCACGCAGACATCGAAGGTCGTGCGCTTGATACTGTTCCATTGTCTCGGAGCGGCTTTTCATCGGGTTCCCCTTCTTCGTCGCAAGTGCCTTGCCTGAGCACCTGGCCCGGGCACGCGGCCTGGGCACGCGGGCCGCAAAGCTTCGCTGTCTGGACAAAGCAAAAGCCACCCACAAGAAGCCCTTTGCATGGTTGAATCCATGCAGGAGGCTTCTCTTGGGCGGCTTCTCTAGTCTCTGCCGCGATGCTCGAATTTAGTTTACCTTCGAGCTGGCAGGCGTCGTCTGTGATATGCATCACCTGCCGGCATGCGCCAGGCTCATGCCCCTTTTCGCGCCAGCTCGGGACGGTGAACGTCAGCAGGTCAGGCGTCGGCCGGAGCGGTTTCAGAATAGGTGTGCTGCGGAATCGGGTTTCATGAGTGCGCCTTTTGCGAAGCCCGTAGTCAACACCGATGTTGTAACCAGTAACAATGCGGGTGCAGTGCCTTGCCCTTCGAGGCGCAAACGCCTGCGGTTGTGTGATGCTGGTCTGTGATGCTGGTCACAGACACGCAGTCTATCCGCGAAGTTAAATAGCGACTTCAATCTGCGGCAGAGATTAGAGAAGCCGCCCAAGAGAAGCCTCCTGCATGGGATTCAACCATGTAAGCCGCCTCTCGTGGGCGGCTTTTCTTTTCCCCTGGATACAGTGGCCAGGTGAAGGTCTGCTACGCGGTTTGCTGGCGGAAGGTCGGAGATGAACGCCTTACTACATTGGTTGGCGCTGGTGGATCAGCCGCAACACGTGCTGACGGAATCGGTCTTGCGCCTCCTGCTGGCGGCGATTCTTGGCGGCTGCATCGGGATTCAGCGCGAACGGCGCGGCAAGGCCGCCGGCCTGCGGACCAACATGCTGATCTGTGTCGGCTCCGCCACTTTTACCATCCTCTCGTCAGCTCTGGCCAGTGCTTATGGCGGCGACCACACCCGCATCGCCGCGCAGATCATCCCGGGGATCGGCTTTATCGGGGCCGGCTCCATTCTCCGCGAAAGGGGAAGCATCACTGGGCTTACCACGGCTGCTACGATGTTTGTTGCCGCCGGGGTTGGCATGGCCGCCGGTGGCGGAATGCCCATCCTCGCAATCTTCACAACCGTGCTTATTTTGCTGGCGCTCAGCCTGTTGGGAAAGTTTGAAACGCAGCGCTTGAAACTCATTTCCGCACGCTATAGTTTTGTCGGAAATGATTTCAAAGACATCATCAGTGTTATCAATACGACACTCAGCGGCGAGCACCGTATGATCAGGGACATTCGAATGTCATCGAAGGATGGACACTCGCACGCGCTGCTGCGGGTGGATGCAACCCGTTTAGAGCACGAGCAGATCCTGCGCCAGTTGGAAGCGGCACCGCAGATTTCCCATTGTGAGATGCGCACCGGGCCGGGTCTCGGCAAGGATTCGGAGAGCGTCTCGTCATGATGGCGCGCCGGGTATTGCTTGGGTTCGCCGTGGATTCAGACGGCGCTGTTGCTCAGGGAGATACCTGTTGCGGATTCCGCCGGGCAGGGTATGATCGAAACGCGAAACCTCAAAGCTACCGGATTGGAGATGCTGGCGCGTTGCGGACCCGCAAGCTACAGGATCCTCCCGGAACGTATCCCGCCGGGACAGGTGAAGTGGTGAAGACTCTCGAATCTCTTCTCGAACAGAGTCGCATTATCCCGGCGGTACGCGACCCGGAACTGTTGTCGAAGGCGACGGCGGCATCGAGCAAAATCGTTTATCTGCTGTGCGGAACGCCGGAGAACATTGGCGAAATGGCTGCGCAGGCAAGTGCTTGTGGCAAAGTGCCGATTGTAAATCTGGACCTTGTTTCCGGATTTGCCCGCGATGCGGCCGCCATTGAATTCTTGTCGCGTCGCAGCATACGGGGAATTATTTCCACGCACCAAGTTCCACTTCGCGCCGCCCGCGCTCTAGGACTCTTCGCCATACAACGCACATTTCTCCTGGATTCGGCCGCGCTGCAAAGTTCTCTGCGTTCCATCGCGCAAACCCGTCTCGATGCCATCGAGGTGCTGCCTGCGATCGTGGCTCCCTATCTGGTGCGCGAGTTAAATCGTGAACACTCCACGCTGCCGGTCATTGCCGGAGGCTTAGTACAATCGCTCCGTCAGATTCAGGATTTGATAGACCAGGGCGTGAATTCGGTTTCCGTCGGGAATCCCGACTACTGGCTGGTGTGAAAAACTGCAGTGTTGCGCACGCATCCGAAGCCGCGGTGAAGCCCGTCGAAGTGATGCGCAACGCGTCGATAGCGAGTCGATAAGGTTTTTGACGCATTTCCCGATCCACGCGATATGCTAGGAGCGATTGTGGGAGGCAGGTATTTGCCTCCGCTAAGATGACGAACAATTTTTCCATCAGGAGGGACATGGTATGAGACGGTTTGCAGTAATCACGGCCCTGATCGCCGGGTTTCTTTGTCTCGATGCCGTCTACCGCTTTTTCTCAGGCCATTGAGAATGAGTTCTATCTCATCACCCCTGTATCCAAGGATGTCCATGATCCGATGCTGAAGGCGTTCGCGGAGTATGCAAAGAAGAAATGGAATGTGGACTTGAAGACCAGTGCCATGCCGCAAGGTACGCCGGTGGCCTATGGCCAGATCGTGGAGTGGAAGGGAAGACCACAGGCAGACGTCTTCTGGGGCGGCGAGGGAATCCTTTTCGACAAGCTGGCCAAACAAGGTCTGCTGGATAAACTACAGCGTTCCGGACAAGATGTGGCGCGAGATTCCCGCCTCGATCGGCAAGCCCATTGGCCTGCCGCTCAAGGACCCGAAAAAGTTCTGGGTCGGAACCATGCTGGAACCGTACGGAATCATTTATCAGCCAAAGCTTCTCAAGCGTCTCGGGGTGCAGATTAAAGACTGGGATGACCTGCTCAATCCGAAGCTAAAAGGTCAAATCGCACAGTGCACTCCCGACCGATCCAGCAGCAGCCATGCTTCCTATGAAGTCATTCTCGCAAACCTATGGCTGGGAAAAGGGCTGGGACTGGCTGACGAAGCTTTCGGCGAACACGGGAATTTTTACCGCCCGCTCCCGCGACGTGCCGAATGTAGTATCCAAGGGAGAATTTGCGGTTGGCTTTGCGGTTCCGAGCTATATGGCCTTTGCCGAGGTCCTGAATGGTTATGACATTGCGTTTGTCTATCCGAAGAATGCCTATGTGACGCCCGAACCCATGGCCGTGTTGAAAGGGGCGCCTCACCCGAAGGCTGCCCATGCCTTCATCGAATTCTTGTTAAGCGAAGAAGGCCAGAAGCTTGTCTCCTCCATGGGCGTCTATCCGATTACCGCCAAGTACAAGGTTCAGGGCCCTGCCGGGTCCAATCAGGAAAAGGCAGTGGCGTTTCACCGGTGGGATTCGGTCCTTCTTCGATATTCCGGTCGGCAATGTTTACAACGACACGGTTGCCGGCCCGCGGGACGAAGAAGTGAATGCTTATTTCCGCAAGGAAATCGCGGAGAAACATAAGGACCTCGTTAAGAGATAACTGCATGCACATCCAACTGAAGGATGTCGTAAAAAAATTTGGCGCCCTGGAAGCGGTAAGTCACGTGTCCCTGGAAATCCAGGACGGTGAGCTGTTTACCCTTCTAGGGCCGTCAGGTTGCGGAAAAACGACTATCCTGCGGCTGATCGGCGGCTTCCACAAGCCCGACGAAGGCGAAATCTACTTCGGCGACAAAGAGGTATCGGCCATTCCCACTTACCAGCGAAACATCGGCATGGTCTTCCAGAACTATGCGCTCTGGCCGCACATGACGATCTTCGACAATGTAGCCTATGGGCTGAAAATCAAGAAGGTTCCCAGGAAAGAAATACCCGAAAAGGTGAACCGGGTGCTTTCCACGGTGAACCTGACGGGACTGGAAAAACGCTATCCCGGCCAACTCTCAGGCGGCCAGCAGCAGACGGGTTGCGCTGGCCCGCGCCCTGGTTCTCAATCCCGATGTGCTCCTTCTCGATGAGCCTCTTTCCAATCTGGACGCAAAGATACGTCTGCAGGTCCGTGCCGAGATCAGGAAGCTGCAAAAGGAACTGGCGATTACTTCCATCTATGTGACCCATGACCAGGAAGAGGCCCTGACCATCTCCGATCGCATCGCGGTCATCGAGCGCGGGAAGATTCAACAAATCGGAGCGCCCAGGGACCTCTACGAACGGCCGCAGAATCCATTCGTGGCCGATTTTATCGGCATCAACAACCTGATTGCAGGCGAGGTGAAGAAGGTCGATGAGGCCAGTGGATTGATGGCGGTCCACACCCGCTTCGGGTTGATGCAATGCCTGCTGGACAAACAGCTTCGCGAGGGAGATGCGTGCAAGATTTCGGTTCGTCCCGAGGTCGCTTCCATCGGCCTGCCCACCGAAGCCACAAACGGCATGAACGCAATTTGCGGAACCGTAAGCTTCGCCTCCTATATCGGCAACGCCATACGTTACGACATCGAACTTGACCGGGAAACCATCTTCAGAGTTGACGTGCAGAACCCCAGAAACCAGCAACCGTTCCCGATGAACGAAAAAGTGCGGCGTTTGCTTCCCTATTCGAGTAACCCTTGGGATTCCCCTCTTAAGAGGCTAGGAGCCGGAACGTGAGAACCGAGACAGCGGCAGTGGCGACGAGATCGCGAATCTGGCCCGATGTGCATGTCGGAGAGATCCTCGGCTACGCCGGCCTCTGGGCTTTCTTCATCGTTTTTCTGATCTATCCCCTCATCCGCCTGTTTTACGACAGTTTCACCACCGATGACGGGATCTTCACCCTGGGAAATTATTATCATTTTTTTACCGATGGCTTTTATCTGAGATCATTTTTCAACTCCATGGCACTTGGGGTTGCTTGTGTGATCACCACGTCGGTGATTGGCATCGCCATCGCTTTTCTCTTGCTCCGTTACGATTTCCCCGGCAGGAGGCTCTTTTCCTATCTCACCATCATTCCCATGATCATGCCGCCCTTGGTTGGCGTCATGGGCTTCACCTTCATCCTGGGGCGCGCCGGGACGGTCAATACCATCCTCCAGGACTATCTGGGTTTTCAGCAGCCCGTCAACTTCATGTACGGGATTCACGGGGTGCTTCTGGTCGAGACTTTGCACCTTTTTCCGCTGATGACGTTGAGTATCGTAGACGCGATGTCCAAGATATCGCCCTCGCTCGATGAGGCGGCCGAGAGCGTCGGTTCACGCGGGACTTCGCAAGTTCCTGGATATCACTTTTCCCCTGACCACTCCAGGCTATGTCACCGGCGCGCTGCTGGTCTTCATCTGGACCTTCGCCGATTTCGCGACGCCGCTCGTGGTCGGCGTCGATGACCTGCTCGCCTCACAGGCCTACCTGAATATTGTCCAGTTCGTCGACCGCAGGCTTTTCAAGATGGGCATCGTGATCTCCGCCATCATGGTGATTCTGGCCATTATCTTTCTTATCGTGGCTAAGAAGTATGTGGCCATCAAGGATTACAGTTCTCTCTCTTATTCGCAGATCGAGCGCAAAAAACTATCGCTTTCGTCGCAGCTTGGCGTGGTCGCTTTTCTGGTTAGCGTCCTGATCTTCGCCTTTATTCCTTATTTCGGGATCGCCCTCGATTCCTTCGGAAAGGGCTGGGCATTGACCCCTTTTCCGGTCAAGTACACGCTTCAATATTTCCAGCGTGTCTCGGTTGAGACGCCCAAGTTCATCCTCAACAGTCTTCTTTATTCAGGCATTTCCGTAGCCATCTGCATCGCCGTGGGAGTTCCGGCGGCGTGGGTCATGGCGCGCACCAAACTTCCCGGCCGTGAGATTCTCGATTCCTTGACGACGCTGATCCTGGCCCTGCCCGGGACGGGAATCGGCATCGCTTATATGCGCGCCTTTCGCGACCCTCTGCCTTTCATCGGCATTCCCCTCATCGGGATGTGGATCGTCATCCCCATCGTGCTTGGCGTGCGGCGCATGCCTTACACGGTGCGAGGAACGTTTTCCTCTTTATTGATCGTCCATCGTTCCTTCGAAGAGGCAGCCGAAAGTGTTGGGGCAGCCAAATTGAAAACCTTCAAGGACGTGACCCTGCCCCTCATCTGGAAGGGAGTGCTCACGGGCGCCCTGTATTCCTTCATTCTCGCACTGCAAGAAGCGTCTGCCACGCTTCTGCTGGTCGTTCCGGGCCACGAGATGATGACCGTGGGAATTTTTAATTTTTATATTGGCGGGTCGGTGAATGAAGCGGCGGCCTTGGGGCTTATTCTGATCATTCTCGGCGCGATCTGCCTTCTGATCATAAACCGGCTTGCGGGCTCCAGGATGGGGGGCGTTTTTGGCTAAAGTACGGACCGGATCAGGAGTACAGATCATTCTGGTTTAGCAGAGCATTCACCGTGGCGGATTTTAATCATACGGGAGGGAATAAGAATGTTACTTAATGAAGCGGGGAAAATTGGCCGGCAGGCAAAGCTGGTGTTGTTTGGTTGCTGGTTGGGATGGTTTCTCAACTTCGCGGACAGATCGCTGTTAGCGCCTCTGATTCCGCTGATCCGCAAAGAGATGAATCTCGGGTACCTCGGCGTGGGTTTCCTTACCACGGCGTTTTTTATCGGCTATTCCCTCACTCCGGTTCCCGGCGGTTATTGGGCGGATAAGCTGGGGCACAAGAAAGTCATTGTTCCGAGCATGGTAGGGTTCGGGATCACGACCGTGTTCACCGGATTAGTCCCTTCGGCCGTGTGGTTGGCCGCCGCCCGCTTCACCACCGGCTTATTTGAAGGATCGTTCTACTCGACCGCGGTCGGGTACGTATCCTCGGTATTCTCAAAAGCCAATCGCGGGAAAGCCATGGCGTTGTATTCCACGGGTTGGACGCTGGGCAGTATGACGGGAATTTTCTTTGCGACCTTCATGGGCGCAAAATTCGGCTGGCGCTCTCCCTGGATGTTTATGCTCATCCCCACCCTGCTCGCCGCCTGGTATTTCTGGAAGTTCATCCCGAATGTGAAAAGAGAAGATACCCCCGCCTATGCCGAGTCATTGCAGGCGGGCGGAAAACAGAAGGGTGTATTCAAGGATGTGCTGAAAGTTCGAAACGCCTGGATCATCTTTGCCCTGCAGTTCATAGCCAACTTTGGATATTGGTCCATCAACACCTTCACACCTCTCTATTTCAAGGAAGTCAAAGGCTACTCCTTCGTGGCCTCCGGTTCTCTGCTGGCGGTCATGCTGATTGCCGGTACTTTCGGTTCCATAGCATCCGGTTACGTGTCGGACAAACTCGGCAGGCGTGCCGGGATTTGCTTGTTTTTCTGCCTCGCCGGTCTTACCTGGTTCGGCGTACTGAAGTCCACGACCGTGAGTAGCACGTTGCTCTGGGCGTCTATTTCCGGCTTCTTCATCACGGGACTCTACCCGACGATCCTGGCGTGGATGACCGATTGCGTTCCTCCGAATCTGACCGCCGCGGCCAGCGGCTTCGGAATTATGGGAGCTGAAGTTGGCGCGTTCACGACTCCGATTGTCGCCGGGTTCATCGCCAATTCCATGGGCCTGGGCGTCGCCATGTACATCTATATTGCGTCCTACATCATCGGTGGATTAGTGGTCTGGGGCGGCAAGGAGATGATCGGCGGGATGTCCATGCTGGGCATGCCGAACCAGGCCGACTCGTTGGTTTCCAGATAATCGCGGAAGGGAATAGAACATCATGCCGCAACCGTTTTCGATGGTTCCAGAGGAGCTGGCGGTCTACCAAGGCTTCAAGGCGTATCACGCGATCGAGAGCAAGTACCTCAATTCGATTCGCAATCCGGAATGGCTGTCGCTTGCCAAGACAGTGCTGACCATGGAGAAGCCGATCACCAAGTATGCCTACACACCTGTCAGCAATTGGGCTTTTCCGGTCGCTCCCGGCTCGGGCGCGCATCACCGGCATTTTGGCGGTCTGGCTCTGCATACCTTGCAGAATCTTGAGTACGCCGCCGCCTGGGCCGATATCTACGACGCCCGTCTGATCGGGATCGACCGCGATCTGCTGCTGGCAACGATCCTCATTCACGATGCGATGAAGCGGTTTATCTACAAGTTCGACGACGATTTCAATTTCATCAAGGTGGAAGATCCCTTCATCGCAAAGCACGAGGATCACCATTCCTGGATGTTGCGGGAGCTTGCCGCCAGGGCGGCGGATCAGAAGCTCATGCTCTCCGTAGCGGCGATCCATGGCATCGACGATGTCACTCTCGATCAAGGCGTGAAGGGCGTCGCGGTGGTCAATCACTATTTGCGCATTGGCGATACAGGGCTGGAGTATACCCCCGACGATGTCCGGCCGGAACACGTGATCGCTTTCCTGTCCGATTCCGATTGGCATTGGAGCGGACAGGCTCAGCGCAAAACGGAAGTGCTGACCAGGCAACTGGCGCCGCGTTTCGGGCTTGGCGCGAATTATTTGCAGATCTATCTTGGCTCACGCTACAGCTACGAACAGATCGGTCATTACATCGACCAGCATGGCTACGATAAGGCGGCGGATTACGTCCGCGGATTGATCGAGTCGGATCGCTCCCCTGAAGCGCTCTGCCGCGTGGCCGCGCCCTAGCAACTGCTGTTTTTCAGCAGCCTGCTAGAGACCGTATGCGCACGAGGGGAGTGAATGCCGGCTGAAACCATCGCCAGAATTCGATGCTTTGTTCTTGATATGGATGGGACCGTGTATCTCGGGAGCCGCTTATTGCCGGGCGCTCTCGAGTTCATAGAGTATCTTCGGAAGACTCGGCGCGACTTTCTATTTGTAACCAATAACTCCTCCCGTCATGCCGAGTACTATGCGAGTAAACTGACGAAGCTTGGCATCGACTGCGACGCCTCTAACATACTGACCTCCGGAGAGGCAACAGCCTTTTATCTCAACACTCTCAAGCCAGGCGCGCGAATCTTTCTACTGGGTACCCCCGAGTTGGAAGAGGAATTTCGCAGCCAAGGATTTACGCTAACCGACGACGCCCCGGATTTTGTGGTGCTCGGCTTCGATAAAACGCTGACCTACGGCAAACTGGTGACCGCCTGCGCTTGGATTCGCCAAGGCATCCCATTCATCGCCACTCATCCGGATCTGAATTGCCCGACCGAGTCCGGGTACATTCCGGATTGCGGCGCGATGACGGCTCTGATTTCGGCCTCGACCGGCATACAGCCCAAAGTGATCGGCAAGCCGCATCGTGAAATCATCGACATGATCTTGCGAAAGAAGGCTTACAGCACCGGGCAACTGGCGATTGTCGGCGACCGTTTATATACCGACATGGCCACTGGATTCAATGCCTGCATCTGCACGGTTCTGGTTCTCAGTGGAGAGACAAAACCCGAAGATCTGCGGACGGCCCCCATGCAACCCGAGTATGTCTGCCGCGATCTTGCGGAGCTGACCGAACGGTTGATGCGAAGCGACGCAGGACCACGCTGAGCGCCGGGGCATGCAGTACAGGTGAGGGAGTGAACGATTCGATAGAATAGCTCTGGGAAGATTAGTCAAAATCGAAATCCCGGTTCAATCAAATGGCAAAGCTACAAGATGAAGTGACCGCGTTGATCTTCGATACCTGGGGGACGGTGGTTGACTGGCGCGGCAGCGTGCTGGATGAGTTGTGCGCGTTCGGTCGCCGGAAAGATTTGCGGATCGACTGGGAAGCGTTCTTGGACGAATGGAGAAGCGCGTACGAGCCGTCGAAGCAGAAAGTCAATAGCGGCGAACTCCCGTGGACGAAGATGGACGTATTCTACCGGCAGGCCCTGCTTCAACTTCTAAGCGAGCACAACATCGACGGCCTGGGTGAAGCTGACATCGAGCATCTCAATCGGGCTTGGACCAGAACGCGGCCTTGGTCCGACTCGGTCGCCGGGCTTACGCTCTTGAAGCGGCGGTATATTCTATCCCCGCTATCGAATGCGAGTTTTGCGTGGCTCCTCGAGATAGCCAGATTTGCCGGTCTTCCGTTTGATTGCATTATCAGCGCGGAAAATGCACGCTGCTACAAGCCCCGCCCGGAGGTTTACCTCACCGCGGTCAATCTGCTCAACAGAAAGCCGGAGCAAGTCATGTTAGTGGCGGCGCACAACTACGATCTTCGTGCCGCACGCTCACTCGGGCTGCGTACCGCATTCATTGCGCGCCCAGCGGAATACGGTCCGCGTCAAAGCAAAGACTTCCAAGCCGAGGAGAGTTGGGACGTGATCGCGGAGGACATGATCGATCTCGCCAGAAAAATGGGAGCGTGAAACAGCGCCGCGAGCGGTGTAATTCACAAGGCCCGCCTCATCGCGGCAGAGAGTGGCACATGCAAAACGCCGTCGGAGCAGCCCTCAACGTGGCTGGCGGATCTCGCGCGGCTTCGCAATTCGGGCAGGACTATTTCACAAATTCCGCGGACGGCTGAAATCCGGCAGATGCACCAGGTCTTCCTGCGGCACATCCTCCACGGGATATCCGGCTTTGCGCCAAGCCGCAAGGCCGCCGTCGATCACAAATGCATGGAATGCTTTTTCCCGCAGCAAATGCGCCACCCGGGCGCTGGTCGCTTCGCGCAGTCAGGTGCAATAAAGGTAGATGTCCTGGTCAAGGGGAAGGTGCTTGATTTCTTCTTCTAGGTTATTAGGCTCGATGCGAATGGACCCCTGGATGCGCTCGGCGCCCGAGTCGTAGTAACCATGACTACGAACATCGACCAGAAGGATCTTGTCCGATCCTTCGGAATGAAGCCGCTTCGCCAACTCGTCCACTTGCACGCGTGGCACGGCGCGATAGACGCGGTGCTTGCGATAGAGCAGCATGCGATGGACGACGAATGCGCCGATGGCTGCCGCCAGCACGATCCCGACCGCGTTCCCGGCGAGGCGAATACCGTGGGTGAGAGCGACAATAAAATCACGGAAGATATACCCAACACCGCCGTACGCCAGGACCCATAAACTGACCCCAATGAAATCGAGCGCTACGAACTGGCCAAAGGGCATCTTCATGCTTCCGGCCAGCGGTGGAATCATAGCGCTGACGCCGGGGACGAACTTGGCGATGATCAGCGTAGTTCGGCCACGCTTGTAGAACGACTCGGCGGAGCGCAGGATGCAGGTTTCCGGGTTCAGGGAGACCCTGCACATGAAGCCCAAAAGTGCCCAGCCCATGTAGCGGCCCAACACGAAGAGCAGAGAATCGCCCAGCAGCATCGCCGTCAGCGCAACCAGAAACACTGCCGGGGCTTGCAAGGCTCCTGATGCCGCCGCCGCTCCGCTGCCTACCAACGTCAGCGAGGCCGGCATTGGCACCCCGAGCGACCCCGCAAAGACGATCGAGGAGATAATGATGTAGCCGTGTTGCGCGATCCGGGATAATAAGCCGCCCATGGGAGATGATCCTGCTTGAGTGCATTCCCTTTCACTGTTCTATCAGGTTCGTGATCTCGTGTGGGTGTTGCCGACACGTAATGCCGAAGCGTAATACGTATTTATAAAACGTGTTACCGATACGTTTTATCGAAACGTAATACCGAGCTGTCAACGTTCAGCCCAGCACGCGCAACTACGATGCGTGCCGCGGACCCCGGCTTCCCACCCCAACAAGCCACCAGCGGGCTTGTCGGGGGCCCGGCTTCGGCGCGTTTTCCTGCAGCTCGAACCCTCAGCCCCCGGATTTTGCTTTTTTCGCCTGGGTGAGCTTGACGGTCTTCTTCTGCCCCCGGCTGCGCAGAGGATCTGCCGGCTCATATCCGAGTCCGCTCGATAACAGCTCCACCAGTTTTGCCAGCACCTTGGTTCTTGCCCAGTACTTGTCGTTTCCCTCCACCAGACACCAGGGTGCCCCACTCGTGCTGGTTTTGACCAGCATCTCCTCGACTGCCTCCTCGTACGCGCCCCACTTATCGCGATTCCTCCAGTCCTCATCCGTGAGCTTCCATGCTTTGTAGCCAACAGTTTTGCGCTCCTCGAAGCGCCGAAGCTGTTCCTCGCGGGAGATGTGGATCCAGAACTTTGCCAGGATCGTTCCAAAATCACGCAATTGCCGCTCGAAGGAATTGATTTCCTTGAACGCTCGCTTCCATTCGTCTTCGCTGGCAAATCCTTCCACCCGCTCCACCAGCACCCGTCCGTACCAGGAGCGGTCGAAGATCGCCATCTGCCCTCGTTCCGGCAGCCGCCTCCAGAATCGGTAAAGGTAGTGCCGGGTTTTATCTTCCCCTTGCGGAGCGCTGATCGGATAGACGACGTAGCCCCGCGGGTCCAGCTTTTCGGTAACCCGCTTGATGACGCCGCCTTTGCCGGCCGCGTCCCAGCCTTCGAAGACCACGATCACGGGACGCTGTTGCAGGTAGATCTGGTATCCAAGCTCGCGCAGTTGAATCTGCCGCCGCGCCAGCTCGCGCACGTAGGCCTCACGATCGAGCGTGCGGGTCAGATCCATTCTTTCCAGCATCAGAGCCTTCCCCTGCCCAAGGACTCCATGGCCGCCCTCAGATCGGCGTCGTGTGGCTTTGCCGCCGCAGCCTGGGTACGAGGCGGGGCGCTCGTCCCCAAACGCTTTTCCATGGCGGTAATAATGGTCTCAAATACTTTTTTGCGCGCATGCCATTTCGAGGTCGCCTCAACGATGGTCCACGGCGCGTATTCCGATTCCGTCAGCTCCAGCATTTCCTCAATCGCCACCAGGTACTTCTCATATTTCTTGTGGCGAGTCCCAGTCGGCTCGCGTCACCCGCCAAGCTTCCAGCGGATCTGCTTCGATCATTTGGAATCGCCTGCTCTGTTCTTTTTTGCTGATGTGAAGAAAAAGCTTCAGAATGGCGGTGCCGTCGTCGGCCAGCATGCGCTCAAACTCGACGATGTCGCGAAGCGCCTCCCGCACGGCTCTTTCCGGAACTGCGCGCTCGACCCGCTCCTCAAGCACGCGGGAGTACCAGCTGTGGTCAAAAATGACCATCTCTCCCCGGTTCGGAACCTTCAGCCAGAACCGCCATAGCCAGGGCCTCTGCTGCTCGTACGTGCGTGGAGCGGTGATCGGGTAAAGCTTGAAACCACGAGGGTCCAACCGTTGAGTCAGGGTGCTGATCGTCGTGCCTTTGCCGGAGGCATCCCACCCTTCGATGACTACTATGGTAGAGACCCCCTGATCCCAGCATGCTTTTTCCAGGTCGTAGAGACGCCGCTGCAGGCCCGGCAGAGCGCGCTTGTATTCTTCCCGCGACAACTTTTTTTTCTTCAGGTTAATGTTTTCCAACATGGCTGGGAGCTGCCGGCTCGGCTTACACCGCGCTAAAACTTGAATACAGGATTGTACACGCCTTCGAGCGCTCCGTCCCGCAGCGCGGCGGCGTCAATCGCCTCGGATTTCGGGGACGAGCTTGAACATGGAATCACCATGCCCCTCGGCCCCCGTCTCATCTGAGGCGATTTTCGCCGGCAACATTGCTAATTTGATGCGTGCTAACAGGCGCTAGGGAAGGGAAGTCAGCGTTCCCGCACTCCGCAAACGGCGTTCGGCATCGTCGTCGGCATAAGCGGCGACGATCTCCCCCTGGTAGAACCGGTGGAAATCTCCCTGAGCGTAGAATTGCTCTCGCACCGCTTGCGCCAGTGCTTCCGGAACCAAGTCGTTGCGGTGCAGAATCCGGCATTCGTAATGCACCACGCACTCCTTGATAACTGGCGATCGCACCTCCCGGCTTGGCAGCGGCGTTAACTGGGTCTCTTTGAATTTGTCGTAATCCCGTCCCGATATTTTTCCGCAGCGTGCCACGGCTGCCGAAAGCTCCCCGGGAGGCACATTGACCGTGAAGTCGCTGATCTGCTCGAGCCGGCTATAACTGTTCCGGGAGGGCCGCACCAGCACGGTGAATACGGGGCGAGACCAGACGCTCCCGATCATTCCCCAGCCAATCGTCATTACATTGGGCTTGCCGTCCGCTCCCATCGTAGCCAGCAACAAACCATCTTCCCGCAATCGCTGCATGGTCAGGGCAAACAGATCCGTGTACTGTATCTGAACTTTGGGCATCTTGCGTTTTCACCTCGAAGCAAAAAGAAGTCAGGCCGTGGTTTCCACCTCAACCGAATCCATCAGGTTTCCCGCCGCGTCGAACACCATCTCGGTGGGCGAGCCGATCACTTCGATCTCCGGGATGGTGGCGGCGTCAGCCAGCATCGATTCGGAAATGTAGATCTCGCCAATGCGCAACGTGTCCTTGATGCGGACGACTCTGGCCTGTTTGAGGTCGTGGGCGTTGCACGTCTTCATGGCGGCGAGAATCGCATCGCGATCGTCGTCGAGAATGATGGGCAGCTTGCCCGGTTGCGCAACGGTTGAGGTCAGGCAGTTGGCGTAGGTCATCGGGAAATCTATTTTGTTAACCAGCTTGCGGGTAGTGAACTCGGCATGGCCGATGCCGTTGGCGTTGCCATGAGTCGCCTCCGTCAGGTCGAGGATCACCATCTTCGTAACCTTGGGCCCGCCCGATGCGAAAGGCGTCGGATAGCGGCCCATAATATTGGGGTCGGCTCCGTCCCCGGAAATGTCCTTCCCGATCTGGTCGATGATCAGCACGTCGATGGGGTCCGCGAAGCAGATGCGGGCCATGCTGGCTTTGGCCTCCAGCAGAAGCGCCGCGTCGGTGGCAATTAATTCACTGGCAGGCATGGCGACGATCTTCGCAATGCGATCGTAGGCGTTCTCGACCGTAGCTACCCCGAACAGGATCGGAGCCTTGGAGAGGGTTATGCGCGCCATCGCCGGGATGAATTCCGCCGCCACGCCAAAACCGTACGCATGACACGATTCGGCGCCCTTCTGTTTGCCAAGGCCGATGGTAATCATTTTCGCGACCCCGCTTTCATTGGGGCCGCGGAAGGCTGTATGCGGTTTGACCCGGTTGATGACCACGATCCCGTCCGCGCCGTACGCGTATTTGTCCATATAGACCGGCAAGCCAACCGGCAGTCGTCCGAGTTCCACGACTTCCATCGACGACAGAATCTCGCATCCGGCGCTGGCCTCGGTCACCCCCAGGTTCGCCAGGACATCTTTCTGACCCTCGGCGGTCGCTCCACCGTGGCTCCCCATCCCGGGCACAATGAACGGATGGCCCCCACGGCGCTTGATTTCTTCCGCCGTGACTCGGGCCAGAGTAGGAATCTCCGCGACGCCCCGGCTGCCCACTGCAATTGCAATGCGCATGCCCGGTTTAATGCGGTCGCCAACCCCGGCTTTGCCCAGTTGCTCACGCAAACTGGCTGGCACGTCCTTTATTTCGGAGACGGGAAAGTTCTGGCGAACCTTCACCATTCGCGGCAGCGGAACGCCCTGAAGCAATTGCTTGACGATGTCCATGATTGTGCCCTCCAGACCCTCTCAAAAAGCACTTTCGCCGATGACACTTTGCAAACGGCTCACCGCTCAGGATTGTAGAGCCGGGCGACCCCTTCGGCAAGCGCCTTTGGAAGGCCGAAGTTGCCGCGGTATGCCCTGCGGCACAGCGCGTTTTCCGGTTGCATATGTCAGGACGGCAATTTACATATTGTAATCGAGTCAAAGTGGTTCGCAGCGCTCGTCTGAACGCTGGCGGCGAAGATCGAAGGGCAACCTTTTGGCTTCCGCCGCCGGGCAGCCAGAGATTGCTGCGAGCTTCGCTACGACCAGGATTAGGAGCGAACTTTGGCGAGCAACCGCGCAGCTGGTTGCTTGGCAAGGCCGCTGATGAAGGGAGGCTGCACCAGATGATTCCAATGAAACGTTTTGCGGAGCGCTGTGCGGTTGTAACCGGTGGTGTCTCGGGGATTGGGCTGGCAATTTCCGAGCGGCTGCTGGCCGAAGGCGCTCGCCTTGCGGTCTGGGACATGGATAGTGCCCGGCTTGAGGACTTCAAGCATCGCCTCGGGGCTGCGGTGTTTACGGCAACCGTGGATATCGCCGATGCGGGAAATGTCGAACGCGCGGCGCGGGAGTCCATTGGCGCCCTCGGAAAAATCGACATACTGATCGCCAATGCCGGCATTAGCGGGCCTAATGCGCCCACCTGGGAGTATCCGGTCGAAGCCTGGAAGCACATCATCGAGGTCAATCTGAATGGCACGTTCTTTTGCGCCCGGGCGCTGGTTCCACACATGTTGAGCCGGGGCTATGGGAGAATCGTGAACCTCTCTTCCATCGCTGGAAAAGAAGGCAATCCTAACGCGCCGGCGTACAGCGCATCAAAGGCCGCTATCATGGGCCTGACGAAAACGCTGGGCAAGGAGCTGGCGAAGTCGGGCATCATGGTCAATTGCGTCACCCCCGCCGCGGTCCGCACCCCGATTTTCGAGCAAATGTCGGAGCAGCAAATTCAGTACATGCTCTCCCGAATCCCTATGGGGCGCTTTGGCACTACGGACGAGGTTGCCGCCCTGGTTTGCTGGCTGGCCAGCGAAGAGTGCTCGTTCTCGACGGGCGCGGTTTTCGATATCTCGGGCGGCCGCGCCACCTATTAGAGCAGTTCTAGAGTTTAGTTCGGTTCTAAAGCTGGTGTACCTTGGCTTCAAATCGATAGGAGGCTTCGGCGATGTTGCTAATTCAATTCAAGGATGGTCGCGGCGGCCAGGCTGTCGGCCGTCTCGAAGCGAACGGCAAAGTGCGGCCGGTGACTGGCGCGGAATCTACTTATATGCTGGCGGTCGAGGCCATCGGACGCGGCTGCGGCCTTGAGCAGCTCGTCGACGAGCGGCTCCATAGTACCGAGCACGATTACGATCAGCTGCTTGCCGATGGCAGTATCTTGCCGCCGCTCGATCATCCGGACGCGGCTCATTGCATCGTTACCGGGACCGGCCTGACTCATTTGGGCAGCGCCGATGCGCGGGATGCCATGCACAAGAAGATAAGCGGCGAAATCGAGACGCTCACCGATAGCATGAAGATGTTCCGCATGGGGCTGGAAGGTGGTAAACGGAACGACGGCAAGCCTGGCATACAGCCGGAGTGGTTCTACAAAGGCAGCGGATCGATTCTGCGCGGCTCGGGACAGCCGCTGACGATGCCCGATTTTTCGCAGGACGGCGGCGAGGAACCCGAGATTGCCGGCCTCTATGTGATTGCCGCCGACGGCACTCCGTATCGGCTCGGCTTCGCTCTCGGCAACGAGTTTTCCGACCACGTGATGGAGCGTCAAAACTATCTCTGGCTGGCTCATTCGAAGCTGCGGCAATGTTCGATAGGGCCGGCGCTGCGAACCGGCGCGCTGCCCGCCCACGTCGAAGGCACATCGCGCGTGCTGGCCTCCGACGGCCGCGTCCGCTGGGAGCGGCCGTTCCTGAGCGGAGAGACCAACATGTCCCACACCATCGGCAACCTCGAGCATCATCATTTCAAATACGCATTGTTCCGCCGCCCCGGCGACGTGCACGTCCATTTCTTCGGCACCGCGACCCTGAGCTTTGCCGATGGAGTGCGGGTACAGCCCGGCGAAATATTCGAGATCGAAGCCGAAGGGTTCGGCAGGCCTCTGCGTAATACGCTGGCCGTGGAGCCTGCGCCGGATACGCGCATCCCGATGCTATGAACGACACGGAAAGAGTGGACGGCGGACGGCGGGCGGCGGGCGGCGGGATACCCATTCTCCAGAACTGTTTATTCGAACACCGAATAATCAGCCAAAGCCTCTTGCGCTTCTTCGCGCAAGTTCTGCACCGCCAACCTGGTCTCGTGGACCATGTAAACACAACCCGCGACCAGTGCCGTGACCGCAAAGACGCCAATCACAAGTGCGAACGCGGCGATTGCCCGGAACAGCAGTTGATTGCCGTAGTATGCCGAGGCCGCGCCGATCACCGAGATCAGCGCTGAAGCCGCCAGCCCGCCCAGCGCCGCATACAAGAGACGGAGCGCCTGGACAAGAAACTGAGCCCGCCTCTGCAAGCGTTCGAGTTGGCGCACCCGCGACCCATATTCCGGGCTGCCCGGCTTAAACTTTGGCATGTCCCCGGTCAGGGCTCGCGTTCTATCCACCACCCGCGCGATGCGGCCGCCGATTCCGAGACACAGCACCGAGCAAGCATTGGTCAGAACCGCCGGCGCGACGATGGCGGTCAATACGGCGAACGGATTTTCGTGTAATGGCGCACTCATAAAATCGCGCTTATAAAACTACTGATCTTACGCCTGCGGTTCGTCCAGTTTGGTCTCCGGATGCTGAATCGCCGCATAGGGATAGATGGCGACGCGCGCATCGCCTTTATGGCGCGCCTGCAGCTGCTTGACCATGTCCTCCCAGCTCGCGGCAAAGATCGTGTTGGACGGAAACTTAAGCATCTGCCGCTTGTCCATATATTGCGAATACACCATCAGTTGCGTGTTACCGGGAAATGGCGCCCGCGGTGCGGCCACCGCATCAAGATAAGTCTTGCCGTTCGCCCCGGCCCGGCGCGCTTCCCAGTAGTGCATGGCGCTCAGTCCTTGAGGGTGTTGCAGAATCAGCACGCAACTGCCGCCTTCGCGCACGGTGGACGCCCATTTATACCTGCCGCCCTGGGTGCTTTGCGGATAGGTATTACAAATCACGATATCCGGATTGGGAACCGCTTTGGTCTGGTAGTGCTGAACCGCTGCCCGGCAGGCGGCGCGGTGGGCCTCGACGATCTCGCCGGCAAAGATATGCGTCGGTTGGCGCTTGCCGTTGTATAGAATCTGCACGCTGAAATCGACGTTGGCCAAGCGCGCAGCTTCGTCCATATCGAGGCGGACTTCGTTCTTAAACATCGAGATGACGTCGGCGGGCGGGCGCGTCAACCGCTTCATGACGACCTCGTGGTTGTAACAAACCGTCTCGAAGCCGGTCACGCCTGGCAGGATCGCCTTGGCGCCGCCGCCATATCCGGCAAAAGCGTGCGCCTTGACCCCGCTGATGGTCACGCGAATATCGGCTGCGGCAAAGGTCCGGTTAATCTTCACCACGTTGCCGTGGGCTGTCGTGCCAATCTCTTTCAAGTTGTCCCAGGTATTATGGTTGACCCAGGCAAATCGCCGCAGCAAATCGCTGCCAAGCTTGCGGACCACCTCATCCTGCTCCAAATTGCGGTGTGTACCGTAGGAGCCGAGAAAAATAATGCGATTCTCGGGGATGCCGGCGGCCAAAAGTTCTTCCACAACCAGCGGTGCAACCGCATAGGTCGGGGTCGGACGGGTCAGATCGTCGAAGGTAATCACCGCGGATTTTTTCCCCGCCGCAAGCTCGCGCAGTTGGCGCGTGCCGATGGGCTTTCGAAGGCAACTGAGAATTTCGTCGTGCCCCAGCACCGGCGCATTGTGCCCCAGCATCGGCTGCAGCGTGATCTCCCAGCCGGCGGGGAAGTCGAGCCTTTCTTCGATGTCCCCGAAGTGCTCATGCGTCGGGATGACTACCTGGCGCGCATTTCCTTTCAGGGCAGGGACGCTCTCCGCCAGAAGCATCCCCGGAGCCATGGCCGTGCCAATAAGCTTAGCGGCGGCAACAGATTTAATTCCGTTTTGCAGAAACTCTCTTCGACTGATCATGATTTTTACCTCTTTGCCGTGGGTCCCGGCGGCCAGAATTGCGAATTCAGCAATCAGCCCGTTGTGCCAACAGCGGACACAAATGGCTTCTTCATGGTGTAACCGAGGAGCATAGAACGATCAGGCCAGAGAGGCAAGAGAATGTCTGGACGAACGCGCCGAATTTTCGTTTTGGCGGGCCTTGGATCGTGAATACCGGCCGCCGCGCTAAAAGTGTTTGCAGATCCTAGCTCAACGATTCCGCCGATACATGCCGGCTGAGGCTGGAACGGTCTACCAGGAAAGCGCGTTCCAACAGTTCGGGCCGCAGCACATCGGCGGTGGGGCCGGCAATCGATGCCGCCTCGGGCGTGAGCAGAATCGCCGACGAAAAGTTCTCCCGAACCAGCGCGAGATCGTGCATTGCGGCCACGATGGTGATGCCGTGCTCGCGCAGTGCCCGCAGCAATTCCATCAGTTCGATTTGACGACCGAGATCGAGGTGTTGCGTGGGCTCGTCGAGCATCATGACCTTGGGCTGCTGGGCCAGGCCGATAGCGATCTTTACCCTTTGGCGCTCGCCGCCCGATAAATCCGCATAGGCGCGTTCGCGCAGGCCCAGAATATCGACCGCTTGCATCGCGCTTTCGACGACTTCGAGATCGCGCTCGGAAGGACCGGCGAAGCGTCGTAGATGGGGCACGCGTCCTTGGGCAACAATTTCCTCTACCCGAAACGCGAAGGGGACATCGAGGTGCTGAGGGATGAGCGCCGCATAGCACGACAGCTCGCGCCGGCTCCACGATTCCAGTGCGCGCCCCTCTAAAAGGACGGTGCCCGATGTGGGGCGCAGCAGGCCGGCAACGATTTTCAGCAGGGTGGTCTTACCGACGCCGTTTGGGCCCACCAGCGCGGTCATCTCCCGCTCTTCGATACGAAAGTTCAGATCGTCGAAGATAACGCGCTCGGCATGCGCGAAACCTACCTTGCGGAACTCGATGGCGGCGGGCACTAGAGAGAAGCACTCCTTTTCTTCCGATTTTTCTGATTCAAAAGATAGAGAAACGCCGGACCGCCGATGAAAGCGGTCAGCAGTCCAACCGGAATCTCGGCTGGCGCAAACGCTGTGCGGGCAATCGTGTCGGCCACGATCAGAAACATTGCGCCACTCAAAGCCGCGGCCGGCAGCAGCCGAAAATGGTCTGGTCCAAGAATGATTCTGAGCACATGCGGCACCAGCAGGCCGACAAACCCGATCAGGCCGCCCAGCGACACCGCCAGCGCCGTCAGCACCGAACCGATCACCACCACCAAGATTCGAAGCTGGCCGACGCGCACCCCGAGCTGTTCGGCATATTCTTCGCCCAGCGCCAGCGTGTTCAGTTGCCGGGTCAGCGGAATCGCCAGCACTAGCGCCGCGAGTTCAACCACGGTGACGATCGAAACCTGCGTCCAGGACGGAACCCCGATCTCTCCATGCAGCCAGGCCGTGAGTATGCGCATGCCCGGATTAGACGCTTCTTTCCCCAGTTCAAGGGCCGAGCTGGCGGCGTTCAGCATGGTGCCGATAGCGAAGCCCGCGAGCAGCATGTTTTCGACCGCGAAGTTGCCGCCAGCCCGCGCCAGACTCCATACCACTGCCATCGTCAGCAGAGACCCGACGAATGCCAGCAATGCGGTGGCGCCGATTCCGGCAATCGACATCGTCGGCACCAGAAACACCGCTATGGCTCCGCCCAGCGCGGCGCCGCCTGAAGCGCCCAGAACGAAAGGATCAGCCAGAGGGTTACGGAACAAACCCTGGAACAGGACTCCGGTCGCCGACAGCCCCGCGCCTACCAGACCCGCTGCCATAACCCTTGGAAGACGGAGGGTAAACAAAATGATGCCTGCATCCCCGGCCTCGGCTGGATCGAGCAAAGCGCGAATCACCGAGCGAAAGGGCACGCGGACCGCTCCCAGGCCAGCCGAAACCACTCCCGCCAGCAGGAGCAAAACGGCCAGCGTCAGCAGTGTCGAAGATGTTTTCGGGCGGCGTCGCATGTCGAATTCAGCTTACACGTTGCCTTTCGGGTTGAAGCCGGCTACCCCGAGCGTCCTGGCGGAGAAGCGAATTTGCCCAGCGTCCCGCGCATTCCCCGGTTCTATCTTTAATCTTTATCGTCACAATCTCTATCGTGATCGTGTTCCACGCAGATTCACGGAACTTGCCGGAAGCGCCTGGATTTGACGAGCGAAATCCTCCAGCGCGTCGAACGCCACCGGACTGGGAAATTGCAAGCGATCGTCGATACGAAGCACGCGCCCCAGACGAACCGCATCGAGCGAACTCCATCCGGCTCTTTGCCGCATTTCGTCGAGCCCAAATGGCGAGTCTTGCAGCAGCAGCACGTAATCCGGCTTCCTGGCAATCATGGCCTCCAGGCTTACCCGCAGCCAATCCTGAGCCAGATCGCGGGTAATCGGGCGCGCCCCGGCCGCGGAAATCAATTCGGTGATAAACGCTCCGCGCCCCGCCGTAATGCAGGGATCGAGCGAGAGCACCAGGAAAACCGAAGGTCCGCGTCCGCCTTGTGCCGCCAGCGAACGCACTCGGCGCTCGCGCGCCCGCAGTTGCCCGACGACCAGATGCCGCTTCCCGCTCATATCCCATGGCGAGGCCGATACTTGAAATCGATTGATACAGTCCCGCCAAGCCCCGGTCGGTCACCAGAAAAATCGGAATGCCAATACGCTCGATTGCCTGCACGGTTTCGGCGCTGTTCAGGGTTGCGACAGCGATTGCCAGGTCGGGATGCAAAGCGGCAATCTTCTCTAGTGACGGATGTAATAGATCGCCAATGCTTGGCTTCTGACCCGCGGCTTGCGGCGGATAGTGCGTGTATTCGGTGATGCCGGCAATGTCTTCACCGCCTCCGATGGCATACACGGTGTCGGTAATGCTTGGCGTGAGGCAGATGACGCGATGCGCATGGTCCGGGACGGAAACGCTGCGGCCCAGGTCATCCACCACCAGTCGGGATGCCCGGGCGGAGAGCGACAAAAGCAGCAGCATTGTAGTGTACGCGCAGGCTTTTTTCAGCCCAATTTTCAGCCCAATGACTGCGGCGCTTCCGGCGCAAGGCGCGGCACCGCTTGGTTGAAATTTCCCGAACACAGCTTCTCCGAAACTTGGTCAGGCGGGATTATCGTAACGGCGGCTTCCTTTGGATCTCGTCCCCCGGTCGCCGGAGATGCTCGTCGGCTCTCCCATCGAAGCCGAACTGGCCATGGACACGTATCTGGCCGGTCTCCTGACTTGCGCCTCGGCGGTGCGAACCACCTTCCCAGAGTGCAGATACTCCAGTGGCTTGAATCGTTCGCACCTCGGCGCTCACAGTTGCGGGGCAGTGGCGGCATCTCACCGCGCTTCCCTTTGCCAGATGGCGCTGTTATAGCTCCAATCCTCAGGTGTGTCAATCGGAACCGCATGCCTCCACCCCTTTCTACGCGCCGTAGTTGCGCGGACCGGGGTGGAGACGCGGGATCAGAACTGAATGTCGAACTGCTCCTGGTGAAGCGGGGCGTCGCTTTTGACCAGAATCGGACGCCGCACCAGCTCCTCCATCTCGGTCAGCCACTTGCCATTATTGGACTTCAGTTCTTTCGCCACCTCGGGATTCACCCTCAGGGTGACGTCGGCGGCCTGGATGTGGGAACGAATCTTACGCATCTCCGAGTAAATCTCATTGCACACCGTGGTGACCGACTTGACGAACCCCGTGGCCGAGCAGTACGGACAGGGCGAACCCAGGGTACGCTCCAGGGATTGCTTCACTCTTTTGCGCGTGATCGCCACCAGTCCGAAATCATTGAACTGCAGAACCTTGGAGGGTGCGCGATCGGACTCGAGCGCCTCTTCCAGCGCCTGCATGACCTTCTGCCGGTTCTTGCGTTCATCCATGTCGATGAAGTCGATGACGATGATGCCGCCGAGATCGCGCAGCCGAATCTGCCGCACGATTTCCTTGATGGCGTCGCAGTTGGTTTTGACAATCGTGTCTTCCAGGCGGGTCGTTTTGCCGACATACTTGCCGGTGTTGATATCGATGGCGACCAGCGCTTCGGTCTGATTGATGACGATATAGCCGCCACTCTTGAGCCAGACCTTCGACTTCAGAGACTTGTTGATTTCCTCCTGGATGCCGAACTGCTCGAACAGCGGCGTAGGCTTGGTGTAAAGCTTAATGCGCCGCACCAGGTTCGGTTGGAAGCGCGAGGCGAAACGCACGACGCGCTCGTATTCCTGTTCGTTGTCGACCCATATCTGCGAAAAGTCCTGCGTAACCTGATCGCGCAGAATGCGTTCGACCAGGTTCAGATCGTGATAAATCAGCGCCGGAGACTTGCTGTTGTCGGCGCGGCTGCGGATCTCGTTCCACAGGTGCTTCAGGAAGCGTATGTCGGCCCGCAGTTCGTCTTCCTTGATGCCGGCGGCCGCGGTGCGGACGATGAATCCGCCGTGGCCGTTTTCGCGTTCGCTGGCCACTATGCGCTTCAAACGCTGGCGCTCGTCGTCGGAGCTGATCTTACGCGACACGCCAATATGGTTCACCGTCGGCATGTAGACCAGGAAGCGGCCCGGCAGCGCGATGTGGCTGGTGATCCGTGCCCCTTTCTTGCCGATCGGTTCCTTCGCGATCTGGATCAAAACCTCTTGTCCTTCCTTGAGTAAGTCGCTGATCAGCGGCACCTGGCGCGAAGTCTCGCGGCGCGCTCCAGCAGGCATAGGCCGTCCACGGCGCCCACGGCGATCCCGTCCGCCACGATCGGGATTGGTGCGCACGGCGCGCTGCTGGTAGCCGGCAGTCGCCTCCGGCGCACGCAGTTCGGCTCGTCCGCCATCGCTCAATTCCTTACCTGGATCGGCTGCTTCGGCGGCTTCCTCGTCGGCGAATTCGGGCGCGGCCAGAATTTCCGATTCCTCAAACTCATCGCCGTCTTCCGGATCGAAGTCGTACTCGGATTCCTCCAGCACCTGCTCCTCGCCGCTTTCACGAACGGCGTGGCCGAGCAAATCGCCATTGGCTGTCGCCGCCAAACGATCGAACACCTGTTCCACCATCTCCTGATGGCCTTCGGTGTCGAAGTGTTCGGCGTAGGAAGGCATATCGGTCTCTTCCTCGTCGAGTTCTTCGTGTACTACTGGACCGCCCTCGGGCGAATAACCGCCGGCCTGGGGAGTTGGACCCCGTCCTTTGGCTTCACCTTCGCGGGGTTCGGCCAGTTCGTCATATACGCGAGTTGACGCCGGATCAGACGCAAGAGAAGGTAAGCCACCTTCGCGCGGTGAGAGCAATTCGTCAAATCCGCTATCTTCAATCGCGGCTTTGGGCTGTGACATTTCAAGCTGCGGAGGCGTCGGCAGATACTCCCCATCTCCAGCCGGAGTTGCCAGTGGTTCATTCGCGGAGGCTCGAAATTCCCAGGACTTTTCTTGAGCGGAGTCCTTCGTGGCCGGTTCATTTTTCAGCCTTGGCAGCAAAGCTGGAGCTGCCGCGTTATCGAAGGATTCGCCGGGAGCATGGCGCGCAGCCTCGGGTTCAGCATGGCTGAGAGGCACGATCCCGGGCGCGCTCGACTTCTCCTCCAGCACGCGATCTGCCGGCGTGGCGGGCTGGCGGTAAGGCAGCAGTTCCGCCTCGGCGAGACCGGCATAGTCAGCCAGCGGCTCGCCTGCCTGGGGTCCAGCGGTGCCGGGTGCAACTTCGTAATCAGCGGACGTATTTACAGGGATGTCAGGCGTGGTGGTATCCGCCGCCGTCGTCGAGGCTGCGAAACTGGCAGCAGGCTCCGGCGATGCGCCCGCTTCCGCCAGGGGAGTGCTGCGGAGTTCGCTGTTGCTGTCGCGGTTCGAGTCAAAGTGCCTAGCCTCGGCCGGCGTCACTGCGGGGTACGTCGCCGCGCCGGATTCCGGCTTGCGGTACTTGGAGATCGACTCTCCGGGCAGAACCATCGGCGTGTAATTTTCCGGCAGGGAATAGTCTTCCCGCGGTTCTCGTTCGCGTTCATGGCCACGATCACGATCACGGCCGCGCTCGCGCTCGCGGCCTCCGCGGCGACCGCGAAACTCGTCGCGACGTGATGGGTATTCCGGGCGCGGCTCGGTTGGCCGTTCTCTGGCTTCTCGTGGCTCGCCCTCAGCATTGCGGCTGTAGCGGGCAATGGACTCGCCAGGCAGCACGATCGGTGCGTAGTCGGCAGGCATGCCCTGGTAGTTCCCCGGCTCTTTGTCGACGGCCTCCGGCAGAGACTGTTCTTGCGGCACCGCGGCACGAATCTCCGGCTCGACTTTTTCGGGCGCGGCAGATGCTTGCAACTCGCCGGGGGCAGACTCCGCCGGCGAACTTGCCGTCTGTGATTCGGGCTCGCGCTCGCGGCCTCCGCGGCGTCCGCGGCGCCGGCGACGGCCCCGCCAGCGGTGCGCTCCATCCGCATCCTGGGGTTCGGCGTCCGCGCTTTCGGCCTCGGCCGCCTCGGCAGGCTCATCGGCCTCTTCGGCCAGCTCTTCTTCGTCCTCGGTTTCTTTCGCTTCTGGCCCAGCCGGCGCGCTCTCGGCGATCGACTGCTTCACTTCGGCGAATTGCGGTCGGACCTGCACTTCGCCAAACTCCTCCTCGTCCTCTTCGCCCGCGAAATCGAGGAAGTCGGAGACATAGAGAAAAGCGTCGCGTTCCAAGCCGACATCGACGAAAGCCGATTGCATGCCGGGAAGCACGCGGGTGACTCGTCCTTTGTAAATCGAGCCCGCGAGGGTGTACTCATTTTCGCGTTCGAAGTACACTTCGGCGAGCTGATCGTCTTCGACCAACGCCACCTTGGTTTCGTGTGGGGTTGAAGAAACGTACAATTCCTTGTTCATGTTTGCTCCGGGCTCGCGCAACTGGCGTGGACTCGATATCCCGGCAAATGCCATGCAATTGCCCGGATGCTCACGGCCCGCGTTGACCTTGCGAGCGTCACCGGAAGTGGAATAGGCAGGTCAGTCTTGAAGTTCGGTGGACCGCTCCCCCACGCCTAGGAAGTGCTGCTGCGTGGTGATGGAGAAGGGCCGGGGACCACACGTATAAAGCTGTGTGGAGACTCCGCCAACACGTTTGCTCCCCAATTCGTCGGAACATCCGCTTCCGCCGGCGATGCCGGCAACAGATGCCGATGAAGTGAGCAAGTATTCATGTCAGCCGAAACTACATTCATCTTCCGCACCGAAATACTGCGTCGCACCTTCAGGGTTTGTGGCCACACGCTCATTGGCAAAGCCCAATAGGCCTAGCCAAATAAGGGGCCGTTACCCGCCCCGGGCAACGCTCCTTCAATTCTGTCCGGCCCTGTTCCTCTGGCCGGCGAGTGCCCTTCTTTCGAAGAGCGGTAAGAATCTTGACCTCTTATGTTGGTCGGGGGCCGGACTCAGATCCTGAGCACCGCCGCCGAAACTCTTCAACTCTTCAGGCCGCTTTGCCTTCGGCAAGCATGCTAATTCACGAAACGGCGCATACGGACGTTCATCACGATCCCGAGCGCCAGGAATGTAAATAGCACCGATGAGCCACCATAGCTCATCAACGGCAACGGAATGCCGGTCACAGGCATAAAGCCGACCACCATTCCCACATTGACCAGCACGTGAAACGCAAGAACCGCGACAACGCCCATCACGATGAACGTTCCAGCACGATCAGGCGCCGTTTGAGCGTTGCTGATCAAACGCATCAACATCAGGAAGTATAACAGTAAGACGAAGCTTGCGCCTACGAAACCGTGCTCTTCCGACCAGGCGGCAAAGATAAAGTCGGTGTGCGGCACCGGCAGGAACTGCCCCTGGGTCTGCGTGCCCTTGGTCGCGCCCTTGCCCCAGAGCCCGCCCGAGCCAACCGCCACCAGCGACTGGATTACCTGGTACCCGGAGCCTCTGGAGTCCGCTTCAGGAGCCATGAAGCTGGTCAAACGCTCCTTCTGGTAGGGCTTTAGCCCGTAGTGCCACACCGCAGGCATCAGGATGCCGGCAATCAGCACCAGAATCAGCGCATGCTTGGCCCGCATCCCGCCCAGAAACAATCCCATAATGGCGACCGGGACGTAGGTGAGCGCGGTGCCCAGGTCGGGCTGCTTGAGCACCAGCAGCATCGGAATCCCGACGATCATTCCCGCCTTCATCAGCTCGCGAAACGGCAATTCACGTTCGTTGTAGTCGGCAAAATACTTGGCGATGGCAAGGATCAGGATCAGCTTCACCCATTCCGAGGGCTGAAAATGCGCTCCCCCGGGCATCAAGATCCAGCGCCGTGCCCCCAGGTATTTGCGCCCGAAGATCAGCACCGCCACCAGCGACACAATCGCAATCCCATACATCCACGGCACGTTTTCAAGCAGCACCTGGTAATTCACCATGCTGAGGATGAACATCAGAATCAGCCCGGCGGATATCCAGTACATCTGCCTGACGTGCATTCCCTGAAATTTTGTGCTCAGGGTCGCACTGTAAATCTCCAACACGCCGAGCGCACAGATGATGACCACGATCAGCAGCAGCAGCCAGTCGAAATCGCGGAAGCGGATATGTCGTCTCATCGATGGGAGCCACTCGCGGCGGGTGATTCGATTATCGCAAAGATGCCGGGAACATCATTCCAATTCCATGGCCGCGTGCGATCTTCCACAAAGGCCTCCATCCCGGGCGCGGCCATCGCCGGGTGGAACTCTCCCTCCGCGGAAATGCGGAAGCGCGCGCCACGCAACTCGTCCGCCGTGCCGCTCCACATGCCTGTCATCTCGGACGGTTTCGGCTTAGCGGTGGTTTCCGGGGCGTGCTTGGTTGGCCCGGGCTTGGCCGTCTCGACTCCAGTAGCTTCGGGAGCGGTGGAGGGTTTCGAATCAGGTTTTGGTTCGTTTCCGCTGGTTGCGGCCACGTTCACCTGCTGGGCGCGCTTCTTTTCCACGTACGCCTTGACCACCTGCGCGGTCATGCGCGCCGCCAGGTACCCGTGTTCGCCGCCTTCGACCAGCACCACAACCACGATCTCGGGATTACGGCGCGGGGTGACTCCTACAAACCAGCCATTATCCTTGAAAGCCGATTTGTTGGACACCTTGGCCTTCATGGCGTTCGAAATGGTTTGCGCCGATCCCGTTTTGCCGGCGAAGTCGATGCCGTTCAGATGCGCGCTGGGCGCCGTTCCGCCAGGGTTGACCACATCGGCCATAGCATCGGTAATGTGTTCCAGCCCTGGCTGTCAATGGGAATCCGCGTCTCTTCGGTGTAGTTCACCATTTGCAGGTATTGCTGGGGCAACTGGTCGGGGAAGGCCACGTGCGGCCGGCGCAAAGAGCCATCCGAGGTGATGGCGGCGACGGCGCGCATCAATTGCATAGGGGTGGTCGCTACCGCTCCCTGGCCGATGCCGACCGAGATGGTTTCACCGGCAAACCACTTCTGCTTATAGTTCCTGATCTTCCATTCTTCGCTCGGCATCACCCCGCTGACCTCCTGCGGCAGATCGATGCCGGTCTTCTGGCCGAGTCCGAACATGGTCGCGTACTTGGCTATGCGTCCGATCCCAAGCTTTTCCGCGAGGGTGTAGAAATACGTGTCGCAGGATTGATAAATAGCCTTGGGAAGCGTAACCGCGCCGTGCCCGCTCTTCACCCAGCACTTAAAGAAACGACCGTAGAAGGTGCCGCCGCCGCCGCAATGGATTTGCAAGGTCTGCGAAATGCCTTCCTGCCAGCCGGCAACCGACATGATGACCTTGAAAACGGAACCGGGGGCAAGTTGCGCCTGAATGGCTTTGTTCATCAGAGGCTTGGCCGGGTCGTTCAGCAGCTCGTTCCATTCTTTGCGCGAGATGCGGACGGCGAAGGCGTTGGGATCGAAGGCCGGACGGCTCACCATGGCCAGCACTTCTCCGCTGCGCGGATCCATCGCCACGATCGCCCCGTTCTTGCCTGCTAACGCCTCTTCAGCGGCGATCTGCAGGTCGATATCGATGGTCAGCTTGAGTTGCTTGCCGGGAACAGCTTGCTTGTCGCTCAGTTCGCCCACTTCCTTGCCGCGACTGTTGACCAGCACCCGCCGCGAACCGTTCTGGCCCATCAGGATGTCGTTGTAGTACTTCTCGACCCCCGACTGCCCGACAATATCGCCCACGCTATTGAACTGAAACTGAGGCTGGTTCAGCATCTCGTCGCTGACTTCGCCGACGTAGCCTATCAGGTGGGCGGCGAAACCGTTTTTCGGGTAGAGCCTGCGGTGGACGGTAATGGTGTCGAGTTCGGGGTATTCGTTGCGGTGCGACTCGATAAACGCCAATTCGTCGGGGGTAACGTCGTACTTCAGAAAGATCGGAGTGAAGCCCGGCATGGCCGCCACCCGCTTCAGACGCTGACGCAGCTCCGTCGCATCGAGATGCAAGCCGGTGGCGATGCCATCGAGATCGGCGTCCAGATTCGTCTGCCTCTGATCGCGCAGCAGCAGCGCCGAAAACGACGGATAATTGTCGACGATAATGCGGCCTTCACGATCGAGAATCTTGCCGCGCGGCGCCAGGATCGGAACTTCGCGAACGCGATTCATCTGCGCCAACGCGTCATACTTTTCCTGATGAATAACCTGCAAGCGCCAGAGCCCGAAAGCGAGCAGGAGGAAGATCGCCAGGACTATGTACTGGACTGCGGTGAGCCGGATTTGGGGGACTTTTTCTTCGTGCCCGAACATCGTGGGACCGCCTACTCCCGGCGCAACCTTCGGCCTGCGGGAAATGCCCTGACGGGTTCTTCGCCGCCACCCGCTCCGCGCGGCAGTGAGCAGCGTTCTGCTCCTCCCGATGGCCCAAGCCTGCGATCGTTGCTGGCCGCAAGTCTTTCAGCCAGCACGGTGGTGGACACCATACTCATAGCTGGAACACCAGCTCGTTCCAGGTTACGCTTTAGCAACAGCCTTCATCCTATAGCCGCCAATCCATGGAGCCAATGGGACGTTCTACTTAATTCTACCCCGTTTGCGCGGGTCGCAATGTCTCGAGGGTAGTAAGGCGGACCAGCAAGGGCCGTGCGGATGGCCGCTGGCCGCATTCGTCGGCAGAGCAGTGCGGGATACCGGCTAACGGCCAGGAAGACGCTCCGAAGTGCCTTTCAGCGACCAGAGTTATCAACTTCAATCTGGAGTTCTAGCGCGTCGAATTGGTAGTCGTCTGCCGAGACTGGGCTGACCGTGGCCTTTGAAACGGTTATCCGTACCACCAGCCCCAAGTTTTTCAGGGACATCGTTCGCTTTTCGCCGTACAAGGACTTCTTCACCCCTTGCGTGAAATCTCTACCCCCGAAGATGTAAGGCTGATAACCATGCCACCTTCCCGTTGGATCAAGACGATTCGGGGCATCAGCCTTATCATGTGGGCGCCGGAGCACAAGTTCCAGTACCACAATATGGTGCCTAACATCGAAGTCTGGCTCAAGCGAAAGAATGTAAACGGTGCTTCCGTCGGCTGACTTGATTGGGACGGACAGCCGATTCTCGGCGGATTGAGCCGAGAAAGCTATACTCGTTCGCAGTGGGACGATCCGCGGCTTCACCGTCGCATTAGAGAGTAAGCTCAGAGCCGCTACCAAGGCTACGGCAAAGATAAATCGCCAGATACGATCAATGATGGAAATCATCGCAACCCTCTACCGGAACATTGAACGTTAGACCCTGTTGAGCGCGCTTGTTGCTCCGGCGAAGCCGAACGTCGACTTTACGAGCCGACGAACCGGGCGTACAGACTGCGGGCGACCCCCGTGTCCGTTGTGCCCTTGATGATGGCCCGCCCGTCGGGAAAGAGCGTCAGCTCGTAGGGATCGCGCCAGAATTTCAGCACGAATTCGTTATGGCGCACCGTGCCGTGGGGCGTCAGCCTTTGCGCCATTTCGTTGAAGTCTATGGGCCGATGGCGCTCGTGGATTTGCACGGAATTGCGGCCACACATGGTAATGTGCGGCCTGGCTTCGCCTGAAAGGTGGATAAAATCTCCCTGGTCGCAGGCGCGGCAACCGGGGCGCGGAAGCGCGGCGACGATCTCTGTATGATCGTTCATCCACACGTCCATTGAGAGCAGGCTGCGCCGCAGCCGTTCGCGGGCGCCCACCAGAAACTTCAAGGTTTCGGTGACGCTGATCGACGCCAGCGCGTTCACCGCCGAATTCAGGATGCCCGAGGTGTCGCAGGTCTCCACCACACCGTGCGGCAGTTCCGGAAAGATGCAGGCCAGGCACGCCGTTTCATGCGGCAGCACGTTCATGGTGAGTCCGTAGCTGCCCACCGCCGCCGTGTAGATCCAAGGCCGGTTAAACTTGACCGCGAAATCATTGATCAGATAGCGGGTTTCGAAGTTGTCGGTCCCATCCAGGATGATGTCCGTCCCGTTCAGCAACTCCTCCGCGTTGGCCGGAATCAGGTCCTCGACCCGGCTTTCGACCTCGATTTCGGAGTTGAAGCCGCGGATTTTACGGGCGGCAGCCACCGCCTTGGGCAAGGATTCCGCCGCATCGGCCTCGTCGAACAGCACCTGCCGCTGTAAGTTGCTGGGTTCTATGTAGTCACGGTCGATGATCCTTAGATAACCAACCCCGGCGCGCGCCAGCAGGGAAGCGATGGCCGATCCGGTGGCGCCGCACCCGACAATGGCGGCGCGCCCCTCGCCCAGCTTCTTTTGGCCTTCGGCGCCGATGCCGCGAAACAGAATCTGCCGCGAATAACGATCTTCGAATTTCGTTTGTGATTTCATGATTTTAGCCGGCAACGATTATTATAAGGGAGCTGATGCTTAGGCAGGGCCCGAGGGACAGATGTCTGGCAGCGGGAATCACAGTTTCTCCTGCGAGCAGAATCACTGCTCATGAACCGAACTTCAGTGTGGGACGACAGGCCGGGTGAAAAGGACGTCTCTTGGCTGGCCGGAGCATCATCGACCATCAGGTGCGTTCTGTGCCTGTTCGCGCTCTCGCTCGCCACTGCCGCGGCTCAGGAGCAACATCCGCCGTCTGCGCCAAACCCCAATCAGCCGCCCGCTTCGGGCGCCGCGGTGCTGTCGCTGCCAGCGGGATTGGTGGCCCGCGTCGAGTTGCGCGGTACGGCAATGGGAACGGCGCCCTACGTCGTCGCCTTGATTGAGCAGAAGCCTGGGAGCGCGGCGGACCGCGATGCCATTCGGCGGAGCATCCGGCGGCTTTATCAGACGCGGCTCTTCGAAACCATCGAGGTTATCTGGGAACCGGCCCCAGACGGGCAGATCAATCTGATTTTCGAAACTACCCCGAAATACTTCTGCGGCTCGCTTTTGGTCGATGGTTTACCCAAGGACGGGCCGCGGCTGAATGAAATGATTAACTCGGCCAACCTGGAACTCGGGACGCCATACTCGCCGCAACGGATATCCGAAACCCTGGAGCGCATGCACCGCCTGCTGGAAGAAAGCGGCTACTATCAGGCACAGATCACCTACCAGGAGTTCCCGGCTCCCGCGCTGCAGCAGATGGGCCTGCGGTTCCATGTTGTTCCGGGCAGCATCACCCACGTCGGCCGAGTGACTCTCACCGGCGACTCGGATATCACGCTCGACGATATCGAAGATTTCGCCGACATTCGTCCTGGCGACAAGGTTCATAAGGACCAGACTCAGCGTGCTCTGCAAAGGCTGCGCAAACACTTCCAAAAGGGCGGACGCTTGACTGCCCAAGTCGGAATTGCCCATTCCTACAACTCGGCCAGCAACACTGTCGACTACACCATCGAGGTGCGCCGCGGGCCCGAGATCCACATCGCGGCCGAGGGTACGAAGATAAGCCGCGGCCAGTTGAAGAGATCCGTCCCGGTCTTTCAGGAGGGAGCGGTCGACGAGGATCTGCTCAACGAGGGACGCCGCAATCTGCGGGATTTCCTCCAGACGGAGGGTTTTTTCGACGCCAAAGTCAAGCTGCTGGAAGAGCGGGATGATAGCGGCGTCAAGATCGTCTATCAGGTGGATCGCGGCGCCAGGCACAGATTGATCGGCATCAAGATTGACGGCAATCAATACTTCGACAGCCGAACCATACGCGAGCGCTTGTCTCTACAGGCGGCGAGTTGGACTCAGCCGCATGGCCGCTACAGTCAGGCGATCCTTGCCGTCGACGTCCTGGCAATCAAGAATCTCTACGTTGCCAACGGATTCCCTAACGTGGAGGTTGTGGGCAATGTCATGGACGAAGGTGATCCGCAACGCTTAGTTGTCGATTTCCGGATCGTCGAAGGGCCGCAGGTGCTGGTGCGGAGTCTCACCATCACCGGCAACAAAACCTTTCCGGCGGAGCTGCTGCAACGCGATCTTTACATCGTGTCGGGCCAGCCGTACTCGGAGATGAACGTCGCCACCGATCGAGATACGCTGGTCAATTTCTATTTCAATAACGGTTTTCCCCAGGTGCAGTTCGAGGCGGCCGCAAAACCGAGTGAGAGCGATCCCCAGCGCATGGATGTCACCTATAAGATCACCGAAGGGGGACGAATTTACGTCGAGAACGTGGTGACTTCGGGATTAGTGCACACGCGGCAGAACGTGGTGGACCGCCGCTTCAGCATTCATAACGGGGACCCGCTCGACCAGGCGAAGATGGTCGAAACTCAATCGCGCTTGTACGACCTGGGAATTTTCAACGAAGTGAACATGGCGGTGCAGAATCCCGGCGGCGAAATCGACCATAAGAACCTACTCTATCAGATCCAGGAGGCCCAGCGTTACACCTTCCAGTACGGCGGCGGCATCGAATTCTCCACCGGGAATCAGCCGGGCAGCAATCCTCAAGGCAACACCGGCGTTAGTCCCACGGTATCTTTCAATGCCACGCGCATCCTTTTTCGCGGGCGGGACGAGTCGCTGATCCTGAAGTCGCAAGTCGGGAACCTGATCAAGCGCGTTTTGCTCAGCTTCGACCAGCCGCACTGGTTCGATCTGCCGAAGTGGCATTTCACCACCACGTTTTTGTACGACAATACGCGCGACGTGAATACCTTCACGGCGCAGCGTCTGGGCGGTTCCTTTCAGTTGGAGCAGCGTGTCTCGCGCGCCAACCGTCTGTTTTATACCTTCAGCTACCGGCAGGATAAAGTTGACCCTAGCAGCTTTCCGGCAGGTTTCAGCCCGGACCTGCTTAGCATTTATGCCGTCCCGGTGCGCATCGGAATGCCGAGCGTCACCTTCGTCAGGGATACGCGCGACGACCCGGTCGATTCGACCAAGGGAATTTACACCACGGCGGATTTTGGCGTAGCCACCGGAGCCTTAGGCTCGGAGGCGAACTTCGGACGGGTGCTGGTGCAGAATTCAACCTATCATCGTTTCAGCAACAAATATGTCTTTGCGCGCTCCACCCGCATCGGGGTCGAATCGCCTTACAGTAGTTCCAGCGTAGTCCCCTTGCCGGAGCACTTTTTCGCCGGCGGCAGCACTTCCTTGCGCGGCTTCGCCGTCAACCAGGCGGGCCCGCGCGATCCGTTTTCCGGGTTTCCGGTCGGCGGCAACGCCATGTTTGTCAATAACCTGGAACTGCGTACTCCTCCCGTGGCCTTGCCCTTCATCGGCCAGGGATTCAGTTTCGTCGTCTTTCACGACCTGGGAAACGTCTTCGACACCGCCAACGACATGTGGAACAATTTGTTGCGCTTCTCGCAACGCAACCAGCAAGGGTGCAGAAACCTGGCGTCACCGTGTGATTTCAGCTACATGTCGCAAGCCGTTGGCGGCGGGGTACGCTACCACACGCCGATCGGGCCGGTGCGCCTCGATTTTGGCTACAATCTAAATCCGGCGTACTTCGCGGTGCAGACCGGAAGCACGGCGCAGGTCGAGCAGGTGCGGCACTTCAATCTTTTTTTTAGCATTGGCCAGACGTTTTGATTCTGACGTTCTGGTTTTGATCGGATTCTAATTCTGATGAAGCCTTTGGCATTGATTTTAGCGCTTTTTCTTGCCCCTCTGGCTGCGGCCCGCGAGCCCGTCGACCGCGTCGTGGCCACTGTCAATGACGATCCCGTGCTTGCCAGTGAAGTCGAGGATGCCGTTCGCGTCGAGGCCTTGATGCAGGGCCTGCCGCCTGCGGAGATCCCTCTGGCGGACTACCGGGCGGCGATGGATCGTCTGGTCGATCGAACCCTGATCCGTCAGCAGATGACCAGCGGGTATGTTCCGCCGGCCCAGCAGGTGGAATGGCGCATCTCCCAGCTCCGCGCCACGTTTCCAGCGGCCCAGTCGGATGCGGCCTGGCGAGATCTGCTGGCCGCCTATGGAATTGGGGAGCAGCAACTGCGTAAGAGCGTCGAAGAACAGCTTCAACTGATGGAGTTTGTCGACGCGCGCCTGCGCCACATGATTCAGGTCTCCCGCGGCGAAGTGGTGCAATACTACCAGCAGAAACTGCTGCCGGAGTTGAGCCGCAAGGGAGCGGCAGCCGAGCCTCTGGCTAACGTACAATCCGGAATTTACGAACTTCTGTTACAGGAGAAACTCGACGCCCAGCTGAATGCCTGGCTCGCCGGCCTGCGAGAGCAGGGCAACGTGCGAATTCTGCAGCCTGCGGCGGAAGCCGCGCACGCTCCCGGGGGCGGCTCCAGGGCGCTGGCATTCTCCGCCGTAGTTGGACGATCGCAATGACGATCGCAATCGCAGTCGCAGTCACTATGATGACCCGCTAATGGAACAGCGACCAGACCGACTCCGCCTGCCGGCGATCCTAGACCGTATTCGCCGAAACTATATCCGGGGAGCAGCCGGGTTGATTGTTACCCCGGCAGACGCTAATAGTAGCGTTGGTAGCGTTTGTCCGGGACATCGTGCGCCCGGCGTTGCCAGTTCCGGATACGCCAAACCCGCAACCGCTCTCCTGGCTGCGCTTGCCGCTCTGCTCCTGCTTGCCCTCTTTGTGGCTGCCGCCTGCTATCTCAACAGCGATTACTTTCGCGAGCGCATGCGGCGGGAACTGGTATTCGCGCTGCATTCGTTCACCGCTGGCGCTGTCGAAATCGGCAGCGTCCAATGGCGTCCGTCCCGGCTTGAATTAACCGTCGACAACCTCACCATCCATGGACTCGAAGCTGCAGACGAGCTGCCCTACGCGCATGTCGATCATCTCCGCGCACGGCTGAAAATCCGCTCGCTCTTGCAGCGCAGAATCGTACTGCGGGAACTTTCTCTCAGCCGTCCCATAATTCACATCCTGGTCTATGCCGACGGCCACACCAATCAGCCCCTTCTGCCCATCGGCGGAAATCGAAACCCGGTCCAGTCACTGTTCAACTGGTCGCTGGCGCGGCTAGAAATCGACGACGGCTGGCTGCTCTGGAACCAGCGCCGCACACCGCTCGATTTCTCAGCCGATGATTTTTCGCTGACCATGAGCTACGTGAGGAATGCGAACAGGTATGACGCGCAGCTTCGCGCTGGCAAGCTTCAACTGCTGAGCGCGGGCTATCGGCTTCGCTCGGCAGAGGGGCAGGCCGAGTTCAGTCTGTATCCGGACCACCTGACGATCAACCGGCTGCGAGTTTCCACCGCTCACTCGCGGCTGGAGGCAAACGGGACCCTGACAAACTGGAACGATCCGCTCTTGACTGCGTCCTACAAAGTCTCTGCCGATACCTCTGAGGCGGCCGCGATGGCGGGACCCATCGGCGCCCGTGTGGCAAAGGCCTCGCCTCTCAGCCAGTTCAGCGGAGGCGAGCTCGAAGTCACTGCCAAAGGCATATTCTCGCGGCAATCGTTTACCTCCTCGGGCAAGGCCATCTTCAAAGGCGTAACTTGGACGACTGGCCCGCTGGTCATCGGCAACCTCGCCGGCGGACTGGAGTTTTCGGCGGATTCCGAAAGCATTACCGTGCCTCATCTGTTTGCCTCGGTGCTCGGCGGCTCCTTGACCGGACAGACGGAGATCACGCACTGGCTGGTCCCTTCGGCGCCAGCCGGGATGGCCGCGGCCGATGACGGTGTCCATGCCAAGAACCACGCTAATGGCGGTCGCTATAGCGCCAACGGCGGTCGCTCAAGACCGGTGGAAGAACAGGGCAGCGCCAGCTTTGTCCTTCGTGCGCTCTCCGTGAAGCAGCTTTCGGCATCCCTCCCCAGGCGCGCACGGGAGTCTTTGAACCTCTCTGGCCGGATCAGCGGCAAGATCGCGGTCATCTGGCGCGGTTCGCCGCAGCAAGCCAACACCCGTTTTAACCTGGATGTGGCTCCGCCGCCGCTCGTCGCGCCCGCCGAGATTCCGCTATCGGCGCACCTCGAGGCCAGCTACTCAGGCTCCAGGCGTTTGCTTGAAATCGCCTCTTTAAGCGCCGCGAGCCAGGCCACACGCTTGCAGGCCAGCGGCCATCTCGGAGGCGTCGCCAGCAATCTGCGGTTTGCCATCAACACCGGCAGCTTCGGCGAGATTAAGCCGCTGCTGGCGCAACTGCCTCTGTTGTCAAATTCGCTGCCTCTCGAGTCAGCGAGCGCCGTGTCCATCAGCGGAACTGTCTCGGGTACTTTTTCCGCTCCGCTGCTGGAGGCGCATCTTGAGCTGCGTGATTTCATCACCGACATTCCGCGCGGCCGGGAGCTGCCGCCTGACCCTGCCCTGGCGATAGCGAAGCCGCCGCAGCGGACAAGTCGCATGTTGGGCGCTCTTTCGGTCTTTCGCTCCAGGATTGCGCGCTCCAAGCTTGCGCCTGCCGTGCCGGTGCCGGGGTCCCCGACGCGCGCCACAGTTGCGGGTGGTGGGGTGATGGACGAACCTGCTCCTCTCCGTCTTCACTGGGACGAGGCTCAAACCGACGTTTTTTACTCTCCGCAATCGATTTTGCTGCGCCACGCCAAGCTGCGGCGAGGTCCTTCTGAGATCCTTTGGGAGGGTGGCGCGTCGTTGCTGCAAGGCCAATTCGTGGAATCGTCCGAACTGCACGGCCGTTTGCAGATTCGCGACGGAGAGCTGGCCGATTTGCAGTCGATTATCGGAACCAGTTATCCCATCCAAGGCAAGCTGGATACCGCGCTGCAACTCGACGGGACCCGCCGTCAGTTGAACGGAAGCGGGCACCTCAAGCTGGCAAACCTGATGGCCTATGGGCATCCGGTGCGTTCGGCCAGTGCCGATTTGAAGTTCGAAGGCAGTGCTCTCAAGATCCAGAATCTGTTTGCGGCCGATGACTGGGGCAAGCTGACTGGCGGGGGCGAGTACAATTTTTCCGGCAAGCAGTTCAGCTTTCTGCTTCACGGGACCGACTTTCAATTGGAGCGCGTCCGCCAACTGCAAGTCAGACGCTTGCGCATCCAGGGATCTCTGGGCTTCAAAGCCCAAGGTTCGGGCACGGTGGAAGCCCCCGTAATCAACGCCACGCTTCGCCTGCGTGACCTGGTGGTCAATGGAGAACGTATTGGCGACCTCAACGCCGTTGCCGTCACCCACGGCGCGGACCTCACGCTGACCGCCCGTTCGGCGTTCCAGAACGCCGCGCTTGCACTCGACGCAAACATCCGCCTGCGAGGCGAGATGCCGATGCAAGCCAAACTGGTGGCCGGCAACCTGGTTCTCGATCCATGGATTAAGAGCTTCTTCCCGGCCGGGCATGCGGCTCACGCCGTCGTTGACGGCGAGATTCTGGTGCAAGGCGCCGCCCGTTCGCCGCTCTCGCTCAGCGCGGAGGTCAAGATCCCAAGAGTCGAGGGGGAGTCGGAAGGCCTTCCCATACGCAACGCCGGGTCAATTCTCGTGCACCTGCGCGATCAAGTGGTAAGCGTCGATCAGTTTCGTCTGGAAGGGCAGCAGACTCACTTTATCGAGATTCACGGACAGCTCCACCCCTGGGGTGACCAGCGTTGCAATCTTGACGCCGACGGCCGGGTCGACCTGAAGCTGGTGCAAACGCTTGCCCCCGAACTCAGCTCGCGCGGGGTTGCCGACCTCACCCTTCGAATTCGTGGCACCATTCCCAAGCCTTCCTTGAGCGGGCAGCTGCGCATCACCGAAGGCGCCGTCTCCTACATCGATCTGCCGAACGGTTTGAGCGACATCAACGGCGTGCTCGCCTTTAGCCAGGACAGATTGGAGGTCCGCGAACTCACGGCGGTTACCGGAGGTGGCCGACTCAAGTTGGGCGGTTCCGTCAGTTACACGCAGCAGATCACGTTCAACCTGACCGCCGAAGGCAACGACATCCGGCTGCGATATCCCGAGGGCGTAAGCTCCAGTGTCAATGCCAGCTTGGCATTTTCCGGTACTACCGGCAACGCTCTGCTCTCGGGCGAGGTGACCGTCAGCCGGCTCGCCTTGAATCCGCGCTTCGATTTCGCCAGCTACCTCAGTAAGTCACAGATGGTCTCCGCCCCGGCCAATCCCAAAGCCCCGGCCAATAACATAAAGCTGGACGTGCGGGTGGTTTCCACGCCGCAGCTCCAGGTGCAGACTTCGCTGGCGAGAGTCACCGGCAATGTGGACCTGCACATCCGCGGGTCGGCCGCGCGACCCTCGGTTTTGGGACGCATCAGCATTCTGGAAGGCAATCTTACGCTTGCCGGCACCACCTACCGGCTCGATCGCGGCGATATTTCCTTCACCAACCCCGTTAGCATCGACGCCAACATCGACATCGCAGCTTCGGCCCGCGTCCGCGACTACGACATCACGCTCGGTTTGCAGGGGACGCTCAGCCGCATGAATATGACGTACCGGTCCGACCCGCCGCTGTCGTCGTCCGACATCATCTCCTTGCTTGCGCTGGGGCGAACCCGCGAAGAAGAAATTGCGCAGCTTCCCGGCGCGACGCTTCCGGGCGCGTCCACGCTCGCCGAGTCGCCCTCCACCGCCATTCTGGGAGAGGCCCTCAATTCGGCGGTAAACAGCCGCCTGCAGAAGCTGTTCGGCGTGAGCCGTATCAAGATCGATCCCAACGTTGCCGGCCAGCAAAGTGGGGCCAATGCCCGCCTGACCATCGAGCAAACAGTCTCCAATCGCGTCACCCTGACCTACATCACAAACCTCGCTCAATCGGCCCAGGAGATCCTCCAATTTGAGTATTACATTACGTCTCGATATCTCCCTTGTTGGGGTGAGGGATCAGAACGGCGTGGTCAGCTTCGACGTTTTTATGCGTCGCCGCAAGCGTTGAGCCATGGCGGCGTAGACTGTATCCGTGTACACGGGGCCCCCGGCGAGGCTCGCTCGCTGGGGTGAATACGGGGTCCCCGGCGAGGCTCTGCTCGCTGGGGCGGTAATCTGCTTCATGCCAATCGACCACTTCAGCCAGCCCGATCCGTTCCTCCAAGCGAGAGCCCGGATGGTCGCGGAGCAGCTCCGCAATCGCGGTATTCGCGACGAACGCGTGCTGCAGGCCATGGCAACGGTTCCGCGTCACGAATTTGTGCCGCCGGAAGCCTGGGGCGAAGCCTACGCGGACCACCCGCTCCCCATCGGCGAAGGCCAGACGATTTCGCAGCCCTACATCGTCGCCTTCATGATCGAAGCCTTGGCCGCCGAAGCCGGCGATACGGTACTGGAGATCGGGACCGGAACCGGATATGAGGCGGCGGTGCTCTCCTGCATCGCAACCCGCGTCTTGACCGTGGAACGGGTTGCGTCGCTCGCCATGCGGGCTCAGGCAAACTTTGCCCGTCTGGGATATCGCAACATCGAAGTCAGTGTGGGAGACGGAAGCGAAGGTCTGCCGCATTCGGCGCCCTTCAAGCGGATCATCGTGGCTGCCGCCGCTGCCGTGGTGCCCGATCCCTTGCTCCAGCAGCTCTCCGAAGACGGGAGGCTCGTTCTACCGGTCGGCAGCGAGGATTCTCAGCATTTGCAGTTGCTACAGAAGGCCGTCGGCCAACTCATCGCGACCAACCTTGGCGGATGCCGCTTCGTGCCGCTGATCGGCAGTTGAGGGCGGGGTTTGAGCCGCCTGCCGAAATCTGTCGGTTGCCTGGGTAGTCCGGCGGCACACACCCACTCTGAACCCGAACCCGCCGGGTAGCTCGTAGGCAACGCTGCTTGTCTTATCAGCGTTAACCGACCCTGGATTCCTCGTCCGAACGCTCGACGGCCATGCGCATCCGTTTCCACAACTCGTCCTTGCCCAGCCCGTTCTTGGAGGAAAACGGCAGGACCTTATCGACGCCGAGCCCCTGCTGCAATTTTTCGAGCGCTGTCTGCAGGCGCGAACCCACCTTGTCCGCTTTGGTCGCAATTACCAGCAAGGGGCGGTCCATATAGCGCAAAAACTCAATCAGTTGTGCGTCGCTCTTCTGGGCTGGAACATTGGCGTCAACCAGGCATAGGCAAAGCGCCAGCGTCGACCGATGCCTCAAATACGGGTCGACAAATCCCTGCCAGCCATTGGTAATTTCGCGTGGGACGCGCGCGTAGCCGTATCCAGGCAGGTCCACAAAGAACAAATCCGGTTTCGGATGTCCCGGCCAACGCACTTCAAAGAAATTGATCGCCTGGGTACGGCCCGGCGTGTTGCTGGTCTTGGCAATCTTCACGCCGGCAAGCGAATTGATCAGGCTGGACTTGCCCACGTTCGACCGCCCCAGAAACGCGATCTCCGGTGAACTTGTGGCGGGGAAATGCCGTTCATCCAATGCGCTTAAGAGAAACCGTGTGTGGACCTTCATCTTCCGGCCAACTCCACTGCAATGGGTTCAGATGCGGGCCTATCGCTTGAGCACACACCCTTCGACGCACACCAACAGAGACGAAAAAGCCCGCCGCGTTGGCCTCAACGATAACTCATTGCAGACGCCGCTTCGGCGGGTTCGAACTTGCTTGCGGTTACTGCCGCGCCGTCGGCTGAGCCGGCGTGGTAGGTGGTGGCGACAGAGCAGCCGCCGCTTCGGCGGCCTCGGGCAACGAGCCCTCGAGCGCGATCCGCAGGACCTGATCCATATTCTCCACAAAGTGAAACTTCATGGTACTACGCAGGTTCTCCGGCACATCCGCCATGTCCTTCTCATTTTCCTGCGGCAGAATTACTTCCATAATGCCGGCGCGATTCGCCGCCAGCAGCTTTTCCTTAAGCCCGCCGATCGGCAACACCTTGCCGCGAAGCGTGATCTCGCCGGTCATGGCAACGTCGCGCCGCACTGGAATCCGGCTGAGGGCGCTGGCAATTGCGGTCGCCATGGTTATGCCCGCCGAGGGACCGTCTTTCGGGATCGCCCCCTCGGGTACATGGATATGGATGTCGATGTTGCGGTAAAAATCGTGGGTCAGGCCGAGTTGTTGCCAGCGCGAGCGGATGTAAGTGATCGCCGCCTGCGCCGATTCCTGCATCACGTCGCCCAGCTTGCCGGTCAGCATCGGCTTGCCGCCTTTGCCTTCCACCACGGTTACTTCCGTTGACAGCAGCGAGCCGCCAACCTCGGTCCACGCTAATCCCGTAACCAAGCCGACCTCGCTCTTCTCGTTGACCGCCGTATCGTGGAAGCGCGTTACCCCGAGGAAGTCGTTGAGATTCTCCGCGGTGACCGCGATCGAATAGGCTTGACCGTCCTTTACCACACGGCGCGCCACCTTGCGGCATACGTTGCCGATTTCCCGCTCCAGGTTGCGGACCCCGGCCTCGCGGGTGTAATAGCGGATGATTCCGGTGATCGCTTCGTCGGTGAAGCTGATGTTCCGCTCATTCAGTCCGGCCTGCTCGAGCTGCTTCTTCACCAGGAAGTGCTTGGCGATTTCCAGCTTCTCCGGCTCCGTGTAGCCGTGCAGCCGCAACACTTCCATGCGGTCCTGCAGAGGCAGCCGGAATGGTGTGCAGCACGTTTGCCGTGGCGATGAAAAACACCTGCGATAAATCGTATTCCACGTCCAGGTAGTGATCGATGAACATGAAATTCTGTTCCGGATCGAGCACTTCCAGCAGCGCCGAAGACGGATCGCCGCGGAAGTCCGCCGACATCTTGTCGACTTCGTCGAGCATGAAGACCGGATTCTTGGTCCCTGCCTTCTTCATCATCTGGATGATCTGGCCGGGCAGCGCGCCGATATAGGTGCGGCGATGGCCGCGAATCTCCGCCTCGTCACGAACTCCGCCCAGAGACATGCGCACGAACTTGCGACCGGTTGCCTTGGCGATGCTCATGCCGAGCGACGTCTTGCCGACGCCCGGAGGTCCGACGAAACAGAGAATCGATCCCTTCGGGTTTTTCACCAGTTGCCGGACCGCCAGAAATTCCAGAATGCGCTCCTTGATCTTCTCCAGTCCGTAATGATCTTCGTTCAGAATCTTCTCGGCGAATTCGATGTCCCGGACTTCCTTCGACTTCTTCTTCCAGGGCACCGCCAGCAGCCAATCCAGGTAGTTGCGCGAGACCGTGGATTCAGCCGACATCGGAGGCATCGCCTCCAGCTTCTTGAGTTCCTGCAGCGCCTTTTCGTGAACGTCCTTCGGCATGCCGGAGCTGTCGATCTTCTTCTTCAGCTCGTCGAACTCGCTCTTTTCGCCGCGCCCGAGTTCCTTCTGGATCGCCTTGATCTTCTCGTTGAGGTAATACTCCTTCTGCGCACGCTCCATCTGCCGCTTGACCCGCGACTGGATGGTGCGATCCATGTTCAGCTTCTCGATCTCGATGTCCAGCACATCGAGCACGCGGTTCAGGCGGTCGGCCGGATCGAAGATCTCCAGCAGCTCCTGCTTCTCTTCGATTGTGAGCTGCAGATTGGCGGCGATCGTGTCGGTCAGCTTGGCGATATCGTCCATGCGGACGGTGGCGGCCATGGTCTCGTAGTTGAGCGACTGGCACAGCTTTACGTATTGCTCGAACTGCGAGATCACGCGCTGCATGGCGGCTTCGATCTGCGGCGTCATCTCCGTCGTGCTCTTCACCGTGCGAACCGATCGCCTCGAGATAGCCGTCCACCTCGGTTACCTGCAAGCGTCTTGCCGCGCTCAAGTCCTTCAACCAGCACCTTGATGTTCCCGTCGGGAAGTTTCAGACTCTGGACGATGTTGACGATCGTGCCCACCTGGTAAATCTCGTTCGGCTTCGGTTCGTCAACGCTGGCATCGTGCTGAGTGGCCAGGAAAATCCTCTTGTCGTGGGCCAACGCCTCTTCCAGCGCCCGAACGCTCGATTCACGCCCCACGACGAATGGCGTCATCATGAAAGGAAAGATGACGACGTCCCGAATGGGCATCATCGGCAGCTTTTTGGTCTCGAATTTTTCTTTGGAAGAACTCACTCGGTACAGCTCCCTGTTTGGCCCGTCTTCAGTTCGATCACGCTCCAGGGCCCACGCGCTAGTTTGAGCCTACTACATGAGACATCCTACGGCAACCACCGGCCAGGACTGCAGTAACCCCTTCGATACAGTCCCTAATTGTTTCGATGATCAATTCTGATTCGGGAACGCCTTCGCAGAGAGAATTTTGCCAAAACGCCATCGCAGACCCGACTCATCCGCGGCCGTCATGCCGGTAACCACCAGGCTGGGGTACCCTGACCTTTCGTAATAACCACGATGCCGGAACATCGCCCCAGACAAGAAAAGGGCTCGCCCAAGCCCTTTTGTCCGAGCAGAAGTCAACTGGTTAACCCGCCTTTTCCAGCATGGCGATGGCCAAGTCTCGCTTTTCGACCATCTCGCGCGTCACTTCAAAATCTTTCACTTTCTTCTGGCTCGGCAGGTGGTACATCAGGTCAAGCATCAATTCTTCCAGGATCATCCGCAGCCCGCGGGCGCCCACCTTGCGCAGCGTGGCCTCGTGCGCGATGCTGCGCAAAGCATCGGCGGTGAAGCACAGTTTGACGTTCTCAAACTCAAACAGCCGCTGATACTGCTTGGTGATCGCGTTGCGCGGCCTGGTCAGAATCTCGACCAGAGCGTCCTCATCCAGGTCGTCGAGAACTCCCATCACCGGCAGGCGGCCCACAAATTCAGGAATCAGCCCGAACTTGATCAGATCCTGCGGCTCCGCCCGGCGCAGCAATTCGCTGTCGCGCTTGGAGGCGCCAACCAATTCCTGCTGCGCCCTGGGCTTCGTCGGAGCGGAACCCCATCGCCCGTTTTCCGACCCGCCGGCCGATCACTCGCTCCAGGCCGACAAACGCGCCTCCGCAGATAAACAGAATGTTGGTGGTATCCACCGGGGTGAATTCCTGGTGGGGATGCTTGCGTCCGCCCTGCGGCGGAACGTTGGCGACCGTGCCCTCCAGGATCTTCAGCAAGGCCTGCTGCACGCCCTCGCCGCTCACGTCGCGGGTAATCGAAGGGTTCTCGTCCTTGCGCCCGATCTTGTCGATTTCGTCGATATAGATTATTCCGGTCTGCGCCCGCGCCACATCGCCGTCGGCCGACTGCAGCAGCTTCAGGATGATGTTCTCGACGTCCTCGCCGACGTATCCTGCCTCGGTGAGTGTGGTGGCGTCGACAATGGCGAAGGGCACGTCGAGCATTTTGGCCAGGGTTTGCGCCAGCAGCGTCTTGCCGGTGCCGGTCGGACCGATCAGCAGAATATTCGACTTCGACAGCTCGATATCGCTGTTCCGCTGCTTGTTCATGTAGACGCGCTTGTAGTGGTTATAAACCGCCACCGCGAGCTTTTTCTTCGTCTGTTCCTGGCCGATGACGTACTCGTCGAGAAACGCCTTGACTTCGTGCGGTTTAGGCAATTGGCTGGGAGCGGCGGCAGGCTGCGCTTCGCTGCGGTCGTCCTCGAGAATAGAATTGCAGACCGCAACACATTCGTCGCAGATATAGGCCCGCGGGTAATCGCTGGGGGAAGAGATTAACTTGGCGACAGCGTCCTGAGATTTGTGGCAGAAGGAGCATCGCAAAACTTCATCGGAACCTGACCTTCTCATGTGACTCCTCGAATACTTACCACGGGGTCCCTCGACGCGCGCCGCGCGTTGGGGCAGACATGCACTTGCCGATCTCTTACTTCGCCGGTTGTGTCAAGGCTCGGCGGCAATGTTCCCGCTCGCCCATCGTAACCAGCTTCGCCCACCAGCGCCGCTGTCACACTGCTGGGGCGTCCATCGCTGCATCTGGCTCGCCCATTGAACTACAACTTCGCGCCCAATGGAAGTGTCCATTAGTGCATCGAGGTAACTACCCGAGCCCGGCAGGCAGCCTCATACCCTAACAGTCTAGCGATGCTTGAAAATGATCTCGTCAATCAGCCCGTACTCCTTCGACTGCTGAGCGTTCATGATGAAATCGCGCTCCACGTCGCGCTCCACCTTCTCCAGGATCTGGCCGCTGTGTTTGGCCAGCAACTGGTTGGTGATCTCGCGCATGCGAAGAATTTCACGCGCTTGTATATCGATATCGGTCGCCTGGCCGGAAATGCCACCGCCCATAATGAGCGGCTGATGAATAAGAATGCGTGAGGTAGGCAACGCAAACCGCTTTTTCGCGGCACCACCCGCCAGCAGCAACGCCGCCATGCTCGCCGCCTGCCCGATGCAGATGGTGACCACGTCCGGCCGGATGAACTGCATAGTATCGTAAATCGCCATGCCAGCCGTAATCGAGCCGCCAGGCGAATTAATGTAGAGCGAAATGTCCTTTTCGGGGTCTTCCGCTTCCAGGAAAAGCAATTGGGCAATGATCAGATTGGCGACCTGGTCGTCAATCGGAGTCCCCAGAAAGATGATGTTGTCCCGCAACAGGCGGGAGTAGATGTCATACGCGCGCTCGCCCCTGCTGGTTTGTTCGACTACCATGGGCACAAGCATTAGGTTCGCTCCTTTTCTGCTGAAAACGGCTTTGCCGGAGCGCCACGCTTCCCAGCCCGCGCGCCCCAGTTCATCATCATGACAAATCCATAATACTGCGATTCACCGCCGCCGGGGAATCCTGCCCCCAGCACGGCTTCTGCTCCGGAATCGCCCGTCTGCCGGTTCTACTTCACCCAAAATCACCCCGCCCTGCCATACAGCATTTCCAGCGTCTTGTCGTTCCTGATCCGCGCCCGTATACGGGCGACCGAGCCGTTCTCCTCTAGCCGTTTACGGACAGCTCTCCGCCGGCTGCTGCATCTGCTTGGCGAGTGACTCGATTTCCTTATTCAGCTCTTCGTCGCTGACTTCGACCTTTTCCAGGTCGGCAATCTTATCGAGCAGTAGAGATGCCTGGACTTCGCGGCGTGCGGCCTGCCTCTGGCCCTCTCGTAAGCGGCCCAGGTCCATGCGCTTCAAATCTTCGCTTCGCATGCCCTGTGCGGCCAAGGCCCGCAGCCCCCGCTCCAGACGCGTGTCGATCTGCTGTTCGACCATCGACTCGGGCACGGCAATGTCAAACTTGGTCACCATGTCCTCGACCAGCTTGTCCTTCGCCCGATGCTCCTCTTCCTGCTGCTTACCCGTCTCGATGCTCTCCCGTATACGGGTTTTCAAATTTTCCAGCGATTCGAATTCGCTGCCGACTTCCTTGGCAAAGCTGTCGGTCAGCTCTGGCGTACTTTTATGTTTGATGCTCTTAATCTGAACTTCGTAGTGGACCGTTTTGCCGGCCAGCCGTTTGTCCGAAAAATCCTGCGGGTAGGTGACATCGAAGCTGCGCTGCTTCGCCCGCCTTGGCCCCTCGCAGGTTGTCGCTGAACTCCTTCATGGTGCTGCTGCCGCCGATCTCCACCAGCACTTCATCCACGTTCATCGGCTGGGCGTCGGCTTCCCCGGAGGTTCCGCTGAACCCGGCCTGGGCATAATCGCCGTCCTGCAGCGGACGGTCCTCGGCCACGTTTTCGTAGGTCGAGTGCTGCTCGCGAAGGTTTTCAAGCGCCTGCTCGACCTCTTCGTCGGTCACCGCGATTTCCTTTTTTTCCGGATGAATCTCCTGGTAACCGGTGACGTCGATCTCCGGCAAGACCTCGAAGCTCGCCTTGAAACGCATGGCTTGGCCTCCGGCCAAATCGATGTCGGTCACCTGCGGCTGCGAAACCGGGACCAGGTGTTGTTTTTCGGTTTCCTGCCGGAAGTAACGCGGAACCAGGTGCTCGACGAGTTCGCTCTTGATGTCTTCGCCGAAGCGCTGGCGAATGACGCCGGCCGGAACCTTGCCCCGCCGGAAGCCCGGGACCCGGGCATGTTTCTGCAGTTCGCTGATAACCGTCTGTTCTTCTTTGGCCACCACATCGGCGGGGATTTCGACGGAAACCTCCCGGTGACAGGGGTTAGGACTTGCGGTCTTGCTATCTTCTGTTGAATTCAAGGAATTGCCTTCGGATCAGGGTTGTAAAGTGTGCGCCAAAACCTGCGGCTCGCGCCCGGTACTGTCGGCGCAAGCCACGCGAAAAACCAGTGTAAGTGTAAGAGAGGCAACCGAACCTGGTCAAACCCGTACAACCAGCATGGAATTCTTGTCTTCTTCGGAGCTGACGGATCAACCTGACGCGTTGGGCGGTTGAATGGACTCCATCCTCTTGTCCCATTGTATGCGCGTCGGTGGACTCATGGCGATTGCCGGCCGTTATTTGTCGCCCGAACCTGGCGGTTGCCGACAAGCACGCCGCGCTGCCAGCATCCGTTTCTGCGCTCCACGCCAAGCCGCCAGCCCCTAACCCGCAAGCGCCTAGTAGCGCCTAGAACTAGAATAGGTTCATGCCGTCTGCCCTGCAGGTCCTCAACCGGGAAGTGGTGCTTTGCCGGCTCTGTCCGCGTCTGGTCGAGTTTCGTGAAACTGTCGGACGCGAAAAGCGCCGCGCCTATCTCGATCAGGTTTACTGGGCCAAGCCGGTTCCCGGCTTCGGCGACCCGCGGGCCAGGGTGGTCATCCTCGGACTCGCGCCCGGAGCCCATGGCAGCAACCGCACCGGCCGTCCGTTTACCGGCGATTCCTCGGGACGCTTCATGTACCCAATCCTGTGCCGCGCCGGCTTCGCCTCGCAGCCTAATGCCGACAGCCGCGACGACGGGCTGCGCCTGCTGGACGCCTACATCACCGCCGCCGTACGCTGCGCCCCTCCGGATAACAAGCCATTGCCGCTTGAATTCGCCAACTGCGCTCCCTTTCTCGACCGCGAATTAGAAGCCCTGAAGCGCCTGAAGGTGGTCGTCGCGCTGGGCCGGATCGGCTTCGATGCCTACTTGAATCATCTGAAGCGGACCGGCGTGCTGCAAAGCAAGAGCCTTTACCGCTTCGCTCACGGCGCCAGCTACACGCTGCCGAACCGGGTCATCTTGCTGGCTTCCTATCATCCTTCGAATCAAAACACCGCCACCGGAAAGTTAACGGTCGCCATGTTCGAGCATATCTTCCTGACCGCCCGCCAACTGCTCTCCGCGCCGGCGACAGATGGCGCAGCGGTCTAGAACTGGTCGCATAAATATTTCTTTGAAAGGGAGCGGCTTTGCGGGGTCCCCAGCAAGCGTGTATCTGGCTTGCTGGGGTGCCTTGAGCCACGCCGTCCACAGCCTGTTTCGCCAATCGTTCTTTGAAGGGACGTGGCTTTAGCCGCGCCGTCCAGAGCCAACAAGAGAGCGGGCTTTAGCCCCTGAGGTAGTTGTCGCTTCTTCCCAAACGCATGGCTGCCCAGTTGCTGCTAGTGGACTGGCCCCGGCGCCATCTTCGGATCCAGTTTGATCTCCCCAAACGCCTGCTCGTAATTGGCGACGTTTTGCTGTAACAGCCCGGCAAGCGCCTTGGCTTGCTGCGGGCTGAGGTAGACACCCTGAAAGTTCTGCACCTCGACGTGCGTCTCGCTGGGCTGAAGTGTGCCGAAGACCAGAAAAAAATCCCAGACATTCACGCGCACCTGTACGCTGTTGGCATAGCGCTCGCGATAATCCGCCGTGTTGCTGATGCGAATCTCCTGCTGCGGTACATAAGTCATGGCTGGCTGTCCTGCATGCGCAGTTGCGCTGAATCGATGTCGGTGTCCCGGAAATGCTTCGCTCTCATTCCGGAAATCCTTCGCACTCCTTAGAAAGTCTTGGGCGTGTCATCCTGAGCGCAGTAGAACAGACCCCGTGCTGTCATGTTGAGCGCAGCGAAACATCCCAAGGAACCGTCCTACCCAGCGCCCGCTCGGGGCTTTCTGATGAATTCCTCCGCCTGCGCTTCGGCCCACTTCATCCCGGAAATACGTTCCATTCGTTAGAAGCTTTTCGGAAGTGTCATCCTGAGCGAAGCCGGGGTCCCCGACAAGCCCGCTGTTGGCTTGTTGGGGTGGAGAAGCGAAGGATCTGCTTTTCTCCCGCCTGAGAACAAAAGCGGATTCTTCTTTCCTGCGCTCGCTCGGAATGATACCCCTCAACCTTCGCGCTAATTCTCGCGAACCTCGGTGCTTCGCGAAAAAGCCTCAAATCATCTGCGTGCCCCACAGATCGTGCAGATGCAGCACTCCCTGCACCCGGCCTTCGCCGTCCACGACCACCAGAGAGGTGATTTTCTTTTGCTCCATCACCTCCAGGGCCGCGGTGGCGAACTCGTCCGGCGAGATCGTTTTCGGGCTCCGGGTCATGCATTCGCCCGCCGTCAGGTCGAGGATCTCTTTGCCGCGGCGTTCCAGCAGGCGGCGCAGGTCGCCGTCGCTGATCACCCCGGCGAGGATGTCTCCTTCCACCACCGTCGTCATGCCGAGCTGTTTGCTCGACATCTCGAAGATGGCGTCGGCCATGCGCGTCCCCGGCGAAATCCTGGGAATTCGGTCGCCGGTGTGCATCAGGGCCGAGACTCGCGTCAGCCTTTTGCCGATCTTCCCGCCCGGATGCAGGTTGGCGAAGTCCTCTGCCCGGAAGCCGCGTTTCTCCGACAGTGCGACGGCAATGGCGTCGCCCAGCGCGAGCATCGCCGTGGTGGAAGTGGTGGGCGCCAGCCCTAGCGAGCAGGCCTCCTTGGCCACCGAGCAGTCGAGAGCGATGTCGGCGGCCTGCGCCAGCGAACTGCGGCTGCACGGGGCCCCCGGCAACCCTGGGGTCCCCGGCGCGACAGCGCTGGGGTGGAAGCCCGCATTTGGATTGCTGGGGTGAGCATCCGGCGGGTAGAGCGGGTCGCAGGTAAAACTGATGAGCCCGATGCCCAGCCGTTTGAGGTTCGGCAGCAGCTCGAGAATCTCCTCGGTTTCGCCGCTGGCCGAGAGCGCGATCACCAGGTCGCCACGGACGATCATGCCCAGATCGCCGTGCAGCGCTTCGGCTGGATGCAGGTAAAGAGCCGGCGTGCCGGTCGAGCTGAGTGTGGCGGCGATCTTGCGCGCGATCAGGCCGCTCTTGCCCAAGCCCGTTACCACCACCCGTCCCGCGCAGCCGGAAAGCAACTCCACGGCTCGGCAAAAAGTCCCGGCCATGGGGCCGTCGATGCGGTCAGCCAGCTGCCGCAAGGCCTCCGCTTCGGTGCGAACGACATTGGCGCCAGTGTGATTCATGGAAAGACGAATAGTACCAGATCGCCGCATGGCCGCGCCGCCAATTGGCTTGTTGGGGTGGAAAGACCGGTGTTTTTTGTTGGTCGCGCCTTGGCCCTTACCGGTAAGCTGGGTGGAACGCCCCAGACGAAAAACAGGAACCGGAAAAACCGGATTCAGAAAAAATGAGAGAATTGAAATGAGCCGGATTAGAGAGATGAAAGCCCTTTGCTCGACTGCCGCTGTAATCCTTTGCCTGCTGTTCTTTGCCGTGGCAAGTTTTGCCGCGTCCGATGGTCGCTCCCTAGACCGCGGCAGCAACGAACTTGGCTTCTGGGGCGGGTACTCGCCGGACAATCCGACGCTGATCGGCATCACCACCGGCCGTCCTTTTTTCGAGTTCAATTTGCAGTATGCGCGGGTGCTGGTCGCCCGCCGCAACTGGGCCCTGAAGTACAAGGTTGAGATGATTCCGGTGGCGATCATCAGCCAACCGCGGCAGGTCAACGTGGTGCAGGGAACCCATCTGGTGCAGGTCGACGCCGCCGGCACGAGCCGCGCAATCTACGGCGGAGGCACTTCTCCCATTGGGTTACAGGTGAATTTTCGCCGCCATCGCGCTCTCCAGCCTTACATCGAAGGCACCGCGGGCGTCCTCTATTTCACCGACCAGGTTCCGGTGAGCGGATCGTCGCAATTTAACTTCGGGGTCGGCTGGGGCGCGGGTGTGCAGCTCTGGCATCGGGAGAACCAGTCGGTCAGCATTGGCTACAAATTCCATCATATTTCCAACGCCAACTCGGCCAACCGAAATCCGGGCGTGGACTCCAACCTGCTCTACGCGGGCTATAGCTGGAGTTGGAGACACTAGCGCGGTGGGCTTTCCGGCTCTATCCAAAGTTCTTTGAAAGGGCGCCGCTTCAGTCGCGTTGAAGGGGACGCGCTTCAGCCGGTCCGTCAAAAGCCATCAAGAACGCGGGCTTTAGCCCCAGAGGGATTCGACGTTCGACCAGTAATTAAGTGCTGCTCTTCGGCGGCTTCCACTGATTCAGAAATTCGACAATCTGTTGCGGGTCGAGCCGGCGGGCGGATGAGAACTGGCCATCCTTCTGGCTACTCAGCAGCCGTCCGCGCTCCGACAGCACGGCGATCGCCGGAATCCCTTTTTTCAGTGGAATCTGGTATTGCTCCGCCAAGTCGACGTTCTTGGCGTAGCGTCCCTCGCCCTCGCCGGTATCGACGTGCACGACGACAAAATTGCTTTCCACCAGCGTCTTGATCGGCTCCTGATGGAAGCGGAAGTCGAGCGCGTGACAGTCGGGACACCAGTTGGCGCCGAACACCAGCAGCACTCTTTTGTGATCCCGTTCAGCTTCCCGGACCGCTTTCGCGATCTCCGCCCTGGCATTGGCGTCGGGGTCGTAGAGCTTGGGGTTAAACGTGATCTGAGCCGCGGCCGCGGCCATCAGCAATAGCAGAGAAATCGCAATCGTCGTAAAACGCCGCATAGATAGCGCTCCCGCAGTTATAGTTTACAGCCAATATCGCCAGTCGAGGACAACGTGCTGGCTAAGGCTCTTGGAGAAACCGCCGCAGAATCAGTTTGAATTTCGAGAAACTCCGAACTATGATTCGCCCCATGAACACACCCGCGCTTCAGCCCCCTCTTATCGCGCAAACACGCCCACCAGTGTTCGTGTCGTTTGCCGCTGAGATTGTTCCCCAAACCACAGAGGCCCTACTACGGGCGATGGCAGATTTTGTGAATCAGGGGTTTCGGGAAATTCACTTATTGCTTTCAACGCCAGGCGGTTCCGTCATGCACGGAATAAATATTTACAACGTGCTTCGGGGATTGCCGATTAAGCTTATAACGCATAACGTTGGAAATGTGGATTCAATCGGGACTGTGATCTACTTGGCCGGAGAACAACGCTATGTGTGCCCGCAAGCCACGTTTATGCTGCACGGGGTAGCTTTTGGAACGAATACTCCGGCGCAGTTTTTCGAGCGCAATTTGCGGGAAAGGTTGCTAACGGTACAAAAGGACCAAGAGCGCATCAAGGCTATCTACAGTGATAGGGCGGGGATTGATCCGGAGGTCGCAGAACAGTTTTTCCTCGGGGAGAGCAACATAACCGCCGCCGCTGCTGTCACTCAGGGGCTTGCTCATGAAATTCGCACTGTCCAAATTCCCGCAGGCAGTCCCGTACTTCAGTTGGTATTCAATCGGCAGGGAGGTATGCAGGTGGTTTGACATGGTAGTTGCGTCCCAACTATACACCAAGCTGTCCATTATTTTCTCCTCTGACCAGATACTTGCAATTTGAGTTCCGAACTCAATAACTTTTGGGGCGCTTTTTCTAATGCAGTTCCAATAAACCCGCCATCTTGGTTCGCGCCAGATCCAGATAGCACTCTATCGGCAATATTTGCGGAAATCATTAACGCTAGGTTATTTAATCCCGACCGGGGACGAATTCCTGTGGAAATCCAAACTGCCCCACCACCCCACCTCCGGTTTGACCCGGCCGCGCCCTCACCCTAGAATCAAGATTCAGTTCTGGAATGAGGACGCATCATGGCGCTCCACCTCTATAACACGCTCTCCGGCAAAGTCGAGGAGTTCAAACCTCGCGAGGACAATCTCGTCCGCATGTATGCCTGCGGGCTCACGGTTTACGATTACGGCCACATCGGCAACTTCCGCACCTTCATCGCGGTCGACGTGTTGCGCCGCTTTCTGTTGCAAAGCGGATACCGCCTCAAGCACGTCATGAACATCACCGACGTTGACGACAAGATCATCCGCAATGCCATGCAGAAGGGCGTGCCGATCGCCGAGTACACGGCAAAGTTCACCCAGGCTTTCCTGGACGACATGCAGACCCTCAGTCTCGAAGCGCCGGAGAAGCTGGTGCGGGCGACCGATCATATCAAGGAGATGGCGCACTTTATTGCCGAGCTGGTCGAAAAAGGCAACGCCTATCGCACCGACGAGGGTTCGTATTACTTCCGCATCTCCAGTTTTCCGCAGTACGGCAAGCTCAGCAAGAAGGACTTCGCCGGCATGACCGACGGCGCTCGCGTCGACGTTGACGAATACGACAAAGACAATGCCCGCGACTTCGCCCTGTGGAAGGCCCCCAAGCCCGGTGAACAGAGCTGGGACACCGAGATCGGCCCCGGCCGTCCCGGCTGGCACATCGAGTGCTCCACCATGAGCATGAAGTACCTGGGCGAGAGCTTCGACATCCACCTCGGCGGCGAGGACTTGGTCTTTCCGCATCATGAAAATGAAATCGCGCAGTCGGAGGCGCTCACCGGCAAGGAATTCGCGCACGTCTGGGTGCACTCGCGCTTCCTTCTGGTCGAGGGCGAGAAGATGTCCAAGTCGCTCGGCAACTTCTACACCTTGCGCGATCTCGTGCTCATGGGCCACAAGCCGTCTTCGATTCGCTTTTTGCTGGCCTCTGTTCCTTACCGCAAGCAGCTTAACTTCACCTTCGACGGACTCAAGCAGGCGGCAGCCTCGGTGGATCGTCTGCGCAATTTCAAGTTGCGTCTGGAAACCGGGCACTGGCCGGCGGGCGCCAACCAGGACGTGGCCGCGATGGCCGCCGCAACCGTGACTGCCATGCGCGCCGCCATGGATGACGATCTCAATACGGCACAGGCTCTGGGCGCCATGTTCGACCTGGTGCGCGATGTGAATGCCGCCGCCGATAAAGGCGAGGTGCGCCAAGACGATGTGCCGGCGCTCGTCGCGGCGCTCGCCAGCTTCGATCAGATCTTCGCCGTGCTGGCCGACGATGATGCCCCGAAGATCCGTCGCGTGGTGGAGTGGGCCGAAGCCGAAGGCATGCGCGATAAAATCTCAGCCGAAACCCGCGAACTGGCCAAATCCGCCGCGCTCACCGACGCCCAAATCGAGGGGTTGGTCGCCAAAAATACCGCCGCGCGCCAGGCCAAAGACTTCAAGACCTCCGACGCGATTCGAAATCAACTGGCCGAGCAGGGTGTGATTCTGGAGAACACCAAAGACGGCGTGCGCTGGAAAAGGAAGTAAAGTAAATTTCAGGACTTCAAGTTGTGAATTTTTTCGTCCGGGTTGTTCGCCCTGCCGTGTGGACTTGAAACAGGCTCGCCATTGCATCTACATTGGTGCAAAAGAAACAGGCGGCAACCATTTGCCGCCTGCTCGACCCTGTCTTCCAGGAGACTTCCCCTGTAACGCCCTATAAATAGAGCATACCTGATTTTCCCTAAGTAATGCGACATCGTTTTTCAAACCATTTTCTTATTAAAATCAGCAACTTAGCTTTTGGATGATATTGACAAGGGTTCCCCTCGTGCCGTTGGAGTGCGTTTCCCGGATTGCCAGCCCTCCGTCTTCAAGCCGGTTGCGCATTCACAAAAAAACGGGATGACCCGAAGGCCATCCCGTCCCATAAATGTTAGCAGCCTGGCTAGAACGAATACTTCAACGAGACCACTCCCATGTTGGTGTGGAAGTTCCGCGGCAGCGCCACCAACTGAAATGGCGACACGTTTCCTTCCTTCTCGTTGTAGTCGTAGTAGGAGTAGCTGCCCTTAAACGTCACGCCCTTGCAGACATCAATTGCCATGCCGGCAGTAACCTTGGTCCAGTTGAAGTCCTGGGGGCCGGAAGGCTGATTCGGGAACGGACCGTTGAAGACTGTCCCGGCGCCAGCGTTCCCGGTAATTGCGGGTACGTTGCCGTACTGGTCGCCCAGCACTTGCAAAGGCGCACCCGTATCGGCGCGCAGCCAGTTGTCGTAGCCGCTGGTGCTGGTGATTTCATAACCCAGGTTCAGGGCAACGCGATGGATTGGCCGGTACGTCAGGATTGCATAGCCGGTGTTCGTGTTCTCTTGATAGGACTGAATCACCGGGAGATCCGGGCTGGTCGCCGTCCCCGCAGTGACTGCGGTCGAATCGGTGCCGGCACCGATTCCAGGACACAGGTTCGAGGCAGCAATCGCAGGAGTTACCACCCCGGACGCGATCGGCATGCAGGTCGGGAGTTGGTCAGTTGGTCCATATAGGTCCAGCCAAAGTCAAAGCTGACCCGCGGGGTTGGATTCAGGTTCGCGCCGAGAGAGTAATAGCGCAGTGGTTCTTGTTTCCGTATGCGGGTTGATTGGTTGTGGCCACGTAAGGCGAAGCGCCAGTACCTGCCCCCGAGACCGAGAACAGATTGAGTCCGCTTTGGTTGATATCCGTGGCGAAGTCATTCCGCGATTCGATGACATGCACGCCAGCATTGATGCTGGCCCAACGGTTCAGTTTGTAAACCGTGTTGGCCCGCACCCGCTGCTCGTGACGCGGACCGATGTAGGTGAATGTATTGTCGGCATACATCAGTTCCGCATCGGCATTGACCCGCCATTTGTCGGTCGGACGAAGAACAACGCCTGCGAGCGCCGTGTTCTGGTTGATCTTGCCGGTAAACAGCGGAACGGTCGATAGCAGTCGGAGTTCCGGGCGTCCCGAGGAGGCCGCCTCGCCAATATCGGGGTATTCGTGGTTGTCGATATGGAGGCGGTCGTCAGCTCGCGACGTCCGTAACGGTAACCGACATAAGCGCTCAAGCGGCGGCTCGGGGCCCAATTCAAGGTCACCGTGTTGGAATAGGTGCGCTCACCTTCAAGCGTACTGTAGACGTTCAACGCGGAGCCAACGGCTGGGGCAGCTGACGATCCCGTTCCAATGAGGGCTGGTACGTTGCCAAAAGTCGTTATTCCTGCGATGCCGCAGGGAGCACCAGTCGGAGTCGAGAGGGTTTCGCCAGTGGCAAGGTTCGAATAACAGGAGTTGGTCAATTGGGTAGACGCGCCCGGATCGCGCCAATCAAGCCAGCGAAACTTGTCCGAAACGCTCCAACTCTTGCTGATGTGGTAGGTCAGGCCAAGATCCGCGTTGCCTGAGACGCGATCCGTATTCGCCGGGCCGCTGATCTTGTAGGCGGTGTTATCGGTTCGCGAGACTAAGCCATAGAAAAGCTCATTGTAGTTTAGAACCTTGGAGTTGCCTGAACTGTAGTTGCCGCTGGCAGTGATGTCCAGCTTGCGGAAATAGTTGGACCGCAACGACAACTGCGAGGTCGGGAAAAAGGAGCGGACATTCTCACTGCGCGAGTAACTGAAAACACCGGTGTTGCAACCCGCATTGAGAACGCCGGCGGCATTGATGAAGGGTACAGGTTTCCCCCTGTGGTGACAGTACAGGGCGGAAAGTAAAGAGGGAGAGTGACCATTGGTCCATTCAGCGAACCCAGCGGTAACGTATAGATTCAGCCGGGTTATTCACGTAAGCGGTATCGACCTTGTCGTGCTCGAAGAACTGGTCGAAGCTCAACGTGGTCCGCGCAATGGGACGCACGTCAACCCCAAACGACCAGCGATCAGAACGCTGATGCAGTTTGCTGCGTCAAATCGATGTTGACATCTTCCAGGCTGGAATCGACCGTTCCCTGGTTGTCGTTGCGGGAAAAGCCCAAGCGGACACGGACAGCCGACTGCGGGAACAGGGTCAGGTTGAAGTCGCCCATGTTGCGGGTCGTGTCCTGGAAGTGCGGGCTATTGGTGAAAAAGTAGTTCGACTGGAGCTGAGAGGCGCTGAGCGGGACGGTGCAGACGCCGGCGGCGGTGCTGCAATTGGTGATGCCCGGGTTCAGCGTCAGCGGATTCGCAAACAGGTTGTAATCGAAAAAGTTCTGATCGCGCCGGTAGAGACCGACGAAGTTATACCACTTGTTCTTCTCGATCCGCAGCCGGACCATGTCGTTCGGGTCGCCGCCCAAGCCAAAGCTGCTCAGGTACAGATTGTCGAACAGCGAGCCGCTCTGGTTCGTTCGAGCGCATCGACAGCTCCTGCCCAAGCAGGCGCGGACCGCTCTGCAGGTTGACCAGCGTGTCGTACATCTGCTGGTTGCCGCTGTTTTCGGTGATGCGTCCGCCGAGCTCGATGGACTGCCGCACCGTGTAGTTGCCCCAAACCTGTCCCTTCGAGGCGCTGTCGTTGTCGTCTGTTCTGCTTGCGCCGCGGCCTTGTTCTGGCCCATGGCCAGCGACGGAACAAGCAGCGCCAGAACGGCAACCGCGATCAAGTATCTCTTGCTCATACGGCGACTCCCTTGCAGCCGCCCTCTTCCGAAAGGAGAGGACGCGGCGAATTTTGCTTTGTATTTGCCATCGTTTTTCTCCTTTCCTTTATTTGAAGAAGACGTTACTCAAGTTCGAGCCGTGGATGTTCGAGTGGCACGCGATGCATTGTCTGGAGCCTCGTGTTCTGCGTGTGCCCGATCGCAGCCGTAGCCGCATGACACTGCAAGCAGAGCGAGTTCGTGCGCGCGGTGTCAGCATGCGCGGATTGGTCGAGCCGTGCGGGAAGTGGCAAGCCGTGCATCCCTCAACCTTGACCGGCTCGTGTTCGAAAACGAACGGTCCACGCTTGTCGCTGTGGCACTTGAAGCAAACCGCATCCTGGTCCGGCGTCGACCGAAGCTGGCGGGCTACCAGTGTGCCGTGCGGATTGTGGCAATCGCCGCACTGGATCAACCCCTCTTCCACGCGATGATGGAACGGCTTCTGGAAATCGGCTTTCTGTTCGGCGTGGCAGGAGAAGCACAACGGCGTCTGCTTCTTGACCAGCTAGATGCTCCAGCTTTGAGTGATGCACGGAGTGACAGCTCGTGCAAGTAACGCCGTTCTCGTTGTGGGTGGAACGCATGAATTCGCGCTGCTCAGGATTCGCCTCGTGGCAGGTCATGCAGCGCTTGGTGATTTGCTCCGGCTTCACTCCTTTAAAAGTTGAAGATCTTGGTCTTATCGCCGCCTCCCTGCAACGTGCGCCGCGCCGGGTCCATGGCACGATTCGCAGCCGTGGGCCTCTCGCCACGAATCTTCTGGGCGTAAGCTACTCTGGAATGCGGGCTGGCCTCAATGCTCTTGCCTGCGTCGTCATGGCAGCCTTTGCAGGTGTCCGACCCAACGTACTGCGACGGATCCGCGGGCTGAGCGGTCTTCTGGTCTGCGGGTGACGTCCTTCTTGGCGTCGGAGTCCCGCTTGCGCGGCCATCATCGTAGTCGCTGCTAACAGGAGAACGCCGATCAGAACCGCCCAACGGAAAACATTGGGCTTAAGAATTTGTCTCATCCTTAACTCCTAGAACTCCTGAGGTCAACGGTTCAAGTTGAAACTTACTGATATGAGGCCATCCCGACAGCATGGGGGACAGGGCGGTAGTCTGATTTCCGCAGGGATTGTGGAATCAAGCCGGGAATGACGCGACGAAGCTTCGCCGCATTCCCAAATCGGAATGGAGTTCGCCTTTGGGCAGATCGCTGATCACGATGCACCTCAAAGAAAATGCAAGCGCGGAACACGCCCGCATTAAACCGGGGAAAGTCGTATCGCGATTTTTCAAAAACCTGGGGTGGTACCCAAAAGAAGCTTGCTGGCGGAATATGGCTCCTTCCAGCAACTCGAAAACAATTGCGACATTGTACACCGAAAACCGCCAACGCGGCGGGCATCAAAAAATTAATCGAACGAATTGAAGGAGCCGGCCAGCTGAGCCCACTGGAAGAGCCGCCGACCGGGAGCAACGGGTAGCAGCTTGCTTCCCTGGACTGGCTGTATATGCGCCACTGCCTGCAAGGCTACTTCAAACTGCAAGCGGTCTTTGCGAAGAGCGACCGTCTATTTCATGGGATCTGTAACCGCTTTCGCACAAACACCGAGCGCTGGGGAAGGGAGCTGCTCTCGGTCAATAACAGTCAACGCTCCTGGTGCGCCATATCCGCCGTAGTTATCGATGTGGGAACTGCTATTTAACGTCTCCACTTTTCGTACGCCATTGCACCTTGCGCGCAAAGCGCCAGCACCGCCACAAGCACGGACTTCAACCATCGCCTTGACATCGAAATCCCTCCTGCGTCTCTATGTGTTTGGAATGGCCCTTGCCAGAAAAGGACAGGCTGCAACCGCGGGGCTAACCAGCGCGGGCAACGAATGATACACCCCCTGAAACTGCTCTTCACAAACGCGGTTTCGATGAGCCGAGCCTCTCCGGGCGCCTGAGGGTTCCGTCATCCTGCCGCTAGGCTCGCAAAATAAAAAACCGAGAGCAGGGAACTGCTCTCGGCAAACTACTTTCCAAAACCGCTCTAGCCAGCGTGGGCGGTGTTTTTCTTTATCAGGCTGCGCTTTACGAACCGGTGTAGATCTGGCGCGGGCGGGCGATCTTCTGCTCATCGTCGACAATCATCTCCTGCCACTGCGCCAGCCAGCCCGCGGTGCGCGGAATGGCGAACAGCACGGTGAACATTTCCGAGTCGAACCCCATGGCCTCGTAGATGATGCCGGAGTAGAAATCCACGTTCGGATACAGCTTGCGCTTAACGAAGTATTCGTCTTCCAGCGCAATCCGCTCCAGCTCCATGGCGATGTCGATCTTGGGATTGCGTCCCGTGACCTCGAACACCTCTTCGGCCACCTTCTTGATGATGCGGGCGCGCGGATCGTAATTCTTGTAGACGCGATGGCCAAATCCCATCAGCTTGTATTTGCCTTCCTTTACGCCCTTGATGTATTCGGGGATCTTGTCTTTACTGCCGATCTGGTCGAGCATGCGCAGCACCTCTTCGTTGGCGCCGCCGTGCAAGGGGCCGGCCAGGGCGGAGGCAGCCGCCGCGGTCGCCAGAAACGGATCGGCTTCCGAGCTGCCGACGGCGCGCATGGCGTTGGTCGAGCAGTTTTGCTCGTGGTCGGCGTGCAGAATGAACAGAACGTCCAGCGCGTGGGCCAGAACCGGATTGGTCAGGTACTTCAGATGGCTGCGTTTCCACAGCATGTTCATGAAGTTCTCGGTGTAGCTGAGGTCGGGCTCCGGATAGAGATAGGGCAGACCCTTGCGGTGACGGTAGGCATAGGCGGCAATGATCGGCATTTTCCCGATCAAGCGATAGATACAAGCTTTCCGCGTCTCGGCATCCCGCACGTTCTTGGAATCGGGATAAAACGTCGAAAGCGCGGCCACCGTGCTCACCAGCATGCCCATGGGGTGCGCATCGTAGTGGAAGCCTTCCATGAACTTCTTGATGTTCTCGAAGATCGACATGCGGTAGTGGAGCGCGTCCAGCCAGACGCCTTCCTGCTCCGGAGTGGGGAGTTCCCCGTTAATCAGCAGGTAGGCAACCTGCAGAAAGGTGCAATTCTCCGCCAGTTCTTCGATGTCGTATCCGCGATAGCGCAGGATACCTTTGTCACCGTCGATCAGCGTGACCTTGCTCTCGCAACATGCGGTATTGGTGAACGCCGGATCATAGGTCATCAGTCCCGAAATCGTCGGGGTTGACCCTCATCTGGCGGAAATCCATGGCGCGGACCGTCTCGTTCGTGACCGGGATCGTATACGACTTGCCGGTCCGATTGTCGACTACAGTCAGAGTGTTATCGGGCATAAATGCTCCTGGCGTTTTGGCCTACCCCGATGCCGGGGCGCGATCGAAATGAATTTTTGAAAAAGGTGCTCCGACCCCAAGCAGTCCCACACTGCTCATTTCTCTATGCGCCTCACCACACTCCAAGCAATCATTGCGCCAGAGCTGTTTCGCTCTCGAGGTAGAAACTCCCCTTCCCCACACGTAGGACAACTACCTGAAAGCTACTTTGCGACCTGGGCGAACATTTGGCTGTAATGTGCGTCACAGGTGATTTGTGACTATTGACCGTAGCACAATCGCTGTGACCGGCAACCATTGCCGCCGGAGCATCCGCGCCAATGCCCGTTAGCCTCGCCCGGCAATCCGTTTCAGCGATCGAATCCGAATAGTCTGCCCGGATTGCCGGCCAGCGGCCTTTGCCGTCTGGGTTGGGCTGACGTGGAACCGTCGCTCACTCGCCGCCATTCTGCCACGGAAAATCAAGCCTGCTGTTTGCTGTGGTCGAGTGCTCGTCCGCGCTTCAACCACGCACTGTGCGCAGCACGATGTCTGTAAACGCCTCGGTGCCAAGCGTGCCGCCGAGGTCGCGGGTGCGCGTCGCGGGGTTTGAGAGCGCCAGTTCAATCGCGTCGGCGATGCACTTTCCGGCATCGGCCAGCGCAGGCTGCTTGTGTTCCGTGGCCATCCAGTCGAGCAGCATGCTGGCTGAAAGCATCAGCGACACGGGGTTGGCGATGCCTTTGCCCGCGATATCCGGAGCCGACCCGTGCTGCGGCTGTCCCATGGCGACCCCGTCGCCCGCATTGAGGCTGCCGCCCAGTCCAAGACTGCCGGAGATCTCGGAGGCTTCATCGGAAAGAATGTCGCCGAACATGTTGGTGGTGACGATCACGTCGAAGCGCGCCGGATCGCGCACCAGCAGCGCGGCCGTGGCGTCCACGATCAATTCGTCGAGTTTCACCTGCGGGTAATCCGCGGCGACGTTGCGGACCTCGCGCAGGAACAGACCGTCGGAGACCCGCATGACGTTCGCTTTGTGAACGGCCGTGACTTTTTTGCGGCGTTTGGCGGCGATCTCAAATGCGGCTTTGGCGATCCGGCGGCAACCCTTGACGGTGATCTTGCGAATCGCCAGCGCGACATCTTCGGTCGGCATGAACTCGCCATTGCCGAAGAACATGTTGCGGTCCGCGTAAAACCCCTCGGTGTTTTCGCGCACGATGACCATGTCCATCTCTTTGCCCGCGAAAGACATGCCGAAACGCGAACGGCTCGGGCGAATGTTGGCATAGAGATCCAGCCCTATGCGCATCTCGCCCGATGGATTGAGCCCGCCCTTGTCCCGCGGCGGGTATTCGTTGTGCGACACCGGACCAAGCAGCACGCCCTGAGCTTTCCGCGCCAGCTCCAAAATATGCGGAGGCATCGTGGTTCCAATCTTCTTCAGAGTAACCAGCCCGATGTCTTCGCTATGAAATTTCAGACCCAGCGAGTACTTGTCGTTGACGGCGTTGAGTACTTTCATCGTGGCTGCGGTCGTTTCCGGACCGATGCCATCGCCCGGCAGAATCAGCACGTCCATGAATGCCTCTCCAGAGTTCGTCAAAAAGAATTTGGCCGATGCGAATTAAGTTTACTAGAACTCGTTTCATAATCTACTAGAGCTCGTTGTATAAATAATTCTTAGAGAGAATAGTTCTTTGAAGGGGACGGGCTTTAGCCCGTCCGTCAATAGGCAACGACCATGTGGGCTTTAGCCCCTGAGGGGATTCGCCTTTCTCTGGCTTCGGTTTATAAAACAAGCTCTAATATTTCAATCATCGTTTACCGTTCACGGTTACACGCTCCCCAATCCAGCGTCCAATGCGGAAGTGCAACACGGCACCCGCGATGCGCGCTGTTGGCCGGCGATCTTTTTCCTTGCTGGGCCGCTGCTGCCGTGATATTTGCTTGTGACATACCATTTAGGATTTACCCATGAGCTCAACGGTTTCGGCTTCGCCGCCTTCGCCTGCCGGCGGCCCGCTTCAAAAGGCTCCCGGCGTTTCGCCGGGCTCACGCAAAATGATCTGGCTGGCCGTCGCCATCCTCTGCATGCTGGTGATTTTTTTCTCCAGCCCTTTTGCCGGTTTATCGGTGGCCGGACAACGGGTGTTGGGAGTCCTGGCGTTTGCGCTCATCGTTTGGGTTTCGGAAGCAATTTCGTACCCGCTGAGTGCGGTTGCCATTTTTTCATTTCTTGACCGTAGGACTTGGCTTCGCGCCGGCGGGCGCGGCCGGACGCCCGCCTCGGCACCGGCAGGGCTTTGTCCACTGCTCTGACCGGATTGACCAACGGCGGATGGGTCTTGGTGGTGACGGGATTGTTTATCGCCGCCATCATGCTGGAGATCGGCCTGGAAAAGCGCGTAGCGCTCACCATTTTGAAAATTGTGGGCACGAGGAGCAAAAACCTGATAGCTGGAATGATCGTGGTGATGTCGGTCTTTGCCTTCCTGATTCCTGCCATCACCGCCCGCTCCGCTTGCTTGTGCCCGATCGCGTTGGGCTTGGTGGATGCACTGAAACTCAGCCGCAAGAGTCAGTTTGCCAAGGCCTTGATGTTGTCGATCGCCCTTTCTTCCTCCATTTCCGGAGTCGGAATTTTGAGCGGCGGCGGCCCAGAATCCGCTGACGGTATCGTTCGTGGAGAAAGGTGACCGGTCAAACGATAACCTGGCTGCAGTGGCTGATCTACGCCGAACCACTGGCGATCGTGCTGACCATTCTCGTGTATTTCTTCGTCAGCCGCATGGCGAAAGTCGAGTTCGATGAAGTCCCCGGTGGCAAAGAACTTGTCGCGCAGCAGTTGCAATCGCTCGGACCGGCCATGGCCCAGGGAAAAGAAGCTCCTCTACATTCTGCTGGCCACGATTCTTGCCTGGGCGACCGAGCCTCTGCACAACATCGACGCCAACAGCGTTTCCGTTCTGAGTGTGCTGGTCTTGTTATTTCCCGTTATCGGGGTGGCCGATTGGAAGGCCGTTGCCAAGAAGGTAGACCTGGGAACGATTGCGCTATTCGGGGCCTGCATTTCCATGGGCGAGCTGCTGTTCAAGACGGGCGCGGCCACCTGGGCCGCCAACCGGTCCTTGGGCGCCATGGGCGTAACCGCGATGCGACCCATGATGATCATGATTGTCTTTGCGGTCGCCATATTCTTTGTCCGGCTGGCGTTCGCCAGCAGCGCGGCGGCGGTTTCGGCCTTGATTCCGACCATCCTGGGTTTTCTGCTCAGCGCCAAGACGCTCCAATCCGCACATCGTCGGCATGACCGTCGCGGCCTCATACATCATCCTGTTCACTTGCGTCTTACCGGTGAACTCACCGCAAACCATGATTCCTTACGCGACAGACACCTACGAAGCGAAAGAGTACATACGAATCGCGCTGCCATTTACCATCGTCGCCTTGTTCGTTTGGTTGTTGTTCTACCTGACCTATTGGCGCTGGATCGGATTGGTCTAGGCCAGTTTGCGCACATGGCTTTTGAAGGGGCACGGCATTTAGCCGCGCCGTTGCAGAGCGCGACTAAACACGCGGCTTCAGCCGCTGAGGTGAAATTCAACAGATGAGAACCAACCCAGACCGCCGCAGTTTTCTGAAGAGCGCCGCCATCGTAACCGCCTCCAGCTTGCTCGCGGCCAATGCGCATGGTAGCGACGAGAAGCAAGCGCCAACCCTCAACGCCGGCCCCAGCCCCGATCCGGGCAAGCCGAAGCTGGTCGTCGCTCCGCCCAAGGCATGCGATTGCCATGCCCACATCATTGGGCCGGGCGCGAAATATCCGTTCGTCGCCGGGCGCAGCTTTACCCCCGTGGAAGCGCATCTCGACCAGTACCGCAGGATGCTGAGCGCGCTCGGATTGCAGCGCGCCGTCATCATTCAGCCGAGTTTTTACGGCACCGACAACAGCCGCACCCACGATGCCATAGCCGAATCGCATGGCAACTGGCGCGGCGTGGCGGGCTTGGTCGCGAACACGCCCAAGGCCGAAATTCAGCGCTTGCACGATGCCGGCTTTCGCGGCGCGCGCGTCAACCTCTCCTTCAAGGGCGGACCAACGCTCGAGGATCTCGCCAAGGTGGCGCTCGTGGTCACCCCGTTTGGCTGGCACATGCAGATCCAGGTCGAAGGCCGCGACCTCTCGAATTGGCGCCGCGATTCCGCGGCCTGGCGACGCCGCTGGTCATCGATCACATGGGCCGCGTTCCGCCCGAGCTGGGCGTCGAGTATCGCCGGATTCCAGGCGCTGCTGGCGCTGGTCAGGGAAGGGAACACCTGGGTCAAGCTGTCGTCCGCCTATGCCATGTCGAAGCGGCCTTATCCCTACGACGATATCGCTCCTTTCGCCAAGGCGCTGATCGAAGCCGGTCCCAACCGCGTGGTCTGGGGCAGCAACTGGCCGCACCCGAGCTACAAAGGCACGCCGCCGGTGGATGCCACGCAACTCGATCTGCTGGCGTATTGGGCGCCCGAGGAGATGCGCAAACGCATCCTCGTCGATAACCCGGCAAAGTTGTACGGCTTCCCGAGCGCGTGAGGGATAGAGCTGTGCCGGTGCGGACTTGCTTGCTATCGTTGAGCAGAAAAGCTACAATCGCAGCATTCTGAGCCTGAAAATTGAGGTGCTTGCGATGGGTTGGCAAGTGCGGACGCGTCTTACGTCCATCGGTCTCGTTGCTTTGCTGTTTGCCTTGGTATCTCATCTCCGGCGAAACCATGAGCGTGCAGTCGTCCGGCGCCGCTCCGGCGGAAGCACAGACGGCGCCCCCTGCGGCGAATATGCCCAGCGCTGCTTCCGTCAAGCCGCCGCAGCCGGCGGATCCCACCAAGCAGTTTGTCAAGGTTTTGCAGACGGTGGCGAAGCAGGGCGGCCGGTCACATATCCCTGACTACATCACGAGTGGCTTGGGGATGCCAAACACCAGCGGCAATTCAGAGCCGTTTTGGGCTTCGGTTGTACAGGATAGTGAAGGCCTGCGAACCATCTACCTCATCGACGGCCGTAATGCTGCCGTGGTCGTATCGGAAGTTGGCGGTCATGTGATGTTTTATCTGGTTCGCGCCAGCGACGGAGTATTTAAACAGGCGGCAATATTAAAGCCGGGACGCCTTGGGTCGAAGTCCCTGCAAAACATTTCGCTAAGCGCGGCTACGGCCGGCTTCATTGTGGAGAGAGATTTCTGGCTGGAGGCGCTCCCCGCGAAATAATTTCCCGCCGGGTCTCCATCAAGACAAGATGGGGCACCATGTTCGCCAGCGTCGGGGTCCCCAACGAAGCTCGGCTCGTTGGGGTGATTGGTTGGCTAACGCCTATTCGTCGCAGACCCGTTCATCGACCCCGGCGGCAAAATTGAGTACTTGGCGCGCGCACAATGCCGGCTTGATGTAGTGGATCATGTGATAAGGCGTCGGCAGGTGCAGGAACCGTATCTTGCGCACGTGTTTTTCGAGCAGCGCTTGCTGCTCCTGGTTGGCGATGGCGCCGCCGGTTGGATAGAGGCAAAGCACCGGCGCTTCGATCTTGGGAAGATACGGCGTGACATCGGTATTCAAGGCGAATTCCGCCATCCGCGCCAGCATCTCGACTCCGGCGGCGGCAACGTTCTGGTTGTACCAATCTAAGAATCTGCTAGACATATCGGGCGGAAAGCGGGTACTGGTGTTGGTCTGCTTCAGCCACGGCTCCGGACCCATTTTGCGCACCGCCTCGGGCCAGGAGGCGTAGCCGCACGCGTAGTCCTTGCGGGCTCCTTCGCTGAAGAACACCGGCGCCGACACCAGCGCCAGCGAGCGCACCAGTTCCGGGTAGGCGCCCGCGAATGCCAGCCCGAGGATGCCCCCGATGGACTCGCCGCAGTAGTGTACCGGCCGGTCGCCCAGGTCGCGGACGATGGCGCGAATGTCGTCGACATATTTCCCGGCGGTGATTCCAGCGGCGAAATCGAAATCCTTACCCGAGCGTCCAAGCCCGCGCAGGTCCGGACGAATCACCTTGAAATAACGGCACAGGTAGGGCACCCACTGGAACCAGAACTTCGAAGAGCGTCCGTACCCGTGCTGCAGAATCAGGCAGGGCGCGTCCACCCAGGGATCTGTGAAATCATCCACCTCATAAAACAGCTCAGGCTCTCCGGGCCGTTGAATGAAAGGCATGGGTCACCTCTTTCTTTCTTGCTTACGCGTTTTTTACCCTCGCCTGTTCGCGGAAGCCGATCAGCACCGCGAGCGCGCTGAGCATGACCACTGTGCCGAGGTAGTATTGCCCGGCTGCAAGTGAGCCGGTGCGCGTCGAAAGCCAGCCCACAATACTCGGACTGGCAAAACTCGCCGCCGCGCCGATGCTCGAGATCAAGGCAATGCCCGCCGCTCGCGCCGGACCGGTCATGAACGCTCCCGGCATCGACCAGAAGGTCGGCGCCGCGCCCAGAATACCCAGTGCGGACAGCGTCAGCATCAGCACCGAGAACACCGGACTATGCGCGGCCAAAGGCATTAGGAACCAGCCCAGGCTGGCGACCATTGCCGGCACCGCAAAATGCCAGCGGCGTTCCAGCATGCGATCGGAGTCGCGGGCCACCACGATCTGCGTCACCGCGCCCGCCGCGTAAGGCAGGGCGGAGAGCAGCCCTACGCTCAAGATGGTTTTGACGCCGGAATTCCTGATGATCGTCGGCAACCAGAACGTCACCCCGCCAATTCCCGTGAAGACCGCGAACGACAGGAATGCCAGCACGTAAAACCCCGGAGTGCAGAGTGCGCTGCCGATGGCACGATGCGAATGCTGGCGCTCGACGGTCGCTTCCTTTTCCAGATCGTAAAGGATGATGGCCCTTTCGCCCGCCGTAAGCCAGGGTGCGTCCCTCGGTCCATCGCTCAGATAAAAGAAGGCGATCACTCCCAGCACGCACGCCGGCATTCCTTCCATTAGGAACAACCACTGCCAGCCCTGCCAACCGTGAACGCCGGAGAGGCTGTGCATCACCCAGCCGGAGAGCGGACCGCCGATGATCCCCGAGAACGGGACCGACATGAAGAACAGCGCGGTAATGCGCGCCCGTCGCCTGGCCGGAACCCATTGCGTCACGTAAAACAGGATGCCGGGAAAGAATCCGGCTTCGGCGGCGCCCAGAAGGGTGCGAATGATGTAGTAGTGCTGCGGCGTCCGCATGAAGGCGGTAAGGGCGGAGAATAGTCCCCACAAAACCATGATCCGCACCAGCGTCTTGCGGATGCCGATCTTGTCCAGCATGATGTTGCTGGGCACCTCGAAGAGGCTGTAGCCGATGTAGAAGATGCCGCTGCCCAGTCCGTAGACGGCCTCGCTGAAGTGCAGCTCGCGGGTGAATTGCAGCTTGGCGAACGCCACATTGATGCGGTCGAGAAAATTGAACAGGTAGCAGAGGATCAGAAACGGAATGATCCGCCAGAAAACCTTGCGATAGGTGGCGTCGGCTTCGGCATCGGCATAAGGCCGTCCCTCGGCGGAGACTGGCGCAGCCGTGGAGTTCATGTGCGGTTCGCCCCCGCTGCAAGCTTCGTCGCGGTGGTTTCTCTCAGCAGTCCCGAGGCCAGCAGAGCCCTCGCTACGTTGCCCCTGTGCTCGGCAGTCACGCCCACCGCCGGCGGCCTGACGCGGGAAGATGGAATCTGCCCAAGTTGAACCAGTGCTTCCTTCACTGAGGCGACTTCGCTGGTGGGGCTGCTCGGCTCCTGGTTCTCGAAAACGCCCTCCATCAGCGGAATGCAAAACTCCCGGTGGATTCGACTGGCGGCCGCGGCATCGTTATTCATCGCCGCCTGCACCAGCTCGGACCAGCGCTTGGTGCCAATGACGCTGATCCCGATCAGCGCGCCATGGGTTCCATGCAGCAGCGTGCCCAGCAGCGGAGGCGAGTCGAGCGCCGTCAGCACGGAAACCCGTTCGTGCAAAGGCTCCCAGAGCTGAACATAACGGGTCACCGTGCCGCAGGCGGTCTTGACCGCGACCACGTTGCGCAAGGACGAGACTGCAACCAGCGCCTCGACCGAGTAGGCGCAGCCCGAGGCATCGGGATACTGGAAGATGATCATCGGGTGATCGAGTTCGCGGTCGAGCGTCGAGAAAAAACTGTAAACAGAGTCGACGTGGCGCGCCAGCCTGCGGTACGGTCTGACGTCGAAGGGCGGCAGCACCAGCAAGGCATCGGCCCCAGCATCCTTGGCGATGCGGCCATCTCTCACCGCCTGCACCGCTCCCCGGCCTTCAATCCCTGCGATCACCAGTTGGCCGGGACGGACCACCTGCCGGGCGAGCGCGATGATCTCCTGCTTCTCCTGGTCGGTGAGCTGCATTAGCTCGCCGAGTCCGGCGTTCACCACGATGCCGCTGACTCCGTCGACATCGGCCGACTCGCGCAAATGGCGGCGAAGAGCCTCGAAATCGACGCTGAAGTCGGCTTGAAAGGGAGTGATCGTTGCCGGAAAAAGACCTCGTAAAATCAAACGTTTCGGGGACACAGTCATAACCAACTCCTTCTAAACTCTTCGGATAATCGTTGACACCGCCAGTCGGGTCGAGCGCGCGGCCGCTGTGCAGGCCGGTTCGTGCAGTAGCGATGAACCAAGGTTCTGCCAGCAAGTTACGCTCGATCATCAGCGCAGTCAAGCGTCGCAGCCCGTTTGGTATTTGCACTGGCAGGCGAACCTCGACTCCGGCTGGGGTTTTCTAAAGCTGCGTACTTTTGCGCGGAACCGTAAACAGCGCCGCATCGCACCAGCACCCGCGGATTTCGCAATAGGCCGGACGGACATGCGCATCATCGATATGAATAGTGGATATGAATAGTGTAAGATTCGACAGTCGTAGTTACAGCTCCCTTTTGTAAGGCCATAAGAAGTTCCATTCAGTCTTTCCTGAAGTCAAGCAAGGACCCTTTTCTAACTCAACAATTTCAATATGGGAGGATTCAGCATGCGAGTCATGACAACGCTGGGAATGGCGGTTGTTCTTCTGCTGGCTATGTCCGCCAGCAGCTTCGGCTCCGACCAGTCCAAAGTGCCGTCTGAGGTGAAAGTCCAGAAGATTGCCTCCGGGCAGCTCTTCGCCGACTCCAAAGGCATGACGCTTTATACCTTCGATCGCGATACCGTGCCTGGCAAGTCGGCCTGCAACGGCCCCTGCGCACAGAATTGGCCGCCGCTGGCCGCCAAGGCAGCCGCCAAGCCCATGGGGGATTGGACCGTGGTGACCCGCGACGATGGTTTCAAGCAGTGGGCCTACAAGGGCAAGCCGCTTTATACATGGGTCAAGGACAGCAAGCCCGGCGATACCACCGGCGACGGCTTCAATAGCGTCTGGCACATTGCTAAGCCATAGACGGGCGTCCCATCCAGCCCGTGTGCCCCATCCCGGCTTCTTTTGCCAGGGTGGGGATTTTTCTGGGCGAAGCCAGGGAATTTGAGCTATACCGGAAAAGGCGATGGCCTACTCGAAACAACCGCAATGGACTATTCAGGAGGTGCCGCTTGAATTTGACCGTCGAAGTCATCCGTGAGCTTGCCCAGCATTTGGAGAGTGCGGAACTCGAAGCCCGCGACGTGGTAAAGATCACCGACGCCCATCCCAACATGGATTGGGAAGACGCTTACGCCATTCAGGACAAGATTCGTCTGCGTAAAGAGGCGCGCGGCATCGAAACCGTAGGCTTCAAAGCCGGGTTGACCTCTCACGCCAAGATGAAGCAGATGGGAGTCGACACCCCTGTATTCGGCTTTCTCTCTGCGTCCTTCGCGGTGCCCGACGGCGGGCAGGCGAAGATGTCTGAACTGATTCATCCCAAAATCGAGCCGGAGATCGCCTTCGTGCTCAAGACTCCGCTCAAGGGTCCGGACTGTGACATCCCCGCCGTGCTGGCGGCGACCGACTACGTCGCACCCGCGCTCGAAGTCATCGATTCGCGCTATCGGGATTTCAAGTTCGATTTGAAGAGCGTGCTCGCCGACAACTGTTCGTCTTCGCGTTTCGTAGTGGCTGGCCGGGGCACGCCGGTTGATCGCGTCGACCTGCCTGCCGTAGGCGTAACGATGGAAATCAACGGCACGGTCGTTGCTTCCGGCGTGGGCGCTGCCGTCGTGGAGCATCCGGCGGCGGCGGTTGCCATGCTGGCCAACAACCTCGCCCGGCGCGGACTCGAACTTCCGGCAGGCTGCGTGATCCTTTCCGGAGGAGTCACCGAGGCGGTTCCCGTCAAAGCGGGCGATCGCGTGGTTTGCCGGGTGCAAGGCATGGGGAGTGTTTCAATTCAGTTCGTATGAACCTGTTACCAGAGGAGGAAGCAATGCCGTTAGCCCACATCTTTATGATGCAGGGACGCACCGATGAGCAGAAAAAGGCGCTCATCGAAAAGGTGACTCAGGCCATCATGGAGGCCGTCGCCGCTCCCCGGGAAAACGTTCGCGTCATCATTCAGGAGATTCCGAAAACCCAGTGGGGCATGGGCGGAAAGACCGCCCACGATTTGGGACGCTGAATTGCAATTGCCCGCCTGGTGCCCCATGTTCGCCCGTTGTTGGGCTAACGTGGGGTAGTTCTTGGTTTGGTGGCCCATTCAAGCCTTCTGTTGGCTTGAGTGGGCCAGTTTCCGCCGTGTATGCGGTGAGAGCCTACCTCAACTTTATTTGGCTCAGCGCGCACGCGCTTCAAGCCAAGGCGCGCAGCAAGCGCTCGGCGGATTCCCGCGGGTGATCGAGCAGTGCCGAGATGATCGCGACCGAGTCCGCTCCGGCTGCGCGCACCTCCCGGCAGTTTTCGAGGGTGATGCCGCCGATTGCGACCAGCGGTTTGGCCGTGAGTTGCCGGGCTCGCCGCACGCCCTCTAAGCCCACCACCGGGTCAGAGTTCAGCTTGCTGCCGGTGGAGAATACGGGGCCGATGGCCACGTAATCCGCTGGACTCGCGGCAGCTTCGGTAACCTGCTCGGGGCTGTGGGTCGAGACGCCGACGATGCGGCTCCCAATCAAGCCGCGAACCGCCTCCGGCCAAAGGTCGTCCTGGCCAACGTGAACTCCGTCGAAGTCGGCCGCCAGGCAAAGATCGGCGCGGTCGTTCATGATCAGCTTGAGTCCAGGGAATGCCTGCCGCAAAGCCCAGGCGTGGGCCAACGTGCTTCGCGCCGGCAGCCGCTTGGCCCGGTATTGCAGCCAGCGAACCCCGCCCGCCTGGAGCTGCGCCGCGAAACCAAGGACGGCTGCCAGCAACTCGCTTTCGGGAGCGGGTCCGAACGCGGTGTTTGCATCTCGATCGCCGGCGAGCGCCGGACTCAACCCGCTCTGCAATCGTTCCCGCAAGCAGTCGATGTCGAGAATTGCGTATAGGGGCGGCAATTGGAGCCGCGCGGCATCGCCCTCTGGAGACATTTCTAACCGCTCTCCTTGCCGCGCTTCCCGGCCCGATGCTTCCTAGGCGACGCTGCTGCCGGCTTAGTCAAAGCCGCAGTGGAGACAGTCGCCGTTTCCGTCCGCGTCCCGGAAGCCGTCGGCGGTTGGATAGGCGGGCGCTGGCTCGGGCTCGTCTCCGCCAGAAATCTTTCCATGAACTTGGTGTCGATACGTCCGGCGATAAACTCCGGATCCTGCATGATCCGCCGATGCAGGGGAATCGAAGTGTGTATGCCCTCGACGATAAACATATCCAGCGCGCGCGACATGCGCGCGATAGCCTCCGGACGGTCCTTTCCGCGCACGATCAGCTTGGCGATCAGCGAGTCATAGTAGGGCGGTACGATCGCTTCGGCGTACATGGCTGTGTCGACCCGCACGCCGATTTCCCCGGGCGTGTGGAAGGCCGTGATCTTGCCCGCCGACGGCGTGAACTTTTCCGGATGCTCGGCGTTGATGCGGCATTCGAGCACGTGTCCGCGTTGCTCGACCACCTCCGGCAGAACCTCGGACAAGCGGGCACCGGCCGCGATCAGGATCTGAGCCTTCACCAGATCCACGTCGGTGCGCATCTCGGTTACGGGATGTTCTACCTGTATGCGCGTGTTCATTTCGATAAAACTCAGCGACTCGTCTTCGTCCATCAGAAACTCGACGGTCCCGGCATTGACGTAGCCGATCCGGCTCAGTGTCGAAGCCAGCAGCTCGCCGATTCCGGCGCGCAGCTCCGGGGTCACCTTCACCGAGGGAGACTCCTCGATCAGCTTCTGGTGGCGCCTCTGAATGCTGCATTCGCGCTCGCCCAGGCTAACCACGTTGCCGAACGAGTCAGCCAGCATCTGGAACTCTATATGCCGCGGGCGCTCAATGTATTTCTCCAGGTAGAGGAGCCCATTGCCGAAGGCTGCCGCCGCTTCGCTCTGGGCGGCGTTGAATAACTGTGGCAACTCCTCCGCCGTGCGAATGATGCGCATGCCGCGTCCGCCGCCGCCGGCCGAAGCCTTCACGATCACCGGAAACCCCGTCTGGCGCGCCCACTCCCCGGCCTCTCCCGCCGAGGCGAGGACCCCTTCAGAGCCTGGCAGAATCGGCACCCCGGCTTGTTTCATTGCCATGCGAGCCTTTTCTTTTTCGCCCATCTTGCGCGTGATTTCCGGCGGAGGTCCGATGAACGTTATGCCGCAGGTTTCGCAAACTTCGGCGAAATTGGCGTTCTCGCTCAGCAAGCCGTATCCGGGATGCACCGCGTCGACGTTGCTGATTTCGGCCGCGCTGATCACCGCCGGAATGTTTAGATAGCTTTCGCTCAGCCGTGGCGGCCCGATGCAGATGGCCTCGTCGGCAAAACGCGCGTGCAGGGAATTGCGGTCCGCATCGCTATAAATGGCAACCGTGCGGATACCCAGTTCCTTGCAGGCGCAGATGATTCGCAGGGCAATCTCCCCGCGATTGGCAATCAATATCTTTCTAAACATGGAAAATTACGGCCGAGGAGAAATCCAGCTTTCGCGCCACGCCCCGATTCATGCGGGCCAGGCGATCCAAGCGAGCCAATCGGACTAGGCGAGCCGGCATTTTGTCCGTCATCGGGACCTCCACCGCACTACTCCAGGCAGGCTCGGCCCGCCCGCATTGCTGGCTTGCCTTGGCCCGGCGCCTGCTATCTCTATCTCGTTCGGACCGAAAACAGCGGCTGCCCGTACTCCACCGGCTGGCCGTTGCTGACCAGAATTTTTACCAACTCGCCGGCCACGTCCGACTCGATCTCATTCATCAACTTCATGGCTTCGACGATACACAGCACTTGTCCTTGCGATACCGCGTCGCCCGGCTTCACGAAGGGCGGCGAGCCTGGCGAAGGCGACTCGTAGTAAGTGCCGACAATCGGCGACTTCACCAGGTGAAGCTCTTCCTCGGCGGCCTCGGCCGGCGCGCTTCCGGTTGGGGTGGCCGCCGCAGCGTGCGCGCCCACTGCCAGTACCGAGCTGGCGGGTGGAAAATGCGAAGCCACCGGAGACGGCGCCGGCGCATACAACGCCGCCGCTTGTCCGCGCTTGATTCGCACCTTGACGTCGCCGCGTTCCAGTTCGAACTCGGCCACGTCCTTTTCGATTAAGAACTCGATCAGCTCTTTGATTTCTTTCAGGTTCATTTTTATCAGGCCAATCCCGCGTCCACTCCGGGCCCCCAAGGGTCTTTTTCAGAGTTCCACAAAATCTTTTCTGGCAGCGGTCAAAAGCTCGTAACCGCGGCTGGTGACCAGCACCATGTCCTCGATTCGAATGCCGCCTTTACCCGGCACATAGATCCCCGGTTCGATGGTAATCACCATTCCCGGCTTCAGCGCGCCGTCCTGTTTGGCAGCCACGCGAGGCGGTTCGTGGATCTCCAGTCCCACCCCATGTCCGGTCGAGTGGGTGAAGTATTTCTCCAGCTTCGAGCGCTTCAGCACCGAGCGCGCGGCCTTATCGACCTCCGACAATTTGGCGCCGGGACTGACCACGGATATGGCCGCCAGTTGCGCCTCCAGCACCGCTCTGTACCAGCCTCTCTCTTGCTGGCTGGCCCTGCCCAGGTGAACCGTGCGGCTCATGTCGGAGCAGTAACCGTGCAGTATAACACCGTAATCAAGGACTACGAATCCCAGCTTAGGCAGCAGCGCCTCGGAGGCAACGCCATGCGGCAGCGCCGAGCGCGGGCCGGATGCAACAATGGTTTCGAACGACATGCGCTCGGCCCCGGCGCGTCGTGCCGCGTACTCGAGTCGCGCCGCCACCTCCGCTTCAGAGCGCCCCGGACGCAGCGCCCGCAGCACCAGCGGCAACAGGTGTCCTCCCAGCAGCACCGCTTCGCGAATCGCATCCACCTCCGCCGGTTCCTTCAGCATTCGCAATTGCTCCACAACGCCGGAGGTCGCAATCAGTTTGCAGCCGCTCAGTTCCCGAGCCAGCAGCGCGCGCGTGGCCACGGTCATATGTTCGGCTTCAATGCCCAAACGGGACGCCTTGCGCGCCGCAATCTCCCGTGCTGCTCGCTTCAGCAAACCGGCTTTATCCACCACCACTCGCGGCCGCGCCACTTGCTGGCGTGCCTGCCCGGCGTAGCGGCCATCGGTGATGAAAACCGGTCGGGGGCCGATCAGCAATGCGGCAGCGCTGCCGGTAAAGCCCGTCAAATAGCGCACGTTCGGCATGTGCGTGATCAGAATCGCATCCAGCTTCAAGCGTCCCAGCTCGCGCTCAAGCCGCGCTTGCCGTCCAGAGTAGTCCATGCTGGTCATTGTATATGGATGGTGCGGTATATGGCGCGGTATGGCGCGCAACAGGATGCGCCGGCCAGCGACCCAAAATGCTCGGGCACCGTTTGCAATACTTTCCGAACCCAAAAAAATGAAGGGCCGCGAAAGCAGCCCCTCCGGAGATGAAGACTGATAACTACCCTACGTCTGGACGATCTTAGGACTCAGGATGAAGATCAGCTCCTGCGTACTGGTGGTTACCGACCGGCTCTTGAACAAGTTGCCGAGGATTGGAATGTTGCCGAGCCATGGCACCTGCTGCGTGTTGACCGAACTCGACGTCTGAATGACGCCGCCTATGACCACCGTTCCGCCATCGCTGACCAGAACCTGCGTCGTCGCTTGCTGCGTTAGCAAACTTGGATTGCCGCCTACCGTGGTGGTCGAGTTGCCGAAGTCCGGGGTCGTGTTCTCCACGTCGACCGCCAGGAAGATAGTATTTTCGATGGTAATCTGCGGCGTCACCGTCAGCCGCAGAAAGGCGTCGATATAAGTCGTAGTCGCCGGTCCGCCGAGCTGGCTCTGGGTGACAATTGGAATGCGGTAGCCTTGGCGCACCACCGCCGTAACGTTGTTCTGGGTCACCACTCGCGGCCGGGACAGCACTTTCGCCAGGCCGCGCGACTCTGCGGCGGAGAGCAGCACGTCCACCCGGTAGTTGCCCACCGCGGTCGAGAAGGCCAGCCCACTCGTGTTTCCGGTTGGCGCCAGGTTCGAGAACAGCGGGATGGCACCAGCGCTGGTGAAGTAAGGGAATGTCCCCGAGGACGAGGTATAGGTTTGCGTGCTTAATCCGGTCGACGGGTTGCCACCCACCGACGTCGATCCATTGCCCCAGGCGAATCCGAGCTGCGTCCCGAAACTCTGGGCGAAGTTGCGCGTCGCCGACACTACCCGGGCTTCGATTTCCACTTGCATCGTCTTGCGATCCAACTGCGTGATCAGCCGGTCCAGACCTGGAATGATGCTCGGGATATCGCTGATGATCAGGGCGTTGGTGCGATCGTCGGCCAGCACCTCGCCGCGCGTTGTCAGCAACTTCTTGATGGTCGGCATCACGTCTTTGGCGCGCCCGTAGCTGAGGAAGCGGGTGACCGTAATTTTTTCGACGGCCAGCGCCTGCGCAGTGGTCCGCGCGCGCTGCTCCTCGGCTTCCTTGCGGAAGGTATCGAGCGCCGCGATCCGCAGGATGCTGCCTTCCAGTTCGCGTCCGAGTCCGTTGTTGTGCAAGACCACGTCCAGCGCCTGGTCCCATGGCACATCGTCCAGCACCAGCGTAAGCGTGCCTCTCACGTTCGGGTCGAGGACGATGTTCAGGCCGCTGATCTCGTGAATCAGCCGGAAGAAATCTTTCAGGTCCACATCCTTCAGGTTCACCGAGATCGGCTCGCCGGTATACTTCTTGGCCGCTGGCGGAAGGGTGGGATTAGTGCCTGCCCTCTGCTGCTCAAGCGCGAGATTCGCCGCTGGCGCCGGTACCAGGGGCGGCGGCGGTTGGGCTTGTGCCAGCAGCACCGGCTGACGCTCTGGCGCGACCGTCGAGGCCGCCTCCATGGCCCGCGTACTGGCCGGATTGGCTGCGGCGGACGTCGTGTCCTGGGTCTTGAATTCCGGCGTCACAAAAACATAGTCCGCATTCTTCTGGGCGACGCTTGGCGCGTCCTTGGCAGTGCTCAATGTCGCCGGCGCCAGCTTTGTCTGCACAGCTTCGGAAGCGCCGTTCTGCACGGCCGGAACCGCCTGCGGAGCGGGAGCCGCCAGTTGTCCTGGGAGCGGCACGCTGGCGCTCGGAGGCGCGGCAGCCTCTTGCTTCGCAACCACGGAAACCGCTGTCTGGTCTTTGAATGCCGCTCCTACCGGGTGCAGCACCGGTGTCGAAGTGCTTACCGACCCGTTTTGCGCCGGGACGAAAGGCGTTGCCGGGAGCAGGGGCGCCTTGGTTAAAGGCGTTTTCGCCGCTGGCGGCTCTGCCGCAACACTCGCACCCACGGCCTGCGTCGGGGATCCCGGCTGGGTTTGCGCTAAAGTCGCGGGCGCTTCGCTCTTCGGGCTTGCCGGGGTTAACGTGCCTCCGGCTGGCGATGCCATCTTCGGTGGCAACACCGTGACCACCAGCTTATTGCCCCGGTTTGTGAGATCGAATTCACGCGGCCCTGTTAGATCGAGGACGACACGCGTCACCGGAGGAGTCAACTGGAATTGCGAGACGCGAACCGACTTCAGATCGGCCCCATTCACCATGATGGTTCGCTGCTTGGTTGCCGAGAGCGAATTTTCGACGTCCACCACCAGACGCTCCGGATCGCTCAGCCGTAAAGTCTTGGCCGTCTTACCCCCTTCGATTTCAACCGCCAGGCCCGCGCTGGTGCGAACCACCCCGACGTTGCGGATCGTAACCGGCGATGACGCTGCGGTCTCTGATTTCGGCGCCGGCTTGGCGGCTGCGCTGGCCACCGGTTTAGGCGCCGCCGGCGTTGCCGCAGCGTGGACCGGCGCTGCCGGAGGGCTCTGCGATGCGGCGGTGAAGCCATCCCCGGTCGCAAACACTAATTGCAACCCGTTCTTGGTGTCCTTGACATCGAGCTTGGTATTGGCCGTCACCGTCAGCTCCAACCGCGTGACCTCGATGCCCCCAACGCTCTTGTATTCAAGCACCCGATAGCTTTTCACCGCAGGCGAATCGAGGCTGCGCTGGCGCTGCTTCAGGGCGCTGGACGACACTTTCTGCAAGTCCACCAGCACCATCGTAGGCTGGGGCCGATACTCGCTGTGGGTGAACGGTCCGGCGGTTTCAATCGCTACCACGGTCGCGCCACCCTGGGCGGTTACCGAAATATCCTTGAGTTGCGTATCGGCAGCACCCGCAATTAACGCGTACCATAGCAGTGGCGCCACTACAAACACGTGCTTGAGCCTCATCGAAGTCTCCTCGCAACCGGCACGCCTTGCTCCCGGCGGGCCGCCGGCGGCTGCCATCGAAGACAGCCGACACGCTGCTTTAACGAATACCCCCGGCGACCACGAGGGTGAATCGCACCCTCCGTCTCCGGGCCAACCAAATCTCCAACCCCCAAAAACCAACCTGCGACAACTCGTCGGCCGACCCTGCGTTTTTCTGCGTTTCATTCCGCGGCCGGCGTTCTTCTTTCAGCCGTCCGCTAACCCGCCGGTGCACCCAGCGTCAAAGTGACGTCGTGCGAAACCGGATGGCCTGTCCGGTCCTTCTCGGTTTGCTTGAAGGTGACCGCATTGCTCGTGATCCGCACCACGTAGCCGTTCATAAGCGGATCGTTCTCACGCAGAAAAAACGCCCGATTCGCCGCATTGACCACCACCGCGATATAGCCCGACTCGGAGCGCACTAGGCCCTTCAGATTGATCCGTTCGATCGCCAGACAGCGCTTGCCGCCCGAGTTGCAGACCGCTGCCGCCACGCTAGCCGGCGAAACCGCGGTGATAAATGGGTCGCGCTTGCCGCCCACGGCTTTAACCGTGTCCGGGCTGGCCGGCTTCGCTGCCGGGCCATCGGATGGCGCCGTCGCGCTGCCTGCGGCAGCCTTTGAATTGGCCGTCGGTTTCTGCGCTCCCGCATTGCTGTCGGGTGTTGTGGCCGGCGCATTCGGCTGCACAATGGCGCGCACCGGACTCAGGAATGGGCTCCGCAGCGGAACCACCGGTTGGACATTGCCCGGGGCCTGCGCCCAGACGGTAACGGCCAACCCCAAAATCGTACTTGCAACTCTTGAGACCATAGCTTTCCTTTACTTCTTCGGCGCCGCCGGCGCCGCCCCTGCCGCCGCCGCTTTCGCGGGTGGTGGTTGCGTCTTCGGACTGAAATACGCGGCTGCCGTGCAGGTCGCCACCACGCTCTCGCCCGCCGCGTAGGTATAAGTCTTTTTCGCTTTCGCCTGCCCTGGAGTTTTCACGTTCGCCATGTTCAGGCCCGAGATGCTGACCAGCCGATCCATCTTGCCGATCTGCTCGAAGAAACGGACCACCGCAAAATAAGGGCCATCCAGTTCGATTTCGAACGGCGCTTCCGAATAGAAATCGTGGGTCACCACGGGCAGCGCGGTAAAGCGCCGAAGCTCTATGCCCGACGAGTGCGCCTGCGCCTGCATGGCGCGGATGAACCCGTCGGCTTGCTTGTCTTCCGGCACGATCAGCTGTTGTTGCTCGATCTGCAGCCGGTAGTTGTCGATTTCCTTGTTCAGTTGGGCGATGCGCGCCTGGAACGGCATCAACTGCGTGATCTCGGCCTTCTTGCCTTGCAGCGCCGCAAGGTCTTCGCGGTTGTGCTGTTCCATCGGCCGAACCATTGCATACCAGACCCCGGCCGCAATCAGCACACATGCCAGGCTGAGGATTCCGAATTTGTATTTTGGCTCTATTTCGCTCCAGCTAGCCATAATTCCCCGTTTAGGACGGCTGCTTCTCGCACACCAGCGTGAAGCTGAACGCCTGATAGTTTTTAACCGTCTCGTCCTGCAACGTTTCCTTCAGTTCGACGTTCTTGAAATAGCCGGACTTCTTAAGATTGCCGATCAGGTTGGCCACCGCCGTCGGGCTCAGCGCCATCCCATCCATCGAAATCGATTTGCCGTCATCGCTCATTTTGTTCAGCCATACGGCGTCGGTCTCGTTCACCGTCCGCGTGATCGTGTTCAGCAACTGCACCGGACCATTCTGGTGGGCGCGCAGTTGGTCGATGACGCCGAACTTCTGCTTGAGTGCGTCGACTTCTTTTTGTTTCTGCGTATACGCCGTCTTCACCCCGGCCAGGGCAGCCAGCTGCTTGTCGGCGTCGCGCAGGTCGACCTGGATTTTCTCGTGCTGGTTTTGCGCCCGCCAGTACAGGTACGTAAACCCCGCCAAAGGCGATTGCGATGGCCAGAATCGCCAGCATCCGCAACGACGGCGCCGACATGGTGACCTTGGGCATGTGGCGGGCCTTCGCCTTCGGCGTGCCCAGTAGATTGATCCGGATCATAGCTTGTCCTCGAAGCTTCTCAAGGCCAGACCGACCGCTACCGAAAGCTGGGGCGCGTGCTGTTCCAGCAGTTCAGCGCTCGCTTTTAGCGCCGGCTCGATCCGCAAAAAAGGATTCAACGGCTCCACCGGCAAGGAAAACTCCCGCCGCAACGCCTCCATCAGTCCGGGCACCTGCGAGGAACCGCCGGCCAGGTAAATCCGCTCGATGTGGTCGCCGCTGGCCGTGGCGCGGAAGAAATCGAAGGTCTTCTGGATCTCGAGCACGATCAATTCCGTCACTTGCTGCAGGATCGGCGTCTTCGCATCCTCGCTGACCGTGCCCACCTTTTGTCCGAGCTTCAACCCTTCGGCGTCGTCGAAGCTGAGGTCGAGTTCCTTTTGCAGCGCGTCCGTGTACTGGTTGCCGCCCACGCTCACATCGCGTGTGAACAGCGGCGTGGTCCCCTTCACGATGTTGATGTTCATCACGCTGGCGCCCAGGTTCAGCAGCGCCACGGTCGAGTTCGATGGCGGCACGTAGTTGAATTCGTAGCAATTCAGCAGCGCGAAGGCGTCGATGTCGACGATCATCGGCTGCCGTCCCGCCAACTGCAGCGCATTGGTGTAATTGAGAATCTTGTCTTTCTTGACGGCCACCAGCAGCACGTCCATCTGCGGCCCGCTCTGCTCCCCGGAGAGCACCTGGTAATCCAGGTTCACGTCGCTCATCTCGAAGGGGATGTGTTGCTGGGCTTCGTTGCGTACGGCGTTCTCCAGTTCCTCGCCGGACATGGTCGCCATCGAAATCTTTTTGACGATCACCGAATGTCCGCTCACCGAGGTTGCCACTTGCTTCGACTTGATCCCGTGATCGGCAAAGATCTTGGTAATCGAGCTGGCTACGCTGCCGCTGTCGACGATCATCGAGTCGACCACGATGTCGGAAGCCAGCGGTTCCACGCCGACGTTCACCACCTGGATCTCGCCGCGTGTGCGGCGAAGCTCAATCGCTTTTATGCTGCTTGAGCCAATGTCGAGTCCGACCATTGGTTTTCCACTGCCCAGTCCGAACATGTTTTATGCCCTTAGCGCCCGGCTCCGCTCAACCGCGCCCGCTTCGACGGCGTAGCCGCCAGACGCGCCTTGAGCGCCTGCTGCGGTGGTTTGCCGCGAGCTTCCCCGAGGGCGCTTTTCTTTTCCATCCAGGCGTCCAATATTGTTTTCTTGAACTTCCACCGGTTGCCTAGCTTGAAGGCGGGAATCCTTTCTTCCGACACGTACTTATACAAAGTGTCCGGACTCACGCCTAAATATTGCGAGGCCTGTTTAATGTTCATTACTTCAGGCGAATCGGCCATCGCTGCTGACCTTTCCACAAAATTTCGCCACTCCTGGCGGACCAACCTTTCCGTCCAGCGCGGCTTCAAGGACGAAGTCCTTCGCCCTCTTATGGCTGTAACTGCTGTTCAGCAGGTTAGCTCAGGAACTCTGGCTGTCAACAGATTACTTCCGTTTTCTTCTGGTTCTTTGGGTCTTTCAAGGGTGTTTTTTGGGGCATGTACCGCCGTCATCTACTAAATGTTGCATGACAAACATTGCCGACCACTGTATATAGCGGAGTTGATGCGGAAAGTTCACCCGTGCGCCGGCGACGTTACGAAGGGTCATGTGAGTGGTCACCAGCGACTCTTAGCCGGTCAGGGAATCCCTGACGAAGGCTGTTTTCGCCGGGAAATCTCAAAGCGAAATTGGTTCGTCCGCGTCCAGGATGCCCCATATTTGCCATCGGTTGGCAATGTGGGGGATGTTAGAGCAGCTCCCAACTTGGGGAGCACCCTTCAACTCATATGCCGAATGATTTTTCGTTCAGGGCTGGGGCATCGAGACTTCCCCATATCATCCTTATTTCGTGCCACGGTAAAAAAAACAGGAGAGTTTTGGGGGATGTTTGCGCGCCGAGCCTCACCAGTATTCGGTTGGTAGAGTCCTGGTGTTCAACCCAGATTCCAGCCTGCTCGACGGCATGAAGCGTCATCTTTTGCATGACAATCGGGTCGAACATTGGAACGCATGCGGCGATTTGCTCTCCGATCATATCTTCGAGCTTTTTCATAAGAGTCTCCAAGGGCAGCCATTATGAGTCGCCGGGGAAACAACAGCAACACAGGATTAGCCCACTACCCCAACTTCGAGTTTCCCACTAGCTTCGCCGCCGGTGTTAGGATTGCTGATCTCAGAGGGGGTGCTCTGTGAACCCAATCCAACCTGCACGAGATCCCAGACGGCCGGTGCTCGCGGCAGCGACGGTCGAAGCCGACGGCGTGCTTACGGTCGATATCTCCGGCTATGACCTGATCAACGATCCTTTACTCAATAAAGGTACTGCTTTTACCGAGGCCGAGCGCGACCAGTTCGGTCTGCACGGCATGTTGCCGCCTCATGTAGGCTCACTCGATGAGCAGATTTCCCGGCGGCTCGCTGCCCTGCGAGCATTTCCCACGCCCTTTCAGCAGTACGCTTTTCTACGCGACTTGCAGGACACCAACGAGACTCTTTTCTACGCCTTGCTGGTGCGCCATATCGAAGAGATGTTGCCGCTCGTCTACACCCCCACCGTAGGCGAGGGCTGCCAGCGTTTCAGCAGCATCTGGCGCAAGCCTCGCGGCCTCTTCCTGAGCTATCCAAACCGCCACCGCATCCACGAGATCCTCGACCATCGCCGCCACGACGAGGTTCGCGTCATCGTTGTGAGCGACGGCGAACGCATTCTCGGACTCGGCGACCAGGGCGCCGGCGGCATGGGAATCCCCATCGGCAAACTGGCTCTCTACACGGCCTGTGCCGGAATCCATCCGCTCAACGCGCTTCCCATCCTGCTCGATCTCGGCACCGACAACCAGGAGCTTCTCGCCGATCCCATCTACCTCGGCTGGAGACATGAACGGGTGCGCGGCGCTGAGTATGACGAATTCATCGAGATGTTCGTCGAAGCCGTATCCCGCCGCTGGCCGCGCGTGCTTTTGCAGTGGGAGGACTTCGCGCGCGCCAACGCCGGCCGCCTGCTCGATCGCTATCGCGACCGCCTCTGCACCTTTAACGACGACATCCAGGGAACCGCCGCGGTGGCCACCGGAGCCTTGCTGGCCGCCATCCAGGTGACCGGAGTTTCGCTCGCGCGACAGCGCATCGTCATCCTCGGGGCCGGAACCGCCGGCTGCGGCATCGCCTCTTTATTATTGAAGGCCGTTGTCGATTGCGGAGTGCCGGAAGCCGTGGCGCGCCGCCAATTCTTCGCCGTGGATCGTGACGGACTGCTGGTCGAAGGCACCGGTCTGCAAAGTTTCCAGCGTCCCTTCGTGCAGCCGCGGGCCGCGATTGCCGGCTGGAAACTGCAACAGCCGGAGCGCATCGGCCTCTTCGACGTCGTCTCCAATGCTCATCCGACTACCCTGATCGGCGTCTCCGGACAGCCCGCAACCTTTACCGAGGAAATTGTGCGCGCCATGGCTGCCAGTGTGGCCCGCCCGGTGATCTTTCCGCTCTCGAATCCCACCTCGCGCAGCGAAGCCACGCCGCAGGATCTCATGGCCTGGACCGGGGAGCGTGCCGTGATCGGCACCGGCAGTCCTTTTCCGCCGCTCCTGCGCCGCGGCAAAGCGATGCCCGTCGACCAGACCAACAATGCCTATATCTTTCCCGGAGTCGGCTTGGGTGTGCTCGCCATGAATGCGCGCCGGGTCACCGATTCCATGTTCATGGCCGCAGCCAAGGCCCTGGCCGAGACCTCTCCCGCCGCGCGCGATCCCGAGGACACTCTGCTGCCCGCGGTCAGCCGCTTGCGCGAGGTTGCCGAGGTCGTCGGCAACGCGGTGGCCAAGCAGGCGCAGCTCGACGGCGTTGCCGAACCACGCGATGGCAATATGGATGACCGGCAGATCGCCGAAGCGGTTCGCGCTGCCATGTGGCAACCCGCTTACCGCCCCTATCGACGAGAATTAAGAACCAGGTATGGAGAATAAACGCTGACAGTGCCCCATATTTGCCGTCGGTTGGCAAATGTGGGAAAGTTCGCGCGTCTCGACCCTAAAGCAATTCCCGGATTGGTGTACCGAAATTTCTCAAGGAAATGTCATGGCGACCGGAGCGAAGCGGAGGATCGGGGTCCCCGGCGAGGCTCGGCTCGCTGGGGTGATTGTGAAGCCACCCTTTGTTTTCGGCAGCAGAAACAAAAGGTGGCTCGACTTCGCTCGCCATGACAATCTGGTAGATTGGGAATTGCGTTAAGCCGGGGTTGTGGACTCTTCCGCGGATACTTCGGTCGCGCCCGCCATAAACTCGATGACCTGCTGTTCCGCCCAGCGTCCGTCGTAGCCGTCCGCGTCGGCCAGAAAAGCGCAGTGTCCCCCATGTTCGCTGCGCCGGTAGGTGATATGCGGATTGGCCGCCAGCTTCGCTTCCGTCTCCGGCCTCAGCACCACGAACGGGTCATCGCTCGAATGAATGACCAGCGCCGGAATCGCGATTCGCTCGAGACGCACGCGGCGCTTGCCCTGGCGTAATAATCGTCGGCGCTTTCAAAACCCATGTATCGTGCCGTGATGTAATCATCGAACTGCCTTATGCTATGCACCTTGCGCAGCAATTCGACATCGTACTGGCCGGGAAACAGCCGCGCCTTGAGCCGGAAGCGCCGAAACAGACTGCGCAGGAACCACATCTCATAAACGCGATTCCGCGGCCGGTGCAGGCGGTCGGCGGAAACCGCAAGGTCGCATGCCGGCGATACGGCCGCTATGGCGCGCACCTGGGGCGGCGCGCTCACGCCCCACTCGCCGGCGCACTTCAGCACCTGGTTGCCGCCCATGGAGAATCCTGCGAGCCCGATCGCCTCCAGCCCATCCTGCTCGATCAGCCCAATGGCAACCTTTTGCACGTCGCGTGAGAGTCCCGAATTGTAGAGTGTGGAGCAGAGCTTCTCCGTGCCTCCGCAGTTGCGAACGTTCATCCGCACCACGTTCCAGCCCATCTGCCAGGCTTTGCCGCCGGTGCCGATGATGTACTTCGATTGGCTGGAGCCTTCGAGGCCATGTACCAGCAGAATGGTGAACTGTTTTTGGCGCTCGGGCTGCCAATGGCAATGGCAAAGCACTTGCGTCTCCGGCTCTACTTGAAAAAGCCGTTCTTCGGGCGGCGGCAAAAGGTTCGGACGCGGCAAAAAATTTCCCGCCAGCGTCTGTCTGTGGGCGCCCCGCAGCCAACGGCGGGGAAGGAAGAGAGAGGAAGACTGGAGAACGGCGTTTGAAACCGTGGATTGCATCTATAATAAATGTAACAGTTCACATTGCGTGGAGCTTTATGCCTATTTTTGAATATATCTGTAAAGATTGCAGCCGCACCTTCGAAGCCCTGGTAATGGATTCCAAACAGCCCGAGTGTCCCGCCTGTCATGGCCGGCAGTTGGAGCAATTGCTCTCCACCTTTGCCCCGCGCGCAAGCGGTGCTGCGCCTTCGGGCGCGCCCAGTCCGTGTGGCGCCGGCGCTGGCGCCTGCGGCTCCTGCCCGAACGCCGGCATGGGCGGCATGATGGATTAAGTAACCCGCGCTCCGCCGGGACTGCTTGAGACTCATTGTCATTCTGAGCAACCCGCAGGGCGCGAAGTTGAGGCGTTGAGGCGGCGTCTGAGCTGCCTTTATTTCTGCTTTGCAGCAAGCTTCCAGAGCAACGCCTGGAACCTGTTTCATAAATAGTTCTTTGAAGGGGCACTGCGACCTCTTGCCTAAATAATTCTTTGAAGGGGACGGGCTTCAGCCGGGGTCCCCACTGCGCGCTGCTTTTGCGCGTAGTGGGGTGGAAGCCCGTCCGTCAATAGCCAACAAAAATGCGGGTTTTAGTCCCTGAGGGGATTCGCCGTTTCCGCTTGCCGCAAGCTTTTTCCCGCCTCAGGAGATCTGGCGGGCAGTTGGGACCGACTCGCTATCGCTATGCGTAGCCGGCTCTGTAAACGGTTCCACCTCCAACTGCAGTCCGATGACGCGCGTGACCCGCACCTGCTCTCCGTTCGCAACCGGCTGCCGTGAGCGAGCCCTCCACAATTCGCCGTGAACAAACACCGTCCCCGCCGGGCAGAGTTCGGTCTGCGCGATGCCGGTTTCGCCGATCAGGCCTTGGGAGCCAGTCGCGACCTTGTTACGCCGCGCCCGTATGGCGAGGTTCATCAGAAAAACCGTGATCACGCCCAGCGGCACGCTAACCCCGAGCGCCGTCAGCAGGTGGACCCTCAACTCGGGAATGGGGCCGTCGACCAGCAGCAATCCACCCAGGGTCAGGGCCACGATGCCGCCGATTCCGAGCACCCCATGGGTGGCGAATTTGGCCTCCAGCGCGAACAGCACAAAGGCCGCCAGGATGAGCGTGATGGCGGCAAAGCGGGTCGGCAGAAGATTCAGCGCGAAGACTGCAAGCAGAATGAAAATGACCCCCACAACGCCGGGAATCACGGCCCCCGGATGATTCATTTCGGCATAGATGGCAAAGGCGCCGACCGCCAGCAACAGGAATGAAATATTGGGGTCCATCAGCCAGCCCAGGATTTTCTGCCTGAGCGACATGGGAAAATCGTCGACCCTCTGGCTGGCCACATGCAGCGTCACCGAGCTTCCGTCGAAACGCTGGACGACGCGCCCGTTCGAGCTGGCGCAGCAGATCCTGCTCATTGGGGGAGACGATGTCGATCAAATGCTGCGAGAGCGCCTCCTGATCGGTCCACGAGATCGATTTGAGGACCGCGCTTTCCGCCGTCTGCACGTTGCGGCCGCGCTTGGAGACGTAGGAGCGCAGGAATGCCGCGGTATCGTTCTCAATCTTGGTCTTCATCACCTCGTCCATCTGTCCGCCGGTGAGCGAGACCGGATGCGACGCCCCGGTGTTGGTGCCGGGAGCCATGGCCGCCACATCGGCGGATTCGAGAATGAAGAAGCCCGCCGAAGCCGCGCGTGCGCCGCTTGGGGCCACGTAAACAATCACCGGCACGCGAGCGGCGAGAATCTTCTCGACGATCTCCCGCGTGGAATCGATCAGGCCGCCGGGAGTGCGCAGCTCGATCAACAGGGCTTCCGAGTGGCGCCGCTCCGCCGCCGTAATGGCGCGCCCGATGTATTCCTCGGCAATCGGATGTATGGGGCCGTCGATCGTAACCTTCAGCACGTCCGCGGCACAGGGCAGGACAAGCGCCCAGCCCAGCACCACCAGTGTGGCAATCAGAGGCAAACGCAGACGCATGGGCTTATCCTCGGAATCCTTTTGCAACCGGCGCTATCCATCTTCTTGCCCTCTTTCCGGCCCGGAATGAGATCTCCATTCAGTTACTTGACCGCGCTGCTCTAGTGCGTTGACTCCGTGGCCTGCGCTGCGCGCGCCACAACCTCTTGCTTAAGCGTCAGCGCCTCGGCATTGCCCGGTTCGAGCGCCAGCGCCTGGGCAACGTTCTGGGACGCCGAAGCAAACAGCTTTTGCCGCATGTCTGCCCGCGCCAGCACCAGATAGGCCGCCGCCGTGGGATGCAGCCCAATCGAAGTGGACGCCTCCGTTCGCGCCGTGGCTGCGTCGCCCTTCGCCTCGGCCGCTCTAGCCAGGCCGGCATGAGCAGCCGCGCTCGCCGGCTCGATCCTGAGCGCCTCCTGAAATTCGTTTTCCGCGTCCGCTGTCAACCCTCGATCCAGCAGTTCCGTGCCGTGCTGGATGTGATACATGGTTTGCGAGTTGCCGCCCGGCTGGTGCGCCGCTTTGGTTGAGTTTTGAATTTCAAGCGCCAGCATGCGGAACGAACTCTCGTCGTAGTTCCGTTTAATGCGGGGTAGCGGCAGCTTGGCGATGGCGGCAGCCGGGGCCCCGGAGCTTTCACCTGCCGCGCCCACAGGCGCGCCGCCGATCTGATCGAGAAACTGTCCCGCTTCACTGTCGGTCGGATATCTCGCCAGTGACTCGCGAAGGTTCTTCACCGCCATCGCCGGATCGCCAAACCGGTACAGCGCCAAGGCAAGATTGAAGCGGTAATCGGGATCGTGGGGATCGATTTCGATCGTCTTCAGCAGCAGTTGCAAAGCGCTCCGCTGGCCCCTCCGCAACGCTGCCGCCCCAAGATTGTTATAGACCTCGGGCAGCGGAAGCTTGGAGATCGTGACCCTGAATGCGTCTTCAGCGTGCTCGAATTGCCCCTGGTTGTAATACGCCAAACCGAGCAGAAAGTACGCCTCGCCCGCTTTCGGGTCCGCCTGCGGAATCCGGCTGAGCCAACTGGCCGCCGATTCGTATTCGCGGTTTGCATAATAGGTCTTGCCCAGTTGAAACATCGCCAGCGTGTACTGCGGATTGAAGCGTATAGCCTCGCGGAATCGCCTGACTCTTTCCTGCCGGGTGGCGGCCAGCATGCCCCGCACGTAGTTTTCGAAGGAATCCAGGCGAATCGCCTTGGCCGAACGGATCATCTCTTCTCGGCTGATCGTGCTCTGCGGCTGCATGGTTTTCAGTAACTGCCAGGCGAGATCCGTCTGCACATCGATCAGTTTCAGCAGCGGCCCCGAGGCCTCCAGCATCGCCGATTCGCGCAACTGCTTCATGTCGAGCACGGTGGCGCGCGCGGTGAACGTCAACCCGTCGAAGTTGTAGTCGCCCATCACCATGTAGTCGCAATCCATCTGCTCGGCAATTCGATACTTGGTGGCGTGCGAGGGCCGCGTGGTGACGGGAATTCCCATGCGGTCGAAGGCATAGACCCGGTCTTCGCGGCTGATAATGTACATCGAGGGCGAAGCCAGGCGCTCCGCAAGGATCTCGGGAAACGACTCGCCAATCCACTCCAGCCCCGGAGACTTGGAGCGGTTCTCAAAGGGCAGAATCAACAGTGTCTGCACCGGTGGCACCGCGCTTTGTGCAAGGCACGATAACCCCACGCCCGCGCAAAGACCAAAGGCAACCGCCAACCGAAAGATGAGCCGAGGCATAGTCAAGATAGCTCGATTATATCGCTGCCGAGCGTCTGCGGCGGTGTCGGACCGAAGCCTTCGATGATTTGAGTGTCACCCTGAGGAGCGCCGCGCGACGTGAGGGTCTATGCATTCCTCGCGCAAAACAGAGCTACACTTTCTGTCGAACTGCTCCAGCAGTCTGCTAAGAAGCCGACGATCAGGCGATCGCTCTTGGTTTGATCTTCCGTATGTCGCGGTTGGCGGCTGCCAAATCCAGATCGTACTCCGCCTGCAACCCCATCCAAAGCTTGGCCGAAGTGCCGAAGTACCTGGCCAGCCGCATGGCGGTATCGGCGGTAATCGCGCGCCGCTCGCGCACAATGTCGTTCACGCGTGGTACGGAAGTATGCAGATGCGCGGCCAGCTCCGTCGAGGTCAGCCCCATCGGAACCATGAATTCTTCCCGCAGTACTTCGCCTGGATGTACAGCATTTGCTGGCTCCTGCCTTTTGGCTATCCTGCCCATGGATACGCTCCCGTTGTTCCAGCGTTGTTCTCTCAGGATACCTTGCGCTCCGGCGGATTTTCCAGCTTGGCTGCGCGCTCATTCTCATCGTGCGCCACGTCATCGAGCATCGCATCGGGCGTGATGCTGTCGCTGTTTCCCGTGATCAGCCGTGCGCCCTTCTGATAGCGGAAATAGGCCCACGCCCACTCCCAGATCACCTGTAGACGATTGCGGAAGCCGATCAGAAAATAAACGTGCACCAGCAGCCAGGCCAGCCAGGCGATTAACCCGGAGAGATGCACGCGGCCTATCTGCGCGATTCCGGCGTTGCGGCCGATGGTAGCCAGGCTTCCTTTATCCCAGTAGCGGAAACCTGGTCGCTCGAGGCCAACCGGAGGGCGATCCGTCGCCCCTATCCGGCCCGCACGTGGCCCACCCGCGGCCTCGTCGAGGATGGTCCGCGCCGCGTATTCCCCCATCTGGATTGCCGCCGGGGCGACCCCAGGCACCGCTTTCCCGTCCGCCTCTTTTACCGACGCCATATCGCCGACGATAAAGACCTCGGGATGACCTGGAATCGTCAGGTCCGGCTCGACCAACACGCGTCCCGCACGGTTGAGCGGCGCATCGAGCATTTTTCCCAGCGGCGAAGCGGCAACCCCCGCCGCCCACAAAATGACCGACGCCTCTAGGCTGCTGTTGCCGAAGTGTATTTGGTTGGCTTCCACTCCGTTCACCATGCAGTTGTCCATCACTTCGACCCCGAGCTTCCGTAGCTGCCGCTCGGCGCTGAGCGAGAGGTCTTCCGTATAGCTGGGCAGCACTCGTGGACCTGCTTCCAGCAGGATTATCCTGGCCCGGCTCGGGTCGATGGAGCGGAAGTTGCCGGCCACCACGCGGTGCGCGATTTCGGCGACCGCGCCCGCCAACTCCACCCCTGTAGGCCCGCCGCCGACGATGACAAAATTAATCGGATCGAGCTTGCGCTCCAGCCGTGCCCGCCTTTCCGCGATTTCAAACGCCAGCAGGATTCGGCGGCGGATCTCTGTGGCGTCCTCCAAGGTTTTCAGACCCGGAGCAATCGCCTCCCAATCCTCGTGGCCAAAGTAGGCGTGGGTGGCGCCCGCCGCTACGATCAGGTAATCGTATCCCAGCCGGTCGCCGTGCAATTGCACTTGGCGGTGCTCCAGGTCGAATCCCGTTACCTCGTCCAGCAGAACCTCTATGTTCTTGTCGTGCTTGAAAACAGCTCGAATCGGATGGGCAATCTCACCCGGCGAGAGCCCGGCGGTCGCCACTTGGTAGAGCAAGGGCTGAAAGGTGTGGTGATTCTTGCGGTCGACGAGCGTAACCCTGACCGGCCGGCGCGCCAGTTTGCGGGCCGCATACAGGCCGCCAAATCCAGCGCCTACAATCACGATACGAGGAATTGTAGCCGTCACGTAAGTCCTACCTTTTCTTATGTATATCTGTATATCGTTCGTGTGTATCTGGAAGCCTGTCTCCGCCCTTACCTATTAGGATGCTGGGAGGCTACGGGGGGCGAACTTTTTTGGCTATGGGTTCAGAGTAGCTGCGTGCCCGCAGGTAACCACAGTAATATTGACGTACTCGCCTCGGAACGATAAAGTAAGCAATTACTTACATCTTTAGGCCATGACTACCACGCAGCAAAGAATTTCTTCCGTAGACCGGCGCCAGCAGATTCTCGCGATTCGCCACCGAGATGTTTGCCGAGAAAGGCTTTGAGGGCACCACGACGCGCCAGATCGCGGCCCAGGCGCAGGTCAACGAAGCCCTGATTTTCCGCCATTTTCCCAGTAAGGAAGAGTTGTACTGGGCGGTGCTCGAAGCCAAGGTGCGCTCGGAAGATTTCCATCTCCGCCTGGAAGAGTTGCTGGCCGGAGCCGCCAACGTGCGCGAAGCGCTGCTGGCCGTCGCCGAGTGGACGCTTGAACGCCGGACGCGAGATCACGCGACCACCCGTCTCTCGCTGTTCTGCGCCCTCGAGCGGCACGAATTGTCGCGGCGCTTTTTCGGGCACTTCATTGTCGAATACTTCGAGGTGCTGGCCAACTACCTGCGCCAGCAGATGCGCCTGGGAGTCTTGCGCTCCGCCGATCCGGTCATGGCCGCGCGCACCTTCATCGGCGCGGTGGGTTACCATTCGCTCATCAAGGAACTTTTCGGCCCGCTCGATGTTGCTGGAGATGCCGTCGGAGATGTCGACGCAACCACCGATACGCGCGAGGCTTGCCGTCTGATGGTTTCGATCTGGCTTGACGGCATGTCCGCCGATCCCGGCCCCCCGGCACCGCGCCCCGGCCGCCAAGCCGAAAAATTCAGCAACTTCCCGGAAGCGCGCTTCCCGGCAAGCTCTCACCGAAATACAGGAACCAACAACATGAAATTCTCGCTGCACCCTCTTCCGGCCGCGGCCCCTGAATCCCTTTGCCCGAGATTCCCGGCAAGCGCTGCTTTTGCGCGGCGCACGCTACTCTTCGCCGGCGTGATTTCACTGGCCGTCCTGCTGCTGCTGAGTGCTGCTTGTCATCAAGCCAACTCCAAGCAGTCGGCCGCCATGCCCGCGGTTCCGGTTTCCGTCGCCCAGGCCGAGCAGCGCGATGTGCCTATCGTCGTCAATGCCGTGGGCACCATCGCACCCTACTCGATGGTCCAGATCAAGACCATGGTTAGCGCCGAAATCAACCAGGCGTTTTTTAAGGAAGGGGATTTCGTAAAGAAGGGGCAATTGCTTTTTCAGCTCGATCCGCGCAGCTTTGACGCCGACCTGCTGAAGGCCAAAGGACAGTTGGCGCGGGACAAAGCCACGGCCGTGACTGCGCGTTCCAATGCCACCCGCTACGCCGCGCTATTCAAGGAAGGCGTCATTGCCCGCGAGCTCTACGAAAACATGATGTCGGCCGCCGATCAGGCCGAAGCCGCGGTGCTCGCCGATGAAGGCGCGGTCGAGTCCGCCAGGGTCAGCGTCACCTTCACCAAAATCTACTCGCCCATCAATGGCCGCACCGGAAATTTGCAGTTGTATCCCGGCAACGTTTCCAAAGCCAACGATCTGCCGCTGGTCACCATCAACGAGGTCTCGCCGATTTACGCCAGCTTCTCGATCCCAGAGCAGTTCCTTCCCGACGTCAAGCAGCAGATGGCGAAGGGCGGCCTTGAGGTGCAGGCGACCATCCCCTCGACGACGGTTCCGGCCGATATCGGACAAAGTAACTTTCATCGACAATACGGTGGACCGCACCACCGGAACCATCACGTTGAAAGCCACCTTTCCCGAACAAAGACAACACGCTGTGGCCCGGGCAGTTCGTCACCGTTGTGCTGACCCTGAACAATCGTCCGAATGCTACGACGGTTCCGTCGCAGGCCGTGCAGAGCGGCCAACAGGGTCCATACCTGTTTGTCGTCAAGGCCGATAAGACAGTCGAGATGCGGCTCGTCAAACTCGGTCCGCTGTACCACGGCCAGCTCATCGTCGAGAAGGGCGTGAGCTCCCGGTGAGACGGTGGTCACCGACGGCCATGTTCGGCTCGTGCCCGGCTCCAAGGTAGACATCAAGCGAGCGGAAGACTCCGCAAGCCGATCTCCAGCAGCGTGCAGGAAAAACGCTCATGAACATCGCCGAGATTTTTATCAAACGGCCGGTCATGACCACGCTGGTCATGGCGGCGATTCTGCTTTTCGGAATCGCGGGCTATCGTCTGCTGCCGGTCAGCGATCTTCCGAACGTCGATTTTCCGACGATTCTGGTGACCGTCACCGCTGCCGGGCGCCAGTCCGGAGACCATGGCCAGCTCGGTGGCGATGCCGCTGGAGAAGCAGTTCTCCACCATCGCCGGCATCGACCAGATGACCTCGACCAGCTTTCTCGGGCGTCACCAACATCACTTTGCAGTTCACGCCTGGCGCGCAACATCGACGCGGCGGCGCAGGACGTGCAAGCCATGATCGCCAAGGCGCAGCGCGATCTGCCCAATAACCTGCCTTATCCGCCCTCGTTCCAGAAAGTGAATCCGGCCGATCAGCCGGTCCTCTACTTGGCGCTCTACTCGCCGACCCTGCGGCTTTCCGATGTCGACGAGTACGCCGAGACCACCATGGCGCAGCGCATCTCCATGATCGACGGCGTGGCGCAGGTCAGCGTTTTCGGCGCGCAGAAGTATTCGCCGCATATCCAGCTCAACCCGCGGCTGCTGGCCAGCCGCGCAGATCGGCATCGACGAAGTTGTAACCGCCATCCAGAAGGGCAACGTCAACGAGCCCACCGGCACCCTCTACGGCGCGCACCAGGCGTTCACGGTCAACAATCCCAATGGACAGCTGTGGCGGGCCAAGGATTACCGGCCGCTGATCGTCGCCTATCGCAACGGCAACCCGGTGCGTCTGGCCGAGCTGGGGGAAGTGGTCGACAGCGTCGAAAACGACAAGACCGCCAGCTGGTTCGGGACCTCCAAGGGCGTCGACCGCTCCATGGTGCTGGCCATCCAGCGCCAGCCCGGCACCAACACCGTCGAGGTAGTCGACAACATCAAGCGCCTTGATGCCGCAGTTTCGCCTGCAGATTCCGGCCGCCGTCCACATCGAGACGCTCTACGACCGCTCGGAGTCCATTCGCGATTCGGTCGACGACGTGAAGTTCACGCTGTTGCTGACCATGGCCCTGGTGATGCTGGTGATCTTCCTCTTCCTGCGGAATATTTCGGCCACCGATCATTCCCAGCCTGGCGCTGCCGATGTCGATCGTCGGCACCTTCGCGGTGATGTACCTGCTCGGCTACAGCGTCGACAACCTCTCGCTGATGGCGCTCACGCTCTCGGTCGGCTTCGTGGTGGACGACGCCATCGTGATGCTGGAAAACATCGTCCGCCACATGGAGATGGGCGAAACGCCGATGGAAGCGGCGCTGGATCGGCTCGCGCGAAATCGGCTTCACCATCCTCTCGATGACGCTCTCGCTGGCCGCGGTCTTCATCCCGGTGCTCTTCATGGGCGGCCTCCTGGGCCGCCTGCTGCACGAATTCGCGGTCACCATCAGCACCGCCATCCTGGTCTCCGGCTTCGTCTCGCTCACGCTGACGCCCATGCTGTGCAGCCGTTTCCTGCGGCCTGCCTCCGAAAGCAAACACAACGCGCTCTACCGCTGGTCGGAGGGCGTCTTTCAGGGCATGCTTCATCTCTATGACGGAGCCTGAAGAAGGCGATCCGTCATCGCCTGGTGACCCTGGTGACCTCTCTGGTCGTGTTGGTCATCACCGGCTACCTTTTCGCCATCATGCCCAAAGGCTTTTTGCCTACCGATGACACTGGGCAGATTTTCACCATGACCGAAGCCAACCAGGGCATCTCGTTCGAAAGCATGAAGGCGCATCAGCTCGCCCTGGCCGAATATGTTCAAAAGAATCCTTACGTTTCGAAATTCATGTGCGCCATCGGCGGCTGGGGCGCCGGTAACAACGGCCGCATGTTTGCGCGCCTCATCCCGCGCGCGCATCGCCCGCCGGTGCAGGACATCGTGGCCTCTTTGCGCCGTGATTTTTTGAAGGTTCCAGGCATGACCGCCTATCCGCAAGCCCCGCCTTCCATCCAGATCGGCGGACGCCTGAGCAAAAGTCTCTATCAATACACCCTGCAAGGTCCGGACACGCAGGAACTCTACCGCGAAGCTCAAAAAATGGAAGCCCAGCTCGTCCGGGAACCCGAGCTGCAGGATGTGACCAGCGATCTGCAGTTGAAAAATCCTCAGATCGATATCAATATCGATCGCGATAAAGCTTCCACGCTGGGGATCACCGCTCAGCAGGTGCAGGACGCGCTCGGCTACGCCTACGGGCAGATACAGATTTCCACCATCTACGCCTCCAATACCGCTTATCGCGTCATCGTCGAAGTGCAGCCGGACTTTCAGCTCGATCCCGAAGCGCTCTCGCTGCTCTATGTCCGTTCCTCTTCAGGCCAACTGGTGCCTTTGAACACCGTGGCCACGCTCACCCGTTCCGTGGGCCCACTCACGGTGAATCACCAGGGCCAGTTGCCGGCGGTGACCATTTCGTTCAATCCCGCGCCCGGCGTGGCTCTCGGCGCAACCGTCGGCAAGGTGGAGAAGGTTGCCCAGTCCTTGCCGGCCACCATTACCGGCAGCTTCCAGGGAACCGCGCAGGCCTTCCAGTCCTCCATCAGCGGCCTGGGCTGGCTGCTGCTGTTGTCGATTCTGGTGATCTACATCGTCTTGGGAATTCTTTACGAGAGCTTCATTCATCCCATCACTATTCTCTCCGGACTGCCCTCCGCCGGCTTTGGCGCCCTGGTCACGCTGATGATTCTGCACATGGACCTCAATCTGTACTCGTTCGTGGGCATCATCATGCTGGTCGGCATCGTCAAGAAGAACGCCATCATGATGATCGACTTCGCGCTGGCGGCGCAACGCTCGGAAGGCAAGACGGCCGCGGAAGCCATTTACGAAGGCTGCCTCGTCCGCTTCCGCCCGATCATGATGACCACCATGGCCGCCTTGATGGGAACCTTGCCGATCGCCCTCGGCATGGGCGCGGGCGCGGAGTCGCGGCGTCCGCTGGGCTGGGCGGTGGTCGGCGGCCTGATGTTCTCGCAGTTGATTACGCTCTACATCACGCCGGTGATCTACACCTATCTCGATAACCTGCAAAGCTGGGCAGGACACCGCATGAGCAGGAAAAGGGAACTAGTCGAAACCACCGAACCGACCCCTGTGCTCAGCCGCTAGGGTTCTAGGTTCGTTACCAGGGTCTGGGTTCGTTGCATAGGTTTCAGGGTGTCATGCTGAGCGTAGTGAAACGGAGCGAAGCATCCCATTAGACTGTCTTACTCCGTGCCGCTCTGGGCTTTTTGATAAAACTCTTCGGCTGTTTCCTCTGTCGGGTGCCCCATGTTCGCTCGCTGTTGGCTAACGTGGGGTAGTTTCTTGGATTGCCGGGTGCCCCGTTCTAGCGAAGCTAGGGCGGGGTAGTTGATGCGCTAGTTGTGAGCTAATGTGGAGCACCGCTCGCTGCGGTGTTTCAGGGTGTCATGCTGAGCGTAGTGAAACGGAGCGAAGCATCCCATAAGACTGTCTTACTCCGTGCTGCTCTGGGCTTTTTGAGAAAACTCTTCAGTTGTTTCCTCTGTCGGGTGCCCCATGTTCGCTCGCTGTTGGCTAACGTGGGGTAGTTTCTTGGATTGCCGGGTGCCCCGTTCTAGCGAAGCTAGGGCGGGGTAGTTGATGCGCTAGTTGTGAGCTAATGTGGAGCACCGCTCGCTGCGGTGTTTCAGGGTGTCATGCTGAGCGTAGTGAAACGGAGCGAAGCATCCCATTAGACTGTCTTACTCCGTGCCGCTCTGGGCTTTTTGATAAAACTCTTCGGCTGTTTCCTCTGTCGGGTGCCCCAGGTTCCGCGCCGCGATGTTCGGCGCTAACCTGGGATAGTTTCTTGGATTGCCACGAGCATGTGATTTCAGAAGCGTTTAGCCCGGTCGTACTGTTTGGGCCATTCGACATCGCGCCCGAGCGCGTGCGCGGCCAGCAGTCCCCAGTAGGGCTGGCGCAGGAACTCGCGTCCCAGCAGCACCGCATCGGCGTCGCCGCAGCGGATGATCTGGTCCGCCTGCTGCGCCGATGTAATCAGTCCGACGGCTCCCGTCGGGATTCCCGTTTCGCGTATTTGCCGGGCAAATGCAACCTGGTATCCCGGGCCGACCGGTATCTGGGCGTTCACCACGTTGCCTCCCGAGGAGCAGTCGATAAGGTCCACTCCCAGTGGTTTCAGTTGACGCGCCAGCTCGACCGACTGTTCCAAGTCCCAGCCGTTTGGCACCCAATCGGTGGCGCTGATGCGCACCAGCAGGGGCAGCTCATCCGGCCAGATCTGGCGAACCGCTGCCACCATTTCGCGGACAAACCGGGTACGGTTCTCGAACGAGCCGCCATACTGATCCTTGCGCTGATTGGAAATCGGCGAGAGGAACTGGTGAGCCAGGTAGCCATGCGCCGCGTGCAGCTCCAGCACCTTCATTCCCGCCGTGAGCGCGCGCCCGGCAGCCGCCTGGAATTGCCCTATGATCCGCTGAATGCCGGCCACGTCAAGTGCTTCCGGAACGATTGAATCGGCATCGAAGGGAATCGCGCTGGGCGCGTAGATCGGCCTCCAGCCGCCGTTTTCAGGGGTCAGTGCAACCCTGTTCAGCCACGGAGCGGCGGTACAGGCCTTTCTTCCCGCGTGGGCAAGCTGCATCCCTATGACCGCCCCTTGCGAGGTGACAAAACGGGCAATGCGCTGGAAGGCTTCGATCTGCTCGTCTTTCCACAGTCCGAGGTCCGAGGGCGAGATGCGGCCCTCTGGCGCGACCGCGGTCGCTTCCGTCAGAATCAGCGCGGCCCCGCCCTGGGCGCGCGCCCCCAGGTGAACCAGGTGCCAATCGTTTGGCACCCCATCCTTGGCCGAGTACTGGCACATCGGCGAGAGCACAATGCGATTGCGTAGCGTGACGCTGCGTAGAGATAGAGGAGTCAATAGGTCTGCCATATTTTGTATTCTCGATCACTGCTCGATCAATAATATTCCCGATCAACTTTTATCAGATTCGCAGCCTTTTTGCGAAGTCTCCAGATGGCGAGGCCGCAAATCTGCGCTCGCTGGTGCCCCATGTTCGCCTGCGTCGGGGTGATTGTTTGGCTAATGTGGGGTAGTTTCCTGAATGGTGCCCCATATCTGCCGCAGTTAGCAGATGTGGGAGTTTATTTAACAAAGTGCCTGGTGCCGGGTGCCCCGTTCTAGCGAAGCTAGGGCGGGGTAGTTGACGTTCTCTTATTGCCTATTCGCAACCGCATGCCCATGTGTTCGTGCCGGTGCGCCGCCCGCGGACACCCGCGAATCTGCTGTCAATCACTGATTCGCATCGAGGATTTGCTGCGCCCACGCCTGCGCCGTCTGCTGGGCCCAATTCAAGGAACCCTGATCGGTACCGGTGGAATAGATATAAGCGAACAGTCCCCTGTTCCGAACCCGCACCAGGACTGAGACGTTAATCACTCTTATGGTCGTTCCTTCGGAGGACACCGGAAGGACCATGGCAAAAGCAAATACATTCTGCTTTTGGAAGAGGACCCCGAGAGGAGTTACCTGGCCGAGCGCTATGTCTCTGGACTGATCAATCGCCTTGAGCTTACGGCTGAGGTCCTCTGAGGATGCTTGAACCGTCCGGTTCATTTCCGTGCTATCGCCAAGTTGTCCTCGGACCTTTGAACCAATGTCTTCGAAGTCGGCTGTGGTGAGTTCGGTCTTCCCCTCATCCCATGCCCGGGCGGTCTCAACCAGCATGTAGCGCTCCATCCCACCGGCAGGCTTCTTCAGGCGCGGCAAAATGTCTATAGGAACAAAAGCGCACAGCAGGCGATTTCCGGATGGAGCCAGCCATTCGAAGTATTCGCGCTTTTCACTGCCGACCTCTGTAAATCTTGCAACCGGAACTGGAATGGTTACAGCGGTTCCGCCGATCATTGTGTTGCAGTTGGAGACCTGGGCCGTCGCCGGAACGAAGGGCAGGAACAGCAGAATGCTCATCAAAAGGCTCTTCATGGCTCTTCGTCCTCATCGCTGGCTGGTCTGATCAATGGATCCGCGGGATCCAATATCCGACAGCACGAAGAGTGTACGTTCTCCGCCAAAAATTTCAATAAGATTTTCGCCTGCGCCGCGTTCCCCAACGGGCCTGCCCGCAAGGGTGATTGGGCTGACGTGAACTGCCATGCGGGTGCCCCGTTCTAGCGAAGCTAGGGCGGGGTAGTTTCTTGGACTCTGCCCCTGTCCGCAGCTCTCGCCAAAGCGCGTCCGCTTTTTCTTTTTGACAAAAACCCCTATTATCCCGCATACTATTTCCAATGTTGGCTCAAATCCACACCGCGCAAACCATGGCCATGTGCATGCACATGTGTTTCCGTGCGCGACCGTGGGCGGCTGACTAACAGCCTTTCAAGCAGGGAAACTTCAAAGAATTTCAACGACCCACGGTCATCCAATCGTGGGTCGTTTTGTTTTGTTCACCCAACAAGAAAATTACAAAAGGGGCAGTAGCAATGTCAGAAAACGGAAACAACAACACTGAGAAAAAACAGCGCTTCGCCACCCTGGCCATTCACGCCGGCCAGCAAGTTGATCCCACCACCAAGTCCCGCGCGGTGCCGATTTACCAAACTACTTCCTATGTCTTCGACGATGCCGATCACGCCGGCCGTCTCTTCGGGCTCAAGGAGTTCGGCAACATTTACACCCGCATCATGAACCCCACCACCGATGTCTTCGAGAAGCGCATCGCGGCTCTCGAAGGTGGCGTCGCGGGCCTGGCAACCGCCTCCGGACAGGCTGCCGAGACGCTCATCATCACCACCCTGGCCAGCGCCGGAGACGAGATTGTTTCCACCACCTCGCTCTACGGCGGCACCTACAACCTCTTCCATTACACTTTGCCCAAGCTGGGCATCACGGTACGCTTCGTCGACGCCGACGATTTCGACGGTATTCGCAAGGCAATCAACAAAAAGACCAAGGCGGTTTACACCGAGACTCTCGGCAATCCCAAGCTCGACATTGTCGACATCGAAGCCCTCGCCCGCATCGCCCATGAGAACAAGCTGCCCTTGGTCATCGACAACACCTCGGCCTCGCCCGCTCTCTGCCGGCCCATCGAGTGGGGCGCCGATATCGTTGTCAACTCCGCCACCAAGTTCATCGGCGGTCATGGTACCTCCATCGGCGGCATTATCGTCGACAGCGGCAAATTCGATTGGAAGGCTTCGGGACGCTTTCCCGATTTCGTCAACCCCGATCCCTCCTATCACGGCGTCTCCTATACCGAAGCCTTCGGGCCGCTGGCTTTCATTCTCAAAGCGCGCGTGCAGGGCCTGCGCGACACCGGCGCTTGCCTCTCGCCATTCAACGCTTTCCTCTTTCTGCAGGGCGCCGAGACCTTGCACCTCCGCATGCAGCGGCATTCCGAAAACGCGCTCGCAATAGCCAAATACCTGGGGACGCATCCCGGCGTCGAGTGGGTCAACTATCCCGGTCTGCCCAGCAGCAAGTACTATGCCCGCGCGCAAAAGTATCTTCCCGATGGCAGCGGAGCCTTGGTAACATTCGGCATCAAGGGTGGCTACGAAGCGGGTCGCACGCTGATCAATTCGCTTTCACTCTTCAGCCTGCTGGCCAATCTGGGAGACTCGAAGTCTCTGGTGATTCATCCTGCTTCGACCACTCACCAGCAACTGAGCGAAAGTGAGCAGCTTGATACCGGTGTCACCGCCGAGTTGGTGCGCCTGTCGATCGGCACCGAGGACGTGCGCGATCTGATCGACGACCTCGATCAGGCGCTCCACACGGCCACCGCCAGCTCGCACGATGCCGATCTATCCGTCGCTGGAGGAAAGAGCGCGAAATGAGCACGGACACTTCGCATTTGGATTTGCATTTGATCCAGGGGCAGCACTCCTTCGCCGAGAAGGAGGGCTTCGCCCTGGAGTGCGGCCGCCTTTTGCGCCCCGTGACCATCCGCTATGCCATGTACGGCGAGCCGAATGCCGCGGCCGATAACGTTGTACTCGTCTGCCACGCGCTTTCGGGCTCCGCCGAAGTGGCCTCCTGGTGGCCGGAGTTGTTCGATGACGAAAGGCTCTTCGGCAATGGCCGCTACTGCGTCATTGGCAGCAACATTCTGGGCTCCTGTTACGGTTCGACCGGACCCTCCGCCATCGACCCTGACAGCGGCCGCCCTTTTGGCGCGAATTTTCCGCTGGTTACGGTCGGCGATATCGTTCGGGCGCAGCGTCATCTGCTGGAATTTTTAGGAATCGAGCGGGTCAAGCTGGTTATCGGCGGCTCCATCGGCGGCATGCAGGCGCTCGAATGGGCGATCGATTACCCGCAATTCGTCGAGCATTGCGTGGCCATCGGCGCCGCTCCCCTGGGCTCGATGGGCTTGGCCTTGAATCATCTCCAACGGCACGTAATTCGCCTCGATCCCAAATGGCAAAATGGCGACTATCCTCCGCATGATGTTCCCGCCAAGGGACTCGCCTTGGCGCGCGAGATCGCCATGTGCTCCTACAAGTCCGCCGAATTGTTTGCCACCCGTTTCGGACGCAATCCCAACCGCAACGGAGAAGATCCCTGGACTCACCCCGACGACCGCTTCGACGTCGCCGGATACCTCGACTACCAGGGAGAAAAATTTGTCCAGCGCTTCGATGCCAACTCCTATCTGGCGATCAGCAAGACCATGGACAGCTTCGACCCGGTGCGCTCCCATGGTTCGCCGCAGGCCGCCTATGGCCGCATTCGGGCGCACGTTACCCTGGTGGGAATTTCCTCCGACTGGCTTTTTCCGGCCGCCGACGTGCGCGCTCTCGGCGAGCAATTCACCGCCGCTGGCGTGCAATGCGAGTATCACGAGATCGCGTCCTCGCACGGACACGACGCCTTTCTCGCTGAACCGGAGAAACTGGCCACTATCCTGGCCGCGCACTTGTAGAGGTGTCACGCATTTGCAGTGGTGGGTGTCATCGGTGGGAAGTAAGTGTCATCCCGAGCGAGTGAGTGTCATCGGTAGAACGTAAGTGTCATCCGTGGAATGTAATCGTCATCCTGAGTGAGTGTCATCCATAGAAGGTAAGTGTCATCTGTAGAGAGTGAGTGTCACCCGTCGGGTGGCTCACTCAAGCTTCGTTTGCTTGAGTGGGGCAGTTTATCCACTTTTGAAATCTTCGCCTGCGCCTCGGCTTCATGCCGCACCGCGAAAACTACGTGGTATGATCCTCTAACCAAAGTAGCACTTCCGCGTGACTTCGGTGCGAACTGGTCCGCCTACTCTCGGTAGTGATTCGTTACTCAACAAGGAGAACACACATGACTCGATCGCGGATTCTAGCGTACGGGCTGGCCATAGTTCTCGGCGCAACTGTTGGCCCGTGTCTCGTTATCCCCGCCCATGCTGAGACCATCGAGCTCCTATGTGCTGTCACCGATCGAGCGCCTAAGGACTTGTATGTGAGCATCGACATGAGTGCCGGCACCGCGGCCTCCTGGATTACCAGTGCGACTCGCGCCGATGTCAGCGCGTGGCCCGCGACGATCACGCGCGATAAGGTGGCTTGGGTTAGCAGGTGGAAGGAAAATGTCAATAACTTCACTCTTGATCGCACTACCGGCGTGCTTCTGCTGAGACTCGGCGGCGGCAGCCAAGAATATTCGTGGGCCTGTAAGAAAAAGCCCTAGCCGGTCTACTAAATTCCATCACGCGAGGCTGGTCGCCCATTCTAGCCTGCTGTTGGCTAGAGTGGGGTCGTTTCTTCCGGCGGTTCTTCCATAGATGAAACCTTCGGCCCTGCTACCGCCCATTCGATGGGTCCGGCGAGGTCGAGCTGTTGAGGTCGACAAAAGTATTCTCACCGTGAGGCAGGCCTGGAGCGTAGCACATGCCATCGGCGGCGTAGCTGGAGGCGCACCCTTCGGTGAACTGCCGGCGTCTCGGCGACTGGGCGAACTGCCATACCAATGCGTCGCCGGTGCCACTTGCCGCGGGAGCGGGCGCCGACTTGCCGTAGCTGCAACCGGGCGAAGGCGGGCATTGATCGTTGGCTACCCAGAGTTTCACCGGCTTGGCCCCGAGCTTCGCGCGCAGATCCGCCGCGGTAGTCACGGCTGGAGCATGCTTCTGCGCGACCGGCATTCCCGAGCAGTAAATCCCCGGCATGAATCCGGCGGCGCGCACCGCATTGCTCCAGGCTTCTATGTAGGCGAATTGCGCAGGCAGCATCACCCCGCCCTCCTCCTGATCCAAAAAGATCACCGCGCCTCGTCTGAATCCTTCTCGGCGGGCCGCGTTCACGGCGGTCTCCGCGTCTTGCCGGCCGCTCAGACGGGCATCGCCCGCGGCCTGCAGTTGGCGATAAAGCTTGCCGTTAAACAGCAGCAGAAATCCGAAACCGCGAGCCGCCAGGGTTGCGCGCTTGCCCGACCACGAGTTTGTTCTCGCGCCGGGCGGCAGGCTCAGCCAGTATCCCGTGTAGCTGAAGGTTTTGCGCAACTGCGCCAGCGCTTCATCGCCGGGGTAGTCGTTGCGGTCGAAGCCGAGATAGTAATTGGGCTCGTGCCTTGCCCTTGGAGCGAACAGCAGAGCGGCGGCAAGCGTGCCGCAAAACGCCAGCAACACGAAAAACAGCGCCGGGAACTTTACCATCTTCATAGGGAAAGGTTATCTAAAATAGAGCCTGCCAGGAAAGCTCAAAGCCGGGATGGTGCGTATCGATCTGCGAGGATTAGAAAAATGGAGCGGGAGACGGGGATCGAACCCGCGACCAACGGCTTGGGAAGCCGTGACTCTACCACTGAGTTACTCCCGCTCAGCATTCGTATTATAACGCTTCGAAAATCCGCCGCAACCGATTTCCGGAAGCCTTAGCGGCTCAGTTTCCGGCTTGCCCGTCGCTCCTCAACAATCGGGTCGCAACGCGCGAGGCCTTTTGCTCTGCACAAAATGCACCCTCGCGGCTATACAAACGAAACTGTATGATTCAGCTACCCTCGATGCGGTTGTATTCTCTACCTCGCGGGTGCGCAATTGGCTCATGCGGGCTCGGCGCGATGCGCCATCAGATGAATTCGTCCTACTAGCCGTGTGGAATTGAGGGTTATTCACCTGCGGGTTACCGGTTGGGATATGGTAATGGAAACGAGTCTGTCTTCCGCAGGAACGCTCCCCGCTGGGCCGAGTTTGTTCAAGCGGGTTTAAAGGCTCGAAGCCCTAAGGCAAGCTCCGTGCAAGCAGAAGGCGCTTGCGGAAACCGAGGGCAATCGAAAACAATTGTTTTCATGGCTGTCCAGGCAATTACTAGGAAGGAAGGGCACAACTATGCGTAGCACTCGATTCATCCGAATGCTGGTATTCACCCTGCTGCTGCTGGCCATACCCGCCGTCTCGTTTGCCGGCGTATTCGTTTCCATCACGGTGGCGCCGCCGCCGCTCCCCGTCTATGTTCAGCCGGTTTGTCCAGAACCGGGGTATATGTGGTCGCCGGGATATTGGGCTTGGGGCGATGAAGGCTATTACTGGGTCCCGGGAACCTGGGTTCCGGCGCCAGCCGTTGGCATGCTCTGGACCCCCGGCTACTGGGGATGGGTAGATGGATACTACCGCTGGAATGCCGGCTACTGGGGACCTCATATCGGTTTCTATGGCGGCGTTAACTATGGCTTCGGCTACGGCGGTGTGGGTTTCGTGGGCGGAGAATGGCGCGGCGGCGGATTCTTTTACAACAGTGCTGTAGTCAATGTAGGCGGCGCCCACATTACCAATGTCTACGTGAACAAAACCGTCATCGTGAACAACACAACGGTGAATAACGTGAGCTTCAACGGCGGCACGGGCGGCATCAGGAGCGTTCCGACTGCGGGCGAGCGGCAGGCGGCACAAGAGCATCACGTGCAGCCGACGCCGCAGCAGACGCAGCATGAAACTGCCGCCGCCCGGAATCCTCAGCTGCTGGCAAAAAACAACGGCGGCAAACCGGCGATTGCGGCCACGGCAAAACCGGCTGATTTCTCCGCCAAGAGTGTCGTGCCGGCCAAAGCCGCGGGCGGCAAAGTGGCACCCGCAACCCTGAACGCATCGGCGAAAACCATGCCGCCGGCGGTAAAGTCCGCGGCCGTCACACCGCGCGCGCCCTCAACCGGCGCGCCTCAGAACAAAAACCCTCAGAACAAAAACAATGTCCCGAAACCGCCCAGTGCTAACGCCAATACCAGTGGCAGCGGCAACAAGAATGCCACCCAGACCACGCCGCGTCCACAGATGAAGAGCGCCTCGACTTCCACCTCTGGCAATTCGCATCCATCCTCGCCGGCTCCGCACACGACTCCGGCTGCGGCGCCCAAACCGCCAGCCAAGTCCTCTACGCCACCGCCGCATAACCAGAAGCCGGAGGCAAACGAACACGAGAAGAAATAAAGTCCGCGGCCGTAACCACCGAAGAGCACCCTGCCATGGGGTGCTCTTTCTGCTTGACTCTCTCTTTGAAAAATGGTCTATTCGCCCGATCTCGAAATCTTCCATTCGAAGACGGGGAGCCGGAAGCGCGCGTCCATGGAAGCAGTGAATGGAAGCAAGGAAGGGAAGCCATGAAATCGCGGACCGTATGCTGTCGGCCGCTTCCATCCTTGCGGAAAGAGGGGAATGGTTATGTCTAGCACCGCCGACAGTAAAGCAGGAGCACGCGTTGTCAGACTGGAGGAGCTGTCGTGGATCGAGGCGCCAGGCCACCACGGCGCCCTCTCGAAGTTGTTGGTAAACCCCGAGAACAGCTCGACGAAATATTTTGATTTTCGGATCTCTACCTACACTCCGAAGGGGCACGTCGAACCGCACACCCATGCTGCTACCGAGCAGGTCTACTATATTTTGAGCGGCAAGGGCGTGATGATCTTGGATGAACGGCGCATTGTAGTCGAGCCGCATACCTCCATCTTCATTCCACCGAACGTCGTCCACGCGATCGAAAACACTGGTCTCGAGGATCTCGTATTCGTGGTGGTTTCCGCGCCTGCCTCAGAGATGTCGCGGGTTGACACCAGGCCGGGCCCTTAGCGCAGCTTCTTTGAAGGGGCGTGGCTTTGCGGGGTCCCCAGCAGCCCTGTATTTGGGTCGCTGGGGTGCCTTGAGCCGCGCTGTTCAGAGCCAACGAGAGTGCGGGCTTCAGCCCCTGAGGGGGTTTAGCGTTTCCTCAGCAGCCTGCTAGCAGGTTCAGCGATCGTTTACTCGCTTTTGCGGATTGCCGGTCTCAAACGTTGGTTCGTACGGCCAAGCACCAAGCACAAGGATGTGACTCCTGGAACTTTTTTGGAGGTCGAGGCGCATGACAAACCATGAAATGGGTCCTTCAACATCGGCGCGCCCTGCCTGGGACGAGGAATTCGACTTTGTCGTCCTCGGTTCCGGGGCTGCAGGCCTGACTGCTGCGCTGGTCGCGGCCATCGGCGGCATGCGCACCCTTCTGATCGAGAAAAGCGAGTACATCGGCGGGACGACGGCGCGCTCCTCCGGCAGCGTCTGGACTCCCAATAATTCTTACCAGCGCGACGCCGGCATCACCGGCGACGACCAAGCCGCACTCGAATACCTCGATGCGCTGGTTCGTGGACGGGTGGATCGAGGGCTGCGAGAAGCCTTCATCGCCGCCGGGCCGGAGATGCTGGAGTATCTCGAGAAGCACGCGGGGGTTCGCTTTCAGATGTATCGTCACGCTCCGGATTACCGTCAGGAGCTGCCGGGAGCGGCGCAAGGAGGCCGGCCTCTGGAGCCTCTGCCCTTCGATGGGCGGACTTTGGGCAAGCACTTCGATCGCGTGGGCTGGCCCTTGCCGGAGCTGATGCTCTTCGGCGGGATGATGGTGACCCGCGGCGAAGCGGCCCGTTTGTTGAAGATTACGCGCTTTCGCCTGGATTCATTTCTGCTCGGAGCGCGTCTGGGGTTGCGCTATCTCACCGATCGCATGCGCTATAAGCGCGGAACCCGGCTGGTTTTGGGAAATGCTCTGGCGGCAAGGCTTTTCAAATGCTTGCTTGATCGGGACGTCGCTGTCTGGTTCAACAGCAGGACCACGCGGTTGCTCACCGAAGATGGACGGGCCTGCGGCCTGCTCGTGCAACGTGGCGATTCCACGGTGCGGGTTCGTGCCCGGCGCGGAATCGTACTTGCCGGCGGAGGTTTCCCGGCGAGCCCGGAGCTTCGCGAACGGTATTTCCCCAAACCGGTTGCCCGCTATACTGCCGCCTTCGAAAGTTGCACCGGAGACACCTTGCGGCTGGCGCAGGAAATTGGCGGCACGCTCGGCCCTTCGGTGGAAGACAACGCGCTTTGGTTCCCAAGTTCCATCGCCAAGCGCAAGGATGGTTCGACGGCGGTCTACCCACACATCGTGCTCGATCGCGCAAAGCCTGGATTGGTTGCGGTCAATTCGGCGGGACGGAGGTTTGTTGACGAGGCTGTCTCCTACCACGAGTTCACGCGAGCCATGTATCAGGCGCACGCCAAGTGTCCATGCATTCCGGCGATGCTGGTTTGCGATAGCCATTTTCTGTGGAAATACGGCCTCGGCATGATCCGGCCCCTGACTCCTTTTCCCAGACGGTACGTTGACCGCGGCTATCTGGTTGCCGCCAATTCCCTGGAGGAGCTTGCGGGCAAGATCGGGGTCGACGCCGCCGCATTGTTGGAGACCGTCAAGGCTAATAACCAATTCGCGCAAACCGGCGTGGATACGGAGTTCGGCAGGGGTGGCAACTCTTACGACTGCGGCAACGGGGATGCCGAGCATCGTCCAAACCCATGCCTTGGCCCCATCCAAAAGCCTCCCTTTTATGCCTTGGCGGTTGTGCCGACGCCACTCGGCACCAGCCTTGGCGTGCGCACGGATATCCATTCCCAGGCTCTCGATGCCTCTGACCGGCCGATTTCCGGCCTGTACGTTTGCGGCAACGACCAGCACTCGATTGTGGCCGGTGAGTATCCAGGTGCAGGAGTGCAACTCGGACTCGGCATGACTTTCGGGTATCTGGCGGCAATCCATGCGGCTCGCGTTGAGCAGCCGGTCGGCAGCCGCGCCGCGTCTCCAGATGCACCTTGAGGCGGCTACCAGCAAGGGTTTCGCGTGTCTTGCCGAAAATCGACGTTGGTGGAGTGAGCTATCCTGAGCGCTTCGTACTTCGCGCATCAGTGACCGGGGATTTCCGCGTCTCTAGTTATCGAAGGGATTAATGATGGCTGGGGGCCCCATCCTTACCCTGCCTGGTTTTGGTAGGGTGGGGCAGTTCCCGGATCGCCAGGTTCTGCGATCGAAATGTCTTTACCAGATTCCCTTGTCGCTGCCTGTCAGCTTATAGCTGATGGCGGCGGCCGAAGCCAGTGGAGGTAGCAGCGAGAGTCGCAGAGTAGCCACGACGTTGCCGTCGAGCACCGTCCGCGTCACCTGCCTGGTATAGAGTTTCGCGCCCTGCGGCACGATGGGCACGCGGATGAAACGTGCGCGCACGAAGATCTTCTCACCGCCGAAGGGCGCGGCTTCCACCACATCCTGAGGCAGATTCAAGCCATGGCCCCGGTAACGGGCGAGATAGTCGCTCACGATCTTCAGATAACTGCACACTCCCGGCCAGATGCCGCCCAAGTCGGCGGCCTTTTTCAGCTCCGCGAAATCCACTGCCCCCGAGTCAACCAAGGCGCCGCTGTTGGCGATGTCGCATATCCGGAAGTAGAAATGCCTGTACATGCGCTGCAAGGTCGCCACGATGAGCCGCTCTTCCGGTGCCGGCATAAAAAAGCTATAGCCACCGACGTTTTTCTCTACCCGCCGGCTGACAAAACGTTCGGCCATGCGCGTGTGCTCGCCGGTTTGTCCCAGTCTCTGGGCGTGCACTTCGATGGCTTCCGGCAGGCCGGGGACGCCAAAATTCCACTTGTGAGCCAGGCGGTCTCCCCAACTGCGCGCTTCGACGTGCGCCTGAAAGCCTTTGGTCATGACTTCGGCAACAGCGCACTCATCCGCCGTCGTATAAAGGTCCAGATCGCTTCCCAGGTCGGGATAATGTTCGAGCGACTTGATCACGCTGGTGGCGCATCCGGCTGCTTCCAGTGCCGAGCAGATTTCGTGCAGCGCGGCCAGCGCTTTGGCAATGCGGCCCCTTTCGCGCTTGATCTGCGCCCCTGTCCAATCGGCCATCTCCGCGTAATTCGCAGCCGATGCCCCGGCTTCAGCCGCACGGCTTGCGGCCAGCCTCTGTAAAGGCTCCAGTACCCGCAAGACCACGTGGTTGGAATCGGCAAGCGAAAGAAATTCCTCGCGTTCGTGCTCGTTCAGGCGCGCAAAAGCGGTGAACTTCTCGTCGGGATGCTCCGGGTTAAGCGCAAGCAATGAAAGGATATGGATGATTCGTTTTTCTTCGGATGTAGCCAGTGCCATTTTTCCAGGGGCCTCGGGGAGGTAGCTGCCGAACAGTTAACTTAGATGTGAGTAGTGGCAAATGGTTGGTGCCGGATGAATATATGGATAATTTTTTTCCACCTTTCTTTAACTTTTTCCCGCCGTCCTTGCTGGAGCGCGCGATTTATAATCCTGCTTCACCCTGCTCCGGCAGATAGATGCGGCCCTAGCTGCTTTTGAACTACCGGAGCAAGGTAAATTTCGTCTGGGAGGGCCGGCTTTGGCCTACAACGACCTTAGAGAGTGGATCGCCGCCCTGGATCGGGCCGGCGAACTCAAGCGCATCAAGGCGGAGTGTGACCCCATTTTGGAGATCGCCGAAATAACCGACCGCGTGTCCAAGTGGGGGCCGCGCGCTGGAAAAGGCCCGGGAGGTCCGGCGCTGCTCTTCGAAAACCTCAAAGGCTATCCCGCATCCCAGTTGCTCATCAACCAGTTCGGCTCCGAGCGCCGCATGAACCTGGCGCTCAACAGCGATTCGCTCGACGAAATCGCCGCCCGTATCCGCCAGTTCATGGACGTCAAGTCGCCGCAGGGCTTCTTCGACAAAGTGAAAATGCTGCCGCTGCTCGCCGAGATGAGCAGTTTTTTCCCCAAGATTGTTTCCAGCGGACCCTGCAAGGAAGTCATTCGCCGCGGCGATTTTTCGCTCTTCGACTTCCCTGTGCTGCAATGCTGGCCGGGTGATGGCGGACGCTTCATCACCCTGCCGTGCGTCATCTCGCGCGACCCCAGGAGCGGTAAGCGCAATGTCGGCATGTACCGCATGCAGCTCTACGACGCCACTTCGACCGGCATGCACTGGCAGCGCCAGAAAAACGCCGCTGAGCACTATCGCGACCACCTGCGCGCCGCCGCCGCCGGCAGCACGGGGTCTCCGGCAAACGCTGCTCCCGGTGTTCGCTGGAACGACTCACTCGCTGCCCGCTCGGCTGGCATCGATCTCATGGCCCGCTCCGGCGGCGGCTCACGCATTGCCGAGGGCAGTACCGTGAGCGGCAAGATGGAAGTCGCGGTCGCCATCGGGACCGATCCGGCGTTGACTTTCGCGGCTGTCGTTCCGGCTCCTCCCGATGTCGAGGAATTCCTGGTCGCTGGATTCCTGCGCCAGCGGCCGGTCGAGCTGGTGAAGTGCGAGACCCTCGACCTCGAGGTTCCGGCCAGCGCCGAGATTGTGCTCGAAGGCCATGTCCTGCTCGATGAGTTGCGCAGCGAAGGCCCTTTCGGCGATCACACCGGCGTCTATTCGCTTGGAAGATCTCTATCCGGTTTTTCACGTCACCTGCGTCACTCACCGCAAGCATCCCATTTACTCGACCACCATCGTTGGCAAGCCGCCGCAGGAAGATGCTTACCTGGGCAAGGCCGTCGAGCGTATTTTCCTGCCGCTGATGAAGCTCACCATCCCCGAGCTGGTCGACATCAACCTGCCGCCCGAGGGCATCTTCCACAACCTCATGATCGTCTCCATCCGCAAGTCCTATCCCGGCCAGGCGCGCAAGGTGATGAACGCCATCTGGTCTCTGGGTCAGGCGATGTTCACCAAGTGCATCGTGGTGGTCGATGAGGATTGCGACGTGCACGATCTGGGCGAGGTCACGCTCAGGGCGTTCAACAACATCGATCCCGAACGCGACATTCAGTTCACCCTCGGGCCGGTCGATTCGCTCGACCACGCCTCGCGTCTGCCCGATTTCGGCTCCAAGATGGGCGTCGACGCCACTCGCAAATGGCCGTCTGAAGGCTTTACACGCCCCTGGCCCGACGAAATCAGAATGTCTCCCGAGATCAAAGCACGGGTCAGCAAACGCTGGAAAGATTTCGGATTGGAATAAAGTTACGCCAGGGTCATTCCGTAAGTTGCCGGGTGGCCCATTCAAGCCCCGCAGTTGGGCTTGAGTGGGTAGTTAGAACCGGGATGTCACCCTGAGGAGCGACGAAGTCGCGACGTGAGGGTCTATGCAGTTCCCTTGCAAGAACGGACTACACCTTCGGTTGAACCCCACTTCACGAGTGTCATCCAGAACGCAACGAAGGAATCCGCTAACGTGGGGTAGTTACTTCGCGTGCCGCGCCCTCAGCCCGCGATAGCGGGCACAAGATGATAGCCCCAGGCGTAAGCCTGGGGTACGCATGGAATCCGCATGTCCCTGCCCGCGTAGCGGGCGTAAGACGGCCGGGTGGCCCATTCAAGCCCCGCAGTTGGGCTTGAGTGGGGTAGTTCCCTCGCGTGGAACTAATGCATCTCGCCGCCTACAGCTTCCCCAAATAGTCGACGATCTCCGGCGAGGTCCACTTGACGGAGCCAATGAATTTGCGGCGCAGCACGCCCTGGCGGTCGATGACAAAGGTTTCCGGGAAGGCAAAGGTTCCGTACAGTGCATTCGACACCTGTTTGCTATCGCGCACCGTCAGAATCCCTGGCATGTGCAGCCTGGTAAATTTTTTGTACGCATCTTCGTCCTCATCGGTGCTGATGGCCAGGATCACGACCTTGTCGCCGAGTTGTTTCTGCAACGCCACCAGCGACGGAATCTCTTCTACGCACGGCGGGCACCAGGTAGCCCAGAAGTTAAGCACCACCGGCTTGCCGCGGAACTGGCTCAAAGTGACCGTGCGCTCCGCATCGGTAACTGAAAAATCGGGAGCAGCGTCGCCAATGCGCGCCGGCCGCGAACCGCGGCGGCACGCCGTCACCAGGCAAATCGCAACGAGGGCGAGGGCGAACAGCAGGAGGTAACGTTCAAGACGCATCACACCTTCTATAATACAAAATTGGACGCGATGAAGCCCGCCATCCTAGCCTCGTCCACTCCCCCTGCTTGGCCCACGGAGTCCCCGGCGCGCGCCGCGGTTGCGCGTGCTGGGGCAGAGACGGGGTCCCAGGCATGCGCCCCGGTTGTGCGTGCTGGGGAAGAGAAGCCGAGGCTGTCGGTCATCATCCCGGCGCGCGACGAAGAGGCCAACATCCGCCGCTGCCTGCGCTCGATTCTGGCGCAGCAGGGAATCGCCTTCCAGGTAATCGTAGTCGACGACCACTCCACCGACCGCACCGCCGAAATCGCCCGCCAGATTGCGCAAGAATTCGCCGCAGCCCTCGACGGCGGCAGTGCAGCTCAATCCGATCTCTGCCAGCCAGGGCCCACGACGCGCGCCGCCGGCAACGGCATTGGCTGCGGCGACTTGGATTGCCATGCCCGTGCGTTGTACATCCCAGAAGAGGCCGCAGTTGCGGGTGTTGGGGCAGCGCCGGTGATCGTCATCGAGGCTCGCCGTCCGCTGCCCGCGGGCTGGACGGGCAAGGCCAACGCAATTTGGAGCGCCTTGCCCTATGCTGAGTCCGTTTGGCTGCTTTTCACCGACGCCGATACCGAACACGAGCCCGGATCGCTCGCCGCCGCCGTCGAAGAAGCCGAGCAGCACGGGGTGGATATGCTCTCGCTCTCTCCCGAGCAGCAAGTCGAAGGCTTCTGGGAGCGCGCTCTGATGCCGGTGATTTTCGCCGAGCTGGCGACTGCCTTCCGTCCGCGCGATGTTTCCGATCCCACGAAATCAGTGGCGGCGGCCAACGGCCAGTACCTGCTGATCCGGCGCGCCGTCTACCAGGCGGTTGGCGGACACGCCGCCGTCGCCGGAGATTTGCTCGAGGACGTTGCCCTGGCCCGCCGTGTGAAGGGCGCCGGCTACGTGCTGCGCTTCCGCTTGGGCAAGGGCATGGTCCGCACCCGCATGTATCGCGGCCTGCGGCAGATGCGCGAGGGCTGGACCAAGAATCTGGCGCTGCTGTTTCCCGACGCCGGCAGCCTGGCCTATCGACGGCTGGCGGAATTCATCGTGCTCGTGGCGCTGCCGCCGGCCGCCGCTGCCGCATGGCTGACGAAAGCCGGACCGGCTCGCTACGCGCTTCTGGGCGCGGCCGCCGTAGCCTGGGGAAATTTTTTGCGGCGCATGCGCCAAGCGCATTTCGACCCGCTTTCGACCGCACTGGCGTTTTGTGGCTTGCCGCTCTTCGCCAGTCTGCTGCTGCGCTCCGCCAGAGCGCATCGCGACGGCCAGGTCGAGTGGAAAGGTCGCAACTATTGCGTTTCGCCCGCATCTGCCAAAATAGAGGAGCATACTCGGGCAAAATCTCGTGTCGAGCACACGCGTTGATTTGTCCCGGCATCGTTCTTTGAAGGGGCGCGGCTTTGCGGGGTCCCCAGCAAGCGTGTATTTGGCTTGCTGGGGTGCCTTGAGCCGTGCCGTCCAGAGTTAACAAGTGTGCGGGCTTTAGCCCCTGAGGGGCGTTGCCGTTTCCTCTAACATCGATGGACGGAAGCACTATGATCTACTTAACCCGCAAGTGCGAATTTTCAGCCTCGCATTACTATCACAACCCGGAGCTGACTCCCGAAGAGAACCTAAAGCTCTACGGCAAGTGTGCCAACCTGAATGGCCATGGCCATAACTACACCTTAGAGGTGACGGTCCGTGGCGAAGTCGATTCCACCACCGGTTTCGTGATCGATCTCAAAGACCTGAAAGACCTGATGAACCGCGAGGTTGTCGAAACCCTTGACCACCGCCATCTCAACAAGGAGGTTGCCGAGTTCGCGCGGCGCAACCCCACCACCGAAAATATCGCCGTCTACATCTGGCAGCGGCTCGCAGCGAAGTTGAACGTCGCCAAACTGCACCGCGTGCGGGTCTATGAGAGTCATGACCTGTTCGTGGATTTCTTAGGGGAAGCATGAAGGCTTATCTCACCAGGCGCTACTGGCTGGCGGCGTCGCACCGTCTGCATTCGGAAAAGCTCTCGGCGGAGCAGAATCGCGCCACCTACGGCAAGTGCAACAATCCGCATGGACACGGCCACAACTATGCCGTCGAGGTTACAGTCTGCGGGCAAATCGATCCGGCCAGCGGCATGATTTGCGATCTCTCGGAACTCGATTGCCTGGTCACCCGCGAAGTTTTGGAGCACTTCGACCACCAGAACTTGAACTGCCTGCCTGAATTTCAGCAGGCGGTGCCCACCAGCGAGAACCTGTGCCAGGCGATCTACCGGATTTTAGAGCCGCGCCTGCTTGCGGCTCATCTCGAAAGGGTAAGGCTCGAAGAGACCTCGATGAACAGTTTCGAGTATTCCGGCGGCGATCAGAGCCAGCGCTGCCCGGGTCCCCAACCTGCGCCGTAGTTGCAGATGTTGGGATGGACGAAGCGGAGCCGTAAGCATGCGGAATTCGCGGGTGCAACGGATGACGCGATGAAAGATGGGATGAAAGAGATGATGACGCGATGAAGGACATCATGAAAGACGCGACGAGCAATGTGGTTCCGGCCGTCCCGGCCAAAGCGAATGCCGCCCTCTCTGCCGCCAGCATCGAGGAGCTGATCCAGGAGATGCTGCGCCGGCTTGGCGAAGACCCGGAGCGCGAGGGCCTGCAGCGAACCCCTGTGCGGGTGCATCGCTCCCTTGAGTTTTTGACCAAGGGCTACAATGAGGATCCCCACACCTTGCTCAACGGCGCGCTCTTCACCGTCGAATACGACGAGATGGTGATCGTCAAGGACATCGAGATGTTCAGTCTCTGCGAGCACCATGTGCTGCCCTTTTTCGGCAAGGTCCACGTCGCCTATATTCCCAATGGCAAGGTGATCGGGCTCAGCAAGATTCCCCGTCTGGTCGAGATTTTCGCCCGGCGCTTGCAGGTGCAGGAGCGCTTGACCACGCAGATCGCCGAGACCATTCAGGACGTCATTCAACCGCGGGGCGTGGGTGTTGTCATCGAAGCGCGCCACCTCTGCATGATGATGCGCGGGGTGGAAAAACAGCACTCGTCGGCCGTCACTTCAGCCATGCTTGGCGCTTTCCGCGACCTCGATACGCGCAGCGAATTTCTCTCGCTGATTCGTGAGAAACAGACCAACGACTACTAATCGACGGTGCCCCATATCTGCTGCAGTTGGCAGATGTGGGACTTCGATTTCGATTCTCTGCGAATTCGACCAGCCAGACAGTATTTGGCTAGGGTAGGGTTGTCTCCTTCTGAATCGTACCGTTTGCCTCCAGGAGTGTCATCCTGAGCGTAGCGAAGGATCTGCTTTTCTTGCGACAAAAGACAAAGCAGCTGGTGCCCCATATCTGCTGTAGTTAGCAGATGTGGGACTTTGATTTCGATTCTCCCGAAGAGGCTCGGCTCGTTGGGTGATAGTTGGTGTATTCTCCGAAGCATGCGCAAGCGCACCAAGAGCACCAAGCCCGCAGCCGCCACCAGTCAGACACGTCCGCGGCCCAAACCGGCGGACGCTGCGGCCCCGCTACGCGGCAAAGTCGCGCTCGTTACCGGAGGAAACCGTGGTATCGGTTTTGCCATCGCCCAGGCCTTCGCCGAAGCTGGGGCTTCGGTGGTCATCAGCGGACGCGATGAGCGCACCTTGCAGGCGTCTGCCGCCCGTCTGACCAAAGCGCGTGCGATTCATTCGGACGTTCGCGACCCGCATTCCGTCGAGCGGCTCTTCCGGGTTATCGGCGAGGACTATGGCGGCCTCGACATCCTGGTGAACAATGCGGGCCTGGCCCATCCCAACCGCGAAATCGCCAAACTCTCGCTCGCCGAATGGCAAGAAGTCATCGAAACCAATCTCACCGGATTGTTTCTGGTGACCCGCGCGGCGCTGCTGCTGATGCGCGCCGGCGGTACCATCGTCAACAACCTTTCCGTAGCCGCCCGCGCGATATTCCCGGGCATGGCCGCCTACACCGCATCCAAGCACGGTGCCTTTGGCTTTACCCAAACCTTGCGCGAGGAGTTGCGGCCGCGGCAAATTCGCGTCATTGCCCTGATGCCAGGCGCCACCGACACCGCCATCTGGGATCAGATCTGGCCCGACGCCCCAAAGCACAAAATGATGTCCCCGCAGGTGGTCGCCAGGGCCGTGCTGGACGCCATCCTGCTGCCCGGCAACGCGACTCTTTCCGAGTTGGTGATCACCCCGACCGGCGGCGCGCTGTGAACTGAATTTCACGCGCAATCATCCCAGCACCAGCGCGGCCACACCTGAGGCGATCAGCAGGGAAGCGAAGATCCTTTGTTTCGCATTGCCTTCATGCAGCAGCTTGGTGCCAAAATAGGCGCCGATCATCATCGACATCTCGCGTGCTGGCGCAATGTGGCTAACCGGCGCAATCCTCATGGCGTACAGCACCAGGATATATGCCAGAGGCGTGAGCACGGCGATTCCCAGCGCCTCTTTCCAGCAGCGCGCGAACTCCTCCGGCAGCGACGTGCGTTCTCGCCAGCCTCTGTAGGAGAACACAATGGTGCGGAAAAGATTCTCGGCAAAATCCACCAGGATCGGCGAGAGCAGCAGTACCTTGACCGAATAGCCATCCACAATGGTGTAACAGGCTATGGTGAGGCCGGTCATCGTCCCCCAAAATATTCCGGCGCGGTTGCCGCGGCCCTTTGCATTGCCGGCGTGGCCGCTTGAATCATTAAAGAAGCTGGCTCCGCCCGAGAGCAGCAATATCCCGCAGACCACCAGCAGTGCACCGCCGATGGCGATCACCGTGGGACGCTCGTGCAGTACCAGGATGGCTCCGCCGAAGGAGAACAGAGGGCCTGTGCCGCGCGCCAACGGGTAAACCACCGATAAGTCGCCCGCCCGATAGCCTCTCTGCAGCGCCTCGAAATAGAACACGTGCAGCAGGCCGGTCGCGAGCAGGAAACCTGCGGCCTTAAGGCCAAGCTTCGGCCAATCGTCGCCTAACACCCAGATCGCCGCCGGCAACATCAGGATCGATGAGCCGATGCAGACGAACCACATCAAGTGTCGGCAATCGGCGGCCCTTTTGGCTAAAAGGTTCCAGGTGGAGTGAGCCACGGCCGCGATGATGATCAGAACAAGCGCAGTAATCGACACGGGTTATGCTGCCAGCGGCAACTCAAACGAAGTTGTCTGGAGTTAAGCAGCAAAGGTACCGAGCCAGCTCCCCAACTGTCAAGCAACCGTAAGTTCGGTGGTGGGTCAGTTTGGGTTTCCACAGGCAGGGGGTACAATCCTGTGACCGCCCTTGCGCCCTTTTCTTCCCCCATCAGTTTAATGCATCAACGCATGGGCTGGTGGAGGTGTGCGTCGTGCTCCACTTTACAACTATTTGGAACTGGCATCCGCCTGTTGGCGTATTCATAGCCATATTGGCGGTTCTAGGTGTACTTGTGCCATTTATCAGGGAAAAAGTCGGGAGACGCGAAAAAGCCATCTGGAGCTTGGTGTTGGTATTGTTGCTTGGCTTTGAACTGAAGTCGATTTATCAGGACAGAAATGAGCATGACAAACAACAAGCAGATGCCAGACAGTCTCAACTTGAAGGTTTTCGGCAAATTGGCGATGGTATCAAGACCGCCATTCAGAATAGCCAGAATCAGTTCGATGCCACAATGCAGCGATCAGAGCTGATATTCAAGGGAGTACGCACAAGCATCGATACGATTACTGGAGGCGATAGTTTTGTGTATCTAACTTTTGGCCGACAACCGGACGGGCGGATTGTCATTAGCGCCAATCACGCTGGTAAATTTCCATTGCATAATGTAGAGGTCAGAATTACTAACCTGAAAGAGATGGACAAAATCATAGCGGAAGCCAAAAGAACAGGGGCTCAGCTTTATCTCCCGCTAGCCTCAGACATTAACGTGAAAATTGGAGATATTTCGGCTCATGTTGGGAGGGCTATTTGGTGGCTTAGATTCGACAACTCAGACCGGCAGGACTACAACGTGTTTTTCTACGGTCAAAACGGGCTCTGGTCACAACTAATTCGTATGCGATTGCAAGATAACCAATGGATAACAGCAACAAAAGTGCTGGGTAGTGATGGGCGGAAAGTACTGTATGAGAAAATCGACCCCAAATTTCCACGTAAGGCGGGACGGGTACAATGGGACACGCAATAGCGTTATGCCGCGCGGGCGGGTGGCCCATTCAAGCCTTCTTTCGGCTTGAGTGGGGTAGTTCTTGCAGACGCGGACAATAGTAGTTGCAGCTTGGCTAGCGCCGCATGGCCGCCCATCCTACCCGACTTTACGATGAGGCAGTTTCTTTTCGCTGCTGAAGCAGAGCAGGGCGCTCGCCTTGGATGGATGTCAGCTCGCCTTTCTGCGCAATGCCCTTTTGTATAACGGGGCTTTGGTTCTGATGCGAGCCGTGCGTTTCTTCACCGTGGCGTTGAGGGCGATTAGCTTTTCTACCAGTGACACTAGACTGCCTGGACCATCCCCTTTGGCGAGTAACTGGTGGGCGCCGTACTTCCTATACTCCGGTATTTCGTCAACACAGCCGCTGCAAATCACCACAGGCAGCTTTGGTTTCTCTTTCATCAATAGCTCGGCCACCTGGCCGCCATCCATACCCGGCGGCATCTGGAAATCGGTGACCACGACATCAATCGAGTAGTTGCGGGTAATAGCGATTCCGCTAAGGCCGTCGGGAGCGGTCAGGACCGTGTAACCCTTAGCTCCCAAGACAGCTTCATGAACTTGAAGTATCTTCGGATCATCGTCGATACAGAGGATGGTGACCATACTGCACTACTTGGTACCTGAGATAGGAAAGCAGTGACTTACCTACTATTAGCGCTTATGCTACTGCTGTTCGGAGAGCTAGTCGGTACGGCGGAGAACTCTTGGATGTGCGCTGGCGCACGCAGTTACTCGAACTGCTGTTGCCACTCCTCAGTCTGCTGTCGCAGCAGCCGATAGCAATCGCATGCCGACTCTTCCAGCCCGTGCCGGTTCAGGATGGTTACGATTCCTCGTCTGTAGGAAATCAATCGTGCCTCCTGCAAAATACCAGCGCACACGGTAACGCTGGAGCGGCGGGTCCCGATCATTTGCGATAGGAAGTCTTGGGTCAGGGGAAGAGAGTCGGAACTGAGGCGGTCCCGCGTCATTAACAGCCATCGCGCCAGTCGTTGGTGAACTTCGTGGAGCCGGTTACAGGCCGCAGTCTGCATCACCTGCAGGGTTAAAAATTGCGCATAGCGCTGTAGCTGGCGCTCCAGTGTAGGGAATTGGCGAAACAAAGCCGGCAGCAGGTCGCCATGCACCCGGAAGGCGGTCGCTTCCAGTTGAACGATGGTTCTCGCGTGGCCGGTGCGAAACCCTGCAATCAGCGGCACCCCGGCAAAACCTTCGTTGCCGATCAACCCCACGGCCACCAGTTTGCCGTCGGGCATCGTGCTCAGAACCGAGAACATCCCTGAGTTGCAGAAGTATCCGGACTTGAGTGGCTCTCCGGCCTCATGCAGAACCTGGCCGGGTTTCAAGCGCACGTATTCCAGCTTTGCCAACAGCGCTTCACACTCTTTGCGTGGTAGGTCTAGCAGGATTTCATTTTGAATGGAACGGCCCTCGCCATCGCCTTTCCATGGTAAGGGCTCGATAGGCAGGATCGGCGAATCCTTGGCCATAACGGTTCCCCCCGAGCGACAACCACTTTCCAATCCAGAAAAGCACATCACCGGGATAGGAGGGGCCGAATTCAGACCACTGATATACCGTGGCTGCCGCCGCTTCAAGCCCAACCATCACAAGTGCGTGTGATCCTGGGGTAGTCCGGCCGTCTCTAAATTCCGTAATGGTAGCGGCGTGGCCGGGAAGGGAAGAGCCGTATCAGCACCAGTCCGGCAACGAATCCGCCGACGTGCGCCCAAAACGCCACCCCTCCGCCGCCGGAGTTGCTGGCGGAGATGGAGGTCGCGGCCCCGCTCAGAAACTGTACGACAAACCAGTAGCCGAGCACGATCCACGCCGGCAGCCATACGAAAAAAACGAAGAAGAAGGGAACCAGCGTCAGCACGCGGGCCGAGGGATACAGCACGAAATACGCGCCCATGATTCCTGCAATCGCGCCGCTGGCGCCTACGGTTGGCAGGCTCGACGCCAGGTTCAGCAACGTATGCGTCACCCCGCCCGCCAGCCCGCACAGCACATACATCAGCAGGTAGCTGAAGTGCCCAAGGTGGTCCTCGACATTGTCGCCGAAGATCCACAAGGCCCACATGTTGACGATGACGTGCAGCCAGGAACCGTGCAGGAACATCGAGGTGAAAAACGGCAGCAAGGCCGCTGCCGGAGTCACCATCTGCTCGCCCAGTTGATGGACCAGCCGCAGCGGCACGTGTCCGCCCGCCAGCAGGAGTGTCACCCTGACCGGGACCAGCCCGAAGATGCGCACCAGCCCATCGAGGGCGCCTTGGCCGTAGTGCAACCTCGTCGTCCACTCAAAAAAGTAAATGCCGAGGTTGATGACGAGCAGCAGCCACGTCATGTACGGCGTCGTAATCCGGGGCGCGTCATCTTTAAGAGGGATCATGCGGCGGCGAAATCATCGAAGCGCTTCGAACCTTCCAGTTTGCAATTCTAATTCATGCGCGGCGGGCTGCCCCCATATCTGCCACAGTCAGCAGATGTGGGAGTTCGCCGGCGAACGCTGCCCGCTGGCGGTGAGAGTTTACGATTGACCGGCGGCACTGCCGGCGCGACCATAAGCAGACATGGCAATTGACGGCATTCTGATCGTGGACAAGCCGGCGGGTATGACTTCGCATGACGTTGTCGCCAGCGTGCGGCGCATCTGCGGCGAGCGTTCGGTGGGACATCTGGGCACGCTCGACCCTATGGCAACCGGTGTCCTGCCGCTGGTCATGGGACGCATGACCCGCCTGGCGCAGTTCTACCAAGGGGCCGTGAAAGCCTATCAAGGTGAAATCCGCGTCGGCATCGTGACCGACAGCTACGACGCCGACGGCGATCCCGTGGGCTTCGAGCCGCCGAGCGATCTGCCCCCGCTCACTCTGGAGTCTGTGCGGGACGCCGCCGCCCACTTCCGCGGACGCATGCAGCAGCTTCCGCCGCCCTTTTCGGCTAAGAAGATCAAAGGGGTACCGGCCTACAAGCTGGCCCGCCGCAAAGTGGAAGTCGAGTTGAAGCCGGTCGAAGTCGTGATCGAGGAGTTCGTCATCGAGTCGCTCGCCGGAGACCGGGCCTGCTTCCGGGCCGTTGTCTCCGCCGGAACCTACGTGCGCGCCATCGCCCACCAGTTGGGACAGAGCCTCGGCTGCGGTGCCCACCTCAGTGCTCTCTGCCGCACCTGTTGCGGCGAATTCCAGCTCGCGGACGCCCATTCGCTTGACACTATTGCTAGCCGGATGGCTGGCGGCGAGGGCCTGGGCGATTATCTGATCCATCCCCGCAAGATCCTGCCGCAACTGCCAGCCGTCACCGCTCCGCCCGAGGCCGCCGGACGCTTGCGCAACGGAGGCGCGGTCAATCTGCCTGAAATGTCGGAGGCCAAACTGGTCAGGGTCTTCGCCAACCAGTCCGAGCTGCTAGCCATTGCCAGCCGCATCGCCGGCACGCTCTTCCAGCCCAAGATCGTTCTGGCCGGCGGCAAATCAGGGAACGGTGGTCACGAGCACGGTTGAGAATATCAGGATACAGGCGCCCTAACCCTGGCTCGTTCAGCATGACACTCACTAGGCGCGTTTAGTTATGCGAGGCATTTCTCCGCACCGCGCTACCGTTGCGGCTCCAGCACCAGACGGTGTGCTGCCGAGTGCTCGACCGCTTCGGACGTGTAAGCGAGGGCAAAGGTCGTGCCCATGTACCACGCCTTCCACTGGTCGTTGAAGTAGGGACTGAACAGGTTTCCGCTCTGGCCGTTCACGATATTCAGTGTCGTCGAGTCGAAGTTCGCGAAATCTACCGTCAAACGCTCGGAAGGTCCAAAGCCGCGTCCCACCTGCTTCACCGTGTCGCCGGAGCCCGATTGCGGCCGCTGTTCGCTTCCCGCCCAGCGCTTCAGCAAGGGAACCTTGCCGTAAATGGGATGCTCAACCTCCACCGGAAAGTCGTCGCCGTAACGCCATGCGGCCAGGTTTCCGGGCGCATGGCTGTCGCCTACGGTCTTTTCGATGGCGGCGCAGAGCGTCTCCTCGTAGCTGCCATACTGTGGCGGCAGCCAGCGTGGAAGCTGGTTCAGCACCGCGTTTTCCAGCCATACGCCGGAATTGAACCAGGCATATTGCCCGGCCTCGGCTCCCAGCTTCGCTTCCAGCAAGGCTCTGGTAGAGATTGCGGCGCGCATGGCGCTCGATGGCGGCTGCGGCGGAGTCGGCCTTCATCTGGCCATCCCACTGGCGCAGCAGTTCGGCTGCCTGGCGGGCTCGTGCCGAGGCTTTCGCCCACGAGTCGACGGCGTAGACAAAGCGCTCGGCGAAAAAGCGGTCGACATCGGAATAGACATCGTTCTCCAGCGCCAGCATGTCGGCTGCGGTAAACTTTTTTTCCTGCCGCAGAACCCTGTGAATGCGTTCGGCGCGGTAGGGGCTGCCCCAGTCGTTGGCAATGGTGTAGGGATAATCATCGGCGGTGACGCGCTGGTTGGCCGTGGCCAGTATGCCGCCTGGCGGATCGTAAATTCGCGGCATCTCTTCAAATGGGATGTACCCCTTCCAGTCGTGGCTCTCATCGCTTCCGCTCGCCGGCACCAGGCCGTCCCCGGCAGCCCTGTTTGGCACCAGCCCGCTGGCTTTGATAGCCGATGTGCCCCTCCACATCGGCGTAAACGACATTCTGTCCCGGCGAGCCCATTTGCGAGAGGGCATGACGGAACTCGTCCCAATTGCGGGCCATATTGAGCTCGAAAAAGGGAAAGGAAATCCCGCCAGGGTCATAGATTGTCCAGCGCAGGGCAAGCTGGCGGCTCTCGTCCTTGAAGGCCGGAGAGAGTCGCAGGGCGGATGTAATCACCGGGCCATGCCGGGTCTGGAGCACCTCCAGCACGCTGTCGCGTCCACCCCGGACACGGATGGTTTCATGGCGCACGATCGGCTTCCGCCAGCCTTCGGGCGCTAGATACTCCCCCTGTTCATTGAAGCTCTCAATGTAGAGATCCTCGACATCCGGTCCGAGATTGGTGAAGCCCCAGGCAATCGCCGGTTGTGACCGACAATCACCGCCGGCAGTCCCGGCAGAGAGACCCCGGCCACATCGTAATCACCGCTCGTGAGGTGGATTTCGTACCAGGTGTTCGGGATACGGTGCGGCAGATGCATGTCGTTGGAAAGCAATGGCTTACCGCTTGCCGTATGGGCGCCGGAGAGCACCCAGTTGTTGGACCCGGGGACGAGTTCAGGGGCGGCGTTTGCGCCAGGGGTCGCGGGTCGTAGTTGGGCGTGCTGGGCTGCAAGCGGACGTTCTCCGTCGGGTAGTATGTCGCGCCCGGAAGTGGTGGGAAACAAATCCGCCGTCAACTCGGGTCCCAGTTTGGCGGCGATCTTTTCCCGCTCCAGTTTGTCGCGATAGCCGTAGTGGTTCAGCATCTCCGACATCATGGCGCCCACCAGAAAGCTGTCGGCCGCGGTCCATGCCCGCGGGGAGTAACGCAGCAGGCGAAACTCCAGCGGCAGCGAGCGCTGGTGCTCGGAAATATAGGCATTCACTCCTTGGGCATAGCTTTCCATGTACTGGCGGTCACGGGCCGAGAGCTGTGAGACAGCCATTTCCGACACCTGCCGCAGCCCCAGCACGCGCTGCGTGAGGTCGAGTTTGAGGTAATCGCCGCCCATTACCTCGGCAAGCTCTCCGGCGGCGTAGCGCCGGCTCATATCCATCTGCCAAAGCCTGTCCTGTGCCGTCACATAGCCTTGGGCAAAGAACAGGTCGTTCAGTGAAGCGGCGGTGATGGCCGCAACGCCTTGCGCATCGCGCCGCACGGTCACCGGAGCGCTCAGTCCAGCAATCGGCCGGGTGCCATCGAGCTGCGGCAGGGCGTCGCGGGCGACGGCCAGCAACCAGGCTGCCGCGGCGGCCAGAGCGACCACGCAAAGCAGGAAAAAGCCAACCCCGACACGGATTGCGAGACGCTTTCCGGAGTGGCGGCGCGGTGTCGAAGCGAGGGCAATTGGGCCAGCAGAGTCAGACATGGGATGAAGGCATTATGTCATGCTGAACCGCGAACCATGAGCCCACCCCGGACTGCCGGCACGCCCGAACCTCGCCGGCCGCCAAAGACTTAAAGGCCCAGGCCCCCGGTAAGAGATCCAAAGTCCCAAAGACCAAAGACTTGAAGGAATTGGACCGGAGCACGTCTCCGGCGATGTGGGGAAGCCAAAGTTCCCCAACCGGGGAAAAGCCGGGGAAAGACCGTAAGTGCGCCGAATCATGCAATTAATTGGGCACCTGCTACCACGAATGTTATTCTACGGCTGACGCCAGTGCCCGGCCGTCAATGATCATGCTGCCGAAACGCGTTGACGATTACTCCACGGTCTCGCGGGAGATGCACCGCGTGGCCGAAGAGATTTTTTATGCTCACTTGAAGCGCGTGGGCCTGAAGCGCACGGCGCAACGCGACGCCATTCTGCGCACCTTCCTGGAAACCCGCGACCATCTCTCGACCGAGGAATTGCACCATCTGGTCAAGAACCGCGATTCGCGCATTGGTTTTACCACCGTATACCGCACCTTGAAGCTGTTTGCCGATTGCGGATTGGCCAGCGCCGTGGCTTTTCAGGACGGTGTAGCGCGTTACGAGCATCAACTGAACCGGCGCAACCACCATCACATGGTCTGCACCGAGTGCGGCAGTTCGGTGGAATTTTTTTCGCCCGAAATCGAAAAGGTCGAACAGGAAATCGGCCTCAAGCATCGTTACATCACCACCCGGCACACATTTCAGATTTACGGAATTTGCGAGGAGTGCGGCAAGAAGACTCGACGATACGTGTGAGTCGCCGTCGGCGTCCGAGGACTGAAGCTCAGGCTCGGAGGCGACAGCGGGCCAAAAGGGACATCGCACGCCAGTCTGGCGAGGGAGGTTGAATATGGCATTCTGCACGGCCTGTGGTGCGCCGCTGAATGAAGCGGCGGTTTTCTGCCCAAGCTGCGGTGCGGCGGTGAAGCGCGACAACGCTGCTGGAACCGGTCCTGCCAATCCCGGCCCGGCCGGGGCTGCGCCAGAGGGCAACCAGCCGCCTGCAACTACACCGGCAATCTCGCAAAACCTGGCCGGAATGCTTTGTTACATCTTTTTTGCAGCCATCATTTTTTTGCTGGTGGAACCCTACAATCGCAATCGCTTTATTCGCTTTCACGCTTTCCAGTCGATCCTGTTCACGGTTGCCTGGATTGTCCTGCACGGGGTGGTTATCATCCCCTACTTGGGGTGGGCCCTGTGGCCGATCCTGGAGCTGGCATTCCTGATTATGTGGATCGTGCTGTTGATCAAGGCCTATCAGGGCGTGATGTTCAAGCTGCCGGTCATCGGCGAATTTGCCGAACAGCACGCCTGAGTATCGAAGATCGAATGGAATCCGAAAAGGGAATCCGAAAGCGCGTCCGTGTGCTCATGCTGACTCCACAATCGTCGCGTGCAACCTTGCCCGGAGATGTTTCTTGCACAATCCGCTTGGGTAGCGAGTCAGTTTGAAAATAGGAGGATGGCGATGAAGTGTTCTCGCTTGACGGTGATTACGGCGTTTTTGTTGTTGCTATCGAGCACGGCATTTGCCGAGAGTGCATGGGACGTTCTTGACCGTTTCGGCTGGGCCGGCTCCTGGGCGATTTCTTGCAAGGAGCCGGCAAGCGCGCAGAATTGGCACATGCTCGTTTTCAGGGATGCCAATGGCCTGGCACGACGGAGGCTTGAGCGCGGCCCGGACTCATCGACGTTGATGACCGTCGTAGACAGTGCGCAAATCATAACGTCCACGACAATAAAAGTTCGTGTACGCAACGATGATCCGAACTGGGGGTCGAGCAACGGGACGACCACTGACGTTCTCATGGTCAAGGAGAACTCCCGCATGCGAACCCTTGAATCCAAAGGCAGCGACGGCAAGGAATATATCAAGGACGGAATTTTAGTCTCATCCGGTCAGCCCGCATCTTGGATAGAAAAATGCGGGAACTGAGATTGATGGGGCCAGAATTCAAACTGCTGCACAACCTGCTTGACATTATCGTGGCAACTGGCAATCCTATTGTCTTTTTACTGCTTTTATTTATTTCGACGATCGGCGGAAGTTTTGCGCTGTGCTTCTCGTCCCAGGAAGGCCTTCTGAGTGCTGATTCGAGTTTTTTACCATAACAAGTGCTTTGACGGGACGTGTTCCGCCGCCCTTTTCTCGCGCTTTTACCGCGAGCGGATTCGGCCCAACGTTGAATTCGAATTCGTCGGCCTGCTGCACCGCGCCGGCGCGCTCTTCGAGGAGAGCGATTTCACTGGCGACGAAAACGCCATCGTCGATTTCAAATACTCCGCATCCCCGAAGATTACCTGGTGGTTCGATCATCACCAGAGCGCTTTTCTGACCCCGGAAGATGCGGCTCATTTCGAGCAGCAGCAGAGCACAACGAAATTCTACGACCCCGATTTCAAGTCCTGCACCAAGCTGATCGCCACCGTCGCCGAGAACCGTTTCGGCTTCAACCTGGAGCCGGTGCGGGAAATGGTCGATTGGGCCGATATCATCGACGGAGCGCTCTACGACAGCCCCGAGGACGCCGTCGGAATGCACTCTCCCGCCACCCGACTGACCATGGTCATTGAAGCCAGCCCGGACCCGCAGCTGGTGCCGCGCCTCATTCCTCTGCTGGCTACCGAACCGCTGCAACAGATCGCGGAAGGTCCCTTTGTTGCCCCCCTGATCCCGCCTTTGCTGGAACGGCATCGCCGCTCGATTCAGATTCTCGGCGACCACGCCGAGAGCAAGCAGGGGACGGTGTTCTTCGACGTTACCGGATTCGACCTGGAGGGCTACAACAAGTTCATACCCTACTACCTGCACCCCGATTGCGTTTACAGCGTCGGACTCAGCAAGAGTAGCTTCCGCATGAAAGTCTCGGTCGGCTCGAATCCCTGGACCACGGCGACCGAGCTTGCCAACCTGGCGAAAATCTGCGAGCGCTACGGCGGAGGCGGCCATGCCCGTGTGGGCGCCATCTCGTTCGATCCGGCGCGGGGCGACCAGGCGCGGGCCGCGGCCATCGAAATTGTCGCCGAACTCCGGGCTTTCGAACAAGACCGGCAGCGCTAGGTAACGCGTCGAACCGAAGGGCTGTTGTTGAACACGGCTGCGTGCGCTCTTTCGGGTCTCATCCTGAGCGAGCCGGAGTCCCCAACGAGGCTCGGCGCGTTGGAGTGATTGGCCGGGGTCCATTACGGGGGTCATCCTGAGCGCAGCGAAGGATCTGCTTTTTCTTTTTTCCTTACCTTCGAAAAAACCCTGCGGCATTCCCCAACAAGCCACTAGAGGGCTTGCCGGGCCCCCGGCTTCAGCTCGTTTTCAGCCGTCTGCCAGCGTCCGGCCGCGCCATCCGAACCATGCCGCCGTGGCCAGCATTCCGGCCCATCCTAGCGCCCGCACCATGGCCGCGATCTGGATGTCGTGCCGGAGCACGCCCAAGCTGGAAAAGATGGTGAACCAATCGTGCAGAGCATTGCCCTCGCCGACGCTCACCAGGTCCAGAACCTGGGCCCGGGCGTCAGCCATATACGTTGCGGTATAGAGGAAGTTCTCAAACAGCATGAACAGGCAGAAGCTGAAACCGGCGATCTGCCGTTGGGCAAAGAAGTATGCCGCCAGCAAGGCCGGCACCAGCCACTGTAGCAGGGTCCCGCCCCAAAGTCCCAACGTGGGACCGAACCAGCCGAACAGCAGGTGTCCGCCTTCGTGCACTACCAGGTTTACGTGGTCAATGAACAGAAAGCCGCCGCGGTCGGCGGCAGCGTACGCCAGGAAAGCGCCGTAAAACACCAGCCAGCCAATGAGCGTTATCCGCGTCAATGGATGCCATGGCTCCAAGTCGTCGAGTATGGGCATCACTTCACCGCCACCAGCGTAATCCAGAACCGGCCCGAACGAAACCCCGCCCTGGCTTGGGTCAATACACCGATTCAATCGAGTTGATCTTGGTGGCGATCTGGAAAGCTAATTCCTCGGGCTCACGCGGCAGCCGCTCGCGCAGCCGCGCCGGAAACTGGCTGGCCAGTTTTTGGTAGCTGCAACACTTGCAAGCCGGAGCCGCGGCAAATCCAAGCGTGTCCGCCATCCTGCAAGCCAGGTCGATGACAGCCAGCAGGCCAAAGCCATCGCCAGATTCCGGGGCGTAATGATGGCGCGAGATGATATCGAGAAACTGGTTCGGCAGCTTCCAGGCAGCGGCTAAATGCCGGCCCGCCTGGCAATGGTCGAGTTCGAACAACTCCCGCTCCTGCGCCAGCACCTCCATGGGCTCGGCTTGCACGTTCTCCAAAAACACTGCATATCGCCGGGTTCGATGGCTGCCAACGCCGCCCTGCCAATGTCATGCATAATTCCAGCCGTGTAGGCGGCCCCTTTATCCATCAGGTTTGCCTCGGCGTATTCTTCGGCCAGCAAGGCACATGCCAGGCTATGGCGCCAAATTGCCGGTAACGAGGGACACCCCGCCGCGCCCCGCAGATAGGCCCGCACCCCAACCGTAACCGCCAGGCCTTTGATGCGCTCCAGGCCGAGCGCGGCAATGCCTTGCAGGATGCCGGTCACCGACGTGTGAATAGGGAAAATGGGTGAATTGACAATGGTGAGGACCTCACTCGAAAACGCCTGGTCGGTCGAGATCAGCGCGCTTAACTGGTGCAGCGAAGAATCGTTTTTGGCGACCAGTTGCAGCACCCTCGTGGCCACCAGCGGGAACGGAGGCAATTGCACCAGTGCCCAAGGAACCCTCACGAGATTTTCCTGGAGTCTTGCCTTCACCGTATTTCCCATCTGCATGGCCTCCCGCCGCAATCTTTGGCATTCCTGCGAGCCGGGCTCGCCGTGAATTTTGCTGGAACGAATGCCGCACCACAAACTCGCGTGGAACTGCATATTTGTCATCGGCATGTCTCCTCGTCCACTTCAGTTGCCAGATGAACGTGGGTGCTCCGGGTCTGCGCAGTTGGCGCTCCGTGCTTGGGCGTGATCCCAGCAGCCCGCACAGCGGGCGTAATACGGTAGCCCCATGGCGTAAGCCTGGGGCACGGTTGACGTTTCAGCAAACAGCCCCAAAAGGGGCGTAAGAACGGCGATTCTTCGGCTGGTGGCCACATTTGCTGCAGCTAGCTAATGTGGGAGCGAAACCGGTCCTCGCCTCCCGTTTTGAACTTCTCGCCGGGTGTTCGACTTAACCCAGGCATGCACCTTGCCCTACACGACAAATTTGTTTTGACTTCAGCGCCGACGCTTGCCAAGATTGCGCAACTCTGGATTTAGCATGAGCAAGTTTTGAAGTACGGCAAGCTGGGTCGGATGTTCCTGCAGATTCTCCTGTTCCTGGTTCTGACGGGCTTGGTGCCTTCGCTTGCGGCCCAGTCCGCCCCACCCGATGGGCGCCTTACGCAGTCGATCGATGAGCGTCAACTCATTGAATTAAAAGGACAGGTTAATCCGCAGGTCGCCTCCGCGCTGGCCTCGGGCGTTGCCTCCGGCGAGCTGGCGATGGAGCGCATGATACTGCTCCTCGGCGGCAGCCCGGCGCAGCAAGCGTCGCTTGAGGAGTTGCTGGCTGCGCAGCAGGACCCGGCTTCTTCCAACTATCGCCGTTGGCTCACCCCACAGGAATTCGGCGAGCAATTTGGTCCCGCCACGCGGGACGTTGACACCGTCGCTGCCTGGCTGCGCGCTCATGGTTTTCGCGTCAACGCGGTGGCTCAAGGACGGTCCTTCATCGAATTCAGCGGCACTGCGGCCCAGGTTGCGGAGGCCTTCCACACCCAGATCAACCGCTATCTTGCCGACGGCAAGCCGTACTGGGCCAACGCTACGAACCCCTATATTCCAGCCGCCTTGGCGCCGGTGGTGAGAGGCATTGCCTCGCTGCACAATTTCCCGCGGCGTGCCATGCATGGCACGGTCGCCCAGACCTCATTCGCCAGAACGCGGACAAATCCGAATGCGGCGGCCACCGCGGAATTCAATCTCAGCAACGGGACTTACGCCCTTGGTCCCTACGATTTTGCGGCCATCTACAATGTGCTGCCACTGTGGAACGCGGGCACGACTGGCACCGGCCAAACCATCGCCATCGTAGCGCGTAGCAACATCGACCTCGGCGATGTCAGCGATTTCCAAAACCTTTTCGGACTCCCTCCGAAGCCGCCGCAAATCATCGTCAACGGCACCGATCCTGGAATCGTCTCCGGTGATGTGGATGAGTCCGAACTCGATGTGCAGTGGTCCAGCGCGGTGGCCCAAGGGGCGGCCATCCAGTTGGTGGTCTCCGCCAGCACCAATAGCGCCGACGGAATCGATCTCTCGTCGATCTATATCGTGGATAACAACTTGGCTCCGGTGGTCAGCCTGAGCTACGGAAACTGCGAACAGGATCAGCAAGGGAGTCAGCTCTACAACCTGCTTTGGCAACAGGCGGCGGCCCAGGGAATGTCGGTTTTCGTCTCCGCCGGGGACTCCGGCTCCGCCGATTGCGACGACCCCAGCAGCGCGAACGCAACCCAAGGCTTCGCCGTGAACGGACTGGGCTCGACGCCCTACAATGTCGCTGTCGGCGGGACCCTTTTCAACGAGAACGGATCGGACTCCACTTACTGGAACACTACCTCGGGTGCGCACCGCGCTTCCGCGATCGGTTACATTCCGGAGGTCGTGTGGAACGAGAGCGCTAAGTCCGGACTATGGGCGGGCGGCGGCGGAGTCAGCACAGTTTATGGCAGGCCCGCATGGCAGACAGGCAATGGCGTTCCTGCCACCGACCCCAACTCCTCCGGCCGTCATCGTCTGCTGCCGGATGTGTCGCTGTCGGCCGCCTCCCATGATCCTTACATCGTATGTCTGAACAGGTCGTGCAGCGGGGGTAGCGTCTACCTCATCTATGGTACTTCCGCCTCAGTGCAGGCTTTTGCTGGTCTGATGGCGATCGTCAACCAGTCCCAAGGCTGGATGCAGGGCAATCCGAACTTTCATCTCTATCCATTGTCGAACACTGCGGGTGTCTACCACGACATCACGTCGGGGACGAATGCGGTGCCATGCGCCGGCGGCTCGCCCAACTGCTCATCCACCGCGAACGGCGTCCCCGGGGTGATGAATGGCTACAGTGCCGGGCCGGGTTATGACCTGGCAACCGGCTGGGGTTCGGTCGATGCAAACGCGCTGGTGACGAATTGGCCAAACGTGAACTTCGCGGCCACCACGACGACGGCATCGCTTACCTCGCCGGCCACCTTCCAGCACGGCTCGTCCCTGAGCTATAAATTTACGGTTGCTCCCATCTCGGGAAGCGGCACGCCAAGCGGGGCAGTGGCCCTGTTGATCACCGGAAATAGCGCTAGCGAATGGACAAGTTCGGTCGCGCTGAATAATAGTGGCACGGCATCGGGAATGGTAACCCCGCCGATTCCCGGCGGCAATAGCGTTCTGACCGCGCACTACGTAGGAGATGGCACCTACGGCTCCAGCAACTCCGCCGGCATCAATCTGACCGTGACCCCGGAGCCGAGCTTCGTCGCACTGACAGCCCCAGGAACGGTAGCGGCGTTTAGCACATTTCAGCTCACGGCAACCGTCACAGGTCACTCTGGCGTCGGCACGCCGACCGGTCTAGTTACGTTTCTCCAGGGCGGGAACTCGGTAGGTTCAGCCTCTCTAAACAGCAGCGGGATAGCGAACGCGACCATTTCCAGTCTGGGTCTGGGCCAATACAACTATTCGGCGAGTTACGCTGGCGACTCAAGTTTCAGTGCGGGCGTTTCAACCAATAGCCAGGTGACTGTTGGCAAGGCCTCTGTGGCTTTGACGGTGAGTGCCAGCAACAGCCAAGTCACCCCAGGTTCGCCGGTTACGGTAATCGCAACGTTGGCTTCGCCATCCGCCACTGGGGAGGTACAGTTTTATGACAACGGGACACCGCTGGGTGGTTCTGTAAGCGTCTCTAGCGGGAGAGCCCAGCTTACAACGAGTTCTCTTGCCCTTGGGGTGCATTCGATTACCGCCTCCTATTCTGGAGACGCGAACTTCAATGCCGTCAATGCCAATAGTTCCATACCATTCACAGTAACCATCGCCAATCCCGATTTCACGCTTACCGCCACGCAACCTACAAGCGTCGTAAGAGGCGGATCAGCAGTCGTATCGGTTTACAGCTCCAGCATCGCCGGTTTTTCTGGGAACCTCAGTCTTTCCTGCTCCGGGCTGCCCGCCGAAACTAGCTACTCATTCTCCCCGGTGTCTCCGACGATTGGGGTTACGACATACTTATCCATTACGACCACCGCGCCGAGTACGGCATCGCTCCACCAAGGTCGACCTCCGCTGCCGGGTTCGTGGCGGACGAGCACAGCCCTTTTGCTGGGCGGCGTGCTGCTTTTCGTCGGCGCTCGCAGAAAGCAACGCTATTGGTATGTAGCGCTCTCGCTAATTCTGGCCGCGTTCTTGATCGCTGGTGCCGGTTGCGGTGGTGGAGGCGGGAGCAGCTCTGGCAATGTCGGCGCAACCCAAGCGAGCACAACCGACCCAGGCACGCCTACGGGCACTTACACCGTCACGGTGGCAGCCACTAGCGGGACCGTGACCCACAGCACCACCTTCACGCTGACGGTGAACTGACGGCTGGCAGCCGCCTGGCTTGATATCATGCTGCCGCTGCAGCCCGGCTTGGTATAATAAATCTATCGTGCTTAAGTTTTCTATTGTTGTTCCGTTCCACAATGAGCAGGAGAGCATCACCGAACTCTATGACCGTCTGACGGCCGTCATGGAAGCGGCGGGCGAATGCTTCGAGTTGGTCTTCGTCGACGATGGCAGCCGCGATCAGACGTTCCACCTGCTGCGGGAAATCGCCGCCATCGACAGCCGCGTCGTGGTGGTGAAGTTGAGCCGGAACTTCGGCCAGACCTCGGCTCTGGCGGCCGGTTTCGACCATGCGCAGGGCGAGTACGTCATCGCCATGGACGGCGATCTGCAGCACGATCCAGACGACATTCCGGCCTTCATCGCAAAGATTAACGAGGGCTACGACATTGTGAGCGGCTGGCGCAAGGTGCGCATCGATAATCTGGTGATGCGGCGCATTCCGTCGCGTTGCGCCAACTGGCTGATGTCGAAGCTGAGCGGCGTCGATCTCCACGATTTCGGCACCACCTACAAGGCTTACCGCCGCGAACTGATCGAGCAGGTTCCGCTCTATGGCGAGGGCATGCACCGCTTCATTCCCGCCTTGGCGTCGTGGTATGGCGCCCGCATCTGCGAGATTCCCATCAAGAACATCAACCGGGACAAGGGTAAATCGCATTACGGCATCACCCGCACTTTCCGAGTTTTCTTTGACTTGATCACGATTCGCTTCCTGCTCAAGTACCTTTCGAGGCCTTTGCACTTCTTTGGAACGGTAGGCATGGCGGGAGTTTTTGGCGGGTCGGTGATTGCCCTCTGGATGATGGCGCTGAAATTGTTTTTCCATGCCAACGTCATGGATCAGCACGGTCCGCTGTTGATCCTGGCAGCAGTGATGATTGTGGCTGGGGTGCAGTTGCTGGCTTTCGGACTGTTGGGCGAATTGCAGGTGCGTCACTTCCACCAGGCCGGCGCCCGGGTGCCTTACCGTGTTGAGCGGGTGATCCGCGCCGCCGACGGTGAAAGAGAGCTGCACAACTAAATCGGCTTCACCGTCAAGTTATGTGACGGCAGCGTTTGCCGTTGCTGGGGTGGTGGAGCGAAGGATCTGCTTTTTCTCGTACCGGAAAACAAAGGGTCTTTTTTCGTCACACAAGCCTGGGTTATCCATCACTGAAAATTCTGCATGTGTTATGCCATAGCTACACTGGCAAGCCCGATCCTTCAGAATTCATACCCCCGGCGGGGGCGAGATCGCGAAACATGGCAATATCAGTGCGGTTGTTTGCCCGGAAGCTCCGTTCGCCTTCGCCGGGGGCACACTTTTTAGGGCCGTCTTTCATAAGTATTTGTTGAAGGGGATGGGCTTCAGCCGGGGTCCCCACTACGCGCCGTTTGTACGCGTAGTGGGGTGGAAGCCCGTCCGTTCCGGGCCGCCACGAGTGCGGGCTTTAGCCCCTGAGGTATTCGCTATTTTTTCCAGTCCATGATCTCCGCGGTTTTCCTCGAATCCCCGGGGCCTGCTTTAAAGTACTTGCGCTTCTTTTGCCATGTGAAAGAATACACGCAGCAAATTTATCGATTACGGGGCATGAATACGATGACTCCAGCAATCCAGACCGAGCTTCGCCTGGCGAGCCGCATGTCTCGCCTCGGCACGGAAACCGCCTTTGAAGTGTTAGTCAAGGCGCGCGCCCTGGAAAAGCAGGGCAGAGATATTGTTCACCTGGAAATCGGCGAGCCTGATTTCGATACGCCCTCGCACATCATCGAGGCGGCCAGTGACGCGCTTCATCACGGCTACACGCATTACGGGCCTTCAGCCGGCATGCCCGAGCTGCGGCAGGCGATCGCCGACGAAGTGGCCGCCAGCCGCAACATCAAGGTTTCGCCCGACGAAGTGGTCGTGGTTCCGGGCGGCAAGCCCATCATGTTCTTCAGCATTATGGCGCTCGCCGAGGAAGGCGATGAGGTCATCTACCCCAATCCCGGCTTTCCCATCTACGAGTCCATGATCAACTTCGTGGGCGCCAAGCCCGTGCCCATCCGCCTGCGCGAGGAGATGGACTTCCGCCTCGACGTCAACGAGCTTGCCAGCCTGATCAATGAGCGTACCAAGCTCATCATTCTCAATTCGCCGCAAAATCCCACCGGCGGAGTTTTGACCGAGCAAGACATCGCCGACATCGCCAGCGCCGTCGGCAATTACAATACCCAGATTTTGAGCGATGAGATTTACTGCCGCCTGATCTTTGAAGGCAAGCACCACTCGATTCTCAAGCACGCCGAGCTGCGCGACCGCATCATTCTTCTCGACGGCTTCTCGAAAACCTACGCCATGACCGGCTGGCGCATGGGATACGGCGTCATGCGTCCCGACCTGGCGCAAGTTATCGCGCGCATGCAGACCAACGCCAATTCGTGCACCGCCAGCTTTACCCAGGTCGCCGGAATCGCCGCCTTAAAGGGCGACCAGAGTTCGGTCGGGGTGATGTGCGCCGAATTTCAGCGCCGCCGCGACTACTTCGCCGGACGCATCAACCGCATCAAGGGCTTTTCCTGCAAGGTGCCTAAAGGCGCGTTCTATATGTTCCCGAACATCACCAAGACCGGATGGCCCTCCAAGAAGCTGGCCGACGCCTTGCTGCAAGAGGCCGGGGTCGCCGTGCTTTCCGGCACCGCCTTTGGCGCTTTTGGTGAAGGCTATCTGCGCTTCTCGATCGCCAACTCGATCGAGAACATCGAGAAGGCCCTCGATAGGGTTGAGGAATGGGTTAATAAAAGACTGTAATAACGGGGTGTCATTCTGAGCGACCGAAGGAAGCGGGTGCCCCATTCAAGCCCCGCGGTTGGGCTTGAGTGGGGTAGTTTCTTCGGCTGGTGGCCCACATTTGCCCGTAGTTGGCTAATGTGGGATCGACGAGACTTCGCTGAGTCTTCCCGCTTACCCCTTCAGCACTCCGGCGTTGACCAGCGATTGCAAAATCTTGATGCCGTCCGTCATACCGAGGGCCGGTTCGCTAGCGCGCTCCGGATGCGGCATCATGCCCAGCACGTTAAATCCTTCATTACAGATTCCGGCGATATTGTCGAGCGCGCCGTTCGGGTTCGCCTCGCGCGTAATCTCGCCTGAGGGCGAGCAATAGCGCCAGATGATGCGGTTCTGCTCTCTGAGCTGCCGCAGCGTATCGTCGTCGCAGAAGTAGTTGCCTTCCATGTGTCCGATGGGTATGGTCAGCACTTCGCCCTTGGTGCACTGATTGGTAAAGGCTGTGTCCGCGTTCTCGCAGCGAATCTGTACCGGCTTGGAAATATACTTGAGCCCCTGGTTCCGCATCAGCACGCCGGGCAGCAGCCCCGATTCGCAAAGGATCTGGAAGCCGTTGCAGATGCCGAGCACCAGTCCGCCGGTGGCGGCAAAGCGGCACACCGATTCCATGATCGGCGAAAATCTGGCAATAGCCCCTGTGCGCAGGTAGTCGCCGTAGGCAAAGCCGCCGGGCACGATCACCACATCGCAGTTCTCGAGGTCGTGCGAGTCGTGCCAGAGCATAGTCGCGGGCTGCGCAAAAACTTCCTTGAACGCCCAGTACGCATCGTGATCGCAATTGGAGCCGGGAAAAATGATAACGCCAAATTTCATCGCAGTGCCTTTCTCAGAGTTTAGCATGCAGCCGGAGCCAGACGGTCGTCAGAAAATTCGGGGCTAATGGTGCCCCATGTTCGCCCATCTGCTCCGACGGTGCCCCATATCTGCTGCGGTTAGCAGATGTGGGACTCTGATTTCGCTGGTGCGGGCGCCCCATCCTACACGCTTTTGGTAAGGGGTAGTTTCTTGGTTCCGATGCCAATCAAGTATCCTGAAGATTCTGGCAGAGGCCCCGACAAGCCCGCTGTTGGCTGGTTGGGGTTGAGAGGCGGCAATGACCCTCGGTCACCACTTCGAGCTTACCTTTAGCGCGCTCAAGCGATGGTTCGTCGCGCAGTGTTACGACGCCTTGATCGTCGGTCTGCTCTGGCTGGCGGCGCTCTGGTACCTGCGGATTCCTCTGGCTGCTTTCTGGGCCATTCTGGGCGGGTTGTTGCAGTTCGTTCCGCATTTTGGTCCGCTGCTGGCGCTGCTGGGCCCGACGGTGGCTTTGTTGGTTTCCCGTGCCGAGTGGGCGCAGTACGCCGGTCTCTTGCTTGCCTACGCCGGGATCGCGCTGGTCGATGGGCTTTTTTTGCAGCCCTATTTGATGCGCCGGCAGAACCGTGTCCCCATGTGGGCGTCCATCGTGGCGCCGCTTCTGTTGGGGTTCCTGATCCCGTTCTGGGGAGTGTTCCTGGCCCCGCCGCTGTTGGCCGTTATCTATGCCTATGTGCGCCGTCGGCAGATGAGGCAGCAGGTGGCACGTTCAGGCGGCGCCATCGTTCTTCCGCCGGAATCTCCGTCCAAGCCGAGAGCCACGCCAGTCGCCCCGGTAGTCGATTCCATCCCAGAAACCGGCAGCCGCCGCGAGGTGCCGAGGTCCAACCCAGCGACCAGGCGGTGTCGCTCTGCCGATCCCGGCGGTGGACTCCGGAATCGCTAAGCTTCGGCCTGCCGCAATGATATAATCCCAGCTTGCCTGTGCGTTTTGAGCGGTATCCTAGCTGCGACTGTTAGCAGGCTGCGGAAAAACGCGCCGAGGCCGGGGTCTCTGGCATGCGCCGTAGTTGCGTGTGTTGGGACAGAGCCAGCGGGTGAAGCACAGATAACGAAATCCATACATCGGGCGAGGTTCGCATGTCCGGCCATTCCAAATGGGCCACAATCAAGCACAAAAAAGGCGCGCTGGACGCAAAGCGCGGAAAGATTTTCACCCGTCTCATCAGGGAAATATCCATGGCCGCCAAGAGCGGCGGTGACCCTGAGAAGAATCCCCGGTTGCGGACCGCCGTTGCGGCGGCCAAGGCCGAGAACATGCCGTACGACAACGTCAAACGCGCCATTCAGCGAGGCACGGGCGAGTTGCCGGGCGTGACCTACGAAGAGATCACCTTTGAGGGCTACGGTCCGGGCGGAGTCGCCGTCCTGGTCGAGGTCACCACCGATAACCGCAATCGCACCGTCAGCGAGATGCGCCACACCTTCAGCAAGAACGGCGGCAACATGGGCGAAGCCGGCTCGGTGGCCTGGATGTTCTCCAAAAAAGGCGACATTGTGATTGCCAAAGCGGCGGCCAAGGAAGATGACTTGATGAACCTCATTCTCGAAGCCGGCGCCGACGACCTCAAAGACGATGGCGACAGCTGGGAGATCCTTACCGATCCTGCTTCTTACGAGCCGGTGCTGGAGGCCCTCAAGAAAGCCGGCATCAAGCCCGAGGTCGCCCAGATCGGCATGATTCCGCAGAATTACATCAAGCTCGAAGGGCACCAGGCCGCCACCATGATCCGCTTGATGGAAGCTCTCGAAGATCAGGACGACGTGCAGAACGTCTACGCCAACTTCGATATCGATCAGAAGCAGTTGGAAGAGGTCGCCGGATAGTTAATTTTGGGCAGTCGGTCAGTCCAGAAAGCCTCGCTAGTTCCAGAAAAGCTAGCTAGTTCCAGAAAACTCCGCGAGTGTCATCCTGAGCGAGCCGGGGTCCCCGGTGACGGCCGCTTTTGCCGTTGCTGGGGTGGAGTAGCGAAGGATCCGCTGTTTCTCGCTGGTGCCCCATATCTGCCGCGGTTAGCAGATGTGGGAGTCCTCCCGGATGCATCGCTTGACGCCCGCCATTTCCTGCCCGGCGTACAATTCAGCTCTGGACCAGTTTTAGAAACATTCGTCAGGGACGGACGACCTCATGAAGCTCCGCTGGAGATTTCTATCTGCTGTTTGCTCTTCAATTCTTCTTCTGCTTAGTTCGTCGGCGCTTGCCCAAACGGGGGCGCTGTCAGGCGATGACGCCGCCGGGCTGCGGAGCGAAAACTGGGATTTCGGTGTCTTTGCCGGCGGAGGCAGCGGGGTAGGGAAGAACACCAACGTACAAATGTTTCGCGCCGGGATGCGCATCGGACGCGTCATGACCGGCGAGCTCGGACACGGCTGGGCAAAGGGAACCTTCGAACTCGACGCCGAGATCACGCCCGTCGATTACGTCTTCTGGGGCGGCTACCAAAACGTTTACGGATTCGGCATTACGCCGGTCGACATGAAGTGGAATTTCACCAGCGGCAAGCGCCTGGTGCCGTTCGTCGAGGCCGCCGCGGGCTTCCTGTGGAGCACTGTGAACATTCCTCCGGGAGACACCTCGCAAATCAACTTCACTCCCGGCGGCGGAGGCGGCATGCACATCTTCCTCAAGCCCGGCCGCGCGCTTACCTGGACGCTGCGCGCCGTGCATATTTCCAGCGCCTCGCTCGGCAATCACAATCCCGGCGTGAACGCCTCCGTGCAAGCCAGCCTCGGCTACACCTGGTTCAAAACGCGGTAGAGGCTTCCCGGCGGCAGACCTCACAGGGTTGTCATGCTACTCACAGCGGTTGTCACGCTGAACGTAGTGAAGCATCCCATGGAGCTGTCCCACTCCGCGCCGTGTGGAAATTTTCGATGAATCCTTCGGCTGCACCTCGCGCACCGCGTTACCTAGCCTAAGACGGCCAGCCCAGCCATTGAGACACGCCTCCCGCGGAACCACGCCATGTAATTGCTGGCGCAACCGGCCGCCATGCGTGATAATTCACTCTCACTCGGAACTCTGGCCGTATCCGACAGTCTCAAGAGGCTAAGGAGGATTCTGCATGCACAAGTTCGTCGCACTGCTATCTCTTTTCGTTTTCATCGCGGTTTTTGCTACGGCGATGTCCGCCGAAACCCATAAGTTGCCGGCAACAGATCAGACCACGTGGACCGGCTTCTTCGACAATTCCGTTCCCCCGGTTCTGAAGATCAACTCGGGCGATACCGTCGAAACCTCGACCTGGATGCTCTACACCGACCGGCTCAAGCCCGGCGTAACTCTGGAACAGATGAGCAAGTGGCGCGCCGATCTCGGCTTGGAGAAGAAGTCCGGCCACACCCTGACCGGCCCCATTTACATCAATGGCGCCGAGCCCGGCGACGTCTTGCAGGTCGACATCATCAAGCTGGTGCCGCGTCCCTATGCCGTCGTCTACAACGTGCCCGGCAAATACAAGGTTGGTAGCCTGCCGGAAGACTTCCCCGAAGGCCAGTTGAAGTTTCTCGCCGTCGATGTGAAGAAGAAGACCGTGAAATTCAACGACAACATCATTTTGCCCATGCGTCCCTTCCTGGGCATCATGGCGGTGGCCCCGCCGCAGGATGGACACGTTTCGACAGCCCCTCCGAGTGTGTTCGGCGGCAACATGGATTTAAAGGAACTGGTCCCCGGCACAACTCTCTATCTGCCCGTATTCAAGCAGGGTGCACTGTTTAACATCGGCGACGCGCACGCCGGCATGGGCGATGGTGAAGTCTGTATCACCGCGATGGAAACGGCAATGGATCAGGTTGTGCTCAAGTTTACCGTCCGCAAGGATATGAAACTGACCCTGCCCATGGCGGAGACTCCGACACACTACATCCTCATGGCCTACAACCCCGACCTGAATGAAGCGGCCAAGGACGCCACCCGGGCGGCGATCGCCTTCCTGCAGCAGAAAAAAGGCTTGACCGCCTTGGATGCGTACGCGCTGATCAGCGTCGGTTGCGACCTGCACGTCACCCAGATCGTCGACGGCAACAAGGGCGTTCATGTGATGATTCCGAAGGCCATCTTCAGCAAATAGGGATTTCCACCACTACGCGCAACTGCGGCGCGCCGGGGACCCCAACATCCCGAGCAACCCATCCCTCGGGGTGGGTTGTTCGTTTTTAATAGTAAGATTCGTTTTGAATCAAGAAGACCGCAACCCGCACCTTAGCGCAATTCTCTGGAAGGTGTATCCTGCGAACGATCCAGCAACGAAGCTTTTGCGTTGTCATGCTGAGCGGAACCGGGGTCCCCGGCGACGGCCGCTTTTGCCGTTGCTGGGGTGGAGCAGCGAAGCATCCCAGCACAGCATGCGGCTGAGGCGCAGTTGAAGGATTTCATCCAAAGGCCCAAAATTTCGTGGAGCAGTGGGCTTTCCTGGGATGTTTCACGCCTCCACTTCGACCATGGCGCTGATTGAATCGGTTCCAAACTTCTCCGAGGGCCGCGACCGGGCGAAGGTTGACGCCATCGCCGAGGCCATGCGGATGGACGGCGTCTACCTGCTCGACCGCCATTTGGACGCCGACCACAATCGCTCCGTCATTACCTTGGCCGGAAGCCGGGAAGCCTTGATGGAAGCCGTTCTCCGCGGCATCGGCAAGGCTGCCGAGCTGATTGATCTCACGGTGCACCGGGGCGTGCATCCGCGCCTCGGCGCCACCGACGTCGTGCCTTTCGTGCCGATCGAGGGCGTTACCCTGGAGGAGTGCGCGCAGATGGCGCGGCAGGTGGGCGCGGAGGTCTGGAGGCGCTACCGCATTCCTGTTTATCTCTACGAAAGCGCCGCCACCTGTCCCGAGCGTGTCCAACTCGAAAACCTTAGGCGCGGGCAATTCGAGGGGCTGCGCGCTGAAATCGCGACCAACCCCGAACGCCTGCCCGACTTCGGCGAGCCGCGCCTCCATCCCACGGCCGGAGCCACCGTGATTGGCGCGCGCAAATTCCTGGTTGCCTACAACATTTTCCTCGATTCGAGCGATGTCGAAATCGCCAGGAAAATCGCCAGGACCGTGAGGTTCTCGAGCGGCGGGTTGCCGTTTGTCAAGGCAATGGGCGTGTTGGTTCGCGGACTGGCGCAGGTCTCGATGAACCTGACCGACACCGACCAGACGCCGCTGGCGCGCGTTTTCGAATTCGTCCGAGGCGAAGCCGCGCGACACGGAGTCGCCGTCGTTTCCAGTGAAATTGTCGGGCTGATTCCGAAAAAAGCGCTCGAAGACGCAGCCGGGTCGTTGCTCCAGTTGGAAAACTTCGATGCCTCGCTGGTCCTGGAAAATCGCTTGGCTGCGGTGAAAGCGGAGCACGAGCGAAAAGACACGTAAAACCAGCCATTTAGCGTGAGTTAGATCAGGTTCATCATTCATCAATGGTTCTTTGAAGGGAGCCAGCTTCAGCCCGGTTGAAGGGGACGGGCTTAAGCAGTGTTGAAGGGAGCCAGCTTCAGCCCGGTTGAAGGGGACGGGCTCCAGCCGGTCCGTCAGCAACAAACAAAATGTGGGCTTTAGCCCCTGAGGGGACTCGCGGGCGAAAAAGGACTCTGGCTTCCGAAACTCTAATCCGGCCAATGGGTTGAATACCCAGAGGATTCCACTCTGGAGCCGTCCAACTCGGGTAAAATACTACTTATGAAGCGCTTCATCATTCTCGTTCTCTTTGGTTCGCTGTTTCTCGCCACGGTCTCGTTTGCGGCGCCATTGGCTTCCAATGCAAGAACAGCCATCCCGTACGACGTGCAGCAAATTATTTCCGTCGATTACCGCGCGTTGCGGAACTCCGACTCCGGCATGGCGCTCAAAGCCAAGATCCTGCCGGATAATCTCAAGCAGTTCGAAGGCGCACTGAAGGACATGGGAATCGACCCCGACAACGATGTCGATGGACTATCGTTTGTCATGTTCCGCTCCGGCACGCAGTTGCGCTCTGTCGGATTTGCTACCGGCGATTTTCAGGTCAAAAAGTTCCTCGCCAGGCAAAAGGCGCATAAGACCAAGGCGGAGAAATATCGCACTACCCTTCTCTATCCCGCCGGTTCCGGCATGTTGATGACCTTTCTCGATGACACCACTATGCTGTTCGGCGATACCCAGGCTGTCCACAACGGCTTGGATGCCCGCGACGGAGAGATTCCGAGCGTGACCAGCAATGCCGACATCACCGGCCTGATGTCTTCTGTCGAGGACGGCGCTATCTGGAGCGTGCTGGACTCGATCGGAAGCCAGAATATGCTTCGCTCAGCCATGGGTGACGCCGCCAAGCTGGCCGACTATGACGTGGTTAAGAAGCGCCTCACGGGCTCCTACTACACCGTGGATTTCGCCCACGGCGTATCGCTCGACCTGACCGTCGTCACCGGGGATCCGATGGCCGCCGCCACGCTTTCGTCGTTGCTGAAGGCTGGCCTGATGCTGAAGAAAATGGGATCTTCACCGCTGGAAAAAACCGCCATCGATGCCACCACGGTGGATTCCGACAGCGGCAAACTGATGATTCACTTCAAGGCTGACGACAGCCGATTCCAGTCGCTATTGTCGTCGGACCTGTTTACCGCAATCTCGAAGTAGAACGGGATGAGCTCGCGACGGTGCCCCATATCTGCCGTCGTTAGCAGATGTGGGATTAAAGAGGCTGATGCCGGTGGTCGCCAGGTTTGGCTTTTAGTTCCTGGCGTACCGCGCGCGCTAGCCGGCGCAAGGCCGCGTCCTCGCGGCGATAGCAGACCCATGTGCCCACTTTCTCGGCCCGCACCAGGCCGGCCTCGGCCAATACGCGCATGTGATGGGAAATGGTGGGCTGTGCCAGACCCATATGCCTCTGCAGATCGGCGGCGCACATGCCATCCGCCCGATCCAGCGAGCACAAGCCCTGACGGGCAAGCAGCCGCAGAATCTCCCGCCGTACCGGGTCGGAGATGGCGCGCAATTTCAGGCTGAGACCGTCGTTGGCTGCTTTCATCGACGCCGCTTTCATCGACTGCTTCATCGACAATGATCAATGTATCACGGAGGGTTCCCGCTCAGAGTTTGACCTGGATGACGGGCTGCGGGAATTGACGTATCTCTGGTTCTGACGGTGCTAGCCCAGCGCTGATTCTTCGCGACACACTATTGCGAAACCGTGCGATGTCATGGCAGCGTCAAGGGCAAGCTATGTGCGGGGCTTCAGTGTTTCAGGATCGAATTATAGCCATCTCCCTGCAGCCGCGAGCGCGTGCTCTCCGCCTCTTTGGGATCGCTGAACGGGCCGATCTGGACGTGGAAGAGTTTATCGCCGGGGACGTTGATCACAAGCACGGGGTATCGCTTGCGGCGCAGTGCATCCTGCAGCACTTCGGCATCCTCGCGCTTGGTGACAGCGGCCACTTGCACCATGATTCCGGAAGCGGTGGCCGGGCTGCTTTCTAGGACGGGGACAGGGGTTTTCGCGGGCGGCGGTTGAGCGGCCTTCACTGTCTGCGGAGTCGTCGCGGGTGGTGGAGGCGTCAGCCGTGCATGCGCTTCCTTTTGTTCCACGGCCTTGTAGAAGCTGAGATCCTGTGCCGCCGGAATGCCCGTCGGCTGACAATTTTCTCCCGCCTGACAATCGCTGCGGGCAGGCGCGTCAGCCGGCTGCTTGGCAACCGGCTTGCCTGCGGTATTGCTGGCCGCGGCTTGAACCTCCGTGGCCAGTGACGGCGGTTTCGCTCCGCTGCGTCCGAAGCCGTAGCCGACGGCGAAGCAAAGCGCGCAAACCATCACCAGCAGAAAAAACAGCCCCACCAGTTTGCCAACGCCCAGTGTGATCTCTCGTTCGTCGTCCGATTCCGACCGTCGCAATTCGACCCCCATCGTTCGAAGCTTCTCGTCCCGCGCTGCCCCACGTTCGCCTGCATTTGTCGAACCTGGGCTACTCCTGTTTTGTCTCCGCCGCTTTCCGCTCCGTCACCAGCTTTTGCAAGCCAGCCAGCAGATCGACCGGCACCGGGAAGATGATCGTCGTGTTCTTCTCGACTCCGATTTCGGTAAGCGTCTGCAAGTAGCGAAGCTGGATGGAAGAGGGTTCGCCGGCCAGCAGGTGCGCCGCGTCCACCAGGCGTTGCGCCGCCGCGAATTCGCCCTCGGCGTGAATGATCTTCGAACGCTTTTCGCGTTCGGCCTCGGCCTGCTTGGCCATGGCTCGCATCATGCCTTCGGGCAGATCCACCTGCTTGACCTCGACGTTGGTGACTTTTACGCCCCAGGGGTCTGTGTGCTGATCGAGAATCGATTGCAAGCGCAGATTAATCTTTTCGCGATGCGCCAGCAGTTCGTCCATATCCACCTCGCCGAGCACCGAGCGCAGCGTCGTCTGCGCGAACTGCGAGGTCTGGTACTGGTAGTTCAAAACCTCAAGCACCGCGCGTCGCGGATCGATGACCCGCAGAAAAATCACGGCGCTCACCTTCAGCGTAACGTTATCGCGCGTGATGATGTCCTGCGGAGGCACATCGAAAGCGATCTGCCTGAGATCCACGCGCACAATCCGGTCCAAAGGCGCGAACACCAGAATAATGCCAGGGCCTTTGGGGCTCGACAGCACGCGCCCCAGGCGGAAAATGACGCCGCGTTCGTATTCGGACAGGATCTTGATGGAATTGATGAGGTAGAGAGCGATGATGAAGACTACCGCCAGACCAAAAATGCTCATACTGCCTCCGCTCCTGCGCAATCTAATACGCTGCGCGGATTGTACTCCAAGAATCCAGCCGAGGAAATTGCGGGCTATGGTTCGTGCTCCCGAGAACCCGATCAGGCACTCCCAGGGCATGGGCGAAACCCTCCGGCAACGTGCGATAATTCGGCGTTTCAGTAGCACTTAAATTGGCTCTGCCCGGGGGTGCCGACGGCGCATTGTGCCCTTCGCCCCGTCCCGCTAAAGGCTGGGTGCGTTTTGGGTGATCTGTCGGGGTCCCAACGAGGTTCGGCTTGTTGGGGCGATTAGGATTGACGTGGAGTAATTGCGAGGAGGTTTGCCATGAAACAATTTCGAGCTGCGGTGATTCAGGCTGGCGCCGTTCCCTTTGATTGGGAAGCCAGCGTCGAGAAGGCATGCCGTCTGAGCGCTGAAGCGGCGGCAAGAGGCGTTGCCCTGGCGGTTTTTCCCGAGGCTTTTATTTCCGTCTATCCCAAAGGTCTGGATTTCGGATCGCGGGTCGGCAGCCGTTCGCCGGAGGGCCGCGAGCAGTTCCGCAAGTATTGGGCGAGCGCCATCGAAGTGCCCGGCCCGGCCACGGAGGCGCTCGGCAAGGCGGCGCGGGAGAACCGGATTCATCTGGTGATCGGGGTCATCGAGCGCGACGGCGGCACTTTGTACTGCACCGCGCTCTTCTTCGCCCCCGACGGCGCTCTGCTTGGCAAACACCGCAAGCTGATGCCGACCGCCCACGAACGCCTGGTGTGGGGATTCGGCGATGGCTCCACCCTGCCGGTCTTCGACACCCCTGTGGGAAAAATCGGCGCGGTGATTTGCTGGGAGAATTACATGCCCATGTTGCGCATGGCGATGTACTCCAAAAACATACAAATCTATTGCGCTCCCACCGCCGATGACCGCGACACCTGGCTTCCGACCATGCGGCATATTGCGCTCGAAGGCCGCTGTTTTGTGCTCACCGCCTGCCAGTACATCAAGCGTGGCAGCTTCCCCGCCGACTACCCGGCGCAGCAGGGAGACGATCCCAATACCGTTCTCATGCGCGGCGGCAGTTGCATCATCGATCCCTTGGGACGCGTGCTCGCCGCCCCCAGCTTCGAGGGCGAATGCATTTTGACCGCCGACATCGATCTCGACGAGATCCCCCGCGCCAAGTATGACTTCGATGTGGTAGGGCATTACGCCCGGCCAGACGTCTTCCGGCTTTCCGTCAACGAACGGCGAAGCGCGCCGGTTACCAGCGCAGTCGACGGGACCGAGGATGCAAAATGAAGTACCTGAGCTGGATCTATTTTATACAACATTTTTGGATGTCGGCTTTGGGCAGCGCAGCCTTGGTCCTAAGCGTGATCAACGGTTTAGCTCTCCTTCGCAATTACCTAAGAGACAAGCCTAAACTCTCCATCGAAGCGATATATCCAGAGGTTTACCAATGGTGGTTTTCGCTGACCGGAGGGACACACGACAGCTCCCCGACTCGCGCGTATGGATTTCTCGTGTACGTCGATATCGCTAACAGCGGACTCCGAAAGGTACAGCTACAAAGTTGGCGGTTAGAGGTCCAAACGCAGCTTGGAAAGATCATACCCTTGCAGCCCCTCAACATGCCAGACGTGGAGTTTTTGATCGGTGATCATCGGAAGTTCTTACCGGTGCTCGGTCAGAAAGGAGCGTTTCTCAATGGAGACACACTGGTAGATTCCGGCTGCTCGATTTCCGGTACCGCATTCTTTAGACACGAGTGCTACGGTGGCGCTGGATGGGATCCCGTCCAAGTTGACGGGAAAATTCCCGCCAAATTCTGTGTAACCGACGTTTTCGGAGGCAAGGCGTCATTGAGAATGCAGTTGAGGCCAAAGTCTGTTGAAGAGCTCCAAAGATTCGCCCCAGAAATGATGGAGTCGATTCAAAAAATTCATCGAAGCGCAAGTTCGTGAGCGTTACGCAGTTGCGTGCGCGGTCAGCAGTAGATTACCCGGCACTCCGCGCACTTGCTATCGTCGGATATCCAAAGGGGCAGCAATTCATTCAAAGGTTCGACTTGGCAGCTATCCGACCTCCAGGCCGAACTCAAGTGTATCCATAAATATGCCGGAGCTGCTTACACAATCTATTTCCGCCTGCACGATGGCTTCATGTCCCTCCTCGATCTCCACGAAGCGGCTGAAAAGCTGTTGCCCTTGGCCGTCGAGTTTGCTGACCATTTCTTTGTAGAAAAGGCTAGTCTTCCTTTCGGTCTCCAGGGCTTTTTTCAGTAATTCGAGTTCGAGAATTAGTTTGGTGGCCTTCGGTTTTACAGTTTTGCGCAAATCCTGCAGGCTTTTATTGATTACTTCTCTGGTGGGAATTGAGGTCCCCAGCTTTTTCACGTTGATCTTGCCCGTTTTTTGCCACTCGTCGAGACGCTCCTTCAAGTACTGGATGTGACCCATCTCTTCGTCGCCCAGGGCTCTGAACACGCGCTTTCCCGCTTCATCGGAGGTCTTGTCCATCGCCTCGCGATAAGCTTTTTGAACGCCGGCTTCGTACTCTAAGGCTGTCCTTATGGCATTATCCAACTTCATTTTCCCCGCTCCTAACCTAAGGAATGACGACCCTCGCGGAAAACTGATGCTCTATACGCCCGAGCTAGGCTCCCACAATGGGATCAATTCTACCGCACTTGTCTCTGCCGCCGAATGCGCGCCCTGCGCAATTCACCAGCACTAGAAGATTAGAAGGGCCACCATGGAAGCAGTCTGACTTGGCTTGCGCGACCGGCAAAGGCTGGGCCGCGGCGCGGTAACTGGAAGAGCACCCAGGTGCGCGTATCGAGCTGGGCGCTCTTTACGCATTGCTCGGCCAGGTGGCGCGCAGCGACGGCCGTCTGCGCGTCGACGGTGAGCATGCGGACGTGAGGTGAACTTGTTTGAGGGTCGGGGCTGCGTTCGGCCCCGGAAGAATCGCTATTTTTTAGACTCAGCACCGGATTTCTCTCATATCCAGTGCCAGCGTCTGAACCGTGGAAGAGGCTCTTCCGAACTTGGTAGGAGCGGCAGGACTCGAACCTGCGACCCTCTGCTTAGAAGGCAGATGCTCTATCCACCTGAGCTACGCTCCCAGAACGCCTTTATTCTACCGTACTTGAGTTCTGCGCCGCCGAATCCCTATCTCGCGCCGCCGCGCCAACGTTAGTGGGGGTTTTCTCCCATCTTGGCATCGCTTCTGCCGTGATCTCTTTTTGCTTCTTTTCAGCGGCCAGCTTAAGTGCTAGATTGTCTCCGTTTCTTATCCCTTAATTGCTGGAGATGCCTTTATGAAGCTGCCAACCATCGAGAAGTTCGACTCGACCAAGCATGGCACCGCGGGCCCCTGCCCGTGGCAAATGACGGCACAGCAGGTAAGGCCGGGGACTAAGCCTTGTTCCATCGAGTTTGTCGTGGTGGATCCATCCGTATCCAAGGTTGCCCCCTATTGCCGGACGCATCTGGCGACTCAGCTGGAGAGCGACGAGAGATTGCGCGCCGCTCTGCTGGTGCAATTGGCTGGAAAGTTGCTTTAGCCGGCAACCTTGCCGCCGACGAAAAAGTCCCCGCGAATCAGCCGGGGGGCCCACGATGCGCCGTTTCTGCGTGCCGTGGGGTCGGAGCGGGGACTGATATTGCCGTTCGCTGCCGCGCCGGAGCGGCGCCGTGCGGAGCGTTGTTTACTTGCCGCCGAGCACCAGCTTGGCGATGGTCGCCAACTGCATATTCGAGGTTCCTTCGTAGATGCTGCCGATCTTCGAATCGCGGAAGAACTTTTCCGCCGGATAGTCTTTGGAGAAGCCGTAGCCGCCAAGGATTTCCACCGCCAGCGACGCCACCCGTTCGGCAACCTGTGGAGCGTACAGCTTGGTCATTGCCGCTTCTTTCAGGAAACTCATGCCGGAGTCTTTCATTCTGGCGACGTTGTAAACCATCATGCGTAAGGCCATAACCTCGGTTGCCATCTGCGCCAGTTGAAACTGAATGGCCTGGAAGTTCGCGATCGGCTGGCCAAACTGCTTGCGCTCCTGCGCGTATTTCACCGCCACATCCAGAGCGCCTTGCGCTAGGCCCAGCATCTGGGCGCCAATCCCTATGCGCCCTTCGTTCAGCGTTTCGATGGCGACCTTGTAGCCTTTGCCGACCTCTCCCAGCAGGTTTTCCTTGGGCACTTTGCAATCTTCCAGGATCAATTCGCAGGTGGAAGAAGCGCGGATACCAAGCTTGTCTTCCTTTTTGCCGACCGAAAAACCAGGGAAACTTTTTTCCACCAGGAACGCGGTGATGCCGCGATAGCCGAGCGCCGGGTCCACCGTGGTCAGCAAAATAAACAAGCTGGCTTCTTTGCCATTGGTGATCCACAACTTCTGTCCGTTGAGCAGCCAGTGGTCGCCTTTATCCTGGGCGCGGCATTGCAAGGCGAAAGCGTCGGACCCCGATCCGGCCTCGCTCAGGGCATAAGCGCCGACCCACTCGCTTGCCATTTTCGGCAAATACTTTTTCTTCTGTTCTTCGCTGGCCCAGCGGAGTATGGCGTTATTCACCAGCGTGTTCTGCACATCGACGACTACGGCCGCCGAGGGATCGACGCGCGCCAATTCCTCAACCGCCAGAATCGCTTCGAAAAAGCTGGCGCCGCCGCCGCCGTACTGCTCGGGAATCTCGATTCCCATCAGTCCAAGCTGAAAAAATTGCTCGATCAGCGAATGTTCGAAGACCCCTTTTTCGTCCATTTCCTTGACCAGCGGACGAACCGCCTCCTCGGCGAACTGCCGGACGCTGTCGCGGAACAACTGCTCGTCCTCGGTTAGCGCCAGCAGGGATTGGGGAGCCACGGATGAAACTGAAGATGTAGGCATGTAGGAAGACCTCGCTCGAAAGATTATGAATGCAACTAGAAATTATAGACCTTTGCGAGCCATCGGACGGAGCAGGAAATCGCCAGCAAAACTGGCGAAGCTGCGACTATTGGTTCAGTGTCTGCTTCAGAAAAGCCTGGGTGCGCTGCCAGGCATCCGCCGCCGCCTCTTTGTTTTTGCCACCCCACTCACGGTCGAAGCGATGCTCGGCGCCAGCGTACGGATGGAATTCGTGAGGGCTCCGCGCCGCCGTCAAAATCGAGTCGAGCTCGATCGCATATTTGACCAGCACGGTAGAATCCCTGTCTCCGTGCAAGATCAGCACAGGGGCGCTGCTACTGGTAAACACCTGGCGAAACAGGTCAAGCGACTTGTCGGTGCCGGCCCCGGTCAGCGCCCCGTAATAAGAAACGCCGGCCTGCACCTGGCCCGTGGCCGCCAGCCAGAGCGCGAAATATCCGCCATTGGAAAATCCGATCGCTCCCAGCTTCTTGCCATCGACCTTGGGATGATTGCGCAACAGCTTTAGACTAGCGACGAAGTCGGCGTAGATCGGCTGCGCGTAGGTTGTGAACGTCGCTTGCCGTGTCTTTGCCTCGATTCCATAGGCTTCGAGAAAATAGGGAACCAGCACGACGTAGCCTTGCTTGACCAGCTTTTTGGCAAATTCCAGATCGTCGGACCGCATGCCTCCGCTGGTATGCAGCACCAGGATTGCGGGATAGGGCCCAGGTCCGTCAGGCGTCATCAGTACGGCCGCCATGTTGCCCTTCGCACCGACCTGGACCTTGTTTGAGTCGGCCAGCGCAGGCTGCGCCAAGAGCGCCCATAGGGCACTGGCCGCGACTGCTATTGCCCACCATTTCAAGTTTGCAATCATGGCCGTACTCCCAATAATTCTCGAATCAAATGCGGCACGGGTTAGAGCAGATTACCCCCGGCGTCAGCCGGCCAAAGCTGCGAAATCCAGCTTAGTCTCGCACCACCTCGGTTTTGGTCGCTGGTATCAGGATGCGCACCAGCTTCTGATTGCCATCGAGCCAAAGATCCCAGTCGGCGGCCTCATCTGAAGTGATCCGGTAGTGGCTCAACTCCATCTCGTTGCCGTGAATCGGCGCGCGCTCGCGGCCAATGTATTCGATCGAGACGACCATCGACGTGTGCTGCCGGGGAACGATTACCCCGAACTGCGACTTCTGCGGGGTGCACTGCGTAAGGCCGTTCACCGGCTTGCAGATCGACGCCAGGTATCGCCAGGTAAGAATCTCCCGGTGCGAAAAAAAGAAATCGTCGAGCACCAGGGTAGTGGCCGGCATCAGGAACGGCTGGTCGAACTTCTTTTCCTTTTCGCTGGTGATGTGCTCGATCAGGAACTCATCTTCCGGTTCGACTACGATTTCACTTTTTTCGGGGGTGAGTTCGTGCCATTCATAGTGCTGCAACTCACCTTTGGGACTAAACCGGAACTCGCTGGTTTGCCTCGCCTTGCTGCCGCCGTCATCGATTTTGATTTCCGACGAAGCAATGCTCGCCGCCGAGGATTGCTTGATGGTGAAGGTTTCGGTTCCCACTTTGCGGCCATCGATCAGGATGCTGAAAGTGCCGGAATCGACCGTGGTCTGTTGCACCTTCGGGCGTGCCCAAACCAGAGAAGACGCTCCCAGCGCCAGCCCCAGCAGACCGAGGCGCAACCATCTCATTGCCGCCCTTGTTTGTTGATCCATGCGGCCAGCTCCTTTGGCTATCGCTTTGGTCGGCTTATGGGTCGTGCCGGTGCGGAAGTGGGCTCCGCCCATAGGCAGAGCGCATCTCTGTTTCATAACAGTTCCTTGCAGGGGCACGGCTTTAGCCCCGCCGTCCAAGGCCAAGAATGCATTCCCTGAGGGGACTTGCCTTTTCCTCTAACATTGGTTCAAGAAAACAAGCTCCAGGCACACGTCGCAACGATCCCCGGCTAACGCAGCTCGATTACGTTCGATGGGGCCCAGAGTGGCCTGATTTTAGCATGAGGAGAGATTCGCCCCGTCGCTCGTCGCTCGGCGCTCGAGGTCCCCAACGAGGCTCGGCTTGTTGGGGTTATCGTGGGAAACTATTTTTTGCGCTGGTTAGGCAGGTGAAACGTCTGCAGGTGAATCGTATGAAGTGCCGGCTTCGCTTCCGGCGAAGCACGGCACGAAGCCTCGATCGCCTGGCAGCTCCGGGCGAGGCCGGCGACGAGGAATTTATTACCAGCTCACAAGTTGAGCCACTGCGCCAAACGCAAGAATCCAGACAACTGCATGAAAGCCCAGCAGGCCTTTGCGGCTTCCGGCTGGCTTGGCCAAGCCTTCCCGCTGCAGCGACTTCTCAATTTCTTTCCATACCCGCTCGTCCGGCTCCTTCATCGGAACCAGCAGCTTTGCCGCCTCGGCAATATAGCGAAGGTCCGCAACCAGATCGCTGCACACCTTACAGGTTTTTAGATGCTCTTCTTCCGTGGCGCTTCCACCCGTCTCAATGATGAACGGCAGCACGCTTTGGAATTCCGTACAAGTCATGTTCTCTCCCCGATGCAAGCGCGATTTCTTACTCGGTTCGGTAGTACTGCTTCTCTCCCTAGCGCTTTAAGGCCTTTTCGGCTCTGCTGGTTCGAAGGAGATCGCGCAGTTTCATTCGCGCTTTGTGAAGCTGAGATTTACTGTTGCCGATCGAGCAACCCATCATCTCGGCGATTTCATTATGCTCATAACCTTCAACATCGTGCAGCACAAAAATAATTCGATAGCCCGGCGGGAGGCTTTCGATGGCGCGTTCCAGATTCACCCGGTCGATCGACCCGGCGAGCACGTTATCGCGCGACGCAATATCTCGCTTCGGCCCGTCTTCTTCCTGTGGCTCCAGCGACTCCTGCAACGAGACCTCGGGCAATCCCTTCTTGCGCAACTGCATCAGCACGACGTTGACTGCAAGGCGATGCAACCAGGTTGAAAAAGCTGACTCGCCGCGAAAGGTCGCAATCTTGCGGTAAAGCTGCAGGAAAGCTTCCTGGGTCAGATCCTCCGCCTCAGCCGTATTGCCGGTCATGCGCAAACACAAGGAATAGACCCGGCGCTTATGAAACCCGTAAAGCACCTCGAAGCACTCGCCGTCTCCCTGTTTTGCGCGCTCAATCGCTTCCGCTTCTGAAATGCCGGAAGCCAGAATTTTTTTCGCCTGTGTCAAAGTTGGTTTCTTGGACCTTCCCACCTCAGATATTGGCAGGATAACTCGGTTCTGCGCTGCTGTCGTCGGTGATTCCATCGGCTCTCAACGCGTGCCCGTATTCGCTTTCCCACGCCCCGCCCGAAACATCGGTTCAGTGATTTAGCCCAAGCGGCCCGAATGGCTCTTTCGTGGTAGGAAGCCTGCGCCGCGTAAACACTACCACATATACAGAAGCCAATTCCGTGGGGTTTGGTTGCTTTGTAACTTTGACCCGTCTAACACCGGTGGGGATGCCAGCACAAGTTGCCCGTCTCTGACTCATGTGGGGTAGTCTGCGGTTGCTTCGGCCGGCCGAGTCAGCCAGTTTTCGACCGCGCCGCTCAGGGCTTTTGTCCGCTTAATTGCTTATTGTGGACGCTTTTCGAGCCCGGACGGAGCCGCAGTATCGGCATCGGGAGCGGCTTTCCACACGCCGGGGTTCTCCTGGGATGTAGGGTTGACGCCGAAATCCCAGACATAGGAATTCATCGTCTTCAAGTCCAGCATCTCCACCACGGCGTACTCCCCCGCAGAAAGCGTCTGCGACGGTGTCAACTTTACCCATCCGCCCGGCAGTTGTTCAGCCGCGGCTGCGAGATAAATCTCCTGCTCGTTGACTCTTCCTGTGACCGCAACCTTCACGTTCCCCACCACACGCGCGTCTTTTTTCGATTCCAGTCTGGTGATCCGGAAACGTTCGGCGAGTGGCAGCGATTTGCCCCCCGGCTCCTGGTCGATATCGATAAAAATCGCCGTCTGCCCAAGGTGAGCCTGGGCGCGAGCGTGTTCGCCCTTCAACTCTATCGACTGCTTCGAGCCGAAGGCCCCGCGCAGCAAGCCGTGGCCGCTTTGCCGGCTCACCTCGCCGCTGCTCTGGGTGAGTTCGGTCAGTTGCAGTTCTCCTTTGTTGCTGTCGAGTAGGTACACCCCTCCGGAACTGGGCAGATGGAGCCCCGGAGCGATCGTGGGGCCGGGGGCAGCCCTGGCTTCCTCCTCGTCCTCTTCCTCCGATGGCTTGAGGTCTAGCTGGCGCTGCGACGCTCGCTGCTTCTCGAAATTCTCCGTGGCTTGCCAGTCGACCATGGAGGCCGGAACCTCTTCCCACTCATTGCGCTCGCTGCTGAAGTAGCGTACGCGCTCGCCGTTCACTTCCCACTGGCTGGCCATTTGATAGCTGCCATCCTTCAGCATCAGGCGCTTGGCGCCCTGTGCCTCCGCCGTCCCGTGACCGAACAGCAGCCAGAAAAACCCAGCCAGCAACACGATTTGAAGTCGGCGCTTCATGGTTCTCATTCCCCTTCGGGGTCCCCAGCGAGGCTCGCTTGTTGGGATGCTTGATCGGGGTCTTCGGCAAACGCTGCCCGCAGCGTTGGTTGGGATGGCAACCTCGCCGGCAAGGTTGACTTCCACAGGAAAATGAGTCCGTCTTTACAGGGGAAATGCACAAGCCCGACTCTCAACACCCTTTCATGAGTGTCATCCTGAGCGAAGCGAAGGATCTGCTGTTTTGCATTTTCCCGGACGGTGCCCCATATCTGCCGCAGTCAGCAGATGTGGGACTTCAGATTTCGATTCACTGGGGCTGGCGCGCGCCCTTTCTGAGTCAACGTGACCTCGGGTCCCCTACCCCCTACCCTCGCGCCGTGATTGTCGGCGCAGGGTGGGGTAGTTTCTTGGTTCTCGTGAAGAGTCGCCCTTAACCTGGGACACCAGCAAGCTGCTCTTATCTTCTTGCCGTGGCCGCCTTCTCGGGCCGCAGGAACATTTCTTCCTGAACCGTGCTGCTTGCCGCCAGGCGTTGCTGGCGATTCGCGTAGGACGCCTTGATGAAGGACACGAACAGCGGATGCGGCTCCAGCGGCTTCGACTTGAATTCGGGGTGGAACTGGCATCCCAGGAAGTAGGGATGGTCGGCTATTTCGACGATCTCGACGTAGGTTCCGTCCGGGGTGGTACCGGTGATCTTCAGGCCGGCGCCGGTGAGCAACTGCTCGTATTCGCGATTGAACTCGTAGCGGTGGCGATGGCGTTCGCTGATCTCTGTGGCGCCGTAGGCCTTTTGGGCGAATGATCCCGGCTCCAGTTTGCAGGTCCACGCGCCCAGGCGCATGGTTCCGCCAAGCTCCTCCACTCCGCGCAGCTCGCGCAGTTTGTAGATGACGCGATGCGGGGTCTCGGGATCGAATTCGCTGGAGTCGGCGTCTTTCAGTCCGCAGACATTGCGCGCGAACTCTATGCAGGCGGTCTGCATGCCGAGGCAGATGCCAAAATACGGCACTTTTTCCTCGCGCGCGTAGCGGATTCCGTTCAGCATGCCGGCAATCCCGCGCTTGCCGAAGCCGCCCGGCACGAGGATGCCGTCGAAGCCCTCCATCTGCGTTTTATAGCTGTCGTCCTTGGTCTCCAGCCCCTCCGCCTCGATCCATTGCAGACGCAGTTTGAGATTGAATTCGAGGGCGGCATGAACCAGGGCTTCCTTCAGCGATTTGTAGGAGTCTTCGTACTCTACATATTTGCCGACGACGCCGATCACCACCTCGTCCAGTGGGTTGTAGGCCCTGTGGACAAGATCCCGCCACTTCTCCAGCTCAGGCTCTCTGGCCTCTAAACGCAGGTATTTCAGCACCAGACGGTCCACGCCCTCCTGGGCGAAGCCCAGCGGCACCTCGTAGATGGAGGCAACGTCCTTGGCGGTGATCACTGCCTCTGTCTCGACGTTGCAGAAGAGCGCGATCTTCGCCTTGAGGTCGGAGGAGAGAAAGCGGTCGGTGCGGCACAAGAGGATGTCGGGCTGTATGCCGATCGAGAGCAGCTCTTTCACCGAGTGCTGCGTAGGTTTGGTCTTGAGTTCATTGGCGGCGGCGATATAAGGCACCAGGGTGGCATGGATGAAAAGCGTGTTATCGCGGCCCAGCTCCTGACGCATCTGGCGTATGGCTTCCAGAAACGGCAGCGACTCGATATCGCCAACCGTGCCGCCGATCTCGACCAGCACCACGTCGACTTCGTTCGCGACCTTTTTCATGGCCGCTTTAATCTCGTTGGTGACGTGCGGAATCACCTGCACGGTCTTGCCCAGATAATCTCCGCGCCGTTCCTTGGCGATGATCTGTTCGTAGACGCGGCCGGTCGTCAGGTTGTTGTCGCGCGTGAGCTTGGCGTGGGTGAAACGCTCGTAGTGGCCCAGGTCCAGGTCGGTTTCCGCGCCATCGTCGGTGACAAAAACCTCTCCATGCTGGAACGGCGACATGGTGCCCGGATCGACATTCAGATACGGGTCGAGTTTCAGCAGCGTCACCTTCAGCCCACGCGATTCCAGCAGGCATCCGATCGAAGCTGCGGCCAAACCTTTACCTAGCGACGAAACCACGCCGCCCGTCACAAAGATATATTTTGCCGACATGCCGACCTCTGTGATTTAACAGGCTGCTGAAAAACAGCTTTGCTCCGAGGCGAGCATACAAGTGTTTTCCGCCGTAATTGCTTGGCGCAGACGCTCGGTAGCGCCTCGCTTGATGCCCGGTGCGTTTTTTTCAGCAGCTTGTTAGGGGGTAGATTGTGCAGCAGCCTGGCTCCGCAAGGGAGGCGCCGCCGCGCATAGATTCGGCGCATGCGGTGGGGTCCAAAGGGGTGCACGACCAATTATAAACGAATCACCGGCTTCGGCAAGCCATCAATTGCCCCGCCGGTGTATGGCTCTGGTGAACCAGCCGGAATTGCGCAGCTTCGCGCCAGTTGAATGCTTTACTCCAACTCAGCCCAAATCGTGTACGCACCTTCTGACATGTCCCAAGTAACCCTTAGGACATTGGGCTTACAGCAGACCTGGCAATCTTCGAGATAGCTCTGTTTTGGTCCGGCAGAGGCGTCCACGATGATCTCGTTCCACTCTCCGCATCCCGCGCATTGAAACCCCGAGGTCATCTTCGCTGTTACGTGTCCGCAGGGCTATGACGCGGATTCAGGCGCTCACGGAACGGCTCAACTTCAAACAGTTAAGGCATATATGCCGCCCTGTCTCATCGTCATGTCCATGCTCGTCGCAGATCGGTTGCTGGCAATAATCGCATGCCCAGTTGCAGATGAGTCCGCAGGTCTCATTGAATCTGTCGGAATACGCAGTACACCACATTAAGCGATTCGGAATTAGGACCATACCCCAAAATCCTTCCGTGGAGGAGCCACCCCGCCCCCCACTGGCGAGTTGCTGGGCACAGAGTCTATCCAAGTTCCGCAGAAAGTCAAAAGGTTTTTGGCCGGACACCCCAGGGCACGACGTGACAGCCCGCGCAAGAGCGTGTCACCCTGAGGTTGAGCCGTCTGGTGGCCCATTCAAGCTTCTTTTGCTTGAGTGGGGCAGTTGGGTGTCCATTTCCGTTTCGGGGTCGCCTGCCTCTAACTTGAGGGAACCTGACCGACCACGTCCTCGCTTTCAATGACCCCCATCGATCCCGTCTGGTGGCCCATTCAAGCCTCTTTTGCTTGAGTGGGGCAGTTCAGGTTGGCGCCCAATGTTCGCCCGTGTCGGGGTCCCCGACGAGGCTCGGCTCGCTGGGGTGATTGATCGGGGTGCCCGGCGAGGCTCGTCTGGTGGCCCATTCAAGCCTCTTTTGCTTGAGTGGGGCAGTTCAGGGTTGTAAGCTGGACCGCATGCCTTGGGGTCTCAAGCGTTTTCACGAATCCGGGCAGACTCATTTTGTGACGTTCTGCTGCTATCGTCGTCGGCTGTCGTTCGCCGAGGCGTCGGCGAAGCGGACGTTCGAGACAGCACTGGAGCGGGTTCGGCGCAGCTTCGGAATTTGTGTTTATGGCTATGTTGTGATGCCAGAGCACGTTCATCTGCTGATTGGTGAACCGCAACGCGCGACGCTCGCCACTGCGCTCAAGTCGCTGAAACAGGGCGTGTCGCGGCGATTGATTGGCAGTGCCGGACACTTCTGGCAAAAGCGGTACTACGATTTTAATATCCGCGATCACCGGCAGTTCGTGGAGAAGCTGCGCTACATTCACCGCAATCCAGCGGAGCGCGGATTATGCGATCGTCCCGAAGACTGGGAGTGGAGCAGCTTTCGCCACTATGCGACCGGCTGTGAAGGACTAGTGGAAATTGAATCCGGGTGGGCCGCAAGAAAGCGCGAGCGAGTGGCTGGCGTCCCCGTCCGGGCATGAAACTGCCCCACGCAAGCCAACAACCGGCTTGAGTGGGCCACCAGCCAGCCGTGTGCTCAAAGGTGCGAAGGCGCTATAAGCGAGTACACGGAGCCCATGCGGTTTGTGTGAGGAGATTGATGGAAAAGAAGATTGTTTTCGTCGGCAATGCTCCGGTTACATCAGAGGATGTCACTGAATTGGATTTCCACTCAGACAGCTCACTACTGGATGGAGACATAATCATATTTTCAGTCGATACCGCGTCCTATTCTTCTGATTATGCAAGCGGTACTTTCCAGGGACTTCGCTGCCTCAATGATGATTCTTCCTTCCGATTGAGACGGCACTGTCAACACTGGGGTTCAGAGCTGAAGGCCGCTTTGCTGGATGGCAAAACGGTCGTTGTCTATGTGAACAGTAGCCCCGAGCTTTCGGTCGCTACCGGACGGAAGGAATATTCGGGTACTGGTAGGAATACAAGGACCACACGCATCGTAGAAACGTTCGATCCGTACTGCGCTATTCCTTGCGATTTCGGTTCAGTCGTAAGACGGTCCGGGGAACGCATAAAAGCTACTGGCGACCTAGGAATCCTTTCCACCTACTGGCATGAGTTCGGCGAGCATTCTGCATATCAAGGGTACATCGAAAATTTCAAGGGTTCCGCTCTGCTTCATACACAAACGGGCGGCAAGGTCGTCGGCGGGATTATGCGTACCTCCGCGGCGAAGGGTACGCTGATATTCTTGCCTCCACCTAATTTGCCGGCTGTCGCTGAAGCGAGGATCGAAGCGCTAAAAGCACGGCAAAAAAAGAAGCCGGATACAAATCCAACCGCCAAGGCTCAGGAAAGTGCGAGGGATCGAAAAAAGTCTGAACAATCGGTCGTCGCGCAATACATAGCAGCGATAGTTGCCTTAGACAAAGCGGCCCGAAGCGCAAGTGAAACCACCCCACCACCAGCATGGGCCGATGATGGTCGTTTCAGCCTCAGTCGAGAGACCCAGCTTAGATCGGGGATTTCTGAGGTTGAATCTGGGCTTAGAAGCCTGGTCGACGAACGGAAGCGCTTGAACAGCGAATTACGCGAAACACAACGACTAAGGTCGCTTCTATTTGAGAAGGGCAAGCCGCTGGAACAAGCGATCCTAATCGGCCTCAGACTTCTTGGGTTCAAGGCTGAGAATTTCCAGGAGGCCGATTCCGAGTTCGACGCCGTAATGATTGACCCGACTGGTATCAGACTTATCGGAGAAGCTGAGGGGAAGGACGAAAAGGCGGTCAATGTTGACAAGTTGGATCAACTAGATAGGAATCTGAAGGAAGATTTCGCCAGACAAGCCGACGAGAAGGCCCAATTCGCGTTAGGAGTTCTTTTCGGAAACGCATATCGACTGACTGTACCCGAAGAGAGACAGGATTTTTTTACCGCGAAGTGTTTACTTGCCGCGAAAAGATCGCATATCAATCTCGTCAGGACAACTGGTCTCTTCGCGGTTGCTCGATATCTTGATGATTCGCCTAATGAGGAATTCGCGGCAACGTGCCGACGCGCAATAATAGAAGCTGACGGGGAGGAGGTCGAATTCCCGACCGTTCCAGCGAAATCATAGCTCCTTATGGCACGGTGGCCCATTCAAGCCTCTGTTGCTTGAGTGGGGCAGTTCTTCGGTCTCAGGTACGAGGTCGTCCCCAGCGGATCATCACCGTCAGAACCTGACCATCACGCTCTCTCTTTCCCTGATCCCCATCCATCCCGTACAATCGCTTTCGCATGTCCTTCCAGGTACAGACTGTCACTATCGGCGGGCCTGAGCTGTTTCTGATTGCCGGGCCTTGCGTCATCGAGAGCGAAGAGCACGCGCTGAAGATGGCCGCGGCCATCTCCGCCGTGACGCGCCAGCTCGGCATTCCTTACATCTTCAAAGCCTCTTACGACAAGGCGAACCGCACCTCGCTCGGCAGCTTTCGCGGACCGGGTCTGAAGCAGGGGCTGGCCATCCTGCGCAAGGTCTCTAAGTGCGTCAAGGTTCCGGTGCTGACCGATGTCCACGAGCCCGCGCATGTGGACGCCGCCGCCGAGGCGGTCGATGTCCTGCAGATTCCCGCTTTTCTCTGCCGTCAGACTGACCTGCTGCTGGCAGCGGCAAAATCCGGACGCGCTATCAATATCAAGAAGGGCCAGTTCGTCGCCCCCTGGGACATGCGCCACGCCGTCGACAAGGTGCGCCAGGCGGGTAACGACCGCGTCTTTCTCACCGAGCGCGGAGCCTCGTTCGGATACAACAACCTGGTCGTCGACATGCGCTCGCTCGCCATCATGCGTGAGTTCGCGCCGGTGGTCTTCGATGCCACCCACTCGGTACAGCTTCCTTCGGCGGGGACATCATCCGAGGCCGGGTCCGGGGCGTCGTCCAAGTCCGGGGCCGTCGCCGCCGCTGGCAAAAGCGTGGAGCCCGAGATCGGCACACGCAGTGGTTCAGGTGCTGGGGTAGAGTCCGGAGGCCAGCCGCAGTTCATTCCGCTACTCTCGCGTGCGGCGGTCGCCGCCGGAGTCGATGGAATCTTTATGGAAGTGCACGACAACCCCCGCGCGGCGAAGTCGGATGGAGCCAATGCGCTCGACCTGAAGCTGCTGCGCGCGACCCTGGAAGAGCTTCTACGGGTGCGCCAGGCGGTTTCTCCCCGTCCGTAAATTCTGGAGCGTTCACGCTGTATATCGCAGCCCCGTTACCGAAACTTATCGGAAACTACGCGTTATCGGACATTGCATCGGCGAAAGATGGGTCGATTTAGCGCGTTTTAAGCACGAATTAGCGTGCTTTAAGCAGCGAATTATCGCAATTTCAGGACGGGATTGCGCGTCCCAGGGGTTGTTAACCGGCTAACTGTCGCTGCCCAAAGCAACGCAAAAGCTGCGTCCGCCAGCGTCCTGTGCCACTCCGGCAAACGTTAAAGACATGATTTAGCAAATGCTAGGTAACTGACTTGTGTAACATGGCTTACGAGCAACTTAATCACGCCTTCTCCGTCGCCTCTTTGGGCCTCCGAGCAGCCTGGTTTGGGTCTTCGCGTTTTGGCCGGGCTGGTGATTTGGCCGGCTTCGCCGCCTTCTTCTTTTGCTCGGCCCAGTGCTTTTCCATGTCGCGCATATTCTTATTTTTCATGAAATCAGATTGCCACATTCCGCGCGCGCTTGCCAGTGCCCACGAATTTCGAAACTGCACACCAAACGAAAGGGGGTTACGTGGTCGGCGGTGACCGCAGTACAATATAAATGGAAGATTTTATGATCCGGCGAATCCCACATCACGAAAGCGGCGAGCGTGTCCAGAGGGCGCGTGGTGTGCAGTGCGGTTCGCCGCAGGTGCTGCCTTCGCGCTCCCGTCCCAGCCTTTTCGCCGGCGACTAGCTCCCGCCTCCATCGTCATGCAGCCCGGCTGCGATTTCGCGGTTTCGAGCCACCAACGCTCGTCCCGCGGACCAATGACTGCGTTGGCTCCACTCGATTGGGCCACACGCACTGTTTGCCCCCAAATAAAAAAGCGCAAAACTCGCGCTGTCAGGGGCCGATGGAGGAATCCAATGAATAGTATGACGACTACCGCTCTGAACACCCCGGCAACTACCGCTCCCATGATTCGGACCAGGCTGCCCGGCCCGAACGCGCGACGCATCATTGAGGCCGACGAGAGGCTCATCTCGCCTTCCTATACGCGCTCCTATCCGCTGGTTGCCAAATCCGGACGCGGCATCGTGATTGAGGACGTGGACGGGAACCGTTTTTTCGATTTCTCGGCGGGCATTGCCGTCGTCAGTACCGGGCATTGCCATCCCGAGGTGGTTGCGGCAATTCAGCGGCAAGCGGCTGAGTTGATTCATATGTCGGGCACGGACTTTTACTATCCGCAGTTGGTGGAGTTGGCCGAACGATTGTCGGAGATTGCGCCCATGAAAGGGCCGCACCGGGTGCACTACGCAAATTCGGGGGCAGAGGCGATCGAGGCCGCGCTGAAACTGGCGCGCTATCACACCAAGCGGCAGGGATTGATTGCGTTCCACGGCAGCTTCCACGGGCGGACGATGGGAGCGCTCTCGCTTACCTGCTCCAAGGTGCAACAGCGCCGCCGTTTTTCGCCGCTGGTTCCGGGCGTGATTCATACGCCATTTCCAAATCTGTATCGGCGTCCGGCGGGTATCGCGGCCGATGAGTACGCGGTCGAAACGGCGCATCATATCGAAAACGTGATCTTCCGGACCGAAATGGCCCCCGAGGAGTGTGCCGCCATTTTTGTGGAGCCCATACAGGGTGAAGGCGGCTACCTGCCCGCTCCTCCGGCGTTCATGCAGGAGCTGCGCCGCATCTGCGACCGGCACGGCATTCTGCTGGTGGTCGACGAAGTGCAAGCCGGCATGGGCCGCAGCGGCAAATGGTGGTCGGTGGAGCACACCGGCATCGAGCCCGACATGGTCTGCGTTGCTAAAGGCATTGCCAGCGGCATGCCGCTCAGTGCTTTGATCACGCGCGCCGAAATCATGGATTGGACGCCCGGCTCGCACGCCTCGACCTTCGGGGGCAATCCGGTCGCTATCGCTGCCGCGCTGGCAACGCTCGATGTGCTGGAGCGCGAGGGGGTCAATAACGCGGAAGTGGTTGGACGGCACATCATGCAGCACATCGAGAGATGGCCGGAGACTCTGCCGCTGGTCGGCGATGTGCGCGGGCATGGATTGATGATCGGCGTGGAACTGGTGGCCGATAAGAAGACCAAGGAGCCGGCCGTCGAGGAGCGCGACCGAGTGGTCCAGATGGCATTCGAGAAGGGAGTGCTGTTGCTGGGCGCGGGCCCAAACACGATTCGCATTGCGCCTCCGCTGATCGTGAGCAGGGAACAGGCCGATCTTGCGCTTGACGTGCTCGAAGAGTGCATCCGCGAAGTAGGCAAGCGGCGGGCTGCCAGCGTGCCGGTGATGTAGCCGGAATCTTCTTCAGGACTGCTGGTTTCAGTGAGAATAGTTTCAGCAAAAAAAGGCCGCCTATGCCAGGCGGCCTTTTTCTTTCCTATGCGATTGCCGTAATCGCCATGCGCGCTTTATTCGGTGAGCTTTGGACACGTAATCGCTAAGATGAAAGTCTGTGAACTACTTCACTGGGTTTCTTCATTTAGTGCAGAGGTAGGGCCGGATTTTCCGATCCACAGTATTTTCCCCCAAAGGCTCATCTGGAGCGTCGGGGTACTTCTCCTCGACGATCACCTGGCCTTGGGAATTCAGAAATCCGATGTAGGTGACCCGTTTTACATTGCGGGGACAGTTCATCTGAAATGTATTGACCATTGATTTCACCCCGGCGAAGCCAGCTGCGCTGATGGGTTTCTCATAGATCGATACCAGCTTAACGGTTTCGTATGCGCCTTCTCGGTGTCTGGTCGATTGATCGATATAGGCCTTATATTTCTCGCCATTACCGTTGTTGACGGCATCAGCAATGAACGTCAGATCACTCGCGCTTGCGATGGACACAAACAGGGTCATCAAGACTATAAGTTGTCTATGCAAGTGGTTGCCTCCCGGCAAAGGATGACTCGAATTGAAATGTTCTTGCGCGGCACTGCAATCATGGATTTATACCGGCCCCGCCAATTGGGGTTCGAAGTGGGTCACGTCGGCCTGGCGCAGGAAACGCGCCGATTCCTCAGGCGGCGTGGGATTGATATAAAATCCTGTCCCCCACTCGAAGCCCGCGGTCTTGGTGAGCCGCGGCATGAATTCCAGGTGCCAGTGATAGTGCTCGTTGGAAGGGTCTTGCAAAGGCGAGCTGTGGATGATGAGGTTGTAAGCCGGCTTATCGAGCACAATGTCGGCTTTCATCGCCAGCTCTTTTACCGCCCGCGCCAGCGCCTCAAACACCTGAGAGGACGAATTCTCGAAGCCCGATTCATGCCGCTTCGGCAGAATCCAGGTCTCAAAGGGAAAGCGCGGCGCATAAGGAGCCATGGTCACGAACTCGCTGTTCTCCGAGACCACGCGGATGGGATTCTCCAGCTCTTGCCGGATCATGTCGCAGTAGACGCAACGTTCCTTGAAGATGTAGTACTGCTTGGCGCCTTCGAGTTCTTCCAGCGCATGCTTGGGGATGATGGGAAGCGCGATCAACTGCGCGTGCGGATGTTCGAGGGTGGCTCCGGCGGCCTCTCCATAATTTTTAAACAGGAGAATATATTTGAATCGCCGGTCTCGCTTGAGGTCTACGATGCGGTCGCGAAAAGCCCAGAGCACGTCCTCGATGCGCTTGGCGGGAAGCGTTGCCAGCGTTGCCGCATGCTCGGGCGATTCCACAATGACCTCGTGCGCGCCGATGCCGGTCATTTTGTCGAACATGCCCTCGGCCTGGCGGTTCAGGTTGCCTTCGATGCCGAGCGCGGGAAATTTATTGGGCACCACCCGCACCGTCCAGCCGGGAGAGTCGCGCGGCGGCTGTGGGCCGCCATTGAGCGGCGGGCGATAGGCAAGAATCTCGGGAGGAGTCTTAGACTCGTTGCCATAGCAGAACGGACAGAAGCCGCCCTTCAGGGTGACCTGCTGGCGGAAAAAGTCGGTGGGACGCTTAGCGCGGTCGGTCGAAACAATTACCCAACGGCCAACAATCGGATCTTTTCGCAGTTCGGGCAAGTGCAACCTCTCTGAAAGCTCCTGGCAATGAGCGGAACCCCGGATGACTTGCATCCGCGGTCAGCGGGAGCGAGTTCATTTCATACTACGCCATGAATAAGCGTTCTTGAATACCTGGATTTCGGCCTGCTGGTCCGGTTCGAGGTAAACGGAAACTACATCGAAGCGGATGGGAATTCCCGGACGCAAGTGCCGCAGGTAAGCGCGAGCCATGCGGGCGACCTGGTACCGTTTTCCCCGGTCGACTGCCGCTTCGGCGGGCTTTACGTCGCGGGAGGTGCGGGTTTTGACCTCGATGAAGCAGAGCATATGCTGGTCCCAGCCAATCAGGTCGAGCTCACCTCGATGTCTTGCGGCTCGCCAGTTGCGCGCCACGATGATGTATCCGAGCTGGCGCAAATGGAAATATGCCAGATCTTCGCCGCGCCGTCCGGTTTTGATGTGCCGGGCCTGACCCAGCTCACGGCGAAAGGTCTTTGCCGTCCAATCGAACACATTGCACAGGGTGCGCGTGAGCCACACATTTGCCATCGCGGCAGTTTACGGATTCGCGATTTGGCACGCGGTGACGCGGCTCACATTGCGACGGCCAACGCAGGCGAATAAGGCCAGCTTATCCACGCGATCAACAAATTTTGTGAGAATATTTTTGATGATTGCGCTCAGAACAATGCGTTGGACGCCGCGGCTGCGGCTCTTCTATCCTGCCGCTATGATGGAAGGGCAGCGGAAATTGGAAGTCATGGCGCGGCTTCGTGTCGTGCTAGTTTCAGCCTCGCTGGCGGTGCTTGCGTTGATCGCGCTGCTATTTGTGTTTTCGGCCGTGTCCGTTTTCCGCACCTTCGAACTTTACCCGCGTGATAGCTCCGCACTGTATCTCATCGAGGTGGTGCTAGCGCTGCTGGCGGCTGCAACCGTCGGGGTGCTGTACGCGCACCAACACGATTCGCGATAGCAGTTCACCGGCAACATCTGTAATTTTTGCGAGGACGCAGCGATGGATTCCAGACTGGCGCTCGAGGTATTTGCCGGCATCCTGGTGGTGGCCGGGCCCGTCCTGTTCATCGTCTTCTGCATGACCTTCAGAGAAGATCCGCGCGACCATCCAATCTACAGGCGCCCTGAAAAGAAGCCTCGCCTTATGTCGAATGAGATACCGGGGCCTGATTCCCTAATTGGCGAGAAGTCCTTAAACCGGAAACTTTCGCTGAAGCCAGATGTTTTGGGCTTTCGCGGGCGGCCAAGCGCTTAGCGTGGAATGCCGATAATGCCGACTGGAGAACCGGAGGGTTTTGACTTGCGTCCAGGGTGGAAGTGGGTCTAGAGTTCTTAACCTGAGATCCTCGATTCCAATGCTGTTGGCAATGTCGTTTCAGCATTTATTTCCGCCGGTTGAGATTGCGACCAAGATAGCGATCGCGCTTGGTATCGGCACCCTTGTCGGACTCGAACGCGAGTGGGCGCAGAAAGATGTTGGTGTCCGCACTTTTGCCATAACCTCGATGGGCGGGATGCTCGCGGCCTTATTGGGCCGTCAATTTTCCGTCGCGATTGTGCTTGGCGTTTTCCTGCTGGTCATCTTCATTAATCTGCGTGTGCTATTAGTCAACCGTGTGCTGGAGATCACCACTTCAGCGGCGTTGATCGCGGTTACTCTGCTCGGGATTTTGACGGGTGAAGGGCACACCTTTACGCCCGTAGCATCAGCAATCATCATCACCATGCTGCTGGCATGGAAAACTGAATTGACCCGCTTTGCCGGCGGACTCACTACCCAGGAAATCCGCAGTGCGGTTCTGCTCGGGCTGCTAGGCCTGGTGATCTATCCCCTCCTGCCCAACTACTTTGTGGACAAATGGCAATTGCTGAATCCGCGTGAAGCTTGGATAACAGTGATTGTCCTGGCCGGCATCGGCTTCGTGAACTACGTCTTCCTTCGCCTATACAGCCATCGCGGACTCTACTACGCCGCCGTTCTGGGCGGACTCGTCAATAGCACCGCTGCCGTCACCGAGCTCACGCAATGGCTGAAACCGTCCGAGGGAGAATCGATCGCGCATGCTCTAGGCTTGATCCTGCTCACGCGTATCGCGATGTTTCTCAGGAATATTGCGATTCTGTTGCTGTTCGCTCCGGCAGCCTCGGCGACCGCTTTCTGGCCTCTGCTCTCAATGACTCTTGCTGCCACCTTGGTCGCATGGATGGGTAAGAACAAGAGCGGAGCATCCGATCACCCTTTGAAGCTCGATTCTCCCGTATCGCTGCGTCGCGTTTTGACAATGGGCGCGATTTTCCTCTGCATCCAAATCGTCAGTATCCTAGCCGAACGTCACCTTGGCCACTTGGGCTTTCTGGTTGTGAGCTTCGTCGGAGGACTCTTTAGTAGCGCAAGCACTACGGCCAGTGCCGCGCTGATGGCAGCGAACGGGAAGATCGCACCACAGTTGGCGGGGGCAGCGGTCGTACTCACCTCTGTTTCCAGCGCTCTGGTAAATCTTCCGCTCATCTACCAGCAAACGCGTCACAAAGCCCTGAGCCGCGCCGTGGCGCTCATCACGGTAGCGATTGTGCTGCTCGGACTCGGCGTTCTGGCCATCCAGCAGAAACTCTTGTACTGAAAGAGTTGGTGACAGGGATCATTCGTCTATTCCATGGCATTGCCTGTTCACATCCGGTAACCTTGAAGGACAAAGAGCTTTCCAAGAAAGCCAATTTCAGGCTGGCGGAGTAAATCGCTCTCAGATTCCGCAGCCGGATTTTGCGTTTGACTTGCCGCAAAAACAGCGTGCCGCCTTCCGTTCCGTACACAGGTGCCATCGATCGCACCCCCATGCCCGTCGGGCGTATGGTAATGTAGAAGTGTTTGCCTCACAAGCAAAGCTCCGGCGATCACCCTCACCGTATTGGATGTGTTTTTGGTCTGTGGCGGGAACAGGCGACTTTTTTCTCGTCATTGTGACGTGTGTCATCGCCAAGCGTGAATTTAGCTGCCAATATGTATACGTACGCTTCCCATTTGCCATCGTGGTGCGGAGAGACTGACATCTCCCAGTCAATGGTGCGGCGCAGTTTGGAACTGCGGAACTGCTCCTCCACGCGTTATTGGTCCCAAGCACTATCAGTTGAGGAATAGGAGACCCAGTCGTGCGTGCACATATTGTCTTTGCCGCTTTACAAACCCAGAACCGTTTTGCATTGTGCCACCTTGCTTTCAAATCGATTCGCAAACTGCACAAGCCCAGCACGCGCATTCAGGATACGGCGAATGACGTTCTTCGGCGGCTTGCAGGGGTGGAAGGGCAACAGGTTGGGCCGGAAAGTGCAAACGCTATTGAAAACAAACCAGGACAGTCCGCGGCTCCATCTCAGGCGGCAATACCGTCGGAGCCACACGCTGACCCTGGTGATGTCATTTTTACCCGTTGAATCCTCCCGAAAGTCAACCGGGGCCAAATGCGCCGAGTGTGTAAGGCCGTGGGAGGGATTCCTCGGACATCCTGAGGCAAGAACAAAGGAAGCCAGTTAACTCCCTTATGAAGAACGATGATTTCTGGAAGAACCAGTTTGTGAAGCATGACACGGCACCCGGTACTGGCAAGCCGCCAACGACGCCCGCCCCGCCGAAACCTCCATCGAATCCCGTCAGCCGTTGGGCCGAAGGTCGTTTCCACCACGGAGGAGCCAGCAGCCTCAAGAATGGAAAAAATGCTTCAGGCAGTCCGCTCGACTCAATCCACATTGAGTTTCGAAAAATTCGTGTCGCTGGTATTGTCGAAGTTTCCGGCGAAAACGAAAACTCAGTGGGAGCAGTGGCTGCTGAATCAGAAGGCGGCACTGGTAAAGAAATGGCATCTCTCCGACTGAAGCCATAATTCGGTTGTCTGCTCTGTCTGGCTAAGTCAAAGCAAAGCCGGTGAGGTACCCAAGCTTACTCTTTGCGATCGATCCACTCCTCGTACCATGCCATCTGTATGGCTTCCAATTTGGCTTCGTTCGAAGTTTTCGGATTGTCCGCGAATACAGGTAATTCGGTGACCATGCGGTGCAGTTCGGTAAAGCGGACTTCCAAGGGGTTTTGGGTAGGAAATTTATCAGCCAGCAGAATTCCGAGATCTTCAGCATCGCCCCAGTGAAGCTCGGTCGCCATCGTTCTCTTCTCCTTGGGTGGTGTATTGAATAAAACCCGAGTTCCAGCTGAAAGTTTCTTCCCTCCAATTCTACTTCGTATCCCCGCTTTCGGAGACGTAGTTGCGGTTCCAGGAGGGGATTTCGACGACGATTTCTCCTGGCTTGACGATCTGAGCCTGGCAGCCGAGGCGCGAATTCAATTGCAGGTCGGCGGCCATATCGAGGCGGTCGGCTTCTTCATCATCGATTTCGCTAAGCAGTTCCTTGCTTTTTTTTTTTTTTTATGTCTCGTTCAGCGTATTGCTGGACTTGTGATCGATCTCCGACATGATAAGACGTTCCATCACGTTGGCCAGCGCTGCTTGAATCGGAGCTTGCATCCTCAAGCGTGGGGAGCTTATACGTATGCCGAGGTTGTCAGCCAGAGCGTTGAACTCGGGCCAGTGGTAGCGAATGTGATAGTAGCAATGAGTGCTGTCGCGGAGGGCGGGGAGACCGCATTGGGTACCGTTGATTTTAATGTGCTGACATCGTTTGATGGATGCTGGATATAAGGGCATTTTGGTGACTCCTAATATGAAATATGAAATGGGAAATGTATGGCAATGCGGAGGTGTTATCCAGTTCGTTCTGATTCCCCCCTCCCCCTCGGTCTTATGGAATCATGGGGTTGGCGGGATTTTTTAAGTTAGGTCTTCTAAATAGTAAGGACTTATATGAAAGTATTGCGGAATAAGGAGTCAGAGGAGAATTAGATTAGGTGCCCATTTCGACTGGTTCCGAGTTGGTCCCGATAGACAACTCAAGATGTTCAAAGAGCGCTGAAAATGTCTTTCGAGCAGCATCCAGTACCGCCGCTTCGACCAGCCTCTGTGCTTCCGAATCGATAATAAGGGAAGATTGTTGCAGTTAGTCAGATGGATACCTATGATGGGGCGCACTAGGTGAAAATGAGTGAATAGGACTAGGGAACTCGAGTTCTGTAGGTGTAATTGCAATTGGTCACCAAATATTCACAAGTTTTGCTTCTCCGCCCCCATAGGAGAGCCACCACTAGTTAAGGAGTTCACTTAAACAAGAATCCACATCCTCCCACAGAAGCCCCCATCACACAGCTGTGAAATCCGCCGTTAAAGGTAGTACCGTACAGTTTCCTTAACCATGCAGGACTACGAAATTGACCGTGCGCATCGCCGCTAAAGCTATGAAGCACTGTCTCGTTCACTTCACATATCAGAAGTTTGAACTCGTTCCGCAGCCGTATAGAAGTCACGAGAAATCGCCATGTTTATGTATACCTCGTCAGTTACGTGTTGGGAAACATTTTCTGCAGGAAGGCCGGCCGTTGGAGGCCATCCTAGATTCCAAAAGGTGCTGGAAATCCAGCCTGATCGCTTGCTGGCTCTTAACAATCTGGCCTGGATTCTCGCGACATGCCCTGACGACTCCGTTCGTAATGGAACAAAAGCCCTTGATGGCCAATCGGGCGGTTGACCTGTCTGCGGCAAGAATCCTTCGATCATCGGAACGCTGGCGGCTGCCTATGCGGAGGCAGGTGGATACATGTCAGCGGTGTGGCAGCGGCAAAGTCCTCGATGCATCGTCTGCTTCGCTAAGCATGTGTAAGGCAGCATGGCTTGGCATGACACGGGAACAGCATCAACAGTCCATGGCAGGGTGGCCATACGCAGCAGTTGCCTTGACTTGCCTCCTTCCGCATCATTGGCGCCCCGCCTCTCAGGTGAGGAGCGCCAGGAGAGAGGGATCTGAAGCGAGCTTGACAGGCAGACACCTGGCTTGGGCATGACAAGGAAAGGGCAGGGCGCTACAGTACCTGACTTGCGTCATCTGCGTCGTCAGCGCCCTGCATGTCAGGTGTGGAGCGGAGAGGGGAGCTGAGAGCCCTCTGCGGCGTCCTCCACCAGCAGCGACAGGCTGGGCAGTGTTGGAAAGAAGGACTCCGGCGCAGCGTTGAGGCCGCCTGCGCATGAGCATACTGTTCTCACATAAAGCTCCTATCCCACACATGCAAGCCCCTGCCCCATGATGACATTATATTGCACCAGTCAGATGTAAGCAACATTCTAAAATGAACTCTGTGAATGCAGGCCTTACAGAATGCTGGCGCTGCGCCTGCTTTGCATGCCTAACATGATGCAACTGCTGCAGGCGACTCACCATATGCATTGACGGCAGCCTTGCAGGGGGAGCTCCAGGAGCCTTCCTCCGCAGTCACTGCAAGGGCCGCCTCGTGCGCTGCATCCACAGCTCATAGAGGTCAATGCCAAGGCTGCGCTTGGTGTCATTAAGCTATCCTCAGGAGGTTTGGCGGAGTAAGCTCAGCTCAGCTCTACCAATCTTCAGCATCAACGGACGCCCTCACCCATCACCTGACATGACTGCAACGCAAGTGCGAGACCAACGATGAGGAATTCTGCGTGAGACTGTGAAGTGAGGTGAAGCAGTCTCATGCAGAGCGCCACACTCACCGGCGTGGCATCTGCCTAGCCAGGCCAAGAAGCCCCCTCAAAGAAGATACCTATATACAATTGATGGCACTGGGACAATGAGATTGATTGATGCTGTGCGGCCTGACCTGCTTTGTGGGGCGTGCTGGATGGCAGCGAGGGCAAAATCTTGGAGAAGGGGCACCTGTACAGGTTCAGGCCCTGCATGTGGGGGTTCACAGGCGGTACTGTCGCAGACTCCACCGCACTACATGCCCCAGGTCACCACCATCCTCGCCTGCACACACAGAGCATGGACATTAGAGACATAAAGGGCTCTTGTACAGGTTCAGGCCTTGCATATTGGACTTCTACAGGCGGTACTGTTTTGCACACCTCCACCACATGCCCCAGGTCACCTCCATCCTCACCTGAACCCACAGCGTACAGACATTTGCCAGTTGCCTTTCACAGCAGCACATTTTAGACCGCTCCAGACGGGAAAGCCTGACAAGCAGGCAGGTCCGTCTGTCAACTTTGCACCTTCAACAGAGGAAGGAATAACCACCTGGTGGAAGCGGGGGCTCACCTGTATCGGCAATGGCACTGAGCTTTCCGTAAGCTCATGCGCAACTGTGCTTCCCGCTGCTGCTGGACTCCTGCAATGGTAGTCAAAGCTCGTTGAGTGGGATCCCCGGCTCCGTGCCCTTAAGTCATGTGCACATTGCAATCAAGTGCAGAGTGCAGATAACTTGGAAAGGGCTACCACAGGACGCTGGGACTTGCAGAGGGTACGCAGAGGAGCACTGATGCAAGGTATTCACACACCTGGCAGTGCAGCTGCTCTGCGGAGTGCGTCCGCTTGTAGCCCCTGTCCTTCTGCTTGCCCTTGCTGACTCCCCCCTTGGAGCTCCACTTGCCGCTGCCCGAGGGTGCTTTCGGGGCCGGCCCCCAGCGTGCCGGCATTGTCCGTGGGCTGTGAAATGCGGCCGCGTCAAAGTGCTCTGAGCTGGCGGGTGCTGAGTAGTCACTGCGCTGATCTGGCTCCAGATCCACCCGGTCATCACGCCTTGCTGGCTCGCTCTCACGCCTGCAGGAAGACACCTGGGTGCTGATGAATCAGCAGAGGATGCTGCCAACACAAGGCCCAAGTAATGCAGACATTGTGCCCTATCCACGAAGAGGACTTTCTTCATGGGTGCAGACTGCCAGACCGGACATGAGCCTTCCTCCGCATCCTCACACGAATTGCCATGTCCAAGGCACAACATGCCAGAAAATCATGGAAGCCTCGCAGATATCTTGACACAGCTTGCTCCCAAGCATGCCTTGCTCACAGAGTTATGCATCATGATGTCAGGCACGAGCAAGCTCAGGAGGCGCACCGCAGCATGGACTCGGCTTTGCGCGCCTCCACAGCGGCGCGCGCTCGCTGCGCGGCCTGGCGCAGCTTGTAGGCCACCTTGGCGGCGCTGGCCAGGCGCTGCCCGGCGGGCCGGCAGCCTCGCGCAAGATCTCCTTGATCGGGATGTCCACGCGCCCCAGCGGGATGTCTGCGCTTGGGTCCGCTGCAACAGGAGAGTCGTTTACGGATGACAATTCTACGATTCCATCAGCCACTAACCCACTGACCCAGTTCATTGCAGCAGGGCAAGCTCAGTAAGATGCCGCGGCTGCTGCTCTGGATGCCTGCTCATACACATGGATGCCGCGTCATTGATCACTTTTGGGCAGGGCAGAGAGACACCTGCACCAGAGGCGTGCGCGACGACAACCTCCAGGATCTGATCCATGTTGCCGACACAGAGGTGGAAGGCCTCTCCGCGCCAGTGTGGCTGCGTGTGTCTGCTTCCCGCTCGTCTTGCGCTTTGCGTGCCTGTGTCGTTGGCTCCCTGCGCAAGAAAGCCTCTTCAGCACCGCAAGAACGCTCACGCTTCTTCTCCCATTACCACCGTCCTCCGCTCCTCAACACAGGCTTGCCTGCTTCACCATGGGCTCCCAGCCACCTGCAGCATCACCTTCAGGACGGCTACTCAGAGCTCTGCAGGGCGCTTGCATGGTGGACATGCAATGCTAAACTGGCATGTCTCTATGGTAGGCATGGGAAGCCCCTTGTGCAACAGAGGCCACAGGGGAGGAGGGCGCGCACTCCTGGGACCTGATGGCCAGGCGGGCGTACGGGTCAATGCGCTTCTCCAATGCTGAATTTGGCATGTCCCTATGGTATGGCATGGGGAAGCCCCTTGTTCAACAGGAGGCGTGAAGAGCCTGTGCCATAAGGCTTGTACGCTGAAGAAATGGCTTCAGCAATCATCCCATTCTACCAGGGGAGGAGGTCCACTCGTGGGGCCGGATAGCCACAGGCAGGCGTGACCGGGTCGATGCGCTTCTCCACACGGCGCAGACGGGACACGCGCTGCGGCAGCTTTGCCTCAATAACCTGCATGCAAAGAGCTGCCAGCATGAGCACCAGACTACCAGGCAGGCCGCGCATAGGCAAGACCTTGCTCGAAGAGCTCTTTGCTTGCTGCATATCGCATGTTGGTACTCCCCTCCCAGGAGGACACCATTCATCTCAGAAGTCATTAGGACGACCTGCAGGTCTCAGGTCTACCAGAGGTGGTGGTCACTGCAGCTCGCGAGTCCCATGACCTTCAAATAGATGACACGTGCGATGATGCAATATGTACTTTTGCCAAGCCTTAGGATCCCATGTGATGCCAGGATCTCAGTGTTGATACCATACCTGTACTTTCAGGATGCCTTGGGGTGCCTTGATGTCATTCTCCTCAGAGGCAGGCATCATGAAGGGTATCTGCGCCACCTTTGGCCTGCATCAGCGCGAGACACTCACGATGCGCAGCCAAGCATTCAGAAGCGGCACCTTCAAAATGGAGTAAGACGCAATGCGTCAATTGGCAGCCCTGATGAAGAGACATTTTGCATGGCTCCAGCAATGGAATCTCAGCGCCAGGCCATGAAAACGCCTTGCGCATCCAATGAGCAGGATGGAAGGTCCATTCAGTGAGCAAGGCGATTCCTCAGTGCAATCCCAAGTTCCCATCATGGCACAAACAACCCCGAGGCAGGACCAAGCATCAGATTGCAAGATGTCCTTGGGAGACCAGTGCAGAGCATCACCAGAGCATCTGGTCGACGAAGACATCCATGAGACTGGCATGCATGTAGCTGGCGAGCGCAGGCACAAGCATGATATCCGGGCCCGCCACAAGCCTACACAAGAAAAGGATATCCATAAGTATGGACATTTGCTACTCCAGAACACCCCCGCCCCCACCACTGCAGAAATAGGCACAGCTACTATGGTGCCAGGAACACCCTGCGGACAGTCACCAGAGGCTCAGCGATAGGACCGGGGCTTTCTCCTGTGAAAGTGCATCAGGCTTACTGCAAACCCCTGGTCCAGGTCACACAAGATGCACTAGACACTGACGGATCACTTGCTGCCCCTTGACAGTTCCTACGGCCTGGCCACAGCCACATGCAGCGCCCCAGAGCTGCCTGGCAAGTTGCATCAGCAAACCAGCAGCGCACCTGAGGTCGAAGTCGAGGTAGGGCTGCGTCATGAAGGACAGCGCGATGCCGCCGATGAAGGGCAGAGTCGTCAAGACTGGGCTGAGGCTTACGGCGCATGATGGCGCTCATCTGCACCGTGCGCACCCGCACGCCATCACTGGCGTCATGTTCACCGCCGGCAGCACCTTCAGCTTGCCTGCAATAGAATTAAGATGCTCTGCGTGGGAGGATGGACAAAGCCCATATTTATTTGCTGTCTTTGAAATGGCAGTATAGGACAAGTCGTTGCCCTGTTCATCTGTGAAGACAGGGCAAGCCGCAAAGGGATATCTCGAGCAGTGAAAGCTGTTTCTCCTGACGTCAAGCTTTCTTGCGAGCTCAGCAAGGACCCGGAGCAGAGCTGCAGAACTACAAGTTTAGGCTACAGCACACCTATCTTCACGGCATTCATGAGCCATTTGTTGGAGGGCTCCAGCTTCAGCAGCACGTCCGGCTCGCCAGCCCAACGCACGTCAATGTCCAGCTCTGCGCAGCATTGCCCCATGCCATTGCAGAACGCCTTTATTCACATGATGCTCTCATGCTCACATAGCATGCATCTATTGTTGCAGGGCAAGGCATACGCTGAAGCATCTACAGATGGCGCATGCATTGTACTTTGCAATGCATTATCTGAGGAGGCGGCAGCATGTGCCCTGCCAACCATTTGCAGCTCATGAGAGAGGACTCTACAAACGTCAGCAGAATCACGCACCAATTGCCACATTCTGGCCGGTGTAGGTGGGTGGCACAATGCGCACGCCCATGACAGACATGGGCACCAGCCCGAAGGACAGGCGCTCAAAGTAGAGGCCATTGACCACTGAAGGCGAGAAATCGCGCATGTGAGGCTCCAGCTCATCCTTGATCAGGCTGCATGCATGCATGAGATGGCTGTAAGTTGCGCGCATTGAGTGGGCTTTCAGGCTGCACGCCCGAACCCAGCTGCCATGCTTGCGCTTACTAGCAGACAGCCCCTGTAGTATAAGGCTGTGCCACGGATGATGGCTGCGCATGCAAAGCAGCCAGGAGCCTTCTCCTGTGTAACGTGTGGCTCCATGCATGAGATACAATAGGAAAGATGGGTGCAAACTTACTTGCACAGGGCAGTGTCAAAGGCCGGCCAGAGCATCTGCACCGAGTCGTTCAGGAACCTGCAGCGCTAATGGGTAAGTAGGATGGTGATAAAGTAGGCATGCAAGGCAAGGACAGCAATGCAGAACATGTGCACAATAGGACCGTGACTGATGGCGCGAATGCTTACTTGGCGCGCTCGTAGTCGCTGAACTGCAAGCCCAGAAGGAATTGTCAGCACCTGGGATTCCTTGCGTGCAATCATGCCAACATGCGGTATGCATGCATGCATGCCAAGTACTGGCTCCTGAGGGGTGCCATTTCATTTCCGTGAAACAAAGTCTATCTCGTACCTTCACCCAGGCGGGCAGGTTCTTCAGCACATATTTCAGGCCATCTTCATCAAGGTCTGTCAGCAGCCTGACAGCATTTGCAAACCGAGCCCTCCTCCAGGCCTTCAGCCCTGCACGGAGACTCTCAAACTGCATGTGGTGCTGCGATGCTGGATTTGCAAGCTGCGAACTCTGCTCAAGTATTTGAGGCACAAAATGGTGACTTTGCAACGGTGATTTCAGGCAGGTGAAGCCACTGGCAGGACCCTACCGGCATACAGAAGCCATGCGTTAGACGCTAAAAGGAGTGATTGGATTGTCACCGATCCCCCAGCCCCTATGACCTTGCTGATCACAAAATGGGAGACTGCCACTGTAGCTTTTGTGCATGACTTCACCACATGGCCTGTCACACAGAGCGTCTTCTGCAGAGGCTTCATAGTACGGCTAATGACCTATTGAAGTTGCGAAATGCTGCGACCGCGACATGTTTAGCACTTAAAAGATGACTTAAGAGCTTGCTGTGCGCACTGAAATTCTGCACTGCGAACAGAGCACGAAAGATAAGGCCCTCTTGCAGGTCACTCTTGCAGACTCAGGTAAACCTCATTGCGTCCCAAGCTGCCTCGAAATGTGCTTCGTTCGAGCACAGCTGGGATGTCCTAGAAATAGGGGAGGTCCAGCATATATAATAGGGTTTATGAAACCCTCGACCACACATCGACTGGGCCTCGAGAGGAATGCCTCAAAGACCTGCGCGCTGTGCATTGCCTGGAGCCCTGGCAGCGTGAGATAAGTTTGCAAATAACGACGAAAGCATCCTGGTCAGTGTCAGCAGCGCCAGCTCCGCAGGTTGGTGAAAGTACACTCTGGGCTCCGATGCCTTGGACTTGTCACGAGAGCAGCTACATGAAGCGATGCTCGTCTCACTGGCACGTTTGTTTTTGATCTTTTCAATCAGCTTTGTTGCCATCATGCGCTCAAAAGCTCACTTTATGCGCGCAGGGTTCCCGGAGTGGTGACGATAACGATCTGTTGCGTGTATATCAGGGCTCCTCGACACTAGGTGCGCCCTGCAGAGGTCTACAGAACCTTCTTATACACATATACACCAGCAACACCCGTCGGAGGCCCGCAGAAAGCGGTTCGTGTTGTAACGTAGTCTCTGAGGTTTGCTGGGCAGCCAGAGAGGCATCCAGGGCGGAGGCGAGTGCTCGATGCGCCTCAATCCCGCAGCTGGCGCATATCTTCCAGAAGGAGATAAGACTAGCAGGGTGGACAAACGGCGCAAAGCGCAGTCTTGCCCTGCACAATCATCAGTGGTCCTGCAGACCTAGGAATAGGAGATGAGGTGCATCAGGCAGAAGGGGCCAGCCTAGTGATACCCAGGGTGCTGCCTGCCGCCGCAGGTGCACGTGGAGAGCTCGGCTTCACCTACCTGCGACCATGACAGCAGGCCGGGCCAGCTTGGCATGGCTGTGCCTGCTCTGCCTGGGCCTGGCTGCAGCGTTCCCTGCCAGGCTCACTCTGGATGAGCGCGTGACCTGCTTTGGCGCGGTGGACTCCCTGAGGACCTGCAATGCAGAGCTGCCTTCCCAGGAGCTGCAGCAGCGCTGCTGCATCCCATTCCATGCGCTCGAGGGCATGGACTGCTTCTGGTGAGCCCCTGCGCCCTCTGCAACTCCCGCCACTCAACTGTAGCTTGCATGTCATCTGGTGCCGGCCCAGGCGCATCACCTGTGATATTCTTTGCAACCTTTTTCCACAGAGATGGCGTGCAAGGCTGGCTGGTTTTCACTGTATGCAGGAGAGGGTGCCTGGGAATGATGCGGGGTGTGCATCCGGTTTGAGCGCTGCAATATAAAGCCATTGGTGCGTGAGGGATGGTACTGAGAGTTACACCAGGGTGATGACTATCTTCTGTGGTTTGCAGCGATGATGATGTAGCAGCGGAGGCACTCACAGCCATGCGCGGTTCAGCCATCGGCGGCCTGTTTGCTTGCGGGCTGGATACGCCGTTCACAGCCATCTACAAGAGGCAGGAGCGCTGCGTAGCCCAGGCTCGGGCAGCAGGTGTGCCCTGGCTGCCCTGTGTTGTTCCCACCCTGCCTAGCCATACATGCAGACATCAAATGGCTGTCCAACTTGCTATAGTACTCCATCGTGACTGCACCTGTCCACATCAGGTGTGGCTCATTTGCTATTGGCACATTGTCTGAGATAGATCAATGCTTCTGCAGAGGATGCGCTCCTGCCAAAGAGGGAGGAGGCTTCTGTGCTGGACGACAGCGCTGCTCTGGCGGAGGACGCCGTTCTTGGAACATCTGAGGACTGGGAAAGCCTACTTGGCCTTGACAGCATGGAGGACGCCCTGGACTTTTTGGACGATGACATCTTTGAGGAGCAGGTGCGGTGCTGCAATCTGCATGAGTCTCATGACGCCAAAAAGATGTCTTTACACGGCGCTGTATTCTGCTATTGTCCTGAGTCCTCAGCTGCGGCAGGTTCAATTCTTCCTGCACTTGCCTTAGCGCTGCACACACAGCCTACAAGGTGCGCACACAGCTGCATCAGGTCAAGCTGCTTACTGATCAGTACACGTGCCTGACGCATGCATTGGGTATTGATGCAGCAGGCTCAGGATGATGAGGACGTGATCTTTGGAATGGATGATGATGTCACCGAGATCATCATCTCTGCAGATGGCCTGTCCGAGGTACGATTTGACTCATACCCGCGCTGGCCTGGTATCAATGTGCTGCATCGCTCTGCGCTCCCATCACACTTTGTGCAACGGCTTCAACCTGCTCTTCTATTGACGTCCATGTTTTCTGCAAGGCCGCACGGGAAGTATTGGTGCTTGCGCCCAGGTGGTGGTGACTGTGCCGTCGGATGACATGGATGTGGAGATAATGTTTGAGGCGCCTGAGGCAGAGATGTTGCCCGCACTGATTGCAGAGGATGTGTCAGACAGCTCTGTGACTTCCCTGTACGATGCAGACTTCTCAGGTTCGCACTACACAAGCCTGCACCACTGAAAGCTGTGTCTGCCCTCTGATGCTTTTATGCTTATGGGCTTTGTGCATCTCTCCTCTTTCAAGCTCTGCTGATGTCTGTGAGTGTCAAACACGCCTAGGGAGCATATGCAGAGATTAAGGGCACGCGTGTCGTGCACAATGTCACTGGGCATCGCTGGGATTCTGGGCAGGGCACAAGATATGGGAAAGAGGTCTGAGCCTTGGACTGTGCGGCCTGCAGACGTGAACAGCATGGTGGGCCTCATCAGCGGCTGGCTTGGAGGCGCGCTGGCCTCTGCTGCCGAAAGGCCTAATGAGGACGAGGACACTGTGGGAGGCCTCTCTCAGGCGCTGGCAGAGATCCTGGCCAGCTTGCAGGCAACCTTCGCGGGAACACCCCTGGACGTCGAGATCAGCTACGAGGGCGGCAGAGGGGTGAGCATAAGATTCCCTGTAGCGCATGTGCTGAATGCCTGACATCCACACTCACCAGAGCAAGCAGCATCTGTTGTGGATGCTTGCTGAACTGCATTCGCATGCATCCTGCAGTCAGCTTGAATCGGAAGCAATGCCTGTGAGCTATAAAACATGAAATTGCATCATGAGACTTTGCAGATGCGCTCACCCCTCACGTGCAGCATGTCTGGCGCGCAGGGAGCCCTGGCAGGAGGCGAACACAGAAATCGACATTGAAATCGACCCTGAGCTGCTGCCTGTCATGGAGCCCCCTAGTTCCTGGACCAGCGCCTGCTGGCCCTCAGCCAGAAATGGAACGGGTGCGCACTCCTCCCCCGTACATCACTTTTGACAGCCTTGAAGAGTATGGCACCCTTCCTTGAACGGCGTCAGCTGCAGGGCCTGCCGCAGTGGTCAATGTGTCCAATGCCAATCCTACAGAATATGGCACCCGCCCCAAATGCTGGCCTCGTGCCCGAGTAACTCTGGTGTGCAAACGCAGACGGGCTGTGAGACCTGCACCCGGCCGGCATCCCCGAAGCTGACCTCCTGGAGCTGGTCCAGGGCCTGAACAAGGAGCCCCCCAGCCTCGCCAACTGCTTCAACAGCGGCATCTGCACCTGGCTGTGCCGCCACAGGTGAGCGCCTAATCCAGAGATCTTTCCTGCAGCATAGCGGGGTGGCACGGGACCTGCTGCTGCATGCCAGCTGCTGTGGTGGAGCACTATTTGCCTTCCAAGGCATTCTCCTGTGCCCTTTCAAGGCATCCTAAGGAGGTGGCAACCTTTACAAGAATGCATTTCCAAGACTGACATTGCTGCTGCTGCGCAGGCGGACGCTGCAGTACGCCCTGGGCGCGGAGACGGTGTTGCTGGTGGCGCTGTTTGTGCTGTACGCGCGCTACAACCGCCGCGCTCAGGAGGCGGAGGAGCTGGACGCCGATGAGGTAGGCACCTGAAACACACTGGGCACCAGAAACAACCATATCTTGTTAGCCCCTGTAGAAATGAAAGCAACAAGTCATGTGGTGTCTGCCCTGGTGCTTTCATTTACGCGCGCTACAATCGCTGCGCAGGAGGCGGAGGGGCTGAACGCCGAGAGGTGAACATTTGCTCCTTGCATATACACCATTCCGGTGCTGCTGCCGGACGTAGGGCAACAGCACAGTATGTCGTGTATCTGTGTGTCCGCCTCTCAAAGCGGCGAGCATGTTGGTGCATGCATTGTGTCACCCTTGTATGGCAGGTTGAGGGCATGCTGGTGTTGACAGAGTGTACAGCAAGGTCATGGTGAGGCAGGCAGGCATCTTGAAGCGTGCTGGTTCATAGAACTGAGGTTCTCTCCCGTGTTGTTCCACAGGAGAGCTTGAGGACGCCGCTCATTGTGAGCGCAGCTGACTACGCTGACGCACCTGAGAAGGAGCCTCTGTGGACGCTCACCACGAAAGTTGCCATCCAGCACCAGTAGCAGGCCTGTCAAAGCACACTGAGAGCATAGGCAGGCGCCTGTGAGCAGCACCAGAACGAATGCAGCAGAGCAAAGTGTTGGCACAGGGTCGCGGCTCTGGTTTGATATGCAGAACCGGGAGTCCCAAGAGCGTTGAAGGTGCCGCTAGTACAGTGTAGGTGTCTCCCTAGAGCTGCGGTGATGGCGCTGTGATAGGAAAATTATGTTTGAATCACTCGAACTCAAGACTCCAGAATGAGCCTCACACATACATAGATAGGCACTGAAGGTTCTCAAGGGCAGCTGTATCATGAAAGACTGGGCAGTAATACCTAAAGTGGCCTCTGAACCTGTAGGAAAGCAGTGTCAAGGGCAGTGTCTTGCTGCGTAGAAAGGTGCTTAGCACATTCAAGCCTGTTGTGGACTTGTCTCTCGAGAGCAATGATGGGACATGAATTTGGTGGCAGCGCTCGGTGATTGCAACCTCCTGAATTCAGTTCGAAGCACAGCACCAACAGCGTTGGGCAGAAAGCATTGGGCAGATGGCATTCTGCAGAGGAATGTCCCCCCGTGTCTCCATGTAAATGCTCTGATAAGGCCCTTAGGATTTTGAGGCATGAGTTTCAATTGAAGCTGAATGCATTGCAAGTTATTTGTGGAATGGCGGGGCTGCATGCTTGCATACAGTATGCAGCATACTGGGGTCAGCAGGGGTATAATGTGGGCAGGGAGGGTGTGCAGAGTGGTAGATTGTCCGCTGCTGCCATCTTGCCCACGTGTCTTACTGGGAGAAGGGCTAACCCTATTACTTATAATAAATTGAAGCCCTACCTTAAAGCAAGAACCTTGCTTTTGCCTGCAGTGCCTCAGTCCCCACAAGTACGGCTGCCGCTGGGCCTGGTGGCTCTGCACAGTGGAACCGTGATACACTCTCCTTTTCTGTCTGGAGCACAAGGCAAGCAAGATAGTGGCATTTGTAGAACCGCGTGCGGCGAGCGCAAACGACGGCGAGGCTACTGGCCTGCTGTCAGTTACGCTGCCATGGAACAGAATTCACATGCTGATCCTGGCAAGGTGAGTGCGCCCTAGTACGCTAGGCAGGAAGGCTAGAGTGTAGCAAAACGGGTGGGTGCCATGCCTATATTTGTGCCGACGCAATGATTGACGTCGTGGCAATGCTGTGCTGCAACCCGATGATGTCAAGTTATCTTCTGAGATTCTCAAGCGCTGATGTGCCTATCAGCCATCAGAGCGGGTAAAGCAGATGTGTCTGATTTGGGGTGGCGAGTTTGGTTAGCAGAATTGCAGGCACACGCCTGGCGCAGCATCATTTCAGTGTCGGCTATGTAGAGACATTCTTCTTGATTGAAGACGGCATCTAATGAATTTCAGCGGCCTGGACACGTGTTCCTGTACCTCTTGAGCTGTAGCATCGCTGTATGTGCTCTTCTGAGCATGCAGAAAGTCTTGCTGCAGCGGCCTTACCCTCATCTCAATACGAGGGACATGAAAGGGGCTTCTACAATGGCCTGATAGGGCTGGAACGTCAAGTCGGGACATAAAACCTGTAAGGGCAGCGCTTTTCAGTGCACTTTATTCCTGTGACGGCACCACAGCAGCTGACGTAGTATTTTCGCGTTCTTTTCATCGTCATCAAGCCTAGCATTCGCGGCGGTTGCGCTTCAAATGGCGCTTACTTGTCGTAGGCTAGCCCCCCCAGTGTCCGTGTGCCTGCCCTTGCAGGATTCTGGTTTGCCCAGCACCAGGAAGCCCATCAGCTACATCAACTTAGCCAAGAGGTTCCTACAGGAGCATGGAGAGGTCCAGCTCTCAGCATTAGGCATCGCTGTAGCCCCCATGGTGACAGTGGCAGAGATCCTCAAGAATCGGCGACTGGCCGTTGAGAGGAAGATCAGCACTTCTTTGGAGGCACTATCGGATGACTACAGGTGCAGTGGCTGCAGCGCCCCTATTATTCTTGCCCTTGAGTAGTTGCCCATTCGCATTGCTAGGGCTCGACTCATGTCATGGCAGTGCTAAATGATACCCATGGCACAATGACCGACCACGAGGGTTTCTCTGCATGCCCATGTGTCGTGACATGAAAGCAGGCTGTACGCTTGGCATCCATGCGATGAATGCCCGCCTTCTTGTATCGGCGCATGCAGTGTTCCCCAAGGTGCTCATGAGGGATGGCATGCGCAGGGTTCAACAGAAACCTAAGATGGAGATAGTGCTCACAAAGTCGGCTGAGTTCGATGCCATTGTCGCTGAAGAAGAATGAGCCAAATGCTGCAGAGTCTGGAGAGCAATAGAC
>CAVOKO010000008.1:0-694365 GCA_963696525.1 uncultured Acidobacteriota bacterium | reverse complement strand
ATTCACAGACCCTAGAAGGTGAATGAACCATGAGCGCTCCGGTACGGCATCCCGCGGTGGCGGGTCAGTTCTATCCCTCGAATCCCGACCAGCTGCGGCAGCAGATCGAAAGCTTTGTCCAAACGGGGCGTGAGAAGATCCGCGCCCTCGGTTGCGTGGTGCCCCACGCCGGTTACATCTATTCCGGAGCTGTCGCCGGCGCGGTCTATGAGCGGCTGGAACTGCCGCGCCGCTTTATCATCCTCTGCCCGAATCACACCGGAGCAGGGCAGGCGCTCGCCATCATGAGCCGGGGGCACTGGCTGACTCCGCTGGGAGAAGCCGCCATCGACGAGCCACTGGCGGAGGCGCTCAAAGGCGAGTTTTCGGGGTTGCGGGACGATGCCGCCGCGCACTTCCGCGAGCACGCCCTGGAAGTTCAGCTTCCGTTTCTGCAACAGTTGGTGGGCGAGTTTACTTTCGTGCCGATCGTGATCGGCACCGGCCGGTTGGATGTGCTGACGGAACTGGGATCGAGCCTGGCGCGGGTCCTGAAGCCGACGGCGGAGGGGTCGAAGCAAGATGTGCTGGTGATTGCTTCGAGCGACATGAACCACTATGAAGACGACGAGCGCACCCGTGTCAAAGATCGTCTGGCGATCGATCGAGTGCTGGCGCTCGATCCCGCGGGGCTGTGGGAAACGGTGCAGCGCGAACAGATCAGCATGTGCGGATATGGACCGGCGGTGGCGATGCTGACGGCAGCCCGGGAGCTGGGCGCCAGCCAGGCGGAGCTGGTGAAGTATGCCACCTCCGGCGACGTATCAGGAGAGCGTGACTGGGTGGTCGGTTACGCGGGCATGATCGTGAGCTGAAGAGCTTCGCGCCGACTTCTAGGGCGTTGTCTTAGCCGCCGAAGGCTTGCCGCCGAGGGCTTACCGGAAGCAGCGCCCAGTTTTTTCAGGCGTTCGCGGGCCTGTGTAGCCTCAATCGAGCGCGGAGAGCGCTGCAGCAGGCTGTTCAACTCGCGCACTCCTGCGTCACTCTGTCCGAGCTCAAGCAGCGCGTAACCCTTCTTGAGCTGCGAAGCCGGCGCTTTGTTCCCGCCCGGATACTGTTCCAGAACCTTATCGTAATCGCGCACGGCCGATTCGAAATTCCCCTGGCGATATTCGATCTCCGCCAGATAGAACTGGGCGTTCCCGGCCAAATCCGTGCTGGCGTAAAACTTCAGGTAGTCGCCGAATTGCTGCGAGGCCAAATCGTAGCGGCCGGCATTATAGTCGCGCAACGCATTGTTATAGAGCACGTCCGGCGGCGGCGCCTGCGACGCGGGCGGCTGCACGGCGGTCGCCTGCGGCGGCAGGTTCTGCCCGGAGACCGCTCATGGCGTCCAATTGCTGGCTGACCTTGGTCAGGCGGGCCTTCAGTTCGTCGAGCGAATCGTGCAGCGACTGTACCTGCCCCGAGAGCTGGTCGACTCGGCCCTGGGTGTCGCCACTCTGCTGTTGCATCGATTTCTGCACCGCGTCCAGGCTGGACGCCAGCTTATTCATGCTGTCGGTGCTTTGCTCGATCAGGTTCCGCATTACGCCCATGCGCTCGTCGAAACTTTGCTGCATGCGCGACATCTGGTCGGTGAGGGCTTGCACCTGCGTTTGCAGTTGAATCATCTCTTTGCTGACGGCAAAGCCAGGTGTGATCGAGCTCAAAACCAGAGACAGCAATGGCGAAAATGAACGAAAACTTATGGAGTCTCATAGGAGTCCCCGCGCCTTCCATGCTTGATTTTGATGACCGCCGAATACCTTCCGCAGCCAGCGGGTTCATCCCGATTGTCATTCCTCGACCGGTTCTTCCGTTCAAGTGTAGCCTTTCTGCCAACGTCACCTAAGATTGTACTCCGCTCTCAACACGATTCTTACGTTAGCGGCCACGGAGACGCCTCGCTGCAAGTGCCCTGACCCCAAATCTGAGCGAAGCCAGCCAGGGCCGTTGTCAGCAGCCCTGGCTGGTCCCGGTTATGGTCATTGACCGAGGGCGAAATGTCCGCGGCGATTCTGCTGCCAGCAGGCTTCGGTTTGCTCGGTGCACACCGGCTTTTCCTTGCCGTAGCTGATGGTCTTGATCGGATCCGTCTGGAATGCCCAGGTTCGCCAGTGCCTGCTTGACGGCGTTGGCGCGGTTCTCGCCGAGCGCCAGATTATATTCGGTGGACCCGCGCTCGTCGCAATGGCCCTCGACGGTGAAACGCATGTTCGGGTGACTCTTGAGAAACGCCGCGTTGGCTTGCAGGGTCGGCTGGTTGGCCGGCGTCAGTTGGTAGCTGTCGTAATCGAAGTAGATGTCCTTGACGCTGCGCGCAAACAACTCCTGATCGCTCAGCGAGGGGCGTGCAGTTTCCGGCGGAGGCGGGGGCGGGGTGACGGTTACGCGCGCGGTTGCATCCTGGCTTCCACCCTCACCCTTTGCGGTCAGGCTGTAGGTCGTTGAAGTCGTTGGCGTCACCAACTGCGAGCCCGACGGGCCCACCTTGCCGATCCCTTCCAGAGTGACCTCGGTGGCGTCCTGCGTCGTCCACGAGAGCGTGCTCGATTGGCCCATCTGGATCGTGGCCGGATTCGCGGTCAACGACGCTGTGGGCGCGGCCGGCGCAGGCGGTGGTGGTGGCGGCGGGGCGGGCGCAACCTTCTTATTGCAGGCGGTGACCGTGAACATAGCCTGCCAGAACCAGGACGATAAAACCACTTCATGTTACGTTGATTCACTTCATCCTCCATCGTGCGAGAGAACTCGCGATGAAGCGGCCGTTGCCTGCGGGCAGCGCGCGCGCTTCAGTTAAGAAGAGCAAATAGCAAAGAGCGAATAAAATCGCCTCTGCCAAACAAACCCAACCTGCTCCAGCCAAAGCCGAGCACAAACGGTTGGACTAACCGGTCGGCGTCCCCGACAGACGCGTTCTTTATTATTATTTACGGCTGTTGGGGCGTCCATCAGCGTGAACCCCAGTTTGGCTGAGAATTCGTTCCCGCGGTGGTTAACTGCCGTTGCTGGCTTCCGTCGGCGAGCATCGTCCATATCTGTTCGGAGCCGCTGCGATTCGACTGGAACACGATATGCCTGCCGTCGGGAGCCCACGACGGAAAATCGTTGCGTCCGCCATGGTGCGTCAACTGTACCCACTGGTGGCTGGCGACGTCCATTAAGTAGATGTCATCGCCGCCCGGGGCGCCAGGGCCGTAGTGACGAATCCAGGAGAGCAGCAGAAACTGCCCATTGGGTGACCAGGAAGGCGACACCGCATAGCCTGTGTCCGTAAGCCTTTGCACATTCGACCCGTCCGAATCCATGACGAAGATCTGCGGCAGGCCAGTGCGGCCGCTGACAAACGCGATCTGAACCCCGGTTTTGGGATTCCACACGGGCGAAACGTCCGGCCCTTTTAGCGCCGTGAGCCGTTTCAGGTTCGCGCCATTGGCGTCACAAGTGTAGATCTCCGGATTGCCCGTGCGTGCCGAAGACAGCGCCAGTTTGGTCCCGTCGCCCGACCAGGCCGGCGAAAGATTCATTCCCCCTAAGCTGGGAAATGAGACCAGACGGTTGAGATCGTTGGAGTACATCAGGATGTTCCAGTCGCCATGGGAGATTCCTGAGAACGCGATCCGCGAGCCGTCGGGCGAAGCGCGTGGCGAGAGCGCGATCGATCCCAGGTGCGTCAACTGCTGCTGGTTGGCGCCATCATAGTCCATGGCCCAAATCTCTTTGTGGCCGCTGCGCGTACTGACGAAATAAATGCGGCTCTCGGCTATGCCCGGCAGCCCGCCGCCGAGGCGGAGAATGATTTCGTCGGCGAAGCGGTGAGCGATGAGGCGCGCGTTCGCGAGCGTCGGGGCTTCGTTGTACTGTTTGCCGATCACCTGCGGCGACTGCTGATTTCTGACGTCGAACAGCCAGCCGTGTACCAGCAAACGGCCGCCGCCGATGCCGAGGTTGCCGAACGCCAGCATGCCCGCATTCGGGGGCGGATTGCCCCAGGCGTCAAACTTGATCGCCGCTGGCGAGTCGAAAGAGCCCACCGGATAGAAGCTCTTGGAGACCATATCGAAAATGCCGGCCTGCTGGAGGTCGTTCCAGAGCGTGTCGTTGAAGGCTTGCAACAGTTCGCCGGCTTGTGGGTCCGGCCGCGCGGCAACAAAGTCGGGTACGGCAAGACGCACTTTCTCCATGCCAAGTCCGGTGCCGGTGCGAATCCAGTCTTGCGCGGTGGCGGCTGTGGCCAGCAACAGCAGCAGAACCGCCGCCAGGACAGATTTCTTGATCGTCGAGTGCAATGTCACCTCACAGATCCGAGCGGAAGTCCCACTCGTTTTACCGGCCCCGAACCGGTGGATCGAACCAGAACTCGACCGATACACGGCTGCCGGAATATTCGGGCGGCAAAGGACCGAAGGTATCGATTCGCTGCAGCGCGCGCAACGCCGATTGATCGAGCGATGGAATGCCGCTGGACTGCTCGATTCGGATATTGGCCGGAGTGCCGGGGCGAGTGATCTCGAAATCGATGTAGACTCGCCGCGTGGCCGACAGGCTCGGATCGATCTCGTACTTCATCCAGTTCTCGGACACCTTTCGTCGAACCGCATCGACGTACCATCCGAAGCGCGTGCCGAAGTCGCCGCCAGAGCCGTTGAATCCGAAGCCGCCCTTGGCCCCGGCCGCGCTGAACACTCCATACGGACCGCTCACTGGCCCGCCCTGCCCGAACGGAACGACATTCGATGCCGCAACTACCTCGCGCGGTTTTTCGTGCGCCGGCGTAACCGCGGGTTGCGGCGGCTTGTCCTTAATCTTAGTCTTAATTTTAGTCTTAACGTGGCGGTCGGGAATCGGGATCGCCGTGGTGTCTTTTTCCTCCGGTTTCGGTACCGACTGCGACAGGCCCTTGGACTCGTTCGCCAGCACATTCTCCGGCTGCGCCTGCGGATTCGCGGGCAGAGGAACGGTGCTCACCAGGGTTGCGTTCATGGCGTTGCCGGTGCCGTTGCCCGAGCTTCCCCAACTGGCGCGCGAGCCTCCGGCGAAGAACGCGGCATAGAAAATCAGCGAGCCAAATAGCGCCGCGTGCAACCCCGCCGAGATTGCCAAGGGTCCGCGCCAGCGGTCACGCTCTTCGAAGATGTCAGGGTCTGCCGCCATGTTCACTCAGGGGTTGGGTCACGATGCTCACGTTGGTGATACCGGACGACTGAACGGCGTCCATCACGGTGGCGAAGGCGCCGAAGGGAACGTTTTCGTCGGCGCGAACAAAAATCGACTGGCCGCGCGGGTCGCGAATTTTCTGCCGGAGCTGGCTGCCGATCTGGTTGATATTGACCGGGTCGTTGCCGAGATAGACGCGCTGCTGCTTGTCGATGGTGATAACCAGCCGCTCTTCGGTAATTTCCTTCACCGTCCTGGTCTTGGGCACGGCAACTTCGATTCCGGATTGCAGGATGGGAGCGGTCACCATGAAGATGATCAGCAGCACCAGCACGACATCGACAAAGGGGGTGATGTTGATGTCGGAAAGCGATGTCTGGGTGCGTCCCTGTTGGTTGGTGAATGCCATCTAACGCTGCTCCAGGTAGGTTGTCGGCTGGGTTTGGGAGGCCGCCTGCGCGCGCTCGACCGTGTTCAGCAACTCCAGGCCAAAGTCGTCCATGCGTGCGCCAAACTGGCGGATTTCCTGCATGAAGAAATTGTAGGCGATGACCGCGGGAATGGCCGCAAACAGGCCGGCTGCGGTAGTGATCAGCGCCTCCGAGATGCCGGGAGCGACGGCGCGCAAGGTCGCGGCGCCGGAGGTGCCAAGACCATGGAAGGCGTCGATAATGCCCCAAACCGTGCCAAAGAGTCCGATGAAAGGGGTCACCGCGCCAGTCGTAGCCAGCCAGGGAAGACGCCGCTCCAGGCGGGTCAGTTCCTCGGAAGCCGCAATCTGCGTGGCTCGCTGAACGGCGACGATGCGGGTTCCGCCGGGCTGCCGCCGCAGTTCGTCGAAAGCGCCCTTGAAAACCGGAACCAGCGGGCTGGGTTCGAACTGTTCGGAGACCGCCGCTATCTCCTGCAGGCGTCCGCTCTTGCGGAAGGCCCGCAGAAACCTTGAACTCTGCACGTTGGCGCGCCGGAACGTGCCCCACTTGGCGGCGATGATCGCCCAGGAAAAGAGGCTGAATACGAGCAGAATGCCCAACACTAACTTGGCGATAAAGCCGGTCTGTTGAACCAGATCGACAATCTCGCCACCAATCGCAAATGCCATCAAACAGCTTCGGTCCATGATCACTCGGTTCGGTAGATTCTGCAACCAGCGCAAAACATCATTATAGACACCCGTAGCGCCTGTAGGGATAGACGCACATAGGGAAGCAATGTTGCGGAAATTCTTCCGGCAAGCGCCAGGTTGGTGCTATGCTTCGCTCGTTCACCTCGGCGGGTGCGAGTATGCGAAATCCGCGGGGACGCCGCTCGATGTGGATCGAGTGAATTCGCGATGATGCAGGACTGCCGGTGCTGATCGAGCTGAGAGTTGAAAACTACGCGGTGATCGATTCGGTGGTGGTTCCGTTCGGCGCGGGACTGAATCTGCTGACCGGCGAAACTGGCGCCGGCAAATCGATTCTGATTGATGCCCTTTCGCTGCTGCTGGGTGAAAAGGCGTCTAGCGATATCGTTCGCCACGGCACCGAGAAGGCGGTTGTCTCGGCGGTTTTCGAGGCCGCTTCCGAAGCCGTGGCCGCCGTGCTCGACGCCAACGGCATGGACGGCGACGAGAGCCAGATCATCGTTCGCCGCGAAATTGTCGCCAGCGGCAAGAGCCGCGTCTTTATTAATAACCAGCCCGCCACGGTCGCCGTTCTCAAGCAGCTTGCTCCGCACCTGGCCATTATCCATGCGCAGAACGAATCGGTGCTCGCCTTCGATCCTCCGGCACGGCTCGCGCTGCTCGATGCCGCCGCCGCACTCGACAGTGAAGCGGTGGCGCAGGCTTATCGAAGCTGGATCGAGGTGCGAGAGCGCATCGGCGAACTCGAGCACGACGAGCAGGACAGATTGCGGATGCTCGATCTGTGGAATTTCCAGGCCAAGGAAATCGAATCGCTCCGGCCCGAGCCCGGAGAGGACCGGAAACTGGAAGCCGAAAAGCGAGTGCTGGCCAATGCGGAGCGGCTTTTCCAGGCGGCGATGGCGGCTTACGACGCGCTTTATGAAGGCGCCACCTCCGCCATCTCCAGCCTGCGCGCCGCCATGAAGCAGATAGAGGAGCTGGCCCGCTTCGATGCTAAGTTCCAGCAGCCGCTGGGCGAACTCGATTCGGCGCGGATCACCGTCGACGACCTCGCCGAAACTCTGCGTGGCTATGCCGATGGCATCGACGCTTCGCCCGAACGCCTGGCCGAGGTCGAGGACCGTTTGGCGGCTTTAGACCGGCTGCGCCGAAAATACGGAAAATCGATCGACGACGTGCTCGTCTATGGCGAGGAGATCCGCGCGAAAATCAATCAGATGGAAAACAAAGACCAGCTTCTGCACGAACTGAAGCGGGAGCTGGCGGTGAAAGCATCCGGTTATCTCGAACTGGCCCGCGGACTCTCCCGCAAGCGCTTTGCGGCGGCCCGCAAACTGGAAAAAATTGTCGAAGCCGAGATCAATGACCTGGCGATGAAGGCGCGTTTCCAGATCGAGGTGAGCGGCTCGGATGAGGAAGAAAACTGGACCGGTACGGGCTTCGATCTGGTGCGCTACCTGATCTCGGCAAATCCTGGCGAGCCGCTTGGGCCGGTCGAGGAAATTGCCTCGGGTGGAGAGCTTTCGCGGGTGATGCTGGCGCTGAAAGCGAGCGTCGAGGCTACTGCCATCGCGCCAGCTGGAAACGGCCGCAAAGGGAAAGATCATGGGCGGCAGAGGACCCTGGTTTTCGATGAAATCGATGCCGGCATCGGCGGCCGCGCGGCGGAGGCGGTCGGCAGGAAGCTGAAGGCGCTAGGGCATAGCAAGCAGGTGCTTTGCGTGACTCATCTGCCGCAAATCGCGGCCTTCGCCGATCACCACTTCCTGATCGAAAAGCGGGAGAGTGCGGGCCGCGCACAGACCCAGATCCGCCAACTCTCCGCCGACGAAAGAAAGCAGGAAATCGCCCGCATGTTGAGCGGAGCCAAGATCACCGAAGCTTCGTTAAAGAATGCCGAACAGATGCTGAAAGTGAATCCCTGACCCCACGGAAGTGCTGTCTTTTCAATTACGTGGATTCCATCGCGAAACCCACGGCAACACTGCTACAATAATCAGAAGGCATTCAGCATAGATTCCGGCTGCTTTTTGCGGCTTTATGGCGGGCAAATCGCTATTCGCTGTGAGAATCGTACCGGAGGATGCTAATTCCATCTCTTTCTATGGGTTGCGTTCGCAAAGAGGAGGCGGAAAAGGTTAGGCTGGAGATTAAGGATTGCGGTTTGGAGCGGTTCCGGGAAGCGCCCGCTTGGCGGTCGCCGGGTCAGGCGTCCAAACCGGCGGTTGAAATCATCATGATTGCGAACCCCGAAGCCAAGACCCTATTCCTATTGAAGCCGCGCGGCTTCTGTGCCGGAGTGGTGCGTGCCATCGACATTGTGCGTATCGCTCTTGAAACTTTTGGCCCGCCCATCTACGTGCGCAAAGAGATCGTGCACAACCGTTACGTGGTGGAGGAACTGCAAGCCAAAGGCGCGATCTTTGTGGACGATGTCAGCGAAGTTCCGCCGGGCGAGAGGGTGATCTACAGTGCCCACGGGGTGGCGCCGCAGGTGCGGCAAGCAAGCCTTGAACGCAAGCTCCGGGTGATCGATGCCACCTGCCCGCTGGTGACCAAGGTCCACGTCGAGGCAGTGAGGTTCGCGCGCGACGGCTATTCGCTGATCCTGATCGGTCACCTCAATCACGATGAGATCATCGGAACCCTGGGCGAAGCCCCGCAGGTGACCAGCGTCGTCAACAGTGTCGAGCAGGTCAAGGCACTGAAGGTTCCCGATCCGGACAGGGTTGCTTACCTGACGCAGACGACCCTCAGCCTGGACGAAGCCAGGGATATCATCATCGCGCTCAAAGAGCGTTTCCCGAACATTAAGGGGCCGCAAGCGCAGGATATTTGTTACGCCACGGAGAACCGCCAAGTCGCGGTGAAGGATGTCGCACGCAAGTCCGACTTGGTGCTGGTTGTGGGCTCGCCGAACAGCTCGAATTCAAACCGCCTGGTCGAGGTGGCGAGGAACCTGGGTACCAGCGCGCACCTGATCGATACCTATCGGGACATCGATCAGCAATGGCTCCAAGGCGTGCGGACGATCGCGCTCACGGCGGGCGCCTCCGCCCCCGAGGTCCTGGTGCAGCAGGCGATCGACTTTCTCATGCAGCGTGGGTTTTCCAAGCTGGAAGAAATTGAGTTAATGCCCGAGAACGTGCGTTTTGCACTGCCGCCGGAAATCGTTGAGGCGATTGCCGCGGCTCCGGCCTTGCAGCCGAACGCGGTCGAATAGACACTATGGAAAACGGTCCCCAATCGGCGAGTATGCACTTCGGCAGAATTGATGGCATAGAAGACCGTCTGCGGTCAGCCATGCGGGCGGCTCGCGAGTACCTGTTCTCGACCCAGGATGCCGACGGTTACTGGTGCGGGGAACTCGAAGCCGACACCACCCTGGAATCGGATTACATCTTCCTACACACCCTGCTGGGCACGCGCAACGAAAACGAAGAGCGCTGCCAAAAGGCGATTCGCGAGATAGCCCGTCACCAGAACGAGGATGGCGGCTGGCCCATCTACCAGGGCGGTCCCTCCAACATCAGTGCGTCGGTGAAGGCCTATTTTGCCTTCAAACTCTGCGGGCACGGCGCCGATGAACCCGCACTGCGCAAAGCCCGTAGGTACATTCTGGAGCACGGAGGGGTTCCGGCGGTCAATACCTTTACCAAGATTTATCTGTGCGCGCTCGGGCAATACGACTATGACGCCGTGCCTGCGATTCCGCCCGAGATCGTGCTGTTTCCGAATTGGTTTTGGTTCAACATCTACGAGATATCGTCGTGGTCGCGCGCCATTCTCATTCCGCTCTCGATCTGCTACGCCAAGAAGCCGTTTCGCAAGATTGCAGCCGAGCAGGGAATCGACGAGTTGTTCCCGAACGGCCGGCTCAGGTCGCAGCTACGGCTCAAATGGGACGACAAGCTGATCAGTTGGCGTAACTTCTTCCTGGTTTTAGACCGCATGGTGCACATGTTCGAGAGTGTGCACGTGCGCCCTTTGCGCTGGCTGGCTCTGCGGGCGGCGGAGAAATGGATGTTGCAACGGCTCGAGATGAGCGATGGCCTGGGAGCGATCTACCCGGGAATACTCAACTCGATCATTGCTTTGCGCTGCCTGGGATACTCGCTGGACGATCCGCAGGTGATTCGCGCCATCGACGAGTTCGAGAAACTTGGCATAGAGGAAAAAGACACATTCCGCATGCAGCCTTGCATGTCGCCGGTGTGGGACACGGCTTACGCCCTGTTTGCCCTCGGCGAAAGCGGGGCGAACCGCGAAGACCCGCGCATGGTGGCGGCCGCTGAGTGGATCTTGAAAAAACAGATTCGCAACAAAGGCGACTGGTCGATCAAGAATCCGCGAACGCCGCCGGGTGGCTGGTACTTCGAGTTCAACAATGAATTTTACCCGGATATCGATGACTCCGCGATGGTTATGCTTGGTCTAAGTCAAGTCGATACGTCCGATCAGCGCTACCAGTCGGAATCGATTAAACGCGCCATCGACTGGGTGCTCTCGATGCAGTGCAAAAACGGCGGTTGGGCCTCCTTTGATAAAGATAACAATCGCATGGTGTTCCAATACGTGCCCTTCGCCGACCACAATGCCATGCTCAACCCGCCGACAGTGGATATCACGGGAAGGGTGCTGGAGTGCCTGGCCACCTACGGGTTTACGCTGAACGACAAAGCGGTGAAGCGTGCCATAAAGTTTATTGGCGCGCAGCAGGAAGCAGATGGCTCATGGTTCGGCCGCTGGGGCGCGAACTACCTCTACGGAACCATGTGCGTGTTGCGCGGCCTGGACGCGCTCGGCTTCGACAACCATGAAGCGATGGTGCAGCAGGCGGCGGAGTGGATACGGATGATGCAGAACCCGGACGGCGGCTGGGGCGAAAGCTGCGATTCCTATGATGACCCGAATAAGAAGGGAACCGGTCCAAGCACTTGCTCGCAAACCGCGTGGGCTTTGCTAGGGCTGATGGCCGCGGGAGATTTCCATAGCGACTCGACCGCCCACGGAATTGCATATCTGCTCGGGGAGCAAAGGGCGAGCGGTTCGTGGTTCGAAGTGCCATACACAGGCACGGGTTTCCCTCGCGTGTTTTATCTAAAATATCACATGTATTTTCAGTATTTTCCGTTGCTGGCTCTAACCCAATACGCGAAGTTTATCGCGTCCCGGTCCGGAGTTCAGGAAGAAGCTGAAGCGGGTGCTTAACAGGACAGCCTGTCGGGCACCGGAAGGATTTTGAATCAACATGCGTCATCCGCTGAGACTTCAAGTTGACATGGCGAAATACATCATCCGGCAAAAGGCCAAAGGGGTGAAGCGCTTTCCCCTGGTGATGATGCTGGAACCGTTGCACGCGTGCAATTTAACCTGCACCGGCTGCGGGCGCATCCGTGAGTACGAGGACACGATCAAGGAAGTGGTGCCGATAGAGAAGTGCTTGACGGCTGTAGAAGAGTGTGGCGCCCCCATGGTTGCCATCTGCGGCGGCGAACCGCTGCTCTACAAGGAGATCGGTAAGCTCACCAGCACGCTGCTGGAGCAGAAAAGACATGTCATCGTCTGTACGAACGGCATGTTCATCCCCAAGCGGATCGGGGATTTTACGCCTGACGTTCGCTTTCTGTGGAACGTCCATCTCGACGGGCTGAAGAACTCGCACGATTTAGCGGTCGAACGCGAGGGCGTCTTCGACCAGGCGGTGGAGGGAATCAAGCTGGCCAAAGCCAAAGGCTTCCGGGTGATGACCAACACGACCGTCTACGAAGAGACGGACATGAACGAGGTGGAGGCGCTGCTGGAGTATCTGAAGGGTCTGGGAGTGGATTCGCACGTCGTTTCCCCCGGCTATTCGTATTCGGCGGTGCACACCAAAGAGATCTTCCTGGATCGCCGGGCAATCCGTGAAAAATTCAAAAATATCAAGCGGCTGGCCAGGAAATATCCGATTGCCGATTCACCTATTTATCTGGAATTTTTGGCGGGCAGCCGCGAGCTGTCGTGCACTGCGTGGGGCAATCCGACTTACAACACCAAAGGCTGGAAGGGGCCATGCTATCTGATCACCGATCAGCATCACGAGACGTTCAAGGGGTTGATCGACGATACGCCATGGCAGCGCTACGGGCACGGCCGCGATCCACGCTGCCAGGATTGCCTTGTGCACTCCGGTTACGAGGCCAGCGCAGCCACCGCCAGCGGTTTTACAGACACCTGGAAACTGCTTGCCTGGTCGCTTTTCAGCTAGAAGCGTTAGCTGCTCAAACGGCTGCGTGCGAAATTAAAGTTTGTATTGAGTAAATGTGTAGATCTAGATGATATGAAAGCATTTGTTACCGGAGCAACGGGTTTTGTAGGGAGCCACGTGGCGCGCATGCTGGGTGAGCAGGGTGCGGATTTGCGCCTCCTGGTTCGCCCGGGCAGCAGGCGCGACAACCTTGAAAAGCTCAATGCCGAGCTGGTGACCGGAGACCTAACGGACGCCGATTCGCTGCGCCAGGGAATGCGAGGGTGCGATGTGGTCTTTCACGTTGCGGCCGACTATCGGCTGTGGACGCCCGACCCGAAACCCATGTATGCGGCCAATGTGGGCGGCACCGAGCAGGTGATTCGCTGCGCCCAAGCCGCCAGCATTCGCCGCATCGTTTACACCAGCAGCGTGGCGACCATGGGATTCCACCATGAGCCGCGGGCGGTCGACGAGCAGTCGCCGGTGCAGGAAAGCGATATGATCGGCCACTACAAACGCTCCAAGTTCATGGCCGAACAGGTGGCTCTCAAGCTGGCGAACCAAGGCGCTCCGGTGGTCGTGGTTAATCCCAGCACGCCGATCGGGGAGCAAGACATCAAGCCGACGCCAACCGGCCGCATCGTGGTTGATTTCCTGAAGCGGAAGTTTCCGGCTTACGTCGAAACCGGCCTGAACTTGGTGGACGTCATCGACGTGGCCCGGGGGCACTTGTTGGCCTGCGCGCGCGGACGCATAGGCGAGCGCTACATACTGGGCGGGGAGAATCTCACTTTGAAGCAGATTCTCGACAGCTTGGCTTCGATCACCGGCTTGCCTTCGCCTGCCATCAAGCTGCCGTATGCGGCGGCGTTCGTCAGCGGGGTTTTCGATACGTTTTTCACCGGCGTGCTGATGAATCGCGAACCTCGGGTGACGCTTGATTCGGTGCGCATGGGGCGCAAAACGATGTGGGTCTCCTCCGCCAAGGCGGAGCGAGAGTTGGGGTATAAGGCCGGTCCGGTGCGCGAGGCGTTACGGAGGGCGGCGGAATGGTTCGTGGCCCATGGCTACGCCGAGGCCTACGGGCAGGTCTGTGAGTTGGCATGAGTGAGCAGATAAAGACCGCATTCATTGTAGCGATGCAAAGAGAAGTTCAACCTTTGCTTGAAGAATGCACGGAGATGACGGTGGACGATTTTCTAAGCGTCCAGGACTCGGCGAACACCCTCCGTCATCCGCAATCGGTTTATCAGTGGGAGAACGGCATCGTGGTTTGCTCGGGACCGGGCTACAAGAATGCGGCGAGCGCGGCCAGACAGGCCATCGACAGATTTTCGCCCGAGATGGTGGTTTCGATCGGATTTGCGGGAGCGCTTGCTCCGGGGATGAAAGTGGGTGACATTTTCGTGCCGCGGCACATTGTCTCCGAGCGTACCGGTTCCGCCTTCACGTCGCCGCGTGGCCAAGGCTCTCTGGTGACGGCCGATACGGTTGCGGGCGAAGATCGCAAGCACGTACTGTTCGCGCGCTTCCACGCCCAGGCCGTGGACATGGAAGCTGCCGCCGTGGCGGCGGTGGCGGCCTCGCAAGATTGCGAGTTTCTGGCGTTGAAGGTCATTTCCGACGAATTGGACACCCAGATCGACTTTGTCGAGCCCTTCCTAAGGCCGGAAGGCTTCCGTATTACGGCGTTTCTGGCGCACCTTTCGGTTCGTCCCTGGTTGTGGCCATCAGTTTTTGGGTTACGACGAGATAGTTGCCGCGCGGCGGAAAATCTTTGTCGCGCGATTCGGGTTCTTATTACCCAGGGGAGAGGTGCGCTGGAAGGGCTTTATGCCAACGGCCCGGAGCTGGAAGCAGAATTGAAAGGGAGTTAACTAAAAAGGGTTTCGATGCGGGTTGCTACACACACTTCGTCATCTTCTTCGACCTCTTCGACGGCGCCAAGGGAAATTCCTCTAGAAATGCAGGCGGTGGTTTATCGCGGACAGAACGACGTCAGGCTGGAAACCGTTGTGGTGCCCAAAATCGGACCCGGCGACCTACTGGTTCGGGTACACACTTGCGGCATCTGCGGCACCGACCTGAAAAAGATCGCCACCGGTTCTCATTCCGCTCCGCGCATCTTCGGTCACGAGACCGGGGGACAGGTGGTTGCCACGGGCGAGGGAGTGAAGGAGTTTAAAGCCGGAGACCGGGTGGTGGTCTTCCATCATATTCCCTGTGGCCGCTGCTATTACTGCCGTCACAAAGTGTTTGCCCAGTGCGAAATTTATAAGAAGGTGGGAGCGACCGCCGGATTCGACCCTAGCGGTGGCGGTTTTTCCGAGTACGTGCGAGTCATGGACTGGATCGTGCGCACGGGAGGAGTGGTCCGCATTCCGGATGAGGTGTCCTACGAGCAGGCGTGCTTCATCGAGCCCGTCAATACCTGCTGGAAAGGGATCGATTCGATGGCGCTCCAAGCCGGGGACACGGTGCTGGTGATGGGGCAAGGGCCGATCGGAATCATTTTGGCGATGCTGGCCAAGCGGAGCGGTGCACATGTGATTACTTCCGATTTGTTTCCCCAGAGGCTTACAATAGCCCAGAGTTTTGGGCTGTCCTGTAATATTGACGCTTCCAGCGTGGACACGGTCGTACGCATCCGGGAGCTGACTGAAGGGCGGGGAGCGGATGCGGTGATCCTCGCGGTTGGCAGCAACGCCCTGATCGGGCCGGCGATGGATTCGGCGCGTCCAGGCGGAAAGGTCATGCTGTTTGCGCAGACCCAGCACGGCACGGCCGCGATTGATCCGGCGGCTGTTTGCGTCGACGAAAAGACGCTGATGGGTTCCTACAGCGCCTCGGTGGATTTGCAGGAGGAGGCGGCACATTTCGTGCTGAGCCGTGAAATGAATCTGGAGGCGCTCTATAGCCATCGCTTTCCTTTAAGCGGAGCGATTGAGGCTTTGAAGTTAGCCGCCCACCCTCAGCCGGCGACGATGAAGATTGCGATTCAGCCGGGTAGCACGTGGGAAGGAATTGCAGAGTGAATGGACAGATGACAGCCGCAGTCCTCTACGGTAAAGAGGACATAAAAATTGAGAGGGTACCGATTCCGGCCGTCGGTGAAGGTGAAGTACTGATCAAGGTGCAGGTGGCGCTGACCTGTGGCACCGATCTCAAGGTTTATCAGCGCGGATATCACGCCCGCATGATCGTTCCACCCGCGCTGTTCGGGCACGAACTGGCGGGCATCGTGCAGGAGACCGGCGCCAACGTGCGCGGATTCCGCAAGGGAATGCGGGTGGTGGCGCTGAATTCGGCGCCGTGCCAGCAGTGCTTCTACTGCTCTAAACACCAGGAAAACCTTTGCGAAGACCTGCTGTTCAACAACGGTGCGTACGCGGAATACATTCGCATCCCTAAAAGGATTGTCGAGGCGAACCTGCTGGCGATCCCGAACGACGTGACGTTTGAAGAGGCGGCGTTGACCGAACCGCTGGCCTGCGTGCTTCGCGGACTGCACGAGACCGGGGTCGAAATCGGCGACACGGTTACGGTCATCGGTGCCGGCACTATTGGACTGATGTTCATTCACGTGGCCAAGCTGATCGGCTGCAACGTGATTGCCGTGGTCAAACGCGATGAGCAGGTTACGGCGGCAAAGAAGGCCGGGGCTCACGACGTGGTGCAGGTTACGAAGGTTTCCGATCCGGTCGAAGCGGTACGCGCGGTGACTCCGACGCGCCGCGGCTCCGACGTGGCGATCGAGTGCGTGGGCCGTCCCGAGGCATGGGAGTGGGCCATCGACATGGTTCGCAAGGGTGGGACCGTGAACCTGTTCGGCGGATGCGCCAGCGGAACCAAAGTCCAGCTCGACACCCAGCGCCTGCACTATTCGGAAATCACTCTGAAGGCGACTTTCCACCATACCCCGGAATCGGTGCGGCGGGCCTTTGCGCTGATTGCGGAACGCAAGATCAAGAGCGCCGACTACGTTACGGGTGAAGCTCCGCTTTCAAGGTTGCAGCAGGTATTGCGGCACATGTTGAACCGCAACGGTCAGATCAAGACGGCAATAATTCCCGGGCACTGAGCCAATCACCCCAACGAGCAAGACTCGCCGGGGGCCCCGCGGTCGGAGCTGAGAGATGGACGGTTCGGTGAGTGCGCTTGATCCGAAAAATCGATCCGCGGACGATCTGCTTTCGGAGGGCTGGGCGCGCCTGCCTGCCACTTATCGCATCCCGGCGAAGGCTCCCGACATCGCCGAGGCGCAGGCTTACTGTGCGCGGCTGGCGCGGGGTCACTACGAGAACTTTTCGGTTGCAAGCTGGTTCTTGCCCAAGCGGCTGCACCGGCACTTCTTCAACGTTTATGCTTATTGCCGCATCTCCGACGATCTGGGCGACGAAGTCGGCGACACCCGGCTTTCGTTGGCGCTGCTAGAGCGCTGGGAAGAAGAACTACGCGCCATGTATCGCCGGCTGTGCGCCGCGGGCGAGTCGGGCCCGACGCATCCGGTTTTTGTCGCGCTGGCCGAAACCGTCCAGGAGTTCGGAATCCCCCAGCATGAGTTTTCCAATCTGCTGACGGCGTTCCGGCAGGACCAGACCGTTTCCCGCTATGAAAGCTTCGACGATCTGCTGGGATATTGCCGCAATTCGGCCAATCCGGTTGGCCATCTTGTCCTGTATCTATGCGGCTATGCCGATGGCGACCGCGAGCAGCTTTCCGATTACACCTGCACGGCATTGCAACTGGCGAATTTTTGGCAGGATGTCGCGCTCGATTTTCAGAAGGGACGCATCTACATTCCTCTCGAAGACATGCGCCGTTTTGGCGTAGCCGAACAGGTGATCGCCGAGGGCAAATCCACGGCTGGCTTTCTGGAACTGATGCGCTATGAAGTGGCGAGGGCGCGCGAATGGTTTGCCCGCGGACTTCCGCTCGAAGCCAAGGTGAGCGCTGAACTCGCGCTCGATATCGAGCTGTTTACGCGCGGCGGCCAGGCCATCCTGAACGCGATAGAGGAGCAGGATTACGACGTGCTGAGGAGCCGCCCCACGATCTCGAAGCCGCGCAAGTTTGCCCTGCTGGGGCGGGCGCTGCTGCGGCGTGTGACGACCCGCCACGACCAGCGCAATCCCGGCGCTAGTAGTCGGGGACCCCAGGCGGGAGCGGCACGATGAGCGCCGTACGCTCAGCCGAGCGCCATGACGCGGCCCGCGCCGCGCCGCATCATCCGTTGCAGCTTGACACCGCTTACGGCATCTGCCGGCACGTGGCGCGTACCGCCGCTAAGAACTTCTACTACGGATTCATGGTGCTGCCACAGCGCAAGCGCAACGCGCTGTCGGCGGTCTACGCCTTTATGCGTCATGCCGACGACATCTGCGATGACCCAGGGATGACGATTCCTGAGCGCCAGGTGAAATTGAGCGATTGGCTGGAAGGCTATCATCGAGTGGCGGAAGGCGAGCCGACCGACGATCCGGTTTTTTTGGCGCTTCGCGATGCGCAGCAACGCTTCGGCATACCCATCGAATTGCTCGACCTGCTGGTGCACGGAACCGGCATGGATCTGCAGGACCACCCCAGCAAGCCGAAAGCAGGCTTGTCAGGGACCCCGGGCGAAGAGGCCGCCGGGCCTCCAGGCGCACCGCCGGTAGTTGCGTACCAGAATTTCAATGAGTTGTACGACTATTGCTATCACGTGGCTGCGGTCGTGGGTCTGGTCTGCATTCGCATCTTCGGGTACCGCGACCGGGAGGCCGAGCCGCTGGCCGAACAGGTAGGCATTGCCTTTCAGTTGACCAACATTCTGCGCGATATCAAGGAAGACGCGCAGATGGGGCGGATCTATCTGCCGCAAGAGGACCTGGAGCAGCACGGCATCAAGGCGGAGGAGCTGGCCAGCGGGGCGGAGCTGGAGCGGCTGCGTCCACTGCTGCAAATGGAAGCGCAACGGGCCCGCGACTATTATGCGGCAGCCGGGCAGTTGCTGCCGTTGATCGACGACGATGCCCAGCCGGCGCTTTGGGCACTGGTGGAGATCTACCGGCGGCTGCTGGAGAGGATCGAGCAGCGCAACTACGATGTCTACAGCGAGCGCATACGGCTCAGTGTGGCCGAGAAGCTAGGCGTGCTGTGCCAGGGATGGATACGCCGCCTCAAGTGACCCCGAGCCCAGTACAACACGCGGCCGGCGAGAGCCCGCCAGCGGTGAAGGCGTCCGTAGGTATCATCGGCGGCGGACTGGCGGGTCTGGCGGCGGGGTGCGCACTGTCCCAAGCGGGATACAAAGTCACAGTCTTCGAGCGCCGGCCTTATCTCGGCGGCCGGGCTTCCTCGTACGTGCATCCCGGCACCGGCGAAGTGGTCGATAACTGCCAGCACGTGCTGCTCGGCTGCTGTACCAACCTGCTCGACCTGTACCGGCGCCTCGGGGTGGAAGAACGCATCCGCTGGTACGATCGCCTGACCTACATCGAGCCGGGAGGGCGCCGGGGAACCCTGGAGTCCTCAGGTTTGCCGGCGCCGCTGCACGCCTTGCCCGCATTCTTTAGCTTTCCACTGCTCTCTTGGCGCGACAAGTTTTCGATCGCGCTGGGGATGCTGTCGCTGATCGAGGGGGTTCCCGCCGATGACGGCGGTTCTTTCTTGCAGTGGCTCAAACGGCATGGACAAACCGAACGCGCCGTCCGCCGTTTCTGGTCGCCGGTGCTGGTCAGCGCACTGAATGAAGAGTTGGGCAATGTTTCGATTCATTATGGCGCCATGGTTTTTCGCGATGCGTTTCTGAAGTCGGCACAGGCCGGGCGCATGGGACTTCCCTCGGTTCCGCTTTCCGATCTCTACGGGGTGGCGGCGGACTACCTGGGCGAGCGCGGCGGCGAGGTAGTGCTACGGGCCTCGGTCGAGAGCCTGGGCGCGACCATCCGGCACGCCTGGGTTACGGTTCGCGGCAACACCACGAGCGCTTCCCATGACGGCGGTGAACCATCCGCCGGGAGCGGGAGCGCGCATCCGGCGGCCGCGGCTGTAGCGGGTGAGAGGCGCGAATTCGATTACCTGATCTCCGCCGTGCCTTTTCAGGCGCTGGCGAAACTCATGCCCCTGGCGATGCAATCCGATGCCTTGCGGGAGGACTTGGCGCAACTGCAGACGTCCCCGATTACAGGCATTCATTTCTGGTTCGACCGCGAGGTGACGGAGTTGGATCATGCCGTCCTGCTCGATCGTACGATTCAATGGATGTTCCAGAAATCGAAGATTTTGGCGGGGCAGACCCACGTGGAGGATGCGCCTGCGGCTGGCAGTTACCTGGAACTGGTGGTCAGCTCGTCGAAGACGCTGGTCGAGAAATCACGGCAAGAGGTACTCGAGTTGGCGCTCAAGGAATTAGGTGAATTCTTTCCGGCAGTGAAGACGGCGAGGGTGCTCAAGTCAACCGTGATTAAAGAGATTCATGCGACTTTTACACCGTCTCCGGGAGCCGATCGCTATCGCCCGCGGCAGCAAGGGCCGTGGCCGAGGATCTTTCTCAGCGGCGACTGGACGGCCACCGGCTGGCCGGCGACCATGGAAGGAGCGGTGCGCGCCGGTTATGCCGCTGCCGAAGCCCTGACGGCGGCCCACGGCGAAGCTGAACATTTTCTGGTCCCCGATCTGGCTGCGCAAGGATTGATGCGGCTGTTCGAATCGCGCTCCGGCGGGTAGAACAACTCCCGGATTGGTGCATCTCAAAATTCCCAAGGGAATGTCATGGCACTGGAGCGAAGCGGAGTGGAGCCACCCTTTGTTTTCGTCAGAGAAACAAAAGATGGCTCGACTTCGCCCGCCATGACAGTTTCATAGATTGGGATATATCTACTGGGGAACTGGCCTAGGAACAATTCCGCTAGTTGAGTCGGGCGAACCAGGAATCAAGGTGCGCACGGTGCTTTAATGGGCGATCAGCAAAACCCCGGCGGCCACAAAGATGGCGGCAAACCAGCGCCGGCGGTCAACATTTTCCTTGAGAAAGATGCGCGCGGCGACCGCGTTGGTGACGAAGGTGAGCGAGGCTGCCGCGGGACCCACCAGGCTCACATCGGCCCAGGAGAGCCCGATCAGCAGGCTGAAAAACGCTACTGTCATGAAGAACAGGGCCAACAGAAACGTCGCGCTGCCAAGTACCCGGGCAACCACGGCGAAGATACCTTTTTTCTGCCGCAGTTCGCCAAGGTCGCCGATCTGCCGCATGGCCTTGGCCAACAGGATGTCACCCGCGGTGGAGGCGACGACCACCATGGCGATCGCGGACCAGGTGTAGAGGGGCTTCACTTGTGGGCCTCCACGAACTTCGGATCGGACAGCTCCGGCGCCGGTTGCGCCGGCTTAGCTGCGGGTTCGGTGTGCGAGGGTCCGCCAGCTACGAAGCCCACTCCAGCTACGATCAGCATGATTCCGCACCAGCGTTGCAGGCTGACGCGTTCATGCAGCAGGATATGGGCCAGCAGCGCCATGACGACGTAGCTGAAGGCGGTGGCCGGCAAAACGAAGGTCAGGTCGGCCCAAGAGAGCGCGGTCAGGTAAGAGGCAAAAAAGATCAACAGAAAGCAGATGCCGAGCAGGACCCAGACGTTTCCGAGGGCGGAGAGCGCGCTGCCCAGATTGGTCAGATGGATTTCGCCGACCTGCTTCATGCCGCGAGAGAGCATGACATCGCCGGCTGCACTGAACAGCACTACCGACAGCAACACCAGATACTTACGGAAATTCAAAGCAGCCCTCTCGCCGGCAGTGCGCGGAGTCTTTATTTTAGCTGAAATTGGGAGAGGTTACTCCACGACGGCGTCAAGAAAAGCCTGCTTCACGGTTTCATAATCCTTGCCAGACTGTCTTTGCAGCAAGTGAAAAGCCCACCCGGCGGGAGTGGTCTCGGTCTTTTCGGGGCCGCTATCACTTATACTTCGGCCGTTTTGGCATTCGAATCCGGTTTCGGCGGATGCTGCGCGCGGGCATTCTTTACGGCCTGGTTGCGGGCGGCGCGAAGCTTCAGGAAATCCTTGGCTTCCTTGTAGAGCCGCCGGCGCTCATCGCCCTTCCAAAGCGCCTTGAAGACGATCGGCACCCACACCTTCGGACGGAAATAATATTCGTCGTAGAAGCGATGGAGCATCTCGAGGACATAATCGGTAGGCAATCCGGGATACTCGATGTGCGCCAACTGATGTCCGCCGGAGTCGACCATCTGCTGTTGATTGGTGATATATCCATTTGCCATGGCGTAATCGTACAGCTCGGTGCCGGGATATGCGTGAGCGGCAGAAACCTGAATGGTCTCGAGGTTGAGTTCCTTGGCAAAATCGATGGTGGTGCGAATGGTTTCTTTGGTCTCACCGGGAAGGCCGAGGATGAAATCGCCATGCACGGCAAGTCCGAGTTTCTTGCAATCCTTGGTGAACTGGCGCGCCCGCTCGATGGTTGCGCCTTTCTTGATGTTCTTGAGGATTTGCGGATCGCCGGATTCGAAGCCAACGATCAGCAAACGGCATCCGGCATCCTTCATGGCCCGCAGGGTTTCGACATCGGTGGTCACACGCGAAGTGCAGGACCACGTCAAATGGAGCGGCTTCAGCGCGGCGCAAAGTTCGATGGTACGGCCCTTCTGGATGTTGAAGGTGTCATCATCGAAAAAGAATTCCTTGACGTTAGGCCAGTATTGCTTGGCTTTTGCCATCTCCGCCGCGACGCGCTGGGCGGAGCGCTTGCGCCATGGATGTCCGCTCAAGGTCTGCGGCCAGAGGCAGAAGGTACACTGTGCCGGGCATCCGCGGGTGGTATAAAGCGAGACGTAAGGATGCTGCAGAAAGGGGACATTGTAGCGGGTTACGTCCAGGTCACGCTTGTAAACGTCGGTAACGTCCGGCAGAGCATCCAGATCGGCGAGCGCGGGACGATCGGGATTATGGATTACGTGTTCATCCTGGCGATAAGAGACGCCAAGTATTTCGGGCAAAGGCTTGCCATTGGCAAATTCCACGACCGCCCAGTCAAATTCGCGCCGGACGACGAAGTCGATTGCCGGTCCGTCGCGCAGCGATTGTTCGGGCAAGGTGCTGACATGCGGGCCGACGAAGGCGATCTTAAGCCCGGGGTTGGCGGCCTTCATCGCCGCCGCAAGTTTGCAGTCACCGCTAAATCCCGGGGTGGAAGTGAACAAAACGAGGAATTCATACTGCTTGCCGATCTCGATCGTTTCCTCGGCGCTCACGTGATGCGGCGGGGCATCGAGCAAGCGGGAGCCTTCCAGCATGCCGGCCGGATAGGCCAGCCAGACGGGATACCAGTAGGATTCGATTTCGCGGGTGGCGGGCCAACGCGAGCCGGCGCCTCCATCGAAATTTTCAAAGGAAGGAGGATTCAGCAATAGCGTCTTGAGAGGCATGATGGGTAATCTTTATATTAACATCCGAGCGCTGGTCGAACGATTGAAATCGAAGCGGAAAGCACCGAATCGCGAGCAAATGGCGCCTTTTGCGGGTCGAATGGGAGGCCGAAAAAGGCGGCCATTCTGTTATATTTTGAAAAAGAGCTATCACCATGATCAGCAGTGAAACCCGATGATCAGCAGTGAGACCTGGGGAGTGGCGATCGATGGACTGCGAGCCAATAAGGTAAAGGCCGCATTGACCATGCTGGGCGTGGTGATTGGCAGCGCCTGCATCGTGCTGGTCGTGACCATTGCGCTGATCGGCAAGAACTACGTGATCGCCCAGATCGAAGGCGTCGGCTCGAACCTCGTTTATGCCGACTACCTCGGCGGCGGCTCCGCCCGCACCATTGCCGACGAGATTTCCATCGCCGACATGAACGCCGTGCGCGAGCTCCCACACGTGGTCGAAGTGGCGGGCACTCACGATGCCACCAATCTCAACGTCGTGGTCAATGGCAAGGAGAAACCGATCGCCCTGATCGGCGTCACCCAGGGGTTTCAAAAGATTCGCAACCTGCTCATCCTGAAGGGCCGGTACTTCGACGATGTCGACATGCAAACCGCCGCAAAAGCATGCCTGATCACGCAAGACCTGGCCAAGCAGTACCACGAGGACATGATCGGCAAGGATATCCGCGTCGGGGAATTGCGTTTGACGGTGATTGCCGTCTTCCGGGAGCGCGTGGCCACCTTTGGCCAGTCCGAGATCACTTCGGAGTCGGTGCTGATTCCGTTCCAGTTGATGAAGACCTACCGGGGCGACGACTACGTGCGCACGCTGTATGCGCAGGCGGACGCTGCGGAGAACGTTCTCCTGGTGACGGACGAGGTGCAGCGCTTATTGCAGTCGAGACACCGCGCGGGCGTGGTCTACACGGTGCAGAATCTATCGTCCATCCTGGAGGCGGCTCACAAGATTTCCATGGCGCTGACGGTGGTCTTAATGATGGTGGGTTTCGTCGCGCTGGTGGTCAGCGGCGTCGGCATCATGAACATCATGCTGGTGACGGTCACCGAGCGCACCAGAGAAATAGGGGTACGGAAAGCAGTGGGTGCCAGGCGCAGCGAGATTCTTTACCAGTTCCTGATTGAAGCGTTTCTGATCAGCGGCATAGGGGCACTGGTCGGGATCCTGATCGCTGTCAGCGTCAAAATCGTGGTCGAGCCGCTGCTGCCGGCCGAGTACAACATACGGATTCCGATTTCGCTGGCCTCGATTGCGGTTTCCTTCATCGTGTCGTGTGGCACCGGCGTGTTGTTTGGCTATTTGCCGGCGAGCCGGGCGTCCAAGTTGCAGCCTACGGAGTCACTGCACGAGTGAAGAGCTGCCCTGGCTGGTTCGCTCACGGCTTTTGCGGTCGTGCCCAGCCCTCGATATCGCCGGTTTGCCGCATCAGTTGCAGGGTTGCGCGCGCCAGCTGCAACTGAGAATCAAGGTAGGAGGAATAGTGGTCGCTGGAGTCGAGACGCGCGTTTTCCTGGTCGCGCGAGTTAGCCTGGCCGGAGGCAAGTTTGGCGCGGACCGCGTCGATTCCCGCCTGCGCAACCTCGTATTCCAATCGGGCCACCTCGCTGGCGGCGGCAAGCTGCCGCAAACTGCGCTGCACCTGCAAGGCGCTTTCCGCGACCTGGTCACGCGCCATCCGCGCCTCTTGCCTGGCCAGCAGCAGGTCGGCGACCGCTGCATTGGCCCTGGCATGGCGCGCAAAATCAGTCAAGGGAAAGCGGATTGACAGGCCAATGGCGAAACTGTTGGGCTTGAAATTCTTGTAAAACTGCGCGTAATTGTTGATCGTGCTGCTGAGCCGCTCATACTGGCTGGCGAGATCGATCGATGGGTACAGAGCACGGGATTCGCCGCGGGCGCGCAATTCGGCGGTTACGATTTTCTGCTGGGCTAATTGCACTGCGGGATTATTCTCGGCGGCACGGGCGGGGAGTTCCGCGTCCTGTTCGATCTTGGGAGGCGCCGGGATGGAATCGCTGACGGTGTCGATCGACTCGGCGGGCAGGCCGGTCAGGTGGGCAAGGTGTTGGCGGGCGACATCGGCGGCAGCTTGCGCCTGGGCCACGCGCACGTTCACTTTGGCGATGCCGAGTTGGGCTTTTTTCAGATCGAGTTGGCTATCGAGGCCCTCTCGGATCCGTTGCGTGGTAATGAACTCGGCGCGGTTGGCGGCTTCGGCCGCTTCGCTCGAGAACCTTGAGTTTGCGAAGGGCGGTATCCAGTTCAAGATAGGCGGTCGCGGTGTCCAGAATGACCGCGTTGCGCTTGTCGTCAAGGTCGAAGTGCGTAGCCTGAGAGTCATTCCTGGCGGCGCGTACAAAGTCGCGTTGGGCGAGGTTCAGCAGCGACTGCTGCGAGACAATATTGAAAATCGAGGGCGCGTTTCCCTCCAGAGAAGGGGGAATTCCGGCCGAGTATCCAAGCCCCGAGCCGAATACGATGGTGGGCAGATAGACCGCGCGCGCCTGTTCGTAGACATCGTGCGCCTTCTGCTGGCCGGCGGTTGCGATGACCAGCATGCCGCTATGCTCTAGCGCCAGCTCAAGAGCTTTGCCAAAGGGAACAGGTTCAGCCGGGCAAGGCAGGCTGAAAGCTAACAACGCTGTCGTGGCAAGCGACAGCAGGGCCTTTCTCAAGTGCGAAACCTTCATCAGCTCGCTTCCTTTCGCCGGGTCTCCGGCGGCCGGGAGATCATGCGCCGAGGCGGCTAAGAGCATCTTGCGCCGGGTGATAGCCGCTTGCCAGCGCCAGCGAGAGGCGGTATTCGCCGATGGCTCCCTGGCGGTCGCCCAGCTGTTCCATGATTTGCCCTAACAGGAAGTGTGCGCGGAAAGCGCTGGCATGCTCATCAACCGTATTGCCCTTTAAATAGAGCTGGAGTTCGGCGACGGCTTCGAGCAGCAGACGGCCGGCGGCGCCAAGCAGTTCGCCGGTGTCGAACACGTCTTCGGAAGTTCTCTTCGGCGAGCTCAAGGCGTGTCGAATGGCGTCGTCAAACTCGTTCCATCGAGTGCGGCTGCGGTAGAAGCGGGCCAGTTCCAGCCAGGGGCCAGCGGCTCCGCCGCTTTCCTGGATCGCGATCTTGTACTGGCGCTCGGCTTCAACCGTGTCCTTTTTGCCAAGCGCGGCCATGGCACGGATAAGGCTTGCTCCCACCGCGTCCCTGCTTTGGGTGCGATTCGCCAGCCGTTCGGCCTTGTACTCGCCGCCGCCGACCACCATCGGCGCCTGCACGTAAAAATCAGCTAGATCGCGGCGCGCGGTCCAATCGTCGGGATCGAGTTCGTTGGCACGCTCGAATTCCTTGGCCACCTTGCGAGCGAGTAGGAACGCGGTTACCAGGGGCACAGTCTCGGCTTTCCGCCCATACGCACGGCCGAGCCAGAGATGATAAGAGCCCACCTCGGGATTGAGCTGCACCGCGTGCTCGCCGTTGGCGATGGCTTTGTCCCAGTCATCGAGCTGGAAATAAACCCGGCAGAGCAGGGAATAGGCCGCTGCATTCCGCGGATTGGAATTCACCTGCTGGTTAAGCTGGCGGATGGCTTCATCGGCGTGGCTGACGGCCAGCATTTCCGCCGTCGAGGCGACCGGCAGCAAGGCGCTGAGCACCAAGAGTACAAAGCCGGCACCGATGAACTTCTTAAACAGGTTCATGATCAACTCATAACGACGAACACAAGCTACGAACTATAATCCCGCCGGACGATCACCCGGTCCGTCATCCAGTCCATCTTCCGGTCAAGGATTCTCGACGACCTTAACGATGGCGCCGTCGGACAAAGGCGAAGGACTCAGCGAGGCCAACGCCACCGTATCATTTTCGGAAAGTCCCTGGGTAATTTCAATGCGCGTGAGATTGGCAACCCCGGTCTTTACGGGGCGGCCAACCAGGCGTCCATCTTCGACGACGTAAACGATGCTGCGATGTTCTTCCTGGTGCAGCGCCTCGCGCGGCAGCGTCAGGGCATTGGTGGTGTCGGCGGTCACGACCACGGTAGTGACGTTCACGTTTGGCAGCAGCTTCTTGTCCTGGTTGTCGACCACGCAAAGCACCTCGCCGATCATGCGGCTGCCGCGGTTAACGATGTTGGTCGGCAGCGCGGAGACTTGGCCGTTCCAAACGCGGCCGGGCAATCCGTCCCATGAGATCCTAACGGCCTGTCCCATTTGCAGACGGCCAATGTCAGGCTCATCGATGAAGGCCCGGACCTGCATGCGCGCCAGATCAGCCACTTGCACAAGCAAGTCACCGGCATTGACGTAGGCTCCCTGGCGAACCGGCAGCGAATAAACCGTACCGGCGAACGGGGCTTGTACATTGGAGCTGGCGATAAGATCTTGCGCGGCTTTGACCGCTGCCTCCGCATTGGCCAGATCGGCCTGGACTCTTTCCTGATCGTAACGAGAGAAGCGCCGGGCGCCCTTTTGCTGCAAGAATTCCAAGTCCGCTTCGGCACGACTCAAGCGGTCGCGAGCCGCAGCCACCTCCTGCTGGGAGGCCGCGCCCTCCTTTTCCAGCCGGGTGAGCGCTTGCAGGTTCCGGCTGGCAATGTCGTGCTCGCCCTTTGCCTTGGTCAGGCTTGCCTGCCGATTGAGCAGCTCTTCCTGGGATCCGCCCGCCTGCAAAGCGGCATAGCTGGCCTGCGCTGCCCTGAGCTGGGCTGTTGCCCGGGCGAACTCGGCACGCGCCGTCTCATCGTCAAGTTGCAGCAGCAACTGGCCGGGCTTGACGTAATCACCTTCGTGAACCAGGATGCGCTTGACCGTGGTAGACGCGGGAGAGTGCGCCTCGAAGTTCTGGCGCGGCTCCGCTTTGCCGTTGGTTGTGATGGTGCTCAGAATATCCTGCCGTTGCGGTTTGGTGATCTGAACCCGAATTCTCCGCGGACGCAACGACACGAAAGCGCTCACGGCGAGCACGATGACGACAACTCCGGCCAGAATCGCCCAATTCCGGCGTGCATTTTCCGCTGCGGTACCGTTTGTTCCGTTAGCCATTCAAAATAGTAAGGAAAACCCAATTATAGATTAATGCGCCTCGTAACACCCTCAGAGTAGGGTGCGGGAGTGCACATTGGCAAGTGCATCGGCAAAGTAAGCCATTCCGGGAACTCCAAGAAGGGAACACCGGAATGGGCGTCGAGTTTCGGGTCGCGCCGCTAGGCCCGATAATGACGATCAGGCTTAAGTCCGCCACCGTGCCGCGAATTCACATCCAACCATCAGGCGAATCATGACTGAAAGCATCTGAAAGGCATGTTCGCCCAGGAGACCTGCGATGAGTCTCAAGCACGCCTTGGCCAACGCATTTCGCGACATTGGCCGCAAACACACCGGGGCATATGCCGCCGGACTCGCTTATTACTTCGTCCTGAGCCTGTTTCCCGGGCTCATCCTGCTGGCCGCCGCACTGGCGTGCTTGCCGATTCCGAGCCTGTTCCCGCGACTTCTGGACATGATGTCGAGAATGGTCCCGAGCGAGAGCATGGGACTGGTCCGGCAGATTAGCGCTTCCCTGATATCGCCGCACGGCGGCGCCTTATTTTCCTTCGGACTGGTCGGAGTGCTGTGGAGCGTGAGTACGGGCTTCGCGGCTTTGATCGAAGCCCTCAACGTCGCTTACGACGTACCCGAGACGCGGTCATTCTGGAAGACACGCGGGGTGGCACTGCTGATGGCATTTGGAGTCGGGGGATTGTTTCTGGTGGCGCTTGCCTTTCAAGTGGTGGGGCCGGATTTCGGGCGCTGGCTGGCCGACAAGTTCGGATTGGGACCGCTGCTGCGCCTGGCTTGGCCTTATCTTCGCTGGGGAACGACGGTGGCATTCACCGGGGGAGCGATCATGGCCACCTACAAAGTGGCCCCGAACATTCGTCAGCGCGCGCTGCAAATCCTGCCCGGAGCCCTGGTCGCGACCGGCCTCTGGATTCTGCTTTCGTTCGGGCTGGGAATCTACTTTCGCAGCTTTGCCCACTTCAATAAGACGTATGGCACACTAGGCGCGGCCGTGGCCTTGATGGTGTGGGTGTACTACACGGGTTTTGTGATTCTGTTGGGGGCGGAGCTGAACTCCAATCTGATTCGGCTCTCGGGCGACGGACGGCTCGAGCTGAAGCAGCCACCTCCCGCAACGGTGAAGCCGCAGTCTGCCAGCGGGTCCGAGCCTGACTTGGCCGCGTAAACACCGGCGCGGCGACGGGGGATGGGGAAGCGCTGGTCCGCTCCGGTACAATGCGAACATGCCCAAAGCGAAAGCCCGAAAGTCAGGCTACACTTCCGAACATGCCAAAGCCGGTCTGGAGGTGAAGTTTCCCGTCATCGAAACTTGGCCTAACCAGTTTCCGGGTTACGAAATCGAGGTCGATATTCCCGAGTTCACCTCGGTTTGCCCGAAGACCGGGCTGCCCGACTTCGGCACAATCTGGATTCGCTATATGCCCAATCAATTGTGTCTGGAGCTGAAGTCGCTGAAGGAATACATCAACAGCTATCGGAATCTTGGTATTTTTCAGGAGAACGTGGTCAATCGCGTTCTGGAAGACGTGGTGCGGGCGGCGAAACCGGTGTGGGTCGAAGTGCGCGGCCAGTTTCATCCTCGCGGCGGCCTGGGAACGGTGGTTGAGGCGAGCTGGCCGAGACCGCGGCGCAGATAGCCGTTCCGCCACAAGCCGAACGTCATGGAACAAATCCAAATCAATATTATCAATGACGGGATCAATGACGGCTCCTGCGGCGGAAGACTCCTGGGCAGGATTGGACGCCAGCCGGCTGCGACTCCGGCTCAGCACGCAGCCTCGGAACCTATACCTTGAAAGCGAACGGCAAAAGCGCAACCGCAGCGCTGGTAATTCTGACGGCGCTCAACTTCGTCAACTACATCGACCGCTCGGTGCTGTTCGCGGTGCAGCCGCTCATCCAGCGTGAATTTCCGCGCGATGACGCGGCGTTTGGATTGCTGACTTCCGCATTCTTTATTTTTTACATGTGCACCGCTCCGCTGATCGGCCCGCTGGCCGACCGCTACCCGAGGCGGCTGATCATGATCGTTGGGGCCATCGTCTGGAGCGCGGCCACGCTGCTGACCGCCGTGACCTACGATTTCCGCACGCTGTTGATTCGGCACACCCTCGTGGGAGTGGGCGAAGCGACCTTCGTGACCATCGCGCCGGCCTACATTGCCGATTTTTTCGACGAGCGGCACAGAGGGCGGGTGCTCTCTATTTTTTATCTGGCGATTCCGGCGGGAACCGCCATGGGATACCTTCTCGGAGGCTATCTGGGCAGCCTGTACGGCTGGCGGACGCCATTCTACGTGGGCGCAATTCCGGGTTTCCTGCTGGCGCTGCTGATGTTTGCCCTGCCGGAGCCGGAACGCGGCGGCGCGGACCGCATGGCAGGAACTTTCGAACGCAGCACCTTGGCTGGGCTTTTCCGCAACCGGGCGTTCTGGACGTGCAGTCTCGGAATGGCCATGCTGACCTTTGCCATCGGCGGCATGCAGGTGTGGATGCCGACTTTTCTCTCCCGCATGCGCGGCGTGCCGCTGGCGGAGGCGAACCGGACCTTCGGCCTGATGACGCTGGTCAGTGGAATTCTGGCGACCTTGATCGGCGGCTGGCTTGGCGACCTGATGCTCCGTTACACGCGAGGCGGCTACTACCTGGTTTCAGCGGTCGCAACCGCAGTGACGCTGCCGGCCATTGCCATCGCCGTCAGTGTTACGGGAGCATGGATGTATCCGGCGATTTTCATTGCCGAGTTTTTTCTGCTGGCCAACACCGCGCCGCTGAACGCCGCTCTGGTCAATTCGGTGAGCGCCCGGATCCGGGCCACGGCAATCGCGGTGAATCTATTCACCATCCACTTGCTGGGCGATGCTTTTTCACCCACGCTGATGGGCTACATCTCGGATCGCTCGAATCTGCGGGTAGCGTTTCTTGCGGCTTCGGCCGCGGTAGGGATTTCCGCCATCATCCTGTTCTACGGCATGCGATTTGCGCCGGAGTTGGACGAGAAAGCGCTTCGCGCGGGTTAGGGTGGAATCGCCGAAGCAATACCCGCGAAGGTTAGCCCCTCACTTCTTCCGGGAGGGTTTGTCTTCGTCGATGGCCACCAGGAGTTGCTCGGGTTTCTGCCAGCGCATCTCGGCTCTGTGTCCGTGCCCTGTGACCATGCCGGTGATGCGAATTTCCCGTCCTTCTAAAACCCGGACATCACGCAGACGGCGCGCGTCGCCGCCGTAGATAACCACCGAAAAATTACAGTCACGGTAGTCGCGGCAGAAATTCAGGAACGTGCTCCCGCTTCTGATCGTATGTACGGCAACCACTTTGCCGGTGACGCATGCGACTTCGCCCACCTTTTCAATAGCGCGGGTGTAGGGCACACACTCCGAATCATCCTCGGCAAGCCCGCCGGTCGCAAAGGATTGCGACTCCCCGGCGTTGGTGAAAACGCATGCGGCCAGCCAGACGGCCAGCAGCATGCGGAGCGCGAATTTCACTTTGTGGGTTCCATTTTGAGCACGTCGTTGAAGCGGTTGAAATAGTTGAACAATCCGATGGCCGCCGCCAATTCGATGATTTCGCCTTCCGAATAATGGCTACGCAACTCCGCCCAAAATTGGTCATCGACCGACTGCGGGCGCAGCGTTTCGCGTTCGGCCAACTCGATGCCGCTTTTTCGGCGGCAGTGAAATCGCCGCGAACCCGAAAGTCGGCCAAGTGCTGAACCTGATCCTTCGTCCACCCATACCGCTCTGCCAGAGCGGTGTGCGAGGCCAGTCAATACTCGCAGCCATTGACTTGGGAGGTGCGCACGATGACCAGCTCCTTCAGCTTTGGCGTCAGGGTTCCGGTCTCCATGACGGCGCGAAAATGGGCGATCATGGTGCGCAGAATTTCCGGTCGGTGCGCGACCGTGCGGAACATGTTCGGCACATTTCCGCGTTGCTTTTGAAAGTGGTCGTAAATCGCCTGCGTAGGCTCGTCCACTTGCGAGCGTTCCAGCCTTGGAATACGCATCCTGCATCCTCGCTGAACCCGGGTGAAAGAGCCGCAATAGCATGCCGCGTGCGGCGTCCGACCCGGTTCTTTTGGTAATTTTGAAATTTCCGATCTACCGCAACCGAGGGGTCCATTTTGCGGCACAGGCGCGCGGCTGTCCAGCCATGTCTGCGCGGCCGTCAAAAGCGACGGATTTTCGCGTGCGCCGCCGTTCTGGTTCGAAAGAACTAGTTCGCAAGAACTAAGACAAAATTGTTTGCTGACCTGCCGCCCTGAGCTGCGTCCATATGGTAGTCCAGATGCTGTTCTTTCCAGCAGCAGGTTCGTTTTCCAGAAGAGGCGAACGCCGCACAGTGCCGTAAGGCAGTCACGGCAAAGAGATTTTCAGACGGATTCATCTGGACAAAAGGTAAGACACGGAAACCGGTGGTGGAAGCGGTGAGCCATCAATCGGAACGGCATTGCTAGAAAAAATACCGCGGATTCACTGCAGGGAGTGTTGATGAAGAGGAAATGGTGGAAGGCAATTCTGCTCGCGTGCGTCGCCGCGGGAGCAGTTGCCGCCGGGGCCGGTCAGTTGTCCGCGGCAAACCGAGCGGCGCAGCTTGCCGGGACAGTCGAGGCACAGAATTCGCTGGTTCATATCCTGAGTCCCGGTCCAAACCAGCAGCTCAGCACCAATTACGTCGACGTGAATTACGAGCTGGTGAACCCCGGCGCGAGCGGCGGATCGCCGGATTATCAGGTGCAACTTGACGGGCGCGATCCGGTCTCGACGCAAGATACGACTTGCACGTTTACGGGACTGACTCCCGGTCAGCATACGGTCATCGTCCAACTGGTGGACGCGAATGGAACGCCAGTCACCGGCGGACGCTCGACGGTAGTGTTTTTCGTAGTGGCGGGCGGATCGCAGACGCAGGGTGCGCGCGCACCGGGCGTTACGGCCAGCAACGGCGAATCGCCTGAACTCGCTCAGGCTTCGAGCGCACTGCCGTTGCTCTCCATGATTGGATTTGGCGTACTGGTGGGCGGTGTTGCCTCGGCCATGCGGAGCCGCGGGTAAGGCAGCGGCTCAACCCTAGCGTGCCCGGGGAGAGCGGAATTTTTTGGGCGACGCGGCCTTCGAACTCACAGCTTTTTGGCGTTTGCGGCGTTTGCGCATTTCCTTTTTCGAATACATCGTTCCACGGCAATTTTCGGTGCCGCAAGTGCAAGGCGCATCGCCCTCCCCGTCGTACAGAAAATAATCGTAGGTCAGCTCTTCACCGGCATCGATGTCGCGCATGGCTGCGATCCAGACGCGGCCTTCCTCGTCTTCCTCGGTTTCGCAGTTGGGATCGCAGCAGTGGTTTACGTACATGGCCATTCCGTAACCATCGATAACCTTGGAAGCATCGCCGAATCCGAACAGGTAGGTGTAGGGACGGTGTTTGTAGAGCTCATCGGCGACCTCGTGCGCCATGCGCTCGCCTGTGTACTCCAGGATTCTGGTTCCCTGGAGAACGCGCTCGAGGGTGAAAACTCCGGCAGCGTGGATAGTAGAAGATCGGACGATGAGTCGCATGGGTTGATTTCGCCGATAGCCGAAGGCGCGAGCGCTGCACCGGCTTCGAAAATGAATCTAGCACATTGTGTCGCCGGAAGACGGAGTCCGGTTGCGGAATGATCAAACGAATATCGCGGCAAAGGACCGCTTTCGCAGAGCTGACGTCAGCGGGCACGGCTGCGAGGCAAACAGCTTTAAGCTGGCTGGGGAAGGCTGATGCGCGGCAGCTTCTGACAGGCGAGGCGTAGTTCCTCCAGACGCGCGGGCTCGATGCTGACGAATTCGAAACCGTAGTGCGGACCCAAGCGCCGGCGGACGGTGGCTAGAGGTGTCAATTCAAAGTCGTTGCCGGGCAGGCGAAAGCGCAGTCCGACCAACTCTCCGGGCACAATTTCCCCGGCCAACTCCACCCCCACCCCAAGTTCGCTGATATCCGTCGATTCGCCTTGCATGCTGACGGCAACGCCGGAGCGACGAAGCGAGATCGAAACCGGCGCGTCAAAGGTGTAGCGTGCCGCTAATCTTGCCAAGGGCCAGCGAACCTGATTGCCGGCGCCAATCATTTCTTCCACCACGGTCAGCAACTCGTGCCGGGAATTCGATTTGTCGATGAATCCGTCGGCCTGGTTGAGCAGAATTTCGGGAATTCGTCCCGGGTTATTACTGAGCAGCATGACCCGTGTGCGGGGCGAATTCAGGCGCACGAAGCTGATGAAATCCCCGGGCTCGTTGTGCTCTGATTGAACATCCACCATAAGCAGGTCGAAAGCCGATTCCTGAAAGACGGCCATGCCCTGGCGCCAATCGGCGCGGCAAACCACCTCATAACCGGCTGTTTCGAGGTAAGTGCGCTGTAAAGCCTGCTCCGAAGGGTCAGCCCCGATGCACAAAATGCGTTTGCGCGTGTGTCCGCCGACCTCGACGCATTGCAGGCCGATTTGCCCTTCAAGGTCGGTGCGCGGCTCGCCCACCCACAGGACCTGAAAGCGCGCCCGCCGATTGCCTTGCTGTACGGCAAGAATGAACCCCGGCTTCACTTCGGAGCTGAGACCGGTGAGCCGGGCGCCGGCAATGGAAATATCCAGAGTCTGCGCCTGCTCCATAAAGGCGCGTCCGGAGCGGTCGTAGCCAAACACCAGGGTAGGTATCTGCAAGGGAAACCTTGGTTCTCGCCGGCCCGCTCTGGTGGATATTTGCTGCGCCATTTGATTTGCGTTCAATGTATCAATCTATCAATGTTTGCGCGAGAAGCAGTTTTTTTTTGACTTCAGGGTGACTAAGAAGAGACCTCAGGCAGGAATCCAAAGCGGATTCGCGTCAGCGATTCTGGAGCCGGAGTAGAGTATCTCTAATCATTGGCTCCGCAAGTCCTTTGGGTGCGTTAAGATGTTTAGCTTAATTATCGATGGGGTTTTATGTTGCGTATCCTGCCAGTTCTTATCATTGCCTTTGTTCTTGGCCTTGCGCTCGCGCTGCCTCACGCCAGCAGCTACCTCGTGATCGATCGCCCGTCACCCTCCGATGCGATTGTGGTGCTGGCAGGCGACATGGGCGATAGCCGCTTGAACCGCGGTCTACAAGCGCTGAAGACAGGGCTCGGGCGCGAACTCTTAATCGATGCCGACGGCCGCGACCTGTTGTTCGGCAGGACGCTGGCGCAAATCGCTCAAACCTACATACAAGGGCTGCCGCCGGAGCTGGCTGCCCACATCCACGTATGCCCGCATACGGCGAAATCGACGCTGGCGGAGTCGGCAGAGGTGGCGCGATGCTTGGCGCCGCTGCGCGCGCGCCGGGTCTTGATCGTGACCTCCGACTACCACACCCGGCGGGCGCTTTCGGTTTTCGAGCGAAGACTACCGCAATATCAGTGGTCGGTGGCAGCGGCGCACGACGAAACCGAATTCCGGCAGGATTACTGGAATAATCGGGAATCGCTCAAGACAACGCTGCTGGAATGGATGAAACTTGCTTTCTGGGAACTGGTGGAGCGCTGGAAGAGTCCCGCCGCTGCGGGCGCCGCCTGGCGGCAGAGCGCCCACAAAGTCTATCTGTCCCCGCACCCGGCAGCGTAAAAGCGGCGTCCAGCAGGCCGAGAGCATTTGCCAGAGCGGCCTAATTACCGTGGGGTTGAATCGTCTTGGGCGCGCTCAGATAGCCCGTCACCGTATTCTTTTCGACCTTGAAGACAACAACCTCGCAAAGGCCGCGATCACGGCCGGTGTAAAACTGAAGCGGTTCGTTGGCGGTGCGGTCCTTCTTCTCGATAATGCGGTCATCGGCGATCAGGTTGAGCGTGAACTTCGACCGCTTTGGATCCGTTTTTTTCAATTGCATGCTGATGGTTGAAACCGGCTGGCGCTGGCTCTTTTGCAGCGTGAACTCGAAGTAGTTGCGGTCGCCCTTGTGCTTGAGCAGTTCGAGTTCGTCGTGGTTGCGGGCAACCAGGCCGCTCTGGATGTTGAGATCGCCAATAGCTCTTTCCATCTTGGCTTTGGTCGCCTCAAGATCGCTGCGGGTGCTGGCGATATCCTGTTTAGCGCCTCCGAGATCGGTTTTTACGCCGGTCACGTCACCGGAAACCTGCGAGACCTGTTGCTGGGTTTTTCTCTGCTCCGCCGTCAACTTGGCCTCGGCCTGCTGCTGCTGCCGGGTCAGCTCCGCGGTGCGGCGCGCGATCTCTTCCTGCGTCATGCCGACCTTCGAGCCAAGCGCTTCGACCGATTCCGACATGGTCTTGCTGGTGATGTGCAACTTGTCGCGGAGTTCCTTGTCGGAGGCTTCGAGCGTTTGCTGTTTCTGCTCCAAGCCTTGCACGCGGCTGCGCAGGCTAAACAACAGGAAAAGCGATACAACCACATAGATGGCGGCAACTCCGAGCAGCACGTTGCGCAAAACGTTGTCGCGATCCGCGGCCTGCTGTGGCGCTGATTCTTCCTGGAACATGGCGTCAACTCCTTCGACTGTCAGTATGCTGAGATTGTTCCAGCAGCACTCCCGAGTGTCAATCGGAGAAAAAGCCGGGGGGATGCATGCTGTCTCGTGCATTACAAATCCAATACACAGATTCTTCGTTCGCTACGCTCGCTCAGAATGACACTTCGAGGTTATTGCGCAACCGGGACGCGCGATCCTAGGGTTTTGGGCCGCGGGCGACGGAGTACATCTGTTGCGCTATTTGGTTTGACAACTCGCCATCGTAGAGGTCGAAGTGGGTGCGTCCGGGAAGATAGGTGAACTCGGCATCCGCCCCAAGTTCTTTCAATTGCCGGTCGAGCAGGCCCACGGATGACTCCAGGTGGAAGCTGTCTGCGGTTCCGACATAGATATGGATCTTGCCTTTCAGCTGTGGGCCGAGCGTCGCCCAGTGGTCGCGCAGAAGGCGGGAGATGTCGTACTTCTCCCAGGCGTGCGCGACCGCGGGATCAATTGCGCCGGTGACGCGGTCGAACAACGGCAAAGGCCTGCCGTCATCGCCGCGCGGGCTGAAGACCCATTCGAAAGAAGACATCTGGCCGCCGTAGTCGCCGAGCACACGCTCCTGCCGGGCGTAATCGCGCAGCGACTCGGCATCTTTGCCGTGCACACGGACCATCATCCACGGCGAGCCATCGGGCTTCAGGTAGAAGTTGCTTCCGGGCTTGGCGTCGACGATATCGGGACCGGTGAAATCGCGGAAGTCCACAGGGTCGGGCGAAGTGGACCAGGTGCCGCCGAAAAATTCCGGGTGCGTAATTTGCAGCCAGAGAGTGGCCCAGCCTCCCGACGAATGTCCCGTGAGCAAGCGCCCTTCGGGCTTGACATCCATGCGGTACTTCGATTCCAGCCAGGGAATCAGTTCGCTCACCAGGGCGGTTCCCCAGGGTCCGTTATTGACCGAGTCGGCGAACTCGTGAGTGCCAGTGGGGAGTGATTCGTCGAGCAGCACGTAGATCATTTCCGGCGCGCGCCGGGCGGACATTTCACTCAAGAGCGACTCGCCGAAGGAACCCGGGAGATCCTCTGCCGTCGACCCAAAGCCGGGGATGAGGTACACGGTGGGAAAGCGGCCGGAGGTGCCGCTATAGCTTGGCGGCAGCACGACGACGGCACGCATGTGAATCGGGCGTCCGTCGAAACCGGAGAGCAGAGGACTGGTGAAGTCGACCCATTCCATTCCCGCCGGAAGCGGGCCGGTTTTTGGTTGCGGCACGCGTTCGTCCAGGGTGAGGCGCACCCTGCCGGCGGTATGAGGTTTGAAAGACCCGAGGGCGACGGCCTGCATGCGGAGATCACCGGGCGTGAAGAAGCGATAGGCGGCGTTATGATTGACGTCCAGCATTGCCATGGCGTAGTAGTCGCCCGGCGGCGCGGTGGAAAGTGGAGCGGGAAAGGCTAGTTCGCCGGCGTCAATCGTTACGGTTTGCCCGGGCAGCACGCCATCGATCTCTCGCGCCGCAATCCAGGTTTGGCGAGTGGTGGTGCCGAATCCGGGGGTGAGCAAGCCCCGCTCAGGCTCACGTGTGCTGAGCAGTACGAGCAACCGTCCCGAGACAGGAGCAGTTCCCAAGGTGCGCGAAATCGTTACCTCAAAGCGTAAAGGGCGCGGCGCCGCTTGCTGACCGGCGGCGGCCAGCGACAGCAGCAGTAAAGCGATAAATGTCCGGGACGCGATGCGTTTCATCGCCAGCTATTCTAAGCGATTTCAGCATCTGGTCTGGATTCGCGGGCAAAGCGAAGTCTGGAAGGCGGAAATCAAGGCGGGCTTGATCGGCCCGCCTGGTTCGCAGTGTGCCGGGAGGTAGTGACCGCGATGTAACTCGCGCAAGCAAGTGCCGCAATGCTTGCCTCTACTACATCGGCAAAGCACTCGAAACACTTCAACCCCAACCCGACCTCGCCTGAAAAAAATCCAACCACGTGGCCGTCAGACTTGGTGCTTGCGGTTCAGCGTCTGCTCAACGGTTACGATATCGACCAACCCTAAGCAGCCATAGATTGCCGGCAGAACGCGCTCGGGCGGATACTTTCGCCGTAGCTCGGCCACCTTTTCGGTGCCGGAGCGGTAGGCCGGCAGGTACATGCGGCCGAGCAGAGGATGCCGTCCCCAGGCGCCCGAGAGCTTATCGGCTCGCTCTTCGCTGACGAGGAAATCGCGGCGCAAAATCGGTGCCACCTCCTCTTTCTTCCGACCTTCAGCCCAGGTAAAAAACGATGATTGATTCTTGGCGTCGTCCTGAAGCAGGGCGAGGAGCACCCCGATCTGCAAATCTTCGTCGGGCAACTCTTCGATTTCAGTCACGCCGTGCGCGATCAGGATGGCATTGTTGGCTAAGCCCTCGAAGAGGGTGGCGGCGCGTGTGTTCATGGTCAGGACGGTCGCCTCAAAGCCAGCCAATCCGCGTACGTATAGATTCTGCAGATAGGCGAAGGTGGTCACGTGCCCCGGCACCACTTCGTGGCTTACCAGTTGCTCGAACTCCGGCACGGAAATCTGGAGTGAAGCGTTGATCTCGTAACTGGCTTCATACTTCGGACTGCCATCCGGTTTGCGGGCCCGTCCGATATAGTTCATCGAGCCGGAAAACCAGGCGTCCTGGATCGGCAGGAATTCGATGTTGGCCCGAGGCACGCGCGCCAGCTCCGCCGGCAGGTGCGGCAGCAAGTTGACGACGGTTAGGTTGTCGAAGTAAGAGACGACGGTGGCACCCAGCGCGCGGACGGATGCCATGGGGACCACTCGTGCTCGCCGCCACTCGTCGACGGCCCGCAAGAGTCCGCCAGGTGCGGCGGTGGAATACCCGGCCCTGCCGAGTAACTCGGCTAGACGCTCCCGCTTGACTTGCGGTTGCGAAGGCTGCGGCGGCTTGCCTGTGGAGGCCTCGACCGAGCGCTCGTACGGTACCGGATCGCCCTTGCCGAGCATCTCCATCGCCAGCTCCCACATGACTTGCAGGCAAACGGCAAGCCCCTCGATGAAGGCGTCGCGCCCGGGAGACGATCCGGACTTCGGCATGGACGTGCGCATCCCGGCAATGGCTGCCGGGATGTCCACCTGGCGCAGGTAACTATCCACGGCTTCGCGATCGGCCCGCGGGCGGGAGACGCCGCCGGTTTCGCGTAGGCGCGCGGCGGCCGAAGCGGTGTAGGCACGCGGCAGCGGTTCATCGGCGAACCATGAGTCGGCGATAAACCGCCCGCTTCCGGAGGGACATATGACATCGCCGCCCCAAAGTGTGTCGATACCGATGATGGCTTCGGCAACCGAACGTCCAAGCTCGTCCATCGATGCCTCCATAATCTTCAATTTTCAATTGCGGCTTGCCGGTAGCGCACTCAGCGATTGCCGCCAGAGGGCTCGAGCAGCGTCTGGTATTGTTGGTTGCGGCCAATGTAAGCGGCAGCATAGGAGCAGAGAGGAACGACCTTTAGGCCCGACTCGCGGGCGTACTCCAGGGCTGCTTTGACCAGTTTCGCTCCTAGCCCGCGGCCAGCAAGCTCTGGCGGCACTTCCGTGTGCGCCAGGACAATCGTGCGGTTTTGGAGGCGGTAGTCGAGCCGCGCCATCGATTCGCCCGCGTGAAGTTCAAAGCGACGGGCGTTCGCGTTGTGCAAGACCTCGGGAAATTCGGCGTTGTTCATCATGTCACCTTTGCAGGCCTCACTTGAAGCTATTCTTGCGCAGCCGGTTAGATGCCGGTCCTCGATTTGCGCCATGGTGGGCGGAGTGTAGGATGAGGCTATGAAGCTGCCCCCCATTTCTCCGCAAGTGATTTTAACGCTGAGCCCCGCCTGTCTGAAAATGTCGGTGCCCGAAGCATACCGCGATGAAAACGGCCACATGAACATGCGCTGGTACGTGGCAATTTTCGACGATGCGGGAGACGTTTTGCACGACCAAATCGGTTTAACCCGCGAATACCACAGCCAGCACGGGACCGGCACCTTCGACCTGGAACATCATATGCACTTTCTAAGCGAAGTGAACCCGGGCGAAGAGGTGGCGGTCTATATGAGATTGGTTGCGCGCTCGGCCAAGCGTCTGCACTACCTGATGTTCATGGTAAACGTAACCCGAGGCAAACTGGCCGCAATCTTTGAGTGCATGAACGCGTTCGCCGACCTCGGGGTGCGCAAAACCGCGCCATTTCCAGAGGAGATAGCCCGCAAGGCCGATGACATCCTCGCGCGGCACGAAAAGCTGGATTGGCCTCCGCCGCTGAGCGGTGCGATGCAGGTGTAGCAGGCTGCTGAAAAACCGGCTTGCTCTAAGGTAAGCCTACAAGCCATTGCGCTCGAGCTCTGACGCATTCCGTAGCGTCTCACTTGGTTTGCCCGATCACGTGCAAACCAAGGCGCGTGCCGGGGACCCCGAGGCGGCCGCCGAAGAACGCCGGAACGCCGATCACCAGCGCACAGCGCTAAGAAGGCAACCAGAAAGCGACGGCGATAGCGATGCAGTTGACGCACTCTGCAGGCACATTTATGATTGAGAAGTCTTATCTGACGCCTGATTTTCATTGACGGCGCGGCTCGCACGCTGCCCCCTCGTTCAACGGCAGGACAGCTGACTCTGGATCAGCATATCGGGGTTCGAATCCCTGGGGGGCAGCCAATCTTATCAAAGCACTTGACTCCCATCCGACAAACAGCCCCGATTCGTACTGGACTGAACTGCAAAATGTAGCCACTGCGAACGAACCAGATTCCGACAATGTGGTGAATAATGTGGGGCCCCCGTTTCCGTGGCGGGGTCTCCATTTTTGTTGAAAACGTTGGAAACCCTCACTCGCGACTTTGCTGCGCAAATCCGCCGACACTATGCCCCGGAGATTACCCGCGACCCAAAGGCGCTCAAAGCCTCCATCCTGCGGCAAGTGCGCCGAGCGCTGCCGCTGAGACGGGGAAGGCCGAACGATCCCCGAAGCAAAAGAGCACCTCTACTCACTGGCTGCTGAGACGAGCTGGCAGGTAATGCTAACGACTCACCACCTGGTCTTGGTGGACCCGCTCCCCCTTATTCAGATGCTGACTCACCTTGGCTTCGCCTTTTAGGCTCTCGACCACTGCAGGGACACTAGTCGATTTCTCGGGACTAAACGCTTTGTCCGCGAGCTGGCTAGAGGCTAGTCGTTTCCTGATGCCGTTGTCGGCGTCACCCCAAGGCAACGCTCTTCCCGTGCAGTTAACGTCACAGCGGCTCGACAGTTTTGTATCAACGGATGTAGTCTTTGGTGGATATTCGGAGACGGCTCGATCAGTGTTCAAGTGCGTCGTGCGGATCAGTCTGCCAACTGGCTGCCATTGGAAGTGCTTTACGCTTCATGCTGAGCCGGAGGCGTGCCTCTATCAGAGGTTTCGACTTCGTCCAAACCGCCGCGAAGGACAAAGGGGTCGACACCCAGGTCGCCGTCGCCATTCCGAATAACGCGTCCGGCAACCTCGACGCACCGACGATCTGGGAATTCAAGGTGGCGGATGAATCCAACGTTACCACGGCCGATATAGGAAAGATGTCGGCAAGCCGCTCGCTGGACAGCCGCTTGCTTTTGTTGTCTACGAAGCCATCGGCCTGAAAGCATGGCTGATTCCGGGCCGTGGCCTGATCGACAACGTAATCGCTCACAACGGTCTTTCATTCAAGAAGCTGAAGCAGGGTGCCCAAAGATTACGATGAAGGAATTGTCCGGCAACACCGAAGGGCGCGCCGCAACTAACTGGCATCGCTCGGTCACGGCCTACACTGAACAGGCGCGTGCTGCGGGTATTGGTACTCGGGTTCACCAGCGGCCTGCCGCTCCTGCTCACTTACTCGACCCTGTCAGCGTGGCTGGCGACAGCGGGTGTGCGGCGAGCAGCGATCGGCGCCTTCGCCCTGGTCGGCACGCCCTACGCGTTCAAGTTCCTGTGGTCGCCGCTGATTGATTGCCTTCCACCACCGCTGCCGTTGGGGCGGCGGCGCGGTTGGGGAATCACGATCCAGATCATGTTGATCGGCGCAATACTCGCCCTGGGATCGTGCAATCCACGGCACAACTTGACTCTCATGTGCGCCCTGTCGCTGCTCGTCGCGTTTCTATCCGCGAGCCAGGATATCGTCATTGATGCTTGGCGCGTGGAGATCCTGGAGCTGGACCTGCAGGGTCCCGGTGCGGGCATGATCCAAACCGGCTACCGGCTTGCCATGCTGGTTTCCGGAGCGGGCTCGCTGGTGATCGCGGCGCGCGCCGGGTGGTTCGCGGCCTATGCCACGATGGCGGCGCTGGTTGGCGTGGGAATGCTGGTGTTCCTGTTTGGCCCCGAGCCGAAAGTGGCGGCGGAAACTGCGCGTACCAGGGCAGCCGGATGGGAGGGAGTTCGCCAATGCGCTCGCCACCGCAGTGACGGGCCCCTTCACCGATTTCATGCGCCGGCCGCTTTGGCTGGTCATCCTGATCTTCATTGTCGGCTACAAGTTGGGGGAAGCGCTGGCGGGAGTGATGGCGACGCCGCTTTACATCTCGCTCGGGTTTTCGCTCAACGAGATCGCCGCCGTTTCCAAACTGGTCGGGTTCTTTGCGACCGTGGCGGGGGCTCTGATCGGGGGGGTGGTGACGGCACGGTTTGGCTTCCGGCGCTCGCTCGTCCTATGCGGCGTTACTCCAGTCGGCCGGCAACCTGTTCTATGTGCTGCAGGCTGTAGGCGGGCATCGGCTCGGCTATCTTGCGCTGTGTGTCACTGCCGAAAACGTAACTGGCGCAATGGCAGGGACAGCGTTGGTAAGCTATCTCTCCAGTCTATGTTCGCCCGCCTTCACCGCTACCCAGTACGCGCTGCTTTCCTCGCTCGCGTCGGTTGGCCGCACACTGGTGGCCTCCTCAGGAGGCGTGCTGGCTGAGAAGTTCGGCTGGGTGCCGTTCTTCCTGCTGACCACCGTGGCGACAGTGCCAGCCCTCGTGCTGCTCATCTGGATCGGGCCGCACAACGGTCTCAGGGATGACAAACTCGACCGAGCCGTCGAACGCACAGACAACACGTCGGAAGACACGAACCCGTCTTAGCTCTTCAGAAGAACAGGATGATGTCGGGACCGAAGTACCCTCCAAGTCAGTGATCGAGTTGATGACCGCGATGCCTGCGGCTGCCGTGAAACTGGCCATCCGAGAAGTCGCCATGGCGCCACACAGCTCGGCTGCGCAGATCGTGGTCTTTCAGGGTTGCCGAGGAACGGCCAGCATTTGCTGGCTTGATAAGGCAGGGGACCTCAGGTTCGTTCGGCGAGCATCTTGGCATCGGCACAGATTTGTCTCCTGAAATGGCTCAGCGCCGGTCACCTCAAATAGCGCTTATGACTTCCTAGTGCAGTTTCAGCGTCACCCCCACCGACGCCTGCGTGGTTGCCGTCCCCACCGACGTCTGCGTGTCTGCCGTTCCCACCGGAGTGGTCGAGGAACTGCCGCCGCAGCTCCCGAGTATTCTGCGCACGCGCGAATCATCATCGTGCGCCCGGAGATTCGTCTCCAGATAGAGACCGGATACATTACGCAGACTGTAACTTCGCTCCGAACAATCTCCCCTTACACTCAGGCGGCGGACTATACATTCTCGCCAGCGATGGAACTTCATCCCGCTTCGGTGTACGCTGTTACGCGTACCCGAGCCCGCTAAAGAACTAGAGCAACTGCCTAGCTAGTGCGTGCTGGAGCCAAAGGAGATCCCTGATGACCTCGAACTCCGTAGCTTTTAAAGTCTTGATTGTTTTCGCAAGCGTTGCGCTTTTGGCGACTCTGGCGAGCGCGGCTGAAGCGACAGAAGTCAAGGTGTTCATCTCTGGCGGGTTTTCCGCAGCTTTGCGGGATCTGGGCCCGGCGTTTGAACGCACCACCGGCAACAGGGTTGTAGCGGTGTTTGCACCCTCTATGGGCGAAACGCCGGAAGCGATTCCCAATCGCCTGCGGCGGGGCGAGCCTGCAGACGTATTGATCATGGTCGGTTACGCGCTCAACAACTTGATCAAGCAAGGCAAGGTGCTGCCCGATACGAGGGTCGATCTGGCGCGCTCAGGGATTGCCATGGCGGTCCGCGCCGGCGCACCCAAGCCGGACATCAGCTCAACGGATGCTTTTAAGCGCACTCTTTTGGCGGCTAAATCAATCGCGTACTCCGATAGCGCCAGTGGCGTTTATCTCTCAACTGAGCTGTTTCCGCGCCTCGGAATCTTCGACCAGATAAAAGGAAAGAGCAGGAGTATCCCCGCCGAACCCGTAGGCAAGGTGGTTGCGCGAGGCGAGGCCGAGATCGGTTTTCAGCAGATGAGCGAGCTTCTGCCCATAGCGGGCATTGATATAGTCGGGCCGCTACCGCCGGCGCTACAGAAGTTCACCGTGTTCTCCGCAGGGGTTGTCGTCGGTTCCAAGAATCCGGAGGCCGCTAAGGCCCTGCTTCGATACCTTGCGTCGCCATCGGCCGCTTCAGTCATTACTAGGAGCGGCATGGAGCCTGCTAAATGATGCGGGGCACAAATGAAGATCAACGCTGGCCGGGCAGGTAGGCGACGCTAGTAGCTTTGACGTACACCGTGGGATGGGGGCAGCCTTGGAGCCTGTATCGAGTACGATGTACTCCCTGCCAGCTTACGGCGACATGAGGCAGGGCTATACGTTCAACCACAGCTCCCTATATCTGTGTGCAGTCTAACAAGCACATAAAAAAGAATGGTGAGAACCTGATCTCTATCTCAATCTCTATCTAGGTAACATGTCATGTAACGGGTGCTACCGAGCAGGTACCAGTCTCATAAATAACCACCTGCCCACCAAGCAATCATCTGGCGCCACAGAAACTACAACGGCACTCGACCACCCCAAAAATCATCCGCCCTCACATCGTTCTTTCGCATAGCTCCAGGCCGAAAATGGCGGACTTCCAGCCCCAGGATCATCGGTCACGATGAATGGGTCCGGTCCAAACCCCGTATACTGCTCGTACCGTTCCGCCGCTGTTATATCAAGTGGAACCTCGACCTTGAGAAACCCGTCTACTATGCGTTTGCAAGCCGCAACCGCATCGTCCAGAGTGGCGAAATCACCCAGCTTGTATCGTGCCTCTTCGTCCATGTAGTGGTAGTTGTCATCCACATAGACCGAATATGTATGGCCCGACTTCGCCATATTGCCTCCTGATGTTTTGATCATTTTAGTAGGGTATCGGCGGCATCACTTAAAACAATGACCACTGGACGGGCCAGTTCATCGCAAAGAGCGTTCAACCGTAAATTGTTCGACATTCCCAGCAGGTTTGCTCCGCAACAGCCTATCACCAGGCTGGAGTTACCCACTCGAATCTGATTGCCGCGTTCGATTCGTATCCGGCTTGTCCGTAGGCTGGTTTTGCGAGCAATTGGCCGGGTCTCCACCGCAGCCGCCCGAGTATCCGCAGTGCGGTTGCGGTTCCGTCTGCTCGCTACTCGGTGTCTCTTTCTTTTCAGGCTCAAGCGATGAGCTGAGGTCGCAGTTCATACCGCAATACTGCTGCCCTGGACTCAAACTGTCAAGCCCAGTGGCCATCACTCGCCGCTCTTCAAAGTTGACGTCGCGGGCTTTTGCGCCGCAGTCTCCGCATTTGCGGTTGACTGCGCGGCAGCTCCGAATCACAATTGTGCTTCCCGAGAGGAACGACACGGCAGTCGGAGCACCCTCAGTGTTCACATTCCTGTTGTCCGCAATGCTTATCGCCGCTGCCATTTGGCTCGCGATTGTTGCCCGATGGTTCGGTTGGATTTTGCCTGTCATCCATGTCATGCCGGATCAACCAAGAAGATCAGGAGGTTTCATGTCCATACCGTCTCGCTTTCTACGGATCGTTGCAGTACTGCTGATGGCTGCCTCCGCTGCATTGCCCGCGGCGGCTCAGAAAAAGCCCGCGCCAGCTTCGGCGCCACTGATGCTGGAGAAGGAGGGCAGCTTCTTTGTCGGCGGGCGCGACGTGCAGTCCGATACGCTCTCCACCCAGTCCAAATATCCAGCGTCCGGCACGATCACCGTCGATCAGGTGTACGTCCATTACCAAGTGCCGGTCGGCGCCGGGCGGCATTATCCGCTTACCCTGATTCATGGTTGCTGCCTGACCGGCAAGACATGGGAAACGACACCCGACGGCCGCATGGGCTGGGATGAATATTTTGCCCGCAAGGGCTTCCCGGTGTATGTCGTCGACCAGGCATGGCGCGGCCGCTCGGCCGCCAGTCCGTCCGCGATCAACGCGGTCAAGACCAATAAGGCGCCAATCGATCAACTGCCAGTAGTGTTCTCGGCTGGGCGCGAGGGAGCCTGGACCATTTTCCGCTTCGGTCCGGAATACCCGAAGGTGTTCCCCGGCATGCAGTTCCCGCTGGAGGCGCAGACGGAGTTCTGGAAGCAGATGGTGCCAGACTGGTTGGACACCCTGCCCACGCCCAATCCGACGGTTCCGGCACTGTCTGAACTGGCCCAAAAACTGGGCGGCACCGTACTGGTGAGCCACTCGCAGTCCGGCATCTATCCGTTTCAGACGGCGGTGCTCAGTACCAAGGGCGTGGCCGGAATTATAGCCATCGAACCCGCCGCCTGCCCGGACAGCACGGATAACATGGCCCCGTTCAAGGGCCTGCCGATCCTGGTGCTATTCGCCGACAATGTTGACAAGTCAACTCGCTGGGCGCCACGCCTGAAACTCTGCCGCGATTTCGTGCAGGCGGCCAACGCGGCTGGCGGCAAGGCAGAGCTGATTCTGCTGCCCGATGTTGGAATTCATGGCAATTCCCACATGCTGATGCAAGACAAGAACAGCCTGGCAATCGCCGACTGGCTGGATGGTTGGATTCATCACCGCATCGGACAGAAGCCGTAAGGCCCAGACCGCACGCGAGGCCGCTCCACCTGATCAGGGAGCGACCTCGTCTGGCAGATTGCTGAAACACTCACCGAAGCCGGAGCCTCCGGCAGGCCCGCTGGTGGCTTGTTGTGGTGGGAAGCCAGGGTCCCCGACAAGCCCGCCGGTGGCTTGTTGGGGTGGGAAGCCGGGGTCCCCGGCAAGCCCGCTGGTGGCTTGTTGGGCAGAGCGAGTAGGCGCTAACGGATGTGCAGTCCGGAAGTGAAGCGTACAAGATCTCGGGGCTCGTCCGTCCCGAAACTACGATGGGGCCGTACTCTAGCGTCTCATCCCGCCGACGGTCGCAGGCTGTACAATCCCTCTCTGCGATGAATTTCTCAAGGAGCGAAGCCGATGGTCATTGCTGACATGGCAAGCGCGGCAGCTGGATTGATGGCGAGAGTTCGCGCCGAGAAACCGCTTGTCCATCACATCACGAATCTCGTAGTCATGAACGAGACCGCCAACATAACTCTGTGCGCTGGCGCTTTGCCGGTAATGGCGCATGCCAAGGAAGAAGTGGAGGAGATGACGTCCGCCGCCAAGGCATTGGTGTTGAACATTGGAACGCTTTGGCCGGAACAGGTTGAGAGCATGCTGTTGGCGGGGCATTGCGCGAATCGATGCGGCGTGCCCATCATTCTCGATCCGGTTGGCGCGGGGGCAACCCGCCTGCGAACGGCCACCGGCTGGCGGCTGCTCGAAGAACTGTCGATAGCGATTACGCGGGGAAATGCGGCCGAAATCGCCGCTCTCGCTGGCTACCAGGCAAATATCAGCGGCGTGGAATCCGGTATCGTTGCTTGCGACCACGCCGAGTTGGCGGCAAAGTTCGCGCGCCAGTACGGTTGCGTCGCCGCCATGACGGGCGCCGTGGACATGGTGACGGACGGAACACGAATTGTCCGTGTAGCCAATGGGCATCCGATGATGACTTCGGTGACCGGCACCGGGTGCATGGCTACCTCAGTGGTCGCCGCCTATGCCGCCGTCGAAAGCGATTTTGTGGCGGCAGCCGCGATTGCGTTGGCTGCTTACGGGCTGGCGGGAGAGCTTGCCGCGCGTAATGCGAAAGGCCCCGGCAGTTTGCACGTTGGACTCTATGACGCATTGGCGGGGTTAACCGCAGAGTCGTTGCGAGCAGGCCTGCGTATAGAGGTCTCACCGCAGTGAAAAAAATGGATTTGCGGGTGTATGTAATTACGGCTGAGCTACCGCGCCTCGGCCGGACGCATGAGGATGTAGCTCGCGCCGCGGTCGCTGGCGGCGGTACGGTCGTCCAATTCCGGGACAAGTGCATGGGCGATGCGGTGTTTTCAGCCACGGCTGATCGGGTTCGCAGCATGACCGCCGCCGGAGGAGTGCCGTGCATCATCAACGACCGTGTCGGGATTGCGATTGCCTCGTGTGCCGACGGAGTTCACGTCGGACGCGGCGATGCCGACCCTCGCCAGATCAGGAACCTGTTGCCGGCGGAAATGATCCTCGGCATATCCGCGACGAACTACGACGAAGCCCTCGAGATGAGTTTTTGTGGAGCGGACTACCTTGGTGTAGGGCCCGTATTTCCGACCGGCAGCAAGCCTGATGCCGCGCCCCCAATCGGGCCCGCGGAACTGGCGAGGATCTGTCGCGACGTGCGGCTGCCGGTAGTCGCAATCGGGGGTATCCAGGCAAATAATCTGCGGCAAGTCATCGAGGCTGGCGCCGCTGGAGCGGCGGTCGTGGCCGCCGTAGCGGAGGCTCCGGATATGCAGGCGGCGATCGCCGAACTGAGAAGCATTTGGGAGAAGTGCGGTTGATGGGCGTCGCAGCCGCGAAGCGCCAAAGCGATTGATCGTGCGGCGTGGCTGGACTGCGTGAGCAGTTGGCGCGGCTGTTTCTGGGTTTCAGCTTGCACATTGCCGGTGGCCTGATTCATCTGCTGCTGGTCGTGGCCCTGGTGGTGCTGATCGTGAATCTCGTGAGCGGACGTCGGGCGAGGGCGTGAAGCGCCCGCGTTGGATTCTTCAAGTTGGCTTTGGGTGCCGTCATAGCCAACTGAGCCGTGTGTTCACCATCAGGAAACGGACGTACCAAGTCTGCGTCGAGTGTGGCAGGGAATTCGAGTATTCATGGGAACGGATGCACTCCATGCCGCCCAACGTTGCCGACAATGGCTGTGCGCCGCCGAACCCCGCCATCTTCACGCTGAAGTATCCGCGAGTTGATTCCGCCCTCCAGACGGCACGCGGCTAGATTTTTCATCTGTGAGCTATCTTGCTCAGACACGAATGCTTACAGCTGTCATTGTTTGATTTGCAGAGTGTGTTGAGAGTGCGACGACCGCTAGTTCTTGTATTACCTGTGCAACCCGATGTATCCCGGCGTTAACATTGCGCTCAGCTTCACACTATAGCGGCCCATCTAGGCGTCGCCTGACGAAGCCGCCAACTTGACGCCTATCGGCGCGGGCCCACCCCCCTGGGTTCGCGCCGTTTTTCGGCACCAGCAAGGTCATCTCGGGGGAAGATCGAGTTAGCAGATTGAATTGCGGCAGATACCGCAGGAAAGCTGCGGCTCAAACAGTCGACCGCCGGGCGCTTTGCCATGCTTCTCGTCGGCCCGGATCACGGCGATACCATCAAGACTAAGGCACTACGCGGAAACGCCAGCTTTGCTCATTGGCCCGCTTCCAATGTGACACCCAGACCATGCGCCCTGAAATCGTCGGACTCATCGAAGACTGTGGCCACGGCTTCACGCTCAGACTGCATTCCTGCCCGTTTCTCTTGCTCAAGCAAACGTAGTTCCTCAGCCGTAGTAATCGTTACCAGGAATGTGGTTGTCATACGCACCCCCTTCGTGCGGAGCCTGTCCCGCACCCCGGGCAAAACCATTAGCTTTCGATAACGACAACCAAAGTTTCGCACTCTTGTGAGCGCGACGAAACTGAAGGCAGCCGCCTCCAATGTCCGACGCCCAGGCTGATTCGGCCGTAATACTGATCTTGAACAAAATGTAGTCCGTGATCCATCCCAAAGTCTGTGATATTCAGGACGAATTTCCGATGCCACCATGTGGTTAATAGGACGGACAACCATTGCAACCAAAGCCCTTACCAGGCACGACGAGCGCAGCCGATGCCCGCGCGGTTTTCCGTCTCGCTGGTGATTCTCTGTCGCCATCATCTTTCCGTGTAGATGCAAGACGTGACGCCTTCCCCGGCCACAGGATCGAGCAGCGTGCTTCGTAACGTTCCCTGCAATCGCGCCCCGCCAACGAAAGCTCCTTGTGACCAGACCGCTGTCGAAACACAGTAGCCGGGAGTAGCGGGAATGTCCGAGTGTCAGGCAAAAGTCTTGAGCCTGTGGCCGGCGCCGTAGATAACAGTAAAAAAAGCTGGACAGTGCGCGTCGGCTTCGATAAACTTTCCCGCCGTTCCAGTTAGGCAGAAAGTCTTGCGCAGCCAATGGGATGAGAGCGCGTCCGCGCAGTGAGAAAGTGCGTATGAGGGGTGCGGGATAAAGGTAGCGGCCCGCCGCTCCTTGCTTATTTCCCGTGTCGCCGTTGGCAGCTAAAGCGGAAACTCCGGTGTTTACAAAGCCAAACAAGCAATTTCGGCTCAGGCGCGAATCGGAGCCTCGGGCGTGAATCGGTAGGGACAGTCCAGGAGGAACCTATGGCGGACCCAGTTCTATCTTCCCATGCAGTCGCATTCCCACCGGCACCAAGCCGAAGCAAGCTCACCCGGCAGCAAATTACAGGTTTCTGGGGTGCCTGGACCGGTTGGACGCTCGATGGCATGGATTCCTTCATCTATGCCTTGGTTCTGAGCCCCGCATTAACCGAACTACTTCCCAAGTCAGGTATGTCGAATGTGCCGGCCAACGTGGGGCTGGTTGGGTCCATCTTGTTCGCGCTGTTTCTGATCGGATGGGGGCTTTCGTTCCTGTGGGGCCCCATAGCCGACAGATTTGGCCGCACGCGCGTGCTTGCCGGCACGATTCTTGTCTATGCGCTGTTCACGGGATTGGCGGCGCTGTCGCAGAATGTGTGGCAACTCGCTTTATTCCGCCTATTGGCCGGTATAGGAATCGGCGGCGAATGGGCGCTCGCCGGAACCTATGTTGCCGAGGCTTGGCCGGAAGACCGGCGCAAAATGGGGGCCGGCTACCTCCAAACCGGCTATTACGCGGGATTTTTTCTTGCCGCCGCTCTCAACTATACGGTGGGCGCACATTTCGGGTGGCGCGCCATGTTCCTGTGCGGGATGACGCCGGTCATCGTCTCGGTGCTGATTCTGAAGCACGTGAAGGAGCCGGAGCGCTGGCAACGCAAGGTCCAGGCGGAGCAAAAGCAAGCCCAACCCAAGCGGTCTCCGCTGCGCCAGATCTTCTCCGGCCAATATCGCAAGCGTACCTTGGTCAACACCGCGCTGTTGACGGTCGCCATTATCGGCCTCTGGGCGGGAGCCGTATACGAACCCACGGCGATCATCTTCCTGGCCAGAAAAGCCGGGATGACACTGCCGCAGGCCGTCAAGATGGCGTCATTGGGGACGGGCCTGCTTTCGATCGGAACCGTCCTGGGATGTTTGGCAGTGCCGCCGCTGGCGGAGCGCATCGGACGAAAGCGCACCCTGGCCCTTTACTTCGCGGGCATGGGCGTGTGCATTGTGGCCAGCTTCGGATGGGCGTTCTATCTCCAGCATGCGCTTTACCCATTTATCGCCGTGCTGTTCTTTCTGGGCATATTCGGCGGCAACTTCGCGATGTTCAGCTTGTGGTTGCCCGAGCAGTATGACACCTCGGTCCGGGCGACCGCCTTTGCCTTCGCCACGTCGTTTGGACGCTTCATCGGTGCCGGCGTCAACTTCCTGCTGGGCGCCATGGTCAAAAACATGGGAACTCTGGGCACGCCCGTGGCGCTCACCGCGATTGCCTTTGGCATCGGCTTGCTGCTGATCCCGCTGGGTGAAGAAACCCGCGGCAAGGTGCTGCCCGAATAAGGTGCTGTCCGAATAATTTGAGCCGCGAGCGCCTCCTAGGCAAGCAGGCCGTCGCCTGCGGCGATTGCGCGGCAACCTGGCAGATGAAAGAGAGTCCTTCGTGAACCTATCTTCGAGCGAATCCAATCGTTGGAATCGTCAGATGTGCAACTACCGGGAGCGACTGAGCCGCGTGGCGCCGTTTGCCAGCGGACGCGAGGTTGTCGCCGAAAACATCGTGCCTTTTCTGGAAGCCGTCATCGAGCCCGGGGACCGCGTATGCATTGAAGGCAACAACCAGAAGCAAGCCGATTTCCTGGCGAAAAGCCTGGTCAAGACGGACCCGGCGCGGGTGCGCGATCTGCATCTGGTGCAATCGGTGCTGGCACTGCCCGAGCACATCGAACTGATCGAGCGCGGTCAGGTGAAGCGCCTTGATTTCTGTTTTTCCGGACCGCAGGCAGTACGCCTTGCCAAGCTGGTGGAACAGGGGCGGATTGAAATCGGCGCCATCCATACCTACCTTGAGCTGTATGCCCGTTACTTTACGGATCTCACGCCCAGGGTGGCGCTGATTGCCGCGATGGCTGCCGATCACGCGGGCAACCTGTACACCGGCCCGAACACCGAGGACACCCCGACCATCGTCGAAGCTACCGCCTTCAAAAACGGTATCGTCATTGCCCAGGTCAATGAAGTGGTCGACCGTCTCCCGCGTGTCGACATACCCGCCGACTGGGTCGACTTTTTCGTCAAGGCGCCGACTCCCGCCTACACCGAACCGCTTTTCACTCGCGATCCAGCGCTCATCACCCCGCCGCAGATCTTGATGGCGATGCTGGCGATCAAGGGCTTCTATGCCGAATACGGCATCACCAGCCTGAACCACGGCATCGGCTTCGCCACTGCGGCGATCGAGTTACTGCTGCCGACGTATGCCGCGGAACTGGGGCTGAAGGGCAAGATCTGTACGCACTGGGCGCTGAATCCGCACCCCACAATGATCCCCGCAATCGAAGCCGGATTCGTCGAGTCGGTGCATTGCTTCGGCTCCGAAGTCGGCATGGAAGAATACGTTGCGGCGCGACCGGATATTTTCTTTGTCGGCCGCGATGGTTCCCTCCGCTCCAATCGCGCCTTCAGCCAGATGGCCGGACACTATGCCTGCGATCTCTTCATTGGCTCGACCTTGCAGATCGATCTGGCGGGAAACAGTTCAACCGCGACCAAGGGACGGATTGCCGGTTTCGGCGGAGCCCCGAACCTGGGCGGCAACGCTACGGGACGGCGTCACCCGTCGCCGGCGTGGCTACGCGCGGGACGCGAGGCACACCCGAACGCTGTCATCCCCCAGGGACGGAAACTGGTGGCGCAGATCGTGGAGACCGCTCACAGGCCGACGCAGCCGGCATTCGTGGAGCGGCTCGATGCCTGGGATCTGGCGGCGTCGGCGAAGATGGAACTGCCCCCGGTGATGATTTACGGGGAGGATGTCACCCACATCATTACCGAGGAGGGGATCGCGCATCTGTTGCGGTGCGTAACCCCGGAGGAGCGTGAGCAGGCGATCCGCGGAGTAGCCGGCAGCACGCGGGTAGGACTGGGGCGCGACCCGCGCATGGTGGAAAACCTGAGGGATCGCGGTATCATCCGGCGGCCAGAGGATCTCGGCATCGAACCGCGAGACGCCACCCGCGATCGTCTGGCTGCCCGCACCATGAAGGACTTGGTGGACGCCTCCGGCGGCATCTACGATCCGCCGGAACGCTTCCGCAACTGGTAACGGGAGGACAGTCCGCATCCGGATTTCGGCATGGTGCACAACGTGGCAAGCGGTGACGGACGGCATCATCCCAGTTTCAAGTTCCGCAGTGTGGTAACGATATCGTCGTATTGCTCGACCACGTGAACCCCGGCTTGTTTGAGCACTCGAGCTTTGTAAGAAGGCTTGCCCTTGCCGCCCTCGATGATTGCGCCGGCGTGTCCAAACATGGTTCCTTCCGGCATGCTCTCGGTAAACTTGCCCGCGATGTAGGAGATCAAGGGCTTGGTGAAGCCGCCTTCGAGGACAAAATCTGCCATGTCCTCTTCCAAGCTGGTGCCGGGCTCGGAGAAGGTAACGACGGCACGGGTTTCAGGATCTTTTTCAAAGAGAGCAAGCAGGTCCTTGGGGCTCGATCCGATCAGGGAATCTCCGCCGATGCCGATCGCCGTGCTCACTCCCAATCCCGCGCGCTTGACCATGTAGGAGGTTTCAGCCGTCATGCCGCCGCTGCGCGAGATCACGCCGACGCAGCCGGGCACGAAGCACCGCTCCACGTTGTCTCCGCCAATAGCGCCAAGCCGGACCCGTTCCTTGGGATTGATGGCTCCAACCGTGTTGGGGCCGATAACCCTTGCTCCGGCGTTTTCGGCCTCCATCAGTAATTTGACGGCGTCGTGCTGCGGAATGTTCTCGGTGATGATGACCATCAGCTTGATGCCATTGGCCAAAGTCTCCAGCACGGCATCCAGCACGAAGGCAGGCGGCACATAGATCAGCGCGGTATTCAGTTCGTGGGCGCAGCAGGCCTGCTTCAGGGTGTCGTATACCGGAACGCCGTGCACCTGCTCGCCCTTTTTTCCGGGAGTAACTCCGGCGACCACCGGCGTGCCGTAGGCCAGCATGTGCCGGGTGACCATCGATGCTTCCCGGCCGGTGATGCCCTGAATCACGATTCTTGAATTGCGGTCGATTAAGATTCCCAACGCCCTCTCCTCAAGCGCCGTGGGCGCTGTCCATCGCTTCCGTCGTCCGGATAAGCCTGTTTCATTTTCTCCACCATCTTCTTGCGCGGCCATGGTCATGGTTATTTCTTCACCGTAATACTCAATGCCCGCTGCGGTAAACACCTCGCGTCCCATCGCGATCGTTCACGCCCGCCATACCTTACCAGAACGGGAAACTTTCGCGGATCGATGACCTTGTCCTTGATGGCCGCGACGATGCCGCGAGAGACCACGTCGACCTGCGTGTTGTTGGTGATGTTGCCGACAGACGACCAGCCCCTCACGCCCGGCTTCGACAGGATTGCCATGACCAGCCCATAGACCTTTCTGCTCCGGCGGATTGCCGCCGAACTCGGTGTAATTGGCGGGCTTGCCGCCGTAGGAGAGCAGCGCGTCGAACATCATCAGGCTGCCGCCGCCGCCGCCGCACATGAAGCCGATGTCGCCGCCATCCATCTCCGTGTAACGAGCCGTGCCGCGATAGGGTCGGCTTCGTTGACTTCCACCACCTGCTTCTCCAGAGCGGTGAGCGGCCGCCAGGCGCGGTCGCTGCCCACTTGCACCGCACTCGGCCAATTCGGGATGGCGAAACATCGCGCTGTCGTCCACGGCCATCACCGAAGCGGCGGCGATTACCTTGTTGTCTTTGGTGACCGCCAGCGGATTGATTTCAAGAATCGTGCAGTCATATTTCACGAAGCAGCGGTACAGCTTCAGCAGGATGTCAGCTGGCCTGGCGAAGCACCGTGCCCTCCAGGCCCAGATCGGCCCAAACTTCTTTCGCACGGAAATCCGGCAGACCCTTGTACGGGTCGATGTGAATGATCTGCATGCGTTCCGGGTATTTGGCGCTGATCTCTTCCACGTCGATGCCGCCCGCCGAGCTGACCAGAACAGCGTGCCGGCGTAGCTTCTTATCGATGGTGAACGAGACAAAAAGCTCATGCTCGATCGCGAGTTTCTCTTCCACCAGAATTTCTTCTACCGGATAGTGGCGGACAACCGTGCCCAACATTTGCACGGCCAGCTCTGCCGCCATCGCCGGATCGGAGGCAAACTTAATCGCTCCGGCTTTGCCCCTCTTGCCGACCGGAACCAGCGCCTTCAACACCACCTCGCCGCCCAGCAGGGCAGCTTTTTCCCCGACCTCCGCCGGGCTGGCGGCAACGAAATGACGAGGAACCGAAATCGAGTTTTGCGCCAGTAATTGCTTGCTGCTGCTTTCCAATAAGCGTCCCACTCTCAGTTTTCCCCTTTAATCCGCAGGATCAATTTAGCTCTTTCTACAATGGGGCCGTCGATCATTTTGCCGTCGACGGTGATAACCCCTCGGTTCTCCCCTTGCGCCTGGCGAAAAGCCATAACCACCTTTTCGGCGTAGGCTACTTCGCTGTCGGAAGGCGAAAACTCGCGGTTGATGATCGCCAACTGTTTCGGATGAATCGCGAACTTGCCTTTGAACCCCAACTGACGTGCCATCCGGCACTCGTTTACCAAGCCGCTCTCGTCTTTCAAGTCAGGGTAAACCGTGTCGATGGCCAGAACCTTGGCGGCTCCCGCCGCCACGGCTACCGACGCACGGGCATAGGCCAAATCGTGTCCCTCGCGGGTGCGTGCCGTGCCCAGATCGAGGGTGAAATCCTCGGCACCGAATGACACGCCGCCAACTCTGGGAGATGCCGTCGCGAGTGCGTAGGCTTGCAGCACGCCGAGGCAGGTCTCGATCAGGCAGTTGACCTTGATCGCCCTCTCCGGGAGCCCTTTGGCCCGCTCCAGGAGGCTCAATATCGAGTCCAGCTCTCTCACCTGCTCCGGCGACTCAGCCTTCGACAGGATTACGCCGCTGAGGCCCGGCCGCACAATCTGGTTGAGATCGGCGTCGAGCATGTTGCTGCTCAAGGCATTGATTCGCACATAGACCGGCACATGCTTTGCCGGCGCGGCTTCAAGCGCATGGCCAATGTTAGTTCTCGCCAACGCCTTTTCCGGCAATGCAACCGCGTCCTCGATGTCCCAGATGACAGCATCCGTTCCAAGCCCGAGCGATTTCAGCAGTAGCTTCTCCTTGTCGCCCGGCACGAAAAGCATGGTTCGCATAATCACCTCTGCTCCCCTTTATCTTTATCAAGATCAAGGGTGTCTGGATCGGCGTCAACGCGGTTTCGTCCTCAACGTGCGCCGTAGTTGCTGTACGTGTAGAAAGCCAGTCTTCCGCGTACCAGCTCGGGGCTCCCGGCAACGGTAGCTTTTTTGTGGTTGCCGGGGTGTAGCTGTGATCTCCCGGCGGGCCATCGACCATGTTCCCACCCGTGCCATGCTATCGCATGAAGTGGAGGGTATAAGGCAGACCGACCAAAAGAAGTATGCCCAGGTAGAAGACCCCGAAAATGAACCCAAGCCGCCAGAAATCCTTGGTGCTGATATAGCCGGTGCTGTACCAGATGGGCGCCGGCCCGGTCGCGTACGGGGTCAGCACGCCCTGCAAAGCAATCGAGTAGATCAGGATGAGCGCCACCGGCTTTACCGGCAGGCCGCTGACGGTAACGATCGCCGCCAAAAAGACCGGTAAAACTGCCGCGGTGTGAGCCGAGGTGCTGGCGAAAAGATAGTGGACAAAAAAGAACAGCGCGATCAGGGCGATCATCATCGGCACCATCGGTACACCCGCCAGGGCAGCCGCACTGCCCTTGGCGAACCAGGTCAGGAATCCTACCTGACTCAGTCCTTCCGCCATGGTAACCAGGGTGGCAAACCAGATCAGGATGTTCCAGCCCTGCTTGTTTTGCATGATGTCGTTCCAGTTGACCACCTTGGTAAGAATCATGAGCGAAATCACCGCCAGCGCCACGGTTACCGCCGCGATCCATTGGGCGCCAAAGATCCAGGCGAGCAGCGCCAGCACGGCTAGCAGAGCCATCGTGATTTCCCGTCGCGAAATGGGCCCCATCGCGGTAAGTTCGCAGCCCGCCCACCTGGCCACCTCTTCGCCTTCCTTGATCTCAGGCGGATAGATGAGGTAGACCACCAGCGGTGTCGTCAGAAACATCAGCAGGCCCGCGGGCAAAAAACCCATCATCCAGCTCGTCCATGTGACGTCGACATGGGCAATTCGCCTGGCCAGCTCGCAGGCCAACAGGTTAGGCGCCATTCCGGTGAGAAACATCGCGCTGGTGACGCAGGTCGTCATGAATGCGGTCCAACATAAATAGGCGCCGATCTTGCGCGGATTCTTCGTGGGAGACGAATCGTAGAGCCCGGGGATGTTCTTGACGACCGGGTAAATCGTGCCGCCGCTGCGCGCCGTATTCGAGGGCATAAAGGGCGCTAGCACCAGGTCGGCAATGGCAATCGCGTAGCCCAGGCCGAGTGTCTTTCGGCCAAGAGCCTTCACTAGCAGCAGCGCAATCCGGCGGCCAAGTCCGGTTGCCTCATAGCCAGCCGCAAACATGGTGGCCGCAAAGATCAGCCAGACCGTGTCGTTGGAAAAACCCGAGAGCGCCCAGCGCATCGAGTCGGCCGGCGTTTTGCCCACCAGCACCAGGACGGCGGCAGCGCTAACGCCCATGAACCCCATGGCCGGCCCCGGAATGGGTTCGGTGATCAAGGCGGCTATTACCGTGGCAAACAGGGCAAAGTAATGCCATGCCGCAGGCGTCAGACCGGTTGGCCTGGGCACCAGCAGAATGATGGCCCCGAGCCCGATGGGAACGAGCCATCTGATCAGCCGGTTTCGGGTCTCGGCTGGCGGCGCTTTGCCGAGGGTTCCAGCAGCTGCGGTTGACGATGCCATAAACAACCTCCTAGCGGGCTGCTAAAAAACAACTTTCGGGAAGGACCAGCCTGCAATATCTAGTACGCTTCACTTCTGGATTACACATTATGGTAGCGCCTCGCTCGTTGCTTCGGCGCGTTTTTCAGCAGCCTCCTAGAGCGCAAATCTCAAATGTGTCTGGAAAACTGTATTGCAGCCCACCTCAAGCACGGCGGAACTCCATGGAATGAGACCGTCCAAGCCCATCCTTGCCGACCGCAATCGGCGACGGAGTGCATGCGTTGGTTCGGCACGATGGCCGCGACTATAACGATGTACTCCCGATCGAGCCGTGATGCACATCACACGCCGTCGTATCACCTTACCAGTGCGACTAGTCCCCGGTCCACTTGGGTTCGCGCTTTTCGAGAAACGAGCTGATCCCCTCGTGGAAATCCTTGGTCGCCCGGATCGCCGCATTGGCTTCTATGGCGGCTTCGAGCTGCCATTTGAGATCGCGCCCGGAGTAGCTGTTCAGCAATTTTTTTGTGGCCGCAAGCGAAGCCGGACTGTTCTTCAATAATTCGAACGCAAGTTCGTGCGCCCGCTCCAGCAGCCGGGCGGGGGCAACGGTTTCGGTGATCAACCCGATCCGCAAGGCTTCATCGGCGGAGACAATGCGCCCGGTAAGCAGCAGGTCTCGCGCCGCTTTCTCGCCAATCTGGCGAACCAGCCATGACGAGACGATCGCCGGCAGGAACCCGATCCGCACCTCCGTGTATCCGAACTTCGCCGCGGTCGATGCGATGGTAAAGTCGCACAACGTCGCAATGCCGCACCCGCCCGCCACCGCCGGACCGTTCACGGCCGCGATGGTCGGCCTCGGGAACTCATAAATCGAGCGGAAGAGGCGGGCCATGGTTTCCGAATCCTTCCGGTTTTCGGCCGCCGTGCGGCTGGTAATCGCTTTCAGGTTTTCCAGATCCATGCCTGAGCAGAAGGAGTTCCCCGCGCCTGTAATCAGCAAAACCTTGGTGGCCCCGCTCTGCAATTGCTTGAGCACCGCGAGCATCTCATCGATCAGCTCGTAGCTGATCGCATTGCGTTTGGCGGGGCGATTGAAAGTCAAGAGGGCAATCCCACCCTGTTCGGTGAGGGTAAGTGTCTGGTAGTCCATTTCATGCCTCAAACTGCGGTCGCATCGGTTCGTTGAGTTAGCCTGCTAGAGCCCCGTCAATGAATTCGGCGCTCACATAAAAGTTGCAGGAAGAATCGCTATGGGCCACACGGTAGCAGTTCGTGTATCCAGCGCTGAGACGTAATAACCTACGTCCTGAAACGATTTATGGACCATACCGGAAGAGTCTAGCGCAAAGCGCGCGGATCTTGCTTTGCCCCTGCTAGTCGCGAAAGTCCGGTAGGAGATAGGATTAAGCTGAGGAGAAAGCCCGTGAGCGATAGCCCAGCAACTGGCATTGAGAGCAATGCGGCCGGCTCGCCGTCTTCCAATACCGTCCGCACGCAAAAAACGATCCTGGGTCATCCGGTTGGTCTATTTGTGCTGTTTTTTACCGAAATGTGGGAGCGTTTCTCATACTACGGCATGCGGGCGCTTTTGGTCCTGTACATGGCCGATTACTTGATCCATCGCGTCGAAACCGGCACCTCGTACGTGTTCGGATTCGCTCCGCTGCGGCACGCCATCGAGTCCGTCTTCGGCCCAATGACCGTGCAGCCGCTCTCCTCCGAGATCTACGGACTCTATACCGGATTCGTCTACCTCACTCCGTTCTTCGGAGGGATGCTGGCGGACCGGCTGCTCGGGCAGCGCAAGACCGTGGTCGTCGGTGGAGTGCTGATGGCTATCGGACACTTCCTGATGGCGATCGAGTCGATGTTTCTGGTCGCGCTGTGTTTCCTCATCCTGGGAAACGGCTGCTTCAAACCCAACATCTCCACCCAGGTCGGCAGCCTTTATCCGCCGGGCGATCCGCGCCGCGACCGCGCCTTCACCATCTTCTACATGGGAATTAACCTGGGTGCGTTTTTTTCGCCGCTGGTTTGCGGAACGCTGGGGCAGCTCTACGGCTGGCATTATGGCTTTGCGGCTGCCGGCTTTGGCATGGTCGCCGGATTGGCGCTCTACCTCTGGGGGCAAAGATACTTGGCGACGGATCAACTGGCGCGCGCCCGGCAGACGCATACCGAGCACGCCAAGCTCACGCCCGCCCAGTGGAAGGCAATTGTCGGGCTGGTCGTTCTCTGCCTCTTGAACGTCGTCTTCTGGGGCGTTTACGAGCAGCAGGGCAACACCATTCAATTGTTTGCCGACAGAAACACCGATTGGCATATTTTCGGCTGGGAGATGCCCTCGACCTGGTTCCAGTCGGTCAATCCGATGTTCATTTTCCTGTTTACGCCACTGCTGAACTTATTCTGGGGCTGGCAATCGGCTCGCGGCAAAGAGCCCGCGAGCGTGACCAAAATGGCCATGGGCTGCGGTTTGCTGGGGTTGTCTTTCCTGCCTCTCATCTACATTACGGCGGGACTGGGCGCCAACCAGAGGATCAGCTTCCTCTGGCTCATAGGCAGCACCTTCATATACACCCTGGGAGAGCTTTATCTTTCTCCGATCGGCCTCTCGCTGGTGACCAAAGTCGCCCCCGCGCGCCTGGTGAGCATGCTCATGGGAATGTGGTTCCTTTCGAGTTTCTTCGGCAACTTCCTCTCCGGATACCTCGGCACTTTTTACGAAAAAATGTCGCGGGAATCGTTCTTCTTCTTGCTGGCAGCGCTCGGCGTGGCGGCGGGGCTCGCCATCTTTGCCCTGCTGATCCCGCTCAGAAAAGCCATCGGACAGAACGCCTGAGGGGCCGCCGCCGAGGTACAAGTTCACCGGCTGCCCCGCGTCCCGCCCATCGGGGTCCCCGGCGAGGCTCGGCTCGTTGGGGTGATTGAGGGCTGACGTGGGGTAGCTGTCTTATAACGCCTGCCGCGAAATCACGTTAGTCTAACGGCTGAATGCCGCCTGCAAGTCTTTTTGTCCCTGCACACCATTTTGCAGGAGCAGTATGAGCAGGATACGCGCCTTCTGCGGCGAGAGATCGTCTCCCATTACTGCGCCGGCATCGGCCAGCACCTTGCCGCCGCCTTCGTAGCCGTAGTTGGGCAACACGCGTCCGTTGGGCACGCGCGTGGTTATGACGACCGGGATGCCTTTGCCGATCACCTCTTTAATCGCCGCCGAAGTCGGGATATTCACGTTGCCCCAGCCCATCGCCTGAACCACGATTCCCTTGGCGCCGTGATCGACCGCTGCCTTCAGCAGGTACCCATCCGTGCCGCCGTAAGTGCTGATGATTTCGACGTAAGGCATGGTCTCGGTTTTGATTGGAACGTGCTGCCGGCGGAGTGGCGAGCGCGAAAAAATGATCCGGTCGAAGTCCACCACGCCGAGAAAGCCACAATCGCCCGACTTAAAGGTCTCTACGCTGGAGGTGTGCGTCTTGGTGACGTCGCGCGCCGCGTTGATCTGGTTATTCATGACCAGCATCGCACCCTTGCCCTTGGCTTGCGGATCAATGCAGATGCGCACCGCGTTCAGCAGGTTACGAGGGCCGTCGAAGTCGGATTCGGAAGCATTGCGCTGCGCCCCGATCAGCACAATCGGTTTGTCGGAGTCGGTGGTAAGGTCAAGCCACCAGGCGGTTTCCTCCAGCGTGTCGGTGCCATGCGAGATGATGACCCCGGCCACTTCGGGCCTGGCGAGGGTGCGATTGACTTCCTTGCTCAAAGCGACCCAGCGAGCCGGGTCCATATATCCCGAGGGCACGTTGGAAATGTTGTTGACCTCCATCGTGGCATACTTCGCCACCTCGGGGACCGTAGCCAGCAGATCCTCGCCCGAAATCGCCGGCACCGGCGCCTTCTTGATCGGATCGATTTTCATGGCGATTGTGCCGCCCGTCGCAATCAGCACCACCACCGGTTGCGTCGCCGCAACTGCCACGGTCGAGATTAGAAAAATCGCGAGCAACAGTACGGATTTTGTTTTGGAATGCATCGGCTTCCTCCGGTTAACTTCCAGCAGGGTGTATTCAAATGGAAGGCAAAACTATACACGCAGGTAAGGCTTTGCTCAACTTCGGCCCAGCGACCACCACACCATAACAATCGATTGGATGGGGAACTGCTCTGTAATAGACTGTTCAAAACCCAACCACGGACCGTCACTGAGCGGAGGGAAACAGGAATGTTTTACGACCCGGAAAAAAATGATCACGGCATGCCTCACAACCCGTTCAAGTCTCTGATCGTGCCGCGACCGATTGGATGGATCTCCACGGTGAGCGCCGAAGGCATCCACAACCTGGCGCCTTACAGTCAATTCCAGATGGTGAACTCTGCCTGCCCCTTTGTGATGGTAGGCTGCGGTCGGCACCGCACGGGAAGACGGAAAGACACCGTGACTAACATCGAGGAGACCGGCGAATTCGTCTACAACATGGCGACTTATGATTTGCGCCTGGCGATGAATGAGAGTGCCGCCGAGCTGCCGCCGGAAGTAGACGAATTTGTCGCTGCCGGGTTGACCAAGGCGCCTTCCGTCCGCGTCAAACCCTGCCGCGTGGCGGAATCCCCGTGCAGATGGAATGCCGCTATTACCAGACGATCCGTTTGCCGGGATACACCCCCGAGCAGTCGGTTGACATGATTATCGGCAGAGTTGTTCTGATTCACATCCAGGATGAGGTGATCGACGCCAACGGCAAGGTCGACATCGTTAAGATCCGTCCTCTGGCTCGCCTCGGCTATCAGGACTATGCCTGCGTTGACCGGATCTTCGAACTCCTCAGGCCGGAACCGCAAGACCTCTCAGGACTCCAGACTGCTGCCGTAAAGTAGATGCCAAGGCGGCGCTTGCTAGGCCGCCTCGCGGGTCTGAAGCACCGCCGGTTCGGCGTAGAGCAGTTCGATCTGTCCGCGGTAGCGGGCTTCCAGCTCGCGCCGGCGCAGCTTGAGCGTGGGAGTCAGGGTGCCGTCGGCGATGGTGGGCTGCTCGGGAAGCAACAGGAGCTTCTTAATCTGTTCAAAACGTGCCAAGCCCAGGTTCAAGCGATCGATTATTTCCTGGTAGAGAGCGTGGACTTTTGCGTCCGCCACCAACTCTTCATGCGAGTTGAAGGTGACGCCATGCTGCTTTGCCCAGTCTTCCAGGGCAGGGAAGGCCGGTGCGATGAGTGCTGCTGGAAAGCGCCGGCGGTCGCCAATCAGAGCGGCTTCGCTCACCAGCGGGTTGCTTTTCAGGCGCTTCTCGATAGGCTGCGGCGCGATGAACTTACCGCCCGAGGTTTTGATCAGGTCCTTCTTGCGATCGGTGATCGACAGGAAGCCATCTGCGTCCAGCGAACCGACGTCACCGGTCTTGAACCATTCTCCGGCGAATGCGTTTTGGGTCTCCTCAGGCATGCGCCAGTAACCCTGAAACACCGAGGAAGCGCGCACCAGGATCTCGCCGTCGTCGGCGACTCTTACTTCCACGCCGGTGAGCGGTTTGCCGACCGTTCCGGGCCGGAACGACCGCGGAGTATTGACCGCGATGACCGGCGAAGTTTCGGTGAGTCCGTAGCCCTCCATGACGCGCAGCCCGATGCTGGCAAACCACTCCGCAAGCTCGATCCCGAGCGGGGCGCCGCCGGAGATAATGGTTTGCACGCGTCCTCCCATGGCGTTTCGAACCTTGGAAAAGACCAGCTTGTCGGCAATCTGCCAGGCGAGGGAGCGCGGAGTGCGTCCGGTGACAGTTTCGGAAAGGCGGCGTCTGGCGACGGTCATCGCCCAATCATAGAGCTTCTGTCGCAGACCGCTCCCCACACGGAGCTGCACCTGACCGTAGATTTTTTCCAGGACGCGCGGCACCGCGATCAAAACCGTCGGACGAACTTGCTGCAGGGCCCGCGGCAGATCTTCGAAGCGGGAACAATATGCGATACTCACGCCGCGATACATCAAAGCCATGTCGCAATGGCGGGCGGTGATATGCGACAGCGGCAGGAACGAGAGCGCCGACTGCTGGCTGCTCATCTCGAAGTGCTCGAGAGAAACAGCGATATTCGAAGCCAGGTTGCGATGCGAGAGCATGACGCCCTTGGGCGTTCCCGTCGTTCCCGAAGTGTAAATGAGAGTGGCCAATTGCGCGGGAGCGATTTGCCGTCCGCGGCGGTCGAATTCCGCATCGCGTTGCTCCGGGCCCCGCTTCATGATTACCTGCATCCGGCTGGCATCCACGGGCAAAACGCCGCCGGGCTCATCCATTAGCATGAGGTGCTCGACGCGCGTCTTGGGGAGCAGCGGGAGAAGCTTGTGCAATTGCGCTACGGAAGAGACGAAAAGCGCACGGGTCTCCGAATCCCGCAGAATGTGGGCGCATTGATCGGCGGTCTGGGTCGGGTAGATCGGCACCACGACCGCTCCCGACATCAAGGCTGCAAAATCCGCTATCGCCCATTCCGGGCGGTTCTCGGCGAGGATGGCCACCCGATCGCCCGGTCCTACCCCGCGGGCTCGAAGCCAGGCAGCCACGGCTGCCACGCGCCGGTATAGCTCCCGGGAAGAGATCGGCATCCAAATTCCACGCTGTTCATAGAGGATTGCGCGGGGATGGTTGCGGTCCACGATGGTGAAGAATATGTCGGCAAGAGTGAGGGGTGTTGGGAACGTGGTTGGCAACATGGTTTGGGCCCTGGACATCGCCGCCATCGACGACGTTAGATCCTGACCTGATGAGATGATGGTTGGCGGGATTTGGCAGCTCTGCCCGGCAGATATTTATCCCAGTCGATGTTCAACCCTCGGTATCTGCCAATGCTCGGCCGCAGTGGGTGCGGCTGTGCTGGAAGTGACAGTTTGCCAAGCTTCGGAGTATGCTGCCTGCGAGGTGTTTCATGAGAGCCTTGCGAATCAGTGTCGCGGTTGTAGTTTTCGTCGCCCTGGTTAGCTTGGCGCAAGCGCAACAGGCCCAGCCCACGTTACCGATGCCTTCCGTCAAAGTCGGAGAGATGGCGCCGGATTTTACCCTGAAAGATCAGAATGGGAAGCAGGTTTCCCTGCAGGAATTCAGGGGAAAGCAGAACGTGGCTCTGGCGTTTTACGTCTTTGCGTTTTCGCCTGGTTGAACCCAGGAAGCGAAGAGCTTCCAGCAGAACTTGCAGAAACTGGAAGCGGCCAACACCCAGGTCCTGGGTGTCACCATGGATGGATTTTTTGCAAATAAAGCCTGGACGGATCAACTGGGCACCAGCTTTCCCATGCTGAGCGACGTGGGCGGCGATATCACCCGGCGCTATGGCATCTTGAACCCGCAGACCAAAGCCGCGCGGCGAGCAACCTTCCTCATCGACAAAACCGGAAAGGTAGTCGAGATTCAGCTCGACAAAGATGCGTTGGATTCGGCCAATGCGGTTAACGCCTGCGAACGGCACAAGTTGAAAGGATAGTGAATCATCCCAGCGTGCGGGCTCGCCGAGAACCCGAGTCCCGCAAGCGTGAAGGGCCGTGCGAGCGGCCCTTTTTCTACATTGGTTGTTCGCTTTTTTGTTTGCTTTTCCGCGCCCGATCCACTTCACCGTCACCGGCCTCCGCTGCCGCTCGATCGAGGGATGCATTACACTGAACGTGCTCAGGAGCGCTCATCTATGCAAACGTCACTTACAGGGCTCACTCTGGCCGAGGCTGCCGAACAGGTGAAACGCCGGCAGATTTCGCCCGTCGAGTTGACCAAGGCCTGCCTGTCGCGGATCGAGCAGCACAACCCGGTTCTCAACGCTTTTATTACCGTGACCGCCGAAAGTGCGTTGAGCGAAGCCGCCGAAGCCGAACGTGAGATCCAGAGCGGCCACTGGCGTGGTCCGCTGCATGGCATTCCGGTGGGACTGAAGGATCTCATCGACCAGATGGATGTGCCCACCACGGCCGCGAGCGCGGTGCTGAAAGATACCATTGCTGTCGAAGACGCGGAGGTTACGCGCCGGCTCAGGCACGCTGGCGCAGTGCTGATCGGCAAGCTTAACCTGCACGAATTTGCCTACGGAGGCAGCGGGATCATCAGCTATTTCGGCCCCGTGCGTAACCCCTGGGACACGACGCGAATTACCGGGGGGTCGTCTTCAGGGTCGGCGGCGGCGGTTGCTGCCGGCATGTGCTTCGCGGCGCTCGGCACCGATACGGCAGGATCAATCCGGCTGCCGGCGGCATATTGCGGAGTTGTCGGCTTGAAGCCGAGTTTCGGGCTGGTAAGCCGTCGCGGGGTTTTTCCGCTGGCACTGTCATTCGATCATGTCGGACCGCTGACGCGCACGGTGGAGGATGCGTCGATCGTGCTGGATGCGATCGCGGGTTACGACCCGGCAGACCCCGGCAGCGGCCAGTTTTCCACGTCTAGCTATCGGGAGGCGATACATCGTAATACGACCGGCCTCCGGGTCGGCATCGCAACCGAATACTTCTCTGAAGGCATCGAGCCGGAGATCGAATCAGCGCTGCGCATCGGAGTGGCCCTCATCACGAGTTCCAGTACCTCGTCGATTCGCGACGTTAGAGTTCCAATCGACGAAGATCGCACGGTCCACATCTACGAGGCGTATCAGTATCACGAGCAGTTTCTTGCGGAATACCGCGACCAGTACAATCCGCAGACGTTGCAGCGCATTCTCCAGGGCAAGGATGTCACGGAAGAGCAATACCGCGCGGCCAAGTGCAGTCTGGATGCGTTGCGCCGCCGGAGCGGGGAAGTTTTCCGCGACGTGGACGTACTGATTACGCCCACCGTCCCGATCTCGCCGCCGACGATTGCGGATCTGCAGTCGGGGCTGCCGGAGTTGCGGAAACGCGAGCTGATCATGCTGCGCAACACACGCCCGTTCAACGTTCTGGGGTTGCCGTCCATTACTGTCCCGTGCGGATTTACCGCCGAAGGCCTGCCGGTCGGCATGCAGATCAGCGCGACTCTGGGCGCGGAACGGAAGGTCTTGGCGATTGCACACCAGTTCGAGCAGCGCACCGAATGGCATCACCGTGTACCGCGCGCGCTCGAATCATAGGGCCGAACCGAAATCCTAATCCGTGAGCTTTTCCTATGAAAAAAACTTTGCTGCTGTTCGCCTCGATGGTGACGATGAGCACATTCTGTGCGGCGCAAGCGCCCGGAGCGTTGGCCGCCGCCCCGCAGAAGGAAACTCCGCTGCAGACATTGCCCTACACGCCCGGCCTCGACGCCGATTTCATGGACCGCTCCGTGGACCCATGCGTGGATTTCTACACCTATTCATGCGGCGGGTGGAGGCAGAAAAATCCGATTCCGCCAGACCAGGCGTCGTGGAGCGTCTATGGCAAGCTAACCGACGAGAACCAGCGCTTTCTTTGGGGAATTCTCGAAGACGCGGCGCGTCCGTCGGCGGGCCGTAGCGCGATTCAGCAGAAGATCGGGGATTTTTTCTCCTCCTGCATGGACGAAGCGGCCATTGAAAAAGCCGGGGCCGCGCCGCTTGAACCCGGGTTGCGGGAGCTGGCCGGCGTCAAGGACGTGAGCGGCCTTGCGCCCTGGGTTGCCCGGCAGCACCTGGTAACCTTTGGCTATAGCAGCATGATGTTCGGCTTCGGCTCCTCGCAGGATCTGGCGGATTCGACGCAGGTGATTGCATTTGCCAGCGCCGGCGGGCTCGGGCTGCCCGACCGCGATTATTATCTGAAGAGCGATGGGCGGATGCAAGAGACCCGTAAGCGCTACCTGGCCCAGGTTCAGCAGATGTTCAAATTGCTGGGCGACTCGCCAACCGAGGCCGCTCGGGGGTCGCAAACTGTGATGCGGATCGAGAGCGCGATGGCTAAGGCCTCGCTGAGCCGCGTCGAACTCCGCGATCCTTATAAAATCTTCCACAAGATGAGCCGCGCCGAATTGCAGGCCCTGACGCCTTCCTTCGACTGGAATGCATATCTCGATGCATCGGGGGTTCCCGGCCTGCAAACCTTCAACATTACCGAGCCGGAGTTCTTTAAGGCGCTGGAGACGCTGCTGCAATCGGAGTCGCTTGGGAACTGGAAAACTTACTTTCGCTGGCAGGTCGTCCGGCAGAACGCGCCTTACCTGTCGACCCCGTTCGTGATGGCAAACTTCGATTTCTATCGCAAGTACCTGCAGGGGGCCGAGCAGATCAGGCCGCGCTGGAAGCGTTGCGTTCAACTGCTGGACTACCAGCTCGGCGAAGCTGTCGGCCAGGTATACGTGGCCAGAACATTCAGCCCTGAACTAAAGGCCCGCACGCTCCAGATGACGAAGCAAATCGAAGACGCGATGCAGCAGGAGATCAAGGCCCTCGATTGGATGGGAGCTGAAACCAAGCAGCGCGCGCTCGATAAACTCCACGCCGTGGTGAACAAGATCGGCTACCCCGACCAATGGCGGGACTACAGCTCCGTGGACGTGGTGCGCGGTGATTTCTTCGGAAACTTTCAACGGGCCACGGCATTTGAATCAAGACGTCAATTGAATAAAATCGGCAAGCCGGTGGATCACGGCGAGTGGCAGATACCGCCGGCGACGGTCAACGCCTACTACGACCAGCAGATGAACGACATCAACTTTCCCGCCGGCGTGCTGCAGCCGCCGCTGTTCGATCCCAAGATGGATGATGCGCCGAACTACGGCAACACCGGATCGACGATTGGCCATGAACTGACGCACGGCTTTGACGACGCGGGGAGACAATTCGATGCGCAGGGCAACTTGCGCGACTGGTGGACTAAACAGGATGCCGCGGCATTCGAAGCCCGCGCTGAGTGCGTGGTGGATCAATATGCGCAGTACGTGGTTGTCGACGACATCCACATCAACAGCAAGCTGACGGAAGGCGAAGACGTCGCGGATCTCGGGGGAAGCGTGCTGGCCTACCTGGCGTGGTTCAACGAGGCCAAGCAGCAGAAGCTGAAAGCCATCGGCGGCTTCACCCCCGAGCAACGTTTCTTTATCGGCTTTGCCCAGTGGGCTTGCGAGAACCAGCGGCCGGAAAATGAGCGGATGAGCGCCATAACAGATCCGCACTCACCCGGCAAGTATCGCATCAACGGCGTGGTCACCAACATGCCGGAGTTTCAGCGGGCTTTCCAGTGCAAGGCGGGCCAGCCGATGGTGCGGGAGCATCCCTGCAAGGTGTGGTAGCCGGGGATGGCTTGCGCGAGGCCGTCGCGAAACTTGCCCGCTACCTTGTCACGGCAAACTTTTGCGGAGAACGGGCTCGGGCGAATACAATAGTGCGTCTCTCATCGGAGATGATGAAGCACGGGCTACCCATTGAGATTTCAGGTGTTTGGAGTATCGCATTGGGCGTACTGCATCCCGGGTCCCGCGTTATCCGAACAGTTTTTAATGGGCGAAACGCCTGGCGCAGCTTAGGCTCGCGGGGATGTTTCGTCCACAACCGAACCGATTGAAATCGCCAAGCCGGCGTCGCGGGCGAGCAGGGTTGTGCGCCAGGGACAGTCAGGCTCGAAGCAAATGACACCATGAAAATTCACGAGTACCAGGCAAAAGCAATCCTGTCGAAATACGGAGTAGCGGTGCCGCGCGGGGAGATGGTCACCACGCGCGCGGAAGCCGAAGCTGCCGCCAAGAAGCTGATGAGCAGCGGAGCCAAAGGCGTGGTCGTCAAGGCGCAGATCCATGCCGGCGGACGCGGCAAAGGCGGCGGAGTCAAAATCGCAAAATCGGTTGAAGAGGCGGTTCAGCTCGCCGGAAAAATCCTCGGCATGCAGTTGGTGACGCACCAGACCGGCCCGGAGGGCAAGAAAGTGCAGCGGCTGCTGATCGAAGAAACCTTGCCGATCGCCAGGGAGCTGTATCTCGGCATCGTGCTGGACCGTGCCGTCTCGCGCCCGGTGTTCATGGCGTCGGCGGCCGGAGGAATGGAAATCGAAGAGGTTGCGGCCCGCGACCCTAACGCAATTATCAAGGAGTACATCGATCCGGCAGTCGGCTTCGAGACGTTTCAGGCGCGCAAAATCGTTTTTCGGCTGGGACTGGCTCCCGAGTTTCTCAACCCCGCCGTCAAGTTCATGCAAGCCCTCTACAAGGCTTACGAAGACACGGATTCATCGCTGTTTGAGATCAATCCTTTCATCACCACCACCGACGGGCGTGTCTTCGCGCTCGATGCCAAGGTAAATATCGACGACAACGCGCTCTACCGGCACAAGGATCTGAGTGAACTTCGCGACATCAGCGAGGAAGACGCGCTAGAAGTGGAAGCCAGCAAGTACGGCCTCAACTACATCAAGTTGGACGGCAACGTGGGCTGCATGGTGAACGGTGCAGGGCTGGCCATGGCTACCATGGATATCATTAAGTTCGCCGGCGGTATGCCCGCGAATTTTCTCGATGTGGGCGGCGGAGCCAACTCCGACCAGGTGACCCACGCCTTTGAAATTCTGCTGATGGACAAGAACGTGAAGGCTGTGCTGATTAACATCTTCGGCGGTATTCTCCGCGTCGACACGCTGGCCAATGGTGTCGTCGAAGCGGCCAACAAGACCCGAATTAAGCTTCCCATCGTGTTGCGTCTGGAAGGCACCAACGTTGAGCAGGGACGGGAAATTCTGAAGCGGAGCGGTCTGAACTTCATCGTCGCTCAAACCATGAAGGACGCGGCCGAAAAGGTGGTCGCGGCAGCCGGCGGGAGGAGCTAGCCATGAGCATACTGGTCAACGAAAAAACTCGACTCGTGGTGCAAGGCCTCACCGGCCGCGAAGGCACGTTCCACGCCAAGGCCAGCGCCGATTACGGCACCAAGGTCGTCGGAGGCGTCACTCCGGGCAAGGGCGGCACCACCCACGAAGGCTGGCCCATCTTCAATACGGTTGGCGAAGCGATGGAAAAAACCGGCGCCAACGCAACCGTCATCTTCGTTCCGCCTCCGTTTGCGGCGGACGCCATCATGGAAGCCGTCGATGCTGGGATGCCGCTGATCGTCTGCATCACCGAAGGCATTCCCACGCGCGACATGGTCAAAGCGTGGCGCTTCATGGAGGGCCGCAACTCGCGCCTGATCGGGCCGAACTGCCCCGGCATCATCTCGCCCGGCAAGTGCAAAATCGGCATTATGCCGGCCAGAATCTTTCTGCCCGGCAGGGTAGGCATCGTTTCCCGCTCTGGCACGTTGACCTACGAGGCGGTCTACCAGTTGACGGTGCGCGGCATTGGCCAGTCGACGGCGATCGGCATCGGCGGCGATCCGATTATCGGCACCAACTTCCTGGACACGCTCAAACTGTTCAACGAAGACCCGGAAACGGACGCCATCATTCTCAGCGGCGAAATCGGCGGCAACGCCGAGGAAACCGCCGCCGAGTACGTCAAGCAGCACGTCAAAAAGCCGGTCGTGGGCTTCATCGCGGGGCAGACCGCGCCTCCGGGACGCCGCATGGGTCACGCCGGAGCGATCATCTCCGGCGGCAAAGGCACCGCCGCCGAGAAGATCAAGGCACTGGAAGCGGCGGGCATCAGGGTCGCCAGTTCACCGGCCGAGATTGGTGAAACGCTGGTACAGGCCCTCGGCGCCAAGGCGGCGAAGCAATAGGCCGTGAGCGGCAGGTTAAACTCGAAACTTTGAAGCGTGAAACTTTGAAACTTTTTTAACCAGGAAGGCACAGCACATCCAAGACATGAAGACTTTGCAACGTACTCTTGCCATCATCAAACCCGACGCGGTTTCGAAAAACGTCGCCGGAGACATCATCAAGATAATTCAGGAAAACGGCTTCCGCGTTGTCGGCATGAAAATGCTGCACCTGAAAAAAGCCCAGGCAGCCGGGTTCTACGCGGTGCACGTGGGCAAGCCGTTTTACGACTCACTGGTAAAGTTCATGACCGAAGGTCCGGTGGTTGTCATGGCGCTGGAAAAAGAAGATGCCATCGCCGACTGGCGCAAGATCATGGGCGCCACCAATCCGGAGAAAGCCGATGCGGGAACGATCCGCAAGAAGCATGCTCAAAATATCGAGCGCAATGCCGTCCACGGCTCCGACGCGGATGACACTGCGCGCTTCGAAATCAGCTTCTTCTTTGCCGGTTACGAATTGGCGAACTAACCAAAGCCTTGAACGCGGCTAAGGCGCAGAGTTTTCTCTGCGCCTTAGCTTTTGGTTGGAAGCCGGGACGCTGCAAGCTACTGGATTCCCACCAACTTGCCGATGCGCTGGGTCGCTTTCAGGCCGCTTCCGGTGAGCACGACCACGGTGGTTTCGTTCGGCCTGATGGCGCCGGCCGCCAGCAGCTTGCTCAAGGCCGCGCCCGCGATGGCGCTGGTTGGTTCGGCGTACAGGCCGTTTGACGCCAGCTCGTGCACCGCCGCAATGATCTCCTGCTCGCTGACCGTCACCGTCGCGCCCTGGGAGCGGCGGATCGCCTCCAAGACCTGCTTCAGTCGAACCGGATGGGTAATGGAAGCGCCCTCGGCTATGGTGGGCTTGGCCTCCACCGGCACGAGTTGATCGCCGCCGGCCGCAAAGCTGGCGTGGATGGGCGCGCAGTTTTCCGGTTGCACGGCGAAAATTTTCGGCAGGTGCTCAATCTCCCGGTGCCGGAGGAGCTCGCCAAAGCCGATGTCGCAGCCCAACACGTTGCTGCCCGCTCCGGTCGGGATGATGACGTTGTCCGGCGCACGAAAGTCGAGATCTTCCCACAGTTCATAGGCCAGCGTTTTTGTGCCCTGGAGAAAAAAGGCTTGCCAGTTGTGGCTGGCGTAAAAAATCTGCTTCGCCTCGCGCATGGCCTCTTCGGCGGTGTTCTGTCTTGTGCCCGGCACCAGTTCCACCTCGGCGCCATAGGCTCGCATTTGAATTGTTTTTGCCGGTTGAGTATAGGCAGGCACAAGGATCTTCGCCCGAATGCCGGCGGCCGCGGCGTAGCCGGCGATGGCGGCTCCGCCGTTGCCGGAACTGTCCTCCAGGATGCGGTCGATGCCTTGTTGCCGCAGGATGGAAACCATAACCGAAGCACCGCGATCTTTGAAGCTGCCGGTGGGCGCGAACCATTCCAGTTTGAACAGCGCCGGCGCTCCGTGCCAGTTGCGCCGCACCAGAGGCGTACATCCCTCCCCAAGCGTAACCGGGTTCGAGGGTGCCAGCGGCAACGCCGCCGCGTAACGCCATAACGAGCGAACCCCACCGTCGATTTGCCGGCGGCCGATGCCAGGCAAATCCGTGATCATCAAGGGAGCGCCGCCGTCCGAGCACCAGCGCGGCAGCTCCAGGGGATACCTGGTTGCGGTGGAGGGATCGACATAGGCCGCTGGCGCGGTCATACCATTCCTTTTAGAAATCATGCGCTCCGGCGGCACTTGAAAAGGTATGTCTGTTGGCCGCGCGGAACTGTTCTAACTGATCGGCCCACAAAGCATGCGATCGCGGTTGACCACGAACTTACTCATCTTGTTCTCAACGATTTCCTTGAAATACGGCGAAGCCCGATGGGCTTCCAGCGCGGCCTCGTCCTTGTACTGTTCGTAAAACGCAAGCAGGGTGGGATCGTCCGCCGCCTGGTGTGCGATATACATCAGGCAACCCGGCTCCTTGCGCGTTTCCTTTTCCATGGCGCGCATACAAGTCTTGCATTCTTCTTCGGTCCCGGGCCGCACTCGCAACTTCACAATTAACACGATCATGGCTTCTCCCTATTTCTTAATCGCCTTGGTGAACTCGTCGGTCCAGATGATCTGGTTGCGCTCCGGCCCAGTCGAAATCATGCCGATCTTGGCCTGCGTTTCCTGCTGCAGGAAGCTCATGTATTGCTGAGCTTTCTTCGGCAGCTTTTCGCCCTGGCTGATTCCGACCGTCGATTCGCGCCATCCCGGCATCTTGGTGAAGACCGGCTTGATTTTCTTGAAGCCGCAATCCTGGGGAGGAATCTCATCGGTCGTTTTACCGTCGATTTTGTATCCGACGCAGACCGGGATCTCCGACAGTTCATCGAGCACGTCGAGCTTGGTTACCACTAGCCACTCGGTGCTGTTGACGAAGTTCGAATAGCGCAGCAGCGGCAGGTCGATCCAGCCGCAGCGCCGTGGCCGGCCGGTCACCGCGCCATACTCGTTGCCGCGCTTGCGAATTTCCTCGCCGAGCGCATCGTGCAGCTCGCTGGGGAACGGTCCCTCGCCTACCCGCGTGCAGTATGCCTTGGTCACGCCGATCACAGTGCCGATGGCAAGCGGACCGACTCCAGTACCGGTCACCGCGCCCCCAGCCGTCGCACTCGAAGAGGTTACGAACGGATAAGTTCCATGGTCGATGTCCAGCATCGTTCCCTGCGCACCCTCGAACATCACCGACTTGCCGTCGCGAATCGACAGGTTCAGCAGGCGCACGGTGTCGGCCACGAAGGGCGCGATTTCATCGGCGATGGCGGCATACTCGTCGAACATCTTTCCGGGGTCGAGCGGTTCAGAGTTGAACAGCGCATGCGCGATGGTGTTCTTCTCGTGGCAGGCGTTCTCGATATGCTTTTTGAGCAACTGCTTGTCGAGCAGGTCGGCGATGCGCAGGCCGCGGCGCCCCATCTTGTCTTCATAGGTCGGACCGATGCCGCGCGAGGTGGTGCCGATCTTCACTCGCCCGGGAGCATTCTCGGAAGCCAGCTCGATCATACGATGGTAGGGAAGAATGACGTGCGCGCGATTGCTCACGAACAGGTTGGGCTCTGAACTCGCGCCGGAGCCCTCGACGCGGACTCCGGCCGCGCGCAGAGCCCGGATTTCCTTCATCAAGGCCATAGGGTCCAGCACCAAGCCATTGCCGATGACGGCCTTGCAGCCGTCCCGCAGAATGCCGCACGGGATCAATTGCAGAATGAATTTTGTTTTGCCGATGGCAACCGTGTGACCGGCATTGTGGCCGCCGCCGTAGCGGGCCACTAGATCGAAATTGTCCGAGAGCACATCGACGATTTTGCCCTTGCCCTCGTCGCCCCACTGTGCTCCTACAATGACCGCAGTCTTAGCTTTATTCACTTTATCTCCGCGTATCAGGCAGCATGTTGTTGCCGCACCGCCAGAAATTCACACACACATCAGGAATTTCGCACACAGACGACCCGTACTTGTGCCGAGCCTGCTTAAAAAGGGGGATCGCGAAACGAAACTGTGTACGTAAAATTCTACCTTGATTAGGCGACGAGGGAAAGCATCAAGCTTGAATTGCGTTCACGGCTGTTCTCCGAGGCGCATGCGTTGCTTGCGGGAGGGGTGGCATGCAGCTGGAATTTTAAGCGGCTCCGTGGACAGCCGCCGCATCGGATTATGAAAAGGAGGCGATATGTACGTGATCACCGGTGCAACCGGCAATACCGGAAGCGCGGTTGCGAATGAATTGCTGGCTAAGGGCCAGCAAGTGCGCGTAATCGGCAGAAATGAAAGTCGCTTGCAGCCTTTTGCGGACAAGGGCGCTGAACCATTTGTAGCGGACCTGACGGACCAGGCTGGGCTGCGCCGCGGTTTCAGCGGAGCCAAAGCGGTGTACGCCATGATTCCGCCGGACACCAGCCAAGCGGACGTTCTTACTTATCAGAGCCGCATACACGAGGCCATTGCCGGCGCCCTGGAGCAGGCAGGGGTCCAATACGCCGTCTCACTCAGCAGTATTGGCGCCGACAAGCCCGAGGGGACTGGCCCGGTTGTGGGACTGCGGCGCTTCGAGCAGAGACTGAACCGGGTTCCCGGCCTGAACGTGCTGCATCTGCGCGCCGGTTATTTCATGGAAAACACGCTCGCTCAACTCGGCCCGGTTCAGGCGCTCGGCATCTGCGCCGGACCGCTCGACGCCGACCTGAAAATTCCCATGATCTACACCGGCGATATCGGCATGGTCGCCGCCGATGTGCTGCTCAAGCTGGCATTCAGTGGCCAGCAGACGCGTGAACTGCTGGGCCAGCGCGATCTGACCATGAGCGAGACCGCCGAGATTATCGGACGAGCCATCGGGTTCTCTAAACTCGAATACCGCCGTGTCTCCGCCGAGCAGATCAGGCCGAGCTTTCTGGAGATGGGCATGTCGCTCAATATGGCGAATTTGCTGCTCGAAATGACCGATGCATTGAACTCGGGTTACATGCGGGCTCTGGAACAGCGGTCCACACGCAACACCACCCCCACCTCCTACGAAGCTTTCGTGGCAAAGGAATTTGTGCCGCGATATCAGCCACGCCCGGCGGTGGCTTGAGATTGCAAGCTGCAAGAAGTCAGAATGCTGCCGTAAACTGAAGAAGTGCCGGAACTTCCCGAGGTCGAAACTACCACCCGCAGTCTGCACCGGCAGGTTGCCGGCGATGTCATCGAGTCAGTGTGGATTGGCGACAAGACCAATCTGTTGAAGTCTCCGGCGGAGGAAATCGCGCGCACCCTGGAAGGCTCGCGGATCGATGGCGTCCGCCGCGTGGGCAAGCACATCGTGATCGATCTCCGCCGCGATCGCGCCGGCGGCAGGCGGCGCAGCACGATTCAGTCCACGGCGAATGCCCAGTGGATTGTACATCTGGGGATGACCGGTCGCATGCTGGTCTGCGATACCGCGGCCGAGCGGGCAAAACATACTCATTTGGTGGCGCAACTCGCCTCGGGACGCGAACTGCGCTTCGTCGATCCGCGGCGCTTCGGCAAACTCCAGGTGATCTCAAAGGGATCGTTCCAGGCGCCGGGCAGCGAGCCGATTGGCGCCGACCGCGAAGCCTTCGCCAAGCTGTTCGAGGGGCGCAAGACGCCCATCAAAAGCGCGCTGCTGAATCAGAAGCTCTTAAGCGGAATCGGCAACATTTACGCCGACGAGTCTCTGTTCCGCGCCGCCATCCGTCCACGCCGCCGCGCCGCTTCGCTGACGCGAGCCGAACTGTCGCGTCTCTACGAGGCAATTCAGGAGGTGCTGGCCGAGGCTATCGCCGCCGGTGGATCTTCAATTTCCGACTACGTGGATGCCGCCGGAGCCGCCGGTTTTTTTCAGCTCCAGCATCGCGTCTACGGACGCGAGGGTGAGGCCTGCGTGGTGTGCAAAACTCCCATCAAGCGAATCGTGATTGCCGGACGCAGTAGCCACTACTGTCCCAGGTGTCAGAAATGAAGAACAACAGTTTCAAGAAGAACAAAAGTTTCGAGTTTCAAGTTTCAAGATCGGGAAGCACTGGTTCTGGCTTGAAACTTGAAACTTGCAACTTGAAACTGTTGTACTTGACTGTTGTATCCGACATCCGAAGCCAGGCTTCACTCGTCAATCCGGGTTCTGGCTTGCAACTTGAAACTTTGAAACTGTTGTATCAAGGTACGTCATGTTCTCCTACGCAATTGGAGTCGATCTCGGAGGCACCAACCTTCGCGTTGCCGCTGTCGACGAAAACGGCAAGCTGCTGGAGAAGTTTAGCAGCAGTACAGACTTGGCACGCGGGCGGGATTTCGTCATCGACGAAATGACCGACGCCATTCGCCGGCTGCTCGACAGTTTTCGGGGGCATGGAGAGTCGCGCGGAGTCGGTATCGGCGTGCCCGGCATCATCGACATGGATACCGGTATGCTACGCGAGTCGCCGAACCTGCCGGGCTGGAGCGAGTTTCCGGTGCACGCGGAAATCGAACGGCGTCTCGGCATCCCCGTCATGCTGGAAAACGACGCCAATGCCGCGGCGCTCGGCGAGAAGTGGCTCGGCGCCGCCAAGGACTACCAGAACATGTGCATGCTCACGCTCGGCACCGGCGTCGGCGGCGGCATTGTGCTGGATGGAAAAATCTGGCATGGCATGAACGGCATGGCCGGCGAATTAGGTCACATCAACGTTGAGCCTGAGGGACATCCCTGCAAGTGCGGCAGCCGCGGCTGTGTTGAGCAGTATGCTTCCGCGACCGCCGTGGTTCGCATGGCTCGTGAAGCTATTGCCAACAACCTCTCCAAGGAACTGGCGCATGTCGCAGAAAGCGAAGGCGAAGCGTTCAACTCGCTCCAGGTCTACCAGCTCGCGATAGAGGGCGACGCCGCCGCGCAGGAGATCTTCCGCCGCATGGGACGCGCCCTTGGCATGGTACTGGCGGACATGGTGAACGCTCTCAACCTGCCAATCTACGTCATCGGAGGCGGAGCGGCTAGCGCATGGGACGCATTCGCGCCCACCATGATGGAGGAAGTCCGCAAACGCTCGTTCGTCTATGCGGCGACGGTGCCGGAAGCTCCGCGGGCGGCGAAGCCAAACAAGAGCACGCTCATTATCAGGGCTCAGCTTGGCGGCGAGGCCGGCCTTTATGGCGCAGCACGCCTCCCATTGCAGCGCGCCGGAGTGAAATAATCCACTCCGCATGCCATTGAATTCGGCGAACGCAGCAGCGTGCCGGAGCAATGTGCGCTGCGCCGCACCGCGGTTCCGGCGATACTTCTTTAAATTTGGAACCCCCGCCTGCTTTACCTGCTCGTCCTGCCGCCGCTCTTGTTTCGTGGGTGACGGTCCGGAGATCGAGATGGTCTACGTTCGCCTCTAGCGGGGCCTTTGGGGCCTCGCGTTTTATCGAAGGGCCTTGGCCTTGTCCTAGTTGATGCTGGGCGATCAGGGCCGCCGCGTCCGCGCTCTGGCCGTGAAGGGCGCTCGCGCGCTGAACCGAATTCCTGCCTTGACTCGAATGGGCGCTCTGGCCTCCGCGACTCCGGCCTCCGCGACTCCGAACGTGGCCGGGGCGGGCGGGAGAAGAACTCACGATCTGTCGAGCCAGAGCGACGTGCAGGGGATTCCGACGTCGGCCGGGATGTCCTCCGTTCGCCGCTGGCAGGGCCTTTAGGGCCTCGCGCCTTGTCGAAGGGCCTTGTCCTGGTTGATCCTGGGCGATCAGGGCCGCCGCGTCCGCGCTCTGGCCGTGAAGGGCGCTCGCGCGCGGAGCCCCGCGACTCGAATGGGCGCTCTGGCCTGGGCGACTGCGGACGCCGCGACTCCGGACGTGGCTGGCGCGGACGGGAAGAGAACTCACGATCTACCGAGGCAGCGCGGTGTGCAGGGGGTTCCGGCCGTCGTACAGAGGTTCCCGATGTTGGCTGTGATGGCCTCTGCTCGCCGCTGGCAGGGCCTTTGGAGTCTCGCGCCTTGTCGAAAGGCCTCGGTTCGAATGATCGAGGTCTTTGCTCCGCGCCGGAAACAACACTCGGTGCGGCCGGACGGTAGCCGCCGCGACGCGCGCCCTGGGGCGGTCCTGGGGCACTGAAGGCTCTGCCTGGGGTGTTGAAGGCTCTGCCTGGGGTGTTGAAGGCTCTGCCTGGGGTGTTGAAGGCTCTGCCGCCACGCTCTCCGGGGCGGACGCTGGCGACGCGTTGCGGCTGAGGGTTGCGCAGCGCCTCTACCTCGCGCGGCTTCAAGAAGCGCCACTTGCCGGGGTCCAAATCGAGTTGCAGTGCGCCATAGCGGACGCGCTTGATCTTCTCGACGTGATGACCGATCTGCTCGAACATGCGGCGGATCTGCCGATTGCATCCTTCGGTCAGCGTCACCTCGTACCAGGGATTGTCCTGGTGGCGCACCAGATCGATTCTGGCGGGCAGCGTGTGTGCGGATTGGGTGCGTCGCGGCATTCCGGGACGGGTGCCTCCCATGGTTCCCGCGCGCGAGGTTTCCGGCGGCAAGTGAATGCCGCCGCGCAGCTTGTCGATCTCGTCCTCGGTGGGTGTGCCGCTCACTTTTACCTGATAGGTCTTGGCAACGTGCGAGGCGGTCTTGGTGAGTTGCTGCATGAGTGCGCCATCGTTGGTCAACAGCAACAGTCCTTCGCTCAGGTAGTCGAGCCGTCCGACGGGGAACACCCGCGCCTCAACGCCCTTAAGCAGGTCGAGAACGGTTGGCCGGCCCTCCGGGTCCGCGACGGTGGTGACATATCCCTTCGGCTTGTAGAGCACGATATAAACGTGGCGTTCGGGTCCGCGCAGCAGTTGACCGTCCAGGCGAATTTCATCGCTGCGCGCGTCGGCCTTCGAACCAAGTGCGCTGATCTTTTCTCCGTTAACGCTGATGCGCCCGGCCGTAATCAGCTCTTCAGCCTTGCGCCGCGAGGCCACGCCGGCCGCTGCCAGAATCTTTTGCAATCGCTCCTGTGCCATAAGCTTCAATCATACAGTGTGCGTCCGTTGCAGCGAGCGAGAGCGCAGGATGCGCCAGCGACAACACGATCACCGGTGGAATCGACCGTATTGTTTCTTGTTTCTGATGCTTGTGAAATTAGTTGTCATGCTGAACGGAGCATCCCGGGAAATCGTCCGACCGCGTGCCGTTGCGGGCTTTTGATAACATCCTTCGGAAGCGTCTTAGACCCACGCCGTGTTGGGATTCTACGCTCCCTCTGGTCGCTCAGAATGACACGATGAGAGTGATTATGCGAATTACCAGATGAGCGTCTTAGGGGTCTTCCGTGCGGTCGGCGGGCGCGGCGTCGAGTTCGCTCTTCTCGGGAGTTTGAGGTTGCGCTGAGGTCTCGCTTTCAACCGCGCTGGATGATGCGGCAGCCTCGGCGCTCGCCGCCTCAAGCGCTGTTTCTTCCGGCGCCGGTGCCTCAGGTTCTTCCGCGGCTGCTGTCTGCGGCGACGCCGTGAACAGCTCCACCTGTCCATCGATGGCGAGCTTCTCGAACTCCTCCATGCTTGGCAACTCGCTCAACTCGTTGAGGCCGAATCGCAGCAGGAACTGTTTGCTCGTCTTGTAGAGAATCGGTCGGCCGATCACCTGCTTTCGACCGGCGGTAGTGATGAGCTTGCGATCCAGCAGGGTCCCGAGGACCCCCGCCGATTCCACTCCGCGGATCTCTGTAATTTCCGGCGCAGTAACCGGCTGCTTGTAGGCAATCACCGCCAGCGTCTCGAGCGCGGCGATGGAGAGGCGAACCGGAGGCTTCAGACTGCGCGCAAAGGCGCGCACCACGTCATGATGCTCGGGTTTCGTTGCCATGCGAAAGCCACCTGCAACTTGCCGGATCTCCATGCCGTGCTCTTCGCTCGAATAGTCGGCGATCAGCTCTTCGACGATGGCGCGCACGCGAGCCTTGACGTGCGCATCCTCCGGGTTAGCCGGCTGGCGGCGCTTGCCCGCGCTCTGCCCGGGAGCTGCAACGATTGCTTGCGGCTCGGGCTCCGCCTGGGTCGCGACTTCGGCGGGTGCGGCAGCAAGCGCTTCGGAAATCTCCTCGACCTCGGTCGGTGCTTCCTCTGCACCTTCGTTCGGCTCCGAAAGATCGCTCTGCCCAGCGTCGTCCGCCGGTGCCGACTCGGTTGGCTCACCCGCATCCGAATCGGGAGTGCCGTCGTCCGCTTCCAGCGTGGCCGCAGGTTCGGCCGGTTCTGTCTCCGCGATGGAATCGGCGCGCGCCTTGCCGGCGGCTGCTTCGGCCAGGACGATGTCTCTTACCAGCAGAGAAATCTGCTCCAGTGTGATCGGCTCTTCGGCCGCGTAGATGACCGCCTCGATTTTCGCCTTCAGTCCCATTCGGAGAAAGACCTCTAATAGGCTGCTGAAAAACAAGTTTTGGGAAGAACAAGCCCCAACATCTTGTACGCCTCACTTCTGGGTTACACGCGCCGTAGCGCCTCGCTCGTTGCTTCGGCGCGTTTTTCAGCAGCCGGCTAATCCGCGATCAGCAGCTCAGTGCATTCGCATCGCCGTACGGGCGCTGAGCGGGGCTTCACTTCCAATCGTCCCTCACCGCCGCCGACTCGCTCAACACATGATCAAAATTCGTATGCTTCTTCAGCACGATCTCGCCGAACACAGTGTCCTGCCGCGCCAGCACCGCCTGCAACCGGATCAGTTCCAGGATGGCCAAAAAAACGCAGACGAGTCCCTGGCGCGTGTGCACGTTGCCGAGCAATTGTCGCAGGCGCAGGGGCCGGTCCTCAAGCCGCAGACGCTGCTGCACGTACTCGATCATCTGCCCCACGGTGACCGAATCTTCATCCAGTTTGAGCACGGGGCGATTCTTGGTGCGCTCCAGAATCTGCTGGAAGGTTTTCACCAAGTCGATGACGTCGGCCGTCAGCTCCGGCTCGGTGCCCGCGTCGTCCTGGAACTGCTTGAGCGCGGGGTTGGTCAACACCGCGTCTTCGATCTGCTGCTTCTGCGACAACATCTGCGCCGCTGTCTTGAACCGCTCATGCTCGAGCAGACGGTTCACCAGCTCGCTTCGCGGATCGTCCCCGGTCGACGGCGCGTCCGGATCTTTCGGCAGCAGCATCCTCGACTTGATCTGAATAAGCAGCGAAGCCATGTAGATGAATTCGGCGGCGACATCGACGTTGAGCTGCTTGATCCGTTCCACGTAAACGAGGTACTGCGCCGTGATTTTGGCAATAGGAATGTCGTAGATGTCGATGTCCTGCTTGCGGATGAGATCCAGCAGCAGGTCAAGCGGTCCATCGTAGACTTCCGCCACGCTCACCGAGAAAGGGAACTCGTCGGCCTCGACTTTCTTTGCCGTTGGCGGCAAGCCGGACCGCTGGTCCGCCGGCACGGAACTGTTGCGCTCGTCCGGCATTAACTACCTGCTCTCCCCGGCGGTTCGTAGAGGTGCGACAGGTGCATCGCCTCGCGAGCCTGCTCAATCGTCTGTTGCGCCACCACCCGTGCCCGTGCGGAACCGGCTTCCAGCACATCCCAAGCAAGCTTCGGCTTCTGTTCGAAGGGACGGCGCCGCTCCTGGATGGGAGCGAGCACGGCCATAACGTTATCGGCGACCCATCCTTTGCACTCGATGCAGCCAATGCCAGCCGTGCGGCAGCCCTCGTATACGTTGGCCAGCGTTTGCTGGTTGCTGAAAATTTTGTGCAGGTCGCCGACCGGACACACATCGGGATCGCCCGGATCGTTGCGCCGCACGCGAGCCGGGTCGGTGACCATGGTCTTCAGTTTCTGACGCACCACCGGCTCGGGATCGCTCAGGTTGATGTAATTGCCGTACGATTTCGACATCTTGCGCCCGTCGGTGCCGGGAAGTTTTGCAGCGGGCGTCAGCAGCGGCTGCGGTTCGGGAAAAACATAGACGCGCCTGGCTTCCGGCACATCGGGTCCGCGCAGCACGCGTCCGCTACGGGTTTTGCCGGGAGCCCAATAGAACTGGTTGAACTTGCGTGCCACCTCGCGAGTCAGTTCCACGTGCGCTACCTGGTCCTGGCCGACGGGGACGAAGTCCGCCAGATACATCAGGATGTCGGCTGCCTGCAACAAGGGATATCCAAGGAACCCGTAGGTGCCGAGACTTTTTTCGGCCAGCTGTACTTGCTGTTCTTTATAGCTCGGCACACGTTCCAGCCAACTGAGCGGCGTGATCATCGAGAACAGCAGGTGCAGCTCGGCGTGTTGCGGAACATGCGACTGCACGAACAGCACTGAACGCTCCGGATCAAGGCCCGCCGCCAGCCAGTCGGTGGCGACTTCGATCGAGTTCGTCTTTACCGCCGAAGGATCGGCGTAATCGGTGGTCAGCGCGTGCCAGTCGGCGACGAAGAAAAAGCACTCGTACTGGTTCTGCAGGCCCACCCAATTCTGTAAAGCCCCAACGTAGTTGCCCAGGTGTAGTTTGCCGGTAGGCCGCATGCCACTCAGCACACGGCCTTTGGCGGCAGCGGTATTTTCAGTTTTCTCGTTTTCGGGTTGCGCCATCAGATTCTCGCCAGGATATCGTTAAAAAATCCTACCACCGGGAACATCAGCGCCCCGAGCAGACGCCCTCCGAAGAACAATAGCAGCATCAGTCCGATGATTCCCATCTGGTCGTACAGACGAAGCGCGCCCACCGGAAGGAAGTGGCGCAGAACGTGGCTGCCGTTCGAGCGGTGGCACCGGGATCAGGTTGAAAATTCCCAGCAGGATATTAATCACCATCAATTGATGAAGGATGAGCGCCAGGGGCGTAATTCCGTTTACATCCAGGATCATGTGCCTAGCCATGCCGTGGACCACGTAGTGCGCCGAGGGCGAGGTGAGAGCCAGCAATCCCAGCAGCACGACCGTGACGATCACCACCAGAAAATTGCTGGCCGGGCCGGCGACCGACGTCAGGATGTCGTCCCGGACCGGGTTTTTGAAATTGCGCGGATCGACCGGCGTGGGCTTGGCCCAGCCGATCATCGGAAAGCCGGTGAAAAGCGCAATCGCAGGCAGCAGGATGGTGCCGACCGGATCGATGTGCCGCAGCGGATTCAGCGTGATCCGTCCGAGCATGCGCGCCGTCGGGTCTCCGCAGCGGGAAGCCATCCAGGCGTGCGCCGACTCGTGAATGCTGATCGCGAAGAGAAAGGCAATCAGTTGAAAGATTATGTATACGTAGCGCAGTTCCATGCCGGGAATTCGATAGTATCACGCCGCGGGAGGCCGGCCAGCGGGCCGGCGAAGGCGGGGGCGAAGTTGAGGCGAGCGCTCGCTTCTTGGAGAATTTATCTCGCGTTCATCCAAAAACCTCGTGAGTGTCACCCTGAATGAACCGGGGTCCCGGCGACGGCCGCTTTTGCCGTTGCTGGGGTGCTGGAAGCGAAGGAACTGTTTCTTTTTGCGTCTGAAAAACAGATTCTTCGCTCTCTTTGGTCGCTCGGAATGACACTCCTAACCTAGCCTTTCATCTGCTCCGCAAGGTAGTTTGCGATGCCGACGGCCTCGATGGCCGACAGTTGTGTCTCCAGGAAATCGGTGTGCGCTTCCTCGTCGTGCAGCAGCTTTTCAAAAAGGTCCTTGGTGCCGTTGTCGGCTTTTTCCCGGCAGATGCGGCTCGCGTTGTTGTATTTCGCGGACGCGTCCAACTCGTCTTTGAGGTCAATTTCAAGCTGCGATTTAACGTCGGTTCCGGCCTGCGGCTTCAGCGGCACGCCCACGACCGGTGTCCCGTCGAGGAAGATAATACGTTCAATCAAAGCCTCAGCGTGCGTCATTTCTTCGATCGCCCGTTTTTTGAGGATCGCCGCCAGCCGCTTGTAGCCCCAGTTGTCGCACATCTCCGACTGAACTATGTACTGCACAATTGCCGTCAACTCGTCACTGAGATTCGAGTTGAGTTCCTTGATCACCGCTTCGTTTCCGTGCATATATGCCTCCTCGAAATCGTAACAGCAGCCAGAGCAGTTCTAAAGTCGGTGTACCCAGCACCGCCGGGCTTGGTAGCCCGGCGCCTTCGCAGGGTCCACCTTCTGCGAATCCGCTCTAAGTGGCAGCTTACAGGAAGAGTGGGGCTATGGACAATTACCGTTACCTTTGCGTTACTGCCACTTGGTTGTTGCCGACCACGGCGGCATCGATTTGCGCCGGCAGCGGAAAACGGCTGTCGAGTCCGAATTTAGGTCCGTATTTCGGTCTCAAATAGTAATCCACCAGGAACTGCATGGCCGCCCGCGGCACCTTCACGCCGTCGATCGTCACCGACTCGACGCGGACCGTACCCATGCCACTGCTGCCCGTCGCTTGCGCCTCGACCGAAACGTCGTGCACCCCGGTAAATAGCATTGCCATCCACGGGTTGTTCACCTTTCGTGAAGCCGTCAAGCGGTCGAAGTCGATCCGCGCCTCGGCGGTCACCAGCGCTGGCACGCTGCTGAAGCGCACCCGCCGTACTCCGTCCGGCAGAACGATGCCGCCCTCGGCCAGATAGGCGTTGATTTCTTCAATGGTCAGCACCGTGGTTTTCGGGTGCGACCGTTGGAGCCGGCCGTTTTCGGTTATTTCTTTCAGTTTTCGCTGGGCGCTCTGGCAGGCGGCGCTAGGCGAATTCGCGCTCTGGGTCGGGCGGGCGCGCTGGCTATGAGCAGCCGGCAAGACGGTCAGGAAAACTGCGATCGCCACGATCCATTTCATTTTCAGCCAGTTCATGGTTTCAGCGAGGCCTCGGTCGCGGGTGTCGGTTCCAGCAGTGGCTTTTGCAGGGTACCCCGGAGACGATACACCGCGCTGTTGTCACGCTCGAATTGCAGGGCGAGTTCACCACCGGTTATGGAACCGCTCAAGGCGTAGGTGCCGGCGCCGCTCTGTATCTTGATCGTGCTGGCGGGAATTCGGAAGTTACCATCTGCGAGCGCGATCTGCCCCGCAAAGTCGGAGAACTGCAAAGGCATCCGGCCAAGTTGGACATTTCGCCACAATCCGTTGCGCCAGTCGAAGTCGGAGGCGGCGCTGGCGGAAGTCCACAGTTCGCGTGACGTCCATCCGCTCATCTTAATCTGGTAAGTGCCATTCACGGTTCCTGTTCCAAGCGCGGCATGAACCATGCCCGCGAGTTGGCCGGCCGCGATATTGGAGACCCTCCCACTACCGGAATAAACCGGCTTATCGCCGGTAAAGTCGGCCTGCCACTCTCCCACCTGGCTTCCACCGAGCAATTCCGCGCTTGTCTTAGTCAACGCAAAATGTCCTGAGTCCAGCGTGAACTCGGCACTCACCTTGGTCGCGGTGAGCTGGCCTAACAGCAATCGCTTTGCCGCAATCCGGCCGGAGGCACGCATCCTTGCCAAGGCACTGGCCTCGCCGCCCGAGCCAAAAAACTTGTACCAGGGCTGACGCTTCAGACGTGGGTTGAACAGCGTGTTCAGCTCTTCCAGGCTGATGGTCTCCGCCTGCACGTCGAAGCTGGAGGCGCACGAGGCTATGTCGTCACACCTGCGCGGAAACTGCGCCTCGCCGGTGAAAACGCTCTTGCCGATCTGCGTCGTAAGTTTGTGGAAGAGAACCTGGTTGTCCGCTAGTTCAATCTGCGCAGACTGGATTTGCACCGGGCTGGCAATGCCCGGAACCTCGGCTCTGGCCGAACGGATCTGTGCTCTGCCAAAGGTCCGGACCCTGACGAATCCGGCCCATTCGCCGCTCAATGCGACATCCAGCCTGGCGGCGCCGAACAGGCCAAAACGGGGTCCGGCAACGCCGGTTGCCCGCACCACCTGCAACAGGCGGCCCAGCTCGGCGTCTCCCTGCACTTGCAGGTTGTAGCCTTGAGTCGAAATCCACCCCGACCCGCTGGCGGGCGTGGCCGCGCCCAGGGGGATCTGGAACGAGTCGAAGTTGATCCGGTTCTTCCCCTCAGCCACCGGCATTGCCGCGCCGCGCTGTCGCGCCGGGCGGGCAGGCAATCCGATCATAAAGCGCAGCGTCCCCAGCTCGAGATTCTTGCCAAGTATTGCCGAGCGCAATGCGATTCCCGCTCCCTCACCCGTGCCGTTCCATTTGCCTTCGGTATCGTTTTCGGTCCGCTGCCCGTTAAAACTGGCATTGAGAACACCGGCGGCGGAGAGGTCTTTCGGCAGATCGGCTTTGGCGTGGCGCAAGATCGTGGTGACCGCATTCGCCGGAACGTCCTGCACCGTCAGCGCCAGCTTGTAGGGGCGCCCCTTGGCGGCGTTTACCTGGCCCTCCACCTTCACCATGCCATGCTCGAACGGCACTTGGCAGTCCAGATTATGGATGGCTTTGTCCTCCGAGCGAAAGGTTCCCGAGCACTTCGCGTCCAGGCGCAGTGGCTCGCTGCCGGAAATGTCATAGCGCTGGAAATCGTGCACACTGGCGGCGCCGGTAACCTGGAGCGCGGTGGCTGTCCCTTCGAGCAAGACATTGAACTGGACGCCGCCGCGCCAGCCGCGGTCGCGTCCGTAGATGAGCCTGGTGATCTGCCCAAGCTGCCCGTTCGACCAGTTCAATCGCATCTGCATGGGAACGTCGCGCAGCAAGTCCGCTCTGCGGAAGCTGCCGTCGGCGCGCAGGACGCCGGTGTCATTGATGGGAAGATCGGTGCGGAAAGGCTTGGCTTCCAGGTGCGTGCGCCATTCGTTTTCGGTGGGACTCCACAGCTTAAAATCCGCTTCAGTCAGTGCGAATGCGCTCTTTTCCTGGCCGAACTTGAAGTTGATGCGTCCCGATTCCGCCTCAATATAAGGGAAGCGCGGACGCCGCTGCGGACCAGCCATGGTGGGCGCCGTCTGGGTCCGCGAGGCTCGCCACAACAGCGATTCCAGATTCCATTTGCCGTCCGGAGTGCGCACCAGGTTCAGGCTGGGATACTTCAGGCGCAGCCGTGCTATCTCCAACTGCCCGCGCCACAACGAACTCAAACTAAGATAAGCGGTGACCTCATCGGCCCGCAGGATCGGCTCGTAACTGAAAGCGGGATCATCTCCCACCACCAGGTTCGCCAGATCGAAGCCCGGCTGCGGCAGCAGTCGCAGACTGATGCCTGCGAGCGTCACCGGCCTGCCCAGCGCGCGGCTGATCGCGTCCGCAATGCGAGCCCGATAACGGCTGACGTTAATGAAGGGCGGCACCGCGATCCCAATTAGAATCAGCGCCACCACGATCGCCAGAATGCTTCTCTTTCCTAGTCGGCGCGAAGCCAGTGCTGGCTGGGGTTCCCCGGCTGGCACGATACTCATCAACGCACCACTTTCAGCATACGGGACCAGCGGGTCTGGTCAAAGAAATGGAAGACGATATGCACCAGGAATCCGACCCGGTCGGCGATGCTGTCTTTCGGTATTGGTCAGCAGGAGTCTGGAAAGACCAGTAAATGAACATGGGACGGCCGATGATGTTTTCCCGGGGGATAAAACCCCAGTACCGGCTGTCGTAACTCACGTCGCGATTGTCACCCATGGCGAAGTACGAGCCCTCCGGAACCACCAGGTCGCCGTCTTGCAGGTGCTGGCGGATGGTGAGCTGCCACTCAGGCGTGACGCTGGCGCCTTCTATCAGCGAGATGGCCGGGAAATTATCGCGGTAAGGGTCCACGGCCGGAACGCCGGGAATGCCGCCGACGTGAACGACATAAGGCTCTTGCAGCGCTTGTCCATTGCGATAAACCACTCCATCGCGCAGGTGTATATGGTCTCCGGGCGTTCCGATGATCCGCTTCACCACGTAAAGGCCGGCCTCGGCCGGCGAAAGAAAGACAACGATGTCGCCGTGCTGAACCTGGCGATAGGGAATAACCGGAAACCAGCTTGTTTGGGCGCCAGCAGCACGCGATCGACAAAGACGTGGTCGCCAATCAGCAGGGTGTTCTCCATCGAGCTGGATGGAATCTCGAATGCCTGCAGGCAGAAGGTGATGATAAACAGTCCGACGACCAGCACGGAGGCCAGCGAAGCGATGAACTCCGACGTGGTTTCGTCATGCTTTTCCCCGGATTTTGCCGGCTTCGACACCGGTTTTTCCGTGATCGAGTCAGCGGTACGTTTTGCGACTTTCAATTTTTCGTCAGCCAAATCGTCTTTCCTGGGATTCCACCTGCGCGCTTGCGGTGAATCAGCATTATTCCACTAAGCGCAGCATTCGCCGCCAGCGTATGCCCAGCCAGCGTTCGAACACCGGGCGCAAAGAGGAAAGTTTACCATTCTGCGGGGCTGCTTCGGCGGAGTTCGCGCCGCCCGCGGCTTCGGCCGACCAATAGATCAGCAGCGGACGCCCAATCACGTTCTCCCTGGGAACCAAACCCCAGTAGCGGCTGTCGAGGCTGTTGTCGCGGTTGTCTCCGAGGACGAAGTAGCTGTCGGCGGGAACCACCAACTCTCTGTCGTGTACAAGGGTGCGCATCTGCAAAAACCAAGTTGGGGTGACGTCATTGTAGAGCCCAGGGCTCGCCGGAAAGTTGTCGCGGAAATCCTCGAACGAGCCGCGGTGGACATGTGCGTAAGGCTCGCTCAAAGGCTTGCCGTTTACGTACACCCGTTTCCTCTCCAGGTGAACCCGATCGCCCGGCAGCCCGATCACGCGTTTGACGAAGTGCTCGGATGGTTTCACAGGATAGCGAAACACGATGATATCGCCACGCCGGATGGGTCTGTATGGCATCAGAAAGCCCCAGATCCCGGACGGGCCGTAGTGCAACTTATCGACCAGCAGGTAGTCGCCGACCAGCAAGGTGCGTTCCATCGACTCGGAGGGGATCTGGAAGGCTTGCACGGCGAAGGTGATCACGAACACAGCGATCACAATCGTCATCAGCAGCGACTGTGCCGAACTACTCCACCCGGCTGGAGATTTTCTCCCTGATGCGGAGTCCGGGTCCGCCCACTGTGATTGAGGCTGCGCAACAGTTGCGCCGGCCGCTTGCTCGACAGACGGTAAGGCCGCCAAATCTGTCTGCGGAACGGTCTCCGCAGTCTCGCCGGCGTGGCTAGTCGAGCTTGTGCAGTCCGGCATTGCGACGCCGTCATCGGGCAGCGAGCGGCCATCGGCGCTGGCGGCACCTGCCCCGGCGCGAGAACTTGCAGGTTCTGGAAGGGAAGATCGATTGACTTCGCTCACTTCGCCTCCAACCTTGAGTTCAGCGAGTTCAGCTTTTCCAATGCCTCGCGCGCCGCATCCTGGCCAGCACGTTTCTTCGTCATGCCTTGGCCGCGCGCGGAAAACTCTTCTTGGCCCGATGGGTCGACAACGACGGCCTCCAGGGTAAAAAGCTTCTTGTGGTCGGGTCCGGCTTCGGAAATCAGCAGGTACCGCGGCTCGGGACGTCCCGATGCATGCAGCCGCTCTTGCAACTCCGACTTGTAATCCTGCGATACCAGCGACTCCGCTCCACCTTGCCGGCCATCCAGTTCGGGACTCAACACCCAAAGCAGCACAAAATCGCGTGCTACTTCCAGCCCCGCATCCAGAAACAGGGCGGCGACAACGGCTTCCAGAGCGTCCACCAGCAGGGCAGCCTTGCCACGCCCGCCGCTCTTTTCTTCGCCCCGTCCAAGCCTCAGATACTCGCCAAGTTGCAGCTTCCTGGCGGCGTGGACGAGGTGACGCGCGCTTACCAACTGAGCCCGCAGCTTCGAGAGTTCCCCTTCAGTGTAGTCCGGGAAGCGTTGAAACAACTCGTCACTGGTGACAAAGCCAAGCACGGCATCGCCTAGGAATTCGAGCTGTTCGTTGTCCTGCGCGGCGAGGTCCTGCGTGGCAAGATCCGGCGCGGCGATGGGTGCTGCGGGCGCTGTTCCGGGCGCCGTCAAGGGCATGCCCGGCGGCGGGTTCCCGCGCCCACGCGATGACCCATGCTCGCTGGCGTGGGAGCTATGGGTAAGCGCCTGTTCAAGCAATTCGCGTTTTTTGAAAGTGTAGCCGATCTTTCGTTCAAGATCGGCCGCATCCGCGTGTTTCATGTGCAATATAGAAAGTTCCGGTACCCGGCTTCCTGCCGTTCGGATACTTCCACACGGAGCATCCTGGAAGCGGATCGAGAGCTATTCTTTCACAGAAACACCACGGAACGGGAAAGGTCTCCGCAGCATACGGTTGGGAAGCGGCAGATGCCGGCGGTGGCGAACGAATGCCGCTAACTTCTATTGCTGTGGTTGAGCTTGCGCTGGTGGCGACGGCGGGGCTGGCTTCGGTTTTTTGCGGACGGTGGATTTCGGCTTGGTCGCCGCTGCATTGTCGTCCACAACGGTTTTGGCCGACGCAGCCTTCGTCTGGAGGAGCTGCTGCCTGAGCTGTGCGATTTCCAGCGCTTGCGCTTCGGCCAAGGATTCCACGCGTTTGCCGAGCGCGGTACGCGCGTCTTCCAAGCCATTGAGGTCGACAGCCAGGCGTTCAAACTGATCTTTGCCCCCGAACGCTCCCGCCGACTCCGCTAGCGAGTTCAACACGTCGGAAAGTGCGTCCAGGTTGCGATACAGGCGAAACTCAGGGGCTATGTTTCGCGGTGAATTACGCACCGCCAGGATGAATTCCGGGAGCGCAGCCGTCAGATTCCTCTGCACGGAATCGATGTTGCCCTCCGCCTGCCGCTTATTTGCCGAATCGGCCTTCCATTTGTCCACGCGCAGCTTGCCTAGATCAAGATTGATGTTCGAAGCCAACTGCTCAATCTGCCGCAACATGCGGTTCAGCTCCGGATCGATGGGAGCCGCGGGGGCGGCTGCTCCAGCCTGCGGAGCCCCGCCGGGGGAAGCCACTTGCGCCACCAGGGCACAGCTCAACAGGCAGAAAAACACCAGCAGCAGCCAAGATTGGGTTCTCAATTTGTTCTCCCGCAGGCCGATTGCCCATGGTCGATCCAGTTCATAAGATTTGTAACGACTACCAATTAACTGACTCAGTGGCACATAGCAGTTGCTACTTCTTCCCCTCTTTGGATGCAATCCTGTTCCGCCAAGCAAAGTGTGGGCGGCGGTAGTCAAAAGGGTGTGCCTGATGAATATCAAAATTGTGCATTCAGGTGCTCACTTTGAGCACTCATGGTGTCTCTGGAAGTAGAGCCGATCCTATTTTGTTTTTCGAAAACGCCCTCCAGTCGCGGGTCGCACGGCGCCGGTCACTTTGGGTAAAAAATTGCTCTTGATCTGCTTGAACGCGCTGCTTCGTGTCGGCGGTCCAGATCGGCCCAACCTGCTGTCCGGGATCAGGATTTTCGCGCGGCGGGCGGTGCGGTTCATTCTCCTAAATTTCCCTCCCTGGCAGCCCCGTTTGGCATCGTGTTGCCAATCGGGGCCTTTTTGCGCGGAAGCAAAGGTGGGGCCCACAAGTCTGACCTTCATCTCTTGGTGCGCTTTCGATTCTGCAATTGTTTTCGTTCTAGATCGGCTCTGGTAGCGGGTTTTAAGCGGATAGCAGCGACACGAACAAAACCTCCCTTGTGCAATTCAGAGATGCACAACCATGGAGAGCGGGAGTTGTAACATCAACTAAGCGGTTGCCGCGCTAGTTTTCTTTTGCTGCTGGAAACATTCGCGGCAGAAAACCGGGCGTCCCTGCGTCGGCCTAAAAGGAACCGTGGTTTCCTTGCCGCAGCCTGAACATACCGTGCGAGTTTCCACCTTCGGTGGCGCCGGAGCCTGCGCTACCCCGAGCGCCTGCCCACGCTTTGCCTTGCAGCCCTTGCAACGTTTGGGCTCGTTCTTAAACTGCTTGTCATGGAAAAACAGTTGTTCCCCTGCCGTGAAAACGAAATCTTCACCGCAGTCAATGCATTTGATGACCTTGTCCTGGAATTCCATGGATCTTGCCCCTTTCCGGCCTACGCGCACTGCGAAATTCATGCTGCAATTTCACAGTGCTCGCTACTCCCTGGTTCGACCCTTTACTACTTCTACGAAAATCGATTTCAATACTTTACGGACCCGTATGCCGAGTTGCTTGGGCAAAAGGCAAAGGCCGCTCAAAGCAGCGGCCCGCTTTCTGTCCAGTCTGGTTCGTCGCGAGCCAACAACTCGCCCTTCTTTTGGAGTTGAACCTCCATCAGAAGGACGGGAGCTAGCTTACCGTAACTTTCACATTTTGGCTTTTAAATTTAATCATTTAAACGGGTCCCGATGCCAAATTTGCACAAGCATGGCTCGCCGTGAAACGCGACTCCCGCCAGGGGCTCGTCCTAAAGCGCCTTCCTGCTTTGGCTCCTGGTTGCCGTAAGTGATTGTATATAAGGATATTACAGCGTTTTTCGCGATCGTTCGCGGTGTTGCCGACGGCGCCCCGCCCCTACCCGGCCAAGCCAACCCTGCCGAGCCAGTCTGATAGTCTCCGATGCTGCCCGATGTCGAAAATGTGCCGGATTCAGAAATTCACACTTGGAACTAAGGACGGGCCTGCCCTAACATGCATGCGTTGTATGGGACCGGCACTTCGAGCTAGGAAAGAGACATGGCATCATGCAAGAAATGCGCCCGCAGGCCGACAAGAACCTGAAAGGCGTCAAGACGAAACAGGAAGCCGCGCCAGTTGCTCCTCCAGTGGTTGAAGTGGCGCCCTCGAAAAAGAAGAAGTAACCCAGCCACGAGGCAGCCACCTTGCAGTCGTCCACCCCAATATACGCAACTATGGCGTATGCTAGGGACTCCGTGGCCGCCTCGTTTCCGCTTCGTCCAGTCTAAACATCTTCTCGCTGTTCAAGTCTTTTCCGTGAATGACGCGTTGGAAGTTTCCGGGGGGCCTGGGATCCAGGCGCAATGCGTTCCTTCGGAAACGGGGCGATAACGATGTGGCTGGCGCCCCTGGTAACGGTGATATGTTAGTAACAAATTTGCCCAGGGCTCCGTTAGCCGGTTTTGAAGTGGTCATCGAGGGTAAGATCCATGACGAACCTTAGTTTCCTGGTTTCGCTCCCAACAGACCAGAATGACTACCAACAAGAGCAGGCAAAAGCTGCAAGAGCGGCGGCTCAACGCCTCGGTATCGACATACGCATCCTTTACGCCAACAACGATTCCATTGCTCAAAGCCAGCAGTTGTTGAACATAATCCAATCCTCCTCCGGACCTCGCCCTGACGGAATCGTATGTCAGCCAGTGGGGACGGGCTTGACTCTGGTTGCGTCTGCCGCTGTGGCAGCCAGCATCGGATGGGCGATTCTCCGGGACGTCGACTATGTAACCTCTCTCCGGGACGAGCATCGTGTCCCTGTTTTTAGCGTTAACCTGGATCAGGAAGAAGTCGGCCGGATTCAAGGACGGCAGTTTGCCAAGCTCCTCCCCGAGGGAGGGATGATCCTTTACATTCAGGGCCCTTCCACAAATTCTAACGTCCAGGCACGCATCACGGGAATGTATTCGACAAAGCCCGACAACGTGCAGGTGAGAATCTTGAAAGGGCAATTTACTCAGGAAAGTGGGTACGAAGCGGTGGCCTCATGGTTACGCCTCGCTACGTCGCGCCAGACTCCGATTACCCTGGTCGCAGCACAGAACGACAACATGGCACTGGGTGCACGCAAGGCATTCGAACAAATCGCCAGTGGCGCAGAGCGGGAGCGATGGTCGCATTTGCGTTTCACCGGCTGTGATGCCTGCCCCGGAAAAGGACAGGAATGGGTCCACAAGGGCCTTTTATCAGCGTCCATTGTGATGCCGCCGACTACGGGCTTGGCCCTGGAGATATTCGTGCGTTCTCTTTCAGGTGGCTCGCTCCCACCGGAGCGAACCATGGTCGCTCCAGTGTCGTACCCCGAAATAGAAAAGTTAAGCTAAGGGCGTTGCGGACAAAAGACTCGAAGAGACCCAGGAATTGATGGCCGCTGGCTTGAAGAATTGATTTTGCGAAGGAGCAGAAATGGAATTATTTGGATCATATGATCCGCTGCAATAGCGAGGAGAACCGCCCGCGTTAGATCCGGGGACAAGCCGCTCTAACTTGCTTCCATGCCGTCCTGGTAGTTTTCTCGGTCTCACAACCTGATGTCTAAGCGAGAGTGGCCCGGCCGTGCGTTCGGCGCATATCTTCCGGTTTGTCGGCCCATCCAGGAACTGTCCCCTACCCCGCGCGGCGGCCGTGTGCCGAAAACGTGTGCGCGGCGTATGATGCTTGATGGACCCACGGGCCGGGCGTCCGGTGTAATTTGGTCGTAGGTTGTGACGAATGCACGGCTCGGGCCGAGTGTCAGGAGAAAGGATCGTATGCAGCGAATTGGCAGCGCACACTGGCAGGGCGGACTGAAAGACGGCAAAGGCACGGTTTCAACCGCCAGCGGAGTTCTGAAAGAGACGCAGTACTCATTCGCCACGCGTTTTGAAAACGGCGTAGGCACCAATCCCGAGGAGTTGCTGGCTGCGGCACATGCGGGTTGTTTTTCCATGGCGCTCTCGGCGCAGCTTGACGCGGCCGGAATGAAAGCCCAGAGCATCGATACCCGGGCGACCGTTTCGCTGGAAAAAGCGGGGGACGGTTTTGCCATCACCACAATTCATCTTGACCTGACGGCAAAGATTCCCAATGCGATGCAGGAAAAATTCGAGATGGCGGCCAACAACGCGAAAGCGGGCTGCCCGGTTTCGAAGCTGTTTGCCAACAACGCCAAGATCACGCTGACCACGCATCTGGAGTCGTAGACGCCCGCCGGGCGCACGAGAAGGCCATCCCTCAGGATGGCTTTTTCGTTGCAGCAGCAGTTCGAGTTGAGCGGTACTCTCCGCAAGTCGCTGCAACGTCCGGGTATTCTTGGTGATTCAGATCTAGATTCGTGGCAAACGTAACTCGCTGTCATACATCACAGGTAAGTACGCCAGTTCCGGCCGGTTCCGGCGAGCTCCGGAGTGGCTGGCTGATGAGGGCTGCAGTTTCCCTTTGCCCACTCGACGAGGAGAGCGGATGGACGGTGGTTTGTGAAGATCACGATTTTCGGGCTGACGCTCTCTTCCTCGTGGGGCAACGGACACGCAACGCCTTACCGCGCGGTCTTGCGCGCGCTGGCGCGGCATGGTCACAGGATTACGTTTTTCGAGAAGGATGCCGAGTACTACGCACTGCGGCGTGACTTCGACTCGTGCGGCTACTGCGATCTGGTTATCTATAGCGAATGGGACGCTATCCGCCGCCGGGCCATGCAGGAAGCGGCCGAATCGGATGTGGTCATGACGGCCAGCTTTTGTCCCGAAGGCGCGCGAATCAACGACGCGGTACTGGCACTGGAGCGCCCGCTGCGCGTCTTTTACGATCTCGATACGCCGGTGACGCTCGGCAAACTGCGCGACGGCGATCTGGATTACCTGCGGGCCGGGCAGATTCCGGAATTTGATTTGGTACTCTCCTGGAGCGGTGGCCGCTCGCTGCTGGAGCTGGAAACAGTGTGGAAGGCGGTGCTGGCGAGGCCGCTGTTCGGCTGTGTCGATCCTGACCTCTACGTGGGTGCACCCCGTGAGGCGCGATTTGAATGCGCCCTGAGCTACATGGGAACCTACGCTGCCGACCGTCAGGACAAACTCGATCGCCTGTTTTTGGAATGCGCGCGGCGGCGCCGGGATCTGGCATTTCTGCTGGCCGGGACGCTCTACCCATGGCACTGGCAGTGGCCAGCTAACGTCAAGCGTTTCGATCACGTTTCGCCGGCAGAGCACCCCGCATTGTATTGCTCCTCGCGGCTGACGCTAAACTTAACTCGCGCCGAGATGGCGGCGTGCGGCTACTGTCCGTCGGGCAGGTTTTTTGAAGCGGCAGCCTGTGGCACTCCCATCGTGAGCGACTGGTTCGAGGGACTCGACACTTTCTTCCGGCCTGGCGAAGAAGTTTTGATTGCCTCCAGCGCCGAGGATGCGCTTCAGGCTCTCGACCTCGGCGACGGTGACTTGGCGCGAATCAGCGCGCGCGCGCGTCAGCGTACGCTCGACGAGCACACGGGAGAGCACCGCGCACGCCAGATGTTGGATTACTTCGAAGCGGCTTTCGCGGCGCGACATGGGAAGCTAGCTGCGCCATCGCAGGCAACAACCGTCTTCGTTCGCAGACACCGTATCAACGTGGAGAATTTGCGGGTCCCCGCTGTACGGGCATTTACGCGTAGTGGGGTTGAGGAGGCTACATCGTGATCGGAATCATTCCGGCGGCTGGTGCAGGACAGCGCATTCAGCCGCTTGGTTGCTCGAAGGAACTGCTCCCGGTCGGCTCGCGCGTGGTCGATGGCGTCGAGCGGCCCAAGGCGGTTTCCGAGTACCTTGTCGAGCGCATGATTGCGGCCGGAGCCACGCAGATTTGCGTGGTGATTTCGGCCGAGAAGAGCGATATCGTGAGGTACTTCGCCGAACGCGACTATGCGGCGGAGATTTTTTACGTGGTGCAGCAGCAGCCGCGCGGCCTGTGTGATGCGCTCTTCCGCGCCGAGCCTTTTGTGCGCGACGATCAGACGGTGCTCATCGGATTGCCCGATACTATCTGGTTTCCAGAGAACGCTTACACCCCGGCGATCAACCAGAATACCGACGTCAATCTGGTGTTGTTCCCGGTGCTGAACCCATCGGTTTTCGATGCGGTTGTTTGCGATGAACTCGGCTACGTGGAGCGCGTGGAAGTGAAGCGCCCGGATGCACATTCGCACTGGATATGGGGAGCAGTCACGGCTAGCGGAAGCGCCTTCAGGGCACTCAAGCGGTTGTGGGATGCGCGCCATCGCGATGACGAATTCCTGGGCCATCTGCTGAACGCCTACATGGCGGCCGGTAACGTTGTGCGCGCCACTTTCGCGGGCGAACACTACATGGACGTGGGAACCCTCGAAGGTTATCACGCGGCACAGGACTACCTTCGCGCCCAGAAGCTTCGCGGCCGCATTCTGGCAGCCTGATCCGCGCGTGCTTTTGAAGCCACGAGTGTGTCGAGGCGCAGCACGGATTGACCGCTTCGCGCCGATGCCGTTACAATCTTGTTGCACGCCTGAGTGAACGGCCGATGCAACCTCTCAGCAGAAACGGATTGGCTGCTGCCGGGGTTTCTGAAATGCCGAAGTGGCGGAATTGGCAGACGCGCATGGTTCAGGTCCATGTACTCGCAAGGGTGTGGGGGTTCGAGTCCCTTCTTCGGCACCAATGAACTAAGTTTTGCAGCCCTGCTGAAAAGCGGGGCTTTTGCTTTGTGGAAAAATTCTCCCCTTAGCTTGGACCGGTGGCCCCGTCCGGCTTGATGGGCGATCTGTGCCACCGGCCATCACGAATCATTTCGTGGGCGTTTCGCCGAGAACTCCGAGCCCAAGCTTTCATTTGACTGGCCGGCAGATTTGCTGCATAATCCGCAGCGCTTTCAATCGAAGGTTTCCGGCTCTTGCGCGGCGGTGGACCGGGGTGTTCGTCTGTCTGCGAACCCTCGCAGGTCGCCGTGGAGCAGGTACGCCAGCCGGTGCGCGGAAACTTCCACTGAGGTGAACTTTAATGATCAGGTTCAAAGGTTATCGCCGTCCAGACGGAGCTGCCGGCGTTCGTAATCACGTACTCGTTATTCCTTCGGTCGTGTGCGCAAACCGGGTAGCTCGCGGCATCGCGCAGCAGGTTTCGGGCGCCACCTGGATCGAGCACCAGCATGGCTGCGCGCAGTTGGGAGCCGATGCCGAACTAACCGCACAAGTGCTGATTGCGCACGGCGCTCATCCGAACGTGTTTGGCGCGGTAGTGGTCGGTCTGGGGTGCGAGACCATCCGCGCGCAGGATGTTGCCGCGGCAATCAAGGCGAAGTGCCCGTACAAGCCCGTAAATCTCGTCATTATCCAGGACGAAGGCGGCTCGGTAAAGGCGATCGCTGCCGGGGTTTCGGCGGCGCGCCGGATGGTAACGGAAGCTTCCTGCCAGGAGCGCGAATTCGTGGATGCTTCCGAACTCATTCTGGGCACCGAGTGCGGCGGCTCCGATGCGTGTTCCGGCATTTCAGCTAACCCGGCTCTGGGCGCGGCCAGCGACATGCTCATCGATGGGGGCGGCAGCGTCATCCTGGCGGAAACGACCGAACTGATCGGAGCTGAGCACCTGGTCGCCGCGCGCGCCGTGAATCCAAGCGTGGCCCGGCGTTGCTATGAAGTCATCGAACGCTGTGAAGCTGGTGCCGCAGCAATGAAAGTGGACATGCGCGGCGGCCAGCCGACGCCCGGCAACATCGAAGGCGGCCTCTCCTCTATCGAGGAGAAGTCGCTCGGCTGCATCTACAAGGCAGGCACCAGGCCGTTGCAGGATGTGATCGAATACGCCGCGCCCGTTAACAAGAAGGGATTGGTATGGATGGATACCCCGGGCCATGATATCGAGCAGATCACGGGCATGGTGGCCGGGGGTTGTCAACTGGTTGTCTTTACGACCGGCCGTGGCACTCCGTGCGGCTCGCCGATTGCTCCAACCATTAAGATAGCCACCAATACCGCGATGTTCGAGAAGATGAATGACAACATGGATCTCGATGCCGGCACCGTTATTAGCGGCGACGAGACTGTCGATGAGGTTGGCGTACGCATTCTTCAGGAAATGCTGGAAGTGGCTTCCGGCAAGCTGACCAAAGCGGAAGCACTCGGATTCAATGATTTCGCCATTAAGCGTATCGGACCGACCATGTAGACGGAATGGAGAGGATCATGGGCAAGATCAGGGTCATCGTCATGAAATCATCCGACAACGTATGCACGGTTGTCGAGAGTATCGAAGCGGGAAGCGTGATTGCCGTTCCAGGCAATGGCAAGGAGATCAGCGTTACGGTCAGCGAAAAAATTCCGTTCGGACACAAGTTTGCCTTGCGTCCAATTCAGCCAGGCGATCCAATCGTCAAGTACGGCGAGGTGATCGGCGTTGCCACGCATGCGATCGCACCGGGCCAGCATGTCCACGTTCACAACCTGGAAAGCCGTCGCGGCCGGGGAGATAAGTAGCTCCGCGAGTGGAAGCTCGCGGCAAAAAACCATCATCCCGTGTCTGCGGCGAACCGGAATCGGCTTTCCGGTGTTCAGCAAGCTGTCATAGTGCGGGTAGAAGTGCAAAACTAGAAGGCACAACGGAGGTGAGCAGTATGCAGCCCGACAGTAGCTTTGAGGCGAATACGTACCACAAAGTTGACGTGCGTTTAATTCCATTCCTCTTTCTCTGTTACATTCTTGCGTATCTCGATAGGGTAAACGTTGGTTTTGCGAAGCTGCAGATGCTGAAGGAGCTGTCTCTGAGCGATGCGGCATTCGCTACCGGCGCCGGTATTTTCTTTATTGGTTATTTCTTTTTTGAAGTTCCCAGCAATGTGCTGTTAAAGAAATTCGGGGCACGCATGTGGATCGCCAGGATCATGATCTCCTGGGGTATCATCTCGGCGTGCATGATATTTGTAAAAGGTGAATGGTCCTTCTATGCCATGCGTTTTCTTCTGGGGATCGCGGAAGCTGGTTTTTTCCCAGGGGTCATCTTTTATCTAACCTTGTGGTATCCCTCACGACTCCGATCGACACGAACCGCGTGGTTCGTAGCGGCTATTGCAGTTTCCGGGGTAATCGGCAATCCCATATCCGGCTGGATCATGGATCTGTTTTCAGGCGCCAAGGGATTAATGGGGTGGCAATGGTTATTCCTGTCTGAAGGCATCCCCTCAATTATTGTCGGGTTCTGGGTAATTTTTTATCTGAACAGCAGCATTGAAGAAGCTCATTGGCTCACCGTCGAAGAAAAGGCGTTGCTGGCAAAGAATCTTCTAGCGGAAGATCAGCATAAGACTGAACATAAACTGATCGATGCCTTCAAAAGCGGCAAAGTATGGGTGTTATGCGCGATCTATTTCACCTTGATGATCGGCCTGTACGGCATTGCTTTTTGGTTGCCGACGATTGTGAACGCGTTTGGCATAAAGGGCTATTTTGGAGTTGGCGTCATCACCGCCATACCGTATGGAGTGTCGGTTATCGGAATGATTCTTTTGAGCAATCATTCGGATAAGACGGGAGAGCGCCGACTGCATTATGTGTTTAATGTTACGGCTGGAGCTATCGGGTTGGTTTTGAGCGGCGTGTTTGCATCGAATCCAGTTCTGGCGATCATCTTTTTGTCGATCAGCACTCTCGGGGTTATTGGGTCCATGCCGTTGTTCTGGCCGCTGCCGTCTGCATTCTTAGCGGGAACTGCCGCTGCCGCCGGGATTGGCATCGTGAACTCGGTAGGCAACCTGGGTGGTTATTTTGGACCAAACGTTCCAATCTGGGCAAAACTTATTTCTTCCGATCGATCGGCTGCGTTGTATATCATCGCGGGAATTTTGATGATCGGGGCTCTACTGACTTTTTTCTTCATACCCAAAACGCTGCGCGTCAGAGTGGGTGCTGCTGAGGAAGTTGTCTCCAGCAAGCGATAACACGTGAAGGCTTGCGCGGAGTTGTGGCGCAGTGTACGGGTGGTTTGTCCTGGAGTGCTCATTCGGAGCGACCGAAAGTGAGCGAAGTTGAGCCATTAAGCGGAGTCTGAGCGGGGCCCCCGGAAAGTCGGAATTCGGCCTTTCGGGGAATGCCCTGGGCCGCCTGCTGAACTTGCCACCCCGACAGACGGAGCCCTGCTCTTCTTGGATGTAGAGTGAACACTCGAGCGGTCTCAAGCCGGCAGCAAATGGCTTGCAGGGTCGCGTCTGTCCCTGTTACCCAACCGACGCTCAAGGCAGCGCTGCCAACCCAACAAGCGCAACCTAGGGGCTTGCCGCGAACCCCGGCGCGCCCGGCCGCTTCGCCGGCGATACTGGATTAGAATATTTACAGGCTTATCGAAAACCGAGTAGCGTCGTATGGCTAACCTCAAGGAAGTCTTGAACCAGCACGTCCGGGAAGCCGCGCCGGAGTTGTGCGAGAAGCTCGACCGCAACCGTGTGCGCTGCTTCTCCTGCGGACACTGCTGTCCCATTGCCGATGGACAAGCCGGTGTTTGCAAGGTGAGATTCAACCAAGGCGGCACGCTCTATGCGCCCTGGGGTTACGCCGGCGGCGTGCAGTGCGACCCCATCGAAAAAAAGCCATTCTTCCACGCCTACAGCGGCGCTCTCGCCTACAGCTTCGGCATGCTGGGCTGCGATCTGCATTGCTCTTATTGCCAGAATTGGGTGACGTCACAGGCACTGCGCGATCCGCGAGCGGTATCTCCGCCACTGCGCGTGTCGCCGGAGACGTTGGTGCGGGAAGCTCTGAACCAGGGCGCCCGGCTCCTGGTGAGCACCTATAACGAGCCGCTGATTACCGCCGAGTGGGCGGTCGCGATTTTCCAGGAGGCGAAGGCCGCCGGCCTGGCAACTGGGTTTGTTTCGAACGGCAACGGCACACCACAAGTGCTCGAGTATTTGCGGCCCTGGATCGATTTGTACAAGGTCGATCTGAAGAGCTTCGATGAGCAGCATTATCACCAGCTCGGAGGCCGCCTGCAACCGGTTCTCGACACTATTCGCCGCCTGCATGCCATGGGAATCTGGGTGGAAATCGTTACCCTGATCATCCCGGGCTTCAACGACTCCGACGACGAGCTGAAGCGTCTAGCTGATTTTCTGGCGGAGGTCTCAACCGATCTGCCGTGGCACATAACCGCCTTCCATGGCGATTACAAGATGACCGAACCTGAGGACACTGGCGCCAAATCACTGCTGCGCGCGGCGGAGATCGGCAAGCAGGCCGGATTGCACTACATCTATGCGGGCAATCTTCCGGGAGATGTAGGCGATCTCGAAAACACCCGCTGCTCCGGTTGCGGCGAGCTGCTGATCGAGCGTTTCGGATACCGAATCGCGCAATACCGTTTGACCTCCGAAGGACGTTGCCCGAAATGCGGCAAGCTCATTCCGGGCCGTTGGGACACCGGATTCCGTAAGCAAATCAGTTCGCATCCGTATGTGCCCCGGCTTCGGGTACCGTCGGGTCCGATCGGCGTTCCTTAAGCGGGCCCGAGGATCACGCGTCTCGGGGAGCAGGAAGCCTTTTGTGCTTAATCGAGCGGGCTTGAGGTATTCTCTAGAGAAGTTTCCTAATGCTGTATCGGTGCACCCGGAGCTGTAGCAAAACCAGGGATGATGTATCCCGGAGCCCGAGCGCTCCAGTCGACGCGACCATCAGCGAGCGGCGATCTTCCATGAGATGAAAGAGAATATAGTAACCCTGGTTTTGCCGTAAAATCTGTCTTCAAACTCGATCTGTAGAGGAAGGAAGTCCCTATGCCCAAATTCGCTGCCAACCTTTCGATGATGTTCAACGAAGTTCCTTTCCCTCAACGCTTCGCGGCCGCCGCCAAGGCGGGTTTCACGGCGGTTGAGTTTCTCTTTCCCTTCGATTACAAACCGGAAGAGGTTGCCGGCTGGCTGAAGGAAAATAAGCTGGAAAACGTTTTGTTCAATATGCCTCCCGGGGACTGGGCCGGGGGCGAGCGCGGAACTGCGTCGCTGCCGGACAGGGTAGAAGAATTTCGCGTGGGGGTGGCGAAGGCGATCACGTATGCCAAGGCCATGGGAACTCCGCGTTTGCACGCGATGGCGGGAAATTTCCCGGCTGGCGGAGACCGCGCCAAGCATCGCGCAGTATACGTTGAGAATCTGCGCTACGCGGCGCGCGAGGTGGCGAAACATAATCTCATGCTGGTGATCGAGCCGATCAATCAGCGGGACATGCCGGCCTTTTTCCTTAAGTTCCAGGGAGAAGGGCACGCCATCCGCGAGGAGGTCGGTGAGCCAAATCTGAAAGTGCAGATGGACTTCTACCACACGCAGGTGCAGGAGGGCGATGTGGCCATGAAGCTGCGCAAGTATTTCGACCAGATCGGCCACATCCAGGTGGCGAGCGTGCCCGACCGCAACGAACCCGATGACGGCGAACTGAACTACCCCTACCTGTTCCGCTTGCTGGACGAACTCAAATACCAGGGTTGGGTAGGCTGTGAGTACCGCCCGAAGGCCGGGACGGTGGAAGGGCTGGGCTGGTGGAAGCCTTTCCGCTCGGCTGCCGGCGCGCGTTAAAGATCGGCGTCCGGAAGTTCCCTGTATAAGTTTCAGGGTGTCATCCTGAGCGGAGCGAAGGATCTATGCATTACCAATCAAATACATAGGTTCTTCGCTCCCCAGCTCGCTCAGAATGACACTTCCGAAAGCGAACTTCCGGGACGCTACGCTAGCTGGTGCCGCGCCGCGTGGTTCATCACTTCGTGATCGCGGACGCTGTTAGAGTGCGCAGTTTTCTCAGGCAGCGTCCGCGTGTGTTTTTTGCTGGCGAGAATGTAACAAAGTACAGCCTTTCCTTTTCTTGCGGGCCGTCATATTATTCCCAGATTCCAAGTTCTTGAGGGCTGATCGGTTTCGGCGCGTGCACTTTGCACAGTGGACGCCTCCGAAGCCGAGTCTGCCCTAACCATTTCCGCGAGGTGCACGGTGGAGACAATTTCGCTGGATAAATCACAAGGTGCGCGACCCTCAGCCGCGGCGCGCCTCGATCGGCTTCCCATTGGTTCATTTCACAAGCAGGTGATGTGGCTGATCGCCTATGTTTTTTTCTTCGAACTGGGAGACCTGAATACCTTTGCGTTCGCGGCACCAGAGCTTCGCGTGCAATGGAAGCTCTCGATTGCCACCATCGGAGTCATCACTTCGGCCGCTTTTATCGGCATGTTTGTGGGCGCGACTACAGGCGGTTGGTTTTCCGATAAGGTCGGACGGAAGAAAGCGCTGCTCCTTACTACCGTGTGGTACTCGGGCTTCTCGCTGCTGAATGCTTTTGTCTGGAACGTGCCGGGCCTGTTCGTTACGCGCTTTATGACGGGTGTAGGGCTTTCGGCGATGACCGTGGTTGCCATTACCTACATCAGCGAAATGTTCCCGGCCAAGAAGCGTGGGACCTACCAGGGCTGGATCATGGTGATCGGACTCTTCGGAATTCCCATCACCGCGCATGTCGCCGAAGAACTCATCCCCTGGGTCGCCTACGGCTGGCGGCTGGTATTCGTGTGGGGCGCGCTCGGCATGCTAATCCTGTTGTTCGCCCACAAAATAGAAGAATCGCCCCGTTGGTATGAAAACCACGGCCGGCTTGCCGAGGCGGACGCCGCATTGGATCGCATCGAGGCGCGCATCAAAGCCGATTTCGGATCCCTGCCGCCTCTCGGGGAAGAGCCGGTAAAGATGGGGCACCGCGGGAAGTTCAGCGATCTGTTCGCGCCTGCATATCTGCCGCGCACATCCATGTTGATCGGCGCCTGGATCTTCCAGACACTTGGCTTCTACGGGTTTATGGCGTGGGTGCCGACGCTGCTGGCGGCTCACGGTTTTACCTTGGTAAAGTCGCTGCTCTGGGTTTCGATTATGCACTTCGGGGCACCGATTGGCGCCTTGATCGCAGCCCTCATCTCCGATAAGTGGGAGCGTAAGTACCTGATCACCATCACGGCCTTGGTGATCGCATTCTGCGGCCTGATGTATGGGCTCAGCTTCAGCATGGTGCCAATCATTATCTTTGGCTTCTGCGTTTCGATGTTCATTCAGACCTTCGCGCCGCTACTGTACGCGTATACGCCCGAATGCTATCCCACGGAAATCCGCAACTCAGGTTCTGGCATAGGCTATGGAGTCGGCCGGCTGGCGAATGGTTTCGGGCCGCTGATTGTGGCTTTCCTGTTTACGCACTTCGGCTACATGAGCGTGTTCGTTTATATCGCGGCGACGTGGTTGATGGCGGCTATTATCATCAGCGCGTTTGGGCCAAAAACAAAAGGCCGAACGCTCGTATAACCGGCAAAGCGGTTGGATTTGCCGCCGATGTCGGCTAAAGCAGTTTTTTGTCGAATCAGTGTGTAAGGCGGAGGCGTTGGTCGGATTGTCCGTGCTTCGTGCCGGAAATCCGGTCGCGGTGGCCTCAAAACTCGGTTGTTGATCGTCTGCTGGATCGCGGATACCCGGTAAGGAGCCGATATCCGCTGTCTCGCGTGGCTTTGGCTGCGCTGGTGGGTCCCGGAAATCACCCTCAAATTTTTAGTGCAACGCCTGCATTGCAAGGTTCATCTGACCCTGTATAATTAAATAGTACGGAAACAGTACTATTTTAACAACTGGCATTGGTGGGGCGACAAAGTGATTAGGCTGGGCAAGCTAACCGACTATGGGCTTGTACTTTTGAGCTGCATGGCGCGCGCTCACACCGCAGTAACAGCAAGAATGGCGGTCGCGGGGAATCCGGGCCATGGAGGGTCGCTGCACACGGCACGCGAACTCTCGGCGGAATCGCGGCTGCCTTTGCCGACAGTCAGCAAGATTCTGAAGCAGTTGCTGCAAAGCGGGCTGCTTGTCTCTTGCCGTGGGATCAAGGGCGGGTACAGTTTGGCGAGAGAGCCGCGGGAGATTTCGATTTCCGAAATTATTGCGGCACTGGAAGGGCCAATCGCATTCACCGAATGCAGCACGGATCTTGCCGGTAGTTGCGACCTGGAGCGGTGCTGCCCAATCAAAGAGAATCAGAGAGTGATCAACCAGGTGGTGCGTGGGGCCTTGGAGAATTTGAATCTCGCCGACCTGATTCATCCCCTGCGATTGACCAGCATCCAGGACGCGCACGGGAAGCGGATTCCGGCGATTGTCTCCGGGAGGATTCAATGAGCACAAACGCAAATACAATTCGGGATTTTGCGCAGCGGGAATACCAGTGGGGCTTTGTCTCGGACGTCGAGGAAGAAAGAATTCCGAAGGGTCTGAGTGAGGATGTTGTCCGCCTGATTTCGGCTAAGAAGCGGGAGCCGGAGTTCATGCTGCAATGGAGGCTCAAAGCCTATCGCCACTGGGCATCGCTCGAAAAAGCGCAGGCCGAGCCGCGCTGGGCGAACGTCCACTATGCGGCGATCAATTATCAGGACATGGTTTACTACTCCGCGCCCAAACGGAAACCGGCGCTGCAGAGTCTCGACGAACTCGACCCGGAGATCCTGCGTACCTATGAGAAGCTTGGCATTCCGCTGCAGGAGCAGAAGTTGCTGTCCGGTGTGGCCGTCGATGCCGTATTTGACAGCGTGTCGGTGGCGACTACCTTCAAGGAAAAGCTGGGAGAGCTGGGCATTGTGTTCTGTTCTTTTTCGGAGGCGGTGCTCAAGCATCCCGAGCTAGTTCAGAAATATCTCGGAACGGTGGTGCCGTACACGGACAACTTCTTCGCGTCGCTGAACGCGGCTGTGTTCAGCGATGGCTCATTTGTCTATGTGCCAAAAGGAGTCCGCTGTCCCATGGAGCTTTCGACGTATTTCCGCATTAATGCGGCGGAAACCGGTCAGTTCGAGCGCACGCTGATTGTGGCTGATGAAGGCGCATACGTGAGCTATCTGGAGGGCTGCACGGCGCCCATTCGCGACGAAAACCAGTTGCACGCCGCGGTGGTTGAGTTGGTGGCCCACGATGACGCGCAGATCAAGTACTCCACGGTGCAGAACTGGTATCCGGGAGATAAGGAAGGCAAAGGCGGAATTTACAATTTCGTTACCAAACGCGGCAAGTGCGCGGGTGTGAACTCGAAAATCTCGTGGACTCAGGTGGAGACCGGGTCGGCAATCACCTGGAAATATCCGAGCTGCATTTTGCAGGGCGACAACTCGGTGGGCGAGTTCTATTCCGTGGCTCTCACCAACAATCGCCAGCAGGCCGATACAGGCACCAAGATGATTCACATCGGCAAGAACACGCGGAGCACGATTGTCGCGAAGGGGATTTCCGCCGGCTACGGCCAGAACACCTATCGCGGACAGGTAAAGATCATGAAAGGGGCCACGGGAGCGCGCAATTACACGCAATGCGATTCGCTGCTGATTGGCGATAAGTGCGGCGCGCACACCTTTCCATATATTGAAGTGCGGAATTCGACGGCGCGCATGGAACACGAAGCATCGACCTCCAAGATCGGCGAAGACCAGCTCTTTTACTTGCGGCAGCGCGGGTTGAAGGCCGAAGACGCGGTTTCGATGATCGTGAACGGCTTTTGCAAGCGCGTGTTTCGCGAACTGCCGATGGAGTTCGCCGTGGAGGCGCAGAAGCTGCTGAACGTGAGTCTGGAAGGCAGCGTCGGCTAAGTCGGTTAAGACGCCGGCAATAACGGAGTGACTGAGAGAACAATGAATGAGCTTATTGGTAATTAGGAATTTGCACGTCAACGTGGGGGGACACGAGATCCTCAAGGGAATCAACCTCGAGGTCAACGCCGGTGAAGTGCATTCGATCATGGGCCCCAACGGCTCAGGCAAGAGCACGCTTGCGCAGGTGCTTGCACGGCGCGAGAACTTTACAATTACCGCCGGAGAAGTGCTCTTCAACGGCAAAGACCTGCTCGCCATGAAGCCTGAGGAAGCCGCCTGCGAGGGCCTGTTTCTGGCTTTTCAGTATCCGGTGGAGGTGCCGGGCATCAGCAACCCGTATTTTGTGCGGTCGGCGCTCAATGCCATCCGCAAATATCGCGGGCTGGATGAGATGGATGCGATGGACTTTCTGCCCATGTTCAGGGAAAAACTCAAGCTGCTGGAAATGGACGAGAAGTTGATGAGCCGCTCGGTCAACGAGGGCTTCTCGGGCGGTGAAAAAAAGCGCAACGAGATTCTGCAAATGGCCGTACTGGAGCCCAGGCTAGCAGTGCTGGACGAAACCGATTCCGGGCTCGACATCGACGCCTTGCGCATTGTCGCCGCCGGTGTCAACACCATGCGCGATCCGGAGCGGGCATTCATTGTGGTCACGCATTATCAAAGGCTTTTAGACTACATCGTTCCAGATTTCGTTCACGTGCTGGTTGACGGTCGGATTGTGCGCTCGGCCGGCCCCGAACTGGCGCTGGAGCTCGAGGAAAAGGGTTACGGCCGGGCAGAGGCTGAGGCGAAACAGAGCGTGCCTGCCACCTGAAGCGGAGGCGAAGGGATACAAGTGGCGACTGCAACGGAATATCTAGGAAACTACCTTGAAAGCTTCGCGGACTTTGAAAGGCGCGCCGCCGGACGGGAACCTCGGTGGATGCAATCTCTGCGCCGGGAGGCCTTCGCACGGTTCCGCGAAGTTGGGTTCCCGACCACGCACGATGAAGATTGGCGTTTCACGAATGTATCGGGAATTGCACGAACTCCATTTCGGCTGGCCCGGAATGGCTACGCCGCACTCACGGCAAGCGACCTGAGACAGTGGCGGATCGCGGGGGAGGCGTGTCTGCTGGTCTTTGTAAATGGGCACTTTTCGCGTGAACTCTCGGCGATCGACAAGCTGCCGCGCGGCGCCACTGTTGGCGGGCTGGCGGAAAACATTGATGGCGGCGATCAAGTGCTTGAACAGCACATGGGACGTTACCTCGACATGGGCCGCGATGCTTTCTGTGCTCTGAACACCGCCTTCGCCGCCGACGGCGCTTACGTCCACATACGGCGCGGCGCGGTGATCGAAGGCGCCATCCACCTGCTGTTTGTCTCGACCGGGACGGACACGCCGGCAATGTCGCACCCGCGCAACCTGATCGTCGCCGAGGAGGACAGCCATGCGGCAATTCTGGAGGACTACGTTTCGCTGGGGAGCGGCGTGGCGTTCTGTAACAGCGCTACCGAATTGGTTGCGTCCGACAATGCGGTGCTGTCTCACTACATGATCGAGCAGGAGCATCGGCAAACGTTTAACGTTTCCACGCTGCGCATCCAGCAGGGACGAAGCGCGAATGTGGCTTCGCACTCCGTATTATTGGGTGGAGCGCTGGTGCGGAACAACGTTCACCCGGTGCTCGCGGGCGAGGGAAGCGAATGCCTGATCAACGGCCTGTTCGTCGGCGGCGGCAGCCAGCACATTGACAACAACATGCTGGTGGAGCACGCCAGTCCGCACTGCGGCAGCCGGCAATTCTACAATGGCATTCTCGACGATCGCGCGCACGGCGTTTTTCATGGCCGCATTATCGTGCACAAGCAGGCGCAGAAAACTGATGCGAAGCAGACCAATCGCAACCTGTTGCTCTCCGATGACGCCCAGATCGACACCAAGCCGCAGTTGGAGATCTATGCCGACGATGTAAAGTGCACCCACGGGGCGACGATCGGGCAAATCGAAGAAGATGCACTGTTTTACCTTCGCGCGCGCGGAATCGACGAAGCTTCGGCGCGCAGGCTTTTGCTGGTGGCGTTCGCCAGTGAGTGTCTCGAGCGGATGAAGGAGGACGGCATTCGGGAACATATCGAGAAGCTGATTAACGACCGCGTGCTGAAGATGGCGGCGGTTCGACGCGGAGACATGGCCGCTTCCGCTGAATCGGTGCTGGCTTGCGCTGGCGACGGATCGCCCTCCGGCTCGCGGAGCGGGGAACATGCCGGACGCACCCTGGAGGAAATCGCATGACCAGCGTTCCCAAGAGGTGGCCCGGGCTCCCTGGTCCGCGGGAAGTGCGGCGCAGCGATGGAAATTTCAACGTGGAGGCGGTCCGTGCCGATTTTCCAATACTGCGGCGACAGGTGCACGGTAAGCCCCTGGTCTACCTGGACAATGCGGCGACGGCGCAGAAACCGCAGGCCGTGATCGACACGTTGAGCCGCTACTATGAGCAGGAGAACGCCAACATACACCGCGGCGTGCATTACCTCTCCGAGCGCGCAACCGAGGAGTACGAGGCCGCGCGCCGGACGATTCAACACTTTCTCAACGCCGCCGATGCCAGTGAAATTATTTTTGTGCGTGGTGCGACGGAGGGCATCAATCTGGTCGCTCAAACCTATGGGCGCGTCAAGGTCGGCCGAGACGACGAGGTGCTGATCAGTGCCATGGAACATCACTCGAACATCGTGCCCTGGCAGATTCTGTGCGATGAGAAAGGCGCAAAGCTGCGGGTGATTCCCATCAACGATAGGGGCGAACTCATCTGGGAGGAGTTCGGGAAGCTGCTCAATTCACGAACCAAGATGGTTGCCGTCACGCATGTGTCCAACGCACTTGGCACGATTAATGCGGTGCGCCGCATCGTGGAGCAGGCGCACCGGGCGAACGTCCCCGTGTTGGTCGACGGGGCTCAGTCCGTGCCGCATCTCGAGGTGGACGTCCAGGCGCTCGATTGCGATTTCTTCGTCTTCTCCGGGCACAAGATTTATGGTCCGACGGGAATCGGCATTCTGTACGGCAAGTCCGCCCTGCTGGATGCGATGCCGCCATACCAGGGCGGCGGCGACATGATCAGCTCAGTCACGTTCGAAAAAACGATTTACAACAAGCTGCCTTACAAGTTCGAGGCCGGAACCCCACACATCGCCGGCGGCATCGGGCTGGGCTGTGCCATCGGGTATCTGAACGGCGTGGGCCTGGAGAGCGTCGAAAGACACGAACACGAACTGCTTGCCTATGCGACGCAAGCGGTCGGAGAGATTCCGGGCCTGCGCGTGATCGGGACGGCCGCGGAGAAGGCGAGTGTGCTTTCGTTTGTTATGGAGGGAATCCATCCGCATGATATTGGCACGATTCTCGATCAGCAAGGAATCGCGATTCGCACCGGCCACCACTGCGCTCAACCGGTGATGCAGCGCTTCGGGATTCCGGCGACAGCGCGCGCTTCCTTCGCCATGTACAACACCAGGGAAGACGTGGATGCGCTGGTCGGTGGATTGCAGAAGGTGCGGGAGGTGTTTGCCTGATGGCTGATCTGCGCGACTTGTACCAGGAAGTGATTCTCGATCACAGCAAGACACCGCGTAACTATCGCGAGCTACCGAATGCGAACCAGAAGGCGGAGGGATACAACCCGCTTTGCGGCGATCATTTTACAGTTTACCTGGAAGTCGAGGGCGATTCGATTCGCGACATCAGCTTCCAGGGATCGGGATGCGCGATCTCGAAGGCTTCCGCTTCGATGATGACGCAAAACCTCAAGGGAAAGACGCGGACGGAAGCTGAAAAGCTGTTTGAGCAATTCCATAAGCTGGTCACGAGTGGTCCGAATGGCAGCCTCGACGAGCTTGGAAAGCTGGCAGTATTTTCCGGTGTCTCGGAGTTTCCCGTGCGAGTGAAATGCGCCACGCTCGCCTGGCATACGCTGCATGCAGCTTTGCAAGGGCAACAGCATTCGGTATCGACGGAGTAGCCAAGCACCATGCGACTGGCCGCTTGCGCGCCCGGGTACGGACTACGGATCGCCCTCCGGCCCTCCACCAGCAGCGAAGCCGCTGGGGCCCCCGGCTCGCGGTGCGGGCGCGAATCAGGGAGAAACCAAGAATGCAAACCAGCGAACTCATCAGCTTGAGCCGGGCATGCGAGGCGATTGGCATTCCGAGCGGCGTCCGCGAGGTTCTTCCGCAGGGCACGACAGTGAGAATCATGCAGTCTCTGGGAAGCGGCTATACAGTCGTCGACAATCGCGGCTACATGTTGCGCATCGACGCCAGAGATGCGGACGCCATGGGACTCGCCGCTGAAGCCGGCGCAGCCAGCGCCGTCGTTGGCGGAAGTTTCAAAGAAGACATGGTCTGGGACCAATTAAAGACGGTTTACGATCCGGAGATTCCGGTGAACATCGTCGACTTGGGATTGATCTACTCCTGCAAGATTGCGGATATCGAAACGGGTGGCAAGAAGATCGACATCGAGATGTCCATGACCGCCCCCGGCTGTGGAATGGGGAACGTGCTGAAGGCCGATGTCGAGAGCAAGCTGGCTCGACTTCCGGAGATCAAGGACGTTCGCGTGGAGGTGGTGTTCGATCCTGCTTGGAACCCCAGCCGCATGTCGGAGGCGGCCAAACTGAAACTCGGTTTCGACCTCGATTACGGCGATGCTTCCTCGACATCCTTCGGACGATAGGGCAGGATGGACGGCGGCCTGAAGGCCCAAGGGCCGGCTTTCAAGCGCCTTGCGCCGCATCACTTATCATCATCAGGTCTCGCATCCTTGGCGTTCATTGCGGGGATGAGCGAGGTAGTGATCTCATAGACCGCGCCAGCGACTCCCTCCAGCGGACGGCCGCAGACATAGATTGAGCTCGTGGCTCCGTTCTGGTGATAGACTTCAATCCGCGCCGCGTCGAAGAGCTGTCCTGAGCGAACGAATTCCAGCAGTCCTTTATAATCGGTTCCATTCCGGAAAACGGTTTGCCCGAGGCTCTTGCCGAGCAGTTGCTTGATGTCGGCAAAGCCAGAGAGTTGAAGAAAGGCACGATTGGCACGGCGGATGGAGCCATCGGCGGCGATGCAGGCGACTCCAAAGGGTGCCGTATCAAGCGTCGCGCGCCATTCGTTGTTGATGCGGGTTATGTTATTTTCCCTGGACAGGACCCGCTCCCCGATCTGCACTCTCGCCACAAGTTCATCGCGGTTGAATGGCTTGGTCAGGTAGTCATCGGTGCCTGCCTTCAGAGCCGCAACGATGTCGCACTTGTAGGTTCGGGCCGTCAGCAGGAGCACGTAGGTATATTGCCACATTTCGTTTTCGCGTATGCGGCGGCAGATTTCGACGCCACTCACCACGGGCATCATCCAGTCGAGCACGACCAAGCGAGGAGGGGTCTCGGATTGCAGGATCTCCCATGCTTCTTGTCCGTTTACCGCGGAAACCACCTGGAATCCCGCCTCAGTGAGGACTCTGCCGGTGAGATAACGGGACATGATTTCGTCGTCGGCAACGAGCACTTTCACAGCCTCACCTCCGATGTCATCGCCGCGGGCTGTGCCGGATTCATCGCTCCCAAGGCGCCCGGAAATTGAGCATCCTGCATATTATCGAGGGCTCTGGAAATTGCCAGCAGCAAGGCCGTCATCTCGCGCTCAAGCGCCGCCGCGGCCTCGGCGAAGCCATTCACGTCGGCGGTTCTTCCCAGCTCCTCCAGCACAAGTGCCGCCCGGGCGGCTTTCAGGCCGCCGATGGTAGACAACGATCCCTTTAGCTTATGAGCCGCGCGATAGACGGCCGTGCTATCGCCCTGCGCCAAAGCAGTTCGCACAGGGCCGATCAGAGCCGGGCTCTCCTGGAGGAAGAGACGGCACAGTTCGTAGAACAGCTCTTCGTCACCGCCCATCAGGCGCAGCGCCGCTTCGATGTCGAGTTCGTCGCCCAAAGAAATCGGAGCGCAAGCCGGGGCGGGCGGCGTTTCGACAGGTCGTGACTTGCGCACAGTCTGCTCGTGAAGGACCTGCAGCAGCTCTTGTTTGTGCAGTGGTTTCGCAATGTAGTCGTCCATTCCTGCTTCCAGGCATTTTTCGCGGTCGCCCTTCATGGCGTGAGCCGTCATGGCAATGATCGGCACATGGGCACCGGTTGTCTGCTCCAATCGGCGAATCTGCCTGGTGGCTTCGTGCCCGTCCATAAGCGGCATCTGTACGTCCATCAGGATGGCGTCGTAGCTATCCCGCCGGCTGGCGTTGACCGCAGCCAGTCCGTCTCCAACGACGGTTACCGAGTGGCCGGCTTTTTCCAGCAGCCGGGCGATGAGCCGCTGATTGACAGGATTATCCTCGGCGGCGAGGAAGCGAAGCTTGCGGGCGGCAGCATGCGGCAGAAGCGATTCTTCGCGGTCCATGATAATTTCTTTCGGCGCCGCGTTCGAGCACCCGCAGCACCACATCCAACAGCTCAGAACGGCGAATGGGCTTGATGAGGTAGGCGGAGATGCCGAGTTCGCGGCAACGATCGATGTCTCCGGGCTGTCCGCCAGAGGTCAGCAGCAGCACGATTGCGCCCGCCAGTTTAGGATTCTGCCGGATACGTTCAGCCAGCTGGAAGCCGTCCATCTGGGGCATGTGTCCGTCGATTAAAACCAGCTTGTAGGCGGCGTTGCCCGAGGCTGCCGTCTCCAAAGCCGACAGCGCCAGCACGGCACTCTCGACCACATCAGACTTCATTTTCCATTGGGTGGTGATCGCATGCAGGATTTGGCGATTGGTGAGATTGTCGTCAACGATCAGGCATGAGACGCCTTGCAGCGAGGCGGTAGCGGCCGGGGCCGGCTGAGTTCCAGGCGCAAGCGGAAGCAGAATATGGAACTCGCTGCCAGTTCCCAATTCGCTTTCGACCCACATTTGGCCGCCCATGAGGGAGACCAGGCGCATGGAAATCGTCAATCCGAGCCCGGTGCCACCGTAGCGGCGGGTCTGTGAGTTGTCGGCCTGGCCAAAGGCCTCGAAGATGGTATTGAATTTCTCGCGCGGAATACCAATTCCGGTGTCTCGCACCACCAGATGAATCAGGTTGGGGCCGCGTTCGGCGGCGGAATCGAGGGTCACGACCACCTCGCCGCGCTCGGTAAACTTGATGGCATTGGCGACGAGGTTGACAAGAATCTGGCGCAGGCGGTGACCATCTCCGATGACTACTTCCGGAACCGAAGGGAAGATGTCATAGGCGAGTTCCAGCCGCTTCTGATGGGCGCGGAGAGCCAGCCCCTTCATGGTGTCTCCGAGCAGGTCGTGAAGGTTGAACTCGAAGGAATCAAGTTCCAGGCGTCCCGCTTCTATCTTGGAGAAGTCCAGGACCTGGTTGACGATCGAGAGCAAGGATTCGGCGGAGAGTTTCGCGGTGGAGAGATATTCGCGCTGCTCCGGCGTGAGGTTGGTTTCCAGGGCGAGCTCAGTCATGCCGATCACACCGTTCAGGGGCGTGCGGATCTCGTGACTTATATTGGCAAGAAACGCACTCTTGGCGCTGCTAGCCGAATCAGCGCGCTCGCGCTCCGCCGTGCGTTGCTGAATGAGTTGCGATGCCTTGACCAACGATTCGCCGACTTGGTTGGTTTCCGCGAGTTCGAGGTGCCCAAAAACCACCGATTCGCCGCGCCCTAAGGCGAGGGCCGGAGCAATCAGACCCTGAATGGAACCAGCGATACGCTCCGCCATGAATAGAGCCAGCGCGATACCGGTGAGTGACAGCAAGGCCGTGCCGGCAAGGGTCCACCACAGCCAGCGCCAAATCTCCGCCATCATGATCGCTTTGGGCACCCCGAGCGACACCGTCCAACCGGACGTCGCCGATCGGCTGAAGCCGTTAAACATCAAGACACCCTCGAGGTTGATGGTCTCCGCCGTACCCTCCACGGCATCCCTCATTCGTTGCCCCAGAACGGTGTTGACTTGCCGACCGACAAACTCCTCTGCTAAACGAGTCCGAGCAATGATGACTTGATTGCTGTCGAAGATTCCTCCCATCCATTCTGGCGGGAGGTGCTGCTGTAATAGAACTGTATCGAAGCGATCGGCAGGGACATTCATGGCTAGATCGTAGACGACTCGGCCGTCGCGGAACACTGGGACGTGCACACTGATCATAGGACGCCCAGTAAAAACGCCCTTGAAGAGGTTGGTGATAAGCGGCCTGCCGGTCGCATACACCTTGCGAACTGCATCCGGGACGCTATGCTTGGGCAAGGCCGCGCCAAATGGGCGGAATGTATTGACAAACTCCTGACCGGTCGCGTCCGCAAGCAGGATATAGGCACCGGGGTAAGCTTCCAAAATCACCAGCGCCTGACGGTAGAATGCGGGTAGGTCGCCCGAGATGAGCGCGGATGTAACCGAGAGTCCGGTCAAGCCGGCCCGCATGTTGTCCAGCTTCTGGTCAACCGCCATGGTGAGTGCCCGCGCGGATTCCAGCATGCGCTGTTCAGTAAGCGCCCGTTTGCTCTGATAGTTGTGGTAGACAAGGAACCCGGCGGCGATCCACACCGGTAGCACACAAGCGACAACGAGAGACGCAAGCCAAAGTCGAACGGAACCCCGGCGGCGATGGTTTCTTGCGGGTACGCGCACTTCCACCGTAGCGCGCGTGTCGAGAGCGCGAATAGGGGAGTCGGCGTCACGCCCACTGGCTATTGGATCAGTCGATTTTGTGCTTTCCGGTCTCATCTGATAGTGCCTTCAGGTCCTGGTCGATAGGTTCGGAGCGAGCTGTCTCTCCGGCCAACAGCGGGAAAGACAGCAACGCGTTTCCGCAGGTGGAAGCGCAGCTTCGATAAATAGTCCATACATCAAGAGCCATCGACAGTTTCAGGGATTGCTTGAGTCCGGGCGGGATCTGGCGGCGGAGTGGCGTGCCGCTGGACGAATCTCAAGTAAGCTATCTCAGCCCGAAATAGGCGCGATGCAAGGCGTCGTCGGCATGCATTTGGTCGACCGTTCCGCTGAAGCCCACGCGACCGCCCTCCAGGGTGTAGACACGGTTGGCGAGATCCAGGAACCCCACATTCTGCTCGGCAATGAACAGTGAGAGCCCTTGCTGGCGCGATTCGGCGAGCACTCGCATCACTTCACGCACAAAGCGCGGAGACAGACCCGCCGAGGGTTCGTCCATGATGAGGAGGCGAGGCCGTCCCGCCATAGCCTTGGCGATGCCCAGCATTTTTCGTTGTCCGCCGCTGAGGCTGCTTGCCGGAGTGCGGCGGCGTTGGCCGAGATCGGGAAAGATGGCATAGAGTTCGTCGGCGCGGGAATGTAATGCCGCCCTGGGGAGCAGGTGTCCGCCGATGCGGATATTCTCGTCAACCGTGAGTCCGGGAAAAACTCCGACCTCGGACATATAGGCGATTCCGCGATGCACCCGGCGGTCGGTGGACAGATGTGTAATGTCCTCACCCGCAAAACGAATGCTTCCCCGCCATGCCGGCAAAAGTCCCATGAGAACCTTGAGCAGTGTGGTTTTGCCCGCGCCATTGGCGCCGAGAAGCAAAACGGATTCTCCTTCATGGACGGTGACGCCGGCGCCCCACAAGATCTGGACGCGGTTGTAGCCGCTCTCCAGGCCCTCGGCAGCGAGCAACTCAGACGGCATCACCGACCCCCAGGAACACCTCTACGACTTGCCGGTCGCGCACCGCGTCGCCGAGTTTTCCTTCGAAAATCTCACGCCCGACGTTGAGCACGATAACCCGATCGGTGACTTCACCGATGAAGCCCATGAGGTGTTCGACCACGACTAAGGCAATGCCGGAGTCGGCCAAATCGCGCAATCGCGCAGCCACTCGCCGCAACTCCTCGGGGTTAAGTCCGGCGGCAAGTTCGTCCACCAGCAGAATGCGCGGAGCGGTTGCGAGCGCGCGGGCCAGATCCAGCATTTTCTGCTGCACGCTGTTGAGACTGGCGGCGGGACGCGAACGGCTGGCGATGAGATCGAGCATGCCGAGGATGGTGTCGGTGTCGATGTCCTCTCGCTTTTCGCGTCTGCGGCCATAGGCGGCGGCGACTTCCACATTTTCACCCACCGTGAGCGAGAGGAATGGCTTAGGAACTTGAAACGTACGATTGATGCCGAGGTGCACAAGTTTGTGCGGCGGCAATCCGCCGATTGGGCGCTCGTCGAGGAGAATCTGTCCGGCATCGGGCCGGTAGAGTCCGGAGATGACGTTGATGCAGGTGGTCTTGCCGGAACCATTGGGACCGACCAGTCCGAGAATCTCTCCCGGCATAAGGCGGAAGCTGACGCCATCCAGGGCACAGAAGCCCGCGAAATGTTTGACCACCTTTTCGACGCGGAGCAGCGGAGTGCGCGTCGCCTCTGCATCATGGGACATTCAGCCCCCAGCGCCGTAGCAGTGAGACCATGCCGTTCGGAAGAAACATCACCAGGCCCATGATCAAGGTGCCGTAGATGAACTGAAAATACTGCGGCGTGGTAATGCCGATGGTGTTATAGATGCCGTAAAGAATGGCGACGCCGAAGATCGGGCCGACGATCGTGGCGGTGCCGCCGAAGAGCGCAAACACAATGGCGAATATGCTCACGGCGGGATCGAACACGGTTTCCGGATAAAAAACGGAGATGTACCAGGCATCGACGCCGCCGATCAGCCCGGCGATGAGCGCGCTGAGCAACCAGGCCAGAACGCGTTCGCGCACCACGTTGATTCCCGCCATGCCGGCGCTGACGGCATCTTCGCGAACGGCTTGCAAGGCGAGTCCAAAATGACTATTGCGAAGATAGATCACGGCGGCAAGCGTGAACCCAAGAATGGCAATGGCAATGCCGTAGGCAAAGTTCGGCGCAAAAACGCCGGTGAGGCTGATGCCGTATGGCCCACGGGTGATTTCGGTGAGATTAGGATTGGAGACGAACTGGTTGACCGCCTCGGAGGCGGCGAGGCTGGCGATGGCGAAGTAAGGGCCCTCCAGCCGCAGCAGCGGGGTGAGGATAACGGCAAGCGCCAGGGCCGCAAGCGCAGCCACCAGCAATGCCGTCAGCGGGCGGGCGTGCAGATGCATCACCATGAGCGAGAATCCATAAGCTCCGGCCCCAAAAAACCCGACGTAACCGAAAGGCAAGTAGCCGGTGAATCCGTAAATAATGTTGATGCCCTGCGCCAGCGTGAGAAAGACGACGAAATTAAAGAGCAGCAGTTGATTGTTGTAGACGAACGGCAAGAGTGCGAAGGCCAGGGTTACCGGCACGGCGATCAGCAGCAGGTGAAGCACGAGGTTACGCACGCCGCACCTTCTTTCCGAGCAGGCCGGTTGGCTTTACCAGCAGGATGAGAATCAACAACAGGTAAGGAAGCAGGTTTGCCCAGGAGCTAAAATAAGTTTGCATCAGCATGAGACCGATGCCGTAAATAATGCCGCCCAGCACCGTGCCTAAAGGCTGGCCGAGCGCCCCGACGACGATGACGGTAAAGGCCGTGATGTTAAGGCTTGCCCCCATGGACGGCAGGATGCTGCCGAGCATGAACGGGGCGAAGACGCCAGCCACCGCCGCCAGCCCGAGGCTCAATCCAAAGGCGATGGATGAAACAAAATGCACGTTGATTCCCGTGCTCAGAGCCTCGTCGCGCGAGGCCATCACCGCGCGCGTCAGATATCCCAGGCGCGTGCGGTAAAGATAAACGTACAGTAAACCTATGCAGACCAGGCTGGCAATGCCGCTGATCATCCAGCTGGCAGGGAAGGTTTGGCCGAGAACGTGCCATGGCTCGGCGCCCAGGACGATACCGGGAATTGAGTACTGGCTCGCACCGAAGGCGACGGTGGCCGCCGCTTCAATCACCTGGGAAAGACCGAAAAACAGAATGAGCGACAGCATCTCCGGATCTTTCGCCGTCACCAGCCGCCACGCGCCGAGATAGTACATGGGTGCGCCGATGACGGTGAACCCCACGAACGCGATTAAAACCGTAATCATGGGATTGATGTGGAATAGCGTGAACAGCCAATATGCGGTGAAGCCGCCCAACATGAGGAAGTCGCCATGCGCCAGATTGACGATGCGCATGACCCCGAACATGAGGTTCAAGCCCAAGCCAACCAGGCTGAAATAGAGGCCGAACAGAAAACCTGCCAGCAGGGCGTATTCGAGCATACAGTTTGTTCAGGGAACGGCTTCGGTCTTTCCGGCAAGCACTCGATCAATTCCGGAGTTGGCGTATTCCTTGATCAACGCGGCCGGCTTTGAACGTTACCTTTCACGTATACGGTCTATGGGGCAGGGTAGATTGGCTTCCCGTCTGCCAGATCGTGGGGAACGACGGTGACGAACTTCACGCCTCCCTTGCCATCGCCGACGAGCTGTCCGAGAGGCGTGATTTCGCCGGTCTGCGCCCCGTGTTCGTCAAGCATGAAGTCGCCATCGAGCGTTTTCAGCTTGCCCGACTGCGCGAAAATGGCTTTGCGCAAAGCCATCTGATCCATGCTGTCCGTGGTGGCGAGCGCCTTTTCCAGCACCAGTCCGGTGGTGTAGCCAGCCACTGAGTTAAACCCGAATTCGACATGGCCTCCCGCGTATTTTTTGTCCCAAGCGGCCTTGAATTCGGAAAGGCTCATACCAAAGTTCGGCCGGTAGTTGATGACCGATGAAGTAACGTACGAATAAACGTATTGCAAACCCTTGGCGCCGACGTTCTTCTCCAGCAGTTCGGTTTCAAGTCCGGGATAGATGCAAAACAGCCATTTGAATTTCACCCCGCCGTCCTGCAGGTTGCGAAGAAAAGCGATGTCGTTATCGGGATAGCCGAGGTGTACGACGGCGTCGGGATTGGCGGCACGAATGCTCTGCAGCAGCACCGTATAGTTGGAAGTATTGGTGGCAACGCCGTTGTCGTAGACAATCTGCACTTTGCCGGCATCTTTCAGAAATTTGCGAACCGCGTTTGCCTGGGTGCTATCGAAATCGTTAGTGGCATAGAGAATGGCCACGCGCCGGATGCCCATCTGATAGCCGTCATTATTCAGAAACTCGCCAACGTACTTCGGCCAGATGCTGGAAACAGGGTCCGAAATCAGCACGATGTAAGGATTGTCTTGATTAAAGAAGGTGGCGCCTGTGCCAGTCTGGTCGACGAGCAGCATCTTGTGATCGCGAGCGATTGGCACGGCAACCGAGGTGAGCACCGAACCGGAATCGGAGATGAGCAGGTCAACCTTGTCGCGGGTGATGAGCTGGTTGTAAAGAGTCGCCGCGGTCGCGGTAGAACTCTGGTCGTCGTAGGCGATGAGTTTGATGGGAATCTTCTTGTTGTAGGGCTTGACCATTACGCCGCCTTCGGCGTTTTTCTGGTCGACCCAGAGCTTCAAGCCGTAATTCACCGGCATGGAAATGGCGGCAAAAGGGCCGGAAGATGCATACAGCGTACCGATCTTGATCTCGTTCGGGGCGTCGGCGCCGAAGCTGAACACGGATGACAACAGGAGAAGACAGACGAGGGTGGCAAGCGGTTGTCGAAGTCTCAGCATGGGCATGGGGCGTAACTTTCCATTTACGAGGGAATGGGATGTGGGAGCTTACCGCGGGGTTGCAGGTGGCTGGCTGAAGTTGTCCAATGTCCGCGGCGGATTCCAGGCGGCAGGGTTGGGTCGCGGTGCGATAGGTTACACGCCCAAGTGTCGATGCATGAGCTCTTGGTTGGCCGTCAGCTCTGCCGGTAGGCCGGTGTAGACGATGCTGCCGGCTTCGATAATGTAAACCGTGTCCGCCACACTCAGTGCGCTGTGCAGGTTCTGCTCGACCAGCAGGATGGAGAGCCCTTCGGCGCGGAGCGTTTGTACGGCCTCCTCCACGTGCTTGACCATGACCGGGGCCAAGCCCTCTGTAGGCTCGTCCATGAGGATCAGGTCGGGATTGATCATCAGAGCGCGGCCGATGGCCAGCATCTGTCGCTCGCCGCCGGAAAGCTGCTGGCCACGGTGGCTGCGGCGTTCGTCGAGACGCGGAAAGAGCTGGAAGACACGGTGGGGCGTCCAAGCCGTGCGGCCGGGAGCTGCCGAACGGCGCGGGCAAATGTCGAGATGCTCGGTGACGGTGAGCGAGGGGAACAAGCGGCGGCCTTGGGGTACGAGTCCAATTCCGAGCTGCGCGATCCGATGGGGCGGCAGGTCGCCGAGCGGCTTGCCGCGAAAGCTTACCGTCCCTTGGCGCACCGTGGGCGGGCGCAGTCCCATCACGGAGCGAATCGTCGTGGTTTTTCCCATGCCATTACGGCCGAGTAGAGCGACCACATGGGCCTTGGGAACCGTCAAATCAATGCCGTGAAGCACGTAGGCTTCGCCGTAGTAACTATGCAGGTTTCGAATCTCAAGCATGCCGGCCCGCCGTTCCAAGATAAACCTCCTGCACGCGGACGTCGGCGCGGATTTCATCGGCAGTTCCCTCGGTCAGGACCTCGCCATAGTGCAGGCAGGTGACTCGATCGGCGAGCCCGAGCGCCAGCTCCATATCGTGCTCAATCAACAGCACGGTCAGATCGTCAGGCAAGTTGCGGATCATGTCGGCCATGGGTGTGCGTTCGGCGGGAGACAAGCCGGCGGCAGGTTCATCGAGCAGCAGTATGCGCGGACGGCCGGCCCCGGCCCACTAAATTCGCAGGGCGTTTTCGGGGTCCTGTCACCTTTGAGTTCACTCGAAATACGGGAATTCAGCAAGTACACGGCGCCACTGACGAACCCAACTGCCATCATTCTGGCGTTCTTCCATGAACAGCGGCGGTTTCATCTTCTCGATTGCAGCCCAGTTCTCGTCTGCTTGGTTGACCAAATCATCGGCAGATTCGACGTCTGTATCGAGGCGGTACTCAGCATCGGCAAACCAGTGCATGAATTGGCGCCACCCAAGCGCTACCCATGGTTTCTTCGTCGGAATGGTCTCCAGGATTCTTTGCCCAAACGGATTTGCCTTTGAACTGGCGCTCAGGAAATCGCGCTGCTGTATACGAAGTAGGTCGGACTCCCGGAGGAATGACAGCAGGCTTTCCTCGAACCAGTACGACAATTGGCCGCCCCCACCGCCGGGCTCGGCGAATCGTGACAGGGTAAATCTGCGCAAGTTAAAGAACTTGCCAGTGGCGCACACGGTGGCGCCGGCGGCTTTCCACAAGACCATCTCCGAAGAACAAAAACCTACAATTACCTGCTGACCGCCTTCTTCCAACGCGGCGATTAGACGCATTGCGCCTTTCAACTCTTCAGGGTCAGCGAGTTCTCTCCGCGGTTCCGTGTTGTCAACAAGCACAAGGAAGAACCGCTGCAAAGGACTGCGCGATAGTATAGACGCGATTGCAAGCGCCCTTCCCGCAGTTGCCAAGTCGGGCAGATAAGCAACAACCGTCTGAATACCGCCAATGTTACTGCCCTTGAGGGCGGCTTCAAGGCGTGTGCCGATGTGCACAGATTGGCTGTAATACTCGTTTGGAAACGTCTTAGGCACAACCGCAGGCGAACAAACGGCACTTGGCATCAGGGCAAGAACAGTCTTTGCGGTCTGATCAACCAACCCGTCCCACCAGGGCTCTGAGGATGGGTCAGCAGTATCGACATCTTTCGGAAAGTAATCCCATTCGGGAAGGCATCCGCGCTCGCTCTGGGGCAGGTACAACTGCGGGTCGAAGATCGTTTCGAAGCTGGGAAGCCCTCTCGCCCTTTCAATCTGGACCTTTATGCCAGCGGAATCGTAGTTCACAGGACTGAGAACCGCCCCACGGTAGCGGCCAAGATGCTCTTCCCAGAGTAGATTTTCAGAGTCGTTGCCCATCTGGTGGTATGCAGGCATTAAGCGCTGGCCTCCCTTTGTTTGATCCACAGATCGAGCAGCTCAGCAGGAGTACGTACACGCTGTACTGGCCACGGTGCCACCATCGGTTGCAGAACAGGGAGCCTGGCACGTGAAACAACATCCACAAATCGGGCAGAGGGCTTCTCACGCTTAGCCACACGCTCAATGACCTCGGTCGGGGAACTGGCTGTCTCGGCGTAAGGATGGAAGCCAAACCCGGCATATGACAGCATGACAGCGAGCGAGAACTGATCCGAGCGCCAATCAATTAAATCCTTCTCATTGTTGAGCTGCTCTGGCGGGGCATACAGAGGTGTTCCTGGGCCGCGTAGCACCCACGTATCGGTGAGCGACGTTCTTCGAAGGTCACGAACAAGGCCGAAATCGACGATCACTGGCTCACCGCCGCCGTTACGGAACATGACATTCTCGGCCTTCAAGTCACGGTGGACGAGCTCCTGCCCCGCAACATGAGCCATTGCACCTATTAGACGCTCGCCGACATCCAACAGTGCGTCGCGGCCAAGGAGGCCAGACTTCTGGATGCGCTCCTTGAACGTACCTCCGTCAAAAAACTCCTCCAACAAAAAGATGTACTTCGTTCCACCATAGTCGAAATCAAAAATCCCAAGCAATCGAGCCACATTAGGGTGGCAGCATCGCGTCATCGCATCGATCTCGCGTTGGGAACGTTCAGGTGAAAATCCGGGCTTCAGGATCTTTAATGCCATCGTGCGGCCGTCCTGATGCACAATTCGGAAGGTTTCCTTGAAAGCGCCTTGCCCTACTCCCTCGACAAACGAGTGGCCATTTGCGGAGCAAATCGCGCGTGCAACAGCATCAAGCGGCAAAATTGGCATGATGACTTTAACGATTACTTCCGAGCCTGGAGTCTGGCCTCGACCGCGAGCCAAGGTTCGAGCGGCTCGTTTACTGAAGATTCCTGGAGAATAACGAGGTCAGCGCCATCCATATAGCACAGGCCAACGCCGCGATTCTCGAACTCCGCCGAATAGCGGTTTGCAGTCATGGCGGCTTTCTTGGGAAGGAGAACGTACGAGCTGTGGGCGAAGCAGGTATTCCGGTATGCCTGCTGTAGGGCAGTGCGCCAGTTCTGGAGTTTCGCCTCGAAGGCAATCAGCGTATCCCGATCAGAAACAGCCACCACATCGGTACGCCCTCGCGCATAAAAGAATTCCCGCAATACCTGAACAACTCCCCACGGGGTAGCGCTGCTTTGCAGCGCGTCGACAAAGCTGTCCACGAGCATTTCCTCGGTTGCAAACATCAATTCTCCCTACGGCTCAGTGAATGACACTGTAGCGCTTTGTGCTGGCTGTATCAACTGCTCCTCGCCTCCGCGGTCCCCTGAAAGCTGCTATCAACTTAGATTCACCCTTTCAGGACAACGATGCAGCACTGGAAGGCCAACGACTCAAAGTGCCGCGAACCGTAAAAACCAACTGCAAATAAATCTGCCTCGATTCAACCGGTCCGTTGAGAAAGCCGACCATCAGGCTGCCAATCGCGGCTCCGGCGAGACTGCCGCGTCCGCCGATGATGACAATCGCCAGGCTGTAGACCAGGATCTCGGAATCGGCGCTGGGATAAAGCGTGAGGAACGCACCGCCCAGCACGCCGCCCAGGCCGGCGAGGGCGGAGCCCAACATGAAAGTAAGAAGAAAAAGCCGGCGAATGTCGATGCCGATCGCCTGCACCATCTCGGCATCATCGACTCCGGCTCGAATCATAGCGCCTAAGCGGGTGCGGTTGTAAAGCAGCCCCAACAGCAGGAAGATGATGACGCCGCTGGCAAGCACCATGAGCCGGTACTTGGGATAGAAGATTTCACCGAACTGCGCAGCGCCCTGAAGGAATTGCGGTATGGGGATGGTGCGCGTATCGCCACCCCAAAGAACCAGCGCCAAATCGTCAAGTACGAGCGCCACGCCGAGGGTGAGCAAGACCTGCTTGAGTTCCTGGTTCTTGACGAAATTGAGCAGCCCGCGGTCAAGCATCAGCCCGGCGAAGGCGATGGCAACCGCGGCTGCAACTGCTCCGAGGGCGAAGCTGCCGGTTGCGACAGCGGCGGTCATGCCGATATAGCCGCCCATGAGATAAAGAGCACCGTGCGCCAGGTTGACCACGCGCAACAGGCCGAAAATCAGCGTGAACCCGCTGGCCACGATGAAGAGCAAGGCGGCGAATGAAAGACTGTTCAGAATCTGGAGCCAAGTACCTGACACCCTGACCTCATTCTTCCCGCCGCTTGCTAGGTTTTGGCTCTACGGGTGGAGACGGCCCACTCCGCGTCGGGGTCTGCCATCTCGAGGCGGCGCACTCCCTGCAGAAAACGGCTTTGGAGCCGTTCATATTCGGACCGGTAAGCGGCGTCAGGGTGCTTCCATTCGTGCAGGTAAAAGACTCGATGAATGCCAGCCTGAAGCATTTCCTTCATGCAACTGAAGCAGGGCTGCATGGTGGTGTAGAGCGTCCCGCCTTCGACCGCGATACCGAAGCGGGCGGCGCCGAGAAGGGCATTCTGCTCGGCATGGACACAGATGCAGAGATCGTAGCTGGTGCCGGGAGGATGCGATTCGCGGTTGGCGCAGCGCAGGCAGCCTCCATCCAGGCAATTGGGCATGTTGCGTGGCGTGCCATTGTATCCGGTGGAGACGATGCGCGCGTCCTTGGCAACCACCGCGCCGACGCGGTTGCCGACGCAATTGGCGCGATTGCGGACAGCGATGGCGATTCCCATCAGGTACTCATTCATGTTGGGGCGAGAACGTTCTTCGGCCACGACGAATGCTCCTGCGAAATCCGGGAATTAGTTCGACGCGCTAGCCGGCCCGGCAATGACGTCCCGCATGGCGCGTACTTCCTGGCTGAGCAATTCCACCAGCTTCAGAGAGAGCGAGACGTCGCTTTGCATCAGGCTGACCAACTCCTCACGGGAGAGGAACGCAAGCTCGGAATCGGAGAGAACCTCCGCGGTGAGGCTGTAAGGGGTGCCGCTGATGGCGGCAGGCAATCCGAGCAGGCCGCCGCGGCCAACGATTTCCTCTAAATGGATTTTGCCGTCAACCGAGCGAAGCGTCAAACGCGCCCGGCCCTTGCTGAGAATATAGACACCGGTTACCGCATCGCCTTGGTTGAAGAGTAATGCCCCGGCTTGCATGGAGATATTCCTGGCCTTGCCAAGAAGCTTGGTTTCGAGTTCAGTATCCACGTTGAAAGACACAAAATCCTCCCCACACGACTGTCAAAATAATTTAGTCAATGCCGGGGGGCGCCGCTGTGATACAGCTCACTGCCCGGTTGTGCGTAAATCGAGGTGCTTGACGCCGTCGAGGATGGCCTAAAAGTCCTGGCTGCCTCTTCAAAATCGATTGCCAACGCCCCATACGCTATGAGTTCATAGAGTTTCCACTCACACCGGAGGAAACAATGGACTTCACGCTTACCCAGCAACAGCAAGAGATGATCGAAGCATTAGACGACCTCGGGCAGAAGGAATTTGCCCCGAAAGCTCCTCGTTGGGACCAGAACCACGAGTATCCTTCCGAGAATCTCGAGCTGCTCAGGAAGGGGGGCTTTCTGGGGATGACCATACCGGAAAAATTCGGCGGGCGGGAGCGTCCCCTGATCGATGCGATTCTCGCCGTCGCGACGGTAGCCAAATACTGTGGCGTGACCGCGCGGCTGATCGTGGAAACCAACATGGGAGCCCTCGGCTGCATCATGGCCTACGGCACCGAGGAACAGTGTAAAACGGTTGCCCACCGTATTCTGGACGAAGCCGACAAGCCTGCCATCGGCATGACCGAGCCGGAGGCGGGAACCGCCCTCACCGATCTCACAACCAGGGCCGACAAGCGGGGCAACTGCTTCGTCATCAATGGCAAGAAACACTGGATTACCGGTGGCGGCATCTCGCGGACGAACCTGATCTTCGCCCGGTTTTTCGAGGACGGGAAAGAACTGGGGATCGGCGGCATCCTGGTCGACAAGGGAACCCCCGGATTCAGCTTCGGCAAAGTGGAAAAGGCCATGGGACTGCGAGGCATACCCGAGGCCGAACTTATTTTTGAAAATTGCGCCGTTCCCGAGGAAAACGTGGTGGTGATGGGGGACGGCACCGAGGGCATTAAGAAACTGATGTTCGGCTACAATGGCCAGCGCGTCGGTGCTAGCGCGGTGGCCCTGGGCATTGCGAGGGGTGCGCACGAGCTGGCCGTGCAATACATGCTGAAACGTAAAGCCTTCGGCAAAACGCTCTCGGAGTTTCAGGGGTTGCAATGGGAAATGGCGCAGGCGGAGGTGAAGCTCAACTGCGCCTATCTGCTTATCTGCCAAGCCGCGTGCAATGCCCGTCTTTTGCGCAACAACGTTCGCATGCCACTGATGAACGAAGCCTCGATGGCGAAGGCCTATACGGGGAACATTGCCATCGAGGTGGTGAGCGACAGCTTGCAGATGTTTGGCGCGGCCGGCTATGCGGAGGATTGTCCGCTGGAGCGCATGTACCGCGATGTCCGCATGTTCAAGATTGGCGGCGGAACCACCGAAGCACAATTGAACATGCTGGCACGGCACGTCTTTCAGCGTAAGTTTGACTTGAGGAAGTAACCGCCCCGACGGCGGATCGCACCGCCAATCACGAGCGGACAGGCAGTGTGAAGTAGAACACGGAGCCGCGGCCAACCTGGCTGGTGACGCCAACCGTGCCGCCGTGCAATTCAATGATCGCCTTGACGATGGCTAGTCCCATTCCGGTGCCCTGAATCGAGACTCGCTGATTACGCCCGCGATAAAACTTTTCGAAGATCATCGTCTGTTCGATATCGTCGACGCCAGGGCCGCGGTCGGCGACGCTGACGACAAGCTCCGAGCGTCGCAGTTCGGCCGTGATCTGAATGGGTGTTTCGGGCGGCGAGTATTTGCCGGCATTGTCCAGCAACTGTTGAAGGACTTCCGCGATGCGTTCCAAGTCCATCGCCACGGGCGGAAGCCCGTCCGGGATTACGACTTCAACCGGATGGTGCAAGAGCGCTGGTTTGGATTCTTCGATCGCCGCATCCACGGCCTCGCGGATTTGGTAGGGACGTATTCGAAGTTCGATTCTGTGCGCGTCCAGTTGGGCCACTTCCGTCGCCTCGCCGACCAGACGATTCAGCCTATCGCTTTCTTCGTCGATCACGTGCAGCAGCTCGGTGCGCTGTGATTGGTCCAAATCGACCCCGGAAAGTAATGTCTGAGCCGACGCTTTGATTGCCGTCAGGGGCGTGCGGAACTCGTGGGTCACCGCATCCAAGAGCACCGAACGCAGCCGGTCGCTTTCGCGCGCCGCCTCGGCCTTGCTCAACTTCTCCATGGTGGCTGCCCGTTCGATGGCGGTCGCGATCAAACTGCCGACGGCTTCGAGGGTCTCCCGCGACGGAATGCTTCCGGTCAGCCCGAGAGTCCCCACGGAGCGCACTCCCATCCGCAAGGGCATGTAGCAGACAGAGTGTTCCGGGTCCAGCATCGGCTCTCCGCGTACCGCCACCGACTTGAGCTGTTCGGCAGGCAGCGACGACTGAGCCGCGAGGTCGGAATAGTAAACGTCGTGTTTGCCCTCGAGGAAGAGCGCGCAGCCGGAGGCCCCGAAAGATTCCACGATGTATCGCGGAATCACGTTGAGCAGCTCCCGGACGTTTTCCGTAACCAGCAACTGCTGGCTGAAAGCATACAGGCGCTCGACTTCGTGGCGGCGCTGATTGGCTTCGAGAGCTTGGCGCCGGGCCCGTTCCGAAAGCTGACTGGCCAGCACGGCGGTGACCAGAAAAGTGAACAGAGCGACCCAGTTCTGAGGATCGGAGATGGTAAATTTAAGAATAGGTGGGAGAAAAAAGTAATTGTATGCCAGCGTGGCGACCACCGACATGTAGATTGCGCAGGTCAATCCCCATGCCGCCGAGACGGCCAAAATTGCCAGCAGAAACGTAAATCCAACGGTCGTTTGATTTACGTGCAGCAGCTTGAAGTAAAACACGACGATCAGAAAATCGATCGCCGTGGCGATTACGATCTGTAAGATCCGATGCCTCGCCGCTATTCTCACGCGAGCGATTGTAATCCATTCGACAATTGCCAAGCTATTGAGAATAATACCAAGCATGCGCAAGACCCCCGAACAATGGCTGGAAGAGGCTGCTCCGCAAAAGAATCAGGGAATCTTCAAGGTCTTCCTGGGCTACGCGCCCGGCGTGGGCAAGACGTACAGCATGTTGAGTGAGGGCATACGCCGAGGCGTTCGCGGCGAAGAGGTGGTCATCGGGTACGTCGAAACCCACGGCCGAAAGGCGATTGCGGAGCTGTCGTCCAAGCTCGAAGCGGTACCACGGCGCCAGATCGAGTACAAAGGCACGTTATTCGAGGAAATGGATACCGAGGCCATCCTCGCGCGCAAGCCGCAGATTGTGCTGGTAGACGAGCTGGCGCATACCAACATCGAGGGGAGCAAGCACAAGAAGCGCTACGAAGATGTGATGGAGCTGCTCGACGCCAAGGTCGACGTGCTCTCGACGATGAACGTGCAGCACATTGAGAGCGTGGCGCCGCTGGTCCAAAACATTACGGGAATCCAGATCCGCGAGACCGTGCCGGATTGGGTGATGCAGCGAGTCACGGAAATCGTACTGCAGGATTTGACGCCCGAAGCGCTGCAAACACGCATGCGCCGGGGCGACATCTACCCGCTGGAACGTGCCGAAAGGGCCTTGGGACATTTTTTCCGTCCGGGCAATTTGAATGCCCTGCGTGAGTTGGCGCTGCAGCAGGTTGCCCGTGCCGTGGACCGGAATCTGGAATCGTATCTGGAGAAGGAAGAGCCAGGACGGGCGTTGGAGGTGCGGGAGCGGATCGCAGTGTGCATCAGCTCCAATCCCTCGGCCCAATATCTGATCGCCCGCGCCGCTCGCATGGCTAACCGCATCGATGCCGATCTTGCCGTCCTCTACATCGATATCGGCGCCGATGCAACGCCGGATCGTCAACGCACTTTGAATCAGAACCTCCGCTTCGCCGAAAACCTGGGGGCGCAGATTCTTCGCGCGAAGGGCAAGCATGTGCATGAGGAGGTGGCCAAGCTGGTTCGAGAAAAGCACATCACCCAGGTGGTGTTCGGGCGTTCGGCACAGACGAGCTGGCGGAGATACCTGTATCTTTCCGCCATTCACAAGTTCCTGCGGGATGCTCCGCCGGTGGATGTTCACATCGTTACCCAAGAGGTGAAATAGACGCCGATGGCAACCGCAGCAGAGAGGCGCAACATACTGGTCGTCGACGACGAGCCGCAGATTACGCGCGTGCTCAAGACTACGCTTTCCAGCCAGGGATACGCGATCCGCACCGCGAGCGACGGGGACGAGGCGCTGCAAGTGATGAAGGAGTGGACGCCCGACCTGTTGATTACCGATCTTCGGCATGCCGCACATGAATGGCCTGGAGCTTTGCCGGCATGTCCGGGCGAAGTCGTCGCTACCAATCATCGTGCTGTCCGTCAAAGGCGAAGAGAAGATCAAGGTGGATGCGCTCGATGCCGGCGCCGATGACTATGTGACCAAGCCTTTCAGTGTGAATGAACTGCTGGCTCGAGTGCGTGCGGCGATGCGGCGCATTGCCGCGGGGCAGCAGCCGTCGTCGGAGGTTATCGAAATCGGAAACTTCCGCATCGATCCCGAACTGCATAGCGTTCAACTCGGGGGCAGGGAAGTGCACCTTACCCCCAAGGAATTCGAGCTTCTCGTTTACCTGGCGCGCCATCCCGGCAAAGTGATAACCCATCGTGTACTGCTCGCGGCTATATGGGGGGAAAACAGTGTCGAGCAGCCCGAGTATCTACGCGTCTTCGTAGGGCACCTGCGCAAGAAGCTGGAGCTCGAAGAGGGCGCGCCGCGCTACATCCTGACTGAACCGTGGGTCGGCTATCGATTCGACCCAGGCGAGTAAAAGCCGCAACCCGGGCGAGGCTGCCATAGCGATGAGGCACTCCAAGGTCCTTGCACAAGAGCTGGTGGATCTCTTTCGCCTGTAAGCGGTCTTTCCCACAGCCTCTAGCCGGGGTGGACGGCTGGCAATAAAATCTTCGTCATGCCCAGGACTCACCAAGTCGGCGACGTACAGCGCGGTGTGTTGCGCTCGGTCGCCATCCTGGAGCTGTCAAAGGGCCTGCTGGTGGTGCTCGTCGGCTTGGGACTGCTCTCGCTTTCACGTCGCGGCCACGATTTCGAAAGCATCGCCAAAAGCCTCCTCGGGGTGTTGCACTTCAATCGCCACCGCCATCTGTTCGAGGTATTCCTCAATGCGGCGCGGCTTGGCGACACCAACCTCATCGGTGTCGCCGTCGCCGCGGGGGTGTATTCTGTCATGCGCTTTGTCGAATCGTACGGCCTCTGGAAACAGCGGGTTTGGGCCGAGTGGCTCGCGCTGATTTCCGGAGCCGTTTACCTGCCGCTGGAGATTTACGAGCTGAGTCGCAGAGCCACCGTCGTGAAGTGGGCGGTGTTTCTGCTGAACCTGGTGATCGTGTTTTACATGGCGTATCTGCGAGTGCAGGACAGGCTGGCTCACGATCGGGACGGACGGCCCGCCAGTGGTTCCGAAGAGGCACGAGAAAAAGCAGATCCTCCGCTGCGCTCAGGATGACACCCTGAACTCAGGATGGCATCCTATCGAATGTCACGAACTTTTGAGATCCTAGCGCCGCGCTTGCCGTGCTGCAGTTCCTCGACTTGCCGTTAATTGGCGCTGGAAGCCTCTGCCGGAAGAGCCGTATCGATGTCCAAGGGTCGGAGCGTCTTCAGCATGAAAATAACCGATAAGAGGCCAACGAACGTGATTGCCCCTCCGAGTGCCAGCGCGGATTGAAATCCAAAATATTGGGCGACGTAACCGGTAACGGCTGGTGCGGCAATGGCAGCCATTGCGCCGGCGGTATTATTGACTCCGCCCAGGGTGCCCGCCGCGCCCTTGGGTGCAAGATCCTGCGGGATAGTCCAGGTCAGCGCAGCACACGCCGATTCACCAGCCATGGCCACCACCAGCAGCCAAGCGGCAGTAACGGCATTTTCCGCGTATCCGGCAAACACCACGGCCAGAGAGATGAGTTGCACGATTACCATCAGAGTCTTCTTGACCCGGGTGGCATCCAGACCGGAGTTGATGAGTTTGTCGGCGATGATGCCAATGAGCGGTTGAGTAACCATTCCCGCTATCCATGGCATGGTGGCATAAAATGCAACGTGCGTCAGGTCCAGATGGCGGGCATGAACCAGATATCCGGGCAGCCAGGTCAGGAACAGGTAGTAAAGGTAATCCTGGCAAAACTTGATCACGATCATCGCCCAGATATTCCGAAACTTCAGCAGTGCAAGCAGGGGCACACGTACTCTCACGGCGCCTGGCTGGCTAGGAATCTCATCGTTTGCAGGAGTTACCGCTTTATCGCGGTATGTGAGAAACCACAAAGCCACCCAAGCCAGACTGCCCAGCCCGGTTAAGTAAAAAGCAACGTGCCAATTTGGCTGGGCCTTCGAACCAAAGGCGATCATGAGCCCAATCATCAGTGCGGGCGTGACTGCGAACCCGACACGCAGTCCGGCCATGAAGACGCCGGTCGCCATGCCTCGTTGCGACTTATCGAATCGCTCCGTGATGACCTTGGTGGCGGCTGGGAAATTCGCCGATTCGCCGACTCCGATCAGCACCCGGCTTATTAGAAGGGTGCCTAATCCTTTTGCCAGGCCGGTCGTGGCGGATGCCAGTGACCACAGGGTCGCACCTCACCCATAAACTCTTTTCACCCCGAAGCGATCGCACAGCCATCCCGCCGGCAGGTTAAACAGCAGATAGGCCCAGCCGAAGGAAGACAAAACCAGTCCCATCGTCCCCAGGTCGAGATGCAAGTCTTTGGCGACGAATGTGTTCGCCATTGCCAGGCTGGAGCGGTCAAGTGCGTTGATGGCGTTTCCACTGAAAATCAAGAACAGCGTCCAATACTTCATTCCTGTCTGGCGGTTATCCATCGGTCTCCTTTGCGTCCCGTCGATGTTGTTAGCGACGAACGAATGGCGCACGCACTCGAGACGTCGAAGCGAGAAGAATTATGTTTTTTGCAGTGGTCGATCAGTCTGCGCCCACGACAAGGGAATCGTCAAGTCGTTTTCATGCCACGCCGCCGTGGAGGAGGTCGGCAAACTGGATAGTGTGCAGCCGCTGCGCGGCGCCTGCTAGGGGGGCACTCGCGCGCACTCGAAACGCCGTACAGGCTATCGAACCGGTGGCATCGTCGCGGTCGTCCCAATGGAAGCTGAAGCGCAAGAGCTTTACGTGCTCTGACCCGCCCGCCTGCATTGGCCAGTGCCGGCGAGGGGCAGGATGGTGCTCCATATGCCGGTCGGGGGCCGGGCCGTGGTGAACGCCATCAGCGCAGCCTTATCGAGAATGACCAAGGTCGATCCCTTAATCTCCACGATTTTTTGTTTTTTCAGTTCAGCGAGAAGCCGTGTCACCGTCTCACGCGAGGTTCCGATCATTTGCGCCATCTCCTCTTGCGTGAGCATTTCCACTTGCGGCCAATGTTGATTCGCTTCGCCGTCTAGAGTACTCAATTTAAAAAGCAGCTTGGCCAGCCTGTCTCCCACCGAACGCGACAGCGCGAACAAACGGATCTCGCGAATGGCGGAGGCGTACTTATCGCTCAGCTTCTCGGCCACACGATACCCAATGTCGTTGTGCTCCCGCAGCAGGCGTAGAAGATCTTCGCGCCTGACAAAATTGGTCTGGCAGGGATCCATCGCCTCGGCGGTCCATTCGTGAAGCTTCCCGGAGGTTGCGGCGCTTAGCCCGATTACCTCGCCTGCTTTGGCGATCCTCCGGATGAGTATTTTGCCACCCGTCGAACAGAGCGACAGCTTTACGCGTCCTTTGCACAGGATAAAAATACCGCGTGATTGTTGGCCCTCCGCGAACAGCACGGAACCTCTGGGATAAGTGGTGGTGCACTTGATCGACTCCAACGCCTGCAAGGCAGCCTGGGGCAGATGACAAAAGCCATCCTTCCCCTTCGTCTTGCAAGTAAGGCAGTTTTCAACCGGACCCAACCCACGCAGTGCGGCCATCATGACCTCCGTGATCAAAGACTGCGGTCTGTCGTGGTGGGGCAGACCACGCGAGGCGCATACGGACGGAATGTGTGATCCCCAGCGCTACAGTGATACCGCTTGGATGCACACTTCGGAGCAAGCCTGTTTTTCAGCGGCCTGTTAGAAATAGCGTCACACATGGATCATCATTCCATATAGTAAGACTGTCACAATATCGTGTGACATGCTAACCAACCGGTTCAGAAGGGCGGACGCTTCCGGTTGATGGGCGCTCCCGATGCGGTGCTGTCATTTCGCATTGAACCAGCTCGCAAGAGTCTGTAGACTCTGTTTCCGGCTAGCCGCTGGTGGATCAAAATAACGTCACCAAGGGAGCCGAAAACGCTTGCAGGTCTGGTCCTTTGGCTGGGAGTTTTTTCGCCGGCGGGGGTAAACTTTCCACTTGCCTTATGGAGCCATTAGGATATCTAATTATGAGTGTAGGCGGTGCTCGAAACCATCCGTTTAGGGGAGGTAGGACCGATGTCGTGGGAAAAGGAGTATTCCCGGAAGCTGAAAACGGCAGGGGAAGCGCTAAAGGTCGTTGTATCCGGAATGCGCCTTTGGGCGCATGCCAATAGCGGATGTCCGACCGCTCTGATGAGCGCGCTCGCCGAACGCGCCCCCGACGTGCGCAATGTGGAAATCTGCCACCTGCTCTCATTCACGGACTTTCCCACCGCCGAGCCCCAGTATGCCGCTAGTTTCCGGCACAATGGACTTTTCCTGGGCTCCAATGTGCGTGCCGCGGTGGCTGACGGCCGCGCCGACTACGTCCCCATACACTTGCATGAGGTGGAGCGCCTGATAGAGTCAGGCGACTTCCCCATTGACGTGGCGTTGATCCAGGTTACCCCGCCTGATCGCCACGGCTTTGTCAGCATGGGCCCTTGCGTGGAAGCCACACTGACCGCTGCGCGTTGCGCCAAATACATCATCGCCCAGGTCAATAGCCAAGTGCCGCGCACCTGTGGCAACTCGCACCTGCATGTCAACGAAATTGACGCCTTCGTCGAGATTTCCGAGCCAGTGGCGGAGCTCCGCCCGCACCAGAGCAGTGAAACCCAGAGACTGATCGCCCGCAACGTGGCCGGTCTGATCGAAGATGGCAGCACCATTCAGATTGGCCTTGGTGGCCTGCCCGACGCCATCCTTGCCTACCTGATGGACCGCAGAGATCTCGGAGTACATACCGAGGTCTTGTCCGACGGTGCCATTCCGCTGATCGAAGCGGGGGTTATCAACGGCAGATTTAAGAGCTTTCACCCCAATAAGATTGTCGTCGCTATCGCTCTTGGAACGCGAAAGCTGTACGAGTTTATCCATGAGAATGCAGGCTTTGAGTTTCTACCCAATAAGTACATCAACGACCCGTTCCTGATTGCGCAAAATGATCGCATGGTCGCCATCAACGCGGCGCTCCAGGTCGATCTCACGGGACAGGTTTGCGCCGAGTCCATCGGGCAGCAGTTTTATAGCGGCTTTGGCGGGCAACTGGACTTCATCCGCGGCGCCGCGCGCGCCAAAGGCGGCAAGCCGGTGATCGCGTTGCCGGCCACGGCGAAGAACGGAACCATGTCTCGCATCGTCCCCATGCTCAATCCCGGCGCCGGCGTGCTGACCACGCGCGCCGACGTGCATTACGTTGCCACTGAATTCGGTATCGTAAATTTGTTCGGCAAGAGCGTGCGGGAACGGGCGGAGCTGCTCATCAGCATCGCCCACCCATCGTTCCGCGACGAGTTGTTCGATCATTGCCTGCGGGCGGGGTGGTTTCAGCGCAATGACGTCAAAAACACACAGGCCCAAGCCACCTGCGTAGGTGGCGCCGTTTAGCAGACTGTTAGGCGAGGAAGCCGCAGATACATTGCCGAAAGAGAACTCAAAAACCTAGAAGCGTCGGCCATCTCTCTTCACCTTGTGGCAGTCGCCGGATGTCCGTGTCGACGTTCATGGTTGGGGCTGTGTTTTGCGGTGCGTGCACTTCTGCATCTGTCCTTATCTTATCTAATATCTCTTTGAGCACAGTCTGCTTCTTTCTTAACGGTGCGTCACGGACGGTCTGACAGGAGGGGCTGATTGCCGTGTGCTCAATCTGGGCTGAAATTGTGGCTAACGTTCCCTCCGCGGTTTCCGAGAAATTGAGGGTCAGAAACTGGCGTGGCGCAACGTTTTTGCAGGATGAGGGCGACAGCAGCATAGCTGTCAGGAATCCCGCGAAGCCCTCCATGTCCTTCACAAATATAGTTTGAGCCTGCTCCTCACTGCTCATCGTGTATCCGGAATGGTTGAGGGTTTGTGTGGCTACTGCCTTTACTGTCTGGGGACTTGCCTTGATCGTAAGCTGGACTGGACCCGCGTCTCGAGCCTCAGCGAGAATAGAGAAGAAAATCACGACACACAGCGTCAACCTTGCGTTCTTCATCTACTCACCCCGTATTGTGAATGACGCTTGTACGGCAGAATTGGTTGGCTCAGTGGCCGCGGCTCACCGAAATCCCCGCCTTGAGCGGCGGGCGTTTCGGTGATTGGGGCTCCGGTCTCCGATGGCGAACGGCCAGCAAAGCGTGGGGTAAGGTGTATCCCTCGGGTAAACTAAGATCAGGATGGGCCGATGAAATCGAGATATGCGATTGGCCTGCTGGCGTTATTGCTGGCTTGCTCAATGGCGGCAGCGCAGGACCGCCTCAGAATGTCCACCACGACTTCGACGGAGAACACCGGCCTGTTGAACGTGCTGCTGCCTTCATTTGAAAAGGAATGCAGGTGCAAGGTAGACGTGATTGCCGTCGGCACCGGCAAGGCTTTAAAGCTTGGCGAGGCCGGGGACGTGGACGTCGTCCTGGTGCATGCTCGCAGTCTGGAAGACAGGTTCGTGGCCAACGGCTTTGGGGTAAACCGGCGCGATGTCATGTACAACGATTTTGTCATCCTTGGTCCGGCAAGTGATCCCGCACACGTGAAAGGCGCGAAGACAGCCGCTGACGCGTTGCAGAGAATCGCCAGCGCGCAGGCCGTATTCATTTCCCGCGGCGATGAATCGGGCACGCATGTGAAGGAGAAAGAGATCTGGGTCGCGGCGGGGATTAACCCTACGGGCCGATGGTACCGGTCGATCGGACAGGGTATGGGAGAGGCCATCATGATGGCTACCGAGGAGCGAGCTTATACTCTTTCGGATCGAGGCACTTACAATGCCTTCGCGGGGCCTAAGACGGACTTGGTAATCTTATTCCAAGGTGAAAAAGGACTCTTTAATCCGTATGGGGTTATTGCCGTGAACCCGAAGAAGTTCCCGCACGTCAGGTACGATCTCGCCATGAAGTTTGTCAACTTCATCACCGGCCCGACAGGCCAGGGGATCATTGGCCAGTATCAGGTGGCGGGCAAGCCCGTGTTCTTCCTTTATCAAGCGAGGTAGGCAGTGGGCTTCATCGCGGAATCTTTTAAGACGGCGTTTTCCCTCATCTTCTCCGCCGACCAGGATGTCTTCGCCGCGGTTCGGACATCCGTCGGGGTTGCGGCGTGGTCCGTTCTGTTGGCTGCGGTATTCGGCATTCCGGTTGGAGTGGGTGTTGGTGTCGGCCAGTTTCCGCTCAAGCGGGTGGTGATCGTTGTGCTCAACAGCCTGATGGCGATGCCGACCGTTGTCCTGGGTCTGCTGGTTTACGGTCTGGTAAGCCGTCAGGGACCGCTGGGTAGCTGGGGCCTGTTATTCACGCCCAAGGCGATGATTATCGGGCAGACGCTGCTGGCGGTTCCGATCGTTGCCAACTACACTCTGAGCGCCATCAAGGGCGCCGATTTCCGGATTGTGCCCACGGCGCTCACCCTGGGAGCGGGTTCGCTGCGCAGCATGATGCAACTTACGCGCGAGGTTCGCTTCGGCATCATGGCCGCTGTCATTGCGGGATTTGGCAGGGTGATCTCCGAGGTGGGCGTGGCCATGATGCTCGGCGGAAACATTCGCTGGTACACGCGGACGATGACTACGGCTATTGCCCTGGAAACCAGCAAAGGCGAATTTGCCTTCGGCCTGGCACTCGGAATCATTCTCATGACAGTCTCTTTTTCGATCAATATTCTCTTAACCTTCATGCAAGAGAGCCATCAGCCATGAAGCCTGCCCAATATCGCCTCACGGAAATACGCGCGTTTTATCGGGAGAACCTTGCCCTGGATGTGGATGAGCTTACAATCGCCAGTGGACGTTTGCATATCCTCGCTGGCCCGAACGGTTCCGGCAAAAGCACACTGTTGAGCATCTTGGCCTTTCTAATGAAGCCCAGCCATGGGGAGGTCGTATTTGCCGGAACTCAGGTCGACTGGCAGGGAAAACAGCTCGCCAGTCTACGCAAACGAGTCACGCTGCTCCATCAGCATTCGTTTCTGTTTTCCGGTACCGTGTCGGCGAATGTCGCGTTTGGGCCCAGGGCTCGGGGCATGGCGAAAGAAAATGTGCAGCGCGCAGTGAAGGAATCGCTGGCGATGGTCGCCCTTGACGGTTTTGAATCGAGAGATGCCAGGCATCTATCCGGTGGCGAAGCTCGCCGCGTTGCTTTGGCTAGAGCGCTGGCGTGCCAGCCAGAGGTGTTGCTGCTCGATGAGCCTATGGCTCACGTGGACAAGCAAAGTGCGCAAATTATCGAGCGGCTGGTAGTCTCTCTATCCGGCCAGGGAACGACGGTTGTCATGTCGAGCCACAATGAGCAGCTTGGGCAGAGGACCGAAAGCAAAGTGATCCGGCTTCTCGATGGCAAGGTGGAAAAAATCGTCGAGGGTGACGGAGAGACGCCGAGCCGCGTCGTGGACGGAAATCGTTATGCCAAGCTTTGAAGAAGCACGCCGCTTGATTCTGGACAGCATTATGCCTTTGGCGTCCGAACGTGTGGAATTGCTGGAATCACTCGGGCGAGTGACCGCCGAGGACATCGTGGCACCGTGGAACCTGCCCTTGTACGACAACGCGGCCATGGATGGCTACGCTGTCCGCGGGGCCGATTGCCAGCAACCAGCCAGCCTGCGGGTTACCGGCTTTTTGCCTGCCGGAGGTGCGTCGACCGCTCCGGTCGACGCGGGCTGCGCGATCAAGATTATGACCGGTGCGCCCATTCCTCCGGGTAGCGACACCGTGGTGCCGTTCGAGGACACGGAAGAGCGCGGCGATCAGGTCCAGATTACAGCGCCGGTGGTTCGGGGCCAGCATATTCGCTTGGCGGGCGAGGATGTCCGCTGCGGTGAGACCGTCATTGCTGCGGGCAGAGTCATTCGCGCGGCGGAGATCGGTATGCTGGCTTCATGCGGCCGGGCGCTGGTGTCGGTTCATCGCAAGCCAACGGTCGCCATTCTTTCGACAGGGGATGAACTGCTGGGAGCCGGGGAACCGCTGGCCCCTGGCAAGGTTATCGACAGCAACGGAATCTCGTTAGCTGCCGGCATCCGGGCGTGTGGCGCAACGCCAGTGATGCTTGGAATTGCTCGCGACAACCGTGCCAGTCATGCGCAAAAAATGTCTGAAGGGCTCAAAGCGGATGCCTTCATTACTTCAGCGGGAGTATCCGCCGGCGAACGCGATTTGGTGCGCGAGGTGCTTGCTGAACTCGGCATGACGCAGGTTTTCCGCCGGGTCGATATCGGACCTGGAGCACCAACCTGCTTCGGTCTCAGAGATGGGAAGCCGATTTTCTGCCTGCCGGGCAATCCTGTCGCGTCGATGATTACCTTTGAAGAGTTCGTCAAGCCTGCGCTGCTGAAGATGATGGGGCACCGGCGGGTGCTGAAGCCTCTGGTGCGTGCAATTTTGCAAGAGGACGTGCGGAAGAAGCCGGGCAAAATCAAGTTCCTGCGAGTCAGACTTGAGTCCGTGGGTGGAAAGCTTCTCGCGTACAGTTCGGGTGATCAGAATACAGGTATCTTGAAGACTCTGCTCATGGCCGACGGATTGGCCGTGCTAGCGTCCGGACGCGTCTCGTTTTCCGCGGGAGACGAAGTTGAGGTGCACATCATCTCCGAAGACGTGGAGATGCTAGAGCCATAGCATGCTAATGACTAATGCGCTGTCCTGTGAATTCGCCGCATAGGTTTCAGGATGTCATCCGCAGCGTGCCCGCGTGGCGCAGCGAAGGATCTGTGCATTCCGAATTAAATCACATAGATTCTTCGTTCGTTACGCTCGCTCAGAATGACAACGCAAAAGACAATTCCGCGAACCATGGGGGACGCGAAATCGGGGGACGCGACACAGAGCGCCATGTCCGCCCGATTCGCAGCCCTACCTGTGTGGGGCCGCGAATCAGGTACGTGTGTAGATCGCATTGGATGCCTAGTTTTTCGCGGTGACCGGCGCGGCTTCAGCAATCGGAGACGCCTTCAGTTGCTGGACCTCCTGCCGCAGCTGATCGAACAGCACGGAGGTGAGGTAGCGCTCGCCGAAATCCGGCACGATTACTACGATCAGCTTGCCTGCATTCTCCGGACGCTGCGCAACCTTGATTGCCGCGCTCACCGCCGCTCCCGAAGAGATGCCGACCAGCAATCCTTCTTCCAACGGCAGGCGTCGCGCGATCGCGATAGCCTCGTCGTTGGTCACCTGGACGATTTCGTCGATAAGGTCTGTCTTCAGAACCTTGGGGACGAAGCCGGCGCCGAGCCCCTGGATCTTATGCGGTCCGGGCTTGCCGCCCGAGAGCACGGGGCTGTCGGTCGGTTCCACGGCAATGGCCTTAAACCCGGGTTTCCTGGCTTTGATGTATTCGCTGACACCGGTCAGCGTGCCGCCGGTCCCGACGCCAGAGACGAGAATATCCACCTTCCCGTCGGTGTCATTCCAGATTTCCGGTCCCGTGGTCGCAAAATGGATTTTCGGGTTTGCCGGGTTTTCGAACTGTTGCAGGATGTAGCCATTCGGCGTTTGGCTGAGAATCTCCTCGGCTTTCGCCATCGCGCCTTTCATGCCGTTTGGACCAGGGGTAAGCACGAGCTCGGCCCCGAAGGCGCGCAGCAGAACGCGACGCTCCAGGCTCATCGTTTCCGGCATCGTGAGTATCAGTTTGTATCCCTTGACGGCAGCGACAAAGGCCAAAGCAATGCCCGTGTTGCCGCTGGTTGGCTCGATCAGCACCGTCTTGCCAGGTTTGATCTTGCCTTCACGCTCGGCGGCTTCGATCATGGCAAGGCCGATCCGGTCTTTTACACTATTTGCAGGGTTTGCACTCTCCAGCTTGGCGACGACTTTAGCGAAAGAGCCTTCCGTCACCCGGTTCAGTTGAACGAGCGGGGTACGCCCGATAAGATCGGTAACACTAGCAGCGATAGTCATGTTTCATCTCCAAAATAGAATGTGGCTAGCCCAAAGGGCTGCGATTCAGGGTTGAAAGCACACAGGGATCCGGCGTCGCTCAGAAGGGATCGGGTTTACCGACATCGACGCATATAGACCTTTCTAGTTAAACACGTAAAATACGACGGGCGCAACCGCGAAGGACTCGCTGTGGTTGTGCTCCCCTGATCCTCCGCCTGCGGGCTGCACACGCGCAACTCCGTCCGCGAACTCTGGAAGGCTAAGATGCGTCGGCACTCCGGATGCGTCGTCCCATTGGACTTTCCGTGAACATTTCCAATTCCGGGATTAAGCGTAGGTTAAGGTAATAGATGGAATACGGGTTAGGGCAGCCTTAGCACTTCAAGCGGAATGCCAGCAGGGCTGAAGCAGCTTGTTCAATTCACTTCGTGCGCTTAAGGCAGGCGGCGTTAGCCGGAGCCAAGGGGCTCAATCCCGCAGCCCCAGACGTCATCGAACTGCGGGGCAATCACGAACTTCCCCGTGTGATCGATGAATCCCCATTTCCGGTCGATACTCACGGCAGCCAGATGTCCGCGGAACCGGCAAGCGTAATCGAACTGCGGAGGAATGGCGAACCTTCCGGTTTCGTCTATATACCCATACTTGTAATCGGACTTGCCTTCGACCTGCACCGCAGCCATCCCCTCGGAGAACTTGCCCGCCTGGTCAAATTGTGGAGCGATGGCGATCTTTCCTGCCGTATCGATGTAGGCGTACTTGCCCGCCGCGTCGCGGATTCTCACGGCAGCCAATCCTTCGGAGAAGTCGAAAGCCAAAGGAAACTGCGGAACAACGACGATTGTCCCTGTTTTGTCTATATAGCCGTAGCCGTCCAAGCCCACCAGCGCCAGTTGACCGTTGAATGGGCGCGCATAAGGAAACCGCGGAGCAATGACAAATTTTCCAGTGGTGTCTATGTATCCCGCTTTGCCGTCGATGGTCGCGATGGCCAGTTGCTCGTGGAAGTTCCAGGCATGATCGAACCGTGGAGCAATCACGAAGTTTCCGGTTTTATCGATGTAGCCCCACTTCTTGCCGGCTTTCACCGCGGCGAGTCGCTCATGGAAGCCAAACGCCTGAGCGAACTGCGGCTCGATGACAAACTTTCCCGCCTTATCGATGAAGCCGAACTTGTCGTTCAACCATACCAGAGCCATTTGCTCGTAGAAGCTGTCAACAGCATCGAATTGCGGAGGGATCACGAGCTTTCCGGTTCTGTCTATGAAGCCGTACTTACCGTCAATCTGGACGGCTGCAAGTTCTTCGGAGAAGCCAGCAGCATGCTCGAACCGTGGTGGAATGATGAAGTTCCCCGCCGCCTTATCGATATATCCCCACTTGCCATCAAAAATGCTGCCGACCATAACAGGTATCAGCGGCTCGACTTCTTGAGCGACCGCACTGTCGGCCGCTTCGGCGCAGGGCCAGCAGGCGCAGTCGACTAGAAAAGCAGTCGCCAACAGAATGACAGCCCTACGCTGCATGCAAAGTGCCTCTTCATCCGGATTGAGAGCCTCACTTGTCGTGTGTCAGTCCCTGCTTTGCAATCGCGGGCTTCACATCCCGGAAACACATCTGCTTGTAGGCTTCGGCCGTATTCGTTGACCAGGATTTCCCATCCGTGCGGCCAATGCTCTTCCAATAGTCGATCAAGATCGCGTCATAAGCGGCGATCGCGTCCTGAAGGACTTCCGGGTGGTAGTGCTCGTCGTGCCGAAATGCTTTCATGGACATTCGAGGCTTCTGGGGCGCTGGCTTGGCGATGTGTCCAATGGATATGCCCACCACGGGGAACGAGCGGGGCGGCAGCTCGAGCAGATTGATCATCGCTTGCGAGCTGCGGCGAATGCCGCCAATCGGCACGACCCCCATTCCGAGCGAACGTGCGGCGGAAATCAGCGTTGCAAGCGCAATCCCCACGTCGGTTACGCCGGCCAGCAATCCTTCCACGGTTTCGTGGACCTCTTGCTTTTCACCGGCGGCTTCGACGGCAACACCGGTCTTGTAAAAATCGAGTATGACTGCGATAAAAACCGGTGCCTTTGCAATCCACGGCTGTCCGCCTGCGAGCTCGGCGATGCGCGCGCGCTTGGCGGCGTCACGCACCACGATCAGAGATACGTGATGCGCATTGCTGGAAGTCGGTGCTCGTCGCGCCGCTTCGACAATGGTATCCAGACATTCGTCGCTCACCGGTTCGCTGCTGAAGGCGCGGTCACTGCGGTGGCTGTATAAGAGAGAAAGAGTATCGTTCATATCGCCTCAAAAAACTTCGTACCGATGGAGTAGGTCAGAAGTGAACAGTCTATCATCAGCGATTGGATCGGATCGCGTAGACATTCTTAGCTCAGTAGACTTCAACCTGCTAAGTCCTCGCGACGCCTGACAGTCCGTGGAGCAAGCGAGGCTTGCGGGCAGCAAGCCGCTTTATGCAGGGCGCCGATTTCTTTTTCCCGATGGAAGACGGACGCTATCGCCGGATGCCCGTTTGGATTGTTTTCACTTCGACGCCTCACGGTGGAGCAGGTATCGATGGAACTGCTCAGCGGACGCCTGAAGCTGCTGGACCAGCCCATTCAAATATGCCGCGCCGGCTTTGGACATCAGCCCGTAGCCGCGCATCTTGTCCGGACGGAGCTCCTCGATAGCGATCTCAATGAAGGTCATGGTCGCGTGGATAGAATGCGAGGCTGGGATCTTCTCTTTCTCTGGGACGATGCCCTGCCCCGCAGCTGCTCGGAAAATATCCGCGCGCGTGCGGCGGATGTAATCGTCGATTCTGTTGTGCTGTACGGGCGAAAGATCGTCGAAATACTTTGGGAAAACCGATCCTGATTGGGAACTCTTCAATACGCCTTCGATTTCGCCCAGCAGCTTATCAATGTGTTGGCAGGAAACAAGCAGAGCCCGAAGCTGGTATTCGTTCAGCGAAGGACCAAGGTTTCCACTCGCACTCGTTGTCATGCCACATTCCTGCATTGTTTTTGCCTCTTGCCATATGAGCGCCAGGGATGGCCCCTTTTCCGCATTGATCAGACCGAGCCTGTGCGCAGGACCGTCGAGAGATCTCGTTGTATGTCGGCAGGCACAGGCATGTGTTGGATACGATCCAAAGCGCGTTCCAGCGCGTAAGGGAATTGTCTCAGTTCGAAATGCCCGTCCTGCCATACCGCATAGCAGGCATCAGGCTTGCCGGTCTTTGGTTGCCCCAGGCTGCCGGGGTTGACCACGGTTGTTTGCCCCACTCGTTTTACGAATGGCGTATGCGTGTGGCCGACCAGAAGATAGTCTGCCTGGATGTTTTCCACCTCATGCTGCCATCGCGCAGAATCCTGTGGGCAATAGCCGTAAAGCGGATCGGAGGGGACGGCATGGCACAACATGAACCGCTTACCCTCGCGCACTAGAATTTGCGTTTTAGGCAACCCACGGAGAAACTCTTTCGCTGCTTCGTCCAGTTCGGCATTGCTGAGCTGCATCGTTGCGTTCGCCATCTCGTGATAGCGAGGAGTGCATCGTGGGTCGACGTTAAATCCCACTGCATTGTCGTGATTGCCGCGAACGATAGCGGCTGCATGACCGCGCACAAAGCTCACAACCTCGGAAGGTTGCGGTCCATAGTTTACGAGATCTCCGAGCACCCAAAGCTCATCGCCAGACTCCGGCAGCGCGGAGAGCGCATCGAAGTTGCCATGCAGGTCTGAAACGACGACGATCTTCATCGCACCTCACTTCACCACCATCACCGGGCAGTGTGCGTATCGAAGCACGCGCTCCGATACCGACCCCAGGATCATTTTTTGAAACAGCGACGTTCCCCTGCGACCGACGATGATCAGATCGAAATTGTCCTGCTCGGCGCGGTGAATCAGTTGCTCGCCGGGATGGCCGACCGCAAAATCGGTTTCGATGGTTACGCCTTGACTTTGCGCCCGTTCGACAACTTTCTTCAGCCCGGCTTCAAAATGTTCTCGCGCATCGTCCAGCGCCGCTTCCAACTCTACCGAGGTTGGCGGTTCGGGAGGCCGCGCCACCGCCAGAGCCAATACGTACGCGTCATGACATCGGGCGATCGAGATGGCGGCATCGACCGCTTTTTCGGACTGTTCGGACCCATCGTAGCCGATCAAAATCTTCTGAAAACGCGTATGTCTCCTGTGCTCCATAGCGCCTCCTAGTCTGCGTCTGCATCTGCGAGCACTTCTGATGGCAGAGCCGGTACTTGCTTTTTGGTTTTCTCGGCCTTCGGTAGCAAATGCCGCGGCATAAAGAACGCATTCGCGATGACGGTCGGGATAACGGCACTGCCGATCACGGTCGCGACCAAAAAGGAATACTGAGCTTCCGTGATGATGTTATGGTTCAATCCAAACAAGGACGAAATAGTTCCGAACGTCAGGCCGGTGGACATCATCAAGGTGTAATAGAGACCCTCTTCCCGCTGATACTGAAAAGCCCTCACGGTGGGCAGCAGGCCGATAATTTTCGAGAACATCTTGGCGAAGAACAATACAACGAAGACCAGCGGAGCGGCAAGCAGTGCCGGAACCGAAACGAACGATCCCGCGCGGAGGAAGTAAAAGGGCGTCAGCAGCCCAAAGGTCAAGGTGCGCAAGCGGCGTATGAGGACATGATCTTTGCCGACCGTGCCCGCCAAGACCATTCCGATGATATAGGCCGGCAACACAGCTTCGCTGCCCGACCAAACCGCGAGTGCTCCCATGGAGAACAGCACGAACAGGATGTATTTCGCCTCCAGTTCGGACACGCGACCGCCATATTTGCGAAAAAACTTTGGGGTCAGGAACGGCAGAGCGGCAAAGACCACGACAGAAACGACAACAAAGATAAGCGTCCGGATGGTGAATGGTGAGAAAATCAGCCCAAGCGCGATAACCGTTCCCAGATCATTTACAAAACAAGCCGCCAGGATTGCCTTGCCGAAATCAGTCTTGTTGAATCCGAGTTCCAGCATGACCGCGTACACCACGGCGACCGAGGTCGTACTCAGAGCGACTCCAGCCAACCAACTAGGGCGTGCGGCCCAGTGGAGCACGTAGTGCGCAATCGCCGTACAGCCAAGAAAAGGGCCGAAAAACCCCACCAGCCCGACGACCGTCGCCTCTTTCCATTTTGTCCGAAAGATCACGGGATCGAGTTCGGCGCCAGCCAGGAAGGTGAGGACAACCGCGCCCGTTCCCGCAAGGAAAGCAATCCAGCCCGCCTTTGCCCCGAGCCCACCGTGACCGATGAAAGCCATAATGACAAATTGAGCAACCGTCCCAACCACGATCTCCGTGAGTGCTGTCGAAATCTTGAACCAAATCGCAAGCAGCGTGGCGATCAGTGCTAAACCCACCCATAACGCGGCGAGTACCCACACGTTCTCCATTGAACGTAGCTCCTTAGTTTGTAGTGGATTTTGCCGGGATACATGACTCCGCGACAAGAATCTCTTGTCAGGAGTCATCATCTGTCCCGGCGATGGGTGGGACAGCGGTTAAAGGTGAACTCCTTCACCACTGTTGAGACTAATATCTTAAGATGCGACAAAAAGTCAAGTAGCTGATTGCGGGCAGGATGCTCCGGTTACTGTCGTGTATTACGCCTATGCCGGGTAATCATTACCACCGTAAGTTGCGCCCTGTGGAGTAATGGGCGCAGTCTTTATCTCATGGGAATGCGGAAAGAGATGCGGCTACGGCTCGCTCTTCCGGTTCGCGTATCCGGTGAAAACGCTAACGGCGAGCGGTTCGAACAAACCTGTACGACAGTCGATTTGACTGTGAATGGAATTCGTATTGAAGGTCTCGCGCAGACCCTTCGGTGCGGTGCCATGATCAGCCTAAGTCACGGCGCTAAGAGTACGCCGGCCCGGGTCATGTGGATCGGAAAGACCGGGGGCGAATCAGAAGGCCACGCCGGTCTGCAGATAAGCGGCGGCTGGAATAATCTTTGGGGACGTGCAATCCCTCACATACCCGGCGACGGATTTCCCAATTCCACATACGAACCCGAGGCCAGCCTCGACTCGAAGCCTTGGTTTTCCGATGATTCCGTGCCTGCCCTGCTCGCCGGAAGGGCGGCCGATGCCTCACCGCAGGATGCAAAGCAAGGGCAGGCGCGATTTGTCAGTCTTCTGCCGAGAGCTGGCCTGCTGGATCGGATGCCCCGAGAGCCTCGTCTCAGACTACCGCTTCCAGTGCGCGTGTTTGGAATGAACAAGGCCGGCCGCCCTTTTGTCGCGAACGCAATCACGGAGAACGTCAGCCGGAATGGTGTCTGCCTGACCGGGCTGACCTGTGATGTCAGGAAAAACGAAGTTCTGACGTTGTCGCATCAGGATCGCAAAGGCCGCTTTCGCGTGATTTGGAGCAGACCGCATGGCACTCAACCAACATTCCAGATCGGCTTGCGTTCCTTGGATTTGACGCAGAGTTTCTGGGCGGTTGATTTTTCCGGGGTAAGGGACGAGTGCGGGCCCGTGGAGCGTCGGGTCGCACCGCGCTACATTTGTGGCGGCGTGGCTTCTATTTGGCAGCCGGGGGCCAAACATTTCGTGCGCGGCACTGTGTCTGACCTCAGTTTAAGCGGGTGTTATGTCGAGATGATGACGCCGCTGAATGTCTACGACAGAGTAGTTCTAATGCTCAACGTTAACGAAACAGAAGTACGCGTGGCGGCGGAGGTACGGACCTCTCATCCTGGGATGGGGATGGGGTTGAAGTTCAGGGATTTATCGGAAACGGACCAGGCTAGCTTGCGAGCCTTGATCTCCAGGCTTGGCCGTTCCGGAGCTAGTCCGATCGACGTTCGGGCAGAAGGAAATTCGAGAAAAGAAGTCAGGGAAATTCTGGAGGAAAAAGAAATCCTTCAACGCGGGCACGAGAAACGGCGGAACGGGAATAGCAGTAACCCGTAAGCAGAGTCATGATTCGCCCCGCGGAGTTGCTCTTCAGGAGTAGCTCTCAAAGGGGACCATTCCATTCCTCCCGCGACCCGCAATCAAGCCTTTCTCATGGAAATAGTTTTCTTTGGTGATGCACAAGCTGTTGAGCAATTGTCTTTCAGCAGCCTGCTAGAGCATCGAACGCAGTGCCAACGGCAGATGATGCGAGTGCAACAAAGAAACTCGGGGCAGGATCTATCTGGAAGGTGCGGATGACAGACGGATCACGAGTGCCGGTGCTGGTTGTCGACGATTCGCCTGTGCAGCGTCTAATCCTCAAGAACTGTCTGATTGAGCATGGCTTTCAACCTGTAGCCGTGGAAAACGGCGAGGAGGCTTTGGCCATCCTTCAGACCCCGGATGCTCCCCGGTTGATGATTTTGGATTGGGGATTGCCGGGGATGAGTGGGATAGAAGTATGCCGGAGCATTCGCGCTAGCAAGGCGGAGCGATACACCTACATTCTTATGCTGACGAGCAAGTCAGATGCGGCGCACGTTGTCACTGGGTTGGAATCCGGCGCCGATGACTTCGTTCGCAAGCCGTTCGACCCGGCAGAGCTGGGTGCAAGGCTGGCGACCGGATGCCGTATCTTGCAACTGGAAGAGCAATTGGTGACCGCCCGCGACGAGCTACATCGGGTTGCCATGTACGACAGCCTCACGGGCTTGCTCAACCGGGGGGCTATTCTCGATTATTTGCGGAGGGAGATCGCGAGGGCCAGCAGGCTGCAGACGAATGTCGGTGTAATGATCCTTGACTTGGACCATTTCAAAGGGGTTAATGACACATTCGGACACTTAGCCGGCGATCAAGCATTAAAGCGAGTCGGCGATCTCTTGCAGTCCAACGTCCGTTCTTATGACGTTGCTGGACGATTTGGCGGAGAAGAGTTTCTCGTTGTCCTGCCGAATTGCGGCTATTCGGCCCTGACATTGCGCGCGGAGATGGTACGTTTGTCCATGGCAAGCCTGCGACTGGAGTTTGATGGCCGCCCCTGCTCGCTGACCGCGTCGATCGGGGTGGCGACGTTAGATCCGAATCTCGGGGAGAGCTTGGAAAGTCTCTTGCAGCGTGCTGACTCTGCACTGTATGAAGCGAAGCGCTACGGTCGCAATCGAGTTGGCGGCGGTGTGGCGCGACCCTAGTACACACACGTTAGTACACATTCATTCGAAATGTCTCAGCAGGACCTTAGTTCCGATAGCCTTCCCGGAATTTTATAATTTTTTTTTGGAACAGTTCCTCCGCCCAACCGCAGGCAACTCTGAGGCATGCTCGGTCCTCTGTAATAGCCAGGATAAAAAAAGAGGTCCTATGACGCATGCTGGAGTTGATCCGGATCGGAATTTAATATCCATGCAAAATGCCGTGTTGTGTATTGACTGCGAGGTGATCAGTACCAGCTCGAATGACAAATGCCCAGTTTGCAGCAGCCGCTCGCTGTTCAGTCTTTTCCGGATGCTGGGGGGAACTCTGTCCGACCGAAAAACAGAATTCAGGGAAGAGCGAGGCGAAGCCGTGAAATACGACTTGGAGATCACACTCACGGTAAAAGAAATGACGGCAAAAGACCTGAACGATGCCATCACTTCGATCAATCGGTTAACCATGCCCGGCCGCGGTTGCCTGTTGGAGTCTTTCCACATTAACGTGGATTCCTACGTAGAAAGCGGCCAGGAAAGCGGGGCAAAAGCCGCGTAACAAACAAAGTTTTTAAGGTGAAGTAGGTCCACCCGCTTATTCGCAACAACCTTTGGGTGTCCACCTCGCATAGCGCCCGCTTGTTCTACCTCAATACGCTAATACGCTCAACTACGGCGTTCGCCTGGACGCCTACGCAGGTCTGCCTGCCCATGGGAGATGGTTTTCGCTAAACTGCTCTAAACTACTCTGGGTTGAAGGTTTGTCGCCTGGGGCCTGAACATGTGCAGCAGTTGAGCATGTTGGGGCGGATAAGGGTTCGAGAGCATGAAAAGCAGCAAGCTGAAGAGTGGGCAGGACGGAAGCCGGCAGGTTGGGCTGAGCTACCGCGGACGGTTGAAGCGATCTGATCAGTCTATGTGGGATGCGGGCAGGCGTTCCTACGATCCGATCGAGCTTCTGATGGCGGCAAACAAACGTCGAATTCCCGAGCTGTTGCCCATCAAGATGGGAAGGATGGCGGCGTCTCCGTTTGGATTTTTTCGAGGCGCGGTCCCGCTCATGGCCGCAGACTTGGCTACTCTCCCCGTGACCAAAATCGAAGTCCAAATCTGCGGCGACGCCCACGTGAGGAACATGGGCTGTTTTGCCGCGCCCGATGGCCGTCTGATCTTTGATATCAATGATTTCGACGAGACGGTCTGGGGGCCGTGGGAGTGGGACATAAAGCGGCTGGCGACCAGTTTGATCCTGGCAGGGAGGGAAGCGGGAAATTCCGATCGGCTCTGCCAGCAATCCGTGCAGCTTCTGGTGCGTGCCTATCGTGAAGCGATGCTCCGGTTCGCGAAAATTCCGCGGCTGGAATTGGCTAGAACCCGTATACACCGGTTGCTGGAGGAAGATCCAGTCCGCTCGGTACTGCACAAAGCAGCGCGAGCGACGCCGTTGCAAAATCTGGAAAAGCTGACCACCGTGCGGCGTGACGGATCGCGGATTTTCAAAGAGGCCAAGCCGTTTCTCACGCGCGTGGGGAATCCTCTGAGCGCAACCATTCTACGGGCCTTGGGAAGCTATCGCGACACGCTGGCGCCCGAGCGGCAGCACGTTCTAAGCTTCTATCGACCGGTGGATATTGCATTCAAGGTGGTTGGCACGGGCAGCGTTGCGACGCACGATTATGTCGTATTGCACTTCGGCAATGGCTCCCAGGACCCGCTTTTCTTGCAGATCAAGGAAGAACCTGCTTCCGCCTATGCGCCTTATCTTCATCTTCGCAATCTTCGCAACGCCAATTCCGTGGGCAATCAGGGCCAGCGCGTCGTCGAGGGGCAGCGCCGCATGCAAACGCAATCCGATTTACTGCTGGGCTGGACCCGATTTGGCGGACGCGACTATCTGGTAAGGCAGTTGAGCGACCACAAAGCATCGATTGACAATGAGGACCTCCACGGCAAAGGGATACTGTTGTATGCGCACACCTCCGGGGAGATTCTCGCGAAGGGCCATGCGCGCTCCGGAGACCCGTGCGTGCTGGCAGCCTACATCGGGTCAGGAGCGAAGCTCGACAAGGCAATTGGAAAATTCGCCGTCGCTTATGCGGATCAGACGACGCTGGATTATGAGAGGTTCAGGGATGCCGTACGCAACGGGCGCATCAAGGCCTCGCGCCATCCGTTCTGAAATTACTGGCTGTGGAATTTCACCGCAGCCTGCGGAAAGTCATCCCGCGCGACGGCGCAACCGGGCAAACTGGAAGCTAGCAAGCTGCTGAAAAATAACTTTCAAATGGACGAAGTGTTTAGCGGCTTAGCGGTCTATGCTCGAGCTGGATTTACGCACATTTTACAGGTGCAGCATAGCCAGCGGTAGCCTAAAGTCAGATAATCCGGGGAGACTCAAGCAAGTGGTACCGCGAGAGCGTTTCCGTTCTTGTCTGGCAAAATGTGAAACATTTTACTCGGCGCGAGCGCTTCTTCAGGCGGCAGAAAGAATATATTGAGGTCTGCAATCCATCCTGGCCGAACAGAAATGTGGAGTGGCCGAGAATGCACTCGAGAAGGAATTCATTTTTTGCGCTGGTTGTTTGCATGGGGATGAGCGGGTTCAGCCTGGTGGGGCTTGCCGGCGCGAGCTGCCTGCAAACCGAAAACGGGGCGCAGGCATCCGCGAGTTCGCAGGCGCGGGCGGTAGGAACCGTGAAAGCCGTCGCCGGCGACAAGATCACGCTCGGCGCCGATTCGGGAGCCGAGGTCAATGTGCTCGTGCAGGACTCCACGCGCATTGTTCGCGTTGCCCCCGGGCAGAAAGACCTGAAGGACGCGGCGCCCATCAGCTTGCAGGATGTGCATACCGGCGATCGCATCTATGTCCGCGGTAACGGTTCCGCCGAGGGAGTCGTTCAGGCTACGTCCATCGTTCTCATGAAACAGGGCGATATTGCGGCCAAGCAGGAGCATGAGCGCGAGGATTGGCAGAAGCGCGGGGTGGGCGGATTAGTCAGGGCCGTTGATTCCGCCGCGGGAACGGTTACGATTTCGACGGGAACTCCGGGTGCGAAAAAAACCGTCTTGATCAGAATTTCCAGCGCCACCATGGTTCGACGCTATGCCCCGGACTCAGTGAAGTTCGACGATGCAAAACCCGGGAAACTTGAAGAGATAAGGCCAGGGGACCAGCTTCGCGCGCGGGGAACCTTGACGGTAAATGGAGAAGAACTTGGCGCGGAGGAAGTCGTTTCGGGAGCGTTCCGGAATATCGCGGGAACGATTTCTTCCGTCAGCCCGGGCGACAACTCGATCAGAGTGACCGACCTGGCCACCAAGCAGCCGGTTGTCGTCAAGATGACCTCTGACTCGCAACTGCGGAAGCTGCCCCCAATGATTGCGCAGCGAATCGCGCAAAGGCTCAAGGCACCAGAGGATTCCGCCAATGCCGGCGGACAAACGTCATCCGGAGCGCCGGCGCCTTTGCGGGGCGGCGGAGCCCCTGACTTGCAGCAGATGCTGCAACGTGTCCCGCCCGCCGCTCTGACGGAGTTACAGAAAGGCGATGCCGTGATGATCGTGGCTACCGAGGGCAAAGAGCCGGGGCAAGTTACGGCAATCAGTTTGTTGAGCGGGGTTGAACCAATACTTTCAGCTTCTCCGAATGAGGGCCAGGCTTCCACGCTGCTGTCGCCATGGAACCTTGGAGCGAGTGGAGAAGCCGGGGCGCAATAGCTGCGACCTGAGATTACGAAGGCGTGCAGGTGCTGAAGAACGCGCCGAAGATTACAAGTAAGAGATTACAAGTGATCGTGGGCTTCTTCTGCCGAAAAGTTGTTTTTCAGCAGCCTGCCATGGATTCTTGGGAGAATGATGAAACTTTGGCCATCTGGGATTTGTACTTTTCTTTGGTTGGCGTTTTCGCTGCCACTGGTTACCGTCCACCTGTGCGCGCAGACCGCATCCGGCACGTTGCGCGGTGTGGTCAGCGACCCTTCGGGAGCGGTCGTACCGCAGGCCACGGTTTCGCTTACAACGCCGCAGGGGCAATCGGTCTCGACCACCACGAGCAACCGCGAGGGTCTGTACGAGTTGAAGGGAATTGCGCCCGGCAGCTACAACCTGAACGCGACGGCAAAAGGCTTCGCCGTATTTGGGCGAGAAGCCGTCACGGTTGTTGCCGGGCAGGCGCAAAGGCTCGACATTCCTCTCGAAATCGAAGTGCAGCAGGAAAACGTAACGGTGGAGGACGAGGCGCCAAGTGTCCAGGTAGCGCCGGAGAACAATGCCAGCTCCATCATCATTAAAGGTAAAGACCTTGAGGCTCTTTCCGACGACCCGGATGAACTGCTGGCGGAGCTTCAAGCGCTGGCAGGACCCTCGGCGGGGCCGAATGGAGGTCAGATTTATATCGACGGTTTTACTGGTGGGCAGCTTCCGCCGAAATCGTCGATTCGCGAAATCCGCATCAACCAGAATCCGTTCTCGGCGCAATACGACAAACTCGGCTATGGCCGTATCGAGGTCTTTACCAAACCGGGCACGAACCAGTACCACGGCCAGTTTCTCTTTAACGACAACAACTCAATCTTCAACGCACTGAACCCTTTTATTACCCAGACGCCGTCCTATCAGACGGAACTGTACAGCGGCAGCTTTAGCGGTCCTTTGAGCAAGACAGCGTCCTTCTTCTTCAATGCCGAGCGGCGGAACATCAACGACCCTTCGGTTGTGAAAGTACCTTACGACCCCGACAATAACGGCAATCCGTTTTCGCAGGCGTTTCCGAATCCGAAAACCAGAACCAACATCAGCCCGCGGATCGATTTGCAGCTCGGCCAAAACAATACGCTGATGATTCGCTACCAGTTCACTCAGGACAACGAAACCAACAATGGAATCGGCCAATTTGCGCTGCCTTCGCAGGGCTTCAATGTCGGCAATACCGAGCAAACCTTGCAGATCAGCGATACCCAGGTCCTGAGTCCAAACGTCGTGAATGAAACGCGCTTTCAATACATCCGCGACCGCAACAATCAGACCGCGCAGAGTATTCTTCCGACCATATCGGTGCTGGGCGCGTTTACGGACGGCGGCAATTCATCGGGGAACATTACCGATAACGCGGACCACTACGAGCTGCAGAATTTCACTTCGCTTGTTCATGGCAAACACTTCATGAAATTCGGCGGGCGGCTGCGCGCCACCAGGGATGCCAATTCCGCGAACAGTAATTTTAATGGAACCTATACCTTCCAATCGCTCAGCGCATACCAGAGCGGCACACCCAGCCAATATTCCATTACCACCGGACAGCCGGTCGCCCGCATCGCACTGATCGACACGGGTCTTTACGGGGAAGATGAGTGGCGGCTTCGCCCCAATATGAGCCTCAGTTATGGCCTTCGTTTCGAGACGCAAAATCACATCAGCGATCACGCCGACCTGGCGCCGAGGGTGACGTTTTCCTGGGGACTTGGAGGCGGCAAGAATCCACCCAAGACAGTGCTACGCGCAGGTTGGGGAATCTTCTACGACCGTTTTGCCTACGACCTCGCGCTCCAGACAGAGCGGCTGAACGGAATCACGCAACAACAAACGATCGTCAGCTCGCCTAGTTTCTTCTTGCCGAATGGTTCCTTTCCGAGTGCCCCGACTCCGATCCAGCTTGCGGGGGGCTCGACATCTTCAACCATCTATCAGATTGCTCCCGATTTGCGAGCGCCTGACACCATGCAAACCGGGTTTAGCGTGGAGCGCCAGCTGGCGAAGGGCACCACCGTCTCGCTCACTTATCTCAACTCGCGCGGAGAGCACCAACTGTTTATCCGCGATATCAACGCACCCGCCTGCTCAAATGCGAACGGAACCCTCGCTGCGTGTAGCCCGGCAAACGGAGGCGTGCGGCCGCTCGCCGGCACTTACGGGAACGCGAATGTATTCAGGTACGATTCGAGCGGAATCTTTAGGCAGAACCAGTTGATTGCGAACATGCGAGTCAGCATCGGCTCCAGGGTTTCGCTGTTTGGTTTCTATTCGCTGAATTTTGCCAACAGCGATCTCGGGTCCGCGAGCTATTCGCCTACCCTGGCGAGCACTTCCGGGGGGGGATTTACCTCGGGCGGAGCGCTCAGTTCTCCGGGCTATTTGTCGGATTCCTACGATCCCATGGCGGACTATGGGCGAGCAGCTTTTGCGGTGCGCCACCGCGCCGTGCTCGGCGGGAGTCTTACGGGGCCTTACGGCTTCCGGCTCAATCCCTTTATGTTGGTGACCTCCGGCCGGCCATTTGACGTCACGCTGGGACAAGATCTGTACGGCGATTCCTTGTTCAACGCCCGGGCGGCGCTTGCGCCAGCCCCCGGCACTGGAGTCAAGTCGATATCGTGTGGAAATTTTTACAATGGTGTCCCGCCTTCTGACGCCGCAATTGCTGCCATTAACTCTTGCACCGGCCCCGCCTCGTTCACCTTAAATTTGCGACTCAGCAAGAGCTTTGGGTTTGGTCCAAAGCTCGACCGCGCTTCAGCCGCAGGCATCCCCAGCGGACCGGGAGGCGGCCCTGGCGGTCCGGGCGGGCCAGGAGGACCCGGTGGTTCAGGCGGGCGGGGCGGAGCAGGCGGTGGAGGATTGGGGCCTCGCGGACTCAGCGGTGGTGGTGGTCCGAGAGGCGGTCCTTTCGGCACGACTCCAGCCACCCGCCGTTACAATCTTACCTTCAGTGCTGCCGCGCGGAATGTGTTGAACCACGTCAATTATGCTACGCCGGTCGGGGTCGTGACCTCGCCGTTATTCGGGCAGTCGAATGCGCTGATGAACGCGCCATTCTCTTCGGGGGCGGCCAATCGCCGCCTCGATCTGCAGATGCTGTTTAGCTTCTAGCGGGCTGCTGAAAAACTCGTAGCGAACAACTACCTGACAGGAAAGAAGACAGAGAAACATGTGCCGGTGCGTCCGGCTCGCGTGACGCTTCGCAGCCGCAGTGCCCCATCGTTCTTCTCGACGACGCCGGAGGTGATCCATAATCCCAATCCCGTTCCTCCTTCGCCCTTGGTCGTGAAGAACGGTTCGAAAATTTTTCCGCGGATCTCGGCGGGAATACCGGGTCCATTGTCGGCAACCGTCACCCTCAGTCCGCGTCGGCCTTGGAAATCGGAACTGGCATAGGCATGCAGCCTAATCTTACCGTTCTTACCGATGGCCTCGATCGCATTGCCGATCAGGTTGGCAAAGACCTGCCGCATTTCTCCTGGCAAGCCGAGGACCTCTCCCTCGAATTCCACTTTTTTTTGTACCTGGATGCCAGTCGATTCGATCTGCCGCTCGTAGAGCGCAATCACGTTGTCGAGAACTTCCCCGATCTTGATCGGTCCCGGTTTCGTAGCCTCACGTTGGAAGGACAGCATGTGCCGGGTCATTTGCGTGACGCGAGCCAATTCTTCACTCGCCAGTGAAGCGTGTGGCCGCACCGTCTCGGGCACATCGGGAGCATGGTTAATCAGGTATAGCAGGTTGCCAACCGTATCCAATGGGTTGTGAATCTCATGTGCGAGGGTCGCAGCCAACCGTCCGGTCGTCGCCAAGCGTTCACTGTCGCGTAGAGCCTTCTCGGCCATTCGCTTCTCGCTAATGTCATGGAACACCAGCACGACACCTGTGACTTGGCCATCCTTGTCTCGAATCGGAGCGCCGCTGTCTTCGATGGGCAGCTCCGATCCGCTGCGGCTGATCAGAGCCGTGTGATTGGCCAGTCCCACCACCTGCCCCATCTGGATTACCTTGGTGACTGGATTTTCCGACTTGATTCGCGTCACCTCGTTGACGATGTTGAAGATCTCTCCCAGATCTCTTCCTTGAGCTTCGGCAAGCGGCCATCCGGTCAGCTTCTCCGCTACCTCGTTCATGAAGATCACAAGGCCCTTGGCACAAGTTGCAATCACCGCATCGCCAATGCTGCGCAAGGTAGTGGACCAGCGCTCTTCACTTTGCCGCAGGGCTTGCTCCGTCCGCCGCTGTTCGCTGATGTCGGTATTCGTGCCGAACCATCGTATTACTCGTCCTTGCGTGTCACGCAGCGGCATCACTCGGGTCAGAAATGGGCGGAAGACGCCATCCGCTCCCCGCAACGGAAATACCATGTCGAAAAGTTCGCCCGTGGCAATCGAGGACTTCCATCCCTCTATCACTTTGGGGAGTTCATTCAGATCGTGTACCGATTGCCAGCCCCAGCCTTCCATCTGCTGAGGTGTGGTTCCGGTGTATTGATACCACCGCTGGTTATACCAGTAAATCCAGCCATCGGGATTTGCCGTCCACGCCAACTGCGGAATTCCCTCAGCCAGTTCGCGGAACTGTTGCTCGCTTTCTCGCAGCGCCTCATCGGCGCGGAACTTTGACAACGCCGCCGCAAGGTATCCGGCTAACCTCTCCCACAGAGCGATGACTTCAATGGAAAACATTCCTTTGCGTCGGTCGTTCAACTGAAGCAATCCCAAACGCTCTTGACCAGCGAGCAGAGGGATTAAGGCCACTGATTCGTATCCTTCGCCATTGCATCGGTTACGTGTGCGGGCCTGCCGGTCGGCGTCGGTGGTGGTGGCAAGCAATCGCGTTGTGTCATTGGTCCAGAAACTTCCGTTTGCAGTGAAAAATGGCTTGGAGGGATCGAATCGCCCGCGAATCACGTTGCCGCACATGCAGTCCAGAACTGGATGACCAGCGCTGTCGATGGGAACGAGTCCGCTCTCGTCGGGCTTACAGAGCAGGTTCTCAGCCTGCACAAATTCCTTCGAGAATCCTCGATACTCGAAATAGGGGTAGTCGTCTCCTTCTTTCAGCCGGATGCCAACCGCCGCGCAAGCGGAGCGTTGCTGAAAGAAGGTTGTTGCCGCCTGAATCAAACCTCTGGTATCCCGGCTTCGGTTTACGAGCCGGAGGAACTCAATCGTCGTCTCACGTTCTTCTTCGTCCCGCTTGCGCTCGGTGATATCGCGATTCGTTTCCAGGATGCGCTCGACGCCGTCGGCATCGCGTATAAGTTGCTTCCTGGCGGAGACGATGACCTCTCGGCCGTCGCGTGCGCGGTGGCGCAGGTCACCTTCCCAGAAGCCTTTTTCGCGCAGTTCTGCCTCGATCTGAGGCCACGGCACGGGATGCATGGTCCTGAGCAGCTCGTGGGTGACTCGTCCCAGCGCTTCGCTTTCAGAAAAGCCATAGAGCCGTTCAGCACCGACGTTCCAACTCTCTATGGAGCTATCAAGACGCCAGACGATGATCGCGTCGAAGGAGAGCCTCAGCAGATCGGCCTGCCGCCGCAGGGCCTCTTCGGTCCGCTTGTGCACGCTGATGTCGTTGAAAATGATTGCGACTTGCCGCTTTTCCGGCTCGCCGACGCGATACGCAGACACGTCGTACCAGCGATTCAACGCTCTGGCCTCGTTTACAAAACGCGCCGGTTCGCCGGTTAATGCGATTTTCCCGTAAATCTCAAACCAATGCGCCTCATGAGCCGGGGCAAGCTCACGCATCAGTTTCCCCTCTGGCTCATGCAGCCCGGTTTGTCTTTCAAAAGCCGCGTTGACCTCCAGGAAACGGTAATCAGCGGGCCTGCCCTCCGCGTCAAAAATCACCTCGATGATGCAAAATCCTTCGCTCATGTTGGTGAACAGGGTGCGGTATTGCTGCTCGCTTTCCGCCAGTGCCGCATCGCTTTTCCGTAGAGCCAGTTCTTTCTCCGACGCGGCCGCGCGTTCCTGGCTACGGCGATAGCGCTCGGCCACTACGCTCATGAATACGCCCATGAGGCTGAACAGAGCCAGACCGACCGCCTCAGCAGGCTTCTCGATGGCGAATTGCCCTACCGGGGGCAGAATCCAATAATCGACAACCAGCGCGCTCAATGCGGTGGTTACCAAACCCGCCCACTGGCCTGCCAGCAGCGCCACCAGCATTACCGCCGGGTAGAAGGTGAGATAGGTCGGCAAATCGGCATGGAGGGCGCTGACCATGGTCAGACGCCAAACAAGTGCCACTGCCACCGCGGCGACAGCGAATGTGTAGCGAACAAACGGTCGATTCAGCACGCTCGTCCTCTCGCCTGCTTCATTTCGAGGGTTTCTCAACAGTGCAGGGCGAAGAAACGCTCGGGATGTGGCTTTCCTAGCAGGAGCGGTTCTGCAACAGGATGAACGAAAGGCCGCCTGTTAACAAGAGAGAAGTTGCTGCAATGCGTTGAAAAGCGCAGCCGGATGGTCGCCCTTCACGGCGAAGCCATCCACCGATTGCAGCACCTCCTCGGGAAATTTCACGTAGGCGGAGAAAAGCAGGATTTTTGTCTTGGGGTTAAGCCGCTTGAGCGCGATCGCGACCTCGTCGCCATTCATCTCTGGCATCGCGTAGTCGAGGACAACGGCGGAAACCGGATGAGCCTTGAACAATTCCAGACCTTCGCGCCCGCTGCTAGCGGTCAGCACCTTATAGCCTTGACTCTCAAGCAGCAGCTTGCGGACCCGAAGGCCGACGGGTTCGTCGTCGATGCAAAGGATCATACCGTCCATCGTAGAGCATCCGGTTGATTGGCCGTCCGTGAGCATTACACTCGAGCTGACGTGACTGACCGCACGGGCTCAAGTGACGTGTATCACGAAGCGCGTGCAATGCCCCTAAAACTAAAGAAATTATCAAGCATTATTTTACCGCAGATGAACCCTGCAGCCGGCCTCGGGCCGACCCACGGTCAGAGACAAAGCTTCCAACCGCCGTCCGATTGCGCTAGCATAATCGCGAGAGTTTCTCAATCAACTCAACGCTGATGTGTGCGCGGCAAAGGAGGGTAAAATGGCCTCTTACGCAACGCTTCCACCCAATGACACAATCGGCATAGCGGCTCGATTGTTCGAGCAAATCACCGCCAAACTATCCTACAAAAATTTCCGTGTACGATTCTGGGACGGCAGTTCCTGGGGAGCCACGGTTCGCCCCAGTTTCACTCTGATCCTCAAGAACCCCTGGTCGCTACGCCAGTTGTTTCTCTCACCAAGTGAACTGTCGGTCGGCGAGTCCTTTATTTACGATGATTTCGACGTTGAAGGCGATCTTGAAGCTGCCTTTGAATTCGCGGACCGCCTGTTTGCCGAAGAGTTGCCGCTGGCGGCGAAGTTGCGGCTTCGTGCCATGGCGGTGGTGCCAAGACGATTCATCAAGGGGCGCGGGGCAGCGGAGCCGAAGGGCAGAGCGCATTCCGCGGAGCGCGACTGCTCGGCAATCCGATACCACTACGACGTTTCCAATGACTTCTTTGGACTTTTTCTCGACCAGCGCATGATCTATTCGTGCGCATATTTCAAGTCGCCGGACGACGATCTCGATACCGCGCAGCAGCAGAAGCTGGATTATCTCTGCCGCAAGCTGCGGCTGAAACCGGGCGAACGATTGCTGGAACTGGGATGCGGCTGGGGAGGCCTGCTGATCCACGCCGCACGCGAGTATGGCGTCGATGCCTTTGGCATAACGCTGAGTATTCCCCAGGCTGAACTGGCACGTGAGCGCATTCGCCAAGCGGGGCTGGCTTCGCGCTGCAAGGTCGAGGTTTGCGATTACCGGGAAATCGATCTGGACCAGCAATTCGACAAACTGGTCAGCGTCGGAATGTTCGAGCATGTCGGCGAAGCGCTGTTGCCGGAATATTTCCGCAGGGCTTGGCACCTGCTTCGCCCGGGAGGCGTGTTTCTGAATCACGGGATAGCATTGTCCGCCACCTGGCAACGCAACGGAGGAGCATCGTTCATTGAGAAATATGTTTTCCCGGATGGCGAACTGGTTCCGCTTAGCACGACGGTTCGCGCCGCCGAGGGTTGCGGTTTCGAAGTGCAGGACGTGGAAAACCTCCGCAAACATTACGAAATCACGCTGCGGCACTGGGCGGCCAGATTGCACGCGAACGCTGAAGAAGCGCGCCGTCTCACCGACGACGCAACGTATAGGACGTGGCGCATTTACATGGCCGGGTCGGCGCACGGCTTCCGCGTGGGCCGGATGAATCTGTGCCAGCTGCTGCTCAACAAGTCGGAACATGGATGCAGTGAGTTGCCGCTTACCCGCGAAGATTGGTATTCGTAGATTCGTAGAGAGGACAGGGGCGGCGACGGATGGCGGGCGGAGCAGCGCTGCGCAAGCATGCAGACGATTTATGATCTGGCGCGGCGTCAGCTTCATGGTTCAGTTTTCGCAGAAACATTCCGGGTCATGGGTGTTTCCTGCATGCTTTGCATACAGGCTGTATTCGTCGTGAAAAAGCCCGCGCAGACGCGGTCTATCGCTGGTATTGCCGACCCCTCGTGAGACAATAAGTTTTACAAGCTGTTTCATAACTCACTTCGGGCTGGAGTTAACGGCAGCCCCGCAGCGGCTAAAGCCGGAGAATATGCGGTCCGGAAACGTCGCGGCTGAAGCTGCGCCCTTTCAAAACCGGGTTGTGAAACAGTTGTAGACTTCCAACGAATTTAGAGCCTACTCATGATTCAGTTGTCCGGGGCCGGCAAACGCTTTGGCCCGAAGCTCCTGTTCGAAAACCTCGACTGGTTGATCACTCCGCAGGATCGCGTCGGCCTGGTCGGCGCGAATGGCAGCGGCAAATCCACGCTGCTGAAGGTTCTCGCCGGCCCGGAATCGCTTGATTACGGTTCGATTACGCGCGCCCGGGGCATCACCGCCGGGTATCTTCCGCAGGATGGATTGCAACTGGCTGGACGGTCGGTTTTCGACGAGTGTCTTTCCGTCTTTGACGATCTTCACCAGATGCACCGCGAGATGCAAGAACTGGCGCAGCGCATGGGCGAACTCGACCTGGCCGACGGCGAGTACGCGCAGATCGCCGATCGTTTTGAGAGCCTGGAGGGTGTCATCCGCACTCGCGAGGGCTACGCGATCGAGGCTCAGGTAGGAACCGTGCTTGCTGGGCTGGGTTTCCGCAAAGAGGACTGGCCGCGAAGGACGGAAGAGTTTTCCGGCGGCTGGCAGATGCGCATTGCGCTGGCAAAATTGCTCCTGGAAAAACCGAATTTGCTGCTGCTGGACGAGCCAACGAACCATCTGGACCTGGAAACGCGCAACTGGCTGGAAGATTATCTGCGCAATTATCCGTATGCCTACGTGCTGATCTCGCATGACCGTTATTTTTTGGACGTTACGGTCGAAAAGACGCTTGAGATCTGGAATCGCGGTGTTCACTTTTATAGCGGCAACTACGAGAAATACCTGCGGGAGAAACAGCAACGCAAGGATTCGCTGGAATCGGCCTACCGCAACCAGCGCGAGCGTATCGAACAACTCGAGGCTTTCATCAGCCGCTTCCGCTATCAGGCGACCAAAGCCAAGCAGGTGCAGAGCCGCATCAAGGAACTTGAGCGCATGGAGCGCGTTGAGCTTCCGCAGGAAGAAAGGACGATTCATTTCACGTTTCCGCAGCCCAAGCCAAGCGGGCGCGTGGTGGCCGAGTTCAAAGACGTGGCGAAGCGCTACGGCGAGAAGGAAGTTTTCGCCGATGTGTCTTTCATCGTCGAACGCGGCGACCGCATAGCGCTGGTCGGAGTGAACGGGGCGGGGAAGTCAACGCTGATCAAGTTGCTGGCTGACCTGGAGCGGCTTAGCGGAGGCCAATATCATGTCGGGCACAATGTTGAGATCGACTACTTCGCGCAGGATCAGTACAAGGAACTGAATCCGGAGGCGCGCATGATCGACGATCTCGGACGCGTTGCGCCGCAAAAGACGCAGCCCGAGCTGCGCACCCTGCTCGGGAGCTTCTTGTTTCCTGCCGACGAGGTGTTCAAGCGCATCGGAGTGCTTTCCGGCGGAGAACGTAATCGCTACGCGCTGGCGCGTATGTTGCTGCAACCCTCAAATTTTCTGTTGCTCGACGAGCCGACCAACCACCTCGACCTGCGCGCCAAGGACGTGCTGCTGGAGGCACTCGAGAAATTCACCGGAACGGTGGTCTTCGTCTCGCACGACCGCTACTTCATCGACAAGCTGGCGACGCGCGTCTTTGAGGTGGCCGATGGCGGAGTGCAGGTTTTTCCCGGCAACTACGAAGACTACCTCTGGCGCAAGCAGCAGCAGGCGAATGCGCTAGCGGCTGCGAACGACGATCCGGCGAAGAGTGCTTCGGCGGAGGTAATCCCGCCCGGCTCCAAGCCGGAATCGAGGAAGCGCGTGAACCCGATCAAGTTGCGCCAGATGACGGAGCGCTGCCAGGAGCTGGAAGAGGCAATCGCGCGCCTCGAGGGCGAAATAGCCGATGCCGAGCAGGCGCTGACCGTGTTCGTCAGCTCGGAAGAGACACAGCGCACCGTCGAGTTGCTGGCCGGCAAGCGCCGCGAACTGGAGGGGCTGGTGGCCGAGTGGTCTGAGATCTCCCACTTCATCGAAGCCAATGCGTAAGTACACTGGCGAAGAAGCACTTGCGGCGAAACCCATGGTCCTGTTCTTCTTGACAGCCCTGGTCTTGCGGTGCAAAATATTGAAAACCGTAACCTTCGAGCTCGGGGCACTTTCCCAAAATACCTCAGCAACATAGGAAGAGGCACCGGGTTAGGCTGTGTGTGGTGGCGGAACTGAGGTCGTCTTAAGGCCAAGTTTGGTGGCACTTTAATGGTTGTGGAAAAACCATTAAAGTGCGGGGAAAGGCGGAGCCTTGCTTCAATTTAAGGATTGTGGCACGACGGTTCGCTCATTGGCTTGGCAGGAAGATGCAGACCGCAACTGGTATGCGTTGTACACGTGTCCCTGTCACGAAAAGCAGGTGGCAGAGCATTTGACAGTTCGAGGGATCGAGCGTTTTCTGCCACTCTATCGCCTGGCCCGTCGTTGGAAGGATGGCCGTACCGTTACTCGCGATATGCCGCTGTTCCCCGGCTATCTTTTCGTGCATGCGTGCCGCGCCGATCGGGCGAGCATTCTGAGAACTCCGGGAGTTCTATCCATCGTAGGTACAACCCAGGGTGCGATTCCCCTGCCAAGAGACGAGATTGAATCTCTCCGCTGCAGGTTGCACCTGCACAATGCCATACCACATCCCTTTCTGAATGTTGGCGAAAGGGCAATAATCCGCAGCGGAGCTCTGGCCGGCATGCAGGGTATTGTGGTTCGTCACAAGAACAGCGCTCGCATCGTGCTTACGATCGAGCTGATCATGAAAAGCGTCGCTGTCGAAATCGACATAGCCGATCTCGAACCTCTCCGGCCAACCGTCTACCCGTATTCGTCGCATCCTGTCTGAGATGCGAAGCTCCTCGCAGGACCGCCTATTGATTTCGGGCTTCACCGTTGGTTGCAGGTTTCTGTCGTCACTTCAGCAATCGCAATCGTCAATCGTTGTGTGTAGACTGGCATTGCTCTGCCGCGCAAAGGTCTTTTTTGCTTATCTCTGGATGCTTTCGGTGAGAAGAAGCTTTTTATCCATTGCTTGCTGCCTGTGGCTCGCCGCCTCTTTATTGGCGGACGACCAGCGGCCCGCGGCGACCGATTCGTCACGGCTGGGCACCGATCTATGTTTTGATCGCAAGGGTCGCCCCAAGGCCTGCCCCGAATCGCCCCCGCAAACCGAAGATCAGAAACGGGCGACCCAGAAGCAGGATGGGGAAAAAGAGAAAACGGAACCACCAAGTGGGGTTACGCCGAAAGCAGAAGAGAGGGAACTGCAGACCGCTGGGCGTGACTTGCTCCGCGACCAGAAATGGCTCTGGACCAGTCCGCTTCGCCTCCGCGAAAACGACCTACTGTGGTTGTTGCCGGTCGCAGCCGGGACCGTCGTCATGATCGGCAGCGACACGGCCATCGAGCGTCATCTGCCTCAGGGCACCTCCACCATTAACCGCAGCAAGACCTTTTCTGACTTCGGTGTAGCTACATTTGCCGGGGCCAGTGCCGGAGCCTACTTCTGGGGACGCTTCAGTGCCAACGACCACCTGCGTGAAACCGGCCTGCTAAGCGCGGAAGCGGCGGTCGACAGTTTGGTAGCGACCGAGATAATCAAGCCGATTAGCGGCCGGCAACGGCCCTTGGAGGGCAATGGGCAAGGGCACTGGTTCGATGGCGGAGCTTCTTTTCCGTCGGAACACTCAGCCGCCGCCTGGTCAGTGGCCACCGTGATGGCAGGCCAGTATCCCGGCTGGATGACCAAGCTGTTGGCCTATGGTGGCGCCGCCGCTGTAAGCGCGGCTCGGGTTACCAGCTTCGAGCATTTTACCTCGGACGTCGTGGTCGGCAGTGCCCTGGGCTGGTACATGGGGAACCATGTCCTCGGCCGCGCGACAGACAACGGGGAGCGTCAAAGAGAAATGGCGCGCCTTGGTACGTTCGAGCGCTCTCCCGAGACCAGAGAATCCAGCCGAAGAACCAGCAAGAACATGGGCTCTCCCTATGTGCCGCTGGATAGCTGGGTGTACCCCGCCTTCGATCGGCTCATTGCGTTTGGATATGTGAAGTCCGGCTTCGCTGGCCTGCGTCCCTGGACCCGCATGGAATGCGCTCGCCTGCTCGCCGAGGCTGGAGAGGAAATGGTGTTGCTGCCCGTGCCGTTAGCCGTGGGGTCGGGGTCTCCTCCGCCACCTTACCGGGCAAAGGAGAAGGAAAGAAGGGAAAGCGAAGCTCACAGTATCTACGGCGCCTTGAACGTGGAATTTGCCCGTGAGCGCGCCCTTCTCGAAAACGGCGGCCGCAACCTAAGCGCCCAGGTTGAATCGGCTTATACCAGCGTAACCGGCATCTCCGGACAACCGCTGACCGACGGCTTTCATTTTGGCCAGACCATCATCAACGACTTCGGACGGCCCTACCAGGAAGGTGTCAACAATGTGACCGGTATGTCGGGGAGCGCAACGGCCGGACCGGTCGTCTTTTACATGCGCGGTGAATACCAGTATGCTCCCTCGGCTCCAGCCATGCCGCTCGCGGCCAGGCAGTTTATTGCCCAGGCGGACTTGGGCCTGCCCATACTACCTCCGAATTCTCCTGTTTCCGCCACGAATCGCTTTGAGTTTCTTGATTCTTACGCGGGATTAACTGTCTCCAACTGGGAGCTCACCTTCGGGAGACAAAGCCTGTGGTGGGGACCTGGGCTGGGCGGTCCCATGCTCTTCAGTGACAACGCCGAGCCGATCATGATGCTGCGGCTGAACCGAGTTTCACCCTTCAAACTTCCAAGTATTCTCGGCTGGCTCGGTCCAATCCGTGTGGAATTGTTCCTAGGCCAACTTGCCGGATCGCAATTCGTTCTTAGTCCATCAGGGCTGATCGGGCAATGGGGACATTCTCTGGACCCTCAGCCGTACATCAACGGCCAGAAGTTCAGCTTCAAGCCAACTCCCAACTTTGAATTCAGCGTTTCCCGAACCTCAATTTATGGGGGGCCCGGATACCCCCTCACGTTGGACACCTTGGCGAGAAGCGTCTTTAGCGGCGGCAATTCGCTCGCCGGCTCGCCGAACAAGCCAGGCGACCGGCGATCAGGCGTGGATTTTACTTACCGGATTCCAAAGTTGCGTAATTGGCTGACCTTTTACGCAGACGGATTCACTGACGATGAATTTTCGCCTATCGCCTATCCCGACCGTTCCGCGTGGCGCGCCGGTATGTATCTTGCCAGAGTTCCGTGGGTCAGCAAGTTGGATCTTCGGGCTGAGGGCGTGTACACTGACAATCCAATTGGAGGTGCGGTCGGCCCCGGGTTCTATTACTATGACGGGACTTGGAGGACGGGCTACCGGAACGCGGGTAATTTGATTGGGAGTTGGATTGGCCGGGCCGGACAGGGAGCACAGGCGTGGGCCACCTACCACTTCACTCCGAAAAATGATGTGCAAGTGAGTTTCCGGCACCAAAAGGTCAGCGCCGACTGGATACAGCCCCCTCTGCCCAGCGCACCGAACATTGGAGCGTTAGAAGGTGGAACACTCGCTGATTTCGGGGTGCGCGCCGACTACTGGGTTCGTCCGAGGATGAGCATCGCCGGTTCCGTGCAATACGAGAAGTGGACCTTCCCGGTGCTTGCAGCCACGCAGCAGTCGAATATCGTGACTACTGTTCAACTGACATACTGGCCCTCGCAACACTCCCGCGACTAAGGAGCCGCCGGTACCTGCAAGAGCACGGGCGGCGGTCGCGGGTGAATCCCGATGTGCTGGAAGAACAACCAGGGTGTCAAAACTGAGCAAAGTGACCGTTATTGACCTGCCCAGCGTAGCGCAGCCGGAGCGCGGCTGCCTCACCGTCATCCAAGGCGAGCAACATCTTCCATTTCCCATTGCCAGAATTTTTTACATCTACGGCGTCCCCGGGGGCTGCGACCGTGGCGCTCACGCGCACCGGGGGACTGAGCAGGTGTTCGTCGCCTTGTCGGGGAATTTCGCTCTCGATCTAACGGATGGTCACAAGCAGGAAACGTTCATGATGTCGCGGCCTGATCGAGCCGTCTATGTTCCTCCGATGATATGGGTGCGCTTACACAATTTCAGCGCAGACGCCGTTTGCCTCGTACTCGCCAGTACGGGCTATGACCCAGGGGACTATATCCGCGATTGGGACGAGTTCACGGCAGCAGCGCGGAATTTAGTGAGCGCAGAAGCGAAAGACACTACCAGCAATATCTCATGAACGTCCCCTTTCTCGAACTTGCGCCGACGTACCTGGAAATTCAGGAGCAGATAGACGCTGCCATGCACCGTGTGTTGGCTGGTGGATGGTACATCCTGGGCGAAGAGGTGGTTGGCTTCGAGCGCGAATTTGCCGGCTATATCGGGACCAAGCACTGCATCGGGGTGGCTAACGGGCTGGATGCGCTCACCCTCTCGCTGATGGCATGCGATGTTGGCGCCGGTGATGAGGTCATCGTCCCGTCCAACACGTACATAGCGACGGCATTGTCGGTCGACCGCTTGGGAGCGCGGGTTGTTTTCGTCGAACCCGATATTCGGACCCATAATCTGGATCCTTCGCGGCTGGAGTCGGCGCTGACGAAACGCACACGCGCCATTATCCCGGTCCATCTCTATGGACTTCCGGCGGAGATGGATTCGATCAATGCAATTGCGCGTCGTCATTCACTGTGGGTCATCGAAGACTCCGCCCAGGCCCATGGAGCGCGGTACAAAGGCAGGATGACGGGGGCCCTGGGCCATATCGGGGCCTTCAGCTTCTACCCGGGCAAGAATCTCGGCGCCTTCGGAGACGGCGGCGCCATAACCACCGACAACGACGAAATAGCCGAGAAGATCCGCAGCTTGCGCAATTACGGCTCCAAGGTGAAGTACTACAACGAATACAAGGGGCTCAACAGCAGGCTGGATGAACTTCAGGCGGCTATCCTCCGCGTCAAACTTAAGAATCTCGAGGAATGGAACCGCCGTCGCAAGGAACTGGTCGGTTTACTTCATGCGGCGCTAGCCGGTATCCCCGAAGTCGTGCTGCCGGCTGAGCCGCCGGAGTGCGAATCCTGCTGGCATCTGTACGTCATCCGGACGCCGCAGCGCGACCGTGTCCAGCAAGAGTTGAAGAGCCGCGGGATCGGGACTCTCATTCATTATCCGCTGCCGCCGTATCGGCAGCAGGCGTACCAGGAACTCGGTCTGGCAGCAGGCACGTTCCCGATCGCGGACCGGCTGGCGGCTGAGGTGCTGAGTCTGCCGATGGGCCCGCATGTGCCAAGGCAAGATTGGTTGCAGGTCTTGCGTGAAACCATCGTCCAATGTGTAAAAGCGCCAGTAACGGCCGCGTCCTCTCCAGCGTTGCGCAGGACATAGTGAAAACACACGGAAGATCCCGCCTATCCATTCGGCTCCCGCAGCTCTGCCTCATGTTCTCGAAATGAACCGGTCGAATTCACAGCTCTCCGCACGCCCTCTATACATGCAGATTATCACCATGTACGTTCCGGCATGGGGATACGGGGGGCCGGTGCGACTGTTCTTTAACTACGCCCGATGGCTGGCGGGCGAATTTGACGTGGTTGTCTTCACCAGCGATGCCCGCCCTGATCTTTCGCGTCTGAGCAAGGCCGAGGTGATCGATGGCATTCCGGTTTCCAGGCACCGTCTTTGGCTGCGCAAGCTGGCGGCGAAAAGTATTCACCTGCTCTCCCCGTCGCTGTTGCTGGAAGGCATTCGGCGGATTCGCGCAAGCACGGGAGTGGTCATCATTCACATCTCCGAGTTGCGCGGCGCGGTCCCGCTTTACGCGGTGCTGCTGAAGCGGCTGTTCCGGCGGCGAACCATCCTGGTGCATTCCGCCTTTGGCTCGCTGCACTATAAAGCCAGTCTGCGGCGTCGCATTTACGACAAGGTATTCACGAAGCTGCTGTTCAATGCCGTGGATCTTCGCCTGGCGCAGAACGATCACGAGAAAGCGGTTTACAGCGATTGGTGCCGGCAATACGGCATTAGCGCGCAAGCGAACATACGAGTGTTTCCGCTGCATCTGGATGGCATGCCTGCCGGCTGCGGCCGGTTGGGCGCGGCAGGCAAGAACCGACAGATGGTGGCAGAAGTCCGAATGCAATACGGAGTGCCGCAAGACGCGCGCGTGTTCATCTTTCTCGGCCGATTGCATGTGGCGAAGGGAATTCTTCGCGCCATCGATGTTTTTCTGGAATTTGCGCGCAGGCTTGAGCCGAACTCCATGCTGTTGATCGTGGGCGCAGACTACGGCTATCAGCAAAGCGTGGAGCGGTACATCCTCGAGCGAAATGCCAGTGAGCGGGTACGCGTGGTGAGCAACGTCTACGAGACTCGCTTTGACTACTATTTTCTCGCGGACGTGTTCCTGGGCTTTCCCACTATCTTCGAGGAAACTATGTTGTCTTCGGTCGAAGCGATGGGTTGCGGAACGCCGATTGTCGTCTCCCGGGAGGCCGATGTTCCGTTCGTCGAAGAGGAAGGCGCGGGCCACATCATCGATTTTGACGTTAACACGGCGGTGGAGGCGATGGCTGCGGTCGTGCGGCAGCTTTCCGCCTGCGAGGTCAAGGCGCACGCCACGGCCGAGCGGCATTTCAGCGGTGCCTCTGCCGCGCCTGCATTGCTGGCGTTGCTCCGGGAGGCGAGTGCCAGACGTTCCGATGCTGGTCGTGGAGTCGCCGAAGTAAATGAGCACCTGTCGACGAGATGACAGCTTCTGTCTCGTCCTCCCCCCTGCCAGCCCGGCCAATCCCGATCAAACACCAGGGATCGCAGTCGTGAGCTTCAGATAATGGTCAATGATGGGAAACGAATCCGGCTAGTACTCGTAGTGGGTGCTCGGCCCAACTATATGAAGATTGCTCCGCTGTATGCGGAGCTGCGGAGTGACCCATTGTTTGAACCGGTCCTGGTTCACACCGGCCAACATTATGATGAGCAGATGTCAAAAGTGTTCTTCGATGACCTGCATTTACCACAACCAGATGTGTACTTAGGGGTAGGGGCGGGAAGCCATGCCGAGCAGACAGCGCGAGTGATGATCCGCTTTGAAAAGGTGCTGTTGGAATACCGCCCTGATTGGGTGGTGGTGGTCGGTGATGTGAATTCTACCGTCGCCTGTGCCATAGACGCGGCCAAGCTGCATATTCCCGTCGCCCACGTGGAAGCCGGTCTGCGAAGCCGCGATCGCTCCATGCCGGAGGAGATCAACCGCATTATGACGGACAGCATCTGCGATCTCCTGCTAACGCCCTCGCGTGATGCCGACGAGAACCTGCGCCGGGAGGGTATTTCCGAGGATCGGATCGCCTTTGTCGGCAACATCATGATTGACACGTTGCGGTCGCACATGGAGGAGGCGGAGAAGTCAGCCATCCTCGACACGATTGGCGTGAGCTCTAAGCAGTACGGCCTGGTGACGCTTCATCGCCCTTCCAATGTGGATGATCCGCAGCGGCTGGCAGAAGTCTTCGACGCACTCGAAGCTGTGCAGCGGAAATTGCCGCTTGTCTTTCCCATCCATCCCCGCTCACGCAAGATGATCGCCGAGCACGGTTTGCGGGGGCGCGTAGACGCAATGAGTCGCCTACATCTCCTCGATCCCGTTGGATATCTTGATTTCCTGAAGCTGCAAAAACATGCAGTCCTGGTGTTGACAGATTCAGGGGGTATTCAGGAAGAGACGACGGTGCTGGGTGTGCCTTGCTTGACCATTCGCGAAAATACAGAACGCCCGGTCACCGTGCAACAAGGTACAAATGTCCTGATAGGCTTGAATACAGAGCGTATTGTGATGGAAGCCCAACGTGTGCTGTGCGGAAACGGGAAACGCGGGACCATCCCTGAACTATGGGACGGGCACACCGCCGAGCGTATCGTCGCCCTCTTCAGGCGTTGGGTGGGATCGACAATGCCTGTTGCTTAGCGTGGCTCTGTCACAGCGGGCATGACAAACCTGCGCCCCATGAATCATTTGAACATGGCCAAACTTAAGGTTGTTATCATCCAGACAGAGCTTCCGAAGTATGATATCCCCCTTTTTGAACGGCTAGCATGCTCAGATGGAATCGAGCTAACGGTACTCGCCGATGTAGAGACGGAACGTCAACTCAACCAGTACAAGAAAGGCCGTGACCACTTTACCGCCGTCCATGTAGGGACAGCATCGTTCAGTGGGCTAATCCTCAGACCTGGTCTGTTCCGGGTGATCCGCAATTTGAAGCCGGACGTGGTTGTCATATGCGGCAGCCCTCGCGAGGTTTCACAGCTGCTCGCCCTGTTGTGGTGCAAACTAGCAGGGGTTCCCGTGGGCGTCTGGGGCATGTTTCATAGGATTGGCCCCAAACGGTTTGCATCGGAAGCGTATATGCGAATCGTAGGTAAACTCGGTGACGTTATGCTGAGCTATGCCGAACACGGCCGGCGTGAGCAAATGAGGAGAGGTATATCGAATGACAAGATCGTGGTGTTGGGCACGGCGATCGACCAGCAATCGGTAATCGCTGTTCGGGACAAGGTTTCAGATGAGGAAGTGGCCAGATTCCGGATCGCCCAGAATTTATCCGGCAAGAAAGTGCTACTCCACGTTGTTAGATTGACATCAATTAAACGGGCGGACCTGACACTTAGGTGTTTGGAGTGCATTGTTAGAGATAGGCAAGATATTCAACTCGTGCTGATTGGTGGCGGGCCGTTAGAAGCAGAGATGAAAGCATTGGCCGCCGAGCTGAGAGTGAGTGAGTTCGTCAGATTCCTGGGTCCTATCTACGATGAGAACACTCTTGCCTTATGGTTCAAGAATGCGGATGTCTTCGTCATGGCGACGTGTATCGGCCTTAGCATCCATCACGCCATGTGTTATGGAGTACCGGTGGTGACCGATGACAGTCCGCTTACCCAGGCGTCTGAATTCGAGGCCCTGGTTGACAATGAAACAGGGCTGACCTATCGCGCCGGTGATCTTGATGACTATGCACGGAAGATATGCCGGCTTCTCGACGATCCTGAGCTTAGGTGCCGGCTGTCGGCCGGGGCGTTGAAAAGAATTGAGTCGGAGTACACGATCGACCGCAAGGCGAAAAACTTTGAACTTGCTATCCGTCGACTCGCAGACATGCGACGCTCGTGAGATGTCATTCGATGCTGGACGCGCATCGTTCCGTCCGACATGAACACCGCTACCAGCCCTTCCGGTCGCACGCTACACCGATTTCTGAGAAAGTTTCACTTTCACCTATGCGACTTGCCTCTGCCGTCAAAGACTTGATTCGAGCCGCGCTGAAGCATGCCCCCAGGCTGGCTTCCAGGCTGCGAGAGTTTGAGTGCAACCGTCGCTATCGCCCGCTGGCGCCGGAGCGTGCGCCCGAAGTCATCAGGCGCCTATCAGGATCGTGGGCAGACGATGGCATTCCCGCGCTCCAGCGCGAGGCCGTGGACCGGCAGTTGGGCGAGTACCGCGCGGGGAAACCGAATGCGGGCTTTGACGCCTTGGCGGAAATCCTGCTGCATAATGTGCCGGATCTGGGCGCAAAGACTCTCTTGGAAATCGGTTGCGCCAGCGGCTATTACTCGGAAGTCCTGCGCCTGAGGAACGTCGCCGCTTCTTACAGGGGTTGCGACATCTCGCCCGCGCTCGTCGGTCTTGCTCGGCAAACTTATCCGTCTCTGCCCTTTGATGTCGAGGACGCGACCAGACTCAGCTATGCCGACGATTCCTTCGACATCGTAGTCTCTGGCTGCTGCATCCTGCACATCCCCGAATACGAGCGCGCCATTGCGGAAGCCGCGCGAGTCGCCCGCGAGTTTGTTGTCTTTCACAGTACCCCGGTTGTCCACCTTACCGGGCCCTGGTATTACACCAAGAAGGCGTATGGGGTAGAGATGGTCGAGATCCACTTCAACGAGCAAAAGCTGCTTCGAGCTTTCGTGCGACATGGCTTGCACTCGCACGACATTAATACTTATCAGCTTGTGGAGAAAAAAACCGGACGCGAATTTGTCTTATACAAGACGTATTTGTGTCACAAAGAGCTGATCGCGGGGCGCCAGTGATTTGCAGACTGTGCGGCGGTTCACGCACAAAGGAAATTACGCGACCACACTCGTCCATCCCGCCGGTTCTGGTGTGCCGTAACTGTGGGCTGAGGTTTATCGGCCGGATTCTCAGCCAAGCCGAGTACGCCGAGCGCTATAACGACACGGAGGCGTATGGGAACTACGTGGCCCTCGAGTGGGCTGAGCTGGGAGCGGCAGGACGCAGGCGCAGGTGGCTTGCGTCTATCGGCAGGCATGTGCGAGAAAGCGGCAGGCCACTCAGGCTGCTCGATGTCGGCTGCGGTTCGGGCGACTTCTTAGCGGATGCCCGCTCGTTCGGATTCGAGATCGAGGGGCTGGAACTTTCGAGTGCCGCCGCTCAAATCGCGCTGCGAGATCACGGCATCAGACTTACGCGGACGGCTGTTGAGGATTATCAACCGACGCACCCGTTTGACGTGGTAACGTCGTTCGGTGTGCTGGAGCACGTGCTCGACCCACTGGCGCTGCTGCGACACATGGCGAGGCTCACTGCACCGGACGGCATCATTTTAGTTTACACGCCCGCCTGGTGTCTCTATGACCGGATCGCTGCCATGCTGTCCCGCGCCGGCGAGCCGCGGTTCCTTGATCGGCGTATCAATGGGCTTTCTCACGTGCAGATTTTTCCGCGGCGAACGCTTGTCAAAGCCGTCGACGGTCTAGGCATGCAGCCGGTCGAGACGCGGCAGGTCTGCGAATATAATCTGCCGGTCGAGGCTTATCTTGAATCAATGCGAATCACCGGTAAAGTTGGGAGAGCAGCAGCGCGTGCGGTGAAGTGGATAATCTCGCGTGATCTGTTCTTCAGAAACAACCAGTATATCCTTGCGCGCAAACCGGCGGCTTCCTGACTGATATCCAGGCGGTGCACCTCAGTCCACTTTATTGTTAACGTTTGTCGCTGCTAGCAAGCGCCGGCTGCGAGCGGCGACAAACGGAGAGCAATGCAGACCTGTACAGAGCCCCTAGATACTGGAAAAAGGCAAGCTCCTGCAACGCAAGCCAAAGCCCCAGAAATCGTGCAATAAGCCCTTTCACGGCGGCATCGCCGCGTTGCGGGGAGTTATGGTCCGGCGCTGAGGGTGCTTTCACCGGCCCGAGACAATTTTTTACCGATACCCATGAGAATTTTGTACCTCTTCATGATGGCAAGCCTGTTCGGCGCCTGGTGGGCGGCCATGCGCCGGGTCCGCCAGAACTTCAGGGGACTCACCCCCATTCTGGGCTGGTTGGTGGGCTTGGCCTTTTTCCTCCTCTGCCCCATTCTCGTCATGGTTCTATATAACGGTCACGAACTACCGGCATACTACGGCTACAACGGGGCTTGGTCGGCGGTGGACTTTTCCAAGGTGGCTTTTGTTGGTCCAATGCTGGTGGTTTGGACTGCCCTGCTGCTGTCCTTCGTCACAGTATACGTACTTCTCCCCGAGGGCTCCGGGGCTAAGGGAGACGGCGATTTCGACTTCGACCTGCCCCGTCTCCAGCGAGTGCTATTGATTAGCATGGTGCTTGCACTCATGCAATGGGGAGTGTCCATATGGGCGCAAGGCGGGTTGATGCAGTTCCTGCTCTCCCATTGGTACACAAGGGGAGAGGAAATGGCGGAGCGTTACGGCCATGGCTATGCCCTATGGCTGCAGCTTACGCTGGCCAATCAAATTATTTTCACCAGCGCATCTGCTTTATACGTCAGCCAGCAGGTTCGGCAGCGGCGCTACCGCCGGCATTTTCTTTCGCTCGTACTGGTATTCTTCCTCATCGAGATGTTTATGGAGGGCAACCGCATCTTCATTGCCGTTTTCTTGCTCTCTGTTGTTGCCTCCTCCTGGCTTTTCGAACGGAAGAAGATCATCGTCATTTTCGTGCTTGCCGCACCCATTCTCGCCTTCGCTTTCACTGCTTGGGCGTCGCTCCGCAGTGGCTTGACCACCCTCGACGAAAACTTCTCTAAATATCTTGTGGCGGATATTGGAGACCGCACGGCGACGGTACTCATGGAGGCTTTCGATGGCACTGGTTCCATGTTGCTGCTTCATGTAATTGACGACTTTGGACAAAAGTACCCATACTTGTATGGCGCAAGCTACAGTAGGGCTGTAACATCTGTCGTTCCTCGCAGCGTTTATCCGGAGAGGCCCGAAAGTTTTTCTGTGGTCCTGGCGCAGACTTACGAACCCGGCGAGGACACCAGTCTTTCAGCGACTGCCTTAGGTGAGATGTACGCGAACTTCGGGCTGCTCAGCGTCCTCTTGCTGCCGGTGTGTACGGCTGCTGTCGTATCTGTCAGTAATCGGCTCACCGCGTCACGGGAGAAGCACGTCTTGCTGTCATCGGTGGCTTTTGTGCTGATGATCTGGAATGCGCGAATCGCACTTGCCGACACCTTCATCACTTTTGTCCTGTGTGCTCTTTTGATTTGGATCCTAAGATGGGAGTCGGGTTTGTGTTCCAGGATGCACGCCAGTGCTAGATGATCGCGTTGAGCTTTAAGAGGAGGAATACGTTGTCTCTATTCGAGTCGGATAGACCGTTAGGCAGGATTGCGCGACTCCCGCTACGGTTAGTGCCGCGCGACGCAGTTGTGCCCGTGCTCGGCGGCGAGCTGCGCGGGTGCCGCTGGATCGTCGGTTCCGAACTGCACCGATGCTGGCTCGGATGGTTTGAGCTTTGCAAACAGCGCGCCGTTGCGCGGCTACTTAGACCAGGGGCCGTCTTCTATGACGTGGGCGCAAACGTCGGGTTCTATTCCTTGCTGGCGGCAAAGAAGGGTTGCCGCGTCTTTGCCTTCGAGCCCTCGCCCCGAAATATACTGATGCTGAAGCAGCATATTGCGCTCAACCACCTGAACATCGAAGCAATTGAGGCCGCAGTGGCTGATCGTGACGGCAACGCGGTGTTTGACGCCGGCCCGAATAGCTCCATGGGCGCCTTACGCGACAGCGGCGGGCTTCAAGTCAAGGTCGTGAGCCTGGACTCGCTTGAATTACCTCCGCCCGACTTCGTGAAAATCGATATCGAGGGTGGAGAGTACAGCGCATTGATGGGTGCCACCCGCGTCATCAAGGAGAATAAGCCCACCATTTTCCTCGCTACCCATGGGGCGGCTATGCGGGAGCGATGCCCCGCCTTACTGCGAAGCTGGAACTTTGAGGTTACACAGCTCGAGGCGCCGGATGAATGGATTGCGACGGCTCTTTAGCGAGCGCTGGGTTAGACGTAACGCGCATCGCTCTGGTACGGGGCTCCCTTGCTGATAGCAAGAATACGGCAACTCTCGAATCTCGGGTACAGTGTGGCGGACCAGGCCTTATCCGCCGGAGGAATGTTCCTCCTGAACGTGATGCTGGCGCGCACCTTGCCGAAGGCCGAGTACGGCATATTCGTGCTGTCTTATTCCATTTTTACCTTCCTTGGGGGTCTCCACAACGCGGCGCTGCTCGAACCGTACACCGTCTACGGCGCCGGCCGATATCACAGCAGTTTCCGCCAGTATTTACGGGCAATGTTGGCAAGCAACGTGGTGATTTGCGGGGGGCTGACGGCGTTGCTGCTGGCAGGTTTGGGAATCGCGCACTGGGCTAAACCCGACCTGGCTTTGAGCACTATGTTCGGCCTGAGCTTGGGATTGGGAGTGATGCTGACGGCCGGGTTTGTGCGGCGCACCTTCTACATCGAGCAAAGGCCTCGGCTGGCGGCATGCACGGCTCTTCTGTTCTTTGCAGTTCTCGCATTCGGTGTCTGGTGGAGCGTGCACGCCGGCTGGTTAAGCGGATTCAGCGTTTTCCTCATCGTGGCACTCAGTTGGATGATTGCCTGGCTGGTTACCGCCCGGGACCTGATACGTCGTCCGCTGGGTCCCTCCTTCTTGAGTACGCACCCTCAGTACTGGCGAGAGCACTGGCAATACACGCGATGGGTTCTGGCCACCTGCTTGGTCTTTCAGCTTTCCAGTCAGGGCTACTATTGGCTGGTGGCGGGCTACGTCTCCACGCGAGAGGTTGCGGACCTCCGGGCCATGTACATGCTCGTGTCGCCCGTCGAACAATTGTTCGTGGCTTTTTCCTATCTCATGCTGCCCCGCATGGCTCTCCATTTTGCGTTAGGCCGAACTGGCGAGTTTTTAAAGGTGTGGAAGCGGTATTGTTGGCTCGTGGTCATAGCTACAACGGGAATGGCGATCATGGTTCGCCTCTTCGGGCGCCCGATCGTTCATCGCCTGTATGCGGGAAAGTACGATAGCAGCATCCACTTATTGTTCTTGTGCTCGCTGGTGCCAATTCTGACGCTCGTCGGCAACACCATGAATGACGGCCTGAAAGCGGCAGAACGGCCGAAGATGGTCTTCTACGCCTACTGCGTTAGCGGCGCTGCTACGTTTATGGTCGGGATTCCACTTGTAAAGTATTTCGGTGTGATAGGCGCGGCATACGGCATGCTAGTGTCGGCCGGCGCGTTCGCTGCAACTTTGGCTCTGCCCTTCGTAACTCTGATCCAGCAGAGCCCGCGCTTTGCCGCTTCCCCCGACATTACGGTCCCGTAAGAATGCCGACAAAAAGCTCAGGCAGGCCATTGAATGCATCGTGCACATTGCCAGTGGAATTGATTCCTAGGACGATCAACTGCGGCGTGAAGGATTCGAATGTTACTCGCTAGTGCCAAGAAGCTGGGAAAGATTCTTCTTTCAGGGGGCTGCCGACGCGGCCTTAAGGTAGGTGTCGGCGCTTCCGTCGAGCACAAGAAACTGTTGCAGTTGCTGAATTCTCTGCATTGCCGGACGGTCGTGGATATCGGCGCCAACCGCGGCCAGTTTGCCCTGGCAGTCCAGTCGTTCATCCCTGATGCGAACGTCTTTTCCTTCGAACCGCTGGAGGCCCCAGCTCAGAGATTCAGAAAGCTGTTTGCCGGAATTGCAAATATCCGATTACAGCAAATTGCCATCGGGCCTGCTCGCGGCGAGAGCGAAATCCACGTTTCCGCCCGGGACGATAGCTCGTCCTTGCTGCCCATCGGCGAAATCCAGGAGAATGTATTCCCGGGAACCGGCGAAATCAGAGTCGAGAAGATTAGGGTCGAGCGACTCTCGGATGTGTTGTCCGCGGCGGATATCGTCGATCCTGCTTTGCTGAAGCTCGACGTGCAAGGCTATGAGATCGAAGCCTTGAAGGGTTGCCTAGATCTTCTGTCTTGTTTTCGCTATGCATGTGTCGAAGCTTCATTCGTCCAGTTTTACGAGGGTCAGGCCTTGGCCGACGAGATCATAGCGTTCATGCGCGAGCACGGTTTCCAACTGGCCGGTGTGCACAATCTGTGCTACCACAAGGCCGGTGTGGCTTTGCAAGGCGACTTTTTTTTCGCGAAATCAGGCGAACACTTCGCCTCCGCGGTGCTGTCGGCTCCCTCCGCGAGCGCCGGAAGCCAACGGGCAGTGCCGTAACTGCCGATATGCAAATACTGGTTTTGGGCATCAACTACCTCCCTGAGAAAACCGGAATTGCGCCCTTTACATCGGGCTTGTGCGAGCATCTGGTCGGGGCAGGGAACACGGTTACGATGGTGACTGCGTTCCCCTACTATCCGGGATGGAAGGTCTTTGATGGATATCGCGGATCACGCTATCGCCGGGAGACGGTGAATGGTGTTGACGTCCGAAGGGTATGGCATTTTGTCCCCAGCCGGCCGAGCAGGCTTTGGCAAAGGCTTGCCCATGACCTTTCGTTTACCATGAACGCATTTTGGGCAGGATTGTTCACGGGGGAATGTGACGTCATTTATTGCTGCTGTCCGCCCCCGACGCTAGGGGTGGCCGCATACCTTCTTGGCAAGATCAAGCGCGCGCCGTTCGTCATCAAGTTAGAAGACCTCGCCTCCGAGGCGGCGCTGGCCACCGGAATCATGCGCGACGGTATCGGCATTCGCCTCGCCCGGCGCCTTGAATCCTTTGTCTACAGGAACGCGAAGTCCGTCGTATGCCTTTGCCAAGGATTCGTCGACAGTTTGGCGGAACGCGGCATGCCGCGCGAGAGGATGCTCTTGATTCCCCATTGGGGAGACACCGAAAGGGTTCGGCCGCTCGAACGCAGTTGCCGCTTTCGCCCCGCGCACAATATCTCGGGGGATCGGTTCCTGGTCTTGCATACTGGCAACATGGGCAAGAAACAAAGCTTGATGAACGCCATCCAGGCTGCCGAGCTGATCGGCGAGGAGCAGAAGGTCGAGTGGTTGCTGGTAGGCGACGGGGAAGAGCGTCCGCTTCTAGAGCAAGAGGCTGCCACTCGAGCGCCGCACCAATTGAGAATACTGCCGCTTCAGCCAGCAGAGATTTTACCGCACATGTACGCAGAGGCGGATCTGCTCCTGCTGAACCAGAAGTCCACGGTGGAAGACGCGGTGATTCCGTCGAAGCTGCAGACTTATATGGCGGCCGGGCGTCCCATTGTGGCGGCGGTCAGCGCACGCAGTGAGAGCGCGCGCTACGTACATCGTGCCGGCTGCGGCATTGTGGTCGAACCGGAAGAGCCGCAGGCCCTGGCTGAAGCCGTTCTACGGCTGGCAGGCGACCCGGAGTTGCGCAAACAACTCGGGGCAAACGGTCGCGCCTATGCTGAGGCTCATTTTACAAAAAGTGCCGTGCTTGAACAATACGATGTTTTCTTTGGCCAATTTGACAACGGGCACTCTAGTGCCACTGCCGCCCCCTAAGGCTCAATTCGCCGACGTTTTCGAACAACTCGGATATTTGGAAGAGATGAACGTTCAGTAAGGCTGGAACGCGGAGATTATAATTCACCATGCAAGCGGCATGCTGTGGTAGAAACCATATGGAAAGAGCAAGAGCTTGAGGGTAACGGGTTTTGGGATTTATCAGCGTGGCACCCCCTACGTCCTAGTAGTTGGCTCGGGGGACTCCGCCTCCAATTTGGTTTCGCATTTCCAGGGGCTCGGCCGCGATACCTGCACCGTTGTTGGGTGCATCGTGCCCACTTCTTCAAGCATACCCGCTGCTATTGAAAACGTTCCGGTGGTCGGTTGCGCGGGGGCGTTGCGCGACTATATCTTCTACAACGCGGTAGACATCGTAGTGTTCGCTTGCCCGCTGGATTCCGTTCCTGGGGTGACGGAGTTAGTCGCCTCCATACTGGAGCTGGGAATCCAGATCGGCATTCTCCCGGAGTTCTACCGGCAAGCAGGCGCGAATCTGCCGGCAGCGCACATATCGACCGATCATATATTCGGTGCTCCCATGGTACTTCTGGCCAGCATTTCGCCGAAACGGGGCTACCTGGTAGCAAAGCGCCTGCTTGACATCATCCTGTCCGCCATCGGGTTATTGCTCCTATCGCCACTGCTCCTTCTCCTCGCCTTGATCATCAAGTGGACTTCCCCTGACGGACCGGTCTTTTATCCATGGCGTGTTCTGGGCACCAACCACAAACCCTTTGTCGGCTACAAATTTCGCACCATGGTTCCGGACGCCGACCGTTTGAAACAGGAACTTGCACACTTGAATGAAATGGAAGGACCAGTCTTCAAGATGCAGCGCGACCCCAGGATTATTCCTGTGGGCCACTTCTTGCGCAAGTACAGTCTCGATGAACTGCCACAACTCTATAGCGTTCTGAAAGGCGATATGAGCCTGGTTGGGCCGCGCCCTCCGTCGCGGGAAGAGGCGGATCAGTACGAATTCTGGCAGCGCCGCAAGCTATGCGTGAAACCCGGCATCACTTGCCTGTGGCAGATCAATGGACGCAACGAGATCAAGAGCTTTGATGAATGGGCAAGGTTGGACCTGGAATATATTGAAAAAGCATCCCTGTGGCTCGATCTCAAAATCCTTGGACAGACGATTCCTGCCGTGTTTCGCGGTAAAGGGGCTTGCTAGCATCAGTACGGTGTCTTCCTTGGCCGAATCTGAACCACAAGAGCAAGAATCCTAGATTGGACTCAATGCAGACCGATTCTAAAGGCGGAGGCGCCCATTTCTCGAAAGGTGATCTGATACTGGTCACCGGTGGTGCTGGCTTCATTGGCTCGCATACAGTCGATGCGCTATTGGAGGGCGGCTATCGCGTCCGCATACTGGACATTCTGCAGCCGCGTGTTCACCCGCGGGGCAAACCTTCATGGGTGCCTGCGGAGGCGGAGTTTGTCCTGGGCGACGTTTCCAAACCGGCGGATATGGGCCGTGCCTTGGCCGGCGCCGACGGCGTCGTGCACCTGGCTGCCTATCAGGATTATATGCCTGACTTCAGCCACTTCATCCACGACAATACGGAAAGTTCGGCGCTGCTTTTTGAGTTGGCCGTTTCCGACCGCAAACGTTACCCGGTGCGGAAGATCGTCTTTGCCTCGTCGCAATCCGTCTGTGGCGAAGGGCGGTACCTTTGTCGCCGGGAAAGCGGCGATGAAGCTGGGGAGGAATTGGTGTCGGCGCTTCCCGGAGGCGGTAAGATCGCCGGCCAGCGTGGCGGCCGAAACCGTTCGATAATCCGTCCGGAAGCGCGTTCGCTCGAACAGCTCCAATGCGGCGAATGGGAGGTGAAGTGCCCCTATTGTGGCCATGAGATGGAGCCGCTGCTTATCGACGAGGGCACAGCTAATCCACATACCGCTTACGCGATTTCGAAATTTGCTATTGAGCTTCTGGCGGGGCATCTGGGGCGGCGGTATGAGATCCCGACCGCCTGTATGCGCTATACCTACGTGCAAGGGACGCGCAATTCCTTCTACAACGCCTATTCGGGCATTGCCCGGCGCTTTGCCATGCGCATCATGTATGGCTTGCCCCCGGTTGCCTACGAAGATGGCATGCAGTTGCGCGACTATGTCAATGTCCGCGATGTGGCCCGCGCGAACATTCTGGCGCTAGAGAAGCCTGAGGCGGATTTCCAAGTGTTTAACGTGGGTGGCGGGCGAGCCGTCACCGTCCTTGAGTTCGCCGGCATCATGCTGAAGACTCTGAATTCGAGCATCGAGCCACTCGTGCCGGGCGAGTTTCGCCTGGGCGACACGCGGCACACGATCTCCGATATTTCCAAGCTCCGCCGGCTCGGATGGGAGCCTGCTATTCCAGTGGAGCAGAACGTATCCGAGTATGTGGAGTGGCTCAGCGGCCAATCTGTTTCGAGAGAATTTCTTGTGGAAGCGGAAGAGATGATGCAGAAGATGGGAGTAGTGCAGAAGGCACAGCTCGGCGCTTCGGCCAGAAGGAGTCGGTAAGGCTTTGTTGCAACTTGCTGGAAATGTCGCCGTCGTAACCGGCGCCGGCCGGGGTATCGGACGCGCTATCGCGCTTGCCCTGGGCGCGGAAGGGGCGCACCTCGTGCTCGCCGCCCGCAATGTGGGGGAGCTGCAACAGACGGCGCGTGAAGTAGCAAAGTTTGCGGTGCAATGTGATGTTGTGCCTACCGACGTATCCGACCCCGAGCAGGTGCAGGCGCTGGTGGACCGCGCCTTAAGACGATTCGATCGCATTGACGTTCTTGTGAACAATGCCGGCATGCAGGGGCCGATCGGACCCTTGGTCGATAACGACGACCGCGCTTGGCTGCATACATTCCAGGTGAATGTGCTAGGCACGTTCTACTGCGCGAAACGGACGCTGCCGCACATGATTGCCCGGCGTTCAGGCAAGATCATCAATCTTTCCGGCGGTGGAGCGGTATCCCCCCGGCCTAATTTCAGCGCCTACAGCGCTTCGAAGGCGGCGGTCGTGCGCCTTACCGAGACCCTGGCGGAGGAGGTGAGCGCCTTCAATATACAGGTGAATGCGGTTGCTCCTGGCGCGGTGAACACCCGCATGCTGCAGGAAGTTATGGAGGCAGGCGAATCCGCAGGAGCGGAGCTAGAGGCAGCGCGCAGCCGGAAAGCCGACGGCGGCACCCCTCCGGAATCCGCCGCGCGGTTAGTGGTATTCCTGGCAAGTAAGGCGAGCGGGGCTCTTTCCGGAAAGTTAATTTCCGCGCCTCACGACGACTGGGAGTCATGGGACAAAGAGCGGATCGATGAGCTCATGTCGCGCGCGTGGCTAAGTATGCGTCGCCTCGACCAGTTTACCCTTGCTTCTGTTAATTCGGGCAAAACGTAATCTCTTCACTCCGGGATTGCTCTTGAACAAATTATTACGGGTTGGTATCGTCGGCGCCGGTCGCATGGGGCGCATTCGCGCACTTTCTGCGCGGCAGCATCAACAATGCCAAGTGGCTATGGTTGTTGACCCCGTGCAGGAACGGGCTCAATCACTTAGCAAGGAGGTTGGTTGCGACTATGGCGCCGATTGGACCAGCTTGATCACCCGGCCGGATATAGACGCAGTGGTGGTCTCGACTACTCATAACCTCCTCGCATCCATCTCGTTGGCGGCAATCGAAAGCGGAAAACATGTCTTCGTTGAAAAGCCGATGGGACGCTCTCCGGCCGAGGTGCAGCCAATCGCTGATCGTTTTTCATCGAAGTCGGTGGGCGCGCTAAAGCTGGTGGTCGGGTACACGCTACGGCACTACTCGCACATCCGGCGAGCGAAAGAACTGGCGGAGAGTGGAGCAATCGGGCAGCTCTATTACATTCGTGCTTGTTACGGCCACGGCGGCCGCCCCGGTTACGACCAGGAGTGGCGCATGGACACGGAACTCGGGGGCGGAGGAGAATTGTTGGATCAGGGCGTACACTTGATCGATCTCAGCCGCTGGTTCCTGGGGAATCTTTGTGATGTCAATGGCATCACAGGCAGGTACTTCTGGACCGGCACCGCGCACTCGGATCCTGTCGTCAAGTTCGAGCTTCTTCAGCAAATGCGGACAGGCGGAAGATAACGCCTTCATGTCGATGCGGAACGCTATCGGGCAGGCGGCATTTCTGCACGCGAGTTGGACGCAATGGAAGAACCGCTTCGAGTTCGAGATATTCGGCCGCGATGGTTGCCTGGAACTGAGTGGATTGAGCGGCTATTATGGGCATCCGCGGCTGACGCTCTTGCGGCGGCGGAGCCAGGGCGGCGTGCCCGAGATCGAAGAGATTGCTTGTGAAGCGCGGGACGTATGGGCGGATGAGTGGGCGGCATTTGTTGAAGCCATCGCACCTTCTGGCGCAAGTGAGTGCTCTGCCGAATCGGCGAATGCGACCGACGGGCTGGAGGCGCTTCGTGTCGTGCAGAGGATTTATAAGGGGGAAGAGGAATCCGGTGCGCACAGGGTGCTGCCCACTGGGCAACTTTCGTAACTCGACAACGATCCAATTGGCAGCTCTCATAGCCTTTTGCGATAATGCAGGTTGTTAGGAAAAACAGTGCGCGGAATAAGCGGTCTGGAATCGAGCAAAAGCCGGGGGCTTGTCGAATGACCTCCTGCATGGGGGAAGCATGATTATCACGCGAACGCCTTTTCGAATCACACTGGGAGGAGGCGGCACGGACCTCCCCTCATTCTATCGGGAGCATGGCGGATTCGTGCTTGCAGTTGCGATCGACAAGTACATGTACTTGAACGTGAATACGCCGATTCTGGACGATCTGATCCGCATCCGTTACACGCGGATGGAAATCGTAGAAAGCGTGGGTGAGATCGAGCACACGCTGGCGCGCGCGGCCCTCGAGTATTTCGGGATTCAAAACGGCGTCGAAATCGATTCCATTGCTGATATTCCCGCCGGCACTGGTCTGGGCTCGTCGAGTTGCTACCTGGTAGGCCTGATGAACGCCCTGCATGCGCTTACGCAGTCCCCGGCCAGCCCGCAGCAGTTGGCGGAAGAAGCTTGCGACATTGAGCTGAATATCCTGCGGAAGCCGATCGGCAAGCAGGACCAGTATATGGCGAGCTACGGGGGCCTCACAGTCCTGAACATCTCCAAAGAGGGGAAGGTCGACGCTCGATACCTTTCTGTTCCGGGCGAGGTGGTGGAAGATCTGGAACACAATCTGCTGTTGTTCTACACAGGCGGGGTGCGCGATGCCACCACCATACTCAGCCAGCAGGATAATGCGGCCAAGCGAAAGGATAAGGTTGTCGTCGGCAGCTTGAGTGAGATCAGGGACATCGGCGTCGAGATCGCCTCAGCGATCATGGCCGGCAATTTGCATCGCTTTGGCGAACTGATGGATCACCACTGGCAGGTCAAGAAGCGCTTGTCGAATAAGATCAGCAATCCGACGATCGACGCCTGGTACGAGCTGGCCAAGCGCAACGGAGCGATTGGCGGCAAAATTAGCGGCGCCGGCGGTGGTGGGTTCCTGATGTTGTACTGCGAAAAGGAAAAGGCGCAAGTGCGCGAGGCGCTGCGCAAAGCCGGGCTGCGGGAACTGAATTTTCATTTCGAGTTTGAAGGCAGTAAAGTCATCTTTGATGTTGTCTCGCGTGACGGCCGCCTGGCTCACATGCGGCGACAGACACACAACGGAGATATCAATGGCTGCTCGCAGAGCGTGGCCGGTGTAGGGGATTGAAGTCATCCGTCAAGCGCGACGCAGTATTCCTGGATCGTGACGGGGTCATAAACCTTTACGTATATAACGCCGAATTCGGCACGGTAGATTCGCCGAACTCGCCTGATGAGTTCACGCTTGCGCCAGGAGCAGGGAATGCCATCGCCGAGTTCAACCAGCTCGGTCTGTTGGTGGTGGTTGTTTCCAATCAGCCTGGAATCGCCAAGGGCAAGTTTACGCCCGCATTGCTTGACCGCGTAACGACGAAAATGCATGACGGTGTTGCCGCTTTCGGCGGCAAGTTGGACGGCGTGTACTACTGCCTGCACCATCCCGAGGCAGTAGTGCCGCAATACCGGGCGCACTGTGGGTGCCGGAAGCCACATCCAGGACTCCTGCTGCAAGCGGCCCGAGAATTGGGCATCCGGCTACAGACAAGCTACATGATCGGAGACGGCATTACCGATATCGAGGCTGGGCGTGCCGCCGGCACCCGCACCATCTTCATTGGTCAGGCAAAACCTTACATTCTTGATGCGTTGGAGAAACGGGGTATTCAGCCTGACTTTATGGTTCCCACCCTGGCTGATGCGGCGGCAAGCATCAAGCGGCAGATGGTAGCCATGCGAAGTGGGCAAGCGGTTGAAGAAGCGGATGGCGAGCGGCCAAACAGAAATTCCGTTTCGCACCGAAGCTAGGCGCTATTGCTCATGGTTTTTCTGGTTGACTACAACTAAGGTGAGGTAACCTACAAACGTAATGACTTATACGGACCAATATCTACAAGAGGCGGTCGAGGTTCTGAAACAACTGGACCGCGATGTGATCGAGCGCATGGTCGATCTTCTATTGGAGACCCGTAATCACGGTGGAAGGCTCTTTGTTCTTGGTGTAGGCGGAGGGGCTGGCCACGCTTCCCATGCCGTCTGCGACTTTCGCAAGATTGGGGGAATGGAGGCCTACACTCCCAGCGACAATGTCTCCGAACTCACCGCCCGCACCAACGACGATGGTTGGGACACCACCTATGCCAACTGGCTCCGCGGCAGTCGCATCAACGCCAAGGATATGGTCTTTGTCTTTTCCGTAGGGGGCGGAGATGCCAAAAAGAACATCAGCGTCAACTTAGTCCGCGCGTTGCAGTGCGCCAAAGAGACGGGGGCTAAGGTTTGCGGCGTGGTGGGTCGCGACGGCGGCTTCACCGCCCAGGTGGCCGACGCCTGTGCGCTGGTCCGTGTGGCCAATCCTGCGACCGTCACCCCGCACACGGAGTCATTTCAGGCACTGGTATGGCACCTGCTTGTCTCCCACCCACGATTGAAGGTCGCGGAAATGAAATGGGAATCGACACGGTAGGCAGGCTTGGCGGTTGCAGGACTGGCTCTGAAGCAAGTTAGTTCCAGCAACGATTTGATATAATCTCCGATCTGTTTGAGAACTGGTGCTTTCTAAGCCGTTACGGATTGCACATCAGAGCGACGGCTGCCCAGTTCGGGCTGAACGTGTGAATTCTTCTTCTGTCAGGCGTATTCGCAAAGCAGTCATTCCGGTTGCCGGCTTGGGCACGCGGCTGTTGCCAATGACCAAGGTGGTGCCCAAAGAGCTGCTGCCGGTCGGCACCAAACCGCTGATTCAATTTGCGGTTGAGGAGGCTGTTTCCAGCGGGATTGAAGAGATCATTTTCGTGGTGGCGCCGGGCAGGAAGACCATTGTGGAGTATTTCCGTCGCGACCTGCCGCTCGAGACCGTGTTGGAACAGCACGGGCGTGGTGAGGAGGCGGAGCGGATCCGCTCCCTGGCGAGCTGTGCAACAGTTCGTATCGTTCAGCAGGATCAACCGCTGGGGCTGGGACATGCCGTCGGTTGTGCCCGTAGCCTGCTAGGTGGCGAATCCTTCGCCATGATCTTGCCGGATGCGCTGATCTTGGCCCGCCAGCCCTGCTTGCGGCAGCTCATGAACAGTTACGAGCGTTTCCGGGGATCATACATAGCCACCCGCAAGGTGGGGGTGAGCGATTTATGCCGCTTCGGCATACTGAAAATTGTTCCTGTTGACGATTCCCCGTTGGAGGGACTACTGTATCTCGTTGAAGGATTAGTGGAAAAGCCGGCACCCGAGTCTGCCCCCTCACACTTTGGTGTGTTTGGGAGATATCTGTTTGAGCCGGAGATTTTCGACTGTCTCGAACAGGTCAGACCGGATCGAAACAATGAGATCCAAATCACCGATGCGTTGGCTCTTTATTGCCGAAGCTTTCGTCTGTATGCGTTCTGTTTTGAAGGCGACCACTATGATGCAGGCAACAAGCTTGGATTGTTAGAGGCTTCGGTAGCAGTTGGACTCAGAGATCCAGAGATAGGTGATGAATGCCGTCGGTTCCTCGAACGAGTGGTCGGTCAGCACTGAACGGGCAATGACTTTCGTTGGTTCGGCTTGTGGCCAGTACCGTGGGAAGTACCCTGGGTTCAATGACGAATGTGCAGGGATCCCGCCAGCAGAATGGAAGTCAGAAAGTTATAAGTAGAAGCTAGGAACCGGTCAATAGCCGATAACCGAGGCTAGACTAAAGTTGCTGTTTTCCGGCTTGCTATTACTCTTAGGGGAGGGTGGTTCTTGAGCCGATTAGAGAATTTGAAAGTGAAGATCTTTGCGGATGGCGCTGATCTTAACGGTATTTTGGAATGGTACAGGAACCCGCTGATTAAGGGTTTTACGACTAATCCGACGCTGATGAAGCAGGCAGGCGTAACCGATTACGCCGAGTATGCGCGTACGCTTCTGCGTGTTGTCCCTGACCGGCCGATTTCGTTCGAAGTGTTTGCCGATGATTTTGAGCAGATGGAATGGCAAGCATTGCAAATTGCCTCCTGGGGGGAGCTAGTAGTCGTCAAGATTCCGGTGATGAACACGCGAGGGGAGAGCTCAGGAGCGCTGGTTCGACGCTTGGCACGGGCCGGAGTGAGGCTAAACGTAACGGCCATGATGAGTTTGGAGCAGGTGAAGGAGGCTGCCGAATGGTTGCAAGGGGGGGCGCCTTCTTATCTTTCCGTGTTTGCCGGCCGGGTAGCTGATACCGGTCGCGATCCAGTGCCGATGATGGCCGAGGCGGTTCGCTGGTTGCGCAATTATCCGCAGGTGGAGCTTATCTGGGCGAGCCCGCGCGAGTTGTTGAATGTCTTCCAGGCAGATACCATTGGTTGTCACGTGATTACAGTCACGCATGATCTGTTACGAAAGTTGAAATCTGTGGGGAAAGACCTGCATGAGTTCTCGCTGGAGACGGTAAAGATGTTCTTCAACGATGCGCAAAGAGCCGGGTTCGAACTGACGCCTTCCCACGAGAAGGCGGATAAGGCTAAGCCATCTTCTCGGGAAATGGAAGATGTGGCGACCGCGTGAATTAATTATTTCGACGACAATCTAGACGATAGCTCTCGGCTCATAAGAGCAGCATTCGGTACAGTTCAAGAAGTTAGCCTTGAACGGCATAGGCCATAAGCAGCACGACAAGCTTAGCTTGGTCTGCTACTGTGGCTTTTCCTATTTTGGGCGGCAAACAGAGAATTAAAGACAACTCTGGTTTTTCAGCGGCGACAAAGCGCTCGACTGCGGTGGCCGAGGTTAAGTCCAGCTTGGCATGAGTGCGTGTCACCCGTTGAGGCCCGGCTCGTCTTTAGCGGGATCTCGCAGCGAAGAGAATTGTATGGACGACTGCATCCTCGTCACCGGAGGGGCCGGGTTTATCGGCTCTAATTTCGTTCTGGAATGGATTCGCTACGAAGGCAGCGAGGTCGTCAATCTGGACAAGCTCACCTATGCGGGCAACCGGAAAAATCTTGCATCTTTGAAAGATGATCCCCGTCACATCTTCATTCGCGGCGATATCAATGACTTCGAACTGGTTCGTGAAGCGCTCGCCAAGTACTCGCCGCGGGCAGTCGTCCACTTGGCTGCTGAAAGCCATGTTGATCGCTCCATCCTCGGTCCCGCCGAATTCTTAGCGACCAACGTCCAGGGAACATTCCATTTGCTGGAAGAGGTGTTGCGCTATTGGAAGCAGCTACCGCCGGAGGCGCGTGCCAGTTTTCGCTTTCTTCATATCTCCACGGACGAGGTATACGGCTCGTTGGGTCCGGCGGAACCGCCGTTCACAGAGACCTCGCCCTATTGCCCCAACAGCCCCTATGCCGCTTCCAAGGCTGCATCGGATCATTTTGTAAGGTCCTACCACAGCACCTACGGGCTGCCCACCATCACTACCAATTGTTCAAACAATTACGGGCCGCTGCAATTCCCGGAAAAGCTGATTCCGCTGATGGTGGTCAACGCGCTGGCGGCCAAACCGCTGCCGGTGTATGGCGATGGCAAGAACGTCCGTGATTGGCTGTACGTACTCGATCACTGCGCGGGCCTCCGAAAGGTGCTTGCCAAGGGCAAACCTGGGAATACGTACAACATAGGGGGCGGGAACGAGCTAAGCAACATTGACCTCGTGCGGACCCTCTGCCGTCTGCTCGATGAATTGCGTCCCAATGCCCGCCTGGGCAGCCATTCGGAGCTGATCACATTCGTTCCCGATCGTCCCGGGCATGACCGCCGCTACGGGATTGACAGCACCAAGCTTCGCCGTGAGCTGGGCTGGGCACCGCGCGAAAGCTTCGAAATTAATTTGCAGAAGACAGTCCAGTGGTACCTGAAGAATCAAGCCTGGGTTGAGGATGTTCAATCGGGATCCTACCAAGAGTGGATCGCGCTCAATTATCAGGACCGGGGAGTTTCAGGCGGGGCCTGACAGCGGCGGGCGGGCGGGACCAGGGCATTCGAAAGGTAAGCGACCGAGGGCAACCATCGCAAGTGGCTCTCGGCCGGTAGGGCAAAAGGAGCAGCCTATGCGTGGCATTATTCTGGCGGGGGGATCGGGCACGCGGCTTCATCCGGCTACCCGCGCCGTCAGCAAACAGCTCTTGCCGATATATGACAAGCCCATGATCTACTATCCGCTCAGCCTGCTCATGCTCGCCGGAATCCAGAACATCCTGGTGATCTCGACCGAGCAGGACCTGCCGCGCTTTGCCGATCTTTTGGGCGACGGCAAGCTCTGGGGGATGAACTTCCGGTATGCCGTGCAGGCAAGCCCGGATGGATTGGCACAGGCGCTTATCATAGGCGAAGAGTTCATCGCTAATGAGCCGTGCGCGCTGGCGCTGGGTGACAATATCTTTCACGGCAATGAGATGCGCCAGATTCTGGAAGACGCGGCCCGAATCTCCGAAGGCGCCGTTGTCTTCGCCTACCCGGTCGCCAATCCCAGTTCTTGTGGTGTCGTGGAATTCGACTCCACAGGTCGAGTCATAAGTCTGGAGGAGAAGCCCGCGAGACCTCGTTCCCGTTATGCCGTTACCGGCCTGTACTTTTATGACGGGCAAGCCGCAGAGTATGCCAAGTCTCTCAAGCCCTCTGCTCGCGGCGAATTAGAGATCACGGATTTGAATCGGATCTATCTCGACAAGCAGCTCCTGAAGGTGATCTGCCTCGGCCGCGGCATGGCGTGGCTGGATGCCGGCACTCACGATTCTATGCTGGAAGCCTCAATGTATGTCGCCATGCTCGAGAAGCGGCAGGGGCTGAAAATCGCTTCTCCAGAGGAGATTGCCTTCCGCATGGGGTACATCGATGCCGCACGGCTGGAAGAACTTGCTCAGCCGCTGCTGAAGAGCGGGTATGGTCACTATCTGCTTCAAGTGTTGGATGAGTCGCAGTCGGCATTTACACAATCTGCCGGCGGAGGAGTCGGACCGGCTCCGAATGGAAGCCCCCGGGTTATTCCGGAAAGGCGTTGAACGAGGTCGCATAGAAAGAATCCCTGCCTCTCGGTTCTTTGCCGGGATTTGCCGTGTCCATGTTCGCGAAGCGGAAAGCCATCGGCAACGCGGGGTTTGGGAACGGTGCTCGGAGCACGGGAGATAAGGAGTATCGGTGAAATGCGCTTTCACAGTTGGGCAGGTGGAGTAGGGTAAATCTTCTCATCAACGAAATTCAGCTTTCCAGTGGGTGCTAGTTCGGTTATCCTTAACGTCGGCAATTCAGATTGATTCGAGAACACCAACCAGTTCGTTCGCCCGCAAGGCGCGATTCGGGCGGTCGGTTGGCTATGCTACGTTTTGCGAGCGGAGCTGCGGGCAAAGTGACATTAGCTTTTGCCGACAGCTCAGGATACTGTGCGGTAGAACATCCCATTAGCGTTTTCGACCGTGAGGCATGACAGAGTGTTGACGTTCAGCTTGCGTAGATGTCTCAGTGCCTTTCAGAACTTGGGAATAGCGTGCATTTTGAGCGACAGGCGTAAAGCATTTTCAAGCTCAATCATCGACATGAAATATTATTGCTACACTTTGCTGGTATTGGTCTGCTTAACTTCGCTTGGGTTCGCCCAGGCGGGCGCGGGAGCGTCGTTTGGCGCTTTGGGAGGGCAGTCTGGAAATGGCGGGACGACAAGCGATTGCATGAACAACCCTTCGCTGCCCGGCTGCGGCGGAGGCGCCGGCGGGCAGTACTCGCCGTTGGACATCGCGGTTCACCCTCCCGCCGCACAGCACTATGATGACCGAGGTTTCACCGAAGTTAGCGAGACGACCAAACGTAGCACTAACCCGCCTGCGCCTCTCACCGAATTTCAGCGTTTCGTCCTGGAGTCAACCGGGATCAGACTGCCGATCTTCGGCAGCAGTCTCTTCCAAGACGTTCCCAGCACCTTTGCCCCTGTCGCTGGCATTCCCGTATCTGCCGATTACGTGCTTGGTCCCGGTGACGAACTAAGCGTGCGCGTGTGGGGACAACTTAACGTCGAACTGACGACCACAGTCGATCGATCCGGGCAGATCTATTTCCCGCAGGTTGGATCGGTGACAGTTGCCGGCGTTAAGTACGACAATCTGGCGCCGCTGCTCAAAGCGGAGATCGGCAAGGTCTATAAGAATTTCGATTTGACAGTCAGCATGGGCCATCTCCGCTCCATACAGATCTATGTCGTCGGCTATGCCCGCCGGCCCGGTAGCTACACAATAGGGTCGTTCAGTACGCTGCTAAACGCGCTGTTCGCCTCGGGCGGGCCGAATCCACAGGGTTCGCTGCGCAATATCCAGCTCAAGCGTGACGGCAACGTCGTGGTCGAGTTTGATCTCTATGAGTTCCTGCTGAAGGGCGACAAATCGAAGGACGTACATCTGCAACCGGGAGACGTGATATTCATCCCTCCTGTCGGTCCCGTTGTTGCGATGACCGGCTCCATTCAGACTCCGGCCATTTACGAATTGAAGGGCAAGACAACGCTTGGTGACGCCCTCGCGATGGTGGGAGGCCTGAATACGGTCGCCGATGCGCAGAAAGCGGTCGTGGAGAGAATCGACGAGCATCGCATACGCGCGATCCAGGAGTTTACACTTGATCAGAGCGGGCTGGCGCGAGAGCTGAAGGATGGTGACATTGTTCAGGTTATTTCTATTGTGCCGAAGTTTGAGAATGCCGTGACCATCCGCGGCAATGTCGCGAATCCGGGCCGCTATCCCTGGCGAGAGGGGATGAAGCTACGGGACTTGATTCCCAATCGGGAGTTTCTGCTCACGCGCGAGTACTGGCGGAACCAGAACCTTCTCGGCAGCCAATCCCCAGCCCTTGGCGCGCCCCGCACTTGGGAAGAACTGAACCAGGCGGCCGCACCGACCGCGCAGCAACGGCAGCAATTACCAAATCAGCAGCAGCTTCAGTTGCAACCGGGGCTTCCGCAGCAAATGCAGGCATCGGGTCCAGGTCAAACGCCCGGGGCGGAGACGGGGGCGAGGGACGTGTCACAGGCGCAGACGCTTGGCGGGGCGACGGCGGCTCAAGAAGCCAACAATCAGCCTTTCGCGACAGGGCAGGAGTCAATACTTCCGGGCTCGCAGCTGGGCAGGACCGCTCCGCGTCCGCGAGGAGCCGAAGGCGCCGCCATCGACATCAGACGCAGCGCTCCGGAAATCAACTGGGATTACGCGGTGATCCAAAGACTGAATCCAGATGATCTTACGACGCGGCTTCTGCCTTTTGGCCTTGGACGCTTGGTGCTAGACCACGACGAATCCCAGAACCTCGCCCTTATGCCCGGAGACGTTGTGACGATCTTTTCCCAGAGAGATCTCCAGGTTCCGATGGCGCGGCGGAGCAAGTTCGTTCGCCTCGAGGGAGAGGTACGCGCGCCAGGCGTCTACAGGGCTGAGCCGGGCGACAATTTGCGTACGATGGTGCAGCGGGCAGGCGGGTTAACTCCAGCGGCTTACCTATATGGGACCGATTTCACTCGCGAGTCCCTGCGCGTAGAGCAGCAACGTGGATTGGATACGACAATTCGCAATATGGAACTGAGCTTGGCTTCAGGAGGGGCGTCAGGGGGTGTGCTGGTCAAAACGCTGCATGAATTACGGGCGAGCGGTCGCATGGTGTTGGAGCTGCGCCCTTCAGCTACGGGCGTGAATGCCCTTCCGGCACTGCCGCTTGAGGATGGGGACCGCTTGGCAATTCCGAACATGCCGAACACGGTCAACGTGGTGGGCGCTGTTGCCAACCAGAGTTCCTATATTTTCAGCTCCGGCAAGCGCGTGGGCGATTATCTGCGGTTGGCAGGGCAGGGTACGAGGGAAGCGGATCGTAAGCACGCCTTTCTGATTCGAGCCGACGGCTCAGTAATCAGCAAGGACAGAACTTCGGGATTATGGAGTGGTGGGTTTGATTCGTTGCACGTCCTTCCCGGTGACATCATCGTCATTCCGCCTAAGGTTCTCAGAGGGAATCGCCTCCAGGCTGTGCAGCAGTGGTCCCAGTTGTTCTCACAATTCGCAATCGGAGCTGCTAGCCTGGCAGTGGTTACTGGGTATTAGCCCGGCGGGGGACCCTTCCCGAGGAGTCGTATTCGGTCTATGGCACATGAACGCGATCACATCTTTGACCCGACGGAGCCAATCGTCAGCGACTCCATCACTGGGGGATCTTCCGGACGCCTTCTAGAGCTGGCCACAACTCTATGCCGACGAAAGGACATCGTTGCCAAGTTCACCATCTTAGGCACGTTGATCGCCGTGATCATCAGCCTGCTTCTGCCGGTTAGATATACCGGCACAACGGTCATTGTGCCTCCGCAGCAAAGCCAGTCTTTGGCGAACATGGTAATGGGACAACTCGGGGCGCTTGCTAGTCTCGGCAGCAATCTCGGGATGAAGAGCCCGGTTGATCTCTGTACCGCAATGCTGAAGAGCGAATCGATCCAGAACGGCCTGATTGAGAAGTTCAATCTGAAGGCACTCTACCGCAAGAAGACCATGTTGGATGCGCGCAAAGAACTGGAGTCCCGCACGACTCTGTCCCCTATGCGCACGCAGGGAGTTATTAAGGTCGCCGTCGAGGACTCGGACCCGAAACGCGCCGCGGATCTTGCGAATGAATACGTCGAACAGTTGCACACCTTGAACCAGCGCATGGTGCTCGGCGAGAATTCGCAGCGCAGAATATTTTTCGAGGAGCAGCTCCGCCAAACAAAGGACGACCTGACTATGGCAGAGCAGAAGATGAAGCAGACTCAGGAAAGAACGGGTCTGCTGCAACTGGATGCTCAGTCGCGGGGCGCAATCCAGACGGTTGCGACTTTGAAGGCCCAAATTGCTGGTAAGGAAGTTCAGCTGCATGCCATGAGCTCGTTTGCCACCGGACAGAATCCGGAACTTGTCATAGCCGAGCAGCAATTGGCGGCTTTGCGGGAACAACTGTCAAAGGTTCTCCGAAATCAGAACGCCTCCGGAGCGGACCTTGATATTCCAACCAGCAAAGTACCTGAAGACGCGTTGGCCTATTTGCGGGCGTATCGGGACCTGCGCTATCAGGAAGCGATGTACGAGATCATCGCCAGGCAATACGAGGCGGCAAGACTTGATGAAGCGAAGAGCGTGAATTTTTCGCAGGTGCTTGATCCAGCTACGGTCCCGGAGAGGAAGTCTTCTCCAAAGCGGGTCCTCATTGTCCTCTGCGCGTTCCTCGCCTCGTTCGGGTTGGGCTGCCTGTTTGTCCTGCAGCACGAATCCTACCAGCGGTTCGTGGCCGATCCTGTAAACCGCGCTCGCGTCGATGTACTGAAGCAGTATTTCCGGAGCCGATTAGTGAAGTGACCGAGGTTCTTGCTCGAGTTTTCTGCGTGCCAAATCGGCGTGACTACTTGGACGCACAGCATGGAATCCGGATCTCCATTTCGGAGCGCGCGACTACTCAGAGAATAGCTGCTGCGATACTGGAGGCAATTGAGCGGCTCGAAGCGCGCAAGGATCTCCCTCATTGGCTCCGCGTTTGCTTTAGCAGCTCGATAATGGTCAACGAAGGCGATTTCCGCAAGCCGTCAACGTCGCGTTTGTAGCTTTCTTGCGCCGGTTAAGCACTGTGGCCGTCTGCTCGGTCACGTAGTAGAGCATGTTGACGTTCACTTCTCCGGCCTGCTCGATAAAGCTATTGCGAAACTCGAACTGCTTTGTCTTCCACGACAGAATGCCGCGGCTGTGGCGGCCGAATGCACTTCCGCATCGGCCCGATAGCTGGACGTTCGCATGGAAAAATCATGGTCGCAGTACGAGGCCGTATCGAAGGTTGGTGGAGAGATTTACCCCCGAGTGGTGATTGCAGCGTGAGATACCGGGGGCTTGGTCTTCAACTTCCTCTGGCCAACACGCGGTATCACAAACACCGGGCAGGACATCTCTGTCCTTGACAAAGCTTTCGCCCTTATCGATGCAAGTCAGCCAATGTGGACAGTGATGTATCTTGATTTATTCTTTGCAACATCCCGCTTGGGCTACTATTCTGGGTGGAATCCTGGAAAGGACGAAAAACGTTGCAGTCGACATCATCCCGAACCGCTTTGATTTCCGGTATCACCGGGCAAGATGGAGCTTATCTCGCCGAATTCCTACTGGCGAAAGGCTATACCGTGCACGGTATAAAGCGGCGCACATCGCTGTTCAACACCGACCGGATCGATCATCTCTATCAAGACCCCCACATTTCGCATAGCAGATTCGTTTTGCATCATGGCGACTTAACGGACTCCAGCAGTCTTATTCACATCGTGCAACGAGTTCAGCCAGACGAGATTTATAATCTGGGGGCACAAAGCCACGTTGCCGTTTCGTTCGAGCAACCGGAATACACCGCCAATGTCGATGCGGTTGGCACGCTTCGGTTCCTGGAGGCGATCCGCATCCTCGGGCTAGAAAAGAAGACACGTTTTTATCAGGCTTCAAGCTCGGAGCTGTACGGTCTGGTGCAAGAGACTCCGCAATCGGAACGCACGCCTTTCTATCCGCGGTCGCCTTATGCCGTCGCCAAGCTCTACGCCCACTGGATTACCGTGAACTACCGCGAAGCGTATGGGATGTACGCGTGCAATGGCATTCTCTTTAACCATGAGTCTCCGACGCGGGGAGAGACGTTTGTGACGCGCAAGATTACCCGTGGATTGGCGCGCATAAAGGTCGGGCTGGACAGCTGCCTGTATCTTGGCAATATGGACGCGCTGCGCGACTGGGGCCACGCCCGCGATTATGTCGAGATGCAGTGGTTGATGCTGCAACAGGAGAAGGCCGAGGATTTTGTCATTGCTACAGGCGAGCAACACAGCGTGCGCGACTTCGTTCAGTTGGCCGCGGACGAGTTGGGAATCGAGTTAACGTGGACAGGATCCGGGGTCGAGGAGAAAGCAGTGAACCAGGTGGGCAAGGTGGTGGTTGCAGTCGACCGGCGCTATTTTCGTCCCGCCGAAGTGCAAACCCTCCTCGGTGATCCGACGAAAGCGAAGCGGAAGCTGGGCTGGAAGCCGAGGACAAATTTCCGCGAACTGGTGAGAGAAATGGTGCAGAGCGACCTGGAAGCCGCGGAACAGGACAAGCTGATCCAGGAAAGTGGCTACCGCATCAAGAACCACCATGCATAATCCACTCGCGCAAAGTCGTATTTTCGTCGCCGGACATCGTGGACTTGCCGGGTCGGCGATGCTGCGGTGTCTCGAGGGCGCGGGGTGCGCTGAAGTCTTCACTCGCACCCATGCGGAACTTGACCTCACGCTATCGTCGCAGGTCGAGGACTTCTTCAGCGCGGAGAAACCCGAATATGTGTTTCTCTGCGCGGCCAAGGTGGGCGGCATCATGGCCAACAGTGCGCGGCCTGCCGAGTTCATCCATCAGAACCTCGCAATCCAGACTAACGTGATCGATGCGTCCTACCGCCATGGAGTGAAGCGGCTTCTGTTCCTCGGCTCCAGTTGTATTTATCCGCGCGAGTGCCCGCAACCCATCCGCGAGTCGTATCTGCTGACCGGGCCTCTGGAATCGACCAATCGGCCTTATGCGGTTGCCAAAATCGCGGGGATCGAGATGTGCTGGTCCTACAACCGTCAGTACGGTGCGCAGTTTCTGGCGGCCATGCCCACAAATCTCTATGGACCCAATGACAATTACGATCTGGAGAACTCGCATGTTTTGCCGGCGTTGCTTCGTAGGATTCATGGTGCGAAGCTCGCGGGTGACGGGGAAGTGGTCGTATGGGGAACCGGCACCGTGCGCCGCGAGTTTCTGCACAGCGATGACATGGCCTCGGCCTGTATCCATTTAATGTCGCTTCGAGACCAAGAATTCCAGGCGCTCAGTTCGTCGACTTCGGAAGCTCCGCTGGTGAATGTCGGCTGCGGGGAGGATCTTACGATACGCGAGCTGGCTGAGCTGATCGCGGAGATTGTCGGCTTCCGCGGCCGGCTTGTGTTTGATGCCACAAGACCGGATGGCACGCCCAGAAAGCTGCTGGACATTTCGCGTATCCGTGCCCTCGGATGGAAGCCGGCGATTTCACTCCGACAGGGATTGGAGTCTGTCTACCTGCAATACGCGACACAGGTGACATCTCTGGCGTAGCGAGCCTCCGGGCTTGAAAGCTGCGGTGCTGCTTGCAATGGAGTTCCCGTCCGCTGCTGCACGCGAGTGAGAGTCACTGCGCTACGCTAATAATTCACTTGGTTGTTGAACACATTGTGAGCGCACGCTCGATTTCCTGCTTAAAGGGATCAGACGGCAGAGTCTTGGCTTTGTGCAACCACTTTGCACAATCGAATTGCTGACCTTCGCGGCGCGCCAGCTTGGCAAGCTCTGTAGCTTTGCTCCATCCTACCTCCTTCAATTCCCTCCGTACTGTCTTTGGCAGCTGTTCGTGGATAGCCATCAGGTAGTACGCCTTCCTTCTTGATTCCGGGAGACGTCTTCCCAGGAACCCATCGAACGACTTCAGATTCTCCAGTCGCCAGTACTGTCCCCCCATATTTCGCATAGATAGCGTCCCAGCTCGAACACGAACCCGGTGCCGTCGCTTTTTTTTCAGGCAACAGCGCCAAAGGGCACTGCATCTTGCCAAATACGAAGTTAACTACGACAACTGCTAGCAAAAGAGCAGCCTATCAGGGTTCCCAACCCAACCTGCAAAATGAAAAGGAGTCCTCATGGCAAAAAAAGATTTCTCGAGCAATCAAGGCAAGGTCAGCGCCCAGCCGCGGCTTCATCAGAGCGCTCCCGAGATCCAGGCCTATGGTACAGTCACGCACCTGCTCCCACTCGATTTGGAAGAGTCCGTGCGGCTGGAGATGACGGAACGGCTGAATCAATTACTCGCCGATACGATCACAATTCGTGACCTCTACAAGAAGTCCCACTGGCAGGTAAGCGGTCCGACGTTTTACCAGCTCCACCTGCTATTTGATAAGCACTTCGAAGCGCAAGCTGAACTGGTGGACGCAATCGCGGAGCGAATTCAATTGCTCGGCGGAATCAGTCTCGCAATGGCCGCCGACATTGCGGAAACCACTCAAATTGCACGCCCGCCTCGCGGCCGCGAAGAAGTCCCGGTGCAGCTTTCCCGCTTGCTCGATGCGCACCACATCATCATTGGCGACTGCCGTGAACTGGCGCGCCGCGCCTCGCGATCAGGCGATGACGGAACTAACGATCTGGTCGTGAGCCAGGTTTTGCGGTGCAACGAAATGCAGGTCTGGTTCCTGAGCGAGCATTTGGTCAATTCGCCCTTGGTGGAAGCGGAAGGCGAGCCTTACCAGCGCCGAAAGTCGGCTTAATGTGGAGTCTTGCATGGTTTGCCGGAGATGCTCATCGTTGACGGGTGAGCTCACCGGCAGTGCCCGGCTTCGTCAGATTGGGACACGCTATGTGTGACGTGTCGGGCTCCTATGCTCGGGGCATCTGGCTTACAGCAGGTGCCCGCGTGCACATCTTAGCGAGCCCTCAGCAGTAGGACCGGGATGCTGACATTGTGTTGGACGCGGCTGGCGGTTGTGCCGAGAACCAGATCGGCTACCAGTTTATGCCCGTGCGTGCCCATGGCCAGCAGGTCGCAGCGCTTCTCGTTTACCCATTTGATGATCTCTCTTGCCGGCTCTCCGTAACCGAGTTCCGCTGTAACCGGGATGCCGGCTGCTTCAAACTCCGCCTTGACCTTGTCCATGTAGGTTTGAATCTCAGCGATCTCCTCGCCCGCCGCGTTCTTGCCGTGAAATTGCGCCGCGGCGCCTGTTGCCACGCGCAACAAAATGACTCGGCTATGCATGATGCTAGCGAGCTGCTTGACATGTTCGATAATCGGCCGGTCTGTTGGTGAAATGTCCAAGGACAAGAGAATTGTGTCGTACATATCCGTTCTCCGAAATCCTAAAGTTCCCTTACCCGCCGGTGATGACCTGCCACGCCGACTTCAGCGACTCGGGTAGGCCGTAGATATCCATCGCGGTAATCGCGATAGCGCTGCCCCATCCCGCGATCAGCAGGAACCAGCCGCTCCTCCACGCTCCCATTCGCTTACGGGAACTGGTGAAATGCAGAAGCGGGAACATGGCAAATGGCAATTGGAGGGCGAGCACAACTTGGCTCAGGGTCAGCAAGTCGTTCACGCTGCTATCGCCGCGGATCCCTATGATCAGAATCGCCGGGAGGATGGCCAGCCCGCGCGTGATCAGTCGCCGGAGCCACGGCGAAACCTTCCAGTGCATAAATCCTTCCATCACGACCTGCCCGGCGAGCGTCCCGGTAATGGTGCTGCTTTGCCCGCTGGCCAGCAGGCCCACGGCAAATAAAATGCTGCCCGCGGCCGTGCCCAGCAGCGGGGCGAGCGTGAGGTACGCTACTCGAATCCAATCGGCGTCGTTGCCGAATCTGACCACCTGGCCACCGGCGACCGTTACGCTATCCTTCCCGTAGAACACCATTGCCGCCAGCACCATGATCGCGGCATTGACGAAAAACGCGATCGACAACGCAAGGCTCGAGTCGAGCGTATTGAAGCGGATGGCGCTGCGGACGGAACGTTCATCTTTTTCGAGCTTGCGACTTTGCACCAGCGCCGAGTGCAGGTAGAGGTTATGCGGCATGACCGTCGCGCCAATGATGCCTATTGCCACATAAGCCATGCCTACTTGGCGAAGCCCGGGAGTGATCAGGGCATGTCCCATTTCCAAAAAGCTGGGAGTTGTCTGCGGCAGGACAAAGATTTCAATGAAGTAGCAGACCCCGATGGTTACGACCAACAGCAGCACCAGAGCCTCGACGGTTCGTATCCCGAAGCGCTGCAAGGCCAGCAATAACAGCACGTCCGTTGCCGTAATGAGGACGGCCCACAATAGCGGGATATGGAACATCAAGTTCAGCGCGACCGCGCTTCCGAGTACCTCGGCCAGGTCGCAGGCGCCGATGGCGACCTCGCACAGCAGCCAATTCGGCCAGCGTGTCCACCTGGGATACCAATCGCGGCAGCATTGTGCCAGATCTTTCCCGGTGACCACGCCCAAGCGAGCGGCAGTCACCTGCAGAAAAATGGCCATAAGGCTGGCCAAAGCCACCACCCATAGCAGGCCATACTTGAATTGCGCGCCAGCAGCCAGATCGGTACCCCAGTTGCCTGGGTCCATGTATCCGACGCTCACCAGCAGGGCTGGTCCAACGTAGGCTCGCCACTGCGCCCAGAAGCCCGCTTCGTACGGGGGCACTTCCACCGTACCGTGCATCCCTTCGAGCGAGTGCTGGCCCCTTTGAGTGGCGTCGCCATTGCCTGAAGCGGCACCATGGCCCGTCGTCGCCCTGTCCTCGCCTGATGCGCGGTTGTCCATATCTCGCTTCAGCACCGTCCTACTCTCATGCGCGGAACCATCAGCGTCGGCCTATCCGGAGAAGCGGAGGTCGATCCGGATGTTGATCCCAAGCCAACGAAGCGTTCTCGGTGCGTCGGACCTCTGTGTCAGAATACGCCAGATGCGAGGCCTCTGGCCACGTGCCAGGCGGCGTCAGTGTGGGCACGGCAACTAGCTTGCGCGCGGGCAGACGACCCAGGGAGGTGCGCTTACCCCACCTCCCTTCGATCTGCTTCGTCAATAGCAAGGGGTACTATGCCGTCTGGTCGGCGCGGCTACGCAGCGATGACTGTAAAGACCTCAATAGGGGAACGTATCGCTCTTCTCCCGCTGGGCTATTTGCTGGAGCACTCGCATTCTTTAAAATAGTCGAGTTCGTGAAAGATGCTGATGTACCAACGACCGTCTTGTTTTGTGACAATCCAAGTGAGAAGGCCTTTGCGGGGAGGAGCCGCCGTTGTACTATTGGGCGCATTTGCTCCTATCATTTCAAACTCTGTATCCACGGAGGCGATTGTCGGGCTCACGAAGCGGACGCCCCGAACCGCGTCCGTCCGATGAGCGTTCTTAAGGAATGTAGAGAACACCTGCTGATAGTGTTTCTCCACGTTGGGGCGGCCGTGATCGCTGGCGCCTCGAACGCTGGTGAAGTCACCGTCTTCGGTAAATAGTATCGCGCAGGCGCGCGGGTCTTTGCGATTGAACCCCTCGCTCCAATTGGCGACAAGTTGCTTGATCGCAGCTTCATCGGACGCATTGGCTTCCGCTTTGCCCCACGAGACTGCCGCAGAGATCGAAATGAGTACAAAAACCGCCAGGATTGCTTTCAAGTGAGTCCGAACCATTGTGGTCTCCTCCGCCGTAAACTTGCCGGCAATTTGGCCTGCTTTGACGGCGCAGTCATACTAATATCGCACTACCCGCGTGACAAGAGGAATCCATAAGCGACAGGGGTGCCATCGTCAGGACAGTTACAAAGGTCTGCGAGATTGCGGCTTGTGCGCGCCGACCGCAACCGGATTCTGGGTTCCTTGACGGGACTTCCGGCAGTCGTCGTTCCCGCTGGATTCTCGAGTCCGACGAGTTTTTCACTCAGAGTTGGTACTTCGAGAATTGCTGCTGAGGAGATTTAACTGTTTGCACGATGCCCACTGAAGAGCACTGGAAACAGATTAATCTGGTGCCGGGAGGGGGAATCGAACCCCCACAACCCTTTCGGGTCTGCGGATTTTAAGTCCGCTGCGTCTGCCAGTTTCGCCATCCCGGCAAGTCTTGCATATCAAATACGTACAGCTAATTAGCTGCCGGCTTTGAGAGCCGACTATGGTGAAAATCGTGGTGACTTCTTTCCTCTGGGAAATCTGCTGCCAACCCTCGGAACACACTTCAGCTTTTCGTCCGTCCGCGACGTTCCTTCATCGCAGGATTCGAGAGCGATGGCAATGTCGTCTTGTGCCGGACGGACATATTTCATGGCCGCTCCGATGTTCGCATGACCGGCGATTAACTGCAACGTCCTGATTTTCTTGACGGGCTCTGCGGCTTTCGAAATCAATGGGCGCGCCGCGGCTCGTGAAGCCCGGCTTCAGCGTGGGATTTCAATTCTTCTCCAGAAAAACTCTCGAACGCAGTGATTGCGCGTAGCCGTCGAGGTCCAGGAAGAGCGAGGCGCAATTAAACCCTCACCGTTCAAAGAACTGAAGTTCAAGGGAAAAGGGCCGATGAGACTTTTTAGTAGCAGCTGGTGAAGACTGGCTGATGACTGGTCGTGCCACTGGCTGGCCGATGGGAGAGAGAGAGGGTTGACGCAGCAGCAGCGAAATCTTCAACACGCTGAAACGACTCAGGATTCCGAGCCGTTCCCGCAACGCCTCTACTTTCCTAACCCAGATTCAACGCGATAGAGCCCAAACGGGCCTAGAACCTTGGCACTCTTGAAGTCAAAAAGGAAGCTTCGGCTATGACTGACGTTCGAAAAGTGGGTATCTGTACCGGGGGCGGAGACTGTCCCGGCCTGAACGCGGTAATTCGAGCCGCGGTCAAAACCGCAATTCTCAAGTATCGCTGGGAAGTGATCGGAATTCGTGACGGCTTTGACGGGCTGATCTGGCCTGAGAAGGCGCGTCCCTTGCAGCTTGCGGACGTGAGCGGAATCCTGCCGCGCGGGGGAACGATTCTGGGCACGACCAACCGGGGAAATCCGTTTGCTTACAAACGCTCGAATGATGGTGTCGAAACGATCCGTGATTTTTCCCCGGATGTGATTCGCAACGCCAAGGCGATGGGGCTCGATTGCCTGATCGTGATCGGTGGCGACGGCACGCAGAAGATCGCGCTCGATTTGTTTCACAAGGGCTTGAACGTGGTCGGCGTACCGAAGACCATCGACAACGATCTTTCGGCTACCGAGGTCAGCTTCGGCTTCGACACGGCACTGCACACCGCAACCGACGCTATCGACAAGATTCATACTACGGCCGAGTCGCACCATCGCGTGATGGTCATCGAACTGATGGGGCGCGATGCCGGCTGGATCGCGCTGCACGCGGGAATCGCCGGTGGCGCGCACGTCATCCTGATTCCAGAAATCGCCTTCAATCTGGACCGTGTCTGCGACTTTATTCAGCAGCGCAACATTTTCGGCAAGCGTTTCACCATTATCAGTCTGGCCGAGGGGGTGAAGCTGCCGGAAGAGTTGCAGCGGAGTTACGTTGAAAAGTACGGCGCATCCCCGCAGTTGGCGGGCAAGGGCAACGTGATTGCCGACTACGTCGCAGCCAAAACCAACAACGAAGCTCGCGTGACCGTGCTGGGCCACGTGCAGCGCGGAGGCTCTCCCACCGCCCACGACCGTGTCCTAAGCACGCGATTCGGCTCGGCCGCCGTGGACCTGATCGCCGAAGGTGGTTTCGGCAAGATGGTGGCCCTGCGGCAGGACAGCGTGAAGTATGTGGACATCGGCGAGGCCATTGGACAGCTGAAGGTGGTGGACCCGAAAGGCGAATTGGTGCGAACCGCCAAAAACATCGGCATCCACTTTGGCGACGAATGAATGCGACGCACCAGGGGCAAGACTGCTCGCTTAACCTGACGCGCGTTGGTCCGAAGAGTAATAGGCGCTGAGGCGCAAGGAGAGGACAAATCGTGAGACCGGTTCACAAATTCTGTGTTGTACCGTCTTTGCCGTCCGCAATCGAGGGACTGCGCACCGCCGCCTACAATCTTCGCTGGTGCTGGAGCCATGACTCCGTGGAACTGTTTCGGCGTTTGGACCGGGACTTATGGGAAAAGACAGGACATAATCCCGTGCTCCTGCTCGGCACCATTGAGCAGGCGAAGCTTGAAAAGGCCGCCAACGACGACCCGTTCCTGGCGCACCTGCGACGAGTTGAGTCGAACCTTGAAACCTATCTCGCCGGGGATTCGACCTGGTTTCGGAGGACGTATGCAAAGTCCGGCGATAAGCCATCCATTGCCTATTTTTCGGCTGAGTTTGGGTTAACCGAGTGCCTCTCGATTTTCGCCGGGGGGCTCGGCATACTCGCGGGCGATCACCTGAAGTCAGCGAGCGATCTGGGAGTGCCGCTAGTCGGTGTCGGACTGCTCTATCAGCAAGGCTACTTCCGCCAATACCTCAGTCAATCGGGGTGGCAACAGGAATCTCATACGGACAACGATTTTCATAATCTGCCGGTCAGCATGGTTTATCGCCCGAACGGCAGTCCCGTCATGATCGAAGTGGACCTCGCTGGACAGCGGGTGCATGCGCAAGTATGGAGAGTGCAAGTTGGACGTGTGTCTCTATTTCTACTCGATACCAACATACCGGCCAATCAGCGTTCGGAAGACCGCCAAATTACCAAGCAGCTATACGGTGGCGACCACGAGATGCGAATCAGGCAGGAAATTCTGCTGGGAGTCGGCGGCTACCGTGCGTTGCAGACGATTGGCCTGGAGCCCACGGTTTACCACATGAATGAAGGCCACTCCGCGTTCCTTGCGCTCGAACACATCTTGCATTTGATGAAGACACGCAACCTCAGTCTGGCGGAAGCACGTGAGCTGGCCTCGGCCAGCCTGGTTTTCACCACCCATACTCCAGTCGAAGCTGGTCACGACTACTTCCATTCCGATCTGGTGAACCGGTACTTCGGCCAGACCGCGCGGCAGCTTGGCCTCTCGCCGGTGGATTTCATGGATCTTGGACGCACCCATGGCGACGGGGAGTTCTGCATGACGGTGCTGGCATTGCGTTTGGCTTCCCGCGCCAATGGCGTCAGTAAGCTGCACGGAGAAGTCAGCCGGAAAATGTGGCAGTCGCTTTGGCCCAGCGTTCCGGTTAAGGAAATCCCCGTCGGTCACGTCACCAACGGAGTTCACTTCCGAAGTTGGATCTCAGCGGAATTCAATCAACTCTACGACCGTTATCTGGGACCCGAGTGGCGCGAGGAACCGGTGAATAGCGAGGTCTGGAGCCGCGTCAAGTCGATTCCGGCCGAGGAATTGTGGCGCACCCATGAGCGTAGACGTCAGCGACTCGTCGAATTTGCCCGCCGTCAAGTGTGCGAGCAGCGCATTCGCCGAGGTGCTACCCCGGCGGAGATCGACGCGGCGGCGGAGGTGCTGAACCCCGATACGCTGACGATCGGATTCGCGCGTCGCTTTGCGACCTATAAGCGGGCCACTCTGATCTTGCGAGACATGGATCGCTTGCGCCGGATTCTGACCAACAAGGAGCGCCCCGTGCAATTGATCTTTGCCGGCAAAGCCCACCCGCAGGATGACGCCGGTAAAGAACTGATACGCAGAATCAGCGAGTTCAGCCGGGATCCAGTGCTGGGCCGGCATGTCGTATTTCTCGAAGACTATGACATGGCAGCCTCGCGATCCATGGTGCAGGGCGCGGACGTGTGGCTGAATACGCCGCTTCGTCCCAATGAAGCCTCCGGCACCAGTGGAATGAAGGCTGCCGCTAACGCCGTGCTGAACATGAGCGTGCCGGATGGCTGGTGGGATGAAGTGTGGAATGATCCCAACAACTCCAAGAAGATGGGTTGGGCCATCGGCAACGGCGAGGCCTATACCGACCTGGACTACCAGGACCAAGTGGAAGCCGACTCTCTCTACGATCTGCTGGAACGCGATGTGGTGCCGTCCTTCTATGAACGCGGAGTGGATCGAATTCCGCGGAGGTGGGTGGGGCGCATGAAGGACTGCGTGGATTCTCTCTGTCACTTTGTCAACTCGCATCGCATGGTGCGTGACTATGTCGAAGGCTATTACGCCAAGGCGCACGCTCAGTTTCGCGCGCTGGCGGCCAACGACGCCGCTCGGGCGCGTGAACTCTCGGCCTCGATGGAGCGCATTCGCAGGGAGTGGGGGGCTATTCGCATCACCAGGGTCGAGGACGGACCGGTCGATACCATCCCTGTAGCATCAGCCATGCGGGTCCGGGCCCAGGTACACCTTGGCCGTTTGAGCCCGCGGGACGTCCTGGTGGAGCTCTACGTCGGGCGCGTCGATATGCAAGGAGATCTGGTCGAAGGCGACTCGGTTGCGATGGAGGCGGTGGGACACGATGCAGCGAACAATTACAACTACGTCGTTGAGACTGCGGTAGCCCAAAGCGGTCTGCATGGGTTCACGGTGCGCGTGCGTCCAAGCCATCCTGACATGTCGGTAGCCTTTATCCCCGGGCTGATCTGCTGGGCTGAACAGTCGCGCGTCGCATCGGCGGCCGCGGACTAGCAGGCTGCTGAAAAACGCACCGAAGCAACGAGCGAGGCGCTACCGAATGCGTGATCCAGAAGTGAAGCGTACAAGATGTTTGGGGCTTGTCCTTCCCAAAACTTGTTTTCAGCAGGCCGCTAGCCCGGTATAGGAGAAAAGTTCATCGGCTTTCAAGAACAGACGCCGGGATTATGCGCTCTCGACAAAGGTTTCAGAAATGCCGGCCAGAAATTATTCTCGACAATTCAGGCATCCTCTTCGGGCTGCCTGGTGTTGCCGCCAAGCATGCGCTCGGCCCGCAGAACAAAACTGTCGAAGCGAGCCGAAGTCCGGACCCGGAGAAGCGTAATTGTGCCGCACATTTCATGCCCATATGCGTTAAGCTAATCCAGCAAACCATGGAGCGGAGATGAGGGCACGGTCACATTTGCATCTACTCGACGACATTGGCTGGAATATCATCAGTGAGCTGCAGGAGAACGCCCGCATTCCATTTTCGGAGCTTGGACGGCGTGTAGGCTTGTCGACTCCGGCGGTGGTTGAGCGCGTCCGGCAAATGGAAGATGCCGGAATTATTCGCGGCTTCCATGCGGAAATTGATCCGGCGAAACTCGGGTTCGGCGTCATGGCTTTCATCCGTGTCAAGGTTTCCGGAGGCAAGCTGCGGAACTTCGCCGATTTGGTGCGCTCATGCCCGGAAGCGCTGGAGTGCCATCGCGTGACCGGCTCCGAGTCGTTCATCGTCAAAGTCGCGGTTTCGGATATTAATCATCTTGAATCGGTCATTGACGCACTGATGCCCTACCTGGCGACAACTACCTCGATGATCCTTTCTTCTCCAGTCCAGTGGAGCGCGGTGAAGCGCCGAGTGCAGCCGCCGCAGGGCGAGGAGGCAGGCGTGCCTGAGCTCAAACGCGAAAACGGCAACGCCGAATAACATAAGGAAATCGGCTATAAATACCGCAGATCTGAAACAATTACCACCTAATACCTTCAAATCATGCTGTACTGGGTCAACAGTAAAGTCCTACCATTGTTGGTACGGGAGGACGCATGGACAGCCCACTCATCTATCTTGACAATGCGGCCACGGTCTGGCCGAAGCCGGAAAACGTTTACCGATTCATGATCGATTTTTACCGCGAGATGGGAGTGAATCCGGGACGCAGCGGTTTTGACAAAGCTCTGGAAGCCGGCTCGCTTTTGGACAGGCTGCGCCAGCGGCTGACCAAATTTTTTGGCGGAGATGAGGATGCGCCTGAGCGTTTATGCTTCGGCTACAACACGACGGATGCGCTGAACCTCATCATCAACGGATTGCTCAGAGCGGGCGACCACGTCATCACCACGAATCTCGAACACAATTCCGTGATCCGGCCGATCAATCATCTGGTCCGCGACGCACAAGTCGAGGCCACGTTTCTGCCGTTCGATGGACAGGGTTTTGTCCAGCCCGACGATGTTGCCCGCGCCCTGCGTCCCAATACCAAGCTGGTCATCGTCAACCACGGCTCCAACGTCATTGGCACGATTCAGCCCATTGCTCAAATCGGGCGCATCTGCCGCGAACATGACGTCACGTTCGCCATCGACACCGCGCAAACCGCCGGTATCGTGCCCATCAACATGAAAGCAATGAATGTGGACGTGTTAGCTTTCACGGGTCATAAGGCATTGATGGGCTCGATGGGGATCGGCGGCCTGTGCGTTCGCAAGCACGTCGAGATCCGCCACACGCGCTCCGGGGGCACTGGCGTGCACTCCGCCCACCCTTATCACCTCGACGAGTATCCCTGGCGCATGGAATATGGCACGCCCAATATGGTTGGCATCGCCGCGCTCTGGGCCGGACAAGAATGGATCGCGGAACAGGGCGGGGTCGAGGCCATCCACCGGCGCGAGATACAGCTGGCCACCAAACTGGTCAACGGTCTGCGCGAGATTGAAGGCGTCCGCACCTATTGCTGGGATACGGCGGACAATCATCTTTCAACTGTCACGATCAATATCGACGGCATCGATGCCGGTGACGTTGGGACCATGCTGGATGTAGATCACAATATCGCAACCCGCACCGGCCTGCACTGCGCCCCGCTGCTGCACACGCAGTTAGGCACGCTTGCGATCAACGGCGGCGTGCGCTTCTCGATTGGAGCGTTCAATACCCGAGAGCATATCGACGCAGCGATCAACGGGGTTCGTGCGATTGCGGCATGGGCCGCCGAACGCAGCTCGAAGCCGAAGGCCGTAGCCTGTGCGGCCGCCGCAAAATAATTGCGTTCGATGCGTTGCGCGGTAGCTTGGCCATCAAGTCAGCCAGGGCAATCGGAAGCGAACCAGGGGCGGAGAGAATCCTCTCTCCGCTATTCCATGGTGTTTTTCCATGAGCGCGAAGATTCGTGGGCGAAGCAATCGCTTTCGCGTTATCGGCCGCCATCCTGACGGCTCGCGTCGCGAAGGATGCGGCTTCCTTGCCTTAAAGCTGGCGTGGACCTCCGTGAGCGAAATGTTCCCGACTAAAATCTGCGGCACCGGCCAGGGATTCTGCTACAGTTTCGGACGCGGCATCGGTGCATTTTTTCCTGCGCTCATCGGAATCTATAACATGAAATGGCGACTTATCGCGATTCCGCTATTCTTTGGCATTGCCACTGCAATCGTGATAGCGGCTTTGATTATGCTGCCTGAAACGAAAAGTCGCGAGCTGGCGACGGCGTTCGGAGAGGAGGGCGCAAGCGGCACCCCGTGGATGACTTCATGATGGGTCTTAGCCGCATAGGTGAGGTAAGCGAACGACGGAACGATTCGGAACAGAGGGCATACTGATGAAATTAACAGTCGAAGAAGAATCGATGCTGGCGGGTAAGCGTGGTTATCCCGTACAGAAGTCGATGGAGATACTGGTTCAGCTTGGCGAGATCTATGGCGCCCAGAAGATGATCAAAATCTCAAGCGTGCACATGCCAGGCGCCTCGGTGGTCGTCGCGGGGGAGGCGGGCACGAAATTCGTCGAAAAAATGGCCGGCCAGCAAGGGCAATTCTGCGTGCTCACTACGCTGAATCCTGGGGCGGTCAACTTCGACGCTTGGCGGGAGATAGGCTATTCCGAAGAAACCTACCGATTGCAGAGGCGTCTGACCGACGCCTATGAGGCAATGGGCGGCATCGCTTGTCACACCTGCACTCCCTACTTTATTGGCAGCTGTCCCAGGCGTGGAGAACATATTGCCTGGGGAGAATCTTCCGCCATTGCATTTGCGAATTCCGTATTAGGAGCGTACACAAATCGCGAAGGGGGACCATCCGCCTTGGCGGCTGCGCTGACCGGTTGCGTTCCGGAGTATGGCTACCACCTTGCGGAAAACCGCCATGGTCATATCCAAATCAATGTCCGTGCCAAGCTTGACGGAATCGACGAATTTGGGGCCATGGGCTACTGGGCAGGCTCTCTTGCCGGCAGTAAAGTTCCGGTTTTCACGGGAATCTCTGACCCAAGCACGGACGAACTCAAAATGCTGGGGGCGGCACTTGCTTCTTCCGGAGCCGTGGCGCTCTTCCATGTGGTCGGGGTAACTCCGGAGGCTCCGACCTGTGAGGCCGCTTTCGGAGGGCGGAAGCCGGAGCAAGTGCTGGACTTCGAGGCAAGCCAGTTGGCCGACGCAAAGCGGTTCCTCAACAAACAAAACGGGCAGGAAATATCGGTGGTTTGTATCGGGTGCCCACACACATCGATCGCTGAAATAGGCGAGATCGCGCTCGGCCTTAAGGACAAAAAGGTGAAATCCCATGTTGAGCTATGGGTACTCACGGCTCTACCGATGCGCGCTTTAGCGGAGCGTTGTGGATACACCAAAACTATTGAGGCGGCAGGCGGCCGGTTTGTGATTGACACCTGCCCCATCTTGTCGCCGATGGCCGAATTGGCGAAGAAGAAGCAGTATAAGGCGCTGGCGACAAATTCGGCGAAGCTGGCCCACTATGCTCCCGGTCAATGGGCGCTGCCGACTTACTATGGCAGTCTGCAGACGTGCCTCAACGCGGCCATCACCGGCAGGTTCGACCAATAACACGTATAGGATGGGTGCAATGGAAAAGATACTTCGGGGCCGTAAAGTTGTGGGCGGAAAGTCAAAAGGCGTCGCGCTGGTAACGACGGAACCGATCTGCTTTCTGGGCGGGGTCGACGTAAAAACCGGAATGATCACCGAGGTCGGGCATCCGTTGAAAGGGAAGTGCATGGCGGGCAAGGTGCTGGTATTTCCGACCGGCAAGGGATCGACGGGCGGGTCGTACCTGATCTACGAAGCGGTCAGCAACGGGGTGGGCCCGTGCGCGATGATCAACCGCAGCGTCGAACAAGTCACGGCGATCGGCTGCATTATCGCTGAGGTGCCGATGATTGATAGCGTGAGTCCCGATGCTATCGAGGCGATCAAAGACGGCGACCTTGTCGAAGTCAATGCCGATGAGGGAATCATCACGGTCACTTCGGCATAATATAGCTGGTCGGTCGCATGCGGCGGCGTCGGTGCACTGAGCCGTGCCGTTGTCAGCCGTCTTCGAATGCAGGCGTGCTCTCACTTGTCGTGTGAGGGCGGTCGAAGTTGCGGGCTGGGAAGTATGAGGGAGGCGTAACTTATGAAAATCGAGATGGTCTTCCAGGGGTTCCCGGGCAAGCTAACCAGAGGTTACATGGGATGGAGTTCGGTCGTTTACATTGAAGTGGAGGAAACGAAGATCGTCTTCGATACCGGCGGCCCTGTGAAAAGGTGTGATCTTCGGGCCCGTCTGAAAGAACTGGGAACAAGCGCCGATGAGATTGACATCTTGGTGTTGAGCCATTTTCACGATGACCATGTCTATAGTCTCGATTACTTTTCGAAGGCTCGCATCCTGTTGCACGCCAAGGAGGCGGCCTGGGTGTTGAGCGAGCCCGACGCCTTCTCGATTCCGAAGTATTTGTATCCGGCGCTCGTCAGCACGGGCAGACTCCAGTTGATTTCCGACGACGTAGAGATCGCGCCGGGAGTACAGACGATGCTGGTTCCGGGGCATACGCCCGGATCGATGGCGTTGGTCTTACGCGAAAATAACAAGCCGACGACGGTGCTGGCCGGCGACGCCGTCAAGAACCTGGCCGAGCTGGCGAGCGGGACGGTGGGCATGAGCCTGGACAATGAGGCGAGTGTATGCTCGATCTCCAAGATTCGCGACCTGGCCGATATCGTGATCCCCGGCCATGACCGCATGTTACAGGTCGAGCCTGACAGGATCGTGGCCGGCCCCGCGGTTCAGGAGACCATTGTCCTCGCGCCCGGCATAGTCGACCGGGATCGTCCAAAGTGCTTTGAACTTGTGATTGAGCCAAGCTGGCTTCCTAGAACCTGACGAGACTGTCCGCCAAGCGGTCAGTCATCGAGATAACCGGTATAGCTGCGGTGCGGCGGATCACTGCAGCGCCTCAAGCCGGATTCGGAGAACGGGGAGATTGCAGCGGGTTGAAACGGGGGACCGTGATGAGTGAGTTTGAAACATATCGGCGGCGCCTGATGAAGCTGTCGACCACGAATATTGCCGACGCCTTGGACGCTCTGAACCTGAAGGGTGCTACCTATGGTATCCGTCCGCTCTGGGAGAATGCCGGCAAGGTAGTGGGAAGAGCGGTGACGATTAAGATCACCGCAGCCGGGCTGACCAAGGGCAAGAACCATCTTGGCGTGAAGGCGATTGAAGCCGCCGAAGCCGGCGATGTAATTATCATCGACAACGGCGGTCGTCTCGACACTTCCTGTTGGGGCGGAATTCTTGCCAATGGTGCCAAAATGAAATCGGTCAGCGGAGTGGTAGTCGATGGCGCCGTGCGCGACCTGGATGATTGCGTTGAAGTGCAATTTCCCGTTTACGCCAGAGGCACGGTGGTGGCAACCGCAAGGGGCAGAATCATGGAGGAAGCGACCAACGTAATGATACAGTTCGGCGGGGTCCAGGTTCGGCCCGGAGATGTTGTCATGGGCGATCGCAGCGGAGTCGTCATCATTCCCCAGGAGAGGCTCGACGAGACGCTCGCCAAAGCCGAAGGCTTCTACGAGAAAGAGGAACAGATGATTGCCGAGATCCGGGCCGGCGCGTCGATGCTCGATGTGGACAACAAGTTCAACTACGAGAAGATGCTCAAGTAAGCCGGTGATTGGCAGCGAGTTGTGTTGTGCCGGAGTGATGAACCTTAAACAAGCCTTTAACCATAAGGAGGAGGGCCCTGCGATGAGTAGCATCGCGCTAGCACTAGCTGAATTTGTGGCGAACACCAAGTATGACGGGTTGCCCGTCGACGTAATCAAGGAAGCCAAGCGCAGGATTGCTGACGTGGTAGCTATCGGCTTGTCGGGTGCGACAACGAAGGTCGGAGACAATGTCACCCGATATTCGCTGGCCAAGGGCGGGACCGGGCGCGCAACCATTTGGGGTACAGGGCAGAAGACCACACCTGCTTACGCTGCGCTCGCCAACGGGAGCATGACCTTTCACTTGGAGTTGGATGACGTCCATAGGACGTCTCACACCCATCCCGGGGTATGCGTGATACCCGCGGGGATCGCGCTGTGCGAGGAGAAAGGCCTGTCGGGGAAAGATCTTCTGACGGCCGTGGTGGCGGGATATGACGTCGCCATTCGAATCGGAATGGGCGTGAGCCCGTCGATTTATGTGGACCGCGTCTTGCTGGCTCCCGGGACGCTGGGAGTATTTGGGGCGGCGACGGTGGCCGCGAAACTGCAAGGCCTTTCCCCATCGCAAATCGCAGGCGTCCTTGGCACGGCAAGTTATCTCGCACCGCTGGCGCCTTTTGAAAGCTTTTCGAGGGGAGCACCGGCGAAGGAGCTCATCATGGGCTGGTGCGGGCTTTTGGGGATCGAGGCCGTCGATCTGAACGGCTATGGTTTTTCCGGCCCTATGACCGCGATTGAAGGGGAATTCGGTTATTGCAAGGCCGTATCCGAGAGATACGACCTGTCGCGTATCACCGCCAGACTCGGCGAAGTGTTTGAAATCATGAATACCGGCATCAAGCCCTATGCGTGCTGTCGCCAGCATCACTCAGCCATTGACGCGGTACTTGAAATCAGGGAGAGGGAAGCGCTGGCGCCTGAAAAGATCCAGGCGATCCGGTGTCGCACTTTTAAGGTTGCCAGCCGCGGGTCGGATAGGGCTCCTACTACGATTGGGGCCGCAAAGTATAGCGCTCCTTATACGATTGCGGTCACCTTTCTGTTCGGGAAGGCGTGGCGCGAACAATACACGCTCGACCTCATCAAGGACCCTGCTGTTTCACGTTTGGCCGCCAAAGTGGAGGTTTTAGCGGACGCCGAGTTGGAGATGCTTTACGACGAGAAATGGCCCGCAATCGTCGAGGTGGAAACCTTGGATGGCAGGATTCTTCAGGCTAGAAGAGACATCCCGAAGGGTGAGCCGGAGTATCCGGTTTCCGATGCCGAGCTGCAGCAGAAGTTCATGTCTTTGGCGGGAGATGCGGTGAGCACAGAAAAGGCTGAAGAGGTCTGGAGGATGATCTTCGATTTAGAGAACCTGAAAGACCTTTCAGTTCTCACCTCTGCACTGAGATTCAGTCGCACTAGGGCGACGGGCAGCTAGCATCGCAATAATCGTTCTACTCAGAGGCGGCGAGGACTGGAATCTCCCCGCAGCTCCAAAACTTCTTCTGCGCGTCGGCTTTATTGTCCTACCGGATTGCGTCTTCGATTGCCTGGAGGATCTCGCTCGGGTCGTGGACGCTGCCCCCAGCGTGCGGAACGGAGATGGTGTCGCAGCGGCCGCCGGCACAGCGCTCGACCTCCAGCACCACCTGTCCGAGGTTCAATTCCGGTACTACCAAAGCTTTTATTTTGCCGGCCAGCGCGCGGACCTGTTTTTCGGGGAAAGGCCAGACGGTGAGCAGACGGTAACTGCCGACCTTAAAGCCCTTCTTGCGAGCCATCTCAATGGCTCTTTGCGCCACCCGCGAGGTGATGCCATAGCTGATGACAACGACATCGGCGCCGTCGCAGCCATCCATTTCGACCTGCATGATCTGGTCGGCATTCTTGTAGATCTTGTCCTTAAGCCGAGTGACAAGCTTCTTGTGCGCGGCCGTCGTGATGAGCGGATAACCACGCTCGTCGTGGGTGAGGCCGGTAACGTGAAAGTTGTAGCCCTCTCCGACGTGCGCCATTTCAGGGACAAGGTCGGCGCACGGTTCAAAGAGTTTGAACTCGCCCGGCGGCTTGTTGGTGTGGCGACGCGGTTCGACGTTAATTTCCTCGGGCGGCGGGATCACGACTTTCTCCGTCATGTGCCCGACGCATTCGTTGAGCATGACCATGACGGGAACGCGGAACTTTTCCGCCAGGTTAAATGCCTTGACGGTGAGGTGGAACGCTTCCTGCGGCGAATTGGGAGCGACTGCGATGATGGCATAGTCGCCGTGCGAGCCCCAGCGGCACTGCATCATGTCGCCCTGCGACGGGAGTGTCGCCATGCCGTGCGACGGGCCGCAGCGTTGCACGTCGACAAACACACAGGGCGTTTCCGTCATCACCGCAAAGCCGATGTGCTCCATCATCAGCGAGAAGCCGGGGCCGGAGGTGACTGTAAAAGCTTTGCAGCCACCCCACACCGCGCCCTGTATGGCGATCGAAGCCGCCAACTCGTCTTCCATTTGCATGAAAACGCCGCCAATGGTGGGAATGCGCGCGGCAAAACGCTCAACTACTTCGGTCGAGGGTGTAATGGGGTAGCCGGAAGCAAAACGCGCACCCGCCGCCAGCGCGCCTTCGCAGCAGGCGTGGTCGCCGTCAAAAAAATGAATCCCTGTGAGGACTCCTGAAGGATCTGCGTGCATGGGGCGGCTCCTCGATCGCTGGTGCGGCAGTAGCTTCTCTCCCGGACTGCTCCGGTGTATCGAACATTCTGCAACCCGAGTGCTTCTTGCTACCGTTGTTTTTCAGGTCTGAATTGTTCGAATTGTACTACCCGCAATAGACTTTGCAACTCCAATGCTAAACGGGCAAACAGTTAGCCAGCCGTGCACTGGTTACCGGATCTCGAGTAGTCATCAAAAATCTTGTGGGCAGTAAATCTGCTTGAATCGCGCCTTAACGTGCGACGCTCTCCTTGCCGGCAGCGAGTTTGCCCATTGCGGTAACGCGCACTTCGGCCAAGAAGCGAGCCCTTCTCGATTTCGGCGCGGCTGAGGTTATTGCAAGCAGCGAAGAGGACCTTCCTGCCGTAGTCCGGAAATATACAAATGGAAAGGGTACTGACCTGATCTTCGATCCGGTCGCGGGACCGTTTCTCGATACGTTGGCGCGATGCTCCGCTCCCGGCGCGCAAATCATCGAATATGGCGCGCTCAGCCCGGAGCCAACCCCGTTTCCTCTGTTTCTCGCCTTGGCGAATGGACTTACGGTCAGAGGGTATACCTTGTTTGAACTAACCTCGAATGCGGCGTTACGGGCTCAGGCCGAGCGCTATATCTACGAACAGCTGGAGCAGGGAAAGCTAAAACCGAAGATTGATCGAGTGTTTCCGCTATCCCAGATCGTCGAAGCCCATCGCTACATGGAGTCCAACCAGCAAAACGGCAAAATAGTGATAAGAACAGCTTAGGGCCGGTTGGTGACTTCAACCTAGGTGTAAGAATGAGGCCGGCATCGATCCAGAGTCATGCAGCGTGTGCCGATTATGGTTTTCTCGACTTCAGTCTGATCATCTCGCCATCCACGGCGAAGCTGCCGTAGCCGTGATGGTGGATGGTCTTCGGATTCTTTTGCGCCGGATCGATCCAGGCCTTGAGCACTTCGAGTACGAAGAGATTGTACTTGCCGACGAGACGGGTATCGGCCACCTTGCATTCAAGATTGGCGAAACACTCGGCCACCAGAGGCGGCGCCACGCGCTCGGCTGGCGCCGGCGTCAGACCGAATCTCTTGAATTTCTCCACGTCCCGGCCCGAGCAGTTGCCGACTGCCACGACTTTTGGCGCCAGTTCCAGCGCCGGAACGGCGATCACGCACTCTCTCGTCGCCCGCAACGCGGAAAAACTGTGATTGGCGATGCTGACGACACAGGCAATCAGCGGCGGCTCAAACTCGACCATCATGTGCCAGGACATTGCCATGACGTTGGCACGACCCTTGTGAGCGGTCGTCAGCAGGACCACCGGACCCGGTTCGAGTAACTGGTAGACTTTCGACAGCGGTAGATCTTTCATCACGATCGCGGCTCCTTTTTGCCCTCGCAGTCGCTTTAACCCGAGCGCATCTTGCATATGGAATTCTCATCCATCGCCTTACGGCCGCTCTGGCCAGGGGTGCTTCGGATATCGTCGCATCAATTCGCGGCGCACTTGCGGATAGAGTCGCTCCCAGAATCCCGCGAGATCCGTTGTTGTCTGCACCGGCCGCTGATTCGGAGCGAGCAGGTGGACCACCACGGGCGTGCGCTCGATCCCAATCCGCGGCGTCTCGCGCATGCCGAAAAAATCCTGCAGGCGGGATGCGATCCAAGGCTGCTTGCCGCGCTCGTAATGAACCTTTGTCTGGCGCCCATTCTGCAAGCGGATGCGCGCGGGGGCGATCTCGTTGAGTCGTCGCGTACCCATCTTCTGTTCGAGCACTGTGAACTAAGTCCGCCGCCGCGCTCTTCAACTCGGCAAAGCTTCGCAGTCCCAAACACAAGTCACGCAGCGCCTGCGGAACATCCGGCGGCTCGAAACCAGCGAACTCGACGCGCCCCATGAAGTCATCGAGCGCAGTCCACATCGACGAAGCGTTCGATGCCGGCTTCCAGCGCCTTCTGTGCGAGCAGTTCGGCCGCGGCTTCCGCGTCCGGCAGCGCGCCTCGCGATTCCTGAATCACCAGTTCGTCATAGAGTAGTGCGCTCACCGCGTCCACCCGCTCCGTCGCGTGATTCCAGGTTACGCTGGATTGCTCCCGCACATGATCGGGAAACAGATCAATCAGCCACCCCGGCTCAATGCGTGCCGTCAGTCGGATCAGTGGCAGCGGCTTATCCTTACGGTCCTCGGCATCTACCGCGACCATGAACTCGTACCGGGGAGGCTCGCCCGCCACCTCCGCCGACGCGCCCGTCGACAGCAGCACCTGGCTCCCGGCTCGCAGCCGCGCGACACGATCCGGGAACCCGGCGAGTACGGACATGAGCAGAGCGTCGTCGTTATGGTGCGTTTGCCGGGAAGGCCGCGCACGCGAGGGTCCCATGACGCGCCAGCTTTGTGCATCCTGGTGCAGAATCCTGCGGAGCTGTTCGAGATGCTGCAGCGTGCGGTAACCCTGCTCCAACTCCATGGCAGCAAGGAGATCGTTGTTTTCAACATGCACGCCCGACCCGAGCAGCGCCGCGGCAACACAGCCGTCCTCACCCACCCCGCGATCCATAGCCTCGACCAGAATTCGCGACAGCCGGGGAGGCAGAGGATACCGCGCCAGCCGCTGAGCCATGTCTCCTGTAGCACTCAGGCGATCAAGCAACGCATCGGCCCTTTGAACTGCTGCCGCGGGCGGCGCATCCAGCCAGTCCATGTCGTTGACATGGGCAATCCGCATCGCTCGCAGAGTGAGGCAAAGCTGGGATAGGTCACTGCGAACGATCTCCGGCGCATCATGCTCCGGCCGATGCAAGTAATCCTCCTCTGGGTAGAGGCGCAGCACTCGGCCGGGTGCAGTGCGTCCCGCCCGCCCGGCTCTTTGCTTCGCCGAAGCCTTGCTCACTCGGCCGACGTGGAGCGTCGGCAACCCACTCCACGCGGAATAGGTCGCAAAGCGCGCCAGACCACTGTCGATGACCGCAGTTACCCCCTCGACCGTCACTGAGCTTTCCGCGACATTCGTAGCCAGAATAAGTTTTCGTTGTGGAGCGGGCGACACCGCGCGGTCCTGCTCCTTGGGCGGCAGACTGCCATGCAAGGGCAGCATCAGCAAACCAGCCCGGCGCGCGACTGCCTCGCACTCGCGCATCGCGCGACGGATTTCGGCAGCCCCAGGCAGGAAAACCAGAATGTTCCCTGAGTGTTCCGTGTCGATCAGCCGCTCCACCGCATCCCTTACCTGTGCTTCGAGTGGCTCTGGAGAGTACGGCAGATGCTGAATCGAAAGTTCGAACCGGGTTCCCTCGGAACGCACGATGGGACAATTGCCAAGATATTGCGCCACGGGATCGGCATCGAGAGTCGCCGACATAACCACAATTCGCAGGTCGGGCCGCGTCCGCTGCAAGTGTTTCAACAATGCCAGCGCGAGATCGCTTTCGAGGTGGCGCTCATGGAACTCATCCAGCACAACGGCAGCCACGCCCTTCAATGTTGGATCTGAAAGCAGGCGCCGGGTCAGCAGGCCCTCGGTGACAAACCGCAGCCGTGTGCGCGGACCAACTGCTTCTTCGAACCGGACCTGGTAGCCGACAGTCTCGCCGAGCGCTTCGCCGATCTCCCACGCGACTCGCCGCGCCGCCAGTCGTGCCGCAATCCGGCGCGGTTCGAGTACCACCACTTCAGCGCTCACGATCGCAAGCAGTACGGGCGGCACTCGGGTCGTTTTCCCCGCGCCCGGCGGAGCTTCGATCACAAGGTTAGGATGCCGATTTAAGGAATCGATAATCTCCGGCAGAATTGCGTCCACCGGGAGAGCGGATTTGTGCTTCACCACTTCTCATCGAAACACGGCGTTTCGACTGGCGTCAATGGCACCATACCCTCCGAGGCCCGTCGACGCGAGTCGCTTCTTCCGTTTCATAATGCCTTCGCGACCCAACGCCGTCTGGTCGAAGAACAACGGGAAACTGTTCCTCGTTCAAGTCAACCCGTCAGTACTGAAAACCTTCCGGTCTGATTACAGACAGGGTGCCTTCTTCACACACTCGTATTTTCTCAAGTTGTTTGCGCCGACGTCTCCAGCGTAGATATTGCCTTGCTCGTCTTCCGCGATGCCCGACGCCGATGTACCGGTATCAGTCATCTTGCTCAGATCGGTCGGATCGGGGATGAAGGCCTTGAGCGAGCCGTCTTTGGCGCTTCCGATCACGATGCCCCTCAGCTGGCCTTGTTCAGCCGTCGGGTCCTGGAATGTCGAACCGACAAAAATGTTGTCGTTCTTGTCGACATACACCGAGCTCGGCTGCCCGAATTGCGGCCATGCGGCAATGAACTTGCCGTCCTGGTCAAAGACCTGTATGCGGTTGTTCCGACGGTCGGCGACGTACACATGCTCCTGGGAACCGCCGATATAGATGTCGTGGGGTTCGTCGAAGTCTCCGGGGTCCGATCCCACTTTTCCCCAGGCCTTGATGAACTTGCCGTCCTTGGTAAACTTCACCACGCGGCCGCTGTTGAACTTGTTGGGGTAATGGCCATCCGCCACGAAGACATCGCCATTGGGCGCAACCGCGACTCCGGTCGGCCGGTCAAAGGTGTCCGGCCCATTCCCGGTCACGCCTTGCTTACCGATCACCATTAATACCATGCCTGTCGGGCTCAGTTTCAAGACCTCCTGGCCCATGAGCGCGCCGTTCGCGTTCTTGGCGGGCATGCCGAGTATCGAGGTTTCTTCATTATTATCGGTGGCCCATAGGTTCCCCTCTCGGTCGACAGTAAATCCGTGAGGATGTGCGAACAGTCCCACGCCAAAACTTCTCAGAAGTTTGCCCGATGGATCGAATTCCAAAATCGGCGGATTGGCCTTCCCTCGATTGAGGCACGTGGCATCGCCTGAGGGCTTATCGTTGAAGCAACGTTGAAAGACCCAGATGTTGCCATCAGGCCCCACGTGAATCCGGATGACTTCCCCCCATTTGTGTCCATGCGGCCCGACCATCGTCGCGGGAAGCGTCGGCCACCCGGGCACCAGACGATACGGATTCGGCAGATCGGTCGGCGGTTTGGCAGGGGATGGGACTCCTTGCTGGGCGTGTGCCGTCACCGCAAACGCGGCAACGACGACAGCGCCGGCCATAATCCCAAAGCGCACACGATTTACAAACGACATCTTGGACCTCCATCAGATTAGACTCTTTGTTATAACCCAGTACCCCTTGGGCAAACCAGCCCCGTTTTCATCGCAGAAGGGGAACGCGCAGGGATTTATAGACACGGCGGAAGGAGACCGGCATGAGCAAATTGCGACGCTGGACCACGATTTCGATTCTGGTAACTGTTTCAGCCCTTGCCGCCGCGCCAAGCTATCCCCAGGACACAAAGACGCCTGATGTGATCTTTGTCCCTACGGAGCAAGCCGCTGTCGACGAAATGCTCCGCATGGCGAAGGTTTCAAAAGACAGCGTGGTGTATGACCTCGGGTGCGGCGACGGTCGCATCGTCATAACCGCCGCAATCCATTACGGTGCGCGCGGTGTCGGGATCGATATTGACCCGGAACGCATCCGCGAAAGCCAACAGAATGCGCGGGCGGCGGGCGTCTCGGAGCGCGTCAAGTTCATTCAGAAAGATCTGTTTCAAACCGACTTCCACGAGGCTACAGCGGTCATGTTGTACCTGTCGTCGGCGGTTAACGTGAGGCTTCGTCCAATCCTGCTGCGCCAACTGAAGCCCGGAACCCCGATTGTCTCCCATGACTTCCTGATGGGGGACTGGCAACCGGACGAATTCAATCCCGTCAATGGCGCTGCGATTCTCCTGTGGATCGTACCGGCGAGGGTGGCGGGCGTCTGGCAATGGACGGTAAACAGCGGCACCAATATCGATCGCTACGAACTCACTTTAAGACAAGAGTTCCAGAAGCTCACCGGCACTCTGGCGGTAAATGGCAAGGAAGAACCGCTTTCTGCTCTGAGGCTGGTTGGAGACCGGATGGAGTTCGAGAGCGCGCAGCGCCGGTTTAGCGGGCAGGTGACGGAGGGGACTGGGACTATGACGATGAACGGCTTGCTCAGCGAAGGAACCCGCGATTACGCTTGGACTGCAACCCGCAGTGGGGCAACGGCTGGAGATCCAATCGAGTAATTACCGCGACGGATCACCGAAACCCTTCCTTGATCTTGTAATACAGTCCCTGGAGCCGTAGTTGTTCTGACCGTTCGTCATGGCGGCGGAGACGATTTTTGCTACCATACCTGAAATGGGATCAACCTCAAGAGATCGCTGCAACTGTCGCTACGATGCCGTTCTGTTCGACCTTCTGACCGGTCTCCTCAACAGCTGGTCGCTTTGGAATGCGATTGCGGGTGATGCCGAGAGTGGGCGTCGCTGGCGAGCCGAGTACCTGCGGATCACCTACCAAACGGGAGCCTACCGAGCCTACGAGGATCTCGTTGCTGAGGCGGCTGCGGTCGTCGGCCTGCGGCGTGGTATTGCAGCGGAACTCGATGCGCGCTACTCCGAGTTGCAACCCTGGCCGGGCGTGCAGGAGACCTTGGGCGGCCTCGCGGCTGCTGGTGTCTTGCTAGGTGTAGTGACGAACTGCTCCGAGCGGCTGGGACGCATAGCCGCGGATTGCCTGGGAGTCGATTTTGCCGTGATCGTCACTGCGGAGCGGGCGGGCTTTTACAAGCCCGACCCAAGGCCCTATCGTTTGGCGTTGGAAGAACTGAAGGTCGATCCGGAGCACTGCCTTTTCGTGGCGGGTTCGGCCTATGATCTTGTCGGTACGGCGAAAGTTGGGCTATCAACATACTGGCACAACCGCGTCGGTATGACAGCACCGGAGGGTGTGCCAGCTCCACTGGCACACGAGTCCTCGCTAAAGCCGCTCTTGCCACTCGTTCTGAATTCGCGTCACTTCAGCGCATGATCGGCAGCCGTCCCAGCAAGGCTAAAACGTAATGGGCCGAACTTGATCTTGCACACCTTGCTGTCGGATTAGGTCAGGAGTGTGACGGTTGCTATGCCGCTTCTTAAACTTCCGGTTTGCATTGCAGACGGTTCTAGCGGTTTAGAGGTTTCAGAGTTTCAAGAGCGAATGCGCGCGGGTAGGTCAGTACGCCCCGGTCACGTGGCTCCGACCGTTCAGAACCTTACCGGACCGAAGCCTTAACCGACAGGAACCCACTGACATTTTCCCAGAGCAGCTGGGGAAATGTCTTGTCAAGATAAGACCGGATCGAGACGTAGCACTCGTCGCAGCTGTTGTTCTTGGAGAACTCGTCCGCCATCCGTGCGTGCTCTTCGAGCGGATAGCGTTGAAAAACCATCGAGCAAGGCTGAAGAAAGCCGTCGCTGGTCACCACCAGGAAACGATGACCGGCCTTGCAGCCCGGCGCTCCACCCTGTTCGAAGAAGCGGCGGGTCGCGTTCAGCGTTGAAGGCGAGTTCACAATCCAGTTGGTCGCATCACGTCGCTTTTCCACTTGGTCGAACTCTCGTCCCAGGAGCGCGAGCTGGGCGGGCGTCGTCAGCGAATAATCCCGGCAGCCGGTGCGGCGCGCGGAGTAGGCGCTGTAACAGATGTTGGTCCCCCACTCTCTCGCTTTGTCGGCCAGGTGGTTGATCTCTGGGAGATTAGAGCTCGTAATGCAGGAGTTCAAAACGATATCGTCATGCCCTAGCGAGGCCAAACGTGGCACCAGCTTGGCTAGCTGCGAATACAACCCTGGATACTTGCGGAAATCGTCATGCCGCTCGTCGGGAAAATCCAAGCTGACGGAGAACTGGTCCACGCCTGCTTCGCGCAGTTCCAGGTATTTCTCCTCGGTCATGTGGGACCAATTGGACACCAGGATGGTGTACGGGATGCCCGAACCCTGTTTGATATTCCGCACGATGTCGACCACGTCGCTCCGCAATAGCGGCTCTCCGCCAGAGACCTGGACTACGCAGGGCCGCAGCACGTCCATATAGCGGCGGTAATCGGCCGGCTTCAGATTGCGAGACTCGTCGCGGGCACCACCGTGGTCGCAATGCTTGCAATAGCAGCTACACGCATCCGTTACCTCAAAAGAGAGGACGATGGGGCGGCCGGCTGGCCAGTTCAGCGAGCCCCGGCCGATAATATGGAGGGAATCCAGGAATGGTACTTTGCGCATAGAAAAATTCGACTCCCTAACCCAGGAGCTCTTTTGAGCCTTGTATATGTCGCATTATACCGCGCATGGGCGAATTTACAACGCCAAAGCCGCATTTGCTGATGGAAACAGCGCGTAAAGTCTTCCCGGATGCGCCCGAATAATCGCTAGCGCATGTTTTGCATGTACTTCATCCACGGATACCACTCCCGCCAGTGCGATTGGAAGTCATCGCCGTCCACGCGCTTGAATTCAATCCGGTAGTAGTGCAGCGGAATGGTGCTGTTGTTGCGGATTGTATGCGGCGCCTGCGGGGCAACAGTCGTGCAAGTTGGCACTTTCATATTGAAAACGCTAGGCGCGGGACCCTGCCCGGCTTTGGGCTCATTGAGCGTGGATTTCGCGTCCAGCTTCGTGTCGACGATTTCCCCCGCAGCGACACCAACCGTATTGAACGCCAGTACGGACGCATACGGATTACCATGCGCGGGCGTGGTTTCGCCGGGACGGACGGTGACTTCGAGCAGTCGGACGTGGCCGTCTTCATAGAGGAGCCGGTAGTTGTTGGGTGCGGCAGACACGGAATCGTAATCCAGTGGATACGGCCACTCTTTCGACAATTTGGACCCCAGCGCAGATCCGGGCTGCAGCTTCGGCGCGGGGATGCCGGGCTTCAGCATCCACGGATACCAATCTTTCCAGTGGGTGCGAAAGTCTTCGCCATCCAGCCGCCGGAACTCGATGCGATAAAAATGCACCGGCACCGTGCCGTGATTGATCGGCTTATGCGGCGACTCGGGCGGGGCTGTAGTGCAACGGGGAAACTGCAAACCGGAGGGCGGAGGTCCCTGGCCCCATCCTTTGCCGGCGAATGGGCCTGTGGGGTCGAGTCGAGTTTCTTGCACCGGGATGCCGGCGGTATTCTGTCCGCCTCCAGTGTCGCGCGCGAACACTGACGGGTAAGGATGACCGTGCATTCTAACGTCGAGTTCCGGTGGGTTGGCTACCTCTAAGAACATGATGTTCTCGTTCTCAAACAGGACCCGGTGAACGTCGGGATCGGCAATCTCGGCGTCGTACGAAGCGGGATATGGATAGCCTCCCCAAGGGGTTCGAGCATATCCCGAACCGGATTGGCCTTGGGCCGGCATGCAGCAACACAATCCACAGACCACTAACGCCGAACACTTACGCAAAAAAGTTCCATACGTTTTCATTTGCCCTTCGAAATCCACTGCTCGCATCTTGCTCCTCCCACAAACAATGAATTGGCGATTCTGGTAGAGTGACGAGCAACCCGGAATAATCTGCTCACACACATCATAAACAGTGCAATGTGCTGCGGGTTTATCATTTAGTCGGCTCTGGATTTCAAACGGCCGCTTCGTTCAGCGGTAAGGAGGGAATATGAGGGACGTTCACGAGGCTTTCACAAAATTCAAAGCGCAGTTTCCTAAGGTGTACGCGGACTATGAGGCCCTGGGAAAAGAGATCCACGAAAAATCGGGGCCCCTTCCCGAAAAAGTCCGATGGCTTCTGAAAATCGCAGTTTCCGGCGCCAGCGGGCATAAGAAAGCTCTCGAGACCCATATTTACAAGGGGAGAGAGTCCGGATTGACTGACGACGAAATCGGCCACGCGCTGCTGCTGCTGATACAGACCAAAGGGTTCCCGACATTCATGAGGGCCTACGAAGTTTTCAGCGATTTGAAATAGAAAGAATGAAGAATAAAGAGGCAGGCGGTGGCCATGTTAAGGGGATGAGTCCACTCGGTGAGTACGACTGGCGGCGCAGGGACAGCATCTGCTGAGGATCCGCTGTATACTTTCGCGAGTTCTTAGAAGGCGACTCACCTGATGATGTCGGCTATTTATGGGATTTCCTGCCGGCTGCAAAAAATTGCCGACGAGGCGGGAGATCTTAGCCGGTCCACCCTGTATCTTGCGGCGGCGAGGGATGCATCCACCAGCTACGAGGATCTCGGCCTGAATTTCGATGGCCACATTCACGCGGAACTTTAACGAAGTCTGTAACGAACGTGGAGTTGCCGGTAACGTGAAGTCAACCCGCTAACCAGGCCGAAACGCGCGGACGGAGGGGCCTGCCGTTAGCGGCAGGATCGCGGATCGTTTGATCGCCGCAGATCAACACTCCTCAGAGCGCGTTTAGAAATCAGTCGTTCTCAAAGCCGTACACCTCCGGCAGCAGGAAGGTTGCCGCCAGAAAGCCAATCAGCGGAAAGATCGCCACAAAGAGCGTGGCACCGGCCTGGCCTATGGCGGTGAACAGGGTGGGGAACAGGAAGATGGCCAAAAAGGACGGCGCCTTGACGAACATATAGGCGAAGCCGCTGGCCGTGCCGCGATATTCCGGACGGGCGACCACCGTCGGGATGGTCATGCAGTTGGAGGCGTCCCAATAGTGTCCCCACAGCATGGTTGCGCAAATGAAGGGCAGCACGCCGGGATGATGCGTGTAGATCGCCGCCGCCGCCACCAGCAGGGATACGAAAACGATGCCGAAGCCCCACATGCCGATCCCGCGATGTCCGATCTTCGGCGTAATCATCGGCCCGACCAAGCCCGCGATCCCGGCAATCGTGAACAGTCCCATGGTGACGAGGTCGGTCCCCAAGATGGAGCTGACCCCGAGCGAAACGAAGAGCACCGGCATGTAGAAAGCGAAGGTCGAGAATTCGCTGCCTTGGCAGAAACACGCGATATAGCCATACAGGGTGGCGCGCCAGCGGATCGTATCCTTGCGGAGATCGGCCAGGAAGGCAGTCAAGCGCGGCTTGGGCACGGTCACGTCATGGTCCGGCAACATCTCGAGAGTGTCGCCATACATCTCTTTTGTGACCTTCTTGGCTTCCACGAAGCGGCCGCGGCGAACCAACCAGACTGCGGTTTCCGGCAAGTCGTGCCGCAGGAACAGAATCACCGCCGCCGGAACCGCCCCCAGGGCGAGTGTCACCCGCCAAATCCACTCGGGATTCATACCGGCGACGATGAAGATGGCAATCACCGCCAAAGTCAGCACCTCGCCCACCGCGAACATGAACTGCCAGCGGTTGCCCATGACCTCGCGCTGCCCTTTGGGCATGGCTTCCATGATGTAGGTGTAACTGTTGGAGATGTCGCTGCCGAGCGGAATGCCCAGGACGAAGCGCACCACCACCAACCAAGCCACACTGGGCACGATCCCCTGCAACAGGGCGAAGATGATGAACATATACATGGTGGCCAGAAACATGAATCGCCGCCCGATCTTGTCGGACAGCCAGCCGCCGACCATCGCGCCGAACAGCGCGCCGCCCTGCGTGCCCGCTGCGGCGAGGCCAAGCAATAGCGGGTTAGGGCTAAACTGCTGTTTGACGAATACCAGCACGAAAGCGATCGAATAGAGGTCCCACGCTTCCACCAGGATAGAGGACATCATCAGCCAGCCGGCTTTATTGCCCTTAGGACTGTATTTTCCAACCAGATATTTGGTCGCGGCGGCCATAGACGCTGTTTGCGACTCTGCCATAGACATAAGCATTTCCTCACGATCACGTATTAATAATAGGGATGCCGTTTAACAGGCTGCTGAAAAACACGCCATAGAATTTGCGGCCCTAATGCGCAGAAAACTTTACCTTACAGATCATCGGACCGCAACGAGAGCCACGGTTGACGGGTTACGGGAGGAGAGAAGATTTCCCAATTCGGCACCTGCGGCAGAGGGCTCTGTGTACTAACCCCGACAAATAACAAGCGAGCTTGCCGGGGACCCGCCACGTAATCACCGAATTGACTCGCATACCCACGGCATATCGCCTCCGCGTAAGCTTCGCGTCGCACGGTAACAACAACCACGTCAACTCCTTCGCTTAGTCGAAGCCGAAATCAATGGGAGGTTTGAAATGGTTTCCACGCGTGGATTACTGGGATATAGTTGGCAGGCTGGCCGTTCCCCTATAGCTATCAGACGCGGCGGCGAATGGATAGTCTTCTAACGCGCCCCGAGGTCAGCGCGCGTGCTCTGAGATGGGTGGTCGTGCTTTCCCAAAAGCTCGGAGACACTATGCCGACTAGGGAGACTCGTTGGGTTGTCAGGGGCCAGGATGCTGCTCCACTAACGAACGGCTACACTTCTAATAGACCTGTGGACTTGTATGGGGCTTCGGGACACATTGCCGGACCAACGCGAGGTTGAGGTGTGGTTCGTGGATCTCACCGCGAGCATCGCTTCGGTCGAAGCATGTTTTGATAGCTTGTCCACCGACGAAAGAGAACGCGCCTCGCAGTTTCGGCTCGAGTATCTGAAAAACCGCGTTTACGCTTTCCAGGGGAATCCTACGCGCCCTGCTGGGCCGTTACCTTGCCATCGCATCCGGGCGCCTGCGATTCGTTTATGGGCCGCGGGGGAAACCGCGGCTGGCGTTTCCAGAAACCCCGCTCGAGTTCAACTTGGCCCACTCCGGAAAGTTTGCGGCGTATGCCTTCGCGGTTGGTTGCGAACTCGGCGTGGATATCGAGCAACTCCGGCCCGTGCGCGACCAGGAGGATATCGTCCGCCGGTTCTTCTCGCCAGAAGAGTGCGCGGAATGGCTCGATCTTGATCTCTCACAGCGCGACGAAGCTTTCTTTCGCTGCTGGACCGGGAAGGAAGCGTACATCAAAGCTTTGGGCGATGGCCTTTCGATGCCTTTGGACAGTTTCCGGGTGAGCCTTCGGCCCGGAGTACCCGCGTCGCTGATTCATGCAGCCGGAGATCCCGCCGCGACGGCCAAATGGTCGCTGTTCTCCCTGGCGCCGGCGGAGGGCTATATCGGTGCGCTGGCCCTCCCGGAACGCGCACGCGTCATGTCTATTCTGCCCCGTTTGACAGTGGACGCCGTGCTGGAACTGGTAAGCCGCCCGGATCCCTTCCCACCAAGAGGCAATAACCCGGCAAGTTAGCCACAGCCGCTCGGCACAACATCCGACCGAGGCAGAGACCCTGTCCATCTGTCCTGAGACTGCCGGGAATTACCCCCCACGACCCACTGGCCGTTTCGGGTTGATAAGCCAGCCAATTCCATGCCTACAGTTTACGGGGTTCCGGATGGCGGTCCACCCTGTGGAAAACCAAACTGCACCACTACCTCACGGGCTTACCGCTTGCAAAACCGCTCCCGAGCAGTAACAATTCGAGCGATCCGGACTGACGAGAAGATTTCCGCTAAGACGAAAGGACTGTCATGGCCCAGTTTCAATTCCGATTGTTCGAAGATGTGCTTCCAGGAAATAACCAGCCCGTGTTTTTGACATCTCTCAATCGCGCACTATACATCGTCGAGGGCGATATTACGGTGGAAACGCCCACCGGCTGCGAACATCACTCCGCACAGACTGCATGGGTTGGGGCGGAAGACATAGCGATGGTGCCAGGACGCTCCGGTGCGCGTATTTTGCGATGGGAGCTGCTATTGCAGAATCCCGAATGGGATGGACGCCTGCGCTCCGCGCCTGGTTCCAAGTCAGAACTGAAGCTGCAGAGCGAGCTCCAGCTCGATTGCAATACGAGCTGGCTGATGCGCTGTGATCGAGTTGAATTCCCCAAGGGAGGCATCGCCTACACCCATGTTCATCAGGGTCCCGGCATCCGTTGCTGCCTCAAAGGCGAGATCACGATCGAAGCAGCCGGGCACACGGCGAAATACGGACCCGGACAGGCTTGGCTTGAACTGGGCTATGAGCCGGTCCTGGCGCCGACCACCGAGCGCGAAGAGACGGGCTTTGTCCGTTGCTTTCTCTTGCCGCGCGGAGTCAAGAATCGGAGTTCAATCCGGTACGTCTATCCGGAAGATACCGCCAAACCGAAACCTCAGATGTACCAGATCTATGCCGAGAAATTCATCGAACTTCCGTGCTGCTGTTGAGGGGCCGTCATTTCGGTTGAGAACGTCACAGGCGTGACGATGGTTGGGGCAGTTGCACGATGTTTTGCCTAGGGAGGCGGCGATGTTCAACTGGTTCCGTGATCTCAGTCAGAGCGAGCGACGCACGCTGTGGTCGTGTTTCGGCGGGTGGGCACTCGATGCCCTCGACCTGCAAATCTACAGCTTTACGATTGCAACTCTGATCGGGCTGTGGGGTATCACGAAAACGCAAGCAGGCGAACTTGGTACCGTGACGCTGCTGCTGTCCTCTCTCGGAGGTTGGATTAGCGGCATGCTATGCGATCGTTATGGGCGCGTTCGAATCCTGCAGTACACGATCGCTTTCTTTGCGTTCTTCACTTTTCTGAGCGGATTCGCACAGAACTTCGGGCAGTTGTTCGTCTGCCGGGCCTTGCAGGGCATCGGCTTCGGCGGCGAGTGGGCTGCTGGTTCGGTGCTCATCGGCGAGATCATTCGCAAAGAGTATCGTGGCCGGGCTGTTGGCACGGTGCAGAGTGGCTTTGCCATCGGTTGGGGTACGGCAGCCATTCTCTACACCATCATTTTCTCGGTGTTCAGGCCCGAGCAGGCGTGGCGAGCGATGTTCTGGATTGGCATTCTGCCCGCCATCCTGGTTTTCTATGTGCGGCGCTATATCAAGGAACCGGAGATTTTCAATCAGGCCAACCAGGGCAAGCCGGAAGGAATGGGCCGCAGACTGTTCGCGATTTTTTCGCCTGAATATCTGCCCACCCTGCTCAAGGCGGTATTGTTGACGACCGGCGCGCAGGGAGGATACTACGCGGTTGCCACTTGGCTGCCGACCTACCTCAAACTGTCGAGAAATCTCTCGGTCTTCAACACCGGCGCCTACCTGTTCGTGGTGATTGTGGGCGCCTTCTTTGGGTTTATCATTGCGGCTTATCTGGCTGACTACATCGGCCGCCGGCCCACTTTCTTTCTGTTCGCGATCTGTGCGGCCGTCATGGCTTTCGCCTACATGTTTCTGCCCATCAGCAATCAGACAATGCTGTTGCTGGGATTCCCGCTCGGACTGTTCGCCAACGGTCTCTACTCGCCCATGGGACCGTTTCTCTCCGAGCTATTTCCAACCCGGGTGCGCGCCACGGCGCAAGGATTCACGTACAACGCTGGACGCGCCATCGGGGCTCTATTCCCCATGCTGGTGGGAGTGCTGAGTGCGCACCTGCCGCTTGGCAAAGCCATAGGCATATTCACGCTGGCCTCCTATGCACTTCTCATCATCGCCTGCTTCTTGCTGCCTGAAACCAAGGGCCGCGAGCTTATCGACTTGGAGAAGGCGACGAGTGGCTAGGCAATGGCCGGGCGATAGCTACCCTCGGCCAACTGAACCAGACGTGCGCCGGATGATCAAGGATCAGGGATCAAAAATCAACGAACGATGATCGATGGTACTGTGGGCTGCGGCCGCGCCCGTGGTCTTGGAGCAAAGCATGGTCGAAAACAAGCTGAGAGAATTGGGCCTCATTTTGCCACCGCCGGCAACGCCCGCTTTCCAATACGTTCCAGTTACCATTCATGCCGGAGTCGCCTATGTCAGCGGTCAACTGCCGAAGGAAGGCGAAGAGGTCCGAATTACTGGTAAGGTCGGAGCCGGAGTCGATCTGGAAACAGCGCAGCGCGCCGCGCGCATCTGCATCCTGCAGGGACTGAGTTGCCTGAAGGCTGCCATCGGCAGCCTCGACGCGGTCGAACGTGTCCTGAAGGTCACTGGATTTGTCGCCTCTGCACCTGGGTTTGTGCAGCAACCGAAGGTGATCGATGCCGCCTCCAGTTTGTTGGTGGAGGTGTTTGGCGAACGCGGACGCCATGCGCGCAGCGCCGTCGGCGTTGCTGAGTTGCCGCGCAATGCGCCTGTGGAAATAGAGATGGTGGTTGCTGTCAATAGAGAATAGCCCATATTCGCTTCGCAAACATGGCCACGCCCAACTGTATTTACATTCGCGCGGGCTCGTGATAAATTCGCGCAACTCACGTTTGCCGGGTACGGCGCTAGCTAGGATCCTTGTTGGGGGACTTCCGTGGAGTGACAGAAGTAACGTCGCCACCGGCTCGTGGTTCTCTGGCGGAATTGGACGCGTGAGGACGTTCGTGAGATGGAGAGATCAATGAAATTCCTGAGGCTGACACTCGTTTTTCTCATGCTGGCGGTTGCCGCAGGCTCGGCGCAAAGCATTGAGTTCGCCACCAAAGCCTACGAAGCCCCAGCTTTCTCAGCCACGTTCCCGTTGCCGGACAAGGACAAGGATGCGGTTGCATACCAGTCCCAGAGCGTCACCCTAAAGAGCGGCGGGACGGTTACGTTGAACGTCTACGGTCAGGAACTTCACGGCGGCGCCGACAGTTTCCAGGTAATGTATACCGACACCCCTACTCCGTGGAGGAGCGACCCGGCGGCGCTTGACCAAATGTTGGACGGGGCGCTTGCGCAACTCAACAATGCCAAACCTAATCCGAAGACCGATTCCACTTACAGCAGGTTGCCTGCACGGATGGTCACGGCCACGGGCACTTACACGGTCGGGAAAAATACGTTTGAGGTTACGGCGTACCACCGGATTGTCATCCAAGGCAACCGTGTTTGGCAGGGGATCGTCATCTGTGACAAGAGGTCGAATTGCACCCCAGCGGACGCCAACCGATTCCTAGACAGCATCAAGATTAAATAGCCGGGAGTCCATGAACTACGACGGGTCGGGCGGCCTCAGTTGGGTCTCACAACGGCAGGCCAGCCTCGCCCGACACTTCCCGCACTGAGAGTTCAGTTTGCTCAAAAACATCTAAAAGCAGACGGCGGGCCGTTCCTTCGATACAAACCGACACGCCCTGTGAAAAGAACCTCAGCTAAAGGCTCATCCCTCCTTTGGCCGGCCCGGCCTATTTCTCGCCGAGGTATTCCAACATTGCTTTTACGTCGCTGGCATGGGGTCCATCGGGCTTCAGTTCAAGGTATTTTCTCAAAGCTTCCACCGTTCCCGGCGCGGCGCGGACGTGGCCATCTTTGGTTGAGACTGAGCCGGCCAGCAGAAGCGAGCCTTTTACAAAGTAGGCGTCGGCCCTCTGGGGATCGGCGGTGATGGCCTTCTCGCAGGCGTCCAATGCGCCGTCGACGATACCCATGTTGTACTGGATAGCACACAGGTTGAAATAGGCGATGCTCGGATTCGGAGCTATTGCGGCCGCTTTGGTGTAGGCGGCGATGGCCTCAGGGTTCTTCCTCAGCTTGAGATAACAGTTGCCTTGGCTGGTAAGCATTTGAGACATGGCCGCAGTTCGGGCCTTGGCTCGATCGGGATAGGTTGGAGAATCGATTTCCTTGGAGCCCAGTACCAAGGCTCTGTCATAGGTCTTGACAGCCTCGTCGTACTCTCCCAAATTAAGCTGCGCATCGCCGAGCGGCTGGTAGTACCGCCAGCCGGCGGGATCTTCGGCGATGAGTTTTTGGGTGAGCCCCTCCACCTGCCGCCACTCGCGCGCCTGTATGGCCTGATTCGCCTTGGCGATCAGTTCATTCATGCGGGTGGCTTTAGCACTCTTCTCCTTGATCGTTTCGATCGCTTGCTTGGGGGGAGCAGCGGGCTTGGTCTGGTCTGAGGTTTGCGCCTCAGATAAGCAAGGCGCCAGAACAAGCGTGAGAAAAACGACGAAGAAGCGCAGGCGCATGACATACACCTCCGAACCAGAGCCGAAATAGGAACCTCATTTTTCAGCTCTGCGTAGCTTGAATTGTACTGGAGGCCCGGACGGCAACCGGGCCTCGCAGGCATCAGGCCCAAGGCTTCTCAGCTGCGGCGTTCTTACCGCAGGTTCTACCGGCGACGATACATTCGGTCGTCGCATTGCCACCCAGGCGGTTCGTTCCATGGACTCCACCCGCAACCTCGCCTGCCGCGTACAACCTCGGAATGAGATTGTTATGACGGTCGATTACCTGACTAGTCGTCCCATTGGTTCTGATTCCGCCCATCGTGTGGTGGACTCCGGCCTGGGTAGGACTGGCAAAGAATGGTGGCTTTTCAATCGCTTTCAGATTGGTGAGCGCCTTATGGAACTCCTTGTCTTCGCCCTTGTTGGCAAATTCGTTGTAACGCTTGATCGATTCGACGAACTTCTCGGGAGGCACGTCAAACTTCTCCTTGAGTATCTTTGCCAGACCCTCAATCGTGTCTGCCTGGAAGGAAAGTCCTTCCTTCAGGATACCGGCCGTGGTTGCCTCGTCGAACCGTTTCTTGCAACGGTCGTCCGCCACCCAGAAGAGCACTTTCTTGGGTTGTTGCAGGACAGCGTCGGCCATCACATCCCTGCGTGCATCCTCGGAAACGAAACGCTCGCCCTTGGTGTTCACAAATACGGCGTGGTCGATGGCGAAATTCAAAATCGAGCCGTATTGCTTGGTGTAGTAGTTGCATGCAATCAGGATCTGAATGTAATCCATCCCGATCAGGTCGGCGCCCTCGTCTTCCGCGTACACGATGGCTTCGCCCGTTGCAGTGGGGACGTTGGTCGTGGGCACCTCGGCATCGAGACGCGGGGCATACTTGGTGCGCATTTGCACATCCGCGCCGAATCCGCCGGTGGCCAGCACGGTAGCCTTCTTCGCCTTGAGGTAATACTTCTTGCCCCGGTACTCCACCTCTACGCCCTGTACCGTGCCGGTCAGAGGTTTTTCCCGGACAATTCCGCTGAGCTTGTGTTGAAAAAGTATAGGAATCTTGCGTTTGTCGACCTGGGCCTTCAGCGCCTTGACAATCGCCGCGCCACGTCCATTGTTAATTGGGTCATGGCTCCTGGGATAAAGTGAGCCGACGATGGCGTAAACGGTCGGCTCGAACTGAACTCCCATCTTTTCCAACCAGTGGATTCCATCCAGGGCGTTTTCCACCATGTAGCGGACTTTTACGGGATCACCGCGAAAGTCGCCACCGGCGATGGTGTGCTGGTAATGCAAATCGAGGGAGTCCTCGATGCCCTGCTTGTTCTGGCGTTCGGGGTCCACCGCGTTATAGCCGCCGCTGGCGGTGATGGAGTTACCGCCGACAATGGGATTCTTTTCCACCAGAATCACGCTGCTGCCCGCGTCAAAGGCTTCGATAGCGGCGGCAAGACCGGAATAGCCGGTGCCGATGACGACGACATCGGCTTCCCGATCCCATTTCGCGGGAGTGCCGATGGCATGTAACTCTCTTGGAAACAGCAACTGATCTCCCACCACGGCACGAGCGGCTACGGCCGCCGAGCCTAAGAATGTCCTTCTGGAGACAGCAGACTTATCCTCAGTCATATTTTTCTCGCCTTCATTAATCTGACAGATGAGTATCACGGTGGGCTATCGGCGAAGCTGCAGCAAGTGCAGCGATCACAGTGCCATGTGGTATTTCGGGGCAAGTCATCCGCGCAGCATCGACAATATGGGAAAAACTACGGCTTGAATCCCGCATGGACGTGCCGGGCAGCTCTAAATCCGACCTCTGTCACACGCGTACCTGATCTACCTCACCGATGAGACTGCGCGGAGAGCGTAAAAAAGTATGTGCAGCGAATGCCGGAAATTTTGTCTTTCATAACTCGTAGAGCAGTTCTTATACCTTTGAAGGAGCACATGTGACTAATAAACGTTCGCAGGATAGCAGTCCGAAAGATATCAGTCGCCGTTCGATGCTGAAAACGGTAGCGATGGGCGCACTGGCAGCGGGTGGTGGGTTAGCCCTGAATATGGCCGCGCCCGGCACGGCGGAGGCAATGGTTCGAAAGCTCCCGGCCACGTGGGACGAGACGTGGGATGTGGTCGTCATTGGTTCCGGTTTTGCGGGACTGGCAGCCGCAGCCGAAGCCGCGGGCGCAGGAGCGAAGGTCGTTGTGCTGGAGAAAATGCCTACCTATGGCGGAAACTCCATTATCAACGGCGGTGAGTACAACTCATGGGACGATGAGTTCCATCTGCGCCAAAAGCTCGGTCTCGGGGACGACAGCGTGAAACTTCATACCGATGACACGCTGAAGGGTGGCGACTACTATGGCAACCCTGAGTTGGTGAAGATCTATACCGCGGGTGCGACGCCAGCTCTGAACTGGATGATTGACGACGGAGGACTTAAGCTCCGGCAGGTCATCAACCGTACCGGGGGTCATACCGCTTACCGGACCCACACGTGCGTGGAGGGGGTGGGGCGCGGCTACACGGAGGCGCTGCGAAAGATCGCCGAGGGCCGTGGCGCCAAGATGGTGTTGAACTCATCGGTCACCTGGATCTGGCGTGCCGACGCCGATCCGAAGAGTCCGGTATTGGGAGTGGAAGTCAAGCGTGGCAGGCGAACGCTAAACCTGAAAACGAACCGGGCGTTGGTGCTGGCCTCGGGCGGCTTCAGCGCCAATGTCGCTATGAGAACGATTTACAACCCCTCCCTGGACGCTGGCTACAGTACGACAAACCATCCGGGCGCGACGGGCGAGGCAACTCGTTATGCCCAGGCCGTTGGGGCCGAAGCCATCCAGATGGCCTTCATTCAACTCTACCCTTATGCGGAGCCAGAGACGGGCCTGCTCGATGCACCGGCGGTATATCCTTTCCGTGGACCGGGCTTCGGAATCGTTTATGTCAGCAAGGCAGGCAAGCGGTTCGTCAATGAAAATGAGCGCCGCGATGTCGTTGCCCGCGCCGAGCTCGCCACCGGAATGAAGCCGACATTTTCCATCTTCAGTGAAAAGATGGTTACCCATATGGGAACCAAGGAAGAAGTGGAGCAGGGCTTGGCGCGCAAGCGCTTCGTCAAGGGAGAGACGCTTGCCGAATTAGCTGGAAAACTCGGGATTCCCGCCGATGCTCTGCAGGACACCATCGCCAAACATAACCAGTACATGAAGGATGGAAAGGATCCCGAATTCAACCGCACATACACGAAGGCCATGCTACCTCTGGACGCGGGGCCGTTTTACGGCATCGCGCAGTGGCCGGCCGTCCATCACACGATGGGAGGACTCCGTATTAATGCCCAAGCTCAGGTATTGGATATCTGGTCCAACCCAATCCCACGCTTCTACGCGGCGGGCGAGGTAACCGGTGGAATTCACGGCGATAACCGATTAGGCGGGAATGCGACCGGTTCAACCACTGTGTACGGGCGTATCGCAGGAACGAATGCAGCCAAAGAAAAGCCCTTGGCGTAATTTGGTAATGCTGCAAGAAATTGCAGGCGATAGGCGCAAGTAAGTGGCCGCATCGCCGGAACCAACGTAGCAAAAAAAACGCCGCTTGTGTAGTCAACAGGAGGGCCATTTTCGGTGAATGGTCCTCCTGATCCTAATTATTTGCAAAAAATGAGAATGGCAAAAATTCACTCGGCACCTTTGATCGCGCTGGCGTTGCTGTGCCTCGTATGGAGTCTGGCGGCGTCGGCAAAACCATCCACTTCGCCAGCCGCCGCGGACGGCTGTGTGGCCTGCCACGCCGATTTTTCTTCGGTGATGCCCAAGGGACACCCCGCAGTCGATGGCCCCGGCCTGGCCGCCTGCGTTCGCTGTCACTCTGCGGGGCAAACGGGAGAGGCGAAGAAGAACGAGTTTTCGACTCGCATTCATTTCACCCATGCAGGTCCGCAGCTTCATCTGGAGTGTGTCTCCTGCCATAGTTATGTTCCCGGAAAGAGCTTCGGCCTAATTGGCCAAAACATCTCCTGGGGAGCCCCGAAAGATGAGGACATGGCTGTGATCAAGGAGGTGTTTGCCTCCTGGCTGAACTCCAGCTATACGGATCATCTGCACGCCAAAGCCATGATCGACTGCGCCGGGTGTCACGGGAAGGATGCACCCCTGCTGGACACCACGGTGGAGAACAGCCGCTGCCTCGCCTGTCACGGTCCGCAGAATCAGCTTGCCGCCAGGAGCACGCCAAAAGATTTTCCGAAGCGCAATCCTCATGACTCTCACTTGGGCGAGATCGCCTGCACGGTGTGCCATCACGCTCATGCTGAATCCAAAACGTACTGCCTGGATTGCCACCGCAACTTCGCGATGACCATTCCAGGGGCGGGAGTCAAGAAATAGACTCGCTTTTATTAGCTGTAGACTTTGTTCTGCAACGACCGCGCCCTAAGCAAGTTACAAGGGCAATAATATATGTGACTGACTATGGTGCATCTTTTACAATCGGCGCATCATGGTTGAATTCAGAGATGCCCGGCTCAAAATCAAGCGGGCCAATGAGCACATCGCGGAGGTTGACAAAAGAGTAGACCTCATTACTAGCCCACACAGTCAAACCAGTAGAATTGAAATTCATGCTGCGGCCAGAGCCAAGAGCGTCCATTATCACCTGAAGCGAATCGGTGAGCTGCCGGAACTTGCTTGCGTCATCGGCGATGCAATTCACAATCTAAAGACCGCCCTTGATTATGCATGGTTCCAGACTGTGACTAAACTCGCTCCGGGAATTGAAGGTCGCCCCAAATTCCCCATATACCCTTCCCTTGACCAGCTTGTATCTGCTCTCGCCAAAACTGGGATTAGCGCCGCTAGTCCGGGACTTGCCAATTTCATCCTCACCAAAATAGAGCCTTACGAGGGAGGGAACTTCTATCTTCGCCCACTTCATAAGTTGGACATCAGGGACAAGCATGAACTGTTGATCCCATCCACAAATTATGGGAATGTGTCTGGCCTGAAAATAAAGGATCAGTACGGATCGGTTAGTGGAGGAACCTGGGGGCAAGAACTTAAGGAAGAATTCCACATCGACTTTTTTCTGGATGTCGAAATTGAGGACAAGGGCTACGTTCCCTTTGAAATAGTTTTTAAAGAAGCCCCGCTGAAAAACATGGAAGTCTCTGGCATACTGAAAGAATCTAGCAGAACGGTGTTGGGAATCGTGGAACTGCTGGAGAAGTTCGTTGAAAGCGAGATTTGATTGACTTTTCGTGCATATCGCCATGCCCCCGTTTGCGCCGATGACTCGCCCACTCTCCAGCAACAACGCCGTAATATTCTGAAGTGTGCGACTGTCATAGTCTTAGTCTTTCTAATTACGTCGGCTTCTGCTGCCCAGTTGGCAGGTCCAGCCGAAACGCCTTGGGCTCAGGACCTGAAGAAGTATCCCGGATTGCCGGCTGAGTTCGGGCAGCTGGTGGACAAGCTCCAGCACAATATCCAGTTTCCGCCCGTGCGCGGCCAAAGCCGTCTATTGCCGCTGCTGCCGCAATCGACGATGTCCTATGCCGCGTTTCCCAACTATGGCGAGGTTTCGCATCAGGCCCTGAAGATTTTCCGGCAGGAGTTGCAGGAGAGCTCAGTGCTGCGCGATTGGTGGCAGCACGGCGAGCTAGCCGTAGCCGGACCTATGGTAGAGGATTCTCTGGAGAAGATTTATCAACTCTCCCAATACTTGGGAGAGGAAATTGTCGTGTCGGGCGCAGCAGAAGGCCGCGATCACAGCCTGCTGATTCTTGCGGAAGTCCGGAGGCCCGGACTGAAAGAGTTTCTTCAGCAGATGTTGACGGGACTTGCAGGCAAATCGAAGCCGGCTCTGCGTGTATTGGACCTGCAGGAGCTTGCCACTGCAGAGGACAGGTCCCCGGCGCGGGAACCCGTGATACTGGTGCGCCCTGATTTTTTGGTTGGAGCGCTCGATCTGGCCACACTGCGCAGCTTCAATGCCCGTCTGGACCAGAGTAGACGGGAGTTCGTCTCTACTCCATTCGGGCAGCGACTGGCACAGGCGTATCAAGGCGGGGCGGCAATTGTGGCCGCTGCTGACTTGCAGAAGATCCTGGGCCAAATCCCACCAGGCAGTAGGCAGAATCAGATGATCTTTCAGCGCAGCGGATTTGCCGATGCGAAGTATTTGGTTTGGGAGCACAAGAGTGTGGCTGGCCAGGCAACCACTCAGACGGAATTGAGCTTCACCGGTCCACGGCATGGAGTCGCATCCTGGCTGGCACCGCCCGCACTCCTGGGCAGCCTCGATTTTGTCTCGCCCAAAGCAATCCTGGCGGGCACCGTGGTGCTCAAGAATCCGGCACAGATATTTGAAGATGTTAAGGATCTCGCTACTTCGTCGAACCCTAACGCATTCGCGACGCTTGCGGGGTTGGAAGCGGCATTCAAACTGAGTCTAAAGGGGGATCTGCTCAGCCAGCTCGCGGGAGAGATCACATTTGAGTTGGATAATCCTATCCAGTCGGACCCTGCATGGAAGGCAGTGCTCCAGGTCAACGATCCTGACCATTTGCAGCAAGCGTTGAGCACGTTGATGGCAGCAGTGCATTTTGAGGCGCAGCAGTCCGATGAGGAGGGAATCACTTACCACACCCTCCGGATTCCCTCCCCGAAAAAGACTTCTGAAATCGGTTATGCATTTGTGGACGGGTATCTGGTCATAGCTTCGAGTCACGAAGCGGTCGCGGAGGCAGTTCGACTCCATAGGACCGGTGAATCATTGGCGAAGTCGAAGAAGTTCCTGGCGTCACTGCCGCCAGGCCACTCACCGGAAGCTTCCGCATTGTTATACCAGGACCCGATCGCCATGACGGCGCTGAGGCTGAGGCAGGTATCGCCAGAGATGGCGCATTCCTTTTCGCGATTGGCCACAGAAACTACGCCAGCGGTAGTCTGCGCTTATGGCGAGGAGCGGGCGCTTCGCGTAGCCAGCACAAGTGGCGCGGTTGACGCCGGTGCGGTTGCGATTGTGGCGGCAATCGCGATTCCCAACCTGCTGCGGGCGAGAATGGCTGCCAATGAGGGGGCCGCGATCGGCATGATACGCACAGTGGTTACCTCCCAGCTCACTTATTCGGCTGCTTATCCGCAGAGAGGCTTCGCGCCCGATTTGGCTTCGCTCGGGCCGAGTCCCAGTGGAACTGGCGCCAAATCGGCGGAGCACGCGAGTTTGATTGACGCTATGCTGGGGAATGCAAGCTGTACGACGGGTACATGGTGTACGGCGCATGGATTCCGGTTCAGCGTTGCGGCGGTCTGCAAGCAACAACTGTGCGGGGAATTCGTGGTGGTTGGCACTCCTGTGGCAAGCAATTCAGGAGGAAGAAGCTTCTGTTCAACCTCGGATGGGGTGATTCGCTTCAAGACCGGCCCACCCCTGACCTTGCCGGTTAGTGTGCCGGAATGTCATACGTGGTCGCCGCTGCCGTAGGTCTTATCCGCCGCATCAGCGGAAACATAACCTTCAGCAACGTCGCGTTCGACAACAGAGCGTTCGCGTGTAACAGGATCGCCGATTCCGCCACCGCCGGGGGTAAGCACAACCAGACGGTCACCGGCGGGAATTACTTGCGCACCCTTTCCTTTGAGGATTTTTCCTGACTTTAACCCCACATAACCGGAAGCGCCACTCATGCCACCGGCGCTTCCACGCGCGGGATTTTGAATGCGCTCCACCATGGCTAGAAACTCGAACGGCAGATTGTCATTGCGGGCAATCTCGATGGTTTGGCCAAGTCCCCCTCGGTGTTTTCCCGACCCGCCCGAATCTGGCCGCAGTTCCTTCTTCCAGAAAACCAGCGGTGTAATCGCCTCGGCAATTTCAATCGGTGTTGCTTTCACGCCGGACGGGAATCCCGTAGCCGTAAGGCCGTCCTTCATTGGCCGCGCCCCCTGGCCTCCGTTGGTGCTCACGGCGGTGGAAAACATATTGTTCTGGCCGCCGGGAAGTTCGCCGCGGAAATTCAAAAGCCACAGCCCCGAAGCCCCTTCGGCGGGAATTCGTTCCGGCATCGCCTGGCGCAAACAACCAAGCACCACGTCCGGCAGCATGTGTCCAATGTTGTGGCGGCCGGAAACGGGTTTGCGGCGAGGAGCATTGAGCAGAGAGCCCTCGGGCGCGGAAACCGTAAAGGGCGAAAGAGAGCCGGTATTGTTGGGAATGGAAGCAGCGACGATGCAAGCCAGTGGATAAACAGTGTAGGCCGTGGTATAGCAGAGCGGCACGTTAATTCCACGGCCGACGGCCAGGCTGGTGCCCGCATAGTCTACGTCAATGCAAGCTTCCGTCACGGTCACCGTGGCGGCGAGCGTTAATGCCTCGTTATAGCCATCGATGACCATGGTGTTGCTCCACGAGCCTTTTGGAAGCTTGGTCAATTCGGCCAACACCGCCGCGCGCGATCGCTCATAAATATGGCTGCCCAGACGCTTGAGGTCGTCCAGTGCGAACTCATCCATCATCTTGCCGAGGTGTTTGCACCCTATGTCATTACAGGCGGCAAGCGAGTAAACATCGCCGATCGAATCAATGGGAAGACGCGTATTGGCGCGGATCATCGCCAGCAGGGTCTCATTCATCCTGCCAGCCTCGGCTAGCTTCAGATGCGGGACGTAGAGCCCTTCCATGAAGACGTCTGTCGCGTCCGGACCGCAGCCGAGGCCGCCGATATCCATCAGGTGCGATGTGCAGGCGAAGAGTCCGACGAGCTTGCCTTTATGGAAAGCCGGCGTGACCACCGTGAAATCATTCAGGTGCCCGGTCGCCAGCCACGGATCGTTGGTGATATAGATGTCGCCTTCCTTCATCGTTTCCAGCGGGAAGCGCTCGATGAAGTGCGGCACCGCGAGGGCCATCGAGTTGACATGCCCTGGCGTGCCGGTGACTGCCTGTGCGAGCATCCGCCCCTTCGGGTCGAAAACGCCAGTCGAAAGATCGCCTGCCTCGCGCACAATTGAAGAAAAAGCAGTGCGGAGAAGGACTTGTGCCTGCTCCTCGACCACGGCAATCAAGCGATTCCACATTACCTGGAGTTCAATTTCGCCAACGCCACTCATTTCAGCTCTCAATTCTTATGCTTGCGCGTGAGCACGAGCCCACCGCCCGCGTCCAGCATCGCATTGAAGGTGCCTGTGACAAACGTAGAAGTGTTGTCTTCGACGATGATTGCCGGACCAGCGACGGTCGCCCCAGGCCTCATCTCGGAGCGCCGCACGGTTGGAACCAGGATGGTCCGCTTGGCTTGCGCATCGAATACCAGGTTCACGCCCACAGGCCCGGGGCCTGCCACGGCGGAGACAGGCGGCAGCAAATCCGTTTGCGCGTCATCCGTGCCGACCATCACCGACCACGATAGAACCTCGATGCCGGCATTCGGAATATGACGCTCAAATAACTGCCGGTATTCCTGCTCGAAGCAGGCAACGAGCGCTGGAACATCGTCGTCCTTCAGCGCGCGATTCGGCAGCATGACCGCGATTTCATGGCCTTGCCCCGAATACCGCATATAGGCGACGCGCTTTTCGTGTAACGGCCGGCCGGACGCCGCCGAGCTGGCGAGTTCATGGGCTTCGGCGCTCATCTCCGTCAGCAAAGCGGAGACAGCCTTGGCATCGAACTTGTCCAGACGCATGAACCTGGAGCGAACCAGTTCATAGGCCGCCGGCGCGCGCAGAAATCCTACCGCGGAGCCGACTCCCGCGTCGGCCGGAATGACGATGCGGTCGAGGCCGAGTTTTTCCGCCAGCCGCGCGGCGTGGAGCGGTGCCGCTCCCCCAAAGGCCACGAGCGTGTATTCGGAAACAGTCTCTCCTCGTTCCACCGCATGCACTCGCGCGGCGTTGGACATATTTTCTTCTACGATCTCCGCGACCCCGTAAGCTGCGTCTGTCACCGATAGCGATAAAGGCTTTGCCACGGCGCGGTCGAGCGCTTCGAGGGACTTTTCGGGCAGCAGTTGAATTGTGCCGCCGGCGAAGTGAAGCGGATCGATCTTGCCGAGCGCGACATCTGAATCGGTAACCGTTGGCTCCTCGCCGCCTCGCCCGTAGCAGGCCGGTCCCGGATCCGCTCCCGCCGAATCGGGACCCACGGTAATCCGCTTCAACGTGTCCACTCGCGCAATCGAGCCACCGCCGGCTCCAATCTCAACCATTTCAATCACCGGGATTCGAACCGGCAAACCGGACCCCTTTTGAAATCGTGCTGCCCGGTCAACTTCGAAAGTGCGGCCCTTGAATGGCTTGAAATTTTTGATCAGACAGACCTTGGCCGTCGTACCGCCCATGTCGAACGATAATACTTTCGTTTCGTTGCGTTCCGCCGCGACCTGCGCTGCAAGGATGGCACCCCCGGCCGGACCGGACTCGACCAAGCGAATTGGAAACAGCAGGGCCGCCTCCAAACTCATGAGCGAGCCTCCCGATGTCATCAGGTGTATGGGCGCCGTATAGCCTTGCGCGCAGAACAGCGTCTTGAGGCGTTCGAGATATCCCGCCATGAGCGGTTGGAGGTACGCATTCACGGCCGTCGTGGACGTGCGCTCGTATTCGCGCATCTCCGGACATGCCTCGGACGACAAAGTCACCCGAATCGATGGGCACTGCCGGGCAAGAATATTCCTGATTATTTTCTCGTGGGAATCGTTCGCGTACGAGTGAATGAGCGCGACCGCGACCGATTGCACCTGGCGGGCATTCAACTCGGCCGCGATGGCGCGTACGCCATTCTCGTCCAGCGGCAACAAGACTCCGCCCTGTACATTGACGCGCTCTGGCACGGTGAAGCGCAAGTGACGCGGAACCAGATGTTTCGGCTTGTCGATGAGAATGTCGTATTGATCGTAGCGGCCCTCGTCGCCGATTTCGAGCACATCACGAAATCCATCGGTCGCGATCAAAGCGGTTCGAGCACCCTTGCGCTCGATGATCGCGTTGGTGGCGAGAGTAGTGCCGTGGACGAATACCTGGACATCCTTGAACCCTAAACCGGCACCGTCAAGGACGGCTTGCGTCGAGGAGAGTACTGCCTGCTCAGGCGCCGCGGGCGTGGTAAGAAGTTTTGCCGTATACCTTTGAGAGCCGACTTCAAGCACTGCGTCGGTGAACGTACCGCCGATGTCCACCGCCAGGCGAATCGAACCGCCGAAAACGTTCATATCCTCGCTCGTTCAGTATCGTGAGGAAGAAGCGCGTTCTGCGCACCTCCGCCCCTGTGCCCTTCATTCGCTTAGGTGTAATTCGGGACCGGAAACCTTCCCATCTTCGACTGTCATTCGTAGACCTTCAACTCCTTGCCCATGGTTTCCGGAAGCAGCGCGATGGCGAAGATCATGGCGAAGTAAGCCGTAGCCGCGAATACGCATATGGCTTGCCCCAATCCCATGCGCGCGGAGAGCAATCCGACCAGCATGGGAAACAGCGCCCCGACGCCGCGGCCGAAGTTGTAGCAAAAGCCTTGCCCCGAACCGCGCAACCGCGTCGGATAAAGTTCGGTGAAGTAAGCGCCCATCGGACTGAAAATCCCGGAAGCAAAAAATCCCAGCGGGAAGCCCAATACCAGCATGACTCCGTTACTGATGGGAAGGTACAGGTACGCCACCACGGTGAAGAAGCAACAGACCGCGTAAATGATAAGCGACTTCTTGCGGCCCAGGAAGTCCGCGAGGTGTGCGGCTACGAGATACCCGACGAACGAACCGGCGATGACCATGCAGAGATATCCGCCGGTGTTCAGCACGGAAAGCTTGCGAACCGTCTTCAAATAGGTCGGCAGCCACGTCATCAGTGGCCAGTAACCGCCCATGGCGCCGGTCGAGACCAGCGATGTCAACACCGTGATCCGCACGATCGGCGGAGAAAAAATCTCCAGGAAGTTGCTCGATTGCCCCTTGGCCTCGAGTTGTTTGCGCGTCTTCGAAAATACGTCCGGCTCCGGCACGTTGCGCCTGATGTAGAAGACCAGGAAAGCCGGGAGAATGCCAATCCAAAACATTGCCCTCCACGCCAGTGTCGGCGGTACGAACCGGAAGAGCAGCATGTAGGCAATCGCGGCAACCGCCCAGCCGATCGCATAGCCGCTCTGCACCGTACCAACGGCTCTACCTCGATGCTCTGCGCGGATTGTCTCGCCCATTAAAACCGATCCGACCGCCCACTCGCCGCCGAAGCCGAGGCCCTGCAGCCCACGCGTGAGCAGCAGTTGGCCGAAGGATGTCGTAAACCCACTCAGGAAGGTGAAGAACGAAAACCAGATCACGGTCCATTGCAACACCCGGGTGCGCCCATAGCGGTCCGCCAACAGCCCCGCGAGCCACCCTCCAATCGCCGAAACCAGCAGGGCCACGGTTGCCAGCATACCCGCCTGCCCCCCGCTGAGATGCCACGCCGCGATCAGGCTGGGAATGACGAAGCTGTACACCATCACGTCCATGCCGTCGAGCCCCCACCCGCCACAAGTGGCGATGAGAGTGCTTCGCTCGGTGTGATTCAGTTGCAAGAACCATGCACGTTGCGATGTTTGCTGTGCATTTACGGTGGTTTTAGTCGCCCCCATGTCACACACCTTCCTGTTGACGCGTTTGTGCCGCGCCTCCGATTGAATTTCTCATTTGGGTGGGAAGCTACTCCGAAATGACGGGCTCGTCCAAATCGAGTTTTTTATACGTGCCATAAGAAAAACCGATAAGGCCGGACAAGCGACGCGGCGGTACAAGGTCGCGAAGTCGGACAATCCTGGCGTTGCACTCGATGTCCCCCTTTTCGTTCGCAGAGGCAACTTTTAAAATCCGCTCACGAACAGTACAATCTGAGCACTTCTACGCTGAAGAATTCCTGCCTGAAGGCCTTGTCTGGCGGACAGGGGTATGACGATGAGCAAGGCGAAGGAATCGCTTTTCAAGGTGGTCCTCAACGACCCGGATTGGACCTCACGGCTGATTGAGGCCATCCCCGACGCGATCGTCATCGCCGATACGGACGGTGTTGTCCAGTACGTCAATGCCGGATACCTGCGGCTGGCCGGCCTCAAACGAGAGGACATCATTGGAAAAGATCTAGCCGAAGTGCGGCCCGGGGCGGTCCTCCCCCATGCGATCAAGAGCGGGGAGGCGAAACTTGCCGTCTATAGGCGGGTGGGGGATACGGAGTACATCACCGACGTGTCGCCGATCTTTCACAATGGGACGACCATCGGCGGGGTCAGCGTCAGCAAGCAACTGAAGGAGTTTTTTCTCCTCTCGAAGGAGCTGGAAAGGTATGTTCGCAAGACCAAGGAATTACGGTCCGTGGTCAATCGCGCCTATCAGGCCCGCTATAGATTCGAGGACATCATCGGCCGCTCCTTGCGTATCGAGGCTGCCATGGCCATGGGAAAAAAGATCGCTCTGTGCGAAGCCGACATCCTCATCACCGGCGAAAGCGGGACCGGCAAGGAGATGTTCGCGCAGGCGATCCACAACGCCAGCGGCAGGGCTGAGCTGCCTTTCGTGGCCGTAAACTGCTCCACCCTCAATTCCGCATTGTTGGAAAGCGAGTTGTTCGGCTACGAGGACGGTGCTTTCACCGGCGCCCGCAAAGGGGGAAAGATCGGCTTGTTCTCGGTTTCCGAGGGCGGGACCATCATGCTGGATGAAATCGCGGAGCTGTCCTACGACATGCAGGCCAAACTGCTGCGCGTATTGCAGGAGCGTACGGTACGGAAAGTGGGAGATCACGCCGAATGGCCGGTCGACATCCGGGTCATCGCCGCCTCCAACAAGAATCTGCTGGAGCTGACAAAGCAGGGGAAATTCCGAGAGGACCTCTACTACCGGTTGAACGCGATGAGTCTTGAGATCCCTTCACTGCGAGACAGAGAGTCTGACAGCATTGTCCTGGCGGAACATTTTCTCGCAAAATGGGCTCAGAGAAATGGGAAATATTGGACTTTTCATCCGTCCGTTCTGGAAAAAATCCTCCGATATGAGTGGCCGGGGAACATCCGGGAATTGAAAAACGTGGTGGAATTCGCGGCCTACACCTGCGACCGAAGCGTCATCACGGACATTCAGCTCCCAAAGTCGCAACCGGAAAGCAACAAGGCCGATAACTCCACACTGTCGACCATAAGAGGGTCCGGAACCCTGAAAAAGGTCGCGGCGGATACCCAGCGGGCCGTCATCCAATCTATGCTGCACAAGTACGGGGACACTCTGGAGGCGAAGAAGACTATCGCCATGGAGCTTGGCATTTCGTTGGCCACCTTGTATAACAAGTGCAAATAATATTCTAAAATTCTAGAAGTTTAGTTGCCTGTTTCCAGACTATTAGAAATATAATTCATTTCCAATTTCAGCAAGGTGCTTCCCGCAAGTGTCTTTTTCCTTTTCTCGGGGCTGTACGCCGTGGCATGAAAACTGCACTTGAATCAAGCGGTAAGCACTCTACAAACCACTGATCCGTTCTTCACCGAGGCCTACAGGCCGCCGAGGTAACCCTTTCCGACCGCCTGCGGCGACGAGAGAGTGTGGAAAAAAAGGAGATCTGTAATGGCAAGCACTCCAACTGCAGCTTCAGCGCCGACAACGTCGCCCGGCAATCGCTGGCTAAGAACGGGAGGTTTGTTAGCCGCAGTTGTGTTGGTCGTCCTTAGCTTGGTATTTCACCTCGGGACCTCCCATCTGGCCCTGCTCGGTTTGGCGACAATTCTGATACTGCTGGTCGTCATCATGACCGAGGCAATGTCGCCGCTGATTGCGCTCATTGCCGTGCCTATTGCCGGAGCGCTTGCCGGAGGGTTCAAACTCGATACCGGCAAATTCATCGTCAGAGGCATATCATCCATCGCCCCGGTGGCGGGGATGTTTATCTTTGCCATCCTGTTTTTCGGCGTCATGTCGGATGCTGGGATGCTTGATCCGATCATCGATGCCATTTTGAAGGTGGTTGGCACTCGGCCCACCCGCATCGTGATGGGTTCTGCCCTGCTGGCACTGCTGATCCACTTGGACGGCTCGGGCGCCGTGTGCTTCCTTATCACTATTCCCGCCATGCTGCCGCTTTATGAGCGGCTCGGGATGGATAAGCGCATCCTGGCGCTGGCTTGCTCTCTGGCTGCGGGAGTGAATTTCTTGCCGTGGACGGGACCGACCATCCGCGCCTCCGCCGTGCTGCACCTGTCGGCTGCGACCATCTTCCAGCCGATCCTGAAAATCCAGATCGTTGGCCTGATCTTCATCTTTGCCATCTGCTATCTACTGGGAAAGCGCGAGGAGAAGCGCCTCGGCCTCGGCAAGGATGGCGTCAACGTCGATCTAGTGTTGAAGCGCGAGTTGAAGCCAGAGGAACTCAAACTCCGGCGTCCGCACAACTTCGTCCTCAACATTTTGATAACCCTCGCCATCATGACCGTCATGATCGCTGGATGGGTCGATCCCGTAGTCATGTTCATGGCGGGCGTTGTACTCGCGCTGATGATCAACTACCCCGATGTCAAGCTGCAGAGAGCCCGGGTTGACGCCCATGCGCGGGCGGCGCTGATGATGGCCGGCATCCTGTTCGCGGCGGGGGCGTTCACCGGCATCATGATGGGCACGAATATGCTCAAAGCAATGGCGACCGCCGCCGTGACGCACGTGCCGCCAAGCATGGGACAGCATATCCCATTCGCGCTCGGCATCATCTCCATGCCGCTGAGCCTGTTGTTCGATCCGGATTCATTCTACTTTGGGGTGCTTCCGGTGGTGTCGGAGGTCTACAAGAGCCTGGGAGGACAGCCGATCCAGGTGGCGCAGGCTGCGCTGATGGGCCAGATGACCGTCGGATTCCCCGTCAGCCCGCTTACCCCGGCGACTTTCCTGGTCGTGGGACTCTGCGGGATCGAACTTGGCGAACATCAGAAGTTCTCGATTCCGTTCCTTTTTGCGGCCTCTGTGGTAATGACGATCGCCTGTGCGCTGTTTGGAGTGTTTCCGTTCTGATCAGTTTTCCACGCGCTTGCGCGCAGTGCGAAGCTGAACCAGGCAGGAGGGAATTTATGAAGAATGTCAGGATTGGTTCTGGCGCCGGCTATTCCGGAGACCGGATCGAGCCGGCGGTGGAATTGGCCGAAAAAGGAAACCTCCAGTACCTCGCATTCGAATGCCTTGCCGAACGTACGATTGCCATCGCTCAACAGGCAAAGATGACAGACCCATCCAAGGGCTACGATCCGCTGTTGATCGACCGCATGCAAGCGGCCCTGCCTGTTTGCGCCAGAAACGGGGTGAAGCTGATTACCAATATGGGCGCTGCTAACCCGGTCTCCGCCGGAGAAAAGACAGCCGAGATTGCGCGCTCCCTTGGTTTGAAGGGCCTCAAGATTGCCACCGTGACCGGCGATGACGTACTTGAACTGGTGAAGAACGGCAAGTACGCAATCGACGAAACCGGCGTTCCGGTCAGCAGTTTGGCAAACAAGGTAGTTTCCGCGAACGCTTACCTGGGTGCACAACCGATTGTCGAGGCGCTAGCCAATGGCGCGAACGTGATCATCACCGGCCGCGTCGCCGATCCTGCTCTGTTCATCGCTCCCCTAATTTATGAATTTGGGCTTTCGATGGACGACTGGAACATGTTGGGGAAAGTCACGGTCGTGGGGCATCTGCTTGAGTGCGCGGGTCAAGTGACGGGTGGCTACTTTGCCGACCCCGGCTATAAAGACATTCCCAACCTTGCCAGGCTTGGCTTTCCTATCGCGGAGGTGACGCCGGATGGCAGCTTCGTCGTCACCAAGGTTGCCGGCTCCGGCGGCAAAGTTACAGCGGACACTTGCAAAGAACAGTTGATGTACGAGCTTCACGATCCGCATGCTTACATTACGCCAGACGTGGTGGCTGACTTCTCTCAGGTCAGGATGAAGGAGGTCGCGCCGGATTGCGTGCAGGTGGAAGGCGGCACTGGGCGCCCCAGGACCGATTGGCTGAAGGTGTCGATTGGATATGTGGACAGCTACATCGGGGAAGGACAGATCTCGTACGCTGGTCCAGGCGCTGTTGAGCGTGGACGGCTGGCCATTGACATCGTAAAAGAAAGACTGAAATTAACCGGGGTGAAGGTGACAGAGCTTCGTTGCGACATCATCGGCATGGATTCGATCTTTGGTCCTAAGCTCTCGCTGGATGGCCATCCTCGTGAGGTTCGCATCCGTGTGGCGGGCCGCACCGATAGTATGAAAGAAGCGGTTCGCATCGGCAACGAAGTCGAAACGCTTTATACCAATGGCCCAGCGTGCGGCGGCGGTGCATGGAAATCCGCCCGGCAAGTGGTTGCCATGGGCTCCACCCTCATCGACCGGAACCTCGTCAAGCACAGCGTCGGTTACCTGGAGGCCTGAATGAAATTGCGAGAGATTGCCCACTCCCGTACAGGTGACAAAGGTGATACATCGAACATTTCGGTGATTGCCTACCATGAGAAGGATTACCCGCTGCTGGAGCGGTACGTGACGGCAGAGCGCGTGAAGGAGTACTTCTCCGGCGTGGTGAAGGGAGAAGTGATTCGCTACGAGATGCCGAATATAGGAGCCTTGAATTTCGTGATGCGCAATGCCTTGGGCGGCGGAGTAACGCGGACGCTGGCGCTCGACATCCACGGCAAGTGCCTGGCTTCGGCCATGATGGATATGGAAATACCCGAGCCATAGGCCTGAAACCCTCGGCATCGGAAGCGGGCGCCCACACGAGATCAGGGCTGGACGGAACAAGACCGCATTGGCGAAGTCGCTTGCCTGGACACAATGCGGTGATACAAAGTGTGTGGTTAGTCGACACGATCGCAAGCAAGCTCGGCCGGGGAGAAGCATTCTTACTTATAGAACGGCCTCAACAGATCATCTCGGGAATTCCGAAACACGTTCGCAGATATAAAATTCTAACCGCCGGACCGTGGCATCAATCGTCGTTTCTTTTTTCTACGTCAAGCAGGTACATAGTTGCGTCGATTTCCGCGACCAGCGTTTGCTCTTGGTTGTCGACTCGAATCTCGGCTCGTGCGGTCATCAGGCGACGACGCGGTGCCTGTGTCCATGCACGAATGATCAATTTCTCCCCAATGGGGACAGGTTGCCGAAAACGTGTGTCCGCGCGAGCGGTGACCCCATGCAGCCCTTGGAAGTGAACTGCCCAACCAAGAGCTTCGTCCATCAACGCGAAAGTAACTCCGCCATGTAACATTCCCGGCCAGCCGCCGTGCTCGGCACGCGCGGTATATAGGGCTCGGCTGCCATGAGGCCCATCTGCAAAGAACGGCACTCGCAGCCCGCAGGGATTCTCGGGACCACAAACGTAACAAAACTTCGTTTTCGGCTTCACGCGAACCGCTGAAGGTTGTAATGACATGAATTCCTTTTCGTTGAGGTTAATTTCCGCGCACCGCAGGGATCATTCGACTCTCCTATCGATACTCCAGCGTCAATTCCATCTTTAGGTTGTCCCGGTGGACTGTGTAGCGGTCGTCAGGGCACCGCTCGGTGACACGAAACCCTGCCTTCTCGTATAGCCCGCGGGACTGCGGCAAGTGATCAACCGTCCAGAGGAATATCTTGCGAAAGCGGCGCTCACGGCACCACGCAAGGGCTGTAGACAGCAGCGCCTTTCCCGCACCGCATCCGTGGTACGCCGGGTCTACGAGAAAGAACCGAAGCTGCGCTCCATCCGGGCCAGTCCGGTCGATCATAGAGATCGAGCCCACCAGCACGCCATTGATGTGGGCCGACAGCACCAAGTCTTTCTCCGGATCATAGTGCTCGATAAAATCGCAGAACTCGCGCGTGATCAAGAGCTCAAAGGGTGCCCCTGAGCCCCACGCTGTCGCGTAATAGCGTCCGTGGAGTTCACCGACCCGGCCAACCAGTCCAGGCTCGTATCCGCGATGAATTTCAATGCTTGGCTCGACGACTGGAATTCGCATCGTACAACTCCCCATTTCCTGCTTGCTCCTCTGCTCCACTTTGACCTTCCGTTGCGAGAGGCTTGGCCCCGGCCCACAGATGTTCGAAAGCAAGGTTCAGCATGGCAACCAAGCCCCGGTAGTGAATGGCAACAGCGGTAAAACTCGGCTGGCCCCCGGCCGGATCCTGCATCGATACGAGTACGGCCTCGTCGTCGAACGCCTGCATCTTTAAAGGCAACTCCGGCGTCGCGCGGCTGAGTCTCGGTTGGGTAGCTCTCGACATAAGTCAGTTTTCCGGTTCCAGGTGCGACGGAGAACAGTGTAAGAATACCGTTCGTTCTCTCCGTCGTGTAAAGAAATTTGCCATTGGGGGTGAGCTGAATGCCCGCTGCCCAGATGTGCGGCCGGTCGTCGCCTCCTACGACCTTTGTATTGGCCCCGCTTGTCGAAGTAGGGGCCATATCCCGTCTTCTGATCTAGCGAGAATTTGTTGTCCTTGTAAAAAGCGGGATGGCGCGGGCCGTTGTCGGGCCGTGCCTTGATCAAGGGCGGGTTGTTTGGTGTTAACTTGCCGATCTTCGCGTCGAAGAGATATTGCAGGATCTGATTGCTACCCAGATTGCAAACGTAGGCGAAACGGTTCGAGCGGTCAGCCAGAATAGAATGCGCGTTCTTGCCCCGTCCAAGCTGTTTGTCAGCAGATTCCAGAAGACTTGTCGGACCTCACTCTCCACGCCGCAGACCTGTGTATCAGTGAGGAATTCTTTCTCGTAGGCAACTCGCTTTTCTTGGAGTTTGCGTTCGAGCAATGCCAAAATGCTGTCGAGAACCTGCGTGGGCTGAAATCGGGGGTGCTCGTCCGCATCCATCAGCCTGCCGTTTTCATCGAAAACACGCCACTGGCTCCAATCCCGGCTGTTGATGTTCAGGATGTCGGACTGCTCGTCCAGGTCGAACATGTGCAAGAAGGATTTGTTGACAATGCTGAACTCACCATGCGCATTGATCAAGGCCACCGCCGAAACCAGATTCTGCGCCAGCACGCGGAATTGCTCCTCGCTTTCACGCAGTGCTTCTTCTGCCTTCTTCCGTTCGGAAATGTCCACACAGAATTCCACGCACTGGTTGTTGCCGAGCGAGCTGCCGGCGAAGAGGAGCCACTGCCGCGTGCCATCACGCGCAATCTCCCGCAATCCGAAATTGATGCGCTCAAGCAGCTTGGCATTCCGTGAGATTACGCAGAAAGAATGCTCGCACAAGCTGCTGCGATTTTGGCGGTTCAAAATTTCTTTGCTTGCCGCCGCCATGGACTCGCGCCTAAACTGCCAGCGGCAGTCTCCCGCGCCAAAGGAGACGAACCATGGCGCGAGGTAGACATCAACGCGGCTGGCTGCGCAAGGAGCGGCGGGCCGATGGCAAGACGTGGATGCTGTTCTTTCGGATTACGCGGGAGTCGGACGGCGAGCGGGTTGAGCATAAAGTCCCGGTGGGGCTGGTGCGCAACTTTCCCAGTAAGGCTTCCGCATGGGCCGAAGTGGATCGGCAGCATCTTCATTCGCAAATCAATCAACCGGACTTTCGCGGTCGCATCACGTTTGCCGACCTGGCTCAGCATTACGAGCAGCATGAGCTGGGCGGGCAGGCGGAAATGGTCGATCCGAAAGCAAGATCACCAGCGAATACGAAGCGATCATCATATCGCCCCAGCAGGCGTTTGCCTTTCTGTTGGAGATGCCGGAGCCGGAACGGACGTTGACGTTGCTGGCCTCGGCCGCCGGCCTACGGATCAGCGAGTGCTTGGGCCTGCAATGGGCGGATGTGGACTTCGTGGACGCGCAGATTCAGGTCGGCGTACTTGGACGTGTGGGCAGGTGGGCTTGCCGAAGAGCAAGGCATCAAAGGCACCGGTGCCACTGCACCCGTTGCTGGCTGAGTTCATGCAAATTTGGAAGCAGCAGACGCCTTACTCGCAGCCAGCGGATTGGGTCTTCCCATCCACGAAGCTGAAGGGCAGGCAGCCGCGTGTGGCCAACATGCTGGTAGAAAGCTATATCCGGCCAGCAGCCGCCAAGGCGGGTGTGCTGTGCTCGCACGTCGATGAGCAGGGCGAGCTGTTGGAAGACGATCCACGGCGGTTTGGCTTCCACAACCTGAGGCATTCTCTGGCGAGTTTCCTGGTTCGCAGCAAGACCGATCCGAAGACCGTGCAGGCATTGCTGCGGCATTCGGACGTGCGCACCACGCTTCAGCTTTACGCGCATAGCGTCTCGGAAGATCGGATGGCGGCACAGGGCGAAATGCTCGGGGCCATCCTGGGAAACGCGACGGCTGCGACTACTGCTGCTTCTGCGAAGTGCTGACTAATTACTGACTGGAGGGTTGGGTGTCGAAACTGGCTAAGTCGTTTAGAATTATGGTGGCCAGGGACGGAGTTGAACCGCCGACGCCAGCCTTTTCAGGGCCAGCAGCGTTCAATGTTATGTAACTGATTCCGTGTGACTTAACCTTCATTTCAACCACTTTTTTCGCCCAAATATTGGAACACTAATGGAACACGATTTGGAACACGCTCAATTGACGAACCGAAGCGTGTCCAGTTTGTCTACCACCTTGCGCTGTGACTCCGGCACAAACTGCTGATAGATCTCCAGCGTCGTCGCTTGCCCTCGAATGCCGCATCTGTGCCTGGGCGTCCTTCACATCTGCCCCGGCCATCTTCAGCCAGGTGGCATGCGAACGCCGCAACACTTGCCAGTTCACAAAATCCAAACCCAACTTCCGGGCGGCTGGCTTGATGTGGCGGGTCAAGATGGTGTTATCCCGCATTGGCGCGCCTTTCATGAGGCTCTGGAATACCAGATCATCCGGCCCGGAGGACTTCACGGCTTTCAGTTTGCGGACTGCTCGACCGGCGCGAACATGAACCGTGAGCGTCTTCAGCCGGTGAATGCGCTCGATGACGGTATGGTTGACAGCGATGGTGGCATTGCTGGCCTCGGACTTCGGTGCTCCCCAATCACCGCGGCAATAGCGTTCATCGATGGTTATCGAGTCCTCGTGGACGTTTTTCCACTTGAGCCCGACCACTTCGCTCGCCCGCAGTCCGGTATAAATTGCCAAATACGCCATGGTGGCATAAGGCTCCGGAATCAGGGAGAGCAGGGAACCGAATTGTTCCGGCGTAATGTAGGGTTTGTTTCGCTTGCCCTTCCTGCTAGGCGGCAGCCGAATGCCTTCCACCGGATTGCTCACCAGCAGCCCGTATTGCTTAGCCGAGCCCATGATGCTCGATAACACGTCCCGGATCTTATCCTTCGACTCATGGCTGAGATCGCCACGCAGACCAGAGAAATACTTCTGAAGGCTGACCGGGTGAGATCGCGCAAGCACAGCGCGCCGAATGTCGGGGAGAGATAGTTCTTGATCACCCCATCATATCGTTCTCGTGTGCTTGCAGCCATAAGCGGCAGATTGTTGATCCGGTAGATGCTGTCTACGTACTCGTTGAAATTGATTGCCGAGCCGAGCGTCACCAAGCCCTTGATTCAATGGGTTGATTTGTTCGGCGGCAACTTTTTGCACCTCCCGCTTCGGCATGGTTGCCGGAGCGAGTTTGATGCGCTACGTTTTCTGGTTAGCTTCTTCCATTGACAACTTCGTCCTTCCAAAGAGAATCCACCAGAACTGCCCTCTTGTGTGGCTCTGGGTTGCTGGTATCTCCTACGTGCCATCTTCTCCAGTTCCTCTGGGTGGGATGGCGCAGTGGGTTTGTCTCAGAGCTATCAGACGCTTGAGAACGGTAATTGTTTGCTTGAGGAATACAACGTGATGGGGAGCCGCCAAAAGACACCAATTCCTTCATTGGTGTCCGGAGGCTTCTGCCGGAAAGAAATGTGGAGCCGATGTGTACCGTCCAAGGCCGCAATCGAGCTACTCCGTTGACTGCTCCACGCCCTGAATATCACCTGTTTCGCTATCCATTAGATGCGCCGGAGATACGAAACTATTTCAAGACGGCCAGTTTTTTTGCTTAACTCGGTGTCACAGCGAAAGCAGCTTCTCTGGCGAATACAAACAGGAACATTTCGCATCTAACACAACAGGAACCAAGATGATATCGGTGCAGAAGTAATGGGGGATGACTTAGCCATGCGGAGGCAAGTTATCAACGGGGTAAGTCGCTGCGCCTTAACGAGCCACAGCGACGTACTATCAAATACACACCTTGAAGACGCAATATTAATCCACAAAGAAGACTCAACGGCCTCCCCGGCTAGCCGATGAGCAAGCCGAAAGGCTCAAAAAGGATATGAATTTTGAGTAGCTATAAACCACAAACAGAAGCTAACAAACCCAACAAACGTAATAAGCGAACGAGTAACAAGCATAAGTTGTTCGCAGATGATTTCTTCATTCCTCTTTGATGGGCAGATTTATAACGACATCGAAGATGGAACAACGATACATCGCTCCATGTTCTGTATCTATTGCATGATTCTCAAGCAAGTGGATTATGAAACCGGGACCGCAAGTACCTCAGCTATTTAAGATACAAGCCGGATTGGGCGGTCAGATCCTCTCCGCACGATACAGGACAATCTAAAACATCTTGTGGACGCTGGATACCTGAAGTCTTTCCACCAAAAGAACCAGAAAGGCAACTACCCGATAGCTGTCCACAATTACCCTGTGCGGTTTGGCAAACTGGATGGGTTACAGGCTGGATGCGATGGCGACCACGGACCCGAAGCGTCCGGTCTACCGCAAAGGCAGCGCAGATGTTGCAACATTTAGCCCTGAAATAGCCCCAGATCAGCGGGGAAGTGGCGCAGCGTCGGTGCGGCATCAGCGCAAGATGAGTGCGGCATCAGCGCAAGATGAGCGCAAAATGAGTGCGGCAGGTCTGTCCCCTAATGCGTGTATTCCAGATATCCAGACAATCCATACTTTTCCAGATGCTCCAGACCTTCCATCCATTCCAAACCATCCAGAGGCTTCGTCAGCTTCGCTGCCGCATAACTTTGCAGCTACGCTGCCGGGGGATGGCCGGATGGCTGGTCGCACCCGCACACAAACAAAAGAAAGAGATTCGCTCCCTATTGGTCGCTCCAACGGGTACGGTCGTGACGATGATGCAACCTCTGATGATCCTCTTAGCTAAACTGAGGGAAGCGTATAGGCGAAAGACAGGAAAAGTCTTAGCGATAACTAGAGATGAAAATGCTCAGCTTCAAGATGTGATCAAATATCTACCTGCTAATGGCGCTGATATAGACATATTCGGACTAGCGTTTGATATTTTTCTTAACCGTCCTAAAGGCGTCGATGATCTTATACACCCGGTAAAGATGTTCTTGAATGAAGTTAGTGAAGTATCTATCCCTGGCTAAGGAACAATATAACGAGATGGCAACCAGAATACCGTCAAGTGATGCTTTTGTGGAGGAAATATTTCCTGGATATAGCAATGCCGAGATTCCGCTTGCCTTTATTCGCAGCGTTCAATCCTACCAACCTTTGCGGGAGGAATCATATATTAGTACCACGGATTTGGAATATCAGCTTACAAGGGCAGAGGCTGTTCTTCAGGTTGACGGTGAACCAAATGATGAGCTAAATGGATCAGATGCGGAGGATTTGGAGAACTACTACGGTATCGGCACCTGTCAGCGGCTGGCACAGGACATCATGCGATACATGAACTTGAAGACCTCCAACAGGGCGGTAGCCTGGAACATGGTGTGCAAATGGCTGGTAGACTCTGATGCTCCTAACTCGCCTTATGGAATCTCGTATCGGAAGCAAACAGCAGCTTAAAGGCAAAGTCGCTCCCCTGGATCGCCATCCAAACGTAACGTAACATAATGGATTTCTTATTTAATGTTTTGGTTCGAGCTGCAAAAGATTATTTCCACGGCGTAATGGTCGAACGTATATTTATTTGTTATACTTACCCACATCTTATTGGTGAGAGGTGGTGCATGGACAAAGCGGTTCTTAACCTGTTAGAAGATGCCGATAAGCGTCAACACCTGAAACGGCTGATTGAGGAATTTGAGGCATTGGACAGTTCGGCAAAGCCGGTCGGACGACCCCAAAAAGGAACCAAAAAGGGAACGGCAAAACGTCAACTTAGTGCTGCTGGCAGGAGGAACATTGCAAAGGCTCAGAAGAAACGCTGGGCAAAAGTAAAGGCGGGAAAGAAGTCCCCAGCAAAGAAGGCAGCAAGTAAGAAGTCAGCCAAACAGGAGGGGGATTGAGATCAGGTTCCATTCTGATGCTGAAGAAATAGACTTCCCCCGTTGTGACGAAGCGATGGACGATAATTGATCCCGTGGAACAGGCGACAAATAACAAAAAGGCGATTTGGGTAAGAAAATGGAATAATTTCCGGAGGATTGAGGATCGAATCCGGAGCAAGAATTCCCGGCTTTTATCTGGGGGTAACTTGGCTCATTATTGCGGAGTTGCACACAAATTATAGCAAAAATAAATAATTCTTCATTTCGCCAACTGTCGGAAAGTGGTAAAGTTCCTCAATTCCAATAACTCACGAGTGTCTAGGGGCACAGTTTGCATTCGTTGTCCACAGGGGCTGGAGTGCAGAGCAGGAGGGCAAGGTAATGGATGATAGTCATCAGGTGAGTCTGGTGGCTCAAAACCTAACTCAAGCCATACTTCAAGGCACTATTGCATGTATCGCATTGTGGTACACGTTCAAACAACTTAGGCGGATTTTAAAGGAGCGGCGAAAGAAAAGCAGTAAAGACGTACTGCCCCATCGTAGCCTGATGGGGGGAAATCTCGTTTGGAGGTTGGTCGGTTTTGAGATATCTTGCCGAAGCGCGGCGGCGGGCATCACGTAACTTAGCACTTATAAACCTAATAGCCTTCGTTTTCAGCGTCGTGGTTCTTTACAAGACGATGAAAGCTGCGGAACGACTGACTGAACGAACATCCAAGCCTGTTATTTGTCTAAGGCGAACACAATTGAATTTATCGGACGATGAACTATTAGAACCGCAAGTTAACGTGGATGCATTGATTCCATTTCAGATAAGAAATGTGGGGAGCGGGACTGCACTGGAAATTCATTGGCGATTCAAGGCTGAGTCGGGCGACGAGGTAATTCATGGCATGATCCCCAACCTTCAACCTGGACACTACATGAATACTGGTTTGAATGCGAACCAGGTGGGTCTAAAGCAGCAGGGAGTTTCTCGTAACTTTGAATGCGAGTATCGTAGCGTGAACAGAGATAGGTACCGATCTTCTATCAAAATAGAAAACCGTAAGCTCGTAACTTTTGAGGAGAAAAAAGTGTCTCGGTGGAGTGATTTCCTGACTGGTCGGAAATGGCATTAGGGCAGAATCGGAGCCTGAACAAAGACCATTTGAGTCTGGTCTTCCGGAGAATCGAGGCTAGTTAATTCGAGAAACACTCCGCTTGGAAATATCCAGTTGTTCAGCAATTTGCTGCAATGTCAGGCCGCTTAATTTGAGTTTCAGGACTTGTTGCCGGATTTCCTCCGAAAGCGATGGCCTACCGAGAATGCGGCCAGCCTTTCGAGCACGATCTAACCCCGCAGTGACCCGCTCACTTAACCGGAGCCGTTCCTGTTTTGCGACTGTCGCCAGAATCGAAATAACCGCATCACGGAAGATGCCGCAAGAGTCGAGATATTGCTCCGTGAACGATTTGTAATCGACCCCGTAGCTGGTGAGCCGTTCCAGATATCGCAGAGTAGCAGAGACACCCTCACGGCTAAAGCGATCCAACGCCCAAAACAAAACCAGATCGAATTCCCGGCGTGATGCAGCGGTAAACATTTTCTGGAATTCGGCCCGATCCGATGCTCTTGCCGGACACCTTATCGACGTACTCATGGGTGATCGTCCAGCCCATCTTGGCGCAATAATCCCGTAGCTGATCTAACTGGTTGGCTGTCTCCTGCCGGTCACGAGTGGACACCCTAGCGTACAAGGCGATTCGTTTGCTGTTTGCTTGTGTCATATATCCTCGCAATATCGTTAGTTGCCTGTGGCTGTTGCCAAAATCGGGTGTTTTTGGCGATACCCTGGAGTGAAATTCGACCGCTGATTCCAGACGGTTTACGAGTCGGAATCGCTCAGGGTTTTTGGCAACGTGACTTCTGCCACAAGGCAGAGATTGGAAATCTCATAGCCCTGTGCCTGGAGTATGGCCGCAATCTGCTCAAATCGTTCCTGGAGGTTCTCTCCGCCCTGTTCTATCTGGATGTAAAGCGTCATGCCGCCACCTTCAGAGCGACCCGCTTTTGAGTCCGAACCCATCTTGCGATCACGTTTTTGCAGCTATGCACGTCCTGATCTTTGAAGCTGTAACGGCGGCGAATCTTCGGGTTCTTTTTGTCGGTTCCGCTTACGTTCAAATAGCGTTTACCGTCATCGTCCTTGCTGATTCCAATGGCTGTAAACTTCATGTTGGCTGTGGCGATCTTCAACACCCGGCGACGTATCAGGATTGGACGGTTCCCCGGTATTGGCAGAGCAGCATACAGGGCATTTAACTCTGCTGGCAATCGCAAGGCTATTTGCGGTGATGCTGTACGCTTTGGCCTGAACGACGGGAGGAACAGGCGGGGGATTAACCCCGCCCTCAACATGCGTCACCGTGTTCCCAAGGATCAGATCAGCCGCTTTCTGAGCCTGTCCCGCAGCAATCAGTACCAGCTTTGAATCCTTCCTGCAACACGGAAAGCCAGTTCTGGATATACGCCACTGAGTTCCGCTGAGTAGCTGCATTTTCGATGCCGGTTACCGCACAGATAAGCGGCGGTCATCTCTGCACACAACTCTTCCCGACTATATTGCGTGTCTCCCCAAGACTCGATCTCCAGCAGCGTATTCCTGGCGAGTCGTTTCTCATGGCCTGTCGAATGTCCAAGTTCGTGAAACAATACGCTGTAATAGAACTCAGACGAATCGAAGGTGTTGCGATCTGGCATGTTCACCCTGTCGTACCGTGGAATGTAGCAAGCACGATCAGTTCCATGCGTAATCTCAGGCTTTCCTTGCCAATCGGAAACAACAGCATCACAGGCTTGAATCGGCGGTATCTCAGGATGTTCATCTGGTGGTGGAACTGGAGTGACCGCCAAGTTCTCGCACTGGCACACGTTGAAAACTGTGTAATATCTGCAAAACGCATATTCGTGGTTCTCAAGTTCACCATCCCCGTTTGCTTTGGAGTGTTCTCCAAACTGCCAATAGACAACAGGCAATCCATGTTCACCCTTACGGACAGACCCGCCTAATTCTTGAGCCTGTTTGAATGTCAGGAAATATGGGGAAGAATATCCAGCAGACATCAGAACCCAAACGTTAATTCCACGATAGGGCTTCAATGTCCGGAGATTCCTTGGTAAGCCAGCCTCACCACGAGATGCCCAAGGGCGTTGCCAAGGGATGTTGCCCTTTTCAAGCTGATCCAAGATGCGGTTGGTTATGGTATCGTAGGCGGTAGCCATTGAATCCTCCTGTATTCGGTGGTTAGCCGTTTGTGAGTGTTACTAACACTTGCAAGGGCGTTTGTTTTGTACCTGTGCATTTTCATTACCGCAACTAACTCCAGCATAATTAACAAAAGCATTTTGCTTGCTGGATTGCTATGCAGCAAATAAGAATTCGAATGCTACTTATTTTCCGATTCGCATATCGATGAACACCGTAGCTAGTTAGTCTTATAGCCTGCTGCTGTTGGAGTTGGCTGGATCGGTGATATTTATTGGCTAGGTATAGGTTAATAATATACTTCTTTCTTGTTGTCTTGGCGTACCGGCCGCTGGCCCCTTGCCGCAGCGTCGGCCCTTTAGTCACGTAGCAGACACCCCCCATCGCTCAAGGTCGGTAAATATAAGGAGGGTGGTATCGAAATTTTATAGGAAATTTTTCTGGTTGCTTTACTAACCGGAAGGACCGCTTGACTTGGCTTAACAATTGGGTGTATAATAGTTAATAGAGTCAAAGTTTGTAACTACTTCAGTAGTCATCCTGCCTGTAGCCCCTACCTTTAGCACTACTCTCTACTTATCACCCAGAACGTTTTCCACGTGCCCTTTCGTGGGCCACTCATCCCCTCAGCGATGATAGTCAATCGCTGCCATCGAAAGAATTCTATGATTGATCCCAAAACTGCCAAAGCCATCTGCTCTAAGTATCTCCATAACGGACACCCAGGCCGATTTGCTAAAGAAAAGGCTTCGCAACTACGGCGACAGGTCCAAAGTGTTTCAATTGCTGCTCCAGCGATTCCTCAGCGGTGAGCTTGAAGCTCACCATCCCTGCCAGAAAGCTGTAATCATGCCGTATCGACCAACTCCCTTACAAAACATAAAGAAGCATCTCAAGTCCAGTAAGGCGCTCATAGCCAGAATCGAAAACGAATTGTCGGATGAGCGTACCGATAAGGCTGAACGTTCCCGGCTGCTCGTTTCTCTAGCCAAGTTGACCAAGGATGTGCGGAGCTTAGAAAACAAAAGAGCTAAGTTATCAGCACAGGCCAGAGGTAAGATGCCCCTAATCAATCGGCTCATCGGATTCCAGAATCTTGAATTCGTGCGACGTGGAGATGGATGCTTGATGGCCTCTTATTCGTATCGGAATCAGTCGTTCGAAGTCCCGATACCCAACTCTCGCAATCAAATGAGCATGGCCAAATACCCTGCGTATGTAGCATCTAGGGACGCTGCTGAGAAGATAGCTCGATCCTCTGAGTCTAATCCCTTGCCAGATATCTCAGGAACAAAAGAAATCAAAGAAGCAGTGCAAGGCACTGAAATAGACTATCTCAAAGGTAGCTGCAATCTTATCCGGGAAGTCCAATAATTCCAATAATACGCACGTGTGTGGAGAGGGGTGCCGACTGTTTGGCTGTAGCGTCCAAGATGCTGCGAAGACTGCTGCACGAGCTGCCGCTGCTGCTATGGTAGTTCCCTGCGAACCTGCACCTGTGGAAGCTGCTGCTAGCTCCAAAGTCAATATTAATATAGAGCCTGTACCTGTGACTGACACTCCGGAAGATGCTTCCAGCAAAGCTGCTACCAGCGAAGCTGCTTTGACGACTAACACTCTTCGGGATAATCCATCAGATGCGGAAGTTCTCAGATGGATAAATAGCGATTACTCCGTAAGCAGGTTCACATAACGTTCCCGATGCGGACCTGGAGTGCCAAACGCTCGATTATTGGAAAGAGAAAGCTACCGTGACAGTTAAAAGGATGATCGAACTTTATCACGCATTTAGCTCCACCCTTAGCCGGGAGGCAAGCCTGAAGTTCGACAATCACCAGAGACAGCTTACCCCCATGCTTGGCAAGATTCTCTATCACGAGCCTGAGACGTTAAGAGGCATATTAGGAGAGAATGCAGCCATCTTGCTGAATAACTCCACGGTATATGAAAAGCCGGTTATAGACGCTCCGACACAGATGCGTTTTATGTCTTTGACCCGGAAGGATAATAGGTAATAGGTCAGAGGAAGACACAAATAGGAAAGGAAATATTATGACAATATTCGATGAACAACCGAGGCACTTATCCGAAACCGAAAGGCAGAAGATTATCAAAGACAATGAGAAATGGATATCTGATGGATTTGGGCGTGTTGATATGTCCGGGTTCCCCGACTTTAACAAGCTGCCTCCAGAAGAGAAGGCTCAACCCCATGATAAGCACGGATTCAATAACGTGGATTTTGGTTCTTCGATCAAAGGCATTCAGGACTTCGTGAACAACCCTCCAGTAGAAGTATTGGAACGCATAGCGAAAGAAACCGGCAACGCTGAATTAGTGGATCAAATTGCTTCGCAAAGAACTAGCGACATAGCATATCAGTTTATAAATGCCAATCCCTCTTATGTTCCCTCAGATGGAAACTTCGAAGCTGTCGTGGAAAAACTTTGCTTCATGCACAACCAGTTACCGCTTGCAAGAATTGATCCTGCTCAAGCATCTACAGAACTATATCTCCTTGGCTACTGGACCGTGGAAAATCTTCAGGCAGCGTTCAATGAATTGGTTGAAGGCGGTGCTCTTGAGATGCCGGAAGGATATCTGCGGGAGTTAACGGCTCAACAACGCCATGAGTGCGAACTCTTAGCGGCCACGAACAGGCTACCAGATGCAATTGCACAGTATATTAAATATCGGATTGGCGAAGATGTTTGCGATGCTATGAGTCGAAGTGAGCAAGAGGACGTGCTGACTTCTCCAGCATACCGGGAACTATTATTGGAAACTGCACTCTGGGCCTTTAGACAAGTGGAACCAAGTGCCGTGATTGATGACGATCTGATCGAATTCGCCACGCCATATCTAAAGGGCCGATATCCGTCAGTGCCGCTCTTGAAGGCCGTTTACGCAGAATATCTGAAGGAGAAAGAAGATGAACGCAGATATGGAGTGTTGGAGCCGCTTAATGCTGCTCCAGAGAGAAGCAGCTTAGACGACTTATCAACCGAAGAAATTAACAATTTGAGGACCAGAACTCTTCATGAAATGAGTAAAAGAATAAGGAACCCTAAACGTGGGGCGATCATAAAATAAGAAAGGTCATAATCTAAATGTCTAATTCCAAATCGAACAAAGAACAGGATAAAGTCCTGATCGACACTATGCATCCTAACCAACTAAACCCCGGCCTTGCTAAGCCCGAAGATTTCAAGGTGAAAACCCATGCTGAAGCCGCTAAGCTAGATGTCCCGGCTCACGGCCAGTGCGGAGATAGCAGGGCTGAATATGAGCGGCTGGAAAAAGAAGGCTCTGCGGATGGCAAGAGTCCTGATCGGAAGACTCCAGATCGCCATGATGTGAACACGGCCAACCCAATATGGAAAAAAACTGGCTCGGAGGAAGACTGAAACCCGCTCATGCGTGAGTCGCTGCCTCAATCTCAACTCCAAGCGGCGGTAGGGCTTTCACGACCTTCACCGTTTCCAGGCTCACATGCACGACTTGGCCGATCAACCGGATGATGTACTGTTCATCATCCTCACGGTTCGGATCATTCGTGATGCCGCTGCGCTTGTCGGTTGACACCTGATACTGATCGATCACCCATTCCAGAGCTGAGCGGTTGCCAAGTCGGTATTCGTAAACTTCTGCTGGAATGCCGCTGAGGGTCAGAAAACTGTTATAAATGACCGCCGACTTGTCCTTGCCCAAACGCATCTTTTCCACACGGTAACTGATCTTCTCGTTCGGATTTTCAATGCGTTCCAGCGGAAATTCCGGCTGTTCCTCATAGTTGACGTGCAGATCGGCCAATCGCTTCCCGGCTTTGGCGAAGTCCCAGAAGTCCGGAGCGTAAGGGATGCGGGGCAGTTCTCGCTTGAGGTGCGCCGCATAGCGTTCCCGGTAATCCGGGTGATGCAGCAGGGCGTAAACGTAATAGAAGATGTCCCACTTCGTGATCTTTTGGTCGTTGTAATGCGTCCGGTATTCGTTCAGCGCCCAATCGGTGATGTTTTCCCGGCGATTGGAGCCATCCTCATCATAGATAAAAAACGGAAAGCACTGAAACGCATCGCTAGAGCACACATGAAGATCGACAATTATTTTCGACATCAGGCAGGAATATGGTGACCTGTAAGCTATGTCATTAATAACAATGATCCGATTCTCTGATTCGGCAGATTTATTTGGGAAGATTACCGGCATCTGGTATCTACGCTCAACAAGGCCGGGATCAAAGTATACCTGCCTCAAATCAAAAGGGCGGTACAGGGCAACTCGAAAATGAGACTTGTCTAAACGCAACTGCTTCTTGCGTCTAAGTTGTAGTTTTAGCCCCTCAGACCAACTGATGCGACAAGAGTCATCAATAAGAAATCCGTCGATGCTAACGGGGCAATTCGCACGTATCCACCTAGCCAGTTCGCTGTTAAACGTCTCAATTATTTCAGAGATGTTGCTCGACAGCATCTCCAAGCTAGAGTTGTACGCCCACACGTCTCGGCATGTTGCGATGCCACGGCCATAGTTCTTAAAAATCACTCCACTGGCTTCCTGCCGTAGGGCTTTCGTTTCTCTCGACGCAATGAGAATTTCACCGTGATCTAGGACAGCTTTTTGCGTCCAATAACGTCCGTCCGAAGTAATCGTCGCTTTGCTTAGCGGAAGGTCAAACACGGAACTCGCAGATTCTAGTAGCAACTGTTTCTCCGTGGCACTCGCATAATCCGCAGCTTCAAATAATCTGATATCGGCGGCTTTAGTGGATTCTCGACCACGGATGAAGAATGTAATTCCAACACCTACCCGGATCGCATCTTCGAAGACATTGCCGCCTTCTTGCTGGCGGCGTTGGCCCGAAGTTCGTGCGTCTCCTTTCAGATTAATGTGAACAATAGAGGTAAAGTCTGATGCGAGATGCCGCCTCATTCCGTCGAACGAAACCCCAGAAAAAAAAGAGCTATTACTTACGAACGCAACTACTCCAATACCGCTAAGCCGATCTGAAGCCCATCGGATCGCCTTGATGTAAGGATCAATTAAGGCGTTCTTGTTGGTTGCCGTAGATGATTGCCCATAGCTCTCAGCAACTCTACCGTCGATAACCGGGTACTTGCGGTTTTTGTTGTTGTCATTTTCGTTTAGCTGGCCGACGTTATATGGCGGGTTGCCGATGATGACGAAGATGGGTGATTCCTTTTGCCGCTTCACACGAGCCGTGTTCTCTTCCGTCATGAAGGAGAAACCCTGCTGCTCCGGTTCTGCCAGTTCGAATGTGTCCACCAGGCAGATGCCTTCGAACGGCTTGTACTCGCCCTTCTGCGTCTGGTACTCGTGCTCTATGTTCATGCTGGCGATGTAATACGGCAGCAGCATGACTTCGTTGCAGTGCAACTCGTTCTCGTACTTGTAAGGCAGTGCCGATTTGCGTGTCTCCGCAATCTGCCTCATGATGCGGGTGATAAAGTTGCCTGTTCCAACGAACGGATCAAGGATGTGAACGCCTTTATCAGCAAGCGATTTGCCAAACTCCTTTTTCAGGATGTCCTCAACCGAGCGCACCATGAAGTCCACAATGGACTGCGGCGTGTAGACAATGCCGTGAGTGTCGGCTTCCTTGGGTGAATATCCCTGGAAGAACCGCTCGTAGACGTTGTTTAGAAATCCCTGCTTTTCGGAGTAATCCTCTTTGTCATCGGCAGCACGTTCGATGACCTTGTAGAAACGATCCAGGTCGGACAGGAACTCGTCCCGGCTGAAGTGGCGTGAAGTCATCGACTGGATTACTTTTTCAATCTCGGCAGCGATGACGTTCTTATTGCGAAAGTCCGTGTTCTTGAAAATTCGTGCGAAAATGCGCTCCGTCAACAGGTGTTGGATGAGCATCTTCTCAACCGCTTCCGCCGAAAGATTCGGATTGATGGCTTGCCGACAGAGGTCGTAAAAGCCTTCGAAGCTGGCACGGAACGCCTTGTTCCCCTTGCGCTCGGCTTCGATCAAACGCCCAGCCCGGTCTGCCAGTTCCGGAATGCGCTGCTTGAATTCGGCAACGGCGGCATCCCATTCTTCGTGGTCAGGCTCACGGTAACGGAAGAACTCCGTTAGCAGGGCCGCAAGATTCTTTGGCTCACGGATGTTCTCGTTCAGCCCTTGGCGAATTCCATGCTGATACAGGATGGCACGATCTGGAGCCTGGAAAATGATGTTGCTGGTGGGATAGCCCTTGTCGATCTTCGCCTTGATCTCCCGCTCCAGATCATCATGCTCATCCTTGGCTTCCCAGAATCCCCGCCGCTGCTTCCAGAAATCGAGCAAGGCTCCGTCAACCCGAAGATTTCGGGCATGGTGTCCAGGAACCGGATACTCAGGAATCAGCGTCCAATCCAGCTTCTTGGAATAGCCTGATAGCACGTTCTGAAAGGCGCTGCGAACGGCCATCTCGTGATCGACGTGCTGGTGCCCGAACTCCCCAAGGGCTTCGTAATAGCCCTTGATGAGCCTGTCACCCGGTTTCACATTGAGTTGGAGCATGGATTGGCAGGAGCCAGTTTAATCCAGAAACGCCGGATTTGCGGCAGCAAACTTTGAATTCGGGTATTTACCCTCTCTGCAACTCGCTCAGCACCATCTTTGCCAACTGCACCGAATCTGCGACACAGTCCATGAAGTCCAACTCGCCAGCAAGACGGAATTACGGTACGGGGATTTTGGATGGTTCTAGCGAGGACCAGAGTTTTGAGAGTTTAGGCCGAGAATCGACAAACTTACGGATATATTTGAATGTCTTCGGAGAATCGAGCATCGCCGGTATCCGTGTACGAGCTTCTGCGTCATTCAAAAGCAACGGCAATGAATATTCGAGATAATCGATCAGAAGTTCTTTTGAGACACCGACAAACGAACCTTCGAAATCGATAGCACAAGCAAGCTCAGCGAGGTTCATCAGCTCCGAAAGCTCATATTGCCTGGCTGCATTATCCTGCGCCGAAACAAATCGCTGCCATCCTTGACGAAACCCATCATTAAGCGTAACCAGCGTAGCGACAGAAGAGTTCTTGTTGCCTCTGTGAATCCCGTAAACCGCCATGAGCACCGAGATCAGCGCAGCCAGCAATGACGAAGCCGCCACGACGAACGACACCGCCGCAATTTGGTGATCTGAAGAGACCCGAGATAGCGCTTAATAGCCGCAAAGGGATCAGTCTTTCTTCTGGTCCCCGCCTTGTTGGACTTGTTTTTGAGTTTGAGCTTGGTTTTGAGCTTGTGTTTGGGCTTGGTTGCCAAGACTCTGCTTAAGGTGAGCGCCGGTAAAAGACCTCTGAAGCGCCTCCTGATAATGGTTGACGGTCATGCTGTCCTGCGCAAACCCACTTTTCAAATCTGATTTGTCCTTCGTGAATCCACGCTTTAAATCTGATTCCTTGTTAGCCAATGTTTCGTCTCCTGAAATCCAGCTTTCTCGGTTCGGCCAACTTCATGCCGCTGCAACTAAAGGCATTCTACCGCTCCAGCTCTCGTTAGGCGACTAAAAAGCGAAAGTCCCCTGTTGCGAATTCCAGGGCTTTACCCTTAATTCAGTTACCACGGCGCTGGAAACCGCCCCGACCTAGATGCTGCGATTCGCCAAGACTTGATGGCAGCGTAATATTCCACGATGCCGTCCTTCCACATGGAGCGCAAGACCTCTTCAACTTGCTTCACGTCTTTGAACAAATGTCTCCCAGATGCCAGCGATTTGAAGTACGATAAAATCCCTTCAGCGGTTATGTGTTGGCTTGGCTCTCGACTGCGCCAATATCTCCCAAATTCCTTGAATCTTAGCCTTCGCCTTCCGATCATGCTTGAATTGTATTAACGCTTTGAGTGCATCCATAAACGCTTTCAATGTGGAAATCATTGGAATCACCTGTGACCTTTCTCGGGGGGACTGTTAAGTTAAGGTCACACCAGCCCGGTGTGGAGGGCGGGGAGAGGATTTAATTTCATGATATTCGATGAACTCGGAAAAAGTTCACTCGAAATCTGAAAATGTCTCCGGAGAGTAAATACCTGCTGCTGCCAAGGTCAACAGCGTGAATTTCGTTGCAATCGGGTCCATGCGGCAGCCACAATCAACTATGAGCGAATGGGCAAAAATCCTCATTTCCACGGTTGTTGGCTTCAGTGCAGCCCTGCTGATAGAGCCAATCAAATACCGGCTTTCAATTTGGCTCACATCAAGACGAGCAGAGAAAGAGATTAACCGGGAGTTGGGCCGGATATATCACCTCTTCTGTATCAGAACCGGAGAAGAGGAACTGGCGTATTGGGTGGCGTTTCGAAGCAAGCTGACTGAGGTGTTCGACTATTATTTTGAGCATCACCGTGAAGCCATTTACGCAATCAAGTGGTATGAGCGATATCAGGGATTTTACGAGGGTCATCGAACAACTCGTGAACTCTTGAATGCTGGAAAAATAACGGTACTCAAGGCAGTCGAATACGTGCGGGATGAATTCCAATTCCGGTTCGACACTGGACTTCTTAGCAAGCAGACTGTTTGTGAGTACGCCGATGGGTTCGGCAAGACAGACAAATCTCTCCTGAAACACGAATCGTTCAAGAAGTACGAAGAAGCAAGACGGAAAGCCAGCGCAGGAACCGAAACGTAACGGTTTTCCCCGTTGAAATCATCGTTGATCGGTGGAACTCGCATCGCTGCATAGTTTCTCCTGTGCATCTTATCCACGTAGCAAGCGGCAAGCAGCGCAGCAGCGACGGTAATTCAATCACTGAAGTTCAATCGCTGAGGGGTAGCGAATGCCAGAATCGGCAACGATACCAGCAATGCTGACACCGACTGCTTGAGTCTTCATAGCCCTCTGAGCAGCTTCGCCATTGTGGTTTCCAGGCCAGTGGCGATCACCTGCAAGGTAATAATCCCGGCTTCTCTCTTTCCCCGTTCAATATCTGAGATGTGCCCACGGTTCATATCGAGGTTAACGGCCATGTCGATTTGCGTCCACCCCTTCCGCTTTCGCAGCATCTGGATGCGCTTGCCGAGTTTGACCAAAAGAGCGTGATTGCCGCTGGGCATCCTTTCATGCTGGGCGAACGCTCTGATTTATGTGTCTGGTATGCCAGACATTTGACCAAAGCCCTCCGCAACGGAGAAAAAGCTTCTTTGGAGTGTGCGTCATGCAGCAGAAAACACTAATCGTCGTGATACTGGTGATGGTCTTTGCGGGTGGATTTCTAGTGGGTAGGCAGTTTCCGGCACACCATTATGTCCACACTGCTGGCCCTTGGATAACCGACACCTCTACCGGTAAGAGCCATCCAGTTACCGAAGACCCAGACCAATACGAAGCAGAAACCAAAGCAGAAGCAAAGCGCAAAGCAGCGAGTCTAATCGATCAAGGTCTGGGATCGTCTACACAAGCGACCAGTGGAGCAGGAGCGCAACAGCAGACACAGCCCAGTCCGTCCAGTGAGCCGCAGACCGAACAACAGAAAAGCTCCGATTACTGGGATCAAGTTAGAAAATTAAGCGGACAATCTCCATCTTCCAGCACGGCGAAACACTGACAACATTTCCGCTGGGAGAGGGGCATCAACGCAGGGATGTGAAACTCGTTCAGCGCAATAATCTGGTACTTGATTCAATATCTGTTGAAATTCACCTGTTTTGTCATTGACTTGATAATCGTGTTCGGCGTTCTGGCGTTCATCGGCTACGGATTGGATCAGTTGATTGCTCGTACCCCAAAAGCTGATCGGTGGAACTTGCATCGCTGCATCGTTTCTTTCCCGCATCTTATCCAGGTAGTAGCAACGATTTGAAGTCGCTGTGCGGCAAGCAGCAGCGGTAACATTGAAGGCATCGTCGTGAGGTCTACGAATGCCAGCCCATAAACGCAAGGTCGCCCTGGTCGTGGATGATGAGCATGTCATCGCAGACACCCTGGCAATTATCCTCAATCAGCATGGATTCGAAGCATCAGCGGCCTACGACGGAACAGAGGCAGTTGAGCAAGCGTACAGGTTGCTTCCAGACGTGATTATTTGCGATGTCATCATGCCCCAGATGAACGGCATTGAAGCTGCGATTCTCATTCGGAGATTTCTTCCTTCCTGCAAAATTCTTCTGTTTTCCGGACAAGCGGCCACGGCTGACCTGTTGGAGAGCGCACGAGCAAGAGGCCACGAGTTCGAAATTCTCGCAAAACCAGTTCATCCGCAAGATTTGCTGGCAAAGCTCAGAGGGGAAGTTCCCTTCGGGAACGTTGGGGATTCTGAGGATTCTGAATCGATTCGCAAACTAAATCTTGAATCGGCGGTGGAAGTCCTTGCCGAACTAGAGGTATTGAAGGAACGCATACGCATTGAATCGGCGGCGAAGCCCGTTGCCCCGCCTCCCGGATCGGCAGAGCAACGCCGTAGTTCAAGCGTTGAGCCGATACCAGTTCGCATCGAAGCGCCAGCAAAGGCCGTGAGACTCCCTGCGCCGAAGGAACGATTCACCCCATTCTTTGCGGTGAAGCTCATCGGCATCTATGCCATCTTTCTAGCGAAACTTATTGTTGTTTTGATGGTCGTGTCCGGAATTCTGGCTTTGATCGGATACGGGTTGGACCAGTTGATTGCTCGTACCCCGCACATTCAGCGACAGCACTACGAGCCGAAGCCAGACAACGATGACACCCGGTTCCGGCTGCTGAAAACCTAAACAGCCGGACAAGGGATTCGCTTTCTCTTCACTGCACAGAGAGATTCAGAGACAAATTCCACTGTGGCAATTGGACCGTTTTGGACCGTAATTGTAAGTTGGAGGGCTTGTAACTTCTTGAAAAGATGGTGGCCAGGGACGGAGTTGAACCGCCGACGCCAGCCTTTTCAGGGCTGCGCTCTACCAGCTGAGCTACCTGGCCATCCGCATTTCACACACGCGCTACCAGTCGGAACGCACATGTTTCGACGCTGATAACTGACGCGATTATAGCAGCCCTGCCGTAATTGGCAAACGAATCGCTCAAGGTTTGTGTGCTTCAAATCCATCAGGCGGCATCCAAAATCGTGCTCGCGGTTCCGCGGTCCGTTCAACCGCAAGATGCCTGATGACGGCCACGGTGACTCGCGGCTCGGCGATGCTACCGGCCTGTTTTGCAGCACTCTCTCATGCTGAACAGGCACCGTGAGCCAGGTGCGAGTTCTGCGCAAGTTACAATGCTGGTTTGCTGGTTTCGAACACAAACGATCAGCCCCGTGGTCGGCTTGCGCCGTCGCCGACCGGACTCTTGCACCTCGGCCACGCGCGCACCTTTTGGACCGCGTACCGGAGAGTCGCCGAGCGCGGCGGCACGCTGGTGCTGCGCAATGAAGACCTCGACCCCTATCGTTCACGAAGCGAGTATCTGGCGGCGATGATCGAAGATCTACGCTGGCTGGGCATTGAGTGGCAGGAAGGGCCCGACGTTGGCGGCCCATACGCACCCTATTCGCAAAGTGAACGGGGTGCTTTCTATGTGAATGCATGGAAAAAATTGCGCGAGGTGGGTGCCATCTATCCCTGCGTGTGCTCGCGCAAGGATCTCCTGCACACCGCCCAGGCACCGCACGAGAGCGATGACGAGCAACTCTATCCCGGGACGTGCCGTGGCCGCTCCTCGAATGCCGAAGCGCCTGCCGGAGTGAACTGGCGCTTTCGCGTTCCCGAGGGTGAAGCGATTCGTTTTCACGATCTCTGCCAGGGCGCGCAGGAATTCGTCGCGGGACGCGATTTTGGAGATTTTGTTGTCTGGCGCCGTGATAACATGCCGGCTTACCAGTTGGCGGTGGTCGTCGACGATGACGCCATGCGGATCAGTGAAGTGGTGCGCGGTCTGGATCTGTTGCGCTCCACCGCCCGGCAGATTCTTCTTGCCCGCGCTCTGGGCCTGGTTTCGCCCGATTACTACCACTGCCCTCTGGTCGCCGACGCTCACGGTGTGCGGTTGGCAAAGCGCCACGATGCCCTTAGCCTACGGGCGCTGCGAAATGCAGGAACCTCTCCGGAGTCGCTGCATGCTTGGTGGTAGACGACCATCGCGCGCGTCGAGCCGCCTGTGCTCCACGCCGCCTGGCCGGATAGAGGCGCTTGCGCACGCATCGCCGGCCAATCCTTGGCGACTTGAAAATGCTGCTCTGAAAAACTGCTTCGGAAGCGAACCGAGGTGCTGCCGCGCTTGGTTCTCCTGAGTTTTACTCAGCCTTCTCGGTCTTTTCGGTTTCCGCAGGCTCAGGCTTTGCTGGGGGGACCGGTCTTGCAGTCGAGGCGGTTGCCATCGGCGCATACTTCTTCAATGCCGCGAGCCACGGGGCCGCTTCCTTGGGAGCAGGATTCAAATTGCCGGCCAGCAGAGTGCGGAAAGGCACCATCCGGCCATAGAAGGCGCGGGTATCATTTTTGTGCTGCCGTATGGAAGCGCCGTTAAGACTGATGCCCGCGAAGACGCCGCGAGCCCGGGAGTAGGTCAGCACCTCTGCTCGCATGGTCAAATCGGTCATACCTTCAGCTTGGCGTCCAACCGGACCGGCGGCCACGGAAGCGTCCGCGCCAAGCTTAAATTTGCTCGAGAGCAGGTGTCTCATTCCGCTCTCGTTCATTACCAGCATAATCAGATCGACGGCCTGGCCACCCCATTGGAAGCCAAAGCTGCCACCCTCGATTACGAAGAAAGCCGGGGCGCTCCAGCCATTTGCGGTCCGGCAACTCGCAATGCCCTTGCCGCGGTTGACGCCGACGAAGAACGCGCCCTTCAGCATCGAGGGCACGACGGCAACGCATTTTGCGGAGCCAAGGATCTCTTCCGGCATCCCTCTGTCCCGAGCGGCCATAATCTCGTCTAGCACCGTGGCAGCGTTCTGGACGCGGTCGAGGTCATCGCTGCGTTCGTCGGCCAGCGCAAGACCACAGACTAAGAGCGCCATCATCAGGGCGGCAAAAATTCTTTTCATGGTTCTACTCCATCGCAGGCTACAAACGTCATCTTACGCTTCTCATGCCTTCAGGTGCTCGCGAAAAGGCCGGCTTGTGATGGGCTTGCCCGGTTACCTGTTGACACCAGGCGACCAAAAATTAAATCAGGGTTGGCACGGGACCCGTATCCCGTTTCCAACCCTGTCCCAGGTTCTTTGGTAGGTTGCGGTGAGTATCGCTCGATATGCGATTCCCAACAAGTTACGGACGACCAGGAAGAGTTCGGCGCAGCGGTCTTGTCCCTGGGTAACTTTTAGCTCCAGAGTTGGTGGAGTGTAGGCCGCTATTTGTTCGACGTGACCAGCGAATGCGTGATTGCGTGTACGGAGAGCGCAATACGATTCTGTACCCCTACCTTACGCATCAGTTTCGCCACGTGGGCCTTGACGGTACGTTCTTCGATACCGAGAACAGCCCCAATTTCTTTGTTCGAGCGCCCCGCGACAAGCAACTCCAGCACTTCCTTTTCGCGATCGGTGAAGACGACCCGGCCAGCCGGAAAAATTCTTCCCGGCGAGGAGGTCACGCGCTCGATAAACATCGACAGCACGCGACGCGGCGCCCACACCGAGCCCTGGTGCACGATGCGGATAGCTTGGGTGAATTCCGACGGCGCCGCGGCCTCGTCAACGTAGCCTTTGGCTCCAGCCGCGAGTGCCTTCAGAATGGTCTCGTCGTCGGCGTTCATTCCCGTTACCAGGATTCGCAGATCGGGCCGCGAGGCCTTCAGTCCCGCCATTAAGTCGAATAAGTTTTGCGAGCCCCGGCTACCGAGAAGGATCAGATCGATCTCGCTCCGGGTGGCGATCTCCGCGGCGGTTACAGCATGAAGCTCCAGATCGGGCTCGCCATCTAAGAGTGCCCGGAAGCCGATGAACCGCAGAGGATCGCTTTCGACAACCGCAATACGGATAGGAGTCTTTTTAGGAGAAGGAGATTTCATAGTCCGTCCTGAGTCGCTGCCCTAGCATATCCACTTTCCGGACAGTTTCAAAGTGGTGGATACGTTAGGATTAGCCCTGAAGTTCACTGTACTAACAGATTGCCTAAAAACAGGCTTGTCGGGAACCCGGGCTTCGGCGCGTTTTTCAGCAGTCTGGCTAAAGGTCATAATACTCGTATCAAAGTGTCAGGTGAAAAAGGAGCTTCCATGAATTTGAGACGGAAGGCGGGTTGGCTCGTGACGGTTTTGTTGTTGAGCCTTTTGCTGGTTGCGCAAGAGACCTATCGGCCAAAGTTTCCCGGCGATCCGGCGCGCTCCGAGTCCGAGGCTGCCGCCCTTGGCTATAGCAGGGTTTTGGGCGGTGCGGAACGGGCCTACAGGAAGAAGCATGGTGAATACGCTTCCAGCCTGCAATCGCTGGTTGGCCACGGTTCGTTCACCAAGCGAATGGCCAGCAGCGGGCGCGGCGATTATAAGGTGCGCTTCAAAGGTACTGGCGAAGGGTTTTCGTTGTGGATGGATGCCGAACCGCGGCCCGGCCCGAAACACCGCTCCTTTTTCACCGACGAGCGCGGCGGCATTCGCGCCGAAGAGGACAAAGCTGCCGGACCGGAGTCTCCGGTCGCCAGGCCGTAAGCAATCGATTCCCCTCGGCGCCGAAGTTCTGAGATTGGCGCTGCTCGACACGCCGGGAACGCGTGCTTTCTTCGGTCAGCTGATCGTTGGATCTCTCGGCGAAGTCTTTCCGCCTGCGTTTCATTTCGGTCGGGATGAGGCGGCTGCACCAGTCCGGGAATTGTTCTAGCCTAGGGTCTTCTGCCCCCCATAAATAGGTTTTCATTCCCATTTCAGCCGGAAAACAATGCAGGCAAACTGATACTCAATCGAACCAGTTGACTGAGTCGGTGAGCTCGTTCGCATGACGAAGAATTTCCTGGGGGAAGATGCGGGGGAGGGAAGCGACTCAGGTGGGCAGCGGGACACAAAAATCAAACCTGATTTGGTGCCCCGCGTACCCATTTCTGGCGGGTTTGAGAGGTGTCCATCAATTGTGAGACATAGCTGCGCCAGGAATTTTGCCCGTGCGGTCTCTGCGGTGTCCTTGATGCTATGCCTCTGTCTGCCCGCGCTCGCCCGGGACAGCGCCCCTGAACTGAAGGAACTCATGTCCGCGCGCGAGTCGGGTCTGCTGACCGATTGGCGAATCGTGGGTCCCTTCGGGCTCCATCCGGTCATCGATTTCGACCGGCAATGGGCGCCGGAGCGCGACCACATCAGCAAGCCTGGCTACGGTTCGCGCAAGGTTGAGTTTTTTCAATTCTCCGATGGGCAGGTAAAGTTGCCGCCCGATCATGCGCGCGACGGCGTCTTCTACGCCTGCTCGCAGGTCTATCTTCATGCCGCAGGCGACTGGCGCCTTTTCCTGGAGTCCTCTGGAACGCTGGCGGTGTTTATCGACGGCGCAAAAGTGCTCACCCGCGACGACCGCCATGCTCTGCCATCGACAAGTCTGCGGAGCGACCTGACGCTGTCGCGCGGCCAGCACCGCATTCTGGTCAAATTTCTCAATGGTGCCGTGCCTTTTCGCCTGGCGATCATGGCTCCCACCGGTGGACTGCGGCCTCATCCTAACATCCCGAGTGTCCATGCCTCGGACTCGGGGTATGCCTCCGCCGCGCTGCACTACGGGGAAGGCGATTTCGCGGCGCCCGCTCAGACTCTGAGCGCATTGGTACAGGGCCGTCCCTCCGCTGCGGCGCGCTTGCTGCTGGCCAGCTCGCTTCCCCATGAGCCCATGACTTGGGTGGATACCGCCGGAAACAAAAAGAGCCTCGCCTTCGCGAAGCTCGCGCCCGTTTGATCCTCGCGGATCATCGCGTTGAGTAGCGGCCAGGCTCGTCGCTCCAAGCCGTCACCCCGCGCCGTTCCACTTCTTCGGCAAATCGCTCGCTTAACTTCGAGAGCACCGCAAAAATCTGGGTGGCGCGGTTTACGTACTCGGGCGCATTCTCCCATAGGGCTTCGAATTTTTCGGGATATTCGGAGGCCAACACCGCAGTCCCCCCAGCGATGAAGGCAATGCCCAAGGGCCGCCGGCCATTGATCGCCAGCAGGGCTCCCGCCCCAATTGATCCGAAGACCAGCGCCTTCTTCCAGTTTTGCATGTCTTCCTCCACGACAGAGCTTACACTATGCCAAACCTGGCAAATCGAATACGGCTGTCCAGTATTAGATCGGTCCGGCACGGCCCCTGTTGTATTCGCGCCTGGCGCGATGAAATCAAGCGTAAAACACCGCACTGAAGTGGCCGGTGATGCAAGACAGTCCCAGGTAGCGAAGATTCTATACCGTCCCAGTCTCGCAACCCCAACGCATATGTTATAAACTGGTCCGAAGTGCGCCCGTAGCTCAGCTGGATAGAGCGTTCGCCTCCGGAGCGAAAGGTCGTAGGTTCGAATCCTACCGGGCGTACCAGCAACCCTTCTGCATCAGCTCCCCATTGGCGACACTACCGCGTCGCGTTGGTCAACAAGGATTGTTCGATCTATATTCCCGAGGACTCCGCGAGACTTTGAGCGCACTCACGCAGATGTTGGAGGGCTTGTCCTTCCCAAAACTTGTTTTTCAGCAGCCCTCTATGCTGCCTGATATTGCCTGCTTTCTGGCTTGGATTGCTGGTAAATGCCGCCGCCTTCGACGGAGATTTTTGCCACGGCAATCTGCAGCAGCAGCGTGGCAGAGGCGCGATTCCAGTGATTCGTAAACCGGACAATGCCCGAAAACTCTTCCTCTGTCATGCCGCTCTGCCGCAGTGATGCCGATGACAGCTCCACCGGACCGGGCAGTGCCTGTGCCAGCTCGAACGAGTGCAGCAACAACTGATGTTCGCAGGCGGCAAGGATCGGCGAATGGGTCATCTGCTTCCAAAGCTGCCAGTGCCGGTTCAGGAAGGCGGGCCAGGCAGCCAGCGCGCGGAACTCCATCGGCACTACGCCAAGGCCGTACTGCCGTCGGGCTTCGTCGAGAACCTTTCGTGTTCCCGGCGCCGCGGCTTCATCCTCGACCAGTATGGGTGCGAAGCTGAATGCCTGTGGAGAGCCTGCTTCGCGGGAAACAAAGGGTTGTCCGATGGGATTGTCCAATGCTCCGGCCGCAAGCGATAGCAGCAACAGCAACGCTCCACCCTGGTAGTGAAATAGTTCCAAAGTGGCGGCAAGTTCCGGCGGCGCGGCCAGACCAAAGCTGTCCGCCGGGATCTCGAAGTAATTATGCATGCGGGTATACGCATCGGCCCGCAGACGCTGTGCGGCAGCCAAAAATGCGCGGGTACGCACGACCGGCTTCACCGCCTCCCAGAACTGCGTCAGAAACGGTCCGCTGGCGGCACACATTTGAAAAAATAGGGGGACTTGTGGGAGGCTTAAACTCGACTTGATGTCGTTGTACACTTCAGCGATGCCCGGGTTCGCCTCGGACTCGCGAATCACGTGCAGACGATGGGGTCGCTTCCAGGTCATGCTTCTTTCGATGATCGAGAAGGGCAGCAGAGATGCAAGCCCGAATTGCGCCGAGAGTTTTTTGCTTTGGAACGGGTCATTATTATTTTTTCATCGATTAGGTGATCAGGATTTATCCATTCGTAATCGGCGGGGATCTTTGTAGCGGGATAATCCATGCGTGATTTCCAAATCTTGTTCGATCATGGTGAGCGTTCCGAGCTTCCAGGCCCGGTTTATGCCGCCTACGGCGAGCTCGGATTTCCGCCGGCCCCGCCGGATCGACCCTGGTTTTTCGCTAATTTCGTGCAGACTTTGGACGGAATCGTCTCACTGCTGGGCGCTGAGGCCTCCGGCTCGGATATATCGCAATCACCCGAAGACCGCTGGCTGATGGATCTGCTGCGCGCGCATGCTGATGCCGTGCTGATAGGAATGGGTACACTGCGGGTCGAAACCGGACTTGGCCGTCCGGGGCCGCGAGGTCCCGTGTTCCGCATCGTCAACCCGGCAATGCGCCAATTGCGGGAAAAATTGCGGCGTGGGCCGGAACGAAATATCTTTATCACAGGCTCAAGCGATATCCAATTGGACCGCTATGCTGCCTTCGACGGCCAGGGAGTCGAACCGTTTCTGCTGACCACGTGCGGCGCCGCCGAAAAACTCGCTTCGCAACTGCGCCCACGGCCCCAGGTCCGCATGATAGCCTGCGGAGAAGGTCAGCGCGTTGATTTCAAGCAAGCTCTATGCCTGCTTCGGCGCCAATTCGGCATTCGCTATTTGCTCTGTGAAGGTGGACCCGGTTTGTACTCAAACCTGCTCGAGCTGGATCTGATCGACGAGAAATTTTTGACGGTTTCGCCTATCGAAGTAGGATTGCACATGCCGCGGCAGGAAGGTTCCACGGCTCCCGTGCCGATCCGACCCATCGCCTTTGTCGGAGGCTTGTCAAAAGAGAAAGCGGTGCGCTGGGAATGGCTGAGTTGCCGCAAAGTCGGGGATCATCAGTTTCACCGCTTCCGCCGTCGAAGGGGAAACCCGTGAACCCGACGCTGATCCATCGCGGTGAGACGCTTATACCGCACCGGGGACGCCTGGCTTCCAGTCTGCGGCAGTTGACGCGACTTCACCAGAGCGCCTGGTTGCTGGTCTTGAGTTCCGCGATCTTGCAGATTCTCGTCTTCCCCAAGCCCGGACTTTATTACCTGAGCTGGGTCTCTGTCGCTCCCCTGATCTACGCCGTTTTACGGGCACGCGAAGCCGATGCGGCGGAGTTGCTCGCCGACGAAACATCCTCCTATCTTGCTCCCGCGTCGATCGGCCAGGCTTTTCTTCTCGGCTGGGTGTGCGGAACCGTCGTTTACCTCGGTAGCTGTTATTGGGTGTTTTCGGTCATGCATCATTACGGAGGCCTGAGCGGGGCCGTCTCCGCCGTATTGCTGCTGCTGTTTTCGCTCTATATCGGGCTGCACCAGGCGGCGTTCGCTGCGCTGCTTGCCTGGGCCGCGCGCGGGCGCGCGGGTTATAGCCGCCGGGCCCTGTTTCTGGCGCCTTTCCTGTGGGTCGCGGTCGAGTTGCTCAGAACCTATCTGGTCGGCTTTCCCTGGGATCTTTTGGGGACCACGCAGGTTGCCAACCCCGCGCTTTCGCGAATCGCCACCCTGACCGGTGTGTATGGGTTGTCCTTTGAAATCGTGCTGGTGAACGCCGCTTTCGCGGCCGCCTTCCTGGCGCGTCCCCTGCGGCGGCGGCTCATGCTGGCCGCCACCCTGGTTACCGCCATTTTCCTGCAACTCACCCAGTACATCGCGATCTCGACCCTCTGCCGGTCTATAACTATGCGCTTCTGCTGCAGCAGAATGTTCCGATCCGCGAAAACTGGCGTGCGGCGGAGTACAACGATTTGCTCCAGTCGCTCGGCGATAGCAGCAAGATTCCGCCAGGCTCGGCAAAGGTAAACCTGATTGTCTGGCCGGAGTCACCGGCCCCGTTTTTCCTGAATGATGACCGATTCGTCTCGACGATTTCGGCAGTTGCCCGGCGTACCAACCACTTTGTCGTGGCTGGCAGTATCGGAGTGCGCGCGGTTGCCGGCAGGGAGAATCAGGTGTACAACTCCGCCGCTCTCGTCAACCCGCAAGGGCAGATTGCCGCCCGCTACGACAAGGTGCATCTGGTGCCTTTTGGGGAATACATACCTTTGCAGAGTCTGTTGAGCTTCGCGCAATCGCTTACCCATGAGGTGGGTATGTTTGCCCGAGGCAGTGGCCGCTGGCCACTCGATGCCGGCACCGAGAAACTCGGCGTGTTCATCTGTTACGAATCGATTGTTCCCGGGCGAGGTGCGACAGTTTGCCGATCATGGTGCCCAGGTATTCGTCAACATTTCCAACGATGGCTGGTTTGGCAACTCCGGAGCCCCCGAGCAGCATCTGAACGTGGCGCGCATGCGTGCCATCGAGAACGAGCGCTGGCTGCTGCGCGCCACCAACACGGGAATTACCGCTTCGATCGATCCCTTTGGCCGCGTGGTTGCGCAAGCTCCCTCATGCGATGCGAACCACACTGCTTGCTCCCTACTCTCTGCGCAACCGAGACCACCTTCTACACCCGATACGGAGATTGGTTCCCTTGTCTGTGTGCGATAATTTCCCTGGTCGGGTTGCTGTTCCGCGGGCGCTCGGGTGCCCACCTGACGCAACCCCAACCAGTTTAGCAACCGGATTGCCATAGGAGCCTTAACACAGCATGCTTGAGGAACTCGAACAGCAATACGCTGCCCTGAAGGGGAAGGTTCAAGAGCTTCGGGAGTATCTTTGACCCGCCCAAATTGCAAGGGCAGCTCGCCGAAATAGAAAAGCTGGTTGCGGATCCGAACTTCTGGTCCGATCCTGAAAAATCTCAGAAGGCAATGCGGGAGCGCAAACGCCTGGAAGACGCGCTGGCAACCGACAGCGATCTGGCGCGTCGCACCGAGGACATCTCCGCTTACTTCGAACTCGCCCGCGAAGGCGAGAGCGTGGACGAAGAGCTGAAGCGCGAGTTGGATTCCTTGGGCGAGACCGTCGAGCGCCTGGAAACCGAGACGCTGCTTTCGGGCGATACCGACCGCAACAACGCCATCGTGACCATCCATCCCGGCGCCGGCGGCACCGAATCGCAGGACTGGGCCGAGATGCTGATGCGCATGTACCTGCGCTGGTGCGAGCGTCACCGCTTCGAGACCGTGCTGAACGATCATCAGCCGGGCGAAGAGGCGGGCATCAAGTCCGCTACCTTCAGTGTCGCCGGGGAGTTCGCCTACGGTCTGCTCAGCGGCGAGATCGGAGTGCATCGCCTGGTGCGCATCTCGCCCTTCGATCAGGCCAAGCGGCGGCACACCTCCTTCGCCAGCGTCTTTGTCTCGCCGGAAATCGATGAGAACATCGAAATCGTAGTCAAGCCGGAAGATGTGCGGGTTGACACCTACCGCTCCGGCGGCGCCGGCGGCCAGCACGTCAACACTACCGACTCGGCCGTGCGTATCGTCCACATTCCGACCGGAATCGTGGTGAGCTGCCAGAACGAGCGCTCGCAGCACAAGAATCGCGAACGGGGTTTCAAGATTCTGCGCTCGAAACTCTACGAATACGAGCTCGAAAAGAAGCGCGCAACCTCGAGGCAGATCGAAGACACCAAGCTCGACATAGACTTTGGATCACAGATCCGTTCTTATGTTTTGCAGCCTTATCGCATGGTGAAGGATCATCGCACCAAGTTTGAGGTCGGCGATGTCGATCGTGTTCTCGATGGCGACATCGAAGGGTTCATCCGCGCCTATCTGCTCATGAAGCGCGCCGGGCAGAAGGTGTAAATAGCGCACGTCGGGGCCGGGGGCCGGCGGCCGGCGGAAGAGACGGCATTTGCCGGGTGTTGGGAGCCGGGAAAACGTGGGGAAAAGCGAACTGAAAAATCCGCTTTCGAAGAACTTCGACCGGGCGCTTCAACTGGCTCACGATCTGCATCGCTGCCAGCCGCGCAAGTCGACGGAGGTGCCTTACATCGCGCATCTGCTGGCGGTAGCCGCCATGGTGCTGGAGAACGGCGGCGACGAAGACACCGCCATCGCGGCGCTGCTGCATGATGCGGTCGAAGATCAGGGTGGACCACCGACCCTGGACAGGATTCGCCGCGAGTTCGGCGAAAAAGTTGCCGGTATTGTCGACGAGTGTACCGATGCCGATGGCGAGCCCAAGCCGCCCTGGCGCTTCCGCAAGGAACAATATCTTCAAGCGCTTCCGCACAAATCGAAGGAGGCCCTGCTGGTTGCCTTCGGCGACAAAATTCACAACTGCCGCTCCATGGTGCGCGAGCTGCGCCGGGATGGAGCACCGGTTTGGAAGCGCTTTGAAGGCCGGAGGGACGGCACCCTTTGGTACTACCGGGAACTGCTTGAGAAGTTTCCCAGGGAGCCGTATGCTTCGTTGTACGACGAATTCGCCGCCACCGTGCGCGCCTTGAACGAAGTGGCAGAATCGTGTTGACATGCCGCGCCTTCTCGACCTCGTGCTCAGTTCGTCCGCGCCCCCCGCAGTCATGCACAATGCCGCTTGCGGCAAGCTCAACGTCCCTGCGATGGAGCGCCTGGAGATTCTGGTCCATCTCGCATCGCATCCCGAACTAGGCCAACAGGCGCGAAAGTCTTTGCAGTCGTGGGACGAGCAGGAATTGGTCGCCATCTGCGGCGCCGCGGACACTCCCGCCGGCGTGGCCGAATTCTTCTTCCGCTCGGGCACGGACCGGAAGCTGGTCATTGCCGCGCTGCTGCGGAACCCGGCGATTGCTGAACCTTTGGTGACACAATTTGCCGGGATGGCTGCTCCCGAACTTATTCCAGGGATCATCTTTGCCGCCATCGAACGGCGCAGCCGGCCACTTCTGGATTCGCTAGGCAGCAATCGCGGTTCTTTGCGCTTCCGGCACGAGATCGAAGAAGCCCTTCACGAGATCGAGAAAAGTTCCGATGAGGAAGCGGCGGCACTGGCGCGCTACCAGCAGGAGCACGCCGACGAAATTGCCGCCCATCAACACGTGCCTTTCCAGTTGACGGTGGTTTCCACCGACGAGCAAGACGAGATTGCCGAGCTGCTCCCCTTGGTCAAGAGCGACCCATCGTCAACCGTCATTGACCAGAAGCTGATCAAGCCGGAGCAGCGCGAGCAACTATCCACGCTGCAAAGAATTGCCTCTCTCACCGTGACCGAGCGCGTGCAAATGGCCATGCGCGGTTCTCGCGAAGAGCGCATGATCCTGATTCGTGACGGTGTCCGCGTGGTTGCGGTAGCCGTGCTGGAGTCCCCTAAGGTGAGCGAACAGGAGATGGAGACATTTGCCAACATGAAGAACGTGCAGGAAATCGTGCTGCGGGGCATCGCCCAACGGCGGCGCTTCATGAAGGTTTATGGGGTTGTCAAAGCTCTTGTGTCCAATCCGCGCACTCCGTCCGAAGTCGCTCTGCCACTCGTTAAGACCCTGCTGCTGGCTGATTTGAAAAACCTGATCAAGAATCGCAGCGTCCCCGACATGGTGCGCCGCATCGCGACCAAGTCGTTTTTGGAAAAGAGCAAGACTCATAACCGCTGACGCGACTCGCCTCCGGCATATACTATTCGGGCCTGTTTCTTAGCAGGTTGCTGAAAAACCCGTAGCAGTGTCATCCTGAGGTCGCGCCGGTTTTGCGCGAGCGAAGGATCTGCTTTACTTCGAACGCGCGCGAACAGCAGATCCTTCGCTACGCTCAGGATGACACGCTCGAAGGAGAGTATTTCAGCAACCTGCTAGATGATTGTTCGCAGGGAAGCGGATTCAGCCGCATTGAAGGGGGCGGGGCTTTGAGTCGCATTGAAGGGGACGGGCTTTGCGGGGTCCCCGACAAACCCTCTTGTGGCTTGTTGGGATGCCTTGAGCCCGTCCGTCAGTAGCCATCGCGTGCGGGCTTTAGCCCCTGAGGGGCTCGTCCCTCTAACTGCGGTTTATGAAACAAACTCTCCGAAACTGCTCTGATTTGCCGCGGAGGAATTCATGCCGAACCAGCCCGATCGCATCACCGAATTATTGCAGCAGGCCAAAACCATAGCCGTCGTCGGGCTCAGCGACAGCCCGATGAGAACCAGCTACGACGTCTCCGAGTACATGCAGCGCCAGGGATACCGCATCATTCCCGTAAATCCCGCGATTTCGAGCGCCCTGGGCGAAAAATCCTATCCCGCCTTGAGCGATGTCCCCGGCAAGATCGACATTGTCAATGTCTTCCGCCGCTCCATTTTCGTCCCTGAGATCGTCGATGAGGCCATCCGGCTGAAGCTGCCGGCCCTATGGTTGCAGGAAGGCGTAGTAGACGAAGCGGCAGCGGAAAAGGCGCGGCAGGCAGGGATTTTTGTGATGATGGACCGCTGCATCCTGAAGGAGCACCGGGCACGGATGCGTTAGAACTATCCCTCGCAATGCTCATGGCGGCGATTGTATTGGTGGCCCACTCAACGCGATTTTCGTTGAGTGGGGTAGTTTAGGAAGTTGAAACCACAACGCATCGCTGCGATCGTGCAAGCGGAAGAACTGCCCCACTCAAGCCAACAGAAGGCTTGAATGGGCCACCCGCCGGGCGCGGTTCCGTTAGGACTATCCCTCGCAATTCTCATGGCGGCGATTGCATTGGTGGCCCACTCAACGCGGTTTTCGTTGAGTGGGGTAGTTTAGGAAGTGGAAACACAACGCATCGCTGCGATCGTGCAAGGGGAAGAACCGCGTAGAATCTGGATGCACAACTAAGGACACTAATGCGAATATCTACAATCTTTCGGACGCCGTGTTTACTGAGCTGCTTGCTGCTCTCGGGATGTGGATCTGTGAAGGCTGATCCAAAGATTGTGGAGCATCGTTTGGCAACTTCCATTCCGTTGCAATCGACCCCAGCGCAAGTGCTCGATTATTTGAACAGTCAGAAGATAGAGCATTCTCAATATCTACGAGACGCAACAGAGGGGAAGTTGATAAAAGCAATAATCCGCGACAGATCGACCAGATGGTTCGTGGTGAAGAACAACTATAGTGTTGTATTTCGATTTGACGACCACGACCACCTGATCGCTTATGGCGTACGTCCGGAATATACGGGGCCGTAATACCGGAACAAAGATGATTGTTTCTTGAACTGTTGTTTTTGCTGCCGTCCCAGTTTGCGGAGCAAGGAGGGGGAAGAAGAAAGCACCGCGCTACTCCCGCCTTTTGCGCGCCGCCTCGCGTCTCTCTCGCAGCATCTGCATGCGCTCCTGAATCCGTTTTTCCACGCCTTCGCCGGTTGGATGGTAGTAGACGCGGTCCTTCAGATTGTCCGGCAGACACTGCATATCGGCGATCTTGTCGTCCAGATTGTGCGCATACTGATATCCCTCGCCATAGCCAAGGTTTTTCATCAGGCTGGTAGGAGCGTTCCGCAGGTGCAGCGGCACCGCTTCGGCGACCGTCTGCTCGACATCGCGCTGCACATTCAGGTAAGCCGTGTAGAGCGCGTTCGACTTCGGGGCCAGCGCCAGGTAGACGGCGGCCTCGGCCAGCGCCAGATTGCCTTCGGGCATGCCGATGAAATCCACGGCATCGCGGGCCGCCACCGCAAGTTGCAGTGCGTGCGGATCTGCGAGTCCAATATCTTCCACTGCCATTCGGACCAATCTCCGGACGACGAAGAGCGGATCTTCTCCGGCCTCCAGCATGCGTCCCAGCCAGTACAGGGCGGCATCCGGATCGCTGTTGCGCACAGACTTATGCAGGGCGGAGATGAGGTTGTAGTGCTCCTCGCCGGCCTTGTCGTAGCGCAGCACGCGCTTCTGCAACGCGCTCTCGACGATAGCGGCGGTGATCACGCCGCCGCTGGCGCCTCCGTTGGCTTCCACCGCGAGGGATGCGGCAACCTCCAGCGCGTTGTAGGCGCTGCGGGCATCGCCGCTCGAATAAGCCGCGATGCGCTCCAGTCCCGCCGGCTCCACCGTCAGCCGGAAGAGTCCAAGTCCGCGTTCCTCGTCCGCCAGCGCGCGCTGCATCAGCGTGATGAGCTGCTCTTCGGTAAGCGGATTCAGAACATAGACGCGGCAGCGGGAGAGCAGGGCCGAGATGATTTCGAAAGAGGGATTTTCGGTGGTTGCCCCAATCAGCCGGATATTTCCTTTTTCCACGTGCGGCAAAAAGGCGTCCTGCTGGGCCTTGTTGAAGCGGTGAATTTCGTCGATGAAGACGATCGTCCGGGTGCCGAAGTTGCGTGCCTTTTCGGCATCGGCCATGACCTGCTTGATTTCCTTGATCCCGGTCAGGACGGCCGAAAACTCGACGAACTCCGCCTGGGTGCGATGAGCGATGATCTGCGCCAGTGTTGTTTTGCCCACGCCCGGCGGACCCCAAAAAAGAATCGAGCCAGTATCGTCGCGTTCTATCTGCACGCGCAAAGGCTTGCCGGGACCGAGGATGTGTTCCTGGCCGGCGAACTCGTCCAGATCGCGTGGCCGCATGCGGTCGGCCAGCGGCCGCGTCCGGTCGACGGGCTCTTTGGGGTTCGGAATGGCTCGAAAAAGACTCATTCGTGCTGAATCCGTTCGGCGCTCCGGCGTTGCCGGGCTGCTTCGTACAAGATGATGGAGGCCGCAATGCCCGCATTCAGCGACTCCACTCGCTCCGAGTGCGGAATCTGGATAATCTCGTCGGCTTCGGCAATCAGCTCTTTGGAGACGCCCGCGCCTTCGCTGCCAACGAAGATGGCGCAAGCCTCCGTCAGGTCGGCTTCGTCCAGACGGAACGCCCTTATGGGAAGACGTGGCCAGGATCCGCGCTCCCTGATCGCGAAGCTTCCGCACCGCCTCCGCCGAGTCCATTTTCACCACCGGCAAACGGAACAGCGAGCCGGCCGAAGCGCGGATGACCTTCGGGTTGATGGCCTGGACCGTCCCCTCCACGCTCAAAATCCCGGATGCGTCCATCGCCTCGGCGGAGCGGATGATGGTGCCGAGATTGCCAGGATCCTGCACCCCGGCCGCTCCCAGGATGAGCGGATTGTTCCCCAGCAGATCGGCGAAGACAAAAGCTTTCAACTTCACCAGGGCCGCCACTCCCTGCGGAGTCTCCGTGGCCACGGCGCTGCGGAATACCGCATCCGGCAGCAGCAGGGCGTCGGCGTGGGCGGTGATCTGCGGCAGCAACCGGTTGGCGCGTTCCTGAGCCGTTTGGCTGAAGAAGACAGCCTTGACGCGCAGTCCGCTGCGCAGAGCCTCCTCCAGCAGACGCACTCCTTCGATGGCACAATACCCGTCGGCGGTGAGCGCAGCTTGGGTAAAGCTGTGCCGAAGCTCCTTGACGAGTACGTTCTCTTTACTGCTAACCTGTCTCAGGCGGTCTTTTAAGCCGTTCATGGGCAAAGCCATTCATCAGTAGGCGGCGGCGCGAGCCCCGCTCCAGTAAGTGCCAATCCAGCGTGCCGGGGTCCCCAACCTGCGCCGTAATTGCGCCTGTTGGGGTGAGATTGCCGCCTTCACATCATACGCCGGGGGTTCTGGCAGGCGCCGGGGAGCGGTCACCAGAAGGGTCGGGACACGGGTGGCCTGCTGCTTGCGGCGGAATCTGCAATATGCTACTGTTCGCTCGCCCGGGCAGGCCGCTGGAAAAGGCCGGATTGGCGATATTTTGCAAACGGTTTCCGCCGCGCCACACAAGTGCTTTATGATAATCATCCCGGCGGCTTTCGACCCGCATGGGGTTTGCTTTTCAGAGGCGGTTTCGAGTTTTTCAGTAGCTGCTTGGTTAGTTTATCGCACGCAAAAGGAAGAGCACGGGTGCATCCCGAAATTCTGAAGATCAACGCTCACGAACCCGAGCCGTCGCTGGTTGCTTATGCGGCGGAACAGATCCGGCAGGGGCAGGTTTTAGGCATGCCCACCGACACGTTTTACGGATTGGCCGCCGATCCGTTTAACCTCCGCGCAGTGGACCGCATCTACGAAATCAAGTCTCGCAACCGCCATAAGCCGCTTTCGCTGTTGATCGAGAGCGTAGAGCAAGCCGAGTACCTGGCAAAACCTCTCCCGGACGAGTTCTATCTGCTGGCCGAAAAATTCTGGCCGGGGCCTCTGACGCTGGTGGTCCCGGCGTCGCCGACGCTCCCGCTCAAGGTCACGGCCAATACCGGCAACATTGCGGTTCGCATTCCCGCATCGGAGATTGCGATCGCGGTGATTCGTGCCGCCGGCGTTCCGGTCACCGCGACCTCCGCCAATTTGCATGGCGCGGCGGAATGCACCAACGCCGAAGCCGTGAGACTGCAATTCGAAAAAGCGCTTCCGATCATTGTCGACGGCGGCCCATCTCCTTTATCGACGCTGTCGACGATCGTCGGCTTGTTCGACTCCGGGCGCCGCTGGAGGCTCATGCGCGAGGGAGCCATCCCGGCCCAGAAGATCGAGGAAATCCTCGGAGACCAATGAGCGCGGAGGGTACTCTCCAGCCGGCGCCGCAATGGCATTCGAAGCAGCCGCAAAGCGCTTCCGCCCGCTGGAGGCTGCGGCTCGTCTGGGTCATTCTGGGCGCCGTCGCCGGCTACTATCTGCTCATCTGTTGCGAAATCGTCTGGCAGTCCCGCCGTGATGAGGCTCGACCGGCCGATGTCATCGTTGTTTTCGGCGCGGCGGAATATTCGGGCCACCCCTCGCCGGTCTTCCGGGCCAGGCTCGATCATGCCATTACGCTATACAGCCGGGGAATGGCTCCCTATCTGATCATCACCGGTGGCTCGGGGCGCGATCCGCAGTTCAGCGAGGGCGGCGTCGGTCGCGATTATCTTGAGAGCCGCGGCATCAGCGAGCGTCACCTGATTGCCGAAACCCAGGGGGATAATACCGCTGAATCGGCTGAGCGCGTTGCCGTCATCATGCGCGCCAACCACATGAGCACCTGTGTTGCCGTCAGCGACCCCTATCATCTCTACCGGATTAAGAGGCTGATGCAGCGGCAGGGGATTAAGACCTATGCTTCGCCGCGTCCATTTGCTTATCGCGGCCTGTGGTTTAGTGTCAGACGCGTTATGCGCGAGGCGTTCAGCTATTTGACGCAGAGCGTGCGCCCCGCCTGAGCCTGTCTGCCCGTGTCGCCCAACTCTCCGGTTTGGCGGAAACGGCGCCGCCATTTACCATCAGACTGCTGATCAATTGATCTATTGATCTATACAGACCGCATGGTCTATACAGACCACAAATATGGGAGTCGACGAATGGCTTTTTCACCTGGAACCGAGGCGCCCCAATCGGGCATTTATTGGTGCAGTGTCTGCAAGACCCCCGCGCAGTTCAAGGCCGGTGAGGAACTTCCCACTTGCCGGAACCTGTGCGGTCGTGGCCGATGGGAGTTTGTGAAGGGAGAAGACGCCGGCGAACCGAAGTGACACGGAAGCGTGACCATAACCAGGCGTGTTACCGCGGCACCAGCGCCACGATCCGCACCGGCGCGCCCGAGCCTTTTTCCAACTTCATCGGCAACACCACGGCCATCGCTCCGGCGGGCGGAACCTGTCCGGGGTTGGCCACGTTCTCCAGGTGATAGACGCTACGGGAAGCGCAGAAGCGATGCACCTCATAGTCCCTTGAAGGACCGAAGTCCACGCTCAGGGTGTCGATTCCGAGTCCGACGGCGCTCCGCGAATCCACCAGCAATCTCGCCGCCTCCAGTGAGTACCCCGGGAAGTGCAGAACCCCTTGCGTATCGGCATTGCGGTAAGCCTGAGGCGTCTGCCAACGCACCGCCCAGCCTGTATATGCAATCACGATGGCTCCCGGCGGGATCATTCCATACTGCTCTTCCCACAGTCCGATGTCCTGGTTGCGCACTCTGTAATCGGCATCAAGCCGGGCTTGCCGGCTGACGTCCAGCAACACCAACGGGCCCACCAGCCGTTCGGCCGGAATCTGATCGACCGTCCAGCCTGCTTTTGCCATGTGCGCGGGAGCGTCCAGGTGCGTCGAAGTGTGTTCATCGAGTGAGATTCGGCGCACGTAATAGCCTTCGCGCTCATGGCTGGACACCACCTCCGCCGTTAGCGCGTTTGGCGCATCTTCCCAACTCGGCGCGTCCGCCGAAACCGTATGCGAAAGGTCGAGGATCGCTCTGAACACAACTGGCTCCGCGAATTCTCAACCTAACATAAATAGCCGAATCTTTGGATCTTGGATCAGGGTGGGGCAGCTCAGGCTGGCGAAAAAATGGCGCGGTCGAAACCGCGCCTGAAGGTGGCCTAGTCCAATTGTCCCTAATCAACAGGACAGTGCCTCCTCAGGCACCGCTCTTTGCGTATTGCAAGTTCAGCTTACCAGCGGGGGCGGCGTCGGAATCAGAAAAGCTGAAACTGTTACGTTTTCAGAACAAAAACGAAAAGAGATGCGTTTTTCCGCCAGCCTATGCTAATTGCCCCGAGGTTCTTGCCCATGAACCGGGCAGGCTTCGCTTCAGCTGACGCAGCTCTTTAGCGAAACAAGAATGCAATCAGGATGGCTACAAAAGCCGAAAAAGAGCCGCTGATAAAATTTACAGAGTTATTACCCAAACGGCCGGGGCGCTCGATGGTTGCGCCCAGGATGCTGTCCAGCAGCATGCCGGCAAAGCCCGAAAGAGTTGCCAGCCAGAACCAGCGGGGCAGCAGCAGGTCAACCCATTGGCCGACCGCGCAAACCATTCCGCTGACTATCAATGCTGCCATGCATCCGGCAAAACTGATGGCCCCGTCCCTGCCGCAATCTACTCGTTCCAAGTTTGTTATCAGGTATGCTTTTCGCGGCGAGAGTACCTGCCCAAGCTCGCTCGAAACCGTATCTGCCGCGGCTTCGGCAATGGCGGCGACGAACCCGGCCAGCAGCACGTGAGCGAGTGGACGCCAGAGCAGTAGAGGGGCGACGGTCAGGCAGGCCGGCCCCAGATTTGCCAGTACCTGGATGCTGGTCCGCCCGCGTTTCCGCTCCGCCGTACCTCTGCGCTGCTTTTGCGCATAGCCGAAGCGTGTGGCCAGAAAGGTCAGCAGGAATAAAACCAGAATCGCCAGGAAGCCCGGGGGGCCCGCCGCCAGAGAGACCAGGACGGTCAGCAGCAGTCCAGTCAAAGCGCCGCCGACAGAGACTGCGCGCAAGCCCCACGCGCCCAAGGCTAACACGCCGGTAAAGCCCAGAGCGGGAAGCAGCGGCGCGTGCCGCAGCAGCAGCCAAAGTGGCAGCGTCAAGTCGCCGGACAGCATTGCGGTTTCCATCAGGGCCATCGTGCAGTGCGTTTCCGGCGAGATTGTCTACCGTGCTTGCCCGCCTTAACCCCGCCTAACCTTTCTAACTCTTTAGCCAAGACACTTGGTTCGGCAGGTCGGAGCCAGTTGCCAGCTTGCCTTCGCGTTGCTCCGGGGTCAAACCGCCCAGCGCCGTGCCGAGCGAGGCAACAGTCTCCTTTGCAGCGCATCCTATCAGAACGAGCCAGCCCAAGGCGAGCTAGCATCGGAACCGCGTCCCAAATCGCGGCCCTCTTTGACCAGTACGGTTGGCAACCGCAGCATCCGCTTTGGGGATCTCAGAACTCGTTTTCCCCTGTACTGCCGTCCAGGAGTCCGATTGCATGCCTGCTTCCGTGTGGTCCGGTTATCTCACTTTCGGATTGATTTCGATGCCCGTGCGTCTTTACTCGGGCGCGCGTGGCGCCAGCATCTCCTTTCACATGCTTCATCGCGAAGACCTGAGCCGGGTGAAGCAGCAACTGATCTGCTCGACCGACAACCGGGTACTTGACCGCGGAGACATCGTGAAAGGATATGAGTACCGGAAGGGCGAATACGTCGTCATCGAGCCCGAGGAAATCAAGAAAATCGAGCCTAAAACCGCCAAGGCGATGGAAATCATTCAATTCGTGAAGGCCTCTGAGATCGACCCGCTTTACCTGGAGTCCTCTTACTACATGGCGCCGGAGGAAGGCGGCAGGCGTCCCTATGCGTTGTTGTCGCGTTCCATGGCGGATAATAACTATTCCGCCATCGCCAAGCTAACCATGCACAACCGCGAATATACAGTCTGTTTGCGTCCCTACCATGGCGGCCTGATGCTCCACACGATGTTCTACCAGGACGAGGTGCGCGCCATGGAAAGCTTCGAGACTGAGGGTGTCGAGATCCGCGAAGCCGAGCTGAAGATTGCCAATCAACTAATCGAGGCCTTGGCCGATAGCTTCGATCCAGCCCGCTTCCACGATACTTTTCAGGAAAATCTGAAAGCGCTCATCAAGGCCCGGCTCGAGGGCCGGCAAGTCACGGCCATTGAGACACCCAAGCCGGCTCCCATGGTCGACCTGATGGCGGCGCTCAAGCAGAGCCTGGCGCAGATGGGTGAGAAAAAGCCGCCCGCCCGGGTCGAGCAACTGCAGCGCGCCAGCCAGTCCCATGCCCGTCCCCGGGCCCGCAATCGCCGGAAATCCGCGGCTTAGGACAAAACCGATTGGGCCGCTGCTTGGCTTCCGGTACAATAACTCTTTCCCGTCTCACCTCAGTTCAATAGGAGAGTTTCGGGCGGAGTGCGAATGGACTTCCTGCGTAAAGCCGTGCTGGCGACGATTGCATGCTCATGGTTGTTTCTGTCCGGATGCGGTAACACCTATCGGCCTGTTGCCATCCCTCTTCCGCTGGCGCCTGGCAATCCGCAACTGGCAGATACGGTTGCGGTTTTCAATGTGAATCCGTGCACCGTTGCATTTGTTCTGGTTGGTGGTGTAAAGCAGTGTAATTCAGATGCCACCGGGTCTTTGACGGTCTTCAGCGTAGCCGGCGACACCAATGTGGGCAGCCCCGCGATTGGAGCTAACGATCAACTGACGATCGCGCCCCCTCTGGTGAACCCTCTCACCAGCCGACTGATCACCTACGCCGGCGGCGACACCTTTGTCGCAACCGCCGATCCCGAGAGTGATACCGTGACCCTCTATAACACGATTGAGGGCACGTCCACGACCGTTTCGTTGCCCTCCGGCTTCATTCCCAGCTCTATCACCGCAACCGCAGGCACGGGCCAGATCCTGGTGAGCTTGCAATTGACCGCTACCAATCCCAATACGACTTGTGCGGGCAACGGAGCGATCGGCGTCATTTCCACCAGTACGGCTACACTCACCAATACGGTATGCGCTGGCTCAAAGCCCGGGTTCCTTCTGGTAGCGCAGAGCGATAGCGAGGTGTTCATCCTCGACCAGACGGATAACAGCGTTAGCGTGCTGAATCTTGCCACACTCTCGTCTTCAAGTACGACGTCAGCGGTGGGCACGGTGGGTACGACCCCGATATGGGCCACCACCAGCGTGGACCTCAACACGATTTACGTCTTGAATCAAGGTAGCAGCGATATTTCCGTGGTCAGTGTTTCCAACCAATCGGTCACGACCCAGTCAATTACCACCGGAACCTTGTCTGCCCCCAGCGTCATCATCACCGACCGTGATTTGAACCGGCTCTACATTTCCAATACCGGGAACAATACCGTCTCTGTCCTGGATGCGAGCAGCGCTACGCTCGCCGCGCTGCATGCACCCATTGCGGTAGGTATCAAGCCGATCGCTCTGGGCGTCACTCTGGATGGAACATCCGTTTACGTAGCCAATACCGGGGCAAATACGGTCAGCGTCATCAACGGCAACAGCTTCAACGTATCCGCCCTCACGCCTGATCCAAACGCGACCGTTCAGTCGGTGGCAGTTTCCAAGGATGGAACCAAGGCGTTCATCGCAGTGACCGTCCCCGGCGACCGCGCAACCGCAGGTTCGACGGATCTCACCAATCCCGCCAGCAACGTGGCCACTAATGGAAATGGTGTTTACGTCGTGCTGACCAGTAATAATTCGTTGGTGACGAATGACACCGGCGGCGTTCTCAATATCGCGCCTCCGCAGGACTTGAGTTGCGACGCTCCCGAGAACTGTTTTGTTCCGGGGGTTGGTTCAGTGCTGTTGCAGCGGCCGGTTCAGATCGTGCCTCGCATCTAGCAGTCGCCCCGCGTCTCTCTTGCAGAAAAAAGGACGGGATTGCTCCCGTCCGTTCCCCCGAAACTTTCTGTTCAGCGGCGCGTTGTGTCATCCTTGCGGCGGCTGCGATATTGCATCGCGATATTCACGTTGACCTGGCCGGCGTCGGTTTCGAAACGCAGCACGATCGCCTCGGTGTCCTCGGAGCCCTTGAGCCCCTCGGGCGAGGAATCGAACTCCGGCGGATGCACCTTGAACTGGAATCCGCGATCGTTCAGCGTAGTCACGGCGTTGCCGATCACCAGGTTCGCCAGTTCGCATACCGTCTCGCGTACCAGGTCGTCGCCGGCGGTCAGCTCCGCGCCGGCCATCTGTTTAGCCACGCGAAGCGCGGTTTCCGGCTCGACGTCGACGATCACGCGCCCTTCGATTTCGCCGGTGATGGCTACCCGCGCAGTCAGCCCTTGGCGTTCGTACGGATGATCCTCCATGCTGAGGTCGCCGATGCGGGTTGCGCAGTGCAGTGCTTCGGCCAGCACCGCGTCAGCCGAGTTGATGAAGGGTTGGATAATATCCATTCTCATTTATGCCGATCCTCCGGCTTCGGCCGAGACGCATTTACCGATCGTTCCGTCCTCGCCCATCACGTACTTGATCACTTCATACAGCAGTTCTGGTTTCACTGGTTTCTGCACGAAGTGCCGCGCCCCTTTTTGCAGGGCTGCGACAATATTCTCCTGGTAGCCAACGGAGGACACCATGATCACGCGCGCCTCCGGATGCTGGCGCACGATTCGTTCCGCCGCTTCGATGCCCTCCATCTGCGGCATGGTGATATCCATCAGCACGATATCCGGGTTGATGCGGTCGTATTCGGCAATCGCAGTGCATCCGTCGCCCGCCTCGCCCGCCACCGAGCCGCCGAACAGCTCAATGAGGCGGGAAAGATTTTTCCGCGCGAATACCGAATCGTCAACCACCAGGTAGCGCACCGGTTTTTGGTCGCGTGCTCTCAGCAGAGCAGGGAACTGTTCCATAGAGTACCTCGCATCTCGTTGCGGGACTGCCCGCAAAACTCAACCGTTCATTGCAAGCGTGCCGCCTCGTCCCAGGCCGCACTGCGCCAGCAGTGCACCCGGAATAGACTCAAGCGGCAAAACTTTTAATACATGGCCGCGTTCGATGGCGGCGCGTGGCATGCCATAGACCACGCAGCTTTCCTCGTTCTGGGCGATCGTCGTTCCGCCGTGCATCTTCACTTCTCCCATGCCATCGGCTCCGTCTTCGCCCATTCCGGTCATCAGCACCGCAACCCCCGCGGCCCCGAACTCGTGGGCCAGCGAATTGAATAGAACGTCCACCGAAGGCCGATGTCCTTTGACCGCAACCTCATCGGTCAGTACCGCTATATTGCCAAGCGGCATGCGGCGGATCTTGATGTGCCTGTTGCCCGGACAGATCAACACCCGGCCCGTGAGTAGCAAGTCGCCCGACTGCGCTTCTTTTACATCGAGCGCGCACTCTTCGTCGAGCCTTCGCGCCAGCATCTCGGTAAATCCTTCCGGCATGTGCTGCACCACCAGCACCGCCGCCGGAAACTCCGCGGGTAGCCGCGATAGCAAGTATTGCAGCGCGTTAGGCCCGCCGGTTGAAAGCCCAATGGCGACTACCTGCTCCGCAATCCTGTGCTCCAATTTCATTTTTAGCGGCGGCGGCCCGGCCTCGGTTGACGCAGCCGGTCTTACCTTCCGGCTGGCGGCGGCGACGCGAATCTTGCTGCTCAGCTCCTGCGCGATACCCTCCAATTGCGCTGAAAGGACGTCCCGCGGCTTGGCGACAAAGTCGAACGCGCCGATACTCAGCGCCCGGAACGTCGCCGCCGCTCCGGCCTTGGTATGAGCGCTGACGATGATCACCGGCAGACCGTAGCGTTTCATGATCTCGCGCAGCGTCTCGATTCCGTCCATGCGCGGCATCTCCAGATCCAGCGTGACTACATCCGGCCGAAGATCTCCGATCTTCTTCAATGCAAATTGCCCGTCCATCGCCGTTCCCACAACCTGGATCATGCTGTCCCTTTCCAGGATTTGCGGAATCAGCTTTCGCATCAACGCCGAATCGTCCACCACCAGAACCTTGATCATTTTCTCTTATGCGTTTGCCGCTTGCGCTCTCCCTGGGATTTGCTTCCGCCGCAGCCGTTCGATCACCGCAACCAGATTCAAAATCAGCACAACCTGTCCATCGCCAAGCACCGACGCGCCGCCGACCAGATCCGTCGCCACCAGATGGTCTTCCAAAGCCTTGATCACCAACTCCTCTTCACCCACCAGTTTTTCGACCACCAGCCCGAACTTGCGTTCCCCCACCGACACCACAATTACGAAGCACTTGGCAAGAGTCTTGGCCGATGCCGCGTCAGTCACCAGATGCGTTTGCCGCGCTCGCCTGCCCAAAAGTTCGCCAATCCGGATCAGCGGAATCGATTCCTCCCGGATGCGCATCACCTCGCGCCCTTCGACCACGTGAATGTCTCCGGTAAAAGCGCGAGTAATCTCCAGCACCGTTCCCAGCGGCACCGCGTAGAGCCGGTCCGCGGTGTGAAACAGCAGCGCCTTGATGATCGCCAGCGTCAACGGCAGCCGCAATCTGAAGGTGGTTCCGGCTCCGCTTTCGGTTTGGATGGAGATAGAACCCTTCAGCCGGTTGACGACCGCGTTCACGATGTCCATGCCGACGCCGCGCCCAGAAACCTCGGTGACTTGGGCGGCCGTGCTGAGAGCGGGCTCGAAGATCAGATTCACCGCTGTCAGCTTCGCTCAACTGTGCCGCCTGCTCCGCGCTGATGACGCCCTTCTGCACGGCTTTCGCCACCACCCCCGCTTGATCGATGCCGGCGCCGTCGTCGGATACCTCGATGACAATCTGATTGCCCTGGTGATAAGCGTCCAGCCGGATGGTTCCGCGCGCGGCTTTTTTTGTCTTCCGCCGGGTTCCCGCATCTTCGATGCCGTGGTCGACCGCGTTGCGCACCAGATGCGTCAGCGGCTCGGCGAGCGCGTCCAGGATGCTCTTGTCCAAGTCCGTGTTCTCGCCCTGCACCACCAGTTGCACATCCTTGTTGCTGGATTTGGCCAAATCGCGAACCAGTCTGGGAAAACGCCGGAACAGTTGCTCGACCGGCACCATGCGGATCTTCATCACCGAGCGTTGCAGCTTGTACATCACCTGCGATTGCTTGGCCAGCGCGTCGGCGAAGCGGGCGCGTATCGGATCCTTGCCAAACTTCTTGGTGAAATCCACCAGAACCTGTTGCAGCGTGGATCTGGCGATGATGAGTTCTCCCGCCAGATCGAGCACGGTGTCGATACGTTCGGCATCGATGCGGAGCAGGTTCTCGGTCGCGGGCAAAGAGCGCTCCGCTTTCGGCTGCGCGGGCCCGGCTTCGACCGCGTAGGGCGCCGTCCCCGTTGGCTCCGCCTCTGGCTCAACGCCCTCCAGTACTCCGGCAAGAAACTCGCCGTCAGCCTGGTCGGTCGCGGTGTTTACGATGCTTTCGGCCGCCTGCTCTGCCGCGGAGCCGTAAGGCTCCACATACGTCGTGCTTACGATTCCCGGCACCTGGCACTTGCGCCGCACGTACTCGGCGGTTTGCTTTGTCGCCAGCACTGCCTCCACCATCGCCACCGGCTCCGTGCTGTCGATCTCCGGACGTGCGACCAACACCGCGCCAGTTTGCCGCAGCACTCGCCAAATCACCTGCAAGGCCGCCTCCGGCATGGCGCACTTCGGGTCGAGTACGAGGCCGACATTCATCACCCCGCCTGCCGGCCCGGCGCGTCTTGGCGATCACCAGGCGCTCGTACTCATTCCACTCAAACCCTGGCACGGGCAGAGTGGGATCGCTCGGTTCGGCGTGGATGACGCGCTGCATCATGGCGCGAAGCACATCGCCCGAAGGCGGCTGCATACTGCTCCTGTAAGCCGAGAGGAATGCCTCGAATACATCGGCTGCGCTCAGTACCAGCTCGGCGAGGGCCGCCCCGGACCGGTCCGCGATCTCGGGGGTCAACACATCTTCCAGGGCATGCGCCAGCTCGCTTAGTTCGCGGTAACCACAGGCCGCCGAATCGCCTTTCAAGGTGTGAACCGTGCGCCTGATGTCACGCACCATCTCCGCATCGGCGGGCGCCTTTTCCAGACGGAGCCCTTCCTCGTTCAGCGCTTGCAGCAATTCCTGCGCGCTTTCAAAAAAGATAGCTCGCAATTCGTTGGCCCGCTCTTCGGAGAAGAAGCTCACGCCGTTCTCCTCCACCCGCTTGTAGGCGGTTCCGTTGTTTTCGTGGATCATCTGGAACTGGTCCGTCAACCCGAACAGGCTTTCGGCATGTCCGACGAACAGGTATCCCTCCGGGTTCAAGCAGCGCCAGAACTTCGCGATCAACCGCTTCTGTTCCGCCTCATCGAAGTAGATCATCACGTTGCGGCAGAAGATGATGTCGTTGCGTTGCGGCAGAAACTCGGTCTTCAGGTTGTGAAAATCGAATTGCACCAGCTCCTTCATGGTGCGCTTCACCGTATACCGGTCGCCGCACTTTGTCGAAATAACGCAGCCGGTAGTTGTAGTCGACCGCCTCCATCTGGTGCTCGGAGTAGACAGCCTCTTGCGCCGTGCGCAGCACCGAGTAGCTGATATCGGAGGCCAGGATCTCGACCCGCCACGGCGGCGGGATCAACGGCTTGGTGGCCGGCATTTCAAACGGCAGCGGATTGCGCAAATAGTAGTAAGCCAGCGCGTCGCAAATCAGCATTGCCAGCGTATACGGCTCTTGGCCGGTGGAACATCCGGCGCTCCACAGGCGCAAGCGTCCAATCCCGCCGCGCCTGCTTGTGTTGCAGCGCTTTTTCCAGGATGACTTTCTGAAACAGGTCGAGTTGCGGCCGGTTGCGAAAGAAGCTGGTTTCGTTGACCGTGAGGTGTTCCAGCAGCTCCTTGAACTCGGCCTTTCCGTCGCGGCTGGTCAGCAAGCGGTAGTAGCTGTAAAACGTGTCCAGTCCGCAGGCGCGCATGCGTCTTTGCAGCCTGTCATGCAGAAAGTGCGTGCGGCGTTCGTCGAAATACATGCCGCATTCCTGGTAAATCAGGCTTTGCAGTAACTTCAGTTCCGGTTCCGTTAGCTCGATTGGGCCTGAAACACTCGCCATAACTGTGCCGCGTCCACGGCAATCCTTTCGTTAAGCAGCGCCCGTCGGCTGCAAATCGGTGAGTTCGCTGAGCCGGCCCAGCTCGCCCCGGCTCAGTATCTTTTCCACGTCCACCAGGATGATGAGTTTGCCGCCGCGCTTTCCCAGCCCGGTCACATAACTCAAATCGTTTTCCTGTAACAACTCCGGCGGAGGCTCGATTTCACCGCGGGCAAGCTTGAGAACCTCGCTCGCGGCATCGACGATCAGGCCGACGAGCCGGCCCTCCAACTCGGCCACCAATATGCGGTTCCGCTTGTCCGGCGCGCGCCCCGGTTCACGGAAGCGCTTGCGCAGATCGATGACCGGAATGATGCGCCCGCGCAGATTAATCACGCCCTCGACATAGTCGGGAGCATCGGGAACAACCGTGATTTCCATCATGCGGACAATCTCCCGCACCAGGCCGATCGGTATACCGAAAGTCTCCCGGCCAATGCGGAATCCGACCAATTGAATATCCTTGCCCATGAGTGGCCTCACTAGCAGGCTGCCGAAAAACAAGTTTTTGGCAGCGCAAACCTACAACCACTTGCACTCTTCGCTTCCGGTTCACACATTCGGTAGCCCCTCGCTCGTTGCTTCGGCGCGTTTTTCAGCAGCTCACTAGGCGCCCGCTGCCAGCTTCTTGCCGCTACGCGCCGTGCGTTCCTGGCTTTTTGCCGTGTGCGCCTCGTAGTCGATCACGAACCGGTCCATCGACTCCAACAGAGAGCGCGCCATCTTCGACATCTGCTCCGCCGAGGCGGCCAGCTCCGTCGAGCCGGACGTCTCGTGCTGCACCAGCTCGCGCATCCGCTCCATCGCCCGAACCACCGCCTGCGCTCCTCCCGCCTGTTCTTCCACGGCGGAGGAGATTTCGTGCGTAATCTCATTCAGCCGCGTCGTCGCCTTGGCAATCTGGGTCGAGCCGTGCGACTGCTCGTTGGTCGCCGCCCCGATTTCCTGCGCGAACTTGTAAACCTCCGTTACCACGTTCGAGATTCGGCGCAGCGCCAGGCTCAAATCGTCGCCCAGGCTGATGCCTTCATTCACGATCGAGGTGCTCTTGTTCATGTTGTCGACCGCTTTTCTCGCTTCCTTCTGAATGCGGGCGATCAGTTCGGAGATTTCCTTGGTCGATTCAGCCGACTTCTCCGCCAGCTTGCGGACCTCGTCGGCGACCACCGCGAACCCCAGGCCGTGTTCGCCCGCCCTCGCCGCCTCAATGGCGGCGTTCAGCGCCAGCAGGTTGGTCTGTTCGGAGATGTCGTCGATGACCTCAATGATTTTTCCAATATCGTCCGCTCGCTGCCCCAGGGTGTCGATGATTTCCGCCGAAGAGCCGATCGATTCGTTGATGCGGGTCAGGCCGTCGGTCGCCTTCTGCATGGTGGTGAATCCGCTCTGCACCTCTTCGCGCGAGCGGTTGGAGATGTCCAGCAGAACCTTGGCGGTGTCGGCCACGCGCTGGATGCTGGCTACCATCTGGTCGATCGAGGCCGAAGTGTCGCCGACGTCGGAGGCCTGCATCTGCGTGTTTTTGACCATATTCTGCACGTTCACGCTCATCTCGTGCATGGTGCTGCTGACCTCGTCGATGGCCGCCGCCGACTGCACGCTGATTTTTGCGGACTCCTCCGACGCATCGGCAACCTGGTTGGAACCGGCCGCCACCTGCGCCGCCGCATCGCGCACCGAACTCACCATCGAGCGTAGCCCCTCGGTCATCTTGGCAAACGCCAGTGCCAGCGTGTCCTGGCTGGAGCGGGGCTGGATCGCCACCGACAGGTCGCCGCCGGCAATCGCTTCCGAAACCGTCGCCATTTCCTTCAGATACTCGACCATTGCCTGGTATACCCGGGCGAGTTGGCCGATTTCGTCCATCGAAGGCTTCAGTTCAATCGATTGCTGCAAATCTCCCGTTTCACTGATCTTGCGGGCCACTATGCTGAGCTCGTCTAGCGGTTCGCAAATCGATTTGGAGGTTTTGTACGCAATGATCACGCCCAGGCCGAGCGCCAGCGGAGCGCCCAGCAAAGTTAAAATAGTCGTGTTGAGAACGGCGGAATTGTTGGCCTGCTTGCGCTCCTGCATGTACCGTTCGTTCTCGGCTCTCATCTTGTTGACGATCTCGCCCGGGTTCTTGATCCACAATTGCGGATTCGTTTGCACGTAGGCAGCCTGCAGTTGGCTCATGCCTTGGCTGCCAGAATCGACTAGCCGCCGCTGTTCCAGCATTTTGCCGACGACGTTGTCGTTCCATTCACGTTCACCCTCTTCCAGCTTCGCAAGAAGGGTCCGGTCTTCTTCGGTGACGGCCTTTGCTCTGACCTGCCGGAGTATTTCCGCTAGACCGTTCTGAAGGGTTCGCAGTCTCTCGATTTCGCTTTTATCGCCCGTAAGCAGGTAGTTGCTCAAAGCAAATCGGCTCTGCGTGATTTGGAAGCGTGCGGCACCTGCCGATTGTGACAGCTCCATCGCGGTGAGGTCCGCGGCTCGGGTGGCTCGTTCACGCCATGTGGTAAACATGCTGAAGGCAAACGCCACCACCATGATCGCCAGGATCAGACCGAAGTTGAGCAGCAGCTTATTACGAATCGTACGCATATTCCGTTCTCCCAGGCACTTTGTGCCGTGCCCATATCTTTGACTGCTCAGTTCCCGCAAACACGCCCAACGCCATCACCGCGCTCCCAATTCATTTCATTTGGCCAAATTAATCCAGGCGCACTCTTCTGGGAGGCTGAGGCTACGGAAGAGCAGTGCACCCCGATTGCCAAGCCGCACCGTCTTAGCACGTTGGTAATCTGAGAGCCGCTTAACAGGCTGCTGGAAAATCCGCAAAAGCACCAAGCAAGGCGCTACGGAGTGTGTATTCCCGAAGTAAAGCGTACGAAATGTTGGGGCTTGTCACTGCCTGGACTTGTTTTTCAGCAGTCTGTTAACGCCCTGTTTCCGGTGGCTGCTTCCCAAAGGCAGTACCCTGGACAAGAAGACTGCGTCGATTTGTCTCACGAAATCCTGGTCAAATTCTTAGATTGGTGTCATCTTGAGACAAATCGCTTGGGTGATCCGAAGGGTACGTCGGGACTAATTCACTTGACTCAAATTGAGATTTCAGCTTACCGTGATGCAGTTCAGCACCAAAGATTGTGCATGGAGCACGGATCTCGCATGGATCTAACCCCAGGTTCAGCCGATCTCTCGACAACCGCTGCGAGGGCGAAAAGAGACGACTGCGGTGCCGACCCACTCATAGCCTTGGCGATGGAAGTCAGCTCCTGCATACGTTTGCCGGAATTGGCTCAATCGGTTACGCGACGCGCCAGCGAGGTGCTAGGCGGCACCGCTGCCGCCTTGGCGTTGGCGCGCGGGCAAAGCCTGGAGACGGTTTACCTGCATCAGTGTGCGGTGGCGCAGGGCAACGGAAACCTGAGGCGCCTGAATCTCGCACTCACCGAGCTTGCACACGTCAACCGGGGAGCTATCCGCTATGGAGTGGCTGGCGACCTCGTCGGAATAACGCTTGCCGATGCTCTGGCTTGGCAAGATCTGACTGCGGTTCGACTCGAGGGAGCCGACGATGAGCTGATCGGCCTGCTGCTGGTTGCCAACCGTGGCCGCGAACTCGCCACGGCGGATTACGAGCTGTTGCAGTCCATCGCAAGGTATGCCGCGGTCGCGTTGCATAATTCCCGCCTTTTCAGCCGTATGGCCCAATCAAATGCCCAGTGGGTCGAAATTTTCGACGCCATTGGCGATTTTATTGTCGTGCACGACCAGGCTGGACGCGTGCTGCGGGTCAATCGCAGCATGGCCGAGTTCATCGGCGTGCCCGCCGCCGAGCTGATCGGACTGGGCATGCGCTCGCTGATTTCGGTAGAGCAGCGTCTGCATCCGGGATTCTGTCCTTTCTGCGACGTCGATGGGCGCGGCGAATGTCTGCACGTGGTGCTGGATCGCACCTACCTCGTCTCGACTTCCTACATCAATGCCACGCTCGACGAGGGCACGCAGACCGTTCATGTCCTCAAGGACATAACCGACCGGCGCGAGGCCGAAAAGCGTTACCGTGAACTCTTCGACGGCATCCAGGAAGGCCTGTTCTTTGCCACTCCCGAGGGCCGTTTCGTCGAAGTCAATGACGCCCTAGTGCGCATGCTTGGCTATGAAACCCGTGAAGATCTGTTGGTCATCGACATTTCGACCCAGCTTTTTATTTCGCCCGAGCGTTACCTCGAATTCCGCCGGACCGTACAGCTCGCCGGTACCCTGCGGAACCGCGAGGAATCGCTTCGCCGCAAAGACGGGTCCCTGGTTTACACCCTGCAAAACGTTGTCGTCGTGCGTGATGCCAGCGGCAAGGTCATTCAGTACCGCGGATTGATGCTGGATATCAGCGAGCTGAAGTCGTTTCAATCGGAGTTGCAGCGCCAGCGCGACTTCAATGCCAAGATATTGGAGAACACCCAGAGCCTGATCCTGGTGGTCGACACCGCCGGGCTTATCAGTTACGCCAACCAGCGGGCTTACGAAGTGGGTCGCTTCAAGGCTGGGCAATTGGTGGGCTGTCGTATCCGCCAACTGGTCGCCCCGAAGCATCAGGAAAAATTCGACCAGGCGATTTTGCGAACTTTACTCGGCTTGCAGGTCAATAACCTGGAGCTGACGCTGGTGGCGGGGGAAGACCGTACGGCGCACTTTTCGGCCAACCTGAGCCCCATGCGCGACCCTCAGGGCCACGTCAACTCGATCATCGTGGTGATGAGCGATATCACCGATGAGCTGCTGCTGCAGTCGAAGTTGATGCAGACAGAAAAAATGGCTGCGGTCGGCCAACTGGTTTCCGGAGTTGCCCACGAGGTCAACAATCCTCTGACCGCCATCCTGGGCTTCGCCGATCTGCTGGTGCAGCAGCCGGGGATGCCTGAGGGCGCGCTCGGCGAGCTCCAGATCATCATCGACGAGGCTCAAAGGACCAAGCAGATTATCCAGAACCTGCTGAGTTTTGCGCGCCAGATGCCGCCACAGCGCGAGCCCGTGCAAATCAACGACTTGGTCAGGCGGACCCTTCTGCTTCGCGCCTACGATTTTGCTCACGGTGGGATCGAAGTGAAGGAAACCCTGCAGGAGCCTTTCCCTGAGGTGATTGCCGACCCGCAGCAGCTGCAGCAGGTCTTTCTGAACGTGTTGAACAACTCCTACGATGCCATCCGTGAGACCGGCGACCCCGGCGTGATCGAAATTGAGACAGCGGTTCGCGACGGTGTCGCCGAGATCAGCTTCCGCGACAATGGCGCTGGAATCCGTGAACCGCAGCGCATTTTCGATCCCTTCTATACCACCAAGGGACTCGGCAAGGGTACCGGGCTTGGCTTGAGCATCTGCTACGGAATCATTCGTGAACATGGAGGCGAGATCATCGCCGGTAATCGCGCCAACGGCAAAGGCGCCGCCTTCACTGTCCGTATTCCCATGCAGCCCAAAGCGGGGTCGCCAGCGGTCGCGGACGGCACCTCATGAGGGCCATCGTGAAAAATCCGGTGCTGGTGATCGAAGACGAATCTGCGGTGCTCGCCTTCGTTCGGGCGGCCCTGGAGCGTGGCGGCTATCTGGTGGTTGGGGCTGATTCAGGAGTGCTCGGCCTGGAAATGCTCGCTGCCGATGAGTTCGCCGGCGTGATTTCCGACATGCGCACTCCTGGCGGAGTCAGCGGCCAGGATGTCTATCGCTGGATCTGCCAGTTCCGGCCTGATCTGGCGCAGCGATTTATGTTGATTACCGGCGATACGGTGAACCAGCAAACCGCGCTTGCGCTGCGTTCGACCGGGGTGCCGTTTATCGAGAAGCCTTTCCGGGTCAAAGAGTTAATGGACATGGTACGGAAGGTCATTGGGGCAGCCGATGAGCGCTGAATACAAAATCCATTTCCTGGTGGTCGATGACCAGCAAAGCATTCGCAAGCTCTGTACCACCATTGCCGCCGGCCTGGGTTTTAATTACAGCGAGGCCGACAGTGCCGAGAGTGCGCTGGTAAAGCTCGAAAACGACGCTCCCGACATCGTGCTCGTCGATCTCCGCATGGCCCAGATGTCCGGGCTGGAATTTCTGGCCGAAGTCAAAAAAATTCTGCCCCGGGCCGAAGTCAGCATCATGACCGGCTATGGCTCCATTGAGACAGCCGTTCAGGCCATGAAGCTCGGCGCCTACGACTACATCACCAAGCCCTTCCGCGTCGAAGAGTTGAAAATGACTTTGCAGCGCATGGCGGAAAAAGTGGGTCTGGTGGCTGAAAACGAGTTCCTGCGCGAACGCTTTCTGGCCGAGTCCGAGGCCCACGGCATCATCGGCACCCACCAGAAAATTCAGGATGTGCTGCGTATGGTGGCCCGCCTGAAGGACACCCGCACCCCCGTGCTCATCACCGGCGAGAGCGGAACCGGCAAGGAGCTGGTGGCCCGGGCGATCCATTTCCGCGGAGCCTTTGCCAAGCGTCCTTTCGTCGCCATCGATTGCGGGTCCCTGGTGCCGACGCTGATCGAAAGCGAGCTCTTCGGCCACGAGCGGGGGGCGTTTACAGGGGCGCACAAGGCCAAGGAGGGTTTGTTTCAGTCGGCCCAGGGCGGCACCATCCTGCTCGATGAGATCGGCGAACTTTCGCCGGAAATGCAAGCCAAGCTGCTGCGCGTGCTTCAGGAAAAAGAGGTTCGTCCGGTCGGCAGCAATCAAAGCGTGAAGGTGGCGGTGCGGATGATCGCCGCCACCAACCGCGATTTGGAGGCCGCCTACCAGAACGGAAGCTTCCGCAAGGATCTTTATTTCCGCCTGAACGTGGTCACCCTTAACCTTCCATCTTTACGTGAGAGGAAGTCCGATATCCCTATGTTGGCGCAGCACTTCCTGGATCAGTTTTCATCGTCCGCGCGGATCACGATCAGCAATACGGCGATGGAAGCGCTGATGGCCTATGAGTGGCCGGGCAACGTGCGCGAACTGCAGAATTGCATTGAGCGCGCCGTCGCGCTCGGTGGCATGGAGACCATCGACGTCGGTGATCTTCCGGCGAATCTTCAGGGGTTGGTCAGGAAATCCTCCGCCATCCGTCTGCCTGCGCCGCCTACTACCGATCTGGAAGAGCTTGAGCATGCCACCATTCAGCGCGTGCTCGATCAGGTCATGGGCGACAAGGCGCTCGCCGGGAAAATGCTTGGCATTTCGCGAGCCACTCTTTATCGCAAGATCAAACGTTACGGCATTGAAACCGGCCCTCGTGGCGCCACCGCCGCGAAGGCTTCCGGCTGGCCCAAAGGTGCGGTTGCCAGGGCCGGAGCCTGAGTCCCTATCCATCCTGAAGTATCGTCTGCGGCGCGGAGCCGCGTGAGACGGTTTGTCTCACTTTTGAGACGGAGTGATCTCCGCCATCCGACGCGAGATACTATGTACTTGAATAATAAGGATTTTCTTTCTTGGGCGTTTTGGCTAGCTTCTTGCATATAAAAACCGGGATGAAGTCTACGATATGGCGAGGGATATGGATTCTTGGCGAAGCCGCGTGAATCTGCCGGCTGCAAGTGAGATCACAATTGCCATCGTTTCCGACCAGCCGGAGTTGGCGCGGTTGCTGGTTGATCGCTGGCAAGCGGAACGCATGATTCCGGAATTCGTGCTGCTGGCCGCCGAGCCGGCGTTTGACCGTCTGCCTGAGTGCGATCTGGTGGTGGTTGGAGGTGTCCCAGCGGAGCGCCTTGAGCAGTTGCTCAAAGCCCTGGACCCTTCGGCGCGCCCCCTGATTTGCGTTACGTCCCCCGGCGAGTACAGGAAGGTTCGCGAATCCTTTCCCCAGTTGTTGCTGCTGCGGCAGGACGAATTCTGGACGGACAACGCGGTTCTGCTGACCGGCGAGTGCCTGCGCCGCCGCCAAGCCGTCGCGAGGGCACAACGGGCTGAACAGATGTTGACCGCCACTCAGCGGCACGTTACGTTGGGCAAATACGTTGTCGAGATGCGTCACAACATCAACAATGCCCTGACTTCAGTGCTGGGCAATGCCGAATTGCTGTTGCTGAACGTAGATTCTTTCTCCGACGAAGCGCGCGAGCAACTGGAGACGGTTCGCAACACAGCTTTACGGCTGCACGAAATTATGCAGCGTTTCTGGTCGCTCGAGGCCGAAATGCAGGCCGCCGGGCGTAATTCGCCGGAGGCGGAGAAAGCTTCCCGGACGGTTGGCGCGAGCGGATCGAGATAGCGCCAGCCAGCTTGGAAGTTGAGTTTTATAGTTCTTTTGCAGCCAGCAGTCGTGGCCGAGGTTAACCAAATCGTGTCGGTACCCAACAAGATCCTGATCGTCGATGATTCGCCAGCGGAAAGCCGGCTGATGCAGTCGTATCTGGAGCACGCCGGTTACTGGGCGGTTTCGCTCGCCGACCCGGCCTTGATCGAGCAGATGCTCGACGTTGAACGTCCGAGCCTGATCCTGCTCGACGTAGTCATGCCGGGGCGGAACGGATATCAGGCCTGCCGCGAATTGAAGTCGCAGCCGGATTATGCGCCGATTCCCATCGTGATGGTTACCTCGAAGGGAAGCCAGAGCGACCAATTCTGGGGACGCGAGCAGGGCGCACAGGGATACGTCGTCAAACCTTTTACGGCGGAGCAACTGATCGAAGCCGTCGGCAGAGTGCTCGGAAAACCGCAGTCCGCGGCTACGGGAGCGGCGCCAAGTCAATGAACTCAGTAAACCAAAATTCGGATCAGACGCTGGATCATCCTGGGGCCGAGCGAGCCCCGCTGGTCGAGGCTTTCCGGACCGAAGAGGATGCCGATCGGCTGCCGCGCAAGCAATACTGCGTCTTTCGCGCCGGGCGGGAACGTTTCTGCTTTGCCGTGCTTGACGTGGAAGAAGTTGTCGAGTGGCCCAAAGTGACGGCCCTGCCGCTGGCTCCGCCGTTCCTGATGGGGATATTCAACCTGCGCGGTCTGATCATTCCGGTGATCGACATCGGCCTGACGGAATCGCGGCGCCCGGATCTTTCGCCCAAGCATGTGGTGGTTGCCTGCCTGCGCGGGCAGGATGGCGGCAACGATCTGCGCCTCGGAGTTGCGGCCGACGAAGTGTTCGGCGCGGTAACCACGACCGAGCCCTTGCTGCTGGACGACGCTCCGCGCGACGTCCCTTATTGCTGCGGCATGCTGCGCGACGAGGGGCGGCTGGCGTTGGCGGTGGATTTGAAGAAGTTGACGGAAAATTTTCCGGTTCCGGTGATTTAGCACGCCGCGAAAATCTTGGCGGACGTCCGTCACACGGCGGATCTTGGAGGCTTTATGAAGGGTCGTCTTAATTCGACCATTGGAGTGCTGGTGCTGCTGATGCTGGCCGGCACGCTTGCTGCCCTGCTGCTGGGCTTTACGGCTGGAGCCCGCTCCGGCGGTGTAGCCCTCATGGACCTGGGAGCGCTTCCGGCCGTTGCCGGCATGCGTCTGCTTGGCCGGTCTTGGGGTTGCGCTTGCCGTGGTGATGGCGGTCTGGTTTACGGTCAGCAACAAAATTGCCGCGCCGGTTCGGGCGCTTGCCGAGTTTTCCGAGAAGATCGCCGGTGGCGACTACAAGCAGCGCTTCGAAGTTACCCGTGACGATGATTTCGGCGTGATCGCCAAAAACCTGAATGCCGCGGCAGAAAACGCCTCGCGCGCCGTCTTCAACCAGCAGGCGCAGGATAATCTGCAACGCAGCGTCACCGAATTTCTGACCATCGTGAGTCAGGTGGCGAAAGGCGACCTCACCCTGCGCGGCAAGGTAACCAACGACGCGCTCGGCAATATCGTTGACTCGGTCAATTACATGCTCGACAACTTTGCCAAGGTGCTCGAGCGGGTGCGCAAGGCCGCCGGCGACGTCAGCAGCAGCGCCGGCCAGATCCGTTTGTCAACCGAAGAAATGGCCAACGGCGCCACCCAGCAGGACCAGGAAATTACCAATACCTCGTCGGCCGTGGAAGAGCTTACGGTTTCGATGAAGCAGGTTTCCAACAACGCCGAAGCCAGCGCCGAGGCGGCGCGTCGCGCGCTGGACGCCGCCGAACAGGGCAACCGTTCGGTGCGCGACACGCTCGAGGGCATGCAGCGCATTCGCGCCTCGGTGCAAGCCAGCGCCAAGAAGATCAAGTCGCTGGGTGACCGTTCGCTCGAAATCAGCGAGATCGTCAACGTGATCAATGACATTACCGAGCAGACGAACCTGCTGGCCTTGAATGCCGCCATCGAGGCCGCCCGCGCCGGAGAGGCTGGGCGAGGTTTCGCCGTCGTCGCCGACGAGGTGCGTAAACTCGCCGAGCACTCGCGAACCGCCACCAAGGATATCGCTGCCCTGATCAAGGCGATCCAGGCCGAAACCAACGAAGCCGTCGTCGTCATGGAAGAGGGCACGCGCGAGGTGGAAGTCGGCGCCAAACTGGCCGATCAGGCTGGTAAGGCACTCGATGCGATTTCGACCGTGGTGCGCCAATCGGCGGAGCTGGTGCAGGAGATTTCGCTCGCTTCCAAGCAGCAGGTGCGCGGCACCGAAGGCGTCGCCAATGCCATGCAGATCATTTCCGGCATCACCCGCCAAACGTCGCAGGGATCGCGTCAGTCGGCGCGCACGGTGGAGCAGTTGGTGAAGCTCTCCGAGCAGTTGAACGAGGCGCTTTCGCAGTTTCGGGTAAACAACTCCGCTCCGGCCGCCAGGGAAGTGTCGATGGCGGCAAGTGCGAGGCAATAAGGCGTGAGTCTCAGTCAAGGCAAAGCCGCTTTGTACGGCGTCGGCGCCCGTGAGCCTGGGTTGTCGCCGGGTGAAGTCGATCCGGCGGTCTCCGACCACGAGCTGTCTGAGCTTCGCCTGCTCATCGAGCAGCGCACCGGCATTGTGTTCGACGAATCGCGCAGCACGTTCTTCCTCAACCGTCTGCGCGAGCACATGCAAGCCCGCCGTGTGGCCTCGGGCGCGGAGCTGCTACGCCTGGTGCGCCCGCCCGGCGTCGAATACGACGCCCTGCTGGAGCGCATGCTCACCCAGGAGACGCAATTTTTCCGCTATCCCGAGACGTTCGAGATCTTTCAGAGCAAGCTGCTTCCCGAACTGCACATGAGAAAGTTCTGGGAGAATCCACGCATGTTGCGCTTGTGGAGCGCCGGGTGCTCCACCGGCGAAGAGCCCTACAGCCTCGCCATCAGCATCTGCGACACCCTGGAATTTTCCGACGCCTGGAATATCAACATCCTGGCAACCGATATCAGCCGCGACGCTCTGCGCCAGGCCGAACGGGCCACTTATGCGCGACGTGCCCTTGGTAATCTTTCGCCCCGCCAGCGGGAGATGTACTTTGTCGAGGGAGCGGAGGAGTACACGGTAAAGCCAAAGATCCGCAACATGGTCAGCTTTGTCCCCATGAATCTGATGGAGTCCGTCTATGTCGGACGCTTCGACTGTATCTTCTGCATGAACGTCTTGATCTACTTCAGCGAGCCGAGGCGGGCCAGTATTATCCAGCGCTTCTACGATTATCTGGAACCGGGCGGTTATCTCTTCCTCGGACACGCCGAGTCCGTTGCCGGCTTGCAGATGCGCTTCAAGCAGAGCGTAGAGGGAGGCGCCCGTCTGCTGCAAAAGCCGATGAACGTGCCTCCGCTTGCGAGGGCCGCCGAGGAGGGAACGTTATGAGCGGACCCGGTCAGGAATTCGTCGAGCTCTTCCTCCAGGAAGCATCCGAGCACTTGCAGTTCCTGCGCGAATACTCCGGCGTGCTGCTCGACCCCTATCCGGCTGCCCGAGGACATCGAGCGCCTCTATATCGCCGCGCACGGGCTGGCTGGAACCGCCGGGACGTATAGCTACAAGTCCTTTTCCGAGGTTACCGGCAAGCTCGCGCACATTTTTCAGTATGCGATGAATTCAAGCATCGGCCCGGACGCTTGTACACCGCTGGTCGAGTTCATCTACGAGGCGATTGCGGTTCTCGAATCCGACCTGCTCATGATCAGCGCCAACGGGGTCGAAGCCGAGGACGACGTCAAGGCTTTCAAGCAGCGCTATCCCTTCGCTTTCCAGCAGTCCGTCGAAGAGCCCGAAGCGCAGGCCGTGATGACGCGGCCGCTACCGCCGGTTGAGCGTCGTTCCCCGGCAGGGCCTGCGGCAGATTTGGCTGGCGCTCCCGAGCCGTTAGCGGCTGCGCCGCAGAGTCCATCGGAAACAGACGCGGCGCCGGGCGCTGAGGCGTCGCCCACGGTGGAAGTTTCGCCAGCACACGCGAGCGTGACGGAATCTCTCGCTGCGGATGTCCCCGCCTCGTCAGCCGAAGCATCTGAGGGATCGTCTGAGGCACTGGCAAGCGAGCCGGGCGATGCCATCGATACGCTTCCCGAAATTGAAAAGACCATCGCAGCGTTCGCCGGCATCGAAGCGGCGCAAAACGAGTTCAAAGTGGCGGACGGGGATGGTGCGCTCGACCTGGAGACGCAGGCTGCTCAGGCATTTGCTCCGTCGCTTTTGGATCTGCCCGCCGACGACAACGTGGCGGCGGAAGTGCTCGAGTTCTTTATCCCGGAAGTAGAAGAGCACCTGCAAGCCATCACCGAGTCGCTGTTGTCGCTGGAGGCGAACCCGAACCCGGAAGACATCAACAAGCTGTTCCGGGCGATGCACACCATCAAGGGCTCCGCCGCGCAGGTGGGATTTCACCGGCTCTCGACGATCGCTCATCGCGCCGAGGATTTGATCGCGCGTCTTCGCGATGGCGAACTGAAGCCGAGTGCGAACATTGTCGATCTCTGCCTCGAGTCGGTCGACATCCTGAAGAAGCAGCTTTATCGGCAGTGGAGCGATGAGCAAAGTTTCCAGGATGCCGCCATAGCTTACTTCCAGCGGATCGATCAGCTGGAAGACGTGGAAGCCGAGATACTGGAGCAGGAGGCCGAAGAGGCTGCGGAGATAGGGCTGGCTGCCGAAGCGCAGGTTCCGCCAGAGCCCGCGGTTGAAATCGCGGCAGAACCCAGCGTGGAAATCGAGGCGGACGCCTCGCGCCACGAGCGTGAAGAAATCGCTGCCCTGGCCGCCGGCCGGCGCGAGCCCGCAGGGGTGCCGCAGTCCAAGTCGGTCCGCATTGCGCTGGAGCGGCTGGACCGCATGATGAACGCGGTTGGCGAGCTGGTGACCAATCGAACCCGTATGCTGGGCCGTCTGAAAGAGCTGGAGCGGCTGGCCGACGTGCTGAATTTTTCCAAGGCGCGCATGACCGACAAGATCGGCGAATTCCAGGAAAAATATGAATTCAGCCGCGTAACCTTGGGGCCGCTTTCCGCTCCCGGGCACAGTTTGCCGCGCCGTTCGCCGTTGCCGGAAGAGAAATCGGGCAGCCTGATTCAGTATCCGTTCCGCGGCGGCTACTCGAGCTATTCGCGTTCTTTCGATACCGCTCTGGCCGAGTTCTCCGAGCTGGAGATGGATCGCTATGACGACTTCGGCATCCTGTCCCGCTCGCTCACTGAAATTTCCGCCGACATTACCGAGGTGCTCACGCAACTCGATGGCTTCGTGCGCCGCGTCGATGGCGACATCGATGAGTTCACCAAGCTGGCGCACCGTTTGCAGGATGAGATCACGCAATCGCGCATGGTGGCGATCGGCAACCTCTACACCCGCCTCTCGCGGGCCGTACGGGACGCTTCCAAGGCGGTCGGCAAGCGCGTGGAACTGGTGCTGGCGGGCGCCGAGACCGAGTTGGACAACAACATCATCCAGCAGATTGCCGATCCTCTGTTGCACCTGGTGCGCAATGCCGTGGCGCACGGCATCGAGCGCGCCGACGAGCGTTACGACGCCGGCAAGTCGGATTGCGGCAACATCGCGGTTCGTGCCTATCACCGGGGCAATCACATCTATATCGAGGTGGAGGACGACGGCCGCGGCATCGATTATGAACGCATTCGCAGCGCCGCCGCCGAGCTCGAACTGGTGAACCCCGAACAGGCGGGCTCGTTGTCGCCCAAAGAACTGCTCGACCTCATGTTCCTCCCGGGCTTCTCGACTGCTCCGCGAAAGACGGAGCTGTCCGGACGCGGCGTCGGTCTCGACGTGGTTCGCACCAATCTCGACGCCCTAAACGGCGAGATCGAGATCGAAACCCGGAAGGGAATCGGCACCCGCTTCACTCTCAAGGTTCCGCTCACGCTGATCATCTCGCAGGCGCTGTTCGTGCGCGTCGGCAAGCACACCTTTGCCTTTCCGCTGCCGTTTGTCGAGGAGATTCGCCGCCTGCGTTCGAGCGACATCGAGGAAGTCGGCGGCAAACGTCTGGCCAAGGTCCGCGATCAGCTTACCGAAGTGTTGCATCTTGACGCGCAGCTTGGCCTCGAACCGGTCGAACCGATGAACGGCTGGTATCGGCTCGTGGTGGTCAACGTTGCCGGCAAACAGGTGGGCATCGTCGTCGAGGAAGTCATCGGGAAAGACGAAATCGTCATCAAGAATCTCGGCGAGTATCTGCGCAACGTGAAACTGTTCCCCGGGGCGACGATCGCTCCCGATGGCGGTCTCATCCTGCTGGTCGATCTCAATCGCCTGGTGGTAGGTGAGTCCATCGAACGCCGTCCGCTGATGACGGCGGCCAACGCCGCGCGAATTTTCCTGCCGGGGGCGGCTGCCGTTGCCGCCGGCGAAATTCCCGACGAGGCCATCGACCGGATCGAGAAGGAGAAGCTGGTCTTGCTGGTCGACGATTCCATCAGCGTCCGCAAGTTCGTTGGCCGCATGCTCGAAAAGGCCGGCTATCGGGTGCGGCTCGCATCCGACGGCCTGGAGGCGCTCGAGATAGTCTCCGAGGGCGGGGTCGACCTGGTGGTGACCGACCTGGAGATGCCGCGGACCAACGGCTACGAGCTGATGCTTCACCTGCGGCAGAATCCGGAGACGCGAAGCATTCCCGTCATGGTGGTTACCTCGCGCGCCGGCAGCAAGCACCGTGAACGCGCCGTGCGCGAGGGAGCCAAGGCGTTCATGGTCAAGCCGGTGCAGGAAGAACAACTGGTGGCGCAGATCGGCGCTCTGATCGGCAGTTCCGGGCAGGTGGTTTCAGCCAAGCTATTGGCAGGCAAATAGAGCATATGGATGCGGAAGCAAGAATCCGGGTGTTGATTGCCGAAGACTCTTCGTTCATGCGGCGAGTGCTGAAGCTTTTGCTCACGAGCGATCCGCAGATCGACATCGTGGGCGAAGCTCGCGATGGAGTGGAAGTTCTGCTGCTCAGCGAAGCCCTGAACCCCGACGTAATCACCATGGACATCAATATGCCCAAGAAGAGTGGCTTGGAAGCGACTGAGCAAATCATGGCGACCAAGCCGCGACCAATCGTGATCGTCAGTTCCGAGGCGCGCGAAGGGGCCGAGCCGACGTTGCGTGCTCTCGAGCTCGGAGCCATCGATTTTGTGGCGAAACCCGCCGGCGGAGTCGATCTCGACATGGAGAGCGTGCGCGACGAACTGCTCCGCAAGGTCAAACTTGCAGCCAAGGTTCGCGTCGTGCGCAATGCCGCGCGTCGTCCGCCAATGGCAGCTTCACTCTCCGCGCCCGCTGAAGCCCGCGCTGAAACAGGTGCTCCGCGTGCTCACGCGGGTGTCGCATTCGTACCGGGAGACGGGCTGCGAGCCATGCCGTTGCCAACGACGGAACAAAGATTTCCGCTGGTAGTGCTGGCGGCCTCCACCGGTGGTCCGGCTGCGTTGATGAGTGTTCTCCCACGACTGCCGGGAACTTTTCCCGGCGCGGTATTGCTGATTCAGCACATGCCGGCCAGCTTCACCACGCAATTCAGCCGGCAATTGGCGGAAACCTGTGCTCTGCCCGTCAAGGAGGCGGAGGCGGGTGAACTGATGCGCGCCGGAACCGTTTATGTCTGTCCCGGTGCCAATCACTTGCGCGTCTCACCGTCGGGGCGTCTGCTTCTCGATGAAGGTCCGCGAATCAACGGACACCGCCCCAGCGCCGATCTTACCTTAGAGTCGGTTGCCGATTATGCGGGGCCCATGGGCATTGCGGTGGTGCTGACCGGCATGGGCAACGACGGCGCCAAGGGCGTCCAGGCGCTCAAGGCTGCCGGTGGACATGTGATCGCGCAGGATGAATCGACCAGTGTCATCTTCGGGATGCCTTCGGAGGCCATACGGACCGGCGCGGTAGACGAGGTGCAGCCGCTCGACGCCATCTGCAACGCAATCGAGCAGCGAATCTCGCTGATGTTCGGCATGCGGGCGGTGGGGCTATGAGCCGCCGCGTCGTCAATCCACCGCATTCCAAGCGGGGCGAGGCGGTGGTGATCTTCCGGCTTGGCAGCCAGCGATTCGTAATCGCCTCGGCGGAAGTGGAGGAGATTCGCGATCTGCCGCCAGGGAACTTGCCGCCGGCAGTCGCGGCTCGCGGGAATGGCAGGCCGATTCCGGTGATTGCGGCGGACCGGGTCTTCGGGGTGCCCTCGGTCAAACTGGAGCAGTTGCTGGTGCTGAAATCTCGCCGTGTCGCGGTTGCCATCAGCCAGATCGAAGGCATGGCGGAGCTTCGCGAAATTGTGGCGCTGCCGCGAGGCTTCCATGGCCAGGAGCGCTCCTGGTATCGCGGGCTAGGGTTAGTGCGTCAGCAGATCATGCCGGTGGTGAACTCGGCGATATTCGTCGAAAACGAGGCTGGGCTGCCAGTCATGGCCGTGGCGGCAGAGCGAGCAAAGGCGAACTCAGGAGCATGACGGGCGAAGAAAAATTCGTTGTCTTTCCCGCCGGAGAGCTGCATTGCGCGGTGCCGGCAGCGTCTGTCGCGGAGCTGACTTTGCCCCAGGAAGTTTATACCTTCCCGCACGCTTCGAACGAAATCCTGGGGGTCATTCTGCGGCGCGGCCGGGTGATTCCGCTGTACGACCTCGCCGGACTGCTGAAGCTGGCGGCGTGTGCTCCGGCGCAATATCACCTGATCGCCCACCGTCGTACGGCGGAGGCGACCGAATTGGCGGCAATTCCGGTGAGCGGGGAATGCGGCCTGGTTTCGGCCGACGTGTTTCCCGCCAAGCATCCGGCGCCGGGCGTAGTTGGCGAGCTGATATGGGACAGCAGGAGTTACCAGTTGTTGGACCTGAGCCAGTTGATTGCGGCGGGGAGCGCGGAATGAGCGCCCCGGCCCAAGGCGTGGTGCAGACGACCGCCAAAATCCTGGTCATCGACAGCAATGTGTTCTTCGCCAGGCGTCTGGCGGAAGCGCTTCGGAACGAGCACTTCGAGGTGATCCATGCCACCCAGGCGGGCTACGCCCTCACCATGCTGGAATGGTCGCCGCCCACGGTGATTCTCTGTTCCACGAGTCTCAGCGGAATCGGCGCCTACGACCTGCCGAAGCTAGTGCACGCCGACAAATCGACGGCGCACATTCCCATCCTTGCCATGGGCGAAGGAGATCGCCAGGCGCTGATGGTAGCGTTCCGCGCCGGGTGCGACGATTACGTGGACCGCCGCGTCGGCCCGGAGAACGTGGCCGCGCACGTGCGCGCCTTCCTGCGCAGCCGCGAAGAAGGTTTTCAGCCGACGCAGATGCTCCAAACGTCGGAAACCGCACTCGAAGGCAATCTCTCCCATCTCGATCTGCCGGGCATCATCCAGATGCTCGGGCACTCGCGGCAGACAGGGGTGCTCTACGTCAACGCCGGCGCCATTGATGGCATTATTTTCCTGCTTGCCGGCGACGTCATTCACGCCGAGGCTGGCGAGAGCGTCGGCGACGAGGCCGTCGTCCATATCGTCAAGGCTTGTAACGATGTCGATTATGGGGTCTACAAGTTTGTTCCCGGAAATACGGCTGCCACGCGCACGATTCTGCGTTCGGTGACCGAGTTGATGCTGGAGGCGCTGCGCGAAATCGACGAAGAGCGCGAGCAGCAGCACGAAGAAGAAGGAGGCATTCTCCTATGAGCGCCAGTCCGGTGGTTTATTTTATCGATGACAGCGCGACCATGCGCGAGGTGATTAAGATTGCCTTCCGCCGCGAAAACATCAACGTCATCGCCTGTCATGACGCCGGCAGCGCCATCGGCATGATGGAGGAGACTGCCCCCGACGTCGTCATCTCCGACGTGATCATGCCGGAAAAGGATGGCTACGAGGTCTGCCAGTACATCAAGCAGCATCCCAAGATGAGCCAGACGCCGGTCATCCTCATGTCCGGAGTCGTCAACCGTTCGGTCGCCGAGAAAGCTTTTGCCGTGAAGGCGGACGAGTTGATCCGCAAGCCCTTCCAGCCGCAGGACCTGATCGGCCGGGTGCGCCATCTGCTCTATGGCAAGCCGACCGCGCGGCCGGATTCTTCTCTGCCTGCCCCGATCGCGACGCAGACGGCGGCAGCGGCTTTGAGCACAATCTTTCAGACCCCGGCCTCAGCCCGCCCGCTGGCCAGGCCCGCGCTCGCCGTCATGGCGCGCGGCGTGACTCAGGCACGTGGCCCTCTGGCGGCCTCGGCTTTAGCCACGGATGAAACTTCTCTCCCCGCCATCGCCACTGCTGCTCACAAGCCGCGAGTGCCGCGACCGCCTTTGCCCCAGCTCGATGCCGCCAAGTTGCGGGTTGAAATCCTGCGGCTGCAAAGCCAGGTCAAGAAGCTCGAACGCCGAACTGCACGCCGAGCGCGAGTATTCCCGCGCCCTGGAAGAACACGTCAAGACTCTGCAAGACGCGGACTAGACTCCTCTGTCGCGCTGACCGCAGGCACCGCTTCACTGGTCAGCCCGGGGCGAACCCTGGATAGCCGGCATTCGTAAGAATGAGATTCACACAGGAGTCGTCCGTGGAGACAGGTTCATCGTTCCTGAGCGAATTTCCTGCCCAACTCGATTCTCAAATGGAAATGCGTGGCGCCCAAGAGTCCTTCGCTTGGGGACCTCAAACCCTCTGGTTTCTTAGCGGACTCGTAGAACTGTTTCTGTACCTTACGCGTGACGTGAGGGAATTCAACCGTCAGATAACCGCGACCATTGCCGCCGCGGCTGCATTGTTGACTATCCTGGCGTGGCGCTATGCGGCCAGGCGCCAGCAGCGCCGCATCGTCCTGCTTCCTACGCACTGGCGAGTGGGTCTTTACCAGGGAGGCGCGTTCCGGTACAGCTTCGTCCCGTCGGCAATGGTCAGGAACAAGATCAGCAAGATTTACGCATTTCATATGCTGTTCTCAATGTTTATGCTCGTTGTGATCGCAGGGTTTATCGCCTGGGAAATGATCAGAGCAAATCCGGCCAAGGGAAATCTGCCGGAATTGGGGTTTGCGCTCTACCCGCTGGCTTTCGCCCTGTTCGCCTTCGTCGCGGTTATACGCTCGCATTTCCGTATGGTCTGGTATTGGATTCCAAACGGCAAGGGTAAGACTAATAAGGAAATCGGGTTCAGCCGCGAAGAGAGCCGCAAGCTCATTTCGGGCTGTTGAACGCTCATATCTGTCTGACGCCGGCAGGGATGTTGATTCCATTATCCCGTTTTGGAAAACAATCGCTCCAATTCTCGATGGGTCAAAGATGCTGGTTGACGCAGCCCTAGGTAGCACCCTATTTTGTAAGTTCCTGCTATAGCTCATTTTGCCTGCACTTAAACACATATGTGTGGAAGGGGAACTATGTTCCACTCACCGCTGCTACCCTCCAGAAAGTATTGTCATGCGTTTCTGCCACCGTTGTTGCTTGTGCTTGCGGCGGTCTCCGGCTTCGCTCAGAGCGTCACGCCGGGCGGAAACCCAGTTGCACCCGCTGTAGCGCCGATCAATCCGGACTTTGTCGAGTATTGGAACGAAGTCAACCAAACAGGGCATATCCAACGCAGGGCGCTGACATCCAAGGGGCAGACGCTCGGTAAAGTTCCTTCGCCCGTGGACTTCTCCCATCTGGCGCAACAAGCAGCTCCTCTCGCGGGTATCACGCTCCCCAGCAGTTACGACCTGCGCGCAGTCGGCAAAATGACCGTCGTTGAAGACCAAGGCTCCTGCGGGGCCTGCTGGACCTTTGCTACGTTCGGCTCTTTGGAGTCGATGCTGATGCCGGGTGAAATTCGCAGTTTTTCGGAGAATAACCTGAAAGACCTGCATGGATTTGATAACCTTCCATGCGATGGTGGCAACACGTCGATGTCAGCCGCCTACTTGGCGCGCTGGGCTGGCCCGGTAAATACCTCCGACGACCCGTATCAGACCCTCGTCACCAATACTTCCCCATCGGGGCTGCCGGCGCAGAAGCACGTGCAGAACATCAACGTGTATGCGCGCCGAACCAGCACTGCGGCGCCGGGCTGGGACAATACGACCCTAAAGACCGCGCTGATGACAGACGGCGCCCTGCACACCTCAATGACATGGGTTGACGCTGCCTACAATGGCACAACCGCAGCGTACTACTACAGCGGAACCGTCAAAACCAATCATGACGTAACCCTTGCGGGATGGGACGACAATTATCCAGCGGCCAACTTTAACTCCCCAAATCCGCCGGGGCCCGGCGCCTTCCTGATCAAGAACAGTTGGGGAACCGGATGGGGGCAAGGCGGCTACTTCTGGATCTCGTATTACGACACCAGGTATTCGATGACCGACGAATCGTATTCCTATCTGGGCGTCGAGGCGACGACTAACTACACCCGCAAGTACGAATACGATCCGTTGGGCTTGGTCACCGGTTGGAATATAAGCACCACCAACCCCACCACGGGATGGTTTGCGAATGTCTTTACGGCGGTTGCCAGCGAACCATTGGCAGCCGTGTCATTCTGGGCGGCCAGCAACAACAGTCTTTACACCATCAACGTTTATACGGGTGTGACCGGGAATCCAACTAACGGTACGCTGGCCACGACCACCGCAGGCACCCTGCCTTTGGCGGGCTACCACACGGTGGTGCTTCCTAATACGGTGCAACTGACCAGTGGACAGAAGTTTTCCGTTGTCGTCCAATTGACCACCCCTGGCTACAACTCCCCGATCCCAATTGAATCTGCCGTGGCGAACTATTCCAGCAAGGCTACTTCCAGTCCGGGGCACAGCTATTTGGGCCCGGATGGTGCCACGTGGCAGGATGCGACGACCTACGATCCCACCGCAAACGTTTGCCTCAAGGCATTCACGGCTGTAGGTGGTGCGCTGGGGGACTACCCGCTCATCGTGAACTCGACCAACCCGGGTAGCGGCGTCGCGATCACCGCCGCGCCAGCGGATAATAGTGGAAGCAGCGGTGGCAACACCAGCTTCACGCTCACTTACCTCCCAAATACGCTGGTGATCCTGACTGCACCGGCCACGGTAGCGAGCTGGACGGGGTGCGATTCGGTCAGCGGCGCGAACAATATCAACTGTACTGTCACTATGAACGCCGCCAGACTCGTGACTGCCAACTACGTACCGGCCCCTAAGACTGCATCTTCACCAACCCCGGCGATCAGTAGCTTGTCTCCGGCAATGGTGAAAGCCGGTTCCCCGGGATTCACGCTTACCGTCAACGGGAGCGGCTTTGCAGTCGGGGCGGGAGTCACATGGAACGGCTCTGACCGTACCAGTAGCACGACCTGGGTGAGTGATTCACAGTTGATGGTGCCCATCTCCGCCGCGGATATAGCATCCGTCGGAATCGTCAATGTTATTGTGAATAACCCTGCCGGGAGTGGGGCATCGTCGCAGTTTGTATTTGCGGTAGATTCCTCCGCCAGCACGGCCGGTTCGTTGGTGGTGAGTTCTCCGGACCCGACCTTGACTCTCACGGTCGGTGACAGCGACAGCGTATCCGTGACCTTGACCGGTACCAGCGCTAGTTCCCAGATCGTGGCGACTTGCTACAATCTGCCCGCGGGGGCCACCTGTAGCTATAGCAACGGAGACATAACAATCACTAACTCAGCTACCACGCCTACGGGTAGCTATGCGGTGCTGGCGACCTTCACGATCACCCAGCAAGCGTCCACGCTTCATCGGCGTAACGTGTTTTTGGCGGCGTGGACTGGTTTGGCAACTTTGCCATTTGGCTTACTGTGGATTGGCGGTGGTCGCAGAACAGCGTCCCTCCGTTATTGGCTCGCGCTGATTGCACTGATGTCTATTCTGCTGCTGGGTGGTTGTAGCAGCAACTCCTCTAAGACGCCAGCCCAGGCTACAGTTCAATCGTCATTGCCCATCGCGCTGACGGTGGTGGTCGACAACTAAAGTGGAGTTTCTTTCCAGAGCCACGGAGAAGGCTTCAACCTGTCAAAGCCTTCTCCGGGATACCACCCTGGATTGGTTTTCCAGTTGATGCATCCGGCGTTATCACCGCCGGAAAAATGTCACCCCTGCAAACGCCAGAGGCGGCTTTTGCCGATGGCCTCGTGTGCCTGGCTGCTTTTGTCGGCCAACCCTGGTCTACATACAACGGTGGTCGACCCTGTTGCATCGATATGTGAGCTGCTGGAATTTCAGCGGCGCCCGGATTGCCAGAATCGACAGCGCCGTCCGGGGAGCAGGAGTAGGCACCATGGGCCCCATGAGCGATGCGCAGCAGAGAGTCAGGGAGCTATTCGACGCCCATTTCACCATCGGTGAAATCGTTGAGCGGACAGCCCTGGAGGTACAGACGGTAGTCAGACTGTTGAACGCCCCGAGGCCTGTCAAGCGGCGGCCTAACCCTCTGGAACTTGCCGAAGTCCAAGCTCCAAGGCTTGGCGGATAGGTATCGGCCTGTCCGGGAAACTCGCGTGATAACTCCTACCGTGTCATGCTGAACTGGTGACCGATCTCCGCGCTGAGCGGAATAGCACTCCCGAAACCCGTTGCCCGCCTCTCCGCGGCAGGTTGTGCTTGGCGGCTACGCCGAGTTGCCTTGCGGCAGGAACAGCGAGAAGCAGCTGCCGGAGCGATCCTCGCGATCGCTGCTGCGAAAGCGAATTTGACCGCGGTTCTTTTCCATGATGCCGCGTACTACCCACAGGCCCAGACCGGTTCCCTTTACTCCTTTGGTGGTGAAAAACGGGTCGAAGATATGTCTTCGAGTGGCCGCCGTTATGCCCGCGCCATTGTCGGCCACCATGACCCGCACGCCATGCTGTTCCGGGTTTGTCCAGCTGCGGCCATTGGCCACGCGTATCTTAATCGTTCCGCCTTCGGGCACGGCTTCAACCGCATTTTCGATTAGGCTGGCCAGCACCTGGCGGATCTCGCCGGGAAAGGCGCGCAGGCCTCCGTCGGAGCAAAACTGCTTCGCGACCGCTACTTTCTTGGCCGTGAGCTTCGGGGCGAGCATCGCCAACGCACTTTCGATTTGTTCGCTCAACTTCATGTCTACCCGAGACTCCGCTTCGCGGTAAAAGCCGAGCGTACTCTTGGTGATGTGGGAAATGCGTCCCAACTCCTGTTCCGCCATTTGCACCAGCTCCCTACTGGGCGGGTTCAGGGTATCGTCGCGGCCGAGCAGATATATGATGTTGCCGACCGAGCAGAGTGGATTGTTGATCTCATGCGCCAGAGACGCCGCCAAACGGCCGGTCGCGGCCATCTTCTCCGAAGCCAGTAACGCCTCCAAGGCACGTTTTTGCTCCGTAATATCGTCAATCGCCACCAGAACACGAGGTTCACGGTCGATTACGTCTTGCAGTTTACGGATGCTGAGTAGCATGAACCTGCGCCCAAGCTTCGGGAAGGTGTGCTCCACTTCGAGGTCGGAAATCATCGTGTCTTTGGCCAGAACTTCATCCAGCAAACTGTCAATTGGGGGATGTCCCACTGGCCGCGTGCCAGCTCATGGAGATAATTTCCGGTGATTTCCTCGGCGGCAATCTGAAAACCGACGCAGAAGGAATTGTTGGCCTTGATCACCCGTTGATCGGCGTCCAGCACCAGAATTGGTTGGTGCACGGTCTCGATGATGGCTTCGGCGAACTCCTTGGCCTTGCGGAGTTCGTCACTGTGGCGTTTCAGCGCGTCAATGTCGAGTAGCGATAGTACCGCCCCATCGATCAGGTTCTCGGTGGTGCGATAGGGGTGGACTCGCATGCACCACCAGCGCCCATCCTCGTCCTGTAGTTCGCGCTCCTTGACCGTTGCCGCATCCATCGCGTGTAGCACCAATTGTTCCAGATCGGGCACACGGATCGGCATCCGTATGTCGGCAATGGACCTGCCAACATCGGAGGGAATCACCTTCAATACTTCGCTGGCGGCGGGGGTTATGCGGCGTATGCGTAGATCGCGGCCGAGCATAACGACCGGCACTTTGATCGAGCCCAGCAGGTTGTAAACGTCATTGTTGACCTGATTCAACTCGGTATTGCGGCTGCGCAGTTCTTCGTTGACGGTGTTAAGTTCTTCGTTGATCGATTGCAACTCTTCCTTGGAAGTCTCCAGTTCCTCGTTGGTGCTCTGCAACTCCTCGTTGGAGGATACGAGTTCCTCGCTAGCCACCTGATACTGCTCGCTGGTGGCTTCATATTCCGCGATGATGGTTCGCGTGGTTTCCTTGACGGCCGCCAATTCCTTGCCGAGTCGCGCTACCTCGCGGCTGCTGGCGGGCATGCGTTTTCCGCCATCATCCTCGCGTGGCTTCAGCCGGCTGGTCAGGGGAACTTCCTCGAAGCTGATCAGGAAATAGCGTTCGTCGGCGGACGGCGATGGCAGTGGATGGACTTCCACTCTCACTTCGCGGCCGCTGTCCGGACTCACCACCGCAGAGCGAACCGGTGTGCCTCGCTTGATGGCCGCCTGAACGGCTTTCTTGATGCTCACCGCCAATTCACCGCGGGCCATTTTCAACAGATTCAAACTCGCCCGGCCCGGCGACGGCTCCAGGAAGGTGCTGGTTTTCCCCCGGAACTGAACCACCTCCAGGTTGCGGTCGACCACCACCCCTGCGGGCGCATATTGACTGAGGACGACGCGGTCGGCTTCTTTTTGCAGGTCGAAGCTGGCAGCGCTTTCCAGATTCTTGCCAGCCAGCAACGCCCGCACGCCATCCCGTTCAACGGGAAAGCGCGCGGCCACGAAGTCGAAGTGCGGACGGCCCGCATTAGCTTTCTTACTAAAGATCTTGCACGCCTTGTCCGCCACCCCGAACAGCTGGGGCATGGCGCCTGTGCCTTCCGCTGAGCCCAGCACCAGAAAGCCGCCGGGCTTGAGCCCGTAGTGCAGCAGGCCAAGCGCTCTCTTCTGCAAAGGTAGTTCCAGATAGATCAGCAGATTGCGGCAACTGACCAGGTCCATGCGAGAAAAGGGTGGATCGGCCAACAGGTTGTGACGGGCAAATACGCACATGTCGCGGATCGTCTTGCTGATGCGGTAGCCGCCGTCTTCCCGGACAAAGAACCGCCGCAACCGTTCGGCCGAGACCTCGCTTGCAATCGTCTCGGGATAGCGTGCCGCGCGCGCCTGTTCGATGCCTGACTCTCTCAAGTCCGTGCCGAATATCTGGATAGGGCGGCTCAGTCCTTCCTCGCCAACGACCTCCAATAACGTCATCGCCAGGGAATACGCTTCTTCCCCGGTTGAGCACGCCGGGGCCCAGATTCGGACAGCTTCGGTGGGAGCCCGCTTGCGCAGCAGCGCCGGGAAAACCTCGGTCTTCAGCGCCTCGAATACCGCCGGATCGCGGAAGAAACTCGTCACCGGGATCAACAAATCCTGCAACAGCTCCTGCGATTCCGCCGGATGATCCCGCAGATGGTCAACGTAATCGGCGATGCCGTCCATCTTGTGAACTGCCATGCGCCGCTCGACACGCCGGCGAATCGTGGTCAGCCGGTAGTTGGTGAAATCCACCCCGGTTGCGCTATGCAGCAAGCCACAGATTCTTTGGAGATGGGGGATGCTCTTGCGCGATGCCGGGCTGGTGCTCTCAGGCTCGCCGTCCTTGAGGTACGGGTGAGCGCTGATCCGGCCCAGTTCAGCGGCGATTTCCACCGGACGCAGCACAAAGTCCACGCACCCGGAGGCAATGGCGCTATGCGGCATCCCGTCGAACTTGGCCGATTTCTCATCCTGCGCGAAGGTGATTCCGCCCTGGGCCTTGATCGCAGCCAGTCCGAGCGTGCCATCCGAAGCCGTGCCCGATAGCACCACGCCGATGGCTCGATTGCCTTGCTCATCCGCGAGCGACCTCATAAAGAAATCGACGGTCATGCCGCTGCCGGCGTGTTCGGAGCGCGGCGTCAGGTAAAAGGCGCCGCCCTTAAGAGCCAGCTTGACATTGGGTGGAGTTACATAAACGTGGTCTGGCTTCAGTTTTACGCCGTGGACCGCTTCATGCACCGGCAGGGAAGTGGATTTAGCCAGCAATTCCGCCAGGATGCTCGGGTGTTTGGGATCGAGATGCTGCACCAGCACGAATGCCATGCCGGTGTCCGTGGGTAAGGCGTGCAAGAGTTGGGTGAACGCTTCCAACCCGCCAGCCGAAGCCCCAAGTCCTACGATGGGAAACGCCGCGGATGCGATCTTATGCGATCTATTCTGTGCTTCTGCGGATGAGACAAGCGCTGGTTGGGATCTTGTTCTTACTGCCTTCGCACGTGGACCGGCACGACCAGCACCGCGCCTCGAGCCAGCCATCGGACCTCTTTTCCTATGATACGGATAGAACTTCGATTATGCCGGCCCAATGCTCGAAATCCCGCGACAGACAAGTATTCGGTAGTGTCCTAAACTTTAGGACACTACCAAGCATTCTGAAATATTCTACTTGAATATGATGTTCAAGATTGTGATCTACGGCACAAATCTTGCCTTTATTATCTGGATCGTAACTGATTGCAATGGTCGAAGGCGGGCATCGTTGCCAATCTGGCTGCCACTATCCGGGTAGGGGATCAACAATCTGGCGCGGCTTTCATTGGCCGTGTGATTGACTTCGTGACTGAGGAAGTCGTTATAATTCCCCGACCGAGGTAGGTCGCGGTTGAGCGCACAATCACTTCGTCGTTCGAATTTTGGAATCGCCAGCATCAGCGGTTTTGTGCGGCTAAAGCAGTTCGCTGGGTGAACCATGGCACTCGATCCAATGACGTTGGAAAAACTCGCGGACATATCGACGGCAACCATCACCACCGTGCTGGTAAAGAAAGGGCTTCGCAACGTCTGGATGCGAGCGGCGCGCCCCTTGCGAACCAGCCAGCCTCGCGTCGCCGGTCCGGCGTTCACTCTACGATTTATTCCGGTCCGGGAAGACGTTGCCACTCCGGAATCCTGGGCCTCGCCCCGCTCCTCTCGCGCCGCGATCGAGGTGATGCCGAAGGGCTGTATCGCGGTTGCGGATACCATGGGGGTCACGAGCGCTGCCATTTTCGGCGACATCCTATGTGCCCGCATGCGGCGGCTTGGCGTGACCGCTTTGGTGACCGACGGTGTGATTCGCGACGTCCGGGGCGTGCTCGGTACGAACTTCCCGGTTTGGAGCCAGGGCGTCGCCGCGCCGCCCTCGATCACCCTTCTGACGTTCGTCGGCTGGCAGGAGCCGATTGCTTGCGGTGGCGTGGCAGTTTATCCGGAAGACATCGTGGTCGCCGACGATGACGGCGCGGTGGTGATTCCCAAAGCCCTGCTCGATGAGGTCGTCTCCGCCGCCTACGACCAGGAACAGATGGAGAGCTGGATCATGTCGGAAGTTGTTCGGGGAGAAACTCTGCTCGGCCTGTACCCGCCCAATGCCGAAGCCCAGGCACGATATAAGGAAGCCCTCCGTAAGGGATTAACGACTCCCAAAAGGCCAAAACCCAAAAGGCCAAAACGTGGATTAGCGCGCTAAAGTTAAACGCTAACCCTGGCAGTTGCGGTTTCCACACACGCGACACACAGGGCTCATTTCATTGCAGTCGGCTTCTCCCATTCGGCGATTGCCTTCAGGATGGGAACGCGGAGGCTACAGGCTTCAAAATTCACCGCCAAAATGAGCAATTTCGACCAGACCCGACCCGAGGTTCGAGATCAGGATTGAGTGGCTCACGGGCTCCTGTGGCCGACTGTCGCGTTCTCAGAATCGGAATGCCAACTTTGCCAACAGATAGGCGACTGTCGTGGACACTCCGGCGCCAATGAAGCCTGGAATCATGAAGCTGTAGTTATGGTTTGCAAAGTCACTCCCAAGCAGTACAATTTTAGCCATTCAGAGCTGAAAAAAAGAGATTCCTGATGATGAAGGAACCATACCCGAATCGAAGAGGCAACAACTGGCGTTAACCAATTTCAGGAGGATATGATGAGACGTTTCCTCGCCGTAGTAGTGTTTTCACTGTTGGCCATCGCCCTGTTCGCGAGCGGCGTTTTCGCCGCTGATCAGAAACCGGGGCGCGATGGCGACATCACGGTCGTCCAGGCCCTGGACATGATCAGCTTCGACCCAACCGCCACGTCCGACCTCAACAACCAGTACGTGCTCTACAACATCTACAGTCGCCTGTTCACCTTCCCCAAGAACAGACTCGCTGGCGACGTCAAGGAGTTGTGCAAGGATTTCAAGCGGGTGAGCAACACGGAGTGGCATTTCACTATCTGGGAAAACGTCAAGTACCATGACGGCACCACCCTGACCGTGGACGACGTGGTGTACTCCCTGAACAGGGCCAAGGCCAGCGCCGCCCTCGGTGCCCTGTTCAAGCCGGTGAAGGAGATTAAGAAGGTCGACAACAAGACCCTTTCCATCACCACCGACGGCCCCTACCCGGCCATGACCTCCGCCCTGACCCACGCGGCCACCTCCATCGTTCCCAAGAGCTACGCCGAGAAGGCCGAGAAGACCAAGGACTGGTCCAAGCCCGTCGGCAGCGGCCGCTACAAGTTCGTCAGCCGCATGATTGGCGACTCCGTGAAGTTTGAGCGCTTCGACGGCTACTTTAACAAGGACGAGGTGGCCCAGAACAAGACCCTGACCATCAAGGTCATCCCCGAAGGCACCAACCGGACGATCGCCATCGAGACCGGGGCTGCCGACCTGAACGCCGAATTCACCCCCACCGACTACGACCGCGTGATGAAGAACCCCAAGCTCAAGCTGTGGGATCAGCCCTCGGCGCTGGTCTGGCACCTGGGCATGGACAACACCCAGGGCTGGTTCAAGAACAAGCTGGTGCGCCAAGCCGTGGCCTTCGCCGTGGACCGCGAGGGCACCATGAAGGTCGGCCACGACGGCCGGGGGGTGGTCCTGTACAACAGCGCCACCTTCTCCCACGCCCCCACCGTGCTCGGTGCCATCCAGAACCCGCTCAACAAGTACTCCTATAACGTGCAAAAAGCGAAGGCCCTGATGAAAGAGGCCAACTGCCCGGGCTTCACCACCCAGCTCGTGGTCTTCCGCGACGAAGCCGAGCGCATCGCCACCGCGGTCCAGGCCTACCTGGCCGAGATCAACATCAAGGTCGAGATCGTGCGCATCGAGAACGCGGTCTTTCCGGCTTACATCGCCGGCCACAAGGCCCCCATGTTCGTGACTAGCTGGGGCTGCTACTGGGATCCGGACATGTTCCTGTCGCGGCGCTTCAGCAAGGAGGGCATCGGCGGCGTCAACCGCGTCTGGTATCAGAACCCCAAGCTCGATGAGCTGATCACGCAAGGCCGCAGCACCTTCGACGAGGCCAAGCGCGTCGAGGTCTACAGGCGGGTGCAGGACTTCCTCGCGGAAGAGTCTCCCGAGGTGGATCTGTACGTGACCAAGGTGTACGCCCTGAGCAACGACCGGCTCAAGGGTGTGGAGATGACCGTCGAGAAGCCCTTCAACTACTACAAGCTACACTACTGACGGCTGACGCCCGGCCACGGGCAGGCGCCGGTTTCAGGCCACACCCCGTTCCCGCGGGACTCCCCCAGAAGGTGGAAGCTCCGCGGGAACGAACCTGATGGCCTCGTCCACGAGGGGAGGAGAGACCGCATGGTCCGTTACATCATCAGACGGTTGTTCGCATTGATACCGGTGATCCTGGTGCTGACGTTCATCGTCTTCGCCATATTGTCCATGACCCCGGGCGATGCGACGACTATCATCCTCGGCAGCGATTACACCCCCGAGCTGGGCGCGCAGCTCAGGGTGCAGCTAGGCCTCGACCGGCCCCTCATTGTGCAATATTTTCACTACATCACGCACCTGATGCGGGGTGACTTCGGCATGTCCTACGTCATGCACGCCCCGGTGCTCAACCAGTTGCGTGTCCGATTGGCCAACACGGCCTGGATCGTTGTCAGTGCGATGCTCCTGTGCGTGTCTTTCGGCATCCCCATCGGCATCCGTTCGGCCACCAAGCCCAACTCGTTCTTCTCCCAGTGCACCATGGTCTTCGGCCTGATGGGCGTTTCCATGCCGATCTTCTGGCTGGGCCTTCTGCTCATCCTGTTCTTTTCGGTGAAATTGGACTGGCTGCCCTCCAGCGGTCTGGACCACGGCGTGAAAAGCCTGATCCTGCCCGCCGTCACCCTGGGATTCAACTACATGGCCAACATCATGCGGACAACGCGATCCTCCATGATGGAAGCCATTCGCCAGGACTTCATCCGCACGGCCCGGGCCAAGGGCGTCAGCGAATATGGCGTTATCTATGACCACGCCCTGGGCAACGCCCTCATGCCCACCATCACCATCATCGGGATGGACGTGGGAACGCTCCTGGGCGGGGTGGTGCTCACCGAGACCGTATTCTCCATTCCGGGCATGGGCCGCATGCTGGTGGAGGCCATCAACCAGCGCGACACGCCTTGCGTTCTGGGATGCCTGGTGGTCATGGCCATCACCGTCGCGGTGTCAAACCTGATCGTCGATCTCATCTACGCCTACATCGATCCAAGAGTCCGTGCGCAGTATGGCGCGAAAGCGAGGAAAGCCTGATGCAAGCCACCTCCACGGTCAGGCCGTTCACGACTAAAAAGGAATTCTACGCGCAGTTCAAGAAGAAGAGCATCGCTCACGAACTGTGGCTGCGCTTTTTGAAGAATAAGACCGCCGTGATGGGCTTGATCATCTTCTGCATCATCGTGTCTGTCGCTATCACCGCTCCCTGGATCACAAACTACGACACCGTGGTGATCAAGATGAACATCGCCGAGCGCCTTCAGTCGCCCGGCATGAACCACTGGTTCGGCACCGACGAACTGGGCCGCGACATCCTGGCTCGCATCGTGTACGGCGCACGGGTATCCCTGCTCATCGGCATCTCTGCGATATCCGTGTCCCTCATGGTGGGCTTGGTGTTGGGCGGGACGGCCGGATACTACGGCGGGAAGACCGACAGCGTCATCATGCGCGCTATGGACGTCTTCCTCTGCCTGCCGGACGTGCTCCTGGCCCTGGCCATTATCGCGGCCTTCGGCAACACCAAGGTGAACCTGACCATCGCCATCGGCCTGGCCTTCTCGCCCAAGTTCTCGCGGGTGGTGCGCTCGGCGGTTATTGGCGTGCGCGACAACGAATACATTGAAGCGGCACGCTCCATCGGCGCACTGGACAAGCGCATCATCTTCCGCCACGTGCTGCCCAACTGCATAGGCCCCATCATCGTGCAGGTCACACTGTACGTTGCCAACGCCATCCTGACCATCGCCGCCTTGAGCTTCATCGGGCTGGGCATCCAGCCCCCGACCCCGGAATGGGGTAACATGCTCGCCTCGGGGCGCACCTACATGCGCGATTTCCCGCATATTGTCATGGCCCCCGGCCTGGCCATCTTCTTCACCATCCTGGCGCTCAACCTCCTGGGCGATGGATTGCGAGACACCCTCGATCCCAGGCTCAAACACTAACGGGAGCACCGCGATGAATGCGCAACAGAACACTTTGGAAATCAAGAACCTCACGGTGGAGTACGTCGTCGACGACGAGGTCGTGCACGCCGTTACCGGGGTGAACATCACCATTCCCGCCGGTAAGACCTTCGGCTTGGTGGGGGAAACCGGAGCCGGCAAGACCACCACCGCCCTGTCCATCCTCAAGCTGCTCCCCTTGCCGGCAGGCAGGATCGTTTCCGGCGAGATATTCGTGAATGGGCAGGATGTCTTCAAATTGTCCCCCAAGCAGTTGCGGGCGATGCGCGGCAGCCAGGTGGCCATGGTCTTCCAGGACCCCATGTCCTCGCTCAACCCCATCAAGACCGTGGGCGCGCAGATCGCCGAGGGCATGAAGATCCACCGCAAGGTGAGCGACGAGGAAGCCCTCCGCCAGGCCACGAACATGCTGGAGATGGTGGGCATCCCGGGTGACCGCGTGTCGGAGTACCCGCATCAGTTCTCGGGGGGCATGAAGCAGCGCGTGATCATCGCCATCGCCCTGGCCTGCAACCCGGAGCTCCTGATCGCCGACGAGCCCACCACGGCCCTGGACGTCACCATCCAGGCCCAGGTGCTCAAGCTCATTAAAGAGCTCAGGGAGAAATCATCGATGGTCATGCTCATGATCACGCATGCCCTGGGGATCGTGGCCGAGGTGTGCGACTTCGTGGGCATCATGTACGCTGGGCGCATCGTGGAATGCGGCACCCTGGCCGACATCTTCGACAACCTGCGCCACCCCTACACCCGCGGCCTTTTCGACTCCCTTCCGGACATCGAAAACAGGCGCGCGGAGCTCAAGCCGATCCCAGGCTTGATTCCCGATCCGATGAACCTGCCGCCGGGATGTGCCTTCCATCCCCGCTGCTCCTACGCGAAACCGGAATGTTCGCGGGACCTCCCCCAGGTGAGGTGGTTGAGCGACACGCACTATGTCTCCTGCCACCTGTACAACGAAACGGTCGAGAACATGCTGTGAGGTGAATTCTTTGGGCGAGATACTGCTAGAGGTGAAGAGCCTCAAAAAATACTTCCACGTGGCTGCCGGAACGCTCCATGCCGTGGACGACGTGAGCTTCACGATCGAGGAAGGGCACACCCTGGGAATCGTAGGCGAGTCGGGCTGCGGCAAGACCACGCTGGGGCGCACCATCCTGCGGCTCATCGAGCCCACCAGCGGCGAGATGGTCTTCAACGGCAAGGACCTTCGCAAATTGAACACAGGCGAGGTGCGCCACATGCGCCGAGAGATGCAGATCATCTTCCAGGACCCCTACTCCTCGCTGAATCCCCGCAAGACCATCGCCGAGACCATCGAGGAGCCCATCTTCCTGGCCGGCCTCATCCCGGACAGCGACAAGCGCTTCATGCGTGTGCTGGATCTGATGGACACCGTGGGGCTGGCCCAACGCCTCATCAATACCTACCCGCACGAGCTCGACGGCGGCCGCCGTCAGCGTGTCGGCATCGCCCGGGCCCTGGCCATGAATCCCAAGTTCATCGTCTGCGACGAGCCCGTATCCTCCCTGGACGTTTCCATCCAGGCCCAGATCCTCAACCTGATGAAGACCATCCAGCGGAACATGGGCATCACCTACCTCTTCATCACCCACGACCTCTCGGTGGTGAACCACTTCTCCGACGATATCGCTGTGATGTACCTGGGGCGGCTGGTAGAAAAGGCTCCTGCGGAAGCCCTTTTTCAGAAGCCGCTGCACCCCTACACCGAGGCGTTGCTTTCGGCCATTCCGGTGGCGCGCATCCACAGCCGCCACGAAAGGATCCTGCTCAAGGGCGAGCTCACCTCCCCCATCAACCCCGAGCCCGTCTGCCGGTTCGCCGCGCGCTGCAACCAGTGCATGGACATCTGCACCAAGGAGGAGCCGCCGCTCATCGAGGCCCGGCCGAACCATTTTGTGGCCTGCCACCTCCACAAGCCTATGAGGAGCTGAGGCGCCGGGGGCGGCCCCACGACGGGGTGGATACCAGGTCCAGGAGAAATCGACTGGCCAGCGGCAGTTCTATCGTTTCTGCAGGCCCACGAACAAGGACTAGGCTAACTAACTAGGGTACTCGCAGGTGGCGAGCTGCATTGCGCCTCCAATGAATCAGAACAAGGGGCCGGTGGCCGAGCGTTCATACTATTCAGCGCGGTAGCTTGGACCGTCTCGCGGATGTAGCGAAGGCTGACATGATGGAGTTCTTTTGGCGCTATCGGAACTGGTCGCAGCTTTACCGTGACCGCGTCATTGCCGTTACACTCTGCCAGGGCGCAGCATTGCACTATCTCAACGGCCGTAACGGTGTGAAGGATTTCGATTTGTGGACCTTTTTCGAGAAGACCCGCGAGCGCCGTTCCCTAATCGCGTGCTATTGCAAGGCGCGTTTGTTTTTGAGTGCTACGGAACTCTTGACTACCTTGGCGGGTGTCATCCGGGGAGGCATATCACAACGTTCCGAGTGGCGGTACAATGGTGCTCGGTGATGCAATGGAGTCGATGAAGGGAACGCCGGAAGTGGCTGAAACGACCTTGGCGGGCAGAACCGCGAAAATCGAAAAGTTGCATTTCAGTACCTTCAAAAACCCCTTCAATTTATTTGCACCAGAAATGTTGCATGTGAGTAATTGAGAATAAAGGCGAAAGTGGCGGAATTGGCAGACGCACCAGACTTAGGATCTGGCGGGTAAAACCGTGGGGGTTCGAGTCCCCCCTTTCGCACCAATACGTTGCAAAGCTTCCCGCGGGAGGCTTTTTTCTTGGGTGCCAAATCTGGGCCGGCCCCGAAATTCCCAAGGCGGCAAACAAGCTCACTTTCGCCTCGACGAGGCTTCACGCAACGGCGTCTGTCTGGAGGGATATGCCGCGAAGTGATGCTGCTTGCGCATCCGGTCCAAAGTAAAAGCAACGCAAGCCGCTTTTTCGTGAGGAGAAAATGGCGGGATGGTGAAATAAAACTCCACGTTGGCTCTATGGTTGAGGTGCTTTCGATGATGTATAAGTTGAAGCAAAGGTGATTCCTAGCGCGTCGGCGATGAAGCCGAGCCGCCAATCATTGGACTATGGAACTACGCCACATCCGTTACTTCATTCGGGCAGCGGAGTTTTTACATTTCACGCGGGCAGCCGAATCGCTTTACGTCTCCCAGCCCACGTTATCGATCCACATACAGCAACTGGAAGAGGAACTTGGCGCTCTTTTGTTCGAGCGTGCCGGCCGCCATTCACGCCCGGTTCGGCTGACTGAGGCGGGCCATCGTCTTCTCAAGCACCTGCGCAATGCCCTTCGGGAACTCGAACTCGGCAAGGAAGACGTGGCGGAGCTGCGTGGACTGGTCAGCGGAACCCTTCGCTTTGGATCGACGCATGTTTTCAGCCAGCGGCTGGTATCGACCGCGCTTTCGGTCTTCACCGCCAAGTATCCGGAAATCCATATTGTGATGAAGCTCGGAACGTCCACTGACATCGAACAGGCCATTTTGGAGAGAGACATTGACTTGGGGCTCGCCTTTTTGCCTCCCGACTCCGAAGATATCGAATATGAAGCGCTGTTCTCCGATGAAGTAGTGCTGGTGGTATCGAAGAAACATCCTCTGGCCGGCATGGGCGAGCTTCCGATACGCCAACTGAATGGACTTGCGTGCGCCCTTCCCAGTACCGGATTCAGCACTCGCCGGTTACTGGACACGCATTTCGCGCGAGAGAAGATCTCGCCGAAAATACTTCTTGAAATCAACGACATTCCGGCGCTTCTCACCCTGGTGGAGAGAGGCAGCCTGGGGACGCTGGTGTCGCGCAGAGCGGTCGAGGAGCGCCCCGAACTCTCGTTGATTTCGATCTCCGGAGCGCGTCTTTTGCGTGAGGCGGGAATTCTCAAGCATCGGAGCGTATACCTGAGCACGGCGGCGAGAGCATTTGTCGAGCTAGTCAAGCTTGATTTCGCCTCCGAGAACCCCTTGCCCGAGATTTAACCGACTGCGAATAACACGCCGAAGCCTGAGTCCTCGACAAGGCCGCTGGGGGCTTGTCGGGGGCGAGAAGCAAACCGATATTTCACGGGCTTTTTAGGGTTTACGAATACCGTAGCATCGGCACGTTGACCAATCTATAATCAATCGATCCCACGATACCTCGTAACCCATATTGCGTTTGTCTATGGGACGTATAGAGTAAAACAATTTGACCCATGTGCAAGGAATTCATAAACTCCGCACACCCAGAGCAGGACTGATCGGATGCGAAGGTCATACGTTGAAGTCTGCCATGCCCGCTTGCGCCGGGCTCGTGGATTTGGGGTCGAAGTATGTTGCGAAGCGGGCAGGTTAACTTGCGAGTCACCAGAGACGGGGTAATGCTTACGACTCTGACTTCGGTCGCGATCAGTTTTGTACTCTGAGGAATCGATCGAGCACGCCGAGAACGGCCTCTCCGTACAAACCGCAACGTTGTGCCATGCACGGTAAGCCGGATATGACAGCCACTTCACTACGATTCGGGAGGTTGTTGTGAGCACAATCAGCCAAGACATCAGAGCTGTTCCCAAGGCCACGGTCAGCAGCATCATCGAGAAGCTTCCGCTGACCAGAACCCACTACATGCTGGCGATAGCGGCCGGTCTCGGCTACACCTTCGATGCTTTCGACACCTATATCGTGGGTTTTGCGATGCCGTCGATCGCGAAGGAATGGAAGTTAACCCCGGTTTTCAGCGGCATGCTGGCCTCGGCCGGCATGTGGGGCATGTTCATTGGCGCCATGATGTGGGGGCCGATCATTGACAAGGTAGGCCGCAAGTTCGGCTTTGCCGGCACGGTGCTTGGCTTCAGCCTGGTGAGCGGTCTCACGGCTTTTTCTACCGGCACGACGCAGTTTATCGTTTATCGGTTTATTTCCGGCTTGTTTCTGGGCGGAATGTTGCCGGTGGTTGCGGCGCTGGTTGCCGAATTTGTTGCCGCCAAGCATCGCGGCCGGTTCGTTGCCGTCCCGCCGGTTTTCTGGCCTTTCGGGATGTTTGCCGCCGCCATTGCTTCCTTTACCCTGATTCCGGTCTATGGATGGCGGGCACTGTTCGTGGTTGGGGTGGTCCCGGCGTTTCTCGCCTTCTTCGTAATCAAACGGCTCCCCGAATCGCCGCGTTGGCTAGCCAGCAAGGGGAGGACAAAAGAAGCCGCCGCGGTGTTGGTGCGGCTGGGTGCCGATCCGAGTGAGGTCCAGGAACTTATTTCGGAGGAGCTGTCGCAAAAGAAGGTGCCGCTGAGCGCGCTGTTGCACGCTCCATACCTGAAGCGCTTCATCCTGACTACGAGCGTCTTGTTCTTTGGATTCTTCGGGTACTATGGCTTCGGACTGTGGCTGCCTTCGATCCTCGCCGTGGAATTCAAACTGAGCCTGGTAAAAACCTTCACCTACACAATTCTGGTCGGAGTTTTCGCCATCCTCGGCAAGGTCACGGCTTTCTTTACGGTCGACAAGTTTGGTAGAAAGCAGCTGTTCTATTTCGGATATGGTCTCGCCGGCGTGGCTTCGCTCATTTTCGGCATACTTAAGAATCCGATACCCCTTCTCATCGGCGCCTGCGCCTTGTCGTACCTGCTGGAAATGGCGGCAGCTGGATGCGTGGTGCTGCCCACGGAGCTTTTCCCGTCGCAAGTGCGCGGCACGGCGAACTCCTGGACGAGCGCTTCCGGAAAACTGGCATCTGCTCTGAGTCCGCTGGTATTCGGATTCTTTATGGCGAGGCACATGTATTACGGGATCTTCATCACCATGGCCGTGTTCTTCTGGATCGCTTGCCTCATGATTTTCACCATCGGGGTGGAAACCAAGGGTAAAGCTTTGCACGATGTCGGAGCTTCCTAGCTGAGGTGGCGGACATCGCGCCCTGCCCGGCATGGCCGGCAAACACCGACTCCGGGCAGACGTTCTCATGGTTGATTCTTGATGATTGTTATTGATCGGCCCTTCGCGAATGATTAAGCGACCCAATGGGAAGCAGCTGCCCCAAAGGAGTCGGAGGGACCGTATACCGGCGCCGAAATCCGGTGCTGATTTGAAAGGAGTCTTATAGATGGGTGGAACTGGCACGAAGTTGAAGCCGGCCTCGAAAGGTGCGGCCTACATTGCGGACTTTCTCGTACAACAAAAAGTGCCCTACGTTTTCGGTCTGTGTGGCCATGGGGATCTAGGGATGTTGGATGGCCTTTATGATCGGCAGAACGAGATCAAGATGATCTCGGTGCATCATGAAGCGATTGCGGCCTTCATGGCCGATGGCTATTTCCGGATCAAGCAAAAGCCGGTTGCGACCTTATCCTCCTGCGGTCCTGGCTCTGCCAACATGGTGGCGGCCATCGCCGGCGCCTTCGCCGACTCTTCGGCCATGCTGCTCATCACTGGCAACGTGCCCACCAGCCAGTGGAACCGCGGCCCCTTCCAGGAGAGCGGACGTTTCTTCCAAGGCGATTTCATCACCGTATTGCGGTCGTATGTGAAGCGGAGTTTTCAGCCGACACGAGGCGAAATGCTGCCGTTAGTGATGCGGCAGGCGTTTGCGCTGATGACCAACGGACGGCCCGGTCCGGTGCATCTCGACGTTCCCCTCAACCTTTTTGTCGAAACGGTGGATGAGGCTGCGGTGGCACGCGAAGCCAATTGGCCGACGCTGACTGGGCGCGCCCGGCTGGCGATCCCGCGGCCATAGCCAAAGCCGCGAAGTTGCTGCTCGAAGCCGAGCGTCCGGTGATTGTCGTCGGCCATGGAGTCGAGTTGAGCAACGCCGAGGCGGCGCTGCTGGCCTTTGCCGAAGCCTTTACGATTCCAGTGGCGACCACGCCGTTTGGCAAGGGAACCTTCGATGCGAAGCATCCGCTCCACCTGGGGCCGACCGGACGCAACGGCCCGTTGATGGCCAATGGCGCCTGCCGCAATGCGGACGTAATCCTGGCTCTCGGCACGCGCTTCGACGACCGCGCCACCAGCGCCTGGTTGCCTGGGATGACCTACAGCTTCCCGCCGACCAAGCTGATCCACGTCGACATTGATTCCAACGAGATCGGCCGCAACTTCCAGCCGGCAATTGGGATCATCGGCGACGCCAAGCTGGTGCTGGAGCAATTGCTCACCTACAAAGCCGACGTGGCTTCACGGCGCGCCCCCTGGCTAAGCCGGATCGATGCCTGGCGGAAGAAGTGGGTGGCGGCTACTACGGAGGCAAAGAATTCGGATGCGGTTCCCATTGCGGCCGCGCGCGTTGTTGCCGATCTACGCCGCGTGGTGCCGGACAACGGCATCGTGCTCTCCGACGTGGGTGGTCATCACAACTGGCTGGTCTCGGATTGGGAGGCGCGGCAGTCGCGCACCTTCCTGCAGACCTGGGGCTTCGCCTCGATGGGCTTTGGAGTGGCCGGCGGACTCGGCGCCAAGCTGGCGGCACCGGATCGTCCGGTCGTCTCCGTCTGCGGCGACGGCGGCTTCGCCATGTGGCCGAGCGCCGTGCTGACAGCGGTCGAGTACAACATCCCGCAGGTGTGGCTGGTGTGGAATAACTACGGCTACGGCGTGATCCGCGACCAGCAGATGGGCTTCTTCGGCAAGACCCGCGAACTGGCTTGCGCCTTCAACGACTCCAAGGGCCAGCTCTACTCGGCCGACTACGCTGCCATGGCGCGCTCGATGGGCGCCATCGGGGTGACGGTCGAAAAGCCGGGCGACCTTGCGCCGCAGCTCGAAGCGGCTATTGCCGCGAACAAGCCAGCGGTGCTTGACGTGCGTGTCGAACGCAATAATCGGCAACTGGCAAGCGGGAGCTGGGAGCTGCCGCCGATTCCGCCTCCACTGCCGAACTTCGGCTGGGAAGAAGAGTAGAACCCGCGATGGGTCGAAGGTCGCGCCGGGCCCCCGGACGATCTTCGACCCGGATCGTGCGGACAAGGACGTGCGGATAAGGAAAGGATCGTAGATGGAAACAACTTCCGTAGCGCAGGCCGAGCAGCCCTGGTCGTTCAAGATGGTAGCGACCGCTCGAGCCGGGCATCGTCTGCATCGACATGGAACGCATGTTGAAGTTCTATAAAGGGGTATTGGGCCTGAAACTGGTGTCCGACGCCCAGACGACGCCGGAGATGAGCACCAAATTCCGGGCCACACCGCACGGCTACCGCATCGTGCGCCTGCAGACGCCTTACGGTGGGCTCATCAAGCTGGTGCAGCCCAACAAACTCCCGCCGCCGCAGAGCCCGGTCCCTGAGTGGGTTTTCCAGCGGCAGGGCTTGGCCTATTGCACCTTTGTCGTCGACGACATGAAGCCCATCCTCGCCCGCCTGAGGGCAAACGGGGTGAAGCTGCTCAGCGAGGAGCCGGTCGAGGTCCGCAAGGGCGTGTTCGCCCAGTTCCTGCTGGACCCGGAAGGAAACTACGTGGAGTTCGTCGAGTTCTCGGACAAGAAGTGAAGAAACGGTGTGTAGAGTTGTAGAATAGGCAATCCATCGAAAGGCATCCAGAGCGGAAAACGGAGTCGCCGCCCGCTGCGGCTTTGCGCCGGTTGGAGCTCAAGACGACCCCGAACTCAGGCTTCGGCCCGACGTAGACATTATTCGTAATTAGTAAGACGAAACCGCGCCGCTCCGGCTCTGCCCCAACTCGCGCAGCTACGGCGCGGCGCGAAGCTTCCGCAGGAAAGGAAACGATTTCTATGTCCAGCAGCACTTTAGGCCCAGGTTTTTTCTGCCAGGCCCCCGATCCGAATCCTCAAACACCGCGTTTCAAGGCCCCTCTGGGAGCGACCGACACGCACTTCCATATTCTGGGTCCGGCGGCGAGTTATCCATACGTGGAAGAGCGCGAGTATACGCCCCCGGATGCGCTGCCCTCGGCCTGCCGTCACTTGTTTGACACGCTTGGGATTCAGCGCGCTGTGCTCATCCAGCCTAGCGTCTACGGCGAGGACAACACTTGTATGGTAGAGTCCGCGCGCCAGCTCGGAGTGCCGGCCCGGATGATTGTGGTGGTTCCGTTCAACACGCCGGACAAAGAACTGCAGCGGTTGCACGATGCCGGGGCGCGCGGTGTGCGCTTCATCCTGGCGCATATCGGCGGCCTGCCGCTGGCCGATCTCGAGCGCTTTGCGGAGCGCGTTAAGCCGATGGGATGGCACATCCAGTTCTTGCTGCGTCCGGCCAATCTGATCGAGTTGGAGAGCCGCATCGCCAAGCTGCCGACGGAGTTTGTCATCGACCACATCGGCCTTATCCGCGCCTCTGAAGGCGGCGTGCAGCAGCCTGCTTTCCAGGCCCTTTTGCGGCTTTTCCGCACCGGGCGCTGTTGGGTCAAACTGACCGGCAGCTATCGCATCTCCGCCGAAGCTCCGCCCTATCGCGAGGTGATCCCGCTGGTGGAGGCGCTGGTGAAGGAACGTCCGGATCGACTCCTCTGGGGCAGTGACTGGCCGCACGTGATGATGAAAGGCAAGATGCCGAACACCACTGAACTGTTCGATCTGCTGCTGGATTGGGTTCCGGACGAGAAGATCAGAACTCGGATTCTCGCCGACAATCCGCAGGCTTTGTTCAAATTTTAGAGGGCGAGCCGGGTGACACACCGGCAATGGAACAGCGTCGAACGGAGACCAGCGATGAATGTTTGGGAGAGAAAACTGGGGTTGATTGTTCCTTCGTGGAATACGGTCAACGAATACGAGTTTCAGCGGGTTTTGCTTCCGGCCATGTCGGTACACTCGATGCGGATCAAGATCACCGCCGATGACGAAGCGAACTTTACCTGGATGGCCACGCAGGTTCCGGCTGCGTCGAAGTTGCTGGCGCAGGCTAAAGTGGAGGCGATCTGCTATGGATGCCTGGCTGGTGGCTTCATCAAGGGGCCTGGGCACGATCAGGAGATCATCCGCGACATCGAAGCCGCCGCCGGAATTCCGGGCGTGGCCGCGGCTGCCGCAGTTGTCGACGCGCTGCGCGCCCTGGGTGTCACGCGAGTCAGCGTTGCCGGGCCGTACGAGGCTTGGTTGAATGACAAGCTTGCCGAATACCTGAAGGCGTTCGGCATTGAGGTGCTCGCGATGAAGGGACTCGGCACGTCCGGCGCATGGCAGCTTCACTCCGGAGCAGAATGCCGAGTTGGCTAGCGAAGTCGATCGGCCTGAGTCACAGGCGATTTTCATCAGTTGTTCGAATTTCCGCACCCTGGAAATTATTGAGTTGCTGGAGAACAAACTGGGAAAACCTGTACTGACCAGCAACATGTGCTCGCTTTGGAAAATGCTGCGGGTGCTGGGCGATCGCCGCTGTCTGCCGGGAACGGGCCGGCTATTCCGCGACGCGTAATGAAGCAGTTGGACAGCACGCCAACCCGCGTCAGCAAAACGAAAGGACTCATCGATTATGGCCACCGATACTCCGACCACCATGCCGAAGCAAGCGTCGGCCCCTGCCTATTCGCGTTCACTGTGGACCGGCAAGCGCTTCATCATTGTCGCGTTCCTGTTCTTCAATATGTTCATCAACTACATGGACCGCATCAATCTGTCGGTCGCCATGCCGATCATCTCCAAGCAGTACAAGTGGGACCCGGCGCTGATGGGATGGATCTTTTCAGGGTTCCTCTGGACCTACATGGTGTGCCTGATCCCTTGGGGCTGGGCTACCGACCGCTACGGCAGCCGCAAGGTCGGCGCCGTCTCGATGACAATTTGGTCGCTAGGCGGAATGGCAACAGGGGCAATCACTGGCTTCGGAAGCATGATGGCCTCAAGGCTGGCACTCGGCGTGGGTGAGGGAGCATCGTTCCCCATTTGCGGCAAGACGGTGCGGCAGTGGTTCCCAGCCGGCGAACGCGGATTGGCGACCGCCATCTTCAACGCGGGCACCTTTGCCGGTCCCGCCATGTCCGCGCCTATTGTCGCCTGGCTGGTGCTGCAGGCAGGCTGGCGCTGGTCTTTCGTGATCACCGGAGCAGTCGGAATCCTCTGGGCAATCCTCTGGTTGGCGTTCTTCCGGGCTCCGGCGGAGTGCACTTGGCTGCCGGAAGACGAGCGGAACTATCTGCTTTCGCAAACCGGAGCGCCGCCCAAAACCGCCGCTCCGCAGACCCCGACCAAGGGCGCACTTGGCCTTCTCCTAAGCCGCAAAACCATGTGGGGACAGTTCCTCACCCAGGGTTGTTGTGCCTACACCATGTACCTGTATCTAGCCTGGCTGCCCTCCTATCTGGTAAAAGAACGCCACATGGACCTGATGAAGGCAAGTTGGTTCACCGCCTTGCCTTATCTCATCTCGGTGGTGCTGGGCATCCTGATCGGCAAGCTGAGCGACAGCATTCTGACGCCGGAGGCGGTGAAGCAGGGCAAGCGCCGGACCCTGCTGATCGTCTTCATCCTGCTCTCGAGCGTGGTGTTGTTGACCAACGTGGTCAGCAACCAGTGGGTGGTAGTGGCGCTGATCTCGCTCGCACTGACCAGCATCTCCAGCGCGCTGACGCTGAATATCGCGATGTGCAACGACCTGGTTTGGGATCCTAGCATGGCCGCCACGGCGCTCGGCTTCCAGATCCTGGGTGGCAACACGTTTGGCATCTTTGCGCCCATTCTGACCGGCTACATCGTCAAAACAACCGGCAGCTTCAACAGCGCGTTCTTCCTGGCTGGCGGCCTCTCGTTCCTGGGCGCGGCGACCTCTTTGACGATGACCAGAAGGCCTTTGGCTTTCGGCGAAGACGAGAAGGCGCTGGCGCGCTAACCCGCTTTCATGATCGGCGTATCATCGTGGGGGATGCTGCTTCCAAGCCGCATCCCCCGTGGATTGTGCAGAGAAACGGGAAGCGGAAGTCAGCTTTCCACTACGCGTAGAGAGAGGGACACGTGATCTCGACGGGCATAACCATCAAGGCGTTCGGGCACATTTCCTCTTTGCTGGGAGCGAGCGAGGTCTCGGTCGATTGCGCCAGCCCTTTGCCGGTGAACGCGATCCTCGACCGTTTGGGGAGCGCCTATCCTTCGTTTTCCAACTATGTTCGCGACGAGAAGTACCTGGATGAAAGTTTGCTCATCTTACGCAACGGCCAAACCGAGGACTTGGATTCGCTCATCGATCCCGGCGACGTATTGATTCTCGTGACCCCGGTCTCGGGCGGGTAAGCGGATGGGACACAAATTTGTTGCTGGTTCAACCCCATGCCAACCACCGGGTCGTCGGACTGTTCTGAATTCGTGCGGTGCTGACACTTCAGGTGCTGTGTGACGAGGGCAATGAGACATGCGCGGGCTTCGGGGTTTAGTCCAGGCTGATATTGCTCAGAAATGCTGCAGCACTCGTCACAGTGAGGATCAAGCTTTTCGAGGGCGTCCTGAAGGATCTGATTCACCTAGTTCTCCTTAGAAAACTCAAGCGAATCAAATCAAGTACGAACAAGCTAGCCGCTAAATAGGGGGCCTGTCAAGCGTGTGAAGCTTCACAACGAAATATAATATGTTGTCTCGCGATACTAGGGTATTTAGCCTATTTAACGAGGCTTCCGCGATTCTGGTCTAAGCATCGCGCGCGGGGTTCGTGCGTGATGCATTCTCCGCCCGGCGCTGGCGAAAGAATGCCTGCAGCATTTCCATGCAGCGTCCCGCGAGCACTCCCGCAGACACTTGCATTGGATGGTTCAGCGCCGGATGGTTGATGACCGAGAGCACCGATCCAGCCGCCCCCGCCTTCGGGTCGGGAGCCCCATAGACAAGCCGGCGAATGCGCGCGTGCACCAGCGCCCCAGCACACATGGCGCACGGCTCCAGCGTGACGTAAAGATCGCAGCCGGAGAGGCGATAGTTTCCGGCGTGGGCAGAGGCTTCGCGGAGGGCAATCATCTCGGCGTGCGCCGTCGGATCGCAGGCTGCGATCGTCTGGTTCCAGCCGCGTCCAACGATGACGCCATCGCAGACGATCACGGCGCCGACCGGCACTTCCTCTGCTGTGGCGGAGCGCTCTGCCAGTCGCAGCGCTTCCGCCATCCACAGTTCATCGGCTCTGGCGTCCATTCCGGTGAGTGTAGCAGGGTTTTTCAATACAGGGGTGATGTACTGGGGTGGAGTTAGCGCGGCTGCTGCTGAGTCATGCAGTGGACGGCGCCCAGTCCCCAGATCAGATCGCCGCAATAGATCGGGATGACCGTGTGCTTCGGCATCGCGTCTGCCAGGGTGTTGAGTGCAAGGCGGTCGTTGGGCTGATTGAAGGTAGGAACCAGAACGATTCCGTTGAAGATGTAAAAATTAGCGTAGCTGGCCGGCACGCGCTGTCCACGAATCACGACGGGTGAAGGCATGGGCAGCGTAATCACCCGCAGCGGCTGGCCTCCGGTGCCGATGGTTTTCTGAAGCCGCTTGAGGTTTTCGCGGAGTGGCTGGTGGTTCGCATCCTCCGGATCGGGTTCATACGCGGCAACCACGGTGTTGGGGGCAACGAAGCGCGCAATATCGTCGACGTGGCCGTGAGTATCGTCGCCGGCGATTCCGCGCTCCAGCCACAGAACTTTCTTTGCTCCCAGGAAGCGGCCCAGCACCCGCTCGATTTCTTGGCGGCTCATTCCGGGGTTGCGTTGCTGCGTCTGGCTGAGCAGACACTCCTCGGTCGTAAGCAGCAGGCCGCGTCCGTTGACGTCAATGCTGCCGCCTTCAAGCACCACGCGCCGCTGGTTTCCTCCGGCCGCAAACTCTGGTTCGAACATGGTCAGCCGCAGCAGCCGTGCGATTCGGCCAGGGAGCTGATCGTCCTTTTGGCAGTTGCGATACTTTGCCCAGCCGTTAAAGCACCAATTTGTAATTGCCACGTTGCCGTGCCTGTCGCGGACGAAAATCGGACCCGAGTCGCGTGTCCAGCCGCGATTGGTCGGCCAGCGATGGAAGCGAAGATTAGCCGGCAGCCTGGCCCCGGGCTCAACCACGTGGACAAGTTCAAGAACCGCCCGTGCTTTGACTTCGGCCGGCTCGTCGTTGACGATGATTTCGACGCGGCCAACTCGTGCAAGCTGCCGCACGATCTCCGCATAGACAAATGGAATCGGCGCGAACCTGCCGGGCCAGTCGCTGCGGTTGTGCGGCCAAGCCAGCCAGGTGGCAGCCATCGGCTCCCATTCGGCCGGCATGCGATAGCCGCAATCCGCGGGAAGTTGCTTTTGGTCGGCGGACAATTTTGCGTTCCTGCCTCGCTGAAAAAGTTTAATCATCAAATCAAGCCACAAACTGCTTGATAACTCGGTTCTCCGCGAGTGTCATCCTGAGCGTAGCGAAGGATCTGCTGTTTGCGAGCGTTGACAGCAAAGCAAATCCTGCGGTCGTGCAAACCCGGCGCCCTCTAGTCGATCATTCGTTGCGTGATCGGCCCATAGCTGTCGATGCGCCGATCGCGAAGAAAGGGCCAGTTCCGGCGCACATCTTCCATCTTCGCGGCGTCGATCTCCCCAATCAGAATCTCTTCGCCGTCGTGCGAGGCCTGGGCCAGCACGCGTCCGAAGGGATCGCACAGGAATGAGCCGCCCCAAAACTCCAAGCCCGCTCCGGCGGCGCGATTGCCGCGAATGTCGCCACGCTCGTGACCGACGCGGTTCACCGCGGCAACGTAAACCCCATTGGCGATCGCATGGGCGCGCTGAATAGTCCGCCACGCGTCGTATTGCGCCTCGCCGAACTCCGCTTTCTCCGCCGGATGCCAGCCGATGGCCGTGGGGTAGAACAACACTTGCGCACCCTGCATGGCCGTCAGGCGCGCCGCCTCCGGATACCACTGGTCCCAGCAAATCAGCGTGCCGATGCGGCCCACGTCCGCGTCAAACACTTTGAAACCAAGATCGCCGGGGGTGAAATAATATTTTTCGAAGTAGAGCGGGTCGTCGGGTATGTGCATCTTGCGATAGATGCCGCGTAAAGCGCCATCCGGACCAACTACAGCGACCGTATTGTGGTAGAGTCCGGGGGCGCGCCGCTCGAACAGCGAGACGACGGCGGTCACGCGCAGTTCACGGCAAAGATCGCTAAAGCGCGCCGTCGTTGGCCCCGGGATCGCTTCGGCAAAATCGAAGAGCGTCGCATCCTGGCGCTGACAGAAGTATTGCGTCAGGAAAAGCTCCGGCAGGCAGATGACCTGCGCGCCACGCTTGGCGGCTTCGCGCACCTGCGCCATCGCACGCTCGAGATTTTCTTCTGGTTCAGGGCCGCACGCCATCTGCACCAGTCCGGCCTGAAACTTGTCGTCTGCCATGGCATGGCCTCCGCTGCCAGCGGGTTTCCGCCTCTAGCGAATCTGGTCTAGCATAACAAACGAGTCTCTGGCTGGTCGCGACAAACGGGAGGCTTGGCAGACGCGCGCTTGCATTTAACCTTGATCCCACGGCTGTATGCTAGGCTTACGTTTTCGATATACGAGTAATGATTCCTGCTGCGAGGTCGGCGGCGAGCATTAGAACTTAAAGAGGGGTGAGCAGGTGAAGCACGGCAATCATGAACCCAATGCGGAAGGCTCGGGCATCGAACGCGAACTGCATGACCCGATCAGCGATCAACTGGTCCCGCTGGAGCCGCTCGACCTTTCCCAGGTCCGCACCGTCGACGACTTAGTGCGTGCCATGGCGAAGACGGCGTTTACCGGCCGACAGGTTGGAGAAGCGGCCAACGTTCTGGAGGCCATGGCGCGCGACCAGGAGTGCTTCGTCGTCATGACGCTCGCCGGAGCCATGACGGTCGCCAAACAGGGGTTGATTGTCGCCGAGCTGATCGAGCAGGGAATCGTGAACGCCCTGGTTTCGACCGGCGCCTTGATGGCACACGGCCTGGTGGAGGCCGCCGGCAAGTCGCACTTTGTTTACGACGCAAAACTGAATGACGTGGAACTCTACGAAGCTGGCTACAACCGCGTCTATGACACGCTCGAGCCGGAAACCAACTTGAACTTCGTGGAGTCCATTGTCGCCGGCATCCTCGATGGCTGGGACGCCGCCGATGTCATGTGCTCCTTCAAACTCAATCGTGAGATCGGCAAATACCTGCACGAAAAGGTGCCGGGACGCGGCATTCTAAAATCGGCTTACGAAAAGAACGTGCCGGTGTTCGTGCCGGCCTTCACGGACTCCGAACTCGGCCTCGACATCGCTCTGCACAATCGCAAGCGCGCTAAAGAGAATCGTCCGCTGATCCGTTTTGATCCGTTCCTCGATCTCGACCACTTTGCCGAGACCCTGCTCGAGCAAAAACGGCTCGGGATTTTCACCATCGGCGGCGGGGTGCCGCGCAACTGGTCGCAGCAGTTCGGCCCCTATATCGAACTGCGGCACCGCCGGGGCGGGGAAGACCTGCCATTGAAGCGCTACCACTACGGCCTGCGCATCTGCCCGGAGCCGGCCTTCTGGGGCGGACTCTCTGGCTCGCCCTACAGCGAAGCGATCTCGTGGGGCAAGTTTGTACCTCCCGCCGAAGGCGGCAGGTTCGGCGAAGTTTTCTTGGATGCCACCGTCGGGCTTCCTTTGATCGTGGCTGCCGTGCTGGAACGCCTGCGCAAAGCATGATCCGCACGTCGTAGGGAAGCGCGAATTGCGTTCCACGTGGGGTTCGCGATTGTGTCCCGAAAGTAACTTTCAGGAAAAAAGCTGCCTGGCATGGCCGGCAGCTTCGCACTATGAAGATTCGAGTCTTTCCAAGTTTCAAAGTTCAAGGAATGCCTTAGGCTTGGGAAACTTGAAACTCGAAACTTTGAAACTCGTTCACTCACTCTGAAACTTGCATCATTCGAAGATCAGCAGGGCCGAGGCGATCACGGTTGTCCACAAGCCTTTCTTGTCGCCGACCGCCGATTGCGTGCTGTTGGCCGTGCGCACGATCTTGTTCGACATCCTGTAGACTTCTTTCTTCTCATCCCATGACTTATCCGGATCGAATTCCACGTCCAGCGTAGTCGCGAGCATTTCCGCGGCCAGTTCCTCGGCATAATCGCCTGCAACCTGGTCGGTTTCTCCAAACGAGTGGTGCTCGCTGAGATATCCATAAGTACTGCGGTCGGCCGGCATCGCCAGTCCTATGCTGGCGGCAACCAAGCGGTGCGGTTCGCGCGTCGAGTTTTCGGCAACCACGGCAAAGACCACTTCGCCCGGACTCAAGTACTTCAATCCGTCTTTGCGGGGAATCAGCTTGCAGTTTGGAGGAAAAATGGACGAAACGCGAACCAGGTTCTGGGCTGCAATTCCGGCGTCGCGCAAGGCCAGCTCGAATGAGGTGAGCCGTTCCCTGTGCTTTCCCACTCCCTTGGTGAGAAAGATCTTCCTAGGAACCATGTCTTTGGCCAATTCTTCTATATCCTCCGGCGTAAGCCAACGGTATCACACCGTGTTTCGGCGATGTTTGAAAAGTAATTGAAAATACCGGCGGGCGCAATCGGCTTTTATGTTTGCCAGCAGCGGAGCCATGCCGTGCCGTCCGGGAGATAGGGAAGGAAATTATGACCAATTACTTAGGCGCGCCGGCCATTTGCGGCGATTTTTGTTTCACCGCAATCTCGATGAAGGCCAGGGCTGCCCGGCTCAGCGCCTTGTCCTTGCGGAATACCAACGCCAAGTCGCGAGCGATGTGCGCATCGGCCAGTCGTGCACAACTCAGCAGTCCGGCCCGGACGTCGTTTTCGACATGGGAGTTGGCAATAAACGCTATGCCCACGTTGGCGGCCACAAAGCGCTTGGTGAGTTCGCTGGAGTCCAATTCCATCGAGAAGTCGGGTTTCAGGCGGCGTTCGTCGAACAGCGCCTCAATCATGTCGCGGGTGCGGCCGATCTTCGGAACCAGCAGAGGATATTTTGCAACCTGTTCCAGCGTAACCGTCTTTTGCTTGGCCAGCGGGTGCCGGGGAGGAGTGATCACCACCAGTTCGTCACGATGAATCACAACCGTCGTCAAGCGCTTGTCCGTGACCGGCATCGAAACCACCCCGAAGTCAATGGAGTTATCGATAATCGCTTCCAGGATCTTGGGACTTTCCGACCGCTTGACATTGACGGAAACGTCCGCGTAGAGCTTTTTGAATTCGGCAAAAACTTCGGGGAGGATGTGCAAACAGGTGCCCTCGTTGGCGGCCACGACTAATTCACCGCGCGGCACGTGCTCCATCTCCGCCATCTCGGCAAGCACGTTGCGGCGCGCTTCCAAAGCCTCCTCCACGTACCTCAAGAACGCCTTTCCCGGGGCGGTGAGGGAAACCTTTCCTCCGGTGCGGTCGAGAATCCTGGCTCCGATCTCCTCTTCGAGTGCGCGTATTTGCGCGGAAATGGCCGGTTGCGTGCGGAAGCGCTTCTCCGCCGCACGGGAGAAGCTAAGGTGGCGCGCGACCTCTACGAATGTTTCGAGTTGATCGAAATCCATGGTTATCTGCCTAAGGTCCAGGAGTAGAAAGTTGCCGAAAAACCCGCCGTAACCCAAGTCCCCGGCACGCTCCGTCGGCGCACGCGAGTTGAGGTAGATCGAGCGAGGTACTGGCTAAATTCGGCACCCAACATCATTGATCGATGCTTACGCACTGATTATGAATCGTTGCGCAAGACTTTGTGGGGCCTACTTCACCTGAAACCCGTGCAGCCCGCTAAAAACCCCGATTGAACTACTAGCAGGATCACCCCGGGAAGGCAATTCAGGATTTAACGGAAGTGCCTGATTTCTAAATACCATACCAGTGTAGTGGTTTTACGGCAGCAAAGCCATAAAGCGAAGTTATAGATACCATAAAAAGTATCGATTTCCAGTCCTGGAACGCCCGGCTATATGCTGCCAGCAGGTAGATAGCTGAAGTTTAGCTACGAAGCTGACAAACATTTCAATCTACAGGATTAAGCCCGGTATCGCAGGGTGTTTCAGCTCTGCAGCGGGCAGATGTCCTTGTGCGTGACGCGGCAAGCCGCTCAAAAAAGGAGCTTCGATGGCAGATATTAAGGGTGATCCGAAAGCAGTTCTGGACTTTGCCAAGAAAAACAATGTTCAGATCCTGGATCTCCGATTCACCGACCTTCCCGGTCTTTGGCACCACGTTTCCTACTCGATTGGCGAGCTTGACGAGGCTGTTTTCGAAGACGGCTTTGGCATGGATGGGTCCTCGATTCGCGGATGGGCGGCTATCCACGAAAGCGACATGCTGCTGATGCCGGACCCGACCACCTATCAGCTCGATCCTTTCACCGAAGTCCCAACTCTCGTCATGATCGCCGACGTCCAAGATCCGGTCACCAAGCAGCGCTATGACCGCGATCCGCGCTACATTGCCAAAAAATCGCAGATGTACCTGCACTCGACGGGCATCGCCGACACCTGTAACTTCGGCCCCGAACTCGAGTTCTTCATCTTTGATAATGTGCGTTTCGATCAGCGCGAAAATCAGGGCTTCTACTTTATTGATTCGGAAGAGGGACGTTGGAATTCGGGCCGCGAGGAAAACAACCTCGGCTACCGCCCACGCTACAAGGAAGGCTACTTCCCGGTGCCGCCGACCGATCACTACCAGGACCTGCGCTCCGAGATGGTGCTGACGATGCAGAAGTGCGGCATCGAGGTCGAGTGCCACCACCACGAAGTGGCGACCGGCGGCCAGACCGAAATCGACATGCGATTCGGTCCGCTGCTAAAGATGGCGGACAACACCATGATGTACAAGTATGTCGTCCGCAATGTCGCCAATCAATATGGCAAGACCGTGACTTTCATGCCGAAACCGCTGTTCCAGGACAACGGCAGCGGCATGCACTGCCATCAGTCGCTGTGGAAGGCGGGCAAGCCGCTATTCGCCGGCGACGGCTATGCCGGCTTCTCGCAATTGGGCCTGTGGTACATCGGCGGACTGATCAAGCACGGTTCGGCGCTATCGGCGATCATCGCCCCGACGACGAACTCCTACAAGCGCCTGGTTCCGGGCTTTGAAGCTCCGGTCAACTTGGCGTATTCGCGCCGCAACCGCTCGGCTGCCTGCCGTATCCCGATGTACTCGGCTTCGCCGAAGGCCAAGCGCGTTGAATTCCGTCCACCCGACCCGAGCTGCAACCCCTACCTGGCGTTCTCCGCCATGTTGATGGCCGGACTTGACGGAATCGAAAACAAAATCGATCCAGGTCAGCCGCTGGATAAGGATATCTACGATCTCGGACCGGAGGAATTGAAGAAGGTTCCTTCCATGCCGGGTTCGCTCGAGAACGCGCTCGATGCGCTCGAGGCCGATCATCAGTTCCTGCTCAAGGGCGACGTCTTCACCGAAGACCTGCTGACTACATATATCGAATACAAGCGCGCCAAGGAAGTGGATGCCATTCGTCTGCGTCCGCATCCCTACGAGTTCAGCTTGTACTACGACATTTAGTCGACTTCTCATTAACCTCCGAAGCAGTGCTCCGGGCCTGGCATTCAGCCAGGCCTATTTTTTGCAGACAGCGGCGGCTCGAACGCCTTCGCGCAAGCTCGATCCGCGGGGCTCCCGGCAAATCGCGGCTTCGGCGTTTAGCGGGGGATAAGCGTGCTATCCTCAGCTAAAGAAAGCGTTTGAGTCAGCGGTCGGGAGCTGGATCTGCGCTGGCTGCAAGCGAGCAGGGAAGCTGCCCCATATCTGCCGCAGTAAGCAGATGTGGGTTAAATGGAGCAGGGAAGCGGTTTGGCAGATCAACCACAATCGGGAACCGCCGGCGAGCTGGAATGCCCGGCAGCCATGGCGGCGGTACGTTTCCATTCGCCACGCGAGGCGCACGCTAATTTCAGCCGCATTGCCAGGCGGGTGCCTGCCTCTTTACTCGCGCCACTGCCGTTGTTGCTGGCCGAATCTCCAAATCCGGACGCCGCGCTGAACCTTTTTGAGCGTCTGGTGTATCCGGAGTCTTTGGATGTGATCCGCTCGATGGAACGGCATCCGCAGTTGCTGCACTATGCGCTGGCGCTGTTCGCCAACAGCCAGTATCTGGGCGAGACCCTGATTCAGAATCCGGACCTGTTGCAGGGATTCCTGCGCGAAGATTCGCTTGGCCGTGCGCAATCGCCCGAAGATTTTGCCGGCGCCTTCGCCCGCTTCCGTGCCCGTTCTTCCGAGGACGATATCTCGCTGCTGCTGGCCCGCTTCAGGCGGCGCGAATACGTGCGCATCGTGTTGCGCGACATTCTCGGCATTGCCGGGCTGGCCGAGATAACCGCCGAGATATCGGCTCTTACCGACGTGCTCATCGAAGAAGCGCTGCGCATCTGCGAGTCTGGCCTGCGCAAGCGCTACGGCACGCCGCAGCACCACGACGCGGAAAATCGTCTAGCTCAAACCCGCTTTAGTGTGCTCTCGCTCGGCAAGCTGGGCGGCAATGAACTGAACTACAGCTCCGACATCGATCTGCTCTACATCTTCGAGGACGGGCGCGATGCCGAAACCACTCCCATCTCGGGGCGCGAGTTCTTTATCCGGCTGGCCCAGGAGCTGACCGATGTTTTGGGGCGGATCACCCACGAAGGTCCGGCCTTCCGCATCGATCTGCGGCTGCGTCCGCGCGGCAACGAAGGCGAGCTGGCGATTCAGCTCAGCCGCGCCCTCCAGTATTACGGCGAAGTGGCGCATGATTGGGAGTTGCAGGCGCTCATCAAGATCCGTCATTCGGCGGGCGACCAGCAACTGGCACGCCGCTTCATCCGCAAGGTGCAACCGTTTGTCTACCGGGGGGAAATCAATTTTCGCGCCATCGAAACCGCCCTCGAGTCGCTCGATAAGATCAAGAAGCGCGTCCGGCGCGGCATGGCCAGCCGGCGGCTGAGCTCCGCCATCGACGTCAAGCTCGACCGCGGAGGCCTGCGCGACATCGAGTTCCTGGTGCAATGTCTGCAGCGCGTCTACGGTGGCGCCGAGCCGTGGCTGCACTCCGGCGGCACCTTGTTCTCGCTGCAAAAGCTGCACGACAAAGAACACCTCAGCGGTAGCGATTTTCACATCTTGAGCGCCAGTTACACCTTTCTTCGGCAGGTGGAACACCGGCTGCAGATTTGGCTGGGGCAGCAGACGCATACCCTTCCCGCCGACGAGCGCCAGTTGCAGGCAATTCAGCGCTCGCTGGTTGCCGAGTCTCCGGACCGCGAACCGCAGCCGCTGGCCGAACTGGTCCGGGAGCACATGGAAAGTGTCGCCGCCATCTACGAGCGCATCGTTCATCAGCAGCAGAGGGCGCAACGGACGGTGGCGGCCGGACCTGCGGAGAAGCATCCCGTAGCTGACCGTCACTGGGCGGAACAGAGTGACACACAATTGATGGCGCGCCTGGCCCTTGATTCGCCTGGCCTGTCCGCGACCGCCGCCAGCTTGCCGGTTGGTTCGCGGGCACGGCGCAACTTCTTTCGGGTCATCAGCGCGGCGATCAGCGAAGACGGCCGCTACCAGGCGTTGCTGAAGCATGCAGCGCTGCTGGAGCGTGCCGTGCCGGTGCTGGACGCCAGCCGACTGGTCACCGATTCGCTGATCCGTCACCCTGAAGACATCGCCGAAATGGCGCACGTGGGAGGTGTGTCGGACTCGACGCCCGGAAGCGCCGAGCCGCTGGTTGAACCGTCCGCCGGTAGCGCGCTTTCGCCGGGGGGTGCGCGGGCAGCGACGCAGTCGGCAGTGATGAGCGAACTTCGTTCCGGATACCGGCGGCAGATGCTCCGGAGCTGCTTGCGTGATTTTCTGCGGCCGCTACCAGTATGGCAATCGTTGCGCGAGCTGACTACGGCTGCCGAAGCAGCCATACGCATTGCCTTGGCGGCGTCCGGTGCGCCGGAGGAGTTCGCCGTGTTCGCGCTGGGACGCCTCGGCACCGCTGAATTCGATGTATTTTCAGACGCCGATCTGCTGCTGGTGCGCGGCGACGAGGTGCCTCCCGAAGCCGCTGCCAGTGCGGCCGCCGCCATCGTGACGCTGCTCAGCTCCTACACCAGCGACGGTATCGTTTTCACGGTTGACTTGCGCCTGCGTCCGCACGGCAGGCAGGGAGAAGTGACGACCAGCCCGTCGCGCCTCCTGCAGTACTTCGATCACGAAGCGCAGCCTTGGGAAGCGCTTTCCTACACCAAATTGCGCCACATCGCCGGTTCCGTCGCAATCGCGTCCGAGGTCTTTGAGGCCACACGGCATCTGCACCGGCGCTTTGCCGCCAGCCCGTCGTTTCGCCGGCAAGTGCGGGAGATGCGGTCGCGGCTGGAGACGAGCGTGGGCCAAGGGCGTGATTTCAAGAAGGGCTGGGGCGGCTTCTACGACATCGATTTCATCGCCTCGAGCCTGACGGTTGAGCGCGCGGCAGCGGTTCCGGCGACCGACATTATCGCGCGCCTGGCGGCATTGAAAGACGCCGGGGCCCTCCCGGCTTCGGAAGCTTCCGCGCTTCGCGAGGCCGCGGAGTTTCTCCGGACCCTGGAACATTGCCTGCGCATGGTCTACGGCTCTGCGCGTAATACGCTTCCCAGCTTCGAGCCGGATCTGGAGGCCATGGGCAAGCTGATGCGCGCCAGCCTTGGCCGGGAGCTGGCGGAGCCGTTGCCGCAAGCGCTCGAAAGGACCACCATGGCGGTGCGGGCGATTTTTGACCGCATTTTAGTTGTGTAGATTGGCCGCTCAGGTGATAAAGTTTCATAATCTGGCTGGCAACGGGGTCTTCTCGTCAACTACGTATACGCTTCGGCAATTTGACTTGGAACCGTGGCAGGGGTTCGCTGTCCTGAACGGCGGCGGTTCGGCCGATATCCATTAAACTCAGGTTGGTTACTCATTTCGGAGGATGGCAAATGTCCAAATCGTCCTACAACGGTTTCAATTTACCGTCGACAGGTGAACCGATTACTTATCAGAATGGCAAGCTGGTGATTCCCGACCGGCCCTTCATTCCCTACATTGAAGGGGACGGAACCGGCCGCGACATCTGGAAGGCTTCCGTGCGCGTGTTTGACGCCGCGGTTGAAGCCGCCTACCGGGGCAAGCGCAAGATTTCCTGGTACGAGGTTTTCGCTGGCGAAAAAGCCATGGAAAAATTCAAGACCTGGCTGCCGGACGATACGGTCGAGGCTTTCCGCGACCTGCGCGTCGGCATCAAGGGCCCATTGACGACCCCGATCGGCGGGGGCTTCCGCTCCTTGAACGTCGCGCTGCGCCAGCTCCTCGACCTCTACGCCTGCGTTCGCCCGGTGAAGTATTACCAGGGTATTCCCTCGCCCGTAAAAAACCCGGAGCGCATGGATGTCGTGATCTTCCGCGAGAACACGGAAGACGTCTATGCCGGCATCGAGTGGAAAGAGGGTACGCCGGAGTGCAAGAAACTGATCGATTACCTGAATACGGTCATGCTCGCCGGCACCAAGAAGCACATTCGCGAAGACTCCGGCATTGGCATCAAGCCCATCTCGATCACCGGCACCAAACGTCTGGTGCGCAAGGCCATCGAGTATGCCATCGCCAAGCAGCTTAAAACCGTCACCCTGGTGCACAAGGGCAACATCCAGAAGTACACCGAGGGCGCTTTCCGCGAGTGGGGCTATGAACTGGCGACGCAAGAGTTCCGTGCCCAGACCGTCACCGAGCGCGAGAGCTGGATTCTTGACAACAAAGACAAGAACCCGGCGCTCAGCGTCGAGCAGAATGCGGCCATGGTCGAGCCTGGTCTCGAATTCGCCTCCGAGGATTTCCGGCGCGCTCTCTTCGCCGAAGTCAAAGGGGTGCTGGATGCGATCTACGCTACCCACGGCAAGGGAGCCTGGAAGTCGAAGATCCTGATCAACGATCGCATCGCCGACTCGATCTTCCAGCAGGTGGTCACTCGGGCCAACGAATACTCCGTGCTGGCGTGCCCAAACCTGAATGGCGATTACATCTCCGACGCCTGCGCCGCCCAGGTCGGCGGACTCGGCATCGCTCCCGGCGCCAACATCAGCGACGAATACGCCATCTTCGAAGCTACGCACGGTACTGCTCCGAAGTATGCGGATAAAGACGTGATCAACCCCGGCTCGGTGATTCTCTCCGGCGTCATGATGCTCGATCACATGGGCTGGACTGAAGCTGCACGGATCATCGAGGACAGCATGGAGCGCACCATCCAGCAAAAGAAGGTCACCTATGACTTCGCGCGCTTGATGGAAGGCGCAACCAAGGTATCGACCAGCGAGTTTGCGACCTGCATGATCGAAAACATGAAGGTTCGCGCCTCGTCGGCGAGCCGGTAGACCGGATTCGCGGAAGCTAGGGATGCTTCATGGGATATAGCTTTCGCGAAATTGGTTTCTCGTAGGTTCTGATGTCAATTTGTCGATGCTTCATATCTCGCCCCAGGGCGAAAGTGGAAAGGAAGCCGCATGCGCAAGAAAGTGACTATCGTAGGCGCTGGCAACGTGGGGGCCACTTCTGCTCATTGGATTGCCGCCGCAGAGCTGGCCGATGTGGTTTTGATCGATGTCGTCGAAGGCATCCCGCAGGGCAAGGGACTGGATCTGCTCGAGGCGATGCCGGTGGAAGGAAGCGACTCCTTCATTGTAGGTACCAATAACTATGCGGATACCGCGAACTCCGATATCGTTGTGATTACGGCCGGTATCCCGCGCAAACCTGGCATGAGCCGCGACGACCTGCTGAACACCAACTACAAAATTATGCAGGATGTGGTCGGTAACGTCGTCAAATACTCGCCCAATTCGATTCTCATCGTAGTCTCCAACCCGCTGGACGCCATGGCCCAGGCCGCCTTTAAGCTCAGCGGCTTCTCGCGCAACCGTGTCATCGGCATGGCCGGAGTGCTCGATAGCGCCCGCTTCTGCACCTTTATCGCGCAGGAACTCAAGGTCAGCGTCGAAAATGTGACTGCCTTTGTGCTGGGCGGCCACGGCGACACCATGGTTCCGCTCACCCGTTATTCGACGGTCGCCGGCATCCCGGTTACCGAACTGATCGAGAAAACAACCCTGGAGCGTATCGTCCAGCGCACTCGCGATGGCGGCGCTGAAATCGTTAAGTACCTCAAGACCGGCAGCGCCTTCTATGCTCCGGGACGCGCGGTGCTGGAGATGTGCGAGGCCATCCTCAAAGACAAAAGAAAAATCTTGCCTTGCGCGATTTACCTGGAAGGCGAGTATGGCATCACTGGCCTGTTCGTCGGCGTTCCGGCCAAGCTGGGAGCCAATGGTGTCGAGCAGGTAATCGAGATCAAATTAACCGATGAGGAAAGCGCGGCTCTAAAGAAGAGCGCTGGCGCTGTCAAGGAGCTGGTGGCCGTCATCGGCTGCTGATTTTTCTCGTTCCGATTGCACCGGAGATAAAAGCAGGGGCCCCCGCTACGCGTGCCTTTACGCGTAGTGGGGTGGGAGCAGGGCTGCTGCGAGGCAGCCCTTTTTCTATGCTCTAGCTAAACGGCCTAACTCATGAAACGCTCGACATCGTCGCCCGCCGCGGGCGCGTGCCGCAGCTCCGAATCATCCACGATACGCTCCAGGATAGTCTCGCGAATCAACTTCAAATCGTATCGGTTCACGATAAATATCTCCGGGCTGTGGAGGATGTCCCACTCTTTGTCGCGCAGCAGTTGGCCGAGGCCAGCGGGCGTTGCCACCGTATAGGTGTTCTCAAACAGGGAACCGGTTTGTTTGAAGTAGACCTCTAGCGTGACGTCATCGACAAAATTCAAGGGATCGGATGGACCGCTGGTCGCGTCGAAACCGTTGAAATACAGCTTTTTCAAAACCACCGGACCAAAGTCCATCTCCGGATGAATGGGAGCATTCGGGTCCGGGGTGGCGTCGTCAACGCCCTTAAGAATAGTCGGACGCACCGCTGGCGTCTCGTTCTGGATCAGTGTGGGGTCATGAGCGCTGCTCTCGGAGCGCGCTGAAATCCAGCGGCCGACCATGAACAACGAGAGCATCGCCGCCAGCATCACCAGCAGTTTGGCGCCGCTCTCGTTCATCGGCCACGAGGACGGCGCCGATAGCACTTGAACTGCAAAACACATGCCCAGTCTACCCCGACACGCTCTACCACGGCGCCTGCCGGCGCTCCCTCAGACGCGTTCGATAGTCACCAACTCCAGCACAATTTCTTTTCTGGGTTTGTCCTGCGGACCCCGCGACACGTTGGCAATTTTGTCGGCGATCTCCATGCCTTCCACCACTTCTCCAAAGATCGTGTGGTTGCCGGTGAGCCACGGAGTCGCCGCGACCGTGATGAAGAACTGCGAACCATTCGTGTTCGGGCCGGAATTTGCCATAGCCAGCTTCCCCGGCTTATCGAATTTGTGGGGCGAACCCTTGGTTTCGTCCTCGAATTTGTACCCCGGACCGCCGTAGCCAGTCCCCGTGGGATCGCCAGCCTGGATCATGAAGTCCGGAATGACGCGATGAAAAATGGTGCCGTCGTAGAGCCTCTCGCTGGTTTTTTTCTTGGTTGCAGGGTGAGTCCACTCGCGTTTGCCTTCAGTCAGCTCGATAAAATTGGCGACCGTTTTGGGCGCCTCGTTTTCGAATAAGCGGCAAACAACCGTGCCCTCGCTGGTTTTCAGCGTGGCATATACTCCCGATTCTCGTGCCATTATTGAAGCTCCATGGGCCTCAGATCGCAGTGCCTGCAATCCGTGGGCAGAGTGGGCGCCGTCGGGGTCCCGCTACGCGCGCATTTACGCGTAGTGGGGTGGAAAGCGCCGTGAACAAAAGCCTATTGACATAGCCTGACATAGCCTACCAACATTCGACCAGAGAAGAGCAATTGAAGTCGATGCAGTCAGACACCTTTTGAGCTGATCCGGCAGCCGGTCTATTTCGATGTGGTCCCGGTTTTGGCTTCCACGATCTGGATGTGCTTGATCGTGACCGGGGTGTTGGGTTTGTCGCGGGCTCCGCGAGGAACGCGTGCAATCGCCTTCACCACCGCCAGGTCTTCGCACTGACCGAAGATCGTGTACCCGCCATTCAGGCTGGGGTAGGGAACCTCGGTTACGAAAAACTGCGAGCCGTTGGTGTCCGGCCCCGCATTAGCGTAGGCCAGGCGTCCGGGGCGGTCGAAGCCAAGATCGGAACTGGTCTCGTTCGAGAACTTATATCCCGGATCTCCCATGCCGGTGCCCGTGGGATCGCCGCCCTGAATCATGAAGTTTGGAATCACCCGATGGAAGATGGTGCCGTCATAGAGCGGCACGCCTTTCTTCTTGGCGCCGGTTGCGGGATCGGTCCAGTCCTGCTTTCCGTTGGCCAGCCCGATGAAATTCGCCACGCCGAGCGGCGCCTTGTCGGGGAACAGCGTGCAATGGATGTTGCCCAGGCTGGTTTCAATGATCGCCTGCGGTTGATAGCCCTTGCTCTGGGCAAAGCAGGAAAACGCAAAGCACAACAGAACTGCCACGAACAGCGTCTTTCGCATTAGTGTCTCCTTGACTTGCAACTTATTGTTGCTCGCGGCGGCTTGCCTTTTCCACCGCCGCGAAGACGCGCAGCAGGTTGCCGCCAACTATCTTTTGTACATCATCCGCCGAGTACCCGCGCTTCAGCAGCGCCTGCGTGATTTTCGGCAGGTCCGCGACCGAATCGATTCCTTCCGGCAGGCAGGGAACGCCGTCAAAATCGGAGCCCAATCCCACGTGGTCCACTCCGGCGGTCTTAGCCATGTGGTCGATGTGGCTGATGAGACTCTCCAGCGGAGGCCGCGGAATGCCCGCGCTCGCTGCCTGTAGCGCCCGCAAGTATTCGTTATACCCTATTTTGTGGGTCTTGAATTGTCCTTCGATCTCGGCCATGGCCGCGCCCTTTTTCGCTTCCAACCGGCGAAACGCATCGCGATACTTCTGATCAATGAACCCACAGTTGAAGTTTACCTGGGCCACGCCTCCGTTGCGCGCCAGGGCGCGCAGCATATCATCGGTCAGGTTGCGAGGCGAATCGGTCAATGCCCGGGCCGAGGAGTGGGAGGCGATCACCGGCGATTGCGTAACCGCCAATACATCGTAAAACGACTGGTCAGAGACATGCGAGATGTCCACCATCATCCCCAGACGGTTCATCTCGCGTACCACCTCGCGGCCGAACCCGGTCAGTCCGGGATCGTTTGCCGCCGCGCAACCGGACCCCCGGCAAGCGCGAGGTTCGCTGGCTGGGGTGGGGAGATCGCCCGAAGACTGCCCCAACTGGTTCGAGTTCGCCCACGTCAGTGTCATATAGCGCACGCCCAGACGATAGAAATCGCGCAGCAGGCGCATATCGCCTTCGATGGCATGTCCGCCCTCAATGCCGAGCAGGGCAGCGATACGCGGCTGCGGCGCAGTGCGCGCAGCCACAATATCGGACGAAGAAAACGCCATGACTATCTCGTCCGGATGCGTTCCGACCGCCTGATAGACGGCATCGATCATGTCCAGAGCCCGCCGCGCATAGTGGCCGCGATTGGCGGTGGGCTCGACATAGATGGAGAAAAACTCCGCACCCAGATTGCCTGCCCTGGCTTTCCGCAGATCCCAATGCCCAAGGCCGGCGTCACTGGCCAGGTCAAAATTTTCGTCGGTGATGCGCATTGGCGTGTCGGCGTGAGTGTCAACCACGATGGTCGAATCAACGCTCGTCGCCGAACTAGGGATCGGGGGTTGAGCCGGACTGCTCAGGCATGCGGCAGCCGCCAATGCCACGATGCACCCCAGCGAGCGCAAACGCACCCAGGGCTGCCGTTGCTGGGGCGGACAATCGAGGGTTCTGAGTTCCATCAACTCCCATGGGGGCGAGCCGGTTGGGCGTCGCGTCAGTCAGTATAATTCCGGCCGGGATCGGGGTGGTGCCGATTATGCCGCAAGAGGACTGGAACCACAGGCAATGCACGGCTTGGCAGATCACCCGGCTAAACCGGTTTCGCGAAAGATAGATTCCCCGAAGCCGGCTCCGCGGCATACCTATTTCAAAAATCACTTTACGGAATGATTATGCGTTCAGTGGGTTTCTTGCGCCGCTGAAGCCGCCAGCTTGCGATTGGCGGCCCACTCCTCGTACTTGTCGGAAACCATGATGTGGTAGCAAGCTTGCCGCCGCTCCTCCGCCGCCTCCACCAAGCCTTGCTGTTGCAGCTCCAGCACGTACTGGTCGAACCAGCGCCGTTCGCGCGGCAGCATCGGTGCCTTGCCAAAATCGACGGAGATTCCAGCCAGGTGAGAAGAGGTAATTTCACCATCGGCGGGCGCCGCATTGCTGTTGTGCCGCCGCAGTCGATGCTGTTGCTCTGCGGTTCGCACCAGCGAGGTAACCCAGAGCGGCTTCTTAAACTTGTGGTAATAGGCTTCGGAAATATCCTCGAGGAACTGCCGCGTCCATCTCCGGCAGTAGCGGCGAGTGACATCCAAGCGCGGCGCGACGCGCAACCCGGGGGAATCGCTGACCGGGACCAGTTCGTCGCGGACTTCCAGGCTCAGCAGCTCTTCTTCGTTGGCAATGCGCGGCAGTTGCAGCTCATCGATGACTGCGTTTTGCCGAATCATGGACTCATGTGAGCCCCTCAGCACGGGGTTCCAGTGGACAAAACGCATCTGACGACGAGTTACCCTTTGCCGCTTAATCGGAGTGCGGCTATGCAAGGCAAAGAGATTCGTGGAGGCCACCACGCACAAAAAAAACAGCAAAATTGGGCCAGAAAATCGAGACGATAAGCGCAAAAGGGTAACCTTATAACAGAATTCCCACTTCTTTGGATGACAACTCGGTTAAAAGTGTATCCCGGAATCAGGAATTTTGGCCTGAATATCTCGCCTGAATCAGAAGAGTTCACAGCTCTAAGTGCACTTATTTCAGGGCATCTACGTATAACACCTGAGATTCGAGTAGCCAGCGGATGGCAGCCTCGCGGATGCATGCTCGCGGAAGGGGCGCGGGCTGGAGCGGTTCGCAAAAGCAGGCGAACCTCCTCATGGTGACATCCGCAGCGGAGATACAAGGATCACTGGCAATGGTCTAAACCGGCTTTCAAAGCGCCTCGTGGACCTGGCAACCCCGCTCTCGCTGGGATGATTGGCGGCAAGCGAAAAGCGCGAGCCCGTGCCCGCGCTTGCCGAAGACTGTGGACTGTCTTATGTCCTGAAGAAGTCCAGAATCGCCTTCTTCATGACCTGCCGCCCCACGTCGGCGATAGAAGTGGTTAGCGGAATCTGCTTCGGGCAGATTTCCAGGCAGTTCTGCGCGTAGCCGCACTCCTGGATGCCACCATCGCCCATCAGGGCCGTCAGACGCTCGTTTGCGAGCGCCTTGCCCGTGGGATGGGTATTGAACAAACGCACCTGCGAGATCGTGGCCGCCCCGACGAATCCCGTCTTTTCGTTGAATTGGGGGCAGGCCTCCATGCAGCAGCAGCAGGAGATGCAACGCGACAACGGGTAGGAGATATCCTGTTCGTCCGGCGTCATCCGCGGCCCCGCGCCGAGAGCGTAGGTGCCATCGATCGGAATCCAGGCCTTCACCGTCTTCAAGTTCTCGAATAGCACGCTACGGTCAACCTGCAAATCGCGGACAACCGGGAACTTCGAGAACGGCTCCAGCTTTATCGGTTGGTCGAGCTGGTCGATCAAGGCGGAGCAAGCCATTCGCGCCTTGTCGTTGATCAGCATGGCGCAGGAGCCGCAGATCTCCTCCAGGCAGTTGGAGTCATACGCGAGCGGAGTTGTCGGCTTGCCATCTTTTGTGACCGGGTTAGCCGCGATCTCCATCAGGGCGGAAGTGACGCATGGGAATCGGGATTCTGCGTCAGGGAATTGATAACCGGCCGGCAGTTTATGCTACCTATCCTTTAAAATAGGGACTTCAGGTACTCCCTGTTAAGACGGGCGATGAACTTTACACTGATCCCCTTGGGGCACGCTGCCTGGCACTCGTAGTGGTTGGAGCAGTTTCCGAAACCGCAGTCTTGCATCTCCTTGAGCATGTTGGCAACCCGTTCGGCCGCCTCGACCTGCCCCTGCGGCAGAGCCGCGAGCTGGGAGACTTTGGCCGCCGTGAACAGCATTGCCGAGCCGTTCGGGCAGGCCGCCACGCACGCCCCGCATCCGATGCATTCGGCCGCATCCATTGCGTATTCGGCGTCAGGCCTGGGGATGGGGATCGCGTTGCCGTCGGGGGTCCCGCCTGTACGCACAGAAGTGTAACCGCCGGCCTGGATGATCCTGTCGAGTGCGCTGCGGTCCACCATCAGGTCTTTAATGATAGGGAACGCTCTGGCGCGCCACGGCTCGATGTAGATCGTGTCGCCGTCCTTGAACAGCCGCATGTGGAGCTGGCAGACAGTGGTCCGTTCACGCCCGCCGTGGGGGACGCCGTTGATGACCTGCGAACAGACCCCGCAGATTCCTTCCCGGCAATCATGGTCGAAGACGATCGGCTCCTTGCCTTCCTTTATCAGTTCCTCGTTTACCACGTCGAGCATCTCAAGGAAAGAATGGTGGTCGGTTATGTTCTTCGCGATATAGGTTTCGAAGCGGCCAGGTTTGTCCGGTCCCGCCTGTCTCCAGACGATCAGATTCAGAGTTTTCGTCTTTTCTTCGCTGTGTCCACTCATTACTTATAGCTCCTTACCGCCGGCTTGATCAGGTTGAACTCGAGCGGCTCCTTGTGGAGCTCGGGCGGAACGCCGTCCCCCTTGTACCCCCAGGCGGCTACGTAGGAGAAGTTCTCATCGTTCCGCTTCGCCTCCCCGTCGGGGAACTGGTGTTCCACGCGGAAGTGCGCGCCGCACGACTCGTCGCGGTTCAAGAGCGTCGCGGCAAAGCAGCTCAGCGAACTCAATGAAGTCGATCGTTCGACCGGCATTCTCAAGCTGCTGGTTGACCTCAAGTTCGGTTCCGGAGACCTTAAGGTTTTTCCAAAATTCCTCCCGGATTTCCGGGATCTTGGCGAGCGACTCGGTGAGGCTCTCTTTGCTCCGCGCCATGCCGATGTTGTTCCACGTAACGTTTCCCAACTTCCGCATGAATTCGGCGGGAGTCTCCTTCCCATTGATCAAGAGGAGCTTCTTGGTGTGCGCCTTTACGTCCTCGATCGATTTTTTACACTCAGCATGGTCTTCCTTCGCCTTCCCCGGCTTGCTGGATGCCAGGTAGTTAGCGACAGTGTATGGTATGACGAAGTAACCGTCGGCCAGACCCTGCATCAGGGCGCTCGCACCGAGACGATTGGCGCCGTGTACGGAGAAGTTCGCCTCTCCTAAGACGAAGAGGCCCGGGATATTGCTCATGAGATTGTAGTCAACCCAGAGCCCCCCCATCGTATAGTGGGATGCCGGGTAGATCCTCATTGGCACCTTGTAGCCGTCTTCTCCGGTAATCCGTTCGTACATCTCGAAGAGGTTGCCGTACCTTTCCCGAATCACGTGTTCACCAAGACGTTTCATAGAATCGCGGAAATCGAGGTAGACGCCTCTTCCGCCGGGGCCGACGCCGCGGCCCTCGTCGCAAACTTCCTTGGCCGCCCGCGACGAGATGTCACGGGGTGCGAGATTCCCGAAGCTCGGGTACTTCCTCTCGAGGTAGTAGTCGCGATCGTCTTCTGGTATCGTCGTTGGGGCCCCGTTTATCTCCCTTGTTCTTCGGGACCCAGATTCTGCCGTCGTTGCGGAGAGATTCCGACATGAGCGTCAGCTTGGACTGGTAGTCGCCAGCCTGCGGGATGCAGGTCGGGTGGATCTGCGTGAAGCAGGGGTTGGCGAAGAAGGCTCCCTTCCGGTAGGCTTTCCAGATTGCGGTGACGCTGCAACCCCTGGCGTTCGTGGAAAGGTTGAATACGTTCCCGTACCCGCCGGTGCAAAGTAGGACGGCATCTCCTACGTGGACTCGGATTTCTCCGGTGACCAGGTCGCGAATCGTGATCCCCTTGGCCTCCCCGTCGATGAGGATCAGGTCGAGCATCTCGGTCCGGGGGAACAACTTCACCGTCTTCAGCCTGATCTGGCGGGAGAGCGCCGAGTAGGCGCCGAGCAATAGCTGCTGCCCCGTCTGCCCGCGCGCGTAAAAAGTGCGGGACACCTGGGCGCCGCCGAAAGATCGGTGTGTCCAGGTACCCGGCGTAATCACGGGCGAAAGGAACTCCCTGAGCCACGCATTGGTCGATGATCTCGTTGCTGACTTGGGCGAGCCTCCAAACGTCGGCCTCACGGGAGCGGAAGTCGCCTCCCTTGATGGTGTCGTAATAAAGACGCATAATGCTGTCGCCGTCGTTCGGATAGTTCTTGGCGGCGTTGATACCCCCCTGCGCGGCGATGCTGTGCGCGCGTCGAGGGCTATCCTGGTAGCAGAAAGACTCCACGTTGTATCCAAGCTCGCCCAACGATGCAGCGGCGGAGGCGCCGGCAAGGCCCGTACCCACCACCAGGATCTTGTACTTCCGCTTGTTCGACGGGTTTACCAGCTTCATGTCGAACCGGTGCTTGTCCCATGTTTTTTCAATCGGTCCTGTCGGACATTTTCCATCGAGTATCAACTGGAACCCCCTATTTTTTCAAAATGCCGGCGAGGATGAACGCCGGAATGGCGCTGTAACCCACCAGGAAAAGCACGCTGATCAGCTTGCCGACCATCGTCACCTTTGGAAGCGTATTGTCATTGTTGCACCCGAGGGTCTGGAATAAACTCTGGATCCCGTGGCTCGAATGAAAGAATAAGGTCACCATGGCTGCCACGTAAATCAAAGAGATACTGGTGATCCGGAAGCTGCCGAGCACCATCCCGTAAACGTCGCCGGGGCGGTTGGCGACCGCGTCCGGCAGAATGTCCGGCGTGACGCGGAACGTAAACTGCAGGAGGTGGTAGACGAGGAAGGCGAGGAGCAGGACTCCCGTCCAGATCATTGTCTGACTTGCGAAAGTGGCCTTGAGCTTTCTACTCTTGGCGTACTTCGACGGGTTCGCCGCGCTGTTCTCCAGGGTCAAAGTGATGCCGAAATAAACATGCACCGCCAACATCACGAACATGAAGCCGCGAAAGATCCAGACCAGTATGCCCAGGCTGTGCAACTTCTCGGCGTATGTGTTCAATGCGCTTGGGCCGATAAAGACCGAGGAGTTCCCCATCAGGTGCACTGTGACGAAGAACAACATGAAGAAGCCCGTGATCGCCATCAGCACCTTACGTCCCACGCTGCTCGACAGGAATTGCATGACGCTTTCCTTCCTACATTGATTTTGCTAGCCGACACAAAAATTGCATTTCGAAATGAAATGCTCGACTAGAAACGCGCCGATGGGCACGATTCCGGTTAGCGAATGCAATCGGCGCCACAGAAAAGAGTTTCCCTCGCCCGCGCGCAGAGGTGGTACGCCTCTGCGGGAATGCGAGCCTGACTGGCTGCGACTGGTGATGCCACAGATTGCTCCTTAATTGCTGTGAGCTAAAGTGATAAGAGTGTGAAAGATTATCCTAATCCCCGGCTGATTCGTCAAGGCTTTCACTCACCGGAACTTAGAATCTGCTTGGGTCCTGCCGTTATCTGTCGGGGCCGCTCCCGATGTCACCGCAATCGGCCATAGCCACTCGACAAAAATCGCAACTGGTAATTTTACTCCTAATGGCCGGTTTGCATCAGCATGGGGCCCAATGTTCGCCCGCGTCGGGTCCTCGGCGAGCACCGCTCGCTAGCGCCGGCCGCGGTTGCACCATTCCAAAAATTGGCGTATCGCCTCTCCGCGGTGGCTTACCGCTGCTTTCTCCTCCGGCGTGAGTTCGGCAAAAGTTTTCTCAAGCGGCGCGAACCAGAACAAAGGATCATAGCCGAATCCATTGCTTCCCTTCGGCGAGTGCAGCAGCACGCCTTGCGCTTCGCCTCTGAAGCTCGCCACTTCCTGCCCATCCCTCGCCACCGAGATCACGGAAACGAAGCGTGCTCCACGGCGGGCGTCCTCCACTCCGGCCAGCTCCCGCAACAAACGTCTGTTATTGGCTTCGTCGTTACTGTTTCCAGGCGACCCCGTATCTAACCCGGCATAGCGCGCCGAATGGACGCCCGGAGCCCCTCCGAGCGCGTCTACTTCGAGTCCGGAATCGTCGGCCAGAACTAAACGGTGCGCAACCCAACCACTGTAGTGTTCCGATTTCTTGCGAGCATTATCGGCGAATGTTTCGCCATCCTCCACCACCTCTGGCAATTGCTTGAAGTTGGGAATCAGCTCGAATTCGACCTTGTAAAGGGCAGCCGCGCCAGAAAAATCTCGCAGCTTTCCCGAATTGGAAGACGCAACCAGTATCTTCATTAGCCTCCAGTATCACCTTCCAGTGGGCCAGGTACGGAACGCCAGCGGCCGAAGCTACCCGCAGTCTATTCCATCGTCACCCGATGTTCGTGGCCATTGTATTTATTTTCGATCAGCTTTTGGTTCGCGATGGCTGAACCCAAAGATCAACTTCAGTTACCTTTGCCCGGCTGCCAGCAACTCGCACGAAACTCTTTCACCCCGCCGGGTTTTCAATATTACAAGGAAGCGAAAGGAAAGAGGTAAGAGTAATGAACTGGAAACGACTAAAGGTGATTTCGGCAGCCGGAGCGCTGTCCATGGCAATGCTGGCGACGGGCCTCGCGCAGAACGCACCCGCCGTGAGCTCCACCCCAGCGCCGGCGACCACTACCGACTCCAATGCGCCCGCCAGGGACCACATGCGCGGCCTCGATAAACTGAATCTCAGTGACCAGCAGAAGGCGCAGATTCAGGCAATCCGGGCGAAGGCGCGGGAAAAGGCTGCGGCGGTGAAGAACGATAGCTCACTCAACGACGCGCAGAAGCAAGCCCAGCTTCACCGCATCCATCATGTTGCCCGCAGGCGGGTTTTCCGCGTGCTGACCGTCGAACAACGTCAGCAATTGCGGGCGCAGATGCGGCAGCACCATCAGCAGATGGAACAGCAGAAACAGCAACCAGGTCAGGGCCAGGGCAACGGCTAGCTTGGCGCCACAGCGAGCGGGAGCGAAGGGCATATGCAAAAACCAATGCATAGCATCTTCGCTTCCGCCGGTGATGGGATGGACATTTCAGATTGAAGATTTCAGATTTCAGAATGACAGCGTCCATCTTCCGTCTCGAGGATTCCGCGGTTTTGATCTGGGATCTTTCAGTTTTCCAATCTTCAATCTTCCATCTGGGATGTCCGGGCCGCCTCCCAATCTGAAATCTTCAATCTGAAATGTCCTCTCTCAGCTAAAATGAATGCATGAAAATTGGCGTGCTTGCGCTGCAGGGCGATTTCGACGCGCATCGCCGGCGGCTTGAGGAACTCGGCGCCGAGGTCGTGCTGGTCCGCAAGCCTGAACAACTCGACGAAATCGATGGCTTGGTCCTTCCGGGAGGCGAGTCGTCGACCATGCTGCATTTGTTGGGAGAGCAAGGCTTTCAGAAGCTGGGCGAATTCGTGCGCTCGAAGCCTGCCTTCGGAACCTGTGCCGGGGCCATCCTGCTCGCCTCCGAAGTCGAAAACCCCGCGCAAAAGGGAATGTGTGCAATCGACATCACGGTGCGTCGCAACGCCTACGGGCGGCAGATCGATTCGACCATCGTCAGCGGTCCCAGCCGGCTTCCGGGAGGCCCGATCGAGCAGGTCTACATTCGCGCTCCGCGGATCGAGCGCACCGGGCCTGGGGTTGAAGTGCTGGCCGAACGCGATGGCTACGCCGTGTTGGTGCGCCAAGGCAAGAAAATGGCCGCCACTTTTCACCCTGAGCTTTCCGGCGATACCCGCGTCCATGCGGAATTTCTGAAACTGGTGCAAAACGGAGAAGGGAACTAGCACCTACGGCCACGCCACTTCGGGGTAGCGTTCCCTGACACTTTGGAGCCGAGTTTTCGCAACCTGCTAGAAGTCCTGGAGTGTAGTTGTTGGATGTAACCTGGGGGATTGCATGCCAAGTTCGATCGCCGAGACCAAGCGGTTCTGTAATAGATGGCTTGCCAAAGCTGAACAGTATGACGAGAGGTCTCTCGACGGCGCGTTTGATCGGTTTTTCTCTGCCTTCGTTGCGTTCAACCGCCTCTATTCGCATGTGAACCAGCATAAAGATCGGCCGGTAGAGGGCGACAAGAAGAAGGCTACGTCCAGGTTCGCGAGCGTGATCGGTGCGGACCACCTGTGGGGGGCGCTTCGCGCGGACGGACGTGAGAATGACATGCTTACACTCGCCAACCTTATTGTGCCTGGGGGCGGTTTCTATCTAATTTCGCTACGCTCTGAGGATCAACCCGATCTCGAGGGCGACAAGAAACTGGTCGATGATCTCCGTGGCGAAGACCCACGCGGCAAAATCGAGGCGCTGCTTGAATACCTGTATCAAGTACGCTGCAACATGTTTCACGGAGACAAGGATTTCGACCACCGGCAGCTCGAACTCCTCCGGCCTGCGACGAGATGCCTTGAGTGTGTCGTTCGTGCGGGCTTGGGCACGCTCTGAATTGCCACACCCGCGGCACGGCGGCCCGGGTCGGTTATACTACGGTTAACGCCTTACCAGAGGGACAAACGCAGTGAGCTTGGGCCAAAAGACCTTTTTTATCGAGACCTTCGGATGCCAGATGAACGTTCACGACTCCGAGAAGGTCATTGGCACGCTCGTCTCCCAGGGATACCGCCAAGTCGATTCCGTCGAACAGGCTGAGCTGATCTTCTACAATACCTGTTCGATTCGCGACAAGGCTGAGCAGAAGGTCTTTCACCGCCTCGCCGATTTCAAGAAGCTCCAGGCACAGGGAAAGAAATTTGCCGTGATTGGCTGTGTCGCCCAGCAAGAGGGGAAAAGATTTTCCAACGCGCCCCCCACGTTTCACTCGTCGCAGGCTCCGCCAGTTATCGCAATCTGCCGCAGATGCTGCTGCAGATAGAGGCTGGCCAGCGCGCCACAGGACTCGACGACCGGCAGAGCGGCGAGACCTTTGAAACCGAGTTTACCGCCCGCTCCAATCCGCATCGCGGCTACATCACCATCATCGAAGGGTGCGACAAGTTCTGCGCCTATTGTGTCGTGCCCTATACCCGGGGAAAGGAACGCAGCCGCACCTCCGGCTCGGTGCTGAACGAGGCCCGGCGGATGGCGGAATCCGGTTACACAGAGATTCAATTGCTCGGGCAAAACGTTAACTCTTATCAGGATCCATCTGATAATAAGAGCTTTGCTGATTTATTGATGGCCATCGGCGAGATTGCCGGCATCCGTCGCGTGCGCTTTATCACCTCGCATCCGCGAGACTTCGGGCGCGATATCGTGGAAGCCATCGATTCCGTTCCGACGCTCTGCGATCATGTGCATTTGCCCGTCCAAAGCGGCTCCAGCCGGGTGCTGGCAAGCATGTCCCGCGAATATACGCGCGATCAATATCTCGAGCGCATCGCCCTGATCAAGGCGGCTAAGAAGCGGCAGATTTCCATCACCACCGATGTCATCGTCGGTTTTCCGGGCGAGACAGAGGCCGAATTCGAGGAGACGCTTTCGCTGCTCGACGAGGTCGGCTACGACAGCATTTTTTCTTTCAAGTACTCGGCGCGCCCGAACACTCCCGCGCTCAAATTCGCGGACGGCATTCCGGAGGAAGAAAAATGGCGCCGGTTGCAAAGCTTAAACGCAAAACAAAGAGAAATACAAACTATTCGATATCGCAGTCATTTAGGTGAAATAATTGAAGTAATGATTGAAGGTTCCAACGTGGCTCGCGGACAACTCATTGGCCGCACCTCGCAGAATAAGGTACTGAACTTTACGGTTCCCGGCGGGAGCGGCCGCGCCCGCTATTGGGGACTACGCGCGAGTGCTGGTTACCCGCACGTTGCCGAACAGCTTGGTCGGCGAGATGCTACGCTAAGGATCTGATTCGGGATCGCCGACGGGGTTCGGCTCGCTGTCAGGTGACCTGATCGGCCCTGCCGCTTCGGGCATCCAAAGGGTTTACCGCGCAACTCGACGGATTTCAGCTCAGGAGGCTCCATGGAAGTCGAGATGAAAATTCGTGGATTGATGATGGACCCGACCACCAATATGCCGATCGTCGTGCTGAAAGACGTGGGCAGTGACATGGTGCTTCCGATCTGGGTTGGGGTCTACGAAGCCAACGCTATCGCTCTGGAAATCGAGAAGGTTAGCACGCCGCGGCCGATGACACACGACCTGCTGAAGAACGTCCTGATGGGGCTTGGAGCGCACCTGCGCAAGGTGGTGGTCACCGATCTGCGCGACGATACTTTTTATGCGGTCATCTGGGCCGAGCGCAATGGCGATCTGATCAGCATCGACTCGCGCCCATCCGATGCGCTGGCCTTGGCGCTGCGCATGGACTGTCCGATTTTTGTCGACGAATTAGTTTTGCGCAATTCCAAGGTGGCCGGGGCATCCTCCGACAAGGCCAGCAGCGAAGAGCTGCGAAAGTGGCTCGAAGGTCTAAATGACGACGATACTGGGCGCTATAAGATGTGATTGTACATTGACTTATGAGATATTGCGAAGGTATCGCTTCATATATTGTGGACGACGTTTTGGCGACTCTTTGCCGGAGTTTTGAGTTTTTCGCGCGATGCGACGGGCAGCGGGAATTGCCAGCATGAACGGCATAATATTCGAGTGTTATAGGAAAATAAATCAGTAGTTTATAGAGATTGTATGAAGTAATAAATGATGATTTACGAGTGCTAGTCAACCAACTGCAATCTGCAAGCTAAAATGTCATGCCCGATCCCGCCGAACAGCTTCAAAAGATCTACCTGGCCGGCTTTGAACTTCAATCACTTGAACGATTTCCGACCGCAGTAGGAGTGGTCAAAGGAAACTGCATAGTGCTGCTGCACGCAACGCCGACGGGACTGCAAGCGATCGGCCAGCCGGGATGGCGCCTGGGCGAGGGCGGGCTCTTGGGTGTTCTAGTGGAAAAAGATGGCAAGCGCTTCTTTCAAAACAAGTTAAACGTAGTGGAAGCAACCCCAGAACGACTCGCCGAGCTGGCTGCGTTCCGCCGGGAAGTGGAAAATCTGCTGGCCCCAACTGCCTGAATATGTCGACTTTATGTAGCAAAATAACGGACAGTCATGTCCGATAACGGGCAAGTTGAATGATTCTATGTCCGATAATAGATATTCTGTGAAATAACATAAAGTTCTCCTCGTTCGCTGGCGAGCTCTTGCCGGCGATTCCGCTTCTATCTGGAGACTTCCCCAAAGCCGATCGAGTCACCCCAGCAAGCCAAGCTTCGTCGTGGACCGCGAAATCGGGCGGCATGACTCATGCAACACGCCGTTTAAAAAGCAGATCCTTCGCTGCGCTCAGGATGACGCTCACGAACCTTAATGAGATGACACTCACGAAGTTTACTGAAATGTTGCTGCTGAGGCGCAGGCATCCGAGCAGGCTCAAAAGCCTCAGCACCGGCAAAAGCGTCCGCCTTCCACCCCACCCTGCAACTACCCCAGTCAACGCCGAACAACGCGGCGCGGGACCCTGGGGCACCCGGCCTGGATCAGCCGGTTCTCCACATCATAGGTCAGGGTGTTGTTGCCGTCGAAGGTCAGGTTCTGATTGCCGTCGTAAGTGTAGGCCGTGCTCGGACCGCTCGGCGTGCTGCTGGAGCCCGTATAACCGTTGTCAGCGTCCGCCGGATCATAGCTGATCGCCGTCGGCGCCGACGGCACGTATTGGAATGCGTTGTTGCTCACACTGGTCGACTGTCGCTGATGGTTGCTGTACCAGCCATAGCTGAAGGTCACGCTGTTGCCTGCACCGGCAAAGGTCTGGGTCAGCGTCAGCAAATTGTCGTCCGCATCATACTGGCTATAGGAGTCGGTTGTCCCATCGCCGTATGTGATCTGCGTCTGCCGCGACAGCAAATCCCAATCGTATCTTCACAGAGGCGCTGAGGCCGGCCCATTAGCGTCGATCTCCGTCAGCCGGTTCACCCGGTCTTGAACGGCCCCACATCTGCTGCGCAGATATGGGACACCCGCCCGGGTTGGGGGCCCAAGAGCACGGTCCCCACGTCGGATTCGGGTCCAAAATCCGCCAAAATCGTCACGGCGCGCAGTGGTGCCTTAACAGCTCCAGAACTTGAGGATTGATCTTCGTCTTGGCAGAAAGGTCGACTATGTACAAGCACGGTAGGTGAAACTGTTGATTTTGTGGCAATCTATAGACAGAGGATGTGGGCGTCGTTTCATTTAGAATAACCCAGACTCGGGGAAACTTACTATTGTTCGTCGGAACACCTAAGACTACGTACTGTGATCCCATTGGATTAAACAAAAGAATGGGATTGTGGACCTCCGGATCGCTTCGGTGGCTCAATTCGACACCCTGGAGCACGCTCCATCCCATTTTTTCTCCAAGCTCGCCTCTGGGGATCACTATCATGATGTAGGCAATGATCACCAATGCGGTTATTCCCACCCCTAGCAAAATTACAACCCTAGTTGTCTTGACCCTCATTTGCTGTTCCCCGAATATGAATTTGATAAGTTTGCGGTCGACGAAGAGGATTGGTTTGCATTTGCTGTGGATTTCTTCGGGATTATGCCCGCGAAGCCCGGATCAAACTGGCCGAGTTCAGACGGGATACTTGCACCCTTTGGGAGAAAAGTGCTTACCGCGCCTGGTTGCAAAGTAGCAATATTAGATGCTGTTGTCGGAAGGTTTGGAGGTCCTGCGGTGCCATCTGCCATCAAGTCAAGACCAATTCCTGCAGATCCTAAAGCATTTATTACGGGCGTTGCACAGTTATTTGTGAGAGCCGAATACTTGGTACCCGAATAAGAGTTCATAGCCTCGACAACCGCAGCCTCCTGTTCCGGCGTTGTATCGAGTATGATGACCGTGCTGCCTCTGTACGTGCCTTGTTGCTGAAGATAGTCAGTCAGACTGCTTCCAAATGGCTGTGAAGTGCCGTAGCTATAGACCCCCTGCCCTGTGACCGCGATGGCCACATGCCCGAACGGATTGCTTGAAATGGGTGCCCCGACGATAACGACAGTAGCTAGACCGGTGGGATCAGTCCCATTGATTGGGTCGTTTCCAACATAGGCATAAAGATTACTGCCGCCCAGGGTGCCGATCGGATCGGGTTGCAAGAAGCGGCCTAGTGTGGGCGAGTAGTATCTGGCGCGGACGTAATACAGACCGGTTTCATTGTCGTAGCGGTATCCGGCAAACTGGTAAGGGAGGAAGCTTCCTCCAGCGGGTTCGCCAAAGTCGCTGTAGACGTAGACTTCGGCGGGGCCCGAGGTGCCCGCCTGGGTCGCGGCCACCGTGCTCCCCAGCACGTCGTGATGATAGTAGGCAACGCTTTCCGTCTGGCCGCTGGTGGCCGGCGTAATTGCAGCCACAGGCAGCCCGCCCACACCGCGCACCGTCAGCATCCACGGCGCGCCCACGCCCTCGCCGTTGTAATCGGCGATCTCCTGGACACCGGTAACACAGACTGGGTGATCACCTTTCAACCCGGCAGAGTGGGCACAGCTTCATGGGGTGTAGTTTTCGTCGCGCAACATATTGTCCAAGAGTTTCTTTTGCGCTTTGAACTCCGGTGTCGAATCTTCGGGCGAATAGACGATCTTAGTTGTTTCATCTTGACTGGACCAGCTCGCGAATACTGTATACATTCGTTTCGCGTTTACTTCATATGCCAGTGCTCCTGCAAGGCCCTTGCCCCCGCATAAATGCCTCGCGCACCCGTGCAACAAAATGACGGGTCCATTATCCGTTTTCACGACGCGAAGATTGCTCGGATTGATCGCCGCCATAAAGTCGGGTAGCTTGGCAAGGTGCCAGAGGTTACGTATGTTGCCGTCGGTTAGAGAATACAGGCTAATACTCTCCCTAGATCCCTGCTGAGACAGCACGACGACTTTCGGCTCGCCAACATCCAAGATCAGTATTTCATTTTGAACTTGCACTGTACCTAAAGAGTCAAATACTTTCGCCAACGATGATGGACTTACTTGTCCAAGCGCCAGTTGCGCGAACACTAAGCAAATGAGTATGGCGAAGACAGCTGATTTCACCTTCTTCCTCCTAATGGGGTCTCAAACGATTGCACTGCATCTATGTAATCGTTGCCAACGCGATGGTTTTGAGGATCACCAAGCGGCGTGTTTCTAACCGCCTCTATTCCTCCCTGGTTGTATACGTTCAGGGTATGCTGGACGCCCATCGTCCAAGATGCGATTGCCAAGTCTTCACCAACGTCATTGCCTTTTCTTTCTGTAAACATCCCTATGTACTTGTCAAAGTAGTCAGCCACGGCAGAAATTGCACCCGTGACGCTCGTCACTTGCGCGTCTGTCAGGTGCAAAAAGTTTTGTTGACCGGGGGTAATTTGAAACAGTCCTCGCGCCTCACCGTTAACAATCATTGGGTCGAATGCCGATTCTTTAAACGCTAACCCCACAATGAGATTCGGGTCGACCCCAGTTCTATTGGCGGCTTCGAGCACGGCATTTTCAAATGCTATCGACTGAGGCCCGGTCAGAGAAGAATTCAGGAGAGCCTGCTCGGATTCGTCGGAGAGCGCGCACAGTCCCAATGGATCGGTTCCGTTGATCGGATCGTTATTAACGTAGGCATAGAGATTCGTTCCGCCCTTGACTCCGATGGGATCGGGCTGGAGGAAGCGACCCAGCCCAGGCGAGTAGTAGCGGGCGCGGACGTAGTAAAGGCCGGTTTCGTTGTCGTAGCGGTATCCGGCAAACTGATAAGGGAGGAAGCTTCCTCCGGCGGGTTCGCCAAACTCGCTGTAGACGTAGACCTCGGCGGGGCCCGAGGCGCCCGCCTGGGTTGCGGCCACCGTGCTCCCCAGCACGTCGTGATGATAGTAGGCAACGCTTTCCGTCTGGCCGCTCGTGGCCGGCGTAATTGCAGCCACCGGCAACCCGCCCACACCGCGCACCGTCAGCATCCACGGCACGCCCACGCCCTCGCCGTTGTAATCGGCAATCTCATCGCCGCCCGCCAACACAAACTGGGTGATCACGTTGCCAACCTGCTTCTGCTTGCGATGGCCAAGAGGATCATACAGAAAAGCGAGAGTTTCTGCTATGCCAGGGCAAACTACCCCAGGTCGACGCCGAACAACGCGGCGCTTTCGGCGAATCCTTTCGGCTGCGCTCGTGCCGCAGGCCGCACTGGGATTTTTCGCTACGCTCAGGATGACAGTCGTGAAGTGGGTTGAGAGAAAAAGTACACGCTTCGCGGCGTTTGCATGGTAATCCAGGAACTACCCCACGCTAGCCCAGTCACCCCAGCGAGCCGAGCCTCGCCGGGGACCCCGACGTGGGCGAATATGGGGCACCCGCAAACACTTCTTCGAATCCCACATCTGCCTACTGCGGCAGATATGGGGCACCGTCCCGTGTTCCATTGCTAACGGCGGGCGAAGCTGGAGCACCCGAAGCACCGGCGCTTTCGCCGAATCCCATGGGCTATGCTTCTGCCGCACGACGTACTGGGATCCTTCGCTGCGCTCAGGATGACATCCATAAAACAGTTCCCTCGCTACGCTCAGGATGACAGTCGTGAAGTGGGTTGAGAGAAAAAGTACACGCTTCGCGGCGTTTGCATGGTAATCCAGGAACTACCCCACGCTAGCCCAGTCACCCCAGCGAGCCGAGCCTCGCCGGGGACCCCGACGTGGGCGAATATGGGGCACCCGCAAACACTTCTTCGAATCCCACATCTGCCTACTGCGGCAGATATGGGGCACCGTCCCGTGTTCCATTGCTAACGGCGGGCGAAGCTGGAGCACCCGAAGCACCGGCGCTTTCGCCGAATCCCATGGGCTATGCTTCTGCCGCACGACGTACTGGGATCCTTCGCTGCGCTCAGGATGACATCCATAAAACAGTTCCCTCGCTACGCTCAGGATGACAGTCGTGAAGTGGGTTGAGAGCACGAAATCCCACATCTGCTTGCTGCGGCAGATATGGGGCACCCGCGCTTCAATCCCACATCTGCTGACTACGGCAGATATGGGGCGCCAACCACTTTCGTTATAAAGTGTGAGAAAAGGCAGATCCTTCGCTACGCTCAGGATTTCGGCAGGCGGCTCATACGCCGCCTCGACGCCTCAACTTCGCTGCGCTCAGGATGACAGTCGTGAAGTGGGTTGCACGAAAAGGCATATGCTTCGCGGTGTTTGCATGGCAATCCGGCAAAAGAAGGCTTGAATGGGCCACCCGGCCGCAGCGAACGTGGGCGCCAACCGAAGAATCGCCGTTCTTACGCCCCTTTGGGGCTGTTCACTGACACGTCAACCGTACCCCAGGCTTACGCCATGGGGCTATCGTATTACGCCCGCTGTGCGGGCTGGGATCACACCCAAGCGCAGAGCGTCAAGGCGCGAACATGGGGCACCCGCAAACATCTCTGCTAACTGGGCACCTGGCAATTTCTGAGACGCCGGAGTTTATTGCTTTCCGGATTGCGCCGCGGCGTTTTTCTTTTGCTGTTGCAGAGCCTGGCGTTCTTTTTGCTGCTGGGCCGCTTGCGCCGAGCCCGCTTGTACCGATTGGTTCTTGTACTTGGCGTTGTAGGCGGCAACGTTTTGTTTGACCTGCTGTTGTTGCGCCTGCTTGGCGGCTTGTTGTTGCTTCGTTTGCTTGTCGTCTGCCCGCAACAGGAATGCCCCGAGGAGCAGAGTGGTCATCAGCATGATGGTAGATATGACTTTACTTGTTTTCATCTTCCCTTCCTATTTCTGTGGAACCCCGAACAATCACGTCGGCGAGAACTGCCCCACTCAAGCCGAAAGAAGGCTTGAATGGGCGACCCGCCGGAACAGAATGTCATGCACATGCCCAAATCCCTTCGTATCTCCATGGGCAGTCGTTCGACGCCACACAATCTCATTCTGAAAATTGTTCTCCCCAAAAATCTGGTCGAGCAGCACCTTGACGTAGTGGCTGGCGTGCCAGTCGCAGTGATAGTAAAAGCTGCCCGTCTTTTTCAGAACACGGGCGAGTTCCACGCAGCGCGGGCGCATGAACTCGATGTATGCCTGGGTGGAGGCGTGGCGATCCTCGAAGGAGCGTTTCTCCTTGGTCTCGCCCCAGAAGACTTCATAGTTGCGATTGGAGTTGAATGGCGGATCGATGTAGATCAGGTCGATCGAGTGCTCGGGCAGCCGCTTGAGCTGCTCCAGATTGTCTCCGCAATAGATGACGCGGGTGTCCAGCAGGCGGGACGGTTTGGCTGCGTAACTCATTTTGAGTCGATATTATGTGGGAAACGGACGAGTTCCGCAATTCTTGATTTTGCCTGGCGATGGCGAGGAAACTACCCCAGGTTAGCCCAGTCACCCCAGCGAGCCGAGCCTCGCCGGGGACCCCGACACGCTCAGGATGACAGTCGTGAAATGGGTTGAGAGCCGGAATTCCTACGTCAGCTGCCCCACTCAAGCCGAAAGAAGGCTTGAATGGGCCACCTGCCGTTCTTACGCCCCTTTGGGGCTGTTCGCTGAAACGTCAACCGTACCCCAGGCTTACGCCATGGGGCTACCGTATTACGCCCGCTGTGCGGGCTGGGATCACGCCCAAGCACGGAGCGTCAACTGCGCAGATGTGGTGCACCAACCACTTTCGTTTTGAAGTGTGGGAAAAAGCAGATCCTTCGCTTTGCTCAGGATGACACTTACACAGTACGGGACGGGACGTGGGGCGCCAAGCAAGAAACTACCCCACTCAAGCCGAAAGAAGGCTTGAATGGGCCACCTGCCCACGCTTTCAGCGAATCCTTCGGCTGCGCTTCTGCTGCAAACCGTACTGGGATCCTTCGCTGCGCTCAGGATGACATCCATAAACGGATCCTTCGCGTCGCTCAGTATGACAGTCGTGAACAGTTCCTTCGCTACGCTCAGGATTTCGGCAGGCGGCTCATACGCCGCCTCAACGCCTCAACTTCGCTACTCCACCCCAGCAACGGCAAAAGCGGCCGTCGCCGGGGACCCCGCTACGCTCAGGATGACATCCAGAAGATGACATCCTCAAAAAATAGGGCAAGAAGCCGCCTTTGCAATAACGGCTTATCTGTTCGATGTTTGACGCGCCACACTGACCGTCCCGCTGGCGCTTAGTTTTTCACCGCTTCGGCGTCGACGGCCTGACCGACGATGTCCAATCCGGTTTGGTTCAGCACAGTGGTAGTCAGATTGTGAAAGGAGTTGTCGTACACCTGCAATGCCCCGCCCTCGATGACGTACATGATGTTGCGTTCATTAAAGGGTTGCAGCCAGACCATGCCAGTGACATCGTCAGTCGCGTCGCTGAGAGTACTAGACAGGGTGTTCGACTGGGGATTCAGCGAGCTAACTGGACTTCCGGGGAAGTACAGCGCAAGGCAGCCATACGCCGCCGCCGGATTAGCATTGGCTTGGGCTGCAGTCGGAATTTGGCAGCCGGTAGAGCCAATCCAGAGATTCGTTCCATCGAAGGTGAGTACGCCCGGCAGGAGGTTGGGAGCACTCTGACCAAACGGCGCGGCCGCGGTTATCGTAACCGGGTTGGTACTGGTGTCGAGCACGGTCAGGGCGCCTTGCTGGCACGTCTGCGTGGGATCAGTGCTGCACGGCGTGGGGGTTACGGCTCCCGCGACGTAAAGCTGAGTACCCTGCAGCAGGCCCACGTTCGCGCCGTTCACATTTATGCATTGCTTTATGGTCGGCAGAGGAGGCTGTGTTTGATTCGCCATTAGCAATGTTTGGCTCATGTCGAGCACGGTCACCATTGCCTGCGTGCCGCCATTGGCCGGCCCGGAGCTTAGCACGTAGGCGGTATTATCGTCGGTGCTGAAGACGGCTGCGACCGGGCGCGAAAACGGGTTTGCAGCGCAATTGGTTGTAGTGCTGGGCAGGGACTGGGCAGCTAACGCGCCGGTGCTGCTGGTTAAGCTCCCCGTGGCGCTGGCCTGCGTGTAGCTGGTCAGCAGGGTGACCGTATCGGAGTTCTGGCTGAACACCAGCATGTTCACCGCACCGTGATCCATGGAGAGGTAGCGGGCGCCCTGAATGCCGACCGAGAGAAAGCCACTGGTAAGGAAACTTGCTCCGTAGACCGCACCGGTAACATTAGTGGCGACCGAGGCCGTCGGCACGGCAGCATAGGCCATAGCGGCGCCAGGAGTTAATGCTGCGCTCTGGATTTTGCCTGCCAGCGCAGCTTTGCCACCGACTGCCAAACCGCTGCTCGAAGTGGTCGTTTCCACCGTTTCGGTTGAGTTATCGACGAGCGACAGGATGTTATTGATATTGTCGTAAACCACCTCGAATTTCTGGTCGGAGGTTTGTAACATGAACGTCGGCCCACCACCGATGACAACCGTGTGGAGGGAGAGCTGGTCGGTATCGGCATTGACGATGTTTAACACCCCGGCGTACTTATTGCTGACGAAAACCCGATGAGCGATGCCGCTCGGCGATGAGCTGCTAGAGGTGGTGGTCGTGGTGGTGCTGGTGGTGGTTATGGTTACGGTTGCCGTGCCACTCGAGCCGGAACCGTCCCTGGCAATCGCCGTTATGGTCACCGTCCCGGAGGAGTTGCCTGCCTTAAAAAATCCCGCGCTATCAATGGCACCGTTTCCACTGACCGTCCAGGTCACGGGAACATTCGCCGTAAACTGCAAAGTAGCGCCGGCGTTCACGGTCGCCGCCGTGGGCGCGACGAACACGATCGTGGAATTCGAGCCGCCGCAGGCTAACAGTGCGGCCGCGAGGCAGCACAACGAAAAGAGAACGACAGCCTTATTTAATCCAGGATTCAATCCAGGCGCTCCGGGAAAAAGATGAAACCAAGTTGCTGGGAACGAAACTGAGTATAGCAGAGCGCAGCCACCCAAGGACCGCCCCCGGCACTTCCTGGACGGAGACCCCGCACGGCGAAGCCGCGACCGGGAGGTGCGCGACGAAACCTCTTCCGGAACAGGTTCGGAAACACCTTCCGGGCCAGCTTGCGGACCCGCTTCGAAATAAGGGCGGGACCTCGGCAGATGCCTGCATCTGCCCCGCAATCCAATATGCTATCGTGTTCATGAGACTGCTAGCGATATGTCTACAGACTTCCGAACCCGTCTACAACGCGGCCCGGTGCTGTGTGATGGCGCCATGGGCACCATGCTCTACTCCAAGGGCATTTTCATCAACCGTTGCTACGATGAGTTGAACCTCTCGCAGCCCGAACTGGTTGCCGGCATACACCACGAGTACGTAAAAGCCGGCGCCGAGATACTTGAAACAAACACCTTCGGCGCTAATTTGTTTCGCCTGGCGCGGCACGGATGTCAGAGCCGGGTGGTGGAAATCAATCGCGCAGGGGTCGAATTGGCGCGCAGCGCGGCGGGAAACGACGTCCTGGTGGCCGGCTCGGTCGGGCCTCTGGGGGTGCGCATCGAGCCCCTGGGCAAGATCGGGCTCGACGAAGCCCGCGCCGCTTTTGCGCAGCAGATTGAAGCGCTGGCCGAAGCCGGAATCGATCTGCTCATCCTCGAAACCTTCGGCTATGTGGCGGAATTGCACCAGGCGATTCTGGCGGCCCGTGAGGCGGCCCCGGGAATTGCGGTGGTCGCCCAGGTGACCATCGACGACGAAGGCAACGCGCTCGACGGCTCGACGCCCGAGAGCTATGCCAAACGCATTGAGGGGTACGGCCCGGAGGTGCTCGGTTGCAACTGCTCGGTCGGCCCCGTCGCTATGCTGGACGCCATCGAGCGGGTGCGGCAGGTCACCAGCCTGCCGCTCTCGGCACAGCCGAACGCCGGTATGCCTCGCAACGTGGAGGGACGCAACATCTACCTGTGTTCTCCGGAATACATGGCCGAGTACACGCGCCGTCTGATCGCCGCGGGCACCAGGCTGGTGGGCGGCTGCTGCGGCACCACGCCGGAGCACATTCGCGCCATGAAGGCGGCTTTGCGGGCGGGAGAAGCGCGCACCAGTTCCTTTCAGGTAGCGACCGCCGCCGCCGAGACGGAAAAGCAGACCGTGCCGCTCGCCCAGCGCTCGAAACTTGGGGCCAAGCTGGCCGAACGCAGCTTCGCCACCTTCATCGAGATCGTTCCGCCGCGCGGGACGACGGTTGAGCGGGAGTTGGAAGGCGCACGCTACCTGAAGTCGGTCGGCATCGACGCCATCAACATCCCCGACAGCCCTCGCGCCTCGGCGCGCATGAGCAACCAGGCGCTTTGCCTGCTGATGCAGCAGCAGGTGGGCATCGAAACCGTTTTGCACTACACCTGCCGCGACCGCAATGTGCTCAGCATCCAGAGCGATCTGCTGGGCGCTTCGGCCCTCGGCATCCAGAACCTGATCTGCATTACCGGCGACCCGCCGAAGCTGGGCAATTATCCCGACGCCACGGCGGTGTTCGATGTCGACTCGATTGGGCTCGTCAACGTGGTTCACAACCTCAATCGCGGGGTCGACATTGGCGGCAATTCGATTGGCGCGCCGACCGAATTCGTGATCGGAGTCGGGGCGAATCCGGGCGTCCCGAACCTGGATGAGGAGATTCGGCGCTTCGAATACAAAGTCGAGGCGGGGGCCGACTATGCGGTGACCCAGCCGGTTTTCGACGTCGATCTGCTGGAGCAGTTTCTGCGCCGCGTGGAACACTTGCACATTCCCATCTTTGCCGGCATCTGGCCGCTCACCAGCGTGCGCAATGCGGAGTTCATGAAAAACGAACTGCGGGTTTCGGTGCCGGAATCGATCATCAGCCGCATGGCCGCGGCCACCACTTCGGAAGCGGCGCGGGCCGAAGGCGTGGAGATTGCCCGCGAAATGCTGGCCCAGGTGCGTCCGATGGTGCAGGGAGTGCAGCTCGCGGCACCGTTCGGAAACTATCGCGCCGCCCTCGACGTGCTGGAAGTGCTGGGCAGCTCGCGGAGCGCGGGGAGATAGGGCGAATCGTTAGGTTTTAGATTTCGGGATTGGCACCTGCGCATCGTGACAGCAAACTCAAGGCAGCAGGGAAGGCCGCCTGGCAATAGGGTTGAGACCTACTTCGCTGCCGCCGCCAGCCCAGCTCTCAGGGACTTCACCGCACGCTGTATGGCCTGCTTTTCTTTTTGAAACCGCATCTCTCGGTGCTGCCTCTTCTCTTTTACGTACTTCTTAGCACGGTCCAATAATTCAGACCGAACCTCCAAGGTTAGCTGCTGCCCCGGAATATAGATAGGCGGATCGTTGGGGTCGTAAGCCAGTTTGAAGCTGTTGCAGGCACGGCAAGCTAAGACTAGGTTCCATGCTTGAGAATCTAGCGCTGGGTATTTGCTAACCGGGAGCAAATGATCGGTAGCGTATCCGTGATATACAACGTCATAGGACTCAAGCATATCCCTGCCGCAGTAAACGCATACCAAGCCATCCCGCATCCATCCGGCGATAGCGTCGGCACTCCATTCTTGCTTTACTGATTCGTCCTGCAACACGCCTTGCGCGATTAAGAGATAATTTGGAGAGCCACACTGACCGCAAGAGATGCAGCCAGACGGGAGTTCATGGCCGCAGCTAACACAATCGCTCATTGCTGTCCCTTGCCATTATGGCAGGAGACAGAGTAGCAGAGTTTACGAACATTACGCAGGGAATTCTGGCAGGTGGCCCACTCAACGTGCAGTTCGTTGAGTGGGGTAGTGCGAAAATTAGTGAAACGACTACCCCACTCAAGCCAACAGAAGGCTTGAATGGGGCACCCGCAATCCGATCGCCGTTAAAGTCATCGTCATCTGATAAGAATCTGTCGCGACTCACTTCGCCTGGGGATGTATCTCCACCGTTGACCAGGTTTTATCGGCCGCATGGCAGAGGCCTTCGAGCGGGCAATCGGCGCACTTTGGGCTGCGCGCCAGGCACAGCGCCCGGCCATGATGGATTAGCTGGTGAGCGAACGCGATCCAATGCTCTCGCGGGATTAGCTTCATCAAGTCCTGCTCGATCGTCTTCGGATCGTCGTTGACCGTCAGCTCGAGGCGGCGCGAAATTCGATGCACGTGGGTATCGACGACCACGCCTTCGGCTTTGCCAAACCACGACCCGAGAACCACGTTCGCCGTCTTGCGGGCCACTCCGGGCAGGGTTAGCAAGGCATCCATCTCGTTCGGAACCGCGCCGCCAAAATCGCTTACCACCTTGCGCGCGGCTCCCACAATCGACTTCGCCTTGTTGCGGAAAAAACCAGTGGAGCGAATATCCGGCTCCAAGGCTTGCGGCTCGAGCACGGCAAAGGCCTGCGGGGTGGGATACTTCTTGAACAGTGCCGGAGTGACCAGGTTCACCCGCACATCGGTGCACTGGGCCGAGAGGATGGTGGCTACCAACAGCTCCCAGGCGCTGGCATGATGGAGGGCGCATTTCACGCCGGGATAGGTTGCGTCCAGAATGGTCAGGAGCTGGCGAATGCGCTCCGGAGCAAGCGGATCGTATCCAGCCATACCAGCCACGGGTTTCGCCGCTTTCCGAGCGGCGCCCGCCGGCTTGGCCGCCGGCTTCGGCTTCAGCTTCGGCTTCTGCTTCGCCGGAGCGGGAGGCCGCAGTTCCCTTCCCGGTTTTCGGACGGCGGACTTGGCACCGCCGCGAACCGCTTTTGCGCCGGCTTCCACCCCACCACGCTTAACTGCCCGCGTGGCGGGGACCCCGGTCTGGCGTCCAGACCTAGACGGCTGCCGCGGAGTGGTTCCCCTGACCATGGTTGTGTCCCCCTAAAGGCTCCGGGTTGGAGCACACCTGCTCTGGCAGATTACAATGGAGAGGCCGGTTGCGGCCAGCCAAAGCGACAGGCGAGGCGAAACACTAGAGCAGTGCGACACAGGGCGAATCATGTAAGGGAGATGTCATTCTGAGCCGGAGCGCAGCGCAGGCGAAGAATCCCAGCCTGGCATGAGGCTGAGACGCAGCCGAAGGATTTCATCAAAAATCCCGGAGCGGCTCTGGGAGGGACAGTTCCTTGGGATGTTTCGCTACTCCACCCCAGCAACGGCAAAAGCGGCCGTCGCCGGGGACCCCGGCACGCTCAACATGACGCTCTCCAAATGTGTTTATGCTAGTTATTTTGGACGCACAACACCAGTAGAGCTGATGAAGAAATACTCCAAGTTAACCAATAAAGGGTCGAACCCGGGGACCAGCGAAGCATGCTAGAAAATCGAGTTCAGGAAGAGACTATGAACGAACTGCCTGCCTTGCCGCTTACCATCGAAGGCGCCAGCGTATTGCACCAGATGTTTCACATCCGCTGGGCGGGGTGGAAGCGTTTGCCGGCGGGCGAGCGAGCCGAGATCGTCGCCGAGGCCGTGGGCACGCTGGCGGAATTTGAAGGCGCCGGACAGATGGCGCTGTACTCCGTCGTGGGGCACAAGGCAGAGCTGCTGCTACTGCACTTTCGCGACTCGGTCGAGGAGCTGAACCGCGCCGAGCTTCGCCTGAGCGGGCTTCGCCTCCACGACTATCTCCGGCAGTCGAGTTCATACCTCTCGGTGGTGGAGCTGGGACTTTATGAATCGACCGTGAAGTTTTATCGCGAGTGTGCCCAGCGAAACATCGCGCCGCACTCGGAGGAATGGAATCGCGCGGTTGAGGATCTGCTCGACCGTCAGCGGCAAGCCATGCGTCCACGGCTCTACCCGAAGATTCCGGAAGCTCGCTATCTTTGTTTTTACCCGATGGATCGCCGGCGCGGCGAAATCAAAAACTGGTACACGCTATCCATCGAAGAGCGCCAGCGGCAGATGGATGAGCACGGAACGGTGGGCCGACGTTACGCTGGAAGGGTGCAGCAGATTATCTCCGGCTCGATCGGTTACGACGACTGGGAGTGGGCCGTCGACCTGTTCGGCAACGACCCGGTGGTGTTCAAAAAGCTCATCTACGAGATGCGTTTTGACGAAGTGAGCGCGGTCTATTCGAACTTCGGCGCATTTTACCTGGGCGTGCGCTGCCCGGCGAGCGGGCTTGGGCAACTGCTCGAAGGCGTACTGCCCGCGGCGGGCTGGCAGGTTTAAGAGTTGGTGTATCCCGATGCATCAGACTAAAACCAGTTTCGTTATCGGTTGACGCTGGCGAGTGAACTCTTTAGGCTGGAAGTGAAATGTCTGTGAAGTCGGTTCAACTCGGCCAGGTCTGGCGACACGAGGCCAGCGGCAAGCTGTATCTGGTGACCAAGCTTTACCACGAAGTCTTCGCCGAATTCGCCATGCTGCGGGAGGCCAATGTTTCTCCGCTGGACAACGACACCACGCGCGTGCGGATCAGCAAGAGCGCCGAAGGGGCTTCGTTGCCGGGCTACATCTTTACCCAGGACTCCAACGAATTTTAGCGCCTGCGACTACGAATGATTTCCACCATTCTTTTAGCGCTCGCCAGCTTTATCGAAGCGGTGATTGCCGCGCTCAGCTACCCCGGCATCGTACTGCTGATGGCTATCGAATCGGCGTGCATTCCTCTGCCGTCGGAGGTCATCATGCCGTTCTCGGGCTACCTGGTTTACGCGCACCGTTTCAGTTCGCTGTGGCTGGTGGCAACCATGGGCGCCATCGGCTGCAACCTCGGCTCGGTGCTGGCCTATGAGGTGGGGGCTTACGGTGGCAGGCCGCTGATTGAGAAGTACGGCAAATACATCCTGCTCAGCGCCCACGATCTGGAACTGGCGGACCGTTTTTTTAAGCGCTACGGCAGTATCACGGTGTTTCTCGGGCGGCTGCTGCCGGTGATACGGACGTTCATCGCGCTGCCCGCCGGCATTGCCCGCATGCCGCGAGGCCGCTTTCACTTCTACACCTTTGCCGGCTCGTGGCCCTGGTGCTGGGTGCTGGCTTACGTTGGCTTCAAACTGGGCGAGCGCTGGGACAGCGATCCGCGGCTCAAACTCTGGTTTCACCGCCTCGACGCGGTTATCGTAGTGGCGCTTCTGCTGGGCATCGCGTGGTTCATCCGCAGCCATGTGCGGAATCGGATTCGCAACGCGGCGGCTTCCGTCGAATAAGCGGGCGCAGTTCGTAGCGCTGCGCGTGTTCGCAGCCCCATAAACTCGCGCCATGACTTATGGTGTCATTCTGAGCGAAAGCGAAGAATCCCAGTACAGCGCGGGGTTGAGGTGCAGCCGAAGGATTTCATCAAAAAGTCTAGGGCGGCGTGGGATGGGAGTGCTTCATGGGATGCTTCGCTCCTCCACCCCAGCAACGGCAAAAGCGGCCGTTGCCGGGGACCCCGGCTCGCTCAGCATGACAGTACAGACGCTGTTCTACCGTGCTCATGACGGCCTGATATGTCGGGATATACCTGCCGGGGAGACGAGACCCTAGTGAATGTATTTGGTGGGCTGCCCTTTGGCCCACGGGTCGTACTGCAGCGCGAAGCGCAGGCGTTCGGCAATGGGAGGGTGATCGTAGGCCCAGAAGACCAACAGACGGTTCGGGTACGGATAAGACAACGATTTTTCTCCGAGCAACTGGAAATCTCGCGCGGCGGTCTGGGGCGCGTTCGGCACGATTCCGTGAGTCACCTCCAATCCGTAAATGTCGGCCTGATGCTCGAGATGACGGCTGAAGCCGTTGGCGAGCGGCTCGCCCAGGAACGAGAGCACGGCAAAAATCAGCATGAGAAGCGGCAAAGAAGCCCAATCCGCGAGTCCGCGAATACCCCAGCGCTGGCGCGCCAGAAGCCTGTCGGCGATGAGCTTGGCAAGCGCTAGCGCCGCCAGCAGCAAGCCGGCGGCGAAGGCCATCCCTTGATAGACGTGGTCGAGGACGTAGTGTCCCATTTCATGGCCGAAGATGAACAGGACCTGCGGGACGGTCAAATTCCGCGCCGTGGTATCCCACACGACAATGCGCTTGGTGGCTGCAAAGCCGGTGACATAGGCGTTGTAAGTGGTGAATTTCTCGCTGGCGTTCATGGCAAAAATCCGCGAACGCGGAATCCCGAGGCGGCCGCGTTCAGACACCTGCTCGATGGCCGAAACCAGCTCCGGGCGCGTCTTCTCCAAGGGTTCGAAATGGCTGAACAGGGGATCGAGAACCACCGGCGCAAGAAAAACCATCAAGCCAAGCAGCGGCAGGGTCCCAAGCCACGCATAAATCCACCAGCGCGCGGGACTGCGTGCGATGAGGGCGTAGAAGCCCCACAGCAATGGCACCAGCAGCAGAAGGGTCACCAGTTCGAGCTTGGCGCGATCCCAGAACCATGCGCCCCAGCTCTCGACCGAAAGTCCGTAAAGCAGTTGCAGGTGGTGCCCGTAGAGTTCAAAGGGCAGCCAGAGCAGGCCGCAGGTGAGGAGCAGCAGGGGAACGAAAATCATCGCCTGCAGCAGGCGTCCGCGAGCCAGATATTCGGCCAGGTCGCGATAGCGCGGCGCGATCCCGAAGGCCAACAGCGCCGCCAATACGGCGATCTCATAGGCTGTTCCGGCCAGGTAAAGTATGGTGCGGGTTCGATAGAGCGCCTCCGCCTGGCGCATTTGCGCGGCCGGCAGCGAGTAGGAAGAAACCGGCTGCCCGCCGTCCGATGCCGGGCTGGTTGCGACTCCGGGGCCGGGTGCGATTACATTAGCCAACTGCGGCACATGTGGGCCACCGGCGGAAGCGAAGCCGAGCGCCGCCAACCACAGCGAGCACAGAATCGTCAGGAACAGGCGGAATTGGGCGCGCATACAGACCATTTTACGCAAGCTGAAACCAGCCCAGCGAGCAACTACCCCACATTATGGGGCACCAAGAATTTTTCGATCCCACATCTGCTGACTACAGCAGATATGGGGCACCAGGCGAAGAATCGCCGTTCTTGCGCCCCTTTGGGGCTGTTCGCTGAAACGTCAACCGTGCCCCAGGCTTACGCCATGGGGCTACCGTATTACGCCCGCTGTGCGGGCTGGATCACGCCCAAGCACAGAGCGTCAACTGCGCAGACGCGGGTCATCAACCACTTTTGTTAGAGGTGTGAACAAAAGTAGATCCTTCGCTGTGCTCAGGATGACACTTTTGGGGGTACGGCACAGGACGCGGGCCACCTGTGATCTTTCAAGAGGTTGTCCATTCGATCGGAACCAGAGCAGCTGATTGTGACGAGCAATCCAGTTTTCTGGGAAGGACCGAATGGACATTCACAAGAATGCCCGACTAACGCTCTACGGTCGAGAACAATTAGCCCGACCGTGAAAACGCGCCACCCAACGCCCGAACTCGACCCTTCAACCGAAGTTCCTGCATGGAGGGCGCAAAAGATTTGCGTATCAGGCGCCAGTAATAGAAAATATGTAGTTCCTATAAATACGTAGTTCCTATCCCCACAAGGACTTGCATCCATAATGTCGAAGCAGAACAATACCGGTACGTCCGGCAGCGCGAATGCCGTTGAAATAGCCGCACCCAAGGGCAAACTCGGGATCATGACTCCCGGCATGGGCGCGGTCGCCACGACGTTTGTGGCCGGGGTTGAAGCCGTCCGTCGCGGCTTCGCCGCCCCCATCGGTTCTTTAACCCAAATGGCCACCATTCGTCTGGGAAAGCGCACTGACGGCCGCTCTCCCCTGATCAAAGATTTTGTTCCTCTGGCCAATCTTGACGACCTGGTCTTCACCGGCTGGGACATTTTTGAAGACGATATGTATGCCGCCGCCAAGAAGGCCGGGGTGCTCGAAAAGGAATTGCTGGACAAAATCAAACCTTTTCTCGAGACCATCAAGCCTCGAAAAGCGGTGTTCGACCACAACTACGTGAAACTGATCGACGGCCCCAACGTCAAGCGGGGCAAGAACAAAATGGACCTCGCCGAGCAGCTTCGCGACGATATCCGCGATTTTAAAAAGACCTCGGGAGCTGAACGACTGGTGATGATCTGGTGCGGTTCGACCGAGAGCTACACCCAACCCGGCGCCGTGCACCAGTCAGTCGAGTGCTTCGAAAAAGGGCTGCGGGAGAGCCATGCGGAAATCGCTCCCTCGCAGATCTATGCCTACGCGGCGCTCATGGAGCACGTGCCGTTCGCCAACGGCGCGCCCAACCTGTCGGTCGATATCCCAGCCATGCTCGAACTCTCGCGCCGCCAGCAGGCACCCATTGCCGGCAAGGATTACAAGACTGGCCAGACGCTGATGAAGACCATCCTCGCGCCCGGCTTCAAGGCGCGCATGATCGGCGTGCGAGGCTGGTTCTCGACCAACATCCTCGGCAACCGCGACGGCGAAGTGCTGGAAGATCCGGGCTCCTTCAAAACCAAGGAAGAGTCGAAGCTTTCGGTGCTCGACCACATCCTCCAACCCGAGCTCTACCCGGCGCTGTACAAGGACATTTGCCACAAGGTCCGCATCAACTACTACCCGCCTCGCGGCGACAATAAAGAGGGCTGGGACAACATCGACATCTTCGGCTGGCTGGGCTATCCGATGCAGATCAAAGTCGACTTCCTCTGCCGCGACAGCATTCTGGCCGCTCCGCTGGTGCTCGACCTGGTGCTCTTCATGGACCTGGCGCAACGCACCGGCACGCTGAAGGGCATCGGCATACAGGAATGGCTCAGCTTCTATTTCAAATCGCCGATGAGCGCCCCCGGACTGTATCCGGAGCACGATTTGTTTATCCAGTTGATGAAGCTCAAAAACACGTTGCGCCACCTGAAGGGCGAGGAGCTGATCACCCATTTGGGTTTGGAGTATTACGATTAGCAGGTTCGGCGGAAATAGCGCTTATGTGGGATTACGGAACGGGGCTGGCAAATGCCAGTCCCGCTTGTTTTTTGCGCTGAACCCGGTGAGGCCGTTCAGAGACGCGGAAAGTCGCCCACGATCCTTGCAGGGTTGCTGGTTTTGCGACTCCGTGTAATTTCCTGTAATCGTTTGGCCCGCCGCTGCATCCAATCTCGGCATGGTGCGACGCGCGACACAAATCGGGTTCCTTCTCTTAGTTCTTGCCACGGGGCTTCACGCTGGACCTTCAGGCACGTTTCTTGGGACTCTGGTGAGCGCTTCCGGAAACCGTTCGGAAGCTCGTTGGATCTACGTGAAAGCAAAGAACGACGTCATACGGCGGGTGGAAATCTCCGCCGCGAAAGTGGCTTACGCCGAAAGTGTCCCTCGCGAACAGCGAAAACAACCGGCAGTGGCCGGGCTGCAACCTGGAACCGAGATACGAGTTACGGCCGCGCAGGATGCCAACGGGGAGTGGCGCGCCAGCCGGATAGAGATTGTTGCCGCCGTGGAAGACACTCCACCGGCGAATTCCGATGACGATGAAGGTTCCGATGCGACCTCCACAGGAACCCTGCCGGAGAGCTTGCGCGTGATCTGATGCGGGTGGCGCACTCAGTGCATCGGGCACTGCACACCTACTCTGGAGCGCCATAAGAAGAAGGCTCAGGAACCACTCAATTCCCGAGCCCTCGTTCGCGTTCACACGACATTCAAAATGCGGCACTCTCAACGGTGGTCGCGGTGGTACCCTTCCTCGTAACCGCGAGAGTATGCCTCGCGATACGCTTCTCTGTAGCGCTCTCGGTCGCCGAAGCGGCCATCAAAGCCGTGATCGGCATGTTTGTAGTTCCCGTCCTGCGTGGGCCGGAAGCTATGGTGAGTGTCGAAATCGTGGCGCCCATCGTTGAATCCATCCTCGTGGCCAACCTCTTCTGCCCGTCTTCGTCCTTCTTCCCATTCGTGGTGGTCGCGGTCGTCGAGGAATGCACTGGCCACCGGGCGTCCGCTGTAGGCTGTCTGCGCCGATCCGTAAATCGCGCTACCCGACATCAACGCCAGAGCCATGGCATACGGATAAAACTTTTTCACGCTTCACTCTCCTGTCTTTTTCAGAGCGGATTGCGGGAAGTGCCGTTGCCTTGGTACGCCCACAAAAGCCCTGTAAGACAATTCGAATAGCGGCAATCGGAATCTGTTGCTCGCGAAATGCAAGAATCCGGAGTCGCGGTTGAACGGCCCGGCATTCGGGAGAATACTATTAAGACTCGCGGGCATCCTCGCGTCCCGCTATCCTGCACTCCAGAGTACAGGCATGATTCCGAAACTGAGAGCATTCCAACTGATCCTCGCCATGGCCATGAGCACTATACTGAGCGCGCAAACTGCTTCCCTTCCCCAGAGCATCACCGACCCAACCCGTTTGCAGAGCAAGCCGAAAGCCGATCTGCAGAGCTTCACCATCGAGAAGCTCTATAGCACGCGGTCGACGGGCGGAGCTTCCTGGTCGGCGGACGCGAAACAGGTAGTCTTTGTCTCCAACCTCAGCGGACGCCAGAACCTGTGGCTGGTCTTCGCCGAAGGCGGCTGGCCGGTGCAGCTCACGATCAGCGATCAGCGCCAGGCGGAACCCGCGTGGTCGCCCGACGGCCGCTCGATTGCTTTCGTCAGCGACAACGACGGCAACGAACTCTGGAATATTTTTCTGGTCTCGCCGCAAAACGGAGACGTGGTCAACCTGACAGCCTCGTCCGCCAGCTCGAATCTGGCACCGGCATGGTCTCCCGACAGCCAGCGCGTGGCCTATATGACGCGCGCCAAGAGTTCCCCGAGCTACGAGATCGAGGTGATCGACGTCGAAACGCGGCGGACAACGCACATCACTCACGATACGCCGCGTGAGTGGAGCAACGGCCGCCCCATCTGGTCGCACGACGGCAAATGGCTTGCCTGGACGCAGCACCACGCCAACGGAAAAAACAGCAACGTGCTGGTTGCCGAACTGGCCAGCGGCAAAATCCTGAACTTGACCGCGCACCCTGGGGACATAACCTATTCCGCCGCCAGTTGGTCGCCCGATGGCAAAGCTCTGCTGATCGCTTCCAATGCCGCCAACGGCTACGAGAACGTGGCCCTGCTCGACCTCGACGGACAGCTTCGCTGGCTGGCCAGCGAGCCGCGGGAGATGCAGGCGGGAAGCTTTTCACCCGACGGGACGAAAGTGACGTGGACGGTGAACGTGGACGGCAACACGGCAATTTATCTGCGTGAGCTGGCCACGGGAAAAACCGAGGCGCTGCCGCTGGGCACGGGAGTCAACTCGCTGGCCGGCACGGACAACGCTTTCAGCCGCGATGGACGCCATCTGCTGGTCAATCACGCCGGCGCCGACGCGCCCGGTGAACTGGTGAACCTGGATCTTACAACCAGAAGCGCGCAACAGATCACCCACTCACTGGTCGCCGGACTGCACGCTGAAGATATGGTTGAGCCTTCGCTGGTGCGCTATCCCAGCCGCGACGGCAAGTGGCAAATCTCGGCTCTGGTTTACATTCCGCACAACATCGTCAAAAACGCGCACTATCCCGCGATTGTCTGGATACACGGCGGGCCTGCGTCGCAAACCATGAACGGGTTTAACCGGTTCATTCAGTACATCGTGAACCAGGGGTACGTGGTGATCGCGCCGAACTATCGCGGCTCGACCGGCTACGGCAAGCTGTTCAACGACGCCAACCGCATGGACGCCGGCGGCGGCGAACTCGAAGACGTGCTCGACGCGGCGGAGTTCATCCGCCGATCGGGCTTCGTCGACGCGAAAAAGTTGATTGCCATGGGCGGCAGCTACGGCGGCTATCTTTCGATGATGGCGGTAACCAAGGCTCCGGAGATGTGGGCCGCCGCCGTCCCGATTGTTCCGTTCGTCAACTGGTTTACCGAGTTCCAGAACGAGGAGCCGCTGTTGCAGGAGTACGACCGGCTGTTCATGGGAGACCCGGTCAAAAACCGGGCGCTCTGGGAGGAGCGTTCGCCGAGCAACTTCATCGACCGCATCAAGGCTCCTCTGCTGCTGCTGGCCGGGGAGAACGACCCGCGCTGCCCGCCCTCGGAGGCGAAGCAGGTCGCCGACGCCATCCGCAAGCACGGCGGCTCGGCGCAATTAAAGATCTACGATAACGAAGGCCACGGCTTCTCGCGGCTGGAGAACCAGATCGATGCCTACCGGCGCGCTGCGGACTTTATCAAGAGCCATGTGCCCTCGCCAGGATGCGGCTGCACGGTGATCGAGTGAGGCGGGAACGAACCGGGCTCGCCGGTGCGATCCGACTTCGGTCTTGTAATTTTTTCCAAACGCAATAGAATGTAAACCCATTCAGAGCTGAAAGAGAAATTCTTATGGCAAGGACGCGGAGGATAAAATCATGAAAAAAATATGGGCGCGAGCTTTGCTGGCTGTGGTGTTCGTATTTGCGTTGCAGCCCTGCCTGCAGGCACAGCAAGCCGGCTCTCCGAATTTTCGCGGAATATGGAAAGATCCCTACGATGTAACCTGCTGGGTCTACAAATTCATTGTGATTGAAAATGAAATCGTGATCAGGACCCTTTGCCCTCAGGTTGGGGAAGAGGAAATATTTGGCTGGGCTACCTTGAATGGCCGGTCCTTCTCGGGAAAAATGAATTCGGCCCCGAACCCCGGCGGTGGTACTCGATATGCGGGCCCGATCGAGGGAAGGATCAGCGACGATAATCAAATCATCTATATGACCTGGCCCCAGAGAACCGGCCCTCATCAAAGCAAGTTCATACGAAACGAATAAATTGCGGGAGGTCTTCGGCTCGGCGGCTGCGCTCAGGATGAGCGGCCTTTTCCCTGCCCTGCCCTGCGCAGCAGCGCCTCGATCAGCCCCGGAATGGTGTATTGTTCCGCCTGCACGTCCACGTTGAGGCCGTATTCACGCAGGGTTGCCGAGGTCACCGGCCCAATCGAGATATTGAGCACGCCGGAGAGCAGCTTCGATTTGCCGGAGCGAATGGCCAGTAGCCTGACATAATTGCGGACGGTGGAAGAACTGGTGAAGGTGATCGCGTCGGGGCGCTCGACGCCGCCGGTGAGCGCGGCCCGCAAGCGGTCGCGCGAGGACTTCGGGGTGACCGTCTGGTACGCCTCGACCACGTCCAGGTGAGCGCCCAGCTTCTGCAACTCGCGCGGAATCACATCGCGCGCGATTTTGGCCCGCCAGAGCAGCACGCGTTTGCCGCGCACCTGATCGGCAAGGGCTTCCACCACCGCTTCGGCGATGTACTGTTTGGGGGTAATTTCGACCGCGAATCCCTGGCGCTCGATGGCGGCCCTGGTGGCGGGACCGATGGCGGCAAATTTTACCTGGGCCAAGTCGGACTGCGGAATGGACAAGGTCCGCATCCGCGCAAACAGCGCCTCGACGCCGTTGACGCTGGTCAGGATGAGCCAATCGTATTCGGAGATCAGACGCAAGGCATCGTCCATCGCCTTCGAAGAGCGTGGCGGACGAATCTCGATGAAAGGTATCTCCAGCACAGAGGCGCCCTGCGCGCGCAAGCCTTCGGCGAGCACACTGGCCTGCTTTTTTGCCCGCGAAACAATAATCCGCCAGCCTGCCAAGGGCAGATCGTTGGCGCCAGTTTGTGCTTCGGGGTCTCCCATCAGGTTTTTAGATCTTGGGGTCTTTGGCTCTATGGCTGTTGCGGCGCCGCCGCGGCCGAACCGTAAACCTCTTTTAGAATTTCATCTCCGCCATCGTGCAACAGCAGCAGGCCGGTCCTTTCGCCCAACTCCAGCGGATCGGTTCCGGTCTGCACCTGGCGCAACACCTGGCTTCCGTCGGGCTTGGCGCAAATCGCAAGCAGCGTCAGCTCGCCGGCTTTCATCTCGGCGAAAGCGCCGATGGGCACCTGGCAACCGCCGCCCAACTGGTTGAGCAGAGCACGTTCGCAAGTAGTGGCGGCGCGAGTGGCCTCGCAGTCGAGGAACTTCAGGTGCTCGCGCATGACGCTGTCGCCGCGCCGGATTTCGATGCCGAGCGCTCCCTGCCCCGCCGCCGGACACATCAGATCCGCATCCAGCACCTGCTTGACGAATTGGGTTTTGCCCAGACGATTTAATCCCGCCGCGGCCAGAATAATGGCGTCGTATTCGCCCTCTTCCAGCTTGCGGATGCGAGTGTCCACATTGCCGCGCAGAGGAAATATCTCCAGGTCCGGCCGCTGCTTTTTCAGTTGCGCCTGCCGGCGAAGGCTGCTGGTGCCCACTTTCGCACCTTGGGGCAAATCAGCGAGGCCCGCATACTTTACCGATAGCAATACATCGCGCGGATTCTCGCGCTCGGTGATGGCCACGACTTCAAACTGCGGCGCGAGCTCGGTGGGCAGGTCCTTCAGACTGTGGACCGCAAGGTCGATGCGGTTTTCCGCCAGGGCGTCTTCTATTTCCTTGGTGAACATGCCTTTGGTGCCGACCTTGGCCAGCGCCACGTCGGTGATCTTGTCGCCGGTTGTCTTGATGATTTCCAGTTCCACCTGGTGACCCCGTTGGCGGAGCAAGGCGGCAATGTGATTGGCCTGCCAGAGAGCTAATTGCGATCCGCGGGAGCCAATGCGAAGAATGGCCATTCGAAAAAAAATCCTTTCAAGCCTGCCGGTCGGAGCCGTTGCCGCCCTTGGGGTCTGGGGAAGCGGCGTCGCCGTCGAGCTTCTGTGGCTCGCCGCGCAAGTTGAAAAGGCGGCGCACCAGATCGATCACGGTCGTCGCCTCGGGATTGCGGGCCGCGCTTTTCAGGGCGGTAATCGGGGTGTGCATGATCTTATTGATGATACCGCGAGTCAGGGCCTCGACCGCTATCTCCTGCTCGGGGCTGAGCGCGCCCAGGCGGCCACGGACCCGGTCGATCTCGGCCTGGCGCACGGTTTCCAGGTGCTCCTGAAGCGAGACGATGGTCGGCACCACGTCGAGCGTTTGCAGGCGCGACTCAAATTTTTCGACCTCCTGCTCGATCAGCTCCTCCGCCCGTGCGGCCTCGCGCTTGCGATCGCCAAGGTGCGACTGCACCACCTGCTGAAGATCATCGATGTCGTAAACGAAGATGCCGTCCAGATCGTTCAGGGAGGGGTCAACGTCGCGCGGCACCGCAATGTCGATGAAGAACATCGGACGGTTTCTGCGCCGCAACAGGAACTTCTCGCCGTGATGCTTTTCGAAAATTGCGTGGGGCGCGCCGGTTGAGCTGATCACGATATCGGCGCGATCGACGGTATCGTAGAGCTTTTCGAATGGAATCGCTTCGCCGTTGAACTTCTTTGCCAATGCCGCGGCGCGCTCCAAGGTGCGGTTGCTGACGTATATCTTGCCGGCTCCATGGGCGATCAGGTGGCGTGCCGCCAGCTCCTGCATCTTGCCCGCGCCCACCAGGTAGACGGCCTTGCCCTCGAGGCTGCCAAATATTTTTTCCGCCAGCTCCACCGCGACCGAGGCGACGGAAACCGACGAACTGGCGATTGCCGTCTCGTTGCGAACCCGCTTGGCCACCGCGAACGCCCGGGTCAGGAGCGCATCCAGGTGCGACTGCACGGCGCCGACGGCCCGCCCCAGCGCATAAGCCTCCTTCACCTGGCCGAGAATCTGCGGTTCTCCAACCACCATCGAGTCCAAACTCGAAGCCACCCGGAAGACGTGGCGAACCGCCGCGCGCCGCTCATAGTGGTAGAGATACTTGGCGTACTCCTCCGGCTCCAGGCGATAGAATTCCCGCATAAAGCCCATGAGATCGCAACTGCCGTTGACGCTCTTGGCGATCATTTCCACACGGTTGCAGGTGGAGACGATCATGGCCTCATCCACGCCCTGGTGGCTGGCCAATTGGCGCACCGCCTCGGGCAGACGATCCTCCGGAATGGCGAAGCGCTCGCGCACCTCGACCGGAGCCGTCTTGTGATTTACGCCGATGAGGAAAAAATTCATGGAGCGATAAACCTGTGAACCCGGCTCAGGTAATTGGCGGCCCAGGCGCAGACCGCCGCGGCAAAGGCGAAGGTCGCAAGGTAAGCGGCCTTGCGGCCGCGCCAGCCCGAACTCCAGCGCGTGTAAATCAGCAGCATGTACACGCCCCAGGTCACCAGCGAGAGCACCACCTTGGGATCGGCGAAGTAGCGCGCGCCAAATTTTTCGTGCGCGATCACCGAACCGATGACCAGCCCGATGGTCATGAACGGAAAGCCCAGCAGCAGCGATTTGTATCCGAGTTCGTCGAGCGCCTGCAAGGCAGGCAGGCGGCTGATGAGCCGCGAAGGCTGCTTCGACTTGAGGCTGCGGGCTTGCACCAGGTAAAGCAGGCTGGAAAGAAAGCTCAGGAAAAGCGCGGCATAGCCGATCAGCAGCATGGCAACGTGCACCATGATCCAGCCGCTGCGCATTACGGGGGAGCTGAATTCAGGTGGCCGCTGATTTAAGGCCGATCCGAAGGTCAACAGAAACGCCACTGGAAAAATAAACAGGCCGGCAGCCGCACTCCGGAAACGCAGGTAAAGGAAGACGAACAGCCCCATCAATAACAGCGCCAAATCCGATTCCGCGTGCCGGATGGATAGCAGATCCAGGTAGCCGTTCAATAGCGCCGTCTCGACCAGCGAAACGAAATGAAACACCAAGCCCAACACGGCCGCAGGTACGGCGATTCTACCCAGCCTCTCGCCCTTTTGGACGAGCAAGAGTAGGGCGTACACTAATCCCAACCCATACAAAATCGTCGCAACTCGCAACCACAGAAGAGGCATATTTCACAGCTCCGGCCGGCGGATGGCAGGCGCCTTCGCCAGACCGGATCAGCTTTGATTATACAAACCGGTATTCGCGGCCGCAGTGCAAGAATCACATCGCCCCGTGATGTTGATCACAAAACGCCGCCGGGCGACAGGTTCCGGGTGGCAAACGCGGCCAGGGTACCAAGCCGGAGCCGGCTGGCAGGCTGCGGCTATTAGAGATCGAGCGGCGCCAGCAGCTCCTCCAGCCTTTCCGGACCAACTTGCAGTAGGCGGGAAGACTGGGGCAGGTCTTCAATTTCATCGAAAGCCCGTTGCAGCGCCAGCTTGGCCGCGGCATAGCGCTCGTTGTCGTCGAGCGGGCGCCCGTGACGCACAGCCCAGTCCGCCACGGCCTCATCCATTACCAAGACGCTAACCGCAAAGGCCGAGCGGCGGTCGCTGGAGACTTCATACACGTATTCGATGGCCGCCCCAAAGGGCGCGGGCGCGGGCCGCTTTTCCACGAAATAGTATTCATAGACGAGCCCGCTATCGGAGGCGTATTTCTTCAGCCGACGAACCGTCATGCTTCATTCCCCATGGCGCACGGGCGGTCGCCCGCGACAGCAGCCCGCTAAAAACTGGTGCCGCGATATTCGGTCGGAGCCTCCCGCAAACGCATTGCCGCGGTTTCCGGAGTCACAGGGGAAAAGTACACTTCCTTGTAGTTGTACGACTTCCCCTTGCTCGCCAGGATCGGCATGATTTCAATGTGCCAGTGGTAATCCTCGTCGATGGTTCGCCAATAATTCAAGACCTGCGAGCGATGCAGGGTGTTGGGCGAGGTATGCAGAACGAGGTGAAAGCTGTCGGTAATCGAACGCATGCGGTTGATGGAACGCTTGAGCAGCGCGGCGCAATCCCGCAGCGCGCCGGGGCGCGATAGACCGTTGCGCTCGAAATGCGCGTCATGCGACTGCGGCATGATCCAAGTCTCAAAGGGAACCCGGGAAGCGTAAGGGCAGCAAGCGACGTAATCGCCTTGCACCTCGATAATCCTTTTCTTCTGCTGCAATTCCTGCGACAAGATGTCGCAAAACACGCAGCGCTCTTTTTGCGCGTAGTGCTCGCGCGCGGCGCGCAACTCGTACAAAACCCGGCGCGGCACGAACGTGGTTGCCACGATTTGCGATGTCGGATGATCGAACTCCTGGCCGGCGAGGGCTCCGAAATCCTTGAACACCGATACGTACTTGAAGCGGTGATCGTTCTTCAGGTCATGAATGCGATGCGCGCAGAGCAGCAGGAACTGCTGGACTTCCTCATCGAGGGCGATCCACAGTTGGCGGTCGTGGCGCGGGTTCTCGACGATCACTTCGTGGGCTCCGACCGATCGCATGGTGTCATAGATGCCGCTTCCCCGCCGTCCCGGGTCGCCCTCGACGTGGTAGATCGGAGACGGGTGGACGACGGCGCGGGCCGACCAGATGCCGCCGGTGACCGAGGCCATGGAAGAGACGACCTGAGGTTGTTCGGTCGATTCCGGGCAAAACGGACAAAGCGGCCCGGGGTGCGGCGCACCTTCCAGGTCATCGCCGGTAACGACCCATGAGCGGGTAATGGGATCTTTCCGTAATTCCACAGATTAAGGTAATCACTGTTCGGCAGCCCGCGTCAAATCGGGGAGAAGGCGGCCGGGCGCGAAGTGAGGTCTAGCAGGTTGGTAAAAAACGCGTACCAGTGTCATCCTGAGGGCGCGGCCGGAATTGCGCGACCGAAGAAGCTGCTTTAATCTCAGTACGCGCAAACAGCAGATCCTTCGCTTCGCTCAGGATGACACCCTCGGAGAAGAGTTTTTCCCCACCCCGCAAAGCCTGCGCCCCTTCAAAGAGCTATTCCTGCGCAGGCTCTAGTTATGAACCGCCTGCTTACCATCCGAACCCTGGAAACGGCGGCGGTCGCGCCTCGCCAGCTCTGCTATACTCAACCGCACCCCCAGTTGAAACCGCCGATGAACAGCGAACTTTCGACGCCTCTGATGCGGCAGCACGCCGCCATTAAAAAACAGCACCCGAGCGCGCTGCTGTTTTTTCGCGTGGGAGACTTTTACGAGCTGTTCTTCGACGATGCGGTGGTCGCTTCGCGTGAGTTGCAGATTACGCTCACCTCCCGCAACAAGGAAAAAGGCATCGCCATACCGATGTGCGGCGTCCCCTACCACGCCGCCGAGGGCTACATCCTGAAGCTCGTCCGCAAGGGCTACAAGGTGGCGATTTGCGACCAGGTGGAAGATCCAAAGCTGGCAACCAAGCTGGTGCGGCGCGAGGTTACGCGGGTGCTCACCCCCGGCACCGCCATCGACGCGCAGATGGGATCGGAGGAGAACAATTTCCTGAGCGCGCTGGCCCGGCATGACGACCGTGTGGGATTTGCCGCGCTCGATCTTTCGACCGGCGAGTTTCGCGCCACCGAGTTTCGCGGTCCCGATGCGGAGCGGCGCACGCTCGAGGAGATGCAGACGCTGCGTCCGCGGGAGATGCTGTTTGCCTCTTCCCTGCCGCTGTTTGCAAGCGCTTCAGGCAGTCGTCCCAACCCGAACCAGGCGGCGGCCACGCCGCAAATGGCTTCCGCCGACTTCACCGGATATCGCTGGGCTGAAACTCCTCTGGAAGACTGGATCTTTGCTCCCGACTACGCCATTCCGCAGCTCGAAAACCACTTCGGAGTGCTTACGCTCGAAGGCTTCGGGCTGGCCAATCGGCCGGCCGCGGCCTGCGCCGCCGGAGCCATTCTCCACTACGTACGGAGCACCCAGCGCGGCACCCTCGACCACATCGACCGCATAGGATTTTACGAGCGCCAGAGCTGCCTGGTGCTGGACGCGGTGACGGTGCGCAATCTCGAACTGGTTGAGCCCCTGTTCAGCGGCACCGGCGATAACGTTACGCTGTTTCGCGCCATCGACCGGACGGTCACGCCGATGGGCAAGCGCCTGCTCCGCGCCTGGATGCTGCGCCCTTCGATCGACGCCTCTGAAATCAATCTCCGTCTCGATGCCGTGGAAGCCGCCAGCGGCGACACCATCGCCCGGGAGGAGCTGCGTCGTTCGCTCGAAGGCATTCTCGATGTCGAGCGTCTGCTTAGCCGGGTTACGCTGGAGGCGGCCAACCCCCGCGATGTGCTTGCCCTGGCCGCTTCGCTCGCGCGCGTGCCTGGGGTGCGCGCCCGCCTTGCCGGCTTCGCCGCGGAGCGCTGGCGGGAGCTGCACGCGGCCATCGATGAATTGACGGAGCTGCGCCAGAGGATCGAAGGGACCATCGTGGCCGAGCCTCCCATCTTGTTGAACGAGGGCGGAGTGATCGCCGCCGGAGTAGACGCCGCCTTGGACGAGTTGCGCGGCCTGAACCGCAACAGCAAGCAGTACATCGCGCAGATCGAAGACCGGGAGCGCCGTCGAACCGGCATCAACTCGCTCAAGGTCCGTTTCAATTCGGTTTTCGGCTACTACATCAGTGTTACGAAAGCCAACTCAGGCTTGGCTCCCGCGGATTACGAAAGGAAGCAGACGCTTGTAAATGAAGAGCGCTTCACTACCCCAGAACTGAAAGAATACGAAACCAAAATCCTCGACGCACAGGAAAAGATCGTCGAAATCGAGCGCCGCATCTTTGCCGAATTGCGTTCCGCCATTACCGCTGAAGCCAAAAGAATCCGGCAAACGGCGCTGGGGCTCGCCGAGGTCGATGTGCTCGCCTCGCTGGCCGCGCTGGCGGCGGCGCGCAACTACTGCCGTCCGCAATTCGACGACAGCGGTGACCTCGAGATTATCGAGGGCCGTCACCCGGTCATTGAGCAGCCCGAGCTGACCGGCAGCAACGAACGCTTTGTCGCGAACGATCTCTACCTGAACGGCGGCTCGCACCTGGTGGTCATTCTGACAGGCCCCAATATGGGCGGCAAGTCAACCTATCTGCGGCAGACGGCGCTGATTATCCTGCTGGCGCAGATGGGCTCGTTCGTGCCGGCCACGCAAGCAAGGCTCAACCTCGTGGACCGGATCTTTACCCGCATCGGGGCCAGCGACAACCTGGCCCGCGGCCGTTCGACATTCATGGTGGAGATGACGGAAACCGCCGCCATCCTGAACACGGCAACGCCGCGATCGCTGGTTTTGCTGGACGAGGTCGGGCGCGGCACTTCGACCTACGACGGCTTGGCAATAGCATGGGCGGTCATCGAGTATCTCCACGCCCGCACACGGGCTCGCACGCTGTTCGCCACCCATTACCATGAGCTGACCGAGCTGGAATCGCTGCTCGAAAGCGTCAAGAATTATCACGTCGCGGTGAAAGAGAGCGGCGGCAATGTGGTCTTCCTGCGCAAGGTCGAAAGGGGTGCGGCGGACAAGAGTTACGGCATCGAAGTCGCGAAGCTCGCCGGACTGCCTCCGGAGGTGATCGCCCGCGCCCGGCAGGTGTTGAGCGAGCACGAATCGGCGGAACACCAGGCCAGCGGCCATCTCGGCAAGACGGATGGCAAAAGCACGCCGCCCGTGCAATTGACAATTTTCACGCCGTTATCTTCGGGGGTGATTGAGCAGCTACGCGAAACCGACCTCGACCAAGTGACGCCGATTGCAGCCCTGAACCTGCTCCACGAACTGAAGCGGCAGATCGAGTAAGCGAGCGACCGGCTTTTTTGCGGCGATTTTTTGCGGTTGGCACGCATTCGTGTTAGAAAGACTTCCGGTGGCAATCAAGTCCATTACGCGTTCCGGGGCTTCAGAAGATCTTGAAAGACTGGTCGGCCAACTGCTGATCTTCGGCTTCGAGGGTACGGAACTGACGACGCGGCTGAAGACCACGCTCGGCGCGCTGCAGCCCGGCGGCCTGATTCTGTTTGCGAGAAACATCGAAACTCCGCGACAGACGCACGCGCTGTTGCGGGCGGCGCAAAGGCTGGTCGAAAGTAAGATGTTTCTGTGCGTCGATCTGGAAGGTGGCACGGTCGACCGGCTGCGCGATGCGGTAGCACCCGCGCCTTCGGTCGCCGAGGTCGCCGCTAGCGATCGTCCCCGGCTTTTTCGCGAGCACGGCCGATTGATCGGCAAGGAGGCTTGCGCTCTCGGTTTCAATGTCGATTTTGCGCCGGTTCTCGACCTTTCGTCCGAGGCGTCGCGGCCGGTGATGAGGACGCGCACCGCTTCCAGCTTTCAGGATGAAACCATTCGCTATGCGCGCCACTTCCTGCGCGGGCTGCGCGAAGCCGGGGTGCTCGGCTGCGGCAAGCATTTTCCCGGCCTGGGAGAAGCCAGCCTCGATAGTCACCAGGATCTTCCCGTCGTGCTCAAGTCATGGCGAGAACTTTGGCTTGAGGACGTGCGGCCCTACCGGACCTTGAGACGAGAGCTGCCGATGGTGATGGTGGCGCACTGCGCCTACCCCTCGGTGACGGGCGACAAGACGCCGGCGTCGCTCTCGCGTAAATGGATCACTGAGATCCTGCGCCGCAAGATCGGGTATCGCGGGCTCATTATCTCCGATGACCTCGAAATGGGCGGGGTGCAGGCGGCGGCTGAAATTGGCGATGCCGCCGTCGCGACGATTCGCGCCGGAGCCGACCTTTTCCTGGTATGCCACCAGGAAGAGAACGTCTGGCGCACGTTTTATACGGTGCTCGCCGAGGCCGAGCGCGACCGACGCTTCCGCCAGCAGGTCGAAGCCGCCGCCGAACGTTCGCGGCGCTTCAAGCAATCCAGCCCGGTGATGAACCGGCCGGCGGCAGCCTCGCCGACCGATGCGGCCATCGACAAGCTGCGTTGCGAACTTAGGGAGTTCGGTGAAAAACTGCGCCTGGCAGCCGAAGCCAGAGCCACGGCAGGGTGGCCGGAAGCAGTCTCCGGGTAATTCATCTCCTCATTCCGAGGATCAGTTTGGTTTAGATCAGTTTCGTTCGGAGCCGGCGGCAGAGTTCGCGAGGAGGCGGCAGGTCGATGATCGTTGCGGGCGTGATGAGCGGAACTTCGGCGGACGGCGTCAATGTGGCGATTGTCCGCTTGCGGGGCCGCGGGATGGGTACGCGCTTAGAGTTGCTGGCCCACCGTGAGTATCCGTATCCGCCGCGCATACGAAGTGCGGTGCTGGCCGCCATGAACGCGAAGCGCGCCAGCGTCGCCGATCTGGCACGGCTCAACTTCCGACTGGCGGAAGTTTACGCCGAAGCGGTGCGCGACACCGCGCGGGATAGTGGCCTGGGTTGCGATCTGATCGGCTGTCATGGTCAAACGATTTACCACCAGGGCGAGGCGCGGGCTTATCTGGGGCGGGCCATCTCGGCCACCTGGCAAACCGGCGAGGGCGCGGTGCTGGCGGCGCGGCTCAAAGTCCCGGTGGTCTCCGACTTCCGACCGGCGGACATGGCCGCCGGAGGCAAAGGCGCGCCGCTGGTTCCGTTTCTCGACTACCTTTTGTTTCGCCATCGGCGGCGTGGACGCATTCTGCAAAACATCGGCGGCATTGGCAATCTGACGGCGATTCCCGCGGGCGCCGCGCCGGAGCAGGTGATCGCCTTCGACACCGGACCGGGCAATATGGTGATCGATGCGCTGGCCAAAAAACTGTTTGGCAAGCCGTACGATCGCGATGGCCGACTGGCGGCGCGCGGGGTGGCCGACCGGCAGGTGCTGGAGGCCGTGTTGCGCACTCCATTTTTTAGCCGCAACCCGCCCAAGACTGCCGGGCGCGAGCAGTTTGGCCGCGAGTTCGTCAGCCGCTTTCTTAGCCTCTGCCGGAGACTGGGCAAGCACGACAAGATGGCGACCGCAACCGCGCTGACGGCTGAGTCGATCGCAGCGTCCGTGCGCGCGGTTTCGAGGACGGCCCGCTTCGACGATTTTTTCGTCTCCGGCGGCGGCACGCGCAATGGCAGCCTGATGACGATGCTCGCCGACCGCCTCACCGATTTCGAACTGCGCATCTCGACCACAGATGAGCAGGGACTGCCGGCGGAAGCCAAAGAAGCGGTTGCCTTCGCCGTGCTCGCCTATCAGACCTGGCATCGGCAACCGTCGAATATTGCTTCGGCAACCGGCGCGGCGGGCGCGGCTATCCTCGGTAAGATCAGCTATGTTTAGCGCGGTTTTGGACTGTCATGGCGACCGAAGTCGCGCCACCTTTTGTTTCCGCCGCCGAAAAACAAAGGGTGGCTCCACTCCGCTTCGCTCCGGTCGCCATGACATACTTTTGAGACTTTGGATATACAGATTTCGCCGCTTCGCGCTGCTCCTCTCTGCCGCCGTAATGCTCGGCGGACTTGGCTGCTCGCCGGCCGCTCCGCGCAACGAAGTGGTGATGATCATCGAAAGCAGTCCCACGAATCTCGATCCCCGCGTCGGCACCGACGCGCAGTCGGAGCGCATTGACAAGCTGCTGTTCGATGCCCTGTTGCAGCGCGACGAACACTTCAATCTGCAACCGGCGCTGGCCGAGCGCTGGGAGATCCCCAATCCGCGAACCTACGTGTTTCATCTGCGGCAAGGGGTGCGCTTTCACGATGGCCGGCAGCTCACTTCCGCCGATGTGAGATGGACCTTCGAGTCGATCCTGAGCGGCCAGATCCGCACCGCCAAGGCGAGCACGTACCGCTATGTGGAAAGCATCGAGGCACCCGACGATGCAACGGTCATCTTTCACCTGCGCGAACCCTATTCTTCCCTGCTTTGGAACCTGTCGGACGGCGACAGCGGCATCGTGCCGCGCGGCTCCGGCGAAGACTTCAACCGCGCGCCCATCGGCAGCGGACCCTTCCGCCTGGAGAGCATGGAGCAGGACCGCCAGGTGACCATCGTGCGCAACCAGCAGTACTGGGGACGAGTCCCGCAGCTTTCCGCCGTGCGCTTCATGGTGGTGCCCGATGCCACCACGCGCGCGTTGGAGTTGCGCAAGGGCAGCGCCGACGTTGCCATCAACGCGCTGACCGCCGACACCGTGTTCGCCTTGCAGGGCGATCCGTCGCTCGTGACCTTGACCGCACCCGGCACCATCTACGCCTATCTGGCGTTTAATCTGCGCGATCCGATTCTGCGGGACGTTCGCGTCAGACAGGCGCTTGCCTATGCCATCGATCGCGAGCCGATCATTCACTACCTGCTGCGCGACCTGGCACGGCCGGCGGCCAGCGTGCTGCCGCCGCAGCATTGGGCATTCGATGGCGAGGTTGCCCGCTATCCGCACGATCCGCGGCGCTCGCGCGAGCTTCTCGATCAGGCCGGATACCCCGTTCGGAAGGACGGTTACCGCTTCCACCTGAACATGAAGACCTCGACTGAAGAATCCACGCGCCTGCTCACCGCCGTTTTGCAGCAGCAACTGCGCGAGGTGGGCATCGCGCTCGATATCCGCAGCTTTGAATTCGCCACTTTTTACGCCGACATCACCCGCGGCGCATTCCAGCTCTTTTCGCTGCGCTGGATCGGGGGCAATGAGGATCCCGACATCTTCGAGCACGTTTTTGCCTCTACCAGTATTCCTCCTCGGCGGGCAAATCGCGGCTATTACTCCAATGCGGAAGTTGACCGCCTGATCGACGATGCGCGCGTCTCCGTGGACCGGCAGAGGCTCAAGGCCGACTATGACCGAATCCAGCAGATCGTGGCGCGCGAGCTGCCTTACATCAATCTCTGGTATTTCGACAACGTGCTGGTACACACGCGCCGGTTGCGCAACCTGCACCTCAGCTCGTCGGGCAATTACGACTTTCTGAAGACAGCCGAGCTGGCGCCGTAGAACCATTCGCTCAATATGACAGCCCCGAATCTGTTCTACTGCGCCGGGGCGGCCTCGGGCCATCGTGTTACCATCGAAAAGTTTAGGAGTTCGGGAGCCGCGCAGCGTGCGCATACTGTTTATCGGCGACATCTTTGGCAGACCGGGCCGGACCATCGTTCGCGATCATCTCCGGGAGCTGGTCTCTCAACACAAAATCGACCTGACGGTCGCCAATGGCGAGAACGCCGCCGGCGGCTTTGGCATTACTCCACAGATTGCCGAGGAACTTTTCGACCTGGGGGTCGAGGTCATCACCACCGGCAATCACGTCTGGGACAAGCGCGAACTGATCGATTACCTCAACGCCGGCCTCAACCGGCCGGACACCATGGCCCGCAGAATCCTGCGTCCGGCCAACTTCCCGGCCGGCTCGCCCGGAACCGGGGTTTATGAAGGCACGACCAAGGACGGCGTTGGCTATGCGGTCATGAATCTCCAGGGCCGCGTTTTCATGGGAAACATCGACGACCCATTCCGCGTAGCCGACGAACTGCTGGCGCGGATTTCCTCTAAAGTCATCCTGCTGGACATGCACGCCGAAGCCACTTCCGAGAAAGTCGCGCTCGGCTGGTATCTCGATGGCCGCGTCACCGCGGTGATTGGCACCCACACACACATCCCCACCGCCGATGAGCGGGTGCTGCCGAAGGGCACCGCCTATCAGACCGATGTTGGCATGACGGGGCCGTGGAACGGCGTCATTGGAATCCAGAAGGAATTGATCATCGGCCGTTTTCTGAACAACATGCCGACCCGCTTCGAAGCGGCCAGCGGCGATACACGGCTGTGCGCGGTGATCATCGACTGCGACCCCGAAAGCGGACGCGCCCGCTCCATCGAACGGGTGATGATTTGCGATTAGACTGGAGCTTGTTTCACGCCCGAAGTTTTCATAAACCGAAGTTAGAGGAAAAGGCGAATCCCCTCAGGGGCTAAAGCCGCGCCCCTTCAAAAAACAGGCGGAGCAGTGATGAAAAATCCCGAAGCGGACTATTGATGGAAAACTTCGAAGCTACAATTTCGCCCCCGCCTTTTGCCTGGGACTCGTTCGATGCCTATCTATTCGACATTGACGGCACGCTGCTGAACAGCCGCGACGGGGTTCATTACAACTCCTTTCATGTCGCGCTCCGCCAGGTTTGGAATTGCGAGCTGAAGATCGACGGAATTCCACTGCACGGCAATACCGATATTGGCATTCTGCGCGCGGCCACTAGCGCGGCGGGAGTCCCGGCGGAGGACTTCTCCAGGAAACTGCTGCGTGCCATTACCATCATGCAAGCCGAGGTGGGACGTAACGTCGCCCTGCTGCGCACCGAACTTTGTCCCTCGGTCAAGCAACTGCTCCAGCGGCTGAACTCGGCGGAAAAGTTGCTGGGGGTGACCTCCGGCAATCTGGAGCCGATCGGATGGGCGAAGCTGCGCGCGGCCGGTATCGCCGAGCACTTTCGCTTTGGATCATTTTGCGAAGCCCCGGGAGGCCACGACGGGACGGCTGTCGGTACCGAGACCCGCGCCGCCATCTTTCAGCATGGCCTGGACGAAGTGCGGCGGCGCCTGGGGGCAAAGGCGAGCGCGTGCTTCATCGGCGATACCCCCGCCGACATCCTTGCCGCCCGCTCGGTGAACGCCCCGGTGGTCGCCGTGGCTACCGGAATCTACGACATCGAGACGCTGCGGCAGCAACAACCCGATCTCTGCCTGCCCGGTTGCGCCGCGCTGCTGGAGTGCTAGGGTCTGTTCGGTCGTTTCCCGGCAGAAGGCTGATCGCTTACAATCAGAGAGCGATGCGCTGTCTCTGGCCTATGCTGCTGTTTGCCGCTCTGCTGCCCGCGTACGGACAGCAGCCCGCGCTTTCCCAAAACGCGCAGCCAGCGCTGTGCTCCGAGCAGGCGGACTCAAAGCTTCCCAAGTGCCCAAACGCGGATGAGCGGCGGCGGGCGGCCGGAGAATTTCACGTCGCGCTGAAGTTGCAAAAACAATCACGGGCGCGCGAGGCTTTCGCTCACTTCGAGGCGGCGGCCAAGCTCGCGCCAGACAACCTCGAATACTTGACGGCGCGTGAAGTCGCCCGGCAGAGGCTGGTGTTCGAAGATGTGCAGGCCGGCAACCAGGCCATGGCCGCCGGCAACAGCCTGACGGCTCTCGCCCGCTTTCGAGAGGCGCTGCAGTTCGATCCCGACAACGATTTTGCCCGCCAGCAACTGGCTGCTGCCCTTCCCCACATGGCACAGGTGAAGCCGGCGGCGGAGCCCGACGCGCTCGCCGAGACGGTTCGCTTGCAACCTGAAACGGGCCAGCGCAAATTTCATCTCCGCGGAAGCACTCGCGACATCATCAGCCAGGTAACGCTTGCCTATGGGATCACGGCCCTATTCGACGACTCGGTCGCCAGCCGCGCCGTACGGCTCGATATGGAGGACGCGACATGGCCGCAGGCCGCCGGCGCGCTCAGCCGGCTCACCAAAACCCTGTGGACGCCGCTCTCGGCCCGGCAAGCGTTGTTCGCGGCTGACACCGATGAAAACCGGCGAAGCCTGCAACGCATGTCGCTGCGCACGTTTTATCTCCCCCAGGCGTCCACGCCGCAGGCCCTGAACGAGATCGCGACGACTTTGCGCACGCTGTTCGAGATCCGCTATGCGGCGGTCGATCCCGCGGCCCAGACGCTCAGTGTTCGCGCCGACTCGCGGACGCTGGATGCGGTGGCGGAGTTTCTGCAGGCACTCAAGGACCAGTTGCCCGAGGTGGTGTTTCAGGTGGATGTTTTTGAGATCTCGAGAACTTTCACGCGGGCGATCGGGGCGAGCCTGCCCTCGTCATTTCAGGTCTTCAACGTGCCCACGGAGATCCAGTCTCTCACCGCCAGCGGCAGCTCGCAGAGCAGCCTGATTAACCAACTGGTTTCCTCCGGGCTTATCAATCAGGCGAACACGACGGCGATCGCCGGTCTGATCGCGCAATTGCTGGGCTCGCAGAACTCGCTGCTTTCGCAGCCATTCGCGCTTTTCGGCGGCGGCATAACGCTCTCCGCTCTCACCTTTCCCGGCGCCAGCTTCAACTTCTCGCGCGACCTTGCAACCATACGGAGGCTGCAGAGCATGACGCTGCGCGCCACCCAGGGAACGGCCGCGGTGATGAAGATCGGCGAGAGATATCCGGTGCTGAATGCTTCCTATGCGCCGATCTATAATTCGGCCGCCATCACCCAGGTGCTTGGCAACCAGAGCTATGTCGCGCCCTTTCCGTCTTTCAACTTCGAGGATATCGGGTTTAATCTGAAAGCCACGCCCATCATTCGCCGCGACAACTCGGTCAGCATCAAGCTGGAAATGCAGCTTCGCTCGCTGGGGGCGCAGACCGTGAATGGCATACCGATCATCAACAACCAGGAATTTAACGGCGTCGTCAGCGCGAACGATGGCCAGTCCATTATCGCGGCCAGCAATCTCACCAAAAGCGAAGCGCTTACGCTGCAGGGATATTCGTTGCTCAGCTCCGTTCCCGGGCTCTCGAATCGGAACACCCAGGAGACCGACGACGAACTCATGGTTATTCTGACTCCGCGCGTGGTCAGCGCCAACCCGGAAGCGGGGCCAATGATCTTCTTGCCGAATACCATGCCACGGTAGGGCGGTGGTCTACTTTCCGCTTTGCTCGATCTCGAAATCCACCACTGCTTTCAGCACATCCGGGGGCATGTTGACGACATTTCCCACACGGCGGCCGTTGACGAAGAAAGTGGGGGTCGAGGCGATGGCAACTTCCTCTCCCAGTTTCTTGGAACGGTCCAAGCGCGCCTTCGTCTCAGCGGAATCCGCGCAGGCCGCGACCTTTTTGGCGTCCACGCCAGCGCCGGACGCCAGCTCGTTCAGCTTATTGGTTAGCGCCGCGGCTCCGCTCTCGTGCTGCTGGTCCACCGCTTCCTGCTGCTCATATACCGAGGCGATGAACTTCCATGCCGCATCGTTATTTTCGCGCGCGATGCAATCCACGTAAGCGGCTGCCTGCCGCGCCCAGGGGTGAATTTGCTCCAAAGGATAGTTCTGGAAGATGAGCTTGACCTTGGTCTGGCCGCTCATCAGCTTCTCGATGACCGGCTGGGCCTGCTTGCAGGCGGGACACTCCAGGTCTCCGAACTCCACGATGGTGATGGCCGGGGTGGCTGGTCCTTTGGTGGGACCGAACGCCGCCTTATCCAGGATCGCCCGCTCCCTGGCAAATGGATCGGCGCCAAAAGGCATCAACTCGCCCGGCGATTGCGTAGTCCTTCTGGACGAACAATTTTGTCATCTGCTGGCCGTTGGGAGTATTGACGGCGGCGTTTACTTCGGCTAGCCCATCCACTGGCGAAGCCTTGATCGAGATCACTTTGAAAACCAGGTTGGGCTCAAAACCGAACATGCGGTGAAAAAAAGCATTGACGGTCGCTTCGCTCGGTAAGTTCGAGCCGCCTGGCGAAGCTGCCGCCGGGGTGGCGGCATCCGCCTTGCCTGCTGCTGCCGGGGCTGCGCCGCTGCTCTGGGCCAGCCCACACGATGCCAGGATGAAAATCGCTAAAGAAGCCGCTAGGATACGTTTCATGTGCCTTCCTGTCGAATGAAATGAACCACCGTGAACCGGCCCCATCGGCCGGGTTGTGTTTGGGGCGGGAATTCAGATCTGGTAGCGCGCGGCGATGGGGAATCTGCGTCCCACGCCGAAAGCCTTCCCGGAAATCTTCAGCCCCGGTGCCGCTTGCTGCCTTTTATATTCAGCACGGTCAACCAGCTTGATCACCTCGCGGACCAGTGCCGGATCAATGTTCCGATTGCCGGCAATCTCGTCGGCCGGCTTCATGTCTTCCACATAGTCGAGGAGGATCTGGTCGAGGACATCGTAGGGAGGCAGCGAGTCGCTGTCCTTCTGGTCCGGACGCAGTTCGGCGGACGGCGGCTTGGTGATGGTCGAATGCGGAATCACTTGACGCCGCGAGTTCACGTATTCGGCAATCCGGTAAACCAGCGTCTTGGGCACGTCGGAGATCACCGCCAGCCCGCCCACCATGTCGCCATAGAGCGTGCAATAGCCCACGCCCAGCTCCGATTTGTTTCCGGTCGATAGCACCAAGGCCCCGAACTTGTTGGAGATCGCCATCAGCAAAGTGCCGCGGGCGCGCGCCTGAATGTTCTCTTCCGTTACATCTTCGCCAAGCGCGGAAAAAACCTTCGCCAGCCCGCTGCGAAACGAATCGAAAATTCCCTGGATTGGAATCACCTCAAAGCGAATGTTCAAATTTTGCGCGAGTTCGCGGGCATCTTGCACGCTGCCCTCCGAGGAATACTGGCTGGGCATGGCCACGCCGATCACGTTTTCTGCGCCGAGCGCATCCACGGCGATCACGGCGGTCAGCGCCGAATCGATGCCCCCGCTCAGGCCGATCAGCGCTTTGGCGAAGCCGCACTTTTTTACGTAATCGCGGGTTCCCAGCACGAGGGCGGCAAAGGCGCTTGCCGCTTCCCCCTCGACCCAGGGATGAATGTCTCCCTGGCCGGCTTCCGTGTCGTAAAAGATGAGGTCTTCTTCGAACGATTTTGCCTGCGCCAAAACCTCTCCAGACGCGCCCACGACCATGCTGGAGCCATCGAAGACGAGGCTGTCGTTGCCGCCCACCTGGTTCACCATCGCCACCGCGACCTGGTGATGCCGGGCGATGGAGGCCAACATCTCCCGCCGCAATTCACGCTTGCCCAGATGGAAGGGAGAGGCGGAGATGTTGAGCACCACTTCCCCCCCGGCATGGATGAGTTCTTCCACCGGGTCGACCCGGTAGAGGGGGCGGTTCCAGAAAGTTTTGTCGTTCCAAGCATCCTCGCAGATGGTCAGCGCCAGTTTTTTCCCGTCGAGTGTAAACAGTTCCTGGCGCTCCGCAGGAGCGAAGTTACGCATCTCGTCGAAGACGTCATAGGTGGGCAGCAGTCGCTTGGACTGCACCAATGCCACTTCCCCATCGCGCAGCACGGCGGCCGAATTCATCACCGACTTGCCGGTATCGCGGCAGGCGCGGCTGACAAAGCCGCAAACGCAGACGATAGCACGCGTCTCGGCGGCTATTTCCTCCAGTGCCTGGCGGCAGCGCGCTACAAAGCCCGGCTTCTCCACCAGGTCGCGCGGCGGATAACCACAGACACTGAGTTCCGGAAACAAGACAAGGCCGGCGCGGCCCTGCTGGGCACAGCGGGCGAATTCGATGATCTTGCGGGCGTTGCCGGTAAAATCACCGACGGTCGGATTAATTTGGGCGAGCGCGATTCTCACGCTTACAGTTTAAAGGCTGGCAGGCAACTTTGGTATAGGCGGGCCTAGCAGTGTATCTGCCGCATTACGGTCGAAGCTGGCGCCGGGGGCTCAATCACGGAAGGTGTGACCCCGTTTCTCTCTGGTACCGTTCTAGGGCAACGCTCCAATTGGTATATCCCAATCAACCAGACTGTCATGGCGAGCGAAGTTCGAGCCACCTTTTGTTTCTGCTGCCGAAAACAAAGGGTGGCTCCACTCCGCGCCCGAACAGCTTCTTGCTGATCGAATGTCAATGTCGGGTACGCAGCTTGGCTGCTCCGGCCACGGGCGCTCGGCGCTCCGGTCGCCATGACATCTCCTTGGGAAATTTCGATTACACCAATCCGGGAACTGATCTAGCACTCAATACAGCAGGTACTTCCGCCTGATGCGGGCAAATTCTTCGAGACGCTCGCGCCAGCCATCGGCAATGCGCCGCGGGTCGTCTCCGCGCAGTAGCGCCTGCAAGGTGGCGCGGTCGGCCATTAGATCGGCAATCGGCCGCGGGTCGAACTGCCGCGGGTAAAGCTTCAGCAGCGCCGAGGCGATTTCCAGGCCCAGCTCCGGGGAATCCAACTGGTTGCGCGCGCTGAGCAGCATGTGAACTCCATGGCAGAGCTGCCGCGCATGGGTGCCGCTGGCCGGGGTGAAGGAGATCGGAATGAATCGCACTCCGCCCAGTTCGCGCGCGTTCAGATAGGCGGCGAGCTTGCGCCCGTCGATCCACGGCGCCCCCAGCACTTCGAACGGCGTTTCCGTTCCCCGTCCAACCGAGACATTCGTTCCCTCGACCAGCGCCACGCCGGGATACAGGGTTGCCGCTTCCAGAGTGCGCAGATTCGGCGAGGGGTTCGTCCATGCCAAGCCCGTCGCATCGAACCAGTCGCCGCGTTGCCATCCCTGCATGCGGACAACCGATAGATTGGCGCCAATCTTGCGTTCAGAGTTGAACAGCAGCGCCAATTCGCCCATGGTCATGGCGTGACGGATCGGCAGTGGATGATAGTTCACGAAACTGTTGTGTAATGCGGAGTCCGCGTCGGAGACCGCGCCTTGGACGAAGGCTCCTGTGATGGGATTGGGCCGATCCAACACGATCAGCGGCAGCTTGGCCGCGGCACAGGCTTCGAGAAAATATCCCAGAGTGGTTTCGTAGGTATACCAGCGTACGCCAGCGTCCTGAAGATCGAAGACGACGGCATCGAGTCCCTTCAGAACCTCTAGAGAAGGCCGCCGGGCGGCGTCGGTGGCGCCATAAACGCTGTAGACGCGCACGCCCGTCGCCGGATCACGCGTCTCATCGATGTGAGTAGTATCGAGGGTGCCTGCGATGCCGTGCTCGGGGCTGAAAATCGCGCGCAGTTCGACGTCTGGCAGGTGTGCCAGCAGGTCGATGCCGCGCCTGCCCTCGGAGTCCACCCCGGTTTGATTGGTCACCAGTCCAACCCGGCAGGGCCGCGCAGCACAGCTTGCCGGACGCCTGGGCAGGTCTTCTTTATCGTTATCTTTTTTATCTTTTTTGGCTTTATCTTTTCCGGTTGCCGAACCATCCTTCGCGGTTATCGCAACGGGATCGCCGGCGGTTGCCGGGTTGGAAGAAAACAGCGCTCCACGCCTGACCAGCACGTCGAGTCCGGTCTTGACCTGTCCATTGCGCGACTGTAACAAGCGCGCTCCGGCCAGTGTTTCGTTGTAGCCGGTAATTGCCGCCAGTTCGATCCGTTTCTCCTCTGGAACTTCAAGCTTCAAGGCCGAGGCCACGGCGTTGGCCATGCGAGCCCGCAGCGCAATCGCGGGAGACACAGCTCTGGCCAGTGGATGCACGGCGTTGGTCAGCAAAATGATGTAGGTATCGGTCACCGGGTCGATCCACATCGAAGTTCCGGTAAAACCAGTGTGGCCAAAGCCGCCGACCGGCAGCAGTTCGCCGCGATTGCTTGAGAATGGCGATTCGATGTCCCAGCCAAGACCGCGCAGAACAGTTGCCGTCGCCGGCTGCTGCGGGGTAGTCAGTTTTTCGATGGCGGTGGCCGAGACCACGAATTTGCGATCGAGCATGGCCTGCGCAAAGCGTGCCAGGTCATCGGCGGTCGAAAACACACCAGCGTGTCCGGCGACACCGCCCATGGCGCGGGCAGAGGGGTCGTGGACCACGCCGCGAAGCATGCGCCCGTGGTCATACTCGGTGGGCGCAATGACGGCGATCCAACTCGAAGGGGGCAGGTAACAGGTGCGGGTCATCGCCAGCGGCTGGAAAATATGCTCCGCCGCATACTGGTCCAGCGCCAGGCCCGAGAGCTTCTCGACCAGCTCGCCGAGCACGATGAAATCGATATCGGAGTAGCGAAAGCGGGCGCCAGGGGCGGTGACTGGCTTCTCCCGGTTGGCCAGCTCGTAGGCCGTCTGCTTGCCTGCCCACTTAGGCGGAGAAGAAACCTCCAGATCCTCGCGCAAGCCCGAGAAGTGCGTCAGCAACTGGCGCACGGTGATGTCCTGCTTGCCGTTGGCGGCAAAGCCGGGAAGCAGTTGAGCGACCGGATCGTTCAGGTTTACACGTCCGCTTTCCACCAACTGCATCACGGCGGTCGCGGTCACCAGACACTTGGTGAGCGAGGCTACATCGAAAACCGTGTCGACCGTCATGGGCTCGCGTGCAGGCTCGATCGAACGCCATCCGAACGCCTTGCGATAGACCACCCTGCCATGGTGCCCGACGACCACCACCGCGCCGGGAATTTGCGCCCCGGCATTGGCCGTTATCGCGTTTTGCAGGATGGCATCGAGGGAGCTAAAATCCGCGGGCGTCTGGGCCATCGCCGATAGCCCGGCGCGCAGCAGGAAGAAAAAAAGGAAAAGAAATATCAGGAGAGCGTGCAATCGCGAACGGCGCAGGCGCCCAAGGAATCCCCGGCACGCCCCGTGGTTGCGCAGGTTGGGGCGCGGTCCGGCAGCAGCGGCACAACCTCGCCTCAGGAGAAAATACGCTCCCTTAGCTTCCATCCGCGGATGCTCCAGCGCACTCCGCGCGCCGCGAGCCGGAGGGCGATCCGCCGCCCGTACCCGACGCGCGCCTTTGGCAATCACGGTTATCCATCAACCGCCGTCTCGTGCGGCTTCAGGCGCACGACGATGATCTTGGCGAATCCCTCTTCGAATTTCGGCGGGCGCAGTTTTTGAGCCATGCGTTGCATCACGTCATCCGGCACGTTCCGCAAACGCTTGCGGTTGCGCTCGATACAGACCTCGGCGGGCACGTCGAAGAACACCGCATGGGCTTCGTATCCATACTCGCGCGCCATTTTGATCCAGCTATGACGCTCGCGCGGAGACAGATTGGTGGCGTCGATGTAATTCATCGGACGGCCGGCGATCAGACGCGATCTGAGCAGCGAGCGCAAAGACGAAAACACCAGGTCCTGATATCTCTGCTCGGTCGGATCGTCGAACAACAATCCGCGGATCAGATCGCTCGAAAGAGGGATGATGTTGTGCCGCTTGAACCAGGAACTCTTGCCCGAACCCGGCAAGCCGATCGAGAGCACTACCGCGCCCTTCGCCTTGCCGCGCTCGACCACCGACTTGGCCGGTGGATGCGCTTCCAGAGAGGCCGGCTCAACGCCGTCGCGGTCGACCTCCGAAGCCTCGCCCGTGGCCTGTCCCGGGGCAATTGGCAGTGACGGAGAAATCCTGCCGGGTCCGGCCGGACGCCGCTCCGGCCTTGGCTGGTTGCGAGACTTTCCGCCTCCACCCCGGCGCCTTGAGCGCTCACGCCGCGCACCGGGCGCACCGCCGCTCCTCTGTCCCGTGGGTCCAGGGGGTTGCGCTGTGTGCCCCGTGGGGGCGGCAGCTTCGGGCGCTTCCGTCTCGGGCTGCGGCTCGTACTCCGGCTGCAGCTCTTGTTGAAAATCACGTCCTTCAACCGGCAAATGCCCGCTCTCGCCAGCCGCCTCGGGCAAGCTGGAAGCCTCGTTCCGAGTCTCGCGAGCTTCGCCGGCCGGAGCTTCGCGATCCAGAAAAGTCGGCTGCAAAGGCGCCTGGCCTGGCTCGGCGTCCTTCGATTGCGGATCTTGCTTACTCTTATTACGCCGCTTCATGCGGTCATGCATCCACTTACGCATACCGGGCTTATAACACAATTTGCCTACCCTGAGCGAGAACTAAGGAGATTCCTCCTACCCGCTACGCCAATTCGGGATGCATCGCCCTTGGTCGGAAGCTTCGACGAATTTGGTGGCTTCGGGAGGCTATCCGGTTTGCCTCCAAGCGGTGCGGATGCTAGCATTTTCTGTTCTACAGGTGAGCCCGCAGACCCTGGCCGGTGTGCCGGCTGCCTGCGGATCAGAGCAGCGATTCGCACAAACAGATATGCTTATCTCGGAGGCAACATGGCAATTAAAGTAGGTATTAACGGCTTCGGCCGCATCGGGCGCAACATCCTGCGCACTACGTTGGGCAATAAAGACATCGAGATCGTCGCCGTCAACGACCTCACGGATCCAAAGACGCTGGCACACCTGCTGAAGTACGACTCCATCCTCGGCAACCTGCAAAGCGATATTTCCGCCACCGGCGATGCCATCCAGATCGATGGCCGCAAAATCAGGGTCTATGCCGAAAAAGATCCGGCAAAACTCGATTGGCAGTCGCAGGGTGCGCAGGTCGTGGTCGAGTCCACCGGACGCTTCACAGATGCCGCGCAAGCCAAGAACCACCTCCGCGGCAGCGTCAAAAAGGTGATCATTACCGCTCCGGCGAAAAATGAGGACATCACCATCGTGTTGGGCGTCAATCAGGACAAATACGATCCCGCCAAGCACAACATAGTTTCCAACGCCTCCTGCACTACTAATTGCCTGGCGCCCATTGCCAAGGTTCTCAACGACACCTTCACCATCCAAAAAGGCACGATGACCACGATCCATTCCTACACCAACGATCAGGTCATCCTCGACTTTCCGCACAAAGACCTGCGCCGCGCCCGTGCCGCCGCGCTCTCGATGATTCCGACCTCGACCGGCGCCGCCAAGGCCGTCTATCTTGCCATTCCCGAGTTGAAAGGCAAACTCGACGGATTCGCCATCCGTGTGCCGACGCCGAATGTCTCGCTGGTCGATTTAGTGGTGCTCACGGAAAAACAAACCAGCGTGGAAGAGGTTAAAGCCGCGATGAAGAAAGCCAGCCAGGAGGGTCCGCTGAAGGGCTATCTTGGCTATGATGAGAATGAACTGGTTTCCTGCGATTACCGCGGCGATTCACGCTCTTCGATCTTCGACGCCCCGCTGACCCGCGTGGTCGGCGGAAACCTGGTCAAGGTCATTGCCTGGTACGACAACGAATGGGGCTATAGCTGCCGGGTCCGCGATCTGATCACCTTCATGGCCGCGAAAGGGCTGTGAGGACAGCCGAGGGCGGACGCCTGGGCAGGACTTTCACGCTCCGGCGTGGTATGTGTCACCCGAACCCCACATTCGCCAACTTCAGAGCGGATGTGGGCTACCACAAACGCTAAAGCATTTTCCGGAAACCCCGACCTGCGCAGCGGTTGCGCGGGTTGGGGCAGAACGAGCGCGGCGTTTACTGAATGTGTAATCCAGAAGTGAAGCGGGCGAAATGTTGGGGGGCGTCCTTCCCGGAGCTTGTTTTCCAGCAGGCTGTTAAGCTGTAAAGACAGAGGATTGTAGCCATGGCCAAACTCTCTATACGCGATCTTACGTTAAATAATTACCGTATCCTGATGCGGGTGGACTTTAACGTTCCGCTGGACGGTGGAAGGGTGGCGGACGACACCCGAATCCGCGAGACGCTGCCGACCATCGAGTACGCTCTCCGTCATGGCGCCAAGCTGATTCTGGCCTCTCATCTGGGCCGTCCCAAGGGCAAACCGAATCCGCAGTACAGCCTCAAGCCGGTCGCCGAGCGGCTTCGTATCCTGCTTGACGAGAAGATCGGCCGCGGACACAACGTCGGCTTTTCGCCGGATTGCGTCGGCATGCAGGCCGAAGAAATGGCCGGCAAACTGGAGCGCGGGCAGACCCTGTTGCTGGAGAATTTGCGCTTCCACGCCGAAGAAGAGGCCAACGACGACAACTTCTCGATAGCGCTGGCCAAGCTGGCCGACTTCTACGTGAATGACGCCTTCGGCACGGCGCACCGGGCGCATGCTTCGACCGTCGGGGTGACGCGCCACCTCTCGAAATCCGCCGCCGGCCTGCTGATGGAAAAGGAACTCGAATACCTCGGCCGCGCCACCGAGAACCCGGCAAAACCCTTTGTGGCGATCCTCGGGGGAGCCAAGGTCAGCGACAAAATCGGGGTCATTCGCAATCTGCTCAATAAGGTCGATAGCTTCATCATCGGCGGTGGCATGGCCTATACGTTTCTGAAAGCGCAGGGCAAAGAGGTGGGCAAGTCCCTGCTGGAAGCCGACAAACTTGAGCTGGCGTGCCAGTTGCTTGCGGAAGCCAAGGCGCACCACGTGAAGATGCTGCTGCCGGTCGATCATGTGGCCGCCGACAAAGTGGACGTCAGCGCGCGGCCGCGAATGATTGGCAAGGATGAGGCGATTCCCGCCGATCAGATCGGTCTCGACATTGGGCCAGAGACGATCGAGCTGTTTGCCGCCGAGATTGCCCGGGCGCGCACCATCGTCTGGAATGGTCCGATGGGGGTCTTCGAACTTGAACCGTTCGCGCGCGGGACCATGCAGATTGCACAAGCGGTTGCCGATAACGCGGGTGCGACTTCGATTGTGGGTGGCGGAGACACCGTGTCGGCCGTGCACAAGGCCGGAGTCGCCGAACAGATCAAGCATATTTCCACCGGCGGCGGGGCTTCGCTGGAGTTTCTCGAGGGCAAGAAGTTGCCCGGCGTCGAAGCGCTGACCGACAAGTGAAAAAGCAGTTTCAAAGTTTCGAGTTTCGAGGACAAGTGTAGAAACAGTTTCGAGTTTCAAAGTTTCGAGTTACCGAATCTTCACGTGGTCAGGGCTGAGGAGAAAGCCGGGTTAAAACAGTTTCGAGTTTCAAAGTTTCGAGGTTTCATAGTTTCAAAGTTTTAAGACGCTCGGAGCCTGCTGAAACCGAAACCTTGAAACCTGATAAACCTTGAAACCTAACACCGAAGGTTTCACGTTTCAAAGTTTCACTCGGGCCAGGCATGTCGTCATCCCTTCGCAGGATGCGGGACTTTTGAAATTTTGAAACCTGCTTTTCTTCTTTTCTATGCACGACTTCCACAAAATCGATCTCGGCGACGGCTCCACGCTGATTTTCTTGCAGGGTGACATCACCCGGCAGGCGACCGATGCCATCGTCAACGCGGCCAACTCCACGCTGATGGGCGGAGGCGGCGTCGATGGCGCCATACATCGCGCCGGCGGCCCGGCGATTCTCGAGGAGTGCAAGAAAATCGTCGCCGAACAGGGCCACCTGCCGCCGGGTGAAGTCGTCTCGACGACTGGGGGGCGCCTGACCGCCGCATTTGTGATTCACACGGTGGGGCCGGTCTGACGTGGAGGGCTGCACGGCGAAGCGGGGCTGCTCGCCAACGCCTATCGCAATTCCCTGCGGCTGGCCGACCGGATGGAGCTGCACAGCGTGGCGTTTCCCGCAATTTCCACCGGCGCTTATGGTTATCCGGCAGCGGAGGCGGCGGGGCTGGCAATCGAATCCGTGGTAGACGCGATGGCCGGGGCGCGCAATACGCACGAAGTTCGCTTCGTACTTTTCGATCACGCAGCGCTCGAGGTGTTCCTCGACGCGGCCCGCGCGGTCGCTCACCGCCGCAAGGCAAACTGGCATCTCGAACACATCACTGGGGATATCGGGATTAAGCAATGAAACGAAAGAAGATCATCGCCGCCAATTGGAAGATGTACAAAACGGTTCAGGAATCGCGCGCTTTCCTCGACGCCTTCCTGCCGCTGGTCCAGCAACACGATCGTGACGAAATCGTGATTTGCCCGCCATTCGTCAATATCGCCGCGGTGCTCGAGCAGACTCGCGGCAGCCTGATCAAGGTCGGCGCGCAGAACGTCTATTGGGAGAAGGAAGGTGCCTTCACCGGCGAAGTCTCCCCAGGCATGCTGGCCGGGGCCGGCTGTGAGTACGTGATCGTCGGCCATTCCGAACGCCGCCAGTATTTCGGCGAGACCGACGACACCGTAAACCGCCGCCTGGAGAGCGCTCTCGAAGCGGGCCTGGCTACCATTCTTTGCGTCGGCGAAGTGCTCGAAGAACGCGAAGCCAAGCTGACCGAAGATGTTCTACGGCGCCAGTGCTCGCGCGCGTTCAGCGGCATTTCCGCCCGCAAGGCCAGCAAACTGAGCCTCGCCTACGAACCGGTCTGGGCCATCGGCACGGGAAAAACGGCAACCCCGCAAATGGCCGCCGACGCCCACACCGTTATCCGCCAGGAAGCCGCACTGACTTTCGGCAAGGAATTTGCGGCCGCCCTGCGCATTCTCTACGGCGGCAGCGTCAAACCGGACAACGTCAAGGCGCTGATGGCCGAAAGCGAAATCGACGGCGCCCTGGTGGGAGGCGCAAGCCTCAAGCCAGAGTCGTTCGCCGCCATTGTCAAGTACTAGGGTCGCGTCCCAGAGTTCGTGCAATAGCGTTTTAGCTGAAGCCGCGCTAGCAAGGGAGGCTCCGCAGCCACGCGGTGGGCAATTTAGCAAGGAACCCCAACAGCGGCGACCCGCCTTTGTCACGGCTTACCGTGGGATTCCCAACCAAACTTATCCGAATAGGTGTGACATCCGGTTTCATCATCCTGAATGACCGCAAATACATATCCTTCGGGGATTGGTGCGTCCTTCGCGTCTTGGAGGGAATTAAACGAAAAAGACTCTGAATGCTTTCCCGGAAAGCCTTTCGTCTTGTGTTCAAAGGCCTCGGTGGAATAAATAACGGTAACGCTCATGCGCTCTCCCCCTCCTGACTACGGCATGAGTTTACACCTGAACATGAGAGACCATCGATCCACTTGAAGTGTCATTCTGGGCGAGCACAAGCGAGCGAGGGATCTATGTATTTGTTTGTAATGCATAGACCCTCACGTTGCACCGCCAACAACGTGCGGTGCTCCTCAGGGTGACACGCTCTCTCGTCCAGGGTATAGCAACTCTGGTTCTGCTCTAGTTTGTAACAACGTGTTTTCTCCGGCAGCGAATTCACTGTAGAATAAGCTACCTTGTGGGGGAATTTGTGGGGGAAACCTAACGCTCACCAAGGGTCTGTCGAAGCGCCCCATCGCTGGGGAAAATCCAGTAGTTGGCCGAAGTGGTTTCGCAAAATCTGTAGACAAGGAGATATTTCTTCGATGAAGCGTTACACCATGTTCGTCGCGCTGTTAGCCTTTGCCTCAACCCTGGCGTGGTCAGCCGAAGATGGCGCCGCCATTTTCAAAGCCAAGTGTGCCATGTGTCACGGCCCCGCTGGCGAAGGTAAGATGGGTCCTGCCTTGAAAGGCACGAAGTTGAGTGCGTCCGATATCTCCGGCCTGCTCACCACTGGGGCCGCAGGCAAGAAGGCGCCACACGGCAAACCAGTCGCCGGACTCACTGCCGATCAGGCAACGGCTGTAGCCGGCTACGTCAAGAGCCTGAAGTAAATAGCATCTAGCTGTACGGGAAGCCGGTCCCAATGGGCCGGCTTCTTATTGCGCGCGAAGCCGGGCTAGAGACTTGGTGTTCCCTAGGCCGTCCGGCGCTTTAGTCCCCAGAGGAACCAGGCGATCGCGAGCAGCAGCAGCAGGGCAATGATTGCCTGCGAGATGACGCAGTAGAGGCACCACACGCCGAGCACATGGGCCTCGATGAGGGTGAGATAGAGGGCGAAGGCGAATCCGCCAGCCACGGCTGCCAGCAGCAGTCCGCGCCGCCGCAGAAAACCCAGCACGCCGATCAGCAGGTATCCCGCTATCCCGATTCCCGCCACCGGCACTCCGCCGATCACCGAATAAGGACTGTGGTTTACGACTCCGCAATCCCACTTATCGTTGATGTGACAAGGCTCGTCATCATTGACGTAGTGAACCCGCAGAGCCAGCCCCGACACGATGATTCCAGCCAGGGCCAATAAAACAATCAAGTATCGCACAAAACGCCTCGGGAAACCGCTAGAGCGATTTCAGAGCAGGAACGAACTTCCACCTCTGCTGATTGCAGCAGACGTGGGCACCATGAAACCGGCTAACGAACCGCCAGCAACTCGACATCGAAAATGAGCGTTGCGTTGGGCGGAATCACATTGCCGGCGCCACGCGCGCCGTAGCCGAGTTCCGGGGGAATACGCAACTGCCGCTTCCCGCCTACGCGCATGCCTGCAACCCCTTCGTCCCAACCTCGAATCACCTGGCCGGCGCCAAGCGGGAACTGAAAGGGCTGATTGCGATCGAGCGAACTATCGAACTTCTTGCCGTTGGTGAGCCAGCCCGTGTAGTGCACCGTTACGTTAGAACCTTTGACCGCTGCAGTGCCAGTTCCCTTCCCCAAGTCCCAATATTGCAAACCACTTGGTGTCTTTACGCCCGGTCCGTCGACCTTGGCCGGAGCCACCGGAGCAGGCGATCCGGTATTTTTCCCGGACTGTCCAGACATGGAAACCGCGTTCACCAGCACCATCGTCAGCAGCAACGACATAGTTAGTTTCAAAAAGGCCTCCAGGATTTGGAATTCCACGCGCAGTGGGAAACGCTACTGCCGCCGCTGCGCTGACGCCACGGATTGCGGTTTGCGGGCATCGCCGTGCAGCGTCTGCAAGTCGCGCACGCTGACCTCGCCCCGCTGCAACGCGGCAATGCCCTCAGCGGCCGCGCGGGCAGCCGAAAGCGTCGTCATGGTGGGCACACGCGCCGTAATCGCCGCGCGCCGAATTGCTTTCTCGTCAAACCAAGGCTCGAAGCCGTGCGGCGTGTTGATGATGAGCTTGATGCGTCCGCCCTTGACGAGGTCGACCACGTTTGGCCGGCCCTCCATGCACCTTGTAGACCCGCTCAACGTGTATTCCGGCCTGCTCGATCACCTCGGCGGTACCGTGGGTGGCGGCGATCTTGAAGCCGAGATCGACGAATCGCCGCGCCACTTCCGCGATGACCGGTTTATCGCGATCACTGACGCTGAGGCACACCGTGCCCCGTGACGGGAGCAACTGCCCGGCCGCCAGTTGAGCCCTGGCGAAGGCCTCGCCAAAGTTATCGGCCACGCCCATCACTTCTCCGGTCGAGCGCATCTCGGGGCCAAGCACGGTATCGACGCCCGGGAACTTGCCCCATGGGAAAACCGGCGACTTCACGTAAAAGCACTCGCCCGTGCTCAAATCGGCGGACTCACCGCGGTTCACCAGTTCGACATACTCTGGCAGGAATTCGCGCAGCCGCCGTCCGGTCATCAGACGGGCGGCAATCTTCGCCAGAGGTACTCCCGTGGCTTTGGAAACGTAGGGCACGGTGCGCGAAGCCCGCGGATTTACCTCGATGACGAATACCTTCTCGCGCTGGATGGCGTATTGCACGTTCATCAGGCCGACGACTTTCAAGGCACGAGCGAGGCGATAGGTGTGATCGCGGATGGTGTTCAGCACGGGCGCCGGAATATCGACCGCCGGCAGCACGCAGGAAGAATCGCCGGAGTGTATGCCAGCCTCTTCGATGTGCTGCATGATGCCGCCGATGACCACGTCCTCGCCGTCGCATAAGGCGTCGACGTCGATTTCAATCGCCTCTTCCAGAAAGTGGTCGATCAGGATCGGGCGGTCCTGCGAGTACTCGACGGCTTGCTTCATGTACTCCTTGACTGCTTCGGCGTCGTAGGCAATCACCATGGCACGCCCGCCGAGTACGTACGAAGGACGCACCAGCACCGGGTATCCGATGCGCTCCGCCGCTTCCAGCGCGCCTTCGATCGAGGTTGCGGTCGCGCCCGGCGGCTGAGGAATATCCATTTCGTCGAGCAGTTTGCCAAAGCGCTTGCGGTCCTCGGCCAAGTCGATCGACTCGGGCGAGGTGCCGATGATCTTCACGCCCGCGGCCTTCAGCGGCAGCGCGAGGTTCAGAGGGGTCTGGCCGCCAAACTGCACGATCACTCCGACTTCGGCGCCGGCCTGGGTTTCATGATCGTAGATGGCCATCACGTCTTCGAAGGTGAGCGGCTCGAAATAGAGGCGGTCGCTGGTGTCGTAGTCGGTCGAAACCGTCTCGGGATTGCAATTCACCATGATGGTTTCAAAACCGTCGTCGCGCAAGGCGAAGGCCGCGTGACAGCAGCAGTAATCGAACTCGATGCCTTGTCCGATGCGGTTCGGCCCGCTGCCCAGAATCAGCACTTTCTTTTTTGGCGTAGGCGCCGCCTCGTCTTCGTCCTCGTAGGTCGAATACAAGTAAGGCGTGTAGCTCTCGAATTCGGCGGCACAGGTATCCACGCGCTTGTAGACGGGCCTCAGCCCAATCTTGCGCCGCATGTTGTAGACCTCGACGGCGCCCCCGGGCAGATGCCAGATGCCGGCCAGACGCGCATCGCTGAAGCCCATGCGCTTGGCTTCGCGCAACTGCTCCGGCGTGATGCTTTCAGGGGTGGTGTTCTCCAGCTCTTTCTGCGCCTCGGCAATGTCCTTCAACTGATGGAGGAACCACGGATCGATGTGGGTGAGACGCGCGATTTGCTGCACCGTGTATCCATTGCGCAGCGCATAACGGATGTACTGAAGACGCTCGGGATGCGGCGTCACCAGGCGCTTGGTGAGGATGCGCGGTTCGATCTTCTCCGCCTCCAGCTTCTTGCCGGTCTCGAGCGAGCGCACGCCCTTGAGCAGAGCTTCCTTGAAGGTGCGCCCGATGGCCATGGCTTCGCCGACCGACTTCATCTGCGGTCCGAGACTCTCGTCGGCGCCAGGGAATTTTTCAAACTGCCATTTCGGAATCTTGACGACCACGTAATCGAGGGTCGGCTCGAAGCAGGCTGGCGTCTTGCGGGTGATGTCGTTGGTGATCTCGTCAAGCGTGTAGCCGACGGCCAGACGTGGCCGCGATCTTGGCGATCGGGAATCCGGTTGCTTTCGATGCCAGGGCCGAGGAGCGCGATACCCTCGGGTTCATCTCGATGACCACCATCCGTCCGGTCGCCGGATGCACCGCGAACTGAATGTTCGATCCGCCGGTCTCGACGCCGATCTCGCGCATGACCTTGATGGAAGCGTCGCGCATGCGCTGGTATTCGCGGTCGCTAAGCGTCTGCGCCGGGGCAACGGTGATCGAATCGCCGGTGTGCACGCCCATGGCGTCGAAATTTTCGATCGAGCAGACGATGATGACGTTGTCGCGCAGGTCGCGCATCACCTCCAACTCGTATTCCTTCCAGCCGAGTACACTTTCCTCGATGAGCACTTCGTGAACCGGCGATAGATCGAGCCCGCGAGCCAGCAGATCGACCAGTTCTTCGCCGTTGTAGGCAATGCCGCCGCCGGTGCCGCCGAGGGTGAACGAAGGGCGCAACACCACCGGGAAGCCCAGCTTGGCGGTGTACTCCATTCCGTCCTTGAGGTTGTTGACCAGCGCCGAACGCGGCACTTCGAGCCCGATGCGGGTCATCGCGTCCTTGAACATGAGGCGGTCTTCCGCCTTCTTGATGGCGGTCAGCTGCGCGCCGATCAGCTTGACGTTGTACTTCTCGAGCACACCGCCGTCGGCCAGCTCGACCGCCAGGTTCAGCGCCGTCTGCCCGCCGACGGTTGGCAGCACCGCCATGCCTTTGCCGACGCCCCGGAGCGCTTCGCGCCGGATGATCTCTTCCAGGTATCGAACCGTTAGCGGCTCGATATAGGTGCGGTCGGCCATCTCCGGGTCGGTCATGATGGTCGCTGGATTCGAATTAACCAGCACCACCTCGAAACCTTCCGCCTTGAGCGCCTTGCAGGCCTGCGTGCCCGAGTAATCGAATTCGGCGGATTGGCCGATGACGATCGGCCCGGAACCGATAATGAGTATTTTCGAAATATCTTCGCGACGTGGCATGTCTATTGTGTTTTCTTTACGGCAATCGCCTTTGCGAGCATTGAAGAGATAAAATTTGCGAAACTAAGTTCGGGAGCCGGTTCGGTGTATTTGCCGATCAAGCCCTCTGAACTGTTCGACATTAGGAAGCAGGTGGCGTCGTACAGACGTTCTCTAACGAGCTTCGTCAATAGAATCTCATATCGTCTGGCGTATGATGCAGCCTTGAACTCCTCAAATACCTTGTAATGCGGCTCTCTGGCGCTTACCGCCGAAGTCGACCCCGGCGCTTCCTCCAAGAGCATCAGGTACCCTAGCCAAGGGCGGGCAGATGGCCTAAAAGCTCCCTCACGATACGCTGCCCAGAGATCAGTCGCTGACCCCAATGCCTCCTCAGTTCTGTTGTTATAGTTATTCCCAAACGAGCCAACTTGCGACTTAAACTCGATCGCGGCGATCAAGGAGCCCTCACTAACAATCAGCAGGTCCCATTTCTTCTCCGGACGGAACCAGCCCGGCAATTCCACTCCGCGATCACAAAAAATCACCGGACGACTAACGCCAGATTCTTCCAACAAGTCGCGAATCAGCTCGATGAAGCCGTTCATCTGGCTTCCGCCTGTTACCGCCGCACGCGCACCGGCGTCGCGGATGCCGGACTTCACTCCTTGTTTCTGCGCCTGGGTTTCGCGGCTGTTCCAAAAGTGAATCACAGCCTCCCTAAGCCTCTGTTCCAGTTGACCGTTCATTTCGAGCCTACCGGGGACTTGTCTCAATTACCGTTATTGGTTTAACAAACAAGCCAGGAACTTCGGATTGCAAGCGAGTCGCCGCCTGGTTCAAGTAAACGGGATCGATTTCAAAACCGATACTGTTGCGGCCGTTCTGAGACGCTGCAACCGAAGTTGTTCCAGTACCGGCAAATGGGTCAAGAACTGTGTCTCCGACGAACGAGAACATTCTGATCAACCGTTCAGCCAATTCGACCGGGAATGGGGCCGGATGGTTCTTAGTGGAAGCTCCGGTTAATCCTGCCCAAATCTGCTGGAACCATTTCTTGTGATCTTCGGCGGAGATGATGCTCAGCAACCGTGTGGCCGCATCGGGCGTTCGATACCCACCCGGTTTCCTCTCCATCAGAATGAACTCAATGTCGTTCTTTATTACCGCGTTTGGCTCATAAGGTTTGCCGAGAAATCCACCATTCCCGTTCTCCACTTCGTGAACCGCATTCGCAATCTTGTGCCAAATAATGGGAGCGAGGTTATCGAACCCGATTTTCCGGCAGCGATCCTGAATCGACGCGTGCAAGGGAACCACTGTGTGCCGTCCTTCGTTTTTCCGGCGCGACAAACACACATCTCCAACCACGCAAATCAACCTTCCGCCAGGGACAAGGAACTCATAGCAATGCTGCCATACTTCATCGAGCAGATCGAGAAATTCATCGTACCCGGCGATGTGGCCAAGCTGTCCCGGAAAGTCTCGATATGTTTTCAAAGTCCAATAAGGTGGAGAAGTAACCACCAAATGGACTGGGCCAACCGTTTCTTTGCTCATGCCACGCGCGTCACCACGCACTAGCAAGTGCTTCGTCGGCACCTGGGTTGCAGCCTGACGTAATAGTTTCAGCAATTGCGGATCTTTGGCAATCTTCGGAATCGCTGTTTGCAGATCGCCAATGCCATCCACCTCCTTCGGGAGGAATGCACTAAGGGCAACCGGCGTTTGCTGTTGAACCGTCACTTTCCCTTCCACTGGTTCATCAAATTGATGAAGTCGTTGAACAGGTAGTGCGAATCGTGCGGGCCGGGCGAAGCTTCCGGGTGATACTGCACGCAGAACAGCGGATAGATCCGGTGCTGCAGGCCTTCCACCGTGCCGTCGTTCAGATTGACGTGCGTCAGCTCCACCTCACTCGACTTCAGAGTATCCGGATCGACGGCGTAGTTGTGGTTGTGGGCGGTGATCTCCACCTTGCCGGTCGCCAACTGTTTCACCGGATGGTTGCCGCCATGGTGTCCGAACTTCAGCTTGTAGGTGCGGCCGCCCAGCGCCAGTCCGATCAATTGGTGTCCCAGGCAGATGCCGAAAACCGGCACCCGGCCCAGCAGACGGCGGATATGCTCCTGAGCATAAGTGACCGCCTCGGGGTCGCCGGGGCCATTGGACAGAAACACGCCATCGGGCTTGAGCGACATCACGTCTTCGGCGCTGGTCTCGGCCGGCACGACGGTAACGTCGCAACCCGAATCAACCAGCATGCGCAGGATGTTGTGCTTGATGCCGTAGTCGTAGGCAACGACCTTGTGCCGCGGTTTGCCCGGCTCGATGAGTTTTCCAGGCGCCGCTGCATCCCCAGCGTCCACTTGTACGGCTCTTTGGTCGAGACCACCTTCGCCAGATCCAGGCCGTCGATGGTCGGAATCGCGCGCGCCTTGGCGACCAGTTTGTCGGCGTCCATCTCGAGGCTGGAGACTACGCCCCGCATCACGCCCCGGTCGCGCAGATGACGCACCAAAGCACGGGTATCGATATCGGAGAGCACCGGCACGCGATACCGCTCCATGTATTCGTCGGCCACCTCCTGCGAGCGCCAATTGGAAGCCACGCGCGAGAACTCGCGCACGATCAGCCCTTCGATATATGGCTTGCGCGGACTCCTGGTCATCGGGGGTGGTGCCGTAATTGCCGATTTCAGGATTGGTGAGAACGACGATTTGTCCGGCGTAGGAGGGATCGGTGAAGATCTCCTGATAGCCGGTGATGGAAGTGTTAAAAACTACTTCGCCAGAACGCTCGGCTTTGGCGCCGTAGCCTTTGCCGCGGAAGATCCTGCCATCTTCCAGAGCAAGGACAGCTTGCATCGAGATCGTCTCCGAGGGTGGATTTTTTCAATTTTATCAGTGACTCGCCCGAATTCGAAAGGCCCTTAGACCGAATTTGCCGACATTTTCGTAACCACTTCGCCAGTGCATATACATTGTCAGCTCACCCGATATGGCAGACTGCCTCGGTGTGACGGCACATGCGCTGTGATAGCCGCGTCCTGTGCAAACCGGTCATCGTCTGCCGAAAGCGTAGGCCAGTCCGCTCTAACGCAGTTTGCCGAGCTTATCCGCCGGCCAGTAAGCAAACACCGCCTTGCCGTAGATGTACTCGCTCCTGATGGCGCCGAAGTCCCGGCTGTCGTTGGAGAGATTGCGGTGATCTCCCATGACGAAATAACTGTCCTCAGGCACCACCCTTGCCGAATACGAACGTTCGTCCCGATACTTGCCGGCGACATAGGGCTCGAACAGCAGCTCGCCATTGACGTAGACCCAGCCCTGGCGGATCTCGACCCGGTCGCCGGCAACGCCAATGACTCGTTTGATATAGCTTTTCGTCGGATCGTAAGGATAGTGGAAGACGACGAGGTCGCCGCGCGAAACGGCTTCCCAGCGATAGACGAACTTGTTGATGAAGATGCGCTCCTGGTCGCTCAGTCCCGGCATCATGCTGGTGCCTTCGACCTTCACCGGCTGATAGATAAACACGATGACAAAGGCCGAAATCGCCAGCGAGACCACGATATCCCTGATCCATTCCAGGGCGGATTTGTCCCGCTGTTTGCCCGGCAGGCGGCGAAGCGTATTGCGTGATTTCGTCTTCGCTATCGCTCATCTGGTCCTGGTCCGCGCGCAACCAACCGCGTCGTCTAAAACTCTACCTCGAATATCCCGGCTTGGTGCCGCGGTTTGTGCAAATCGTGAGCAAACGGTAATATCGGGCACATGACTGGCGAGTCCGGCTGCCCTGTTTCCGTCACGTCACTCATCAGTTCCCTGGCAACACGGAGGCAATTCGGCGAAGGATTAGCTGCTCGCGATACTATGCCTGGAAAAGGTGAGTTGACGAGAGTGGAAGTTGCGGGTATAAAGCTCTTTCGTGTCAGCATCGGTTTATCCGGACCGCGGCCGAAGCTGTCTCGCCCGGGTGGACCTCGAAGAGGAGAGACCCTGGACAGATTTGCGCTTCAGCAGCCAAGGCATGGATTCAGAAGATCAGCAGGCTCGACCGATGAACAAGACAGCGGATCCTCGATATACCCAAGCCGTGCAGGCGTATGAGCAGGCGCTCAAGTCGATGCAGTCGCAAAAATTCGAGCGCGCCAAGACCTTCTTCGAGAAGGTCATCGCCAGCGGTCCGAAGGAACTGGTGGATCGTGCCCTGGTGCATCTGAATATCTGCAACCAGCAACTTACGCGTACGCAGACGAATTTCAAAACGGTCGATGAACATTACGATTACGCCGTTTCCCTGATGAACATGGGCGACTACGTCGGCGCCCGCGAGCATCTGGAAGAGATTTCGCGGCATGATCCGGCCCTCGACTTCGCCTGGTACGGCCTGGCGGTGCTCGATTGCCTCACCGGGCGCGCTCAAGAGTCGCTCCAGCATCTCGCCGAAGCCATTCGCCTGAATCCCCACAATCGTTTGCAGGCACGCAACGACTCCGACTTTAGAAACATGGCCGATGACCCCCGCTTCACGGAACTGATCTATCCGGAGGGGACGACGGCGTAGTCCTGGGGTCACGAATCCATGGTTTCGGGGTTTTCCAGGGATGACAGCAGCAGCCGATCCAGCTCTCGCGCTGAAAGTTGTTGCCATCGGTGGGGGCACCGGGCTGGCTACCCTGCTGCGCGGCCTGAAAAGCTTTGTGCCGGTTCGAAGCGACAGCCCATCCGACAAACCTTACATCTCGAATCTGACCGCGGTGGTCACCGTCACTGACGATGGCGGTTCGAGCGGACGGCTGCGAAAAGATCTGGGCGTGCTGCCTCCGGGCGACATACGCAACTGCATGATTGCCCTCTCCGAGGACGAACAATTGCTGGCGCGCCTCTTCCAATACCGCTTTACCTCGGGAGAATTGGAGGGTCACAACTTCGGTAACCTGTTTCTGACCGCGCTTTCCTCTATCACCGGCGACTTCGCCGAAGCGGTAAAGCTTTCCTCGGGGATTCTCAAGGCGCGCGGCGAAATCGTGCCTTCCACCACCTCCAACGTTCAACTGGATGCCGTCATGGATGACGGCTCGCGAGTGCGCGGCGAGACCAGCATCAGCGCCAGCCGGAGGCGCATCGTGCGCATCAAGCTGGTGCCCGCCAATGCGCGCCCGCTTCCCCAGACTCTGCGCGCAATCGCCGAGGCCGATCTCATCACCATTGGTCCGGGATCTCTTTTTACCAGCCTGGTTCCCAATCTGCTGGTGAACGGCATTCCCGAAGCTATAGCTGCGTCCAACGGGCTGAAGGCCTACGTCGGTAATCTCATGACTCAGGCCAATGAGAGCCTGGGCATGACCGCATCCGACCACATTCGGGTTCTCTTTCAACACGCTCAGCGGAAGGTGTTCGACTATGCCCTGTTGAACACCACCCCCGTTCCACCGTCGCTGAAAATGGCCTACGCGGCGGAACAGGCGGAAGCGATCGTGAACGATCTGGATCGGATACGGGAGCTTGGAGTCGAGCCAATCCTGGGCGAATACCTCGATGACAAGGTCGTGGCGAGACACAACCGCGGGCGCATCGCCAGCGAATTGATCGAATTCTCCGCCGCACGCAGGCGTACAGGTAAAATGGATTCGAGCGTCGAGTAGCTGCTCGCAAGATATCTTTCTACGACATTTGCGGATGGCAAATTCCGCGACCCGGCGCAGCCTTATGCAATCTCGATCCCCTATGGAATCTCGAAGCACGATGACCAGCACCAGCATTTCCAAGAATCCGCGTTTTGCCATCGCCATCCTGGCCGCAGGCAAAGGTACGCGCCTGAAATCCAAAGGGCCCAAGGTACTGCACCAGATTGGCGGGCTGCCGCTGGTTGCCCACGTGATCCGCGCCGCTTCCGCCGTGGTTCCCGCGAGCGATATTTACTGCATCGTCGGGTACCAGGCGGAGCAGGTGAGCCAAGCTGTTTCCGGCTACGGCGTGGGTTTGGTCGAGCAGCGCGAGCAACTTGGAACCGGGCACGCCATAATGCAATGCCGCCAGGCGCTCGCCGCCTACGATGATGTGTTGGTGCTCTCCGGCGATGTGCCGCTGATTCGTCCCGAAACCATCGCTCGACTCCGAGACTTTCAGCGGGTGCGTCGGGCCGCCATGACCATTCTCACCGCGACGCCACCCGATCCATTCGGTTATGGCCGCATCGTCCGCAGCTCGGCGGGCAGCGATGAAGTCGAGGCCATCGTCGAGCAAAAGTTGCTGGCGCCGGCGCAGGCGGAGATTCGCGAAATCAACTCCGGCATCTACGCCTTCCAGGTCAGCACGCTCTTCCGCTATATCGATCAACTAAGCACCGACAATCCGCACCACGAGTTTTATCTGACTGACCTGGCGGGCATCCTGCGGCGCGCCGGAGAGAAAGTGCTCGCGCTGAAAGCGGAAGACGACAGTGAAGTGCTGGGGGTGAATACCAGGGCCGAATTGGCCGCGCTCGATGCCATCCTGCGGGCCCGGAAGACGGCGCAACTGATGGCCGAGGGAGTCACGATTTTTCAGCCCGAGAGCTGCGTCATCGATGGCGACGTCAAGGTCGGCCCGGACACGGTGATCGGCCCGTTCGTGCAGTTGCTGGGCGCAACCACGATTGGCGGCGACTGCCGGATCGATTCGTTTTCGGTGTTGACGAACATGCGGCTCGGCGAAGGCGTCACGGTGCGTCACGGATGCATCCTGGAGGACTCGGTGGTCGAGACGGGCGGCCATGCTTGGCCCTTACTGCCATGTGCGTCCCGCCAGCCACATCGGAGAAGGGGCGCACGTAGGCAACTTTGTCGAAACCAAAAAGACGACGCTGGGACGCGGCTCCAAAGCCAACCACCTCACCTACCTGGGCGATGCGGAAATCGGCGAAGGCGTGAACGTAGGCGCCGGCACCATCACTTGCAACTATGATGGCGTCAACAAGCACAAGACGGTGATCGGGGACGGAGCCTTCATCGGCAGCGATACTACCCTGGTTGCCCCGGTGCACGTGGCCGAGGGAGCCTATGTCGGCGCGGCAAGCTGCATCACCGAAGACGTGCCGGCCGACGCTCTGGCCGTGGCGCGCGGCCCGCAAGTGAACAAAGCGGGATGGGCAAAGCAACGTCGCGAGAAGCTGAAAAAAGAGAAGACGGGTAAATAAAAAAGCCGGGAGGATTCGCGGAGCGCGTAGCCAAGGAGGTCTTCGCGGCGTCGACCAGCGGCTACTGAAATCTACTTCAGAGCTTTTTGCGAGCCGCGGGCTCCGTAAACGGGGGCTCGGTGACCGGCAAAACCGTGGTGCCGTCCATGTCCGAACAATCGCAATAGGAGAGATCACAGTCCCGGCAATCGCAGGCCAGCGGAGTACCAGTCTCGACCACTTTGGCTGGGGTCGCTTTTGGAGTCAATTTCTTCGGTTTTGGGGTGCGCTTCATAGTAGTTATTGAATCAGGATAGCGAACATACATTCCGTGACGCCGGTCACAACCAGCGCAATTTTCCGGCGGTTTACCCTCCTTAAAGCGGTCCCACGGTTGCTGGAGACGGGGTCTTTGAAGGGGCCGATTGGAGTGAGCTATTGGGAGAGGGTTCGAAAGCTATTCAGCGATCCGGGCAATGCACTGGAGATTTGCTCAGGATGACACCCGAAAAGTGGGTTGAGAGTTCAAGTGCGGCGAAAACGCAAAACAACAGATCCTTCGCTTCGCTCAGGATTTCGGCAGGCGGCTCAAACGCCGCCTTCGCGCCTCAACTTATTGGGCGAGCAGCATCCTCAGTCCGAGGCGCGCCTGGTGCAAACCAAGGCGGCTGTCGTCTTCGCTGATGCCGAGAGTGAAGGCAATTCGCTGATGGGCATAGCCTTCGCCGTCGTGCAAGAGATAGATCAGGCGTTCGGTGGCCGGCAGTTTGACGACGGCACGCTCCAGATCGACTCGCTTGACGTGGCGGCGCACGGAGAGCACTTCGGAGCAGGTGGCTAGTTCCAGCGTAAGATTACCTATGGGCAGCAGGCGCCGGACTTCATCCAGCAGGGCGCAATCGATCATCTCCTCGGTCGGTAAGCTGGTGATCGAGAAAGCACGAAGGAAGGTCCTCTCCATGAGCTGTTCGGCCTCAAGCTCGTTATCGGTCATCCAGAAGGCAAGCGCGTAAACCCGATGCTGGTTGCAGGCATAGACAGCCTGGTAACTTTCCATCGTTTCCTTGTCGTTGCCAAGCTCGGTCACATAAGCTGCCGCCAACCCGGTAAACTTTTCACCCTGGACGCCATTGAACATTGCCTTATGCCTCCGTTAAAGCGCTGTCGAACCCTGGATTCCGCTTCCAGCTCGGTTGTTGCACTTGTCGAACCAATTCAGCAACCCTTGCCGGAATTGCCGAATCAAAGGGGACATGGGTACTTAGAGCAATCGAGTCCCCAAAGCGAAGAAAGGCCGTTTGGCGGGCTTATAGAAGCGATTGATAGCGTCGGAATGATCGGGACATCAAGCTAAAGATTGAGCGAGCGAGTCCGGCTCTCTAGCAGACTTCACTGTAAGGCTTTTCAGTGGACGAGACGACCGGCGGTTCAACAAAGTGGTACATCGCTACCCACTATTTCCATGTCACGGGCTAGAAACCTTACTTCCAGCTAGGTCCCAGCCGACAGGGTGCTGTCGGTGGTCGCTGCGCCTTGGCCGCCCTTGTCCGCCATCCCCGGACCGAGCGGCAAACGTATCTGGAATATCGCTCCACCCTGCGAATGATTGGACGCGGTGATCTCGCCACGGTGCTCTTTGATGATGCCATAGCAGATCGAGAGTCCCAGACCGGTCCCCTTTCCCAGCTTTTTGGTGGTGTAGAAGGGGTCAAAAACACGGCTCAGATCAGTGATTCCCGGGCCTGAATCGTGAAATTCGACGCAGGCGCAGCCGCCGGCTTCGAAAATGCCGACCTCCAGCTTTCCTGCCTTGGCGTTCTCCAAGATAGCGTCAGCCGCATTATTGATGATGTTGAGAAAAACCTGTTCGAGTTGGTGCGCGTCGGCGACCACCAACGGAACCGGTTGGATCGATCTGACGACCAGAATATTGTGGAGCTTTAGATCCGGTTCACGCAGCGAGAGGGTCTCTTCCAGAACCTGCGCTAAGTCGATTTTGCCCTTGTAGGGCTTTTGCTGCCGCGAGAATGAGAGCAGGTTTTGGACAATCTTCTGGGTGCGCTGGACCTGTTTGTAGAGCTTACCGAGAAAATCCTTTGCCTGCCCGGTCAGCGCTTCCGCTTCCAGCAGTTGAGCATACCCAAGGATGGCCGTAAGCGGGTTGTTCAACTCGTGCGCGACGCCTGAAATCATGCGTCCGAGAGCGGACATTTTCCCGCTCTGAAGCAGTTGTTCCTGGGTGTTGCGCAGATCCTGGTAGGCCCGTTTGGTTTCGGTGTAAAGGCGCGTACGCTCGATGGAAATCGCCAGTTGGCGCGCTATCGTGACCATCAATCCCTGGTCATCGGCGGTGAACTCGCGAGCTTCGCGCCAGCTTAGGAGAAACAAACCGAGCGGCTCCTGCTGGCTGGCCCACATGACCAAACAAAGCACGCGCCGCATCGCGGGATCGACCGCGGCGTGGATCTCGCACGGCAAATCTTCCAGGGTCGAGGCCGAGATCAGCTCGGTTTGAGGGGCGATAAATTCGGTCCAGAAGCGGGGAGACAGTGGGTAACTTTCGGTTTTCGCGGCCGGGTTGCTTAGCCCCTCGGAGGCGCATAATCGCAGGCTTGCGGCGCCCGGTTCCAGAAGCAGAATGCTGGCCGCGGCTGCGTCAAACAGGGTCATGGCCTGGCGCATGGCCTCGCTTGCCGTCTCCTGGATATCGAAGGTCCGGGTGGCGGCGATGGCGATGGCGTTGAGTGCATACAGTTCGCGGTTACGGAGGCGAATCTCCTCTTCGACATGTTTTTTTTCCGTGATGTCAAAGAGAAATCCCTGGTATCGCAGGATTTCTCCCTGGCTGTCCCGGCTGGCAAAACTGTTCTCCAGAAGGGTCGCCACGGAATCATCTTTGCGGCGGTGCACGAATTCGAAATTGCGCACGAATCCGTCGCGTTCCAAGGCTTGCTGATGTTCGGCGCGGTGTTCGGGCAAGGAGTAGAGATAACGATTCAGGTCCAGGGAGATAACCTCGGACTTGTCGCTGAACCCGAGCATGCGTATGAAGGCTTCATTGCAGTCGAGCAATTTGCGTTGCGGGGTGGAGATGAACACGCCCTCCTGCATTTTCTCGAAAAGCACCTGGAACCGCTCCTCCGCCAGATGCATGTCGGTGGTATCGCGGATGACGTGAACGGTGCCAACTTCGGTGCCCAGTTCCTCGGCGTAGCTGGAGGTCGACACGGTGGAGAAGCCGCCGAAGCATGGATCGGGTGCATCGACTACATTCTCGCCGGCGCGCAGACAGTAGGGGCAGCCTTGCGGCGCATGCGGAAGCAGCTCGCGGCATCTTTGGCCGAGCACTCCCCGCAGATTGCGCCCCAGCCGGTGCATGAAAGCGCGGTTGACCCGAATGACTCGCTGCTCACCATCGTGCACCAGAATCAGATCGCCGATGGAGTCGAAGGTGCTGATCCATCTGCGCTGGGAACCGATAATCCGCTCGAAGAGCTCTGCATTCTCGAGCGCCATGCCTAGATGGCTGGAAATCGTAACGAAAAAGCGCTTTTCCTCGATCGAATAGCGGCGGGGACGCTCCATTCCCAGAACCAGAACACCCAGCAACGAGGCATTTCCTTTCAATACAAGGAGAATGAGCTGGGAAAGACCCAGCGCCGCCGCCTCCTGCCGCAGATTTCCCTCCAACGAACTGAAGGACGCAACCAGCGGAGCGCGGCCACTGCGGACCTTTGCAAGCATGCTTCCCTGGAAAGGCACTTCGGGGCGAAGCACCGCAAACTTATCGCCCAGCCCAACGTGCTGACGGAGCACCATCTGATCGGCTTCCAGCAATCGAACCCATGCAAACCGCGACCCCATCAGGCGATTGAGGTGCTCGAGCGCGTCCTGCATCATTGAGTCCGAATTGCGCGACTCGGCGATCGCGACGGTAAGCGCGTTGAAAACCTCTAGACGATTCTTGCCCGCCCGCAAATCGTCCAGGACAATGACCAGGATGCTTAACCCGAGAAGAATCTCAATCAAAAGACCCGCGCCGATCATCGCGAAGCCGCTCGGCGCCGACTCGTCGAAGTGGACAAGCAGCAGCATGATCGCCATCAGCCAGGGGCCAATTTCCCTCCGGCCGCGACTGAACCGCGCCAGTTGAGCGGCGCCAAGGATCGCAATGATGCGATATAAAACGTGAAACAGCACCATCAGGAAGGTCGCGCGGGGGAACCAGCACCGAAGCACCACGCAAACCACGCTGACGGCGCTCAAGGGGATGAGAGCTGTCAGAAATCGGTCCGAGTCCGTGTAGACAAGCATCGCCCACACCAACAGGACCAGGCCGGCGACAAAGCTCAGTTGAGAGATCGCGGTCAGTAATTGTCCCGGGCTGGGAAACTGCGATGCAATCGCGATTTCGCGGTGGACGGAATAAAGCAACCAGCCGGAAATCCAGATGCCGAGATAACGCTCGCGAAAGCTGCGATACACCAGAATCGCCGCCACCAGCAGGATCAGCGTTCCGGCGCCCTCGGTGAGCAACTGCGACACATCGACGGATTGCACAAACAGTAATGTCGCCATCAAAGCGAATCACGTCGTCGGCATTGGGGAACTTAGCTGTATACCACAAAGAGGGAGGAATCAAGACTATTATCGTCGGCTGGTTACAAAGTTGGTACCGTCCAGGGGAAAGCAACGCAATGTACAATCAGTACTTCTGACATGAATGGGCCTATCTATGGCGGAATCACAGATCCTGGTGGTCGATGACGAAGAACCGATTCGGGAAGTAGTGTCTTCCATGTTGAACCAGGCCGGCTACCATGCCCGCCAGGCAGCGTCTGGCATGGAAGCCCTGGAGCTGCTGGACTGCGGCGAGGACTTCGAACTTATCCTCACAGACATGATGATGCCGGAGATGGACGGCATTGCCTTGCTCGAAAAAATCAAGGAACGCTTTCCCGACGTTCCGGTCGTCATGGTTACCGCCGTACATGACATTTCGGTTGCTCTGGCGGCGATTCGCAACGGCGCCTACGACTACCTGTTGAAACCTTTCGAGCGCGAACAGTTGCTGCTGTCGGTCCGTCGGGCCCTCGAAAACCGGAGCCTGAAACTTGAAAACCACAGTTACCAGATGAATCTCGAGGCCCTGGTCGATGCGCGAACCGAACAGTTGCGACAAGCCATGGCCGAACTCGAGCGCTCTTACGACATCACGCTGGAAGCCTTGGGAGACGCCCTGGACCTGAAGGACGCCGAAACCGTGGGCCACTCGAAAAGGGTTACGGCATACACCATCAAAATTGCCGCCGCCTTCAATGTCCCCGCGGACAAGATCCGCGTCATAGCTCGCGGCGCGTTTCTCCACGACATCGGGAAAATGGCGATCCCCGACGCAATTCTCAGCAAACCAGCTCCCTTGACTCTCGCCGAAAGCCGCATCGTGCGGGAACACTGCCTGCACGGATATCAGATCCTGCGGAAGATCCCATTTCTCCAGGAAGCCGCCGAGATCGTCTACGCTCACCAGGAACGCTACGACGGCTCGGGATATCCACAGGGATTAAAGGGCGACGAAATTCCTCTGGGGGCGAGAATCTTCGCCATTGCCGACACCCTGGACGCGATTACCTCCGACCGTCCTTACCGGCCCGCCCAAGACCTGCCAGCCGCCAGGACCGAAATTCAGAAATGGAGCGGCAAGCAGTTCGACCCTGAAATTATCGAGGTTTTTCTGGCCATTCCAAACGAGGTCTGGGTCGAACTCCGGCGGGAGATCGATCGCCAAGTACACGGCCTCGCGCCAGCCACTAGGCCGTCGATGCCAGCCAACGCCTGAGCGTCAGCCGCCATCAGTCAATGCAGAGCATCAGTGTGAGAAGGAGGCCCGCATGAGTCCCCTGAGCGATTCCGACATCCAAAACGCACTTGCCAGCCTGCCGGCGTGGAACCTATTCGGCAACGCCATTCAACGCGTATTCGAGTTCTCCGACTTCGCCCATGCCATGGAGTTCGTGAATCAGGTTGCCGCACAGGCCGAAGAAGCCAATCATCACCCCGATATCACCATCAACTACAGCCGGGTCACACTCTCGCTGACCTCGCACGACGCGGGCGGACTGACGAAACGCGACGTTGCCATGGCGCGCAAAATCAGCAGTCTCTCGGGCAAGGCTGCCGCCTGAGTTGAGGTGGGGTTCGGGAGTCCAATTCAAAAAGGGCGAGATACCGGCCGATTCCGGATGCAGCAGACCCTAGCGCAACCAACCGCCGGTGGCTGGCTGCGCGCAAGCGTGCGAGGCACAAGCGAATTAAGAGCTGCCTGACCGTCAGGCTGAAGCAGGTTGGCAGCCGACTCTCAACGAGCCAGGTTCACGCGCAGCGATTCTTCCAGCTCATTCAGCGCGCTTTGAATCTTCGCCAACTCGGTCTGGGCCGCCTCGTTCCACTGCGCGATATGTTCCGGAGCCTCTTCCATGCGGCGGAACACCCACCTGATAGCAGTGCGCCCGCGCTGCGATAACATCAAGGCCCCGACACCCCCTACGCCAAGTACGGTCAATGGCACTGCCCACTTGCGCATGACGTCCCTCCTTGCGCTTACCTATCATGATTGGACGCAAACACAAAAAGGAAAGTTTCTCGATTCGCTTATTTTCTGCTTCCCTGTTTACTTTTTTGAGACGAGGCCGAAATGGAAGCCGCCAATCAGGCACGTATTTTCTTGCCTATCCGCACCCGCGCCAGCAAGACCAACAGCAAGCTCAACGCAATCAGGATAGCCGCCGCGCCGCTGTTTTCCAGGCCATAGGGCCCGCCGGTAAGCCACCGGCTCCCGCGAATCGAGCCGTGCACCAGTACGCTGAAGTCGCTCAAGCCACTGACCGGCAGTCCAAAAACGAAGCCGAGAGCAAAATTCCACCCGAAGTGGATGCCGAAGGGAAACCACAGCGTGCGGGTTCGCAGGTATGCCACCGCCAATAGCACTCCGATGGCTATGGTATTGAAAAACGCCCAACTCCGAACGCCACCCGCGTTGGGATTACCTAAATGCGCCGCCGCGAACAGAGCCGATGCCATGGTCACCGCCCAGACCGGCCCCACGGCTTCAACCAGGCGCTGAAAGGGATAGCCTCGGAACATGACTTCCTCCAGCAGCGCGCCGCCGAACAATAGCAAAAATACCTCGCCCGCCAGCCGTAGGGCACGCGCCGTGATGGTGATCCGCGCCTGATAGCTGCCGGGGGTGGCGACCACGGCTACGCAAATACCAATCAGCAACATCCCAAAGGCCAGGCCCGCCAGGAATTGCCGCCGGGCAAGCCGGTTGAGCGGCAGACCTTGCCACGCCAGGCGATCGCTGCCCCGATGATCCAGCACGGCAAGCAGCACTGAGTAGATTGCGATCAGCAGAGCGGCCCCAAGCGCACGATAGGCGATGTCAGCCAATAGCAGGTGGTCGCGGAAAACGCTATACGAAACGGTGGCGGCTGCCCAGTTTGCCAGCCAGGTGAGAACAGCCGCGACCAGAAAGCGGAAAATCGCATGAATCGGCGGGTCGCAGTTCAACTCGGGCTCGCTATTCTGCGGAGGCGGCTGCGCGGCTAGGTCCATGTCACCCGTCTGCCCGATCACCCGAGCGAGCAGGGGTCGCCGGGGACCCTGCCCTCGCGGTCTCGGTGCCTACCTCGAGCCCCTTGGCCGCCACTTGAAAAGGCAGAACTTTCCCGCCCGCATCGGCCAGGACTCGCGAAACCCGCTCCCGCGCGCCGGCTTCGACGAGAAAAAATACGCAGCCTCCACCGCCGGCTCCACAGACTTTGGCGACGCGGCCGCCGTTGCGCCGGGCGATCCCGATCAGCCGATCGATGAACGGAGTCGAGATGCCGGGGGCGTTGGTCTTGCGCAATTTCCACTCCTCGCGAAGGAGCCGTTCGACGTCATCCCATGCCTCCGCCCGCAAGGCCGCGGCCAGGGCTTGGGCGATTTCGACGATCTTGCCGAAGTTGCGTTGGACACGCCGGTCGCCATCGATGTGCGCCTTGAAAACCTGCCAGTTATTGATCCCCGACTGGCGCGGCACACCGGTATAAACCAGCACCGCGCGCGCCTCCAATTCCGGCGGCGAAAGCGCGATGGCCTCGCGATGAAGCCCGTCGGGATCAAGATGGATGGCGCTCACTCCACCGTAGAGCGCCGGATAGTAATCCTGGCAGCCGGTGGGAACCCTTATGAGTTGCGCTTCCACGTTCTGCGCAATCTCACGGATCTGTTCGAGCGTGAGCGCGCGGTCCAGGTATCGAGCCAAAGCCGCCGTGGTGGCGATCATCAGCGCCGAGGAACCGGAGATGCCGGCGCCGGCGGGCGCGTCCGATTTGGTTTCGAGGTTAAGCCCGCCCCTCGGACGCACGCCCCGAGGATAAAAAAAACGCAGCAGGTGAGCCGCAAGCGCGTGTCTGGGAGGATGAGGCGCGGCCTCGTGCAGCGCCTCGAAGTCGGGGAAGCGATCTTCGAGGCCGGTATCAACGGAGGAGAGATGAATTTCCGGTGAAGCGGAAGGCGCGATCCGGCAACGGGCGCGAATGTCGACCGCGACATTGACGGTGACAGCGCCAGGATAAAAAAGATAAAGCGGCCAGATATCGACCGTGCCTCCGGCTAGGTCCACGCGGCAGGGCGCCGTGGCCGTGATGGTTGCAGCTTGCGGTTTCGACGAAGCGGAGCGCTTCATAGCACTGTTTTACCACGAAGCGGAAGCGCTCCAGGAAATCAAAGTCCCACATCTGCCAACTGCGGCAGATATGGGGCACTGTCCAGCACCGTCAGAGCTTGATAGGAGGACTGAGCTGCCAGCCTAACAAATGATTGAGCGGTCCACTCCGCCACGCCATGTCTATCGTCTACCTGCGCGAGCACTGCGCAGTTTCGATGGCGCATTTCTTGCCGCCGGCTTTGCCGCATTTATCCAGAGCGCTTTGCTCCGCCGTTCGTTTTGCTGAAGCTTGCCCCCAAGCGACGATATCGCCATCCGCGGCCACCGCACCGCAGCTGTTGCGATACCAAACTAGTACCTTGCATTGCGAGCCATGTTTGGAACAGTTATCCAAAGCGACCTGCTCGGCTTTACTCTCGCTATTCCAGCCAAACGACCAACCGGCGCCTTTATCCTTCGCGCTATAAGCGATTGCGCCGAAGGATTCACCTTGGCTGCTTTGCCGACAGTTCATCTGGCAGCTGGGTAGTATGCCCGAGCAGTACGCCTGACTCATGCCCCCGTACATGTTCCAGCAGTTGTGGGCCCTCATGCAGTCCGGCAAGCACTCGCCGGCCGGCGCATAAGTTGCATAGAATGTCAGGCAAAGCGCAAGGCTCGCATATAGAAGAGCTGGTTGTCTTATCGTCCTTTTCATAAGGTCTGATCCGGATCATAAAGGTACTGAACAGGAATCTCGTTGTGCAGCTCTGAAACGTTCGAATTGTACTGCTGGTAAGCCGTTTTGCAAATCTAAAGCTAGGGCCTCTTGTATCCGCGAACCCGAGGTGGAGCGCTTCCGAAGACGCCGAGACAGTTGCCAATTCCGCCCCGGTGAATCGAAATCAAAGTCTCGCATCAACTACAGCAGATATGGGGCACCGTCGAGTACCGTCAGATCTCGATAGCAGAACTGAGCTGCCAGCCATTGGGTTGGAAATCAAAGTCCCACATCTGCCAACTACAGCAGATATGGGGCACCGTCGAATACCGTCAGAGCTCGATAGGAGAACTGAGCTGCCAGCCATTGAGCTGGAAATCAAAGCCCCACATCTGCCAACTACAGCAGATATGGGCACCTTCCGGCCCATGATTAGGAGAACTGGGCTAAAGCAGGCCAAACTCCCAACTAGGACGGACGATGGGTCGCCTCCCGGGATTCCAGTAATCAGCAACTAACTACCGCAGGTGAGAACTCCGGTTCACACACTAATGGGCAGGGGGTTGCATCTCCAGTCACTCTCCTGCCGAAGCCGATGTATTCAGGCGGGTAACTCGGGTGCATGCTGCTGGATAGAGTGGCTCCTGAAATGCACGCAACTGATGCGGTGATCTATGCTTGATGGGCGAATTTCCCTTTGGCGAGCGATGTTGCGGCCACTCACAATCCTGGGCTCGATCGTATTGGGCGTATCTGTATTAGCGGCGGCGCAGGGAACGATTACGGTCGCGTCGCCGACGAACGGATCGACGGTTACTGTCCCCTTCGATGTGCAGTTCACTTATAGCGGCACGGCTACCTATACCAAGCTTTGGATCGACGGGGTCGCTATCATCGCCCAGCGCAACGGGAGCACCTTCAATTACGTGGTCACGGCGCTCGCTGCCGGTAGCCACACTCTGGGACTGCAGGCGGAAGATGCCAGCACCAATACAATCGTCGCCGCCCACGTAACGATCACTGTTTCTGCTACTCCGCCGCCGATTACCGTCAGCCTCAACCCAACTTCGGCGAGTTTGCTGACGAACGGCACACAGCAGTTCACGGCTACGGTCCAGAATACTTCGAACACTGGCGTGACATGGACGGTGGATACAGTTCCTGGCGGCAGCAGTAGCGTAGGAACGATTACCGGAACTGGGACGACCGTCACCTATACGGCGCCGGCAACTGCCGGGCCACATACGGTAACAGCCACCAGCGTGGCTAACACTAGCGCATTTGCCAGCGCGGGGGTGACGGTAACGGCGCCGCCGCCGATTTCGGTCAGCCTCAACCCGACCTCGGCGAGTTTGCTGACGAACGGCACACAGCAGTTCACCGCTACGGTCCAAAACACGTCGAACACTGGCGTGACTTGGACGGTGGACACAGTTCCGGGCGGCAGCAGCAGCGTGGGAACGATTACCGGAACGGGGACGACCATTACCTATACGGCGCCGGCAACCGCCGGGCCACATACGGTAACCGCAACCAGCCTGGCCAACACTAGCGCATTTGCCAGCGCGGGGGTGACGGTAACGGCGCCGCCGCCGATTTCGGTCAGCCTCAGCCCGACCTCGGCGAGTTTGCTGACGAACGGCACACAGCAGTTCACCGCTACGGTCCAAAACACGTCGAACACTGGCGTGACTTGGACGGTGGACACAGTTCCGGGCGGCAGCAGCAGCGTGGGAACGATTACCGGAACGGGGACGACCATTACCTATACGGCGCCGGCAACCGCCGGGCCACATACGGTAACCGCAACCAGCCTGGCCAACACTAGCGCATTTGCCAGCGCGGGAGTGACAGTAACATCGCTGCCGATCACCGTCAGCATCAGCCCGACCTCGGCGAGTTTGCCGCTGAACGGCACACAGCAGTTCACCGCTACCGTCCAGAATACGTCGAATACCAGCGTGACTTGGACGGTGGATGGGGTTGCCGGCGGCAATAGCAGCGTCGGAACGATTATCGGCAGCGGGTTGTACACAGCCGGAACGTCACCGGGAAACCACGACGTTGTTGCTACTAGCCAGGCCGATCCAACCAAAGGCGCCGCCGCAGTTGTTACCGTTGCCGCGAGCGCTCCGTGCACACCAACTTCAGCTCCGCCGTCGGTAACCTTCTGCGTCCCTGTCGTCGGTTCGACCGTAACCAGTCCGGTAAACGTGCAGGCCGCCGCGGCCTCTAATACCACACTGAAGAACTTTCTCCTGTATCTCGATAACGTTCTCGCCTATGAGGTACCGAATACCGCCAGCATCAATACCAACTTGACCATGGCTGCCGGTAAGCATAACCTGACGGCGCAGTTCTACACCGGTACCGCCTGGGTAAAGCAGTCTGAGACCTTCACGGTTTCGACTGCCCCGCCGCCCGTGAGTATTAGCATCAGTCCTCTTACGGCAAGCATCCTGCCCAATGCGACTCAGCAGTTCATCGCTAATGTTCAGAATACCTCCAACACCGGTGTGACTTGGACGGTGGATGGCATTCTCGGCGGCAGTAGCACGGTGGGAACGATTACAGGAACTGCTACGACTGTCACCTATACTGCTCCGGCAACTACCGCACCGCATACCGTAACCGTGACCAGTTTGGCTGATACTACACAGTCCGCGAACGCGCTTGTGAACGTGACTTTGACGCCGCCGACATTCCCCAGCTCGAGCCACGTTTTCGTCGTCATCGAAGAGAACCAGAGCTTCTCGCAGATCTTCCCCTCCGGGAGTGCGACCAACTGCTCTTCGGCGGGAATGCCTTATCTCTGCGGTCTGGCGGCAGCCAACGGCTTGGCTCTGAACTTCTATGCCAACGCCCATGGGTCGCTGTTGGACTATCTCTACGTGACCTCCGGTTCTACTTGGACGGGAAGTCCTTACGATTGCAACGGGGATGGCTGCGCTTCCACTGGCGTGATTACCGGTGACAATATCGTTCGAGCCTTAACTACGGCAGGCAAAACCTGGAGAGGGTATTTCGAAGGCATGCCGTCGCAAGGCTACATCGGCGGAGACGATAACGCGACCAGCTACCTGTTGCACCATAATCCTTTCCCGTGGTACTCCGATGTGGCCAACTCGGTTACCCAGCAACAAAACATGTACCCCTTCACTCAGTTAGCCCAAGATATACAGGCAAATACATTTCAAGACTTCAGCCTCATTATTCCCAACGGGGTCGATGATGCCGATGAACCTTTCACCACGGCCCCCAGCGTCTTGTTGGCCACCGCCGACACTTGGCTCAAAACCAACATCAGCCCGCTGCTTTCCACGCCTCCATTCCAGGCAGGCGGAGATGGAATTCTGATGATCGTCTTCGATGAGGGCGATGAAGATGGTGAATCGGGCGATTCCGCTAGCGATGACTCGTGCTCTCCAACTCAATCTACCGGCTGCGGCGGACACATCGCTTTTGTGATGATTGGTCCCAATGTGAATCCGGCCTCTACGACAGCGAATACTTATCAGTTCCAGGACATGCTGCACACGATCGTCCATCTGTTGGGCGTGACCGATTACATGAACGGCAGCGCCGCAGGCTCCGATATTGCACTGTTGCCGGGAGTTGGTAACTAACCAGTCGTGCGATGCGGTCGGCGTCTGGGCGGGACCGGATATTGAGATCCCACATCTGCTAACTGCGGCAGATGTGGGGCACCGTCCGGCACCGTCAGTTTGATCGCGTAGCTAGCGCGTTTCGACTCCCTGCGGGCCGCGCAGCTTCAGCCGCAGGTCGCGGGCGATCTGAGCCCCGTGAAAGCGGCCATTCTCGATAAAAATCTCGTTGGTTCTCCGGCCGGCGATGATGACACCAGCCAGGTAGATTCCTGGGACATTGCTTTCCAGAGTTTCGGGATCAACCACCGGGCAATCGTCTTTGGTGCTGTGGATTCCCAGTCCCTTCATGAATTCGAAGTCGGGGTGGTAGCCGGTCAAGGCCAGCACAAAGTCGTTGGGCAGGCGCTGCTCGCCCTCGGGAGTGGCAATCACAACCGAATCGACAGTGATCTCTTTCACAGAGGAGTTGAAGTACGCCTTAATCTCGCCGTTTTTGATCCGGTTTTCGATGTCCGGCTTGATCCAGTACTTAACGTGGTCATGCATGGCGGGCCCGCGGTGAATCAGGGTGACGCGTCCGCCATGACGCCAGACCTCGAGCGCGGCAATCGCGGACGAGTTCTTGGCCCCAACCACCACCACATCGGAGTTGTAGTAAGGGTGAGGCTCGCGATAGTAATGCGCCACCTTCGGCAGATCTTCCCCAGGAATATTGAGGTAGTTGGGGCGGTCGTAGTAGCCGGTGGCCAAAACCAGCTTACAGGCGCGGTAGGCACGCTCGCGTCCCAGAAAATCGGTGGTGCGCAGCTCGAAATTGCAGTCGTTCCCCTCCACGCTCAACACCGTCTCGTACTGCCGCACCTCAAGTCCGTAGTAGTCGGCTACCTTGCGGTAGTATTCCAGGGCCTCCAAACGGGTCGGCTTCTGATTAGCGCTGGGAAACGGGACATCGCCAATCTCCAGCAGCTCCGGCGTGGTGAAAAAGACCATGTTCGTCGGGTAGTTATACAGCGAGTTGACGATGCAGCCCTTATCGATGTTGCAGACGCGAAAACCGGCGCGCTTGGCATCGATGGCACACGCCAGGCCGGTCGGACCAGCGCCGATCACCACCACATCAAAGCTTCCTCGCATTTCCATGGCTCTATGTTATAAAACATCCCGCCGATTGCGCGCGTCGATCTTTTTTGCCGTTGATCTTTGCCGGTTCGTCAGGGAGTCCTTCGATGGGAAAACGACGGGGAACATCCGCCAAGACCCGGCAAGCACCGCTGGGGTATAATTCCGGGCGGTTCCGGCCCAGTTAAAAATATCTATTTGAGCAGCTATCATAGCGGGCAAAGAGGAGTTTTCCATGGCAACAGCAACGAAAGATGCGATGCGAGTCGAATCCGACAGCATGGGCAAAATCGAGGTTCCGGCCAACGTCTACTGGGGAGCACAGACCCAGCGTTCACTGCTTCACTTCAACATTGGGCGTGACGTCATGCCGCCGGAGCTAATCCGTGCATTCGGCATTCTTAAAAAAGCGGCAGCCCTGGTGAATCAGGACTTGGGAAAGCTGCCCGCCGACAAGGCAAAATTGATTGTCCAGGCGGCGGACGAAGTCATCGAGGGCGAACTGAATGACCAGTTTCCGCTGCGTATCTGGCAGACTGGCAGCGGCACCCAGACCAACATGAATGTGAACGAGGTCATCTCCAATCGCGCCATTGAAATCGCGGGCGGAGTCCTCGGCTCGAAAAATCCGATTCACCCCAACGACCATGTGAACATGTCGCAATCGTCCAACGACACCTTCCCGGCAGCCATGCACATTGCGGCGGCGGCGGCCATGGAGCGGCTCGTTCCGGCAGTTAAAGAAGTACATGATGCAATTGACGCCAAAGCAAAGAAATTTAAGGATGTTGTGAAGATTGGCCGCACACACCTGCAAGACGCCACCCCGCTCACCGTGGGGCAGGAGTTTTCCGGCTGGGCAAGCCTGCTGGAGCGCGACATCGAGCGCATCAAGATGACCACCAAGGGTCTTTACGACCTCGCCATCGGCGGCACCGCGGTGGGCACGGGGTTAAACGCTCATCCGGAATTCGCCGAACGCGCCGCCAAAAAAATTGCCGAACTCACCGGCCTGCCATTCAAGTCGCACCCCAACAAGTTCGCTTCGCTCTCGGCGCACGATGAAATCATCTTTGCTCAGGGAGCCTTGCAGACGCTGGCGGCCTCGTTCATGAAGATCTCGAACGACATCCGCTGGCTGGCTTCGGGACCGCGCTGCGGACTGGGCGAGCTGATCATCCCGGAGAACGAACCCGGTTCCTCGATCATGCCGGGCAAGGTCAACCCCACGCAGTGCGAGGCCATGACGATGGTCGCGGTACAGGTCCACGGGGCCACCGCGGCGGTCGGCTTTGCCGGCTCGCAGGGCAACTTTGAGCTGAACGTTTACAAGCCGGTGATGATTTACAACTTCCTGCACTCGGTGACGCTGCTGCACGATGCCTGTCACGGCTACGTCGAGTACATGATCAAGGGCATTGAACTCGACCGCGAGCGCATTGACTACTACGTCAAAAACTCGCTGATGCTGGTCACCGCCCTGACTCCTAAGATTGGCTACGATAAGGCGGCCAAAATTGCCCACGAGGCCCACGTCAACCACAGCAGCCTGCGCGAAACCGCTGTGAAGCTGGGCTTCCTGACCGGCGAGGAGTTCGATGCGGTGGTCAAGCCGGAGGCCATGACCCATCCGTAAGACGGGGAGAACAGCCCCACTCAAGCCAACCCAGGGCTTGAGTGGGCCACCCGCCATTCGCGACCACGCAGTTTATGCGTAGCACAGGGGTTGTGCGAACGGCCACAGGATTGGCCTTGGAGCAGTTTCCGGCGTTATGCTCTTGGGGAGGTTGGCGAGGTCGAGATCGAGTCGCTTTGGGCGGTCAACGCATTAACGGAAGATTATCCTCAAAAATCTTATCTATGATCTCATGTATCGTGCCCGGCGCATTGTAGGCTTTGATGCATTGATACGCCCTAACGCCAATCTTCTTGATTGCCGCCGCTAGCAGGGCGTTCAGAAAACTGTGCGGTGCGGTTTCAACATCACGAAAATCAAGCTCGATTCGTTTCCCAGCATCGATGGCCGGGAGTAAGCGATTATCCCGAAACGCGATCGCCGCGTCCTTGTCTTCCGCCCATTTGCCAAAATGATTAAAAATACTGATCGAGTACCTACTCGACTCCTCCTCTTTGGAGACACCGTCAATCTCTTTCTGGGCATTTGCTCGAATTTCTGCCAGCAATTGCTCAACAGGAACGGTGGACTGTTCTTCGACATTTATGTTGATCAGCACAAACGTCCCGCGCCACCCTTTTTCGAGTTGTCGACTCGTGACATCTGCAGGTGACACGTGCACCAGTCCGTCATGCGAGACAATGTACATGTCGCCACGAAGCCGCCGTAGCATTGTGCTTGAGTAAGTCAAACCCATGCCGGCATTGTTGTTTCCAGCATATGCGCCACTTTCCGGGAGAAACGTGCCCGAAACGTTCGGACGGAGAGCAGCAGTAATGGCTTCCTGATGTGTCGGAAAGGCGGAATAGGTCTGTTCCAAGTGGGCCTTTATTCCGATCCCGAGATCGGTAAATATGAAAGAAACTCTATTCAAAGCCGTGTAATTACCAAATTGGTAGATCGCGGGCACGATGACCTGTGAGTTTCCTATCTCAGCTGCCCACCTACCGTGCTCTGTCGCGTTATAAAGCAGTTCGGAGACAATGTAGCTAAGATAGTCCGGAAAACCATGGCTCCAATCGCCGATTATGGCACGTGTATTGTTAATCGTGTTCTTAACATCCGACCTTCTGCGGAGTGCGAACGTCCGGCGCTGGTCGTAACCGAAGTCTCTCCCGTCATGGAGGAGAATCTCCCGCCACTCGCCTGCGCCCATCGTTCGAAGCATTTTCGTCGGCCCTAACTGTGCTAGTCCGTACTTGAAAGTGACGTTGCAGCCGCAAGTCGTCAAGTACCAAGCGTACTGAATCAGGAGCGTGAGCGCCTGAAAGTTTGCGCTCAGGCATTCACTCAAGTCGATCGTGAGTGACGGACCGCTGAAGTTCCAGTCAAAATGTCGGAGCACTTTGTCAAAATCCAAAAACCCGCCGCGATAAAACGTGAAACTACGAGGAAGCATAAGCGCCTCAGTGTTTAGCGAGTTGGACACTGAGGGAGCGCCGCCGGTCGAGGAGCTAATGTGGGCCGCGCTCGGTAAGGCAGCTGTCGGATGGTTCGAGCAGTGGATTTTGGACGATTGGCGGAGCCGCCGATTGGGCAATGCCGCCATTCAGTGTAATCTGAGCTTGGGCCACACGAGGTGGCACAATAGGGACTTGGATGGCAGGGACGTCCAGGGAATCTGGTGCCGCACCAAAGGCTTCAAGGATGTCACCAACTCTCACGTTGCTGTATGCACGTAAACCGATATGGCACGACTGCCCTTTCAAAACTTGAATAACGTTCTTGTCTGTGCTTCGCAGTGAGCGAATCGTGTCGCGGTGAACTAAGGTGTTATGCCTTTTGACTCGTATTGCACACCCATTCCAGACGCTCCCATCTTGCACGTAGCACTCGGCAACGACCTGCTCGCCGGAACGTTCGATAATGGCGCGTATTGCGGCGCAACCCAGATAATCCTTCGTCGCGGGCTGGCTTATAGAAGTTGCCATAATGTGGTTCGGAACTGACCAACTTTCAAATCAGCGGGTTGCGCGGATTTCCAACCTCCGGCGAATTATGAGGCGTGAGGTCAATTAGAGCAAGGGGTTCTTTGGCGGGTGGCCCACTCAAGCTTTTGCTTGAGTGGGGTAGTTCGAACATTCCGAATCGCTAGAAGGCCCACCTGAGCAGGGTGGCGCCGCTGGTGAAGCCGGCTCCGACGGCCGCCAGCATCACCAAGTCGCCTTTTTTCAGCTTCTTTTCTTCGAGCGCGGTGGACATGGCCAGAGGAATGGTTCCGGCGGTGGTGTTGCCGAAGCGGTCGATATTCACAATCACTTTTTCTCGCGGCATCTTCAGGCGGTCGGCGGTAGCGCAGATGATGCGCAGGTTCGCCTGGTGCGAGATGAAGCAGTCGATATCGGATCCGTGCTTGTCATTGTGCTCAAGCAGGCGTGTGGTCATCTCCGACATTTTCTTCACAGCATACTTGAAGACTTGCTGCCCATCTTGATGAATATAGTGCATTTTTTGATCGACGGTTTCATGGGTTGACGGATGCAGGCTGCCGCCGCCGGGCATGTATAGGTACTGTCCGCCAAAGCCTTCCATTTGATGAACGTAATCGATGAGTCCAAGGTCCTCGCCGTCCTCGGCAGGCTCCAGCAAGACCGCGCCGGCGCCATCGCCGAAGATGATGCAGGTAGCGCGATCGGTAAAATCGGTCATCGAGGAATTGGTGTCGGCGCCGATCACGATAACTTTCTTGTGAGCGCCGCTCTCAATCAGCTTGGCTCCGGCAGTCAAGGCAAACAGAAAGCCCGAGCATCCGGCGGAGACGTCGAAGCCCCACACCTGCGGCAGATTGAGTTTGTGCTGAACCAGGCAGGCGGTGGAGGGATACATCATGTCGGGCGTAACCGTGCCGACCACAATCGCTTCCACGTCATCCAAACGGGTGCCGTGGCGCTCCACCAGGTTCTTCACCGCTCCCACCGCCAAGTCGCTGCTGGCCACGCCCTTGTCCACGATGTGCCGCTCGTGGATTCCGGTGCGCTCCAGAATCCATTCGTTGGTGGTGTCGATCATCTTTTCGAGATCGAAGTTGGTCAGGACTCGTGGCGGAACGTAGGTACCCAAGGCGCTGATCTTCGCGCGTTTTAACGTTTTCAACGTAGATCTCCGAGAAACAATGCAATTGTGAACGATTGCGAATGGGATGTAAATGGGAGAGTAGCACGCCGGCTGCGGCTTCGCAATTTCACCATTTAGGCCGTTTAGCAAGCCGCAAAAAAACGCGCCGAAGCCGCCGAAAGCCAAAAGTCCCGACGAGCCCTCTACTGGTTTGTTGGGGTGGGGAGCCGGGGGAATGCAGAAAAGCCGGACACCGGCTACCCACTGCACACGCACTAGCCCGTTGCCGTTGCTTCCTTCCGGACCTGGCGGGGTTGGCGGGATTGCGTCGCGCGGGACCGATGCCCGACCGGGGTAATTCTATCATCTCCTCCACGGAGGCCGGCAGCCGGAGCGGCCCCAGAAACAGCCCGCTAACAGGATGGGCTTTCTTTTTCTCGCGCAATAGCGAAAAATGTTCTCCTGATGGCGTCTCAGAATCCCAGCCCGGCGGTTGGCGAGCGATCGGTATCCCAGACGGATGATCAGCAGCTATTGCGGTTGAATCCGTTCCTTCGGGAAATCGATCAGCTCTGCCAGATCTCGTTGCTGTTGCTGCTGGCCATGGGCTTCTTCGCCTTGGCCGGAACGGGCAAGCTCGACCTGTTCAGCATCATTCTGGTTTCGAGCGCGCTGGTGATCCGCGGCACCGGACTGCTGAGGCGATGGGAGTGGAGGATCCCTGAGCGCTGGACCACCTACCTTGGACTACTCTACGTTTTAGCTTATGGCGTTGACCTGCTGCTGGTCTCACGCGGATTCGTCGCGGCCACGGTTCACCTCCTGCTATTCGGATTGGTGATCAAGCTGTTTTCGGTGGAGCGCTATCGCGACTTGCTCTACCTCGCCATTTTGGCCTTTATGGAAATCCTGGCGGCAGCCATTCTGACGGTGGAGACTGGCTTTCTCACCTCGTTTGCTTTGTTTGTGCTGGTCGCGATCGGCAGCTTTATCTGTCTGGAAATACGCCGCTCGGCCGCGGTCAGCGCCCGCACAGGACTTTCTGATATCACTCCCGGCCCGCACTTCCGGGCGCTCTACCGCTCCCTGGTCGGCATCACCATCGCTCAGGCCGCCGGAATTGCGTTACTGGCCACGTTAATTTTCTTTGTCCTGCCACGCCTTTCGAGCGGATACCTGAGCCAATTAGCACAGCAAAACGACTTGACGACTGGATTCGGCGATCGCGTCTCGCTGGGACAAATCGGCCGAATTCAACAGTCCTCCGCAGTCATGATGCACGTAAAATTCGATGGTCTTCGTCCCTCGGAGGTCCGGTTACGCGGCGCAACGCTGACCAACTTCGATGGACAGAACTGGATGGCCACGCCGCACGCCGGCATCAGCGGGGTCCGCGTCTCCCAGACTTTCCAGTTTCCCATGCCATCGCCGACGGCCACCTCCGGGTTGCGCAACTTTGCCGTGGGCCGCACCGCCAGACTGGTGCAATACCGCGTAGTCCTGGAACCGATCGGCAGCAACGTTCTGTTTGTTATTCCCACGCCGCGAGCTTTGTTCGGCAACATGCGGCAGGTGTATGAAAATTTCGATCAGTCGGTGGAGTCGCTGGACCGCGACCGAATGCTTGCCAACTACTCCGGCGTCTCCGATATTTCCTCGCCCTATCCCGACGATCTCAAGAAAGTACGCGGCGAAATTCCGCCCGACATGCCGGAGCGGTACTTGGAATTGCCGCAAAACCTCGATCCACGGATTGCCAAACTTGCCGCTGAGAGCACGCGCCAGCAGCACTCGGTATACGAAAAAGCTGCCGCCCTGGAGCGCTATCTCACAAACAACTTCGGCTATACGCTCGAATTGCCCAGCCAGCCGCACGCCGACCCGATCGCTTATTTTCTGTTCGAGCGCAAGCGCGGACATTGCGAATACTTTGCCTCGTCGATGGCCGTCATGCTGCGCGCGGTCGGCATTCCCAGCCGCATTATCACAGGCTTTCGCGGCGGCGAATTCAACGACCTTACTGGCAGCTATATCATCCGCGCCCGCGACGCGCACGCCTGGGTCGAGGCTTACATCCCGACTCGAGGATGGCTCGCCTTCGATCCGACCCCCGCCGGAGACGCTCTGCCAACGCCCTGGAGCAAGTTGCAGCTTTACCTCGACGCCGCCAACGAGTTCTGGCGCGATTGGGTGGTCAATTACGATTTTTCCCATCAACGGATGCTGACCGTCAGCACCATGACTCGCAGCCGCCGGGCCGGCGACAGGCTCCGCCAGATGCTGGCCGGTGTTTACCCGCGCATGCTCGGCCTGGCACGCAGGCTAATCCGTAGCGTCGAACGGCATCCGAGGTCATACCAAGCGGCGGGATTGGCAGCGCTCGCACTTTTGATCTGCCTCGTCCTCGGCGGCCCGTTCACACGATGGGTTAACCGCCGGGTCCTCGTGGCACGACCGACCCGCAGCCCGAAACACTCGGCGACGGTGCTCTACGAAAAAATGACGCGCACCACCCGGCGCCATGGCTGGACGCGCACACCCAACCAGACACCCGAGGAATTTGCCGGCATCATTGGCCACGCCGGATTGCGCGCCGCGGTCGAGAAGTTCACGGCACACTACGAGCGCGCCCGCTATGCCGACTCGGCGAGCGATGCCGCGCTGCTCCCCGAATTGCTGCGGCAAGTGCAAGCCGCGACACGGCAGGGGCGCTAGCATCTGCAGGGTGGCCTACACCAGCTGCGTTCGCTTGTGTGGAGAGTTGGTGCTTCGCGCTTCGGAAAAGGAAATAACCTCTTGAAAGATCACAGCCACCCGCCCCGCCCAGCAAGAATGCCATCGCCAACTACCTGGAAATCTCCAGCTTTCGGCGCCGGTGATCGCCTGGCGATGCTTTTTGTGCGCTATCTTCCGCACGCTTTTTAAGTGGCTGCACGACTCCAGCACTGGTATTCTGCTAGGCCAGCATCGCATGGAGCACAGCGCACGCCGATGCCACCAACGCGGAGGAGGATCTGTGAACTCTTCACCAGTAGAACTCGTCCGAGTCTTGTTTGTGGATGATGAACCGACTATCCGGGAGACGTGCCCGGCGATACTGCGGAAGCACAACTTCGAGGTAACCAGCGTCGGCACGGTAGCAGACGCACTGGCTAAAATCGCGGCGACTCAGTTCGATGTCCTCATTGCAGACATGAACATCGGCGAGCTTGGCGATGGGTTCACCATTGTGAAAGCGATGCGCCGGGCGCACCCGAATTGTGGGACTCTCCTCTTAACCGGGCATCCGGCGGCTGAGACTGCTTTGCTGGCCTTCCGCTACCAGGTGGATGACGACCTGCTCGATGGCATCATCAGCAAGGGGGAAGGGCCGGAGGCTCTCTTGGCGAGGGTAGATCGCCTGATCGCGCGAAACGCCAGCCGCAATTCCGCGGAAGAGCCGCCCCCCAGCGAATCGTAGCGATGGCGCCGCCGATGCGCCCGGTCCGCTCAGGATGACACTCACGGGGTGTGTTTAGTTATACGAGCTACTTCTGGGGACCCACACTGGGCCTGGCTCATGAATCGAGAGCAAACCGGCCTGCGGCCACACGCAAAATCGACGGCAACTTTTCAACGCGATGATGTCAACGCGATGGCGCGGCGGCGAAGAACTTCACCACCGCGTCGCGAAACTGCTCAGGCTTCTGGATGTGCGGAATGTGGCCGCAATCCGGAACCTCGACCAGAATCGAACCCTTGATGGCGGCGTGCGTCTTGCGGCCAAGCTCGGGATACTGTCCGGCGACGGATAGCAAAGCGGGCGGCAGGCGATTTTTGCCGACGACGGTGCGGTCGGCCTGCCCGATGATCACCAGCGTCGAGCGGCTGATCTCTGACAGTTCGTAGACGATGGGTTGCTCGTAGATCATCTGGTAGGTGAGCGCCGAAGACCAGGCGGCGCGCGGATACTCACCGGTGCCGATGACACTGGCCTGATCCTGCACATAGACCTCGTATTCCGGCTTCCAGGCTCCCGGGTAATAGGTTTTCTGGTAGTCGCGCATCTTGTCGTAGCTTTGGCTCAACTCCGCCGCATACTGCTGCGGCAGAGGAGTGTAAGGCACGAGTTTGCGGTAGTCTTCGAGACCGATGGGATTCTCCAGCACCAGCCGCTCGACCGTCTCCGGGAACAGCAGGGTGAAACGCACGCCCAGCATGCCGCCCATCGAATGCGCAATCACGTCAACCTGCTTGAGACCGAGATGATCGAGCAGCGCCTTGGTATTCTGCGCCATCTGGTGGAAGCTGTAATGGATGTCCGGACGTGACGAAGCGCCGAACCCTAACTGGTCGGGCGCAATCACGCGATAGCCTTGTTGCGCCAGAAACTCGATGGTGGGCTCCCAGTAAAACCCGGAGAAATTCTTTCCATGCAACAGCAGCACGGCCTTGCCGTTGGCAGCGCCAGTGGGCTGGACATCCCGGTAGGCCATGCGCAGATCCTGGTTTTCCACCTGCAAATGAAAAAATTGCACGCTGTACTTGGGATGAAGCGCCTGAGTCGGTTGCGCCCACGACGGCGCTGCGCAGATTGTCCCGAGCAGCACGAGCGCGAGCCGCACGCAGGTTGCGAAGCGATGAAAGTCGAGCATGAGTGTTCACCATCCTGGGTCTTAAGTTCGACCCTCAGGCTTGACATCTTAATTCTGCGACTTGATTCGATGCTGTCCGCGGGTCCCCTGGGCCTCAGCTGAAATCATAACCTTTGAGATCATATGCCTGCGAGCATCGTGTCCGGAGCTTAGGGCTGCTTCCGGAGTGTTAAAATCGGAAGATCGAATGAGCAATAAAAGTATCCCCGTAGTTTCCCTTCCCGCTTCTGATCGAGTGAGCCAAGCTGCCGCCGGAGCAACTCAGGAAACAGCTCAGAATGCAGCGCGGGAAGTCTCCGACCAGCGCCTGCGGGTGGGCTTTGTGAGCCTAGGCTGTCCGAAAAACCTGGTCGATAGCGAGGTGATGATGGGGATGCTCGCCGCTTCCGGCGCGGAGATTACCAGCCGGGCGGAAGACGCCGACATCATTGTGGTGAATACCTGCTCGTTCATCGACAGCGCCAAGCAGGAGTCGGTTGATACCATTCTGGAAATGGCACGGTTCAAAGAGAGCGGCAGGGCCAAGAAGCTGATCGTCGCAGGCTGCCTGGTGGAACGCTACCGCCATGAGATCCAGAAGAATATTCCGCAAGTGGATGCGGTGGTTGGCACCGGCGAGCTGAACCAGATTCTGGCCGCTGCCCAGATCGAGGCAGGAGCGCCATTACCATCCGACTCGCCATTCAAAATTCTCAACAGCAGCTCGGCGAGTCAAAACTTGAAATCGGGGGTAAATCAGCCGAGCGCGCGTGCCGAAGGCGAAGCCCGCGAGCGTTCCGGACGCTTCTCGCGCAGCCACTGGGGGGGCGCAGCCGCCGAACTGCCCACCTACCTCTATGACGAGAATACGCCGCGCCTGCTGGCCACGCCGAAGCACGCGGCCTACATCAAAATTGCCGAGGGCTGCGATCATCCGTGCGGCTTTTGCATCATTCCTCAACTGCGCGGGAAGTTTCGCTCGCGCCGCTTCGAATCGGTGGTGAGCGAGGCGGAGCGGCTGGCCGGCCAGGGCGTACGCGAGGTCACGCTGATTGGCCAAGACACGACTTGCTATGGCGAGGACTTGGGACTGAAAGACGGATTGGCGCACCTGCTCGACCGCCTCGGGCAAATTGAGCCCTTGCGGTGGGTGCGGTTTCTCTATGCGTATCCGAACAAGATCAGCGGCCAACTGCTGGACACCATCGCCCTGAGCGAGAAGGTTTGCTCTTACCTGGACGTGCCGTTGCAACACGCCTCGACTGCGGTGCTGCGCCGCATGAAGCGCGGCGGCTCGGCGGAGATTTTTCTGCGCTCGATCGAGAAAATGCGCAAAAGGATTCCAAATTTGACGCTGCGCACCTCGTTCATCGCCGGCTTTCCGGGCGAAACGGAGCAGGAATTCGAGGAGCTGTGCGACTTTGTGCGAGAGGCGCAGTTCGACTGGATGGGCGTGTTCGGCTACTCCGACGAGGAGGGCACCCCGGCATTCCAGCTTGGCGGCAAAGTGGCGCCGCGTGAAATCGAGCGCCGCCGGCGGCACCTGATGAAGATCCAGAAACAGATCAGCCGACGCCGGCAGAAAGCCGCCGTGGGACGAGAGTTCGAGGTGATGCTCGAAGGCCCGTCGGGCGAAACCGAGCTGCTTTGGGAGGCGCGCGGCCAGATGCACGCGCCTGAAATCGACGGCAAGCTTTTTATTAACGACTTTGGCGAACACGCGCAGGTGAAGCCGGGTGAGTTCTATCGCTGCCGGGTCGTCGAAGCACACGATTACGACCTGGTGGCGGAACTGATTTAGCAGGCGTTTCGGAACAGATGCTTTGTGGTGTCATTCTGAACGACCGCCGGGAGTGAAGTTGAGGGCGGCATTTGAGCCGCCTGCTGACGCGCAGGCGAAGGATTTCATCAGAAATCCCAGAGCGGCGCGGATGTGACGGTATCTGGGATCCTTCGCTATGCTCAGGATGACACCCATGAAGTGTTTGCGATGACCTGGCGCCGGCGGCGTGAAGTCAAAGTTGAAGTGCAGGGGTATTTATGACACGCGGAAAAACTCGCAGTCTTCGCTGTCCGACCTGCCGCAAGATCGTGCTCTTTAGCGAGCCTGAGTTCCCTTTTTGCAGTGAACGCTGCCGCACCATCGATCTTGGCAAGTGGGCCAGTGGGGCGTATGTGATCTCAACTCCGGTCAATGACCCGGAATCGGGCGGCGAGGCTGAATACACCGAGCGGCCGCGCTCAGCCGTATCCAAACGCCAAAGCGATGACTCCAGTGGTTCCAGCAATCCAAGCCAGGATGAAAACTGCAAACCGAATTGACGTGGAAACCCCGCCAGCCTACGTGGCCGCGAAACGTCCGCCTCGGTGGGCGTGGCTGATTGCAACCTTCTTCGGGGCCGGAATGCTGCACCCCGGTCCGGGGACCTGGGGATCGCTGGCGGCTACCCTGCTGTGGAGCGGGTTGGCGCGCTTTCTCGCCCCCGAACATCGCACCCTGGCCGCCCTCCTTGCGGTGGTGGTGGTGACGGCCGTGGGCATTCCCGCAGCCACGCGGTTTGCCCGCGCCGTGGGGAAAAAAGACCCGCAGCAGGTGGTGATCGACGAGGTGGCGGGGCAGTTGCTTACGCTCGCCTTCGCGCCGCTCGCTTGGAAGCCAGTGCTGGCCGGCTTTATACTTTTTCGTGCCTTCGATATGCTGAAACCGCCGCCCATCCGCAGCCTGGAAAAATTACCGGAGGGAACGGGCATCGTAGTTGACGACCTGGGCGCGGGAATTTATGCCGCCATTATCTTGCAGTTTTTATTGCGCACAGGCATCTTAAGCTGAGTACCTAACGGAGAACGGACGCACTGCCGATGGATGCAAATCTGCAATCTGCCAAGGGGACATCGAATTCAAGGCCCACCATTACCAGCGTGGAGCCGCCGTTCGCTCTTCCGGGCGGTGAAATCCGGATTCGCGGAAAACACCTTATGGGCGTGGAGCTGCGCCGTCCGCAGGTTCGCCTGGGTGAAACGGATGCAACTGTGACCCTGGCAACGCACGACCTCATCGTGGCCAAAGTGCCGATTGGCACCGGTTCGGGACCACTGACCGTTTGCCCGGATGCGGCCTCCACCTCGAATGCCATCGAACTGGGAGTGGCGACCGAGATTTCCGAAGACCTGCATCCGGTCGGCAACCCCGCGGTCGATTTCGAAGGAAATATCTACGCCAGCTTCTCGGGTTCACGCGGACAGGCGGTTCCGGTTTCGGTTTACAAGATCGACACCGACTACAATGTACGGCCTTTTGTCACCGACCTGATGAACGCCACCGGGCTGGCGCTCGACTCTGCGGGGTACCTGTACGTGTCGTCCCGTTTCAATGGCACGGTCTACCGCATATCGCCCAGCGGGGCCATGTCGACCTACGCGCAGGGCATGGGGGTGGCCACGGGAATTGCCTTCGATGAGGAGGGCAATCTCTATGTCGGCGACCGCAGCGGTACGATTTTCAAAATCGCTCGCGATCGGCAGATGTACGTCTTCGCCACACTCGAGCCCAGCGTCTCGGCTTACCATCTGGCTTTTGCGCCCTCGGGAAATCTGTTTGTCACCGGCCCTACCATCTCCAGCTTCGACGCCGTCTACGAAATTGACGCGAGTGGCACCGTGAAAGAGTTTTTTCGCGGTCTGGGGCGTCCGCAGGGACTGGCATTCGATGTCGAGGGGAATCTGTACGTTGCCGCTTCGCTGCAAGGCAGCCGCGGCATAGTCCGGCTCACTCCGGCGGGCGAAGCATCGCTGATCCTTGCCGGCGCGAACCTGGTGGGACTGGCTTTTGCTCCGGCGCGCTCCGCCATCCTGGCGACCACCAGCGCGGTTCATCACGTGGCCTGGAACATCGCCGGACGGCCGCTGTGGGGGTAAAGGCCGGGCTCGCTCGCCATCTTCATCCCGCGCAAACAACGGTCAATATGGCCAAAGTCTCTTAGAACAGTTCCCGGATGGGTGTAGCCGAAATCTCCCAAGGAAATGTCATGGCGACCGCAGCGAAGCGGAGTGGAACCACCATTTGTTTTCGGCAGCAGAAACAAAAGGTGGCTTGACTTCGCTCGCCATGACAGTCTGATAGATTGAGATATACCAACTGGGGAACCGCTCTAGCCTTCGTGGATGAGAAATCGGCGCGTCATTGCGGTCGAGTTTGTTACAGGCAAGACGCTTTGCACACCGTTGCCAGGAGCTCCCCCGCTGGGGTATCTCCGGTGATTCCCTGGATTTTTTGCCAATTTGCAGGGGTTTCTCCGTGTTTTACTTCTCTTGCAGGCGCAGTAACACTGCCGCTTCTGCTGACTGCGGCAGATGTGGGGCGCCGAATCTCCGCCCCCAGGAGAAAGAGAAGCATGATGAAGCGTCACTTGACGGCTGGGCTATGCGCGTTAGCACTGGCCGCAGCCGGCTTTGCCCAGGACTCCACGAACAAGCCTTCCGCGGCATGGTCAGGAGCGCAGCCGCAATCCCGCAGAAGCCTTGAGACCCGCACGGAACGCCCGGCGCTGCTGCCGGCAGGAACCGCCATCCGGATCCGATTGGAGCGCGCGCTCTCGACCAGCAGGAATCGCATCGGCGACAAATTCTACGGACATATCACCGAGCCGGTGCGGGTCAACGATCGAACGCTGATTCCGGCCGGTTCGACGGTGACGGGGTTTATCGACCGCAAATCGCAGCCTCGCCGCTTCAAAGGGCACCCATCGCTCAGGTTGCGTCCCGACAAGATGATGCTGCCGAGTGGCGAGATCTATGCGATCAATGCGACGGTTGTGGACAGCGGCAACCCCCGGCGCAATAAGGTGGACGAAGAAGGCCGGATCAGCGGCCCGGCGCTCTCCAGCAACGAAAAGGTTGAAAGCGTGGCGCTTACCACTACGGGAGCAGTTGCGGGCGCGGTCGTGGCCGGTCCCGTGGGGTCGCTGGTTGGAGCCGCCGCCGGGGCGACAGTCTCAGGCGGCCACTACTTGTTGAAACGGCACTCGATGGAACTGCCGGCAGGCACGGTTCTGATCCTGGAGCTTAACGCTCCGGTCCAGTTGGCGAACGCGGACTATGTTACGCGGCGGCAAGGTCAATAAAGAGCAGTGCGACGGAAGACCAACCATGTCATGCTGAACAACGACGGGGTTCCCGACGGACCCGATAAAATCTTTCGGCTGCACCTCAGCCCCACGCTGTATCGGGATGCTGAGGGTCCTTCGTTTTGCTCAGGATTTCGGCAGGCGACTCAGACGCCGCCTCAACGCCTCAACTTCACTTCGTTCAGCATGACAGCTTAAGGCAACCTGCGCAGTCACCGGCTTCGCACCCAACAATGGAGCCGCCCTACCCCGCCGGGCTGTAGCTAAAGACGTTGTTTGCCAACTGCTCTTCGGAGACGATTTCGAGGTCCATCGAGCCATCGACGGGCAGGACGTCCAAGGGTAGTCCCTGCCGCCAAAGCGTAAAGCGCAGATTGATGGTTTGGCCCTGCGCGACCCCCAACATCGAGAGCGGCAGTTTTAACTCGAGGATTCTGGCCAGTGCCGCCTCCACGCCGGAAGGCTCGTTTGCGGAAGCCAGCGCCCTGCCATTCGAAGCGGCATCTTGGGAGCCTTGCGCGGTGCGCTCGGCAATTTTGGCTGGGTCGTCGTCGCAGACGTTCCAGTCCTTCAGCTTGCCGGCCAGCAGCGTAAGCTCGAAGCGGAGGAGACGTTCCCCGGTTGGCGCGCGAGATGCTTCCGGAGCTGAATCCTTGGCCTCGCTTGCACCCGCAGAGGCCGTCGGCTTGGGCGGTCGCGCGCCGCATTGCAGCACTAGCCGCAATTCTCCTTCCGGCAACACGGCTGCGAAATCGATGCGACAGTAGAGGTTGGCTTCATCGATACCGGCGTAAGCGGATTCGAAAAAAGTTTGCCTGCCGTGCATGGAGCTGGTGCGGGAATCGGCCGCATACATGGCCGCACCCAGCCAGTCGAAGTAGCTGATGTTATAGCCATCCACGCGCGGCCGGATAAAGGCGGTCTGCGGCACGATGCGCGGCCGCAAGCCGCTGATGCCGATGGGACGCGCCAGGTAGTCGGGCGGAACGCCGCCGAGCGCGTTATAGACGTTGGACAGATGCTTACGATAGAGCTCGTCGAAGTCGCTATCGTGGTCCGAGTGATGTTCTGGGCCGTACCACCAGTTCCAGTCGCTGCCTTCGGCGATCAGCACCTCATCGAAGGCGAGCTGACGCATTTTTTCCGAAGCCTTGTGAGCGTTGGCGTCGTAGTAGTCACGCGCCTCGGAGAGATAGTCCCACGCCTGGTTGTCCTCCCGAGCCCCGATCCAGATGTTGAAATTGGCATTGATCCACGAGCCGGGAGTCACCCGAGGCAGCTCGCCGAACTGTTTCGCGGGATGACGCGCTATCGCCTCCGCGATGGTCACGGCCTCGACCTGCGGGTCCTTTTGCAAAGCATCGTAGAAGCGCCGCAGGAATTCCCTGCCCGACTCGTGGTACGTCTCCCATGCATTCTCGCCGTCGAGAATGATCGCAATCACCGCATCGCGGCCTTGGCTGACGACCGGCTCGGCTGCCGCATGCAGGCTGTTCAAGAGATGATTGGCGGCATCGGCGGCGCCCATTCCGGCATAGACGAACCCGAGGAGATCCGAAATGCGATGGTCGCGAAACAGCAGGTGCAGGTGCGCGTCGCCATTCGAGTAACGATAGATGGTGTAGAGTCTGGAAGCGCCTTCCGGGCTCAGCCGTCCTTCTTTGTCGCGGTTGAAGGCAAAGTCAAGCGAGCGGCCAAGCACACCCTCGTCGGTCGCCATCCATTCAATCCCGTTGCGCGAGGCGATGGCCAGCGTTTCGTCGGAGACGCTGCCCTCTGACGGCCACATGCCGCGTGGACGCACCCCGAAGGTCTTCTCGTGCGCTGCCAGAGCAAGCTGGATCTGCCGCTCGGCGTCCTCGGGATGGCGAAAGCGAATCGCGGGCAATTGCAGCCCGGGGCTGGATTCCTTGCCGGCATCGGTGTCGCAAAGCAGCGGCAGGATGGGATGGTAAAAAGGCGTGGCGGACAGCTCTACCCGCCCGGCACGGGCAGCATCGGCGTAAGCCGGCAGGACCGAACGGATGATATCCATCTGACGGCTCATCACCAATTCCTGCTCGTCGCGGCTGAAGTTCCTGCCCTTGCGGACCAGCTCGCGAATATCGGGCTGCTGGAGATAGAACTCGTCGAACCAGGCTAGCTGCGAGAGCACCTGTAAATCGGTGTAGTCCTGATTGCTCAAGCTGTTCACGGCCAGTTCAAGCTCGCGCCCCGCGCCCTGGATGCGGTCGAACAACTCGCGGTAACGCGGATAGCGGTTGATCATGCGCTCCAGGTTGGCATGAAACAGGTTTTCTAAGGCATAACGGCGCACCGCGGGACTCAGTTCCGCCGCGGGCTTGGCGGCCAGTTCAAACAAAGGATCGCGGGCTGTCCCCGCCGCGTAATCCTCAATTTGCCTGACCAGCGACGGTACCAGATTGAAATTCTGATGAACGCCGGGAAACTCTTCCAGCAGCTTCACCATGCCGTAGTAATCTTTGAGTGCGTGCATACGCACCCACGGCATACGATATTCTCCGGTCACCAGATCCTTGTAGAAAGGCTGATGCATGTGCCAGAGGAGGATTATGCGGAGCTTTCCTAGTGCCATGCGAAGCAAGATTGTAACAGGCGCGGAGCGGAGCGCGCAGCCCGCATGCTAGACTCTGCTGGAAAGATCGATTTCCCCGACAACATATTTTAGACCCGCTTTCACAGAAAGGTGTCTTGCAGGCCAGGGGGAAGGTCGATTCCGCAAACGTTCGGGAACGCGGCAAGAGGTTGGCGCAGGCGCGGGAATCCGCCAGGTTGCGGATTGGCGTAAATTGAAATTGAAGATGGAGGGGTCCGGCTCCGGCTGAAATCCGTGCGAATTTTTACGCGTTACATTCTCAGCGAAGTCCTGTCGCATGCCGCGATCGGAATTTCCCTGTTCACCTTCGTCCTCTTCATGCGGCTCCTCGATCGCATCCTGGAGCTGGTGGTCCGCAACAGTGCGCCACTGCCCAGCGTTGCCGAGATTTTTTTTCTGACCCTGCCTGCCGCTTTTACCTACACGCTACCGATGGGGGTGCTGGTGGGAATCCTGATCGGCCTCAGCCGCCTGGCGGCGGATAGCGAGATTACCGCCATGCGGGCCTGCGGCATCGGCTCGGGCAAGTTTCTCCGCATTATCAGCATATTCACCTTTGTGACGTGGGTACTCGCGGTGGTCAATAGCGTGTGGATAGCGCCGGCCTCGGCCGCCGCACTGGACCGTCTGCAAGACAAGCTCAAGACCTCGCAGGCATCGTTCGAGGTGCAGCCCCGGGTCTTCTACGAAGACTTCAAGAACCTGGTACTTTACGTGCAGGATGTCCGCGGCAGCAGCGGCGCTGCTGTCTGGAAGGGTGTTTTCCTGGCCGACATCACCGATCCCTCGGAACCTAAAATCACGATTGCGCAGAGCGGGATCGTGACCAATGAGGGACAGGACCGCATCCGCCTGCACCTGGTGAATGGCTCGCAACAGGATACGCCGCCGCGCGATCCCGAGCAGTACTCGATCTCGACGTTTGCCGAAACCGACCTGCCGGTTGCCGTGCCGCCCAGCAATTCGCAACAACCCGAGCTGGTTCCGGTGGCCGCCATGACCACGGCTCAGTTGCTCTGGCGTGCCGACCACCCGGAGAAAACACCGCCGCCCAGGCCCGGCGTGTCTCCCGACGATCCCATAGTCAAGTCGCGCTGGTACCGGGTTGAGTTTCACCGCCGTCTGGCGCTGCCGACCTCCTGTCTGGTGCTCGCGCTGGTGGGTATTCCGCTGGGGCTTTCCTCGAAGAAAGGCGGCAAGAGCACCGGATTTGTGCTGACGATCCTGCTGGTCTTCGTCTACTACCTGATCTCGCTGATGGGCATCTCTTTTGGCCGCGGAGGCAAGCTGCCGCCCGGCCTTGGGCGTCTGGATGTCCGACATCTTTTTCCTGCTCGCCGGCCTGGTGCTGCTGTGGCGGGTCGACCAGCAGCCCATCGAGATCGGTTCGCTGCGCGGGTGGTGGGGCCGCGCTCAAGGAGAGGTTTCAAGCCCGGCGCGCAGCACTGCGACGCGCCTGTCGGCGCGCAGGCGCATTCGAGCGCACCTCCAGCCGCCGCCGCATCTTCAGCGCGCGCTTTCCCTTGATTCTCGATGATATGGTGCTGCGCGATTTCGCGCTCTATCTCGTGCTGATCTTGGTGACCTTCCTGATGCTCACGCTGGTGTTTACGTTTTTCGAGTTGCTCAGCGACATCGTTCGCAACAAAGTGCCGCTTGACCATGGTCGCCGATTACCTGGTCAACGTCACGCCCTCGATGATCTACATGATGACGCCGCTCAGCGTACTGCTGGCGGTGCTGATTACTTTCGGGCTGATGCAGAAGTCGAGTGAGCTGACGGCCATAAAAGCCAGCGGCATCAGCATCTACCGCATGGTCGTGCCGGTGATGCTCATTTCGGTGGTGCTCGCCGCCGGGCTTTTCGTCTTCGATCAACTCTACATTCCCTACGCCAATAAGCGGCAGGAGACGCTGCGCAACACCATCAAGGGGAAGCCTGCCCAGACCTATCTGCGGCCCGATCGCAAATGGATTTTCGGCGAGCACGACGATATGTTCTATTACGAGTTTTACGATCCCGATCAAAACCGCTTCGCGAACATCTCGTTATTCTTCTTCGAGCCCAAAACGTTTCAGTTGAAAGGCAGGGCATTTGCGGCACGCGCACACTGGTCGGACACTCTCGGCAAGTGGGTGTTTGAACAGGGATGGTCGCGCAACTTCCGCGGAGCGGCCATCGAAGATTACTCGCGCTTCGACGTGCGCACTTTTCCGGGCGTGAGCGAGCGGCCGACCTACTTCAAGAAGGAGGTCAAGCAATCTTCGGAAATGAATTACCAGGAGCTGCGGCGCTATATACGCGACCTGCAGCAGAGCGGGTTCGACGTGGTCCGGCTCAAAGTGCAACTGCAGAAGAAATTTGCCTACCCGTTGATTACGCTCATTATGGCGATTCTCGCTGTGCCCTTCGCCATGTCGCAGGGACGGCGGGGCGCCTTAACCGGGGTCGCCGTGGCGATCGGGGTCGCGGTCAGCTACTTCATCCTCTCCGGCCTGTTCGAGGCGATGGGAAACGCCAACCAACTGCCTGCCGCGCTAGCGGCCTGGGCACCCGACATGATCTTCGCTCTGGCCGGCGGATATTTGCTGCTGAAGGTGCCGACCTAGCGGTGCGTCCCAAGAGTTTGTATGTCATTCTGAGGCGGCGCTGCAGCCGAAACCTGTTTTTCGTCGCCCTTTTCGCACCCCGCGCTGCTAGAATTTCATCTAATCAGAATTAGTTGAGAGGCTTCTGGAACCGCATGTTGAACAATCTGCGCCCACTGTTTCCATATCTGAAGAGATACTGGCGCGGACTGGTAATTGGCTTTCTCACGGTTTTGTTCAACAACGGCATTTGGATTCTGTTTCCCCTGGTGATCCGCCGCGCGATCAACGACTTGAACGCCGGGGTTACCCACGAGAAACTCGTGACCTACTCGCTGCTGCTGATCGCGGTAGCCGTGGGCAAGGGCATCTTTCAGTTCCTCACCCGCTGGGTGGTGATCGGCATCTCGCGCGATATCGAGTTCGATCTGCGCAACGATCTGTTCCGCCACCTGGAATCGCTCTCCTACAGCTATTATCAGAAGACCCGCACCGGCGACGTCATGGCGCGCGCCACCAACGACCTGAACGCGGTCCGCATGCTGCTCGGCCCGGCGATCATGTATTCGGCCAACACCATTGTTTTCACCGCCGGCGCGCTGATCTTCATGATCGGCCTCAGCCCGCGTCTGACGCTGTGGGCGTTCCTGCCGCTACCGGTGGTTAGCATCGTGGTGCAATACTTCGGCAGGCGCATCCACGAACGCTTCGAGCGCATACAGGCCATGTTCTCCGATATCTCCGCCCGGGCGCAGGAGAACTTCTCGGGGGCGCGCCTGATCCGCGCCTACGCCCAGGAAGAAGCCGAGATTCGCAGCTTCGAGACGGAGAACAAGGAGTACATCGCGCGCAGTCTGAAACTGGTGCGGCTGATGGGAATGCTCTGGCCGACACTGGAAACCATGCTGGGCTTCGCCGTCGTGCTAGTGCTATGGCTCGGCGGACGCGAAGTGATTTTCGGACGCATGGACGTGGGCAGCTTCGTGGCCTTCAACACCTACATGGTGCAGCTCACCTGGCCGGTGATCGCCCTGGGATGGGTCATTAACATCTTCCAGCGCGGTACCGCCTCCATGGGGCGCATCAACCAGATTCTGACCGCGCCGGTCGAGATCAAGGACGATCCATCGCTGCCGCGATTCACGGCCGACGCGCCGATCCGCGGCGAAATCGAGTTCCGCGATCTTACCTTTGCCTATCCGCCGGAAGGCTCGCCCAATGGCGCTGACGGCGACGCTTCGTCCGGGGCGCAGCCCGCGAAGGGCGTACCTGTTCTTAAAAACATCAACCTGAAGATTCCGGCGGGCAGCAGCCTGGCGATTGTCGGCCCTACCGGTTGTGGCAAGTCAACCCTTGTAAGCCTGATTCCGCGCATCTACGACGCGGAACCGGGCATGGTGCTGATCGACGGACGGCCGATCCGTGAATTTCAGTTGGCGCACCTTCGCCACAATATCGGCTTCGTTCCGCAGGAAACTTTTCTGTTCAGCGCTACCATCCGCGAAAACATCGCCTTTGGCGCGGATAACGCCAGCGAGGAAGAGATCCAGCAGGGCGGCCGAGATCGCCCGCATTGCCGCCGAGATTGAAGTTTTTCCGGAAAAGTATTCGACCACCGTCGGCGAGCGTGGGCTGACGCTCTCCGGCGGCCAGAAGCAGCGCACGGCGATCGCCCGCGCGGTCATACGCAACCCGCGCATTCTCGTCCTCGATGATGCCTTGGCGAGCGTCGACACCCAGACCGAGGACTACATCCTCAATCACCTGCGCGAGGTGATGCAGGGACGGACCACGATCTTCATCTCCCATCGCGTCTCAACCGTGCGCAACGCCGACCGGATCGCGGTTCTGCACGACGGTGAGATCGTCGAATACGGCACTCACGACGAACTGCTCGCCTTGAACGGCTGCTATACCGACCTGCATAACAAGCAACTGCTGGAAGAAGAGCTGGAAACGGTCTAGGCGGGCTGCTGACCGTGTCATCCTGAGGTCGCGCCGGTTTTGCGCGAGCGAAGGGTCCGCTTTACTTGCAAGGCGCGCGAACAGCAGATCCTTCGCTACGCTCAGGATGACACCCTCGAAGGAACGGCTTTCAGCGAATAACCAGAACTTCGCGCATGTTGTCGCGCCCGAGAAAGAACTTGACCGACGCGTAGTCGTGGAAAAGGTTTTCCACGTGACGGTTATTGAAGATTCTTTGCAGACGGAACTGCGGCCCCTGGCGCAGCTCAATCGTATCCGCGGCAGCTATGTTGAAGCGAAAATAGGGAGCTTCGGGACCAGCGTCCTTGGTGTGAAAAAAACCGAACAGAATGCCTTTGGGCTTCATGATCCGGTGAATTCGATCGATCGCCGATTTCACCAGCGCTTCGGGAAGATAGTCGGCAAGATCCCAGAGGAGAACGGCGTCGAAGGTCTCCGGCTCGTAATCGAGGTTCTCGGCCAGGAAACGGCTTACGTTGACGGTCTCCTTGTCGTCTTCTCCGGCGGCGGGAATCAACAGCTCGGGGTCGCTGGCTGCCAGCAACAGATCTTCGTTGTAGGCGCGGTGTCCGAGGCCGGTGATGAAATGAAGGTTGGCGGGCGAGGTTGGCCCCAGGTCCAGCACCACCTGTCCCTCGGGCTTTCCGATGGCACGGACAAACTCGTGAAAGCCGGTTGAACGGCGATGCATTAGCGCCGACGCACCAGCGCCGCCCACCGCTCCGGCGGGATGATCGCCTCCGAAAATGTTGCGAAAGAAACCCAACCCGTTAACCTATTGAGGTTCGCAGTCAATCGTCCACCCCGGCTGTCCGCCCAACCCTGCGCAACCGTGGCGCGTGTTGGGAGGATCAGGCGAGCACCCAACGGGAGCTTTCTCCGGGAAGGCGAACTCGCCTATTTATCCAGCAAAGCAGTCGGCGAAACCGCCGGTGCCGGCGCGGCATTGCTTGCAGGCGCTGCCGCCGAAGCCGCCGCCGGGAGCTCGCGACGAACCTCGGGCTTGGGTTCGGCCTTCTGAATGTCGATGCCGCCTTTCAGAAAAGCCCCGTCTTCAATGACAATGCGCTGGGTGAAGATGTCCCCGTGCAAAATCGCCGACCTTTTCAGTTCCACGCGTTCATTGCCGCGCACGTTGCCTTCGACCTTGCCGAAAATGACCACGTTCTGGGCCACGATGTTGGCGCGGACCCGGCCATTGGGACCGACGGTCAGGCTGTGACTGCGGAGTTCAATGTTGCCCTCGACTTCTCCGTCGACGAACAGGTCCTCGGCCCCTGTAAGCTCACCTTTTATGGTGACTGAGCGGCCAATCCGCGCCGCATCGCTCTTGGGTGGGCGCGTGGATTCGCCTCGCGGTTCATCCAATTTTGACGGCTGTGCGGGACGAGCCTCCCAGGCCGGAGCTGCCGGCGGCTGAGGAGACGGGGGGGGTACTAGCGGTTTTTCATCTTCTTTGCCTAATTTCCACATTGGAGACGCTCTCCATTCTGCTGCCGGTCCAAGACGGACAATCGCTCGATCCGCGTCCAGCCAACACATCGACTATACCCAACGCGGGTGCCAGCGGCAATCCAGTTCTGCGGCCCCCGGCGGCGCCGCATCAATTGATCCGCGCCGGGCCAAGACTGCCAAGCCTCTGGATTCATCGAGGACCGACTCCAGAAGCGAACCATTCAACCGATGTCCCCGGTCGAGTCATCTTCCGATCCTTAGTTTGCTCTCGACTTCGGAGCCAAGCTAGCTTAATTTTGGACTGGTTGGCGAGGATGAACCTCGAGGAGCGTTTCCATGTCAAAAACCATCGGAATTCTAGGTGGAATGGGACCGATGGCGACGGTAGATCTGTTCGCCAAGATTGTGCAGCGCACGCCGGCTTCGGTCGACCAGGAGCACCTCCGCATCATTATCGACAATAATCCCCAGGTGCCTTCGCGGGTGAACGCCATTATGCATGCCGGGGAGAGTCCCATGGCGCAACTGACCAGCTCGGCCCAGGTGCTGGAAAAGGCAGGCGTGGATTTCATAGTCATGCCATGCAATACGGCACATCATTGGATACAGGAACTGCAGCGCTCGGTGAAGGTTCCCATCTTGAACATGATTACCTGCGCCGCCGCTCACGCAGCCGAACGATATCCACACCTCTCCGGCCGGATTCTGCTGTTGGCGACCATCGGCACGGTACATGTGCGGCTCTACCAGAACGCGTTCCGCGATGTCGGCATGCAGCTTGAGGTGCCCACGCCAGCCGAGCAGAAAATTGTCGACGCGGCCATCGACGCCGTGAAGGCAGGACAAATAGAGAACAATCCGTGGCTCGCGCAACTCGACGAGATCGTCCGCAAGCACGCGGCGGAAGCCGTGCTGGCCGGATGCACCGAGATACCCCTGGTATTCCCACACCTGAAGGAAAGCTTCACCAGGCTCGATGCGACCGCGATTCTGGCTGAGAAGGCGGTCCAGCAAGCCCTGACTCCAGCCCTGGAAAAGGAACTGGTTCGAAACTGAAGGGTTAGCGGTGGGCAAAGCCTGCGCCACTACCCCTGATAAGCAGAGAGGAACCGCGATGCTCATCCGCAGCATCCAAGTGGAACTCAGTGCCGGTTATCAGTTAGTAACGAGTGCATTTCTCCGCATCGCACGATAACGACCCACCTGAATTGGCTGCAAAAGCCATTAATCCTTTTATTTTCAGCGCAATTAACCTCTCGATCCCGGGCAATTGGGTTTGGCCCGCAGCTTGCAATAGAGTAAACGTCGGTCCGGTTGGCGGATCGCTGGCGGCAAGGCCGAAACCAGGGGAACAGCGGGTTTGCCGGTGCGCTCCGGACAAGACAATGGGACTGCCTTTCCAGCCGGACCGATAACGGCACTGTTAAAATCTGATGATCTAAAGGTCAACCGACGGTTGGCCTTTTTTATTGTTATTTGAGTCTTTAATGACTTTACTTAAAGTTTTACTTTCACTTTTGAACGGGAGTGCGGCGTTCGCCGGTGACCACGACTGAAGCGGATGGTAGCTCTTGCGAAACCGCTCCAGAAGGGTTATTGCAGACGAGTGGAATTCCCGATTTCGGTGTTCCCATTGACAACGACGCCCTTGCGGACGACCTCTAAACAATGAGAGATTCAGCTCAACCGATCTTTTGGACTATGCGTCGACGCCGTTGCCATCCCGTTTCGATAGCAGCTCTGCTGCTCGCGATCGTTACCTGCCTGGCGGGGGCGCTGGGCGCGGCGGAGGCGCCGCAGAGTCGACCGTCGATGCCGCCTGGCGAATTGGTACGCCAAGCCATAGCGAACGAGATGGAGAACCCGAAGAGCGCGCGGTTCTATATCTGGATGGACTGCGTGGTGAAGCCAAAAGGTTCGCAGACCAAGCAGATGATCGAGACTCCGGATGGCATTATCGGCCGGCTGGTAGCCATCAACGATAAGCCCTTGACGGCTGAGCAGCGCCAAAGCGATGACAACCGCATCAATCGCCTGCTCGATCCGGCAAAAATGCGCGAAAAGGCAAGTCAGCAGAAGCGAGACGAGCAGCACATTCAGAGACTTCTTCGGGCTTTGCCGGCGGCTTTCAACTACGTCTATGTGGGAGCCGAAACGACGCCGCAGGGGCACCAAGTGGTAAAGCTGGACTTTTCGCCGAATCCAGATTTCGTTCCGCCCGATCACGAGACCCAGGGGTTCCAGGGAATGAAGGGCCGAGTTTGGATCGATACCCGCGTCATGCGGCTAGCAAAGATCGACGGCACCCTGTTCAGAGACGTGGATTTCGGTTGGGGTGTCCTCGGCAGGCTCTATAAAGGCGGGAGATTCGTCGTCGAACAGGCCGACGTGGGAAGCGGGCATTGGGACACCACCCGTATGGAGCTGAAGTTGGACGGGAAGATCCTGATGGTGAAGCACTTCCACATCGAGGAGACGGAGACCGAGTGGGATTTCCGTCCAGTGCCCAAGATGAACGTGCGGCAGGCGCTCGAGATGCTCCGCCAGTCTGGCGATCAGATGGCATCTATCCTTCCCAGAGAGTACTGACGCGTCAACCCTGGCATGGCTGCCGCCCAAAAGGCTCGATGCGGGCTCAATTTTAGTCTTTATTTTCCTTCACTTTTCGTGATCTTTGGAAGTTTGCCAATGCGCTTCCATCTCATCGAGCGAAGCATCTTCCGGCGTCTTCCCTGCCTTGCGCAAAGCCTCCTCGATGTAGCCGAAACGCCGGCGAAACTTGCGGTTGGTCTTGCGCAGTGAAGACTCGGGATCGACATTGAGGTAGCGCGCAACGTTCACCAGCACGAACAACAAGTCTCCAACCTCGTCCTCCAGTCGCGCCTTCAACTCCTCGGGCAGCAGCTGTCCGCGGGCGCCCGCAATGCCGCGGCCGATGGGCACAGGCCCCGGCGGCGGTATCTGGTTCACCTCGTGGCGCAACTCTTCGAGTTCCTCCTTGAGTTTGTCGAAGAGAGCTTCGATGTTAGGCCAGTCGAAGCCCACATGGGCGGCCTTGTTGCTGAGCTTCAATCCCTCCAGGAGGGCGGGCATCGCCGAAGAGACGCCATCGAGAATCGATTTCGGTTTTTCCTCTTCCGCTTGCCGGACCGGTTCGCGCTGCTGGCGCTCCTGTTGCTTGATCGCCTCCCAGTTGCGCAGCACTTGGGCGGAGGTTTCCGCTTTGACTTCGCCAAAAACGTGAGGATGACGCCTCACCAGCTTGGTCGAGAGCCGGTCCAGCACGTCATCGACGGAGAAATGGCCGTCTTCCTTGGCCATCTCCGCGTAGAAAAGCACTTGCAGCAGCAGATCCCCAAGTTCGCCGGTGAGTTCATCCCAGTCGCGATTCTCAATCGCCTCCAGCACCTCGTAGGTCTCTTCCAGGGTGTATTGCTTGATGGTGTCAAAAGTCTGTTCCCGGTCCCAGGGACAACCGCCGGGAGCACGGAGGCGCGCCATAATGGCGACAGCGCGTTCGAAGCGTTCGCCGGTTTCGCTCATCGATTCCTCATCGATTCAATGTAACCGAGCGGGGTCCGCCAAGCAAAGTACGCGGGCCATCAACGATGAAATCCAAGGCGTGGGCTTCGAACTACCCCACATTAGCCAACTGCGGCAAATGAGCCACCAAACGCTTCGAATCCCACATCTGCTAACTGCGGCAGATGTGGGATTCGGGCGAACGTGGGGCACGGGCGCGCTTCAAGTCTGGCGCGAGCGAATTCTTCGCTGATTCATGGGATAAATCTTTCACGAAAGCGACTGAGCAATTCCGGATCGTCGGAAATCAAACCATCCACCCCGATTTCCGCCAGAGCGTGCATCTGCCGCTCCCGGTTCACCGTCCAGGCAAACACCTGTTTGCCGGCGGCGTGAAATTCATCCACCAGACGGCGGTCGAGCAGATCATGGCGCGGCATAAGATGGGAGACCGGCAGCAGCTCCCATTGCCGCATCGCCTCTCGATTCGCGAAGATGAGCCCCAGCGGAAGCTTCTCTGCCCCGACACCCGCAACTCGTGAGCTCTTCTGAGAGGTGGTGCGCTCAAGTGGATGGGCAGCACTGCCATCGCCAACGGCGCCCTCGGCGGCGCGTGCCGGGGACTCCGCATCGAGGGCGGCAAGCCGGCGCAAAACCTCCGGCAGAAACGATGAAACCACGGCTCCGCGCTTCGCCGGGAAGCGGGCAAGCAACTGGAGCGTCGCCTCTTCAAGACCCGCGGTTTTCAGTTCAATATCGAGGAAAGCAGATTCGGCGTACTTGGCGAGCACGTCTTCCAGGCAGTGCAACTGGGGAGTGCCGTGGCCGGACCTATCGTGGCTGGATCGGGGATTCGACTGCGCCTGGCGCACAGCCAGCAGTTCGGAAAAATTCGACTGCGCTATCTCCAAGCCATGCAGAGTCGGATCGTGCGAGACAACGGCGCGCCCATCGGAGCTGAGGCGAACGTCGAATTCGAAGCCGTCGCAGCCGTCGCGCAATGCCTTATCGAAGGCGAAAAAAGTGTTTTCCGGCACGCCCCGGCGCGCCCCGCGATGCCCCAGCAGCAGGGGGCGGAGATGATGCGAATGCGATGCAGCGAGTATGGCGTCGTCGTCCACGCGAAATTCGCCTAATATCTAATCGAGGTCGAAATCGCGCAAAGGTTTGCCGGGCGTGTCAGGGGTCTCCTTGGCACGGCGGACAGCCTCCTGAAACTTCTTGTCCAGCAGATCCGACTTGTTGCGCTCGGCCTCGACGGACTGTCGAAAGATAGATTCCTTGCGACCCTCCTGCTCTCGCATGGAGCGGGCCGCTTCTTCGAAGTCATTAAACATTTTGGGCGTAGCTTTCGGCGTGTGGGAGATTACGGACCGGGTCGCGGAATCGAGCTTCAGCACCGCCTCGCAGCATGGGCAAACAACTTCGAACGTTGAAGGGTTCTTTGCCATGTCCTAGATGTTACCCTAGTTTCACGGCGGTTTTAAGCTGCTTCAGATATAAAGCATCTGATGCCCGGAGCAGTGGCCGCCGGCCGTCTCCACCAGCTTCTGCAGCAGGCCCATGCCGTGTGAGCTTAGCAAAAAAATGCCCGGAATGATCCTTTCCTGCAAGGTATTTGCCGGAAATAGACCGTTCATCAGCTCTGCCGCCTCACGCGACAACTGCTCGTTCCGGCGCAACTCGGCACGCGCCGCCTTTCCCGCCAGCCGTTGAACCTGATGATGCATTTTGCGTCCGGCTTTAATGGCGGCGTCCACCAGCGTCGGGTCAAGCTTGCGCAAAGGTTCGGTGAACTGCGCAATCAACTGGTCGATGGTCTGAGTTCCCTGCTCGAATTGCTGCTGCACGGCGGCTGGAAGTACCCGCGAGGCCAGCCGTTCGCGAAGCTGCGTCTCACCGCGAAACAGCTCCGGCAATTGCAGCTCATAACGCCGCAAGAGACGCTGCAGGCGGCCATTGACCACCGTCAGGCTCAGGCGTGGCAGCACGGGAGTAACGCGGCCGAGCAGATTCTGATAGACCACCGCAGCCTGCGCGAAGTAGGCGATCTCGGACGGACCCCCGAAGTAGACCACCGTGGGCAGCAGGTAGTCCTGGATCACCGGGCGCAGCAGCACGTTGGGACTGAACTGCTCGGGATGCTGCTCGAGCCGCTCTAAGACCTCGGCGCGCGGCAGGCGCTGGGCGCGCACCAGAAAATCGTCGCCGGCGATCTGCATGACCGAGCGCTCGCCGTTCTGAAGAATGAATAGAAGGGTGGACGAGCCCGTCACTCTTACCTGCTCATGATAGCCGGCAGCCTGCAATTGCTTGCCCCGGCGCAACAACTCCCGATCCAGTTCTTCGGCGCGCTGCACGGCGCTGCGCAGCAAGGGCTTGGCAATGGCATGCACATCCCGGTCGAGCGGCTGCATCAGGATGAGGCCGGTGCCGGCAAATAGCTGGCTGAACAAGCGTCCGAAAGCGCTGCCGAAGGTCTCGCCGGCGCGATAGCTGGAATGCAGCATGGCGCTCAGCTCCGGATTGAGAAGCCGCGCCGCCCGCTCGACCAGCGGTTCGATCTCCGCTCCGAAACGCACCTCTCCGACGGGTACGTTGGCGCTGGCCTTCACCGCCGCAGTCACGATTTCCAGGCGGCCATCAGCCGCCGGTAGCGGCACCTGGTTTACCTCGGCGAGATCATGGTCTTCGGTCGCCAGCCAGAACAGAGGAACCGCGTCGACTCCCTTCGACGACAGCTCCGCCGCCAGTTGCACGGCCGACGCCGCCTTCAAGATCGAATAGAGAGGTCCGCCGAATAGCCCGACCTGCTGGCCGCTGACCACGGCAACCGCGCCTGCTCGCAGACGCGAAATCGAGGTGATGGTCGCGTCGGAGGCTCCCCATTCACGATTCTGGCGCTCCAGCACCTCGGCAATAGCCTGCCGGCGTTGCGGATCGAAGTTTAGGGCGCGCGCGTGATCGGCGATGGCCGCAATGCTGTTCGGGGCGAAGAAACGGTCGAGGCTCTCCACCCCAACCGGCGCGTCCACAGTGCGTGCATCCACGGTGCGTATAGGGGCGCCAGCCGGACGTGCCAGAAAATCGAGAAACAGCCGCGAGACATGCGGTATTTGTTCGAACCGAATACAGTCGGGATTCACTTGGCTGATCTCATCTCTTACCAGGTCTGCCGCCGGCATTCCGTCACCACTTTCTTCCGCGCACTGACAGGTTGTTGAATGGGTTACGGGATTTTGATGAAACAAACTCGTCCGAGTTTCAATTTTCCGTAATCCCGGAACCACCGCCAGCAGCGGATCGGCTATCACCCCAGCGAGCAGAGTTCGCGGGGGATCCCGATGGCACGATGGCGAATCCATTGTATATGGTGTGTATAAATGGTGCGCGGCAGGTTCGGCGCGAAGCCGAAACCTCGATGCCACCGTTGCGGTGAATTGAAGAGCCCAGGATGGCTCTCGGAGCATCAAATCAATAAGGCGAAGAAAGCTTCAACCTGGGTTCGGACACAGTAGGCGCAGCCCAACCGGCTTGGCTGGGGGTTGACTTCTTTCCGCCATGCACTAAGATTGAAGATAGATCTTTGAAAACGGTCGCCATGAAATTGGCGCAGCCGCGCTTGCTTTGGCGGTTGCGGCAATGGACACCGGTTCAGGCCGGCTGTGCAATACAGCCGACGCGCATGTAGTTCAGATGGGGGCGTCACGGCTTCGACGGGGATGGATGCGGCCAGGAGGCATACCGGGGTGCATGCACCCGTAATCGTGTGCAAAACGATAATTGCCAACAATCAACAGCTGGCATACGCTGCCTAATTGTAGGTAGCCGTCCTCCGCGGCTTTGTTCGTGGGCTGCGGGAAGGGCGTCATACAGCGGACTGGCTCTAAACTCTACGTCTGGGAGCTTGGGGTGAGACTTACAGGCTAGCCGCTTGCGTTTCTTGTCCGTTCTTAGCGCGAGGGGCGAACGTGCGGCACGGTCTTGCGAGTTCGCTCGCGGGTCTGGGCGCCGCGATGGAATGCGACTAAGTATGTAGGCTCCTTGCTAGCAGCATTTTCGGACAGGGGTTCAACTCCCCTCGCCTCCACCAACTTTACCTATTTACCTTCATCAACTTAAAAACGTAAATTCGCCGTTTGGCAACCTGTTGCATGCATTTGTTCCTGAAAGCGGCCATGCACTCATGGCGGGACCACAAGACACTCCCTGCCACGGCTTCTAATGGTTTTGCCGAAGCTTTCTCTCGTATTATTACATCTGATCAAACAGGCTGACGGGCCTGCGACGATGAGTACTGATGGATCTGCCGAATTCCACTTTGACACGCGAGAGCGTATGAGTACTGCATCAATAACGATCGCAGAGTCGTATACGGATCGTTATGAAACGCTGTTGCGCGCGACTCATGCGATCTCCTCGTGCGACGATTGCGACAGGGCTGGAGATGTGCTCCTCAAGGCGCTGCTCGAAGTTGTTCCCTTCGACTACCTGCATCTTGTCGCATTTGGGCCAGAAAGCGACATTGTCGAATGGCATCTGCTCTATTCGAATGGAAGAAAGCTGGATTTACCTCTGGCAGAGGTTGTGGTGGGAAACACTCCAGCCGAGTTGGTGCACAACTCTCAACAGATTCTCGTCACCGAGGACTGGAGAGAAGAGACCCGCTTTGCGAAACATGGCGAGTTTCTCAATGAACGAGGGATTGTCTCGACCTGCGTTCTCCCGCTGGCGAGAGGAGAGCGCCGCCTCGGCGTATTGAGCATTGGCACTTCGCGTCCCCGTGCCTATTCCGCTGACGACGTCCGGTTCCTATCCCTGGTGGCCGGTCAGATTGCATTGGCGGTCGACGCAGCGGTTAATTTCTATTTGTCGCGCCAGGCGCAGGATCGGCTGACCATGATCCTTGACCTCACGAATCAAGTTGTCTCCAACCTGGATTTTCCCGACCTGTTGCGCACTATCTCAGCCAGCGTTCGCCGGGTGATGCAATGCGATGCCGCAGCCATTATGCTGCCCGAGCCCGACGGCAAGGACTTGCGGGTCCATGCTCTCGATTTTCCGGATAGCAAGGGATTTTTCACTGAAACATCCATGATTCCCATTGAGGGCACAACCCCTGGTCAAACTCTTCGGAGCGGAAAGCCATGGGTTTTGAATAGGCTTGATCCAGCGTCGGTCCCCCCTGCGTTGTATGCCAAGGCGGCGGGAGAGGGGATGAATTCGTTCTGCGATGTGCCTTTGGTGAGCCGGGGGCGCATGCTGGGCGTGCTCGCCGTGGCAGGCCGGCAGGAAAATGCTTTTGGCGCGGAGGAGGTTGCTTTTCTGCTGCAGATCGGAAGACAGGTTGCGATTGCGGTAGAGAATGCGTTGGCTTACGGAGAAATCGCCGATCTTAAAGACAAGCTCGCTCAGGAAAAGCTGTATCTGGAAGAGGAAATCCGCGGCGAGATGGACTTTGAGGGAATCGTTGGACAAAGTTCGGCTCTCCGCCATGTATTAAACCTCGTGGACACCGTGGCTCCCAGTGATTCCACGGTGCTGCTGCTTGGCGAAACTGGAACCGGAAAAGAGTTGATCGCGCGCGCGATCCATGAACGGAGCCGTCGCAAAGACCGGACCTTTGTAAAGCTCAACTGCGCTGCCATTCCTACGGGACTGCTTGAAAGTGAGCTGTTTGGACACGAACGCGGCGCTTTCACGGGTGCAATCTCACAGAAGATTGGCCGATTGGAACTTGCCGACCAGGGATCGCTTTTCCTGGATGAGGTCGGAGACATTCCCCTCGACATTCAGCCCAAATTGCTGCGGGCTTTGCAGGAACGTGAGTTTGAACGGTTGGGAAGCACCCGAACCAAGAAGGTCGATATACGACTGGTGGCGGCCACTAACCGCGACCTCGAAAAAATGATCGAGGACCGGGAGTTCCGCAGCGACTTGTACTATCGGCTGAACGTGTTTCCCATCCGCATCCCGCCTCTGCGCGAACGCCCAGAGGATATTCCGCTGTTGGTCCGCTACTTCACACAGAAGTATGGGCGGCGCATGGAGAAGCAGATCGAATCCATTCCCACCGATGCTATGAAGAAGCTCTCGAGCTCGCACTGGCCGGGGAATATTCGTGAGCTGGAAAATTTCATCGAGCGTTCCGTGATCCTCACCCACGGCCCGGCGCTGCAAGTTCCGATCAGTGAGCTGGCCGGCAATGGCCGGACCGCTCAGGCAACGGGCACACGCGATGCCCATGATCGGGATGAGATCGTTCGCATACTGAAGCTTACCCACGGACGGGTAGCAGGCGCCGACGGCGCCGCGACCCGGATGGGCGTCAAACGCACCACACTCATCGCGCGCATGAAAAAGCTCGGTATCGATCCGCGACGAGTATCGTAACTTTCGATAATTTTCGAACTCACCACAAACTCCCTTAAGCAGGGCTCCCGCGCGTCTTTACTCTGATTGAATTCATGCGAGCGCCCTGCTAAGACTCGCCTTCTTCGCCTCTAGTTTTCACCACTCGTTGCCACGGGTATTTTGTCATCTACTTTGACAGTGTCAATTTTGACATTGACATTCTTGGACACTATACGAGAGCCGTGTTGTTCCCCGGCAATGGTTTCATCGCTTTACGAGAACGATTCGGGCACTCCGCTTCGGCATGCGGGTTGCACTGTATGCAAGCGGTGCAAATAACGATATGTTCAAAATTTCCACGATCGATACCCCATACAAACGCAAGCTAGTGGTGGAAGGAAAGCTCATGGCCCCCTGGGTCAATGAGCTTCACACCAGTTGGAAAAACGCGAGCCTGAACCTCGAAGGCCGCAAATTAGTGATCGACGTGAGCAGCCTTACGGTAATCAGTCGCGAGGGAGAAGACGCGATCTTTAGCCTGATGAAAGACGGAGCAAAGTTCGCCTGCTGCGGCGTCCTTACACGGTACGTTTTGAAGCGTCTGGCGAGGATTTGCCATGGCAAGCCTAAGGATGACGAGAAACCGAATTCACTGCACGAAGGAACAAGCCAATCACCACGGAGGTGACCATGCCGGAGACAAAGCACATCATGAAAACCAACCCCTATGCGAGCATCGTCGATTTTCAACGCATCTTCGACGAGGACATGAATAGCTTGCATCTGCTCTCGTTCTTGTTGACCGGGGACAGCGAGAAGGCTGAACGGTGCTTCGTTGAAGGCTTGAAGGATGCTACCAAAGAGAATCCGGTCTTCAAGGAATGGGCACGATCCTGGGCGAGGAGGACGATCATTCTGAACGCCGTACGGATAATGAATCCGCGGCCAATGGAGGGGACCGACGGTTCGAACCCCGCGTTGCTCAATACACTGTCTGCGGAGCAACGATCGTTTGCCGCGATTCTAGGACTCAAAACGTTTGATCGCTTCGTATACGTGATGTCGGTTCTAGAGCGCTATTCCGATCAGCATTGCGCAGTCTTGTTGGGCTGCGGCAGACGCGACATCATAACCGCTCGGAGCCATGCACTGCAGCAGACTGGAAAAGCACACTTGTACTCCAATGTCGGGACAGAAGAACACAGCGACTCTGAACGCGGGCGGCTAGTCACGGCGACTTCTGCGTGAGTAAGCAGGTATTCAGTATGAGGATGGAAATGAATAAGACACAAAACACTCCAGGGCTTTTCTACGGAACGATTCCACCTGTGGCAGTGCTGATGTTACTGCTGGCGACAGCGGGTTGCAGCAAGAGTAATGTTCAGGCCGCGCCGGCAATGCCCGCGCCGTTGGTGACCGTGGTGAGTGCGACTGCCCAGGATGTCCCTAAGTATCTGGACGAAATCGGCAGGAATGCTGCCTTCGAGTCCGTCACCGTCACGCCGCAGCTTGCGGGACGTATTGTCGAACGGCATTTCAACGATGGCGACAATCTCAAAAAAGGGCAACTGCTGTTTGTCATCGATCCGCGACCCTATAAGGCGCAGCTCGACTCGGCGAAGGCGAGCCTTGCGCAGACAAAGGCAGCCCTCGATCTCGCCAGAATTCAATTCGCCCGCGACGAGGAGATCATCGGAACCCGCGCTATCTCCAAGCAAGACTACGACACTAAAAAGAACACCGTTGACGTGGACCAGGCACAAGTAGAAGCCGCAGAAGCAACCCTGGAAACTGCAAAGCTTAATCTTGAGTACTGCTACATTCACTCTCCAATCGATGGCAGAGCGGGAGCGCGTCTGGTGGATGTAGGTAACGTCGTTCAAGCAAACTCCACAGCTCTGCTCTCGATCCAGCGTCTCGATCCCATCTATGCGACGTTCACTATTACCGAGAGCGATCTTCCTGAAGTCCAAAGCCAGATGTCGCGAGGCTTGCTAAGAGCGACGGTGCGGCTTCCTTCCGATGCGGAGGATGCGGCCAAGTCGGGACGTATCGAGTTCCTCGATAACGCGGTGCAGAACGGCAGCGGGACGGTCAATCTGCGCGCCACCCTGAGCAACCCCGACCATCACTTCTGGCCAGGCCAATTTGTAGACGTAAAACTTGTGCTGAATACAGCGAAGCAAGCTGTGCTCATTCCGAATGAAGCGGCACAAATCAGTCAGCAAGGGCCATTCGTTTACGTGGTGAAGCAGGACGATACGGCGGAGCTCCGGCCCGTGAAGTTAGGCCAGCGCCAGGGCAAAGATGTGGTTGTGACCGAAGGACTGGCCGCGAATGAACGCATCGTGCTCGCCGGACAAATGCTGGTTCGCCCTGGTGCGAAGGTACGAGTCGATTCCAATACTCCGAGTTCAGCGCCTGCGAATGCGGACACCCCGAGCGGCAAGAAAGCAGGCCAATCATGAATCTCTCGGAAGCTTTCATCCGCCGTCCGGTGATGACGATTGCGCTGACCGTCTCAGTCATCCTGTTCGGAGTGTGGGCTTATACGCGGCTGCCTGTCAGCGATCTGCCATCCGTGGACTATCCGGTGATCCAGGTGCAAGTCAACTATCCGGGAGCCACGCCGGATACCATGGCCAACAACGTGGCCACGCCGCTCGAGCGTCAGTTCATGCAGATTCCTGGGCTTGAACTGGTCACGTCCAACAATGGTCAAGGACACTCCAGCTTTGTCCTGCAGTTCGATCTGTCCAAGAGCCTCGATGCCGCGGCAACGGATGTGCAGGCCGCCATCACGCGCGCGCAGGGACAGCTTCCCGTGGACCTGCCCAGTCCTCCCACGTTTACCAAGACGAATCCCAACGATCAGCCGATCGAGTACATTGCGCTGGTCAGCGACACAGCGACGGAAGGACAGCTCTACGATTACGCCAACACACAAGTGGGCGAGCGCATCAGCATTCTGTCGGGCGTCAGCCAGGTTGCGGTTTACGGAACGCAATCGGCTGTTCGGATCAAGGCCGACCCATCGGCGATGGCGGTCCGCAACATCACTCTGGAAGATCTGAGCAACGCGATCAAGAACGGAACTGCCTACACCGGTGCAGGTCAGATCGATGGACCTCATCGCAGCTACCTGCTGCAGCCGCAAGGGCAACTGGCTACCGCCGAGGAATACAACCAGCTTATCGTCGGACAAAGCAGCGGCTCACCCGTGTACCTGAAAGATGTGGCCAACGCCAAGCAATCCGTTCAGGACGAGCGGATCGACATGCGGTTCTGGGTGCGCGGCTATCCCCAGCCCGGAGCAACCGTGGTGGTCGCGGTGTTTCGGCGGGCAGGCGCGAACGCGGTTGACGTGGCCAAGTCGGTGGGAGACTTAATCCCCACCATTCAGTCGCAACTTCCATCGTCCGTTCTACTTGTGCCTGCGTATGATCGCTCGCAAACTATCGTGGGCAGCATAAAAGATGTGCAGGCTACGCTCTGGATCGCCTTCGTCCTGGTGGTCACAGTCATTTTCATCTTTCTTGGCAGAGCTACCGACACACTAATACCAGCGGTGGCGCTGCCCTTGTCGCTATTTCTGACATTCATGGCGATGCGTCTACTGGGCTACAGCCTGGATAATCTTTCCTTGATGGCTCTCACCTTAGCGATCGGATTTCTGGTGGACGATGCCATTGTGTTTCTCGAGAACACCGTCCGTCTGATGGAACAAGGGCAGAACGCCTTCGAAGCATCGTTGAACTCAGCCAAGGAGATCAGCTTCACCATCCTGGCTATGACGCTTTCGTTGGCCGCGGTCTTCATCCCTCTAGTTTTCATGAGCGGACTCATGGGCCGAATCTTCCGCGAGTTCTCGATCACCATCGTGATCTCGATTTTGGCCAGCGGAGTTGTTTCGCTTACCCTCACGCCTTTGATGACGTCGCGGCTACTTGGTCGGCGCGGTGCAGACGTCAAGAAGACGTGGATGGAGCGCGTCTTCGGCACCTTCGAGCATCGAGTGCTGGACGTGTACGGGCGATCACTGTGGTTCTTTCTTCGCAATCGCTGGATTTCTGCGCTGGCCTGGGTGGTCTGCCTGATCGGAACCGTGTACCTCTTCTCCGTGGTCCCGAAATCGTTTCTGCCGGTCGGCGACAGTTCCTTTATTCGTGGCGTGCTGGTCGCTCAGGAGGGCTCCTCGCCCGAGCAAATGCACGCGTACCAAACGCAGGCTGAAAAGATCATGAAGGCGAATCCGGCGGTGCGGAGCACGTTTACGATGAGCGGGAATGGACAGTTCATGGGATCGAATCAGGCGTTCCTGATTGCCTTTCTGAAACCCCCATCGCAGCGTCCTCCGATTGCGCAAGTGGCAGGGCAGTTGATGGGCGGAATCAGCAACGCAATACCCGGTGCTATTGCTTTTCTGCAGCCCAATCCGGCACTCGAAATCAGTACCGGCGCCACCGCCAATGCGCAAGGACAATTCGCCTACGCGCTTTCCGGGATCGATGCCAATGAGGTCTACGGCACGGCAGCCAAGATGATGGCGAAGATGCGGGAGTATCCCGGTTTTCTCTTCGTGAATTCCGACCTCTACAATCACACGCCGAACCTGCAAGTCGACATTCTGCGCGAGCAGGCCAAGCTGTATGGCGTCTCGGAGAGCCGGATCCTTACTCTTCTGCACGACGCCTATTCGCAGAACTACAGCTATCTGATCAAGAAACCAACCGATCAGTATCAAGTGATCCTGGAAGTTGCGGATGATCAACGTTCCGCGCCCGAGGACTTGGGAAAACTCTATATCAAGAGCGATGACGGTCAGCGTATGGTTCCGTTGAACGCGGTTACGAGTTGGCATCCCCTCCTTGGACCGCAGGCGGTCAACCACATCAACCAATTCACCAGCGTAACCATGTTCTTCAATCTGAAACCCGGTTACGCCATCGGACCAGCCACCCAATTTGTCGAAAGTACGGCGAAGCAGATTCTGCCGTCTGGGGTGCTTGGAGAACTGCAGGGCGAGGCGCTCACGTTTCGCAACATGGTCAGAGACTTGGCTGTGTTGATGGTGGTCGCAGTGTTCGTCATGTACGTGATCCTGGCGATTCTCTATGAGAGTTACCTGCACCCGCTCACAGTGCTTTCGTCGTTGCCTGTGGCGCTGCTTGGCGGCCTGCTCACGCTATGGCTGTTCAACCAGGAAGCGTCGCTCTATGCCTACATTGGCATGTTCATGCTGATGGGCATTGTGAAGAAAAACGGAATCATGATCGTTGATTTCGCCGAGCAGAGAGTGCGTCAGGGAATTGCCGACGATCAGGCAATTCACGATGCCAGCATGGAACGCTTCCGTCCCATCATGATGACCACCATGGCGGCCCTTCTGGGCGCGATTCCGATTGCGCTGGGCTACGGCGCAGATGGAGCTTCGCGCAGACCACTCGGCTTGGTGGTCGTTGGCGGCCTTGTCGTCTCGCAGTTCATCACGTTATTCATTACGCCTGCGATCTATCTCTATCTTGAAGAATTTCAGGAGAAGGTGCTGGATCGGATGTCCTTCTTCCGATCGAAGCGCGAACCGGCGCCATCTTCAACTCCGGCCTATGGGCTGCAGGAAGGAACAGGCGACTAATCCCATGACTCAAAGCCTGAAGCACAATCATTTCCTGTTGCTCGCTCTCTGTCTCGGCATGGCCGCGCTTACCGGCTGCGCGGTTGGCCCAAACTACAAGCGGCCCACCATAGAAGTTCCAGACGAATACCGGGCCCCGGCCAGCCTCTCATCTGGAGGTCCGGCGTCTCAAACCGGCTCGAAACCGGCAAGCAACGGCACATCAGCCGCGGACAAACCAGCCGCGTCGTTAGGCGACGAAGATTGGTCGAAGGTCTTTCAAGACCCCGAACTCCAGCGCCTGATCCGCATTGCTCTCAAAAACAACTATGACGTTCGCATAGCCGCCGCCCGGGTTTTGCAAGCCCAGGCACAACTCGGAATCACGCGCGCCGATCAGTATCCCTCTCTCGGAGCGGGCGGCAATATCACGAGCCAGAATAGTCCCCAGATGGGTCCGATTCCTGCTTACGAAATCACGCAGGGACAATTGACTGCATCCGCCGCATGGAACCTGGATTTTTGGGGAAGGTATCGCCGCGCCACCGAAGCTGCCAGGGCAACTCTTCTCGCCAATGAGTGGGCCCAAAGAGAAGTGCGGGCAACTCTAGTAGCGAACTTGGCGACTGCTTATTTTCAACTCCGCGAGTTGGATCTCGAACTGGAAATCTCACAGCGGACATTCAACTCGCGCACGCAATCCTTGCAACTGACGAAAACCCTGGAGCAGCACGGCATCAATTCGTTACTGGATGTACGCCAGTCTGAGCAACTGGTTTACACCGCTGCTACAGAAATTCCGGATTTTCAACGGCAGATTACGCAACAGGAAAACGCCATCAGCATTTTGCTGGGAAATAATCCGGGCGATGTTCCTCGCGGACTCAAACTGACCGAGCAACCGCATGCTCCCGAAGTTCCGGTCGGACTACCTTCCTCTCTGCTGGAGCGGCGCGCGGACGTGCGGCAAGCTGAACAAACCCTGATTGCCGCCAACGCGCAGATCGGCGTCGCCCGCGCGGCTTATTTTCCACAGATCTCGCTAACCGGAACGGCGGCTTCGAGAGCCCTGCGCTAACGAATCTCTTTACCGGACCTGCGGGCATATGGAGTCTGGCCGGATCATTTACTCAGCCAATATTCGAAGGCGGAAGACTGAAATCCGGTGTTCGCCTGGCCGAGGCGCAACGCCAACAGATGCTTCTGACCTACCAACAAACCATACAAGGCGCATTTCGGGATGTTTCGAATGGGCTGGTGGCCTATCGCAAGAATCGTGAGTTTCGGATTCAGCAGGAGCACTTGCTCGCGTCAGCCCAGGATGCTGCTCGGCTCTCAGAAGTGCGTTTCAAGGCCGGAACCACCGACTATCTGGAGGTATTGACCAACGAGACGAATTCCTTCTCCGCTGAGCTAGGTCTTGCGCAGGCCCAGACGAACGAACTTATCGCTCTGGTTCAGCTCTACCAAGCATTAGGTGGCGGCTGGCAATAGCCGGTGCTTGGCAACGAATTCCTAAATCGCCTCCAGGCAATTACCAGCATAACTCTCGCGAAAATACGATCAGATAAAAAGGAGCTTCAGATGGGAAAGTTAACAGGAAAAATCGCTTTGATCACGGGCGGAAGCGAAGGCATGGGCTTCAGCACTGCGCAGGAATTCATCAACGAGGGCGCATTCGTCTTCATCACCGGCCGCAGAAAACCACAGCTCGAACAGGCCGTCGCGAAGTTGGGCGCGAGTTCTTTCGGCATTCAGGCAGATGCCGGGAAGCTGCCTGAGCTTGACCGGACGTACGCCGAGATCAAAAGGATAAAAGGCAAACTGGACATCGTCTTTGCCAACGCTGGTATTTACGGGCAGATGCCGCACGACAAGGTGACGGAGGAGTTCTACGACGCCTGCGTGGATATCAATGCCAAGGGTGTTTACTTCACGATTCAAAAGGCACTTCCGCTCATGGACAAGAATGGTTCGATCATCCTGAACGGGTCAGTCGTCGGCAGTAGCGGATTTCCCGGGATGTCCATCTACGCGGCGACGAAAGCCACGGTTCGCAGCTTTGCGCGGACATTTACAGCCGAACTGAAGGGGACAGGTCCACGCGTGAACGTTCTCAGCCCTGGTCCGATTCTGACGGCCGGCAGTGCGGCAATGTTTGGAAACGAGGAGGTGCAGAAGTTCATTACCAGCATGGTTCCGCTTGGCCGTGTCGGCGATCCCAGGGAGATCGGCAGAGTCGCCGTGTTCCTTGCGTCGGAGGACTCGAGCTACGTGGCAGGCGCGGAGTTATTCGTGGACGGTGGTACTGGAGCTGTTTAACTTCTACGGCGCGCTGTCAGAGCCACGACGGGGAGCGGATTGCTAAACCGTTGTACGGTCAAAAGCTGTACCGGGGGTTCGAATCCCCCCCTCTCCGCCAGAACTTCTAACTGCCCTCAGCATAAGCACTTACCGTTCGTGCCTTTCAATTTTGGTACATCACCTTCGGTCGCTTTGCGCGTCCGAGGTGCATATTAGGTGCATTTTCAAGCGAACGCATCGCTGCGACTGCATCCGCGTCCGCAGTCTTGATGTAGCAGTTCTGCGTAACCGCAACCGTGGAGTGTCGGAGTATGCGCTGAATCGTTTCGTCCGTCACTCCAAGCCGATGCAGATTCGTTGCCAAGCCGCGCCTGAAGGCGTGCCAGCCGTGCCATTGGATTTCAGCCTTCTGCAAAGCTGGCCGGATCACATCGCTTGCGAGAGCATCAAGATTCATAGGTTTCCTTGCAGGGCTTTGGAATATCAGACCGCTGCTCGGATTTCCCTATAGCTCCCGATGCTGATTCAATCGCTCGGCAAGCTGTGCGATAACCGGCACGGGCGCGCGACTCTTGCGAGTCTTCGGCTCTTGCCGGTGGCTTCGCCAGTACGACTGCGAAATGTGGATTTGATCGCCGTCATAGTCTTCCCAGCGGAAACCGCGCAGTTCGCCTTTGCGTGCTCCCGTAAACGAAGCCGCAGCAACAATTGTTGCCGCAGGCTCCGGCAGAACGTGCAGCATCCGCGTGATGTCCTCCAGCGAATAGGCGTAAGTGTCCTCCGCTGGCCTCGCCTTCGGCAGAACGGTATCGCGCACCGGGTTTTCGGAGTGAATAACGCCCTGCCGCTTCGCATAGCGAAAGACTCCCGACAAAAACGCCTTGATGTGTTGCAAGGTCGTGCTCGTCAAGTCGTTCGCCTTGGCAATCGTCTCCAGAATCCGCTCGAACATCCGCAGTTCTGAAATCGCGGAGAGCGATTCCGCCATGCGCCTGCAAGTAGCCTTTCCACACGTTGCGGTAGCCGTGGTAAGTGCTGGTCCGTTTGTGCGTTTCCACAAAAGGCAGGTATCGGCCCTCCACAAACCGCGCGAGTGACATCACGCTCTGCGGCGTTGTTCTGCCGTCATTCAGAGGCGTGAGAAATTCCTCGGCCAACGTGCGGGCCGCTGCCTTCGTGCGGTACTCGCCAACAGCCTCGACCAATTTGTGCGCCTTCTGCACGCGGGTAATTGTTCCGTCCGGCAACTCCTGATTGTCGTAGAACCTCAACAGCCAGAGGTTGCCTTTTTTGTACAGATAGCCTTTTTGGTGGCGGGTTCTCTTCAATGGATTTCCTTTCCGAGAATCCGTCCCGCTTTCCTGTTGCTGGCGGTAATGATACGCCGTTCCGCCCATTCCTCAAGCTCTGGGCTGCCCCAGCGAAAGCGGACGTACTTTCCAAACCGGATATGCGGAAGAGGATCAGCGGAGCGCGACCGCACCTGCTCACGTATCCACGAAACCGGCAGCTTCCACCGTGCCGCAAGTTCGGGACAGTCGATAAACTCAAATTGTGTGTGCCTCAGAAGTTCCGTTTCAGTCATCGCGGTCCTCTGCTGTTTCACTTCGCGGCTGCTGTGCCTCACGCGCAAGTAGTCCAACTTTTTGCCCCTGCAAAAACGCTTGCCGGACTCTGGCCTGCTGGTCGTCCATTGTTGGAATGGCCTTGCTCTTTGCAGCTTTTCTTATTCGTGCTCGGAAAGCCTGCACCTCGTAGGGCGTTGCTGTTTCCTTTTCCTTTTCATTGTTGTTCTCTTCGGGCGAACGTTGTGCGCCCTTTATCGGTGTAGAGTTCGCCCTTTGGATGTCCTGTGATTCGCTCTTTTTCTGCGGTAAAGGGCGAATGTTATTCGCTGATTCGACAAAGAACGAGAGCCGGGCAAGGTTGATGCAATAGTGCGTCGAACGAGCCCGTCCACGTAGGCGTGAACCGGTAGCAAAAATTATTTGTTGACTCTCCAGTTCTCGTAAAACCTTCTGAACCGCGCGACGCGTAAGACTGGTCCGCTCGGCAATGGTCGAGACCTTGGGCCACACGTTTTCGCCGTTATCGTCCGCATACCAGGCCAATTGCAGTAGTACGGCCTTGGCTGTTCGACGTACCGGGCATTTGCAAGCCGCGTTGTACACGTCTCTGCTCACGGCTTCACTTTCATGCAGTGGAACGGTTCGCCTCAAGCAAAAATAGAAGAAAGCGAGTGCGAGCGGAACAGCACTTCTTATCTCGTCAATTTTGCTGGGCTTAGCGGCTGACATTCGCATTCGCCCTACGATGATTCTGGCGAGTGCGAATGTTTAGAATGGCTTATTTTTCAGCGGGAGTTCCTGATTCGAAGATTGCCAACCTTGGAGATGTGCTTCTGGATTCGTAATTTCGCGATGTTACTCTGGTATGCATCGAGCCAATGTGTCTGCTCTACGCGGAAGCCTCTCTTGTTCCAATCGCTCGTCCATCTTGACGGCATTCTGACGTTCTGCTTTTGCAAGTCCTGGCAGACGGCCCGAATGTAGTTTGTCGTTCCTTGGTGCTTGGCGCAAGCTTGACGAATAGCGCGTGATCGCTTCGTGCGCTCGGGGTCTTGCGGTCGCGTCTTTTGCGAAAGTTCGCCTATCACCCGCAGTCCGTTAAGCCGACCAGCGATAAATTGCGCAGCGTCCTCGTGGCTTTCGCACAGCCACACATATCTTTTCCAATCCCATCCGTTCTGGACATACGAAACCCTGTAGGGTTCAAAAGTAATTGCGCATTTGTCACCGTTCTTCCGACAGCGAGGAATGCCGCATCGCCTCTTCTCAGCTGGCGCGAAAGAGTCTAAGTGAGGTTTACCTCTAATGTTGCGATTCTTCAGCCAGACTTGAAGATCATCATAGTTTCGTTTGGAGATCAGGCTGGCAAGCTTCTCAGCGTGGGGTTGGCAGAACAACATGCGCTGGACCTGCATGTTCGGCGGGAGTAGATCGGAAGGCAGCTCCCAGCAGTCGAACACTTCACACTTGGGCAGCTCAATATTGGCTCTGAGGCGCAATTCGCGTTCGTGCTTCTCGGTCGTCTTCAATGGGGCGTCCTTTTCCAGGACGGTGCGTTTTCCTTTCTTGCTGGTCGTGCTCATTGTGATCCTGCTTCCGCCTGTTTCCCACTGTCTAAAGGTGGTTCATGCGCCTTTGCGCGTGCGTGATTGAGGGCGAGTAAGCGTTCAAGGATCTCGCTGTCGGAAATGTCTTGCGGCCAGCCGTAGGCGGCAAAGACAGCTTCATCTAGCTTGCGGTGCACATCCGCCAGCCATGCGGGGCGGGCATTGTAGAGATTGGTCAACGTGCGCTTCTTGAGTTCGTCTGGCGTTGCATCGGGCGGATTGAGCCATGTATCGCGCTTTCCCACTAGATCACGGGCTGCCGCTGCGATAGCCTCAACCAGCGTGGAATCTTTCGGCTCGCTTCCAGGCGGCCAAGGAAACGGGAAGGTTTCAAAGGTGGCCGTCGCTGTGTAGCGCGGCCTATCTTCAAGCGTTGAGCCTACCTGCAATGACCAAAGATCGTGTGGAGTTGATTGCAACACCCCGAAGAAGTAGTCATCTCCGCGCGCTATGACGTGGCAGGTATGGTCAGGGACAACATCCGCGCTCATCCACACGAAGACGCGATGCTTCGCTACTTCCGGCGTCACAATACAGCGATTTACCCCGATTAACGCCTTTCGCAGTCCAGGGCAAGTTCGTTTAAGTAGCCACCATTTCCGCTTCAGCAGAGGATCACGGCTTGTGTCGCGTACTGGCTTTACCTCGCGCCGCACATACTCGAATGGCAATTCATAAAGCGCAGCTTCACACTCCGACATATCGCGAAAGTTAATCAGCCATCCTTGCTGATTTGTTTGTACGATGTCACGCGCGGTCAGTCTCCGCTTCACCACATCTGAGTTTGGTTTTCCATTTGGGTTTAGCGGCGCGGAGAGCATCCTCTCTGCCTGCGCTGCCGTTATGTCGAATGGACCGCTTTTCAATATCCCTTGGAAACAGAGATCGAAATTTTCAGGCAACACGACAGCGCTGGCAACGTTGGCTTCGCTCGACAGGTCAGCGTGGATAACCTCTGCTGGATGCCCGTCCAGAGTCCTTTCCGCTTGCGAGCCATTATCGAAGCCAACCATCGAAACGCGTACCGCCGCACCGTCGAGAATCCAGGGGCGGTCACTCCAGGCCATGAAGATGCCGCCTGTCTCCAGAATGCGCTCCAAGATCGGGCGATTGCCTACCATGCGAATGGAGTTCGTCGCGAGTAGGCCCGCACGCTTGGCTTTGCCCGCTTCAATCTGTGTGCGGGTGCGTTCAAACCAGAACGTTACAAGGTCCGCGCCGCCCGGAACGCGGCCCGCGTAGAGCTGGCGCAACTCATCTACATACACGTCGCCAAGTTCGCCGCGCATTTTCTTGTCACCCAGAAACGGTGGATTGCCGATTATGAAATCCGCATCCGGCCACGCGGGTTCAACTGGCTTGCCTTTCCTGTCATGCGTGAGGATGGCGTCTCGACTCTGGATGTTATCGAGCTTGCGCAGGATCGGCTCCGTAGGCCAGCCGATGCCGTTGTGATTGAGCCATTGCAGATAGCCAATCCACACCACGACGGATGCCAGCTCTTGCGCGTAGATGTTTGTTTCCAGCCCGTAGAGCTGCGAGGGGTGAACCTGCTTATCCAGGAATGTCGGAAGGCCGTGATGCGCTGCGAAAATGCGGGTCTCGTGCCACAAGTCCAGCATTCGCCGTAAGGCGAGATAGAGAAAGTTTCCGCTGCCGCAGGCGGGGTCAAGAATGCGAACACTGGCAAGCTCTGCCACCCAATCAATCACCCGCTCTTCCAGATCGGCGCGGAGCTTCGTGTATTCGCGGCCCTTGGCCTTCTCCGCTGCCTCCGCTACTGCCTCCGCCTCCGCCTTAATGATCTGCCAGCGCCGCTGCAAGGGTTCCATCACTACGGGCTCCACAATCAGCAATATGTCTTCCTTGCTGGTGTAGTGCTGGCCAAGCTGTGAACGCTTGCCGGGGTCTAAACTGCGCTCAAACAGCGTGCCAAAGATGGCAGGTTCCACCTGCGACCAATCGAGCGCGGCGGCGATGTTCAGCACGCTCAAGTCTCGCCAGTCCAGGTCAAAGACTTCGTCATCAGCAAACAGACCGCCGTTGAAGTAATGAATGTCGTGCATTCCAAATGTGCTGCCCTCGCTGGACATGGCGGCGAAGAGCTGGCGGAGCTTGCGACGAAAATTGGCGGGCTTGCCTTTGTCGGCCTCGATCATGCGGCGGAAGAGATGGTCAGGCAAAAGACCAATGCTGTCCGCGAAAAGGCAGAAAAGCAGACGCATCAGAAAATGTGCGGCACGCTGCGGCGCAACACCTCTGCTTTCCAGGCCGTCTGCGAGCTTGGCGAACTCGGCAGCCACTCTCTCAGTGACGCGGGCTTGCGCGGCCTCCGGACGCAAAAGGCTTGGGTCAGAGAACACGGCCCGTAGAACGTCCAGCGGAGACAAGGCGCAATTTGCGGTAGGCGTACCCGCGAGCAGCTCATCCAGCGTGAAACTGTAAATCTGCGGACGAGTGCCAGTGAAATTGGTATGAATCGCAAAACGCTCTTGGTCGCACGTTACGAGTAAGGGCGGGTTTTCCAGGTCTTCCCGATAGCGCAATAGCTGGCGATATGCCGCGTTCAAGTCTTTGTGCTTGCCCTTATACTCCCATCCGAAGAATCCCCGCTTCCAAACGTCGGCAAAGCCCTTGCCATCATCGTTCGTGGAAACGTGCTTTTCGAAAGTGAAGGTGTCGCCGCTCCGGTCTGCGGCGGCAGGATGGGGGTGTCCCAGAACTTCGCACAAGTCTATAAAGTGACTTTGCGCGGCTGAGCGCTCGGAAAGCGTGCTGGCCTTCCAGCGTTCGACAAATTCGGGTAGAGAAAGGGGCATCGGGTTTTTTTGGTGTTCGCGTTGATTCTTGCAGAATCAGCAGCCGTCGCCAAGTGCCTCGTTGGTTCCTTGCTGGGGTGAGGTAAAATAGCTGCGAAAGGAGAACGCATGAACGAGCACTTGACCCCCCGCGCCGCGTAAGGTGTGGGCGGCAGGAGAGCTTACAATGCGTCATCCCCGTTCCCTTGCTGAACGGCGGCATAATCGCGTCGCCATTATGGCGCGTCGCCGTAAAATTATTCGTCGGTGGTACGACACAAATGATCTCCGCAATAAATGGAAGCCTGAAGAAAACCCTGCCTGGTATCTTTGCGATAAATGGAACCTGAAGTGTACCTGTCGGCATTGCCGCTTCTGGAAGAGCTTGGAGTCTCGCCCACACAGACGGCCTGAACGTGACATTATGGACAATTTAAGGGCTTGGGACTCGGACGAAAGCCTCCAACAAAAGTCCGCGCTTAAGGCCAAGGTGTAAAATCCTAGGCGGGAGAGTCGGTAGATGAGCTGCTGGCCTCGCCATTCGCTTTCGCTTTGCATTGCTCTGGCAGGGCTGTTTTTTCCTCTGCCGGAAAGTGCCCGGCCAGTCATCATGCGGCCTGTGAAGATTGGCGTCGTTGTACTCTTCCTTCTGCTCGTGGCGCTCGGCATTGTCGAGAAGTAAATCAACTGATTCGATCTACTATGAAACGCTCGAAAGCATCCGTCTCATCTCGGCTAGCGAAACAATTGAAGAAAAAGAACTGGGTCAGCCTACCGGCCTCTCCGCCGCCGCTCACGGCTGAGCAGAAACGTGCGCTCGCCGAAGCGCGAAAGCGGCCCATCGACTTCAGCGAGATTCCAGACCTTTGTGAGCTGAAGCGGCAGGGCAGGCTGGTTCCGATCTCCCACGAGGAGTGGCACCGGCAGGCGAAGCAAAACCGTCTCGATTTGGGAAAAGAGCAACGCAAACAGGATTAATGTGCTTTCAGGGGCAACAGCAGTGCGGCTTCAAATCTCGTTGTTGATGATCTCTCGTACGAGTTCGCGTGCTTCCTCGTTGCTTTCGTCGCCGGATAACTCCGCCTGGAGCTCGCGCCGCACGGCGGTTCTAATGTGCCGGGCGAAATCGGCATCCAGGCGTTCATCGGATGTGATCTCGCCCTCGCCTTCTAATTCGTAAAGATAGGACGAAATGTCCGTTATTCCTTGCTCAATGAGCCGCTTTTTGCGGTCCTGGCGCTGCTGGCTGGCGTGCCGTTCTTCGATGTCTTGGCAGGCTTCTTGAACGGTTGCCGCGAGCGCTTCCTTGGCCTCTGCTTCCGAAAAGTCTTCGGGCAGTTCGGCCAGTATTTCTGCGCACTCCCGCCGGACCCGTACTGCGTCCAACTCGGTCTTGCCCCAAGGGAGCTGCTGAATTGCCCAATTGAGTACGCGTTCCTTAATTAACCGCCTCTCGATGGCCTGTTGGATGGGCCGAATGGCTTCCTTTGCTGACGTCAACAATTCGCTTTCGCTGGCATCTGCGTCCAGCCGCCGGATCGCCTCGCGGGCCATAACTGTGGCCTGGGCTTTCTCCTGGTCCGTCGCAAACACCGATACGCTCCAGAAAACGCGGTCAATAATTTCCTGGCGGCGTTTCTGCGCCTGCCGCTCCGCCTGAAAGCGTTCCATGAGAGCCGCAATGGTGTGGGCTAGGATTGTTGCCATTCGTGGCGCGTCGCTGGGCTGCCGCTTCCCGACCTCCGCCTCTACAGCGTCGATGATTTCCTTCTTCTGCGCCGCTGAGAGCCAGCGGCATTGCGGGTCAGCCAAAGCTTGGTTGGCTTCCTGGAGCCATCGGCAGCGGAATGCCGCTAGCGCGCGCGCTGCTTCCTTCCTGGCGCGTTCCTGCGCGTGTTCCTGCTCCAGTTGTTGCCGCTCCAGCTCAAGCTCAGCCTGACGCTCGGCAGCCTCCTGCTCGCGGGCCTCTTCTTCCTCCTCTTGCTGCTCCGCTTCCTCCTCGTCCTCCCGCTGGAGCTTTTCCAGTTCGCGCCTGGCCCTCACCTCCTGGGCCTCCAGCGTCAATTCTTCCAGCCGCTCCCGCCGGTTCTGCAACACGGGAGAAGCATCGCGCACAGGCCGAATCCGTTCTGCTCGTGGCTCCCGCATGGCTCCGATGCTCTCCGCCAAAATGCGGACGTGTCCGCCTGGCGTGCGAAAGCTCTCCAGCCTGCCCTCGGCCACCATGCGCTTGAGCGTGGGCGTCGAAACACCTAGCAAGGCTGCGGCCTCGCTTGCGCTGTAAGATTGAGCTTCAGAACGAATTTTGCCGATATTTTTCACGGTTTTTCTTGGTGGCTTTTGCCGACTCTTACCAGTTTCTGAAGTCGCGACATAACAGCTTTTTCCGGTTTTTCACGATTTCTTATACCTCTGCTGACGTGTGCACACTTTCTTTATTTAAAACGGCGTTTGGCGGTCGGTCCCACGAGCACGGCGCCGCTGCCAAATTTCGGCCGCAAATTTCCGACGTGTTTCCCTGGGCGTATCGTGGATGATTTCCCCGCCGGCGTCGTACTGGCCTCGGTTGTGCTGCATCACGGCCTCTGTGTATTGCGCGAGCGTGTGCGCGCCTGGATTCCGCTGGCGGGTCCGCTTTCCGATTCCGGCGCGTGCCATTGCAAGCCCCAGCCTCGTATTGCACGACTTACAGAGCCATCGGAGATTATCGGGTGCGCCGTTTGATTCGTCGCCGTCTATATGATCGACCACAACAAACCGTCTGGAGCGGCACAGCTCACATCTGCGAGGTGGGGGAGGGCAACACTCCGGCGCGTTAGCGCGGTAACGCTTGGCGCGGTCGGTAATCTGGTGTGCTGCCTTCCTCCATCTCGCGCCCCACACTGGGCGCGGCGTCATTCCCCAGGTCGGTGTCCTCGTCCTCGCCCTCTTCGTCCTCCTCTTCGGCGTCATCGTTGCCGGTGACGATGTCGGAGATTTCGTCAATGCGAGACTGCAAGTCTTCGTTTTCCGATTCCAGTTCCTTGATGCGGTTTTGTAAGTCACGTCGAGTTGGTACAGGCATGTGCTTTGCCCCCTTTCACGACGCAGAATACCTGCGGTGCGGGGGTCATATCTAGCCACGAAATTCGGACGCATTTGAGGCCTCTTAAAAATTGGTAGCGGATTAGCTTCCGAGTGGCTCGTGACTCACCAACTGACCACGGCTGACTTCCCAGAAGCGGACTTCGGGACCGCATAGGCCGATTAATACCTACGAGAAGCGGAAAGCCGCAAGGCTCCGGGGAAGCTGCCGTACAGTTACCCCAGGCTGAGATGGCTTGACCCGAACAACTTCTTAGTGGGACGGGCTGTGCTCGGCTACGCCCGTTTTCGCTTTCACCAGAATTCGTTTTGCCGCCGTCGTACCGAAAGCAATCGGGGGATGTCCCTTAACGTCGATCTGTATCGCCTGAGCCGCCGGGTGGCGCTGGCGCACCGTGACTGTGGCGCCGGGGATGAGGCCGTTGCGGTCGAGGAAGTGAAGAAAGTCCCTGTCCTGGTCGGCGCCCATGATTCGAACGATATGCATGGGTCGATCCAGCGCGCAGTCGGCCAGTGTGGTCGCCTGGGGTTTGGGCAATGTGCCGCTGGCCGTAGGAATCGGATCACCGTGAGGGTCTACTTGCGGGCGTCCGAGAAGCTCGTCTATCTTCTCAACAACCTTCTCAGACACGGCGTGCTCCAGTACCTCGGCTTCCGCGTGCACCTCCGACCAGTCCAGCCCCAGCACCTTGGACAAGAACAGTTCCAGCAGTCGATGGCGGCGCACCACCGACAGCGCCAAGCGCTCGCCACGGCGCGTCAGGCGCACGCCAGTGCGAGGCTCGTAGACAGCCCAGCCGGCACGGGCGAGAGACTTGACCATCGTAGTAGCCGTGCCCGGAGTTACGCCGATAGCCGCAGCCAGGTCTCCTACGCGGACCAACTCGCCGCTAGCGGCCTGCTGTCCGTAATAAAGCTGCTTCAGATAATTCTCAGCGACGGCGGTTGGCATCACAATCTCCATGTTTCGATTTGCCGAAAGTCGATGTTTGACCAAACCTCGTTGCAAATATGATAATAGGTTGAATGCATTAGGTTAAGGCAAAATATCTATTTTGAATGCTCAAAATGATAACAGGTTCTAAGCCGTTTTCCAGAGGAAAAGCGATGCGAGCCCAAGGGACTAACGAGAACGCATCAGGTGCTGGTGGCGGCGCGGTGGCTGTCGAAGAGCATGTTGGCCATTTGTCGCTGGAGGGACTGCACAGCTCGGTGCTGGTTCCCGATTCCGAAGGTGGCTTCTGGCGACAATGGCGGGCCTTCGCTGGCCCGGCGATCTTAGTAAGTGTCGGCTATATGGACCCCGGGAACTGGGGCACCGACTTGGCGGGCGGCTCGCAGTACAAGTATGGACTGCTCTGGGTCGTCGGCTTAGCCAGTTTGATGGCCATTTTCCTTCAAGTGGTTGCGGCTCGGCTGGGCGTGGCCACCGGCAGGGATCTAGCCCAGTGTTGCCGAGACTGGTATCCACGTTGGACGCGGTGGCCCAACTGGTTATGCATGGAAATCGCCATCGGCATGACCGACCTTGCCGAAGCGCTGGGCAGCGCGGTCGCGTTAAACCTGTTGTTCCACATTCCGATGTCGTGGGCGATCATCATCACAGCGTTTCGATGTGCTGCTCTTGCTGGCTTTGCAAGGCTTCGGCATGAGATTGATCGAGGCAGTGGTCGCCATCTTCGTGCTGACGATCGGCGTTTGCTACGCAATTGAGATCTTCGGATTGGCGCAGACCCGGCCCGACTTCCTGGAGATGGGACAAGCCATGGTGCGGCCAAATTTCGGGCACGCCGGGATGCTCGTCGTTGCGATTGGCATCATTGGGGCGACGGTGATGCCCCACAATCTGTACCTTCACACGGCCCTGGTACAGTCTCGCCGTTTACAGCAGGATGAGCCGTTTATTCGCCGCGCCATTCGCTTCAACACCATCGACACAACCGTGGCGTTGACCATAGCATTCTTCGTAAACGCGGCCATCTTGGTACTGGCGGCAACAGTCTTTTATGGCAAAACCAGCATCACGGTAGCGGGCGGCCAAGTGGTGACCTTCAGCGCGGACAGCGATTGGATTCGAGTCGCGCATCTGACCCTGGCGCCTCTGCTGGGGACAACGCTCGCGAGCACACTGTTCGCTGTGGCGCTGTTGGCAAGTGGACAAAGCAGCACAATTACTGGCACGCTCGCCGGGCAAGTGGTGATGGAAGGGTTCATGCATTGGCGAATTCGCCCATGGATTCGGCGCTTGATCACCCGAACTCTGGCCGTGATACCGGCGATCCTGATTATCAGTGTTCGCGGGAATGGCAGCGTGACCGATCTGGTCAACCTGAGCCAAGTCGTCCTCTGTCTCGTGTTGCCGTTTGCGATGTTCCCGCTACTGCATTTCGCCAGTTCGCGCGAGCGCATGGGGCAATGGCGGAGCGGATGGTTCTTGTCGATTGCCGGCTGGGGAAGCGCCATTCTCATCACGGCGATGGACATCTACAGCCTGCCGGATGCGTTGCGGCAGGCATGGGCGGTCATCGTCGGCCACTAAACATTCCGTATCATCAGTTGGCGCAGGAATAAAGTATGAACTCGTCCCCCAAACAACACGAACAGATCTTTCCTGCAGCGATATTTGCGGCTCAAGTCTCGACTCCTGACACGATCCGCCGGATTCGCTCGGATTCAAGTGATCACCCTCATTTGGATGACGGTGGAAGCCGCCGTTTCCCAATTCGCAGCGTGGCAGGCACGCAGCCCGGCACTGGCTGCCTTTGGAGTTGATAGCGCCATTGAACTGCTCTCCGCAGTCGTTGTCCTGTGGCGCTTCAGCACACCGGTGACCCATAGTCAATTGGAGCGCCGTACGGCTCGGGTTGCGGGAGTACTGCTTCTGCTGCTGGCCGTATATGTGGCCTTGGTTTCAGCGATAACGCTGATGGGGTACAATGAGCCCCGGCCAAGCTATTTGGGAATCATCATTCTAGTGACCGCTGCCATCTTCATGCCGTGGCTGGCCAAACAAAAACGAGAACTCTCCGCGGCTACCGGCAGTGCTACCCTCCGGGCGGATGCCGCGCAGTCTGGTTTATGCGCTTATCTCGCGTTGGTTGCTCTGACGGGACTTCTGGTCAATGCGATTTGGCATGTTACTTGGGCTGACCCGATCGCTGCATTGGCGGTCATACCACTTATCCTATGGGAAGCAAAGGAAGCAGTTCGCGGGAAGTCATGTGGCTGCTGTTGATGGGAATCTCCCAAATTATTGGTTGCGATGAGGACTTATGCATCTGATCACTGCTGCCGTGGTGAGTGCCTTGCTCGGCCGAAAACGCGGTGTTGATCATAATCGCCTTCCGAGCTTCGCCGGGGTAATCGAGACAACACACACCCTTCCCGGACGAATTCGCCTACGCGCACCGATACTCATCGGACAACACAGGGCGGCTGACCAACTTCAGAAGAGTCTTGCCCGGCTGGACGGCATTCGCGCTGTGGAAGTCAATGCTTTATCCGGAAGTCTCCTGATCCAGTTCGCGCCGGATCGCGTCAGGGCTGACATGCTGCTGGGGGCCGCGATTCGCCTGCTAGGGTTGGAAAAGGAGATCCAGCGCCCACCACGCTCGCACATTGGAGAAGGAATCCGCCAAGCTGGCGACTCCCTAAACCGAGCGATTCACCAGCAGACTGGTGGAATTATCGACCTATGGACATCAGTGGCCTTGCTGCTGCTGGGAACTGGGGTTCGACACCTCACCGCAGGCAACCCACAGCTCGGCTGGCAGCGGCTATGGTGGGCGTATCTGGCCATGTTCCCGCCAGCACTGCGGGGCCGCCAATGAAACCCGGAGCCATCGTCTTACAATTGCGGAGTTTGCTTCTACGCCCCCGGATTGTTCATCGGCTGCCTGGACGATTACGACTTTGCCTTCCGGCGCTCAAGCAAATCGATCATGTGCAGCGCGAATGGGCTTTTGTATGGCGTGACCTGTTGGGCAGCCCGGCCGAGATCGAAACGGTTGAGGTGAATCTGACAACGGGAAGCCTGTTAATCCGGTACCATGCGGATCAGCTTACAGAGGCGGAACTGCTCGCCTTCCTACATGCCGTGAATCGGCTGGCTCTCCGGTACTGGGACCGGCTTGCTGCGACCGCTCCGGCAGAACTGCCCCGTGTGCTGCGGCGGCTGGTCCGCGCCATCCGGGCCGGGACACGTCACCGCCTCGTATTCGACGAGAAATTTGAGATTCCCGAAGATGTTTGGGCTTAAGCGCGAAAAAGCGAAGACTTGCCAAATCGTCCATGAACTTCCGGGGCGAGTGCGCATCTACTGTCCTGGTCTTCGACATTTATCCAACGAGGCCGACGCGATCGGTGAGCGGCTCGGTGCATTGCCTGCGGTCCGCTCGGCCCGCGTGAGCGCGATCACCGAAAACGTCCTGGTTCAATTCGATCCAGCAAAGGGCGGATCCCAAGATATTCTCACCGTTGCACAGTCCACTCTCAACGAGTATTCGCTGGCCGTGTTCAAGGCGGAACGAACGCTGGCCGCGCAATCCACCGTGCAGGAGCGACGCCTGCAAGAGGCGTCCGTGGGAGAAATCCTGCCCCGAGTACTCGCCAGCGCCGCCACGTTGGGATTCAGCGCCCTGTCCACTCGCCAGGTGCCCGCTACCCTTCTTGGCCGCTTCATGACGATGCCCGCCTTGACGGCTCTCTCCCTGGCTTGGCCCATCCTGCGCAGTGGTTTTCGCTCGCTCGTCGAAACCGGCCGGCCCAATGCCGACACCCTGAGTTCGACCGCCATTGCTGCCAGTCTGCTTTCCGGGCGCGATCGCGCTGCCCTAACGATCATTGGTCTGGCGGACTTGGCGGAACTGCTTACCGTCTACACGATGGATCGTACACGACGCGCCATTCGTGACATGCTCGCTGTGGGGGAGGCTTACGTCTGGCGACTTGAGGACGACGGCCGAGAGGTGCAGGTTCCAGTTGAGCAGGTGCGCGTCAAGGACCGCATCGTCGTGAAGACCGGCGAAAAGATCAGCGTAGACGGGGTTATCGAGCAGGGTGAAGCGGCCGTCGACCAGGCCTCGATCACCGGCGAGTTCATGCCGATGCGCAAGCAGATCGGCGATGCAGTATTTGCGGGCACAGTGGTCAAGGCCGGGCACTTGACCGTTCTGGCGAAGAAGGTCGGCGACGACACGGCTGTGGCGCGAATTGTGCACTTGGTCGAGGAAGCAGCACATCGGAAAGCGACGATTCAAGCTTTTGCCGACCGCTTCTCCGCCCGGTTCATTCCGGTGAATTTTGGCTTGGCCGGCATTGTCTACGTAGCTACGCATAGGCCGGACCGCGCTCTGAACATGCTGATCATCGACTACTCATGCGGGGTGCGGCTTTCCACCGCGACCGCGCTGTCGGCTGCCATCGCCACTGCGGCCCGCAATGGCATCCTGATCAAAGGCAGCAACTACCTGGAGATGCTCGCCGAAGCCGATACCATCGTCCTGGACAAGACCGGCACGGTTACAGAGGGTCGGCCGCAGGTAACTTCGGTCATCCCTGTGGCCCCTGGCCTTGGGGAACGCGAGATGATCGAGCTGGCCGCGGCGGCCGAGGAAACCTCGACCCATCCCGTAGCAATTGCGTTTGTGGACAAGGCGCGCCGCAACGGCTGGCCCATCCCGGTGCATGGGCCGACTCACGTTCGAGTTGGTCGCGGGGTGCAAACAACCGTCGCCGGAGCACCGGTGTATGTGGGTAATGCGCCCTTTATGCACGAGCGGGGTATCGACCTCTCCAAAGGGGAGAAAGCCACGCTGGAGGTGGCACGGCGCGGAGAGCAGGTCATCTATGTCGCTCGCGGCCACACCCTTCTTGGACTGATGGGAATTCAAGACACTCTGCGTGAAGACATGAAAAAGTCGCTGAATAGGCTGCGCATGCTGGGCATGGACGATATCGTTCTGCTCACCGGCGACGTGGAGCAGCATGCGGAACTTGTTGCCACCAAAATGGCAATGGACCGTTATCAAGCCCAAGTCTTGCCAGAGGGCAAATCGGACGTAGTGCTTGGATTGCAGCAGAGAGGGAGACGTGTGGTGATGGTCGGTGACGGCATCAACGACGCTGCTGCACTGGCCTGCGCTGATGTGGGTATCGCCATGGGAGGCACGCGGACGGATATTGCGATGGAGGCCGCGGACATTACAATCACCAGTGACGATCCCCTGATGATACCTGCCGCCATCCGCCTCTCGCAGAAGACGATGGGGATCGTCAAACAGAACTTTGCGACCGCAATCGGGGTGAACACGACGGCGCTGGTACTGGCTTCGCTTGGCCGGATGCCGGTAGTCTGGGGCGCCGCAATTCATAACGCGACAACCGTGCTGGTTGTGTTGAACTCGCTGCGCCTGTTATTCCATGACATGGAGCGAAGCCGATGAATCGCGAGCAACAGCCTGCGGTTACGATTGAGCACGAACTTCCAGGCCGGTTGCGCCTTCGGCTGTCGCACCTCTTGAGGCAGCCTGAGCGTATGCAGCGCCTGGTTGCGGAGCACGCCGGCGTCGACGAGGTTCAGTACACCGACATCAGTCGTTCCGTGCTGGTGCGATATGATCCGAACCATATCTCGACCGAAGAGATCGTGATTCGCATCGCTACGGGGCTGTCCCTGGAACACGACAATGCAGCTATTCGGGTTCTGACACGTCCCCCAACGCGCGAGCTGACGGATTCGGCATTCTATTCAGGAGTCGTACTGCTCGCCGCGCTTGCTTTGCGCCTCGTGGGCCGGTACCAGGCTACCAGCACTACTTTAGATCGGATTGCCGGTTTCACTACGGCCGGGGCCGCTCTGCACCACGGGTGGACGGACTATCGGCTGCGGGGGAACTTCGACCCGGAAGTGCTCACCGTAACCTATTTGCTGACTGCAATGCTGGGCGGCAATGCATTGCCGGCAGCGATCTTCACGTGGGTCAGCACTTTCGGCCGACATCTGGTCCGACTGCCGGCCCAAGGGGTCGAGATCCGTCCCGCTCAGATCGGCCGAGACAGCAGGTCGCCACAGTTCGAGGTCGTGGTCGCTCCCGACCGTACCCCGCCGGATAAGGCAACGTTTTTCGGGATGATACCGACCATGCTATTCCAGGCGATCACGGGCGGGACGCCGGGACAGCATGTGAGTTTGATCGAGGATATCCGGCGCGTAGCGAAGATGCACGACCAGGTTCTGGAGGGCGTCAGCGGTTTTCAGCGCGGCATCCCGTTGCGCATCCGAGGCGCCAACGATTTTGCTGAATCAGTGAACGTGTAAGAGATCAGAAAGGAGCATCAAGACTCATGCCAGTCACTTCGCAGCATGTCACGGGTTTTGTCGTCGGGTTGGGGGTCGCAGCCACTGGCTTTTATTTTTACAAGATGAACCAGAAGCAGGTAGACACCTGGCTGGAAAGCCAGGGGGTGCATCTTCCAGGCTCCAGTGCGAGCGACTACAGTTCAATGACCCTTGAGGAACTCGTTCGCCAGAAGGAAACCCTGGAAGACCTTATCGCCGAGCGCGAATACACGGCCGAGCAAAAACCTGCGGCAAAACCTGCGGCCAAGAAGCCTCGCCGCAAGAAAGTGCAGGCCGGCACGAAGACGCGGCAGCCCAAGGAGGCGGTTACCGCCTGATAGGCCGGGGCTGGACATGCCGTACTGTTGCACGTGGCGGACGGCCTTGCGGTTATGGGTGGCAGCCAACGAACTTCGCAGCAGCGCTTCAGCAAACCCAGATGCATTCGCTTAATCGGACGGCACAGCCAACATCGCAGCCGAGCCTTGTGAATCACAGCGAAAGACCCTGCGGTGGACGCGTTCGGGATGGTGGATTATCTCTGGTCCCCCGAAAGCCGCGTTGTGGGAAACCAGTGGTGTGTTTCTGGGTGAGTGGTCGGCAAATCGGAAGTTGGCCCACTCCGAAGAATCAAAGCGTTTAGTTGTGCGAGGAAGCCTTGCGGCTGCGTTTGCGCCTGCGGGCGATTGCGGCACGGAGTCCCTTATCGGCCAGATAGCGCCCGTAGGTGTCCACCTTCTCGAAGCCGGGAATTTGCAGCCGCAGTATTTCCTTTACCCTCTTTCCTTGTTCGAACATTCGCACAGCAGCATCTATTCGAGGATCGTTCGGCCTACCCCGTCTTGGCGGAAGCTGTCGGCGCACCAGCCGCAGAATAGATTTCTTGAATGTCTTTGGATCGCGGGAAATCTCTGGGGCAAATTCGCGACTGATTTGCTCGGTGAAGTTGCTGGTGACAGCCTCAAGTCTTTCCAGCGGTCGCCGGTCTGTTGACCGTTCCGGAAGGTGCATATTCGGGTGTGTAATTGCCGCCGAAATGCTTGCTTCCGTGGTCGCATCAGTGGCTTTTTTGAGCCTCTTTACCGTTGTCTTGACCGTTGCGCCATGTGGGTGCATATGCGGGTGCATAATTGGCTCCAAACTGCCTAATTTCACCCGAACAGCAGCACTTATGCTGAGGCTAACTGGCTGATTCCATAGCAACAGGAGCAGGACGGTCTCAATTGATACTCCGTTATTGTGGGGCGGCTTTTGCAAGGACGGGCAATTGAGAGCGGAGGAGAACATTAGCAGTGAAACCCAATGAGTGAGGCCAAACTCGGCGGGCGGTTCACGTTGCCGGCACTTCATTGACGGTCCAACGGATAGACTACGGCGCGATGCGGCTGTCCGGTCCAGGCATTTGGTGCCGTCCGTATCCTGCTATGCCATTGTAAGGGCAATAAATAACTTGACTAACCAAACCCAAGTAGGTGACTCTATGTCTACCGTGACAGGGCCACAGGCCGCTAGGTCGAAACTCGACGAAGCTCTTGAATTGTCAGCTCAAGCGATACGCGAATTCCATTTAGTGCTTTATTTGAATCGCATTTCGCTGCTGCCGGAAGAGCCTCTTGATACGCGGCGCAAAAAGGCTCAAGAGTATTTAGGGCAGTTAGAAGAGCGTGGAGTTTTGTCTCGTGCTCCATCAGTTTCGCCAGTTGAGCATGAATGTTTCCAAACGCATTAAGCAATAGAGTCTTCGTTCTTTCATCCATTTTGATTCTTTTCTATTTGGGTTTCAGGTCCATTTTATGACTGCTTTGAAATCAAGTGAACAAACCACCAGACCGCGATTGCAGCCATTGCTAGTAAGAGCGCGATAACGGGAATCCAGCCCCAGCGACCAAGTAGCCCGATGCAGAGACCGCCGAACAGTCCCAAGAATACAAACCAGATGGACTTATTGAGCCGATCGCGGTGATTCCAGGTGGAAAGAATACGCCAAGCGCAATAGATGTAAAAGAGAAGGCCAACAACGGCAATGACTTTCATGGTTACTCCTATGTCAGCACTACCCAATTCATTGTTGCGGCAAGAGTCCAGAGAACCGTTTCACGACCTCTACGACGAAGTTGTGAAGCTGAATCAGTCCTGGGACGACCGCCTGGAGTTTCCTCCGGCCAAAATCCCGAAAAGATACTGTAGCGGTAATCTTGGCGTGGTTCTTCATCTCTCGGATGAACGCATCCTCGAAGGAGCTATTGAATACTCCGCCCTGATAACTAGGGAAATGCTTTCTGACGACTGTTTGCACGGCTGCAAGGGGAATTTCAATGGCGCCGCTGGAGAAGCACAAGACGAGTTCTCTGTGTTTATCAACGATGTCCATCTTGTGCAGGATCAACAGGGCGCTGTCAAACGGGTCGGGGGTGTAATAAGGCTGAAAAAACTCAACAAGGATAGCGGCGGCGGGATCGGAGATTCCCTTTACTTTTCCTATATATCTCTTGAGACTCTTTTTGTCCCCTGGCGGCGCTTCGAGGATGGGAAATTCGATACGGCTGGGATACTTATCCCGGTAGTAGGGTGCGGAGAAGTACCACATAAGGTGATCGAGACAGGAACGCAAGTGATGAATGGTCTCCCCGGCAAGAACGCCGAAGCGGGGCGGAATATCTCGGCCCTCGTGGTACTTCAAGACCTCAAGGAGAAGTTGTGTATCGTGTTGGGGGAGAACGGGGTATTTGCTTTTGTCAAAGAACCGCTTGATTTCGGACTGAAGATTAAAGATATTCTGGCGGGACCGTTCTAGCTTTTCGTCAATTCCCGAGAATGGCCACTTGTTCATTGGAGTATCATTAGCACATGAAATCCAACCCAGAGCCCAGCACAGAATTCAGGAACTTCGAGAACGTCACGCGCCGCGTGCTCTCGGTATCCAAAGAGGAGATTCAGCGGCGACTCGGGGCTGAAAAGCTGGCGAACAAGGACAAGCCGAAGCGCGGCCCGAAGCCCAGAAGCCCAAAAGGTGAACGATGACAAGGCAAGTAAAGCAATACATCGAACTCTCCGACATCATCGGTATTCGCCTTGAATGCAACCACTGCAAAACGACGCTTTCGTTTCCGCTCTCGGAGCGATTTGATTTTCAGAAAATCATAGATTGCCCGAGTTGTGGTCGAACTTGGGTTTCTGAACCCATGGGTCCGACTGTAGTCCCAGAAATAGAGAGCGCTATTGCTTCGCTAAAGGCACTAAGTCGCGCATTGGGCGCCGAGAGCAAGTTCAACACTCAACTTCGCCTTACACTTGAACTTACTCCCGAGCCCTTGGCTTCGGACCACGCGGTTTCCGATAAGGGTTAAGTGTTCGCCTGACTACCAGCCTTACCGGTTACTTCAGCAAAGGTAAGACGCTTGCCTGCAATCTGTGAAAGCAGTACGCGGAAGCGGTCGCCATCGTCCAGTTTTTCTTCGCCGCGCTTCCGATTGTTGTAACGGAATACTTGCTCATCAACATATCGAAACAAATGAAAAGGTTCAACGGCGACGTAGGTTCCGTTCAGGCCGCGCTTCAGCAGCGACCAGAAGTTCTCAATGCCGTTGGTGTGAACCTTGCCTTGTACATAGGCTTCCATGTGGTTAATCACTTCATGCGAAAAGTAGTTTTTGAGCAGGTCATAACCAACGTGCGCGTCAGTCATCATGGTAGTTCCCGACTCAACATGGTTCCGTACCATGGCTTCCATCGTGGAACGGCGAGCGGCAGGGATCACTGTAGCGCGAACTTGGCGAGCGTCACGATCAAGTACACCCATCACGATGGTTTTGTTCTTCTGGTAGCCTTCGCTAACTGCGCCAAGCCCCATTTCACGCTTGCGCCTGTTGTGCATGAACTTCAGCTTCCCGCCGATCACGGTTTCATCGGCTTCGACCGTAGAACCGCTTCCGCCGATCTTGGTCAAGTCCTCGGGGCGCATCGCAAGCCGGATGCGCTGCAACATGAACCATGCCGACTTCTGCGAAACTCCGATTGCGCGGTGAATCTCGTAAGAGGAAGCGCCGTTCTTGCAGTTCGCCAGCATCCACATTGCAAGCAGCCATTTATTGAGCGGAATCGGGGAATCTTCCATCACGGTTCCGACCTTCACAGAGAACTGTTTCCAGCAGTCTTTACACTTCCAGCGCTTCTGTGTCGCCAAATAATAATGATCCTGCTTGCCGCACGCAGGGCAAGTGGGCTTGCCATCAGGCCAGCGCAGTTGCGCTATCTCGTCAATGCAGATTTGCTCGTTGTCGAAGTATTGAACGGCTTGCTGGAGAGTCTTGATTTTCATGGCGTTCTGCCTCTTACAAAACCAGAGTACGCCTGAATTCTTGGTTAGTCAAGTATATTATTGCCATTGTAAGTTGTTGATTATATTGATTTGACTCGGTAAAGGTCAGGAGTCGGAGGGCCGCCTAGCGAGCGCGGAATTGCGCTGCCATATACTCCGAACATCTCATTTTTCAAAGCTCAATAAGCTGATCGGCTATGACCATTGCGGGATACTCGACGACGAGCTGATCAGCGGCCTCTGTTCCTACCATCGTGGCGGCCATGTCGCGCGCTTTAGAGAGCACCGGGGTTCGCCTCCTGGGATCATGGGCATCGCTGGCAATGATGCGTACCAAGCCTTTTCGTAACATCTTCTCCGCAGAGCGTTGCGCCGCCTTCCCCCAAAATCCGGTCAGTGAATTGGCGGTGATTTGAAGAATGCTGCCAAGGTTCACCAGCTCTTCCACAAGAGCGAATCTGCTGCATAACGCCACATTGCGCTCGGGATGCGTAAGAATGGTAGAGATTCCCGCGCAGTGCAGTTTGAAAACCCAATCTAAAACATTACGGGAGACGCCAAAATCGCTGAGCTCTATGATCACGTACCGAGTGCCCCCGATGGCATATCGCCTGGGGTTCGCGATGGCGTCCTCGATGTTTTCAAACGAAAGATGTAACTCGCAGCCAAGCATGAGGTTGATTTCCGGCACTTGCTGCTGCAACTCGGCGAGTCGCGCCAGACTCGCATCGCGGTCGTATTTATATTTAAAATTCGCGTGCGGAGTGGCAACCAGATGGGTAATGCCATCGCGATGCGCGATTCGACACATCTCGATGGCTGCCTCCACCGATTGGGGTCCATCGTCCACCGATGGCAGGACATGGCTATGTATGTCGATCATGATCGGTCAATTCCCAGTTTAGCCCAGATAGTGTTCACCAACTGCAGCCAAGCAACATCGCTATGTCTGGCATTTGGGATAGCGTGCGCTGCTTGCTTGCTGACGTCATCACGCCCTTTATAACTTAACATTGCGCGGTTGAAGGGTGGACCGGGTCCCCGTCCGCAGCCAGGAAGCCGGCGCCTGGTTATGGATGGGTCCGGTCAGGTCCGGTCTTCTCCTCGCCTGCGGTTACGTCTCCTTGTGTTTTCTCGATTGCACTCCGAATTCCATTTAGCCAGCTCGCCCTCTTCGTCCATCACGCGATCGCTTCCACATTCGGGAAAGCGGCGCGGTCGTTTACTAGCCTCTTTGTGGGCTATTCATCGCCTGTTCACCGGTTTCTGGTTCCATTTTGAAGCTTCGCCACGATTTTTTTCCCACCTCGGTAATAATCCTTGAACTCTGGATCAAAACGGGATATTTTCACAATCAGATTCCCCCAGGTTTCGTAGTAAACGCCATCGTGTGCGCTATTGGCTACTCATGTCGCCCCCCGGCTTGGGCAGTCATAGATAGCTCGGGATGATCGCTAAGGCCCCTTAATTTACGCATTGGTTGTCCGTAAACGAGCTGTTGCTACTACTAGATATCGACAGGTTTCGGTTGGGATATATGGGCACACTGCTGTGGTCCGAGCGCCATGGCTATGCAGAGGGCGGCTTGGCGTGCCAGTCGGGCCGCGGGCTTCTGTTTGATCCTCTACCATTCGTTGTCCATTGGGACATGAAACATTTTCATCACGAGATGCTGCATTGCGAACCCTTACACGCTTGCCGCTACGGCGCGTTTTGCAGGAGGCTGTCATGACATCGCTGAATTCAAGCCACTTGAGGAAAACCTTTATTCTTGTTGTTGGCTTAGTGTTGTGCCTGGTTTCCAGCGCTTTTGGAAACGATGCCTTCAATTTGATGATCGGCAAAACGTTGGCCGGCGGCAGCACCGGGTTTGCCGAGGGCGTCCCGGCACAGAACGTTGCCATCACTCCTTACGGCATCGCGACGGATGCTGTGGGCAACGTCTACGTGGGCAACGGCAACGCAGTCCTCAAGATTGACGCCCGAATGCGGACGATCAGCACGGTCGCGGGCGCCCCCGGCGGAAGCGCCTCGGCGGGCTATGTCGATGGTGCGGCAAGTAGCGCCATGTTCTCTGGGATTACCGCGCTGGCAACCGATGCCAATGGCAACGTTTATATCGCCGACGCCGGCAACAACGCCGTCCGCATGCTAAACGTCGAGGCCAACACGGTTTGCACGCTTGCCGCCAATAGTGCCAGCGGAGCCAGTTGGTGTTTTGGTCAGATACTGTCGACGATGAATCATCCAACCGCCATCGCGGTGGGGAGCAACGTGGGTTACATCGCCGACCAGAATTCCAATATTTACAGAATAGACACCGCATTCACCCTGGTGGCCGGCAACGGTTCGCCGGGCTATGGCGGTGACGGCGGACCTGCAAGCGCGGCACAACTCAATAATCCTTTGGGCCTGATGCTCGATGGCAGCGGAAATCTGTTTATCGCCGATAGCGGCAACAACCTCATCCGTGAAATCACCGCGAGCAACGGAAATATCAATCTGGTTGCGGGCCTGGTAGTCAGCGGGGTGCCACAATCGGGCTATTCCGGGGATGGCGGAAACGCCGTTGGCGCGGCTCTGTCGAATCCCACCGGAATGATGTTCCAACCAAATAACGGTGGCCAACAGTTCATATTTATCGACACCGGTAACAGCGCGATTCGCGCCATCCAGAACGGCCAAATCGGCACCCTGGCACCTTTGGGGGGACGGACAGTCTACGGGCTGGCTTCACTCACGAACGGGGGAGTAGGGATTGACACGGGCCACAACCTGGCCTATGAAATCGGCTCGTTCCTGGATAGCGGGGCGGCTTACGTTGGTTCTGCTGGCACTCCCAACTCGACGATGTTCACGGCACAACTGACCCTCCAACAGGCAATGACGATAACGTCGATTGCTATCCCATCAGCGTACTCGGGCGCGGGCTTTTCCGTGGGCACAATCGCAGGTTGCACGATTGGAAGCCCCCAGAGTTCAGGCACCACGTGCTTGATTCCGATCACGTTCACGCCCACCAGACCCGGGGTTCGTAGAGCCCCGCTGGTCGTGACCTACAACACCGGATCGGGAACGCAGATGAAAAGCTGGGGAATGACTGGCTACGGGATATCTCCCTCGCTAGGCGCCCCCGCGAGCATGTCGCAGTTTGCCAATTTCAGCCAGGCACCGGCAAATCTCGGCGGGACCAACAACGGCGTGTCTCTTACGGGCGCGACCTACGACACCGCGAATAATTTCTATGTGACCACCGGAGGCAATCACACTGTCTGGATGTTTAACTCCAACACATCGGTGTATACGCTGGTAGCCGGGCAATCCGGTGTTGCGAGCAACGGAGGAAATGTCGGAGATAGCGGCCCGGCCACCAGCGCTACGTTGAACAACCCCTCCGGCGTGACCGAAGATCCGGCCGGCAACATTTATATAGCCGACACCGACAACTGCCGAATCCGCGTTATCAACGTTGGCGGCACCATCCAATCGATCGTCGGTAACGGCACATGCACCTCGGCGGGCGATGGCGGTAACGCCGAGAGCGCGTCGACTCTCTACCCGAAGGCGATTTACGCCGATGCCCTCGGCAACATTTTCTTCGCGGAAGACGCGCGGGTGCGCGTTTTCAACCCGAGCGGAAACAACACTATTTCTACCTACGCCGGAGGCGGCAGCAGCACCAGCGATAACATTCCGGCTACGCAAGCGTCCTTGGCGGGCATCACCGCCATCACGGTGGGGACGCGCACCGGAAATCTTTACATTGTGCTTGGCGCCGCTGGCGGAAACAAGGTGCGCATGGTTGACAGCCACGGATATATCACGACCGTGGCGGCGGGCACACTGATCAACCCCGTGGGCGTCGCGCTTGATCAGGCCGGGATTCTATATATCTCCGACGCCGGCAATTCCGACGTGCTGAGCGTAGATCTGAGCGGAAATGTTTCGATCATCGCCGGCATGGCAGGAAATTCCGGTTCCGGCTGCGGTAGTTCCAATGGTTTTTCGAATGCTACGTCACTGGGTCCGGTGGGCCAATTGGTAAGCGATGCCGCCGGCGATGTCATGTTCCTCAATAACAATCCCAGCAGCAACTACGTGTGCGAGATTGGTCGTGGATTTGGAAGCCGAAGCTACACCTATCATGCAGCGGCAGGACAATCCAGCACTACCCAAACCAGCCTCTACAATAACGGCAACCTCGGCATGACGCTGAGCGGGATTAGCTTCACAGGAAGTAGTGCTTTCTCGCAGACCACCGCTTCGAGCCCGTCTTGTGGCGTGGGCACGAGTCTTCCCGTCGGAAGCTCCTGCAATTTTAACGTGCAGTTTACCGCGCCCGCGGTGCAGAAGAGTGCTTACACCGGAACGCTCACGTTAACCGATGGGGCATACAACTCGCCACAGAAGTTCACCCTTACAGGGTATTCGGTCGGCGCGGAGAGCCAGCTAGCGTTTACCAATGCGCCTTATAACAGCTTCACCTTGGGTGCCAGCGGGCTGACGGTGAGCGTGCAAATTCAGGACTCCAACGGGAACGCCGTTCCGTCCAGCGATTCGATAACTTTAACGGTTACCTTCCCCGATAATTCGACACAGACCAGGACACAGACTACGGGCAGCGGCGGCGCGGTTTCGTTCAGCCTGCCGGCCAGCATGTTTACACAGGCCGGTCAGTACAGCCTGCAGGCGAGTGACACGACGAACACGGGCGTGACGCCCACCTCGTCCGCGAGTTTCACCGTAAATCCTAAGCCAAACTCCTTCCAAGTGTCTGCGCCTTCGTCCGTAACGGCAGGCTCGCAGTTTAGCTTCACCGTGACCGCCACGCAGTGGAACGGCACGACCGCGACGACATGGGCCGGCTATACCGGGACCGTTTCGTTTGGCCTATCCGGCTCCGCGGCGGGGGCTAACTTACCGGGGAGCTACACCTTCCAGACTTCGGACGGTGGGGTACATACCTTTACTGCCACCCTTAATACCGCGGGCACTGCGACACTTATGGTCAGTGATAGCAATGGTGACGCCGGGTCGGCGAAGATTACGGTGAATCCAGGCGTGGTCAACCGGTTGCGTGTCTCCAATCAAACCAGCGTTACCGGTGGGGTACCATTTTTTGTCACGGTGACTGCGCAGGATAGCTGGGGTAATACCGTAACCGGTTATACGGGGACAGTTCACTTCAGCAGCGACGACTCATTGGCTGTGTTGCCAGCAAATAGCACCCTTAGCAACGGAACTGGCGCCTTTTCGGTTACGTTGAATAGCCCTGGAATCCATTACATCATCGTCACCGACGCAGTGAATTCGCTGCAGGAAATATCAGGTTCGATTGCAGTCGCGGGAAGTGTCCAGATCTCGACGAATACCTCATTGGTTTTGTCGACGAGTTCGGCAATCCCTGGCCAAGTCGTGACGCTAACGGCGACGGTGACGCAAAACGGACTGCCCGTAACGGCGGGCGCGGTGACCTTCTGGCAAAACCAGACTCCGTTGAGCACGGTGCAGTTGGTGGGCAGTCCAGCGACTAATAATCCCAAGCTAGGCACAGCGACGCTGAACATGGCCTTCCCTGCCAATTCTTATGGCTACCCGATAGGCGCCACCTATAACGGCACGCAGAGCATCGCGCCGAGTGTCGCGAATTACCAGCAGTTGAACGTCACGGCCAGCACCATTCCGACCACGACGACGCTGGCGAATCCTATACTGGGCACCAACGGCTACAATTTCACCGCGACGGTCACCGCCTCCGGAGCGGAGCAGCTAAGCGGCCAGGTTAACCTTCAGGATCAAACTACCAGCACTACCCTTGGAAATTTCTCGGTGTTTGCCGGGCCCGGATACCTGGCGCAACAAACCACTTCCCTGGGAACGGGAACGAGCCCGGACGGCATAGTCACGGCTGACTTTAACGGCGATGGCATTAATGACGTCGCAGTCGTCGATACCGTCAACAAGCAGGTATTGGTGATGCTGGGCCAGCCGAGCAACCCCGGACAATTCTCGGCGCCCGTAGCTTACCCAGTCGGGAACTCCCCGGTAGCTATCGCAGTTGGCGATTTCAACGGCGATGGACTTCCAGACCTGGCGGTTACGAATTCGGCCGATGGCACGGTAACCGTTTTACTCAACAACTTTACTAACCCGGGAACGTTTACGCCCTCATCGCCCTACACGGTGGGCAGCCAACCTGCGGGGATAGCGGCTGCCGATCTCAATGGCGACGGCATCCTGGATCTGGTTGTCGCGAATAAGGGCGATGGCACGGTCAGCGTGTTGCTGGGTGACGCGACCAATCGCGGACAGTTCCTCACTCAAACCGCGTACCCCGCCGGTCAGTCACCGATAGCAGTTGCGGTAAGTGACTTCAACGGCGACGGAGTGCCGGACCTGGCAGTTGTGAACAACACGACTGCCGGCGCGGTGAGCATTCTGTTGGCCACTACCCCAGGGCAGTTCTCCTCTTCGACAGTCTCCTACTCGTACTCCGTAGGCACATCGCCGATCGGTATCGTCGTGGCAGACTTCAATGGGGATGGATTTGCTGACATCGCAGTCACCAATCAGTTAGACAATACCGTCAGTTTGTTGCTGGGCAGTGCGACCAATCGCGGACAGTTCGTGGCGCAGACGCCGATCACCGTCGGCAAGGCGCCCATGGGCATCGCGGCGTTCAATTCTAACGGCGGCTACACGCCGAATCTGGCAGTCGTCAATAACAGCGACGGCACGGTGAGTGTGCTGACGAATCAGTCGCAGGTGAGCCAGCCCCAAACTCCCGGGGTATTCACTCAGCCAACGACTTACACCGTGGGCAATGGACCCGTTGGCATTGCGGCGGCCGACCTGAACAGCGACGGGCTCATCGATCTGGTGGTTAGCAATTCCACTGACAGCACAATCAGCATGTTGGCAGGAGACATGCAGGGCACCGCCAACTTCTGGAATATTTCCATCGGCGCCTCTGGCGGCAGCTCCCACTTGATTCAAGCTAGTTTCCAACCGAATTCCGGGAGCAGTTACACGAGCAGTGTCTCCAATACCCAGAGTGTTACCCCCCCGCAGATAACGTCACAACTTGTCCTTCCTTCCAGCCCTGTCGCGTTTACCTACGGGGTTTCAGCTTCGATCAGCGCGTGCATCACGCAACCGAGTGGAGCGCCTATACCAACGGGTACCTTCGCTTACTCAATCGACACAATCCCGCAGGGGTCTCCAGTTCCCCTTGTGGGTGGTTGCGCTCAGCTCCAGTTGGGAACAACTCTCCAAGCCGGCGGCCACATAATCAGTGTGAGCTATAACGGCGACGCGAATTACACTCCGGCGGGACCGCAAACTGTGACAGTAAACATCACTACGGTTACCGCAGGGGTAGCCACGCACTTTTCTGTGAACGCGTCGCCGTCGTCTATTATCTCGGGCGGCTCGTTCAGCGCCACCGTGACTGCCCTGGACGCCAGCAACAACACCGTAACCGGTTACAGCGGAACCGTGCACTTCAGCAGCACCGACTTACAGGCAACGCTGCCGGTAGACTCGACATTGACCAACGGGACCGGCACCTTCAACGCGATATTGCGAAACGCAGGCTCGCAAACGCTTTGGGCAACCGACTCTACAACGCCGTCAATCAATGGGTCGGCCGTCATTGTGGTTTCGGCGGGCCCGGCTTCTCACTTCGCGGTGAGCGCTCCATCCAATGCAACCGCAGGCACGGCGTTTGGCTTTACGATTAAGGCCCAAGACGACTCTAACAATACCGCCACTAGCTATAGCGGAACCGTGCGGTTCAGCAGCTCCGATTCGCTAGCGACGCTGCCGGGCAATACAACCTTGACCAATGGAGTGGGCACGTTCAATGCAACTTTGGGAACCGCAGGCTTGCAAACGCTGTCGGCGAACGACTCCACAACGCCGTCAATCGGAGGTGTGTCAATCATTGCAGTGTCCGCAACGGGCATGGGTGCGGCCACTCATTTCAAGGTAGGTGCTCCCAACATAGCTACCGCAGGCACGGCGTTCGTCTTTACCGTGACGGCTCAGGACACTGCCAACAATACTGTCACGAACTACAGCGGAACCGTGCAGTTCAGCAGCTCCGATGTACAGGCGACGCTGCCGATAAACTCGATATTGACTAACGGAGTCGGCACCTTTGTCGCCACGTTACAAACCGCGGGTTCGCAAACGCTGTCGGCGAACGATTCTTCAATCACTGGTGTGTCCGGTGCCATTTTGGTATCGACGGGCTCGCTGAACGGCAGTGCGCAAAACTTCGGCCAGGTCGCAATCGGAACAAGTGGTCCTGCAACTTTGTCGTATTCGTTCGCCTCCGGCACGCCAAACTTTGCCTTGGCCTACGGGATTGAGTTCACCGCTGGCACGCCTAGTTGCACCAGTAGCGGTTCCGTGTCTTGCAGCGTGCAGGTCAACTTCAAGCCGCAACTCCCGGGTCAGCGCGTCGATGCCATGGTAGTGACCGACGGCTCCGGAAACGTACTCCAGACCACTTATCTGTACGGAATAGGAACTGGTCCGGCGATTGGTTTCGGGCCGGGCATCCTCCATACCTTGGCGGGCACTATTGGGTTCTGTTCTGACCCCACTGCTGCCTGTGGTGACGGCGGACTGGCCACCAGCGCGCAACTAGACAATCCCGGTGACGTGGCCGTGGATGCCGCCAGCAACCTCTACATTGTGGATGGCGACAGCAGCCGCATCCGCAAAGTGACCCCAGGCGGGGTGATCACTACAGTGGCGGGCACCGGAACCTGGGGCTACAACGGCGACAACATTCAGGCTACCACCGCGGAACTGGCGCATCCGGTTGGCGTGGCCGTAGATGGCAGCGGAAACCTCTATATAACGGACCAGGGCAACCAACGCATCCGCAAGGTGACCCCGGGCGGGATAATTAGCACGGTGGCTGGTACCGAGACCAAAGGGTACAACGGCGACAATATTGCGGCCAGCAGCGCGGAATTAAGCACTCCCTGGGGCGTGACGGTCGATGGGGCCGGTAACCTCTACATCGCGGATGGCGGCAACCAACGCATCCGCAAGGTGACCCCGGGCGGGGTGATCAGCACGGTGGCAGGCAACGGGAACCAAGGCTACAACGGCGACAACATTCAGGCTACCACTGCGGAACTGGCAAATCCCTATAGAGTGGCAGTCGATGGCGCCGGCAACCTTTACATTGCCGATACCTTGAACCAACGCATCCGCAAGGTGACGGGCGGGATGATCAGCACGGTGGCCGGCAACGGGACCCCGGGGTACAACGGCGAAAACATTGCGGCCACCAGCGCTGAGCTGAACCAGCCCAGTGGGGTTGCGGTGGATGGCGCCGGCAACGTCTACATCGCGGAACCCCTCAACGCACGCATCCTCAAGGTGACGCCTGGTGGAATGATCAGCACGGTGGCGGGTACTGGGCTCTCTGGTATCAGCAGCGACAATACTGCGGCCACCAGCGTGGCACTACCGTATCCTCAGGTCGTTGCGGTAGATGGCGCCGGCAACCTCTACTTCCCGGACGGCACCGGCCGCATCCGCAAGGTTGACGTTTCCGATCCGCCCTCGCTCACCTTCCCCACCACCAACGTCGGCTCTACTAGCGCGGCGCAAGATGTTGCCATCGAGAACTTCGGCAATGGCAATACGCAACTGAACATTACGCAGATCAGCACGACTGGCAACTATACCCTGGCAGGCCCTGATACTTCCTGTAGCATCAACGGCCAACTACTGAGTCCAGCCGCAAGCTGCGTACTCGGCATCGTGTTCGCACCGCAGGCCGCGGGCGGCAATCCGGGCAGCGTCGGGCTGACCGACAACACCCTGAACGTAAGCGCCGCGACCCAGCAGTTGCAATTGTCCGGGATTGGACAGCCGGGCACGGGTTCGTCCTCGACGGTGCTTGGCGCGAATCCGGGCAGCATTCAGGCGAACGGCAGCACGTTGCTGACGGCTACGGTTTCCGGGAGCGGCAGCGTGTCGCCGACCGGTACAGTTACGTTCTATAACGGAACGAATATACTGGGCTCCTTCGCGCTGATGGCGTCTAACGCCACAACCAGCACGGCGAGCTTGTCTGTTAGCGGCAGTCAACTGCTTATGGGCAGCAACAGCATCACGGCGTCTTATCCGGGAGATGCGAATTACGCGTCAAGTGTGTCATCCGCTATCACGGTTACGGTGACGACGGTTTCGACTCTAGTTCCAACCACAACTACCCTGACAGACAACGCGAGTTCGCTTCCTGAGATACCGGGCAGCGTGACCCTGACAGCGACGGTGACGGTCACGGGAACCAGTACCGGGACGGCGCCTACTGGGCACGTAACTTTTTCCAGCCCCTACTTTACTAATCAGGTCTCCGTAACTGCGGTCAGTTCCACGACGGCGACGGCGACTTTGAACTTCGGGCAGTCCAGTCATGTTGGACCGCAAAACATCACCGCCACTTACAGCGGCGATGCTTCGTACTCCGGCTCCGCCTCCGCTCCTGATTCCGTAGCGCCACCGTTTGCGCGGCAGGACTTCGGTTCGGTGGCGGTAGGTCAGCAGTCGCTGCCGACACCGCCGTCGACGGCAGGAACAAGAGTACTTATCCCTGCGTACACAGGGTTCACGTTGCAAAACTGGGCCGTACTGTCCAAGGGTGGTTTGACGAGCGTTGACTTCACGGATGCCGGTGGCGACAGTTGCGCGGTGAGTCATGCTTACAGCGCGGGTGACACCTGCTACATCAATGTAACCTTTACTCCTCAAGCCCCGGGATATCGGCAGGGCGCGGTGGTGCTCTATGACCAGAACAATCGGCCGGCTGCCATGCGATACATCGGCGGCACCGGCACGGGCGCGCTGGTGGCGCTGAACCCCGCGGTCCAGAGCGCGATGTCAATCAATACTCCGCAGTCAGTGTGGGTCGACTGGAACGGCAACGTCTACGTAGCCGACCAGCGCGCACCCAGCAACCTAGTGGTGCGGATACCCGCGGGAACAGCAGGCTGGCCGCCCGATCCGAGCACCGAGACGCAGGTTGGTGCGAACCTGGTGACCCCAATTGATTTGACGGTTGATGGCGCGGGCAATGTCTACATCGTAGATGCGGGCACCGCGGGAGCCGATAACGGCCAAGTTGTTATGGTTCCAAACGAAAACGGAACCCTAAACAGCACAGACCAAGTGGTGCTGCTCAATAATTCAAACAGCAACATCACCGGGGTGGATTACGGTCAGCCGAAGGCGATTACGGTGAATTCGCTGGGGTATCTGTTTGTCGCCTACCCGCAACAGGTGGTCGTGGTGCCGTTCAGCAACGGTGCCCTGAACGTTGCCGGTCAGTTTGTAGCGGCCAGCGGGTTTACGAATATCGCTGGCGTCGCACTGGATACTCAAGGCAACCTGTACGTGGCGGACGCCGGCAGTGGCTGGGTCGTCAAAGTTCCGGAGACAAACAGCAACTACAACCCTGCTACTCATTTGAATATCGGCAGCTTCAGCCAGCCCACAGGCGTAAGTGTCGATGCTGCGGGCAACGTCTATGTCACCGACGCCGGGAATGCGCGCGTCGTGATGGTTCCGTATGAGAACGGTAATTACCCAGGCACCGATCAAATTGCGATCGGCACCGGCTTGCTGGGTCCCGTGCGGGCTTTCGTTGTGGGGAAAGGTGACGTGTACATTGCCGACGCGGCCGCCAACCAGGTCGTAAAGGTAGCTCGTTCGCAGGCGAGTCTCACGTTTGCTCCACAAACACTCGGAACCACAGGACCTGGGCAAACGCTGACGATGTGGAGCATCGGCAACCAGACGCTGACGTTCCAGCAGCCGGCTTGGCAGGGCACGGGGGATTACAGCAGCTTCCTTGCGACCGGTACGGCAACGAATGGCTGCGACATGACGGGCGCGACGCCGCTTCTTGCTGGCTATGGCTGCGGTATTGTAGTTACGAGCCAGCCGACCAAGGCTGCACCGTTATCAGCCAGCCAAACCCTGTTAAGCTACGCGGTTAATACCCCTGTAACAGTGCAACTGAGCGGGACCGGTGTCGGGAATGCTAGCATCATCAATCTCTATCTTTCGCAGAATGGTAGTAACCCGATTCCTTACGGCACCAATTTGTCGTTGACCATGAGCGTCAATCAAATAGGGAGTGTCGTACCGACCGGAACCTTCACCTACCAGATCGACGGTAGCTCGGGCCAGACCGTGGCCCTGGTGAATGGCGCCTACACGTTGCAGTTAGGTAGTGGACTTTCTGTGGCTTCTCACCTGGTATCGGTGACCTATAGTGGCGACACCAACTATCAGGCACAGTCGAACCCGCAGACCCAGCCGATTAATATCGTGCCGACAACACCGACGTTTAAGCCGCTGCCGAATACCTATTCCGGAACGCAGTCGGTCACGCTGACGGACGGCAACTCGGCTGCGGCGATCTACTACACGCTCGATGGCTCGATCCCGACGGTGAATTCGACGCCGTACACCCTGCCGATCAAAGTCAGTAGTACGACCACGATCAAGGCGATTGCGCTTGCCTCCGCACAGCCCTTGCCAAGCGCTGTGGCCGTTGGTCTGTACACGATTCAGGCACCACTCGTCGCGCCGACGTTCTCGCCCCTGCCGGGCAGCTTTAGCTCGGGACAAACGGTGAGCTTGCTGGATAGCAACTCGGCGGTGGCGATCTACTACACGCTCAACGGCACCACGCCGACCAGCGGTTCGACGCTGTACACGACGCCGATTTCGGTAAATGCCACGACGACGATCAAGGCGATTGCAGTTGCCTCCGGATTGACGTTCGAGCACGGTGGCGAGCGGGGTATACAGTATTCTGACTCCCACCCCGGCCTTAGCGCCGACGCCAAGGAGCTACACGACGGCGCAGTCGGTCACGCTGACGGACGGCAACTCGGCTGCGGCGATCTACTACACGCTCGATGGCTCGATCCCGACGGTGAATTCGACGCCGTACATGGGGGCGATCGCGGTGAACAGTACGACCACAGTCAGGGCGATTGCGGTTGCTCCCGGACTGACCGCAAGCGGAGTGGTAACTGGGACGTACACGATCCAGGCGCCTACGCCGACGTTCTCGCCCCTGCCGGGCAGCTTTAGCTCGGGACAAACGGTGAGCTTGCTGGATAGCAACTCGGCGGTGGCGATCTACTACACGCTCGACGGCACCACGCCGACCAGCGGTTCGACGCTGTACACGACGCCGATTTCGGTAAATGCCACGACGACGATCAAGGCGATTGCAGTTGCCTCCGGATTGACGTTGAGCACGGTGGCGAGCGGGGTATACAGTATTCTGACTCCCACCCCGGCCTTATCGCCGACGCCAAGGAGCTACACGGCGGCGCAGTCGGTCACGCTGACGGATAGCAATTTGGCTGCGGCAATCTACTACACGCTTGATGGCTCGATCCCGACGGTGAATTCGACGCCGTACATGGGGGCGATCGCGGTGAACAGTACGACCACAGTCAGGGCGATTGCGGTTGCTCCCGGACTGACCGTAAGCGGGGTGGTAACTGGGACGTACACGATCCAGGCGCCTACGCCGACGTTCTCGCCCCTGCCGGGCAGCTTTAGCTCGGGACAAACGGTGAGCTTGCTGGATACCAACTCGGCGGTGGCGATCTACTACACGCTCGACGGCACCACGCCGACCAGCGGTTCGACGCTGTACACGACGCCGATTTCGGTAAATGCCACGACGACGATCAAGGCGATTGCAGTTGCCTCTGGATTGACGTTCGAGCACGGTGGCGAGCGGGGTGTACAGTATTCTGACTCCGACCCCGGCCTTAGCGCCGACGCCAAGGAGCTACACGGCGGCGCAGTCGGTCACGCTGACGGATAGCAACTCGGCGGCGGCAATCTACTACACGCTTGATGGCTCGATCCCGACGGTGAATTCGACGCCGTACATGGGGACGATCGCGGTGAACAGTACGACCACGGTCAGGGCGATTGCGGTTGCTCCCGGACTGACCGTAAGCGGGGTGGTAACTGGGACGTACACGATCCAGGCGCCTACGCCGACGTTCTCGCCCCTGCCGGGCAGCTTTAGCTCGGGACAAACGGTGAGCTTGCTGGATAGCAACTCGGCGGTGGCGATCTACTACACGCTCGACGGCACCACGCCGACGGCGAATTCGACGCTGTACACGGGGACAATCCCGGTAAGTGCCACGACGACGATCAAGGCGATTGCAGTTGCCTCTGGATTGACGTTGAGCACGGTGGCGAGCGGGGTGTACAGTATTCTGACTCCGACCCCGGCCTTAGCGCCGACGCCAAGGAGCTACACGACGGCGCAGTCGGTCACGCTGACGGACGGCAACTCGGCTGCGGCAATCTACTACACGCTTGATGGCTCGATCCCGACGGTGAATTCGACGCCGTACATGGGGACGATCGCGGTGAACAGTACGACCACGGTCAGGGCGATTGCGGTTGCTCCCGGACTGACCGCAAGCGGAGTGGTAACTGGGACGTACACGATCCAGGCGCCTACGCCGACGTTCTCGCCCCTGCCGGGCAGCTTTAGCTCGGGACAAACGGTGAGCTTGCTGGATACCAACTCGGCGGTGGCGATCTACTACACGCTCGACGGCACCACGCCGACCAGCGGTTCGACGCTGTACACGACGCCGATTTCGGTAAATGCCACGACGACGATCAAGGCGATTGCAGTTGCCTCTGGATTGACGTTGAGCACGGTGGCGAGCGGGGTGTACAGTATTCTGACTCCGACCCCGGCCTTAGCGCCGACGCCAAGGAGCTACACGGCGGCGCAGTCGGTCACGCTGACGGATAGCAACTCGGCGGCGGCAATCTACTACACGCTTGATGGCTCGATCCCGACGGTGAATTCGACGCCGTACATGGGGACGATCGCGGTGAACAGTACGACCACGGTCAGGGCGATTGCGGTTGCTCCCGGACTGACCGCAAGCGGAGTGGTAACTGGGACGTACACGATCCAGGCGCCTACGCCGACGTTCTCGCCCCTGCCGGGCAGCTTTAGCTCGGGACAAACGGTGAGCTTGCTGGATACCAACTCGGCGGTGGCGATCTACTACACGCTCGACGGCACCACGCCGACGGCGAATTCGACGCTGTACACGGGGACAATCCCGGTAAGTGCCACGACGACGATCAAGGCGATTGCAGTTGCCTCTGGATTGACGTTGAGCACGGTGGCAAGCGGGGTGTACAGTATTCTGACTCCGACCCCGGCCTTAGCGCCGCCGCCAAAGAGCTACACGGCGGCGCAGTCGGTCACGCTGACGGATAGCAACTCGGCGGCGGCAATCTACTACACGCTCGATGGTTCGATCCCGACGGTGAATTCGACGCCGTACATGGGGACGATCGCGGTGAACAGTACGACCACGGTCAGGGCGATTGCGGTTGCTCCCGGACTGACCGCAAGCGGAGTGGTAACTGGGACGTACACGATCACGATCAAAGGTCCGGTTGGTAATTAAGTTATGCGCGCCTGATGTGGCGCAAAGAGGAGATATTGATTTCTTATAGGTAGGGAGACTTGTCCGGCCCTAGAGGCGACATATCCGGCGACGGTAGAAGAGTGGCTTTGCATCTTCACGCGCGTCTAGGTGATTTCACGGACGAGAGGCGAGTAAGGTCTGAAAGGCGTTTTCGGCGGAGTGTTGAGGCAGGAAGAAAGGAAGAAGACTACGCCCACCATGGGCAAGAATTTTAATTAGTATTCGTCTGCTTTGTGCTATATTTTTACTTTCAGACAACCTGCTGCCCTAGTCGGAGGTAATGTGAGATTACGATCGATATTGGTACTGATCCCTTTGCTCTCTCTCGCTGTATCGGCGTGGGCCCAGACGTTGCTGCCGGCACCAGCTTTATCGAAGGTTTCAAGCAACAGTAATGATCTCGCAGTGAACGGAATCGTTCTGGTTCGCGATAACGCGAATACGGGCTCGGGTGGGGAGGTCGCGCTTACGCACTTCTTTATGAGGCACCTGGGTATCACAAGCGAGGCCGATCTGTTGAAGTCGAATTTTGTGGGGCTCCGCGAGTACGGTTTTCGAGGCGGGCCAACGTACCGGTTCTTTCTATCCTCGCGGTTCCAACCTTTCGCTAGAGGATTGTTCGGATACTCGCGATACAAAGAGACAATCACCGGACCGAATGAGCCCTACATCAATGGTTTCTCTTACATACTTGGAGGTGGCTCGGATGTAGTGCTGCTCGGGCCGCTGTCGGCGCGATTGTCTGGTGACTACGAGGGCAATCCTAGCTTCAACGGAATCAAAACCCGTATGGTGCGATTCGGCTTCGGTCTGAAGTATAGCTTCGGCGCCGGTTCTCGCTGAGTCGATTTAGCTTTCTATCGTGTGGTTTGCTGTACTGCAGAATTGCTTTATAGCAAAGTAACCTACCTGTCACCGAATGTAGTCAACGCCCGCAGAATCGACCGTTGCAAACCAGTAGGCTGTCATGCGGTTACTTCGGCTCTTGCCAAGGCGAGGACCGGCGTGCGGAGAAACCCCTTATATTCAAAAAGCCTGTATTAAGAAAGTATGTAGAATCAGACTGCCGGCGAGCTATCAGCCAATTCTTCGAACAAGGATTTGGGCGCTTCCGGCACTTGCGGGAAAAGGGTGGAGCTGCGGTTCTCTACAAAAAGTGCAATGCCGGCCGGTTTCAGCAATCGGCGATTAAATTCGTAAATGACCTGTTGGGCCGGGACCATCCAGGGTAAGCGCCGCGTAGTAAGGTGTGGGTCACGGCGGGGGGCAAACTCCCAGTCTGCACTCTCCGGGTAACGCTCTCGATGATGATAGAAGTAGTCTTGCATGCCCAGGTCTATTCCGCACAGCACAATGCGCTTGTAGCCCATTCGTACGGCTAGACTCAGCATCGCGATGACGGAACCACCATACTTAAAAAGCCAGGGGACACAATTAGAAACTTCGAATTCGCCCCGCTTCCTCAAATAGTCGAGTCCTGCCGTCAATTCCAGTTCGGTACGCGCAATCACCGGAGCGGTATAGCCAACATACAGATTCTTTCGGAACTCTTCACATAGTTCCGTCGCCAACTGACGTAGGCCCGGCGGCTGCACTTCGGTTACGATCTTTACCGTATTGGCGTAGTCCTCCGCTCGCTGCTCGATAACTTTCTTTAACATCCTGAACATGAACTGGCGCTCTTCTTCTTCCTCATACAGGAGACTTTCAAAGACGAATATGCGCGGAACAAACGCATGAACTGGCCAGAAATTGAAGCCGATCGAATCGTGACGGGCGATGATTCTCCACCGCTCCTCCACGATGTCGTTAATCGACCAGCCACTGCCAAGTACAAATACGGTGTCGCTCGTTTTTAATTGACCAAGGTTCAAAGTCTCCAGCAGCGGTAGGCGGGCGAAGCAAGCAACGTCGCGAGCCAGTCTAGCTTGGCCATGCAGGTAATGGGCGTGGAACAAACGCAACAGCAACCAATGCGGCAGACGTTTTGCCAAAGATTTCAACATCAGAATCACGCTCACAGGCTTAGGATTGCAGACCGCCGGTTCGGCGGAGTAGCAGCATGACGGTTCGTTTCAATCCCAACATGCTTAGCAACCCAAGACAGGTAATCCCGGCAATTATCATCACAACCGGACGATAGTGAGCCGCCCACGGGACCTGCGTAACGATGAGCGCCGCCGCGAAGATACAGGAACCGGCAGTCATGCGCCGTAGATCGTAGTTGAGGCGATAGGTACGTTGCGCTACGAAGTACATGACAACCGCCTCGACGACGTACGCGGCCGCGGTCGCATAGGCGGCACCGTACATTCCCCAAATAGGGATCAAGGCAAAATTAAGAGCAGTATTGACTGTCAGGGCGACAAAGCTGACGAGCATCAGCCATTGCGTTCTCTTACCCTGCAGTACCGCCAAGCTAAAAATAGAAAACATGGCATGCGCCAGATAGGCTCCTATGATCCAGGGGACAACCCTTCCTGCTGTCACGTAGCGTTCATTCAGGAACCGCGCAATGAAGTCCTGTGCGATCAAAGCCCCGAAGCACGCCACGGCAGCCATTCCGATGAACAATTCAGAGCATATCCGGCCAAGCCTGCGCTGCCCTTCATCGCTGCGTGCCAGATCGAAATAGATCGGAGTCCATGACTGGCTCAAGGATAAGGTTACCAGTGACATGACCATTCCAAACGTGTAAGCGATCGCATACAGGCCGATTTCGCGTAGGTCGCGGTAATGCTGAAGAATGAATCTGTCTCCCGCGATCAGCCCCCCTGCCATGAGCTGATGCGGTACGAGCATGGCTCCCATCGAGAGAGTCTCGCGCATCTTGTGCCAGTCAAATTGGGTGCGAAACGAACTGCGAGCAAAATAAATTGCGATTGCGAAGACGACCAAGGCCGCCGAAAGCTTGCCAACCAGCATGCCGGCCGCGCCTCGGCGAGCAAGCGCTATGAGAATCAGCGTAATCGAAGCCGTCAACACGAATGCGAAGAAGGATAGAGCGGCGAATGCCTTAGGCCGGTGTTCAGCCTGGAACAATATAAGTCGATATTGAACAAACTGCATTGCCGCAGCCGTGGCGATGGCCCAAGCAATGTATCGGAAAGGTACCGCGAAAGCAGGTGCCAGGTAGTGAAGTAGGGGCGAGCCAATCGTAAGCGTCACCAGCACTACGACTGCTTCCAAGGCAAGCATAAACTTAAGAACGCTGCTCACGAAGCGTCGAAGTTCGTCGGGCTCGTCAGCATACTGAAAGTACAATCGCTGAATCGAACCGTCAATGCCGAGTCCGAAAACCAACAGCAGGATGCTGGCCACCGTCTCCGCCATTGCCATCGTGCCGTAGTCCAGCGGCGATAAATACCGCGTGTAGACCGGCAACAGCAGGAAATTCAAGGCGCGAATACCGAAGTTGGCCAAGCCATAAACGGCCGAGGCACGCGCCACTCGAGTTGCCAAACCGGTGAAGTTAGGCGGCGAAACAGCATCAGCCGGCATGGTGGGTGCAGGCTGTGCTAAGGCTTGGGCCAAATGGACCTCCGCGCCGCGGTCGCTGGCTCAGCAAGAGGGAGAATACGATTGCGGCGAAAGGGGAGACTAGATGGCATACAAACCTGTCCGGTATTCCTGGAGATTGCGCCGCACCCATTCGATCGTGCGCTGGAGGCCTTCTTGCAACGGGAAGCGCGGGCTCCAGCCAAGTAGTTCACGGGCTTTTGCCGCGTCGGCGCAGAGCCTGACGACCTCGCTGTTCGAAGGGCGGACCCGCTGTTCCTCTGCAACCAAGTTCAGTTCTTTGCCGAGCAGACCTCCGACCATGATGGCAAGATCGGCGATGCTGATTTCCACTCCCGTGCCAAAATTGATAGCTTGGCCAATCGCCCGCTCGCTGCCTGCGGTTGCGATGAACCCTTCGACCGTATCCTCTACGAAGTTGAAGTCGCGGGTTGGTAGCAGGGATCCCAAACGTATTTCCGAACCAGTCAGGGCTTGCGTAATCAGGGTAGGAATAACCGCCCGCGCCGACTGCCGCGGGCCATAGGTATTAAAAGGACGCGCAATGGCTACCGGAAGCCCGAAGGATAGATAGTAAGACTCGGCGAGTTTATCGGCTCCTATCTTAGTGGCGGAATACGGCGACTGGCCCTGCAATGGATGCTTTTCGTCGATGGGGACATACAAAGCTGTGCCGTAAACTTCACTAGTAGAGGTACAAACCACGCGTCGCGTTCCCAACTCGCGAGCGGCCTGCAATACATTGAGCGTGCCCTCCAGGTTGGTGTGCAGATAGGACTGTGGCGCATGATACGAATACGGAATTCCAATCAGTGCCGCTAAATGAAAGACGACGTCGCGCCCGTGCATAGCCTCGCGCACGCTCAATGAGTCCCGTATGTCACCGAGCACAACTTCAATATCGTTTTTGGCCGGAGAATCTTCCAGCCAGCCCCAGCGCCCAGTGGATGTGTATCGTACGAATGCGGTCACGCGGGCGCCAAGTATCACCAGTCGTTCAACCAGGTGACTGCCGATGAATCCCCCTGCCCCAGTCACCAGGACTTTGCATCCGTTCCAATTCAAGTCGGTCAAACAATTCCCTCCGCGGCATCGGCTCCGGCCTTCTGATATTGTTCGATACGCCCAATGTTGAGCCAGTATTCGGAAACTGGAAAACTGATAACCGTGCCGCCTTGCTGGATCGCCGCCGTAATCAGATCGGGCATGTCGAAATGCTGTTTGGGCGGAATCAACCGGCACACGGCGGGTTCGACCATGTAAATCCCGGCATTGATAAAGTGCCGTAAAACCGGCTTTTCCGTTACCGCGAGCACTTTGATTCCATCGCTTTCGACCACGCCGAAAGGTACTTCTATATCGTATTGGCGAACCCCGACGGTTAGGCAGGCTCCATGTTCCCGATGAAAATCCAGCATCGCCCGCAGGTTCACATTGGTCAGGATGTCGCCGTTTATCACCAGCAAGGGGTCGGTTCCAGCCTTGATTTGGGCGAGTGCGGCTGCCGTGCCCAAGGGTTCCGACTCCTGTACGTAGGTTACATTGACTCCAAACCCAGCTCCATCCTTGAAGTGCCGGGTGATGCTGTCACTAAGGTAGTGAGTCGTGATATGCACCGACTGCACCCCGGCTTGGCGGAGCTTGTCCAGCGTATGCTCCATCAAGGGGCGACCATTGATGGGCAACATGGGCTTGGGCACGGAATCCGTAAGCGGCCTGAGGCGCTTCCCGAAACCGCCGGCCATGATGACGCCAGTTACCGGCAAATCAAGCCTGTGCAGCAGATCGTGTAAAACGGCCAACCCGCAAACCCGGCCTTCGGCATCCAGCAACGGAATCTGCCGGACACTCCGCTCCTTCATCAAGGCAATCAACGCTGTCTCCGATGTGCCCACGCGAGCAATTACGGGAGCAGGCTCGGGACCGCTGGGTTGCCGCTGCTTCAATTGCATGACCGGAACACAGAGGTCCATGCCGGCCAAAATAGCGCGCCGGATGTCTCCGTCGGTAATGGTGGCCACCAGGCGGCGCTCGTCGTCGACGACAACAGCAATGCCCTTGGCATACTTGTCGATGACCAGCATCGTATCGCGCACCGAGGTGTGCGGCGCCACTAAAGGCAGAGCTAGCGAGGGCTCGAACTTTGCCGCTGCGACGCTGTGACCATGATCGTTCATTGTTTTATTCGTTCGGTCAATTCGTGGATGGTCCGGCTGAGCTCAGCGATTCGATCCTCTAGCGCCCCAATCCTGCCGCGCATGTCGAGTCCCATTCGGGTACTGATGGGAAATGACGGAACGCGTATATTTTCGAGTCCGTCGTTTTCCACATCGGCTATCTTGGTGATCAGTAGAGTGCTGTCTTTAGTCTTAACTATGTTGCCGCGGGAATCGCGGCCCACGACTTCACCCGGTACGCCGATGTAGGAGGGAGCGCCTTGGATCAGCTTACATTGCAGGACTGCGACACTGCTGCCTTTGACCACTGTTCTGGCGGCAGGACCCGGGGGGCTGAGAGCTCGGACGAAGTTGTAGACACGTTTTGAGCGCCACTCCCAGTCGATCCATTCGTCGCCTTCGCGGCGTGGACAACAATAAAGCCCGACCGGGTGAATCGATGCCTGCGTGGTCCGAGGGGCCTCGCCCGAGTGAATCAACTTCAGCACTTTAAACAGGGTATCCGCGCAAATCTCCACGGCCTTGGCAAGCACGGATCCGTAATCGTCTTGCTCCGTAATTTCCCCGAACTGCTGCAAGATGATGTCGCCGGTGTCGATGCCATGGTCAATATAGTGCACCGTGACTCCGAATTTGCGCTCGCCATTGATAATTGCCCAGTTCAGAATGTTCCTGCCCCTGTAAAACGGCAGGGCGCCGGCATGGCAGTTGATGAAACCCTTGGGAACAGCACTCAGGATGGGGGTCTTTAGAATCTGATTGAACGACATCGAGACGTAAAGGTCGCATTCATGAGCGGCAATGGAGCGGATGAACTCTTCGCTGTTGACGTCGCGATCTGTAAGGAAAGGAACCTGCAATTGCTTGGCGTAACGGCAAAGCACGGAATCGGGAAAGTCATAGCGAGCCACAATGAAGCCGATTTTGAACTGCTCTGAGCCGCAGATCAGATCCAACGCGCGATGAGCCCATGGCCCATCTCCAAAATACCCAATCTTCAGTGGCCTACACTCATCAGAGGAGCTTCCTGCGTTTGAGTTCGAATTCCCCGAAGATAGCAACGTTGCCGCTCCAAACTGCCGGCCCGTGTATGGCCACACCGAATCCGGTCGGCTGCATGCAGTCTCATATCGTTCCGAGTCGCCGATGACGGTGACGTAGGAATAGGAGAGCGCCTTTCCGTGAAAACTGCGCTTGAATTGCCACAGGCTGTCGTGCGGCTGCAAGCCGCCGCCGAGATGCAGGAGTGAACAACCCTTTCGCTTGGCCCAGTCGCAACCCGCCATCATCAGCAGTGTCGCTGCCCCATTGCGGCGGCCTTCATCGTTCGTCCCAGAAAGGTGGTAGTGCGCGAAGTCGCGCCCGGCCATGAAAACAGCCGAACCGACCAGACGGTCGCCGGCAAAGGCCGTAGCAACGGCAAAACTATCTCCAAGTTCATCCGCGAGATGCTGATAATACTCGTCGGGAAAAAAGAAAAACTTATCGGCATGCAGGCGTGCCATCGTCTCCCGATACATTGCCTGGAAGGCAATTAGATCCTCACTGGCCTGCGGACCTTCAGCGACTCTAACCCGGCAAGCGGCACGCGCCCTCTTCAAGTCATACCCTCGGCCCTTGCTTATGTCTTGTAACGCAAAACTGGTTTCATCCCAGCGTTCAAGTTCCACGGCAATCGTTTGACTAGGGGAAAATACTCGAACGCCTTTATGCCAAATTTCGGACGCCTGCCGGATGGTATCTCCGTCCAGCAACGGGTGGAGCCGGATGGTACAGGCGACCAGACCCAGACTATGCGCCCAGTTGCGCAATTCTTCAGCGGCTTCCCGAAGGATACGCGAGTCCGGACTTGGGCCTGAAACCAGCAGCATTCCCCCGTACCCATAGGGAGTAATAGCATCGGAGCAACTCTCGCCGTCAAACGTAAGGTCGCGAATCAGCAACGGGAAAAGCAGTTCACTGGAGCCGCTGCGGATGACCGCCGCGACAGGGCGGCCCTCACCGGCGAAGTGGTACGCACGCACATATCCCGGGCGGTAATAGACGTCCGGAGTCGGAGCGCCGCGCACCATCTCTTCCCAAGCGCTGACATCCCCGGGATTCAAACCATCCAGAAAACGCAACTCCATCTCTTTCTCCCGCAATTCAAGGTGCTACAGCGACTTCACTGTGCACCGTAGACGGTTTTGCAGCGCTGCTGAGTTGAGCGATGCTGCCAGCCGTTATCTCCCGCACAAGCTAGTTTGTACTCAAGTTGCCGAAAGGAATATCGATGAAATCACGTAGTCTGTCCGTGGGATGACTCTAGCAGGCTATTGAAAACAAGTTTTCGGGAATGACAAGCCCGTACTCGGGCGGATGCTTGCCCCAGGGTCTGCTGGCAAAGATCTGCTCCCATACGGCAGGCCAAGTGGAAGAATTGCAGTTTCCTGCATCAGTCTTCTTTTGTCCTCACCTGAACTCTGGGTCACGCTTCATGAACCGCTTGCGGATCAGCTTATCGTCGATAGCTATGGTCTTGAGCTGATGGATTGTCTGAGTAGTAGCGGTCCCTGTACCGTACGGGTTTTCAAGGCCGCGCAGCGATGAGCGGAACTCCGGCTCAAGTGCCCGCCTGAGAGCGGCAACGATTTCTGTCCGACTATCACCGCAGTCGATTACGTTGCGTGCACGAAGGCGGCCGCACTGCCGTTTACCGACGTTGACCACCGGTAATTCAAACGAGGCAGCCTCGATGATGCCGCTCGAAGAGTTCCCGGCCATCGCCGCCGCCAAGGACATACACGTGAAAAAACCGGCTGCGCCGAAACTTTCGACCAACCTGGATTCCGGATGAGCGGCAACATATTCTTGCATAGCAGTGGCAATCAGCCGGCCGGCTGTATCGGCGTTAGGGGCGGTGAATAGCACCGGCATCCCAATCTCATCCAACGCCGACAAGAATTGCGTGATCTGCTCGCCGGTCTTCTCGTACTCCAAAGTGACCGGGTGATAGGTAGCCAGTAGAAAAGGCCTGTCGAGCGGGACGCCGAATCTCTCTGCCATCTCCTGTGTCGATAACCGTGGTGTGGAGTGAATCACGTCCAGACTAAGTGCGCCCGTCACGAAAATGCGCCACGGTTCCTCGCCCATTTGCAGAATGCGTGCTTGCTGTTCGGCGCCGGCCACGAAGTGCAGGTGGCTTAGTTTTGTAAGGCTATGGCGCAGGCACTCGTCGATAGCACCCTCGGTTACATCACCACCGCCAAGGTGAGCCACCGGCAACTTATAGGGCAGCGCCGCCAATCCGGCGGCATGCATTTCGAAGCGATCGCCCAGCACCACCAGAATATCCGGACGAAACGCGGCAAATGCTTGCGCGAAACCAATCACCGCCAACCCCATGGATTTGCCGATTGCCTCAGGCGTATCAGAGGCGACCAAAGTCTCTATGCGCGCGGCGATCGGGAACCCGTCGGCTTCAATGGCCTTCACCGTCAAGCCAAATTCGGGGACAAGGTGCATGCCTGAAACCAGCAGGTGCAGGCGAAGTTCCGGGTCTTCGGTGATTGCACGAAGCAATGGAAGGTAATAGCTGTAATCGGCGCGGGACGTAGAGACAACGCCAATCGTCCTCACACCAATATCTCCAGCGATAGCAATGCGCCCGCGGCTACATCTTGGCGCAGCCGGCGGCCGAGCACGGCCGGCAAAGTTGAGGGCGGCAGACCGGTTCCGGGCCGGCGGATAGCAATGTTTTCCTCGGTCAATATGGTTCCAGCAGCCAGATCGCGGACGGCGACCAGGCTCCGGCGCGCGACCGCGGCGGTATTTAATTCCTCCGCGGCTGGAACTTTGCGACCGTCGCCTAAAGCGGATGCAATCGTACGAACACCCCGTACCAGTGCCGCTAATTCGCGCGGCTCGATAGAGGCACGGTGATCCGGGCCAGGCAGTGTTCGATCCAGCGTGAAGTGCTTTTCCACGATGCACGCGCCCAAAGCGGCGGCAGCGAGAGAAATTTCGATGCCTTCCGTGTGGTCCGAATATCCCACTGGCACGCCAAAGCGCTGCTCGAGCGTTTTCATTGCCCGCAGGTTCACACTGGAAGCGAGCGCGGGGTAGTTGCTGACGCAATGAAGGAGAGCTAACTCGCCTGTACCTGCGGCGAGCACCACCTCCACCGCTGCCGCCACTTCGTCAAGAGTTGACATCCCGGTGGACAGAATTACCGGCTTCCGTTGCTTCGCCACGTAGGTCAAGAATGGAAGATTCGTGACCTCTCCACTTGGGATCTTAAAGGCTGCGATGTCGAGATTCTGCAATAGATCGACACTGCCGCGGTCGAACGGCGTCGATAGAAAGAGCAGCCCACGCTCACGGCAATGGTGGTCGATAGTGGCGAAGGCCGCCGGTGGCAATTCCAGCTTTCGTACCATCTCGAGCTGCGATTCCGCCGCCCCGGTAGTCTGCACCTGGTACGCGGCTTTGGGAGCAACCGGAGAAATTACTTCCTCGGACTTGAACGTCTGAAACTTGACCACATCCGCGCCCGCTTCAGCGGCGGCGTCCACTAGTCGCAAAGCCATTTCCAGATTGCCGTTGTGGTTGACGCCAGCCTCGGCAATCACCATGCACGGCAGACCCGGGCCGATACTGTGCTTGCCAACGCGAATTGACATTACCATGCCGTCCACCCTCCGTCGATTGCCAGGATCTGTCCTGTAACATAAGCGGATAGTTCGGTTGCAAAGTAGGCCACCGCGCCCTTGATATCCTCCTCGACCGCCATGCGCTGCAGCGGCGTGCGAGCCTTGTAGCGCTCGTGAAAAGCGACTGGTTGATCGCGCCAAACGCCACCCGGACAGATACAGTTCACTCGCACCGCGGGCGCCAGAGTCGTGGCCCAATACCGTGTCAACTGGACAATACCGCCTTTGGCCGCCGCATAGTACGCGGGATTGCCCATCTCAGTATCGTCGTACAAACGCAAGTCAGGACCGACCAACCCGTAGATCGAGCCCATATTGAGCACCGATGCCTTTCCGCTCCGCCGCAACCAGGGAAGACAGGCGCGAGTTACCAGGAAGGCTCCGGTAAGCATGACTCCCACATTGGCATTCCATTGTTCCAAGTGCTGGGACTCAAGCTCGCGGTGATCGGCGGGAAGATTTATCGGCGGATAGGCGGCGTTGTTCACCAGAATGTCGATGCCGCCATAGCGTTCAGCTGCGGCCGCAACGGCACGCTGGACGGAAAATTCCTGGGAAACGTCCGCGGAAAACGCGCTCGCCTCCACCGTAAATGACTTGGACAGCGATTGCCTGCGCTGCTCCGCCGAGTCGGCGGCGATGTCCAAGATGCATAACTTGGCGCCCAGTTCCGCCAGAACCTCTTCAATCGCTTCGGCGATCTTGCCCGCGCCACCGGTAACGACGGCGACACGTCCTTTGAGCGACATCAGTTCGCTAACTTTTTTCATTTCCGCTCTCGTATGACGAATTCAGCCAGGGCAGCCGCACGATGCCCTCGCGCACCAGTAATTCCGCCAACCTGAAATCGCTCGGCTCATCAATGTGAATGGCACGCTCCTCGGGAACTACCAGCATGCGATGTGGCGTATCCCCGAGGCGCAGCGTGGTCTCATCGAGCACGTGATGGCGCCGCCAAAGATACAAAAGAGCGTTGATGCGATATACGGGCGGGACATCCTGCCGCCTGCCGTATTCCGTCGAGGACTGGACGAGATAGCGGATGTAACCGTTGGCCTCTTCCACACAGACCCAACGTGGGTTGAAGTGAGGCTCGGAAACCGCAATCACGCCGACGGCGGCCGGATCCTCCTCAAGCATTCGGATTGCCAACGTAACGTCCTGAGGAATACGTCCGGGCGAGGTAGGGTCAAGGAGGAGCAACGAACCAAACCTCATCGCGGTGCCTCGCTCCAGCTCCCGTAAGCAGTGCTGAAGCACCGGCCACATGGGAGTGTCGTCCTGCGCCAATTCGGCGGGCCTCAAAAACGGCACATCGCCTCCCTGCGCGCGCGCGATCTCCGCGATCTCCTCGCTATCGGTGGATACAACGCATCGGTCGATTTCCGGGCAGAGCTGTGCCAGACGAATAGAATGCGCAATCAGCGGCAAACCGGCGAACGGCTGAATATTCTTACCTGGCAATCCCTTCGATCCGCCACGGGCGGGAATCACGGCCAGAATCGGCCGCACGCTGCTCATGCCAAGCTCCAATCTTGAACCGCTTCCATGCGCCCGGAATCCGAAGAACGCCGCGCCGCGTCGCAGATGCTCACCACGATTGCAGCTTGCTCGAGAGTAGTTAGAGTGCCCGGCTCGCCGCCTTTGAGTGTACCTAGAAAAGCTCGCGCCTGATCGGAAATAAGCTGGTCCCGTTCATGCGCAACCGCGAACGACTGGGGTTGTTCGCCGGCCTTGGTAACAGTGACAGTCTGCGCTACACCATCCCACTCCATCTCACCGAACTCTCCATACGCCCGAATGCAGCGATGAGGGCGGCGGCTAAGATAATCCAGGCGAATCGACAAGGCCGCGCCAGTGGGGGTTTGCCAATAAAGATCAGCTGTCTCCTCCGCATGAATCCCTAATCGCCCTGTATTTACCAACCGCGCAAAGACTTGCGAAGGCGCACCAAACAGCCACATGGCATAGTCAATCTCGTGAACCAAGTCAAGCAGAACTCCCCCCTCCTCTGGCCGTGCACAATAAGCCTGCCGGTAATCGCGGTTGGGCCGCCACTCCGGCAAGTAAGACTGGCATTCGATTCTGACTGCGTGCAGGCTGCCGATTTCCGGCAGACGTTCACGAAATAGGAGTAAGGAGCGGTCGAAGCGAAGATCGCACCCGACGAATACTTTCCGATGCTTCTCCCGCGCAAGAATCGCCAGTTGACCGAGTCCCGACGTGGAGGCAGCGAGGGGTTTTTCAACCAGAACGTCACAATCTAGTAACAATGCCTTGCAAGTATCCGCCAAATGACGCCCCGTATCCGTAGCGATAATCGCATAGGTGGCGCCCCGGGCAACCGCTTCTTCCAAAGTTTCGCAGACCACAAAATGTTGCGCCTGGAGCTCCAGTTTGCGACTGGGGCGAACTGGAATGGCAGCCACTGAAATACCAAGACCGTGATTCAAGACTCTCAGGTGTCGAAATCCAATCGACCCCGTGCCCAATACAACACCGGACACGGTTTCAGGGACGATGTTGGGCAATAGGCAATTCATATATTTAACAGTCGCCGCTGGTGGATGTGGTCCGGTAAGATTGCCCACCGATAACCATCGTACCGCGCTTGGTGATCTACCGAATCCCTGCGTAGGCCGCGCCGGTGAGGTTCTACCAATAGAAGTCCGCCGTTTCTTTACGGCATATTCACTTGATCAGGTACTCTCGAAGTGTTACGCTCCATTACCCATTTGGACAGCATCTATGAGTACTTTAGGTCAAAACGTGTTTGCCAGGAAACTGTTCGCACGGCGATGCCCGATGTGCGGTAGCTTTGAAGTGCATCGCTCCGAGCGGCGCAGTGGGGAATGGCTCATGATGGCCCTGGCGTTACGGCCGTACCGTTGCTGGGATTGTGATCATCGTTTCTTTGGGTTAGTTTTGCGCCGGGTGTGTGTTCCCCCCAGTCCCGGCAGTCAAAATAAACGGGGGCACCCGTTCCCTCTCTAATGCACTATTGATCTCGAAATACTATCGCTCTCCAGATATAGATCAAGGTACAAATAAAGATGATGTGAAATATCACGTAACCGGTGATGCGGAGGACTTTCCTTGCCGCCCGGCTACGGAGACCACGGGTGCGTCTTTTTCGGCGATGTCGAGTCACCGCGGGATAGGAGGCTGTAACCTCGGGGGGAGGATCTGTCATTGGCGACATGGAAGCACCCGCATAGAAATGAAAGTAGTAGCGTTATGGTACATTGGTTTCAGCAAAAGCCATACACCTATCTCCGCGAATAACGCAGAATACCGAAATCGGCCAAAGTCTATATGCAAATCCATGGATCAATAAGTGCAAGGACACACATGCGCCCAGGTTGCGCAGAAAAGTAAGGATCTCCCGGTGCTAGTAGCTGGTCTTGTATGCGGAAAAACGGCGCCACCGGCCTTCAGCGCCTATGCCTGCGTCGCTACCGTCAAAACCTTTTGCACTCCATCTGCGACATCATCCATGTCGGTCTCCGACAACGTCGGGTGGACAAGAAACATAAGTGCCGTCTCACCCAATTCTTTTGCCACAGGCAACCTTGAGGACGGACGCATAGGCTGCGAGAAGGCCTTCTCCAGGTAAATCTCGCTGCAGCTACCCCAGAAGCATGGGATGCCTTCGGCATGAATGGCTTCGATTACACGCTGCTGATCCCACCCCTCACGCAAGGTTTCCGGACGCAAGAAAGCATAGTACTTGTAGTAGGAGTGATAGATGCCTTCCGGTGGAGTCGTGACGCGCAGCGCCGGCATCGACGAAAAGCGCCGAGTCAGTATGGAAGCAAGCTGACGGCGTTTATTCACCAGGTTCGGCAGTTTGCGCAGCAAGACCCGGCCGATGGCGGACTGCATTTCCGTGAGCCTGTAGTTCGTACCGAATGATTCATGCGGCCAAAAACGGCCTCGCGGATGGGGATAACTATAGATGGCGTCGTAGCTCTTACCGTGATCCTTGAAAGACCATGCGCGGGACCAGACCTCCGAATCATTTGTGGTCACCAAGCCACCTTCACCCCCTGTCGTCATGATCTTGTCCTGGCAAAAGGAGAAAGCGTTAGCGTCACCCATGGAACCCACGGGCCGTCCCTTGTACATCGCCCCATGCGCCTGAGCGCAATCCTCGACGACCTTCAGCCCACGCTCGCGGGCAAGCTCCAGAATGGGGTCCATGTCACAAGGCCATCCGGCCAAGTGTACCGCGATGATAGCCCGCGTTCGCGGGGTAAGCGCCGCGCGGATAGTCTCAGCCGTGGTGTTCTGGGAATCGCGGTCAACATCGGCCATCACCGGAGTGGCACCGCGCATAACCACGGAACTGGCGGAGGCGATAAAGGTGCGGCTGGTCACGATGACTTCGTCACCGGGGCCGATTCCCAACCCATAGAGACACAACTCCAGCGCGACCGTCCCATTCGCTACGGCAACCGCATGCTTGCATCCGGTATATTCGGCGTACTCTACTTCGAAGCGTCGCCCTTCTTCACCAGTCCAGTAGTTGACATTTCCGGAACGCAGAACGGATTCAGCGGCCTCGATCTCGTCCTCTGAAAACAAGGGCCAATCGGCGAACGGTTCGGACCGAAGCTTCGGACCGCCTTCAACCGCTAATTCAGATTGCAATTTCGTAGTAACCATAGTCATCTTGTGTCCAGGAGCAGTCTTGTATCTCAGCAGCCTGCTGTGAATAGTCCTTCGATTACTTGCAGGAAGCGCATGAAGAAGTATCCGGAATGAAAGGTAATCCCACTCGCTCGTTGGTCAGCAGATTCAAGTACGCCTCTACGGCAGCCCTGTGCTCAAAGCGCTGGAGGTTGTCCTTTGACATCCGAGGCCGGGGTGACTGCAACGCCCCTTTCACCGCGCCGGACATGGCGCCAGCGTCACCGACTGGAACCAGCGTTCCGTAAGCGCCATCCATAAGAATTTCCCGGGGACCAACCGGACAATCGGTCGCGACAATAGGGACACCCGCGGCCAAACCTTCAATCAGCACGGTCGGCAGAGCTTCCCAGATCGACGACAGCACCAGAACTGCGGCACGGCGCATGTAAGGTAGCGGATTGGGTACGTTGCCCGCAAACAACACATTCGCCTCTACGCCAAGGTCGCGCGCCAGTGCTTCCAGATTTCCCCGTTCTTCGCCGTCGCCCAGAAACATCACCCGGCAATCCACGCTCTTGCGCAAGATCGCAAATGCCCGCAGCAGTGTGGGATAGTCTTTTTGGTAGTGGAGTCGGCCCACGGCAATCAAGACCGGCTTCTGACCCGCGGCAAACCAAGCATGTTCGAGCGGCTCTTCGATGCGGCTCCAGAGCTCCGGACCGATGATTGGATTATAGATAACCCTGATCTTCTGAACCGGCATTCCAAGCAAGCACGCAAGATCGGTGGCCGCACCATGGGAAACCGCCACCAACTCATCGGCCCAGGGATAGAACCGGCGCACAAACCACGGAGTCACTTTGGCACGAAGAGTACGCGCGTTAGCCGCGATAACGGAAACTGGATTATGTTCGGTTAGAATCAGTTTTGTGGGTACGCTGCTGAGACGTCGGGCCCAGATCGCCGCAATATTCGTCTGGATCGCACCGCAAATCATCACATCCGGGCGCTCCCGTCGCAAGTATCTAACTAGCGGCAACAAGCTGGCCAGTGCGCGGTGCGCGTTCAGGTCCACGAGTCGTACTCCCGCAGGTACCTGATCGCGTATCTCATTGTCCGGCGTGGCCTGAACCAGGTCCACAGCTAATCCATGCGCCAGAAACCCACGGGCCAAATTCAGGAATACCCTTTGAATGCCTCCACTCATAAGGCAAGGATGAAAGAAAGCAACGCGCATTGTGGAAGCACCAGACCTATGCTCTTTCAACTGCAAACCGTTCTCCGTGTTACTTGCTACTGACTGGCCGGCAATGTGCCTGACGTTGAACGCGCGCAGGGACTCCGAACGCGACGACCCCGTCAGGCAGATCTCGAACCACAACCGCACCGGCGCCGACAATGGTTCCAATGCCAACGCGCACGCCATGAATGATTACGGCGCCCATTCCGAGCCACGAAGTCGCGCCCAGTGCGCCTGCGCCCCCGATCGCCGAGTTAGGCGAGAGGTGTGCATAATCGCCAATGACGCAATCGTGCTCCACGATGGCCGCCGTATTTACAATCACTCCGCAGCCGATGCGGGCGTCGGGATTAACCACACTGCTCGCCATAAGGACCGTACCCACCCCGATTACCGCAGAGCTCGCAACTACGGCAGAGGGATGGATCGCGGTGACAAGCTCGATTCCGGAATCACGGCAGCGTTCGGCCACTTTGCGTCGATTGCAGTTACCACCAATTCCGAGAGCTATAGCGACCCTATGCGTAGCCGTGTAGCGCTTGAGCCATTCAAAATCTCCTACAACCGGGATACCCATGATCTCTGTGCCCGCCAGTCCATCGCCATCGTCGATATAACCCGCGACCTTCTGCCGGCCGGCAAGCAGAATATCCGCCACAACTTTGCCGTGGCCGCTCGCACCATACACGAAGACTTCGCGTGCGCTGGTCACGGATGCCGCCTGTCATGCGTCCCGAACATTTTCCCCGCGTTTCCCGGACTCGTGATGGCCATTTGCTGCACGCTAATCCCTATTTATCCGCCAGCGGGGACCGCGGCTTCTCCACGGCACCGCTTCCCATGAATTCTGGCATTGTGGCATGTCCCGGTTGGGATATCCCTTCGCGCTGCCACACGCGCGCGACCGTCTTGAGCAAGATACGCAAGTCGAGAAGGAAGCTATGGTGGTCCGCATACCAGGCATCCAGGTCTAATTTCTCTTCCCAACTCAAAGCGTTGCGACCATGGATCTGGGCCCATCCCGTAATGCCGGGTTTCACCAGCTGCCGCCGGGCCTGCTCGGGCGTGTATCGGTCCAGATACGCCATCAAGAGCGGGCGCGGGCCAACCAGGCTCATCTCTCCCAGGAACACATTCCACAGTTGTGGTAACTCATCCAGACTGAGGCGGCGCAACCACGCTCCCAGAGAAGTGATCCGGCCGGCATCGGGCACAGGGGAAGAAGCCATGTCTGCCATGGTCATGGTGCGAAACTTGAATACCGTGAACGGCCGTGACCGATACCCCGGTCGAGTCTGACGGAAAAGCACGGGAGTACCCATGCTCAGACGAATCGCAACGGCGATCGCGAGGAGTAGAGGGGACAGTGAGATGAGTCCGAGCAAAGCTCCCGTTAAGTCAAGCAGACGTTTCGCGCAAGCATTCATGAATTGCGCACACTCACGGCAAAATCGGCAGAGTGCGAGGCTGGCACAGTCAGTCCGCGCTCGCGTAGCAACTCGCGATACAGGTCAGCCAAGCCCTTCCAGACTAACTCCTGGCGAAACAGCCGCATGACACGCTCGCGGCCGCAGTCTCCCATGCGCCGAGCCTTCGCAGCATCTGAGAGGACTCTCACGATGGCCTCCGCCGTCGCTGCGGCGTCGCCAATCGGCACCAAGAACCCTGTAACACCGTCTTCAATCGAGTCCACCGCGCCAGTCGCACGCGTGGTCACCACCGGGCATTCCGCCGCCTGTGCTTCCAGCACGCAATTGGGAAACCCTTCTCTGCGTGTAGGCAGGACGAAAATATCCATTACGTGATAGTACGAGGCAATCTCATCCGTGAAGTCAATGCGCACAACTCCCGGATCCTTTTCGATTGCGCTCTGCGTTTCGGGCGGTACGGGATCGCCAAGCTCATAACTGCCAATCAGCAGCAAACATGCTTTGGGAACGCGCTTCCGTACCAGCCGGAACGCTTCCATCAATTCCGGAACCCCTTTATCGCGAGTAAAGCGGCCGGCAAAACTGAGCACTGGGGTTCCGGGCTCAATGCCAAGGCGCCGGCGAATTTCGGTTGCTCGCGCCCTCCGCTCGGGAGTAGGCGCGAAACGCGCGAAGTCAACTCCGTTGCAGCTCCCGGACCCCAATACGACGGTCTTTTTCAGCGACACCAGCCGCAATTCAGCGGCCCGCCGTTGCAGGCTTGGACTCACGCAAACAACGCGATGCGCGCAAGCGCAGGCGATGCGCTCGGTCAGGGTAAGAATACGGCGCTTGATTCCGCGCGCGGTCTCCACGCGCAGTCCGTGCAAGGTGTAGATTCGGCAGGGAACGCGGTTGAGCCATGCCGCCAACCCGACTAACAGGCCTGCCTTGGGAGTACCAACGTTCGAGATTGCCGGACGCAAGCGTCGCACCAGGCAGAATAAGCGAACCAGCGAAAGTAGATCGCGCAGCGGAGAAATCTCCCGTTCCATGGTCGTCGTGAACACGGGAACGGACTCCACCGATTCCGTGACTGCGGTCTGTTCTCCGGGACTGCAAACGACCGCCGGCTCGAATCCGGCCTCTCGCAAGTAACGCATTTGGCCGTTCAGAAATACCAGGCTTAAAGAAGAAGTAACCGCGTGCAAGACCTTAAAGTTCACGCCGGCTCCCCGTTCGCGCGGGCACACGACCAAGCCGCAGAGTGTGGGCCATACGCAGTGCGATTTCCTTGAAAGTCTTCGCTGAACTGCACGGATCAACTTCCACAAATCCGTCTATCCCGCGCATCTATGGCTCCGTTCGCCGCAGCAGGCTTGTCACGTCGCGCTGTGCGTCAGCCTCGACGGCAACCGAGCCGGACTTGGAGAGGTTTGCACAGAATAGCATTAGCATCAGCGGGATCAACATGATCCTCTGCCGTACCAGAATGCCGAAATTGCTCACGGTGGCGGCGAAGGCTAAGGAAAATTCTGCCGAAAAAATCAGAATAAAGGCAATGTAAGGAGTGCGCCAGCGACTCACGGCCGCCTTAAAGTCATTCCGCCTCTTCCAACAGAAAACGAACAATGCGAAGGCTTCCAAAAATGCGATTCCGGCCATCGGGCTGTGCACTTCCCATGGCAGCGGGCGAAACATCAGAAACGGGGCCGTGGCAATCCGCACGGGCAAGGATTGCTCCTGGTTGAAAGCTGAACCGCCGATCTGGGTATTTCTAGTAAGCTGATTGACTCTTTGAAGAGTCATCTCAGCGTCCCCGGATTCCATCCCTACAAACTTTCCCGCCACCACCGCTAGATAAACCGTAGCTACGAGAAGCACAGGTACTATGAGTACCTTGGCCGATACCCTCATCCAATGCCCGCGCGTTCCCGCCAATATGTAAGGTAGCAAGCACGCCAAGGCAACAATTGCTCCCACGTGCGGACGACTCAAGATCGCCCCGGCGATGCCGACAGTACAGATCAGGGCAGCTCGGACCCCAGGTCTCTGAATCAATCTCGCAAACCCATATGCCGATAGCCCAATGAAAAGCTGCTCAAGCGCGTCCTTACCAATGGCGCTAGACCAGAACGCAATGGAAGGAAGAAACACCACCAGCAGCCCATATAGCCGATGATCGCCGTTTGGAAATGCGATACGGAATGCTCGATAAAAGAAATAGCTGCCCCAAAGTGACGCTAACGCGAAAATCACGAACAGGGTTGGAAGCGCGTCGCCGATAACCAAGCTCAACAAGCCGCAGATATTGCTGATCAGGTTCGAACTCCAATAGGGCGGCTTGAAAGTCGACCAGCCAGTCACCGTAAAGTCATTCGCCAACCGCAAGCCAACGTCCCAATAATGAAAGGAATCGACTGCCGCGCCATAGATCACGAACCCTACCCAAATATAAACACCGGCGGCTGCCAGTCGAACCAGGACGCCCGTTCCAAGGAGCGATCTTAGAGGCCTGTCTTCGTGCCACACGAAAGTAAACATCAAGGTACAGCCTAGGCCTACAAGAGGTACGAAAAGCAACGAGGTAGCGTAAGAATAGTCGTCCGGACTAGTGAAAAATAACGCCGCAAGCCACAGCGGCGAGCTCAAGAGACTAGCTGCCAGTATCGCCTTCGTAATCAGCGTATAGCGGTTAAGGCGCCGAGCTTCCGCTACAGCTGACATGTATATAGCGTTTGAAAGACTGCCGTTCATCTAACGTTCCAGTTTTCGCGCGGTTGGAATACGTAGTATTCCAACATTGTCATTAAGATTAAGAGCGAGCGCTCTTATCACGTGTAAGATACTAGCTTGTTGCCGGCTACTCATGCGTATCCCAAAGCGGCCGCTGGTTCCACGTGAGCCCCGTGAAGAGTGACGAGTGACAAAGCGCCGCAACCTAAAGAGGAGACAACAATCTTATGGTTAGTATATTATGGTCAAACCATAAACCATCAACTTTCTCAACAGACATGTGAGCACGGCTGGCATGCGGATTCTACAAGTTATTGACTCGCTCAATCTCGGGGGGGCGGAAGTTCTCGTGAAAGAAATGTCACCGAGGCTCCGCAGGCTGGGATATGAATGCGATGTCGTTGTGCTATTACGGAGTGGTAGCGCGATTGAGACATCCCTTGAAGCCGCCGGAGTGCCGCTGCATGATACTGGGGTAAATAAAATCTACTCCATACGTCAAGTGTTGCCCCTAGCCCGATTGATTAAGAGTTACGATATCGTGCACGTTCACCTTTTTCCCGCCCAACTATGGACCATCCTTGCCGCGCGAATCGGAAAACGAGTCCCTTTGGTTACGACTGAGCATGGTTCGAACAGCCGCCGGCAGCACGCGTGGCTGCGCCCGTTCGATGCATGGATGTATCGCCAATTCCGAGCCATCGCGTGCGTCAGCCAGGCGACGGCGGAGGAATTTGTAAAATGGTGTCCGCAGGTTGCGTCCAAGACTCGCGTTATTCCAAATGGAGTTGTGCTAGAATCCTTCGCTACGGCTGAACCTGCAAAGTTGGACATGGGTACAACCGCCGTTCTAAAGGTAGTTTTTGTCGCGCGCTTTGAACTTCCAAAAGACCATGCCACACTGCTGCGAGCTTTTGCAAAGATAAAGACCCGGAACGCACAGCTTTTGCTAGTTGGTGATGGGCCCCTTCGCCCGCAGGTGCATCATCTCGCGTGTGAATTGGGAATTGAGGCGCGCGTTACCTTTCTTGGTTTACGAAACGATGTCCCGAGGATACTTAAAGCAGCCGATGTCTATGTGCACTCGACCACCAGCGAAGGCTTCGGAATTGCGGCGTGCGAGGCTATGGCGGCTGGATTGCCAATAATCGCCACTGATGTTCCAGGCTTGTCGGATGTCGTCGGCAATGCCGGAGTATTGGTGCCGATTGGGGATGACGAGGCGCTGGCCCGTGAATTACAGTCCGTGTTGGCCTCGCCGGATCGCCGTTTGAAGATGAGGCGTCTGGGACAGGAGCGCGTGAAATTGTTCAGCATCGAGCGAACAGCAGAGCTGCATGCCCACTTATACCGCTCAGTGTTGGGACAGCAATTTTCAGAGGAGACGAGTTGATGCCTAATGTGGACCGAAAAGTCGTCGATGGTTTTGGCAAGGAATGGAGCAAGTTCGACCAACGCGATGCCAATACTGCTGAGCTAGAGTTGGTGTTTCAGTCTTATTTCGCCATTTTTCCGTGGCAGGACTTGCAATCTCAAGCTGAGGGATTCGATCTTGGTTGTGGTTCAGGAAGATGGGCCTATTTTGTCGCGCCGCGCGTGAAACGGCTGCATTGCATCGATCCTAGCATGGCGGCGCTGAACGTTGCACAACAGCACCTCAAGCAATACAAGAACTGCGATTTCCATTGTGCTTCCGTAGCGTCCATTCCCTTGCCCGATTCTTCAGCGGATTTTGGCTACTCCTTGGGCGTACTCCATGCTGTCCCCGATCCACAGCAAGGCCTTGCGCAATGCGTCCAGAAACTTAAACCGGGGGCTCCGTTTCTCCTTTACCTGTATTATGCTTTCGATAATCGGCCATGGTGGTTCCGAGCCATGTGGAGAGGATCCGATATCTTCCGGAAGCTCATCAGCAAGCTTCCTTTTTCCCTTAAGTCGTTGATGTGCGAACTCATCGCCGCTTTTGTATATTGGCCATTGGCGCGTCTTTCCTACCTCTTAGAAAGGATGGGATTCCATATTCAACACTTTCCGTTAGCCGCCTATTCTAATCGGAGTTTTTACATAATGCGCAACGACGCTCTGGATCGATTTGGCACTCGCTTGGAAAAGCGGTTCACCCGTGAACAGATTAGAGACATGATGCAGAATGCAGGACTGGAACGCATTACTTTTGGCGATAGTCCTTACTGGTGCGCGCTCGGATATCGCCGTAACCCTCTCGGCTAAAAAATGGTTGACTTGGTTCTCAACTTTTCAAAGTGTCATTTTGCACATTGAGCTGAGAGACTCTGAAAAGTCGACGGGCATTGCCATGACGACTCGATCCGGGCGGTTCAGTAAAAAGATAACGTACCCCAACAACTGTTATGCCTCTAGCAGAACGATGTCTAGGTCAAGCTGGGCATGGATCTTATCTTTTCACGAATGCCTGCTTCGCGCCGGCTGGAGTTTAGAAATCGTCGCTCCACCGTCCAGAAGAATAACCTTGCGCCCCAATAACCCCCTAGAGCATAAAGGGCTCCCACAATCCAGAAAAGCACTGGGTTCGTTGTATATGAGTAGGGACGAAACACTTGCTTCATTACTGCTCGTATAGGGTTGTGCACAAGGTATAGTGAGTAAGAGAAAACGCCCACGCGGGTCAGCCAGGCCACGATCGTTATTCGAGGCCAATGCCCCGTCTGTTCCAGCCTGACACAGAAATTCAGCAATGTAAAAAAGGCCATACCGCCGACGAAAGGCGCCGCTACCAGAAAAAAGTGTTTCAACAAGATCGCAGAAGCTGACCAAAGGATCACCGCATATCCTGAAGAGCACCACCGAGGAAGTTTTATTATTCCATAGTATGATTCGACTGCAACCATGCCGAGACACCACTGGAACCACAGGACGATTGCTGATCTTGCCACAAATTCCGCCCACACCACATCGCGGGCGAAAACCGCGTTAGTGGCTACACCGAGCGCCAGTACAATCGCAATACTTGTCCACACGCCCCAGCGGCGGCGCCAGAACAGTACTACGAAATACATCATGTAGAAGTATTCCTCGCGAGCAAGCGACCATAAGACATTGTTGCCGCCAGCAGTGTCGAATCGCGGAGACAACCCATGCAGCATCGTCAAATGCAGGAAAAAGTCATAAAGCATCCAATGCGACTGCGGTGGGGGATACCTGGCCACTAATGGAACTTGTAATCCAATCCGATATGTTCCATAAACCATTAACATACTCAGGCATAGAACAATAACGTAAGGCGGATATAACCTGTGGAGCCGGCGTTTCCAGAACTCCAGAAAGTGCACCTGGTCGGTGCTGCTTCTAGCCGATTGCTTCGCCCATCTGAGGTGGATGCAAAATCCAGAAATCACGAAGAACAGCGGAACGCCCCACCATCCCTCCATGAGAATGTTATTGATAACGCGGGACCACCAAGGAGGGTTGGGTAGAACGCCAGACAGCGCAACGTGCAGAAGCACTACGCCCATTGCGGCGCATCCACGAAGGAAGTCAACCGATTCAAGACGGCCTGATGGAGTCGAGAAAGCAGAACTGTATTTTTGAGTGCTTGTGTCTGGTTTGGGTGCAGCGATCGAATTCACGGTTTAAGACCTCGCATTGCCTGCGCGAATGTTGTTCTGTGCCGCGCTGACCCATTTGCCGGTAAATGGAGTTGGCCGTAGAAACGCGCAAACCGTTCGGTGCGCCGTTGAAATTGTCCCAGGAATCGAAATTGTAGACCAAGCGACTTGAACTGGTTGTAGCAGGATTCAAGGTTAAAAAAGCCGGAAGCAACTCGCCGTGTAAACCTCTCAGACATCAGACGCGAACTGCTGGGGATACCTATCATCCCCCTTCAAAAGCAGATATGAAACACAGATCCGATAACCGTGCCATTCGGGGCTGCCTCCTCTGTGTTTGGGAAGCCCAATAGCTCAATAGCTAAACACTCTCATCAGTGCTTCCAGCAACAGGTGCGACGTCAGCTCCTTCTGCATCCGGTGACCCAGGTTTCAGTATAGGGTCGCGCTTGTCGCCGTAGTACCCACCGTAGCGAGAACCGGAATAGTAATAGTAGTAATAATCAGGCGAACTTAGGTCGACGGCATTAACGACAACCCCCATAACTTTAGCTTTGACATAAGCGAGCAGTTCGCAAGAACGGCGAAGCGCCGTAAGGGTTGTCTGCCCAGAACGGGTTACCAGAATTACCGCATCTACCATTACCGATAGCAGTACGGCATCAGTTACTGTGATGACCGGCGGAGAGTCGATGATGACATGATCGTACTCCTGGCGCCATTTATCCAATAGCTCTCGCATCAACTTGGAGCCCAACAGCTCGGACGGCTGGGGGGCTAAGGGTCCCGCTGGCAGAACGTATAGATTAGTCTGGAATGTGCTCACGATCGTATCCTCTGCGCTCGCGCCTCCAGTCAGGAGATTGCTCAAACCTATGACATTCTTCGGCATGCCAAGACCTTTATGCACGCTTGGCCGCCGCATGTCCGCATCGACCAGCAACACGCGCTTGCCCTGCTGTGCCAATACGATCGCGGTGTTAATGCTGGTCACAGACTTGCCGTCCTGAGGCTGCGCACTGGTCACCAGAATGGTACAAGGCTGGTGCCCAGCGCTAGACAACAGGATCGCGGTCCGCAGGACCCTGTATGCCTCAGCGATCTCCGACTTCGGCTGCAGGAATGAAACCCTGCTCACGGGTGTAGGGTTAGCCAGCGGCCCCGGTCTAAACAGTCGTGATTTAAGTTTGCCCTGCGTTGCTCTATCGAAACTGCTGAGTGCCGGGATTAGCCCGATTGTAGGCAGCCCTGTGGTCTGTTCGGCCTGCTCAGGCGTGCGCACGGTGGTATCGAGTGCTTCCAAGGCAAATGCCCCGGCCACGCCACCTAGCAGCCCCAGCAGCAAAGCAAATCCCAGGTTGAGCGGCACGTTCGGCATGGCCGGGCGAACAGGAATCCTGGCCGGATCGACAATAACGATGTTGCTGGAATTCAGACCAGCGAGCAGGCTAGCCTCGTTCAGCTTCTGCAACAGACCATCATATAGTTGCCGCGTCGAATCGGCTTCTTGCTTCAACACCTTGTATTGAACCGCGTTCTCGTTAAGCTTCTCGGCTTCAGCCTTTTGTACTTCCAAGGCGGATTTAAGCATCTCCTCTCGCTTCACCGAGCTGTCGTAGTCACTCAAGAGTTTGCGGAGAGCGAGCCCGAGCTGTTCCTTAAATGACTTTTCCACTTGGCCGAGGCGGTTGTCGATCTCCTGGACCTTTGGGTACGAAGGGCCGAACTGAGTTGACAATTGCGCCCGCTGCGCCTGCAATTCGACCTGTTGCTGGCGCAGGTTCGTAAGCACTGCATCCTGTAGCACGGCGTTGGCATTCTCCCCGCTGTCCCTAGCTAGCTGGTAAAGCGAGTACTTGACGATGCGGTCGGCCTGAGCGAGAGTCAATTCCTTGTTGAGTTCGTTAAGTTTCTCGAACGTCAGATTTTGCTTGTCATCAACTCCGATAATTCCATGCGTTCGTTGGTATTCAACCAGTCTGCCCTGCGAATCTTCCACTTTTGCCTGCAGACTGGCATGCTGCTTCGACAGCCATTCTGATGCCTGCATCGTGCTATCGAAACTTGTCTTGATGGTCCGCTCTATGAAAGCCGAGGCAACTGTGTTTGCAATCTGGGCAGAAAGTTCAGCGTTTTTGTTCGAGAACCTTATTTCTATAAGAGTGGTGCTCGGCACCTGCTGAACATGCAGATTTTTTCGGAACTTGCCAAGCAGCGCCTCTTGGTAGATAGCATTCCGCCGGGTATCGCCCGGTCGTATCGTAGGAGCACCCCCGAAATCCTTATTACGATCAAGCTGCAATTTCTGAATCACTTGGCTGGCCAAGGAGGCCGACTGAAGGATCTTTGATTGGGTTTCGATTTGAAGCGGATCCGTGCTGAGCGGCTGCATGGGGCTGTCTTTGAAGCTCAACAGGCTTTGAGCTGCGCCAACCGAGATCCGAACGGACGCCTCATAGACAGGAGTCATGTATAAGGAAACAATGACAGCGACTATGACTAGAGCGACCACACATGCAGCTACTGTCCATTTGCGCTTGAGCAAAATACGCCAGTAGTCGCCAAGCGTCGTTTCGCGAGGGACAAGAGGGAATTGTCCTTTCGATTCAATCAGCCTGCGCACATCCTGCGGCGCAAGCTGCGGAGGCTCGGTGAGGATTTTTTCGTGGCTATTCAAAAGCTTTGTTCCTCCGGTCCGTTCAGATCCGTAACACAGACCTAACTACATGGAATCAAGTCTAAGCTTGTTTGTAAGAATCATATTGTCGATGCGGTACGGCTAGTTACCGGGCGGCGGAGATGATCGCCACTCCTGTCGCCAAAGATAAAGCGTAATCGATTCCTTTGTATGCGACGGACTTGCTGGCACTATTGGGAATGTACAGAATATCTTCCGCCTGCAGTGGTATGTCCGGCGCCTTGGCAGCCATAATCTTTTTCAATGGGGCAGGAATTTCTTGCACACCATTAGGCGTCCGACGCAAAATCCTGGCCCCATTGAGTGCGGCGGACTTGGCCGGCCCGTGAGCCATGGCAAGCGCCCTCAGTGCCGTAAACTCACTTTTTCCTTCCATCATGAAGCCGCTCGGCTGCACCACGTTGCCCACAACATAGACCACGCCTGCCCTCGAGACCGTCACTGTATCGCCCTGACGGACAAAAATATTCGCATTCGTGTTTACTTGAGGGTCGCCGGACAACTGTACCGTCTCCTGCTTAGGGTCGTCACGGTGTGTTATGGTGACAGACTTGCCGGCGGCCTGCGTAGTTCCACCCGCAGCCGACAGGAGAGCAAACAGTCGCCTGGAGCCTGCAACCTGGTAAATTCCCGGCTTGGCAACTTCGCCCATAATCACAACCCCGCTGGCATACTCAGTGACCGTGATGTTCACGTGTGGATTGTTCAGAAACTTTCCTGACGCAAGCTTAGTCTCTATTCCCTTCTGCGCTTCGTCCAGATTAAGGCCGGCAAGATGAACGGTGTCCACCAGCGGCATATAGATGTCACCGGTTGCACTCACGCGCGTCTTCTGAGCAAGTTCGGGAGCACCAAAAACCGTGATGTCGAGCATATCCCCAGCCGAAATCACGTAATGCTCTTGCTCGGCACCGGTCAACGGAGTCGCGCTCCAATCGCTCGGAACATGCACTCTGTCTGACTCCAAAGAATAGTTCGCAGACGAGTCTGCCGAAGCGGTGTTAGCTGTGGATACTTGGGCGGCTAGCTGTAGTGGCAAGAAGCTAATGACAAGACTGATGAGCAGGAAAAACGGGCGTCTGGGGTCCGATCGCAAATCCATGAATTCCTCGTTGAAAAAGCAAGCCGAAAGGCGGCTTTGCGTAGAGTTATTAGTGCGAGCAGCGCAGCACGGAGGCCGTTGTTCTCGACACTGGTGCCAATGACAGATCCTCACTTCGAGGTGACAAGCCTCCCTAATCCGCGGTGACTCTATGTCGCAGAAAAAGACGCACCCATGGTCTCCGTAGCGGTGCGGCAAAGAGAATCCTCCGCATCACCGGTTACGTGATATTTCACATCATCTTTATCTGTACCTTGATGTATATCTGAAGAGCGACAGTATTTCGAGATCGATGGTGCGTTAGAGGGGGAACAGCTGGCCCATTTGCCTTAAGTGCCGGGGGTGGGGGGGACGGGCACCCGGCGAAAAGCCAATCCAAAGAAACGAAAATTACAATCCCAGCAACGGTACGGCCGTAGCGCCAGAGTCATCTTGATCCACTCGCCCCTGCGACGTTCGGAACGATGCACTTCAATACCACCGCACATCGGGCATCGCCGTGCGAATAGTTTCCTGGCAAAAAGGCTTTGACCGAAACTACTCATCGACCCTATCCTGAGGTAATGGAGCGTAGCATCCCGAGAGCCCCGCTTGTTGCTTTGGCGCGTTTTTCAGCAGCCGGCAAAGGTCTGAACGCCTACTGGTTCCGCAAGTTCTGAGATTGAGGGTTCGATGCACTCGAAAACTGGCGATCAGGAATACCAATTGCCGGTCCGATCAGTCCGAGGCAGAGGCAGATAACGCCTGCTCTGTGCGATAGTCAATCGGCAAGTCAAGTAACAACTCCTGGATGGCTTTGTTACTGCTGCGTGCTGTTGCCAAGTTCTCAAGCCGCTCGAGTTTCTGCTGAAGGTTTGGGACCCCGGGCTTCGCCTTGACACGAAAGACATAAGGAAACTCAGTTGTTGCGACCTCCGCATCCTCGAGCCAGAGCTGTTCGTGTAGTTTTTCTCCTGGCCTCATCCCCACAACTTTGATTTCTATGTCCTTGTCGGGACGCAAACCTGATAGTTGGATCAGCTCTTTGGCGAAATCGACGATCTTGACCGGGTCCCCCATGTCCAGCATGTAAACGTCTCCGCTGGAGGCAAGGCTTGCTGCCTGCAACACCAACTGCACCGCCTGCGGAATCGTCATAAAGTAACGGGTCATTTCTTCATGCGTGATTGTAACCGGGCCTCCGGCCGCGATCTGCCGCAGGAATATTGGCACTACGCTGCCTCTACTACCGAGCACGTTACCGAACCGGACACAGGAAAAACTTGTGCTGTGGTGCGAGTTTTCTGCAGCGTACTGCTGTACCAGAAGCTCCGCCACCCGCTTCGTCGCTCCCATCACGCTGGAAGGGCGCACGGCCTTATCGGTGGAGATCATGACAAAGCGCTCGCAGCCAAACTCGATGGCAGCGTCTACCAACTGAAGTGTTCCAAAAACATTGTTCAATACCGCTTCGCAGCAATTGCTTTCCATCACCGGCACATGTTTGTAGGCCGCCGCATGAAGGACCACCTCGGGGCGGTGTTTCGAGAAGGCCAGCCGCAACGCGGCTTTGTCCCGGATATCACCGACAAACGGCACGAATTCACTACCTAGCTCGCGAAGCTGTCCAGTCAGCTCGAAGATCGAATTTTCATCTTGATCCAGGGCAATGAGCTTCGAAATCGGCAACTTTGCCACCTGGCGGGCGATTTCAGAACCGATGGAGCCACCTGCGCCAGTAATCAGTACCGTTCGCCCGCGCAGGCAATTGACTACCGATGGGTGTGCTCCTCCTTCGTTGGCATATCCCTTAGGTGAAATTTGATCAATCGCAACCGTCCGGCTCACGCGAACACTGCCGTCGACCAGATCACGTGCCGTGGGGAGGATGCGAACGTGTGCGCCAAAATCCGTTGCATTCGCCACAATCTCTCCAATCGAAGCCGACTCCGCACCCGAAACGATAACCAGCTCGACCCCGAGACTCGCCAATAAACGGGGCAGAGAGTGAGCAGCGCCGACCACGGGAACGCCGCCGATTTGCAGTCCGCGGAGCGTCTCGTCTTCCGTTACGAGGCCTACAAGCTTCACATCGCCAAACAGCTCAACGTGCCGGATGGCGCTGGCGAGGGAGGAATCATCGCCGATTAGCAGAGTGTTTACCGTCCGTGCCGCCGAACGGGTCGCCTGGTAGGTAAGCCGCCTTGTCACGCGCAATCCCGAGGCGCATACGACGAACACGCCAAATTCCAGGATGACAATGCTATACGGCATGCCGAGCGTCTGCGGTGCCAGCCATCTTGTTACCGCGACGGCAACACTGACCGGAATAGCGAGCAATGCCAGCCGCACCGCGTCGCGCAGTTGAAAGTATCGCCAGGTTGAATCGTATCCGTTACAAGCGAACACTACCATCGGCCGCAGTATTGGCAGCAATAGAACCCAGATTAGCATGTGGGATCTGGCGGCGAGCCCAAGATCGCAATCAAACCTCAACATGTACGCTGCATACACCGCCAGCAGAGCGGTGAATCCATCGAGCATAACCTGGATGGTCCGGCTGAAAAACCACTCTGGGATCTGGCCAATCAAGCGTCCCAGCTTGCGTGGTAGAGCGGTTAGTACGGCTTCAGCTTGAGCCATTTCGATCGCCTCTTGAGTTCTGGGCAGGCCGCGAGAGAAAGCATCCCGAGCTGCACAAAGTTGGTCTACGTCCCCTGCACCTTGCGTTGACACGAGATTGAAAAACTACCACCGAAGTAATCGAGAGTGTCACGAAAGTAACGAGTAAACTACCTTTTTTATTGCAATCAACAGTTTCGCGTGCTTAAATATCGCCGATTAAGCAGGAGGCCCTATGTCGGGTCAGTGGTTAATCCTAGACGCGCTTCAATTTCTTGCCAGCAAGAATCCTGCTTTCGTTATGGAAGAGTGGCAAGCAATTGCTTGCCAAGCCCTCGCCGGTTCCGCTCCGGCACAATATATCGTCGCCACGGCTTTCGAAGGTCGCGGTGATTTTGCTCAGGCCCGCGACTGGTATGAGCAATCCGCAGCACAGCATTACCGTCCTGCTATTTTAAGGCTCGTAACACTTCACTCCGACTCCGCCGCTTAGCTTTCCCTTGCCTGCACTACGTTGCAGAAGTCAACGTGCGGTATACATCCGTATGTGCGTCGAGGGTGGTTGCCAGTCCGGGCATAACGTCGGAGAACACTCTAAAGACCGACTGGTAGTTCAGCACAATGGCGACGAACGTCAGCACCAGAACCTTGGCGTTGGCGCACCGCAGCTGGCCATTGTCGATCCAGGGTTGCAGATATCCAGCCAACACTTCGACCAGTTCACGGAGATGCTTACGCAGCAGGGGATCGAAATCTTTTCCCAATTCCAGCGAACTAAACTGCAATAGTCGAAGCAGGCCGCTATCATCCGCCAGCGCGGACGTGATCACCGTGTAGGTATTCGCCAGCGCATCACGAGCATTGGGCGCGTCCGCGACTTCCGCCAGCAAATCTCCCCGCAACCTCACTTTTTGCAGTTCAGACTCCAACACCGCAAGGTAGAGGTCGCGTTTGTGTGAGAAATGACGGAATATGGTGGCTTCATTGATGTTCGCACCCTGCGCAATGTCACGCGTGCCGGTGCCGTTGTATCCGCCTTGTGCAAACAGGCAGGCCGCTGACTCAATAATTCTCCGCCGCGTTTCGGCAGCCGAGGCTTGTCGATTAGACATTAGAGATTCCAGGGAACAGGATGGGTTCAGCTGAGGTACGTAGAAACAGCAGGCCTGAGAGGTTCGATATCGGCAACATCAACCTCGACGGCAACGCTTTGCATGATTAGCTCAAGCGTGAGTATGATGCGGGTACTATTTTTGTGACGCAAAACAATTCCCTGCATGCCCGCTAGGGAACCGTTACGGATCCTGGCTTTTTCGCCGATAGTCAGGAACGGATGCGGCGCGGCATTGTGCAGATGTAAGCCGTCGCGCAGCGACTCGATCTCCGCCGTTGGTAATGCGATTGGGCCCCGGCTGGTGCCGACAATCGACAAGATTCCTGGAACACCCAGAATGTTTCCGCGATGCTGGCGCGCCGCATGCACGAAAAGGTAGCTGGGAAATAATGGCGCCTGTAACGTGACTCTCCGGCCATCCTTCCAGCGACGGCTCAACTGGTAAAGCGGCAGATAATGCTCGATCTCACGGATTGCCAGTTGCTCGGCCACTTGCTTCTCATGGCAGGGACTGGTGTAAACCGCATACCAGTTACGCTCGATCTCCTGCTCCGAGCCCGGCCCTCGCAGGCTGATGTTGTAATTCAATATCTGAGACAAGGCTCCGCCATTCCTTCCACAGAAGTGGCTTTCCACATCCGCATGCCAGAAGCAATGCGACTTAGAGCTTGGGTTCTAACACAAGCATAACCCTGTACCCTGCGCGCCAACCTGGCCGCCCGGGTACTAGCTTCTCGGTAAGAACAGGTCGAACTCTGGGGGGCTGCTCACCGATAACAATGCAAGTGTGTGCTAAACTGCGCTCCAGAATACAAAGCAGAGTTGCTTTGGTCAAGCACATAAATGTCTTAATTGCGATTTGTGGGGTAACTTACCCCACTAGGTATATAGCCTTAACCTCTTACAGTCCTTTTATGGGAAATTAACACTTTTGGGCTCACATATGGAAATAATATCAACTTGCCCGAAGGGTGATACTTTCAGCAAATATGGGGACGCGCGAAACAGGCTTATTCTCAAGCTTGTGCAAGTAAGTACTTGCGCTGAACTGCCAGCATTCACTTCCTCTGCTACTCGAGTAAGCCGTCCGCGCAAGTACGAAACTTGAATTTCGCTCACGATTTGCGCGTTTATTTATGGCGCAACGCTGCTCCAAAAGGCCTTGCAGGCCCTTGGAAACACCCATGGCCCGCCAACTCCACTGGCCCGCTTGCCCTACCCGTCGGCGCTCGGGTCTACGTGAGTTTCTTCCACGCGAATCTCTTCTTGGTTGAATAGCCTTTTCAGCGCGCCGAATTGGAGTGAGTGCTCCGGAATCATTGTGTTGAGAAGCCGGAGTGTGAGGGCAGTGCCTGAGACAAGGCGGCACTGTAGCTTGCCAGCTTGGCGAGTGCCGGCGCGTGCCCTTGCGCCGCGGATCGCTCGAACCATTCCTGTGCCTGTCTCATGTTACCCAGTTCTTCCAGTGCGGTTGCCACGATGTATTGCGCCGGCGCGCTGCCGGAAAGCGCTTCGGTGGCAATGGAATGCCAGATTTCCGGCTCCAGCGAACTGTGCTCCATCGCCAGCGCTTGCAGCGCGGATAGCACCGCACCCTCTCGTTCAGACATCGAGACCTCCTGCTTGAAATCCTGACCTGCCCCTTCATCTCAGCATGGGAAAAAGGCGGCGGCAAGATACTTATCGAAGTTTGTCGCAGAGCCATTTCCGAAATAGATCGCACCCGGCGCACATTCCAAAACGGGACACGCTTTCCCATCTTCCCGGGCGAATTGTTCTTCCAAGACGGTCGGCAACAAGCAGGTTGATGAGCGGCGAGGTTATTGAGCGCCAAGTTTTTTCGGTGGATAGAGCGATAGAACTCGTCTCGTGCGCCGGCATTTCTCGTGACCCCCGCATGTGGACGTCGCGAGAAACCGTTCGACTAACTCCGTCTTTGATGATCGCAAAACGGCGGTTACCTCTGACAAGCGGGAACCCGGCATTGCCTCTTCGCTTTGGCTAACCTCACGCCTGGTCCGTCGACGTTGCGCTTTGCACTTTTTCTTCCTTCAATCGCACCTCGGGCCGGCCAACGCTCAGGTACAGGAAGCCGTGCTCACGCATGGTCTCCGGGTCGAACAGGTTGCGCCCATCGATCACGATGGGATAGCGCAGCAACTCCCGCACCCTAGCCAAATCGACATTTCTGAACTCTTCCCACTCGGTCAACACCAGCAGCGCATCGGCGTTCTCCGCCGCTGCGTACGCGGAATCAACGTAGCGCACGCCGTTGGTTCCCAGCACCTTCCTTGCGCGTTGACTGGCAGCCGGATCATAGGCCTGGATCTTGCATCCTTCGGCGACCAGAGACTCGATAATCGCCAGCGCCGGCGACTCCCGCACATCGTCCGTGCCACCTTTAAACGCCAGTCCGAGCACGCCCACGCGCTTACCCTTGATCGTCAACAGTGCCGTGCGCACCTTGTGCAGGAAGCGCTGCTGCTGGTCGTCATTGATGCGCATCACCTCTTCCAGCAGCCGGAAATCGTAGCCGCATCCCTGGGCCACGGCGCGGTACGCCGACAGGTCCTTCGGAAAACACGATCCGCCATAACCGATGCCGGGATCTAGGAACTGCTTGCCGATGCGTGTATCGGTGCCAACGCCATCTCGCACATCGTCCACGTTTGCCCCTACGGATTCGCAAATGGTAGCAACCGCATTAATAAAGCTGATCTTCATCGCCAGGAAGGCGTTGGAGGCGTACTTGATAACCTCGGCCGACTTGGTGCTGGTGACGATCACCGGTGGCGGGACGGTAGCGCATCTTGGATTCGCGATGGCGTCTTGCCGCCGGTAATAGCTACCGTCGAGCAGCGGCTGGTAAATCTCGCGCACCATATTGGAGCAGGCGGGCGTATCCGCGCCGATGACAACGCGATCGGGATACAGAAAGTCTGTAACCGCCGTCCCCTCGCGCAGAAACTCGGGATTGGAAGCTACATCGAACCGTTCTGCCGGGGCGCCGTTCAGCACCATTACCCGGCGGACCCAATCGCTTGTGTAGACCGGTACCGTGCTCTTACCTACAATAACCTTGTAGTCGTTCAGGGCGCCCGCGATCTCGCGCGCCACCGAATCAACGTAGGATAAATCGGCCTTACCGTCGTGCGCGGGCGGTGTGCCTACCGCGATAAACACCGCGCGACTGGCCTGAACCGCGGCTGACAAACAATCGGAAAAGACCAGCCGCTTACCCCGATGGCGGGCCAGCAATTCGGGCAAATACTCTTCGTGGATAGGGCACTCGCCGCGAGCCAATGCCGCATACTTGGCTGGGTCGTTGTCCACCAAAACAACGGCGTGTCCCAGTTCAGCAAAACAAGCTCCCGCCACTAACCCGACATAGCCGGACCCGATGACGGCAATGTTCATGGACCAACCTCCGCGCCGAAATCCACCCCGGCCATCTGAAAATTCCGCATCGAGATCACCCTTTCGCCATTGGTCGCAGTTCGTTCTGAGCCGCGTGCCAGTCGAAAGCGGTGCGCACGATCTCTCCCAGCGCCGAGTATTTTGGCTGCCACCCGAGCACTTCGGCCGCGCGTCCGGCCGCCGCCACCAGAACCGCGGGATCGCCCAGCCGCCGGGAAGTTTCAGAAGTCGGCACGGTTCGTCCGGTCACGGTTTGCACCGCCCGAATCACTTCCCGAACGCTGTAACCACGCCCCGTGCCGAGGTTCAGGAGCACGTTGTTGCCCGCCTCCAGTTGCCGTAATGCCAATACATGTGCACACGCCAGATCGGTCACGTGAATATAATCGCGAATCGCCGTCCCATCGGGTGTGGGGTAGTCGGTGCCGTAAATATCAATTGTGCCACGCCGACCGAGCACCGCCTCGATGACCAGTGGAATCAGATGGGTCTCCGGAAAGTGTTCCTCGCCCAGTTGGCGATCCGGGTCGGCTCCGGCGGCATTGAAGTAGCGCAGTGCGGCATAGGTCAAACTGTATGCCGGAGCGTACCAGCCAAGCATCTTCTCGATGAAAAGCTTTGACTCACCGTACGGATTGACCGGCTTTTGCGGGTGCTCTTCCGTCATTGGGAGTTGCTCGGGGACACCATAGGTCGCGGCAGTCGAGGAGAACACCATCCGCTTGACTCCAGCCGCCAGCATTCCGTCCAGCAACCCGATCGTATTCACCACGTTGTTGCGGAAGTATTTGCGCGGGTCCGCCATGGATTCGCCGACGTAGGTGCTGGCGGCAAAATGCATCACCGCATCGATGCCGCAGCGGCGCAGGGTGCGGGTCACCAGGGCGGTATCGCCGGTATCGCCTTCCACTAATTCTCCCCACTGAACCGCCCAGCGATGTCCCGTGCTGAAATTGTCCAGCACCACCACCTCGTGGCCATCGCGCACCAGTTCTTTTGCCGTATGGCTTCCAATGTAGCCGGCTCCGCCGGTGACCAGAACTTTCATCATGCCTCGCCAATCGTAGGAACCAGCAGCATCAGCTCCACATCACTGGTGGTGTGTTCCTCGCTGGACGTAAGTTTATTAGCATCAGTCTGGCAAGTCACGAGGTATTGCATACGAATGCCGGACAGGCCTCTGCCCGCCGCAGACCCGCTTCGAATGCAATGGTTCAGCGCGTTGTTCAGCAGCTTGTCGATTACTGCGGAGACGTCTTCCAACTCATGCGATTGAATGTTGAGTTGGTTGTCGGTGGCTGGGCAGTCGTAATGTCAATCTGCGCTATCGAAGTCGAGGGGAACCACGGAGGAGCAAAACCGGGCTTCGAGAGGAAACGACGGTCAAAGAACATTCCCTCCTGCTGGATGGGACCCGAGAAGATATTGTATTGAATGCGGCCGCCAACGTTACTGAAGGTGCCAATATTGTTGGTTGCCGTCAATCCGCATGAGTTCGAGCTGCAATTCTGCCCAATTGCTGCAAGCACTCCATCGACTTGTAGATTACCGCCGTTGGTCGCAGCTTGTACGTTGATCATTCCAGTAGCGGTGAAGACGCCGAGTACCTGGTTGTAGTCGTTCGCAGGGATCAGTGAGTCACTGGAATCCATGTTAACAGGCTCATGGACATAAGTTAGGTTGCCGGTGACGTTAACGTTGCCATTGGCCACGATGGTCGTTTGCGAATAATCCTGAATACCAGGACTGTTCTGGTTACTGGGGCCGCTGAGGTTGATATTCCCGTCCACATAAAGCAGGGTGCCTTGCTGTGGGCTGCCGGAAATCGTGTTGTTCATGGGAACGCCAGAGATATACTTGGTTGTGCCGCTGCCGACCTTCACTGCCGTGTACGCGGCACTGCCTGTAGCGTTTACGGTAGTGGTGACCGTGGTCGTGGTGCTGCCTTGTGTAATTGTATAAATCTGGGTCAGATTGCCGTTACTATCGGTGCCGGGAGACATCTGAACCGTCGCATTTCCTTCCACGTAAATGCCGCCACCGGTCATGACGCCGGTCGTGCTGCATGGGCTCCCGCATGTATACGGAAGAAAAACTCCCGTAGTGGCGCCATTCGAAGGATAAGCGTTGCCGTTAGCATCTTTCAGCGCAGCGTTCAACTGGGCATTACCGGGATTAGCTGGTGATTCACCTTGCCCTGAGCCATCGAGCACCGCCCACTTCTGACTGTAGCTGTCCGTGGGCAAAGAAGGTGCAGTTTGTCCTAAGTTGAAACCTTGGTCAAAGGTCGGCGAGATTGTTGTTTTTGACCCACCGTTATTATAAGTGTAGCTTCCATTCGACGATTGGTAGTAATTGTTATCGTTATTAAACCAATATCCGAATTGAGAATTGGTTTGGCTAATCGGATCTGTAAACGTGTATGAGCCACCGGATTCGAATTGCCACTGGCCATTAATAAATATAGGACCACTATAAGTGCCTGGGACATGGGGACCCGAGCCAGCAGCATAGTTGTTGTAGAACAGACCAAATGCCGCAAAGGATACCGTCGCCTTCTGCGCGCCGGCCGAGTGTGCCACAACGTTCAGAGTGAGAACACCGTTCTCCGACGCGTAAACCTGCTGCGAACCCTGAGCCCTGCCGAACGCGCAAAGTTGATAGTTGTACTGGTACTGGTAAGTGGTCGTTAGCGTAACCGCAGTGCCATTAACGGTAACGGGTGCCGTCGCCACTGACGTTGGTCCCGAGGCATACAAAAGACCACTTGGACAGGAGCTGGTATTGACGACTTCGAAACTCCCCGGCCAGGAGGGGCCGGCTGTTCCTGAATTCAAGGAGGTGAGACTGCCGTAACCGCCTGAGCCTGTTGCCAGCATGCTAGTGATAACGGCAGAGGCAGCGCTGGTTGCACCTGAGCTGGACATCGGTGGCGAAGTGCATCCGGTGGCCGCACCCGTTCCCCAGCCCGCGCAGGAAGTTGTAGAAATGTTGGGTGATACTCCGAGCTGGTTAGCAAGCTGTTGCCGCGCAATATTCAGGCCAGAGTCGGCGGCGTAGAACGATCCGCGATAACTGCCGTAGTAACCGTTGATCAGCATGTCCGGGGCAACTGTCATGACCATCACAATGCCCATGGTGCTCATCAAGGTCAAAAGCAACAGAGTCATAAGCAAAGCCACTCCGTTTTCCTTGCTGTCCCGGAGAAGCGTGCGCCAACCGCAGTCAACTTTGTTGCCTCTAAGTTTGCGAGATCGTAATGTTCGGGCTATCATCTGCACACCTCAGTTATCGTTCATGCTCATGTTGCGAGGGTTGATGACGACTGCAATTCCCTGAACCTGATAATTCCCCTGGTCAAAGCCGTTCTTAAATTCCAAGCTGGTGTTGCCGGGCGGAGTCCGTCCTATCAAAGATATGCGCACCGCACGCACTAAACTGAAATTCCATCCATAACTCGGGCCGGCCCTGTAACTGTAGGCAGGCGTCACGGAGTCTTCATCAGGGGTTTCGTTGGCGCCGTTCCAGAGAGCAGCACCCACCCGGAATCCGAGTACCTGATCCATGACGATAGATTTGGTGCCGTTTTGTATCCTCACCAGCTTTGGGTCCTGGATGTCCGGAGAAGTGGAGCTTTGATCGCAAAGTGAAACCGGATAGGTCGGACTGCCGGCGCCCGAGCAGACCATATAAGTGATGGGGGCAAGCTTGATGATCCAATCTGCGCCGCAGAACTGAGTCCCAAGCAGCCCACTATAGTTATTGTTGTTGCTTCCGCAGTTTACATTCCCCGTTGTACTGTCGCATGCGGTGATATCCAGTGGATCATTCGCCAAACTGTTACTTCCGTCGGACGCGGTCGGATTGAACGTGAACTTGACTACCGAACCTAAGACCGTCGGAGCCTGAGTCAACACTACCGAGGTGATTCTCTCCTTGTTAGGCGTAGTGTTGAAAAAAAGCAGTTGATCGTTGGCGCTGAATGCGGCGGCCGTTTGGGCAGCCGTCCACGTCGTAGTGACGCCGTTTACGATGGTTGTGGCAGGCTGACCATAGGCTACGCCGCTGGTTGTGAGGGAACAATTCGTGGTTTCACTTGTTCCACCGGTGTTGTCGGTCGCGTGTATCGGAGGATAGGTGGTAACAGGACTAGCCGCTTGAATGATATTGACAGTATCGAAGCAAGTAGAGCCGTAGGTGGTTCCGCTATTGCAAGGGGTCCCCGCGGTGGGCATCGTATTCATGATGGTGACACCGATCGGCCAACTAGGCATATTGAGAGTTTGATAGTAGCCGCTGCCGGCGTTGGCCACGTCCATCTGCAATAGTGCGGCGGCATTGCGGAGCGCCACATTCAACCCAGTCTGCCCCTGCAAACGTGTAGACGACATCTGCTGCTGAGTGAACAATGTGAACGCCGTGCTGCTAATCAGCAGAAAGACGGCCATTGCAATCGTAAGTTCGACAAGGGAGAATCCATTTCCGGCTCGCGCCGTTAGCTTGCGGACGCTACGCGTCCTCTTTCCTGCAATCTTTATTGTCATGGCCGCACCAGACTCATCTGATATGTCACCGTTGGCACGACGGTTTTATCCAGCAGCGTTACCAGGACTGTCACTCGCCGCGTCCCCGTCACCGGCGTGTTGCCTTCGATAATCCAATTGCGCTGGAAGGTCATATTCGCGGGAGCCGTACTGGTTGCCGCGGGCGTGACAATCTGGCCATCCGGCGAGTGATATGTCGTGGTATAGGAGTTGTTACCGCCAGTGATGCCGGTTGTGGTTTCGGAAAAGCAGCCCGCAGTCGCGTTCGGACAATCCGAATTCGATTCGCTGACACCGATGTTCACGGTGTCGTAATAGGCAACCGTGTCTGTAAGCCCCGTTCCAGCCGTGCAGGTTGTGCTTTGTACGATGGGCTGGCTCAGACTGCCGACTGAAGCAACACCCGCAGGAACGCAAACCTGCGGATCGTTGGGACTGTAACGGTTAAGGTCTTCGAGTTTCTCGGAAGCCAGCGTCGCAGCTAGGCTCATGTATTTTGACTGCCGTCCGGTGCCCAGCATCTTGACGGTCAACGCCGCCGCGGCCATCACGCCTACTGACAGAATGGCCAGGGCAATGACGACCTCAAGCATGCTGAAACCGCGGCTGTGGTCTCGCTTATGGGCTCGTGACTGTGACATTGCCTGCTCCTGAAACCGTGAGCGTGTTTGTAATGTGTGTCCCAATAGACAATACGAGAGACGGAACCGTCGACGTGCCCGGGCACGCTGTACTGTTGGAATAAGGCCATACCGTGCCATTAGGACAAAACAACATCGTGGTAGAGGCATTCAGGCTGACATCTCCGCTGCTCGCCCAGGGTATCGTTACGGAAGCGCTCGCCGTGCAAGTCGGCGGGGCACCCTGCGGAGTCTGCCCCTGAACTTGATAATTCTGGTTACTCTGGTAAAAAGCGATCGTGTATGGGCAGCCGCTCATAATGGCGTTGAACCGCGTGCTCAAAATCGCTCCCCGCACCTGCGTGGTTGCCGCGCTCAAATGAGCGTTCTTGAGGCTGCTCTGGACGGTCGGCATAGCAATCGCGGCCAACACACCGACGATCGCCAAAACCACGACGAGTTCAAGCATTGTGGTTCCAGCGGCGCCAGACCTTCTGAAGCCGCACGGCTTGTGGCTGCACCGCGCACTCAACTTCGACGGTTGGCCGCACTCGGCCGATCGCGTGATCGACGCAGACTTCTCCCCCAGGCATCCTATATGAGCAGCCACCGGCCAATATGATTTTCTGGGCATTAACGCCTCTTTCTCACAGCGCTACGAGAACCCAGCGGTGCGTGTATTTCAGGAGAGAAAGGCCCACTGTATTCTCCCCGGCTCCGGTCCAACAATTCCGAACCCCTGACAAGTTGCGAACCCGCTCTATTTGCGGGTGCGCGAACAGAACGAGCGGGACGCTATGTGATGTGGGCACGCCATCAGGCTTGCACAAAGATTGTTTGAAGCACCTCACCTGAAACCTATTCTTCTTCCGCAGCCTGTTGAAGGCAGGAACTCTGAATCGCTATTAAAGTCTATTAACTGCATTTGAAAAGGGCAAGTTACGTGAGTACACGCCAAGTTACGTAAGTAACAATGTTGGCGATTAGCCTTCCACTTTCGCCTGAGCCCTCATTCGTTAGTTGAAACACCTAAATTCGGAATCAAGCAATAACCTTACTTTTTGGCCCTATTTCCGATACTGAGTCCGGCTAGGTACTCTCAGGTTCAAGCCCTCAGGTAGAAAGCCAAGTGGACTAAAGCATACGGTCGAATGCCAGGGCACTTACTGAACTGTAACGTCTCCTCAACGGAAACGCCAACGGGTTTCTGAAGGAGACAAGGGTGAAGGTAAGAATCGGTGCTTTCATACTCATGTTTTTTTGCATGCTAGTAGCATTCGGATGCGGAGGAAGCTCATCGGCAGCCTCGCGGTCGCTTAGTCAAACCAGTCCGGCGACTGGCTCAAATTCCTCGCCCAGCGTTTCGACTTCGCCGGCTGCGTCGAGTTCTTCCGTTGCAGCAACATCGAGCCCGGACACGACATCGGTTACTACACCAAGCAGCCCTTCGAGCCCAAGCGTGACCATCGCGGCGACCACTACTCTTACCGCTGAAACCACTAACAACACCAATCTCACCAGTAGTTTCATCGGCACCACCAACGGCAATGTCAAGCCAGGAAACATCAGCAAGGTAGATATTCACTCCCTGCTCTATACCGGTACCACCACGAAAATATTTGCTCACTACATGCCGTGGTGGAACAGCTCGGGTCACGTCAGCATCGGACTTGGCGATGAAGCCAATCCGGCCGTGGTCAACGCCCAGGTAGCCGATGCCATTAGTCGTGGCATGGATGGTTTCATTGTCGATTGGTACGGCCCCCAGAATACCCACCACAACACGGCGACGCTGAACGTCAAAGCAGCGGCGGAAGCAAGCCCGAACTTCGAGTTCGCCATCTGCGAGGACTCTGGATCCTTGACTGGCGCCGCCGACGTCACTACCAAATTACTGAGCGATATTCAGTACATGGCCGACAACTACTTCAGCTCGCCCCGTTATTTGCTGCTGGAACGGACGTCCGGTCGTCGTGTTCTTTCTGAACACGACTTTGGCGATCGACTGGGCCACGGTTCGCGCCCAAGCGGCGGGGAACCCTTTATTCATCTTTCGCAATGCGAGCGGATTCACCACCGCGGACTCCGATGGCAGTTTCAGTTGGACGAATCCTTCCAGCAACGTCAACGACAATGGGGCTCGAGCTACGCAGGACAATTTCTACACAACCGGCATTGCTCACCCATCGCTGCTGACGATCGGCTCGACCTACAAGGGCTTCAACGACAGCTTGGCGAGTTGGGGATCGCACCGCGTCATGAACCAGCAGTGCGGACAAACATGGCTGGCGACCTGGGCCGAGATCAACAAATATTACTCCGCGTCTAATCAATTGCCTTTCGTGCAACTCGCCACCTGGAACGATTACGAGGAAGGCACGGAGATTGAATCGGGCATCGACAACTGCGTTACCGTTTCCGCCGCGCTTAGCGGGCAGACGCTGAAGTGGAGCATCACCGGGCAGGAAAGCACGCTCGATCATTACGTGATCTACGTCTCGCAAGACGGACAAAACCTGATGCCGCTGGCCGAGGCCCTCGCGGGCGATCACACCATGGACCTCAGCGGATACAACTTTTGCCAGCGGCACTTATAAGATTTACGTCAAGGCCATCGCCAAGCCCGGACTTCTAAACCAGATGTCCGCTGCGGTTACGCTTACTCATTAGAGCACTGCCGCCGAGTTCCCATTGGCCTATGGCTGGGAGGGTTCGAAAAAAGCGAACCGGCCCAGCCATTTTTTCTTTGCCTGCTGCCGCAATCACGGCTCTCCGCGAAACTTCGCCAACGCCGTGGAGCGTAGAACGGCTTACAATCGTGACAGATTCATGACGGAGGAGACGATGGCCTATCACTACGATCCCAATACCGCACTGGAAGAGCTGAAAGACGAACTGGTGTTGCCTAATCCGGTGCGCCTGCGCGACATGATGCTGCGGGCGCATCTCAGCGCCGATCGCTCACTTGAATTGAATCGTCTGTTCGTCGAATATCAGAAGCACTTTGGTGAGATCGAATCCCTGGCCCGCGATTTTCTGTCAAAGCTGGCGAAATGGGTCTGCAAGGATTGCCGCTGACTAGCGCAAGCTTGTCAGTTGTGCTCTTCGAGGACCGCTGTGACTGGAGTGGACGAACTCCAGCTTAAGCGATTCTCCACATTCTCACTCTTCATGTAGTTTGTATTGTGTTTTCGTTTCAACAAGGTGGTGCTGCCGGTCGCAACTGTGCTAGGCTCGGCGCGATTGCGTTCGGGGATGAAGGCATGATTTTGCATCGCGCATTCTCAGCCATTTCTCAGCCTGGGGCTGGCGCTGTCCGGGCTGGTGGCGGCAGCTACATACAGACCGACTTCAAGGGAGATATATTGCTCTCCGGGGCGGTGGGGGTGCTGGTTCCAGGCGTGCTCATGCTAAGCGCCTTCTATATGGCAGTCCGTTTCCTGAGGTTCGCGGCGACCGGAAAAAAGTAAATGAGCAAATCGAGGAATCATGTCTTTTTTTGCTTCGCTTCCCTGCCCGATTTTTTCTTCGGTTTGCCGTCCTGCCGCTTGCCGAAGAAATGGAAGCGATGCTTCTCGAGGCGCACCCGCAGCCCTGTGAATTCAATGCCCTCGCTTTGCAGACGCAGACGCTGTTCAAATCCGAGTTCCCCGGTGCAGAGGATTTTGCCGCCGCTGCCGATCACGCGCTGCCAGGGGACGGTGCGCCCGCGACCGTGCAGAGCCCAGGCAACCTGCCGCGCCGCTCCCGGATATCCTGCCGCATAGGCCACATCGCCGTACGTAGCAACCTTGCCGCGCGGAATGCGGCGAATTTGCCGGAGAATTTCGCGAAACATGGGACCGCCACCAGGGTTCACTTCAGTGTTTGGGGTCTTTGGCTGCTCGGCCGTGGCAGGTTTTCTTTTCAACAGCACGCGCTCTTCTCCTTAGCTGATTGTGCCGCTTCAGTCGAGGGCTGGCAAATCACTGTTTTGGCGCGGCGTTTCAGAGATGCCGCGTTCGCTTGTTACAATCTGTATTCCGCTTATCTTTGCCGCGCATTCGACGTAGCAAGTTAGGCGTAGCAAGTTCAACAAGGCGGCCTCACCATCATGCAACTTTGGTCCCAACTTTTTATACCCACGCTTCGCGAAGCCCCGGCTGACGCCGAAGTCGCCAGCCACAAATTCCTGGTTCGCGCCGGTTACATACGGCAACTGTCGGCCGGAATTTACAGTTATTTATACCTCGGTCAGAGGGCCATCCTGAAGATCAGCGACGTAGTGCGCCAGGAGATGAACACGATTGGGCAGGAATTCTATCTGCCGGCGCTGCATCCGCGCGAGATCTGGGAGGCAAGCGGACGCTGGACGGGCATGGGCGACAACATGTTCCGCCTCAAAGATCGCAAGGGCGCCGATCTTTGCCTGGGCATGACGCACGAAGAGGTAATGACCGACATTGCGCGCAAGGAACTGCGCAGCTACAAGCAGTTGCCGCAGATCTGGTACCAGATCCAGAGCAAGTTCCGCGACGAGCCGCGTCCCAAGTCCGGACTCTTGCGGGTGCGGCAGTTCACCATGAAGGACTCTTACTCCTTCGATCTGGACGCCGCCGGCCTCGATGTGAGTTACAAGAAGCATTACGCGGTTTACTGTCGCATTTTCGAGCGTTGCGGTCTGGACTACGTGGTTGTGGAAGCGCATTCAGGCGCCATGGGCGGCGCGCAGTCGCAGGAGTTCATGGTCTACACGGACGCGGGCGAGGACCTGGTAGCGAGCTGCCCGAAGTGCGGCTATGCGGCGAATTTGGAAAAAGCTACTAGCCGGCTGGAAAAGGTTGTAGAGTTGGCTCCGAATAGCGGTGACGTTCCTACCCCAAACGTCAAAACGATAGAGCGGCTAAGTGAATTCTTGAAGGTAGGTGCGGAACACCTCATAAAGACACTGGCCTATGTCTCCGTGTATGTAGATGGCCGGGGAAAGCGGGACACAGTCCCGGTGATTTTCTTTTTGAGGGGTGACCACTCCCTCAATGAAGCAAAACTTGTGGGGAGCGAGCTGGTCAAGGGTGACTTCTCTGGCGCGGCGGAGTTTCGTCCGATGTTACCCGAGGAAATCGAGGAGTTCTTTGGTTGCGAACCGGGTTATCTGGGCCCGACGCCAGCTTTGCTGAACGCAACCCTAAAAGGGTGGCGAGGCCAGATTTACGCGGACAATGCCCTGCTTGGCCGAAATGTCATGATCGCGGGAGCCAACAAGGCCGGGTTCCATCGTTACATCGAGACCGGCGATCTCCCGCCTGTCGCTGGCACGTTTTATGGCAACTTCCGCTTGGTAAAAGAGGGCGAAGGCTGCCCCAAGTGCGGACAACCTTTGAAGTTAGGCAAGACGGTCGAAATCGGCCACATCTTCAAGTTGGGATACAAATATTCCGACTCGATGGGCGCGCGCGTGCTCGACAAGGATGGCAAGGAGGTCACTCCGATCATGGGCAGCTACGGCATCGGCATCGAGCGTATTCTGACCTCCGTGATCGAGCAAAACCACGACGAAAACGGCTTCTGGCTGCCGCCCCGGATTGCCCCTTTCGAGGTTATCGTGGTGCCGACCAACGTAGCCGACGCCAAACTCTCGAGCGCCGCCAGGCAGATTGCCGCCGACCTCGAGCAGGCCGGGTTGGAGGTCTTGCTGGACGACCGCGACGAGCGTCCCGGGGTTAAATTCAAGGATGCGGACCTGGTGGGCATCCCATTCAGGATCAATGTGGGGAAAAAGCTTGCCGAGGGCAAAGTTGAGGTAATTATCCGGTCGACACGGGCGAGCCGCGATGTCATCATGGCTGACGTTACTGCCGTGGTGACAGAGCTGGTTCGCTCCGCTAGTTAAGGAATGGAAATTCTATGATCCGGCTGAAAGCACTGCTGACAATCCTGATTGCGTGCGGTTGCATCTATGTCGGTTCAAAAGTGGCACCGGCCTACTATACGTACTACCGTTTCCAGAGCGATCTGGAGCAGGCTGGAATGACCGAGTCCTATACGACCAGATCGGAAGCGGAAATTCAGGAGTCGATCGCGGCCAGGGGGCGGGATTACGGTATCCCTCTAAAGCTTGACCAGATCCGGGTGCGGCGTACCGGGGATCAGCTTTCCATATCGGCGGAGTACACCATTCATGTTGATCTTCCTATCCATCCATTTGACCTGAGGTTCACACCGGCGACGAAGAATCGGCGGCTCTGAAGTCCGGCAGCTCCGGGACGGTGTTTACAGTTACAATAATCGATAGTCGAAGCCGTGATCTGGGGCCGCGAGGATTGAACTCCGGTGCGTGCAAGCTGTCGAATCCACGCTCATAAAAAGTGGCTATAAAAATTAAAATCCCGCACTGGAAATCGGCCGGCCGCAGACAGAGTGATGGCCGGAGCCATCGTCCGCATCTGAAAGACCCCATCGTTCGTATCGCGTTCGCTGCCTTCATCATCCTGAGTATGTTGGTTTTCGGCGTCTTCGCGTTCTATCACGTGAAGTACGAGCGCATCATCGACCGGCGTATGCGTGGTCCCGTCTTCACTACGTCGGCCAGGATTTATGGGCGCGCCGAGGTGGTTCGCCCCGGAGATCACATCGGCATCGAAGAAGTCGCCAGCCGTTTGCGCGCCGCCGGCTACCGGGAGCAGGAGGATGCTTCTTCGGGGATGGGATGGTTTCGCATCACCCCGATCTCGCTCGATATTCACCCGGGCGAGCAGTCGTATCACAATGCCGATGGCGCGGTCATTCACTTCCTCGGCCACTCGGTCGATCGCATCGAGGCGAGCGGCAACAACGCGGGCCAGAGTCTCGATGGCTACGAACTCGAACCCAAGCTCCTCACCCAGCTCTTCGAGGGCGAGCAGCGAACCAAACGTCAACTGGTACAGTTCGACGATCTTCCCAAGAGCTTGGTCGACGCCGTGGTTGCGATCGAGGATCGCCGTTTCTTCCAGCACAACGGAGTGAATTATTGGCGTCTGCTGGAGGCAGCGCTGATCGATCTGCGGGCGGGCGGCCACAAACAGGGCGGCTCGACCATCACTATGCAGCTCTCGCGCGGCTTCTTTCTCACCCCCGAGAAGCGGATCAAGCGCAAGCTGATCGAGATTTTGATTGCCCTGGAGCTGGAGCAGAAACTCAGCAAGAAACAAATCTTTGAGCTCTATGCCAACCAAGTCGACCTGGGACAGCGCGGCTCCTTCACCATTAGCGGCTTTGGCGAGGCAGCGCGGGCTTATTACGGCAAAGACGTCAAAAATCTTACGCTGCCCGAGACCGCGATGCTGGCCGGACTGATTCAGCGGCCAAGCTATCTCTCCCCGTACCGGCATCCCGAGCGCGCCTTGGAACGGCGCAACCTGGTGCTGGAGTCGATGGTCGAGACCGGCGCGATTACCCGCGAACAGGCGGACAAGGCGAAGGCCACGTCCCTCAACATGTCGCCCATGAACGTGGAATCGAGCGACGCCCCGTACTTTGTCGACATGGTGAAGGATACGGTGCAGAACGCGCTCGGCGAGCATGATCTCAACGAGCAGGGCTACCGCATTTACACCACGCTCGATCCCGAACTGCAGCACGCGGCTGCCGAGGCCGTGAGCAGCGGCATTAAGCTGGTGGACGAACAAGTCAAAAAACAGCGCACCAAGCGGATCAAGGTTGGTACTGGCAGCTCGGCTCACTACGAAACTCAGGAGATTCCGGGCCCGGTTCCACAGGTGGCGCTGGTCGCCCTGGACCCTCACACCGGCGAGGTTCTGGCCTTGGTGGGAGGACGCAACTACGGCTTCAGCCAGCTCAATCACGCGGTCGCCAAGCGTCCCACCGGATCGATTTTTAAGCCCTTTGTTTATGCGGCAGCGGTGAATACAGCCATCACCGGCTCGCCCGACAAAGCCTTCACCCCGGCGACTCTGATCGACGATTCACCCACGACGTTCTCCTATGGCGATCAGATTTACGAGCCGCGCAATTACAAGAACGAATACCACGGACAGGTGACCGCCCGCTTTGCACTGGCCGAATCGCTCAACAACGCTACCGTCAAGCTGGCGGAGATGGTTGGCTACGACAACGTGGCGGAATTGGCGCGGGCGGCAGGAATCGGTTCGGTGAAGCCGACCCCGGCCATGGCACTGGGGGCCTACGACGCTACTCCTCTTGATATGGCGGGTGCCTACACGGTTTTTGCCAACGCCGGGGTGCGCATCTCGCCGCAAATGATCAAGTCGGTGCGGGCCCGCAACGGCGACATGGTGGAGGATTACAACACCGACAGCAGGCAGGTGCTCGATCCGCGCGTCGCCTACGTCATGACGTCGATGATGCAGTCGGTAATGAACAACGGCACTGCTTACACCGTCCGCGCGCGTGGATTCACCGCTCCCGCCGCGGGCAAGACTGGCACCTCGCACGATGCCTGGTTTGCTGGATACACGACCAATCTGCTGTGTATCGTCTGGGTCGGATACGACGATTACAGCGATCTGAAGCTGGCAGGCGCAGCGACCGCGGCGCCCATCTGGGCGGAGTTCATGAAGAGCGCCATCAAGTTGCCGCAATATAAGAATGCCGGCCAGTTCACACCGCCCGCGGGCGTGGTCGACGTCCACCTCGACAAGGTGACCAACCTTCTGTCGACCAGTGCCTGTCCCGTTGGCTATAACATAGCCTTCATCTCCGGCACTGAGCCCACCATGACCTGCGACCAGGGCGACGGCCGCAACTTCCTGCAACGCATTTTCGGGGTCGGTCAGCCGAATCCTACCCCTCCCGCGGCTAACGGACCGGTCAGGATTGTTCCCCCGAGCCAGCGAGCCCAGGGACAGAGCGCGCCTCCGGTTACGCAGCCCCCGGACTCTGCGGCTCAACCGGAGAAGAAGAAGGGTTTCTTCGGTAGGGTGTTTGGGGTCTTCAAGGGAGACGACAACAAAAACAACGCCGAGAATGATTCGCAGCGGAATTCGAAGCCGCCATCGCAAGGCAACAATTAGCGCGTTGGCACCCAGCGCTTTGAGTGGCGAGTAATCGCTCAGGGCGCGATGCCCCGCGGGGCCGATGCACATTGGGGGTTCTGATGCAAAAAGTAGCTATGAGCCGCATGACTTTCGTTTCCATCGAGTCTTTGGAGAAGTTCTGTGTTGCAGTCTTGAAAAGGGCCGGATTAAGCGAACCGAACGCGATAACGCTGGCCGAGTCTCTGTCATTTGCCGATGCGCGCGGTCTCGCCGCCCATGGGGTCGCACGACTGCCGGAGTATCTCGCACGGGTGAAGGCCGGGGTGATGAATCTGGAACCCGCCATGGAGATCGAGCAGGACTACCCGGCATCGGCCCTCTTGAATGCCAATAACGGGCCGGGACAAATCGCCGGGGTGAAAGCGATGGAGATTGCCATCGCGAAGGCGCGAGTCAGCGGAGTTGGGATGGTAGGGGTGAAGAACTCCAACCATTTCGGCGCGGCGGCATTTTTCGCCATCCGGGCCTTGAAGGCCGACATGATCGGACTCGTGCTGACCAATGCGGCGCCCTCGATTGCTCCCTACGGCGCCAAGGTTCCGCTGGTCGGGACGAACCCTATTACCGTCGCCATTCCGGCGGCCAGCAAACTACCGATCGTTCTGGATATGTCGACTTCGCTGGTTGCCCGCGGGAAGATCTGGCTGGCTTCCCTGGCCGGCCAGAAGATCCCCCTGGGATGGGCTCTAGACGAAGATGGCAAGCCGACCGACGATCCCAAAGCCGCCCTGAACGGAGGCAGTTTAGAACCTATCGGAGGCCCCAAGGGATCGGGCCTGTCGCTGGTCATCGATCTACTCTGCGGCGTGCTGACAGGCACCACTCTGAGCGGCGATGTGAAGCTCATCATGGATCTCGCGGGTCCGATGAACACCTCTCATCTTCTGATGGCAATCAATATCGGCTGCTTCGTGAATGTAGAACAGTTCAAGAAAAATATCGATGCAGTGATTCTGCGGATTAAGGCTCTTCCATCCATACAGGGGCCGCCGGCCTTCTTACCCGGTGAGATCGAGTTCAACCTGGCGGAGAAACATCGAGCCGATGGCATTCCGTTCTCAGCGGATTTGCTGGCAACCCTGGGCGAACTGGCGGACCGTTATGGCACACCGAGATTACAAACTGTTTCATAACTCGGAAGGGACGCCTCTTCAGCCGGGGTGAAAGCTGCGCCCGCAAATAATTTCACGCTATCGGCTAACTTTTTGCCGCCGCAGGGGTCTAAAAAGGACAAGACTCCTGAACTCCTCAGGGGAAACGGTTAGCCCACCGGTCGGATTGTTTTGGATCGGTGGGCATTTTTATTGGCTGGGCCGGGTGGCTGGCGCGAAACCACCCTAATCTGGCGAGCGTTCTCCGATGTAGGCGGCCACCACCCGATCCAGCGACCCCTGGGCTTTCAGAATGTACTCCACGGCATCGCGCACCGCGCCGTCACCGCCGTCATGCTCTGTAACGATGTGCGCCACCTGTTTCACCGAATCGCGCGCATTGCCCACGGCCATGGCCAGTCCGCAGGCGCGCATCGGGGGCAAGTCGATTACGTCGTCTCCAAGGTAGGCTGCCTGTTCGGCCGTGAGCCCCTCTTTGGTCAGGATTTCCTGCATTGCCGACAGCTTATCCGAGACCCCCTGGTAGATATAGTCAATGCGCAGGTCGCGACAGCGAAGCCGGACGGTCTCCGAGATTCGCTTGGTGATCACGGCGCTCTTAATCCCGCCCAGCCGGGCCAGTGAAATGGCGGTTCCGTCGTGGGCGTTGAATCCTTTTGCCTCGACCATGTTATCGCTGGAGAAGCTGAAGCCTCCTTTGTCGGCATACTTTTCCTGTTTTTCGCGAAGCGTCTGCTGCGCTCCGGCGGGAGCCGGAAACAGGTAGATTTTTCCGTCGGTCATGACGCCATCAACGTCGAGGATGAGCAATTTGATTTTCTTGGCACGTGGTCTGGACATTTTCCTTATGAGAGCTGCACGAGATTTTCATTCGATTTTATCAGCCCGGGCCAAAGTAGCAGCGCAGTTTCAGAATAGGCATATCGGAGTTGGTGCCGTGTCCGGAAATTACCTCATATAACTAATGTCATCCTGAGCCATATAACAGTGTCATCCTGAGCGCAGCGAAGGATCTGCTCTCCTGCTGCGCTCGCGAGGCCATAGGCGAACAGTTGGCGAAAATCGTCGTCCGGCTTAAAATCTAACGGTGAAAATTGTGTTGGAGCGCGTCCTGCCGGAAGATCCCGCCGCTCACCTGGCCTGGGCGCATGGGCTCGTCCGCGACTGGTTCTTGGCCAAGTTCGGCTTGCCGACGGAGCCCCAGATTGCAGGCTGGCCGCCCATCCTGGCCGGAAAAGACACGCTGATCTCGGCCCCTACCGGCTCCGGCAAGACCCTGGCGGCATTTCTGGCGTGCATCGACCGTCTGGTGCGCAAAGCGCTCGACGGGCGGCTAGAGGATTGCACCGAGGTTCTGTACATCTCTCCGCTCAAGGCGCTCGGCAACGACATCCAGAAAAATCTCGAGGTGCCTCTCGGCGAGATCCAGGCCCTGGCAGGCGCGCGCGGGCTGCTGATGCCGGTGATTCGAGCCGCCGTCCGCACCGGCGACACGCTGGCGCACGAGCGCCGGGCGCTGCTGAAAAAACCGCCTCACATCCTGGTCACCACACCCGAATCGCTCTACCTTTTGCTCACCACCGAAAGCGGGATGCGCGCCTTGCGGCACGTCGAGACGGTCATCGTCGACGAGATCCACGCCGTCGCCGACGACAAGCGCGGAGCCCATCTGGCGCTCTCGTTGGAGCGTCTGGCGCACATCACGCGAATACCCGGCGGGCCGGTGCGAATCGGGCTGTCCGCAACCCAGCGACCGATTGAGTTGGTGGCCGCTTTTCTCACCGGCAGCGCGCGTCCCAATCCAGTGGTGGTCGACACCGGCGATCGCCGCCGGCTCAACCTTGCGGTGGAGACTCCCGCCAGCGAACTCGGCCCCGTCGCCAGCAACGAAATGTGGGACGAGATCTACGATCGAATCGTCGCTCTTGCCGGCGAGCATCGCTCCACGCTGGTGTTTGTCAACACCCGGCGGCTTGCCGAACGCGTTGCGCATCGCCTCACCGAGCGCATGGCACCCCAACCGCAGGAAGGGCAAGCACCAGAAACGGTGGTCGCCGCGCATCATGGCAGCATGTCGCGCAAACTCCGTCTGGAAGCGGAGCGCAAGCTGAAGGCGGGAACCTTGCGAGTGCTGGTTGCTACCGCCTCGCTCGAGCTTGGCATCGACGTGGGAACCATCGACCTGGTCTGCCATCTGGGTTCGCCGCGTTCGATTGCCGTCATGCTGCAGCGCGCGGGCCGCGCCGGACATTGGCGTGGAGCCATTCCCAAGGCGCGCATCTTCGCCACCACCCGCGATGAACTGGTCGAGTGCGCCGCGCTGGTACGGGCGATTCGCCAACACGATCTCGACCGTCTGATGATCCCCGACGCCCCTTTCGACATCCTGGCGCAGCAGCTCGTAGCCGCCTGCGCGGCGGAGGAGTGGGATGAGGACGAGCTATTCGCGCTGGTGAGGTGCGCCTATCCCTATCGCAACCTCCTTCGAAGCGATTACGACCGCATTCTGGAGATGCTTTCGGAGGGTTTTGCCGCGCGCCGCGGGCGTTATGGCGCCTACCTGCTGCGCGACCGGATCAACCGCCGTCTGCGCGCCCGGCGCGGCGCCCGCCTGGCGGCCATCACCAGTGGCGGCGCCATTCCGGAAACCGCTCTGTTCACCGTGGTCTCCATGCCGGAGAACACCGTAGTCGGCACGGTGGACGAAGACTTCGCGGTCGAGAGCAACGCCGGCGACATCATGCTGCTGGGCAACACCTCCTGGATGATTCGCCGTATTGAATCCGCCTCCGGACGGGTGATCGTCGAAGATGCTCACGGCGCGCCCCCGAGTGTTCCCTTCTGGCGCGGCGAAGCTCCGGCGCGCACCGCCGAGTTAAGCGCGCAGGTGGCGGAGATTCGGCAAATTGTCAGCGCTTTGACGCCCAACACCGTTCCAACCAGCGCCGCCATCGACCGCGGGCAGGACTCCGAAGCGGAGCTCCAGCGGGCAGTCGCGTGGCTGAAATTGGAGTGTGGGCTCGATGATGCAGCCTCCGAGCAGTTGATTGGATACATCGTCAACGGGCGGGCGGCGCTCGGAGCGGTGCCGACCGAACGGACCATCATCGCCGAACGTTTCTTCGATGAGGGTGGCGGCATGCAGTTGGTGATCCACGCCCCTTTCGGAGCACGAATCAACAAAGCCTGGGGCCTGGCGCTGCGCAAGCGCTTCTGCCGCTCGTTCAACTTCGAACTGCAGGCGGCGGCCACCGACAACGGCATCAATATCGCGTTGGCCGAGCAGCACAGTTTTCCGCTCGCCGACGTCTTTCACTTCCTTCAGCCTGAAAGCGTGAAAGAGGTGCTGGTACAGGCGGTGCTCACCGGCTCGCCTATTTTTCAGACGCGCTGGCGCTGGGACGCAAATCGCTCGCTCGCCTTGCTGCGTTTCCAGGGAGGCAAAAAGGTTCCACCGCAGATCCAGCGCATGCGAGCCGACGACCTTCTGGCTTCCGTCTTCCCCGATGTGGCGGCTTGCTTCGAGAATATCGAGGGCGATATTCGGGTTCCCGACCATCCGCTGGTACACGAGGTGATGAAGGACGTGCTCACTGAGGCGATGGATATCGACGGGCTGACCGCCGTGCTGCGCAAGCTTGACGATGGCGAGATTAAAGCTCTGGCTGTGGACACGCCCGCGGCGTCGCCGTTCTCGCACGAAATTCTGAACGCAAATCCGTACGCTTTTCTCGACGACGCCCCGCTCGAAGAGCGCCGCGCCCGCGCCGTACAGATGCGCCGCACCCTGCCCGAAAGCCTCTTGCGGGAGATCGGCACGCTCGATCCGGCCGCCATCGATCAGGTGCGCGAGCAGGCCATGCCCGACGTTCGCGATGCCGACGACCTGCACGATCTGTTGCAAACCCTAGTGGTCTTCCCTGCTCCGGTCGCGCTTGGCGGATGGGAGCCGCTGGATCGCCAATGGATGCCGCATCTGATGGCCCTCGAAGCGAAACGGCGCGCCGTCGTGGCCCACTTTGAGGGACGGCGCTACTGGGTCGCCTCCGAGCGCACGCCAGAGTTTCGCGCGCTTTTTCCGGCCGCGAACTTCGAGCCTGAGCCGCCGAGCATGGCGCCAGCGGAAGCGGTATTTGCCGGCCACGCGCTCGATCGTGCTTTGCTCGGATGGCTCGGCCATACAGGCCCGCTCACGGCTGCCGAGTTGCACCGGATTTTAGGAGTGGAGAGACGCGAGATCGAGGGCTCACTGCTGCGCCTGGAAGCCAGCGGAGCGATTCTGCGCGGTCAGTTCCGGGCGGCTCCATTGGCGTTCACGCAAAACCCGGCAACGACTTTCCCAGCGGAGCTTGAGTGGTGTGATCGGCGCTTGCTGGCGCGCATTCACCGTCTGACCGTGGCCACTCTTCGTAAGCAAGTAGAAGCGGTTTCGCCGGCGCAGTTTATGCGCTGGCTGCTGCGTTGGCAGCACCTTGCGCCAGGCACCGAGCTCAGCGGCGAAGCTGGATTGCTGGAAGCGATCCGGCAGTTGCAAGGTTTTGAGATTCCCGCCAGCGCCTGGGAGCATCAGATTCTGGCCCGGCGCGTCCGCGACTACGACCCGGCGGTGCTGGACCGCTTGTGCCTGACCGGGGCCGTGGGCTGGGGGCGTCTGTCGCCTCACCCGGCGACGCTGGACAATTCCGGAGAGCGATCCGTCGCTTCCGCCGACAGCGCGAGCGGAGGCGACGCCGGACAGCGCAGCCGCCGCGTAGTTCCGACTTCGGTGGCTCCAATCACTTTTTTCCTGCGCGAAGAGTGCGACTGGATGCAGTCGCGACACGAAAACGGTGTCGGCGAACTCTCGGCGCGAGGGCTGTCAGCGGTGGCGCGCGAGGTGCTCGAGTTCTTGCGCGGGCGTGGCGCGTCATTCTTCGCCGAAATCGTGCGCGGCACCGCAAAGTTGAAAGCCGAAGTTGAATCCGGGCTCTGGGAATTGGTGGCTGCCGGACGGGTGACAGCCGATGGCTTCGACAACCTGCGAGCCTTAATCGATCCCCGCCGACGCGCCGGCCAGGGCAGCGGCCGCACGGCCCGTCCTCGACATGCCGCCGGGCGCTGGTCTCTGCTCTACGCCGGTGAGCCTGTGGAACGCACTCGGCAAGTGGAAGCGACCTGCTGGATGCTGTTGCATCGCTATGGAGTGGTCTTCCGCGAACTGCTGGCGCACGAAACCGGCCTGCCGCGCTGGCGCGAATTGCAGCTTGCCCTCCGCCGCCTGGAAGAGCGCGGAGAAATTCGCGGCGGACGATTCATCGCCGGCTTCATCGGTGAGCAGTTTGCGTTGCCGTTTGCCGTCGAATCGTTGCGCGAATTGCGCCGTCTGGAGCTGAGTCAGGGCGAACGGTCCGCCCCGGAGTTGATCACCATCGCAGCCGCCGATCCGCTGAATATGGTCGGCATCGTCGTGCCTGGCGAACGCGTTCCCGCCATCTCCGGACGGCACTTGACGCTGCGCAATGGCATCCCTTCCGAAGAACGGCAGCCGGTTGCGGTGCCAATTCGCGAAGCCACCAGGTAAGCCGGTGGATCGAGACTTGTGTTTTGTGGTTTGACGAACCGCTGCTGGTGCGAGAAAATAGTAAAGTCGCGCCGCTGGTTAGTCCCGCCGGAGAATTTTCCGCCGGGAAACCCGCGCGACGCCCGCCAAGTGTGGGCCTGTGGCGCAGTTTGGGAGCGCGCTTCCATGGCATGGAAGAGGTCGTCGGTTCGATCCCGACCAGGTCCACCAAAAAATCCTTCCTTATCATTATCATCATTATCAAGCGGTCACCAAGTATTCAATTTCTCCTGCTGCCTGTTTTGGTAGCATTTGGCCATGCCGCGATGCTGACAGCGGGAGGAAGAAATGAAGGACGTGGAGAAACGAGAGTTCATGGCTACAGCCACCATCCCAGATCTGGTCATGATGAACGCGCTAGACCTCTCCAAGGCTATCCAGTCGAAGCAAGTCTCGTGCAAGCAGGTCATGGCGACCTATCTGGATCATATCGAGCGCACGAATATTAAGGTGAATGCCATCGTCTCGCTGCAAAACCCGGAGGAGCTATTACGGCAGGCTGCAGAGCGCGATCAGCAACTGGCTCGCGGCGAATACCTGGGTTGGATGCACGGGCTTCCTCACGCCGTCAAAGATGCGGCACCGACTAAAGGCATCCGGACGACCTGGGGTTCGCCACTGTTGGACACCGTGCCCCAGGCCGACGCGATCTTCGTTCGAGCGGCTGAAGAAGAATGGCGCGATCATCATCGGCAAGACCAACACCCCGGAATTCGGCATGGGTTCGCAAACTTATAACTCTGTTTTCGGCACCACCCTAAACGCCTATGCGCAGTCGAAGACCGCGGGTGGCAGCAGCGGTGGCGCGGCGGTCTCTTTGGCGCTTCGCATGCTGCCGGTGGCCGATGGCAGCGATATGATGGGCTCGCTTCGCAACCCGGCCGCTTTTAACAACGTAATCGGCTTTCGACCCTCTTACGGCCGCATCCCGCCCGGTCCCGTTGATGAACTCTTCGTCCAGCAGTTGACTTGCGCGGGACCGATGGGAAGGAGCGTAGCCGACGTGGCGATGTTGCTCTCCGTAATGGCCGGGCCCAACCCCGCGGCGCCGCTCTCCATCGAGCAAGCCCCGGCAATGTTCGCCGCATCGCTCGCTCGTGACTTTAAGGGGACTCGCCTTGGCTGGCTGGGAAATCTCGGCGGATACTTGCCCATGGAACCTGGCGTACTGGAGCTATGCAAAAGCTCTTTTAAGGGGTTCGAGGCCATTGGATGCACCATTGAGGAGGCCCGCCCCGACTTCCCGCCCGAGAAAATGTGGAACACCTGGCTGACACTCCGCCATTGGCTATTGGCTGGTCATTACTTGGCTTTGTACAACCATCCGTCCAAGCGCGAATTGATGAAACCCGAGGCGCGATGGGAGGTGGAGGGAGGCCTGAAACTGACCGCGCTCGATGTCTATCAAGCTTCGGTTGCGCGCTCCAGTTGGTACGCGGCCATGCGCACCCTGTTCGAGAGCTATGACTACCTGTTGCTACCGAGCGCTCAGGTGTTCCCGTTCGATGCTGCCATCCATTGGCCAAAGGCAATCGACGGCGTAACCATGGATACTTATCATCGCTGGATGGAGGTCGTGGTCCCCGGATCTTTGTTGGGAGGTCCGGTCATCAGCATGCCTGCCGGATTCAATCGGGATGGGTTGCCCATGGGCGTACAGATCCTTGGCAAGAACCATGCGGACTTTGCCGTGCTCCAACTGGCTTATGCTTACGAGCAAGCTACCAATTGGGTCAGCAAGCATCTGCCGCCACTCATCAAAGGCTCCAATGCAGCACCAGGAGCCGCTACTGCGCACTGAGTCCTATCGAGCGCAGTAGGAAATGATGTACTCCAGCTCACCGAGCGGCGATGGGCGCCGCCAGATTCGCGTCTTGAATGTCTCCGTTGGTCATCAAAGTCATTGGAGTCGCCGATGCTTGTGTCGGAGATACGCATAAGCGGAGGCGCCTGCAACCAGCAACGACATCGCTCCCTCCGTCCATTCCAGGTGTGCCTGCTCGGTCAATAGATGAATTGCCCACAGCATCGGCACCTGCCATAACTCCACCACGCGCGTGTAGAAGGCACCCAGCACCGACATCACTTGGTTCATGTAGAAATAGCCGGTGAGCCCGACCATCGCCACCAGCAGCATCACGCACCACATCCGCGGCGAAAGCGTCTGCAGCCCGCCCTGCGCCAGCGGCGTAAAGAAAAGGAAGCCTCCGCCCAGCGCTCCGCCCACCAATGCCGGAGCGATCAGCCAGAACAGATGTTCGCCTTTGCCCTGGGCTAATTCCCACACTTTGTAGGTGGCCGCGCGCGAGCCCAGTGCAATCAGCAGAAACAGAATGCCTCGCCGCGCGTTCAACACCGTGCCTGGCTCACGGCACGCCTGCGCCGCGAATAAGATCAGCGCTGCCGCCAGGATCAGCAATGTGCGCCGCTCATAGCTTTGCCGCTCACCGCGCACATACGCCAAGATCAGAGCATCCAGCAGCAACACCGCCTGGGTCACTCGACCGCTCAGCAGCGCAATTGCGCCGAACCAACCTACATAAGTCAGCCCGCCGGTCAAGACGCGCAGCAGTGCCACCCATGGTGAACGCGGCAGCCACTCAGCCCGCGCCGGTCGCACGATGATCGCCAGCAGCGCCAGCGCCAGCAGCGATCGATACACCAAAATCGAACCTAGTGAAAGTTCGGCACGCCGCGCCAGCAGCTCAATGGAAACCGTGATCGCCACTTCGGATGCGACCATTCCCGCGAGCGCTCCGCGGCTCCACAACGATCTACGATTCGTCTCCAAGTCGCCATTCTATATGGCTCGTCCATGCAATGGGAGCGAAGCGACCCTGAATGATTCCGCGCATTCAGTTCATTGTCTGGATTCCCTTTTCTCCCAACCCCGGTGGAAGAGCGGCAGCCAGTTCCCGATGTTGTAGGGATGCTTCATGATTTCCTCGATATTCAAATCGGTGCCCAGCCCCGGACCCTCTGGAGGTTGGATATAGCCTTTGTGCACCTTCATCGGGTTCGTCAGCAGCTTTTCCTCCCAGGGATCGTTGAACTCATCGAAAATCTCATGAATGAAAAAGTTCGGGGTCGCCATATTCAAGTGAGCACAGGCGATCGAACAAATTGGCCCCTGCGCGCTGTGCGGGGCCGTGACACCGTTGGCGGCATGCACCATGCCGGCAATCTGCTTCGCGGTGGAAATGCCAAGCCATTGCGGCTCTAACTGGATAATATGAACTGCGTCGTGACTGAGCAGCTCGAGAAACTGCTCGCGGCAGTAATAATCTTCTCCGCATGCGATGGGCACAGGGCTCCGCTTAGCCACTTCCACGATCGAGGAAATTTTCTGCGGCGGCACTGGGGTTTCAAACCACGCCGGATGATACGGAGCCATCGCCTCCGCGAAGCGCAATGCGGTATGGACACTGAAGCGATTGTGGCCCTCGACCAGAATGTCTATATCGGGTCCGACCGCCTCCCGAACCGCTTTGATGATCGCAATCGCCAGATCGAAGTCCGGCAGCTCAACCGTCCGCCAGGCATCGCCGAAAGGATCGAACTTCAGCGCCGTGTATCCTTTCGCTTTCACGATCTTGGCTTTTTCATGGTAGCTTTCCGGAGTTCGTGGTCCCCGATACCACCCATTGGCGTACACTCTCAACCGGTCATGGCAACGCCCGCCGATGAGTTTATAAAGCGGCTGCCCGCAAGCCTTGCCTATAATGTCCCAGCACGCCATCTCCACCGCGGCCAGTGCCGAGCCCTGGATTTGTCCTCCGTCCGAGTACACGTCTCGGAATAATTTCAGCGTCAGCATTTCGGTATTGAACGGATCGTGTCCGATCACCAGATGACTTAGCTCATGGATCGCCGCCTCCACGGTTTTGGCAAAACCGTTGAGTGTTCCTTCGCCGATGCCGTGAATCCCTTCGTCGGTGTGGACTTTGAGAAACAACCAGTTTTTCCAAGGATTACCGGCAATGAATGTCTCAAGCTTCGTGATTTTCATCCAGTTCTCTCCCAACGTGTAAGATTCCGCATTCCGCATGAATGAGCCCACATCGCGGACGCAATGGCAGTCATAACTCGATCTTGAAGGGGCGGGCTTCAGCCGCGCCGTGATGCCGTCAAGTGTTGCGAATCGGGAGGCGTGGTGAGACGCTTGATCCTCTCGGTCTGGACCCAAATCGCATACGCCAGTGCGGCCGCGAGCAACACGCCCACACCAAGGCACACTAGCCCGGCCTGATAACCGCCGGTGTAGTCTTTGATCCAGCCAACACCAAACGGCCCTAAAAACCCACCAAGGTTGCCGATGGAATTTATCAGCGCTATCCCCGCCGCCGCCGACGTGCCCGTCAAGAAGGCTGAAGGAAGTATCCAGAATATGGGCAATGCGGCAAAGAAGCCGATGGCCGCGATCGACAGGCAAAAAATCGTCAACACTACATTTGTGGAGCTGAAGACAGCGCTGCCGAGCAGCCCCAAGCCAGCCATCAGCATGGCAATAATCTGATGGTATTTACGCTCCCGTGTGCGATCCGAACTATACCCGATGATCAACATTCCTATGGCGGCGGCAACATAGGGGATGGCAACGATCAGGCCAATCTGCGAGCTGGAGAAGCTGCCGAGCGCTTTCACCATTTGCGGCAGCCATAGACTGACTCCGTAATTACACATCACCAGGCCCACATACACCAAGCCAAGCAACAGTACCTTGGGATGTGTAAGCGACTCCCAGAAGCTATACTTACGCACTGCCTCCACTTTCGCGCGTTCTTCGTCGACCTGGTTTTGCAGCCATTCCCGTTCGTCCGCTTCAAGCCAGGATGCTTTGACCGGTTTGTCGGTCAAATAGAAAAACGTAATGAATCCCAAAATGACTGACGGAATGCCTTCCAGCACAAACAGCCACTTCCAGCCGGCAACTCCCAGAAATCCATTCAGTTTGAGAACCCATCCGGAAAGCGCCGAACCAACCATCAGCGCAATTGGCTGCGCGAACATAAACCGCGATAAAACAACTGCCCTGTGCCGTTCCGGGAACCAATAGGTCAGATAGAAAACGATGCCCGGAAAGAACCCCGCCTCGGCTGCGCCCAGCAGGAAGCGTGTCACCAGAAAGCTCACATTTCCCGCCACCAAAGCCATCGCCGCCGATATGACGCCCCAGGTAATCATGATCCTGGCAATCCAGATGCGGGCGCCGAATTTTTCCAGGGCCAGGTTACTCGGCACCTCGAAAAAAAAGTAGCCGATGAAGAAAATACCCGCACCCCAACCAAAAATGGTCGCGGTAAAACCCAGCTCCTTATTCATGGTTAGTGCCGCGAAGCCCAGGTTCGTGCGGTCGATATAGCATAAGAGATAGGCCAGCACCAGGAATGGGATGAGTCTCCAGGTGACCTTATTGATAATGCGTCTTTCCCGCATCTGGTCGGTCATAGTAATCCTCCATCGGTCATGAAGTGCGCGATCTCTGAGCCGCAAACCTTTGTAATACCGGCTCTTTCGCATTCTCCCTTCGCGACGCGAACAAAATAACACCTGCCCCGGTTACTTCCAACATATAAATTTCGGCGCCGCGATGGGGCTTTGGCTGAGATCTGTGGTTAGAGTTCGAGAGTTACAACCGCTGCTGAAGCCCCCTCCTGCCGCGGCCCTGTCGCGTGAGCCAAGTCAGGTAAAGATCGGCGGCTCGCAGTGCGGATTGGCGATTGGCGTCCTATAGCTCAGTGAAAATTGTCTGCGTCCACCTCTGCGACACTGCTTTCCAGTGGACGCATGCGGTTCGCCTTTGAGCGGGTTGATTCCGCAGCTCTGCTGCAATCGGCCCGTGCCGTCCAAATCAGGGCAACGCGGGCGGCTTTTTGATCCCCGCTTCAGGTACTTTCCTCGTCCGTCGTAAGGTGCTTACCGTAAGTGGTTTTACGCCCAACTGTCATAAGTTCTCATCTGAGCCGGTTGCATTCGGGGTCCCCGAAAGACGTTTGGCGTTTGCCGGGGTGAGATGCGCCGGATTCTGGATAGAACAGCATGAGAGCAATCCTGGTTCTTCTCGCGGTATTGGGAATGGGCTGCGTCGCCGGCGCCGAGGAAGCGGCCATCGCCGCGACGGCGGCAGGCGCGGATTCATCCACGGATATCACGGTTATGATCGCTGGCCTGAACGCTCTGCCGTCTTCGCCTGTCGTTTTGCCGGTATCCAGTGCAACTTCCACGCTTACCAATTCCATGGCGTCACCCGGCGCATTCGCGCCCATCATTGCCGTGGCCCCGGCCACTAGGGTAGCGCCCGCGACCCCCGAAGCTCCCGAGAGACATCCGTTTTTGGACAAGACCAATCTGGGAATCTTTGCCTCAGTCACCGCAGCCCGCGCCATGGACATGGTTTCGACCTGGCAGTTCCGCCGCCACGGACTGAATGAATCTGAATTGTCGAATGGATTCGTCGACAACAAGCCGCTTTTCGCCACCTACTCCGCCTCGCTTGTCGCCGGGCAGGTATCGACTTCCTACGCCTTCCACCGCCTCGGCTGGCACAAGATGGAGCGCCTCAGCGCGCTCATACACACCGGGGTCGTCACCGAAACGGTTATCCACAATTACCGGATCGGCACAAAACATTAGGTCAGTCCCCGGCTTTGTGCGCAGCTTGCTTACATGGCCTTGCGTGCGGCGTTGTTCCTGGCTGGTTTACCCTGCGAAGCGATCTTCGGTTCCAGGGCTTTTTGTTTCTGCGCCTTGGCGTCCTCGTGAGTCACCAGCAACGCCTCGATTTGACGCAGCAGGTCGGGCGTATTGACCGGTTTAACCAATAGCGAGTGCGCCCCGCGTGTCTGCCAGTCGCTGCCAAGGGATGGGTAAGCGGTGAGAATGGCGGTGGCCGGATTATATTTCTGTTGGCGAGCTGCATGAATGACGTCAAAACCGGCGGTTTCGCTCTCCATGCGCATGTCGGTGATGACCATCTCGAATTCGGCGGCTGCGAGCTTTTGTTTCGCTTCCATCGCCGAGGCCGCTGTGGCAACTTCAAATCCGTTCAGTTCCAATACAGCCTTCAGGGTCAACAATATCGCCAGTTCATCGTCGACCAGCAGAATTCGACGTTTCATTCGCAGCCCCCAACCGATCCTTTGTAGTCGGTATAGTCGGTTTTTTTAGCCTTGCACCGCAAATTGTTTTCGGCGTAATTCCCGCTCCGCCGACCGCCCCGGCACCCCACCGGAGCTGAAACAGTGCTTGTTATAATAACCCCAGTGGGTACCTTCTTTGTAGAAAACTTCGGATGCCGTGCCACCCAAGCCGACGGCGCCGCCATGGAACGCGATCTCCTGGAAAAGGGCTTGACGCGCGCCCCGGCAACTGCCCAAGCGGAACTGGTGGTGCTCAACACCTGTACCGTCACCACCTCGGCCGATCATGACGCCCGCGCCACCATCCGCCGCATCCATCGCGAAAACCCCGAAGCCAGAATCATTGTAACCGGTTGTTACGCGCAGCGTGCGCCCGCCGAATTAGCGGCCCTGCCCGGCGTCTCGCTGGTGGTGGGCAATTCGCATAAGTCCCAACTGGCGCATATCGCCCTCGAAAGGGCAGCCCAACCGGCGCCGTCGCCGTTCGAGGCGCGCTCCCAAGGATTCGTTCCACTTTCGACGCTGCATGCGCAAACGGCGCAAAATCGCGCGCCGACTTTGATTGGCGACGCGCCACCCTTTGACTTCGGGAAAGCTCCGGCGGAGATTATCGTGGGCGATATCTTCGCGCATACCGAACTGGCCGCCGCGCCCGTCTTTGAAGCCGATACGGCCAGCGAAAAAACCCGTCCCAACCTGAAGCTGCAGGACGGCTGCAACAATCGCTGCTCCTTCTGCATTATCCCGTTTGTTCGCGGCCCCAGCCGGTCTCTGAGAAGGGAGCAGGCCCTTGCCAGCATTCGCCAGTTGGTGGCCAGCGGATACCGCGAAATCGTGCTCTCGGGCATCAACCTCGGCCGTTGGGGACGAGACTTTCCGTCGCGGATGCCCGGCGAGAGCGCTCCCGGGCGCGTGCGCTTTGTCGATTTGCTGCGGGCGATCCTGGCGGAGACCCTGGTGGAAAAAATTCGCATCAGCTCGGTCGAGCCGATGGACTGGAGCGATGAGCTGATCGATCTGGTGGCCTCCTCGCCGCGCATCTGCAAACACGCGCACCTTCCTTTGCAGTCGGGCAGCGACCGTGTCTTGCGGCATATGCATCGCCGCTACCGTCCCTGGCACTACGCCGATCGCATCCTGAAGATCCGGCAGGCCATGCCCGACGCCGCCATCGGCGCCGACGTCATGGTCGGCTTCCCGGGCGAAGGCGACGACGACTTTGAGCAGACGCGGGCGCTGATCGAGCGTCTGCCCTTCACTTATCTGCACGTTTTCACCTATTCCTCGCGGCCCGGCACTCCCTCCGCCGCCATGCCGGCACAGCTTCGCGGCGATCTGGCACATGAACGCAACCGCATCCTGCGCGAGCTGGCGGCACGGAAGAAGCGGCAGTTCCAGGAAGGCTTCGTCGGACGCACGCTAGAGGCGATTACGCTGACCCACGTCGACCGGCGGAAGGGCTTCACCGAGGCCTTGACCGGCAACTATCAGAAGCTCTGGGTCGAGGGCGTGCACCCGGCCAATCAGACAATCCTGGCGCGGATTGTCGGCATTGAGGGTGACGCGCTGCTGGGACAGCTTCCGGGATAGCCCGCTGGGAGCGCCACCTACTCTGGGCGTGCTATAATCGGGCGATTTCTATCCATCGGAGGATCGTATCGATAAACGTTTCATTCGGACCAATGAGCGCATCAGGGCTCGCGAAATTCGTGTGATCGATGATCAGGGCGAGCAGCTCGGCATCATTCCACCCTTCGAAGCGCTCAAGATAGCAAAGGAGAAAGGGCTCGACTTGGTTGAGATTTCACCGACGGCGCAGCCGCCGGTGTGCCGCATTATGGATTACGGCAAGTTTCTCTACCAGGAGGAAAAGAAGGACCGCGAGGCCAAGAAAAACAGACGCGAATCGTCGTCAAGGAAGTGAAGTTCCGCATCAACGTCGACGATCACGACTACGAGACCAAGAAAAATCACGTGGTTCGCTTCCTCGAAGATGGCGACAAGGTGAAGGCAACCATCTTCTTCCGCGGCCGCGAAATGACGCGCCAGGGTTTGGGACGCGAAATTCTGGAAAGGCTGATCAAAGATCTCGGCGACAAGGCTATCGTCGAGTTTCGGGCACGGCAGGAAGGCAATACCCTGCATTTGATCCTGGCTCCTCCAAAAACGAAATAAACGTAATCGATTGAGATTTTCCGAGGCGAAGCCTGCACCTCCAGCGAGAAAGCCGCCCGCCGCAACCCCAAGGGATTTGGCGGAAATGGCTCTCTTGTGTTTTCATAGATATAGATAGCGGCGCGAGCTTTCAAGTGCCGACAGGGACTTTTATGCCTAAGATTAAAATGAAGACGCACAGTGGCGCGGCCAAGCGCTTTAAGAAGACGGCTAGCGGCAGGGTCAAGCGCGGACACGCTTTTCAACGCCACATCCTGACTTCGAAGGGCACCAAGCAGAAGCGCCAGGCCGATATGCCCGGCATGGTTTCAAAAGCCGACCAGCCCAAGGTCAAGCGGATGATTCCGTACTAGTTTTGCCTCTCAGGCCAGTTGCCTGACAGGTGTCACCGCCCCGGCAACCCGATTTTTATAGTTTTTTGGGTTTTGGGGCTTGCCGCCGGATTCATCGTCCGGCAAAGCGCGTGAAGAGGCCAATAGCTGAATGGCTCCTGCCTCCAGCCGCTTCATCCCAGCCACCGCCCAGCGGAGGCATTGGGAGCCCGGAAACGGGAACATCAAAAGGAGAATGAATGCCTCGCGTTAAACGTGGAACCAAACGCCGCCAATACCGCAAGAAGATACTCAAGCGGGCATCCGGTTATTTCCTGAACAAATCCAAGCTCTACCAGGCCGCGGAAGAGCAGGTGGAGCGCGGATTGAAAACCGCGTTCGTCGGACGCCGCCAGAAGAAGCGTCAGTTCCGCTCGCTGTGGATCGTGCGCATCAACGCCGGTTGCATTCACAACGGCATCAGCTACAGCCGGTTCATCAGCGGCCTCAAGAAAGCCGGGATTGAGCTCGACCGCAAGATCCTCGCTGATCTGGCGGTCCATGACGCCGCCGGCTTCACTTCGCTGGTCGCGCAGGCCAAGGCCGCCGCGTAATTCACGATCGAGGCTGAGCCTTTTCGGTTTTCGTCTTCATCGCCATCATGGGCGGCCAGCCGGGCCGCCCATCGTGCATGGATGCATGATGCAAAGCTTGATCGCGTGCGACCGCGGCGCCGCTCGTAATTTCTGGATCATGCTGAGCGAAGCGGTACGAAGCGAAGATCATCTTCAGGCACGAATAAGAGTTTAGCTTCAGGCAATGTCATGCTGAGCGGAGCGAAGCATCCCCGCAAAGCCGCGAACCCAATTGGGGGCCTGCAGTTTTAACCGAAAGTCGGAACCATGGTTCGCACGAAATTATATGCGAGACACGATGCGAAGCGCTTTGCCGAAACACACGATATGAAGCGAACGGGTTGGCACCTCGCGGCGGCGCTGTTACGGAAAGCGCGATGGGATTCTTCGCTTCGCTCGGAATGACATTCTGGAAGAGGTACTCGTAAGATACTTGCCATGTATACCGTCCGCAAACTTGAAGATTATTCGCCAGAGGCGCTGGATACGGCTTCGCGGAAGTTGCTCGAAGCGCTCGATCAGGAAAGCGCGGCGCTCTCCAACGAAGCCGAGTGGAAGGCATTTCGCGACCGCTGGATGGCGCGTAAGAACGGCATCCTCGCGCAGATCAACGACATTTGGCTGAAAGCCGCGCCCGCCGCCAGCAAGCGCCAAGCCGGACAGCAGGTCAATCGGCTTAAGCGGCAGGTCGAAGGTATGGTCGAGGTGGCCCGGAAGCGCCTCTTGTTTCGGGGAATGCCCGCGACAGAGATCGTTGGGAAGGAACCACTTGATTTTCCTGCGGAAGCGCTCGACTCGTGGCTGGCGACGCAGAAGCTTGCGTCCGAGCGCATCGACGTAACCCTGCCCGGCATTCAGCGCGAGCTGGGCGTGCGCCATCCAGTGCTGCGCACCATGGATGAGATTGTCGCCGTCTTCGTCGCCATGGGTTATTCGGTTGCCGAAGGACCGGAGGTCGAAAGCGATTACTACAATTTCGAGGCCTTGAACTTTCCCCCCGACCATCCGGCGCGCGATACTCAGGACACTCTATTCATCGCCGGGCAGACGGAGCGTCAGCAGCGCGACCGCTTGCTGCTGCGCACCCACACTTCTCCGGTGCAGATTCGCACCATGGAGCGTCTGCGGCCTCCTGTACGCGTGATTTGTCCCGGTAAGGTACATCGCAACGATGCGCCCGACGCGACCCATTCGCCCGTCTTCCATCAGCTCGAAGGCCTCTGCGTCGATACCAATATCACCCTGGCCGACCTGAAGGGAACGCTCGACCATGCCATGAAGGCAATGTTCGGCAGCTCGGTCAAAACCAGTTTTCGCCCCTCGTTTTTCCCTTTCACGGAACCGAGTCTCGAGGTCTCGATCTCGTGTCCCTTCTGCGGCGAGAAGGGCTGCAACAAGTGCAAGGGGAGCGGCTGGATCGAGTTGCTCGGCTCTGGAATGGTTGACCCCGCGGTCTTCGGCTTTGTCGGTTACGACCCTGCCAAGTACAGCGGCTTCGCCTTCGGCATGGGCATCGAGCGGATGACGATGCTGCGTTATAACATCGATGATATTCAGCAGTTCTACCTGGGCGACGTGCGCTTTCTGGAGCAGTTTGGTTAAGCACCACAGAGGACACAGAGAACCACAGAGTTGCAGATCAACGACATCACGGGTTCGATCATCTCGGCAGCCATGAAGGTGCATTCCGTCATGGGACCCGGGCTGCTGGAAAGTACCTATGAGGCGTGCCTTGCTCACGAACTTCGAAAGAGAGGGCTTAACGTTCAGCAGCAAGTGCCGTTGCCCGTTGTTTACGACGGCGTCAAGCTGGAAGTGGGTTACCGCATTGACGTACTGGTCGAAGACTGCGTGATTCTGGAGTTGAAAGCCTGCGATGCAATCGCACCGATTCATGAGGCGCAGCTTCTTTCCTATTTGAAGTTGAGCGATAAGCATGTCGGTCTACTGATTAATTTCCATGTCTTGCGGCTAAAGGACGGGATCAAACGATACGTCATGGGCGAGGGTCGGCTTTAGCATCGTGTTGGCATTTAGCTCCGTGTTCCTCTGTGCCCTCTGTGGTTATTGTCTTTCCGAGATAGGCTATGAAGATTTCTCCGCAATGGATTCGCGACTTTATCAACCCGCCGGTCGATGACCGCAAGCTGGCCGAAGACTTGACGGCCACTGGCACTGCCATCGAAGGCTTCTATCAACCGCAGCAAGCTAACCGCGGGCTGGTCGGCGACCCCGCAACCGCCGACCGCAACGACCTCGTCTACGAGGCCGAGGTCACCACCAACCGCGTCGATGCCATGAACCACTACGGAATCGCACGTGAGGTTTCGGCCATTTACGACCTCGACTTGAAGCCGGTTTCGCCCTGTCTGCTTGGCGAACAGCCGCTCTCGGATTTCAAAATCGAGATCGAAGACGCCAAAGGCTGTGCGCGTTACACCGCGCGCATCGTGCGCAACGTCAAGGTCGGGCCCTCGCCGGAGCACATCGTGCACCGTCTGGAGCTGCTTGACCAGCGTTCGATTTCTAATGTCGCCGACGCCACCAATTACGTTCTCAACGAGCTTGGCCAGCCCACGCACGCCTTTGACTTGGACAAACTGCAGGGCGGCAAGATCGTCGTCCGGCGCGCCCGCGAGGGCGAAGTGCTGAAGACGCTGGATGGCGTCGAGCGCCAACTGAACCCGCAAGACCTGGTGATCGCCGATGCCTTTCGCGCCGTGGCCCTGGCCGGCATCATGGGCGGTTATGACACCATGATCACCGAGCAGACACGCCACGTGCTGATCGAGTCTGCATGGTTCGATCCGTCGACGATTCGCCGCACTTCGCGGCGCTTGGGCATGCATACGGACGCCTCGCATCGCTTCGAGCGCGGCTCCGATTTCGGGCTTACGCCGCTGGCCTGCGCGCGCGTGGCGGAGCTGGTGCAGCAAACCGCCGGCGATCCTTCGCGCTCGGCGCATCCGGCGGTGGAAGCGGAGATCGATGCCTTGGCGCGGCGAGTGGAGCGTCCTCATATCCATCTGCATCAGCGTCAGGTGCAAAGAATCCTGGGGGTTGATATCCCCGCTCACGAAACCGCGCGCATCCTGCAGCGTCTCGGCTTCAAGGTGACACCGGAAAATCCTGCGGTCGATTCCCTGCCTCGACCGGCCAAAGCGGGTTCTGCTGGCGCCGTGGTTGCGGCGACGGCGGCCAAAGCGCGTGCCGAGTTCGTTGTCGAGGTGCCGACCTGGCGGCTTGACGTCGACCGTGAGATCGATCTGATTGAAGAAGTCGGCCGCATTTACGGCTATCTTAAGCTGCCGAATACGCTGCCCGCATTCGCCGGAGCCGTCATCCCGCTGCCCAATGCCGAGAAGCAAGCCACGCTCCGGCAGCGTCTGCTGGCCCTGGGCTATAACGAATCGGTGGCTTCGACTTTCATCTCCGCCGAGGAAGTGCGTGCCTATTCAAGCGCTCAACCGGTGCGGCTGGAGAATCCTCTGAGCGAGGAAGCCGCCTGCATGCGAAGCTCGCTTGTGCCCGGAATGGTGAACCAGATTGCCTACAACCTCAATCGCGGCAATAGCGACGTGAAGCTCTTCGAGTCGGGCGACATCTTCGAAATGACAGGCGCGCGCGTCGAAGAAAAGCGCAGTCTCGCATTGGTTGCAACCGGATCGGTCGGAGGCGGTCTCGACGGCCGGCCTGCTGCTTACACGTTCTACGACCTGAAGGGCGATCTGGAAACTTTGCTCTCGCCCTTCGAGCATCGAACCCTTTACTTCGACCAGCACGCGCCCCTCTATCTCCATCCCGGACGCTCGGCGCGCGCAGTGATGGACGGCACCACGGTGGCGCGCTTCGGCCAGTTGCATCCTGAGCTGGCCACGGCGCGCAAACTGCGCCAGCCCGTGTACGTCGCCGAGCTTTTCCTCGATCGTCTCTTTCAGCACGAGTTGCGCCAACCGAACTATCGCCCCGTGCCCCGCTTCCCTGCCGTGGACCGCGACTTCTCCCTGTTGTTCGACGCGGCGGTCGTCTTCGAGCGTATTCAGCAGACGGTCGAGGCCCTCGGGATTCCAGAGCTGCGGGAGTTCCGGCCAGTAGAGATTCTGCGCGGCACGCAGGGGTCCGCAGGTGCGCGGGCTGGGGCAGAGAGCGCCACAACCATGCCCCCGAACCAGTATGCCATTCTGCTGCGGGCGCGCTTTCAGTCCGCCGAGCGTACGCTGCGCGACGATGAGGTTGCCGGCTGGGCGCAGCAGATCGTCGGCGCGCTGGAGTCGCTCGGTGGGAAGCTGCGGGGATAGCGGGTCAGTTTTATTCAAGCCGCCGGTGCCGTGGTAAAACCGAATTCCACACCCCCGCCTGCGCTATACTGCCGATGATCACCCATCCGCTTCACGAGGTACATGGAATGATGTCTAGCAAGGCTGAGCCCGAACTTACCTTCGATGGTACCGGCAACGAATTTATTTCGTTGGAAGAGAAAATCTACCGCACAATTGAATTGCTGAAACATGCTCGCGAGGCCAAAGCCGCCGCGGAGCGCGATGTTTCCCGTTTGCGCGAGCAATTGGAAGCTCGTGAAGAAGAGTTTGACGCGGTCAAGGCCGAAGTGATCGCGTTGAAAAAAGACCGGGAAGAAGTTCGTGCGCGGGTGGAAAAAATGCTGGCGAACATGGATGCCCTGATCGAAGAAGAGCAGGCGTAAGGCTTTTCTTCCCGCGAGCCGGTGTTCGCGGGGCAGGCGTAACCTCCACCGAACGCCCGAGGACGCGATGACCCAATCGATAGGCAGCATACGAGTCGAAATCTACGACCAGAGCTACAACCTGCGCGGCTCCGACGCCGAACACATCCAGAAGCTTGCACACTTCGTAGATTCCAAGATGCGGGCAGTCTCCGAACATACTGCTACCATCGATTCGTTGCGGGTTGCCGTGCTCGCCGCGCTGAATATCGCCGACGAATATTTCGCGCTGAAGAAGAAGTACGATTCCATCGACAGAGAGTACACCAAGCGCGCTTCCCGCCTGGGCAACGTTCTGGACTCGGCCCTGGACGAAGCCACGCGCGACGGACGGCGCGCGGGCTAGACACTGAGAGTGCGCAGTTTGCGATGATTGATCAAAAACCAAAGTTTGAACTTAGACCTTGGAATCGCGGCGTCTCCGATGAGGAGCTGCTGGCTGACCTCAAGCACATCGCGAGCGATCTTGGGCGTGACAGCGTCACCTACGAAGAATACGACGCATTCGGGCGTTGCTGCTCTCTAACGATTTCGGACAGGTTTGGTGGCTGGAACAAGGCGTTAGCCCGCGCGGGACTTAGGGTCGCGCGACAGATTGGATTCTCAGACGAAGATTTCTACGAAAACCTCGAAGAGATATGGACGCGTCTAGGTCGTCAGCCACGCCAGCACGAAATGACGCGACCCTTATCCCGAATCAGTCAAGGGAGCTACTCCCGCAGGTTTGGTGGCTGGCGAAAGGCTCTGGAAGCATTCGTTGAATGGATAAACGCAGAACGTCCGGAGGCCTCTCCAACCCAGGCGCACGCTTCTGACGGCGATGGCTCCCATAGCACACCCCGGTGCCCATCCCTCCGGCTGAAGTTCATTGTTATGAGGCGAGATCGGTTCTGCTGTCGTCATTGCGGCAAGAGCCCCGCGAACGTCGTTGGAGTTGTGCTTCATGTCGACCATATCGTGCCTTGGAGTAAGGGCGGGGAGACCACACTGGATAACCTGCAAACCTTGTGCGAGTCCTGCAACCTAGGGAAATCGAATCTCGTCGAGACATCCTTTCCCGAGGAGAGCCGTTGAAAGCACAATATCGCGCCGACGCAGTGGTCAACGACGCCCAGGTGCGGGTGCGCTACGCTGAAACCGATCAGATGGGAGTGGTCTACCATTCGAATTTTTTTATCTGGTTCGAACTAGGACGGGTCGAACTGCTGCGCAGTCTCGGCTTCTCCTACCGCGAGATGGAATCGGATGGCTGTCACCTTCCCGTGGTCGAAGTGCGCTGCCGCTACAAGGCGCCGGCACTTTATGACGATACGCTGCTGATTCGAACTTGGATCGCCAACCTGCGGCCTTCGCTCATCACCTTCGGTTACCAGACCATTCGCCAAAGCAACGGAGCGCTGCTTGCCGAAGGCGATTCCACGCACATCGTGGTGGGAGCGGAAAAAAAGAAGATCCAATTGCCCGAAAAATACCTCGTCCCTTTGCGGCGCGCCCTCGGCAGCTAGGTCGCAGAGACCCTTTTTGACGGCCTCGATGCTGGCGTCGCGCGCCACCCAGCCGCCCGGCAAGTTCTAGAGCCGTTTCAGAAGCGTTGCAATGCGTTATATTCTCTCTCGGAGCACAGACTATGCACAATGGTCATTCACCCAAAAGCTGCTGGGAGATCACGACGGCGTTCTGCACGATCGTAACGGCACTCTGCACGTTTGGGTTGCTGGTGGTTGGAATATATGCGATTCACATCGCGAAAGATCAGATTCGTGAAATGCATGATGAACAACAGGCCAACACCTTGCGCAGTGTGGTTACCGAATTTGATAGTAAGGAGATGCGGGGCACCGAGAGCAGCCTTGCGTGCAAGAGATTAAAAGGCGGTCATCTGATCGCTCTAGATCCAGACAATCCACCTGTCGAGCTGGTAACGGAGTTGAATTTCTTTGAGACGGTGGGGTTGTTAACGCGTCGCAAGGCACTCAATCTGGAGGACGTGCACGACACCTTTGGATATTGGATTGTTAGCTACTATGCGGATGCCAAGCCCTATATAGAAGCAGAACAAAAGGCAGACCCTGCGGGAGGCTGGTTCATTGATTTCGTTCAATTGGAAAGTGAGATGCGCGCAATAGATAAACAGCGCGGCGCGACCGGGAACGTAAAAACCATCAGCGAAGTCGAGGAATTCTACCGTGAAGGCTGTACCCCGGGCCCTCCCCGCACCAAAGAAGGAGGAAGACGAGATAGAAAGTGTATTGCGGAGCCGAGATTCACGGAACACGACTTATCGCGCCACTGGCCTATACGTTAGCCGGGTACCAGCAATGATGAACCAGTACATCCGCTTCGACCGAGTGCGGCTGGTGCGCCGCTCCTTGGGGAACCTTCACGAATGAGCCCGCCACCAGCGGCACATCGCCGACGCCCTCGATCCAGATCTTTGCCTTGCCGCTGATGATGTAAAAAATGTCGTCGCAATCGTGATGCGTATGGCGATCGAGTTCGGCGCCCACAGACCAGTAATCCAGCGCCATGGTCACGCCAAAACCATCATCCTTTCGGTTCAGCAGGTCAGCCCTTTTTACCCCTTCAAAGCGGGCGTGTGGGGTCCATTTTCTTTGGTCGGGCTGAATGATCTTCGCCGCCTGCGTTGCTTCGGTTGACATAACTCCTCCTGCATTATTTTGCCGCCACTCGTGTGAGTCCCACGAGCATAGTGCCAAGCCTTCTGAAATATACCGGGTCAAGCCCGATCGGGAAATTCCGGCAATACTCTTACCCTGCGAATCGCGAGATCGTCCTCACTTCTGGCCGAGAGCCGCCAGTTTTTCGTCGACGATGCGCTCCGCCTCCGCGATCACCTGTTCGATGTTCAGCGAACTGGAGTCGATGTGGACCGCGTCTGAAGCGGCCACCAGCGGGGCCACGGCACGCGTGCTATCGCGCTGGTCGCGCTCGTGCAGCTCGGCTTTGAGCCGGGCTGCCTTTTCCGGATCGTCGGCGGCGTCATGCTGCAAGACGCGGCGGTTAGCGCGGACGTCGGGATCGGCGTCGAGAAAGATTTTCACCTCCGCTTGGGGAAAGACCACCGTACCGATGTCGCGTCCTTCCATGATCACGCCGCCGTCGACCCCCATTTCGCGCTGCCGTGCGACCATCCATTCGCGCACCGCCGGATGCACCGAGAGGCGCGAGGCAGCGTCGGCCACATCGCGCTCGCGAATGCGGACCGACACGTCACGGCCGTCCAGCAGGACGCAATTGTCCACCGCGGTAGGAACCAGTTCGATGCGCGAGCAATTGGCCAGCGCGATCATCGCCGCTTCGCTATCGAGGGCGCTTCCCTGCTCGAGTGCCTTAAGCCCGAGAGCGCGATACATGGCGCCGCTCTCCAGGTTGATGTAGCCGAGCTTGCGTGCCAAGCGCGAGGCGATGGTGCTCTTGCCGGCTCCGGCCGGGCCGTCGATGGCGATGACCAGCTTCCTGCTTTGGGCTGTCGCGGGCCGGATCATTTGGCTTTCCTGCTTCGCCTCGGCGGCTCTCTGGCGGACACTCGGCCGCGGCGCTCTGGGAGTACGGGGCGGCGGCACGGCCCGCGGCGGGGTGCACTCCAACATGGCGCGGCTGCCGATATGCACGAAGCTCAACTCGCGCGCCGCGATCAAGGCGTTGATGGCCTCGCGAACCCGCGAACGGGCGATGAAATTCGAAAAGAACTCTTCGACTTCGCTCTGCTCGGCGGCGATCACGCAGCCCATATACTTCGAAACCAGGGCGGTCAGCGCCTCGGCGAGGGAAATATTCATGCCTTCGCGCACCGGTTCCGGCGACCAGCGAAACAGAACGTCCCAGAATGCGCCTTCCACCGGCTTGTAATCGACGCGCGTAATGCGCAGCCGCGACCACAGTTCATTGAGCGCGCGATCAAGCGCCGCGGTGGAAAGATCGCCTCCCAGAATCTCTTTCAGATGCGGTTTCGAGATCGGTCCCTTCTGCTGGATCACTTGAAAAGCGTGCGCCGCCAGCGGCGAGTACTCCGAACGGGAGCCGACCTTCGGCGCATGGCGCGGATTACGGTCGCCGACCACTCCGTAGAAAAACGCAAATACCGAAGCCGCGACCAGAAAGTTCGTCTCGCCGAACGGGTTCGCCTCATATGCCGACCTCTGCCGCAGCAAGCGCACCATCAACTCCGTCGCCGCCTGCGCCCGCGGGTCGGCAAAGGCATGCTGCCAGGTCGGCAGATCCTGATCGGTTCCGCTGAAGGCGCCGATGAATGTCGGAGCAAATACCGGCGGACGCAGCGGATACATCAGGCAAAAGCCCACCGACTCGATGAACTCCTGCGCCTCCTCCAGGGTCCGAATTGGTTCGCCGTTGGTGCGCCACTTCTTGGCGCGCAAATCCAAAAGTTCTCGATCGGTCATATCTTTTTTCTTCTCGTTCGCCGCGGCTTTTCTTCTCGCGAGCCGCGGCGCTCGTTCCAAGGCGCTACAGGCTGCTGAAAAACCAGTGGGCAAGCCCACAATAATTTGTACTCTTTCCTTCCGACTCACACATTCGGGTGCGCCTCTCCGGTTGCCGAGGCGCGTTTTTCAGCAGTTCTCTAAAGACGTTTGAAAGCCTTCTGAATGTCTCTTACAGAATAGCGCAGCACCACCGGCCGTCCATGAGGACAGCTCATGGGATATCGCGTCCTGGCCAGTTCGCGGAGCAGCCACTCCATTTTGGAGGCATCCAGCGGAGTATTGATTTTGATGGCAGCGTGGCAGGCGATGCTGGCGGCGATGCCGGTGCGGATCTTTTCCAGATTGAGCGCCTGCTTCTCGTGCTCAAACTGCTCGAGCAACTCGTGCAGCAGCCGATCGAGCGCGGCCGGATCGATGCCGGCGGGCGCGGTCTTTACCGCCAGGGTACGCGATCCGAAGGGCTCGGCTTCAAAGCCGTTCTGCTGCAACTCTTCAGATAGTTCGGCGAAGACCGCCAGTTGTTGCGGCGCCAGCTCGATCACCAGCGGCATGAGCAGGCGCTGCGATTCAACTCGCATCTCCAGACGGGCGCGCAACACCCGCTCGAAGAGCACCCGTTCGTGGGCCACGTGCTGATCGATAATCCAGAGCCCTTGTGGATTGACGGCGAGAATGAATGAGTCGCGAATCTGCCCGAGCGGCTTCAGCGTCCCGAGCGCCGATAGATCCATGCCCTCATCGGCGGCATCGGCATCCACCGGAGGTCCGCACTGGCCTTCCGCTTCGGCAATGAATTCGGGCCGGGCCGCTGCTTGCAGGCCGCCGTTTGTAGTCCCGTCGTTTGCAGGCCCGCTGTTGGCAACGACGTGCGATCCGAACGTCTGCGGCGCGAAGTGTGCCGCCGGCGCTGCGGCATTCGCCTCGACCGCAAAGCTGTCCGAAAATTGAAGATGCGCGTTCTGCTCCAGCAGCGTGGGCGCGGCTAGCGAGAACCCTTGCGCGAGCTCCGCGGAAGCAGAGCGTGCTCCGGCAGTGAGCCCGGCCGAGGCTGTGGGCGAGGCGTGAAGTTCGCGTATAAACTGCGGCGCCGGACGCGCCTGCATGAGCGCGGCGCGCACGCTGTCGCGAACAAAATCGTGCACAAAACTCTGCTGCCGGAAGCGCACCTCGGTCTTCGAAGGATGGACGTTGACATCGATCTCGCTAAACGGCATCTCGATAAACAGCAGGACCACGGGGAAAACCGTGGGTGGAAGGATGTTGCGATACGCCTCCGTCAACGCGTGCTGGATGAGGCGGTCGCGAATGAGCCGGCTGTTGACGAAAATAAAAATCGAATTGCGATTGAGTTTTTGCACCTCGGGCTTGCTGACAAATCCGTGCAGCCGTAGATCGCCCTTCGCCGCATCATCCAGATCCGCCTCCGCATTGTGCTCGCGCCTTCCCCAGGCCGAGGACGGCGGCAAACCTACGCGCTCCAGAGGGACCGTCGCCGCCAGCGCAATCAACTGGTCGAGAGTCTCCTTGCCAAAGACCTGGTAAATCCGCTCCGCGTGCGAAGCTACCGGGGCCGCAATCAGCATGGCGTGCGTGCTGGTGTGCAGCTCCCAATGCTTGTCGGGGTGAGCCAGGGCGTAATGCGTGACCAGCGATGCGATATGCGAGAGTTCGGTCGACTCCGCCCTGAGAAATTTTTTCCGTGCCGGGGTATTGAAAAACAGATCGCGAACCGCGATCGACGTTCCCGGCGGGAGTCCGGCTTCCTCGACTTTCAGAATTCTGCCGCCGGCAATTTCGACCACCGTGCCGCTGGCTTCACCGGCCGAACAAGTCTCCAGACGCAAGCGGCTGACGGCGGCAATCGACGGCAGTGCCTCGCCGCGAAATCCCAGGGTGGCGATGGAGAGGAGGTCTTCCGGGTTCTTCAGCTTGCTGGTGGCGTGGCGCTCAAAGGCAAGCAGGGCGTCGTCGGCAACCATGCCGCTGCCGTTGTCGACGATCTCGATCAGCTTCTTCCCGCCCGCCTCCACGTTGACGCGAATGCGGGTCGCTCCGGCATCGATCGAGTTCTCGATCAGCTCTTTGACAACCGACGCGGGACGCTCGACAACTTCGCCGGCGGCGATCTTGTTGGCAACGTGCTCGGAAAGTACGTGGATTCGTCCCATTGAGCTGGCAGTCCGGAGCCGCGGCGGAGATAAATAAAACCACGCGCGCGGCGTCAGACTTCCAGTTTACTAGACCGGGTTCGGAAAAAGTTTTTTGAAGGGGCGTGGCTTTAGCCACGTCATCCGAAGCCAATATGAATGCGGGCTTTAGCCCCCGAGGAGATTCGCTTTCCCGCTTACTGTAACTCCGTGGAAGAACCGTGGCGCCGAAGTAGTTGCGGCAGGTTCTGCGAGAAGGCCGAGCGGGGCAAAACCATGTCGCACCCCGCCTCCTGCGCTTTGAGCTTGAGATCTCCCTGCACATGCGAGAGAAAGCCGATGATATTCGTCTGTTTCTTGAGCTTGGATTTCAGCTTGGTGATGGTGGGAACCGGCTTCACCGAAGCGTTATTCAGGTCCATGATGATCAGCGACGGAGCCTGCTCGTTCTCGGCGGCAGCGTCCAGAATCTCTTTTTCGCTCTTGACGAACTGTACTTTGACATTCAGCTTGCGCGCCGTCTCCTGGATTTTGGCCAGGAAAAACAGGTCGTCGACGAAGGCAAAAATTCGCGGCGCTCCAAGGTGCGCCGTGGGAAGCGCTTCCAATTCCTGCTGGATGAAGCGGCTGCCGCGATTGCTGCGCGCGCCGCCGTTGCCGTTTTCCGCCGTTCGATAGTTGTGATCCATCGGCGCGGTGTAGATATGCGCGTCCTGGAACTTCGGCGCCGATGACCGGTTGCCGGGCCGGGAAGCGGATGCGCCGGGGCGGCGTTGATGGCCGCGCGGTTCGCTTGGTGGTGGCTGCGCAGGCGGATTTCTACGTCCACGACGCCGTCTGCGCCCTTTCCCGCCAGAACCCCCGGCAGGGCTGTTGGGTCCATTATTCATATTTTCGGTTGCTCATGGTGCACTGCAATTTTCAGAATTCGGAATCTGGTTCTTACCGTCGCTCCTGAGGCGCGCCGCTTTAGGTAGGTCGGCCACGGCGACGGGGTTCAATCTCTGTCCGCTTTGCGCCTCGGAATCCGGCGCTAGGAATGCCGCACGGGGTTGGTGCGGTCCGGAAGATGCTCCATAGTAGCTTCCGATTCAGTTGGATGCAAGTCCAAAACGGTGCGATTTCCTGCTTTATGCTTGCCGCGAAATCCGGAGCGCTACCTGATCAGAATACACCACGTACAGGCTGCTGAAAAACCGGCTCGCTCCGATCCGGGCACGCAGCAACGACACCGCCTACTCACTCAGATGCGATTCGTCGAACACCCGGCAAAAAAAATCAGCAACTCCCAGCAACCCGATGAAAAACAAAAACATTGATTGCCGCGGCGACGGGGGTTAAACTATGGCCGCTCTTAATCATAGCCGCTGTTGGACAGTTTGCCGGGATTAACGTTCCATGCAGGCTAATCCCTAAGCTTTCGCTCCGCTCATCTGGCTGACAGATGCTCCAGCAGACTGCGTCCGGTGGGCTGCCAGGGCTCGCGCGCCGGTTTTGTGCGCGACCCACGAAGCTCGCACGAGTTGCTTGTATACTCACATGGAGCAAAGAGCAAGCCTGTTTTCAGCCGCCGGTCAGACCGCAAACGGATTTAGCCGGCAGATAGCACCACGGTTTCACTGCGGGGGATCCATGAGTCAGTTAAAGTCCGCTATCAGCTCTGCTGTCGCTCAGTTAGAGTACACCTCTACCGAGCGCAGCCTGGTGGTTGTATTCGCCTTCTTAGCGACGCTGTTCGACGGCGCCGATTTTTTCATCTTCACTTATTTCCTCATTCCTATAGCCAAGTACTACGGGATTTCCCTCGTCAGCGTTACCGTCATCCAAGCCATTAGCTATCTATCCGGAATCGTTGGCGGCCTATTGTTTGGTACCCTCGCCGATCGCTGGGGAAGACGCATGGGCTTGGCTTTGACCGTAGCCATGTACAGCATCTTCACCTTCGCCAGCGGATTTGCCAGCGACTTCAACACTCTGCTGATCTTGCGGGCGTTGGCGGGCATCGGCATCGGTGGCGAGTCGGGGATCGCGTTCGCTTACTTGAATGAGGCCTTTCACGGCGGCAAGAATCATCGCGGACTATTTTGCGGCGCCATGCAGACCATGTTCATCTTCGGCGGCTTAATTAGTGCCATGCTCTTCCATTTCACCTCCGTGGTTTATGGACGCGAAGCTTGGCGGTGGGCTTTTGGCTACCTCGGTCTGGTCGTATTGCTCGCCGTAGCGATCCTCGTGTTCATGCCCGAATCGAAGCTTTGGCTGGCCAGTCGCAATCAAAAGAAAATCGGCATCCCCATCGTCGATATCTTCCGCAAAGGGATGGGGCGAACCACCCTCTGGGCCACCGTGCTGATGACCTTCGGTTTCTTCGGATGCTATGCCATCCTGACCTTCGCGCCGACCTTGTGGACTTCCGCCTATGGCTTTTCCGCACCGAGCGTAGCCAAGCTCAACTATGTGGGAAACACTCTGGCCATCATCGCCTATCTGGTTGGCGGATGGCTGGCGGACGCACTCGGAAGAAAAAATTCTTTTACGCTGACGGCGCTGGTGGGCACCATTGGCTATCTCTTCTTCCTAGTGGTCGCGGTGATCTTCAAACTCCCGACCCACGAGGCGACGGTCTGGACGTCCCTGCCTTTCTTCGGCTTCGTTCTGATGGAGCTGGGCTACGGATACTTCGGCGTGCAAGGATCGTGGTTGAGCGAACTCTATCCCACGTACGCACGCACCACCGGCCAGAATTTCGTTTACTACGTATCGAGAGCCGTTGGCGCGGGGATTGCGCCGCTGCTCGCGCTCTCCATCGCAGTTAAAATGGGCTTCGACGTGCGCATGGCAATTTCGCTGGGGGTTATCGGATCGGTGATGACTATGGTGGTTTCGCGATTGTTGCCGGAAACCCGCGGCACGGAACTTCGCAACGAGTAACTCGCAAACGTTTTAAGATAGTAGAGGAGGGTCTATTCATGTCGGAATTGAAACTTAAGCTGCGGGGCTCTATTCCCGCCAATCTCATGCCGTTCAAGAACGATCTTTCGATCGACGAGGTTCAGTACCGCCGCCACATGCGCTGGCTGGCCGACGTACCCGGCGTAGGGGCCATCGTGTGCAACGGCCATGCCGCCGAGGTTGCTTCGCTCACCGAAGACGAGCAGAGACGCGCCATCGCCGTCGCCAGGGACGAGGTTGGCAGCAAGGTGAAGTTGGTCGCCGGAGTCTTCAGCGACGGTACGGCTAACGCTGTCCGTTTGGCACGCAACGCCAAGGCCGAAGGCGCCGATGGCGTTCTGGTGTTTCCGCCCAGCCTCTTTATGTGGGGAGCCAATCTCCGCCCTGAAATGGCCTATCGCCATTTCGCGTCCATCGCCAGCGAGGCCGATATTCCCATCGTCGTCTTCCAGTATCCGGTCGCCAACGGATGGGGCTACAACACCGAGCTTTTGCTCAAGCTGGCTGAAATCGAAAACATCGTGGCCGTCAAGGAGTGGAGTCAGGACATCGTCACCTTCGAGCGCAATCTGCGCGCTCTGCAATCCGCCCCTCGAAAGATCGCCGTGCTCAGCAGCTTCAGCGCCTCTCTCTACGCCACCTTCGCTCTCGGCGCCGACGGCACCATCTCCGGCATGGGAAGCGTGGTTGCCGACTGGCAAGCGCAGATGTTCGACGCCGTGCAACGCTGCGACATGAAAGCGGCCAGCGCTATCAACGACAAACACTTCGTCCTCGGCCAGGCATTTTACGCGCCCCCGTTCCTCGACATGCACAATCGCATGAAGGAAGCTCTCGTCATGCTTGGACGCATCGAGCGTGCCGTGGTCCGTCAACCCCTGGAGAAAATTCCAGCGGCAGATATGGAGCGAGTACGGGCTGCTTTGATCAAGACCGGGTTGCTGCAGGCGGATAAGGCCCGCGCCTAGTGTGGCCAGAAGTTCGCGACATAAGTCCGAGGTGTCATCCTGAGCGAAGCGAAGGATCTGCTTTTTCGACATAGATTCTTCGCTCGCTTCGGCAACGGCGTTACAACAACGGCGGAACACTTCAGTTATCCGGACTCAGGATTACATTTCCAATCGGTGCCGGGCCTTGAGCCGCGGGCGTGGCCTGAGGCCCAGGTTTGCGGCGGATCATCGGCACAGCCGCCGCGCCCAGCAGGAGAAGGCGATGAAAGTTCAGGGTGGCCTCACCAACTATGGCCAGGCAATCGGCATTCTCATGCTCGACACGGTGTTCCCCAGGATACCGGGCGACATAGGCAATGCCACGACGTTTCCTTTTCCAGTCCGTTACCGGGTCGTCAAAGGCGCGTCGCTTTCCCGGGTTGTCAAGCAATGCGACCCCACGCTGATTGAGCCCTTCATCGAGGGCGCGCGGGAGTTGGAGCGCGATGGCGCCAAGGCGATCACCACCAGTTGCGGCTTCCTGGCCGCTTTTCATCCCCAGATCGCGGATTCGGTGAAGGTCCCGGTATTTACCTCCAGCCTCATCCAGGTTCACATGGCCCGGGCGGTCATTCGCTCCGATCAGAAAGTCGGCGTCATTACTGCCCGCGCGCAGTCCTTGACCCAACAACACTTCCGCGGTGTCGGCATTCAGGACATCCCGATGGTAGTGGTTGGCATGGACGAATCGCCCGAATTCTCCGGCACGTTCATCGAAGGCAAGGCCGACCTCGACGTTGAGCGGGCGGCCGCGGAAATGACCTCCGTCGCCGCCAAGTTGGTTGAACTTCACCCCGAGGTTGGCGCCATCGTTCTGGAGTGCACCAATATGCCGCCCTTTGCCAAGCATGTCCAGGACGCAACCAGGTTGCCCATATTCGACGTCGTCACCATGGTGAAATATGCCTATTCGGCGGCCTTGCGGCAGAGATTTCGAGGGGCGATGTAGCCCGGCGATCTAACATGGTTTCCCAGTACCGAAATCCCAACACATAGCGCAGGTGGCCCACATCTGCCGCACTTGACGCTCCGCTTGGGCGTGATCCCAGCCCGCACAGCGGGCGTAATACGATAGCCCCATGGCGCAAGCCTGGGGTACGGTTGACGTTTCAGCGAACAGCCCCAAAGGGGCGTAAGAACGGCAATTCTTCGGTTGGTGCCCCACATTTGCCGCAGTCAGCTAATGTGGGATCCAAACATCTGGGTGCCCATGTTCGCTTGTGTCGGGGTCCCCGACGAGGCTCGGCTCGCTGGGGTGACTGGACTAACGTGGGGTAGTTTCTTCGTGTTGCTGCTTGCGACGTGTCATCCTGAGCGCAGCGAAGGATCTGCTGTTCTAACCCTCCCATGACATTTCCTGAGGAATTTTGTATACACCAGTAAAGGGGCCAGGAGGCAAAAGCCCATGGGCGTCAAGGTCTGGCTCACGCTGGCGGTCGAGGCCTTTATCTTTTCGGCCCTGCTCTTCGGGGCCGCGGGAACCATCCTCTGGCCCGCCGGATGGGCGTACCTCACCCTGTGCTTCTCCGGAGCCTGGGGGATCACTCTTTTGCTGCTGCGGCACGATCCCGCGCTGCTTGCCGAGCGCATGAAATCTCCCTTTCAAAAAGGCCAGCCCTTCTGGGACAAAATCTGGATTCCGCCGATGATTGTGGCCTGGTGCGGCTGGCTGGTCCTGATGGCTCTGGACGCGGTCCGCTTCCGCTGGTCCGTCATGCCGCTCTGGCTACAATGCGCCGGCGGGGTGCTGATGGTGCTGTCGTTCCGCATGATGGCCCGGGTTTTTCGCGAGAACACCTTTCTGGCGGCAGCCGTAAGAATCCAAACCGAACGCGGGCACCGGGTAATTTCAACCGGACCCTACGCCACCGTCCGCCATCCGCTCTATGCCGCTATGCTGATCTACTTGCCGGCAAACGCTTTGCTGCTTGGCTCTTGGTACGGCTTGGCGGCCTCTTTGGTGCTTTCCGGCGGTATCGTTTTTCGCACCGCGATGGAAGACCGAGAGCTGGCACGCGGCCTGACGGGTTACACCGAGTACGCGTCCCGGGTTCGCTACCGCTTGATCCCGTTTGTCTGGTAAGTGGGCACGTCCTCCCGGACACCCAAAGTTGGTAAGTGCCTGCCTACTAAAGGCGAATCTTTGCAATCTTGCCCTCGCCGCCATCGGGCTAACCGCCGGCACTCGAACTTGCTTCGAAAACGCCACCCCCTTGGGCTGAAAGGGTTCTACCGCGCTGCCGGGCCTCAAGTCCGCCAAAACCGCGCTCTGGAGCGGGTGCCTTTTTGCCCCGGCCAGCCAAAGAGGACTCCAACCCCGTCTCCGGTAAGTGAATATTTCCTGCTAGTTGACGTGGAATTTCACGTGCTCTGTCCTGCTAAGTCGCATCTGACCAAGCGGCGGGCTGTAACTTCGAGGTGCGCGGTCCAAGGGCGTGGACGCGGGGTTAGGGCAAACCGGTCGGATTTTAACCTGGGAGATGGGATGTCCGCTACCGTTGCAGTGGGCAATGAAATTACCACCGCGATCGATATTGGCAAGGAAGAGGTAATTCACCGCCTTTGGAAGCCTTGGCAAAGATTGTGCGACGAGACCAGGAGTGCGCCCTTCCATCGTCCGGAATGGATTGCCGCCTACCTGCGGGCCTTTGAGCCCAACGGCGAAATTGTTTTGCTGACCGCCAGTCTTGGCGAGCAACTGCTAGCAGTTTTACCGCTGGTGCGGAAAAAATGTTGGTATGCCGGCGTCCCGCTGGTAAAGCTCACCGGCGCGGCCAACGTGCATTCGGTTCGGTTCGAGATTCTGCGCACTCCGTGTGCGGCCGGAGAAGCCTCCATTGCGGCCCTGTGGCGCTCTTTACAACGCATGCCGGGATGGCAGGTTCTGGAATTTCCTTACTTTCCACAGGACGGAGCGTGCGCACAGTTGTTAGGCCAGGCCGGCGAAGATGGCTATCTCACCAGAATCTTTCCGCTTCAGGACAGCCCAACCTTGCGGATGCAGCGTGACGGCAACGGACAGCTTACCTGGCTGGGTGGCACCAGCCGGCATTTTCGTCATGAACTGCGCCGCTACGCCCGCGTGCTTGAGGCAGAGGCGGGGGCCAAGCCCAAAATCACCCGCTGGAATCATCCGGACCCCGCGGCCATGCAAAAGTTTTTCGACCTGGAAGCCGCCGGCTGGAAGGGCCGCGAAGGATCAGCCATTGCTTGTGGGCCGGAAACCCGCGCTTTCTACGATCAGGTTGCCCGCGAGGGCGCCGACCGCGGTTATTTCTGTCTGCACTCGCTCGAAGTGAACGGCACCATGGCGGCTGGAGCGTTCAGCGTTTTGACCCAAGACTGTTTTTTCCCCATGAAGATTGCCTTTAGCGAGGCGCTGCGCCGCGGCGGCCCCGGCCATTTATTGTTCAACTCGATTCTGGAGGAATGCGCCGGAATGGGGATTTCTGAATTGTTTTTCGGCGGTTCCAGAGACCCTTATAAGGAATTGTGGACGCAGCAGACTCTGCCGCACTTCAGGGGCCTGGTATTCGCTCCGGGCTTCCGCCCGCGGCTGGCTTGCCAGATTCGAACCAAAGTATTTCCGCTGTTGGGCAGGCTGCGGCAGGGCTTACGAGACCGCATGGGGCGGCCCAATAGCAAACGCAGGAACGAGCCCAGCACGCAGTCCAACCCCGGCAAGAAAGTGGCCGGACCATCGCATCCGCCAGACTGAATCACTTTTTTCGCCTGGTTCTGCGGTAGGCAATTCGACCTGAAAGAAAGAAGGAAAAGTTACCATGCGGATGACGATTATTTGCTGCCCATTCAAGACGTCCTTTGGCTCCTATGCCAATGCGTTGAAGACGGCGATCGAAAACAAGACCGGCGACACCGTGCAGTGGGTGGGCTCAAACTGCGGCTGCGGAGATCCCGTCGAGAAGAGCCGGCAATTCCTGATCCCAAAGAGCCAGTGCGACTACTTTGAAATGCCGATTTGCTCGGATACCCTTTCGAAAAAAGCCTGGAAGCGGCCGCTAAAATCCATGGCCCGGAGCCTGGTTCTTCCGGTTCGCGGAAAGCGTTACGCGAACCTCGCCAAGCACGCGGAAGTGGTCCACTTTCAGCAAATCCTCAACGCTTACGGATCCCAGGTGGTTTTCTCCTGGCTGCAACAGCCCTCGAACGCCAGCCGCATCGTTACGGTTCACGAACTGGATGCGGACCAGCTCCAGAATCCTGAAAGGAACCAGATCTACAACCTGGCGGACGCGATCATCGTGCATTGCGCGGAGATGAAGCAGCATCTCATTCGCCTTGGTGTCCAAGCGGAGAAGATTCATATCGTATTACACGGCACCCATTTGCCCGCCCCTCTGCCGGTGAATTACAGGGAAGGCATGGTTTTCTATGGCGGCCACAAATTGATGTCGGGCAAGGGCTTTGAAACTTTATTGCAGGCGATGTCGATCCTGCAGGCGAAAATGGCGGCGAGCACGCCTCTGCTGAAGATCCATGGGCACTATGGAACGACCATCCCCGAGGGGGGGCTGGAGCTTGCCGCGCAACACGGAGTCGCCGACAAGATTATCTGGCTGAACCAGATCCCGGAGGAGGAGACGGTTCGTTTATATCAGCATTCCCTGCTCTGTGTTCTGCCTTATACCGGGAGTTTTGCCGGCTATGCGGCATCCTTGGCAGCCGCTTGCCAGTTACCAATCGTCTGCACCCGCAAGGCCGGACTGCCTGACCATCTGGGTGAGACGGGGGTCTGGGTTGAGGAGAATAACCCCGAGCAATTGGCCGCGCGCATGATCGAGCTGTTCGACAATGAACCGTCGAGGCGCCAGCTGGGAAATCAATTGTTGAAGCGGGCGGAAACTTTCCTGAACTGGGACGTGATCGCGGATCAAACCCTCAAAATATACGAAGAATCGATCGAGAAGAAAACCGCAGCGGAGCTGGAATCGAGTAATACCGAGACTGCGCGCGCCGTCTGATAACGATGTCGTGAGATGAGATGGTAGCCCTGGGGTGAGTCGAACACCCGACCTTCGGTTTAGGAAACCGCTGCTCTATCCATCTGAGCTACAGGGCCTTGCTTCACAACTTGTGGATTGTCAATAGGTTAGCTGGCATTTGCCACCATTCCCGGTGTGCTGTCAACACCAAGCAACACCATTTTAACAGCTTTGCTGTTCGCTTCCCGCTTCTGTGACATGTAGGTATCGCCGTAGGTGTTCATCGTCGTGGACACCTGAGCGTGCCGCATTAGCTTCTGCTGGACTCCAACAGGAGCGCCAACAGCCCCAAGCAGTGAGCGGTAGGTATGACGGAAAGTGTGCCATCCAAGATTGGGAATCCCTAGGCGGTCGCCAGCCTTACGGATCACTTTCTGTTGGATGTTCCCCGGATCATACGGCCTTCCGGTGATCGGACTGGGGAACACCCATCCGTCCACAGATGCCGGACATCCCTTCTGCCACTCCAGCAGTGCCGCTGCAAACTCCGCATCAAGAGGCAAGTCATCTTCCGAATACTCCGTCTTCACGTAGTCAACGATCCCGCGAACGACGGCCCGGCTTACCCGCACAGACAGCTTTTCAAAGTCGAAGTCTACCCACTTCAGAGCAAGAATCTCGCTGACCCTCAACCCTGTGCAGGCCGCTACCAGAATCATCGTCCGGTAGGGCTGACGCAGAGTGTTCAGGACTAGCAAGCACTGCTCTGGAGCAAGCACCAACGGCCTTTTCCGTCGTTTGGTGGAACCTTTGATCTCAACCAACCCCATAGGGTTGCGCTCAACTGGGAGCACACCCCACAACATAGCCCTTTCAAATAGGCGGTGCATGACAGCCTTAATGTGCGCCTTCGTCAGCGGTCTATGTGGCAGTCCCTTAAACCATTCTTCAGCATTGGCAGGGGTAATCATCTTCATGGTCACTGCACCCCATTTTGGCCGAAGATGCTTTTCAATGATGTTCAGGTAACTACGGCCTGTTGATACCTTTCGATCACCAAACGGATTTTGCTGTCCGGCTTTCAACTCGTCCAACTCCCGCAAGTGCTCATCCGTGGCGTAGCGGTCGCACACACCGCCAAAGGACAATTCCTCCGAGAGATTCTGCGGAGTGTCACCGTTCACCTTCCACAGCAAAGTGTCAATGTGCTTCCACATGGCAGCCTTCGTTGGAAACCTAGCAGTACTGAACGTCATGGCAGCAAGCGGGTTACCCGGTAAAGTTCTGTCCGGGTATCGCCACTCCCAAGCGTTCGGCACTCGCTTACGTTTCAACATTCGCAGGCTCCCGCGTATATGTTTCTTCTGTCTCGTGAACAATTCAGCTCCTTTCAATTGCTCACGCGGCAGAGTTGATTGGTGCGCTGAATTTAACATACAGCGCTCCCAGTGCAAGACTTTTTCAGCCACGCATCGAGTTCGCTGGCTCGGAAATACCAGAATCGCCCAATCTTGTGCGCTGGCAGCTTTCCCTTGCGAGCCATTCGTTGCAACGTCTTCGGGTGCATTCCACCTAACAACATCGCTGCAAATTCATCGGCGAGAAGCGGCTCAAAATCGCCGCTGACGCTTCCACATTGTTGCTTAATATCTGGGTTTTCATAAACAGAACAATTCACTTTGCTCCGAATTTAATTGCCATCGCTGGCCCCTGCCGCACGTAATGTGCGGTCTTTTGGCCTTGCGATGGTTGCTGACCGTTGCCCGGTGTAGTGGCTAATCGGCCAGCGTGATACCTGCCATTGGGAGAATGCGGCTCCTCTTAAATCACAATTCCCTCCGTCAACCCCGGCGAAGAGTAATAGGGAATGTGAGGCTGGCCGGGAATGTGAGGCTGGCCGGGAACGTGAATCCAGTCCGTCCCGACGCGCTCCGCCAGTTCCTCCACCGAATGCCCGGCTTTAAGAAAGTCGGTGACATCCTTTTGTCCTACATCGTCAAACGTCACAACCCGATATTTAATGCCCTCCGCCTCCAGAGACGCTTTAACATCCGCTGCGAACTTTGCCCCCGGTTCATCCGCATCCGGCATCAGTACAACTCGCTTGCCGCGCAGTTCCTTCGCAAGCTGGGCATCCCATGACCCTGCTCCTCCAGAAGTAGTTCCAATCACCAATCCACATGGACCAGCCAAATGCAAGTCAGTCACGGTGTGGGCGTCCTTCTCGCCTTCCGTTACACAGACCACATCCGCATATTGAAATAAATCCATGTTGAACAGCATCGGCGGAACTCCTGCGGTATCCCAAATCCAGCCCCCGCCCTTTGCTGGCTGACGTTGACAAAAAACCTTCTTGCCATTTTCATTAGGATAACGAAGCACCTGTTTCACCAGCTTGCCCTTAGCGTTGTTATATGGGTACCGTGCAACTACGTTCTTGTCCGGCTGATGGTATTCAATCTTCGCCCCACCGACTCCCGCCATTTGCTGAATTGCTTCGCTCTTCGTAGTACCTTTCAACTGCATAATGAGAGTGCTAAGACTGCCTCTCTTTTTACAGCCGAAGCACTGAAAGCAGCCATTCTTGCTAGGACTGACTGAACAAGATGGATTGCTGTCAGCGTGAAACGGGCAACAAATCATCAAGTCGCCCTTGCTCTGCTCAATGACGACAGAATTGCTCGGCAGAGAGGAGCGCACCAGTTTCTCGATTCGCTCAGGATCGCCAGTGTTCAAGTTCCACCGCTTCGCTTTGTTCTTGTCTCCCTTGACGTAGTAATTAGCTGGGTCATCCTCATCGACACCCGTTTGCTCATGCAACGGCTCACCTGTGTACGGATCGCAGAGATGCAGACAAAAGTCTTTTGCATCTCCGCTCACATAGACGAGTCCAAGTCTCTCTAAACCGTTTAACACCTTCGGAAAAGTTGCTGGTGCAAGGCCACTCAGCTTACGCAACTCCACCCCAGTGCTCTTGAACTCATTACTACGACTACGATTGGCCAGCGAGAGCATACAGACATAAAGCCTGACTTCTGCGCCGGTCATCTTGGCAAGCGACCAATTAGCGTTATGTTCGGTAACAATGCAGTTTGGAACCGTAAAGTACGGAATCTTGTTCACGTACATGAGGTTCTTTCCTGCGATCAGAGATTCCCCATCTTTAGGATTGCAAATGATGTACTCGTTCGCTCCGAACTCGCCATACTTCTTGCGATGAACAATGCGCTTGATAAATAGATTGTTCTCAAGTTTCTTTACAGCTTTGGTAATTGTGTTATTTCCGTAGCCTGTGCGCTCTATCAGCTTCTCTTGTCCGATTTTCACGCTCGCCATAGGATCAAAATCCTTGACTTTTCTGTACTTGTTAATTTGAAGAAAGACCATCAGGACGGCCAATGCGTCAGCGTTCAGAATGAGGGTGTCATTCTGGATTACTGAATTTGGAACCTGAAACTGATTTATTCCTCTCCAACGATTCTTGAATCTATTCTTCTTCATCTGATATTTCATTCTCCTGTATCATTCCCGGGGATGCTCATGCTTTATGCATTCCATTCCCTAGTACTGTGTATTGGTTGGTAAACTCTTGAAACGACAGCCCGACCGCTCCTTCAATTCGAAAAACTACATATCAAAGACTGTGAACGGCCCATTCCTTGTAATTGCAAGATTCTGCCAAAAACAAAACCGCCCAGTGTGCGACACACCGAGCGGCGAGACTGCTTCCAGCTTAGTCTGACCGTTACATCGTGGTTGCAACTCCCCGTTCCCTGCGTTTATGTACACAAGTACACAGGATTTATGGTCCGATCTATGCCGGTCAGGAGAGAAAATTACGCCCCGGAACGACAGCTCGGCCTGTTCCTTCTATTCAATTATTTTGGATTTATGTTGTCTTACTGGTCTTAATTTGCTTTCCACTAACCCCGAGCGCCACGGGTTGCTAGGAAGGTGTCTACTGCGGGTCTGCCGGTTGCCCGGAATGATTCTACTAGACCTACTACTTACCTTCAGCAAATACATGATAGCAGGTGGAGGCCAAAATGTCAATCACAATCATAATTTGTCAAGAAATATTTGGTACCATTAGCTACCACGATGAAAATTGCCTCCGCAGTCTCATTCGCGGAGATTCCCCAGCCTGCCCTTCGCCTTCAGCCTCCCGAGCGCTTAACTCTTTGTATATTGACTACTTACGCACTATCACGGTGCTGCGTATTCTGTGCGCCGGGCAGCTATTTGCGGCATTTAGATAAGATGTCAGATAGGATATGACATAGGTTCCCGTATAGGGTCCTGAAGGGATAAAATTCATTCAACTAATTGATAATAATATACTTAGCATATAACTACCGATGCATTACCGGCAGCATTTCAGCGCAAACGTCAGCGGCGACGAAAAGCGGCGTTTTAGGGCCGGGTCAGCTAGAGGAAACAGGGTAGAGGGCCGGGGGCGCTTGCCGGGCGGGTAGGTCATCAGGCTTAGGTACTACTTTTTGTCGCAGGAAAGGTCCAGAACATCGCAAAAGGCTAAAGTGTGCAGGGCCGTTGTGTATTTCGTACACAACGGATACGAATCGTTCCGCAGACAGCCTCTACAATACTCCGCAATCGCGTCAGGATGCGTTTAGAGCCGTTGGCGGGCGTGTAGGCACGCAATGGGGAATCAATTGCATTCCACGATGACGTAGTGGTGTTCTTTGCCTTTTGGCCCGTAGTAGTCGTGACTATACTTGCACGACCTGTGTAATCCGTTCATGTAGCACTCCTCTTGAGACATGGACTGCCCGTCCATACTGCACTTGACCATCATCGGACAGCTAGCGTAAGCAGTTACTCCTAGCAGCAAAATAGCCAGCACGATGGTTTTCATGTTTTAGTTCATCCCCTTCGTATTTGACGTATTTCACAGTCGTTCCAAAAACGTAGGCCGAATCTTATGTTCGGCAGCACTGAAAAGCAAGAACTTTCTCCGACACTGTTGGCTGTTTCACAAACGAACGCATACCGGATCATGTCGTTCCAAAAAACCTCTCTGAGAAATGCACCCTCCTTGAACGTGTTTTCAAGTACTTAGCTGGCACGATATATTGTTCCCTAAAACAATCGTTTGTTGGTACGATTTATCTTGACAAGTAAATTGAGCGGGCGCATGATGCAGACATTATGACGAACGAAATCAAGCAGGTTGCCCTCTACGCCAGAATCAGCAAGAAGAACTCTGGCCAAGACACCGCGAATCAGCTTCGCCAACTGCGCGTGTTCTGCGAGAAGCAGGGCTGGGATGTCGTGCATGAGTACGTTGACCGCAAGAGCGGCAAGAGCGGGGATCGTGATCAGTTCCGGCAGATGTTCGACGCCGCCTCTCGCCGGGAATTTGATTGCGTGCTTTTTTGGTCGCTCGACCGATTTAGCCGCGAGGGCACCCTGGAGACGTTGCAGCACTTGCAGCGCCTCACTTCTTATGGCGTGGCGTTCAAGAGCTTCACCGAACAGTACCTGGACGGCACCGGGTTGTTTCGTGACGCAATCATTGGCATTCTAGCTGCTCTGGCAAAGCAAGAGCGCGTGAGGCTTTCAGAGCGTGTTCACGCGGGCCTAGAGCGGGCAGCGGCGCAGGGGCATATCGGCGGGCGTCCAACGGTCAACCGTAAGGCAGACCCAGACGCAAGCGTGATCCGCAGATTACGCGACGAGGGGCAAAGTTATAGTGAGGTTGCCGCCGAGCTGGGCCGTAGCAAGTCAGACATCTACCGCGTGTGCATGACGCTTGGTTGCTCCCCGGAGGCATGAATTGATGCAGAGGGACATGGGGCAGCTTATCGGCTGGCCGTATCGGAAGGCGTGAGCATTCAGACGTTAGCGGTTCGCGGCTTAAACCTCGTATACAGGCAAAAGGGGCTGTCAGCAATCAAAGCATGAGGCGGCTAGACACCCCGCATGAGCTGTGACACCGACATCTCAAACCCCATTGCGAGAATCTCCACCGAGCGCAAGCACGGTTCTTTCTTGCCAGTCTCGACGTTGGAAATGAACGGGCGGCCAAGACCCGTATGGACCGCCAAATATGTTTGCGTCCAGCCACGCTCTTGACGAAGCTTGCGGATTCGTCTGCCAAATCGGACGCAAATTTCTTCTGTTGCCACGCTTGCATTGTGGCTGTATTCTTCCGGTTACATTTCGCCTATAGGATACAAGAGCGATAATGACAAAAATTGTGCTGGTTACGGCACTGCTTGCATTCAACTCTCTGCTGTTGGCGGGTTGCGATTACTACAAAACATATACCGGGTATCTAGTTGTTCGTTCGGAGCCATTCATTCATCATTATGTAGGTAACCCTTGCGGTGTCGATGAAGTAAAGTACCCTCCCATAGAGACCTGCGATAAAGAGGAAATACGTTATACGTTCGTTCACCGAAATATTGTGATCATTGCTCACTGTCAAGCATGGGACCGAAGCATTGATGGATCGGGCAACAGAAAGCAGAACTGCGGGGAACTTCGCGTTGGCGAAGCATACCAATGCAGCCATACTGGCGACCTTTTGTCCTGTGGTGACCGTGCTACACACGACGACGCTGCATTGGGGATAGAGCGGGCCGAAAAGAACTAGGGGTGAACGGGCAGTAAGCGTACAAGATACGTTTTTGTACGTACAGGTCGAAAAGACGGGCTGCGACGAGCAGAAAGAGTGGCGGTCAATTGAACCGCTGCTCTATGCGGCGATGAGGGTCAGAAAAACGCGACCAAAATCCAACCAAGATTGTTTTGACTGATGGTTCCTGACCGCTACTGAACGTGCTTAAAACCAACCAACTCTACCCCGTAAGTCCTTTATTTTCCAGTAACTTCCGTTTTAGGAAACCGCTGCTCTATCCATCTGAGCTACAGGGCCACGGCGGCGTAACCTCATTCTCTCACATCAGTTTACCGGATTGGACACTTCGCGGGGATCGCCTTTAGTCTCCTATCCCTAGCGAACGAATTGGGATTGTGCCCCGAAAAAATCAAATCGCGGCCATTGCAGGTCGATCCATCGCATCAATCTCTCAGCCATTTCTAATGCACTTGCAGTTCAACCCGGCGAAAGTACTGCCGATATAGGTTATGGAAGGAATTTGCAGTTACTTGAGTCCCCCAATGGCTGAAATCAGACTTCTTGCCGCGCCCGTAATCTTAACTCCCATGTCGGGGTTGAACAGCGCCTCAACCAGCCTCGTACCCTTTAGCCTCCTCCCGCCGGCCAATCAGATCATCCCGCGAAGCGATAGCACCTACCCGAACGATAGCTTTGTGTGGTCGGCCTCGGCGGGTGACAATGGCTCTTTTCACTTTTATGCGACCCCTCTAAAGAGTTTCCTGAACGGTGGCTCTTCGAGTCAGAGTGGCTTTCAGTCGCCTTATGCCTTCTCTCCCAACTGGAATACGCAGCACCTGAGCGGCGCGGTCTCCCAATACCAGCTTCACGCCAGTGCGACCATGCCGATGTACGGGCACTCGCTTAACGTCTTCGCCTAGCCTCAAATTGACGCCCTGCCCCAGTCGGCGGCTAGGGAGGATAGCCTGGGTATGTGGCAACCCGCTATCGTTCCAGAGCTTCTCAAGCCAAAGGTGGCTAATATGGCGAAACGATTCAACCCGGAGCGTCCGGTAAGGTACTTGGGCTTTTCCCTTATCTTCATCTTTCTATCGACCTCCCTGCTATGGTCTCAATCCGCTAAACAACGCACTCCAGCGTTGCCCCCGGAACTAGAGCCAGTCCGCGCGGCACTGGAGAAATACCAAGACCCGATTGTCGCCGTTCATGACGGTTATCTCTCGACGGTCGGATGCGCCGATTTCCCCTACGATCCCCAGCCGGGACATGAGCAATACCCACGTGGGGCAATGGGTATCCACTTCCTCAACCGTTCGCTCATTGGCCCAAACATCGATCCGCTGCACCCGCAAATTCTTCTCTACGAGCCCGTCGGAGGCAAGTTCCAATTAGTCGGTGCCGAGTGGTTCGTGCCGCTCTCGACAGGTGTAAAAGAGCGCCCTCAATTGTTGGGTCATCCATTCTGGGGTCCCATGGAAGGTCACGAACCTCTCATGCCAAATCAACTCAAGCACTACGATCTCCATGTATGGCTGTTTAAGGAGAACCCGAATGGACTCTTCGCGCCGACCAATCCTGATGTGAAGTGTGCGGGATATGGCTACGATGTGCAGATGCATTCGACCCACCATCTCGCCGAGGCCAAATAACACTCCGCGCAACCCTCGGGAAGCCACCCAAAGAGGCATTGACGCGACTCGCACCCCCATCTTAGATCTGACCAAAAGGAGCCCAGCATGCGTGATTGCAGCGAACAGAACATTACTGCGGCGGTGGTTGAAGCATTGCAGAATACACCCAATCCACGTCTCAAGACAGTCATGACAGCCCTCGTCCAGCACCTGCACGACTTCGTCCGCGAAGTCGATCTAACTCAGGAAGAATGGGCTTTTGCCATCGACTATTTGACGCGGACAGGCCAGACCGAGCAGCGGCCAGAATTCATCCTGCTCTCTGACACCCTCGGCATATCCATATTGGTTGATGCCATCAATCACCGCATGCCGGCCGGCGGAACCGAGACGACAGTGCTGGGGCCGTTTTACGTTCACAATCAACCTGAGCTGCCGCTCGGCTTCGACTTGGGAGATGGCCTGAGAGGCGAACCGCTTTACGTCGAGGGTTCTGTCTTTTCGACAACAGGGTCACCAGTGCCCAACGCGATTGTCGATATATGGCAGTCGGATGACGAGGGGTTCTACGATGTTCAGCGGAACGATTCTTCCGGCTCAAAACTGCGGGGACGCTTCCGCACCGATCTCCAAGGCCGCTTCCATTTCCGGTCGATCATGCCTACCTCCTATCCCATTCCGCAAGATGGCACAGTGGGAGAGATGCTGCAGGCGACGGCGAGGCACCCATACCGTCCAGCCCACGTGCATTTCATGATCGCCGCCGACGATCACGAAACCTTGGTCACCCACATTTTCCCTGAAGGCGGTGCCTACCTCGATAGCGATTCCGTTTTCGCGGTGAAGCGTTCGCTCGTCCGGGAGTTCACCAAAGAGCCTCCGGGGACTGCGCCGGACGGCACCCGGATGGACCGCCCGTGGCGCAAACTCTCCTACAATTTCGGGCTCAAGCCACTGGCGGTGACAAAAGCAGCTTGATGACAATCCTCTAATCGGGATTCCCAATAAAATAGGCTGACATCCTCCCCCAAGGGTGTCAGCCTGTTCTAACCCAAAACACAACAACTTCTCTAGTACATTACGGAAGATAGCGCTGCCCATTCCTCCACGCAAGTTACGTCGGGTACCACCTCGCGCATAAGGACTATTACCCTTGTAACTTGCGCGACCTGAGCCGAAAGAGCAAGCTGTCATCCAGGCCTTAATGGCTGCCCTTCGATTTTGGTTGCAACTGCATTATCCACTCGGGCCTAACCTACCTATAGCGACCCCAGCTTTTTCGAGCTGGGGTTTGTCATTTCTGCTGGCCAGTTCTGGCTGCCACGGTGCCCCATATCTACCCATTTGTTGGCAGATGTGGGGTAGAGTTGCTGCTCTCATCCTTGGGCTGCGGGCTGCGACCTTGCAATGGATGCCAGTCCAGCCTACTCTATTGCGGCAACCTATCGCTGCTCCTCTGGCCAAGTCGAATTGTCCATCCTCTCCTACTTCCGTTCGCCATTCCCCAGCAGAGACGGCTTCTCCGCCTATCGCATGCCTGGCGCGGCGGTACACGGGCCGCTGATATTTGCGTTTTCCTTCGTGGGATTCTTCTTGTGCTGGCCGCATCCGCTGTTGCGACCCTTATTGGTTGTGTGGATACTCGCCGGAGTGTATCTCGGACGCGACATCGCGATTCGATGTCACTACTTCCCGCTGCTGACGCTCATCGCCTGGGGAGTATCTGCCGTGGTCCTATTCACACCCGCCCGGATTCTAAGATTCGGGACTTCGCACGTTGTGATTTCAGCGGCGCTTTCGTTGGCGGTTGGCGCTGTATTGTTTGCAGTCGCCTTCGTGATGACGCGCGAGAAAGATTAGGCGTGCGGCTGGTGCGCCATATCTGCCGCGGTTGGCAGATGTGGGAGCAAACAGCGATGCGGGTGCCTCCCGGTCTACACCGAGAGGTTCAGCGCCCGCTTGAACGAGCCAGCTTCGTTCTGAATCTTTTCTTGCAGCAGGGTGATCGCGTAAATAAGCTGCTCCGGACGCGGCGGGCATCCCGGCACGTAAACATCCACGGGAATCCACTGGTTGACGCCCTGGACAAGCGCGTAATTATTGAACACTCCGCCGGAGGTCGCGCACGCGCCCATCGAAATCACCCACTTAGGTTCGGGCATTTGCAGATAGAGTTGCCGGATGACCGGCGCCATCTTCTGGGAGACGCGCCCGGCAATGATCATCAGGTCCGATTGCCGCGGCGAAGGACGAAAAACCTCCGCCCCAAAGCGCGCGATGTCGAAACGCGATGCTCCCATCGACATCATCTCGATGGCGCAGCAGGCCAAGCCGAACGTCATCGGCCAAATCGAGTTCTTGCGCACCCAGTTCACGGCCCTGTCCAGCGTGGTAAGCAGCACGCCTTCCTGCTCCGGGCTGCCGCCGAAGGCCAGCCGCTCCATGCGTAGAGGGCTCTGCGGATCGCCGGCCAAATTATCCGCGCGCTCCGTGCCCCCTGGGGTCTCAGCTACACCGCCTTTAGCTTCATTGCCTTCCATGGCGCTCCTATTGTACAAGGGCTACTGTTTCGATGCCACCGTTCCGGCCAGAGACTCTGCACCCCGCGGCCGGGCGTTTTTTCAGCAAGCCAAAAGCGGTGCTTGTGTTCGGCGACTGCTCAGGCAATAATTCAGCAGGCACTCATTCAGCCCAATTTTTTCAGCCAATGGATATCTACGAAGAAATCGTCGCCCTGCGTAAGGCTGGACGTCGTGCCGCCCTGGCGACCATCATCAATGCCCGCGGCTCGATTCCCTCTTTCCGTACCGCCAAAATGCTGGTGCGTGATGATGGCTCGGCGCTGGGCACAATTGGAGGCGGCTGCGTCGAAGCTGAGGTCTGGCAGGCGGCCCGCGAAGTGATGGAAGAGGAAAAACCCCGTTCGCTGACGTTCGATCTGAATAACGATCCCAGCTACAACACCGGACTGGTCTGTGGCGGCACGCTGGAGGTTTTTATCGAACCCGTAATTCCCCCCGCCGAACTGGTCATCTTCGGCGGCGGACACGTAGCCCTGAGTCTCTGCAAAGTGGCTCACCTTGCCGGCTTCGAGGTCACGGTCATTGACGACCGGGAAAGCTATGCCAACCGCGAGCGCTTCCCCGAGGCCAGCCAAATCATTGCCGCCGATTTCGAGGCCGCCATCGCCAATTTGCGGCCTTCGGCATCGAGCTTTATGGTCATTGTCACCCGCGGACACCGTGACGACATGCGCGTCTTGGCATGGGCCGTCAAAACCTCCGCACGCTACGTCGGCATGATCGGCTCGCGGCGCAAAGTGCTCACCGTTTACGACGAACTGGCCAAAGAAGGCATCGACCGCCGAGCTGTTCAAGTCGCGTGCACGCGCCGATTGGCCTCGACATTGGCGCAACCACTCCGGAGGAAATCGCCGTCGCCATTGTCGCCGAGATGATCGCGGTGCGCCGCAACGTGTCGGTCGCCGGAAAAAGTAAATCCGTGCAGGAGCGGCTGAAAACCACCAGCCCTGGCAGCCAGCCCTGAAGTGTCCCAATTTTGAAGGGGCGCGGCGTTCTTGAAGGGGGCGCAGCTTTGCGGGGTCCCCAGCAAGCGTGTATTTGGCTTGCTGGGGTGTCTTGAGCCCGTCCGTCCAGAGCCAAAGACCATGCGGGCTTCAGCCCCTGAGGGCATTCGCCGTTTCCTTGAACTTCGGTTATTGAAAGCTGCCCTAGACACTGACAACTGCCCCATCGTCTGTTATCGTTCGCTCATGGCCCGCTCACCAAGTCTGTGCGGCATCATTCTGGCGGCTGGCTCGTCTTCGCGGATGGGCCGCGACAAAGCTCTGCTCCCGTGGCCGGTTGGCCATCCCGGCGGCCTGCGCAACACTTTGCTCGGCGCCTGGATTGAGTTATTGCGAGCGCACACTGACATGGTCATCGTGGTGGGTGGAGCGAACACCCATAATCTGGAGCCTATTGTCTACTCGATCGGCGGATTTCTGGCGGAGAACCGGGCTCCGGAGCTTGGCCAGTTCAGCTCGCTCAAAATCGGCTTGCAGGAAGTGCTGGGGCGGGGACGCGATTCCGCCATCGTCGCGCTGGTCGACAGCCCGCCCGTCCAACCCGCGACCATGGCTCATCTTCACGCGGCGTTCCTGGACGCGCTGGACCAAAGCTTCTGGGCGGTCGCGCCTGAGCACGACGGCAATCACGGACATCCGGTCCTGCTCGCGCGCGAGATGATCGAGGTGCTTTTGCGCGCCCAATTGACGGGCACCGCACGCGATATCCTGCACGCCAATGCCGCCCACATCCGCTATGTTCCGGTCGAGGATGCGCGGGTGGCCATCAACATCAACACCCAGGAAGACTACGACCGCCTCGCCGGTGGAGACCTTCTACGACAACCCCTGACGACAACTCTGGCCGGGCGCGTCCAGCCAATTTCGTCGCGCCGCCGCCATGCACATTTTGGGAGATAAAGAGAAGATGCAGCTTGTCCGCGCCACCCTGAGCGAATCCGCCCGCAAGTTTTTCGACCATGTTCTTGCCCTCAAGCCGCGCCATGCGGTCTTCGATTGCGACGGTACGCTCTGGTCGGGCGATGTTGGTGCCGACTTTTTTTTCTACGAAATCGAACGTGGTCTGATTCCGCCCGACGCCGCCAAGCAGATTCTGGCGCGCTACGAGCAGTACAAGGCCGGCACGGTCGACGAGCTCTCGATGTGCGGCGAAATGGTTACCATCCATCAGGGCATTGCCGAGAAAGCGATTCGCGCCTTGGCCGCCGAACTTTTTCGCACCGTGATCGAGCCGCGCATCTTTCCCGAAATGCGCGAGCTCACTCATCGACTGGCGGATGACGGCTGCCAAGGTCTGGGCGGTCTCCTCGACCAACAATTGGGCGATTGAAGCCGCCGCCCCGAGCTTCGCATCCCCCAAGAGCGCGTCATCGCCGCTTCGTCGAGATCGAAAATCTTTGCGCCACCGGCCACCTTCTGCGCGTCCCCACCGATGAGCTGAAGGCAACCGCCATTCAGGAGTTGATCGGATGCCAGGTTGACGCCATCTTCGGCAACTCCATCCACGACCTCGCCATGCTGGAGATCGACGCCGCACCCCTTCGCTATCAATCCCAACCCCGACCTGGAGAAGATCGCGCGCGCCCGCGGCTGGACGATCTATCACCCGCAGCCCAGTTAGCGACTAAAAGTCACTTTGTATGGCTGGCGCTCAACGGCTGTGTGCCAGTGTTGGCCGGTTTCAGCTTTTCAGTCACGACTACAATTTTGGCCCGCACATCTGGCTGCTGTAACCGAGAGTTCAGACTATCCGCAACGTCGTACAGTGAATTGAGTTTTCTTTTGAAATAGGCGAATACAGTGCTGATCCCCAATGCGACTACAAAACAGGCGTGAAAACCGGCCAAGCCCTTGATCCATGGGTTTTTTGGCAAGTCAGAGAACGCGAACGGGATAAAAATCGAGTACACCAGCGAATCACTCCACGTGAGCGCAATGTGGGTGAGCCTCGCAATCCCACAATACGCAAAGCTGAACAGCAGGGCCAAGTACAGGTACACAGCGGCAAATACAATGAGTCCAATGAAGATCGCCCATTGGGCCGCTCGCTGACGGTTCCGAAAGAAAGTCAATGCCAATTGAAGACCCGTAAGGCTCCTGACCGTCTGATTGAGTACCTCGGAGGGGGCAGATTCGCTCGCCGCCAATATCTCTGAAATCCAACGCTCTGCTTGAGCCTTTATTCGGTCTTCGAGCTGCGCCAGCCAGTTGGTTGTCAGAATGGTTGCTCCCACAATTTTGACGAGCGCTCGAACCGATATGCGCTAGCACGACTACCAGTGCAATCCAGAGCAATGTAGGGCGGGTGGTCAGCAGCAGAAGCAAGCACCAAAGCAGGCTAAACCGTACAAACGGCGCAGTCAGAAGTTGCCGAAGGTAACTGGACGGGCTTTTTGCACTTTTGGTCGGTTCTGGCTGTGCCTGCTGTTGTCCAGCTTGTTGTCCAGTAGTACTGGCCGGTACCGTAACAGGTGACGGCCACCCAGGAATGCTATGCAAGTCAAACGGTTCGACGTCATCTATACTCAACGCCGCAAACACTCGGTTCAACGCTCGTACCAGTTTGTATGCAAGTCGTGCTGTCCAATAGAGCAGGACAAAAGGAAAAAAGTAGATGTACAGCATGTCAACCAAGATGTTGCTAACGCCATATGTCGCCAGAATAGACAATGTAGCGATGAGACAGAATATCGTAACTTCGTTGATATTCAGGCTCAATCGAGCCGCAAGTGGCGCTAGATTCGGCTTCGCTACTTCGAACAGCAACAGTCCATGCAACCACAGCACGGATGCGAGCACAAATCGAGCGACCCTGCGAATGGTCAACAGCATAGTACCTCAATTGTAACGCGGGAAGTCCTGCTATCCGCGGGCGTCTGCAATCGCAGCCCGCAGCGCATCGACCGCCAACTGCGCCGCATGATGTGAAGCTGCGGGAAGGCCGCCCAGCGACTCTGTGATCGCATCGCGGCGGATGGCGAGCGCGTCGGCGACCGTCAGGCCCTCGACCATCTCCGTGAGGCGCGAGGCGCAGGCGATGGCCGGCACGCAGCCTTTGGCGCGGAAGCGCGCCTCAGCAATCACGCCGTTTTCAAGCCGCAGGCTCACCTCAAGCATGTCTCCACACATGGGGTTCTCGATCCGTGCGACGGCATTGGCGGCTGGCAACTCGCCGCCGTTGCGCGGGTGTTCGAAATGGTCCAGCACTAACTGCGAGTACATCATGTCGTCTGCGGCTCCTCGTTCGACAAGGCCGCGCGGGGCCGCTGAAATTCTACCAGCCAAGCCTCGGGACAGTGTGCTTTAATGGCGGAAAGCCGACTCATGACGGAATCCAGCCAACCAAGAACCGGCAAGCAGGTAGTCGCGGCGCTCATCGTCCGCGGCGAGCGAGTGCTGATCTGCCAGCGCACCAGGCAGCAAGCGCTGCCGCTCAAATGGGAGTTCCCCGGCGGCAAAATCGAGCCTGGCGAAAGCAGAGAGACGGCCTTAAGGCGCGAATTGCAGGAAGAGCTCGGCATCGACGCCGAGATTGGCCGCAAAGTGGCGAGCCTGCGCCATCGCTACCACGAGGACAACGAGTTAGAGTTGCACTTCTTTCTCGTCGAACGCTATTCCGGTGAACTAACCAACAAAATTTTCGAAGACATCCGCTGGGAAGCACTCCAGAACCTGCCGCGCTACGATTTTCTCGAGGCCGATTTGCGCTTGGTGCAGGATCTGGCGGCAGGAAAAATAAAGATGTTTTGAATACCGCTTCAGATTCCCGCCTTCCGGAGCTAGTGTCAGGTCTCAGAAGTTCGCGATTTAAATCCGAGGTTTCATAAGTTCGAGGTGTCATCCTGAGCAAAGCGAAGGATCTGCTTTTTCGGCTTTGAAGGGGCGCGGCTTTAGCCGCGCCGTCCAGAGCCAATAATGATGCGAGGGCTTTAGCCCCTGAGGAAATTGCGGTTTCTTTCAAAAATGCATTTATGCAACCAGTTCTAACTCACCCGCGCAAGGTGTTGACCAGCAGCATCAGCGTAAGCACGATCATGATGACGGTCGTCGCCCAGGCGATGACATTGAACGCGTCGCGAATTCACGTGTTTGCCCATCAGCTCGCGTCTTGTTGATCAGCACCAGCATGGCGACCAGCACGAATGGCAGCACAATGCCGTTGACCACCTGGGAGAGAATGCTGATCTTTACCAGTGGAACGTTGGGCAGCAGGATCACCGCGCCGCCGGCCATCAGCAGGATGGTGTACAGCCAGTAGAACGCCGGAGCCTCGCTGAATTTTTTATCCACGCCCGACTCGAAACCCAGCGCCTCGCACACCGTGTACGCCGTCGAGATCGGCAGGATCGAGGCCGCGAACAGCGAGGCGTTGAACAATCCCGCCGCGAACAACATGTAGGCATAATCCCCCGCCAGTGGCCGCAAGGCCTGGGCGGCGTCGGCGCCATCCTTGACGTCGCGGTATCCGTGGGCGAACAGCGTGGCCGCGCAGGCCACCACGATGAACCAGGCGACGATGTCGGTGAACAAACATCCCATGATTACGTCCACGCGCGAAGCCGCGTACTCGACGCTGCTTCGATTCCCTTCTCCACCACCGACGACTTGCAGGTAGAACTGCATCCAGGGCGCAATGGTCGTGCCCACCACGGCGATCACCATGTAGATGTAGGCCGAGTTGTTGAGCTCGGCCGCGTGCGGAGGTTTCACCGTGGCGACCAGCGCTTCGCGCCAGCTGGGACCGGCCAGCACGCCGGCAATAATGTAGGCGAAATAGAAGAACGAGGCGGCGAGAAAGACCTTTTCCACGCTCTTGTAATCGCCCTTCACCACCAGCAGCCAAACCAACACAGCGGCCAGCGGAACGCTGATGAAGCGCGAGATGTGAAACAGTTCCAGGCTGCTGGCGATGCCGGCAAATTCGGCCACCACGTTGCCGAAGTTGCTGATGACCAGCCCCAGCATCATCAGGAAGGTGATGCGCAATCCGAATTCCTCGCGAATCAGGTCGCTCAGCCCTTTGCCGGTGACCGCGCCCATGCGGGCGCTACATCTCCTGCACCACCACCAGCGCCACGGTCATGGGAATCATGGTCCACAGCAGCGAGATAGCCGAACTGGGCGCCGGCGGCCGAATAGGTGTAGATGCCGCCGGCATCGTTGTCGACGTTGGCAGTGATGAATCCAGGCCCGACCACGGCAAGGATCACCAGCAGTTGTGTTTTCCAGTGCCTTAGCCCGCGCATGCATCCGTGCTTTGGAGGGAAATTGCCCGGAGAGGACAAACCCAGAATAACTGGTGCCGCGGCTCTTTGGGTAATAAAGTTCGAAGAAAAATTTCAGCGGGGTGAACGTTGGATGTCATGCTGAGCGTAGCGAAGCATCCCCAGGGAACTGTCCCTTACCGCGCCGCTCTGGGCTTTGCGATGAAATTCTTCGACTGCGCCTCAGCTCCGTGCGGTGCTGGGATTCAGGGTTCCTTCGTTTCGCTCAGGATTTCGGCAGGCGACTCGGACGCCGCCGGATCGCAATCAACACCGCAATCAATGTCACCCCGAAATAAATTTTGAAATCTATTGCTACAGCTTCGCCCGCAGAATGCTGATGACATCGTCAGCCGTGATCACGCCAGTCAGCGCTCCTGTTTCCTCATCCACCACGGGCAGCGTCAGCAGGTTGTACTTGTCGAAAATTTCGGCCACCTCGCGTTCGTCCACTCCGTGATGGACCGAGATGAGCGGCTCGACTGTCAGCGTCGAAAGCGTGGCATCCGGCGCCGCCAGCACCAGTCTGACGAGCGGAACAGCGCCCAGCAGCTTTTCGCCTTCCCCGATCAGGTAAATGGTGCTCATGCTCTCCAGGCCGCCCTCGAATTTGCGCAGCATCTCGATGGCGTCGCCAACCTTGGCCGATGGACTCAACGCCATATAGTCGGTCGTCATCCGCCCGGCAGCGGTATCCTCTTCGAATTCGAGCAGATCCTCCACTTCCTGCCGCTCCTCGGGCTGCATCTCGTGGAGAATCTCCTCCGAGCGCTCGGGCGAGAGGTCGCCCAGCAAATCGGCCGCCGCATCCGGGTCCATCTCCTCGACGATGTCCGCGGCGCGGTCCGAGGCTAGCGAGTTAACAATCGAAACCTGAAGCTTGGGATCGACCTCTTCCAGCGTCTCGGCCGCGGTTCCTTCGGGTAGAGACTGGAAGACCGCCTCGCGCTCGGACGGGGTAAGTTCTTCAATAATGTCGGCCAAATCCGCCGGATGCAGTTTAGCCAGGCGATCGGAGGCAATTTTCAGATGTACACGGCGCGCCGGATCGGTTTCAATCAGGCTGACGAATTCCCATGGGATGGGCTTCGGCGGAATCTTTTCCACCAGGCTGCGCAGCGCCGCCGCCGGCACAATCCCTTTCAGCAGTCGCCGGATGGCCCCGCGCGCCCCGACATCGACCGCGCCGATTTTAAGCTGTATGCCGCCCTCGCCGCGCCCCAGCGTCTGCAGCTCAACGTCGTTGACGCGCACCACCTTGCGGCCATGCACGTCGATGATCTGCTGATCCAGCAAGTCGCGGTCCATCAGCAGCATGCCCTCGGAGCCGCTAAAGGCGGCCCACTCGCTCGCGCCAACCGAACTGCGAACCCCGCCATTGATGGACTGTACTTGCCGCGTTGCCAGCAGCCGGTCGACGCCGCCGGTGCGCACCACCAGCAGCGCCACGTGGTTCGAGTCCTCCTGCGGCACCATCGCCACTTCGCGCACACGCCCAACTTTGGCTCCGCCGGAATCGAAAACCGGCTGCCCAAGCAATTCCGATAATGCAAGCGATGTCATCAAGGCTGAGAATACCTCGCTTCCGCAACTCTAGCCAAGCCAGAAGCGCATGCCACCAGCTAGAATTCATAAACGGCGGAATCCATCTTGCCACGGTTAACTATTATGGGAAGTATCGAATGCGCTGGAGTGTTGTTTGACCTGGACGGCGTGCTGGTGGATTCTACCCCGGCGGTGGCGCGTGTGTGGCGTGGCTGGGCCATCGAACACGGCTATGACCCGTCGGAGATCGTCAAACTTGCCCATGGCCGGCGCGCCATCGAAACGGTTGCCCTGGCGGCTCCGCACCTGGACAGTGCCGCCGAGTTAGTGGCACTCGAACGCCGCGAGCTCGACGACACCGACGGCATGACTCGTCTTCGCCGGAGCGGCCCGTCTGCTGGCAGCTCTGCCTTCGGCTCTCTGGACGGTGGTCACCTCCGGCACTCGCCGTCTAGCCGTCCAGCGCCTGCGTCTGGCGGCTTTGCCGGTCCCGGAGAAGCTGGTTTCAGCCGACGAGGTGAAGCTCGGAAAGCCCGACCCCGCGCCTTTTCTGCGTGGCGCCGAGCTGCTCGGCTTGCGCCCGCGGGATTGCGTTGTTGTCGAAGACACGCCGGCTGGAGTCGAGGCTGCGCAGCGCGCCGGGATGACGGCTTTTGCCATACCCACCACGTATTCGCGGCCGGAACTGGCCCATGCCGACGTGCTGCTGGAAAGCCTTGACCAGCTCCAGGTGGCTAGCGTCTACAGCGTCGGCGGCGAGCCCGGATTCTTCTACGCTGGTAAAAGCGCCGACTGCGGTGTCATCCTGAGCGCAGCGAAGTTGAGGCGTTGAGGCGGCGTCTGAGCGGGGTCCCCAGATAGCCAGAATTCAGGCTTTCTGGGGTGCTTGAGTCGCCTGCCGAAATCCTGAGCGCAGCGTATCCCGATATTGAAAACACATACGCTATTGCATTTGTAATACGCAGCACGCGCAACTTGCGCGGGATACTTGATTTATGCCGGACGAACCTGATTGCGGAACGGGAACCGCTGACCGTAACTGGTGATATGGCGATTTTGCAACAACTATTGCGAGTTATGGTCCCATTTCACGATGCGTGTGTTCTTGTAGCTTTGAACGCATAGCTGCTGCTTGTGGCCGACCTCGTACCGTGAACGCGGACAGACGGTGAAATCACCGATGACTGCATAATCCAGCCAGTTGCCTTTATCGAGGATCATCGCATCCAGCTTGTCGCTGGTCGCAAGGAGCAGTCTTTTGCTGCCGATCACCCAAATCCCGTTGTTCTGGACGTAGATCGCATACCTGCCATGGACTGAATAGCATTTCCCGAAGTTCGTTTCTTTGCACGAGTCATCCGCTCGTGCAACGCTGGCGAGAAGCAAAACGGCTACGATGATTGCCTTCATGGCGAGCACTTTACGCCGATTCACCGTCGGAGTTCCACTGTAATTGGCGTAATCAGGCATTAGCATGACCTAGCCCAATTCGGGAATTGCTGCCGCCGAGAATTAAATGAGAATGAGATAGGCTGCCCCATTCAAGCCCGTCTTTGGCTTGGGCAGAAGCCAACCCAAGCGGTTTGACACGGCGGCAGACGTAAGTCAAACTACCGAGTTCCCGAGGAGCGTTGCCGCCCCGGACCCCCATGAACGCAATCAGACTTTCCTATACGCTAGACTCGACCTTGGAAAGCGCCAATAAGGCGGAGGTCGCCGCCCGGGCCGTTGCGCTGCGCTCCGGATTCGCTGAAGAGGAAGCCGATAACATCGCCACGGCGGTGCGCGAGGCCACTCTAAACGCCGTGCTGCACGGCAATCAGTACGACCCCTGCAAACATGTTACCCTGCTGTTTGAGGCCGCGCCGGAGGGCCTTACGGTTCGGGTGTGCGACCAAGGCGAGGGCTTGGACCCTGCCGTCATCCCCGACCCTCTGGCGCCGGAGAATCTGTTGAAGCAGTCAGGGACGCGGAATTTTCCTGATCCGGGCATTTATGGATGAGGTGCGCTTCCGTGACACCGCCCCCGGAACGGAAATCATCATGAAAAAGGATAAAACACCTCCGCCAAGCCACGCGGAAGGGCCAAGTAGCTTCTAAATGACTATGAGAGCGAGCACACGGCAGGTCAACGGAGTCACGATTGTCGATCTGGGCGGACGTATCACCCAGGACGAGGGCAGCAAGCTGCTGCGCGACACCATCAAACAGCTCGCCGCCGAGGGCCAGAAGCAAATCCTGCTCAACCTGGGCGAGGTACAGTACATCGACAGCTCCGGTATTGGCGAGTTGGTCTCGGCTTTCACCAGCATGCGCGACCAGGGTGGCGAACTCAAGCTGCTCAAACTGACCAGGAAAGTTCACGACCTGCTTCAGGTCACCAAGCTTCACCTGGTCTTCGACATCAGGGACGACGAGGCCTCTGCCATCCAGGCATTCAGCAGGTCGGCCTAGCAGCCTGCTAGCTCATCCCGTCCCGCGAGCCTCACCTTTTGCCGTTCAAACCGCGGGGGCGCTGAAGCGTTGGCGCAGTTCGCGAATGGTGCGCGCGTGGTTCTCGCAGTGACCGGCCAGAATTTCCACCACGGTTAGCACGCTAATCTCGCCCCGCTTGGGATGAATCCCCTGGTTGCTCCACGCTTCCGCACTCATTGCCTGCAGCATGGTTGCCGTCATCCGCCGCAAACCCCGGAAAGCCGCCAATGCGTCTTCCACCGGCTGCTTCTCATAGTGCAAGGCCGCGCTCCAGCGCTCCTGGTCAAAGCCCATCAGATTAGCGCCCGGTTGGGCCACCATGGCGCGCAATCTTGCCGCATTCACAATCTCGGCGTCGAAGGTGTGCACCAGGTATTGCCGGATCGTCCACTTGCCCGGCGCCGGTACTTTGTCCAGAATGCCGGGGTTCACATTGCTCACTGCGTCGCTGAGGACGTCGCACCCCTTCAGATAACGCTCGATCAGTTCCGTATGGCTCATCGGTTTCCTCTTTTCTTCACGGCGGTTTCGCCGTTATCATACCTGCCGGCGCGGCTTTCGGTAAGTCCAACGCGGCGGCGCGCAACGCCGGGTCGCTTTCCACGACTGCTCACGGCCGCGCGCTCTCCGGCAGGCACCGCGGCGACGCAGGTTGGGGCAGGTCATTTACTGGTATAGTATAATTAATCTTCTCATGAGTTACACCGTTCTGGCACGCAAATACCGCCCGCAGCGATTTTCGGACGTGATCGGTCAGGACCACGTGACCCGCACTCTGAAGAACGCCCTGGAGCAGCAGCGCATCGCTCACGGTTACATCTTCAGCGGCCATCGCGGTATAGGAAAGACCACGATTGCCCGCATCCTGGCCATGGCTTTGAACTGCCGCTCCGCCGATCACCCGGTCGCCGGAGCCCTGCGGCGTTTGTGACTCCTGCCGCGAGATTCGCGAGGGCTCCGTCGGCGCCATGGATGTCATCGAAATCGATGCTGCCAGCAATCGCGGCATCGACGAAGTGCGCGGGCTGATCGCCACCGCAACCGCCGAGCCGGCGCGCGACCGCTATCGGATTTTCATCCTCGACGAAGCCCACCAGGTCACCGATGCCGCCTTCAATGCCCTGCTCAAGACCCTCGAGGAGCCTCCGCCCTGGGCGGTCTTCATGATGGCCACCACGCAGCCCGAGGACATCCCCCAGACCATCCGTTCGCGCTGCCAGCACTTCAGCTTTCATGCCGTGCGTTTTCTGGACATCGTCGAGCAATTGCGCAGCATCGCCCAGCAAGAACATCTCACCGTCGATGACGACGCGCTCGCCCTGCTCGCCGAAGCTGGCGACGGCTCCATGCGCGACGCGCTTTCCATCATGGACCAGGCCATTGCCTGCTGCGGCACGACGCTCACCTCCGCCTCGGTTCGCGAATTGGTCGGCACCGTCAATTCCACCGTGCTCGAACAGGTCATGATCGCGGTGCACGACAACCAGCAGCGAAGAGGTGCTGCGGCATCATCGACAAGTTGCTGGTCGAGGGTCAGAGTCCGGCCCATTTCGCCCGGCAGATGGTCGGCTTTCTGCGCAACGCCCTGGTCGCCAAGGTCGCCGGTCCGAGCTCTTCGCTGCTGCAGATCTCTTCCGACGAGCAGAGCCGCGTCACCCGCACCGCGGACCTCTTCGGCGAAGAAGATCTCACCCGCTTCCTGCAGCTCGCGCTGCGCACTTACGGCGAAGTCAGCTACAAGCAGGAGCAGCGCTTTCACCTTGAACTCGGGATGCTCAAGCTGGTGCATGCCCAGCGCCTGCTGCCTTTGGAGCAGTTGCTCAGCGGGTCGAACCTTTCCCTCCCCCTTTCCGCCGGTGGCAGAAGCGGAAGCGGCACCACCTCCTCGCCCTCGCGCCCGCCCGCGGCCCCTTCGAGAGCACCGGGCAACCACTGCCGGCACTGCTTCCCGTACTGCTTCCAATGACCAAGCCCAGCGCCCGTCTCCCTTCGAACTCGACCGCACCCGCCGTGGCGGCGGCGCCAAAACCGGAGATGAGTAGCGCCAGCTCGATCGGCTCGCCTCCCGGCGGGCAGCAGGCGGCGGTTGCCGTGGTCGCGCCGGAAGCACCGCCGGACGCTTCGCCCATCAATCCTCAGACGGTCGATATCGAGAGCGTTCGCAGTGCCGTGCTCGCCGCTTTGAAAGATGCGGGTCAGCGCATGGCCGCCGATAGCCTCGAAGAGGGTGAATGGTCGATCGCGGCATCCGGCGTGACCGTCAAGGTTTCGAGCAGTGAGCAAATGATTGCCATCGCCTTCGGTCCCGAACAGCGTCGCCTCATGCAGCAGGCACTAGAAAGCTGCGGCGGGGGGTCGCTGCGGCTCTCGGTCACGCCCGGTTCGGTAAAAAACGGCGCGGCAAAAAGTGCTCCGGCCCCAGCGATATCGCGGTCGTCGTCTCCTGAAGGCGCGCGCGCCAAGGCGGCGCAACATCCCGTAGTGCGGCGAATGATGGAGAAATTCGGCGCCGAACTGCGCACCGTGCGCGACCAGAGTAATCGATAAAGATCAATAGGAAAGAACCAGGGAACTTATGAACCCGAAACAGTTGCAGGACATGATGGCCAAGGCGCAAGACATGCAGCGCCAGATGCAGCAGCGCATGCAGGAAATCGTGGTGGAGGCGACCGCGGGCGGCGGCAGCGTCAGCGTCCGCATGAACGGCGCCAAGCAGATGCTTGGCTGCAAAATTGAAAGCGAACTGATGCAGAGCGGCGATCTTGAAATGCTTCAGGACCTGGTCACGGCCGCGGTCAACGAAGCCGGACGCAAGGTGGACCAAGCCATGCAGTCGCAACTTGGCGGCATGCTCGGCGGCCTCGGCCTGCCTCCGGGAATGATCTAGAGCCTGTTTATGATTTGCTCTTCGGGCTAATCATCTAAAGCCTGTTTCATGATTTGCCCTTTGAAGGGGACGGGCTTTGCGGGGTCCCCGGCAAGCGTGTATTTGGCTTGCTGGGGTGCCTTGAGCCCGTCCGTCAGAAGCCAACGAGCGTGGGCTTTAGCCCCTGAGGGAAATTGCTTTTTCTCTAACATCCTCTTATGAAACGCACTCTAACTCGTAATCGCCATGTCTAAATTTCCCGAGCCTATGGCTCGACTCATCGACGAGTTGAAGAAGCTTCCCGGCGTGGGCAGCAAGAGCGCGCAGCGGCTTGCCTTCCACATTCTGCGCGCCGGCGACCAGGATGCCGAGCTGCTGGCAGACGCCATCCGCGAGGTCAAAGCCCAGCTCCGTCTCTGCTCGATCTGCAACAACATCACCGACGTCGATCCCTGCGTCTATTGCAGCAGCGAGACGCGCAATCAGCGCCTCATCTGCGTGGTCGAGGAGCCGACCAACATCGCCGCCATCGAAAAAACCCGCAACTACAACGGCGTCTACCACGTTTTGCATGGCACGCTTTCGCCGATCCACGGCGTTGGCCCCGAGCACCTGCGCATCGCCAACCTGGTGCAGCGCATCGAAAACAGCGGCGCCGACGAGATCATCCTCGCCACCAATCCCACCCTCGAAGGCGAGGCCACGGCCGTTTATCTGGCGCGCCTGCTCAAACCGTCCGGGGTTCGCGTCACCCGCATCGCCACCGGCATCCCGGTCGGCAGCGACATCGAGTACGCCGACGAAGTGACCATGCAGAAGGCCATCGAAGGCCGACGCGAATTGTGAGTGCAGCCTCAACCGCCCTTCGGCTGGTCTGAAAAATTGGTTTTGAATCTCCCGCGGAGGAACTTGAGCAAAGCTAATCAGATGTCAAAATGACGGTCCCCGTCTTTCCCTCATAGATCATTTTGAAGTGACGTAAGAATGTTCTGCCGATCAAGGCGCTATGGATTTGCCCTCCCGCCTTCAGATCCACCCCAGAAAATGCCCCATTCATAGTCATCCCCAAACTCGGGACGTGCACTTGTGCCAAATAGACGTTGGCAAGATGAGCACCGTGAACTCCAGCGATCTGTCGCCGATTTACGAGAGGTAAATTCAGTTGGGCTGCAAGCAAAGAGTCAATACAACATTCCGTGGCTCCTGTATCGACAAGGGCCTGGACTTCCGTGATGCCGGGAACAGGAACGCCTTGTGGATTCGCCACCGGATCATGGTTGGGGTCAAAGCCGATATCTACAAACAGGGTGGGACCATGGGCGACGAGCAAATCGCACCCCGGAACGGTGGAGGTATTGTTAAATCCACACTTGGCTTCAGCCATGATAAGTGTTGTACATCACGGACGCAGGCAGCGTGATCGGGGGAGCCCCGATTTGCCGGATAAGGTACGGGCCTCTTCCAAAGCGGGATACCGCATCGCTGGCGGCGTTCTCAAACGAAGCATACGTACCGATTAGCTTGCCATCGCGCATCACAATCCATTCGCCCATGTGATGACCTTCTAGTTCCTCACGCATAGCTTCGTAGGCGGCAATTTCGTTGTCAATATCCTGCATAGAAGCCCCCGGCAACTCTCGTCAAAGGTTAACGCTACTCCTGCCAATCGGTTATCCTACAGGAAACTTTAGCACTGAAACTCGCGGCACGGTAATTATGGCGCAATCCAGCGGCCAAAAATATTAAAAAATGCTCATTTGCCTCTGTCACGGCAGAATCACGATACCTAGGATATTCTCAAACTAAAACCCCGCCATCGGCGAGGCTTTTCCACATTCCTGAAATATCGCGCTACTCTCTCAGCTTGGCCAGCAGGTCCTGCGGATGAACCGGTTTGGCGAGGATTTCAAATTCGTGGCCGCGGGCGCGGGCGCTCTCCAGCAGGTCTGCCGTAGCCGCCTGCCCGGAAAAAAGCAGGATCTTGCACTTCGGGAGAAAGCACCGGATACGGATCGCAGCTTCAATGCCGTCCATGTCGGGCATGATCACGTCGCTGATGATCAGGTCCGGTTGGATGTTCCTGGCCTGCTCGACCGCTCCTGTTCCGGTGTAAACCGCCAGCGCGTCAAATCCATGCTGGTTCAGAATGATAGCCAGGGTATCTGCAATTACGCGCTCGTCGTCTACCACCAGTACTTTAGGCTTCTTGGTTTCCATTTCAACTCCCGCCGAAGATGCAGAAGGGCGGAACGGCGCGCAACCTATGCAATTGCAAGCACTCCTGCTGAGTTGATTATAGAAAGAGCCTCCCTCCATGGCAACCCGCATGGCTGAAACGGAGCGCCTGGTAACGGAAAATTCACTTTCGGCGGAAAGCGCTGCAGTTACGAGGATGCTACGTCATCGGTTTTTCAGCTTCGCGGCCAGAAAAGAGATGGTTCTGTTCCAGGCATCTTTCGCGTCCGCCTCCCGGTAGCCCGTTTGGTTGTTTGGGTTCTCAAAGGCATGGCCCGCGTCGGGGTAGATCTTAATCTCGACCGATTTGCCGAGAGCCTTCATCTGTTGTTCGAAGTGGCCAACGCTGTCGGGCGGAATGCCGCGATCTTGTCCTCCGAAAATTCCCAGAATCGGCGCTTGAATTTTTTCCAGCGTGGCGCGTTCAGTGGCCAGATGCCCATAGTTGATCACGCTCGCCGCCAGGCGTGGCTCGATGACCGTCAAATCCAGCGCGTAGCCTCCCCCCATGCACCAGCCGATGGCGCCGATGCGCTTGGCATCCACGTTTTTCTGGCTTGCCAGGTAGTGGAACGCGGCCTTCAGGTCGCGTTTGGCGCGATCTTCAGGCAGGCCGCGCATCAATTCGTGCGCCTCATCCGGCGAAGCCGTCGACTTGCCGCGATAGAGATCAATGGCCAGCGTCACGTAACCCTGTTCGGCGAACTTTGCCGCTTGCTGGTTCACCCACGGCGTCAGTCCCCACCACTCATGGATCGCCACCAGCGCGGGAAATGGCCCTTTGCCCGGCGGCGTGTACAGCACGGCCTTGACGGTCTCATCGCCGCTCTTGTAGCTGACGTCCTGGCCGCTCGAGGTTCTGGACGGTTGGGGTGAAGTGGCGGCAAAGGCGGCAGCGGCCATCGTCAGCAGTGTGAGTGTGAGCAGAAGACGTTTCATAGACACCTCCCGGGGTTGTGAAATACGAATTGTGAAATATCGAATTACGAGATACGAAATTTGAGATGCGAATTGTGAGACACGAACCGCCCTCCGAGTTTTTTACCGGATAAGCGGCTCCTGAGTTCCAGCCGGCTCGCTGCGGTGATGGCGTCATCCCGGCCGAAGTGAAACGGAGTGGAGGGATCTTTTGTTTTCCTTGACGCTGCTAGGGGACACAGCAACGAAGAAACCGCTCTAATTGCTACAATCGAATGCGTGTACAAACCCTGGGGTTATCCCGGGCAGCATTTTTTGCGAGGGCTTTATGGTTACCGTGACCGGCAGAATCGAAACCCTGGACGCTACCGAGATAGCACGCCGTCCGCTCCAGGCGGATGATTGCGCCCTGATCGTCGTCGATATTCAGGAGAAGCTGCTTCCGCCCATCTTCAATAAGGAGCAGATGGTCGGCAACACTCAGCTCCTCATTCGCCTGGCTCGGCTCCTCGACTTGCCCGTGCTGCTCACCACGCAGTACTCCAAGGGCTTGGGCCCGGTCATTGCTGAAATTGCCGCGCTCGTCCCGGAGGCCGCGCCGATTGAAAAAATGGAGTTCAGTTGCTTTGGCAGCGACGCTTTTTGCAGCGCGGTGAAAGCGCTTCCCGGGCAGCGCAACACCCTGCTTCTCTGTGGCATGGAAGCTCACATCTGCGTGCTGCAAACCGCCCTCGCCGCGCTTAACAACGGCTATCTGGTGCACGTTGCCTCCGACGCCATCGGCTCGCGCGCGGAGTGGAACTGGCACGTCGCACTCGATCGAATGCGCTCCGCCGGATGCGTCATTTCAAGTACCGAGATGATGTTGTATGAGCTGATGCGTAAGAGCGGAACCCCAGTGTTCAAACAGATCCTGGCGTATCTGCGCTAGTGTCCTGTATCTGAAGTTCGTTTACGAATGTGCCTGGCGTTGAAGGGGACGGGCTTTAGCCGCTTTGAAGGGGACGGGCTTTAGCCCGTCCGTCAATAGCCAACGAATAAGGGCTTTAGCCACCGAGGGGATTTGCCCTTTTTTCTCGCGTGATCCGCGAAGTGTATTTCATAAAGTCCGGCTTTGGGATGCACCAACTTTGAACGACGCTGACCCGAAGCCCGGCCACAGACCGATGGCAAGCGATCGCACGCACCTCATTCCGTCGAAGGCCTTTCCTCAACAGGAGCGCGTTTTCGCGCGCGCCTTTGCGCTGTTGAAGCAAGCCGTCCACGAGCGCGTTTTCCCCGGCGCCTCGCTTGCCGTCGTCGACCGCGGAGAACTCGCCGCATGGCGCGGCATCGGACGCTTTACCTACGCACCCGACTCTCCGCCCGTCACCCCCACCACTGTCTTCGATCTGGCTTCGGTCACCAAGGTGGTCGCCACCACTGCTATGGCGATGATCCTCTATCAGCGCGGCCTGCTGTCGCTCGATCAGCCGGTCGTCGACACCCTGCCGGAGTTCGCTCTCGCCAAACATGATGACGGCGCGCCTTCCCCCGATCCGCGCCGCGGCCAGGTGAGCGCCCGCATGCTGCTCGCCCACTCCTCGGGTCTGGCGGATTACGCGCAGTTATTCCGCCGCGCCGGCTCCCGTGGCGAACTCGTCCGGCTTGCCTGCAGCGCGCCTCTGGTTGCGCCGCCCATGCAGCGCGCCGTTTACAGCGACCTCGGTTTTATAGTGCTCGGCGAATTGCTTGCCCGCCTCGCGGGCGAACCGATCGATCGTTTCTGCCAGCGCGAGGTTTTTGTTCCGCTTGGCATGAACACGGCACGCTATTGCCCGCCCGCCGAATGGAAGAGCGAAATCCCGCCCACCGTGGATGACCGCGAGTTCCGCATGCGCGTTATCCAGGGCGAAGTGCATGATGAAAACGCTTCCGTCATGGGCGGCGTTTCCGGGCATGCCGGACTTTTCGGCAATGCTCTGGATGTCGCGCTGTTCGGGCATGCGATGCTTTCCGCTGGATCATCGCCCCAGTCGGCGGGGCTCGCCGCGCATCCCGAAACCATCGTTTCGGCGGAGACCGTGCACCGCTTCACCACCCGCCAGGACGCGCCCGTGGGCACCTCGCGCGCACTTGGATGGGATACGCCATCGGCGCCCTCGCAATCGGGCAGGCATTTCTCCGCTGCTTCCTTCGGACATCTCGGCTATACCGGAACCTCTCTGTGGTGCGACCCTTTACGCCAGTGCGCCGTGGTTCTGCTGACCAATCGCACCTGGCCCGATCGCAGCACCCAAGAGATCAAGCGCGTGCGTCCACTCGTCCACGACGCCGTTCTCGAAGCCATCGAGGAACAGTCCCTATGAGCCTGTTCTATAAATAGTTTTTTGAAGGGGACGGGGCTTTAGCCGCTTTGAAGGGGACGGGCTTTAGCCCGTCCGTCAATAGCCAACGAATAAGGGGTTTAGCCCCTGAGGGGATTCATCGTTTCCTCAAAACTTCGGTTTTTGAAACACGCTCTATGAGACATGCAGCTCCCACATCGCCACCAATTCGCGTTTGCGTTTTACAATGGAGTGGCAACAGCATTTTCAGCGTAGGGCGTATTTCAGCGGCCGCAACTTTAAATTGTCATGCTGAGCGCAGCGAAGCATCCCGAAACGGCGTGGGGCATACGCGCATTCGAAGGATTTCGAAAACTCTCAGCAGCGCACGTTGAAATTGCGATCGAGGGCGCACTTTATTTGTACCGCCAGGATTTAAGCAATGGATAAATTTGTCGTTCGCGGGGGCAATCCCCTGCTCGGGACGGTTCGTATCAGCGGCGCCAAGAATGCCGCGCTGCCTGCCATGGCCGCCGCCATTCTCACCGAAGAGCCGGTCATCCTGGAAAACATTCCCCAGGTGCGCGATATCGAGACCGAGCGCAGGTTGCTCTCCGCCATGGGAGCCGAGGTCGAGCTTGGCTACGGCCGCGCCCAACATCGCACCATCATCTGCTGCCGCCATCTGAGCCGCCCGGAAGCCGGCTACGATCTGGTCAAAACCATGCGCGCCTCCACCCTCGTGCTCGGGCCTCTGGTGGCGCGCACCGGAAGCGCGCGGGTCTCCATACCCGGCGGCTGTGCCATCGGGGCGCGTCCCATCGACCTGCACCTCAAGGGCCTGGAGCGGCTCGGCGCCACCATCCGCCAGGAACACGGCTACATCGAAGCCCGCGCCGAACGCCTCAAGGGCAATCGCATTACCTTCGACAGAATCACCGTTACCGGCACCGAAGACCTTCTGATGGCCGCCGTGCTCGCCGAAGGCGAGACCGTCATGGAGAATTGCGCGCGCGAACCCGAGGTCGTCGACCTGGCTGATCTGCTCGTCAAGATGGGAGCCAACCTCGAAGGCGCCGGAACCTCCACCATCCGCGTGCGCGGCGTCGATCGTCTGCACGGCGCCAGGCATCGCATCATTCCCGATCGCATCGAGGCCGCCACTTTCATCATCGCCGGAGCCCTCACCGGAGGCGATCTGCTGGTCACCAACCTCGTTCCGGCTCACCAGACGGCGCTGCTCGCCAAACTCGAACAGGCCGGCGCCCGCTTCCACGTCAATGGCGAGTCGATCCGCGTCATGGGCGACAATCCTCTGCAGGCGGCCGATATCACTACCGAAGAGTATCCCGGCTTCGCCACCGACGTGCAGGCGCAATACATGGCGCTGGCAACCCAGTCGGAAGGCACCTCGATCATCACCGAAAACATCTTCGAAAACCGCTTCATGCACGCCTTGGAGCTGGTTCGCATGGGAGCCAACATCAAGATCGAAGGCAACCGCGCCGTGGTTCGCGGCAAAAGTCCCTTGAGCGGCGCCGCCGTGTTGGCAAGCGACCTGCGCGCCTCGGCCTCTCTGGTGCTGGCGGCGCTGGTGGCCGACGGCGAAACCATCATCGACCGCGTCTACCACATCGATCGCGGCTACGAACACCTGGAGGAAAAGCTGCGCGCGATCGGCGCCCAAATCCGCCGCATCGGAGAAATGCTGCCCCGGCGAGCCGGCGCCTAGAACCTGCGCATTTTTAGAGCCCGACGGTGCCCCACGTTCGCCCGGCTGTGGCTAATGTGGAGTAGTCGCCGACGGTGCCCCATATCTGCCGCAGTGAGCAGATGTGGGATATTGATTCCAACATCAATTCTTGATAGGTGGCCCATTCAAGCCTGTGGTTGGCTTGAGTGGGGCTTTTTCCAAAGCGCTAAGCAAACTCTCCACACAAGCGAATGAGCCGCTCGGTGCCCCATATCTGCCGCAGTTAGCAGATGTGGGATTTCTACTCACCGCGAACCTGAGGTAGCCCTACTGCTGCCGTCCCGGAAACAGGCTGCGATAGACCACTACATCCGGCTTGCCGGGGGTGCTGAAGCCTGTAATCCTTTGCAGCCAGCGCGGATTGCCCGCCACCGCCTGCGCTACCGCGTCGCCATCCACCGCGATCACGTAGTCCGCCACCTCTGCCGGGCAGCTCAGCCCCGCATTCCAGACTATTTTCCCGGTTTCGTTGACCACGCGCCTGAGGTGCACCCCGGCCAATTGCATCGCGCCCACGTAATCGCCGGTATACATCAGCAGCGTCGAATGCGCTGGCAGCGTGGCCAGCACCCCAGCCAGTTGCGATTCCAGGCGGATGCGGCTGACCGAATTCGTTCGCGCCTCGCGCAGGCAGATTGGCGCAGCCCCGGCAACCTTCCAGTAGTTCGCCGCCAGCAGCAGAATCAGTCCGCCCACCACGACCTGTCGACCGGAACCGGACGGCAGCTGCTCGCCAATGGACGCCACCGCGAAACCCGCAAACACCGCGAACGCGGGCAGCAACTCCAGGCCGAAGCGCACGTTGTAATAGGAAAAAGGCCACCAAACCGGCAGAAACACCGGCACGCTGCCATAGGCGATCGAGTACGCATAGAACGGCAGTGGCAGCCATAGCAGCAGCCACGCCGCCCGGCGACGCGCCCGCGACAGCACCGCGATCAGCGTTCCCAGCCCGGCCAGCGCCAGCATCCAAGTCTGCCACTCGCCCAGCATTTCCGCGAAAGACGGGGACGTGCTTTGCACCACCAGGCCGCTCGAAAAATTCAGCCGCGCTGCTTTCAGATATTGCTTGGCCGCCAGCCCCAGGTTGTGCTTGCCTGGATAGGGAAAGCCGTGCCCCGTGCGCTGTTCTATAGCTTTCGCCGAATACGGCCCATTCCACCAATCCAGCGGCCGGTGGTTGATGGCGTAGTTGTGTGCCAGCCAGAGCGCGGGAGTAAGTGCGCACAGCAGGAGCAAAGCGGCCAGCGAGCGCTTCACCCCGCCAAGCGACGCGCCCGCGCCCGTGCTTTCAGCTTTATTAGTCCCCGTTGGATTGGCTTTCGATCCCCGCACCACCATCACAACTGCTGCGCAGCCAACCACAAGAGCGAGCACCCAGCCGTCATAGCGCGTCAGCATGGCCGCGGCCAGCACCATGCCGCAGCGCTCCAGAGATCTAGAACTGGTTGTATAAATATTTTTTTGAAGGGGCGCGGCTTTAGGCGCGCCATCTTGAGCCGGTAAGCGCGCGGGCTTTAGCCCTTGAGAGGATTGCCGGCTCGCCGTCGAGAAACCGCGGACAAATTCATCGAAATAGACCACTGCCCAGATCACGGCGGCCAGAAAAATCGCCTCCGTCATGGCCGTCGACTGCATGTAGAGCAGGTTCGGATTCAGCCCCAGCAATGCAGCCGCCAGATACGCTGCGAAGCGCGATGCTCTGCCCCGCACCAGCCGGAAGACGCCTACAACCCCTAAAACATAGGCAATCATCGACGGGATCGAGCCGCCAACCCCGCTGCGCCACATCCAGTCGTTGACGACAAACGGAAGGCTGAGCAGGTGCGGCAGCGGCAGCCACACGCTGCCAAGCCGCTCGACGCCGGGCGTGCGCGAATCGAAGACGCGGCGCGCGATATTGATATGCGCCACCGCATCGCCATAAAGCAGCAGCTCATGATGAAAGAAGTACCAGCAGAAACTCGTCAGCGACGCCACGCAGGCAAATACGGTGACGCGCCGGTAGTCGCGGCCCGGCCGATGCGGTGCGCTCGATTCTGCCGTGAGTTCTCCGGAATGTGCGCGCTGTTTCGCCACTTTGGTTTTGAAGGGGCGTGGCTTTAGCCGCGCCATTTCCTGACCGCATATTATCCGGCTTTACAGGCTGCGGAAAAACGCGCCGAAGCAACGAGCGAGGCGCCATGTAATGTGGGCACTATAATACCTTAGTACAAATATTATGGGCTCACTTCACGATAAGCCTGTTTTTCAGCAGCCTGTTTAGCCGCCGAGGCCTCGTTGACTCCGGTCCCAAATAAGTAATGAAGCAACTTGTCAGCTCGCCTCCAACACGCTGCGCGTGAGGGTAGCACTCTGGGCGGTTACTGGTGAGATGGCGATTTATCAACAATTATCGTGCCTCCAACAATCATGGGATACTGAAACGTGCGATGTGGGCCAATTTGAGCATGTGATCGTCGCTTTCCAAAGGAGTGTCTAAAAACGTGACGGTGCTGTTCGAGGAGTGGGTTCAGACGGTATTCGACCACCTTCCCAAAGAGCCGCAGTGGTACTTTGACGAAGGCTTCGATTTGTTATGGGATTCGCTTGGCTTGTCCGATGTAGTCACCGTGAAATACCTGACTCGCCTCTTCTTGGAGCCAGAGCACCTGAAGCCGTATTCCCTTGCGCAGGTTGCACAGGGGATATGGTTTCTCATCGGCGAGTCATCGCCGGGTGAGCCGAGCCACGCTCTTATCGAGCCGGGTGCGGCGCTCGCGGATCGGATCGCGGGTATTCAGGGGATGGCTAAGTTCTTCCGTAACTTTGTTGCGTCCGCAGCATGCGGGCCAGCAGATACAGAATCCGACCCCTTCCATATTGCCTGTTACATGTGGTGGGATATGCTTCCGTTCCGACCTTTCCGTGGCGAACCTCTAGAGGGAGAACCCGAACTTCACAGTACCTGTCTGAAGGTAATGACCGAGATGCTCGACCTGCCCTCCGAGCTGTGCCAACTGAGCGCCCTCCACGGACTGAACCATTGGCACGAACATTATGCTGAACAAGTCGAAGGGATAATAGACACCTTTCTCGGAAGAACAGGAAATGTGACGCCATGCATCCGTGAATACGCCGCGAAAGCACGCGCGGGTCTGTGCCAGTGACGGCTCCGCTCTCGGCAGCAGTCGCCAAGCATGATTGTTGCAAACAGGCGTTCTCACCACTTACCCGATAACGTAGAACCTTCAACCTTGGGCGGGTGGCCCATTCAAGCGCCGCAGTTGCGCTTGAGTGGGGCAGTTTTCCTTTGCATCACGAACTACCCCACACTAGCAACACAAGCTAGTGTGGGCCACCAAGAGCGAGATTACTGGGCAAACAGGGCCATCTCGCCACTTACCGATAAGGCATTGCCTCCACCCACGGCAGGCGCCAGCGCTGATCCCGCCCCCTACTCCAAATGCGTCAAGCTGCGGAACAGCTCGAAGCGTTTGTCAATTTCCTCGGTCGTCAGCTTTTGCAGCCGCTCGGTTCCGAAGCGCTCGACCGCGAACGATCCCATCACCCCGCCGTAAAACATCGCCTTGGTCAGCACCGAACGATCCAACTTATCTTGGGAAGCGATGTACCCCATGAAGCCGCCGGCGAACGAGTCGCCCGCGCCCGTCGGGTCCTGCACTTCGTCAATCGGCAGCGCCGGCGCGCGAAACGGGTGCAGCAATCCGTCGCGAAAGAAGATGGTCGCGCCGTACTCGCCGTGCTTGATGACCAGCGCCCTTGGTCCCATCTCTAAGACTTTGCGCGCCGCTTTCGGCAAGCTGCTCTCCGCCGCCAGCAGCTTGGCTTCGCCGTCGTTAATCAGCAGGATGTCGACTTCCTTCAGCGTGGCGTTCAATTGCTCACGGCTGATGTTGATCCACAAATTCATGGTGTCGCCGCCCACCAGCTTGACCTTGGGCATCTGCCGGCGCACCTCTAATTGCAACGCCGGATCGATGTTGGCGAGAAACAGGAACGAGGTGTCGGCGTACTGCTCGGGAATCCGCGGGCGAAAATTCTGGAAGACGTTCAGGTCCGTGAAATTTGTTTTGGCTTCGTTGAGGTTCTCACCGTATTCGCCGCCCCAGTGGAAAGTCTTGCCCTGAGCGCGTTCGATGCCGGTGGTGTCGATGCCGCGCGCCTTCATCACGTCTTCGTGTGCGCTGGTGAAATCCTCACCGACTACGGCGACCACGCGCACCTTGGTGAAATAGCTGGCCGCCAGCGAAAAATAAGTTGCCGAGCCGCCCAGGATTTTCTGCCGCTCGCCGTAAGCCGTCTTCAGCGTATCGAATGCCACCGAGCCCACCACCAGGATTGACATGGCTATGCCCCCACCTTCTTGCCGTAATCAACCTCTCCCGGATCGCCCGCCGCTTCGCCGATATATTTGCCGATGAGCAGCTTCAAGCGCTCGCGGGTGTGCGCCGGCATGGCCTCGCGCGCCGTGATGATGGCCGTTGCCAACGCTGAGGCGCACTTGCAAGTGCGCTCCCGAGGCATTGCCGCCACCGCTTCACGCACCACCTCGCAGGCGTTCTCGGCGTTTTGGTTGAGCACCTTAATTATCTGCTCGACCGTGACCGCATCGTGTTCGGGATGCCAGCAATCGTAGTCCGTCACCATGGCGACGGTCGCGTAGCAGAGCTCGGCTTCGCGCGCCAGCTTGGCCTCCTGCAGGTTCGTCATGCCGATCACGTCCATGCCCCAACTGCGGTAGAGATTGCTTTCCGCCTTGGTCGAGAACTGTGGCCCTTCCATGCAGACGTAGGTTCCGCCAAGTTTGCCGATGACCCCTGCCTGCTTGCAGCCCGCCACCACCACCTTGGCAACCTCCATGCAAACCGGATCGCCAAACGCGATGTGCGCCACGATGCCATCGCCGAAGAAGGTCGAGACGCGCTGCTTCGTCCGATCGAAAAACTGGTCTGGAATGAGAAATTCAGTGGGCTTGTGTTCCTCTTTGAGCGAGCCGACAGCGGAAATCGACAGGATGCGCTCCACCCCAAGCTGTTTCATTCCGTGAATGTTGGCACGGAAATTCAACTCCGTCGGCAGCAGGCGATGTCCCCTGCCGTGCCGCGCGAGAAATGCGACTTTGCGCCCCGCCAGCGTTCCCAACACATAAGCGTCGGAAGGTTTGCCGAACGGCGTGTCGAGTGCCACCTCGCGCGTTTCCGTCAGGCCTTTCATGGAATACAGACCGCTGCCGCCGATGATACCGATCTCTGCCTGTGTCAAACTCCGCTCTCCTGCTGGATTTAGAACCCCATAAGCCATGAACTCGCGATTATACAAGACCGGCGGCAAGCGCCTGTGGGAAGCAATCAGTTATTCGATCTTCGATCTTTGCTCTTCGGCAGCTCTTCGGTCTTCGGTTTTTGCTTCGCGGTCAACGCCCCAGCGGCTGCTGGAATATCTCCCGCGAGGTGGTAATGATGGGCTCCAACGGGAATGGCTGCCCGGATGGCGATGCTGTCTGCGCCGGATGAGGTTCCGCGATGAAGGTGTGTTCCAGTGCCTGTCGAACCTGCGTACGCTCCTCGCCTGCAAGCCCTTCGATGGCGATCACAAACGGGCCCGAGGCCGTGATCTCAACCGGGCCTTCTTCGGTCTGCCACTCGCCGGAGCCATCCCGCGACGACGTCACTTCGGACACGCTCCGGTAGCGTTTCACCAGCGAACCGGCGTAGAGGCCCGCGAACTCTTTGGCGGCGGCTTCGGTTGCCCAACGCGTCAGCGAGACCAGCACATAAGGACCGCCCGCCTTGCCGGCCCGCTCGTAGGTGAAGTAATAACCGCCTCGCCATGCCTGTGCAAGCTGGACGCCGGTCTGTTTGCCGTACCATTGCCAGAGCAACACGGTTACATCGAACTGCCCTAGCCCTCCGAAGTCGTAGCGCTTGTAATCGCTCTTCAGAACCGTGTCGAGCTTGGGAACCGTCAGCACGGGAATCTTCTCGTTCGCGAAGTAAGTTTCCGGTTCCATCACCTGCCGCGTATCTCGCGGGGGCTTCTGAAAGACGCCTTTATAAGCGCCTGCCCGCCCTTGCTTGACCAGCAGCTGCCGCTCGAAATCCAAACCATAGGTGTAAGGAAAAGTCAGAGCCTCCTGCAGATACAGTGGGGCTTGGTTAAACATCGGTGTCTGGCCGCCCTCCACCATGGCGCTTTTCATGACATCGACAATAGCCGGAGAATCGGCCACGCTCCTGCCGGATGGAGCCAGCATATAGTCGAGCAGCACCAGCATGGCCTGCCCCTCGATGACCGCCTCGCGCGCCGTTTGTGCCTCTTCCAGTGCCAGCTCGTCCTGATCACTCTTGGCCTCTTTGGAATCTTCCATCCACTGGTTCAGGTTGTAGCTCTGATCCTGCAAAGCATGCGTCAGTTCGTGCGCCAGAACCGGCCTTTGCGCGTCGGCATCGACCCAATCGAGCAAGTAAACGGTCTTGGTCTTGGCATCGTAGAAGCCGGCAACCTGCTCCTTGAGCAGCTTCAGCAGAAAAGGCCGCAGGTCGAAATCGCGCGGCAGCAAGCCAAACTTCTTCAGAGATGCCGCCGAGCCTTGCAGTCTCTGCGCGTCTTTATCCTCCTGCATGTGCCGCGTAATGTACTGTTCCACCTCTTCGCGGCTGGCGAGCTTCCGCTTCACCTTGTTCTTGATCGGCAGCCCCGTGTCTTTGCTGACGAATGCCAGAATTTCATCGACCGAGCGGAATAGCTCCTCCGCCTGTTTCGGGCTGATCTTTTTTTCGGGAGCTGTGGCTTCCGGTGGTTTGGCGGCTGGCTGGCTCCCGAGCGGCGTCTGTGCCTCGGTTGGAGCGCCTTGCGGTTGAGCGCTCTGCGGTTGAGCGGCTGCCATCTGCGCCCAACCAAGCACCCCGCTGAACAGCAGAAGCAGCAAAGCGAGCAGCTTGGTCGACCTACCGCCCGTGCGCGTCATTCCCGTGCGCGTCATCGAAATTCGCACCCTGCCTTCCCAGAAGCACCTGCATGCATTGTACCGGTATCCTTCACGCGCGCTCCCGAATCGCGATTCCCGCCTAATACCTTGCTTGGTGCCCCATGTTCGCCCGTGTCGGGGTCCCCGGCGAGGCTCGGCTCGCTGGGGTGACTGGGCTAACGTGGGGTAGTTTCCTGAATTGCCAAGCACCTGAAGTCAGCAGTCTGTCGGGCCTTCGACTCCTCCGCGAGAACCACCTCGCCTCCGCTGCCATCTCCTGCAACCAGGGCAATTTTTTTCGCTCCGGTTTATCTGTTCGTGGAGAAGATAACAGAAAAGAATCCGGCGCTTGCTTATAATCGCCGGCGCTTGGTTATAATCGCTCGGTTATAATCGATGGTTCGGGGTCCCCAACGAGGCTCGGCTCGTTGCTTGCTGGGGCTGCTTCGCTTATGTCATCCACCTCATTCAGCAGCAAATTGGCTGGTTCAGGAGCGCGATTCGCGATCTACGCGGGCGTAGAGGCCCCTTTGGCCTTCGCCAGCCCGCAAGCCGAATTCCGGGCGATGCGCGGCGGCTCTGCGCTTTTGGACCTGAGCTGGCGCGCCAAACTCGTCGTCACCGGCGAGGATCGCAACCGCTGGCTGAATGGGATGGTCACCAACAACACCCGCGACCTGCCGCTGAACCAAGGCAATTACAGTTTCGTTTTGAACGCCCAGGGACGCATTCAGGGCGATCTGGTTGCCTATAACCGGGGCGACCATTTCCTGCTTTCGACCGACCGCGAGCAACTCGAAGGAATGTGCGAATTCTTCGACCGCCATATCATCATGGATGACGTCGAAGTCACCGATATCAGCGAGAAACTTGCCTCCATCGCCGTCGTCGGCCCCGCCTCGCGCCAGCTTCTCGAACGGGCCGGGCTTACGCTTCCCGAGTTGCAGCCTTACCAGGTGCATGACTTCGTCTGGAACGGCATCGGATTGACCGCCGCGCGCGGTCCGGCGATGCTGGCCAGCTTTGAGTTTTGGATGCACCCCGACAACGCCGCCCTGCTATGGGACGGTTTGCTCGCGGCTGGCGCTGTGCCGGCCGGAACCGAAGCCTGGAAGTGGCTGCTGATTTCACTCGGTCTGCCGCGCTTTGGGATCGATATTCGAGAGCGCGACCTGCCGCAGGAAACCGGCCAGCAGCATGCCTTGCACTTCGCCAAAGGCTGCTATGTCGGCCAGGAAATCGTCGAGCGCATACGCTCGCGCGGCAACGTTCATCGGATATTTGCCGGCTTCCGGGTGCAAGGCGCGGTGCCCGTGCCGGGTACAAAAATCCAGTGGGGCGACCAGCAAGTGGGCGAGATTACCTCGGCCGCGGCCATACCGGCGCTGGCGGCGGAAGATTCCGCCATCACCCTCGCCCTTGGCTACATTCGCCGGGAAGCCGCGACCCCGGGAACCGAGGTTAGAATCGGCACGGACCTGGCAAGGGTGGAGTCCCTGCCGTTTTCCATTTGATTCGATATGCGACATTTGATTCGATATGCCAAAAGAAAAAGAGCCTGAATTCATCGTTACCGATAGGCGCAAGTTCACCATCGAAGGTGAGCCGCTGCCTCAAACCGACACGTCCGAAACCAGCGAGGAAAGCACGCAGCCTGAGCCGCCGCCAGCCGCTCAACCAGCGCCGCCGCCTCCCGTCGCCGCGCAGCCCGAACCGCTCCATCCCGAGCCGAGCCATCCGGAGCCAAGCCCGCGCCAGCGCCAGCAGCAGGCGGATCAATATCAGCAATCGTCGCGCCAATTCGACTCGCAGTTGCAGCGCGAACTCGATTCCCAGGGTCAGGGCCACCGAACCTCCGACTTCGAGATTACCTTCGAGAAGTTCATCGCTTCGCTCTACATGACGGCGCTGATGCAACTCGGCCTGGTTCACGAACAGAGCGGACCGCCGGCAGCCGACCTGATCGGGGCGCGGCAGACCATCGATACCCTGTCGCTGATCGCGGAAAAGACGCGCGGCAATCTCACGCCCCAGGAAGATCACATGCTGAGCAACTGTTTGTATGAGCTTCGCATGGCTTACATCGAGGTGACCAACGCGCTGACCCGTCCGCCGGCCGGCGGCGTGCCACCGGACTCCGGCTCGAGACTTCGATAATGCAGGCCGTCCTGACCGTGCTCGGAAGCGGAACCTCCATGGGCGTGCCGACCATCGGCTGCGCCTGTGCCGTCTGCCGCTCAACCGATCCCCATGACTCGCGCACCCGCCCCTCGGTCATGGTCGAGTGGAGCGGCCACCGGGTGGTCATCGACACCACCCCAGACTTCCGCCAGCAGGCCCTGCGCGAGCACATCGACCGCGTCGATGCCGTGCTCTACACCCACGGACATGCCGACCATATTCTCGGACTGGACGACCTCCGGCCTCTGACCTATCCCCGCCGCACCGGCGGTCCCAAGCTCCCGCTTTACGCTAGTCCCGACACCGCGCGCGTCTTGCGCTCGGTCTTCCGCTACGTCTTCGACGAGGACTATAAGTTCGGCGGCTTGGCGCAAGTCGAGTTGCACGAGATCAGTGGCCCCGTGCGGATCTTCGACGCGCTCTTTTGTCCGGTAACGGTGATTCACGGCGAGGCCCCGATCTTCGGCTATCGCTTCGGTTCAGCCGCCTACCTGACCGACTTCAGCGAAGTTCCCGAAAGTTCTTTTCCGCTGCTGGGCTCACTCGATATCCTTTTTCTCGACGCCCTGCGCCACAAGCCGCATCCCACGCACTCGACGGTTGCGCAGTCGCTCAGCCTGGTCGAGCGTCTGCGGCCCGAACGCGCTTTTTTCACCCATATTGCGCACGATCTCGGTCACCGGGAGACTAATGCCGGGCTTCCGCCCAACGTGCGTCTCTCGCATGACGGGCTGCGTCTGGAGTTCCAACTGTGACCGCGCCCCAAGCCGGCAGGGCTGGAGCGGTCCCGCAAATCGTTGGATGTGTCACCCTGAGGAGCGCCGCCCGTCGTTGGCGGGGTGACGTGAGGGTCTATGCTTTTCTCTTGTAAGAGCGAGCTACGCCTTCTGTGGAACTGCTCTGCCATCACGATCGCATGAAAGTTTTTCAAAAACTCGATCAGATTCCCCGCGATTTTGGACCGACCGTCCTCACCGTCGGCAACTATGACGGGCTGCACCTGGGCCATCGCCAGATCCTCAAGCAAATCGTCGAGCGCGCCAAGCAGCTACAGGCCCGCTCCGTCGTGCTCACCTTCGATCCCCATCCGATCCGCATTCTGCGTCCCCGCGAAGCGCCGCCGCTGATTACCCCCATGCCGTACAAATTGCGGCTGCTTGAGGAAACCGGTCTCGACGCGGTGGTGATTCTGCCTTTCACCCGCGATCTTTCGACCATGCCTCCCTTCGAATTCGCCGAGCAGATCATTTCCAGCGCGCTCCACGCCGTCGAGGTTCACGAAGGCTTCAACTTCCGCTTCGGACATCGCGCCGAAGGCGACCTCGACCGTCTGCGCGAATACGGCACCCGTCTCGGCTTCACGGTGCGTGCCTATGACGCCTTGCAGGTACGAGGATATGTGGCTTCCTCCAGCCAGGTGCGCGACCTGATCGCGGCCGGCGAGCTTGCGCCCGCGCGCCATCTGCTGGGACGCCCTTTCCGCATCTACTCCACTCCCGGACGCGGACGCGGCTACGGACACAAGTACACCGTGCCCACGGTCAATCTCAGCCGCTACGACGAGCTGGTTCCCAAGCACGGGGTTTACATCACTCAAATCGCGCTCTCCGGTGAATGCTTCAATGCCGTGACCAACGTCGGCAACCGTCCCACCTTCGGCCCCGATTCCTTCGCCATCGAAAGCCATATTCTGAATTTTCATCCCATCGAGTTGACCGTCGAAACCAACGTCGAACTCACTTTTCTCAAGCGCCTTCGCGATGAGATTAAATTTCCTTCGGTCGATGCCCTGCGCGACCAGATCGGCCGGGACGTGCACCGCGCCCGCCGCTTCTTTGCGCTGCTGGCAAATTTGAGCCGATTGAGCTGAGGGTGCCCCATTCAAGCGAAGCTTGGGTGGGGCTTTTCGTTCCTCGTCGCAGCACGCGCGCCCCGAATCTAACCACCGCGTCATTTCCACCGCCGCCTGACGAAGCCCGCCGATTTTTGTTATCATCCCATTCCGCTGGGGTGAGGTGGTTTTTCCCAGCTAATTCAAGGAGGATCTCTCATGTCTCGTGGCATGGTTTATGTACTTGTGTTGGCCGTATTGTGCCTGATGGTGGTTCAGCCAGTGTCGGCCCAAAGTGGCGCCGATCTTTTCAAGCAGAAATGCGCCATGTGTCATGGCCCCGATGGAAAGGGTCAGACTCCGATGGCTAAGAACATGGGGGCTGGCTCCCTGGCGTCTCCCGCCGTTCAGGGCCAGAGTGACGCCCAGTTGAAGGACGCCATCCTCAAGGGCAAGGGCAAAATGCCGGCGCAGAAGATTACCGACGCCCAGGCAAGCGACGTTGTAAAGTTCATCCGCACCCTGAAATAGGGTCTATTTCATAAATTGTCTTTGCCGGAGCGCATCGGCCCGACACGCGCCGTGGTTGTGCGTGCCGGAGCTTTGCGGGGACAAGCCGACTTGTCCCTTTTTTGATCGAGAATCGAGGTTCCTGAAGCGATGAAAAAGAAAACCTCATGGTTCGCCATTGTCCTGCTTGCCGGCTCTCTGCTTGCTTTCGCGCAGGACCTGACCGATGCCAAGACGGTCTTCGCCAAGAACTGCGTTCTGTGCCATGGCGCCGATGGCCGCTCGCAAACCCCCGCGGGCAAGACGCTACAGGCCGCCGATCTCACCGCCCCCGGCGTTCAAGGCCAGAGCGATGGCCAGATCCGCAATGCGCTCGCTAAAGGCAAAGGCAAGATGCCGGCGTATGGCCCCGCGCTCGGCGACAAAGGTCTGGATGCGATGCTGAAGTACATCCGGACCTTGAAAGCAAAGTAGCCTGCTCCGTGGATTCGCGCTTCGCGACAATGGCCGGGTGCCCCATGTTTGCCCGCGTCGAAGTTCCCGGCGAGGCTGTTCCGTCATCCTGAGCGCAGCGAAGGATCTGCTTTTCCTGGTTTGGTGCCCCATATCTGCCCGCTTTTGGCAGATGTGGGGTAGTTTGTCTTGGTACCGTTTCTTCGCTGCTAGCCACATTTGCGAAGCCGCAGGCCAAGCTAATGTGGGGTTGTCGTCCGCTCCGGAATCTGCACTAGCACGGTTGCCGTCAGGGTCACGGCGATGCCGAGGATCTGGATGGAATTTACGCTTTCGCCCAGCGCCACGGCGGCAATGATGACGGCAAATACCGGCTCCAAGCAACTGGTCACGATGGCCCGCGTTGGGTCCAGATGCACCAGTCCCCACAGATACAGCGAAAACGGAATCAGCGAGGATGATATGGCGAAGATCAGCAGGAACAGCCACTGCTGCGGCTCATAGTGGGCCGCGATAATCCTGGCTGGCGGGTTGATCAGAATCCATCCCAGGGCGGCGCCAAACATCGCCCATACGATGACCCGCCAGCGGTCGGCCCCCTCGACGAGGCTTCCGCCGTAGACATTCCAGAAGGCGAATCCCGCGGCAGCCAGCAGCGCCGATAACACTCCCAGCCCTTGAAATTTCAAACGCCCGATGCCCACCGCGAACCACGGAAAGCGTGCCGTCGCGGCCACTACGCCAATCGCCAGCACGCTTCCGATCACCGCCAGCGCCACCCCCAGGATGCGAACCACGGTTGCCCTCTGCCGCCGCCGCGCCAGCATGTAAAGCAGCACCAGCACCGGCGCGGCCACGTATTCGAGGATGATGGCCGTCGCCACGGTGGTCTTCTCGATGGCGAAATAGTAAAAAAAATTCGAGTTGCAATGCCGAAAATTCCCAGTGCCATGCAGCGCAGGATGGCTCGCGGCGGCAGCGCCACGCCTCGCCGTCCGCGCACCGACAGCAGTACCGCCATCAGGATCAGAAACGAAAACGTGGTGCGGCTCTGCGCCAGCATCATCGGCGCTATGAAGCCCACCGCCCGGCCCGCAATCTTCAAACGCCCGGTAAAAACCGCCCTGCCCATCGACGCCGAGATTCCCCAGAACAGGGCTGCCGAGGCCACGCACAGGTAGCCCTTCGCTCGATTGACGAGACTTCGCCGCCGGCTGCCGACCGCGGCCCGCGCATGCCTCCTCTTCGATCACTTTGCAGTTGCCTTGGTCTTTCTGCTTTGACAATCAATCCCCTGGCAGGCTGCGGAAAAACAGCCTTGCTCCGAGCTGAACACACAAGCAATTACGCGCGTGCTCTGTGGCTAGAGCACAACCAGAGTTGCTATACCCTGGCCGCAAATAGTTGAGCGTGTCACCCTGAGCCGCGTGTTGTTTGCGCGGCGTGAGGGTCCATGCATTCTTTCCCGGCTGCGCTTGGCTGCGCCTTCTCCGGAACTGCTCACACATTCCGTAGCACCTCTTCCGGAGCGCCTCGCTTGTTGCTTCGGCGCGTTTTTCAGCAGCCCTGCTAACGGCGATTATCGGTCTGCGGCTCGGGATGAATCAGCACTCTGAACAATTGCGGCGCCGCGGTCTTAAAGCGGATCTCCAGCGCCGTCTGCACATCGTGGACGCGAGAGAGCGGCAGTTTGTCCTGCATGGTGACGTGACAGGAGAGGAACAGGTGATCGCGCACCCGCTTCAGCAAAATCTCGTGAACGTCCACCACCTCCGGAAACTGCCCTCCAATCGCTTTCAGACGCGCTTCGAGGCGCAAATCACGCACCATTTCGTTGCTGGTTTCGACCGTTGCCGGCTCGCTTTCGATGTGCGTCAAAATCGACGAGATTTCCGGCACCGACGACCGTATATCGCTTTCGAGCACGGTCACCCGTTCGTGCGCCGCCATCAGCGTGAGCTTCTCGTCGAGTTCGACGTGCAGTTCGACGTGCTGCTTGCCGTCAAGATCCTGCACGCTGATGTCGTGCACCGTCAGGTTATTGCGCAGGGCGGCGGCGCGGATGCGATCGAAAATGTTTTCCCAGCGCCCAGCCCGGGAAACCGTGTTCACCACCACGTCGGCCCCCGGCAGGATCTGGCGAACCGTTTCCGTGACCCTGTGCGCGACCTGCTCCGATGCCTGGAAAGTCACGTTTCTGCCCAGTCCGATCGCCAGATCGACAAAGTAACGGCTGCCCGCGCTCCGTGATCCGAACCCGGTCAACCTCCAGACACTCCGGGCAGGTGATGGACCGAGTCCATGATCCGCGTCCGGACGCCGTGCGGCGCGCCGTCCAGCAATGCGTCGACCGTCTGCCTGGCCAGCCGCCAGCTCACGTGCACGACAATCACCGCCACGAACAGCGCCGCGATCGGATCGGCCTTGAACAGCCAATTCAACTTGCGCATGCGGGCCAGCCACACCAGAAACAGCCCGAGGATGACGACGGCGCTCGACCAGATGTCGGTTCTGAAATGCAGCGCGTCGGCCTTCAAGGCCTGACTGTCGTACTTGTCGGCGACGATCTTCAACGCGCGCGAGCGCCAGAAATCGATCCCGATCGAAAACAGCATCACCGCCACGGCCACCAGGCTCGGTTCAATCTCAACCGTGCGCAGGAACAGCCTCTTGAAAGCCTCATAGACGATCCAGACGCAGGTGAGCAGCAGCAGGCCCGTCTCGATAAAGGCGGAAAAACTCTCGACTTTGCCGTGGCCGTACTGGTGGTCGGCATCGGCGGGCTTGTCGCTCACCCGCACCGACAGCAGGGTAACGATGGCAGCCACCAAGTCGAGGCTGGAGTGCAGCGCTTCGGAGAGAATGCCCAGGCTTCCCGTGGAAAATCCCGCGACGAACTTGAAAGACGTGATCAGCACGGCGGCAAAAACGGAATTGCGCGCAACTCCGCGCTTTTCCGCGCGCATGGTCTCCGCGTTGAGTGCTGGCTCTGCCATTCGGTTCAGCTTCGGACAAAAATTGTTCAAATACCCGTGAGCTTACTCTGCCACGGCGGATGCCGAGGCCGCAAATCGGACGCCGCTAGTGGAGTGCATAAAACGGATGAACCGTTACTTGAAAGGTGGCTGCTTGTTCTCTTTCGGATGTCATCCTGAGCGCAGCGAAGGATCTAAGAGTTCGGGTTGGCACCCCATATCTGCCGTAGTCAGCAGATGTGGGATCGAAGAGCTGGTTGGTAGCCCACATTTGCCCGTAGCTGGCTAATGTGGGGTATCGCGGCAGCCCGTCAGCGCTTCACCGCCCGATAGAGTCCGGCGATGCCGAACGTGTAGGGAGTATACTCGGCGCGCTCAAATCCCGCCTGCCGCATGCGCTCCAGCATTTCCTCCGGCTCGGGAAAGCGCGCGACCGAGGCCGGCAGATAAGCGTAAGGGCCGCGAACCCCTGAGATGATTGTCCCCAGTCGAGGCAGTACATGGCGAAAATAAAAGCGGTAGAGTTTGCCGATCAGGCCTCGCGGCTCGCCGAAATCGAGAATGCCAATTTCGCCGCCGCTTTTCAGCACCCGGCAAATCTCGACCAGCCCATGATCGTAGTTGGCGAGATTGCGAAAGCCGAAAGCGGAGACCACCAGCTCGAAGCTGCCAGCGGCGAACGGCAGTGCCAGCGCGTCCGCCTCGACCCACTCCAGCGGCACGCCCGCGCCCTTTCGCCGCGCCCGCTCCAGCATCGCCGGCGAGAAATCCGCGCCCACGATTTTCACCCCCGCAGCCGCGCCTTTATAAAGCGCCAGACTCATGTCGCCGGTGCCGCAGCACAGATCCAGCACGGCCGTCGCCCGGACGCCGCAGGATATGCCGAAAACTGCGCGCTGCCCGCCACCACCAATAGCGGTCCGTGTTCAGCGAGAGCACGTGATTCAGCAAGTCGTAGCGCGGCGCGATGGCGCTGAACATCTCGCGCACCGCGTGGCGGCGGCCTGCTCGTCCTGCGCCTCGGCGGTACGCGCGCCCGAGGATTGGTTCTTGCTCTGGCATGGTGGGATTCCGGTTCGTTCAGGCTTGCGACAGGTAGCGAAGTTCTTCAATCGCCTGCACGATTGCGCGCTCGGGCGCATCCGTCACAAACTCCGCCTTGCCGATCTCCAGCGGCAACACCCACTGAATTTTGCCGCTGATGACTTTTTTGTCGCGGGTCAAACGGCGAAGAATGTTGCGCGGCTTCACGTCGACCTTGGGCAGAGGCGCGTACGCCAGAATTGAGCCGATGATTCTTTGCGCCGTCTTCGAATCGGTTTTCTGCATGCCGGCCGAAATCATGGTGGCCGCGACCATCCCCCACGCCACCGCTTCTCCGTGCAGGAAATGCCGGTAACTGGTTTCCGCTTCCAGGGCGTGCGCAATGGTGTGGCCGAAATTCAGAATCTTTCGCAGGCCGTGCTCTTCCTCGTCCTCGCCGACCACGCTCGCCTTCACCCGCACGCACTCGGCGATCAGCCACTCCATCGTGCCCGGATCGCGCCGCAGGATACGCTCCCGGTTTTCCTCCATGAAATCGAAAATACGCGGATTGCGGATGATCCCGGTCTTCAGCGCCTCGAACAACCCTGAACTGAATTCCCGGTCGGGCAAGGTCAGTAGCACTTCGGGATCGACCAGCACCAGCGAAGGCTGTTTGAAGGTCCCCAGCAAGTTTTTCCCGAGCGCCAGGTTCACCCCCGTCTTGCCGCCGACGGAGGAATCGATCTGCGCCAGGAAAGTCGTGGGGATCTGAATGAAATCGATTCCTCGCATATAGATCGATGCGAGGAATCCCCCCACGTCTCCCACCACGCCTCCGCCCAGCGTCACCAGCGTGGAGCCCCGGTCGGCCCCCAGCTTCACCAGCCGGCTGCCCAGCTCCTCCACCGTTGCCAGCGTCTTGTAACGCTCTCCGTTGGGCATCTCGACGAAGACGTTCTCCAGCTTCGCCGCCGCAAACGATTGCGCCAGAAGTCTTGCCGTAATGCTTGCGAACCGGAGCCACGGTGATCGTGAACAACCGGCCTGCATTCGGCATCAGCTCCCGTATATAAGTCCCGGCCGAGCGCACCACCGCCTGCTCGATCAGGGCTTCATAGGGCCTGCGAATCGTATTGATGCTTACGCGTATCAAGTAATTATTCTAGCGCAGCCTCGCCGATTGCACGAAGTTGTTCGATTGTGCGCTGCTGCAATGATATATTTGCCTGCATAAGGTGAAGTGAGGACTCGTGCAGGAAACGGATTTCATTGTCGTGGGCGCCGGCATCGCCGGCATGCGGGCTGCCATTGAGCTGGCGGCCTATGGGCGCGTGCTCTGTCTGGCCAAGCTCGAACTCAGCGAATCGAACACGCAGTACGCCCAGGGCGGCATCGCTGTCGCGCTCAGCGACGAGGACGAGATCTGCCTGCACTTGCAGGACACGCTGGTTGCCGGCGACGGCCTCTGCAACAGCGACGCGGCGCGCATCCTCGTCGAGGAAGGCCCGCTGCGCATCGAGGAACTGATCAAGTGGGGCACGCAGTTCGATAAGCAAGGCACCAAGCTCTCCTTCACCCGCGAGGGCGCGCACAGCCGCGACCGCGTGCTGCACGCCAACGGCGATTCCACCGGACGCGAAATCGGCCGCGCCCTCTATCATCGCGCCGCCTCTCTCAAGCACATTTCATTTCGTGAATTCGGCTTTGCCACCGGCCTCTGGATCGAAGACGGACCGCGTCGCCGGCATTCATCTGCTGAACGAGAACGGCGAACCGGAACAAATCGCCGCGGCAGCCGTCATGCTCGCCACCGGCGGCATGGGCCAAGTCTATGCCAATACCACCAACCCCGGAGTTGCTACGGGCGATGGCGTCGCCATGGCCTTTCGCGCCGGCGCCGAAATCAGCGACATGGAATTTATTCAATTCCATCCGACCGCTCTTTATTTGAAAAACGCGCCGCGCTTTCTGCTCTCCGAAGCGCTGCGCGGCGAAGGCGCTTATCTGCGCAACGCCAATCTCGAGCCGTTTCATGCCCAAGTACCATGACATGGCGGAGCTGGCTCCGCGTGATATCGTCGCCCGCGCCATCGCCCACGAGTTGGAAGTTCTCCAAGCAGCCCGAGCCGGTCGTCTATCTTGATCTCACGCACCTCAATGGCGAACGCCTGAAGAAGCGATTCCCGCGCATTTACAGCACCTGCCTGCAATACAACATCGATCTTGCGACGGATCATCGTGCCGATCCGTCCTGCGGCCCACTACGCGATGGGCGGCATTCGCACCGATCTCTGCGGCCGCACTTCGCTTCCCGGACTGTTATGCCGCCGGCGAAGCTGCCTGCACCGGGGTCCACGGCGCCAACCGCCTGGCCAGCAATTCCCTGCTCGAAGGCCTCGTCTACGGCGCCCGCGCCGCCAGCTACATGGGCGGCGAAGCACCCTGGTGAAGCACGCCAAAGCCTCCTCCACCGGCAAGGGTAAGAAGTCGGCCAATGGCGGCCAGGGTCTCGTAGATCCGGCTCTCGAAAGCAAAATTTCCGCGCTGCAGCGATCTGATGTGGCGCGAGGTCGGAATCGTGCGCGAAGGCAAACGGCTGCGCGATGCCATCGCCCGTTTGAAGGAATTCGAAGCCCAACTGCCGGAAGCCCTCTGCCGTCGCGAATGGGAGGCCCACAACGTTGTCTGCCGTCGCCCAACTGATCGCCCGCGCTGCCCTGGCGCGCGAGGAAAGCCGCGGCGCACATTATCGCCTGGACTATCCCTGCCCACAACGACGCGACGTTTCCTGAAACACTCGCTCATCGCCGGCGATAAAGTCCGCTTCGAGTAGAGCTCTGGGGCGCCAATAAGATCTGGATCGAACAGTGTGCACCATAGGCAGGCAACGTACTTGTAGATGCCTTGGCTAAAGATCCCTGATTATGCCACCATGGAATTATGCTGACAATTCGTGCTGCTGTGGCCGGCGATTCCGATGCTATATGGGCAATTCTCGAACCGGTAATTCGCGCTGGCGATACCTACACATTACCTCAAGATATGCAGCGGGAAGAGGCTCTTGCCTATTGGTTCTCGAACAGTTATGAAGTCTTCGTGGCGGACGACGACGGGCAGGTGGTCGGAACTTATCATCTTCATCCCAATCGAGAGGGCGGCGGTAGCCATGTCGCAAACTGCGGCTATATGACTGCCGCTGCTGCCTCCGGTAGAGGTGTAGCACGAGCCATGTGCGCGCACTCCATTGAGCATGCGAAGAAGCGGGGATTTCGGGCCATGCAATTCAACTTTGTGGTGAGCACCAACGAAAGGGCGGTGCGGCTCTGGAAGAGTTTTGGATTTGAGATTGTTGGATGTCTTCCGGAAGCCTTTCTGCACCCTGTTGTTGGCTACACCAATGCCTATGTAATGTACCGCGTTCTAACCCCGTAGTGGACGGCTTCAGCCCGCGATGAAATTGCCGCGATCCGAAATATAACTAGCCCTTAAACTTATCCCGCCTTTCGCAATCGCGCTTGAGCCCTCGATTTCCTCGCAACCCCGAGCCTGCCCGTCCCTTCTAAATCCATTAGCAATTCAATAGACAATGCCAATTGGCAGGAGGTGAACGCTATGCTTTGGACTCTATTCGTGATTCTTCTGGTGCTGTGGCTGTTAGGCCTCGTCAGCAGCTACACCTTCGGAGGATTCATTCACATCCTGTTGGTATTGGCGCTGGTCGCTTTGGTCTTCCAGCTCATTTCCGGGCGACGGATGAGTTTGTGAGGCTTTTAGCCACCGAGGTAATCGCCAGGTTCCTGCAAGATCGGAACCGGCAACTAGCAGACGGAGAGGAGTACAACTGAAAATGGATAAGGACCGCGTAGAAGGCAAACTCAAGGATATTAAGGGCCGCGTTGAGCGGCAGGTCGGCGAATGGACCGGAGACAAAGACGCTCAGGCCGAAGGCACCAAAGAGCAGATCAAGGGCAAGGTTCAGAACGCCTTTGGAAAAATCAAAGACGCGGGGCGCGAGGCCCTCAATAAAACTGAATCAAAGAACGGCGCGCCTGGCGGCAAGGATCGTAACCGCAACGAAGATGAAGACGTTGCCTAACACTTAAAACTGAAGGACGGGTGCCCCATTCAAGCCGCTGTTGGCTTGAGTGGGGTAGTTTCCTGCACAGCCAAGCACATGAAGTCAGCAGCCTGTCGGGCCCATATCTGCTGTCGTCAGCAGATATGGGAGCGCGCGAATCTGCTACAGCCGTTTGGTCAGAAACAAAGCATCCAGATTGTGGGCATAGTAGCGTGGCAGCCGCTTCAGAATCTTGTAGCAATGCCGTTCATAGAATGCCAGTGCCGCGGCATTGTTGACCGCCGTCTCCAGCACCATCATGAAGCCGCCGAGTTTGCGGGTTCTCTCTTCGGCAGCCTGCATCAGCAACGTACCGAGCTGGTGTCGGCGAAAGCCTGGACGGACGTCGAGGGTGATGACGTGTCCATAGCCTTCGCGGTGCAGTTCCACCACCACGAACCCGGCGATGCGCTCTTTCCGCTTGCTCGCCGCGGGCTCTGCCGCGCTTTGGTTCATCTGGCCGCCATCGCCGCCCGATTCCGCGGCTGCGCTTTCGGCAAGGATGCAGAAGGACTGCTTGCGCTGAACATAGCTTTGCAGCTCACCGCGGGAGTAGGCAATTCCCGGCGCGAAGCAGTCGCGGTCGATTCGATACAGCTCTTCGAAGTCGCCCTGCTGATAATCTCTCAAAAGGAACACGCTTCGGTTGTATCGCGAGAGGCAAGTCCTGCGCAAGGCCACAAAGTTCTCTTGGTGCCCCATGTTCGCCCGCAGCGGAGTCCCCGGCAAGGCTCGGTTCGCTGCGGTGACTGGGCTAACGTGGGGTAGTTGCTCGCTGGGTTAATGTCGGGTGCCCCGTTCTAGCGAAGCTAGGGCGGGGGAGTTCGAACGTTTTCGTAGTCTATTCGCAACCGCCGGTTCCCCATATCTGACGTAGTCAGCAGATGTGGGAGTAATCAGTTGTCTCTCGTTCAGCGAGCTGGCGCACGCTTCTCCGCCAGCCATGAAGCCTGCTCGCTTTGCCCGCTGCGCAGATAAGCCTCCGCCAGATGACGTTTGACCTCCGTCAGCACGGCTGCCCCTTTCTGCCCTCGTGATTGGGCCAGCGTGCGCGCCCGTTCCAGCACCCCGACGGCGATCGAGTACTCGCGCCGCGCCAGGTGGACTACCCCAAGGGTATCGAGCACCGCCGGATCTTCCGGCGCAAGCTCGCGCGCATGCCTGGCCAGCACCAGCGCTCGTTCCAGCTCGCGCCCTTGCCGGGCATAAATCCACGCAAGATTATTGGCCGAAACCCCGCTGCTGTCTCCGCCCCGCAGGGCTGCCTCGTAGTTGCTGACCGCCGCAGCCAAATCGTGCTGGCGCTCGGCCTCCACTCCTGTCAGCAGGGCGGAAAGTTCGCGCACCCGGATGGCGGAATCGGCGGCGGCGGCCATTTGCCCTTGGCGGGCAAACAGCTTTGCCATGGCTGCCGCGGCGGAATCGCGCTCCCGGTCCATCTCACCGGCGCGCCGCAGACAGCGAATTGCATCCTGCCTCCAGCCGCGTTCGGCAAACAGCCGTCCCGTCGCTTCCATCAGGCTCGACAGATTTTTATCGCTCGCCGCGAGCTGTTCCATCTGCCACAGCATGGGACGCGTGATTTCTCCCTCGCGGTAGCTTCGGATCAGCCCCTGCATGGCCTCCGGGGAGGTTGGTTCGAGCACCATGGCTTGTTCATAGTTGAGCAGTGCGGCGGCAATCTGATGCTCCGCCAGTGCAATTTCCCCGCGCAGAATGCTGGCTTCGGCCGATGCCGGGTCGATGGCTGCCACCCGATTCGAAATCACCCGGGCTGCCTGATAGATCCCTTTCGCTTGAAGCACCCGGCAGAATATGACCAGCGCCCGCAAATTGGCCGGCTCCTGCCGCAACACCGGAACGATGTACTGCTCCGCCAGTTCGGGGTTGCCCGTGCGCAGTGCCATGTCGGCAATTGCGATACCGGCCGGCACAAAGTCGTAACTGGCCTCTAATGCCGTCTGCCACTCGCTCACGGCGCCGGCATTGTCACCCATCCTTTGGTGCAGCAGTCCCAGGACGTAATGAGCCGACGGTGAATCCGGCGCGATCCTGACTGCCCTGCCTGCCTTCTCTTCCGCTACCGTCAGGTCTCCGTCGATCAGTTCAATCTCCGCCGACAGGACGCTGCGCGTGGCCGGGTCGAGTTCGCCTCCATAGGCCGACAGATGCTCGCGGGCTATCTTCATCAGCCGCGCTATCTGCGAAGGCTCGCTTCTCTCGAAAGCCAGAATATCCGCCTCGATCAGCCGCGCGATCACTTGCCCCCGATATCGCTTCCGCTGCTCTCTTTGTGTCCCCAGATCCGGCTTGCCCTTTAAACGTGCGCCGTAGTCGCGGGCGGCCAGCAGCGGCTCCCCCGCCAGCAATTCGAAATCTCCCAGCGCGGGCGGCGACTCGGGACGCGAAGCATCCACTGTGGCCAGAATCTTCCGCGCCTCTTCCATGCGCGCCGAGCGTTCCAGAAATCGCGCCAGATGCAGTCTGGTTTCAACCGTGTCCTCGATTTCGACCGCCTTCCGATAGTTCAGCTCGGCGTCTTCGCCGCGCGCCTCTGTCTCGGCAAGACGGCCGAGCGCCAGGTAAGGCGCCGCGCTCTGCGGCCGTGCCTGGGCGACCTTTTCCAACACCTCGCGCGCTTCCCCGCCTCTGCCTGCACGCTGCAAGAGCTGGGCGAGCGAAACCGCCGCCTTCGTTCGTGCCGGATCAATTTGCAGGGCGCGACGGAAGGATTCCACCGCCACCGCCGCGTCTTCGCCGGCAACCGCGGCGCTGCCCAGCAACTCGAAGGCGTCGGCGCTGGGGCCGGCCGAAGCCATCATGTTTCTGGCCTCCTGGCTGGCCTGCTCGACCGAGCCGCCCTGCAGATAGAACTCACCCAGCCTCAGTCGGGCGGAATGATTATTGGAGTCGAGTTCGAGGGCGTGCGTGTAGGCGCTAAATGCCTCGCCCGGCTCTTGGAGCGCGTCATAACATTCTCCGATGTGGGACCATAGCTCGGATTGCTCGCCTTTGCCGGGAGCAGGCGCACCCGCCAGCAGCGTTTGAAACAAATCGAGCGCGGCGGCCGACCTGCCTTGCCATTGCAACCGCTCCGCTGCTTCCATTTGCCGCTTCCGCCCTGAACCGCCAACGCTCGAAGCCAGCAGCAGCCAAAGCCCCAACAGGAAGAAGAAAAAAAGATGAAATATCGCCAGCGCACCGGTCCCTCGCTGCGCAATTGGATCTCCCGATGAAGTAGTGGTTCCGCCTTCGCCGGACGCTCCGCGCGCGTAGCCATCCTGATGCGGCTGAACTATCAGCTGTTGCCGGGCGCGTCGGCACCACGCTCCATGCGCTCGAAAAATCCGCTCCCGTCGCCGCCTCCGTATCAGTGTTCACAGACCCAAGCGAGGCGAGAGACACCTCGCAAACCAACCCCACCTCGTGAGCGTCGTTCTGAGCGAAGCGAAGGACCTGCTGTTGGCGTTTTCTCCACACTTGAACTCTCAACCTCCTTCACAAATGTCATCCTGAGCGAAGGAAGGATCTGCTGTCTTCGTGAGCGTCATCCTGAGCGTAGCGAAGGGTCCCAGGGGGCTGTCCTCTTTCGCGCCGTGTCGGGGATTTCTAATCCGGTTGGTGCCCCATATCTGCCGCAGCTAGCAGATGTGGGATTTTGCAGGTGGCGAGTGGACAATATCCGCCTGCCATTGGCAAAACGCAGGGACGATGAGGTCTCGCGACAGAAGTGATGGGGCGGGGGCGGGTGGCGCACCCTTTCTGAATCAAAGTGATCTCAGCTGCCCTACCGTAAATGGCGCTTCGAAAAGCGTTGCCTATGGACAATACTCAACGCCTAGCTCCATAGCGTCTGGCATTGCCGCTGCGTTTTCCGGCGACGCGTGCGCGCCGGTATGGGCGAAGGCGTCGGGAGCGACGATCACATTTACCCCGAGATCGGGAGGCTCGAACAAACTATAATATCGCCAGCTCGGCTGCCTCGACCCAAATGCCGCTGGCATCCTTTGCGGCTGTCACTGGCGGCACGACTATTTACGATTCCGGGACTGCAACGATTACGGTGAATGGACAATCCGATTCTGTTAATTGGGGCGAAGGGGCAACCGCCAGCAGCATTGCAGCCAGCCTCGCTGTCGCCATCAACGGAGACTCTGCCGCTTCGGTTACGGCCCGTGTGAACGGAGCTACTATCACTCTGACCGCCAATTCGCCTGGGGCTTTGACAGACTACTCGATTTCCGTTGCTTCCAGCTTCGATTCAAGAGACTTTTCCCAGAGCTCGTTTGCCTTGTCTGTTTCCGGCGCATCCCTGGCTGGCGGACAGGGTTCTTCGTCGGGCCAACAGATGGTGGTCACGTACTTCCACACTGACCATCTCGGCTCGACGCGGTTGATGACAAACTCTTCGGGTGGTCCCGTGTATCAGGCGACGTTCACGCCCTTCGGTCAGCTCGTCAACGAATCCGGGAGTGTAGTTCCGCGTTATAAGTTCACCGGGCAAGAACGCGACACGGAATCGGGTCTCGACTTTTTCCAAGCCAGATATTACAGCAGCGGCTTTGGCCGATTCATGATGCCCGACCCGGCAGGGCTGGCGACGGCCCATCCCATGAATCCTCAGAGCTGGAACCGCTATACCTACGTCACCAACAACCCGGTCAGCAGGATCGATCCGACCGGAATGGCGGGGTGCGATTCAGATGAGTATATTTGTGCCGCTACCCCGAGTATAGGTCAGGCCTTCGTAGATTTCTTTGAAGGCATTGGAGATCTTTGGGGCTTGGTCGGGAGCAGCACTCCCGCGCCACCACCAAGTCAACCAGGAGCAAACAGCTCGGGCTATGGCATGGATTCTTCAAGTGAACAGCCCAGTTGGACTTTCTACTCTACCGCTTGGGCTCCGATAGACCGACCAGTGCTCGCATTCTACTCGGGTACCCCAAATAACGGGACACCACGGACACCCGGTTACTGTACGGGCCAGGCTCTGAAGAAGAACGGAGTTGCGCTTGCACTGGATGCGGCGTCACTCGGCGTAGACGCGTTTGGGCCGGAAGCGCAATACGCGAAGCTGGGGATTGGCTTAGGACTTTCTACAGCATCCATGATCAACAGCGCGGTAAATAAAGATATGACCGGCGCTGGATTGGGCATGGGCTCCTACCTTAAAGCGCCAACAGAACTGGCTGCAACAAGTGCAGGATGGGGATGGGCCAAATGGGTTCCATTCGCCGGAGCGGCCATGGATGTGGCCTCTGCCTACCATGATGGCAGCCAAGCGTATAGCGACTACAGCAGTTGCATGGCAGGTCACTGATGAAAAGCATGAGCACAGAGAATGTCACGGCACGTACAGCGGCAAGGTGGGGACTTATAGTCGGCGTCATTTCGCTGCCTGTGGCTATGATTGTCAGTCACTTTTTCGATCAGTGTTGCTGGTCCATCCCTCGTCGCGGGGAATGGTGCGGCGCACAAGTCCTGGTGGCACGCTTACTGGAACCGCGCAGCGGTGATGAAAATTACCTCGAAAGATGGATCCGGGGAGTACATGGAGAATCTCCGGAATGTCTATCTCTATTCCGCTGCTGCAGAAAAGGGCGTAGAGTACCCCGGTTCGCAGGCCGGTGTTGCGGACATGTTTTCTGCCGCACAGGATAAGCATCAATGGGATTCGGGTGCGTTCTGGCATTGGAATATACGGATGCAAGTTGCGGCTAACCTGGGCGCAGGAGTTTCAGACGTCAACGCGCCCTATTTCAATCTCTATCGTTCGAGCCTGCCCGAAATCGAGAAGTGGACTCACGCGCACATGAATGGGCATACGGGTGCGTGCATCCCTGAAACAATGCGGTTCAACGGTCCTGGTATCGAGTACGAGACCGGATGGGACACCATTACCGGCAATATTTACGCCCTTGATTGCGATGCAGGCTTTCCTCAGTTCTTTAACGCGCGCACGCTTTCAACAGGCGCGGAAGTCGGGCTCTGGGTGTGGCAGCAGTATCTCGCCACGAGCGATCTGAAGTTCCTTGCGGAGAACTACCCACTCATGAGTTCCGCCGCAGAGTTTTATGTTTCCTATCAGAAGCCGGGTCCTGACGGGCTTCTGCACATGAGCCCCTCCAACGCACACGAGACGCAATGGGATGTTGCCGATCCCACGACTGACATTGCGGGCCTGATGGCGCTGTATCCGGCCGCGATCCAGGCGGCGAAGCTGCTGAATAAAGACCCCGAGTTGGTGAAGCGCCTGCAAAGCGCGCTACCGAAGATTCCCCCGTTTCCGCGCACACAGTTGGCCGCTCCCCACACGTTGCTGCCGCCTTCGGCAGATGCGGATGGGACGGACATAATCGCGGAGTCCTATCTCCCCGGCGCCCCCAATCATAATGGCGAAAACATTGGCCTGGAGCCTGTTTGGCCTTATGACCTGATCGGGGACACTTCGACGCTGTTCGATCTTGCCAAGCGCACCTATGCGCATCGCCTGTCGAAGTATTCCGGGAGTTGGGGCTTTGATCCGATACAGGCGGCGAGGCTGGAGATGGGAAGCGAGGTGGGCGAGGCGCTGGTGAAGGAGACCGAGGGTCAACAGCATTGCCAGAATGGCTACACGGGCTGCGGCGGCACGGGATTGAGCAGCCGCGTACCGGAGTTTTATGTTGAGACAACCGCGGTGATTGCGGATGCGCTCCAGGAATCGCTGGTTCAGGACTACGACGGCTTGATCCGGATTGCCCCTGCCGTTCCGTCGGGATGGAATTTCGACGGCAGTGTCTACGTGCATGCCAAGACACGCGTCGATGTGCAGGTGAAGGACGGAATTGCTACTACTGTTGTCCTTGAGCCAGGAGTTGCGCAGACGCTCAAGCTTCGCAATCCGTGGCCGGGGCAGGCCGTCGACGTCATTTCCGGAAAAGGATTGAAAGTTGTGGGCGGTGTGGCTGGGCCAGTGATAGCGTTCAAGGCCATCGCCGGCGAAAACTACCTGGTTGAGAGACAGGATGGGCCAACTTCCAATCGTCCTTTCGAACCGATTGGAGGCGCGACCGCGACCACTGCCAGGAAACTCGGGCCGGTTCAACTTGGCCTCTTCCCGCGCGGCCAGATTTCCATGACCACGATCCCCGTCGAAAATCCCATTGCGAAGCAATATGGGTGGTTCAAGGAGTGTGAAGACCGCGTCGCCGCCGCCGAGGGGAAGCCGGTGGATATCCTATTCATTGGCGATTCGATCACGCAAAACTTTGTGGAAGAGCCTAAAGAGAATTGGAAACTGGTGGGAGCCGCCGTCTGGAAAAAGCACTACGGCGAGCAACACGCGCTCGATTTCGGAGTCGGTGCGGACGGGACGGAACATATTCTCTGGCGCATGGATCATGAGAACATCCGGCATCTCACACCCAAAGTGATTGTTCTGCTCGCCGGAGTGAACGATATGCAATATTCAGCGGAAGACATTGCTGCGGGAACCAGAGCCGTTATCGACAAGATTCGCGCAATGTATCCCACCGCCAGAATCGTCCTGATGGCGATTCTGCCCAACGGCCGGGACCCTGCGAAGACCGCCGCCGTCAACCAGATCACAAAGACCTTTGCGGACAATCAAAATGTGTTCTATCTGGATCTCGGGGATTCGATGCCACCTGAGGGCGATGGCTTCAAGGGGGTTGGCGAAGACCACATCCATCTCAGCGCTGAAGGCTACCAAATCTGGGCGTCAAACCTGGACCCACTTTTGAACAAGCTTCTCAACGAGTAGCTTCGATCCATTCGCTTGAGTCGCTTCGAAGCGTAATTCATGAGACAGCCTGCGATGCGGCTATTTCAAGATTGTGGAATGCTCCTGAGACATTCGAGAGCTCTCAGCGTGGATGTTTTTACTGGCTCCTGAAGCGTCGCTTGAAGAAAGTCAAAGACTTCCTCCAGTGCCGGCAGCGCATTCCATCCCCGTCGCGCTCCACCAGCCGCAAATGCCTTGAGAGCGGCGGCGGCAGAAGCAAAAGTGACGGCCTCTGTTACGGCGACTCCGCGCGCAACCGCCAGAGCGAAGGCCCCGTGAAATGTATCGCCACACCCGTTGGTGTCGAACGCGTCTACCTTGAAAGCCAGGAAATGCCGGACCACCGGGTCTGTCGCTGTGCAAAAGTAGCAACCCTCGACGCCAGCCGTCACAACGGTTGCGAGCCGTTTATTCCGCGCCAGGAAGGCACAGGAATTTTGCGGATCGGGGTCGTCGCTGGCCCATGCTGCAAACGCCTTGGGAACAATCAGATAGTCCGACAGTTTCGTTAGAACTATGGAAGATTCCGTCTGGCCTTCAATATCTCCGAGTATTGGTACACCTAATTTGTGAGCTTTTGAGGCCACCGGTGCGAGAGACGGCTCGGTGAGATGGTCCAGGAGAACGAGGCTCGCGAACTTAATCAGATCTTCTGGCAAGTCATCGGGTTCAGCTACACGATACAAAGCTGGATCATAGAAGACATTTCGATGTCCCTCACTGTCGACAACGATGAAACTGTGGTAAGGGCCGCCCGTTGGATCGTGTGCGATATGCGAAATATCGACGCCGTGGCTCTCGAGCGCAGATCTGATAAATCTGGAAAGTTCATTGTCTCCGAAGCGGGCGACATAGGCCGTGCGGCCGCCGAGCGAACCGACAGCGGCAATGGCAGTGCAGCCGGGGCCGCCGCCCTGACGCAGGCTGCTGCGGATCGGTATCTTGCAATCGACCTCAGGATAAGCCGAAACGTAGCAGAGGTCGTCTACCGCGGCGATTCCAGCTCCGAGCACGTCATACAGTTTGCTCACCCGTGGTCTCCGTGCGCCGCCCCACCCAGGATTCGATTCTCAGTCAGCATAACTTGCGCACGTGGCAGTCAGTTCCAGGTCCTGATCGAGACTGCAGCGTGGATGAATCTTCATTGACTTGAGCGCGGCGTGATAGGACTTAACCGCTTCAGCCGGCTTTATATGATCGTCCGCTACCAGCCGCAGATGCTCGACGAACGATAGCTGATGTTCTGCCACATTGATCTTCCGGCCAAATAACGCAGCGCGCGCTCCATATCGCTTCGCCTCGTGAACCAGAAGGAATGCATCGTGCGTGGTTCCTGCCGATCCTCCCAACACGCCTACGATAATGGAAGAATCGTATCCGCATAGTTCTTCCAATGGTTTTGGCCCTGCATACGGGATCTTCAGGAATACAGGCCTCGAAGATGAGGGCACCCCAGCCAGTACCCGCACGATATGGTCGTTAACAAAGTAAGGGACTTCTTCCGGCGGAATACCGTGAACCTCGGCTGGAACATTCGGATGAAACACTTCAAGAAAATGGCGAAAATTTTTCTGCTCAGCTTCGAGGCGGAATGCCTTATAGGCCTCAAGGGTCTTTAGATCCTGATCCACGTCGTTGTTGAAAGTGATCGAATAGAGTCCAAGATTGGCTCCCAAACTGCGCTCTTCTTCCGTGCAAGGGCTCTTACCGGCCTGTATGTGCTCCAGTGTGGCTGTAGCAAAAGGCCGCGAAGAGGAAACCGAGTATCGCCCTCCACGAATAATGTGAATGTCAGTCGAATCGTTCGCTCGCACCGCCGGGGTCACAGGAGATGAATCGAAGATACGCTCCTGGATTGTCAACAATTCGGATGTGCTGGCCGACATCAGCGCGATATCCACCAAGCCTTGCGAAACAATCTCACGCAACTGTTCCCGGAAATCGCCGATCGATCGTGCGCGTCCATCGATTGATCTTCCCGGAGACGAAATGCAAAATGCCATATCGGCATCCTTGGCATCGGCCAAGATGAACTCGCGCGAGGCGGGGTCTTTCTTGAGTGCTGCGAGCTTAGCGTCTAGAGCTTTTTTCATTTCACTCCAAGAAGAGACAAAAGCGGTAGGTAAACGTTTAAACCTTCACTTACTTCACATTAACAGAGCAAATAGTCACCGAAAAATGCGGGCGGAGGTGTCTCAAGAAGTGGAATGTCAAATTCATTCGATTCATGAAAGTCACTACGCGCCGTCGAGTGGACGAGCAATCGTTTGACTCCTAAGGTAGTCATAGAATGTATCGGGACTGTTGACACCGCCGCCCATCCCACTGAGCCTCACTCCGCCATATGGTAGTCCGTAGGCAAATACATTGTGTGCATTGATCCAGTTATTTCCCGCCACCAGACGCTCGGCCATCCAGTTTGCCCTTACAAGATCACCGCTCCACACGCTGTTCGCTAGGCCATATTCTGAACGATTCGCAGTTTCAACGGCATCTGATTCGCTCTTGAACTTCATGAGAAATGCAACCGGACCGAAGATCTCTTCTGCGCAGCAGATATTATCCTCATTCCCCGTTAGAAGGACCGGCTTCACAAAATACCCCTGGCTCGCATCCTCTTCCTTTAGCAACTGGCCCTCCGCCAGAACCGCCGCCCCTTGCCGCTTCCCTCTTTCAACATATCCAAGGACTCTGTCGAGATGGGTCTTGCTGGTGAGTGGTCCCATTTGGGTATCGCGGCTTAAGGATGGGCCGACCTTGATGTGTTGCAGTGCTTCTGCTGCTTTGTCAACGAAAGAGTCGAACACAGATTCCTGCACAATCCAGCGAGTCGCAGTGCAGCATACCTGGCCTGTATTGAGCGTGAGAGCGGCAACCAGCTTCCGTGCTGTGTCTTCTATGTCAACATCTTCAAATACAACAGCAGCTCCCTTGCCGCCCAGTTCCAGTTTGCATGGAACCAGGTTGCGGCCGCATGTCTCGGCAATCCCCCTGCCCACAGACGAAGAGCCTGTGAATGACATCCGCCGGATTCCGGAGTGTTTCGCAAGGGAGGTACCGACACCCTGTCCGTCCCCCAGCACAACGTTGATCACACCTGGGGGAATACCAGCCTTCTCTGCCAATCCGCAGGCATAGAGAGTACTGAGCGGAGTCACCACCGAAGGTTTAACCACGATTGTGTTACCGGCAGCCAATGCTGGTGAGATATTCCACACCAAAAGATCAAATGGAAAATTCCAGGGGAATATGAAACCGCAAGGTCCATAGGACGCACGGTGCGTCCTTGCTTCCATACCGGGTACCGAAAGCGGTACGTCATATTGCGCTTTTAGTGCGAAGTCAGCGAAGTAGCGAATGCACGCAACACCAAACGGAATGTCGAAACCTTCAGCGTTGATTAGTGCTTTTCCCACGTCGAGAGATTCGATTTGAGCCAGCACTTCCTGCTTCTCTTCGATTGCATCGGCCCAACGGTTTAGGAGCATCGACCTTTCTCTTGGGGACATCGAAGACCAAACGGGAAATGCTCCCTGCGCCGCCTTGACGGCAGCGTCGACCTCCGCTTGTCCACCAAGCGGGACCGTGGTGATGACTGCGCCAGTTGAAGGATCGAAGACGTCTGCTCTCTTTTCATCGTTGTAGTCCGCCCAATGGCCACCGATCAGATGGGCCTTCTTCGACTCGTGAAGAAAGCTCAAGGTTTCAGGAGCCATGGCGGAATCCTGGTTTGACATTCGGATACCCTCCATTCTTCGATCACGTGATTACGAATTCTATTGAAATGCATTCCGCCTAGGCAGCACCAAATGTGTTGATCCTCTAAATCGGCAGCTCATACTGAACTGTTCGCATTTCCCTTTACCACAGCTAACTTCACAACATCCATGCCTTAATTCTCTGATTCTGTGCCGCGTGTATGTATGCTTTTAACTGGTTGCGCATACCCGCGGCGCCGATAAGGCACCGTAGGTATGCACCCCGAGTAATAGGTAGAAAGAGGTTAGAAGTGGACCTTCGCTGAGGCCTGAATTACTCTCGGGTCGACGGTTGTGCTGTTGATCACGCCGAAAGTCGCGTCGATGATCCCAGAATCCGGTCCACCAAAGTTGACCCAGTTAAAAGCGTTGAAGAAATCCGCGCGGATCTCGACGTTGTAGTTCTCCCAGACCTTGGTCGTCTTCGTCAATGCTAGATCGACGCTCTTTTGCCCTGGATTGCGAAGCCAGGTATTGGTGGGAATGTTGCCGAAGGAAATCGGGCCCGGGCACGACAAGGCCGAAGGCGTACCTGGTATCTGCTGACATAGAGGCGCATTGGTACCGTCGCCTACCCCTCCAGTCTTGAAGTAGTTCTGCAGGCGATTCTTGGCCGCACCGTGGCCCGCGACATCATTCAGTGTCGCGCCAGGCGACAAGCTTGCAGTCAAGTTTCCTTGGAGCTTGATGGCGCTGGAGTCGCTGGTTGTATTGCTCAATTGAAAGCTGATGGGGCCTCCGGTCTGCGTTACGAAGACGCCTGCAATGCCCCAGCCGTCCAGGAAATGGCCGAGAAAAGAGCCCTGATTCTTGATCGGGTTGGGCAGATTGTCGATCGCGCTGGTTGTGAAACGGGCCGTGCGATCCAGCCCGGAAATGGACATGTGATGGGTGGTGTTATTGTCGTTCGGTGGAACGGCTGCCGAACCTACGCCGCCGTACCCGACAGTGTCTGAATCCATGTTCTTTGACCAAGTGAACGCCGAGACGAACTGCAGGCCGTAACTGAGGCGCTTACTCAGGGTTGCTTCTAGAGCATTGTAATGGGAACTGGCCGTCGACGCGGTCACGGACAATCCTTCGTCCGATAGCATGCCCGCCACCGGCGAACGGTCTTGGATGTTAAGTGAGCCGCCAGGAGCCCCGGCAGTAAGGTTGGTCGTGATGCCGCGAATAGGATTCGATGGAGAGGCGACGCCTGCCTGGTTCTGCGAGAGACCCTCCAGCAGCTTAACCCCATTCGAGCCCTGATAGGCGAGCTCGAACAGAAAGTCCTTTGCGAACTCCTGCTGAACGCTCAGATTCCATTGCTCGGTGTAGGGATTGCCGACCTTCTCAGCTGCAGCGTTGAAAAGCAACGAGGGCGTTACGTTCGGGTCATAGACTCGCGGGCTCCAAATCGGGTAGGCACTGTCCGGCGGCAGGTTCAGGAACGTAAATGGGTCTTGCAAGGTTCCTTGACTGCCGAACGAATAGAGGTCCGAGTTGTTGAACGGAGGACCAGAGACAAGGGCTTGGGCCATCACGGTGGAACTTCGGTTGTAGAAAAGGCCAAAGCCGCCGCGGATTGAGGTGGTGACGTGATTCTTATAGGGAACCCAGGCAAAACCCACACGCGGAGCATAATTATTGTAGTTGGCCCCGATCCCGTCCTGATTGCTGACCTGGGTAATACCGCCCGGGATGACAAAGTTGGGGTTAAGCTGTTTGAACTTCGACGAAATCGTGTACCCGGTGTACCCCTGGTTGCCAGTCGGAATGCCGAAAAGGCCCTCACCCATAAGGGCTCTTACGAAGTTATCCATACGCCCCTGAGTTTCGCTGGGCCACGCGAAATAATCCCAGCGCAGGCCCAGGTTCACGGTCAGATTGGGAAGGATCTTGTAGTCGTCCTGGATGAAGTAACCGATATCCTTGAAACGGAAATTCCGCTGGAAGCTGCCTGTTCCGGCCGCGCTGAGCAAAAGGTTGCTGAATGAGCTGCCGTTGTTGGCGGCGTCCTCGCCGATAAGCAGATCGGCCATCGTGAATACAAAAACTGCGCCTGCGCCTCTGGAATTGAGATCGAGTTCATGATCCATGCCGATCCAGCCGACCCGCATATTATGGCGTCCGAGGGTCTTGTATACGGTGTCGCTGATCGAGAACTGGTTTTCCAACTGGACTCCGAAGGCAGCAGAACTGTTGGGGAAAATGAGACCGTCCAGGGCAATGAGGAACTGCGGGAATGCACCAGCCGCGTCGGGGGCAGCCTTCATGCCGATTTGAGTGGCCGTCAAGCCGCTGTTGGTGTTTGTAGTGCCGCCATACTGGCGCATGAAACCCAACTTGACCTCGTTCACCAATGTTGGAGTCACGGTGAAGGTGTGGGTGATGCTGGCATTCTCGCTGATGCCCGGTTGTAACGAATAGAACCCAGGGATATACCCGTCGACTGTTTGGAAGACAGAGTGGGAATTGAAGTATTTCTCAGTGAGGGTCTGGCGGGGCGTTAGTTTGTAGTCTACGTTCCCCATGTATTGCTTCTCCTGGTAAGTGGGGGCGAGGGAGAAGTGCGCGTACGCGATATCCGTCCGGCCAGTGTGGGTGACGTCCGCGAACGGGAAGTATGGCAGCACATACGCACCGTTCGAGAACTTGGCCTGGATCAGCGCCAGCGCAACCGGATTGATGTTCGATCCGTCTGGTGCGACCGTCTCGACATTGGCAAAGAGCCCCGTCTCCCCGCCGTAGATTGCTCCCAACTGCTGGCGTAAGAGCCCGGTGTTGCTGCGGTCACCCGGGGGAAGCAGCGGGTAAACATCGTTGATGATGTTTCCGGCGTTTCCGTTGATCTGGTTGGTGGATTGATAGGAAAAGAAAAAGAACATTTTGTCCCGCTTGATCGGGCCGCCCACCGTCCCGCCCCACTGGTTCTGGCGAATGTCGGGCGGGATATTGGGAGAATTCGTCAATGCTTCTCCCTGCTTGTTGAAGTAGGAGTTTGCATCGAGCGCCTTGTTGCGGAAGAAGTAAAACCCATCGCCGTGAAAATGGTTGCTGCCGCTCTTGGTAGTTACGTCGATGCTGCCGCCGCCGGCGCGGCTGTACTCAGCCGAGTAGGTGCTGGTCTGCATCTTGAACTCCTGCAGGGCATCGGGCGAAGGCACAGAGTACGAGCCGCTGGATGAGGAGCTGACGGCATTCACTCCATCGATGTTGACGGCGTTGTCGTAGACTCTGGCCCCGCCCACGGAGAACTGCGAGGTACCGTTGCCAAGTGCGAGGGTACCGGGAATGGAGCCGATGACACCGGCCTGCAGTGAGAGCAACTGCGTAAAGTTGCGCGTGGAGAGTGGCATGGCTTCAATCAATGTGGAGTCGAAGACCTTGCCCAGGGTTGATGTCTCGGTCTGCAGCAGTGCTTCCTGCCCTGCTTCGCCGCTGACCGTCACGGTCGAACTCTCCGAACCGATAGTGAGTCGAATGTCGCCTACATCGGCAGTCTCTGCAACCTGGACGGTGATGGGACTGCGAACAAGCCGCTGAAAGTTGAGAGCCAGGACTTCCACCTGGTAGTGGGATGGCGGCATCGAAGGGATTAGGAACGATCCGTCGCCACCGCTGACCGTAACGCGCGAAAAGCCAGTCTCAAGACTGGTTACTGTGATCTTGGCGCCCGGCACCACCGCCCCGGTGGGATCAGTCACAACACCCTTGATCTGGCCGGTACCGCCTTGCGCGTTCGCGCTTTGCGTGCCGGTTACGACGAGCGCTAAAGCCAGCAGAAGGACGCAAACAATTTGACCTACGATTCGAGACTTCGTCATGGTTGATCCTCTCCTTAAACCACTGGTTCCGAACATATTGGCTCTCCAAATTCTTCCGGCAATGGCCGAAATCTTCCGCAATGACTGAATACCCGATTCACTGACGTCTGGGGCATTCGTACTCATATCTCTGATCCCTCATTCCGAAAGATAGATAAACTTACACGACCCCATGGCCTCTTGGATTTCACCGGAACTCTAGTCCGCCTGAGAAACTTTTGTCAAGAACAATTTGAACATTTTTGTGCACATTCGAACATAACCGCACATAAAAAGGCGACCAGGCGCTCATAAGTTGAACAATCCGACGCACTTTCAACGAAACGCAGCTGGCCGCTTGTCCCTCGTATGCTGTTCCGTGAACAGATGCTTCCCTTCCCCTTCTGTTACGAAGGTAGAAGGGCAGTGAAGTTTGGCTTTTCTTGCTCGCGACGGTCCGCAGGATACTCAAACCTGAGTCTTTGTAAGTATCCTATTTAGAACGGATGTCGAAGTGGCTGGCGCAGCATCCTGAGAAGGACAAGGCCTGCCATCGGAGGGCAGGGCGAGAGTTTGAGGTGGTGCGTTAAGGCACGTTTTTCCCGCGGCACAGGCGGCCCGGACACCTTATCTTGTCTTTTTCTGGGCGGACCGGTGACGAGAAGTTCACGAATTCCGGCTAGTTATTCTAAATTGTGGCTGATACTGAGCGATTCGCGTTTCGATCCGATTAGCTTTGCCGCAAGAAAGCTGTGGCGAGACTGGCAAGGAGGAGAAGGCATCAACCCGTCTTTGAAAACCTCACTCTACCGGCACGATTAGTGGTTGGGCGAGCGTGATCTTACCTTCCAATTGCGGGTCCGCCGAGGAGCGGCTTACGTGAATTGTGAATGTCCCGGCATCCGCATGCCACGCCTTTGCGCCGACGTCATACCATGCAAAGGAGCGTGCATCGAGAGGAATGGTTATATGGCGGGTCTGGCCAGGATCGAGTTGCACCCGGGCGAACCCTTTGAGCTCATGTGGGGGGCGAGCGATGGTGGGGTGATCTTCAGCCAAATAGACCTGGGCGACATCGGCACCGGCATGTGGTCCCGTGTTCGTGACATCGAAGGCGACCTCGTAATTCGTGCCGTTCGCGTCCGTGCCGGAAGACGGGTGAATCTGCAGGTTGGAATACTGGAACGTGGTGTAGGAGAGCCCGAAGCCGAACGGAAACAGCGGCTCGGTGTGGTTGTGCTCGAAGCCGCGATAGCCCACGAAGACATCGTTGCCGTAGAGAACGCGATTCGTGCCGGGAGCAGGATAGTAGTAATCAGCAGAAGGATTGTCAGCGATTTTGCGCTCCCAGCTAATCGGTAAACGCCCGGAGGGGTTGGCGTCTCCAAACAGAATCCGCGCCAAGGCTGCGCCGCCTTCTTCGCCGGAGTACCAGATGTGCAGCAGCGCGGGGACTGAATCGATCCAGGACGAGGCGTCCACACTGCCACCGGCGTTGAGAACCACAATGGTGTTTGGATTGACAGCGGCGATCTGCTGAATGAGTTCGTTCTGCCCGGGGAGAAGCTGAAATTCGCGATCTTCGCCTTCCGCTTCTGTTTCAATGTCGAAGCCCACGGATAACACAACGGCGTCGGCGTGCCTGGCTAGTTCGATAGCCGCCGGATGGACCAACGAATCCTCTTTGGCAATACCGAGTCGCAAGGTGCCGTTGCCGAATGGCGGAACGCCCAAATCGTCGAAAACGACCTTGTGAGCTCCTGGTTTCAGGTCAATCAGCGATTGTGAGACGGCAGCGCGCGCAATATCCGCATGATCGATGACTACAGTGCCGTCGATGGTGAGTCGATACTTGCCCGGATGCTCGACGAAGACCAGGTACTTGCCCTCGGAAGGCGCGTGATAGAACGCGGTCCAGCGGGCGTACTGTGTCGGGGCACTTAGGGTGCCCGCGACGGACTTCCTCATCGCTTCTTTCATCGTCGCATCCAACGCCAAAATATCGGAGTTCGGCGAGTCGGAGGTGTCCGCCGGAAGTTGAGCATAGGGCCCAGCATTGATGGAAGCTTCATGGCGGCTTGAAACCGGAGTGCCGGTGAACCCCGGATTGTTGTAGGTTTCTACTGTCACACCCGGGTCAGTTCCATTGGCGGCAAGAGTAAATGCCGTCTGCTGGGCGAGGACGTCGAGTCTTGCTATGCCCTGGTTGTACGTTACGTTGCTACCGCTTCCAAGGTAATCACTGATACCACGGAATGGACCCGTGACGAAAAACGGTGCAACCATGCCGCTGCCGCCTCCCGTTGCGTATCCCGGAAACGCATTGGGGCCGATCAAGGCGATATTCTTGAACTTGGCTCGATCAAGCGGCAAAAGGTTCGCGTTGTTCTTCAGCAGCGTCGCGCTTTCCAGCGCGCCTTCGAGCGCTACTTCCCTGCCTTGCTGGTTGTAGCGCGGGATGGACAGGTCGAGTGGATCGTGGCTGATCCAACCCTGCCCCGTGGAGTCCGGACTGATCCAACCGAATCGGGCAGCAAGGCGCAGCATGCGCCGGATCTTGTCGTCGATTGTTGCTTCGGCCACTTTGCCGCTTTTGATGGCCGGAATGAGTGTATCCGTGTTCATGCAGATGCCGGCGGGCATTTCCAGGTCAAGGCCGCCATTGGCCGCGGCAACGCCGTTTTGCGTCGCAACCCAGTCAGACATGATGACGCCGCCAAAACCCCATTGGTGCTTGGCTATTTCGATGTTGAGATGGGCATTCTCCGTTGTTTGCACACCGTTGAGGTCGTTGTAGGAGTCCATAATGGCACCGACATGCGCCTCGCGGACAGCCGCCTCAAACGCAGGTAGGTAGATCTCGCGCAGCGCGCGTTCGCTGACGACCGTATCAGTAGAAAACCGTGCAAACTCCGATTCGTTGCCAACGAAATGCTTGACCGTGGCGCTGACGCCTTGGGATTGCACGCCCTCTATATAGGGAACAGTGATCTGCGCAGCCAGGAAGGGGTCTTCGCCGAAGTACTCATGGTTGCGGCCGTTCAAGGGCATGCGATAGATGTTGACGCCGGGGCCGAGAAGAAAGGCTGCGCCTCGAGAACGGGAATCGCGGCCGATCTGAGTGCCGATGCGCTTGGACAAATCGCGGTCCCATGTGGCTGCCAGAGCTATGCCGGCAGCAAAGGCAGTCGAGGGCGAAGGATCGTGGGCGCCGATCGGCCCGTCGCCCATGCGGAACACGGGAATGCCAAGCCGTGGCAGCGGTGTGGACCCCAGAACGCTGCCACCCGAAAGCAGGGATATCTTCTCCTCCAGGCTCATGCTGGCAAGAGACGCGTCGATCTTCCTTTCAATTTCGGACGTCTGATTTTGCGAAGTCTGCGCGGGAGCCGTGCACGGAAACGCGAAGCCCAGGAGAAGCAAAGCGATCCATGCCTGGAAAGTGCGACGCGGGCCCCGGCAAACGGCGACGAAGTCGGCTAACGATGAACGAGAGGGAAAGTACACAAAGCCTCCTGAAGTACAGACATTGCGGTTGAATCAAGCGGCCAATTGCCGTCGATTTTGCAATTGGCCGGTGCCCAAGATTTCACCGTCTTGAAATATGCAGCGAACGCGAGACCCAAAAAACGTGCAGGTTGAATCGCGGCCCAGGCGGAATATGGATTGCCAAACCGTCGCTGCTGACTGAATTCTGTGTTCGATGTTGCAATTTCGCTCACGCAAAAGGTACACTTCTGAGCGAATCGTATCTGAAAAGTGGAGTCCGAGTAAAGAATGGAAGCCTGGCTCGGTGCTGTTCGAGGAAGTGCCATCTCCTGGCGTACAGAACCGAGCCTCCGATCCTCGGACCGGGGCAAGGACACTGAGGTAACAATGAGTTCAAGCTCGAATCGCACCCCAAGCCTTCTGCAGAGGCAATCAAGAAATCGCCGTCAACATCTTGAGGGTGAGCCTCGGCGATTCTGGACATCCAACTCGACGTTCATATTGCTTCTCTTTGCCTGCGCCATCGTTTTCGCCGGCGGGCATTCTTTGGGTTTCGCTCAGGCTATCTCTTCGGAGCCTGTCGATCCGCGCGGTCCTGTCTTCGGGTGGGTGGGCAAGACGCTCGTCAACTCCGAAGGCGTGCAGGCAATCGACGACAAGTACGTGCCACCCGCCGGCGAGAGGTGGCAGCCCCAGTGGATCTGGTTCTCTGGCGCCGAAAACTCCGGCAAGGTTCCCTTTGCGGTGCACTTCCGCAAGGAGTTTGTGCTTCCCGCCGGCGCACACATCGCTAGCGCGTTAGCGAAGGTCAGCGCTGACAAGGTGTATCGGATCTGGGTGAATGGACACCTGGTTTCGCGCGGTCCTGCGGATCCCGGCAACGACATCATTCTTTCAACGCATTGGTCGCACCAGTGGCTTTATAGCCAAGTTGATCTGGCGCCGTGCCTCCATGGCGGACGAAACGTGATTGCCGCCGAGGTCCTCTCGGGAAATATGATTCCGAGCTACACGCTGGGGCATCCAGGCTTTGCCTTTGCAGCGGATGTTTTACTCACAAGTGGGCCGACCGTCCATCTATCCACCGATGCGGGCTGGAAGGCCGAAGCGATTAAAGCCTACAGCGAAGGACCTCTCAACTCGCTTGCTCCTCGTCCTTCTGCCAAATCTTCCCCAAACGGGCTGACCTACGACGCGCGGCTCGAAGATGCGGCATGGAGAAGCGACTTCCTTAAGCAGAAAGATTGGGGAGACGCCGTAAAAATCGACTCGGTCTGGGGACCGCTGAAGGTGAGTCAGATTCCCGAAGCCATGGAGGCTGTCTGGCCGGCGGAATCGATTGGCCCGGCGACATCGAATGTGTCGACGACGGCACCTCTGTCACAAATTGGTCACTCGATTCGCGTCTCGGGCGATGGCGCCTTTTCCGTCGCCTTCGGCCGGGTGTTGAGCGGCTATCTGTCGATGAAGGTGAGCGGCGCGGCGGGCACCGTGATTACGCTGGAGCCGACCGAGACGCATGGCGGCAACGCATCGCGCCCTGCTCAAATAACGCTCCGCAACGGAGAGACCGTTTTCGAATATCCCCTGCTGGACTCTTTCTCTACAGTTCGCGTAGCGGTTTCACACGCTGCGCAGCCTGTCGAGTTCTCCGACATTCGTGCCACGTTTGCCTCGCAGCCAGTCGAGTACCGCGGCTCCTTCACCTCGAGCGATCCGTATCTGAACCGCCTTTGGACAACGGCACGCTGGCTTCTGCAGATCTGTATGCAGGACCGTTATCTCGATTCTCCGGGGCACCAGGAACCCATCAGCGACTTTGGCGACTACCTGATTGAGTCGCTGGAAAATGACTACAGTTTCAACCAGCCGTGGCTGGCGCGCCAGGATTTGCGCAAGTTTGCCGGCATCCTCGATCACTCCGGTTTCGTGAACTTTCATACCAGCTACGCTCTGCTGTGGCTGCAAATGCTGATGGATTATTACGACTACACAGGCGACGAATCGCTGCTGCGGGAACTCAAGCCCACGGTCGACCGTCTGCTCGATCACTTTGCCACCTTTCAAGGCCCGAACGGCCTGCTCTCCGAAGCGCCCAACTACATGTTCATGGACTGGGTGATGATCGATGGATTCCTGATGCATCATCCACCAGCGGTAATCGGACAGGGATACCTGACTGCGTTTTACTACCGCGCACTCGCCGACGGCGCGAGACTGGCTCAACTTACGGGAGACACAGCGCGCGCGGAACACTACGAACAACTTCGAACCGGTGTCCATGCTGCCTTCGAGCGCGAACTGTGGGACGAGAAGGCCGGGCTATATCGGGACGGAAAGCCGTTTCTGAATCATCAAAAGGATCCCAACTGGCTTCCCGAAGACAAGGACATTGAGACACACAGCGCGCAGGTAAACTCGCTGGCGGTGTTATATGACCTTGCGCCCCAGTCGCGGAGGAAAGCCATCATGGACACGCTTTTCTCTACACCGCCTTTGAATGTGCAGCCGTACTTCATGCACTTTGTGTTTGCCGCTGAAGACCACGCAGGCGTCTTCGACCGCTACGCCTGGACACAGATGCAGCGCTGGCATCTCAACCTGGAAACACATACCTTCAACGAAAACTGGTATGGCGGGGACTGGAGTCACGCATGGGGAGGGACTCCACTCATCCAGATGTCCGCGCGGATTCTCGGCGTCACCCCCGCGGCGCCCGGCTACAAGCGGATCGCCATTCGGCCACACATCAGCGGACTTCAATTCGCCAAAGGAGTTGTGCCCACCGCAATGGGCGATGTCTCTGTCGCTTGGAAGAACTCTGACTCCGGCTTTACGGTCGATGTTTCGATTCCACACGACACCAACGCCGATATCGTTCTGCCGGAAACGGGAATCGAGAATCCAGTGTTGGTGATCGATGGAAAGACATCCGCTTCAACCTATCAACCAGGCACAACATTGACGCTAACCGGCGGGCAACATTCGCTGGCACTTCAGCCGCGCTGACAATTCCAGTCCGACAACTCGCCCCGGGGCCAGGGAGCGGCACCACATAAACGGAGGAAAGAAACCAATGCAATTTTTTCGACGCTCATGCCAGGCGACATTGTTGATCCTCACAGCTGCATTCCCGCTCGCTCTTTGGAGTCAGCAAACAACCGCGCAGGCGGATGGAGCGATCAAGGTATTGCCGATCGATCCCGGAAACCGGACCGTGTTAATGAGCGGAGACGCAAGCCTCAAGGGCGACCTGAAGGAACAATGGCCGGGACAAGCCGCTCGCTTCTGGGTCTCCAACTGGACCAAAAGCGATGACTCCTTCACATGGACCGTCAAGGTTCCTGAGGCGGGAAAATACTCTGTCGCTTTATTGATCTTGAACTGCGGGAAAATCCTCATTAATTGCACTCTCCCCTCGCCTCCCGCAGTCAAGGTGGAAGTCGCCGGCCCGTCAAACAAAGTTACTGAAACTGTGAATTATCGCAAGGCGTCCCTGACCAACGAGTGGGTGAGAGATGAGTTGCCCGGTACTCTCAAGTTACCCGAAGGCGAGAGCAAGATCACTCTGCACGCCCTGGCCAATCCTGGGGATACGTTCAACCTCTCTTTGTTCTCATTGGAATTGGTAAGGCCGAAGATCGCGAAGGCGATGGACGAACGGGCCGCAAAGATCAGGTCATCGACAACATGGATGACCGATGCGAAGTATGGATTGATGTTCACATGGACATCCACGACGCAACCGCGGACGGGCGTTCAGAAGTCGTACGAGCAGGCGGTGAATGATTTTGACGTGAATGCATTCGCCGACATGGTTCAAAAAACAGGTGCCGGATTCATTGTGTTCGCCACCAGCTGGTCCACATACTATTTTGCCGCACCAATCCAGGCCGTCGAGCACCTGATGCCTGGTCATACGACGAAGCGGGATCTGATCCGGGAACTGGCTGACGCATTGAATGCGCGCGGCATCAAGCTGATGATCTACTATCACGCCGGCCGTCCGCAGCCGAACTGGTGGGCAGGCGGTGGCGCTCAGACCATGGACAGGGCAGATTACTTTAATGAGTGGGAGTCGACCATTCGCGAAATTGGACTTCGTTATGGAGACAAGCTGGCAGGCTTCTGGTTCGATGATGGAACAACGTTCTATTACACCTTGCAGGCGCCATGGGAAGCGATGACGACGGCGGTCAAGGCCGGTAATCCAGCGCGCGTGGTTGGCTATAACTCCTGGATTCTTCCCAAGGCAACGAACTTTCAGGATTTCGCCTGCGGAGAGGGCGGCTTCGTCGACCGGCTTATGGACGATCCCGAGCTTCCGGCGGGAGGAAGCGGAATCTTCCTGAACGGACCTCAAAAGGGACTGCAGGCAACGCTGACGACGACCATGGAGCCAGGGGATTGGGGGCATACTGCCGTGAATACGCCGGTTCCCGCGCCTCAATACAACGCAGATCAGATGATCGGCTACCTGCGGACCGCGATTGCGCGCAAGCTGGTGCCAATCATCAATCTCGAAGTCTACCAGGATGGAAGCGCCTCACCGGCCACGATTGAGGAGTTCAAGGTAATCAAGTCGGCCATCAAGCCATCGGAAAAATGAACCAGATCCGGCAGCCGCCTAACGCGTGGCTCAATACGGAAGGAGATGCCGACGATGACGTCAGGATCTGAAGAATCGGCGGGTGCAGTTTCGAGAAGGGGATTTCTCGCTGGTGGATTGATGTCTCTTGCTTTAGCCGCGACAGGTGCAGAGACATTTCCACAGGTTGAAGGCGACACTCCGGGGACTCTTTCGTCGATGCTCGACGTCGATTTAAGGCGTCTTGTTTCGCGGGCTGATCTCCATTACGACGAGCCCGCGACAAGAAGCGAAGAGGGCATGCCGGTGGGCAACGGAACGATGGGAAGCCTGGTGTGGACTACACCGGATGCACTCCATTTCCAGATCAATCGCACCGATGTGCATGCAACGGGTTGCGGCACGAACAGTTTTCCGCGCATGGATACCGACTACGCCAGCGGTTGTGGCTATGTGGATATCAGCTTCGTCGATTTTGGAGATGACGTATTTTCCGGTCCATCGTTCCGACAGCATTTAAGCGTTTACGACGCACTGATGACAGTGCGCGGCGGCGGTGTAACAGCGCGAGTTCTCGCCTGGACCGAACAGGATGTCTTCGCGGTGGAAATAGACGACCAGAGGCAGCAGCCTGCGCCGATCAACATTGACCTCCGCATGTTGCGCTACGCCATGGAATTTGTTCGAGGGCGCAATTTCGAAATGGCCCGACGGCATGAAGTCATCGTAAGCACCAATGCACACACTGCAACATCAAGGCTTAATATCCTCGACAGCCGTATCGCGATGACGCAGGCATTCGAGGAGGATGAATACTACAACGGCTCTGCGGTCGTGATTGCAGTCAGCGGAAGACGGGCCAAGGCGAGATATCTGAATGAATCCACGGTTCGTTTTCGGCGGCTCCGGGCAAAGGCCCGTTTACCGTTCTGATTGCCAGCGCCTCCAGCTATGTTCGGTCGGAGGATGTAGCTGCCTTTGCGGGCAAAAAACTCGACGCTGCGCTCCAGAAGACTTTCCCAGGCTTGATAACCGCCAACCAGAAGTGGTGGCACCCTTTCTGGGCCGAAAGGATTTGTTCATCTGCACAGCCCGGATGGAGCGGCGGATTATGTGGAGGAGAACTATACTTACTTCCTCTATGTGATGGGCGCCAGTTCCCGTGGACCGTATCCTCCGCGCTTCGGAGGCATGATCTGGTACACCACGGGAGACATGCGCGAGTGGGGCTCCCAGCATTGGTGGAATAATGATGGCGCCTACTACGAAGGGCTGCTCCCGCCAACCGCCTGGAACTGATGGATCCGGTCTTCAAAATGTACAGCGGTAAATTCGATTGCTTTGCTGAAGCCGCAAAACGGCAGTGGGATTCCAAGGGGGTTTGGATTCCCGAAACCACCTGGTTCGATGGGCTTGAAAATTTCCCTGATGAATTCATGGCTGAGATGCGTGACCTTTTCCTTTTAAGGAAGCCATGGAACCAGCGTTCGGAAACATTTCGACGTTATGAGCGGGTAAAGCAAATGTGCAACAGCCGTTGGAACTTTGAAAATTACGCCGGCAAATGGGAGACGGGAACCTGGACTCGTGGCGACTACGGCAAAGGACCATTCGGCTATGTGACCCATATCCTTTCTACTGGAGCGAAGATCTCCTATCTCTACTGGCTGCGCTACGACGTGTCGCGGGATGAAGCGTTCCTTCGGCAGTATGCGTATCCGATGCTGAAAGGGACCGTCGAATTCTATCGCAACTTTCCAAATCTCAAAAAGGAATCTGACGGAAAGTATCACATCTATCATGTAAACAATTTTGAATCTGTGTGGGACACGCAAGATACACAGGAAGACCTGGCGGCGATTCGGGGAATCGCGCCGCTGGCCATCGCCGCATCGAGGATCCTTGGGGTGGATGAGGAGTTACGTCCGCACTGGCAGGAGTTACTTGACAACCTTGCGCCCCTGCCAACCAACGAGTCGACACATACGCGCAAGAAGAATGAGCCCGTTGTCTGGGTCGAGTCGGGGGCGCCCCCATCCGGGAGCGCAGTACAGTTTTCGACATCTTTCTATGACCTGTGCACGATCGCAACCGAGGATCCGGAGATGGCGGCGCTTGGCAAGGCGACTTACGACTCTGTCACTGCGGATGGCGTGCATGAAAAAACACCGTGCCCTGCGGTGAGCAGGCTCACTGTGTCGGCCGCCAAAATGGGGCGTTCCGATCATCTACGCTTTCTGCTGCCCAATCAGCTCAAGCGGCTGGCTCCGGAGCTCGACGATTGCGATTGGG
>CAVOKO010000007.1:0-46190 GCA_963696525.1 uncultured Acidobacteriota bacterium | reverse complement strand
GACACCGCTTCTTCAGCAAGCCGCTATCGTAAACCTTGGCGCGAATGACGGCGTGCGGGCAAACTAGCACGCACTTGCCACACTGAATGCAAAGCTTCTCATCCCACTCCGGAATTTCGAGCGCGATGTTTCGCTTTTCCCACTGTGCCGTGCCGGTGGGGAAGGTGCCGTCGACGGGAAGCGCGCTCACCGGCAGATCGTCGCCGTTGCCCAGAATCATCGGGGCCAGCACATTCTGCACAAACTCCGGAGCCTGCGCCGGAACCGCCAGGCGAACTGCCTTGCTGCTGGTCGCGGTTGCAGGAACCTTCACTTCGTGCAGGTGCGCCAGCGCCGCATCCACGGCGGCAAAGTTCTTCGCCACCACCGATCCGCCGCGTTTGCCATAGGTCTTCTCGATCGAGTGCTTGATGGCGTCGATCGCTTCATCCTTCGGCAGTACGCCGGAGATGGCAAAGAAGCAGGTCTGCATGATGGTGTTGACGCGGCTGCCCATGCCGGTGTCCTTGGCCACCGTGTAGCCGTCAATCACGTAGAATTTCAGCTTCTTATCGATGATCTGCTGCTGCACTTTGCGCGGCAGCTCATCCCAAACCTGGTCGGCGGGGAAGGGACTGTTGAGCAGGAACACCGCACCCTGGTCGGCATAGCGCAACATGTCGATGCGCTCCAGGAACGAGAACTGGTGGCACGCCACGAAGTTCGCGCGGGAGATGAGGTAGCTCGACTTGAGCGGCTTGGGACCGAAACGCAGGTGCGAGGTCGTAATCGAGCCCGACTTCTTCGAGTCGTACACGAAATAGCCCTGCGCGTAAAAATCGGTGTCTTCGCCGATGATCTTGATCGAGTTCTTGTTCGCGCCCACCGTGCCATCGGCGCCCAGGCCGTAGAACAGCGCTCGCACCGTCTTCGGGTGCTCGGTCGAGAACTTCGCGTCGTAGTCGATGCTGGTGTGGGTCACATCGTCGACGATGCCCACGGTGAAGTGGTTCTTGCTCTTCGCCTTCGCCAGCTCGTCGAAGACGCCTTTGACCATCGCCGGCGTGAACTCCTTCGAGGAAAGGCCGTAACGGCCGCCGATCACCTTCGGCATGGAACTGAATTTCAGAGTGCCGCTGGCCTGCGCCTCCGCCAGTACCGTTAGCACATCCTGGTACATCGGCTCGCCCAGGCTGCCTGGTTCCTTGGTGCGGTCAAGCACCGCAATGCTCTTGGTCGTCGCCGGCAGGGCTTCCAGGAAGTGCTCGGCAGAGAACGGACGGTAGAGGCGGACCTTGATCAGCCCAACCTTCTGGCCCTTCTCGACCATTGCTTCCACGGCTTCCTCGGCAACTTCAGCACCGGAGCCGGTAAGGATGATCACCTGCTCCGCATCCGGCGCGCCGGAATACTGGAACAATTGGTACTTGCGTCCGACCAGACCGGCAAATTTATCCATCGTATTCTGCACGATGGTGGGCACGGCCAGGTAGAACGGGTTCACGGTCTCGCGCCCCTGGAAATAGACATCGGGATTCTGCGCCGTGCCGCGAAGCATCGGGCGGTCCGGCGTCAGCCCGCGTTTGCGGTGCGCCTGAACCAGTTCGTCGGAAATCATCGCCTGCAGATCTTCTTTCGCCAGTGCCTGCACTTTGGCGACCTCATGCGAGGTGCGGAAGCCATCGAAGAAGTGCAGGAACGGCACGCGCGATTCGAGCGATGCCGCCTGCGAAATCAGCGCCATGTCCATGACTTCCTGCACCGAATTGGAAGCCAGCATGGCAAAGCCAACGCCGCGCACCGACATGACGTCCTGGTGATCGCCGAAAATCGACAGTGCATGCGCCGCCAGGGAACGGGCCGCAACATGAATCACGCAGGCGGTTAACTCGCCCGCGATCTTGTACATGTTCGGGATCATCAGCAGCAGGCCCTGCGCAGAGGTGAATGTGGTGCCCAGGGAGCCGCCTTGTAACGCCCCGTGCAGCGCGCCGGCCGCTCCAGCCTCGCTCTGCAGCTCGACTACTTGGGGAATCGTGCCCCAGATGTTCGGCTGGCCATCGGACGACCATTGATCCGAAAACTCACCCATCGGCGATGAGGGAGTGATCGGATAGATCGCGATGACCTCGTTGATCTTGTGGGCAACGTACGCAGCTGCTTCATTGCCATCAATCGTTATATAAGGTCTGTTCATCGAATGATCCACTCTCGAATACAAAATGATTAGGTTAGGGTTGCCGCTCCGCCGTCAGGCCTGGAACAAGCCGCGGGTGCAACGGCCAATCGTTAAGTCCGGAGCTGTCGTGGAGCCGCGCCAATACTAGTCTCCGCACATCGGGCGCGCTCCGCATTCTTCCGCAACCACCTCTCCGGCGAGTCCCCGGTCTTGTTGTGCCGTCTGGCTGTAGCCGGCTGGCTGGCTAAACCTCTTGTAACTCCAGCAAATTCGCGCGGACCTTTATAGCTATAGCGTGCTTTCGCAGAGACACCGCGCTGGTCTGAGATTCCTCTGCCAGTCCAGGACAACGCAATCCAGGGAACAGAACCATTACAGAACCCAGCGCACAAAATCGCTGTGATGCTCCTCACAAAATTTCGTGATTCCAGCCCGAACAGGCAATTTTTGTGAGCTGCTTCACAAGCGAGGGTGACAAGCAGGCAATAGGCAGGGATTTCGCAGGCAATTGGTTCCGAATTTAGCTTCCAGACACAAGATTACGGCAGTTTTCCTTACATCAAGTGCGGATTCTTTTCCTGCTCCGGGGCCAGCACTCCTTGCGGCAAAGCGCCACCGTTGTACTCGGCCAGCCGATTCTTCCATTTCAGGAAGTCCGTGATGGTTTGCGGCTCAATGCGGATTTCCACGCGCCGCAGGCTCGCCAGCAGCAGGTTCATCTCGTTCATGAAGCCGCCGGGCCGCCGCAAGTCTTTTTTCGACTTCCGGCTCACGACTATTTCGCGGGCATGCATTTCGAGCAACCCCCATCCGTCGGGCAACTCCTCGGCCCGCAATAAACCGCGGGGTGCCAGGTAATATCGCTCGCAGCCCAGTGCGACCTCTGGGTCTGTTCGCCACTGTTTTTCGCGATCGGCGAGGAAATCGGCGCGACTCAGCTTGCACTCGGCGATCACCGAATGGCACTTCCCTTTCCAGCCAATCGCATCCGGCATTTCGCCGCTCGCGCAACCTTGCTCGCTGAGCACGATTCCACATCGGTACCGCCGCAGCCAGGCGATAGCGGCTTCCACCAGCTTTGCGTGCGTCATAAGTAGTTTGTAGCCGAAGCTGGAAAGAAAATCGAGTGGCTTCGAAGGATCGTGAATCAGAATCAGGGTTCAGACTCTTCCACCCTGCCCTTTTGGCTCGCTTTAGCCTCGGCTGCCACTTTGCGGCCCTGGCTGAGCAGTGCTCCCTGGCCGGAAGACTTGGGGAGGACCCTCTATTTTCGCGAATGCGCTGAAACCCGCGCCGGGCAGCGCTGGGTTTGATAGAATTTTTTTACCTCCTATGACGCAAGAGATGCAGTTCTGTGACGTGCCTGCCGCGATTGAAGAAATTCGCGCCGGTCGAATGATTATCGTGGTTGACGATGAAGACCGCGAAAACGAAGGCGACTTGACCATGGCCGCCGAAAAAGTCACCCCCGAGGCGATCAACTTCATGGCGAAGTACGGCCGTGGCCTGATCTGCCTGGCGATGACGGAACAGCGGCTGGACCAGCTCCGGCTCGGCCCCATGAGCGCCGAGAACACTTCCAACTTCGGCACCGCGTTCACCGAATCGATCGATGCGCGCGACGGTGTCTCGACCGGCATCTCCGTTTTCGACCGCGCCCAAACCATTAAGGTGGCCATCGATCCCGCCGCTCGCCCAGCCGATCTGGCCCGTCCTGGACACGTCTTTCCCTTGCGCGCCCGCCAGGGCGGCGTACTGGTTCGCGCCGGGCAGACCGAGGCTTCTGTCGACCTGGCCCGCATGGCCGGACTGGTTCCCGCGGGCGTCATCTGCGAGATCATGAATGACGACGGCACCATGTCCAGGGTGCCGCAGCTGAAGGAATTCTGCCACCAGCACAAAATGAAGATGCTGACCGTGGCCGAACTCATTCGCTACCGTTTGCAAACCGAGACCTACCTCGTCCGAATCGGCGAGGCAGTCGTTCCAACCCGTTACGGCGAGTTTCGCATGATTGCCTACCAGTCGCAGATCGATGGCCAGGCGCATGTCGCATTGGTGAAGGGCGAGGTGGAAAAAACCGGCGATCTCCCTACCCTGGTGCGGATGCACTCGCATTGCCTGGCGGGAGACGTTTTCGGCGCCACCTCGTGTGAATGCCGCAACATGCTGGACCAATCGATGCGGATGATCGCCGAAGCAGGCCGCGGCGCCATTATTTATTTGCACCAGACTTCCAAGGGCTTTTCCGTCGAGCGGTTGGGCGAAAGAACCACGCTGCAATTTCATCGCGACATTCGCCTGCCAACGCTTCCCGATTCGCAGCGGAAAACTCAACGCGAGATCGGCATAGGGGCTCAGATCCTGAGCGACCTCAAGCTGAAGCACTTGCGCCTGCTCACCAATCGCCCGCGCAAGGTGGCCTCGCTCGAAGGCTTCGGGCTGGAGATTATTGAACAGGTGCCAGTGCCGGTTGCGGCGGCTGCGTGCCAGGAGTAAGCCATTTAAGATTTCAGATTGAACATTTCAGATTGAACATTTTGATTTCAGGTTTCTTGCAGCCTGCCGAGGCGATCGATGGACAATTCAATCTGAAATCAAAAATCTGAAATTGTTTACTTTCGATCTGCAATAGCATCAGTATCCCTTTTGCTTATCGACCAAGCCGAGCAGTGGTTCACCGGCAAAATAGCGGCGCAGATTCTCCGCGTAAAGTTCGTATTGCCGCTCCCACAGCCGGTCGTCGAACCCGGCAACATGAGGCGTGATTAGGATCTCAGGCACGTCCCACAACGGCGAGTCCGGTGGAAGTGGTTCCTTTTCCATGACGTCGAGTCCGGCGCCGGCGAGATGCCCTTCGCGGATGACTCGCACCAAGGCCGCCGAGTCGAGTTGGATGCCACGGCCGACATTAAACAGGCAAGCGCCGCGTTTCATCTTGCGGAGCCGCGCTTCATGAAACAGGCCCGTGGTCTTTTCGGTCACCGGCGCGGCAATCACCACAAAGTCGGCCAGCGGCAACGCTTGGTCAAGTTCATCGAAGCCGAATACCTGCTCTGCGGGCTCGCTGGGACGGCCCGGATGCTCCCGCACGGCGATCACGCGCATTCCCGCCGCATGCGCCATTTGCGCCAGCGGACGCCCGATCGCGCCGAAGCCTACGACCAGCAGCGTGGCCCCGCGCATTTCGCGCGGATGGGGCACCTCATCCCATAAAAGTTCCTGCGCCCACACGTGTTTGTGTTGAAAGTCGCGGACTCGATGCAGTTGCCTGCCGACGGTCCACACCAGGCCCATGGCGTGTTCAGCCACCGCGGGACCATGCACGTCGCGGGCGTTGGTCACCACGACATCGCTGGCCACCACTTCCGGCAGCAGCAGCGCATGCACGGCGGCCGCGGTCGAGTGAATCCATTTCAATCGGCGGGCCGCCTGGAATTGCTCCGCCCTCATCGAAAACGCAATCATCAGATCCGCGTCCACGATCTCGGCCTTGAGGCCTTCGTAGCCGTCGAGTTGCACCACCTCGAGTTGAGGGAAATCTTGGCGGATGCGATCGGCAAACGATTTCGGCGGTATCCAGAGATGGAAATGATGCTGAATCGCGATGACAAGTTTCATTGGCATGATCAGAGTAGCGATCAGAGTAGTTGAAAATCAAATCCGTTATCGCCGCCGGACAGCCTATGCGTTCTTCTTAATCCGCAGATCGCGCCCCGTCATCTCCTTGGGCTGCGGAATGCCCAGAGCGCCGAGCACGGTCGGCGATATGTCCTGCAATGCGCCATCCGGGCGCAGCGGAAACTGGTTCGCATCTTCGGCGATATAGATGAACGGCACCGGATTGGTGGTGTGAGCCGTTTGCGGTCCGCCGGTTTCCGGATCGATCATCTGCTCGGCGTTGCCATGATCGGCGGTCACCAGCATGGCTGCCGCCGCAGCGCTTGATGGCCGCGTAGAGCTCGCCCAGACACCCATCGACGGTCTCGACCGCCCGGATGGTCGGCGGAATCTTGCCGCTATGCCCAACCATGTCGGCGTTGGCGAAGTTCGCGATCACCACGTCGAAGGTTTTGTCTTCGATGGCTTTGACCACGGCTTCGGCGACGCCCTTGGCGCTCATCTCCGGCTGCAAATCGTAGGTGGCCACCTTCGGCGACTGGATCAGCACGCGCTCCTCGCCCGGAAAAGGCTTCTCCACTCCGCCATTGAAGAAGAACGTGACGTGCGCGTACTTCTCGGTTTCGGCGACCCGGAGATTGCGCATGCCAAGGTTTGCCATGACGTTCGCCAGAATGTTCGTGAGGCGCTCGGAAGGCACGACGACGGGCAACTTGAACTTGACGTCGTACTCGGTCATGCAAACGTATTGCAAGTTTTTGGGAACTTCGTCGCGCGGAATGGCCTTGTCCAGCGCCGCGGCATCCGGCAGATCGCGCCCGCCCTCGGCTGTGATGCCGCTCTCGCGAGCCAGACAGCGCGTAATCTGCCGCGCCCGGTCGGCACGAAAATTAAAGTTGATCACGACATCTTCATCGCGAATCGTACCCACCGCTTCGCCACCCGCGTCCACTGCAGACAAACGGAATGACAAACTCGTCGGTGACGCCGCGATCGTAGGAATCCTTCATCCCCCGCACCGGATCGGCATAGGTGGCTACGGCCTTGCCGTGCACCATGGCATCGAACGCCTTCTTTTGGCGATCCCACTTGCGATCGCGATCCATGGCGTAATAACGGCCATCGACGGTGGCGATCTTGCCGATGCCGTACTCGCGCATCTTCTGCTGCAACTGCTCGATGTAGCCCGCGCCGGAGTCCGGCGGCGTGTCGCGGCCATCCATAAAACAGTGAACAAAAGCGCGCTCCACGCCGTTCTGCTTCGCCATCCTCAATAGCGCATAGAGATGGTTCTGGTGAGAGTGAACGCCGCCGTCGGAGAGCAATCCGCAGAAGTGCAGCCGCCGCCCATTCGTCTTGGCATGCTTCATGGCGTCGAGCAGCACCGGATGCTTGAACAACTCACCGTTCTCGATCATCAGATCGATGCGAGTGATATCCATGCGAACCACGCGGCCGGCGCCGATGTTCAGGTGCCCGACCTCGCTGTTGCCCATCTGCCCGTCGGGCAGCCCGACGAAGTGCCCGCTGGTGTGGATCAGGGTGTTCGGATACTCGGCGAGCAGCTTGTCATAATTCGGCTTGCGCGCCAGCGAAATGGCGTTGGCATTCGAGGGCGGAGCATAACCCCAGCCATCAAGGACGATCAAAACGAGCGGTTTGGGCTTAGGCATTTCAGATTTCAGATCTTAGATTTCAGATTTTGGGCTTACGCATTCTTAGGCATTTCAGCTCCTCCTCGATGCGGTGAGCCGTGACGCCGCGAATATCTTCACGAGCTCACCTGCTTCCCGAAGAAGAGGCTCGACAGGCTCGGAGGTGATCGACGCCTCATCCAGCAGCTCTAACCAGAATGCCGTTTCGTCGGCCTCCTCGATCACTGTGCCCATCTTAGCGATGAATTCAGGGTTTGAGCGAGACCGACAAACGGCACGATAGTTCGCCGCCACCGAAGTTCCACTCCTTAGCAATTGTTTCCCAATCACTTGTGCTTCGGAGTTCTTCGGCAGCGCCTGCACAAACTTAATGACCCGGATGGCAAACTGCTTGGTCCGCCACTTCAGTTCTTCGGCGTTCAACGAGATATCCCCGCCTTAAACAATTTCAGATCTTGAATTCAGATTTCCTGCTTGCAATCTGCTGAGGCGGTCGCTGGACAATTCAGTCTGAAATCTTCAATCTGAAATCTGAAATGTTCTACGCTCCTGCGCTCTCCATCAGCTCGCCGTTATAGTTCAGCGCAGCCAGGCCGAGGAAGTTCGCCGCGGCCCCGAGCTGTTCTTCGATGCGCAGCAACTGGTTGTACTTGGCGATGCGGTCGGTACGCGAGGCCGAACCGGTCTTGATCTGGCCGACGCCGGTGGCCACCGCCAAGTCCGCGATAAATGCGTCTTCGGTTTCGCCGGAGCGGTGCGAGATCACGGAAGTGTAGCCATTGCGGCGCGCCATCTCGATTGCCTCCAGTGTCTCGGTGACAGTGCCGATCTGGTTCAGTTTGATCAGCACCGAGTTGGCCACGCCCAAGTCGATGCCGCGCGCCAGCAGCGCGGTACTGGTCACGAAGATGTCGTCGCCGACGAGTTGAATTTTGTCGCCCATCTCGTCGGTCAACATCTTCCAGCCGTCCCAGTCGTCCTCGGCCAGACCATCTTCAATCGACACGATCGGGTATTGGCGCACCCAGTCGGCGTAGAATTTCACCATCTGTGCCGAGCTCTTACTGGATTTATCGCTCTTCTTGAAGGTGTATTTGCCGTCGGAAAAGAACTCGCTGGCCGCCGGGTCCAGGGCAATCGCAATCTGATCGCCCGCTTTATAGCCGGCCTGCTGGATGGCCTCGAGAATCACCTCGATGGCTTCGGCGTTGGCCTTGAGGGAGGGGGCAAAGCCGCCCTCGTCGCCGACCGCGGTGTTATAACCCTTCTTCTTCAGCACCGACTTCAGGGAATGAAACGTCTCCGCTCCCCAGCGCAGCGCCTCGGCGAACGACGGCGCTCCAATCGGCATCACCATGAACTCCTGAAAATCCACATTGCTGTCGGCGTGCGCCCCTCCATTGATGATGTTCATCATCGGGCACGGCAAAATGTTCGCGGTCACGCCGCCCAGGTAACGGTAGAGCGGCAGATCGTAGTAATCGGCAACCGCACGCGCCGCGGCCATGCTTACGGCAAGAATCGCATTGGCGCCGAGCTTGCCCTTGTTTTCCGTGCCATCCAGTTCGATCATCTTGGCGTCGATCTCGGCTTGGCACGAGGCATCCATGTCCATGAGCGCCGGGGCGATCACATCGTTTACGTTGTGCACGGCCATGAGCACGCCCTTGCCCTGGTAACGCGACTTGTCACCATCGCGAAGCTCCACGGCCTCGTGCTCGCCGGTAGAAGCGCCGCTCGGAACGATGGCGCGGCCCTTCGCCCCGCTTACCAGTGTCACTTCAGCTTCCACCGTGGGATTTCCGCGTGAATCCAGAACTTCGCGCGCATGAATCAGTTCGATTTCTGTCATAACGATTCCCTTCTTAATAGATCGGCTCTACAGATCGGCGCCTCTGCGCCCGTGCAGCTTCAATTGAGAGTGCAGGTTAAATCAGACAGCTTCTAGCTCATTTTCGATTATAGCCGTTCATCCCGTTCACGGCCTCGGGGCGAACAGCGGAAATGCCGGGCTGGAAAATCGACCGGCCTCGGCGCCCAGGAACGCGCCGGCAGTCAGGCCCCGAGTTGACCTTCCAACCAAGTGCATGACGGCTTCCGGGTAGCGCGTTCGTTTTGCTGGTTATGAGCGGAACGTTGAGTTACTATCTGTGGGCTTGCTGGGGTGTGTCTGATAACGGGAGCTCCAAGGCATCGATCACGAGTACTCGCTCCAGATTTATGTTAAAATTACCCTAGGAGGCATCTCCACGGGGTTTTCTCTAAACTAATGATTCAGTAGCCGTGTCGAGATGCTGTAGAAAAAGACAAAGGTGAACCCATGAAGGCTATCTTATTCGTCGACGACCACGAGGTGTTGGCGCGTTTGAGTTGTGAAATTCTGGAAATGCAAGGTTACCGGGCAGTCTCGGCTTACAGTGCTGCCGATGCACTGGATAAATTCGAAAAAGAAGATTCGACATCCTGGTTACGGATTTTCGGATGGAAGGCATGAATGGCTTGGAGCTGGCCAAGCAAGTGCATCAGAAAGATCCTAGCGTTCCGGTCATCATCGTTACAGGCTATGGGCCGATTGACGGCGGCGAAGACGTGAATGCCTGCCTTCAGAAGGAGCAGCTCTTTCCCGCCTTGCTGGAGAAAATCAAACTCTACCTTGGTGAGAGCGAGACGGCTGAAATGCGTACAGCTTAGATTGTTAAGACGATCGCAATGAATCAATCCCAAAGGACGCCTCGCGGCGTCCTTTGTCATGAGCGCTGGTTCCGGACGACCCAGTTCCAAGCGCGTCGACACTAACCCTGCAAGCGGTCTAAACTTGGCGAGTGCAGCGGCTCATTGTAAACGCCGACGACTTCGGCCTCACTCGCGGCGTCAATCGCGCCATCCTGGAGTGTCATCAGCGCGGCATTGTGACCTCGACGACACTGATGGCAAACAGCGACGAATTTCAGGACGCCGTCGCCTCGGTTAAGCGTCTCGTTCCCCAGGGCGGAACTGGTCCTGCTCTCGGCATCGGCTGCCACATCGTGCTTGCCGATGGCAGGCCAGTGCTGCCGCCGGCCGAAGTGCCCTCGCTGCTCGCACCCGGGACCGGACTTTTTTACCGCTCCATCCAGCAACTGGCGAAGCAGGCACTTAGCCATCGCTTCCGTGCTGAAGAAATTGAGGCCGAGGCCATAGCGCAGTTTCAAAAGATACAGGCTGCGGGCATAACGATTTCGCATTTCGACGCGCACAAGCACGCGCACATCTTCCCGTCGATTCTCAAACCACTTTTGAGGGCTGCCGCTGCCTGCGGTGTTCCGGCGTTGCGCAATCCCTTTGAACCAGTTTTTTCCATGCCCATCCCCAACTTACTGCGGATTCCCGTGCGCTACGCGGAGGTGCTGGCCCTACGCACGTTTCGCGCCAAGTTCCACTCCATGGTTGCCGAATCCGGTCTGCGCACGACGGACGGAAGTCTCGGCCTGATCGCGACCGGCACGCTCAATGTCTCAAACATCTCAGCCCTGCTCAAGCGGATGCAAGATGGTGTTTGGGAACTGGTTTCGCATCCCGGCTACAACGATGCTCAACTCGCCGCGGCCCGCACACGGCTGCTGGCGTCGCGAGAAACAGAGATGCAGGCGCTAACCGCCGACAGCACCCGCCGGGCACTGGAGCGCAGTGGCATACAGTTGATTTCATTCCAGGAATTAACCCGCGGTTCTCATCCCCTCGCAGGCGACGGATTTGAATCACCCAACGGCTGCTGCTCTTCTAATACGGCAAAGAAACCTAACGGAGGCACTCGCAGCTAGACCGGGAACCCTCACGCGGTAATCGCTCTAAGAAGGCGCTAATATGGTGTCCTGAAAATGCTTCGCATTCATAAACAATCTCGTGAGTGTCATCCTGAGCACAACGAAGGATCTGCTTCTCTTTATGCCTGAAAGCAAGAGCGGATTCTTCGCTCCCTTGGGTCGCTCAGAATGACACCCTTAAAAATTAATTGCACGAACTTACGGGACAGTACACTAATCCATGCAGCCCAATGATGGAAAATCCATGCGCATAGGAATCACTTGTTATCCAACTTACGGTGGAAGCGGAGTCGTCGCGACCGAGCTGGGAATCGAGTTGGCCGAACGCGGGCACCAGGTCCACTTCATTACCTACTCGCAGCCGATAAGGCTCACCGAACCGCATGCCAACATTCACTATCACGAGGTCGAGGTTTCGCGTTATCCGCTCTTCGAGTATCCGCCCTATGATCTTGCGCTGGCCACGCGCATGGCCGAGGTAGCGGAAATTTACGATCTCGACTTGCTGCACGTGCACTACGCCATCCCCCACTCCGTCAGCGCCATGCTGGCACGCCAGATGCTTGCCTGCGGCAGCGGCCGCAAGCGCCGGCGGTTGCCCTACGTGACCACCCTCCATGGAACGGACATCACCCTGGTCGGCCTGGATAGTTCCTACCTGCCCATCACCCGTTTCTCCATTGAGCAGAGCAACGGTGTCACCGCCATCTCCGATTACCTCAAGCAGCAGACGCTGGAGCAGTTCAATATCGAAAATCATATCGAGGTGATTCCGAACTTCGTCAATTGCGATCTTTACCGCCGCGATCCGAACTCCGTGCTTCGGCGCAGCGAGTATGCGCGGCCCGACGAGCGCGTGCTGGTTCACCTCTCCAACTTCAGGCCGGTCAAGCGGGTTACGGATGTGATTGAGGTCTTCGATCGCGTGCTGAAGAAAGCTTCCGGCAAAGCTGCTGATGATTGGCGACGGACCCGACCGTTCCCAGGCGGAGTGGCTGGCGATGAAGAAAGGAATCCACAAGCAGGTTCTCTTCCTCGGCAAGCAGAATGGGTGAACGAGAAACTCGCGGTGGCCGACGTGATGCTGCTTCCCAGCGAGCTTGAGTCGTTCGGCCTGGCCGCGCTGGAGGCCATGGCGTGCGAAGTGGTTCCCATTTCGACCAATGCAGGCGGCGTTCCGGAGCTGATCGACCATGGGATAAACGGCTACATGGTCGACGTCGGCGATGTCGACGCGATGGCGCGCCATGCCATCGAGGTGCTCTCCGATGACACCGAGCTGCGCGACATGGGAAAGCGCGCCCGGGCGAAGGCGCAGAAGCGTTTCTGCAGCACCATGATCATTCCGCACTATGAGCAGTTCTACCGGGAGGTGCTGGAACGGATGTCGTAAATCGACGAGGAGAATTCGTCAGGATTGGGTACGGGCAACACCAGGCGGACCAATGTTCCTTGGCCGTGCCGGCTGTTAATTTCGATGTGAGCCGTATCGCCATATAAAACCTGTAACGTTCGCGAACATTCGCCATGCCGATGCCAGTACCGGCCGCTCCCACGCTCTCCATGCCCACTCCGTCGTCTTCGACTTCGATGACCAGCAGGCGGTCGATTATCCGCGCACGCAGGTAAATGGTGCCACCCTCGATCTTGGGCGAAAGCCCGTGCTTGATCGAGTTTTCCACCAGCGGCTGGAGAATGACGCTGGGGACGGCCCTCCAGCGCTCTCGGGTTCGATTTCCTTCACGATCCGCAACTTGTCATGTCCGAAGCGGACGACCTCGATGTCCAGGTAATCGTCGACAAAATCGAGCTCGTCTTTGAGTTGAACGAACGAATCGCTTTTCCGCAGCAAGCGCCGCAAAATGTTCGAGAGCTTGACGATGACCTCGCGCGCCTTGTCCGGATTGAAACGCACCAGCGAGGAAACGGTGTTCAAGGTGTTAAACAGGAAGTGCGGATTGATCTGGCTCTGCAACGCCTCCATGCGCGCCTGCAGCAGCAGCCGCTCCTGCTCCTCCAATTTCATTTCGATCCGCACATTGTTCAAAACCTTCAATGCAATCGCCACGCACATCACCGTAGCGAGATACATGGCAATCGTGATCAGCCAGTTCGGGCTTGCGAGTGCAAACAGATGCCTGCCGAAAACATGCCTTTGAGCTGCTCGCGCGCTGAAGGTCAGCGCCAGGATCATGACAAAGAACGAGGTCTGCCAGTCGATGAACGACTTGCGGATGGTCCGCCTGATCCAGCGGTAAAGGCTCAGGTCGAAGAACGGCGAGAAAGACCAGATCGCTTCTTTGTCCTGGGCCAGATTGCGCAGGCATCCGGCCACCAGCCCGGCTCCGAACGTTCAGCGGCAGATTGCCCCATTCGCCCAGAAACAGCGACGGAAACGAGACCAGCAGACCGCCGGCGATGCCGCCGCAACGCCCGGTGATGATGCCCATCAGGATCGAACTTTCGAAAGCCAAATCGGCAGCCAGGAAGTTTCTCACTTTGGCGCGCACCACCACGCCGAGGGCGAACGGAATGCCGATGAGCAACACCATCTCGAGGTTTTCAGAGAGGCTTCGATCTTCCCGAAACAGCAGCACGCGGAAGCGCCGGGCGCGCGCAAGCACACTGCTGACGGCGGCGGAGACGCCGAGCTTGATGAGCAGCGTGATGAGAATCAGGCCCTGGTCCAATCGTCGGCCCCGCGAAACTGGTTAACTGGGTTACGAACTGGGTTGCGAATTAGATTGCGAAGCCGGAGCGGGCGTATCGCTCGAGCCTTGGGTGAGTATAGCGGCTTTGGCGCGTCGAATGGCGCCCTCGAGCTGCTCCAAGCCCGGCACGCCGCCCTGGGCCAGTTCGCGCGAACCTCCGCCACGGCCGCCCAGCCGCGCCATCTCCTGCTTCATCAGCGCCCCCATATCGAAAGGCCCTCCGCGCCACTCGGCGAACACCAACGCCGGCTGCTCCGTGCCGCAGCCAAGCAGCGCGACCGTCCCCGGCTCCGCCACCAGCTTCTGCGCCAGCAGCTTGGCAAACCGATATCGCGTCCGCGTCAATACCTGCGCAATCAGCCTGATGCCGCCGACGACTCGCTCGCGGCCAACATTTTCGCGGCAGTCAACTCCGCGACCTCCTCCAGCAATTTGTGCTCACGTTTGGCCGCAGTCTTGATCTCTTCCAGCGATTTTCTTACCTGCTCGGGCGCGGTCCAGAGATGCGCCGAGATATAACCCGGCGGCCTCGGCCAGAGTTTCGTAGTCCTGACGGGCAAAATGCACGGCGCGCTCGCCGCAGACAAATTCGACCCTCATCCCCTGCTTTACTTTTTCCACCTTGCGCAGCAGAATCGCACCGGTCTGCCCGGTGGCGCGAACATGCGTCCCTCCGCAAGCACAAAGATCAAAATCCTCGATCTCGATGATCCGCAGCCGCTCGCGGCCGGCAGGCGGAAGCTTGCGCAGGCCCATCTCGCGCGCCTGTTCCGGAGTTACGAAATGCGTCTTGACCGGCCGGTCTTCCAAGACAACCTGATTGGCGCGCTGTTCGGCGCGGCGAACCTGCTCGGGCGAGAGGCTCTTGGCCTCAAGGTCGATGGTGCAGCTCTCCTCGCCCATGTGGAACGATACGGTCGGCAGCTCGAACAGCTCCACGAAGGCGGCTGAAAGTACATGTTGGCCGGAGTGCTGCTGCAAGTGGTCTCGCCGCCGCTCGACGTCGATAAAGCCGCGCACGCGAACCGCGTTTTCGCCGGCCGCCGCCGTGGTGCCTGCCAGGGCGTGCTCCAGCTCCGGCACAGGCTCGATCAGGTGCAAGACTTCGCCGCTGGCTTCGTCCTCCAGCACCTCGCCGACCCGGAACTTGGGAGGAAGCGCCTGCGGGTTGTCGAGGTCCCCCCATTCGATCCAGCCGGTGTCAAAAGTTTGCCCGCCGCTGGTGGGATAAAAAGCGGTGCGGTCGAAGACCAGCGCGGTGCGGCCGTCCGGCAAGTGGCGGACCGCAAGCAGTGCGGCGACAAAGTCGTGAAGAAACGAATTTTCGTAGTACAGGCGTTCTGTCATGGCATTCCGCTTTGGCGCTAACTAAACTATTGTCTCATTGCAGCCGCATGAGCTGCTTTCGCGAGCTTCGATCGCCCCCAATTCCTCTTCGACGGCGGTTTACTTTCCTATTGCTTCCGCGGGTTCGCCCGGTGCCAGAGATCGAAGCAAAACGGGGCCGAACATCCCCACATTTGCCAACCGATGGCAAATATGCGGCACCGCCAAGTTCAACACAGACGCCTACCTCATCGCTCGATTAAACTGAGGTTGCGAGACGCGGGCTACCGGGCAGATGCCAAAAATAGCGCTTTCAATTACCCTTCAAGTACGCTACATCTTGATCTTCGAGCAGGAGATAAAAGCATGAAAACCGCCCTCATCCAAATGGACATCGTGCTCGGCGACGTTTCCGCCAACCGAAAAAAAGCGCAGTCAATGATCGAAGAGGGGCTGCGCGCCGGAGCCCAGCTCTTCGTGCTGCCTGAACTGTGGACGACCGGCTACAAGCTGGATCAAATCCACCAACTCGCCGAACCCGCCAACGGCCCGACAGTGCAGATGTTGAAAAACATTGCCAAGCAGAACCATGTGGAGATCATGGGCGGCTCCATTGCCGAGCTTCGCGACGGCAAAGTCTATAACACCGCCTATGCCTTCAACCAGGCTGGCGAGATGATCGGGAAATATAGCAAAATCCACCTCATTGGCCTGATGGCGGAAGACAAATATATCGCGCCCGGAACCAGTAAATGTGCATTCGATATGTCGTTCGGCAAAGCGGGAATGATTGTCTGCTACGACCTGCGCTTCCTCGAACTGCCGCGAGCTCTGGCCTTGGGCGGATGCCAGGTGATGTTCGTCCCCGCCGAGTGGCCGACGATTCGTGGCAAGCATTGGCTGACCCTGAACATGGCCAGGGCGATCGAGAACCAGATGTTCGTGCTGGCCGTGAACCGCGTCGGCAAGGACGATAACAATGCTTTCTTCGGAAACTCGATGCTGATCGATCCCTGGGGCGAGGTGCTGGCCCATGGCTCCAGCGATAAGGAAGAAGTGGTCATCGCCGATGTCGATTTCAGCTCGGTCGCCGATATCCGCAAGCGCATCCCGGTCTTCGCCGACCGGCGGCCACAGTACTATTGAGCAGCCAAGGCAACGCGACCCACCCTGCGCAAAAGCAGCAGCGCAGAGTGGGGACCCTGCCGAGATCAAGCGGCATGGTCGCGGTCGGTAATCGAACCGATTGCCTCCGCTTCCGTTGAATTCATATTCTGGCGCGACGCTTCCGCCGGATACCGCCACCTGAATCGAGTGAGTACATCATTCGCAAAAAACAATTCATTCTGCGTGTAGCCGAGCAAACGGCCTACTGCTTCGAGCGGCGCTTCGCCTGCGCTGGGCTTTCCGCAAACTACAGCGGGGTTGGACTCTTCCACGGCAAAAATAGATTCGTTGTTCATAGGGCCTCCTTGAAAGGACTGAGTTCCGCGACCGGGGCGTTCGAAGCGCAGCAGTCGTCCGATTACAGCGATTAGTTTGTCTTTTAGATCTCTGTTCATCTGTTTGCCTCTTCCGCAAAGTGCACGCCACACTCAGCACTCTTACACGTCGTAGCTTGGCTCATCTATCCGAGGATTGCGGTCAAACCAAGATTTCCTTCCTGCTTTCGAACCCCGCAAGCACTGTGAGCCGACGCGTATGCTCCGGTCCGGCTTTCGATTCCGGGACAGAGCGTCCAACGAACCGGGGTTGTCCGTCCTTGCCGAATCGCCGTTAGCGGTTGCGTGCATAACATCTGGTCTCAACCTTTCTGTTTCCTTTGATATCGATGAGCTCGCATCAGTTTCATAGATTATAATGATCACGACCATCATTACGGGAGATGATTATGGAAGTGCGACAACTTGAAATTTTCCAGACGCTAGCGGAGGAGTTGAACTTCACACGGACTGCCGAGCGAGTGCATTGCGTTCAGTCGAACGTCACCGGACAGATTCGCTCGCTCGAACAAGAACTGGGGACGCAATTGTTCGATCGCCTGGCAAAGCGGGTGGTATTGACCGAGGCCGGAAAGCGTCTGCTGCCCTATGCGGAAAAAGTGCTGGTCACGCTTACGGAAGCAAAAAATGCCCTGTCGAACAGTGCCGCACCCTCTGGCCCACTGCGCGTGGGCGCGCCGGAATCGGTGCTCACCTATCGTCTGCCGCTGGTACTCCGCAAGTTCCGCAAACAGTTTCCGAATGTTGAGCTGATTTTTCGTCCCTACGAGGATGCGAACCTGGTCCACCCTCTGGAGTCAGGCCAACTGGATGTGACGATTCGGATGGCGGACGAAATTGCAAACGAGCGGCTGTCGAGTATTCGCCTGCGAACCGAGCGGATCATCTTCGTCACTGGCCCGATGCATCCGCTGGCGGCCAAGGCAAAGGTCGGGCCCGAAGACCTGAGGGGGCAGACGCTGCTGCTGACCGAAGCTGGCTGCGCCTACCGGAAGAAACTCGACGACCTGCTCTCACTGCGAGGCATCCGCCCGAAAAACACGACCGAGTTTACTAGCGTGGAAGCGATCAAAGGCTGCGCGGCGCTGGGCATGGGGGTTGCGCTGCTGCCTGAGATTGCCGTTGCCGCTGAACTCCGCGACGATCGACTGAGGGCATTACGCTGGAGCGGCACTCCGATGGATATTTCGACACAAGTGATCTGGCACAGGGATAAATGGATCTCGCCCGCCATGGACGCCTTTGTGAAAATGCTGCAAGTGGAGCTGCAGAAGTGAGCCATGGCACGGTGGACCATATCTGCGCCTGCCGTTGGGCGCAGGTGTGGGGCAGTTGATTTTGGTCTTGTCTTGCGAGCGAGCGTCGGGATTATTCGGCATCGGCAGAGATCGAGGAACCGAAAAACGAGGCCGAACATCCCCACATTTGCCAACAGATGGCAAGTATGGGCCACCAGCCCATGATAGGTAGGTTTGTTACGCGATGCGCCACAATCGTGTATGCTGCTGGCGTGCCCTGGGCACTCGAGCTTTTTCAGGGTCGACAGTGGGTTTTTCTGGTTGAGGGCAACGCGTTATGCTTAAGGAATTCTTCTACATTGATCGTGACTTGTTGCTCATGTACTTCGCCCAGTTGCCTCCAGAGGACAGGCTTACGTTCCGCAGAGAATATCGGACTGATCTTGAGCTAGAGCTATCGTTGACGCCGAAAATCGGCACAAAGAGGCAGCGGCCAGACCTGCCGGACAGCATCCCTGTTGCACTTGCGTCATTTCTCGGGCCATGGCTAGAGGCACATGAAACGATTGGCGACACCGTTCTTATCAACGAACACTTCATCGCCAGAGAGTTTGAGATCGGATATACCAGACTGCCCCGCGGCATCTTGGTCGCATTCCCCAGGGAGGGAGGTCGCAACCGAATGCGTAAGTTCGGCGGGTCGTTTGTGATCCTCGGCGATTCCGCGAACTGCAACCACCAGTGGAATCGACCTATTTCCGGACGTTCGGATGCCTCGACGATGGAAAGGCTGTATGCGGTTTGGGAGGACATCTGTTTCAACCGGGGAAAAGATACACGGGGAGAACGGGGCAAGCCTTTTCGGTTCCGGGGCGGGGCTGATGGTGGACGCGAAGATGTCTTCCAGAGCCTCATGGATATCGAGTGCATGGTTCGTCGCCGTTGCATTCCCGCACGCCTAAGAGGTATTTGTAGAGTCCGTACTCGGATTAAAGGTCGAATTCCAGGCCAAACTCTAGACCACGAAGGTGAGCTTTCCGTTCTTTACCCTCTGTTTTTGGAAAGGCTGAACGACGAGCCTGGAGAATAGAGGTTTACATGCCATTCACGGTAATCCACGCAACTCTACACCGGCTGAATAATTCCTCCCAGGCTGCGCGCTTCGCCAACCGGGGAGGCTGCGGTCATCTTCCATCCCGCCGGCCGCAAGGAGGGATATTCCGCGTAGAGCGGACTCAGCACCTCTTGTTGTACGGCGGAGAGAACTTTGGCCGCGGCTCGCTGGTATGCGGCGTGCTCTTCGGCGGAACACTCGCTCTTGGTTGAAGCGACCGACTGGCTTATGCGATCAGAAATGTCGAGCATCAGCTCGCTGATCTGTTTTGCGACGTGAGGGCTTTTCACCATAGGATTTTCACCATCCGCTCGATATATTGCGGCAGCCATTAACCGTTCTACATCAGTTTGGCTATTTCAGTCGCGACAGCAGCGCGCGCGTCTGCCGGAACCAGGGACGTTCCCGGCGGCGTTGGAAGCCTGGCATGGTGCGGCGTTTGGCCATGATTTGCTGCGCCCACTCGCGCGCTTCGGCGGCCCGGCCCCGTGCCGCCAGAAACTCGGCATAGTGATACTGCGTCTCCGTCAGGGTCGAACCCTGCAGAACGCGGCTGAATAGCGTCTCCGCCTTTTCGTTCTGGCCGGTTCGCGCGTAAGCCCAGGCCAGCAGCCCGGCGGCGCGTTGGATGTCATAGCCGGGGTCGGTTCGCGCCACCCGTTCCAAGTCGTCCAAGGCAGCCGGGAAATTGCCTAGCTGCAAGAGAGCTAAAGCTCGGCGATAAAACGGGTCGGGGGAATCGGTACGTTGGGTGATCGAACGGTCGAAGCAGACACGCGCTTTTTCCCATTGGCCTTTGTCGAGGTAAAGCTGCCCGAGTTCCTCGTAGTTTCCGGCTGAAGGATTCTGGCTGACCGCGGACTCCAGTTCCCTGATCCGGCGGTTCCGGCTCATAAAGTTGAACGTACCTGGATCGCGCAACTCGGGAAGAGCCTGCGCCGCCAGGTAGATCAGCGATCCCAGAGGGCCAAGCAGCAGGATGATCCACAGCCAGTACGAATCCGGCTGACGGCGCACGAAATGGATGAGCGCCGCCGCCATCAGCAACATGCCAAACAATCCGAAGTGAAAGAATCCGAACATGCCACTAAATACTAGCAGTGTAAGCACCTGCCGGGCTGTTGAAAAACAGCCGCCGGGCAAGATGAGCCGGGTGAGGCTTCGATGTAGGTCGTTGGCTCTGGACGGACGGGCTTCCACCCCACTACGCACGAAAGCGGCGCGCAGTGGGGACCCCGGCTGAAGCCCGTCCCCTGCAACGCGGCGGAAGCTCGCGCTCCTTAAACCCGAATTGTGAAACAACTTGTAGGCGTCTCTTTCGGGTAGGAGGCCGAGCTGCGGACGTGTAAAATCGAGAAGAATGCATCCTATTCGGCTCATTGCGGTCGACATCGATGGAACCCTGTTGAATTCAAGCTTTCAGGTTTCAGCCGCCAACCTGCAAGCCTTGCTCGGCGCCCACGAACGCGGCGTCGAAATTGCGCTGGTTACCGGCAGGCGTCACCATTTTGCCTTGCCGATAGCTGACTCGCTCGGTTTCAGCGTAACCCTCATCAGCTCCAATGGCGCGGTCACACGGTCGAGCGACGGCAGCCTTTTTCACCGCGACCTGCTGCCGGCGGAGATCGCCCGTGAGATGGTCTGTCATATGGCCGCTTTCCGCGCAAACACGGTTCTATCCTTCGACCGCGAGGGCAAGGGTGCGCTGGTGGTTGAGACCACAGAGCTCTTGAATGTCGCCATACGGCGCTGGATGGAAAAGAATTCCGAATACCTGGACGTGGTGCAGCCGCTGGAAGATGCGGTGACCGAATCGCCGGTTCAGGCCACTTTCTGCGGTGATATAGCCCGCATGCGGGAGGCCCAGCAGGCGTTGAGGAATTCGAGCCTGTGGGAACGAATCACCGTTTTGCGCACCCAGTACGAGGAGCGCGACCTTTGCATCGTGGATGTGCTGAACCAGGGCTGTTCGAAAGGGTATGCCCTGCGCCGCTGGGCCGAGCACCGCGGCATCGAACGGCGGCAGGTCATGGCCATCGGGGATAATTACAACGACATCGAAATGCTGGAGTTCGCCGGCGTCCCGGTAATCATGGCCAACGCTTGCGATGAGTTGAAGCAAAATGGCTGGATGATTACTTTGGGAAACAATCAGGACGGCGTGGCTCGCGCCGTCGAGTCGGTGCTGGGATGATGAGCCGCCGCTGGCCATGGCTGCTGCTGTTGCTGTGCGCCGTTTGCGCGCACGGGGCAGAGGTGGCGCGGCTGACCAACGGCTTCAGCCTGCGTTGCGAGCGCCACGAAGAACTCGGCAGCCTGACCCGTCTCTACTTGGACGCACAAGGCGCGGGCTTCATCGAGGTCGCTACCGAACGCGTTTCCGGATATGAGCCGGCACCCGAGGCGCCTCCGCAACTTCCGGCACAGCTGTCCACTTTCCCCGAGCATATCGCCAAGGCCGGGCTGCAGACCGGAATCGATCCCGACTTTATCCATAGCGTCATACGGGCGGAGAGCGGCTACAATGCGAAGGCGATTTCGCCGAAAGGCGCCCAGGGGCTGATGCAATTGATGCCTGAAACTGCGGCGAAACTCGGAGTGCGCGATAGTCTCGACCCGGCGAACAATATCGACGGCGGCAGCCGCTACCTGCGTGAGCTGTTGTTGCGTTATAACGGAGACGCTGTCAAGGCATTGGCGGCATACAACGCCGGACCCGAGTCGGTGGAAAAATACCAGGGAGTTCCGCCCTACCGCGAGACCCGTAGCTACGTTGCCCGCGTCATCAACGATTTCAATCGCCGGAAACTCTGCCCCAACAAACCCAAAGACAGCGTTTGTCAGGAACCCCGGATTCCACCCCAACGAGCTGAGCCTCGTCGGGGACCCCGGTTGGCAGCCTCGAAGCCGCCGATGAACTCGAAGGATTCGCAGCATGCAGTGGTGAAGGGCGCTTCCCAGCCTCGCCAGACTGCGCAGCGCAAGCACGCCGCAGCCGCCGCAGCAAGAGTGGCGCGGGCCGGCCACCCAGCGAACCCAACACGCAAACGCCTGGCCAGTAGTCCCGAAGGAGAGGAATCGACTCAGGCAATCATGCCGTTCTCTGCCAGAAATCAATTGCAATGAAGAAGAAGCACGCAATCACCTCGGCGATCGTATTGGCGGTTCTGGCGGCGCTTGTCTACTCTCAATTCCGGCACTGGCGGAGCTTCGACTGGCAGCAGTTTTGGCAGGTGAGCAAAGGCGTAAATGTCTGGATGGTGCTGGGTGGAGTGGTCTTGATCTATCTGGCCGACGTTCTGCGCGCCGTACGCTGGAAGCTTTTTCTTAGTCCCACCTGCAAGACCACGGTGCGCCGCCTGATCCCCTCGCAATTCATCGGCTTCACCGGGCTGGCGCTGCTGGGCCGTCCTGGCGAACTGGTGCGGCCATTCCTGGTGGCCCGCAAGGAGAAGCTGACGTTTTCTTCCCAACTGGCGGTCTGGGCTATCGAAAGAGTATTCGATATATCCGCTGTGGCCGTTCTGATGGGTGTGTCCCTGGCCATTTGGGGCGACAAGTTCAAGGCCTATCCGGAGGTACAGACCGCCGGCTATCTGCTGCTTGGCCTGGCGGCGGCACTGGCGCTGATGTTCTTTCTGCTGTGGTGGCGTACCGAGCAGATTGCCCATCTCTTGGACCGCCTGCTGCGGCCACGCTCGGAAGCGGTTGCGAATACGGTCTGCCGCAAGACGCGCGCCTTCGGTCAGGGACTGCACACTATTCGCGACCTGAAATCCTTTCTACTCATTGTCATGGTCTCGCTCTGCCTGTGGATCTTCATCGCCCAAGCCTACATTCAGGTCATGCATGCGTATCCAGTCACTACCGTCGAAGTGCAGGCCGACTCCGATGACGATGACGACTCCGGCCCGACGGTGACCCGCACTGTTCGTCTTCACCAGATGAAATTGGAAGACGCGCTGCTGGTGATGGGAGCCAGCATGGCCGGCTCCATTGTGCAATTGCCTGGGGTTGGAGGCGGCTCACAGTTAGCGGTGATCGAACTGCTGTCCTCCGACATATTCAAGCATGAGCCCTATAACATTACGCGCGAACTTGCCGTCAGCGTGGGCATGCTTTGCTGGCTAGTGACCTTCATGGCGGTGATTCCCGCTGGGCTCATCATGGCTCATCGCGAACGCATCTCGCTGCGCATCATCTCGCGTGAAAGCGAGATTGAAGCTACCCAGGCGGAAGGGTCTGAGTGCGCGCCTAAAGTAGTCGCCGGACAAGTCAACACTCCTCACAATGGCCACTAGTTCGTCCAACCAACAGCGATCCCCTCTTAAGCTCTAAGGCATGCAGGAGGCTGCGCGGTTGTACCCCGCCTTTGCCCGCGAACAGAAACGCCTCAAAAAAGTTGGGAGCAGGCCATCAGTGGCCTGCCCCCAAAATATACGTGATCTGTTCTGGTGAGCTTTAGTAGCCGATGTAGCCCTCTGGGTCCGGACTCCAGAACGGCTTCTTACTGTTGTCATCCGGCTGGTTGGACTGTCCCATTGTGCCCGAACCGTCGGAAGTCGTGTCGGTGGACATGTTCGTGCTCGATGCAGTGCTCTGGCTCTGCTGAGTAGACATGGTGCCGTTATCCGAAGCGGCGGTTGCGGCCGAACCTGCCGTATTGCATGCGCTCAAGGTGCAGCCAAGTGCCAGAAGTGTAACCATTGCAAGAATTCGAAAACTCTTCATTAGATGTAACGTTCCTTTCACATTCGCCGAAACTATCGCCGGCTCTTTTTATAAGTCAAACCCATGACGCCGCCTCGAAGGACTTGTTTCCTTCTCCCAAGTTCGACCGTCATAAGTATTGGATGTGCTAGCCGACGCGGCGATGCGGGTAAATGGAGTACCGCATCGATGAAAAGTTTTGTTTGCCGCTATAACCGTTGTTTGTTGCGGTTTTGGTTCCTGCCTTTCGCCTTTGTAAACAATTTATAAACATGCGAAGTTCCGATAGTAGTAGCGTTGCGACCAAAATGCAGCTTGGTTCATCTACTAAATGTAGCGTTGATCGTTCCGCAAGGAGGGAATGACAATGTGGTTCCTCCCAATTCCTTTGATCGTGTCCAGCGTTGTTCTATTGTGCGTCATTTGTCCACTGATCCTATTGGCCATCGAGCAGACTGTATCCCTATTCCGATCGAAGCCTTCCGATGATTCCACGGTCTCCGCCGGACATGCCATCACTATCACAACAATGTCTTCCGGCCGCGGAAGATCGCTGGCAAGATAGTGCGCCGAGCATTCCACGCGAGCAGAAGTCAGATCATGCTATTGCCCTGCTGCCGCCCGAGGTGTTTTCTTCCGGTGTTAGCTCCGCACAGCTTACGCACGGTATGTCCCCGAATCTCGAATGCAAGCTGGTAAAGAAATACTGCTGGGAATTGATTTCGATTACGACGGTCATGTCACGTCTGGCAACGCCCAGGGGGTTCTCGACAAGATTGTGTGCCTTCATCGCCTGGCACTAGCTGAGATGCCTCAAGCCAGTGCGCCTCAACGGGCAGAGGCGTCAGGCTTTTTGCGGGAAATTTGCACAAGGCGTTTTATGGTTTCGAACCCGACTTCTTCCAGCAGAACTTAGTTCGCATTGTTGATGATGTTATTGGCGTGAACTGTGGCCTACTCTGGTGGAAATCAGTTATTTCCAGAAGGCGCGGCAAGGTCTACCGCAACTCCGAGTAAAGAATCAAGAGGCGTGAGCAGGAGCAATAGGATCGATTCATCAGACATTATGAACCTTCCTTTATGCGGATCGCTCAAGGTGTCCACTACCGACTGACTGTATCCCCTTCTCCAGCAGCCGCGTCGCTCCAATCCGCCGCCGCTCCAGTGTCGCGAAGTCTCGACGTACTCCTGCTAGCAGGTCAGCGAAGCCTCAGCGCATGAGCTGGGCCAACTGGCATGAGTCAACGAGTGCCCAATGTTGTTGGCACCGCCGGAGACGGGTTCATGCCATCTATGGCGCGGGCTTTCCTTTCGATGCCCGCTGGCGTGCGGGTAGCCAAGCTAACGATCACGAATACTGCCATGTTAACAACCAGGGCGACAAACCCGGCGTTGAGGTGAAGTCCCCCCACGGCCAGAGGGTCAAGTTTGTTCAGCATCAGGTAGAAAACCAGGAACTCACCCACGATCAGGCCTGCAAAAGACGCGATTTTTGTGCTCGATTTCCAGAACAAGCCTAAGACAATCATCGGGAAGAACTGGGTTACGCCGGAGTAACCGGTGAGCAGCAAGTTGACAAGCATGTTGGGCAGATAGATAGCCAACGCCAGCGCAATTGCTGTTAAAACGAGCACCACAACGCGGGCAAGTTTATTCTGGAATTGCGGAGTGATGCTTGCGCCGACCGACCGGCCAAAGATATTACGCGTGAAGAGCATCGATGTGGTCAATAGCAGGTCGGCAGCCGGGATCATACAGGCCAGCGCGCCGGCACCGCCTACCAATCCCAGGGCCCAACCGGGAAGTACTTGACGGACGATGGCCATGAAAGCCATGTCAGGCGTCTTAAGGGCGGGAACAACGATCAGCAAGGCGGTAAACCCGACCAGCATCGGGAATAGCATGCAAATCTGATACAGGGGCAAGTACACGGCATTATGCCGGAGTACGTCGGGATTCCTGGCACTAAAGCTATTCCCCGTGAGGTGGGGCCACATGTAAAAACCCAAGCTGGTCAGTACAAGGGTAGACATCATCCAGCTTACATCGAGATTCTTAGTTCCGCCCGGGACCGTTAAAAATCCGGGCTTGGCAGCGTCCAGCGCATTAAACATGCCACCAACGCTGCCAAAGAAATGGACCGGCAAATAAATGCCAAAAAAGGCCACCGCCAGAATCATCACTACATCCTTTATAGCAGCGGTGGTCGCCACGCCTTTGAGACCGCTCAAATAGACGAAGGCCGCAACCATGGTGAAAGCCATGAGCATGGCCGGCACCCTGGTGATAAGCCCATAGGAGCAGGTTTCGATAATCAGGCCGAGGCCGGTGAGCTGAAGCTGCAGATACGGCAGCAGGAAGGTTACGCCAACACAGGCGGTAAGAATTCCCAGCGCACGGCTCTCATAGAGATGCTCCACTAGGTCGGGTTGAGTCATCAATCCGTGGCGGCGGCCCATGGGAGACATCGCCGGCAGCACATAGTAGCCCACCACATATGCCAAAGTACAATATCCCAAGATATAAAAGGTCGGGCCGCCCCGAGCGTACGCCCAGCCGCTGCCGCCAAGAAAGGCGAAGGCGGTATAGATCTCACCCGCCAGAATAAACCAGTTCAGCCAGCGGCCGAAGTTACGGCCACCTACCGCCCACTGTTCGAGCGTCATCTTTTGTTTTATGCCGGGAATCATGCCAACGACCGTGGCCCCGACTACAAAGATAAGGATTACCCCAAGGGCAATTACTTGGTCCGTCATAACCTACCACCCACCTTTCGCAGTCAAGAGTCCCGGTTATGCTTCGAATCGATGGTGTAGAGTCCCCAGATACAGACAAAAGCTACGGGGATACCGGCAACCAACCAAAAGGCCAAGAAGGGAAGGCCGAGAACGAATGGTCTAACCCTATTGACAACGGGGATCATGCCTATGATCCAAATGAATGGAATCAGGGTTAACACGACTTTTATTGCCTTCATAATGTCACCTCATGCCCCGAAGTTTCCCTTTTCAATCCAAAAACGGCGGTCATCGTGCCTTATCCGACGTCTAAACAAGCTCTGTCTGTCCCGCCCCGCTAATTGTCATGGCCCTCCAAACAATTTACCGAGACATCAGGGCAATATCTCCGATTAGGTGCTGAATCAAAGGAATGCCTGAGATTAACGCCGAGAATAAAACTTGTCAATTCGGATTTTCGGGGACAACAATGCCATTCCGCTCTGAAATCTAAACTGTACACAGTTCCGGGCCGCACTGCGACCCCGAGAATCACTCGACACGGCTCATCGCATGATGCGCCCATGCTGTCCGCGTGGCAGCGGCTGCTCGGTAGTCGCTGGGACGGAACTCCATCCCTTTGTTTTTTCCACCGCCTGCGGGATCCTTCCCGCCCGCCCTACCAGCGGCAGGCGTATGTATTACATTCAGTGAGATTCTCGTAAAACTGTTTGCCCTTCAAGCTGGAACGCTTCTTTGGGTAGCTCCATAATTTTCAAATAGCCTGCCGCATAGCCCGCGATACTCTTTTCCATGTAGTCAGTCCGTAGCTTCTCGGCTGGGGTATGGATCAACTGCTCCTGACCAGCCGCATAGCCAATCGCGGGCTTCTGATCTTCCGCGGCTACTTTTGATAAGTCGGTACCGAAGTACCAATAGCGATACCTAACCTCTTGGCCGACAGCTTCCAGACCCGCGGCCATAGCCTGCACGAACGGGTGCTCTCTTGGAGTCTTCCAGGCGTTTTTCTTGTTGGCGATCTTAACTGATTTTCCAGTATAAAATTTCTGGACTACTTCAGCTATTCTCACTTCAGCCTTGAATTCCGGATCTTCTTTAGCAAGGCCGTCAAGAATGTCCTGCAACTGTTGGATACAACTCTCAGGCGTCTCGCCTGGCACAAATCGGCGATCAAAGTTCATATCGCAGCGGTCCGGCACAATGCACAGCTCTCCAGGACTAGCCTTAATAATTGTCATTGCGATACTAGACTTGCCGAGATCCGGATCGGATGGAAAGCTCTTGGGCAGCTCATTAGCGACCTTGTCAATAAACTTGTTGGCTTTGTACACCGCATTGATTCCCAGCCAGGGCGCGCTGCCATGGCAGATTTTTCCGTATACGCTAACGACAGGCTCAACTCGGCCACGATGCCCTAACGCAATGTCCAGGGAGGTTGGTTCACACGACACAACGGCGTCATAGTGCAACTGTAACTTCTTAAAGGTATCGTCGAGCAGCTGGATCGTTCCGACCTGATCACCGGGTTCTTCGAGGCAAACTGCGGTGACGATGTACTTGCCATTCAGGGCTAGACCTTGATTACGTAATTGCAAGAGTAGTTTTCCAGCATAAATAGTGCAGGCCAGAGCGCCCTTCAGATCCGCAACACCCCTTCCATGAATAACTTCGGCCCGTTCTTGCCTACTGGCATCCCGGTTATCTATCTCCCCAACATCGATATCGGCGCCATAGGGATCATATCCTCCCCATAGCGACAACTCGCCAGGGGGAACATGATCCATATGACCGTTATAGACAATGGCCGGGCCAGGCTGGTTGCCATTGATAATGCCAATCACATTACCCCAGTCATCGCGAAACACCTGGTCATACCCGATGCTCTTCATTTCTGCGAGCAAAAGGTCTGCAACGCCTTTTTCGCTTCCCCCTAAGGATGGACAACGCACGAGGCGTCGGGTGAACTCAACAGCTTCCGGTCGCAGCTGGTTTGCGAACTGCACTACCTTCTGGTATCGCTCCATATTAATCCTCCTACTATTAGCCGGGAATTTCTGCGTCCCACACGGTGCAATGTTTGGCGTGGATCACCTTGGCGTTTCAATATGTTTACACAACAGACTGCGCGGCCATGGCCTCGAAGCTTCGAGCTCGAACTCAGGTGGAATGATGGGCCTTGCCGGTAATTCGTTCGAGACGGACACGCACCACGACTGTTCGGGAGGCGGAAGCGTCGATCGCCTTTTCCGCGTTGGGCGACAGCGCCCCGCAGAAACGGATGGCCAGAAGTTCCAGCGCCCGTCGTTTCTCCGTGGGATCCGATACTAGAGTCGCCCGTCCGAATACAATGGCACTCTCATAGAGGGTGGTCAGCCTAGCCGGTAACACTCTGGCGTCCGCCACGGCGCAGAAAGAGACCCGCTCTTCATGGGCGATGTTCTCCAGTTTGTGTCCCTCGACGGCGCAGTGAATGTAGATCATGTCCCCGGATAGTACGTGGTTCACGGGGACGGCATAAGGCCATCCGTCAGCTCCCAGGGTGGCCAACACGCCATGCTCCGCGCGCGCCAGAATCTTCCGGGCCTCGTCCTCGGTAAGCGCCCTCTCGCTTCGTCGTATGTCTTTGAAGGCGGGCATCTCTCAGAATCATGAACAGATTAGCAGGAGCGCGGATTGACGCCCCGCGCGGGCCAAGGCGCTCTCCACGTCGTGCTATTTCTTGGCTTATCCTGAACTGCCTTAAAAGGCTTCACCAGTATTCTACGCAAAAAAATTCGAGTTTAACAGGTCGGAAAATCGAAGTAGTAACCAAAAGGGCGTTGAAGTCAGAACCGACGCATCTCAAATTGCTATATGCGCAGCTAATGTGGAGAAGTGAGATGAGGGGATGAAGAGTGCCCTGAAGTACTTCGCCGGATTGACCGATCCCCGAGTCGAGTGGACGAAAGAGTATCTGCTCGAAGAAATTCTGTTTATGACCATCGCCGCTGTTTTGAGGGGTGCCGAAGCTGCAACGATACTGCCGACTACGGCGACTCCAAGCGGGATTGGCTGGGACGATTTCTCTCCCTGCCGAGCGGCATCTCGTCGCATGACACCTTCAATCGGGTATTCTCGGCGCCGGAGCTGTTCGAAGCGTAGCGCCAGTCGCCGCAAATGGAACTCAGGATGTCAATAGAGCCAGACAACAGCGGATACACCACAGAAAGCCGTCATCCGTTGATGGCAGAAGATTTCGCGCGCGCCGTTATTCGCCTCGTCATCGATGCACCTTCCGGCGTGCTGGAGGATTGCTTGATGTTGTACGTCGGTGAAGGAATGTTGTGGAACGTGCAAACCCGATAACCGCCGGGAATCCAGCCCTCCTCGCGTTTTTCCGCAGTCTGCCAAGCCTCTCTGCGGTCACGCTCGAGATGGCTCTTGACGATTGCGCTCCAACTCGGGTTGCTCAGGCGGAGGCACGCGCACCGTCCGCCATGGCTAACCGACACGGATGTGCGACTGGACAGAATGAAGGTGCGCTCGCTACAATCAAGTTCACCGGAGTTGGGAGTGGAATCGTGCAGACTGCACCCCGCCCGGGAACGCAGAAACCTATTATTTGTCGCGCGCCCTTAGCTCAGCTGGATAGAGCGACTGACTACGAATCAGTAGGTCGGGAGTTCGAATCTCTCAGGGCGCACCATTTTTTGTACTTATAATCATCAACATACAAGCTAGCAAATATAAAGGCCTTAGCGGCGCTTCTTCGTCGTGTCAGCGCCATGTCAGCACTTGAAACGTGTACTCTCCTGTGCGTACCGTCGACCGTGACAGCAAAAACGAAGCCCCGGCCGAAGCCGGGGCGGTTGTCATTAGAACAAAATGTAATTGCGTTTACATGACACGGCGGCGCGGATTGGGTGAAGTCTCGCAGCGGCGCAGCCATTCCATCACCGCACTGCGCCGGTACATCTTGCTCTTGCCAAGATAGGTAAAGGCCGGACCACGGCCCTGGAGCTGCCAACGATCCAATGTGCGAACTGTCTTCCCAAGCTCTGCTGCAAGCTCAGAAGGCGTCAGGTACTCTTCCAGCAACTGCCCCTTGGCCGAAATCTCCCGCACTGGCTGCGTGGGCACTTGTGCGAGTTCGCTCTTCTGGGACATTGAACCCTGAGCGAACACCGGGAACAGTTCATGGGATGCAAGGCCGGATGGTTCCCACTCGCGCAATTCGTTAGCAGCCATCAAGCGTTCGAGACAGGCGAGCTGTGCTGCGGTAATCGTGGATGCCGCGGAATCAGTCTGAATCACTCAGGCCACCTCCGGAAACGTCCGTCGCTTGTCTGGCGGTGTTGCCAGCCCAGCTGAGGTCGGCAACGACAATGATTTAGCCGGATGCCCGCTCAGGATCGATAATGGCAACCACGTGGGCAAAAACGATGCGCGGTTCACAGCTTGCCGTAGCGAAATCGATCTTCTTCCTCCATACCAGTCGCGTAAGGTCTTCTCGGATACGTTCAAGATCTTCATAGTTTCCCAAATGTCCATTAATGGCTCCCGCGCTGGAGGTCCAAACAAAGACATACCGGGAGGCACTGCAATCTTAAAGCCCATGAAACATGTAGTCCTAGTGGCGCCCGCCGGCGCCCGTAACAACCGCGAGTTGGGACAGCGAAAATGGTTGTAGCTCGCTTGAAGACTTCAGTGGCGAACCGTGTGCTCTTCAATGAACTTCATGACAGCGCTTAGGCGATACCGCACCTCGCCAGTCGGATAGCGAATGAACTCCGGCCCTCTACCAGGACGCTTCCGCCATTTCTCCAGAACCTCAAAGCTCTCGTCCAGAAGGTCGCTTACCTGAAACTTGGTGAGCAGAGGATCCATTGCGATTGGGGCGGTAGCAGCTGGGACTACCACTGGCTGGGCCTGGCATTCGCCATTCGGAATTGTGTGGCTGGCCTGCAAATCGAAATATCTCCTTTCGTCTGTTACGTCACCGCTGCCGGTTGAGCTGTGCCCGGTATTGCGCGTGGTCAACATCGCTCCGTGCGCGGCAGGCAGTGCTTATGTAAAACCCACAGCAATATTGAAACCATCGGTGGAGACCCTTAGTTGTTTGCGGCGCAAACTTCAACGTGCTTCATCCTCGTACTCCCAAGCTGTCGGAAACTCGGGCCGAACGGTGTGGTCTTCCCTAAACTTCAAAACGACGCCCTGACGATAGCGGATATCCCCATTGGGATAACGGACGAACTCCGGCCCCTGGGCGCGTTGCCGCCACTTCTTCAGCGCCTCGTACGATAGGCCAAGGATTTGGGCTGCAGCCCGTGTATTGAGCATGCGCTCGGTTGGATACGGGGCTATGGCAATCTGGGGAGCCGGCGGAACCTCCACGTTGGGACGAGGCGCGCGCTTTGGGAGCTTGAATACAGGCAATGTGCGTGCCGGCTGGGGCGAGAGGTTGGTTTTCGCGGGCGACTGATTGATATGAAAAACGGTGTGCCTCCAATAAAACCCGGAACTATAGCGTAATATGGCCGGAGTTGTTTGAGCTATGAATTGCGCCGGCCAGGTATTTACTGCTGCTACTTGTTGTCATGGTCGCGTGTTTCCGCGTCATTCGGTGTGCTTTGATGGCTATCTTTCTCCATGCCATCTGGCCCGATTTTGATCCACTCCCCCGTGGCTCGCCGGACTCTAATCCTCTTCGAGCCACGAATTGTCTCTATCTTTTCGCCAGGTTTGGGCAGTTTCCAGCCGCAGAAATACTGATCTTGCTGATCGGCAACGCGACTCCGGCGATCAAGCATTACTTGGCATGTAAGAATCGCCGAGGACAGAACCCTGAGAGCGGCCTCGTCGCCTGATTCGAGCACTCGGTCGACAACTTTGTAGGCGCCAGCCCGGGGACCGGTAGCGCTTTCTGTCAGGTCACCGCAAAACAATTCCCGGACGCTACGTCCGAGGGCCGCAGCGATACGACGAAGTGTTTCGAGTTGGGGATTAGTGTTGCCGGCTTCGATGCGGAACAATCCGGCAGGGGTCAGAGCCGCGGCCTCAGCCAGCTGCTTCTGCGACATGCCAGCACGCATCCGCCAGTCCCTGATGCGGTGCCCTAGTTCCTGCCAACTGAAGTCTTGATCGTTTTCCATCTGATTGTGAGCATAATCTATTAGAAAATCATGTGTCAATAGAAAATAACAATTTATTTGGTTAAGTTATGTAGATTGATTGCTCTGGATTAAACAACAAGTTGACTTGGCTGCGGCCTGAGCCTTGCAAGCACCACGACTATTCTTTTGATGTGTCGAAGCTGCTGGCAGCCTTTGTGGCTGGCCTAGCGCCACATTTGGCCTAGACCACCAACTCGTTCAAGGCGATGTCGAGAGCCTCTTGCGCGTACCCGGCCATCGAGCATCACGTTATAGGCCCACAGGGAATGCTGAAGATGCTGGAGTTCCCAGACGAGCTCGCAGGCACCGCCGAACCAATTGGCCAGCACAAGAATGCAGTTGCGAGGCAAACCATTCGCAGACAGCCGCTGAGGGTCGGCCGGTCCGCAGCCGTTGCGGATTCCAAATGGCTGGATTTCTGGACCACAAGCCGACGCTTACTTCGGCCGCCTTTGATTGCCTGTGGCAAGGGCTTTCCACCGAAGAAAAAGCATTGGGAGAAGTCGTTGGAGCCATTGCAAGCGATTTCAACTAGAATGAGCGGGAAACTCTGGACGCAGTATCGCTGAGGCCGTGCCGGTTTCGAAACCGGCACGCCACTCCGCCTGTTGCTGGCCTGCCTACACTCGTGCCGGGCCAGAGGAGACAGCATGGATGTTTTTGATCTGGACGGGGCGCTCGTAAAGGACTACGAGCGGTTTGCGCGCTCGTTTACCAAGATCCGCGCCGAGGACATCCGTTCGCAGGTTGACGCCCTCTACGCGAGCTGTCGTTTCTGGCCGGAGCCTCTGGTCAGTATCAACCCACACTTCGAACGGGCTGCTAGCGTCCAGGATCTTGTGTTGGAGGGTTCCCTCCATCCCGATACTGCGCGAGTTTTTCGCATAGACGATCACCCCATAAGGCTTTACCGGCACCAGGCACAAGCGGTGGCAAAGGCAACGACTCGCCAGAGCTTTGTCGTCACGACGGGAACCGGATCCGGCAAGTCGCTGTGCTTTTTTGTCCCGATCATTGATGCAGCCATACGCGCACGGGCTGCAGGCGAATCTCCGCGTACTCGGGCAATCGTCGTTTATCCGATGAACGCGCTGGCCAACAGCCAGATGAAAGAGCTGGAAAAGTTCATTGAGCAATCGGGACTGGCCAGACACCTGCGTCCCACCTTCGCCCGATACACCGGCCAAGAGGATGAGGACGAGCGCAAACTCGTAAGCGAGTCCAAAGCCCGACATTCTGCTAACGAACTTCATGATGCTCGAACTGCTGATGACTCGACAGAACGAGCGCGATCGCACCGTCATCTCCAATGCGGAGGGTTTGGATTTCCTCGTCTTGGACGAACTGCACACCTACCGGGGACGCCAGGGAGCCGACGTGGCAATGCTGGTCCGCCGCGTGCGCGACCGGCTTTGCCGCGACAAGGCCCCGATCTGCATCGGCACCTCCGCGACCATGGCGAGCGAAGGAGGCGAGGAGTCTCGTGCCATCGCCGTAGCGGTCGTGGCTTCGCGACTGTTCGGCACCCCAATCTCGCCGGATGCGGTCATCGACGAGAGCCTAGAACGCGCCACCGATCCGGCTTTTAGCGCGAGTACTCTGGGAACATCATTGACGGCCGCCATTGACGCCGAGATCCCGGCGAATCTCGATGACGCTGCGCTCCGGGCACACCCGCTCGCAGTCTGGATCGAGCTTGAAATCGGTTTGCTGGATGGCCAACGGCTCACTCGCCGACCGCCCGTGACGATTGCTGAAGCGGCAAACCGTCTGGCCGAAAGAACCGGACGCGATGTGGGGCGCTGCCGCCGTCAACTGCAGTCCATGCTGACGCTCATGAGCCAGTCCGGCAAGGAGCGTGGCGGTTCCGGCGATCGTGCCTTCCTCGCTTTCAAGTTGCATCGATTCATTCGGCGGCGCCGGACAAGTCTACGCCACTCTAAGAGGGCCGGGGCATCGCCGCGTAACGCTCGACGGACAGCGATTCGATCCCGACCGACGGCGAGGCGCGGCTCTATCCCACGTTCTTCTGCCGCAACTGTGGCCAGGAACACCATCCTGTTGTTCTCGTTGACGATGAGGGAGTCCGGCGTGCTATTCCGCGATCGATTGATGAAACGCCGCTTGAGGATACTGACTCGGATGAAGAGGCCGGGTACTTAATGCCCGAGCCGGACAACGATCAGGAATATGGCTTCACTGGCGCGCCGGAAGACTACCCGGAAGAATGGGTCGAGCCCACACCGGGCGGCGGTGTTCGCCTGCGTAGCGAGCGGCGCAAGTTCGCACCTCGTTCGGTCAACGTCGAGGCCTCCGGCGCAGTCGGAACGGCTGGACGCAGAGCATGGTTCCTTCCCGGCAAATTTCGCTTCTGTCCTGCCTGCGGACATCAGCCGCCAGGGCAGGCTCGCGAGATCAATAAGCTGGCGGGCCTTTCCGCCGAAGGTCGCAGCTCTGCAACGACACTGCTGGTGTCGAGTGCCTTGCGCTGGATGAACGCAGAAGACAATCATGTCCGGCCGGATAAGCGAAAACTTCTGGGTTTCACCGACAATCGCCAGGATGCCGCCCTGCAGGCTGGACACTTCAACGACTTCCTGTTTGTTTCGCTCTTCCGCGCCGCAACCCTTGCCGCGGTTCGCGCCGCCGGATCGGATGGCCTGGCGGACGATGAGTTCGGCCGGCGGATCCAAGCGGCGCTTGGGTTCACGGCGGCAAATAAGGGCCGGCGCCAGGAGTGGATGCTCGACTCCGAAGCCAAGGGTGTTGGGCAGACTTGATGCCGAGCGTGCCCTATCGCGCGTGCTCGCCCATCGGGTCTGGGCAGACCAACGACGGGGCTGGCGTTTCACCAATCCCAGTCTGGAAGACCTTGCGGCTTGGTTCAGGCACGCTACGTCGCACTTGATGAACTGGCAGCTGATAAAGAAGCCTTCGCCGTCGCGCCCCCGGAACTCCGTAATGCGCAGCCGGAAAAGCGCAAGCAAGCACTGGTCAATCCTTCTCGATGCTCTTCGCCGTGGCTTGGCCGTCACTGCCGACGCTCTGGATCCAGCCACGGTCGATATCATCGCCAACGCCGCACGGCAGAGCTTTCGCGATCCTTGGTCAATCGCGCAGCAGGAGAATCCCGCGCACCGCAGCCGCCCTGATGATTGACGCCCCGCAGAAAGTCGCAAGCCGGAGTTCGCGGCGAGCCTCTGATTGTTCGTGGAGGTCCCCGCAGCAGGCTGGCAAGGCAGCTGAATCGCATCGAGATCTGGGGTAGGCGACTACCAGCCGCAAGCCTATGTCGAGGTCCTCACGCTCTGCTCGCGGCTGCAGCGGCGTATCAACTCGTCCGCTCCGTTCCGACAAGCTTCGATGTCGATGGCTGGCGGCTTGCCGCCAACGCGGTTCGCTTTGTGCCAGGCGATGGCCGCTCGGATGGGCGCGCTCGGCAATCCGTATTTCGTCAGTCTCTATGAATCTCTTGCGGATGCGCTTGCTCGACGGCGGCGAAGGACTGTTTGGCCTGGAAGGCCGCGAACATACCGCTCAGGTCGAGCAGGAACGCCGCGAATGGCGCGAGTGGCGATTCCGGTGGAGCCGAAGACGACCAGGAGAGACTTGCCGCGAGAAGGACGACGCTGCGGCAGGACGGCGAGCCGGCCGTGTTCCTGCCCGCTCTGTTTTGCTCGCCAACGATGGAACTTGGCGTCGATATTTCCGCGCTGAATGCTGTCTACTTGCGGAACGTCCCGCCGACGCCAGCCAACTATGCTCAGCGCTCAGGACGTGCCGGCCGCTCGGGCCAGGCTGCTCTGGTGGTCTACCTATTGCGCAGCACAGAGCCCGCACGATCAACATTATTTCTCACAGCCGCAGGAGATGGTAAACGGCATCGTAAGGCCCCCAGCCCTGGAGCTTGCGAACCGAGATCTGATCGAAGCGCATCTTCATGCGGTCTGGCTGGCCGAATCCGGACAGGAACTGCACGCCGACATTCCTCATGTCCTCGATTTGCAGCGTCGCCGGTCTGCCTGTCCACGAAGAGATCGCGACTGTTCTCTCTGAAGCCGCGTCTGACGGATCGAGCGATCACGTGCATGCGCAGAATTCTCGATAGCATCAACGCGGAACTGTCCGCTTCCAATGCCCCGTGGGCCGCTGACCGCGAATGCCTTCGTCAAGGCAACTGCGGACGCAGCCGCCAGCCGTTTCTCGGAGGCTTTCAAGCGTTGGCGGCAACTCTATGAAAGCGCCCGCGCGCAGTTGCTCGAAGCCAACCGAAAGTCGGAGATGCATGGCCTGAGTGCCCAGGAGCGCAAAGAGCGCCAAGACTTGAGCAGGCGCAGGCGAACGAACAGCTGGCCTTGCTGGAAAGAGGCAAGGCTACGGGCGGTTCGGACTTCTATACGTATCGGTATCTGGCGACGGAAGGCTTCCTGCCTGGATACAACTTTCCCGCGTCTGCCGCTCTACGCGTATGTGCCCGCCGTGGGCACCGGCGGACCGAAGGCGGCCTATCTTGCAGCGTGCACGGTTTCTCGCCATCGCTGAGTTCGGCCCACGCAGCCTTATCTATCACGAAGGGCGCGCCTTCCGCGTGTACAAAGCCAAGTTGCCGCCTGGACTTCGCGGCGATGATGGCGGCAGGCTGGCGACCAACACGCTCTACGTCTGCGACGAGTGCGGCGCCGCGCACGCCAAGGATGAGCCTGAACGTTGTCACGTCTGCAATGCGGCAATGGGCGCCGTGCATCCGATCCGCAATATCCTGCGGATCGACAATGTCGAAACGCAACCGGCCGAACGCATCACGGCCAACGATGAAGACCGTCAACGTCAGGGTTTTGACATTCAGACCGTCTTCGCTTGGCCGCGTCGGGACGGCGGGATCGATGTCACCTCTGCAATTGCGTCAGATGACGACGGGCCGATCCTTCGGCTCGACTATGCTTCCGGCGCCACGATAAGCCGCGTCAACAAAGGGCTTCGCCGCCGAAGGGAAAAGAGCATTCTCGGATTTGGGATCGACCCGGCCACCGGTCGGTGGACGGGAGGGCCGGCCGACGGCGGCGACGAGGAGCAAACGCCCGAGGGTGCGATCAAACAGCGCGTTGTCCCTATCGTGCAAGACAACAAGAACGCCGCTCTTCTACGCCTTGCCGAGAGTTCCTTGTCGGAAACAGCGATTACCACGTTGCAACATGCCTTGGCCCGCGGGTTGAGACTGGTCTTCCAACTTGAGGAAAGCGAGACCCTGACCGAGCCAGTACCCTCTCGGGACAATCGCAAGGCGATTCTTGGCATTTGAGGCGACTGAGGGCGGCGCAGGCGTTCTCAGCCGATTGGTCGGCGAGCCGGAGCGTTGCCCAAAGTCGCGAGAGCGGCACTTGAGCTGATGCATTGCGAGAATATCGACGCCGCGATTACGGCTGGCGATCCCGCTCTGATTGACAGATAATCCCGAAGCAGAATGCGTCAAGGGCTGCTATCGCTGCCTGCTCTCCTATTACAACCAGCCCGATCATGAACTGATTGACCGGACGGACGCCGATGTTCGCCGCATCCTGGTTCGCTTGGCGCGCAGCCAAGTCTGCCTCTCTCCCGTGCTGTGGTGATCAGAAGCTGGCGGATGGCCTGAAGCCTTCGCCAATTGGCGATTGCCAGCTCCCGACGGCGCAGCCTTTAGGTATCGACGGAATCACTCTTCCGCTTGGTTTGGCGCTCGCGTCTGGCGGCGGCCAGTGTCCAGCCCCTTGCCGCAGAAGCACACGACAGCTCTCGAAGCGTCGGGCTTCGCCGTGGTGACCGTTGCCGGAAAACCCAGGAGCCGCGCCTCCCCCAGAGCTTGTCGCCCTGTTGGGAGCAGAAGCATGACGTACATCTTTCTCCCCAGGCGATCTTGTCTTCGCGCGTGGACGCGAGTGGGTCGCGATGCCCTCGCCGGACAGAATTGGCTTTGCCTTCGCCCGCTTTCCGGCGGTGAGAGCCGATATTCAGCTTCTATGTCCGGCGCTGGAGCGCGAGCCGGTAAGGCCGGCTCGCTTCGAGCTGCCCGGAGCCACAGAGTTGGCGACGCAAGATGCCGCACGATTGCTCTCCGAGGCGCTTCGCCTGTCGCTTGCGACGAGGCGCCGGGCCGTTCCGTTCGGCAGCGCGGCTTGGCTTTCGAGCCGCGCGCCTATCAGCTTGTTCCGTTGCTGATGGCCTACGCTTGCCCGTCGTCCGCCTGATGATCGCCGATGACGTCGGTATCGGAAAGACCATTGAAGCCGGGCTGATCCTTCGGGAGTTGATCGACCGCGGCGAAGTGGATCGCTTCTCCGTGCTTTGCCCGCCGCATCTGGTCGAGCAATGGACTGCCGAGCTCAGCGCAAAGTTCGACTTGGACGCCGTGGCCGTGACGGCCGCCTCGGCCGCCCGCTTGGAGCGCGGCCTGCCCGCTTCGCAAACCCTCTTCGACGCCCACCCGTTCACGGTCGTCAGCCTCGACTACATCAAGGCCGATAAGCGCCGCGACAGCTTTGCCCGCTCGTGTCCCAGCCTGGTGGTCGTGGACGAAGCCCATGCTTGCGTCGGCACGCATCAAGGCCGGCAACAGCGTTTTGAGCTTCTGAAGCGCCTGGCCGAGGACGCCGAACGCCACCTGATTCTGCTGACCGCGACGCCGCACAGCGGCGATGAAGCCGCATTCGATCGGTTGCTTGGCCTGCTCGATGCCGGCTTTGCCGGGGCGTCACTGGAAGACGAGGCATTTCGCGTCCGGCTGGCTCGTCATTTCGTGCAGCGCCGGCGAATCGACATTACCGGCCGGAATTGGGGAGAGGATCGGGTATTTCCGCAGCACGAGACCACCGAGCGTCCGTACAAATTCGACGCCGAGCACCGTGCCTTCCACGAGGCTGTGCTCGATTACTGCTTTGGCGTAGTCAGCCGGCGTCGGCCCAGATCAACAGCGGCGTCGCTTGGCCTTCTGGGGAACGCTGGCACTGATGCGCTGTGTTGGTTCCTCTCCCGCTGCCGCGGTTAGCGCGTTGCGCAACCGTCTGCCGCCGATGATAAGCGTCTGGAGGAGCAGATTTTCGATGATGACGGCGGAGGCCGACGCTATCGATGTGGAGCCCGCCTCGGGCATGCAAGGCGACGGGCCACTTGACGCGCTTCTGGAGCAGTGCCGAGCAGCTCACCAAGGCACGGATCCGAAGCTCGACGCGACGATCGAGGTGTTGAAACCTCTGTTGGCGGAAGGCGCGAACCCTGTCGTCTTTTGCCGCTTCATCGCCACGGCCGAGCATGTGGCCGCCGGCCTGCGCAAGGCCTTCCCCAAGCTGCGCATCGAGGCCGTCACCGGAGCTGCTTACAGCCGAGGAGCGACGCGCCCGCGTAGAGGACATGGCGCGATGCGGAACATCGTCTGCTTGTCGCCACCGACTGCCTATCTGAAGGCATCAACCTTCAAGCCTTGTTCGACACCGTCCTTCACTACGACTTGTCGTGGAACCCGACCCGGCACCAGCAACGCGAAGGCCGAGTGGACCGCTTCGGCCAGCCGGCGAAGTTGGTTCGTTCGGTGCTGCTCTATTCGCCCGACAGCGCCATCGACGGCGCGGTTCTGACGTCATTCTGCGCAAGGCCGAGGCTATCCGCAAGGCCACCGGCGTCACCGTGCCGCTGCCCGAGGAACGGGAGGCGGTCACCGGCGCGCTGATGAATGCCGTCCTGCTGCGCAAAGGTCGCACTGAGCAACTTGCTCTCGACTTTGGATTCGCCAGAGATGCGCTGAGTTCGAGACCCGCTGGCGTGACGCCGAAGAAGGCGAGCGCCGCTCTCGTGCCCGCTTTGCCCAGAACGCCATCAAGCCGGAGGAAGTAGCGCCCGAATGGCGGCGCTGGCGTGAACTTCTCGGCGGCCCGGCCGAGGTGCGCCGTTTGTGGAGCGGGCTATGAGCCGCCTGGATGCGCCGCTGGAACCAGGTACAGCCGGAACAGTGCGAGCCCATTTGGCCGCACTACCCGGCGCCGTGTCGGAACGCCTCGCATCGCGTGGCATGGAAGGCTCGATCCGCTTGGTCTTTGAAGAACCTGCACCGGCGACGCGCGACCGTTGTCGTCCGCAGTCACCCGCTGCCGGCCATGCTTGCGGAATCGCTGATGGAGGGCGCGCTGAATCCTGGATCGAGTCCCGTGCCGCCGCTGGGACGCATCGGCGCGTGGCCGACCTCCGCCGTAAGCTGCTGACAACTCGTTGCTTTACTTCGCTTGCGCTACAAGATCACGGTTCATGGACGGCGCGAACGGCTGCTGCTCGTCGAAGAGGCTGGCGCCATCGCGTTTCAGGGCCAGACGAGGCACCCTTCGCCACAGGAGAAGAAGGCCAGAAAACTACTGGAAGCGGAGGCGAGCGGCAATCTCGCCGAGGTCGCACGCAACAGGCTGCTGGCGCAAGCGCGGGAGCGCATCGAGGCCGCACTGCGGCGGAACGATCGCGGAGCACGCCAGCGAGCGCGCACAGTGCGTCTGAGCCAGGATCATGCACGCGTCCGCGCCGCTGGCATCAATGTCCCGCGCGTCTCTGTGGAAGCCGTTCAGCCCGGCCGACATCGTCGGCCTGTTCGTTCTCGACTCCGGGAGGCATCTGAGATGGCGCGCACCCGCAAGTCCGCCTCCGCGCTCTTTGACGCAATCACCCTTGAAGGCAATCTGATCACGCCAGCCATGCTGACCCGCATCGCCGCGCACGAAGCCGGGCAGCCAGGCCGAAGCCGACTACGGCGTCCCCAAGGGGCTCACGCTTCGCGATGAGATCGCTCGCTACTTCCGCATCGGCCAGGCCCTGTTCGACGAGCTTTTGCCAGCCCCACGCCTTCGACAAGCGCGACCATCGCATTTCATCGAGGCGTTGTTGCGCGATGTCTTTGGATTCTCCGACCTGCGCCGCGTCGGAACCCGCTACATGGCGAGCGCGCCTTCGCCGTGACCCTGGAGGCCCTCGGCGGGCGCGTTCCCATCGTCGTCGTGCCTCCCTCGGACGAACTCGACCGCGCCAGCACGCACCTGCAGACAGATGGACGCCGCCGCTCCGCCGCTTCATCCGTACAGGATTGGCTCAATGCCAACGACGATGCACTTTGGGGATTCTGCTGCAACGGCGAGCGTCTGCGCCTGGTGCGCGACAACGCCAGTCTTACTCGGCCCGCGTATGTCGAAGCGAACCTGCGTCAACTGTTCGAGGCCGAAGACTTCGCCGACTTTGCCGCCCTCTGGCTGCTGATCCACGCCACTCGATTCGGCGCGGCCGGCTCGCCCGTTGCAGACTGCGCCCTGGAACGTTGGCGCGAAGCCGGAAGCAAAGAAGGAGAGGCGCGCGAGAGACCGCCTTCGCGACGGCGTCGAAGCCGCGCTGCTTGCGCTCGGCAACGGCTTCCTTGCCCACCCGGACAATGCCGCACTGCGCGAGCGCATTGTCCACAGTCAACTGCCGCTGCCAGACTTTTTTGGCCAGCTTCTGCGTCTGGTCTACCGCCTCATATTCCTGCTGGCTGCCGAAGACCGCGGACTGCTTCATCCTCCGGGCGTTTCTGCTTCCGTGCGCAAGCTCTATGCCGATGGCTATTCCGTTGGCTCTTTGCGCGATTCCGCCGTGCGCCGCTCGGCGTGGGACCGCCATCACGATCGTTGGGAGGGATTGCTCATCACCTTTGCAGCGCTTGCACAGGGAGAACCTCAACTCGGACTGCCGGCGCTCGGCGGAATCTTCGATACCGGCGTTATTCCTGATCTGGAAAGCGTTCGCCTTTCGAATCGCTCTCTGATGGAGGCCATCTACCGCCTTGCCTGGCTCAAAGACTCCGCCAGCCTGATGCCGGTTAACTGGCGCGACATGGAGACCGAAGAGCTTGGCTCCGTCTATGAGGGCTTGTTGGAACTCACGCCACGCTTGTGGACGAGGGCCGAGGATTCGCTTTCGCCGAAGGAGCGGAGACCAAGGGCAACGAGCGAAAGACCAGGGGCAGCTACTACACTCCCGATAGCCTGGTGCAAGCGCTGCTCGATAGCGCACTCGACCCAGTGCTCGACCGCGTGGAATCCGAGGCGGAGGATCCGGCTGAGGCGCTGCTCGGTGTCACCGTGATCGATCCGGCATGCGGCTCGGGACACTTCCTGTTGGCTGCGGCGCGACGCATTGCCACGCGTGTTGCCCATGCTCGCGCCGAAGGAGTCGCTTCCGCCGAAGACTATCGCCATGCGCTTGCGCGATGTGGCCCGGTCCTGTATTCATGGCGTGGACCGCAACCCCATGGCAGTGGAACTGACGAAGGTCGCGCTGTGGATTGAGACCGTCGAACCCGGAAAACCGCTCGGCTTTCTCGATGCCAACATCCGCTGCGGCGACTCCCTGCTCGGCGTCTACGATCTTGAAGTACTGCGAGAGGGCATTCCCGATGCGGCGTACAAGCCGCTTTCAGGCGATGACAAGGTGATCGCACGCGACTTTGAGAAGCGAAATAAGGCGCAACGCACCGGCCAGGGCAGGCTGAGATTGTTGGGCGGTAGTGGCCAACTACCGGCACCACCGCCACTAGCAGGTGAGGCGCGAGCGCTGCGTGGGCTGCCCGAGGACGACGCGCAGCAGATCGCTGAAAAACGCAAGAAGTTCGACGCCGCGCTGAAGGACCCACTGCGCTGGAAGTGGCGCATCGCAGCCGATGCCTATGTGGCCGCCTTTTTGGGCCAAAGACAAAAGAGGATTTGGCCAATCAGAAGACGGCAACGATTCCGACGACGGAAGACGTTTGGCATGTCATCTCAGGCGGCCAACTTTATGGTCCGCTGGTTGGGCGGGTGCAGGAGCTTGCACTCGATCGCGGGTGCCTTTCACTGGCCACTGGAGTTCCCAGATGTGATGGCGTCCGGCGGCTTCGATGTTGTGCTCGGTAACCCACCTTGGGACAGGATAAAGCTGCAAGAACAGGAGTTCTTTGCCGCTCGCGAGCAAGAAATTGCGATGGCTGCCAACGCGGCGGCGCGAGGACGCATGATAGCGCGGCTGAAGGCCGCAGATACTGGCACGCGTGAACGAGCACTTTACGACGAATTCGAAATGGCCAAGCGCGTCGCGGAAGCCTCATCCATATTTGCCAGGGAAGCGGGGCGTTTTCCGTTGACGGGCTGCGGCGACGTGAACACCTACGCTCTATTCGCTGAGTTGTTCGCGAATCTGGCGAGTTCGCGGGGCCGCGCTGGAGTCATTGTTCCAACAGGAATTGCGACGGATGCCACTACCGCTCCGTTCTTCAATGCGCTTATGTCTGAGCGCCGGCTCTTTAGCTTGCATGACTTCCAGACTGGCCTTGGATTCTTTGATCGAATCGGCCACGCACGTTTCAAGTTCTGCTTACTAACGCTAGGGCGTCCGAGAAGCAACTCCAAAGCCGTGGAGTTTAGCTTCTTCTCCAGAACAATCTCGGAGTTTGCGGACCAGCGTAGGCGGTTTACATTATCCCCTGTAGAAATTGGTCTTCTCAATCCCAATACTCAGACCGCACCAATCTTTCGTTCGCAATTCGACGCGGACTTAACCGCGAAACTGTACGCACGCGCTCCGATCCTGCAGAACGAGGCAAAGGGCCTGGAGGGCAATCCCTGGGGGATTTCATTCATTACGATTTTCCACATGGCTGAACGACAGTCGGCCTCTTCCGCACGGCAGCACAACTTCAACAAGCCGAATTTGTAAGAGACGGTTGCGACTGGGTTGGAAACAAAGCCGTGGTTGAAGCCAGCGAACGGGAGAGATACGCGCCCTCTCTACGAGGCTAAGATGATCCACCAGTATGATCATCGTTGGGCAACCTACGATGGCACCGAAAGTCGTGATTCTACTCTCGACGAGAAGACCGAGCCCGCTTTCGAATCTACCCCTCGCTACTGGATGCCCGCTGGCGAAGTTGATGATCGCCTTTCCGCCAAGAGGTGGACGCGCCATTGGCTTATCGGTTGGCGAGACATTAGCCGCTCCACTGATGAGCGCACCGTTATTGCAACCGCGTTTCCGCGACAGGGTTGCAATAACACGTTGCTGTTGATGTTCCCCAGTGTTGAGGATTTGACGCTGACTGCGTGTTTGGTGGGGAATCTCGATTCAATGGTTTTGGATTACTCAGCACGCCAGAAGGTTGGGGGAACACACCTCACATACAACATCTTCAAGCAACTCGCAGTACTGCCGCCTTCGGCCTATGCCCATACTGATATTGAGTTTATCGTCCCCCGTGTGGTCGAACTGATCTATACCAGCCATTCAATGGCCCCGTTTGCACGCGACCTCGGCTACGGTGGTCCGCCCTTCGCCTGGGACGAGGATCGTCGCGCCCATCTGCGGGCCGAGCTCGACGCCTGGTACGCTCGCGCCTACGGTCTCACTCGCGACGAATTGCGCTACATCCTCGATCCTGCCGACGTGAAAGGGGACGACTATCCGTCTGAAACGTTCCGCGTGCTGAAGAAGAACGAAATCCGCTGCTACGGCGAATATCGCACCCGTCGGTTGGTATTGGAGGCTTGGGACCACTTTACCGTGGAGGCGGCAGTCGCCAAATGATCGAACTGCAAAATCCTCCCGGATTTGTTGTGCGCACCGAAGCCCAGAAGGCAGCGTTCGACAATGGCTATCGCCTTGAACACGGCCTGGAATCTGGCTGGTTTCGCTTTGGCTCCACAACAGCACGCGGAGACATATGGATTGCTGGAGCCTCGAAGAATGGGCCCTGGTTCTTGTCGCTTCAGTACCCGGATGTAGCGGCGGAACTCGGAACGGCCGCATCTCCGGAGGTTTCTGGACCTGGGCGCCGCAACCTTCGTTTTCGACGATCTGAGGGCCCTGTACTCCGCGCTGGATCGCGTCTACCGGCTCGGCGTCAGCTTGCCCGATGCGCCGCTGCAGAGATTCTGTGTCGCGACCCAAAGCATGCCCCGAGTGACCGAGGCGGACTGCCTCGCAGTTCGGCGCATTGGCCAGACCTTGTTTCGGCAGGCGCTCCTCGATTACTGGGGCGGACGCTGCCCCATGACGGGCATCACCGATGAGCCGCTCTTGCGCGCCTCGCACATCGTGGCCTGGGCCGATTGCGAGACGGATGCGCTGCGTCTGGACGTACACAACGGCTTGCTCCTCTCCGCACTCTGGGATGCCGCATTCGACGCAGGCCTCATTAGCTTCGCCGATGACGGCGCGGCTCTCAGCTCGCCGAGACTGACGTCCTCGGCCGCGGCTGTGCTCGACTTCACGCTCACAAATCGCTAATCGGGTTGACCGACGCCCATCGCGAACATCTGACACGGCACAGGTTGAAGCATGGTTTCTGAACGGGACACGCCTCCAGCAGGCCAGATGTGCAAGAGTTGGGTTGATTCCGCAGCAGCACTGGATGCTCTACAACGGTGGAGAGACAAGATGGCGCTGACCAGATTGC
>CAVOKO010000006.1:0-53003 GCA_963696525.1 uncultured Acidobacteriota bacterium | reverse complement strand
ATTGCCCTTGCGATGATGATTGGTGGAATTTGGGCGTTCTGGCACCAAAGGCGGCACGCGTGGTTTTGGATGGCAGTTGCTGCGCTGACGGTCATTCATGTTGTGTTGGTCGTTGTCGTTCCTTGGACCAATAAGAGCTTTCCAGCTCCGGCTCTTTGGCCTGTTGGCATCGCGGATTTTGCGGCTATATGTGGGTTTATCAAGCTGGTCGAGAAGGCGATGAAAGGAGTTTGATCGAACTGTGTATGTGTACGACGACGTTCGCCGCTAGTGCATTTGGTATCGCCCCAAATAACGCGACGCCTTGGTACCAGAACACCTGCGTAACAAGTGCTCTCAAAAGTGGCGCAATAAATGCAGGTATTGATGCGATAGGATTCCTCCCAGAAGCTGGCGGAGTTGCCAGAATCGTTGGCCATCAGGCCGGATATGTTGGCAAAGTTGCTGACAACGTTGGCAAGAATATGCTCACGGCAGGCACAAAAACAACGGGCTCCTTGAACAGTGCCATTGGCATCACGAGTGATTGGACTACATGGGTGTCGGCAGGAATCACTGTTGGTGATTTCATACCTGTTGTCAATGAATTTACAACCGTCGCTGCACTCGCTTGGGATACAGGTGTAACAGCGTATAAGGTGTACCAATGTCCCAAATGAATCAACTGAAACGTGAAATCCAAGAGGCCAAGAAGTTGCATTTGTCTTGGCGCACGAGGTTATTCATTTTTATCATTGGTGCGCCAACGGTTTTTCTGTTCGCTGTCTATGGGCGGTTAGAACTGGCGATGCCCTTGATGATTTTCATTGGAATGCACGGCTTGGTGATCCTTTTCAAATGGAAGTTGAGGCGGCAGGCCTGGTTTTGGATTGCCATTGCGGTTAGCGCGGCGCTTCATGTTCCGGTGATTCTGTTTGTTCCCTGGACTACGAGGTGGGTTCCCGCACTGGTGATTACTGTCGGTGCCACGGCGGACTTTTTCCTGATCCTTTGGATTCTTCTTGTTGTCGGCAAACTCATGGGGAGGCCGAATACCAAGGAAGTACGATGAGGAGCACGTGCCTATGATGCACTCTGCCGTTTGTACATCTGAGGGGGCGCGTCATAGGCGGCCAGCTATTGCCCCAAGTAACGCGACGCCCTGGTACAAGAACTCCTGCGTCACAAGTGCTCTTGGCGCGGGTGCATTGAGTGTTGGCATCGACTCGATAGGACTGATCCCTGAAGCTGGCGGCATAGCCAGAATGATCGGTCATGGAGCTGGATACCGTGGAATCGTAGCCGATCGGGCAGGGTACAGTGTTGTCAATGCGCTTGGGAAATCGACCAGCACCGTATCTGGTCTCAACGGGCTGTTCGATACGTCTCCGCAGGGGTTGATTTCAGACGGCCTTACCGTTGCTGGATTCATACCGGGTCTCGGGCAACTTGCTGCTGGAGCATCAATTGTCAACGATGCGATTAAGACAGGAATTGCGATCTCAAAATGCCCATAATTCAGGACGTCAAGGACGACATTAGAGAAGCGAAGAAAATACGCTTACCGTGGTGGGCCGTGTTGTGTTGGATGGCTGTCTGCGGGGTGATCGAGTTGCTGCTCCTTCATCTTGGGAGGTTTGATCTTGGATTACCTGCATTAAACAGCATCGCGGTTGTTGGTTACACCATTGCTTTGAAACGAAAACTGGGGCGTCATGTGTGGTTTTGGATCACCATGACGGTCCTCGCGGCGCTTCATGTTCCGTTGGTTCTGTTCGTTCACTGGACCACGATGTGGGTACCCGCGCTGGCGATTGCCGCCATCGACTCAGGGGATTTGATCCTGATGCTCGCGATACTTGCTGTTGTTGGGCAACTCGTGGACGGGCCGAGAGCCGCTGAAACATGAGCGTCCCGAGGAGCCGTGAACTAACCGCCAAGGCGGTAGCGAATTGCAATTAGACAAAGTAATTACCGCAGAAGACAGGAAGATGCGCCTGCCTTGGTGGGGTGTACTCTGCGTCATACTTGGCGGTCTCCCGGTGTTGATCTTGTTCGATCATTTTGGGAAGCTAAATCTTGCGCGTCCAACACTGACCTCGGCAGCGGTGGTGGCCCGCCTTCTCCGCCCCCGACGGCACCGCCTGGAGGAGCCAACAACCCCGATCCCGATCTCACTCAGTGGCCTGCCGGGGAAACCTCGGGAATCCCCACGGGAATGCGCCTTCCAGCACCTACTATCAATGACATACTCGGGCTCCCGACCATGGCCGACGTTAACTGCAATCCTATTTGCGATGACGTTGGCAACCCCGGTCGTGATGCTGCGGACATCCAGTTCGCAAATGATATGATGCCGATCGGCTGTTCCGCAACGATTGTGAACATGTTGGTTACAGGTTATGACAATTCTTACCGCAGTACTGGGAAGAACCCTGGTGATCCCGGATACGGTAGGACAAGTTCTTCGACGGTCGCTGGCAACGGTACTATTGCAGCACCGCCGCAGTACCCGTATGGTACCCCGATGTATGTGCCTGGGTATGGCCTAGGATATGTCTGGGATCGCGGCGGAGCGATTCAGGGTTCGCACATTGATGTCTGGTTTCCAACAACGCAGCAAGCCATAAATTGGGGTGCGCAGCATCTTGGAGTGACAACCTGCAAATGATTAACTTAAAGAGTTTTGTTGGGACGTCTCTTTTACTGATCATCGTAGCTTCAGGAAGCTACGCAGCAGATACCGGGGAAGTGGGTTCGTCTCAGGGAGTATTGGTCTATTCCCGGAAGATCTCTTCATCGCCGCGTTCACTTCTTCTGAAGTCGCCTGATGGCGTAGCCTACCGCCTCTCGTTGATGCCTGAACTAGATGTTGGAGGTCACGTTGTCGTTCTAGATCTTGTTCTTCAAAGAATAAATACTAGAAGGAGCAATTGGAATCTTCTCTACCCCACAGGAAACTGGCACGGATATCAACCGTTCTTCTTCGGAGCCTCAGACTTCGCTCGCGGTGTTCAGAATTCCATATACGGCGATTTGAGAGTGATTGATCTACATCAGTTAGGAATGGAGATGCACGTTAAGGTTACCGGTGTGAATGTCGAGCCGACGGCGGCAAACTTTTCACAAGCTCAGGGGTACCAGTTCGATAATTTGAGCCTCCAAATTACGACCCGAAGCCTATCTGGAGGGACTTCTAAAAAGTCGGTAAAGTAATCTCTGATACGCAAATACTACGTCCAACCTCGTTGTCCGGGCTGGTGGCCCTGGTCTGGGGAGCAAGAGAGACTGACGGTGCCCCATATCTGCCAGTTAGCAGATGTGGGATTCGACCAGACCCTGCTCGCGCGGGTGTTGTCACCATCAGCTCTAAATCCCGGCCAGCTCGGTGGTGCGTTTCAATTGGCCGCATGCGGCGTAAATATCGCGGCCCCGTGGACGCCGTATGAATGCCGGAATTCCAGCGCCATCCAGCACCCTTTGAAAGGCCAGCACCTGTTCCTCCGTGGGCGTGCGAAACGCGATTCCGGCTCCGGCATTGAGTGCGATCAGGTTGACCTTGGCGCGCACTCCGCGCAGCAGGGACGCCAATGCCTGCGCATCCTCGACCGAATCGTTCTCGCCGCCCAGCAAGACATACTCAAAAGTGATCCGCTCGCGCCGCCGCAGCGGAAAATTCCTCGCCGCCTCCAGCAGACTGGCCATCTTCCATTTGCGGTTGATCGGCATGATGCGGGAGCGGCTCTCGTCGTTCGAGCCGTTGAGCGAAATCGCCAGCTTGGGACGCACCTGCTCGCGGGCAAAGTCGGTGAGGCGCGGCAGAATCCCGGAGGTCGAAACGGTCATCCGCGACTCTGCAATTCCCGCACCCTCCACCAGCAGGCGCACCGCCTTCATAAAGTTGTCGTAATTCAGAAAGGGTTCGCCCTGTCCCATGAACACCAGGTTCACGCGGTCGCGCTCGGGCTCGACGCCGTGGCTGTCCAGCACCAGCAAAACCTGTCCTACGATTTCACCCGCCGTCAGGTTGCGTTCGAATCCCAGCAGCGCAGTCATGCAGAAGCGGCAGTTGACGGCGCATCCGGCTTGGCTTGAAATGCAAATCGTCGCCCTTCCGCGCGCTTCCGCGGCCTCGCTGCGGGGTCCCCAACGTGCGCCGTAGTTGTGCGGGTTGGGGTGGTCGCTGCCGTCACCTTGTTCGCCGCCGTCTCCCTCGGGCATCCACACCGTTTCCACGGATACGCCATCTGCGACGCGGCCGCGAGGTCCTGCCATGCCTGACGTCTGAGGCACCGGCGCAGCGTCGCTCCGCCCGTCGCCGAAGCCAATCAGGTAGCGCACCGTGCCGTCCACCGAGGTGAACTGCCGCTCGACCCTCGGGATGCCGATCTCGAAGCCCTCGGCCAGCAAGCTGGAGCGCAGCCCACTCGGCAGGGTTGAGATTTCAGCTATACTCTTTTTCCGCTGCCGGTAAATCGCCTCAAAGAGCTGAGTGCCTCGGTAGGGCGGCTGCCCCTTGCTTTCAGCCAGAGCCGTAAGCTCTTGTAAATTAAGGCCTAATAGTTCGAATTGGGGAGTCTGGCGCATGCATCTAATAGTGTGTAGCCGTAAAGTGCCGTCGACTGGGACCCAGCGTGGGTCGCAATTTCACCGCCCGAAAACCACCTTTCAGCCGTCTAAGTTGCTATCTTAGATGGTGGGGCATCCGGGAGCGGCACTCATTTCGCTGTTTTGATCTGAAAAAATCAAAGCCCGCTGCGCAGAAAACCTGACCATAGAGTCTCGGGTATAAGGGAGCCAAGATGCAAAAAGAGTTCGTCGACGAACTTCGGAGCCTGCGGCGCACCGAACTGCCGAATGGGTTGACGGTTATTTCCGAAGAGATGCCGCATATTCGCTCCGTCTCCATCGGTATCTGGATCCGGACCGGCTCGCGCCACGAGTCTTTGGACCTCAACGGCATCTCCCATTTCGTTGAGCACATGGTCTTCAAGGGCACCACCAGCCGCAACGCCGAAGCTATCGCCCGGCAAGTCGATTCCATCGGTGGAAACCTCGACGCTTTTACCGCCAAGGAATGCGTCTGTTTCAACGTCAAGGTGCTCGACGAGCACTTGCCGATCGCCATGGACGTGCTCAGCGACCTGGTCTTGAATCCGGTTTTCAATGAAGCCGACATCGCCAAGGAGCGCGGCGTCATCCTCGAGGAAATCAAAATGGACGAGGACAATCCCGACTTGCTCGTCCATGAAATCTTCACCCAGAATTTTTGGAAAGGCCACCCGCTGGGCCGGCCCATTCTCGGCACCAAGGAAACGGTACGCAGATTTCACCAGCAAATGCTCTTCGATTATTACGGAGCCCGCTTCGTTCCCGGAAACATGGTGATTTCAGCCGCCGGCAGCATCAACCACGACAACTTCGTGGACCTTGTGACCAACACTTTCCAGCATCTTAAGCCTCAACCGGACCCTTTGCACCAGATCGCCCCGCATCCGCAGGCGCGCATCATGCTTCGCAACAAGAAGTCCCTCGAACAGGTGCAGATCTGCATCGGCGTACCTTCGTATTCGATTTCGCATGAGAAACGCTATGCCTCATTCGTCCTCAACACCCTGCTCGGCGGAGGCATGAGTTCACGGCTTTTCCAGAATATTCGTGAGCGCCAGGGTTTGGCGTACTCCATTTTCAGCGAATTGAATCCTTATCGCGATAGCGGATGCCTGGCGGTTTATGCCGGCACTTCCCGCGCCTCCGCTTCCAAGGTGGTCAACTCCATCGTCAACGAATTTCGCGACCTGAAGCGGAACCTGGTCTCCGAAGACGAACTCCAACGCGCCAAGAATCAGCTCAAGGGCAGCCTCATGCTCAGCATGGAATCCTCGACCGCGCGCATGTCGAACCTGGCACGCCAGGAAATGTACTACAACCGTTTCTTCGGCATGAACGAGATTATCGAGCGCGTCCAGGCCGTCAGCGTCGAAGACGTCCTCGAAAACGCCAACGAATTTTTCTGCTCCGACCAGATCGCCGTCACCATCCTCGGCAATCTCACCGGACTGAAAATCACGCGCGATCAGCTAGTCTGCTGAATCGGAAGATTGATGGCGCCTAAGTGGCGTTAAGAGGACGGCCCTTGCGCATTATCGGACATAGATTGGCAGACAAATGGCGCCAAAAGTATGGCTTTTCGTGCAAAAAACAGACTTTTGCGAGCTCGCAAAGCAGCAATTTCGAATCAATTTTATTACTTTAGGTTACGAAAGGCCATGATATGACATGGCTAAAGGCCAGGGTAATAATGTCGGATTTGGCCACTTGAGAGAGTCTACACCTTCGTAAGTCCAAGGGTGGGTGTCGAAGGTACATCGGCCCTGAGTTGAAAAGTGGTGTCCGGGTTGATCAGCCAACATAAGCCAACGCTTAGGCGAGGACAATCATGACAGAATATAGCGTTCGGGCTTGACAAGTTTTGTCATCTTCCCGGTGTTCAACGGTGATCTGGTTATTTTTTGGAACTGTTACCTTTTTGGATTCAATAGCTTGCAAAAACCGAGTTTAGGTACTAAGGGACATGGCTTTCGGCGCTATAATTGCAACATAGCGAGTGAGACGAGATTCTAAGGTCTAGGAAGTAATTGGATTCATTGATTGGATTCCGAGGAGAAATTGATGCGTAAACAAAAAGGATTCTCGCTAATTGAACTGCTGATCGTTGTGGCGATTATCCTGATCATCGCCGCTATCGCCATTCCAAACCTGCTGCGCTCTCGCATTGCGGCCAACGAAGCCTCCGCCGTGGGCTCTTTGCGCACCATCAACACCGCTGAGATCTCGTATTCGTCGACTTATCCGGCCGCCGGCTACGCGACTGCGCTTACCGTGCTGGCTTCACCAAGCGCGACCCCAGCTAACTGCAGCCAACCGCTTTCGACCGCCGCCTGCCTGATTGACGACACCCTCGCGGCAGCCTCCACTGCTGCGAACGCCAAGAGCGGCTATTACTTCACCATAGCAACTGATGCTAATGTGGGCTACACGTTGTTGGGAACGCCGAAAGCGCAGGGTAACACGGGCGTTAAGAATTTTTACACGGATGCTACCGCCGTAATTCACTACACGACTACCGGCTCGGCAGCCACTTCTGCCTCTGCCGCTATTCAGTAAAGTTTGGCAAAATACCTGGGTTACAACCGATGGGGCCAGCAACGCTGGCTCCTTTTATTTTTTGCGCGCTTAGAGCTGCACGTGCGGGCGTGAATCGCTTTCTCCCCTATGACACTTTATGGCAACCATGGCTGACACTTCCTGGCGTTTTGTCCCGGCCATGACCACGACCCATCTCGGCATATATTTCGTAACGCCATAAAACAACAACACTTATACGAATATAAGATTTGGCTTATCCAGTTGGAAGACTTCGTGCAACAGACACCAGCGTGGACCTAAAACACAATGGTCTTAACTTAACGAGGAGAGAGGGTTTTAAAATGCGGAAACAGAAGGGTTTCTCACTGATCGAGTTGTTGATCGTCGTCGCGATCATCCTGATCATCGCAGCCATCGCCATTCCTAACCTGCTTCGCTCGCGTATCGCGGCCAACGAGGCCTCTGCCGTCGGCTCTATGCGCACCATCAACACAGCTGAAATGACCTATGCGTCGACTTATCCGGCCGCCGGTTGGGCCACCGCGCTTACGACCCTGGCCTCGCCGAGCGCAACTCCAGCTAACTGCAGCGCACCACTTTCGACCGGCGCCTGCCTGATCGACGACACCCTCGCGGCAGCAAGCGTTGGTACGGCCGCCAAGAGCGGCTATTACTTTACCTTAGCAACTGACGCCAATGTGGGCTATACGCTGCTGGGCACGCCGAAAGCGCAGGGCTCTACGGGAAATAAGAACTTCTACACGGATGCTACCGCCGTAATTCACGCCACCACTGACGGCACAGTAGCCAGTGCGGCCTCTCCCGCTATCCAGTAAGAAGAGGTTTTGGCAAAGTACCTGGGGAGGGTACAGCCGGGGGCCAGCCAAGCTGGCCCCTTTTGCTTTTACTGGCACACCCCTACTGACAAAATTTGACAAGCCCGATTGACAGATTATGGTATTTTAGAGCCAGGTACTCGGGCAGCAGTTTGACGTTTTGGAGTAAGTTACTTAAGTTTAACAGCTTGCGGAAATAGGTACCGGTTACATTAGTTTGGCAATGTCCGTGCTAGATCAATTGGGGAATATTCGGCAAGAGATTGCAAACGGGGAACGTAGCATGCAGAAACAACGTGGTTTCTCACTCATCGAATTGTTGATTGTAGTGGCAATCATCCTGATCGTTTGCGCCATAGCCATCCCCAACATGTTTCGCGCCAAGATGAGCGCCAACGAATCATCGGCTGTTGGTTCGCTGCGAACCATCGGCACTGGCGAAATTACCTACTCTGCAACGTATCCCGCAGTTGGGTATTCGACTACTTTGGCACAACTCGGTGGAACCAGTTGCACTTCTCCAACTCCGACCGCCGCCTGCATCATTGACGATACGCTGGCGCAGGCCTCGTCCGCTGCACCGAAGACGGGATACTATTTCACGTACACGCTGGATCCCACCGTCGGATACACCTTGTTAGGCGATCCCGTAACCTGGTATCGCAGCGGCACCAAGCACTACTACACCGATTCAACCGCCGTGATCCACTTCAATGCGGATAACCAGACCTCATCGGCCAGCGATCCCACGATTCAGTAGATCGGGCAAGTACCCAACTTCGATTCTCGATCCCAGGATCTCAATCCACCGGCATCGCACCATAGGGTGCCGGTACCTCACTGATCACGGCTTAACCGCCCAACTGCCTTGTATAATGGGATATCGAATCTTGAAATAGCCTTTGAACCTCATGGCGGCCATTGAAACCTTCAGGCTAGCGAAGTCTTATAAGGTTGGCTTCTGGCGGAAGCACGAGCGAGCGGCGTTGTCTCCGCTGACTCTCGCGGTCGAGGAGGGCGAGGTTTTCGGCTACCTTGGCCCCAACGGCGCCGGCAAGACAACCACGCTTAAGTTATTAATGGGACTAATCTTTCCCACCTCAGGTACGGCAACAATCCTGGGGCGTCCGCTGGACGATACCAAGATGAAGGCGCAGATCGGGTTCCTTCCCGAACAGCCCTACTTTTACGACCATCTGACGGCGCGCGAGTTGCTAACCTATCTGGCCAGCCTTTCGGGCGTTGCCGCCGGAGATAGGGTGCGGCGGGTCGAGACGGTCCTCGGCCGGGTTGGCATCCGCGAGCACGCCGATCTGCAGCTCCGCAAATTCTCCAAAGGCATGCTGCAACGCGTCGGCATCGCTCAGGCCATCGTCCATGACCCTAAATTGATATTTCTGGACGAACCGATGTCCGGGTTAGACCCGATTGGCCGCCGTGAAGTGCGTGACCTCATCCAGTTGCTTAAGGACGAAGGCAAGACTATCTTTTTTTCAACTCACATCCTTTCCGACGCCGAGACCCTATGCGACCGGGTGGCGGTTTTGAACCATGGCCATTTGCGCGGCATTGGGGTGGTAGCTGATCTGGTGCGCGAAGTCAGCGGCAGGATCGAGGTCGTCTGGGAGGGCTCGGCGGCACGGGATGCGATCGTCGAACTCGGGACCGAAATCCACAGCAGCGGAGCGATCTTCCGGGCGGTGCTGCCGGAGCGGTTGCTCGAGCGTGCCGTCGATGTCATTCGCCAAAGCGGTTCGCGGCTCATATCGCTGACCCCCGTGCGCGCCACCCTGGAGGATTTCTTTCTGGAGCGGCTGCAGACGGAAGTTGACGCGGAATCGAGGACGGCTTCGCGGGAGGGCGCATCGTGATCGGCAGAATCCGCGTGATCGCCTGCAATACGTTTCGCGAGGCAGTCCGCGACCGCGTGCTCTACAACCTGGTCGTGTTTGCGATTCTGATGGTTTGTGGGGCGCTTTTGCTGGGACGCATTTCGCTCCGCATCGAGCGCCTGGTGCTGGTAAACCTGGGACTGACCGCGATTGCGCTGTTCGGCATCGTAATCGCCATCTTTCTGGGAATAGGTCTGGTCAGCAAGGAAATTGAGCGCCGCACTCTCTACACGGTTCTGGCGGCACGACCGGTGCGGCGCTGGGAATTCATTGTCGGCAAGCAATTGGGCCTGATTGCCACGCTGGTGGTCAATGCCGGATTCATGAGCATCGGTTTTTTTGCGGCGCTGCTCTATTTGCAGCAGCATTTCGAGGCGGCTGACCGCTTTCTGCTGGTGGCGCTTTACTTCATCGTTTTGCAGTTCATCGTCATAACGTCGCTGGCACTGATGTTTTCCACCTTTTCGTCGCCTCTGCTGTCCACGATTTTCACTTTCTCGTTGTTCGTGATTGGCACCTTTGCCGAGGACCTTCGCGGCTTCGGAGCGCTAGCCGGGGGATCGACCCGCGTTCTGACCACCGGACTGGCATATGTGCTGCCCAATTTCGCCATTTTCAACGTCGTCTCCGAGGTCGCGCATTCCATTCCAGTGCCTGGCCGCTTGATCTTGTTCAACACCCTCTATGCCCTGCTTTATGCGACGGCTGCCACCAGCGCGGCGGTGCTGATCTTTGACCGCCGGAATCTGAAATGAGCAGCCACTCAAAAGCCGGCGTGGGCGTCTGGCTGCTCCTGTTCGCGTGCCTCAGCCTGAGCACGCTTGCGCTGCGGATGAGCGATGATGCGCGGGAGCGCACTATCCTGAAAGAAGCGCTTTATATTCCATCGCCGAAAGCCGTCAAGGCATTGAGTTTAGGATATACAGGCCTAATGGCTGATTTGTATTGGACGCGGGTGGTGCAGTATTTTGGCGGCAAACACTATCAGCGGGCCGAACAGTACAAACTGCTGGCGCCACTGCTCGACATTACGACAACGCTTGATCCGCACCTGCTGGTCGCCTATGAATTCGGCTCCATCTTCCTGGCTCAGCAGCCGCCCGAAGGAGCCGGCGATCCTGCGGCGGCGGCGGCGTTGGTGCAGAAAGGAATCCGCGAGAATCCCGAAGCCTGGCGCCTTTGGTACCATCTGGGGTTCATCTATTTCGAGGAACTGCACGACAGCAAGGCGGCGTCAGAGGCCTTTTTGCAAGGTTCAGAGGTTCCCGGGGCCCTGCCGTGGATGAAGGTGATGGCCGCAGCCCTGGCACAGCATGCCGGGGAGGTGGAAACCGCGCGCTATCTCTGGACCCAGATTTACAATAGTTCCGCTGACCCGGATATTCGCGCCAACGCCGTTAAGCGCTTGATCTGCTTGCGGGTCGACCAGGAAGTCGAGCGGTTGCGAGCGGTGGCGGAGCGCTACCAGCGTGAGACTGCAACCGTGCCAAGAAGCTTTCTCGAACTCGTGCAAGCCGGGTACCTGCCTCGTTTGCCGGTCGATCCCTTGGGCAATCCGTACCTGCTGGTAGAAGGCCGTGTACAGGTTTCTCGTTCCGACTCTCTGCCATTCATAACCAAGGGATTGCCCCCTGGCCAGAAGCCGTCCCTTAGGGTGGCTCCTAAGGGCGGAAGCTCATGAGTCGAAGCTTGAAGATCTGCTTGCAGATGCTGCTTCCCTGTCTCTGTTTCGGCTGGTTGCATGCCCAGACCTTTGACTTGCACCGGATTGCCGATGGGGTCGATAAGCATTACAACGGTTTGGTTTCGCTCGAAGCCGGTTTCAGCGAGACTTATCGCGGAGGCGGGTTGGGGCGCAGCGAATCAGGGACAATGTGGTTGAAAAAGCCGGGCAGAATGCGGTGGGAATACGACAATCCGGTGAAGAAGCTGTTCGTTACGGATGGCAAGATTGCCTGGTTTTACGTTCCAGGCGAACGGCAAGCACGCCGCGCCGCCGTAAAGGGGCTCGATGACCTGAGATCGCCGCTGCGCTACCTGCTTGGACACACCAAGCTCGAAAAGGAGTTCTCTTCCCTGTCCTTTGCCACCAGCGAAACCCTCGACCAGCCAGCGGATTTCGCCCTGTCAGGCGTGCCGAAGGGGACGGGAGATCGAATCTCTAAAGTAATCCTTGAAATCACTCGAGACAGCCGTATCTCTCGAATTTCCATCTACTCTCTTGATGGCTCGGTTACCGACTTTCGCTTCGAGCGGGAGCGCGATAACCTGCCGATCAGCAATCAACGCTTTCAGTTCCAGCCGCCGCCAGGGCTGGAGGTCCTGGGAGCAACGGAACTCGGGCCCTGAGTGCACTCAATCCAGTTCTTCTCTGAGTGTTAGACTGGATAATTGGACGTCGATCCCGGTGGTGATCAGCTGCAGCAGCTTGGTCCCGTCCCTGTAATCATCATGGCCGATTACCTTGTCAAAATGGCCGACGAACGCGGCCGCGTAACCGAACAGACCGAGAAGGGATTCTCGGAAGACGAGGTACGCAACCGCTACGTCCAGCAGGGGTACCTGGTTTACTCGGTCAAACCGAGGGGATTGCTGGGGAAACAGGGATGGCGGCTAGCGACTCGCCGCAAGGTAAAGCTCAGCCAGTTTGTCATCTTCAACCAGCAATTTTTGACCCTGTTTCGCGCCGGGTTGCCGATCGTACAAGGCTTGGAGTTACTGGCTAAACGCGAAAAGAACAAGTTCTTTCACGCGGTGCTGGAAGACGTTCGTGACCGGGTTAAGGGGGGCGAACCCCTGTCGGAAGCCTTCGAAGCGCAAGGAGTATTCCCCAAGATTTACTCGACCACGCTGCTGGCGGGCGAGCGCAGCGGAAACCTGGACGAAGTGCTCTCCCGCTATCTGAGTTTTTTGCGGATGACGTTGACGTTCCGTAAGAAGCTGGTGACATCGCTGATCTATCCGGCGGTGCTAGTGGTAGGTGTTACCATTCTAATTACCTTCCTGGTCACGTTTGTGGTTCCGCGGTTTGGCGCCTTGTACGCCGATTTGGGGCAGAATTTGCCGGCAATCACCATGTTTACCCTCTCGCTGGCCAGCGGTATAAGAAAGTATCTGCCGATCATCCTTCTGGTAGTGGTGGGGGGTGGAATTCTGCTGCATCGCTGGGCGCTCACCGACCGTGGCGGCCAGCAGATCGACAAGATTAAGCTCAATCTGCCCATTTTCGGCGGTATCTGGATCAAGTATCAGGTAGCCATGCTGGCGCGCATGCTTTCAACCTTGCTGACCGGAGGGTTACCGTTGGTGCCGGGGCTGGACACTGCATCGCAATCCATGCAGAGCCGGCTGGTGAAAAACGCGATCAGCCAAGCCACGCAGAACGTTCGCGAAGGCCGTACTTTGGCAAGCAGCCTGGAAGAGACCAAGCTGTTCCCGCCGCTTTCGGTCGAGATGATCGAGGTGGGCGAGTCTACCGGCGCATTGTCGGCGATGTTGAATTCGGTGGCCGATTTCTTTGAAGAGGACGTTCAGAACGCGCTGTCAGCGGCGATGTCGCTGATCGAGCCGGCCATCATGATCTTCATGGGCGTCGTGGTCGCTTTCATCTTAATTTCATTGTACCTGCCTATATTCAGCATGGGCGTAGGTATTAACCGGTAGAGGTTTTACGGAGTTTCCATGGCTCAGCTTTTCGTTCAGTCTCCGATGGCGGCCGAGGGCAACGAAGAAAGCCGGGCGCGTGACCTGGCCCTTCGCTATCGATGCGAGTTTGTCGACCTGAGGCACCATCACATCCAGCATGAACTGTTTCGCAAGGTTCCGGTGGATCTGATGTTCCGTGACAATTTCATTCCGCTGGAGGAGCTGCCCGACGGCCGGCTGGCGATCGCCATCGCCGACCCAGGCCAGTTGCCGATCATCGACGAGATCGGCCTGTTGCTGGGACGCCGGATTATTCCGCGCGTGGCAACGCTGTCGCAGATCAGCGACATTCTCAAAAAGACCGAACAGTCGCAGCGCGTGCTGGACGAAGCCGGCGAAACCTTCACGCTGGACGTGATCCGTGAAGACGAAAACGGACAGGATGAAACCATCTCGTTCGAGCGGCTGACCCAGGAAAGCGATATAAGTCCCATCATTCGCCTGGTGGATACGACTATCTTCACGGCCTTACAGCGGCGAGCCAGTGACATCCACATTGAAACCCGCGACGATTCCGTAATCATCAAGTACCGCATCGACGGCGTGCTCCAGGAAGCGATGAAGCCGATCGCGAAAGAGCATCATCAGACCATCATCTCGCGCGTCAAGGTGATGAGCGAGCTGGATATTTCGGAGCGGCGCGTTCCCCAGGACGGCCGCTTCCGGGTGCGCTATAACGGTCGCGCCATCGACTTTCGCGTCTCCATCATGCCGAGCATCCACGGCGAGGATGCCGTGCTGCGCGTGCTCGACAAGGAGTCGATGAGCGAAAAATTCAAGAAGCTCTCGCTGGATGTCGTTGGCTTCAGCGACGAGGATCTGAGGAAATTCCGCCGTTATATCGCCGAGCCTTACGGCATGGTGCTGGTGACCGGTCCAACCGGCAGCGGCAAGACCACGACGCTGTATGCGGCGCTCAACGAAATCAAGACCGACGAAGATAAGATCATCACCATCGAAGACCCTGTCGAGTACCAGATTCGCGGCATCACGCAGATCCCGGTCAACGAAAAAAAGGGCCTGACCTTTGCCCGCGGGCTGCGCTCCATCCTCCGTCACGACCCAGACAAGATCATGGTGGGCGAAATCCGCGACACCGAAACCGCGCAGATTGCCATCAACTCCGCGCTGACCGGCCACCTGGTATTCACCACGGTCCACGCCAACAACGTGGTCGACGTGATCGGGCGGTTCCTGAATATGGGAGTCGAGGCTTACAACTTCGTCTCGTCGCTGAACTGCATTCTGGCGCAGCGGCTGGTTCGCGTGATCTGCGAATCACTGCAAGCATCGCGTTCACTATCCCCCGGAAGTGCTTGAAAGCAGCGGACTTTCCGCTGGATGCCAATGAGAGCATCGTGTTCTACGAAGGCGAAGGCTGCATCGAGTGTTCCGGCACCGGGTTCCGGGGACGAACCGCGATTCACGAATTGCTGGAGTTAACCGACCGCATTCGCGAGATGATTCTCGAGAAGAGGCCGAGTTCGGAGATCCGCAAGGCGGCACGCGAAGACGGGATGCATTTCCTCCGCGAATCGGCGCTTGCTAAAGTCAAAGCCGGCGTTACCACGCTGAAGGAGATCAACAAGGTCACCTTCATCGAAACAACCCGGTAAGGCATTCTCCCCGGCAAGCCTTACAATTGCCGTGGGAGCCAATTGCGATACCAATGGCGGAAAGAAAAAGAACGGCCGTAGGACCGATGTTCGCCTGCGAGATTACCCCAACGTCGGTCATCGGAGCTCGGGCTGCGGCTATCGGCGGCGCGGTGGAACAAGTGAGCACCCGTTCGCTTCCCGCCGCTGCTCTCGTCCCTTCCCTGGTGACGGAGAACATCCTGCAACGTGAGGTGGTAAAAGGAGCCGTCGGCAAGGTATTGGAGGCGATTGGCGCGCAGGCGCGCGATGTTATCGCGATCGTGCCCGACGTCGCTTGCCGCATCGCTCTGCTCGACTTCGATACCCTTCCCGAGCGCAAAGAAGAAGCGCATGCAATCGTACGCTTCCGGCTTAAGAAGGCGTTGCCCTTCGATGCCGAAAAGGCGGTGATCAGCTATCACGCCATGCGTGATACAAATGGCATAAGGGTAGTCGCGGCGGTCATGCTCGATGCGGTGCTGAACGATTATGAGTCGCTGTTCAGAGAGTTGGGCTGCAATCCTGGAGTTGTGCTGCCATCGACGATTCCGGCACTGGCGCTAATCGATGCCGCGGAGCCTACGCTGGCGCTCAAGGTCGACCCTCTGAGCAGCAGCCTGGCGATCGTGCAGGGGAACCAGTTGCTGCTCTATCGCACGCTCGAGCACGGCGGTAAGAACAGCTTGACGGCTGAACAGCTGGCTGACTATATCTATCCTTCCGTGGTGTACTTTGCGGACAATTTCAGATTGAGCGTGCAGCGCCTGGTGATCGCCGGACTGCCCGATTTTTCCCGGCTTGCTCCGGCATTGGAACAGCATACGGGATTGCCGGTCCAAGAGGTGATTCCGCTAGGCATTCCAGAGGATACGCAGAATCTGTCTGAACTTTCCGGAGTGGCCGGAGCACTTGTCGGCTGAGGGCATGGGATGAGAATCAATATCAATCTCGCAACTCGGCCATACAGGGATGTCAGGCAATTCCTGCAAACCTGGGGTACGGGGACGGTGCTGCTTGCCCTGCTTACCGTGGGGCTCTGCTGGTATACCTTTCATGCCTGGCACCAGAGCCGCAGCGCCAGAGGGCAGGTGGCACTGCTCCAGAGCGAGATTAGACAACTGGACAGCCAACGCGCGGCTGGAATCGCGATGCTGAACCAGCCGCAGAACCGGGAGGTTGCCAGCCAGTCGGCATTCCTCAACGGCTTGATTGCGCGCCGCAGCTTTTCCTTGACCCAGTTGTTCATGGAGCTGGAGCGCATCATGCCGGCCAGGTTGCGCGTAACTTCGATCGCTCCGACGCTGAACAAGAGCAACCAGATTGAGATTCATATGCTGGTCGGCGGCGATGCGCGGGAGCAGGCATTGGAACTCGTGCGCCGTCTGGAAGACTCGCCTTCATTCCGACAGCCGGAATTGCGCTCGGAGACGTTGGCACAAAATTCGCCCGGGACACCGAATTTGTCCGGTAGCGACCGCGTGGTGTTTGATATTTCCCTGTTGTACGTGCCGCAGGCTGCGCCTGAGCAGGCCGATACGGACAAAAGTCACGCGGCAACGGATGGCGACAAGGCGCCCAAGCAACCAACCAGCGAGGAAAAAGGCCGGGCAGTTCCGACGCGCGCCGCCAGCCCGGCTCATGCGAACGTGGCGGCGGGCGGCAAGGAGGTGGCTCGATGATGGGTAATATGGCGCAAGCTCAACGAGGGCTTCTCGTGATCATCGTCTGCCTGGCTATCGTCGACGTTACGTCGCTGGCCTTCCTGCTGTCGCCGGCTGTACGTTCCAACAAGAGCACGCAGGCAGAGTTGCTGGCGTTGCGGGCGGAGTTGGCGCAAAAGCGCGTTCAGACTGTTCCAGCGCTCGACATGGACAAGAAACTGGCGGAGGCACGGACTCAGATCTCCGACTTCTATGCCCACGACTTCGTAAGCCGTTATTCGGAGATCTCCGAGGCCCTGGCCAAGGCAGCCAATGAAAGCCACGCCCAACTGGCGAATGTGACCTATCTCCCGGTGAAGCCCAACGCTACCGAGGTGAAGCCGTTGGGAAGCGCAAACCTTACCGAATTAAACCTGACGCTGGATCTGACTGGCAATTATGACTCTGTAATCCGGTTTATTAATGCCTTGGAAAGAAGCAAAATGCTGCTGGTGATTGGAAGCGTAAATCTGGCTGAATTGCAAGGCGGATTTATTCGTCTCAGCCTTAAAATGCAGACTTATCTGAGGCCGGCGCAGTCGTGAAGATTGGAACGGAAAACCCGAAGAAGGTCGCGCTTGCGGTCATTCTCCTGCTGATCGGCGTTTTCGTCTTGATTCGCGGGCTTCAGCTCCTCGTCGCCGGAGAGCACGGTGGCTAGTCAGCCGGCTTCGCAGGCCTTGTCGGGGGAGAAAACACCAGCCCAGCTGCTGCCGGAAACCAATCTCGATCCGCGGCTACGACTCGATCTGCTGAAGAACGCCGAGGGCGTCGAATACAAGGGAAACGGCCGGAATATTTTTCGCGCGGGCGCCGAACCGGTGAAGGAAATTCCCAAGATTGTGCTTCTCCGCTGACGAAGCCAGGCGATCGCCGCAAATACACCGCCGCCTCCGCCACCCATCAATCTCAAGTTTTTCGGCTTTGCCATCCGGCAAGGCGTGGAGAGCAAGGTATTTCTTGCAGATGGGGATGCCGTGTTCGTGGCCGGACAGGGCGATATTGTGAATCGCCGCTACAAGATTCTGCGCATCACGCCCACCTCGGTTGAGGTTGAGGACGTTATCAGCAACGTACGGCAGACGTTGCCGCTGACACAGAGTTAATCACAACAGGGTTAGTCCCAGGAGTCCATGCGGTATAGCAGCAGTATAATACGCCGGCGAGACGCAACATCACCCCAGCGGGCAGAGCTCGCCGGGGCCCTGCCGCTCCGAGGCGGGCTACATTCTGATCATCTTCCTGGTCGTGCTGACCCTGATGATGATCGCCCTGACTGCGGCCGCTCCCCGAATTGGCGCAACAGATCCAACGCGACCGCGAGATCGAGATGATTCATCGCGGCGAACAGTATGCCCGCGCCATCAAGCGCTTACTATAAAAAGTTCGGTCGCTACCCTGGCCGCATTGAAGATCTCGAGAATACAAATACCATTCGCTTTCTCCGCAAGCGGTACAAAGATCCTATTACGGGTGGTCCGTGGCGGCTGGTGCGCTATGGCGAAATTCAGTTGCTCTCGTCGGCCGGTGGATCGGCACCCCGCGCGCAGCTTCTTGGGCAGGCAAACAACCCGCAAGTCCGGATCGCAATCCGGACTCTTTAACATGAACTTCGGGGGCACCCCCGGGCAGCAAAACCCGGCCACGGCAGCGGCGGGTGCCAATGCCGCCGCATCCCCAGGCGGTACGACTGCAACCAGTGGGACAACTGCTGGCACCGGCAACGCCGGAACCACGGCACGACCGACCTACCTCAGGCACCACGGGAACGACCGCCTCAGGCACGACGGGCAACGGGCAGCGCTGGGCAGAGCACAGGCTTATTCGGCCAGACAGGCACGGGCTCCCCCGGCCAGACCACAAGTTCGTCTGGCTCTCTGTTTTCTTCTCCCGCAGGCAGCGCACAGCCGGGAGGGGGCGGCGGTCGCAATTATCGGGGTGGCAAGCCTCAACAAGAAAAAGGGATTCACGAATTCAACAAGAAGTCCGCTTACAACGAGTGGTTGTTCGTTTACGATCCCGCCCAGGACCGCGGCCAACTGCTGCGCGGACCGTATAATCCGCAGGCATTCGTCGGCCAGGTCTGGCACATCCCGCGGGAACCTCGCCCGCTGGCACACCCGCAGGTCGCGCACCTGGCGCGACCAGGAATTCCGAGCACGATCGGGACTCCGGTCCGGGTATGACGGGAACATCTTCGCCGACCTACGGGGACGCCTTCCCCGCCACGGGACAGCCATCCGGCAGCATCGTTCCGACAACGCAGTAGACGCGCTCCGCACGCAGAGCGACTTTCGACGTTTTCAAAGGGAGCGTCCGGCGAGCTCCAGCTGATCTGGGAACATTTCAGCACTGGCCGCGAAATGACAAAACCCCTGCTTGTCACAGGGGTCTTGCGGAAAGCTCGGCTTAAGGCTGCAGTCTTTAGGCGGTTGCTTTACGCGTTGAAGGACGATCCGCAGCCGCAGGTACTCTTCACGTTCGGATTGTCGAACTTAAATCCCGCGCCTTCGAGGGTTTCGATGTAATCGACGGTGGCGCCCTGCATGTACATGAGGGAGGTTGCGTCGATAAAAACCTTCAGCCCGTCGTACTCGAACACTTTGTCCATGGCGCCGGGGGCGTTTTCAAACTGCATGGTGTAGGAGAATCCGGAGCAGCCTCCACCGACGACTCCCACGCGAAGCCCGGCCGGGATCGGATTCTGCTGTGCCATGATCTCTTTGACCTTGGAAATGGCAGTCGGAGTGAGATTCACGGGGTTGGTTTTCTTGACTTCAGGGACGCTGGTTGTGGGGACATGCTGCTCTCCTCGGAAATCATTATAACAAAGGGCCCTTTTTGGGGCCGAAGCGTTTTCGACTTCATCGCCGCCCGCCGGGAAAGCCGTAACAAAACCGCAGCTAGGGTCGGCGATATCTTGCATTCCGTCCATTGGATGCAGCCATGCCTTCGGCGGTCGCAAAGCAATCTTGCCCCTCAGGATCCAGATTCTCTGCCCTGCAAACGGGCTTATTTCCCCAAAAACAGGTCTCCCCAAAGCAAATTTACCGAATCGACAGTCCCCGACGCCAAGTCCGACTGCGACGGGGCGAAATTTTTCCCGCCCGCAGCTCTCTAACGGGGATATAATCTGGCTCCGGTCTTGCGTTCCCACAGCGCGCCAGAATGGACGCGCGGCAACTCACTCTCCGGACTGAACGGTGCCGGGACGGGAACTGCGAGGTGGCATGTGCCATCCATTGATTTGCTGCTGATCGTTTGGGGAATCGTCACCGCGGCACTTGTCCTTGTGGTCATTTATCGCGGCACCCTTTCATTGCACGAAGATGACCAGCTGTTCCTGGGTGAATCCGAGTCTCACCTGGCAAAGGAGCAGCAGGAACTGGTGGCGCGGCTAGCCAGGCTGACTCCCGTGGTACGCCTGCTGGGAGCCACTTCAGGTGTTCTGATTCTGGTGATCGCCGGACTCTGGATCTGGCACGGACTGAACGCGATGTAGCTCCACAGTCAGTGCTAGGGCGGCTTCTGCCATTCGTCAAAGACCAGGGGATTAGCGTGTTTGACGTTGCCCACTCGCATGCAACGATCTCCCTGCAAGAATCCAAGCAATGGAGTTGCAATGATGCCGGCACGCCAGCCCTGCAAAAGCGCCGGCTTGGCTGCCCCATCCTGCTTCAGATACCAGCGTACAAGCTCCTGCAAGTCTGCAGTCGTGGCCAGCAGAGCGGGGTCGACATCATGTTCGGCCGCCAAGCCATTGGCCGCCACCGAGAGCAGCTTGGCCAGCACGGCAACCTGGGGTGGATCGTCGCGCCGTTCGTCGGTGGGCAGGTCCTGCTCCGGAATCGCCTGCGCCGCCTTCACCGCCTTGACGATTTCCTGTTCAGCGCCGCGTAACAACCTGCGGTCAAGACCTCGGATGGCGAATAGATCCTCGACGCTAACCGGCGAGCGCCGTGCGACTTCCACCAGCATGCTGTCGCTCAACACTCGCATGGCGGGCGTGTTCATCTGTTGAGCGAGGCGGTCGCGCCATCGCCACACCTCGTGTAAAACCGCCAACTGTCTGCGGCCAACCGGGCGCTTCCGGAAATTCGCCATTTCTCCTGCTCTTCCATGACGTCCCGCGTTAGACGCTGGCATTCGTCATGGATCCACTGCAGGCGATTCATCTGTTCCGCGCGCCGTACCAGGCGATTGCGCATTTCGATCAGATAGCGAACGTCATCGCCCGCGTACTTCAGTTGCAAGGGCGTGAGCGGACGCCGGCGCCAGTCGGTAAAGCTCTCGCCGCCGTGGATCTTCTGTCCCAAAGTCCGGAGCACCAAGTTGGTGTGGCTGAGCGGGTAGCTGTAGCCCACGAGCCCAGCCGCGATTTGCAGATCGAAAACACGGCTTGGGGCGCGCCCGGCACCCTTGGCGCAGAAGCGGATTTCCTGCCGCGCCGCCACCGTCACCAGTTCACGATCGTCCGCCAGCAGCACGCTCCAGAATTCATCCAGACTCGAAACCGCTAACGGATCAAGAATCCAAATGCCTTCTTCGGTGGAAATCTGAACCAGGCAAAGCGCCGGTTCGTAACGGCCTTCGGAAATGAATTCCGTGTCGAGCCCGACGATGTCGTGGCCGGCAATGGCGGAGACAAGCGTCTGCAACTTGGGACTGGAATCGACGTAGTGGACGGGCAGGTTCTCCATCGCTGGGATCATTCTAAATCCAAGTTAAGACAGCTCCATCGGAACCGCCCAGGGTGTGTTGCCACTAATGGAACGAGCCGCGTTGCCGGCAAAAATCGCTTCAGACCAGTTTCGCAAAAAATATTTGCCAGGAAAGTCATTCGCTACAGGATACACGTATCCTGAATCCGCTCCAGGCGTTCGCAGCCGGGCCGCCGAAGCTGCCTCGGCCCGAACCAGCCGTTTCTCGAAAATGCGCTCCAGGAGCGCAATTCGGGACTCTTTGCGATGGAATGTTCAGCCTTTTGGATATAAGCTATCCACAGGTGTCTATGAGTAAACGAACGTGCGTTTTCGTCGTCGACGATGACCGCGTTCTGGCCGACACAATCTCCGCGGTCCTGTGCAACGCTGGGTTCCGAGTCAGAACGTTTTACGATGGTCTTCCCGCCATCAACCACGCAATCGAAGCCAAGCCGGACGTAATCGTGACCGACTACCGCATGCCGACAAACGGTCTGCGGCTGGCATCCTGGCTGACAGATTACTGCCCGGCCTGCAAGGTGGTGCTGATCTCCGGCGACGTTTCGACCTGTAACCTGGATCAGGTGGAGCGCGGCTATCACTTCACCTTGCTGGAGAAACCGGTCGATCCGGCAACGCTGATTGACGTTGTGGGCAAGGCCGCCGCGCGTTAGCAGCCGCAGACCTACGTGACCGGGCCCGGATTAAATAACGCCGGCGCATTATGCAGGCCCCACTGATCCGCCCAGGTTAGCTGGCGGCCGCTGGCCACCTCGAGGATCAAGCGGAATATCTCCCAGCCGACATCTTCGATGGTCATGCCGCCGGTCGCAATCCGTCCGGCATCGACGTCGATCAGATCAGGCCAGCGCTCGGCCAGAGCGGTGCGCGACGACACCTTGATCACGGGAACGATGGCCAAGCCGTAGGGCGTTCCTTCGCCCGTCGTGAAGACATGCATGTTCATGCCGGCAGCGGTTTGCAGGGTTCCGCAAATGAAATCGCTGGCCGGAGTGGCCGCGAATACCAAGCCCTTGCTGCTGACGCGTTCGCCGGGAGCTGCCACCGCCATCAAGGCCGTGCTGCCTGCTTTGGCGACCGACCCGAGCGCCTTCTCAACAATGTTTGCCAGTCCACCTTTTTTGTTTCCGGGCGTGGGATTGGCACTGCGGTCGGCGCCGCCGAGCCGCAAGTATTCGTCGTACCAAGCCATTTCCCGGGTGAATGCCCGCGCCACGTCGACATTAGCCGCGCGGCGCGTAACCAGGTGCGCCGCGTCACGAACCTCAGTCACCTCGGAGAACATCACCGTGGCTCCGGCGCGTACCAGCAGGTCCGCCGCATAACCCACCGCGGGATTGGCCGTCACTCCGGAGAATGCATCGCTGCCTCCGCACTGCAGGCCTACGCTCAGTTCCGATGCCGGGCAGGCGGTGCGGGTGCGATGGTTGAGTCTCTCCAGACGGACCTCAGCCAAGCGCATGATCGCGGCAATCATGTCTCCAAAACAGCGATATTGTTCGTCCTGCAGACGCACCACCCAGGGTTCGTTCGGCAGAATCGGAAAAGCATCGCCAGCCAGCACGGAGGGTTGCAGCTTCTCGCATCCCAGGCTCACCGACATCACTTCCCCGCCGAGATTCGGATTGAGAGCCATGTTCCGCAGGGTGCGGATGGGAACTTGCGCGCCCACCGCGTTGATCGCCACCCCGCAACCGTAAGGCGTGGTGATGGCGACCACGTCGTCCACTCCACGATAGCGCGGCAGCACCTCCGCCTTGATGCGCCGCACGGCGTATTCCAGGGTCGGCGCGGCACACTGCACGGTGGACATAATGCCGAGAACGTTCTTGGTGCCCACGCTTCCATCCGGGTTGCGGTAACCCTGGAAGCTGAAACCATCCAGAGCCGGCAGCGGCGGCGGCGTAGCGGTCGCCAGCGGCAGTCGATCGAGATCGGGCGCCAACGGCAGCGTCACGCAGTCCTCACGAACCCAAGCGCCCTTCGGAATGGCGCGGCTGGCGTGGCCAATCACTTCACCGTAACGAACTAATGCCTCGCCCGAAGCAAGATCACACAGGGAGATCTTGTTGGCCTGGGGAATCGATTCCAGAGCCGTAAGCCCGCAGGCAAATTCCGTACCCTTGGACGTTCCCTCCGGATTGGCAATGATGGCAACGTTATCGCTGGCATGCAGGCGTACATAGAAGGGCTTCATGAGTGTGTGAACTCCTTGCTTTACAGGCTCGTTGCTGCAGCGCGTTTTTCCGCAGCCTGTTTAGCCGGCTATCGGAGCTGTTTCGACCGTTGCCATCGATAGTATCAGGGGTGAAAGCCGGGGGCACCAGCACTTGCGCGAAGCGGCTCGTAAAGGGCATTGTCGCGAGCCTCGTCCAGCATTGCCGACGCTCGGGGAAAATGGGAAACAGCTTCAGTCTGCTGTCGAATCGGGCAAAAAGACGGAGAAGCATGTGCCCGAGTGCCCGGGCCGACGGTAGCTCCAGACTCGCAAAGACCCGCCAGCCCGGCTGACGATGCCGCTGCTTACCCAGAGTCCCAAGCCCGTGCCGTTTTCGCCCTTGGTGGTAAAGAACGGCTCGAACAGCCGCGCACGATGTTGCGGGTCGATGCCACCACCCGTATCGGCAATGGTCATGCGGCAACCGCGACCCGTGCCTGAATGCCAGTCGAGAGAATCGCAGACATGGACAATGATTTTCCCGCCCGCGGGAGTGGCGTCAAGCGCGTTGATCAGCAGGTTCGAGATGACCTGGCGAATCTCGCTGCTATACCCCAAGACGCGGCATTCGTCCTCGAAGCGCGTCTGGATGTTTACCCCGCTGCTGAGGATCTTGTTTTCGTAGGCCGACAACAACTCCCGAATCAGATCGCAAAGATTGAATCGCGTTGGCTTCGCTGAATCCCGCTGGAGCTTCAAGGTCTGGTTCGTAATGCGACTGACGATGCCGAGCTGCCCCACGAGCAGGTCGAGACGCTCGTGCGCGGCTGCCTCCGAGACCGAGTCTTTGAGCAGAAACGCCAGGTTCATCGCCGCATCCAGAGGGTTATTGATTTCGTGCGCGATCATCGAGGCCAGCCGGCCGCTTGCGGCCAGCTTCTCGCTGCGAATGAGCGCCTTCTCGGATTGTTTTTTGGCGGTAATGTCCTCGACCGTCACCACCGCCATCGCCACTTTGCCGCTGCCGTCGCGCACCGGTGTTGCGTTGACGCTGGTGATGACCTCTTTCCCCGTGTCCGTGCGGCGAATAATCAGCTCGCGTTGCACGACCGCTTTCCCACGTAACGCGATTGCAACCGGCTGCTCCTTGTCGGGAATCTTGGTGCCATCCAGCTCATACGTTCCCAGCAGCAAAACCGCTTGCTTGGCAGCGTCAAACGAGGAATCGGGTTCGAAGCCGTACATGCGGAAAAACGCCGGATTGGCGAGCGGACAGGTTCCGTCGGGGTAGATGACGAACATGCCCTCCGACATGCTGTCAACGGTGGCGCGCAACTGCGCCAAGCTTCTCTCAGCAAGTTTCTTGGCGGCAAGCAACTGCTCTTCTGAATGCTTGCGTTCACTGATGTCGCGGATCACGCTGATCAGAGCTGGGCTATTGCCGATGAGCGCACCTTCCGAACTCACCTCCACCGGGAACATACTGCCATCCTTGCGGCGGTGAACGGTCTCGAACGCGATACCGCGCAGGTCGGCCTCCGTCATCTGGTCATACACCAACCCGTGAGTGTCGGCCGCGCGCAGGTCATAAATCGTCCGCGACAGCAATTCCCCGCGACTGTAACCGTAAACCGCGGTTGCGGCGACATTTGCGTCCAGGATACTGCCATCGTCGCGGTGCACGAACAAGATGACGTCCCGGCTACGGCGGGCCAGCAACTCATAGCGATGGAATACGTCGTCCGCCAACTTGCGTGGGGTAATATCGACACAGGCCCCCGTCACGTAAAGAGGCTTGCCGCGGTCATCTGCAACGGTACGGCCCTTGTCATGAAGCCAGTGAACGCTGCCGTCGGGCCAGACAACGCGGAATTCGACCTCGAAATCGGCTCCCTTGCGCTGGGCGTCCGCGAGAGTGGCTTGCACCGCATCAATATCGTCGTGGTGAACGAACTGGTAGAATTCCCCAGCTCGCGCTGGCGCGTGGCCTGGCGCCAGTCCAAACAGGCGCTCCATCCCTTCGTCCCAGTCCACCTCGTTGGTCCGCAGGTCCCAGTAAAACGTACCGGTTCCGGATGCCTGCAACGCCGCGCGAAGCCGCTCCTCGGCGCTGTTTCTGCCGCACGATACGGCGCCGGCAGCGCCGCGCTGGTTGCTGATCTGCTTGTACTCTTGGATTTTTCCCTACTCCATCTGGAGGCCTGACGCCAAACTGCCGGTCAAACCTCCAAGTTTAGACTTGCTTTTCCGGGTTCGATTCGACGCCGTCCTAAGGTGACCAACCTGAGATTATATATTCAGACACCCCGGTAAAAAGCAACCAGGGATTGGGCTCGTGATGGAGTCTACGGTTTTTCACCGATATCGACTGTGACGGAGATCACATGCCGGGCATGAAAGCAGAGAGCCTCTTCCCAATAGTTTTGTTTCCCGATCCGGGAATCGAGCTCACCTTGGAATGAGGCTGCGCTTTACCCGGCTTTCACTCCACTACGCGCAAAAGCGGCGCGCAGCGGAGTCCCCTGCTGAAGAGGCTGCGGAAAACAATTTTGGGGTGACGTAAACCCACAAGCCTTGGGCAACGGCCTTGAGACGACCCACATAACGTAGCGCCTCGCTCGTTGCTTCGGCGCGTTTTTCCGCAGCCTGTGAAGCCGTGCCCTTTCCAAGAACTATTGATGAAACCAGGCCCGAGTCAAAATCCGTACAGCTTCGCCGGGTTATCGACCAGAATACGGTTCCGTGTCGCCGCATCCGGCACCCACTCGGCCAACAGGTCCAGCAGGATTGCATCGTCCGGTTTGACCTTCTCGGTTGGATGAGGCCAATCGCTACCCCAAACCAGACGTTCGGGCGCTTCCTTCACGTAAGCCCTTACGGCCGGGATTGTATCGGAGTAGGTTGGGGAACCGACCTTGCTTTCGATATAGGCGCCGGAGAGCTTCACCCAGGCTTTGCCTTTTTGCATCAGTTCGATCACCACCGCAAGCACCGGATCTTTGATCCCCATGGGCTGCGAAACGTGGGCAAGATGGTCGAATACGATTGGGCAGGGAACGCTGTTCCACAACCCTTTCGCGTCCACGATCTGGTCGGAGGAAGCGTTGACCTGGATGTGCCAGCCGAACGGTTCGATCTGCTTCGCGAGCGGCGCGACCATCTGGAAAGTGGTTGAACCAGCAGGCGATAGATTGAAGCGAATCCCTCGCACTCCGGCTGCATGCAAATCTTTCAGCTCCCTGTCCGTGACGCTGGTATTCACTACCGCAATGCCGCGCGTTGTCTCCAACCCGAACTGACCGAGCGCGAAAACCAGGCCGCTATTATCGATCCCATACGTTGAAGGCAGCACGATGACGTGCCGCGTAACGCCCAGACGCTTTTGCAGCAGCCTGTAATCGGCAACGGTTGCGTCGCTCGGTTTCAAGGTCGCCTCCGGAGCTATCGGGAAGCGCCCATCATAGATGTGATGGTGACAGTCAGTTGCATTGGGAGGCAGCTTCAAACGCGGCAGCTCGGTTCCCGCGGACCACGGAACTGATTGCGCGTTCGCACCGCTCTGACCGTGCGCCATTGCGGCTACGCCCGCAACCATGCCCGGAACGGCGACCATGAACTCCCGGCGGCTCCAGCTATTGTTTCGCATTCTTTTTATCTTCTCCAATCGTGTGGAATTCCAACAAAAGCGTTCACGCGAGTAACCTTCGCGATACGTGCGCGCCTACTCTACGACTCACTCGCACAGATTTACAGCCCCAGCCTGGGGCGTACCCGTCAGCTCGCAGCTTCGATCGCCTTTCCCATCGTTGTTTCTCAGGTAGTTCGGTCTGGCGAGCAATTGCTGAATTATTTGCGTAAGAGCTTATAATGTCCATCTGAAATTTTTGAAAATCGATAAATTCAGTTATGAGGAGCTGCGTTGCTTTCTCAAATTCGTGTAAGGAATGCCAGTTCACTTCCAACCGTAAAGGGGACTCTCGTCCATGAAACGCTTAACCTTTCTATGGGTTGCCGCCGTTCTCGCCGTAGCTCCAGTATTTGCGCAGCAGACCGCCAGTCACGTCTCCGCTCTGAACCCTTCCGACTCGATCAAGGCGACGGGGCCATGGGGTCTCGCCACACGGGCCGGCGACACGCTCTATGTAGCCGGCATGCGCGGTATCGATCCCAAGACGAACCGGCTGGTGGAGGGCGATGAGGCCCGCATCCGTCAGGCGTTCCTTAACATGAAGCACATCGTCGAGAGCCAAGGGGTGCCACTAGAGGATTGCGTGCGCATCGTAGTCTACACTACCGACATGTACCGCTACCGGCCCATCGCTAACAAGGTGCAGGAAGAGCTATGGGGGAAGGGTCCGTATCCGCCGCGCACCATCGTCGAGGTGCATCGCCTTAATCAGGACGACATCCTGGAAGTCGAAGGCACGTTCTATATCGCTCCGAAAAAGTAGAGTTCCGCATCATCCGTTTGGGGCGCGACATTCAGGCAATGGCGCGAAGTACGCTGCAGCTTGGATTGGCGGTAATCAGAGCCACCAGGCACAACCAAGGACTCACGCCTCGAGTACTACAGCTAGCGGATTTCAGCAATCGCGATGATAGAGTTGCATGGCCTATCAACACCAAGCGCAAGGCAGTCACGAAGAAGAGGCTCTCGGCAAGGGTTATGACGCCCGGCTGATGCGGCGGCTGCTGACTTACCTCAAGCCCTACCGTCTCCAGGTCGCGATTGCGTTGCTGGCCATCGCGCTCAAGGCGGGAGCCGATGTGCTCGGGCCCTATCTGACCAAAGTTGCCATCGACAAATACCTGGCGCACAAGCCCGGCGCCGGGCATTCTTTGCTCGACCGCTTTCTGAGTTCGCAGCCGCTGACGGGGATCGCCCAGATCGGCGTTGCTTACATCGCGATGTTTTCCCTCAGCTCACTGCTCGCGGTCGCACAGACTTCCCTGATGCAGTGGACGGGCCAGAAGGTGATGTTCGATCTGCGCAGCCAGATCTATCGCCACCTGCAACAAATGCACGTGGCCTTCTTCGACCGCAATCCCGTGGGCCGTCTGGTCACGCGCGTCACTACCGATGTGGACGCGCTCAACGAGATGTTCACCGTCGCCGTGGTCTCCATCTTCGAAGATGTTTTTGTGCTCGCTGGCATCATCGCCATCATGCTCGGCATGAGCTGGCGACTGGCGCTGGTTGCCTTCGCCGTGCTGCCGTTCATCTATATCGGAAGCGCTATCTTTCGTAAAGACGTGCGCGACGGCTACCGGCGCATACGGGTGGCCATCGCGCGCATCAATGCCTACCTTCAGGAGCACGTGACCGGCATCGTCCCTTTGCAGTTGTTTAACCGCGAGGAGCGGGCCTTCGCCGAGTTCAAGGCCATTAATGCCGCCCACATGCTGGCGTTCAAAGACACGGTCATGGCTGATTCGCTCTATGACCCTGTCGTTCAAATCCTTTCGGCTATAGCTGTCGCCTCCATCATCTGGTACGGAGGCCACGAAATCCTCGCCGGAACGCTCACGATTGGAGTGCTGGTTGCCTTCGTGCAATACGCGCAGCGCTTCTTCCGGCCGATTCAGGACATGAGCGAGAAGTACAACATTCTGCAGTCGGCCATGGCCTCGAGCGAACGCATCTTCAAGCTGCTCGACAGCCAGCCCGAGATCGCCTCGAAGCCCGATGCCAGGCTGCCCGAAGGCCCCGGACACATCGAGTTCGAGCACGTATGGTTCGCCTATCGCCGCGTTCCGCCGCCAGATCCTCAGCAGCCGGCCGCAGCTAAATCCAATTCCGATGGCAACGGCTCTTCCACCCCAGCAACGGCAGGAGCGGCCGGCAACACGGGCGATTGGGACTGGGTGCTGCGCGATGTCTCATTCACGGTGAAGCCCGGTGAAACCGCCGCCGTGGTGGGCCACACCGGCGCCGGCAAAACCACGCTGATCTCGCTGCTGCTGCGTTTTTATGACGTGCAGCAGGGCGCCATACGGCTCGACGGCGTCGATATCCGCGACCTCGATCTGCAGGCGCTGCGCCGCAAGTTCGGGGTGGTTTTGCAGGACCCTTTTCTGTTCTCGGGCACCATCGAGAGCAACATCCGCCTCGGCTCCGAGGGCGTCGATTTGGCCGCCGTCGAACGCGCCGCCGAAGAGGTAAACCTCTCCGAGTTCATTCGCTCGCTGCCCGAAGGTTTGCAGACGCACACCAAAGAGCGCGGCAGCACGCTCTCGACTGGCCAGAAACAGCTCATCTCTTTTGCCCGCGCTTTGGCTCACAATCCCAAGATCCTGATTCTCGACGAGGCCACCTCGAGCGTCGACACCGAGACCGAGTTCCGGGTGCGCGAGGCGCTCACGCACATGGTCGAGGGCCGCACCTCGCTGATCATTGCGCACCGGCTTTCCACGATTCAGCGCGCCGACAATATCATCGTGATGCACAAGGGCAAGGTGCGCGAGATGGGAACCCACCAGCAATTGCTGGCCCAGCGCGGCATCTACTACAAGCTTTATCAGTTGCAGTACAGAGACCAGGAGCTGCCGAGCGTGCCGGCGACGACGCCGTTGGCCGCCCCGCGCGAGGTGGGCGCGGGAGACGACTAAGCAGTCCCGCGACGGTGCATTTTCCCGCAGTCCGGCGAAAGCACCGAACGCGTTTGCGTCAAGCAGTGAAAGGTGAAAAGGCAATAGTGTGTCAGTCCCATTGAGATTCATGGTCGCCTTTCAGCCTGGGCCGGGCCACTGGTCTCGGATGGGCGCCATTGCTTCCGTACTCCGTCAGCGGGGGCATCACGTCACGATTGCGACATCGCGCACCTTTCGAGATCGTGTGGATGGCGCTTACGATGAATTCCTCGCCATTGGTCCTTCGTGGAAGGAGGACCAACTTGCCGCGGGCAAATTGAGCGGAACAGATTCTTTTGCCGACGAAGGACGTGATCGCGGCAGCGAGATCGCCTCTTACTTCTTCGGGGCCGCCGGCGAAGTTGCCGCCGACCTGAGAGCTGCATTTCGCGACCAGCCTAAGTTTGATCTCTTGGTATCGGACTACACGCTGCTTGGCGCACCCCCGACAGCCGAGGCGCTCGGGATCCCTTGGGCCGCAGTTTTCGGACTCAGTGTTCCTTTTGCCGTGCAAGGCTGGCCGCCTTTTGGAAGCCATCTGCGCTACACGCGTTCCACCATCGTCCAGAAACGTTATTCCGCCATGCGCCGCGAAATCCTGAATGAAAATCACGCGCTGTATGAGCCGGTGCGACGTTTGTGGCGCGAAGCGGGCTACAAGATCCTCGATCCTTGGCAAGCGTATGCTCGAACTCGGAACCCTGGGCATCGTGGGTTCGATCCCGGAATGCGAATTTCCCCAGCCACTGGATTTTCCCAGTCATATTCGGTACGTGGGCCCGCTTGTCGATGGCGCTGATGAACGGCCGTCGCTCGATCGCGAAGCCGACGCATTGGTTCATTGCCAAGATGGTTTCCCGCTCGTCCACATAACTCTCGGGATGACCTACAGCCGCGCGCAGACGGTCCTTCGTGGCTTGATTGAGGCGCTGCGGGACGAGCCGCTGCGGTTGCTGATCTCTTGTGGCCATCTCGATGCAATGCGGTTGCAGCAGCTAATTCAAAACGGCCGTGCGCGGGTGCTTTTCCGGCAAACAGTTCCGCATTCCGAGGTGATTCCGAGGTGCGCTATCCTGATCTGCCATGGCGGGGCCAATACACTTATGAAAGCTCTACACTCTGGCATCCCCACTCTGACGGTGCCTTTAGGGGCCGAACAGCGCAGTAATGGCGCACGCTTTAGCCGCGCCAGGATTGGACAAATGATCCTGCCATCCCAACTCACGCCGGTTGTGATCAGAGAGGCCGTTCACGAGTTGCTCGATCCCATTGAGGCCTATGGGCATCGGGCGCGGCAACTGTCTGAATCCGCGCGCTTGGCCGGCGGCGCACAATTCGCGGGCCGCCTGCTGGAAGAAATCTGTCAGCGCAGGACGGGGCTATGATTGTCAACGGTGATGAACTTCGCGACAAGGTTGTGGTGGTCACTGGCTCATCCAGCGGCATCGGTCGTGCAGTTGCTCTGGCTTTCGGCGAACGTGGGGCTCGTGTAGTTTTCAACGGGCGATCGCCGGTAAAGCTAGCAAAAGTTTTCAGTCACGCCCGCGCCCGTGGCATACGCTGCGTGGCTGTGCTTGCGGACGTGGCTACGACTGCAGGCGCCAATCGATTGATCAGCGCTGCTTACAGACGGTTCGGGCGGGTTGATGTGCTCGTCAATAATGCCGGCTCCGGTGGTCCTTCTCCCAAGCCTTTCTGGGACCTTGGCAGCAAAGACTTGGAAGCAACCATGGCAATCAATGTCCAAGCTGCGCTGGCGTGCTCCCGTAGCTACGTCAAAAGGCTCCGCCGACAAACAGGTACAGGGAGGATCATCAACGTATCTTCGGTTGCCGCTTCTCGGGGCTTCCAAGGCTTGGCATGCTACTGTGCCACGAAGTTTGCTCTTCGGGGATTGACTGAGTGCATGGCCCTCGACTTGGAAGGCAGCAACGTCGTAGTGGTATCCCTCGAACTGGCCAGCCATCGTACCCCGATGACCCGCCGTCTCTTGTCTCACGACGTATATACCGGCTTGCTCGCTCCCGAGGACGCCGCGGATTTCTTTCTTTACGCTGCGACTGGTCCCGCGGAACTACTTCATGGCCGCGCTCTTTCCGAAACCCGGTACCGGATCGATGCCGAGGCCGAGGTACAGTTGAATAGCTCTCTTGCCTCGACCGCTCCATGGCTGCCGTACATGCCTCGTTACAACTTGCAGCAGAAATTCCGTGATGCGCTCCACCTGGATTTCCTCGAGAATTCCATAGGGCCGCCAGCCTTGGCACGAAAGGCACTTCGGCGGTCTGCCTCTGCCTCGATGGCGCGCTACCCAGACCCGAGTCTGAGCGCGCTTCGTTCGAAGTTGGCGGAATGCACCGGTATTCCAGCCGAGTGCTTCACCTTTGGCAATGGATCCACGGAGATTATCGATCGCGTGCTTCGCACTTTTGCTCGTCCCGGAGACACGGTTGTGGCGACTGACCCGACATGGCCGGTATTTGAACGCATGTGTCGCCTCCACGGGATCGGGATTATATCGGTGCCGTACAATCTCGACCTTGCATCTGGATGTGCACAGCTCGAGCTGAATGATGTTTTGCGTGCGATCGACGCCCGGACCCGCCTGGTTTACCTGGTAAGTCCAAACAATCCCCTGGGAACCAGCTTACCCGAGCAGGAGTTTCGCCAATTTCTAACGCGACTTCGACCGCATCTACCGGTGGTAGTCGATGGAGCTTATGTAGAGTACTGTAGTCAGCCGGATGCACTCCAAGCACGCCGTGTGCTTTCTGAAACCGACAAGCTACTAATCGGGGTTCACACTTTTTCCAAGTTTTTCGGGTTAGCCGGGCTGCGCATAGGATACGCCTATGCGAGTCCACCCGTTCTTGCACTCATTTCCAGGCTGCATCTGCCTTTCAACGTCTCCAGCCCCGCGGAGGCTGCCGCCGTGGGCGCATTGTGTGATGAGGTTCATGCGCAACAGACTCGCACGGCCGTTCGGGAAGGTCACAGGCAAGTTCGCCGTAAGCTCAAAGCGATGGGGCTACGCTGTGTTGCAAGCGACGCAAATTTTGTAATGGCGGAGCTGCCCGCACCTGCCGATGTTGTATATGGGACATTGAACGACGCGCACATCTTTCTACCCGAGGTTGTGTGGAACGGACTGATGCAGCTTCCAATCGGCACGGAGGACGAAACCCGACGATATCTAGAGGTTCTCGCGCGTCTCAGGAGGTCACATCATGGTTGAGGGTGCCGATCGCAATCATGTCACCGCGATCTTGCTTTCCTGGAAGCGGCCGCAAAACATCTCCCGCATTGTCCACGAACTGAAGCGCTCTCCGAGAGTTTCCGAGATATTGTTGTGGAACAACAATCCCGAAAACGATCTGGAATTACCTGGCGTAAAAGTTGTGAATAGCCCGCAAAATTACCATTGCCTTGCCCGCTATTGCATGGTGCCCTTAGCCGAGAACAACCAGATTTGGTTCCAAGACGACGATCTTCTGATCCGTCCTGAGCAACTCGAAATAATCCACTCGGCATACACCCGAGATCCTGCGCGGATTTATGGAGTCGCGGGAAGAAACATTGTCAATGGCCTTTACTCGGCGGATCTGGTCCACGGAGAATGCGAGATTGTCCTCGGACAGGCAATGCTTTTTCACCGCAGCCTGCTTCATTTTGCGTTCGAGCCCCTTGGATTCATCCCGGCCGATGTCACCGAAGACGACATCATCTTTAGCTTGGCATGCAACCGGCTTCATTTCGCGGTCGATGTTTCCCCACTGGAAACTCCTGGATGGGACGACGATGCGGCGCTCTGGAAAGTACCCGGCCATTTCGAACGTCGCCAGCGTGCGGTGGATGTCATGCGCGCATGGCAGCAACGCCACAACACTCCTGTACCGATTAAGGCTTTTGATGTCGAGCAGGGCTGGGAAAATGGGGACTGACAGGGATGGGGTGAACCGGTGTCAACGGTGAAACCTCGGCAATGATTGCGTTGAGGACTCCATGCTCACCATTGGGATCGAGCCAGCCCCACTCGCCGTGCGGGTTCACTTCAAGGAATACATAATCGCCGCTGGGTTTGCGAAGTAGATCCAAACGTCCATAGTCTAACGAGAGCTGGGACATGTATTCACCAATCGAATTCGCCAGTCCCGCGGGAAGAGAGTGGAGTTTCCAATGCGCATACCGCGGCTCCAGAGAGACTTCGCGCCAATCAATGAAGCGATCGGTAAAGCTTCGTTCAAGTTCGAAAGCAAAAAGTGCTCCGCGCACAAAAACCACGGTAATGTCTGCATCGGCGTGAACATATTCCTGGATCAGCCACGGAGCGCTTGGATCGAGTTCGTGCTCGGACACTTTGGTCGCGTATAAGACAGCTCGCTCGGCCACACGCTGAAGCGTGAGACTTTTAACGATGCTCTGCCTGTCTGCCATCAAATATTCCGGCGCTCCCCGAACAAATTTCCACGGGGGCACTTCGAAGTGGGCCTCGGCAAGACGCATTTGGACGAATTTGCCGACACGAGTTTCGGCGAAAGGTTCCACCAGTACGACTTTGCCTTGTGCCCAAAAGAGATTGACTAGATCTCTCATGGCGTACCAGAGCTCTTCCTCTACGTAGACATCACTCGGCGAGACACTACGCTCGGGGAAAATTTCGCGGGCGGACATCGGTTTGCGCCAATACACCTTGGCTACGTCGTCCTGGGTGAGCGTCCTGCCGGCTGGTGTGCGGATTTCAAAATCGTGCGGCCCGATCGATAGGCTATAGTCTTTCCAGAGATCGAAATTGAAGCGAAATACGTTCGCTGACCCCAGCGTCCTCACGACGAGATCGGCCGTACCATCATAAGAGTGGGTGTAGAGAAGAGTAACTTTCGAACTCAAGGCCATTCGCCGTAACCGTCAAATTTCCACAGACCGCCCAAGAGTGCAGTGGAGTGGCACCCGACAGGAGAAGTACATCTCCTGCTTACCCGTTTGCTTCCATCGCAAGTAAACACTCTTGCTTCGTCGCCGAGGCCAGCATCGCCACGACTCATGAACCTGAAAGGACTGGATAAGCAGAAGATGTCTGCATTCGCGGTCTTAACTTACTTTCGTTCGTCGCAAAGCCCGCGACTCAAACTCCTATGTTCTGTCCCCATCGAAGCGGGTCGAAGTGGGATACAGTTCGCCATCGACTCCATTGCTCCTCATCTGGGTCTGATGATCATAGCTGCATTCGAGAAATCTGTTTAGATCGGCGTCGTCGCCTTTGAGACCTGGCTTAATCCTGGCAAGACTTTCCGGTGTATGCATTACCAACCTCCCCTTCACCAATGTGATTTGACCGACTCCTATGTTCTGTCCCCATCGAAGCGGGTTGAGGTGGGGTACAGTTCGCCATCGATCCCATTGCTCCTCATCTGGGTCTGATGATCATAGCTGCATTCGAGAAATCTGTTTAGATCGGCATCGTCGCCTTTGAGGCCTGGCTTAATCCTGGCAAGACTTTCCGGTGTATGCATTACCAACCTCCCCTTCGCCAACGTGATTTGACCGATGGAACTTGGGAAAATATCGTACAACAGAGCTGCAGGATATTCAATTAATATTGTGGAAAAAGAAACCACAGAAGAAACATATCGACGGAAGACCAAGCGCGGAGCCCCGTTTCGGGGGGTGCCAAAACCTGGAATATTCACTCTTGATTGCCCTGCTCGGACATCCAGTCACCCACGGATGAGGCAGAAGTACAACACCCAACGTTTCGCATCGCAAGAGACTATGGACCGTTCCTCAACATCTGCTCCGCCGGTAGGTATAAGAACCCGATGGATCGGCGGTACGGAATCTCATACGAGTCCGATATAGGCTGAGCCCTTTGTCTTTGAGCTTACGGTAATGCTCATCGAATACTTCGATCGGTTTTTCATCCAGTTCCAATAAATACTTTATCTCTCCACTCGTCTTAAAAGAAGACAGTCTTGAATTTCCTTCCTCTTTCAGCCAGGACTCTACATCATATTGATACGATTTAAACTTGCTTCTCTTGATATGGGGAAAATCAGGAATTCTGTCAAAACAGAGATCCACGAGGAAACGCAATTCGCCGGTATCGACCATCCTGCACTCCGAACAGAAATACCTATCGAGGGCATCAGACACATATTCTTTAAAGCACCTCATGCGCTCCCTGGAAGATATCAGCAGGCACATATAGTAGACATTCAAATCGAGAGTGTTTTCCTTGACGCTCTCTATTTCCTCTCTGGTGAATTCCAGTTTGAGATCCTTTTCCCCGATAAGTTCACCTTTTACATCGACTTCGAAGCGCTGAATGAACTCTTCCAGTATGTCGGGCCAGTTCGCCCGCTCATTCATAATAAATCTGTACAATGACGCCATGTCGAGAGCATTCTCTTTCAGAAACGTGACAAGCTCCTCGAACATCTTTTCACCAAATATAGCGTACAAAAGAAACACCACTCTCATCTTGATAAAATCGTCTTCCGGCAATTGTGAATGCGAAATCAGAATCTCTTCGTATTCCGCCGAATCAATTTCTCCATAACTGCCCGTATATCTCGTCATAATCCGAAAAGCCGACCTGATGTCGTACTTAACTCTAAACTCCTCCGAGTTAATGCGCGCTCCCTTGATCATAAGAAGGGGATAAAGAGCGATCCTCATACCTTTCCGGGACATCTCTATCAGGCCATCCATAAAGCTTTCATAAGATTCGCCGGGAAGGCCGTATATGAGCTCGCAGTATGTGCTTACACCTCGTTCTCCGAGTTTTGTCAGAAAATAATCGTACCGGTCATCGGGAATGTTTTCCCTCCCGATAATCTTCAGGACGACTGGATTCAATGTCTGCTTGGACATGGAAATGTCCGTCAGATCTTTCAGGGTTTCCGCAATTTCAACGACACGTTCGCTAAGCTGTTTTGCGGACATCAAATAAATGCTGCGAAATGATCCATCTCTAGCATTCAATGCCTTGATCGAATGTGCAATCTCCAAATCCCTTTCCAGAATTCCAAAATTACTATCGGCAATATATAACCCCTTCAGCGGATGTTTTGATTTCATCGCAATATACTGCAGTTCATCCATTACTCTTTGCTTATCAAACAATCTCATCCCGGAATTTACCGCATTGCCCCAGCAGCAATACGCGCACGAATAAGGACAGCCCCTATTCGTTTCTATCACAGGCACCAAATGCGGATCATGGAAGAACTCATCGAGAATTCCCGTCAAATACGGCGAGGGCAATGTGCTGCATTCACAGCAACCTATTTCATTACCTGAGCCCTTGATAATAAGATCTCTCTCCTTATCAAAGCCTACAATTGCCTGCGGAAGGTTACCCCATACGTTCCGAATATCCATTCCGTTGCCGATAATGCTATTCATCAGCGCGGCCAACTTGTATTCGCCTTCACCGATTATGTAAAAATCCAGCGAGGGGAAATGGTTAAAACACCTCAGAAGTCCTGCATCGGAATCAGCATCAATATTGGGACCACCCATGACCGTGATAATCTCAGGGTTTACTCGTTTCGCTAAGTCTAGAAAATGCCTGTTCAGATTGAAGTTCCATGCATAGTTGGATAACGCCAGACACGTAATCCCCCTCGGATGGGCTACGATTGCTTCATATAACTTGCCAGGATCTTTAAATATCTCGACTTCAACGTCTTTTATTTCTTGCTTTAAATAAGCGCCTATACTACCGACATTTAATGGCATTGATTGGCCATAGTCATCGTTGGACAAATACGATAGATCAGCGAGTGTTATTTTTATGCTATGCTGCGGACTCATTGGATTATCGAGTTACCTCACTTCCAAGTCCGGGTACTGCCTGTTCTACTGGCTTCTTGATGGCCAGGACGGCTACCCTATCCGGCCCAATTCCGAATACCTGTATTTGCTCGATATCCGCAGTTGGGCGCTCGATAATCGGATTGTGGCTTCTTTCCAGGGGACCGTCGATAATAGCATCGACACCATTCGCCCTCGCAAAGCACAGGGTTTGCTCCATGGAGCCAATCGGCAGTGGAACAGTTTCCCTGTGCAAAAATGCATATACCCCATGATTCCGAACCATCACAGTGGCGGCTGGTCCGAGCTTAGGAAACGAGACAATCCACTCACATGCGGCACGATAGTTTCTCCATTGCACATCCCGTGCCACGCCATTCTGCACAGCTACCAATGCGGCCAATGCAGCCAATGCAACCAAGGTAACAGCGACCATGCGGCCGGTTCTATACAGTGAATCGAGAGCAACCTGCACGCCAAATCCGGCGACTACACAGAACATTACGAACAGGGGGTAGAGATATCTTTCCTACAGTTGAATTGCCGGAACTAGCAAAAGAAAAGGAACTGACATACAGACAATAGTCAATTGCTGAGGTAAAGAAATTCCGCCCTTCAGCATCCCGTAGATGCCCAAGGATAACGGAAACGCCAAAATAATAAACGAAGACAGTATTTGAGCGAGATCGTAAAGCAAGAGTCTGCTCCAGTTACTTAGCACCATCTTGCCCCACTCCCGTCCGTACCTCCCAAGGAATTCTGGCCATTCCATCTGGCAAACTGACGCAACCGCGCTTCCAATAGAGGTGCAATCCCCGGCGAGGCCATAGACGGCGGCATCACGGATTCGGCTTCCCTTCGAGTAAAGGATTCCATCCTGGATCAGTTGCTTCATGCAGGCCGGGTTTGCGTCCGTCAAGGAAGCGGAGAGGCGTCTTACAGGATACCTCGCAGCGAACAGAAAACCGGCTGCCACAATCAGGCAGAGAGCTGCCCTGAGGATTTTCTGCGATCGCAAGAGCTTGGGCAAGGTCAAGATCGGGACGATCAAAGCGACCACGAAGAGAAGCCCAGGACCGCGCGTTGCTGCTGCGAGCCCGCAGATTGCCGCCGCACCGGCGCAGCTCATTAACGATGGACACCGAAGCGCAGCGAGAATAACCGTGAGTGATGCGGCGGTCATACAAACGAATAGAGAGTCATACAGCGGCAGGCTCGAAATCTGGATCAATGGAGGAGCTGATGCGAGCAGAAAAGCTCCAAGTAGCGACGCTCTACGCCCGCAGCCGATGAGCTGGCAACTCAGATATACCAAGAGCGGGCAAACAACGGCTGGCACGAAGGAGGCAAGTCTGGCAGCGAACAGTTTGTCCGATGCTAGAAAGCCCGCGGCCCATGCCAGATACGGATAGATTGGGTATTGAATTCTGAACGGGACAACGTGACCGAGATAGTTTCCTTGTAATAGTTCGACGACCTTTAGAAACGGCGGGGTATCTGTGGGGATCGGGATGTCCGGATTGAAAAGTGTTCCAATATTCACGAGAGTTGCGTAAAGCCACAAAGCGATTAGATCCAAAGCCCGCCCTGTTTTTATGTATGGCATGCACATACCTAATCACCTTATGTTAGCTTCACAGCGTATCGCAAATGTAGCAGTGATTAAAGCATTTCCGAATGGCTGGCCCTCCCATTGCCCGATACAGCGGGTAGTCTCACGCAATGAATACAGGGTGATATTCGCGCTTAGGACGCGCTCGGATATTGACGGTGCACAAATTCCATGGCTTCAGCGCGGTCGTGCAGCCATCCTTCCAGTTGGGCATCTTCCACCGCCGCCAGAATCTTTCGGAACAGCGGTCCTGGCCTGTAACCTTCCGAGATCAAATCGTTGCCGGTCAACAATGGCGCCGGGAATACTTCCTGCTCCGGTAGAGCTGCGATTTTCTCCTTGGTGTAGTCATAAAGGTCGAGCATGCCGTGACTGCCGAGGCAGTCGATGCGGTGCAACTCCAAGTGCTCGGCAAAATCGGGCAGACGGACGAATCGCTTGAAGGTCGATTCCTTCATCTTCCCCACGTCGGCAAAGCGCATGTGATTGGCGACTAACGCCGCAATCTGCTCCGTATCTCGATTGCTGAAGTGAAGGCGGTGGCAGATATCTTCCGCCAAGCGCGTGCCGATCTCGACATGCCCGTCGAACCGTATACGGTCGGGAGCGACCCGGAAAGTCGGAGGCTTGCCCACATCGTGCAGCAGCGCTCCCCAGGCGAGCGTACGCGAACAGCCCGTCGGCAGCATTTGCAAAAGCAGCAGCGTATGAATCCAAACGTCGCCCTCCGGGTGGTACTGTGGCGGCTGCTCCACTCCCTTCATCCTTGCCACTTCCGGCAGAACCTGTTCCAGCAGACCGCTTTCATCCAGCAGCTCGAAGGCGCGTTTCGCGCGTCCTTCGGTCAGCATCTTGGTCAATTCGTCGCGGACGCGTTCTTTGCTTACCTTGTAAATCTCTCGCGCAAGCGCGTGAATGGCGGCAAAAGTTCGCGGCTCAATCTCGTATTCGAAGCGTGCCGCAAAGCGAATCGCGCGCAGCAGCCGCAGCTTATCTTCCTGGAAACGGCGGGTTGCATCGCCGATGGCGCGGACGATTCCCGCCCGGAGGTCTTCCCTTCCGCCGACGAAATCCAGCACCTTGCCGCCGTCGACTGGATCGAGCAGGAGTCCATTGATGGTGAAATCGCGTCGCTGTACGTCTTCGCGCGGGTCCTTGGAAAAGCTCACCTGGTCGGGATGCCGGCCATCGCTATAGATACCATCGTTGCGGAAAGTGGCCACCTCGATGCAGCCCGGATGACTTCCCTGCCCGGAGCCGCGTTCATCGGTTCCCTGCCCCCTATCATGGTCCCCGAGCAGGCTGACCGGGACGAGCACGACTCCGAAGCGGGCACCCACCTCAACCGTGCGCGCAAAGACGCGCATGACCTGCTGAGGCGTAGCATCGGTCGCAACATCATAGTCGGCAGGCTCGCGGCCCAGCAGCAGGTCGCGCACGCATCCTCCCACCAGGTAGGACTGATACCCGCGATCACGAAGGGCGCGGACGATCTCGACTGCGGCTTCTTTCATCATGGCCTTGAGATGATTATCAACCACGAAGGACAGCGGCGTACGCTCCTCAAGTTTCCAGTTTATCGAAAATGCATTCCGTGAAGCAGCCGGTGAAGACCGGCCAGAAGCGCGGCGACGCCTACCCCCCCACTGTAAAATCTTCCAAGCGGCGAGCGAGAGGGTCCAAATTCAGCTATTCTAGGCAGAGCTGGATGCAGGGGTTGGGCTGCTGGTGCCGCAGGGTGTTTCAGCCGCTCGCAAATTTCGTTTTTTTCAACTAGACAGCGCCTGCGTATTATTGATAATTTATCAATGACATGGAAGGTGCACGTTTCAACAAGGCAAAGCTCCAAGCCTGTCTGGAGCAGGACCGTTATCGGTTTCACCCCGATGTTTGGAAGGGATTCCGCGAGCTGCAGATCGATCTAAACGACGCTCTGTATGTTCTCCGGCACGGCACGATTCGTGATGAGCCAGAGTTCGACGGAAGATTTGGACAATGGCGCTTCACGGTGCAAGGAACAACCGTCGATGAAAGAGAATTGAGGGTCGGCTTTGCCTTCGTTGAAATTGACGGCTTGCTGGTCCTTAACATCTTGACCGAATAGCTCTCAGAGCCTTGAAGGGCAGGTGCAGCATGCGAAATGTTTGCGAATGTGGGGAAAAGTCTAGGGTAGTTCGCGGGGACTATCTCTTTTTGGAAAGCGGTTTGGACAATGTTGTGCTGCGTAAAGCGAAGCTGCTTAAATGCGGCCAGTGCGGCAGCGTGACTCCCCTGTTGTCCAATATCAACCAACTGATGCAAGTCATCGCCAGTGCTCTCGTACTCAAACCTTCTGAGTTGTCGGGTAAGGAAATCCGTTTTTTACGCAAATATATTGGCTTAACCGGGGAGCAGTTTGGAAGAAAGCTGGGGCTCACTAAAGAGCACGTCTCGCGAATTGAAAACGAGAAGCATCCGGTCGGAACCCAAACCGAACGACTGGTCCGCTATGTTTCGATCTCGGCAGTTCCTGATCTGCAACCGGAGATGACCCAATTACTTGAGTTGCTCGATACGATCAAGAACGAATTCCAGAAAGAGCGTATCGAGATCAATCCCGCAACTGGTTCTTTCGAGTACGCCGCCGCTTAGGTCTAAAAACATGAAGCATGGCGGGTAGCGCATTCTTTCTGAGTCAACCCGATTCCGGGTGGTGGTCCTAGCTCTTTTGCTAGGATGGGACTTTTTGCGCGGGAAGCAAGCGAATGGTTAACTATGCCGGGAATAGTCAACGGCAACATTCTGGCGTCGAACCACACGATGCTAGAATGGGCCGCCCGCCGTAATTTGGTATCATTTCGCCCATGCCAGAGAAACTGAAGACCCAACTTGGCGCTGCCGACCTGAGTCTGAAAAAGATTGAATGGTGGGTCAAGGCCATAGGCATAGTTGCGGTGGTGGCAACGATTGCAAGCGCCTGGACGAGCGTAAAGGTCTCAAATTTGCAAAAGCTCGAGGCCGAAGAAAAACGGCGCGTCAGCTACAGCTTCCGACTGGCTCCGTTAGTGCTGCCGAACAGCCAGCAGTTCTACGTGCGCTCAAAGATTCGTAATCTCTCCACGCGGGAACTTACTTACTTGATGATTGGCATTCGCGTGTGGCCGGCCGACAAATGGACCGATACGATTTCAGTCACGACCAATCGCGATGATGTAATCGTCGCCGATAACCTTGTAACCAAATGTCCCAAAAGCCTGTGCGAAGAGCCGCAAGATGTGGCCTCCGAAAATGCTGTACTCATGATGAAGAGATCGGGCAGACTCCGCTTGCGCAACTTGCCTGGCAATCTCACGGTTGAGGCAACAGAGCAGGACGCCGAACTGGTTTTTGGGCCATACCCGATTACCAAGGAGCAGTTAGAGCAGGGGATCTGGTTAGAGGGTTGGGCCTATGTGTCGGAGACAGACGATGGCGACTGTGTGGTGTATGCGGAGAAGGCGCCCGCTCCCGGCGCGCTGCCATACCTATGTGAAAAGAGGACCAATGGCGAGGCGAATTGCTTAGAAACTGCGCAGTGTAGTTACGTGTCTTCCCCGCAGACCTTTTTCAGCAAGGCAGCGTTGATGACATCATCCATGGAAACGGTTGACTCTTTCCTACGGCATTAAATCTACGGCATTAAATTTGCGAACCGATCCCCCGGGATTGGAATTTTTCCCGGTCTTTTTTCAGTTTTTTCCCCGCCGCCATCACGCCCGATCGCGTCGATTCTTTGCCGTCGTGCGCAATCACGCTCGTTTTCTTACCACCAGAGTCATGACCGATAGCAGTGATTTTTTTCCCGCCGCCATGAAGATTAATGGTGACTGAGGACTCGTCGAGATTCTTATCCTTCATGCCTTCCTCCTTAAAGTTGATATTACACCCATTTCGAGTACATCGTGTTGGCGACTAAATCAAGACTACGGCGACGCCACTGCGAACACCCCTCCGCTGCCGCTCGCCCTCAGTGGTTCATCTCGTCGAAGCGTTCTACTATGGAGACATGGCCCTTATTCTGGGGATTGAAAGCTCGTGTGACGAGACTTCCGCGGCGGTTGTCCGCGATGGCGAAGAGCTGCTCTCGAACGTGGTGCTCTCGCAGATTCTGACTCACCAAGTCTACGGCGGAGTGGTCCCCGAGTTGGCTTCGCGCGAGCATCTGCGGGCCATCGTCCCGGTCGTCCGCAAGGCGGTTGAGCAGTCGGGAATCGCGATGGAACACATCGACGCGCTTGGCGGTGACCAAGGGTCCCGGATTGGCCGGCGCGCTGCTGGTGGGCCTCAGCTACGCCAAGGCGCTGGCGTTTGCCCTGGAAAAGCCGCTGATTTCGATCAACCACCTGGAAGGCCACATCCACGCCGTGTTGCTCGAGGCGCGGGCAGACACGGCAGCGGGCACCTTGAATTTCCAGTGCTTGCGCTGGTGGTCTCCGGCGGGCACACGCACCTCTACCTCGCCGAGCAGGTTGATTCCGGCTGGCGTTACCAGAACGTCGGACACACCCGCGATGATGCCGCCGGAGAAGCTTTCGACAAGGTGTCTAAGCTGCTGGCGCTTGGCTACCCTGGCGGGCCGATCATCGATGCGCTGGCAAAGTACGGCGATGCCGCGGCGGTCAATTTCCCAGCCGCGCAACTCAAACATCGCGACCGCAAGGATCGCGGCCCGGCTCCCGAGCGTCCCCACTTTGACTTCTCTTTCAGCGGCATTAAGACCGCTGTGTTGCGCTACGTGGAAACCGAGAACATGGCCCCGTCCATCGCGCTTCGGCGTAGCGCTCTGGCGCAGCTTTCCACGCCCGGCGTCGAAGATATCCTGACCCGCTGCGACCGGCGGACGCTCAACCTGGTGGCATCGTTTCAGCGCGGCGTCGTGCAGGATCTGGTTGGGAAAACATTTGCGGCAGCGTGTGAGTACCAGACTGCGACGCTGCTGGTGAGCGGCGGAGTGGCCGCCAACAGCGAACTTCGGCAGGTTTTCGAGCGCACCGCGGCGCGCCAGGGATTGCGGGTGCTGTTCCCTTCACGCCCGCTTTCGACGGATAACGCCGCCATGATCGCCGCCGCGGCCTATCCGAAGTGGCTGGCACACGATTTCGCTTCCACCGACGTTACCGTCGAAGTGTCGTTTCCTCTGCGATAGCGCGGAATCGCGAAAGCTAGTTCCCGTGGATATGGACGGCTCGGGGACACACCGATTCTGCAACCGCGCGTGACTGCGTAGGGACAAGAAACTCCCTTGCCGCTGCGTCGCGGGGGTTCATCGCCAAAGATTGGTATTGGGTCGATTACGAGGCTTCGGCTTCGGCTTCGTCCACCGTGCGCTCTTCAATCGCCATGTCCTTGAGTTCGCTTGACTCGAAGATTTCACGGCATTCAAGGCATTCAACGAATTCGCTGTCTTCTTGGCGGGCGACGATCTGCACGCGCGGATGCTGACACGACTTTTCCATGATTCTGCTCGAGGGAAGGTTAGGTTCTACCGGACGGGATGCACTCATAAAGCTTCTAATCTGATGCCAGTTTCTAGGTCACCGGACAATCGATTGAACGGTATTTTAGAGGGAGTCCACGCAAAGTCAAGCAACTTTCGCAATATCGAGTCGGCTAGAAGCGACATTTTCAGCGCACCTGCTGGATTATCCACGAAAGTGCCAGCGACTTAGCCGTTCACAATCTTGGGCAAGTCGCGCGTTATTTGCAAATGGGGCAGCTCAAAGGGCCAGTGCTGCCCCGAGAAGCCGATCTCGCAAGCGAATCTGCGACCAATAATATCGCCAATATGTAACACGCTGTATTTAAATGTCTTAAAGATAGTTTTGATTCAGAAAAAATTTGCAATTCGCGGGCTGCCGTGCAACAATCGATTTGCGACTAAAAAGGTCGCAGATCTAAGCCGGACTCTTCGGAGCTGCTCTTACCGCATGCTGAAACTGACCAAGAAAGCCGATTATGGGCTCATCGCCATGAGGCACCTGGCCGAGTACGCCGCCGTTGGTACGTGCAGTGCGAAGGATCTGGCGGAGCTGTACTCGCTTCCGCAGGAAGCGCTGGCGAAAATTCTGCAGCGGTTGAAGAATGCTCGGCTGTTAAAGAGTCTCCAGGGCACGAACGGCGGATACGCGCTGGCGCGTGACGCGCGGGACATCACAGCCTTGGAAGTAATCCGCGCGATTGAAGGACCGCTTTTCCTTACTTCCTGCACCACGACTCGGGGCGAGTGCGGCCAGAGCGTGCGCTGCACGGTTCGCGAACCGCTGCGCAAGGTGAGCCGCACGATCGAGGAGGTTCTGGGAAAGTTGACGGTTTGGGATTTGACCGAAAAAGCCGAACAGCAGGATTCGGCCGGTGAATTAGTCACGCTGCGTTGAGCAAACTTTGACTGGTAAATTTCCGGGTATGGCAAGCGGTTGAAGCCGAGCTAGAGATCAGGAGACGAACGATTATGGCAGAAAAGAAGAATGATAGTGCCGAAGTGAAATTACCTATTTATATGGATAATCACGCCACCACCCGCGTAGATCCGCGCGTGCTGGAAGCCATGCTGCCCTATTTTTCCGATACCTTCGGCAATGCGGCCAGCCGCAATCACGAGTTTGGATGGGTGGCCGAGCAGGCGGTTGAGCAAGCTCGCGAGCAGATCGCGAAGTTGATCGGGGCGACAGCGAAAGAGATTATCTTTACCTCCGGCGCCACCGAAAGCGACAACCTCGCCATTAAGGGCGTGGCTGAGATGTACCGCGAGAAGGGCGACCACATCATTACCCAGGCCACCGAGCACAAGGCTGTGCTGGACACCTGCAAGCGTCTGGAGAAACACGGCTTCCGCGTCACCTACCTGCCCGTGCAAAAAGACGGCCGCATCGATCTCGAGGACCTCAAGCGGGCCATCGGCGAGAAGACGATCCTGGTCTCGATCATGCATGCGAACAACGAGATTGGCGTCTTGCAGCCGGTCCGGGAAATCGGCCAGCTTTGCCATGAGCGCGGCGTCCTGTTCCACACAGACGCGGTGCAGAGCGTGGGGAAAGTTCCCTTCAACGTCATCGAAGATCACATCGACCTGGCTTCGATGAGCGCGCACAAGATATACGGACCGAAGGGCGTCGGCGCGCTCTACGTCCGGCGCAAGAATCCGCGCGTGCAACTGGTCGCCCAAATCGATGGCGGCGGTCACGAGCGCGGCATGCGTTCCGGCACGCTGAATGTTACCGGCATTGTGGGTCTCGGCAAGGCTTGCGAGATCGCCATGCGCGAATTGTCCGAGGAGACGGCAAAGCTCACGCACTTGCGCGACCGGCTGAAACAGCAGATTCTCTCCAACCTGGATGAGGTTTATGTCAACGGTTCGATGGAGCACCGCGTGCCTGGAAATCTCAATATCAGCTTCGCATACGTCGAAGGCGAGTCGCTGCTGATGGGCATCAACGACATCGCGGTTTCGAGCGGTTCGGCTTGCACTTCGGCCACGCTCGAGCCCTCTTACGTGCTCAAGGCGCTCGGCGCCGGCGACGATCTGGCGCACAGCTCGATTCGCTTCGGCATTGGCCGCTTCAACACCCAGGCCGAAGTGGATTACGTGGCTAAGCGCGTGGTGGAAACCGTAAAACGGCTGCGCGAGTTGTCGCCGCTTTACGAGATGGCGAAGGATGGCGTCGACCTGAAGAAAGTGCAATGGGCGGCCGAACCCAGTTCGCACTGAAGACTTTGGGCGCCGGCCAAAAAGATTGGCGCGTGGCGTAGGCGCGAACGATCTATATAGCAGGCGTGGTACGCAATTGGATAGGCTCTCGGCTCAAGCAGGAGAAAATGGATGGCTTACAGCGATAAGGTTCTTGATCACTATACAAACCCGCGCAATGTCGGCGCGCTCGATAAGGCGAGCGCCGAGGTTGGCACCGGCCTGGTGGGAGCGCCGGAGTGCGGCGACGTGATGAAGCTGCAAATCAAGATTAACCCCGAGACCAACGTCATCGAAGACGCGAAGTTCAAGACCTTCGGATGCGGTTCGGCGATTGCTTCCTCGTCGCTGGCTACGGAGTGGGTCAAGGGAAAGACCGTCGACGAGGCATTGCAGATCAAGAACAGCGATATCGTCCGCGAGCTGTCTCTGCCCCCGGTCAAGATTCACTGTTCGGTGTTGGCCGAGGACGCTATCAGGGCTGCGATCAGCGATTGGAAGAAGAAACAGGGCCGCAACGGCTCGGGCAACGGGACAGGTAAGTAGTTCCACTCCACCACGCGCAGGCCACGGCGTGGGTCGGGGGACCTGGTAGGCGAGAAGCGGTTTGGCGCGGTGTCCGCAACGCCGCGCTTTGGAGGCTCATGACAAACTCAAACCAACCCGTGCAGACAGCAGCACCCGTGAAGGGCATAGAGGTCACGCCGAAGGCGATTGAGCACATCCGGCTGGCCATGGAAAAGGAAGGCATAGCGGCTGGCGAGGGCGGACTTCGCCTTGGGGTGCAGGGCGGCGGTTGTTCGGGGATGAGCTACCTCATCCGCTTTGATTCGCAGCCGCGGGAGCGGGACCGTGTCTTCCAGTTCGGCGACGTGCGTGTTTTTATCGATCCGAAATCATTTGTGTATCTGCACGGCATGACGCTCGATTGGACGGAGACTCTGATGCACAGCGGGTTCGCTTTCATCAACCCGAATGCGCAGAAAAGCTGCGGATGCGGCACTTCGTTCTCGTAGGGAAGTTCAAGCACAATGTCATTCGAGTGCGGCTTGGCGGCAGCAAGATGTGTCGAACGGCCCCGTGGCGTGCGAAAAACGCGCCGGGCGAGAGTTAGCGAGCGAAGGTTCTCTTGCGACTCGAAAGTGGGAACCAGCTTATGATTCAAAAACCGACAGCGGTATCCGTTGAAAAACAATCGGGGAAGGGGCATCAGTGCTGGTCCTGCGGCGACATGCGCGCGGCCCACTTTTGCGATTCCTGCGGCCGGCTGCAACCTCCACACCCGGCGGACTTCTTCGTCTTCTTCGGACTGCCGCACAAACTTAACATCGAGCCCACGCTGCTCGAACATGAGTTCCACGCGCTGAGCCGCAAACTTCATCCCGACGCCTATGTCCGTTTCAGTACGCAAGAGCAGTCCTGGAGCCTGGAAAAGAGTTCGCAGCTCAACGACGCCTACCGCACCTTGCGCGATCCCATCTCGCGAACCGAGTATCTGCTCAAAAAAGAGGGTGTTGAACTGGATGAGCAGTCCAAGCTGGCGACCGAGAAAGCCCGTTCTCACCGGCACTCTGAAAAAACAAGGAGTGCCTGCGGATATGCTGGAGGAGGTTTTTGAGCTGAACATGCAGCTTGAGGAAGCCCGCGCAAACCGGCAAACCGGCGAGCACGATCCGAAGTTGAGCGCTGACCTGCAAAACACGAAACTCCACTTGGAACAGAAGTACGAGACTCTGATGGACGAGTTGAAAGAGTGCTGGAACGAGTGGGATAGGATGATCGACCGCGGCGGACAGGACGAAGACCGCACGATTCTGTGTGACCGGATGGTGGACGTGCTCAACCGCCGCAGCTACCTCCGCAATCTGGTGCGCGATGTGAACGAAGTGTTGGAAGGTTGAAGCCCGCGCCCGGTTAAGCGGTCGGGGGAAATAGCGATATGCAGAGCAGCGATCCTAAGGATTTTCCTTACGTCACCCGCCTAGACGTCCACTACAAGGCGCTGGAGATAGTCGACGAAAAGGCGCTTGCCGACGCTTGCCCTCACCGGTGGTTCAACCAGACCCTGTGTAAAGTGAATGATTCGGTAGTCCGCCTGGGAGTAATCGAAGGCGAGTATCACTGGCACCAACACACCGATGACGACGAATTCTTCTACGTGGTCGAGGGGAAATTGTTGATCGATCTCGAAGATAAGACGGTGGAACTTGCGCCTCGACAAGGCTTCGTTGTTCCCAAGGGAGTCCGTCACCGGACCCGTGCGCCGCAGCGAACCGTGATTTTAATGGTGGAAAATGCCGGCATAGAACCGACCGGAAACTGATCGAAAGGCAAAAGCCGTCATCTCCATACAAGAGCAAACCCGTTATCATGTCAAACGAACGCGTAGTCGGTATCGATCTCGGAACCACGAATTCGCTCGTCGCCTTCATGCATTCGGAGAGTCCTGTCATTATTCCGGGCGAGGACGGATTGAACCTTGTGCCATCGCTGGTAGCGCTCGACCTGAATCTCATATCATCGTCGGCAATGCCGCGCGAAAATACCTTGCTGCGACTCCCGAGCGCGCCGTTTACTCGGTCAAGCGCCTGATGGGCCGCGGCGTTGAAGATGTCCAGGACGAGCTGAAGCTGTTCCCTTTCCGGCTCGCCGACGATCTCGTTCCCGGCGAAGTGCTGCGCATCAAGCTAGGCGAGCGCACGTACACTCCGCCGGAAATCTCTGCGTACATTCTGCGCCAGCTCAAGCGCAATGCCGAGCGCTTCTTCAGCGCGTCCGGTCAAACAGGCAGTGATTACCGTCCCCGCCTATTTCAACGACGCGCAGCGGCAGGCCACGAAAGATGCCGGACGCATCGCGGGCCTCGATGTGTTGCGCCTGGTGAACGAACCAACGGCCGCTTCGCTCGCTTACGGTCTCCACCAGAAGAAGAACGGAACCATCGCCGTCTACGATCTGGGGGCGGCACGTTCGACATTTCGATTCTCAAGTTGCGCGACGGCATTTTCGAGGTCATGGCCACCAACGGCGATACGCATCTCGGCGGCGACGACATTGACAATTTGCTGATTGCCATCGCGCTCGACGATATCCACGGCGACCTCGGCCTCGATTTTCGCCAACATGGCGAGGCCGTGCAGTCGATTCGTCAAGCCGTCATCGACGCCAAAATTGCGCTTTCGGCGAATCTGGCGGCAGCCATCGGCGTCACGCTGCCGGACGGACACAAATACCAACGGGAAATCACGCGCGAGCAATTCGAACAGCTGATACGCCCGGTGATCGAGCGCACCGCCAGCCCATGCAAGCAGGCGATGAAAGATGCGGGATTAAAGCCCGAGCAGATCGACGAGGTGGTTCTTGTTGGAGGCTCCACTCGCATTCCGCTGGTGCGCCAATTGGTTCGCGATTTGTTCAACGCGAGCCCGCATTGCGAACTCAACCCCGACGAAGTGGTCGCTCTTGGCGCGGCCGTTCAGGCCAACATCCTCGCCGGCGGGTCGCAGGCAACCGAGGACATGCTGTTGCTCGACGTGACCCCGCTTTCGCTCGGCATCGAGGCGCTTGGCGGAGTGGTGGCCAGGATTATTCATCGCAATTCCACCATTCCGGCTTCGGCAACCGAGCATTTCACCACTGGCGTGGACGGCCAGACCAGCGTGGCCATTCACGTGGTGCAGGGCGAACGCGAATTGGCGAAGGATTGCCGTTCGCTGGCGCGATTTGACTTGAAAGGCGTTCCGCCGATGCCGGCCGGGCTTGCCGCGGATCGAAGTGCGATTCCTGATCGACGCCAACGGAATCCTGCACGTCTCCGCGCGCGAGCAGCGCAGCGGCAAGGCGGCGGAGATCGAGGTGCAGCCCAGTTACGGACTCTCTGACGAGCAGGTCGAGAACATGATTCTCGAATCGTTTGATTACGCCGAGAAAGACTTGCTCGATCGTCAGTTGATCGAGGCGCGCAATGAGGCCGAGACGATCGTGGCCGCTCTGAAAAAAGGCAAACAGAGTCCGGCATTCCAGCAGCTTGACCCGCCGGAGCGCGAACAGATCTGGCGGTGCGAACGGGATCTGAAAGCAGCCAGAATGCAGGATGATCCACGGAAGCTGCGCGCCGCTATCGACGCTCTGAACCAGGCGACGCTCCGCTTCGCCGAACTGATGATGGATACGGCGGTGAGCACGGCGCTCAAAGGGAAATCCATGGAGAGCGCCGATCTTGGCGAAGGTCCAGCGGCGCCGCATCCCATCGGCAAAGCGGAGTTTGAGTAATGGAAGATCGAGGTTACGCAGTCGAACGAACAATGTCGCCGTTTACTAACCGATTGCAAGCAGAACACATGCGGCGCGAACACCGTTCGCGTAACTTTCTTGCCCGGCAACCAGTCTGTCGAATATGAGCACGGCAGGCTTTGTTATCAGGAGCACGGTAAGCCGGAGTCGCTGCTGGATGTGGCCATTAACTTTGGAGTTCACCTCGAACATGCCTGCGGTGGCAACTGCGCTTGCACAACCTGCCACGTGGTGGTCCGCAAGGGCAAGGAACTGCTCAGCGAGCTCGATGAGGAAGAAGCCGACCGGCTCGATATGGCCGCCGACCTGCAATTGAATTCGCGTCTCGGCTGCCAGGCTGCAGATCGTCAAGCCGGGAGAAATCGTCGTCGAAATCCCTTCCTGGAATCGCAATTACGTCTCTGAAAGCGGCGATACGAATAGCTTCGGATAAAGAATTTCCGGTCGAACCTTTTGGAAAACTTTCAGGTGGAACTCGGGTTTCCAACTCAAATACGATCAAGGAGAAGCAGAACGATGGCGACCGAGCTTCACTGGGGCGATGCTGAAGATCTCGGAATTTTGCTGGCTGATAAATTTCCTACCCAAAACCCCTTAGAAGTCCGCTTTACCGAGCTACGCCGCATGGTCATCGAATTGCCGGTATTTGCAGGCGATCCAAAAACTTCAAATGAGGCCAAACTGGAAGCCATTCAGATGGCATGGTACGAGGAGTGGATCGATCGCAAAGAGTAAGCTTGGGTACCTCACCGGCTTTGCTTTGACTTAGCCAGACAGAGCAGACAACCGAATTATGGCTTCAGTCGGAGAGATGCCATTTCTTTACCAGTGCCGCCTTCTGATTCAGCAGCCACTGCTCCCACTGAGTTCTCGTTTTCGCCGGAAACTTCGACAATACCAGCGACACGAATTTTTCGAAACTCAATGTGGATTGAGTCGAGCGGACTGCCTGAAGCATTTTTTCCATTCTTGAGGCTGCTGGCTCCTCCGTGGTGGAAACGACCTTTGGCCCAAGGCTGGCGGGGTTCGATGGAGGTTTCGGCGGGGCGGGCGTCGTTGGCAGCTTGCCAGTACCGGGTGCCGTGTCATGCTTCACAAACTGGTTCTTCCAGAAATCATCGTTCTTCATAAGGGAGTTAACTGGCTTCCTTTGTCTCTGGAGGATGTCCGA
>CAVOKO010000005.1:0-129813 GCA_963696525.1 uncultured Acidobacteriota bacterium | reverse complement strand
AAGCCGCTGAGCAAGGGAGCCGCAAATGATTAATCTTTCGACAAAGTACTTAGGACAGAAGCTGAAGAATCCTTTGGTCGCCTCTTCCTCGCCGCTGTGCAAGGACTTGGCGAACCTGCGCAAACTGGAAGACGCGGGTGCAGCCGCCGTCGTGCTGGAATCGTTGTTTGAAGAGCAGATCATGATCGAGAGCAACGACCTCGATCGTAATCTGTGGCAATCGGCGGACGTTTCGGCCGAGGCACAGGGCTACTATCCCGACTTCAATAACTACAACCTCGGACCGGAAAAGTATCTGGAGCATATCCATCAGGCGAAGCAGGCACTGGATATCCCGGTCATCGCCAGCCTGAACGGGGTGTCGAAGGGTGGATGGATCGACTACGCAAAGCAGATGGCACAGGCCGGTGCGGATGCGTTGGAGCTAAACATCTACTTCGTTCCCACCGATATCACGCAAAGCGCCAACGACATCGAGAACATGTATCTCGACTTGGTGGAGGCCGTGACGGCGACGGTGAAGATCCCGGTTGCGGTGAAGATCGGGCCGTTCTTCAGTTCCACGGGTAACATGGCGCTGAAGCTGGAGAGAGCAGGCGCGGCTGGACTGGTGATGTTCAACCGCTTCTATCAGCCCGACTTTGACCTGGAAGCGCTCGAAGTGGTCCCAAACCTGGTTCTGAGCCGCTCGAACGAGCTGAAACTGCGTTTGCACTGGGTCGCGATCCTGTTTGGCAAGATCAAGGCCGACATGGCGATCACTGGCGGCGTCCACACGGCGGAAGATGTGCTGAAGTCGATGGCGGCCGGCGCCAAGGTCGCCATGCTGACCTCGGCACTGCTGGAACAGGGCGTTGGACACCTCAAGACCCTGGAAAGCGGTGTCCGCGACTGGCTCGATGAGCACGAATACAACTCGATCGAGCAGATGCAGGGCAGCTTGAGCCAGAAGAACGTAGCCCATCCCGCTGCCTTCGAGCGCGCCAACTACGTGAAGGTGCTGAACAGCTATGCTTTCGGTCTACCAGCCGTAAAGTAGCATCCGCAATTGGACGGCTGTCGACAGCCGCCCTTATCCATCGTAGCCCGGAGAGACCCTCCGGGCTTTTTTATTTGAGCGGCTGCGAGGGCCCAATCGCATCCTGACAGCGGGTTTCGCCGGCATTGCAGATGAGCGCTGGGGCCGCGTCACGCCATCGTGTCGTATGATATTCGCGCCCCACCACGCGCAACTACGGCGCGTGCCGGGGACCCCTGTGTTTGTCCGTTTATTATCCATTTATCATTTTATTTATTGTTGGATAGCAGTCGATCCGCATTGAAAGAGATTCCAGGGTGAGGCAATGAAGAGAAGGCTGGGGATGCTTGCGGTGGCTCTCTGTCTGGCCAGCGGGGTGGCCATGGCGGATGAGGGGATGTGGCTGTTCGATCGTGCGCCGGTGCAGCGTATCAAGGCCAAATACGGTTTTGCGCCATCTCCGGCGTGGCTCGATCATCTGCGGCTGGGATCGGTGCGCTTCAACAACGGCGGTTCGGGTTCGTTCGTTTCGGCCGATGGCCTTGCCTTCACCAACCATCACGTGGGGCGCGAGTGTGTGCAGGATCTCTCGACCAAGGAAAAGGACTACATTCAGAGCGGCTTCCTGGCTAAAACGAATGCCGAAGAAAGAAAGTGTCCGGCGCTTGAGCTCAACGTGCTGCGGGAAATTGAGGACGTTACGTCCCGTGTGCAGGGTGCTGCGAAGCCGGGCATGAATGTTGCCGAAGCCGGGCAGGCGCAACGTGAGATGCTGACCCAGTTGGAGGCCGATTGCGCCAGAAAAAGCGGGCTGCGCTGCGAGGTCGTGACCTTCTACGTCGGCGGTTTGTACCAGCTTTACAAATACAAGCGCTACACCGACGTCCGCCTGGTGTTCGTGCCGGAAGAGAGGGTCGCGTTTTTTGGCGGCGATCCCGATAACTTCGAATTTCCGCGCTATGACCTCGATATCGCCTTTTTTCGCGTATACGAAAACGGCCGGCCGGTGCATCTGAAGGCTTACCTGAAATTTTCTCATCGCGGCATCAAGGACGGCGATCCGGTGTTCGTCTCCGGCAATCCGGGCCGGACCGAGCGGCTGCTGACGATGGCGCAATTGAATCTTCTGCGAGACGTGCAGACGCCGTTCACCTTGGACGTACTAACCAGGCGCTACCAGGCGTTGAAGACGTTTGCGGCGGAATCGACGGAAAACGCCCGCATCGCAGCCGACGATGTCTTTGGCTATGAGAACGCGCTGAAGGCTTACAGAGGACGTTATGCCGGGCTCATGGACAAGCAGTTGATGGACGAAAAAACGAACCGTGAGGCAGCTCTGCGCCAAGCCGTCGACAGCAATCCAAAGATGAAGTCCGAATACGGCGCGGCCTGGGACGCAATTGCCAAGGCCGTCGAAAGACAAGGGCAACTTTTTGCGCCGTACTACTTCATCGAAACTCTGGGCGGGTTCGCCGGCGCGGAATCTCATTGGGCGCGTCTGTTGGTGCGGGTTGCCGCCGAGAAGCCGAAGCCCAACAATCAGCGTCTTCGCGAGTACGGCCAGGCGCGTCTGCCGGCGCTCGAACAGCAGTTGTTTTCGACCGCCCCGGTTTACAAAGCGCTGGATACCGTGGAACTGGCGTCGTCTCTACGGGTGATGCGGGAAAAGCTTGGCCCGGAAAATGCCGCGGTGAAGCAGGTTCTTGGCGAGCGGAGTCCGGAAGCTGTAGCCAAGGAAGCGATCGAGAACACAAATCTGAACGACGTCGGTTACCGCAAACATCTCTACGAGGGCGGCTTAACGGCAGTGGAGCAGAGCCAGGATCCTCTGATCGTGCTGATGCGTACCATCGATCCGGAAGCCCGAGCCATCCGCAAGCAATGGGACGACGAGGTGGACTCCGTGCTGCGCGACAGCGGCACTCTGATCGCCAAGGCGAGATTTGCCGTGCAGGGAACCGATATGTATCCGGATGCCACCTTTACTTTGCGGTTAAGCTATGGCGCGATGAAGGGATACCAGCAGAACGGCAAGACGATACCTTACTCCACCAATCTCGGCGGGGCCTTTGAACACGCGGCGCGGCATGGCAATCAAGATCCATACGCGTTGCCGGAATCCTGGATTGACGCCAAAGCGGCGCTGAATCTGAAAACGCCTTATAACGATGTTTCAACCCCGGACATTATCGGCGGCAACTCCGGTTCGCCGGCGGTTGATAAGAATGGCGAGGTGATTGGCATCGTCTTCGATGGTAATATCCAATCGCTCTCGTGGGACTTCCAGTACGATGACCGCCAGGGCAGGGCGATCCAAGTCGACACGCGGGCGATTATCGAAGCTCTTCGCAAGATCTATCGTGCCGACACGCTGGTCAATGAATTGATGAGCGGCAGGGCTAACGCCGCTACGAAAGTTGTGCCTGCAAACTAGGGTAGTGTTCCAGTCGAGTTTGTCGCATAAGTGACGCTTCAAAAGGTTATTAGCGGGGAATCTTCTGGGACACTGATACTAGCACCGTCGAAACCGGAGCTGAGAGCTGGAACTGAGCTGAGTGCTGACTATCTTCCATGTCGATATGGACGCCTTCTTCGTTTCGGTCGAGGAGCTGTACGATCCTCTTCTGAAGGGCAAGGCGGTGGTCGTCGGCGGACGGGCAGACGAGCGAGGGGTGGTTGCCGCCGCGTCCTATGAAGCGCGGAAGTTCGGCGTACACTCGGCAATGCCGCTGCGCACGGCCGCCAAGATTTGTCCGCATGCTATCTTCCTCGACGGACATCCCGAGCGATATCGTCAGGAGTCGGTTCGCGTGCATGCGGTTCTGCAGGAGTTCTCGCCGCTGGTGGAGATGGCGTCGATCGATGAGGCGTACCTCGACATGACCGGCACGGAGCGGTTGCACGGCCCTCCCTTACGGGCGGCGCATTTGCTGCACGAGCGGATGAAGGAATCGACACGGCTGAACTGTTCGGTAGGCATCGGAAGTTCCCGCGTGATGGCGAAGATCTGCTCCGGCCAGGCGAAACCGAATGGCGTTCTGTGGGCTGTTCCCGGCTGCGAGCGGACGTTGCTGGCTCCGCTGCCGGTGCGCAAAATTCCGGGGGTCGGAAAAGTCACCGAAGAACATCTGTTGAAGCTGGGAGTAAGGACGGCCGGAGATCTGACTAGCTACAGCCGGGAGCGGCTGCGGGAGCAGATAGGCGATTGGGCGGTGGCATTGGCCGAGAAGGCAGCGGGTATCGACGCCGGCGGATGGTTTGACGAAGCGATCGGCGAGGCTTCAGGCCCCAAATCGGTGAGTCATGAGCACACGTTTTCGGTGGACGTTGCAGATCGGGAGATGCTTGAAACTACCCTGGCAAAGCTGGTCGAGAAAGTCTGCCGCCGGCTCCGCGAATACGGGCTGCATGCCCGCCGCATACAGCTCAAACTGCGCTATGCCGACTTCAGCACCTTTACCAGGGCGCGCACGCTCGAACATCCCACCCAGATCGATACCGAGCTGTTGCCGGTTGTGCGTGAGCTCTTCCGGCGAAATTGCAAGCCAGGGTCGCTGATCCGTCTGCTGGGCGTGCAGGCGGCGATGTTTGCCGAGCCGGATGTCCAATTGCATCTGGATACGGGAGCGCGCGACCAGCGTTGGCAGCAGGCGATGGGCGCGGCCGACAAGCTGCGCGACAAATTCGGCGAACACGCGGTCTCGCTCGGCGCCGGCATGCGGGCGGACATACGCGAGCGCACCCACGACAATCCGGCGGCTCTGCCGGGGAAGCGCGAAAAAAAGTAAATCGCCGGGGAACTACTTCTCCAGGTTAAAGCTTCTCGCCCATTGAATGGCTTGCGATAGAGGCCCCAGACAACCGACTCCGCCGTGTCGAGGGTGGAGCACTGACGGCTCAACAGGCCCCATTCGCCCCGCTCGCAGGCCACCATGAGTTGCAGTATCCCGCTCAAAGAGTTTTCTTGACCGCCCAGGGCGTCGCGACACTCGGCCGAGATGGGCAGTTGCGCAAGCACCGCGCTCATGGGCTGCGACAGAAGAACATCCATAAGCGAGAGCAGGCCCATCAGGAAGTAATCGGTGCTCGGTCCGTCCAACTCGCCAGCCATCAATTCGCAGAAGCGCGCGCGCACCAGAGCCATACTCACCAGTGCGGTCGACGTCTTTTTCCCTAGCATGACGGCGGTGACGAGGGCCACCCATTTTTGGGTTTCGCGCTGGCCGAGAATGGTCAAGGCATGGCCGATCGAGCGGATGGGGTAGAGACCGAAGGCCGCCGAATCCATGTAACGCAAGAGCCGGTAGCAGAGAGAGGGCTCCTGCATGATGACCGCCGCGACTTCCTTGGGTTCGTAATTCGGGGCAAAGGTTTTTTGCAGGATGTGCAGGCATTTTGACTGCAGCAGAGAGATGTCCGCACTGGAAACCACTGTGGGCTTGGCGAAGTAGTAGCCTTGAAAATATGTATACCCAAGCTTCTTGGCCAAGTCGAACTGTTCGCGGGTTTCCACTTTTTCGGCCAGCAGGGTGATGCCGCGCCGGGCGTAACGAACAAAATCGGCCTGTTGCAAGATGTTGGTCGCAAGAAAGTCGACCTTGATGATCTCGACGACCTCAAAGAGCGGCGCATACTTTAAATCCCCTGTGAAGTCGTCCATTGCAAGCGTGTAGCCGCTTTTGCGCAGACTGCGGCAGCGCTCGAGAACTTCGTGATCGGGTTCGACATCTTCCAGGATCTCAAGCACGCAAGCCTTGCTCGGTAGTACTGTTACCATGTCGCTGAGCAGGATTTGGCGGGTGCAGTTGATAAAGGCTCGGCGGCCTTCTGTCAGCGAGTTCAGTCCGATCAGCAGCGAAGTGTCGATGGTGCGGCAAGTGGCAGCGGTCGGGTCGGACCCATCGAAAATATTGCCATTTCCAGAGCGGGCCAGCAGTTCGTACCCGTAGACGACGCCACTTCGATCGAGAATCGGCTGGCGCGCAACAAAGCACTGGGGCGGGGAAGAGACAACGGAAGGCCCGGCGAGGTCAGCGAACGATTGGGGCGCGAAAGCCATACAGATTGACTATCGGCCAGCCCCTGCCGGAAGTTAAAGGAGCAGCGCGCTAACTGGCTGCTAAAAAACAAGTTTAGGGGAGGACAAGCCCCCAACATTTTGTACGCTTCGCTTCTGGATTACACATTCGGCAGCGTCGCGCTCGTTCCGCCCCAACACGCGCAACCACTGGTGCGTGCCGGGGCCCAGGCTTCCCACCCCAACAAGCCACCAGCGGGCGTGCCGGGGCCCCCGGCTTCGACGCGTTTTTCAAGCAGCCTGCTCCGGCTTGGGCGCGGCCCATTTCGGAGTAGTACCAATTTGGGACGGGAGGGAAATCCGACGCATCCCCATTCGGAAGCAACCCACCGTGAGGCGAAGTCTTCCCGCGCGAGCACGCTGCCTGAATAGATAACTGCGAATCGGAGCGGAAAGTGCTATTGTACGCTCGCAGGGAAGGCGCTGAGCCTGCCCGGCGATGACCCAGCTCCGGAAAAAGCGCCGAAGTCTGGGTGCCGGTGCGCGCCATGGGTTGCATGGGCTGGGGGTAGAACAAGCTAGGTGCTATGCGGCGTGGACACCCACGTACTCATGCAAGAGTTGGTGGACTCACATCGCCTGAGGCTGTTTTTTCGGCGCCCGTTCAGCAGTGAAATTCTGCAAAGGTGCTTTGATGTCGTATGTTGCTGCGCACGAATGACGCTGAGCTGTTCTACAAGACCGAAGGAAAAGGTCCGGATGTGATCCTTTTGCACCCGTTCCCGTCTTGTCATGAGTTCTGGATTCCGGTACAGGACAGGCTCGCGGCAAAGTACCGGCTGATCATGCCGGATTTGCGCGGCCTGGGCGAGTCCGGGGTCGGCGATGGCAGTGCCACCATGCAGAAACACGCGGAAGACCTCGTGAGGCTCTGCGACGAACTGAAGGTGGGCAAGGCGGTTTTCATCGGCTGTTCGATCGGCGGCTACATTCTTTTTGAATTCTGGCGAAGGTTTCGCGAGCGCATGGCCGGGCTTGTACTGGCAAATACGAAGGCTTCAGCCGACAACGCCGAAGCCAGGGCGGCCCGTCTGCAGGCGGCGGAACAGGTGCTGCAGCAAGGTCCTGAACAGTACATCGATGGCATGTTGCCGAAGTTGCTCGGCGAAATTACCCAGCGGAACCGGCCAGAGGTCGTGGAAAAAGCGAAGCGCACCATGATGCGTTCGACGGCCCGGGGAATTGCCGCGGTGCAGCGTGGCATGGCGGAACGACCCGACTCGACCCAGACCCTCTCGAAAATCAGAGTGCCTGCGCTGATTCTGGGCGGAGCAGCGGATGTCTTAAGTCCGCGCGAAGAACTGGAAAAAATGCGCGCTGGAATCCGCAACAGTATATTGCAAATTGTGCCGAAGGCGGGGCACTACGCCGCCTTCGAGCAGCCGGAGGAAGTCGCCATCCTGCTGAAGCGGTTTCTGGAACAGACGGCCAAGTGAGCTGAACGTGCCGCCCGAATTTTCGCGCGAATGGTATTCGTGATTCGTCCTGCTGAGGACAAACGGAGAAATATGAGCGAGGGCGGACAAAGGCGGACGGTAGCTCCGGCGAGCAATCTCAATGGCAGCCTGACGCCGCCAGGGGACAAGTCGATATCGCATCGCTATGCCATGCTGGCCGCGCTGGCCGAGGGCCAATCCAGCTTGGAAAACTTCTCGTCAGCGGCTGACTGTGCCAGCACTCTGCAATGCTTGCGGCAGGTTGGCGTGGCCGTGACGCGGGAGGGAGATCGCGTGGAAGTCGCTGGCGGGACGTTCCAACCGCCACGCGAGGCGCTCGATTGCGGCAACTCCGGATCGACCATGCGAATGCTGGCCGGAATTATGGCCGCGCAATCGTTCGTTTGCCAGATGACGGGAGATGATTCGCTGCGAAAGCGGCCGATGGCGCGGATCGTGGAGCCTTTGCGCAGGATGGGCGCTCAAGTCAGCAGTTCGGACGGAGGCCGTCCGCCTTTGCTGGTCGAGGGACGGCCCCTGCGCGCGATTGACTACCTACTGCCGGTGGCCAGCGCTCAGGTGAAAAGTTGCGTACTGTTCGCGGGGCTTCTGGCGCAAGGGACAACCGCGGTCGAAGAACCATTGCGAACGCGCGATCACAGCGAACTGGCGTTGCGTGCCTTCGGGGCCACGGTCGAGCGCCAGGGCAACCGCGTGACCATCCGGGGCGGACAGCAATTGCACGCGCTCAAGGCTTCCGTTCCCGGCGACATCTCTTCCGCCGCTTTTTTTCTTTGCGCTGCCGCGCTTTTCCGGGGATCGAACCTGGTGATAGATAACCTGCTGCTCAATCCCACACGGTCGGCAATCTTGGATGTTCTCTCGCAACTCGGTCTTGAAATTCGTTTCCTGCACGTAGCAGAGAGCAACGGCGAGATGGTCGGATCGGTCCAGGTGCGCGGCGATAACCTGCGCGGAGCGGTGGTGCGCGGCGCTACCAGTGCATTACTGATCGACGAGCTGCCGGTGCTGGCCGCGATTGCGCCTTATTCTGAATTGGGCATCGTCATAGCCGATGCGCAAGAGCTGCGGGTCAAGGAGTCCGATAGAATTGCGGCCATTGCCTCGAACTTGCGCGCCATGGGGGCCGTCGTGGAGGAGAAAGAAGACGGCATGGTGATTCCAGGCAAACAGCAGTTGAATGGCGCGACCATCAACTCCCATGGGGATCACCGCATCGCCATGGCCTTCAGTGTGGCAGCTTTGCGCGCGACAGGCGAGACCGTCATCGACGGATCGGAGTGTGTGGCAATCTCGTATCCGGGTTTTTTCGATACGCTCGATAAGCTGCTGGAACGATAATTCAGGTCCTGGTTCTGCTCGCGGTACCGCCGATGTGATAAATTACAAAGTGGGAGCTGCGCGGAACCGCTGTTTTGAATGTGAACCACAGTCATCTTAGCTGTGACCACGATCATCGTAAACTGTAGCGTAGATCCTGTTTCAGGGCGCGTAGCTCAGTAGGTAGAGCATCTGCCTTTTAAGCAGAGGGTCCCGGGTTCGAATCCCGGCGCGCTCACCATTTATCCTGTATCGTCCCGCTGCTTGTGGTCCATACCGCCAAACGATTTCTGAGGATTTCCTCCCGAAGTATGGCAACACTGTTCCCGACTGGTGATGTCTCCGAGGGTAGAACGCAGCCCGACCATGGAGTTAAGCAGCTCAGGTGCCTGCTTGATCAAGGTGCATTTCTCGTCATACGTCTTGCCTGGCAGAATCCTAAGTTTGCTATTCTTTGACTCCTTACACAGCTGTGAATCTGGGGAATAATGTTTGACAAGACGATTCTCACGATGCATATTTGCAATGTTTGGTAAGCGCATAAAACGAGGCCCAGAGCGGCGCGCGAGCGAGCTTCAACTCATACCTTGTCGAAGCTGCGGCGCGAGGGCGGAAGTTTCAGGCCGCGACGCTCGCTCACCATGACGCCATCCGTGAGGCGGTCGTCTTGAGGTCACACTCGATACCAGACTCGAATTGATTGCACGCTTTCTCAGCCGTGGTAAGGCCGTTCCAAAAATTCCAAAGGAGTGAAAGAGTCAGAATCATGAATGATATGTCGATCCCCAAGACAATGAGAGCCGCCGTTCTGCAAGGCAAGGGGCAACTGTGCGTGCAGGATTGGCCAGTCCCGGAACCTGGTGCTTTCGAAGTCCTGATCAAGGTCATGGCATGTGCAATCTGCGGGTCCGACCCTACTGTCGTGTACAAGGGATGGCAAGCACTTCCGCCTTACGGTACGTTCGTCCCGGGACATGAGTACAGCGGCCGGATCGTGGCCATAGGTCCTCATGTACTCAATTTCGCGATAGGTGACCGCGTAGCTATTGAAACCCACAAGGGCTGTGGTTATTGCAAGAATTGCAAACAAGGCCGTTACACCATCTGCATGAATTATGGGAAGCCTGAAACCGGCCACCGCCATTACGGCTTTACGACAAATGGCGGATACGCCGAGTACGTGGTAAACCACATCGGCACCCTTTACAAGATACCTGACAACATATCCTTTGAAGAGGCTTCGCTGGTCACGACCGCTGCCTGCGTCCATTTCGCTTTAGATAATGTGGGCGGCCTGCTAGGTGGGGAGACAGTGGCCGTCTTGGGTGCCGGCCCGATCGGCATGATGGCGGTGCAGTTGGTAAAAGCCCTTGGCGCCAAGAAAGTTATTCTCTGCGGTAAACGTGATAGTCGGCTTAGAGTAGGCAAAGAAGTTGGCGCCGATGTCGTTGTGGACACGGACCAGCAAGATCCTGTCAAGGTTGTCTTGGCTGAGACCGATGGTGTCGGCGCGGATCTGGTGATGGAATGTTCCGGCGGCAACACCGCGGTGCAGCAATCCATCGATATGGCGATGCGCGGCGGCCGGCTTTCCTTGATTGGCGACTCCCACGAACCTATGACAGTTGATATGAGGAAGTTCGTGTTGAGTGACATGCGCGCTGCTGGGGTGCGAGGAGAAGGCATGGGTGATTGTGCCCGCAGCTTGGCGCTTTTCGGCGCGGGAAAGATCAGGGCGAAACCCTTAATCACGCATCACTTTCCTCTCGAACAGATTGGCGAGGCCTTTGATACCTTTATCCATCGCCGGGGAGGCGCGATCAAAGTAATCGTTCACCCCAATCCGGAATAGCTTGTAGATAGGTCTATATAGCCTGCGGGAGAATGAAATGGGTGAGCGGATAATTATGGAGGCGCGAGGTATCACCAAAACCTTCCCTGGCGTGCGTGCTTTGGACAAAGTGGATTTCGAGCTCAAAGCCGGGGAGACCCATATCCTGCTGGGCGAAAACGGTGCCGGGAAATCGACCCTGATGAAGATTCTTTCCGGTGCCTATGCGCCTGATGAGGGTGAAGTCTATCTCGATGGACAAAAGGTCAAGGTCTTCGATCCGCGGGTAGCTCAGCGCATGGGGGTAAATATCATTTATCAGGAATTCAACCTGATCCCCTACATGAATGTGGCGCAAAACATCTTCTTGGGCCGCTTCCCTAGACGGTACGGATTCATCGATCACCGGAAAATGCACAGCGACGCGGCAACATTGCTCGGCAGCCTGAATATGAACGTGGGCACCCATACACTGATCGCGGATCTGACTACGGCTGAGCAGCAGATGGTCGAAGTTGCCAAAGCCCTTTCAATCCAGTCCAAGATACTTATCATGGACGAGCCGACGTCCGCCCTTTCCGAGCGCGAAACAGAACAGCTCTTTTCGACCATTCACCAGCTCAACCAGAAGGGTATTGGGATTATTTACATTTCCCACCGGCTACAGGAACTAGATCAAGTTGGCCACCGAGTCACCGTGCTTCGCGATGGTAGGTTCGTTGGAACAAAGGCAATTCGCGAAGTGACTATTGATGAGCTGGTCGGAATGATGGTCGGCCATTCGGTTACTGAGGTATTTCAACGCGACCATCAATCCTCTGGTGCCGAATGCCTGCGGGTGGAGAACCTTTCGAAGGGCAGGCGGCTGCGAGATATCAACCTAACCCTTCGAAGTGGGGAGATCGTGGGTCTTGCCGGCTTGGTTGGTTCAGGCCGGACCGACCTCGCGCGAGCCATCTTCGGCGTGGACAAGTATGACAGCGGAAAGATTTACCTCTTCGGCAAAGAGATCGATAATTGTTCCGTTTCCGATATGGTTGAACAGGGCGTTAGCCTGATACCGGAGGATCGAAAGAATCAAGGCCTGGCATTAATCCTATCGGTGGCGGAAAACGTAGTTATAGCAAGCCTGAAGCATTTGTTTCCTAGAATGTATGTCGGCAAGAAGAAAGAAGCGGAAGTTGTCTTGAAGTATGTGGAAAAGCTGCGCATTGCCACTCCCTCCGTATCACGGCTTGCCCAGTATCTTTCAGGCGGCAATCAGCAGAAGGTAGTCATTGCAAAATGGTTGTGTACCAAGGCAAAGATCTTTATCTTCGACGAGCCAACCAGGGGCATTGACGTTGGGGCAAAGAGTGAGATCTATGCTTTAATGGCGGGCTTGGTAAGGGAGGGCGCCGCCATCCTGATGATTTCTTCCGAACTCTCCGAGGTCATCGGTATGAGCGATCGTATCTATGTCATGCGCGAAGGAAGAATTGTCTCGGAGTTATCCCATGCAGAGGCGACACAGGAACGGATTATTGAATATGCCATGGGCGCAGATGAGGTGAAACGGCAAAAAGAGCAGGCGGGAATGGAGCGGACACGAAGTAACTAAGGAGAAGCGCGATACCGCCGCTACCCGGGTGTTCGGCGAGTCGAGTCACCACCTTCAAGAATGGGAACTAGGACCATGCGCGCGTTTGCTATTAGAGTTCCGTCTGCTGTATGGGTCATTCTGCTGATGATGTCGATTTTTACCGTTGTCTCAGCCAGGTATCTTACGATAGATAATATCGTCAATATCATTCAGCAAAACTCGATCTTGTTGATCCTGGCTTTGGGGGCAACGCTGGTTCTTCTCAGCGAAGGGATTGACCTCTCGGCGGGCGCCGTCCTGACCCTCTCCGGCGTAACCTGTGCGCGCGTCATGCAGAGACTTATGGATTCAGGCACGGCGAACGCAACAGCTATGGTCGCGGGCGTGTCGATCGGGTTGCTGACGGGGGCGCTCATGGGGGCAATTACCGGCGGCCTCGTTTCGATCGGGAAGTTGCCGCCTTTTATTGCTAGCTTAGGCATGATGGGAGTGGGAGGATCGCTGTCGCTTGTATTGGCCGACAGCACTGCCATCTACATCCACAATCCGGTGTACGCCTTTTTCGGCGAAACGCTGGACAAGTCTATCCAACTGCCGCTGATGCAATACCTATCCATGCCTACCTTTATTGCGATATTCGTGTTTGTCATTGTATGGATAGTCCTCTACCATACGCCATTTGGCCGCTATATCGTCTCGATTGGGGGCAATGAACAGGGTGCTCGCCTGTCTGGCGTCAACATTACTTTTTGGAAGTGGATGGTTTATGTCACGGCCGGTATTCTTTCGGGGATCAGCGGCGTTACGCTAGCGGCGCGCCTCGAGGCGGCCGACTCCATCGTGGGTATCGGCTGGGAATTTGATGCCATTGCCGCTGCAATCCTGGGAGGCACCAGTTTTGCGAAGGGGAAGGGCGGCATCGCAGGGACAGTTCTCGGGGTGCTGCTGATCGGTGTTGCCCGTAACGGATTAAACGTGAGTGGCGTTCCTTCTCTGTGGCAGCCTGCTTTGATGGGAAGCATTGTCATTCTTGCGATTGTGTTTGAGATCATCCATTCGCGCTGGAGGGAAGGGTCTAGATGATTCCAGCAAGAGACCCGGCAAAGATATTTACCGCAGCACGATTGATCGTGTTGGTTGTTGTTTGCATCGCTATGACCGTTCTAACTCGTTCCGACGAGTATGGATTTGTCTTTCTTAACGGGAATAACCTGTTGAACATTGTACGAAACGCAAGCATTCTTATCATCATTGCGGTTGGCCAAACCATCACGCTGACCGCGAAAGACGTGGATTTATCGGTAGGTTCGGTGCTGTCGCTCACCAGTGTGCTGGCAGCGATCATGCTCAAGAACTACGAGTTTGGTGTCCCTGCCGCAATCCTCGCCGCGTTACTCGTCGGGGCATTCTTGGGGTTTATCAACGGTGCTTTGATTACTTACCTGGGGTTGCCTCCTTTCATTGCAACCTATGGCATGTTATGGGTGCTTTTCGGCTTCGCATACTTGATCCTGCGGGGCAATGTCATCTATGGTTTCCCGGCGACGTTTCGCTGGATTGGAAACGGCCATTTGTTTGGCATCCCAATGCCGATCATCGTGATGCTGATTGTATTTATCGCCGGTTATTTCATCCTTTATCACACAACGTTGGGACGCCGTTTCTTTGCTACCGGAGCAAACATCGAGACGGCAAAAATGTCCGGTGTCAAGGTCGACAGGGTTGTGATTACTGCTTACGTCATCAGCGGCTTTCTGGCGGCATTGGCCGGCCTGGTTCTGATAGCGTATACCAACGGCTCGGAGGCGCGGATAGGGGACAATTACCTGATGCCGGTGCTGGCTGTTGTAGTCATGGGCGGGACAAGTCTGGCGGGCGGCCAAGGCAATCTTGTGGGTACGTTGGTAGCAGCTCTGATTATGGCATCGATCCATAACGGTATGAATATCCTGGCTGTTCCCGCAATCTGGAAATCTCTTGTCGTAGGGTTGCTGGTTATCGCTGCCGTCCTTGCCGATCAAGGGCTGCGGCGAAGGGCGTGACTGAAGCGTTCGCGCCTTAGGAAGCTTTTAACGATGTCCCACTTGGAGGGAAAAATGAGGAAGGAACTTTCGATTTTAGGGATCGTGATGCTAGCTATGTTTTTTGGTGTGCTCTTTGCCCCTGCAGCGGACACGAACGCTAAGTCCACAAAAGTCACCATGAAGGGGACGCCTGGCAAGCCTGTAAAGACCTTCAATGCAAATATTAAGGGGGCAAGAAGATACAAGATCGCGATTGTGGTTAAGTCTCAAGCTATTCCGGTGTGGGAGTCGCATCTCATTGCCGCCGCAAAAGCCGGACGTGCAATGGGGGTAGACGTCATGCAATACGCCCCATCCAAGGCCGATAACGTTGAAGAACAGAAGAGAATACTGGAGGATTTGGTTACCAAGGGTGTGGACTGTGTTGTGCTAGCCCCGGCCAACTCCCAGGCCGTCCAAGGACCGGTAGCTACTCTGGTGAAGAAAGGCATACCGGTAGTCTATGACAATACCTTGGGTGCTGGAGATGATTATCTCACCTTTGTCGGTGTAGACAGCTACGAGGCCGGCCAGGAAATCGCTAAGGCAGTCGGCGAAAGAATGAATGGAAAGGGGAAACTCTTGATCCTGGAAGGCGTGCCAGGACAGCAGACGTCCGATGATCGCGTGAAGGGCGCCAAGGAATATCTTGCCAAACATTATCCTGGTATCCGATACAAGTCGATTTCCGCTCACTGGCAGTTTGATGAAGGCCGACAGATCACGGAGGATACGCTTCAGAGCTGGCCGGACCTGAACGGGATTGTGAGCGTCGGCGGCAATATGGGTGAGGGCGCCGCCGAGGCGATTGCCGCGGCAGGGCGGCAGGGCAAGGTTGTGGTTGGCAGCTTCGATGTGCAGGCGCCGACGGTCGCAGCGCTCAAAGAAGGTAAATTGGCCTTTACTATTTCGCAGAGTGTCTACGAGCAGGGTTATTGGTCCGTTGCGGCCTGTGTGACCGCCCTGAATGGCAAAGAGGTTCCCCGTACCATCCTTACTCCTCTGAACGTCGTCAAGGCTGCCGATGCCGCCAAGTACGATGAGTCGCCGAATGCATTGAAGAGCCGCTAAGTTATGGCATGAATAAGTTATGTCATGAACTTGTGGGACGGCATGCCTTTCGGAATGGCGGCGCAGTTTGGTTTGCCAGAGGTGAAGGCAAGGTATCTTATGAACATTGTTGTGATTGCCACGCTGGATACCAAGGGCGAGGAAGCTGATTTTATTCGTAGTGAGATTTTCAGAAGGGGTCATACTCCGATTGTGATTGACCCGGGCTCAGCCGGTAAGCCAGCGGTTTCCGCGGATATCTCCCGGGAGGAAGTCGCTAGTGCTTCCGGCGAAAGCCTGGTACGGATACTTTCCCGGAAAGATAAAACCTATGTGCAGCAGCGGATGATCGAGGGACTCACTCGTCTTGTCTTGCGGAAGTACGCCGAGGGCAACCTGCAAGGAGTGATCGCGGTCGGTGGAGGACAAGGGACTGCGCTTGCGACGGCAGCTATGCGAGCCCTTCCCGTAGGTGTTCCGAAGGTAATGGTTTCCACGGTTGCCTCGGGCAAGACCAGCTTCGGACCCTACGTCGGTACCAAAGACGTGACTATGATCCATTCGGTCGCCGACATTGCCGGGCTCAATTTTATTACCCGAAAGATCATCGCCCAGGCCGCGGCTGCCGTAGTAGCTATGGCCGAGGTCGAAATATCCGTGCAACAAAGGCGCGATCTGATTGCCATTACCCAGGCGGGCGTGACCACACCAGGAGTCACGAAAGTCAAGCAACTGCTCGAGCAGGCCGGCTTCGAGGTTGTCGTTTTCCATTGTAATGGGATTGGCGGGCAGGCCATGGAGGAATTGATACGAGATGGCATGATTCGTGGGGTGATCGATTATTCGCCGCATGAGATCGTCGATCTCTTGTATGACGGTTTGATGCCGGCATTGCCGGGTCGCATGACTGCCGCTGGCGACATGGGCATTCCGCAAATTATTGCTCCCGGTTGTACCGATATGCGCTTGCACGAATGGGGATCTATTCCTCCCGGACTGTGCGATCGACCTTATGTCCGGCACACACCGACGCACACGCACTTTCGAACTACCAGGGAAGAAATGGGCGCGGTGGCACACTATATCGCTGAACATCTGAATAGGGGTAAAGGACCACGCGCCGTGATGGTTCCGAAACAGGGCTATAGCATGATGAATCGCCAAGGTATGCCGCTCTATGACGATCTGGCAAACATGGGGCTTTTGGAAACGCTTCGGAAAGAGCTATCCCCGGAAGTCGGGCTCATCGAAGGGGATTATCACATCAACGATCCGGGATGCGCGGCGGCCACAGTTGAGCTATTCCTGAAGCTTTGGGCAGCGGTCTCGCGTCTAAAAGCGGCCCAGTGAGCGGCATAGCAATTCGCTAGTTGGGCGTCCCGTATGTTCTCTGCACAAGCTTCAGGATGTCGTCCTGAGCGCAGCGAAGGATCTATGCATTGCGAATCAAATGCATAGATTTTTCGCGCGCTGCGCTCGCTCAAGAATCTGTTGCTTGATTTCCGACAGCGGAGTCGGCCGGCTCCTCCGTTTTTTCCGGCCGCAGCAGCGGGAAGAGGATCACGTCGCGAATTGATTTCGACCTGGTAAGCAGCATGGCAATCCGATCGATGCCAATTCCTTCGCCACCCGTGGGCGGCATACCATAGGAGAGTGCGCGGATGTAGTCTTCGTCCATCCGGTGCGCTTCCTCGTCGCCGAGTTCGCGTTGCCCGAGTTGCTGTTCGAAGCGCCGACGCTGCTCCTCGGGATCGTTCAGCTCGCTGAAGGCGTTTCCGATCTCCATGCCGGCCACGTAAATTTCGAATCGCTCCACCCAATCGGGCTCGCCGCGCTTGTTCTTCGAAAGCGGGGAAATCGCGACTGGAAAGTCGTACAGAATCGTCGGTTCGAGCAAGTGCTCTTCAGCAACGGCCTCGAAGATATCGGCGATCGTCTTGCCGGCAGGATCGTTTTGGTGGACCGGCAAATCGATCCGGGCCTGCTGAATCCGCCGCGCCATCTCGGCGACCTTGGTCGCGTCGCCGAAGTCCGGCATCTCCGGTTTTGTTCCGGCCGCCTCGGGCCAATACTTGATGATTGCCTCGCGCATGCTGAGCCGCTGGAAATGAGCGAAGTCGATTTGGCGCCCATCGTACTCGCATATGGTTGAGCCATTGACGTCGAGCGCGACCTGTCGCAGCAGTTCCTCGCTCAGAGTCATCAAGTCGCGATAGTCCGCGTAGGCTTGGTAGAACTCGAGCATGGTGAACTCGGGATTGTGGTGCGTCGAAATGCCCTCATTGCGGAAATTGCGATTGATCTCGTAGACGCGATCGAGGCCGCCGACGATCAGCCGTTTCAGATACAGTTCCGGCGCGATCCGGAGGTAAAGATCCATGTCGAGCGTATTGTGATGGGTTACAAAGGGACGGGCCGCAGCGCCGCCGGCAATCGAGTGCATCATCGGCGTCTCGACTTCGACGTAACCGCGCGCATCGAAAAACTGGCGAATCGACTGGATGATCCGGGCGCGCTTCACGAACACTTCGCGCACCTTCGGATTCATCGTCAGGTCGAGGTAGCGCTGGCGGTAACGCAACTCCACGTCCTGCAAGCCGTGCCATTTTTCGGGCAGAGGCAAGAGGTCCTTCGCCAGGAACGTGATCTCGTCGACGTGAATTGTCAGCTCGTTAGTCCTGGTGCGGAACAGGTATCCGCGCGCGCCGATCTGATCTCCAATATCGAGCAACTTGAATAGCTCGAACCCCTTTTCGCCGACTGCGTCCTTCTTGATGTAGAGTTGCAACTGCCGGCCGCCTTGCTGGAGCTGTACGAATGCCGCCTTTCCCATGGTGCGGATCGCCATTATGCGTCCCGCCGCACGCACGTCCACGCGGTTGGCCGAAAGCTGTTCGCCGGTGCTCTCCCCGTATTGAGCGAGGATCTCGGGAAGCGTGTGAGTGGGGTCGTAGGTGTAGGGATAGGCCTGGCCCCCAAGTGCCTCGATCTGCTTCAGTTTTTCTTTGCGGAGTTCGTAGATATTCTCGTCTAGTGCCAATGTCTGGTTTCCTTCGTCAGCAGGCTGCTGAAAGACAGGTTTGGTATGAAGTGAGCATACTAGCAATTGCGCTGCAATTCCGTGACGCACACAATCGGTAGCGCCTCCGGCTGAGTCTGCCCCAACAAGTCACCAGCGGGCTTGTCGGGGACCCGGCCAGAAATTCCCGAATCAATTGTGACGTGGCTCACAGGCGCTGCGGATAGCTTGGTTTATGGTAAAAAAAAGCTCTGGAGCTGGGCACATTCGAGATTATAGAAGGCTTGCTTCGTGTGTGCCACATTCGGCGGTCAAGTCGCCCGGCGGGGCCTCCAACAGACGCGTGATGCGTGTGTCGGCGTGCCAGCCCGCGTGGGAAAGTGCTTTCCGCAGGCTCCGGAAGCGGCGAGGAACAATGCCACAGAATTACGTGCCGATCTTCATCTTTCTGATCATATCGTTTCTGATTGGCGCAGGAACGATCGCAATCGCTTCGCTGGTTCGACCGAAAAACCCGAACAAGACCAAGTTGATGCCCTATGAGTGCGGTATCGATCCCGTCGATAATGCCCGCCAGCGGTATACGATCCGGTTCTATATCGTGTCGATTCTGTTCCTTGTCTTCGATGTTGAAACCGTTTTCCTGTTCCCGTGGGCGGTGCAGTACAAACTGCTTGGCGTCTTCGGTTTTGTGGAAATGCTGGTTTTTCTGGGCATCCTGATCGTAGGTTACATCTGGATCTGGAAAAAGGGAGCCCTCGAGTGGATTTAGGCCCGAAAGCGGGTCACGCAGCCGGCTGCCTGGCAGCTTCCCGGTCAAAAAGGTCCAGGCAGGAGGGCGGCCGAGCAAAGCTGTTGCTGCCTTGGGCGGGCTATGCGCCTGAAATCTCTGGCCCGAAGGCGTTTCCGGGAAGGGTGTAAAATTGTGACAAAGCTCACACCTGACTGTGATTTTAATCCGTTCAGCCCTCGCTTTCAGGTTGTTATAACTGAACTTAGATAAGGACCAATCAAGGGACATCACCAATGCCCGATGAAATTCAGCCAATAGGGGCATCGAGCCCGGCGGAAAAGCCTGCGGAAGAAAATAAGGCGGCTCCGTCGACGGCATCCACCAGCCCAGCGGCCGAGCTGCCGGCAGCCCCGGACGAAGCGAAACCTGCAAATCCAGAAGTACCAAAGCCGCCATTGGCGGATAAGCCCGTGACTGCGGTCGAGAAGCCAGCCGTGGCCGCTCCGGTGGCGAAGCCCAATGCTCCGGCTACTGCTCAGTCTGGGTCCGCTGTCGCAGGTGCGGCAAAACCAGCCGTTGCCGCCGGTGCAACTGCGAAACCTCCTGCCGCTCCGCCCAAGCCTCCGGCTCCCGAAGGCGGATCCATGGGAATCGCCGCTGATTGAGAAACTGCGCAAGGCTTATGGTTCCGGTTTGCGAGAGGCTTCCACTTACATGAAGCAGAATTACATGGTGGTGGACAAATCGATCGCCATCGATGTGCTGCGCGATCTGCGCGACCAGGAGCAGTTCGATTACTGCGTCGACGTCACCGCCGTGCACTACCCCAAACGCGACGAGCAGTTTGAGGTCATCTGGATTCTTTATTCGTTCGCGCGCAACGAGCGCATTCGCGTCAAGACCCAGATCAAGGAAGGCGAGCCGGTTCCGAGCGCGGTTTTTCTGTGGCCGACGGCAAACTGGCTGGAGCGCGAAGTTTTCGACATGTTTGGAATTCATTTTACGGGCCACCCGGACCTGCGCCGCATTCTCATGCCAGACGACTGGAAGGGACACCCTTTGCGCAAGGATTACGGCCTCATGCAGCAGGATGAACAGTGGGTCAAGATTAACCTTGGCATCGAGAGCGGCCAATGAGCGAGTCGAAGTTTTACGAGAACACGGAATGGCAGGATACCCGGGAAAACCTTCCTGGATTCCAACGAGCTGATCCTCAACATGGGGCCGCAGCACCCGTCAACTCACGGCGTGTTGCGAGTCATCCTGAAGCTTGACGGCGAAAAAGTTCTGGGCACCGACTGTGTCATAGGGTACCTGCATCGCGGCGTCGAGAAGATCGCCGAGAACCGCACTTACGTTCAATTCAATCCATACGTTGACCGCATGGACTACGTTGCCGCGGTTTCCAACGGACTGGGTTACTGCGAGGCGGTCGAAAAGCTGCTGGGCGTGGAAGCGCCGGAGCGCGCCAAGTATATTCGCGTGATCCTGACCGAACTCAACCGTTTGGCAAGCCACCAGGTGTGGCTGGGCACGCACGCGCTCGACATCGGCGCGCTGACCCCGCTGTTCTACTGCTTCCGCGACCGCGAAGAGATTCTGAAGATCTTCGAGAAGTATTGCGGCGCCCGTCTCACCACGCATGCCTTCCGCATCGGCGGATGCCAGTACGAGATCTACGAGGGCTTCGAGAAGGAAGTTTTGGACTACTGCGACTTCGTGCTGCCGAAGATCGACGAATATGAAGAGCTGCTCACCACCAACCGCATCTGGTTGGAACGCACCAAGGGAGTCGGCGTGCTGACCGGTGCCGAGTGCATCGAGCTGGGAGCTACCGGCCCGGTGTTGCGCGGCAGCGGCGTGAAGTGGGACTTGCGCAAGGCGCAGCCCTACGCGGCCTACGCCAAGTTCGAATTCGATATCCCGATTGGCAAGAACGGCGACACCTACGACCGGTACCTGGTGCGCATTGAAGAGATGCGGCAGTCGGTGCGCATCTTGCGGCAGGCTGCCTCCGGCATCCCGGAAGGCCCCATCACTGGCGAAGGTGCCGAAGGTGCTCAGGCCGCCGGCCGGCGAAATTTATCACTCCATCGAGGCGCCCAAAGGCGAGCTCGGATACTTCATCGTGAGCGACGGCTCGACGCAGCCTTACCGCGTGCGCGTTCGCCCTCCTTCCTTCGTAAATCTGCAAGCCTTGGACAAGATGGTCCGCGGGTGGCTCGTCGCCGACGTGGTTGCCGTCATCGGAACACTGGACATCGTCCTGGGAGAGGTGGATCGCTAAATGCACGCTCTCACCGATTATCTGAACCCAAAAGTAAAAATAACCCCCGGTGAAGCCGGCGACCTGCTGTGGGCTACGATTTACGTGCTTCTGGTGGTGGCCGCGCTGTCTGTCGCCGTCATGCTGATGACTTGGCTGGAGCGCAAAATCCTCGCCCACATCCAGATTCGCTACGGCCCCATGCGCGTCGGGCCGCACGGCCTTTTGCAGCCGATTGCCGACTCGCTTAAGCTGCTGTTGAAGGAAGACATCATCCCGGCAGGCGCCGACAAGCTGGTGTTCTGGCTGGCCCCGGTCGCGGTTGTTATGACCGCTTTCACGACCTTCCTGGTGGTTCCGTTCGGCCGCGCTCATAGCGTCACCGACATCAACATCGGCATCCTGTTCATGCTGGGAGTTTCGTCGCTGAGCGTTTTGAGCATCATCATGGGCGGCTGGGCTTCGAACTCGCACTACCCGCTGATGGGCGCCCTGCGTTCCAGCGCGCAGATGGTGTCCTACGAAGTGCCGATGGCCATGGCGATCGTTTCCGCGGTCCTGATGACCAGCCTCAAGACGGGCACCGGCACACTGAGCATGATCGAGATCGTCGAGTCGCAGGCCGCGCAGGGCCGGTGGTTTATCTTCTCGTTTTTTCCGCTCGGATTTTTGGCTTTTATGATCTTCGCCATCGCGATGATTGCGGAGACCAATCGCGCGCCCTTCGATCTGCCGGAGGCGGAGTCGGAGCTGGTTGCGGGCTTCCACACCGAATACAGCGGATTCCGCTGGTCGCTGTTTTTCCTCGCCGAGTATGCGGGAATGCTCGCCGTCAGCTCGATCGCGGTGACCCTGTGGCTTGGCGGCTGGCTGCGGCCCTTCTCCAATGCGCTCGCCGGAACGACTTGGGACTTGGCGTTCTCGCTGCTGCCGGCGCTGACGGTTTTTGTGCTCGCGGGCATTTGCCTGCTCGGTGCGGCTCGGATGCCGAAGCATCCATCCTTCAAGATCCAGACGATAGGGTTGGCCGTCTGCGGGCTCTTTCTCGCTGCGGTCGGACTGGTTCTGCTGGCGCCCGGAGTTCGTGAGCGCGTGCAGGACATGTACTGGTTCTCGGTGAAGGTCGCGTTTTTTATGTATCTGTACATCTGGTATCGCGGCACCTTCCCGCGCTACCGCTTTGATCAGTTGATGAAGATTGGTTGGAAGGTTTTGCTGCCGCTATCGCTGGCAGTGCTGATCCTGACCGCGCTGGTTGGGATTCGGCAAGAGCTGGCGACTGTCCTGATGGGGGTGTTGCGGTGAGTCTGGCTCCTTTGCTTCGCAAGATTTTTCTGGTCGATCTGTTCAAGGGTCTGAAGGTCACGTTAAAGTACCAGGGCCCGAAAGAGATCGTTACGGAACAGTATCCGCTGGAACGGCCTGCTATTGCCGAGCGTTTTCGCGGGCAGCCGCGCATGAACGTGAATCCGGAGACCGGCGAGCCGCTGTGCATCGCCTGCGGGCTGTGCGCGCTGGCCTGTCCGGAGCACCTGATCGTGGTGGGCAGCGAACGCAATCCCGAAACCAAGAAGAAAGAGCTGACCGCGTTCAGCTACGACATCAGCCGCTGCATGTTCTGCGGCCTGTGTGAAGAGGCTTGCCCGAGCGATGCGCTCGAGCTGAGCCAGGACTTTGAAATGGCCACCTACAGCCGCGACGAACTGTTGCTCAATCGCGAGAAGCTGGAGAATGGCCCTGAACCGACGGTATACGAACGATGAATCCGGTAGCGACAACGTTCTTCTTCTATTTCCTGTCGGCGATTGCGATCATCTGCGCCATTCTGGTGATCACGCGCCGCAACCCGGTGCATTCGGCACTGCTGCTGATCATCACGCTGCTCGCCCAGGCGGGCTTGTACCTCATGCTGTACGCACCGTTCGTCGCTGGCGTCCAGATCCTGGTCTACGCCGGCGGCATCATGGTGCTGTACTTGTTCGTGATCATGCTTGTCAACATCGAACGCGCGCAACTGGAAGAACGGTTCAACAAGCAATGGGTGGTCGGAGCCTTGGCGACGGCGGCGCTCGGCGGGTTGATTCTGTTCATCTTCGTCAAGGGCAGGTCAATCTTTCCCGCAACCGCGCACATGTTCCGCGAAGAAGTGAACACGCAGCAGATTGGCCTCATGCTCTACCGGGATTACCTGCTGCCGTTTGAAATCGCGTCGCTGCTTTTGCTGGTGGCGATTGTCGGCGCCGTTGTCATGGCGAAGAAGAGGATTTGAGCGATGGCTGAGATCGGCACTTTGCATTACCTGGTGGTTGCCGCCGCCCTGTTTATCATCGGCACGATTGGCGTGCTCACCCGCAGAAACGTGATGATCATTCTGATGTCGATCGAATTGATCCTGAACGCGGTCAACCTGAATCTGGTTGCATTCTCGCGGTTGTACGGACTGCACGGACAGGTATTTTCGATTTTCGTGATTGCCGACGCGGCCGCCGAATCGGCGGTTGGACTCGGGATCCTGATCGCGTTCTTCCGCAACCAGGAAACCGTGAACATGGACGAAGTGGATCTGCTGAAGTGGTGAAGGGTTTGGCCGGCGTGTTTCCACGGTAGCCGGCTTTTAGTGATGGGCTTTAGCCCTGGACCGGTTCCGTGCAAATTAACCATGGACCGGGGATGAGAACCAAGCAATGTTCTTTCTGGAACACATCTGGATCATTCCTCTGCTGCCGGCGTTCGGCGCGGCAATGATGTTCTTCTTCGGCCGCAAGCTGAGCGGTATTGAGCCGCCCAAGCGGAGCGGCGGTTCGCCTGGCGCGCACGATCACAATCACAATGACGATGCGCATGGCCGCGACCTCGATGCGCACGCGTCCGCCGTAGCGCACGACGCGCACGCGGCTGGGCACGATGCGCATGCTGGCGCTCATGAGCTGCACACCTGGGTGAACGTCATCTGCGTTGGCGTCGTGGTGCTGGCGTTCTTGTTTTCGGTGGGCGCGGTTTGGCAATTCGTCCACAGCGGCCTGCCGCATTACGAAAAAGTTCTTTACACCTGGCTGGGCGACGACTCCGGCAAGATGGTTTTCACGTCCTATAGCGGTAAGCCCGCCGAGTTCAAGGCCGAAGCCGGGTTCCTGCTCGATCCCCTATCGAGCATCTGGCTGCTGTTCGTAACCGGCGTGGGCATGCTGATCCACATTTACTCTATTGGATACATGGCGCACGAGGGCGGGTACTACCGGTTCTTCGGCTACCTGAACCTGTTCATGTTCTCCATGCTGACGCTCATCATGGGGAACAACTACATACTCATGTTCGTCGGCTGGGAAGGTGTGGGCCTGTGCTCGTACCTGCTGATCGGCTTCTACTTCTTGAAGCACTCGGCATCGACGGCGGCGAACAAGGCTTTCATCACTAACCGGGTTGGCGACGCGGGCGTGATCCTCGGGACATTCACCCTGATGTGGGTATTTGGAACGGCAAAGTTTACCGACGTGACGGCGCTGGCTCGCGCGCACGCCGGGCAGATTATCGCCGACCCGCACTTGAGTATGCTGATCCAGGCCGCCTGCCTGCTGCTGTTCCTCGGAGCCTGCGGCAAATCGGCGCAGCTTCCGCTGTATGTCTGGCTGCCGGATGCCATGGAAGGCCCCACGCCGGTGTCGGCGCTCATCCATGCTGCCACCATGGTCACAGCCGGTGTTTACATGGTGGCGCGCTCGAACGCGCTGTTCGTGCTGGCTCCGGAGGCCATGAAAGTGGTCGCGATCGTGGGCGCGCTGACGGCCATCTTCGCGGCATCGATTGGCCTGGTGCAGAACGATATCAAACGCGTGCTTGCCTATTCGACGGTGTCGCAGTTGGGCTACATGTTCCTGGCGCTCGGCGTCGGTGCATTCGCCGCCGGCTGCTTCCATGTGTTCACCCACGCATTCTTCAAGGCGCTGCTCTTCCTCGGCTCCGGTTCGGTCATCCACGCCATGAGCGGCGAACAGGATATGCGCAAGATGGGTGGCTTGGCAAAGAAAATTCCGATCACCTATAAGACGATGCTGATCGGCACCATCGCCATCGCCGGATTCCCGCCGCTGGCCGGCTTCTTCTCGAAAGACGAAATCCTGTGGCAGGCCTGGTCGAGCAACGGCGGCGCAATGCGCGCGCTGTGGTATGTCGGCTACGCCACCGCCATCATGACGGCCTTCTACATGTTCCGGCTGGTCTGGCTGACGTTCTTCAGCCAGCCGCGCATGGATCACGAGACCGAACATCATATTCACGAATCGCCGAAGTCGATGACGGTTCCGTTGATGATCCTGGCCGTGGGCTCGATCTTCGCCGGTTTGCTTGGAGTGCCGCACGCGTTAGGTGGTTCGAACCGATTTGAGCGCTTCCTGGAGCCGGTTTTTGACAACCCCGTCATCGCCGGGCGCGCCGTTGCTGGAGCAGCAATCGAGCCCGTGGTTTCCGCCACGCCTGCGGAGCATGGATCTCCAGCGGTTGAAGCGAGTGCCGCGATGGCCGCCGGGCACGGCGAAGCGCCGAAGCATGAGGAAGGCCCGAGCAGCAGCGAATACGTGCTGATGGTCTTTTCGGTGGGCGCCGCGTGTCTAGGTTTGTGGGGAGCGCGAAAGGCCTACGCCAAGGCTGGTCCGGGCTATGTCGAACCGATTAACGCCGTGGCGCCGCCGCTCTATCGCACGCTGCTCAACAAGTACTACGTCGACGAGCTCTACGACTACCTGTTCACCGGGCGCAAGTCGATCGGGCCGGTGCGTTTGGGCGTGCAGGGCCTGGGCCTTGCACTATGGAAGTTTGACGCCAACGTGATCGACGGCGGTGTAAACGGCGCCGGTTGGATGACGAGGCTGAGCGGAACGATTTCCAGTTGGTGGGACAAGTGGATCATCGATGGGGTTTGCGTGAATGGTCCAGCCATTGTGGCTCGCGCACTGTCTTACCCGGTCCGGCTCATAGAGTGGGGACTGGTGCAGTGGTACGCGCTGGTCATGGTGATCGGCGTGTTCGGGTTCGTTTGGTATTACGTAGTTCACTAAAGCGCTGCCTGCGCCTTTCAGCGCGGGCAAAGTGCTTGCACTGGGTACCCGGCATATGCCGTAGTTGCGCAGGTCGGGGTGGAATTCGACGGGAAACGTCACGGACGGAATTTAGAAATGTATAGCCACATTCTCTCCATCATTCTATTTACGCCGCTAGTCGGGGCAGTTGTTCTCCTCTTCGTTCCCAAGGAAAACACCAACGCGATCCGCTGGCTGGCGAACCTCTTCGCATTCATCGGCTTTGCCGTATCGTTGCCGCTGATCCCGTGGTTCTGGGCGGTGAAGGACCATCCGGGCTTCAAGTTCGTGGAAGGCGGGCAGAACAACTGGATTCCGACGATCGGAGCCGGTTATTCGCTTGGCATCGACGGGATCTCATTCCTGCTGATCATGCTCACCACGCTGCTGGGGGCGATCTCGATCCTCTCCTCATGGGAGGCGATTCAGGTCCGCGTGAAGGAATACTACGTCTGGTTCCTGATCCTGCAAACCGGCATGCTTGGCGTCTTCATGGCCCTCGATCTCTTCCTGTTCTTCGTCTTCTGGGAAGCGATGTTGGTTCCGATGTATCTGCTCATCGGCATCTGGGGCGGTCCGCGCAAGCTCTATGCGGCCATCAAGTTCTTCCTCTACACATTGGCCGGCTCCGTGCTCATGCTGCTGGGAATCTTGTTCCTGTATTTCTTCAATCACCGGGTGACGGGCGTTTATACCTTTGACCTGCTCTCGCTCTACCGTACGGCTCCGCAGATTCCGGCGGTCTATGGCGACGCGGCCGGCGTGATCCTGTTCCTCGGCTTCTTTATCGGATTCGCGATCAAGGTGCCAATGTTCCCCTTCCACACCTGGTTGCCTGATGCCCACGTGGAAGCGCCGACCGCAGGCTCCGTGATTCTGGCCGGCGTTCTGCTGAAGATGGGAACGTACGGCTTGATCCGCTTCTCGTTGCCGTTTTTCCCGTCGGTCATTAAGTTCCCGATTCTGCGCGGATGGCTGGTCGCTCTGTCACTGATCGGCATCATCTACGGCGCGCTGGTTTCGCTGATGCAAAAGGATATGAAGAAGCTGGTGGCATACTCGTCCGTGAGCCACCTCGGTTTCTGCACCCTTGGCATTTTCGCGCTGAACCAGGCCGGCATCGCCGGTTCCGTCATACAGCAGATTAACCACGGGATTTCGACCGGCGCACTGTTCTTGATCGTCGGCATTCTTTATGAGCGCCGTCACACGCGCGACATCGCCGAGTACGGCGGTATTTCAACCGTGATGCCAGTTTACGCCACCGTCACGCTGATCATGTTCATGTCGTCGCTGGGCTTGCCGCTGTTGAACGGCTTCGTGGGCGAATTCACTATTTTGCAGGGCACGTTCATGGCGAACAAAGCCTGGGCGGCCTGGGCGGTTCCCGGCGTCGTTCTCGGAGCTGCCTATCTACTCTGGCTCTATCAGCGCGTTTTCTTCGGTCCGGTAACCAATCCGAAGAACGAGAAGCTGCTCGACCTTACGCCGCGCGAGCTGGCGACCTTCGTCCCGTTGATCATCATCGCGTTCGGGATCGGCCTCTATCCAAAGCCTTTGTTCCGCGTCCTCGATCAGCCGGTGACGGAAATGGTAGAGCGCATCAACAGCAACGGATATTACAACGCCGCGACTCCGGCGCTGACTGCTCCGGTGGTCACGCCGAAGCCGGAGGCCAAGACTGAAGCAGCCGCCGCGCCGAAAAGTGCCGCGAACGTAGCGGTGCTTGCAACCACGGCCTCGATGGCCCAGCCGGGGAAGAAATAGCGCTCTGGCGTTTCCTGGTGGGGTAACGATATTGCCTTCCGGCCATTTGCGCCGGGAGCTTGAAGGGATAACTAAAGATCGTGGCAACGCCGATCTCACAATACTTCTCTAGCTCCGACTATCTGCTGTCGCTGCCGATCATGCTGCTCACGCTGTTCGCGCTGGGAATCCTGCTGATCGATTTGATCTTGCCGGCCGAGTGGAAGCGTTTGAATGCCGTGGCTGCCTTGATGGGCTTGGGCTTCTCCGCCGCCGGAGTTCTCAGGATTCAAATGGCCCTCCGCAGCCAGGCGATTACGTTCCGCTCAGGGTTTTATGGCGGGGTTCTGATGGACCGCTTCGCTATTTACTTCTTCTATCTGTTCCTGGTGGGAGCGGCGGTGGCGATCCTGATGTCGGTGCGTTACCTGGAGGTTGAGCACGAATCGCATGGCGAATTTTATGCACTGATCCTGTTCGCCGTCATTGGCATGATGTGCATGGCCTGCGGCTTCGATATCGTGCTGCTCTTCATCGGGCTTGAACTCATGGCGCTGTCGACCTACGTGCTGGTCGGCTTCCTGCGCCGCGACAAGCGCTCCAATGAAGCAGCCCTGAAGTATCTATTGCTGGGCGCTTTTTCATCCGGCATCTTCGCCTATGGATTGTCGCTACTTTACGGTCTTTCGGGTTCCACGAATCTTGCCGAGATCGGCATCGCACTCCAGACCCGGATCGCCGCCAACCCCCGCGATCCGGTGATCATCCTGGCACTGATCACCACAGCCACCGGCCTGCTGTTCAAGATTGCAGCCGTTCCATTCCATCAATGGGCGCCCGACGTGTACGAAGGAGCGCCAACCAGCGTTACAGGGTTCATGTCGGTGGCCGTGCAGGCTGCGGCATGGGCGATGCTGTTGCGCATCTTTCTGTTCGCGTTCTATCCGCTGCGGTCCATGTATATTCCGTTGCTGGTCTTCGTTTCGGTTGCAACCATGACGGGCGGTAACCTGGCGGCGATTACCCAGACGAACCTGAAGCGACTGCTCGCGTATTCCTCCATCGCTCATGTCGGGTACATGCTGCTCGGCCTGGTCGCCAGCGATGGCAAGCAGAACCAGACCGGCATTCAGGGAATCCTGGTGTATCTGCTGGTGTACACCTTCATGAATCTTGGCGCCTTCGCCGTCATCACCTCTCTGCGCCGCCGCAATATTATCGGTGACGATATTGATGACATCGCCGGATTGTATTTCAAGGCTCCGACCGAGGCCCTGCTGATGCTGACCTTCTTGTTGTCGCTGGCCGGCATTCCACCATTCGCCGGGTTCCTGGGAAAGTACTTCATCTTCCTCAGCTTGGTGCAGACCGGGCATTACGCGCTGGCCACCGTTGCCGTGCTTTATGCCGTGATCGGTTTGTATTACTACATTAAGATCGTCAATGCGATGTTCATGAAGCAGGCGGTCGATGCCGAGCCGGTTCAGATTGGTCCGGGAATGCGCCTTGCGCTCACCATTACCGCACTGGGCACGATCGGAATTGGAATTTTCCCGAACCTGTTCATCCAAGCCGTGTATTGGTCGCTGAATAGCGGCCCCCTGGGCTCAATCGCCCAGCTAGTCAAGTAGTCCGTTGCATGATGTTTGAGCCGGCGCCACTGCTGGATTCCGGCTTTTTCGCTACTTAACGACTCAGAACCGCTTGCGCGCAAGCGTATATAATGTCTGTAGAGGTACTGTAATGTTTGAAGGCTTGTTTCAACCGATGCATCTTCTCGTGATCCTTTTCATAGCCCTGCTCGTCTTCGGACCCAAGAAGCTTCCGGAACTGGGCAAGGGGTTGGGTGAAGGAATTCGCTCTTTCAAGAAGAGCCTCAGCGATGAAGAAGCTAAACCGGTCGAGAATCTAACGGCAAAGACGGAAGCCGGGCCTAAGGCGTAACTGCCCTCCTGGCGCCGCGAAACTCCCAATTGGGGTTCCCCATCTGATTCCGTCAGAAGACGGCGCCGCCGTTTGCGGTGACGCGTCCAATCGCAGGCTTGGCTCCCAGGCCCAAGCTTGGTGAAAAAGCGCCAACGTTTGCGCAGCAGGGGGTTCAACTGCTAGCCTTGCTTGGCCATGGATGACAGCGACTCTAAGCATTCGGAAGACAAGAAAAACAAAAATCCGCTGGTGCTGCTGGCCCGCTACTCGGAGATAGGATTTATCCTTCCGGCAGCCGTTGTAGTTGGATATCTGATCGGTCTGGCGCTCGATCACTGGCTGCATCAACACTGGATTTACCTTGCAGGGTTGATTTTTGGCGCCATCGTCGGCTTCATAAAGATGATCCGCATGGCACTCTCTTCTTCCCATGAACGAGAATGAACAACCTGCGTCAGCGCCAGGCAGTCAGGCGTCTGCAACCCCAGGAGTGAGCCTTTCGGAGGCCTTCTACGAGCGCGCGGTCTGGCGCATGCAGCACGCCATCGGCGTCATCGGAATCGTCATCATTGCGGCTTCGGCGCTGAAATTCGGGTTGGCGGTCGCACTCGGCGCCACTTTGGGCGTCGCCCTCTCATGGCACAATTTCCGCTGGTTGACGCAGGCGGTGAACTCTCTGGGCGAGCGCATCACCACCGGCCAAAGCCGCGAGCGCGGAGGCCTCGTCGTTTTCCGCTTTACCGTCCGCATCCTTTTGATAGCACTGGGATCGTATGCTATATTCAGATATTCGCAAAGGGGCCTTTACGGCTACCTAGTCGGTCTGTGCGTGCCTGTTCCCGCCTTGCTTTGCGAGGCTGTTTACGAGGCATTTGGCGCCTTCCGGCGCGGACTCTAGCCTGATAGCAACGACATCCGAATGGAACCACTACTTCCTTTTACGGCGCTTCTGAACCGGCTCTTCGCGGCTCCCGTCACGGCGTTGCTGCATCGTTTGGGAGTTCCCGTTCAATACCCGAACCAGCCCATTGCAAATTATGTGGCGATGCAGATCCTGGTCGCCCTCCTGCTTGTGCTGCTGTTTCTCATCGTGCGCTCGCGGCTCTCGGTCGAGAAGCCGGGAGGACTCCAGCACATGATGGAGGGTCTCGATGGGTTCGTCAGCGATTCGTGCCATGAGATCATCGGGCATGATTATGAGCGTTACGTTCCCTACATAGCCACGCTCGGACTCTTCATCATTTCATGCAATCTGCTCGGCCTGATCCCGTTCTTTGAGACTCCGACGGGAGTGCCCTCGGTACCGTTGGGTTGTGCCCTCGTGACGTGGTTTTACTATCATTATCACGGTATCCGCACCAACGGCGCGGCGTACATCAAGCACTTCCTGGGTCCTGTGTGGGCGTTGGCGCCGTTGATGTTCCTGATTGAGATCTGCAGCCATCTGGCTCGGATTCTTTCGCTCACCGTCCGTCTCTATGCCAATATGTTCGCCGGAGACATGGTGACGCTGGTGTTCTTCTCGATGATTCCCATCATTATTCCTATCCCTTTCATGCTGCTGCACCTCGGCGTGGCCATTGTCCAGACCTATATCTTCATACTGCTGGCCATGGTCTATTTAGGTGAAGCCGTGGCGCACGAGCACTAGTAACCTGATTACTGGCGGAGGGCTTTTTTCGCGGTGTGATTTTTAGTGTGGCTTGCGTGCACTTTTAGATTTTGGTTTTTCGTTGCGAGCGTGAGGGCGCCGCATTGCAGGGGCGTCAACCACCAACTGGCAACGACACTCAGCCCTTTAGGGGCATTCCTAGGAGCAAGACAATGCGTAAACTGATGTTCGTACTGCTGGCGATCGTTGCCCTCTCGATGATGGCGATGCCCGCGTTGGCGCAAACCCCGGGCGGTGAAGCTGCCAAACCTCTGAATCTCGTTCCCATCGCCGCCGGATTCGGCATGGCGATTGCCGCCGGATTGGCCGCGCTTGGCCAAGGCAAGGTAGGCTCTTCCGCCTGCGAAGGCATGGCCCGGAATCCCGCCGCACGTCCTGGAATCCAGGTGGCGATGATTCTTAGCTTGGCCTTTATCGAATCGCTGGTGCTGTTTACGTTCGTCATGATTTTCCTGAAAGCAACGTAGCGAGTCCGGCGGAGTCTTTCTCGCATCGGGCAAGCAGGCCTCCTCTTTGTGGGAGGCCTTTTGCTTTTGCGATCATTCTGAAGAGAGTTTCGTCAACGGACGAGTTCACGCGCCGCGCCGAGGGCAAAGTTGAGCACCGGGCCTGGCAGCACGCCAAGATAAATGGTGGCGATGAGGCTGAGCACCATCGCCAGCCCCGCTGCAAATGGAATTGGCGGCACGGGAGTGTCGCTCTGCGGCTCGCGCATGTACATCAATACGATCAAGCGCAGATAGTAGTACGCGCCGATGGCGCTGTTGATGACACCGATGATGGTGAGGCCCACGAGGCTTGACTGCAGCGCGGCGGTGAAGACATAAAATTTGGCAAAAAATCCGCCGGTGATTGGAATTCCGATCAGGGAGAGCAGGAAGACGGTCAGCGCCGCCGCCAGCAGGGGCGAGCGGCGGCCGAGTCCGGCGTAATCGTCAACGTTCACGTATTTCTCGCTGGCACTCGCGAAATGGCTCACCACGGCGAAGGCACCGACGTTCATGGCGGCATACGATGCGGAGTAAAACATCGCGGCCGAGATGCCCGCGCTGCTGTCGCGGATGGCGGTAAAAGCGACCAGCAGGTATCCGGCATGGGCGATCGACGAGTAGGCCAGCAGCCGCTTCACGTTCGACTGTACCAGCGCTCCGAGGTTCCCGAGCGTCATCGACAAGGCCGCGGAGACCCATATCATCCAGAACCATCCGGGCCGCGCTTCGCCCCAGAATGCGCTGCCGCTGGCGGTTCCGAACAGCACGCGCAGCAGCACGGCGAACGCCGCCGCCTTAGGCGCGGTCGACATGAACCCCACGACCGGCGCCGGGGCGCCTTCGTAGACATCCGGAGTCCACACCTGGAATGGCGCGGTAGCGACTTTGAAGCCGAGACCTACGAACATCATGGCCATGGCGAGATAGGCCAGCGTGGGCGCGCCGTTGCGCAGTGCGGCGGCAATCTGGTCAACGTTGGTGGAGCCGGTGGCGCCGAACATGAAGGCGACCCCGTAGAGGAAGAATGCGGTGGCGAACGAGCCCAGCAGGAAGTATTTGATGGACGCCTCCGCGCTGCTGGCGGTGCGGCGCCGGAACCCCGCCAGCACGTAGGTCGCGATGGAAGAGATCTCGAGGGCAATGAAGATGAGCACTAACTCGATGGCCGAGGACATCAGGCACATGCCGACCGTGCCGAGCAGGATCAGGCCGTAGTACTCGCCGAGGCGGATCTTCTGCACTTCCAGGTATTCGAACGAGCTGAGCGTAGTGATCAGGGCAACCAGGATGACGACAATATGGAAGAACACGCTGAAACCATCGACCCGCACCATGTTGAAAAACGCCGTGCCGGGAAACGCCGCCTGATAAAAGGTGGCGCACAGGGCGCAGACACATCCGAGAGCCGAGACGAATCCCATCGATTTGCGGCTGTCATACTCGGGCAGCAGCGGGTCTAGAACCATCACGATCATGCCGAAGATCGAAAGCACGATTTCCGGAAGAATTCGAATGTAGTCGACGCCGGGTATCATCGGCCGTTCACCTGGTTGGTTTGCTCAAACGATGTTGCTGCTAGTTGCCGCGTGATTGCCTCTTGACGCGCCATCGCTGTTGGCGCGGCCGGGGTCGCGCCGGGTGGCGTAACTATGGGTAGCGCCGGAGCCGCAGCCTGCTTCTGGAATGGCGCAAGCATCTGGGCGACAGACTGGTCGATGCGGTTCATCCACATGGAAGGAGCGACGCCCATGACCAGAGCGGCAATTGCGAGCGGCCAGAGGCAACTGCGCTCGCGGCGATCAAGATCGGGCAAGCCGGCATTCACCGGGTTGGTGACAGCTCCGTAGAAAAGACGCTGATAGAGCCAGAGCAGGTAGCAGGCACTCCAGATCACACCGCTTGCCGCCAGCACGCCCCACCAAGCCATTGCCTGAAACGATCCGCTGAGGATCAGGTATTCGCCGATGAAACCGTTCAGCAATGGCAAGCCTATCGAAGACAGGGTGATGACCAGGAAAAATGTCGCGTAGACCGGCATCGGGGTCGCTAAGCCGCCATACTCCGCGATTTCGTAAGTGTGCCGGCGCTCGTAGAGGATGCCGCAGAGGATAAACAGCGCGCCGGTGGAGATGCCATGATTCAGCATCTGATACACGGCGCCATCGACTCCGGCCATGGTGAAGCTGAAGATGCCGAGCACTACTAACCCGAGGTGGCTGATGGAGGAATATGCAACCAGTTTCTTCAGGTTCGGCTGCACCATGGCAACCAGCGCACCGTAGACGATTCCGATGATTGCAAGAACCGCGATCCAGCCGGCGTTGCGGCGGGCCTGTTCCGGAAACAATCCGACATTGAAGCGCAACAGACCATACGTGCCCATCTTTAGTAGCACGGCAGCCAGAAGAACGGACCCCGCGGCCGGCGCTTCGACGTGCGCGTCGGGCAGCCATGTGTGCAGCGGGAACAGTGGCACCTTAACCGCAAATGCGATAAAAAACCCGAGGAAGAGCCACTGCGCGGCATCCTTTATTCCCGGCACCGCGCCGGCCTGCAATAGCGCTTGCAGCGTCACGAAGTCGAACGTTCCGCTCTTGGCGTAGAGCCAGATGATCGCGGCGAGCATAAAGACCGACGCAACCATCGTGTACAGAAAAAACTTAACCGCCGCGTAAACCCGGCGCTCGTGGCCGTACATCCCGATCAGCAGGGCCATGGGAATCAGCGTGGCTTCCCAAAAGAAGTAAAACAGGAAAAGATCGAGTGCCACGAATACGCCGATCATTGCCGTTTCGAGCACCAGCAGCAAGATGAAAAATTCCTTCACCCGATCGTGGATCGAGCGCCACGAAATCATGACGCACAAAGGGACCAGAAACGTGGTGAGCAGCACCAGCCAGAGCGAGATGCCGTCAATACCGATGTGGTAATGAATGTTCGGTGTCGGAATCCAGGCTTTGTCAACTTCGTACGCCAGCGAGAGGCTGGACGGCATTAGAGCTTGACCGGCGGCCAAGTGCGGCTGTGCCTGCCTGACCTGCTCGCGGAAATACCAGGGCAGATGGAGCGAAAACAGGAACGTGATTATGCTGACCAGCAGCGCAAAGGCGCGGATGTCACGATCGCGCCGGGGAAACAACGCGAGCAGCAGCGCCCCGAACACCGGAACAAATGTCACCAGCGTGAGAATGTAGGGATTGACACTTGCAGCTATCATCGCGTTCCCATCCAAACCATGTAGAGGATGACCAGTGCCGCTCCGGCCGTAACCCAGCCGGCGTAACTGCGGAGATTGCCGGACTGCTGGTGGCGCAGCGAATCGCCAATTTCACGCACGCCCCGCGCGCCGCTGTTCACGCTTCCGTCGATCAGCGTGGCGTCAATTCCGCGCCAGAGCACGCGAGTCGAAAAAGCAATCAGCGGGCCGATGATGGCCGCGCCGTAGATTTCGTCGACGTAATACTTATTCAGCACTGCCGTGTACAGGCCGCCAAGTGAATCGGCGATTTTGGCCGGCAGGTCGCGCCGCTTGACGTACAAAAGCCAAGCTAGTCCGAGGCCCGCGAAGGCAACCGCAACTGAGACGCCGGTCAGCGTCAACTCCAGCGAGCTTTCCTCGGCGGCCTGTGACTGCTCCTGCTCGGGGTGCACAGTTGCCGCCGCTTCCGCCGCGATAGCCGGCATCACCGGAGCAAGGAAGTGCTCAATCTGGTTGCTGCCATGAAGCGCCTTTGGGACGCCTACGTAACCGCCGATGATCGACAACACGGCGAGCAGCACCAGCGGAACCACCATCACCCAAGGACTTTCGTGTGGTTCTCCATGGCCGCTTCCATGATCGTGAGCACTGGCAGGGGGCTGGGTTTCATGTGGACTGTGCTCTACGGCGGCGGGACCGCGATACTCGTTGAAGAAAGTCATGAACAGCAGTCGGAACATGTAAAAGCTGGTCATGAACGCCGTGATGATGCCGATCAACCAGAATGCCCAGTGTCCATGCGGGCTGGAGAAAGCCTGCCAGAGGATCTCATCCTTGGAGAAGAAACCCGCGAGCCCCGGAATTCCGGCGATCGCACAAGTGGCGATCAGCATGGTCCAGAACGTATAAGGAGCGTACTTCTTCAGGCCGCCCATCTTGCGCATATCCTGTTCGCCGCCCACGGCGTGAATCACCGAGCCGGCGCCGAGGAAGAGCAGCGCTTTGAAGAAGGCATGGGTCATCAGGTGGAAGATGCCCGCCGAATACGCGGCCACGCCGCAGGCCAGGAACATGTATCCGAGCTGCGAAACCGTGGAGTAGGCGAGCACTCGCTTGATGTCCGTCTGGGTGATCCCGATGGTCGCGGCAAAAAATGAGGTCAGGCAGCCGATGATGGCGACCGCCGCGAGCGCAATCGTTGACCTGCTGAAAATTGCGTTGGAGCGCGCGACCATGTAAACACCGGCGGTAACCATGGTGGCTGCATGGATCAGAGCGGAGACCGGTGTCGGGCCTTCCATCGCGTCCGGCAGCCAGACATAGAGTGGGAGCTGGGCGGATTTGCCAGTGGCGCCGACCAGCATCAGCAGTGCGATGGCAGTCAGCAGACCGGCTCCAGCCTCGATTCCGGGCGAGTACTCCGCAACCTTGTGGAATACCTCCGTGTACTGGAGCGTGCCGAAGTGCTTGACCAGCAGGAACAGGGCAATGAGGAAACCAAAATCGCCGACCCGGTTGGTGATGAACGCCTTTTTCCCGGCGTTCGCCGCCGAGTCACGCAAAAAGAAAAAGCCGATCAGCAGGTAGGAAGCCAGGCCCACGCCCTCCCAGCCGACGAACATGAGCAGGTAGTTGTCCGCCAGCACCAGCGTGAGCATGAAGAACATGAACAGGTTGAGGTAGCTGAAGTAGCGATAGTATCCGCCCTCGTGCCCCATGTACCCGACCGAATAGACGTGGATGAGAAAGCCGACGCCGGTGACCACCAGCATCATGATCATCGAGAGATGATCGAGATAGAAACCGTACTCCGCCGCGAAGTCGCCGCTGCGCAGCCAGACCCCGATTCGTTCGATATAGGGGAGCTGGTCGGCCGGCATGCCAAGCATGCGTATCGCGGCCACGAGCGCCCAGGCGAACGATGCCGCAGTCGAGGCCAAGGCGACGGCGCTCACCATCTTGTTCGAGAACCGCCGGCCGAAAAATCCGTTGATGGCGGCGCCCGCGGCGGGCAAAACTGGGATCAACCAGAGATTCAGACTCATAGTTTCAGCAAATTCACGCGGTCAACGTTCAGGGTTTCTCGCGTGCGGAAGACGGCAATGATGATGGCAAATCCAACGGCGGCTTCAGCAGCGGCCACTACCATCACGAAAAAAACGAAGATGTAGCCGCTCAGCGCCTGCCAGTGCGCGGCATAGGTCACGAAGGTGAGGTTCACCGCGTTCAGCATCAGCTCGATCGACATGAAGATGGTGATGATATTGCGCTTGATGAGGAAGCCCACAACTCCGCAGGCAAACAGGATCGCGCTCAGCACCAGATAATAGGAAATTGGCACCATCAGTCGCTTCCCCTCCGCGCCAGAACTACGGCGCCCATAATCGCGATCAGGATCAGCACCGAGGTCACCTCGAAGGGCAGCAGAAAATCTCTAAAGAGGAGTCGCCCCATGCCAAGAGCGGTGCCGTGCAGTTGGCCAATAGCCACCGAACCTAAGCTGGGCTTACTCGTGACCAGCACCCAGGTGGCCGTGGAAATTCCCAGAATCAATCCTGGCACGCCGAACAGTATCGCCACGCGGCTACCTTTGGTCTCCTCTTCGGCGCCGGCATTGAGCAGCATGATGACGAAAATGAACAGCACCATCACTGCCCCGGCGTAGATAATGACTTGAATGGCGGCAACGAACTCAGCGCCAAGCAAGAGGTAAATCAGCGCCAGCGAGCCGGTGACAAGCACGAGGGACAACGCGCTGTTGATCGGATGGCGCTGTACCAGGAGGTTGATCGCTCCTCCCACGCACAGGGCCGCGAAGATCAGAAATAGAATAAGGTGCAGCATCGGTTCCACACCCGCGCGGGGCCCCCGGCGAGCTTTGCTCGCTGGGGTGATAGTCTACGCCCGCAAGGCCACAATCAGCCCGGTGATAAGTATGTTGGCGATGGCGAGCGGCAAAAGAAACTTCCAGCCGAACCCCATCAGTTGATCGTAGCGGAAGCGCGGCAGCGTGCCGCGCACCCAGATATACAGAAAGATAAAGCAAAACACGCGCGCCAAAAACCACAGGATCGGAAGCAGCGATTGCAAGATCGGCGGCCCAAAAACAGGTCCGCTCCATCCGCCCAGAAACATGACCGACGCCAGGCAGGCTACGGTCACCATGTTGGCGTACTCGGCCATGAAGAACATGGCGAACTTCATCGAGCTGTACTCGGTGTGATACCCGGCTACCAGTTCGGTCTCCGCCTCGGGGAGGTCGAATGGAATGCGGTTGGTTTCAGCAAAAGCCGCCATCAGATAAATGAAGAAACCAACAATTTGCCAGCCGCCATCAAAAATGTTCCAGTGCCACGGACTGCCTAGCTGCCGCTCGACGATGGTTCTGAGACTGAACGACCCGGAAACCATCAGCACGCCCACCAACGACAGCCCGAGCGCGACCTCATAGCTGACCATTTGCGCGCTGGCGCGCATAGCGCCGAGCAATGAGTATTTGCTGTTGGACGACCAGCCCGCAAGCGCGACCCCATAAACTCCCAGCGAGGTGATTCCAAGGATGATCAGCAAGCCGATGCCGATGTCGGCCGGTTGATGGTTCGCCGTCTCGACCCCTGTAATCTGAATCGGAGTAGTCACGCTGCCTATGGTGATGTTCGGTCCAATCGGCACCAGCGCAATCGAAGTCAGCGCCATCACCAGGGAAAGCATTGGAGCCAGGATGAACAAAGTGCGGTTGACATAAGGCGGCGTTAAGTCTTCCTTCAGGATGAACTTGATGCCATCGGCGAGCGGCTGCAGCAGGCCGAATGGACCGACGCGGGTAGGTCCCCAACGGTTCTGCATGTGGCCCACCACCTTCCGTTCCAGCCAGACGGAGTAGGCCACAATCGTCAGCAGCACGCCGACGGTAATGGCGATCTTAATGATGACGACGAGCAAAAACATTCCGACGTTCATGGAGTCGTGCGTTCCCAAAAGCAAACTAAAGAGCAAACTTAAGAACAAACTTACTTCGCGGAGCTTCCCGCAATCACGTTGCTTCTTTCCTTCGTGAAACAGCAAATCCGCGAACGACAAACCCATTGCCGCAAGCAGCCGGCCGTTCAGTCGGCCACAACCTCGGTGTCGGCCTGGGATTTGCTCTTATTCTCCATTACTGAGTTCAGCGTATTGGAATAACGGCCAAGCGTACCGGAGGTAAACAGCGCGTCACCGGAGGCGACGATCCATTCCGGATGACTCTGAATTCCCGCCGCTTGAATGTTTACCAGTCGAGTCGGTTGATCGTTGCCGGCCAGCAAACCCAGGCGAGAGACATCGTATCCCGGGACCAGTCGCTGAATCTCGTCGAGCACCGCCATCGGATCGAAAGGCGACACCTTGGGTTCGAGTCCGTGGGCGTGAAGCCAAACCGCATGACGGTCAGCTTCGCCCGACTGCGCGCCGCGCGTCTGGCCGAAATCAGCGCGCGAACCGCCGCCAAACGGCACCAGCTTACGGATGTCGAAGTTCATTTTTTCCGCAATGCGCACTATGATTTCGAAGTCGCTCTTGACCGACGTAACATCGCCCGCCTTCTTCAACAACTGCAAATCGCCGCAGGTGTTGGTGAATGTGCCGGCCTTCTCGTAGGCGTTTGCCGCCGGCAGGATTACGTCCGCCAGCATCGCCGTTTCCGTCATGAACATATCCTGCACCACCAGGAAAGGCGCGTGCAGAATAAAGGGATCCACCGCGTTGCGCGCAACCGGGTTGGAGCCGACCACATACAGGGCATGCAACTTGCGATCGCGGGCTGCCTCGAGCATCTGCGCCAGGCTCAAGCCGGGCTGCGCCGGGACCCGCCCTTCCCACTCACGGTCGAATACCGAGCCGGAAGCAAGCGGCGCGTAGCCAGGCAGCAGGTCAGGGTAGAGCCCCATATCGGCAGCCCCACGCGAGTTGGCGTAATCGCCGAGGCAGATCAATCGTGCTTGCTGGCTGGCGCCGAATCGTACCAGGGCCGCTACGTCGTCACCGCGAAGTTCGGAGCCGAAAATGATGACCAAGTCTGGTTCGGCCCTAAGTGTGTCGCGCAACTTGGCGAGCCCTTCGGGCGCAACTCCCGTGATGGCTTGCGCGGCGGAATCATCTCCCGCAAGGTATTGGGCGAACTTGCCTTCGCTTCCCGCCGGAACCTGCGTAAAGCTAGCCGCCTGTCTGCCAAGCTTGATGGGCTTGCGAGTTGAGGATGTGCAGCTTGGCGCGATGCAGCCGTACATTGTTGCGGATCTGCCACGCCAGCAGCGGATGTTGATTGGTCGGATCGTTGCCGATCAGCAGGATCGCCGGTGCTCGGAAGACATCGCGCATGCTCGCCGTTTTGGCATTATTTTCGGCGAGAGCCTTGGCGAAAGACGGATAATCCGCCGTGCGGTGATGATCGATGTTGTTGGTTCCCAGCACCAGACGCGTGAACTTCTGCAGCAGATAATTCTCTTCGTTGGTGGTGCGGTTGGAACCGATCACGCCGATTGCCTGCGAGCCGTGGCGGGCGATGACCTCTTGAAAGTTATGGGCCGACCGTATCGATCGCTTCCGTCCATGCGACCGGAACAAGCCTGCCATCGCGGCGCACCATCGGCTGCTTGATTCGCTCGGGATGGTTGGCGAAATCGAAGGCGTAGCGCCCCTTGATACAGAGAAAATCGCCGTTGATGCCGCTCTTGTCGCGATTGTCTCCGCGCACGATCTCCATGCCGGTGTCGCTGCGGCGGCAGCCAAGCGTGGTGAGGCAGCCATCGCCGCAGTGGGTGCAGATGGTGCCGACGTGGTTCATTTCCCATGGGCGCGTCTTGTATCGGTAAGCTCCCGAGGTCAGTGCGCCGACCGGACAGATGTCGATGCACATGCCGCATTCCTCGCACTCGAGGTGGTCGCTTTGGTTGGGAGCGATCACCGAACTCTGGCCGCGGTTCTGGATGCCCAGCGCCCACACGTCCATGCCCTCGCCGCAGACGCGTATGCAGCGATAGCACAGAATGCAGCGCGGGCGGTCGAAGTAAACAACGGGCGACCATTGCTGCTCGTCGCGGTGGCTCTTGATATCGATGAACTTCGACTCCGACGCCCCATATTTGAACGTCATGTCCTGCAACTCGCACTCGCCTCCGGCGTCGCAAACTGGACAATCCAGCGGATGATTGGCAAGCAGCAGACTCGAGCATGCTCTTGCGCGCCTGCACCACCTTTTCGGTCTCGGTGTGCACGACCATGCCTTCGCCAACCTGCGTCGTGCAGGCGGTCTGAAGCTTCGGCAGCTTTTCGATTTCCACCAGGCACATGCGGCAGGCGCCCTGCAGCGAAAGTCCGGGGTAATAGCAGAACGAGGGCACTTCGATGCCGGTATTCTTGCAGGCATCGATCAGCAGCGTGCCGGCGGGGACCGATAGGGCTTTGCCGTTAACGGTAAGCTTGACGAGTTTGGGTGCGTCTGCCATTGAAAACTCAGCCTGAAAATTACGGATGATGACCAGCCGGGAATTCCGGGTCTGCCTTGATTTCTTCCACCTGCAAAGCGTGGCGCTCGGGATGCATCGCCATCAGCGTCAGCAACTGGTAGCCATTCAGCGTGCCCACCAGCGGATGCGGCACAACCTTGGCTCGAAGCTCTTCAAGCGAGATGCTCTCGGCAAACTGCAAAGTGCGCTCGCGCGCGCTCCGGAAACGTTCAATCGCCTCGAATAGGCTCTCGCAGCGTCCTGTCGGCTCGGAGCGCTCGGGAGCCTTGGCCTTGCGCGTCCGGTCGTGGGCCAGCGACAGGATCATCGCATCCTTTGCCGGGTCGGATGCGCCGGCCTCGGCCAGTTTCTCCCACGCTCGAAGCATCTGCTCCTCGGCCACCGCGACGTGCTCCGCGCATTCGATAATTGACCAAGTGCCGGGAGTCCTGCGCCACGATGAACTGCTGTCCAGCACTCCGTGGAAAGCGCAAAGATAACGGTTGCGTCCCTCTTGCAGGCGCGCAATCAGGATTTCTTTATCGCCGGTTGATGGAACTGCGGGTGCATTTTGCTCAGCCATTCTCGATTCTTTCTCAGTGTGTTGCCACTGGAACCGGATGTGCGGCGCCCGCCTTCTCGTATGGACATGGGCGGCCCTCCAGGTGGTCTTCGAACTCGTTGCGGAACTTGGTAATAAAGCCGATGGTCGGCATGGCTGCAGCGTCGCCCAAAGGGCAGAACGTGCGTCCAAGCATGTTCTCGGCCAGGTACTGTATGTTATCGATGTCCTTGGCGACTCCGCCCCCTGCATGGAAGCGCCGCAACGTTTTTTGCAGCCAGTCGGTGCCCTCGCGGCATGGTATGCACCAGCCGCAGCTTTCGTGCTTATAGAACTGCATGGTGCGCAAGGCGAATTTGACGATACAGGTTTGGTCGTCTAGGACCACTACGCCGCCGGAGCCAAGCATGGTGCCAACCTTCATCATGGCATCGAAGTCCATGGCCACGTCGATCTCGCTGGCTTTAAGTACTGGAACGGAAGAGCCGCCGGGAACGACGGCCTTCAACTTGTTTCCGTTGGCAATGCCGCCGCCAACCTCATAAATCATCTGCTTGAGGTTGTAGCCCAGCGGCAGCTCATAAACGCCGGGCTTGGCGACGTGTCCGCTCAGGCAGAACAGGCGTGTTCCGCCATTTCTGGGCGTGCCAATTTCGGCGTATCTCTGGCCGCCCATCAGCATGATGTGCGGCACGGTGGCCAAGGTTTCGGCGTTATTGATGACCGTGGGTCCGCCCCAGAGCCCGACGACGGCGGGGAATGGCGGCTTGATGCGCGGCACGCCGCGCTTGCCCTCGAGCGATTCCATCAGCGCGGATTCCTCGCCGACTTCGTAGGCGCCGGCGCCGCCGTGCCAGTAGATGTCCAGATCGTATCCGCTGCCGAAAATATTCTTCCCGAGAAAACCTTTCGCGTACGCGTCGGCAATGGCCTTCTGCATGATTTCCAGGAGGTAGCGATACTCGCCGCGGATGTAGATGTAACCCTCGTGCGATTGGATGGCGATGGCGGCAATCATCACGCCTTCGATTACGGCGTGAGGATCGTGCTCAAAGATCAGGCGATCCTTGCACGTCCCCGGCTCCGACTCATCTCCGTTGCAGAGTACGTATTTGGGCTTGGCCGATTCCTTGGGAACGAACGACCACTTCATGCCTGTCGGAAAACCAGCGCCGCCGCGGCCGCGCAGATTGGACGCCTTCATCTCGTTGATGACCGCCTCCGGCCCAATCTGCAGCGCCTTTTGCACGGCCTTGTAGCCGTCGAGTTCGAGATAGCGGTCGATGTCGGTGGCGCCCATGCCAAAGCGCCGGGAAATAATCTTGACCTCGTCGGGATGTGAAACCAGATATGCCATGAACCGGTTCTCAGTTACCTGCTCTCGATTCCTCTTCTCGTGGTCGAGCTACTTCGATGCCTTGCCGCGGTACGACTCCAAAATCTCGTCCACCTTTTCCGGCGTAAGGTTCTCATGGAAGTCGTAGTTGACCTGCATGGCGGGAGCCCAACTGCAGGCTCCAATGCACTCCACCTCTTCCACTGAAAACATGCCGTCGGGGGTGATTCCCTGATTCTGCGCTACCCCGAGCTTCTTTTTCGCGTGCTCGAGAATCTCTTCACCGCCTCGCAGCAGGCACGAAATGTTGGTACAGACCTGCACGTTGTATTTGCCGGCGGGCTTAGTCCGCAGCATGGAGTAATAACTGATTACGTTGCGCACCTCGAGCGGAGTAATCTCCAGGCGGCCGGCAATCTCCTGGATGGCTTCGTCCGTCAGGTAGCCCAGTTCGTCCTGCACGTAAAGCAGAAAAGGGACCAGCACCGAGCGTTTGATCGGGTAGTGCGTAAGCATGTCCCTGAAGCGCGCTTCCAGTTGGTCAGAAAATGTCATCGTTCATCGTTCCCATCTCCGGCCCCATCTCCGGCGTCCCCGGCGGCGCTGGAACCGCTTTTCCGCGCCCCACGCGCGGCGCTGGCTGCTAACGGTCAACATCTCCCAGTATGATATCGATGCTGCCGATCGCCGCCACAACGTCGGCGATCAGTTGCCCCTGGCACATCGGCAGCAGAGCATTCAGGTTGGCGAAAGACGGGCTGCGCATGTGCACGCGATACGGTTTGGCGGTGCCGTCGCTGACGATGTAGTAGCCCATTTCGCCCCGTGGCGATTCGATTCCCTGATAGACCTCGCCGGCCGGTACCGTGAATCCCTCGGTCACAATCTTGAAGTGATAGATGAGGGCTTCCATCTGGGTCTTCATTTTTTCTCGGTCAGGTAGCACCACCTTGGGCGCGTCGGCCTTAATCGGGCCCTCGGGCATGCCGGCCAGTGCCTGCTGAATAATCTTGGCCGATTCCCGCATCTCCAGCACGCGAACCGCATAACGCGCGAAGACATCTCCCTCGGTCGCGATCGGAACCTTGAAATCGAACTGGTCATAACTCGAATAAGGCATATCGCGGCGCAGATCCCAATCCACGCCGCTGCCGCGGGCAACGCCGCCGCTTAGTCCCAGCGCAATCGCATCTTCGTAGGTGATCTTCGCTACGCCTTTCGTCCGACCGGTCCAGATAGGGTTCTCGGTGAGCAGGTCTTCGTACTCGTCGATGTGACTCGGAAAAGCATCAATGAAGCGCTTTACGCGCTCAAAGAATCCCAAAGGAACTTCGAGCGCCAGCCCGCCGACGCGGAAGTAGGAGGTCATCATGCGCTGGCCGCTAACCATCTCAAAGAAGCGCAAAATGTCTTCACGCTCGCGGAAGCAGTAAAGGAACACGGTCATGGCGCCGACGTCCATGGCGTGCGTCCCCAGCCAGACCAGGTGTGAGTTGAGACGCGACAGCTCGTTCAGCAGAACACGAATCCACTGCGCGCGCTTCGGCATCTCCAGCCCGAGAAGCTTTTCGACCGCCAGCACGTATGCCAGATTATTGGTCAGCGGACAGAGATAGTCGATGCGGTCGGTGAGCGGCACGACTTGCTGGTAAAACTTGGCTTCGCAGGTCTTCTCAATCCCGGTATGCAGATAGCCGATGTCTGGCCGTATGCGGACGATGGTTTCGCCATCGAGTTCCAGCAGGAGTCTGAGCACGCCATGCGTGGAAGGGTGCTGTGGCCCCATATTGAGGACCATCGTACGGTCGTCTCCGATGACCTCGACAACCGGTTCAAGGCTGCTGAACTTGCTGGCCATTAACGGTATCCCTCAACTGGATAGTCCTTGCGCAGCGGATGGCCCTCCCATTCCTCCGGCATCATGATGCGGCGGAGGTAGGGATGGCCATGGAAACGGACTCCGAACAGGTCGAAGACCTCGCGTTCGAAGGGATTCGCACCGGGCCAAATCTCAGTGAGCGAGTCCACGCCGGGATCGGCTGAATCTAACTTTACCTTGATCCGGATGCGCTCCTTGCGCGCCATCGACAGCAGGGAATAGACGACCTCGAAACGCGGTTCCGCCGGATACCAGTCCACGCAGGTGACGTCGGCGAGAAACTTAAAACTCGTTGCGGCGTCGTCTCGAAGCAGTATACAGACTTCACGCAACGATTCGCGCCGCACCCAGATCGTCAGCTCATCGCGATCGAATTTCGCGCCCGTAACCGCCTCGGCCTTCCACGAAAGCAAACGGGCCAGCGCGGGACGGTCTTTTAGCTGTTCAAGATCGGTAATCGCAGGAGCCAGTGCCATCGGGGTTACAGGACCTCATTCCTGGTTGGCTTATTCCAGTCAAGTGCGCCCTTTTTCCAGATGTAAAATAAACCGACCAACACGATCGCAATGTACACCACCATCTCCCAGAAGCCGAACATCTTCAGCTCCTTGAGAAGAATAGCCCAGGGGTACAGAAAAACCGCCTCAACATCGAACAGGATGAACAGCATCGCGACCAAATAGAACTTCACGGAGAAGCGCTGCCTGATATCCCCGATGGGCTGCATTCCGCACTCATAGGGAGACATCTTGACCCGGTTGCGCTTGTGCTGTCCCACCAGGGTCGACAGCACAACGATGGCGCAGGCGATCCCGCCGGCAACCAGCACGTGAAGCAGCAGCGGGATGTAGCGCACAAAATAATTATCTGGCATAGGACAGCTCGCCGGGGACAGGGGCAACATAAGGCGAACACTTGAGTGTAGATTTCAGGCGTCCCAGTAGTCAAGAACACGCCGTCAAGAACGCAGCCGTCAGGAACGCAATGCCAGCAGCCCGCGAGGAATTCTTTCAGCAGGCCAGTGCCCGGCATGCGGCTCAGTTATCCACAGAGGCAACACTTTTCTTGCGGCAGCGGCAAGAATCTGCTTTGCAGGACGCGGGAACTGTTCGACAATCATTGCGTACCTCCCCAATGGTATTTGCCGCCAGGAGACTTTTGTGATCTTTGGCTATAACACCGAGATCCGCCTAGGCGACACGGTTTATCACATCCAAAGCGAAGCCCGGGATTGCGAGCGGCTGCTTCAGACGCAGGTGTTCGTCAAAGGACGCTGCATCAACAAGCGTTCGACCCCCTCGGAGCACGACGGAGACCCGCAAGCCGTGCAGGAGTCTTTGCGCGTGCAGCACCGCTCCGTGGTCGAGTCGATACGCGCTGGACAGTTGGAATTGTCGCCGACCGAGCCCCCCGACCTGAATGTCAGCTTGCGCTGCACGGGCGCCAGGCGCGAAGCCGCGGAACTTGTCCTTGGCTTCCAGCTAACCCGTGCCGGAGTTCCCATGCGCGATGCGCGGCTCAGATGCTTCCTCATTGAATCAGGCAGCGTACTCCCTCCCAAGCTGATTTCCGAGCCCGTAACCGATCCCGCAGGCATGGCCGGGCTTAGGATCGCTGGCGCACTGCCGGAGAACGCTGAACTCCAGGTGGAACTGGTAGGCGAAGAACGAAGAAGCGTTCGGCGATTCCGTCTTCGCCAGCGGGAAAGCCGCTGACTTACAATAAGTCCATGAAGCAGGTGATAGTTGGCGTGGTCTGGTTTTTGCTGGCTGGTTGGGCGGCGGCGCAACAATATCCCCCCGGGGATTTCCCCGCGCAGTTACCCGGCAAACAGCAGAAGACCACCAAGCTTCCGACGACTAACAATGCCCCTCCGGGTTCACTCGATGCCCCCGGTGAGAGTTCCAGCAAAGACACTAAGATAGACCTCGGCCCTCCCATTGGCGACGCCAAAGAGCACCCCAGCAGCGGGGTTGCGGACGAAGTACTGGAGTTGCGACCTTACAACCCTCACAAGGCGCAGAAGGCTGTTGAAGTCGGCGACTTTTACTTTAAGAGGGATAACTACAGAGCCGCTCTCAACCGCTACCAGGAAGCTCTGCAATGGAAACCTGGCGATGCCGAAGCGACTTTCAAATCGGCCGAGAGCTTAGAAAAGCTCGGACGCTTGCAGGAGGCTCGAGCCAAGTACGAGGCATACCTGAAGCTTCTGCCGGAGGGTCCGCACGCCAAAGAGGCGCGCAAAGCGCTTTCCAAGCTGCCTGCTCCCTTGCCTGAAGCGGGCCGGCAGCCACCGGCGGCCGCCTCCGCACCAGAGCCCGGGCCCTCTAAAGACTGAGGCTCGGCGCCACCAAACAGTAAGGCCCGCTTCATCAGCGAGCCTTTTGATTCGATGAGATCGGGAAAAAAACAGAGAGTCAGTCGGGGAGCTTGACGCCAGCGCGCCGGGCTTCTTCCTGCATGCTGTCAAGCTTCTCGCGTTCCGTGTTCAGTTTCTCCTGCTTTTGGGCTAAATCTTCTCGGTCGAGCTTCTCCGCTTCGGCATATTGCTGCTGATTATTGAGTCGCCCGTTCGCGTCAGCCATGTGCGCGATCTGTTTTTGCTGATTCTCTTGCTGCGTCACTTTGAATTCCCGTTCCAAGAGCGAGATTTTTTCCCGCTGCTCCGAAAATTTTTTGTTCCACTCCTCTTCCTGTTTCTTTTGCTCCGCATCTGTTTTTGCCAGTTCTCTGGTGGCCGATCCCGACCCAGACGTTTTGGCGGCTGCCCGCTCACTGCCTGGAGTCCCTTCCGCCGCATTTGTTTTTGCGGATGCGCTCATGGTGTCGACCGAAGGAATATCATCGTTCGTCACTACTCTCGTGGCACGCGGATGTGGAGTAACGCGGTTTTCGCGGGCCACCTCGCCGAGGCTCTGCGCAAGCAAAGTGCATGCGCTCAGGCTGAGGACCAGTACGATCGCGGATCGCATAAGAACATTCATTGCTTCACCAAGCGTAAGCTCCTGCGTGCCGCGCACCCATCCCGCTAACGGGCCGTGCCGGCTGCAGCTCACAGGTAAGTTGTTTGTATTTTAGCCCTATTTTCATGCAAGTCGCGTGTTTTTCGCAGGGTGACGAAGGGGCATCGCGTTGGTAACACCCTCGGCGGCGGCCGAAACTGGCAAACGGCGCGCCGAAGCCATCGCCGGGGAGTGATAAATTGGAGTCCGAATGTTTGCCCGACGCACCAACTGGAACCTGGCGCCGAATGCGCTCACCCTTGCGCTTGAGGAGCACGGCAGAAGCGGTCAAGAGCTGTTGGACTTGACGGCATCGAATCCGACTTGCGTTGGCCTGGAGTATCCCGCGCGGCAGATCGCATGCGCCTTGGCCGACGAGCGCGCCTTGTCCTATGAGCCCGCCGCAAAAGGCTTGCTCGCGGCGCGCCACGCCGTAGCTAACTACTACGCGCAGCAGAGAATAGGTATCGATCCCGATCGCCTGATTCTGACCGTCAGCACCAGCGAAGCTTACTCTTATTGTTTTCGACTGCTCTGCGATCCTGGCGACGAAGTGCTGGTTCCGAGCCCGAGTTATCCGCTATTCGAATTTCTGGCCGATATTCAGGACGTTCGCCTGGTTCCGTTCGAACTGGTTTACGACCAGGGCTGGCAGATCGAATTCGAGTCGTTACGCCGCGGCATCAGCGCGCGTTCACGGGCGGTGCTGGTGGTGCAGCCCAACAATCCAACTGGCTCGTATGTCAAGCGGTGGGAACTCGAACGGCTCAACGTCCTCTGCCGCGAGCATCAACTGGCGCTGATTGCGGACGAGGTTTTTCTGGACTACGCTGTTGAATCCGATGAGCGGCTCAGCTTCGTCGGCAACCACGGCGCCTTGAGCTTTACTTTGAGCGGCCTGTCGAAAATCAGCGGTCTGCCGCAGATGAAGATGGCCTGGATCGCTTTGAGCGGCCCCGCTGATTTGGCCGCCGATGCCATGAACAGACTGGAAGTCATAGCCGACACCTATCTATCTCCCAATGCGCCCGTGCAACTCGCGACGGCGGCGCTGCTGGAGGTCCGGCACTCCGTTCAGCGGCAACTCGGCAGGCGAATTCGCCACAATCTCGCCGAATTGGACGCGCAACTTTCACGGCAACAGCTTAGTCATCGCCTGCGCGTCGAAGGCGGCTGGTACGCCGTGCTGCGGCTTCCCGCCGTGTGTAGCGACGAGGAATTCGCGCTCGCCTTGCTTCGCCAGAGCAACGTGCTGGTGCATCCCGGACACTTCTTCAACTTTCCCCGGGGCTGCTTTCTGGTGCTCAGTCTGATTACCCCGGAGACTGCTTTCGCCGAGGGCTTGCGGCGTCTGCTTGCCTTGTCAGGGATAATGTCCGGTATGATAAATACATGATCCACGAAATTCTGCCGGTTGGCCCTTTGCAGTGCAATTGCTCCATTGTAGGCGACGAGAACAGCCGCGAAGCCATGGTTATCGATCCGGGTGACGACATCGATGCGATAACGGAGATCGTCGCCCGCCACCGGCTCAAGGTGAAACAGATCGTGGTTACGCACGCTCACCTTGACCACGTCGGCGGCGCCATGAAGCTCAAGCAACTCACCGGCGCGCCCATTCTGCTGAACCAGAACGACTCCGACCTGCTGCGCATGCTGGACACGCAGGCGGCGTGGTTGGGGATGCGCCCGCCCGGCAAAGTGGCCATAGACCAGAGCATAACCAGCGGCGACGCGGTCAAGGCCGGAGCGGTCGAAGGCCAAGTTCTGCACACCCCGGGACACACCGAAGGCTCTATCTGCCTCTACTTTGAACCTGAAAAACGATTGGTCGCGGGAGACACCTTGTTCGCCGGAAGCATTGGCCGCACCGATCTGCCTGGCGGATCTTACGACAAAATCATTCACTCGCTGCACGAGAGTGTGCTGGCGCTGCCTGATGAAACTGTCGTCGTACCGGGGCACGGTTCGCTGACCACCATCGGCGAAGAACGCGAAACCAACCCGTTCCTTCGGTGAGCCCGGAATTTGGCGCTTAGCGGGCTGCTCACCACCTACGCATCGGCCGTCAAAGGAACTACCCCACGTTAGCCCAATTACCCCGACAAGCGGGGCTCGCCGGCGACCCCGATCCATTACCAGCGAGTCGCGAGCGGGCAAAAGCAGCAATGCTGAAAACAGCTCACTCCGCCAACTTCGTCAATTAGAGCAGGCCGAGTGGTGAGCGGACGCCCTGGCGCGTTGCGCGCGAGTGTCCGTGCGGGGGTCGATTTAGCTTGCCGTGGCCTTTACAATTAGAACTCGTGCTGCCCTAGGGTCTTTTAACACTTATAGGGCGGCAGCGACGGGAGCGGATTTTTTCGAGCGCAAGGAGCGAGGAGTGGCAAATATCGGGGTATTTTAGCGACGAGCGACACCGCGATCGGAAAATCCGCCCCGTCCCGAAGGATTGCGGCGAAAATCGCCTCAGACTTCGTTGTCATCCTCGAACATGGGCTGGCCATGTCCCTCGGACTCCGCCTCGTCTGCGGCGATTTTCGCAGGCAACGTTGCTCGTCCTATAAGTGTTAACAGACCCTAGAACCTATCTCATAAATGATGCTCGCGAGTAAATGCTTGCTTTGCGAGCGGAATTGAAGCAAATCAGGTGCATGGCTGATCTCACGGATACGCAGTGGGAACATCTTAAGCCCCTGGTGGAGTGGAACCAGAAACGGCGGCTCGATGGACGCGGCCGTCCCTGGAGCGATGCGCGCAGAACACTGAACGGCGTGCTGTGGATTCTGCGAACGGGCGCGCCCTGGCAAGATCTTCCGCCACGGTACGGGTCGTACCAGACGTGCCATCGGCGCTTCCAGCAATGGCAACAAGCCGGCGTGCTGGACGGCGTTTTGTGGGCGTTATGCGAAGACCTGCTGGCCCGTGGGCAACTCGGGTTGGAGGAGACGTTCATCGATGCCTCCTTCGCGGGGGCAAAAAGTGGGGCGATCGCATTGGTCCAACACGCTGCGGCAAAGGGAGCAAGATCATGGCAATCGCGGACAGCCATGGTCTTCCTATCGCCGTCCGGGTTACAAGCGCTTCGCCGAATGAGTCCACCCTGGTCGAAGCCACGCTCGCCCAACGCCACGTCGCAGCCCTGCCCGAACGAATGATCGGCGACAAGGCTTACGACAGCGACCGATTGGATGAGCGGCTGCAGCAACAGCAAGGCGTCGAACTGATCGCGCCCAACCGGCGCAAGCGAAGGCGAACACAAGACGGGCGGCCACTTCGCCGCTACCTGCGACGCTGGAAGATCGAGCGACTGTTCGCCTGGCTCAAGAACTTTCGCCGGCTGACCAGCCGTTGGGAGCGTCACGCCGCCAACTTCCTCGGCATGGTTCAGCTCGGCTGCGTGTTGATCTTGTTGAGGCATTTATGAGACTGCTTCTAGGCTCAAAGTGGACCTGAACCAGAAAATTCGCACGTTGCCCACCGACCCCGGCGTCTATCTCTACAAGAACGCCGAAGGCCAGGTTATCTATGTCGGCAAGGCTAAGAACCTGCGGGCCAGGGTGCGCTCCTACTTTCTCGACGGCGCGGTCGATGACGCGAAAACCGGCAGTCTGCTGCGCGAGGCCGTGGATATCGAGTACATCGTCGTTGCCAACGAGGGCGAGGCGCTGGCGCTCGAAAACAACCTCATCAAGCAGAAGAAGCCGCGCTATAACATTCTGCTGCGCGACGACAAGAGCTATCCCTATGTGAAGCTGACGGCAGGCGAGCGCTTCCCTCGGGTCTACGTGACCCGCCGGCTGAGGCGCGATGGTTCGGTCTATTACGGTCCCTATTTTCCCGCGAATCTTGCTTACCGCATTGTGGACCTCATCCACCGGCACTTCCTGGTTCCGTCCTGCAAGGTCGATCTCACCCGCGACCACGCGCGTCCGTGCCTGCAGTTTTACATTAAGCGATGCCTGGGGCCGTGCGTCGCTGGGCTTACCACGCCGGAGGCATACGCCGAAGCCGTCAGCGACGTGCGCATGTTCTTGGAAGGCCGTCAGTCCGACCTGTCACGGTCGCTGCGGGAGCGCATGGAAGGCGCCGCCGGGCAAGAGCGGTTCGAACTTGCCGCCAAGTATCGAGACCTCATCACCACCGTCGAGCAACTGCAGGAGAAGCAGCGCATGGCCGCCGCCGAGGGCGACGACGCCGACGTGCTCAACTTCCACTTCGAAAACCACATGCTTGCCGTCAACCTCTTCCACATGCGGGGAGGGAAGGCGCTCGACCGTCGCGAGTTTTTCTGGGAAGATCTCGGTGAATTGGAAGCGGCAACAGGTTTCGACACCGGGGAGTTCTTCAGCACGCTGCTGAAGCAACTCTACGTCGACCAGCAGTATGTGCCGCGCTTCATTTACATTCCCGTCGACTTTGAGGATCGGCAGGTTCTGGCCGAGCTGCTTTCGGCGAAAAGCGAGGCGCGCATCCACATCGAAGTGCCGCAGCGCGGCGAGAAACGTTCGCTGATCGACCTGGTGGGAAACAACGCGCGCCAGTCTTATGACCAGCGCTTCCGCGTACTCAAGCCGCTCACCGACGTACTCAAGAGCGTCTTGCAGGACGTGTTGAATCTCGCCGAGTTGCCCGAGCGCATCGAGTGCTTCGATATCTCGCATATACAGGGCGCGGAGACCGTAGGTTCGATGGTCGTCTGGCAAGACGGCAAGATGCGCAACTCGGAATATCGCAAATTCATCATCCGCAGCGTCGATGGGGTTGACGATTTTGCCGCCATGCGCGAAGTCGTGACGCGGCGTTACAAACGGCTGTGCGAGGAAGAGAAGCCGATGCCTTCACTCATCCTCGTCGACGGTGGCCTTGGGCAGTTGCATGCGGCGGCCGAGGCGCTGGAGTCGCTCGGCCTGATCGCGCAGCCCTTGGCTTCGATCGCCAAGCGCGAGGAGATTATTTACGTCTACGGCCAGGAGAGCGAGCCCGTCGTGCTCGACCGCCATTCACCGGTGCTGCACCTCGTCCAGCAGATCCGCGATGAGGCGCACCGCTTCGCCGTGACCTATCATCGTAAGCGCAGGCAAATACGCGACCGCGCGACCGAGTTGCGCGAGATTGCGGGCATCGGCGAGCAGACTACCCGCCGCCTGCTGCAACACTTCGGCTCGGTTCGGGCCATCCAGCAGGCCGACGCGGCCGCCCTGAGTGCGGTCGTCAGCCGGCGTCAGGCTGAAGCCATCCTCGAGCACTTCCGCAAGTCGCAGGAGCAGGCGTAGAACGGCTCCAGCAGCGGTTTCCGCGCCTCCACTTTAGTCGGGCATAGAACCCCTTTGGAGCCCCATAAATTAAGGTTTAATTAAAAAAGCAAAAAAGCAGCTCTGGCCAGCTACATTGCATCTTTAAATAGGACGGCAAAGAAAGTAGCTCTGGTCAGCCGGATCGAATCTTTATATTGTCGCCATGGTGTTGTCGTCTCGATCCAAGAGAGGGCACGCCTTTCGAACCCAGGGAGGGCCAATGGCTGCCAAACCCGCAGGACTTAGCGGTTTTTGCCGTGGACGAACGGCAAACGGGATCATCGTTTCCACCTGTCTGCATTGCGGTAAAGTTGCCGGAAGCGCATGCCCGGAGAATCTCCAGATGGCAGAGCAAGTTCACAAATGCCTTCCTCATTGCCAATCCCCGCAGAGGCTCTCTTTAGTTCCCGGGCAGAGCACCGCTAACAGAACCACGGAATAGAACTCCAGCCCGATTTCGTCAGACCCGTCTTCGCTGGCGAGACTCCGCCGGTAGAAGCGCCCGCCTATTGGAACACGCGGATAACGATCTTGCCGAAGGCTCCTTGGTCGAGATAGTCGAACGCCTCTCTGACGTCGGCGAACGGAAAGCAGCGGTCGATGACGGGCCGCAGGCCGTGTATCTCGATGGCGCGGTTCATCTCTTCGAATGCCCGCCTGTGACCCACGGCGATTCCCTGGACGCGCGCCCGCTTGCGAATCAAACTGGTAGCATCGAGATTAATCTTCATGCCTCCCAGGAAGCCGACGACAGCGACATGCCCATCGATGGCGAGAGCGTTGAGCGAGCGTTTGAAAGTTTCGCCGCCAGCGACTTCGATGACGTGATCGACACCGCGTCCGCCGGTCAGCTCCAGCACGGTCATATCCCAGTCCGGCGTGGTGCGGTAGTTGACGGTATCGGTGGCGCCCAATTGCTTCGCCTTCGCCAATTTCTCGTCGCTGCTCGATGTCACGATAACCCGCGCCCCAGCCATGGCGGAAAACTGCACGGCGAATAGCGATACTCCTCCGGTTCCTTGCACCAGGACCGATTCGCCAGCCTTGAGCCGGCCATCTTCCACCAGCGCGAACCAGGCGGTGAGACCGGCAATGGGTAAGGTTGCCGCTTCCTCGTAGCTGAGGTGCTTTGGCGCTTTCACCACCGCATCCTGCGGCCATAGGACATATTCGGCGAGCACTCCCGGCAGCGGAGCGCCCAACGAGAGAGCGATCTCATCCGGTCCAGGCTTGCCGTCGATCCAGCGCACGCGGAATTGGCCAGTGACGCGATCTCCGGCCGCCACCCGCGTGACCTCGGCACCAATGGCCGTGACTTCGCCACAGGCATCCGATGCCGGTACGAACGGCAATTGCAGACTGGGCATGTAGATCCCCTCGACCAGCACTTTGTCGCGGTAGTTGAGCGAAACCGCGTGTACGCGCACCAATACTTCTCCCGGTCCCGGCACGGGTATGGGACGCTCAACCAGCCGCAGGTTTTTCTCCTGTCCGAACTTTGTTAATTCCCAAGCCTTCATGAAAGCCTCTCCCTGCGCGCCCATTCGGCGGCGTGAAAATGTTACCAGCTAACGTCCTGAAACCTAAATTCCGAGGCGCGGATTCGCCGTCCGATTCGTCTTGAACTCTGCTGTGAACTGCTTATACTTTGAGCGACAGAAAATCACATTCAAAGTGCGGCGGGCAACCCGCACTCGCTCATGCGCAGGACGGAGGAAACAGATGTCAACAGCCGCTGTCAGCCAGCAGGTTGCCGCTCCCAACCGCTTCGACGTGATCCGCCACAGAGTAGGGGTGCCCCTAGCCGTGGTGCTGACTGCTGCGATCTGGTTTATGGCTAGGCCACAGGGTTTGTCGCCCGAGGGACAAAGGGCACTGGCTCTTTTTGCGGGTATTTTCGTCCTGTACCTGACCGAGGCTATCCCTCTGGCGATCAGCAGCCTGTTGGTCGTGCCGGCGGCTGTGTTCATGCATATCGCGAACGTTGGCACAGCCTTGAACGGCTTCGCTTCACCGTCGGCGTACTTGATTCTCGGCGCTTTTATACTGGCCACGGGGATGGTTAAAACCAAGCTCGCGGAACGCATCACCTACATGATTCTTTCCCGGACCGGTTCGTCGCCGGCGAGAATTACGCTTGGGGTCACGCTGGCCAACATCGTGCTCGCCTTCCTGGTTCCATCGACGACGGCGCGCACGGCAATTCTGCTTCCCATGTGCGTCAGCATCATCACGCTCTTCGACGCCGAGGAGCGATCGAAATTCGCTACCAGCCTGCTGTTGATCCTGGCGTTCACCAATTCTACCATCAGCGCCGGCATCCTGACGGCCACGGTTCCCAACCCGGTAACCATCGAATTCCTCGCCAAGGCCGGCAAAGTCGTTACCTACGCGGATTTTCTGCTCTACGGTTTTCCGCCCGCTCTGCTGATGACGTTCTTCACCTGGTGGTTCGTGCAGCGCGTGTACAGGCCCGAAAAGAACACCGCGCCCGGCGGACTCGACCGGGTCATCAAGCAACGGCTTGCCGCCATGGGCAAGACGACTTCGGCTGAATGGCGGGCGCTGGCGATCTTTCTATTCATTACCTTCCTATGGGCGACGGCGAACATTACCAAGCTCGATACCACGGTGGTTTGCCTGCTCGGGGACGTTCTGCTGTTTGTGCCGAAATTCGGGGTCATCAGTTGGAGCGATGCTAACAAGGGCGTCTCCTGGCAGGTTTTGCTGATTGCGGGCGGCGGCATATCGCTGGGCGAAATGCTGATGAAGACCGGTGCGGCCAAGTGGCTGGCTACCTCGATCCTCAGAGCGCTCGGACTGCAGGCGGCATCGGCTCTGGTGGTGCTGGTGGTGGTCATGCTGATCGTGCAATACATGCACCTGTTCTTCTCAACCACGGTCGCCATGGCGACGGCTCTGCTTCCCATCGTGCTGTCGATGGGCGAAGCCGCGCACATGAACCCGCTGGTGCTGGCTCTGCCGGCTGGAATGATTATCGGCGGTTATCCGCTGCTGATGTTCTACAACACCTTGCCCAACATCGTCATTTACGGTACCGGCAAGTTGCGGGTCGAAGATTTCCCAAGGGTCGGCGTCGTGCTGTGCACCATCGCTTGTATTGTTTACACGATTTGCGCGGCGACTTACTGGCGCTGGCTGGGATTGTTCTAAAGCACTACCCGGCAGGTATATCCCGACATATCAGACTGTCATGGCGAGCGAAGTCGAGCCACCTTTTGTTTCTGCTGCCGAAAACAAAGGTGGCTCCACAATCACCCCAGCGAGGGGGGCTCGCCGGGGACTCCGAGGTTTCAAATTTATTTTGCCGGGCGGCTACACCCGTTGAATGCGTCGCCGGGCACGTAAGCTACCGCCGGTCACGATGGCATCGCGAACGCCTTTTGCATTCTCAGTTGAATGCGGCGGTTACCTGCGGGTAGACGCGTTCATACGCCTCGCCGTACTTGATACTGCGGTCGGAGTTGCGCGACGCTTGCGAGCCGCGCTGCAGCGCTACCCTGGTGTAATATTCCCAGAGATGTTCCTGCGCGGCCATGCTCTCGAAGGCCGTCCGCTTGCGTTCCCAAACCTCTGTAATGTCGAGTAACACGTTGGGGTTCCACTCCGATTGTTCGGTCTGGTGGGGCTCGAAAAGAAATACGGGAGGCGCGCCCAGTACCTTCTGGCCGGGACGATGCCCGTGCGCCTGGGCAATGATCCGCGCTTCCTGCGCCGCGGCGGAGACGAGCGGGTGATCGTGGTTGTACGGATCTTTGGTGCTGTGGGTGAGCACGAATTCCGGGTTCACTTCGCGGTAGATGTCCGCAAGTTGTTCGATGGCCGTGTCGGGGATTCGCATCGGATAATCGCCCAAATCGAAGAAACGGACGGTTGCGCCAAGTATTCCGGCGGCGGTTTCAGCCTCGCGTTTGCGTTCTCGCTTGACTTTCTGCAACGTCATGCCGGGTTGCTTCCAGAGCTTCGCGGACTCGCCGCGCTCGCCGAACGAAAGGCAAACGATGGTGACCTGGTAACCGCGTGAAGCATAGAGCGCGATTGCGCCGCCGGCTCGCCAGACAAAATCCGCCGAGTGAGCGCTCACGACCAGTGCCGTCTTGGGTGCTTGCTGCATGGCATCTTCCTGCTTTCTTCTTCCAGGTTTAGTTGGCCGAGACCGCCTCGGAGACCAACTCCGTTGCCACGATCTCGGGCGGCGCCTCACGAGGACTTTCGAAACGGCGCTTGAGCCGCAGGATCGGCTTTTCAAAGCCTACCCAAAGCAGGGCTGCGAAGCCGAGGGACAAAACAATTCGCGTCACCACCACCGCCAAATTCCCCCAGGCTCCGTAGCGCAGCATTCGCAGTTCGAAGCTGCCAATTACGACGAAAACCAGAATGTGCGTCATGTACAGTCCGTAACTGACGGTGCCGATCGACTTGAGCGGCCAGAGGCAAAGTACACGGGCGTAAAGGCTGGACCCGGGTTCGGAAACAATGGCAGCAATCAGCATGCCGCCGAAGCCGAGCGCCAGGAAGGTATCGGCAAATGCTGTACCGCGATACAGCATGAGCCCCACGCCGAAGAGGCCAAGCGCAATTCCGGCCAGGCCCAGCTTTCGCCACACGGGCCGGCTGAAAATGTCCATCCTGAGCAGCACCGCGATCAGCGAACCTATGGCGAGGCCGTCAAGATGAATCAGCGTGTGGGTTGGCGTGAGCAGCCCGGTATTGCAGGCTCGAATCGCCGGCGAGACGGCAAATACCGTGGCCAGAACGATGGCTAAATGGCGCAGCGAAAGATGGCGTCCTATCGGCGCCCATGCAAGATAGAACTGCTCCTCGATGGCCAGGCTCCAGGTCGGCCCGATCGATCCCGGCAGTGCCAGTGCAAACAGATTTTGTACAAAGAGCGCGTAGTAAAGCCAAGGCGCGGTCGAGGTGATCTGCCATGCATGATGCGGATTGTGCTCCAGCAGGCAGGGCACCAGGATGTAATTCAGCAACAGCAGCAGGACGTAAACCGGCCAGATGCGCAAGGCTCGCCGGGCATAAAAATTACGGAAGAAGTGTGCATCTTCGCGGCCCTCGATGATGATGCCGGTGATGAGGAATCCGGAAAGAACGAAAAAAAGATTGACCCCCGCCCACCCGTACTCGGCGAAATGGCTCAGCCATCCACCCCCGAGTTTGGTGTGGCAGTGATAAAAAATGACCAGCGAAACGGCTATTCCGCGCAGCCCATCGAGGGCGGGAATGTATTGCGGCAGCCACTGCGGGCGGCTCAACCAGATACCTCATCCCGCCGCTGGCTGCGGCGAATCCCGCTCGCCGGGACGATTGAAGGCCGGAGAAGACGAACACAGGCTCGGAAATGCGGCGTTGGCTCGCCACCGAAAGCATGGCGGGCGGGCGCCGCCAGGGTCGCGCTGGGACGGATCAACGCGAGATGCCCTCTGCCGGTGAACTGGCTGACGCGTAAAGCTTCTTTGGCATGCGGCCGGCAAGATAGCCGAACCTGCCGGCGAGGACGCCGCACTTCATGGCCTCGGCCATCAGGACCGGATCTTTTGCCGCCGCGATTCCGGTGTTCATCAGCACGGCATCGAAGCCGAGTTCCATCGCCAGGGCCGCGTCGGAGGGAATTCCGACACCTGCATCCACCACCAGGGGGACAGTCGTGATCAGCTCCCGCAAAATCCGCAAATTTGCGAGATTCTGAATGCCGAGCCCGCTGCCGATAGGCGCCCCAAGCGGCATCACGCTGCTGGCGCCGGCCTCGACCAGCCGCTGCGCAACCACCGGGTCATCGGAGGTATAAGGCAGAACCGTGAAGCCTTCCTTGACCAGTACCCTGGTAGCCTCGATGGTGGCGGCAACATCCGGATACAGCGTCTTCTGATCGCCGATGACTTCGATTTTCACCCAGTCGGAAAGCCCGACTTCGCGCCCCAGGCGCGCCGTACGGATGGCGTCGTCGGCGGTGTAGCAGCCGGCCGTGTTCGGCAGCAGAAAATATTTTTTGGGGTCGATGAAGTCGAGAAGCGATTCCTTCGATCGGTCAAGATTGACGCGGCGGACCGCGACCGTGACCATCTCGGCGCCGCTGGCCTCCAGGGCCTTCGCGGTCTCTTCGCCGGACTTGTATTTTCCCGTACCCACAATCAAGCGGGAACGAAACGCTCTGCCAGCAATCACAAGTGAATCCATGCCACTATTGTAAAACCTTGCGCCGGGAAAGGTGTAAACCTCGTCACAGCTGGACGTGACGTGACGGGTCGGCGGGCGTCGCCTGGATTAGGGACAATCACTATCAATCAGTATAAAATAGGGTGTCATTCCTATCTTGAGGTTCAGCCAGTTGTACCAATACCCTGGTAGAGATAATACGGAGTTCCCCTTCCGGAACTCCGCTCACGTTGATAACTTGTATTGAGGAGGCTTCATGAAGGACATCGTACTGGTTTCCGGTGTGCGCACCGCGATCGGCGCTTTTGGCGGTTCGTTAAAGGATTTTAGCGCTAGTGAACTCGGAGCGATAGCAATCCGTGAGGCGGTAAAGAGAGCGGGGATCGCACCCGAGCAGGTTGACGAAGTGGCCATGGGCTGCGTCGGCCAGATAGCGGAAGATGCTTTTGTGGCCCGTTTGGCCTCGGTAAAGGCGGGCATCCCGGTCGAAGCGACGGCCATAACCGTCAATCGCCTATGCTCCTCGGGACTGCAGGCCATTGTGACCGCGGCCATGGAGATCAGCTGCAACTTCGCCGAGATCGCGGTTGCGGGCGGCACCGAGAGCATGAGTAATCTGCCGTATTACGTGCGGAATGCGCGTTTCGGTTACCGCATGGGACACGGAGAACTCGAGGATGGACTGGTCACCGCTCTGAGCGATCCCTTCACCCGGAGTCATATGGGCATCACCGCGGAAAACGTGGCCGAAAAATATCACGTGACTCGCGACCAGCAGGATCAATTCGCGCTGGAGAGCCAGCAGAAGGCCGCCAAGGCCATCGCCGCCGGCCTCTTTAAGAATGACATTGTTCCCGTCAAGGTTAAGCTCAGCAAAACCGAGGAGAAGATCTTCGACACCGACGAACATCCGCGCAAAACCACTCCCGAATCGCTGGCCAAACTGCGTCCGGCCTTCAAGAAGGATGGAACGGTAACCGCCGGCAACGCCTCGGGAGTCAACGATGCGGCTGCCGCCGTGGTAGTGATGACCGCCCAGAAAGCGTCTGCGCTCGGGCTCAAGCCCATGGTGCGGCTGGTGGACGCGGCTGCCGCAGGCGTGCCTCCGGAGATCATGGGAATCGGGCCGGTCCCGGCCGTGAAGAAGTTGCTCAAGAAAACCGGCGTCAAGCTGGATGACATCGGTGTGATCGAGCTGAACGAAGCCTTCGCGTCGCAGTCCTTGGCTTGCATCCATGAACTCGGATTGAACCCGTGCCTGGTTAACGTCAATGGCGGAGCCATCGCCCTGGGACACCCCATCGGAGCGAGCGGGTGCATCATTACCATCAAGCTGATCGATGAAATGGTTCGTCGCAAGAGCAAGTACGGCATGGCGACGCTTTGCATTGGCGGTGGTCAGGGCTTGGCCGTGCTGTTCGAGTTGTGTTAGCCGATCTACGCCTTTCCGCGTGGAAGGACTGATATGGGTAACGTGCAATTGCATCACGTAGGGCTCCTCATGCCGACCGAAGAGGCCGCTCAGCAGTTTATGAAGCTGATCGGCCTGGAGGAGGACCATCGTGGCTACGTGCCGGAATACAAGGCTCTTTGCATCTTCGCCAAAGGCAATGGAGCCAGTCCGGTGGAACTGGTCATTCCACAGGGCGGGAAACTCGGCGAGTACAAGGCTGGTAAGCCGAGCCTTCACCACCTTGCGTTTGCGGTGGAAGACATCGGGGCGGTGCAGGCCGAATATACGGCGAAAGGAATGCCTCTACTTGACGAACAGCCGGTGCAGGGAGCCGGCGACTTCGTGGTGAACTTCCTGAAGCCGCGGCATACCGGCGGGATATTGGTAGAGTTCGTCGAGAACACGCGGTGAATCCAGGGGGCTGCGGAAGAACAGGTTTGCTTCGTGTGCGCATACAAGCAATTGCGCCGTAGCTCTGTGTCTCATGACGCCCAAACGTCAGCGGAGGGCTTCACCGCGCATTTCAAACCGCAGGCGGCACTGGATGCGATGGCAATTGGGTGTGGCTTTCAATCGCCAAGAGCGAGCTATCGGCGCCGTCTGCATTGCTGGTCCGCTCCCGATCTTCGACCGCAATCCGTCGTTCCGCGCGACCGACACAAACGAAAATAGCTGCGAGGAGGTCAGTTTTTCGAACCGGTTTCGAGACATAAAGATCCATCCCCGCAGCCAGACAGCGCTCTTGGTCGCCCTTCATGGCATGTGCAGTCATGGCGATGATGGGGATGTGCTCGCCGGTTGCACGCTCCTCTGCGCGGATTTCGCGAGTGGCTTCGAATCCGTCCATTTCCGGCATCTGCACATCCATCAGGATCAGGTCAAACTTCGCCTCCGTATGCATGCGAACAACTTCGCGGCCATTGGGCGCAATTTCCACTGTGTGCCCTTCGCCCTGGAGTAATCGCGTCGCCAGATACTGGTTAATCGGGTTATCTTCGGCCACCAGGATCCGCAGCTTCGGTGTCGCCTGTGCAACTGCCAAGGAGCCGGTAATGGCGGCCACGCGGCTTGGCCCCACACCATCGGAAGTTTTGGCTGCACGTTGAGGCACAGATTCAGGACTTGCGAGAGCTCGCGAGATGGCGTTGAGCAGTTCAGTGCGTCGAATTGGCTTAATCAGATAGCTGTGCACGCCAAGTTGCCGGCAGCGCTCGGCATCGCCGATCTGATCGCTCGAGGTAAGCATCATTACGATAGCTCCGGAGAGTTGCGAGCATGCTTTTATCGCGGCGGCCACTTCAAATCCGTCCATGCCGGGCATCTGCGCATCCAGCAGCACCAGGCCGTAGGGCTTTCCGTGCTCCGCGGCGGTTCTCATTTCGTTCAGCCCTGACGCTCCGCTGTCGGCCATCGTGGGCTTCATATCCCACCCATGCAAGATCACTTGCAACAAGCGGCGGTTGGTGGCATTGTCGTCAATGACCAAAGCATGAACCCCATGCAGAGCGGAGATTTCCGCTTGTGCACGCTCCAGCGCCTCCGGTTCCGCCTTGGCAAATAAGGCGGTAAAGTGGAATCGGCTTCCTTGTCCGGGTTCGCTTTCCACCCAGATACGTCCACTCATCATCCGCACGATCTGCGAGCAGATGGCCAATCCGAGGCCTGTCCCGCCATACTTGCGGGTAGTCGAGGCATCGGCCTGCCTGAAGGCTTCGAAGACCTGCGCCTGTTTATCGGCGGCAATGCCGATACCCGTGTCCTGCACCACCAAGTGCAGGCGCACGCTATCACCGCAGTCTTCCTCCACGGTTGCCCGGAGCGAAATTTCTCCGCTCTCAGTAAATTTGATCGCGTTCCCCACCAAGTTCATCAGCACCTGCCGGAGCCGGCCTCGATCGCCGCTGACGCATGCTGGAACTTCCGGCGCGAGCTCGCAGGTCAATTCGAGATGTTTTTCATGTGCTCTCAGCGCCAGCGTGCCTGCCACCTCTTCCAGCAGTTCGTTGGGCGCAAACCGGGTCGCTTCCATCTCCAATTTACCGGCCTCGATCTTCGAGAAATCGAGGATGTCGTTCAGAATGCCCATCAGCGACTCTGCCGCCGACCTTGCGGTCTGCAGTAAATCACGCTGGTCGTCGGTGAGTTTGGTGTCGAGGACTAACTCGGTCATGCCGATGATGCCGTTCATCGGCGTTCGGATCTCATGGCTCATATTGGCCAGGAACTCACTCTTGGCGCGGTTGGCGGCTTCGGCCGCCCGCTTTGCCTTCTCCAGGTCTCCGATGACGGTACGCAACTCGGCGGTCCGCTGTTCCACCAGATGGTCGAGTTCGTCCATGTGCAGGCGGGCCTGTTGCATGGACGTCCACTTCGCGGTGAGGGCATGAACCAGTTGGCTGACTTCGATGGTATCGAAAGGCTTTTTGAGGACCACGAAATTGTGCGACACGCCCAGACGTTGCACGATGTCTTTCCAGTTGTAATCGGAATAGGCGGTACAAATCACGATCTGCAGGTCTGGGTCTGCCTGCCACAGGTGACTGATGGTTTCGATCCCGTCCCACCCGGGGGGCATGCGAATATCGACGAAAGCCAGCGCATAGGGCTGGCCGGAGGCTTGCGCCTGCTGGACGCGAGCCAGTCCCTCCTGTCCCTGGAAAGCGGAGTCGACCGCGAAGGTTATGCCGGGCGTGGTTGTTGTCCCGAATAGGAGAGCCTCGTCGGCGGCCATCTCAGCATCGCTCTCGTGGGGCAGAAGAATCTTCTTCAGATCGTCGTGAATGGCTTCGTTGTCGTCCACGATAAGCAGACGGAAATGAGAGGTCTCGTTCATGAAACACTCCTCTGTCTACTGGCGTCTTGCGCCTGTAGCGGAAGTTCAAGGGTGAAGGTGGCGCCTTGGTCCGGGCCCGCGCTTGCCGCGGTGAGCGAGCCGCCCAATTGGCGTGCCGCCAGGGCGCCGGAATGCAATCCGAAACCATGGCCGTTTTTCTTGGTGGTGAATCCGTGAGAAAAGATGCTCACCAGGTTTTCCGGCGGAATGCCGATCCCGTTGTCCGCCACCTGGATTGCCATGCGGTCCTGGCCCACACGCCGCAAGCGCACCGTAATTTCCCTCGCCAGAGTGCTGGCTGACCTCACGGCATCTTTGGCGTTGCCCAACAGGTTTAGCAGAATCTGCAGCACCTTGTGACGGTCGGTGGTGATCAGGGGCACCTCTTCGAACTCGCGCCGGAAAACGATGTCGTAATGGTCGATGCCGGTCTGCGTAGTGATCAACACGTCTTCCAGCAGGGCCGCGGCGGAGACCCTCTCAAACACTCCGGACGCCCGCGCGTAGGTCTGCTGCATGGCCACAATCTGATTCACGTGGCTCACGTGCTGCGCCAGGCTCGCGACTTCCTTGCTTATTTCGTCGCGCTCCTGTGCCAGATGACTGGACAGCTTGCCAAGGTAGGGAAGAATTCGCTGACCGCGCGGGTCATTCGTCAGAAAATCGCCAATCTCGTGCTGGTGCTGTTGTAGCAGGCAAATCAGATTGCCGAGCTGGCCGATACGTGTCTCGCGTAAACGCTCGCCCACGATGGTGACGGAGACGTTGACGCTGTTCAGAACGTTGCCGACATTGTGGAGAACGCCCGTGGCTACCTCGGCCATTCCCGAGAGGCGAGAGAGAGCGATCAGGCGTTTCTGCGCGTCCGCCAGTTCGGCATGGGCACGATCCTTGGCGACCATCTGCTCGCTCAGTTCCTGCGTGCGTTCGGCCACGCGACCTTCCAAGTCGTGCTTGGCCTCGGACAACTCCTGGTCGCGGTGCAGGATCGCGTCGGCCATGCCGTTGAAGGCGCTGGCCAGTTGCTCGATTTCGTCATGGCTCCTGATATCGGCGCGAGCCGTCAGGTCGCCGCTCGCCACTTGCTCGACCACCGCTTGCAGTCGCAGGATAGGCCGGACAAAGTGGCGGGCGTATAGCACCGACGCGATCAAGCTGAGTAGTATGCAGACGACGGCCAGGATTCCGGTTCGCCGATAGACCTGTTGCGCGCTGCTGTCATAGGATTCCAACGACAGCCCGACGTGAATCCATCCCCATTCCATGCCGTTGTAGTCGAAAGGAACGGCATAGTGGAACAAGCGCTTGCCAAACATCGGCACCACTGCGATATCCCCGCTGGATTGCCGGATCGCGGGTCGCCAGTAGCCATCCATATTCGGTTCGACGCGCCAGCCGTTCCGTTCCACCACGATCGAGAAGCCATCGTTTTTGGCGATCACCAGAAACTCCACTGCCTTGTCGCCCGTCAGCACCTGCAGGGCATGTTCAACCACCGCGGAGTAGTCGTCGGAGATGGCGGACCTGGCGACTTCCCCTTGCAGAGCCACCGCCACGCCACCGGCCTTCGATTCCAATCCAGCCTGCAGGTCGCGCTTCTGCTCCGGAATAATGATGGAGACGAAAATGCCCAGGGTGGCGAGCGTGACCGTCCAAGCCAGCAGCGTGGTGCGGCGGGTGATCCCGGGCCTCAACATGGCAATTCCGTCAACATGCGGTTAAAGCTGTCCTTTCCGTGAGCCCACCGGAAGACGGGCGAGTACCCGTTCATACTGGCGCACCATCTCCAGCGAGCTGGCCATAGAGGAACTCGTCCGCAAGATGAATCCGCTCGATTGATACAACGCCACGATTTGTTGGCCGCCGGTCAGCGAAGTGATGTGCAGAATTGCGTCGGTAAGGGCCCGCTTGCCTTCCGCGTTGCAGTTGCGGCGATAGCAGACCGCGATGGGCACGATTCTCGGGGAAACCGCCAGGAAGTGGAGACTCCGGCCAAGCTGCGGGTTGAGTTCCACTGCGGTGTTCCAGTGCCTCCGCGCCAGACAGGCTGCGTCCATCCGGCGAAAGAACACCGGAAGCACAACCTGGGTCAAACTTTCGCGGAGCACATGGCCGCCGAAGAATCTTTCCGTGGGTGGCAGGTTGTTCGCGGCCAGCAGCGTGCCCAGCCACGCCGGGAGCAGGACCATGTCCCGGTGATGATGGGTCACAATCTGCGCGCCCCGGAGGTCCGCCAGTTTCTTGAAAGGGCTGTCGTTATGCACCGCCATTACATACTCCATGCCGTCGCTTAGATAATCCTGCAGCAGCAGGGAATCGGGATCGGTAAACTCGACGACCTTGGCGTATTCTGGGGCACTGATGCCGTAGCAATCGACCGCCCCCTGCCGGATCATCCGGATCAGTTGTTCCGAAGGAAGAAAGACTTCCGGAACGACTTCGGCGGCGACTCCCCCCAGAGAACGGGTGACCTCCTGGGTCCAGACTTTGTAGGCGGCGCGCGCGTCGTGGACGTTGGCTCCGGCCAAAGTTTCAATGCTGACCGCCACGCGCAATATGTGCCTGTCGTTCTGGCCCAGGCAGAAACTGGGCGCCATGGTCGAGGCCGCCGCTCCCGCCAGTAAAGCCATCCATTGTCGCCGGTTCATTAGCATGCTTGTACGATCCACCATGATCCCTTCCAAACTTTGCTTCTCGCCGTCAATGACCGGAGCTCAACTCGGCCTGAACGCTCTTGCCAACCAGCAGGTCGATTCGGGATTGCAGAGCCCGATGGTCGTAGATAGCTTTGTCGTGCCCCGCCGTGACCAGGGCCTTTTGCAACTGCGCGCGGATAACTTTCTCGGTGGAAACCAATCCGCTTTGGTAAGCCCGCGCCGTCAGATCGCGATCTTCCTCGGCTGCATTCGCGGCGTCCCGTGTGGCCTGACAGACTTTTTCTGTTGCTCCCATTTCCAGGAACAGATCCCGGATCTGCAGGCCGATACCTTCACGCAACTGGAGTTTCCTCTCCTTGAGCTGGTTAATCCGGGCGCGCGCTTCCGCGACTTTGGCGCTGGTGAGGAAGCCGTCGAACACCGGAATCTCGACTCCGACACCCACCTTCCAGCTACGGCGGTTCTGACTGGTCATGAGGCCGTAATCGTAGTCGTTAAAATAGCGTTGCAATTCGCCTTTGAGTCCAATCTTCGGGTAGTGCCCGCTAGTTGCGGTCATGCGCACGCCCTCGAGTGCACGCAGGCCGGCGTCGATGCTGGCCCAGTCAGGATTGAATTCATAGGCGGACGATACCAGTTCATCCAGGTTCCCGCCATAAGCCTGAAAAGGCACCTCCTGCTCTTCGGGGGCAACGCTCGATTTCCAGGACAAACCGATGGTGTAGGCCAGGGCCGCTTCGGCGGAGGCCGCGTTCTTCTCCAGCGGCGCCACCATCGAGCGGACGGTCTCCACCATGACCTTGTTGTCGAGGTAGTCCGTTTTGTTGACCGTGCCGGAACCATCCTGGTAGAGCGTCTCGGTGATGCGCAGCGTGGCCTCCATGCGCTCCAGAGTGTCTTGGCCGAGCTGCCGAAGCTGGCGGGCAAGCACCGCGCCGTAGTAAATCCGGATCACGCTGTCGGCGAGTTCCAAATCGGTGCGGCGCGACTCGGCGCGCGCTGCATCCAGCCCGCCGAGCGACTGCTCGCGATATCCGCGACGCATGCCGCCATCCACTAGCAGCCAATTGAAATCGCCTTCCACCGTTTCCAGCGTGGGATTGAACAGCTTGACGTTTTGTGCGGGAACGGGAAACATCTGTACGCTGGTATTGATCGTCTGCCCCGGAAATTTCACCGGCAACTGGGTGGCTGGAGATCCCGGTCCTAAAAAGTTTGCAGGGATGGTGACCGTCGCAGTCCCGCCAGGGACAGAGACGGCCTGCGCCGGGATGTACATCGTACTTGCCGGGAAAATGAAGTTCGGCGCATCGCTCAGGCGTGTGATTCCACCCTGGACGCTCACCTGCGGCCAGTAGGAGGCCAGTGCCTGGCGATGCTGCGCCTCGGCCACGGCCACGGCGAAGCGGCTGGCCGGCCGGCTATGGTTCTTCTCCATGGCGATGCGCAGGCAGTCCTTAAGGGAAAGCACTTGCCGGTCCGCAGGTGCCGTAACCTGGCAATAAGCTGTGCCATAGCCGAGTAGTTGCAGAACAGTTAAGAAAAAAAGAGTAGTCCCTATGGTGAGAACACTTTTCCGCATACCCTTGTTGTCGGCAAAAATCAGGATTTTCGTTAGCGGATTTTCGCGAGATCCAATCCGAGGCCGGTAACCTGGATCATCTTTTCCGCATTGGCTGGCACCGCGCCAGCCGGTTCGCGCTTCGCACGGGTGGAACGGCCGTGAACATCGGCCTGAATGCCGGCTCTACGAAGTCCATTCTGAAGAAATTGACGACATGCTCTCTGCCGCGGCACAGACTTCCGCACCTGGAGTTCCATTCATCCAGACCTCCAGAGCTGTGCGCAATCGCGCCGACTGCAGTTCCAGGTCGGGAATCAGGGTGTAAGCCGCATCCGGGTCACCGGCTTTGCCCGCCTTCTCGATTTCCAAGGCCACGCTGCGGAGGCGCTCCGCGCCCACGTTGGCGGCTGCACCTTTGATCTGGTGGGCCTGTTTGCGCACTGCCTCGAGGTCGTGCTTGGCGGCCCAATCCTTGAGAACGCGGATCAGCTCGGGCAAATTGGCCAGGAAGCCGACGGCGATCGTCCGCGCCAATTCCTCGTCATCCATCATGCGGCGCACGAAATCCTCGCGATTGAAGACCGCTAATTCAACGTCGATGGGTGTACTGGTGATTTCAGCTTCCGCTTGCCGCCCGGCGAGTTCCGGCGGAGTATTCACGGTCTCTTGCGCCAGCCATTTCCCCACAACGGCGGCCAAAATATGAGGGTCGATTGGTTTTGCAATGTAGTCGTTCATGCCGCAGGCAAGACACCTGGCCTGGTCGCCGGCCATGGCATACGCCGTCATGGCAATGATCGGAACCTCCCGATCCAGAACTTTGGAGCCCGGCTCGCGAATCCGCCGGGTGGCCTCGAAGCCATCCATTTCCGGCATTTGCACGTCCATGAGCACCAAATCGTAGGCCCGTGTTTCGAGCGCCTGCACAGCCTGCCGGCCGTTGGAACTCACGTCCGCGTGCCATCCCAGCCGTTGCAGGATACCGTTAACCACTTCCTGGTTGGTGCGATTGTCCTCGACCAGCAGGATGCGGGCATTGCTGCGGCGCGCTTCCGGCAGGCGGGGACGGGCAACCGGGGCGCGTACCTCAACTGGCTTTTCTCCAGTCAACGCTGCCACCAGATATGCAAGCAGATCGGACTGCCGCACCGGCTTGATCAGATATGCCGCGAACCCGATTTTTTTGAAGCGATGGGCATCTCCTCGCTGTCCGATGGAGGTCATCATCAACAGGCGAGTCGACTTCAACGCGTCGTCGGATAAGATGGCACGACCCAGGGTCTCCCCGTCCATGCCGGGCATCATCATGTCCAGCACTGCCACCTGGAAGGGATCGCCGGCGTCCACCGCCTTCCGCAAGCAAGCCAGGGCCTTCGAACCATCCTCCACGGCGGTTACCCGGGCTCCCCAAGATTGCAGCTGCGCGGTAAGCACTTCCCGGTTGGTGGCATTGTCGTCCACCACCAGAATGCGTGTTCCCTGCACCCGCGCCGAAAGCGTTTCCAATTGCCTGGTTTCCAGTTGTTTGGCAAGAGGGACGGTGAACCAAAACTCCGAGCCCTCGCCTTGCTTACTCGTAACGCCGATTTCGCCGCCCATAATCTCAACCAGTTGTTTTGAAATCGCCAGGCCCAGTCCGGTGCCGCCATACTCGCGCGTGGTCGAGGAGTCTGCTTGCGTGAAACTGCTGAAGATGAGTTGCTGTTTATCTTGGGGAATGCCAATGCCGGTATCCCGCACGGCAAAGCGCAGCACCGCCTCCGTCTGGCTTTCCGAGATCAGGCTCACGCGCGCTGCGATCTCACCGTGATGCGTGAACTTGATGGCATTGCTAACCATGTTCACCAGCACTTGGTGCAAGCGTCCTGGATCTCCCTGCAGCAGCACGGGTACATCGGGCGCCACGGCGCAGATGAATTCCAACTGCTTCTCGTCGGCGCGCCCCGCCATTACGTGGGCAAAATCGTCCACCAGGGTACGCATGTTGAAGTCCCGCGTGTCGATTTCGAGTTTGCCCGCCTCGATCTTGGAAAAGTCCAGAATGTCGTTGATGAGTTGCAACAGCGATTGGGCACTGGCGTCGACCAATTCCGCATAGTGCCGCTGCTCCGAACCAAGATCGGAGTCCAGCAGCAACCCGGTCATCCCTATGACACCGTTCATGGGCGTACGGATCTCGTGGCTCATGTTGGCCAGAAAACCGCTCTTCGCCCGATTGGCGGCTTCGGCCAATTCTTTGGCCTTGACCAGTTCCTCCTCCACTTGCTTGATATAAGAGATATCGGTGAACGTCCCCGCCAGACGCGAGGGTTTGCCCTCGGCATCGTGGCTGACCGCCATGCCCCGGGAGAGTATCCATTTCCAACTGCCGTCCTTGCATAGGAGACGGTACTCCGTGGAATACTTTGCCAACCGCCCGCTGCAACATTCTTGCTGGGCTGCGACTATGCGCGGTCTATCTTCCGGGTGGACGTGCTTCTCCCACTCCGAGTAGTCATTCTTGAGTTCATTCTTGGCATATCCCAGTATTTCACCCCAGCTGGGGGAGACGATAGTGTTTCCGGTCTGGAGATTCCAATCCCACGCTGCATCCCCGGCCCCTTCCAAGGCAACCTGCAAGCGCTCCTCACTGTTCCGCAGCGCTTGCTCCGCAAGCTTGCGATCAGTCATGTCCTCCGCGATTCCGACAACACGAATGATTTGCCCGGCCTGGTCGAAGATCGGAAAAGCTCGGTCGCGGATCCATTTCTCCTGCCCTTCAGGGGTTAGTATTCTGTATTCCGATTCGATAGGCTCGCCATCCATTTGTCTCGCAAGCGTGGAACAGGCCAGTTCCAGATCATCGGGATGGATCGCGTCCACCCAAGACATCGGGGTGCGGTACGCACTGTCGCAGGTCCGGCCCCAAACCTGTTCATACGCAGGGCTGATGTAGAACGGCTCGTTGGCCACATGAGGCACCATCCAAACAACTTCCCGCATGTTTTCAGCCAACTGACGAAATTTCTCTTCGCTATTCCGCAAGGCTTGCTCGACTTGCTTGCGCTCGGTGATGTCTTTACTGGTACCGACGAACCCTAGGAACTCACCACCCTGTGAAAAGCGCGGCGTCGCGTACGTCTCGACCCATCGCCATTCGCCATCGGCACGCCTGTTACGTCGTTCGGCCCTGAAAGGCGTGTGCTCTTGCAACGCGTGCTGGCATAGCGCGATATACTTCGGCGCATCCTCTGGATGAAGCAGTAGCTTCCATCCGTCTCCCCCCTCCTGTTCGGAGGTTAACCCGCAGAATTCCCGGTACACCCGGTTGACGAACTGATGCCGACCCTGTGCGTCGGCCACCCAGATCCCAATCGGGCAACTGTCCGCCATGATGCGGAAGCGATCCTCACTCTCCTGCAGCGCCTCCTTCGCCTGCTTGTGCGCGGTGATGTCCTCCACATGTACTACAAAATAGGATGGGCCGCCGTCACTGCCTTGCACTAACATCGTTCTGATGCGCGTCCACACCACTTTCCCAGTGCGGTGAAGGTAGCGCTTTTCCGCCTCCAGGCATACGCCCGGTTCGCGCTTCCTCCGCTGTAGGGTAGCTTTCCGGTCGTCGGGATGGGTCAGTTCCTTCCAAGAACTTTCAAGCAGTTCCTCCTCGGAATATCCGAGCATCTCGCAAAATGCCGCATTTACCTGGATCAGGCGGTCGTCCAACCCGATCACACAGATGCCGACCGGTGCGTGCTCGAAGACCCCGCGGAATCGCTCTGTGTTTTCGCGAAGCTTCTGTTCGGCCAGCTTGCGCTCCGTGATATCTTCTACATGAATCACAAGACATGGCGGGTCGCCGCCATCGCCGTGCACCACCACCGTCCTGATGCGCGTCCACACCACTTTTCCACTGCGGTGAAGGTAGCGTTTTTCCGACTCCTGGCCACTGTGCGCCCTCCACGCCTGTTCCCATCTGCGTAAGGAAGCCTCCAAATCATCGGGATGGGTCAGTTCCGTCCAGGGAGTTCCACGCAGTTCCTGCTCGGAATATCCGAGCATCTGGCAAAACGCCGCATTCGCCTGGGTAAAGCGCCCGTCCAACCCGGTCACGCACATGCCGAACGGGGCCTGTTCGAAGACCTCGTGGTATAGCTTTTCACTTTTGCGAAGCTTCCGCTCCGTCAGCAAGCGCTTGCCGATGCCGTGAGCGATGCCGGAAGCGCCCACTACTTCTCCGGCTGCATTTCGTAGCGGGGAGACCGAGAGCGCGACATCGACCCCGCGTCCGTCCTTCCCATGGAGAACCGTCTCGAAAGAGTTGATGGTGAGCCCCTTCTTTATGCTATCGAGGCCCTGGAGCACTTCGTCGCCGCGGCCCGGCGGAGCGAGAATGGCAGCGTGCTTTCCGATGATTTCCCGGCTTGAGTAACCGAACAGCGCTTCGGCGCCGTGGTTCCAACTGACGATGCTCCCGTCCAGATCTACGCCGAGAATCGCGTCGTTCGAAGATTCCACGATCGAGGCCAGCAAAGCTAGGGCCTGTTCGGCCTCATGGCGCTCCGAGACGTCGTGCACGATGACGGAGATGGCGGTCACGTCACCGGCGGAGTTCTTGATGGGGGACGCCCAAAGGGATACGTGGAACCTTCTTCCGTTCTTACGCCGGCACAACCCCTCGTATTGCGAGATGGCTTTGCCCTGCAATACCTGCTCGGTGATATGCGCCAAGCCGGGCAGCCGTTCGGGCGCCACCAGCATGGACACGTGTTTCCCAATTACGTCACCGGCGGGGTAGCCAAAAACTGCCTCCGCGCCGCGGTTCCAGGTGAGGATGATCCCCGTGGGTGAGAAGGTGAGGATGGAGTTCTCGGAGCTTTCCACAATCGCGGCGAGGAACCGTTGTGCTTCCTCGGCCGCCCGCAGCACGGTCACATCGTGCTTGATCGCGATGTAGCTGACAATCTCGCCGTTCGCGTTCTCGACAGGAGTGATCCGCATTTCCTCGTTATAAAACGTTCCATCCTTGCGCCGGTTGATCATTTCGCCGTGCCAGACCCGCCCGGACCGGATGGTTTTCCAGAGATCTTCGTAAAGCGCCACGGAATGACGTCCCGATTTGAGGATGCGCGGGTTCTGCCCGACAGCTTCCTCGCTGGTATATCCCGTCATCGCGGTGAACGCGGGATTCACGTACTGGATATTCCCCTCGGTGTCGGTTATGACGACGCCGTCCGCGGCCTGCTCTACGGCCGTAACCAGACCGGCCTGCTCGATAATGCCAATTTCCCGACGCATACCTGGCTCCGATGAGGTGAGACCCTCCTCTGCTTATCGACCTGCTTCAGGAAATCTTGAGTGTCTTAGAGGCTGCGGAAAAACGGGTTTAAAGTGGAGCGGACCCAGCTCAGGTGGAAGCTGAGGAGTTGTCTATACACATCGTGCCTCGTTTGGTCCACCCCAGCAAGCCACGGCTTGCCGGGGACCCCGGGCTCGGCGCGTTTTTCCGCAGCTTGCTAATGGGCTGCCGACGAGGATTCTTTTAATTGGTAGAACACGGTTCGCATATGCCTTTTCGGCTCAAACTCCGGACACAGACCGGAAATGGACTCGGTCGAGCCAATAATCAAGCAGCCGTCCTTTGCCAGGCATCTGCCGATGTTCCGAAACATGCGGACTTTATCCGTTTCGGTGAAGTAAATCGCCACGTTGCGGCAGAACACGATGTCGAAGGGCGATGGGAATGAGAACGGTTCCATGAGGTTCATCGTCCGAAACGTGGCCAGGGCGCGGATCTCGTCCCGAATCTTCCGCTTCTCTCCAGAAGCCGTGAAGTGTCGAAGCAGCATATCCTGCGGTAGCCCGCGCTCCACTTCCAGCCGGGTGTATTCCCCATAGCTGGCTTGGGCGACAGTTTTGTTGGAAATATCGGTGCCCAGAATGCGAATGTCGAACTTGGTGAGGTCGCCGAGCAGTTCCTTGAGAAGTATTGCGGTGCTGTATGCTTCCTGGCCCGTCGAACAGGCGGCACTCCAAATACGAATGGGAATCAGTTTCAGTCCGGCGCGGGTGCGACGGTCGATGAGTTCGGGAATTAACTTGCATCGGAGCAAATCAAAGGGCGCCGTATCCCGAAAAAAGGAGGTTTCGTTCGTCGTGATCGACTCGATGATCTTGCGGCGAAGCGTATTGGTCTGGTCGGCCCGGGTCTTGTAGAAAAACTCCGACAGAGTTCCCGTACCCGATTCCCGGAGCAGCCCCGCCAGGCGCGTCTCCAGCAGATAGCCCTTAGAATCGTCCAGATAGATCCCGCTGATCTCGTGGATATAGCGGGACCAGGCAGTTAATTCATCATGTGTAATGGCGACGGTAGTCATGCGCTGCCGCCTCTCACCGCCGAGGCAATTCTGCCGGCGATTGCATCCAGAGGCAGGACGATATCCGTAACTCCCGCTTCGAAGGCCGCCTTCGGCATGCCATAGACAACACAACTGGCCTCGTCCTGAGCAATGACGAAACATCCCCGCCGCTTCAAGAGCCGCAGCCCCACGGTTCCATCGCTACCCATCCCGGTGAGGATGACGGCCATGGCTCGTCCGGGGAAGTGGTTCGCCACCGAGCGAAACAGATAGTCCACCGCTGGACGGCAATTGTTCTCGGGGGGGTCGTCGGTGATCTGAATTGAAACCCGTTCGCCGGGCTCGGTTCCCAGCCGCATCTGTCTTCCTCCGGGAGCGATATACACCGTGTTCGGTTCCGCTAATTCTCCGTGAACTGCTTCCCGCACGCGCACCGCGCATTTGCCGGCCAGGTTCTCCGCCAGAGACTGAGTGAATACCGGCGGCATGTGCTGAACAATGAAGATGGGCACGCCAAGGTCCCCTGGTATCCCAGGCAGCATGCGGGCCAGAGCGGCCGGGCCTCCGGTCGACACACCCACCAGAACCATTCCGGGCCTCGTCGGCGCGGTCAAGCGCTGCATACGTCCGGCAACTCCGTCCAAATCGGACGTGGCCGCAACCCGTTCGACAACTTTGGCCACCGCAACGTCCGATCGGCTGGCCGAACTCTTGCCGCTTATAATGCTGCGGATTTCCAAGCGGTTCGCAATGGCGCGAATCCGCGGCGCCAGATCCCGGGCCAGCGCCTCACGGCTTTGTTGAGGGCCGGACGCTTCGGACTTGGTGATGAAATCGAACGCGCCCTTTTCCAGAGCTCGCACGGTCAGGTCGCCCGCCGTGCGGGAGAGCGCGCTGACCACGATTACTTGGACGGCGTCGCCGCCACGGCGCAGTTCATCCAGGACCGCCAGGCCATCCATCTCAGGCATCTCGATATCCAGGGTGAGAATGTCGGGATGCAATTCGCGCACCTTCCGAATGGCCAGTCTGCCATTCGCCGCGGTGCCCACCACTTCCACTCCCGGAAGCGAAGCTAGAACCTCCGCTAGCACGCGCCGAAACAGAATCGCGTCATCGGCTACTAGAACCCGTATGCTCATCCCTCATCCCTTCCTGCTGTAACGGTGGCCCGGTACGATAATCAGGGTCGAGCACGGGAACCGGATCCAGTAATGCCGCCAGGCGTTCGCCGCTGCGAAAGACCCCAAGCAGATTCTTCATTTGCACGCCGTGCAGATTGGGAGGCGGGGCTTGCAGCGCGTCAGCGCCCACGGGAACGGTGTCGGCCACACGGTCCACCAATACACCCAGCGGCTCGCCTTTCCAATCGACGATAAGGATGCGGCTCTCCGCATCGCGTGCGACGCAGCCCAGGTCCAAGCGCACCCGCAGATCGATCACGGTTATGATTTTGCCGCGCAGATTACGAACCCCGGCCACATAGCCCGGAGCATGATGTACGGGCGTCAGATCGCCGGTCATGACCACTTCCTGGATGAGAGTAGTATCGATCCCAAACGTCCCCTCGCCCAACTGGAAAGTGGCTACCAGCAGATCCTCTCCGGTCTTCATTGCAGACACGTCAGTCGCCATTTGTAGCTTTCCTCCTATACCCTGAATTGTTCTACCCGGGCCTTGAGCTGCTCCGCCAACTTGGACAATTCGGCCGCGCTGGCCTGCACCTGTTCGCCGCCGTGCCGCATGTCTGTGACCGCGCCGTTGATGCCGGCGATGTCGCGGGCAATCGTCTTCGACACTTCCGCCGTCTGCGCAATGTGTTCGTTGGCGTCCTTGACCCCGGTCGAAGCCTGCGCGATGTTGCCGGCAACGTCCTTGGTCACCGTCGCCTGCTCCTCGATGGCAGCCGCAATACCGGCCACGATGTCTCCCACTTCCTTGATTACCGAGGTGATCTGGTCAATATCGCTAACGGCTGCCGCGGAAGAGCCTTGAACCCCGGCGATGCGGGTCTTGATGTCTTCGGTGGCCTCCGCCGTCTGCCGGGCCAGTTCCTTGATCTCGTTGGCGACCACGGCAAAGCCCTTGCCCGCCGAGCCCGCCCGCGCCGCTTCGATGGTGGCATTCAGCGCCAGCAGGTTGGTTTGCGCCGAGATATTGGTGATGGTCTCGGTGACTTGTCCAATCTCCTGCGCGGCCTGTCCCAACTTCTGCATTTGTGCCGTCACGGTTTGCGCCTGGACGCTTGCCTGCTCGCTGATGGAGCGCGCCCTGGCCGTATTGGCCGCGATGTCGCCGACGGTTGCGCTCATCTCTTCGGTAGCGCTGGCCACGGAAGAAATATTCGCCGAGGATTGTTCCATGCCCACGGCTACGGACGTGGTGCTGGCGCTGGCCTCTTCGGCCGCTGCCGCCGCGGCATTGCCCCGCTCCGAAATTTCTCTCGCTCCGGACACCACCCGAGTCGATACGGCGGATAGCTCGGCCGAAGATGCCGTCAGGCTCACTGCGCTATTGCTAATCGCGCGCACAATCTTCTGGATTTTTTCCACAAAGACATTGAAAGATCCCGCGATGTCTCCAATTTCGTCCTGCCTGAGGATTTGGAGGCGTTTCGTAAGGTCGCCGTCGCCCTCTGCAATGTCGCGCATGGACGCTGCCACCAATCGCAGCCCACTTATGGAGCGGGCCGCCCTGACCGTAATCACCAGGAAGACGGCCAAGAAAGCTAGACAAATCGCTCCCGCAGTAATGACGTAACGCCGCCAGTCATCATTCAAGTCGTCGATATAGGTCCCGGTTCCGATTACCCAATTCCAGGGCCCGAAGCTCTTCACGAAAGAAAGCTTTGGAGCAACTTTATTGTTCCCTTTTCCCGGTTTCGACCAGCTGTAAGACACAAACCCCTCCCCATGTTCTCGGGCAACTCCGACCGCCTCTACAAAGAGGGCCTTTCCATCGGGATCTTTATAGCTGCTCAGATCCTGGCCATTCATTTCGGGCTTCAGAGGGTGCATAATCATGGTCGGGTGCGTGTCATTGATCCAGAGATAGTTGTCTCGGTCATAGCGCATACTGCCAATGGCGTCTAGCGCAAGCTTCTGGGCATCTTTTTGAGATAAGCCTCCTTTGTCTTCCAATTGCTGATACCTGGTAGCTATCGAACACGCCACCTCAACCAAGTTGCGGAGCTTATCCTTCTTTTCAGCGAGCATGCGATTTCGTTCGCCGCAAAGCCAACATGCACTTATAGTCAGCAGTCCGGTCACCGCTACGACCACAATCACTTGGAAGTTCCGCTTAAGAGACATGTTCATATGCTTACCTCGGCTTTCCCGCTCGGAAGGCCCATCACATCTTGAATTGCTCTACTCGGACCTTGAGCTGCTCCGCCAACTTGGAGAGTTCGACCGCGCTGGCCTGCACCTGTTCGCCGCCGTGCCGCATGTCTGTGACCGCGCCGTTGATGCCGGCGATGTCGCGGGCAATCGTCTTCGACACTTCCGCCGTCTGCGCAATGTGTTCGTTGGCGTCCTTGACCCCGGTCGAAGCCTGCGCGATGTTGCCGGCAACGTCCTTGGTCACCGTCGCCTGCTCCTCGATGGCAGCCGCAATACCGGCCACGATGTCTCCCACTTCCTTGATTACCGAGGTGATCTGGTCAATATCGCTAACGGCTGCCGCGGAAGAGCCTTGAACCCCGGCGATGCGCGTCTTGATGTCTTCCGTGGCTTCCGCCGTCTGCCGGGCCAGTTCCTTGATCTCGTTGGCGACCACGGCAAAGCCTTTGCCCGCCGAGCCCGCTCGCGCCGCTTCGATAGTGGCATTCAACGCCAGCAGGTTGGTTTGCGCCGAGATGTTGGTGATGGTCTCGGTCACGTGTCCGATCTCCTGCGCAGCCTGCCCTAATTTCTGCATCTGTGCGGTCACGGTTTGCGCCTGGGCGCTTGCCCGCTCGCTGATGGAGCGCGCCTTGGCCGTATTAGCCGCGATGTCGCCGACGGTTGCGCTCATCTCTTCGGTAGCGCTGGCCACGGAAGAAATATTCGCCGAGGATTGTTCCATGCCCACGGCCACTGAAGTTGTGTTGGCACTGGCCTCTTCAGCCGCCGCCGACAAGGTATTGGCCTTCTCCGACATATCCGCAACCCCGGAGGCGGTCTGCTTCGATACCGCTGACAGTTCCGTGGCCGATGCGGCCATGGTCTGAATGCCGCCGGAGATATCCTTCAGCAAGCGGCGCAGGCTCTCGGTCATGGTCTGCATTGCGCCCGCCAACACTCCAACTTCGTCTTTTCTGTCGCGAAGCGCCTCAGGCACGTCCGCGGAGACATCGCCCTTGCTGATCCGTTCCAGGACGCCGACACCGGATTGCAGAGGCTGGGTGACACTGCGCGAAATGACTACACTCAGAATTGCGGAAAAAGCAAGGACCACAATGACGAAGCCAAGCAGCAGCCAGCGTACTTTCGCAGCGGCTGCCTTGGCTGCCTCATCCGACTCCTCGGACCACTTTTGCCGCAAAGCGATATAGTCATTTACTGTTGCTTCGATGGCGTCGCGCTTCACTTCTTCGTCCTTGAGAAGGGCGATGGCCTCGGTGAACTGCCCTGAATCGGAGAGCGACAATATTTGGTTGTTGAGCCCCCTGCCATCCGCAAGTGCGTTCTCGATCTTGCTCAACAATCGTTTTTCTTCTTCTGTCTTGCTCGCGTTCTGCAGCGTATCCATCAGCTTCTTATAGCCCGCGCGCAGCTTGTCCAACTTGATTTTTTGGGCCTGCCTTGTTCCCTCGTCGCGGACGCCCGCGAGAGAGTAGATAGCCAGATAGATGTCTTTGACCTGCACACTCACCGAACGGGCAGCCGCCCTTAGGCTCGTCTGGCGCAAAAGCTCGTCCGTCGCCTGGCCTACCGTGCTGTTCCCCCACCAAGCCAGGAGGGCGATCCCTAGCGTAAGGGCCCCGACAACGCTAAAGCCGAGGCCCAGTCGCTTGCCAATCTTCATGTTCCCCAAGTCAATCATTGTTCAGCTCCCCTACATTTTGAACTGTTCTACACGGACCTTGAGCTGCTCCGCCAACTTGGAGAGTTCGACCGCGCTGGCCTGCACCTGTTCGCCGCCGTGCCGCATGTCGCTGACCGCGCCGTTGATGCCGGCGATGTCGCGGGCAATCGTCTTCGACACTTCCGCCGTCTGCGCAATGTGTTCGTTGGCGTCCTTGACCCCGGTCGAAGCCTGCGCGATGTTGCCGGCAACGTCCTTGGTCACCGTCGCCTGCTCCTCGATGGCAGCCGCAATACCGGCCACGATGTCTCCCACTTCCTTGATTACCGAGGTGATCTGGTCAATATCGCTAACGGCTGCCGCGGAAGAGCCTTGAACCCCGGCGATGCGCGTCTTAATATCCTCGGTGGCCTCCGCCGTCTGCCGGGCCAGTTCCTTGATTTCGTTGGCGACCACGGCAAAGCCTTTGCCCGCCGATCCCGCCCGCGCCGCTTCGATGGTGGCATTCAACGCCAGCAGATTGGTTTGCGCCGAGATGTTGGTGATAGTCTCGGTTACGTGTCCGATCTCCTGCGCCGCCTGTCCCAACTTCTGCATCTGTGCGGTCACAGTTTGCGCCTGGGCGCTTGCCCGCTCGCTGATGGAGCGCGCCTTGGCCGTATTAGCCGCGATGTCGCCGACGGTTGCGCTCATCTCTTCGGTAGCGCTGGCCACGGAAGAAATATTCGCCGAGGACTGTTCCATGCCGACAGCTACGGAAGTAGTGCTGGCGCTGGCCTCTTCTGCCGCCGCTGCCACGGTAGTCGCCTTCGCCGACATATCCGCCACTCCAGAGGCGGTCTGCTTCGATACCGCTGATAGTTCCGTGGCCGATGCGGCCATGGTCTGAATGCCGCCGGAGATATCCTTCATCAACTGGCGCAAGCTCACGATCATGGTTTGCATGGCCCGTGCAATGTCGCCAATCTCGTCCTTTCTTGCCATGAAGTCCGCGTGAATGTCTGTGCTGATATCGCCGCTTGCTATCACCTCGAGGCGCTTGACGACCGTAGCTACTGGCGCAACAATGCTGCTGCTGATCATGACAGCGGAAACCACCGACAGTGCGACCGCAACCAGCGACAAGAGAATGAGAATCCATTGCATTCTGGATTGCGTCTGCAGCATTGCCTGCTGCAGGTCACGCTCTTGCTGCTCCCGAAACTGCACATAGGCGGAGGTCGCGGCGTCCACTGCTTTCATCCTCGGGGTTCCGGTGGTCGCGAATAACGCAGCCGCTTCTTTTTTCTGGCCCTTCGTGGATAAGTCGAGCACTTGATTGTTCGTCTCACGGGCATAGCTGAAGGCATCCTCAATCTTCTGAATCATGCCCCGTCCAGTTTCCGTAGTCGACGCTGCCTTCATCTGTTGTAGCTTCTCTTTATAGGTCTCTCGAATCTTGGTCAGCTCAGCCATGGGACCTTGCTCTTGTGCGCGATCCGTAGCGTTTGTGATTTGCCAGATAATAGTGCTGATGTTTGCTATGTCAAGGGCGAACGCGTTGACGCTAGCAGTTTGCTTAAGGCTCTTGACGAGCTGTAGCCCAGCTTCGGTGGAGGAACGCATCGCCCAAAAACCACCTGCAGTGATGGTGACGGTAAGTGCGATCGCCAGGGCGAAGCCTGCCATTAGTCGCTTGCCGATTTTCATGTTTGCTAAGTTCATCATTTCCATTTCCTTTCGGCTTGGCCGGTACTGGTAGTTCAGTGCGGTCCAAGTGAATCCAAATAAATTCGTTTTAGTCGCACAGCCGCCGTGGCTGCATCACGCCCGAGCTTCAACCAGTTCCCGATCCATTCGACTACAGACTTCTCTGACCCGTTCCAGCAGAGTATCCCGGTCGAGTTTGATCAGGTACTCATCGATCCCGGCAGCCTTGCCGCGGGCGACATCCTCATCCCCGGCGAGCGAACTCAGCGCAATGATCGGCAGTTTGGCCGTGCGTTCATCGCCCCGGATTCGGCGCGCGAGATCGATCCCGGTCATGCGCGGCATTTCAATGTCGGTGACCACCAGGCTCACCTTTTCGAGATTCGCAAGAAGCAGCTCCCATGCCGCCTGCCCGTCTGGAGCGGCTATCACGGTATGGCCGCCTTCCTCGAGAAACGGACGACCTGGGCGCGGAAGAAGTCGGAGTCTTCCGCCAGCAGCACGGCGGAATTCGATGCACTCACAGAGTGCGGCTGTTCCGTGGCCTGCTCAACTGCCCACTCCGGCCAAGTCGAGTCCACCAATTCGAACAGGTCTGTAATCAGGGCAGTCTGGTCGCGAATGATGGCCGAACCGGCAATGCCCTTTTGACGATGGGATTTTTGATCGATTTTGGCGCGGGTCTCGATGACATCCACCGGCATGGCGCCGAGCAGGCCAACCTCGCGCCCGCGCATCCGGCAAATCATTACGGCGAGGTCCTGAGTATTGGCAATCGTCTTGACCTGTGCGCAGTCCGACAGCGTCACCAGCGGCAGGAAGCCGTCGTGATATTGCATCGTACGATGCCCGCCCATGGTCTCGACCTTTTCAGGGCGGACGTGTTCGATGCGCAGTACGGTGTCGAGCGGGATGGCGCACAACTCGTCCGGAGCGTTATGGAAGAGGAGCAGCGCGTGAGTATCGAGCTTCTCCTGCTGCGCCTCCTCGGATAACTCGCGAGCCCGTGCCGTGCCGGCAACCTTACTGAGGTTGGCCTTCGCCGCCAATCCGGCGACGTCCAGGATCAAGGCAACAGCGCCGTCTCCCAGGATGGTTGCTCCGGCATATTCCGCCAGCCCTTTCAGATGGCAGCCCAGAGGCTTGACTACAATTTCCTCGGTGTCGTGGAAGGCTCCCACTACCAGTCCGTAAGTCTGGGTTCCGGTGGTGACCACGGCAATCTCCAGCGCGCCGGCTGCATTCCGGCGTCTGTCCGGTTTGTCGCGTGGGAAAGGTTGTTCCGCCGGAGACGGGGTTTTTGGCGCGAGCGCTTCCGGCCCGGATTCGTGCCGGGGCGAACGGCGGTCGGCCAGCCGTGTACGACGGTCCACTTCCTTCTGGCCGGTCTTCTCATCGTCATAGGTCGGCAGCATGCCCAGCAGATCGGCGAAGCGGACCAGGGGAATAAGCCGGTCGCGCAGCAGCAATACTTCGCTGTCGCCTACCACCTCGATACGGGTTTTAGCTCCCTCGGGCTGGACCCGCAGCAGCTCTTCGACGTTGATCTGGGGAATCGCAAAACGCTCCCCTTCAACGGAAAAGATGAGCGCGGGAATGATCGCGAGCGTGAGCGGTAGCTTGATCAGGAAAGTTGTGCCCCGGCCGATCTCCGAGGCAATCTCGACTTTACCGCCAAGCCGATCAAGATTGGTTTTGACTACATCCATACCCACGCCGCGCCCGGAAACATCGCTCACAACCTTGGCCGTGGACAGGCCCGGAAGAAAAATGAGAGCTATCTTTTCCTGCTCCGACATAGCCTTGAGCTTCTCGGGCGTGATCAACCCCTTGGCCAGTGCCGCCTGGGCGATGCGCTCCGGATCGATGCCATGGCCGTCATCCGCAATCTCCACTACCACTTGGCCGGCTTCGTGACGGGCATCGATGATGACGGTTCCCTGCGCTTTCTTGCCGGCGCGTACGCGCACATCCGGCATTTCCACGCCATGATCCACGGCATTGCGGACCATATGGGTCAAAGGGTCCGACAAGGCTTCGATCAGACTCTTATCTAACGCGACATCCTTGCCTTTGATATCGAGCTGGATATCCTTCTTCAGGGTTGCGGCCAGGTCCCGTACCACTCGCGGGAACTTGCCGAATACGTTTCCTATGGGTTGTAGACGGGTCTGCATGATTACGTCCTGTAACTCGGACGTGATCTGATTGATGCGCTGGTCGGCGGTGGCCAAGGCGCGCGTGTTCTTCTGGGCAATGGAGGCGCGCAACTGGTTGCGGCCAAGCACCAATTCTCCAGCCAGATTCATGAGCTGTTCGAGAACGCCCACATTGACCCGGATGGTCTCTTCCACTACGGCCGACGCTGCGGCCGGCGCGGGTGCTGCAACCTTGCCCGCGGATGGAACATGGGCAGCCGCTTCGGTTGCTTCGGTGAAGGAATTAGCCGTCAGCGCCTCTGCATGGATCGGAGCGGTTTGGACCGGTTCTGGTCTGACTGGTGGCGGGGCGGCGAGCGGCGCCGGTGCGGCGACCTCGACCGGCGCATCAGGAATAGGGCTGACCCTATCCCGGTTATAGGGGAACAGATCTCCAATGCTCTCCGGCGGAATCGTCGTGGCAAAAATCAGCCGCAATGGCAGCCGACTTGAGATCGGACCCTCCAACGAACCAACCGCCTCGCAGTCCAGTGTGCAATCCAGGATTTCACCCTGTTGCCCAAGTTGCCGGAAGACGTCCAGTACGTTCTGGCCGCGGCGTTCGATATCGTGAATCAGGTCATACTCGACGCTATACAAGATCTGGCCGGCGCTCTTTGTCCGTGCGACATCGAGCTTCGGCACGGCGACGCTCGGAGCACCGCCCGCCGGCTGGATAGAGACCGTTTGAACCAGGGCAGCTTTTTGTTCCGGCGGCAGATAGGACGAGGCCAGACCATTCAGATTCACCGTCATTTCGGTGATGTCCGCATTCTCGCTCTCGGCGTAGTGGTTGATCATTTCCCGGAGCTGATCGAAGGCGGCCAACAGTATGTTCGTGATCTCGGCATTGGGAATCATCTTTCCCGACCGCAGCATGTCGAGGACGGTCTCGAGTTTGTGCGCCAGCTCTTTGACCTTGTTCAGTCCGAAAAAGCTGCTTGCACCTTTGATGGAGTGAGCGGCGCGAAATACCTTGTTGACCAGTTCTTTGTCGACATTCGCTCCACCCTCTTCGATTGCCAGCAGGTCGGCCTCAATGGTGGCCAGATGCTCGCGGCATTCGCTTACGAAGACGCCAAGTAGCTCATCATCCACGGTGACTCTCCTGTCCTGAACGGCCGGTCGCGTTCAGCCGGTCGACCAGTCGCATCATTTGAAGCAGCCGGAAGATGTCGTCGGACACATTGGTGACGCGAACTTTGCCGCCACGGCGCGCCACGCTGTTGGCAGTCGCGATCAGAAGCCCTATACCGCTGGAATCCAGCATGACCGCATTGAGCAGATTGAACACCATCTCGGATGCGCCCTGATTCAGGGCTTTCCGCAGTGCAGGCTGCAGGTCGGGAATGGTTGCCGCCGTCAAGTCGCCGGCAAGGGTGACCTGACACTGGTTGTTCTGGAGTTCAACCACGTAAGGCGGTACGACAATTTCGTTTTTCATCTACTGTCTCTCCTGAGCCAGAGCGTGATCTGGCTTCCACAACGGTTGAACCGAACCTGCTCGGCATAATGCGCGAAAAGCGCCATGCCACGACCGCTCTCGGATTCCAATTCGCATCGTCTATGGCGCCCCTTGCGCCAGTTGAATCCCGGCCCTTCGTCGCTCACCTGCAAACGAATCCACTTCCGGCCCGTGCGCAATTCCATCCGGATCGCTTTACCGGCGTTCCTGCTGTTGCCATGAATGAGGGCGTTATTCAGACTCTCCCGCGCCAGCAACTCGACCGCGAAACACTTCGCCGCCAGACCTGCCTCGTTGAGCCACATGCGGATGCTCCGGCACAGGCTGTCCACCTCCGTCAAGCGGGACGCGATGGTGCAGCAAAGGCTCGTCGGAGATCGGTGGGGAGAGAGTTTCATCGTTCGATCCCTAGAAGTATGGTGTCGTCGATCGCAGTTCTGCCGCCGGTGATTTCGTCCACTACGGCGGGGACAAGCTCCGCCAGCGGTAAAGACCGCCGGTTCAGACACGCCTCCGCCAGGCGGTTGATCCCCTCTTCGTGAGTGCCGCCGGTCTCTATCAGCCCGTCGGAGTACAGGAACAACCGATCGCCCGGCTGGATTGTAAGTTCGGCGGAGCCGAAGACCGCGTCTTGGAAGGCCCCGACCACGTCCCCTTCCAGCTGTACAACACTTACCGGCCTTTCAGCCGCCGGGTGAACCAGGATGAGCGGAGGGTGCCCTGCGCTGACTAGCGACAGGCGTCCAGTCTTATGGTTAAGGCTTGCATAAATAAGGGTGAAAAAGGCTCCCGAAGGGAGAATACGGCAGAGCGTGCTGTTAATGGCGCGCACAATTTCCAGCGGCAAATGGATCGGACCGGCATACTCGGCCGCCAATGCCTTCAGCGCCGCCGTCCAAAACGAGGACGCAAGGTCATGCCCACTGGCATCGGCAACCAGATAGTCCACCAAGCCATGGCTGGAAGGAATCACATCGTAGAAATCGCCCCCGGCGGCGAGCACCTGGCGCAGACAGACCTGAAACTTTGCTTGCGGCATATCCTCGGGACGAGGCATCAGTTTCATCTGCGCATCTGCCAGACCCTGCAAGTGTTCCGCCTGCAGTTCGATCAGGCGCTCCCGGCTTTGTTTGAGTCGCAGATGGGTGCGTACCCGAGCCAGTACTTCCGCTCCAGACAAGGGTTTGGTGATGTAGTCAACTCCGCCGGCCTCAAATCCCTGTACCTTCGTCGATACATCCTCCTGGGCGGAGATGAACAGGATCGGCGTGGTCGAGGTGGACGGATCAGCCTGCAGTGCACGGCAAACTTCAAATCCGCTACCGTCTGTGAGGTTGACGTCCAGCAGGACCAAGTCAGGATTCTGTAGGGGGATGCATTCCAGAGCTCCGGACACGCTTCCGGCAGAGGCGGTCTGAAAGCCGGCGCTTCTGAGGATACTTTCGAGTATGGAAACCGTGGTCGGATCGTCGTCCACGACGAAAACCAAGGGCGGACGGCTTCTCGACTGCTGATCTTCATCCCGATCCCGCATGCAACGGCTCCTGACGTAACTTGGTTTCTGTGCTCCCTGTCCCGCGCACCGTAAGCATGCAGACCGTTTGGAGCAACCGTTCCAGGGGCTTTCCCCCAAGAACGTCGTGAGGCGACCCGGTCGTCCTCAATTTCGCTTGAAAATTTGAGTGACTTTCTCCATATCCCCCGGAACCTGATGGTGCCCGCGCGGAAGTTTTCTGCTGGCCAGCCCACGCCGCCAGGCACGGTCGCTTGTTCCGCCTTTGCTCCCATGAGGTTAGGTACGTCTTCCAATCGGCGTCCGGCCGCGAGGGGCAACTGTCCAGTACAAAGGCAATTTGTGGGCCTTGAATATTAATTCCCACTAATCTCTTGGTCTTTCGCTTAGGGTGAGGGTTAATACTGCTTCGACAGGATGTGGCCTGTTGGTGGCACCGACTATCCGCGACTCGCCCGCGATGGGTTCCGCATTCGGCCTCGGTGAGTGGTATCGCGGTATCTTTTGCTCTTACAATAACCAAGCGGCAAGCAGCAACTTAGAAGGCAGGCGAAAATGGCGGAGCTGGTCAGAACCGGTGTTTCAATCGAACGGGAATTACTGGAGGGCTTTGACAAGCTAATTGCCAAACGTGGTTACGGCAATCGCTCCGAAGCTCTGCGCGATCTTATACGGGATGCGCTTGTGGCCGATGAGGTAAGCGGCAACAAGCCGGTTATTGCAACCCTTTCCATGGTTTACGACCACCATCGACCGGATCTGACGGAAAAGCTGACCCAGGCGCAACACCACCATCATGGAAATGTCCTGGCGGCGACGCATGTGCATCTCGATGAGCAAAACTGCTTTGAAGTGGTCATTATGAAGGGGCCGGCCGGCGAGGTGAAGCATCTGGCCGATCACATGCTCAGCTTGCGCGGGGTCAAACACGGCAAGCTGGTAATGACCTCGGCAGGCAAGGCTCTGAAGTGAAGGCCGCGCGCCTCAACCGCTCGGAACGCCGTGCCAGTCGAATGCCACGTCAGTAGAGACATCGTCAGCCCTATAGCCAGCCCAGGTTCTACGTCGACAGTTTCAGATTCCTAATGCCGCGAGGACTTGGCTACGTCATGCAATTGGTCGAAACTTCTTTTTCATAACTTATTCGAACCGAAAGTGTAGTGTAACCCGAAGCGCGCCTGAATCGGTTCGACGGGGTGGTAAACGTTTGTGAATGTCGGCGCGGCTGTTGGCGCTATTCGGGCTTCGTAGGCGTAGTCAATATCGCTATCGCGGCGGTTCAGCAAATTCAAAACTTCGGCCGAAACGGTCCATGTCTTGTTAACTCTGTAACTGGCCCCCAGGTTGAGCAACGCCGTTAAGTGTGACTGATAGAGTCCGTCGGACGTCAAATAGCGCGGGCCAAAGTAGCGCAGGCGCAAACTCGCCGAAAAGCCTTTAAGGTCGTGCAGTGTGGCGCCCGATGCAATCACCCACCCAACCGCTTCGGGCACATTCTTGCCACCCGGGCTGCCCGGCGCCGCATCATCTCCGTCTAATGCGGTAAAAAGAGCGCGGGAGTCCGCCATGTCAAAATCAAAAGCCAAATGCTGCAGCGGCGTGTAGTAGTTTGCCCATTCGAAGCCATAGCGGTTGCTCGGCTGTTCTGAGGCAACCGTGCCTCCAGTGTCGCCATCCTGCAACAGTTCGGAATTACTGTGGAGATACCAGTACGAAAGAGTGCTTTGCAGATGTGGGACGGCCAGAGTGCGCACGCCGACTTCCGCGCCTTTGGTTTGGATCAGGAGAGGAATTGGCGAGACGGGCGTATTGGGGAAAGGATAGTCCGCTGAAACTGGTTCGACCGTTTGCGTTGCGCCACGCGCGTCGTTGCTGTGGAAACTGAATCCGCCCTGTACGTAGAACTCAGTTTTGGCCCACGGGCCGAAAATCAAACTTAATTTTGGGCTGGGCAGCACCTTGGTAGCCGTACCGGTATTGGCCGGGGTAACCAGGCTGGTGACGTCAACGTGTCCCACATCGCCGCGCATGGCCGCGACCGTGCGGAATTTTCCCGCCCACTGGATTTTATTCTCCAGATAAAAACCTATCTGCGTGTCTGTAAAGCGATCGGCTTGCGTGGTCGCGGGCAGAATGGCGCCGAAGGCATCTGGATCAGCATCAATTTTGTCCACGCGAATGCGATCTTCCGTCTGGTAAAGGCCGTTGTGGACCCAATCGTTGCGGAGCTGCAGGCCGAACGTATTTGCCATCTTGCGGCCGAGCCATTGGCTGGAAATCGTGTGACGTGCGTCCAGCCCCCCCACCCAGCGCTTATCCTTCTGTTCGAACTGGTCGCCGTGAACGGGGTCCGTCAGGTAGTAAGTAAAATCGGAAAATAAATCGAAATCATAATAAAATCCGTAGGCCATGATTTTCGTCAAGGAATTTGCGCCTTGGCGATGCCATTCAGACTGCAAGCTATAACGCTGGGAATTGCCTCCGTCAGTCGGGTTCAGTGCGCCGAAGAAACCGACCAGGGGTATGGCGTTCACGGGGAGTTGATCGCTCGAGTGCCAATTTCCATGGTAAGCGTGGGCCGTGATGCTGAAACCATTGTCGTCTCCGCCCCGGCTGTAGGTTAGCAGGCCGTTGAATTTTTTATAAGCATCCGGATGCGTCCACGGGCCGTCGTCGTAATGCACTTCTCCGCCGTACAGCAAATTGCCCTTGCCGAGCTTTTGCGATGCTCCGCCAACGGCCCGCCCATAGCCATACATGCCGCCTTCGACCTTGATGAAGTTCTCGGGCAGCGTCTTGAAAAACACCACATTGGCATTTCCAGCCGAGCCATAGTTGCCGACATCGGCGTAATAAGGACCCTTCTCGGCATCCACCCGCTCCACAAACTCCGGGATGACGGTGTTCATGTCCGCGTATCCCTCGCCGTGCGCGTGCGACGGCAGGTTAAGCGGCATACCGTCGAGGAAAATAGCGAAATCTGTGCCGTGGTCGAGATTGAAGCCGCGAAGAAAATATTGGTTGGCCTTGCCGCCGCCTGCATGTTGAGTGATGATGAGACCGGGAAGCGTCTCTAAAACTTCTCCTGAACGAAGAATCGGGCGATCTTGGATTTCTGCTGCGCCCACCGTTATCTGGCCGGCGGAAGTGGCAATTCCGAGGAGGCTATCCTCCCGGCCCTGCACTTCTATGGTGGTGATCACGGAGTTCAGCGCCAGAGAGATGCGCAGCGGGGCCGGCGCCTCAGTGGTCCTTATGGTGACGGGGATTTCTTTGGTCTCAAAATTGGGATTAGATACCACAAGTCGATAATCACCTGCCGAGAGTCCAGAAATAATGAAGGAGCCGTTCGCGTCCGACTGTTTCGTTATTTGTACAGTGCCGTTCGCGCTTCGGACTTGCACGGTAGCCCCGGCGATCACCCCGCCAGACGTGTCAACGACAGTTCCCGATAGTTGAGTGATTCCTTGGGCAAATAGAAGGCTGGGAACAAAAAACAATAAGAACAGTAATACGAGTAGTGCGTATATGGGTGCCTTCGTCCAGCGCTTTGGCCTCATTTCTTTGAGCTCGCTCATTTTGTTCTCCCATTCGTTAAGGAACCTCTGAACAAGAATTGCCCGGACGAACGGTGACGGAACGGGTTACGGGGCGGAATCCGGAAGCCTCAACCTTGATAACAAACTGTCCGGAGTTGGCTGGGGGCAACTGGAACCGCCCATCCGCGCCAGTGGTGACTTGTCCAAGGACGCGGTCATGGTTGAGCAGCCGGACCGACGCCTTTGGCGGGGCGTTGCCTTGAGGATCGGTAACCCGCCTCTTAAGATCATCGTCTGCGAAAACAGTGGGAGCGATAAGCAAACGAACAGCAAAACTGCAACTGGGTATTTGGACAACTTTGTCCAATAACCTCGCTCCACTTTGGTCTCCTAGAAGCATCCGCGGGCAGAACCATACAATGTTACGTTTTATTATTTCGTGTTACTGCAGTAAATACTAAAATTAGGTGCATGGCAATTGCAAGAAAAAATTGGCCGAGTTCTGGATCCGTGCGAAGGCACAATCGCGAAGTATCTGGCCATGGCTTTGGCGGGGAATCCATGGTGCGGCATCTCACGCCTTTGGTTCGCCTGGCGACCGCCAACAGCGATTTCTGGCCTTGCCATTGAGGCGATCGAGGAATGTCTTGCCGGGAGGTGCGGCATGGTGCAGAATTTACGCGCGGGACGCTGCGGGCGGCAGCGGACTCGCGTGTGCTCACTTCGGCCGTCCAACCTGTCCGATAGTAGAAAGGGAAAAATATATGGTTTCATTCGCCAAACTGATTGCCGGGATCGCCTCGTTGGCGTTCATCATGGTCGCGTGTGCCGCGCACGCGGCAACCTATGTCTATGTCTCGAACGCAGAGGACGGCAACATCGGGATGTACGCGCTGGCAAGCGACGGCACGTTAACGCCTGGGGCGCGCGTCGAGGCGCAGAAATTAGTGATGCCGATGTGCGTTAGTGTGGACAAGCATTACCTCTTCGCCGCTGCCCGCACCAAGCCCTTCTCAGTGTTTACCTACGCCATCGACCCCAAGACGGGCGCGTTGAAGCAGCTTTCGAAGGCGCCACTCGCCGAGAGTTTTCCATACATCTCTACGGACAAGACTGGGCGGTATCTGTTCGGTGCGGGCTACGGCGCCAACCTGGTCAGCGTCAACGCCATCGGCAAAGACGGCAAGATTTCCGAGCCTCTGCAGGTGATCCCGACGGCCCGCAATGCACACTCCATCAGAATCGACAACACCAACCGGTACGTCTTCGTTCCACACCTTGGCAGCGACGAGGTCTTCCAGTTCGTTTTCAATCCGAAGACCGGCAAGCTGACGGCTAACACGCCGCCGGTGCTTTTGATGAAGGCCTCGACCGGCCCGCGCCACATCATCTTCTCCAGCGACAACAAGTTCGTGTATTTGCTGAGCGAGTTGGTCGGCACGGTCACCACCCTGTCACTGGACCAGAAGATGGGCCTGCTCACCCCTGTGAGCGAAGTCAAAGTCCTGCCGCCGGACAGCAAACTGGTGCCTGGTTTGCCGCGCGTCCCGGTCGGGCTGGGCGAGGACACGCGCGATGTGTCGAAGGACATCTGGGCCGCCGATCTGCACCTGACGCCCGACGGCAAGTTCCTCTACGCCGTGGAGCGCACTAGCAGCACGATCGCCGCGTTCAGCGTCGACGCCGCCACCGGTAAGCTCACCTATCTGTCGAGCACGCCGACCGAGAAGCAGCCGCGAGGCTTCGCCATCGACCCCAAGGGCAAGTACATGGTCGTCACCGGCGAGCTGTCGGACACGATCTCGGTTTACGCCATCGACGGGAGCGGCGCGCTCACGCTGCTGAAGAAGTATCCGACGGGCAGGGACTCGAACTGGGTGGAGATCGTCAGCTTCGACTGATCTTTATTTTCCACGGCGACTGCGCCTTTGCATGTGTGCCCCTCGTAGCGTTGGTGCTGGTACCTCCGTTGCAGACGATCAGGTGTGAACGGAGGATCAGCGCCCCGCCACGGGCGGGTGGAGACCGCTCTTAATGCACCAACTCCGCCCATGCCGGGCAGGATCTTTGCGCGATCGGCGTTTTGAAGGCTTGATAGTTTGACTGATCGATCAGCAGCACTGGCACTTGAATCGCCTTCGGCACGGTTTCTCCCCTGAGGTAGCGAATCGCAGCTTCAGTCGCCACGCAGGCCAGCTTGAACGAGCTGAAGTCGACACTCGCCAGCATGACCCCGTCTGCGATCAGCTTAATCGCATCGTCCAGGCCATTGGCGCCGACAACCTTCGCCGTGCGGCTGGCCTCGCCCAGGGCGTCGAGCGCGCCATATGCCATGACATCGTTCGCGGTCCAGATGCCGTCGATCCGCGGATGCTTCAAAAGCATTCCGGCTACCAGTTTTTTGGACTCAGGGCGCTGATACATGCCGATACCGGAATCCAGCAATTGGATCCCCGGGTATTCAGCTAGCGCGCGCTTCATGCCCTTAACACGATCCCGACTGGTCGGGGCAGCAGGATTGCCCTCGATGGCAACCACTGGGCCTTTGCCTCCCAGTGCCTGGAATAGGGCCTTCGCGCCCAGATAACCTACTTCCACATCGTCGGAGCCGACGAAAGTCACGAACTGGCCCGGCATCTGGTTAATGAACAGAACCACCGGTATTTTAGCCGCGGCGAATTTCGCCAAATCGCCAATCATCGCCACGTCGTCCACCGGCGTGAAGAGAACGATATCGGGACGATCCTTCAGCGCCTTTTCCACCAGCAGTTTCTGTTGCTCAACATTGTCTGGCTTTTCCGGCACGTAGTGGATAGTCTTTGCCCCGAACTCGCGCGCCACCCGATCGGCGGCCACTCTGGCGGCTTCGTAAGCAGGGTTGGTGAAATTCTTGGTGAATACCGCGATGACCGGTTGTTGAGGTGACGCCACTGCTGTTGCAGTTCCAAAGGTCAACGCTGCCATGAGAATCAAAATGACTTTTCGCATATCGCTTCGTTCCATCTACCCTACTGGATTACGCCACCCCACAAGCCAAGCAAGCTGATGATCGTGCCGCCGGCAAGCGCCCAAAGCGGGTTGCGCTCGCAACATAGCACGAAAATTGTCGCTCCAACCGTAATCGTGAGTGAGAACACACTGTGAACCGCGGCCCGTGCCATCACCATGCCGCCGGCCATGATCAGTCCGACGGCGATTGGCACCAAGCCAGCCTTTGTCACGCTAATCCAGGGAGCGTCGGCCAAGCGGTTGACCAGGCGGCCGACCGTAAACGCGAGCAGCGAAGACGGCACAATCATGCCCAGGGTTGCGACCGCCAAGCCGGCCATACCGGCTATGCGCCAACCGATCAACGAGGCCAGCAGAATATTCGGCCCGGGCGCGGCCTGCGCAATCGCGAACAACTGCGCAAACGTCGCATCATTCATCCAGCCATGCGCGCCCACGATCTGCCGATGGATTTCGGGAACGACAGCATTGGCCCCTCCCATGGCAACCAGGGACAACGAGGCAAAGGTTAACGCGATTTGCCACAGCACATGGTTTTTCATTTCCGGCGCCTCGTATAGGCGACCCCAACGCTGAGCGGAGCCAACACGACGAGGACGGGAACCAGGGACAGTTGCAGCAGCCCGACCGCGGCAAAGGCCACGGCCGCAAACAAGAGCCCGACCCAGGACAGACGAAGCTTCCACAGGATCTTGCCCGCCGTGCCGATTACTAAACCGGCAGCCACGGCGGCTGAACCCCCGATGGCGGTACGCACCACCGCCAGTCCCGCGAACCTTTCGTAGAGCAGCGCCAATGCCATCAGGATGACCAGCGGCATTGCCATCAATGCGGCGAGAGCGGTTAGAGATCCCCAGATCCCCTGGAACCGGTCTCCCATGATCACCGCGAGATTGATGATGTTGCCCCCAGGCAGTATCTGTCCGAGGCCCAGCAGGGATGCATATTCCTGTTCGGTGAGCCAGGCGCGATCCTCGACAATGACATGGTGCGCCACCGGAGCCAGACCGCCGAAACCCAGCAGCCCAATCTTCAGAAACCCCCAAAAAAGCTGCTTCAGACTGATGCGCCCAGCCACGTTTTCAGGGAGCGGAGCAGGCACTCCCTGGCCCGGAACTATGTTGTTCGTTGTCTTCATCAAAATTCGAGCGTCCCGACAATTCGCGGCAGCCCCGAAGGGATTTAGGGTATGCGGAGCGGCTATAGCAAGATCGCGTTACCGCCCGCAGCTCGCCGTATGCAAGGACTTTTTCTCCCGATACGAGCGCGTCAGTTCCATGTAGATCCCCAGATCCCGGTCGAGTTCCGATTGCGTGCCATCGAAGTAGAAATTGCGAATCGGAATACCCCCATAGTCTTTGCTCAACTTGGGGTAGACGGCTTCGCTCACGATCCCGTTCATGCAGGTGAACGGGCTGATGTCGATGATGCCATCCGCGCCGTGCTTAGCCAGGTATGCGGCTTTGCCTACCGACAGCACCATCTCGCCGAGTGCGCCATCGTTGGGCAGATACGGCCGCGCATACTCGAAGACTTCATAGACGTCCGGCTCTTCACTGCCGGTGAAATCTTGTTTGAAAGGCTTGGTGATGGCGTGCTCGTCGCGCTCCTGCACGTGCCAGCGAACGCGCGCCTTCAGCATCTCCATCGACCAGTACTGTCCCCGCAGCTTCAGCTTCCGCAATTGTTCGGAATTGGTGTACATGATCCATTCGGGAATATCGCTCAGCCACGCCTGGGCGCCATAGCTTTCGAGCTTTCGAATCAGATCTTCGTTGCTGAAGGTGTTGAGCCGGCAGAAAATTTCTCCAACCACTCCGATCAGAGGCACGCTGTCGTCGTAGCGCATCGCCACCCGCGCAAATTTTTCGCGCGTACGCTGCATGACGGCGACGATCGCATCCAGTTGGCAGCCATTATGCGAACAGCCCTGCTCGATGGTCGAGCACAGGTCGGCAATGCCCTCCTCGTACACCTTGTCGCTGGAACCGGGGATGGTTTCATACGGTCGCTTGCGGTGCAAAGCCTTGCGGAGCACGCTGGCGGCAACCAGCGCGCGCCAGCCCCCGCGCATGAATGGCGTGGAGATTTCGCCCAGGTCCGCGTAGGAATTTTTGCTGGTTGGGGAGAGGATCTGAACGTCGCCGTAGCCGATATCCCGCAGAATTTTCCCGAGCATCGGCACGTACTGGCCGAAGCGGCACGGCCCGTCCGCGGTGGGCATGAAGAACATGCTGCGCTTGGCATCGAACCCCGGCTGCTGGATGACCCTGACGAAATCACCGACAACCACCTTCGCCGGATAACACTCGTCACCATTCGTGTAGCGGCTGCCGAACTCGCGCGTCAACTCGTCCGACGGAGGGGTCGGCGAAGCATCGACACCAAGCCAGCGGAAGACGGCGGCAAACGCTTCCGCGCTGCCGTCCGCCATCGTGGGAATATAGACTGTCTTGCCGGCCAGCGGGTGTTCGGGGCCGATTTTGCGGCTCAGATGGCGGCAGCCGTTGGACATCGCAGGAATCCTTTGGAATCGAGATAGGCTTCGCAGCGGGTGATGAAGCCCGCGTCGTTGGAGTGTCCATCGAATTGCAGTACCAGCGAGGGTTTGCGGGTAGCGTCATTCACGAACGATTTGATATAGCTGTCCGGACCGCATTTGAAGTTGGAGATGTAAACCACGTGCAGCTTCGGGAAGCGGCTGGTGATTTGTGCCGCCGCCAGGATACGCCGCCCCGCGTTCCAGTACATGTTCGGGTTAACCTCGCGAATGTCCTCGAGCTCCACCGGCAGAAAATCCATCGGCACGACATTGACGCCGTATAGCGACCGCAGCTTGCGCGGGATGTCGCAGTTAATCCCGCGGTCGTAGAGATTGTAGGCGCGCCCGACCAGTACAATCGCGGGCTCATTCGTCTGGCGCAGCGTGGCGAGCGCCTCGGCTCCAAGCTCCTCGAGAGCGCGGGTGAACTTTGCCTGGGCAGCGTAGGCGGCGGCAACCGCGCGGTCGCTGGTGACCCGGGAAATCTTCAGCCGGGAACGGGCAAAGTCGCCCAGCGCCTTTTCCACCTGCTTGTATCCGTAACGGAAGTGAACCGTTGGGTTTAGAATCTTATCGCGCATCTCGTCAAGCTGCGGCACGGCGCGGAGCACAAAAGACAGCGTTTGGTTCCACGGACAGAGGTGCGACTCCGTATAGATGTTTTCCAGTGCGACTGGAAGGTCGGAGTTCACCGCGTTGGGCACGAGCACATAATCGACATTCTTCGAGAGAAGTTCCTGGACGTGTCCATGCGCGACTTTCACGGGAAAGCACGGCTGTGCAATGGCCAGTTCGTCTCCGACTGCGCAAATACGCCTGTCGGTCGGCGACGAAAGTACCACATCGAAACCCAGCTCCTGAAAATAAGCGCACCAGAAGGGAAAGCGATCATAAAAGTACATCGCCCGCGGAACGCCGATCACAGGCCGCTTGCCGGTCGCCGGACGGCAAACTTCCTCCAGCAGCCGCTGGTGATGCTCCAGCAGATCGGCGATGACCGGCTGGCGATCCGTTTTGGCGCGCTTGCGGTAGCGGTCACCGCATTTGTCGCCCCAAAAGCTGCGCTCACCCTCAATCTTGAACTCCTTCATGTCACAGGAATTCGAACATGCGCCGCAGACAAAATCGCGCGTGGTGAAATCGACCTTGCTCAGGTCATAGCCGCGGAACTTCGATGGCGCCGAGCTGCCGAGCATGCGCTCGCGCGCGATGAGCGCCATGCCGATCGCGCCGATCACCCCGTTGTGTGGAGGAACGATGATGCGCTTTTGCAAAATGTGCGAGAATGCGGCTGCAACCGCATCGTTGTACGCCGTCCCGCCCTGAAAAAATATGGCGTTGCCGACTTTGCGCCCGCGCACTACGCGATTGAGATAGTTGAGCGCGACCGAGTAGGCCAGGCCGGCGCAGATATCGCCAATCGCTGCGCCCTTCAACATCAGCGCCGTGACATCGCGTTCCATGAAGACGGTGCAGCGTTCGCCCAAACGGGCCGGATGCTTGGAGGCCAGCGCCAGATTGGCAAACTCGTCCTTGATCTCGACCCCAAGTTTTTCCGCCTGCTCCTCCAGAAACGAACCGGTGCCAGCGGCGCAGGCTTCGTTCATGGTGAAATCTACCACCACGCCTTTTTCCAGACGGATGAACTTGGAATCCTGTCCGCCAATCTCGAAGATTGTATCCACCGGCTCAAGGCCGAGTTGATTGCAAACGTGCGCGGCGCCGGTCTTATGAGCCGTAATCTCGTCGCTGACGGCGTCGGCCCCAATCAGTTCGCCGATCAGTTCGCGGCCGCTGCCGGTGGTTCCCGCACCGCGGATAAAAATCCGATCGCCGATCTTCTCCTCGATTTCCTTCAGCCCGGCGGAGACGACCTCGATGGGACGGCCCTGGGTGCGCAGGTAAATCTCGTAGAGCACCTTGCCATCGTTGTCGATGAGCACCAGGTTGGTCGAAACCGAGCCGATGTCGATACCGAGGAAGGCGTCAACTTGATTCCCCGGCTCCGGCAGAGGCGGGTCCTGCACCTGGTCGCGCAGCAGGGTGACCGCCTGCATGGAAAGCGGATCGCTGAATGCAAACTGCTGTTTCGCATGCACGTGCTGCTGCACCTGGTGGATGTGCTTGAAGGAAAGCTTACGCAGCTCCTCGGCTTCGAACATTGCCGCGCCAATTGCGCTCATCCAGGCGTACAACTCGGGCACGATGAACTGATCGTCTTCGAGATTGAATGCCTCACGCAGGGCATGGCGAACGCCTTGGTTGCAGGCGACGCCCCCAACAAACGCCACCGGTGCGATGATTTCGCCGTTTTTGACGATTGCCGACTTGAAATTTCGCGCCACCGCATCGCATAGTCCCCGCAGAATCTGCTCGGTTGTGTACCCCTTCTGCTGGGCATGGATCATGTCCGACTTCGCGAAGACCGAGCAGCGCCCGGCGATGCGCGCGGCGCTATTCGCATTACAGGCGGCAGCCCCGACTTCCTCCACTTGGTAGAGCAGGCGCGACGCCTGCTGGTCGATAAACGATCCCGTGCCGGCGGCACAGTCGCCACTCGAGGAGTAGTCGATAATGCCAAGGTATTTGCTGGAAGCGCTCGCTTCCAGGCGGACGTACTTCGAGCTTTCGCCGCCCATTTCAAACACGGTACGCACGGCTGGATAGAGAGCCCGCACTCCCTTGACCAGGGCGCGAAATTCGTTCTCGAAGTAAATGCCCAGGATTTTGGCGATCAGCTGGCTTCCTGAACCGGTTACGCGGATGCCCTCGACACTCTGCTCAGGCAAGTGCTCGTAGAAGTCCTTCAGCAGGTCGAAGGTGGACTCGATAGGGCTGCCCTGAATGCGCCGGTAGCGCGAGACAACCAACGGCCGTCCAGCCATGGCGCTGCCTTCAGGAAACTGGTGGAACATAAAGTGGTCGGAATTCCGCGAAAAAACCTCCAGCAACGATCTGTCTTTCTTGCTGCCGATGGCGGCAAGTTTCAAACTGACCGCGCCGATATCCAAACCAATATTGATACTCATGAAACTCGCCACTCACTTTTCCGCCGGCCTTTGCAGCGGTCCCTCCAAGGCTCTCGCCGCGGATGGGTTCCATGCCAATTAGAACGTTTTGCAGGCGGCTTCGCTGGACTTGCTGGGGCGGCAACGCCCCTCGGGTAAAGCCCGCTCGGGTCGGAGCGGCGCACGCCAGAAGTCAAGCGAGTCCACCTGCCGTGCACAACTGACGGCGCACTGCCAGACACAACTTTTTCCCCGTCAAAAATTCGCGGCCAATCGACCAGCGCATACTCCGCCAACGCCCTGCCAGGGTAATCCACGATTGATTTCCGGCCAGGCATTAGGTGCTTTAATCTTCTATTACAACACAGAACCCCCGGCCGGTTGGAACCTGCTTTCGCTGATCGGCGCAAAAGCGGGGCTCATCAGCGAATAGTGGCAGCTGGATTGTTTCGCGCCAAGCTACTTCTCGCCGGCAGGCGGTGTTCGTGGATTGCTTTCCAGAGGGATTGGACTGATTTCCAGTTCGGCCTCGCGCCCAACCATGAGTTGTAAGCCGTAGAATTCAGTTCGCATCTCCGGCGCGAGTTGGCCGGCCTGAGCGGCGCTTCGCGAACTGTGGTTAAAGTCTTCCGTCCTGTCCCGATCGCGGGTCCCCTGCCACTGCGTAAACGAGTCCCTGACAATGCGCCACACCGAGCCTCGGTTTTCAACGATCAGCTTCAGCCATTTCCAGGCTCCCTTTTGCTGAAAATAGATGCCACGGAAGAACAACCGTGAAACCAGGTGGCTGATCTTGTAAGCAGCTGGTTCATTCGCCATCGAATCCAGCGCCTGCCGAGTCGCGGCCGGACTGTAGGAGTTCATCCACGCATATTGCACCTCGGACGCCACCTCTGGAATGGTCAGCTTCAGAGGTTCGTGCGCCATCTGAAAAGGGGCGAACTCGAGCCAGTGTAGCGGCCGTTTGAGCCTTCCTTCTTTTTGCAGGCGGTCATACAACGGAGTGGAAGGGAACGGGGTGATTTGTCCAAAAACCGGCAGAACCGGCGGCCAATCGCGGATCTCGGCCAAGGTTCGCTCGGCCACGCCCGGGGTGTCGTGATCGAATCCGAAGATAAACGACGTGATGGCATAAATGTTGCGCCGCGCCAGCGCCCGGAGGACGCCGGGGTATTCGGAAGGCTTGTTAAAGCTCTTGTTGACGCTGGCGAGATTGGCCGCGTCGAGCGACTCCATGCCGATGAAGATCCAGCGTCCCCCTGAAGCCGCGATCAAATCCAGCAGTTCCTCATCGCGCAGCAGGTTGGCGCTGATTTGGCCGACCCAAGAAAGCGTGGCTCCCGCGGCAATAATGTCGCGTAGAAGCGACTTCGTACGCTTTACATTGATGGCGAAATTGTCGTCGACGAAGAATACGGCGATCTGGCCGCGGCTGCCGCGGGCACGCTCTTTGAGCTTGAGCATCTCTTCGACGATGCTGCGGTTGGAGCGGAAGCGGATCGAGTCGCCGAAAAACCCCGTGACCGTGCAGAACTCGCAGCCATAGGGGCAGCCGCGTCCGGACTCGATGGGAATGATGTGAAATGTTTCCCAATTGAATCCCATTCGCCGCATGACTGGACGCACAAAGCCCGGAATTCGATTGAACTGCCGCAAGTCGAGTGAATCCCAGGGAATCGCCGGATAATTCTGCAGCGTCGGCTTGCGCTCCTTCCCGGATGCGTCGGTCGGAGTGTAGATCTGCTTGAGTTGGCCCCGCGCCGCGTCTTCCACGATCAGCGGCCAGGTTTCGTCCGCCTCGCCCAGGGCCAGCGCATCGGCATGGCGCGGTCCGCCGTTATGTCCGAGCGCTTCGCCTGGAACTTCGGTCACATGCGGTCCGCCCATCACGACTGGAATACCGGCGGCACGAATCGAATCCGCCACCCGGTACGCTTTGGCGATCATGCGGGTCATGGCCCCGATCCCGACCAGTCCGACTCTTTGGTCGACAGCAAACTGGACTAGTTCGGCGTCGCTCATCGGTCGTGTGTTGCCATCGATCAGAAGAACTTCATGGCCGGGGGGCGTAAGCGCCTGCAGCAGAAACATCCAGAGGTGAGGCATGAAGTTCTGCGTGATGCCGTTGTCGGGGTTATAGAGAAGGATTTTCAGTTTGCCGGGTCCTGAGCGCCAGCTTGGCGCTAACGGCTTCTCGCTGAAGCAAATGCCTGTCAGCCGGGGTCTCTAGGATGAACTTAAGTGCGCTGTTCAAACGGGAGTGGCACGGTTCCGTCATCTTATCATTAAATATTCGGTTACATTTCAAGTATTCGGCCACATTTCATAATGAGTTCATAATGAGTGCGAATTCAGCTGATTGTCTCTCTCCCAGTAGGGCTGCTGAAAAACCAAGTTTTGGGATCGGATAAACCCCAACATTTTGTACGCTTCACTTCTGGACTACACATTCGGTAGCGCCTCGCTCGTTCTGCCCCAACCCGCGCAATTACGGCCTGGTGCCCCATATCTGCCGCAGTTAGCAGATGTGGGTCTTGTAGATAAATGTGGCGGAAAATCGGAGAAATCGTTCGCGTGCGGGAGTGTCGAACCCTCAATGGCTTCTACAGACTCATCCGGGCAGATAGATTACCATTTTAAGAGGTGGATACCATGAACCGGGCATACATAATTGGAATTGCATTCTTAGCGCTGCTACTTCGCATGGCGCTGCTTCTGCGCAAGATTGTGCGCGACGCGAAAAATCCAGCCGCGCAGATTTCGCCGACATCTCCGTAATTGCAGATGCCGGAAGAGGGAGACGAACACTTCTTGCGTGACTTCTTCCGCATCATGCACGCGTATGCCGAACGAAAGGACATAACGGAGAAGCGGATTGCGAAATTGCTCGAACAGCTTCATAACCTCGCATTCAATCTCCGAAGGCTTCACAGAAAACGCAAAGCTGGACTGAGGCTAATACTCGATGAGAAGGCTTGTAACGCTTTTTGTTCTCTGCGCCTTGCCGCTTTTCTGCCAGAGCAATAGCGGCGAATTGCATCTTAAGGTGACTGATCCGTCCGGTGTCGGCGTAAAAACGATTATTCGCATCACGAGTGAGGCGAATCAATATCGAAATACTCTGACGACCAGCGATCAGGGCACCCTGGCCGTGCAGCGCCTGCCCTATGGCATTTATCACCTCACGATCAAGCAGCCTGGTTTTGCAGCCGTATCCGAAACTGTCGAGCTTCATTCCTCGCTTCCCAAAGAATACAGAATCCAACTCAAACTACCCGTGGTCAATCAATCCGTAACTGTTAGTGCGGCCGATACGCTGATTGATCCCGATCAAGCTGGCTCCGTTAATCGAATAGGGTCAGATCTGATCCAAAATCGGCTTGGCTCGATTCCGGGCCGTTCCATACAGGACTTGGTAAATTCACAGCCGGGTTGGCTATACGAAGGGAATGCCGTCTTGCATCCCCGTGGCTCGGAGTATCAGACACAATTTGTGGTGGATGGCATCCCATTGACGGACAATCGCTCACCTAGCTTCGGACCTGAGATTGAAGCGGATGACGTGCAATCTTTGAGCATTTACACGGCAGGCATTCCCGCCGAATACGGCCGAAAAATGGGGGGCGTGGTCGAGGTGAACACGCTGCGAAATTCGCAGCCCGGTTTTCATGGCGAGACAGTGCTTTCCGGCGGCAGCTTTAACTCAGCCGGCGTTTTCGCAAAGGGGCAGTATTCCTGGGGCAAGAATACGCTCGGCGCCAGCGCCAGCGGCAGCATGACGGACCATTACCTGAATCCAGTGGTCCCGCAGAACTATTCGAATACAGGTACGCTGGGCGATTTTTCGGTAAACTACGAGCGCGACTTAACGCCGAAGGACCGCGTGAGATTCATCGTCCGCCATGAGGACTCGCGCTACGATATTCCGAACGAACTTGTGCAGCAAGTCGCAGGCCAGCGCCAAACGGCGGATAACATCGAGACGATGGGAATCGTTTCCTACCAGCACACGTTTTCGTCCCGTATGGTGGCCGATCTGCGCGGGATGGTTCGCGACAATGCGAATGATTTCAATTCCAACGCGAATTCAACTCCCATAGAAGTGTTTCAGCACAATTCGTTTCGCGAAGGATATTTCAAAGGAGCCGTCACCATCGCTCATGGCCGGCACGAGTGGAAATTTGGGGTCGAGTCGGACAATATATTTCTACATGAAAATTTTACCTACAACATTACGGATCCGACGCAATTTGATGACGGCACACCTCCCGCTTTCAGCTTCACGGGAAACCGGCCGGACCTTGAGCAATCCGCATTCGTGCAGGATCTGGTCCATCTTGGCAAATGGACGATTAATGCAGGGCTTCGCTGGGACCACTATCAGCTTTTGTTAAACCGGCAAGCGTTGAGCCCGCGCTTCTCGATTTCGCGCTATTTCCCGTCCGCTGGCCTGGTCTTACATTTCTCCTATGACCGGGTTTTTCAGAGCCCATCCTTCGAGAACATTCTGCTCTCGAATTCAACCGCGATTGAATCCCTCAACCCGACCAATTTCCTCCGGCTGCCGGTGCAACCTTCACAAGGCAATTACTACGAGATCGGTTTCAGCAAGGCGTTCTTCGGAAAGCTGAGGCTGGACACAAACTATTTCCGGAGAGATGTAAATAACTATGCGGATGACGATCAAATCTCGAACACAACGATCAGCTTCCCGATTGCCTTTCGGAAATCCATCATCTATGGGGCGGAAGCAAAACTTAATCTTCTCGAATGGCACCGCTTTTCCGGGTTTCTGAGCTACTCCTATACCGTCGGCAACGTCTGGTTCCCGGTAACAGGAGGGCTCTTTTTGGGTGACGGCGCCTCGGCCGCGGTAACCCAGCTCACCGGCCATTTCCCGGATTCGCAGGATCAGCGCAACACCGTTCGTGGACGACTTCGCTACCAGGTCGCACCGCGTCTCTGGGTCGCAGGCGGAATTCAATATGACAGCGGGCTGCCCTTCGAGTTCGATGGCGACCCCTCGACGGTTCTTGCCCAATACGGCCAGCAGGTACTGAATCGCATTAACTTCGGCCGCAGTCGTATCTCTCCTTCATTTCAGGTCAATGCCTCGGCGGGCACCGATATTTACAAGTCCGAGCGTGTGAATATGCGGTTTCAAATCGACGGACAAAACCTTACCAATGTTCTCGATATTATCGACTTCGGAGGTCTTTTCTCCGGCAACGCCATCGGCCCGCCGCGAAGCTTCGCCATGCGCCTCACCACCAACTTTTAGCGTCGATGGCTCAACTTGCGTAACTCACAAGCGATGGCCCTTCGGCTTGCATGGCGCGCTGCCTCGCCGCAAGCAAAAAATGAAGGTGGCATAGTGGAACACCTCGTCAATTTCTCCTCTTTGGATCTAGATTCTCTGCTGCTCGGTCGCGCTCCTCTCAGGGTGTTCAGGAAAAACCAAGACGGAACTGACGGACGCCCCCAAGAGTGAGCCGGCGCCCTCGTTCTACAGGGTTGACGCGGGTTCTGCCGGGGCTATCAGTGGAACGATCCGTTATACGGGAAAAAACCTGCACCCTCTTACGGTGATGCCCAGCGTTACCGGCTCGGCGTGAACCACCACCTCATCCCGGTGAACGCTTCCCGATGCCCGTTCCATAGTTACCATCGCGACGGCGCCATGCGGGTCGACGGCAATTACGACAGCACCCTCGGCTATGAGCCCAACAGCTACGGCGAGTGGCAGCAGCAGCCTGACTTCGCCGAGCCTCCCCTCAGCATCGAGGGAGCCGCCGATCACTGGAACCATCGTGAAGACGATGACTACTACTCGCAGCCGGGAAAACTGTTCCGCCTGATGACGGCCGAACAGAAGAAGGCGCTCTTCGAGAACACCGCTCGCGCCATGGGCGACGCTCCGAAGGAGATCAAAATCCGCCACATCGGCAACTGCCTGAAGGCGGATCCGGCTTACGGCCAAGGTGTCGCCGCTGCCTTGAAAATCCCGATCAGCGAAGTCCCGGCAGATGTGAAACCGCAAGCCGTAGCTGCGCGATAACTGGGGCAGTCGGACGTCCGAAGAGCTGGGCAGGAAGCGCCGTTCTCTTTGGAGAGCAATCGTTTTCCGGCCCGGCCCTTCACCTCTGGGACATCAAGTATCACCTGATCTGGATCACGAAGTATCGGTACAAGGTGCTGCGAGGCGAAGTCGCGGAGCGTCGCCCACACTTGGCAAAGACGGACCGCCGGGACATCCGTCCGTCTCGTGCAACAAACTCATTGCGACAGGCCGCTGGTTGAGGAGCGGGTGTGATTGATGAAATGCCCTACCTCTTCGCGACTACCCAGCGAAGGTTGGGCGCCGAGCCGGGTAACAGATAAGGCAGCAGCCGCGCCGGCGAAATGCAGACCGTCGAGCATCGGCCACCCCTCTGCCAAGGCGAAAGCTAGTGCGCCGGTGTATGCGTCCCCCGCGGCGGTGGTATCCACGGCGTCAACCTTGACGGCTTCCAGACGATGCGTCTCCTTATTGCTACAACAAACTGCGCCCTTGCTGCCGAGCGTGACGACCGCCCAACCAACACCTGCATCTACAAGCCTTCCTGCCGCAGCCACCGCGTCATCACTGTTGTCAATTGTTAGACCGGTAATCAACCCGGCTTCGCTCTCGTTAGGAATAACGATATCCACCAGGGATAAGATAGCTCGAGGTATCTGGCGGGCAGGAGCTGGATTCAGAATAATCGTCCATTTCCGATCATGAGCGGCGCGAATGGCATATTCCACTGTGTCCGCAGTTAGCTCGTTCTGCAACAGCAGAACTCCCGGTTCTCCGATAGCCCCCAGAGCGGCATCTACATGCCCTCTGTCGCATTTCGCATTCGCCCCAGATACCACGATGATCGTATTCATTCCGGAACTGTCTACGGTTATCAAGGCGACGCCGGTCGAAGCATCCTTGTGGTCAACGTATTCCGTATTTACGCCGCTTTTCTGCAGGCTAGACAATAACTCATTGCCGAAACCGTCTTTGCCCACGCAGCCAGCCATCCATACCTTCGCGCCCAACCTGGCTGCCGCAATCGCTTGGTTGGCACCTTTACCTCCCGGAAAGGTCATGAATTGGCTGCCCATAATCGTCTCGCCTTTTTGTGGCAGCCGCTCAGTAATCGCAACCATATCCATGTTCAGGCTGCCAACTACCAGCACTGGGGTAGGACTCTTTCCCACGCACTGCACCTCCTGCCAAGTAGGTCCAATGTTTTACGCACCCATCTCTGGGAAGCACAATCAATTTCTGCATCGGTTCAACTTGCCATTGCTAGTCTCGATCGGCATCTTGCTTTTCGGCAACGCTGGAGGAGCAACACATTCCGCGGTGCTCAGGAGTTAAACGTTCGATTTCACAATATAATCTTTCTCCATCGCATGCAGCTTTTCCACCCGGCGCCGGCAATCCTCGTCGGTGCTGAACTCGGCCTGCAAATAGCGCTGTACAAGGTCGACAACCAGCCATTCGCCCACGATCTTAGCGCCAACACAAATGACGTTCACGTTGTCATGTTCCACACACTGGTGGGCTGTCTGAATGTCATGGCATACCGACGCGCGGATCCCGGGTATCTTATTTGCCGCTATACTGGCGCCTACTCCCGTGCCACACACCAGAATCGCCCGGTCCGCTCTCTTATTGAGAACCTCACCGCACACTTTCCGCGTGATATCGGGAAAATCCACTGGGGTCAGATCATAGCACCCGTGGTCCGTAATCTCATGACCTAGTGCCTTGACTGCCTCGATAACTGTCGCTTTCAAAGGAAACCCGGCATGGTCTCCACCTATCGCGATTCTCATGGTTAAGCCCCTGTATGTTTAGTAGGAACGACGTCGCCGTTCTCTTGGAACTAGCCGCTTGCTGTGGCGATGAAAAGCTGTGACATAGCGAGAAATAGAAACACATGGATCAGCTGGCTCTTCGGCCGTTACCGCAGCCAACTACCCGCTCTTATGATGGGCAGACTCCCGCCTTACCACCTACCGTAAATCGTCTTAACATTCGTGAAGAAGTTTTTCGCGGTCGGCCCAATGGAAAAAGCACCCTGGCCGGAATCTTTGCATCCGCCAAAAGGAACGTGTGCCTGGCTGGCAGTGCCATGATTAATGTGAATCATGCCGGCCTGTATGCGTCGCATACACTTGGAAGCCACGTCGAAGCACGAAGTAAAGACCGAAGCGGCCAGGCCGTAACGCGTGTCGTTGGCGACGGAGATCGCTTCTTCGACATTACGCACGCGAATGACAGGCAACACCGGGCCGAATATCTCCTCCTTTGCCAGCACCGAGCTATCGGGAACTTGATCGAATAAGGTCGGACTAAAGTAGTAGCCGTCCTGGTCCGGCTGCCTGCTTAGAGATTCGCCTCCGTACAGCAACTTGCATCCCGATTCGATTCCCTTTGCGACATACTTCTCCACGGTCTCGAACTGCGACCGGCTAACCAGTGGGCCCATCGTTGTAGTTTCCAGCATACCGTCACCGACCTGAATCTTCGCCATACAGGAGAGGATTTTAGCGACAAGCGCATCCGCCTGCTCTTCGCTGACGATGACGCGGCTCAGGGCCGTACACCGCTGGCCACTGCACAGAAAAGCCGCCGAGACGATTTCACGCGCGGCCTCGTCCAAGTTTTCATAGTCGATCACTATCGCCGGATTCTTGCCTCCCAGTTCGAGTTGTACGCTGGCCAAGTGACGCGCCGCGGATTCGTACAATGGCAAGCCCACATCTGTAGAGCCTGTAAAAGTGATTCCACGAACGCGGCGATCGGCCACCAGTTGATTGCCGACTCGAGCTCCCGGACCCATGACAAGATTAACGACTCCCGGTGGCACCCCGGCTTTCTCTAGTAGCCGGGTGATGTACACAGCCGACCATGGGGTGAGCGAAGCCGGCTTGAAAATCACCGAGTTGCCGAAGGCAAGCGCGGGAGCGAGTTTTCGCACCGGCGTCACTACAGGAAAATTCCATGGACAAATTGCGGCTACTACGCCCAGCGGTTCAAGCACCGTATAAGCGGAGTAGCCCGGACGCTCGGAAGGAAAGCTCTGACCACAGATGCGGCTGGCTTCTCCTGCCATGTAGCGGGCTTCCACGGCTGCTCGCCCCACTTCGCCGCTAGCTTCCGCCAAAGCCTTGCCTTGCTCCAGAGTGATAATTTTCGCCAACTCTGCTTTGGCATCTTCCAGCAACTGCGCGAACCGGAACAGCAAAGCTCCGCGCTGCGGTCCCGGAGTATCAGCCCAGGCGATAGCGGCGCTCTCGGCCGCCTTGATCGCGGCCTCGACATCAGCCTCGGTGGAACTCGGAAAACTGCCTAGGCATTCTGACGGGTGGGCTGGATTAGCTCTCGAATAGTACTCGCCGTTTACGGGAGCGACCCACTTTCCGTTGATGAAGTTAACGTGTGTCTCGGTTGTGGCTTTGACTGTCGACATCGCTCCTCCTTATAAGAGCTTCCGCAGCATATTTTCGAGATCTGCGGCAGAGATCTTGCGAGGATTGACCGGAATATTCCCGCTCTTCATGGCTTCTTCGACTACCGGCTTAATATGCTCCTCGGTCAGGCCGAACGATTTCATGGATGTCGGAATTCCTATGTCGCGAGCCAGCTCGCGAACGACCTCCACCGCGGATCGCGCCGCCACAAGCCGGCTCAAGTGCTCTACTGGTTCTCCCAACGCCTGCGCCACGTCCACAAAGCGATCTGTCTCAGCCAGATAGTTGAACTCCATGGCCAACGGCAGAAGCATGGCCAGAACCATGCCGTGCGGCACGTGCAGATTCCAGCTTCCCAGAGGCATGGCGAGTGCGTGTGCCAGCCCCAAACGGGTGGGGTTCATGGCAATTCCCGCCATGGTGCTGGCAAGCATCATTCCGTAACGAGCTTCGCGGTTCCGTCCGTTCAGCACCGCGGTTCTCAAATGCTTTCCAATCAGCCTGATTGCTTCTAGCGCGAGCGCGCCTGAAATAGGCTGGCACGCGGTGTTGGTGTAACACTCAACGGCGTGAGCAAGGGCATCCCAGATGAGAGAAGTAAAGAGAAACCCCTGGGTATGTCTTCTGTCGGCGGCGCTCTTGTTCGGCGTGGTGTTTACGGCTGTCCCGTCTCAGGCAGACCCCCCTTTGCAAATGAGGATCTCTCTGGTCAACCTGCCCCCAGACATCCTGGTCGAGGGCGCCGACTGGATGGGAAAAAAGATCACGGAATACAGCAACGGGGCCATCGTCCCCAAGGTTTATCACTCGGGCGTGCTCTCCGGGACGAATGGGGCGGCCGAAATCGAGATGACACAGCAGGGAACGATCCAGTTAGAAATCACGAGCAGTGCCTATCTGGACAGCATGGTTCCGCAAACCTCCGTTGTAAGTCTGCCTTTCATGTTTAAGAATCTCGACCAGGAAATCGCCTTTGCCGACGCCAAGCCGCCTGTTCTCGATGAAATTGGCAAGCGGCTGGAGACGAAAAACCTCAAGGTACTTGCCTGGTGGCCCAGAGGATTCCGGCAGTTGACTAACAGCAGACAACCGGTACGCAACCTGCAAGACCTGAAGGACATGAGGATACGCGTCCAGACCAGCAAAATTTATACGGATGTAATGAATGCGCTGGGAGCGAAGCCTGTTCCTATGGCGATCGGTGAGGTCTATAACGCATTGCAGCTCAAGACGATCGATGGTCAGGAAAACGCCGAGACGGTAATCTTCGCCAACAAATACATGGAAGTGCAGAAATACCTCTCGATCTGGGACTACGCCACCGACTTTGAGGTGGTCGTGGTCAATCTGCCCTGGTGGAATAAGTTGACCCCACAGCAGCGCTCAGTCCTGGAAAGAGTGGCTAAGGAGTCGGTGCAGTTCGAAGCTGGCTTGGTGAAGAAAGATGTCAAGGAGAGGCGTGAGCTTCTGACAACAAAGGGCGGCATGCAGTTGAACATTGTCGACGACCAGGTCAGGCAAGCCATGAAAAAGGCGGTGGAACCCGTCTGGCAAAATTACACCAAAATCTACGGCAAAAAGTTCGTGGATGACTTCCAGGCTGCGGTCAATAAGTACTGACGGCAGCATTTTTGATTTAGCTATCCATTTAGAAAATCCTCTCGCCCTGGATTGGAATGGGGGGCGGGGGAGCAAGGCTTTTTTCTTGGCCTTTGTCCCAGTGGAGAATCTGCCTCCGCCCCGAACTGTTTTCAGGAAAAGGTATTAAAAGCCGTGACCGAAAACAAGGTTGAATCAAAACGAAGGGGACTCTGGTATTCGATTACGGATCAGCTGGAAAGAGTTCTGCTCGTGTTTCTCGGCGTGTTCCTGTTGCTCGACATCCTGACGGGAATTGCTTACCGTCACGTCCATTTCGACACGGTTTTTGCCGAGGAACTCGGGAAATACCTCTTTGTCTGGTTCTGCTGCGTCGGAATTGCCGCGGCGGCTAAAGATAACCAGCACATCAGGGTCGATTTCTTCGCCAACAAACTGCCTTTGAATCCGAAAATTGTATGGCTGAGCAGCCAGGTACTCTTCCTTTGCTTCGCTGCGTTTTTCTTTTATGTCGGGCTTAAGCTGACCTTGATGCATTACAGCATGGACACCTCGGCTCAAGGTTTTGACTTCCCCATGTTTGTGTTTATCGCTGCCGTGCCCTTTGGATACGGCCTGACCTGTATTCGACTCGTTCAGGATATGGTCCACCGCCTCCGCCACTGGGACGAACCACTTCCCGCATCCGGCGATTCAGCTAAAGGTGAAGGTGCGGCATGAACACGACTTACTTGACGGTTATTCTTTTTGCGCTTTTCATTGTTATTGGTGTGCCCATTTCCGCGAGCATGTTTTTGGGAATGATGATTTCCGTGTTCGCCTTCAGTACATATCCGCTGGAGAGCATGGCTACACTCTTTTACCGTTCTCTGGACAACTATATTCTGGTAGCTATCCCCCTGTTCATGCTGGCCGGATTCGCCATGACATATGGCGGCATGTCGCGCAGGATATTTAGCTTTTCCGAAGCCCTGGTTGGGTTTCTCCCAGGATCTTTAGGGTCCGTGAATATCGTGACCAGCTTAATCTTCGGCGGCATGTCAGGCTCTTCGGCGGCCGATGTAGGCGCCCTGGGGACAATCTTCATCGGAGCGATGAAAAGTGGCGGCTACCCATTAACCTACGCTACCGCGGTGACGGTGTCCGCATCCACGATGGCGGTGATCGTTCCCCCAAGTCTTCTACTTATCATCTACGCTACCGTCGCGGGGCTCTCCGTGGGGACACAACTGATGGCGGGGCTGTTCCCTGGACTGTTGGTCGCGGTTGTGTTGATCGCTTATAACACCGTTCTTGGCATAAGAAACAAATGGAGAACCACGCTGCCTTTTCGCCTTTCCAGCGTCTTTCGCACGGCGAAATTCGGCTTCGTGGCGTTGGTCACGCCGGTGATCATTATGGGCGGCATCATAACCGGCTATTTCACGCCGACAGAAGCCTCCGCTGTGGCGCTTCTCTATGCAATCGTAGTGGGAGCTCTGCTGCTCAGGGAATTGAACGCGAAGAAGTTCTGCGATCTGTTTTACCATGGCGGCCGAACCTGCGGCATCGTGGCGCTGGAGTTGTCGGCTGCATTGCTATTCTCGAATATGATGACCATTGACGGTATTCCCCACGCCGTCGCGCAGTACATGCACGGCCTCACCAGCAGTCCATTCCTGATCATGCTGCTCATTAACCTGGTGCTGCTGCTGGCAGGCTGCTTCCTGAACCCGGGGTTTACCATTATTGTGATGACGCCCTTGCTCCTGCCCCTCGCCGAGAGCGCAGGATTCAGTCCAATCCATTTCGGCGTGATAATGGCTACGAATTTGGCCATCGGACTGCTCGCCCCGCCGGTGGGAATATGCCTCTATCTCGGCTCCGTTGTATCGGGACTCAAAGTGGAAACGCTTATCAGGGCACTTCTTCCTTTCTACGTGTTGCTGCTTGCCTGCCTGCTGGTTATCATCTTCGTCCCATCCCTGAGCTTGGTACTGTCGAGTGCGATGCACTAGATGTGCATCCCCAGGGTTACCTTTCTTGAGAAGCCCGCGATCTCGAATTTTGCTTATCCGTCCAGCCACTACTTATGCAAACAAAGTCGCGATTTAGATATCGGCTTGCCCGTCCGAACGTAAATTCTGCGCGCCTTTGCTCGGACTGATCAAGCCATGAGCAAACGAAAGATGCCAGTCTAGCTCGACGGTTCTTCAACCCGTACAATTGAGACAAGGAGGAAGCATGCAGGCTATTCAATTGCGTCAGCCTGGCGGACTGGAGAAACTGGAGCTGGTCAATCTCCCCGATCCGGGAGCGCCTGGACTTGGAGAGATTCGCGTCAGAGTGCGGGCCAGTTCGCTGAATTACCATGACCTCGCCGTAGTCTCGGGGCCATCGCGTGCGGCAGATCGTCGCATCCCGATGTCTGATGGAGCCGGAGTTGTGGAAGCAGTTGGCGAGGGAGTCACTGAGTTCTCTCCGGGCGATCGCGTGGTGTCCACCTTTTTCCCGCAGTGGCTCGATGGCGAGCCCACGATTGCGAATTTCACGACCACACCGGGTGATGGTATCGACGGCTATGCATGCGAAGTGGCTGTGCGGCCAGCTAGGTCGTTTACGCACGTCCCACGCGATTACAGTCATGCGGAGGCGGCGACTCTGACCACGGCGGGCCTGACCGCTTGGCGCGCTCTTGTCGTTAACGGCAAATTGAAGGCCGGAGATGCAGTGCTGGTTCTCGGATCGGGCGGTGTCTCGGTCTTTGCGTTACAACTGGCGAAGGCAATGGGGGCGACTGTGATCGCAACGTCGTCCTCTGATGACAAGCTCTCACGCTTCCGCCAACTCGGCGCTGATCATCTGATCAACTATCGCACTGAACCTGAATGGGGCAATCGTGTTATTGCCATCACCAAAGGTCGCGGTGTCGATCACGTGATCGAGGTTGGTGGGCCGGGCACTCTGGCGCAGTCCATCCAGGCTGCACGTATCGGCGGTCACATCGCTTTGATCGGTGTTCTCACTGGGTTGAGCGGGGAGGTACCTACGGCAAACTTGATGCGAAAACAGCAGCGACTGCGGGGCTTGATTGTTGGCAGCCGTCAGCACCAAATTGAGATGATTCGCGGGATCGAGGCGATCGGCGTCAAGCCCGTGATAGACAAATCGTTCCCCCTGGCAGAAATTGCCGAGGCATTTCGTCTGCAACAGGCAGGCGGGCATTTCGGAAAGATTGTGCTTGAGTTCTAGAAGATGTCCGCTTGGCTCGCGGCCCAATGCCAATCGACGCTTCATTAGATAGGGTGACCACGATGCCAATTGAAGAAACTTCCAGCCGTCGTTCTCGTCGATCCTTCCTGCAGCTCTCTACCGCCGCGGCTGCAGCCATGATTGGGATGCGGATCGTCACCGAGCCGGTGTTGGCGCGCGCTTATTCTCAGCCTTTTCCTAAAGACGGGGTAATGATTGACGCCAACGAGAACCCTCTGGGCCCTTGCGCCGCGGCGCGCGATGCCCTCAACGGGGTTCTGCCGCAGGCTGGCCGCTACTTGTTTTGGATGACGGACGATCTGATCAACACATTCGCGGCAACGGAAGGGCTCAAGCCGGAATACATTCGGGCGTTTCCGGGCTCGAGCTATCCGTTGCACTACGCGGTGCTCGCTTTCACCTCTCCAAACAAAAGCTACGTCATGGCAGATCCGGGCTACGAGGCGGGCGCACATGCGGCGAGATTTTCCGGCGCGCGCGTTATAAGAATCCCGCTGACAAAAACTTATGCCCATGACGTGAGAACAATGCTGACAGCCGCTCCGGATGCGGGACTCTTTTATATCTGTTTGCCGAACAATCCCACGGGCACCTCGACAAGCCATTCCGATATTGAGTTTTTGTTGGAGAAGAAGTCAAAGGGCTCTGTGCTTCTTGTGGACGAGGCGTACATACACTTTTCCGACGCATCGAGCGTGCTTGATCTGGTTAAAGCGGACAAGGATCTGATCGTTCTGCGCACCTTCTCGAAGATTTATGGAATGGCAGGGCTGCGCTGCGGCTTTGCCATTGGCAAACCTGAGCTGCTGGCCAAAATTGAAATGTTTTCCGGCTGGAGTCCAATGCCCATCACCGCTCTAGCGGCGGCTATAGCGAGCCTGAAGGATCCTCGGCTTCTGGCTGAGCGCAAACAGATCAACGCTGCCGTCCGGGAAGCAACATTCGAGTGGCTGGCAAAGAATCGCTATTCCTATATCGCTTCGCAATCCAACTGCTTCATGGTCGATGCTAAGCGTCCAACGAAAGAAGTAATTGCTGCTCTGGCTGCGCAAAATGTCTTCGTTGGCCGCGCCTGGCCGGTTTGGCCAACGCACGTCCGCGTCACCGTCGGGACGCAGGCCGAGATGGAGCATTTTCAGGCAGCTTTTGAGCGAGTCATGGCTAGTCCTATCAACGCCAAGTTTCAACCCTAGCCAGGAAACGTCACCTTGAGTGAACGTGACATATCGAAGGCGCAGGCACTTGCAGCGGATCAATGGCCCAGGAATGAGGCGAGATGTCACGGCATACTGTCGGGTTGAACACCCGCCTGTTGTGACCTGCGCACCTGTATTTTCAGTGACTTAGCTGGGGCAGAAATGCGGTTTTGGAGCCCTTTCGGCGTCCTTCGCGGTGAAGTTTGCGGTGAATTCTTACGATCTTCACGTTACTCGATCTTCGTGGCGGAAGATCGACGCTTCTCTTCTCGTACACCCGAGCCTTAACTTCCGAATCGCCGACAATCCAGGAGCAATCAGGCTCTGATCCTGAATGCGGCGGCGTTTCCCGGGACTTTTCTGAATTTGGGCGGCGTACCTTCTCGTCCTCGATTCGATGCGGCTGCGACAAGGCCGGCTCATCAGATTCAGATTCATCGTCTCGTAAAAGTGATCCACCCAACCCCGCCGTCGCTGCGGTACGATAGAAACACTATGACAGCCCTGCCCATTTCGACCATCGTTTTCCCGCTAGACCCGCTGAGCCGCATCGGCAATCAAGACGACAAGGAGTATCGCCGCCGCACGATCCAAGGCATACTCGAGAGCTACCACGGCAACTACGATGTTCTGGCCGAGGCGGTACAGAACGCTGTTGACGCGGTAGAGGACGCTCACCTCGCTGGCTGCGGCGAACCTTTCCTAGTCGAAGTCACCGTCAATTTGACAAACAATTGGATCAGCGTACTCGACACTGGTATAGGGATGAACCCAGAGCAAGTTGCGTCTGCTTGCGCCCCTAACGTCTCATTCAAGCTTCCGAGCGCCAAGCGCGACAAAAAGAATCTGTACCGCGGCTATAAGGGTGTGGGTCTCACCTTCCTCGCATACGGGACAGACGACATTACAATCCACTCGAAGGAGGCTTCAAGCGGTACTTTAACCAAAGCGCGCATGCAGTACGGGTGCGCATGGGCCAAGGAGAAAAGAACAGACGCAGCCCTTCTTGCCGTGGACGACACAGATTCCCCGCTGGAGAAATTGTCGCGTGGCACCTTCGTCAAAATCCAATTCTCCCCGGAAACCCGCCCAAGAAGCCTGTCCAAGCTGGCAACTGACCCGAGGGTTTGGGCGACCGTTCTCCGTACAAGAACCGCCATCGGCCAGATATTGCTTGGGCGCAGCCCGATTGTGAACTTCAAGGCGAAGTTGAATGTCATTCACGGCGGAGGGACGCACAGCGAGAACATTGAGCCATGCTTTCTTTATCCGAGTGACGTCGAAAGGAAACCACCCTATCGCTTCCTGGACCTGGTGAAGTACCACAAAGAGCACGCAGAGACAACAAAGCCGCCAGCCGACAAAATCAGGCAAGACGGACTTTATCTCACCTGGGCTACCGAGCGCGTCATTGAGGCACTGACAAACGAGCAACGAACAACATTCGACGAACAATTGAAGGCGTACGTCCCGTTCGTCTATGCCTTCATTCCGTATCAGGGCTCCGTCTGGGGCGATCTGAACCAGCTTGTCACCGGCATCAAGAATCGGAGCCACCTTCAACCAGGTCTTATCATAGCCGTGAATAGACAACGCCTTGCGGACATCACTGACATCCAAGCTACACGTTACGAGACCTTTAGCCGGAATGTGCTGGTCATTGTGCACCTCGACGGCGCGAAATCAGATCAGGGGCGCAAGACAGTTGAAGTTGAGGCGCTTGATCTCGCGAATAAGATCGCGGATCGGGTCGTGCAGTACCTCGCCCTACAACGAGAGCTACTCCGCCCGGCTGGCGAATCGCCCAACCCCGATCAGAGGGAGATTGAGAGAAATCACGCTGACTGGATTTTCAACGTTCAAACGCATGCAAAGAACTCGCCTTTGCATCTCTCCTCGGTCAGCTTTATCAGTACCCCGCTTACTGAGCAGGATGTAGTCGGGCTATTCCACCAGCTCTCCAGCAATGGGGTGTTTCCCGGTCTGCGCATCTACGCGACAAGCCAGGTCGGGACTTACGACTGTTTGATAGAGTACGACTGTGCTCCTGATACTAGAGGATTGAATTATTCCGAAACTGAGAGCCCGTTCGGCCTGTCCCAATTTACTGTGGGGACAAAGAGACGGTACACCACGAAGCCGCTCACTTTGGAATTCAAGAATAATCTGGACGGGCTGATTGCTGATTTGGGCGATGAAAATACGAAGAAGAGCTTCGGTAATATCGACATCTGCGTGTGCTGGACGATGATCGACGACAAGTTTCCCGGATATGAAATTGAGTGCATCTCGGAAACAAACCTGGATGAGCGCGCATATCCGGGCGTGACGCACCTATTGCGCCGCGACGGAGATACTCACATAGTCAGCATGATCCTGCTGAAGGAAGTGACAGATGCGATCCGCGCGGGTCGAGTAGCCGCGCTCGTCCCCAAGTCGAATTAGAATCTGGGGGTGCGGTTTGACGCCGGCCCAGCGATTGGGTTAATAACGAAAATTCGGCTGGTGGCAAGGCTCCCTGCGTTCCGGGCGGATCACGAGCAACACGGAAGTTAAGAAGTTCAGCCTCGGCAGGAAGCTAAACTTCAGGGTCGCCGACCACACTCCAGATGGCTGCCAGCACGCTCAATTCGACCGCTGTTTTATCGATCAGGCAACTAACGAACAAACGCCTGTGATGCCGGCGCTTTCGCCTTGGCCGATTCGTCCTACACTATTTCCATGGCGCACCACACCGCGAGGGAGAGCTATCGCAGACTGTCGGAGCGGATCAACCGTTTCCCCCAAGGAGCTCCGCCGACCAAGCTTTTGTTTCAAATCCTTGAGGTCCTGTTCACGCCGGCAGAAGCCGAACTCGTCGCGCTGCTTCCCATCAAACCCTTCACGGCCGAAACAGCAGCACTTCTCTGGAAGAAGTCCGAAACCGAAGCCCGCAACATCCTCGAAGGGCTCGCCTCGCGCGGCATGATGCTCGACATCGACTCTGACCGTGGCCAAAGGTTCATAATGCCGCCGCCGATGGCGGGCTTCTTTGAGTTTTCCATGATGCGCATCGGTAATCACTACGATCAGAAGCTCCTTGCCGAACTTTTCCACCAGTACCTTAACGTCGAGGAGGATTTCGTTAAAGCCCTGTTCGCGACCGGCGAAACACAAATAGGACGCGTCTTCGTCAACGAGCGCGCCTTGACGGCGGAGAACGCGCTGTATGTGCTCGACTACGAACGAGCCTCGCAGGTCATCGATACGGCCTCGCACATCGGCATCGGCGCCTGCTATTGCCGCCACAAGATGTCTCATGTGGGCCGCAATTGCGAAGCACCGATGGATATCTGCATGACCTTCAACTCGATTGCTGGCTCGCTGATTAAACACGGCATCGTCCGCCGCGTGGATAAGGCAGAATGTCACGAACTGCTCGCTCAAGCCCGCGATCGCAACCTGGTGCAATTCGGTGAGAACGTGCGCGAGGGCGTAGCCTTCATCTGCAATTGTTGTGGATGCTGTTGCGAGGCTATGCTGGCTGCTAAGCGGTTCGCTGTTCTCACCCCCATCAGCACCACCAATTTTCTGCCCGCAATCACCGAGGCTCAATGTTCCGGCTGCATGAAATGTGCCGATGTCTGCCCGGTCGAGGCGATGGGCATGGTTTCGGCGGGCGACCCTCGCAACCACAAACGCAAGAAAGCCAAGGTCAGCGAAGATATCTGTCTCGGCTGCGGGGTGTGCGCCCGGGTTTGCGACAAGCAGGCCATTAGGCTTGAGCAACGAGGTCAGCGCGTGATCACACCAGTGAATACGGCTCATCGCGCGGTCGTAATGGCCATTGAGCGCGGCAAACTCCAGAACCTCATCTTCGACAATCAGGCTTTTGCCAGCCATCGAGCGATGGCTGCCATTCTCGGCGTCATTCTCAAACTGCCGCCGTTGAAACAAGTCATGGCGAGCCAGCAAATGAAGTCACGCTATCTGGACAATTTCTTGTCCAGTCGCAAGTCGAAACGGGCGGAAGAGTAGAGAATACTTGACCCCATATGTCTTGCGGTTGGATGAGGACAGGCGCGTCAGGTTCGCTATGCCATCTCTTTCGGGCCGAGCATGTGAACCGCACGACTTGCTGCCAGGCAGCACGAAACAACTCCGCAACCAAATGCAACCCCCGCGCAACCACCGATGCCTGGATAGCCGACATCAGAATCTCAGCCAACGTTCGACGTGACCGGCTGGAGCTAGCTTTACCTACACCTCACTACCTGCTTTCGACGTCTTCAGCGGCCACAGGTAAGCATGGTATCGACTTTTCTCCGGATGGTACTGGCGGCCTCGGGCACGTGCAGTACATCGCACTCCGAGCCGAGAATGTGCGGGTGCCCTGCAGTGCGCATCTTTTCGATCAATTCCAGCGTCATCGCCTCCACTTGCTTCGCCGGCATGGCATCGTCCGAGTAGAATTTCTTGGTCGGCAAATTGCCGAACAACACCACGCTTTTCGGAACCAGGGCCGCATCCTCCCAAAGCTTGCGCGAACCGCCCAGACTCAGAATCGCCGGATCAAGTCGATTAGCAAACTGCTCCACCATGAACCCGGTCAGGTCTCCGCAATCGTGAAAGATAAGATCGACTTCGGCCGCGGCGAGCTGATTCTTGATTCGCAGATTGGGCCGCATGACGAAGCGCTCGAAGATGTCCGATCCCGAACTCATCTGCCGTGGCGATAGATAAACGATGTTGGCCGCCGGCTCACAGATCATGAGTGCCTTGGCGCCGGCCTTGATCTGCGCCTCGAGCGAACGCGCGATCGCCATCTCGGCCAGCGCCAGGCAACGCTCCGCCAGCAAAACGCTCGCATCCTCTTCCTGCGTCATTCCCATTCCCGCCATAGCGATTGCGGTAATCGGGTCCGCCATCAATTTAGTCATGAGCGAGAATGGCCCAATGGCCATTCCGACGGGAAGAAGATCCGTATTTCCGGCAATATAGCGAACGGAATCGATATGGGCCTGGCCGCGAGCGCCGAAGGGAGTGCGTGAGGAGTCTCGCATCAATTGCAGCTTGTCCTCCCCCGGAGCCTCCGCGAAATGGAAAGTTTCGGCCTCCGCTTCCGGAGTACCCAGAGTGCGAAGTAGATCTTCTTTTTCCAGAGTAAGGTCCATCAACGGAATCGCCAGCGGACTGGCGTACCGGCGCGCCGCGGCCTCTGCCACCTCTCCCAGCAAAGCGCCGTCGCGCACGACCCGTTGCGGGTCAGGCCTCTCGTGCAGAACGAGATCGATCCCTATCGGGATGCGCAAACCATCGGCGGCGAGTTGGAGGTAGTACTCCCTTTTCATGTGCCATGCCTCGTTACGGTATGCCTGCTAAAGCAAGGCCATTCAGTCACTCATCCAGCAGCACGCTTGCGGCCCAAGGAAGCGTGCAAACTCGCCGGCGAGCCATTACATAAAACACTAATAAATTGTTCTAATCAATGCCGGTCACTCACAGACGGCCGAATTTTGCCACCGCTTCCTGGATCGACTTCAGTTGTTCAATCGTGCCGTACATCGAGTGTTCCTTGTAGTCGAGCTGCTGCGCGAGCGCCAGAACCCGCTGCGCCTCGGCCCGCGGCACCACCGCTACGCCGTCCATGTCGGCGACGATGATGTCGTTAGGCTGTACCGGCACTCCGTCGCAAACCACCGGAATGTTTCTTTCGGCGCGATAATGGCTCACCGAGGTCGAGGGTACAATTCCCAACGCGAACACCGGGAAACCGAGCTTCTGTAGTTGGGTGATGTCGCGTACTCCGCCATCGATGATCGCTCCGGAGAAGTCCCTGGCATGCAGGGCAGTTCCCATTAGTCCGCCGATGCCGGCGATATCGATGCCCTTTTCCAGCACCATGACGTAAACCGAATCAGGAGCGCCCGTGTCAATCGCTTCCAGCATGGGCTTCAGGGCCGCAGGGTCTTTTTCTCCTTCTGATTTCTTGAGCTGCACGGTGACCGCAAACCCAGCAAACTTCGCCGGGAAAATCGGACGCATCTGATGAGTCATATACATTTTGCGGTGTAGCAGTTGCTCCATGGCGTCGGACACGGACGCCACTTCAACATGCCGGAATCCGTCCACCAGAGCGGCATCAGACAGGGCCGGTACGGGCGCTGGCGCCGATTGCGCCCAAACCAGCCGCCCCGTCATCAGCAACATCGTGGTGAGCAGGACAACTGCTAGTAGAACGTACCCTTTGCGAATGGAGAGAAAGCGGACGGATTTACGCATCGTATTCTCCTGTGGCTGCATATTGCAGATTAGTTTGGTTCGGACTCTTAACCGGAATTTCCTTTTTGACCTCGAAAACGACACCATAGTAAACCCGTCTCGCTTGTTCGCGACACCGTAAAACGATTTTTCAGAAAAGGAAATGTGGGACCAGTCTGATTGCCACTTTTTATGGGGCCGATAAGAAGTTTGAATTTCTCTTTCTCTCACGTGTGGACCACAATTCGAGTCAAACAGTGCTGGGGTGTGGATGATTGCGACGTATTGGAGAAAACCATGACCCCGGGAACAAAGGCCGACGAACGTAAGAATATGGAGCAACCGTCCACCGATAAGCTGGAATTAATGCCAACCGACATCGAGATAGCCTACAGCCTTAGCCTGCGTCATGAAACAGCGCTCGCCTGGGTAATGCCGGACGGCTGGGAACCCAGACACGGCTGATCGGCGCGCTGGTAATCGTGCATTTTGGCTACTTCAGTCCGGACGGCTGGACTTTGAGTGGTAATCCGGCTGCGTGCGGCTGGAGGCCTCCGCGTCGCCCGCAGAGCAAAGCGTACGGATGGAGGTCATCTAACTATTCTCTCCTCAGTGGGATGTCTGCTCCCCCCAGGCTTAAACCGAAATTACGGCTTCTGAATAGCGGTGCCTCAAGGGCACGTCCGGCTTCACAAAGAGCCAGAAAATTGCCCCAATGATCCCGGCCGATGCGGTTGCGAGTATGGCAGCCCGCCACCCGTAGTGGGTCGCGATCCAGGCGGTGATGATTGGAGCGCCGCCGCCAATAATATTGCCGCAGAAATTCATCCATCCGGTAATGGTTCCCGTAAACTTGCCGGCCGAAATGTCCGTACAGGTCGTCCATGACGAATTCATGGGGAATCCCAGGAAGAAGAGCGCGAACGTCAACCAGATCACGGTCATCCATCTGCCCTCGGCCACCGCCGTCAAATACAGTGCCAGACAACAGAGCAGCAGTCCGGATGCGCCAAACCAGGCACGCACCTTGGATCCCACAATCTTCTTGCCGATCAGGCGGTCGCTGATGACTCCGCACAGCAGGTTACCGAGCGCAAAACCGAGTTCGGGCATCGCCGCGGCAAAGCCCATCTGTTTCAGAGAAAAATGGTGGGCTTCGAGCAAGTACACCGGGAGCCAGGCGATGAACACATATTGGATGTAATCCACCATGGCAAACTGCCCGCCAACGGCCCAGAACTGGCTGGAACGGAATAGGTCTTTCCACGGGGGCATCAATTTGGTGGTGTCGGTCGCCACTTGGCCATCGGCAATGTGCTGCAATTCGGCCTCATTCACAAATCTACTCTCGCGCGGGTAAGTCCTGAGCATCATGTAGTAGATGAGAGCAACAACCAGTCCAACGACGCCGAAGACGACGAACACCGCGCGCCATCCCCAATAAAACATGATTACCGTAGCGGAAGGAATGCCAACCGCCGGTCCAAACTTGGAGCCTAAGAGCATCAAGCCTACGGCGGTTCCTCGCTCGCGTTTTGGAAACCAGTTTGAAAAGGCTGCATTCAGGCCGGGATAAATCGGCGCCTCGCCTATTCCAAACAAACCGCGAACCACCATCCAGGTGGAGAACCGCGAGCAAAAAGCAGTTAGCGAGGTGAACACCGACCACCATGCCAGCGCCAAAGGAACTATTTTGCGATGACCGAAGTATTCCGTCAGCGTGCCGGATGGAATCTGGAAGAGCGCATAACTGAGGAAGAATATCGTCTGCAAAGTTCCGATATTCACTTTGGTGAAGTGCAACTCCTTCATGATCGCCGGAGCCGTCACCGACAGATTGACCCTGTCGAGGTAAGACATGAAGGTCATGAGCATGGCGAATATCGCCAGCACCCAGCGGAAATTGGACCGCTTCTGCCGCGGCGCAACTCCCGCCGTGCCACGCGACTCAGCGGCAATCTTTTCGCGCTCCTGAATGATGTCTGAGCTTTGTTGTTCCGCACTCATTCGACCGCCCCCTGTTCATCCGCAACCTCTAATGCCACATCTCCATGCTAGCCAAACGCTACTGAAACAGTTACGGTAAAATCACCCAGTTCTCGCATCCATTCGGGCATGGGTGAGAACTTTCCTTTGCAGTGCTGAATCGCTCGAATTGTACTGCTCCTGAGCGGCTTTGCAAGACCAAAGCTCTATTCGCGAACGGAAAGCAATTTAATTAAAAACAGAAGGCAACCACAGCGGTTGCTTTTTTCGTTTGGAGTACATACCCATCACAGTTGTTTAGACCTGCGGCTTTGGCGTATTTCAGGTCCACAATTTGGCGATTGAAAATGTTGTCGGGATCTACTGCATAGGCAAGTTTTCCCTTAATCTTGACGTAAGGACCCACGTTCCCGAACGAGATGCCGCCAGCAAAGTCAGTCACGCTGGTGATCTGAATCTTGCTGGCGTGGGCAGCGGCCGGCACCGCGCTCAACAGACCCACCAGGAACGCGAGAACAGCGACTGACAGTCGCTTGGCCCATCTGGATGAGAGCTCGTTACTCATCTAAGCCTCCTTTAGACTTAAGCCGTGAAGCACTAATATTGTGACCGCAACTGCAGTTCGAGACTGAACCGAAAGACGGGCCCTGATTTGATTTGGCATCGGTGTAACCACCTCTCGCCTGCGCGGGCGCGACCTCTTCCCCTTACTTCACAGCCTGAATTTGACTAATGAGTTCCTTGTACTCTGGATACTTGGCGTAAACCGGCTGCACGGCCTTCTCGAATGGAGCCTTATCGGGCTTCACGAAAACCACTCCCTTAGCCGTCAGTTCGTCCATGGATTTCTGAACAAACGTTTTCCAGAGTTTCCTCTGCTCGGCCACCGAGTCTTGAGCAGCCTGCGCTATCAGCTTCTGGTCATTTGCCGACAAGCCATCCCAGACCTTCTTGCTCATGAGTAAGACTTCAGGCACCATAGAGTGTTCATCGAGAGAGTAATATTTGGCGACTTCATAGTGTTTACTAGTCCACAGGCTAGGTGCATTATTCTCAGCACCATCAATAGTGCCCGTCTGCAACCCGCTGTATACTTCGCCGTAGTTCATCGGCGTAGGCGAAGCGTCCAAGCTGTTGATTAAATCGACAAATATCTTGCTCGGTTGAACCCTGATCTTCATGCCCTTCATGTCTGCCGGTGTCTTGATTGGCTTGCCCTTGGTATAGAAACTGCGCGCGCCACTATCGTAATATGCCAGTCCCACCAGATTGCTGCTTTCCATGCCTTTCAGCAACCCTTTGCCGACCGGCCCCTCCAGCACCTTCCATAGATGGTCTTCATCGCGAAACAAATACGGCATCGAAAACACACCCATAGCAGGAGAAACGCTAACCAGCGGTGCCGCGTTGACACGGTTGAAGGCAATTGTGCCAGCCTGGGTCATCTTGATCGTCTCTTGTGCCTGGCCCAACTGTGCGCCGCCGTACACCTGCACCTTGATGCGGCCGTTGGTACGCTCATCCAACAGCTTACCCATATATTTCAACGCCATGGTTGTTGGATAATCTTCGGGCTGATCGTCCGCAGCCTTAAGAACGATTTGGCTTGGCACCGCGGGAGAATCGGAGCCAGAGCTTCGGCTGGTTGCAAGCAGCGTGACCAAAAGACCCGCCAGGATTCCCACGATAATCGATTTATTCATTCTCATAACGCATCTCCTCACTGTTGGTATATGGCAGACATGCACTGCTGCTTATATCGTCACAATAGCCGCCGGTTACGGCTTGAACAGGTTGAGATCGATTGCCATTCCCATCGCCAGATAACCGGTCCGGTTTGGGTGCAGCTTGTCCCCGGCGCCGCCAGTCGTACTCTCCGGAATAAACTCGGCTTTGAGGCCGCCGCTCTGGGGGTCTATTGTCACCGCGTCGAAATCGATGACGCCATCGAACAGGCCCGAGCTGCGAATGAACGTGTTCAGCGCCTTGCGCTTCTCGTCCTGTTCAATAAATCCGTGAGCAGGGCTTGAGCTGCCGAAAGCGCTGGTCACCGTCGCGCCGATGATGCGGATGTCCAGTCGAAGCTTGCGGACACGAGCCACAGTTTCCTTCATCGTTGCCTGTACCGTCTCCAACGAGGCGTTGCCGTTGCGGCTGAAGTCGTTAATCCCTTCAAACCAAATCACAGTCTTAACGCCGGACAGACCGAGCACATCGCGATCAATTCTCTGATTGGCCGCCGGTCCTCCGGGAAACGGCTTACTGGGTCCGTATTCGGCCGGCCCGGCGACTTGGTTGCCGCCGATACTGGCGTTCACAACCGCGATGCGGTCGCCGTAGACGGCATGGAGGCGCCGCGAGAGCACGTCGGGCCAGCGGTCGTCGCCATTCATCGTGGAAGCTGTTCCATCAGTGATAGAGTCGCCAAACGCAACCACCGCTGACGTGTCGCTCGGCATCATCATCTCCACCGCGTCAAGGAAATACCAGGATGCCGTGGTGTACTGAAACGCCGCCTCGTCTTCGCGCTCTCCCTTGGCGCCAGTTCCAGGCGCGGTGACATACGAGGTGGTGAGCGCCTTGGCGTGCCAAGTCATGGGCCCGCTCGCGCCAACGATATGAAAGCTCACAGCGAGTTTGCGCCCAGCCAGTGCTTGCTTACCCAGCTTAGCGAAGAACGGCAATGTCACCGCATCGCTCCAAGCAAACTGGCCGGCTTGGATGCTCACCGTCGAGCGGCCGCCAAACGTCACTGGTCGGTTGCTGGCAGCGACCAACTCGGCACTACCTAGTTGAAGCCCCACGAATACGCCATCAAAGGCCACCGGCTTTGTCCCGAAGACGTTCGAGAGTCGCAACCGGACCTGCCGGCCCCAGATGTCAGGCCGAACGATGAGCCGGAAGGTCTGATCACGCGCTCCGACCTCTGTGGACGGGAACGCGAAGCGCAGGTCGGGTTGCGCCGAAGGATTGCCGATAGGAGACGGGCCCTGGACAGACCCTGCCCAACTGACGACCCATTTCTCTCTTGCTTGCGCTAAACCGATCTGAGAACCAGCCAGTTGGTTCGTAGTTTGCGCATGGGTACGGCGGCTAAGACCAAATGCCGTCGCGAGAACTGCCATCGCCATAACAGTCACAGTGGCAATTCGGTTCCACTTCATGGGGAATCTCCTTTATGGCCCGCCGGTTCCTTGGGGGTTGCCCAAGCATTGTCTGGTTGGTAATTGAGCCTGAACAGGGAACTCCATTCTTTGTCAGTTCGGAATCGCCCGGATTGTACCGCCGGGGAACGGTATTGCAAGGCCAAGCTGTATCTGCGAGCGAAAAGCGGAGTGATGCCGTACCGTTTTGGGCTGCGCGGGCTCTGCCGGGGATATCGTCCGCCCGCCCATGGTGGCCTACCAGGACGCAATCCGCTGGCACGTAAGATGCGGCGGGCACGCAGAGCCAGGCGGGTGTTGTGCGCGTTATAGGCCGCCCCGGCAATCGGGGCGCAGTCAACGGTAACGAGCCCTTGGAGCGGCGGAACAGCGTCGGAACGGCCTTCGTCGATCGCAACCGCCCATGGCGCACCCATTTGCCGCAATTGCCGAGGTTCCTTATAATTAGCCGGCTCGTTGCCGGGACAGGTTGCATGCCGTCGGCGGGTCCACGCAGTCTACTATTCTAGGTCCTCTCCATGCCGCGGTCAGCGCAACCTAACCACAACGAAAGTTAACGAGCCCTGGGTCGAATTGTTTCTCAGCGGAGTTGACACCATGCCCTTCGAATTTGTGATTAACGGGCGCCCCACCCGAGTGGATGTGTCCGCCAACACGCCTCTATTGTGGGTGGTCCGCGACGTTCTGAATCTGCGCGGTACGAAGTACGGGTGCGGTGTGGGGCTGTGCGGTGCCTGTACTGTGCACATTGACGGCGAAGCCACGCGGTCTTGCGTGACTGATGTTTCGAGCGTTGCGGGGAAGAAGATTACGACCATCGAGGGTCTTTCTCCTAATGGGTCGCATCCTGTGCAAGTGGCGTGGCAGGAGATCGACGTACCGCAATGCGGCTACTGCCAGGCAGGACAGATCATGTCGGTGGCGGCACTGCTGGCGAAGATTCCGCAACCGACCAATGCCCAGATCGATGAAGCGATGGAAGGTAACTTATGCCGATGCGGAACCTATCTTCGCATTCGCCAGGCGATTCACCGGGCTGCGGCAATATCTGCTGGGGCCCTCCAGGGGCGGTAGCCTGCGTCCTTAGTGGCCCGACGCGCCACCCTTCGGCTCCGCTTAGGGCAGGCGCTGCAAGTCGTGCCCTTGCCGAGAGCGGTGATGAGATGGCCATGAAATAAGGAGGCGCCATGGAAGCTGTTCTGATCGATCGTCGCTCATTTCTTCGCGTGACTGCCATGGCTGGCGGCGGCATGATGCTCAGTCTGTACCTCGACCAGCCGTTGCTGGGACAAGGACAACCGCCTGCTCCGCCGCTCGCGCCCAATGCATTCGTTCGCATCGCAGCGGATGGAGCGGTGACCATCATGGCGAAAAACCCCGAGATTGGGCAAGGGGTGAAGACGATGCTGCCCATGCTGATCGCGGAAGAACTGGACGTGGATTGGAAGGATGTGAAGATCGAGCAGGCCGATGTGGATGAGTCGAAGTACGGCGCGCAGCTTGCCGGAGGCAGCCGTGCGACGCCGATGAATTGGGATTCGTTGCGGCGCGTGGGAGCGGCGCTGCGGCAGATGCTGGTCACGGCGGCAGCACAATCATGGAACGTGGCAGAGTCGGAGTGCACAACCTCCTCTGGCCACGTCTACAGCGCGCCGAAGCGCTCGCTGGGCTACGGTGAACTGGCGGCCAAAGCTGCCAGACTAACACCGCCCGATCTGCAATCGGTCCGGTTGAAGGATCCGAAGGATTACAGGATTATCGGGCAGCCGACTCCAGGAGTGGATAACCAAGCGATCGTGACCGGCAAGCCGATCTATGGAATTGATTTCACGGTTCCGGGCATGCTGTCGGCGGTGTTTGAGAAGTGTCCCGTGTTCGGTGGCAAGGTCGCAAGCGTAAATCTCGACGCAATCAAGCGGTTGCCGGGAGTGCGATATGCCTTTGTCGTTGAGGGCGACAACGACCCGCTGAGCCTGAGTGCCGGGGTGGCGATTGTCGCTGACAACTGGTGGGCGGCGCGCACGGCGCGAGAGAAGCTGGAGATTAAGTGGAATGAGGGAACGACGGCCACCCAGAGCAGCGCGGGGTTTGCGCGCCAGGCGGAGGAATTGTCGAAGCAGTCCCCCGCGCGCACGCTGCGTAAAGATGGCGACGTGGATGCTGCGCTGAAGGACGCGGCCAAAGTGGTGGAGGCATCGTACTTCTACCCTTTCCTGGCGCACGCGCCGCTGGAGCCACAAAACTGCACGGCCCGCTATAAGGATGGCAAGCTCGAAATGTGGGCTCCGTCGCAAACTCCGCAGCGAGGTTTGCCGATAGTGGCGAAGGCGCTTGGCATCGCGACGAGCGACATCACGATCCACTTGACGCGTATCGGCGGCGGCTTCGGGCGGCGTCTGTACAACGATTACATGGTCGAAGCCGCGTGGATTGCCAAGGTCGTTGGCACCCCGGTGAAGCTACTGTGGACACGCGAGGACGACATGCGCCATGACTTTTATCGTCCGGCCGGATTCCATTTCCTAAGAGGCGGCGTGGATACAGCGGGGAAGCTGGTGGCGTGGCGCAATCACTTTGTGACCTTTGGCGAAGGCGAGAGCTTTGTTCAGTCTGCCGGAATTGGGGAAGATGAATTTCCGGCTCGCTTTATTCCGAATTACGCGCTCCACACTTCCGTGATGCCGTTGGCTGTGCCGACGGGGGCGATGCGTGCGCCGGGTAGCAACGGAATCGCGTTTGTCATGCAGTCGTTCCTTGACGAACTAGCCCTCGCCGCCGGCAAGGACCCGCTGCAATTCCGGCTGTCGCTGCTCGAAACGGCACCGCTGCCCTTCTCGGCGGGAAACCAGGGAGCACCGCAGGCAAGTTTATTCAATGCCCAGCGCATGCGCGGGGTGCTCGAACTGGTGCGCGATACCTCCGGCTGGGGCGCACGCAAGTTTGGGAAGGGTGCGGGGATGGGAGTGGCTTTCCACTTCAGCCATCTTGGATATTTTGCCGAAGTGGCGGAGGTGCACGTTGACGAGAAGAATCAGCTAAAGGTCAGCAAGGTTTGGGTTGCCGCCGACATTGGTCGCCAGGTCATCAACCCGAGCAACGCGGTGAGTCAAGCGCAGGGCTCGGTGATTGACGGACTGAGCCATCTGATGGGATACGAAATCACCATCGATCGCGGCCGGGTGCAGCAGAGCAACTTCGACGACTACCCGCCAGTGCGGATCTCGCAGGCTCCGCCGGAGATTGAAATGCACTTCCGCAAGTCGGATTTCGCGCCGACAGGACTGGGCGAACCCGCGCTTCCGCCGGTTCTGCCGGCCGTGTGCAATGCTATTTTTGCCGCGACTGGCAAGCGGATTCGCAGGTTGCCGCTGGCAAAGAACGGGTTCAACTGGGCCTAGCCATTTTGCCAACCACAGTCACAATCTGTAGGAACCCGGAACCTCCGTTGGCGCCTGCCGCTGATAGTGGGCGGATCACGGGGCGATCAGATGGATTAACGTTTCCGCACACAATCGGGGCACTGGTACCATTGCTCGAACATTCTTCCATCGCGCCGACCAACCCGATCGGCTGGTTTTTGCTTCTGGTTCTCCTGAACCCAGTGGCTTCTCCATGTCATTACCGTCCTCGGTGTCCCGGTGCCGCCCCGATAGTCGTGTGATCGTCTGAAACATGCTGCTTGAGGGGAATCGGTAAGGTCAAAATGCACGGCAGATCGTGAGAACCCAGGGCGTTCTGCGAAGTGTTCCCGATCCAAATGCGGTGAAGTTCTGTTTTGGGAAGTTGTAAGCTACTGAAAA
>CAVOKO010000004.1:0-163308 GCA_963696525.1 uncultured Acidobacteriota bacterium | reverse complement strand
CGTACTCGGAAGTCCATCCGTAAGTCCTTTCCTGTCAGTAACTTGTTGAAAATCCTACACCGTGGTATTCTCAGATTTCGCACGATTCGCCTTCTTCGCTGAAAGCTAGTACAAACACTAGTACAAACCGGTATTACAGAACATGGAGATTTTGCAGCCAGACGAGCTACATAGCCTGCGGTCGACAACCGTCCACACAAGGGACAAGATTGACCTCCACAAGGTCGGCAAGGACATATACGAACTACTTGTGCATCCCGGTCGCCGCAGCTTTAAGCAGCGTGCTCGTAAACAGACCGTGGAATTGAAGCCGGACAATCGCTACACGCCGAGTGAGGTTGCTGCGCTGCTGAACGTGAGCTACGACACCGCCGTCCGCCGTATGCAAAGCATGAAGGGCATCGTTGATATGGGAACGCAGACGAAGCGGTACAAACGAGGCAAGAAGATGCTACGAATCAGTGGCAAACATCTTTTAGCGTACCTAAGAAGCAAGACGAGAGATTAGCGGTGGCGTTCCCGATTACGATCCTGCCGGCTTGAGCGAGTTGGAGCGCGTCCGCAATCGGCTCGGCTCTCGCGCCCAGCTACATTTGCCGAAGAATCTCGATGACCTATTTCTTCGATTCTGCAATGGCGAATTGCTCGGAAACCTTCGAAACCGGCGGCTGCTAGAACGCCCGCGCACGTCGAAGCTGCCCGAGACCCAACTCAAACCGTAACCGCAGGACTTCCTTCATTTTCCGCACGCCGTTGCGACAAACGATACAAAGGTGCCGACCTGTATTGCGACATCGTGTGGCGCCGCTGCACACAGCCAGCCACGGCATCGGTGCAAGTTACCGAGAACGGTGAAACTTTCGTGGTGCAGTTGTGCGACGACTGCGCAAGTGTGTATCAGACCCGACTACGGTGCGGCGAGGTGCAAGACATCTCGCTGTGACTGGAGATAAGCAATGAGGCATCAGTGTGAATGGGTAGACTGTTTCAGGGATGGTGAGTATGTCCCAGCCGACCACCGGACAGGCAGCATCTGCGGTAAGCCCGCGGTGGACTTCATGCTCATGGACCCTGACGACGACCCGCCGCCCGAAGACGAAGACGGACACAAGTGGTGGCTCTGTGCCGAGCACTATGACCAGTGGACTGCGCCGCGACCAATGAGGTGCACTTGTGGCGTTGACGACCATTAGCCATGCGATTGCACGAAGCCGGATTTTTGGGACGAGCGATGAAGGGGGCAAGAAGATTCGCCGTTTCCCGGCCCACGCAGCCTGTTAAGGTGTCCACCGGCGCCTACGATGGCACGCTAGCCTGGCCCAAAAAGGTCTGGCGGCTTTCCGACCAGCATCGGTGACCCTGAGTCTGGCTTGCCTCTGTCGTGCTCCTCGATATCGCCGCTGGCCAACGAAGTCCGAAGTGGCCAGTCTTTAAAGGCGCACTCCGTCGTGGCGAATCTCAAGGTCACCTGTGGCTGCTCAAAGCGCTGGTTGAGGCCGACATCTACGTCGGTGGCAATCCACTGCAACCCCCGGAGACCGGGACCACGGTGCGACTGAAGGATGAAAAGCGACGTTTACAGGATGCCCTTCGCGGATACCAAGGAGCAATGGGGGATTCACAATGCTGGAGCTCCCCTCGCTTGCCGGATGTACAAATGAAAGCTACAAACTGACAGACACGGTTGCATCGCCGCAGAGATCCAGAAATGCAACTTTTGGCGAATATTACTCCATCAGTCCGAATGGCGGGTTGGGGAATCTAATGCACCATGCGAGTACGAAAACGCTTAATCGGTTTCATCGCAATCATTCAGTCCGTTCTTTTTTTGGCGCATCTTCTTCCTCTATGAGACGTGGACATTTTCGCCCGCAGGAAGCGATACCGCCGGGGCGTTGTGGATCAAACTGGTGCTCGGCTTTTTGTCGGTGAGCTTTGTTGCCGCTTCGCTACTTGCCTTTCGCTATACAAATGCTGCCCTGCGCGCGTTTTACAGGGCTGCTGCGGTTTGGGTGGGCCTGCTGAGCTTTCCTTTTCCTGGCGGCGGTTTCCTCCTGGATTATTTTCGGAGTTGCGCGGCTGGCCGGGCTGGACGTGAACTTCCATCGGACCGTGGAATTGCTGTTCGGTGCTGCAGTAGTGGCCGGACTTTACGGGGTTTTCAACGCAAGCTGGACGCGAATCACGCGAACAACGGTGCGGCTTGCGAACTTGCCGGCCGGCATGGCGCGGGCGAAGAGCGGCGCTGATCAGCGATGTGCACCTGGGGCACGTGCGAAACGGCAGTTTTCTGCGGCGCATGGTTGCGAAGATTTTGAGGGAAGAGCCGGACGCGATTTTTATTGCCGGTGATTTGTATGATGGCACGGCCATCGACGCGGGGCGAGCAGCGGAGCCACTGAACGAGCTGATCGGCGCCACAGGGCGTGTATTTTGTCGCGGGAAATCATGAGCAATTTGGGGACGACAGCAAATATCTGCATGCCATTGCGGCGGCCGGAGTGCGCGTGCTCAGCAATGAGAAGGTGGAAGTGGACGGTTTGCAGATTGTTGGCGTGCCGTACCGGAACGCGACGCAGGAAGGGCACCTTGCGTCGGTGCTGCACGGCATCCGCTTGGATCGCGACCGCGCGAGCATTCTGTTGACGCATGCGCCCGACCATCCGGAAATCGCGGAGGCGGCGGGCGTTTCTCTGCAGCTATCCGGGCATACGCACCTTGGGCAGTTCATACCCTGGAGTTGGATGGCGCGGCGGATTTACCGGCAGTTTGTGTATGGCTTAAGCCGGATCGGGAAGATGCAGGTTTTCACTTCGAGCGGAGCAGGAACCTGGGGACCGCCGCTGCGGCTGGGATCGAATCCCGAGATTGTGGTGCTTGAGTTCGAGTGAAGTATTGGTTGTTTCGGCTGCCAGCAAAACCGAACAACAAAAATTGTAAATGTGCTCTTATTTTTCGGCCTACCCTGGGCGGAATCACGAAGCAGCCCGCCACCCCAGCCAGCACCCCTCGACCGACGTTATTACAACTCCTGTGCAACTCGTCTCATTCAAATAGAACAACAAGCTGGAGACAGTGCGCAGGTCAGCCCGCCTCGAGTACATTTCGGTTTGAAGTTTCCTGATGCGCTGCGACTCAGCTCACGAGGAACAAAATGCCCCAAATAGGTCTCTTTATCCCTTGCTACGTCGATCAGCTATACCCGCAGGTCGGGCTTGCCGACGCTCCGAGTGCTGAGGCGGCTCGGTCTCGACGTCGAGTTCCCCGAAGAGCAGACCTGCTGCGGCCAGCCCATGGCCAACTCCGGCTGTGCCGAACAGACACGGCCGCTTGCCGAGAGGTTTCTCAAGATCTTTGGCAAATACGATCACGTGGTGGCACCGTCGGGAAGCTGCGTGTCCATGGTGCGCAACCATTACTCGCAATGGCTGGAGGGAAAGCCGGGCTTCGACCACCTGCGCGCCAACACCTTTGAACTTTGCGAATATCTCGTGGATATCGCCGGGGTGACGAAGGTCGATGGCGACTTTCCCGCTGAAAGTGGGATTGCATATGAGCTGCCATGGTCTCAGGGAATTGCGGCTGGCAAGCTCTTCCGAGCAAATGGTGCCGCCCTTCAACAAGGTGCGCCAGCTCCTGGCTCAGCTGAAGGGAATCGAACTGATCGAGCTCACCCGCCCGGACGAGTGTTGCGGCTTTGGCGGTACCTTTGCCGTCAACGAAGAGGCAGTCTCATCGCTCATGGGCAGAGACCGCATTGCCGACCACGTGCGGGGAGGGGCCGAGGTGATTACCGGCTTCGACGTCTCCTGCCTTATGCACCTGGAAGGCATCATCCGCCGCCGAGAAAATGCACGCTGCGTGTCATGCACGTAGCGGAAATCCTGGAAGGAGCGAGGCTCTCATGACCGGACACTCCGAGAAAGCGGCGCTCTTCGTCCTCGATGACGAGCGGGTACACTGGCACGATCAGGCGCTGTGGTTCGTGCGCCTCAAGCGCGACCGGCAAGCCGCAAGCATCCCGGAGTGGGAGATGCTGCGCGAGACGGCGGCTGCGATCAAGATGCATACGCTCTCACGCCTTGCCGATTATCTGGAGGAGTTCGAGCGCAATGCTATCGCCAACGGCATCCAGGTCCACTGGGCGCGCGACGCCGCCGAGCACAATGCGATCGTTCATCGCATCCTCTCGGATCGAGGCATCACCCGCCTGGTGAAGTCGAAGTCGATGTTGACCGAGGAGTGCCACCTGAATCCCTACCTGGAGGCGCGCGGAATCGAGGTGACGGACACCGATCTTGGCGAACGCATCGTGCAGCTCCGCCACGAACCGCCAAGCCACATCGTGCTCCCCGCCATCCACCTCAAGAAGGAGGACATCGGCGAGCTCTTCCACGAGAAGCTCGGAACCGACAAAGGGCGCCTCCGACCCAAAGTATCTCACCGAGGCCGCGCGTGGCCATCTTCGCGAGAAGTTCATGGCGGCGCAGGCCGGACTCACCGGCGTCAACTTCGCCATCGCCGAGACCGGCGGATTTGTCGTCTGCACGAACGAAGGCAACGCCGATATGGGCACGAGCCTGCCTCCGATCCACATCGCCTGCATGGGCGTCGAAAAGATCCTGCCCCGGGCAAAGGATCTCGGCGTTTTTCTCCGGCTGCTCGCGCGCAGTGCGACCGGCCAGCCGGTCACCACCTATAGCTCGCACTTCCACGGCCCAATGCGCGGCGGCGAACTGCATGTGGTCATTGTCGATAACGGACGCAGCGCCATTCTTGGGCAGGAAACCTTCCGCCGCTCGCTCAGCTGCATCCGTTGCGGCGCCTGCATGAACACCTGCCCGGTCTTTCGCCGCTCCGGCGGCTACAGCTATGGCTATACGGTTCCAGGCCCCATCGGCTCACTGCTGGGGCCGCAACGCGACCCGCAGAAGTATGGCAGCCTGCCGTTTGCGTCCAGCCTTTGCGGCTCCTGTTCCGATGTCTGCCCGGTGAAGATCGACCTGCATCACGAGTTGTATGCCTTCCGCCAGGAGCTTGTCCGCAAGAAGGTAGTGCCGCTCTCACAAGCGTATTGGCATGGCCGTATTGGCATTCGTGCTGGCGAGACCGTGGCTGTACCGGCTTGCGGGAAAGCTGATGCGCTGGATTGTGCCGCGCCTGCCCCGGGCTGTCGTTTATGGACCTTGGAACGCATGGGGAATCCACCGCGAGTTGCCGCCCATGCCGCGAGAGAGCTTCCGCGAACTCATGAAACGTGAGCCGCTACCCACGGCACGAGCGGGCGTTCGCGAATTCGTCGATGTCAAAAAGGAGTCGATGTGAACAGCCGGGACGCCATCCTCACGGCCCTGCGCCGCAATGCGCCTCCACTTTCGCCGCTGCCGGAGTCGCCCGCGGCCTCACCTACGAGAACCCTGAGGCGCAGTTTGCCGAAACCTTCACCTCGGTGGGCGGGACGCTCATTCGCGTCGCAAACCTCGCTGCACTCGACGTCGAACTTAGGAAGCTCGAACTCTACGCGCAGGCGCGCAAGATCGTTTCGCTCGTGCCCGGCGCAGGTACCTCGACCGTTGATGTCTCGGCCATGAAGCAGCCGCACGAACTTGAGGGCGTCGACCTTGCGATCATAGCCGGTGAGTTCGGCGTTGCGGAGAATGGTGCTGTATGGGTGCCGGGGAGCAGCCTGGGTCCACAGCGGGCGATCTTCGTCATCACCGAACACCTGGTGCTGGTCCTACCTGCAGGTCAGATTGTCCACACCATGCAGCACGCCTACGACCGCATTCGCTTCGAGCGCCCTGGCTTCGGACTGTTTATTTCCGGACCGTCGAAAACCGCCGACATCGAGCAGTCGTTGGTGATCGGGGCGCATGGCCCGCGAAGCTGTACGCTGTTCCTGGTCGGCTAACGGTTACGCTTGCCTGCAGCGAAACGATTCGTCGTGGCTGGTTCGTCATAGAAACAGCATACGGCAGCTTATGCGTTGTACGCTCGCATGCGGAAAAGATGAAGCTTGAAGTCGATTGCTATTCCGGAAGGAAGGCGGACGAACGCCCTGTTCGTTTTCGGCTCGATGGACACGAGTACATGGTTGAGGAGGTGCTCGACCAATGGTACGGGCTAGAGGATGTCTTTTACAAAGTTCGCGCCGATGATGGCAACCTTTATATCCTGCGACAGCAAACATCGGCGCCTGACAAGCCTTGGGACCTCGTATCATTCCGGCAATTATCGGAAGATCGCTGATGAAAAAGAACGGTCTCTGAGGATGGCGTCAGCGCAACCTTAACCAACATACTTGAGCTGGCATCAGGATCATCACCGCCTGCCCATTTTCGGGCTAGTTTTCTATATTGCTGACAATGTATCTTGTTTCGCAGTGTAAGAAAGGAAACTAAAGATGGATACGACAAGACTGATAAGAAACTTGCGGGGCGAAAAAGGACGAATCGAACGAGCGATTGCCGCGCTTGAGGCATTGAGCAGCGACGGTGCGGCCTCTCAGACTACGCGAACTGCGGGTCTAAATAAGGCTGGCCGGCGCAAGATGAGCCCCGCAGCCCGGAAACGCATCTCGGAGATGATGAAGAAAAGGTGGGCGGCAAGACGGAAGGCGGCTAAGAAGGCTTAAATCGCCGAGTCTGGCCTCGTAGCTCAAATCGCGGTTGAAGTTCTCAGTGGCAACTGCAAAACTGAAAACATGGGTCGCTTCGCCTCAACCGTTAAATTCTACGCTCGCTACCGGGAGCCGTATCCGCCGGAGTTCTTCAAGCAAACCGCACAGCAGATCGCCTTACGCGGCGACGAAACCTTACTCGACGTTGGCTGTGGCCCCGGCCTGCTTGCCATCGGCTTCGCCCCTTTTGTCGGGCGCTGTACGGGGATCGATCCAGAAGCTGGCATGATCGCGACGGCAAGGGCTGCGGCGGCTGAAACGGGAGTCGGGCTTTCCCTGATTCACGGTCGCATCGAGGAATTCCCCACCGGCCAAACCTACGATGTCATCACCATTGGCCGCGCACTTCATTGGATGGAACGCAGTGCGGCTTTGCCCGTGTTGGAACGGATTGTTGCCGACTCTGGCCGCATCCTTATCTGCGGAGCCTCGGGTGTTGAAACGCCGGAAACCGCTTGGGTAAAGTCCTATAAGGAAGTGTGTCGCGCCTGGACGTCAAGACCAGACGAAAGGCGAGGGAGGGATGGAACGGAATGGTTTGCGAACTCGTGCTTTGGAGGGCTGGGCAAAACGTCCGTCACCGTATGCTATCAGGTCACTATTGCTGACTTGGTCGGGCGGGCACTGTCCAAGTCGAGTACATCGTCTCAAATTTTAGCCAAAGGACAGGCGAGATTTGAGGCGGAGATTGCGGCCGCGCTCGAACCCTTCATGCAGGATGGAGTCTTACAAGAGCAGATTGTCGCCCGAGCTTCGATCTTCGGTCGCCGCTAGGTTTACATTACTGGCTCCCCGGACCACGGAGACCGGTGCAGCGGTCTAACCGGTGCCGGCCATGGAGTTCTAACCTGGTTGGCAGCTTTCAGAGCAGCATTGGTGACCCAGAGCCTAGCGTGCCGAATACCCCGAGCTTCTCGAATGTTTCCACCAACGGGACGATTCAATCCACCCAGTCAAAGGTGCGGCTCACGGCTTTCTTCCACATCCGGTACATCGACTCGCGCCTTTCCGAGTCCATATTTGGCGCCCAGGTCTTATCGACCGACCAGTTAGCACAGAGCTCATCTGCATTCTTAAAGAAGCCAACCGCCAATCCCGCGGCATAAGCGGCTCCCAGGGCGGTGGTCTCTTTGATTACGGGTCTGACGACGGCCTTGTCCAGGATGTCGGCCTGAAACTGCATCAGCAGGTCATTTTCGATCATGCCGCCATCGGTGCGCAGCACGTCCATCCTGATCCCGGAATCCTTCTCCATGGCCTCTAATATTTCGCGCGTCTGAAATGCTGTTGCCTCCAGGACCGCGCGTGCCAGGTGTCCTTTGGTGGCATAACGAGTGAGTCCGGCGATTACACCGCGCGCATTGGCCTTCCAGTAAGGGGCAAACAGGCCGGAAAAAGCAGGAACGAAGTACACGCCCCCATTGTCTGTCACTGTCTTCGCCAACGTCTCGACCTCGGAACTGGTACGGATCAGGCCCAGGTTGTCTCGCAGCCACTGCACCAGCGCGCCGGTAATGGCAACACTGCCCTCGAGGGCGTAGTGCACCGGTTGATCTCCCAGTTTGTAAGCCACAGTGGTCAGCAGTCCATGACTGGACTGCACGGGGTTTAGGCCAGTATTCAGCAACAAAAAGCAACCGGTTCCGTAGGTATTCTTCGCGTGGCCGGGTTTGAAACAGGTTTGCCCGACAAGTGCTGCCTGCTGGTCACCCAAGTCCCCGGCAATGGGCACGCCTCTTATCGTTCCGTCTCTGACGTGACCATATACCTCACTACTCGAACAGATGCGAGGCAGCATTGCCCGGGGAATTCCAAAAGCATTCAGAATTTCCTTGTCCCACTCGAATGTTCCCAGATTCATTAGTTGCGTGCGGCTAGCATTGGTAACGTCGGTGATATGAACACCACCATCGGGGCCGCCGGTGAGCTTCCAGAGGAGGAACGTGTCGATGTTGCCAAACAGCACGTCACCGGCTTCGGCCAGCTCGCGGACCCCAGGCTTATGCGCGAGAATCCATCGAATCTTGAGGCCGCTAAAATAAGTCGCGAGAGGCAGACCGGTCTGGGCACGAAAACGGTCCTGGCCACCATCTTCCGAAAGCTCGGAAACATAGTCGGCGGTGCGTGTATCCTGCCACACGATAGCGTTGTACACCGGCTTGCCGGTCTTGCGATTCCAGACGACGGTAGTTTCACGCTGATTGGTGATACCGATCGCGGCCAGATCTCTCCCCACAATCCCGCTTCTGTGCATGGCTTCGCCGATCACTTCCAGAGTACGGGCAAAGATCTCTTCCGCATTGTGTTCGACCCATCCCGGCTTGGGATAGATCTGTTCGTGTTCTTTCTGGGCGGTTCCCGCGACCCGTCCGGAACGGTCAAACAGAATGAAGCGAGTGCTGGTCGTACCCTGATCGATTGCTCCAATGTATTTCGTCATTGTCGCCCTTATCGGAACATCGGATGCGTGTTAGCGGGAGATTCCACTGTTCATAATAGCGACTGAACCAGACGCTTTACGAGGAATAGCTGAAAACGCGCCGTGAGGCGCCCGGGCCAGCCGTCAGGCTCGCTCATGAAAGTGACGTCACCGGGGTCAATCTCGCCGGGGCTTCGGCTTGCTCTTGCCCTTGAGATTGAGCGCCACTGCAGCGCGGATGAGATCCTTAAAGGCCGCCTCATCGACCTTGTCGCCTTCGTGGATGTCGATTGCACGCCTGGTATTCCCGTCGAGGCTGGAGTTGAATAGACCCAAAGGGTCCTTCAACGCAGCTCCCTTTGCAAATGTCATCTTGACGACGTTCTTGTACGTCTCTCCCGTGCAGACGATGCCGCAGTGGGACCAAGTGGGAGTCCCCATCCATTTCCACTCTTCGACGATCTCAGGGTCTGCCTCGTGTATGATTTCGCGCACTTTCGCGAGCGTCTTCCCGCGCCAGTCTCCAAGTTCCTTGATCTTCTTGTCGATTAATGCAGAGGCAGATTCCACCGGGAATGGCCTTTTCAAGCGTGATCCAGTTGGTTGGCGCGATTCATCCAAGTGAGGCTGATCCTCCCTGCACCTTGAATCGGACGTTGCCCCCGACCCAACAGCCATTCACCTGGCCGGCGGCGTTGAATTGGAATCTTACGGTGATTTCTGAAGGGCAACCCATCGCTCGCCCCTGCCGCACCTTGATCGATCTGTGATCGGCCTTGACCAGACCATTTGCCAGCAATCCGAAGGCGAGTGCGGTGGCGGCAATGCCGGTTGCCGCATCTTCCGGGAAGCCAGAAGATTTCGGAAATTGACGAGCATCGAAAACGTCGGGGCCGATGTCGCAAGGGGCATAAGGGTAAAGGCCGGTCGAACCAATCCGCCCGCATACCTGCTCCACCTGTTGAAAGTTCGGCCGCAGCCCATCCAGCACAGCTGTGCTCTTGAGGGGAATCAAGGTTTTCATGCGGCTTGTACAGGCATTCTGGATGGGAAAGGGCGCGAGTAAGTCTGATGTGATGCCCAGCACCGACAGGATCTCGCTTCCGGAGGTGTGGAAATCAGGCAGCTCCTCGACCCGGCCTTGAGGCTGTGTAATCTCGACCCGCTCCGCCACCGTGCCCCGTCCAACAATGCGCGCATTCACGCGTCCGCTGAGAGTCTGGATCGCAACTTCGTCCCGTGGCAACTTGCCAAGTTGGTTGAGCAGCCATACCGTCCCAACCGTTGCATGGCCGCACATATCCATCTGATGCTTTGGGACCCAAAAGCGGAACATAAAGTCGCAGTCCGATCCGACGGGGGCGGGTACTACAAATGCGCTCTCAAGCCCATAAGAGCGGGCGACATTCTGCATATCTACATCCGACATACCGGCAGCGTCAATCACAATCGGGGTCGGATTGCCACCATGTGGGCCTGCCGCGAAGACTTCGACCATGTAAGCTTGAGCACTCATGACAGTTTGAGCGGACCTCCGCGTGTTCCATCGTTACTGTAACATTTCAGATTGCAACCCAAAAAGGCGAAGATTCTGTTGTCTACCGGGATCAATTTAACCGTGTTTTCAGGAGTACTTGCCAGCCACGAATCTCCCGTCCTATCAGCGGAGGACGGTGTCACCTGGAGCAGCGGGGTGATACACGGAGCGGGAAAACTACAGCATCATTCCCTGCGGAATTTGGTAAGCAGGCGCCAGGATTTCGAAGTAGAGCCAGATCAGTGTCATCTGGTCGCAAGGCTGACGCCGGCTCATGGCGTAATATTTAACCTTGCGGAACAGGAGAGAGTAAGATGGCCGAAAAAACCTCCCGTCAGATTATCCTTGCCTCTCGACCTCACGGCCCGCACCCGCGGCATTGGTTGACGCTGGCAGAACATCACGGCGAGGCGAGACAAGCAGGGGGAGGATAGTTTTGCGACGCCTTAAAGTCCTCGCGCCCAGGCCGGTCGGAGGCGGACCCCCTGTGGATCGTCGATAGCCTGTCTGACTTCTACCAGCAATCGTTCCTTGTCTCCTCCCAGCGTCCCCTTCAGAATGAGCCAATTTGAGGCGTGGTCGCTTCTGAAGACCGTCCGCTTAAGTTCTAGCCGTGACAGGAACTGTTCCATCTCAACAAAGAGTTCGTGTTGGGAGAGTGCCTCCCATCCGGGGAAGTCAGCGCGAAAACGCTGCTCACCGTTGGGAAAGCTTACAACCAGCGTTGCCAGGTACTCTGGCTGCGTCAAGTTCACAAGCTTTGCCGAGTTAACTGCGTGTTGCTCCGACCAAACCTTCCCGCCAAGTCCGTTCAGAATCATTACCGAACGGGTTATCCCTGCAGTGCCCAGTTTGTCCAGAGCCTCTCTGGTGGTGTCGAAAGTTTCCCCCTTGTTCACGGCAGTTAGTACTTGGTTGTCACCGGATTCCGCTCCTACATAAACCATCTTCAGGCCGGCGGCGGCTAGTTCATCAATTTGCGACTGGTCTTTCTTTCTCAAATTTCTTGGCAGGCAGTACGACGAAATACGATGCACAGCTGGCATGTGGGTACGTATAGCTTCGAGGATGAGCAAAAGCTTTCGAGTCGGAAGAACTAATGCATCACCGTCCGCCAGGAAGACCCGCCGTATGTTCTTGCCATACATATCCGCAGTTTGTCGAATGCTGTCGATGATCTCGTTGTCCTCACGCACCCGAAACCTTTTCTGAGCCGCGGTGTACATCTCGCAATAAGTACACTTGTTCCAAGAGCAGCCGTCCGTCACGGGCAAAATTAGCGACTCGGCCTCACTTGGTGGACGAAATACGGGTTCAACGTAGCGGATTGGGATCATGCCTGAAGTCCTCGGCGGGTATTCCAAAAGTAGGAATCGCTCTTGTCGGTGTCTCCTTGCAATATTAATCGATGCGCGTCGGTCAAGGGAAAATAGCGACAAACCTTAGCCGTCACCCCGAAGGCGGAGTTGAAGAGCCCTCAGTCCAGTGTCGGACGCGATGATCCCCCCAGCAGCGACGTGTTCATATTGAAGATATTGTGGTGACCCTCTGGCCCACCCCAGGCGAACATCAGAACGATCATGGGAAAACCGCCTGCCCGGAGCGTCAGTCCGCCAGCGAAGCTGTGTCTCACATGGCGAACCCCAGATCGCCTCGCGTCAGCGCGACTCTTCCCTGATCTGCCATTAGCTTCAGCCCAAACGGGCCCCAGATCGAGTGCTCGAAACTCTCCTGCAACAACAATAGATTGGGTGCGCGAAGCCGATAGTCCTGATAGCTACCGAGCGCCATTCCGCTATTGATGTCCGACCCGCCAAGCGTCTGCTGAAAATAGAATGGCACCGAGCTCGTCGCCGAAGTAATTGACTCTGAGACCAGCAATCGCACGCTGACCGACCCGTTCAAATTTCGAGAGAGCGGAACCGGTGGACACTTTTCTCTTGCGGGGGCACACGAGTCTGGACCATTGGTGTCTGTGCTCTTAGGCGCAGATTTCGTGTAGCCGTACAGGTAGAACGTGTGATTCAGGTCTGCTGTCCACCGTAGGAACGAGTTTTGCGAGCTCGACGGCGCAAAGAACTGCTGAAAATTTGCCAAGTAGTTCAGTTGGAAGTGGTCCGCGATGACTGGCTTGATGCGAAATCCCTCGCCGAACTGTATAAATCCCGGCTGGCTGCTCAAGCCAGGTACAGTCGCGTTAGAATAGAGTGCCTCAATGGACGGCGCGGATTGCCCGTTTTCCCCGCTGATGCTCACCAGACGCCCGTTCACCTCGCCTAGCAACGCAAGATTCAGATTCCGAATCGCCGGCCACTCGAAGACCGGCTTGATCACACTGCCCCCTATGATCGTTTGGCTCATTCCAAAAACCGACGCTCCGGCCAGCGTTGTATCGTTGCCTAGTCCAAAGAAATTCAGCTTATCTAGCGAAATCGCTTGGGCGTAAAGATTAAAGACGGTGTAAGGATGAACGAGCCGTTTGAATGGCTTTGGTTTCTCGCCCGGGGTTGTGGTTATCACGTGGATCGCTTCCGGAGGCGTATGGATTATCTTCATGTACCCACCGCACGCCACGCTTCACTGGTCGCACCGACTGCGTCGACGTCCCAGCTCAGCCGCCAATTCTTCGTGTTCTTCGACCAGACGAACGCCCCTCCGAGACCGAATCCGTTCTGCGGCGGCATGCTACCCGCCGCAATGTGTAGCGGGTGGTCTGTAAACAGCTCATACGCGCATCCGGCCAGCGTCTTAAAGTTGAAGCCATTGCAGGCGTCGCTAACCCGTTCACCCTCGCGGCGTAGATCCGCCTGCAATGCACCCTCCTGAGCGAATGCCGGCATTGATGCAAGCCACAATACCACCACCATGCTCCAACGCATACCCGCCTCCCGCAAGCCGCTACTTCTCTCCCTTAGCCTTCCGGTCGCCGAACCAGCGTTGTGAAAACACAGCAACAAAGGCAAGAGCAAAGAGGGCAACGGCAATCCCCATTCCTGGCTCGCGCTTCGGTATACGCATGGTCCGCTTCGCCGCCGCATCGTTATGAGCTTTATGGATCGCATCTGTCACGTCTCGGATGTAGACCGCCGCTTCGCCTTCCGTCTTGATCGCATTGATGTAGGTCCTGCTGTGATACCGCAGCGGAAGATTTCTTTCGGCGGCATGCAGGTGCTGAATCTGTGCCTGCAGCAGCGACGATACCGACCGGTCCTTATTCATGGCGTTCCGTGGCTTTGGCACATGGATAACCGTCATCTTGGTTGCTCCCTCGCGGTCGATCTGTTCCTAAACATCGAATTCTGGGCAATCGTCTCGCATCGCCGGAAGCGATAGCAGATTGCGGTTCGGATCGACCGGTTGCGTTTTCGGCTCAATGAAGACATCAGCCTTGATTTCCCTGGGAGGCTGCGGCGCGTAGTCGCCGGGAAAGAACTTCGTCACGGTGGCTGGAATTGAAGCGTGGTCGAACGTGCGATCCACCACTGTCCCCTTTGGAATCCATGGCGAAATCAAAATCGCTGGCACCCGCACTCCGAGCCGATCAAACTTAAACTCCATCCCTGTCCCCGTGTCGTTGGCCGAGGCCACAAAATGGTCCGGCGGGCAAGCCGGCGGCACCACGTGATCATAGATGCCCCCATGCTCGTCATAGACGACCAGCAGTGCCGTGCTGGACCACAAGTTCGGGTTCCGCTTAATCGCCATGTACACTTCGGCGATGAACAATTCCCCCGCTTGCACGTTATGGTCAGGATGCTGATCATTGGCCACCTCCTCTCCGCTGTCAGTGTTGTGGTCGCTATAGTTCGGTTCGATAAACGAGTACTCTGGCAATCCCCCGCTGGCGCAGTCTTGCAGAAACTGATCGTATGTGCCGAACAACTCAGGCTGGTGCTGCAGCGCCGCGACCTCCATCGTTCAGCTCGTCGTGTCGAAGTAGTACACCTTGGCGGTGCTGGGATTCGCGCTGATGAGCCGAGTGTAGATGCTCTTGATGGCCCCGATCACGTCAAACGGATTCATATCCACTCTGCCGACGATGTCCCGGAGCGTGCAATTAACCATCGCAAATCGTCGGGCCCGGAATTGAAGCGAACCACCGATTCAAGGCCGCAAACTCCAGCGCCAGCGTTGTCAGCACCTGCAACTGCTCCCGCGCAAAATAATACTACCTCATGCGAATGCCCCGCGTCTCTCCGCTGATTGAAATAGCTCTTCACCTGAAGCCCTGCATGTTCGCCGCACGATTCTGGCTGTATTCCCACCGAACAACTGGGAACAGCACCGCCGCAAAAGCGGTGGTCAGGGTCAGGGTCTCGCTGTCCCTGAAGTCCGCTAGCGGCTGCGGCTTCAGGAAAGCGCCCTCATCCGGCGCTCCGGGATTGCTCAGCTGGTTGGTTATACCGTCGATCCTGGGATCCACCGCCGTCAGCGAGCCCAGGATGTGGTCAAATGACCGATTCTCCATCATCAACACGACGATATGTTTTAGGCTATCTAGTCCAGGTGGCATTTATCTCTCCGGCGGCGAGTGGCAAAAGGAAAGAAGCTGCTAAATCAGAGCAGGTTGCCAAATTTTTCCAGAATTATTATTTAAAGCCTCAGAGCTGCCGGAAGACCACGCAACGCTGAGGCTTGGTCTTCCAGGACCTAACGAGAACTGCTGCAACCTGTGGCGATCGGGTCTGAGACGGTGGCTATGGCTGGCGGGTGGAGAACTGATTTACGGACATGGAGGCCGCCGTGGCAGCGCGCTCTTTCCGCTTCCTGGACCTCCGAGTATGACAGAACGCTGGGATTGGCCTATCCACCTATCCACGTCGAAACGAGTTCTCAATCGTGTGATGGCAACAGACGGCGAGACCTTTTGCCCTTTGCCATCTACGTCCGCCGAAGGTGTCGGTACGGCTTCTGCCTTCTGCTCGCGATTATCGTGCGCCAAATTCCCGAAGATCTCAGGAAGGACAAACCGTTCCTTCAACGGAAGTTCTTTGTCACCGATAACTGCCCTGACGGGAATTCCTGGGTCGTATTTATTGAAGAGAACCTCGTAGAACCGTTTCAGCCGGATGCGATAGCGAGCCACCGCCTCACCATTGAGCCGCCTTTTGAGCGCGGGTATCCTAATCAGCCCGGCGACGTCCCGCTCTGGCATAATCGTTGACGGCAAACTCGTTGACGTGCGCACGAGGAGGAAGCGAGTGGCTGCGCACAAGATTCCAGAGCAAATCGTGGCTGCTCCGATGTGCACGGCAGCCGCAGCACCCAAACGTGTCCGGTGTACGCCGGGGTATTACGCAATCTTCATCGACGACCCATGCGCATTACCTATGCCTTTTCAGAATCTGCTGGTTCAGAGACAGACCAAAGTGATCTACATAGGGATAGCAACGCGGTCGCTCTACAAGCGCCTCGTAGAACAAGACTTGCTACACCAACACCCATCGACTTTTTTCCGTGGGCTCGGAGCAATTCTCGGTTATCGACCACCCATTGGATCCCTGGTAGGCGAGGCGAATCGGAACAATTACAGATTCAACGTAATAGATACCGCTGCGATCAGAACGTGGGTTCGAGAGCACATGTCTGTTAGCTGGGCGGAGGCGAACCCAGCGCTCGAGGAGGTTGAGACGTTACTGATCCGTAAGTATTCCCCAATCATCAATACGGATGACAACCCCCGCGCCGGTTCCTGAACTGGCAGATCTTCGGCGGGAATGCCGAATCATCGCCAGTACTGCGCTTAGCGGGACGGATATGCGCACGTGTCGCAATCACTGCAAGACCCTAACGTGAGCGCCGCCCAGTTTGGGAACACCCGCACTGGCGAATTCGATCCCATATTGTGGCTACGCTGTGTGCGATGGTCACGACGTCGGCAGGATCCGTTGGCGAAGTGGGGCTCTGCCGATTGAGAGTGGTTAATGACGGTTCCGAACTTCGGAGGACTTTGGGCAGACTATCAGGAAGACGATGCGCGACGAGAGCGTCCGTCCCAACCGCCACGCTCCCGCCTTGTGTTTTCGGGGAACTCAACAAAAACGGTCGTCAGTCCCTCAAGACCGCAACAGGTGCATTTAGAGAAACAAAGAGAGAACAAATAGCTTGTCTTTCAGAGATAAAGGAGCGCACAATTGCCACCGCTGAAACAAGCTGCTTATCGCTAATTGCAATGTGGTTCTATGCCTTCCTCTCTTGGATGGATAGACTTCTCTTCTGAACACCGCGACCGCGTGAAGACGGTTCTCGATTTGCTCGCGACCCCGGGGGTCGTCGATGAACTCGGGATCGGCGTTATCCGTGACGCGTTTGCAGACCTCATTTTTGCAGGCATTTCCACAATGCAGACGCGAGCCAAGTACTTCCTTATCATCCGCGCATAATGAAGAACTACCGAGCAACTGCCCGACAGGCAGCGCCGTCATTTGTCAATGACTGACTACCTGTCGCAGCAAGAGATCCGATGCCGGATCCATCAGGTCCAAAAGTATGGCAAGAAAGATAGCTTGGGAATAATCGGGGTGTCTTTTGGAACGCGTGCAGACCAAGAGGTTCAGCGACAACCCGCCTCCGATCTACTGGAACGGCCTCCGGACATTCGGAATGGTCAGACGGATCTCTCCTTGGCTGAATTCTGCCGCATCGGTACGGTGGCCATCGGTCACCCCCCCGGCATGTAGCTAGAAGAGACCCGCGAAGAGCGCGGAGACGATACGGACGCCGATGACATCGCGTTGAGCCCAATCACGCGGCCACCCAAAGCCGAGGACTGGCTGGACCGTCTAACCATTACGCTCAACAAGGCAGAGGGCGAGTTCCTCCATCAACTGATGGCGGCTGCCCGGCCGGACAGCCTTTTGGGGCAAATCATGATGGATGACCGCGCGCTTCGGTGAGTTCCTCGCGCTCGCGAAAATGCGACCTATGACGAACTGGCGGATCTGCCGTTCGCGGCCCGTTTGGCGAATCGCCGAACTGCGGCAGATTGTCCGTCTTGCCAAACTATTCTGGGATCTGCTCCTCGGCGCTCACGTTCGCTACAACTACCTACTTCAAGAAAGGTTTGGCGAAGAAGCGCCGCGACGTGAGTACGCCCGAACAGTGGTCCGACTGGAGAGATCGAAATGCGGACATTTCCGTGGAATGAATGGGAGACACCGGGGATGATGTGGGAAATTGTCTGCCAGCAACGGTGGCCAGATTAAGTCGCACACCCGCGAGTTCATTGACAGATGGATTGAACTGGCAAGACGACTTCCTTCAAACAATTCGGATTTTGATAATTGTGTGATCAAACAAGAGCGGGCAAACAAGCGGACGCGTGCGCGGCTGCGCCCGGACAACCGGGATGAAAAGGTAAGAGGATGGATTGGGATTGAAGCTTTGAACTACCGGTTACCGCAAGCTCGGCGCATCGTGGATGACATCCACCGGGCCGAATCGGGAAAGGCAGACGCGAGTGCTGGATTTTAGACAGGATCGTCTCGATTACGGGCGGCTGCTAATCCCGCCCGAAGGTCACCGGCTGGACCGCGCCATTGCGGTGACCTACAGCTTGGATCTGAACACGCTGCTTTCTATCCCCGTTGCGCTTTTCTATTCACAAACATTGGAAGGGAAACTCGACGGAGAGCGCTTTCAAGTGCTTGAGGCAATTCAGCGCACCGCCGGAATCGTAACCGTCTACTGCCAGGAAGGGCAGATTCATGTGCCCGACCGTTACAACCGCCTGTTTGCCTTCATGGAGGACACGATCATACCGGTGCGGATGAAGGATGCCTTCACATCATTTCACCCCAAGGTCTGGGTGCTCCGTTATGTGCGGGACGGGGCTGGTGAAAAGGCATTCTACCGTGTTTTGGTTCTGAGCAGGAACCTCACGTATGACCGCAGCTGGGATCTGGCGATCACGCTGGAAGGGCGCATGGGCGCAACCACACGCAGCACCAACCGTCCGCTCATTGATTTTCTGGCACACTTGAAGAGTATCCGTCCGTTCGCGGATTTTCACCGGTTCACAAGAGACCTTGCGAAAGTCAAATTTGATGTCCCCGAGGGGTTTAAGCGGCTCGCCTTTCATCCGGTGGGGATCGCCGGGCATCGCGAGAGTCCCCTCGTCAATCACGATGCCGACGCGACCTTATGCATGTCGCCTTTCATCGATGATGAGACTGTGACCAAACTGCGCGAACGCGTCCGAGGTGACTTCTGGCTATTCGGCCGCAAGCGAGAAATGGCCAAGTTGGATCGGGAGACGGTGGACGGCTGCAACGCGTACTGTATTTCTGACCTCGTCGTCGAAGGGGAAAGCTTGGCCGATGTCGACGGCTCTAACGAAGAGCGGCTCGATCAGGACCTGCATGCCAAGCTGTTTGTGTTCCAGCAGGCGGACACGTGCCGCTGGTTTGTCGGTTCCGCAAACGCGACAAGTGCCGCACGTGCGCGAAATACTGAGTTCATGGTGGAACTGGTCGGCGATGACCGGCGGGTGATGCTGGAAAGGGCGATCGAGGATTTGTTGGGTGCAATGAAACTCTAGCGTGTTTGAGAAGTTCCATCCTGAATCGGCGGGTCAGCCTGACCCAAACGCAAAGCGGCGCGCGGCCGTGCGGCGTCTGGAATACGAATTGGCGCAGGCGCCATTGCGCGGAAGTTTGGACCTGGCTGCAAACCAGACCAACTACGATCTCACTATCAGCCTTAATCTCCGCGGGGTGCGCGAAGCAAAGGGGCTGACGTTGGAAGCCGGACCGCTGAATTGCAGCGAACTTGTCCCCGCAGAGTTTGGCAAACCGAACCAGCTCGCGTTCGGAAATATCAGGGAAACCGAGATCTCGCGGTTCGTTGTCTTCGCGATCAACGACGGAGAGGAACTCTTGCGGCATTTCGTGTTGCGGTATGAAGTGGATGGGATACCGGCAACACGGAACGACACGATTTTCAAGAGCGTCGTCTCCAACAGCAACCAATTCTTCGAGTACTTGCGTTTCCTACTCGCGGACGAGGTTTCCAAGGGCGACTTGTTCCCGCAGCCTCCGAATAGGGAAAAGCAGTCGCAAGGAAACGATGGGTTTCTCTGGCACGCGCGGCTTCCGATATTCGAGAGCATCATCGTGGCCGCATCCCGCGACCCGGTCAAGCTGAAAGCGGTGGACGGAGTTATCCAGCGCCTCAGGGCTAGTGGGTCAACAAAAGAGCCGCTCATTCCACAGGAGTTTCTCGATTTCTGGGAAGTGTTTCGCCCCTTGATTGCGCCCCTCGATGGAAAGGATTCCGTCGATGGCGAATGATCCCCGTCAGATGGCTGTCGAGGCCGCGCTTGCCGGCTTGAAAGATTTTCAAAGGGCCACGGTGGAGGCCGTTTACAAGCGGCTCTTTGCGAGTTCGCAAAAGAGCATGCTGGTAGCCGACGAGGTGGGACTGGGTAAAACCATCGTGGCGAAGGGCCTGATCGCAATGGCGCTGCGCGAGAGAATACAGCGGGGAGATGTGGCACCTTTTAAGGTCACGTACGTGTGCTCCAACCAGGTTATTGCCGGAGAGAATATCGGCAAGTTGAATGTGTTTCCGGACGTGGACTTGGCGGATACAGTGGTGCACCGCATTGCCTATTTGGCTTATGCACCGCGAGAGTCAGACAATCCATTTCCATCGAGTCTTGTCCTGAACACACTCACACCGGGAACATCCTTTGAGGTCTCAGGTGGAACCGGCACGAAGTACGAACGTGCAATCATCTATTCTTTGCTCTGTGCCGACCCGAAGATGGAGTCCGTTCGCAACGGACTGGCTTGCCTGCTCCGCGGGACAGTCCAGCAACACATCGACGGCTTTCGTGATTGGATGGAAGGTAAACGAGGGACACCGCTTCGGGATGGGCTCGCCGAGAGTTTTCTGTCCTCGATTCGCAACCGGACACTGAAACTCAAAGAGGCCCCACTGACACGTGAGCTTTTGGGGATGTCGGAGGACCGCAATCCATCGATCTTCGACGCCACTTATCAGATGGCATCGATCCTCAGGTCAAATAACGAAGCCAATCATCGGCGCGCGTGCAATGAGGTCGCGCGGGTATTGCGGCGAACATTAATCGACGCCTGCCTGAAGTACATTGACGCCGATCTTTTCATCCTCGATGAATTTCAACGTTTTCGGAACCTGATTGACCCTGACAGCGACGCGGAGGAGGCGGAGATCGCGCGGCGCGTTTTCCAGAACCGAAAGGCGCGCATTCTTCTGCTCTCGGCGACACCGTTTAAGGCGTTCACGGGTGACATGGACCTGTCAAACGGTGAAGACCATTACCGGGATTTCCGTACGGTGCTCCGGTTTCTCACGAACGACGACACGGCGACTTTGGATGAATATGAACAGCATCGGCGAGCGCTCTACCACCAGCTTTTCAGCCTACAGAAGGGTGGCCTTAATGTTTCCTCCGAGCATCGCAAGGAAATTGAGCGTATTTTGCGCTCCGTCATGTGCCGGACTGAACGGCAGATCGTGGCCGCGGACCCGGGCGCAATGATCCTCGACAAGTGGCGGCAGGGCGGCATCCCCTTCGGCTTGCCCGACATCCGCAACTACGTGGCGACCGACCAGATCGCCGCGGCATTGAGCAAGGCGTATCAAGGGCGGCGCCACGTCATTGGCAATCCAATCGAGTACTGCAAATCGGCCCCGCACCCCCTCTCGTATTTGGATGGATACGCTCTGAAAAAGCTGCTCAAGGAGTTCCGGCGGAACGAGAGCGTCAGGACGGTCTTGAAGCAAAATCGGGACGCGTGGCTCGACACGCGGGGGACCAACCGCTACACGCTCCGCGTCGGCCGGACTGAAGGGCAGTCTGGTACCAATGCGTTTGCCCACGCGCGGCTCGCGAGCTTGGTCGAGGAATCCATTGGGGCCAACGGCGCGAAGCTGCTGTGGATTCCGCCAAGCCTGCCCTACTACCAGCTTGGCGGGGGGTTCAAAAACGCCGCCGGCTTCTCGAAGGTCCTCGTCTTCTCGGGCTGGGTCATGGTCCCTCGGATGATTGCCAGCCTGCTGTCATACGAGGTCGAGCGCCAAACCGTTGGCGATCCGGCCACTCGCGAATCGCGAGAAACCGCAACGCGCTGCTATTTCACGCCACGGAACAAGCCAAATTACAAGCGTCATCCGGTCCCGTTGCTCGTCTATCGGGCGGAGGATGGGGATGCGGCAACGGCCAAGAGCATGAGTAATTTCTGCTGCCTCTACCCATGCCTAGCGTTGGCGAATGCTTACGATCCCATCTTGTCATTCCAGCCCACCGCTTCTGTAGAACAGGTTCGCCAAGACTTGGCAAAACGGATAGCCGAGATGATTAAGGTTGCCGGTTTAGCCAAATACGAAAGCTCGGCTGGCTCCCCCGATCGATGGTACTGGGCCGCCCCCGCATTACTTGACCACGCCGACCCCGCAGCTGAAGCGGAGTATTTCGTACTGGCTCCACGACAATGAGTTTCTGGAGAGGTCCGCTTTCTTCCAAGTGCAAGACCGGGAGGAGAGCGCGAAGCTGCGCCATTTTACCGCCTTCCGTGACGCATTCTGCCACCCGGAAAACCTCCCACTCGGGCGCATGCCGGCCGACTTGCCGGAAGTCCTTGCCGACATGCTCTCGGATCGCCCGCCGTGATCGCCCTTCGCACATTCGGGCGATTGTTTCCCGACGCGAAGGGAAAGATTACCAAGCAACATCTGCGGGGGGCTTTTGAGGTAGCGGGCGAATTTCTGAATCTGTTCAACAAGCCAGAGTCGATCTGCGCCTTGCGCCTGACCACTGACTCGGCCGACTACTGGCGCCAACTCCTGCGCTACTGCGGGGACGGTTGCCTGCAGGCCGTCATGGACGAGTACGGTCACCTGACGAAAGGGCAGAAAGGCACAATGGACGCCACCATAACCCGTATGCGGGAGACGATCAACATCACGGCCACCAGCATCAATGTCGACAGCCTGCCGAGTTTTCTCCGCGGGCGGCCGCACAAGATGCGCTGCCACTACGCGGTCGATTTCGGTAACCAGAAGCTGGAAACCGAGCAAGGCCAGGAACGGGCGACGAGCATAAGGGAGAACTTCAATTCCCCGTTTCGACCTTTCGTGTTGGCCACGACTTCCATAGGGCAGGAAGGTCTCGACTTCCACCAGTATTGCCGCAAGATCGTGCACTGGAACTTGCCCGGCAACCCGATCGATCTTGAACAGCGGGAGGGCAGAATCAACCGGTATAAGGGCCTTGTGATCCGCCAAGAAATTGCCCACAAATATTCTTCGAAGGTACCGGGACGCGGGGGATGACGGAGATGTCTGGGACACACTATTTGAGATTGCCGATCAAGAGGAGCGAGCCAAGTATGGAAAATGCGAACTGGTGCCTTACTGGCATGTTGATACCGATGGGATCAAGATCGAGCGCATCATCCCCATGTACCCGTTCAGTCGGGACCGGGCAAGTTGGGGACGATACTGAAGACTCTGGCAATATATCGTCTGGCATTCGGACAGCCTAGGCAGGTGGAGCTGATTGAACATCTACTAGAAAAGCAATTTGACCCAGAAGAGATCGAGGCGATTCGCAAGAACCTGATGTTAACCTGAGCCCGATTGACTACGCTGAACAGACCACGAAGGTCAATTGTGAGTGAACGGCCGCTCGGGTGAGGATTAACGATCGTCACGGAGCTTTGGCAACTGATATTTTCGAGGAGTATACTTGGCGCTTCCATGACAATAGGTTCTGAACAGACAGGGCAGCAGACAATTGCGCCCGGGGCGAGGGTGCTCGTCCGGGATGCCGAATGGATCGTCCGGCGCGTTGACCGCACTGGCACTGGCGGCCAATCGATTCAGGTGATTGGTGTCTCCGAAATCGTCCGGGATAAGGAAGCGCGATTCCTGACCGAAATCGAGGGCAAAGGGATCAAGGTCCTCGATCCGGCCGAAACCGAGCTGGTGCCGGACGCTTCGCCCCAGTTCCGCAACAGTCGCCTATTTCTTGAAAGCCTGCTGCGCCAATCGCCGCCGACCGACACCGACCTGTGGATCGGCCACCGGGCTGCAATCGACGACCTGCCCTACCAACTCGACCCCGCACTTGCAAGCGCTTGGAACAACCGCGGCAGCGCATCCTCATGGCCGATGCCGTCGGCCTTGGCAAGACCATTGAGGTCGGCATCCTGCTGAGCGAACTCATCAAACGCGGCAAGGGCAAGCGCATCCTGGTCGTCACGGTGAAAAGCATGATGACCCAGTTCCAGAAGGAACTTTGGTCGCGCTTCACCATTCCGCTGGTTCGCCTGGATTCGGTCGGCATCGAGCGCATCCGCAACCGCATTCCTACCAACGCAAACCCGTTCCACTACTACGACAAGACCATCATCTCGATCGACACGCTCAAGCAGAACGCGGAATTCCGCGTCCATCCCGAAAACAGCCACTGGGACATCATCGTCATCGACGAAGCGCATAACGTGGCGGTCCGCGGCACGACGATCTCCTGCGCGCGAAGCTCGCCGAACTCCTGTCCCGCCACTCCGACACGCTGATCATGGCCTCCGCCACGCCGCACGACGGCAAGCCGGCATCGTTCGCCAGCCTGATGAACATGCTGAACCCCACGGCCATCGCCAACCCGAAGATACGGGCCGGAGGACATCAAGGGCCTGTTCCTGCGCCGCTTCAAGAAGGACATCCAGGATCAGGTCGCCGGCTCTTTCATGGAACGCGCAGGTCAGCAAGCATCGCCGTACCGGCCTCACCCGAAGAGGAAGCCGTCTACGATCTCCTGGCCGGCGCGCGCTTCCGGTCCTTCGACCAGACCGCCGCACCGGCCAGCTCCTTTTCAGACGGTCCTGGAAAAGTCCCTCTTCTCCACCCCGGCGGCCTGCCTGCAGACCATTCGCCAGCGCCTGCGAAAGATCGAAAAGGAGACCGGCCCGGATGCCGACCAGGACCGCGTCACGCTGGAGCGGCATCGCGGAAGCTCTGGAAGCGCATCGACCCCAGCAACTTCACCAAGTACCAGCGCCTGCTCGAAATCCTGAACCCGGGCGGCAAGCTGGAGTGGGACCCCGACAACCCCGCCGACCGCCTCGTGATTTTCACCGAACGCATCGAGACCGTGCGCTTCCTTGAAGAGAATCTCGCGCGCGACCTGAAACTCAAAGCCGGCAGATCGCCGTTGTCCATGGTTCCGGCATCGAGGATGTCGACCTGCAGCAGATCGTCGAGGACTTCGGCCGCGACCGCGCCCCGGTGCGCCTGCTGATCGCCACCGATATCGCGAGCGAAGGCATCAACCTGCACTTCCTTTCGCACAAACTGATCCACTTCGATATCCCGTGGTCGCTGATGGTCTTCCAGCAGCGCAACGGCCGCATTGATCGCTACGGCCAGGAGCGGCAGCCGCACATCGCCTACCTCTACACCAGCCCGAGCACCCCAAGGTTCGCGGCGACCTGCGCATTCTGGAACTGCTCATCGAAAAGGACAAGCAGGCGGCCAAGAATATCGGCGACCCATCGGTCTTTTCTGGGCGTCTTTGACGAGCGGGAAGAAGAACACATCACCGGCAGGGCCATCGAGGAGAACCTCGCCCCGCCGATTTCAACCAGCACCTGGAGCAAATCCGCCGACGACGACCTGCTCGCCATGCTCTTCGGCGACGCGCCTGTCCCCGCTGGCCAGACCGTCCACAGCCGCTGCCACACGTTCCCCAGCCTTTTCGCCGACGACCTGGAATACTTCCGCGACGGCCTCTCCGCATTAACGCCGGCCGTCGACTTGCAGGCTGATTTCGATCCATGACGCCAGTTGGTCACCCTCACCGTCAATGAAGACCTGCGCCGCGTTTCCGTGCTCTCCCGCGGAGGTCGTGCCGGAAGACGGCCGCCTACACCTCACCACTAGCCGAGAACGGGTGAAGAAGAGCCATCAAAGACAACCGCGCGGAAGAGAGCAACTGGCCGGATGTTCATCTGCTCTGGGACCTTCATCCTGTCATGGAATGGCTGAACTTCAAGCTGATGGTCACCTTCGGCCGCAAACAGGCGCCGGTACTGCGCCTTGCCGCGTGCTCGCCGCCGAGCGAGTCGCTCTTCCTGATCCAGGGCGAAATCCCTAACCGCAAGGCGCAGCCGGTGGTCCATGAATGGTTCGCCGTCCGCTTCGAAGGCCAGCGCAAGACCGGTGTGCTCTCCCTGCATGACTTTCTCGAAACGAACGCAGCTATCACACGATCGTTCCCCAACGCAGGCGAGTTCGACATCCCGGTTGCCATTACGAGCCTGCTGCCAGAAGCGGTCGCCGAGGCGCGACGCTACATGTCAGCCCGCCGCGAGGCTTTCAAGAAATCTGCAGATCCGGCTGCAGGAGGAAATGCAGAATCTCGCGGACCTGGAGGGCCGCCAGCTTTCATTCCTCGAATGCGCGTATCCGGAAGATCAGACCCTGATCGGCGACGCGCCGCAGCAAGAAGCTGGAACGTAAGCGACACATCGACGCAATCTTCGCCGATTACAGGCGTTGGGTGGAGGATACCTTGACAACCGAGGACAGTCCTTTCCTTCGCGTTGCCGCCGTGTTTCTGGGGTAAGTCACCATGCCTATTGATCTGACCGGCATCACCAACGAGAACGAATTCTACACGCACCACTACCTGGCGGCGATTCTGGAAGGGCGACCTGCGCCCCTGTTCGAGACTTGGTCGCAACAGGAATGTCCGCCATGGGATGCTCTGCGGGCTTGGCCCGTCCTTTTCAGGCAATGCGCAAGGAGCTGGCGGAACATCCGATCCCGAAGAACGCATGGCGCTGCAACGTGCCATGGTTCAACGACTTTTTGCGGACGCTGGGTTACTCGTTAAGTCCTGAGGTAATCGAACTTGACGGGGCATATCTCACTGCCACTTGCAGGTCACATCACCCGCGCAAATGGACAGCCTGAGTTATGGGTTCTGGAAGCTCAGATGGCGGAGACGACCAGAACCAGCGCCGAGACGAGGATAACGAGGATGAGCATGACGGGGATGAGGAGGATCCGCTCGCGACCAAAGAAGAGCTGATCACTAAACATGTCTTCGCGGCCTCCGAACCGCCCCGATGGATCCTGCTCTACGGTGGAACACAACTTCTTCTAATCGATCGCACGAAATGGCCGTCGAAGCGCTTTCTTCGATTCGACCTCGCGGAGATCCTTGGGCGTCGCGAACCGTCACGCTACGGGCCACGGCCGCTCTCCTGCACCGTGATTCCGTTTGCCCTTCCGGTCAGGTCAGCCTACTGGACCGCCTCGACGAGAACTCACATAAGCACGCTTTCGCGGTGTCAGAAGACTTGAAATACAGTGCGCGCGAAGCTGTGGAATTGATTGGCAACGAAGCCGTCTGGTATCTCCGGGAAGTTCTCAAAGAGGGTGTATATGGCAAAGACCTAGCCGAGCAAATCACCCGCGAGTGTCTGCGCTACCTCTACCGCCTACTCTTCCTTTTCTACGTGGAAGCACGCGAGGAACTCGGCTACGCTCCAATGAAGAGCGAAGAGTACCGCACTGGCTGTTCTCTCGAAAGCCTGCGCGATGCTGGTGAAGTTGAACTATCATCCGAAGAGGACCGCCACGGCTATTTCCTGGATCGTTCCCTTCAGACCCTATTCCACCTGGTTTACGACGGCTGGCAAAGTGAATTGAAGCCTGAGCAAGCTGGCGAATACAACTTTCGGATGGAGCCGCTGCGATGCGACCTTTTCGATCCCGAGCGCACTCCCCTGCTGAATCGGGTTCGCCTGCGCAATCACGTTCTCCAGAAGGTGATTGAGTTGCTCTCGCTGTCCCGGGAGGAACACGGGCGCCGCCGAGGACGAATCAGCTATTCGCAGCTTGGTATCAACCAACTCGGTGCGGTGTATGAGGGACTGCTCTCCTATACTGGCTTCTTCGTAGAGCCGGAAGGAGGGCTCTACGAGGTGCAGCAAAAGCCAAAGAAGGAAAAGCCGGAAGACGAGGACGAAGAGGGCGACGAATCAGAAGACGAAACGCCCGCGCGGCGCCGGCGTGCGCCTCGAAAGCCACAGAAGAACTCCTTCGATCCGCTCAAGCCTGCCTACTTCGTGACGGCGAAAGAGCTTGAATCTTATGAGGACGCGGAACGAGTCTATGACGATCGTGGCCGCCTAGTTCACCATGGTCGGGGAAAGTTCATCTATAGGTTGAGAGGTAGGGATCGCCAGAAGTCCGCGTCCTACTACACCCCCGAGGTTCTCACCCAGTGTGTTGTCAAGTACGCACTCAAAGAACTTCTTAAAGACAAGACCGCTGACGACATTCTCGCTTTCAATGTCTGCGAGCCAGCACTAGGCAGCGGCGCGTTCTTGAATGAAGCCATCAATCAGTTGGCTGACGCATATTTGGAACACAAACAGCGCGAGATGGGTCGGGTTATTGGGCATGAGGATTACTTGCTGGAAAAGCAGAAGGTGAAAGCATATCTCGCTGACAATCGCGTCTACGGTGTGGACCGCAACCCGGTGGCGATCGAACTGGCCGAGATTTCCCTTTGGCTAAACACCATTTATCAAAGTCACACAATCCCCTGGCTTGGCGGGCAACTTGCCACGGGTAACAGCCTCATTGGTGCGCGGCGGCAGGTATTCACCACGTCACAACTTGAAAGCGATAGCCGAGAGTGGCTCGACACTGTGCCGGATCGGATTCCCGTTGGAAAAGACCGTGGCGCGGGTCAGATCTGGCACTTCCTGGTCCCGGACAAGGGCATGGCCGACTACACCGACAAGGCCGTCAAGGAGATTCTGCCAACAGAAATGAAGCAGATCCGCGATTGGCGAAAGGAGTTCACCAAGCGATTTTCGGCAAGTGACTGCAGAGCTCTGGAACGTCTCTCGGCGGCAGTGGACGGACTCTGGAAGAAGCATGCCGAGAACTTGAGACGGGTACGACGCGAAACAGCCCACGTCTTCCCCATCTTCGGCCAGGAAGATAACCCGACGTTCGCAGAGTGCGGCCAGCGGCTTAGCACGCACGAGCGTGATCGGATCTTCGAGCAGGCCATCACGCCGTTAACGGGCACCAGCAGCCCCTACCAGCGCCTGAAGCTGGCGATGGACTACTGGTGTTCACTTTGGTTCTGGCCAATTGACGGTGCAGAACTACTGCCCTCACGCGACGAGTTTCTGCTGGAACTATCGGCGATCCTCGAAGGAACTTCTCATGAAGTAACACCGCTATTAGGCGCGGAGCAGCAGCCGCTTTTCCCAAGCGGTCGACCCGAGCAGCAGCAGCTTCGTATTGTAGAAGACCTGGGAACCGTAGACCTGAATGAGCTCTGTGCGCGCCTACCGAGGTTGACGAAGGTGCGGGATTTGGCAGAGCGTCACCGCTTCCTGCATTGGGAGTTGGAATTTGCCGATTTATTCAGGCATCGCGGTGGTTTCGATCTGATACTCGGCAACCCGCCGTGGATCAAAATCGAATGGAACGAGGGTGGAGTGATGGGCGACATCGAGCCCCTGTACGTTCTGCGCAAGTTTTCGGCGCCACGGATGCGTGAGTTGCGGGAACAGACACTCGCCAAGTATCAAGGGTTGAAGGCAATTTACTTTGACGAGTACGTGGAGTTCGAAGGCACGCAAAACTATCTCAATGCGAAGCAGAATTACCCGCTGCTTCTTGGAACGCAATCGAACTCGTACAAGGGCTTCCTGACGCAAGCTTGGATGGCAGCGACAGCAGGAGGGGTGCAAGGTTTCTTGCATCCAGAGGGAGCTTATGACGACCCCAAAGCGCGCCAGTTGCGCGCGAATTTATACCCAAGGCTGCGTGTACACTGCCAGTTTCAGAATGAGTTGATGCTTTTCGCGGACTTGGGAGACCGCGAAAAGTTCAGCATCAACGTATATGGTCCTGAGTCATCCCCCGATTTCCGGCACGTCTCCAACTTGTTTCACCCGTCAACGGTAGACACCTGCTTCGACGATGAGGGTTCCGGGATCTGCGGGGGCATCAAGGACGATGAGGGCAGTTGGAATGTCATTGGGCACCGAGACCGAATCATCGAGGTCGACGAGGACACTCTGGCACTCTTCGCCCGTCTTTACGATGACCCCGGAACACGCGCAGTCGAAGCACGCCTTCCTTCACTTCACGCCCGGGAACTTGTGGTCGTGTTGCGCAAGTTCGCCGACCACCCGAAGCGCCTCGGCGATCTTGAAGGACAGTACTCAAGCACAGTCATGTGGGACGAGACCAACCGCGTGAACGATGGCACCATTCGCCGCGAGACGCGGTTCCCGGCTTCGACCAGCGAGTGGATTCTTTCCGGTCCACACATCCACATCGCGAATCCTCTGTTCAAGACGCCCCGCCGCGTTTGTACTGAGAAGGGCCACTACGACCTCTGGACTTGACCACGCTACCGGCGGATTATCTATCGCGCACCAACTATGTCCCTGCATGTGAAGCAGATACATACCGTACTCGCGCGCCGCATGTGTCCTGGGATGACCAGAAACCAGTTACTGCATTCTACCGCCTGGTCTACCGCGCGATGTTCAGTCAGGCAGGTGAGCGAACTTTGATTTCGGCGATCAGTTCTCCGAGACCTGGACACATTAATAACATCGTTGGACTCGTTTTTCGGACGAGCGCTGAACTCTCGACCTTCGCTGGCCTAGTCAGTTCTTTGCCCTTCGACTTCTTCACAAAATCCACTGGAGTTCCTAGAGGCGGCGGGGCCTTCCTAAATCGTCTGCCTCTGCTTGTTGAGGATGATTCTAAACGCAAGTACTTCGACTGTCGCGTGCTCCTCCTCAACTGCCTAACTATCCACTACTCCGACCTCTGGGGCGAATGCTGGCGGGGTGACTTCCGCAGCCAGCGCTGGGCGAAGTCCGATCCACGCCTGGACAACCAAAGATTCTCTTCCCTCAGCCCTGAATGGCTTTGGGAGACTCCGCTACGCACTGACTACGAACGCCGCCAAGCGGTGGTGGAAATCGATGTCCTGGCCGCCCGTGCCTTGCGCCTAACGCTCGATGAGCTCTGCACCATCTACCGCATCCAGTTTCCAGTGCTGCAGCAGAACGAGCGCGACACCTGGTACGACCAGCGGGGGCGCATCGTCTTCACATCTCCAAAGGTGCTACCCGGCGTTGGCTTTTCGCGTCCCGAATGGGAGGAGATCAAGAACATGACTTCTGGAGCGAAGTGCCGCACTATAACGGACGATACGTTGCCTGGCGGCCCGCGCAAGCGCGTCATTGAATATGTTGCGCCGTTCGACCGGTGCGACCGTGAAGCCGACTACGCAACCGCATGGAAGTTCTTTGATGAGGATGGCCTATGATCCCCTCGGTGATAGCCCGCCAAGTTCAACGCGGGGTGGAGGACTTCCTCCTCACAACTTTTCCGATCACGAACCCTTTCTTCGCAGGCACACTCGAAAAGCTACTCGCAACGCCGGGCATGTTGTTCCGCGGGCCATATCTCTCCATCAAGTTGCCGTTCGTGCCAGCCGACGAAGCTCCGCGTCCTTTCCCCGAAGTTCTTCCAGAGAGCTTCGCGCCGTACCGTCACCAGCAACAGGCGTGGGATCGGCTGGACACGCGCGCCGGACGTTCCACCATTGTTGCCACCGGCACCGGTTCCGGCAAGACCGAGTGCTTTTTGTATCCGATCCTCGATCACTGCTTCCGCCAGCGTGGGCGGCGCGGTATCAAGGCGATCCTGATCTATCCGATGAACGCCCTGGCCACCGACCAGGCTCAGAGGTTGGCCAAGCTGATCTGGAACAACCCGGAACTGCGTGGCTACGTGACTGCGGGGCTCTGGATCGGCGGCCTGGAGCGCAAGCCCTCCCCAGTCATGTCGGAAGAAGATTTGATTACAGACCAGGAGATGCTGCGCACCGCACCGCCCGACATCCTACTTACCAACTACAAAATGCTCGATTACCTGCTCGTCCGGCCACGCGACTTCCGGGTTTGGAGACTGAATGGGCCGGAGACTCTTCGGTACCTGGTCGTAGACGAGCTGCATACTTTCGATGGCGCCCAGGGTGCCGATCTTGCCTGCCTAATTCGACGAATCAAGGAAAGGGTCAAGACTCCGGCAGAGCACCTCTGCTGCGTGGGTACGTCAGCCACTCTCGGTGAGGGTAGCCAAGAAGACTTGGCGGCCTACGCACGTCAGCTCTTCGGCGAACCGTTCGACAACGACAGTGTAATAGGCGAGTCGCTGTTAACGCCGGATGAGTTCCTGAAGGGCTGTCTGGTAACGCGGTTTCAGACGCCCAGCGTCGGAGATCTGGGAACGATGGACCCGCTGGCATACGAGTCAGCGGAGCAGTACCTGAGCGCGCAGGCACAGTTGTGGATGGGTGAAGACCTGGCTCCGGATCCTGTTGCGTTAGCAGAGGCGTTGAAGCACCACGCCTTCTTTCGAAACCTGCTGATGATCCTCGGGAACCGAGCCGTCGCTGCCGGCGACTTGTCAGCCGAACTAAAGAAACAAATTCCCGGCTTCGGTACATTGGCAGACAGCTATCTTGATCGTCTGCTCGGCAGCTTTCTTGCGTTGATCTCTCGCGCCAGGGTTTTGGGTCCAGTCATCGACGGCAATCAGAGGTACGACCCGATGGTGCAGCTTCGTATGCAGCTTTGGCTGCGGGAGCTGCGGCGCATGGTGGCGTCGGTGCGTAGCGACCCGACGCTGGGCTATGCCGATGATCTAAAACCGCAGGAGTTGAAGCGCAGTTTGCCGGTTATCCACTGCCGTGAGTGCGGAAACACCGGTTGGGCCGGTACGGTGCGCGATGCCGACACGCGCATCAACCCTGACCTGCAGACCTTCTATAACAGCTTCTTCGCGAACTCGCCCCACGTTCAATTCCTTTATCCGTATTCGGAAGACGAGCGGAAAAAGCAGCGCGAGATTCCTCAATATGTCTGCACCGATTGCCTGACAATCCAGCGGATGACGGAACCGGGCCACTGTGCCAATTGCGGCGCAAGCTTCGATCAATTGCTGCCGGTGTGGGTTCCGAACACGAATTATACGGTCAAGAAGAGGGACGGAAGTGAGAAGCGGTTGGGCTCGCATGACTGCCCAAGCTGCGGCGGGCATAATTCGCTCACGATTCTCGGCTCGCGCGCGGCCAGCCTGACTAGCGTCATCATCTCCCAGTTATTCTCCTCGCCGTTTAATGAGGACAAGAAGCTACTGGCATTTTCCGATTCCGTGCAGGATGCCTCGCATCGTTCCGGCTTCTTCGCCGCACGCACCTACACCTTCAACCTGCGAAGCGCAATCCAGAAGACGGTCCGTTCAGCCAGCGTACCAGTTCCGTTCGAGAACTTGGTAGCCCGGTTCCTGGAGGACTGGCGGAAACGCCTCAAGCCTGAGTCCTTCTTGGCCACCTTCTTGCCGCCCGACATGAACTGGCTGGACGACTACGAGGCTTTGCGGACCGCCGGAAAGTTGCCAGAAGGCTCAGATTTGATGGGCCTGCTAGAACGACGACTGGCATGGGAGATTTGGAGCGAGTACACCTTCGACTGCCGCATCGGCCGCACGCTTGAAAAGACCGGAAGTTCCACGCTAGTGGTAAAACCCGATGTGTGGCAGCGAGCTATTGAGTATTTGCTGCCGCGGCTAAAGGAGCACGTTGGTCCGTTGCGCGAGCTGGACCAAGCAACGCTCAGCCGCTTTCTCGCTGGGCTTGTGCAAAACCTGAAAAACCGCGGAGCAATGGACGAAGACGAGTTGGCGTCGTATATCGAGAGCCTGGGTAATAATACCTGGCTGCTTGGCAAGCAGGGTGGTCGGGCGCTATGGCGGCCGAACATCTCACGTGCTTCAAGGGCACCCGTCTTTCTCACCTCGCGGGGCGGTGAGCGTTTTCAGACTCTGATTCGCCAGCCCAGCAATCCCACGCCCACTTGGTACGAAGACTGGATGGAAAAGTCCTTTTACGGCCTGGATCCGACCGTCGGCGACTCGACTCAGGCAGTCTATGAAGCGATCCTGGGCGGGCTGAAGGAAACTGGTCTTCTCTTTGAACGTACCGCGCGAGGAGCGCGAGTTTGGGGGCTGGAGCCAGCTGCCTTCGAGGTAACGACCGATGTGGCACAGTTTCGCTGTAAGTATTGCAGCTTTGCAGTTTCGGTTGGAGAGTCTGATGCCGGAACTTTTGCGGGCAACCCCTGCATGCGGTACAACTGCGACGGCCATTTCGAGCGCGCACCAAATACCGACGATTATTATCGGCGTTTGTATGAATCCGGCGATGTGCAGCGTATTTTCTCTTCCGAGCACACGGGCCTGCTCGATCGCGATACGCGGGAACGCATCGAAGATGGCTTCCGCAAGAACGACCTGCCCGGGGATCCAAACCTGCTCTCGTGTACACCGACACTGGAAATGGGAATTAACATTGGCGACCTCTCCTCGATTGCCCTTTGTTCAGTACCGCCGAAGCCGAGCAATTACCTCCAGCGAGCAGGCCGTGCTGGCCGTGTGAACGGCAATTCATTTGTCCTAGCCGTGGCGAACGCCCGCCCGCACGACTTGTTCTTCTACTTCGAGCCCGAGGAAATGATCCAAGGCCAGGTGGAAACGCCCGGCTGCTTCTTGAACGCATCCGCAGTTCTGGAGAGGCAATTCACGGCCTACGTATTTGATCGCTGGGTGGAAACGGGTGTCCCGGAGGGTGCTCTTCCGGGTGAGCTGCGTGCTGTACTGGATGTCGTCGAGAGCGGGGATCGAACCAAGGGGTTTCCCGCCAACCTGCTCGCCTTCTTCGAAAAGAACCGCACGGCGATGGAAGATGACTTCCTCGCCACGTTTCAGGAGGAGGTCGCGGATTACACACGTGACCGGATTCGGGCATTCTCCCGCGGCACAGACCTCGACATCGTCGGTCTGGAACGCTCGATCTGGGAAGGATTGAAAGAAGTGGTGGAGGAGCGGAAGACGCTGCGCAACCGAATTCAGTCCCTCACCAAGAAGATCCGCGATATCAAACAGGATCCTGCACGCGACCAGAACTTCGAGGAGACACTCCAGCAGTTGCTGCGTGAGAAGTCGGCGATGAACGAGATCGTTCAGTCTATCAATGAACGCCCGGTTCTGAACTTCTTTACAGACGAGGGGTTGTTGCCCAATTACGCGTTTCCGGAGGCTGGCGTCGTGTTGCGCTCAGTCATCTATCGGCGAAACCCAAAGGCGGAAGACGAGGAGCGAAGGTACAAAACACAGACCTATGAGTATGAGCGTCCGGCCTCGGCCGCAATTCTGGAGTTGGCGCCGGCGAATCATTTCTATGCTCAGGGGCGGAAGCTCGAAGTCGATCAGGTGAGCCTACAGGTCTCGCAAATTCAGGCCTGGCGATTTTGTCACGACTGCTCATACCTGGAACTCGAAGGACGGTCGGAACCACGTGCCTCCTGCCCTCGGTGTGGCAGCCCACTCTGGATCGATGAGGGACAACGGCGCAACATGGTACGCCTCCGGCAGGTCATTTCGACTGCTTCGGAGCAGGAGAGCCGGTCCTACGACGAAAGCGATGACCGCGAACCGCAGTTCTATCAGAAACACATGTTCGTGGTCGGGGAAGATGCCGATATCAGCGAGGCATATTTCATCGATCGCGAGGAGGTGCCGTTTGGCTTCGAGTTCTTCAGGAAGATCACGCTGCGTGAAGTCAACTTTGGCGAGAAGACGGCTGCCGGCCCACAATTGACCATTGCCGGCCGGCCCCTCATGGACAGGCCGTTCGAACTTTGCGGGGCGTGCGGCAAGGTGAAGAAGAATGGCAAAATCGAACATGCCATTTACTGCCGCTATTGGGGAAAGGAAGAGAAGGAAAAGGTCGTCGAGGCTTGTTTCCTGTTCAGAGAATTCACTTCCGAAGCCATCCGCATGCTGTTGCCGGTGGCAAGTTTCGATGTGGATCGCAACATCCAATCTTTTGTCGCCGCACTTGATCTTGGTCTTCGCCGGAAGTTCCGGGGCGATCCCGGCCACCTGCTGACTACGGTGACGGATGAACCTGTGCCCGGATCCGACGTGCGCAAGCGCTATCTGGTGCTCTACGACGGTGTACCGGGCGGAACCGGCTACCTGAAGGAGCTAATGCGTGACCAGCGCAACCTGCTGGACGTTTTCGAGAAAGCGTACGACGTACTCAAGAATTGCAATTGCCAAAACGACGCCGAGAAGGACGGTTGCTACCGGTGTCTGCTTGCCTACCGCGGACGGCACGATCAGCAGAACACCTCGCGCCACGCAGCCCTGGAATTACTGAAGCTGATTCTTGATAACCGCCAGCACGTAAAACGGACGAAAAGGTTGGATGCCATTCGCATCAACCACCTGCTGGAGAGCGAACTGGAAGGTCGGTTCATCGAGGCACTGCGCCGAACGCCAGAAGGAACGTCGGCACGGAACGTCACGCACCAAGTCGTGAATGGCAAGGAGGGCTTTTATCTGCGCTCGGACTTTGGCAACTACCTAATTGAGCCGCAAGTGGAGCTTGGAAATATCCAGGGTGTGGCCATTCCATGCCGGGCTGACTTCGTGTTCTATCCCGAGCGTCCGGAGGGCGGTGAATTGCCGATCGTAGTTTTCACCGATGGATATGAATATCACGCCGATCCGAACGCCGGCCTTCGCACTGGTGTGGACACAGCCCAGCGGATGGCGCTGATACGCTCGGGGCGATACCGAGTCTGGTCGTTGACATGGGATGACGTACAGGAGCAGTTCCGCTACCCAGTTCCGAGGTTTGAGGTGGAGGTTTTGTCAGCCGGACCTAAGTTCGTCCCACTGGTGGCCAAACTCGATCCAGTGAATGCCGCCACTTGGAAGAGTCTGGCTGGACAGTCGTCGTTCGGAGCTTTGATGCTTTTCCTCGGGTCTGCACGGATGAAGTCTTGGGTAGCCCATGCACAGGCTTTTGTAGTGAGTCTACTGGAAAATGATTCGGATACCCCCGGTCGTCTGAAACTGCGCTGGGAACGCACGCACACTGATGGAAGCCCATTGCTCCGCGCCGAAGGGTGCATGGATGCAGCGGCTCTGCGGGCACAAGACTTCTCCAATCTGAAGGTACGCTTGTATTTGTTCGATGATCATGCCCACCACGGTCCAATCGAGTGGAAGAGAGCTTGGCGGGAATTCCTGCGGCTGGGTAATCTGCTGCAATTCCTCGATGGCTTCGAATTCGTGAGTTCACTCGGACTGGCTGATGAACGGTACCTGGGGATCTCGGAGCCGGCAGTCAAAGAGGACAAGAAGCATGTGACAAATCGGCTCGAGGCCCTGATCGAAGTTGTCGCCCAGGAAGTCCGGGACCTCTGCCGCAGAGCGGCCGAGCGCGGCAAGGCTTTGCCGGAAGCCGGGTTTGAGCTGACCAGCGCGGAAGGAGAGATCATAGCCACTGCCGAGCTTGCCTGGACCGCTTGCCGAATCGCCGTGCTGCTTGAACACGAGGATGATGGCGAGGGCCGGTTTGAGGCCGCAGGTTGGCAAGTGTTCCGCGCCGATTCCGTCGTGAACGCGCCGGAACCACTCTTGGATCTATTGCCCGACGAGGTGGCGGAATGACGATCGCTCTTTCCAGTGATTTCTTGCTCGCGTTCTCAAACGTTCAGAAGAGCCATCAGAAGCAGGTGCGCGAGTTTATTGAACGCTTCCGTGAACGACCGGACGCGCCAGGGATGAACTATGAGGTAATCCAAAGCGCCAAGGGAAAGGATCTGTACTCAGTGCGTATCAACCAAGCCTATCGGGCTGTGGTATTCCACCCGTCGAATTCATCCGTCTACGTCCTCTCCTGGGTGGATCACCACGATGAAGCCTATCTCTGGGCTGAGCGCAAGCAGTTTGTAGTACACCCAGCAACGGGCGCGCTTCAAGTGCTGAGCACGGAGTCACCAGAGGTCACACCGGCTTCGGCAACGCCCAGGGCTGCCAAAACCGGTCTGTTTGCTCAGGTCAAAGACAAACATCTATTGTGTTTAGGCGTACCTGCGGAACTGATTCCTCTGGTGCGAGGGATCAGAACGGATGTTGAATTGGAAGCCTCTGAAAGCCGGCTCCCCCAAGAGGCTTACGAAGCGCTTTACATGCTAGCTTCCGGCTACAACCTAGATGATGTTTTTCGCGAGATGGAAAAGCCGGAGGAAGAAGCCCCAGTCGACCAAAAGGACTTTGTGGCCGCGCTGGAGAACGACGATTCCAAGCGCCGGTTCTATGTGATCGATGAAGCGAAGGATCTCGCCGAAGTCCTAAATGCTCCGCTTGATCAGTGGCGAATCTTTCTGCACCCCAAGCAACGTCGGCTTGTCTCGATGCAGGCCAATGGACCAGTCCGCGTCCTCGGCGGCGCCGGCACGGGCAAAACGGTCGTCGCCATGCACCGTGCTCGCTATCTGGCTGAAGAGATCTTCAACAAGAAAGAGGATCGCATCCTCTTTACAACCTTCACACGCAACTTGGCCACGGATATCCAAGAGAACCTGCGCAAGCTTTGCTCGGTTGACGCGCTATCGCGTATTGACGTCGTGAATCTGGATGCATGGGTGGCGAACTTCCTGCGTGGCCAGGGATACCGCCATCAGGTCGTTTTCGATGAGGACGAAAACGACGCCTGGGCCTGCGCCCTAAACCAGGCCCCATCCGATCTGTCCCTCACGCCACACTTCTATCGCTCGGAGTGGGAGCAGATCATTCAGGCGCAAAACGTCACCAACGCCGACCAGTATCTCAAAGCATCCCGACTTGGACGTGGAACAAAGCTTAGCCGCGATGCTAGAAAGCGGATCTGGCCCGTGTTTCAGGAATACCGGGCTCAACTCAACGAGCAGAGCAAGAAAGAGTACATCGATCTCCTGCGCGATGCCCGCGGTCTGATCCAAAGCAAGGGAATAGTGTTGCCATATCGCGCGGTGATCGTCGATGAGGCACAAGACATGAGTTCCGAGGCCTTCCGCCTATTACGGGCGATTGTCGTTGAGAGCTCCAATGACCTTTTCATCGTCGGTGATGCCCATCAGCGCATCTACCGCTATCGTGTCTCGCTGGGCCAGTGCGGAATTAACATCAAAGGCCGCGGAAAGAAGCTGAAAGTCAATTACCGTACCACAGATGAAATTCGGCAATTTGCGGTGTGTCTCTTGGAAGGCCGCGAGTTCGATGACCTAGATGGCGGCGTGGACCAACAAAAGGGTTATATGTCTCTGACCCACGGACGGCCGCCGCTGGTGCGCAGGTTCACCAGCTTTGCTGAGGAGATCGCTTTCCTCAACCAGCACGTCCAGGGATTGCAGAAAGACAGTGGGGCGCTCGAGTCCGTCTGCGTGGTTGCGAGAACCAAACACATCTTGGAAAACTACATCTCTCAATTGCAAGTGGCGGGCTTCAGCACGTATGAGATCAAGCGTAATACTGCTGAGCAGCGGGACAAGCCCGGGGTCCGCTTAGCGACCATGCATCGAGTCAAGGGACTTGAGTTCGAACACGTTATCATCGTTGCGGCAAATCAAGGGATTCTCCCACTGGACGCCGCAGTAGTCGACGCTGAGGATTCCGTGGCCAATCGAAATGCCGATACCAGCGAGCGTTCACTCCTTTATGTGGCATTGACCCGCGCCCGTCAGTCTGCGGCAATCACTGGCTACGGTCAGATGAGTCAATATGTGGCGACGGTGGCCCAAGAGGCCGCCGACAATCGAGTTCCGGAGAGCAGCCGTAAACCTAACCCTGTTTTCCATCGCTCGACGACAGATTGAGAGAGAATTCAACGAGATCAGCCGTTTTTCAGCAGCCTGCTAGATCATAGGGGCCATAATCATGTTTCTTCAGTGTCTCTGGCTAACGAATTTCCGTTGCTTTGGTCCTGTAGAACAGCGGATCGACATGTCGAAGGGGGTGACAGCTTTTATTGGTGCTAACGGCTCGGGGAAAACTGCCGTCATGCATGCGCTCCTTCGTCTGTTCGGCATGACAGCGGAACAGCGTCGGGTGCGACGACAGGACTTTCATGTTTCAGCGACAGAATCCGTGGCGCCAATCCAGCGGGAACTTGTGATCGAAGCGATTCTGGCATTTCCGGAACTCGATGACGACGACGGCAATCACACAGCAGTGCCTGAGTTCTTCCACCAAATGGCTGCAGATGACGGCGGTCGTTTGAAGTGCCGTCTAAGAATGCAGGCGACCTGGACTGACGATGGATCTCTTGAGGGCACAATAGAGCAAAAGCTCTGGGCGGTACGGGCTTTAGGAGCATTCGAGGTGAAGGACTGTGTCGAACTTAAGCCGCTTGACCGCGCCCGTATCCAAATGCTCTACGTCCCAGCCTCTCGCGACGGAGTCTCGCAGGTTACCGCGTTCCTGCGCGGCCGGCTGTGGCGTGCGATTACCTGGTCCCAGGAAGTTAAGGACGCCTTTGCTGAGGCCGGGGCAAGTTTGAACGTCACTTTCGGGTCAGAGAAGGCCGTCGACGTTATTACTGCATCGCTGGAGAAGCGTTGGCAGGAGGTGCACACCGCCGGCACTGACGCTAAGCCGATCTTTCGCCCCATCGACCCCCGATTCCAAGAATTCATCCGGAAAGTGGAAGTTGTGTTTCACCCTGACGAGTCCGGTCGTGACCGCAGTCTTGAGGATTTAAGCGACGGACAGCGCTCTTTGTTTCACTTAGCCATGACCGCAGCGACGCTTGACGTTGAGAGTAAGATTGTCGACGATCAAACCAGCGGATTTCAGGCAGACGGTATTCATATTCCAGCGCTGACGCTCATCGCCATCGAGGAGCCCGAGAACAGCCTTGCTCCTTTCTACCTTTCCCGTATCGTCCGCCAGGTCGAGGACCTCACGAGCGGACAACGCGCTCAGGCCTTCGTGTCCAGCCACTCGGCAAGCATCATGGCGCGGGTCGATCCTGGCCACGTGCGACACTTCCGACTGGAGCCTTCCGAGCGTACTGCCCGAGTGAAGGCAATCCGATTGCCGGAAGGCGAAGAAGAGGCAGCGAAATATGTACGGGAAGCGGTACGAGCCTATTCCGAGCTTTACTTCGCCCGCTTTGTGATATTGGGCGAAGGTGCTTCCGAAGAGGTAGTGTTGCCCCGGCTTGCAGAAGCGCTCGAATTGCCGATCGATCGCTCATTTGTCGCGGTCGTTCCGCTCGGAGGTCGACATGTTAACCACCTGTGGCGACTTCTAACCGATTTAGCCATTCCGCATGCCACACTGCTAGATCTGGACATGGGCCGTGCTGGAGGCGGTTGGGGAAGAATAAAGACCGTCTGTGTGCAGCTGCTCGCGAACGGGCTTGAACCAGCACGTCTGTTCGGGGACCAATTGCATCCTTCTGGCCCCGACCGGAACCTCGCTTCGTTTGATGCGTCCGGCCTCGATAAGAACGGGCGCGAAGTCCTGGAGAGTTGGGTGAAGTGGCTACGCCAGTTCGGGGTCTATTTCTGCTGGCCCCTCGACCTCGATTTTTCTATGCTCCGTGCCTACCCAACGGCCTATCGAGTGCTCAACGCTGGGCAGTCGGGGCCCTCAGACAAGGGCGATCCAAGGACTGTCGTGCTTGGAGAGGAGGGAGATCCAAGCATTTACGGCAAGAAGTTCGACGAGGAGTTCAGATGGTACCGATATTTATTCCTCGGGAGGGGCAAACCAAGCACCCACGTCCGCGTCCTGAGTACTCTCGATTCGGAGAGCCTCAAATCTGGCATTCCAGAAGTTCTTAAGGTTTTGTTGAACGCCGTGGCTGCTGCCATAGACGCAGATCTAGATGGCGACGCGGGAGGGTAATTAAATGGCTGTCAACGCGGCAAATTGGCGGCCGCGAGGAATAACGGACCTTGAACCCAACGCTTGGAAAGCGCTTCGGCGAGACGGCAATACATGTGTCGTTGCTGGGCCAGGTGCTGGTAAGACAGAGTTTCTTGCCCAACGTGCCACCTACCTTCTCGAAACAGGAATCTGTCCAACACCGTACCGAGTACTGGCCATTTCGTTCAAGACCGATGCAGCGGAGAATCTTGGCAGGCGGGTACGCCAACGCTGTACCCCCGAACAGGCCGAGCGATTTGTGTCGCTGACCTTCGATGCCTTTACGAAAGGGCTTGTTGACCGGTTCCTCTCTGCAATACCGGCGAGTTGGCGCCCAACGAACCCTTACGAGATCGCGTTTCCCAGGCGCCGTGAATTGGATGACTTTCTGACCAGAACTCGGCTGAGTGCACCACAGAATTGGCAAGCCCAGATAGCGGAACTTAGCTCAACGGACTTCGAGCCGCGTGTCGTTGGATCGGTGAGGCTTCACCAAGTCCTTCAACCCCCGTCCGCGCCGAATGCATTCGTTGTCGAGCGGTGGTGGGCTGAATATCTGCGCTGTCCGGGCGGATCCAGATTGACATTCATCATGCTCAATAGGCTTGCTGAACTTCTGCTGCGGGCGAATCCGCAGATCGCCCGAGCGCTGCGCGCTACGTATCGCTTTGTGTTTGTAGACGAGTTCCAAGACACGACATACGCGCAGTACGATTTCTTGCTGTCTGCTCTCCGATTTCCGAAAATTGTTGTGACCACTGTCGGAGACGACAAACAGCGGATCATGATTTGGGCTGGTGCGCGCACCGACGGCTTCGCCCGCTTCGAGACCGACTTTTCGGCTGAACGCATCCCTCTTCTCTTTAACTTCCGATCCTCGCCCGATCTTGTGAGAATCCAGCATGTAGTAGCTCAGGCCCTAGATTCAACTGTTATCCCGTCGATTGCACAGGCCACCCGCAAGATTGATGGTGACGTCGCCCAGGTCTGGAATTGTCCGACAGAGGACCGTGAAGCGAAGCAGATCGCACAATGGATCGCTGCTGACATGGGAAAACGTGGCACTGTGGCGCGGGACTATGCGCTCCTCGTCCGGCAGACTGCCGATCGATTCGAAGAGCAACTTGCACAGCCTGTCGCGCAAATGGGCCTTCGTCTGCGTAACGAAAGTCGCGTGCTCGGTCGCACGACTCTGCAGGACTTACTGGTGGAAGAGTTTACGTTGATTGCGGTCGCTCTTTTGAGATTGGGCGTCAACGTTAGAGCACCTGAAGCATGGCAGACGGTTTCTGCTGCCGTGCAGCAGCTACGGGCTGTCGATCCTGCCGACGCAGTCGCAGGCCGCCAGGCAGAAAAGGGACTGACCGTCTTCTTGAAGAGTTTGCGAGTTGTCATGTCGACCCCATCACCTGCGGTGGCGACCACGGAAGCATTGACAACTCGTATTACCGAGTTTCTCGACATTACCGCGTTGGCTCGCTGCTATCGCGAGTATAGTACTGGAGACAGATTGGAAATAGCAATCGAGGCCTTCCGATTGCACCTGTGCGTTTGCGCGCAGCGAACTGCGAATTGGGGTACCTGTCTCGATCTGTTTGAGGGTATCGATCAGATTCCACTCATGACTGTGCACAAGAGCAAAGGGCTCGAATACGACACGGTGCTGTTCATTGGCCTGGATGATCAGATGTGGTGGAGCTACAGCCCCAGAAATCCTGAGGGCATCGCTACGTTTTTCGTTGCGCTCTCACGAGCAAAACAACGTGCGATATTTACGTTTTGCCGAGCCCGCGGCGAGCGTAGGCGTGTCGCCGATCTCTATGAATTGCTCAACGCCGCGGGAGTACCTGAGGTGGCGTTCTGACTAATATCGGTTGGTATGCAGTGGTAACTTGCGTAGCCCATATAATTACCATGCGTTGTAAAGCCTTTTGCCTGAAATGCACTCACGGGGAACACCGACGCAGGGAGCGGTCGATACGTGCTTCTTCAAGCTTGAGGTGTATGTTCTTGGTTCCACATAGAGCTTTCCGGTTGACGCGCAGGGATGAGTTCCGTGAAATTTGGTTTGCTCGCGTTCTCTTTGACCTCGCCGGCTTATTCCGTCGGGCTTATATTTCCTCACCATCAGTCTCAACGAGGGCTGTATGAGTGAGCACTCTAAAATCGAGTGGACCGACGCAACTTGGAATCCGGTCCGTGGCTGCACCAAGATTAGTCCTGGGTGCGCGCACTGTTACGCCGAACGGTTTGCGGAAAGGTTCCGAGGCGTGATGGGCCACCCCTATGAATTTGGGTTCGATCTTCGATTAATCCCCGAGAAACTCAGCGACCCGCTTACATGGAGAAAACCAAGGCGGATTTTTGTCAACTCCATGAGTGATCTATTCCATCCCGGTGTACCGGATGAATACATTATTCAGGTGGGACACATCATGTTGGAGGCCGACCGACACACGTACCAAATTCTCACGAAGCGTTCCGAACGGATGCGCAGTCTGCTGAATTCAAAGCTCGCTTTCTTGAAGAATGCCAATCACATTTGGTGGGGCGTGAGCGTCGAAGACCGGAAACATGGGTTGACCCGCATCAATCATTTGAGGGCCGCGAGCGTTCCGGTTCGGTTTCTTTCAATTGAACCGCTCCTGGAAGACTTGGGGCTGATCGATTTGAAAAATATTTCCTGGGTTATTGTTGGGGGCGAAAGCGGTTTCGGCGCAAGGCCGATGAAATCGGAGTGGGTGTTTTCGATCAAACGGCAATGTCGGCAGGCTGGCGTGCCTTTCTTTTTCAAGCAGTGGGGCGGAGTGCGAAAGAAAGAGAACGGCCGGACGCTTGCTGGAAGAACTTATGATGAACTGCCGATTATTGCCTGATTAGTCCCGTTGGTCGGGGGAAACGTACGGGACTTGCAGCAACCGGAAGATGTCCTCTTCACTTTCTATTCGCAACGGCGCTCCATTAGCATCTTCAATGCCATCACCGGATGCGCGCAGCTTCATTCCCAGCTCCCTTGCGCGCATGGCCAATTTGATATTGTGATTCTTGCTGCCGGTGCGGATGAGGAAGAGTGTCGGGAAAGTATCCCGGCTTGCCACATAGAGATCGACAGGTATACCCGTCTTTGTGGCCGTGAAGGCCTTGATTCTTTCTCCATCGCGAACCGGTGTCAGGCTGCCACGCTGCACCAAACTCGTGAGCGCTGTTTCAAAGGCGTTACCGTCAGCCGACGGAAGGACGACGACATCAATATCATGGACGAACTCTTTATTGCGGCGCAGTGAGCCCGCAATCTCGATTCGTTCAGCGGTCGGGATGAGCTCGGCAGTGAGCTTCTCGGCAACCGCTCGGGCGATTTTGGCTGGAAATCGGTTTTTGTCCATAATTGCGTCGTTACCTGAAACGCATAACAGTATCGACCGGGAATGTTCCCTTTTTCCGGCCGACCTTGGCCGAGACGACACTCAGTTCACCTGCGGCTTCCATGGGCCTCAATATCCGTGTTTTGAAATGGGTTCGCAAAAAAGGCGTCTCGGCAACCACGAAATCTCCAAGATCCTCAATCGACAAATCTTTGCCTTTGAACCGTTCCACAATGATGTTCTTCAGCAGGTCGTAATCAGGCTCGTCGCCGAATAGATTCAGCGAGCGGCGCACATCGGTGTAATCAGAGAACTGGAACGTCCCGGTCTTGTCCACCTGCCACATTGCCTCCTTCATCTTCTCCAGCCCGCGAAGATTATTGCTGGCGAAGAAAAGGAAATAATCCGTACGGTTTCCCATGTTGAGCATTTCGAAAGACCGTGCGAACTGCGCCTCGCGCTTCAACCGGGTCAGGTAAATATCATGGATACTGCGCCGCCGCTCCTCAGGATCACTGATTGAAAGCACGTCTCGCCATTTGTTCGTACCAAACAGTTCGTCGTAAGTGTGCTCGTAATCCGATTGGCCAAGAAAACGATTGATCTCCTCGAACATAAACGTGATGAGTACCTCGCAGGACTTGTTCTGCAAGATACGCGCGATTGTTGAAAATGGCGTATAGGAGAACCCGAAAGGGTCCACAAAAACGAACGCAGGAGCGAGTTTCTTCTTCTGCTCATCGAGCTGGCCGAAAACCTTTCCGAGCTGCTCGTTAAATTGGCCGTGAATACAGTGCACAGCGAAATTCGTAGGAAGGGTTGGCCGTATCTCGTCGATGATCTGCTCCAGATGTTCGAAGCGGGCTCTATCTGCTTCTACGAAAACGAATACCACTTCGCCTTTTGGGCGATATGCGTGATCACGGGCGGTCTTCAAGACGATTAGAGGTGAACCGTCTTCGCCGCCTTTATACTTACCCGGACCGGCAAACCCATCCACGTAAAGGATACGCCCGGCCCAACTCGCTAATATAGGAAACCACGCTTGGAAATACCGCCTCAATATCTCGTGCTTTTTTAGCGTGTGTGGATCAACCGACCAAGTCGTCTCGCGCGGCGCTGCCACCTGAATATTCCTTCCCGCGATTGCTCCTCATCCACCTTCCGGGTGAAGGAGCTATGCATACGCGCCAAAGTACTCTTTCTTAGAAGTCCCAGCAAGACATCATTTTGACTCTTACTCCCGTCCACTCCTCGCTTCCGCTGAATACGAGACCAGCTCCGCCCCTGCTTCCCTGAAATAAAGCGCCCATAATGCCTTCAGGGTGTTCCACGCGTGAGGGTTCATCCCTGCAGGCGATGCACCGACCAGTGAATACGGTAACCACGCAGCGGGATAAGCAGGCGATTGCTTTTCGCGTGCCGCAACATCCCCTCAGGGCCCGTGGGAATCAATGCTGCTGGCAAGTAGGCCGTCTCGTTCATCATGTCCGAGAATATCCAGATATCCTTCGAAGCGTGCTCAGAGGCAGGGCCAGATTCGAGCAAGGCTTTCAAGTGCCATAAGCCGCCGATGATGTCCGTCCCGGTGTGAGCGTTAATATGCGCATTACCGCTCTGGAAGCCGGAGGCCGCATCAGAGCTGCGCTATACGCAGGTGTTTCAATGCTCAATGGCAAAGACCCATAATGCCCGCGAATTACGCGAGTATGCCGGATTGCATTGTGGTCGGATCAACCAGCTCATCATCCATGAGGCCGGCGAACAGGTGCTCCGGGTCGGTACATCTTCAACCGGCGAAAAAAGCCAATATCGTTATCTAAATTAGTAAAGCCAATATCGCTCTCTAATATAGATATGAACAAAACAGCAGAAAACACGAAGACCGCCACCAAAAACGTCGTCGCCACCAAGGGAGTAATGGCGGCTGTGAAGAGCGGTAGTCGGGGAAGAACAAGACACATATGACGGCGTGGGCGAGCATCCCGGCAGCCTCGATTTGCCGACCCAGAAGCAGAAAATCAACAAGCTGCTTGCCGACCTGCGAGCGCCTGCGGGCACTTTTATAACGGGCATTGATGCTTTACGCACCAGTCCAGCCGGACAGTCTGCCAACGATGTGAGGCTTTCCAGCCTGGAGCCAGGACGACTGAAGCTCGTGTTTTTCAGGCTATCCGACCAGAGGCACCCTTGCCCCTCAGCCACTCGAAAACCGCCCACGTCGCCGCGAGGTCTTCCTCGTTGTACTTCAGAATTTCCGCCATTCGGGCGTTGCGCTCGGCTTCGTCGTCGGTCTCGGTCGCCAGAATGAACTGCGCCATCGCCCAAGTTCCGCCGTACTCGTCCTGCGTCCGCTTGTATCCGACGTATTCCTCGACGACTTTGAGACTGTAACTGGGCAGTGGTAGAGCGATCGCGTTTTTGGTGACGGGAAGCAGGTCGAGCAGGTTGCGGAGCACGCGTGCAGCGGTGCCGTCCGGATCGCCGTATCGGTCGATGTACTGATTGATATGGGTCTTTTCGTAATGGTGCCAATGCACGAACGGGATGTCGCCGTAGTCGGCGAAGAGGTTCTGGGCAGCATCGAGAAACGCCGCCCATCCCTCCTGATCGCCGTTCGGCCCGAATCCAGCCGTCACGCCCATGAACTCGCTCGGGCGCTTGCCGTAGACCTGCATGCCCCAGAGATAAATCTTTTCGAGGTCGTCGAGATGCGGCGGCATGCCTTCGAGGTCGAACATGACGTAATTGTCGTGCGCCGGAATTGCAATAGCGCCTAGCATCCGCTCGTTGCCGCTGATTAGAACATCAGCGTAGACGAGAATCTTTTCCGCTTTCTTCCCGACCCTCTGCTGCCTTTCGCCCCACGGGCGTGTGAATCCGCTTAGCCGCTGCACGTCGAAGCTGGCGAGAAGCTGCGTTGCGGACTTTACCCCTGCGGCATTCAGTTCACGGGCGAGTCCTTGGTCCACGTCCATCACCAGCGACACGTCTTGCCGAGCCTCCGCCTGCTGCCAGCAGCGGTCGTAATATCCGCAGCCGGAACCGCACTTTCGTCCAGCCCACGGGCTCGTAGGGTTCCGCCGTCAGCCGCTTCATTGCCAGAATGCGCTCAAGGTCGGCGAGCGCGGCAACGCCGCCGTCATACGGCACGTCTACGATGTCTCCCTTGCCCGTATGGACTTCGAGCCGCTTGGCTGGCGTGCCGACCGTCTGCTCGAACAGCCAGCCATAGAGTTGGAGTTGGAGCGTTATTTCCTCGTGATGTTCGTCGTCCACCTGCCGGGAAAGCTTCGAGTCGCGGATGAGATATCCATCCCCGTCGAGGATTAGAAAATCTGGGCGACCAACGATGGTCACGGGCATGCCCATTAGGGCGGTTTCGCAGGAAAATTCGCCTTGATAAATAACAGGTACTCGATTGCGGATAGCCACCGCCGTCTGCTCAATACGCTCGTCTGGCGGGACGACGCTCAGGTTTTCGTAATCGCCGAGGCTGGCAAGATGGGATTCTTCGTGCCGCTCACCGAGTGTACGGAGTATCTGCTCAAAGATGCCCGGCTCGTCTTCCGGAATGTTCTGTTGGCGGAGGTAGACGCGGAGCGGACAGGGCGTGGAGCGATATAGGTTAACGATGTCGGTGGCGGTGAGTCGCATGCTGGACTCCTTATTGGTTAGCATTGTGGGTGGATACAAGATGCCCGACAAGTGACCGAGTGGTAATCAAGTCACCGCAGATTGATGTATTCGTAATCCTCTCAGCATCACCTGCCTTCATGTGTTTTCAACGATTTCCGGCGGCATTCGTAGGGTAAAACGGCATCATTTGGGCGCATTCGGCTGCGTTTTGGGCAACAAAATGGGCAACACCCGCCACTCACAATAGCGCATACAAAATAACCCTCGATGCCATGAACCATGGCGGGCCAGGAAGGCCGCGCATGACAGAGATTCAACCGTTTCTCCGACCACGCCCGGACATTTTGTTCGTAGCGCTCAATCCGCCTACGCAATCCAACGATAGCGGCCATTACTTCTCCGGCAGCGGGTTCCGCTTCTTCCATCTCCTCTACTTGAGCGGGCTGATCACCGCGGAACTTCCCAAGGCGACCGCCGATGAGATTGTGATTGGCTCAACAACCGTCAACTACAAACGGAGTTCGTTTGGCGTCGTCGATTGGCCAATGAGGTTGGGGTCAGGAGTCCTCGGGACCAAACGCAGACAATCCTGAGACGAGCACTACCCGCCCCCAGAGGTTTTGACTAAGTGCTCACTGCGCTGTGCCCAGTGTGCCCGGATGACAGGTCGCACCGGTATCGGGAGTCGGAGTTGGCGGAGTGGGCGGCGTGGACCACGGCACATTTGTAAAGTCGAAGAAATCCAACAAGTCAGGCTGTGCCGCATCGCGGTTCGTTAAGTGTGCGGTCGGACCGATGAAACGGCTCTCGACGAACTTGAGCACCGCGGTGTGATCCAATGGTATGTGCGAGACGTAGTGCCTTCGCGTAAACGGCGAGATGACCATGTTTGGCAAACGGAAGCCAAGCTGTGCGGCAAAGCCCTCGGTGTGTTCGACATCGGTGGCGCCTGTCCCAGGCCAACCGGCTTCCAGATCGCAGTGCAACGTAGGACCCGTCGCTGGAGCCAGACACGGGAAGAAGAGATCGAGAGCGGTGGGAGTGCTGTCGGGATTGACGGCAATACTGGAGATGTCGGTGGTGATCCCCAACGACTTGTCGGTGAAGTCGTTGGTGTGATTCGGGACCGGCGGCACATGATCAAGCGGCCCGCCGCCCTCGTCATAGCTCAGGAAGAAGACCGAGTCACTCCACGATGAGCTGTTCATCAGCGCGTTGATCTCCTTCGCAACCTGAACCTGTCCGGCCAGAATTGATTGTCCAGATCCAGGATGTTCGTCATCAATGCCATAGGCCGGCTCGATCCAGGCAAAGCTGGGCAGCGTTCCGTTGGCTACGTCGGTGAAGTACTGGCTGATGGGAGCGATGTGTGCTGTATCGATACAAAACGCATTCTCGGGATCGCCGACCGCCGTTCCCGATGGCGTCGTCGTGGCTGAGCAGACTCCCTTCTGCGCCGGAGCATACAGATACTGATAGGAATCGGTGAAATAGGCAAAACTGATCGTGGGGAAGGCGCTCAGCTTCGAGGTTCCGCAATCATCCGGGTCCGTGCAGCCACCTTGGGTAATGCCGTAATAGATCTTCCACGACACTCCGGCTTTCGTTAGTTCGCCGAAGATGGTTGGAATCGCCAATTGGTCGGCGAGTTTGTCGTCCCTGAACGGATCTCTCACCAGTCCTTGGGTGGTGCCACCGGTCACGCTGGCAATGCGGTTGGGGGTGGTTTTGCTGGCGACCGGCGAAAACCAACGGTCTGAAAGCGCGAATTGCGAGGCCATGTAGTAGTAGTAGTTGAGAAAACCCTCATCGTAATACCCCATGGCACGGGTCCCCGGATCGTTGGGGAAGTTGTCAGTCAGGCTTCCGTTGCCGCAGCCGGCGGCGGAGCAGCCCTGAGCGTAACCTGCCGCTTGCCCAACGAATCCTTCCATGTTGATTTTGCGCGAGGCCGTGAAGTTGTTGCTGTTCGTCACGTCCTTGGGGCTAGCTTCCCAGTCGGAGCTCATGTCGTCCACGCAGGCAGTGGTGAGCAAATACGGCAGGTACTTTTTGCCGCTATATTCGTTGGTAAAGGTGCTCAGCTTATCATCGATGCCATCGACATCATAGGTCACACCATCGTCGCCAACATCGAAATTGTTGGCTTGCCGATACGGGTTCAGCATTCCGAAGTAGGTGTCGAAGGTGCGATTTTCCTGCATCAGGAAGATGACGTGATTGATCGATTGCACGCTGCCTGGCGTGGGAGTGGTGGTCCCGCCGGTGCTGCCCGTCGTGCCGCCGGTGCTGCCTGTCGTGCCGCCGGTGCTGCCTGTCGTGCCGCCGGTGCTTCCTGTCGTGCCGCTAGTAGACCCTGAGCCGTTGCCGTTTGTCGAAGCGGCGGTGGAGGGGCTGGTGTTGGACGAACCCGATCCGCAGGCCCATAGGACAAACAGCAGAGTGGAAATCAGAAGCACATCCACAAATTTCTTCATTGGTTTCAGCAACTCCTCGCCTACAGCCCCATGGCTGGTACGAGAGAAGATGAAATACGCAGGTCGGGAGTTGTAAGAACTAAGTTAGTAACCACAAGGTACTACGTGATTTTTCAGGGCTGCCGGGCCAACCGGCAACGGCAGGCGGGAGTGCGGCCGGGGGTTACCGCTGTTGTGCTTTATGCTTCGTTATCTGCGCCGTACGACTTGAACTGCTTTGTATGAAAATGGTGGAGAGCTCCGCGCCCGTCCAGAGATGCGACACCAACCAACAAGCCCCCTGCTTGTATACTGATACGGGCAGGAGTGCGAGAAGGAAGCCATCAGCAGATGTGGAAAATAGCCCGGCGTGAATTCCTCAAGTTATGTTCGCTTACCGCTCCGGCGTTGGCGATCTCCAGCTATGGCCGTTCGCTCCCGACTCTGCGGAATACCGCCACTGCTCCGAAACCGATCGTTCGCACCCCCGGAACGCTCGATCGTTACATCGATCCTCTGCCGATCCCGGCCAAGTTGAAGCCGATCGGAAAATCAAACGGCGTTCTCCGGTACCGCGTGCGCATGATGGAGGTTCAGCAGAAGTTGCACTCCCAGCTTCCGCCTACGAGATTGTGGGGATACGAGGGAACCTATCCCGGGCCGACTATTGAGGCGTGGAGAAACCAGGCGATCTCGGTGCGCTGGGAAAACCAGCTACCTAAGCGCCACCTGTTCGAAATCGATGCCAGCAGCGACAGCGCAATGCTCGCTCATCAATTGCGGCTCTCTCGTTCAGCGCCGGAAGTGCGTGCCGTGACTCACCTGCATGGCGCACGCAGTAAATCGAAGGACGATGGATTACCGGAGAACTGGTACACACCCGGCCACTCCGTCACATCTCACTATCCGAATGAGCAGCAGGCGACAACTCTCTTTTACCACGATCACGCGCTCTGCATCACCCGGCTAAATGTCTACGCCGGGCTCTCCGGGTTCTACTTGTTGCGGGACAAACAAGAACAAGAGCTGAATCTCCCGTCGGGACAATACGAGATTCCCCTGGTGCTGCAGGATCGAACGCTCGATGATCAAGGACAGCTGGTATACCGGCCAACGGATGAGACGGGGGAGAAGATGCCTCCAGGTGTCTGGGGGCCGGAATTCTTTGGCGAGCTTCCGGTCGTGAATGGGGCGATTTATCCATACTTAGAGGTAGAACCTCGCCGCTACCGGCTGCGCGTGCTGAACGGCGCGAACGCTCGCTTCTTTGACCTGTTCTTTAATTTTTCAAAATCAGTCTATTACATGACGCAGCAACCGTTGCGGTTTCTGCAGATCGGAAGCGACGGTGGTTTCCTGCCTTCCCCGGTGCCTCTACGGAATTTGTTGCTGGCGCCTGCGGAAAGAGCTGATTTAATCGTCGATTTCTCGGGCCTTGAGGGAATAACTATCACCCTGTGTAACACTGCGGCAGCCCCGTTTCCCGGCTGGGAGGCGCGCAAGATAACTCCAGCACCTTTACCTGAGCTTATGCAGATACGTGTAACCCAACCGCGAGCGAAGGGAGACGACAATTTCAGCGAAAAGTGGTCCGTACCTTTCGCCAGGCTGGAACCGGCATCAGCTACCAGAACAAGAGATTTGGTATTGCAGGAGGATTTCGACAAGTCGGGCCATTCTCTCGGCATGAAGATCAATGGCAAAGGCTATGACGATCCCGTCACTGAAAGCGTGAAGCTTGGTTCGGTCGAGAAGTGGCGATTCATCAACATGACGGACGATACTCATCCCATGCATTTGCATCTTGTGCAGTTTCAGGTTATTGAACGCCAGGGATTCGATATTCCAAAATTCCGTCAAGGAGAACTGCGGCTAAGTGGCAAGCCTCGATTGCCTGATGCGAATGAAGCCGGTTGGAAAGATACGGTAAGAGTCAATCCGGGCGAAGTGCTCACGATCATTGCACGATTTGAAGGTTATGCGGGACGCTATGTCTACCACTGCCACGTGCTTGAGCACGAAGATAATGACATGATGCGGCCTTATGAAGTTATCGAATAGCTGACGCCAGGAGCGGCTTTCCGTCAGCTAATATGCTGAGACCGCACTGGCCAAATATGCCCTCGGCTCCAAGCGCAGCTTACAACCCTTAAACATCCTGCTTTGGTGTTTTCTGTAGCGGTGAGTTGGCTAACCTAAGCTTCAGAAACACTGCGGTAAGAGCGTTTTCGGTCACCCCACCGAGGCCAACCGCGCCCGTCATCACGCGGTGATACGTGTCACATGGATATGTGACGGCGGAGCGTTGCTGCTCAGATGTCAGGTGGTATTCTCCCTCTATCTGCACATGAAAATCATTTTCATTATCACAGCCTCAGGTCCACTGAGAAAACATACACGCTGCCTTACCGCTTCCTTTTCTTTCCTTCGCGGTCCCGCCCGGAGGGGGTTGTTGCTTCTGGCGAGCTTTGCTCTGCCGCATGCTGCCAGCGAGTCTCCGGATTGCGAAACAACGGAAACCAGCGCGGCAGCAAGCATTTCCGACTCCTCCGTGCTTGATCCCGGCGGAGCTGCCATCTTAGGAGCATCCCTCGTGGTTCGCCGTAAGGAAGTCAAAAATCCTTCCTATTCCCAATTTATCCAGAACATCGGAAGGGTTTCTCAACTTGGAGTTACAGCATGTCTATCTTAGGCTGTCGTCTATATCGGAAGCATTTTGTCCTGATTGGGGCCGCAATAATTTTTGCGTTAATCGTAGGGTTAGGCAGCCGCATGTCCGGTTCGTCCGCCCAATCCGCTGCACATGACGGTTCGGACACACCGCTCTTTGTACACAAAGGCGATCAAATATTCATACCTGAGAATTCAGCCCTCCGTTCTCGTTTGAATGTGCAGCCGGTGGCCGTGAAAAGCACGCCGCAAAATCTGCAGTTGCCGGCCATGGTGGAAGCCGACCCGGCGCGCACGGTCAATATCCTGCCTCCACTGGCGGGCAAGGTGGTAAAGCTCAACGCCAGTCTCGGCGACCACGTGGTGAAAGGCCAACCATTGCTTGTAATTGATTCTGGCGACCTGGCGCAGGCCTATGCTGATGACGATAAGGCGCGCAGTGCGCTAGACCATGCAAAGCGCACCTTGGAGCGCTCTCGCAGTGTGCACGAGGCGGGCGGAGGTCCGCTCAAAGACTTGGAGCAAGCTGAGAGCGACTACGCACAGGCGGATGCCGAGTTTAACCGCGCCGAGGATCGCCTCAGCCAAATCGGTGTTCAGCCCAAGCCACACGGAAAGTCCCGGCTTTTGACCGTCATTGCGCCTGTCACCGGAACCATCACGGCCCTCACTACCGCCTCCGGTTCGTTTGCAAACGATCCGACGGCGTCACTCATGACCATTTCGAACCTCGACTCGGTCTGGGTGACCGCGATGGTGCCGGAAACCGATATCGCAATGGTTGCCAAAGGCCAAAGCGTAGAGGTTTCATTTTCGGCGTATCCAGACCAGGTCTTTCAAAGCAGGGTTTCATTCTTGAGCGATGTCGTCGATGCTGATACGCGCCGCACGAAAGTTCGGATCGCCTTCGCCAATCCGCAATGCAAGTTCAAGCCCAACATGTTCGCCACCGCAACTTTCAAGATTCCTCAAAAATCGGCAGTCTACGTCCCTAATTCCGCCCTGCTGATGGATAACGACAGTACCACCGTACTGGTCGAGGTTGCTCCATGGACTTTCGCCAAGCGCCAGGTATTTCCCGGCTATGGTGAAGCGGACGATACCCGGATTGACCACGGACTGCAACAGGGCGAGCGCGTTGTAGTCAAGGGCGGGGTGCTGCTCCATGATTGATCGAGTCATTGATCTCTGTATCCGCAAACGGCGCATCATTTGGATTGTGGCGCTACTGCTCGTCGGCTTCGGCTATTACTGCTGGACCCAAATGGCTGTGGAAGCGTATCCGGACATTGGCGACGTGACCGCACAGGTCGTCACGCAGGCGCCTGGTCTCGCCGCCGAGGAGGTTGAGCAACAGATCACAATTCCTTTGGAGCGGGCACTGGCCGGCACACCAGGCCTAGTGAATATGCGTTCGAGCAGCACGTTCGGCCTGTCGATCATTCCGATTACCTTCCGTGACGGCTCCGAGGATTACTGGGCTCGCCAGCGCGTAACCGAGAACATTGGCCAGGTCACCCTGCCCAACGGCGTGCAACCAACTCTGCTTCCGTTGGAGGGTCCGACTGGCGAAATCTACCGCTATACGCTGGAATCCGATACCAGAAATCTGATGGAGCTTTCTGAGATCCAGCACTGGACAGTGATTCCTGCACTGAAGCAAGTGCAAGGGGTGGTCGATGTTCCGAACTTCGGCGGATTCACCATGCAGTACCAGTTGGAGCTTGATCCGATCCAGCTCCAGCATTTCGGTATCGGTCTGAACGATGTCGTAACCGCCATCAACAACAACAGCTCGAACGCCGGTGGCAGCCGCATTTCGCGCGGCGAGCAGGGCTACGTCATACGCGGCATCGGCATGGTGCACACGCTGGACGATCTTGGCAATATTGTCGTAACGCAAAGAAACGGCGTGCCGGTACTGGTACGCGACCTCGGCAAGCTAACGTACAGCCACCAGGAGCGTGAGGGTATTCTCGGTAAAAACAATAACCCTGACACGATTGAAGGCATTGTTGACATGCTCCGGTACCAGAATGCCTCTGAAGTGTTGAAGGGTGTACACGCCAAGGTAGCGGAGCTGAACAAACAACTCGCGGCGAAAGATGTGCGCATCGTTCCCTATATCGACAGAGATAACCTGGTCCAGGAGACGGTGCACAAGGTCACGCACACCGTGCTTGCCGGAATCGCACTGGTTTGTCTCGTGCTCATCCTATTTCTTGGCAGCCCCCGCAGTGCACTGATTGCCGGGGCCGTCATTCCGATCGCACTGGTCGCAGTTTTCATCCTGATGCACTTTACGAGGATGCCAGCAAATCTGTTTTCGCTTGGTGCACTCGATTTCGGCATTATTGTGGACGGCGCGATCGTGGTGACCGAGGCCATTCTGCGCAAGCGCGAGTCGGACCCGACCGCAACTTTGAGCGAACGCGATGTGTTTTCCGTAACCAAGCAGGTCGCCCGGCCGATTTTCTTTGCCACCCTCATCATCATCACCGTCTACCTGCCATTGTTTTCATTTGAGCGTGCCGAATCCAAGCTGTTCCTGCCGATGGCCTACACCGTGAGCTATGCCCTGCTGGGCGCGCTGTTGTGTACGTGCACTCTGATTCCAGGCCTCGCCTACATTGCGTTTCGCAAGCCGCGGAAGGCATTTCATAATCGCCCGCTCGAACGCCTTCAGGCCGCGTTTGGAAAAGCCTTAGGCCACATGCTGGCTACGCCGAAAATCGCCTTCATACTTTGCGCCCTGGCGCTAGCCTCCGTAGTCGCCTTGGGCTTAACCACCGGACGGGAATTCCTGCCCGAACTCGACGAAGGGGCGCTCTGGCTGCAGGTGCAACTGCCCAGCGGCCTCTCGCTCGACAAAGCGAGCGAGATGGCGAGCGAGTTGCGGCACACTTTGCGCGAATTTCCCGAAGTTTCTTACGCCGTTACTCAACTCGGCCGCAGTGATGACGGGACCGATGCTTGGACGCCTTCCCACATCGAAGCCCCCGTGGGACTCAAGCCTTATAACACCTGGCCCAAGGAAGAGAGCAGAGAGGATTTTCTCCGCAAGCTCAATGCGCGATTGAAGCAGTTGCCGGGGTTCTCCGTAGGAATCAGCCAGCCGATCATTGACATGGTGGAGGACGCGATAGGAGGCGCTCACAGTCCGCTGGTAGTGCGCATTATTGGCGACGACTTTAGCGAAATGCGCCGGATCGGCGCAGGGATTGTGGATGCTCTGCACGATGTCCGCGGCACAACGGACGCGTCCATCTTTCAGGAACCGCCAATTCCCCAGGTCGCCATCGACGTAGACCGCGCAGCGGCAGCTCGCTATGGCATCAACGTCTCTGACGTGACCAACCTGATCCAAACAGGGGTTGGCGGGGCTGCGGTGAGCAAGGTTTATGTGGCCGACCGCACCTATGACATTACGGTGAGGTTCCCGAAGGAAACCCGCAACAGTCCGGAGGCGCTAGGCAAACTCGCTCTGACAACGGCTTCGGGCGCACAGATTCCGCTTTCCCAGGTCGCCCGCATCAAGCTGCAAACCGGCGAGAGCACAATCGCACATGAAATGGGCCACCGCGAATTGCTCGTCAAGGTCGACTACCGCGACCGTGCCCTGTCGGATTATCTGGCTGAGGCACAACGATCCATCGACCAGTCGGTGCGTTTCGACCAGAGCAAGTATCGTCTTGAATGGGGCGGAAAATTTGAAGAGCAACAACGCGCGCAAGCAAGGTTCATTGTGATTCTGGGCATTGTGCTTGCTTTGATGATGGTGTTGCTGTTCGCCGAGTTCGGCAAGATGCGCCAGACCATCCTGATTCTTATGGTCGTGCCGCTTGCCACGCTGGGCGGATTGATCGCTCTTCACCTCACCGGCGAAACGCTAAACGTCGCCAGCGCCGTTGGCTTTATTGCCCTGTTCGGTGTGGCCGTTCAAAACGGCATCATCATGATCGCCAACATCAACCGGGTGCGAGAACAAGGATTGCCGCTGCACGCGGCTGTCATCTCCGGAGCGGTTGAACGCTTCCGTCCGGTGCTAATGACCGCCACCGTGGCGACCGTGGGAATGCTGCCTGCGGCATTGGCCACCGGAGTCGGAACCGATGTGCAGCGCGCTCTCGCCACGGTTGTGGTGGGCGGCTTGCTGGTCGCCACTCTGCTCACGCTTTTCATTTTGCCAACATGCTATTTCGCGCTGGAGCGCTGGGTGGAAGAACGGAGCGGAGCCACCGCACAACTGGTGCCGGAAGGAGGCATTCAGTGATGCCGCGCGAGTTACGAGGTTCGTTCGAAATTGAAGATCGGGCTTTGTGGAGGAACCATGCTCTCGCTCTGATCGGGATTGTTTTCCTTGCGCTTGCCTTGACGAGCGGCTGCGCGGTGGGGCCTCATTTCAAACAACCGCCCGCCGCCCACGGTCGACAGGTATACGCAGCAGCCGCTGCCCGCCAAAACTGAGTCGGTGAACGTCTCGGGGGGCGAGTCGCAGCGTTATGTTCAAGGCATGGACATCTCCGCCCAATGGTGGGATCTTTTTCATTCCAAACCGCTGAATGATTTGGTCGAGAAAGCCGTTAAAGCCAACCCGGACTTGGATGCCGCGAAGGCTGCACTGCGCGGAGCATGGGAAAACGTCTACGCTCAGAGGGGTGCGCTGCTGCCAAGCGTTAGATGCCGGTTACGGCGTAACGCGACAAAAAGTTGGAGACCCGCTCTCCAGCCCGCTGAGCAACAACGCCAACCTATTTACCCTCCATACTGCGCAGGTTGGGGTCGCCTATACGCTTGATGTGTTCGGAGGCACGCGGCGACAAGTCGAGGGGCTCAAGGCCCAGGCCGACTGGCAACGATTCCAGCTCGAGGCCGCCTACCTGACATTGACCTCGAATGTGGTTGCCTCAGCCGTACAGGAAGCCGGTTTGCGCGGGCAGATTGCGGCAACCAGGCAGATCATCGATATCCAGACTAAATCGCTGGAGTTGCTGCAACGGCAACTCGCGCTTGGCCAGGTCGCCGAAGCCGATATTGTGCGCAGGAGGCGGCGCTGGCGCAAACGCAGGCCACACTGCCTCCCCTTGAAAAGCAACTGGCGCAACAGCGCGACCTGCTGGCACGCCTTATCGGCAGTTTCCCGAGCGAAACAATTTCCGCCGAGTTTGAACTCGCCTCCCTGCAATTGCCGCGGGAGCTGCCGGTGAGCCTTCCCTCGAAACTCGTCGAGCAGCGGCCAGACGTGCGCTCCGCCGAGGAACAAATGCATGCGGCTAGTGCTGCAGTCGGTGTGGCAATTGCCAACCGGCTGCCCAACATCACTCTGGGGCCGATTTGGCGAGCAACGCCGTAGCTATCAGCAATCTGTTCGCGCCCGGCACCGGTTCCTGGTCCCTTGCCGCGGGTGTGACGCAGCCCGTATTCCAGGGAGGCACTTTGCGTCATAGGCAGCGGGCTGCTGAAGCAGCGTATGACCAGGCGGCTGCTCAGTATCGATCGACCGTGCTCAGCGCCTTCCAGAACGTTGCAGACACGCTGCATGCAATCCAGTGCGATGCCGACGCCGTAAAAGCGGCCGTCGTCGCCGAACAGGCCGCCTCCAAGAGCCTGGAGATCGCCCACCGTCAGTTAGAACTGGGCGATATTGGCTATCTCTCGCTGCTAAATGCCGAACAGACCTATCAGCAGGCGACTCTTAACCTAATCCAGGCCCTGGAAAACCGCTACGCAGATACCGCTGCCCTTTTCGCTGCTCTAGGCGGAGGCTGGTGGAATCGTCCCGGCGAAATAGGCCAACACGCCGTCCGGTGAGGCTGGCGGGATCGGAGAATTGAGACGACAAGAGGAAACGAGCCGAGAAATTATCTTAAACGTGCAGCCTTAGGTCGGTGGAAGACTTCCAGACTGCGTATAGAGCCGGATAGACAAGGAGTTCGAGAATGAAAGAAGTGACAATGCCCCCAACCATCGGGGTTGCGATCCGCTTCATGACATCGGCACCGGCTCCCATCGACCACAGAATGGGCAGCAGCCCGGCAATCATTGTGGCGACAGTCATGAACTTAGGCCGAATCCGTTTCGCGGCACCGGTGACGATCGCCTCCTCCAGGTCCTGCCAATTGGACATGCGGTTGTCGCGCTTTCGCTGTTCGTAGGCAATATCCAAATATAAGAGCATGAAGACACCGGTTTCCGCATCGACACCCATAAGCGCGATCAACCCAATCCATACACCGATGCTCATGTTGTACCCGAGAGCGTAGAGCAGCCAGATAGCCCCTACTGCCGAAAACGGTACAGCCAGCAAGATAAATGCAGTCTTAGTGGCCGATTTCGTGTTCATGTAGAGCAGCAGAACAATAGCAAACAGCGTCAGAGGAATGACGATCTTCAGCCGCTCGCGCACGCGCTCCATCGATTCGTACTGCCCGCTCCAGGCTAGCGAATATCCAGGCGGCAGACTGACTTTCGAAGCCACCACCGCTTTTGCCTGCTGTACGTAGCTTCCCACGTCACGTCCGCTCACGTCGACGTACACGTAGCCATCCAACATTCCGTTTTCGTTTCGGATCATTGAAGGACCGAGAGTAATTTTGATGTCAGCCAGTTCGCTCATGGGGATCTGCTGCGAACCGGCATTAACCAATACGCGCCCCAGTCGATCAAGATTGTTGCGGTAGTCACGCATGTAACGAACATTTACCGGATAGCGCTCCCGGCCCTCGACCGTCGTCGTGACATTCTCGCCGCCGATTGCACTCAGGATGACCGCCTGTGCGTCGGCAACCGTCAGGTTGTAGCGCGCCAACTGATCGCGTTTCACATCAAAATCCAGAAAGTATCCTCCGCTGGTGCGCTCTGAGAGCACATTTCTCGTTCCTGCAATCTCCGACAGCACCGTCTCGATCTCGGTACCGATCTTCTGCACGACTTTCAGATCCGGGCCGTAGATCTTAATGCCAACGGGCGTGCGTATGCCGGTTGAGAGCATGTCAATCCGAGCTTTGATCGGCATCGTCCATGCGTTCGCGACACCCGGCAAGCGGAGCGCTTGGTCCATTTTGCTGATGAGTTCTTCAGTAGAGATCGTGTCTGGCCGGACGTGCCGAAAGAGTGGCTTAATCCACGCGGGCCAGTTGTCGTACCAAGTGTTCACCTTCCGCCACTGTGCCTTAGGCTTGAGTTGGATGAGCGTCTCCATCATCGAAAGCGGGGCCGGGTCGGTTGCGCTCTCCGCACGCCCAGCCTTGCCCAGCACGCGCTCGACTTCAGGAAAGCTCATCAGAATTCGGTCTTGCAGTTGCAGCAGCTTTTGCGCTTCGCTCACCGAAATCCCCGGAGCCGTGGTTGGCATAAATAGCAAAGAGCCTTCGTCTAACGGCGGCATGAACTCGGAGCCGAGCCTCTGGTAAACGGGAATGGTGATTGCCACCAGTGCGACAGCGCCGCCGATGACTGCCCACTTCCGGCGCAAACTCCACTTCACCATCGGCAGATAGAGGCGAATCAGCAGTCGACTAACCGGATGCTTCTCTTCCGAATGAATCTTGCCGATTAGAAACGCATTGGTCAGCCGCGATAGCCATCGCGGACGAAAATCGACTCCGCGCATGCGCGTAAACAGTAGTCGCAACGCAGGATCGAGCGTGACCGCCAGCAGTGCCGCCGCAATCATGGTGAAGGTTTTGGTGTAAGCAAGCGGCTTGAACAGCCTGCCTTCCTGTGCTTCCAGTGCAAGCACAGGCAAGAAGGAAACCGCAATCACAAGAAGCGCGAAGAAACTTGCGCCGCCGACTTCTTTAATCGCCCTGACCACGACTGCGTGATAAGGCTCAGTGCCGTCGCCACGCTGCCATTCCTCCAGCCGCTTGTGCGTCTGCTCGACCACAACGATAGCGGCATCGACGACGGCTCCGATGGCAATTGCAATTCCACCCAGGGACATTATGTTCAGCGAGACGCCCATCATGCGCAAGGGAATGAAGGCCACTAGAACGGTGACAGGAATCGTGATGATCGGTATTAATGCGCTCGGCGGATGCCACAGGAAGATCAGAATGACGAGCGAAACAACAATCAGCTCTTCGATCAGAATCGATTTCAGGTTGTGGATCGAGGCTAGAATCAAGTCCGAACGATCATAGGCTGTGATGATTTTTACGCCCGTGGGGAGTCCGGGCTCGATGTCCTTAATTTTTGCCTTCACCCGCTCGATCACGTCCAGCGCGTTTGCGCCTTGGCGCATCACGACGATGCCCGACACGGTTTCGCCTTTGCCGTCCAGGTCCGCCACTCCACGGCGCATCTCAGGCCCAAGGACAACTTCGCCAACATCTTTCACCGTTACCGGAACACCCGACGAGTTTGTGGTCAGGGCAATGTTTTCCAGATCGGCAACGGATTTTGCGTAGCCTCTTCCACGCACCATGTACTCGCGGCCCGTCAACTCGACTACCCGTCCCCCAACATCGTTATTGCTTTCGCGCACCGCCGCTACCAGCTTGGTGATGGGAATGCCGTATGCCTGCAAGCGGTTGGGGTCGACGTTGATCTGGTACTGGCGAACGAATCCACCGAGTGGCGCGACTTCCGCCACGCCCGGCACTGTCTCCAGGTGGTAGCGCAGATACCAGTCCTGGAGCGAGCGCAACTCCGACAGGCTGCGCTTCCCGGTGGTGTCCACTAACGCGTACTGGAAAACCCAGCCGACGCCGGTTGCATCAGGTCCTAACTCTGGTTTGACCTCTTGCGGCAGGCGCGACGAGACCTTCGACAGGTATTCCAACGTCCGTGACCGCGCCCAGTACAGGTCGGTGCCTTCCTCGAAAATAATGTACACGTAGGAATATCCGAAGTCGGAAAACCCACGTACGTCCTTTACCTTCGGCGCACCGAGCATGGCGGTTACGATTGGGTATGTAACCTGGTCTTCGATGATGTCAGGACTGCGATCCCAGCGCGAATAGACGATGACTTGGGTTTCGCTGAGATCGGGCGTGGCATCAAGTGGCAGCCCTTTCATCGACCACCATCCAGCTACCACAGCCGCCGCGACCAGCAGAATCACGACGCCGCGGTTGCGTGCGGATAGGTCAATTAGTCGATCGATCATGCTCCGCACCCGCCCTCAGTTGTGCTTCAGAATCGATGAGGAAATTGCCAGACGTGGCTACCCTTTCACCAGCCTTCAGCCCGTCGACAATTTCGACTCGGTCGCCAAATTGTTTGCCGAGCTTCACCGCTCGCTGCTCGATGTAGCCGTTTCCGCGATCGACAAACACTACTTGCTTCAGCCCGGAATTCAGCACAGCCTCCTGCGGCACCATCAGTTTCCGGCTGGCGCTCATCCGCAGTTCCACCGTGCCGTACATCTCAGGCTTCAGCGCATGGTCCGGGTTAGCCAGTTGCACGCGGACTTTTAAGGTTCGAGTGGTGGGGTCCAATTGAGGAAGAATCGAATCTACCTCACCGTGAAACACCCTTCCGGGCTGCAACGGGAAAGTCAGAGCAGCAGTCTGTCCAACTCGAATGGATGCCGAATCAGACTCCAGGAAATCTGCCGCTACCCAAACAACGGACAAATCGGCGATCGTGTAGAGCGTGCCTGGTGTGACCTTCTGCTTGTCGACGACGTTGCACTCGATAACCACTCCATCAATCGGAGAATAGACCCCCAACTTCCAGTTCGTCCGTCGCGCGCTTTCAATCATCTCGATTTGATCGTCATCTATTCCGATCAACTGGAACTGTAGTTTCGCTTCAGCGAGCTTGGCGTCATCCCAGCCAGATGCGCCGAATACCTTTGCCTTTACCAGTGCCCGATATTGCTGTTGCCATTGCGGATTGTAGATCTCCAGCAGCTCCTGGCCATATTTCACGTGCGTGCCGACGAGATTTACGTCGACCGTGTCTACCCAACCATCGAGCTTAGTCGCCACGCGCACAACCTTGTTTTCGTCCAGCTCAACCTTGGCTGGCGCGCGTAGAGTCTCGAAGGCGGAACCGTATTCCACGACACCGTAACGCACCCCGATCAACTGTTGTTTCTCCGGGCTGATGAAGATGGACGATGCCGGCGGCTGCTGTGTGGGCTTCTCGGAGTCCTCATAGACCGGTTCCAGGTCCATGCCGCACTTGGGAGACTTCCCCGGCTTGTCGGACTTGTAGGCCGGGTCCATCGGGTCCCGATAGTAAAGAATCTTCCTTGCGGGAAATTTAGCGGATGCGGTAACAGGCACGGGACCCTTTGCATACCAGCGCCCGTAACCATAGCCAAGCACAAAAACAACGACAATTAGGAGTAGCTTCTTCATCGGCCCTCCCGGACAGGATTTACAGCTCAAAGAACCGCCCGAGGCCGCCGCACGTGGCAACCTCGGACGAGAGGGAGGTGAGTGATTGCGTCCCGAAAACAGATTACTTTAGAAGACATCACTTATTTCCGTGCACTCTGCTTCTCCCGCTCAGGGCAGAGGAGAAGAAGATACGGCTGACGTTCCAGTTAAAATCTTTTCTGACTTCCCCGAAATCGGCAAAACTCGAATAATCGCCATCATCCCGTTATCCTCGTGGCCCAGAATGTGGCAGTGATACACAAAGTCACCGACGTCCGCCCCTCGGAAGTCCAATCGAACCGTGACGCTGGGATATGGACCCTTGCCACTCCAGTACGGAACCTGGATGGTGTCGAAAAATTGTTGCTGCTCTTCTGAAACGGGTACGCCGTTTTTCTTCAGCAGCAGGAAGTGAATCTGGTGGATGTGGAATTCGTGGTTTTCCGTAGCCCGGTTTTCGATCGTCCAGTCTTCGACCGATCCTTGCGTCGTCGTTATAGCCGGAGGATTGTCAGGGCTGAACAGCCTGGGTTTATAACCGTCGACAGTGATGTAGAAATTGGTGGGGCTAGCCGGATTGCTTGGGTCCGAAATCACCTCTGAAAAATACAGTTTGCGCTGCGCGGTCGGCGTCTCGGTCGCGAGGCCCTCAAAGCGCTGCGGTCCGGGCTTTGTAGAGGCGAGAGGAAGAATGTCGTTGTCATCAGGGTCTTGACCCGTTTTGATTACAGCCAGAGTTCGTTGCGTGTCATTGTCACCAGCCGGGCCGGTACTAACCGCCAGCGTGCGGAAAATGGCCTTGCTTACCTTCGAGGAGGGCCCTTTTACAATGAATTCCGCCCGCCCAGCCGTCGGAATGAACACGTGGGTCGCATCCACGATGCTACCCTTCCGATTACCATCCTGCGAACCGGTGGGTACGCCATCAAGCGCCACGATTTGCAGCGTCTGCGGCACACCGTCATACACCACCTGCAGATCAACTAAGCTGTCGGCAGCGGTGTTTGCAACTCGCCAGAGCTGTTTCTCGGCGGCCTGCATGTGAATGACGGCAGGAATAAGAGCCGGGTAGGAAATGGGTATATAGTTTAGCGTCAAGTCCCATGACGGGATGTTGCCACCCGGAGTCGGATTGCCGGCGACGTTTTGGTCGCGAATCACCAATACTCGCTCGCGCAAGCCCGCCACCGCCGGTTGCAGGGTTTCGATTCCTTCGACGATGATGGCTCCGCAAGCGCCGCCCAGCACCGCCGCTTCGGCCAAGCCGTGGATATGCGGATGGTAATAGTAGAGGCCGGGAGGCTCGTCCGTTGGAAACTGCAGAATGTATTGGAAACTTTCGCCGGAATTAATGATGGTGTGAAGCACTTCGTCGCTATGGCACGCCGGTGAGATGTTTGTGCCGTGAAAATGCATGTTTACCGAAGACGCATCCGTGATCGCAGCGCCGCACACGTCGGAGGCGTTGGTGGTCATCTGCATGGCGCTCGCGGGTACTCCTCCCGGCACGTTGTTCTTGACGTTCACAACCACTTTCGCGCCAGGGTGCAGGTAAAGTGTCGGAGACTCACTACCGTCCGGAGCGGTGAAACAGTAAAGAGTTCTGCCATCCTTATCAGTCGTGGTGTTATACGAAAGATTGACCGTCAGCAGCCCGTTTTGGCTGTAGAGACTCGGTGGATTGTGCACCGTACTGCCCGCCGCGAAGCGAGGACAGGGGTTACTCTTGCTAGCGTTGGTCTGGGCGAAGCCGGGAAGTTGCGCGAGGGCAAATACGATTAAGCCGGCCAAAATGCGTGACAAACCTCTTGTGGTCATGGGTCCCTATTCCTGAAGGCCTCGACTCCGTCCGGAAAAAGACCTGGGAAGCGCTTGATCCAGCAGGAGTTCACAATGAGAGATGCCGAAGTGCGCACCAGCGTGCATCCGAATCGGAAATTAGAGCCACGGCAGTTCCAAAATGGAACGGCATTGACATTAGCCACGCCGCGCCGCCGACAACGGCGGACCGTGGACTTGATCTGTCTAATCTGATCAGGAATTCCTTGCGAAGCTTGGTCGAACTTCCTTGCGGGCGACAATTCGCCTTTCGTTCATTGAAGGTTGGGAGAGAGCAGGATGCGGTGCCGAAGGTGCCGTTGGAGGATCACGGCACCCCGGCATTCGGAAATTCGAAATATTGGCTGAATGAGCACTAAATCCACGGAGTCGGACAGAACATCATCCCAAGATACTCCACTTCTGCCATGTACCATGGCACTGGTGATCGGGACTTGACATTCCTTGGTAGCCAGGGCATTTGGGATTATTGCACCAGCCGAGACCAGTGATAGTGAGGCTTTTGCCATCTTTCGAGACGCGGCGCGGTCCGCCCCAGAATTCGCATGTGCCGCAGTGTCCTTTGGCCGAGGCGTCTATTATGTAGCCGTCACTTCCGCCATGACCGAACATCGTGTCGTGGCGCTCCTCCGCGGCTGCCCCGACAGCAGTCCCGATCACGGCGGGTCCAACAAGGGCTCCTGCCATAATCGCGCAGGTTTTTAGCATGAAAGGGCGACGGCCGGTTTTCATCTCAATCATGGGATCTAACTCCTTGACGTCAAATTTGGAATCTTTTTCTTGAGCCCAAATCTGCCGATATGGTACTGCTTACCTCCTCTCCGTGCAAAAAACTCTTCGCCGAGTGCGGCCTGCCATCTCGATTAAGAGCATGTCGAGGAGGAAGCCTTGGGCGGGCCGGCGGGCGGCAGCGATCGGTGAAATGCGCGGTACACTGGCCAATGCTGGCGGAACGACCGAAACGGGTCGGATAGTGCGCGGCGTAGAATGCAACAACGTGCGTTTCCGTTACAATTACTGCTCAATGCGTAATGCTGTAGCAGCGGCGATTCTGATTGCCTTGGTGGTGCCTAGCGGTTCCCGCTTCTTCCATCTCCTCTACTTGAGCGGGTTGATCGATCACCGCGGAACTTCCCAAGGCGACAGCCGACGAGCTCGTGTTCGGCTCAACAACCATCAACCATAAACAGTGTGCGTTCGGCGTGGTCGATCTCGTTGACGATTTCGTCCAGACCAACAGCGGAAAAGTGCGCCGACTCGCGTGGGGTTTGAGGCCGGGATGACAAAATAATGGCTCACCGGCATACCGCATTCGGGATCGGAGGGGTAGCGGGTCCGATTCCGAAGTGAAAACTTCGGGGACAAAACTTGATGCATCTTATCTCGGCACTATTGGATTGTGAGATTGACCAAGTCAACCCACTCCGACATCTTGGCACGCTTGCCGGAGTTATCGATTTGAAACTGCACACCAAGATTGTCGCTCCACTTCGGGTAGGGTAAGGTCGTAGGTCCAGCAGGAGACTCTAACCCCAGATCGTAAGTCGTCGAGATAGGCTTGCCAGAGGATAAGCGACCAACCGTGATGCTGTCGTAGAATTGCTTGGGGAAGCCACTTGTAAGGTTTGGCGTAGGGTTGGGGTAAGGATCATGGTGAACACGCATGACGACGTGGTACCAAACCTTGGGCTTGAACTTATCACAACGCACACTGCTCGGCACCCAAGCAGGCTTCTTCATGCCGCCGCCCTTGTTCCATACATCCCAGAGGCCGGATCGATAATTGCACTGCATGCCGAACATGAACTCCACGCCCTGAACGAACTGGAAGACGTCGAATTCCAGGGCTTCAGCATGCTTCATTTCCTTGTCGACTTGCACCCAAAAGTCGAAGGTGAATTTGTTAGCAGTATTGTTGGGTCCAACCTTGTACCACCACAAGGCATTTGCGAACGCGGGCCCTTCGAGGCGGAACTCACGACTCTCACCGTCTCTGGAAGGCGTACGCGCCCGTTCTTCATTCTTCCCGCCGGCACAATCCGTACACACTCCCCAACCGACTGCATCGGGCTCGCCGGAATCGATTGCCTTGCTGTCGTCGATGTTCGAGAATGTATGTTCTGTCTGGGCAAACGCTGTGCTGAACGCCAAGAACACAATGCACAATAAAGTCTTAATCATTTCCCCCTCGTCGGTGTCCTTTGGGAAGGCCCGCTAATTTTATGCAGCTTGAAGCAGACAGAGAAAACACCGCCTGTGCCTAATCCCTTCACCGGTAAATAGACGTATGAACGTGACAATTGTTCTGTGTAGTTCCTTGCCGGGCTGTTCTTTGTGAATCAGATTCGGCCGTCCGAAAGAGGCGCATCAGTATTGAAATATTTTTTATAAGCTGCAATCCAATCTGCCGCTATTTCCTTCTGTGCCGTCGAAAGGTTGACTGTCCCGGTACAGACCATCTGATGAAGGCGTTCCTCTAAAGCATCCTTAACGCGAGCATTCCAAATTGTAGACTGATAGGGCTGCGGCCAAAGATTGCGAATGTCTTCTTTGCCGCCCAACCCCGGAGCGATCAGATAATCGATCTCGTAGTCGTCGGCTTGGGCGTTTACAATCCCATACCGCTGGAAGACCGCTTTCCGCAAAGCGCTGGGCACCTTTCGAACGACTTCCTCATGAGGCACGACGCAAACCTCACTGACCGTAACTTTCCTGGTTGCCCCTGGCGTAAGACTGCGGTCGGGAACGACTTCACGTTCGACCGAAACAGCAGTTGAGCTTTCAGCTTGTTGCGTGGAATGCCGGGAAAAGAAGCACAAGGCTAGTACAACTCCCGCAATTGCTGCAGCGCCGTAGGCCGCATTGCGCGCAGAAGGTGTGAACTGGAGGAACCGCTGCCATAATCGAGGCTTGGGCTGAGCGGCAAGCGCGGCCAATTGGGCCTTTAGCAGGGCCCGTGGACCAGCGATTGGCGGCAATTGCGGATCGAGCGTGTCACGATGAACTCGCGCGAAATCGGCGATCGTTTGTTCGACTTCCGCCATTCGGGTGCGGCAAATCCAACAGGCAGCGAGGTGAGCACGAATTTCTGCGGTGCGACTTGCAGCCAGTTCGCCGTCTGCGACTAAAAGCAATTCGCAATCGGTGGGATGAGATTCATCTCTCAACATAAACTACCTCACATCGGCGCGTCTCAGGCGCGCCAGTGACCGCGTCAAGGAAATTGAAACAGCACCCAGCGATATGCCGAGTACCTCAGCGATTTCCCGATAGCGCAACCCTTCGGCTCGCAAACGAAGACAGCGTTGGTCGTCTTCCGGCAAGGCGTTCAGCACGGCCAGCAGGCGCCGTTGTCTTTGGTGAAATGAAACCTGCTCTTCAGGACTGGGCGACGGGTCAAACTGTTTTTTCGCAATTTCCCAATCGGAAACCGCCGCTTCGTGCGATTTCTGGTTCGCAGAGCGCTTCTTTAATGCCAAGTTATGTGCAACGCGGAAAATCCACCCTCGCAAATTCTGGCGGGATCTGCGCAATTGCAGATGGCGAAAGAGCGACACGAACACCTCTTGCGTAACTTCTTCCCCGTCATGCACGGGGAGGCCAAACGAGAGGACATACCGCAGCAGTGGGCTGCGAAACTGCTCGAACAACTCCATGACCTCGCGCTCAATCTCTGAGAACTTGGGAGAAGGCATTGCGCTGGCTGGGAAAAGCAACTCGTTGGCGGAATCGGTCGGGAACGTTGCCATAGCTTTCACCTGTTACATTCCATTCCAAGCAAATCTGTTCACTGTTTTTGATGCAGAGAAGGTGAATTTTTAAGGGTTAACGACTGAAATGGGCACGATCTCGCACCACTTTAGTTCGAAATCAGGTCGTGGATTCCAGAAAAGCTGAACAAAACATCCCCAAGGGGAATATTCACCCTGAAGGGCCGGCCCCCAAACGGGACCTAGTCGCGGTGCGGCCATACGCTCGAAGTCTTCGGAAAACGACGACCGCCGATTGAGGCGGCATAGAGGCAGCCAACGCCCGGGTGCACCCGGAGTGACTTGGTAAAGGATAACCCTGAGAAGATGAAGAAGCTTCTGACGATCGCGGTGCTGTTGTGGGGCCTGCCATTACTGGCGCAAAGCAATACCGGGGAGTTGCGCTTCTCCATCACGGATTCGGCTGGACTGGGACTGAAGAGCACGGTTGAACTGGTGAGCGAGGGCAACGAGTACCGGCAGAGCCTGACGACCGACGATGCTGGGCGTCTGGACGTGAAGCGCCTGCCCTACGGAATCTACCAGATTCATATCGAGACCAAAGGCTTCGAGGCGGTGTCCCAGTCGGTGGAGATCCATTCGGCGCTGCCCGCCGATCTGGTTTTCAAGCTGAAGCCGTCCAAGGTAACCACCTCGGTGACGGTCAGCGAGTCTGGGACATTGATTGATCCGCACCAGGCCGGTTCGGTGAATGATATTGGCTCGCAAACCATCCAGGATCGCGTGACTTCGCTACCCGGTCGGTCGCTGCCGGACCTAGTGAACAACGAGCCTGGCTGGCTCTTCGAAGGCAACGCCGTGCTCCACCCGCGCGGATCGGAATATCAGACGCAGTTTGTGGTGGACGGGATTCCGCTCATCGACAACCGCTCGCCGGGCTTCGGCACGGAGATAGAAGTCAATGATATCGATTCCATGCGGGTGTATACGGCGGGTTTTCCGGCGGAGTATGGCCGGAAGATGGGCGGTGTCGTCGAGGTCAATACGCTGCGGCAGGCAGAACCAGGTTTCAGCGGCGAGACCGTCCTCTCCGGCGGCAGCTTTGACACAGCCTCAGCCTACACCCAGCTGCAGTATTCTTGGAAGGGCAATACGCTGGGCGTCAGTGGTTACGGCGGTATGACGGATCATTATCTGAACCCGGTGGTTCCGGAAAATTTTCACAACTCGGGGACGACGGCAGGCTGGGCGGGAAGCTACGAGCGAGACCTGACACCAAAAGATCGCCTGACCTTCACCGTACGACATAGCTTGGCGCGTTACGAGATCCCCAATGAGCTGGTGCAGCAGAACGGCGCGGTGTTCCCCAACCCTGACGGTAGCTGCTGTACATTCATTCCCGGCGGACAGCAGCAGAATTCCGACAACTTTGAAACCATGGGGACAGTTTCCTATCAACACATATTTTCCCCTGACGCGATCGGCTGGCTGCGCGGGATGGTTCGGGACAACTCGAACGACTACTACTCGAACGCGCTTTCGTGGCCCGAAAGTTTTACCCAGCACAACGACTTCAAGGAAATCTATTTCAACGGCAGCGCGGCCATTCACCATGGCAGGCACGAGATAAAGGCCGGTATCGAGTCGGACAACCTCTTTTTGCACGAAAACTTCAGCGACGCCATTCCCTACTGCCTCAGCTCGCAGGACGTCACGAGCCCCAATTGCCCGATTGCCCAGGGGCTCTTCGATCCCGGCACGCCGTTGACTTTTGCCTTCACCGGCAGCCGTCCGGATCTAGAGCAGTCGGCTTATGTGCAGGATGCCATCCGGTTGGGCAACTGGACGGTGAACGCGGGGCTGCGCTGGGACCACTATCAGCTGCTGGTGAATCAGAACGCGGTGAGCCCGCGGCTTTCGGTTGCGTACTATCTCCGCTCGGCCGGTCTGCTGGTTCATTTCTCCTACGACCGCGTCTTCCAGACGCCGTCATTTGAGAACATACTGCTATCCAGCTCACCGACGGTGCTGTCGCTGGACCCGGGACAGGTGATCCAAGCGCCAGTGCTGCCCTCGCACGGCAACTACTACGAAGTAGGAGCGACTAAGGCCTTCGCCAACAAACTGCGCCTGGATGTGAATTACTACCAGCGCCGCGTGAACAATTATGCCGACGACGACGTGTTGCCGACCTCCCCGATCAGCTTCCCCCTCTCCTTTGACCACGCCATTATTTACGGGGCGGAGGCGAAGATCGAGGTCCTCAAGTGGTGGCGCTTCTCGGGCTGGGCGAGTTACTCGTATATGGTGGGGAATGTGTGGTTTCCCGAGACCGGCGGACTGCAGATCGGCGTGACCCCGAGCAGCGTGCCGCTTACTGGACACCTTCCGGATAGCCAGGACCAGCGCAACACTCTGCGCGCCCGGGTGCGATATCAGATCGACAAGCGGCTGTGGATTGCCGTGGGAGCCGATTACAACAGCGGCTTGCCGTTTGAGCCGATCGATAACAACCCGGAGAGCGCCGCCAATGCCGGAACCTACGGCCAAGCGGTCATCAATGGGCTGAATTTTAACCGCGACCGCATTCTTCCTCACCTCACAGAAAATATTTCCGTGGGAGCCGACCTCTACCAGCACGAAAGGCGTTCGCTGCGTTTGCAGGCCGACTGCAACAACGTGAGCAACAAGCTCGAAATACTGGACTACGGAGGACTGTTCTCCGGCAACGCAATTGGCCCTCCACGAAGCTTTACATTTCGTCTATCGGCGAGATTTTAGGCGCGGAGGCGAAACAGAAATTACCGAGGACTCGTGGAAATAGACAAGGAGAGGGGCCGTTCGGAGCAGCCATTCAACCACTTACCTATTGGTGACAGCGGGGTGTTGGTTTCAACATGCACTCGATGTGACCGAGTAGTGGCGTTGACGAACGATTCAGCGGAAATGGCAACTTCCGAGCAGGGGCATCAATGCTCCCCAAAAGGTTGAAATTTTTTGATTGGGGCGGAGACCACAGCTCGCAGGTTCGAAGATCACAAAAGAGATGGGGAACGCGGGCGGCATTCAATATGACAGTGGGCTTCCCTTCGTCGAGTTCGATGGCGATCCCTCGACAGTTCTCGCCGAATATGGCCAGCAGGTGCTGAATCGTATTAACTTTGACCGCGGTCGCATCTATCCTTCTTTTCAGGTCAACGCCTCGGCCGGCGCCGATATTTACAAGTCTGAGCGCATGAATATGCGGCTCCAGGTCGACGGACAAAACTTAACCAACGTGCTTGACGTGATCGACTTCGGCGGCCTCTTCTCCGGGAATACCGAGCATGTCCCGGAAGCTGGTGCCCTCTTCTTCGTCCGAACCAGTTGGATCGAGGCCTGGGTTGCTCAATAGTCTGCGACAGCGTGTGGTGAATACGGGCGGTGGCGGCGATCGGTGAAATGCGCGGTACACTGGCCAATGCTGGCGGAACGACCGAAACGGCCGGACTGGAACTGGGGCATTAATACAAGTCTTCCCTGGCAGAGCTACGGTAGCGCATCCGTTTTACGAGCGGGTCAACGGTTTGCTGGAGAAGAGTGGCTTCGACGGTTTTGCGGAAGGCGCATGCGAGCAGTTTTATGCCTCAACCATGGGACGGCCGTCGCTGGCTCCGAGCGTTTACTTCCGCATGTTGCTGATCGGCTATTTCGAGGGAATTGATTCCGAGCGCGGGATTGCATGGCGGGCGGCCGATTCGCTGGCGCTGCGGCACTTTCTAGGATTGGGTCTGGAACAAATGCCGGCCGACCACTCGACCATTTCACGCACGCGTCGGCTGATCGCACTGGAAACCCATCAGGAGGTTTTCGGCTGGGTGCTGGCACGGCTGGCCGAGGCGGGCTTGTTGAACGGCAAGACGATTGGGGTGGAGCGACCACACTGGAGGCCAACGCGGCGCGGCGCTCGATCGTGCGGCGCGACAACGGCCAGGGCTACCAGGAGTTTCTGGTGCAACTGGCCCAGGAGAGCGGCATTCAGACGCCCACGCGTGAGCAGTTGGCGCGACTGGACCGCAAGCGCAAGAAGAAAGGGTCGAACGAGGACTGGGTCAGTCCGCACGATCCCGACGCGCGCATCACGAAGATGAAGGACGGGCGGACGCATCTGGCGCACAAAGCCGAGCACGCCGTCGATCTGGACACCGGAGCCGTGGTGGCGGTGGTATTGGCTCGGGCCGACGAGGGCGACACCACCACGATCCGCGAGACGGTGCCGGAGGCGGGGATGAACATCGCCGAAGCCGCCGGAGCAACCGTCGCAAACGCGGAAGCGAAGGTTGAGTTGACGGGGCCAGTGAACGTCATCGGGGACAAGGGTTATCACAGCAACGAGTCGCTGAAGATGCTGGGCGCATGCGAAGTCCGCAGCTACATCTCCGAGCCCGATCGGGGCCGCCGCTGTTGGCAACAAGATCCGGAAGCACAGCAGGCGGTGTATGGCAACCGGCGACGAATCAAGGGCGATCACGGCAAGGAGCTGTTGCGGCGTCGGGGCGAACTGGTCGAACGCAGCTTCGCCCATGCCTATGAAACCGGTGGTATGCGACGGCTGCATCTGCGCGGTCACGACAACATCCTGAAGCGGCTACTGATCCACCTGTGCGGTTTCAATCTGTCGCTGATGATGCGAAAGAACACGGGAAAAGGGACGCCGCGCGGCTGGCAGGACTACTCAGCCGACACTTACTTTGCTTTTTTGCGGCTCTTGCTGGCGTTGCTGCAGAGGAAATCGCACGAGATCATGGACAGCACCGCAGGAACGCTCGAATCCGAACAGGGCGCGGGCTTACGAACTTAGGCCAGAAACTTACTTGCACCACGGGCTGCTAGCCACACCACGGTTGATCTTGCTCTCGGCAAGAGCTTCGCTGAGAAATACACCGTTTCCGTGACCGCGCTGAACGTGGCGAACCGCCGCGTGCAACTCGATAACAGTCTGACGTTCGGCGGATTTCACTGGAACGAACCACGGCAAATCTATGTATAGGTTCACTACCGTTTCCACTACTGAGGAAAAGCTCATGGCCGCTCGAAGGCGGCAGCGATGCTGGACGCGAAATTACGCGACTTGCCGCGCTCGCCGCTTTGCTGCATGGGGCCAGGAATGTGAATCCTCGGCCTTCCGCACAGTTTGAACGGTGAATCAATGAGTCGAAACTTCTTTTTCATAACTTACTCGAACCGAAAGTGTAATGTAACCCGAATCGCACCTGGATCGGTTCGACGGGGTGCATAACCCTTGTGAATGCCGCGTTACTATTCACAAATGCTGCTACTTGTGTTGGCGACAGCCCAGGTGGTGCTGGCGTTATTTGCGATACATAGGCGTAGTCAACGTCGTGATCTCGGCGGTTAAGCAAATTCAAAACTTCGCCCGAAATGCGCCAGTTCTTTTTAAATGCATAACTGGCCCCCAGGTTGACCAACGCCGTTGCGGGTGAGGTATAAATTCCGTCGGACGTCAAAGGGCGCGGGCCAAAGTAGCGCAGGCGCAAACTCACCGTAAAGCCTTTGTAATCGTGCAGTGTGGCGCCCGCTGAAACCACCCACCGAACTGCTTCGGGCACATACTTACCGACCGAATTTTGCAGATAAGGGGTCGGCCCAAGCCCAACCCCATAGCAATTCGAGTTTCGTGGGCAAAGCTGATAGCTATTCGTCGACTGGCTATAGTAGTAAAACGTTGAATCGTCTGGGTCGTTTTGGGTAAAACGGGCGCGAGAGTCCGCAAAGTCAACATCAAAAACCAAATGTTCCCGTGGCGTGTAGTAGTTCCCTACTTCTATGCCCCAGCGGTTGCTCGACTGTTCTGAAGCAGACGTGCCTCCGGTGTCGCCATCCTGCAGCAGTTCGGAATTACTGTGGAGATACCAGACCGAAAGGGTGCTTTGCAGATGTGGGACGGCCGCAGTGCGCACGCCGACTTCCGCGCCTTTGGTTTGGACCAGGAAGGGAACTTTAATGGGGGCCGGCGTATTGTAGAAAGGATAGTCCGGCGAAACCGGTTCATACAGTTGCGTTGCGCCACGCACGTCGTTGGTGTGGTAACTGAATCCGCCCTGCGCATAGAACTCAGTCTTGAACCACGGGCCGAAGATTAAACTTGCTTTGGGGCTGGGCAGAAACTTGCTGACCGATTGGTTGGTATTGGGATTGTAGGGTAAGGTGGTGGGGTTGGTAAAGCTGGTGACGACACCTTTGCCGTCGTCGCCGCGCAGGGCCAGGACGGAGCGGAATTTGCTCGCCCACTGGATTTTATTTTCCACCCAAGGACTTCCTATCGTCTCCGTAAATTTATTAATATCCGTGGCCGCGGGCAAAACCGCTAGTTGACCGGTGGCGGGGTCGATTCCAGCTGTATAGTAAGTTTTGCTCATACGCACGCGATCTTCCGTCTGGAAAAGGCCGTTGTGGACCCAATCGTTGCGGAGCTGCAGGCCGAACGTGGTCTCCGTCTTGCGGCCGAAGAATTGGCCGAAAATCGAATGGCGTAGGTCAAACCCTGCTACCCAGCGCCTGTCCTGCTGTTCGAACTGGTCGCCCTTATAGGGGTCATTCAGGTAGTAAGTGAAATCGGAAAATAAATCGAGATCGTAATAAAATCCATAGGCCATCAGCTTCGTCTCGGAATTTGCGCCTTGGTGATGCCATTCACCCTGCAAGCTATAACGCTGTGATCTGCCGCCGTCCGTCGGGTTCAGTGCGCCGAAGAAACCGACTTCGGGTATGGCCGTATAGGGGAGCTGATCGCTCGAGTTCCATCTGGGTGATTCGTAAGCGCGGGCCGTGATGCTGAAACCCTTGGCGTCGTCGCCCTGGCTGTAGGTTATAAGGCCGTTGAATTTGTAAAAATTGTCCTCATTCACCCATGGGCCGTTATCGTGATACGCTTCTCCGCCGTACAGCAAATTGCCCGAACCGAGCTTTTTCGATACGCCGAAAACGAACCGCCCAAAGCCATACATGCCTCCTTCGACATCGATGAAGTTCTGGGGCAGCGTCTTAAAAAACACCACATGGGCGTTTCCCGCCGAGCCATAGTCGCCGACATCAGCGTAATAAGGACCTTTCTCGGCATCCACCCGCTCCACCAACTCAGGGATGACGACGTTCATGTCCGCGTACCCCTCGCCGTGCGCGTGCGACGGCAGGTTAAGCGGCATGCCGTCGAGGAAAACGGCGAAATCTGTGCCGTGGTCGAGATTGAAGCCGCGAAGAAAATATTGGTTAGCCTTGCCGCCGCCGGCGTGTTGAGTGATGATGAGGCCGGGAAGCGTCTCCAAAACTTCTCCCGAACGAAGAATCGGACGATCCTGGAGTTCCGTTGCGCCCACCGTTACCTGGCTGGCGGAATCGGCAATTCCGACGAGGTCGTCCTCCCGGCCCTGCACACTTATGTTGGTGAGCACGGAGCTAATGGCCAGAGAGATGCGCAGCGGGGCTGGCGCCTTAGTGGTTCCTATGGTGACGGGGATTTCTTTGGTTTCAAAATCGGGAGCAGATACCACGAGTTGATAATTACCTGCCGAGAGTCCAGAAATAATGAAGGAGCCGTTCGTGTCCGACTGTGTCGTTTTTTGTACAGTACCGTTCGCGCTTCGGGCCTGCACAGTAGCCCCGGCAATCGCCCCGCCAGACGTGTCAACGACAGTTCCTGATAGCTGAGTGATACCTTGGGCAAAAAGGAGGCAGGGAACAAGAAGCAACAAGAACAGCACACCTTTCCATTTCATTGCGGCAACCCCCTCCCGTGGACGCAAAGCGCAGGCGGAATTCAAAAGCTGCTCCGGAGGATTGTTGCACAAGTAACACAAAAATAAAATATGTATGCGGAATAAAAATTACAAAATCGTATGCTATCGAATTTGCGTCCTATTTTGTGCGGGCGACCACGTAAACGTAGCGCAGTTCAACCTGACCTGTGTTCTTCACGTCGTGCACCGTGTGAGGAGGACAGTAAACGGCGTTACTGGCCTGCACCGGCAACGAATAACCGTCTGCAAAGAGCATCTCTCCTTTGCCCTCAAGCACGATCAGGACCTCTTCATTCTGCCCGGTGCTATGGCTCCCCACTGACTTCTGCGGCGTCAGCACGACCAGTCCTGAGCGCATCCCCGCGGTTTCTGGAGGACCGTTCAGCACCGGCAGGTAATCTTGTCCATGCGTATCCAACTCCACGACCTTAGGCGCCGGTTTGGGCGTTTGCGCAGCCGCGTTAAAGACTGCCACCAGCGTCGCAGCCAGGCAGGCAAAGTACAAAGGAGTTCGCATCGCAGTGCTCCTCTCGTTCTATGGCTCACAGGCCTTTGCCGGTCGAGGTCATCACCAGCTTGCCGTGTTTAACACCGCGCAGGCTGAGCATGTGATCGGCCAGATGCTTCACTTCGGCGGCCGGTCCCTTCATGATCACCACTTCAAAGCAGTTCCGTTCGTCGAGGTGCACGTGCGTCGCCGCAAGGACATTTCCATGATGGTGATGCTGCGCCTGCGTAAGCTTTTCCGTAAGATCTGGGCGATGGTGGTCGTAAACCATGGAAAGGGTTGCAACAACCGTTTTGTTGCCGCTTACCTCTTCGGCAACGAGCGCATCTCGGATGAGATCACGCAGAGCTTCGGAACGATTGCCGTAACCACGTTTGGCAATCAGCTTGTCAAAGTCCTCCAGCAATTCCCGTTCGATGGAAACACCGGTCCTGACCAGCTCTGCCATTTTGTTCCTCCCTACCTCTAAGTTATTGTAAAAGCAGAAGGTACGGCAATGCCAATCCCTGAGGGGCAGACGAGCCTGGCCCGTAACTAAAGTCATGAATTTTGGCCCAACTGCCGCGGAATAGCTTAGCCGTGACCGAGATGGTGCGACCTATGGGGCGGCCCAGGGAGACCTGACATTAAATCAGCAGCACCGGGGATTTCGTCGTAATCAAACGGTGGTGGAGCAGGTGCGCAACTCCATGCCGCTCCTGTTGGGGGCGCGGCAACGCTTCAGTACAACATCATCGTGCGTCCGCACGAGAACGGTGTAACCCTGATCCAGCTCGACGATCTGCCTGCTGCCGCGCTCGACCGGGTGCGGTCCGCCGCCTTTCTGATTCTGAACACCAGCCCCGGAAGCTGTCAGGCATGGCTTGCTGTGCGCGCTAATGCCGATGCCGCCGATCTGCGCCACCGCGTGAAAAAAGCGGCAGGCGCCGATCCGAGCGCGAGCGGCACGGTCCGAGTTGCCGGGACGATGAATTTTTCAAGCGGAACGCGATGAAGAAATTGCAGAAGGCTCTAGGCAACAGGTGGGCAACAACGAGGACGAGGTACACTCTGCTAAGAAGTATAATTATCAACAAGAACCTACGTAGCTCAGTTGCTAGAGCAGTCGATCACAAATCTCTGAGACGGAGGCACTCTGCTAAGTAGTATAATTATCAATAAAAGCCGACGTAGCTCAGCTGGTAGAGCAGTCGATTCGTAATCCTGCCCTCTCGAAATCTCACCCAACCAATATGCCGATTCGATACACCTGTTGCACAGCCTGTCCGTTCCCCGATTTGGGTCGGTGCCCGAGTGCCGCACATCGTAGAGATCGTCATGTACGAGGCACACAAACTGGTAGCAGCGGTCGCACTGCACCCAGTCTCTTTCCGTGCAGGGCGTCAGTGGATACGTCGCACAATCGGGCGGGTTGGTCAGCATCGGTCATCACCCGTCATCCAAGCGAGTCTCGCCCACCTACTTGCAATATACAGCCGCCTCTACGTTCAAGAAATATTTCTAAATTCTCCAAATCTGCTTTGTATACTAATGGTGTGTGGACGAGAAAATCACTCATGAGAAGCCCGTTCGACGGCGTATAGAGTTACAGCGACGACTACTGCAATCCAAATCCCCCTTTGTCCGCCGCATCGGCACCCTGTTGGCAGCAGGGGCGCTGGACAATCATCTCGCGGAACTTGATGACCACCAAATTGGCCAATTGTTGCTCGATGAGGTCGGGGGCGATCTAGGCATTCTCCAGCCCGAAGCAACCATTTGCCACCAAGCCACCCGGCGTCTGTTTCGTTCCGAGCATGGGAGTTTGATAGAAGAGCCTCCACTTCGACCACCATGTCCGGTTTGCGGAAACGACATGCTTTTTCATTACGGAGTCGATGAGCCGGATTTCTTTGAGTGCAGTTCGTTGGGCTGTGAACACAGGGAATACGCCCTCTGCGACGAACCGTAGGCACACAATCACTTTGCCGCTTAGCTTAAAGGATTACCTTAAATGAAGAAATGCGCTGTGTATGCGAGGGTCTCGACTCTCAAACAACACGTTGAGACGCAGTTGTATGACCTGCGGCAGTTAGCTCAGAAGCGTGGGTTCGAGGTCGTCGCTGAGTACACCGACCACGGCGTCTCAGGCGCAAAGGCTCGGCGGCCGGGACTCAATGCATTGATGACCGATGCACGGAAACGGAAGTTCTCCGTCGTGCTGGTCACAGCCTTTGACCGGGTGGCGAGGAGCACAAAGCACTTTTTGCAAGTCATTGATGAATTCAACAGCCTCGGCATCGAGTTCGTAAGTCGCCGTGAAAACGTTGACACTAGCGGCCCAATGGGTCGGCTCTTCCTGACCCTCATCGGCAGCATCGCCGAACTCGAAGCCGACCTCATAAAAGAGCGTATTCAAGCCGGAATGAGGCGGCGTCGGCTCGAAGGCTACCGCCTCGGTCGCCAGCCGCTGGATGTTGACCGCGAAGCGATCGTCGCCGACCGTCTGGGCGGCATGAGCCTGACGCAGACCGCTAAGAAATATGGCGTCTCCCGCGCCAGTGTCATCCGATTCATCCGGAACGCACAGGCTGACACCAATTGCGAACAGTTCGCCGCAGCAGAACAACCCACTGCCGCCTGTGTAGCGTAAAAGGAGCGGGAATGCACGTCCAAGAGACGCCGAATATCGTCTTCAAGTTCCGTCGCCCCAGCGGCACCCCCAGCTGCAAACCTAGCGAGGCGATGACGCAAGCTCTGCGTCAGTTCGCCCGGAGCGACGAGATGCGGGGGTTCGTCGCCGATGCCCGAAAACAACGACGCAAGGTCGTGGTCGAGGTCTTCCACGCAAGCGACGGGCACCCGCTGCTGATTCACACCACCGTTCTGCGGGAAAAAACGGCATAACCATCAGTCGAGCAAACCCGGAGGAAAGGAACACCGCATGAGTCATCAGCAGTGTTTTGAGTTCGCTCGTGAAGAAAAAGCCAGCACAAATGTCGATAGGCGTGCCACCGAGAAAGAGATCAACAGAAAGCTCCGGTACATGCAATCGCTCCCGGATAGCGACCCCAACAAAGACATGCTCGCAAACGAAATCCTGCAATGGATTCTCACCCGCTGACGCCGCTTGCGCACGGGGGCAGGCATAGCAAACTAGGGGAGGCAATTGTCAGCACCCAAATTTGAACTCGGTCAACTTGTGGCAACTCCCGGTGCGCTGTCAGCACTGGAGGAAGCTGGACAGGATGCTATCGAGTTCGTGTCGCGGCACGCCTCGGGAGACTGGGGTGACCTCAGCGAGGACGACCGAAACGAAAATGAATTCTCGCTGGCGCATGGGTTCCGCTTGCTCTCGTCATACAAGCTGCGGAATGGCACAAAGCTGTGGATCATCAGCGAGGCAGATCGGTCTAGCACCACGCTTCTGTTGCCGAACGAATACTAATGCCCGGCAGTCGGACTAACCCAGACCAAATTAACAAGGAGGAACGACGCATGGATTTCATAAACAACAATGGCGAAAAAATCGGCTCATTGACCACTGCCATCTCGAACGATAAAACCGTGACGATCAATCGTATCAATGATGTCACTACGGTCTCCGTCCGAGACCGCAACACCGGCAAATCGACTACAGAGACTTTCTTCGGCGATTCGCCTTTTGGGAAGTAAGGTCGGGTGTCGAGGAGCGTTCTGGGTGACGCTCTTCGACTTCGAACCGCATGACCCAACACGACGCTACCGCCGGAGGAATACTGAAGTGCACAAGCATTATTGCGGTGTAACCGGGCACGAGTACGAGTGCAGCAATGAAGACTGCGTTTGCATCTGCGATCTTCCCATGGAAGGACATAACCACAGCGATTGCCCAATTGAGTTGAGGGACTGCCCTGAACACCCCGCCGATCAAGAGCGACCAATAGCGGAAGTCGAGTCCGACGCCGTCGAGATCGACTTCACCAGCCTGTGCCAACAGCGGCAAGCGGCGAGGCCGTATTGCAACTGCGGGTGCGCCGACCTCGCTCCCGGCACTGCTGTTGGCTTCTGCCTCTGGTGTGACCACGTATATGCGGACTACCGCCCCGCGAATGAAGCCCGCCACTTCGCTCATCATTGCTCCGGCGCTCCCGAGCAATTGAAAGAATCTGCACGGGCAAAGCTGGCAAGCCGCTGCACCGGGAAATAGGAGAGAGCAAATGCAGATCGGCGAACCGTTGCGGACGGTTGTGGTGGAGCCGCTGGAGCTTCCGGTGAGAGAACCGGAAAACCAGCCAGAGCCGATCCCCACGCCCGAACCTGAGCCAGAGAAAGCACCAGTCGCCCCGTGAACATTCCCGACTACATCATGCCGGTCGTCGGCTACCGCGTTTGGTCGTGGGACGCAATCGGGCTCAAGTCTCTCAACGGCGAGTTGTGGATGCCCGGGCAGCCGCTGTCGGCAGCGTGCAGAACGCTCGCCGGGCGTGCCGAGGACGGGCTTGCCGTCCACGACGCCCCGCAGATGAGCTGCACTTGTGGCGTATACGCGGCAAAAAGCCTCGACTGTCTGCGGGCTCTCGGATACATGCGATACGGCAACATTTGCGGCGAGCTTTATCTGTGGGGCACGGTGGTCGAGCATCAGCTAGGCTGGCGTGCCCAAGTCGCATACCCCAAGAAACTAGTACTGCCGATCGACACGGTGCCCCTTAGCATGGGAGCCGCCGAATCGCGGCTCACGACACTGTCCGCCTACTCCTGCGACATCTTCGTCCAGCACAAAGAAGGAACCGTGCCGCTTTGGCACAGCCAGACTGGCTATGACGCAGTCGGGCTCGACCTGCTGATCCAAAGGAGCAAAGTCTGGTATTCCCGGCGTGCTGAGGAACGGCGGATCAAGCCCGGCGACCGTGTGGCTGTCCTCGGGCAAGGCATCGCGGTCGTCGAACAGGCAGACCACAATCAGGTGCACGCCGCTCTGTGGAACAGGATCAGGGTGAGGATCGAGCGCGGGGACATTCGTTGGGACGAAAACAATATGCGGTGGGAGGCGGCAGTGGTTGCAGGCACAAGCGAGCATCACGGAGGCTGAATGATCGAGCAGATTCCTGACCGGCTGGAGCGGACGCTGCGGCAAACGCTCATGCCCAACGAGCGGGTGTTGGTCAAGCTGAAGGGCGCATTCAAGGAAGCCCTCGTCTGTACCGATACGCGAGTGCTCATTATGAAAGGCGGGTGGATGACCGGGCAGATTCTCGGCACCGACACCTTCCAATGTCCGTACTCGATGGTCGCCGGGGCGGAAGTGCGGTTCCATCTTCTGACCGGATACTTCGATCTTTCCACGGGCGGCATGCAGAACACTCCCAAGAGCTTCTGGCAGGGCGGCAGCAAGCCGACCGCCGCCAAGGCACCGAACTGCGTGTCGATCAGCGGGCCGGATCAGGCGAGGAAATTTCGTCAGGCGTGCGCCTTCATCATGCAGATGGCTGCGCAAGGCTCCGACCGTGGCTGGGCGAAAGGTAGATAGGCGGCGTGCAAATCGAAGCGGTGATCGCCGTTGTTTTTCTGGTGCTCTATTTTTTCGTGCAGGCAATCAAATACCTCTTTGATCTGCTAACCGGCGAAACGAAACGGGAACGCGAAGAGGTACAGCGTCAGCAGGATGAAGATCGCAGGCGGGACGAAGAGCGAAAACGGGAAGAGGCAGCGGAGCGCCAAGCCAGAGCCGACGCCAAGAAGCAGTTCGAGCAAGCGATCTTGAATGGACAATTTCCCGCCAACGAAGTTCTCTCCGTCCTTGCTAATTGCGACGACAACTGGGACGACATTCCCACGAACGTAAAAGAAGCCTTCGAGGAATTGCTATCAGGTACCTGCACTCTGCGTGAGATGACCTACGCCGACGCCGTGCGCCTAATCCGGCAGCGAGAACGAATCGGGGAACGTGCTCGGCAGAGGGCAGCCAAAGTCGGACTACCCGACGACGAGCCCAGCCGACCGCTCGGTGAACCTGAGGCTTTTGCTTTGCTTGGGGTGGGTCAGGGATGCACGCCGGACGAACTGGCGCATGCGTACCACCAGAAGATGTCGCAGTGGCACCCAGACAAGCTGGAGAACATGGCAACGGAATTAAAGGATTACGCCACCCGGCAGACGCAACGAATCAACGAGGCGTATCAATTGATCAAGTCCACAACGGTGCAGAGACGTGCGAGCGGCGAATAGGACATACCTGTGCAGATCGGCTGCGAACCGCTCAAAACGATTGTGATGGGGCCGCTGGAACTTCCGGTGGCAGAACCAGAAAGCCAGCCTGAGCCAGAGCCAATTCAGTCGCCAGAGTCGGAGCTAGAGCAGGTGCCAGTGAAGCCGTGACAGTTCCGGACTACATTTCGCCAATGGTTGGCTACCGCGTCTGGCATTGGGACGCCGCTGGGCTGAAGTCGCTCAACGGCCGTTCGGCAAATAGATAGGTAGAAATCTGTCGCCAAACATGCCGCAGCACGGAGGACTATGCGAGTCGCCCTTTACGCCAGAGTTTCAACGCAGAATGGCCAGCACCCCGAAATGCAGTTGACCGAGTTGCGTGAGTACGCCTCCCGCCGTGGATGGGCGGTTGCTGGTGAGTATGTCGATGAAGGCGTGTCCGGTTCGAAGGACTCCCGTCCCGCATTGAACCGCCTGATGGCCGACGCTCATCGCCGCCATTTCGATATCGTCGCATGTTGGAAGGTTGATCGCTTCGGCAGGTCGCTGAAGCATCTGGTGAACGCCCTCGCCGATCTCGACTCTTATGGTGTGGCGTTCGTGAGCCTGAGGGACAACCTTGACCTCAGCACGCCGACCGGGCGTCTCATGTTCCAGATTATTGGGGCTATGGCTGAGTTCGAATTGTCACTCACGAAGGAGAGGGTGAAGTGTGGGCTCGTTAATGCCCGTGCCAACGGCAAACAGCTTGGTCGTCCACGCCGGGTTGTAGACCGAGACCGCATCCTTGCCATGAAATCCGAGGGTACCAGCCTCCGGGAGATCGCCGCCAAGTTGGGCGTCGGGTACGGAACGGTTCGGGTTCGTCTTGCGGCAGGTGAGCGAAAAACCTCCCGTCCCAGAACCGCCGCAGGCTGTGCAAGGTAAGGAGTTATGGTGCACATTTCGGTGAGCGGCAAACATATGTTTTTAGCTCGCCGGATGTTTCCTAAAACGTGAGTGATTAATGAGGTATGCCTTCCATGAGTCGACACCGCCAGCTGAGTGCCGAGGAAAGGGCAGCTATCAAGGTTGCCGCACGCCAGCGTGTCGAGGCTGTGTGGGCATGCTTGGATGTCTTGTGTCCCGATCTGACGCCGCAGGCTAAGAAAGAACTCGCCCGGAAGGTGTTAGACCTGTCCCGTGGGGAGGAGCAGAAACCGCCTCGGATTCAGATTTCCCCGGCGCAGGTGACAAGCATTGTTTGGGCGAACATGCAATGCATTAACCCCCGCTGCCCCATGCTGCTGTTTTCAAATCAGATTGCGGACGAACTCAACGAGTTTTTCAAGGGGGAAGAATGAGAGTCCTGGTGTGGCCGACTCGGAACGCTGAAACTTCAGACCTTTTACGGTACTTCCCCAACGATTTGTCCGGTGGCCAGTTGCTCCCGCGCCTGTTTGCGCAACTCGGGCAGGTGGTGTGCGAACCAGGCGGTGGCCACTAAGCATCCCAGTGCGCCGGTCGCCACGGTTAACGGAGCCCCTAAGTGTTCCGCGATAGCCCCGGCGAAGAACGAACCGAACGGCATCATTCCCATGACCATCATCGAGTAAACGGACATGACACGTCCGCGCAGGCGGTCGGGCGACAGAGTCTGGATCAGCGTGTTCGTACAGGCCATCTGCAGCATCATGAAGTAGCCGACTGGTACCAGCAGCGCCACCGACACCCAGAACCAGCGCGAGGCCGAAAACAGGATCAGCGCCGTACCGAAGCCGGCGGCGGCGAGCGTCACTATGCGGCCAAGTCCACGAACTCCGGGACGGGTAGCGAGCGTAAGCGCACCGAGCACGGCTCCGACCCCGGTCGCGCCCATCAAGATGCCCAACCCGCGTGCGCCACCGTGCAGAATGCGGTCGGCGAAGATTGGCATCAGCACGCTGAACGGTAAGGCAACCAGGCTGACAATCGCGAGCAGGAGCAGAGGCGCGAAAATCGGTCCGGTATTGCGGACAAAGCGGAAGCCTTCGACCACCCGTTCGAGGGGAGAGGCGCTGGTTTCTTCGCGCACGACAGGGCCGAGTCTCATCAGCAGCAGCCCTGCAATCACCGCGATGTAGCTCACGGCATTGACAAAAAAGCACCAGCCCTCGCCGATAGAGGCGACGAGCAGTCCGGCGATGGCGGGACCGATAATACGCGCGCTGTTGAACATGGAAGAGTTGAGCCCAATGGCGCTCACCAGATCTTCGCGGCCCACCATGTCCATCAGAAACGTTTGCCGGGCCGGAATGTCGAAGGCGTTCACACAGCCGAGCAGGGCCGAGAGAGTGATGATTTCCCAGACTTTTATTTTGCCGGTAAGGGTGAGTCCCGCAAGTATGAAGGCCAGTACCATGGACGCCGCCTGGGTTCCGATCACCACCCGGTGGCGGTTCCAACGGTCGGCCACGATGCCTCCCACTGGACCCAGAAGAAGAATCGGGAATTGCGAGGAGAAGCCGACCACGCCAAGCAGAAGCGAAGAACCGGTTAGCTGGTAGACCAGCCAAGCTTGGGAGATGTTCTGCATCCAGGTGCCGATCAGCGAAATAAGCTGTCCGCTCATGAAAAGCTGAAAATTGCGGTGCGTGAGCGCACGGAACCCCATCGCCAGCCGCGAGCGCTGTGGCATGACCGCGATCTCCACCTCTGGCGGAAGCGGTACTTTTCCTACCACTGCATTTGGTTCAGACATAACTCCAAGTGGTTGGACTGCTTACTTCGTTGCTTTCGTTGTGTGCCCCAACTCCTAGCTGCTCCCGTTTTTCCGCCCCAAATTCTCGTTGACCTCTTTGCCGGCATCCTTCTACTGCTGGCGTAGTGTGGCGCGCTTCCCTAAACGTCTTTAAGCGTGAGCGAGGGATCAAGACAAAGGATCTCCTCGAATTCGTTCACGTTGTAAATCTCCGTTCCCATCGAAATGTTGGTGACTCGCTCGATAATGAACTCGATCACGACCGGCACCTGGTATTCCTGCATCAGCTGCCGGGCGGTGGCGAATGCCTGCTTGAATTCGTTCGGGCTCTTGACGCGAACCGCCTTGCAGCCGAGCCCCTCGGCAACGGCGACGTGATCGACCCCGTAGCTGCCCGCCTCGTGACTGTTGATGTTCTCAAAGGCAAGGCTTACCTCGAAATCCATTTTGAATCCGCGCTGGGCCTGGCGGATCAATCCGAGATAGGAGTTATTCACTACAACGTGCAGGTAGGGCAGCTTGTGCTGCGCACCGACTGCCAACTCCTCAATTAGAAACTGGAAGTCGTAGTCGCCGGAAAGCGCTACGATCTCGCGCTCGGGGTCGGCCGCGCGCACACCCAGCGCCGCCGGGAGAGTCCAACCGAGCGGGCCGGCCTGGCCGCAATTGATCCAGTTTCGTGGCTTGTAAACGTGCAAGAACTGAGCGCCGGCAATCTGCGACAGGCCGATCGTGGTGACATAACACGTGTCGCGACCGAAGGCCTCGTTCATTTCTTGATAGACCCGTTGCGGCTTCAGTGGGACATCCTCAAAGTCGCTGCGCCGCAGCATGTTCAGCTTGCGATGCTCACACTCTTGCGCCCACGCACTGCGATTCTTGAGCCTGCCTGCAGCCTTGCGTTCCCTCGCGACATCGACGAAGAGTTCGAGCGCCGCTTTGGCATCGGAGATAATGCCAAAGTCAGGGTTGAAGACACGGCCGATCTGCGTCGGTTCGATGTCGACATGCACGAACGTGCGACCTTTCGTGTAGCTCTCGATCGAGCCGGTGTGACGATTGGCCCACCGGTTTCCAATGCCGAGCACAAAGTCGGATTTGAGGAACGTCGCGTTGCCGTAACGATGGCTCGTCTGCAGCCCGACCATCCCTGCCATCAGTGGGTGATCGTCGGGAATCGCTCCCCAGGCCATCAGCGTCGGGATCACCGGGACGCCTGTCGTTTCCGCAAACGCGACGAGAAGATCGGACGCATCGGCATTGATGATCCCGCCGCCGGCCACGATCAGCGGCTTCTCCGCAGGATCCAGCATCTCCAGGGCCTTCTCGATCTGAGTCCGGGTCGCCGCGGGTTTGTAGACGGGCAGGGGTTCGTAGGTGTCCATATCGAACTCAATCTCAGCCGTCTGGACGTCAATGGGGAGGTCGAGCAGCACCGGCCCGGGCCGGCCGGAGCGCATGATATGGAAGGCTTGCTGGAAGACACGGGGGACCAGTCCTGGCTCACGGACGGTAACCACCCACTTTGTGACCGGCTTGGCGATCGACTCGATGTCGATGGCTTGGAAATCCTCCTTATACAATTTATCCCGAGGTGCTTGGCCGGTGATGCACAGAATGGGGATTGAATCGGCGGCGGCAGCGTAAAGGCCCGTAATCATATCGGTTCCAGCCGGCCCAGAGGTGCCGATGCAAACGCCGATGTTTCCCGGCACAGCCCGGCTGTAGCCGTCTGCCATGTGCGAGGCGGCCTCGACGTGGCGGGCCAGGATGTGGCGAATGCCACCATGCTCGCGCATCGCTGCATAAAATGGATTGATGGCGGCACCCGGAACACCGAACGCCATCGTGATGCCCTCGCGCTCCAACACTCGAACCGCCGCCTGAACGGCCGTCATCCTCGGCATCTCGATTCTCCCTCCAGGGATTTTGACTCTGACCCACAGCTTTCGTTAGGGCTGGCTCTTTGTGCTTTTCGGTAAGATCTCCGTGGATAACCGGAGCGCCCGCCGCACGTTTCCTATTCTACAGGGCGGGCCCTATGCATTCGGTTGCCGTCGAATCACGAGCGACTCGGAATTCACCCAGGAAGCGCGTCGAACCAGCGGTGTTAGACGACGCGGACCGATATCCGGTTCCAGAAAGTTACTCGGGAGGCGGCTCGCACAACTCGTACCGGCCCCGCAACTGTACGCCGCTCTCGCGGAAACAAAAGCTGGCGTCTTAAAGCACTCCGTCGCACGTGCGGGGCTGTGGCGGCGCGATTAGTTCCCGTTTGGCGACGACTCGTTCGGGACAGCGACCTGCGACGCTGGTCCAACTGGCGTGGGAACGTGCTCTGCCACTTCCCTTACGAACGAGCCGGAGCAAACAGCGTTTTTTGGAGCGCACTGTACACAGCGACGTTGGGATCCTTGGCAGAAGACCCGTAACCATCGTTGAGCATTGACGGAAGCCTGTACGAGGCCTGAAATAATTGCCCACAAGTGAGCAAAACTGACCAGACCGCCCCACTCGTTAATGCTACGCTTCCTTGCGCTAAGTAACAGGACCGTAACAGGGGGAAAGTCTTTAAATGCTTGAAGTTGGTAAGCCCACATTCGATAAAGCGGTCTTTTTGGCGAGTGCCGGGCCCGGACGCAGAATCTTCAACCTGCAAGGAAAACAAACCTTTTTTTTGCAGGGAGAACCCGCGGACTCCGTCTTCTATCTTCAGAGTGGCCGCGCGAGGCTGACTGTCGTTTCCCAAAATGGCAAGGAAGCCACAATTAATCTAATCTCCCCCGGGGAGTTTGTTGGAGAAGAGTCGCTCGCGAGCGCAGGCACGCTGCGTACGGCCACTGCTACTTCCGTCACCGACTGTACAGCAATCAAGATAGAGAGGGAGGAGATGATCCGTGTGATGCACGAGGAGCCCGCCCTCTCCGAAGCATTCCTAAGATTCGTTCTTGCTCGCGGTGTGCGCATCGAGTCCGATCTTGTCGACCAGCTCTTCGACTCCAACGAAAGACGTTTGGCAAAGATACTCCTGTTGATGGCGGACTTTGGCGATCTAGATGTATCCGAAAGGTTGATTCCAGAGATCACGGAGGAAAGTCTGGCGGAGATGATTGGCACCCCGCGGTCTACCGTCACCTTCTTGTTGGACCGATTTTGCGAGCTCGGCTTTATTGATTACAACGGCCGCATTCTAGTGCATAAGGCGCTGCTCAACGTGATTCTGCACGATCGATTACCCGGTGACAACGCCGCAGAACCCGCAATTATGGGCATCGCGGGCAGATGTTGAGAAGCGAAGCACGAGCGGCACAGTCCAACTTGGTTCATTCTTCCTCCGAAAAGGAGTGATTGGTTACGATGGAGTACTCGAAATTCAAGTCGTTGCTCCGCCGAGTGGTTGTGGTTCCCTTGGTGATCATGGCAGCCCTTGCCGGATTGCTTTTATGGGAGACCTTCGACTTGAACAAATCATTGCAGTGGGTTGACCATACCGATCAGGTTCTCGACCAGTCCAGGCATCTGCTTAAGTTGCTGGTAGATATGGAAACCAGCATGCGCGGATACCTCGTAACCGGCAACGAGACCCTCCTTCAGCCCTATCTGGAGGGGCACGAAGGGATTCGACTCCGAATACTGGGCCTTGTATCAGTTCGTGGATGACAGCCCTCCGCAGAAGCAGCGATTGGAGGACCTCCGTGCTGGCTATATGGGCTGGGTGGGGTACACCGACAAAGTTATCGCCCTTCGCAGAGCGGGAAAAGCCGACGGCGCCCTCTACGAGAGCCTGCAAGGAAAACGCGGGATGGATGCCCTTCGAGAGCAGTCTCGCGGGCTTTCAAGGTGTGGAAGAAGGACTGCGTGTCCAGCGCATCCGAACCGCGCACCTGCGATGGACATGGATGGTCGCAAGCTGCGTTGGTCTTGGTCTGGGATTTGCGGTTTTCATCGTACTGGTTCACTCGATACCACGTTGAACGACTGGGCACCAAGCTGTTGCAGAGCGAAGAGCGATGGACTGCTACTCTGGGCAGCATTGGCGACGCCGTTATAGCAACTGACCGCGACGCCCGAATCACATTTCTCAACCCGGTCGCCGCCGCTCTAACCGGGTGGCCATCGGAGGAGGCTAAAAACCAGCCGCTCCAGAACGTGTTCAAGATCATCAATGAGCAGACCGGGGTGGGCGCGGACGATGAAGTGCACCGGGTGCTCGAAGACGGACAGATGCTAGCCGTGACCAATCACGTGGCACTGATATCAAAGGATGGCCGCGAGATTTCTGTCGAGCACAATGCCGCGCCAATTCTTGCCGCAGGCGGAAAAGTCATTGGCGTGGTGCTGGCTTTCCGTGACGTTACGCGGCGGCGGCAGGAGCGGGGGGCGACTGCGGAGCAGGCTGCTCTACTCGAACTCACTCAGGACTCCGTCTTTGTGATCGACATGGATGGGACGGTCCGCTTTTGGAGCCGCGGGGCGGAGGCGATGTTGGGATACTCCAAAAGCCAGGCCGTCGGCAAAATCTCGCACGACCTGCTTCGCAGCGAGTTTCCGCAGCCGCTGGACGAGATAAAAGCGGAACTTCTGCGCGTAGGACACTGGGAGGGAGACCTAGTCAAGACAGCTCAGGACGGCAGGCGTATTGTGGTGGCTAGCCGCTGGGCATTGCAGTGGGGCAAGCGCGACCAATCACCTCGCGTGTTGGTGATCAATAGCGACATCACGGAACGCAAGCGGGGGGAAGAGACGCTCGTCTTGCAAAGAGAACAACTGCGCGCACTGGCGGAGCGCCTGCAGTGGGTGCGCGAAGAGGATCGCAAGCGGGTCGCTCGCGACCTGCACGATCAGATCGGGCAGATTCTGACTGCGATCAAAATGGATATGACATGGATGACTCGTCATCTGCCGGAGTCGGAAGTCGAGGTGCTCGCTCGACTGACGGAATCCATTCAGCTGATTAATGATGGCGTAAAGTCGGTGCGCGCGATATGCAGCGGTTTAAGACCTGGAGTATTGGATGACCTTGGCCTGGCGGCAGCTATTGAATGGCAAGCCAGCGAATTTGCTTCCCGCAATGGCATTCGATGCCAGGTCTCTGTCCCGCCTGTCGATTTGCACTTGGATGGGGACCGGGCCACCGCGACTTTTCGAATTTTCCAGGAGTGTCTGACGAACGTGATCCGGCACGCGCAGGCAAAGTCGGTGCGCGTTTCCCTGCGCCAGGAAGATGAGAACATCCTCCTGGTTGTAGAGGATGACGGAATCGGCTTCTGTGAGTCCGATTTTTCAGGGTCTCTTGGATCTTTGGGTCTCCTGGGCATGAAAGAACGAGCGCAGTTCTGCGGCGGTAACGTAGACATCTCCAGCTCACCTGGTAATGGCACGACGGTCAATGTTCGCGTTCCTGTGGACGTTCCACGCGCAGAGAGGGAGCAAACATGCACATACTGATAGCAGATGATCATGCCGTCGTTCGCCGTGGCCTGAAAGAGATCCTGGCCGATGCTCTTCCCGGCGCGGACTTTTCCGAAGTCGGCAACGGGGATGAGGTGCTTAGCCACGTTGGCAAATCCCACGTTGCTTTGCTGGTGCTGGATATCAATATGCCTGGACGCGGGGGGATGGACGTGCTGCGGGATGTGAAGCGCACGTGCCCGAGGTTGCCGGTGATCATGCTGAGTTGCCACCCGGAGGACCAGTACGCGGTACGCTGTTTGCGGGCTGGCGCAGCCGCCTACATCAACAAAGAGAGCGCCCCCGAAGAGCTCGCACTGGCGGCGAAGAAGATTCTGGGAGGCGGCCGCTACGTCAGTGCAAGCCTCGCAGAGAAACTGGTCGCCAATTTGGATGAGTCCGCCGACAAGCTCTTGCATGAGCTGCTCTCGGATCGGGAACACGAAGTCATGAGAATGATTGCCTCCGGCGTCCCCTTGACGGAAATTGGCGACCGGCTTCATGTCAGCGTAAAGACCATCAGCAGCTATCGAGCGCGCATCATGGAGAAAATGAAAATGAAAAGCAATGCCGAACTTACCCGCTACGCTTTGATGCACAACCTCATCGACTAGATCGACCCGTCCGTGTAGGAATAACCCTACAGAGCGACCTTAAGAAACCCTACAAGACTCACGGCTTTCACTGGTATCAATTGCTTTTCGCCTCCGGTATGGTTGTGTCAGGTCGAATGTGCGGCCGGCAAGCGGATACAACAATGCATATCCTAATAGCAGATGATCACGCAAACGTACGCCGCGGCCTGAGAGAGATTCTGACCGATGCCTTTTCTGGCGCACACTTTTCCGAAGCCGCCAATGGGGATGAGGTGCTGGCCCAACTAGCCATATCCCAATACGGCGTACTGTTGCTCGACATCAATATGCCTGGACGCAGTGGGATGGAAGTGCTGCAGAATGTAAAGCAGAAATACCCGCAGCTACCTGTCATCATGGTGAGTGTCCAGCCGGAGAACCAGTATGCGTCGCGCTGCCTGCGGGCCGGTGCGGCCGCCTATGTTAACAAGGAGAACGCTTCAGAAGAACTGGCAGCGACGATTAGGAAGATACTGGGCAGCGACGCAGCGCTTTCGATGAGTCCCAATAGAAACTGATCGCCAACCTCGATGAATCCGTCGACAATCCTCTGTATCAGTCACTCTCGGACCGAGAGGCCGCGAAGCCATAAAGATGATTGTCTTCGGCGTCCTTCATGCGAGGTTTGTCGACCGGCTTAATGTCCCAGTAAAAGCGATCAGCAGAGGTCGTACTCCCATCATGGAAAACGCACCAATGAAGAGCACCTTCGAATCTGACCGCTACGCCACAGCGCATAAACCAATTGATGCGATCGAGTCTTTGGCCGTAGGGGAAGCCCTACAAAGTTCACGTCATAATGCCTACAGCAATAACAGTTTTCTCCGATTTTCATTCTCTTACTCGCCCCGTATCTTGGTTATGTAGAGATCGCAGAGGTTGACGGCAAGTCATACCCGAGCACACTCTGTAAGATTGAAAGGGATCAAAGATGGCTACTAGCTTCGCCAGTATAAAGAGTACGGCAATCAGGGTTCCACTGGGTTTCTCCTTTCCTCTGCCGCCAGTTGCGCATCACAAGTCGCTGATTGCGTCGAAGGCGATTGGGTCGCCGGTGCAGGGTTCCGCGTTCGACACTCAGATTCTGTCGACCAAGCTCCTGGCTGGAAAACAGCGGCGCGAATACCTGACCGGCGAATCCATTTTTTCGCAAGGCGATCTGGCCAATGCAGTGTTCTACATTCAGAGTGGCAAGGTGAAGCTTACCGTTGCATCGATGAGCGGCAAAGAGGCCGTAATCGCCCACCTTCCAGAGACCAGCTTCTTCGGTGAAGGCTCCTTGGCAGGCCAGCCGCTTCGCGTTTCCTCCGCAATCGCGCTTCAATCCAGCACCATCGTTCGCGTCGAAAAGACTGCCATGCTGGACCTGCTCCATCGTGAGCCGGAGTTTGCCGAGCAATTCCTCGCGCACGCGCTCTCCCGCAACATCCGAATGGAAGCTGATCTGGTCGATCATTTGTTTAATTCCAGCGAAAAGCGCCTCGCCCGGTTGCTGATGCTAATGGCCAACTTTGGCCAGAATTCGAAGCCCATTCCAGTCATCGCGAAGATCAGCCAGGAGACCCTGGCGGAAATGATAGGCACCACCCGATCTCGTGTCAGTTTCTTCCTGAATCGGTTTCGCGATCTCGGCTACATCGACTACAACGGTGGCGGAATGCTCATAAAAAGTTCATTGGTCAGCGTTGTACTGGAAGCTGAACGGGCATCGTAAGCGCCGTGCATCACAGTGGCTACCATGAAGGGTAATACCACGACATTACGACGGGAGCATGACAGGGTCATCACAACTACCATGGCAACAGGTAATAGCTAGTCTGTTGCGCAAACGAACCAAGAAGTCTCATTCTCGTAAGCCTCGTCCGTGCTTATCCGCGTCGAGTTGGCAGCGCGGGCCCGAAGTCAGGTCGATGAAGTCATTCGGAAGGCACCTCGCACTCCTCGCACCGCACCCGCAGCAGTCCTCCGTTCTCGGGAGAAACAATGCCGCCGATCTATTAATCGCAGCTGCTGCTTGCGGGGCTGTTGCGCCACTATTACGTGCTGTTTGCCGGTTAGGGCTAAGCCGCTGGCGCGACTGACACTGTCTGTGCAGAAAGCCCGATCACATCGCGACGACGACGCGAACTCAAGTCCCTGCCGATTGGCTTGACGCCGCTGCCGCAGCGTTTATAGGAAGAACAAAGGAGAATACCGTGCCCCTAGATGCTCCGTTACTGCTGGAACGTACGCGGATGGTCCCTGCATGCTTGTCGATGATCTGCTTGCTCACCCAGAGACCAAGCCTGGTTCCGACCGTACCCTTCGTCGTGAAGAACGGCTCGAAGATATGCTGCCGCAAGCTTCCGTCGATGCCTTTGCCGTTGTCGGCTACCGTGACCCGGACGCGGCGGTCGCCATTCCTAAAGGCTGCGCCGGTAGACACCCGCGCTTCGTCGGCCCTCGCCTCGGGCGATTTTGCTGGGTTCCACCGCCAGGCGCAGGCGGTCCTGCATGAGTATCCCGGTGCGGCCTTCACTCTGGCGGATGCTACCGGACAGCAGCTTGTCAACACGTGGGTACCCTTTGGGACGCCGTTACCCAAGCGCACTAATTTACCGGCGCCAACGTCGCCTCAGCTCTGCGCACTGTAATCCCGTTCGTCCGAGCCATGTGGACACTGCGGGTCTCGACTTGCAAACGTCAAGGTGACGCTGAGAAGAGGCAGTCGCCGAGTTGGTGCGGTGAGCACCCGTTGGACGGACCAACTTTCGACGGACCAACTTTCCGCCCTTACTGCCCTTTCAACTTTGTCTGCCCATTTCTGAATGGCCTATTTATTTTTTAACCCGACCAGCTTGCCTTTCAGCGTGGCGACGGCTTCCTTAGCATTGCCTATTTGCTGTTGAACTTTACCCACGTTCCTTTCGGCTTTCCCTTCGGCTTTCAGCTTGCGGTCGTTCGTGATCTTTCCCACCGCTTCCTTAATTGTTCCCTTCGCTTCGTGGAAGCTGCCCTTGATCTTGTCTTTCGTGCTGGTGTTCATGTTTCTCCTTATGACCCCGCGTAACAGGGCTGTTCCTCTTGTAATCTGTCGCCTTGTTGAAGTCTGAGCGAAATTGATCATTTCTGGAATTAAAGCTTTCTTAATTACGCGGCTGAATCGTGCTCCGCACGTGAGCGTTATTGCTCAGACAAATCCATCCGAAGCCGCTAACGTAAGAAACAACCTAGCGGAGGCGTGTAATGTCTGCTCGTACCGTCCCAGAACCTCGACTTCCGAACCCGAAGCGCCAGTTCATCCCAAACCATGGCCCCTTCCTCATGACACACACATTCGAGCACGCTGAACTGAGCGTTGATACAGGATTCCACGAACGAGGCGAAGATCGCCTCCGCGACGAAAAAGACCGGTCGCGGACAGATGACGATGGGTGCCCGAGCGATCGTTCGCTAGATTTGCGCCGTAGCGTTACGACATTAAGAAGCGTGCTGTTGATAATTGCGTTCCTCGTAGCCCTACCAATGTTGACAAGGGCGCAATCACTAACCGATTCGGGCAGTTCTTCTGGCGTTGTTGCAAGCGCTCCCGCAACAACCCAACTGGACCTGACCTACACGCGTCCGACCCAGACCACGAAGCTCCACAACTACTTTTTCGACGCGTTTGGCCCATATCCCATCGTCGGCGCCGCGGCCGTGGCTGGCATAAACCAAGCGGACAATGCCCCGCCCGAGTGGAAGCAAGGCGCCGAGGGTTACGGCAAGCGATTCGGATCCGACTTTGCATCGCAGCGGTAAGCACTACGACGCGTTATGCGCTAGCAGAAGCCTTTAAGGAAGACACGTTGTATTACCGCTGTGAGTGCAAAGGCCTGTTTCCGCGGCTGAGACATGCCGTGATTTCGACCTTGACCGCACGGCGCGGCGAAGACGGCCATCGCGTCTTCTCTGTCCCGGCGCTCGTCGCGCCGTATGCAGGCACGATGACGGCTGTCTACGGCTGGTACCCCGACCGCTACGGCGCCAAGGATGCGCTTCGGATGGGCAACTACACCCTGCTGGTGTATGCAGGCGAGAACATCGCACTGGAGTTTTTTTATAGCGGACCCCACTCCTTGCTCTCTCGCATGCACTTGAACAATACGCACGGAGCGCCAGATCAGGGTCCAAATCGGTGAGCGACCAGAAACTCATGGCGGTTGCAAGTGTGAACCCTCCACTTCCGGGGCGAGGGATGTTGCTCATGTCCAGCGCCTTGAGCGGCTCCATCAGGTCTGATCAACGAGTTCTTCGAGTGGTTCGGCGATCTGGGCATATTTTTCTGGCAAGTTGTGCGGGCTGCGGTGACGCCGCCATTTGAATTCCGCGAACTGTTTCGACAGCTCGACGAGATCGGATCAAAGTCCCTGCCGCTGGTCGCTTTGGCCGGCGCCGCCACCGGGGTTGTGCTCTCGTTGGAAGCCCGTTACAGCCTGACTCGATTTGGCGCCAAATCGCTGCTTCCGGCCGCCATCGTGTTCTCCGTCATTCACGAAACCGGTCCGATCATCACCGGTCTGGTGGTGAGCGGCCGAGTGGGCGCGGGCATTGGCGCGGAGTTGGCGTCGATGAAAGTGACCGAGCAGATCGATGCCATCGAGGCATCCGCGGTAAACCCTTATCGGCTGCTGGCGGCGACCCGCATCCTGGCTTGCATCCTGATGCTGCCTTTGCTGACTCTCGCTGCCGACTTATGCGGCTTGATCATGGGCTGGGTTACGCAGGCCCTGGTTGAGCCGCTCTCGTTGCACCAGTTCATCAACAGCGGTTTCAAGGGCGCCGATTTCAACGATTTCCTGCCACCCACGTTCAAGACCGCTGTGTTTGGCCTGATCATTGGGCTGATCGCGTGTTTTCAGGGAATGCGGACACAGGGAGGCGCCGCGGGCGTGGGCCGTGCGGCCACGAGTTCGGTAGTCTTGTCCTCGCTGTTCGTGATCCTGGCCGATGTCGTGCTGGTGAAATTCATCCTCATATTTTTCCCGTAAACGTTGATTAAAGAACTCGTGAAACAATTATGGACACAATCGATCAAATTGCGATGAAGCCAGAAGAAGCCGAGGAAGACGGCAGTGCGCCGGTTGTCGCCGTCGAGGACTTGCATAAATCCTTCGGAAGTCAAAAGGTGCTGAACGGGATCAGCCTGACCGTGAGCCGCGGCGAGACCCTGGCGGTGCTGGGACGCAGTGGTACCGGCAAGAGCGTATTGCTGAGGCTCATCATCGGCCTGCAGAAGCCTGACTCGGGATCGGTTCGCATCCACGGTGCAAGACATCGCCGGCCTGGCTCTCGACCAGATCGGCGAAATCAGGAAGAAGATGGGTTTTCTGTTTCAGCACGCCGCGCTTTACGATTCGCTGACCGTCGAGCAGAACGTGGCGTTTCCGCTGCAGCACCATAAGAAGGAGATGTCGAAGTCTGAGCAGAGCGACCGGGTCAAGGAGTTGCTGGCGGAAGTGGGCATGGAAGGGCACCTCGACAAGATGCCTTCGGATATCTCGGGCGGCATGCAGAAACGAGTTGGGCTGGCGCGTGCGCTGGCTTTGGAGCCGGATATTCTGCTGCTCGACGAGCCCACCGCCGGTCTCGACCCCATCAGTTCCGCGGAGATCGATGATTTGGTTCTCAAGCTCCAAGCGGAACATCACATGGCATCCATCGTGGTGACTCACGATCTGCACAGCGCGAAGACGATTGCGGACCGTCTGGCCCTGCTCAATGAGGGAAATGTGGTGATCGAAGGCAGCTTTGAAGAACTTCAGACAAGTGACATCGAGTTTGTTCAGGAATTTCTAAAGCATTCGTAGGAGGACATATGTCGAGAGCGGCGCGGTTAGGAGCTTTCATCGTTGCGACACTGGCAATTCTGGTGGCCGGTGTCTTCATCATCGGAGGCAAGCAGTATCTTTTCAGCTCCACGTACCAATTGAAGGCGCAATTCGACAATGTGGTGGGCTGGATGCCGGAGGCGATGTGCGGGTGGGCGGGGTTCACAGTGGAACCGTGCGCAACATCGTGCTGCCTCACAAGCCGGGCGAAAAGGTCACGGTAATCATGGATCTCGGCAAGTCGACGCACGAGATCATCAAGCAAGACTCCGTGGCCTCGATCGAAACCGAAGGGTTGTTGGGCAACCAGTATATGGCGATCTCGTTTGGATCCGCCGGGACAGCCGATGTGCGAGATGGCGATATCATCGCCAGCCAGCCGCCACTGGAAATGTCAGACCTGCTCAAGAAGACGAGCGGCATTCTGGATAGCAGCCAGCAAGCCATCCAGAACGCCACTCGAGCGACGGCGAATCTAGACTCGATCAGCGCCAAGATCGATGGCGGTCAGGGAACCGCAGGAGCGCTGGTGAACGACAAACAGCTCTATACCAACCTCGAACAGACGACGAGCGCCATGCGTGACACGATGGTCCAGGCGCAAGCGGGAGTTACCGACTTTCAGGAGAATATGGAAGCCATGAAGCACAACTTCTTCTTGCGCGGGTATTTCAAGAGCCGCGGCTACGAAGATTCCGCCGAGCTGGCAAAGAATGAGATCGAACGGCTGCCGCAAGGCACGCCGATAAAGGAATTTACGTACTCGGCGAAGCAGCTTTTCGATAAGCACGATTCGGCCAAGCTGAAGAACCAGAAATCTCTAAACGCTGGCGGCGAGTTCCTGGCGAATAACCAATTCGGCTTTGCGGTGGTCGTGGCATCCACCGGCATGGAAGGCGACACCCAGAAAGACTTGGTGCTAACGGAAGCCCGGGCCATGGTTGTGCGCGAGTATCTGGTCGAGAACTTCGGATTCGATGATAGCCACCTTAAGACTCTGGGAATGGGCAAGCAGACGGACGCGAATTCTGATGTCGGCTGGGGTACGGTGCAGATTTTCATCTATCCAGCCGGGACCGAGATTCCGCCTCACAAGCAAACCCCTGTCGGTATTTCATCCAACAGAACCTCAGACCAACCGGTGCAGACTTCTGCGACCGCAACACCGAAACCACAGTAGCGGCTCCCGTGATCGGCGAAAGCGGTGATGGCCCGCGCAATCTACCTATCTCCGATAGGTCCGAATGATTCTTTCGGAAAGTCCCATCGGTGTTCGCAGCCAACCCATTAGGGCGCGGGGATGTAATCGTCTGCTACCCCGGACTTGCGGCCTCCTACGTTTCACATAGTTGTGAGCGACAAACATCTGTTTTTAGCTCGCCGGGATCAGAACCGTAAGTACCTTTAAATGCGTGCCATGTTTGGGCACTGGGCGTGGGGGTTTTTAGCTCACCCGGTTCGAGCCGCATGCGGGACGCTCCCGTAGCGGCGGAATATCATGCCGCCCTGTCATTAGCAATGCTGGCTCTGGCATCGGATGGTGCCATCGCTGGGCCTCGAGGGCAGACGAGCGGCCTCAGGCGGCCCCCACGTCCCCTGTTCAGCCGATAGCTCGGATTCCCTAACTATGTCAGCTGGTTTACTTCTGTACAGGGATGACTGTCTGATTTGGGGTGGCATCGACGGGCTCGATATTGGCGAGACCGCCGCCGACCAGACGCAGACGGGGCTCACCCTCTATGGTATCGAGTAGGGCGTGGGTCATGTGGTCATCAATTTGCGCGGCTTGGCTGAGGACGACGGGGTAGAGAATGATGATTTCCAGTCCCGCCTGCTTAAGGCGTAGTCGAGTTTGCGGTTCGGCACTGGCGATGTGAATGGTAAGCAAGCTTTCAAGGATGCGATGCTGCTCTTCTAGCTCGGGCTTGTAGGTTTTGTAGACGCCAGCTACGGCGGTGGAGATGCACTGCTCAGCGAGGGCATAATCGACGTCGGCGGCAAGGGTGAGCGAGATGCGCCGCCAGGCAAAGTTGGAACCGGGAAACTGCTTGAAGAAATTGGACGACGGCTGGAAAACCACGGAATTGGAAAAGACGACGATGCGTCCGGTGGCTCGGGCTTCGCTGCCCGATGTATCCAACTCCACCAGGAGCATGCGGACGAGTCCGATGTCGAATACGTCTCCAGTGACTTCGCCGATCTGGATGCGGTCACCGACGCGGATTCCGAAGCGTCCAATGAGTAAAAAGTAGGCGGCAACGCTGAGGATTACGTTCTGCAGGGCGATGGCGATGCCGGCAGTGAGAAATCCGGCAAAGGTCACCAGTGAACCGATCTCGGTGGAGAGGGAAAAGATCAGAATGAGTGCGATCACCACCGTGACCACGATGCGGCGCAGCAGCAGAAATTGATTGCGGCGGCGCGGCTCCTGAATGTAGCGGTAGATGGTGCGGCGCCAGAAATCGGCGGCGACGCCGACCAGGATAATTACCAGCAAAAGGGCTCCGATGCGTATCAGCAGCCCGCGCGCCTGGGCCCAGTAGGTGCGGTAGGTCTCGCTACGCCACTCGTTAAGATTGTTGGAGGTCGCGTCGAGTAGCATGTTGGCTTTGGCAAGCGGAAGCACGATGGCGGCGAGGTGCTTGAAATCCGCGGTAAGAGCGTCGATCTGCTTTCTGCGGTCAGCCAGCACCGCTGGGTCGTTGGACTGGGACTGGGCGGAGAGGGTTTCACCACGCTGATCGATGGCTCGCAATTGATTGGATAGCGGGGTGCGGATGCGAACCAGCGAGCGCTGAAATTGGGCGGTGGCAGCCAAGGCATCACGCTCGGCGTTGAGTTTGCCGTTAAGGGAAATCAGATCTCCGACAAGGGAGATGATGCCACTACTGGGCTGCTTGATGGGCATGGCCGCAGCGGCACGCGTGTTCGCCGGAGGTGGGCTGAAGGGCGCTAAATCGGCAGAGGGAGCGCTTGACGCGCTTCCGTTGGCGCTGCCGATGCCTGACGTATTCCTGGCGGGGTTGCCGGAGTGGGCGCTGCCAGGGGTCCCATTCGGCGGAATTTCACCGCGGTCGGACTCGGAGTGCAAAGGATGTGCGCTCCGCTCGACGGGGCGGGAGCTGCGAGCTTCGGGGATGGTGCGTTCGAGTTCGTCAATCTTTCCAGGCAGTCCGGCTGAAACTCCGGCGGTGGTGAACTCATTCATGCTTTGTAGAGCTTCGAGACGCGCCTGGGCGAGATCGAAATCGCTCTTCTGTTCGGCAATCTGGTCGTCGATGGTCTGGAGCTTTCTGCCGTGGGTGGTGGCTGCCTGCCGTTCAAGTACGCCGAGGGCGGCAGTGGACCGCTTGACCTTGTCCTGCGCGTTGGCAAGAAGCTGGGGAAAGTTTGCGGTTTGAACGCTGTCGGCGTCGTGGGGATGGTCCAGCTGTATCTGCTCGGCTTGAATACGGGCGAAGTCGAAGATGAGCGAGACAACCTGAAGACTCGCGTTGCGATTGTAGGCGGTGTAAATCGAGTCTGACGAATCGGTGGAGAGCTGGCCGGACCTCAGGACGCGGTGATACCAGTCGATGGACTTATTGAGAAAGACGAGAAGCGAATCGCCAGGGTCGTCCGGGCGTGTTTGGGCAAGGCACACGCAGAGCGTGACGGCGAGAATCAGAGCGAAGAATGCAATGCGGCGCACAGGCATAGATAAGTAAGCGCACCGGGGGCAGAACTATGCCACGGGCGGTGCACGTCTTCAGGTGAATAGCTCTCGCCAGCGACTTATGCCGAGCGCTACCAGTACCAAGTATTTAGCTTTAGGCTTTTGAAATCTGAGCAAGATTGACCAGCCGCTCAGCGCTTCTTTATGGGAAATCTGGCTCCAATGACGATTGAAGATAATTCTCGGGAGGCTCACACTCGCTGCAAGCCGTTGAAGAATATGCCTCGGACGGACCTTGTGGCTTTCAAAGTGTTTGACCGCGATCCCATCGAGTTCTGGCTGCAGCGCCTGATCTAGGTCTTTCTGAGCCCGCTGGACGATGTGCGCGTGCAAATCTCGCGCGGTGATCTCGTGCCCGCCCTCCAGCCAGCCGACGGGATAGCTGAGAGGCGTCACCACGTGCAGCAGGATCATCTCTGCATGAAAGCGGCGTGCCAACCACGCGGCCTGGTGCACGACGTGCTGGGAAGTATCCGTGAACACAACAGGAACCAGAATTTTCTGAATGCTCAGCATCACGCCACCTATCAATTGATGGAACCCATCAGGCAAGGCTGACGTCGCGAAGAGTGCCTCAGGTCGACCACGATCTCACGAGCGGAGTCGATCCGTCGCGCAGGCGGCCTCATTGGCTATTGCCGACAAACCCACCCTCTCCGGCCCGCCTGATGAGTCTATTTCCGCGACTTAGCTTGCCTTCCATCTCCTTCCCGTTACCCATACGCCGACAACGGCAACAACGGTATGGCTGTTTGCCAGTTGCCAAACCGGTTCCAATCAAGTAGACACCCATTGGGGCATAATATAAGAACAAGAAGAATATCCCCATTAAATCTATCGGACTTTGTAGCGATCAATCACTCGCTTTTATCCATCCGACCCATTGTGGAGTCCCGTCCTTGTCTCTCAATCGTAAGGCGTCATTTCCTCTCTTCACAGTCGTGGCAAGCATGAAAAGCTCACCACGAACCTTGACCTGTGAGCCAGTCACGGTCACCTTATCGCCTGTTTTAAACTCTTTTCCTCGTTCAAAGCCTACAATGTAGAAGGCAGGACCCAAGTAAACCGGCAGTACATCTTTATTGTCAACAAAGACCGTCAATCACGTCCCGAAATGACACTTTCAAGACAATGTTTTGCGAGTGTGCGACGCCCGTTGCCCTCGTGAGCCATATTGCTCAGACAGCTTCGACTGAAACTAATAATGTGAGTAGTATCTTGCGCGCTGCGAATGCAACAAGAGCAACAAACGCCGCGCAGAGGTAGAAGAAAGAGGCGGAAACATGAAGAAATTAATGCTGTTAGTTACGTTGTTGAGTCTAGCGACGTTCGGCTGGGCGGGGTCTAACCGTGAATCATCGAACGAGCGCATGGATAAAGCAGCCGATGTGCTGCACGAGATTATGGCCGCGCCCGACAAGGGCATTCCGGAAGAAGTATTGGAGCACGCTAAGTGCGTGGCTGTGGTACCGCACATGATCAAGGGCGGCTTCGTGTTTGGCGCCGAGGGTGGCCGGGGCGTGGCGACATGCCGCACTGCCGATGGCTGGAGTGCACCAGCGTTTTTTGCGATCACGGGCGGTAGCTGGGGATTTCAGATCGGGATCGAAGGCGTCGATCTGGTCATGATCATCCAGAATGAAAGAGGCATGCAGCGGTTGCTCGCCAGCAAATTCCAGCTCGGAGCGGATGCCTCGGCGGCAGCGGGACCAGTGGGACGTCATGCTTCGGCCGATACCGACTGGATGCTGAATACCGAAATTCTGACCTACTCACGCGCCAAGGGCGCTTTTGCCGGAGTGACGTTGACCGGCGCTGCGGTTCGTCGCGACGACGATTCCATGCGGGCCGTCTACGGACCTCATGTCTCGACCCGGAACGTATTAATGGGTAACGTGTCGGCGACGCCCGCGGCACGCTCGTTCCTTCACGCAGTCAGGAATGCGAAGGCTGAGGCCATAGCTGCAAGGTAGTAGTTGGTTCTGGAACGCGCGGGTGCACCCGAGAAGGATGTCAGCTCTCGGGTGCCCGGGATGCAGAGAGAAGGTAGATATGCTTTGGACAATAGTGGCGATTCTGCTGATTATGTGGCTTCTGGGTTTCAGTTTTCATATCGCCGGTGGACTGATCCACCTGCTGCTGATTGTGGCGCTGGTAGTCGTGGTCGTTAACCTAGTGAGCGGACGCCGGGCGAGGAATTTATGAAACATCTGCTTCAGGTTTACCAATTTGCCTTCGGGTGCCATCATGGCCGACTGAGCCGCGTGTTCACCATTAAGAAGCGGACGTACAAAGTCTGCGTCGATTGTGGACGGGAATTTGAGTATTCATGGCCTCTGATGCACTGCCTACAGGCGAGCGTTGCTGACAACGCCTGTGCGCCACTGGAATACCGCAAGGCAAGCTAGCGCCTGCGCGAACTGATTCCTGTCGTTCAGGCGCCGCGACCCCGAGTTCCTCTCATGTGAGCGATCTTGCTCAGACACGAATGCTCACACCTGTCATTCTTTAACCTGCTGAGTGAGCCGAAAGTGCGACGGCCGCTCATTCGCAGCTTTCATTCTTAGGCCGCTCCGAATGAGATCGCAGTCAGTCACATCGAAGAGGCTACATCCTGCCACATTGGCATTTTTCATCCGCGTGTGCCGCGCAACCTTAGCGGACACCATTCGACCCTAAAGTTCTCGAACATCCAACTTAGGCAGCGCCTCCAGGCGGAAAGGCGTTTAGCCACGAAACAAGGAAGGTCGTAACTTATGCCTCTGATTCAAATTGTGCAAGTGCTGATTGTGGTCGGTGTTTTGCTGTGGCTGGTGAATCGCTTCATCCCAATGCAGGCAACCCTCAAGTCAATTCTCAATGGCGTTGTGGTCATTGCAGTCGTTCTGTGGCTGATGAATGGCGTTGGTCTGTTTCACTCCATTTCCCGGATCCACATCGGGAAGGGATGAAGGGTGGCAAGCCACCTCAAGAAACGTCAAGGCGCATACCTCGAAACTTAGATAAAGAGTAATACGGCAGACATCTGCCAAAGGAAGATCATTGAAGATAAAACTGTTGTTAGCAGCCGTAATCGCTCTGAGTTTGAACGCATTGGCTCAGACCACTCCTCAAGTCTCACTCATCGAACCAATGGCTCAGACGCCGATGTTCCGCGTCATTGTAATCAGCCGTAGCGTGCAAGCAGTCGACTACAGGCATCGCAGCGGAGGCACTACGCTGGATTTCGCGGGTACGGCACTGATGCCTTTAGCCAATGGCCAAGCCAACGTAAACAGTAAACGTGGATCCATCAAAATCGAAACGGAATTTGCCAACCTGCAGAAGCCTAAGGATTTTGGCAACGAGTATCTCACTTATGTCCTTTGGGCGATCACGCCCGAGGGCCGTTCGGTGAACTTGGGAGAGGTGCTGGTAGGCGGCAACGGGCGCAGCAAGTTGGACGTGACAACAGACCTTCAGGGATTTGCTCTGATTGTAACGGCTGAGCCTTACTATGCCGTGCGGCAGCCCAGCAACGTAGTAGTGCTCGAAAACGTGGTTCGCGCCGACACCAAGGGAACTACCGAGGCGGTGAACGCGAAGTATGAGCTCATGGAGCGGGGCGGCTACATCCCCACCGGCTACAAGTTCGACCCCGTGATCTTGAATGCCAAGTTGCCATTAGAATTCTTCGAGGCGCGGAATGCACTGCGCATCGCGCAATCCGAGGGTGCCGAGATGTACGCCAGTGACAGCTATCAGCGCGCGGTCCAGCTAATGAACAGAGCCGATGAATATGCCACCAGCAAACACATCGACAAAAAGCCACTGATCGCAGTCTCCCGCGAGGCAGTGCAGACTGCTGAAGATGCACGAGCGATCTCAGTCACGAAGATGGATGAGATACGCTTGGCAAATGAGCGTCAGGCCTCCGCGGATGCACAGATGAAGGCGCAGCGCGAGGCTGATAGAGCGATTCGACAGAAAGAGCAAGCTCAGGCTGATACGGCAAAGGCCCAATCCGACATGGCCGCGAATCAAGCAGCATCGGCAGCGGCGGTCAGCGCGGCCCAAGCTGATGCGGCAAGGGCCCAATCCGATATGGCCGTGAATCAAGCAGCATCAGCAGCAGCGGTCACCGCGGCTCAGGCCGATGCTGACCAATCTCGTTTAGCTGCGCAGCAAGCGCAACAAAATGTCCAGCAAGCGGAAAATGACAAGGCCGCCATGCGTACGCGGTTGTCTGAGCAATTGAATTCGATTCTTCAGACTCGTGACAGTGCGCGCGGACTTATCGTCAGTATGTCCGATGTTCTGTTTGACACTGGAAAATACTCATTGAAGTCCGGTGCAAGGGAAAAACTGGCGAAAGTAGCCGGCATTCTGCTCGCCTACCCTGGGCTCAACATCGCAGTCGGCGGCTACACGGACAATGTCGGCGGTGACCAAATGAATCAAACATTGTCTGAGAACCGCGCCGGTTCAGTACGTGATTATCTTGTGCAACAAGGCGTGGCGACAGGTTCAGTCAGTTCAAAAGGCTTCGGCAACACTTTGCCGGTAGCTTCAAACGATAACTCCACCGGCCGGCAGCAGAACCGAAGAGTGGAACTTCTCGTCTCTGGCGAATCCATCGGCAATCAGGTCATGTGACGACTGGAAGCTTGCGCTATAGCAAGCGTACATGACGAGCAGTAAATGTCTCGTGCCCGTCTTGCGCAGCCGTAAACAAGCTGCGCCGGACGGGGAATATTCCCGTCTGGATGCTGGAAGGTAAGGAGTGAAGCATGCTTGGAACTATATTGATCGTGATTTTGATCTTAGCGCTCTGTGGTGCGTTGCCACGGTGGTCACATAGCAGAGACTGGGGATATTACCCGACCGGAGGAGTGGGACTGCTCCTCTTGATCGTTGTCATTCTCTTGGTTCTCGGTCGGATCTGAACCATGCGCCAATCACCAACATCGCCAAGCACCATAGCCAAGGGTCTGGCACCTGCCTTCTCTCCGTGCGGCGGCACTTCTTCTTGTCGTGCTCATGTGCAGCGGCGGTGTGTTCGGCTTACTCTGTGCTGACGCACGAAGAAATCGTAGACCTGCTCTGGACTGATGAGATTCGGCCCCTTTTGCTCAAGCGATATCCGGGACTGTCGGAAGACCAGATCAGGGAGGCGCATGCCTACGCCTATGGAGGCGCCGTCATTCAGGATCTCGGCTACTACCCGTTCGGCAATAAAGAATTCAGTAACCTGGTGCATTACGTTCGCAGCGGAAGACTTTGTTCGTGAGCTGCTGCTCGAAAGCCAGGATGTGAACGAGTATGCCTTCGCCTTGGGTGCACTGTCGCACTATGCGTCGGATATCGCCGGTCACCCGGCGGTCAATCAGGCCGCCGCGATCGAGCTATCCGAAGCTACGAGCGAAGTTCGGCAAGTCAGTTCGCTATGCCCAGGACAAGAAAGCGCATTTGAAAACGGAGTTCGGGTTCGACACGCTGCAGGTCGCAAAGAATCGTTACGCCTCGCAGCAGTATCACGATTTCATCGGATTCCAAGTATCCAAATCTTTACTGGAGCGGGTTTTTCCCGTTGTATACGGATTGGAGCTGAAGGACGTGCTTACCCACGAAGATCTGGCGGTGGGTTCGTACCGTTTCGCTGTCAGCCGATTGATTCCGCAAATGACCCAGGTCGCGCTGCAAACCCATAAGAAGGATCTGCTGCGCGAAACGCCGGATTTCGCGAAACGGAAATTCTTGTACCGTCTATCGCGCTCCGGTTATGAGAAGGAGTGGGGAAAGGACTACGTAACTCCAGGCTTAGGTACGCGGGTCTTATCAACACTCCTGCGATACATGCCGAAAATTGGCCCCTTCAAAGGCCTAGCATTCAATAACCCGACTCCCCAGACTGAGGACCTTTATATCAAGAGCATCAACACGACCGTCGATCAATACCGGGCCTTGCTCGAAGAAGTACGCACTGACACACTGGCGCTTCCCAACCGTGATCTTGATAGCGGCAACCGAACCAAAGCAGCGGAATACTCGCTTACGGACGACACCTATGCACGATTACTGGCTCGGTTGTCAGAGCGGAAGTTCGACCGGACCTCGCCGGGGTTGCGCGATAACATCTTGCAGTTTTATTCCGACCTCTCGCTACCGTTCGAGACGAAGAAGGACCAGGTTCGCTGGAAGGGCGGACTGACAGCGCTCGATCAGCTGAGGTCGGCGACGCCGAATGCGGCTGTTGCGGACAGCCTTGGCAAGCCATGATGAATGTAGTCGGTCGGGACCGGACTGTAATTGTCCAAGGCAATCCCTCGTGCGTAAGCTTTGGCCAGACAATGCGGTAGCACTAACCAGAAACGGCCTCCAATTGGCCCCGGTCACGCGACTGTGCCGAACAACGCCCCGACGCCTGCGGTCAGCGCCATGGCAAGTGCACCCCAGAACGTAACCCGAATGGCTCCTACGGTGACGCCAGCGCCACCCGCACCTGCTGCCAACCCGCCCAAAAGTGCGAGGAAAACCAATGAGGTTCCGGAAACAAGGGGTATCAAAGCTGTCGCCGGAGCGATGGCTGTGACCAACAGCGGCATGGCTGCTCCAACAGCGAAACTGCCGGCCGACGCCAACGCAGCCTGAATCGGACGCGCACGGAGAGTCCCGGAGATGCCGAGTTCGTCACGGGCATGTGCTCCGATCGCATCATGGACCATTAACTGGTCGGCGACCTGTTTTGCGAGCGAAGGATCGAGTCCGCGAGCAACGTAGATTGCCACCAGTTCGCGGTGCTCACCAGCATAATCCGTTTTGAGTTCCAAGCGCTCACGCTCGAGATCGGCGTGCTCGGTGTCTGCTTGTGAATGGACAGACACATACTCTCCCGCAGCCATAGACATAGACCCCGCAACTAGGCCGGCGACCCCTGCGACCAATACGTTGCTGTGATTGGCATGCGCAGCCGCGACGCCAAGCACCAGGCTCGCCGTTGAAAGGATGCCGTCGTTTGCGCCCAAGACCGCCGCGCGTAGCCAACCGACGCGTTCTGTGCGATGTCTCTCCTGGTGGCGTAAAGACATTCCTGAGGACTCCTTGAACTGACAACCGCAAACCGTCGGCGAGCCACGAACACAAGCCGGCACTCACGTTAGATTCTAAGATTTTCTCCGAACAGCGAATCGGTCGTCGCGAACTTGCTCACTTGTCTTTCGAGAGTAGTTTCTCCAAGCCGTGTACACCCCTAGCTCCTGGCGATCCTGAGGTGATTGAATATCGGAAACTCTGGCAAGGTCCATCATGAATGGCAAGCAATCTTTCAGGTTCAGACGCCTGCCCCCGCAACCTACATCGCCCATTGGCCCTGTGGTTAAACGAAGCCACGCCGAGTGCGACCACAATCAGGCGCATCTCTTGTGGTGCCTCGGCGGATTTATCGACTTGCTGTTAAAGCTACCGTCTCTTCATTGCCCAACCGATCAATATTCCGACGACAACACCCACTGCCAATGAAGCTACAACCGTTTCGGTAGGATGCCGTTGCAAACGTTTGGTTGTGTCATCTAGAAACTCCTCGGCAGCATCGCAGCCTTGTTTTGCCACACGTTTCGCCACGCCAACGCCATCTTCAAATGCATCAGCAACGGCTGCCGTCGTTCGTGAAGCCGTGCGCGCCGATTCGGCAATTTGCTCGCCAGCTCGTTCCAATACTGATTGCGGCATTATTCAACCTCTTTCGTCTTCGATTCGATTTGCATGCTAATTCGTTCATCTGACGGCGGCCTTCATCTTGATGTGAACCGTCGGGTGACGCTTCGCCCCGTTCGCTTATTCATTGAGGCGTAAGTTTCTTGAAATCCTGATAGTATTCGTCGAGTACCTGCCGCGTGAATCTGCCGATTGCAGCGTATTCGCTATCCGTGAGGTTGGCGAGCGACACTCGTGCCGAGGTATCGACGACCTCGAATCCGTTACCAGGCAGCAATACAACACCGGTCTCTTTCGCCAGGCGAAACAGAAAACCGATTCCTAAATCGCTTTTGATAAACCATGCCATGAATTCCGGTCCGTATAGCTTCCCGCCTATTTCCTGCAAATCTATCAAGGTGTAATAATTGGCATCGTTGGGTTCATGTGCGGCCTTAATGCCCATATTGCTGTAGAGCGTTTGATATCTCTGCCGGATCAACTGTTTGGCGGCATCTTTGTAGCGATGTTCGCGGTCCATCAGTCCATTGAGCGCGAATAATGCCATCTGTAACTGCTGAGGCACCGATAAGCCAGCCGTATGGTTTAACGCGACAGCACGGCTATCCGCAACCATGCGATCGATAAAGCGTAAGGCGCGCGGTTCGGTGGTCAGTGTGGCATAGCGCGTGTCGAGGAGAAGCTTCTGTTTCTCCGGCAGCGCGGCCAGTGCGGCATCGAATGCGTTATCGTCATGCAGCGCAATGGCACCTAGCCGCCAACCGGTTGCGCCAAAGAACTTCGAGAACGAGTAAACGCACAGTGTGTTACGCGGGCATTTTGCAAACAATGAAACGAAGTCGTCCGCAAAGGTACCGTAGACATCGTCGGTGACGATAAAGAGATCTGGACGATGAGTCGCAACCAGAGCGGCCAATTGGTCCAGAACGCCATCGGATAGCTTGGTCGACGGTGGATTGCTCGGGTTAACGATGCAAAATACCTTGATCGCGGGGTCGAGCAGCTTGGCGATTTCCGTCACCGGCAGCTGCCAGTCGGCATGTTCGTCCATCCGGATGTCGACGACTTCTAGCTGGTAATCATTGAGAACCGGGATTTCCAAGTAAGGCGAAAAGATCGGGCGTGCTGATGGCGATTTTGTCGCCCGGCTGAATCAGCCTATTTTCGCGCAAGCTTTGGAAGATGTAAGTCATTGCCGCTGTACCGCCTTCGGTGGCGAACACCGAAAAGTTGCCGTTACGTGGCAGCGGTCCAAACATTTCCTGTGCAAGATACGCTTTGACGATTTCCTCAGTATGCGCGAGCATCCGCGGCGGCGTGGGGTAGTTACAGCCTAGAAATGCACTGACCATTTCGAAGAGAAATGCATCCTGGTTCAGGCCAAGCTGATCTTTAACATAGGATATGGCCGCACGCAGAAAACGGATCCCGTCCGTTTCACTATGATGGTTAGCGTAGGCGTCGAACCTTTGCACAATCCCGTCGTTCTCTGGCAGGCCGCCAAAGCCACTGTCCAAATACGAGTAAGACCGCTCCGCTTCCCGCATCGAGAACTCGCCCAGGCTTAAAAACGCCCAACGCGGCAATGTCGCCAGAAAATTAGGGTTGCCGCGCCCTGCGTTCAACATCATTCGCTGAGCGTCGGAAGAGGCAATTTTTATGAGCTGGTCTTTGAGTTCGAAGGGACTCAGTGCTGCAACTTGAGTGGAATCGTGTTCTGACATGATGGTGCCTCGATACTGAATTAGTGGGCTGCGTTTTTAGTAATAATGCCGATGATGACAGGTCCCCAGAGGGTGAGGAATACATTGGCAACGGCGTAGGTGACGGTAAACGAAACTACCGGCGTGGCATTGCCTGCCTTTGACAGTAAAGCGGCGAAAGCAGGGTTGGCACTGCGACCGCCAGCGACGCAGGCCAACGCTTCAATTGGGTTCTGGATGCGCAGGATGTAGTAGGAGAAGAAGAATGTGATGACCTGCGGAATCAGCGTCACGCCAACGCCAAGAAAGAACAGCGTCATGCCGTATTGCCGAATCGCGACCAGGGCCTGGGGGCCGGCGGTGATACCGACAATCCCGACAAACACGGCCAGTCCGAAATCGCGGAGGAAGTTGGAGGCGCCGAGCGGTAACGCCGAGAATTTCGGATGCACACTGCGCAGCCAGCCGAAGAACAAGCCGGACAACAGACAGCCGCCGCCGCTGCCGATTGAGATCGGAATGCCCCATAGCTTGAACTGGATCAGGCCGATGAGCATACCGATGAGCATGCCGATGCCGAAGAAGACGAAGTCTGTGACTGCTGCAGCGGTGATTTTGTAGCCGATCTTTGATTGCACTCGATTGAGGTCGGTTGGACTCCCGGTAAAGTGCAATTCGTCGCCGCTCTTCAGCTGAAGCTTGCTTAGTAGAGGTAGGTTCAGCCCCATGCGCTTGACTGCCGTCAAGAACACGCCGTGACGGGTGTCCACATTGACATGGTCGTGAATCTCGCCGAGTTCGCGGCCGCTGAGGGCGCGGTTGGTCAAAATGATTTCGCGATTTTCTTGCACCAGCAACAGACCGCTTGGGGCGGTTACCTCCCGACCGAAGAAGCCGGAAGCGGTCTCCATGGACATCGATCGTGCCGGTGATCGCGACGCTATCGCCAGCCTGAGCGATCGTTGCGTCGGTGAAATCGAGTGCCTTGCCATCACGAAAAACGGCCTCGACCGCAGCATCGGAGAGCTTTTTGTCGATCGCTAGCGCCGTCTCGCCTACTGCCTTGCTCGTCCTGCGCAACTTCATAGATGCGGGTGTCGATGTCCCGCACCGCATTGAACTGACCCGGATCGAGTTCTGCGCGACCGCCGGACATGAGTTTCGCGAGCTTCACTGCCTCTTGGCGAATATTCCACTTCATCACCATCGGTAAAAACCAACTGACCATGATGATCGGCCCGAGCGACCCAAAGATGTAACAAACGGCATAACCGACGGCGACATTGGTCTGCATGGTCTTGATTAATGCAGGAGAAAGCCCTAACTTGGCAATTGCATCTCCGGCTGTGCCGAGAATCGCAGACTGGGTGAGCCCGCCAGCGGCAAGTCCTGCCGCCATCCCTCGATCCAACCCGAACATCCAGGCAGCCAGCAAGACACAGAGCAAGCCCGTGAAGCACATGACGAAAGAAGAGGCTAACTGGTTAAGCGAGCGTCTGTTGAGCGCATGGAAGAACTGAGGTCCACCTTGGAATCCGACAGCATAAATGAAGAGAGCAAAGAATATCGCCTTAATGCCACTATCTGATATTGATGCCAAGCTGTCCAATGACAACGCCGACCAACAGGGTCCCGGCAATACCACCCAAGACGAAGCTGCCGATTTTGATTTTTCCAACCAGATACCCGAGCGCGATGGTTGCGAAGAGCGCGAGCAACGGCTCAAGAGTGAATAGATGACGTAGAAGCTCCATGTTGTTATCCTTGTCTCGCTCTCCTCGGCTGCTAGGAAGGCGTCGCGAACAATATCTAGTCCGTCCTTAATGCCGCGTGAGCAGTTGGTGCTTTCGTGGATATCGCTCTGCGGTCTCGGACATTCATAACGGACAAATGCATCGGCGTTGACATTGAGTCGCGTGTCCGCGGCAAGTTGCACATTGCTGGCCAAGTGCCGCGGACAACGCATCTCACGATGTCTACGCAACCCGCGTAGCTTCTACGGGCGGTTGATGCACGTTGATTTCCTCGGCTCCGGTGCTTTGCAGAACATTACGGGCTTGCTGGACCTCATCGGCAGTTCCGTGCGCGATCAGCAAAAACTTTCCGGCTTTGATCGACGTCTCGTACTTCACCACGCTGTCCTTCGGGATACCGAGGCTGAATAGTCCCGCCCCCAAAGCGCTTATCCCGCCAACCATAACCGCGCCTTCCAAGGCGCCGATGATCCAGGTCACGATAGGGCCTGCAGCAATGATCGGACCTATACCAGGGATGACCAGGAACGCCGCTCCAAATAACATGCCCCACAGCCCGCCCCAGAATGCGCCCGTTTTGCCCCAATACTTCATCCTGTCGCCTATGTTGTAGAAGCCGACCACATCTTCGTTCGAATGGTAATCGCTTCCAACAATCGACAACTTCTTGACGTCGAAGCGGCTATCCTTCAATTCTTTGACTGCGTTTTCCGCTCCAGAATGTTGTGCGAAAACTGCGACGACGGAATTCTGTGCGCCTTCTTTCAGGGTGCTAACCATCTTGAACTCTCTTTCTACCCTATAGGGTTATGGATCGATGTCGTGACCTGTTTGCCTGTGGATGGGTGCGGTCAATCCGCCTGTAAGCCACTCTCTCAGTGCCGGCATCTCCAAAGGTACCAAGTGCAATAATCGGCGTCTGTTCAATATTGCTCACGCGATAGATAAAGTCAGTGTGCACCTTCGCCACGGCGTTGCCGTCCGGCGAGAGGAGGCCGGCCGATGATTAATAAAGTTTGCACTTGTGAGCAAAACAATACAGACGTGGTGTCGTAACTAGACGATATTCGAAGGAGCGTGGATAACTGCATTCGCGAAAACGAGGAGAACTAATGAACAGACTTAAATATCTTGCACTAGCCGGCGTTGCCGCAATTTGCTTCATGGTAGCCGTTCCGAATATAGAGGCTGGGGTCAGCATTAACATCGGAGTCGCCCCTGAATGTCCTTACGGGTACTATGACGCCTCTCCGTACGGCTGCGCTCCCTCTGGCTACTACGGTCCGGAATGGTTTACCGGTGGTGTCTTCATCGGTGCCGGTCCATGGTTTCATGGCGGCCATAACTTCCGTGGCCACGTGAATAACAATTATCACCCTGAACACGGCTACAAAGGCGCGATGCCGCAACGTGGCGACAAACACGAGCCCGCAACGCATGCCCAGAACATGTCGCATTTCAAAGGAAATGAAGTGCGCGATGGGCGTGGCCATACAGGCGGGAACAAACGCTAAGAATCAGCAAGCACGTGAGCATCTGGCCAAGCCAGGTGCTCTGCGTTTCCTCCCGCTTATTACCTGTCAGTGCCCAACGCTTTCAACGATGTCAACACAAATGTCCAGATACTCATCTTGGGATCCGGTAGTTTCGGAGACGCTGGGCGCCTGAGTGGCTGGCAGCGAATTGTTTGCGCCCGGCTACAGGAAACTGCAACCCGGTCACGAGACTAAGGCCATAATTCTAAAACATGAAAAGAATGTCTACGCTGTAAGATAGCATCGCTTCTGACCACCCTATTGCAATCCAGGTTCATTTTCGCGTGAAGCCGTCATGCGCATGGTACACCTGACCTGCTCCCCTGACTCCGCACAAAGCTGAGTATGATTTCGTATCCAGACAAGGAGCGATTCAGCTGACGCATCGGGAGTCCGTTTTCGCTGCGATAGGAGGGCTAAAGCTGTCCCACTGCTCTCTTTTCCTGGAGTGGCCAGATGGCCGTTATCACGAGTCCCACTGCAATTCCGACAGAAACTTCGATAAACCGGTGCTCGGCCACAATCCAAGCGGGCCTGTCTCGGACGATTAACATGATGATGGCGAGCGTCACACCCGCGAATCGGTAGGCAGTTCCAAGCCGCAGGATGGCACACACCAGGCCGAGCAAAAACACACCCACGCCGAATATCGCCAGATTGGATCGAAAGTAAGTTGAGAGCAATGCTCCGGCAGTGGCTCCCAGCACAGTCCCGCCAAATCGTCGCCACGATACGGTCAAAGCCGCGCCTAGCGTGGACTGTATCACGATGATCGTCGAAATCGCTGCCCAGTAAGCTTCAGGCATATGCAACAGACGCGCAATCAGGAATGAACTGACAGCCGCCAACGCTGTGCGAGTGGAATCTTCCACAACGTATCGGTCCACACTACCCAAGGCAAGCATCGATCGTTCTCCCTATGTCCCAACCGCGTCGGTAGCTATCACAAATCTTCACGCTTGTTCAAACTCGAACTGGCCGCCATATCTCCTCGATCGCGGAACCGGTCAAGGCAATATAACCCGCGTCCAATTCTGAAGCCGATGCGCTGCTTCTAACCACCTGAATTCGTTGCTGAGACCGTGAATCGCCATTTTCACGGCGCACCGCATCCCATTGTTTCGCCGGGATTTATTCTTATCTCGGAGTTGGATAGCCTTTAGCCAGTAGTTCTGTATCGTATCCATAAATATCAGGATAGAAGTGAATGTCGCCGTGTTCCGTTGCTAGCGCCGTTGTATAAAGAAGCATTACTGGTATCGGCTTAGTGAGAGTCACCTTGAGATCGTCTTGGCCGTCTCGCATCGCGTGGCGCACCCGTTCAAGAGTCCAGTCGGATTTATCCCGTAGTACCCACGCCGCCAGTTCATCAGGCTTCTCCAGGTGAACGCAGCCGTGGCTCACGTTTCGAGCTGATTGCCCGAAGAAATTCCCCCAGGACGGGGTATCGTGAAGATATACGTTGTACCGGTTCGGGAAGATGAACTTCACCAGCCCCAAAGAGTTGTCTGGCCCAGGCTTCTGGCGAACACGAAGTTTGCCAACGCTAACCTCCTGGAGGACTTCTTCCGTGACGCGCCCACTCGTAACCACTCGTCCACTCGGCGCTATGACCTCGAAATGAACTTCGGATAGATAGTCGGGATTTTCCTTGATATTAAGGACAATTTCATCCCGCTGAATTGGGAAGGGAACATCCCAATATGGGCGGAAGACCAAGTACGCGATCTCGTCTTCAAGAACCGGAGTGCGGGTGCTTGTGGCACCCTCTTCTCCGACGTCCACTCTCATCGTCAGATCGATTCCACCATCTTTATTAAATGCATAAAGACGAAATGCCGGGATATTGACCACGATTGGCGGTCGCAGAAAGTCGTAACGTAGCCAGCGATAACGTTCCAACGCAAGCTGTATTTGCTCGACACGGTAACTCATCGGAACATTCAGCTGCTCGATTGTTTTCAGGTCGAGGTATCCGTCCCCCCGCAGACCGTGGCGCTCCTGGAATCGTTTGACAGCCTCGACCAGCACTCCATCGTATAGTCGAGAACCCTCGGGGACAATCGCGCTCTCTGGCAGATCGCCCAGTAGGCGAAGCAATCTGGCTAACCTGGGTACGCCATCGTACTGCGTACCGGAAAACCCCATGCCGTGAGGCTCAGGTAACTGCTCCCCGCTGTCCTCTTTTGCCAATCGCAAGTACGTTAGCAGCGCTTGTTTCATTTCACGGTAGCTGGCTATCGGCGGCTCGATTGTCGTCAATTCCGACTTCAAGTCCGTCCCTTGCACTAAGTAGTCCCGAACGAACATGGCAAGGTCCAGTTTCTTGGGGCCTATGTTAAGCCTGGACTGGAAATATCGCGGATTCAATCTTCCCACCGAAACGTCTGAGACATAGCGCATGGTACTCACTGTAAGTGCGATGTCGAAATGGATCTCGGCACGCAGCGAATGCTCGCCTTGCAAACGCGCCAATCGTTCGGGCCAGCGAGATGAATCATAGTCGTCATCGCGGAGCCCTTGCAGATTGGCGTGCTGCAATATCTCGATCATCTCGGCGGCCTGCGACGTAGGCCGTCCTTGACGCACCCAGGCCAGTGAATACCCCGAACGTCGGTAAAAATCCTCAACGTGGACGCGATAGTCTGGAAAATTGGGCCAACGTAAATCTTCCAGCCGACCAGCGCCCACAATTGCACGCAATGCCGTTACCTGCGATAGAGCAGGGGCGTTCACTTTCTCGGGATTAGAGCGGTCGCCATGGTTTTGCGCGCTGATTCCAGAGGCTAGGGCACAAACGGCGAGCAACACCGAGGCAAATTGGCAAGTCACATTCCGACGGTACATGTGTGAGCTCCCTGCTTGCCCTCGTAAAGCTTGAAATGCAGCCTTGAGGGGCTGTCATCTTTTATAGCCTCGCGGCTCTCCGAGGTCTGAGCAGGATTGACCATCTCTGCAATGATTTGGGCTTTGTAGCTTTCATTGTGGTCAATGTTGCACAGACGGCACGACTCAGGGTCGGTATCATTAATGCGAAATCGTGACTTATGAATCGGAACCATGCAGAGTTAGAGCGATCGGCAGTGATCCTGACCCTTTTCCTGTTGCTGGGCGGTGCCGGAGCATGGTCTCAGAACGGGTTGCCATCGTCTGGCTTACCTAAGAACCTGCGCTCCACGAGGTTTCGCCCGGCGCAGGAACAGCGGCAGGAGTTGCGAACTGCGCAAAGTTCGCTTCCGGATGCACCATCGGCAGTACCAGAGAAGCAGCGAGAGAGAGCCCAGGCGCTTGTGGAAACAACAACCCCATTAATGTTCGACGGCGCCGCCGTCAATTCAAAGATGGCACGCGAATCGCCGGAGTACCACGCGCCCAGAGTAACGCCCAGCTTTAGCGCATTGTATGGAGCGTCCGTGGTTCAAAAAAGACCGAACGTCTTTCCAGATAATCATACGAGCGACAGCTTTCTGGGTCGTGCCAGCTACGCTGCTTTTCGTCTCTTTATCGCGCACGACGAGTCCGGGAAGAGAAGGTTTAACACGTCGTATCTGCTCGGTGCACTCGCGTCAGCGGCTGTTGCCAATACAACTTACCGTCGGTATCGGACGCAACTCGTTCCGTATCAGGCGCAATCTGTCTCGGGGACTTTCGGCAATTTCGGGTCCACCGTCGGCGGCGACGCAGGAGAAAGAATCTTTCGGCAGTTCTGGCCCCAGATTCACCAAATACTCCGAGGGCATTCACTGAAAGTGTTGCAAAAAGTCGAAGACTGAATCGCCAGAAGTTAGATGCCGCCGGCCGCACTGCCTTCAACCTCGGCGAGGTAGCAGGGCCGGAACACAGCAGCGTGGCAGTAAGACGTGGTCAATCTTGATCAGCTTTCAAAAGCTTAAAGCTCGATAATCGATACTTGGTAGCGCTCCGCATGCGTCGCTGGCGGGAGCGCCTATGAATCGAGGTCTTTAATGCCTGAGACATTCGCCGTGCTGTTACTTGCCGTCTGGGCAGGAGCCATTGTGGTTCTCGTTAATGCGGATCGAGCCGACACATTTCTCTGGATCCCAGTACTTCTTGCAGTGGCCGGCATGTTCAGTGCGGTCCTGCCGCTCGCGATTCCTTTCTACATATCTGTGGTCGCAAATGGGGCTACCCTGATTCTGTTCATCGTCTCGCTGGAAATACTGAACCCACAACACCGGCTTGCCATCTCTCGCATAAGACATCTCACTCGTCAATGAGGGCAACGCTAGGAAGCCGAATGCAGATTATCATGTGGCTCCACCGTGGCAGCGAGATCGGGAGTCTACACAACAAACATGGCTACGCCAGCGGCGAACATCGCCACCGCGGTGATTGCCACGACGGTCCATCCCAAGCGTGAACTTGGTTGGCCCTGCATCAGTTTCTTGTCTGCGGCGACGACCAAGATTGCAACCAGAAGGAAGGGCGCTAACAATCCGTTGATGACCGCTGTCCAGTAGAGTGCCTTCACAGGGTTTATGCCTGCAAAGTCCAGTCCGATTCCCACTCCGGTCGAGAGCAGAATAAGACCGTAAAACCAACGAGCCTGTTTCAGTTTCTTGTCCAAGCCTTGGCGCCACCGCAGCGTTTCCGCGAAAGCGTATGCCGTTGATCCCGCCAGCGTTGGGATGGCAAGAAATCCAACGCCGACAATGCCCAGGGTGAACAGGGTCGAAGCGAATTTGCCGGCTAAGGGTCGAAGGGCTTCGGCTGCCTGGCGAGTAGTCTCGATGTGCGTGATGCCGTGGCGGTTGAGGGTGATCGCAGTGGTCAGGATGATAAAAAACATGACCATATTCGAGAAAAACGCGCCGACGCCCACATCAATCTTCCTCAACTCAAGTCCTTGGAGTGTTGCTCCTCTCCGTTTAGCGAGCGTACTCTGACCTGCCGCCTTCTCCTCTTCCACTTCTTCACTCGCCTGCCAGAAAAACAAATACGGACTGATCGTCGTGCCGAGAATCGCCACCAGCATCGACCATTCATCTCTGGTATGTGGAATCGACGGCACTAGGGTATCGTGCACGACTCGGCTCCAATCAGCCCCCACCACGAATGCGGTAATCGGGTAGGCGAAGAGCACCAGCACCAGCCATTTGAGCACGTTCGCTATCTGGTGATAGCGGAGCCGGACCGTTGCCCAAGAAATAAGGAGCCCGAAAACCACGACAAACAAGTGTGCATTGATTCCCGACAGCATTGCTGCCGCATCCGCCATGCCCGCCAAGTCCGCCGCAATGTTAATTGTGTTGGCCGCAAGCAGGGCTACGCCAAAAACGAGTAGCAGCCAACGTGGAAATCGCTGCCTGAAATTTCCGCCTAGGCCTTGTCCCGTCACCTCGCCGATTCGGGCACACATCATTTGAACTGCGGCCATCATCGGCCATGTCAGGAGCGCAGTCCAGAGAAGCTTGGTTCCAAGCTGCGCGCCCGCAACAGAATATGTGGCAATGCCTGATGGATCATCGCCGGCAGCCCCGGTGATAATGCCCGGGCCAAGCGACTTCAACAGCAATCGTATCCATCGAGCTGGGGTAAATATCCGCACAAAAAAATGGAGCGTAGGCTCGCGACGAATCACAACGCGAATCCGCTCAAACTCCTCCATGGTACCTTGTACAAATCGAGCGTTCAAAGCGGTTCAATGCGACCACAGATCTATCTTTGCGAGAGAAGCTTCTGCCGCAACCGCTGGTTCGACCGAACCGGGATTGAGATAACTGGTGATGCTCCGCTCGATTTCGGGTGGAAACTCCGGCGCAGACCCTACCAACTGCTCGCCGTATGCTTTGAGCATGATCTCCTTGAACACCGGAAGCGCAACCCTGCCGCCCGTTTCTTGTTGTCCGAGGGAGCGGTTGTCATCAAAGCCGACGCGCACGGCAACGGTGATCCCGTCGGGGCCGTAAGTGGAGCCCACAAATAGTGCATCCCTGAAGTTGTTCGTCGTTCCTGTCTTGCCCATAACAGCTACCGGAATGCCGCGTGAGTCAAGCGCGTGTGCCGTGCCGCTCGGCAGGCGCACGACACCGCGCAGCCCTTCCTGAATGAGCGCCAGCGCATTGTCGTCCACATTTATTTGAGGCCATCCACCTTCGTTGTCCAAGACGACCTTTCCCGATTCGCCAAGAACTCTTTGGATCGCGTGGGGCTCGGCGAAAATACCCGACGCCATCGTGCGGTAGGCATTAGCCAGTTCCAACAAGCTCACTTCGGATGCGCCTAATGCCGTACTGGCATACGGCTGCAAAGCCGTCCGGAGCCCTAAGCTGCGTGATGTCTGGAGCACGCTATCGATTCCAATTTGCGTCGTGATCCAAATCGCGACGGCATTCCGGGATTCGGCGAGCGCCTCCCGAATGGAAATCGTGCCTTTGAATTGGCCGTCGTAATTTGAGATCCATTTCGCAGCTTGGTTGCCTCGATCGGGCACGCTGATGGGTGCGTCGGGAACCATGCTCTCAAGGTTAAATATCCCCTGGCGAAAAGCAGCAAGATAGACGAAGGGCTTCATTGCGGAACCCGGTTGCCGCAGGGACGTTGCGGCACGATTAAAGTCGCTGTAGGCGTTGGAACGCTCCTTGTAGAACTCGCGTCCTCCGCTCTCGGCAAGAACACTGGCATTACGATTCCTTAGCACAACGACAGTCCCTTGGATGATCCCTCTTGCGCTTGGGTGTCGCTTCTCATACATCAAGAGGCCATGCTCCAGCGCCTCGTTGACAACGTGCTGCACGCGCATGTCCACAGTGGAGTAAACCTGGATACGGCCCAAGAGCAGTTGGTCGACACTCAGTTCGGAGTCGTCGCTTTTCAGCTCTCTGAGCACGCTTTCAATCATGGCTGGCGCCTGCGGCACATTGACCTTGCCTGGCGTGACCACCAGGATGGGGCATTGTTCGGCTGCTCGTGCGATATCCGGGGATATGAAATCGCGCTTCACCATGAGGGCAAGGATCTGGTTTCGGCGGTGCAGAATCCTCTCGACATCGGGCGCATTGGGCGCGTAGACACGCGGCCATTTTGCGATTCCGGCCAGCAGGGCCGCCTTGTCGGCATCGGCCGCGGTGAAGCTGGCGAGCGGGCGCCCAAAATAGTGTTCGGCAGCCGCGGAAAATCCGTACTGCCCATCTCCCATATAGAGGAAGCTGGCATATCGGGCGAGGATCTCTTCCTTAGCACGGCGTTTCGAACCGAAACGCTCTTGCATCTGCCGTTCCATCCACAACGACAGTCGAATCTCCTCGATCTTCCGAACGAGTTTTTTGGCACTGCGAGCACCGATTACATACGAAAGCGCGCCCGGCTGGAGGTCATTGCTATTTTCCGCGTCCGTGAGATTTCGCAGAAAGTATGCACGCACAAGTTGTTGCGAGATCGTCGAGCCACCCTGCCTCAACATGGCGAGGCTATCAGCTTCGTCTACCCGCCCGAGACGTGTAATGCGCGTCAGCAGCGTCCCAACCCTGACCTTGCTCAGCACTCGGGGGATTCTGGAATAGTCCACTCCGTTATGGGAGAAGAAGTTCTTGTCTTCGGCGGCGAGAATCGCGTCGCGGACGATCGGGGGAATGTCCTCATACTGCACAATCTGGCGATGCTCTTTTGCGAATTCGACCAGCAGCCGTCCGTTGGTGTCGTAGACATGTCCAATGGCAGGAAACTCAAAACGGGCAAAGGATTCGATGTCAGGCAGGTTGGTCCGGTCGAGGTAGACGTGACAAAGTCCCACAACAAGCACAAGGGCAACAATTATGGCTGCGGTGCCAGTTGTAACGATTACAACGCGAACTGCCCAACGCAGCCCGCCTGAGCGAGTGCGCCGAAGTTGCCGCGCTTCCAGGGTGCGCGCCCGCACACGCTTGAACCAAGTAACAGCCCGACTTCCCAGGCCCACCACATATAGGAGTAATGCTCTGCCGTGCCTGTTGCTTATTTGCAGCATATGCTTTTTCCACCCGCTCAGTCTTGGGCCGCTCACAAGCTTCCTCTATGCGGACTGCGGCACGAGTATAGAGGCGTCAGTCAGCTGGCCGAGGCGCCCCGGCCGTGCATCCAGGGCGAGAGATAGTGCCCGAGATATTGCAAACTTATCAAGTCGAAAGTTCCTCGTCTGTGCAATAAGGCTCAGGGACGAACATTGGTCGTGGGCGAGCAGTCGGCAACGACATCTGCCCTGCTGTGCTGCAAGTTTTCACATTTCTTGTGGAAAGCTGCGCAATTCTGGCATTGCGCGCCGGCAGTGCCTTCGAAACGGTTGAGACTAACGCGAGGAGGCGAATAAGCATAGAGCCGGCGCGTTAGCGGCCCGGCTCTATGTGCGGATACCGAGATGTGGTTGTACTTCGGTTACCGAGGCTGGAAAGTGTGGCAGGTTGCATTTGCAACTAACCGATCGCGGTTCCGATCAATTCCGCCAGGTACATCGTTAGTATTAATCATCAAAACCCTAAGAGCTGGTCAAAATTGACCACGATGGCCATGCTGCCACCACTTCGCCGACTTAACGATAGGCAAAGCAAGACGGTGCAAGAATTCTTTCGAAGTCGCTCGCAGGTCTGAACAAACCGCTGTCGAAAGGAATAAGGTTTATCGAACCCTGGATGGCTAAATGAATCTCAGCCTTGGGCACGCCGATCTCATTCTCGAGCTCAATATATTCTCCATCCAGCCAGTCCTTCATTCAAAGCCGAATCAGCTTTCCAGAACTCGGCACAGCGCATAGCCGGACCAAGTGGAAAAAATGTGCCCGAACGGGTCAGGCAAATGGAACCGGGTGTATATTCTTGACTACCAGAATACCCGAATAGAATTCTGGGCTTATTCTGCCTGGCTGCCACAACATGGTGTTCGTTTCCCATCTCCACGTACTTTTGGCTGCATTTTTTATGGGACTGGCGGCGGCCGCGCCGATGGGTCCTGTCAACATGCTAGCCATCCGCCGCGGCGTAATCGGTGGTTGGCGCCATACTCTCGCCTGCGGAATCGGCTCTGTCACGGGCGATCTAACCCTCTTCTCCCTGGTCCTCCTCGGCGGTCACTATCTCTTTTCCGACCTGTCCAACCCGACTGTCCAGACCGTCCTGGAAGCTGCTGGCGTCGTCGTCCTCCTTCCGCTAGCGATCTACTTCCTTGTCCGCGCCGTCAAGGATCCTCTTCGGGCCTACGCCAGCGCTCGCCAACAATGGGACGAAGGCACCGTCCCCGAGCATCTGGTCGCCGATGTCGCCGCCAGTGCTGGCCTGACCATCCTCAACCCCTTAACCATGGTCTATTGGGTTGGCGTCACCTCCAACTGGCTTCCCTTCGCCCATTCCATCTTCGGTTCCAAAGCACCCGGGTGGGGGATACTAATGGCCGCCGCCGGCCTAATGACTTGGTTCACTACGCTGATCGTCGTCGTTCGCTTCATGCCCCACCGTATCGGCCCCACCTTCTTCCGCCTCGTCAACGCCATTATCGGTCCTATCCTACTCGGATTCGCCACGTTCTGTGCCATAGTCCTGTTCCGCCATTTTCTGCACTGAAACGCACGATCCCCTAGCAAAACTTAGCGAGAACTTCGATTGTTTTGTTTACGTCTGTTTGTTAGCCTGGAAACGATAGCGCGCACACTATCGGAACAGATGGTAGCGGCTCAAACGCTTTCAGCGGCTGGCCGACAGAGGCAAGATTTCCAACTTTACTCCTTCGGCTGACATGACGAGTTTCCCCGCTCGTATCTGCGGCGAAGCGGTGTGAAGGTGGCTTCCGCAGCAGGTAGAAAGACAGAGAAACAAGTGCCGGTGCGACCGGGGCGGCGTGAACTCCAGACGCGAATCGAGCCACCAACCCGGTTGACAATACCCGTGCACAGCCAAAGCCCCAGCCCTGTTCCTTTTTCGCCTTTTGTCGTGAAAAAAGGCTCAAAGATACGCTTGTAATGTTGGGGGACGATTCCAGCGCCCGTATCGGTAACAGAAAGGCAGTAACCACATCGGTTGTGAGCCTTACAAAGCCAAGGGGGCGCAGGATAAAGATGAACAACGACCTTCCCGTCCACGGGTGCGGTCTCAAGCGCATTGAGCAATAGATTAGTAACAACCTGAACAAGCTCACCTCGAAAGCCCACAATCATTCCGTCTGTCTCAAGGCGCTGAATAACAACTACTCCTCGCCTCTCAGCTTGGGGACGATAAAAGTCCAATGTCTCGCGGAGCAATTTCCCCAACTTGAATTGAGTTGGGTGGTTGTTGTCGCGATTAAACTTGAGCATCTGGGTAGCGATGCGACTGAGACCTCTTACCTGCTGGTCGAGAGTGGAAATGTAAGCCTGTGCCTCGGGGCTGGATTGCAGCGGAGCCAGCAGGAATACCAGGTTGCCAATCGCGTCTAAAGGATTGTTGATCTCGTGAGCCATGGTCGATGCCAGTCTCGCCGCAGCTGCCAGTTTTGCGCTGTTCAGCAGAGCCTGCTCCATCCGCTTGCGATCAGTGATTTCTCGTTGCAGTTGCGCATTCAGCCTATCCGCCACTTCTGCGAGTTCATGCTGGCGCACCGCCGACACTAGCAGCTCTTGGTTCATAGCGGTCGCCTGTTGATGGAAACTCGCGGTCTCCGTCACCTGGAGCATGACTCCCACCGAGCGTTCATCCGCACCGAGAACCGGCCACATCGCATAAGACCAGTAAAACGTATGCCCGTTGGAGGGCTCCGGTTCCGTATGGGTTTCGGCTTCTCCAATACGATAAACCTGGTCAAGCGACGGCAGACATCCATCCCCTGGCACGACTTCGGAGAAGGCAATTCCGACTAGTTCGTTTTCGTCTCTACCGACGAGGCGGCCAAAGGCCGGGTTGACATAATGGACAATGTGCTTAGCTCCCGCCAGCATGGCCGTCGGCAGGGACGAGCCCTCAAAGATTGAGGAGTAGAGGCTCGGCAGATCCCGCATCTGGTCCGCGTGTTGACTGGCGTTAGCCTTGGTATTCATAGAAATTCAGCTCTTACTTTTGGCTTCCCGGTTAAGTGAGGGCCCTTGTTTGTTCAAACGCTCAGGAATCCCGGTGATGAGACGCTGATAGTCCTTGAGGCGCTCGCCGACGACGATCCCCCCCTCAGAGGTGATTTCATATTCGCAGACATCCTTGCTGTGATCGCCGCCGCGCATCTTGATCACGACCATGATCTTGCGAAGCTGTCCCTCGATGGATACGTACCGGAGCCGGATAATGTCATCGGTGAGAAACGAAATCGAGTAGGTGCTGAACGGAAATTCTGTAAAAGACTCATCCACCTCGACCGTGCTTAGGATCGTCACCCCGATTCCCGTCAAAGCGAAGATCATCCGGTAGAGCGATTCGCGAAAGTCTTCGCGGAACCCTGGCGACAGCGCCATCTCAAAGCCCGCCAGCGAATCGATCACCAGGCGCTTGGCGCCAATTTTCTGCACCGCGTCGAGAATCTCGTTCATGGTTTCATCCACGGAGAGGTCCAGAGGACGCAGGTAGAGGATCAGGAGCTTTCCCTCTCGCTGTGGTTCTTCCAAATCCATGCCAAAACTGCCGGCCCGGTCGACGTATGCCTGCGGTCGCTCTTCAAAGACCGCCACAATGCCCGGTTCCCCTTGGCGCAGGCCTTCGGCAATGAATTGAGTTGCCAGGACCGATTTTCCCGTCCCCGAAGACCCGGTCACTAAAACGCTATCGCCTTCAGGAATGCCTCCGCCCAGCATCTTGTCCAGCTTTGGAACACCGATAGAAAGGCGCCGCTCGATGGGCGGGTTTCTCTTGTGTCCGCTTAGCCCAAACGTACGCGAGAAGGTTTGCAGCCCGGCATCGGTAATGCGGAAGGTGTGTAGTCCAGGCACGGAAGCCTGCCCACGCAGCTTCACGATCTGTAACTTCCGCACAACGGAGTTTCGCTCCGCTGTTTGGCGCAGCCAGAACAGCCCATCGGCGACGGTGAATATAGGGTTATCGCGCAGCTCCTCCTCGGCATATTCACCGATCAGAAAAGTCGTGGCTTGCCAACTCGCCAGGAACAGGGCTAACCGCTGAATAAAGGATTGCAGATCCATTTCGCTTAGGCCGCCTTGCGGCTTACGCACCATGGTTCGAAAGGAGTCCACTACTACGACGGCGGGGTTAGCCTTCTCAACCTCTTTCGTAATCTCCTCCAAGACCGCGCCCAAGTCTTTCTCTAAGACAATCTGGCTCAGGTTGACAAAGCGGACAGCGTCGGGCAATTTGGCCGGATCGAAGAACGTGTACTGCTGCTGGTAGCGCAGCATCTTAATGGCGGATTCGCCGAGCACGGTGAAATAAAGCGCGGGGCGCTCTGGGGTCGCATTGGCGAATACGAATTGGTGCGCCAGAGTGGTCTTGCCGCTTCCTGGGGCACCCGCGATGATGTTAAAAGAGAATTCGGGGAGGCCTCCGCCCACAATTTCGTCGAGGCCCGGGACTCCGGTCGGCAGTTTTTCAATCTTCACCTTGTTTTGTGGGCTCATGCTGTTCTCCCTTTCTCGTGTTGGGGTCATCGAAGGCTGCATCGGGCCACGCATCCTGCACCAGACGCAGAGTTAAAGTTTCGCCAATGAAGGTGCGAAGCAGTCCGAGTAACTGAGCGATGAGAATGGAGGCTTCCTGCTCGGCGTGGTCCTCGTCGCTTTGCGACTCGAGTTCGCCTAGACCCTGCAGAAGTCCATCCGCCGTGACCTGTACCGCGCTAAGTGCGGGGGCTTCAGCCTTGGCCAACGCCAAAGCGCGAGAAGCGAGCGACCGAAAACCGGTGACTCCAGCGAGTGCACACAGTGGTCGGCGTAGCTTCTCATAAACGCGAACAGCTGCAGAGTCCGCTGGAGCAGAGGTCTCGCCAGCAACAGCTTCGTAAGCAAGAAGCCGCTGGGCCCAATCTCGCATCTCCGACGAAGTCTTCATTTCCGCTTCTGTGCAAAATGCTCCGCCGTAACGGAGCCTGTCGAAACTCTCAATCAACCGCTCTACGCAGACTTGCAACAACTACGGATAACCGGTCCCACAACAGGCGACTGGTGTGACGATCTTGCAGAAATCACATCTTATAGCGCTGCAGCGATTCCTTCGGCGCGTCTTTCGGTAGTGGGATAGACTTGTTTCTAATTAGAGTGAGAACTTCCAATAGAGTAGCTGTATTACGGATATTCCCCGACACACTCATCAGTGCATCTTCCACGATCGGATGCTGGTCCGCAAGCGACTCAAGTCGTTCGCTCACATTGTTGAGTTGGCCCACTTCCTTAAGAATGTCTTCAAAGGGCGTGGAGGTGGCCGAGTTCGTTGTGAGCTTGAGAGAAGGAGATACGTCCTCCACCAGCCGCAACGTCAAAACTTCGCCAATCAGGGCAAGACACAGTCCTAGTAGCCGGGCGATGAGAATGACTCCTGCCTCCCCAGCGTGGTCATTGTCGATTTGTGACTCGTATTCACCCAGACCCTCTAAGGATCCATCCGCCGCAACCCGCACTGCGCTAAGACCAGGAGCTTCCGTTCTGGCCAAGGTCAGCGCGCGAAAAAGGAGCGACCGATAACCGGCGACTCCCGCGAGTGCGCACAGAGGCCGGCGCAGCTTCTCACAGACGCGAACGGCCGAAGACTCCGTTGGCGCGGAGGTCTCGCCAGCAACAACTTCGCAAGCAAGAAGGCGCCTGGCCAACTCTAGCGTTTGTGGGGAAATCATCATTATCTGTTGTCCTGACTAACTATCGCCTGAAAACGTGCCGTGACCGTGGACGTGAGACGCTATTCAAAATGCTACACCTGTTGGGGTCTGCCCGAACAGGGAAGACTCCTATGACGGCTTCAAGCGTGTTGGCATTGCCGCCTAACCCAATTGCCGTATAGTCGCCACAGCGACAGCCTTACTCAACTTACCAAGTGCGGGGATGTATGTCTGTCCAATTTTGCTCACACAATCGAAAGCATCGGGCGACGGCGATCATTGCCCTGGCTGGAAGCCGAGTTCTGCAAAAAGCAGAGCTCCCGCGGTTGATAGCTCCGGGATTCACCGACTTCGAAATTGGCCTGAGCGGCCGGGGTCACCCCGCGTTTCGTGAGCCATATTGCTCAGAAGTCTAAATGTTGACTTGGTAACGTGGGAATGAGCGCGGCTCCGGTTGGAGGTCTCGGCACAATGAGCGACGAGGAAATTGGAATGTCCGAATTGGAGTCGGGCAACGGCGCTCGACGCCACGAACGAAGCGAAGAATGACTCCACGACGAACAAGCTCGGGCGGGAGAACAGCTAGCTAGGTAGGTCAAAATAACCGAATTGCGTAAGAGAGGCTACGAATAACAGATGGCAAACATCTACGAACCGAGAACAATCGTCGACGCGAAGGCAACCATTCAAGCGGAGTTTGACAGGATTGCGGAGGATTTCAGCAAGTCCATCCGCAGATGCCGTGAGGCTGCCGAGTTCTTGATGAACGGACCAGAGCGGCAGTACAACGAGGCTAAGAAGTTGAAACTGAAAGGTTGCTCAGGTCTTTGAGGCTGCCCGACGGCCACTGCGAATGTCGCGAGCGGGCACAATGGATTCACTAAGGCTGCCATTTGCGAGGCGAAAAGGAAATTCCCGATGACGGAGAGCAACGCTAATTCTCAACGTGAACAGCTAGATCTCGACCACGAATTACCCTTGTCGAAAGATAATACAGGCGATAATCAGTGGCCGGCGAGGCGTGCGGCAGCTGCGGGAGAGAGCGCCGCGGAGAAAATCAAAGCCGAGCTGGACGCACTCCATGATCGCATGGCCCGTCTCCAGGCGGACTTCGAAAACGTGCGCAGGCGCGCCGCAAAGGAACAGCAGGACTTCAAGAATTATGCTCTTGCGGATGCACTCAAATCCTTACTGCCCATTTTGGATAGCTTCGACCTGGCCTTGCAGGCTCCCGCTCGGAGCCCGCAAGAATACCGCTCAGGGTTCAGCCTGATCCGAAAACAGTTATGCGACGCGCTGGGCAAACTCGGGCTCACAGCGGTGCCGGCGAAAGGCGAGCTTTTCGACCCGTTTACGCACCAAGCCGTCGACATGGTGGACAGTACGACCACTAAGAACAACCACGTACTGGAAGAGTTACAGCGCGGATACAAAATCGGAGACCGGTTGTTACGCCCTGCCATGGTGCGAGTTGCTCGCAGGGCTTCAGGTTGAGCGACGCCCCCGCAGGACGGGTTAGTAGCCCGCAACGGGACATACTTGGCAGTATTTAATTGAGGCCCACATCTCGCGGGCGGCGAATGCCGCAGGGACTCCGCCTAGCATCCACCGAGTCGGCATCTTATTCTCGGGAAGTCCCCGTTGCGAAGCGCCCGTTGTGATTCCGTTAGCACGGCTTCACCATACGAAAGTCAAAAGATGGAACGAGAGGAAGGGGTACATTTATGATTGAGAGACTTAAAGAAAGCGGCGGAGCGGCATTCGGCTTCAAGGTCGTGGGAAAACTCTTGTCCGATGAAGTAACCGCCTTCGAACCGCAGATTGAATTTTTTATCGCGGAACGAAAGAAGCACCCAATCGGCATATTGGCCGATCTCACCGAAATGCAGGGTGCCGAATGGAAAGCCCCCTGGGACGAGATGCGATTCCTCCAGAAATTCTCGGATCACATCGCTCGCATGGCAGTCGTCGGTGCTCACAAGTGGGAAGAGATTGTCACAATCGTCGTAGCGGGAGCGGCAGTTCTGCAATCGGAGACGCGTTACTTCGAAAGCTCTGAAATCCAGCACGCCTGGCACTGGGCGAGGACCAGCAAACATGCGGACGACGCTCCTGTGCGCCTGATTTCCCCAGCGACAGGTATTTGGAAGGATTACCACCCGGAATACATGGACATCTAGCACTATTATATTTGTGCGCCGGACAGGAATAGTTGCGAGGAGCTGCGCGCCGCGGCGCTGAAAAACTGCATGGGATCAATGCTATTTCCCGGGACCCGCAGGACTCGGAGTCCTTCCGCGCGAAGGGATGAGTGCTTGAATTCGACACAAAGCGCCAAGCCGTGCAGACAGCCGAAGATGCTCGCGTGATGGAACTGATCCCAAGTCGCAGACAACGGAAGAATGTAGCGTCGAGTTGCTGCCGAAGCCAATAGCGAATAGCCTCAATCCCTTCAATCGTTGTCAGCCTTCTAGTCCTCGCCCCATCTGCTGAGGAACAAAGCGGCTTCAGACTCTCGCAACTGCCGAACGGCTCCGATGCGCAAACGAACCGATCCAGCAGGACAGATTCTCTACACAAACCAGCTGGGAATTCGTTCGTTACGTGAGCATTATTGCTCAGACGACTTTATCCTGACCCGCTAACGTAAAAGCACCTCGCGCGCTGCGAATGCGACCGACGCAAAACCCGCCGGGCATTCAGCCGAGGACTGCGTCTTCCAGTGAAAGTACAGTCCATCATTTGTTCCTTTATCCGTTCGCGAGAAGCAGTTTTCTCGCAAACGTAAGGCGAAATTTACATTCGAGTGCTCGCAAATGAGCACAGGAGGTTGATGTGGCGCTTCCAGTACGTATAGCGGTTATCGGGAACCACGTTCCTCGACAGTGTGGAATTGCGACTTTCACGACAGATTTGTGCGATGCTATCGCTGCTGAGTACGGCGCCTCTACAGTGTTGGTGGTAGCCGTCAATGACCCGCAATCGCGGTACAGCTACCCTGCGCGGGTGCGATTTGAGATAGCCGAGGACAACCTTTCATCCTATCAAGCAGCCGCCGAGTTTCTTAATTCCAGCGATATCGATCTCGTGTGTTTGCAGCACGAGTATGGGATTTTCGGAGGGAAGTCCGGCAGCCATGTCTTGCGGTTGCTGCAGCACCTCAAAATACCGGTGGTGACGACTCTGCATACGGTTCTTCGTGAGCCAGACCTCGACCAACTAATCGTCATGCAAGAAATTGCCGCGTGCTCTAGTCGTCTTATTGTGATGAGCGAGCACTCTTCTCAGTTTCTGCAAGATATATTTGGAGTTCCAGGCGAAAAGATTGACCTGATTCCTCATGGCATCCCCGACTTGCCCTTTGTGGAGCCGGCTCTTTACAAAAATTCGTATTCACTTGAAGGAAACACCGTATTACTGACGTTCGGCTTGTTATCTCCAAACAAGGGGTTCGAAAACGCGATTCAAGCCCTGCCGCTCATCTTGTCTCGGCACAGCAACGTTGTCTACCTCATCGCGGGCGCCACTCACCCGCATGTCAAACGCCGCGAGGGTGATCGATATCGGCTCCAGTTGCAGGCCTTAGCCAAGGAGTTCGGGGTTGAGCAAAACGTGGTCTTCCACAACCGTTTCGTCAGCCCTCAAGAAATGGCTTCGCTGGTTGGTTTGGCCGACATTTACGTCACGCCGTACCGCCACGAGGCACAGGCCGTGTCCGGAACACTCGCGTATGCCTTGGGCGCCGGGAAGGCGATTATCTCGACTCCGTACTGGCACGCCGCAGAACTCTTGGACGATGGACGAGGGGTTCTAGTCCCGTTCAATGACTCAAATGCAATTGCGAGTGCGGCGATTGAACTTTTGGACAATGAAGCATCCCGTCATGCCATGCGCAAACGTGCTTACCTCTATGCACGCCACATGGTCTGGGATCAGGTAGCGCAGTCTTACATGCGGGCGTTTGTACGAGCTCGCGTTAATCGCATGCAGCCTGCTCGCGTGGCATTACCTCTCCAAGCTGCCGAGAAGAACGCTACGAGCCGGCGCCTAAGTGCCTGAACGCTTTTTCAAAGCGGATTGGGAGGCAACACGCTATGAACTGTCTGCTCCATGAAGAGTGTCGCCCATAGCGAAGTCGCCTCCACCGGTGAAATATGAGTGTTGGCACCCGCGGATCGCGGTGAAAACGATTTTTCAAGCACACTGTACGCAGGTCGCTCATAGCGAACAGAGGGAAACTCAAAAAACGAAAGGACAACTTTTATGCTCGACAAAGTCACAACACTGAAGGGCTACAAATTGCACAGCCTCGACGGGGAAATAGGAAATGTCAAAGAATTCTACTTCGACGACCATCACTGGACGATTCGCTATCTAGTCGCCGACACAGGTAACTGGCTTACGGGCAGGCAGGTGTTGATCTCCCCGTATGCGCTGGTCGCCGTGAATAGAGAAGAACAATACATCTCCGTCGATTTGACCAAAAAGCAGATTGAGGAGAGCCCATCCTTAGCCAGTGACAAGCCCGTATCGCGACAATACGAAGAGACCTACAGCGGGTATTTTGGATGGCCGTTGTATTGGGACGGCGCATTCACCTGGGGATCTTCTCCCTACATTGTGCGCGACCATGCAAAGTGGAGAGGATTTATCCGGAGTGAGAAGGCTTGGGATCCTCATTTGCGCAGCACTGCTGATGTGAGTGGCCATCACATACAAGCCAGAGACGGCGAGATTGGCCACGTCGAGGACTTTATCATCGATGACGAGACGTGGGCGATTCGTTATCTCGTCATTAATACACAGAACTGGTGGCCGGGAAAGCAGGTCCTGGTTTCACCGCGATGGATCGAGAGCGTTAGCTGGATCGATTCGAAAGTCTTCGTCGATCTTTCCCGCGAGACCATCAAGCAGTCGCCGGAATTCACGGACGTGTCTCTGCTAACCCGGTATTACGAGACCGAGCTGCATCAACATTACGGTCGCCAGGGATACTGGGTCGATGAACGGGTTGCCTAGAAGAATTTCCGTTGAGGCAAACACCAGCCGCTTATGGCGCCGGGCCAAGTTGCGGTCCGCGTCATTCGCACGGACGGAAAACTCATGATTGCCAAAACGGTTTGCCAGGTTCTCGGACTTGGCTGCAATAAGGGAAATTGAACTTATGAAAACTAACACTCTCGCTCCGGAACTGCTCCACAAGACACCCGAAGCAGTGAACAAAGAAGAGTCAATCACGAAAGCCAACACACTCTCCCCGGAACTGCTCCACCAGATGGATGCCTACTGGCGCGCCGCTAATTATCTGTCGGTCGGCCAGATTTATCTCTACGACAATCCGCTGCTGAAGGAGCCGCTGAAACTGTCGCACGTGAAGCCCCTGGTGGTCGGACACTGGGGTACTACTCCGGGCCAAAACTTCATCTATGTTCATTTGAATCGGGTCATCAAGAAGTATGACCTGGATATGTTCTATATTGCCGGTCCCGGTCACGGCGGCCCGGCAATTGTGGGCAACGTTTACCTCGAAGGCACCTGGAGTGAGATTTATCCGAACGTCAGCCAGGACGAGGCCGGGCTCAAGGAGCTGTTCACGCAGTTTTCGTTTCCCGGCGGGATTTCCAGCCATGTTGCACCGACGACGCCGGGATCGATTCACGAAGGTGGTGAGCTCGGGTACTCGCTTAGCCATGCCTTCGGGGCGGCGTTCGACAATCCCGATCTGATCGTCGCCTGCGTCGTTGGCGACGGTGAAGCGGAAACGGGCCCCCTGGCAACCGCATGGCAGTCCAACAAGTTTCTCAACCCGATAACCGACGGAGCCGTGCTGCCGATCCTGCACCTCAACGGCTATAAGATCAGCAATCCGACCGTCCTGGCCCGTATCGAGCATGAGGAATTGGAGCAATTTCTACGAGGCTGTGGCTGGATGCCCTACTTTGTGGAAGGGGATGAGCCGAAAGAGATGCATCAACTGATGGCCAGCACTATGGAAAAGGTCATCGAGGACATCCGGCAAATCCAAAGCAATGCACGGAATAAGAACGACACCGCTCGGCAGCGGTGGCCCATGATCGTCCTGCGGTCACCCAAGGGCTGGACGGGACCGAAAGTCGTCGATGGCTTGCAAGTAGAGGGCACGTTCCGAGCGCACCAAGTGCCGCTCCTGGTGGATTCCGAACACCCCGATCATGTCAAGCAGCTTGAAAGCTGGATGAAAAGCTACAAGGCGGAGGAGCTGTTCGATAAAAATGGGCGGCTTATGCCGGAATTGGCCGAGCTGGCGCCGAAGGGCGACCGGCGGATGGGCGCCAATCCCCACGCCAACGGCGGCATTTTGCTGCGTGACCTGCGCATGCCGGACTTCCACGTCCACGCGGTGAATGTGCCTTCGCCCGGCGCCGTTGACGGCCAAGACACGCTCGTGCTGGGTAAGTTTCTGCGTGACGTGGCCAAGCTGAATCAGGATCAGCGTAATTTCCGTATCTTCGGTCCCGATGAGACACTTTCGAATCTGTTGGGCGCGGTTTTCGAAGTCACCAACCGTCAGTGGGAGGCCCGGGAAGTAGACAATGACGAATTCCTCGCGCCCGCCGGCCGCGTGCTGGACTCGATGCTCAGCGAGCACCAGTGCGAGGGTTGGTTGGAAGGATATCTTCTGACCGGGCGGCACGGGCTGTTCAACAGCTATGAGGCCTTCATTCGCATCGTCGATTCGATGTTCAGCCAGCACGCCAAGTGGCTGAAAGTAACGTTGGAACTGCCCTGGCGGCGGAAGATCGCCTCGTTGAACTATCTGCTCGCCTCCCACGTCTGGCAGCAGGATCACAACGGTTTCACGCACCAGGATCCCGGCTTCCTCGACCACGTCATCAACAAGAAGGCCGATATCGTGCGCGTTTATCTACCGCCCGATGCCAACTGCCTGCTGTCGGTCTTTGACCACTGCCTGCGCAGCCGGCATTACGTCAACGTGGTGGTTGCCGGCAAGCATGCCCTGCCGCAGTGGCTGACCATGGACGCGGCGGTCGTGCATTGCACGGAAGGCATTGGCATCTGGCAATGGGCCAGCAACGACCAAGGCGCCGAGCCGGACGTGGTAATGGCCTGTTGCGGAGACACGCCCACACTGGAGATCTTGGCGGCCGTTTCCATTCTGCGCCAGCATCTGCCCGATCTAAAAATCCGAGTGGTCAATGTCGTTGATCTGATGAAGCTGCAGTCTGCAAGTGAGCACCCCCACGGGCTGAGCGAAACGGATTACGATTCGCTTTTTACCAAAGACAAACACGTCATCTTTGGCTTCCATGGATATCCCTGGCTAGTCCACAGGCTGACCTACCGTCGGACCAACCGCAACCTGCACGTCCGGGGCTACAAGGAAGAGGGCACGATCACGACAGCCTTCGACATGAGGGTGCAGAACGACCTGGACCGCTTCCATCTGGTGCAAGACGTGATTGATCGCCTGCCGCACTTGGGTTCAAAGGGAGCCTATCTGAAGCAGCAAATGCGGGACAAACTCATCGAGCACAAGCATTACATCGACAAGCACGGCCAGGACTTGCCGGAGATTCGTAACTGGAAATGGAACAACCTCAAATGAATGCACAAAAGCTGATCGATACTGCGAAGGTGCTGGCCGTCAGCGACAAGTGTCTGCCGGCGATGGATGAAATTAGAGAGAGATCCCTTGAGCTAAATACTTTGTATCCCCTGCGATTCGAGCCGATCTATCAGTATCGGCTCTGGGGCGGCCGGCGTTTGGCCAACCTGCTCACCGCACCGCTGCCGGGCGACGGCCCTATCGGCGAAGCATGGATACTCAGCGACCGCGATGACCATCAGAGCTGCGTTGCCGATGGACCGCTCAAAGGGCAGACCATTGGTCAATTGCGGGAGCACTTTCCGGAGCAATTGATGGGAAAGCTGGCCCATCGTTTCCCCCGCTTCCCACTGTTGCTGAAGTTCCTCGACACTCATGAAATGCTCTCCGTCCAGGTGCATCCCTCGGATGCGCATACGGACCTGCTGCCAGCGGGCGAGACCGGGAAGACCGAAGCATGGGTGGTGCTGGAAGCGGGGACAAAAAGCCGCATCTATGCCGGCCTGAGGCCCGGCACCACTGCCGACGATCTGCGGCGGGCGCTGACGAACGACACGGTGGCGGACCACCTCGTATGCTTCACTCCAAAACCCGGCGACGGCGTCTTCATACCGGCCGGGACGGTTCATTCTTTGGGCGGTGATGCCGTGGTGTTTGAGGTTCAGCGGAACAGCGACGTGACGTTTCGCCTGTACGACTGGGGCCATGTTGATGCCAAGACAGGCAAGCCGCGGGAACTCGAAGTCGACCAGGCGCTTGCCTGCATTGATTTTACCGAGTGCGCGGGCGGACTGGTGGCGCCCGTTGTGGAGGCGACGACGCCGGTGGAACGCGAGAGACTCTTTCAGTGTGAACATTTCCGGTTGTGGCGCCTACGCGGGCAATCGCCGTTTACCGTCGGCGCCGCGGGTGTGCCGCGCGTGCTGGTGTGCATCGAGGGCGAAGGGCAGGTCGAGCACGACGGCGCCACCTATGCGGTTGGAAAAGGCGACGTAGTGGTCTTACCAGCGGTGGTCGGAGCGTGTGCTTTTCGACCGCGCAGTGCAGTGAACTTGTTGGAAATTGCGCTCCCGGAATAGTTTACAACCGGGCAACAGCGGAATGGTTGGCAGGGCCGGAAACTCTAATTGAGATAGTAATAATTCAGAGGGGAAGCGTAGTGAAAAAGCTAATTGTTTTTGATCTGGACGGCACGCTGGCGGAAAGTAAATCGTCTCTTGATACCGAAATGTCGGCGCTGCTGCATGACCTTCTCGGTATCGTCAAAGTGGCCGTGATTTCCGGAGGCGATTGGCCACAGTTCGAAAAACAAGTTGTCTCCAAACTGCCTCATGACGAACGTCTGAGGGAGCTATCTCTGCTTCCTACCTGTGGAACAAAGTTCTACCAATACTCAGGGAATTGGGAAAAACTCTACGAAGAGGATTTCATCCCCGAGGAGCGAGAGAAAATATTCAGCTCGCTCAACGAATCGCTCGGAAAAGCAGGTTATCGAGTCGAAAAGGTCTGGGGAAAAGTAATCGAAGACCGGGGAAGCCAGATAACATTTTCCGCATTAGGCCAGCAGGCGCCGTTAGAAGAAAAGAATAAGTGGGATCCCGATTATGCCAAGCGGAAAAAGATCAAAGCGATTCTCGATACGATTATTCCCGAGTTTTCTGTCCGAATGGGTGGTTCGACATCCATTGATGTCACCAAACCCGGCATTGACAAAGCTTACGGGATCAGAAAGCTGCGAGACCTTCTGGGTATTTCGTTGAAGGAGATGATTTTCATAGGCGATGCCTTGTTTGTGGGAGGGAACGACTATCCGGCTCAAGAGGCAGGTGTTGTTTCTATTCCGGTTCGGGGTCCCAACGAGACTAAGCGGGTTGTCGAAGCAATCATCGCTTGTTTAGATGGCGATCGCGAATCGTGACCTTGTGGGGGGCTGATGAGTGAATTCAAGCTGCGGCGTCTGGGAATGTTGATGGAGCCGGAGCCGGGGAATCCCCAGGAGATCGAAGGCGTCCTGAATCCGGCTGCGGTTCGTGGCCCTGATGGTGCGCTCTACCTCTTCCCGCGACTGGTGGCGCGGGAGAATTACTCGCGCATCGGCATTGCACGAGTGCGGTTCAATGGAGCCGGCGATCCGGCTAGCGTCGAGCGGCTCGGCATCGCGCTCGAGCCGGAGGCTGATTACGAGCGGCGATCGGACGGCGGCGGTGGCTGCGAGGATCCTCGTATCACATTCGTGGAGCCGCTCCAGCGCTACGTCATGACTTACGCGGCATTTTCGTCGCAAGGTCCGCGGATCGCCCTAGCCGTATCGGAGGATTTGTTCCACTGGAAGCGATTGGGGCTCGCGCCCTTTGATCCGTATCAGGGCATCGATTTCGTCCACGTGGATAACAAAGATGCCAGCCTCTTCCCCGTCGCTATTCCCAATCACGCTGGGAAAATGCAGATGGCCATGCTCCATCGCCCGCTTTTTCCCGGCACTCGTCCGGAGGAAACCGCCGCCCAAGATGCGTCTCGTGATGTGGATCTCGATCATGAAAGCATTTGGATTTCCTACTGCCCGATGGCCTTGGAGGGTCTCGAACCGCATCACCTCGGCTTGTTTAATTCACATCACCGGCTGGCCGCTCCGGTTGCGCCCTGGGAGCGGCTCAAGATCGGCGGCGGTACTCCGCCCATCCTAACCCGGCACGGCTGGCTGATCATTTATCACGGCGTGAGCGAAATCGTGGATCCGAGCCACGAAGGACACCCGTTGTGCTACTCGGCCGGGGTGATGGTGCTCTCGAAGGAGCATCCGCAAGTGGTCCGCTATCGCTCGGCGGATCCCGTGCTGACGCCTTCGCTTCCGCAGGAACGCGACGGGACCGTCGCGAACGTTGTGTTTCCCACCGGCATCGATCGGCGCGACGATCTTGGCTCACCAAACCGTTTCGACGTCTATTACGGGATGGCCGACAGCCGGATTGGCGTGGCGCGCCTTGACTTGCCGGATATCCTGCCGTCCGGAGCAGTCGCCGACCCACCGGAAGCAAAGGTGTAATGTGCCCGAGTTTAGGAATTCAAAACCGCGAATGAGACTTCTTCGACAGCGCCTGTCGACAGATTTTCCAAGGCCCCTCTGGGCCAAGACTCGGTCGAGGTAACAAGAACAGGAGGGTAGTTGTCGTGAAACCGAATACAGATAAGCCCAAGTCTCCCGAATCGAAGCCGGGCTCCAAACCGGAGTCCAAGGACGATCTGAAATCCCTGCCGATGCCGGAAGTGGAGAAAAAGTTGGGGTCGTCGCCGGATGGCCTCACTCAGGCCGAGGCGCAGAAACGGCTGACGCAATATGGGCCGAATGAGATTGAAGAAGAGAAAACCAATCCGTTCTTGAAATTCCTCTCGTATTTTTGGGGGCCCATCCCCTGGATGATCGAAGTAGCGGTAATTTTGTCGGGCGTGGTCGGACACTGGCCGGATTTTTTCATCATCCTTCTGTTGCTGGTGGCCAACGCCGTGGTCGGATTCTGGGAAGAACGCGAGGCGAGCAACGCCATCGCCGCCCTGAAGGCCAAACTGGCGGTCAACGCCCGGGTGAAACGGGATGGGAAGTGGATCAACCCACCGGCGCGTGAGTTGGTGCCGGGCGACGTCATCCGCATGCGCCTGGGCGATATTGTGCCGGCGGATGCGCGACTGCTGGACGGCGACCCGGTGGAGGTGGATCAGTCCGCGCTAACGGGAGAGTCTTTGCCCGCCGAGCGCAAATCCGGCGATGCAGTGTTTTCGGGTTCGATCATCCGCCAGGGCGAAATTGGCGCAATGGTCTATGCCACAGGCGAGAAAACCTACTTCGGCAAGACGGCGCAACTGGTGCAGGAGGCGCACACCGTCAGCCATTTTCAAAAGGCGGTTTTGAAGATCGGAGATTATCTGATCATTCTCGCAGTGGCGCTGGTGGCGGTGATTATTGCTTTTGCGATCCACCGTGGCGACCCGATCCTCACGACTTTGCAGTTCGCCCTGGTGCTGACCGTGGCGGCGATTCCCGTGGCGATGCCAACGGTGCTGTCGGTGACGATGGCGGTCGGCGCGCGTCTGCTTTCCAGAAAACAGGCGATAGTGAGCCGGTTGGTAGCCATCGAGGAGTTGGCGGGCGTGGACGTGCTGTGCGCGGACAAGACCGGCACCCTGACCCAGAACAAACTGACGCTGGGCGATCCGTTCAGCGTGAATAATATCCCCTCCGAGCAAGTCATCCTCAGTGGCGCGCTGGCGTCGCGTGCAGAGAATAACGACACGATTGATCTGGCCGTTCTGGGCGGACTGAAAGACAAGGATTCGTTAAAGGCTTATGAGGTGGTTCATTTCCAGCCGTTCGACCCGGTGCATAAACGCACCGAGGCCACCGTCAAAGCCAAAGATGGAAAAACGTTCAAGGTGACCAAGGGCGCGCCGCAGGTGATTATGGCATTGTCGGCCAATGCTGGGCAGGTGAAGCCCGCCGTTGATAAGGCGGTCAACGAATTCGCGGCGCGTGGTTTTCGTTCGTTGGGTGTGGCTCGGGCCGAGGGCGACGGGCAATGGCAGTTTCTTGGCGTGTTGCCCCTGTTCGATCCGCCACGGGAAGATGCCAAGACAACCATCGCAACCGCGCGACAGATGGGCGTGAAGATCAAGATGGTTACGGGCGATGCACTGGCCATCGCCAAGGAAACCGCCAAAAAATTGGATATGGGCACAAATATCCTCGATGCCGGCAGCCTGGGCGACTCAAAGAAGCAAGAGACCACGGCGGTGGCCGAGTCCATTGAGAAGGCCGACGGCTTCGCGCAGGTGTTCCCTGAACACAAGTTCCACATTGTGGATATTTTGCAGAAGCGCGGCCACATCGTCGGCATGACGGGCGACGGGGTGAATGACGCCCCTGCGCTGAAGAAAGCCGACTGCGGCATTGCCGTCTCCGGCGCGACGGATGCAGCGCGTGCAGCGGCAGCGATGGTGCTGCTGACGCCCGGTCTTTCGGTGATTATTGACGCAATCAAGGAAAGCCGCCGCATTTTCCAGCGGATGAACAGCTACGCGATCTACCGCATCGCCGAGACGCTGCGCGTGCTGTTCTTCATGACGCTCTCGATCCTGATCTTTAACTTTTATCCATTGACGGCGGTGATGATCGTAATGCTGGCGTTGCTCAACGATGGTGCCATCCTGTCGATCGCCTATGACAACGTTCATTACAAGGATCAGCCCGAGGCCTGGAACATGCGCATGGTGCTGGGGATCTCCACGGTGCTGGGCGTCATCGGGGTCGTGTCTGCATTTGGCCTGTTTTATCTTGGTGAGCGCGTGTTTCACCTCGACCGTGCGCACATCCAGACGCTGATGTACTTGAAGCTGTCCGTGGCCGGACATCTGACGATCTTTCTGACGCGCACCCGCCGCCCATTCTGGTCCATACGCCCGGCGCGGATTCTATGGATAGCGGTGCTCGGCACCCAAATTGTGGCGACGTTGATAGCGGTTTATGGGTTGTTTATGACACCCCTGGGCTGGGGTTGGGCCGGATTCGTGTGGGGCTATGCGCTGCTGTGGTTCCTTTTGAATGACCGCGTGAAACTGCTCGCGTATCGGATTTTTGATCCAGTCAAAGCCGCAGCTAAGCCTGAAGCGACGGCCGCTCCGAAAACTCAATCCAAATCCGAATCAGAGCATAAAACTAAGGCTGAGGCCAAGCCTGCAGTCGAGCTCAAACCTGAAGCAAAGGTTGAGCCGAAGCCGGAAGCCAAACCCGAGTCTAAGCCCACAGCCAAGACAACTTCCGATTTGACGAAGCAGATCGCCACACGAGCGTATGAACTCTACGAGCAGCAAGGGCACCGGGACGGTCAATCGGTTCAGAACTGGGACAAAGCGGAACGGGAAATTCAGAAAAATCAAGCCCAAGCCAACCCTGAGACCCAAGCTGTGCCTAAGCCTGAGGTCAAAGCTGAGGCCAAGCCCGAAAACAAGGTTGAGGCAAAACCTGAAACCAAGGTCGAGCCTCAACCTGAAACCAAAACCGTGTCTAGAACAGAGGCGAAGGCCGAGCCGAAACCTGAAGACAAAGCTGAGACACCGTCCGACTTGACACCGCAGCTCGTCAAGCGGGTCCATGAGCTCTACGAGGAACTGGGGCGCAAGGACCTTCAAGCAGTTGAAGACTTGGAGAAGGCAGAGCGCGAGAATCAGAAAGCGGATAAATAAACAGACAAGAACAACGCGCCTGACATTGCTGGCTCGCGGCGGGCAATGGCGGCGGGAAATCTAAGGGCCTGGAAGACCTAATTGTGCCGGCAACCTGGGAGGAGAAATATGTTATACGAACTCAAGGCATTAATCGGATCTCCCGTCATCGCGACCGATGGCGAGACGGGAAGTATCCGCACTTTTCTCTTCGATGATCAGTCCTGGAAGGTTTGCTGCCTGGTGGTAGACGTGGGAGGCTGGCTGAAACGGCGCGATGTGGTTCTTCCCGTTGCAGCGCTAGAACAGCCCGACTGGGCAAACAAAACCTGTCGCGCTCATCTGACTAGGGTGCAAATGCACGACAGCCCTGTCGTGGATACTGAGAAACCGGTCTCACGTCAGCAGGAGATTGCCATGCGTGAATACTGGGGCCCGCTGGCATGTTGGGTGAACAGCGAGTTCTTCCCGTCCCACATACCAACTGGAGCGAAGTACCCGGTGAATACCGCCGAGGATCCCCATCGGCGCAGCACCTTGCATATGCTGGGTTACCACGTGTGGGCCACAGATGGTGACTTTGGAATCCTTGAGGGCTTTGTTATGGATGAGGCCAGCTGGCACCTCGGCTACCTCGATGTGAAAAGTGGAGGCTGGCTCCAGAATCGATCGGTTCTGGTCCCCACTCGCTGGGTGCAGTCCGTTTCGTGGGCCGACTTCCGTGTCAATCTGTATCACACGAAGGCAGGGATATAGGTTAAGCACCAACAGTGTTGGGCTTCCTGCATTCACCAAAGATTGCCACACACATCTATGAACTTCACCTATAACAGTGCATGGTGAAAGGCAGCAAGATCGAACTGGCTTGAGGCAGAACGAGAGACTCGGGAAGATCAGGTGTCATATGCGAAAGTGTCATGAATCTCTTAGTGAGTGCCATGAGCAACAAGCGCAGCCCAAGCGGTTCGTGACACCGAAGGGAGGATGATGAAAATCGATTCAAAGGATTTCCTTGTGCGGCCCGGGAAAAAGGTCGAACTCAGAAAGTGGCCGACGATTGTGAAGCCCTTTTGCAAGTCGAAGGAGCAGTATCAAGAACTCTTGCAAAAACACGTTGAGGAGTTGAGTTCGCTGCAACGCCTTCACTACGCGTCCAACCGCTATGCCTTGCTGCTGATCTTCCAGGGGATGGACGGTGCCGGCAAGGACGGCGCCATCCGGCACGTGATGTCCGGAGTAAATCCAGAAGGCTGCGAGGTTTTCAGCTTCAAACAGCCGAGTGCCGAAGAACTAGAACATGATTTTCTCTGGCGCACGACGTGCCGACTTCCCGAACGCGGACGGATCGGGATCTTCAATCGTTCCTATTACGAGGAAGTGCTGGTCGTTCGGGTGCATCCGGAGATTCTCCGCAACCAAGGGCTCCCGGAAGAGTTGCGCGACGAGAAGACCATCTGGAAGGAGCGGTATCGGTCGATTGTGGACCTGGAAAGCCATCTTTATCGCAATGGAACGCGGATCATCAAAATATTTCTTCATCTATCGCAGGAAGAACAGCGCAAGCGATTCCTCGAGCGCATTGACGAGCCGGACAAGAACTGGAAGTTTAGCGCCGCGGACATTCACGAGAGGAAATACTGGAAGCATTACGTGAAGGCTTATGAGGATTGCCTGCATGCGACAAGCACCCATCACGCGCCCTGGTACGTCGTGCCCGCCGATGATAAGGAAAACGCCCGGTTGATTGTTTCCAGAATTGTTCTTGATGCGCTCAAAGGTCTCAAGATGGCATATCCCAAGACCACGGAGAAGCGTCGGCTAGAATTGCAAACGATCCGGAAGCAGCTAGCGAAGTAACGTTTCAGGGACTTTTATGGCACGAGTGCTGCCACGGCAGACTTGAAACGCCCGCGCCATATGGATTATCCAATACCGGCGCGGCATCGCAAGCGGAGCGGTCGAGAGTATGTTACTGGTCGCCCAGACAATGAACACGTAAATTCCAGCTAAAAGTAAGGAGGAATGCAATGAAAATAATGCATCGCGTAATTCTGATGGTGGCTGCCGTCGCTCTGTTAGCGATAAGCATGCCTGTGCACGCGTCCAAAATGGATGACCGTATCGAATCATCCGCCAGGAAGTCGTATGTATTCGAGACCTACCTCAAGACTGATGATATTAAGATTCAGTCCGTGAATGGCGTTGTGAGCTTAACGGGAACTGTCTCCGAAGAATCCCACAAATCATTAGCCAAGGAGACCGTGGCTAGCTTGCCAGGGGTTAAGAGTGTGGACAACAGGCTGGAAGTCAAAGGAGACCACCCCGCTGAGTACTCAGATGCGTGGCTCAAGATGAAAGTGAAAACCACGCTCTTGTTCCATCGCAGCGTGAACGGTTTAAAAACTGAAGTGAACGACGTCAAAGACGGAATCGTCACCTTGCAAGGCGAAGCGACCAGCAAGGCACAAAAAGATCTGACGGCCGAATACGCTAAAGATGTGAAAGGGGTCAAGGGCGTAAAGAATGAGATGACAGTGGCAGTAGCAAAGACATCGAGCACGGTAGGTCAAAATATTGATGACGCTTCCATCACCGCCCAAGTCAAGATGATGCTGCTCTATCACCGCTCGACCAGTGCCCTCAATACTTCGGTCACCACGAAGATCGGTGTAGTTACACTGGGTGGCAAGGCGAAAAACGCAGCTGAAAAGGACCTGGCCACCAGGCTCGTCAACGACGTCAACGGCGTCAAGAGCGTCAAGAACCTTATGACCATCGAGTAGTCCAAATAGACTCCCGCGGGTGTGCCCGTGGGAGTTTCTGCTGCGCAGAAGCGAACCGGGTACCCAAGCACCTTTCCATCAAGGTTTGGGCCAAAGTGCTCTTTTTCCTTCAGCCACAAGACATCCAGGTTCTCACGCAGCCTGGCAACGCTGTCCTTGATGAGCAGGTTCTGCATGAGCAATGCCGGGAACACTGAATGAGCACTGAGCGGGCCGGCCGCGACGAGGCAGCTGTGCTTGCTGTCATGCAACTGCGTTGGAGCGTACAGGTCGAGGATCGGTTCATCGCCAGAAGCTGAGCACACGCCAGGTGTACGGGCGCGTCAAGCTCGATCTGCTCAGGTTACGCGTACTGCACGCCAGCTAGTTTCGAGTGGCAACCAATCAGTCTGGCCGAGACCAGACATCCCTCACCAAACGCAAGGAAGACCCTTTCTCAATATCGGCAAGAATGAGCAAAAAGGAACAGATCATTACTTTCGCCGGTGCGATGCTGTCACAGGGTGCAAAGTGTGAGTGCGGGGCGGAGACCTGAAGGCGGTTCAAGGCGATGAGCAGGTTCTTTGCGTGGAATCGCGTTCTGCCGGCAGCCTCGGCGCTCCATAGCTGCGAACAAGTCGGTATGCGTGCTGGGCTTATCCATGATGTTTTCTCCGCTTACCAAAACGTCGAAGATGACGACACGAAATGTCTTTTGTCTGGGAGGAAAAGTGATCGGGCCTGCGCTGGCTTGGGAACTCATCCAGACCTTCCTGACCGCTCACTTCAGCGGCGCTCCACGCCACCAACGCCGCCTGGCGGAAGTGCAGGCGCTGGAGGAGCAAGAAGTTGCCGCGCAAGCAACTGCAGGAGAGAAATGATGAAAGCGACACAAAAACTTTACGAAATGGGCCAGAGCCTCTGGCTCGACAACATCACACGGGGCTTGCTGAGCAGCGGCACGCTTCGCCGTTACATCCAGGAGCTCTCGGTTACAGGGCTCACCTCGAATCCCACGATCTTCGATCACGCCATCAAGAATAGCAACGACTACGACGCCGCTATTCACCAGAAAATGAAAGAAGGAAAGGCGGGCGAGGCGCTGTTCTTCGAACTCGCGCTGGAGGACCTCAAGCAGGCCGCCGATCTGTTTCGGCCGATCCACGACCTGACGAACGGCGTGGACGGTTGGGTGTCCCTGGAGGTCTCGCCCTTGCTAGCCCACGACACTGCGGCCACCCTGGCTGCGGCCAAGGCTCTCCACGCCCGCGCCGGGCTCCCAAATCTCTTCATCAAGATTCCAGGCACCAAGGAGGGACTCCCTGCCATCGAGGAGGCGATCTTCGCGGGCGTGCCGGTTAACGTAACGCTCCTGTTCTCGCGCGAACAGTATGTCGCCGCCGCCGAGGCATACCTGCGAGGCGTCGAGCGACGCATCGCTGCCGGGCTTAATCCGCATGTCGGCTCCGTAGCTTCGCTCTTCATCAGCCGCTGGGACGTTGCAGTGATGAGCAAAGTACCCGAGGCGTTACACAATCAACTTGGCGTTGCCATAGCTGGACAGACGTATGAGAGCTACCGTATGGGGCTCAACTCGCCGCGATGGCAGCGCATGCTCAACGCCGGTGGCCGTTCCCAGCGCCTTCTTTGGGCCAGCACTGGAACCAAGGACCCCAAAGCCTCCGACACTCTTTACGTCCGCGCCCTTGCCGCACCCTTCACCGTGAACACGATGCCCGAAGCCACTTTGAAAGCGTTCGCAGAACATGGGGATATCGGCCAAACATTGTGTACGAGTGACGACGACTACGAGGAGGTGCTAGCCAACTTCGCCAAGGCCGGCATTGACGTAGACGCCTTGGGCGCACAACTCCAGGTCGCAGGCGCGGAATCGTTCGTCAAGTCCTGGAAGGATCTGCTGGAATGCATTGCGTCCAAGAGCAAGGTGCTCAAAGCCGCTTGAATCCGGGTGGGCGCATCCACGCCGTGAATATTCCGGTGAGTGCGCAACCTCGTGCAGAAATGCAATGATCCAACCGAAGGGAGTTTACGAAAAACTTTCAGGATAAGACCTTGCGAGGCTACGCATCTGGCTATGGCCACATTGAACGCCTGCGAGGAGCGGACGTTTCGGCTCCTAAGGTGAAAGGAAGAATACATGGAACTAGGCATGATCGGACTGGGTCGAATGGGAACCAATATGGTGCGGCGCCTGCTACGGGCCGGCCACCAGTGCGTGGTTTACGACCTCCAGTCGGAAGCCGTACAGGCACTCGCCAAAGATGGGGCGGTCGGGACCGCGTCGCTGGCCGACTTCGCTAATAAGCTGAAATTACCCCGCGCCGTCTGGCTGATGGTGCCGGCAGCCGTGGTTGATCCGACGCTGAAGGCCCTCATTCCGCTCCTCAAACCAGGTGATGTGGTCATCGACGGCGGCAACTCCTACTACCACGATGACATCCGCCGCGCTGCCGAACTGAAACCGATGGGCATCCACTACGTGGACGTTGGGACCAGCGGCGGGGTCTGGGGCTCTGAGCGAGGCTACTGCCTGATGATCGGCGGTGATGAACCCGTCGTCCGACGCCTTGACCCTGTTTTCGCCACTTTGGCCCCAAGTGTCGAGGCGGCGCCACGCACGCCCGGTCGGGAGAAGCTAGGCGGCACCGCCGAACACGGCTACCTGCACTGCGGTCCGAGCGGTGCAGGCCACTTCGTCAAGATGGTGCACAACGGCATCGAGTATGGCATCATGGCCGCCTACGCGGAGGGGTTGAACATCCTTCGCCACGCCAACGCCGGCAAGCAGCGGCGCACCATCGATGCTGAAACCACGCCACTGCGACACCCCGAGCACTACCCGTACGATCTGAATCTGGCCGACATCGCCGAGGTCTGGCGCCGCGGCAGTGTCATCGCGTCGTGGCTCTTGGATCTGGCCGCCATCGCGCTCCTCGATAGCTCGGACCTGGCGAAGTTTGCCGGCAGAGTGTCGGACTCGGGGGAGGGACGCTGGACGATCACGGCGGCCATCGACGAGTCGGTTCCGGCGCCCGTCCTCAGTGCCGCGCTGTACGAGCGATTCAGTTCGCGCGGCGAGGGTGACTTCGCCGACAAGATATTGTCCGCCCTTCGTTACCAGTTCGGCGGCCATGAAGAAAAAGCCGCCGACAAGAAGGAAGTTGCCTGATGACCGCCTCCCGTTCAGACGCGCTGGTGCTCTTCGGTGTGACGGGCGATCTCGCCCACAAGATGATCTTCCCGGCACTCTACGCGATGGTGAAACGAGGCACTCTCAAGGTCCCGGTGATCGGCGTCGCCTTCCCGAAGTGGAGTCTGGCGCGTCTGCACAAGCGCGTGACGGACAGCATAAAGCGATCGGGCGGGATCGATAACCAGCGTGCCCTCCACCATCTTCTGTCCCTGCTCCGGTACGTGAGTGGGGACTATAAAGACCCGGGCACGTTCACGGCGATAAAAGAGGCGCTGGGTAGCGCTCGGCGCCCGGCGCACTACCTCGCGATTCCGCCCTCGCTCTTTGAGACGGTGATCAAAGGACTCGGTGCCGCGAACTTGGCCGAGCATGCGCGCGTCATTGTCGAAAAGCCGTTCGGACGCGACCTGGCCTCCGCGCGGGAGCTCAACCAAGTTGCGCACACGGTGTTCCCGGAAGACTCGATCTTCCGCATCGACCACTTCCTCGGGAAGGAGGCGATCATGAATATCCTCTATTTCCGCTTCGCCAATTCGTTCCTGGAGCCGATCTGGAACCGCAACTACGTGGCCAGCGTCCAGATAACCCTATCCGAGGATTTCGGCGTGGGAAAGCGCGGCGCGTTTTACGAAACCGCCGGCTGTCTGCGCGACGTGATCGAGAACCACCTCTTCCAGATCGTCGCGCTGCTTGCCATGGAGCCGCCGGCCGGTAGGGACTTTGGAGCCGTGCATACCGAGAAAGCCAAGGTCTTTCAAGCCATGCGCCCTCTGCAGCCCGACGACTTGGTGCGCGGCCAGTACGCTGGCTACCGGAAGGAGCCAGATGTGGCGAAGAACTCCGACGTCGAGACTTTCTGCGCCCTGCGGCTTTTCATCGACTCATGGCGCTGGGACGGGGTGCCGTGGTATCTGCGCTCCGGCAAATACCTGGCCGAAACCGCGACCGAGGTTCTGGTGGAGCTGAAGCCGCCGCCGCAGAGGCTTTTCGCCGACTCAGCGCCGACGACGGGTCTGGCCAACTACCTGCGCTTCCGGCTCTCCCCCAGCGCGGCCATCGCCCTCGCCGCTCGCGTCAAGCTCGCAGGGAAGGAGTTCGTCGGGGAGCAGCGAGAGCTCTACCTGCTCGAAGAACGGCCGGGAGAGGAAGCGCCCTACGAGCGGCTTTTGGGCGACGCCATGACCGGCGATGGAGCGCTCTTCACCCGTGAGGACGCAGTTGAGGCCGCCTGGGCGGTGGTCGATCCAGTCCTTAAGACCCACCACCGGGCTCTCCCCTACAAGCGCCGCAGCTGGGGGCCGAAAGAGGCTGACGCGATCATCGCTGCAGACGGACCGTGGATCAATCCGCAGGCTCAGGAAGAGAAATGAAAACGCCAAAGCGTGATCTGGTTTTTCTCTTCGACGTGGACAATACGCTGCTTGACAACGATCGGATCCAGAGAGATTTGTACCATCACCTCGCCCGCGGCTACGGACGCCGGGCCCGCGAGCGCTACATCACAATCTTCGAAGAGTTGCGCAAAGAAGTCGGCTACGCCGACTACCTGGGCGCACTGGAGCGCTACCGGCTAGAGCACCTGCACGATCCACGGCTATTACGGGTTGCAAACTGGCTGGTGGAATATCCGTTTGCCAAACGGCTTTATCCGCATGTTTTCGAAGTCATTCAAAGGGTTAAACGCTGGGGACAAGTCGTGATTCTGTCCGATGGAGACGCCGTCTTCCAGCCACGCAAAATCTGCCGCTCAGGCCTGTGGCAAGCCTTCGGAGGTCGGGTGCTGGTCTTCATCCACAAAGAAGAGATGCTTGCCGACGTCGAGCGCATATATCCGGCGCGTCATTATGTGATGATCGACGACAAGCTCCGCATCCTGGACGCAATCAAGAAAGTGTGGAAGAGCCGCGTGACTACGGTCTTCCCCAGGCAGGGACGGTATGCGCATGATCCCAAAATCCTGAGTTCTTATCCCCCAGCTGACATCAAAATTAACCGTATTGGGGATTTGCTGGCCTGCCGGCGATCTGTCTTCGTCCATGCATAAAGAGGACAGCCCCGCCAGCTTGGCCCGAAAAGCCTCAGAGACCTCCGTACCAGCCAGCCGCACCGGAACCATGGAGCGAGGGTCGCCCCCGCCTGAAATCGGCTCTGGGGGAAAAGTCGAACAGCGCCTGCGGTGCGGGGTGGGACTGAATCCCGAACAAAAACGGTCGCCGAAGCGCTAAGCCGCATCTATTCACAATGTTTCTAAGATAAGGAGGCAAGGATTGCCCTCAGTGAGAAAGCACGCAAACACTGGCGGTCCCGCCGGTCAGCCCTCGGTCCCTGAGCCCTCGTTCGCCGAGCGGGCTCGCACCCTGGTGTACTTGGGCCGCATTGGCAGCCTCTCCACCCTCTCCCGCAAACAGCCGGGCTTCCCTTTCGGTTCGGTGATGCCTTACGGTCTCGACGAGCGTGGGCGCCCCGTCTTTCTCATCAGCACGATGGCCATGCACACCCACAATCTGCTGGTGGACCCACGCGCCAGCCTGTTGGTAACGCAACCTGATACCAGCGGCGATCCCCTGGGCGCCTCCAGGGTCACGTTGTTGGGGAACGTTCTGGCGGTGCGCGGACCAGAGGTGGCGGAATTGCGCAAACTCTATCTGTCCCGCTACGAAAACAGCAAATACTGGGTGGACTACGAGGACTTTTCTTTCTATCGGATGGAAGTGGTGGGCGTTTACTACGTGGGTGGATTCGGTGTGATGGGCTGGATTCCTGCCCCAGACTACGAGAGAGCGCAACCGGACCCGCTGGCGGACGCTGCAGCTGGCATCATGCAGCACATGAATAGCGATCACAAGGCGGAGCTTGTCCTCCTGGCGCGAGTTTTTGCCGGCATCGAGTCGCAGGAGGCGGCCATTACTTCGATCGATCGACTCGGCTTCCACGTTCGACTAAAGACCCAGGAGGGCGTTCGCGGCGGACGTATCGCGTTCATGCGGGAAGTGAGCAGTCCGGCGGAGACCAGAAATGTCCTGGTAGAAATGGTGAAACAGGCACGGCAACCCGATGAGCCCCAGCATAGATAACACCCTCGCCAGGCCAGTGAATTTTGACTATGCCTTGAGCTCCAGGCCATCTCGGGCCTTGGCAATCGCCTGATCGAATGCCTGATCCAGCCGGTCGTTGACACCTCGGCAGCCAGCCACTACCTTTTCAGCCCATTCCAGATAATCGCGACGACGCCGTAGCGGCCAATTTGCGGGAGGGCTGACAGCGGTATCGCGCACATTGCAGATCTTGTCTGCAATTTTCAGCTGTTTGGCGCGGCTGGAAGAACCTGGCGCGTGCTCGACCTGAAGCTGTTTCCGATGCGCTTTAGCAAGAGACTTGTCATCTGTCACTTCGCGGACCAGAGCGGTCACCTCCGGACCGAAGTTTGCTCGAGCCTTGCGGCGCTGGTGGGCTAGGTCAGTGCCGATCGTGCGGGTCTCAGTTCGGCGACCAATTCGATATTCGCTGGATTGCCCTCGGTGCCCGCCGATTTCCGGTCGATTTCGTAGCACTCGGCACACATGTGAGCTTCGTGCGCTTTGTCAGGCAGCGGCATGTAAGTGACCTTCGCCGAACCGCCCGTTGCCATCAGCGTCTCGACGGGCGTGACCCTGACTCGCAGGGCTGCTGGGTTGGTGCAGCGCGCCCACCCAAGGTCGCCGTCGGGATCCACGGCTTTGTAGTGCCGGTCGCACCGCAGCTCTCCGCTAGGCAAGACGTCCGCTCCGGTCCAGAAGCGGAGGTCATCCGTCACCCCGTACCACAGCGCGTTCAGCACCGCTTCGCCGACTAAGGATGTGGTAGCGGAAGCATGCCACTTGCAAAACGGTTCGCATTGCTCGCGTCCATCCTCGGTCCTCCAATGCACGAAGAAATCGGCCGGATTCCCGCAGCCGGGATCGTGGCATGTGCCATCGCAACCGCTCTTTGAGCTATGCCAATTATCGCCGGCTGTGCAATGCGCGGATGCGTAGGTCTTCAAATCTTGGCTGTCGGGCGCGAAGTCTGCCAGCTGGTGAACGCCGATGGTACGGGTGGAAAGATTGACGCCGTTCGCGACGAACTGCGGCCCGTCCACAGTCACGCGCACTCGGCCGTCGGCGAGTTCCTCGATCGTAATCGTTCTTTTGTTCATTGATTTCTCCCGGTCGCAGGCGCTGAAATCGGCCTGCGATGTTTAATACTGAACGTTTCAGAACTTCGTGCTTATTCCGCCGGCCGTTGGCACGAGCGCAGGATGCTCGGCCGGTCAATCATCTCAATCACCCAGTTCGGTTCAATCTGCGAGTTACTGACCCTGCTGTTCTTCGCCGGCATATTCACGACTATCCACTTGCGCGCCATCGATCCAGAGCGCCGTCCAAGCCGCCGCGGCCGCATCTAGCAGGTCGTCTTTGGCGACACCGCCGGGGCAAGCACGAAACGATTTGCTTGGCGAGATGGGCATTTCCGCCCGGATACGGAATTTTCGGCGTTCGTGGAATTTATCGAACGCTTGGACTGCCGCGAAAGCGCCTAGCCGGGTTCGCGGCAAGAGCGTCCGCTCTGGGCCTCGGATGCCGTCAGCAATTTGGCCGGATCATCGCTTTATCGACTCCTCGATGGTATCCAGACCCTCCCCGTCCATATTGAGAAGTCCGCTCGTCGCCAAGTGCGCGGCACACAAATAGTATTTTTTGCCGTCGTAGACGACGTAATGATATGTTGGAGCCCCACAGCATTTGCGAGGTTTATACGTGCTCCGGATGACTCCGCCCTCCGCGTCCATTTGGCAGGGATATCGTTTCTTCCGGTCCGTCATAAGGGATCGTAGACCGACGCCTCGGTCAGTCCGAGCTTTGCCATCACCTCGGGGTAGCTCTTGCAAAGCCGCCAATAGTTCTTTCGCGCCCGCGAGGGCGGTATCTTGGGCGCAATGAGGCGGCAACGGGTGATGCTGTGCCAGTGGCGAATTCTTTGGGCGATTAGGATTTCTCTGAATTCCGGCCGAACGTGCATGAGTATCCTCCGAAACGCTACATCGATCCGGATCGGTCGATTAGCGTTTTCTCAATATTGCTGGGTATTTTCCGCAATGAAGATCGCCGACCGTCAGGCGATTGCGCTCTCTACCTATGGGATTGAAAGTGCGGGAATTGTGCAGCATAGGTTTTTGGAAATCCTTGAAGCAAACAAACGCAAGGTTGCTAATGGCTTTCGAGGACGGCACCCCCCAGTTTGCGCATGACCTCACGATAATCTGTGGCGTCGTAATGACAACTAATAACTCATCATCACCGACCGGAAATGTATGCTCATCGTAGTCAAGTTTGAGCTTGTCCAGTGCGTCCGTGAAAATCTGAAGCTGCGTCTTTTTCATTTTTCGTGTCTCGGTATCTCCTACTAATTAATCGAACCCAAATCGGCGTGGTCAAACTCGCCGGTCAAACCGTCAAAGAAGAAATCCCTACCTTGGGCTGTGATGATAGTCAGTAGCTCGTCACCGTAATCTTCATCGGGAATCGGGACGTTGACCTCTGTATACGCGGTCTTGGTTTTGTCTAACTCGGTCGTGAACTTCTCAAGTTGGGTTTTCATCTTAACTCCATAGGGTCATCAAACAAATGTATCTATAAACAAATATGAACATGGCTTTATTACTATATAAAGAAGGAAGAAGAACGAATAGATTATTAAGGTATATATTTGTTTCATCTATGCTTTCAATCCCAAAACTATTGCAGTAATGTCAGGGATGTTATAGACAAGAGTGCGTCCGTTACCAGCCCTACCGTTCAAAGGACGGTCGGTGGCGTGCTTCTGTTTCCCCGCTGTGATAAAACCGTTCCGGCACAGACTCCTAAGTTTATTGGACGCTGACTGGTCACTCATCTGTTTCAGTTTCGCGAATTGTTTCACCGTTAATTTCATAATCACTCCTACTTACTAATACTCCCGTAGTCGTAGTTCCATTGGTTGTCGGGATCAGAGATTCGCGCGATGTTTGTGGCAACCGGCAGACCTGATCTGGTGATCGAACACAATCTGCGAACGGACAGGAACTAGATCAGACGCGCTTTCGCCCGAACCTGTTCGTGCGGCTCCAGAACCGTTAAAATCTGGCGCACAGTTGCCCTGAGAAGCGTTCCTGATGGCTCGGTGATAGTCCAGCACCTGCCTTTTGCTCGATCATTCGCGCCCTGCCTGTCGCGCCCTGCCCCTGCCTGTTCGCGCCCTGCCTGTCGTGCCCTGCCCCTGCCTGTTCGCGCCCTGCCCCTGCCCTGCCCGTTCGCGCGGCAGGGGAGAACAAAGTTCTCTTTTTCGGGCAGCTCCTGCCCCAGCCCAACGGGCTCGCTCAACTAATTAGCGATTGCTTAATTTTCCGCAAACATTGGCAATATTCACACCAATTCGCGCGCGAATATTTTGATATTGAAGGTTATTTGAATACCTACACTATTAGTATAGGACGCACTATTAGGCGTCCAGATAAGGAAGCGTATGACACAGACAATAAAGAGTTGCTTGCTACCAGAAGACCTACGGCTTGCCAATGAGTTCGTGACAAACGGACGCATAAAAATCACAGACACGGTTGTAGGCTACATTGCGGCTGGTGAAAAACTCTCGGACTATAGAGAGTTCTTTGCTAAAACACGAAAGCATTATCGTGAGTTACCAAAAGGTTCCTTGCTTGACGATTGCACGAGTTGGAAGCGCTGGCAAGAACATTGGTTCCATGCCACAACTAAACTTCAACAGGATTATATTAATCGGCTGGCACGGACACCAAAACCAAAAGGAGAACAAAGTTCTCCTAAACCAAAAGCGAAGTCAGCATCAACCAGTGACGCCTTGACCTACCAGCAAGTCAGTAGAGAAATCGTTGCCAACGATTTCAGCATTGAAGAGTTGGAACACCTACAAGAAACCATTGCTGCTGAACTGAAACGGAAGCGTGCCAGTGACACGGAAACGGCGGCACTGGTTACTGTGACTGACAAAGAGTATGACGCGCAACACCAGAAGCCAGCCAAGAAGCCAGCTAAGAAGAAAGCGGAACCAAAACGCGCTAAGACCATACGAATGCTGCCACAGACATCACAGACTTCTGACACCATTAATGACAATCCATTTCGCGTAGTCAAGAAGACACCATTGCTTCCAGTGCATCCGTTAGAAGACAGTGATAGTGACAGTGACGAAGATACTGACAGCAATCTACTGGACTACGGCAACGATACGGACGCTGCTATAGAGTATGCACGGTCTAACGCCAAGCCTAACTTAGATCAATATGACGGTGCTGGAGACTGATATGTCAGGCACAGCATGGTTTATGGAATCGCAATACGATTTTTACGAGTGTCTCTCCGCGCTACAAAAATGTATTCGGCGCGGAGATGAAGATGGCGCACTCTTTTGGGGCACGGAACTATTCTTGTACGGTGCCGCGCCGCACGCTTGGTCACGGTTGGTCATTATCGCGAGTGAAGATGTTGGCATGGCTGATCCACTTATGCACTTGAAGATCACGGTGCTTCGGCACGGCTGGCTAGAGACGGAGAAAGACCAGCGCATCAACGGCAAAGGTAGGTTGTTCTTCGTTCAGGCTATCCTGATGCTGGTCCGCGCACCAAAATCTAGGTGCGTTGACAATGCCGGAATCTGTTATTGCGAAGGTCCTCGTCCTGTTCGCGAAATTCCAGATTTCGCGCTGGACAAGCACACCGGAACTGGCAAAGAACTTGGACGAGGTTGGGAACATTTCTTCTCGGAAGGAACACAACTCGCTAACGAATTAGGTGACGATCCTTATCGGGACACTGCGCGAAGTATTAGGAGTAAAAGAGACTGATATGTGTATGCGAGTCAAAGCCGTAAACAAAAACCTAATCTACGAACCGGGCGGAATTACGGAGTTCGCCCGGCTCGCGCTCAACCGTGAAGTAGGTTGTCCACACGGCTGTCGGTATTGTTACGGTCCAGCATCCTTTCGCGTAGCGAGAGAAAACTGGACTACATCGCGAGCCAAGGCAGACTATCTGCTCAACTTACTTGCAAGCGTCAAGGACCGTGAGAAGAAGCATCTGCCTAGACACCAAGTGTTGTTGGAGTATAGCGGAGATGTTTACGCGAACCCAAACGACACATTAACCGCGAGAACTATCAGGATACTCCACGATAGCGATTACGGCGTCTGTGTCTTAACCAAGAATCCAACGAACGCGCTCAAGGACATCATGTTGTTTGATCCGCGAATAGATTGTCTCGGCGTCTCACTCTCTACTTTTGATGAAGCGGAAATCGCGTATTGGGAACATGACGCTCCACATCCATCTACGCGGTTGGCTGCTCTGAAAGAGTTCTACTCTGCCGGAATCTACACTTGGATTAGTCAAGAACCAATCATCTCTCCTGCTTCATCTCTGCAAGTAATCGAACGGACGCACGCGTATGTTGACCACTATAAAAGCGGTCTAATGACAACGCGCGGTCAGCGTCTGCCAGACGGATATTATGACGGATCGTTTGATTGGACTGTATACACGGCTGATTTTATTGCGCGTTGTGAATCCTACAAACGCACTTGGTACGCCAAGCATACGCTTTGGAAATTCATGCCTGATCCACATTACACACCAACGGACGAATATAGGTTCAGATCTATGTTTCATCCTACACAAGAGAAATAGTATGAAGTCATCTCAAGAAGAAATCGAGAAGTGCCGCGCGGAGTATAGCGCAACAATGACACCGAGAGATATAGCGGACGAGATCGCGGAATCAATCGTCGGAGGCCAATGCCGCGCTTGCAGGATTTGGTTCACGATTGACAATGATAATTAAGTTCACAGACTACCGTGAGTATTAATAGATAGGAGTAACAAAATGTCTAAAACAACCTGTAAGCATTGTCCGACAGCATCACACGGCGATCTCGTGTGTGATTGCGAACACTCGCATAACGCACACGTCTTCGCTGCCGGTTGCACCGTTAGCGGCTGTGACTGTAACCGTTACAGCCAAGTAGAACAGGTCCACGCATTTCCGCCGGTTTCCATCGCCGGCTGCGGAACCAGTACACCACATCAACTTTACATCCGTGACGGCTTTATCGGCGTTGAGCCGGTTGAGCAGTAACTAACAGGAGATTTATGACTAACAAACTTGCGTTAATGACAGCCGATGTAGCCGCGCTCCTTTGGAGTTATGAAGATGTATCCGAAGGTAGCAACGAGAACGATGTGTGTGTTGCGTCTATGCATCACTTCTTCCGTTGTTACTCAATGACTCACACCGCATCACAGCACGCGCGGATGATAGGTGTTGTAATGACCGCGCTGGATAAGGAGTGATATGTATTACCTAGGCGAAAATAATTTGAAGTGCTGTCCTTGCGGTCAAATAACGGGACCGGGACGCGACAGAGAAACTCGTACACATCCAGACGATCCGACGTTTTGTTCTTGGCTTTGCGCCCAACGCTGGCGTGAAAAACTAACGGCACCGCGTTGCCAAAGGCAGCAGTATCTCGAACATCACATAGATTATGATTATGAGCCCTGCACCTATCCGGCGATCTTCCGGTTCCATGATTACTGGTTTTGCGGAACTTGCTACAACCAAATTCGCAACGTTGAACAGATCATTGACCTTGACTAACTAACAGGAGATTTATGACTAACAAATTTAAGAACATGAGATTGACGGAAACTCAGATTGACGACCTCGTGCGCCTGATAGATTCGGCTACGGAATGGCACGACTTTGACAACGATTACAACGAAGCAAGACGTTTTGACCGAATTTGGAAGACGTTGACTAACGCGAGAAACTAACAAGTTTGACTGCCGTCACGAGCCGCGACCGTGAGCAACCTGCGGTGTAGATGCGAACTGGACGACGGCGGTCGATTAAATGACAGTTAGAAATATCTTCTGACTTTCAGAATACTCAGTATTAGTAAGTGTCCAGCGAGTTTTCTCGCTTTGACAAAGGAGTTGTAAATTGAAAACAAAATCTGCGCATCAAACAATCGCTGATTTCATCAAGAATAATCCTGACCGAACTTGGTTTCAAATCGCGAACCAGTTCCAAGTCTCTCTATCAACCGTTTGTCGTATCGCCAAAGACGCCGGACTCAACCGTCCACGCGGATTGGACGCGGCGACCATTGCCAGCCGTGTTCGCACGGTACAGGAGTAATAATCGTGAGTACACTTTCACAGTTCCAAGAAGAAGATGTTGAACTCACCGGATCACCAGAACCGGCAACAGTATCTGAACCAGTTGTCCCCCAAACCGATCCGTTCGCGGCGGAGAACTTTACGGCGGAGTCCGTTGCTGCGACGGATGTCAGTGACCTGACCATTGAACTCGGCGTTCCATCGGACGAAGAGTTTGTACGGGTCTCCACTGATCCACGACACAGCATCCTTTGCACGCTGTTAACTGTGAAGCGAGAAGACGGCTTCGGGAAGTCATACTTCTTGTTGACACCGATGATGCGCGGCTGGTGTATGAAGCAACCATCACTGAAGAAATTCGTTAAGCAAACGAACCTGTATCTGTATCTCACTCAGGACGGTAACTACGGGCTTTGGCCTATCAGAGACAGTCTGGATAACTGGTCTGTGTCTGATCGTCAGGTTGTAGAGACAGCCAAGAAAGTTTGGTCACGCCGTTACAATCAGGGCAAAGTCCGCAAGGCACACACCAGCGAAGCGATAGAAGATCAACCACAGTTTCCTGATCAGGATATGTTCGGGCCTGACGGAATCCTAGCCAAAGTATTTGGTGATGCTTTCGTAATCGCCTCTCCAGATGCTACTGTCATCCGCAAGTTGCTTGGTCAATAGCAATGACTTGGGCAATTGAACTGTTGTCAAACCTTAACGCACTCGGTGCTGGACTCACAAACATCTGGGTCTGTGACACCGAGTTCTACGGCGCGGACGGTGATCTTCAACATCCCGTCTGCGCGGTCTTTCATTCACCTGTAACCGGCGACACCATCCGCCAGTTCTTTCCACCTGAACCACCGTATCCGTCGTGTCCTGTTGACCTAAGTGAGAAATCGCTGTTCGTTGCGTTCTCAGCGCAAGCGGAGTTGATGACGTTCTTGCAACTCGGCTGGGAGATGCCAGCGCGTATTCTTGACTTACTTTTCTGTTGGCGTCACATCAACAATGAAGAATTTCGGCTGAAGACAATGAAGCAAACGGCTAAGAACAACGAGTATTCAATGTTTGGTTTACTCGGAGTGTGTAGCCACTACGGTATTCGCGTGAGATCGCAAGATATAAAAGATCAGATGATAGGTATGATCTTACACGGCTTCCCCTACTCGGAAGACTACGAACAGGTTGGGATACTTCTCTATTGTGAAGACGATGTGAAAGACACTACGAATTTGCTGGAGAGAATGTTTACAGGGTCGACAGGGGATGCTTCAAGTTCAATCAGGTTTCCCAAATTTGTTGACCTGCGAAGCGATATTTACCACTGTCACTCCGCGCGGGGTTTTGCTTGGATGCGACACATTGGTATCCCCGTTGATGCCGGTTTGTTAAAGCGTCTTGCCGGCCATTGGGAAAAAATTCTTGATGCTATCTACGAGCAGGCGAAGATAGAGTTTCCCGTATTTAATGAAGATAGTTATGACATTGCGCCGAAACTTTGGGAGAAGTATTTAGAAGAACGCGGCTGGCTGGCTGCTTGGCCTAAGACCGGCGGCGGGAAGATAAAGAAAAAGAAGCAAGCGAAGCGCGGCGTTGACGTGCTGGAAATGATGTCTGACACCTATCCTGAACTCGTGCCTTTACACGAACTCATAATGATGAGAAATAATACAAAGTTGGGTTTGGGTTTTCCTGTTGGTAGTGACGGGCGTTCGCGCGTTCATTTCTGGGATTTCGGAACAGTGACTTCACGCTGTGCGCCGTCATCTTCGTTATTTATTCTGGCTGGCGGAAGTCCTGCCTTTAGGCATCTTGTGAAGCCAGAGAAAGACTGGTGTGTTATTGAAGCCGATTGGAGTGCGCAAGAAGTTTGGATCGCGGCGTATTTGTCCGGCGATAAGAAGATGCAAAAGATGCTGGCACAGGGCGATCCCTACATCAACTTCGGTGTCTTGGCAAATATGTTACCTAAAGACGCTACCAAGAATCCAGACGCGTCACCATATCCGCGAGAGATAGCATTGAAGCACGCTGTCCTGCGAGATCGCCTGAAAGCGGTTGCGTTGGGCGTTCTCTACGGAAAGACAGCCTACACCATCGCTAAAGCGTGCGGGATGACATTGGATGAAGCCAAAGCCTTGCTGCGCCTTCACAAGAGATTGTTCCCGCGCTTTTGGTGCTGGATCAACTATGTTGTAAACGAAGCGCTGGCAACGCGAAAAATCAGCACCAAGTTCGGCTGGACGAGACAGTTACTCGGGCGCAAGAAAAGAGAAGATCATCTCAACGAATACGGCAAAGTGAAAAGCCTGATCAACTCTCTCCAGAACTTTCCTATGCAAAGCCACGGCGCGGAGATGTTGCGGTTGGCTATCACCTATATGTCAGAAATGAAATTAGATGTTTGCGCACCACTACACGATGCCGTGTTTCTAACCTGCGAGATAGAAGATGAAGAACGCACGGTTCGCTTGATGAGAGAGTGTATGATCCGCGCGTCTATGAATGTCATCGGTGCTGTTGTGCCAATAGAAGTAGGTGTCACGCGGTATCCAGATAGGTTCGTGCCAAAGAAGAAACCTACAGCCATTAAGACTTGGGAACGAATGATGCAATTGTTAGAGAAATTTGAAGAAGAGGAGAAGAAGTATGTCTGAATACGCAAGAACCACAGCGAAATATTCCACCAGATGCCCACGGTGCAAACAGCCGATTAAGATTGATGCCTTGATTGTCAAAGCGGATGACGAGAGTGTTTGGAGTCACGCCGTCTGTCCAAGAAGTTTGATGCGTAAACCAGAGCCGTGCGAAATCTACACAATGAAAATCGTTGACGGAAAAGTTGTTCAGGAGTTGGTGACGAAATGAGTAGGTCATATAAATTCCGCGCCCGGATTCTCGCCCACGAACCTATCGCCGGTTTTCCTAACAGCGGCGTGCCCGTTCGATCCATTGAGTTAGCGAACATTCGCGAATTGTCGTCAGGCAGACCTGTGAAAAATCAGGTCAACCGCGCGGGCAAAATCTTTAAATCCGCTAAGCCGGGCGACACCGTGATGTTTGAAGCAACGGTTGGCTTCCCGGACATCCGCGACGCCGGCTACCGACTGGAGAAGCGACTTTTGCGCCCCCAAAACGTTCGGGTCCCAGACGAAGAGAGCTTTGATAAGGTATGTTGCCTTGAGCCGCTAACGGGGGTACAAGCGATTGTTGGGATACGGGTGGGGGTCTGGCATCTGGCACCATCAAAATAACCCGCTTCTTTAGGAGTTAAACTCCTACGATTCCCTACTAAAAACACCGGCAAATGACCATCAGAACACCGAATTCTGATAAAAAATCTTTGGAACTTTAGTGAAATTGTTGTTTCCTCTGGTTCCCGTTCTCGTCCAGTCCTTGCGCCAGCCAAGCTTGCCTCTGCACTTCGTCCAAACGGTCTTCTGCTTCCTTAATCCAGTGCTCGTATGTCTTGCGAATCTCCTTCTCTGACGTGCCGACCCACTTGCTCACATCAGCGACTGAGACGCCTTGCGCTAGCCACTCGCTGATGCGGAAGTGACGGAAGCCGTGCGGTGTCATCTTCACACCGGCTTCACGGAAGGCTTTGTAGAGGCGTTCACGCCATTCCGGATACGTGCCGGGGAAAGCCGGGGAACCCAGAGCCTCAAGCTGCTTCGCCAACGACGACGAGATGCGAACTCGGAACCTCTCGTGCGTTTTGCGGCGGTTGCTGCGAATCAACGTCTCGTCTTCCAGGGTCGCCGAATCGAACTTTTGAGCGTCCACCAGAGCCATGGCCGTCTCACGCATGAGTTGCGCAAGCAACTTGACTCGACCGGTAGCCGTAGTTAGAACCTTTTCAATCTCCTGCGTGGTTGGCGGCTTCACTTCCTTTGTGTCGTACCGAATCGCAAACTGCGGATTTTGCCTCGATGTGGGGATGGGATTCTTGTCGATATATCCCATGCCGTGGGCCCAGTTGAAGAATCCGTTGATAACCGCCCAATGCACCTTCAAGCTACTACTGTCGCCTGTGCGGAACGGCAGCGACATGCGGAACTTCATCACCCGGTCTGTCGTGATTGCCGTCAGAAGCAGAATCTCGTTCTTCTCGCACCAGTCGATGAGTTTCTGTCCCATGAGCTTCGGCTTTGTGTTGGTGAGTTTGTTCTTCTCACGGAATACCTGCCACTCGTTGATGGCGGCCTCAACCGTGACACCGTGGCAGACAGTCTTGCCTTGGAGGAGGTCTTCCAAGTGCTTTTCCAACTTTTTAGCGTTGGTCTGAGCTTCCGACCACGACCGGGTGTTGGCCGTCCACTTGTTCTGACCTCGTTTTAGCTTTTTGCCGTCCAGCACGGTGGAAGCCCGGTTCCAGTTAAATTGGAACCAAAGCGGGCAGCCGCAGCGGGGTGCGTAGCGGTCAGCCGTCTGGTCGCAATCCGCCGAATGACGAGGGTAAATGATGGTGTCCATTGGGTCTCCTGTCCGGGAGGCTAGTACAATGATAGGACAATTCGGATCAGAAATCAAAAACAGGTAGGTTTTATGCGGGGAAAAA
>CAVOKO010000003.1:0-446684 GCA_963696525.1 uncultured Acidobacteriota bacterium | reverse complement strand
TATGGCTCCTCAGGTAGGACTCGAACCTACAACCCTCCGGTTAACAGCCGGATGCTCTGCCATTGAGCTACTGAGGAGTATCGTTAGCCGCCCTTGCGGACGGCATTTGCAATCTACTAAAAGTATTGTAAACAGGCGCTGAAGTATTCGTCAAAACTTAAATACAGGGCCGAGCCTACATCAGCGGCTGCACCATTCAACATGAAATCGTTCCCGATTGTGGAATCGTGGAAAGCAGCCCGCTACCCGTTTTATCCAAAGGGGCGGCACCATCAGTCAGTATTATGAAGTTTACAAGCGCTATGAACTCTCCAAGCATCAGGTCATTGTTTCTGCCGGGTGCAGCCGGGCGGCTCGAATCGTTGCTGAACGCCGGGACGGCGGACGCGGCTTATGCCTGCCTCATCACCCACCCGCATCCACTGTTTGGCGGGACAATGGACAACAAAGTCGTTTATCACGCCATGAAGGTGCTGAATAGTTTTGGCTTTCCCGTGTTGCGCTTCAATTTTCGCGGCGTTGGACGCAGCCAAGGCCAGCACGATGGCGGCCGCGGCGAGGTCAACGACGTGCAAGTTGCGCTGCAATGGTTGAGCCTTGAATTCGGCAAGCCAATCATTTTTGCCGGCTTTTCCTTCGGGGCGGCCATAGGACTACGTGCCGCCTGTCCAGACGGCAGGGTAGCGGCCTTGATCTCGCTGGGCCCGCCCGTCGACGCCGAAGGACGGGCTTACTCGTACGAGTTTCTGCGGGAGTGCGCCAAGCCCAAGCTCTTCATCAGCGGAGAAAGCGATCAATTTGCCAACTCCCGGGCGCTTGAGGAGATGGTAGGGACGCTGCCTCAGCCCGCCAGCCTGGTATTGATTCCGCAAGCCGATCATTTTTTCACCGGGCATCTGGACGAGCTGCGCGCGGCCCTCAAGTCGTGGCTAGAAGATATGCTCCGCCGCGGCAGAGTTGCCGTATAATGCCCATGATTATGCCAACCCAAAAAACTGCTGAATCGGAACCTGCGGGTAGCGCGCTGGTTACGGAAATGCGCGCCACCGCTCTCGATATTTTCATGCACACGCTGGCCGAGTCGAGCATCGCGCGCATGTTCAACAAGAGCGTCAGCTACGAGCGTGGCGTGTTGCGAGTGGGCGACGAATCCTACGATATCAATTCGTTCGGGCGAATTTTCGTGGTGGCAATCGGCAAAGCTTCGCACACCATGGTCCAGGCGCTCAGTGAACGCTTCGGCGCCGGAGTCGGAATCTCCGGCCTCGCCTGCGGTCCTCTGTTGCCGGATGCCCAAGTCTTTGGCTACCGCTATTACAAGGGTGGGCACCCGCTGCCCAACCAGGATTCGGTGAAGGCTGCCGAGGCGATGCTGCGCGCCGTCGAACCGCTCACTGGCAAGGACCTCGTCATCTTTATGTTGAGCGGCGGTGGATCGGCGCTGGTGGAAAAGCCGATTGCCAGTTCGATATCGCTGGAAGATCTGGTAGCCACCTATCGGGCCTTGGTGCATTCCGGCGCCCCGATTGCCGAAATTAACACTGTCCGCAAGCACTTGTCCGCCATCAAGGGAGGACGGCTGGCATTGGCCGCCGCTCCTGCCCACCAGCTTTCGATCATGATCAGCGACGTTCCCGAGAATGCGCTCGATTCTCTCGCCAGCGGCCCGACCATGCCCGACACCAGCACGGTGGAACAGTGCTATGCGCTAGTCGACAAGTACAAGCTGTTGCCGCAGTTTCCGGCCAGCGTGCGTCAACTGTTCGAAGGCCGCGCCATTCTGGAGACCCCCAAGCCGGCCGACGCCGTCTTCTCGCGTTCGCGCTGGTGCACACTTGCGTCCAACGCGGTAGCCGAAAAGGTCGCGGTGGAAAAAGCGGCGATGTCCGGCTTCGCCATCGAGGTTGATAACAGTTGCGATGACTGGGACTATATTCCGGCAGCCGACTATCTGCTGAAGCGCCTGCGCGAGTTGCGAAAGGGCGTCTCGCGTGTCTGCCTGATTTCGGGCGGTGAAATCACTGTGAAAGTCGAGGGTAAGGGTGGCGTCGGTGGCCGCAATCAGCATTTTGCGCTTTATTGCGCCCAAAAAATTGCCGGCGAAAACATTACCATCCTCAGCGCGGGAACCGACGGTATCGACGGCGACAGCGATGCCGCCGGCGCGGTCGTGGACGGCACCACCATGGCCCGTATCCAGCAGCAAGGTCTCAGCGCGGAGCAGGCGCTCAAAACTTTCAACTCGACTCCGCTTTTTCAGGCGCTCGGCGATGTCATCATGACCGGGCCAACCGGCAACAACCTGCGCGATTTGCGTGTCCTGCTCGCCTACTGAAGCGGCGATGGTGCAGGGAACTCAGTCGGCAAGCGCCGATGTTGCGCTTGTTGGGGTGTTTAAACACTGCCTTTAACGTGGTGGGGGTTACCATCAGCCGTTCCAATCGGAGGCAAAAGATGATTGCACGCCACTGGCGAGGATGGACGAAGGCGAGCGATGCTGACCGCTACGAGCGTCTGCTGAAGGAAACGGTGCTGCCGCAGTTGCAGCAGATTTCCGGGTATCGAGGCGGCTATGTGTTGCGCCACGATGGCGGCGAAGAAGCGGAATTCGTGGTCATTAATCTCTTTGATTCGCTTGATGCCGTGCGGGCGTTCGCCGGAGAAAATTACTCGGTCGCTGTTTTTGAACCAGAGGCCAAGCGGTTGCTGTCGCGGGTCGAACCCACGGCGATGCACTATGAGGTTCGCGCCGCCACCATCTAGCAGCCAGCCGGATCAGCATGACACCTGATTGTTTATAATCGCGCCGATGACCATTTCCACTATCGTTACGCAGGCCGCGCAGCATTCGTGGTACCAGGTGCTGGATAATTGGGGCGACGATACCTTTGAGTTCGTGCGGCACGACGTTCCAAAGATAGTCGGCGTCCTGATCATCGCCTTTGTCCTCTCGCGTTTTCTGAAGATCTTCAAGAAACACCTGACGGAACTGAGCCGGCGCGAAACGGTTCCGTCCGCGCTCCGCGCCACGCAGTTGCGGACCGTGGCCAGCGTGGTTCACAGCATCGGGCTGGTCACCATCATTTTCGTGGCGGGCATGCAGATTCTGCCTCTTCTGGGCATCAATATTGGGCCGCTGCTGGCCAGCGCCGGCATCGCGGGACTGGCCATCGGCTTCGGCGCGCAGACCCTGGTTCGAGATTTCATCAATGGTTTTTTTATCCTCATCGAGAACCAGTTCGACATTGGCGACGTGGTCAAAATCGGTGCCGTGCAGGGGACAGTCGAGAAGTTGACGCTGCGGCGCACCGTGCTGCGCGATGCCGATGGCACCTTGCACCATGTTCCCAACGGCCAGATCACGATTGTCTCCAATCTGACGCGTGACTGGACGCAACTGGCATTGCACATTTCCGCGGGCTACCGGGAAAACAGCGACCGGGTGGTGGAACTGCTGAAAGAAGTTGCTGGTGAAGTGCGGCATGACCCGGCGTTTGCCGATGCGATCGTTGCCGACCCCGTCGTCCCCGGCATCGAGAAGGTTTCGGCGGAAGAGGTCGATTATCTTCTATTGGTGAAAACCAAGCCCGGCGAGCAGTACGCGGTTAGCCGCGAGTTGCGGCGCAGAATCAAGGAGTGTTTCGACAAAAATGGCATTCAGCCGGGCGGCCAGCACCGTTACTATGTAATCGGAGACACTGCCTCAAAGACCTAACCCCTCCGTCCGGCGTTGATAACTCCAGGTACATCGAACTCACAACCTGAGTGGCGGGAAAAATAAATTTACGACATCTCCGGCCCAGGGGTTTTGCATCTAGAATTTTGAGATGTGGTGGCGACTCCTTGGCGTGGACTTCGCAGCGGGCGCTGTGCTGGTTGCAGCATGGTACTGGATATTTCTGCGTCTGAACCGCAGGCGGGGCGTCCGAATCCTGCAATGGATTGAGCAAGCTCTTGAAGAAAAAGGCCTTATCGCCGAGGTGAAATGGCTGTCGGCCTCTCGCCTACAGGTGCAACTTCAGTTATTTGATTCCGGCTTCTGCAAGCCGTCGATACTGGTCCACCTTTTGCCGCGCGAAACCCCGCTGCGCTGGATCGTAAGCCGTCTGCGACGGCATCGCGAAACCCTCACCTTCCAGTCCGACCTGCCTTGCGCTCCCAACTTCAATCTGGAAGTTCAGAACCATCGCTGGTGCGGCAGAACCAGCCGCAAACTCGTACCTGACAAGCACTGGACGCTTGCGCGGGTCGGTCCATTCGTCATCACCAGCCGTCCCGAGTGGCAGCGCGACATCAACAACATGGTGGAGTCGACCGTAGCCTCCCGCGATTGCAATTTCATCCAGGTGAGGTTCGGGCGCAGCACGCCCCATTTTTCAGCCACCATTCCGCTCACTGCCCTGCAACCCGATTCCCAGGGCGAAACCGGAATCTTCGACGCCCTGAAAGACCTCGCCGCCGGTGCTTCCGCCTCGCGCTTCTAACTCCCGCACATTTCTGGTCCCCATTTTGAGCCGGATTTCGGCAAGACCGAGTTTTTCAACAGCCACGGAATTTTCGTCAGTTATAACAGCGTGATTGCTGTGATGGATTTGACATCGTAGGCTGGTTGGTTGGGACACAAAGGCAAGGTTCAGTTGAGGTGGCAAAAGCAGACCATCTAATCAAGATGCGGAGGAATCATAGGGCAGAGCCGCCTCCTTCCTTCCTTCGCCTTCGGCTTGGATGTAAGCACGGACAGACTCTTGCAATTGCAGAAGCAGCGCATCACCCATTCTTTCCAAATCCAAAAGCAAGTAGCTCAAGTTGAAGTCCAGCAGGTTCTCGTAAATGACGTTGTGGAGCACCTGTTCGATCAAACGCTCGTTTTTAATCATGAGATCAAGTGGGCATCCCTGCTTGTACCGGGTCTCGCCTCGACGACGAGCCGAGCGCAGCAGCAGCTCACTATCGTCGTTGGGGCGACCTGACTCCAAGTGATCGGCAAGGTCTCTGAGCGATGCCGCCACCGGATCAAGCCGTTCGGAATCTGAAAGCAGCAAATCGACAAGTGAGGGGTCGGCTTTGATCGCCGCCAGAGCACGAGCAGTAATCTGATTCATGTTGGCGCGTAAGACTTGTGGAAGACGCAGTGTCGCAACTGGTTTCCTCTTGGTACGCTCTTTCAGGCTTTGCTCAATCCGCTCCACGAGTTGCGGGATATTCGATGGCTTAGTGAAGTAGTCATCAATGGCGGATCGCAGTGCTTGCAGTGCGGATTCGAAGGCGGGGAAACCGGTCAGAATGAAATTAATGCAGTCGGGGTTGATACGCCGCATGGCATGAACCACGGTGAACCCATCGGCAGCGTGGCCCATATTCAAATCGGAAATCAAGACTTCGAACTCCTGGCTGGTGATTATGTTCAGTGCCTCGGGTATCGAAGCGGCAACAACCACCTCATATCCGTGCATTTCCAGGACTCTGGGAAGGGTTGCGCGAATACCCGGGTCATCATCAACGAAGAGAATACGTGGGCTGGGCATCGTACACCTCTGCCCTTCGGTCTGGGCAAACCAAAACTTAGGCTGCTCGGATTCATCGTCTGGTGTCGGGGTTGTATCGTTGCGCGGGGTCCCCGACCCGCGCCGTGGTTGCGCCTGGTGGGGCAGGCCGGTGGACGCTGCGCGAGTGCCGTCGGGCCTCCGTTTTCTTAGGCGAAGGCCCTAACCCGACGCAAACTGCCATCGCCAGCAGTGCTGCTTTTTGGTCCGTTCGGGCAAATTTTTGAAAATCACCAATGACACGAACGTGACACTCGGGTATCTTGTTACAAAAGCCTTCAGAAGCTCTGCTCCTGTGGTGGAAAACACAAGATGTGGATTGTACGACTAGCTCTCCGCAGACCGTATACGTTCGTCGTGGTTTCGCTGTTGGTATTCATCCTAGGAATATCGGCGATCGTCACCACCCCCAAGGACATTTTTCCCATCATTGACATCCCTGTTGTAAGCGTCATTTGGAGCTACAACGGGCTATCGCCGGAGGAGATGGCGAACCGCATGGTTACCATCTCTGAGCGGGCGATGACAACCACCGTCAATGATATCGAGCACATCGAATCGCAAGCTTATTCGGGCGTTGCGGTCATCAAGATTTTCTTTCAGCCCAATGCCAAGGTGGAAACGGCGCTTTCGCAGGTGACCGCGCTGGTGCAGACGCAGTTGAGAATCATGCCTCCCGGCACCACTCCTCCGAACATCGTCAAGTACGATGTCTCCTCCGTTCCGGTTCTGCAGATGGGGCTTTCCGGGGAGGGGTTAAGCGAGCAGCAGCTCTTCGATTACGGTTTGAATTACGTCAGAACGCAACTGGCGACCGTGCAGGGAGCGTCCGTTCCGCTTGCCATACGGCGGCAAACAGGCCCAGATCATGGTCGATCTCATCCCCGGCCAGCTTTATGCCAAGCATCTGTCGCCAGCCGACGTCTCCAACGCAATTTCGTTCCAGAACCTGATCCTGCCGACCGGAACGGTCAAGATGGGCGACCGCGAATACAACGTTCGCCTGAACAGCAGCCCGCTGACCATCGCGGAGATGAACGAGCTGCCGATCAGGGCGTCCGGCGGGGCCGTGGTGCTGATGAAGGATGTAGCCCAGGTGCGCAGCGGTTATCTGCCGCAGATCAACGTGGTGCGCATCGATGGCAACCGCGCCTCTCTGATGACGATCCTGCGCAACGGCCACGCTTCCACCCTGGACATCGTGAGGGAGGTCAAGGCGGCTCTGCCTCGCGTGCGGTCGATCCTCCCCCCCGCGTTGAAGATTACCCCGCTCTTCGATCAGTCTTTGTTCGTGCGCGCCTCGATCTACAGCGTGCTGAAGGAGGGCGTGATCGCGGCCATGCTGACCGGCCTCATGATCCTGGTCTTTCTGGGGAGCTGGCGCAGCACGCTGATCGTTTGCACCTCGATTCCGCTCTCCATCCTGACTTCGCAGATCATTCTCAGCGCGCTCGGCCATAGCATCAACGTGATGACCCTGGGCGGCATGGCCCTGGCTGTCGGAATCCTGGTGGACGATGCCACCGTCACCATCGAAAACGTGCATCGCAACATGGCGATGAGGAAGCCGCTGACGCGCGCGCTGCTCGATGGCGCGCAGCAGATCGCGGTGCCGACCTTTGTCTCCACGCTTTCCATCTGCATCGTTTTCGTGCCCGTCGTGCTGCTGACCGGAGCCGCCAGATTCCTGTTCACGCCTTTGGCCATGGCGGTCGTCTTTGCCATGCTCGCCTCCTACTTCTTTTCGCGAACCCTGGTCCCGACCATGGTGCACCATATGCTCGGGCCTGAAGTGCCGATCTATGCGACCGAAGAGGGCAAGCACGGCCACTCACCTGGACCTGGGGTGGGTGTGGCGCCTGCATTTCCGCTTCGACGATTGGTTCGAGGGGATGCGCGAGCGCTATCGCCGGCTGCTGGAATGGAGCCTGCACAACCGCCGTCTGGTGCTGGGACTGTTCGCGACCTTTGTGGCCTCCTCCTCTCTGCTGGTGTTCGTCATCGGACAGGACTTCTTCCCCTACGTCGACTCCGGGCAGATACGCTTGCACGTGCGCTGTCCTGCGGGCACGCGAGTCGAGACCACCGAGCAGATCTTCGCCCAGATTGACGAGGAGACTTCGCCGCATTATTCCGCCCGAAGAGGTGCAGCTCATCATCGACAACATCGGCCTTCCGGTCAGCGGCATCAACCTGGCATTCAGCGACACCGCCAGCATCAGTGCCGCTGACGGCGACATCCTGATTTCGCTCAATCCCGAGAAGCACGGCCCCACCCGCGAGTACATGCGGCTGATCCGCGAACGGTTGAACGAAAAATTCCCGCAGGAAACTTTCTTCTTTGCCGCCGCCAACATGACCACCCAGATTCTGAACTTCGGACTGCCCGCGCCCATCGACATTCAGGTGGTTGGCCGCGACCCGGAGACAAATTATGCGGTGGCCGAACGGCTGCTGGCGCGGGTGCGCAAGGTGTCCGGCGTGGTTGACGCGCACATCCATCAGGAGGTGGCGCGCCCGCAATTCGACGTCAACGTGGATCGGGCAAAGGCGCAGCAGCTTGGGCTGACGCAGCGCGATGTGGCCCAGAGCATGCTGATTTCCCTCAGCGGCAGCTACATGGCGGCGCCCAACCAGTGGTTGAATCCCGCCACCGGCATCAACTACAAGGTCACGGTGCAGACTCCGCAGAACTCGATTTCCTCCCTGGACGCCATGCGAAGCACGCCAGTGAACGGCCCGCAAAACATCCAGACAAACGCCAAGGACACGCATCTGCTGGCGAACCTGGCGAAGGTCAGCCGCTCGACTTCTCCAACCCTCATCAGCCATTACAACGTGCAGCCGGTGTTCGATGTTCTCTGTGACGTCGATCGGCGCGACCTGGGTGGAGTGGCGGGAGACGTGCAAAAGATTCTGGATGACGAAACCAGCTCGGGAAGGCTGCCACGCGGCTCCTGGCTGGTGTTGCGCGGGCAGGCCGAGACCATGCATAGCTCTTTCGTTCGCCTCGGATTAGGCATCGGCTTCGCGGTGATCTTCATTTACCTGCTGATGGCGGTCAACTTCCAGTCGTGGCTCGATCCATTTATCATTCTCATGGCGCTGCCCGGCGCCTTTGCCGGTATTTTGTGGATGCTGTTCGTCTCCCAGACGACGTTCAACGTTCCTTCCATGATGGGCACCATCATGGCGATTGGCGTCGCCACCGCCAACAGTATTCTGGTGGTCAGCTTTGCCAACGACGAGCGCAGCACCGGCATGGGACCGCTGGAAGCCGCGCTTTCGGCCGGCTACGTTCGCCTGCGCCCGGTCTGCATGACCGCCTTGGCCATGATCATCGGCATGGTTCCCATGGCTTTGGGCTTGGGCGAAGGCGGCGAGCAGAACGCGCCGCTGGGGCGGGCGGTGATCGGCGGCTTGCTGTTCGCCACCGTGAGCACATTGTTTATCGTGCCGATTTTCTATACCGTTTTCCGTAAGAAGGCTCCGATCGATTGGGACAAGGAGATCGACCTCGAGTCGCATGAGGAACTGCCGGAAGAAGGGACGCAACCTGCGTAGTCGGGAATGAACCAAATGAATTCCAATGATCCTATGAATGGCCGACTCAGTCGCAGAGCAAGTGCAGGTTGAAAACGACCAGCAGACGGAGCCGATTGCTGCCGAGCATCGCCGCGATCTACGCTCCACCAAATCGGTGCTCAGGCTCGGCCTGGTGATGCTGGTCGTCTTCGGGCTGATTCTGTTTTTGGGCTACATTCCGCGCTTCCGCAATAAGGAGGCGATCGCCAAAGCGGCGAAACGCCAGCAGGACGCTGTCCCATGGTTGTGGTGACCGCCGCCGTCCGGTCGAAGGCAGATCGCCAAGCTCTCGTTGCCGGGGTCCAGTGCCGCGAGGTGGAAGCAGCCATCTACGCGCGCGCTTCGGGATATGTCGCCAAGCGCCTGGTGGACATCGGCGACCGCGTCAAGGCCGGACAACTGCTGGCCGTCATCGACGCTCCCGACCTGGATCAGCAGGTGGACCAGGGCCGCGCCAGCCTGCAACAAAGCGAATCCGTGCTGCGCCAGACGCAGGCGCAGGCAAAGCTGGCCAGCGTGACCTGGGAACGCTACAAGGTACTGGTGGCGCGCGGCGTTTTCTCCAAGCAGGATGGCGACACCCAGGAGGCAAACTACAACATCTCCGTGGCGAATGTGCGGGCGGCGGAGGATACGGTCAACGCCAATCGCGCGAATCTGCAGCGCCTGATCAATCTGCAGGCCTATGAGCGCGTGCGAAGCGCCCTTCGCGGGCGTCATCATCACCCGCAACATCGATGTCGGCTCGCTGATTTCCGCTCTACGGCGGCGGCCTTGGCGGTAGGCGTCAATACCGCCGGAACGGGAAGCGTCACCATCCCGGTTACGGGCAGCGCTACGCTCGGCGCGGAGATGTTTCACATCGCCCGCCTGGACCATCTGCGCGTCTATGTAAGCGTGCCCGAAAGCAGCGCGCAATATGTCGCCATTGGCCAAAGCGTGGATCTGGTATTTGATTCCGCTCCCGGACAAAGCTTTCAAGGCAAGGTGGTCCGCACCTCGCACGCCATCGATTCCACCACTCGTACCCTGATGACCGAAATACGGGTGGAAAATCGTGACGGTAAGTTGTTTCCCGGAACCTTCGCGACCGTGATCTTTAACAACATTCGTGCCCAACCGCCGGTGATCGTTCCCGGCGACACCATCATTACCCGTGCCAACGGGAACTCGGTCGCGCTGGTGCGGAACAATAGCGTGCATTTGCAGCCGGTCGTGCTTGGCCGCGACTACGGGGCACAGACGGAGATTCGCGAGGGCCTGCAGGAGGGCGACCTGGTCATCGTGAATCCTGGCGACACCGCAAAAGAAGGAGTCACGGTGACCACGCGCATGCTGGCCGACGCCCAGGCGCCGGACGCGGGTTCCGGCAGGGACAAAGCGACCAAGACGCGGAATTCTTCGTCCGGGCAATCTTCCGCGGAATAAGCCCCCGGCACGCGCCGTAGTTGCGCGGGTTGGGGTGAAAGCCCGTAGCGGCCAACTCCGGTGGCCACATCGATCTAAGTGTGTTGTACCTGCTCGATGCCAAACACAAATTCGGTGTGCCCTGTGGGCGAGGAGCCGATAGAAGGCGAGATGAGATCAACTTTACGTCTGTTGCGGCTGGGATGTTTCCTGCTTTGCGCAACCCTGCCGTTCGCGGCGGTCGCGCAGGATCAGGCCGCCTCCACGGCAAAGCAGCCGATTACGGAAGAGCAGGTCGAGAGGCGGTACAGCGAAAAAGAGCTGTCCACCGAACTGCGGAAAACGGAAGAGACGACGACGCGTCCGGTCGACGAATCGGCAAAAGGATTGGGTCGGCCGGCGTTTCTCGGCACCTACTTCGCCCACTTCGTTCCTCCTTTGAGTCTGCGAAATACCGATCGCTTGGCCAATCTGATCCACCAGGGGAAACTGTATCTCTCGTTGCACGACGCGATCCTGCTGGCCGTGGAGAACAATCTCGACGTCGAGCAGCAGAGATATCAGATCGCGATGGCGGATACCGACATGCTGCGTGCCAAGGGAGGCGGGGTAATCCGCGGTCTGCCGCTCACCGTGCTGCAGTCGCCGGTCGGCATCGGCGGTCCTGGCAGCCCTCTGCTGAACAGTGCGGCCAGCACCGGCTCTGTGAGTCCGACCGCTTCGACCGTGGCCAATGTCTTTGACGTGAACCAGCTCACCGAAGCGCAGACCAACCTTTCGATCCAGGGTCCCACCCCGTTCTCCTCGGGGCCGCCCGTTCCCGGCTATGACCCAGTCCTGGTGGGGCAGTTGGCGTGGATGCATCTGCAGTCGATTGTCGTTCCGCCGGTTGCTTCCAAGAGCACCAATAACGCATTCGGAAATCTCACCTTGGCCCAGGGAATCAGCACCGGCGCTCAGTTCCTCATCGGTTCCACCAACGCTTCCGACCTGCTGAACTTTTTCGCTTCGAGCCCCGATCCGTTTCGCAGTCCGAACGTGGTCGCCACCGTAGTGCAGCCGCTATTCCGCGGCTGGGGAGTCGACGTTAATCGCCGTTTCATCCGCATCGCACAGAACAACCTCAAGGTTTCGCGGCTGGTTTTTCGCCAGCAGCTCAGCGATCTTATCTTCGGCGTCAGCCGGCTTTACTACGACTTGGTGAGTTTGAACGAAGACGTCAAGGTTAAGCAGGAGACCCTGGCGGCGGCGCAGCAACTCTACGAAGACGACAAGAGCCAGGTTGAGATCGGAACCCTTGCTCCGCTTGAGCTGACGCGGGCCCAGGCGCTGGTTTCCTCCAGCGAACTCGACCTCACGCGCGCCCAGGGCTTGGTCGTGCAACAGGAGGCGGTCGTCAAGAGCGTGATTTCGCGAACCGGAACGGCCGACACCGTTCTCTCCGGGGTGCGAATCATGCCGACCGATACCATCGTCGTTCCCGCAAACGAGAACTCTCCCGCCATGCCGGAGCTGATCACGCAGGGCTTGGCAAATCGCGCCGATCTGGCCCAGGCGGCCATCCAGGTCAAGAATGCCGAAATCACCGTTAAGGCTTCGCGCAACGCGGTCCGTCCGGAAATCGACCTGATCGGCGCGGCGATGACGCGCGGCAACATCGGCAGCACCTCGATCATCGCGGTGGCTCCGGTGGTGTTGCCACCTTCCACGCCGGCCGGCAAGCAGAGCCACTTGTACGAAGCCGGCATTCAGGTCAACGTGCCTTTCCGCAACCGCGTCGCCCAGTCCGATGCCGCCCGGGACGAGATCCAGCTTCGGCAGATGCAAGCGCGGCTGCAGCAACTCGAAAACCAGGTGCGCGACGAAATCGAGAACGCGCTCACCGCGCTCCAGGTGGCCCGAACCGCCTATGTTGCCGCCGTCCGCAGCCGTCAATTTCAGGAACAACTGCTCGACGCCGAAAGACAAAAACTGTCGGTGGGAGCGTCGATTAACTTTTTCATCGTGCAGGATGAAGGGTTCCTGGCGCAATCGCGCTCGACCGAGGTGGTGGCCCGCAGCACTTATATCAAGTCCCGTGTTTCCCTCGAACGAGCCATCGGGACGCTGCTCGAGTCGCACAACATTCAGCTCGACGATGCTGTCCGCGGCGAACTCCCGGAGGTGTCGCCCACGGCCGCGCAGGCGCCCTGGATCGACTAGGGTCCTGTATCTGAAATTCGCTTACTCATGCGCTTGGGCTTTGAAGGGGCGCGGCTTCCGGGCCGGGGGCCCCGGCAGGCGCCGTGTGCGCGTGCTGGGGTGGAAATCGCACGCCTCAGCTACTTTGCGCTACAGTAGAAGCCTATGCCGCTCACCACACCAGAAGAGAAGAAATTGACGGTCGAGATAACCGGCTCCGTAGCGCGTATATCGCTCAACAATCCTCCGCTGAACGTGATTGACCTGGAGATGATGGGCGCCTTGCGCGAGCACTTGATTGCGCTGGAGCAGAAACCGAACGTCACGGCGATCGTTTTCGCCGGCAACGAGCGGGTATTCTCCGCGGGCATGGACGTTGCCGCGCTCACGCCACAGAGCGTGGAGACGACCTTGAACAAGTTCCACGCCGTGGTGCGCGCTCTGGTGGCAACCTCGAAGCTGACCATCGCAAGTGTGCGCCGCCACTGCCTCGGCGGAGGAGCCGAGCTGGCGTTGGTCTGCGATATCGTCTATGCCGGCAGCGATGCTATTTTCGGATTTCCGGAGATCAAACTGGCCGCATTTCCGCCGGTGGCGATGGTTGCGTTGTCCGCGATTGTCGGGCAAAAGCGCGCCGCGGAACTGCTGTTCACTGCGCGCAGCCTTACCGCGCAGGAGGCCCTCGCCATGGGCCTGGTCAACGAAATCGCCGACGACCCCGAGACGCTGGTGAGCGAGTGTCTCCAACGCGTTTCACAACTGAGCCCGGCGGCGCTGCGCATCGCGAAGAAAGCTTTCTACGGCTGGGAAGCGATGCATTTCGAGAAGGGACTGATGCGCGCCGAGGAAATCTACCGCGAGTATGTCACGCGCAGCGAGGATGGCAAGGAAGGGATTCGCGCCTTCATCGAAAAACGCCGCCCACGCTGGACTGGTAAGTGATCGGTAAATGACCGGTAACTGAGCGGTAAGTGAGCGAATCGCCTGCCATGCCCGCCCTCTTCGCCGCGGTCAGAGCTCACAGAAGCCGGGGGTTCCCAAAAGGGTTCCCCAAAATACGCGGTTGCTGACGAGATCGGGTTGAAGCCGGGCTCCCAAAACTAGGATTCCAAATGCGTGGTTGTTGCGCGGATCGGGGTGGAAGCCCGCTCCCAGCGCGGCAGAATCTTGATCCCGGATTTGCAGCCACAAATTTTTTATTGGGTTTTTTCCTGCAACCAGCCACCCGTCAGTGGTTTACGAATTCCAATGCCAGGCGTGTACGTTTTTTACGCCAAAATTGGACAATAACCTCTACAATAGAAACATGGCAACTGGCTGGGAAAGTAAATCTGTTCTAGAGCAACAACTCTCAACCCAAACCCCCTTCATCGAAGCAGAAAAGGAAAGGATCTCCCGCGAAAAAGCAATACGCACGCGCGAACTGCAAACTCTTACTCTGAGTTGCGCTCGCGTAAGGGAGCAACTGCAGCGTTCGCAGAGTTCGCGCTATAGCGAACTTCTGCAGCATGAGCTCCACCATTTGGAAGATGAGTTGGCCCGCAAGCGGTAAGACCGCGTAAAGCGTGCTTGCGACTGTAAGCTCGGCTGCGAACATTTTTGTGTCGTGTCCCGCCAGATTTGAGAGGCGGAACTTGAGGCTCGAGTGCTGGTTCGCAGTGTCATTCCACCCCTGGTTTTCACGGGATGTCCCCATTGGTGGTGGTTTCGCCCGCAACATTGGTCTGTTTGATACAGAGACCCGATTATCACTATCGAGCGTGATGGCGGTCACAGCCCGGTGTGTACCTTCGGAGCACAATCTACCATCTCCCGGGGGTATTCGTATGCCAGTACTGATTATCGGAGTCGTTTTCCTCGTCCTGTTCCTCATCATGGGTGTCATGAGCGTGAGCGCAGTGGCCAGCGAGCACCGCTTCCAGCGGGAAGTCGACGAGTACAAACGGGCCACCGGGATTTCGACGGACGGGACCAACAAGACTGTTGGTTTGAACTCCGCGGCCGCCGGACGCTGATCCCCGCTGTCGAATCTCCGTTTTGCCAAGTGACGTGGTGCCTGCCGCGCAAGCGGGTAGTCCGAACATCTCCCCCATGCCGTGCCCCACACCTGTAATTCAGTTTGATAGCGACGCCCATGGCGCCAGCGCAGGCCTTCCAGTGCCTCTGTTCGCAAGCCTGTTCTTACCATTGCACTTTGAATTTGATTCCTCGTCAGAATTGCAGAGGGGAGACTCAGATGCCGCGCTTGGTGGCGCTCTGAACTTCAGCGGGCGAACTTTATTTGCTCCAAAGAGATAAAATTGCTGGGCATGTCCTCTCCGGCGACGTGGAGATGCTGGAAGCACAAATTGGGGTAAGGACGACAGCGCCGGGCAAGAACCGCCAAGAGGAGAAATCAAAATCCATGAAGACTAGCGCACGCAACACTTTTTCTGGAACCGTAACCGCGGTCACCAAAGGCGCCGTCAATGCCGAGGTCCATCTGACCAGCAAGAGCGGAGTGAATATAGTTGCCATCATCACCAATGGGAGCGTAGACGCCCTGGGGCTGCAAGCAGGAAAGGCCGCGCTCGCGCTGGTGAAGGCAAGTTGGATTATTCTCGGCAAAGAACTGCACAAGATCAAGATAAGCACCCGCAACGTCCTGTGCGGCACCGTCGACAGCATCCATAAGGGAGCCGTCAACTCAGAGGTGTCGATTAAGCTGCCCGCAGGCGATGTGCTGACCAGCATCATTACCAACGGTAGTGTTCAATCCATGGAACTGCGGCAGGGAGAACACATCTGCGCAGCCTTCAAGGCTTCCAGCGTAATCATTGCAGTGGAGTAAAACCGACGAACACCGGCTCCGCTTCGAGCTCTATGGCAAAGGCTTCGCGCACCTTCGCCTGCACCAGATGCATCAGTTTCAGCAGATCGGCGGCGCGAGCTCCTCCGCGGTTCACCAGCGCCAGCGCATGTTTGCCGGAGACAGCTACCGGCCCAAGTTGAAAGCCACGGCCGACGCCCGCCTGCTCCACCAGCCAAGCCGCCGGAAGCTTGACCCATCCATCGCCGGCCTCGAAACCCGGAACCCGTCGCTGCGGCTGGCACTCCTTTGAGATACGATGCGCGGCTTGGTCAGGCTCTGCGGTCGTAGCAAACGACTCTTTGCCCTCATAACGCTCCACGATTCGCTGGTAATGCGCCCGTGTGATCAGCGGATTTTTGAAGAAGGAACCCGCACTCCGCGAGTCGGGCTCCGCATCCTCCACCACCATGGCTTTCTGCCGCCGAATTCCGAGTACCGCTTGCCGTACCTGTGCCAACGAAGGCGGCATGGCGGGCTCGCCGAAGTGCGCCTTCAGATCCGCGTAGCGCAAGCAGGGCGTGCCGCCGGGACGCAGCCCAAAAACCACCCGCAGAATCATGTAGCGGCCGCGATCGGCGCTGTTGAAGCGGCTGCCGCGATAGCCAAAGCCGCAGTCGCGATTCCCCAGGCTGACGAACTCGAGAGTGTCGAGATCGAGCGCCTCGACGCGGCGAATGGTTTCAGAAACATCTTGCCCGTAGCGCTCCCACGTTCTGCACCGGCGTTCCGCCCACGCTGCCGGGAATGCCGCTCAGGCATTCGACTCCGGCGCACTCTTCGGCTACGGCACGCTCAACAAACTCATCCCAAACGGCTCCCGCGCCGGCGTCGTACAAGATTTCATCCTCGGCCCGCCGCCGCTCGATGCCGGCGAATCGCGATGTGCGCCACCAGTCCCGGCCAGCCCTCGTCGGCAACCACCAGGTTGCTGCCGCCGCCGAGAATGAACAGCGGTTGGCCTTGCTCGCGGGCCCAGAGGACGGCCTCCCGCGCGTCGTTGGCCGTCCGCACGTCGACGAAATAGCGTGCCGGCCCTCCGATGCCGAGCGTGGTCAAGGGCGCGAGGGCAACATTTTGGAGAATCTCCATCGCCGACAGTTTACAGGATGAGCGACGCTGCTCTAAACGGTACGAGCCGTAATTCCCGTATTGGCCTTGATGTTGAAGCCTAAACGGAACTGCTATCTTACGCCCGGTGTGCGGGCTCGCGCGGCCACCAAAGCTGAGATCGCGGGCAAGCTAAGACGTTAATGATAGATTAAAAATGTGGAACGTCCGTCTTTTCTGAAACTTTTCCTGTCGTATCTGCGAGTGACGAATCTGACCTTCGGCGGCGGCACCATCACCATGGCCGCGCTGCACACGGAGCTGGTGTCGCTGCGACAAGTGGCTGGGGCAGGAACAGTACGCCACAGTGTACGCGCTGGCACGGATTACGCCGGGAACGAACATGCTTGCCTTCTGCGCCGGAACCGCCTGGGAGTTGCTCGGCTGGCCGGGGGCCATCGCCAGCGTAGCGGCGGCGAGCGTCCCGACCGGCATCATTGTGATGCTGCTCACCGGCAGCTATGACGTGGTGCGCTCGAATTCCAACGCTATGGCGGCGGTCGCCGGCACTCTGGCGGCGGCGGTGGGAATCATGGCAATGGCCTCCTGGCAATTGCTTCAGCCATACCTCGACCGCAAGCGCTGGATTCACGTTGTGGTGCTTGCCGGGGGCTCGCTATTGCTCACCCTCACGCTCAACCTGGCGCCGATCGCGGTGCTCGGCCTGGCGGCCGCGGCCGGTGCAATCTGGCGGGTACCGGAATGAATCTACTGCTGCTCTACCTGCTGCTGGCCAAGGCGACGCTGACTTCGTTCAGCGGAGTGACCTCGATACCGGTGATCCATCACGACCTGATCGAGCAACGTCACGTGCTGACGGACCGGCAACTGAACGCGGCAGTCGCTGCCGGGCAAACCGCGCCGGGACCGAATGGGCTGTTCGTGGTGAGCGTGGGATACTTTGTCGGCGGCGTTGCCGGGGGCTTCGCCGGATTGCTGGCCGTAATCACGCCGGCGTTCCTGATCATCCCCTTGCTGCAATACCTGGGCCGCAAGGCCGATAAGCCGGCGGTGAGGAGCGCGATCCGCGCCGTGACCTTCGCCGCGGCGGGCTTGATGGTGAGCGCCATCGTCCCACTCGCCCGCGATTCCCTGACCGGAATCGTTCCGATTCTGATCGCGGTTGGAAGCTTTCTCTTCCTGGTGCTCACCAAGCGCGCCACCGTCTGGGTCATTTTCGGCGCGGCCCTGGTTGGACTGGCAGCCAGATTGGCTTGATTTCCCCCACGTCGCACGAAAGCGAGCCGAAATGCATATCGGAGAATTCGCGGGATAACCCCAGCGCGCGGGGCCGAAGCGCTTACTTGCCGTTCCAGTCTTCCAGGGCGTTCAGGATGCGTTGCATCTGCTCGATAGGGCCGCCGACGGCTTCGTCGTGGATGAACTCGACTCCATAGGTATAGCCGTTGCGATCGCGAATGACGCACTGCAAGGTCAGCGGCTCGGCACAGTTGGGCGGAGTGAATGCAACCCTGACTTGCTCATTGACCGCCAGTTCGATGCCGGCATAAACGGTCATCCCGCCGAGGTTCAGCTCCGAGCCGCGGCCTGAAACGATGACCACCTTCCGTGGCTTTTGGGCGATCAGGCAGGTGAGCATGTGGGCTCGATAGCGCGCCCAGCGGCGCAATGCCGGATAGCCAACTTCCGGCGGAACAATTTTGATATCCACGTACATGGCTATTCGCGGAAGAAGAGTATCGGGTCACGAGCAAATTTAGGAGATTACGGAGGTAGCGTGTCCGATGGGATGGCCGAAGCAGGCCCACGTCAGCCCAAAAGAAGGGCTTGGGGCCACCCAGCGAACCGGGGCTACGCAACTACCCCGCCCTAGCTTCGCTAGAACGGGGCACCCGGCTGTGGGGGTCAGTTTAGGGGCAGGAAGAAACTACCTCGCCTACTCCCACTCGATGGTCCCTGGAGGCTTCGAGGTCACGTCGTAGACGACGCGGTTGATACCTCGGATTTCGTTGACGATGCGGCTGGAGATCGTCTTCAGCACCTGGTGAGGCAGCGGAACCCAATCGGCGGTCATGCCGTCTTCGGAGTTTACGGCGCGGATGGCGCAGGTGTAAGCGTAGGTGCGCTGGTCGCCCATGACGCCGACCGACATCACCGGAAGCAGCACCGCGAACGACTGCCAGATTTCGGTGTACAGGCCGGCCCGCTTAATCTCAGAGACCACGATATCGTCGGCCTCCTGCAGCAGCGAAATGCGCTCGGGGGTGACTTCGCCAAGAATGCGGACCGCCAGTCCGGGACCGGGGAAGGGCTGCCGTTGCACCATTTCCTCGGGCATGCCGAGATCGCGACCGATGCGGCGCACTTCATCCTTGAAGAGATCCTTCAGGGGTTCGATGAGTTTGAGCTGCATCTTTTCGGGAAGTCCGCCGACGTTGTGATGGCTCTTGATGGTTTGCGAGGGGCCGCGCACGGAACGCGATTCGATCACATCCGGGTAAAGCGTTCCCTGCACCAGCCACTCAACTTGGCCCGAAATCTGCTTGAGGCGAAGGGCTTCGCGCTCGAACACCTCGATGAATTCGTTGCCTATAATTTTGCGCTTGCGCTCGGGATCTGTAACCCCGGCGAGCTTCGACAAAAACCGTTCGCTGGCGTCCACGGCATCCAGGCTGAGTCCAAGATTGCCGCGCAGATTCTGCTGCACCTTCTCGAACTCGTGTTTACGAAGCACTCCATTGTTGACGAAAATGCAGGTCAAACGTTCGCCGAGCGCGCGGGAAACCAGCGTCGCCGCCACCGACGAGTCGACGCCGCCGGAGATCGCGCAGATGGCGCGGCCCGACGGACCGACGGTCTGGCGGACGTTTTCGACCGTTGATTCGATAAATCGTTGCGCGGTCCAGTTCGGCTTGGCGGCGCAGATGCGGAAAATAAAATTGCGCAGGATGTCTGTGCCGTGGCTGGTGTGGTGAACCTCGGGATGGAACTGCACGGCGAAAATACGCCGGGCGCGGTCTTCAATGGCGGCCACCGCAGTGGCTGTTTTCGCGATCAGCTGGAAGCCCGCCGGCAACTCCAGCGCTTCGTCGCCATGCGACATCCATACGTTCATCTGAGACGGCAGCGCCTCGAACAATGGAGACTTTTCGACGAGGCACACCTCGGCATGGCCGTATTCGCGTTTCACGCCCGGGGTCACTTTGCCGCCGAGTTTGTGCGCGATGAATTGCAGCCCGTAGCAAATGCCCAGCACAGGCACGCCCAGCGTCAGCACGCGTTCGTCGGCCGGCGGCGCATCGGCGTCGTAAACCGAGCATGGTCCGCCCGAAAGAATGATGCCGACCGGGTTGTAATTCCGGATTTCCTGCAGCGTAGCAGTACACGGCAGAACGGCGGAGAAAACGTTCTGCTCGCGGACGCGGCGCGCAATCAGTTGGGTATATTGCGAGCCGAAATCGAGGATAACGATGGCTTCAATCGCGGGATGTTCCACGTTCTAATTTCGCAGAATCACCCCTCCGCTGTAAAGCGAAACGGAAAAGGTGCGGCGGGCGGGCGATTCGAGGAAAAATTCCACCCCAACCCAGGTTAGCACCGAAGTGCACGGCGCGGAACCTGGGGCACCCGGCATGAGTGGGCCACCGGGTGGTTCGGTTCTTTTATCAAAGTCCTTCGGCTGCACCTCAGCCCCATACCGTGCTGGGATTCTTCGCTTCGCTCAGAATGACATTGCAGAAGCCGCTTGCATGGCATTGCAGAAAAGCTGTGTGCGGTACGCGACTACGGACCGACACCGCCGGAGTGACAGTCGGAGCAGTTGACCGCCGTAAGATCGCCCAAATCCACCGGATGCTTGAAGGGGACGCCGGCGGTCGAGGCAACCAGAGACTTCACGCCCTCCTGTTGCGACAGCACGGTGTGGCAGGAATTGCAATCCTTGCTGATGGTCTTGCCGTCCTTGCTGACATGGTTGCCGTCGTGGCAGCGGAAGCATCCCTGAAAATAGAAGTGGCCGACGTTGTTGGGATGGGTGCGCCAATCGACCTTCATCTCGGGAAAGATGGTGGTGCGGAAAATACGCTGCAAGTCGGCGACGGCGGCTTGAATTCTGCGCCTGCTTCGTCGCGGCCACCTGGGGATATTTTTCGCGATAGAACGCCGGAATGGCGTTGGCAATAGCCTGCATCGCTTCGGGCGTCGTCTTGTAAGCCGCCGTCAGCACCTGTACAGACTGCTGCTTCACGTAGGGCAAACTCACATCAATCCGATTGGCCGCGAGCGAGTCATCGACAGAGCGGTCGGGGGGAAGATAAATGTGGGTTGGGCGGTTATGACAATCGACGCAATCCATGCGCCGGCGGCTCATGGCGGCAATCTCTTCGGGTTTAGCGCCGCTGGCGAAATACTCGGTCGAGTTGCCTTTGGCATCCTGGATCTTCACGTAGGGTATGTTCTGCCGCTTGGGATCGGAGGCGTAAGTAATGGTGTTGGCGATGTTCATGTGCCAGTGAATTCCGCTGGCCTGTCCGGCATTGGCATCGCCGCCGCCGGTTTTGATCAGCAACTGCAACTGCCGCGGAGTGTTCTGCTCGTCGCTGGCAAAGTGATCGATAACCTTTAATTGCGCTCCCCAGAACTTCCTCGGCCAGTGACACTGCTCGCAGGTTTGCGGAGCGGGACGCAGGTTCGCCACCGGCGTCTCGATCGGGCGGGGATAGGTGTTCAGCACGGTCTTGAAGACCTGACGGGCGCCGGACAACTTGGAGCGGACGTACCAGCCCGCGCCCGCTCCCACGTGACAATCGACGCAGGTAACGCGGGCGTGGGGCGAGGCCTGGTGCGCGGTGAACTCCGGATGCATCACGGTATGGCAGAGTTGACCGCAGAACTGAATCGAATCGGTAAATTCATAGGCCCGATAACTGCCGACGGCGGTGAGGATCACAAACAGCACGACGGTGGAAAGAAAGAATGCGATGGTGCCGCGCTGCGTGGCGCTGTTCAGATCCAGAACCGGGAAGCGCGACAGATGCGCCAGCCTGCGGCGGTGCCGCTGACGCTCGATCCACATCCCGGCCGGCACCAGCGCCAGGCCCGCCACCAGGAACGCAGGCATCACCATATAGGCAAAAATGCCGATGTAGGGACTGGACTGGCTCGAAACGACATCGACCAAAAACAAAAAAATGATATTGGCGAGCGATACGGCCGCCAAAGCGAGTCCGATCAAGCTGATGTAATTGCGCAGCAGACTCTTCAGTGAATAATCATGTCCCGGCGGATTTGGCGGCAGGGGCGTTCCCGCGTCACTCATCGTAAGTTGTCTCCCGCGACCCTAATCATATCGAAAAACGAGGCCGGCTAGCAGGCTGCTGAAAAACGCGCCGAACGCTAGCGATAGGCAAACAGCATGGCGTAGACGATCCAGACAACGATGCTGAAACCGATGCCCAACGCGACCCAGGCAAAGGCGCGGATTGTCCTGACCACGATTTCCGGGTGCGGCTCGGCCAGATGCTGCTCCAGTTCCCCGCTGGCGACCAGCGCGTCATACTCCTTGCGCTTGTCCCGCCGCAGCTCGGCGAGCGCCATGCGGCCGGTGAAGACCGTCGTATCCATGGGGAACTTTTCCGGCCGCAAGTGGGTGTTGAAGAAGTGCACGGTAAAAATAAATCCCGTAGCCAGCAGAGCTTCGTCGCTGTGGATGATGGTGGCCACATTGATGAATGCTCCCGGCAGGAATCGGGTGAAGAAAACCGGAAACCAGAGAGTCAGGCCGGTGGAACCGATGATGAAGACCCCCCAGAACACGGCAAAATAATCGAATTTCTCCCAGTAAGTCCAGCGCCCGTACTCCGGCTTCGGACCCAGGTGCACGAACCACTTCAGGGTGGCGATAAACTCATCCAGATCGCGCTTCATCGGGATCATCGAGTTCGGCCCGAGCAATAACGAGCGCCAGGAGCCGTACTTCCGCTTTCTTCAGCTTGCACAGATCCACGAGGTGGGTGATGAAAGCGGCAAACATCACCACCGCGGCGAAGCGGTGAATATAGCCGGCGGTCTGGAATCCGCCCAGCAGTCGCGACAGGAAAGCGGCCCACCCGGTGTAGGAAAACTTCAGCGTCAGGCCGGTCGTGGCCAGGCTGAGGAAGCTGATGACCATGCAACCATGAAGTGTGCGCTGCAGGCGGGTGAAGCGCACGAATTCACGCTGCACCGCGACCGCCGGCTTCATATAAGTTGCGCGTTCTTCCGCGGTTGCGTCCGGGCGCGAATTGTCCGGCGCCTGCGGTTCTGGCTTGCTCTGGTCCACGCTACTTATCCTCCACGGCAGGATCTTTCGGCTTGGCCTCGAGCGCGGCTTGCGCGGCTTCCTCGGCGCGCAACTGGCGGCGCATCTCGATGGCACGCGGCAGCCACAACAGCGTATGCACGCCGCCGACGACAAAGGTGCCGACCAGCAGCGACGTCATGCCCCAGAACACCCAGAACAAAAACGGATACTTCTTAGGGTCGTGATGGGTCGCGTGGGTCAGATATCCGGCGAAGCGGCGGGTGGCGTCGACGTGGCACTTCTGGCAGGTGGCCACCACGTTGGCACGGCTCAGGTGCGAGCGCGGGTCGGTCACCTTCTGGATATCGTGCGCGCCGTGACAATCGTAACACTTGGCTGTCTTGGTGTAGCCGAGCCGCGATACCTTGCCGTGATAGGTGTCGAAGTAGGATTTGGCGATTTCGACATGGCAACGGCCACAGCGGTCCATGATTTCGAGCTTGAATCCATCTTCATCGGCTCGACGAATGGAGTGCGCGGTGTGGCAGTCGTTGCAAACCGGCAATTTTTTGTCGGTCTTGGTGACGGTCGCGGAGTGCACGCTCTGCACAAACTGCTCTTCGATGCCGTGATGGCACTTGCCACAGGTGGCCGGCAAATTCTTGCTGTTGACCGTCGACTCGGGATCTTTGGCCGGCAATTCACCGTGCGCGGTGTGGCAACTGGTGCAAGTCGCGGTTACGGTCAGGCCGCTCTTCAACAGCCCCTTGCCGTGAATGCTTTCACTGTAGTTCGAAATAATTTCATGCTGCTGGCCGGTGTAGCGCAGGGCAGCGCGCTGGCCTTCGCGATGGCACTGGGCGCAAAGATTTGGAACGTTAGGCGGAAAGGTCCGCGACTGCGGGTCCTGCTTGCCAAGAATGCCGTGCGTGCCATGGCACTCCCGACAGGTCGGAGCATTACGGTCCTGCTTGGCGAACAGTTGCCCATGAGTGCTGCGCTGGTACTGCTGCCCGACCGCTTCGTGACACTTGCTGCAATCCACCGGCTTGGTAATGGTCTCGCAGGGACGAACCTTCGAGGCGTTTACTTCCGAGTGGCACTGGCTGCAAGCGACCTTGGCATGGCGCGAAGCCGACACCTCCGCCGCCTTGACGAACATGGAGCGGCCATCCGCCGCCTTCAAAGCCTGATTGTTGTGGCAACGCATGCAATCGGCATCGGCCATGCCCTGGCTGTAGAAGATATTCCGCACCTTGTGCGGCTGGTGGCAGTCGATGCAGGCGGGCAGGACGTTGGCTTCCTTCTCCCACAATTCGCCGCGGATGGTCTTGCGGTGCACCGCTTCGATCTCGGCATGGCACTTGGTGCAGGTGGCCGCGATGTTGCGCCGGGCGATGGAGGAGTTGGGATCGGTGTGCGGCAGAATCGAGTGCGCGGTGTGACAGGAAGCGCAGTTGGCCGCGACGATCAGGCCCTTCTTCAGCAAGCCTTCGCCGTGAATGCTCTCGGTGTAATTCTCGATGATGTTGTGCTGATCGATGTGGCGCTGGTTCTGAACCGGGGTACCCTCGCGATGACAGCTTCCGCAGACGAACGGCACCTTCATCGGCGCCACCGCCGAGTTCTTGTCCTTCACCGGCAGGATCTCGTGGTTGCCGTGGCAATTGACGCAGCGCGGGGCCAAGGCATCGCCGCGCGCACTGGCTTTGCCGTGCAGAGACTTGGCCTCCAACTCCTGCTCTTGCGCATGGCAGGTGCCGCACTGCACCCTCTTGGGCGTGGGGTGCGGCAAATCCACTCCCTCCAGGTCGGCATGGCACGAGGTGCACGACAGGCTGTTGTGCACCGAAGCGGAGAACTTTTTCCCGTCGACGAAAAGCGAAACGGTCCGCCCCGCCCGCTTCGTGGTCATACTCTTCTCACCGTGGCAGGAGAGGCAGAGATCGTTCTGGCCCGAGGCTTCGGCGGCCCGCACGCGGCTCACCGGCAGACAGACGGCGAGCGCCAGCAGCATGGCCGCAAACACTAGCGCGGGCGTCAACGCGCGGTAACGCGAGAGCGCCCACGAGCTTGCGCGCGCCATCCCCATGCCGGGACCAGCGGCGCGCACATCCCGATCTTTTGGATCTTCCAAATCTTTATGATCTCTTGGATCTTTTTGATCCTTTTGATCCTTGCTCTTCATGAGTGCCATCCAAAGCCGCCGATTCCCCACCAGGATCAACGATCAACTCACATCATCCAGAATTTTACCGGAATTTCTTGCGGCGGACTTACCGCTTCTCCGATCACTTACGGTCCTGGACATCCTCTTCGTCTTGCTTCTCCGGTTCGGGCGGACCTTCCCGCGGCTCGTGCTCGCGCGCGTCCGCCTCCAATGCCTGAGTCAGCGTTTCCACGTCGAGCGAGTGCTCTGACTGGTAGAGGTCATAGCTTACCTTACCGTCGTACCAAGCCCAGTTCATGGGGTAGACCTCTGGGTCGAAGATGATCATGGTGAAGTGCCACACCAGAATCGCCAGAGAGGCCAGGATAGCTTCGTAGAAGTGCACCGCGGTGGCCGCATCGATGACCCAGCGCGGCAGGTGATTGCCGAACAATACCTTGGCCCAGATCATGATGCCGGTCACGGCCATGACCATCGTGCCCCACACCAGCGCCCAGTACTCCATCTTTTCGGCGTAGTTGAAGCGCTTGAACTGCGGCTTGTCCGGGCCCAGGCGCAGGTAGTAGAACAACGCGTCCTTGACGTCGGTGACGTCTTTCCACTCGGGCAGAAGGTCAACGGCCAGCTTGCGGCCCTCCCGGATGGCGGCGACGTACCAGACATGATAAATGCCGACCAGGATCAGGACGACGCCGGCGATCCGGTGCAGCACGCCGCGCAGGGTTTCACCGAGGAACAGCATTCCGAGCCAGGATTCCGGGTACTTCAGCGCAAAGCCGGTGGACACCAACAGGAAGAAGCTGACCAACAAGGTGAGGTGTTGCATGCGCTGGTTGAAAGTCATGCGCACGACGATTCTCGGACCACCCGTGAGGTGCGTGTGTCCATCGCGAATGTCGACCAGCTTGCGCTGCATGACCACCGCGTTATGCAAAAGCATGCCGCCGATGGTGGCGAAAATCATCAGCAGGTAGAAGCGGCGGATCAAAGCGACGGCCTTGCTGCCGATATCGGCGGCGTGCGCGTCCAAGTGCATCTTGCTCGCCGCGAAATTAGCGTTGGCGCCGGGATGGCACTTGCCGCAGGTCTGGACGAGGTGCGCTGAGTTGATGGTCGAGTTCGGATCGCTCGAAGGCAGGATGTTGTGCACCCCGTGACAGCTGGCGCAGTTGGCCGCGATCTTCGATCCGCGGGCGGTGGCCAGACCGTGATAGCTGGCCAGATAGCTGCTCTCGCGGCCACCGACGATTCCGAACTCCCGCGACATCTTCACGTTCTCGTGACACTGGGCGCAGGTGTTGGTTGCCAGGTTCTCCGCCGAGACCGTTGAACTCGGGTCCTTGGGGTCCTTGATCATGTGCGAGCTATGACAGTCGGTGCAGACCGGGGCATGCAGGTTGCCCTTGGCGATCGCCTGCCCGTGAATGCTCTTCATGAACTCCGCGCTTTGCGCCTGGTGACACTTAGCGCAGGTGGCGGGAACGCTGCTCTTGTAGACGGGCGATTGCGGATCGGAAACGCGCCGCATGTCGTGGGTGCCGTGACAGTCGCTGCAAACCGCGGCCTTCTGGTTGCCGGCGGCCACCAGCTTGGCGTGAACACTGTCCTCGTAGGAAGTGAAAGGCTGGGTGGTCTCTCCCGCCTGCTGCATCACCGATTGCCGGCCATGGCAGCTGCCGCAGGTGGCGGCGATGTTTTTGTGGCTTACCTTGGAAGCGGGATCGCTGGCGGGAAGAATCGCATGCAGGTCGCCATGGCAGTCAACGCAACGCGCGGCTTGCTGGTCGCCGGCCGCACGCGCCTTGGCATGCAGCCCGTTATCGTACGCCTTCTGCTCATCGGCATGGCATGTGGCGCAGGATGGCTTGGCGGGCAAGCTTTCATGCGGAAGGGAAGTGACATCCTTATGACAATCCGTGCAACTGAACATGCTGCCGTGAATGGAATTCTGGAATTGCTCTTCCTTCACTTGCAGACTCATCTGCTGGCCGTTTTCCTGCCTGGTCAACGAGGCGTCGTTATGGCACGCCAGGCAATCCGCATTGTTGAACTTCTCCGCTTTCAGCGGTTGCTTTGCCTGGGCTAAGCTGGTCAGCAGCACGAACATCAGCACAAATTTGCTGTAGCGATTCACAAAACCTCAAGAATAAAGGGGCTCTTCGTTTTTCGCATTCGAGTGACCGCACCCGCAGTGAGTGTGCTCACCTGCTGGTGTGACCCATATCACCTTGAAAATGTTTGCCATGGAAAGCGCATAGCTGCCTGGTCGGGGATCACATGGGCGTGAGCAAGAGAAGCGGATCGAAAAGCCGGGCAACGCAAGCTCCGCCGCAATCGAACATCATGAAAACGCAATAAAAAAACGGTCCATCGAACGAATCGTGGAATGGATCGTTTTCATTTATTTATTTTTATTGCGGGCTAGACTTCATTCACGAACGCGTGTTTCAGGCTGATCTTGTCTGAACCAGCCTGCGCGATAGGCAGCCTCTTTAGCCGGCTGCCGCCGCCGCGCGCGGCCGACGCGTTCTGGCGAGGCCGATCGAGCGCACGCGCTCGTAAGCCGCATGCAAATCCTGGCTTAGCATTTGCACCACCCGGATGCAAAGATCGCGGTGATCCCGCAGGAACTTCAACAGGTCTTTGCGCCGGATGAACATCACCTGCGAGGTATCCAGCAACTCGGCCGAGATTTCGTAAGGCGTGCCCGACATGGCTGCGCCAAGGCCGAGAACCTCACCGGGCCCGGCGATGCGCAGCATGAGGCGCTTGCCCGTCTCCGAGCAGATGGAGAGTTTCGCGCGTCCGTCACAGAGAACGTAGATCCCTTTCGCGGGCCGTCCTTCGGCAAACAACACGGAGCCCTTGGGGTGAATGGCCACTGACTTGACGGTGTCCAGCAATTGCAGCGCATCGACCGGCATGTCGCAAAAAAGCCGGTCGGGCCGGAATTCACAGTAATAACAGCTCGGCTGAGTTGCGCTCTCCATGAGCTTCTGATTTACAGGAGTTGGAATCGACCCGCAGTGATAACTATCACCCGTTATCGTGACCCCTGCCACAATCGCCCGCATAAATAGCGGAGAAAATCGCGACCCGCATCCGCCGAAGGCCGGGGTAGAACGGCGCCTCGAAGAAGAAAAGTCGAAATGCTTCGCGGTTCGACCGCCGGAAGCCGCTCCCGCCACATGGCAACGCCTCGCCGCTCAGACGGTGGCCAGAGATTTCAAAGCGGCCTTGTTGCGGATCACCAGCGTCGAACCTTTGGCCTGCACGATCTGCCGCTTCTTCAATTCGGCGAACAGCCGCGTCACGGTCTCGCGCGAGGTGCCGATCATCTGCGCGATCTCCTCGTGGGTGAGCGCCAACTTCACGCGCGGCTCCTGCTTGTTGGCCTCGCCGTTGCGGACGCTCCAGTCCAGCAGCAGCCGGGCCAGCTTTTCGGCGGCCGAGTGCGACAAGCCCGAGCGAACGGATCTCGCGGCAGGCGGTGTTGTACTTCTCGCTCAACTGTTCGGCGACCCGCAGGCAGGCTTCGCTGTGTTCGCGCAGGAAGCGCAGGAAATCTTCGCGCTTGACGAAATTGATCTGGCAAGGATCGACGGTCTCGGCCGTCAGCTCATAAGGTTTCCCGGAGATGGTCGCGCTCAATCCCAGCACCTCGCCCGATTCGGCGATCTTGAGAATGAGCGTCTTGCCGTCGGTCGAGCAAATGGACAACTTGACGCGTCCCTTGCAGAGAACGAAAATACCGCGTGGCGCCTGGCCTTCGACAAACAGCACGGCACCCTTCGGATAGGCAGTAGCGTATTTAATAGCTTCGAATGATTGCAGCGCCGATGCGGGCAGATCGCAGAACAAACGATCCGTCTTCATCTTGCAGCTCAGGCAGCTCTCGATGATGTCCAACCCGTATGGTGAAAGCACCACGCACCCCCTATAGTCCCGCGTCCAGAAAATTTCCAATCCCCGGACGAACGCCAAATCGGCTCCCGCAACTTTGCGGGTGGCCCCGCGCCGGACTGCCGCGCGAAAAGTTGATCGGTTGTTTGCGACGGGCCTGATTGCTCCCGTTTGAGCGTGCCATCCTAGGACACAATCAAGCGCACACGATCCGACTCGCCTTATCGCTAAATTCGCGTATCCATGTACCAAGAACAAGTACATCCATCACATCCCGCTGTGATATCGTCACATCGGCCTTGTCCAACGCCTTGAAATTTCAGGAGATCGCACCACTTGATCACATTGCGGTGTGCGCTGATGGCGGGGCATGCTGCTTCACGAAAAGGCTTCGGGAAGTCGGCGGCACTGGCGGACGGGTCATCAGGATTCCGGCAAGATTCCGGCTCGTTCCGTGCTCCTGCTTGGTGGCGTTTCCGCAGTTCACCTCGCATTCGCACCCCCGGCCAGGCCGCCATTTCGTGTAGATTCATATGTATAGTGTTCGATACGAAACCATGAGTAAGACAGTTCTGATCGTCAGCTACAACCCTGAACTGCTATCGCCGCACACGCGGGCTTTGACCGAAGCCGGTTATGAGGTGCGGGAGTGCGCTTCGCTTTCCGCCGCTCTGGGCGCGGTCGGGCCGGGAAAAATCGATCTCATGGTGCTCTCGCCCGATATTCCGGTGGGCGACCGCAGGCGCATGGAAGCGGAAGCGAAACGGCGCAACCAGAACATCAGGATTGTGCTCTTTCGCGAAGGCGAGATGGTGAAGGACGTGTTCGCCAGCGCCACGCTCTCGCTGGCGGAGACACCCGCGGCGTTGATCGAGACGGCCGGGCGGCTACTTGCATCCTAGGCTGGCTTCGCTTTTCGAGCAGAGTACTAAGGTATTCGAGGGCGTTCGAAAAAGGGGTTCGAACTCGAAAATATTTTGCCGGTCACCCGTTTTTATGACGCAAATCACAGACCGGCCGGACAAGGCCTTGAAGAATATTACATAGCCTCAAACACCCCAGCCCACGCAAAACGCAGCGCGTGCCGGGGACTCCGGAAAGGAAATCTGGAAACCCAATATGTCCAGCACCGCCGCAAAGCCTGAAGCCGAAACTCTGCGCACCCTGCCCGGCGACGATATACGCCAGATTCTCTGGCGCTTTTCCGACCGCTATGACCTGCAGATGCTGGTGCAATCGGCGCGCTCGGTGGCGCGCACGGTGGTCGCCCGCCTGGTAGCCGAAGGCGAGCGCAATACGCATGAATGGACCGCGCGCAAAAACGAGTTGCTGAAAGCCTATGACGAGATCGGCATTACGGCGGCCTTCATGGAGCCGGAAGAAGGCGGATTCATCGCCGGGCCGAAGAACCTGGCGCTGGCGCTGGCCGCTTTCGAACTGGCCTGGGTGGATGGCGGAGCCGCCACGGGCGCGCTCGCGAGCTGTCTGGCGCTGTCGCCGATTCACGAACGCGGCACACCCGAGCAGAAGCAGCGCTACATGTCGCTGTGCGCGCCGCCGCAGCCGGGCGAAGACCGCACACCCTGGCGCGGCGCTTTCTGCCTGACCGAGCCCATTCCTTATGTCGGCGTCGATACCGGCATGCTCAACGGCAAGGTGCGGATCGCCGAGTGGAAAGAGGGCGAAGAGCCGATGCTGCAGGTGGAGAAGCGCGGGCGCTTCATCACCAACATGGGGTTCGCCAACTTCGTCACCGCGGCGGTGGAAACGGCCGACGAAAAGATCAAGGGAAGCTGCATTGTCATCCTCGAAGAAGGCGATCCGGGCACCTTCGACCGCGGCACGCCGACGCGCAAGATGGTCCACCAGCTATCGTCGACCTCCGACCCGATCTTCAGCCTGCGCGTTCCCGCCAGCCGCATCGTTGGCGGCTACACCGTCAAGGACGGCGTCATCGTCCCCAACTACGACCACGGCGAGGTGATTGAAGCGGTATTCAAGCGCACGCGGGTGACGGTTGCGGTGATGACCGCGGCCAAGCTGCTTTCGGCCGTCGAGCCGGTCATACGCTACCAGCGCGGGCGCTTTCGCGGAGCCGAGCAGGCTACGCCGGGCACGCTGCGCTACGAACTCGGCCTGCAGCAACGCGAAGACGTGCTGCACCGGCTGGTCGACGTGTGGGCGACTGGGCGAATCCGCCGCAGCATTGGGATTTGCCGCGGCGCGCTGCTTCGACGTGCTGGACCCGCTGGAAAAAGAAAAGACCGAGATTCTCGCCGAAAAAGGAATCAACGGCGGCAAAGTCGGAGCTGAAGTTCTTCCGCGGAATTGCCAAGGACGCGATTGAGTTCCTGCAACTGTGCCGCAATCCGGAGGCGGCGAAAAACAATCCGCGGCTGGCATGAGCTGCACGACAACACGCTGGTGCAATATGCCATTCTCGACTCGGTGGCCAGCGTGCTCTGCCCGGCCGTCCAAGCTTTGGAATACCGGCCAGGGCTCGGTGATGATGCGCGAAGCCGTCAGCTTGATGGGCGGATACGGCATCACCGAAGACTGCCCGGCTTCCTTGGCCACAAGTGGATGGACTCGCAACTGGAAGCGACCTACGAAGGCCCCGAGGCGGTGCAGCGGCGCAACCTTACGGTCACCATGACCAACGAGTTGTTCCTGGCCCAGTTCCGCAATTGGATGGCGGAGATGCGCCAGATCGCCGGCATGCGTCCCGGAACCGGAGCCTGCGCACTGGCCACGGCGATGACAGCTGTGGCTGTGGAGCCTTCAACATCTGCAATCGGCCAGCGACGCCGATGGCAACAAGCTGTACCACGGCACGCGTCAGGGCGTGACTTTTGCCTTGGCCGACGCGCTTTGCTGGCTGCTGGCGGCTCGCCAGCAGGTGCTCGACGTGCTGGAGCTCGAGCAGAAGGGTCCGGAGAATCCGGTGGTCGCCGAAGGCCTGGCCGGCACGCGTCCAGTTCTTCAGCGACCTGTGCCACGTGCAAGTGGCGCGCGCCGCCGGCGAGGCAGGCCGCATTTGCGCCGAGCTAGTGAACGGCTACAACCGGCATCCGGCGTGGGACGATGAGGGATACAAGGGTTGCTTACCGCAGAAGAGCTCGATGGCTTGGAGACTCTGATTCCCGGCATTGCCGCTGTCGCGACCGATGTGGTGGGCGCCGACGGCTCGCATCCGCAGAAGGCAGGCCCGTGCGCCAGCTGCCAAGGGCTCGATGAATTCAGCCGTCTGCGCAGCCGGCTCGATCGGCTGCCTGACCGGGTCGATGCTGGCGAAGGACCGCGCGGCTGAAGCGCTGACCAAGGTCATGATTCCGGAAGCGCTCGACTATCCGATGTGAAGCCGGTGTACCGTCCCGTAAGTTCGCTTTTGACGTCGCTGGGATGGAGGGACGAACGATCTATGCATGAATTAAATACATAGATTTTTCGCTCGCTGCGCTCGCTCCGGATGACACTTCGACGACGCGTGCAAGTGGCGCGATGAGTATGCCCTGTCAAAAGTTTATTGCGCGTCAAACTTCAAAAGGGAATTGCGCGGACTTCGGAATCACCACACTCATACCATTTGGAAGACGAAGGAATATTTTTTGAGCACTGAAGAACAACCCGTCAATCTGGAGCGGCAAAGTCTCGAAGTGGACATCGCTTGTGTGGGCTTCGGCCCGGCCATGGGAGGATTTCTCACCACTCTGGCGCGGGGCTTGGTGAATGCGGACGGAACGCCCGCTGTGGAAAGCCCGACCATGCCGGGGATGCCGCTTGCAGGTGATTTGCTACGAGCGCGCCGACGATCTTGGCTTTGGCGTCTCGGGCGTAGTGTCGCGGGCTCGCGGCATCCAGCAGAGCTTCCCCGAACTAGATGTCTCGGAGATTCCGATGGCCGCGCGCGTCCGCCGGGAAAAGGTGGTTTACCTGCTCGATCCGATTGGCGCCAGCCGTCGTTCGCGGACCCTGCGGCTGGTCGACAAGATTTTGAAGTCCCTGCGCTTCGCGCTGCCGCTCGAACACCAGGCTATCGAGCTGCCTTACACGCCGGCGTTTCTCAACAAACACGATGGCTTGCTGCTTTCACTCGGGCAGTTCAATCTCTGGGCCGGCAGCCAGATGCTGGGCTCCGGCAGCGTCCAGATCTGGCCGGGCATGCCCGTCTCAGAGGCCCTGATCGAGGACGAAGCGCGTCCTGGGCGTGCGCATGGTCGACCAGGGCGTGGACAAAGCGGGCAAACCTGATACCGGCGCCGGCTTTATGGCGGGCATGGACATCAAGGCCGCGCTCACAGTGGTCGGGGACGGCCCGGTCGGACCGGTTGGCCGCCAACTCGACGAGCACTTCGGCATGCCCGAGGGACACCACAAGCGCGAGTGGGCCGTGGGCATGAAGGCGGTGGTCGATCTTCCCGAGCACGTCACGCTGGAACCGGGAACGGTGATTCACACGATGGGCTTCCCGGAGCCGGAGATTTTCGGCTTCTTCTACGTTCATCCGGAGCGCGTGGCGTCGGTTGGAATTTTCGTTCCCTCGTGGTTCGAGAGCCCTTTGCGCACCTCGTATCGCTATCTACAGCATTTCATGATGCACCCGTACCTGTGGCGCTATCTGGAAGGCGGGACGCTGCGTTCGTGGGGCGCGAAATCCTTGCAGGAGTCAGGCAAGCGCGGCGAACCCTATCTGGCCGGCAACGGCTATGCGCGCATCGGCGAAGGCTCCGGCAGCACCAATGTTCTCACCGGCTCGGGCGTCGATGAGGCTTGGACGACCGGGGTGCAGCTTGCCGAGGGCGTGCTCGAATTGCTGAAGGAAGCGCAAACCGTTCAGCCGGGAGAATCTTGAAGCCCACTACGTGCGGCGGCGGCGCCAGAGTTGGGTCGAGAAGGAAGGACGCGTTGCCGAGCACGCCCGCGACGGCTTCCAGACAGGCTTTATCTCCGGCCTGATCGGCATGGGGATCGCGGGTTTGACCGGCGGCAAAATTGTGCTGTCGAACGAGCCCAAGCCGCCGCACCAGCATCTGCGCTCTCCCGAGGAGTATTTTGCCGGCAAGCTTAGCCCGGCCAGGATCGCGGAGCTGAAGCAGCAGGCCGCAGCCGAAAACAGGTCGCTTCACGATGTATTCATGGATGCCTGCGGATGGCCGGCAATTCCCTTCGACGGCAAGCTGCTGATCACCCATCAGGACGCGCTGCTGGTGGGTGGAAAAGTGCAGGCCGCCGCCGGTTACGCCGATCACGTTGTGTTTATCGACGCCCAGTTGTGCCAGCGTTGCGGAGCCCGCACCTGCATCGAGATGTGCTCGGGACAGGCGATCACGGCGGGCGAGCAAGCGGTTCCCGCCTTCGACCGCGAGAAATGCATACACTGCGGCGCCTGCCTGTGGAACTGCTCAGAGAGCGCGAACGGAGAAAAGAGCAATATAGAATTTCGCGCCGGCTCGGGTGGATTGCACTCCGCAGAAAACTAGAAAAGCAGTTTCAAGTTTCGAGGTTCAGGTGTCAAGGCGCGGGAGATCTCCCTGCGGATTAGAGCGGAGCATCGGCAAGAGCAGGCGCCGGGTGCTCCACACAAGCTTCTGTTGCTTGTGTGGGGTAGTTGGTTTCATCGTTGGAAAACTGCCCCACTCAAGCGCAACTGGGGCGCTTGAATGGGCCACCCGCCAGCGACAAGGAGTCCGCGATGGAACTTCTGAGTATATTAGACCCGCCAATCACTGACATCCTTAACGACCCTCGCGTAACATCGGCGGAGTTGTTGAAGATGATTGACGAACAACAGCGAACTATTATGCAGCGGCTGAAGGACCTTTCGGTTCAAATCAGGAAAGAAGATATTACCCCACTCGAAGTGATGATGTTCGCCTGTGTCCAACACCATCTGCACGTTACAATCTTGAATACCAAACTGACGGCGCGATCCACAGACTTGGGATATGGGACCCTTCAGCTTAGCCTCAAACTGGAAAGACTAACCAAATGGCTGATCGGACTGACCATTGTGCTCGGTGTCTTCGCTCTACCTTTAGCGATAGACATAATTGTGAAATGGCTAAAATAGACTCCGCGGGCAGGGCGCCCAGAGTTGGCGGGTGGCCCGCCCAACGCGGTTTTCGTTGGGTGGGGTCGTTCGAACGGGGCAGTCTTACCGGGGTTAACGCACGATGTGATGACCTGCTGTTTCTCATCCCGGAATTCCATTAAAATATAGGTTTTGCGAAACTGGTCCGGACGAACCAAGCTGGAACACAGTCAGGAAGGTTATGAGCGATCCCTTGCAAATCATCGTCTGCGGCGGCATTGTACCCGACCCGCTGCAAACCCTGGAACCGATTGCCGGCGCGGGTTTGCCCGCCCTCAAAAACGAATTGATGCTGCCGGCGGTGCTCGATCCCTGGGCCAGCCACGCGCTTTACGAGGCCGCCAACCTGGCCAAGAAGGTGCCCGGCAGCAAGGTCTACCTGGTGAGCCTGGGGCCGAAGGCGAAGCTCCAGCAGGTGATGATGACGGTGGCGCAGAAGGTTCCATTCGAGCTGGTCGCCATCGACGGCCCGACCGCCGGCTTTGCCGATGCGAGCGAGGTGGCATCGCTGCTGGCGGCGGCTATCCAGGCGATTCCCGGCTTCGACAAGTCGCGCCTGCTGCTGTTCGGAGGCTGGGAGTCGGCTTCGCGCGGCGCCGGGGCGACGCTCGAAATTGTCGGCGAACAACTGGGCATCACCGACCAGTTCCAGGGCGTCGACCAGATCAGCTACGGTGCTGACGGGTCGTTTGAAGTGCTGGAGCGCGTGGAAGGCGGTCTGCACCAGGTTTCGGTGTGCGCCGGAACGCCCGCCGTACTGGGCTGGGCCACCGGCAACCTCGGCGAGCCACGCAACGATCCGCAGGTCGGAATGGCGAACATGCGCACCGTCATGCCCGCGCTGCAACGTGCCAAACCGGCCAAGCTTGGGAGCGACGGCCTCAGCTATGCCAAGGTCGAGTTGCCCAAGCAGCAGCGCACTACGCGCATCGTGAAGGATGTGCCAGCCGACGAGATCGCCAAAGAAATTGTCGCTTGGATCGCCGAAGAATAGGTCGAAAGAGTTCATGGAAGGAACGGGAATTCATGGAAACGATTCTTTTTGTCGCCCACACGGAAGCCGACGGGTTGCTGGCAAAGCCCGCGCTCGAAGCACTTGGTGCAGCCATTGAGCTGGCCGCCGCGCTTCCCGGCTCGTCGTTGGTGGTGGGGATTTATGGCGCGCAGGTAGCTCCGGCGGCGAACCAAATCGCCAACTGCGGTGCTTCGAGATTTCTGGGCGCGGCCGCCCCGGAATTTTCCCAGGCGCGCTACGCAACCGACGCCGCCGCCATCGAGATGCTGGTCCGTGCGGCCGAAGCCACGCTGGTCGTCAGCCCTGGAACTTCGCGGGTGGCGCGGGTGCTGGCCGGCGTCTCGCACCGCCTCGGCGGACGTGTCGACACCCATGTCAACAGCATTCAGGTGGAAGGCGGCGGCTTGCGCATTACGCGCTGGTTCTACCGCCAGCGTATGGTTGCCGAACTGGGGCGCACGCAGCGTCCATGGCTGCTGGCACTGGACGCGGGCTGCCACGCCGCATACCAGGGTGCGCCGGGACAAGCCTCTGCGGAGTTGATTACGGTCGCGCTCGGCGACAGTCACGCGCGCACCACGGTGACCGGAGTTCGCTCACCGGGCACGACGCAGCAAACTATCCGTCCCGACGCCAAGCTGCTGTTCGTCGCCGGCGCCGGATGGACCAAGAAACAAAAGGACGGACAGACGCACGCCAAGGAAGCCGAGCAGATCATTCTTGGCTTCCTGGAATGCTCGCAGGCCTCGCTCGGCGGCAGCAAGTCGCTGGTCGATTTGAGCGGCGAAGGAGAAGCCGTGCTCGGATTCATGAGCCACATGAACCAGGTGGGCCAAACCGGCGCTACGCCGCGCCATCCCAAAGGCCTTTCCACCTGCTGCCATGGCGAAGAGCCGCACGTCGTCGGTTGGCGATTTATCAACGAACGCCGCGCCATCAATCTCGACCCCAACTGTGGATGGGCGCGCGGCAAGGCCGACGTGCTCTACGTGGCCGACGCCTTCGAGGTCATGCGCAAGGTCAATGAGCTGTTAAGCGCGAAGTAGCGTCAGGATATTTGGTTATGTGAGGTATTTCTGCGGCACCGCGCCCGCACGTTCAGCAGACTGCCTGATAAATCTCGTACTGAAGTGTGTGCACGATCCGGCGCAGGCACTTTGCCTGGTCGAGAACTTGCTGCTCGAAGGGCGCGTTGTAAATGACATACACCGGGCGGGGATGGCGAACGAGCGAGGCTCGCAGGTTGTCGAGGACGGACGAGAGCACGTAATCCGGGAAGGGATTGAAAAGGTAGACGACCAGCGGATCGGGCGGAAAGCTGAATTCGCGAGCGTCGAGGCAGATGGAATGGGCGTCGATTTTGCTGCCGTTTTCCCGAAGTCTAAAGAGGTTTTCCTCGGCGACGGCGTGAAGTTCGGCTTGCACTTCCACCCCGATGACGCAGCGGAAGGGATAAGCGGCGGCCAGCAGCAGCACTCTTCCCTTGCCTGAGCCAAGGTCGACGAAGGTGAAGCCGGTGAAGTCTACTCGCGCCAGTTGTTGAAGCATTTCGGAGAATTCAGCCGGAACGGTTGGCTGATAGAGGCGCTCGGTAAAGACCTCGCGCAGACGGACGCTCCAGCTCAGCCGCGCCCAGGTGGTATCGAAGCCGTAATCGCAATCGTAGTCGATGTCGCCGAAGCGGCTGCGTCTGCGCTCGGGCATGCTGTCGCACAAAAGGTTCCAGGCTTGCACGGCGAGATAGGCGAGCGACTTGCATAAACCGCGCGCCCGCACGGAATCGTGGGCCCACCGCAGGAACATCGAGCCAAGCTGCAGATTCTGGTCTCCGTATTCGTCTTCCACAGCTCGATTATGCATGCTGTTTGAGTGTGCGCGCTGGCGCAGCCCTCGGGGACGCCGCAGTCCGGTGGTCACCGGCTCCGCCCCGGCCGGGAGGGTGACATTTACCCGTATTCTTGGCAAAGTAAATAGTAATGTCCGCCGGCCCCGATTCCAAAATCCGTTTCGCCGCCTTCGCTCATCGCGGCTTCGTGCTCTTCGTTATTTCGCGGCTGCTGACCGTGATTGCGATTGAGATGGTGTCGGTCGCAGTCGGCTGGCAGGTCTATGCGATCACTCACCGGCCGCTCGATCTCGGACTATTGGGGCTGGCACAGTGTATTCCAGGCGTTCTCCTGTTCCTGGTTGCCGGACATGCGGCTGACCGCTTTTCACGGCAGCGTTTGCTGGTGGCGTGTTATTTGGGATATGGAATCTGCGCCGGCATCCTGCTCCACTTTGCCTGGCGCGGGGTGGTGAGGGTGGCTCCGGTTTACCTGGCCGTCTTGCTGCTCGGCGTCGTGCGCACCTTCGACGGCCCGGTTCGCGCATCCCTGCTTACCGAAATTGTGCCCGAGGAAGTCTTCGCCACCGCGGTGGCATGGCAAGGCTCTCTGCAAAAGACGGCAACCATGGTGGGGCCTATGCTCGGCGGTGTGGTCTACGCGCTGACGGGCGGTCCCAAAGCGGTGTACGCGGCCGGCGTGATCGGCTGCGCGGCATCCGCCGCGATCGCTACGGCGATCGTTGGACGGGCTCGTGCGGCCAAACCAAGGGGCACCGATCTCGGCAGCGTGCTGGCGGGTTTGCACTATATCCGCGAGCACAGGACCATTCTCGGGGCCATCTCGCTGGACTTGTTCGCGGTGCTGCTGGGCGGAGCGGTGGCGCTGCTGCCGGTCTATGCCCGCGACATCTTAAAGACCGGGCCGTGGGGACTGGGCCTGCTGCGGAGCGCGCCCGCTATCGGCGCCACGCTTATGGGCGCGGTAGTGGCGCACTGGCGGCTGCGCAAACACGTTGGCACGGTGATGTTGTGGTGCGTTGCGGTCTTCGGAGCGGCCACGATTGTCTTCGGCCTGTCGCGTAACCTGCTGCTCTCGCTGGCGGCGCTGCTGATTCTGGGAGCTGCCGACATGGTTAGCGTGATCATTCGCCAAACCCTGGTGCAGATCGCTACGCCCGACGATATGCGTGGCCGCGTGAGCGCTGTGAATATGCTGTTTATCGGCACCTCGAACCAGTTTGGAGAGTTTGAGTCGGGAGTGACCGCAGCCTGGTTCGGGATCGTTCCCGCAGTGGTTCTCGGCGGCGTGGGAAGCGTCTTGGTGGTGGCGCTGTGGGCTTGGCTGTTCCCCGAACTGCGCAAGGTCGATCAACTCACGGCAGAGGAACTGAGAACCGGGACCGAATCAGTCCTCGAAACAGGCGCACCCACACTGTAGACACGGTCGAGAAGAACAGGTGCATGTACTTTGCTGCCGCGACCGTTCGCCACTGCGTGTTGCTAGAGGCAGTCTCATAAATGCCTCAACAAGATCAACACGCAGCCGAGCTGAACCATGCCGAGGAAGTTGGCGGCGTGACGCTCCCAACGGCTGGTCAGCCGGCGAAAGTTCTTGAGCCAGGCGAACAGTCGCTCGATCTTCCAGCGTCGCAGGTAGCGGCGAAGTGGCCGCCCGTCTTGTGTTCGCCTTCGCTTGCGCCGGTTGGGCGCGATCAGTTCGACGCCTTGCTGTTGCTGCAGCCGCTCATCCAATCGGTCGCTGTCGTAAGCCTTGTCGCCGATCATTCGTTCGGGCAGGGCTGCGACGTGGCGTTGGGCGAGCGTGGCTTCGACCAGGGTGGACTCATTCGGCGAAGCGCTTGTAACCCGGACGGCGATAGGAAGACCATGGCTGTCCGCGATTGCCATGATCTTGCTCCCTTTGCCGCAGCGTGTTGGACCAATGCGATCGCCCCCCTTTTTGCCCCCGCGAAGGAGGCATCGATGAACGTCTCCTCCAACCCGAGTTCCCCACGCGCCAGCAGGTCTTCGCACAACGCCCACAAGATACCGTCCAGCACGCCGGCTTGCTGCCATTGCTGGAAGCGCCGATGGCAGGTCTGGTACGACCCATACCGTGGTGGAAGATCCTGCCAGGGGGCGCCTGTTCGCAGAATCCATAGCACACCATTCAGTGCTCGGCGTGCATCGCTCCAGGGACGGCCGCGTCCATCGGGCCGCCGTTTCTGGTTCCACTCCACCAGGGGCTTGAGACGTTCCCACTGCATATCCGTGAGATGAGCCATGCACCTGATTTGCTTCAACTCCGCTCGCAATGCAAGCATTTACTCGCGAGCGTCATTTATGAGATAGGTTCTAGAGCTTGTTTCATAAACCGAAGTTAGGGAACGGCGAATCCCCTCAGGGGCTAAAGCCCGCATTATCGTTGGCTATTGACGGACGGGCTAAAGCCCATCCCCTTCAAAGAAATATTTATGAAACACGCTCTAGCATTCAGATGGGCCGAAAAACTGTTCTGTATCCGCCCGGAGCATGCTGGTACCATGTGTTCGGGTGCAATATGGGCGACGAAGCGCTGGAACGACTGAAGATACTGATAAACTCCTCTACTCCCATCGTGGTCATTGAAACCGTCGAGGAGGTGCGTGCCGTCAATCTGGTGCGGCACGCCTGCACCGAGCTGGACCTGCCCACCTTCGAGTGGAGCATAGCCGATGGCTTGGTGCGGTCGGGGAGTGTCCCTTCTAATCCATCCGCTGCCCAGTTCACTTCGAATGGCACCGGAAACGCTGGCGCCATGTACAACAGCCGCGAGCCGGTGCAGGCCTTGGCCACGATCGAAAGCTTTTCCACGGACGCCGTTTTCATCTTGAAGGACTTTCATCGCCATATGGAAGACGCGGTGATTGTTCGCCGTTTGCGCGACGTGGGCCAGAACTTTTCCGCCAACCGGCGCACGCTGGTGATTACCGCCCCTTCGTTAAGCATGCCGCCGGAACTGGCGAGTTTAGTCGAATATTTGGACATTCCTCTACCCGGCCCGCAACGCTTGCGTGAAATCATCGACGAAACTTTCGCCCGCCTGTCCCGTAGCTATACGTTGAAGCGGAAACTGGACGCCGCCGGCTTGGACGCCATGGCCGGCAATCTGCGTGGCTTGACGGAAGAGGAGGCCGAGCGCGCCGTGTCGCAGGCGCTGGTGGCACGCTACGAACTGTCACCGCAGACCGTTATCGATGTGCTTGAGGCGAAGAAAGAACTGCTGCGCCACACCGGGATGCTGGAGTTCATTGACGCCCCGGAAACCATGACGAGTGTCGGCGGCCTGGAAAACCTGAAACACTGGCTGGCGCAACGCCGCGGCGCATGGTCCGACGAGGCGCGGACTTTTGGGCTTGAGCCTCCACGCGGCGCCATCATCCTTGGAGTGCAGGGCTGCGGCAAGAGCTTGTGCGCGCGGGCGGTGGCCGGTGAATGGAAACTGCCGCTAGTGAAGTTCGACACGGCGGCGGTGTTTGACAAGTACATTGGCGAGACGGAGAAGCGCGTGCAAAAGATATTCCGCACGGCGGAGGGACTGGCACCCTGCGTCTTGTGGATCGACGAACTGGAAAAAGTGTTTGCCGGGAGCGGGCCGGATTCCGCTTCCGTAGATGCCGGGGTATCCTCGCGCATCCTTGCCGCTTTTCTCGGCTGGATGCAGGATCGCAAGGCACCGGTTTTCGTGGCAGCCACTTGCAACAACGTTACCGCGCTGCCGCCAGAGCTGATCCGAAAGGGCCGCTTCGATGAGCTTTTCTTCGTAGACCTGCCCAACCAGACCGAGCGCAAACTGATCCTCACCATTCAGTTGACACGGTGTAAGCGCAGCCCGTCGGAGTTCGATCTGGAAACTATAGGGCAGACGGCCCAAGGTTACTCGGGAGCTGAGATTGACGCAGCGGTCCAGACGGCCATGTATCAGTCGTTCAGCGATAAACAGCCGATGACCACCAAGACTTTATTGCAGGCACTGACATCCACCGTTCCTCTGTCCACCACCCGTGCCGAGGAAATCGCGGCGCTGCGTGAGTGGGCAAAGCATCGGGCGGTGCCCGCCTCACTGGCAGAGGCGAAAGCTAGTACGGAGGCGAGCTAGGTTCGCGTTACGTGGCTTTCAACATCACGCGCGACGCCTTTGCCATGGCGGCGATATGATCTGGCGTAGTTCCGCAACAGCCGCCGATAATATTGGCGCCAGCTTCGATCAACTCTTTCACCTGGAACGCCATGTACTCCGGCGTTTCTTGAAATACAGTCTTACCGTCCTCGACCTTCGGCATGCCGGCATTGGCTTGGATAAGAATTGGAATCTTAGGCAACACCTCACGCATACGCTTTGCGATCTGAACCATATTGGAGATACCGTTGCCACAGTTAGCACCGACGATGTCGGCTCCCGCCGACGCGGCCTTTTCCGCTGCCTGCTCGGGAGTCACACCCATGATGGTGAAGAGTCCTCTGGGCTTCTGGTCAAAGGTGAAAGTGCAGATGACAGGCAGCTTCGTGTTCTCCTTGGCGGCCTTGATGGCCTGAACCGCCTCGACTATCGAAGACATGGTTTCCACACAGATCGCATCGGCACCACCCTCCGCTAACGCGGTTACCTGTCCCAGAAAGGCTTCGTACAATTCCTCGGTGGAGACGTCGCCGTATTCCTCTTTTGCAAAATGGCCAGTGGGGCCTACCGAGGCGGCGACATAGCCTCTTTCGCCCATCGCCTCTTTCGCCAGCATGGCCGCCGCCCGATTAAGCTCCCGCACCTTGTTGCCCAGACCATATGCCTGCAACTTGAGCGAGCTACCTCCGAACGAGTTGGTCTCGATGATGTCTGATCCAGCGGCAATGTACGCTTCCGCGATGCCCTTCAATACGTCGGGATGCGAGATACACCACGATTCCGGACACTCGCCTGGGCCAAGTCCCTTAGCATGAAGAAAGGTACCCATGGCTCCGTCTGAGATGAGAACTTCCCCTTGTGCCACTCGTGCCATAAGGCTTTTCATCATCCACTCCTCAACGTTATTGCCGCGTAACATTGCCGCGTAACATGGGGCTATTCCGGCCGCGGATAGCCAGCGGACTGGTCTACATCATTATCTACAGTAGCTCTCCGGCGCGCCAGAGTGAAAGCTCAGCTCTGGCATTTACCTTGCCTGCCGGGCCATGGCCTCGCGGAACCGATCCTCCGATATTTCCTCGCCAGGCTTGATGACGAGGCACCGGTCCCATTTGCCGGACAATATTTCTCGAAAGAAATCGAGCGAACCTGAAAGGTCTTCCAGCTTCAATCCGAAGAAGGATGCGAAGCGCTCCGCGTAATTGCGATACTCGGCAATGTCATAGCAGTGGGTATCCACGTACGCCGCGCGACGGTAATTCTTCATGGTTTCATGGGCGATCCACTCAGCATCTTCCTTACCCCAGCGCTCACAGCTCTTCAGGTACTCCTGATATGGGTCTTTGCAGGCCACAACCCAGCCCTTGGTAAAGTAATAGGTGGCGGGCTCACGGTTGAACTGCACAAGATATTCAGCGGCCGAACCCAGGAAAAGGCCAATGCAATCCTCTACTAGGGGTAAGACGAGCGTCTTATTGCCGGCCCGAATTCCTTTCAATGCATTGCAACACAGGCCATAGCCAAGCAGAATAATGTCTCCGTCATCTAATCTGTCGAGAGCCGCCTGCAATTCTCTGTGGAGCTTCTCCGGATATCGATGTAGACCCTGCTCAAGGAACACGGTCTCTATTCCGGACGCATTCACCTGCGACCACTCGTCGCGCATGACCTCGCAGGCTATTGCTTTAATTTGCGCCATCTACTCTCCACGACCACAACTGTTTCTCCCGCGCCAAGCACGTTGGATAGCGCGCAACGGAAGATCTCGTCCCTTATTAATAACCTTCATGAACGGCGGCGACGAGCGCCTTCAGGTTCTCGATTGGAGTGGTGAGCGGAATTGCGCATTCTGGAGCGATGATGTTAACTCCGGCCTCAACCGCATAGCGTACCTGTTTCCGGACATCTTCCGGAGTCCCTTGGAGCAGCGTCTTGGGGTTGTTCACATTACCGACCATGCACATGCGATGACCGACCTTCTGGACGGCAACCTTGGAGTCCACCTGCCATTCAAAGTTGTACCCATCGAAGCCCGCATCGGCGAAAAGCTCGAGCCTGTCCAGGCAGTTTCCGCACACATGAAGAATAAGAGGCCCCTCGATCTCCGATGTTATTTCCTGATGTATGGCCAGCAGGTAGTCCCTGTAGTGATAACTGCCAACGAGATTTCCAGTAGCATGGTCGGCGAGGACAACGATATCGGCTCCGGCCTGAAATTGCGCTTTCGCAAAGGCAATGGTTACAGGCATCAGTTGTCGCAGCATTTTGACAACCTTATCCTTTTCTTCAAGACCAACCTGGAGAAGCAGGTTCTGAGTTCCTGCCATATGATAGGAGAGAGTCCACGGCCCCATGACCTTGCCGATGATGGCCACCTGCCCCCCGACCTGCCTGCGGAGCTTCGAAATGGCATCGAGGACTACCCGCATGGACGGCTTCTCAAGAATATTTTCCGGGATGATGACATCCGAAAAATCGGCATGGGGAGCGTTCCGGCTGTCTGGCATCTGGTCACGCGATCCCCAATCCACATCGCACCCCAGAGCGGCGGCCTCCTGGTGGACACTATATTCGGGCATGACAGTGTCAAAACCGATGATCTCATGTCCCGCGAGGGCAAGCTCGGCCATTGCGTCTGCGTTGGTGTGGGCTTCCGGAAAAGATACTCCTGAAGCATCCATGAGGTCATGACAGACGATCGAGCAGACGCTGGCGGCGGGCGGGCGGCTGCCCTTCTTGCCGTTATAGAGAGCCGACATGATCAGGTTGTAGGGCGTTGATTTCATTTTATGATTTCTTCCTCATCGAACTGTAAGACTCTGGTTGGGGCACAGGGAATTGGAATCCCGGGTCTTTCCAATACCACATCAATCACCAGAAACAAGTCTTCTTGCGAGTTGAACCGCTCCGGCGGCATCTTTTGCATAGCCATCGGCGCCGATCTTTTCCGCGAAGTGCGCATCCACAGGGGCGCCTCCAACCATGATTTTCACGCTGCTCCTCAGCCCTCTTTGCTGCATGACTGAGATGACTTTCTGCATCTCGGGCATGGTAGTGGTGAGCAGAGTAGAAAGGCCGAGAATGTCCGGTTTGATCTCCGTAACTTTATCAACGAGCTGTTCTATGCCGAGATTGACTCCCAGATCTACGACTTGAAACCCTGCCCCTTCGAGCATCATGCTGACAAGGTTCTTTCCGATATCATGAAGGTCGCCTTTTACCGTGCCAATGAGCACAGTCCCCTTAGATTGTGAATCTTTCCCCTTGAGCAGAGGCTTGATAGCGGCCAGCCCTTTCTGCATCGTGAGCGCGGCAATCAGCATCTCTGGAACAAAAATTTCTCCGCTCGCAAATTGTTGGCCAACTACATCCATTCCGTCGATCAGCGCTGTGTTGATGATGCTACCGAGATCGACCTTCTCATCAACAGCAGTTTGCACCAAGGCTTCTATCTCTTTGTGCTTGCCGCCGATAACAGCCTGCTTTATCTGCTCAAGTATCCCAGTCATTACTACATCCTCCTGCTGCGCTTGTGTATGCCCCTTCGTCGGGGTGGATCACACCTCAGCTCTTAAGCTCTAGCTCTTCGCTGGCGAGCAAAATGTTGCAAAACAAATCGAGCAACTGAAAACTTCACCTTATGAATACGCGCGCCGACCCGGCATCCAAGTTTAAGCACGACAGCCAAAATGACTGCAAACAGGAAGCCCGGTTCCCACTGACGGTTCGGAATATCCCTCGTTTGTCGGTGCTTTACCGCAAAGAGTATACCGGGAACTTGGGGTAACTGAAAGATTTTGTCATATTGGATCATTCTCCGACCGCTATTCGAAGCCCAATTTCCGAACCCAGCGTCGCGGGATCATTACCTCTTTCGCGGATGCAGCTTTGGCTTGCAAAACTACTCACCTGCAGTACAATTCGAGCGATTCAGCGCTCAATCAGTCAGGCGCTGGGATCAGCAACTCCAGCAGAGTGGACTGCTGGCGCTGAAGAAGGCGCGCCGCGCCGGATGCAAACCGCGCCGGCGTCTGGAAGATCCACGGTAAAGGACGAAAAATGAAATCCTGGAAGAGAATTGCTGTTGCCCTGGTCGGCCTAGCCATCCTGAGTGCTACCTTGGCGTTTGGGCAAGACCTCCCCATAGCCAAACCCGAGTCGGTGGGAATGTCCTCCGCCAGGCTCGACAACCTGAAAAAGACTATCCAGGCCGAAGTCGAAAAGGGGAACATCCCTGGCGCTGTCATCATGATCAACCGCAAGGGCAAGCTGGTCTACTCGGAAGCCATCGGCTACCAGAATAGAGTTGCCAGCCTGCCGATGCAGAAGGACTCGATCTTCCGCATCTATTCCATGACTAAGCCGATCGTATCGGTCGCCGCGATGATCCTGGTCGAGGAGGGAAGGCTGGTCCTGGCCGATCCGGTTTCGAAGTACTTGCCCGAATTCGCCAATATGCAGGTCAGCGTGGCGAGCAAGGATTCTTCAGGGGCGACGACCTACAGCCTGGTGCCGGCGGAAAGGCCGATTACCGTCCTCGATCTTCTGCGCCACACGTCCGGCATCACCTATCCCGAAACCACCAAGAACCCGGAGATCAAGAAAGCTTACACCGACGCGGGATTGTACGTTGAGGGCGGCACGGATTACGACCAGCGCCGAGTCCTTCCGAAGGACGAGGTGGCGGGCCTCGCCAAGGCACCTTTGTCGACCCAACCCGGTACCAATTGGGAATACGGTATGTCGGTCGACCTGCTGGGCCGCGTCATCGAGGCGGCTTCCGGCAAAACTCTCGGGCAGTTCATCGAAGAGAGGATATTCCTTCCTTTACGGATGGTCGACTCGGGCTTCAAGGTGTCGCCTCCCAAGCAATCGCGAATCGCTGAGGCTTTGCCGGTGGATCCCTTCACCAAGACCCCGAACAAGCTGCTTGACGTCACCATCTCCCCCAATAACGATTCCGGCGGGGCGGGAGGCGTGTCCACCGCGGGCGACTACATGAATTTCGTCTCCATGATGCTGAACGGCGGGGAACTGAAAGGCCAGCGCATCCTATCCCCGATGAGCGTCAACCTTATGACCTCGGACCAACTAGGCCACCGCGCCACCATCCCCGTGTCGCCCGGGCAGCAGTTGATGGGCGTCGACGGCTACACCTTTGGCCTTGGCTTTATGGTGCGTCAAGGCAAGGGCTTGGCATCGGTACAAGGGTCTCCGGGTGAATATATGTGGGCGGGCGCCGCGGGCACCTTCTTTTGGATAGATCCAAAGGAGCATTTGGCCGTGGTGATTATGAGTCAAGTGCCCGGCCCGATCCGCCCCCATTACCGCAGACTCTTCAAGGCAATGGTGGCGGCGGCGGTCGTGGGTGAGTAATCGTCCCTAGGAGGAGGCGGGCAGCGTTAGCTGCTCGCCCTCGTTTTTCATACACCGCTGATAATAGGCGCCACAGTGCATTCCTCCGACTAGCGGTGCATTGTTTAATCGAGCAATAAGCGCATCCGCGAGTTGTGAACGGGGCGACGGGATTGGTCGCCCCGGTAGCGGGCGGTGGCAGCGGTTGCTCGGGGCAGACCGACTCCGTCGGGAATGGTTACTGCGAAATTGCTGCAGTCCACCTTGCTGGAAGCAGTTCGCTGAATTAGTAACGGATGTTTGAGAAGTAACAAACGTTTGCGAAGGCGCGAATTTTCCGAACGGGTTGTAAACAAACGGCATATATATGGCACCGCATATTTTCCTTGCAATCAGGTTCTGAGTAGCTGTTTAATCGAAGCTCATCTTCCCAGTTTCACGCAGTCGGGCCAGTCTTACTCAAAAGGGACAACCCGTGCACGTTCGCGTGTCGGCAAGTATTCGTTAAATACACATATATCGTCCGGCCCACTTTGGTTGGCAACGGAAAGGACTCTTTCGGCTGTTCAGCGCCAGGGTGTCGTTTGGATTCGATCGAAGATGATCTCGCGCGTCAGGTACGGCGCGAAGAGCCATGCCATTGCCGGTCTCGTGGGCTGTGGTGTCGCGTGAGCGTTCAGACAGGAATCGCAAGCCGGAAATCAGGTGAGGGCAAGCCATGAAACTCGACTCAGAACACGAATTCCATCATAGAAAGTCCGAGATGAAAGAAATAATAATGATGACGCAGAGCAATTCGCAGCCTACGCGCCGACTGGTTCGGGCGTGCAACCCTTCTCGTGTTCTGTTCAATGTTTTGGCCTGCCTTCTGCTGTTGGCGTTGCTGCCGGTGAGCGCCGGCGCGGGGGGCGTCGGCGGTCCAACCATCCACTTCAGTTATGCCCAGAATACGCTGGGAACCTACGCCAATCCTACTGGCATGGTGGTTGATAAGTCAGGCGTCGTCACCGCCAAGCCGTAGGGTGCGACTAAGCCGCTGACAGCTACGCCCGGTTCCGACCCGCCAGACGGCGGAAACTCCCACACCGCGCCCACCGTTGGGTCCGGACGGCAGCAATCTCTTCGTCACCGATTGCGGCACCGGTTGGGTGTACCAGATAGCAGGAGGCGGGAAGAATACGGTGGGCGGTAACTTTTCCTGTCCCGTTGCCACGCCAGTAGGCATATTGAAGCCGCTGGCGTGGGGGTGGATCCTAACGGGAACGTGTACGTCCTTGACGCCAAATCAAATGGTTACATGACAATTGGAACGCTGTACGAGGTTATTAAGAATCCGCACGACTTCGGTAAGAGCCGCAACGCCGCCCAGCGTTCCGGCGGTGTCAATGTCGAAGTAGAACGTATAACTGTTTGAGCTGCTTAAGCTGCTGAGAATCGTTCCGAAGCCATGTTATTGCTACCGTAGGAAAGGGAGCCCAATGTGTGGGAGCAACTGTCGGATAGGCAGTGCGGCGAAAATTCTGCCAGCGAAGAGCCCAAAATGGTGAAGATGTTCCCGCTCGCGTCCGCCCCATCCGCGACGAAGACATTGCCGCTCCCGTCCACCACCATTCCATTGAATTGGTGAACTCCAAATATTGAGGCAAACACGGGCATCGCGCTGTAAGCGGGCGCCGGAACCTCGAACACTGTATTAAAGCCTCCGCTAAGGTAGACGTTATCGTTCGCGTCCAGCGTTGGCCACCGGCTTTCTCAACCCCGAAGGCATAGCGGTGGACGGAGCCGGCAACATCTTTGTCGCCGATACATACAACTATGTGGTGAAAGAGATTCTGGCGCCCGGTTACACCTCGGTCTATACCGTGGGCAGCGGCTTCAAAATGCCCACTGGCGTGGCGGTGGACGGAAGCGGCAACGTCTTTGTCGCCGATACCGACGACGGTGCGGTGAAAGAGATTCTGGCGGCGGGTGGCTACACCACGGTCAATACGCTGGCCAGCAGCTTCAGTATTCCCCTTGGCGTAGCGGTGGACAATCTGGGCAACGTCTACGTCGCCGATACCTACAACAATGCGGTGAAAGAGATTCCGGCGGCGGGCGGCTACACCACGGTCAATACGTTGGCCAGCGGCTTCCCCGCATCCGCTGGCTCGGGTCCCAATGGCGTTGCGGTGGACCAATGGGGCAACGTCTACGTCGCCAATGGCGGCTTGGCCGGCAAGGTCTTCAAGCTTGATTACGCGGATCCACCGACACTGAGCTTTCTGACGCCAACGACCGTGCACACACTTGACATAACCGACGGCGAACTGACGGCGACGCTCCAGAACGTCGGCAACCAGCCGCTGACGATCTCTCAAATTCTCGCGTGGTCTTCTCTTGGTGGTCTTAATGCTTCGTCGCCTCAGAATCAGTCCTCCTTTTGGGTTGACAATTCGCCTTCCACGGCCTGCGGCACAAGCGTGGCCGGCGGCGCATCCTGCACTATCTCCGTCAACTTCGAACCAACGGCGTCGGCTAGCAGCTATTACGGACAGGTGAGCGGACAGGTGTGGATAGAGGACAGCTTGCTGCCGGCGGGTTATCAGGCAATCACCTTGAATGGCACCGCCTCGCTCAATAATCCGCAGAGCATCAATTTTCCGACTCCCGTTGCGCAGACCTACGGAACTCCGCTGACGCTGTCCGCATGGGCGAACTCCGGTCTTCCGGTCAGCTTTACATTGATCTCTGGTTCTGCAACCTTGAGCGGTAGCACGCTGACGTTCACCGGCACCGGGCCGGTAACGGTCCAGGCCACTCAGGGGGGCAATTGGAATTTCGGTGTGGCCACTCCGGTCAACGTGACCTTCACAGTCAACAAGGCCACGCCTACGGTAACTTTCACCGGCGCTCCAGCCAGCGCGGGTTATAACTCCAAATTCGACGTCATCCCGACGACTAACGCCAGCAGCGCGCCAGTGATCACGGCGTCAGGCGCGTGCACGGTGTTAGGCGCCGTCGTTACCATGACCAGCGGAACCGGCACTTGCAGCCTCGCCGCGAATTGGGCTGCGGACAGCAACTATCTGGCTGCCTCTGCCCCCCAATCCACGACAGCTACGAAGATTGCGCCAACCGTGGCCTTCACGGGGGCTCCGGCCAGCGCTGGGTTCCAATCGACGTTCACCGTATCCGCCACAACTAACGCCAGCAGCGCGGCAGTGATCACGGCAAGCGGTTCCTGCACCGTCGCAGGCACAACTGTTACCACTACCGCGAGCACAGGCACGTGTTCCCTCAGCGCTGCCTGGGCCGCGGATGCTAACTATCTGGCTGCCTCTGCCACCCAATCCACAATCGTCACGAAGGCGGGCGTTCCGCTCTACCTGAGCGTTTCCACACTGTCCATGGGCGATGCGGGAGTGAACGTGACCTCAGCGCCCGAGACGGTGTACTTGTACAACTACTCCGGCACTACGGTCTCGCCGGTGGTTCCGGCCTCGGCGGGAGTTTTTGCGGCCTCGGCGAGCAGTTGCGCGAACCCGCTGCCGACCAATAAGTTCTGCAGCTTTACCGTGACCTTTACCCCCACCGCTGCCGGCGCCGTTACGCCCGCCACGCTGACCGTGCGAGCGGGCGGGGTTAACCTGCCGCTGGCCCTGACGGGCACGGGGGTTCAGCCGGTCTACCTGAGCGTTTCCACACTGTCCATGGGCGATGCGGGAGTGAACATGACCTCAGCGCCGAAGACGGTGGACCTGTATAACTACTCCGGCAGTACGGTCTCGCCGGTAGTTCCGGCCTCGGCGGGAGTTTTTGCGGCCTCGCCGGGCAGCTGCGCGAACCCGCTGCCGACCAATAAGGTCTGCAGCTTTACGGTGACCTTTACCCCCACCGCTGCCGGCGCCGTTACGCCTGCCACGCTGACCGTGCAAGCGGGCGGGACTAACCTGCCGCTGGCCCTGACGGGCACAGGCGTTCAGCCGCTCTATCTGACCGTTTCCACACTGGCCTTCGGCAATGAGGGATTGAATGTGACCTCGGCGCCGAAGACAGTATCTCTGTATAACTACTCCGGCAGTACGGTCTCGCCAGTAGTTCCAGCCTCGACGGGAGCTTTTGCGGCCTCGCCGGGTAGCTGCGCGAACCCGGTGCCAACCAATAAGTCCTGTAGCTTTACGGTGACCTTTACCCCCACCGCTACCGGCGCCGTCACGCCCACCACGCTGACCGTGCAAGCGGGCGGAACTAATCTGCCGCTAGTCCTGACGGGCACGGGGGTTCAGCCGCTCTATCTGACCGTTTCCACACTGGCCTTCGGCAATGAGGGATTGAATGTGACCTCGGCGCCGAAGACAGTATCTCTGTTTAACTACTCCGCCAGTACGGTCTCACCGGTAGTTCCGGCCTCGGTGGGAGTTTTTGCGGCCTCGGCGGGCAGCTGCGCGAACCCGGTGCCGGCCAATAAGGCCTGCAGCTTTACGGTGACCTTTACCCCCACCGCTACCGGCGCCGTTGCGCCTGCCACGCTGACCGTGCAAGCGGGCGGGACTAACCTGCCGCTGGCCCTGACGGGCACCGGGGTTCCGCCGCTCTATCTGAGCGTTTCCAAGCTGGCCTTCGGCAATGAGGCGGTGAACGTCACCTCGGCGCCGAAGACGGTAACGGTGTACAACTACTCGGGTGTGACAGTGGCGATCAGCAGCGGCGGCAACACCGGTAGCAATCCGGCTGACTTTGCGGCCGACGCCAGCGCCTGCGGCTCGGTGGCCACCGGCGGCTCCTGCAAGCTGAGCGTGACCTTCACGCCGTCCACTCCGGCGGCGGAATCGGCCACCATCACGGTAGTCGCGGGCGGCAACTCGGTGCCCCTGACGGTCACCGGCACCGGTAAGTAAGACGCGCACCGGAACCGCTTACCCTAGGCTCCGCTGTGCAGTGCAGCGGGGCCTAGCTGCCGTCCCGAGCCATTGGCGGGTTTGCGCCTTCGGACAATTGCCGCACGCGGCCCCCTTTTCGGCCAGATAGCACCCATGGGTGTCCAACTTGTCGAGGCCCTGGCGCTCCCGTATTAATATCGTTCTACGATATTAATAACCTGCAGGCATCCCTGGCTGGGCGAATGTTTTTCCCTTCCTCGTGACTTTAGTCATCGTGCCCCCGGACATCCGCCTTCTAGATTACGAACAGGCGCGAAAAAGGCCGACTCATTTCACACGCGCAATCCATCGCCGCCGGGACTCAAACGCGGCTGTTAAGGAGCAGTTCAAAATGGCTATCGACACGACCAGAACCGTACGCGAGTTCGTCCTCGAACTCCCGTCTTCCACTAACGTATTTGAGCAGCTGGGGATCGATTACTGCTGCGGCGGGCAAAAGCCGCTGGCCGAGGCCTGCGCCGCGGCTGGAATCAAGCTGGACAATCTCGCGGCAACGCTGGAGCATCTGCAATCCGCACAACAGACAAGAACCACAGCCGCGAAAAGCTGGGTAACGGAACCGTTGTACGAGCTGATCGAACACATCCAAAGTACGCATCACGTCTACGTGCGCGAGCAGATCCCGAACCTCGAGGCGCTGCTGGATAAAGTCACCGCGAAACATGGAGAAAATCATCCCGAGCTCGCCCGGGTTCGCGACCAGTTTGTCGCGCTAGCCGAAGAACTCACCCCGCACCTGCTGCGAGAAGAGCAGATACTGTTTCCTTACATCGCGCGCAGCGAAGAGAGTTCGGCGCAGCACGAACCGGCGCCGCCTGCCTGCTTCGGTTCGGTCGAAAACCCGATCCGCATGATGATGTCCGAACATGACAATGCGGGCAAGACACTACGCGAACTGCGCCGGCTGACCGCCGATTACAAGTTGCCGGAAGACGCCTGCACCAGCTTCCGCGCACTCTACAAGCTGCTGCAGGAGTTCGAGGCCGACCTTCACCAGCACATCCACAAGGAGAACAACATCCTGTTCCCGCGCGCCATGCAGGTGTGCAAGGCAGCCGCGTAGCGAGTTGATTTCGGGGCGGGCTACGACGCGCACGCAACCCGCGCCCCCGCCCCGGCCGAAAATAAGAAATTGCTAACTGCCCTATTCAAAGCAGTTTGAGAAATACCTGCTAGCGGCAGACAAGGCTAGCAGGCGCCCGCCGGAAAGCCTCAACTCCTCAGCTAGGGAAGCGCCCTTGCCTCGTTTGCCAGGCAGGGCGTTTGCCAACTGAGAAAAAATTCCATTCCCAGGGTCAGGATTGCCGTGTTGCTGGACTCCAACCGCCGAGGGTCCGCGAGTCGCCCGCCCTAAACTTCTGAATCCTTGATGTTTACGCACCCGCGTGGGGCCAGGCCAATTGGCAGCAGGCTTGCACCTTGGGGGACAGTGGTCGTGATTGCCAAAAGGCTCGGGCAGCTAGCGCAAGTTCCGGAGGCTGTGACTCAGGTGAAAAGGCTTCGAGCGAGCGCGCAGGCCCGGCCACACATTTTATCCAACCGGCGCTCCGAAGGCGTTGGTTGGAAGGTCCTCAAAAAAAGGAGAGCTGGATGAGGCGAGTTGCTGTAATCGGGATTCTGGCGCTGGCTGGTTTGGCGCTTACTACGGGCTGCGCGAGCAAGAAGGAAGTCACCCGCGAAACCACGCCGATAACCAATAAAGTCAATGAATTAGATGATTTGACGGCCCAAACTACGCGCAACATCAGGTCTCTGGATACGCGCACCCAACAAGGCATTCAGGAGGCACAGGCCAAGGCCGGCGATGCCGATCAGCACGCTCTTGCCTCCGGCCAGCAGGCCGATCAGGCACAGCAATTGGCTACCAAGGCCCTGAACGGCACCAATGCGTTGGCCGAACGGGTGGCTAATTTCAACAATTACGCCCCGGTAACGGAGATCGCCGTCCACTTTGCCTTCGACAAAGCCGAGCTCACCCGCCAAGACAAGCAGCAACTGGACGAGCTGGCGCGGCAGATTCCGAATGCCAAGGGCTATATCGTGCAGATAGAGGGCAATACCGATGCGGTCGGCAACCCGCAGTACAACTATGAATTGAGCCAGCGGCGGGCGTCAGCCGTTACTCAGTACCTGGCTCACAAGTACAATGTGCCCCCGCACAAGATTTACGTGATCGGGCTCGGCAAAGACCGCCCCGAGGCGAAGAACACCACGGCTCAGGGCCGCGCCGAAAATCGCCGGGTCGATGTGCGTCTGATGTCTAATATGGCTGCTGAAACACCCTCGAAACCAGATATGGCAACTCGTTGAGCTTTCTGAGACCTCTCTCCGGCAGGCCGCCCAACAAGCCCCTCGGTGCCTAGTCCGCACCACGGCGGTCTGCCATTTTTTCCTTTTTCTCCTTCGCTTTGCAGGGTGCCCCATATCTGCCGCCGTTGGCAGATGTGGGACTTTGATTTCGATTCACTGGACCTAATCTGCAACAGTTCTCGGGGGGCTGGACTCCGGGACCTCGCCCACAGTAGCGCACTGGGCTCTCCGATTTGGTACATTGAGGCCATGAAATTATTCATTAATGGTGAAGAGCGGCAACTGCAAGTGACCACCGTCTCGACCCTTGTGGAGCAGCTCGGCATGCTAGCCGATCGCGTCGCGGTGGAGCTGAACCGCGAGATCGTACCCCGTGCCGAATGGTCGAAGGCGGCACTGCGGGAGGGAGACAAGCTGGAAATCGTCCACTTCGTGGGCGGCGGGCGTTAGACGGGCATTTAAACTGACCCGAATCCTTCACTGCGTTCAATGTCCACTATAAGACGACCGCGCAGTCACCGGGATACACCAACTCCGACCTGCTAGAGCAATTCCCCAGTTGGTATATCCCAATCTACCAGCCTGTCATGGCGAGCGAAGTCGAGCCACCTTTTGTTTCTGCTACCAAAAACATAGAGTGGCTCCACAATCACCCCAGCGAGCGGGGCTCGCCGGGGACCCCGATGCTCCGCTTCGCTCCGGTCGCCATGACATTTCCTTGGGAAATTTCGGCTGCACCTTCTCGGGAACTGCTGCTAGTTTTTCCCGAATTGAATTCTTGCCGGAACGGGCGCGCCGGTTATCTTTCTTGAGTTCCCCACTCTCGAACTTCGCTTGACAAGCAACAGTTCAAGGTTAAGATGTTTCAAACATTTCAAGATGGAAATGTTTGTGGACAGATGTTTTCAAGATTCGCGGCAGCTCTTTTCCGGAAAAAGCCGGGGTAAAGCGCCCCGGCGGTGCATACCCGGAACCCGCGAATTGCCGGCCCAGATAAGCGTTTGCTGGATTTGCGGAGTGGACGAGGACGGAGCGGTATGGATTCCGGATTTACGTCCAGCCAGGTAGTTCGGTTCACCGGCATCACGCTGCGCCAGTTGCAGTGGTGGGATGAGCGCGGCATGGTGGTGCCCCGCCGCCAAGGTCATCGCCGCCTGTACTCCATGGAAGATCTGGCGGAAATTGCCGTGATCTGCGAACTTCGGCAGCGCGGTTTCAGCCTGCAGAGGGTGCGCAAGGTCATGGTTTTTTTGCAACGTGAACTTGGCAAACGCCTCTACCAGTCCGCCAGCAGCAACTCGCAGATTCATCTGCTCACCGATGGTAAGAATATTTTCATCAAAGATTCACCCGAAAGTATCGTCGACGTGCTTAAGAATTCACGTCAGCCAATCCTGGCAGTTTGCCTGAGTGACACGGTGCAGCGAATTCAGGCAGGAATACGGGTAGACAGCCAGGAGGTGACGCCGACGGATAGCGATGTCGCCAAGATGCAAGCAGGAATCGATCATGCGGCAACAGGAAAACGAAGGCGGTCGCGGGCATCCGGAGCATGAAACAGCGGGAGCCGGTCTCGCGAAACGGATCTTTTCCAACATCTTCAATGGCCGAAACGGGGGGGACAAATGGTCGCGGAAATCAATATCCTGAATGAGTGGATTCCGGAACAGATGGAGCCTGGAACTGTCTTCATTCTTGAGAACGCGGGCGAGGATGGAGAGAGCGAAGATCCGTTTTGGGCGGTGTTGGCGTGCCCGTGCTGCGGCGTACTCGGGCTGATCACGCGCAAACAAATTGCCGGCCTGGTTCCGGTGATCTGCGGCTCGGACACCTGCTCGGCGCAATTTTTTATCTCGAACGACGAAATCGTGCCGCGTAAGGCCAGTTGAGTTGCGCGGGTATGCGCCCTTGCTGCATCCAAGCGACCTCGGGTCGACCGGCCCTTGCGCCGTGATCAATTGCCCCACGTTAGCCCAGTCACCCCAACGAGCCGAGCCTCGCCGGGGACCCCGACACGGGCGAACATCGGGCACCAATACGGAGCAGCACGCATCCTCGTTAGAACATATCTACCACCACTCGCGCGAAGCCGACCTGAAATGGGAATTTTCTCCGGCAGGAATATTCTGACAAATCCTTTTCCTGACGAGCGCCGTCTCGCCCTAGACCTCCGCGTGGCGTATTAAAATGGATAGTTGCATTGCTGGAGTCGGTTCAGCAGGGATGTGCTCGGAATGACAATCTAAAATCTTGGGCCGGATAAGTCAATTCTGGTTCTGCTCTAAACCCGAAAATACGCAAGAGGAGGTTTGCCTGTGAAGCTTACGCCCGGAAAACTCGCCGGTATGAAAGCCGTCTCGAACCAGCGCGGAGTGATTGCCGCCGCCGCCATGGACCAGCGTGGCTCGTTGAAGAAAGCCCTCGGCGCCAATGCCGGCGACAAGGAACTGGAAGAATTCAAAGTGGCAGTATCGGAGATCCTGACGCCGCATGCCAGCGCCATTCTGCTCGATCCTGAGTGGGGATTGCCCGCCGCCAAGAAGCGCGCCAAGAATGCCGGACTGCTGCTCGCCTACGAAAAAACCGGCTATGACAAAACTGGCCCCGGCCGCCTGGGAGACCTGCTCGATCACTGGTCGGTACAGCGCTTGAAGCAGGCGGGCGCGGACTGCACCAAGATTCTGCTCTACTATAGTCCGCTCGACTCCAAGGACATCAACGACAAAAAGCACGCCTGGGTGGAGCGCATTGGCGACGAGTGCCGCGCCAACGATATTGCCTTTTTCCTCGAGCTGGTCGGCTATGAAGAAGGGGCCGACGAAAAGGCTCTGGAGTATCGCCAAGAAGAAGCCGCGAATCGTCAAAGAGCTCGATGGCCGAGTTCACCAAGGACCGCTATGGAGTAGACGTGCTGAAAGTCGAAGTGCCGATCAACATGAAGTTCGTCGAAGGCGCGAAATCGTTTGCCGGGCAGAAGGCGTACACCCGCAAGGAAGCGATGCAGCTCTTTCTGGATGCGGCCACGGCTGCGACCAAGCCTTTCATTTACCTCTCGGCCGGGGTGAGCAATGCGGAATTCAACGAATCGTTGGCCCTGGCTGCCGAAAGCGGCGTCAAGTTCAACGGCGTGCTCTGCGGCCGCGCCACCTGGAAGGATGGCATTCCCATCTATGCCGAAAAGGGCGTTGCAGGCATTCCGCGACTGGCTGAAGTCGGAGGGCGTGAAGAACATTGAAAACGTCAACCGGAGCTTGCAGGCCGCGACTTCGTGGTTTTCGCACTATGGGGTGGAAAGCGCCGTCGGGCGGTAAGCTGCCGGCAGATTTGCAGAAGGTGTGATCTGAAAAGCAGCCGGTGATGGCTCTGGCAACCAGGAAATTGCCACTAGAGCAGTCGTTAGATCGGGAGGCGTGCCTGCGGGTACGCCTTTTTTATTGCGGGCAATTCGAGCGGGCGCCAAATTGGGCTTGCCAAAAATCTCCTGGAGCGATACAAAGCCGACATAGCGAAATCATGCAGCGCAGTGCAGCAGTCGGAAACGAAGAAGCATAAAAAGGAGATTCTCATGAGCGTCATCGATCGCCGGGGTTTTGTGAAAGCGGTTTCCGTGGTGGCCGGGGCTACGGCGTTGGCCGGGGCTAATTCAGTCATGGCCGCAGATAACAAAATGGAAATGGGCAAGTCCTCCGCTATGAAATCAATCTATGAAGTTTTCGCTCTCAAGTACGCCGGACCGTTCGATCGCAAGCTGGCCATGCTGATGTTCAACACTGGCTGGGCCGATGATATGGCGATCAACTACTACGTTTGGGCAATCCGCGCCAAAAACGGCGAAACCACCCTGGTGGACACCGGCACCGGCAAAGCCTGGGGGCCGAAATTCAAAGGGTTCTTCCCGCCCGAGCAGATGATAGCGCGCATCGGAATCAAGCCCGAGCAGGTGACCAAGATCATCGTCACCCACATGCACTTCGACCATATTGGCGGCATAACCGACTTCGCGCAGGCGTTTCCCGGTGCCAAGTTCTATGTACAGAAGACGGAATTCGACTTCTGGGTTAACAGCCCGATATCGCAGAGAGCCGCCTTCAAGCTGCTGCAAAACCCGGATGCCAACAAGGCTTTCGGCGAGCTGGCCAAGGGTCCGCGGGTCATCCAGGTCAACGGCGATATGGTGATTGGCCCCGACATGCAGCTTCTGTTGGCGCCCGGCCACACCCCGGGACTACAGGCGGTGCTGATCCCCACGGCCAAGGGACAAACCATCGTCGGCTCCGATAGCGCACATCTTTTCAGAAGCTTCAAAGAGGATGTGCCCAGCGGCTTGATCGTTAACCTGCCAATCTGGATGGAGACCTACGACAAGCTGCGCTTCAACGCTCCGGTGGAAAACATGTTCCCGGGTCATGACGCGAAGATGCTGACCGACTTCCCCAAGGTGGCCGAAGACATTACGCAGTTGGCGTAAAGAATAAAGAAGATGTCTGGGGCCGCTCGCGATGGAAGGATACAAGTGCCCACCCTTTTGCCTCGCAGCAATCGCAAGAGGGTGGGCCAGAGTTGAGGGGGCAAGAGATTTATGAACTGGTTGGAAGGAAAACGCTACTATCGCTGGATTATTCTGGTCGCCTGCATGCTGGTCTACTGTACCTCCCAGCTTGTGCGTTGGAATTATGCCAGCATTACCAAGTACCTTTCGACCGACCTGGGCATGGGCAAGCCGGAAATAGGATTGTTGGGCTCGGCATTTTTCTACGCCTATGCAATCGCACAAATACCCTGGGGCATGGCGACCGATTTATGGGGCGGCAGAAAGGTCATCCCGGTCGGGATATCGGTGCTGGCCTTATTTCTGGCGGGCTTCGCGTTCAGCACAACTTTCACGCAAGCGATCGTGTGGCGAACCCTGATGGGATTCGTCGCCGCCGCCGGATATGTTCCCATTACTTCCGTGCTGGCTAAATGGTTCGGCATCAAAGAGCGCGGCTTTGCCATGGAGATGTATTCCGGCCCCGGAGGCGGGCTGGGCGAAGCCTTGACCTTCCTTATGATCCCGCTGATCGCGCTGGTCATGTCTGGTGGAGGCATATTCGGACTGAGGAGCTGGCGCGGTTCCACCTTTGTCATGGCAATCGTCGTACTTGTGATTGCCATTGCCAGCGCAGTCATGCTGCGCTCCGACCCCGAGGCCATGGGGCTTCCCTCGGTGCAGGCCGAGGAGGATAAGAAGAAGGCAGACAAGGAAGATACGAACTACAAGAGTGCGGCCTTCGGCATCACCAAAGATCCGGCTCTGTGGGTGATGTCGCTGGTTTGGTCGGGATACATGATCGCAGCGCGCCTGGTGCCTGGCTGGCTTCCGTTGTATGCCACCGACTTCTATATCCAAAAGCATGGCATGGCCAAAGGCCCCGCGATCGTTGCCGGCGGAGCCATGGCGACGGTCTACGTGCTCGGCCGCGTCGTGGGTACGCCTCTGGTGGGCAAGTTATCGGATGTCTTGTTGAAGAAGTTTGCCATTCCTCGAGCCGTGGTCATCCTGGCTGGACTGGTGGGAATTGCGGCGTTGTTTTATGGTTTCACAACTCCACTGGCGACCGTGTTCGCGCTGGGAGTGCTGTCCTTCCTGAGCGGCATTCTGATTAATATTTTTCCCCTGATCAACGCCTCGGCGGCTGAAATATGGTCGATTCGAACGGCCGGCTTCAGCATGGGAATCATCAATACCATCGGCCAATTCGCCGGCGCCATTGCGCTTTCGGCCAGCGGTTTTATGGCGGTCAGGTACTCGGTCGCCGGTGGCGCCTTCCACACCGAGTTCCTGGGAATCTGGTACCTCGGGATTCTCACCAGCATTTTTGCGGCGGCGGCGGCCCTCTACGTCGTCTATCGAGAGAAGAATGCGGTGGCAAAGCAGTTTGCCAAGACGGCGGAGGCCAATCCGACCGTCGCCGCGAAGTAGGACAGTGGCGTCTTATCGGGCTGCAGGCGGGTGGCCCATTCAAGCCCGCTGTTGGCTTGAGTGGGGCAGTTTCTTAATTTCTTAAACAGAGTCGAGTTTGCTTTGCTTTCGGCGCGCACAAACAGCAGATCCTTCGCTGCCTCACCCCAGCAACGGCAAAAGCGCCCGTTGGCGGGTGGCCCATTCAAGCCCGCTGTTGGCTTGAGTGGGATAGTTTCTTAATCTCTTAAACAGAGTTGAGCTTGCTTTGCTTTCAAGGCTCATAAACAGCAGATCCTTCGCTGCACTCAGGATGACACCTTCGGAGAAGAGTTTTTCAGCAGCCTATTAGCGCTTGGCCAACAATGTCGAGCCCAGCAGCACCACTCCCGACAACAGCAGAAGCCCGAGCACGATTCGGCGGAAGACGACCTCGTTAATCCGCTGGTAGAGGCGCGCGCCGACAAAGGTCGGAATGATTATGGCGGGAAACATCAAGACGAAAATTTTGCCGACGGTCGGAGTGAGGGTTCCATTGAACCAGTAAGTCCCGAGCGCGATCGCCTGCATCGCCAGGTTGAAACTCTGGAAGATGCAGCGCTGGGTATCCTTATCCCATCCCCGGACGGTACACCACAGAGTGGGCGCGGGGCCTGTGAGTCCGGCCAGTCCGCCCATCACGCCGCCGATCAGGCCGGCAACGCCGTCGGCCAAACGCCCTCCGGCAGCGATCGGTTTGACATTGGTCATCAGCAGCGTCAAAGAGCAGTAGCCGACCAGGATGAGTCCAACGGTCAGGCGGAACATAGTGATGTTGACCACTCCAAGCAGGGCTGCGCCGACCGGAACGCCGACTGCGCCTCCCACCAGAAACGGGGTCAGCCGCTGCCAGTCGAAACTTCGCCGCACCACCCCTAAGGAAAGCGTTTGCGCCACGAACGAGCCGAAAACAGCCATCGGCGCCAGCAGCTTGGGATCAATTTGCCAGACCCAAAAGCTAAGCGCCACCAGCCCGAAGGCGAAGCCGGCGATGCCGGAGATAAATCCGCCGACACAGGTCCCGGCAAGTATCGAAAGCACGACAGCAGTTGTCATAGGTGACGGCGTTCCAAGCAAACAAGCAAAGATGAGCGGGACTGTTCGCTTCACAAACACGGCGGGAGGGGTTCAAGGATTAAGACCACCGCAGCCGCAATCCATTATGCCACGCTCGATATCAATATCAATGCGGCTTCCGAAAGCAAGCGCAGCACGGCGATGTCAGGGTGATTGCCGCGCACCGGGCGTCCGCCGCAGCCCGAAAGCGTAGCTGGATTTATGTTCGAAAATGATCAATATTGAACATCCGAACCAGGCCGGCCGGCCCTACCATTGCCCTGTTGCGGTGCAGCTCAGTATTTGTGTTTCCCGGAGGCCACTTTCAAAAAAAAAGGCTGCGGAAAGCCGATTTCAAGTCAAGCGAGGCCACAAGGTCTGGTGTAAGGATCTCGGGGCGTATACATCCCATCGCGCCTCGCTGAAAGTTTCGGCGCGTTTTTCCGCAGCCCGTTAAGCAAGTGCATACTTGCATGTTTTCTTCGGGCAGATGAGGAACATACATGAACTCGCCCTACGGTCTTCCCTGCGTGGAAAGCTGTTTCAGTTGCAAGCTGCGTTCCGGCAATTTTTTTTGTAGCGCTTTTTCCCAGAAATCTCTGGAAACTTTCAACCAAATAAAACATGCCGCGGTTTTTCCTGAAGGCGCTGTCATGTTTGTTCAGGGACAAAGTCCGCGTGGAATCTTTATGCTTTGCCAAGGGCAGGCCAAGTTGTCCACCACTTCGAGCGATGGGAAAACCTTCATCTTGCGGATCGCAAAGGCCGGAGAGGTTCTCGGCTTAGAGGCAGCAGTTATAGGCGAGCCGCATGAATTGACCGCGGAAACGATGCAGCCGTGCCAACTGGACTTTGTGAATCTGAAAGACTTCCTACGGTTCCTGAAAGTGCACACGGATACCTGTATGCACACCGCTCAACATATCAGCCGTAACTGTCAGGACGCCTACGAGGTGGTCCGCTCAATCGGGTTGTCACACTCAGTCTCCGGCAGGGTCGCGAAATTATTGCTGGCATCGGCGACCGACGGGCATGTCACGAATGGAGTAGTCCACGTGAGGCTCTCGCTGACCCATGAAAACATGGCTCAACTGGTGGGCACCAGCCAGGAAACGATAACGCGCACCCTGTCGGCATTTAGAAAGAAGGACATTGTCGAGCTGAAGGGCTCTACCTTGATCATCCACGACAAGCCTGCTTTGGAACGGATTGTGGCGGCTCAAATGTTAGGAGCATAGCGCAGCTTGCAAGGCCTAGGCGCCATTCCCGGCTGCTAGCCCAGCTCCTCCATCAATCCCGGACGTTGCCTCATTTCTGCCTGGCGGACCGTGGGCGGAGTCAGCCCATCAGCGGCAGTGTCCCTGGCCCACTGCTGGCATCCGCCGTATATCCATCTCCGAATAGTGTAGTGCGCGACGCACGAGATCTGCCGGTTTGTTGATTGGCAGCGGCCTTTAGCAGGCTGCTTGCTTTCCCGGAACATCGGGTCAGAGCCCCCTTGGCATTTGCCAGATGCAGGCTCGCGGTTGCATCATTTCTACGTTGCAGTGCGGTTGCCAGTGCGTTCACCAACATTGGCTGTCACCCGGCATGCCCATGCGGCATTCGCCGGAAACCGGATTTCACAGACCCTAGAAAGCGAAGGAGAAACATGAAAGCAATCCGTGTTCGTGAATTTGGCGGTCCCGAAAAGCTGGTCCTGGAAGATGCTCCAGACCTTCGTCCCGGCGCGGGCGAGGTGGTGGTTCGCATTCATGCCGCGGGCGTAAACCCGGTTGAGGCTTACATACGAACCGGAACCTATGCCATGAAGCCGCCGCTTCCCTATACCCCGGGAATGGATGGCGCGGGCGAAGTCCTCAGCGTGGGAGAGGGCGTAAAGAGCGCCAAAGCCGGCGACCGCGTCTATGTGGCCGGAAGCCTCAGCGGGACCTATGCCCAGCAGGCCTTGTGCCGCGAAGTGCAGGTGCATCCGCTGGCCAAACAAATCACCTTCCAGCAGGGCGCGGCGATTGGCGTACCCTACGCCACCGCCGTCCGGGGACTGTTCCAAAGAGCTCACGCACTGCCCGGAGAGACCGTGCTGGTGCATGGCGCCAGCGGAGGCGTCGGGATTGCGGCGGTACAGATGGCGCGGGCTCACGGCATGCTCGTGATTGGCACCGCCAGCAGCGACAAAGGACGCCAGTTGGTGCGCGAGTGCGGGGCGCATCATGTCTTCGATCACAATGCCCCGGATCTCGCCGAGCAGGTCTCGAAGGCGACCGGCGGGCGCGGCGTCAACGTCATTCTGGAGATGCTGGCCAACAAGAACCTGAGCAAGGATCTGTCGATGTTGAGCCAGCGCGGACGGGTCGTCGTCATCGGCAACCGCGGCACCATCGAAATCAATCCCCGCGACGCCATGGCGCGCGATGCCGCCATTCTCGGGATGGTGCTGTTCAACGCGTCCGAACCCGAAATGGCCAGCATCCATGCAGGTCTCGCCGCCGCCCTCGAATTCGGAGTAGCGCGCCCGGTGATCGGGCAGGAGATTCCTCTGGTCGAGGCAAGGCGCGCCCATGAGGCGGTTTTGCAGCCCGGCAGCTACGGCAAGATCGTCCTGATTTGCTAGGGCGCTGCCAGGGAAATGCTTGCGGGATTCCTGCGGGATTCAGGATTCTTGCGGAGTTAAAAGATCCTCGTCAGTGTCAGGCCCCTCGTGAGTGTCATCCTGAGCGGAGCCGGGCCCCCGACAAGCCCGCTTTTGGCTTGTTGGGGTGGAAAGCCGGGGTCCCCGGCGACGGCCGCTTTTGCCGTCGCTGGGGTGGAGGAGCGAAGGATCTGCTTTTCTCGCACCGAAAAGCGGATTCTTCGCGCATGACACCCTAGAATTGATCGCGCGGATTAATCCCATTTTTTGCGTCAACGATGAACGCGGTTCTTAACGCCCAAAAACGAAAGACTCAGCTATGAATATTCAACTGATTCGCCATGCAAGCTTGCGGGTCACGCTCGCGGGATTGACACTTCTGGTTGATCCCACCCTCAGTCCTCCAGGCGCTAATCCGGCGGTGGCGAATACCGCCAATGAGAAGCGCAACCCGCTGGTGCCTTTGCCCATCGGCGCCGCCGAGGTATTGCGCGGAGTCGACGCCGTGCTGGTGACGCACACCCACCGCGATCATTGGGATGACGCCGCCACCGAAGCCGTGCCGAAGCATCTGCCCATACTTTGCCAACCGGAGGACGAGACGAAGTTTCGCGATTGGAAGTTTACGGACGTGCGGCCAATTGCGGTTTCAATCGCGTGGAAGGCGACGGTCATCACCCGCACGGGCGGATGCCACGGCACCGGCGAGATCGGCAAACGCATGGCTCCGGTGTCGGGTTTCGTGCTCAGGACGCCGGGCGAACCAACGCTGTATATTGCGGGCGACACCATCTGGTGTGACGAGGTTCAAAGCACACTCGCCGCGCACCTGCCCGATGTCATCGTGGTCAACGCGGGCGAAGCACGCTTTCGCGAAGGCGATGCGATCACGATGAGCGCTTCCGACGTGATCGCAACCGCTCAAAAAGCTCCGAATTCGACCGTCATCGCGGTCCACATGGAGGCGATCAATCACTGCGGTCTGACGCGGGAAGAGCTGCGGACTCAGGCAAAGGCGGCGGGGCTTGAGCACCGCATTCTGATTCCAAACGATGGCGAGATGGCCCTAACAGTTTCCCCTTGAAGAGCGGCCATTCGCGCCAGGCAAAACGAGGCGGCTGAAGAGTCGCCTCGCTGTTTGTTGATTTCGGAGCACCCAAACGGACTTTGAGTTATTGCGCCTGACGGCGTCGTGGCGGCGTACTGGCGGCAGGCCGGGACAGCAATTGCCCATCCGTCATATGCATCAGGAACGGATTCGGCGCATAGCTGTCCGGAACTCCCTGGAATGTGATCTGTGCTCCAGGTTTAGGCACACGCGCCGCCACCAGCGGCTTGGCAAACGCTACTTCGATATCGGCCTTATTAGCCTGGATATCGTCTTCGCTGCCGGCAATCTGGGCGCTAGTGGTGGTTGCGGAAATCACCTGCGCTACCATCCGCAATTCTTTGCCTTTGATTGCGTTCCAGACCTGACCGGCGGCCTGTTGATTTCCCGAGGTCAGAATGAATTGCCATTCGGCGAAAGACAATTGCTCAGGCGTGCTCTTTTGCAACATGATGCCAGCCTGCTCGGACGGAGAGGGCGCCGGTGCAACGCTAAAGTTAGCCGGCACGGCTGATGTTGTCTTGGCCGTGGCCAGCAACTGATCCCATCCGTCCTCGGAGCCGTGATAGCGAACGTATTTGCCGCGGCCGTATCGCTTATAGGTCTCCAACTGCGTGGCCGGCATCTGCGGCGGAGCCAGCGCTATTGCCCGCGCAATCCAGAAGAGTCCGTCGGGCACCGGAGGATTCGGTTCCAGATACGACAGCGCCAGCAGAAACACGTTGGTGAAATTGGTGGGGTCGGCGGTCACCACTTCCTTCAGAGCTTCCTGCGCCGACTTGTAGTCCTTGCTTTGCAGCGCCGCGTGCCCGATGGAACCGAGGAAGACGACGCGGAAGTCCTGCTTCAACTTGGTCCACTGCTCGTCGGTGTATCCGTCCGGCTTGCTCTGCACCTGCAACTGCTGCAGGCCGCGCTTGCCGTATTGTCCCGCCTGCTGCAACATCTGTTCGGCAGTAGGTCCGCCACTCTGCGCCAGCGCATGGTCCATGTAACTCAGCAGAGCCAGCGCCGTCAGGTTGCTGGGATTGATTTGCAGCAGTTGTTGTCCGGTCTCCACCACTTTCTGCGTATATTTTTGGGGATCGCCCGCCAGCAACTGCTGGTAAGTTTTCAGCAGCAGCTCGGTCGCGTCTTCCTTCATCACCGTGGTGGGATAGGTCTGCAGGAAGGCTTCCAGCAGGGTTGACCTTTGCGCCGGGTCGGAAGCCTGGACCGCGTCAATATAGGCCTTGTATTCGACGGGATCTTTGATCGTCTTCTGCTGCTTCTGTCCCGCCGCCGGCGGCTGGGCGTTGCTGCCAGATTGGTTGGAGAACGGCGTGGATTGCTGGGCGTAGGCGGCTGCCGCCAATGCAAGCAACAACGTGAGAAGCGACTTCTTCATGAGATGGTTCTCCTTCGAACCCGTGCGGAATGTGCAATGCCCACTCTCGTCGGGATCCCCGGCAAACGCCTTTTAGCGTCGGTTGGGTTATGGGCGCTTACCCAGACTTACTTCCTTCACTGCCGATCGGGAATCACGGCCTTCCTGTCCCCGCTTCAGCCATCAGGCCGGAATAACGCAAACTGGTTGATTATAGGGAGCTGCTTGGGGCTAAGGCAAGTGTCTTAGTCATGGTCATGCCCGCTGAATTCCGCAGCACACATTAAGTGAGATGCCGAACTCTCCAGCCGGGATTTCCCTTCCCGCCTCGCCCAAAAGCTCACGCCCAAAAAACTTAGCCAAGCTCGCTCCGGCCGGCGCCGTTGTGCAAAGAATGTCCCGAGACGTTGTGTAGAGGATGTTATGAGCTTGAACAAACAGAAGCCGAACGTGGGACATCGGCGAACCCCCTTGAGCCCGGCGCTGCGGCTGCGGAAGCTTTTGCCAGTTCGGCAGGCAGACAGTCCGCAGCAGCGCACTTGTCTATGTGTTAATTACGGCACCACGCCGGGGATTACGGCGATTTCGCCGCCGATGTACGAGAAATGCCCTATTTCACTGGGTGACGCCTAGGGTATTATCGATACAGTCATTAAACATCGATTTCCTCCCATTAACCCCGTCGCCAACCAGCGCGGGGTTATTTTTTCCACCCATCCTGACCGAAAGTGTTGAGAAGGCGGTTTAGCGGAATTATCAACAGTTTCGCTCGGCTGTGATTCATCCGACCCGGGTTGCAGAGAGCAGCAACCATCCAGCGCCTCCTGACCATCTCACCGATGTTTGTAGCTGGAATTACGAAAGCTCTAAGATGGAACGAAAGTACGGAATCTGCTTAATTGTTGTTGGCATTGTCTGTTGTTTGGCAACGGCGGGATGCGGACGCGGGATTACGGATATTCCCGTTACGCAGACCTCATCTAACAGCCAGCCTTCTAGTGCCGTCCCTGCGCCGAGCAGCCAATCGCCTGATCCAAACCCAAATCCGACAAGCAATGTTCCACAAACCCCAGGCTCCGCCTATACAACACCAGAGCAACCGCAATACTTTTACTTCGGCAACTGGGGCGATTTCTTCGGCGACGGCTCATCGATATACGGCGTGGCTGCGGCAAACGGGGCTGCGACAACCATACCGGGTCCGCCGATTATCCTGAGCCAAGGTCCCGTTTTTTATCCCCGGCTCGCTGGCGCCGGTGATCTGATCTTCTATAGTGACAACACAGGAAGACTCCTGATTTGGAGTGTGGATACCCAAAGCGGTGCTTTGACCCAACTCTCATCCTCCGAAGGGGCCCTTGGGAGCATTGATCCGAGCTATCGGTTTATGTATCTCGAAGGCTCCGCCATTTTCGGGTACCTGATTAATCACCAGACCGGTGGACTAACACCTCTACAAGGATCGCCATTTCAACTCCTTCCAGAAGTTTACGAAATGGACGTGGGGCAGATCTCGCTGAACGGTACCTGGATGTGCGGACCGGGCGGCAGCTTCAACGGCCCTGGCTCTCTTTCGGATTTAGTGTGCGTCAAGAGGGACCCTAGCACGGGAAGCATTCTTACGGGGCCAAATGATCAGTTCTTAGGGTTACCCCGACAATATATGTGGGCAACGTTCGTGGCGAGCGGTTATCTTATGGCTGCAGAGTCCGCTCCAGACCAGTACGATGGGGGGAGCCAGGACGTGGGAATCGGGATCTTTCAGCTTTCTTCTTCTGGATTTCAGCAGGTCGCAAGTTATCCGGGGTTGACGGGCTGGCCTGTGGCGGAGGACCGATCAGGGACGCTCCTCGCTTTCTTGAACGGGATGGCCGTCACGCTCTTCCGCTTCGATCCGGCAAGCGTCACCTTGACTCAGATCGCGGAAGCCACCTTTAACGATTATCCCCAATCTTTAGCGTTCAGTTGCGACGGGAAATACCTGGCCGTTTCCTATACCGTTAACAAGTATCTTTCGATATTTGCAGTCTCCTCGAACGGTCTTACAGAGATAAGCGGCTCGCCTATCACCGTCGGGAAAGGCTGGTGGGGGGGAGTAGCAACGGCGTGCACTCCGGCGCAGTAGGAATTGTTCGCGCCCATGCTTTGAGTCGTTATCGCCAACAGGCCTCACTTGTTTGTCCGCAGCGGGCTGGTTGGCCCGACCGCACTGCCCTTCAGCGCACCACGATGTTGACCAGTTTGCCGGCCACGACGATTACCTTGACAACTTGTTTATCCGCGATTGCCGCCTTGACCTTTTCATCGTTTAGGGCGGCCTGCCGTGTGGTGTCTTCAGAGGCATCGGCGGAGACGACAATATGTCCGCGCAACTTGCCATTGAGTTGCACGGCCATCTCGATCTCGTCTTCCTTGGCCAGCGCGGGATCGTACTTCGGCCACGGATGGCGCAACAGCTTGGAAGCATCTTCGCCCAGCATTTCCCACAACTCGTGAGCGAGATACGGTGCGAACGGCGCAAGCATCAGCACCAGGTTGCGCTGCACTTCGCCGCGTAGCGTCCGCAGTTCAGGCAAGGTCGCCGCTTTGCCGAAGATTTCCTGCTGTGCGGTGCAGGTATTGAGGAATTCCATGAGGCCGGCGACGCAGGTGTTGAAGTGCCAGCGGCCGTTCAACTCGTCGGTGATGCGCTTGATGGTTTGGTGCATTTTGCGCACGACGGCGCGAGCCTGCGGATCGAGCCCGGCGGCGGCAGAGCTGCGTGGCTCGCCCGCGGCAAACTTCACCGGAGCTTCGGAGACGAAGCGGAAGACCCGGCTGAGGAAGCGGCTGACGCCTTCGACACCGAGGTCCTGCCAATCGAGATCGCGGTCGGGCGGCGCGGCAAACAGCGTGTAGAGGCGGGTCGCGTCGGCGCCATAACGCGCCACCATGTCGTCTGGCGAAACCACGTTGCCCAGCGACTTCGACATCTTGGCTCCGTCCTTGATCACCATGCCCTGGGTAAACAGTCGTGTAGCGGGCTCGTCGTTGCGAATGAGGCCGAGGTCGCGCATGAACATGGTCCAGAAGCGCGAATAGATCAGGTGCAGAATCGCGTGTTCGACTCCGCCAATATACTGATCGATGGGGAACCAGTAATTGGCCACCGCAGAATCGAAGGGTGCGGTCGAAATCGGGCTGGTATAGCGGTAGAAATACCAACTGGAATCGACGAAGGTGTCCATGGTGTCGGTTTCGCGCCGCGCCGGGCCTCCACACTTCGGGCAGGTGGTGTTGGCGAATTCCGGAATGCGTCCGAGAGGCGAGCCGCCGGCCAGGGTGATTTCCACGTTCTCGGGCAAAAGCACGGGCAACTGATCTTCCGGCACGGGCACCAGACCGCACTTAGGGCAGTGGATAATCGGAATCGGCGTTCCCCAATAACGCTGGCGGGAGATGCCCCAGTCCTTCAGACGGTAGGTGACGGTTGCCTTGCCGAAGCCGTGCTCCTCGGCGTATTTCGCCATAACATGCTGCGCTTCGGTGCAAGACAGGCCGCTCCATGGACCGGAGTTGATGAGCAGGCTCTCCTCGTGTGTGTAGGGCAGCACCGGCGTCTCGGGCTCGCCCGCGGCGGGAGGCTCTCCCTCGCGGCGCGGCAGAATTACGATGCGGATCTCAAGCCCATATTTTTTAGCGAACTCGTAATCGCGCTCGTCGTGCGCGGGCACGCTCATAATGGCGCCCGTCCCGTAATCCAGCAGGACGTAGTTGGCCACCCAGATCGGAACGGGCTCTCCGCTGAACGGATTAATGGCGTTGCAGCCGGTGAAGACACCCTTCTTTTCGAGTGCTCCCAGGTCGCCCGCTTCTCTGGCCAAACGTTGGCCTGCGAGCAGTTCATCGACTCCGGCCTTCAGACTCGGGATTGAACGAGATCAAGTCGGCGACCAGCGGATGCTCGGGCGCAAGCTGCACCGAGGTGGCACCCATGATGGTGTCGACGCGGGTGGTGAAAACCGTGATTTTGTCGCCCGCGGCTCCGGCGGCGTGATCCAATTTGAAGTCGACCAAGGCGCCCTCGGAGCGGCCGATCCAGTTGCGCTGCATGGTGCATACTTTTTCCGGCCAGCCCGGCAGACGATCGAGTCCGGAGAGAAGTTCCTCGGCATAGCTGGTGGTGCGCAGGAACCATTGCTCCAGGTCGCGCAGCTCGACCACCGTGGTTTCATGCCGCCAGCAACAACCGGCCACAACCTGCTCATTGGCCAGCACCGTCTGGCATTCAGGACACCAATTGACGGTGCTTTTTTTCCGGTAAGCCAGGCCGCGCTCGAAGAACTTGAGGAAAAACCACTGGTTCCACCGGTAGTATTCCGGGAAACAGGTCGTGACCTCTTTCGACCAGTCATAGCCGAAGCCCAGGCGCTTCATCTGCATCTTCATGTTGCCGATGTTTGCGAGCGTCCACTCCCGCGGTGGCTGACGGTTCTTGATGGCCGCGTTCTCGGCGGGAAGGCCGAATGAATCCCACCCCATCGGATGCAGCACGTTGTAGCCGTTCATCCACATGTAGCGGGCCAGGGCGTCGCCGATGGAGTAGTTGCGCACGTGCCCCATGTGGAGCGCACCCGAAGGATAGGGCAGCATCTCCAGGACGTAGTACTTCTGCTTACCCGAGTCCAAACCCTCGGCGGCATAGAGGTTGGGATCGTTGTTCCAGCGCTCGGACCATTTCAGTTCGATGGCTTGCGGATTGTAACGGCCTTCATCCCGCTCACGGCTGGGAGCGGCGGGCGCGGGGATGGAAGACTGCGTGGCTTCGCCTACACCCGGGCTTCGCCCAGCTTTATCATCTTGATCTTGCCGGCCTTGTCGCTTGGCGGCTTCGGCCAGACCGAGTCCCTGCGCGGCGGCCTGGACATCCTGCTTGACCTCCTCAACCAGCTTGCCGACGCTGCCGGCAGTCTTCTCGACCACCTGGCGAACCGTCTCGGCGGCGCGTTCCACCACTTCGCTGGACGGCTCCGAAGGGCGGGGATTCTTGTTCTTCTGGGTCTTCTTTATAGGCTTCATGATCTTACGGAGTTTCAATCTTTGATTCTACACAAACGTTGGCGGCAGAGACCCAAAACCCAGGTCCGAACCAGCATCTCCCGGTTCGCCACAAGGCACGTTCCGAAGGCTTGCCCGGCGCGTCTTTTCAGCAGCCTACCAGGGCTTTCAGTGCGTTCACGTTAGCCAGGTCATCGAGCGGCTCGTCGATGGGAGTTTCGGCGATGAACGCCGCATGCTCCGTGCGAGCGTCGTTCAACAGGCGGCGGAAAGGCTCCAGCCCGATGCTTCCCTTGCCGATGTGCTGGTGACGGTCGAGCTTTGAACCGCGCTCGGCTTTGGCGTCATTGCAATGCCAGACGGGAATGTTTTTGAGGCCGATGGTCGCTTCGAGTTGCCGCATGGTTTGCTGGTATCCAGCTTCGCTAACGATGTCGTAGCCCGCGACATGGGTGTGGCAGGTGTCGATGCAGGCGGCTATGGGAAGCACCGGCCGCAGCCGCTCCAGCAGCTCCGCTACCTGCTCAAAGCTGCCGCCGAGCGAATACTCGGCGCCCGCCGTATTTTCAATCAGGACGGTCAGCCCGGCGCTGCGCCAGGCGCAGCCCCTCCGCGGCTTCGCCGATGGCGCTGGCGGCTCGTTCCAGACCCTCGGCCCGCTCCGATCCACGAAACGATCCGGGATGCAGCACCAGATACTCGGCCATCGAGCGCGAGCGCACGTTGCATCTCGGCGCGAAATGCCGCAATCGATTTGCGCTGGAACTCGGCATTGCCGCCCGCCACATTGATGAGATAGTTGGCGTGGATGACCAGTGGACGCAAATCGTATTTGTCGCGCAGACGGATCATCGCCTCGCACTGCGGGCGCGAGAGTTCATAGGGCTTCCACTGCCGCGGGCTCGAAGAGAATATCTGAAACGCGTTGCATCCGAGCCGGTAAGCGCGTTCGGCGGCATTTTCCACGCCGCCGGCGGTCGAGGTGTGAATGCCGATGCGGCGCGAAGTAAGCCGCGGCGGCGCATCCGGCGGCGGAATCAGCTTCAGGATGTCTGTCTCTCGTTTTGCGGGTTCGTTGGTGGCACGGGGCATGCGCAACGTATAACACACGCATCCATGGGATTGCAGCGCACTGTGAAAAACTCTCCTTCGAGAGTGTCATCCTGAGCACAGCGAAGGAGACCACCGATTTCACCGCTGGCGGATGCGGGCCGACTCGCCTGCCTGGCCAGATTGCGGCACGCTTGCAGGAGGCTTAAACTGTACTTTCGAGGCATCGACCTATGTTCGTTGTCATGCAGACCCAAGCCACGGAAGAGCACGTCCGAGCGGTCTGCCAGAAGATTGAATCGCGCGCGGTGCGCACCGTTGCCGATCACTCGCGCAAAACGCTCGACCTCAGCATCGTGCCCGCCATCCAGCGCGAAAGCCATTTGCCCATCCTGGTCGATCCGAGACACGGTACCGGCAAACCCAACGACGAGCCGGCTTCCGCGTGAAGAATCACAAAAGTTCGTTCGCCCCCCGGCCCAGACGGCTTGATTGGACCGCCTTCGCCGCCGTTTGCATGCTGCTGTTTGCCTGTCTGGGTTGCCGGAAAACCGCGCCCGCCTCGCCAGGTTTTATCTATGTGAGCAACGGCAAGAGCGACACCGTAACCATCATCGACACCGCTTCGTTCGCGCCGCTCAGAACCCTGAACGTGGGCAAGAACCCGACGGGAGTTACCCCGAACCCGGTCAATAGTGAAGTTTACGTGGTGAACACGGATTCGGGATCGGTAAGCGTCATCGACGCGCGCAGCAATCAACTGGTGGCGACGATGGCCGTGCAGCGAAACCCGTACTTGCTTTCCGTAACCCCGGACGGGGCGCGCGCCTTCGTTGCCAATGCCGGATCGAATACCGTTACCGCGCTGAATCTGCAGAATCGCCAGCTGCTCGGCAACCTGCCGGTTCCGGCCCAGCCCGGAGTGGCGCGGGTGTCGCCGGACGGCAAATTGGTGGTCGTCTCCTCTCGTGGCGCGAATGCCGTCTCCTTGATCGACGCGCAGAAGCTCGAGGTGCAGGCCACCCTCGCGGTCTGCCAGAACCCGGAAGACATTGCCATCCTGGCAGACGGCAGCAAAGCCTTTGTGGCTTGCACCGCATCGCACCAGATTGCGGTCATCGACTTGAAGAACAAAAGGCTGCTGACGCTGCTCCGGGTCGGCGGCACTCCGGTCAGTTTGATCCTGAAACCAGACGGCGGCGAGTTGTTCGTGTGCAACTTCGAGGCGGATACGATCTCGGCCATCAACACCACGTCGAATGAGGTCAGTGAAAGTTTCCTGGCCGGCAACAGCCCTGTGAGCGGGGTTTTCAGCGGAGACAGCAGCCTTCTTTACGTCAGCAACCTGCAATCGAGCTCGGTTGCCGTCTTCGATGTTCCCACCAGGAAACTGCTGGTGAGCGTTCCAGTGGGCAGCAGGCCGGACCAGATGGTGTTGACGCCCGACGAGCAACTGCTATTTGTGGCGGATACCGGGTCGGGCGATGTGTCGGTGCTGCGGCTCGATGTGCGGCGCGACAAAAAGATCCAAAGACCGCCGCAACGTTTGTTCACCATGATTCCCACCGGCATGCAGCCGAACGGTATCGCGTTCAAAATGCTGCCGGCCGGCAACTGACCCATGCGGGAGTGCGCCCACTGCCGGCGAGCCTTCGAACCTGCGGGTGCCGGGGATATGCTGTGCCCCGCCTGCCGCCAGGAGCTGGCCGGGATTCAGTCGCAGCGAGTTGCCACCCGGCGTCCGCCGCTGAACTTCTGGCTGCATTCTCCAACCGCGATTCTCATTACCTTGAACGTGCTGGTGTTCCTGGCGATGGCGGCTTCGCTGCACTCCGCTTCTCCCAGCCCGGACAGGCTGATACGGTGGGGCGCCAACTTCGGACCTCTAACTCTCAACGGACAATGGTGGCGTCTGCTCACCTCGGCATTTCTCCACGCCAACATTCTTCACATCGCGCTGAACATGTGGGCGTTTCTGAATCTTGGCATCCTGGCCGAGCTGTTGTTTGGACGCCGCAGCTTCGTCCTGCTCTACCTGTACTGCGCCCTGGGCGGAAGCATCGCCAGCGTGTGGTGGCATACGGCGGTGGTCGGCGTCGGTGCGTCCGGCGCAATCTTCGGCATCGCGGGAGCCCTGCTGCCCGCGCTTGCCTTCCAGCGCAACCGGCGTTTGCGCACCGCCATGCGCGGCAATCTGACCAGCATCGCGCTTTTCGTTTTCTATAATATTGCCTTCGGCGCCGCCATCAGTCACATCGATAACGCCGCACACCTGGGAGGGCTCGTTACCGGAGCGATCCTGGGATGGCTGCTCCCCAGCGGGCCTGTGCTCGAAGCTGAACCCGGCGCCATCGAAGGCCCGCCGCAACGGGCCGGAGTCTTGCGCCCATACATGGCTTTTGCGCTGGTGGCCGTGCTGCTGCTGGCCGGGGCGGTCTTGGCGCGCCGGCGGAACCGCGACGAACTGGCGCTGGCTGGCGCCGAACAGGCGCTCCGCGCGGGCAATCAGCAACAGGCGTTAGAGAGCGTCCAACGCGCGCTGCGCGACGATCCCAATCGCCCCGACGCGCATTACCTTCTCGGCTTCATCTATCTGAACCGCAACGACCTCGACAAAGCTTTGCCGGAATTCAAACGCACCATCGAGTTGAAGCCGGACTCCGCCGACGCCTACAGCCAAATCTGCGTCGTCTACCTGCGAATGCGCTCCTTCGACGAGGCCGCCGCGTCCTGCCAGAAGGCGATTTCGCTCGATCCCGGCGATCCCGACAAGTATTACAACCTCGGCTTGGCGCAGATGGCCCGCCGCGATTATCCCGAGGCGGTGCGAGCCTTCGACAGAGCGGCAGAGGCCAGGCCTAACTCGCTGGACGAGAATTACCACCTGGCGCTGGCGCTGGTTTTGGACGGCGACGACGAGAGAGCCCAAGCGCAACTGACTAAGGTGCTGCGGATCGCGCCAAATTTTAAGCCCGCGCAAGACCTGCTGGAGCGTTTAGAGAGCCAACCGAAGTAGCGCGTCGCGAAGTGGTGCTAAGGGGTTTTATCAACAATTACGTTTTAGCTGCGCCCCGGAAAGTCCAGCTATTGCCGCCCGAACAACTTGAACGTTGCTGCTATCTGTTCGCTAACGCATTGTCATCGGTCTTTTACGCCGCTCCCGCTCGCAGGCAATGCTATCTGGACGTGGTACACTCAAAAACATTTACAGACAATTCTCGATGCCCACCACTGCAACCCCCGCACGCTTGTCCCGTACGTTCTATCAACCAGAATTGGACATTCTGCGTTTTTTTGCGTTCCTGATGGTATTCGTCAATCATCTTTTACCACACAGCTTGCGGTTTTATGGCGGCACTCACATATCCCGGACGGCAGCACGGGTTGTGATAGCGTTCGGCAACGCAGGTGGGTTCGGAGTCAACCTTTTCTTTGTGCTAAGTGCATTCCTCATCACCAGCCTACTTGTGCGGGAGCGCGAGCTCACGGGCACAATCGATCTTCGGGCATTCTATGTGCGCCGCGTTCTCCGCATTTGGCCTTTGTACTTTCTCGCGGTGACGATCGCGGTCCTATGGCGGTACGTGGATCGTGGTGCCTACATGGAAAACCGAACCGCGATCGCATATTTGCTGCTGGCGGGGAATTGGGCGGAGGTGTTCTGGGTGAACAAGTCTTTCATGGGTCCACTATGGAGTGTATCGGTCGAAGAGCAGTTTTATCTAAGCTGGCCCATCCTGGCGCGAATCATTTCCAAACGTGCGGTGGTGTGGTTTGTCGCCGCGCTATTAATCTCTGGAACCGTTGGCGTTTATCTAATCTCACGCGCCGGTTTCGCCCCATGGCATACTACTTTCGCGCAGTTTTACTCGATTGCAATTGGCATTTTACTTGCCTACTTCCCGGTCAACATCAGTTGCGTATGGGTGCGCTTAACTGCGTTCATTTCTGGGTTGACAGTGCTGATGAGCGTGTCGTTGGCAATTGAGTTTCTGTCGATGGATAGCCGATTCGAGTTTCCCCTTGCCGCCATCGGTGCAGGCTTGATATTTGTTTCCATCCACAACGCGCCATTGCGAAGCCGCTTATTGTGCTATCTAGGCAAAATCTCGTATGGGCTCTATGTCTATCACGGTATGTGCCTCTACCTTATCAGCCGAGCGGCAGGTGGACGGCTAGTAGGTCTATGGCTTCCTGTTTACGCTGTTGCGTCACTGTCCCTAACGATTGGCGTGGCGGCATTGTCGTATCGATTCTTCGAATCGCCATTCTTGCGATTGAAAGAGCGGTTCGCGGTCGTGCGTTCTCGCCCGGTCTAGTCTTCGCCGCTTCAGAACTCTGCTGACCGACAGGTGGCCCACTGAAGCTTCCCTTGCTTGAGTGGGGTAGTTTTCTGGGCGAGCGGCACGCGCTTTACTCCATATGTTTCTTGGCGTCTTCCAGGATGCGTTGTGCCCGGCTCGGATTGTAAATCCCGCAAGAGCAGAAGCGGGTCAGATACTTCGCTGCCTGCTCGGGCGTACGCCGGCCTTCTTTCACCCAATCGATCATTTTGTGGGCCAGGCTGGCGCTCACCATGCTGTGGCCGCACATCGTCGTCAGCATCAGCACCTGCATATTCGGCAGCTTTTCGGTCTCGCCCTCGAACCCCAGAGAGTAGGAGAGACTGTGTCGCGGCTGGCCCGCGGCGCACGAGCATGCCATCGCATTCTCCAGCGAGGTCGACATGTTGACGCACAGCCCAAGGTCGGCTTCCTTGACCTCTTTGAGAAACTTCTCGGCTGCTTCGAGGTTGTTGAGAACCACCACGGCATTGGTCGGCGCGTCGATGCCATCGATCACGGTGCGGTATTCCAGTTCCATGCCGCGGCTCCAGTGCGCGCTGGGCGTGAGTTCCTTGGGCCGCAGCGCGCCGCCATGCACCGAATCGCCCAGGTTCACTGGATTGTACTTGAGCGCCATCTCCAGGAAGCGTTTCAGTTTGGGCACGCAGTTCTGGTCGTTCTTGCCTCGGCTGGTGCGGGCGAAGATCACGATATCGTCACGGAAACTTTCCGTAGTGCCAAAGCGATGAAGGGTATTAGTCATGGCCTGCTCCTGCTTTTGCTGCTTCGACGTTGGTGATGCGGCCAAGCCCGAAGTTTGTCTTGGCCCGGATCAGTTTGAAGCCCAGCCGCTGCACGATGGGCGCTACGTCATTCTCTTCGCCGTTCTCGTCGCAGCGCACCCCTGTGGCGATCGCGACCACGGTCTTCACCTGCTTCTCGACCTCGCGAACCACCCCGACAATCTCTTCCAGGCGGTCGATCTTGACCAGCACTTCAATGATCGCCGAAAGGATCTTCTCGTTGAGCACCTCCGGCTGCAGCGCGCCCGTCGTGGGGTCGGGCATGAGCGTGGTGATGGGATTGTTCTTCTCGAAAGCCACGCCGATTTTGGCCAGCGCCATCGTCATCTTCTGGATGTCGTACATGCGAACCCCGACTCCGGGGCGGCCAAGCTCGATGGTGAAGTTGACCTCGCCGCGTTTCACCCGTCCGGTCAGGTCGTTGGTCTTGACCTCTTCGGTGCCGCGGCCGCGCACCCCGGTCGACTCGTGCGGCACCAGCGGGTCGGAGAACGCGCGCCGTATCACCCGTGGCCACGTCAACTCGTCCGGCGTCAGCGCCGAGGTTGGACAAACATCCGGTTCGGGATCGAAGCGCAGGCGCGCCATCTTGAACAAGCGGCGCAGCAGCCTCACCACCGTGGGATTGAGGTGCTCCTTGCTCATTCCGTTGTAGCAGCTATAGCACTCGACACATTCGTCGCGCTCAACGGTCGCCCGGTTGACCACCGGGTCGACGTAGATCGCGCCCATCGGACAAACATAAGTGCAGTTGCCGCAGGCCACGCACTTTTCCTGATCTATGATCACAATTGCCCTCACACACTGCCACCGGCTTTTGCTCCGTGGCACTTCGCTATCCACGATAATTTAACGGGTGGGAACTCGATCAGATTGTCGCAAATACGACGCGTCTCCGCGCGGCTATTAATCACTTGTGGATGTGAGTTTCGTCACAGCCGGATGGGTCCGCGGCCAGCCGAGTATTTGGCGCTGGATATTCCTCTGGCAAAACTGGTCTAGAATCGTTCCATGCCGCCCAGCAGGCGCGATTTCGAAAAAACGCTAAGAGCCGCCCCGCTGTTTGCGGGGCTTACCGATACGCAGTTCGATTTGCTGGCTGCGCGACTCGTTGAGCGTACTTTTGACGCCGGAGAGATGATCTTTCAAGAGGGCCAGCCGTGCGCCGGAATGTTTATCATCCAGTCGGGAAGCGTGCGGATCTTCAAAAACTCTGCCAGCGGGCGCGAACAGGTGCTTTCGATCGAGGGCGCGGGCGCTTCCATTGCCGAGCTTCCCGTCTTCGACGGCGGTCCCTATCCTGCTTCGTCGCAGGCCATCGCCAAAAGCAGTCTGCTCTTTCTCAGCAAGCAGGATTTCCACGCTTTTTGCCTACAGTACCCAGAAGTGTCGCTCAAGGTTCTGCAGAAGGTGGGCGCCAGGCTGCGGCAGTTGGTTGGCATCATCGAGGAACTCTCGTTCACCACCGTGCGCCATCGCTTGGCCGCACTGCTGTTGCGGATGGCACGCAGCGATGGCAACAAGACGCCCACCGGAACCAAAATCGTTCTTACCGCCACCAACCAGGATATAGCCGCGCAAATCGGAACCGTTCGCGAGCTGGTCTCGCGCAATCTCAGCCGCTTCCAAAGCGAAGGCTTGCTTGCCCTGGACGGCAGAACGGTGCTAATTCCCAGCCTCGACCGGCTCGAACAGGAGATCGGCGAACCGTAGTTGAGGGTGATGTTGATCATGCGGCTAAGTCCAAAACGGAACAGCGTCGCGGCCGTTTTGCCTTGCCCAGTGCGGTATTCGTTTGCAAACTCACTCCCAAGCTGTATGATCCAGCTACTTAGAGCTACAAAAGAGGTTCTTCCATAGGCAACGGAAAGCGAGGTTTGCCGCTTCCAGCGCCCCTCTTCTGTAGGGACTCTCTGTCTGCTGTCAGTATTCAAGTTACAAAATCTAGAGCGTCGGACGCGCCGCATGGTGTCTGCCCGGGCTGTGTTGGTCTTCCATAACTCACCTAGGAGAGAAATGAAGAAGAAAAGTGTACTGATATATATCGCAATAATTGCCTTCTTGGCGACCGGCATCATTCTGACCGGTTGCGGCGGCAGCAGCAGCACCCCTCCCGTCAGCAGTACCTACAGCTACAGCTTCACTTCCGCCGCTCCGAAGTTCGCAATTGTAGGCAACGATGTCTGTAGTAGCGTGGTGAGCGTGTTCACGGTAAACGCAGGCACCGGCGCTCTCACAGAGGTTTCCACCTCGCCAGTTACCGTATACGCAGGTTGCCCGGTTGTAACGGTACATCCCAACGGCAAATGGATCTACGTGGCCGACTACTCGGGTCCGACTATCCAGGCATTTTCGATCGACAGCAGCGGCAAGCTGACCCAGATCGGCAACCTCGTGGCCAACACTGGCTACACCGGGACCGCACCCGTCTTCAGCGCTGACGGGAAATACCTGTTCACGGCTGATAGCGATAGTTTCGTCAGCGCCTTTAGCATCGACGGCACCACCGGAGCCCTGACCAGCCTCGGCAGTGTCGACGCCGGTTCTCTGAATGACGCTACCTATTTCTCCAGCCTCGGGCCCATCACCTTTGCGGGAAACTATCTTTATACGAGCACCTATGGAGGAGGCGAGGGTGGCACACCATTACTCTTCGGCTTCACCGTCAGTCCCAGCGGCACTCCCGTCAGCATCACCGGCTCGCCATGGATAGACGAGAGTTCACGACTCTACAACATGGTGGCTGATATGAGCGGTGCATTCCTCTATGTGGGTAACGGTAACGGTAGCATTACTGGTTATAGCGTCAACTCCCGCGGCTCGTTAACCCAACTTATAGCAGGGTTTCCTGTTCTCCTGTCCCAGGCCAACCTCCCCCCGGCCCTAATCCAAAACATGGTCTTTGAACCACGCAACAAATTTCTCTACATCTCCGACGCGCGCAACGGAGTCTGGGGATACTCGTTCAACTCGACGACCGGAGCGCTGACCATGATAACCGGCTCGCCTTTCGCGGCTGGCAGTTACCCTTGGGGGCTGACGGCGGATCCCTCGGGCACTTTCCTGTATGTTGCGAACGGGTCCTCTAACAACATTACCGGGTACACGATCAATCAGACGACCGGAGTCCTGACTCCCATGAACTCGACGTATGCACCTAGTAGTATGCAGACGAATTCCAATATTGCCATCACGTATTAGAACAATTTCGGAGCTGGCGTATCCCCAATATCACTGCCGGGCGTTAACGCCCGGCTTTTTTTCGGGATATACCTTCCGCGAAATCGGTCTAGCCTATGCTGAATTTTTCCGCAGCCTGCCGGAACACGTGCGCGGCACCATCGCCAGGCGCGAAAGACAAATGAATCGCCTGTCGTATTAACAGCAAAGCCCCGCGGCCATGCGGGGCTCCTTTTTGATGACGAAGGCATCGCTGGTTGCGCGTGTCCCATTCAAGCGAAGCTTGGGTGGGGCATTATTTTGCCACCATAGCGAAACCAGGGCCGAAAGCGAACCCTTCGCGCCCTGTGGGGTGTACAATCCGGCTGTTGAACCACTGCCGATATGAGCGACCTTTCCAGTTTGCCGTCCGACTTGCCGCCCTCGAATGCCACCGAACCAACCCCAGCCCCGGTGCTCTTGCCGGAGCCTACGCGCGACGAACGCACCTTGGGCATGCTGGCCCACGTCCTGCAAATATTTTCCTGGCTCATCGCTCCGCTGATCATCTTTCTGGTGCGCAAGGATTCCAGGTTCGTGCGTTATCACGCGCTGCAGGCGGTGTTTTTCCAGTTGCTGGTGATGCTGGCCTGGGGCGCGACTTTGCTGGCTCTTTTCGCCGGATTCTTTACTGCCCTTGCCCGCCATAAGGGAGCGGTGGGGCCGGCTGCCATCGGCTTCCCAATACTTTTTTTTGTTGTCTTCTGGGGCGGCGGTGCGCTCACCTGGCTGCTGAACCTGGGGCTCGGCATTGTCTACGGATTGCGGGCCAACAACGGCGAGTGGGCGGGCTATCCCGGCATCAAGTATCTGGCGGCAAAAATCGCCGGTGTGGAACTGCCTCGCTGACTGTCAAAAGGTGACTTGCAAAAGAAGGCTGGGAGTTTTTCGAAAATACCGTCGCTTCTCCTGAACCGGAAAGCGATCAAGTTATCAGTAGCAATTCAAACTAGGACGCCGCCCGCCTCTCCGTCGCCTGAAATAGCGATAACTGCACTGCTGCCGCTTCGTCCCTCTGCCGGCGCGGGAGTGGCTCGCGCTCGAAGTCGATTGCGTATTTCTCCCGCAGCTTCGCCATGCGCTTCGAAATCTCCCGATGGTAGGCTTCGGAGACGAAAGCGCGGCTGGCATAGCGCTCCTTATATTGCTTGACCAGGGCAGGGAACTCTTTTTCCAAAAAGGGCAGAAAAATCGCCGCCGAGCATGGTTTAAGGAACAGAGGGTTGGCGAATATATTCTTGCCGCCTGCCTTTTTGGTGGCCGCGACCAGCGCTTCCAGCGATTCCTCCGAATCGGTTATACCCGGCAGCACCGGTGCGCAAATCACCCCGGCGTCGATGCCTGCCCGGTTCAGCTCCTCGACGGCATGCATGCGCAGGTCGGGCCGCGGGGCGCGCGGTTCGAGCACGCGGGCCAGCCTGGCATCGAGGGTCGTGATCGTCACGTTCACATAGAGACGGTTCTGCTCTGCCACGCGCCCTAAAACATCGAGGTCGCGCAGAATCAGGTCCGACTTGGTGACCATGCCGATCTCGAATCCGCGGTGCTGCGCCAGCTCCTCCAGGATCTCCCGCGTGACGCGATGCTGGCGCTCGGCGGGCTGATAGGGATCGGTTGCGGTGCCGATCGCGATCGCTTCGCCGCCTTTCACCCGTCGCAGGTCTCTGCGCAGTAGCCACGCCGCCTGCTGCTTGATGTAGATCTTGCGCTCGAAGTCGAGCCCGTCGCGCATCTCCATAAACTCGTGTGTGTAGCGCGCGTAGCAGTATTTGCAGGCGAATTCGCAGCCTCTGTAGGGATTGATCGTCCACTTGAACGGCATGCGCGGGGCGTCGCAACGGTTCAGCAGGGTGCGTGCCTCGAGGGTGAAATATTGCACGTTGTGGCCGGGACGCACGAACTCACCCTGGGCGGCCAGCTTGGCAATTCCCACCAGGCCGCTTCCCGGGGATTCTTCTTCCGGTTCAACCAGGTGGAAGAGGTACGAATTGTGGAGGGCTGGCATGGGGTCTACATCTTCGCTTTTTATTCGCCACACAAGCGTAGCCCCGGCGCAAGCCTCTGTCAAGCGGCGAGGAGGTAACGGCCCAGGTTCCAGAATGTCGTTCGGGTGTCACCCTGAGCGCAGCCGGGGTCCTTGACAAGCCCGCAGGTGGCTTGTTGGGGTGGAAGCGAAGGATCTGCTTTTCGTGCCGAGGTGCCCTGCAGGTGCCCCATATCTGCCGCAGTTAGCAGATGTGAGACTTTGATTTCCATACACGCCACCGCCGCACGATCCTTAACCAATCACTTCGCCCGGGGATGCGTCTTGTCGTAAACTTCCATCACTTTGCGCGTGGAGAGCTGTGTATAGCGTTGCGTGGTGGCTAGCCGTTCGTGTCCCAGCAACTCCTGGATGGAGCGCAGGTCCGCGCCTTCTTCCAGCAGATGCGTCCCAAAGGCGTGCCGCAGGGTGTGCGGATGCACTTCGGGAGACAAGCCATTGGCCACCGCGATGGCTTTGACGATGCGTCCGACGCTGCGCGTGGTCAGGCGCGTGCCGCGGCGATTGATGATCAGAGCCGGCGACGTCTTTTGCAAATCCGACAGCACCCTCTGACGCTCGCGTAGACAATCGCGCAATGCCCAATCGGCCTTATCTCCGAACGGCACCAGCCGCTCTTTCTTGCCTTTGCCGCGCACCATAATCCCCTGCTGGCTCCAATAGATATGTTCGACGTTGATGCCGGTCAGCTCCGAGTTGCGGATTCCGCACCCGTAAAGCAGTTCGAAGATCAGCCGATCGCGCTTGGGAAGCATTGCCTGCTCAGGCTGCGCCGCATCGAGCGCGCGGTTCATCTCTTCGATGGTGGGCACGCGCGGCAGTTTCTTAGCCAGCTTCGGAGTCGCGACCAGCAGAGCGGGATTCTGCTTCACCAATTTTTCACGCGCCAGAAATTTGAACAGCGAACGCACCGCGGCCAGCGCCCGCGCCACCGAAGGCTTAGTCAGTCCGTGGTCATACAGATGCGAGAGAAAACCGCGAATCCGCACGTGGTCGACCGCCTCCCACACACTCTGGCCGGGACGAAGGTCAAGGTAGGCTGAAAACTGCTCGAGATTGGTTTTGTAAGCCTTGATAGTGTGCGGCGAGGCATTCTTTTCGCGCAGTGAACGCAAAAACAGCGCCACGTCACGCGCCACCTTCGATGGCTTCGCCCCTGATTCTTTCGACTGCCCCACCGTCGACTCCTTCGTCATTGATTCTATCGCTGCGGGTTCTTTCGCCGATGCCTTTGCTTGCGCGCTCACTTTTTTGGCTGGCGCTCCCGATTCTTTCTTCGATCCCTTCGCCGGCATACCTGAAGTATCCCGCGGGCTGGTCGCTTTACTTTTCGCTAGAACTTGTTTCATAAATAGTTCTTTAAAGGGGCGCGGCTTTTAAAGCCGTGTTGAAGGGGACGGGCTTTGCGGGGTCCCCGGCAAGCGTGTATTTGGCTTGCTGGGATGCCTTTAGCCCGTCCGTCCAGAGCCAACAAGAGTGCGGGCTTTAGCCCCTGAGGGGATTCGCCGTCTCCTCTAACTTCGGTTTATGAAACAAGCTCCAGCGTGGTGTCCTGTAGATGCTTTGCATTGAATCTCCCCGGAAATATTTGCATTAATCAAAGAACCTCCCGAGTTTCATCCTGAGCATAGCGAAATCAACGAACCTCCTGAGTGTCATCCTGAGCGTAGCGAAATCAAAGTACCTCCCGAGTGTCATCCTGAGCATAGCGGAGGATCTGCTTTATCCTCGCGACCGTAAGTGGTGAGGCGATTTGTCGCCAATTACTTGCTGTCCACTGGGTTTCACGATAACTTCCGAGTTGCCGACCATACATCCACTGACGGCGCCATTCTTAAGCGCCTTGCGTGATCTATCCGCGACGACGGTACCCTCTCCAGCGCGACCACGGACGCGAACCTATGAGCGGTCGACATGACGAGTGTGAGGTCTTCTTGGCAGTCTGATCTTTAATGACTGGATACTCACCTCGTTACTGCCGTAACTTGCGTAGCGCAGATCAATTGGATCAATCTCCGTTCCATGGGAATGCGGTGGGAGATGCGGCTGCGGCTTGCTCTTCCAGTTCGCGTCTCTTGGGAGAATGCTGACGGCGAGTCTTTTAAACAAACCTGTACGAGAGTCGATTTGACGGCGAATGGAGTCCGTATCGAGGGTCTCATGCAGACCGTTCGGCGTGGTGCCGAGATCACCGTAAGTTACGACGATAAGAGTGTGCCGGCTCGGGTCATGTGGACCGGAAAGATGGGATCCAAGTCACAGGGCCACGTCGGTCTGCAAGTAATCGGCGGATGGAACAATCTTTGGCGACGCGCAATTCCTTACATACCCGGCGACGCATTTCGCAATTTCACGAACCAACGGACCGAGCCAGGCTTCAAGCCTGGGACCAAGTATGTAATGCGCGGCGCTGTAGCTGACCTCAGTTTGGATCGGTGTTATGTCGCAACAGCGACGCCGCTGGATGTTCAGGACAGACTATTTTTGACTCTCAAGATTCATGGAGCTGAAGTTCGCACGGAAGCAGAGGTTCTGACCTCTCATCCTGGGCTGGGAATGCGATTGAAGTTCGCGAATATGGCGGACACGGAACGGGCTGGCTTGCAAGCTTTTATTGAAGAAAATCCTCAACGAACCAAAAGTCTTTGAACGTGTGCTCGAGAAGTGCGGGAACGGGGGACACGTCGAGGCGATCAGCCTTTTATCTCCGTACGTTACTTCGGTTTTTTTCTCGTTACCCTGGTGACCTTGCTTAGTTTGTGAGGTAGAGAGAAGCTGTCTGCGCATTGAGTAACTGCTTAAAGAAGAAGCGCATGAGCACGACGCAGTATCCAGTTGACCACAAGTATTTCACCAGATAATCGAAGACGTCGGCACTCACGTCCACGCTATCGAAAAGGAATTCGACGAATTTGCTAAAGAATGGGGATGTGAATAGCGACGTCCATCAGCCTTAATAGGGGACGTTCCCATCCACCCAACGCACCTATTGGCGGGGAAACGAAATGTACAACAGTGTTCTTGGGATGATTGCTGATGCCGAAGCCGCTTTCGACACAGCTTACGGGATAGTGGATCGGCTGCAAGGCAAGGGCTTTGATCAGGACGATCTGCTCCTGTTTGCCCAACAATACCGGGCACTGACAACGTTCCACGACATGATGGCAAAACGGTTCAGGGATCGGCTGTGAGAGGTTCGAACTTAATCCGTTGCGGCAGTAACCTGCGACCTCGTGCGGAAAACTCTATGTTGGGTTGCTGGGAGCGCACTTGCTTCTTTCAGGATTTGGCTAGGCGAATGGGCGAGGGATCCGCAGTCCATTTGTATTTCTCCGCAGAGACCACTGACAGCAATTTCGGGAACTGGTGCAACTGGGATAGGAGGAACTGAAACGATGGCTATCGCTTCACTGCAAAACGACGCAGATCTGAATTTGCGTGAGTCTAGCGAGGTTGCCAAATCCCTGATGAGTGATAAGCGGCACGCCGCCGAGAACCGGCCGATCCAATCGCATGCAGAACGAAATCCCGAAGTGAATGCACAACCAGCCGTGCTTTTAGATCATGTCGAAGTGGCCAAAGGTGAATTTCAAACCGAAGATACATATTTTTGTACCCTATTGGATACCGTTTCAGCGGGAATCCTTGTTATCGATGTGCAAACACGGCGCATCCTGGATCTCAACCGTCATGCCCTACAGCTCATCGGCGAACCGGTAACTCAATCATCGGTAGCACCTGCAACAGTGTGGTCTGTCCGGCTAGCGAAAATGAATGTCCCATCCTTGACTTGGGACAGACCGCGAACCAATCCGAAAGAATTCTTCTTACGGCTGGCGGCGGGCGACTGCCAATTCTTAAGAGTGTGAATACGGCCATAAGGGACGGCCGCAAGGTTCTGGTAGAGAGCTTTGTGAGCATCAGCGGCATCAAGGAAGCGGAAGCGCAAGCGGCTAAGGTAAGCAAGGAGCTAGAGGAGGCGAAAAAGGCGGCTGAGACAGCAGCCCTGCACGACCCGCTAACCCAGCTGCCCAACCGGCGTCTGTTCTACGACCAGCTTAACCTTTGCCTGCAAAGAGCCAAGCGCCAACCGGGTTATATTTGTGGCTTGCTCTACCTGGACTTGGATGATTTCAAGATCATCAACGACAGTCTCGGGCATCAGGCGGGTGACAAACTGCTTGTGGAAGTTGCCAACCGCCTGGGAAACACGGTGCGCCGCACCGATGCACTCAGTCGCTTTTCTGGAAGGGACGAACTCTTAGTGCGCCTGGGCGGCGACGAATTCGCCATCCTTCTCGACGATATCAAGGACTCGATCGATGCCCTTCGCGTGGCCGATCGAATTGCCAGAAAGTTGCAGCAACCCTTTCATGTGCGCGGCACGGATTTATCAGTGACTGCCAGCATTGGCATCACGACTAGCGCAAGCCGATATTCCACGGCGGAAGACATGCTGCGCGATGCGGACATCGCCATGTATCGGGCTAAGGCTGGCGGACGGGGCAGACGAGTGGTCTTTGATGAGTCGATGCACCGTCGTGCGGTCGAACGACTGCAGTTGGAGTCCGAGCTTAGGCAAGCGGTCGAGAGAAAAGAATTTATTGTGTATTACCAGCCCATTGTTTCTTTGCGCAGCAGGCGCACCGTGGGTTTTGAAGCGCTTCTGCGCTGGCAATCGCCGCTACGCGGCTTGGTGGAACCGAATGCTTTCATTCCTGTAGCTGAACAGACCGGACTCATTATTCCCATCGGTGCCTGGGTCTTGCGCGAAGCCTGTATGCAGTTGCGACGCTTGCAGGAACGCTTTAGCCACGAGCCGCCTCTGACCATGAGCGTCAATCTCTCGGCCAAACAATTTTTGCAACGAGATCTGGTGACCACCGTGCAGCAGACTCTGCAGGAAACCGGGATTGAAAGTTGCAGCCTTTCTCTCGAGTTGACCGAGAGCGTGGCCATGGATCAGTCCGAGCGCACCCACAACACGCTTCAGAAGCTGAAGCATCTAGGCGTGCGGCTGAGCATAGACGATTTTGGTAGTGGCTACTCGTCTCTGGACCAGCTGCACCGGCTCTCCGTCGATACCCTCAAAATCGACCGCTACTTTGTCGCACGCATGACGGCAGACGCAAGAAATCAGAAAATCGTCAATACGATCATCGACCTGGGCCACAACCTGCAGATGAATGTGATCGTCGAAGGAGCCGAAACCGCCGAACACCTGACTCTCCTTGATCGTATGGCCTGCGACTGCGTGCAAGGATATGTCTTTTCTAGGCCTCTGGACCCCAAAGACCTCGAGGCTTGGATGAAAGCGCAATGTCCCAATGTATGTAAACCAGACATCCTAGAAAGATAACTACGCAGACCAATCCTAACTTGACACGACCGCTGTTACTAAAACCCTTTGTGGGTTTCCAGAGTAGAAAATCGATAAGATACACCTGCATCGCACCAATCAGGCCCTCCGCTCCGTTGACCAGCGCTCTGTCTTAAGATGGCCTAGGTAGTACGTGCGCAACACCACCTGCAGAAGGAGTAGGGCATTGAGCAGAAAGCAACTCCGCACAGCGTACCATGAAGCAGGACGCGCCGTTGCTGATGTGCGTGTCGCGTTTATAGGTGACTAGGTAATGATCATATCGCACGAAGAGAACGGAACATTGGGTCACGAAGAGAGACTCAACGACGATTAAGAGCGAGCGCATACGGCCTTAATGCGCAATTACCGAGGTAACTTGCAAACGTATTCAGTTGGATCCCGAGGTAACTTGCGGCCATGTCCAGCTAGACGTTATTTTCATACTGTTGGAAGGATATGATGACTCAACAAAGGCCCGGCGTGGCATTACCACTCGAAGAATCCACCGATATGCGCCGCTGGCCTCGTTACGCCATAGATGTGCGTCTTCGTGCCACTGTACGCACCGGCAATGCGGACAGAACGGTGCATGGGCGAGGAACAGAACTGGGAAAGAGTGGCATGGCAGCGCTGCTGCCAATCGAACTAGCTATTGGGGATACAATCAAAGTTGACATAATTTTCCCCTACTGCAGCCAGTCGTTTACGCTGGCCGTGGTTGTTCGGAACCGCTCCAGCTTTACGTATGGAGTAGAGTTCATGGGCATCAATTCCGCACAGCAGGCCGAAATAGAACGCGTCTGCCGCCTGCTATCGATCCTACAGTAAGAAGGCGGGGCGAAAGTAGAAGCCGGGGGGCTTCGCGTCCACTGGTTGCCGTGAGCACCTCGAAGCCTTGGCTTTCAATGAGCATCTTGCGAACCATCAAGCCTTTCGGTTCGTCATCGATGCACAGAATGGTCGCAGATTTGGACATTCCGCCCACTCGGTTAGTTTGACCCTAGATCAATCAGATATTATCGCCAATCGCAAACTGAACAACGTGATGACCGTCACAACTGGCTCCCAGAGCGGATTTGACGTCCAAAGGAGCCCAGATAATGTCTGACATCAGACATTGCCTAAAAGGTCGCGACGAATCGGTCTCCAACAGTAAGGCGGCCCAAGTGCGTTCCGGTCGGACCACGGGCAACACTTCCATAATCCGGTAAGGGAAGGGCTAGCGACCATCCGGACACAATCTAGCCAGTCTGTCTCGACGCGTCTGTTGGGGCGGATTGGGATCATCCGGCTGGTATCCCACTGAGAGGCAACTCGCAAAATTCCGCACACATCGAAGCGAGCACCTGCGGCGAGTACCTGCATGGAGAGTGTCCGTGCGGTAACTGTTCCGCAAGCGGCGTACCTTTAGCGCTACCGTTCAAAGACCAGCTTGCGCAGAGGGCCGCCGTTCCAGAAAGAAAAGAAAGAACGATGCGTTTCAATTTGGTGAGAAGTACCCTCCGTCCCCAAGTCTCCCACCTGTCTGGTTCCAAGCAGAGTTTTCAATGGGCCTGGCATCTGGCCCGAATGGTCGCGCTGGTGTCTTGCATGCTCGCAATCGGCGGCCTGTTGCAGGCGGCAAACGCAACGGGGATCGCAACGGTAACTTCGCTGGCCTCTTCCCCGAACCCCTCGCGGCCGCTGCAGTCCGTGACCTTCACGGCCACCGTGTCCCCAAGCTCGGGGACGACCACGCCCACCGGCACCGTGACCTTCCTCGACGGCACGACCACGCTCGGCACAGGCACTCTCGACAACACCGGCAAAGCCACGTACGTGACCCTTGCCTTGAGCCAGGGCTCGCACTCCATCACCGCCCAGTACGGCGGTGACAGCACCTATGCTTCAAGCACGTCAGCGGTATTGTCGCAGGTGGTAAGCCTGGCGAATGGTACTACTATGTCGTTCACCTCCTCGGAGGATCCGTCCGCGTTCGGAGATCAGGTGACGTTCACCGCCACATTGACTGGGTCTTTGGGGACGCCGACTGGCACCGTGACCTTCCTCGACGGCACGACCACGCTGGGCACGAGCACGCTGGATAACACCGGCATGGCGACCTATCAGACTTCTTCCCTGACCCAGGGCACCCACTCCATCACCGCGCAGTATGGCGGCAACGGCACCTATGCGGGCAACACCTCGAACCCGCTGACGCAAAAGGTGCTGCCGCAGGTTACGGCCCTGGGTAATGCGGCCATCACGGTAAGCGGCGCCGCCGGCAGCGGCACCGACGAGTTGTTCATCACGCTGGCTACGCAGACGTGGACGGCGCAGGCCAACGACTCCTGGCTGCATCTGGCCAACACCAGCACCAGCGGCACGGGCAGCGCGCTCATCCAGTTCAGCTACGACGCCAACCCCAACAACACCGTCCGTACCGGCACTTTCACCATCGCCGGCGTGACTCTGACCGTCACCCAGGCCGGCTCCAACTATGCCGCCGCTGCGCCCCTGGTCACCCTCACGGCGAACCCGCTGGTCGGAGCCCCATGGCAAATCGCTGACCGGCATCGCGTTCACCGGCTCCCTGCCGGCAGGCTTGGTAGTGGCGACGCCAAATGCGTTGAACAATACATGCGGTGGCACAGCGACGGCGGCGGCAGGCTCGTCGTCGGTGAGCCTGTCGGGGGCTACGCTGGCGAGCAACACATCGTGCTCGGTTTCGGTGAACGTGATGGGGACGAGTGCCGGGGTAATGAACAATAGTGTCTCGGCAACCTCGAATGAGGCTGGAACCAGCAGCCCAGGGACCGCCAGCATCACCGTAGTAGCGCCGCCGACTATCAGCAAGATGTTCGGCGCGGCCAGCATTTCGCTGAACGGCTCGACCTCGCTGAGCTTCACCATTCATAACAACAACGCCTCGAGCACCCAGAGCGGCATCGGCTTTAGTGACGCCCTGCCGGCGGGCCTGGTGATCTCAACTCCCAATGGTCAGACCGGTACCTGCGGCGGCGGGACGATCACGGCCGTGCAAGGGACCAGCGTGATCAGCTTGACGGGCGCAACGCTGGCACAGAGCAGTTCGTGCACCTTCAGCGTGAACGTGACCGGAACCACCGCAGGCACCAAAAACAACACGACCACCGCCGTGACTTCTAACCAAGGTGGAAGCGGCGGGACGGCTTCGGCCTCGATCGCCGTGGTAGCGCCGCCTGCGATTAGCGCGGCGTTCGCCGCCAGCAGGGTTCAACTGAATACCAGCACCAACCTGCGCTTCACCATCACCAATCCGGCAGCGAATACCGTAGCCCTTACCGGGGTAGGGTTTGCTGACACCCTACCCTCGGGACTGGCGGTGTCCAATCCCAGCGTGGTGACCGGATCGTGCGGAGGCGGGACCATTACCGCAACTGCGAATGCGACCTCGATCATGCTGACGAGCGCAACGATAAGCACTGGCAGTTCCTGCACGTTCTCGGTGAGCGTGACCGGAACGGCTGACGGGACACAGAACAACACCACGGGCACCGTAACCTCAGCCAACGGCGGAACGGGCAACATGGCGACGGCTTCAGTCACTGTGACCTCGAAGCCGTTTATTGCCGCTCAGCCAACTAATGAGGCGGTCTGCGAGGACACGAAAGTCACCTTTACCGCCGCAGCAGGTGGCCTTCCTACCCCCACAGTGCATTGGCAGGCAAGTTTCGATGGTGGCACTTACTGGCTAAATATCCCCGGGGCCACGTCCCCTACGTTGACATTCCCGGCGATCGTCCTGGCGAATGGAACCGAATATCGCGCCGTTTTCAGCAACACCTTTGGGACGGCGACGACCAACGCCGCCACACTGACGGTGGATTTCGATCCTCAGATCATCATGCAGCCGAACAATGAGCAGGTAAGGAAAGGACAGGAAGTCACGTTCACCGCCGCGGCCATCGGCAGGCCGACGCCCACCGTGCAGTGGCAGGTGAGCACGAATGGCGGCAACACCTGGAGCAGTATCTCCGGAGCGACTTCGACCACACTAACGTTCCAAGGGACCGCCGCACAGAACGGGAACCTGTACCGGGCCGTGTTCACGGATACCTGTGGGAATGCAACCACGCGGGCAGCAAGTTTGCACGTAGATTAGTGGCGCTGCTCGCGGGAGCCAGCACCGCGACCACCCAGCCGCTTGGACGACGCGGGCCCGACGTCGCATTCTGGGAACCCAGCCGTGGTCAGTTGATGAGTGACGGGCAAACCGCAACTAATGCCTGACAGCTAACTGTTGATAACAGGCGTTAGCGTAACTTATGCCCCTAAACGGAACCATCGCGCTTGAACCTAAATCAGGCTTACCTGACCCCACTCCTCTCAGCCGCCGCCCTGAATCACGCCTATCAAAACCAAGCCGTTGATCACGAACTGGACGGCGATGGCGGTCAGCAGCAGGCCCATCATGCGCATCATGATACGGATTCCGGTTTCGCCAAGCCGCCGGCGAATGCGGTCGGCGCCAGCCAGGATCAGGTAAGAGGCCCCGGACGTCACCACGATGGCAAGCCAGACCACCGAGATGTGCAGCCAGCGCGGCGAAGCTCCGGTCAATACCATCACCGTCGAAATTGCGCCCGGCCCGGCCAACATCGGCACCCCGAGCGGGGTAATCCCTATGTCTTCCTTCATCGATCCTTCCAGGGTTTCACTGCTGTGTTCCTGGGTGGCGGAGCGCCGTGCCTGGAGCATCTCGAGCCCTATCAGCAACAGGATCAGCCCGCCTGCGATTTCAAAAGCCGCCAGCGTGATGCCGAACATGCGGAAGATCAGCCCGCCCGAGACGGCGAACACCGACAGCACTCCGAAACACGTCCAGGCGGCGCGCTTCGCCATCCGTCGTCTGGCCTGGGCTTCATGGTTTGCGGTCATCGCCAGGAACGCCGGAATAGCGGCGAATGGATCGACGAGGAAGAAGATTGAACTCAATGCCACCAGTGAAAAAGTACTGAAGGAGGAAAAGAAGGAGTGGATCTGCGACGCTTGCGGCAATAGCATGGATCAGCCTCCAACCCAACACTGCTCGCCCCATAAAATGTTTACAGACCCTAGCCTATCGCGGCGACGGCGCGGCTGCAAAGAAACCATAAAAAAAGGCGCAGCCAAAAAGGCCGCGCCCAGGTTTCGCATCCCGCAAAATCTATGAGGCAACCGCCCTGTTTTGATCCGCCCGGAAGCGCAGCAGCGCGGCGATATTTCCCGCCGACTCCAAATCAGAATCGGCTTGCACATAGACCACCTCTATGCCGCCGCGCAGTGCCGCTCCCAGGATCGCATCGCTGATGTCCTCCACTTCGCTGACGGGATGCGAGCAGATTGCGCAGTTAGGGTGCACCTTCATGTCTACATGCCCGCAGTTGCGGCACTCGACGCCGGGGCTCTGAAAGTGCTCTCCCAGCAACAGTGTTTGGATCTCTCCGGCCTCCAGCGAGCGCAGCACGCGCCGCAAGCCGACTGCCCCGCGAGCCTTTCGCTGCGCTTCTCCCAAGCACCTCCCGCACGAGTTCCCGGTGCCGGGTCAGTTCGTGCTCGCCGAGCAGCCGTTCGAGGTTGTCCTTTAATTGCTGAGGCGTGGCTGTATCAGGATCGGCATGGAAGCGGCCGACCATGCTTTTCTTAAGGTAAGGATGCAGCACGGACTCGAACTCGGCCCAATTCTCGTCGCGGATCCCCACCGCCAGACGCTCGCAACTGCCGCGTTCGAAGAATTTCAGAATCGTATCCGCCACCTTTTTGTAGTGCTGCTTGGCGAATTCGGAAACACGCCGGGAGATGTGTCCGGCATCGTAGCCACCGCCTCCCGTGCTCTCGCCCACTCGCGGCGACTCGGTGAAAAATCCGATCACCTCCTTCGAGATTTCGTTCTGGTAATCGAAAAGCCGCGCTTTGCTGCGATCCAAGACGCAAACGCACACCCGAGGGTTCGCCTCCAGCAGCGGCGCCAGAGGTCGGAGATGAAATCGACGATTGATCATCACCCTCGTTTTGTCCAGCCACGCCGGAATGTCGAACTCGCGCCAGAAGCTCTGTGACGAGTCGGCAAAGACCGCCTTCGCCTTGCCGGCGTTTCCGTGGAGACGTTCCGCCAGCTCGAGAATCCGGTTCAGATCGGCGCGCGCATAATCGTTGCGGCCCCTTTTTTCGGCTTCACGAAGCGCCCCGCGCACCAAGTCTTTCACCAGGATCGCCTCTTCCCGATGAGACTGGTTCGGCGGTGTGCCGGGCTGATAGTAGAACGTGACTGCGCGTCCTCGCGCCGATTGAAATTCGGCCAGATCGCGGATTTCTCTTCGCGTAATCATCGACACCTCTCCTCAATATTGTTTCGACCCCGTTCTCGATTGTTCAGGCTGATTTGGAATGCTCGATCAGTTTGTTCCTCAATTGCTCGGCAACCGGCAACGCCTTCCGCAGTTGTTCGCGGGCTTTCGCAATCGAGGTCCGCACCTCTTCCGGCTTGCGCTCGGTAATGACGGCGATTTCCTGCACGGTGAACCCTTCCATCGTGAACAGGATGAAAGCCTCCCGGTCTTGGTGATGCGCGTTGCCGCAGGGCCGCCTCGATCATTCCCATCACTTCGTCGCTGGCGGCGATCTCCTCCGGGGTCGCGGCGCCACCGTCGGCAATGACGTTCTCGTTGGTAAGCATTTCGTCGGGATGATGGAACTGGAGCATCGCCTCGTCGCTGCCGCGTGACCTCCTCTCGCCGCACGCTCGAGTCCAATCCCACTTCGCTTTCCGCGTTGCGAGCTTGCTCCGCCAGACGATCGATGGCAGCCCTTGACAGAAAATAGAGCCACGGTTCCAGCGTAACCTTCTCGGGTTTTTCGGTGCGGCCGTCCAGCGCATTGGCGATGGCTTCGCTGATTACCTCCTCGGCTGTTATCTGCTCCACACGCATTTGCCCGCTGTTGCCGCGGTAGCGAAGTTCCCGCTCCACGAACCGCTGCAATTTCTCCAGATTCGCATTCAGCCAGCCGTTGATATCCTGAGCGGAGACGACATCGGCCTGCACCGACGCCAGCGTCTCTTCGAACGGCACCTGCGATTCCGCGCGACCAGCCGGGCGCCGCCGGCGCGGCCACTTGTACGCGGCCCGCAGGTGATCCATGTGCTTCGCCAGTTGCTCCTTCAGGCTCTCGAAGCAATTCTTGATCGCGCTCGAAGCCGTGTCGGCCACTTCGCGCGCGGCTATTTGTCCTGACGGCAAACGCAGATTCAGCGCTACGTTAAAGCCCATCTTCGGGTGTTCATCGACCGAACCATAAAGCGAAACCATGTCAGGCCGAAACACCTGCAGGCGTTTTGTAGTTTTTCAATTCGTTGGGTGATGAGATTTTCGAGATCGGCGGTTTTTGAAAGTTTGTAGGTGAAATGGACGTTCATGCATGGGCTCCGGTACAGGGGTGGCTCCCAATAGTCCTGTTGTCCGGGAATTGTACACCTGTTGTTACAGAAGCAATGGGATAAAAGACAGTTGCTTACCTAAGGCGGGAAACCCTTAACAGTTGCCAGTCTCGGCGGCGGCATGCCACCTCAGGTACCCGGCAAAGAACAGAGTCCGGCGGTCCAGAGTCTCAGGAATCAATAGCCCGAAAACGACCCAGCCTGGAACTTTCCCGGCACAAAAGAGCCCGCAGCGAGGGTACCGGAGCCGGGCAGTGCCCCACGTTTTCGGAGCCGCCAGGCGAAGCTAATTTGCCAAGACTAATTCGAGGTGGTTGCTTGGACTGCCAAGGCCTGCTTCAGCGGCCCTGCTAGACGGCAACCGTGAACGAAGTCTCGTCCCGAGTCACCCGCCGATACAGCGTGTCGCGCTCCCACGGCTCCCGCCCAGCTTCCTTGATCAGCCTGATCAAATCGTGGCGGCGAAGGCCCTGCGGCGTGGTCGCCCCTGCATCGTGGTAGATCTTTTCTTCGACCACCGTACCGTCGATGTCGTCGGCTCCAAAGCGCAGCGAAATCTGCGCGACCTTGGGAGTCATCATCTGCCAGTAGGACTTGATGTGCGGGAAGTTGTCCAGCACCAGCCGCGAGACCGCTATCTGCTTGATGTCCTGCATACCGGTGGTGGTGGGCAGGTGCTCCAGCATGGTATTGGCGGGATGAAACGAGAGCGGAATAAAGCATTGGAAGCCATGGGTCTCGTCCTGCAAGGCTCGAAGCTTCACCAGGTGATCCACCCGATCCTCGTCGTTCTCGATGTGCCCATAGAGCATCGTGGCATTTGATTTCAGTCCGACTTGGTGAGCGATGCGCGCTGTTTCCAGCCACTCGCCTCCGTCGATCTTGTGGTCGCAGATGATCGAGCGCACCCGTTCGGCGAAGATTTCCGCTCCTCCGCCGGGCATCGATTGCACACCCGCCTCTTTCATTTTCAGCAACGTCTCGCGTATCGAGAGCTTGGCGCGCTTGGCGAAAAACGCGACCTCCACCATGGTGAACGCCTTGCGGTGCACCTTCGGAAACCGCTCCCTGAGCCCACGCACCAGGTCCAGAAAATATTCCAGCGGCAAATCAGGGTGCAGGCCGCCCACGATGTGAAACTCCGTCACCGCTTCCGTGTAGCCCGAAGCCGCCGCACGCCAGGCCTCCTCCAAAGCCATTGTGTAGGCCCCGGGAGCGTCTTTTCTGCGGCCGAAGGCACACAGCCGGCAAGCCGCCACGCAGACGTTGGTCGGGTTGATGTGACGGTTGACATTGAAGTACGCGATATCGCCGTGCATGCGCTCGCGCACCTGGTTGGCCAGCCAGCCGACGGCGAGAATATCGCTCGTCTGGTAAAGCGTGAGGCCGTCTTCGGCGCTCAGACGCTCCTGCCGCGTCACCTTGTCGGCGATTGGCAGCAGCCTGGGATCGTCTGTCTGAAATGGGCGATGCTTAGTTTCCGAGGCGAACATCTTTTCGATGATAACGCACAAAGCGCGCCCATCACAGCGTCCCGTGAGAATCAGCTTTCAACCGGCGTGGCGGATCAGCAGATCGCCGGCAATAAAACCCAGCAGCAGCATGGAAATCAGACCGTTCATGGTGAAGAATGCGGCGTTGAGCCGCCTCAGGTCGTGAGCCCGCAGCAGCGAGTGCTCATAAATAAGCAGTACTCCCACCAGCAGCACTCCCGCCAGCGCGATTGTTCCCAGAGCGAATGCGAAAACCATCCACAGGAACAGCCCAAAGGCCATCACGTGGAATATGCGTGCCAGCACGAGCGCCTTGGCGATGCCAAAGGCTTGGGGCACGGAGTACAACTTGGCGCGGCAATCGTACTCGTAATCCTGGCAACTATACAAAATATCGAAGCCGCCTCCCCAGAACATGACCGCGCCGCTCACGATGAAGATTCGAGGGGCCAGCGTGCCCCGGATCGCCACCCACGCGGCCGCCGGAGCGATCCCCATGGCCAGACCCAGGAACACATGTGCCCAGCGGGTGAAGCGTTTGGTGTACGAGTAGCCGAAGATGATGACGAGCGCCACGGGTGAAAGATAGGATGCAAGCTGGCTCAACATTCTGGCGGCGAAAATCAGGATCAGCGAAAACACCACCACGAACCAGAAGACGAATTGCCGCGAGAGTAGTCCGGCGGGCAGGGCGCGGCTTGCAGTGCGCGGATTTCCGGCGTCGAGGGCCGCGTCCGCCAGCCGGTTGAAGGCCATAGCCGCCGAACGGGCGGAGACCAGCGCCACCACCAGCCAGACCGCTTGCCACAAGCTGGGCAGACCACGCGCCGCCAGCACCGCGCCGGTAAGACCGAAGGGGAGCGTCAACACGGAGTGCTCCCACTTGATCATTTCGAGCGTAGTTCCTAGGTTACGGAACAGGGTGTTACGAATGAGGGACACGCGTTTATTCTAACGTCTGGGTGGCTCACATTTGCCCGCTTTTGGCTAATGTGGGGTAGTTTTCCGTTCGGCGGGTGGAAATCGCGCGGAAACATTGCATTGCTGCCTCAAGTCCTGCCCTTCTCTTAAGGCTAACGTTGGGGTAGTTCCGTCGCGCGATAGCGGAGTACACTGCGGGATAGCAAGGAGAAACATTGCCTAAGAACTCGGAAGTCGAAATCAAGTTTCTCGTCACCGACGTCCGCCGGCTCGAGCAATCCCTGACAGACGCCGGCTTTCAGCTCAAGACTCCTCCGACGCACGAGGTGAATTCACTTTACGACCGCCCGGGCAATCCCTTGCGCCGCCAGGGCGCCATTCTGCGTCTGCGCAAGTACGGCGAGCGCTGGCGGATCACCCATAAGGCAAAGGGCAGGGCTGGAAGATACAAAACCCGCGAGGAGCACGAGACCACCGTCGAGAACGGTCCTGAACTCGACGCCATTCTGCGCGCACTGGGCTATGCCCCGAGCTTTATCTATGAAAAATTCCGCTCCGAATGGAGCGACGGCAAGGGCGAGGTTGTCGTCGACCACACGCCCATCGGGGTTGTCGCCGAAATCGAGGGTGCGCCACGCTGGATCGACCGCACCGCCCGCGCGCTTGGCGTCCATGCTCGCGACTACATCACCAAATCGTATGGCGAACTCTTTCTGGAGTGGAAGAAAGCGACCGGGAGCCCGGCGAACAATATGACCTTCCGCGAATGCGGCAGCAGACGGCCTCGCTTCTGACCCCCGGCAACCAGGCGGACCCCGGTTATGCAGCGATGGTGCTCTTCTTGCCTTGCGTATAACCCATTATCGCGTAGTACAGGGCGCGATCGAAGAACTGCTCCAGCGCCAGCACGAACTCCAGTTCGCTCACCAGCTCCAGCGCGCCTTCGGCCATAGCCTCACGCTGCATGAACAGCCATAACTGCTCCTTGGCGAGCACCAGCGCCCAAACGAACTGGTTGATCGGCACACGTTGTTCGGCCCGGCGCATTCCAAGCTTGGTGTAGTACTGCTGTATGTTGAGCTCGGTTCTGGTCATCAGCCAATCGCTCAGGTTGTGGTAGAGCACCTGCACGTCGTGCAGCAATTCGTGCGCTGCGATTGCGCGGAAGGAATCCGTCCGGTCTGAACTCCTGAGTTTGTCCACCAGCCCTTTGCCCAGCGATTCACTGTGCTTCTCAATCAGGTGCGCGAACTTGATTCCCAGCATACCTGCCTCCCTCGCCATCCTAAACAATCAAGATGCGGATATCGGTTCTGGAGATTCGAGTCCCAATTAAAAGCCAAGTGTGTCAGCAACATCATGACGCCTGTCGCCGATCACACCGCCGTCCCAAAGGTGCCGGCATAGCGGCTCATTTTACCTTTGCGCGGAACGCGCAGCTATGCCCCGCAGCACTTCTTGTACTTCTTGCCCGAGCCGCAGGGACAGGGATCGTTGCGCCCGATTTTCTCTCCCGAGCGCACCACCTGCTGCACCTGCTGCGCATCGCCGGAGCCGGCCATCCGCGCCTGCTCCAGTTCCCGCTTCTTCTTGCGCTGGAAGGCCTCTTCCATGTCGTCGATCGAAGTTTGTGCCCGGCGCTTCCTGGGATGATCGCCATTGCCGCCGCGCGCATCGGCCGCCGCCGAGAACTGCGCCTGCTGGTCCGCCGCTTCCTGCTGCTGACGTACGCGCTCCGCCTCGCTGGCATCGACCACCTGCATCAAGTAGAGAAAACGTGCGGTTTCTTCCTCAAAGCGCTCCATCATCGCCTCGAACATATCAAATGACTCGCGCTTGTACTCCACCAAGGGATCTTTCTGCCCGTACCCGCGGAGACCGATCCCCTCTTTCAGGTGATCCATGCCCAGCAGATGATCTTTCCAAAGCTGGTCGAGTACGCTGAGCATGACGATGCGCTCGTGATGGCGCATGGCATCGGGGCCGATGAGCTGCTCTTTAGCGTCGTAGCGCTCCAGCAGCTTGGCAAAAATAGCATCGCCCAATTCCTGCCGGTTCAGCTTATCCGGTTGCACCCCTTCGACAAGTATGTCCACTCCAAAACGGGTGAACACCTCGTTCTTCAGCCCGCCGATGTCCCAATCCTCCAGATGCACGTTCTCTCCCGCGTACTTGTCGAGCAAACCGCCGAGAATGTCGCGCACGTAGTCCTGCTGGATGAGTTCTTTCTGCTCCAGCCCCTCGAGCAGTTGGCGGCGCAATCCATACACTGCCTCGCGCTGCTTGTTCATTACGTCGTCGTATTCCAAAAGGTGTTTACGGGCCTCGAAATGCTGGCCCTCCACCGCCTTCTGCGCCGCTTCGATCCGCCGCGTAATCATGCGCGACTCGATGGGCACGCCCTCTTCCATGCCCAGACGCTGCAACAACGTGCTCACCCACTCTTTCGCGAAGATTCGCATCAAGTCATCTTCCAGCGAAAGATAGAAACGCGAGGCGCCCGGATCGCCCTGACGGCCGGCGCGTCCGCGAAGCTGGTTATCGATGCGCCGTGCCTCGTGGCGCTCGGTGCCAAGGATGAACAGCCCTCCGCTGGCAATTACTTGTTTGTGCTCAGCCTCGGTTTCGGACTTATACCTGCTGACTAACTCCTGCCACTGCTCCGTGGGCACGCGAAACTCGGCGCCCTGGTAATACCAGTACGTGGTCGTCGGATCGTCCGGCCTCGCCTGCACGGCGCCAGCGGTGATCTGCACCGGTTGAGCCACGCCCTTCTTGAGGCATTCCTGCTTGGCGATGAACTCGGCATTGCCCCCCAGCAGAATGTCCGTGCCGCGGCCTGCCATGTTGGTGGCGATGGTCACCCTGCCAAAACGGCCAGCCTGCGCGACGATCTCGGCTTCTTTCTCGTGGTGCTTGGCATTCAGCACCACATGGCTGATGCCTTTTTTCTTCAGCAGCTCGGACAGGCGCTCGGATTTCTCGATCGAAGTCGTACCTACCAGCACCGGCTGTCCAGTCTCGTGCAGACGCTGCACCTCGTCGGCGGCCGCAAAGTACTTTTCCTTTTCGGTGCGGTAGACGACGTCGGCATTCTCGATCCTGATTAGATCCCGGTTGGTCGGGATGACGACAACTTCCAGCTTGTAGATCTTGTAGAACTCGGCTGCTTCGGTTTCCGCCGTGCCGGTCATGCCGGCCAGCTTCTTGAACATGCGAAAGTAGTTCTGGAAGGTGATGGTCGCCAGCGTCTGGTTTTCGCGCTCGATCTTCACCCCTTCCTTCGCCTCTACCGCCTGGTGCAAGCCATCGGACCAGCGGCGCCCAGGCATCAGCCGTCCGGTGAACTCGTCGACGATCAGCACCTCGCCGTCCTTCACCACGTATTCCACGTCTCGCCGGTAATGATTGTGCGCCTTGAGCGCGGTCTCGACGTGGTGCTTGAGTTCCCAATTCTCGGGATCGGCGATGTTACCTATCCCGAGCATTTTTTCGACTTTTTCCCAGCCGTCTTCGGTGACGGTAATCGTCTTGTGCTTTTCGTCGATGGTGTAGTCGCCGGTATAGATTTTGATTCCCGGCTCCGGTCCAGGCAGTTCCTGGCCTCTCGTCAGCTTCGGAATGATCCCATTCACCTTGTAATACTTGTCTGTCGATTCCTCGCTGGCTCCGCTGATAATCAGCGGCGTACGCGCTTCGTCGATCAGGATCGAATCCACTTCGTCGACGATGGCGAAGTTGTGGGAACGCTGCACGCAGTCGTGCAGGTCGAACTTCATGTTGTCGCGCAGGTAATCGAATCCGAACTCGTTATTGGTTCCGTAGGTGACGTCGGACGCATAGGCCGCCCGGCGCTGCTCGTCATCGAGGTCGTGAACGATGACCCCGACCGAGAGCCCCAGGAAGCTGTAGAGTTTCCCCATCCACTCGGAGTCACGCTTGGCCAGGTAGTCGTTCACGGTGACCACGTGCACGCCGCGGCCGGAGAGCGCATTCAGATACACCGGCAAGGTCGCCACCAAGGTTTTGCCCTCACCGGTCTTCATCTCGGCGATCCGGCCCTGGTGCAGCACTATTCCACCGATCAACTGCACGTCGAAGTGCCGCATGTCGAGCACCCGACGGCCCGCCTCGCGGACTACCGCGAAGGCCTCTTCCAGAATCTCGTCCAGGACTTCGGTCAGCACGCGGTCGCGAACCGCATCTGCCTCTTTGGCGCGGTCGCGAGCGGCATCTTCCTCCTCCTTGGCGGGTTCGCCGTCGCCATTGGGATTCTCGGCGTCGATCTTGGCCAGCCTTGCCTGGATGCGAGCGCGGAATTCGTCCGTCTTGGCCACCAGTTCCGCGTCACTCAGCTTGCGTATTTCCGGCTCGAGCGCGTTGATGCGCTCCACTCTTGGCTGCATGCGCTTGATTTCGCGCTCATTGGCAGTCCCGAACACCTTCGCCATCAGCTTATTGATCAAACCAGTATTCCTTTATGACAAGCCGCAACTTACCAAACCGGAAGGCGCGGTGACTTTTGCGCAACGCCTCGGGAGCGTCATTCCCAACCCCGTTCCCGAGGTAAATTCCGCCTGCGAACCTGTCTAATCTATTTTAGATGCCCCGGGCTGCTGGTGGGGACCAATCTGCTCGCCTGTCCCACGTTAGCCAGCATCGATGTCCCTGGCGAGTTGGGTCCCCACGTCCCGCCTTTGGGCTGACGTGGGGATGGTTCCCTCAACCCATGCCGAAACCTGACCTACCCACCGGCCGGGAAAACGCAATCCGCTTTGGCTCCTGTATCATTTATCATCGCAAGTACTTATGTTCTATAGCCGATTCTTGCAATCAGTGGAGATGTGGCCGGACGCTGTCGCCGTGGAGATTCAGCGCCAGCTAGAGCGCGTCAACTCGGAAACTGCTCCGGTCTCCAGCCAGAAACCGTCGAGCATTCCGGGCGCTGCCTGCTGTTCCGAGGATTTACGGGACAGTTACACCTTCCTCCAGCTTCGGCAAAGGGCCGAGTCGGTCGGCGCCTGGCTGCAACGCTCCGGACTTCAGCCAAGCGCCCGTTGCGCGATTCTTGCCAGCAATAGTCCCGATTGGGTTGCGGTTTACCTGGGCATAGTTGCCGCCGGACACACCGCCGTCCCGCTGGACACCGCCTTCAACTGCGAGCAGGTCGAAAAGTTGCTGCACGACTGCGGCGCCAGCCTGATCTTTGCCGACGCCAAGCACCTCCCAATCGCCCGGCACGCCAGTCCCGACCACCAGTTGAGAATCGCGCTGATCGACGACTCTGATCTCCCGCGCCAACCCGAACTGCCCGCTTTGCGAGAGATGTACCGGGCCGGAGCCGGCGGATTCACCCCGTCCTCCGCCAAGCCCGATGACGTTGCCTGCATCCTCTACACCTCCGGAACCACCAGCGATCCCAAGGGCGTCATGCTCTCGCATGCCAACCTGCGCGGCGAAATGGAATCGGTCTTTCGCTTCGTGCGCCTCGACTACACGGACGCGATTCTTGGCGTGCTGCCGTTGTTCCACGCACTGGCGCAGATGATAAACCTGATGCTGCCGATGGCCTGCGGCGCGCGCGTGGTTTTCCTGGAGGCTTTGAACACCACCGAACTTCTTCGCGCCCTTAGCGAACGAAACATAACGATATTCTGCTGCGTGCCGCAGTTCTTCTACCTCATTCACGAACGCGTGTTTCAGGAAGCACGCAAGCGAGGGACCGTGATCTGGGCCGCCTTCCGGGCCATGCTGGCGCTTGCGCGCGCCGGCCGCGAGCTAGGACTGAACCCGGGCAAGATATTTTTCAAAAAGGTTCACACCCTGCTCGGCCCCAAGATGCGCTACCTGTGCACCGGTGGTTCCCGCTTCGACGTGGCCATCGGCCGTGACTTTCATGCCCTTGGCTTCGATTTTCTGCAAGCCTATGGGCTGACCGAGACCACGGGCGGAGCGCTGGTCACGCCGCCGGAGTCGAACGTGATCGGTTCGGTCGGCAAGCCTCTGCCCGGCAACGAAGCTAAGATCGTCGACAGCCAAGCCGGCGGAGGATGGCTCCGGGCGCATGGTCGGTGAGATCGCGATTCGCGGGCCCATTGTCATGAAGGGCTATTACAACCGTCCCGACGCCACCGCCGAGGTCATTCGCGACGGCTGGCTGCATACCGGCGACCTTGGCTACACCGACGCGAGCGGCAATTTCTTCATCACCGGCCGGCAGAAGGAAATCATCGTCCTTAGCTCCGGCAAAAACATCTATCCCGAAGAAATCGAGAGCTACTACCTGAAGAGTCCCTGGATCAAAGAAGCCTGTGTCATGGGGCTTGGAAGGCGCGCCGGGCGATCCGGTTTCCGAGCGCCTGCACGCCGTCATCGTGCCGAATCTCGACGTGTTGCGGCAGAAGAAGGTCGTGAACATGCGCGAGGTCATCCGCTACGACGTGGAAAATATCTCGTCGCACCTGCCGGCCACCAAGCGCATCCTGAGCTATGACATCTGGCAGGAAGACCTGCCGCGCACCACCACGCGCAAGCTGCGCCGCTTCGAGATCGAGTCGCGGGTTCGCCAGATGCAGGCCAGCGGCACGCGCAATTCCGAGGGGCAACTCGCCCGCGAATTGACGGACGAAGAAAGCGACTGGATGTCTCAGCCCGAGGTCCAGCAGGCCATCGCCATCGTTCGCGTGGCGGCAAAGAATTCCGTGGCGCGGCTGCATCCGCGCGACAACCTCGAACTGGATCTTGGCCTCGATTCGATGGAGCGGGTCGAACTGCTGGTTCAACTGGAGCACCATCTCGGAGCCGATGTCGAAGATTCCGCCGCATCCGAGGTCTATACCGTCCGCGAGTTGATCGATCTGGTCCGCGGCAACATGGGAAAGGGCGCGACCCAGGCAGTCGGATGGGAGACCCTGCTCGCCACCGAAGCAAACGATCCCGAGGTTTCGGCGATCACCAAGGAGCGGCCCATCACCGGCCGGCTCTGGTACCTGTTCGGCAGAATCGTCAACCTGTTCGCCAAGGACGTGTTTCACCTCAAGATTAGCGGAATCGAAAAACTGCCAGCCAAGGGACCTTTCATCCTCTGCGCCAACCATCAGAGTTATCTCGATGCTCCCGTGCTCACGGCGGCAATGCCATGGCATATCTTTCGCGATGTCTTCTATGTCGGGGACAGCGAGAAATTCGGCTCCGGACCTGCGCGGACCGTCGCGCGCTTCCTGCGGCTCATTCCGGTCGACCCGGATGCAAACCTGGTGCCCGCCATGCGTGCCGGTGCCTACGGCTTACGGCGCGGCAAAATTCTGGTGCTTTATCCCGAAGGCGAACGCAGTATCGATGGCATTCCGAAAAGCTTCAAGAAGGGTGCCGCAATCCTCGCACACCACCTGCATGTGCCGATTGTGCCCATCGCCCAGGACGGCTTTTTTGAGGCATGGCCGCGCGGCCGTAAATTCCAATGCTTCGCGCCACTGCGAATCGCAATTGGAGATCCAATTTATCCCGATCCCGCCGAAGCGCCCGAAGCGGCATACCAGCGGCTCACGGCCGAGACGCGCCGGCAGATCGTATCCATGTGGGAGCAACTGCGGGCACAACGCGCTTCGCAGCCACCCGCCAATCTCTCTGGCTCCAAAAGCGCCGCCGAAAAGCATCACGCCATGCACTCTTGAACCGGTGACCGCTGATTATTGGAAAGCAATGGTGCCCCACTCGCCGGGACCGTTCACCGCGCCGGAGCGGCTGAATCCGGAATCGAGATGTCGATCTTTTTTACCGGCCCAAGAGCCGCGAGCGGCTTTCCGAACCGACTCGTATTGCCTACCACCAGCACGGCAAATTCCTCGGGGTGAACGTATTTCTGAACCACGCGGTTCACATCGGCGGCGATGACTTTTTCAATGCCTGCCCGGAATTTTTCCAGATAATCGAGCGGATAACCGTGGAACTCGTAGGTCATGCGCTCGTGCAGAACTTTTTCCGGCGTATCGAAACGGAAGATGAATGAGTTCAGGATTGCGTCCTTGGCGAATTTCAATTCATCCGGCGTGGGAGGATCGGACTTGAACTTCGCCAAGTCTTCGCGCATTCCCTCGATGGCGTCGACCGTCGAGGCGCTCTTGGTTGCGATCGTCAGCCAGAACATTCCGCGATGATCCCATCCCGCGCCGAGGCCGCCGCCGACCGAATAAGCCAAGCCCCGCTTGGTGCGCAAGTCGGCCATGAGCCGCGACGAAAATCCGCCGCTCAATACCTGATTCATCACCTGGACGGCGAAATAGTCCGGGTTACTGCGCTCGATGCCGAGGGTGACAAAGCGAATTTGGCTCTGGTTGACGTCGGTTTTATCCACGGCGTACAGGCCGGGCTTGGCAGGCGTGAGTGGAATGACCGGCTTCGCAGCCTGCGGCCCGCGATTCCAGCCTTCGAAGGCGGTCCGCAAACGTTTCTCCATCTCCGCGGAATCAAAGTCGCCAACCATGCCGAAAATGATGTTGTTGGGAGCAACGTGCTGTTTAAACCAGGCGAGCAGATCGTCGCGCGTCACTGCCGCCACGGTGGCGAACTCGGGACTGCGGGCATAGGGACTGTCCTTGCCATAGATAAGTTTCGCGGCTTCACGGTCGGCGATGCCTTGGCTGCTGTCATTGCGGCGCACAATGTTCGTGGCCAATTCATTCTTAGCGAGTTCGATCTTGTCCTCGCGGAATGCGGGGTCTCGCAACAGGTCGAGGAATAGGCGAAACACGTCGTCGAAGTCTCCCTTGAGACAATCAAACGTAATCGTTGTGCTCTCCTTGCTGTCGTCGGTTTCAAGTTTGGCGGCGCGCACTTCGAGGAAATCATCCATCTGGTCGCCGGTCATCTTGCTGGTTCCACCGGTTCGCCACACGTCGCCATAGATGTCGAGCATCCCGACCTTGTTCGCCGGCTCCGAGCGCGAACCTCCGCGAACCGTTGCCTGGCCGCTGATCAACGGAAGCTCGTGATCTTCCTGCAAAAAGATAACCATCCCGTTGGTCAGTTCGACCCGCTTGGGCTGGGCGGCAAACCACTGGGGCAATGGTGGAATGGGAATCTGCTGCCAACTGGAAGCGACCCCACCCGCGGCGCTCGGCGTGCTTGCCGATGCGGCAGGCGTTTGCTGAGCCATGACCGTGGAAACCACGATGGAAACCAAGAACAGCCAAGTCAGCGAGCGAAGCAGGCGCTTTATGCTGTTCATTGTTCGTTCTCCTTGCCACCTTGTGCGGGCTTGATCGTTTCAATGGAGCCGACGGTGCGGTTAGCCTCTACGAAGGTGCTGTTCGCAACCCGGCGGATGTCTTGCTTCGTAACCTTGTCGATGCGGTCCACCTGGCGGAAGAGTTCGCGCCAGTCGCCGTAACGGCTTTCGGCGGCCGCCAGTTGCTGCGCCAGGCCGGAATTGCTGGCCAGCCCTCGAATCAGAGTGGCCTTGGCGCGTGTCTTTACCATCTTCAATTCGTCGTCGGAGACGTCTTCCGTCTTGAGGCGTTCGATCTCGCGGTGAATAGCCTGCTCCATTTCCTTGGGCGTGTGTCCCGGCAATGGGACACCATAGAAGGCAAAGAGGTGCGGATATTTTTCTCCGGGAAAAGGCGAGAAACCGCCGGCTGCGGCCGCGATCTTCTGGTCGCGCACCATGGAACGGTACAGGCGCGATGTGCGCCCGCTGGAAAGCATGTCGCTGATGGCGTCGTAGACCGCGTCATCGGGGTCGCGATAGCTTGGCCGGTGATATCCCTCGAGGTAAATCGGCTGCGCAGGGTCTTTCACCAGGATCGAGCGCTCCGAATCCTGCGGGGGTTGCGTGCTGACGAACTCCTCGGGCTTGCTGCCGGAGGGAATGCGGCCGAAGTACTTCGAAATAGCCGGCATGGCGGTCGCGGGGTCGAGGTCACCCACGACGGCCACTACCAGGTTGCTGGGTACGTAGTACGACTCGAAGAAGTTCATCGCATCCGTCGCCGAGAAATACTGCAGGTCGCTTGCGTACCCAATGGTCGGACGATGGTACGGATTCGCGTCGAAAGCGATGGCCAGGAATTGCTCGATCATGCGCTGGGTCGGGTCGGAATCCGTTCGCATGCGGCGCTCTTCCATCACCACATCGCGCTCCTTGTAAAACTCGCGCATCACCGGATGGGTGAAGCGTTCGGATTCGAGATAGGCCCACAGTTCAAGACGGTTGACCGGCATCGAGTAAAAATAAACCGTCTCGTCGTAGGTGGTGAACGCGTTCAGCCCGACCCCGCCCGCGCGCTGCACAATCTCGTCGAAAGCGCCCTTAACGACATACTTGTCAGCGCGCGCAATGGCGTCTTTCCACGCCTTTTCGAGCTCCGCTACCTGCTTGGGATCGCCGCCAGCGGGCTTGATCCGTTCGGCGCGATAAGCGGCGTAAGCGGTCTCGACCTCGGCCAAAGCCGCCTTCTCGGCTGCATAATCGGAGGTACCGATCTTGTCGGTGCCTTTGAACGCCATGTGCTCCATCATGTGGGCCAAGCCGGTCATGTGAAGCGGATCTTGCGACGAACCCGAATCAACCCACGTGACAAAGGAAAAAACCGGAGCCTCCGGCCGTCGGCAGAGGACGACCGTCAGCCCGTTGGGAAGCTTGTTTACCGTCACCCGCTTCTCGAATGAAGCCAGATCCTGGGCCCACGCCGGAATCCAGCAGAGCACGAGCAGCAACAAGGGGAAGCCAGTCTTTATGCGCTTCATCCTGCCTCCGTCGGGCGTTTCATCGGCAATGGGAGTAGCGGACGCGAAGCACCCCACGCGATTCGCCCGAACTTTTTGACTGTTACAGATGCGAAGTAGCCGTGTCAAATGCGGCGCAACCGGGGCGCGTTCGGGAGTCTCCATCCTCGGTATCAAAGCGAGGCGCCCCAAGGTCCTCGTACAAGAGCTTATGGGCTCGCTGCACCTGACGCCTGTTTCTCTACAGTCTGTCTGTTAGACGTCGAATATGCGATAAGGCATCGATGGATTCAAGCTCTGCAAAATGGACAGCGCGACGTTGTAGACCGGAACGCCGGCGGTAGTTTTGCCCTCGGCCGCCCCATGGTGGGCATGGCCGTGCACCACAAGGGTCGCGCCGTGCCGGTCCGCCACCTCCGCCAGGCGTGAGTTGCCGAGATAGGGGTAGATCTCCACCGGCTCGCCCTTCACGGTGTCGGCGATCGGCGAGTAATGAACCACGATAACCCGCTTTTCCGTGCGCAGCAGCGAAAGGGCGCGCTCCAGTTTGAGAGCTTCGTCGACGGCACTCTGGACAAAGGCCTTCACCTCGGGCTCGCCGAAAGCGGTCAGGATGCCGCGGCCAAATCCGCCCAGAAACCCCTTCGTTCCGGCAAAGCCAACCCCGTCGCGCTCGTAAGCGGTGCCATCCAGAACCTTGACGCCTTCAGCCGTCATCATATTCGTCAATTCTTCTTGTTTGCCGCTTTCGTAATCGTGATTACCCAGCACCGCAACGATCGGGATGCGCAGCCGCATCAGCGCATTCAGCAGAGACTCCATCTCCGCGGGGCGGCCGTAATTGGTAAGGTCTCCGGCGAGGACGAGCACGTCCGCCTCGTCGCGTACGCGGTTCATCTGATCGCGAATCTTGTCATAGATCTGGGGCGTGAAATGAAGGTCCGCGGTGGCGGCGATTCTCATGCCGGTGTTCCCCCAAGGGTCACAATCATCAGGCCGTTGCGTTGCGGACGGTCAGGCAGCGTTGTTTTCCTCGACAGCCGGAATTTTCTTCTCGCGCCTAAAACGGTATTGTTCCACCAGATTGTCGAGACCCCATTCATAGGCATCGATGGCGAACATATTCTCATCGATGAGGCTGCCGCGAAATTGCGCATTAGGGTCGGGGTGTTCGACTTCCGAGCGGAAACGCGCCAGCAAATCCTCCCAAACCGCGCGCGGAACGTAGCCGGCTAAAGCGGGATACACGTACTGAAAAAGCACGATCGCCCAGAACACAACTCCCCAGTGCCTGCCGGCAAGAGCCAGAACGCGGCTCCAGTCGAGATTGCCGCCAGTGCCATGGATAATGTGAACGATGTCGGCTCCGTCGAAGCGTTCGCGGCGAGTTACGAACAACTTCGACGCAATCAGCTCCTCCGGCGCCAGAACATAGGTTGGCACGCCAAAAACCTCCGTGGGCCCGGCCCGCGAGATCCAGGAAAGATCGACCGTGATCACGGCATTGCTCATCCCTGTGATCAAGTCTACGAAGTACTCGCCGCGGTGCGCCTTCGCCAGCCAGACCGGATCGCAAACCTCCGTCAGGAAGCCCGCTGCACTCAGGCCGCGCAAGGCCGAGGGCACATCGTCGGCGGGAAGAAACAGATCGAGATCCTTGGTGTCGCGCCATATGCCAGTATGTTTCTGCAAGGCGAAAGCGCCGGAGACCGCATAGGGAATGGCATGACAGTTGAACAGCTCCAGCACTTCGCGGAACAGTTGCCGTTGCTCTTCAGGAAACGGCGGCTGCTGCGATGAGCTGACTGGAAGCGGTTTTTGCCGGTCGTTTGCCACCAGCGGTTGGATGGCCGCTTGATCGGGCGAGTTGCGAAAGTCGCGGGGCAATCGTCTGGTACGCGTTTCGCTGCCGGAACGGAGTAGCAGTCCATCTCTGTTTTTTGGCAGTCACCCGATTGGCAAGCCCGCATTCTGGATCGCATCTAACATCGGATATCTAACATCAAAGCTGTTGTGGCAACAGACGAAACAGTGATCGATATCAAAGGGCGCCCGGTGCGGCTTTCAAACCTCGACAAGGTGCTATATCCCGAGGCCGGATTTACCAAGGGACAGATGATTGACTATTACGTGCGCATTGCGCCCGTGCTTCTGCCGCATCTGCAGGGCCGCCCGCTGACCCTCAAACGCTACCCGAATGGCGTCACCGGAATGTACTTCTACGAAAAGAACTGCCCCGGTCACCGCCCGGAGTGGGTTCAGACAGCGCCCGTTTGGAGTGCGGGAAACAACAAGTGGATCAAGTACTGCCTGGTCCAGGATCTTGCGACGCTGGTGTGGTGCGCGAACCTGGCGGATATCGAGCTGCACACGTCGTTGTCACAGGCCAGCGATATTTTGCGCCCCACGATGATGGTGTTCGATCTTGATCCGGGCGAACCGGCCGGCATCGTGCAGTGCTGCCAGGTCGGGCTGTGGGTGCGCGCGATTTTTGGCCGGCTTGGACTGGAGAGCTTTCCGAAGACTTCCGGCTCCAAAGGATTGCAGGTCTACGTTCCGCTCAACACCTCTGTCACTTACGATGAGACCAAGCCGTTCGCGCATGAATTGGCGCGCACGCTGGAACGGCAGCACCCAGATTCGGTGGTAAGCGAGATGAAAAAAAACCTCCGGGCAGGTAAGGTTTTTGTCGACTGGAGTCAGAACGACGATCACAAGACCACGGTTTGCGTCTACTCCTTGCGCGCCAAAACGCGGCCTACCGTATCGGCTCCCGTGAAATGGGAGGAGGTGGAACGCTGCTTACAGGAGGAAAATCCGGAGCTGCTCATCTTCGACTCTGACCAGGTGCTTTTGCGAAGCGAGCAAATGGGAGACTTATTTGCGCCGGTGGTGACGCTGCGGCAGAAGCTTCCCGCTCTCGACGAGCTGCGAAAACTGCCTGCGACGGACGAGGCCTTTAGCCCCGGCCCCAGTTTGAGCGCTGCCCCGAAAAACGCCTCGACAAAAAAAAGCGCCGCGGCGGGCAAGCGACGCAGCACCGTCTCCGTGCAACTAACGACGGCAGGACAAGAGGCTCCGCTTGCGGGCAGCCTGCGCTCCGCCGGCAAGGTCAGCAAGAAGGCGAAGCCGCAAGGCGGCTCGACCACAGGCAAGCGTCGTCCTGCGTGAGCGCCACAGGTTATGCAGCGAATCTCAAGCGGAGGTGAATGAAATTATGAAGGAGATTTACATTGGCACTTCCGGCTGGGCTTACAAGGCTTGGCAGCCCGAATTTTTTCCTCTCAAGCTGCCGCAAAAGCAGTTCTTGCGCTATTACGCAACCAAGCTCAATGCAGTCGAGGTCAATTACACTTTCCGCCATTTGCTTTCGGAAAAAACCATTGCAAACTGGCTGGCCGAAACCCCCGAAAACTTCCGTTTCGTGCTCAAGGCGCACCAGTCGATCACGCACTTCCGTCGGCTGCGAAACGTAGAGGAGCCGCTGCTGCGCTTTCTCTCATCGATTCAGCCACTTGCGGCCGCGCACCGCCTCGGGCCGGTGCTATTCCAACTTCCGGGGCTCTTCAAGGCGGCCCCGGAGGCGCTCGATTCGTTTCTCGCGATGCTGCCACGAAGCTTAAAGGCCGCCTTTGAGTTTCGCGACGAATCTTGGTTCCAACAAAGCACTTACGAGGTTCTGCGCAGACATCGAGCGGCCCTTTGCATCGCCGAGAGCGAGAACTTCATCACACCTGAAGTGGTCACTGCGGAGTTTGTCTACTTTCGCTACCGGAAAGCCGATTATCCGGCCAGCGAGCGCGCCTCGATCGCCGCAAACCTGGCGGGGGTTTCCGCGCAGACGCAGGATATCTACGCCTTTTTCAAGCACTTAGAGAGCCCCGAGAGTCCGCTGCAGGCGCTCGACGTGCTGCGCAAACTGAGCCTGTTGGCCCAAAAAGCAAGCTAACGGCGCTCCGGCCAGCCCTCCCCGGATGCCGTAAAACGTCGCTTAAATGCGCTTAAATGCACGCTATTTTTATCGATTCTATGTCCGATAACGGGCAGGCTCTCACACCTTCGTCTCATAGTGCGCACCCGATTGGTTATCGATTCTATGTCCGATAATGCGCATACTGAAAGGCATGGGCGGCACGCGGAAAGATCCCGATCTACTGTTGTCATTCTGCGAATACCTCAAGGTGGAGCGCGGCCTCGCCCATCTCTCGATTGAGTCCTATGCCGGCGACCTGAAAAAGTGGATTGCCTTTCTCAAAGAGCGCAAGCGCGGGCTGGTGCAGGCGCGTCGTCAGGACGTGCGGGACTTTCTCGACTGGCTGTTTTCCGAAGGGGCGGATGGCCGGACGGTGGCGCGCAAACTTTCCAGCTTGCGGCAGTGCTACAGGTTTCTGCTGCTGGATCGGCACACTCAGCACGACCCGACCCTCGACATCGATTCGCCGCGGCAGTGGAAGGTTTTGCCCAAATCGCTGGGCCGCGCCGAGGTTGAGCATCTGCTGGAGCGCGCCGATGTCACCGCGCCGAAGGCGAAGTGCGGGCACGAACTGAATGTGCGCAATCGCGCCATGCTGGAAGTGCTCTACGCGGGCGGACTGCGCGTCTCGGAAGTGGTGGGCCTGCGCATGGAAGATGTCAAAGGCGATCTCGGCTACGTTCTGGTGCGCGGCAAAGGGGACAAGGAACGCATTGTGCCGCTAGGCCAGACCGCACTCGGCGCGATTTCCAGCTATCTGGCGGTGCGTCCGGCGCTCGCGGGCGGGAAGCAATCGGCATTTCTGTTCATCGGCCGGGGAGCGCGCAAGCTGACGCGGGAGCGGGTCTGGCAGATTGTCTCTGCCAGCTCGGCGCAAACCGGTCCGCATGCCAGTCCGCACATGCTGAGACACAGCGCCGCAACCCACATGGTCGAAAATGGAGCGGACCTGCGTACGGTGCAGACAATCCTGGGACACTCTGACATCTCGACCACGCAGATTTACACGCATCTGGCGCTCGATCGGCTGAGGAATGTGTACCGCGAGTTTCATCCGCGAGCGAAGGATGGCTCGCGGCGCGATGAAAGCAAGCCAGCGGCTCATGAGGAGTAGGGGTTGTTTCAATGAATCCACGGTAATGGGATTCTTCGTTCCCTGCGGTCGCTCAGAATGACAACTAGAAGCTGCGTGGGTAAATGTTGCGAGATCGTGTTAGCGCTGGCAGAAGAAACTACCCCACTCAAGCCAACGGCGGGCTTGAATGGGCCACCTGCCGAAGGATCGCAGTACGAAGTGAGAACGGCTAGAATCCCACATCTGCCAACTGCAGCAGATATGGGGCACCGTCGGGAAGAAACTACCCCACTCAAGCCAACGGCGGGCTTGAATGGGCCACCCAGCCTAGAAGAAACTACCCCAGGTTAGCGCCAACAGCGCGGCGCGGAACCTGGGGCACCAAGAAAGAAAAAGCAGATCCTTCGCTACTCCACCCCAGCAACGGCAAAGGCGGCCGTCGCCGGGGACCCCGGTTCAGGCCACCCCAACGAGCCGAGCCTCGTCGGGGACCCCGGTTCGCTCAGGATGACACCCATGATGGACGGGCACCATCGTTGCGCGTAGGCACTTCAGAAGGCGTCAATCCCCGTGATGGCCGTACCCAGGATAAGGGTGTGGACATCGTGGGTGCCTTCGTAGGTCTTGACCGATTCCAGGTTCGCCAGGTGGCGGAATACCGGGTATTCGTCGGCTATGCCGTTGGCGCCTAGAATGTCGCGTGCCAGACGTGCGCACTCCAGCGCCATCCAAACGTTATTGCGCTTCGCCATGGAGATGTGCTGGTGTCCGGCTTTTCCCTCATCCTTAAGACGGCCGACCTGCAGCACGAGGAGTTGTCCTTTGGTGATTTCGCTCAACATCCAAACCAGCTTCTCTTGCACCAATTGATGAGAGGCGATCGGCTGGTCATGGAACTGCTTACGGAATAATGCATATTGAAGCGCCGTGTCATAACAGGACATGGCTGCCCCGAGCGCTCCCCACGCAATCCCGTAGCGTGCCTGGTTCAGGCACATCAGCGCCGACTTGAGCCCGTCGGATTTCGGCAGGATGTTCTGGCAGGGAATGCGAACGTCCTGCAACGACAGGGAAGAGGTGACCGACGCCCGCAGAGACCATTTTCCGTGCACGTCCTGGGCGCTGAAACCGGGCCGGTCGGTCTCGACCAAAAAGCCGCGGACTCTGCCGTCCTGTTCTTCGTTCTTTGCCCAGATTACGGCAACGTCGGCAATCGAGCCGGAGGTAATCCACATTTTCTCGCCGCTCAGAACGTACTCGTGACCCTCGCGTCGGGCGCGCGTGCGCATGGCGCCGGGATTAGAGCCCGCATCGGGTTCGGTCAGCCCGAAGCAGCCGAGCTTTGTCTCCCGCCGCCATCGCGGGAAGCCATTGCTCTTTCTGTTCCTCGCTGCCGAAGGCGTGAATGGGATACATGCAGAGCGCCGATTGCACGCTGACGAAAGAACGCACGCCGCTATCTCCGCGTTCCATCTCCTGCATGATGAGGCCGTACTCGACGTTGTTCATCTCGGCGCAGCCATAGCCCCGCAGGGTGGCGCCGAAAAACCCGAGTTCGGCCATGGGCTGCACCAGTTCCCGCGGGAAGCGGCCTGTCCCGGTTGCACTCTTCGATGATGGGAATCAGATTGTCTTCGATGAATTGGCGCGAGGTGTCACGTACCATGAGCTCTTCGTCGGAAAGCAGCGAATCGAATTCGATGAAATCGAAGCCTTTAAATTTGATTGCCATAAGTCCTCGGGGCAGACGCCTGCTCGGGCCTGCCGCACCTGAATTTAATTTGTAAAGCGAACCTAGCCACCTTAGCACAACAGACGGGAAAATGAAGCGGCATCGGCAATCGGCCACTGGGGGTTGAGAACTCTGGAAGGGCACGTCTTGGCGCGAGCCATGAGCGATAATCTATCGAAACCGGCACAGGTGAAGCTTTTCCGGCACGCAAGCGGCCAGGCAAAAAAGTAGGGGAGTTTCGAAAACTCCCCACACAGAAGCGACAGAGGCGATATCTTTATTATGAGATTCCGTCGGGGAGCGCGCCGGTTGTATCCTGTCCGGCAGAAATCAGGTGAAAGTATTGGCGGCGACGCAATCCGAGCGCTGGCGTTTGGGAGACGAGCTGTGGCACTCGTTCGGCGGGCATCGCATGCGCTATCTGCGGCTTACACCCGAGCATGCCAAAAGCAGGCTTGCCGAGGCCCCCGGCCTTACACGCCCAGCAAGCCAAAAGCAGGCTTGCCGGGGACCCGGGGCAGGGGCCGGCGGCGAAGCTCCACCCGCCACGTTCACCGTTGGTTCTTATTCATGGACTTTTGGGCTATTCATTTTCCTGGCGGCACAATCTCGAAGTTTTGGCGCAGGAGCGCGAGATTTACGCGGTTGACCTGCTTGGCATCGGCTACTCGGACCGTCCTCGTCCCGCACCAGCTAGGGCAATGCGGTGGACTTCGGTCTGCACGCGACCGCCGAACGCATGCTCGAATGGCTTGAGGCGCTCGGGCTGAGAAATGTGGATCTACTTGGCACATCGCACGGAGGCGCGGCGGCTTTGATGATGGCCGCTCTCGAGCGCGAGCACGGAAGCGGCACGGCTGTCGGACGGCTGGTGCTGGCTGCGCCGGCGAATCCGTGGTCGCACTTGGGGGCAGGGCGCATTGCTTTTCTTGGCTCCAGCTTGGGACGGTGGATGGCTCGGATCGACGGCGCGATTTAAAAGGTTGCGCCGGGCCGCGCGCTCGCTGGCGTTGAGCCGCATGTACGGTGATCGCAACAAAAATTACGGTCGAGACCTTGGACGGCTATGGCCGGATGATGGATTTGCCAGGGACGATCGAGTACGCGCTGGAAGTGGTGCGCTCGTGGAACCAGGACATGCGCGAGTTGAAATCGCGATTCCATGTTCTGGCCAACGTGCCCACTTTGCTCCTGTGGGGCAGCCGGGACCGCGCGGTCGCTCCCGAAAGCGCGTATGAGCTGGCGGCCAACCTGAGGAATGCGAGGTTGATCGTCATGAACGGCATCGGCCATATGCCTTATGAGGAGGCGCCGGAGGAGTTCAACCGGCTGGTGCTGGATTTTCTGGATGGCGGCGACTCTCCTGCTGAACAGGGTGAAAGCATGAGTTCAACATACTCGCAACCGCCGGGGCGGTCGGCAAAGGTAGGGAGTTCACCCGACGCATAAGATTCCGATTGACGAAATCGAGAAGTTTTGCGGTCATAGTTGATTGGGCTTACTGAGCCTATCGCGGGGCCCCGACGCGCGCCGCAGTTACGCGGGTTGGGGCGGGACGGCGCGCTTTGCACGGATTAGGCAGTCACATTTTCGAGATTCTCCGCGGGTACTTCGCCGCCTACGGATACTGGACGTTGTTTTTTGCCCTGTTGCTCGAAAATGCCGGCATTCCGTTGCCGGGCGAGACGATGCTGCTGTTCGCGAGTTTTCTGGCCTTTTCCGAGCAGCGGCTGCAGTTGCCGTACATCATCCTGACCGGAATCGTGGCCGCGACTTTGGGCGACAACCTGGGCTACTCGATTGGCCGGCGGGGCGGGCGTCCTTTGCTCGACCGTTATCTGCATGTGTTTCGCAATTTCAGGCAAGCCGTCGAGAAGGGCGAAGAACTGTTCCGGCGGCACGGCGCCCTGGCTATTTTTTTTGCCCGCTTCATTGTCGGAATGCGCATCGTCGCGGGGCCTTTGGCCGGCGCGTTGAGGATGCCATGGGGCAAGTTCATCCTGTTTAATTTTCTAGGTGCTACCACATGGGTTACTGTTATTGCGATTGCCGGCTATCAGTTCGGGGAGCACTGGGAAGAACTTATCAAGGTGATGGGCAGGGTGAACCTGGGGATCACGGTGGTGGCGGGATATGTCGCATGGTCGATGTGGCGCCGCTACAGAGCACGGCAAAAGACGAACGGCGCCGCTGGCGAAAAGGTCGAGCGGCAAAGGGCGGAGGAGACTGAGACTGGCGCGCGGCCGCGGCGATAATTTGGTTGCTCAGGGGCTTGACCAGCATCCCGAAGGCTGCCATCGTGGGCCACTGCGAGCATGAAGCTTTGCTTCCGGCAAAGGCGGGCGGGGAACACCAGTTCTTACAGGTGAATGCGACTATTCAGCGTATATAGAGAAACGATTATTCGCTCGTCGATTGCGGTGGTTGGACTCGCCATGGCCTTTGCCGCGGCAGTCCTTTCGTCGGCGGCTCGCGAGACGGGGAATCTAGTGGCCACGGCTATTCTTGCCTCCGCGGCCCTGCTGCTCTCCGCCGTGGTCGCCATTGCCACCGTGCCTTACCTGGCAAAGCGGGTGGTTGCCGAGCGGGTGCGTGATGCGCTCGATTACCAGATCACGAAAGAGGGGATGGTCTATCTCGGCTTGGTGCTGGTGATTGCCATCGCCGCCCTAAACACCGGGAATAATCTGCTGTTTCTGATCGTGTCCGCGTTGTTGGCCGCGATTGCGGTCAGCGGAGTCGCTTCGGCCGCGGAACTGCGCGCGCTCGATTTGACGGCCAATATCCCCGAACACGCATTTGCTAAAAAGCCGTGCCCGGCCCACGTTACGGTTAGGAACCTCAGCCACTGGCTGCCCGCGTTCTCCATCGCCGTGGTATCGCCGCGCCAGAAAGAGTCAAAGCAGGTCTGGCATTGGCAGCCAACCAGCTTTGAGTTCCCCAGGGCTGCGGCAGGCCGCCGACCGTGGGTGCGCTGGCGAGATCTGAAGCTGCAACGTATCCTGAAAACTGAGCCGCCCTCCATTCTGCGGCAACCCCTGTATTTCCCCTATATTGGCCCGAGAGGCTCGGCCGGGGCTGAGTTAGCACTGTTCTTCGAGCGTCGTGGACGGTACGTGCAGAACGCGTTCGGCCTTTCGACTCGATTTCCTTTCTCGTTTCTGATCAAGACACGCAAGGTGGTTCTGAACCGCGAGTTGATCGTTTATCCGAAGATCGAGCAGACGGAAGAATTTTATGAGATGCTGCCGTTGATAACCGGAGAATTCGAGAACCACGTCCGCGGCCGCGGGCACGATCTCTACCGCATTCGCGATTACCAGCCGGATGACTCGGCCCGTCATGTCGATTGGAAGTCGAGCGCCAAATCGGGGGTTCTAAAGATCCGGGAATTTGCCAGGGAAGATGAACACCGGCTTCGCATCGTGTTCGATAACGCCTCCCCCGGGCTGGCTTCGGCCGAGCGCTACGAACGTGGTGTAAGTCTGGGGGCTTCGCTCGCCTACTATCTGGCGGAGCAGAGCGCGTCCCTGAGCTTTGCGGCGCAGGGGCTGTTTGAACCCACGCTTTGGGGATTTTTACATCACTTGGCGCTGGTTGAGCCGGCAGACGATCCTTCGATCCTCGATTCGCTCTCGCTTGGGGCCGATTTCAACCTGGTGCTCACCTGGAGACCACGCGGGACGATAGTCACTTCCGTGTGGCAGTCCTCCTACGTTGTATTTCTCAATTCGTGAAGAATCCATAATTTAGTTGTAGTCCTGAGCGGGTTGCGACATATACTTGTGCATCTTCAGGCTGCGTGGGGCAGCCACATGCAAATTGCTACGTGTAATTCTGAGATGGGCGCGGCAACGCGCACGGGGGCATTTCCATGAGTACCATTCGTGATCTGATTCAAGATCGCAAAGTCCACAGCTTGCCCGCATCCGAATCGGTAATGACTGCCGCGCTCTACATGACACAGTGCAATATCGGCGCTATTCCGGTGATGGATGGAGAGCGATTGGCCGGGGTGTTTTCCGAGCGCGACATCCTGACGCGGGTGGTGGCCGCAAGACGCAACCCGGAGGTGACTCTGCTGCGCGAAGTAATGACCTCGGAGCCGTTCATCGTGGGTCCCGATGACCCGGTCGAGCGTTGCCTGATCGCCATGAAGCACCATGGCTTCCGCCACCTTCCGGTATGTGAAGGGGAGAGACTCGTCGGATTTATCTCGCTGCGCGATTTGCTGCTGCACGATCTGGACGAAAAAGAAGTGGACCTTCGCATGATGCGCGCTTATCTCAACGCGAGTTGAGAGCAAGGCGCGAGGACCAAGTTCGGCGCCGCCCGACAGGCGCTGTGATTGCGCCCGCGGGTGGTAACGGCCCGATCAGCCGCCGTCGGCAAGGGTGGGGTTTAACTTCGGGTTCTAGCTTCGGATTTCAACTTCAAGGATTCGAGCACCTCGGCTCCGGTTCGGGCTTCTCTCGAAACCAGTGGCGCGCTGGTGTTGCAGGTTGCCAGCAGCAGCGTCTTTCCATTGCTGAGAAACATGACTTGCCAGTGGTCGCCTTCGGGATCACGAAATTTCGCAGTGGCTTTTTGCCGGGTTCCTTTCTCGACCTTGCCGCGTCCATCGCTGGGTGCTGTCTGCATGAACCTTTTGAGAAAATCGCGCGCATCGAGTGGCCCAGTTGTTTTGTCCTGCTTGAATGCGGTCACGATCACCGCTGTAGCTTCCGAGGGAGCTTCAATCTCGAGATCGTCATTGGTTTGCCGCAGCGTCCAGAAAGCGGGCACGGCGATGCTGACGTGTCCTCGGGGAACGGTGTAGATTCCAGGATTGCAATGCTTACGAGTTGTCTTATGGCCGTTATGGCTGTGCTTGACGATGTTTTTTGGAATTTTCTTCGATTTTGCCATGGTTCCTCGCTTCGCTTGCATGAAGAGCGGTTAAAAGTGGGTATATCCCGGAGCTATCAACGCTTGCGTGCGATATACCTTGCGCGAAACTGTTAGTTCCCGAAACATGAGCGGTCAAACGGGCTGCGCTCCTCAGGGTGACACGTTCAACGGTTTACGAGATCAAGCCCTGACTTCATGCGGGCGCCAATCCCGGCGGACGTCCACTGAGCTTTCGATGGGTCACCGCTTGCTCCTCCAACTTGCTCCCTCCAAAAAACAAATAGAAGGCTTACAGAGGATTCATCAGCTTTTGTCCATGATAGCAGCCCGGCTTGAGAGGCTTGCCTCGAGACGCTTGCCGGTAAGACGCACCCGCAAGCGGAGCTGTGCATCTGCCCGATATCCACTTGCCTGAGGCTCATTTGCCTGATATCCCAGAGGAAACTAGAATTTCAAACGGGAGAAAGACACAGATGCTGGTAGCCGAGTTCAAACAGTTGATGGAAGAAATCCGCCGAGAAGGAGTCGAAGAGATCAGTTTTCTGGATCTGAAAGAGATGCAGCAGGAGAGCGAGGACTTCCTGCTGATCGATGTGCGGGAACCACACGAGCTGGCCGCGGGAACGATTCCCGGAGCCGTGAGCCTGCCCCGAGGAATGTTGGAGCTGGAGATCGATAAGTTCACGACGGACAAAGACAAACAGATTGTGCTCTATTGCGCCGGCGGCGGACGCTCCTTGCTCTCGGCGTACATGCTGGGCAGGATGGGCTTCCGTAACGCCGTTTCACTCATCGGTGGATATGAGCAATGGAGTAAGTCTCAACCGAAAACGCAATAGGCACCCCGCTAAGCGTAAAAGCGCGCGTAGAGGGAACCCCGGCGGTCAACCTCGCGAAAGGAAATTGGCGATGGCAAAATCGATACATGCAACCTGGCTTGGTCATTCGACTTTTACGATCGAAACACCGGAAGGGAAGACCCTGCTGATCGATCCCTGGGTGAAGAGCAATCCTGCCTGTCCGGAGAAGCTGAAGCAACTGGACAAGGTCGACGTTCTGCTTTGCACCCACGGCCATTTCGATCACATTGGCGATGCCATAGGAATCTGCAAGGAGCAGAACCCGGTGGTGGTTGGCATTTTTGAACTCTGCGCCTGGTTGAACAAGAAAGGCGCCAAGCAGATAAGCCCGATGAACAAAGGGGGCTCGCAGACGGTCGGGAACGTGCGCATTACCATGATTCACGCCGATCACTCCTGCGGCATCCAGGAGGACGACGGCTCTATCGTCTACGGCGGCGAGCCTTGCGGTTTCGTGCTGGAGTTCTCCAACGGGCAGAAGATCTACCACGCCGGCGATACGGCGCTGTTCGGCGACATGGCGCTGGTGCGGGAGCTGTATGCGCCGGAAATCGTGATGCTGCCCATCGGCGATCACTTCACGATGGGACCGCGCGAGGCGGAATATGCCTGCCGTTTGCTGAAGCCGAAGGTCCTGGTGCCGATGCACTTCGGAACCTTTCCGCTGTTGACCGGCAAGCCCGGCGAATTGAAGAAAGTGGCCGCCGAATTGGGCTTCGAGCTGGTGGAATTCAAGCCGGGAGAGCGCAAAGAACTGCGCGCCGGCCAATTGGTTGCTTCACACTGACCGCGCGATTGGCGGCATGGTCGTGCACCGGTTGTGCGCTGGTTGTTTTAGCGGGCTGCTGAAAAACGCGCCTTCAGCAGCCTGTTAGCCCGGCTACTTGATCAGCAGGCACAGCAAGCCGACCATAAATGTTCCAAAGGCCGTCCAGCCGAGGTGACGCGGCGTGATTCCGGTGGCATATTGCTGCGAAGTGCGCGCGGCGCGCTTCGATTTATTGCGTACCACGAGATAAAGACCGGCACGATTACCGGACTTAGGCCTGGGGCTACCGGGATTACCTGTCACATCCTTCCGCATATTTGCAATATCGGCGAAATCCATCTTTTCGATCAGTGACCTTCATCACAGCAGGACGCGACATGCCGCAGCGGCCAGGGTGACCAAATCACTGAAGGCTGCGGAGGATACATTTTTCGTGAAACGCTCAGCCGGGGAACCCGAACAGCATGGCGCGAAATCCGGGGCATCTGCCCTTGGTTTGACAAACGAAAAGGGCAGATCCTTCACTGCGTTCAGGATGACACTCGCAAAAGTAGATCCTTCGCTACGCGAAGGATGACACTCCGACGTTACGGGATTGCCAGCAGGTTATCGACGAGTCCTATTTCCTTTTGCGCAAAAAGGTTCAGGATGACACTCCGAAGCGTAATTATCTATGCGAGTGCCTGGGGCATGACACCAGCCCGCTAGATCGACTTCACGGGGATTGCAAGCAGGTCATCGACGAGTCCTATTTCCTTTTGTACAAAAGGTTCGGCGTACTTGACGCCGGCCAGCAATCCATAAAACGATGCCATGGTTTCGAGGCGCTGGCGGATTTCGGCCTGCATCGGGAAGAGGCCAGCCCCCTCGCTCTGGTCCGTGTACTGCGATTGGTAGGCCATGAGCGCCTGGAAGCGGGTTTCGAACTGATCGGTGATGTCGACCACGAACGAAGGCCGGACATCGAAATAGAGCGAAGCGTAGACGATCTTGAATGGCCGGTGTGGAGAAAGTGCAGCGATGGCCTCAAGGTCCTGAAGCGCGGCGGACGCGGGCTGCGGCGTCTGACCGAGTTTGCCGAGGCCGGCCAAAAAGCAAGCTTCATAGCCGAGCGTGGCACAGGTGTAGTGGTCGGGATGCCGTCCCTTCCAGTAGGGAAGGATCACGACGCGAGGCCGCTGCTGGCGCAGCACGCGTGCGATCTTCAGACGGTTCTCCCAGGTGTTTTCGACGCGGCCATCGGGGATGTCGAGCGCCTGGCGCGATGAGACGCGCAGCAGGGCGGCGGCATGGCTGGCTTCGCGGGCGCGCTCTTCGGCGCTGCCGCGCGTACCCATCTCTCCCTGCGTGAGGTCGAGAATAGCGGTGCGATAGCCGCGCTGGGCCATTTTGAGCAGGGTGCCACCGCAGGTTTGCTCAACGTCGTCGCGGTGAGCGGCAATGGCAAGGATGTCGACAGTGTCAGGCATGGGCCGCAGTGCTCCTCGGAACAATACGAGAGCGGTTTCAGGCGCCTACTTCTTGCGCTCGACCAGGTAGCGCGCGATGGCTTCGAGGGTGTCGGCGCGAGCCCCAAAGCTGTCCAGCGCGGCGCACGCCTGGGCAATGAGCTGATCGGCCATCCGCATGGATTTTTCCAATCCATAGAGCGATGGATACGTCACTTTTTCGACGGCGAGATCCTTGCCGGCGGTCTTGCCCAACTGCTCGGAGGTCTGGGTCACGTCGAGAATATCGTCGGCGATCTGGAAAGCCAGGCCGGCGGCGCGGCCGAATTCGCGCACCCGCTGCAGCTCGGTAGCCGTGGCGTTGGCATAGATGCAGCCGGAAATCAGACAGGCCGTGATCAGCGCCCCGGTCTTGGAACGGTGAATGTACTCCAGGGTCTTGGCGTCGGGCTTGGTGTGCTCGGCTTCGAGGTCCAGCACCTGGCCGCCGATCATGCCGTCGATGGTGCCGGTGGCATGGGCAATCTCTTCTATGATGCGCACCCGCGCCTCGGCCGCGCACTCTAAACGCGCCAGAACCTCGTAGGCGTAGGTTTGCAGCGCGTCGCCGGCCAGAATGGCGGTGGCCTCGCCGAAAGCGACGTGGCAGGTGGGGCGTCCGCGACGCAGATCGTCGTTATCGAGCGCCGGCAGGTCGTCGTGGATGAGCGAGTAGGTGTGCAGCATTTCGACGGCAGCGCCTAATTCGGCGACGCCTGGCGGCAGCGCGCCGCAAGAGTCCCCGGCCGTTTTTGCGCCCGCTGGGGCAGCGTAGACCATGCGGGCCGCTTCCATGCACAGGATTGGGCGAAGGCGCTTGCCCCCGGCAAAGACGCTGTGGCGCATGGCGCGGTGGATCGAAGGCGGATACTGCGTGCCCGGCGGAAGCAGGCGTTCGAGCGCCTCATCGGCGGCCTGCTGGCCCTGTCTAAGAATGTCTTTGAGCATAGGCTGAAAGCCGCAGTATACAGGATGACGCGGGCGACATCGCAAGACGTTTTTACCGGCCGCAACGGCTTGGCGAATCAGCCGAGGCCGCGCCAGTTCGATACCGCCCATATCTAGGGAGCGGCCATTCTCCGAACCCCCCGTCACTCCGGTGGTTCGCGCCCGCGCCGAGGTGGAGCTTCCTGCGCCATTTATAAGGAGATTTCTTGCCCTTGCAAGTGTGGTTGGAGACTTGAAAAACGGCTCGTGCGCGGTACAATGCGGACGACTCAGAGCTGAAAAAGCAGACTCCTGCTTACCAGCTTGCGCTGCTGGAGCAACAGGGGTTTTTCAGTGGCCTGTCAGGTAGCGCTCGGAGGAAGCGATGAAGACAGTCCGGTTGGCAGCCACTCTTCCCGTTATTGTGCTGTCGTTAATTCTTTCCGCGGCAGGCCAGGCCGGCTCCAACAGCCTGGATGACCAGCTCTTCCAAGCGACCCAGAAGGGGGATGCCGTAGCGGTTGGACAACTGCTCGAAAAGGGCGCCAATATCGAAGCCAAGGAAAGCGGCGGCCACACGGCGCTAATTGCCGCATCGGCGCTGGGCAAAGTTGACATTGTGAAGCTACTGCTAAGCAAAGGCGCTAGCGTCGACGCCAAGGACGACGGCGGCGACACGGCGCTGCACTTTGCGGTGATGGTCTCCGACCTCGAGGAGGTGAAACTGCTGCTCAATCAAGGCGCCAACGTCAATGTCCAGGAGAAGCAGAACGGGTTGTCGCCGCTGATGCTGTCGGTCGTTTCCAACTCGTCTGAAGTGGTAAAGCTGCTGCTGGACAAAGGCGCCAACACCGAGGCCAGGGATAGCCGCGGCTTTACGTCACTGATGGCCGCGTCTGGTGGCGGCCGGACTGAGTTGGTGAAACTGTTGCTGGATAAGGGCGCCAACATCGACGCCAAGAGCGACGACGGCACCACGGCACTCAAACTGGCAGTCGACAACGGAAAAACCGAGGCAGAGAAGCTGCTGCGGGAGAGAGGCGCCAAGTAACCTTTCGCGAGCGAATACGCTGACACCAAGAGCTTTCTTGCGAAGGACTCCCCTCAATCCTGTCGGCGAATGTGGGGCAACAGCGGGCGCCGCGCGCAGGCGGAAGGGTTCACCATTCTTCGATGGCGATGGCTCGAATGGGTGACGCCGTAAGTCCGATGAAGTGCAGCGGCAGGCCGATAAAGAAGAAGCGCGTCTTGGTGAGCTTGTCCAGGTTGACCAGGTTCTCGATGATTCCGATTTCGTTACCCAAGAGTTCCATGTGAGCCGGGCGCTGCATGTCGCCGCCGGTGTCCGCGTTCGGCAGATCTAGACCAAGCGATTTGATTTTTCGGGCGCACAGCCACTTGGCGGCGTCCCAGCTAATGCCGGCTGCCTTGAAGATGGCATCACCCCACTGGCCGGGCCAGGTTCTGAGCAGAAGGATGTCGCCTGGCTTGATCGCGTCGCCTTTGGCGGCCAGTTTGTTCTCGATCATGGCAACGGTTACGGGTTGGTCCGCCGGCTTATCGGACACATCGAGAAAGATGGCTTCGCCGAGAGTGTTTTCCAGAGGCACGGCGTCCATGGATTTTCCGTCTGGTATGAAGTGCAGAGGAGCGTCAAGGTGGGTGCCGATATGATCGCAGATGAGCAGCAGCTTGCTGGCGTATCCCTTACAGGGCGATTGGTATCTGGGAGCGGTAAACCAGTGAGTCACATGGTCGGTGATGATGGTTTCGGGGTGCGTGGGATTGGTCTTCAGCCCCGGCGGAAGCGGCAGCGTCAAGTCTACAATTTTCACTCTCGATCCCTCCTGCTGGCGGCAAAAAGGCGGCCGTCACGGCGTTGGCATGGCTGCCAAGTCGCAGCAGCCCCAGCATAAAGGGTTTACCGACTCAAGATCACCCGTTTTTTTATGAACAACCGCAGAAGAGCGCGACCTGGGGCAACTCCCACATTAGCTCCGCCCGCGGCTCCGCAAAATGTGGGCCAAAGTCCTCGGGAAGCGCTTTAGCTCACAGGGGATTTACAAAGGATTTGACGGCTTCGCGAGGTTCCTCCGGCTGCGAGGTATCGCCGGGGACGACCTTCATTGCACGCCAGTCGTAGGGAAATTCCTTGCCACAACCGAGGCACACGACATAGGTTCCGGTGGGGCCGGCGGCGGAACAGCTATGCCGGTCCTTAGGCGTGAAAGGGAAACTGTAGTTCTTGTGAGTACATCCGAACATTGCGTCCAGAAATCCCGACAGTACCATGTTTCCACCCCAGGGCAGAGCCCGCGCTCCGGACCATCCACTTGCAATAACACTATAGATATAGATTCGAGGGCAGGAGAAAAGGTTCGTTCAACTTGGTCCCGGGAACAAGAAGAAGAAAAAGAAAAGGGGACACATCAAGTCTGAAAGGGAAGGGAGCAGGAACTCAGGAGAGTGAACTCGAATTCTCTAAGCTTCCGTCTTTGACTTGTGCTGCTTGCATTTGCCGATGATGGCGGTGCGCAGCCGATTTCGCAGATCTTCCGGCAATTCGAACAACTGGGAGTCGCGATAGATCTCGATAGTTCGCTTGGTGGTGTTGCAAACGACGTAGCAGTTATGACACCACTGTAAATGATCTTCCAGTTCAGCGCGGGTTCGCTGATCTATCGTGTTGTCCAGGTAGTCCGTAAGCTCCGTCAAGAATTCAGAGCAGGTCACTGTCAACTATCTCCATTACGCCGCTTGAAAAATTTGTTCAGCCGCTCGCGCAACTGTAAACGAGCGCGCAGTAAGCGTGATTTCACGGCCGGAATACTGAGATTCAGAGCCTCAGCCGTTTCCTCGGTGCTCAAAGCTTCCATGTCGCGCAGCACGAAAACAGTTCGAAATCCCGGTGGCAGACCCTGAATAGTTTTGCTCAGTATATCTTTCAGCTCAGCCTGACTATACAACTGCTCCGGGTTGGGAGACCAGTCCGCGACCTCGCGCGGCATGGAATCCTCTTCCGTTCTTATCTCTTCATCGAGAGAAACCGTGCGTTCCGGGCGCCGCCGCCGCAAACGCATGAGGGCTTCATTGACCGCAATCCTGACCAGCCAGGTATAAAACTTCGACTGGCCCTGAAACTGCCCCAGGTTCTGGAACGCCTTCAGGAACGCATCCTGGACGACGTCCTCCGCATCCTCCCGGTTCTGCGTAATGCGTTGAGCGATGCGAAATACGTTACGGTCGTAACGCCGCACCAGTTCCTCAAACGCACCGACGTCTCCGTTTCGGGCCGCATCGACCAGTACGGATTCGTCAATAACCGGCTCACCTACTTTGGATTCGATGGCTCCCATTCTTATTCCGATTCAAAGATTTCCAGATCAGCAGTCGAAAATAATCTTGATTCAATTGTATAGGTTCCCAGTTGGTTTTGTCTGAACCCGGACTTGCGATCCTACGGCACTGGTCCCCGCACTTCCATGCCATTCTACCCGTGGCGGGCGATTTCGGCGAGTCTCAAACCGGGCAGGGAGGTATGAAGTCTGATCCCTTCCGCAGTTGCGGGCTTTGCTTACCGGCACAGCAGTCTTATAATCACGCGATTAGCAGGCTGCTGAAAAACAGCACCTCAACTCCAGGCCGAGATGAATTTGCAGCCGCCCGCTAGAGCAGGAGAGCAACGTGCAAGAGAATCTTTCGGAGGCAGCCGAAAAGCTGGCTTCCAGATTAGTCAGGCAATGGGGCGAGGAGCTGCGGCGAAGCATCAGTGAAGAGCTGCAGCCGGTTTTGGAAGCCGAAATCACCCGCGCCGGGCATGAAGCCGCATTCGTCATTGCCTCCGACCTGGTAAGACTTTTGCAGGCGGCCAACCAGGTTGAGATACTCAGTGTGCTGTTGCAGACTACACAGCCGTTTGCCGCTCGCGCGGGCTTGCTGATACTGCGCGGCGGTTTTTTTATGGGATGGCAGTCGCGAGGGATGCGGGATGCTTCCGCATTTACGCGCATCTCGATTCCCGCCAGCGATCGCGTGATCGAACGGCTGGCCAAAGAGCGCCAGCCGATGAGGTTGCAGGCCGCGGAAATTGGCGATGCCTTTGCGTCCGCCGCGCCCGCCGGGCCAGGAGATATTTATCTCTTTCCATTGCTGATTCGCGACCGCCTGGCGGGAATTGTCTATGCCGACGGAGGTCTGACGGACTCGATGGTTCAGGTCGAGGTGGTGCAGGCCATGAGCTTAATTGCCTGCATCGCGGTGGAAACGGCTTCGTTGCGCAAACCAGCCGGGTCGGGCGCGATGCAGCCGGTACAGCCGGGAACAAGTCCGGAGCCGGTGCGGCCCTCGCCGGCAGTGGCGGCTGCACGGCCAGAGACGCCCGCAGCGGCTATTCCGGTGGCCGATCCAGTGGTTGCGGCGCAGTCGGCACGGACCTTCGCCGCCGCCGCGCCGCTACTGACTCCGCCCGCGTCGCCGCCGGTGGCCCCGGCGTCTCCTGGTGCATCTCAAAGTAACAGCAACGATGTGCATGCCAAGGCAAAGCGGTTTGCCAAATTACTGGTGGAGGAGATCCAACTTTACAACCAGGTGAAGGTGGCTGAAGGGCGGTCGAAACGAGACTTGTACGAACGGTTGCGGCCCGATATCGAGAAGAGCCGCGCGGCATACCAGAAACGTTACGGTGGAGTGATCAGCGAGCCCGATTATTTTTCCGAAGAACTGGTGCGCATCCTCGCCGGTAATGATCGCGGGCTACTAGGCAGCGGCTTTCCGGGTTAAACTGAATCGTACGGACTCCAAGAGAACCCTATCGTGATGTGCAAGCGATTTTTGTTTCTATTTCTACTTCTCCCGGCTCTATTTACCGCAGTTTCAGGTTGGCCGCAAGACGGAGCCGAAAAGGCCTCTCCGGCGAAAAAACCGGTTCCGGCGAAGAACAGCGGCGGCAAAGCGGCTGCCAGTAAACGGCCCACCAGCCAAAAGAAAAGCACCGGCCAGAAGACGGCTATGGCATCCAAGCGCGCCACGCCGGCCAAGCGCGCACACCTGACGCCGGCCCAACAGCGGGCAAATGCGGCGCGCATGAAGCGCATGACGCGCGCTTTCGTGGCTTCGGCAGCGTTGAAGCCGATGGCCCATCAGTTGATCGAGGCGCGCACTCCGGCCGCCTACGCTGGGGTGGAGACGTATGCGCGGCAGCATCCGGGCACGGATGCGGGAGGCATGGCGTGGCTTGCAATCGGTTACGCGCACATCCTCGACCGTGAATACGCCAAGGCAATTGCGCCTCTGGAAAAGGCAAGGCCGTACGCGGGCGAACTGGCCGACTACGTGCGGTACTTTGAGGCCTTGGCTTATGGCGGTAGCGGACAGAGCGAAAAAGTGGTCGCTACCCTTAAGAATTTTTCGAAAGATTGCGCCGATTCGATATTCCTCAATGACGTGAGGGCGGTCTATGGCGAGGCGCTGACGGCTTCGGGACGGGCGGCGGAGGCGGTCAACTTCCTGGAGGCGAATCGTGCGCCCACGCGGGCCGATGCCGAACTTGCGCTGGCGCACGCCTATCTGAACAGCGGCAATCCGGCAAAGGGGATGGAGATTCTGCGGCATCTCTACCTGACCATGCCGCTCAGCCCTGAAGCCGCGCAGGCCGGCGCCGAACTGGCTGCAAAAGGATCGAGTCCGGCAGGCAGCTATGGCGACCAGAAAACGCATGCCTCGTTGCTGGCACAGGGAAATCGCTGGCCGGATGCGGCGCGCGAGTACCGGCAGTTGCTGAATATGGCTCCGCCGGCGGAGCGTGGCGAAATTGAAGTGAGGCTCGGCGATGCGCTACGGCACAGCGGCAACGGCGGCGCGCGCGAAGGGCGCGACTTGCTGCAGCACGCGCAGGTGACCGGGGAAGCCAACGCGCAGAGGCTTTACGACCTGGTGGAAATTGCCCACGCGGAAGGCAACGAGGGCGACCTGCTGAACGATCTCTCGCAACTTCGGCAAGCCGCGCCCACCAGCTCGTGGTTTCAGCCAGCGTTGATTTCGGCCGGGAACATGTACCTGCTGAAGAAGGATTACGATCACGCCATCGATTTCTACCGTGAGGCAAACGAGCGTTTTCCGGACGGCAGCAGGGCCGCTTACGCGCACTGGAAAGCGGCTTGGCTGACCTATCGGCAGGGACGGGCGGAAGAGGCGAAAAAAGAATTTACGCAACAGGTGCGGAGTTATCCGGCTTCGATCGAGACCGCCGCCGCAATTTACTGGCGCGGACGAATCGCGGAGGATCAGAGCGATTTGCCCTTGGCCCGGGCCTGGTATCAGAAGCTTGCGGAACGTTACCGCAACTATTATTACGGCCACCTGGCGGCGGAGCGGCTGGCGAAAATCGGGGTTGCGCCGACGGCGCACGATTTGCTGCTCGACACCATTGCTCCGCTGGCGCCCGTGAACGCAGCCGCGGCGCTGACCAGCATCCCGGCCGACGCGTTGCGGGTGGAGAAGAGCAAGCTTCTGGAGAACGCCGGAATCGCCGACTTAGCCATCAAGGAATTGCAGGCCTCCGATGGCGGCAAGGGGGCAAACTGGGCGACCCTGGAAATCGCCCGCATTTATAGCGAGGGTGGCCAGTATCATCGGGCTCTTCGCTTCATGAAATCGGCCGTGCCCAGCTACTTTGCCATTGATATTTCGGCGCTTCCCCGGCCCTACTGGGATTACCTGTTTCCCCGTCCGTACTGGACGCAGGTGCTTCGCTTCGCCTTGGAAAACCAACTGGATCCTTACCTAGTCGCGGCACTCATACGACAGGAGTCGGAGTTCAATCCGGGCGCGGTATCGCGGTCGAACGCCTTTGGGCTAATGCAATTGCTCCCCTCCACCGGCAAGAAAACCGCCAAAGAGCTGCGCCTGCGCGGTTTCCGAACCGAGACGCTGCTGGTTCCGAACCTCAACCTGCAGCTCGGAACACGTTATTTCCGCGACCTGGTTGAACACTACAACGGCCAGGTGGAGTACGCGTTGGCCGCCTATAACGCCGGCCCCAACCGCGTCGAAGACTGGCTCAGCGCGGGTAACTACCGCGACGTGCCGGAATTCGTCGAGTCGATCCCGTTCACCGAGACGCGCGAGTACGTGCAGTCGATTATGCGCAACGCGAAAATTTACCGCAGGCTGTATCCGCAGTGACGGCGGAGGCGGAGAGGTGCAATTCGCTCAGAATGACACTGCAGTAAGGCCACTGCGCGAACTTCAGGAACTAAGGGGCCATGGATTTGCTTTTTCCAGCCTTCGGGAGACGCTCGGTGAAATGCATAGATCGTTACGTCCATCACCCCAGCGAGCCGAGCCTCGCCGGGGACCCCGATCGGTTCGCAAAGGCGGCGAACCTCCTCACGATGACACCACCGAAATATACAGGTACTGCCTGCTAGACTTTGACTTTGCCACTGCGGATATCCGCGAGGATTGAGTTACACACCTCGACACACTTGTCACAAATATGAGCGGGCGCAGTCGCGGTGCCTCGCGGAGAGGAAATCAAGTGGGTCACATCGGCTTGCGGTTTGCCACAAAAAGAACAGTAGAAAGTCACGTCTTCGACGGCTTCGCGGCTACTCTCCGGATTGTCTTCAGGCGCGGCCGCCAGCCAACGTTTCGCACGTCTCCATTCCACCCATTGCCTGCCGGTGAAGAAGCAGGAGACGACGAATGGGATTACAAAATAGAAGAAGTTCTTGGCGTTGGCGGTGGCTGCAGCGATGACTGCCACGGAGAGTGTGAGCACTCCGCTACAACACATCCAGCGCAGATGGCGCGCCACTTCCACTTCGCAAAACTCTCGGCGCACTTCGCTGCCTTCGCTGTCCTGATCGAGCCAGCTCATAGATCACCGTTCCTCGAACGCTTGCCCAACGGCTGAAATCCCGACCCCGGCTTTTTACGAAGCGATCTCACCGGGGTGCGGTCTGGGGAGCACGATATCGGCCAAGAGCAGAATGGCGCCGGCTACGATGGCGCTATCGGCCACGTTGAAATCGGGCCAGATGTGCTCGCCGATATAAAAATGCAGAAAATCGACCACTCGGCCGTGCACGATGCGATCCCAGAAGTTGCCGGCCGCTCCACCCAGGATCAGCGATAGCCCGACTGAGGTTGAATTGAGCACGCGATCCGATTTCCACAGCAGATAGGCGACGACGGCCATCGCCAGCAGCGACAGCACGGCCAGCAGAGTAGTCTTCCACGCCGCCGGCGACTCGGCGAAAAGCCCGAAAGCCGCCCCGCGATTTTCGACATGGGTGATGCGGAAAAGGCGCGGGATCACTTCAATGCCCGAGCCGTTCAGCGGGATTGAGCGCGCAATCAGCCACTTGGTGGCGCGGTCGGCGACCACCACGAGCGCGGCAATCAGAAGCTGATAATAATGATACGAGCGGCCTTTCACGATGCTGCCCCCGCGCTCTCCTCGCCACTCTCTTTTTCGATGATCTTGAGCGCGGCGGAGCAACGTTCGCAGACGGTCGGATACGACTGATCCTCGCCGACATGCGTCGAGTAGTTCCAGCAGCGCTCGCACTTGTGGCCGGGAGCGCGGCCGGCTTCCACCGCGAGCGCCGCGCCGCTCGATTCGTCCAACTTCAACTCCACCGAGGAGACGACAAACAGGGCATTCAAGTGGCCGCGATAACGCTCCAGCAGTCGGTAGGATTCGGCGGGCGCGGTGATGACGATGGCGGCTTCCAATTCGCTGTTGATGAGCTTCAGGTTGCGAGACTGCTCGAGGGCCTGGTTCACTTCATCGCGAATCGCGACCAGCGTTTCCCAATCGGCCCGCAGGGTTGCCGCCGCATCGCGGTCGCGGATCTCGCCGGTGATGTCATGATCGTTCGGGAACAAGGCCATGTGGGCGCTTTCAGGGCGCGACTTCAAGACCGGCAAAAACCGCCAGACTTCGTCCGCGGTGAAAGTCATGATGGGAGCGACCAGACGCGCCAGCGCCTCGGCGATTCGCCACATCGCCGTCTGTGCCGACTTGCGCCCAGGCGAAGTGCGCGGAAAGGTATAGAGGCGATCCTTCACGACCGCCATATAGAGCGCGCTCAGGTCGACGACGCAGAACTGAATCAGCCGCTGATAGATACGGTGGAAAAGCATCTGGTCATACCACTCGCGCAGTTCGCGGGCCAAATCAACGGTGCGCAGCAGCATGAATTGATCGAGCGGGTTCCATCCGGTCGAAGGGCACGAGGTCGCGCACCGGGTCGAAGCCATGAAGATTGCCGAGCAGATAGCGGAAGGTGTTACGCACTTTGCGGTAGTTCTCGGCCACGCGCAGCACCAGGGTTTCTGAAGCGCGCACGTCCTCGCGAAAGTCGACCGAAGCTACCCAGAGACGCACCACTTCCGCCCCGAGACGCTTGCAGATATCGACCGGGTCAACCACATTGCCCAGCGATTTAGACATCGCGCGGCCTTGCTCGTCGAGGGTCCAGCCATTGGTCACCACGGCGCGGTAGGGCGCCGCATGGTGCAGTCCGACGCCGCAAAGCAGAGAAGAATGGAACCAGCCCCGGTGCTGATCGCCGCCCTCCAGGTAGACGTCGGCGGGCCATGGCATATCCGGGGTGTGCCCCAGCACGGCGGCCTGGCTTGAGCCAGACTCGAACCAGACGTCGATGATGTCCATTTCCTTACGGAACGAAGTGCCGCCACAGTGGGCGCATTTTGTTCCAGCGGGCAGGATTTCGCCGGGCTGGAGGCGATACCAGGCGTCAGTGCCCTCGCGCGCAAACAGATCGACCACGGCGCGGTTGGCCGGTTTCGACTGCAACACTTCGCCGCAGCCGGCGCAGAAAAAAACAGCGATGGGGACGCCCCAGACGCGTTGGCGCGAGATGCACCAATCGGGACGGGTGGCGATCATGTTGGAAATGCGCTCTTCGCCCCAAGCCGGGTCCCACTTGACTTTTTTGATCTCGTCGAGGGCAACGCTGCGCAGAGTGCCGTGGTTCAGCTTGCCCTCCATGGAGATAAACCACTGTTCGGTGGCCCGGAAGATGACTGGATTGTGGCAACGCCAGCAATGCGGATAGGAGTGCTCGATGTTCTCGCGGCCAAGCAGCACGCCTCGCGTCTTGAGGAGCTGAACGATCGGCTCGTTGGCTTTGAAAACAGTCAGGCCGTCATACTCGGGCAGTCCGTGAAGCAGGTGGCCGGAGCCATCGACGTTGCACGTCTGGTCGATGCCGTACTCGACTCCGGTGTAGAAGTCGTCGGCGCCGTGAGAGGGAGCGGTATGAACCGCGCCGGTGCCCTGATCCATGGTCACATAGTTGGCCAACACGCCGAGGACCTGGCGATCGAGAAAAGGATGGGCGAAGGTTACGCGATCAAGTTTGGAACCGGGAAAACTGGCGATGGAGCGTAGCTCACCCAGTTGACACTTGCGCGCGGTTTCCTCGGCAAGCCTGCGGGCAACGATGTATACCCAGCCCGCCGCTCTCAAGCGCGACGTACTCTTCATGCGGGTTGTAGGCGACGGCCATCGAGGCTGGCAGCGTCCAAGGGGTAGTGGTCCAGATAATGGTCGCGACCTTTTTTCCGGCCAGTGCAGGATCGATCGCGGCCGGATCACTGGTCAGCGCATAGCGAACCCAGACGCTCGGGCTGGTGTGGTTGGCATATTCGACTTCAGCCTCGGCCAGAGCGGTTTCGTCGTGAATGCACCAGTAGACAGGCTTCAAGCCCTTGTAGACCATGCCCTTCTCGAAGAAGGCGTAGAAATTCTCGATCACCCACGATTCGAATTGCGGGGCCATGGTCGAGTAGGGATCTTCGAAGCGGCCAAAGACGCCGATGCGTTTGAACTGTTCGCGCTGCAAGTCGAGGTATTTCTCGGCATATTTCCGGCACGCCTGGCGCACTTGCAGAGGGTCCATCTGCAACTTCTTGCGCCCGAGCGACTCGTCGACCTTAATCTCGATGGGCAGGCCGTGGCAGTCCCATCCAGGCACATACGGTGCGTCAAAACCCGCCATGTTGCGTGATTTGACAATGAAATCCTTGAGGCACTTGTTGAGCGCGTGCCCCAGGTGAATGGGACCGTTGGCGTAAGGTGGCCCGTCGTGCAGGACGTAAATGGGTGCACCGCGCCGCGACTCACGGATCTTCTCGTAGACATGGATTTTTTCCCAATGAGCGAGCATTTTGGGCTCATTCTGCGGCAGGTTGGCCTTCATTGGGAATTCGGTTTTCGGCAGGTTAAGGGTCGACTTGAGATCTAACGGCACTCCGGTCCTTTCTGGTCTGGCCGGGCTCGACCGGTTCGCGCCATCGCGACGCTCAACCGGAACCCAGAGTTTCCACCAGCAAAGCCCATACAAAAAGGGAACGCGGCGGAGCCGGGACGGCCCAGTACATGAATCAAGCGGCGGAAATTCGCGCCGATTCTTCATTATAGGGGTCCGGAAGCGAGAGTCCAATTCGGGCGCCAGGACCGGGAATGGCACTATGGTGAAACGCTACAACCAGGAACATCGGCCTGCCACGGCGAAAAAAATTCATGCGGGCTTCATTTTCAGAGACGTCGAAAACAGAAGAGCAGCATCTAACGATTGGAATGGGAATACTCAGTGCGAGCGGGGATTTGATCAGCAACTCGTAATTCGTGCGGCAGACGGGCATTTTGACACCGTGAGCAACTTGGCGAGCGATGTGCTCATCTTTCTAGCCAACAGGTAAAAGGGCCCGGGTAACGGAGAGAGGGACAAAGACAACTCATATGGCGACCGATGTTTTGAATGGGCCGAGACTTGACAACAACAGGCTGAACCTGTTGCCGAGGGGCAGTTTCGATCAATCGCTCTGGGAATCCCTGACCAGCAATATCCGAGAGACCTTTTTCCCCGAAAAGTTGCCCCCGTTGCAACTGACATCGCGTCCGGTCAAGGTTCGCGATATCTGGGGCGGATACAGCTACAAGAAGCAAGGCGCCTGGCTATCGCTGGTGGTGCATGCATTGGCTGTCGGCGGACTGATTGGCCTCACGATTATCGGGGCGAAGGCCGTCAAGCAAACGGAACACCAGACGGTCACCCTGATCGCGCCGCCTGTTTCCGACTACATGCCTCCAATTTCGACGAAAAAGATCGATGTGATTGGCGGCGGCGGCGGCGGTGGCGACCATGACAAGATTCCTGCCGTAAAGGGCAAACTGCCCAAGCCGGCGATGGAACAGATCACTCCGCCGGCGATGGTGGTGCGGAATGACCATCCAAAACTGGTAGCGGAACCGACGGTAGTGATGCCGCCGCAGGTAAAAATGCCAACCATGAATGCGCTGAATTTCGGCGACCCGAAGGCCGTGCTTCCCTCCGGACCCGCTTCCAATGGCACTGGATCGGGCGGTGGAATCGGCGCGGGTAGCGGCGGCGGTGTGGGTGTTGGAGCCGGTCCCGGGGTTGGGCAAGGGCGCGGTGGCGGCGTTGGTGGCGGCGTTTTCCGGGTTGGCAACGGGGTTTCGGCTCCGCGCGCGCTCGATGCGCCGGACCCGGAGTATTCGGAAGAAGCTCGCAAGGCGAAGTACCAGGGGACGGTCATCCTATGGATGGTTGTGGACCCGAACGGCACTCCGCAGCAGGTCAAAGTGACTCGCAAACTTGGCATGGGGCTGGATGAGAAGGCGATTGAAGCGGTCCGCAAATGGAAGTTCGAGCCGGCTATGAAAGATGGCAAGCCGGTGGCCGTACAGATCAGCGTGGAAGTGAATTTCCGGTTGTACTAGCTCGGCTGCTGACTCGCAAGGGGTTAAAGCCCTGGCCTGTCGCAGGAGCCCGGATTGCGCCGAAGCTGACGCGAAAAGCCGGAATTAAAAGGAGAGGCAAACCTGCCTCTCCTTTTTGCATTGAGCGCGCGCGGGCCTTCGGAGGCGTGAGGGTGGTCGAAGTCGGCGGCGATGGGGTCACCAGGTTGACATCGCCAGCAATACGCATAGCGCCGCCAAATCTGCTAAGTTAAAAATTCAACATGCCAGCGTCCAATCAGACATGCATGGTGTGCGGCGAGCCCCTGGGCCCGGCGGGGCGATGCGCCAACTGCGAGGCGGCGGCTTCGCTGCGCCGGCATAAGCTCGGACTACCCGTGCTGGTGCTAATCATCATTGCCGGTTTCAGTTTTACGCGCATGGTGGTGGACTGGTTCAACAATCGGCAGGACGAGTTGGCTTCCGAGTGGTACCAGAAAGGGGTGGCTGCGCTGAACGCGCACCGTCCCGAACAGGCGGTTGAAGATTTTGAGACGGCGCTGGTCTATGCCAAGCAGGACGACGACGAATACCGCGCTCGACTCGCCGAATCGCTGCTTGCCGCCGGACGTCCGAACGAGGCCCGTTCTCGTCTGTTGAGCCTGTTGGAGGAACATCCGGCCGATTCCATGGTGAACCTGAAACTGGCGCGGATGGCGGCCGGCAAGGGCGAGTTGCGAGATGCGGTTCGCTATTATCGCGGCGCCATCGACGGCATTTGGAGTCCGGGGAGAACGCCCGCGGTCGAACGCCTGAATACGCGATTCGAACTCCTGGAAATGCTGGCTGCGAATCATCAGAATGACGCCGCGGAGGCAGAGCTGGCAACGCTCTTGCCTGAGCTTCCGCCGAGCGCGAACGCCTACACGCGGCTGGGGCAAATCTATCTCAAACTGGGGGACACGCACCGGGCGCTTGCCGAGTTTCAGCACGCCAGACAACTGGATCGTAATTTCGCGGCCGCCTATACCGGCAGCGGCGCGGCGGCGCTCCAGGCCGGCGATTATCCGGCAGCCATACGCTACTTGACGGATGCGGTGAGGCTGGACGGTCAGGACCTGAACTCCGGCAACCTGCTGGCCAGAGCGGAGCAACTGCTCGCAGCCGATCCTTTCTCGCCGGGAGTGAACGCGGCAGAGCGGGCACGGCGCACGGTGGCCGCATACCAGTCGGCAGTGAAGCGGCTTGACGACTGCGTTCGCTCGCGCCAGCAGCCCGCGGCCGGCAGCCAATCGCGTACCCCCGAGGTGCAAGCGGATGAGGAGAAGCTGGCCCAGCTCCAGAAATGGGCCGAGGAACTGAGTCGCTATTCGACGGAAGGCCGCCTGAAGGGGCGCGATGATGTGGTGGAAAATATGATGAGGTTTGTTTTCGCCACCGAAGATGCCACGGAGAGGCTGTGTGGCGTACCGAACGGGATGGATGAGCTGCTGGCCACCATCGGCCATCATCGCTGGGGGAACCAGTAAATGAAGCCGGTCGGAAAGCGAACCGCGAGCGGCACCAGTCCGGTGCGGCGAAAGTACTGGTCGTCTTTGCGGCGGATGCTGACCGGTTCGGCGCTCTTGTCGTTGCGCGAGGAGCAATTTTTTCTCGTGCTGTCGGTCATCATCGGTGCGATTGCGGGACTGGCGGTGGTGCTCTTCCGGGTTGCCATCTCCACCGTGCGCTGGCTGCTGTTGGGTACCGGCCTGCGGCCGGGGGCTCCACGCGTGTTCATCGCTCCGGCGCTGGCCGGCTTGCTGGTCGCGGTTTTGGTCGGCAAATTTTTCCCGCGGGTGCGTGGCAGCGGCGTGAACCAGACCAAGGGCGCGCTCTATATCTATGACGGCTACGTGGGCAGCAGGACCACGATCGGCAAGTTTCTGACCAGCGCGCTGGCGATTGGCAGCGGCCAATCACTTGGCCCGGAGGATCCTGCGTTACAGGTCGGCGCCGGCATAGCATCCTTGATCGGAAGACGGCTGCGGCTTTCGCGCGAGCGCTTGCGGTTGATTGCGCCGGTCGGCGCGGCGGCGGGACTGGCGGCAGCCTTCAATGCGCCTATCACCGCCGTGTTGTTTGTCATTGAAGAAGTCATTGGCCGCTGGACCGCGGGCATTCTCGGCGCGGTGGTACTGTCAGCCATCTCGAGTACGGTGGTGGAGCGCTGGTTTCTCGGGCAGGAGCCGCTGTTCCGCGTGCCGGAATACCATCTCGAACATCCCGGCGAGTTGATTGCTTACGCGGCGCTGGGAGTTCTGGGCGGCTTTGCCTCGGTGGTTTTCGTCAAGTTCATAGCCTTGCTTCGGCCCTGGCTGCGGCGCCAGCCGCCGTGGACGCAATACCTGCAACCGGGCGTGGCGGGGCTGCTGATCGGGTTGATCGGCATCCGTTTTCCGCAGGTCATGGGCGCCGGCTACGGCTCAATCGACCAGGCGATGAATGCGCGTTTCGGCTGGGAGATCCTGGGAATTCTGGCTGGATTGAAGATCCTGACCACCGGAATATCGTTTACCAGTGGCACTCCGGGCGGGCTGTTCGCTCCCACACTGTTCATCGGCGCGATGCTGGGCGGCTTCGTCGGCGGAGTTGAGCAGTCCTTGTTTCCGCAGTTGTCGATTCCCGTGGGCGCGTACGCGCTCATCGGCATGGGGACACTGTTCGCGGGAATCCTGCGCGCGCCCATGACGTCGATCGTCATGATTCTGGAGGTGAGCGGCAACTATTCGATCATCCTGCCGGTCATCGTCTCGAACACGGTCGCCTATCTGATTTCGCGCGGCTTTCAGCGAGTGCCGATTTTCGATCTGCTCTCGCGGCAGGACGGCCTCGACCTGCCGTTGCTCGAAGAAGAGCGCGAAGTCGCCATCCTGCGCGTGGAAGATGCGCTGCGCCCGTTCGGAGAACAAGTGCTCGATGGTAACAGCACGCTGGCTCACGCTCTCGGCGCGGTGCAAAGCGCAAAGGGCGATTTCTTCCTGGTTCAGTTGCCAGCCGGGCGATGGGCCGGCGTTTCACGGCAGACGCTGCTCGAACTCGAGCCTGACGGACGCGAATCGTTAGGCTCACGGTTGAACCTGTTCATTCCCGCGCTCTATCCGGATCAGTCCCTGGAGACGGCGCTGCGCCAGATCAGCGACTGGCCGTTCCTGCCCGTGGTACATCGAGCCGACCCGGCAATGCTGATCGGGATCATCTCGGTGCAGGACGTGATCAACGCCTATAGGAAAGCCGGGGTGGAAGAACCGGAAGACGAGTTGCAGCCGAGCTAACAGGCTGCTGAAAAACGCACCGAAGCACCAAGCAACTTTCTTACCCGCGCCGTGTGTAACCCCAGGCGGCCGGAAGACTGGATCAGGCCGCTTTGGCCGTGGACCTCAGAAGATGCTTGCCGGAAGCAGCCCGGAGAATACCCGCGATGTCGTATGGCGCACAACAATCGTCCGCGCCGGCGGCCAGCGCCGCGACCCACATCTCCTCATCGGCGAGTCGATGGGTGCAGATGACCGCGGTCTTGCGACACCATCCACAGATTTCGTGCAGCTCCTGGAAATTGACCAATTCGAGATCAACGACCAGGGCGTAGGGCTCCTCGCTGCGGAAGAACTTCTCCTGCAATTCGTTCAGGCTGCGAACGACGCGGATTTCCCGGAAGTGTGTTCGTAAGTTTGCGGCCAGTAGCTCGCCAACTGCATTGTCAACCTGGGCTATGAGAACTGATAGTGACTGCATACAGATTTTCCCCGGGTTCAAGTTTTCGCGGTCCATCCGGGCGAGCCAGCATAGCTTGCGCGGGATGAGCTAAACATCGACGGGCGATTGCGTGCGCCCCGGGACTGGGTGATTCGGCTGCTATTGTGACTCCGGCCGATCGGCAGTATTGGCGAAGGGTTCCGGTTGCAGCTTTCCGTTCTGCTTAAGCAGGATTTCAACCTTGCCTTCGGCTTCCTCCAATTCCCGGCGACAGGAATCTGAAAGCCCCACACCTTCTTCAAAAAGTTTTAGAGCCTGCTCCAAAGCAAGATCGCCTCGCTCCAGTTGCTGGACGATAGTTTCAAGGCGTTGAAGGCACTCCTCGAATTTCGGCAAGACCCGCTCCTTAGTTTGACCCACTCCTGCTGGGGATTCTATGTCAGATTCTACTCGGGGTGACAGGGAAATTTAGAAACTAAGAGTTGCCGTAACCCCCAAAATGCCTGCAAGGTACCTCACGGATTGCAGCCCGGGTCGCCGCCACGAATTGTCGCACCCTGGCCAGGGGGCGCCGCTGTTTGGCAAGACGTTTGCATAGTCAAACAGTGAATAGCCTGCGAGGCGGTCGAATGCGGCCCGCGGATCGCAGCGGCCGATCGTGCCTGATAGCTTTGCGGAGGGACCCATGGCTGGATTGAGATTCGTGTTTCTTGGTTTATATTTTTTATCTCTGATCGGCCTCTTGGCTGTCGAGATGTACGTCTTCACGCGACCGGAAAACAGCGATGAATTCAGCGCGTATTCGATCGCCGATGCATGTGATCATGGACGAATGCCGCTCTGGCGCACGCAGTCGGAAGCCTTTGAATTTCTATATGGTTGTGCGGGGAAGAGAATCCGAGTTTCGGAGCTTCGCTTGCGCTACCTGAAATGCGCTCACCGCTTTCCAGAATTATACGAAGGAGTAGCTTTCGAGGCTTGGCTTCGATTTTTGCAGGCAGAGCAGTTAATCACAACCGACAAATATTTGGTTTCCCTAACGCCGCTGGGCGTCGATCTGGTGGAGGGGTTTGCCGCCGCCGACAGGGCCGTGCAGGCAAAGCTCGTTGGCTAGACGGAGCGGCGATGACTTCGTCACCCTGGCGATATATCGTCGTTCACACCAAGGTCCGCAGTGAAAGGCGCGCGAATCGCTGTTGCAGACAGATGCTTGCGCCATGCGGTTGTTACAGCATTGTTACGGCATCCCTCGCCAGGTTTGAACCCTGACTTAGTCGAGTGATGTTCGCACCCTGCGGCAAATCGTAGTAGCCTGTTCTGGGCTACCGGATGGACTCACACACACAAGAACAGCTTCGAGACATACTTTCCCGAGGGCGTTGGGAAGATGCCGTCTCTCTGCTGCAGGGATTGAAGGCGGAAGCGGCCGCCGAAGAGTTCATGGGGTTGTCGTTCGACGAGCAGCAGAACTTGTTCCGCCGCTTGCCAACGGAGTTCGCCGCCAAACTGGCGGTTCACTTTCCCTACTATCACCTGTACGTACTTTTGCATACGCGGTCGGCCCATGAGATGCGCGCCATCGTCGACAGCATCAATCCGGATGACCGCATGCGCTTTTTTGATGAGCTGCCGGAAGAAGCATGGCAACGCTTCATGAACGAATTGTCCGCCGCGGTGCCGGCTGACGCCCAGCGCGAACGGATCGTGCCTACCCCGAGCGATGTAACCGTAGCTGCCGCGCCAGGCGTGGCAGCAGAGCGGATCATCGAGGCGCGCGGCATCGAGAAATATTTCCAACAGCCCGATGGAAGGCGGATTCAGGTCATCGCTCCCACGGATTTTGTGGTGGAGTCGGACGCGATCATCGCAGTGCTGGGGCCTTCCGGCTGCGGTAAATCGACGCTCCTGCGTATTCTCTCTGGGCTTGCGGACCCCTCCGCCGGCGAAATCTTCTGGCACGGAAAGCCACTCTGCGACTGCAGACCCAATGTGGCAATCGTCTTTCAGAGCTTCGCGCTTTTTCCGTGGCTCACGGTGCTGGAGAATGTCGAGGCGCCGCTGCTCGCCCGTGGCATTCGGCATATCGACCGTCATCGCCACGCCCTGCAAACTCTGGGTACCGTGGGATTGAAAGGGTTCGAAAACGCGTATCCCAAGGAGCTTTCCGGCGGGATGAAACAGCGCGTTGGATTCGCGCGCGCCCTGGCCGTTGAACCGGAGGTCCTGTTCATGGATGAACCTTTCTCCGCGCTCGACGTGCTGACGGCGGAGAATCTTCGGGGTGAACTGATGGAGCTGTGGCTTGACAAGAAGATCCCGACGAAAAGCATGTTCCTGGTTACCCACAACATTGAGGAAGCCGTTCTGCTGGCCGACCGGATCGTCGTGCTCGGGCGTAATCCTGCCCGGATTCGAGCGGATTTTCAAGTTCCATTACAGCAGCCCAGAGAGCGCAGTTCCGCCGATTTCCTGCTGTATGTCGACTACATTTATAAGGTCATGACACAGCCGGAGCTCGAACTGGCTCCCCCCTCGAAGGCGCAGCGGGCAACCAAGCCGCCTTACCAGATGCTGCCGCATGCACGGCCAGGCGGCATCGCGGGGCTTTTGGAGCTGCTGAAGGATCGCGGTGGGAAAGAGGATTTATACCACGTTGCGGAAGATCTCTTGATGGAAGTAGACGACCTGATGCCACTGGTCGACGCGGCGGTGCTGCTTGGTTTCGCGAAGTCGGCCGCGGGTGACATTGAGATGACCCAAGCCGGCGAGGAATTCGCCGGGGCTGGTATTTCGATGCGGAAAAAATTGTTTCGCGAGGCCGCTCTCGCCCGTATTACTCTGCTGCAACAGATGTGCCACGCCCTTGAAAGCAAGTCTGACCACTCGATCCCCCTGGAGCTGTTCCGGGATGTTCTGGATGAACATTTTTCCGCAGCGGAAGTGCAGCACCAGATTGAAACCGCTCTGCATTGGGGTCGCTATGCCGAAATTTTTACCTATGATTCGGAAAATGACAGACTGTTGTCTCACCAGCCGGCGAGCTCCGGAGAGCTTCACTGACGCGTCCTACGATGATGGTGCAGAAGACCGATAAGACTTTATCCCGAACTCCACCCTGGGGCGTGGTGCTATCTCCCGCCGCGTCTTGGTTGCGGGACTTGCCCGTAATTCTGGCCGGCCTGGGATTATTTTACGGCCTGTTGTCGTTTGCTCATTACTGGACTGGACCCATCAATGCGCACTCCGAGATTGACCTGTCTGTCGCCGCGCTGCCAAGGTACGCACTGTTTTCGCTGGCGCGAATCGCCGCCGCCTATGTTCTCAGCCTGGGCTTCGCCGTTGGTTATGGTTATGTCGCGGCAAACAACGCCAAGGCAGAACGCTTTCTGATTCCTCTTCTCGATACGTTGCAGTCCATCCCCGTTTTAAGCTTTCTTCCCGGCGTGATGCTTTCCATGGTCGCACTGTTTCCGGACAGGCAATTAGGCATCGAGCTGGGATCGATCTTACTGATCTTTACGGGACAGGTCTGGAACATGGCGTTCAGCTTCTATGCTTCGCTCAAGAGCATCCCGCGCGAAATGCTTGAAGCAACGCAGGTCTATGAATTCAACAGGTGGCAGAGATTCCAGCAACTGGAGCTTCCGTACGGGTCGATCGGGTTGATTTGGAATTCGATGATGTCGGTTGCCGGCGGATGGTTTTTCCTGATGGCGTGCGAGATGTTCGTGCTGGGCAATCGGGATCTCCGGCTCCCCGGTCTCGGCTCTTACCTGCAAACCGCCGCCAATGCGGGAAACACCAGGGCGATCCTGTGGGGTCTTTCGGCGATGATCGCGGTCATCATCCTTATCGATCGACTGATCTGGCGGCCGGCGATCGCCTGGGGGGAAAAGTTCAAGTTCGAACAGGTCGAAGCCGTGGAGACACCGCACTCGGCGGTTCTGGATTTTCTGCGGCATTCGCGGCTTCTGCGCGCCGTTGCCCGGGTATCTTTTGCTCCCATGCGCGAAGCATTGGAACTGCGCGCGGCGAGAAAATACCTTGGCACCGATGCCGGTTCCGCGCGGCAGCGGGCAGTGCGGTGGTGGCGTCGGCCGCTGCTGGCCGCCTTGCTGCTTGCTCTGGCATATGCCGTGGTTAGGATGAGTGTCATGCTCGCTATGCTTACGCGAGGGGAGCTGCGCGATATGATCGCCGGCGCCGGAGCTACATTTCTCCGTGTCGAGGCTACGCTATTGCTCGCGGCATTGTGGACGATACCGGCCGGCGTGTTCATCGGATTGCGTCCCAGAGTCTCCGCGGTGTTGCAGCCAATCACTCAGGTTGCCGCCTCAGTGCCCGCGACCGCCTTGTTCCCGGTCATCCTTCTCCTATTGATCCGGGTTGGCGGCGGCCTTGGGATTGGTTCGATAGTCCTGCTGTTATTGGGAACTCAATGGTACATCCTTTTCAATGTCATTGCCGGCGCCTCGGCAATCCCGTCGGACTTGAAAGAAGTTTGTGAAGTGTTCCGTTTCGGCAAGGTCGAGCGGTGGCAAAAGCTGATCTTGCCCGCGATCTTTCCTTACCTTATTACCGGTTTTGTCACGGCCTCGGGCGGCGCCTGGAACGCGAGCATTGTGGCGGAGTACTTTCACTTCAACGGCCATACTTTTTCGACCATCGGACTGGGCGCGGTGATCAGTCGGGCGACCGACGCCGGTAACTTCCGTCTGCTGCTAGGGGCGACGATAGTTATGGCCGCGATGGTAGTCAGTATCAACCGCCTGTTGTGGCGGCGTCTCTACGCATTGTCTTCAACCCGGTACAAGCTGGAAAGCTGAGCAGGTTTCTTAAACCGAAGTTAGAGGAAGCGTCGAACCCTTCTGGGCCTGCAACCCTTCATAAACTATGGCTCAGGATGACATCCTGAGATTTATGCGGCTAACCTTCGGTCCGCCTGCCAGCCGCGCTATGCCTACTTGTCACTTGACCTTGATTGTAATTGACTTGCTGAAATTTGTGCTTGAATCCCATGCCTTGACTTGGATGGTATGAGTTCCGGGGCTCAGGGTGACTGCGGTATCGACGAGTTTTGCCGATGACTTCTGGGTATAGACGTTGTTACCGCTAGCATAGATGATCATTTGTAAGATCGCCTTACTGTCGGTCGCATAGGCAACGATCTGTACGGGCGAAGTGACAGTGGCGTTAGCGGCCGGCGTGCAAATGGTAATGCTACGGTTAGCGCTGCTGATGGCGCAGCCTTGGGTGGCAGCCACACTCTTGGTGGCGGAGGCTGTCGCGCCGAGGCTGTCCGTCACCGTACCTGTCACTGTGAAGTTGCCTGGCACGTAATAAGTGTGGCTTGCCGTCAAGCCGGTGACTGTCGTGCTGCCGTCGCCGAAGTTTATGGTGCCGCTGCTGATGGTGCCATCGGGCGACGAGGATTGGGCGAGCGATGCGGTGACGGTCAACGCGGTCTTCCCACTAAGCGGCGTAACCGCCAGCACGGCGGTTGGAACTGCCCGCGAAGCGATCACCTGCTGGGTCGCGGTAGCGATTACGCCATTGCTGTCAGTGACTGTTCCGGTAACCGTGAAAGTGCCGGGTGAGCTGTAAGTATGGCTCGCCGTCAGACCCGTAACCGTCGCGCTGCCATCCCCGAAATTGAGGGTGCCGCTGCTGATCGTGCCATCGGGCGACGAGGAACCGGCGAGCGATGCGGAGACACTCAAGGGAGCAGCGCCGCTGGAAGGACTGACAGACAAGGCGACAGTTGGAGTAGCGGGCGAAGCCGTAACTTTCTGCGTTGCCGAGGCGGTCGCACCAACGCTGTCCGTGACCGTGGCGGTGACCGTAAATGTGCCGGGCGAGTTGTAAGTGTGACTCGCACTCGGGCCAGCGACCGTCGGGCTGCCGTCACCGAAATTGATGGTCGAGCTGACGATGGTTCCATTCGGCGAGGACGAGTTCGCGGTGGAGGCGGATAGGGACAGCGGAGCCGTTCCACTGGCGGCACTGAGGGTAAGCACGGCGTTGACCGGCTGCGGCTGCGGCACATATGCGACCGGAGCTGACATTCGATTCTGCACCGAAGGCACGCCAATGGCTTCGACGAACAACTGGTAGGTCGTGTTTGGAACCAAGTTATAGGTGGAAAGGCCAAGCGTATGCGTTCCCGCGGCGACGCTGGCCAGGTTCATTAATTGCTGGCCATCGAGTGAGATGAAAACCGCGTAATGATCGACTGCATTCTCATTGCCGGTAATAGCCCATTGCAGTGACGTCCCGTTGATCGAAGGCGAGATCGTAATGCAGTTGCTGATTCCGGTTTCGATTTCGGTGCCTTCCTCATAATCGTTCCAAGTAACAATTTGAATTGCCTGTAGCTGATTGCTCGCCGAGTAGCCTGCGCCGGCAACCGCGGCAAAGGTGTCCAGCCAGGTTTGTCCGCAGTGCTGATTCATGATGCGGGGATTGCTCTTGACCCAAGGTGCGAGCGATTCATTGAACCCGACGTAGCTGGCGCCATAAGTTAAGTCGCCCGCAAGGGCTTGCATTCCGGAATAGAAAGTGGAGAGAACGCTAAGGCTTTCGTCGTCGGGATTGCTGGTGTCGATGATGACCCAGGCAAAGTATCCGTCGGCATCCGCGTGAGTCAACCCACTGGTGCCGATGAAGATGAAATAGGGATTGCCGGGAACGCTGGTGCGCACCAGGGGCCAGTTGATGGCGTATTTGGCGAGCCCGAAAAAGAATACGGCCGGACGGCCATTGAGGGTCATGTAAGCCGGCGAAATCTCGTAAGTGTTGGCGGCATAAGTCAGGTCGCTGATGACCTGCTGGGTTAGATCGCATCCCGATGTAGCTGCGCAGGTGCTGAGTGCGCCCACATCTTCCTGGACGGCAAAGACGAAAGAACCGTTTCTGCTTTCCGCTTCGGCCTTGAGCAGCAAAGTGGTGTTGTTTTCGACCGTCGCATCGGGGCCGTACCAGTCGACGATGGCGCCGGAGATACCACGGCTCAACATGTCGGTAACTTGGTTGTGCACCTGCGTGGGATCGTCGGAGTTATAGCCTATGTTGATGTGAGTAGATTGGCCGAACCACGCCTGGAACTGGGCGTAGACCGCGGTTGTGGCGCCTGAGTAGAGCAGGTTCGTCGTCCCCAGCTTGCTGACGTTTCCCGGCGCGGGATCGCCGTTGCTCAACGCAGCGAAAGAAGAGGCGGCGCTGGTGTTGTTGGCCGTCTGGGCGGAAAGCGTGGTTGTCGGGCTAAAAACAAACTGCTGCGCCATGGCGGCAGGCCAGCCGACAGCAACGATGCTGGCCAGCACAGTTGTGAGTGCGAACTTTCTAATAGTAGCGTTCAGGTACTTCGATCCGAGTTGCACAGCAGATCAGATGGCCAGACACTCGCGCGAGTTTGCCGGAATCGAGAGCTGCTGGCCGGGTACTCTGATATTCACCCACCCGCCGCGCAAAAAAAGACCATATATAGTGAGAATTCAAGAACTTGCCGGAAGGGGTGTGCGGCCGCCAATGGCGCGGGTATCGCGACCAAGAATGAACCGGCAAGGAGCAGCCCGCGTCGGCCTTATTGTAAAATCTTGAGACGCGTGGGTTATGGATGCTCCTGAAACTACAGTGACTCGCTTGCGAACGCAGCTTGATTGCTTGCCGATTCTTCTCTCCGGAGTGCCCGAGGCCGCGCTCGACAACCGGCCGATCGCAGGCAAGTGGTCGGCACGCGAGCACCTGGCGCACCTGGCGCGGTATCAGGAGATGTTCTTGTGCCGAATGCAGCGCATACGAAGTGAAGATTGCCCGCATTTGCCGCGCTATAGGGCGGAAGACGATGCCGAGTGGCCGCAAAGGATGCTGCTGCCCACGGCCGGGATTCTGGCGTCATTGCACTCATTGCGTGCGCAATTAGTGAATCAGGCGGACCATCTTCCAGCCGCTGAATTCTCGCGGATAGGGATTCATTCAAAATTTGGTGCAATGACACTGAGGCAGTGGCTGGAGTTCTTTCTGCTACATGAGGCTCATCACCTGCTGGCTGTTATGCAGTTGATTCGCCTGCGCTGAGCGGGCAACGCTGCTCGTCCTATAAGTGTTAACAGACCCTAGGCATGGGGCAATGCGGCCTCAACCATCTCGATGGCGAAGTTCGGATGTTCTACTTCGACAACGAGTTCGTTGTACCTCTCGTCTCTCAACTCAATCACAATCGTGCGGTCGGGATTATGCACGTCCCAGAAGACCCGTTTGCCGTCCTGATAAAACGTGCCGGCCGTGAGCACTCCGGGAATATTGGTTCCAGGCATCCTGATGCCGTGATACCAGCCATGCGCTAGCGTGCTGTCCACCCTAATTCCCGCGATGTGCTGCAAGGGAATTTCCAGTGAGCTTTTGAACGCCCACAGTTTGTCGGCTCCCCGGACGTGCAAAATCAACATGCCATCTGCAACCGATAAATCCACCATGTCCCACCTCGCCTGGTGGAATTATGCAGCATTTCCCGCCAGTATGCCGAGTCATTACCTGTTGTCCGCGTTTCTCGCGCTTGAGGCAGGGTTGGCGCACACAGCGGCGGGCGATAGAATGCAAAGCGTGAAGCAGGAGATCGCGAATGAAGACCATTGGCTTAATTGGCGGAATGAGTTGGGAGAGCACGGCACAATACTATGATTTGCTGAACAAGCTGGTGAAGAACCGTCTCGGCGGATATCACTCGGCCAAGCTTTTGCTCTATTCCATCGACTTCGATGAACTCGCGCAGCTAGCGTTCGCGGAAAAGTGGCAGGAAGTGAGTGCGATGATGGTGGAGGCCGCGCGGCGGTTGGAGCGCGGCGGCGCGGATTGCGTGCTGATCGGCGCCAACACCCCGCACATCGCGGCCGAAGCGGTCGAAGCATCGGTCGGCATACCTCTTTTGCATATCGCCGATGCCGCCGGGCAGTGCATCGTGGCCCGAGGTCTCAACCGGGTAGCGCTGCTGGGCACCGCTTTCACGATGGAACGTGAATTTTACAAGAGCCGGCTGTGCGAGAAGTTCGGGCTGCGCGTCATGGTTCCAGTTCCGGAAGAGCGCAAGCTGGTGCACGACATCATCGTCAATGAACTTGTCTATGGCGTTGTAAATCCCGAATCGAAGGCGAAGTTGCGAGAGGTGATTGCCGGGCTGACTGCCGCTGGCGCTGAAGGCATTATTCTGGGCTGCACCGAGTTGCCGATGATCGTGGATCAAAGCGACAGCCCGGTTCCCCTGTTCGATACGACAGCGATTCACAGCGAAGCAGCGGTCGATTGGGCATTGGCCTGAATGCTTCGGAGCCTGGGCATACTTACGATCGACGTGCCGGAACCACCGCGCCGAGTTGCGTGAGGTGATGCAGCAAATGGCGCAAATAGTCCTCCACCAGGAAGCGCAGAGTAACGGGGTCAGCGGAGCCAATGCGGCAAGGAACTTCCAGTTGCGTTGGAGGCAGATGGGCGACGACATGGGCCAGGTGACGATTGTAGCTTGCCCACAGTGCGACGAGGCTTGGCCAGGGTGCTTCTTCAACCCTCTGAACCCGCACCCACCCTTGCTGATCATAGCCGGGAAAGTCTAGGGAGCCCTGTAAGGCGGCTCGCACAAACCGCTGATGGTTATTCGAGGCCGAGTCAATCAGATGTCCGAGGACCTGCTTCGATGACCACCCGCCCGCTAAGACGGGTTTTCTGCTCTGCTCTTCGCTAACCTGCTGAAGCATTGCTTCGGCCGAGCTTATGACATGAGGGAGTTCCGCAATGAGTGAGTTCATCCAGCCATTCTAAACCAGACTTGCAAAACTAGGTTCCATGAAGCCCCGGATCACGCCCGCGTTGAAAGTGGCTGCCCGTTGTTGTATTAATCCGCTCTTGTTTTCAGGTAGGAGAAAAAGCAGATCCTTCACTACGCTCAGGATGACACTCATGAAGTGTAGTAAGTTACGCGAGGTATTTCCGGGGGGCTTGTTTCATAACCCAATGTTAGAGGAAACAGCAAATCCCCTCAGCGCCACTTCCAAAATCTATTTGTGAGACAGGCTCCAGCAACTTTTTGCTCGGCAGGGGTTCGTAAATAGTGAAGACGGAGGGCTAAGAAAATGCTTAAGAAAACGATAATCGCCTTACTGGCGTTGGTTTTTGCGGTATTGCTGGTGGCGCCGTCGACAGCGAATGCGCAGGTCGTGGTTGGCGTGGGGGTGGGTCGCGTCTTTCCGCGTCCCTATGGTTACATAGCCGTTAGCCCGGCTCCGTACGTGATTGCTCCAGCGCCCTACGTGGCGCCCGGGTATGTCTATCCTTACGCCTATGCGGGACCTGTGGTGGTTGGCGGAGGGTGGTATCCAAGACCCTATGCTCACCCTTACCGTGGATACGCGGTTCGGCATGAGTATGGTTGGCGGCGATAAGGGTTAGTACATCTCAACAAACCATCAGCGGACTTGTCGGTGACGCGTAGCTTCGTGCCCCTCGGTCAATCGGATCGAGGGGCTTTGTCGTTCTACTCCAACCCGCGCAACTACGGCGCGTGCCGGGGGACAGGGTTCTTCCACCAGCCGGAGTGCTACTGAAGATGCAGTCGCGCACGTGCTATGAGCAAAGCAACCAGGCCGAGCAGCGCGCAAAAGATCATGTAGAAGCCAGGCGCCATATTGCTGCGGGTCAGGGCGATGAACCAAGTGATATAGAAGGGAGCGAATCCGCCAAAAATGGGTACGCCGATGTTATAGCTTAGAGACATTCCGGTGGCCCGGGTTTGGGCGGGGAAGCACTCGGCCAGGAAAGCCGGCAGCGCGCCGCTGTATCCGGTTTTCAATAAACTCATCCAAGCCACGGCCAAGATGATGGTCGTCATGGAGGCATGAGCCGTCAGGATACGGAAAACCGGATAGCTGGAAATAAGAAACAAAAGAGTCGCCGCCATCATAATCCGGCTGCGTCCGACCTTGTCCGACCAATGCCCGATCAACGGTGCTCCGAAGGTCAGGATGAAGGCGCCTACCAGCGTTGCCACAAAGCCGGTCGATTGCGGCAAGTGCAAAGATTTGGCGGCATAGGTGGGCATGTAGAGGATCAAGTAATTGGAACTGGTGGATACCACCACCGCCCCGATGGCGAGAATCACGCGGTCCCACTGAGTTACCAGCAAGTCGCGCACGGGAGTTCGGGTGGGCTTGATGCGCAGGAATTCCGGTGTTTCGGCTACACGACGCCGGATGTAAAGGCCCACAGGTCCAATCAGCAGGCCGAGGAGATAGGGCGTGCGCCAACCCCAGGATTCGAGTTGTTGCCTGGTCAGAAGGGTAGTTAGGGCCACCCCGAAAGCCGATGCTACCAGCGCGGCCAACCCCTGGCTAGCCCATTGCCAGCTCGCAAAATATCCCTTTCTCTCGGAACCATGTTCCACCAGAAACGCGGTAGCGCTGCCGAACTCGCCACCGACCGAAAAGCCTTGCATGAGGCGCGCCAGAAGCACACAGATCGGCGCCAGAATACCGATGGAAGCATAGCGGGGCATGATCAACATGAGGAAGGTGCCGATCATCATTAAAAGGATTGAAAGCAGCAGGGACGCTTTGCGCCCCGCCCGGTCGGCATAGGCTCCCAGGAATATAGCTCCGACCGGCCGCGCCAGGTATGAAATGCCAAAAGTGCCAAGCGCCAGCAGCAACGACACGGTTTCGTTGGCGGCAGGAAAGAAGAGCCGCGAGATGGTGACCGCGAAATAGCCGTAGATGAGGAGGTCAAACCATTCGAGGGCGTTGCCGATCGAGGCGGCGGCTATGAGTTGGTACATGTGCGCCGGCTTTTGCGCAGGGGCCGGGACGGTTGTGCTCGTGATACTCATGCGACCCTTTCGAAGGCCTTTCGATAGCTGCCAGAGGATAGCCCGCAGCGGCGCGGGATGAACGTTTCACTCGAACTCTCAAATCTGCTAACTGCCGCAGATGTGGGGCACCATTTTATTTCAGCGTGTCGGCACCGGCCTGGGCGCAGCGGCCATCGTTTTCGCTGCTGTCTCCGGAGAGACCGATGGCGCCGATGATCCTGCCTTCGGAGATCAGTGGAAGACCGCCTTCAACCGGAATGGCACCGCGCAGGCGGAGGACGCGCAGGCCGGCGCCGCCAGAGGCCAGCATATCCTGCATAACTTTGGTAGGACGCTTAAAGATAGCGGCCGAGCGGGCCTTGTCGGCGGATATGTTGGCCCCTGCAATCTGCGTGTTGTCCATCTTTTCGTAGTAAACCAGGTGCCCGCCGGGATCGACGATGGCAACCGCCATGGTCCAGTTATTTTTGCGCGCTTCGGCGAGCGCCGCTGCCGCGGCCTTCTTGGCGGCTTCCAGACTGATTGGGGGTCCATAGAGATTTGGCGAGGCGTGTTGCGAAGACATGGCTGGCTCCTTGGTGCTGTTGGGGCGATAAGTGAGAATCATATGCGTTAGACCGGTTTCGCGAAAGGTATTTCCCGTGAAGTACCCCCTGCAAAACATTAATAGCGGCGTCTGCCGGGGACCCCGAGGCCAAGTTCCAGGGTGCATGTGTTCTGAACCGGCTCAACGCGAATGTCGAAGATTCGAATTGGCGACCGAGGTCACATGCTTGAGTGATGCCGATCACCGTTAGGCTGCCGCGGCTTGAGTGGTAATGAAACTGCCGCTCCCCGTTTTCCAAAGGACGCCAGAAATGTCTTTGCCCCGAGCCAACCGACAGAGCGATCGCGTCAAGACGTGCTGCTGCATCTGCGGGCACAACCAGTGCGGTCTGGAAGTGCGGTTGGAGAATGGAACAGTCAAAGAGATTGCAGGGGATGTGGACGATCCCGTTACCCAAGGCTCGGTTTGTCCCAAGGCGCTCGCTTCGGTGCAACTGCTCACCCATCCGGGGCGCTTGCGAACTCCGCTGGTTCGCGTCGGACAAAGAGGCGGCGGCAATTGGCGGGAAGCATCGTGGGACGAGGCTTTGACGATCATTGCCGGCAAACTCAACGATTGCAAAAGTGAGGCTGGCCCGGAATCCGTGGTGATGGCTCGCGGCACCAACCGGGGATCGTGGATCAGAGTCTTTAACCGCTTCGCAAACCTCTTCGGTACGCCCAATTGGACCGAGTCGGGCGGCGCACAGTGCTTTACCCCACGGGCAATTGCGCAGAGTTTGACCTTCGGCGGCCTCGCCCTGGAATGGCCGGACCTTGCCAACAGCAAGTGCATCCTGGTCTGGGGCGCGAATCCTCCGGCCACATGGCCTGCCAAATCCAAAAAGTTGATGGCTGCCAGAAAGCGCGGCGCCAAGCTCATCGTCATAGACCCGGTGCAGAGTAATATTGCCGCCAAGGCCGACCTCTGGCTTCCCGTCCGTCCTGGCTCCGATGCAGCGCTGGCGCTGGGCATGCTGCATGTGATCCTCGGCGAAGGCCTTTATGACCGCGAATACGTAGAGCGCCATTGCGTGGGCTTGGCGGAATTAACCGCGAGGGTTCGCGAGTACGATCCTGGCAGGGTTGCCGAGATTACCTGGGTGGAAGAAAAGCTGATTGTAGAGGCTGCAAGGTCGTTTGCCACCACCAGGCCGGCATGCGTTGAAATCGCCTGCACGCTGGACGAAGTGATCGATCCCATCCAGTTAAGCCGGGCGGTCGCGCTGCTGGCGTGCGTTACCGGCAACATCGACGTTGCGGGAGGCAACATCTTTCCGCATGCCGCCGGCCAAGTCTCTATCGATACCAATGATTTCATCCTGCGCGACAGAATTCCCGTAGAGCTGCAAGCGAAACGCCTGGGCGCCGACGCGTATCCTTTGCTCGGCAGAAATCTTCCAGTGAATTTCCCGATGGCGCATTGGCCCGCGATCCTGGAAGCGATCTTGACCGGCAAACCATACCCAGTGCGGGCCATCTTCCTGATGGGAGGAAACCCGGCACAATCCATCGCCAAGTCAAAGCGGGCAGAGGAAGCTTTGCGCAAAGTCGAATTCCTGGCGGTGGCGGACCTGTTTATGTCCAAGACGGCGGAAATGGCCGACGTGGTTTTGCCGGCCTCCTCATGGCTTGAGCAGAACGGATTGGCCGATTCCTCGCAAGCTACCTATGGGCCGCTTCGGATCAGGCGAAAGGTCGCTTCCGTGGGCGAAGCCGTCTCCGATATCGAAATCATGGCCCGGCTCGCCAAGAAACTGAATCTCCCGGATTTCTGGGAGTGCGAAGAAGATTACCTGAATTACATCCTGAAGCCGCTGAACGTCAGCTTCGAGGAACTCCAGGCCAGAGGCGAGAGCGTGCCGTCTCCAATGATTTACGGCAAGCATTTAGAGGAGGGATTCAAGACCCCCTCCGGCAAAATTGAATTGTATTCGCGCCGTCTCGAAGCATGGGGATACGATCCGCTTCCTTTTTACCGCGAGCCGCACGAAAGCCCGTACAACACTCCTGAATTGGCCAAGCGGTACCCGTTCGTGATGACGACGGGAAGGCGGGTCATTACTTATTTTCATACGGGATTGCGCAACGTACCGGCCTTGCGCGACGTCAAACCGGTTCCCGTACTGGATATCAACGCCTCTACCGCGCGCTCGCTCGATATTGCGGACGGGGACAAAGTCATTGTCGAGTCGCCATACGGGCGCATATCTCTGGTGGCGCGGCTCACCGAAGGGATCCATCCCGGAGTGGTCGGTGTGCCACACGGCTGGCCCGGCGAGTCGAACGACAATCTGCTGATGAACAATGAAATCTGTTCGTTGGGCATAGGTACGACACCGCTGCGCGGCACCCTCTGCAGCGTCCGGAGGGCGGAGCGATGAAGTACGTCATGGTGATCGACCTCAGTCAATGCGTAGGCTGCGACACCTGCACGGTCGGGTGCAAGCTCGATAACCAAACTGGAACGGGCATCCAATGGGGCCGGGTGATTGAAGAAGAATCCGGGAAGTTTCCGGAGGTAAAAAAGCTCTACATTCCGATACTCTGCATGCACTGCGAAGAGTCGGAATGTCTAAAAGTCTGTCCTACCCAAGCCACCTACAGGGACCCTCGCGGTCTGGTCTTAATCGACTACGACAAGTGCATGGGTTGCAAGTACTGCATGCTGGCTTGCCCTTACATGGCGAGACATTTTAACCAGGCCAGAAAGCCTCCGCCGGGCGTTCCTGCAATGGCTGGCGGGGACTCGCGCCAGGGCGTGGTCGAGAAGTGCGATTTTTGCGAGGACAGGCTGGCGGTTGGCGGACTACCGCGTTGTGTGGAAGTGTGTCCCTACGATGCCAGGATCTTCGGAGATCTCGATGACCCCGACAGTAGGGTCGCAAAGTTGCTGGCGGAAGAAAAGCCGGAGGTTTTGAAGCCGGAAGGCGCATACCACCCATCCGTGTACTACATAGGAGTCAAGTAAATGTCCCCGCGTTTACAGGCAGAGTGGGGAGCCAGGGTCTCTCTGGACCTTTTTTTCGGAGGCGCGGGGGCTGGCCTGCTCGGAAGTTACCTGCTGATTGCCGCCCGGGACGGGTATCGCGGCCTGAGCGTGACGGTGCTTGCCACGGGAGTGTTTCTCGTTCTGCTCGGCCTGCTTCTGCTGGCATCGGAGCTGGGCCGCCCGGCGAAGGCGTTGCGCTCGATGGCGAACCGCGGAACCTCATGGATGGCCCGCGGCGCCATCTTTAACCTGGCATTGATCGCGGTGGCGCTTTTACTCATCATCGCGCGACTCGCCGGTTTGCGGCTGCTGGTTCCAGCCGCAGCGATGCTTACCGTCTTGTGCTCCGGACTGGTGGCCGCTTATCCCGGATTCCTTCTGTTCGGCGCCAAGGACATACGCCTGTGGCATTCGCGCTTGCTGCCGGGGCTGATGTTTCTTTATTCCCTGATGAGCGGCCTCAGCCTGCTCACCCTGGCCGACAGCGCTCTTCATCTAGGCATGCAGGCGACTTTGCGCCCGGCGGGGCTGATCGTCATGCTGCCGGTGACCATACTCTTTGCGGCTTTCTGGGGAAAAAGCTGGCGGCAGCTCATGGCGCCATTTGTAGTGGGTACATTTGCCTTGGGAATACTGCTGCCGCTCGTGTGCTACGTCTATGCGGTGTTTAGCGGGGTCGCGGAAGTGCCCATGCGGCTGGGAGCGATCTCGTTTCTGGCGGGCGCCGTCTGCCTGAGATATTTTGTGGTGAAGGTCGCATCCCACGAGCCAGTGACGTTTCTCGCGAAGCGTAGTTGAACGTCGCGCGCAGATTTCCGGCATTCGAGGACAACCGTTACGATTCAGAAAGAAACTACCCCACCCTAGCCAACAGCGGGCTAGAATGGGGCACCCGGCACATCCCGCTTCCGTTTGAGGAAGCGATAGCGGACGTGCTCAAGGTGAAGCCGCCAGCGAAACCCCGAAAGGCGCACAAGAAGCGCGGCTCAAAGAAGGAGGATTAAATGAGCTGGATAGCGGATTGTCTGAAACAGCAAAAGAAAGCATCTACACCACAAACGGCTATCCCAGTACAATCGCCACCCTCATGGCGATCTGTGTGGAATAAACTAGCTCAAGTAATTGAGGCTGACGTGCTGGAATTCAACGCGGCCAGAGGCCCTCAATATATGATTTCCAGCAGCGCGATCTTGATTCAAATAGTGCCAAAGCAACCACCAACCGATCTAGCAGTTTTCCAAATCGACTCGGCAGGAATTATCCAAGTCGATTGTCCAATTTCTCATCCAGGCGTACCGCGCAGGGGCCACTTCAAGATAAAGGGAGACTACATCGTTTCGTCGGGCGATTTCGTAGGACAGCATCAACCCTCAAATGAGCCAATGACGCCAGGGCGGGTTTCGGAGTTTATTTTGAAACCGCTACTTTTCCCTGAATTGAGTATGTCAAAGGCATAATTCCGATGATTTGCCTTGCAGCCGCGTTCAGTGGGCCACGCCGCGTGCTTCGCTCTCTCCCGCGGTTTCCGCTTTGGCTGGAGGCTTGCGGTCGACTCGCAGAATGATTTTGAAAAGCACGAACAGCGAGACGCCGACGATGGTTCCACCAATCAGGCCGGTGGACATGATCGCCCTGAGCGCGGGCGACAGCGTTGCCAGGAATGCCGGAGGCAGAAAGTACGCGCCCATGCCGACCATAAAGCTCGAACCGGCGATGGTCATATTCAGGTTCGAGAGTTCCATGGTGCCGAAGACGCGGATGCCCTGCATGATCAGCATGCCCCAGGTCAGGATGTAGATGCCGCCCAGCACGGCTGGCGGAACGCTGGCGACCACGGCTCCAACCTTCGGAATGAAGCCCAGCACCAGCACGATGATTCCCGCCGAGGTGATGACGTGCCTGCTGCCGATGCCTGTGACCGATAGCGCCCCGATATTCTGGCCGAACGAGGTGGTTCCCGAACCCCCGATCAGAGCGGCGACGGCCGAACCGAGTCCTTCGCCAAAGATGCCGCGGTTAATGCGCTTCTCGTCGATCTTCTGCTTGGCCATGATCTCGCCGACAAGAATGTAGTTGCCCATCGATTCGATAATGGCGATGGCGTAGCCAGCGAAAATGATCAGGCAGGCAGTGAGATCGAATTTCCAACCGAAGGGCAGGAGCCTCGGCAAGCCAAACCATGCGGCATTTCCGACCGCCGCAAAATTGGTTCTGCCGGCCAGGGACGCGATCAAAGATCCCGCCATGGCGGCCAGCAGGATGGCGCCAAAGCGCAAAAACCCCTTCTTGAAATAGACAACCAGGGTTACCGCAATCAGGAAAGTAATGGCGGCCAGCATGCCGTTGAAGCCGCTGGCAAACTCCGGGGTCCCCGGTTTGCCGATGATCAACCCGATCACGACTCCAGTCAGCGACAACCCGATCAGCGTAATCAGCGGGCCGTAGATGGGAGGGGCGGCGATGATCGGCCTGAGTTTTCCCCAGACACCCAATGGCCAGGCTAAGAGTGCGGAGACGACGCCGCCGATTACCATGGCTGTCCATACCGCCGAGACCCCGAGCGTGGCTCCCAGCGCGATGGTCAACGACAGGAACACCGCTGCCGGACCCTGCACCACCGGCAATCGCAGCAATCTTGTTGACTGGGTGATGGTGACAATTCCGGCGCCGATGCAATACGCCTGAACCATGTATTGGACGGTTTCACGGGGCATTTTCAGCGCCATTCCGGTGACCACAGGGAAGGTCAAGGCTGAGCTTTCCACCAGTACCTGTTGCAGTCCGTAAACCAGATATTCTTTCAGCGTCATCTTGTCTTCAACGCCGACGATTAAATCCTGCCGCTCTCCAGCAATTGGCTCCACGATGCCTCCCGTTTGTCAGTCGAACGCTCTGCTTCCACCCCAACCAAGCACAACTCGCTGGGTGGGGACTCCGGCAAATCCGTTTGTGAAACCCTAGGAGATGTATACAATATCTGTTGAAAGAGAGACAAAGAATAACAAAAGTTTCTGGCGCGGCGGCGGGCGCTGGCGGCCTATGGACGCCGTTTTCAGCCGGCCATTGCACCGGTCTGACTCGGGCTGGCTCCCGGGTGGTGAACCGCGGCACGAAAGCCGTATTCCGGTAACGTTGTTGAACCGCATGGAGTGAACGTCGCGCGTGTCCTTTGCGGTTATGAGAGAGATTGCGGGAGGCTAAGGGTTCGATGATGGTTGCCGGAGAAGTCAAAAAAAGCGTCTATTTCGACTCCATCACGCTGATGCAGTGCGGCAAAAAAATCGCCGCCATGGCCGGTATCGGCGACGCGGCGGTGGTGATGGGGACGAGTGCGAACCGGGCCATCTTGAACTCCAGCGGTCTGTGGCTTGCCGAGTTCGACGGCGCCTCAGACGCGGACCTGCTGGTCGCGGTGAAAGCAGAAAACGAGACTGCCGCGCACGCCGCACTTGCCGCCGTGGACGCTGTTCTGAGCGAATCAGGGGGCAAAAGCGGCGCCCATGAATCCCGCCCGGCGAGCCTTGCAAGTGCGCTCAAGATGATGCCAGGGGCCAACCTGGCGCTGATTTCCATTGCCGGCCGCTTTGCCGGCGACCAAGCGAGGCGGGCGTTGCAAAGCGGGCTCAATGTCATGCTTTTCTCCGACAACGTTCCGCTGCAAACCGAAATCGAGCTGAAGGAACTAGCTCGCGAGAGCGGGCTGTTGATGATGGGCCCCGATTGCGGCACGGCGATCATCAACGGTGTTCCTCTGGCGTTTGCCAACGTGGTCAGGCGCGGTGAAATCGGAATCGTCGCGGCATCGGGGACGGGAATGCAGGAGGCGAGCTGCATCATCTCCAATGCCGGCGGCGGCATCTCGCAGGCCATTGGAACCGGCAGCCACGATGTCGAGCAGCAAGTGGGCGGCATGATGATGATCGAGGCGCTGAAGGCGCTCGCCGAGGACGAAACCACTCGCGTGATTCTGCTGATTTCCAAACCTCCGCATCCGGAGGTGCTGGAGCGGGTCGGCGGCATCATCAGAGAAATAGGAAAGCCGGTGATCGAACTGTTCGTAGGCACAGCCAAACCCGGCGGCCCTTCGACGCTGGAAGAAGCCGCGCTTATGGCGCTAGCCGTATCCCGCGGCCAGAATCCTCGACTGGTCTCCGAACAGCTCGCCCTAAGAGACAGCGAAATCCGGCAACAAGCCGGCCGCGAGGCGGCCAAGCGGCGCAAAGGTCAGAAGTATTTGCGCGGGCTTTTCAGCGGCGGAACCTTTTGTGCCGAGGCGCAGGCGCTCTTTGCCAATGCGGTCGCCGATGTTTACTCGAACGTGCCTGCCGGCCACGTCGCTCGGCTCGAACTTTCACTCGAGAGCCGGAAGAATAGCGTTGTCGATCTTGGCGACGATGAGTTTACAGTGGGCAGACCTCACCCGATGATCGACTACTCATTGCGCAATGCCCGGATTTTGCACGAAGCGGCGGACCCCGAAGTGGCCGTGATTCTGCTCGATGTCATACTCGGATACGGCTCGAACCCCGATCCCGCCAGCGAACTTTTCGAGGTGATTCGCGAGGCGAGCAAGACGGTGACGGTGATTAGTTCGATTACAGGGACGGACCAGGACCCGCAAAACCGGGCCGAGACCGACAAAAGGCTGCAAGAGGCAGGCGCCCTGGTGATGCCCAGCAACGCCGCTGCCTGCAAGCTGGCGATGTACATCCTGCAACACCTGGAGGGCGGTTGCCTTGCACAAACTGTTTAGCGGCGAGCTCAAGGTGATTAACATCGGGCTATCAGCGTTCAAAGAGGCTCTGGACGATGCTCATGCACCCGCCGTCCAACTCGACTGGAGGCCGCCGGTGAAGGTCGATGCCGCGCTGATGAAACGGGTCCGCTCGATGCTTCAGGAGATCGAAAAGGCGAATGCCAAGGCGGTCGAAATCATCCAGGCTGGCACGCCGCACCTCATCGGCATGGGTCGAGCACTCGATGTCATTCCCGGCATGAAACCTGACCTGCTGCTGCACGCCGGACCGCCGATCGATTGGCAGAGGATGTGCGGTCCGATGCGCGGCGCGGTCATTGGCGCTTTGCTGTATGAAAAACGTGCCGAGAGTCCCGAGCAGGCCGAGCGGCTCGCGGCCTCCGGCCAGATCGAGTTCGCGCCCTGCCACGAGCACAATGCGGTTGGTCCGATGGCAGGAATCGTTTCCTCGTCGATGCCGGTATTTATCGTCAAGAACGAGCAATATGGAAATCTGGCCTATTGCACCATGAACGAGGGTTTAGGCAAGGTTTTGCGCTACGGCGCCTTCGATGAGACGGTTCTACAGAGGCTAAGGTGGATGGAAACGGAGCTCTATCCATGCCTGAAAGACGCTTTGGGTAAGATTGGAAAGATCGATCTGAAAAACCTGATTGCTCAAGCCTTGCAGATGGGCGACGAGGTTCACAATCGCAACCGGGCGGCGACATCCTTGTTCTATCGCGCGGTGGCGCCGGCCATCGTGCAGACCTGTGCTCGCGCCGCGATTGCCGCCGAAGTGCTGGAATTCATCAATCGCAACGATCACTTCTTCCTGAATCTCTCGATGCCGGCATCGAAGGCGACGCTGGATGCGGCGCGCGGCATCGAGAACAGCAGCATCGTCACCGTGATGTCGCGCAACGGCACGGAATTCGGAATTCAGCTTTCCGGCACGGGTGAAAAATGGTTTACCGGCCCCGCCGCCGTGCCGGACGCGCTGTTCTTTCCAGGATACTCGCGAGCCGATGCCAATCCCGATATCGGCGACAGCGCCATTACGGAAACCAACAGCCTGGGAGGATTCGCCATCGCTTCCGCCCCGGCCATCGTGCAGTTTGTTGGCGGCGGCACCGAGGATGCGCTTCGCTACACCCGGCAGATGTATGAAATCACGGTCGCGGAAAACTGCACCTATCGCATCCCGTACCTGAATTTCCGCGGCACGCCCACCGCAATCGATGTCGTGAAAGTTGTCGAGACGAATATACTTCCGTTCATCGATACAGGGGTTGCGCACAAGCAGCCGGGAGTGGGACAGATTGGCGCGGGCGTGGTTGACGCTCCGGTGGAGCCCTTCAAGAAGGCTTTTGAGGGCTTTGCTGAAAACTTGCGGCAGTGAGAGTTCGCGGTATTTTGGATTTTAAAAAGAGAGGCGGGAGATGAATACAACAGAATTTCTTCAATCGATGAGCAAAGTACGGATTTATGATCTCACCCAGCGGTTGAGCATTCACACGCCACCGTGGCCCACCTACATGCCGCTTGGCATTCAGTACTTCAAAAGGGTTGCGGGCGCTCACATGGGGCAAGGCGCTAATGGCCAGATCATCACCACCAGCAATCATGTGGGCACGCATATGGACGGCGAGATCCACTTCTATGGCCACGGCAGAGCCATCGGCCAGGTGCCCATCGCGGAGTGGGTCGGCCCCGGCGTGGTGGTTGACATTTCGAAGGAGGTCGGCGACTACGACCTGTACTCGCCCGAGATGATCACCAGCAAGGTCGAGGTCAAGCAGGGAGACATCCTGATCATCAACACCGGCTACCATCGCTATGCCTGGGACCAGGTAGAGTCGGATGAAGTGCGCTATTTCGTGAAGCATCCCGGCCCCGATCCAAACTTCCACGAATGGGCGTTGAAAATGAAGCTGAAATGGATTGGGGTAGATTGCGGCAGCGCCGATCATCCGATGAACACCATCGTCCGCGATTGGCATCCTGGCCCGTTTATAGAGGCCGAAAAGAAGCTGAAGGCGAAGTACGGCAAGAGCTGGGACGAGATGTTCCCGCCCGAGACCTATTACCAGATTATGCACATTAAGTTGTTCCCCCAAAAATTGGTGCATGCGGAAAATATCGGCGGGGAGATCGAGGAGATCAGCAACCAGAGGGCTTGGATCGGCGCCTTCCCGTTGCGCGGAATCGAGTTGGAGTCCTCCATGTGCCGCATCGTAGCCATGTTGCCGCAGTCATAGTCTTCGCCCGGGGACCACGAGCGGTGCTTGTGGCCCCTCCCACCCCAGCACGCGCCAACACGGCGCGTGCCGGGGACTCCGACTAAGCGCGGAGACGGCGCGCCTATCGCTCGCTGGTTTCCCGATAGCGCTCCCCCGATAGCATGGTTGGTGCTCCCGCGATGAACCTGCTCAGTATCGGTGACCAAGTCGAGCGAGGAAGCTACACGGTGCACTCCCGCTTCAAGCGCGCGGTCAATTTCTCGAACGGCCGGCGCCTCGTCTTTTTAGTGAGCCGGGAAATCGGAGCTGGACCGCTGAATATTGTCTTGGCGGGTGCCGGTTCCCACCAGGCACTGGCCTGCGTCTCTTGCCTGCGAATCGAGGAACATCTCTTAGAGATTGATGAAATCCGCTTCAAGGTCGATCGCAGCCATTGCTATCGTTCGGACTTCACGCTTCAGGATTACAACTGCGATTGTCTCGCTTCGAACCTGGCATGGTTTCGACAGTTGCTGGCGGAGACATCGGCGGCGAACAGTCTGGCCTTTTTAATTGCCGCCGAAAGAATCGGGAATTTCACCTCCTCCGTTGAACGGGCTTTCGTCAGCCGGATTCAGCGCGGCGCCGATCAGATTTTCGGGGGCAGCCTGCTTGAGGGCGTCTCCATGCTGAAGGGATGCGGTGCGGGGCTTACGCCCAGCGGCGACGATTTCATCGCCGGCGTGCTCCTGGGCTTGCACTTGGTCCAGCAGCTTCGCCAGCGGGAGCTGCGCCAGGTCGTCGACGCGATATTTCACGCCGCCATTGGCAATAACATCTTCTCCAACACATTTCTCGAACTCGCCAGCAGAGGGCTGCTCTTCGAGAAAATGAGAAGACTGATCATGGCCATGCTGGGCGGGGAAGCGGATACGGTTCGAGCCGCGGCTCGGGATCTGTTCGCCATCGGCGCCACTTCAGGAGCCGATCTTGGCACAGGGTTTCTGATGACGCTGCTCGAAGAGAACGGAGCGGTGATGAGATGGAAGAGTGAGGTGGCGTTGCTTGGGCGCATCCGAGATACTCATGACTAAACCAGCTTCGCGAAAGGTATATCCCATGAAGGCTAGTTATTCGCGTCGGGATACACCTCTTCTGCAAGCGCGCTCTTGCGGCGCAATTTGCCCGGTTCCAGATTTGGCAAAAAGTAGGCGAGGAAGCCGATTGCCGGCATGAAGGCGCACATTCGATAGACGAAATCGATGCTTGTCTGATCGGCGATTTTTCCCAGCATGGCTGCAGCCACGCCCCCTACGCCAAAGGCGAAGCCAAAGAACAACCCGGAGATCATCCCAACCTTGCCGGGAATCAACTCCTGTGCATAGACCAGAATCGCCGAAAACGCCGAAGACAGGATCAAGCCGATCAAAACCGTAAGGATACCAGTCCAGAACAGATTGGCATAGGGCAGAAGCAAGGTGAACGGGAGTACCCCGATGATCGAACCCCAAATGACGTATTTGCGGCCGATACGGTCGCCGACCGGACCGCCGATCAGGATCCCCGCGGCAGTCGAGACAAAGAAAACGAACAGACGAATTTGCGCGCTCTGCACGGGCAGGTGGAACCGGCTGATCAGGTAGAAGGTGTAATAACTGCCTATGCTCGACATATAGACGTACTTGGAAAAAATCAGGGTGAGCAGAATAGCCAGCGAGAGCGCGACCTTTCTGGGAGACAGCGGCGAGCTAACATCGGTGGTTGCCGCGCGAACTTTCGTCCGCGATAATGTCGTGCGCCTGTACCAGGTTCCGATGATGAAGAGCAGAACGATGGCTACCAGCGGGTCTAGTGAGAACCACGCAATGCTGCGCTGACCCCGCCCTATCACGATGAATGCGGCCAGCAGCGGCCCCAGCGCGAAACCGAAATTCCCACCCACTTGGAAAATGGATTGCGCCAAGCCGTGTTGTCCGCCCGAGGCTAACCTGGCCACGCGCGAAGACTCAGGGTGAAAGATCGCCGATCCTACGCCCACCGCGGTGGCTGAAATCATAATGGTATGAAAGCTGTTGGCCCGGGAAAACCAGATCAAACCGGCGAGCGTGACCGTCATTCCGGCCACCAGCGAAAACGGCCTGGGACGGCGATCGGTGTATAGACCCACCAGAGGCTGCAAAAGCGAAGATGTGATCTGATAGGTGAGAGTGATGAGCCCGATCTGCGAAAAGGTAAGGCTATAGGATTTCTTGAAAAGCGGATAAAGGGCGGGCACCAGCCCCCCGATGATGTCGTTCAACAGGTGGCATAAGCCGATCGTGAACAGGATCGCAAATACAGGGGCCTCGCCCGCGTTGTCGGGCAGTCGAACCTCGTCAAGCTGGTTTGGCGTAGACATTGTCACTATTCTCTGGCAGCTCGCGCGCACAGCGAAAACTATCGTCGTTGTAGCGTGCGTTCAACAATCTCTACGCGTGAGTTGCTTAAAAGGTTTCCGGCATTGCGCAGACAATCCCCACGTCCCCGCGATCAGAACTGGGGGATCGGCGAGCGGTCATTCCGCACAGTGCAAAAAAGATAATACCAGCTAGCCGTCCCACTCGCGAAGCCAAGGCCGGCCCGCGCCAGCGCCCGAACAGCAGATTCGCGGAGGTGTGTTCGAGTGCGGCTGCAGCAGGCGGGTCTGATCGAGCATGGGGTCAAGGAAAATGTGACCCTTGCCTTTGCGCCCTGTGCTCAGCGTCACGGCTTTTTGCCGGGCCGATGAGCGATGTTCATATCTCGGGGGAGATGTATGTCTAAACCAGCCGAATTGACCTGCTCGGAGTGTGGCCCGCTCAACTGCTACCGTCAGGATAAGACGTATCCGCCTTTCTGCCTGACCGAAGCCACCGATGCGCAGCAGGTGGAATCTGTCGTCGAACTTCTGCGAGGCGATACTCTCGACGGCCGCATGGCGCGGGCGGCAGGAGAAATCGAAGGCCTCTACTATGGCAAGGCGACTCGCGTGGAAGAAATTATTCTCTTCGCCAAGCGCATCGGTGCGCAACGCATCGGCATCGCCACCTGCCGAGGGCTGATCGAAGAGGCGCGGATCTTCGTCAAGATCGTCCGGGCCAAAGGGTTGGAGCCCTATACCGTGGCCTGCAAAGTCGGCTCCGTCGACAAGCGCGAGATCGGCGTAGCGGAAGAAGCGCGCCTGCAAAAAGACGCACATGAGGCAATGTGCAATCCCGTGCTGCAAGCTAGATTGCTCAATGCGCAAAAGACTGAGCTGAACGTGCTGATCGGCCTCTGCGTCGGGCACGACTCGTTGTTTATAAGGCACTCCGAGGCGCCGGTCACCACCTTGATCGTCAAAGATCGCGTTCTCTGCCACAATCCGGTGGCCGCGCTCTATGCCAGCAATACCTATTACAAGCGGCTGCTGGAGCCGGATCAGGAACCGGAGAAAAAGCCGTAGCATGCCATCTTGGCTTGCGCTTATCCTAGCCATGCAAGAACGGCGATTGCCGGGCTCCCGCACGCGCCCAATGGCACCCAACCTTTTGCCAAAGGCGTGCGGCCGCCGCATGATAAATTGAAATTGCCTTGACTCCTCAGTTGGAAGCCATTTTGCGCGAGAGCTATCGCGAACTTCGCCCGCGGGCCGAGATGCCCGGCTTCGAGGTCCGCTTCTATCCGTTCGCGAACATCAATAACACCATTCGATTGCGCGAGGGAACGCTCAAGCTGCGCATCTCCGATATTCTGGAGGGAGCGCCGGAAACGGTTCTGCGAGCCATCATCCACATCTTGATCGCCAAGGTCTACCGCAAGCCGATCGACACCGGCCACGCCACGCGCTACCGGCGCTACGTTTCCAGTCACGACCTGCAGCAGAAGGCGCACCTGGTGCGGCAGATCCGCGGACGTAAACTTTTCGCGTCGCCGCAGGGGCACACCTACGATCTGGACGCTATTTTCGAAGACCTCAACCTGCGCTTTTTCCATGGGCTGTTGGCGCGCCCGCGGATGTCGTGGAGCAGCGCCCGCGCCCGCAACAGCCTCGGCCACTACGACCCCGCCCACAACGCCATCGTGGTCAGCCGCATCTTCGATCAGCCGCGCGTGCCGCGCTATGCCATCGAATATTTGGTCTACCACGAAATGCTTCATCTCAAGCATCCCGTCAAACTGCGTGGCAGCCGTCGCTCGGTTCACGGTCCGGAGTTTCATGCGGAAGAAAAGCTGTTTCCCCAGTTGGAACAGGCCAAGCGATTCTTGAAGACTATATAGTGTCCGGCCCCGGAATTCGCTAATAACCCTTGCTGTGTCATTCTGAGCGACCACCGGGAATCCCAACACGGCTTGGGGCTGAGGCGCAGCCGAAAGAAGGTGCAGCTCAGGCAGCCGGCCTGCTGCCGTCTTTCCTGCGTTTTGCCGAGGCATACGCCTCGCTGAGTGCGGCCGGACTTTGCTCCAGCGCGCTGGACGGGAAAATTCCCGAAAGCGCCCCGGCCTCGGCCTCCACCGTAAACAGTGGCACGCGCGCCGTTGCCACTCTATTCTTGTAGGGATATTCGCCGGTCATGAAATCGCAGTCCAGCCCCTCCGCCAACGAACGGGCAGTTACCTCAAACAGCAGCAGCTGCCCCGGAGAAAAGTCAGACCACCGCGAGTCGTAGTAGATGGTGTAGCAGTGGCGCACGGCATCGTCGCGAAAGGCGACCAGTGCCGCGACCAGTTCGCTGTTTGTCTCATAGGTGTAGACATCGCAGCGCGACGCTTTTTCGGCGGCGATGCGCACCATGAATTCCCGGCGCATGCGATCTTGAAAAAGATTCTCCGACGGCGTCGCCTGCTTGCCCTTGGTTTCGTAGATGAATCGCACGAGCTGCCGTTCGCTGCCGGCATGGTGCCTGAAGGTGACCGCCTGTTTGGCGATGCGCCTGGTGTGCCGCCCGAGGCGGGAATGCATCGCCAGGAAGCTGTCCCGGCATGCGATGGGCGAAGAATCGCCGGCGGTAATCATCGCGCTTACATCGCGGTTGCGCACGCAGGGAGCGTGCGCGAAAGGCCGCGGATGCGCTCCCCGCCAGAGCAGGTGGCTGGGCTCACCGCGCAAAGCGGTCAACTTGAAAGGGCAATTCAGGTCGGAGAGCCGCCGCCATGCCTGCGGCAACAGCGCTGCGTCACCGGCGTGCAAGACATCGCGATAGTCGAACAGCCTTTCGCCCAGCAGGCTCGTCGAGCCATCGCGGCGAATGACGGCAGGGACGAGCGCCACCCCTGAATCGGATTCGCAGCAGATGACGTACGGCTGCTCCCGCCGGGCGAAGCAGGAGGCGGCCAACTGGCTCCAGCAAAAGCTCTGGAAGATTGTCGAGTCGCGGGCGAGTTGCTCCCACAGGCTGCGTATACCCTGGAAGTCCGCCGCATTCTGAATGATTCTGGTTCGGATCACACGTCCACCCGGCGCGGGCCGCCGACTGGCCGGCTCTCTATCGCTGTCCTTTAGATAGAAGCTGGAATTGCGGCGCGGGTTCGCTGGCGGAGTTGCAGAAGGTTTCAATCACCCCAGTGAGCAACCACCCAAACCCTCCAGGCATCCGCGATCAACGCGAAGCCGAAGCCGGAGCACGCTGGCGTTTTTCAGCAGCCTGCGAGCTGCTTCAGGACACGCTCAATTCGTGGGTGGGAAGCACCCGTGCCAGCCACTGTCCGGTGTAGGATTTCGGATTCTGCATGATTTTTTCCGGAGGCCCCACGGCGACCACTTGGCCGCCCCGGTCGCCGCCCTCCGGTCCGAGGTCGATCACCCAATCGGCAACCTTGATGACGTCGAGATTGTGTTCGATGACCAGAATCGAACCGCCGGCATCGATCAGGCGGCGGAAAGCGAGCAGCAGCTTGCTGATATCGTCGAAATGCAGACCGGTAGTCGGCTCGTCAAAAATGTAGAGAACGCGCGGCAGCCTGCGGCGGGCTCCGCCGACGGGCTTGGGACGGTTCAGGCTGTGCGGCTGAAGGTGCGCCGCCAGCTTCATGCGCTGGGCCTCGCCGCCGCTCAGAGTGGTGGCACTCTGGCCCAGGCGCAGATAACCCAGCCCAACTTCATCGAGCACTTTAAGTTTGTCGACGAGCTTTTGGATTCCCGAGAAAAAATGCAGCGCCTCCTTCACCGTCATGTTGAGCACGTCGTGAATGCTGCGGCCATGATAGTGAACCGCCAGGATCTCCGGTTTATAGCGCGTGCCCTTGCACTCCTCGCAGACCAGTTCGACGTCGGCCAGAAACTGCATTTCGACCGTGACCGTGCCGTCTCCCTGGCAGTTCTCGCAGCGGCCGCCGGGGATGTTGAAGGAGAAATGTCCGGCGGTGTAAGCGTGCTTTTGGGATTCGGCAAGCGAGGCGAACAGTTCCCGGATGGAGTCGAATGCCTTGATGTAGGTCACTGGATTGGAGCGCGGAGTGCGCCCGATCGGCGATTGGTCGACCAGCACGACTTCGTCGAGGAGTTCGCCGCCTTCCAGGCGGGTGTAAGAGCCTTCAGAAACCGCGCCAGCCGCGCCCATGGATTGACGCTTCTGCTCGGCGAGACCGTTGTAGATGACATCGTGAACCAGGGTGGATTTTCCCGAGCCGGAGACGCCGGTGACGGCGACGATCATGCCGAGAGGAATGTTGAGGTCGAACCCTTTCAGATTGTGGCCGAGTGCGCCGAAAAGTTTGAGTTGCAAACTTCCCGGCTGCCGCCGGTTTTGCGGCACCTGTATCTCGAGATCGTGGTTCAGGAAACGCCCGGTGAGCGATGCATGGTTGCGACGAATCTCCTCGTAGGTTCCCTCGGCCACAAGGTTTCCGCCGTGCTCGCCCGCGCCCGGGCCGAGGTCGAGTATGCGGTCGGCACTGCGCATGACTTCGGCGTCGTGCTCGACCACCAGGATGGTGTTGCCGAGGTCGCGCAGGTTTTTTAAGATGTGGATCAAACGGGAAGTATCGCGGCTGTGCAGACCGATGGAGGGCTCGTCAAGCACGTAGAGCGTCCCCACGAGGCGCGATCCGAGCGAGGTTGCGAGTTGAATGCGCTGCGCCTCGCCTCCGGAAAGCGTCGAGGCCAGGCGGTCCAGCGTAAGGTATTCGAGTCCGACTTCATGCAGGAAACGCAGGCGGTCGCGGATCTCTTCCAGCAGCTTGCCTGCAATTTCGTTCTCCATGTCCCCGAGTGTAAGGCCCCAGAAAAACAGTGCTGCTTGCTCGACCGTCATGGCGCAGACCTGGCAGATGTCTTTGTCGGCGATCCTCACCAGCCGCGCCTCCGCCCGCAAACGCGCGCCACCACAGCTACCGCATACGGAATAGCCACGATACCGGCTGAGAAAGACGCGCACGTGCAGCTTGTATTTTTTGCGCTCCAAATGGGCAAAGAACCCGCGCACGCCAAACCACTTGCCGTCGCCTTCGATGATCGTCCGCCGCTGCTCGGGGTCCAGGCCGCTCCAGGGAATATCGAGAGGAATTCGCGCCTGGCGGGCATAACGTTTCATCTCGGCCGCCAAAGGCTTGTACTTGGGCTTGGTCCAGGGGTCGATGGCGCCTTCGCTGAGCGTCTTCGAAGGGTCGGGGACAACCAGATCCATATCGAAGTCGATGGTGTTACCGAAACCCTGGCAGCGAGGACAGGCACCGAATGGGCTGTTAAAAGAAAATAGCCGCGGCTCAGGCTCCTCATATTTGAGGTTGCAGGTTTTGCACTCGAAGCGCTGCGAGAAGCGCAAGCGCCTGGGTTCGCCGCCGTCGCGCGGCGAGGTTTCGAAGATCACTTCTCCGGCTTCGCGGTAGGCACTCTCCACCGCATCCACGACGCGAGCGCGGATGTCGGCGGCCAGCGCAATGCGGTCGAGCAAAAGAAAGACTGGAGCATCGAAATCGACATCCAACAGCGACTCGGGGGTGGAGAACTCAAAAATCCGCCCGTTCTGAAACAAACGGTTAAAGCCGCGCTTGCGGAGTTCGAACAGGCGTTCGCGAAGTAGCTCGTCGACCGCCGGGGTCGCCGGTTTTTTGGCGCGGCCGCGAGGCTTCTTTTCCGGCTCCGCCGGGGCTGGCGCGGGTTGCAAAGGGAACAGGACATTGAGCCGCGTGCCTGTTTCCAGGGCGAGCACGGCGGCGGCAACTTCGTCGACCGTGTCTTGCTTGACTGGCTGGCCGCACTGGGAGCAATACGTGTGTCCGATGCGGGCGAAGAGCAGGCGCAGATAATCGTAAATCTCGGTTGCCGTTGCCACCGTGGAACGCGGGTTGCGGGTCTGGTTCTTTTGCCGTATGGCGACCGCCGGCGCGATGCCGTCGATGAGATCGACGTCGGGCTTTTCGATGCGTTCCAAAAACTGCCGGGCATAGGCCGACAGAGATTCCACATAACGGCGCTGCCCTTCGGCGTAAATCGTGTCAAAGGCGAGCGAAGACTTGCCGGAGCCGGAGACCCCGGTCACGACCGTCAAGCTGTTGTGAGGGATTTCAAAGTCAATGTTCTTGAGATTGTGAACCCGAGCCCCGCGCACGATGATGGATTCGTTGGCCATGCCCAAAACAATCGATCCGAATTCCCGCCAGGGAAGTCAATCCCGAGAACGCCTGCCCTGCGTCCACAGACGCGGTCGGCCAGGGAACCGGAATATTACATTATAAATTGCGGAGAGGGTTCCCATGAAGGGGCCATCCCGAGCGGGCTCATCTACTTGAGAAACCACAGCAGGGCGAGCAGATAGAGCCAGAGAAGACCCATGAAGTGCCAATACCAGGCGGCGACGTCGATGACGATCCGGCGGCTTTCGAGCGAGCGCCGTTGCCGACGGTGGAAGCCCGCATAGATCAGCACCAAGACACCTGCCACCAGATGCACGGCGTGCGTGCCGGTCAGCAGGAAGGCAAAACTGCTGGCAGGGCCGCTATTGAAGAAAATGCCATCGTGGTGCAGGAGGTTCCAAGCCAACCACTGTCCGGCGAGAAACAGCGTTCCCAGCGCGGCAGTCAGGCGCACCCAGGTGATTGAATACTCCGGAGTACGTTTGATACCCGGCAAGCTGGTGGCCGGAACCAGAATCATCTCGATCGAGGCGGCTCGGCGCGCAATTTCAATGGTGATGCAGCTTAGCAGCAGGAACCCTGTATTGATCAGCAGCAACTTCGACGGCAGGTGCACAGGGACCCAGTCGGTAATAAATTTTCCGGCGATGGGATCGAACTTGCCGGCGGTTCGGCGCGCCAGAAAAAGTGTGGTGAAGGCGAGGAACAGCATGGAAATCGAGGCTACGGCCAAGCTGAGACCCATGCGATAGCGCCGCAAGCGCTCATTGGGATTCGGAATGCGATCGCCGTCTCCGCGGCCGCCGCCACCTCCGCCGCCAAAAGGCTCGGGGGGAAAAGGTGTACGTCCGTTGCCTCCTATGGATGGCCTGGGGCTTTTGGTTCGGAAGAGCTGAGACGCCATTGCCATAAGATGCGCGTTCGCCGCGAGGGTTTCAGAGATTGCCGCCCCGGCAGAGCTAAACGGTAGAATCATTTACTTGCCGGAAGGTTTTCCGGGGAGCAGCTGGTTTTCGAAATACCGGCCCCAATATTCCTCAGCCGGGGAGATTCCACGGGCGCCGCCTATTTTGCTCTCACGTGACCGTCGGCGACCGCCCGGCAGCTGGCGGCATCCACATGTTGTATTCTGGTTTTGGGATGGCTACGCATACCAAGAAGAGCAAGCAAGAGCAGGGCCCAGGCGATGCAGCCGGCAACAATCGGGCACCGGCGAGGAGCACTCGAAACTATTGCTTCGGCTGCGGTCGTGACAATCCAGAGGGCTTAGGCCTGAAGTTTACTTTCGACGAGAAGCGCAATTCCTTCGTCTGCCGCTTTAGGCTTTCGCGCCGCCACACCGGTCCTCCGGGGCACGCGCACGGCGGCATCATTGCGACCATTCTCGATGAGGCAATGGGCAAGGCGAACCGCATCACGCAGGTGACCGCGGTCACCAAAAAAATGACGGTCGAGTATTGCCGGCTGGTGCCTCTAGGCAAGCCCCTGATCGCCGAAGGATGGCAGCGCAGCAGCAGCGGACGGGTTCACGTCAACGTGGCCGAACTGCGTAGCGCGGAAGGCGAAATATTGGCGAGAAGCGAAGGCACATTCATCGCCATCGATCCGCAAAAAATATTCAGCCGAGAGTTAAAGCAGGGCGATAGCTGGGGTTCCCGGTAACGCCGCTCGGCAAACGTCGCGCGGTAAATACCGGAAGACAAGTTCGCTTTTCGTCCCTCGATCGCTTCAGTCGCGCTTGCCCGCCTCGCGAATTGCCAATAAGCCGAGAATCGCCCGGTTGCGCTCTTCTTCGAGCTGCTCGATCGAGCGGCCGGCGGCTTCTTCCAGTACTCCGGCGATCAGCTTTGCCTTGATTTCCGGTGTCAGTCCGGGACTGCCAAGATCCGCCCACCAGGTGGCAAAAGGGCCCGCCAGATGTTCCAGAAAATGTTGCAGACCGCCCTTGCCGCCGCCCAGGTGGAACAGCAGATTCGGCCCCATGATACCCCAGCGAAGCCCTGGACCCCAGCATACCGCCGAGTCCACATCGGCGACGCTTAGCACGCCTTCCGCCACCAGATGAATAGCCTCGCGCCAAAGCGCCGCCTGAAGCCGGTTCGCGGCATGTCCTGGAACTTCTTTCCGGATGTGGATCGGATGCTTACCCAAGGCTGAATAAAACTGCAAGGTTCGTTCGATGTTTTCCGGCAAAATCTTTGTTCCACCCACAACTTCGACCAGCGGGATGAGATGTGGCGGGTTGAACGGATGACCGATTACGCAGCGCTCCGGGTGCTTGCAGTGGGACTCGATGGCGCTGATTTTCAGTCCTGACGAACTGGAGGCAATCAGCACACTGGGCGGCAGAACGGCATCCATACGGGCAAATAGTTTGATTTTTAGGTCGATGCGCTCAGGGGCATTTTCCTGAACAAATTGCGCCCCGGCGAGTGTTTTTTCGAGGTCGACGTTAAAGCTCAAACGATCGCGCGAAGCCTCGGGAGAAATCCCCAGACTTTCCAGTGCCGGCCAGGCGCGGTCCACAAAAGATCGCAGCGCGGATTCGGCGCCCGGAGCCGGATCGGTCGCCGAGACCTCCAGCCCGCGACTCAGAAAAAATGCCGCCCAACTCGCCCCAACGACGCCGGTTCCGACAACTGCTACCCGCTGAATCGTAGAGTGTGTTTCCATAGCCGCGCTTGCTCCTTGCCAGTTCTTGCCCTGCTGGAAATGGGGCGCAAGTGTATCGCAAACCACAGCAATTGTGGAGTGGATTTTGTCGAGCATGCTGCTGAACGCCGTATTATTTCGTGAAGCGCGCCGTGGAGCGCTCCACGGAATGCATCCGCGCTCGTGGCTGACGCTCCCCGGAAGTGGCCCGCAAACAGGCCCCGGTTCGCGCTACAATAGTACTGTTCCAGCCGAGGCCACGTTCCGCTCGCCTTGCCGTCAGGCAGAGTTGCCTCCGGGCAGATGCCAAGCCGATTCCAAGCAGGAAGCCGGGAGAGCTTTTGGCCGGAGTCGCGGACCGACCTTGCAAAGGGGATACTGACAAAGTGGGAGACAAGTTTTATGGCGGAGAATAATGAAAGCTCCGGTCTGCGGCTGAAGACCGGTCTGGCCGAGATGCTGAAGGGCGGCGTGATCATGGACGTAATGAGCGCCGAGCAGGCTGAAGTTGCCGAAAAAGCAGGGGCAACCTCGGTGATGGCACTGGAGCGCGTGCCGGCCATGATTCGCGCCGAGGGCGGGGTGGCGCGTATGGCTTCGCCGCTGAAGATCAAGGAAATCATGGCCGTGGTGTCGATTCCGGTCATGGCCAAATGCCGCATCGGCCACTTTGCCGAGGCGCAAATCTTGCAGCAGCTGGGAGTCGATTACATTGACGAGTCCGAAGTGCTGACCCCGGCGGACGAAGAACACCACGTCGACAAGCATGCCTTTACCACCCCTTTTGTGTGCGGCGCGCGCAGCCTGGGTGAGGCGCTGCGGCGCATTGCCGAGGGCGCGGCCATGATCCGCACCAAGGGCGAAGCGGGCACCGGCGACGTTGTCCACGCGGTCAAGCACATGCGTCAGATCGTGAAGGAAATGAAGCAGTTGACCGTGATGAGCGAACAAGAGCTGTTCGCGGCGGCCAAAAACCACCAGGCTCCTTACGAGTTGGTCCGCATGGTGGCCAAGGCCGGCAAACTGCCGGTGCCGAACTTTTCGGCGGGCGGCATCGCCACCCCGGCAGACGCCGCGCTGATGATGCAGCTTGGCGCCGAGGCGATCTTTGTCGGCAGCGGCATCTTTATGAAGGACGGCTCAACCCCACTCGATATGCACGACCGCGCCCAGCGCGAAGAAGCCGAGAGCCGGGCCAAGGCGATCGTGATCGCCACCACGCACTATAACGATCCCAAAGTTCTGGCCGAGGTGAGCGAGCAAGTCAAGGGCGCAATGAAGGGGCTGGCGGTTTCGGCGATTGCCGAAAGCGATATGCTGCAAACGCGGGGCTGGTAAGCTCCCAGTCTTCCACCCGACCCACGCGGCCACGACGCATGCCGGAGACCATGGGTGTTCCGGGAATGCCTTCAATCGATGATCCACAAGCAGGGCGCATGCCAGTGCGCCCTTCGCTTTTGGCAGCCGATCACACAGGGTTGCGACGAGGATCACTGTGCGGGGTTCGGTAGAGCGTGGACACTGAAAGAGTCTACAAGGAGCTTTTCAGATGATTCCAATGCTTGGAACAATGCTTTCGATCCTGCTGCCGGCCGCCGCCGTTGTGGGCACAAAAGCCGCGGACAAGGACAGCTCACGCACGCTTGAAAATCTGCAAGCCGCCTTCGATGGCGAGAGCAATGCGCACAACAAGTATCTTGCGTTCGCCAAGAAGGCCGGGGAAGAAGGTTACGGCGAGGTCGCCAGCCTATTCCGCGCCGCCGCTAAGGCGGAAGAAATTCACGCCAACAATCATGCCGTCGTAATTCGCAAGCTGGGCGCTGAACCTAAAGCCGATATTCATGCTCCCGAGGTAAAGTCCACACGGGAAAATCTCGCGGTCGCAATCGCCGGCGAGGCTTATGAGCGCGACACGATGTATCCGGAATTCATTGCCGAGGCCAAGGCCGCGAACAATTCCGACGCCCTGCGGACCTTCACTTACGCCATCAAGACCGAAGCCGAACACGCTCGCCTCTATACGGAAGCGCTGAACAAATTGGAGAGCTTGAGGGGCGCCAGCAAACTGTATTTCGTTTGTCGTGTGTGCGGCTACACTACGGAGAACCTCAGTTTCCTGCGTTGCCTGGTTTGCGGAGCAGCAAAAACAGAATACAGCCCCATAAGCTAACAGGCAGGCTGGTTGCTGCCCCATGCGCCGGGGGCCTCTGCTTCTCACCTCAGCAAGCCCAGCGAGTTTGTCGGGGACCCCGGAGCGTGGCGTGTTTTTCAGCGGCCTGCTCGCGCCCAATGGTGAAGAAAGCTATTGACCCCGCAAGACTGCAATGTGTACGATCTAGCCTCTCATGACATCAATGCCAGGGCTTGAGGGTGCCGTTTCGCGTGGCTCCGATCCGCAGCAGGACTTTGGGCTCGGGGAGCAGGCGAGAAGGCCTTCACGCGTCAAAATGGCGGTGACGTCGATCGTAATTATCTGCTCAACATTGCTACTTCTTCTAGCCGGAATCGATAAACCGACCCGTGAGCTCTTCGACGAAAGCATGTATGTCGGCGTATCCCGAAGCTTGTTGAAAGGGACCCTGGGTCCCATGCCACAGGAATTTTCCGCCGCCACCACAGTGGGCAGGCAACATCCGCCGCTTGGCAGTTACCTCATCGCAGCCGGAATCACAGTCGCCGGAGACAAACCGCTCGGCTGGCGTCTGGCAAGCGTAGTCTGCGGCGTTCTGACTTTGGTTGCCATCTTTTTCTGGACGTACCTGCTGCTGCGCGACTACTCGCTCGCAGTAACCGCGACGGCGTTGACGCTTTTCAATAATTTTCTCTACGTAATGTCGCGTACCGCCATGCTGGACGTGTTCGTGTTCACATTTGTCATCTGGGGGATACTTGTTTTCACGATGGCGGTCGAATTGGAGGTCAGCCAACGCGCACGTTCGAGCTCTGATCTTGGCTTCAGGACTCTTATTCGGCCTTGGGGGCGCATGCAAGTGGAATGCGATCGATACGCTCGCGGTGGTATGGGCCATCACATTGGCTCTGCTCTGTTGCGAAAGATACATTCCCCAAAACAATCCCAGGCTGAGGCGTTCCGCCGAAAACCTTCGCGCCATTAGAATTCCAATGCTTGTCGTGGCCCTGATCGTGGCCCCCGCATTATCGTATGGGACTACTTTTGTGCCCTTGTTTCGTGCGATGCACGTTCCTTTTTCTTTAACTGAACTAGTAAAAATGCATGGCCTGATGTTGAAGCTGACGAAGGCGGCCCCAGGCAATCCCGCGCAGTATGCAGCTTGGTATGGCTGGCCTTTCAGGTTGTCTCCGAACCGTGGCCTTTCGTACCTGGTGGGGAATCCAGTCGTCATGTGGGGCGGCCTGCTCGCGCTTGCGGTATCCGCGCGGCGCCTTTGGAATCGCGTTGCTTTGCCTGAGGCGATGGTGCTTTGCGTCTACACCGCCAACCTGCTGCAATGGGCGGTCACTCCGCTGAAGACACCCAACTATTACTACTACTATTCGGCAGCGATGTTGCTGGGCATGGCAATCGCCGTCGCGCTCCATTCTTCTCGCCGCCGGATATTCGGTGTTCGTCTGAGTCTTGTTGTAGTTCTGGCTGCTTCCGTCGTCTTCTTATATTGCTATCCCAGAATGGCCCACTTGGAGGCGCCGTGGGATTGCATGTTTGGATGCTGGACCTAGCAGGCTGCGGAAAAACGCGCCGAAACAACGAGCGAGGCGCCATGTAACGTGGGCACCATAATACCTTTGTACAAAATATTGTGGGCTCACTTCACTAGAAACCTGTTTTTCAGCAGCCTGCCAGGGGCGTAACTAGCGTCGCGGCAGGACGACAACCTGAAACTGAGGCGAACTTCTGGGACGCGGTTAGGTGAGCGCAACTTTTCCTGAAATCTCCAACCCGGTCCGGCGCAGCAAAGCGGCAATCGTATCCTCGTTCAGACGGGTCGCGTCGTACTCCACCCGGACCGATCGTGCCGCCTCGTCGAAGCGGATTCGGCGGACACCATAGACTTCCCGGACATAGTCCAACGCCTGCATGGTCGTCTCGGTTGGCGTCATCCCGTAGCTGAAGCAAACATCCACAGAGGTCATGTCGGCTGGTCCTTTGCGAGGTACGAGGGCAATTCGGAACCCCTGTACGATCAACTTACGTCTTACTATATAGCAAGAGGGCTATATAGCAAGAGGGCCGGCTAACAGGCTGCTGAAAAACAAGTTTTGGGAAGGACAAGCTCCCAATATCTTGTACGCTTCACTTCTGGATTACACATTCGGTAGCGCCTCGCTCGTTGCTTCGGCGCGTTTTTCAGCAGCCGTCTAAAGCGCATCGGCCGACTGACCTGGCGCAGGAAGAGTGGGTGAACAACATGCAAACTGCTGATGGAACTCGGAGCAAAGATCCGGTTTGCGGGATGATGGTGGACCCCGCTACGGCTCGCGGCGGCAGCCACGTGCATAAGGGGAACACGTATTTCTTCTGCAATCCCCGCTGCCGCGAGCGCTTTGCAGCTGATCCGGAGAAGTACCTGGACCCGGCCTACAAACCTGGAGGCATGAGCGGCATGGTGCAATTGGGCGGAATCGCGCCCCAGCAGACGCAACAGCAGCCTTTGTGGGGGACCCCGATCAGTCACCCAAGCGAGCAGGGCTCGCCGGGGATACTGATCGCGCCCACGCCAAAGCCGGTTACTCCCCCTACTGCCACCGTAGGCGCACCCACATCGCACGACGAGCCGGCTGCGGACGCGACCCCCAAGGCGGCCAAGTCCACTGCCCCGCCGCCAGCAATTTATACCTGTCCGATGGACCCGGAGGTAAGGCAAAGCGGCCCCGGTGTCTGTTCGGTCTGCGGCATGGCTCTGGAGCCGGAGACGATCGAGCTTTCGGCGGTCAAGATCGAGTATGTCTGCCCAATGCATCCTGAAGTGGTGCGCGACGAGCCGGGCGCGTGTCCGATCTGTGGCATGGCGCTCGGGCCGCGATCCGCATCCGCTGTGCTGCTGGAAAACCCCGAACTCCGCGACATGAGTCATCGGCTCAAACTGTCGCTCTGGCTGGGCGTGCCGCTGCTGGCGCTCGCCATGGCGCACATGGCGACGCCGCTGGCGCATGCGGTCAGGGCAGACCTGGTGGCGTGGATCGAGTTGCTGCTGGCCAGCCCGATTGTAGTCTGGTGCGGCCTGCCGTTTTTCGAACGGGCGCTCAATTCGTTCCGCTTGCGCAGCCCCAACATGTTCACCCTGATCGGCATCGGCGTAGGGGCCGCGTACGGATACAGCGTGCTGGCCACCCTGTTGCCGGGAATTTTTCCAGCCTCGCTGCGCGGAGACTACGGACAACCGCCGGTCTATTTCGAGGCGGCGGCGGCAATCATAATTCTGGTTTTGGTAGGGCAAGTACTGGAGCTGCGCGCGCGCGGACAAACCAGCAGCGCGCTTCGTTCGCTGCTCGATCTTTCGCCGCGAATGGCGCGCCTCGTCGAAGACAGCGGCGCCGAACGCGACATTTCGCTCGATCAGGTGCAGGTGGGCAACCGGCTGCGCGTGCGTCCGGGAGAAAAAGTTCCGGTCGACGGCGTGGTGCTGGAAGGCCAGAGCACGGTCGATGAGTCGATGCTGACCGGCGAGCCGATGCCGGTGGAAAAAGCGCCGGGAGCGCGCGTCGTAGGCGCAACCGTAAACGGCACGGGCACCATGCTGATGCGGGCCGAACGCGTCGGCAGCGAAACCGTACTTGCCCAGATTGTGCGCATGGTAGGTGAAGCGCAACGCAGCCGCGCGCCCATCCAGCGCCTTGCCGATCGGGTTGCGGGGTTTTTCGTTCCCGCCGTGATCGGCTGCTTCCGGGCTGACGTTTGTGGCGTGGCTCATCTGGGGACCGCAGCCTCGTTTCGCCTACGCGTTGGTGAATGCGGTCGCGGTGCTGATCATCGCCTGTCCCTGCGCGCTCGGGCTGGCGACACCGATGGCGATCATGGTGGGCACCGGGCGGGGGGCTCGCGCCGGGGTGTTATTCAAGAACGCCGAAGCTCTCGAGCGGCTGGAAAAAGTCAACACGCTGCTCGATCGACAAAACCGGAACCATCACCATGGGAAAGCCGACGCTGGAATCAGTGGTCGCGGCGCCGCATTTCAGCGAGGAGCAGGTGGTGGTGTGGGCCGCCAGTCTGGAGGCGGGCAGCGAGCATCCGCTGGCGCGCGCCATTACCGAGGCGGCAAAAGCCAACAGCTTGGCGCTGCGGCCGCAATCCAGTTTTCAGACTGTCCCCGGCAAGGGCGTGGTTGGCGAAGTGGACGCGCACCGGGTGCTGGTTGGAAGCGTCGCCATGCTGGCTGAAGACGGAGTGGAGGCATCAGCTCTCGAGTCGCTCGGGCCGGCGGCCGAACAGTTGCGCCGCGAAGGCCACACCGTTGCCTTGGTTGCGGTCGACGGCAAACTCGCGGGCTTGCTGGGCATTGCGGACGCAATCAAGCCCACTTCGTTCGAGGCAATAGGCGAACTGATGCGCGACGGGATTCGCGTGGCCATGATCACCGGGGACAACCGCACGACTGCGCAAGCCGTTGCCCGCAAACTCGGCTTGGCGGAGTTTTACGCGGACGTTCTGCCTGAGCAGAAGAACCGGGTGGTACGTGAGCAGCAGGAGCAGGGAAGAGTGGTGGCGATGGCGGGCGACGGCATCAACGACGCGCCGGCCCTGGCGCAGGCCGATGTGGGAATCGCGATGGCGACGGGAACCGACGTGGCGATGCAGTCGGCGGGAGTGACCCTGCTGGGCGGCGACCTGCGCGGCATTGTGCGCGCCCGCCGGTTGAGCAAGGCGGTGATGCGGAATATCCGGCAAAACCTTTTCTTCGCGTTCCTCTACAACTCGGTGGGAGTGCCGGTCGCGGCGGGTATTCTCTATCCGTTTTTTGGCGTGCTGCTGAGCCCAATCATCGCCGCGGCGGCCATGAGCCTGAGCTCCGTCTCGGTGATTTCCAACTCGCTCAGGCTGCGTCGGGAGAAGCTGTAGGCCGGTTCGCCCCGGCCGCAGTTCCGTTTGGCCTGGCAAAGGGGCGGATTGGGACGGGTCGGGCCGCGATCGTCAGTTCACCAGGACTGGCTCGAAAGTTTGTCCTGGATTTATACTGAAAACAATATGGGGATTTTGAGGAATATCGCCGCCATCGCCAAGGGTATGAGCGTTACCTTCCGGGAGATGTTCGCCCCCACGCAGGTTGAGAACTATCCCGATGGCCCCGGACCGCTGAGGGGAGCAATGTTTCAAGAGCGCTTCCGCGGCATGCACGTTTTACAGCGTGATGAAAGCGGCCTGGAGAAGTGCGTCGCCTGTTTTCTTTGCGCCGCCGCCTGCCCGGCCAATTGTATTTACATTGAAGCGGCCGAAAACACGGCGGAAAACCGCGTCAGCGGCGCCGAGCGCTATGCCAAGGTCTACAACATCGACTACAACCGCTGCATCTTCTGCGGCTACTGCGTCGAGGCTTGTCCGACGGATGCCATCACCCATGGCCACGGCTTCGAGTTGGCCACGTTGAATGCCACCAACCTTGTCTACCGCAAAGAGCAGTTGTTGGCGCCAATTGCGGCGCATGTCGGTCAAAACGCGGTGTTCAACCGCACGGAAGAAGCCAAGCAGCGAATGCTGATGCGTTAGCCCAGCTCCCAAGGGTGCGCGCCGGTCCCTGTGGGCCGGCTTTCTTTTTGGCCGCTTTTCCGAGCGGGGTTTTTGTTGTTCGGACTGCCTGCCGTATCCTGTAGACACAGAGAATGCGGCTTTCCAGGTGATTGCGCATATGAGTGATTTCCTCCAGAAGGTAAGTGAACGCGTTGTCGTTTACGACGGCGCCATGGGAACCAATATTCAATTTCGCAATCCCACCCCCGACGATTACTGGGGAAAGGAGGGTTGCAATGAATTGCTGGTGCTCAGCCGTCCGGACATCATCCGTGATATTCATGCCGCCTTCCTGGGGGTTGGTTGCGACGTAATCGAAACCAATACTTTCGGTGCTTCGCGCATCGTGCTGGCTGAATACGGGCTCGGGGACCGGGTTGCCGAGCTGAATGCCGCGGCTGTCAAACTCGCGCGCTCCGTCGCGGCGGACTTTTCCACGCCGCGCCAGCCGCGCTTTGTGGCCGGCTCGATTGGCCCGACGACCAAGTTGCCGTCGCTCGAGCACATAGGCTTCGACGCCATGCACGCCGTCTACTTCGAGCAGATCTCCGCCTTGATCGATGCCGGGGTTGACGTTCTGCTGATCGAGACCTGCCAGGACCTGCTGCAAGCCAAGATCGCGACCATCGCGGCGTTCGACGTGATGCGGGAAAAAGCGAAGCGGCTTCCCTTGCAGGTGCAAGTGACGCTGGAAGCTAGCGGAACCATGCTGCTGGGCACCGAAATCGGAGCGGCGCTGACCGCTCTGGAAGTGTATGACATGGACGCCATCGGATTGAACTGCGCCACAGGGCCCAAGGAGATGAACGATGCTGTCCGTTACCTCAGCGTCAATTCCTCCAAACACGTCTCGGTGCTGCCCAATGCCGGGCTGCCGCAGAATGTCGGCGGACGCGCGGTTTATGCCCTGTCTCCGCAGGAGTTGGCCGACTATCATCGCCGCTTCGTGTTGGACTATGGGGTGCGCATCGTCGGCGGATGTTGCGGAACCACTCCTGAACACCTCAAAGCGGTCGTCGAAGCGGTCGGCGGACTTCAACCCGCGGCGCGTAACGTAGCGCCGGTGGCAGCGGTCGCCAGCGCCTACACCATGGTTCCGTTGGACCTCGACCCGAAGCCGTTGATCGTGGCCGAGGAGATGAATACCACGACGCGCCTCGAACACTTCCGCGACCTCGTCAGGGCACGGGATTACGACGCGATTCTCTCGCTTGCCAAGAAGCTGGTGAACGAAGGCTCGCACCTGCTCGACCTTTGCTGCGCCATTGTGGGCGAGGATGAAAAGGGCTACATGAGTTCAGTGCTGGAGAAGATTGCCACCCGCGTGCCCGCGCCGATCCTGGTGGATTCGACCGAGGCCGACGTGATCGAGGAGGCGCTCAAGCGAATCCCCGGCAAGGCGATTATCAATTCCATCAACCTGGAAGATGGCGAGAAGCGGACCAGCCGCGTGTTGCCCATGGCCAAGCGCTTCGGCGCGGCGGTCATTGCCCTCACCATCGACGAAGAAGGCATGGCGTTGACCGCCGGGCGCAAGCTGGCCATTGCCCACCGCATCTACGAACTGGCGACCAAGAAGTACGGGGTGCGTCCAGAGGAGCTGATCTTCGATGCGCTCACCTTGCCCATTTCGACGGGACAGGAAGAGTACCGCACGGCCGCCGTGGAGACGCTGGAGGCAGTCAGGCGGATCAAGCAGGAACTGCCCGACGTGAAAACGATTCTCGGCGTCAGCAACGTGTCGTTCGGACTGAATGCCTATGCGCGGCGCGTGTTGAACTCGGTCTTCCTGCACGAAGCCGTCGAGCGCGGGCTCGACTTGGCGATTGTCAACTACAGCAAAATTTATCCTTTATACAAAATTCCCGAAGCGGAAGCCGAGCTTGCCCGGAAGCTGATTTTTCAGGACGGCACGGTTGGCAATCCATTGCAGGCTTACATGGCGCACTTCGCCGCCATGCAAGGCCGGAGCGAGATCGCACCCACGGCCCAGGTCGAGTCGCTCTCCATCGAAGACAAGCTCAAGTACTGCATTATTCAGGGCGAGAAGGTGATTGGCGACGGCGCGGAGAAGCGCAGCCTGGAGCAAATGCTGGAAGAAGCCTTGGGCCAGTATACGCCGCTGGAATTGATCAACAACGTGCTGCTGGATGGCATGCGCACCGTGGGCGACCTGTTCGGGGCGCGCAAAATGCAGCTTCCATCGGTGCTTGACTCCGCCTCGGTGATGAAGGCCGCTGTCGCTTACCTTGAGCCCAAGATGGAAAAATTGGAGGGCTCGCAGAAGGGCACGATGGTTCTGGCGACCGTCAAAGGCGATGTGCACGACATCGGCAAGAATTTGGTCGACATCATCCTGAGCAACAACGGGTACAAAGTGGTGAATCTCGGCATCAAGCAACCGGCGGACGGCATCATCCACGCCGCCCAGCAGCATCGCGCCGACGCCATCGGCCTCAGCGGACTGCTGGTGAAGTCAACCCTGGAGATGAAATACGTTATCCAGGATCTCGAACGCCAGGGGCTCAGCTTTCCGGTAATCTGTGGCGGCGCGGCGCTCACTCGCAAGTACGTTGAGGACGACCTGCGGCGCGAGTACTCTTCAGCCGTTTTCTATGCAGAGGACGCTTTTGCCGGGCTGCACTACATGGAGTCGCTGGCCGGGAACGAGCGTGAGCAGGCGATTGCCGGAGGCCGCGTGGTGAAGGAGTTCGCGCGCCGGACGGCGTCCTCCGGTGTAGAAGCGCCCGCCATTCCACGCGATGCGGTTCCGCCGGCGCCCAACATTCCGCAGCCGCCGTTCTGGGGCAGACGGGTTTGCCGCGACTTCGACTTGCGCGAAATATTTCCTTATATCAACGAAACCGCGCTGTTCAAAAATCAGTGGCAGCTCAAGACCGCTTCGCAACAGGATTATCTCCGGCTCGTCGAAGAAAAATTTCGGCCCATCCTGCGCCAGTTGGAGAACGAAGTTATCGCCGCCGGATGGTTCGCGCCCGCCGTTGTCTACGGATTTTTCCCTTGCCAGGGCGAAGGCAACGATCTCATCATCTACGAGCCCCAGGGTTACGAGGGCGAGGCTGAGTTGCGGGCCGGTTGCGCCGCGCCGGACGAGCTGCGCGAGATCGTCCGCTTCACCTTGCCCCGGCAGCGCGAAGGCCGCCAGCTCTCGATCACGGATTACTTCCTGCCGCGCGCTTCCGGACGAGTCGATGTCGTCGGCATGTCGGTGGTCACCATCGGGGCAACCGCTTCGCTCGAAACGCAGCGCCTGTTCGAGAAGGGTGAGTACACACGCTATCTCTACCTGCACGGCCTGAGCGTGGAAACCGCCGAGGCGCTGGCCGAATACACCCACAAAAAGATCAGGCAAGAGCTGGGCATCGCCGGCGAGGACGCCGAACGCATCGGCGATCTCTTTCACCAGAAGTATCGTGGCTCGAGATATTCGTTCGGCTATCCCGCCTGCCCGAATCTGGAGGACCAGACAAAACTCTTTGCGCTGCTCAAGCCCGAGGAGGCGATCGGAGTTCGCCTGACCTCGACCTGGCTGATCGAACCCGAGCAGAGCACCTCGGCCATCGTCGTCCACCACCCGGGGGCGAAATATTTCGTGGTGTAGAGAGCGGCTGTGCCGTGTTGGCTGGGTTCTTCAGCATGACAACGCCGAAAACTCTCAGAGGATACACTGACCAGGAAAGTGCTCTAATGTGGGGGCTGTTTTGGGCTCAAAAGTGCACTCGAACGCGCGGAGCCCTGACCGCAAACACTGAAAGCCCCAAAACAGGCCGTCCCACGTTTGCAGGCTTTTTGTTACACTGGTCGGGAGACAACTGAATAGCTGCAAGTCCTCATGCGGAGAGGTGCGTGAGCGGTTGAAACGAGCCGCCTCGAAAGCGGCCGTACCTTGACGGGTACCGGGGGTTCGAATCCCTCCCTCTCCGCCAGACTTTTATTGTAAGTCTCGTAATATCAACTAAATACAAATAAATCACAGACATACGGCAAGTTTATTTTTGTGGATAAAATGGACAAAATGGCCGTTATTTGCTGCTTTGGCGTGAATTGTCTTACAAAATGAGGGGCGTCTTACAAAGCTCGTTGCCGGTTGGACGTACCGTATTCCGAGGCTCAACAGTCCGGTCACAGACAGCGCCAATCCCGTACCGTCCTAATATACCGACTACTTCCTGTCCTGTCTGTGCTTGGCAACTTATTTTGGCCCACTTGCCGAAATTAACTCTGGCCCATCTGCAAAAGCTTACTGGACCGAGTTCAGGGTTGGAGATGCGGTGTGTCCGGGATTGAAGCGTAGCGAAGGCCCCGGACACATCGAGTGCAGAGACCCGCGAAACGGTTCTTAACTTGCTGCTGGGCAAGCATCTGATTGCCAGTGGGGTTATCTAGGCGGCAGTGGAGACTCGAACTCCTGACCTTTACCAAGTCAACTCAACAAAAGTACTACCTTACAACAACTTAGCGGGATCTGCCGGAAATCTGCCATGGGACGTGGGGCGCGACCAACGCAGGCAAACCGGCTTAGACCGGCCAACTGCCAGACATGAGGTTCATTATGCAAACGACCCCAAATAAATCCGAAGCCGAGCCGGCGCCTTCGAAGCCAGCCAACGCCAAGCCCCCTGACATCGCCTCCGCGTCGGTTCCCGATACGCTCGCGGCGCTCCATGTCAACCCCGACACCGGGCTTACGCACGCGGAGGTGGACATCCGCCGGAAGGAGCACGGCTACAACGAAGTGGCCGAAAAAAAAGGGCACCCGGTCCTCAAGTTCCTCAGGCAAGTTCTGGGGCATCTCGGCGTGGATGCTCGAACTGATCATGGTGCTGTCGGCGGTGCTCGGGAAATATCTCTGATCTCGCCGTGGTGGGCGCGCTGCTGGTCGTCAACGCCGTGTTGAGTTTTATGCAGGAGCACCGGGCCGCCGGTGTCGTCGAGGCGCTGCGGCAGCGGTTGCAGGTCAATGCGCGCGTCCGGCGCGATTCGAGCTGGCAGGTCATTCCCGCCCGGGAGCTGGTCCCCGGCGACATCGTTCGCGTGCGACCCGGCGACATCATCCCGGCGGACGTCAAACTCCTGACCGGAGCGTTGAGCGTTGACCAGTCGGCCCTCACCGGCGAATCGAAGGACGCGGACAAGGCGCCCGGCGACGTGCTCTCGTCGGGGTCCGTCGTCCGCCGGGGCGAAGGCAACGGCGTGGTGATGCTGACCGGGGCGAAGACCTACTTTGGCCGCACCACGCGAACTGGTGCAGGAGGCGCGTCCGAAACTCCACATCGAAGCGGTGGTGGCCAAGGTCGTCCGCTGGCTCTTCGTCATCGTCGGCGCGCTGCTGGGCGTGGTGATCGTGCTGTCGCTGATCCGCGGCGCGCCGCTCCTGGAGATGGTTCCGCTCATGCTCGTCCTGCTGATGAGCGCGGTGCCGGTCGCCCTCCCGGTCATGTTCACGGTCAGCATGGCCGTCGGGTCGAAGGAACTGGCCAAGCGCGGCGTGCTGGTCACGCGCCTCAGCGCCGCGGAGGATGCCGCGACGATGGACGTGCTCTGCGTGGACAAGACGGGCACGATCACGATGAACCAACTGGCCGTCACCGGCGTGATCCCGCTGGAGCACGCGACGGAAGCCGACGTGCTGTTCGCCGGCGCACTCGCGTCGCAGGAAGCCAACCAGGATCCGATTGACCTCGCGTTCCTCGCCGCGGCGAAAGAGCGGCACGTCTTCGACAACCTTCCCAAGGTCACGCCCGTCTCCTTCGCGCCGTTTGATGCGAAAAACCGGCGGACGGAAGCCGTGGTCGAACAGAACGGGCAGCGGCTGCGCGTGATGAAAGGCGCCGTGCGCACCATCGCCGAGGCCTGCGGACTCCAGCCCCCGGCGATCGAGGCGTTGGAGGCGCGGGTCAGCGAATCGGCCGCGAAGGGCTATCGGACGCTGGCGGTGGCGCGCGGCCCCGAGACGGGCACCCCAGCCTTGGTCGGATTGGTGTCGCTGTATGATCCGCCCCGGCCGGACGCCAAGCAACTTATCGCCGAACTCCAGGACCTGGGCGTTCCGGTAAAGATGCTCACCGGCGACGCACTGCCGGTGGCGCGTGAGATCGGCCAAGGAGTCGGGTTGCCCAACATCCGGCGCGTGGCGGACCTGAAGGCCGCGGGCGCTCAGGCCGGCAACAAGGCGGTGGACTTGTTGGCGGGCGCCGATGGTTTCGCCGAGGTGTATCCGGAGGACAAATACATCGTCGTGCAGCACCTGCAGGCCGCGGGGCACGTGACCGGCATGACGGGCGACGGCGTCAACGATGCGCCCGCGCTTCGCCAGGCCGAAGTGGGCATCGCCGTCAGCACCGCGACCGACGTGGCCAAGGGCGCCGCGAGCGTCGTCCTGACCGAACCGGGGTTGACGAACATCGTGGCGCTGGTCGAGCAGGGGCGGACGATCTACCAGCGCATTCTGACCTGGATCATCAACAAGATCAGCCGGACGATCCTGAAGGCGGCTTTCGTGGCCATCGCGTTCGTGGTGACCGGCAAGTTCGTCGTCTCCGCCTTTGCGATGCTGCTGCTGGTCTTCATGACGGACTTCGCGAAGATCTCCCTTGCCACCGACCACGTTCGGCCGTCCAAGAAACCGGAAACGTGGAACATCGGAGGCTTCATCACCGTGTCCGTGGTGCTGGGCGTCGCGATGGTCGCTGAAACGCTCTTCCTATTGTGGATCGGCTGGTCGCATTTCGGTTTGGCGACCAACAACAATGCCCTCTACACCTTCAGCTTCCTGATGCTGCTCTACTTTGCCGTATTCTCCGTCGTGTCCGCGCGGGAGCGCCGCTGGTTCTGGGCGACGCTGCCCAGCAAGACCTTCCTGTCAGCCCTCGCGGCGGATGCGCTCGCGGGCACCGTCCTGACGTTCGTGGGTCTCCCGGGACTCATGCCATTGCCTTGGTGGCAGACGCTCGCGGTATTTGTTTATGCCATGGTCGCGTGCCTCGGCGTGAACGACGCCGTGAAGGTCGCGATGATCAAATGGCGCGTTCCGAACGCCGTGGCCAAGAAACCATCCGATTTGACGCCGCAGATCGCCAAGCGTGCCTGTGAACTGTAGGGAGCGAAGCCGCCAAGACGGTAGAGCAGTTCAGGACTGGGAGCAGGCGGAGCGGGAGATCCGGGAGATGAACCACCTAAATGAACAAACGCAAACAACGGCGGGGGCGACTCAGCCATCCATGCTGATTCCCAAGCCGAGGTAGGCAAAAGAGCGCTTCTTGCGAGTCATTCCGCACCCATGACTGTATCTACCGTTTACAGGCCGGGTCTGGCGCTGGAGTTGATCCGTCTTGATTCGACGAATCAGGAGCCGAAACTCGGCTCTTTGGCGGCATCCCTCAGGTTTGAACGCCGAAGCGTGGCAGCGCCCAGCGGCTCACCAATATCCACACGGCTATAAATGCTAGAGCCCCTAGAAAGTTGTTCATCCCGCTCCCCTCACCGTGAATAGATGCACGTTCTAAGAGCCTGCTGAAGCCCGCTGCGTTCGAATGGGCCGTCGTGCCCCGTTGAGCGATTCCACTTTGCGTACGAAGTGCGACATCGACTTACTCACTTTGTGAAGCACCTCTGCCCATTGCTGCAGGTGGTGCTCACCGTCCTTGGTCAACGAGTACACCTTTCGTGCCGGTCCAGATCCCTTCGTATCCCAATGACTGGTGACGTATTTGTTCTTTTCGAGGATGTTCAGCGTACGATAAAGCGCGGCTCTTTCGATATCCGCATCCGTAAATGCGTAATCTGCCAGATCTCCCGACAGGTCGTAACCATAAGCCTGCCCGCGCTCTCGAATCATCAACAAGAGAACGGGCTCAATGAACCGATACAAGTGACCCATGGCGCAGGTGCAGGGATAGTCGACCGGGTGATGGGGACATTTTCCACGTGGCATTCTCAAGAACCTCCAACGCCGCTTTGGTGTAAGTGTAACACGCACCTATTTCGCCCAATTAAGAAGGTCGCTGCCAAGCGGCTGAGAGCGGCGGCTGTTGACTAAATGAGCGAATGCAGCAACCGGATGTGGCAACAAAGTACTGCCAGAAATCTCCGCCACGGGTCGCTCAGGGCATTCGGCAAGGTGATAAGTACACCTAATCAGTGATGGCGTCTTTGCAACCAACAACATACAAAAACGTTAGCCTTCCCTGAATTCCGCCTTGCGCGAGGCCCTAAGCAAGGCTATAAGAGTTAAAGGATTCTAGACGCATACTGCATCTAGTTCTGATTGCTGACATTGATTGGTCAAGAAACAGAGGAGTCATGCAGCTTATTAGTCCGGAAGATCGGAAAAAAGCCTTTCACTCGGTGAAGAAGCTGGAGGTCATCCGGAAGCAGCTCTTGCCGGTTCGCTACCACGTGGAGGACTTTGAGGTTCATGACCGCCCCCGCCGCTTTCTTGAAGCATTCGCCGCCATTCTGAAGCATACGAACTACTGTGTGGCGCTGGACCATTATGTCCGGGTCAGCGCAAAGTGCTCGCGTTGCACGGTCAAGTGTCAGATATATCTGGCTACTGGCGATGAGCAAGACATTCCATGCTATCGCTCGGAATTGTTGCTGTCGGTTTATCGTCGCCATTTCACCGTTGCCGGCGTTTTGAGGGCACGACTACTCGGCGATCCGGGATTGACCGATGACAAGGTCCAGGAGATGGCTGAGGCATTTTACAACTGCACAGCATGCCGTCGCTGCCACTTCGAGTGCCCGATGGGGATAGACCACGGCCTGCTGACTCACCTGGGGCGTTACATCCTCTCAGAGATTGGGATTATCCCCCGGGCACTGGCCGTCAGCGTTCGCGAGCAGTTGACCGGTTCCAGCGGAAATACGTCGGCAGTGCCGGTCCCGGCATTGTTGGATACGTTGGAGTTCCTGAGCGATGAAATCAAAGAGGGCTTGAGGGTGGACGTTACATTCCCTGTCGATGAGCAAGGTGCTGAATACCTCTTTTTCCCCGCCGTTTCGGACTACATCATGGAGGCTGACACGCTGATGGGCAATGCCGCGGTGTTTCGCGCGACTGGCGATTCATGGACCATTGGCACCGGTTACTTCGACGGCATCAATTACGGCCTCTTCTACAACGACCAGATATTGGAACATGTGGTGAAGAAGGTTCACGCGGAAGCGGAGCGCCTGCAGGTGAAAAAGCTCCTGATCGGCGAGTGCGGCCATGCTTCGCGAACCGCCAAAGTCTTTTATCCGACCTTCTGCGGAGAACAGCAAGCGCGCCCGGTCGTCAGCATCATGGAGTACACCCACAAGGCTTGGCGGGACGGAAGGTTGAAGCTCAAGCCGAATGTAATCACCGAGCGGGTCACCTATCACGATCCGTGTAACTTTGCGCGGAGCGGTTGGATTGTGGAGCAACCTCGGGAACTTCTCAAGGCTATTTGCAGTGATTACGTTGAGATGACGCCGAACCGGCGCGACAACATTTGCTGCGGCGGTGGCGGCGGCACCGTATCGATGGACGAGTTACGACCCTACCGAACGCTGGTGGGCGGCAAGGCCAAAGCCGAACAGATTCGGGCGACTGGAGCCAAGTACTGCGTTGCGCCCTGCGCCAACTGCAAGAAGCAGCTGCACGAATTGATGGAAGACCAAGGCATCGACTGCCAAATCGTCGGCCTGCACGACCTGATTGTACAAGGCGATCGACTTCGAATCAGGGGGCACCAGTGGAAACGTGGATTGAGTTCGGCCGCGGACCTCTGTTCCGTATTGCATTTTCGTTGATGCTACTTGGCCTGCTGCGGTCAGTAGTGCTCACCGCAATCGGAATCGCCGAGGCGTACCGGCAGAGCCCGGACAAGATTGTGAACTGGCGTGAAGTGCGGAGGCAGACGGTCGCCTGGCTGTTTCCCGTAACACGGCTTGTGGCGTCAGCGGCCAGCCTACAGCACGTTTTCTTTCTTATTCCATGTCGGGCTACTCCTGGTTCCCCTATTCCTATGCGCGCACGTCCTGCTATGGAAGCGCTCTGCCGGGTTTGCATGGTTCGCCATGCCTCACAATTCTTGGCCAACTACCTCACAGTACTCGTCGTTGTGGCCGGCATGGCTTTGTTTCTCAGTCGTGTTCTTGACTCGAGAGCGCGCAAAATAAGCCGCCTGCAGGATTTCGCTTGGCCATTGTTTCTGGTGGTTCCCTTCATCACCGGATTCTTGTGCACGAATCTTGCGATCGGGCCAAAGACTTACCAGTCGCTGATGCTTCTTCACGTGTACTCGGCGAACCTTATCATGCTCCTGATCCCGTTTACGAAGATCTCGCATTGCGTGCTGGCTCCGCTGTCACAAACAGTCACCGCCATCGCTTGGAAGTTTCCCGCCGGCGCGGGCGATCGGGTTGCCGCCACGTTAGGCTACGCGGATAGACCCACGTGGTTGCCGAAGGCAAGGCTGGAAATCGCGACGGCCGTACACGGCAAGGTGGACAACCAAATGAAGGCGGCTATCCTCACCGATACTACGAAGTGCAACAACTGCCATGAGTGTGTGGCCGCCTGCAAGAAGCAGAACCAGTTGCCCGTGGACCTGCCACGCCGGTGGGACCTCGATGACGGTCTTTCGGCGTAAGAACTGGACCTCGGTAGTCGAAGGCCCTCAGCACGCGTTTGTCCGCAAACAATGCCGACACTGTCTTGAGCCGGCTTGCGCCTCGGCCTGCCCTGTCGGCGCCCTCCATCAAGACGAAGTTTGGAGCGGTTGTATATGACGCCAGCAAGTGCATGGGGTGCCGGTACTGCATGATGGCGTGCCCATACGGCATTCCGCGCTACGAGTGGCAGGCCGCAGTGCCGTATGTGCGCAAGTGCATTTTCTGCTACGACCGAATCACGGCGGGTCGCCAGCCCGCGTGCACCGAGGCGTGTCCAACCAAGGCGACCATCTTCGGAGATCGCGATCAGCTTCTGGCCGAAGCGCATGACCGAATCAGCGAAGGACCCGGGCAAGTATGTAAACAAGATCTGGGGAGAATACGACGCCGGTGGAACCTCGGTGCTCTATCTCTCGAATATCGATCTTTCGTTCTTGTCCGCGGGCCACGTGGTTGGCCCCAAGCCTCTGCCGGACAGCCACGGCGACTGCGATGGAAGCCGTCCCGTTCGTATTTACGGGCGTGATGGCCTGCATGGCAGGAGTCTCGTGGATCATCGAGCGCCGCATGAAGCTTGAGAAGGAAGCAACGGGGAAGGACGAATCGCATGAATAGGGTCCGCAAACTGAAGCTGGCACTCTGGGCGCTGATTGGCTTGGCGGTATCGGTTGCGACGGCACGCTTTATTTTTGGGTTGGGCGCCAGCACGAATCTGACGGATGCAAATCCGTGGGGTGTCTGGGTCGGATTCGACGTGATGGGCGGAGTAGCGTTGGCGGCCGGCGGATTCATCGTTACCGCTACGGTTTATATCTTCAAACTAGAGCGCTTCCATTCCATCGTTCGCCCTGCGGTGCTGACCGCGTTTCTCGGCTATCTCGCGGTCGCGATTGGGCTGATGTTCGATCTGGGCCTGCCTTGGAACATCTGGCACATGATCGTCTACTGGAATCCTCGCATCGCCGCTGTTTGAAGTCGGCTGGTGCGTCATGCTGTACCTCACGGTTTTGGCCTTGGAGTTCTTTCCGGTTCCGGCGGAAGAGTTCCCGCGCCTCGCGAAGATCCGCGCAACGCTCGTCAAGGCACGTCTGCCGTTAGTGATCGTTGGGATCGGACTTTCATCTCTGCACCAATCGTCGCTGGGTTCGCTGTTCCTGATCATGCCGTACCGGCTTGCATCCGCTATGGTACTCGCCGATCCTTCCAGTCATGTTCCTGATCTCCGCGATTGGGCTGGGACTCTCGATGGTGATTTTCGAGAGCCATCTAACCGCGTACCTTTACCACCGCAAGCCAGAGACGGACCTGCTGGCTTCGTTCGGTAGCGCGTGCCGCTGGGTATTAACCATCTACTTGATTGTGCGAATTGCCGATCTTTTCGTTCGCCGGCAGGCAGCACAGCTATTTGATGGGTGACTGGCGATCGGGTTTGTTTTGGTTCGAAGTCATGGTGATGGCGCTCATTCCCATCGCCCTCTTCTCTGCTTCACGTGTGCGGCACAGTCGCGCTGGTCAATGGACGGCCGCCACATTTGCGGTCTGCGGTATAGTCCTCAACCGTATCGACGTCGGTGGCGTTGCCCATCCCAGGCCGGACGGCGCTTTCTATCTGCCATCCTGGACTGAAATCGCCATCAGTGTGGGCGTGGTTTCCGCCGCAGTGCTGGCGTTCCTCTTCATGGTTGAGCACTTCAAGGTTTGGGAAGAACGGCCCGCCGATCCGAACGCCGATCCACTCAAGCTGCCGGAGTTCGATCCCGTAGGCGCTACCTGGCTGGGGATTCCCGGCATTGCGGCGCGTACGACCTATTCTCTGGCCTTCATTCTGGCCGCCGCCGTGGGCTTCGGCTTCTTGAAGGTTGAACCGGCCGAAAGCCGCGGGATCGATGCAACCCCGGTCCAGCGCGCCCGGGGTGGCGAGATCCTTTGGATCGACGGAAACCTTGACGGCTTCGGCGTTGCGTTCAAGCACGTGGAGCACGAGAAGCGCGAAGGCGGAAAAGAGTCGTGCGTGAAATGCCATCACATGAACCTGCCCAGAGACGAAGGTTCAGCTTGTGCACGTTGCCACCGGGACATGTATTTGCCGGTCGACGCATTCCGGCATGACTGGCATGCGTCGCCCTCTGGGGCGCGCGTAGCATGCTACCAATGCCACGCTGACGGGCCAGGTGCGCACTGCCGAAAGCGCGGTCCGCTGCGACAAATGCCACAAGAACCTCGTCCCGGCCGGCGCCTCGATCACTGTTAAACACTACCAGGCCGTCGCCTATACCGAGGCGATGCACCGGCTTTGCATCGGCTGTCATGTGAAAAAGGCACAGGAGAAGAGCAAGCCTGAAATGACCCGCTGCGACTGGTGTCACAAGGACAGGCGCGAAGTCATCGACTCCCGCGAACTCGTACTCCGCAGAGCGGGATTGACGGGGCAAAACGTGGTGCTTCCAACGCCGGAAGCCAGGAAGTAGAGGAAGTAAATGGCACAGCTAAATCAATCCGAGCTGGACCAACTGCTCGGCCGTAGTATGTTCGAGCTGGTCCCGTTCAACGTGGCCGTCATAGACCGCGAATTCAACATCGTAGCCGGAAACGGAAACTTCGAGGAGTACTTCGGAAATTGGCGGAATCGTCGCTGTTATGAGGTATGCAAGCGAGCGTCTCGGCCATGCGAGCCCTGTGGTATGAAAGAGACATTCGAGGACGGGCGCATGCGCGTGACGGACGAAACCGGCGTGGACCGGCACGGTCGGACATGCCATTACGCGACACACCTCGTGCCATTGAGGGACGCCAGCGGACAGATTACTTACGTCATGGCGATGAAGACGGACTTGACGGAGACGCGCTCGTGGAAACGAGAATACGACCGATTGTTCGAGCGCGTGCCCTGCCCGGCCTTTGTGATCGATCGCAACTATCGCCTCACTCAAGCGAATGACAAATTCCGAGAAACCTTCGGCATCCCCGAGGGGAAATTCTGTTATGAGGTTTGCAAACGGCGCAGGAGTCCCTGCCGAAGCTGCACGGCTACGCTGGCTTTCGCTGACGGTTCCGAGCACGCAGCCAGCGAGGTTGGCGTGCATAAAGACGGGTCCCCCGCATATTACATTGTGACCAGTTCTCCGTTATTGCGCGGCCAGGAAGGCGTTTCCCATGTCATTCAGATGGCCACCGATATCACGGAGATCTCTCAACTCGAGCGGGAATTGCAAAAAACTCAAGACTATTACGAGGCCCTGATCCACAACTCGCCCGCAGGGATCATCGCGGTCGACTCCGCGGGCGATCCGAAGGTTATCAATCCAGCGGCGCGCGCTCTGCTGGAGTGGACTGCGGGCCAGCCCCCAACAGCGGCGCGGCTGAGACAGATGCTTCCAGAGAAATTCTTTGCTTCTGGTGCCATGCCCGAGGGCAAACTTGATCTGCCTGAAATCTCCGTGTGCTCGGCACAACTGCAGAAGATTCCGGTTCACTTTTCAGCCGTTGAATTGCGAAGTGGCAGGCGGCAGCTTGGGCGTGCGGCCTTCATGGAGGATGTGCGCGAGATCAAACGTCTTGAACAGGAGAAACTGGATGCGGAACGGTTGGCCGCCGTTGGGCAAACAGTTGCGGGGCTGGCACACACGATCAAGAACCTTCTGATGGGCCTCGAGGGCGGAATGTACATGGTGGACAGCGGCCTGTCCAAGGGTGACGCCTCACGGATTACCGCCGGCTGGCAGATGCTGCAGCGTAACTTCGAGAAGACCACCAGTCTTGTCAAAGACTTTCTCAGCTTTGCCAAGGGTAGGCTGCCGGAGCTGCACCCGACAGATCCCAACGCACTCGCCCGCGATATAGTTGCCCTTTATATGGACGCCGCTCGTCTGCAAGGAGTGGAGCTGAAGTTTGAACTGGACGCCGAAGTGGAACCGGCCCCGCTCGACGCGCAGGGAATGGAGACATGCATCACGAATCTGCTCTCGAATGGGATCGATGCCGCGGCCATGCGACCTGAAGGAGGGGGTCAGGTCATCCTGCGCACGTGCGAACAAGCTGGCGACTTGATCTTCGAGGTGGTTGACAATGGGGGCGGGATGGATTGGGAAGTGAGTGGAAAAGTGTTCACTACATTCTTCACCACCAAGGGAAATAAAGGAACCGGCCTCGGCCTGCTGACAACTCGCAAAATCGTGCAGGAGCACGGTGGCCGGATTGATGTGGAGTCGACGCCCGGTGAAGGGGCTACTTTCCGCATTCGCTTGTCGCGCGAGCGCCTGCAGACGATTGCCAACTCGGCTCCCGGGCTCTCAAACTCAAGTCATGGGGTAATTTAATGACCGATGCAAAGCCTTACCGAATTCTGGTAGTCGATGACGAGGCAGATGTCCGCGATTACCTGCGCACCGCTCTTGAAGATGCCGGTTTTGTTGTCGAAACCGCCAAGGACGGGCTCGAAGCTCTGGAAGTCGGTGCACCGAAGCGCACCAGACCTAATCTCGTTGGATCTGGTGATGCCTCGCCATTCCGGCGCGAGATTCTATCATGATCTTCAGAAGGACAAAGCGCTCTCGAAAATCCCTGTGTTGATCGTTACCGGTCATGCCCGCGACGAGATGGGCAAGGCCGATTTCAACGAAATGACCATGTCCGGCAGGGGCATTTACCTTGAGAAACCTGTACGGCACGATTCTTACGTTTCGGCCGTTCGCAGTTTGCTGGGCATTCCAGCGGCCGAAGAACGAGCGAACGACTCGGAAAGACTACGCGGCGAACTGGCTGCCGCGCTCTCAACAGCTAGTACGGACACGTTGCAACGCACGCTAGACGCGTTAAAGAAGAAATGAGGTGACTATTATGACGGAATACAAAGCAAAGATTCTTGTCGTCGATGATGAAGAGGACATAACCACCTTCGTCGGTACGCTGCTGGAAGACAATGGCTATTCGGTGATCAAAGCCGCGGATGGCAAGCAGGGCATGGCGAAAGCCAAGTCCGAAAGCCCGGACTTGATCATTTTGGACATCAGCATGCCAGAAGAAAGTGGTGTGCGCATGTTCCGCAACCTGCAGGAGGACGGGCAAACAGCAGCCATCCCAGTGATCATGCTGACAGGAGTTACGCACGATTTTAAGCAGTTCATCTCGACCCGCCCCCAGGTGCATCCGCCTGCTGGTTACTTTGATAAACCACCGGACCGCGAGCAGTTGTTGGCCAAGGTGGCTGAACTTGTCGGGACGAAACCCATCGTGTAACTATCTGCGGCCAGTCATCTGGAGTTTTGAACAGCAGGCTTGCTCTGGCAGACGCACGCGATGCGTGACTGTGCCGTCACCAGACAATCTGAGATGGAGAGCATGAATGAAGCATAAGATCTTGATCTCGACGCTGATTTGCCTCGCGCTGATAGGAATGGGCACGGCGAATGCGACCGGCTCGAAAGCTGGATCGCAATTACTGGTTCAGACCAACTGGCTGGGTGCGCACCTCAATGATTCGAATGTCGTCGTACTCCACGTCGCTCCCAACCGGATCTCTTATGATGCGGGCCATATTTCCGGAGCGCGTTTCCTGCCGTTAAGCGACGTCGCTGTCACCCGCAATGACATCCCGAACCAACTTCCCACCGTCGATGCCATGAAAACCGCCTTCGAACGTGTGGGCGTAGGCGACACGTCACGTGTTGTAATTTATGGCGATATGAGCGGCCTCTTCGCTGCGCGCGTGTATTTTGCGCTTGACTATCTTGGCCATGGAAACCATGCCGCCCTGCTCGACGGCGGACTGGAAAAGTGGAAAGCAGAACACCGCGACCTTAGCACGACTGCACCCGCCTTCAAGGCCGTCAGTTTGACGGTAAAGGCTCGTCCGGAACTTGTGGTGAGTCTACCCGCTATGAAGCAGATGGTAGCCGACAAAAAGACTACGCTAATCGACGCCCGTCCGCCGAACGAGTATTCCGGGGCGACAGCCGGTGATGGCGTGCCACGGGGCGGTCACATCCCCGGAGCGAAGAATGTTTTCTGGATGGAAAACTTGGCGAGCAAAGACAATCCCGTTCTCAAGCCGGCGCCGGAGATGTTGGCAAAGTACGAAGCGGCAGGCGTGAAGCGCGGGAAGAAACTGGTGGTCTACTGTCGCACCGGCGTTCTGGCTTCGCACGACTATTTCACCCTTAAACTTCTTGGCTTTAGTCCGGTCTTGTACGAGGAGTCATTCTTCGAGTGGAGTAATGCGCCAGGAACGCCAGTAGAGACCAGCAAGCCGTAGCCGCCCGCTGCGGGTGCGCTCAAAAGATCGGGGTCGGCACTCTGCCCCAAGCAGTTTCAACGGGGAGGTCTTTCGAGGTCAGAACTTGGAGATCATGCACATCCACGTCAATCATGAATTCGGGCTTTCGAATCGCATTGACGGCGAATGGATCGAATTGCTTGCCGGGCGTCTCCCCGCTTACGGCAACGAAGATCAGTCTCCTCACGGTTGCCGACTCCATGCCATGTTCCGAATGGCTCGCATCTCCGAGCATCGAATGGTGCCCCGCGAGGTGGCCTGAAGGGTGGAGTATAAAGTCGGTGATCATACTGATGGTGTGGTGCTGTTTGTACAATTGCCAGTCGCCTCCGGTATCGCCGATGAGACCTTGCATGACGTACTTGGGCGGCATGAAATAAACCAGATAAGATTCACCGGCATGCAGTCTGGACTGGACCTCTTTGAGGTTAAGTATGTCAGCCATCCGATGCTCGATCATGGGTTTATCTTGGGGCATGATCGGCAGCACGGTCACGTTCGACTCCGACCACAAAGGCAAATGCGTTATGGTGTAATGCCGCAGCAGAAAGGCGCCGCCAATGGCGAATGAAGACAGTAAAACAAACAGCGTAACCCTGCCGGCCGTGACGGAAAAGCCAAGCAATTGCTCTATTCTCTTCGGCAAAAACATCCCGGACGTTTCCATGTATTTCTGGTATGACTCCGGAAATTGCTTGAGCATGCGCCGTTCTTCATCCTTGGCCAGCAGGTAGTAAACGAGCACCATCACAATCCAGAGAACCACAACCAGGAATCTCGGCCACATAATGGCGAGTCCGATGCCGGAAAGGGCGAGACTGAGATATTGGGGATGCCGGATCACGGAATAGAGCGCCTTCAAAGCAGGGCCTGTCTTAAGAAACTTGCCGGTATAAACCTGAAGTGCGCACACGAGGAACACGACAAGCCCCATCACAAATAGAACGGAACCCATAATCCGCAGGAATTGCAGCAATCCGTCAGGTGGAGCTATCAGGTGAACGAAAAAGAAAGAGCTAAGCCACCGGGTCGTCGGATACTTGGCCAGCCCGAGAAGAAATGGGTTAAAGACCGAATAGAAGAAGCCCGCGAAAGGGCTGATCATGATCAGGATCTCGAAGCAGATAACGAAGTAAAGCACGACCGCGCTGCTCAAGATTGCCTTCTTCTGCTGCATTGGAGCACCTCTGATGAGCGATAGTCTATGGGTCGACGGCGCGTCACACGGATAAACGCCTGGAGATTCTAATGTCATGCGGAATCGGCGTGGCACGACGGGCCGATTCCGCATGACAAGTCCAAGGATGTGTACTTGCGTTTTACTGTCCGGAAGCACTTGCTTTAGGGCCGCCCATCATGTGCGGGCCGTGCATTGGCCCCATGCCCTGAGCTTGCAGTTGTTTCCATTGCTCTACCGTGAGAATCCGCCGGATCGCCAGTAACATTTTCGCATTCGACTTTTCCAGATCGGCGCGCGCCTGGGCTACCTTGTCAATCTGCGCGGTCACTTTTGCTTCGTCCGGACGCTCGGCATCCACCAGCGGTTGCATGGTGAGTTCTTGCTTTTCAAGAGCGGCACGCAGGTCGATCAACTGCATGCGATGGTCCTGAAACGTCTTCTCAATCTGTTGTACTTGCGCCTCGTTAAGACCAAGCTTCTTGACCAGTTCGGAATTCTTCCACCATTTGCCGCCCATCCCCATTCCCATCCCGCCACGGCCCATGCCGTGCCCCATTCCCGGGCCACCGCCCTCCATCGGGCAGGGCATTCCCATCTGCGGGCCGTGACCCATCCCCGAACCTGGGGCGCCTTGTGCGACCGCGATGCAGGCTAAGGCCAGCATGATTACCACCAACTGTGCTATGTACTTCTTCATTGCAGTTGCTCCCTTTCAATCAGTGATTAGAACTTTGTGTGACGCTGGCCGAAAGCGCTGAATTACGCTCCTCGTCTATCAGTACGGCGGGCGCCAGAGCGGCCGGATAGTCGCGCTCAATATCGCTCTGCACTTGCTGCAAGAGAACGTCGTCGGTCGCATCATTGTTCGCACGCTGCACAGGCTGAGGCCGTGTCAGCAGAAATGCCGCCGAAACCACCAGAACCATCGCAGCCATCGCAACCCAGCGAACATACGGTACAAAGTGATGACGCGCAAGGCGCTGCCGGATCGCGAGTCTTTGCCGGACCCAAAAGATCTCGTTGCGTTCCGCGCCTTCCCAGACCAATTCCCGATGAGCTGAGATCGCGGTGCGGACGCCTTCCGCCTCAGCACGGCACACATCGCATGCCTCAATATGCGCTGCGACCTCGCTATTGCCGGTGCCGAGGATCAATTCTCCGAATTGCTGTTCGTTCAAATGAGCGTTCATGAGTTCATCCGCTCCTTAACACGCTCTCTGACCGTGCTGAGCGCGCGAAACAGGTGCGCTTTTACCGTCCCAGACCGCAGAGACGTAGCCTGCGCAATTTCTTCAATGCTCATCTCTTCCAGGAACCGCAGTACAAACACGGCGCGCTGTTGGTTCGGCAGATCGTCGACTGCCGCCGAGACGTGAGTAAGTCGTTCGCGCGCCAACAAGCTACGCTCCGGCGATGCATGCGGATCAGCCTGCTCAAGCGGGTCATCCTGCTCGATCGTCTCTTCCGAGCCCGGCGGCGAGCTGAAAAGCTCGCGCCAGAACTGCCAGCGGCGGCTCTTCACGTGATCCCGAGCGAGATTGACGGCGATGCGCATCAGCCACGTCTGGATGCTGCATTCGCCCCGAAACCGTTTTCTGTGCTGATAGGCCTTCAGAAAGCATTCTTGCGTGAGGCTGTCGGCAGCATCGGGGTCGCGGAGCATCGCCAGCAATACACGGTAGATGCGCCGCTGCTCGGTCAATACAAGCGCGTCGAAGTCCTCAAGGTCCGCAACCGTGCGACCGGTTACCACTTGCACATTCGCTATTCCCGTTGCCGTAATCTGTTCCATGGCCTTACTCATACAGACGATTATTGGCCGCAGAGGTTTACATCCATCGCCTATTTATCTTAGTTGTGAAGGTTTTTCTGGTTTTCTAAGAGAATAAGAAAAGGGGTAGCCCGCGATTCGCCTACCCCAAATCCGATCCGTTCACCACTTGCTTTTTGCAAGTCACGTCCCGTCTAGCCAGCCTCGCACGATCTGCTGTCGCGATTCATTACAGCATGGTCGGTTCACTACGGGCAGCTTGATTTCGTTCGGCATCCCTTTCATCTACCGCCAAAGACGCGAACCCCATCGTCAATCTCATTCCTTCCCGCCGGCTGCCGATTGGGCTCTGTGCAGGATCGGCTGGAATTGCTTGTAAGAGGTAAATCCGCCAGAGAGATTACTGACGGACGAATACCCGTGTTGGCGCAGGATGCGCAGCGCATAGTAGGAGCGCTGGCCGGCGGCACAATATACCCAGATCTCGCGACCGTCAGGCAGTTCGCCAAGGCGGGCTCGCAATTGCGGCAAAGGGATATTGAGCGCTCCGTCCACGTGGCCCGCTGTGAATTCTGAAGGCTCGCGGACGTCAAGCACCAGTGCTTGCGTGTCCGGCACTTTTTCCCAGGATGCCAGCGAGACATCGCCTTGTAGAACATTGGCTGCGATCATGCCGGCGAAGTTGACCGGATCCTTCGCGGTACCGAACTGCGGCGCATAGCAAAGCTCAGCTTCTTCAAGATCGTAAATTGTGGCGGCCTTCTGGATGGCCATGGCGATCACATCGATGCGTTTCTCGACACCCTCTTCTCCCACGGCCTGCGCGCCCAAAATACGGCCATCATCACGGGAAAACAGAAGCTTCATGTGAATCGGCTTGGCCCCGGGATAGTAGGCCGCGTGATCGTTAGGGTGCAAGTAAACCTTGTCATAACCAGCGATTCCACTGCGCTTGAGCGTCTTTTCGCTCGCGCCAGTCATCGCGACCGTCAGGCCGAACATGCCGCAGACGGCGGTTGCTTGCACGCCGCGGAAACGGGCGTTGCGTCCACAAATCGAATCGGCGGCTATGCGACCTTGCCGATTGGCGGGGCCGGCCAGCGGAACCACGCACCATTCCCCGGTCACAAAATCGCGGCTTTCTACCGCATCCCCAACCGCCCAGATATAGGGGTCGCTGGTTCGCATGCTCTCGTCAACGCGGATTCCGTTTTTCTCCCCGATCGCGAGTCCAGCCTGTTTAGCTAGCTTGATCTCCGGGCGAACGCCCAGGCCAAGCACCACAAGATCGGCCTGTATACGCGCGCCGGATCGCGTCGTCACCACGAGTTTGCCGCTGGATTCACGTTCAAATGCCGCAACCGCATCGTTCAGGTGAACAGAGACACCCTTGTCGACAAGACGCTGGCGCACCGCTTCCGCCAATTCCGGGTCGAGTGGTGGCAGCACCTGATTCATCATCTCGATCACGGCGACGTTGAGGCCACGCTGCACCAGGTTCTCCGTCATTTCGAGTCCGATGAATCCAGCTCCCACGACAACCGCTGTCTGAGCGCCCCGCTCAGCAATCCACTGACGAATATCGCGGCTATCGGGAATCGTGCGCAGGGTGAAAATGCCGGGTAGATCGATGCCGGGCAAATGCGGACGGAGAGGTGCGGCTCCCGGGGCCAGCACCAGCACATCGTATTGTTCCCAGTATGACGCTCCCGTTTGGAGATTATGAACTTGAATTTCGCGGCCTTCGCGATTGATGGCGACTACTTCGCTTTCGTTGCGGACTTCAATGTTGAACCTGTTCTTGAACAGTTCCGCTGTCGCCACCAGGAGTTTGTCTTCCTTCTGAATGACGTCGCCGATGTAATACGGCAGCCCACAATTCGCGAAGGAAACGTATGGGCCGCGCTCGAACACGATGATCTCCGCGTCTTCGGAAAGCCTGCGTGCACGCGCTGCGCAGGAGGCCCCGCCGGCTACTCCGCCGACAACAAGAATTCTCTTTCGGGTGTTCATGCTGCTCCTTTTGGCGGATCGGCAAAGAGGGCGAATGGAGCGTTCCGACAGCTTGCCCTCTCTCCGATACCCAGTTGGGGATGAAACATTGTCCAGCATCCCTGCATAAACGCAAATGATATTTTCGTTACACTTGATCTGTTTCAGGTGTCTTTGCCCGAATCAGCCCGACGCGCAAATCGAGATATTGACAAGTATCAGCAGAAGTACTGGCTACACGAAGCGGTAGAGGCATCGCGCATGGGCAAGGATATTGGTGCTTGTGTCGACGACACTCAACACGCGGCATCGAATGGCTCCCCGAATGATTAGTATCTGCACTGTCGAAAACGGCACGAACATCGGGTTAGTGGTGGTAGCTTGAGCCTGAATGATCACAACCGGTTATCCCAGTCTTCAGTTTTCCATTCAAGAACGCGCTAACAATGACCTCAGGATCAGAAGCCAAGATGCCGGCAAGTACTTGGACCGAAGCTGCTGCAATGATTCTCACGGTACCTCCTCTAGAAATTGTCTTGGGTTGTAACGATCATGTAGATGTATATTACACCTATACGGTACGCCGGGCAAACTAACGTGCTCCTGTTAATCTTGTAGAGTAGCCCCAGTACAAGTTCAGAAAGCACCTGGCAGGCTGTTTCTCAAGTCGCGCTTTTGCGCGCCGATCATTATTTGTTGAACGATAGACTCTCGAGGTCCGTTCCATGAAAGTTACGGTGATTGTCGACAACGCTGTGCCGTTTGGCACAAGGCAGCCTTTTCTGGCGGAGCATGGTCTTTCACTGCTGATCGAGCACGCTGGGAAGAAGATTCTTTATGATACGGGCCAGTCGTCCGCGGTCGTTTCCAACTTGAGCCTGCTTGGCTTCCGGCCCTCGGAACTGGACATGCTGGTGGTGAGCCACGGCCACTACGATCACACGGGCGGCATCTTCCACGTGCTGCAGCATGCGCGGAAGAAGATTCCAGTCTTTGCGCATACAAACATATTTCAGGCCCGATACTCCATTGCTGGCGACCAGCGCCGGTTCATTGGAATCCCGCATAAAAAAGAGGTGCTGACGGCGCTCGGTGCCGAGTGGCGCCTTATTGATAAGCCAACTGAGATCATCCCGGGGCTCTGGATGAGCGGACCGATTCCCCGCATCACCGATTACGAAACAGGCGACCCCAAACTCGTGACCTGTGCGGCGACAGGCGGTTGCGACTGTCAGGACAAAGTCGAGGATGACACCTCACTGTTCTACGCCGGCCCGCGTGGGCTCGTGGTGATCGGGGGGTGTACGCATGCCGGGTTGGTCAATACGGTGCAGAGGGGGCTTGAGGTCACAGGCAGCTCGCGATTGGCTGGCTGGATTGGTGGCACGCACTTGGGGCCTGTGTCGAAAGAGCAGCAGGGAAAAACTCTCGCTCAACTTGCATCGTTTGGCCCTGAGTTGGTTGCGGCCAATCACTGTACAGGTTTCACGATGATGGCAAGACTTTACGAGTGCTTTGGGGATCGGTTCATTCCAGCCTTTGTAAGCACTGTCATTGACGTATAGCAGCCTGCTGAAAGACGCACCGGCTTGGCTGGAGGCGGTTTAATCCAGGCCAATCTGAAAAGAAACTAGTGTCACTGTACCGTTTGTGTAGGATTGTCCAGAGGAGATGAAGGATGAGGCTTTTCATTTTTGCAGTCATGCTTTGCGCGTGTGCGATAAGGGCAGTCGGCTCAGAATTGAGCGTGTACGCACCTGGAGGCGTGAGGTCCGCGTTACAGAGTGCCGCGGCAGCCTTCGAGCGCGAGACCCACCACACCATCAAGTTTACCTTCGGGACAGGAGGAGGCATACAGAAGCAAGTGGCTGCCGGTGCGCCGGCTGACGTTAGCGTGCTTCCCTCCACCGGGGTTACTGAGCTCGAACATGGAGGACTGGTTGCGCCAAACTCGCGGCTGGAGGTGGGTAACGTTGGGGTCGGAGTCGGAATTAAGGCGGGCACGCCTCGGCCCAAGATCGGTACACCCGACGAGTTCCGGGAAACGCTCCTCGCGGCAAAGTCGATTACATATGCCGACCCCGCACGTGGCGGCACATCCGGTACATATTTCGCCACGGTGGTGCTTCCACGACTCGGTATCGTAGAGCAGGTGCGAAGCAAAACTGCGCTCGCAGGCGTAGGTGAAGAAGCAGTGCAACGAGTAGCCAACGGGCAATCCGAGATCGTGGTTGTCCAATCGAGCGAGATCACGGCTGTTCCGGGTGCGGAGTTGGTTGGTCCGTTACCCAAGAGTCTCCAGAGCGAAATCCCGTATGCCGCCGTTGTGCTCAAGACCAGTAATGCGCCTGAGGCGGCGCGCGCGTTCGTCAAATTTCTGGATTCGCCGTCCGGTAGAGCGGCATTTAAGGCCGCTGGGTTTGAACCGCCCTCTGAACGCTAGTAATACCGCTGGGTTAGAGAATTCACGTAGGCAGCAAGGGTGTCTAGAATCCGATTTGGTGTAGACACATGTGGTGTGAGGCACAGCTACTTCAATGCACGGGAATGATGGCAGACCTAGACGTCTTGATTTTCTACCCACGGCGGATCTCAGGGATGCCCGCCTCTCTACCAAACCCGCTGCTGCTTGGGCAAGAACTATAGAGGACAAATCATGTTGGATGATAAGCAACTGAATCAGATACGTGAAGCCGGATTCAAGGCGGAAAAGAACGAGCGCGGCTGCGCTCAATGCGTTCTTCTTGCCGTGAAGGATACATACAACGTACCGCCGGAGATATTCAAGGCGGCGAGTGGACTTTCCGGCGGCATAGCGCTGACCGGAGAAGGTCCGTGTGGGGCTTTTATCGGCGGGGCGATGCTGATTGGCCATATGTGGGGCCGTAGTTTGGATAATTTGGGCGACAAGGGAAGCATGCGGACAGCGGCGGAACACGTAAGGAAATTCAAAGAATACTTCGATGCCGAATACGGTAGCTTCCATTGCGCCGACGTGCAGCGAAAGATCATGGGACAGGGCGGGTTCAAGCTCTATCTGTCGGACGAATATGCCAGGTTTGAATCGTTGGGCGGCCATGATGATAAATGCACGAACGTTGTCGCTAATGCAGCCGTCTGGTTGGCCAAGACCATCGACGAGATTAGAGCGTTGGAGCCAAAGGCGTAGGCCGACTCATCTGGGTCGTGTAAGTGTGCCACGACTCTCAAGTCTGGGACAAAGTGCTATGACCTGCCAATTGCAACGTTGATTCGATAGTAAGAGGTAGACGCGGCCGGCGAGCAGGAAAGATTATCGCCCGACCGCGCCCAATCATATTTCACGAATCGTTTCGGCGGGCGGCGTCAATTTTTCTTGTAATAGCGACCGTTCGCCTCCTCGCCCATGACCGCGAAATCGCAACGTGAAGTCTCCAGCGGGTCCGATTTCCAGGAAAACTTCATGGAAGGAACGCGGATTGCCGCCTCCAACTGTGCCGTCGCTTTGACCCCCTCGAAACGGTACTGGAACAGCGAATCTTCATACACAACGCGTTCGTTGGTGGCCTTAAAGACCAGCTTGAAATCCATGAACGCGGGTGTGGTTTCCGCATCCATTGCTGGCCAGCGGGGTTGATCGATGACGGGAACGTCTTTCATGGACAGCGTAGCTGTTCGCTCATCGGAGCTGATGACGAGACCGCCTTCGGACACAGGCGCCACCCAGTAGGTGCCGTCTGGCGCGATGGGAGGATGGCAGTCGTGGATTTGGTTTGCAGGGACCGCCGGTCCCTTGAACAACGTCAGTCATATATGAGAGAACACGCCCTGCTGCGGCCGGCGCGCGGCCCAGTATTCTCCCGATATGTAGCTGAAGTCGGTGGTAGGGGTACCGAAAGCCAGGCGATTGCCCTTGTTGTCGGTCCCCATGCCAGTGAACCCGGCACAACGCCCGAGCTTTCCTTGAAAATGGAAGATGTTGGAGAGTTCGACATTCTCCTTCGGCATCTGGTTGTGATTGCCATTCTTATCTAGCCAGGGAATGGGAAATGGGCAACTGCCTCCGTTAGACGGGGCGTGACTCTTCGGTATAGGTGGCTGGCAGACCTCCGCCCCGAGCAAGGGGACGGAAAATAACGGTGTAAGCACGCTCAGCCCGGCGGCGGCCGTGCTTGCACGAAGAAGGCCACGCCGCTGTGGGTTGAAGTCTGGGCCAGTGTGTCTGTACGACATGTGGACCTCCTGCATCAATTCCGAATGTGGTACCACGGGAAGAGAACGCTACCGCTTGTGGCCGGCGTAAGAGCTTCGGAGTCCTAGCGAATCACAATGTTCGCATGGCCCTCACTCCCCACGCTACTAGTTGTAATATACATCTACTCCTTGGCGCGATGAAATGCCACTGCTGGTTCCCAAATGTAACGTTCTTCGGTCGCGGCTCCTGCTTCGTCCAGCGCGGAGGAAGCAACTTCAGTGCCAGGCCCGGTCTGTAAACGGTAAAGAGGTCATGAGTGCGGAACCGAGCTGAGCTTCGCAGAGGCAGCACAGGCTGTCAGCTCGCCAGTGGATGGCTTGCTCGGCCGCGACTGGCGCTCACGCGCGAGGCGATGGGCTTTAATTAAGTCGACGAACTCGTGGTGGGCGTTTCGGCGGATATCGCCGATGACATCGGCCCGGAAGGTAGGATGACGGCATGTTCGCTTTTTCGGCGAACCTTGATGGTTCAGAATCTTGTCCCAGGCTGCCGGCGGTTTCCCCGGCGCTGCGGCCTGGGTTGCGCGGCCCGGCACAGCGACCGAGAGCTTGTTTTTTCCGGTCTGGGATCTAAGTAAAGATTTTCTAAGGTTGGCGGGAAATGGGGTCGTCAGGTTCTGATGCAAAATCCGTAGTAATGACGTTCGGCTGCGCCTGAATCAGGCTAACGGCGCCCAGCATTCTTTGCTCATCAGAAGCAATGGTTCCGGACGCCAATCTCGCGTATTCGTTTGTTAAGAATGCCATGTAGGCAGCAGCGGCATTCGACGGCATAGCAAACCAGTCGTCTCGCGCTCCAGGTAAAGCGAGGCCCTCTCGACGAAGAAACTCTTGAACAGCATATGAGAGCTTCTGAACGTGTACCTCTGCGGTCGCGCCTTGGGCAATATGAACCTTGTCTATCGCGCCGGACTGATACGCTGCGATAAACCGCGCGCCGATACGAGCCGTTTCAGTTTGGGTTGGGTTATGGACTCGGAGAAAGTCGCATGACTCCCGCAGCTCGCGAATCTCCGGTTCGTCGAAGAAGTCGTAACCGTCTGGGATGACTTGCCGGAGTTCATCGTGAAACACACCCTCGCACACTCGCGGCCCGCCACAAAATAACGGGCGTAGAAGCCTCCGTCATGATGAAGGTTGACCTGGAGCCTCGATCACTGAGACATCCGGATTGATCAAAAATGTCCAAATTAGGGCGCCCGTGAGCATAACACTGGCCGTCACAAAGAACGGAGCGATCCACATACCTCTATCGAAAAGGGCTCCGTAGACGATAGCCGTTAACGAAGCGGCAAAAGCACCGCACATGTTCATGACGCCCGACACAGTACCGCTGAATTGGCCACCCACGTCCATGCAGATCGACCAGGAGACTCCATTCATCACTTCCAGGCAGAAGAAAGACGCAGCCAAACAAAGGACCGAGACTAGTGGACTCGAAGTCATTGCTGCCGGTATTACGAAAATTCCGGCAAGCAAGAAGCCAGGCACGGCCACCGCGCGCCGTGCAAGCTTAGCATTGCCGGTTCTCTTCAGTATCATGTCGGTCGCGACCCCACCCAAAACATCCCCCGCCATTCCAGCGATCAGGGGAAGGGCGCCGAGCAGGCCAAGGGTCTTTAGCGACATGTGACGATACTCGCGGAGGTAAGTGGGATACCATGTGAGATAGAAGTTGCTTCCAAAAAAGAAGCAGCTCCAACCTGCTGCGATGTACCACATATTGGGGGAGCCAAGAATCCGCCGCCACGGCGCCGCTGGGCGCTTGATATTCAGTGGCTTAATCGTACCGTCGGGGTTCAAGCCTCGAATGTGTGCTAGCTCAGCCTGATTGACACCCTTGTGTTCTTCAGGATTGTTACGGTACAAGAGGTTGAACAGAATCGCCCAGATAATGCCGAAGGACCCGCAGACATAAAAAATGGCGCGCCAGCCGAATGCGAGCATAATTGCCGCGGCGAGGCCCGGCGTAATCGCCACGGCCAGCCGACTGAAAAGATGAGTGATGCCTTGAATGCGGCCACGCTCCGACTGCGGGAACCACATCTGCATGCCCCGGCTGGAAACGGGGAAGGCGCCGGCCTCCGCGAGCCCAAGGGTGAAACGTGCACCCATGAGCGAATTAAAGCCAACTGCCACTCCATTGAGGATAGGCGTGATCCCAACCGCGATTCCAATTGCAGTGAGGACTCTCTTGGGCCCGAACCGGTCTCCCAGCCAACCTCCGGGAACCTGTCCTATCGCATAGCCCCAAGTGAAACAACCCAGAATCAAGCCCATGGCGGTTTTACTGAGGTGAAACTCTCTGGCGATCTCCGGCGCCGCCACGGAGATGTTCCCCCGATCCAAATAAGTGATCAGGTACAATAGGCTTATTAGGAACAAGATCCACCAACGAGTCTTAGTTGGCTTCTCGTACGCGCCTGTGGCAGCGCCACTCTGAGCAGTCTGTGTAGCCGGTTCGCCAGTATGGCTCACAATACCCTCCCTTACTGAAGCAGTTAATCCAAGTCCAGCGACCGCTGTTTGGTTGAACTAGGACCTGTCGAGAACGTTCGTTCGGGGTTAATCACAAATGCCCACAGAATGGTGGCAGAAAGCATGATTCCTACCGTCACATAGAGCGGCGTTACCCAGTAGCCGTGCTGAGTTAAGGCGCCGAAGACAATCGCCGACAAAGAGCCGGCAAATCGGCCGATCATGTTCATCACCGCGGAGACCGTGCCGGCATAACGGCCCGCGATATCCATGGAGACCGCCCATGTGGGCGCTGAAGACAGCGAGATCAGGAAATTGGCGAGGGTCAGGCAGACGATCACCGGCACAGGATCGGACAGCACCGCTGCGGGTGTGATCATGACGGCTGCACTCAACGTGGCGCCGATGCCTTCCATCCGAAGAACTTAGCCGACACTCTCAGCTTCAAGCACGTTCTCCGGTATCGCCATTAGCTCGTTTGCCTTATTTTTTTCCTTGGCTGCTTTTTCCTCTAGCGCTTTCAGTATCTTTTCCGGCGTTGCGGGCAGGTCCCGGATGCGAACGCCCACGGCATCCTGAATCGCGTTCACGATAGCGGGCGCCGTCGGCAGCGGCGCACATTCGCCAACCCCCTTCGCTCCGAATGGACCGGTCGGGTCAGGTCTCTCCACTATCCTGGTCACGATTTCAGGCACGTCCAATGCGGTCGGCACAACGTAATCGGTCAACTGGGGATTCTTGACTCGCCCCTGTTCGACAACCATTTCCTCCATCATGGCAAAGCCGACCCCCATTGCCACGCCGCCTTCCACCTGGCCTTCTACCATCATTGGGTTGATGGCCGTGCCGCAGTCATGAACGGCCGTTATCTTGAGAATCTCGACTTGCCCCGTCTCGGTGTCCACTTCCACCTCGGCGATTTGAGTGGCAAAAACGTACGTACCGTACGGCTTCCCGTGGCCTGTCTCCTTGTCCAGAGTGGTGGTCGACGGATTAAAGTCGGCTGCGCCGATCGGTGGACGGCCTTTGACCCTTAGCGCTTTTTTGGCGACCGCGCTGATTGCCAGCCTCCGTTCCGGGAAGTCCCCGACAAAGATATAGCCCCCGGCGGACGCCAATCCTGCGGGTAGGACGTTCAATTCTTCGGCCGCCACTTCAAACAAAACCTGCTTCGCCTGCGCCGCCGCTTTCTGAACGGCGTTCCCAGTGATGTACGTTGATCGAGATGCCCCCGGGCCGTAGTCATAGGGGGTCAGCTTGCTGTCGGAGGAAACCACCGCCACTTGATCGAACTCAATCCCTAGTTCCTCGGCGGCGATCTGGGCCATGACCGTCACAGATCCCTGGCCGATATCCGTGGTGCCGGTATACAGGACTGCGGTGCCATCCTGATTCACTTTGATAAAAGCCGCCGACGGGTTGGCGGAAGCCGTAGTACCAATCGGATAAAACATGGCTGCGACGCCCTTGCCCTGTTTCTTCATCTGACCTTGACCTCCTTCTTTTTCCAGCCGGCCAGTCTTACAGCTTGCTCCATACATTCGGTCAAAGCTACCGCCCTAAGTACCTGTCCCGTAGGCAGTACGGAATCATCCACAACTAAGTTTTTCAGGCGGAGTTCCACCGGGTCCATGCCCATCTCCGCGGCGATCGTATCCATATGGATTTCATAGCCAAAGTTCGTTTGGTTAGCCCCCAACCCCCGCATGGATCCGCCGATGGGGTTGTTGGTGTAAACCAGATAGCCGTCGATCTTGACGTGCGGAACGCGGTAGGGGCCGGCGCCCTGCAGGCACGCCTTGTCCAGCGCACCATAGCCCGTCGATACATAGGCTCCACTGTCGGCGATGAGCTCGAGTTGCCTTGCCACCAACGTCCCGTCCTTCTTGAGACCGGACTTATATTTCATGATGTAGACTGCCCTCACCGTCGATACCTGAAACTCGTCTTCCCGGCTGTAGGTCATTTTCACCGGCTTGCCCGTTTTTATCGCCAACATGGCAACATAGGGCTCAATCGTAATGTCGTTCTTGCCGCCAAAGCCGGCGCCAACGGCTGGAGCGGCGACCCTGACTTTGTGCATCGGCATTTGCATTACTTCGGCCAGGGTAGCAGCGTAATTGTGCGGACGCTGTCCGGAGGTCATGACCAGCAATTCTCCTAAGTCGTCTACCTCGGCAACCGCGACATGGGGTTCGAGAGACACGTGCTCCACCATCGAAGTCGTGATCGTTTCTTCAAAAATCACGTCCGATTCTTCCCATCCCCGATCCATATCGCCGGAGCGGCTCTTTATGTGAGCTACGATATTGCTGTCCCCATGTACTTTCGGAGCGTCGGGTCTCATCGCTTCCACCGGGTCGAAGACGCCGGGTAGCGGTTCATAGTCAACCTGGATCAGCCCGAGCGCTTCGTCGACCGCATCCCACGAAGTAGCGGCAACCACGGCCACGGCATCGCCCAAGCACCGCACTTTATCATCGGCCAAAATCGGCTGATCGCGGAACATGCCAAAGCGGTTCTCAGCGAAGTCCCGGGCGGTAAGAACCGCCTTGACCCCTGCCAGCTTCTCTGCCTTCGAGGTGTCAACCTTCAGAATCCTGGCGTGTGCGTGCTTGCTGCGCAAAGCATTCGCAAAAAGCATCCCCGGAGACACCCAATCGCATGAGTACACACTTTTTCCAGTCACCTGTAATGGCGCATCGATTCTGGGAAAGCGCTTCCCGATAACATGGTGGCTCATAACTAGCCCCTCCCATCCTGACGCAATACAACCGCTGCTTGCTTGATCGCATTGACAATCTTTACATAACCGCTGCAGCGGCAAATATTGCCGGCAATCCCCTCTCGAATCTCCCGTTCGCTGGGATTTGAGTTCTTCATCAGCAGCGCCTGGGCCGATAGGAGCATGCCCGGGGCACAGAAACCGCACTGAACCGACCCGTTGTCGATGAAAGCCTGCTGCAAGGGGTGCAGTTTGGACAGCTCGCCGAGGCCCTCGATAGTGAGAATGTCTTTACCTTCGGCCCTGACGGCAAGATACAGGCAGGAATTCACTGGCTCGCCGTCGATCAGCACGGTGCACGCCCCGCACTCTCCGGTGCCGCAGCCTTCCTTCGTCCCTGTCAAGCCAATTTTTTCCCGGATCACGTCCAACAGCAGCTCTTTGGCGTCCACTTGCAAAGCGTAAGATTGGCCGTTTACTTTCAGGTTTATGTGCTTCTTCACTTAGCCCCTCCAGCTGCTGCGCGAATACTTGCCCCAACTTGCCTCGTTTGTTCGATCGCATTCTCCAAAGCCCGGCGCACGAGCACCGCACTGATTTTGCGGCGATAGTCGGCGGAGGCACGCAGGTCGCTGATAGGGGATGTTTCCGTCGCGGCTACTGCCGCGGCCTCAGCCAGTAATCTCGAGGTAATTCTCTGTCCTTGCAAGAGCTGCTCCGCTTTGTATGCTCGAATGGGTGTAGGCGCGACCGCACCCAGGGCGATTCGCGCACATCCGATTCCGCCACCATCCTCGACTGTCACTCCCGCCGCTACATTGACGATCGACAGAGTCAGCGCCTTCCGCCGCCCCATGCGCAAGAACTTCGCCTTGAAGTCCTCTCGCAGCGGCACCAGGATTTCCTTCAGAATTTCACCGGGCTGCAACACCGTCCGACGCGGACCCAGGAAGAACTGCTCCGCCGGAACCAGCCGCTCTCCGCCTTTGGATTGCAAGCGAAACCTGGCCTCCAGCGCCAACAGTGGAGGAGCCCCATCCAGAGAGGGGACCGCCGAGCACAGATTACCGCCCAGGGTCGCCAGTGTGCGTGTTTGAACCGCCCCGACCTGCGTGGCCGCCTCGGCCAGCGCCGGCAGTTTCTTTCTAATTTCCGGATGCCGGCTCAGCGTGGCAAAGCTCACCATGGCCCCGATCTTTGCCTCATCATCCGCAAACACTACGTAATCCAAGTCCGCATTGTCTAAGTCTATCAGGCAATCCGTTTGTTTGACCTTGGCTCGCAACCACGGAATCAGGTCGGTGCCTCCAGCTAAAACATGCGCGTTCTTATCCTTACATTCGTCCAGAACCTGCAAGACTTCGCTCAAGCTGTTAGGCTTGAGATATTCAAAGGTATTATGCAGCATGAGCCCTCCGCTACCGGTTTTAACGGTAAATTCCGGATCCGGGAAAGCGAGTTGGAAAGCACTCCGTGTTTGCGCTTGCCGGGCGGGCCGGGTGGTGCCCAGCACGATTCTGGGCAAAAAATAATCGATTATCGATAATGTGTCAATAGTAAACTTCTTCCGCGATGAAAATCCCCAAACCACGTTCCGCGCTCGTTCGGCTGTCGACCACTAGTCAGGTACGTCAAATGCTATTGACCCGAATCCTTGATGGCACTTATAAGCCGGGGGATCGGCTCAAAGAATTGGTGCTGGCGCGAGAACTGAGCGTTAGTCAGGCGCCCGTTCGCGAGGCGCTCCGCCATCTGGAAGCCGCGAACATCGTGGAAACCACTCCCTACAAGGGCGCTCGCGTCCGAGTAGTAAGCGACTCGGAGCTGGAGCAGGCCTATCACGTCCGAGCGCGATTGGAAGAGCTCGCCGGCGAATTGGCGGCCGGCAACTTTGCGGGAGATACGGCAATCCTCAAGGAGCACGCCGAGGCCATTCGCAAAGCTACCGCAAAAAAAGACATGCGCGTCTACGCCGAGCACGATTATGCCTTCCATCGCGCCATCATTGAGCGCAGCGAAAATCGGGTCCTGCTGCGGCTCTGGGAACAGCTTCACTTCGAGGTGCGTACCAGCATGTATATTTACCGTCCCTCCACGGTGCTGCGCCGCGCCGTCGCCGTCGAGCAACACTTCGAAATTGTCGACGCCCTCAGTCGCGGGAACAGCCCGGAAGCAGGACACCTGCTCCGCCGTCACTCTGAATCGGCTGCCGAACACCTAGAAAGGCACCGGTACCAGCACGCTACCGGGGAAGTCACCACCGAACTCTGAGCGGATCGCCGGCCATTCGGAACTCAATCGTTGCGCACCATAAGCGATTGGCATCTCGTCCAAGATGCCTCCGATGCTCGCTGTCTCAATCGCTCTGGGCGTTCTGGATCATTTGAATTCGCTTCTCCCCACCGGACCGAGGCGAAGGGTCTTGAAAGACGTATTTCGGCCTTGCAGAGATCGCATTCGGTCAGTTCCATCTGCAAACGATTCATCGGGACCGAAAATATCTATGCTCATTTTTTGGGGACATAATCTGATTGAGTGTTAACAGCCATGCTCTGGGGCGGAACGGGATCAGTACTGGCAAACGCCCTAGCGTCCACATGTCGGCCACGGTATGTTCTTTGCCAGTCTGATCATGTATTTCATCATCCCGGCCATCTCCGCTACGTCGTCATTATCGGAACGGCCAGGAATCCGACCCCACCCCACCAGCGCCAAACGTCGGTTTGGTTCTGACAATCATCCGATGCCGTCACACAATCAAGTGACGACTCTCACGGCTTGAACTCGGGAGATGTACTATACATTGTCACCATTTTTCAATCACTCAAACTCGCGGGGCTTGAATGGCTAATGCAACTGCTAGGGGCGTAGGGAGGGAGACGGGCGTTTCCATGGATGCGCAGAGGCGAAGCGGCTATCGTTGGCTCGTTCTGGGTATGTTGGCCATGCTCTCGTTGATCACCTACATGGATCGAACCAACATCTCCATTGCCGCCCCCATGATGATGAAGGAATTCGGTTTCACGAAAACCCAGATGGGCATCATCTTCAGTGCGTTTGCCTGGGCCTATTCGCTCGGTCAATTTCCCTCAGGATGGCTTAGCGGCAAATTCGGCCCGAGAAAGTTGCTGACTCTGATCGCGTTGTTTTGGTCGCTGATGACCATGATGACTGCCCACGCCTGGGGATTTATCTCGCTGGTCGTCATACGATTTATCTTTGGTCTGGGCGAATCTGGCTGCTTCCCAGGCGGACACCAGGCGATGCAGTACTGGTACCCCAAGTCCGAGCGGGGCACGGTAAATGGTGTCTTCCATGGTGCCGGCCAATTCGCCACCTCGGTAGTGCCGCTGGTTGCGGTCGCTATCATGATTGCTTGGGGCTGGCGCTCCATGTTCTACGTCTTCGGCCTGGTCGGTGTTGTATGGTCCGTCGCTTGGTGGTTTATGTATCGTGACCAGCCCGAGCAAAGTAAGCATGTCAATGCTGCCGAGGCTGAGTACATCGGGACAGGGATAGGTGTGATCGAAGCGAAGAAGAAGGTTGAAATTCCCTGGGGCCTCATCCTTGGCTGTCCGACCACCTGGATTATGGGAGCTGTCTACGCCGCTATGGTATATAGCCAGAATTTCTTTTTGTATTGGATGCCGACTTACTTGATAGAATTCCGGCACTTCTCGCTGAAGAACATGGGCCACCTGGCTCCTTTGCCGTTGTTTGCGGGAGCTGTCGGTGTCCTGTTTGGTGGCATTATTACCGATTACCTGGCGAAAAAGACAGGAAACCTTAAATGGTCGCGCCGTGGCGTCTGCATCGCTGGCTTGCTCGGTGCCGCCATTTCCATTATCCCTGCGGCTTTGACTTCGAACCATCTGTTGGTACTCATCTACCTGACCATTGCAAATTTCTTCACTCAGATGGTTAACGCACCCTCATGTGCGGTCTCTCTGGATATCGCAGGCGGGTATGCCGGCATAGTATATTCCGTGATGAACATGGTCGCCCAGGGCGCGGGTGCGATGTCGATGATTATCTTCGGAGTTCTTGTTCAGAGAGGTTATTGGCTAGCGCCTTTCTTCATCATAGCCGCGATTCTGACAGGCGCCGCGTTGCTGTGGGCGTTTGCCATTAACCCCGAGCGGACGGTGCTGCAGAGGTCGTGACCGGTGTTTCATCGCGTGTGCCGGCGTAGGCAAGACGCCGGAGTAGGCGATTGCAAGGAACCACATGTTCCGCGAATCAGAATCTGCCTCACTGGATCTTACTTTTTGCTGCCTGCCAAAACACTTGTCTGCCGCCCCTTCCGAATGTACGCTGCCTCATGATACAACTCCCGAGGAACGGCAAGGCAGCAGCCCCGCTGCCTAAGAGCTACTAGCTTACCGATATAATCTAGTTTCAGCTCTACGCACCCGCACCATCGTAATCAAATTTTGAGGTTTACTGACCAGCGGCAGCCCGCCTCTCGGGTAGCAGGCTCTCCAACCGGCCGAGATTTTCCGGCCCGAAGCCCAGACGACCTGCTTCGATCTCCTCAATCATCGCGGTAATCTTCTCGTTGAGTGGTGTTGGCACCCCAGCAGGCCGCCCCTTGCGCGCCACCAATCCATTCATGTGGTGCACTTCTGTTGGACGTCCCTTAATCAGGTCCTGCAGGAACGAGTTGATCGACTTCTGACCGATGTGGGAGTACAGCCTCAACAGAGCGCGCCGCAGTACGTCGTCGCTCGCCCCCAACATCTCTTCAGCCGTCAACCCGATAATGGGTTCAATTTGGTAGCCCAGGGCAATACCAACCTGCAAGCACTCCCGGCCTAACGCCACCGCGAGGTCCATAAGAGGAACGCTCTGCGAAATCTCCCAATCGCTGATGCGTAGGGCTCCGGAGACCGCCTGCGACATACAGTTCAGCGCCAGCTTGGACCACTTACCGCCCCAGATGTTGGTCTTGACCTCGACCTTACCGGCCGCGCCCAGAATGGAGGCTAATTCCTGGACTCGCGGCGTTACCCGTCCGTGCAGCTCGCCCAGGGCAAACCACGTCCTGGTCGGACTGGTGTGACGCTTTACGATGCCCGGTTCCCACAGCTCGGCGGCCAACTCGACTACGGCAGCAACGTCGCGCTCATAGCCGATCACTGGCGCCACCCACTCGTCGTTGAGGCTGTTCTGCAACGACACCAGCACGCCGCTGGGCGCCAAATATGGTTTGATGAACTCTGCCAACCAGATACTGTCGGGTGACTTGCAGGTAAGAAAAACGACGTCGAACTTCTGCTTCAAAGTGCAGACTTCGCACAAGTGAACGGCCCGTACCTTGATTCTCAGGTCGCCCTCGACCATCTGGATGTGCAAGCCATTGGACTTCATGGCGTCGACATGCGCTGCCCATTGGTCGATTAAACACACGTCCTGCCCGGCACGGGTCAACTCGCTGGCTACGCTGCTACCGATTGCACCCGTACCCAAGACTGCTATTTTCTTTCTCACCGATCCCTCCTGCGTTTTGGAAACGCCAATGACGGCGGATTTGTTTGTGAAAGAACGGGCGGTATAGCCGAGAGCTTGACAGCGCCTCTGCCAGCGCACGCTTGTGAGTCACACGAAGCGTTTTCTGACTCCAGTAAGCAGCGGTATTTTACTCCGTATCGGCGGGCCGTCGTCAACTAGAGCGGTTCCGGTAGTGGGCTAATTGTGTGTTGACGCATTTCACGCTGATTTCGCTTCGCGGATTGGCCAAAGTTCGCCTGCATCCCGTCGTGCGGTCCAATCTTTAATTAATTCCCGCAAACTGTGTGCCCGATTCTCGGTGGATTCTAGCTGCGATTCTGCCTCGCGAATAGCCTCATTCCAATTCGGGAGTGTGTTAAACTCGCGTTTAACTTTTTGCTTGACACGATTAAGCATTTTGTTTAACCTCCGGCGTATGGACGTTGCAAAAATGGCGATGGATGCCGAAGCGGCACTCCAAAAACTGCGCGATGAAAAGCTGGATCACGCGAAGAAAATTGCGGAGATCGAGCAACAAATCGACACTTGGGAGGGAGTCTTGGCGGGACTGAGATTCCTGGGAAATCCAGAATCGCAAATGCCGTTGCCCCGTCGCATGGATTTGGATGGCTTGGGACTTCAGGATGCCGTTTTGACAGTACTCAGGCGCTCTCCGGTGCCGTTGAATCCGGTAGAGATTCGGGAAGTTTTGATGGCATCTGGAATGGTCGGAAGTTCGCCCAAGAATCTGCTGATAAGCGTTCACACCGTAATTACACGGCTGGGCGATCGCGTTGAAGAAGTGTCCGGACCGGATGGTAAGCCCGCGTACAAGCTGCGTATGCCGCCTCCGGGTCCGCACACAAAAGAACTGCACGCTATTTCGAAAAAGTATCGAGATAAGAAATGACTTCGGAACTAAATACGAAACGCCCGACGCGGGCAGCATCGAGCGTTTCAGATCGGAGGGACCGCAGTGAAGATCACCGTTGTAATCCGCTTCACTGCAACAAAAACCACGGTGGAAATTACCGTCATTCCACCATAAACCATAACCCGTAACACTAAGCGCCCCGGCTCCTGCGTCAACAGGGGTCGGGGCTAATCCAAAGCGCGGGGTAAGCCGCCCTCTGAACCCAAGAGCATTGTGGCGCTTTCCCCGCTGAAACGCAAGAGGGGAAACGCCATGACCTGCAAAAGATGCCACCACGACACAGCTCGGAAGTTCGGGAGTTACGGCAAGCGCCACATCCAGCGGTATCGCTGCTCCGACTGTCGCGCTACCTTCTCTGAACCCGCTCCTAAGCTGGGAACCCACTACACCGATCCCGAAGCCGCCGCCAAGGCCCTTGCGATGATGTTGGAGGGCATGAGCGTTCGTGCCATCTCGCGGCTTACCGGACTGCACAAAGACACTATCCTCGGCCTGATGAATACCGGAGCGGATAGCGCGGCGCGGGTGCTTGACCGCATTCGCAATATTCACCCTGAGCACCTTCAATGCGATCTACCTTGATTTTGCGAAGTGCAGGTGCGGCTACTCCACTCCGATACGGCCCGCCATGATCGCGCCACAAGAAGGAGATCAGCCGTGGATAGCCAAGGAAGCTCCTTTTGTAACTGTTGCGTGTAACGAATGTAAGCGTGTCTATAGCTTTGAGAGCCAGAAACTAGAGTCGCGTTCATCCATGTGGGGGCTGGCCCCGTACCACCCCGCAGCTCCCATGCGCGTGTTTCCAGTACCACTCCCATGCGATGCACCAGACTGCGAAACTCCGCTAGCAGTAATCGCAGTACGGAAAACGAGTACCACCGCTGCAATGCTCGAAAAAGAGAGAAAGAACGAGTGGTGGTGGGAAGGTTTGATCTGTTCCTGTGGGCACCCGATTCCAGATCGGAAGAGGGCGACATGATCGTCTCCCGGCTTCCGCCCTCTGATCCTAACGGCGACCTTGCTGCTACCATTCACACACCTGCTTTCAATTGTTTTGTCAGCACCGCTTTAGTTGACGGCCAATGGGAAACCCTCGTCTTTGAGGGCGATCCTGGAGTAGACAAAAACTCGTCTGCAATCTTGCGGCTAATGCACCCCGCCGACTGTGACGCCCATGATGCCGCTATCCTGAATGAACTCGTAGCAGTCGGCCTCGATGTATTCGGCGAAGCGGGCCTAAATCTTTCCGAAGCAAGCGAGTCGGTCGCACAGAAGCTAATCCGAAAGGGTGTCGTCATTCGGGTTTTTTGGCCATCAACACGCATTTAGCCCACTACCGCGGTTCCCATGGAGCTATATACCGTATCCGCAGTGTTTGAACCAAGCTGCGGCGTTGTCTGGGGTGATCGCTGCGAGGGCCAGAGCATACACCACGGCTCCTCGCTTGACTTAGCACTCAAACAATACATTTAATATTCTCACTTGCCGGGGATTATATTATTTCGCGAGGCCCATTAGGGCTCGTTGAGCAACTATGGGGGCCGGGAGATTGACATGCCACTTCTGTTGACGAAAGACGACGTGGTCCGCGTGCTCAACATGCGTGACTGCATGGACGTGGTCGAGAAGGCGTTCGCTGAGCTGGCGTCGGGCACCGCGGTGCTGCCGCTCAGAATCGGAATTGCTCCGCCCGACGGCATATCCCTGTACATGCCCGCTTATCTCAAGCAGATGGGAGCGCTGGCCTGCAAGGTCGTGACCGTATACAAGAACAATCCCACACGGCACAACTTGCCGACCACAATCGGCAAGGTGCTCCTGCAGGACCCGGCCACCGGCGAAGTGACGTGCATCATGGACGGCGGCTATTTGACGGCGGTTCGGACCGGTGCAGTCAGCGGGGTGGCCACAAAATACCTTGCGCGGACGGACAAGGGTCAGGTGGCTGGGATTCTTGGAGCCGGCGCGCAAGCCAAGATGCAACTCTGGGCGATGGCGATAGCCAGAGAACTGTCGCGGGCGTACGTCTACGACCTGTCCGCCGACGCTTTATCTGCGTTCATCCGGGAGATGAGCGCCAAGTTGGGACTCGATATCCGACCAGCCGATTCGCCGGCGCGGATACTGGCCGAAGCGGATATCGTCTGCACGGCATCGTCGTCCTCAACCCCATTATTCGATGGTTCCCTGGTGCGGCCCGGGACACACATCAACGGAATTGGAAGTCACTCGCCGAACGCGCGCGAATTGGATACAGCTATTATCCAGCGCTCCAAGGTGGTTGCCGATTCGTTGGAAGCGTGTTTGAAAGAGGCGGGTGACATTATGATCCCGCTGCAAGAGGGAGCCATATCGCAGGCGCATATTCACGCGGAGCTAGGAGAGATCGTTCTCGGCCGCAAACCGGCGCGGGCGAACGTTCAGGAGATCACCCTGTTCAAGTCCAACGGACTGGCGATTCAGGATGCTGCGGCCGCGAAACTGGTCTATGACAAGGCGAGGCAGGCGGGGATTGGACAAGACGTGGTCCTGTGAGCCGGTCTGACTTTTTTGCGGTGCGGGGGGCGGTAAACCGGCCACGACAGCGCTTGGGCCCCTTCTCATAACTGGAGAGCGGTTCGCTCAGGACTGCACCCTCCGCCAGCAATTCTTGGCAAGTATCGCAATATCAGGTAATTACAAATGATAAAACGACATACGGCCAGTTGCCCATGATGGATAAAGTGAGACAAATTGGCCGTTAGCCCGCTAACATGCAAAAGTTAGCCTTCGACGGCAACCGCGGAATCCTCCGCGGTCAAGCCCCACTTGTCCAAGAGGAAGAAGAACAAGCTGAGAAGCATGCCCACGATGGTGGCCAAGACCATGCCTCGGAGCTGGGTCTGGCCAAGCTTTATAGACACGCCGGAGATTCCAACAACAAGAATGATCGCGGAGAGAAGGAGGTTTCTGCTCTTCGAGTAGTCGACCTTCGCTTCGATGAGCATGCGCAGCCCGGATGCCGCAATGACCCCGAAGAGCATCATGCTGATGCCGCCGATGACCGGAACGGGGATAGTGCGAATGGCTCCGCTCACCTGGCCGAAAAAGGCGATGACGATGGAGATGACACCGGCGCCCCCCAAGACCCATACGGAATAAACCCTGGTGAGGGCCATGACGCCCATGTTCTCACCGTAGGTAGTGGTCGGGCAGGAACCAGCGAAGCCGGAAAGCATGGTGGAAAGACCGTCGCCCAGCAGGGAATTGTGGAGGCCGGGAACTTTCAGAAGGTCGCGTCCAACGATGTTGCTAGTGACAAAGAGGTGTCCAATATGCTCGGAAATCACCACCAGGGCCGCCGGCATAATGATCAGGATGGAGGCCCAGTCGAAGATGGGCAGGACGATGTGGGGAAAAGCGAAAACTGCGGCACCACGCAGCGGAGTGAAATCAATCGTGCCGGGCACCCAGATGTTGACCACCACCGCCATAACGTAGCCAGCGATAACGCCGATCAGGACCGGAATGGCGGAGAAGAACCCGCGGAAGACCAGCGATCCGATCACCACCACGAGCAGAGTGAAGAGCGAGATCAAGGTGGCAGTGCCACTGATGGCGGCGCCCTTGTGAAAAGCCATATCCGTTGCGACAGGCGCAAGTTCCAGACCGATCAGCGCCACGATGGGTCCCATGGCTGCCGGCGGAAGAACCACGTTGAGCCATTCCCGGCCGGCAAAGCGGATAATGAGCGAGACGATGGTGAAGATGAGACCAGCAACCACAAAACCGCCCAACGCGTGCTGAAACCCAACTCCAGGCGTTTTAGCCAGGGAGATGCAGGTAATGGTGGGAGCGATGAACGCGAAGCTGGAGCCGAGGAAGGCGGGAGCCTGGCCCCGACATACGAAGATGTAGATGAGTGTCCCGATGCCGTTCATCATCAGGACGAGAGCCGGGTCAACAACCGTCGCTCCCGCCGCCCGATTGAAGAGAATGGGAACGAGGACCGACGCCCCGAACATCGCAAACAAATGCTGCAAGCTCAGTGGAATGCCCTTCAGAAGGGACACCTTCTGATCGACCTGAATGGTTTCTCTCATCCCAGTGAGGCCAGGCTTGGGGTTCCTCGCCGGTGGCTGTGACTTCGTTACAATGGGATCGATTGCCAAGGCAAAACTCCTTTCTAGAGCGGGCGTACCACAAGCTATCAACACAGGGTTGAGCGGCCGTCTGCTTCATGGTATAGCAACGCGGGTCCGATCACCCCGAGAGTTGTCAAGCATCCGGCCCTCGCCATGCGAACCGTGCCATCGCCGAAGCCCACGACAACGAGACTTGGAGCCCAAAAGGATTTCTATGCGTACTGGTTAGTGAGCTGTTCCTTCAGGTGCGCACCGCTGGTTCGTTCCTTGAGCATCTGTCCGACTAAATTGAGGACGCGGGTGGCTGCATTGGCCACTGGCACGCCACGCGTGTGAATATTGGAAACCAGGTTGCGGTCAGCGTCGGTGTGTCCGAGGCGCGGGCGGTAAGCGAGATAGGCGGAAAGGCTCTCAGCGGTAGCCAGTCCAGGGCGTTCGCCAATGAGCAGCACTACCGTGCGCGGCGTCAGCAGTTCGCCGATGTGGTTCATGATGCCGACACGGCAGTGCCGGACTACAAAGGGATGTCCCACCGTCCAATTACGCTCTCTTGCGCCGTTGTAGAGGAGTGGCAATAGCGCCTCGACCTGAGCAGCCACGGCGCGTACCGAAAGCCCGTCCCCAACCACGATCTGAACGTCCGAACCTGGCGGACACTGTGCCTTTACAGCAGAGCGCGCCACCTCATCCAAAGTTCGTCCGAGATCGGGACGCAACAGGTACTCGGATTTCGAACCGGCTTCGGTTGAGACCTCGAACAGCTCCCAGCGCCTGACGAATTCCCGGCTGAAGTGCGCGTTTAGATCGAGCTCTGCCTGAACTGCATCCCGGGCGGCGGCATGGTCGGCTCGCAGTTGAAGCTGGGTTGCTGTCCGATAGGAAACTCCAGAGCGGCCTTCGAGGAGTCGTGCCGGCGTTCGCTCGCGGATTCTATTCTCAAGCTCCTGCCAGTCGACGCGCTGGTGGACAACTTTGTCTTCACCTGCCATGGTGGCTCACGTCTTTCAATGCCAGTTCAAGACCGCCAACCAACTGCTTGTGAGCAGCCGATGCGTCTGCCACGGGTTCAAGTTCACGGTAGATTCCCATCTCGTGCAACCACGCCAAGAATTCCGGTGCCGGGCGCAAATGAAAGAGCCTGCGGAGCGCCATCGCATCGTGATAGCTGGTGGACTGGTAATTGAGCATGACATCATCGGAGCACGGCACGCCCATGAAGTAGTTGCAGCCCGCAGCGGCCAATAGAAGCATTAGATTGTCCGCGGAATTCTGGTCCGCTTCGGCGTGGTTGGTGTAACACACATCGCAGCCCATGGGCAGTCCAAGCAGTTTGCCCATGAAGTGATCTTCCAAGCCGGCTCGGATAATCTGCCGCTCGTCATAGAGATACTCCGGCCCAATAAAGCCGACGACGCTGTTGACGAGGAATGGGTCGAAGGCACGGGCCACGCCATAGGCACGCGCTTCCAGCGTGAGTTGGTCGATTCCGTGATGTGCCCCAGCCGAAAGCGCGCTGCCCTGGCCGGTTTCAAAGTACATGACTTGCGCTCCAGCCCAAACGACGTCGCGTTCCGAGTGGTGTTCGAGAACACGTTGGCGGCCTTCGCGCAGCATGCTGAGCGAAATGCCGAAGCTTCGATTGGCCGATTCCGTTCCGGCAATCGATTGGAAGAGAAGGTCAATCGGCGCGCCACGTTCGAGACATCGGAGTTGAGTGGTGATGTGCGCTAGGCAGCAAGACTGCGTCGGAATCTGGTAGGTCTCGATCAGGCGGCTAAGAGCATGCAGAATTGAAGAGACAACTTCGACGGAGTCTGTCGCAGGATTCACTCCGATGACCGCATCGCCGCACCCGTAGAGGAGGCCCTCGATGGTCGAAAGCAAGATGCCCGCCAGGTCGTCCGCCGGATGGTTCGGTTGCAGCCGGATCCCAAGTACGCCTTGCTCTCCCATGGTGTTGCGGCATCGAGTGACGTTGCGCATTCGCGAGGCTGCGAGAACGAGGTCGCGATTGCTCATAAGCTTCGCGACCGCGGCGGCAATCTCTGGCGTGATCCCCCATCGCAACGCCTTGATCGAAGAGTCGGTGGTGGAATCATCCAGAAGGTATTCCCGGAATTCACCGACGGTCAGCGACGAAACGGGCTGGAACGCCGCTTCGTCCCATGCTTCCTGAAGCAACCGGCTGACTTCGTCTGCCTCGGGAGGGATGAGCGGCCGAGCAATGATGTCGCGCAGGGGCAGGTCAGCCAACACACACTTGGCGGCAATGCGCTCTTGCTCCGAGCGTGCGGCAATGCCGGCCAGACGGTCACCGGACTTCTCCTCGTTTGCCTTGGCAAACACTTCGGAGAGGCCCGAAAATGTAAATCGCTCAGCCATAATCACTGCTAGCCAATTTCATCGTGGGAACCGACACTGCTACGTGCATTATGATGCATCTCGATCTGCATTCGCCGGTCACGTCGACCCTATTGATCGCTCAAAGCCGCAACCGCTGCCCCTTTGATCCGGTGTCTTGCAAGCGCTTCGGCCACGAATCCGGAGCGTTTCATCTCTTCAATAAACGCGATGAGATAAGCATGTGCCGCAGCGCGACTTTTTGGCGTTGCCAAGGCTTGCCTAATCTCCATGAAGTGGCCATCCAATAAGCGCACACCCGAAATGCGTTTCGCATCCGCTTCCAACTGCTGCTTTACCCCGGCCGCGACTTCACACTTCTGCTGGATGAAGACGTCGACCACGGCGGGAGATGTCGGCGCCCTGACGATTGCGGCGTGTTTCAGCTCACGGGTGAGATACAGATCGTAGGCACTACCAAGTCCTACTACCACTCGATTCCCCGTGCGATCGACTTCACTATTGTTCCGTATCGGCGATGCACTCGGCACCATGTATGCACCTTCGATCACTATGTAGGCGGCGGTGAACAAGGTGTCGAGACCACGCTTGGGGTCGATGGCATAGAACCCGATGTCGACGCTATTGGTGCTGACAGCCTCAACCTCTTTGCCGGCGGAATCGAAGGGGACCAGCTCGATCGCTACATTCAATCGCCGGGCCAGCTCACGCGCAAGGTCAACCGACACGCCTGTCGGCGCTCCGGTCGCAGCATCCTTGCCTGCCAGAATCGGGTTTCCTAGATTGATGGCCGCGCGTAGTTTTCCGGTCGGCGTGAGCGCCTTGACGACGGCTTCAGGTGCTAGAGCCGTTTGAGGTGTTGCAAGCAAAGGTATGGAACTACCGATGGCGGCGATAGAAGCAGCAGTGGCCGCGCGCAAGAAAGTACGGCGATCAAGATCGAACATAGGCCAAATCCTCCAAAAAGTAACAACTGCAGAGTCCGCCCTCGACACCAGAGAGCGACCACCAAAACAACGAAACGAACAGGCAAAGGAGAAAAACAGGAATTTTCTCTACCAGCTCTGAATCGTTCGGATTGTACCGCTCGTAAGCGGTTTTGCAAGACCAAAGCCGCATCCAGAAAATAGCTGGAGCGGGCGATCGTGTTGATCGTCCGTACTATCGCCGAGCCGGAACGCGACCTCATCATCTCGTCACGAAAGCGCATCCGATTCCAGACCTGTGTGATTGGGCAAGATTGGACCATCATTCGGTAACGGGTGTTGTATGGACCAGCCGCATTCTGCACAGAGAAACCATACCTCCCGAGGCTTCCAGTTTACGCGACTTGTCGTAATGCGTTATGCTGTCTTTTCTTTGGTGCTCGATTCGCGCCAACATTTGGCATCATCCACATCTCCCTTTGCCGTGGCCGCGACTTAGCGCCGAACCGAACAGGCCCTTCTTGGTAAAGAGGCGCTTCATTGCTCACGCAGAGAACATCCGCGCAGAGAATCTTGCTTACGCTGGCTGCGGGAATCCTGTGTTCCTCGATTTTGGCGATGAGTCAGGGCTTGCCGACTGCAGCCACCAACGCCACTGTAAAGGCCGATTCTCTTAAGGTGTTCACGAAAATGAATGCGTCCAGCAACGTTGTGCGTTCGCTGGCGAAAGGCGAGGCGGTGTATGTCGATCTCCGCATAGACCAGGGGGCGATGTTCTGGTGCGGCGTTCGCATCGCGGGGCAGGCCGGTAGGCTCGGGTTCGTCGACTGCAGAAGTCTTGACCGCGTTGACGCGCCGCAACCAACCAATGCCGAAAAAACCGCCATCCATGCGCCCGGCAAGGCACAGGTTACTCCTGGGGAAATGCCTTTTGCACATCCCGCCACGCCAAGTGAAACCGGATACGCCGCTATAAAGGCAGAGGTGGTGAAAGAGGGGGAGATCGATTCCGGCTATATTGCCAAGCTGGAGGCGCAGGCCAAGGCCGGTGGTTCCACGGCAATGAGGCGCGCGGCTTGGGCCCATTTTGCCGCTGCCGAATTCGATTTATCTCAGCATGAGTTAGACGAAGCGCTCCAGCACTTTGAAGCAATGGACGCTTTCGCGGGACAGCAGCGTGAATTGCTGCGATTAAGTCTTTTGGGCCGCGCGCACGTGCTTCTTTTGGAAAGCGAATTTTCTTCCGCGCTCGAGACGATTGAGAGGCTGCGCAAGATAGCTCCCCAGTCGGCAGAAGCCGCGGCCATGGCCGGTTGGGCGCACTATGGGCTCAACCAGACGGACGCGGCGATCACCGCCTTTGAAACCGCACAACGCCTGGCGCCAAACCAAGCGGTGGCGCGGTTGTTGAGCAAATTGAAGCAGGAAAAGAATGCCGAAAGCGGTTTTCGCGAGGGTGAGTCTTCTCACTTTGTTCTGCGCTATCACGGAGGCGCAAGTCACCAACTTGCCCGCGAAATGATAAACACCCTGGAGGAGCAGTTTCGAAGCCTGAGCGCCGAACTTCACTACACCCCGCCCGAACCAATCACCGTGATTCTCTACACCCAGGAAGCCTTCCGCGATGTGACCCGCGCGCCCAGTTGGTCAGGCGCCGTGAATGATGGACGTATTCGAGTGCCGGTGCAAGGCGTGGAAGCGGTCTCCCCTGAGTTGGAGCGAATCCTCAAACACGAACTCACTCACAGTTTCGTTTTCCAGAAAACCGCTGGACGCTGCCCCACTTGGCTCCACGAGGGGATCGCGCAATGGATGGAAGGAAGGCGAACCGGAGCTGATGCCGGACCTCTGGTCGCGTCCTTCGAACATGAAAACGGCAAAGCATTGCGCTATTACCCAGGATCGTGGATGAGGCTGACAGCCCCGCAGGCGCGTTTCGCCTACGCTTGGTCCTTGGCGGTAGTCGAAGCGATCGAAGCCCAATCAGGGTTGGACGCCATCGGCCGCCTGCTCGACGCGGAACGAACCGAAGCCTCCGGCGAAGTCGCATTGCTGCAGGCGTTGCACACCGGTTTCTCCGGCCTTGACGACGCCACGATTGCTTATCTCCGCCAAACGTATTTACATTAGCTTGCCACGCCTTCTTGCGGCGGCCTAGAGTTTCTAGTATTCGTTGAGATCATTGCGGAACAACGTCCTGGACCTCAGACGGCCGGTCTTGAAGTGACTCTACATGGACGGTTTTGGGTGATCGCCAAGGATGGATCCGCCTAACTTTCCACTGCACTTAGGCGGACCTTCAATGGTACGGGTGGCTGCGTTACCCGAGCCCACTACCGCCGTCCAACAGTTATAGAAGTGTTATCGAAGCGATGTCATGTTCCGTACTCCTATGCGGGGTAATCTCGGCGATAATGATCTTGTGGCTCACTTCCCGGCAAAACCGTTCGTGGACGAGTACCCAGGCGAGGTGTCCGTGTGTGGATACCTTCATCGTGCTAGCACCCAGTCCGGGGATGCCTTGGTGCTCACCCATGGAGCCAGTGGGAATTGCAACACTCCACTGCTGGTCGCCCTCGCTGAAGCATTCGCCGTATTCGGTATCAATGTACTTCGCTGTGACCTCCCGTTCCGGCAATTGCGCCCCCACGGGCCACCATCTCCCGCCAATGCCAAACGCGACCAAGATGGAATTCAAAGAGCGGTCACGCTGATGCACCAGCAATTCTCTGGCCGGATCTACGCAGGCGGTCAGTCATACGGCGGCCGCCAGGCCAGCATATTGGCGGCTTCAGAGCCACAATTGGCCGAGGGGTTGCTCCTGCTTTCGTATCCGCTTCATCCGCCCGGACGGCCAGCGCAATTGCGGACGGCACATTTCTCGACCTTGCATGCCCCGGCGCTGTTCATCAGCGGTACTAAAGACGCCTTTGGTTCGATCGAGGAATTGGACTCCGCGATCAAACTGATCCCTGCGCGAACCCAACTGGTTCAGGTTGACGGTGCGGGTCACAGTTTGCTGACGAAAAAGAACCGCGAGGAATTACTGAAGGCGATTATTGAAGCCTTCAACGGTATGTTCCGGGTTTTCTCCTAGATGCGTTGTGCTCGTCAAAGAACGTGAACCCGAACAATGAATCTAACAACCCATTCAAACAGTCCGTGATCTCACGCTACCGGCGCGGCCTGGGCACTCTTAGTTTCGAGTATTTGTCCCGAATTCGGAGTGGGGAATGCTCTTGCGGCTCTTCACCTGCCCACCTTTGCTGCCCTTGCCGGAGCGAATTATAAGAAGCAGCTAGACAGGAAGAAGGTCGCTTGCAGTTGCGCTACACGTCTGCCAAGCGCGGCAAGCAGCTTGGGAATTCGTTGCCGTGCAACTTTTCCCAGACCGATTCGATCTGAAAGAATAATGCAGATACAGAGGCGAGTGAGGTTGTTGCTAGTGTTTGCTGCACTGATCGCGTTGGTTCTTAGGTTCTGACAACGTTCGCTGCGCTTCGTAATTTCCAATCACTCAAAGTTGCGTATTTTGAAGCTACTCACCAAGGTGAAATACTGGCGGCGATTTGAAGTCGTGGGCGTTGTCCTCGGACGTGTGCAAACACTGCGAGGCAGCCGGATGCCTTGAGGCATGTCCAGCGGGCGCAATCGTGCGCACGGAAACATGATTGGAACTATATTGATTGTGATTCTGCTCTTAGCGCTTTTTGGGGCGATACCTAGATGGCCGCATAGCAGAAACTGGGGTTATTATCCGGGCGGCGGAGTGGGGCTGATCCTCATGGTCGTTCTAATTTTGTTGGTTCTCGGGCGGATCTGAACCATGCGCCAGTCGCCAACATCAGGCGCTATAAGCAAGGGTTGGCGCCTACTTTCTGTCCGCGCGGTGACGCTTCTTCTGGTCGTGCTCATCTGCTGCGGCGGTGCGTCCGCGTACTCCGTGCTGACGCACGAGGAGATCGTAGACCTGCTCTGGACCGATGAGATTCGGCCTCTTCTGCTCAAGCGATATCCGGGACTGTCGGAAGATCAGATCAGGACGGCGCATGCCTACGCTTATGGAGGCGCCGTCATCCAGGATCTCGGCTACTACCCGTTCGGCAATAAAGAATTCAGCAACCTGGTGCATTACGTCCGCAGCGGCGACTTTGTTCGTGAACTGCTGCTCGAAAGCCAGGATGTCAATGAGTACGCCTTCGCGCTGGGCGCACTGTCGCACTATGCGTCGGATATTGCCGGTCACCCAGCGGTCAACCAGTCGGTCGCGATCGAGTATCCGAAGCTGCGGGCGAAGTTTGGCAAGTCAGTTCGGTATGCCCAGGATAAGACGGCGCATTTGAAGACGGAGTTTGGGTTCGACACGGTGCAGGTCGCGAAGAACCGTTACGCCTCGCAGCAGTACCACGATTTCATCGGATTTCAAGTGTCCAAAACCCTACTGGAGCGGGCCTTTCCCGTCGTGTATGGATTGGAGCTGAAAGACGTGCTTACCCACGAAGACCTGGCGGTAGGCTCGTATCGTTTCGCGGTCAGCCGGTTGATTCCGCAAATGACCCAGGTCGCGTTGCAGACCCATAAAAAAGAGCTGATACACGAAACGCCGGATTTCGCGAAACGGAAGTTCCTGTACCGCCTATCGCGTTCCGGTTATGAGAAGGAGTGGGGAAAGGACTACGTGAAGCCAGGCGTAGGCACGCGCATCTTGTCAATACTCCTTCGATTTATGCCGAAAGTTGGTCCCTTCAAAGGGTTGGCGTTCAATAACCCGACTCCCCAAACCGAGGACCTGTATTTCAAAAGCATCAACACGACCGTCGATCAGTACCGGGCCTTTCTGAAAGAAGTGCGCACTGATTCGCTTGTGCTTCCCAATCGTGATCTTGATAGCGGCAACGCAACCAAAGCAGCAGAATACTCGCTCACGGACGACACCTACGCAAAGTTGCTGGCTCAATTGTCGGAGCGGAAGTTCAACCTGACGTCGCCGGAGCTGCGCGATAACATCCTGCAGTTCTATTCCGACCTCTCGCTCCCGATCGAGACGAAGAAGGATCGGGTTCGCTGGCAGGGCGTCCTGACCGCGCTGGACCAACTGAAGTCGGCGACGCCGATGCCGAATGCGACGGGCACCTTCGCAAAATGATAATGAGAACATAATGATAATAATGAGAAGAGACTAAGAGGATGAAGAAGCCGTGCCGGTGGAGCGACAGCCGGCAGTTCTGTCGTCGGCTTCCGTACTGCGGGTGCTTGAACATTTCAGGAGCTTCGTCGTCCCGCTCCGGACAGTTACGGCTTGAGGCGATGAGACCCGGCTTCTGCTCCGAGTTTGCGCTGTTGCGTTGGTAAACCGATGGCCAAGGGATTTGATTTCAAATCCCTTGCGGTGTATCGTTGGTCCGCTTAGACGATCTCGATCCTTGGCCAAGCGCAGGATGCGATCGGCGCCCGTAGCTGGGTTAGGGCGACACTCGGTACGCAATTCTTATTCTTTCCGGTGTGAACAGCAAATGATGGACCTCTTCGCTCATGGACATCATTGACCTCGTTGTCGGTAAGCCCATCAAGACCAGTGACGAACGCGCCGAGCAGATCGGTCCGGCGCAGGGCATCCCGATCTTTGGTCTCGACGCGCTGAGTTCGGCTGCTTATGGCCCGGAAGCGGCTCTCAGCCTTCTGATTCCGCTTGGCCTTCTCGGCGTGCGCTATATCATTCCCATCAGCACCGCCATCATCACGCTGCTCGTGATCGTGTACTTCTCCTATCGCCAGACCATCGCCGCCTATCCTTCCGGCGGCGGCTCCTATACCGTGGCGCGTTTCAACCTCGGCACACCGGCGAGTCTGCTTGCCGCGGCCTGCGCTTCTCGCCGATTACATCCTCACTGCAGCCGTGGGTATTTCCGCGGGAGTCGGTGCCTTGGTTTCGGCCGTTCCGTCCTTGCTGCCGCACACGGTATCCTTCTGCGTCGGCATTCTGATTGTCGTCACCATTCTCAATCTCCGCGGCGTGCGCGATGCCGGCATGGCCTTCGCGGTTCCCACCTATCTTTTTGTCGGGCACACTTCTCATTACCATCGCCGCAGGTGTGATCCGTGTTCTCGCTCAGCGGAGGGCATCCAATACCGGCAGCTCCTCTTCCGCCGCCGCCACGCATGACCGAAGCCGTCAGCTACTGGCTGCTGCTGAAAGTTTTCGCTAGCGGTTGCACGGCATCTAACCGGCGTAGAGGCTGTCAGCAACGGCGTCAAGGCCTTCCGCGAGCCCGCCGTAAAAAACGCTCAGCGCACTCTCACCGTGATTATTTTTCTCCTGGCAGTGCTGCTGGCGGGAATTTCCTATCTCGTGAAGGTTTACGGCATCGCGGCAACGGATCCGGGCCAACCCGGCTACCAGAGCCTTCTCTCCATGCTCAGTCGCCGCTGTTTTCGGCAAAGGCTTTTTCTACTACCTGACCATCGCCTCAATTCTCTTCGTTCTCTCGCTCTCCGCCAACACCGCCTTCGCCGATTTTCCGCGCCTCTGCCGCGCCATCGCGCAAAACAACTACCTCCCGCACGCCTTCGGATACCGCGGGCGGCGGCTCGTCTATACCTACGGCATCGTTGTCCTGGCGGTACTCTGCGGCGGCCTTCTCATCGCTTTTGGCGGTGTCACCGATCGGCTCATCCCGCTCTATGCCGTCGGCGCTTTTCTGGCCTTCACGCTCTCGCAGGCCGGCATGGTCATGCACTGGCGGAAGAACCGCGGCCCGCATTGGCTGAAGAGCGCACTTGTCAATGGGCTCGGCGCGCTCGTCACCGGCATCACCGTCATTGTCGTGCTGGTTGCGAAATTCGTGCAAGGCGCCTGGATTACGCTGCTTTTCATTCCGCTGACGATTGTTTTCTTCGTCGCTGTCCGCCGCCACTACCACTCGGTCAAGATGCTCACCACCTGCAAGGTTCCTGTCGACGCGGCAGGTCTCAGCCAGCGTCCCATTGTCGTCATTCCCATCGACCGCTGGAGCAACATCACCCGCCAGGGAATTGAATTTGCCGCCCGGCTTTCACCGGAAGTGATCGCCCTGCACGTCGAGCCCAGCGAGCACTCCGAATTGCTTCAAGCGGACTGGGCGCACTACGTTGAGCAACCCTTCCGCGCGGCAGGCAGGGAACCGCCAAAGCTCCGTGTCCTGCCGTCGCCCTACCGTTTCATCATCATTCCCATCGTTCAGTTCGTTCTCGATCTTTCGAAAAAGCATCCCGATCGCACCATCATCGTGGTCATACCCGAGCTTGTGGAAGACAAATGGTATGAATACTTCCTTCACAATCAGCGCGGCCGGCTTCTGGAATGGGTGCTGCTCGCCCGCGGCAATGAACGCATCTTTACGGTGAGTGCGCCCTGGTACGTCGGGAAACGAAGCTAGTTTTCGGGGGGGAAGATGTGCACACCTCGCCTTATCGCGGCGTTGGATAGCCTTTAGCTAGTAGTTCGGCATCATAGCCATAGATATCAGGGTAGAAATGAATGTCTCCATGTTCCCGTGCTAGCGCGGTGGAATAAAGGATCATGACTGGTATCGGCTTCGTGAGGTGCACTTTGAAGTCGTCTTGACCGTCTCGCATCGCATGCCGTATCCGTTCAAGAGTCCATTCGGATTTGTCCCGCAGTACCCAAGAGAATTGACCTCTGGAATGGCAGGGCTTCATTCCAACCCACAGTCTTCCATCGATTGTGTGCAATGTTGCACGGACGGCAAGACCTGGGAACTCGTACCGTTACACACAAAAGAATTGGCCGTACTCCCTTGCCGATGACAGTTAATGATCCCAGCGCCAGGCCGGAATCTTAATTGGCGGTTTCCTCTAAGGCGAAGGTCAGGGCCATGCAGTCCGCTACCCCTCCCATCGTCAAGCCTACCGTGCGGTATCCCTGGTTGAGGGCAGCCAGCATGGGTTCCGGTGCCTGCTGCTGCTCCAGCAATCTCTGCAGGCGAGCACCATCCTGGCGCAGGCGGGCGAGGCCTTCGATTCCACAGCGATGAATGGCGGTCGTATCCTCCAAGCGCTGCATGAGCACCGCCATGAGATAAAAGCTGGCATGCGCCGCATCCCAACCCGACTCCAGGGCTTCCCGGTACTTCGGCCACCCATGCTCGAAGATGGCGGGCAGGCCTTGCTCGGCTTCAGTCCTGATGCCGCCCAGTCCATGGCGGTTCCGAATGTCTGTGCCATAGGAATCCGGTGATCCGAATTGGGCGAAGAAGCCTTTAGCGATTTCCGAGATCTCCCGGCGGAGAAGGTCGGCCCGGCCACCGCAGGCGCAGGCGGCCATGAGCACGAGACCGGAGAGAAAGATAAAACCCTTGTGGGCATTGGATTTGATTTCCCGGTTCATGCGGTTTTCAGCATCGATCCCGGCCTGCACGAAATCCCGCAGTGGACGTTGCTTTTGGTGGCAGCCATGAATGTCGTCGAAGTAGAGGGGTAGCAATTCGGCAGAAGTCCGCATGCGCGCGTAAGAGAGGTCAGGGTGTGATCCGTTATCCTCGCGGTCCACCAACCCGGGCTTCGGGGTAAGATCCAGTTCGCGCAGGGCACCCATCCGCAGGTTGGTGGCGAGGGGTTGCGGAAGAATATAGCGCGGGGACGCGACGAAAGGCCGCAGCAGAGAATCCACCCGTTCCAGAAGTTCCGGGATGGAATGGCGTTGCAGCCGGATACACTCGCGCGCCGGCTCGGCACAGATCAGGCAAGATCGCGGCGGAAGCCCGAGACCGGTCCGGTCGAGTTGGGAACCATCCGGACGGTAGACATCCAAATCCAGGAGGCGCGCGGAGGGGCTTTCGGATTCGATGATCAGGGCAGCCTTTTTGGCGTCGATGGGCGGCAGGTTGGAAGACGCAATGTGGAAGGAACCAAGCAGATCCCTTCGACTGAGCAGTACCTTCAGGCCAATGCTCCCTTGGAGAGAATCCAGCGCGCCACGGAGCAGGCGGGAAATGCCGGGGCGATGTTTGTCGCATCCGGGAACGTTGGTGCTGATCAGCAGGAACGAAGCTGCATCTTTCCGCTTAGTCTGTCCCAGAATACGATCGAGCTCCTGTTGGCGTCCATCCCGCGCCTTAAGAAAATCCAACCTCCAGGTCATTCGCGGACTCGGCGGACCACATCGATGATGGAACCGTCGCGGTATTCGATCAGGGCTACTACCTCGTCGTCGAATTCGACGGCTTTCGGCACGCCGGTGATCCGGGTGATCTCTTCGTGGAACTGGCGAATATCCTTGAGGGGCAGTCTGCGGCGCAGCAGTTCCTTCTTGAGATCGACATGTTTATCGGCAACACAGATGCCCCGTTCGGTCACGATGACATCCATGGTTTCGCCGGGCGTGGTGATGGTAGTCACAGCATCGCGGACGATGGGAAGCCTTCCGCGCATGGAGGGTGCCACCACGATGGCCAGTTTCGCGCCCGCCGCGGCGTCACAATGACCTCCGGTATTGTGCAGCAGATAGCCGCTGGACTCGGTGTTGACGTTGACATTGAAATCCACGTCCACTTCCGTAGCGCCCAAAATCACGCAGTCGAGCATGTTCACGACTTCCCCTCGGTTGTAGGGATTGGCATAGAGACTGGCGCTCATCTCCCTGTGTCCGGGATTGCGGCGTAGAGATTCGACGGCCTTCAGGTCGAAGCACTGGACATCGAAAAGCGTCTCGAAATACCCCTGTTCCAGCATGTCCACAAAGTACCCTGTGATCCCTCCGCAGCCGAAACTGCCCTTAATCTTTCCGTTCGCCATTTTCCGGTGGATGAGGTCGGCCACCGCCAGCGAGGTGCCCCCGGCTCCGGTCTGGAAAGAGAAACCGTCCTTGAGGAGTCCTGAGGCCTCTATGACTTCGGCTGCGTATTTCGCGATCAGCAGTGCCGCCGGGTCGCGGGCCAGTCTGGTCGTGCTCGAGACAATCTTCGCCGGGTCGCCAAGCGAGTCGATTTTGACGACGTAATCCACTTCGCTCTGACCAATGCTGATGGGAGCGGCCGGAAATGGGACCAAGTTGTCGGTGACGGCGACGACCTTGTGAGCATAACGGGCATCGGGGTGGGCATACCCCAGGGAGCCGCAAGCCGACGGTCCGTGAACTCCATTCAGGTTGCCCGTGATGTCGCAGCATGGCGCGGCAATGAAGGCGGCGTCGACCTGCACTTCCCCGGTAGCCAGCGACCGAGCGCGCCCGCCATGGCTGCGTACAATTATGGGGCAGTCAAGTTGGCCCTTGCTGACCATTTCGGCGATGAGACCGTTCACGCCCGTTTCAATCCGGGTGATTACGCCTTTGCGGATATAGGGAATGATCTCGGCATTCACGGGGTGAACCGAGCTGGAGGCGATGCCGATATCGCGCAGACCCATGGCATCGATTTCCTTGACCAGCAGGTTCAGCAGCACATCCCCGTTCCGCAGGGCGTGGTGGGTGGAGATGTTCATGCCGTTCTTCAGCTCGCACATCTCAATTGCTGCCCGCAGCGAGGGCAGCAGTTTGCTGTCGCCGGGGCGGCAACGCACCAAGGGGCGGGTGGCCCGAAGCACTTCCGGTTGCCGGCTCCATGGGTCCATGTACGGGTCGAGCGAACGCCCCCGCCACACCGCCGGAATCTCACGTCCCAGGCTATTTTTCGCCATGGATCACCTCATCGGAAAGGTCGTATTCAAGCAGGCCGAAGGCGATGCCTTCCCGGAGGGTCCGGGCCGCGCGTGCTACCACGGGAGCATCGACCATCTTCCCCTTCATGGAGATGACGCCCGTGCCCATTTCCCGAGCCCGCTTGATGGCTTCCATGACCTCCAGTGCGTGCTGGATTTCTTCCGTCGTGGGACGGAACACCTCATGAATGATTTCGATCTGCCGCGGATTGACCAGCGATTTGCCGGTAAAGCCTAAGCGCTTGACTAGCAGGGTTTCGGCCCGCAAGGCATCCATGTCGCTCACGTCCGAGAAGATCGAATCGATGGCCTGCACCCCGGCGGCCTTGGCCGCCCAGACCACCTGGTTACGGGCTGAAAATAGTTCCTCGCCCGACTTCGTGCGATCGATCTCCATCGAGGCGGTGTAGTCCTCCGCCCCGAAAGCGAGGGCTACCAGACGCGAGGAGGCCTGGGCCGTCTCCACGCAATTGAGCACACCCTGGGCGCTTTCGATGGAAGGGATGATCTTGAAATGGCCGATATCGAGGCCCAGCTTCTCCTCTTGTTCGGTGAGCAGCGTGTCGAGCTTTTCCACCAATTCGGGGTTATCGGCCTTGGGCAGGCGGATACCGTCGGGCAGGGCCGGCAGGATTTCCCGAAGATCGTCGGCACCGTACGGCGTGTCGAGCGGATTGATCCGCACGAACATCTCCTTGTTCCGCTCCTGGTAGAACCGCAGGAAATTCCGGGCCAGCAGCCGGGCGGCATCCTTTTCCACCAGCGGCACCGCATCTTCCAGGTCGATCATGACAACGTCGGCTTCGAAGACTGGGATGTTTTGCAGCATGCCCGGCATATTGCCCGGCACGTAGAGCAGCGATCGACGCAGTTTCATGCTTGCGCTCCTGGGAGATTCACCACTGTTCGTCGATGTAAATCGTGTCCACTCCGCTGGTGGCGGAGTGGTGGAGTTCGATGCCCTGTACCAAGTACTCGGCCAGCACGATTTCGCAGGTAGTGAAGACTTCCGCCTCCACCAGGCGTCCGCCCACCACGTCGCCGCTGGATTTGGACCCGAGGATATAGAACTGCCCGGCAAGCTGTTTCTCGGTGTTGAGAGCGATATTGCCTTCCAGGGCCATCAATTCGAGAGGACCCTCCAGCCGATTGGTCTTGAAGCGGGCTTCGGTCATGGGCAGGTGAGCGCCCGCCTGAATGCCCGTGAATTCCACGTCGCGAACCGAGCCTACCGCCGAGACCAGGGAGGCGAATGGAAGCTCCTTGGAGCGCGCGAAATCCAGCAAGGCTTCGGTGATTTTGGTGCCCGGATTGATCTTAATGATGAATCGCCGTCCGGTAGTGCATTCCCGGTACCAGAGTTTTTCCATGGTCATTCCCCTGAAGCTCGGCGGATTGCGGTTTCGATCCTCGCGGCGATGGCATAATCGAGCGCGCCGCGGTCCGAGACCTGTATGTGACCCGCGCTGACCTCGAGCTGTTCGAGGGTCGAAGAGATGCGAGCGCGGATCAGGTGTTCGTATTGTTTTTTTACGGTCGATTCGATTTCGACCTGAAGGGTTTTGCTGGGCTCCACCACGACCATCAGGTCGCTGGATTGCATTGTGCCCGCACTGGCCTTGCGCCGGATTTGCATAAGCTTAGACTTCCTCCCGCTTGCTTCGAAGCCGCTCGGCGATGGGACGCGCAGGCGGCGATTGCAGAAATTCAAGGGTGGCCGGTGGCACCAGACATCTGAGGGTTACCATATCGTCCGCGGCAAAGGCCTTGCGCACCCGGGTCGCGCTGATGGGCAAGCCTCCCGCCAGGATGCGAGGCAGTTCCACACATCGGATGGCATACGCCTTGAGTATCTCGGCCATCATCTTATTGTAGGCCGCCGTGGTTGGGCACAGGGGCTCCTGGCCAACAAACCGGCAGGCGATGTGGAAGCGGGGAGCAATGCGCTGGGCGAACAGCAGCAGATCGATCTGCATCTGGGCAGCCGCAACCTCATCGAGCCGCTTCATAAAGTACGACGGAAAGGTGCCGGCACTCACTGCATAGCGGGACGTGTCCAGAACGGTCACATTTCGCAAATGCGCCGTGGCCTCCTGGGCCAGACGGAATCTCACGTCAAAGGGAAAGACCGACCGCTCCTCGCGCACTACGAAGAGGTAGAGGCGATCCGCTCGCTGGGCCGCGCATTCCACCAGATACAGATGGCCGAGGGTGAAGGGATTGCCGTTGATGACGACGGCTCCGTTATGCCCCTGGGTAATCTGCGAGGCATGGCTGGCCAAGTAGTCCTCCAAGCCGGGGCCATGCTCCAACAGCGCAGTATTGCCGTGGGTGACCAGCATACGAAAATTCAGCGCCTCGAAGCTGGCCACGTTCTGGGGCAGGGTGAAGACGAACACGGTGTCGTGCCCGGCGGAGATCGCCGACAGGATAAGCTTCGTCACCAATTCGCCCAGGGCGTCCGTGCCCTGGTGGGCGGGCGCGATGGCCAGCATCTTGAGGACGTATCCGGCGCGGGCGCCGCACGCGACCAGCTTGCCATTCTCGAACAGGCCGGCCAGATCGTCGAACTCCGGTTCAAAGCGCAACCCTTGGGACTCGATCAGTTCCCGGGCCTCTCTCAACGAGGGTCGATCGAACGAGACAGGTCCCACGGGTTCCTTCGGAAAGTCCGGGTTCGGATCACTCACTCCTGGCCTCCTCGACCCTGCAAGCTTTCATTATGACTTCATCGCGGGTCGGGATCAATTCTAGTAGGTATATCCCAACCTGCCGGACTGTCATGGCGAGCGAAGTTGAGCCGGGGTCCCCAACGAGGCTCGGCTCGTTGGGGTGGACGAGCCACCTTTTGCTTCTAAAATGGGATTGCCGGACTGGTTAATTTACTTGGTGGAGGGCTGGATGACATATACAGCTTTGCCTCCGGCTTCCGCTAACAGCTTTGTCCGGTCTTGCGGCAGCCGGTCAATCGCATTCTGGTGCTCTTCCCGCGGAACAAATAGAAATATGCGTCCAGAACTTTGCGAATGTGCTAAGAATCCAGGATCATCGAAAAAGATGTGGGGGGCATCCGGGTAGTGAGAGCCTGCCTCCAGATTGTTGTAACGGCCATTCCAAATGCAAACGCGCCTATCAGTGTAAAACGCCACACTCGAGCTAGTATCGAACTCTCCATAGATACATAATTCATCAGCCGGCTTGAGCGAGCGGAGGATTACGTTGGCCATGTCGCGTGAGGACATGTGGGGTTCGAAAACACCGTAGGCTTGGTTAGCCGCGAAGAAGAACACTACCATCCCAAGTGCCATCGAGCCACACGCTGCGAGCGGGTGCTTGCGCCGGCGCAATAACCATCCCGCAATCGCACCGCCTAGTATGCCAATCGCAGCAAGCGTTGCGGGCACGCGCAAATCAGCAAAGGCTTCGGGAGTGAGGTCAAGCGCGTGGGCCATCGACAAGCGATAGAAGTCGGTCGGATGGTCGTGCAACACGGACGAGATGTCTCCAGTTGCGTGCAACTGCAATGAGTTCCAGACCAAGTATCCCAAGATGCCCGCCACAACTATACCTATGCCAAGCAAAGCTCCCTGGAGACGGACTAACAGGCGGCCGGAACGTTGCTCGGCAGTAGAGATTCCCAGTCCCAGCAATAAGGCGATGGCTGGCCATGCGCCAAAGCTGTAGTACTCCATCCGGGAGCCGTGCTCCACGGAAAAGAAGAGCATAATCAGACCTGCCCAAATGAACAGGAGTAGCGTTGCAAGCTCAGTCTTATCGGCGTCAGCGGCCCCTTTGGTCCATAACCGGCGCCGTGGAAAGCACTTGATGACGGTTGGCAAAAAGACGCACCAGGGAAAGAACCAAATGAGATGCAGCGCCCACCAAAGCACCAAGGGCACTGCGTCATAATCCGGGGGATAGCGCGTGCCGAGCGCGCGCTTGAAGTGCTCATTCACAAAGTAGGACCACAAAAAACCAGGAGCGCGTAATTCCGCAAGAATGTGCCATGGTAGTGCGACGATAAGAAAAATCGTCGTGCAAGAGACAAGCCGCAGCTCGCGCCACCGTTTCCAGCCGCGCGTTACAAGCACGAAAGCGAGGATGCCGCCGACTGGAAAAACAACTCCAATGAGACCGCGTGCCAGTACCGCGAGCCCAATCAAAACTGCACAACTCCAATAACCGAGACGGGGAGGGATTGAGCCGGTCCAGGTCCGGAGGAATAGATAAAAGATGGCTGCAAACAAGAAAGCATAGATCGCCTCGGGAATCATGATTCGGGTAAAGATGTAGCATCCGATGCTGGTCGATATCACCAGCCCGCTGTAGAATCCCGCGGCATTTCCAAAAAAGAACCTTCCGAATTCGAACACCATCAGGGTCAGCGCCACCATCGATAGCCCCACCGGGAGCCGAGTCGAGAACGCCGTCTGCCCAAGCAGCTTATAAGTTCCTGCGACCATCCAGTATTGCAGCGGCGCTTTCATCAAGTACCGAATCCCATTCATATACATGACCACATAATCGTGGCGCTGAAGCATTTCCCGCGCTACGACCGCGTGGGCCGCATCGGCATCATCGAGCAACGCAGGGGTCGCAGCCGTGCCCAAGTATATGACTGCGGAGATGAGTATCAGTACGAAAGCCGCAATACTGTATCCGATTAACGGCTTGGTCGAATTCGGTTGGGGCTCTAGGCTTGCATCCAGCGTGTTTCCCGGTAAAGTGCTGTTCATGGTCTTGTTCATATTGTGCTTAATGTTTGTCGCCAAACACAAATATACCCTTCAAATTTCCGCAGCCGAAGGCCGCGATCCAATAAGATGAATGGGAGATGATAGCTGTTTAATCCTTGAATAAAAGTTTAGCAGATCAGCCATGCCGGCTTCACGCTTTCACGGAAGAGAAAGCGAAGAAGTGTCGAGAAAATCGACCAACTGACTCAACCCGCGCATCTATGGAGCGTGCCGGGTGCCTGGGTCCACCAAGCAATCGCTGTCGCTCATTTTTAATGTTGATATTTTGCCAAGTCTGATAAAACTATCAGTCCTGAAATCAGCAACTTAGGCGTGAATGCAAGCGCTACGTCCGCGGCTCCTACTTTGCCGTGAGTCCGCGAAGGGAAGACGATGATGGATTTGAACAAGAACGTTTTGCGAAAGACTCCGACCGGTGTTGAAGGTCTTGATGAGATCACAATGGGCGGCCTGCCCAGGCGAAGTCCTATTTGGAGTTGGCCACCCAGGAGCTCGATCGAGTCACCCACATTACAAAGCAAACCTTAGCGTTCAATCGCGAGGACAAGACTCCCACGCTGATCGACTTGCGAGCGAGCGTTGACAGTGTCGTAAAGCTATTCGCCCCCAGATTGGAAGCGAGAGGAATTACCGTCGAAAAACGCTACGCCGAGGCCGAGCGCATCCGGGCGGGCGGCGGCGAAATTCAGCAGGTAATCTCGAATCTGATCTCCAACAGCATGGACGCCATGCCTAACCAAGGCAAGATGCAGTTCCGCGTTTCGCGATCGATAGGGAGTAACGGATCTCGACTGGTGCGCTTGACAATTGCCGACACCGGTTCGGGGATCCCTCGGGAACGGCTGAAGATGATCTTTGAGCCGTTCTTCACCACCAAGGAAATGGTCGGAACCGGCCTAGGACTCTGGGTCACGAAACAGATCGCCGAAAAGTACGGGGCTACGATTCGGGTTCGCAGCAAGCTTGGAAGAGGGACTGTATTCTCGATTGCCTTCCAATCACGCAAGGAATTACCGAAGCAAGTTGAATAAAGGGCCCTGATGGATGTGGCTATAAAAGACGCAGGGATTCTGATCGTGGATGACGAGCCTTTGCTCGCCGATACGCTCGCGACTATCTTCGAACAGGCGGGCTATACCGCAAGTGCTGTGTATAGCGGCGAAGACGCGCTGGCTTTCATCGCCGCCCATAAACCCTCGCTTGTCATCACGGATGTCATTATGCCTGGCATGGATGGCATCGCGTTGGCCAAGACGATCCAATTGTCCTGTCCGAGCTGCCAGGTTTTGTTATTCTCAGGCAATGCGGATACACAGGTTCTGCTAGAGGCAGCCCAGCAAGAGGGCCATGCATTCGAGGTCCTGGCGAAACCGATTCCTCCACCACAAATGCTCGCTAGGGTCGCATCGCTGCTTAATCGGAAGTGTTCTTCCCAGACGTAATCGAGCCTTGCCGGTTAAGTCGCGGCACTCTCCTCAGCTACTTGAGAGGATCATCATGCTCGTCATGCGATTGTTCGCATGAGAATCGAGGAGAAAATAATAATGAACGAGATGGAAGCCAGAATCCAGGCGCCCTACGCTGCCGTTCGGCAGGCTTGATGGTTTTTATGGCTGAGGCATTCGCGGCGCCTCTGCAGTCACACGATCCTTGCGTGGCCTGCGTTGCAGTGCCGAACGGCATTCTTGCTCAAGAAACGCTAATACCTGGTCCATGTGTTCCGTGCGCGTGCGGAAGTTCACGGGGTTGATTCGAAACCATGTCTTGCCTTTCAGCTCCGTGGTTGAAAACCAGAATTTCCCGCTCTGTTCGACTCGCCGCGCCACCTCGGCGTGCAATTCCTTGGAGTCTGCTTCGTCCAGATTCGCGCCACGATAACGAATGCAGATGGCGGACATCGGCGGCTCGCTCGCCGCTTCGAACTCAGGATGTTTTTCGACCAGAGAATAAAGATGTTTCGCCTGTCGCACATTGCCGTCGACCCACTCGCCAATCTGGCGTGCTCCGTAACGCTTGAAACTCATCCATACCTTCAGCCCACGAAAGCGCCGCGACTGCTCGAAACCGTGAACATAGTACTGATACCGCTCTCCCGCGCGGTCAAATTCATCCGTTAGATACGATGGTTGCAACCCGAAGGACGCCGTCAGCCGGCGCGCATCTTTCACCAATACCGCTCCAGCATCGAGCGGCGCATAGAACCACTTGTGCGGGTCGATCGTAATCGAGTCCGCCAGCTCCAAGCCTCGGTCCCGCATGGGCGATTCATGAGAAAGCAGCATGCCGCCGCCGTATGCGGCATCAACGTGAAGCCACATTCCCTCGCGATCGGCAATTGTGCGCAACTGGCGTACCGCATCGATCGCCCCGGTGTTGGTCGTGCCGAAGATGCCCACAATGCACATCGGCCGAACTCCGCGCTGATGGTCCTCGGCGATTGCCGCTTCCACCGCATCAATCCGTACACGGAACTCTGCGTCGGTCGGCAGCGTGCGCAGTGCCTTTCGACCCAAGCCCACGGCATCAACGGCCTTGTCCACCGAAACGTGCCGTTGGTCCGAGGCATACACCGCCCAGCGCTCGCGAACCCCTTCCTGTTGAATCTGGTCGCGCGAAGCCCAATCCCTCGCCAACTTCATTCCAATGAAGTTCGCCATCATGCCGCCGCTGGTGAGATTGCCCCCGGCTTCAGCACCATAGCCCACCAGGTCAGTCAACCAGCGCACAGTCCTGCGTTCCATGGCGACAGCGGCTGGACCGATCGTATAGGCCCCCAGGTTCTGGTTGAGAGCGGAGCAGATAAAGTCCGCGATAACGCCGATGGGACTAGGCGATGGAGTGATGAGACCCATGTAGCCCGGATGTCCCACATGTGTGCAATAAGGAAGAAGCTTCTCCTCCAGTTCAGCCAGAACCTTCTCCGCCGGGCTAGGTTCCTGAGGTAACCCCTCGGCGAAAAGCTCATTCAACACTCTGGGTTCCACGTTCGGGAACACCGGCTTTTCTTCGATGTGCTCCAAGTATTCGGAGAGCAAATCCACCACCCGATGCCCAATTTCTCTAAATTCCCGCGCGTCCATGTGTCCCCCTGTCTTCGCGTCCAGGCTAACACTGCAATTCAGGCATGATAATAGAAAATTCTGGAACGGTTCGAGCCGAACGGAGCTGAACGGATTTAGAGGGTTGTTTCGGGTTCAAAAAGTACTCGATTGCGTCAGTCCTGAACTGCTTCACGTTTGCCCAATCGCCCCAGCCGAGTCTCGCCGAGAACCCCGGTGGGCAAACCTGGGCTACGCGCGTCGACCCGGCTTTCCGTTTATGATTGTGGATCAGGACGGTCCGATCGCATGAACCTATCCTCGCCCTTCAGGTCGATTAACCTCTGTATCACATTTCGAGTTTACGATTGTGGATCGCGCGCCACCGGTACTTCATCCGCGGAGCGCAAGCGAAGTCATGCAAGAGCGGGGCAACCTGATGCATGCGAAAATTCGGTGCAGAGTAAATTCGGAGGAGCATGAGCAAGCAAACCGGTATCAGCCACCCGATCTACAGCTTTTTGCCCATGGAAGTCGAGGGGTTCGATTCCCTGGCTGAGCTGGCCCTGAATATGCGCTGGTCGTGGAATCATGCCACCGACGAAGTGTGGCGGCAGCTTGATCCCGAACTGTGGGAGATCACGCATAATCCCTGGGTTGTTCTGCAGACGGTTTCGCGCGACCGGATCGAGCGCGTGTTGGCCGATCCGGTTTTTCGCAAAAACGTCGACAGCCTGGTGCAGCGCAGGCGGCAAACGCTGGCGGAGCCCGGCGTGGTTTCAGCAGAATCATGCACCGGGCACCCTGAGCTGCGTCGCTTATTTCAGCATGGAATTCATGTTGAGCGAAGCTTTGCCCATCTACTCGGGCGGGCTTGGCAATGTGGCCGGCGATCAACTCAAAGCCGCCAGCGATTTGGGCGTACCGGTGGTCGGCGTGGGTCTGCTCTACCAGCAAGGCTATTTTCGCCAGGTGATCGACAAGGACGGAGAACAACAGGCCCTTTTCCCGTATAACGATCCCGGGCAGTTGCCGATCACGCCGTTGCGCCAGGCAAACGGGGAATGGTTGCGGTTGGAAATCGCGCTGCCTGGATACTCGGTCTGGCTGCGTGCCTGGCAGGTCCAAGTCGGCCGAGTGAAGCTCTACCTGCTGGACAGCAATGACGCGGCGAACTACCCCGCTCATCGGGGGATTACCAGCGAGTTGTATGGCGGCGGGCCGGAGCTGCGCCTCAAACAGGAACTGCTGCTCGGGATCGGCGGATGGCGACTGCTTCGCGCACTCGGAATTCAACCAGAGGTCTGTCATCTGAATGAAGGCCATGCGGCGTTCGCCGTTCTGGAGCGCGCCCACAACTTCATGGAAGAGACCGGGCAGCCCTTCGAAGTCGCACTGGCGGCCACACGAGCGGGTAATCTCTTCACCACCCACACGGCAGTAGCCGCCGGCTTTGATCGTTTCTCGCCGGCACTCATCGAGCAATACCTCGGCCGTTATGCCGAGCAGAAACTCGGCATCACCCTTCACGATTTGCTGGCCTTGGGCCGCCAGAATCCGAGCGACTCGTCGGAAAGTTTCAACATGGCCTATCTGGCAATCCGCGGCAGCGGGGCGGTGAATGGGGTGAGCCGCTTGCACGGCAAAGTCAGCCGGCACCTCTTTGAGCCTCTTTTTCCCCACTGGCCAACGGACGAAGTGCCGGTCGGACATGTGACCAACGGAGTGCACATGCCGACCTGGGACTCGGCTCCGGCCGATGATCTTTGGACGGAAGCCTGTGGAAAGGTCGCTGGCTGGGCGACGACGGAAACCCTGGAGCAGGACATTCGCAGCGTCTCCGACGCCAAGCTCTGGCAGTTTCGCACTCGCCGCCAGCAAGTCTCTTGTCGAATACGCGCGCGAGCGATTGTCCAGGCAACTGGCCGCCTCGGGCGCGTCGCCCGAAGCGGTTGACGTGGCGAAACATCTGTTTGATCCCAATGCATTGACCCTGGGCTTTGCGCGGCGCTTCGCGACCTACAAGCGGCCGAACCTGCTGCTGCACGACCCGGCGCGATTGCTTCGCCTTTTGACGAATCCCGAGCGCCCGGTGCAACTCATCATCGCCGGCAAGGCCCATCCGGCGGACCAGGCGGGGCAGGCCTTGATCCAGGAATGGATCACATTTCATCCGCCAGCCCGAGGCCCGTCCACACATGCGATCTTCCTGAGCGACTACGACATGCTGTTGACCGAGCACCTGGTGCAGGGCGTGGATGTCTGGATCAACACGCCACGGCGGCCCTGGGAGGCCTAGCGGAACCAGCGGCATGAAGGTGCTCGTCAATGGCGGCATCAATCTCTCGGAATTGGATGGCTGGTGGGCGGAAGCCTACACGCCGGAAGTGGGCTGGGCGTTGGGCGACGGCCAGGAGCATGGCGACGATCCGGCCTGGGACGCGGCCGAAGCCGAAGCGCTCTACGAGCTTGCTCGAGCGCGAGGTGATCCCGGAGTTTTATACCCGAGACGAGAACGGCATTCCCACCGCGTGGGTCAAGCGGATGCGGGAAAGCATGGCGCGGTTGACACCGCGCTTCTCCGCCAACCGCACGGTTCGCGAATACACCGAGCAACATTATCTGCCGGCTGCTATTGCCAACCGTGAGCGCGTGGCGAACAAAGGCGCAATCGGCAGGCAAATGGTCGATTGGCGGCGCAGTCTGGAACAGAGATGGGCTACGCTACGCTTCGGCGAGATGAAGGTTGAGACCCGTGGCGAGCAACATTTATTTGAGGTTCAGGTCTATCTCAACGACCTCGACTCCCACTGCGGTGCGGGCAGAGCTTTACGCCGAAGGCGTCATGGGCGGTGCCCCCGTGCGGCAGGAGATGACGTGGGTTCGCCAACAGGCCGCCGCGCCGGGCAGCTATCTTTACAGCGCGGCTGTGCCTGCTGGCCGCCCGCCAGCGGACTATACGGCGCGGCTGATGCCGCACTGCGACGGGGTTCGTATCCCACTGGAAGAAACACGAATTCTGTGGCAGCGATGATTCAATCGACGGCGGAAAAGACGATGAAGCAATCGACGAAACCGGCTAGCCCGCGCATCTTGACGATCAATGGCGGCTCGTCGAGCATCAAGTTTGCGCTGTTCGAGGCCGGGGACTCGCTGCTGCGGATTCTGGAGGGCTCGATTGAGCGGATTGGACTGCCGCAGGCTGCCTTGCGAGTGAAAGGCACGAACCCGGCGGATAACTTTTCGCGGTTAGTGACGGCGCCGGATCACACGGTGGCGGTGGGCGTTCTGATGGATTGGATCGAGGAACGCGTCGGGCCAGATGCGTTGGCCGCGGTGGGACATCGCGTGGTGCATGGTGGGCCGAAATATAGCGAGCCGCAGCGCATCACCGCGGAAATGGTTGAGGAGCTGCACCGGCTCAGTGCATTCGATCCTGAGCATCTACCGGAGGAGATCCTGTTGACCGCGGCGTTTCATCGCCGCTTTCCCTGCCTGCCGCAAGTGGCGTGTTTCGACACGGCTTTTCACCATGACCTGCCGCGCGTGGCCCGCTTGTTGCCGATCCCCCGCCGCTATGAAGCGCAGGGGGTGCGGCGCTACGGGTTTCACGGCTTGTCGTATGAGTTTCTCATGGGAGAGCTGGCGCGACTGGCGGGAGCGGAAGCGGCACAAGGCCGGGTCATCCTCGCCCATCTCGGCAATGGCGCCAGCCTGGCAGCGGTGCTTGGCGGCAAATCCATGGACACCAGCATGAGTTTCACCCCGACCGCAGGGGTGCCGATGAGCACTCGCTCAGGCGATCTCGATCCTGGATTGGTTTGGTATCTGGCGCGCACCGAGGGACTCGATGACAAGCAATTTAATGAGATGGTGAATTTCCAGTCGGGACTGCTGGGCGTATCGGAGACCAGCTCCGACATGCGCGACTTGCTGGAGCACGAGACCGAGGACGTGAGGGCGGCTGAAGCAGTCGCGATGTTTTGCTACCAGGTCAAGAAATGGATCGGCGCATTCGCGGCGGCGCTCGGTGGACTGGACACGCTGGTATTCGCCGGCGGCATCGGAGAGAACGCGCATCCGGTTCGCGCCCGGATTTGCGATGGTCTGGGATTCATTGGAATTGAACTCGAAGCCAAGCGAAACGTGGCGAATGAGAGCGTGATTTCCGCGGCGGCCAGCCGGGTCACGGTGCGGGTCATTCGCACCGACGAAGAGCACATGATAGCCAAGACGGTGTGCCGCGTTCTGGGACTTGGCAACTGCCGGTAAGAACTATGACGGAGATACTTCGAAATAGCGGGCCGCACGCCATGGCCGGCGAACCCAACAGGAAGGGACTATCGGCGAAGCCTCGTGCGTCCAGGTCCGCCGTGCTTTGGACGGGCGGCAAGGACTCCGCTCTGGCCTTGTACGAGGCCCGGAGTGCCGGGTACGTCATTGATCGCCTGGTAACATTTGCACCTTTGAACCCCGAATTCCTGGCTCATCCCATAGCCATCATGCGTGCGCAGGCGCAGGCCATAGGACTTCCCCACGAGGTGGTGGAAATCGGTTCTGACGCCCGTGCAGGCTACCGCGACGCTTTCGTCCGCCTCCGCCAACAGCAGGGCATCGCTGTCCTCATCACTGGTGACATTGATCTTGTGGAAGGCATGCCCAATTTCGTTCGCGAATGCTGCCGGGGACTGGACATGGAAGTCTTTATGCCGCTGTGGCAGCGTAATCGGGTGGAATTGATGCGCAAACTTGTTGATCTAAATTTCGAAGTCATCTTCACTCTCGTGAAGCAGCCTTGGTTTACGATCGATTGGCTCGGCCGGCGGATCGGGGTTGAACGCCTTCAGGCGCTTGAAGAGTTGCACCATGCCACAGGCATGGACGTATGCGGCGAGAATGGCGAATACCACACGATGGTGCTGAACGGACCCATGTTCCGTGAACGGCTCACGCTTGAACTGGGAGCTTCAAAACAGACCGACCAGATGGCGTATCTTTCGGTCGAAACAATTCACGCCGGGGCTCGTCCGGCAGGCAGGAGTACAAATTATGGATGAGAAGAAGAACAACTTCGCAAACAGTACTTTGTCGCCCGATCTGCTAAGAAAGATGGATGCCTACTGGCGCGCCGCCAACTATCTGTCGGTTGGGCAGATTTATCTTTATGACAATCCGCTGTTGAAGCGTCCGCTGACGCTCGCGGATGTGAAGCACATGCTGCTGGGACACTGGGGCACAACACCGGGTCAGAACTTCATTTACGTGCACTTGAACCGGGTCATCAAAAAATACAACCTCGACATGATTTACGTCTCCGGTCCCGGACACGGCGGCCCGGCCGTCGTGGGCAACACTTATTTAGAGGGCACTTACAGCGAGATCTATCCCAACATCAGCCAGGACGAAGCTGGACTGCGAAAGCTCTTTCTGCAGTTTTCGTTTCCCGGAGGAATTCCCAGCCATGCCTCGCCGGAGACGCCGGGTTCGATTCACGAGGGCGGGGAACTGGGCTATTCGCTCAGCCATTCCTTCGGGGCGGTGTTCGACAATCCCGATCTCGTCGTCGCCTGCGTCGTCGGCGATGGCGAGGCGGAAACCGGACCGCTGGCCACGGCGTGGCATTCCAACAAGTTTCTCAATCCGGCTACAGATGGCGCGGTGCTGCCGATCCTGCATCTCAACGGTTATAAAATTTCCAATCCGACCATCCTGGCTCGCATCACTCGCGAAGAATTGGAACAGTTGCTTCGCGGCTACGGATGGATGCCGCACTTCGTCGAGGGTCACGAGCCGGCGCTGATGCACGAGGCCATGGCTGCGGCCCTTGATACGGCGGTCGAGGAGATCAAGAAAATTCAGCAGGACGCGCGCGACAGTGGTCACTCGGGGGGCGATCTTTCGCGTCCGCGCTGGCCGATGATCGTGCTCAATTCACCCAAAGGTTGGACGGGACCGAAAGTCGTCGATGGTTTGCAAGTTGAAGGCACGTTCCGAGCGCACCAGGTGCCGCTCTCCGATCCGGCCACCCATCCCGAGCACCTCAAGTTGTTGGAAGACTGGCTGAAGAGCTACCGGCCGGAGGAACTCTTCGATGAGCAGGGCCGCTTAAAAGCGGAACTGGCCGAACTGGCGCCCGAAGGTGAACGGCGAATGGGCGCGAATCCCCACGCCAACGGCGGCATTTTCCTGCGCGACCTGCGGATGCCGGATTTCCGTGACTACGCGGCCGACGTGCCTTCGCCGGGAGTGGGCGGCATCGGCGACACGCATGTGCTCGGGCCTTTCCTGCGCGATGTGGAGAAGCTGAACCGTGAGCAGCGAAATTTCCGGGTCTTTGGCCCCGATGAGACGCTCTCTAACGGCCTGGAGGCTCTCTTTGAAGTGACCAAACGCCAATGGGACGCCGCGACCGTGCCGAACGACGAATTTCTCGCGCCCACCGGACGCGTGATGGAAATGCTTAGCGAGCACCAATGCGAGGGCTGGCTCGAAGGCTACCTGCTCACCGGGCGCCATGGACTCTTCAACTGCTACGAGGCGTTTATCCACATCGTCGATTCGATGTTCAACCAGCACGCCAAGTGGCTGAAGGTCACCGCGCGCCTGCCGTGGCGCCGGAAGATCTCCTCGTTAAACTACCTGCTGGCCTCGCATGTCTGGCGCCAGGATCACAACGGCTTCACCCACCAGGACCCCGGTTTCATCGATCACGTGGTAAACAAGAAGGCCGAGGTGGTGCGGGTTTACCTTCCGCCCGATGCCAACTGCCTGCTGTCGGTAATGGACCACTGCCTGCGCAGCCGCCATTACGTCAACGTCGTAATCGCGGGCAAACACCCGGCGCCGCAGTGGCTCGCGATGGATGCCGCCGTCAAGCACTGCACTGAGGGCATCGGCATCTGGCAGTGGGCCAGCAACGATCAGGGCGCCGTACCCGACGTGGTCATGGCCTGCTGTGGCGACGTGCCCACGCTGGAGACGCTTGCCGCCGTCTCCATTCTGCGTGAGCATCTGCCCGAGCTGAAAATCCGGGTAGTCAACGTCGTCGACCTCATGCGCTTGCAACCGCAAACCGAGCACCCGCACGGGTTGAGCGACCTGGATTTCAACGAGCTTTTCACCACGGACAAGCCGGTCATTTTTGCTTTCCATGCCTACCCGTGGTTGATCCACCGGCTGACCTACCGCCGCGCCAATCACGACAACCTGCACGTCCGCGGCTACAAGGAAGAGGGGACTATCACCACTCCCTTCGACATGACAGTGTTAAACGATCTGGACCGTTTCCACCTGGTGATGGACGTCATCGACCGCCTGCCGCAGACCGGGGGCAAAGGCATCTACCTGAAGCAGCAGCTCAAGGACAAGCTGATTGAGCACAAGCAATATATCGACAAATACGGCGAGGACCTGCCGGAGATTCGGAATTGGAAATGGAGCAACCCCAAATAAATGCGCAAAGCGTTTATCGATGCTCATGGGACATCCGGTCGCCACTAACAAGGGACCGCTGGCAACTGATAAAATCGCAAGAATTCAGAGGCGGAAGGATAGTGAAAAAGCTAATTGTTTTCGATCTGGACGGCACACTCGCTGAAAGCAAATCAGCGCTCGATGGTGAAACCGCGGCGCTGCTGCATGGCCTTCTCGGTATTGCCAAGGTGGCCGTGATCTCCGGAGGCGGTTGGCCGCAATTTGAAAAACAATTGCTCTCCAATCTTCCCCAGGATGAACGCCTGGTGAATCTGTCCCTTCTTCCGACCTGCGGAACCAAGTTCTTCCAATACACGGGAGATTGGAAAAAACTGTATTCGGAAGATTTCACCGCCGCTGAAAAAGAGAAAATTGTAAGTTCTCTAACCAAGGCGGTCGAGGCAGCGGGCTTCCAGGTCGAAAAGGTCTGGGGAGAGGCCATTGAAGACCGGGGAAGCCAGATAACATATTCCGCCTTAGGCCAGCAGGCCCCCTTGGTGGAAAAAGAAAAATGGGACCCCGATTACGCCAAGCGCAAGCAGATCAAAGCGATCCTTGACAGGTTGATTCCCGAGTTTTCCGTCCGCATGGGTGGTTCGACCTCCATCGATGTCACCAAACCTGGCATTGACAAAGCTTACGGAATCAGAAAACTGCGAGACCTTTTGGGTATTACTTTGCAGGAGATGATATTCATAGGCGATGCCTTGTTCGTGGGAGGGAACGACTATCCGGCGATAGAAGCGGGGGTCGTTTCTATCCCGGTTAGAGGTCCCAACGAGACCAAACCGGTCATCCAGGCAATCATCGCTTGTTTAGACGGCTGCTGAAGGGCAAGGGCAAAGCCGCTCTGAGGAGGAGTGCTGGTGAAGACGACAGTCGCGATTGTGGCGATGGGAGAAATGGGAGCCGGGGTCGGTCGAGCCCTGGTTGAGAGCGGAGCGCGCGTGATCACCTCCCTCGAGGGACGCTCCCAGGCGAGCGCCGGACGCGCTGCCAAGGCCGGCGTGGAAGTTGTCGACGACGATGGTGCGTTGGTCACGCAGGCCGATTTTGTTTTCTCCATTGTGCCACCCTCCCGCGCCGCCGAGTTGGCGGAGCGCCTGCTGCCGCGGATTCGCGGCGTCGAACGTAAGCCGGTATTCGTCGAGTGCAATGCCGTCGCGCCCGCCACGGTGAGGCAGATCGCCGCGCCCTTTCAAACGGAGGGCTTGCCGTTTGTCGATGCTGGAATCATCGGTCCTCCTCCGGCGTCTGGCCGTCCCGCTCCCCGGTTCTATGCCTCCGGCGAAGCCGTCGCCCGCTTCGAGGAATTGCGGAAGTTTGGCATGGACGTGCGGCCTCTATCGAACCAGATCGGCGATGCTTCGGCACTGAAGATGGCCTACGGCGGAATCAACAAGGGTTTGCAGGCGCTGGGCGCGGCGATGATCCTGGGCGCGGTGCGTGGCGGAGTCTCGCAGGCGCTGTGGCACGAGATGCAGGATAGCCAGCCCGCCGTGCTGCAACTGCTGACGCGCGCTCTGCCCAAAATGTATGCCAAGGCCTACCGCTGGATCGGAGAAATGGAAGAGATAGCCAAGTTTCTGCAACCGGAGACGGGCGGCTCCGAGATGTTGAACGGCGCGGCGCAATTTTACCAAGACGTTGCCCGCGACTACGCCGGCGGAGCGGACAAGAAGCGGATCGCCCTGCTGACTGAATTCTTCGAGCAAGACGCCCGGCAGAAATAAGACTGTGCGCGCGCTTCGGCTGTCAACACCTTCGACTGCCAGGTTAACGCTACCGGAATTCCCCACTGGACCTGCTAAAAAAGCTGTCAGAATCGGCCGCCATGCCTGTCTAGGAATGTCCGGGTTCATGAGCCCGCCTTGCCCAACCTTTTGTCTTGACAGCATCCATCCAGGAACACAGAATCGTCGCAGCACTTAATTAAGCCTAAGTCTCCGCCATTTCTCGTCCAGCGTGTTCGCTTACGACGCATAGAGTTGTGGCGGACGAGGCCAGATGTAGCATGCCGCTTGTCGTTTGCTTTTCAGTTTATGCGTAGTGAAGCTGCACAGCAACCGTGACAATGGAAAATCCAGGGACGCCGGGGACGCGCGTGAGCAAATGATCCGGGAAGACAAGGCAAAGCATTGAAGCAAAAGCCGGCTGGAATACAGGGTACTTTCGGGCGGTGCAGGCGCGCAATATTCCAATACAATTCGAGCCATTCAGCGTTGAAAAAGGAAATTCCGGACAAAAAGATACGGCTGCATTTCCATTCAATCCGGTGGCGCAGCGGCGCGGTTTTATTGGGGGCCCTTCTCATGACGTGGCCCGCGCTTTATAACGGCTATCCGCTATTGTTTCCGGATTCGATGTCGTACATTCAGGGTGGCCCACCCGTAGCGCGGGCGCTGTTCCTGCATAACTTCGCGGGTTACTTTGGCGTGCGGTCGTTCATTTATTCCCTCGGCATCCTGCCGTTCCACTGGAGCATAACTCCGTGGCCCGTCGTCGCTCTTCACGCCCTGCTGACCGCATACATCATTTGGATGGTTGTGCGATCGATCCTACCGCGGCAAACGGTCATACGTTATTTCGCTCTCCTCGTGCCGCTCACCCTGTTAACTGGCGTGGGCTGGGTCGTCAGCCTGATCATGCCGGACATCATGGGTCCGGTGCTGTATCTCTCCATTTATCTGCTCGTATTTGCCCCAGAGACCCTCTCCCGCGGTGAGCGCCTGACCGTGGTCCCGATTGCTTGTTGGGCTGCGGCGTCCCATGTCACGCATTTGATATTGGCTGCCGGGATGTGCGTCTTGTTGGCTTCGCTGCTGGTTTTTCTGCGCCAGTCGACGCACCTGCGATGGAGAGCCGTCGGAGTAGTGGGCATGATTGTCCTGATTGCAGCCGCGGCTCAATTTGCGCTGCACACGTATCTGTATGGCAAACCGTTGCTGAATGGCGAGGGGCCGCCGTTTCTAACGGCTCGCATTATTGCCGACGGGCCGGGACGCTGGTATTTGGAACGGAATTGCGCAAATGGGAGACTGGCGATATGCGATTATGTCCATGGTCTTCCAGAAACCGCCGATAACTTTCTCTGGGATGCGAATGGAATCTGGCAAAACGCCTCGCCGGATAGACAAGAACTACTCCGCCAGCAGGAGACGCCTTTCGTCTTGGCGACTCTGCGTGCGTATCCACGCGAGCAGTTGTTCATCTCATTCCGCAACTTCTGGCAACAGCTGACGACCTTTGGGGTGTCGAACGGGCCCAACGCCTGGGTTTTGGAGAAGTTCGAGAACGCGCTGCCGGGCGCCCGGTCGCGTTATATGCAAAGCCGACAGGCGCAGCAAACTCTGCCTAATGAATTTTTCACCTCGGTGCAAATCTGGGTGGTCATTCTGTCACTCGTTTCGATGGGCGTCCTTACGCCGTTTGTGTGGCGCCATGCGCCCCCCCGGTTTGTAGGACTCGCTGCGGTAATCTTTTTCACGGTCATCGCCAACGCGTTCGTCACGGGTGTCTTGTCGGAGGTCGACGACCGTTACCAGAGCCGCGTGATCTGGTTACTACCCCTGCTGGCGGGTGCGTTCGTGCTGGAATGGCTCGATCACCGTCCTGCCAAACTTGCCCCCGAGCGGGAACTGGTCTAATTTTCAACTTTCGCAGCCAGCTTGGAGTGGTCACCGCAGGCGAAGGCACGGGCGAATTTATTTTCGGCGAGCGGGGTAGTTCGCCACACCCAACCTCGACGGTCCGCCCAAACATAGTCCAGGTCTGTCGCGACGACCACATCGATCGACAGGGAGCGACAGACGGAATCCAGATCCTGAACGGAATTCGGAATCTTATAGAGGCTATAGACGCGCCTGATAATACCCATGCAATCGCGCGGATTACCCCCAAAGTTCGTCCCACAGGCGGGTACTGCGGCAACTCGCTGGCGCTCGTTGTAGAGCAAGTGCTCGGCCCAATGCCGGGACAGCGGATTTTGCTGGACAATAATGTCTTTTGGCAGCTTCTTATTGATGGTTTCGTAAAGTTCTCGAATGGCCAACTGTCTTCTGCCCAGGTTTCGGTCGTCCTCAATCCACTCCGGTGCCAGCACCTTACCCCTTTCGACCGCGATAGCATAGGTCCTCAAACAAACAACCTGATAGAGTGTTCCGATCAATCCAAGGACCAGAAGAGCGACCAACCACGAACGGCGTATCGTCAGCGGACCACTCGCGGGAGGGCAAACGGTTTGGTCCCCGGTTCCGTACAACCAGCTCTCCACCAGAGGAATGGCCCACAGCAGGGTGATGAACTGGAAGGGCAGAAAAGATCTCCATCCCAGGTCGTTGGGGTTCCCGTGCACGGAAGATCGCAGGAAGGTCGCGATCAGCAGGCTCGTCAAAAGCATCACCCAGCTGGCCTTCTCCGCGTCCGAGAGCGACAGAACCTTGCGGCAGCTATGGCGGAACCGGAACAGCGCGACTGCGCCGAAAAGCCCAAGCTCAAAGAAGTAATTCAAGGGAAGAGCAAACAGGGCCGTCGCTTGATAAGCCAAGTGTGACCTTACGTCGAAAAGATCGAGAACGACAAACGCTACGTAAAACGGCCTGATACCGAACGCAAAACTACCTCCTCCGGCTGGAGCCAGCAACGTCTTCAATAACGGCAGCGCAAAACAAACAGCAAGGATTCCAGAAAGGCTCAGCAAACCCGCCGCCAACCATTGCTGTTCGTGGAGCGTGACCAGGAACCACACCGCCATGAATGCCGCAAACGTGAACGTCACGAAAACCGAGAGCCCACAGGCGGTAGCAAAGGCCGCCCCGGCAATCATAACGGCAATGATCCGGTCGCGCCATGAAGCGGCGCGGACGTTCCACAGTAGTAGGAATCCCAGCAGGCAAACAATGAGGGCAGAAACGTGGTGTGGATTCCAGAGTACGCTATCCATCCAGGAACTGACCTGTTCATTCCACCACTCCATGTCGCCTTGCAACTGAAAGGGCCTGGTCACGCAATACGCGGCAGTGGGGATGATGTCCAGCCCGGTGACGGCCAGCAGAGACATGCCGATCACGGATTGTCGCCGCAGGTTTGCCGGTTGTCCGAAAACGAACTTCAAAAACAGCGGGATCATCGACATCAATCCGATAGCGCACCACGGCGTAGCTCCCCACATGGCGTGGAGCGCACGAATGCCGAACAATCTCACTGGAAGACTGCAGAGCAGCATCCAGAAATAGTGGTAACGTAGCGGAACCTCTCGGCCCGGATAGAAGAATGGATTGAATCCCGGCGGGCCTTTCTGCGCCAGTGCTTGCGTGACCGGGACGCGAAACCCGTAATCGTTTGCGGCCACGCTGGAGTACAAGCGATCCTGGATCTGCAGATCGACAAGGCTGAGGAGTATGACCAGGCACCAAACCGCAACAATTCCAAGCGCAATCCATGTGTAGCGCGAGACCCGCAGCTCAGACGAGCGAAATCCTCGCGCCTGATATACCAGGACGACGGGAAAGAGCGCCCAGCAGCATCCGTAGACGAACCACACCACACCAATGGAGGCGCTCAACTCAACCAGGTAGGTGGCGATCGGGCAGACTGCCAGGGAGAGCGGAGTGCTGAGCAGCACTTGTTCCGAGAACGATCTCCGCCTGAAGTCTAAAACATGCAGCAGCCAGCCCAGCATATATCCGGGAATGAAAAGGAAAAGCGGCATCAGAGCGAAAGCTTGGGCGCTAAGCAGTAAGTCGGAAACCGTGAAGTTAGTGTGCACGGGCGGACAAAACTCCTTCTGATGCGGTCTTTCGGGAACTCCGGATTAAATTCCAATGTACTACGGAAATACCCTCGCAGCCTAAGTCAAACGACTTTCCGCGGGTCATCTTGACGGCAGAGCAGGTCCGCGCTGCGCCTTTATGGCCGGAGCAGACATCAAAGTTCGCGGGCGCGAGTTGTGAGAAGATCTCCGCCCTGTCCGCATCGGTCACGGTGCTAAGTGACCCATCCTACACAGGGATCAGCTCCTTAGTTTGAAGTTCAGCTTTCCGCAGCGCAGGCTTTACTTCCCAATTCCACTTCCAGATTGCGAAGATTGGTGGATAGACAATCAGCTCCATCAAGAACGAGGTGAAGATTCCGCCGATCATGGGTGCCGCGATGCGCTTCATCACGTCGGCGCCAGCACCGACAGACCACATGATGGGCAACAGGCCGAACAGCATGCAGGACACAGTCATAACCTTTGGGCGAAGACGCTTAACCGCGCCATTCACGATTGCGTCGCGCAGATCATCCCAGTTACGCATCAGTCCCGTCTTCTGCGCTTCGTGATAAGCGAGATCGAGGTAGAGCAGCATGAAGACGGCCGTCTCGGCATCAACCCCGAGCAACGCGATCAGCCCGACCCACACGGCAATGCTCATGTTGTAGCCGAGCAGATACAGGAACCACACGGCGCCGATCGCGGAGAAGGGAACCGCCAGCAGAATGATGCACGGTCTTCACCGCCGATCCGGTGTTGAAGTACAGCAGCAGGAAGACGATGAAGAGCGTGATCGGCACCACCATCTTCAACCGCTCGCGTACGCGCTCCATGTATTCGTACTGGCCGCTCCACACGAGCTGGTATCCGGCCGGCACCTTTACCTTCTCCAGCACAGCTTTCTTCGCATCGCGCACGTAGCTGCCGATGTCACGTCCAGAAACATCGACGTAGACGTAGCCGCTCAGGCGTCCGTTCTCATCGCGAATCATGCCTGGCCCGGTCTTCATGGTGATATCGGCAATCTCTGCCAGCGGAATCTGCGCGCCCGACGGCGTGTTGACCAGCACGCGTTCGAGCGCGCCGACATCGCTGCGGTAATCGCGCAGATAGCGCACGTTTACCGGATAACGCTCGCGGCCTTCAATCGTGGTGCTGACCTGATCGCCACCGACGGCCGACATCAGCACGTTCTGCGCGTCATCGATGGTCAGACCGTAGCGCGCCAGCTGGTCACGCTTCAGATCGAAATCCAGGAAATATCCGCCCGCCGTGCGCTCGGCAAACACGCTGGTCGTTCCCGGAATATCTTTCAATGCCTTTTCAATCTCTTCGCCGACTTCGTTGAATCTCGCCAAGATCGGAACCTAGCACCTTGATCCCGAGCGGCGTCCGGATGCCCGTGGTCAACATGTCGATGCGCGCCTTGATCGGCATGGTCCAGGCATTGGCAACCCCGGGCATCTGCCAGCGCCTCATTCAAGCCGCCGGGGCCGTAGATCAGCTCCTGGGTGGTCTTGTGATCCGGCCAGAAGCGCCGAAAGAGTCGGCTGCATCGCGCGCTGGCGCCCGACTTCGAGTACCAACGCTCCCGCTTCGGCCATTCCTCCTGCGGCTTCAGTACGATGACGGTTTCCATCATCGAGTAGGGCGCCGGGTCGGTTGCGCTCTCCGCGCGTCCGGCCTTGCCGAACACGCTTTCAACCTCGGGAAAGCCGCTGATGATCTTGTCCTGCATTTGCAGCAGGCGAGAAGCTTCGGTTACGGAAATCCCCGGCAGGGTCGTAGGCATGTAGAGCAGCGTGCCTTCGTCGAGCGGCGGCATGAACTCCGAGCCGAGCTTGAAGAACACGGGCACGGTGATCGCCATCGCCAGCACGGCGCGTGCCGATCGTCACCCACTTGTGCTCGAGCACGAACTCGACCACCGGGTGATAGATCTTCATCAACGGACGGCTGATCGGGTGATTGTCTTCGCTATGGATCTTGCCCACAAGGATCGCGTTCACGATCTTCGCCAGCCACTTGGGACGGAACTTGAAGTCGTCCATGTGCGTAAACAACAATCGCATCGCCGGGTCGAGCGTGATCGCCAGTATCGCGGCGATGACCATCGCGAAGTTCTTGGTGAACGCCAGTGGCTTGAACAGCCGGCCTTCTTGCGCTTCCAAGGTGAACACCGGCAGGAAGCCGACCGCGATCACCAGCAAGGCGAAGAAGCTTGGGCCGCCGACTTCCTTTACCGCTGAAATCACCACGGAGCGGTAGTCGCCGGGACGCCCCTCCGCTTGCCAATGCTCCAGCTTCTTGTGCGTCTGCTCGACCACCACGATAGCGGCGTCCACCATGGCGCCGATGGCGACGGCAATGCCGCCCAGCGACATGATGTTGGCCGTCATACCCATCGCTTGCATCGGAATGAAGGCCAGAACAATCGTGACCGGAATGGTGATGATCGGAATGATGGCGCTCGGGAAATGCCACAGGAAGATCAGGATGATCAGACTGACGATGAACAGCTCTTCCATCAGCGTATGCCTGAGATTCTCGATCGAGCGGTCGATCAACTCCGAGCGGTCGTAGGTGTTTACGAGCTTCAATCCCGGCGGCAAGGTCGGCTGAATGTCGCTGATCCTTGCCTTGACGCGCTCGATTACTTTCTGAGCGTTCTCGCCGAAGCGCATGATGACGACGCCGCCAACCGCCTCCCCTTTGCCATTCAGTTCGCCGACCCCGCGGCGCATGTCGGGCCCGAAAGTAACAGTAGCTACGTCGCTGACTCGCACCGGCGTGCCGCTCTGCGGATTTACCATGATGACGATATTGCGGATGTCGTCAAGCGATTTGATATAGCCGCGTCCGCGCACCATGTACTCGCGGCTGGAAAACTCGACCAGCCTGCCGCCGACATCGTTGTTCGATTTCTGAATCGCGTCGGACACCATGTTGATCGGGATCTTGTAGCCGAGTAGTTTGTTGGGATCGATGTTGACCTGGTACTGCCGCACAAATCCACCGACCGGCACAACTTCCGCGACTCCAGGAACGGACTGCAGCGCATAACGCAAGTACCAATCCTGATACGAACGCATCTGTTCGAGGCTGTACTGCCCGCTGGTATCGACCAACGCGTACTGATAGATCCAGCCGACAGCGGTGGCATCTTTTGCCAGCTCGACGTTGACGCCTTTTGGCAGCCTCGAAGTTACCGAGTTCAGGTACTCGAGAGTGCGCGAACGCGCCCAGTAGATATCCGTGCCCTCGTCGAAGATGATGTAGATGTAGGAATATCCAAAGTCCGAGAAAGCCCGTATGTCCTTCACCTTCGGCATGCCAAGCAGCGCCGAGGTGATCGGGTAAGACACCTGATCTTCCATGATGTCAGGGCTGCGGTCCCACTTTGCGTAGACGATGACCTGGGTGTCCGAAAGATCCGGGATCGCATCGAGCTTCGTGTCCTTCATCGAATGCCATCCGAGCACGGCGGCAACGCCGATAAACAGGAACACGAGAAACTTGTGCTCGGCGCTGAACTCGATGATCTTATTGATCATTGGTACCTCGCTTGGGCCATAAGCTCCGGATAGTTCAGCAGCACGCCGCCGTTCTGTCGGATAAACGCTTCCGCATCGCTTCTTCTCTCGAACGTGAACGCTCCGGGTGAGCAGCGGTCGAACGCAAGTTGGTCGGAATGTTTACTCTGATTCATGCGCGCCATGTCGTGCGTACAGGCAATGGCGCGGCTGTCATCGACGTAGAATGCTTTGGCCGGATCGATCGTCTTGCCCGTCGGATAGTCATGCGCTTCGAGCAAACGCACCGGCTTGTGTTCCTGGTTCGCTTCGGTCACGGCGCAACGTGCGCAACACACTTGCTTCTTGTGTCCGGCAATCTCGGCCGTCACGCTGAGATGGGGATCGAGTGGCCGCTGGCAGAAGCCGCACGTCTTGTTCGCGCTGGATTCGGCGAACCAGTAAGCCGCGCTGCCCATGACCAGGAGAATCGCCCACGAAGACAATGAGGGTTGTACGCTTTGACGTCTTTGGTTTTGCGCGACTTTCGCTCATAGTCTCTCCTTATTGCATTTCCGCCGTGGCGCTCTTCATGCGGCTTTCGGAATCGATCAGGAAATTGCCGGAGGTCACGATCGTCTCGCCGGCTTTCAGCCCGGAAAGAATCACGACATTGCCTTCCACCGCGGGGCCAAGCGTCACTTTGCGCGGCTCGAAATTGCCGCCTTCGCGCACCACAAACACGGTTTGCTCGTTACCGGAATTGAGCACCGCATCCTGCGGAATCAGGATCTTATTGCCGTAGTCGACCTTGAGCTGGACATCGGCAAACATCTGCGGCTTCAGGTCGAAGTTCGGATTTGAAATTTCGATCCGCACTTTGGCCGTATGCGTCGTCGGGTCCATCGACGGATAGATATAGGTAATCCGTCCGGAATAATTTTTGCCCGGGTAATAGCTCAATTGCAACTGCGCTCATCTGGCCTACCTTCACGAAAGGCAATTCGTACTGATAGATATCGGCCATCGCCCAGATCCTGGAAAGATCGGAGAGAACATACAGATCCATGTCCGGAGTTACCGAAACATTCGGGAACACCTTACGGTCCGTCACGAATCCCGTAATTGGCGAATAGATCGTCAGCGTCTTGCTGACTTCGCCCGTCTCGTCCAGCTTTTTGATCTGCGCGTCGGAAATATCCCACAGCTTCAAACGTTGCTGCGCGGAACGCAGCAAGGACTCGCGCTCCCTCGGAAACCTCCTGATAGGGCGCGCCGCCCAGCGTTTGCTGGCCGCGCTTGGCAATCAGGTATTCCTCCTGCGTGGCAACCATGTCAGGGCTGTAGAGCGTGAAAACCGGCTGGCCCTTCTTTACCATTTGGCCCACGAAATCGACGTAAACTTTTTCCACGAAACCGGGAACCTTGACGTGAATGTGCGCAATCCTGGTCTCGTCGGGAACGATCTGCGCCGTGGTGCGGATGTCGCGAACTACCGGCTTCTGCTCCACCATCGCGGTTCGTACGCCCATCAGCTGCTGCTTGCCGGCCGCGATGTTGACGGTTCCCGCCGCCATTTCCTGGCCGCCGTCTTCTGCGTATTTTGGCACCAGATCCATGCCGCAGTCGGGCGCCGTGCCTGGCTTATTAGACTTGTAGGCCGGATGCATTGGGTCGTACCAGTAGAGAATCTTGCGTTCGCCCCCAGCCGGTTTTGACGCACTCGCCCGTGGCCGCGCCCGCTGCGTTGGAGCAGGCTGCTCGTCGGCGTATTTGGGAACCAGGTCCATCCCATCCGGCGCTTTGCCGGGCGTGTTGTAGGTATGCTGCGGGTTCATCGCGTCATACCAGTAGAGAATCTTGCGCTCTCCGCTTGGACGTCGCAGCCGTGCGTGGGCTGTTGTCCTGCTCCGAGTGATCGTGCTGGAACGCGCCGAGCTTTCTGCCAAAGAGCAACATCAGTGAGATCGTCACTACGGCGACGAGGGCGAGAATCCGGAGAACATTTTTCTTGGATTTCATTTCTTCACCGCGGGTGCCTCTCCAGTCGCAGGCGCCGCGGCCTGGCTGGAGAGTTCGGTTGAGAATCTTGTGATTGCCTTCCGCCTGCGCGGCACAAGCTCGATGCCCACGAGGCTCTCGATCTGCGCCAAAGCCATGTTGTAATCGGCGACTTGCCGGTAGTAGTCCGTTTCGTAATTGAGCAGCGTGCTGAAGTTGCTGAGCACCGTGAGAAAATCGCTGCTGCCAACCTGGTACGCCGACATCGATGATTCCAGCGTCAAAGAGGATTGCGGAACCACGGCTTTGGTGTACAGGTCGGCAAGATCCCTCGCCGCCTTCGCCGCCAAATAGGCTTGTTTGAGTTCGAATCGCGTCTCGTTGGCACGATCCTCGCGACTCTTCTGCGCGGCGATCACCTCTTCCTGGGCCTGCCGCACGCCTTCTCGTTGCTTCCCTCTGTAGAAAACCGGAACATTGATGGTGAAAGTCGCCCCCTTCATGTCCGGCAGGTCGGGGCGCTGCTGGTACATGAACCCGACGCTCAAATCGGGACGATACTCTTTTTCGGCGAGGTTCACGGCAATCTGATTGCGCTCGACCATTCGCTGTTCACGCTGCAGCATCGGGCTGTTCTTTTCGGCAAGCTGGTAGAGATCTTCGAGCGATCGGGACGATGGTGTCAGCGCGACATCGGCCGCTGGCGGAAGCGGCGATTCCGGCGAGCGGGCCATCAGAAAGTTCAGCCGGGCCTGCGCCACCGCCCGCTGCTGCTCGAGGATCGTAATCTTCTGCAACAGCATGGAGACCTCTGTTTGCGATTTCAGCACATCCTGCTGCATCGCCTTGCCCACCCGATAGCGCGCCTCGGAGATCTTCGAGAGTTGCTGCAACAGGTTTTTGTCCTTGAGCGCAACCTGGAGAGCCTTGTCATAGTAGAAGTAGTCGAAAAACGTCGCCTTTGCTTGACTGGCGACTTTGCGCCGGACAGCTTCAAAATCCGCGGCTCCAGCCTCCATTTCCTTGCCGGCGATTTCTCCCTTGAGCCTCAGCTTGCCGGGATAGGGCAGCATCTGCATCGCGCCGACGCTGCGGTAACTGGAGGGATCGCCCTGCTGCACACTGAAAGGAGTGGCATTCCCCATCCATCCGACGGAAACTTGTGGATCGGGCAAAGCCCTCGCTTGCGAAATTTTTCGTCGTTGCGCCGCCACCATGTGCGCCGCGCTCTGCACTGCGGGATTGTTCGCCAGCACTTCGCGGACGACGGCATCGAGAGTCAGAACCGTCGCGACCGTTTGCGTTGGATCGTGAGTCGGATCGGTGGCCGCGGGGTCGCCCGCAAACGCCGCTTTTAGCGTCTGCCGGGGTGATGGCTGAGCTTGCGCTTTCGCGAGCGGATTCTCTGCCGCGATCAGCGGTGTAGACAACAGCAATACCAGGACTGCAATGAGTCCCCTTAAATTCATGGAGGTATCTTTCCTATTCGCTAAGGACAATGGGATATGAGTGTGCTTACGTTCAGCGAAGAGAAGAGAGGACTAGATCAGGAAGGTGCAGAGAAGAGCTTGGTGCGAGCCAAGATCGGGTAGTCGGAATGGCGACTTGTCGTTGGGGCCGAACTCGGTGGTTGCTATAAGGGCTATGGTCGAAAGCGGCGGCGTGATGGAAGCTGTTGCACCTGGAGCCTGAAGCTCCGCCGTGCGGATCGGCTTTCCGGAATAAACATCGCAGCACGATGAGGCTGGATTCTGGCTTTCAAACTGCGTTGTCGGCATGGTGTTGCCGAGCGCCATCATCGGACAACCGGGCGGGCACTGCATGCCCGGTTCAATGATCTCAGGGCATGGCGCGGCAGCTAACACCGGAATGATCCCGATGGTTATTGCCAGCACAAGCGCAACGAATTTGAGCAAACGACTCATGTAACTTCCCGTATTCTACGAAAACGCCGTCACCAAAAACCGTGACCAAGGTCACACCTTGCAACGGCAAAGAAGCAATCACCAATCTAATCTCTCCCATTCCGCGGGTCAAATCGTCACTCCCATCATTTAGGAAATGGCCCGTCATGACGAGAAACACCAGCTCGGAATCTGCTCTAAACCACGTAAATTCATGGGGTTCCGGATTTATGGACATTTGAGAAGTTATCGGACACTACCCCGAGATTGCATTTCCTCCCGGAATGGTGTACGCTGTTTATGTTTGGCTAAGTTCGCTTTCGGCCATGTTGAGCTGGTCCCGCCGATTCATCTGCGTCACCCACTCTCAGGAGCAAACGATCTCAGCAGAAACAAACGAAACATACAGAAACAAAGGTAAAACAAAAAGTGGAACAAGGAACAGTGAAGTGGTTTAACGACGCCAAGGGTTTTGGCTTCATCAGCCGTCAGAATGGCGAGGACGTATTCGTCCATCACACGGCAATTCAGTCGAACGGTTTCCGCAGCCTCCAGGAAGGCCAGTCCGTGCAGTTCGATGTCAAGCGCGGCCCCAAGGGCTGGCAGGCGGAGAACGTACAGGTTCTGTAACAAAAGTAGCAGGCCAAAAATCAGGGCCCGAAGCCGCAAAGCTTCGGGCTTTTGCTTTGCCCGCGAATCTCAGGCGGAAACTCCTCGGGAATGATCGAGGAGGATATTGAGCAGATTACCGTCGCCGTCGAATTCCATGTTCCGGGCACCCAGAATCTCCAGCATCGGGTTCTTTGCGATTTCCGGCCTGAGGTTTTCGCTCAGTGCAATCGTCCCGAGTTCCAGCGTATTGCGGACCCAGCCCACGGTAACTTCGCTCATCTCGAACTTGCCGACGGTTGGCATAATGGCCTCCAGGCACTCGCGATCGGTGGGCAAATGGATTGGCGTGCGAATACTTGCCAATCCCAGTGATGTCAGCCCGTTGATGCGCGTCGGTTGCCAGTCGGTTTTATTTACCAGGCGGTCGGTAACAATCTCGGCCAACCCCAACCCTATCGCGTTGCCGTAACTCATCGGGCTGAGATCGCGAATGAAGATGCGTTCGAATTTGTGTATGTAGGAGTACGGATTACGCTCGGCTTCGAAGCCGCGGTTCACGACTTTCCAGTCCATGCCGCCACCGCTGATGTGCTTGCCGATCTCGTCGAGGACGAGGACGTCAAGATCAACCGGAATCGTCGCCATCCAGGAACGCGCCAGCGCCAGGTTTTCTTGCTCGCGTTGTTCCATGTTGCCGGCGGTAACCGCATCGAGTTTTGCCGTGCGGTGATAGGCATCCTCCAGAATCGCCAGACCTCCCACGATCTTGCCCGACTTCAGCACAAGGCGGCCCACGCTGCGGATGACATGTTCCAATCCCAACTTGTACCCGTACATGTGATAGCACCGCGCACCGGCAAACTTGCCGAGACCGATCGCCATCATCTTGAACAGGCCGCTTTCGATTTTGCCGCTAAAATCAGTGTGCCACTTGGTGCGATTAATCAGCATGACGCCATCGGCGTCGTAGGCGGCGCGATCCATGAAGGCTTCGATGTCGTCTTGTGTCTTCCCCAGCGATACCACTTCCAACTGGCTGACGACGGGACATCCCATGTTCGCCTCGTCCACGCCGTAGTGCGCCAGCACCTCGGCCTGACCTTCGGCGGTAGCCGCTCCGTGGCTTCCCATCGCTGGGATAATGAACGGGTGCATGCCGTTCTGCTTCCAGTAGTCGACGGCGGCGCGCACGATGATTGCAATGTCGTTGGATCCCCCGGCTGCCGACGCCGATGGCCACGCGGGCTCCAGGTTTCAATTGCGATGCAAAGGGCGAGGCCGCAAGCTGGCGCCGCACTTCGCCGGCGACATCCGCAATCCGCCGGTCAGGAAAATTCTGGCGAACCAGCAACATGCGAGGAAAGCTGAAGCAAGACATATCAAAAACTCCTGCCGGGAAATCTGCCCGGGGTTCCCGGCGAACCCCACTCGCACGCGGATTATGCTGGATGAGCGCGGCCACCCAGGTAGGCTGCGCGGACATCCTCGTTATCCCAAAGCTCGTCCGGCCGGCCCTGGGTAACCAGGTGGCCCGTCTCCAAAACGTATCCGCGATCGGCAACCGAGAGCGCCATGTTGGCGTTCTGCTCGACCAGCAGCAAGGTTGTTCCGTTGCGGCGGATATCGGATATGACCTTGTAGACCTGCTGCACGACCAGCGGGCCAAGGCCCAGCGAGGGTTCGTCGAGCAACAGGATCTTCGGACGCGACATCAGGCCACGCGCGATCGCGACCATCTGCTGCTGTCCTCCGGAGAGCATCCAGCCGAGCGCATTCTCGAAACTGCGCAGTTCCGGGAAAATGTCGAACATACGCTCGGCATCGGACTGAAGTTCGACGCGCGTGGAGCCCGGGCGATTCGCGCCGCCGAGAATGATGTTCTCGCGGACGGTCAGCCCCGGAAACACTCGCCGGCGCTCCGGGACATGGGCGACGCCAAGCCGGAAAATCGACTCGGGAGAATGTCCGGAGATGGTCTGGCCCAGCAAGCGCACGGTGCCCGCCCGCGGTTTCAGCAGTCCCGAAATAACGCGCAGAGTCGTGCTTTTGCCAGCGCCATTGGCGCCGAGCAGCGCGACGATTTCACCCTGGTCGATGTGAAAGGAGAGTCCGTCGAGCGCCGCAACCTTGCCGTATGCGGCGGTTATATTGATCAAGCTCGAGGAGCCGCATTTTCATCCACCTTTCCGAGATAAGCTGCGACCACGTCGGGATTGCGCAGCACGTCTGCCGGTGCTCCGTCGGCGATATGACGGCCAAAATTCAGCACCGTGATGCGGTCAGCCACCCGTTCCACCAGATGCATATCATGGTCGACGATGACGATGGTCAAGCCTTGGCCCTTGAGCCGCTCCAACAGCAGGACCAGCCCATCCTTTTCCGCATGGTTGAGGCCCGCTCCGGGCTCGTCGAGCAGCAGTAGCTTGGGATTTCCCGCCAGTGCGCGGGCAATCTCCACCAGGCGCTGGTGTCCATACGACATGCTCCCGACTGCCTCGGAGGCACGATTGGCGAGCCCGACAAATTCCAGGGCGGCCAAGGCGTGGCGCTCCAGGGCAGCTCCGCCACCAATTGCGTTGCCGGGGCGCTCGGCGCCAATCTTGACATTGTCCAGCACATTCACGTCAGTGAACAGGCGTATGTTTTGGAACGTACGGCCGAGGCCGCGGCCCGCCCGCTGATAAGGCTTGAGATGAGTTATGTCTTCTCCATCGAAGTCGATATGCCCGGCGGTCGGACGATAAATTCCGCTCAGCACGTTCAACAAGCTGGTTTTGCCCGATCCGTTTGGGCCGATCAAGGCGTGCACGGTGTTGCGCTCGACCGCCATGTCAACCTCGTCAACCGCCTTGACTCCGCCGAAATGCTTTACCAGGCCGGATATTTTGAGGGTAGTTGACCGTTGCTCGCGACCGCCCGTGTGCTCCAGCTTCAGCGGCGGAATCTCGCCAGTCGCCAGCGGCTGGACGGGATGCAGTTTTCGCCAGATTATCGCGGCGAAGCCGAAAATTCCGTCCGGCATGAACACCATGATGAGGATCACGGCGCCACCGTAAACGGCCAGGTAAATGGTCTTGAGAAAGCGCAGCCACTCGGGCAGCATGATCAGGAGTCCCGTGCCGAACACGGTCCCGAATGGCGAACGCGAACCACCCAGCAGCGCCATGGTCAGGAACACGACCGACTCGCTAAAGCTGAACTGGTCCGGACTGATGTAGGAGAATCCACCGGCAAAGAGGCCGCCGCCGAGTCCCCCCAACAGCGCCGAAAGGGTGAAGGCGGTGACCTTTGTGCGGTAGGTGTCTACCCCGACGACCCCAGCGGCGAGCTCGTTGTCGCGGGTAGCTTGCATGGCGCGGCCCAACTTGGTTTTGCGCAGATACCACACCAGGTAGCCCACCAGGTAGAGGCCTGCAACGCAGAGACCAAGATAAGGACCGCTCTCGGCAAAACGGGATGGACGGCCGATACCAGAGATGCCGTCGGGGCCGTGGGTGAATCCAACCCAGTTGGTCAGCACCAGCGACAGAATCGTCTGGAAACTGATCGTCACCATGGCGAGGTAGTGGCCGCCAAGCCTCAACGACATCAAACCGAGCGCTACGCCTGCCACCGAGGCGGCCGCCATTCCGACCACCAGAGCAACCCAGAATGGCAGACCGAAGGATGTGGTGCCGAGTGCCACGCCGTAAGCGCCGAGGCCGAAGAACGCGGCCTGTCCCAAATTCATCTGCCCACTGTAACCGAGTACGATCGTGAGCCCCAGCACCGCGATCGCGTAGGTTGAGGCTTGCATCAGCAGATTGACCGTGTATGCCGGAAAGGGCGTAAGCGTGACGAATCCGATGGTGGCCGCCGCCGCGACGATATAGACACCGGAGCCGAAAACTTTGCCCGTGATGCCACCGGCCTTGGAGGTTGTAGCTGAGGTTCGGTCGCTCATGCTTTCTCCGCAATCCTTTCACCGAAAATGCCTTGTGGCCGGAACAGCAGAATCACAAGCAGCGCGAGGAAGGCAAAGGCATCCTTGTAAGGCACGGAGATGTAGGCCGCACCGAAGGTCTCGATGACGCCAAGCGCCAAGCCTCCGACAATCGCCCCAGTTACGTCGCCGAAGCCGCCGATGATGCTGGCGGCAAATGCTTTGAGCGCAATCGAGGAACCCATGCCGACCGAAACGAAGAGAATGGGCCCGACCAGAACCCCGGCGAGCCCACCCAATACGGCACTGTAGATGAAGGTAATCATGATCATCCAAGCCACGGGAATGCCCAGCATGCTCGCCATTTCCTTGTCCTGCGAGGTCGCCTGCATCTTTTTGCCGAGGAGAGTGCGCTCGAAGAGCAGGTACTGGAAGGCAACCATGGCGACGGTCACAACCAGGATCACCATGTACTGGCTGTCAAAAAATACCGGCTCCAACGCTGAAGCCCTGCGACTCGAATACGCTCGGCAGGGCCTGTGGCTGGGGGCCGTAGGCGGCGAGTACGCCATTTTCCAGAAGAATCGACGCGCCGATCGTGCTGATGATGACCGGCAGGAAACTGCGGTTGCGGAGTGGATAATACACCCCAAGGTTAAAGAGTGCGCCAAAAGCGGCCATGGCAGCGACCGTGATCAGAATGCCAACCCAGTAGGGCAGCCCAAGATTGATCAACAGCACGGTCATCGAGAAAGCGCCCAGCATGGCGAAATCGCCCTGGGCAAAATTGACCACGTTGGTCGCACGATAGATTAATACGAACCCCAGGGCCACGAGCGCATAAATACTGCCAATGCCAAGTCCTGTGAAGAGAAGTTGGAGTGCGGTTCCCATAGGCCACCAAAAAAACGGGCGAGTAGCTGCTCGCCCGCACGGTTCAATGTGTTGCTGCGCTTCTGCGCTGGCTGCGGTTGCTTTCAACCCGCGATGCGATTGAACACCACGGGGAAAGTTGAAACATGTGGGTTAGTCCTTGAAATCAATGTGCTTGTCGAACACAATCTTTCCGTCGATGTTTTTCACCACGTTATAGCCGTGCAGCCCGTCTCCATTCTTGTCGAAGTTGTACGTGCCTTCGGCGCCTTTGTAGTCCTTGATCGCGAGGATCGCCTGCCGGATCTTCGCCGGGTCGGTGCTCTTGGCATTGTTGATGGCCAGCGCCAGCACGTGCATGGCGTCATAGGCCCAGGCGCTGAAGTGATCGGGCCTCATCCCTTGTAAGCGGCCTCATATTTGTCAGCGTATGCCTGTGGCGGCGGGGCACGATTCCGGATTGAAGTCGGCAACAGCGAAGGTGCCGTTGAGCGCCGGGCCCGCAAGCCGAAGGGCGGTGGTGGACATATTGGTTGCCGAACCAACCCAGGGAATGGTCACGCCCAACTTGGCGGAGCTGTTTCGCCAGAATGCCAAGGTCCGTCTCGAAGGTGATGTAGCTGGCCATAACATCGGCCCCGGAGCGCTTCAGGGCGAGCGCTACGGGCGTGAAGTCCTGCGAATTGTTGGTATAGCCTTGGATCAGAACCGGCGTCGACGCCCATGCTCTTGAGGGCATGCGACCAGGGCCTTCATGCCACTGGTACCGAAGGTGTCCGTAGAGTGCACGATCGCCCATTTCTTCTTGCCGAGCGATTTGACGCCATAGTCGGCGATCACTCGGGCCGAGTAGGCTGTCGTTCGGCCGGAAGCGGAAGTACCACGGATTCCCCATGTGGGTAAGCGTCAGGATCGGTACCGCCGATCATCACCGGCTTGCCCACCTTGATCACGTCGGGCGACATGGCATTCACCTGCGTGCTCCGGACTGAACCAAGGAACCCAACGATTTCCTTGTTGCCGACCAGCTTGCTGAACGCCATGATCGCGCCGGGGTTGGTTGTCTGATCGTCTTCAATGATCAGTTCGACCGGTTTGCCGAGCACGCCTCCTGCCTTGTTGATCTCTTCTACGGCGAGTTTGGCGCCCTGTATCTGATAACTCCCTATCTCAGCGGAAGGGCCGGTGAGCGGCGCGACCACGCCAACCTTGATGGTATCGGCTGCTTGCAGGCTTAAGACGCCCACAGTCATCGCCGCAGCGAACCCGAGCACGGCAAAAATGAGCCATTTACGCATGCGTGTACCCCTTTGAGATTATGATTTCATTTCAAATTATGGTGAACAGAACAGATACCAAATTTCCACCGTCCTGTAAAGGTCACAATCACACTGCGGCGCAGTCCTGGCGAAAAATTGCGGGCACCGGGTGTCGCACGACGAGTTCCACGATTAGGGGACGAGACCGAAGAATGCTCTCAATTCAGACCAACTAGTCAGCAAAATCCTTGTGCTGGTCGAATACAATGGTTCCACCGCTGTTCTTCACGATGTTGTAGCCGTGCAGCCCGTCGCCGTTCTTGTCGAAGTTGTAAGTGCCTTCGGCGCCCTTGTATCCCTTGATCGCGAGGATCGCCTGCCGGATCTTCTGCGGGTCGGTGCTCTTGGCGTTGTTGATGGCCAGCGCCATCACATGCACCGCGTCATAGGACCAGGCGCTGAGAAAATCGGGCGCGATCTTGTAAGCCGCCTCGTACTTCATGGCGATATTCTTTGGCGGCAGGGCTCGAGTCCGGTGTGAAATCGGCCACCGCCATAACGTCCGTTCAGCGCCGGTCCGGCGAGCCTGCGCGCGGTTATGGTCGACGTTGAGGCCGAGCCGATCCATGGCATGTTGACGCCGAGCTGCCGTAGTTGTTTGGCAAAGATGCCAAGATCCGTCTCGAAGGTCATGTAGGTCGCCATGATGTCGGCCCCCGAATGCTTAAGCGCCAGCGCTACGGGCGTGAAGTCCTGCGAATTGTTGGGATAGCCCTGGATCAGTACCGGCTCGATGCCCATGTTCTTGAGCGCCGCGACCAGAGTACTTCTTTGCCGGCGGTGCCGAAGGCGTCGGTGGAATGCACGATCGCCCACTTCTTCTTGCCGAGCGTTTTGACGCCATAGTCGGCGATCACGCGGGCCGAGTAGCTGTCGTTCGGGCGGAAGCGGAACAGCCAGGGATTGCCCATGTGCGTGAGTTCGGATCGGTGCCACCGATCATCACTGGTTTGCCGATCTTGAGCACGTCGGGCGAGATGGCCTTCATCTGCGTGCTGCGCACAGTGCCCAGGAAAAGCGGGAATGTCTTTATCGCCGGCCAGCTTGCTGAATGCCATCACCGCCCCGGGATTGGTGGTCTGATCGTCCTCAATGACCAGTTCAATCTGCCGGCCTAGCACGCCCCCTGCTTTGTTGACTTCGGCGACGCAAGTTCGGCGCCCTGCCTCTGATAGCGTCCCGACTCGGCATCGGCGCCGGTGGCAGCCGCGACCATGCCAATCTTCAGCGTATCGGCGGCGTGCAGACTGACGGTGCTCACAGTGATTCCGGCGGCGAGCCAGAGTAGGGCGAGAATGGACAGCTTGCGCATGGTTCTATCTCCCTCGAAATTGCGTTGGATTGTCTTAAGATGTGCAGCGTGCAAGAGATATCAAATGTCCGTTGTCTAGTAAAGCATAAAGTTCAAGCCCCAAGTCTCCGGCTGCGCCATGGCAGCCATCTTTCATCATAGGGGTCTCGCGCTATGGGGCCGGCTGCCGGGCGGCAGATCGGGCCACTGAACCGTCTGTGCGACACACGCTTGGCGCCGAAGGCCGGATTTGCCGACGCCTTTGCCGCCTTACAAAGCTCTTACAGGTTACTGCCCAATGGTTTACAGCAGGTTCTCGCGCATTGTGTTTACATGGACCTCGTAGTCAAGGAGTGGATTTAGCATGCATGAGCAAAGGTTGATTTCCGCGGTTCATCCAGTGCCACTCATTCGAGAAGGCAGGATCAAGACCGTGATCGTGGACGACTCGGCCTATTACCTGGAAGCGCTGTGGTCTCTGCTGGAGTTCGAGAATCTGGTCGAAATAATTGGAACAGGGATGAGCGGCATGGATGCAGTCAGCGCGGTTGCCGAAGCTTGATCCCGACCTGATTCTGATGGACGTCAACATGCAACCGATGAGCGGTCCCGCTGCCGCAATGATCATCTCCGCGATGTATCCCAGGACCAAATTGATCTTAATGTCGGCGGAGGATTCGCCGCAACTGCGCGCCGAATGCTTTTCCTGCGGAGCACACTCGTTCGTCTCGAAGGCGAACTTCATGAAGGAGTTTTCGCTTGCCATTGAGCAACTGGATCTGCGCGGAGGTCGTCCGACGGCGCATTGAGCGACAGCTTTTTTCAAACCACCGTGGTACTTGCATCGCGGCAAACAAGTCCCCGCGAACCTCAGTAGAAGATCATTGGAAAGAAGAAGGAGAACGAATGAAAATAGCAAAAACGGCAGCTTTGATCGTGCTTGCGGTGGCCAGCACGCTTCTGATTGCACAGACCCCGCCTCAGCCGCCGAGCCCGGCAACCATGGCGGCCCATCGCGTGGATTTCATGACGACAGTCCTGAATCTCACCGTCGCGCAGCAGCAGCAGGCGACGACCATCTTCACCAATGCCGCGACCGCCGAATCCGGGGTACACGACAGTCTCCAGAGTGCGCGGCAGAATCTCAAAACCGCCGTCACCAACAACGACAGTGCGGGGATCGACCAGGCATCGGCTACGATCGGCAGCCTGACAGCCCAATTCACCTCGCTCCAGGCCAAAGCCAATGCGGCCTTCTATCAGATCCTTACCGCGGATCAGCAGAGCAAGTTGACAAAACTGGAATCCCAGCAAGGCCCGGGCGGGCGTCCTGGTCCGCCTCCAGGTGGTCCCGGCGGACTCGGGTTCGCGCATTGATGAAGCAGGGCGGGCATCAACATGTCTGCCCTTTCGCGCCCCAACTTCATCGAACTGTTTGCCTGGGCATTGGTTCGGATCCGACGCCAACGGGCAGGATCGTTTACAGCGTACCTCCTGCCGGCAGCGATTCTAGCGCTAGCCGACTCGATCCAGAGTGGCAGGGCTAAGCAGGCTTGCAGGTCCAGGGTCAGACCCGATGGTTTGCTTCATAATGGATGGCAGGGTATTTTACGGTTTCAGAGTTATAGATTCATGAAGTCATTTCCCCAAGTCCGGTTCTCGTGGTCGGCCGTGGTCGCGGGCCTGGCGGCGATCCTGATTGTGCTTGCGGTGCTGGAGTACCGGTGGAACCGAGACGTCAGTGAAGCGGCAAGCGTGCGGATGCACGCCAGTTTGCAGTCCTCGGTCATGGCATTTCGCCAGGATCTGTACCGCGAACTTGCAAGTATCTGCCTGCCTTTACAGCTCATCCCCGCAGACAATGCGCATGATCGCTGGCCGCAGTATGCGCGGCAAGTCCAAACCGCGCAACACGCGGCGGCTGTGCCGCGAATGGTGGCGAACGTATTCGTGTGGAGCACCCGCGCCGACGGTTTCTCTCAGCTTCGACGAATGGATGCGGATAGCGGGCGTTTCGAACCCGCCGAATGGCCGGCCTCGTTTCAGCAGCTGCACGAAGCCCTGCGGGCGCTTTTGCCGGACTTGACGGCTGCTACTTTGCGGCCAGCTCCGCCGAATGCTCCCGCGGAACGTCTGCGCAACCGTGGGCCCGGTCCGCGTGCTCCGTGGGCGTTTGCCGAAAGCGTTCCAGCGCTTGCCTACCCGGTAATTGTTCCTGATTCGAACCATGCGCGATCGCCCAGCGCGGAGCAAACGATGGACTGGGTCATCGTCGAATTGAGCCCCGGCGTGTTCCAGCAACACGTGTTGTCAGAGCTGGCGGAACGGCACTTCAGCGGGCCTTCGGGCTTTGTTTATCGGGTGGCGGTTCTCGGCAGCCGGGACGGCGGCATCCTTTATTCTTCGGATTCGGATTTCGGCAAGCGCAACAGCGGTGCGGCGGACGCTGCGATCAACCTCTTTGGCCCGCCATCCGGCTCCATGGGGCAAGGCTCTGGCCCTCTGCTCGCTCCTCCCGGACGACCGCCAGATGGAGTTCATTTCAGAGGTCCGGAGTTTCGCACCGGTTTTTCGGGCCTGGTAAGATTTGAGCCGTTGCGCCTGTCGCCCGATGAGCGGGACTGGCAACTCGTGGTGCAGCATCGTGACGGGTCCTTGGAGGCGGCAGTGGCCGGTTTGCGGCGCCGCAACCTGGTGATCGGATTCGGCGTGCTGCTGGTGATGGCGGCTACCATGGGAATGTTGATTGTCACCACGCACCGGGCACAGCGTCTGGCGAAATTGCAGATGGACTTCGTGACCGGCATTTCTCACGAATTGCGCACGCCGCTGGCGGTCATATCCTCGGCGGCTGATAATATCGCGGATGGAGTGGTGGACAACAAAGAGCAGTTGATGCGCTATGGCAAGGCGATCAAAGGCCAGACCCGCCAACTCATCCAGTTGGTTGAGCAGATCCTGCTGTTCGCGGCTACCCGGGAGAACCGGTATCAGTACCAGCTTCGCGTGCTTGCGGTGCAAGAGATTCTGGACGCCGCTTTCGGCGCCACCGCGGGACTGATCCACTCGGCGGGAATCGAGGTTGAGCAACAGGTCGAGGCGGGGCTGCCTCAGACTGTCGGCGACCTGGCGGCTCTTTCGCAGTGCTTGCAGAACCTGATCACGAACGCCGTCAAGTATGGCGGCGCGAATCGTTGGCTCGGGGTCCGTGCCCTGTCCGTAGCGGTCGACCATGAGATTCAAATCGCGATCATGGACCGGGGAGCCGGGATTTCCGCCTCCGACTTGCCGCGCATTTTTGAGCCGTTTTATCGTAGTCCTTCGGTCACTGCCGGCCAGATTCGCGGCACCGGGCTGGGATTGCCATTGGCAAGAAGCATTGCCGAAGCCATGGGCGGGCGGCTGACGGTCACCAGTGAGCCGGGGAAGGGCAGTAGCTTTGTTCTGCATCTGCCGATCGCGGGCGCGGTGCAGCGCGCGGGCGTGGAAGAGGCATTGGCAACGGAAGCGAAGATGGTTTGAAACACTGGGGCAATTTCAAAGTCTGTATATTTCTAAGGATCATCGGCGGGCGCGGAAGCCCGGCCCCTTTCTGAAGCACACCTTCCGCGAATCCGGTCTAGCATGGACGAAAACATCCTTCTGGTCGAAGACGAAGAAGCATTGCGCATGACACTCAGCGATCGCCTGCTCAGCGAAGGCTACAAGGTGGATTGCGCGGAAGACGGGGAAGCAGGACTGCAATGCGCCATGCAGGCCACCCACGATCTCATCATTTTGGACATCATGCTGCCGCGCAAGAACGGATTCGACGTCTGCCGCGATGTCCGGCAAGCCGGACTGGCCACCCCGATCCTGATGCTGACGGCGCGTGGGCAAACCGTCGATAAGGTGGTTGGCCTGAAACTCGGCGCCGATGACTATCTGACGAAGCCGTTCGAAATGATGGAGCTGCTGGCACGAGTCGAAGCCCTGCTGCGGCGTGGACGAAAGCGGGCAGCGGGGCCGAACGCAATCTGCCAGGTCGGATCGCTTTGCATCGACCTGCGCGGTACCGAGATTACGCGAAACGGCAGTGTCATCAATCTCTCGGCCCGCGAGTTCCAGCTTCTGCGATATCTCTTCGAGCATCGCGGTGCAACCCTCTCCCGCGATGAAATTTTGCGAGAAGTATGGGGTTACAGCGCGGAGACCTTCACCCGTACGGTCGATGTCCACATCGCCAGCTTGCGGCAGAAACTCGAAGATAACCCCAAACAGCCGCAGATGATCCTCACCGTTTCCGGGCTTGGCTACAAGTTTTCATCCTAGCGGGTTGCGTTCCAGAAGCTCGCGTTATGCTATATCGTTATCGTTATGGTGAGCGAGAGGAGAAGAGATGGAACCGTTCCGTTATCACGTATTGGTCTGCACCCAAACCAAGCCGGAGGGGGTGACGTCTTGTTCCGCGAGCGGCTCCAAGCGCGTTCTCGACGCCCTCAACCGGGAGGTGCAATCAGCGGGGCTGGAGAATGAAGTTCAAGTCACGACGTGCGGCTGTCTCGGGCTGTGCGATGACGGGCCGATTGTCATCGTTTATCCCGATGGGGTTTGGTATCGCCGGGTGACGCCCGAAGATGTGCCTGAGATTGTCTCCGCGCATCTGCGGGCCGGCAAAGTGGTGGCCCGCCTGGAGTGGAGCGACGCGGCTGCGATGAAGGCTAAGTCGCTCGAACACCGTGAACACGTCCGGGCGGCACAGCGCGCCCGCGAGCAGGCGGGCATGTTGCCGGAGGATCTCGATAATCTCATTCGCGGCTACTGGCCGAGCCGCGTCATGCTGACCGCGCTCGAACTGGATCTGTTCACCGCCGTAGGGGACGGCGCTTCGGCGGAGGTCGTCGCCGGCAGGTTGAAGACGAATCCGCGCGCCACTGAAATGCTGCTGAACGCCGTCGCAAGCCTGCAGCTTCTGCAGAAGACCGGCGGCACTTTCCGGAACACCGCTGCCAGTGCGCGATTCTTCGTCGAAGCCTCGAAGGACAATGCCCGCGGCGGTCTTTTGCACATGGCCAACATCTGGCACAACTGGTCGAACCTGACCGAGTGCGTGCGCCAGGGCACGTCGATCAAAACCGCCAAACCGGCGGGCGACTGGACACGAAACTTCATCGCGGCCATGGACCGCATCGCCAACGAGCGCGCCCGGCATTTGCTGAAGGCGCTGGGCAGCAAAGGCATCCGCCGCATCTTGGATCTGGGGGGCGGTTCGGGCGCGTATTCGATTGCGTTGGCTCGCGCGATCCCCGGCGCGCAGGCCGAAATACTGGACATCCAGGAGGTCGTTCCGCTTACCGAGGATTACGTTCGCAAGGCGGGTTTCGCCGATCGAATTAAAGTTCGCGCCGGAGACATGCTGGGCGACGACTTCGGCCATAACCACGATCTCATCTTGCTGAATGCAATCTGCCATATGTTTTCCGAGGAGCAGAACCGCGGCCTCTTCCGTCGCGCCTACCAGGCGCTGGGGGCGAATGGCCGCCTGGTGGTGCAGGATTTCATCCTGGAGCGTGACAAGGTTTCGCCACAATTTGCCGCGCTATTTGCGCTTAATATGCTGGTCGGCACCGAAGCCGGCAGCAGTTACAGTGAACCGGAATACGCGGATTGGCTGCACGCAGCCGGATTCGGCGAAGTTACCCGTGTGCGGCTGCCTGGACCCAGCGACTTGATGGTCGCCACTAAGAGTTAAGGCGATTAGGTTGCTTTTGTGGCGGGAGGCAGACGCCTGCCCCCAACTCGCGCAACCGTGATGCGTATTGGGGACCGCGCGTGTCGTAAAATGCAAGCTTGCACGCTCCCGCTGAATCCGGCCGCCTGTGGGTTGTGCTCGTGGCCACGCGCAATCCGCTCAATATCGGGGCGGCTGCCCGGGCCATGAGCAACTTCGGGTTTCTCCACTTGCGGGTAGTAAACCCGCATGAAGCGGCGTTTCGCGAGGCGCGTTCCGCCGTCGGCGCCTCAGTGGTTCTCGAGCATGCGGAAGAGTATCGCAGCGTGGCTGAAGCCGTGGCCGACTGCACGCTGGTGGTCGGAACCACCTCGGGCTACCACCGCGAATTGCAGCACTCGCTCCACCGGCTCGAAGCCGGCGCGCAACTCATCCGCGAGCGTCTGTTATCGAGCAACGTCGCTCTACTGTTCGGTTCGGAGAAGCGTGGTTTGTCCAATGAAGACCTGAGTCACTGCCACTGGCTGCTCCGCATCCCCACGCGCCAAGAGCACATTTCGATGAACCTGGGCCAGGCGGTCGCGGTCTGCCTGTATGAGCTGGCGCGCGATGCCGGCAGCGGACCGCAGCAGCCTCGGGAGGCAAGCACCGCCAGCGCGGACGAGCTTGAGCGAACCACCGCGCTGCTGCTTGAGGCGCTGCGCAGCAGCGGCTACCTGCATCCGGGTACCGCGACTTTGGCGGAGGAAAAAGTGCGCCGCTTGGTGCGCCGCCTGAGCCTGCCCGCCGCCGACGCCGAGATTTGGCTCGGCATGCTGCGGCAGATGATCTGGAAGATGCGTTCGGGGCGCTAAGAAAATTGGCCTGGTTGGTTGCTACGCGGCCCGCCTTGACGGTTTGCTGACAGCAGTGCGACGACGTCGGGGGATTTGTTGCGGGATTACCTGGAGGCAATCGTAGTGGACGCATTTCCTTCAAACAGCACGATGGTTACCCAGTACAGTCCCGTGGGGTATTTGGGGGTGCGTGCGTAGCAGGCGCCCACGCTGAAGTGTCCAATGCCGTTCAGCGTCGCGAGGCGAGCGACATTCGAGGGCAACTGATCCGGGTCGACGGTCGCGTAGGATGCGGCGAACCGGGCTCTGGGCAGTGAGGATGGTGCTTTGCCATCCAGGGCCTCGTGCTGCGCCATGGAGCAAGCCATCTGCTGCAATCGTCCGTTGCCTACATGTGGCAGGTTCGCGATTCCGGCAGTTTGACGGAACTTGCTGAATTGCTCCGCCACGCGTTCGGCCGCATCATCGTCCTTCAAGTCGGGGACGCGATGCGCGAAGTCCTCAACCACGTAAATCACTCCGCCATTTTCCACGATGCCGATGCCAACGCTGTCGTAGGCGCCATTCAATACGTTGATGCGGTGCGCGGGAGAGCCCATGAAGGCTTCGTGCGCGCCCTGGACCGTGACATCGTAAACCACGTTTTCTCCCGCTTGGTCGAGACGAAGCTGAGGAGCCAGTCTGCCTGTAAGATCCGGCTCTCCTGGAAACTGATGCGAGAGCTGACCTTTCTGCGCCATGATGTTGGCGTGGCTGGTGGCGGCGTTTGCCAGCCTGTCATCGAACTGCAAAGCCGGCAATCCCGCTTCGACTCGTGCGTGGTTGATGAGCGTCAGCAGAACGGCGATACGGCTGGCATTGCTCTCCTTCACCATCACTGGACGGAGCATGCGCACGGCGGGCTCGAGGGGAGCGCCTGTCGGCGTTCCATCCGACCCTGCTGCTAGTATTCCGAACATGAGACAGAAGGTGAGTAACATTTCCAGCCTCCGACTACACTTGCATTATCGGGTCTCCTCCCAAAGACCGCGATGTAACCGAGGTAACGTGACCTTGGTGTTCTGTACTCCCGGTCAGCCTGGTATGCATGCCGGGATCGAATAACTTTTTCGCACTGCGCGGAAGTAAAACGGTACTTGCGTTCATCCGCAATCGAGCCCGGATATGCAACTGCCGCGCCATCGAATCCGACCGCTCTAAAAAACTCCAAATCATTGATTTCAGCCGAAATATAGAGATTTCAGCCGAAATCTAGGCGAGTGCCCGCCCGCAAATTAGCCCCAGGAAACGCCAAATCCGGGATCTCGCAATGTCGAAAATTGGAATTTGCGTGCTACTTTTTTGGAGTTGGGATTTCTACCAACGAACCAACTAAAAGGCGGCGCGGCCGCGCGAACAAGTCGGGGCTTGCCAAATGGAGCAGTCGGAGACTGGGTTATGCGGGAAGGTGGGAGATGGCAGCAAGCAACAAAAAAAACGTGCCAAGGATTTTCCTTGGCACATCATGCACAAGCGAGCGAGGCGGGTTATGCCGGACTATCTAAAATAGCGGCGTTTGATCGTACCGCCAAGCGCCAGCAATCCAGATCCGAGCAGAGCGATGCTGGCCGGTTCCGGCACGGGCGGCGGCGCGGGCACGTCGCCACTGTATGGCGTTCCCGCGGTCGACGCATTCGTGTTGCCGAGAATCGTATTGAGATTAGGATTCGTCCCCAGATCGAGGGTGAATACCGCGGCGGAGGTGGTGCCGCTATTCCACAAGTTCCCGAGTGTGGTACCGGTCGTACTCACCGTGGTGAACGTTCCATTTAAGCTTGGTGTTTCGCCTCCGGCGTTACCCACCGTGTTGAAGGACAGAGTGCCCTGCAGCGTGTCTGCTCCGCCGTTCATCGAAAACAGGAAATTCACCGTGCCGCCGTTCATGCTCACCGGATAGCTGGAGAGCCCGGTGGTCGTGCCATTAATCGTCGGATTGGAACCCGTGATCCACATCTGAAAGGTGCCGACATTCGCGCCAAAATACGCCGTGCCGGTGGTGCAATTAGCATTAGTTCCGCAGGTTCCGAGGAAAGACATCGTGGCTCCAGCGGCGGTTCCGGTAAACTCGACGTTGTTCGGGTTGTTTCCGCCCCCGAGCACGATTTGCGTTTGTGCGTTGGCCGTGCCGGCAAATAGGAGAGTGGCAAGAAGTGTTAACAGCCAGATCCGTTTGTGCATGAAATTTCCTCTCGTGCAAATGCAAAATTGTCCGGATACCCAAGGGGCCTGTTACTGAAAGCGTTACCACTGATCTTCTTTTCCCCAGAGGGAGGAAATCTAATCTAGTGCACGATCATTGCCGTTCCGTTACCAATCCTGGGGTTTCGCAAGTTACTTAGGTACAGCTACTTAGGTCAGTCCAGCAACCTTGGTCCTCAGCCCCACGCACAAATTCCAGACTTTTTCCTGTTCCAAATGTGCAATCGCTTGCACACAGGGCCCCAAAATCAGTTGAGTTTTGCCAGCGCCTGCCGAGCATCCGTCGCGTCCTCCGCCGAAAGTTTCATGCGCAGTGCGGCCTCCAACTCCGTTTTGGCCTTCGCCTTCTCGCCACTGGCTGCCAGGACCATGCCCAGGTGATAGTGGTACGGAGCATACTGCGGCGCTTTGCGTACACACTCCTGCAACAACGGTTTGGCGCTGATATAACTGCCTTTCTTGTACTGCACCCAGGCCAGCGTGTCGGTAATGGAATCGAGTTCGGGCATCAGTTGCTTAGCTTTTTGTGCCAATCCCAAGGCGACATCGAGATTTCCACCCTGTTTGGTATAGACCCAGGCCAGGTTCGAGGCGGCGATAGCGAAATTCGGGTTAATTGCCAGCGCTTGTTCATAATGCTTGCGAGCGGTAGCCAAATCGCCTTTGTCCAGGTAGAGATTGCCTACGAGAGTCTCCAGCGGAGGGAAGTTCGGCCGCAAGACCAACGCTTTTTCATAGCGGGCGATGGCCTCATCGGTCTGGTGCAATTGCTGGAGGGCTGAGCCCAGCGTCAGGTAGGCGGGGAAGAAATTGCTGTCCAGCGCAATCGCCCGCTCCGCTTCCGTCTTGGCTTCCGCGTACTGCTGCCGGCGAGACAGAATGTTGCCGAGCAAATAGTGGGCCGAGGCGGAATTGGCATTGGCGGTGACGTACTGCCGGGCGCGCGTGAGGGCGGCATCGCCCTGATTCGTGTTGAGCAGGAAGCCCAAAAATTGGCCGAAAAGCTCCGGATTGCTGGGCTGAAGGTTCAATGCGGTCTGGTATTCCTTATCCGCCGCCGGCATTTGTTTCAATGCCGCCAGCGCCTCGGCCATGCGAACGTGGGGCCAGGGATCGGATGGATCGAGCCGCTGAGCCAAGGTGAATTGTTCCTGGGCGTGCGCCAAGTCGTGGGCGCGGAACAATGCCGTGCCGAGCAGCAGGTGTCCCGCGGGAAGCGCCGGACTAAGCTGAATGCAGTGCTGCGCGTAGTCGCGCGCAATCTGGGTATCGCCGAGCGAGAGATGCAACTCGGCGAGCCCTTTCCAGGCGAGGAACATGTCAGGCGAGGTCTTAATGGCGTTTTGGAATTCAGCCCGTGCCTGGCTGGTATCTCCCTTGCTCCAGTGGGCGAGGCCCAGGGTGTAATGCGCCACTGCGAGGTCCGGCGTATCGGCCACCTGGTGTTGGAGTTCGGCCAGCGCTTCATCCAGCTTGCCCTCCGCCATCAGGATCCTGGCGCGAAGCACGTGGGCCAGAGGGTTCTTGGGACTCTCGACCAGCAGCTTATCGTTGAGCTGCTTGGCTTCGGCGACCTTGTTGGTCGTGAGGTAGAGGTCGATCAGACGGTCCTTCAGTTCCGCATTCTTGCTCGTTGGCGGCGATGGCGCGCTGATACACTTCATTGCGACCGGTCGGGCTGCTTGATGCCGGCATAGAAGTTGCCGAGCGCGATGGCCACCTCCGGCGTATTACCCTTGAGCCCTTCTACCTTCTGCAGTACCACCTCCGCTTCGACGCTCTTTTTCTGCGCGGTTAGAATTTCCGCCCAGAGGAAATAGAGCGGCGAGGCGTCCGGATTGTTCGCCACGCCTTGCTGCAGCACGCTCTCGGCCTGCCGGCAGTTGTTTTTGCAGGCGATAGTAGTTGGCAAGATTAGCGTACGCCAGAGGAAACTTCGGATTCACCTCGGTGGCTTTGCGCAGTATTTTTTCGGCTTCGGAGTAGCGCTGCAGCGTGATATCCACCAGCCCAAGATTCACGTATGAGGAGGCATCATTGGGCGTCAGTTCGACAATCTTTGCGAAGGCCGCATGGGCGGCTCGCTCTGCTGTTTGCCGATATATGCCGTGCCCAGCAACTGGTAGGCGGCGGTGTTCTTCGGGTCTTTCTCGAGGATGACCTTGGCCGCTTCCTCGGCTTTGTCATAGTCACGGGCCGCGACGTAAAGCTGACCGATGCTGAGCCGCGCATCGAGGCGGCTGGGATCGATCAAGATAGCTTGCCGCAGAGATTGGAAAAAGCCTCATCCCATTGAGAAGACGACATATCGGCCTTCGCGAGCTGGTAATAAGCCTCCGCGAAACGAGGGTCGAGCTTCAGGGCGTTGCGGTACTGCAGGCGCGCTTCCTGAAATTTGCCCTGTTGCATGTATTCGTTGCCACTCTCCAGGTACTTCTTCTTGGCCACTTCCGGATTCTTCTTGCAGCCGGCGGCAAATCCGAAGAGTGCGGCAACGAGCAACGCGCAAAGCCACCGTGAACGCATGTTTGTAGCCCTCCCTTGAGGCTCACTTAGGAATAATCTGATCCAATCTGGGTATTACCTGTTCGGCAAAGGACACCGCCAACTGCCGCGCTTTGTTTTCATCGCGCCCGAGCTTGGTGGTGACCCTGACCAGGGTCGCGTCCGTGCGATTGAGCCGGATAGCATCGATCACCATGTAAACCTTGGCCGAGTACTCGCTGGAAATAATGCGGCCGTGGGATTGATACCAGTAGAGGACGAGCAGCTTCTCCCGCTCATTCTCGACGATGTACAGGTTAGCCGGATACGCGCGTCCGTCCGGCACTCGCAGCGTAATTTCGGAAGCCTGCAATGGCTGCCAGCCGGTGCCGGGAAGACAATTCTTGGGCGAGTGAATCGTATCTCCCGTCTGCTGGCTCTTGTAGTAACCGACGTAGAGCCCGACACTGTCGCCACCGGGCTCGAAATAAAAGCGGCTGATGTAGGAATCCACACCTGCCGCCGCCGTAATCCGATCCGTGAGTGGCTGGTCGAAGCCATGCCAGTCCGCGATCTCCAGCGGGAACGTCTGCAAAGGCCGCTTCAACTCGGTCACCGCGCCATGGGGAAGCTTCGCCATGGCGATGGTTGCAGCCAGCAATAATGCGATCGCAATCCACCAGCGTCTTGACGTCATTTCGCCCGCTCCTCACCCGAACCCCGGCGCAGCATCACGCGCAGCAGCTTGTGACACGCCATCAACAACAGGATGGCCACCAGAAACAGGAAGATCCCCGACAGGAAGTGCGACGTGCCCTCCACGGCCGACAGGCCGATGTATTCCGAACCGATGGCCGCGAAGACGACTCGCGCGGAGTTGCTCAGAACCGCGATCGGAACAATTAACAGGCAAAGCAGCCAGCGCACCCATGTCCTGTTTTCCGAGAGATAGCCGTAAATGACGGCGATGGTGAGCAATGACATCAGAGAACGAATGCCACTGCAAGCCTCAGCGACCTCGAGCCTGGCGCTGGGGAGCACCAGGATGTTGCCTTCGCGGAAAACCGGCATGATGTGACTGGCTTGCAAAGCCGAAGCGGCCAATTGGGAGGCCAAAAGCTGCAAGGGAAACACCAGTTGATAGTAAATAACGCCCGGAATAGGGATCATCAGCAACAGCGCGGAGAGCGGGAAAGCCAGTTTCTTTACCATGGGCCAGCCATGAAGAAAGAGCAGCAGCCCGATAATGACTCCCAGCAAGGAAACTCGCGCCAGAAATAATTCTGCTCCCAGAGATCCAAGGAACAGCACTGCAATCGATCCCAACAGAACCACCAAGCCAGCGGAAGTGGGCTTCGGAACCAATGCCGACAGTTCGTGGCGGCGCTCCCACAGCACGTAAGCGCAAAATACTGGAACCAGGAATCCGTGGGAATAGTTCGCGTCGTCCCAACACTGTTTTGCGAGCTCTCGCAAAACGGGGAAATAGAGCAATATCACAGCAACGCCCAGCAGCAAGGCGCGCCAGTACTCAACCATGTAATTCAGGGGGGAGCCCCCAGCAGGCCGGGCTGGCTGCGAGCCCGCACCGTCCTTAAGCGTAACTTCCTCTTTTAGCATCTGCACACGTGTGAGTAAGACGTTACCAAAGGTGCATTCCTTTTGCCAGTATTAAAAGCAAACCTGATATTGCAAGTAGTTGATTCTATTGAAATTGTCTAATGGTCTGCCGAAGTCGCGCAAAGCAGTGTAACTTTTGGGAAGAGTATTTCCCATCTGCGCCTCTGGACGGGGGTGCAATTTGTGCAAAAAGCCGGAAGTACGGCAATGGGCGGCGTCAGCGGTGGAACGTAGCCTGATAAACTTCACAATCATTGAAAGACCGGAAGATGCCTACAGATAGCCATTTTGGATCCCGTGCGGAGCCGCCCTCCGCCGCGCTTCCCACCGAGGATTTCAACTCGCTGGCGGTCATCATCCCCACCCTCAATCGGCCTGACGATCTACGCGCGGCCGTACGCACTCTGCTCACCCAGACGGTGCTGCCGCGCCAATTGATCATCGTCGACCAGAGCCCGCGGGACGACTCCGAGCGTGCCATTGCGGAGCTGTTCGAAGGCGCCGGCGATCAGGTCTGCGGGCAGGTGACGCTGAAGTACATCCGCGATCCTGAAATCTCCGGTGCGGCGACAGCTCGCAACCAAGCCCTCAGGCATAGTCGCAGCGACGTGGTTCTGTTCCTCGACGACGATGTGGAACTTGAGGCGGACTTTGTCGAGACCATGCTGCGAGCGTACCAGGAGAATCCGGAGGTTACCGGCGTCTCCGGCATCGTCACAAATTACGTGCCAAAGCCGCTGCTGAGCAGACTTTGGAGCAGGGTTTTCGTTCGCGGGCCTTTTCATGACGATCGGCAGGCTGTCTACTTCAGGGCGGATGATTTGCGTCATTCGGCGCCGCTGCGGGTGACACGATTTGGCGGCGGCTTGATGAGTTTTCGCTCCTCGGCAATTCGCGATGCGCGCTTCGATGCCTCCTTGAAGGGAGCATCGGAAGGCGAAGATGTCGACTTCTGCATGCAACTGGGTCCGGCGGCAAAGTTGGTGATCCACCCTGGCGCGCGCCTGGTCCATAAAATATCTCCGGTTGGCCGCGTTTCCGAGCACTGGATAGGCGCAGTCGTGCGGGGTAATGCTTACCTCTATTATCGAAATTGGAACTCGGGAGTGAAGAATAGGGTGTGCTTTTTCTGGTTAAGAGCCGGATATGGTCTGCTGTCCCTTGTGGCCAGCGCCCGCCGGAGAAGCCTCGCGCCTTGGCGCACCTTCAGAAATGCTTTGCTGCAAGGAAGGCAGTCTGGCAAGGGAGAGCCGCTAGGTTAGCAGGCTGTGGGGCTCCCGACAAGCCCGTTGGTGGCTGATTGGGGTAGAACGAGCGAGGCGCTTCCGAATATGTACTCCGAAAGTGAAGCGTACAAGATATCGTGGGCTCGTCCTTCTCGAAGCTTGTTCTTCAGCAGCCTGCTAGGGTCTGCCCGATTTCCCGCCGGATTGGATTCCCGCGGACGCACGTGAACTGGCCGCGAACCGCAAGCGGCGTGCTTCTTCGTACAGACGGATCCGTTCCACTCGGCGCAATCCAATGGTTGCCGCAAGCAGAGCCAAGAGTGCGCATTGCCACGCCAGGGTGAATATGAAATGAGACAAGTCGGGCGAATGGCGCCATGGCCGCGCCAGCGCGCAGATTACGATGAAAATGATGGCAACCAACAGGGGACGCCCGATTCCTTCCTTGAAGTATCTGCGCAGCGGGATAGCGGCAATGTGAAGCGTGTACCAGGGTTGCACAAGCACCTGAATGGCGATCATCGGAACGGCCGTTCCGAAGGCGATGCCGATCAGTCCATAGCTGCGGCCCCAGTAGACGCTTAACCCAAGGTTCGCCAGACCCTCGGCCAGCGTCCACCACCCGCGAAGCCGGTGGCTGCCCTTGGCGAGCAGCAAATCCACCGACGGCTGCTGTCCCAGCATGAGGCAGTAGCCGGCCAGAAGTACGACCAGCAAAGCATACGAAGTGGAGTATGCGTCGCCCACCCAAAAACGAATGAGGGCCTTGCCATTGACCAGCAGCATGAGGCTGATGAAGACGCTCAGCAACGAAGTTAGACGCGTCGCCAACAGGAAATAGCCCTGTGCCTCCGCTTGCTTTTGCTGTCCTTCCAACTCGTTCATTACGCCGGCAAATGGACTGGCGAGGGCCAGCGCCAACTGGCGAAAGAGCATCACCAGCCGTCCGGCAATGTTGAAGGGCGTGATCAGCGCAACCGTGAGCACCCGGCCAATCACAATAGAATCGACGAAGAAGCGCAACTGATCGCCTGCCGAACCCAGGAATGCCGAGCTGCTGAATCCCAGCAATTGTCGGATGCGGGACAGCTTTACGTTGCGAAGATGAAACGAGAGAGCGGGATCGGCGACGCGGAGCAGCCAAGCGCTCACCGCCAGAGACAGCAGTGAAGACATCAGGGCCGTACCGGCTACGAACAAGACTCCGTGGTGCAGGTGGAGCGCCGCGACAATGAGCACGGCGCGCACCAGGCCGCTGCCGGCGCTGGTCAGGTTATAGAGATCGAAGCGCCGCGCCGCGCACAGGTAGGTTCCCAGAAACTGGGCGCAGAAGCTGATTGCAACCGATGCTCCCGACAGCACCAACAGCCACCTGAATGTCCCCGCACTCTTGCCGGTGATGGCGAACAGCGATGGCAGAACGAACAGCGAAGCGAATGACAGCAGCAGGATCCCGCCGGCCACGGCGAGCGAGATGGCAAAGCCGGAGGCGAACGTTTCATCCAGGGCGTCGCGCTGCTTCGCGCCCTGGTAGCGCGCTACGAACCGGAAAACCGTGGTCCGCATGCCAAAATCCAGCAGCCAGGAGGACTCCAGCAGAGACGTAACCAGCATCCACATCGCAAAGTAAACGTCGCCCAAAGCGTGAACCAGCAATGGCGTCAAAACGAAGGAAAGCACGCCGTTGACGATCAGCCCTGCCCAATTGGAGACAACACTGCGCAGCGGCAGCTCCGAGTTCTGGGTGGGACGTGCCGGGTTGAGTGACGCGGCGGTCATCGACTCCTCCACCATCGTTTCACTTGCGGGCGCCGCTTTCATTGCCTGCTAGGCGCTGGAAACAGCCGGGCACTCCGCGGAGCAGATGATGGACAGGGCTGACCGCAGCGCCTTTTGCAGCGCGGCAATGCTGTAAGTCTCGGAAGCGCGCAGGCGGGCTTTCCTGCCCATTTCCGCGCGGCGTTCAGGCGCGTTCAGCAGTTCAGCCGTTGCCTGCGCAAAAGCTTCCACCGTATCGGCAAGCACAATCTCGCCCGGAGCGGCGAACTCCAAACCTTCGGCGCCGAGCGAAGTCGAAACCATGGCTTTCTCCATGGCCGCTGCCTCAATAATCTTCAGCCGCGTGCCACTGCCGATACGCAATGGAACAACGCAGACCGTGGCGGCTCGAAGCTGTGCCGCCATATCGGGCACCTCGCCGGTAAACACCACATCGTCGGCCCGCAGCGAATTCCGTAGTTCCAGCGACGCGCCGCGGCCCGCCACTACGAAACGCACAGCGGGCACGAGCCGGCGCACGACGGGCAAGACCTCGCGCACGAAATAGCGGACCGCATCGCGATTCGGATGCCAATCCATGGCACCGACATAAAGCAAGGTTCGTCCGTCGTCACCATCGGGTGTGCCAGCTGGAGCGTCGGGCTGGTAACACTCGACGTCGATCACGTTGGGAACTACGCACACCGTGGTTCGCGGACAAAGCTGCCTAATAATTTGCCGGTCGCGCTCCGAGCAGGCGAGCACGGCGTTGGCAGCGGCGCACACTCGCACTTCCCATCGCCGTACATTGCGGGCTTCCAGGCGCACATACGCGCGCTTTACCGGACTGCTTTCATGGGCGGCGTAGCGTTCCATGATCTCATAAGTGAGGTCGTGCTTGTTCAGCAACACCGGCGCACCGCTGCGGCAGGGCAAATTGCCGAACATGTAGATATCGTCGCAAATCACCACATCGTAGGCATCCCGCTGCAGCTCGGTTAGCAAAGCCGCCGCCATCCGCTGCTGAGAAAATCGCTTCACTCCGAACGGCGTTGCCGTGACGGCCGCTCCCAGGCGCGACACGAGATCCCACGGCACGTGCGGGCGTGGCTCCGGCACGGTGATGACCCGTTCGCAGCAGGGTCCGGCTTGCGGCAGATGCGGGCTGTCCTCCGGGCCGGCGAACGATACCAGCGTTACCTGATGGCCTTCGCGGGCGAGCGCCAGCAGCAAACTGCTGTTTCGCACCCGGTGTCCCTTGTTGGCCGGAAACGGAAATGCCAGCGATGTAAACAGGATGCGCATAGGACTCAGTTGCCGCCCTCGACCACGCCGAGCTTTCGCAGAACCTGCACGACAGCGCGGATGGGATAAAAAATGAAGTCCTTTTCCAGCATATATCGCACGAACCAGCGATAGCGGGTCATGTAATCCATCGCCGCAATGGCCTTGTCTAGTATGGCGGGCTCGAATTGCGTAGCGTGCCGCGTCCATTCGCCATTGACCTCGATTCCCTCAGAGTCGAGGCTGCCGAGTTGTTTGCCTGCCGTCAGCAGCAGATGGCGGCAGAGGTTGGGATCGAGCCCGGCGAGGCGTATGGCCGTGGCGTCAAGCGCAACCGAGTCGCGGCTGGCTAGCAGCAGATCGAGGCGGCGCGGTTTTCCATTGGCGGGCCCGCGGCCTTCCATCGCGATGATAGCGTCCATGATTGCCATGGCGGGCTTGAAGATCGCGTGCAGTTCGGCCAGCATCGGATCGAGATAGCGGTGCAACAGAATGCGGTTATATTGCGGGACGCATCCCCATTGGTTTTTAATGGCGCCGGTAAAATAAGTGAGGGCGTGCGTCTTTAGAACCGGGAGCGTGATGAAGGCGTCGCATCGCAGCATCAAGCCGGGCAATTTAACGAGTCCGGCTGAAGGAACATCCACTTCAACCAACGCCTCTTCGCTCAGGTTGACCAGCTTGACGCCGAGCCGGGCGGCAAATTCGTTGTAGCCGGTGGCCTCGAATGCCTCCCAGGCGCTCTGCCGCAGACCGTCGGATTCCACCACGTAGACGTTGCTGGTGCGCGTCAGCAGCAGTTCGCACACCGCAGCCGCGATGCGCGGGTCGGTGTTCGACATCGCGCATTTTTCCGCTACCGCCGTGCAAAGATTTGGTTTGACCACGACCGTGCTGTTGGGCGCAACCAGATCGCGCCATCCGCAAAGCTCCATGCATTCGTGGACGGTTGCCGCCAGCGACTGATCGCTCACACCGCGGATCACCACCGTACTCTTTGTTTTTGAGCTATTCGAGATTACGTTCATGCTCTAGTTTCCTGTAACGAACTGGTCGTAGTTCGCGGCGGGCGATCCGGCTCGCCTCAACCTTGACTGAGTTGGCGAAATTCATCGGTTTACTGGCCTCCGCAAGCAGCCGCATTCGGCTCCTCAATCGGCAAAGCGAACTGCTTGCCGGTGCGCCGCTGCCAAAGTTCGCAATAGAGTGTTTCGGTCTCGCGCACCTGGCGCGAAAGGTTGAAATGGGTTTCGACCCGGCTTCGCCCGGCGGCGCCGAGGCGCGTTTGCAAGTCTGGATCACGCAAGAGCCGCACAATTGCCGCCGCCAGGCCCGCTGCGTCTCCGGCCAGCACCGTGAGCCCGGTCTTCTCGTGTATGACGACCTCGGGTGTGCCGTCGACGGCGGTGGCAACCATGGCGCGTCCGGCGGCGAGGCACTCGATGGCTACCAGCGGCAGTCCCTCGAAGAACGAAGGCAATACGCAGACTTCCGCGAAGGAGAGCCAGTCCTGTACGTTCGATTGATATCCCACCAGCCTGACCGATCCGGTGAGATCGAGTTTCCGAAGCTCCGCTTCGAGCGCCGGGCGCAACCCGCCTTCGCCAACGCAGACCAGGCGAGCGTGCGGAAAATCCCGCAGAACATCCTTGAAAGCGGCAAACAGAACGGAGTGTCCCTTCTGCGCTTCGAGTCTGCCGATTACCAGCAAGACAGGATCGCTGTCGGCAAACCCAAGCTGTCGTTTGAGCGCGAGTTGCGACGGATAGCCCGGGTCAAATTTCTCGATTTCGCAGCCGTTGCGAATCAGGTGGATCTTCTCCGCGGGCAGACGCTTTTTCTGGATCAGGTAGCGCCGGTTGGCGTCCGAGACCGCGATATAAGCGCCGACAGCGCGTCCGGCGAAGCGGTCGATGGCAAAATTTGCCTTCCAGCCGCGCCGCCAATGCTCGCGAATGTGCGGCGTTTCGACGACCGCCGGAACGCCGGCCCAAAACGCGACCGGCGATGCCAATACGCTTGCACGGAAGCCGTGGGAATGTACGATCTGGATTTTTTGCTTACGCAAGAAGGACGCGAAGCGGGCCATGGCACCGATGTCGCTCGGCCAAAGAATGGAGACCGGCAAAACTTCCACGTCGGAGGGAAGATCGTTGCCCAACAGCTCAAGCAGTGCGGGTGGACAGGCCAGGGAGATGGCGAATGCACTCCGGTTGAGCCGTTCTATGAGGCCGAGCATGTGCTCTTCCGCGCCTCCGCGAACCGTCGCATTGGTAAACATGCAGAGCGGCAGTTTGGCCGGTTGGGAGGCTTCGATCATGACACGGAATCCCGCATATACCGGTAGATGTCTTTCACGGTCGAGGGTGGAGTTGACGGTTCGTAGTTGGTGAGAAAAACCGCGTCCGAATGCGGATCGTCCGGGTGGTATCCGTGCATCCCGGCAGGTTTCCAGCCGGCGCCGTTGAACCCGCTGGTGGAGACGAGCGTCCCCGGCTCCATCAGCAGAATCGCTTCGCCGTAGCGGTTGTCAGGGAAGAATACGCCCAATTGCCGCAACTCATCGTCAGCTAGAAGCCGGCCGCAGGGCACGCGCCGCAAACAATCGGTGATTGCCACGCGCGCCTGGCCGGAGAAAAACCAGAAGCGGGCCATGGTCGAATCGTACACCGAAAGGTAATCCTGCGGCATGCGCAGACGGCACGCGTCGATGTCGGCGGCGAGATCGTAATGCCGCCTCACGGGTGTCATTCCGTGGTCTGAAAAGAGAAAAAACTTTGCCTCCGGGTCGCGTCGCAGTGCAGCTTCAAACAGCCGCTGCAAGCTTTGTTCATACCAGGCCAGCTTGCCGGCGATCTTTTCGGGGTCGTTGCAGTGCATGTGCAGAAAACTGTCGAATTCCGAGAGATAGAGAAAGAAAAAGCCGGCGCGATCCTGCTCCACATCCGTGGTCGCTTTTGCCAGAATCTGGCGATCGGTGGCGTGCTGATAGGAATAGGCGCGATAGGGAATATCTTGTCCGGCAAGCTGGTCGAAAATGGAAGGCGTGGCTCCGAGGCCGCCCTCCTCATAAATGTTTCGCCGCTCACCCCAGTTGAACCATGGCAGCAGCTTCGGACTCACGCAGCAGTCGAATCCCGGGCCCAAGCCGAGCGCGCGGCGGCCCAACTCCGTCATCAAACGCCGCCCGAGGCGATTGTCCAGCAGTTCGTAGGGGAGAAAGCTTAAGCGCCGCATCCAGCGAAACGGCGAGTGCTCGGGATCGTAGTAAACCAGATTCCATATTCCGTTTTCAGCCGGCGACAGACCGCTGAGAATCGAGGGGATTACGCCGGAACTGAACCCCAGTTGAGTCCGCAAGCCCTGGCGGTGCGGAAGCGTCTCGCGCAGGAACGAACTGTTCTCGATGAGGCTCCAGCCGAGAGCGTCGATCAGCACGAAAACGTGAAGCTGTCGGGGGGGCTTCACTGGTTCTCCTCAAGGACCGCAACGCCGAGCCACTGCGGGCGGAGCCGGAGCAGCAGACGTTTGGGAACGAGCAGCGCAGCCTCGCGCAACCGTCGTCGCAGCAGCGGCAACATCGCGCACCCGACCAGGTCGCGGAACTCGGCAACCGTCGTCCCCCGGTAAATTGCCAAGCGTCCTGCGGTCGCCTGCCCGGGCCGGACCGGCCAGCTTCGCGATGAAAAAACAAATTGGAATCCTGCCTCGTACGCCGCTCGGATCAGGCGGCGATTCAACAGGCCATAGGGAGCCGAGAAACAGTCTGCGCGCCGCCCGAGGTTCTGTTCCAGCATCTCGCGCGAAAGTCGAAGCTGTTCCGCCGCGGTCCGCGCGTCCAGCCGCGAATAGTCCACATGCCGATGCCCATGCGACTGGAAAGACATGCCCGCCTGTTGCATTTCGCGGATCTCGGGCCAGCCGAGATGTCCGGGGTTGCCGATTTCAGCGGTGTTGACGAAGAAGGTCGCAACGAAGCCGTTCTCCACCAGCAAGGGGAACGCGACGCGATAATCGCTTTCCAGTCCGTCGTCGAAGCTGAGAACGACCGTGCGGTCCGAGCGCAAAGGATCGGCAATTGCCTGCGGATGCAGCCCGCAAAAATGCTGGCTTCGCAACAGCTCCAGTTGCGCGCGGAAATTGCCGACCGGGAGGCAGTACTTGTTGAGCGCTTTCGGGTCGCCAGTCTCGATTCCGTGGTAAAGCAGCACTGGCAGGCCGGGAACCGATGGCCGCAGCCCCGCTATTGCACTCGCTGCCATGCACTCTCCTTACGGCCTGTCAGCCATTGCAGCAGGCCGACCAGAAACGCCAGGTTCATGGCCACCAGAAAATAACCGATGAGCGCAAAGCGCACTTGCCGCAACCGGCGGCGGAAGATGAAGCCAACGGCTGCCCATGCGTAAATGGCCACCTGCAGCGCCAGCGATACGCAATAGAGCGGCTTCCCCAGCAGAAACAGGTTACTGGCGAAGACCAGAATCAACAGCATGGGAACAATCCAGCGGAGTAGCTTGTGCGACACAAAGGCGAAAGCGGTGAAGCCGTGCAGAGGCACTTTCAGCAATGACGACAGCGCCAGAAAACTGCCGGTCGCAATGCGCACGCGCCGCTTGAATTCGCCGGCGACGGTGGATGCGGGATAGTCTACGGCCTTGGCTTCAGGATCGTAATGCACCTTGTAGCCCAGGCTGCGGACGTTCATCGAGGTCACGATGTCATCCACGACGACGCCCTGCCGGGGCGGGGCATAGGCGGCGCGGCGCACCGCATACATGGCGCCGCTCGGCGTGAGCGTGGCGCCCAGACGGGCCTCCATCAATCGCAGAACCGTTTCATATTTCCAGTAGACGCCCTCGGTCTGCCGCGATTCCGCGCCCGCCTCGAAGAGCAAAGAACCGCACACCAGCCCGATCGACGGATCGTCAAAGTGGCGCACGAGCTTTCTGAGCGCGTCCGGCGAGAACATGGTGCTGCAGTCGGAAAACACGAGGAGGTCATGGCGAGCGCGCTCCAAGGCTACGTTCAGAGCCGCGGCCTTTCCGCCGCGCTCAGGTTGGATCACGGCCTCGATGCGCGAGTCGGAGATTTGGCGCAGCATGGCGTTGGTCCCGTCGCTCGAACCATCGGAAACGATCACCACTTGCAACTTGTCCGCCGGGTAGTCCAGGGCCGCGAGGTTGCGGATTTTCTCCTCAAGATGTTCCGCTTCGTTGTAGGCGGCGATCAGCATCGACAACGCCGGAAGCTCTTCTGCCGGCCGTTCGCCGCGTCGTCGGTCGCGGCGACTCATCAGGTAACGCAGGTCGCGCAACATCTGTGACAATCCGTAACAAACGAACAGCAGCAAAGGGTAGCCAAAATATGCGTACAGAATCCCAAGCAGCGACGACCAGAAAACGAATCCCGCCCAGGCTGTCATCGGGCACCCCGGCCGAGCAAGAGTATCTTGAAGGTTTTGAAGATGACGAGCAGATCCAGGCCGACCGAAAGATTCTTGATGTAGAACAGGTCGTAAGCCAGCTTTTCGGCGTTCTCCGCGAGGGTCGAGCAATACCCGCGATTGACTTGCGCCCAGCCCGTGGCTCCCGGCCGCACACTCCAGCGCAGGCTGTAGAAAGGAATCTCGTCGGCCAGTTTCGCCTCCTGCTCGGGTACGAACGGGCGCGGACCGACCAGGTGCATGTCGCCGCGGAAGATGTTCCACAACTGTGGCAGCTCGTCGATCCTGGATGCGCGCAGCCAGCGGCCAACGCGCGTGCAGCGAGCGTCGTCCTTCGCGGCCGGCCGGTCCCCGTCCACTCCCTCGTACATGGAGCGAAATTTGTAAAGCGTAAAGATTTTGCCGTCTTTTCCGATGCGGCGCTGGCGGAAGATCACCGGCCCCGTCGAGTCAAACCTGATGACAACGGCGAGCAGTAGCATCAGGGGCAAAGTCAGCAGCAAAGCCACGGTGGAGAAGACCAGCGAGAAAGTCCGCTTGTACAGCAGGAACAGACGGGACACCTGGAATCCGGGCGAGAACACCAACATGCTGGGAAGCAGAGAGTCGAGTGAAATTTTACCGGTGATGATTTGGTAAAGCTCGCTTCCATCCTGGATCATGACTCCGCGCTTCTTCAATGCGAGCAGGGAGTCGACCGGCAGCCGTCCGCGCCGCTCTTTCATCGAGACGATGATTCTACGCACTCGCAGCACGCGTGTGACGCGGTCGATTTCAGCCGCGAAGGCCGGCATTCCCGGTCTTTGCCAGGAACTCCAATCCTGGTCCTCCGAAATATGGGCAACCACCTGAATCCCGAGTTCGCGGCGGTCGTGGATCTCCTTCAGCAGGTCCTGTGCCAGCACCCCGTCTCCCAGCACGAGCACCCGCTCCATGAACAACGGCCATGTACTGACGAAGCTGAACAGTCGTCGCCAGAGCACGGTCACCGATGCCGCGGCGAGCGCTCCGGCGCCAAATACGTTCTGCTGTAGGCGCATCGCCGGAAACATCGAATACACCAAAGCAAGAATAATGCACACCGCGCCGAATACCTGGATCAGGCGGGTGAATACTTCCCGTTGGCTGCGCAAAACCGTGGAGTCGTAAAGATCGAAGTAATACATGCACACGATGAAAACGCAGACAACCAGCGCGATTCTGTCACCGCCTTGCTCATAGCCGATGAACATCTGCGCGTTGAACGGCCCCATGGCCGCGATGATCGCAAGTACGAATGCAGCCGCGGTCAGGACTGCTTCGGAAGCGCCCAGCAAGACCGTCCGAGTCGGGAAATACGCATTGAAAAAACGAATCATTCGCTGCTCTTTCCTTCGTCCGGCTTCGCTGCTGCCTGCTTCTTTGCAGGCTTGATCGGCTTGCCGGAGTAATACTGGTCGTAGTAGTTCACTTGGGCGAAGTCGGTGGCGTCGTTCAACACGACCCCGACCAACTTGGGACTATCCATGGTTTCCATGGCTTGCTTCAACGCCGTGCGAGTCACGGTTCCTTTGCGGACCACCAGCAGAGTTCCATCGGCCAATCGCGCCCACAGATTGGAATCGGCCATGGGCAGCAGCGGAGGAGTGTCGATGATGATCCAATCGAACTGCCTGGACAACTCGGCAATAACATCGACCAACCGTCCCGATTGCAGCACTGACGCAGGATGCTGCACCGAAGTGCTGGGCAGCAAGTACAGGCTGGTATCACCGGCGCGCAACAGGAAGTTGAAAATAGAGTCTTTGCCCTTCCACCACTCGTTGAGCCCGGGACGTTTGCCCAAACCGAAAATGCCGCTCAGGGCCGGCTTGCGCAAATCACCCTCGATCAGAAGCACGTTCTGCGACGAGCGCTTTGCCAAGGTCAGCGCCAGATTCGCAGATACCAGAGATTTGCCTTCGCCGATGATGCTGCTGGTGACCTGCAAAACCTTCGGCTTGCCGTCGTGACGCAGATTGTTCAGCCGCGCCGCCAGCACGCGAAACTTCTCGGCCCCGAGTCCGCGCTCGTCCGCTTTTGCCACCAAGCGCGCGGAATCGGCGGTCTTGAGGTCAATCGACGCAATGAATTCCAGTTGGTTCGGAGGCGTTTGCTGGACTTCCGGCCAGGCGCTGGTTGAGGAATCCTGAACCTCTACCGATGACTCAGTCTCCGCCCATTCGATGGCTGCGGGCTCCGCCAACTTGGGCAGTTCCTCGACGGCCACGGTCGTGACCGGCGAAACTTCCGGCAGTTCCGCGCTCTCTACCGCCATGGGTTCCGCCAGCGGAGGCGCGGATGTCGGCGTTTCCTCCACCTCGACCGTTGTCCACACGGAGGGCGGCAGCTCCGAGACCTTTGCCGGCTCCTGAACCGCCGTCCATGCGGCGGGCGGAGCTTCCGTCTCGGTCTTTTGATCAATCTCGGATTGACGCAGCGCGCTGAAGATCCGGCTCATCGGTTTCTAGCTCCGGCTCCGGAGCTGGAGTGCTGTGGTTGAATTATCGTTTGCTCTGCATCAGGGTCCAGCAGCTTCGCCAATTGGTGCAATGCGTCCATGATGGCCTTCCGGTTACCCAGGTTCTCCTGCGGTGCGGGCGCCTGATCGTTGTGCGGCTGGAAGACCACACCGGGGTCATGCACGAACCGGGCCCGTGGCTCAGGTACAAATTGAGGCTCCATCTCGAAAACAGTTTCAGCATCCGTTGCCAGCGCGGGCTCTGCTTTCGCCGTCCTATCCGGTTCCGTCACCGTCGCGGGGGTTATCCAGGTCTCCTGGTGCGATTCCCGCGCGCCGTTCACGCCGAGGCGCAGATCGTTTGCTACTTCCTCGATGATTGCGGGGCTGACGGACCTCGCTTGCTGAGCGTATCCGTTCACCATGGCGGCGTCGCAAATGTTGTTGATCAGCCGCGGTGTGCCGTGGGAATAGAAAACGATGCGGGCCAGGGTTTCCGGAGGAAAGATTTCCAGCAGTCGTCCAGGCGCGCCCGCCAATTGCAACCTTCGGTCGATGTAGCCGCGGATCTCGTTCTCATCGAGCGGCTCGAGCCTGCAACGCAGGGCGACACGCTGTTTCAGTTGCCGCAGATAGGGCGAATCGAGGATATCGTCGAGTTCCGGCTGGCCCACCAGCAGGATCTGCAGCAACTTGTGTTGTGCGGTCTCGATGTTCGAGAGCAAGCGGATTTCTTCCAGCAGTTCGGCCGACAGCAGATGAGCTTCATCCACCAGCAGAGCCGCCGTCGAGCCGCTGCGGTACACCTCGATCAGGAATTGATTCAGTTGCAGCAGCAGGTCGGAACGGTTGATTTTTGGCGCTTTGATCCCGAAATCCGCAACCACGTGCCGTAACAGGTCGCTGGTAGATAGCAGCGGGTTGAAGATGAACGCATGCGTAACCTTGGAGCGCCGCAGCGCTTCCAGCAGGCAGCGCAGCAGCAGCGTTTTTCCGGTGCCGACCTCACCCGTCAAGACCACGAACCCCTTGCGCCGCCGGATGCCGTACGTAAGATTTGCCAGCGCTTCGTTGTGCTTGGCGGTGCCGTAGTAGAACTGCGGATCGGGTCCGACACCGAACGGACTCTGCGCCAAGCCGTAGAATTTTTCGTACATGGCTATCCCCTGTAAAAAGTAAAGACGTTAGCGCCGACCATGACAATAAAGATCAGCCCTGCACCGCACAATTCCAAAAACCGCCGGCGATGTCGCTTGCGTTCGTCGGCGGGCGTGGCCAGGTGCGGAATACCGGCAAGGACACGCGCGTTTGTCATTCGGGCGATCTCTTCTTCATCACGGATGTGGTCATCTAGGAACTCGGACAGGAAAACCAGACCGAAGCCGGCGAGAAATCCTGCGATCAATCCCAGCAAGCTGAATTTCACGCGATCCGGCGAATACGGTTTGTGGGCAAGACTGGGTGGATCGATGATGCGGAATCCCTTGCCCTGCTGGCGCTTTTCCAAGTTGGTCGCCAACTGCGACTGCATCTGCTTTTTCAGCAGCGAGTCGTAGTTGGCCTTCGACTGTTCGTAATCGCGAGTCAGGTCCGTGATCTGTTGCTCGCGTACGGGCGTCAAGTTCAGGCGGCTCTGATATTCGGCGATCTGCGTTTGCAGGGTTTGCATTTCGCGGCGCCCATCCTGAATTTCCCGTTCGTTGGCTTTCAACTGTCCTTCCAATTGCAGCATGGGTGCCATCGTCTGTAACTCGGAGGAATTGGTTGGAAACTTTTGTCCCTCATCCTGCTGCGGCTTGGCTGCCTCCGCCTCGATATCGCTCTTCAGCTTTTCGGTCTTCGCGATCAGGCCCTTGAGCCGGATTACGTCGGGATGCTTTGCCGTATAGCGGGTCTGCGCGTCGGCCAAATCGGCCTTCATTTTCGCCAACTCGTGCTCCACCGATGGCAGTGTATTGGCGCCCGTTTCGCTGCCGGTTCGAACCGCGCGATACTGGCTTAACAGCGACTCCATGTAGAGGCGTTGCTCCTGCGCCCGATTCAGCGTCTGGGCAAGACTGTGATAACGCTCCTGCAAGCCGGTCAGGATATGAACGTTGCCGTCCATCTGGCTGGGAAGCTCGCCCAGGTAGCGGCTCTTGAATTGCTTGACCTTGGCCTCCTGCTCGGCCAGGCTGGCGCGCGCACCGTTCAGTTCGCTGGAGAGAAATTCCGTCGTGTTTTCCGCGCGTTGAGACTGCTCCTGGATGTTCTCATCGATGAACAGGGACGTCAGTTGCGTCGCTACCTGCTGCGCCAGGATTGGCGAGGGAGCGGAATAGATGATGCGAAACGCCGTAAGCTGTCCACGTTTTCCCGGCGCCTCCACCAGCTGGATCTGGATGTCCTTGCGCATTTCGTCGACGAGGCCATCCGGGCCGAGCCGCTGCCGCTGGCGCGTGTACAAATGAAACTTCTCGATGATTCGCTCCAGCCTGGTGCGGCTCAGGATTTGCTGCGTCATGCTTTGCAGTTGTTCCTGCAAATCGACGGAGACGTTGCTGACCACGTATTGCTCCGGAACTTTCTGTTGTTCCACCAGAATGAGGGTCTCGGAACGAAACACGGACGGCAACAGACGGCTCGCGCCCCAGGCCAGAAGCCAGCAACCGAATAGCGCACCGATCAGCCACCAGCGCCGGCGCAGAAGGATCTGCCAATAATCATGAACCGTAAGTGCGGGCTTTGTATTTTCCTGGTCGAACATGTCTTATCTGCCCAAGCCTTTTAGGAAGTGAATATCTACCGTGATCTGGACTAACCCGTGGTCTCCCGGAACAATGCCGAGCCCGCTTCCGGTTTGGCTTATGTAGGCGCTGTCCAGGCGGATCGAGAAATTTCGGCTGAACTCGCGCGTCAGGCTGCCACCTGCCCAAAGCGTCCGGAAACTCACATTCGAACCAAACAAAGCGAGTTCGTCCTGATTGTCGACGCTCAAGCGCTCTTCCGTGGTCCAGCGCTTGCTAAGCTTCGTGCGGAAAGCGGCGCTGCCAAAGGTCATGATGTTCGCATTCATCAGTCCGCCACCGGGGCTGATGCGACGCGAGAACTGGAGGGTAAGGGCGTCTTGCGCTCCGGACCAGGCATACGTCACTCCAGCCGCAGGGTGCCAGGCACGTTGCGAGATAGCTAGCTCGCCGGGCACATTGAGGATGGTGATCGGGTTGACCGAGGAACTGCGCGAGTATTCCGGTCCGGCGAACGCCGTCAGCAGAGAGTGTTGCGTGAGCCGCACCGTGTCAAACAGCAGGACCGCCGGCGCCTGGACGCGGGACTCCTGCGAGCCGTAGCTGTAAATATCGGTATAGGCAAGCTGAACTCCAAGCGTCTGCCGCGTCGAGATCTTGTCCGACACGAAGACGGATCCGTTCAGGACCGTGGAATTGATGAGAGCCGAGGACAACAGAGTGTTGCTGGTGCTGGAGTAATCGAATTGCTGGTATCCGCCGGTGATCCCGATAGAGGTATGGGCGGTCATGCGATAGCTGATATCGGCGTTGGTTACATAGGCTGTCCTCTTCGAAGAGGGAATCACTCCGTCATAGTTCGGGCCGAAGTATCCGCCCAGATCCGGCAGCAGCGCTACTCTGCCGACGGTCTCGAAGGGATTGGTGGAAATGCTGTAGTCCTGCCGCGCGTGCAGGGTCAGACGCGGAGTCGCCTTCCAGAGCCCATCGCCCGCCAGGTTGTGTGTGAACAGGGTAGTGTCGGTCGCGTGCTGGCTGATACTCACTCCCGGCGTGTAGCTCAAGGTCCAGTTCGCGGTCGGCACAGTTTGCCGGAAGGCGATGCTCGGCTGGGCGAAAAACATGACGTTGCTGGATGTTCCGCCATTCGTCTCCGTGAATCCCGCCGTGTCGAAGCTGCCCCCGAACATCGCGCTACCGAACAGAACGTTCCTGTAGTCGGGATCGCTCTGGGTTACCAACGAAGGAGCGTCACCGGAGAGATGCGGCGCGGTTGCCTCCGTCGTGGTCTGCAGCGCAACGGCCGGCTCCTGCGCCTGCGCGGCTAACCCCGTGAAAAACAGCAACAAGCATGCGCCAAATTTGATCCGCATTGCCAAGCGACTCCTTCTCTTACGGGACAACGATCGTGTCCCGTGCCGTGAGCATGAAATTCTGCGCCGTGTCGCCGCCAAGCGCCTTCTTGTAGTTGAAAGGCATCTTCCCGGTAGTTCCGTCGCGGTTGGTACGCAATATGTACATCCTCTTTACTTTTGCGAAGTCCTTGAAGCCGCCCGCCATGGCCAGCCCATCCAGAACGCTCAGACGCTGTCCCAGGGGATACGCCCCCGGTTTCATCACCTCGCCGACCACCGTGAAGTACTGGCTCCGCGGCTCCTGCACAATGACCGTGACTTCCGGGTTCTCCATGTAACTGCGCAGCTTCTCGACGATGGTGGCCTGCAATTGGGCCGGAGTCGATCCGCCGGCGGTGAGATCCCCGATCAGAGGCAATGAGATCTTGCCATCCGCCCTCACCGGAAGCACCCTCGACAGCTCCTGCTCGTGCCACACATTGATGGCGAGCACATCGCTTTCGCCAATCACGTAGTCGGCACTGTTCGGCTGCGGCATTTGGACCGCGGCGGCCAGGGGTTCTTTCGGTGTCGTTTCAGATTTCACTTGAGCGCTGGCGCACACCGGCGCAAACAGCGCGAGTGCTCCCAGTAACAGTAGAATCTTGCCCCAGTTTTTCATTCTTCCTCCATCCCCCATTCGGCTTCTAGTTGGGGCTGGCGTCTCGCCGGCTGTTGATTCCGGCTCTCTTCAACTTATAAAGCAACGAACGATAACTGATCTGCAGCGCGCGCGCGGCCCGCTTTCGGTTCCATTGGTTCGCCTGCAGCGTGCTCAAAATAATCTTGCTCTCCAGATCCTTGACCGCTTCGCGCGTAACCTGTCCCAGAGCGATCGAGCTGTCGGGCGCTATTTCCATGTCCGTGTGGCTCATGGCGCGCCATTTCAGCTCCTTCGTGATGACATCCTCGGTGCCCAGCACCACGTACCTCTTCATCAGGTTTTCCAGCTCCCGTATATTGCCCGACCAGGTGTGGGTCTTCATTAACATCAGCGTGGACGCGGACAACGGGGGAACTTTGCGCTTGTACTTTTCGCTGTGCAGCGCGATCAGGTAATCCGCCAGCATCGAGATATCGGCCACACGCTCGCGCAAGGGTGGCAGTTGCAACACCAAGCCCGTGATGCGGTAGTAGAGATCCTGGCGAAATCTGCCATTGATCACTTCCTGGTGTAATTGCCGATTGGTGGCGCAAATCACGCGAACGTCGACCTTTTTCCCCTCGCTGGCGCCAATCCGGCAGAATTGTCCGTCCTGGAGCAGTTGCAGCAACTTGGACTGCAGCGACAGATCCAGTTCCGAGATCTCGTCCAGAAAAAGCGTTCCACAGTGAGCCATCTCCACCCGGCCGGGTTTGGAATCGAAGGCTCCCGTGAAGGCCCCTTTCTCGTAGCCAAACAATTCGCTTTCAACCAGGGTGTTGGGAATGGCAGGACAGTTAACCTTGACGAAGGGCCCGTTGCTCGAGGCCGAGAGCTGGTGCAGGTACTTGCAGACTAGTTCCTTCCCAGTCCCGCTTTCGCCTTCAATCAACACCGGTATGTTGGTGTTGGCAATCTTCTGCAAACTCTCCCGAATTGCGGCCATGTCGGGTGTGCAGCCGAAGAGAACCAGCTCGGGAGGAATCTCATCACCGAAAGGGGACACATTCGGAGCGTTTGATTTCATGTAACAGGCAAGTTGCACTTGTTGCACCAAAATCATGCACTCGCCGCTGACCTGTCAAGATCAGTGCGATGCGATTGCAAATAGCTGGATTGAAAGGGAAGAAGCGCATGTTCCCCAAATCCATCAGGCATCGGAGACGACCGGCGGGCGATTGCCGGCGGCTGCGATGGGAAAATCTTTTCCACTGAGAAAGAGAAAAAGTTATTCCAAATGCCATTTTGGGAATCAAGTTTTTTTCATTTATTCTGCAAACTCTTGCGTTCGGTGCAAATCGTGGTACATTGAATTTGACTGCTTCAGCAGCTCTCCCCCAAGAGTGTAAGAGATGTTTTGCGCTGAGTCGTCAGCGCGAAAGGGCGAAAGACTATGTCGTCCCGGATAGTGCTCTCGGGCGGGGAGAATGAGGATCGTCGCAACGCAGGCATTTCCAGCGCCGTGCACGATCTCAAGGCTCCACTTGCCATCATTTCCGGCTATGTCAACCTGCTAATCGCGGGCCAACTGGGGGAAGTGAATCCGCGCCAGTTGCGCGCGTTGCGTGACATCTGCGCCAGTTCACGGCGCTTGGAGCATCGTATTTCGCAGCTTTTGCTCTTTGGCGCGCGACGGGCAAACCGGCTCACCCTGGCTTTCGAATACGCCGACCTGAAGCCCTGTCTCAGCGCAATTCATGAATGTTGGCTGCCGGCGTTTCAGCAGAAGGGCATCGAGTTTGAGTGCAGACTAAGCCATGCTCCGCTGAGCTTCGAATTTGACGGGCAGAAGCTGGCTCAACTTGTCTCCAACTTACTCGAAAACGCACTTCGCTTTACCCCGCCCGGAGGCGCTGTCTCGATCACGGCGATTCCGCATTTCTGGGAACGGCGCAGCCTTGCCGAGCGTGTCGCGGTGGAACGCAGGATGTCCCGCAGCAGCAATCCTAACGCAGCCAAAATCATTGTCGCCGACAGCGGTCCTGGGATTCCTCCGGAGAATCATCAGGAAATTTTCGACGAGTTTTTCAGTTTGCCCGCCCCGGGCGTTCCCGCGGGCACCGGTCTCGGATTGACGATTGCGCGCGAATTGGCTGTGGCACATGGTGGAAAAATATGGGTGGAGAGCATGGTTGGATGCGGCAGCCACTTCTGCGTGCTGCTGCCATTTTCTCCGCAGCCGCGAAAACCTGGTTCTCCTGGAAGTGGTGAGCCGAAACGAAGTCACGGGTCGAGGAAAACCGCAGACGCGGATTAATACATGCCAAATCTATTAGTGGTCGATGACGATGTCATGATGCTCCGGTACATGCGTACCGTGCTGGAGTGCGAGCATTACCAGGTGGCGACGGCGGCGAGCGGTGTCGAAGCCTTGCAGGAATTACGCCGCCGGCCGCTGCCGGACGTCGTCCTTCTGGATCTGGTGATGCCTGGCATGGATGGCCTGGAAACTTTGGAACGGCTTCGCGAAATTGCGCCTGCTTTGAAAGTGATCATGTTGTCGGCGTCGAAAGGAGCCCGCGAAGTTGTTCAGGCGATGAAGTTGGGTGCGCATGACTATCTGTGCAAGCCAGTGGTCCAGACCGAGCTCATCGCAGCCTTGAAGACCTGCCTGGAAGTTCCCCAGGCGTCGCCGGAGAATCCGGAAGTGGTGGAGGAATTGAGCAGCGATAGCTTTTTCTTCGCCAGTTCTCCAGCCATGCATAAGGTTCACGAACAGATCCGGCGCATTGCGGAAGTTGACGTGCCCGTGCTGATCACCGGCGAGAGCGGAACAGGAAAAGAAATCGCTTCCCTTTTGTTGCATAAGCTTTCACCCCGGGCGCAGAAAAAGTTTCTCAAGGTCAACTGCGCGGCTATTCCCGAGGATCTGCTGGAAAGCGAATTGTTCGGATATGAGGCTGGGGCCTTCACCGGAGCCACCCATAACAAGCCCGGACACTTCGAACTTTGCGACCGCGGCACGATTTTGCTCGACGAAATCGCCGAGATGCCACCAAGACTCCAGGCAAAACTGCTCCAGGTATTGCAGGAACAGAAGTTTTTCCGCCTGGGAAGTAAGTCGCCCGTCACGGTTAACATTCGGATCCTGGCGGCTACCAACGTCGACATCGAAGATGCGATCAAGCAGGGCAAGCTGCGACTGGATCTTTATTACAGGCTGAATGCCTTCAACGTCTGCCTGCCGCCTCTGCGCGGACGGCGCGAGGAAATTGCACCGCTGTTCAGGTTGTATATGAAGCGGCTGGCTTACACCTATAAGCTGCCGCCACGTACACTAACGGATGGTCTTCTGCGTGCTTGCATGCAACATGCGTGGCCCGGAAATCTTCGCGAATTGCACAACTTCGTCAAACGGTACCTGGTCCTTGGCGACGACGTGGCGATGGCAGCGGAGTTGTTTGCCCAAAATGGGCCGGCGGATCGAATGGCCCTCGCCCGGACGCAGGGGGCCAACTCCAGCGACCTGAAAAAGATGGTTCGCGAGATCAAGGGTGAGGCCGAGGCGGAAGCGATTGTGCAAGCCCTCGAACAGACGAACTGGAATCGCAAGCAGGCGGCCAGCTTGCTGAATATAAGTTACAAAGCATTGACGTATAAATCGCGGCAGTATGGCATTTCGCACCCCAAGGCATCGCCTCGGAAACTGGTGACGCTGAGTGGGGCGAGCCCCGAATCTCCCCGGTTGAGCGGGGGACAGATATTGTCCTGATCCGGACGTCGCCGTCGAGTCGGTTACGGCCGGAAGTTATTGGTTTTGATAGGGCTTGTAGCTGTTGGGGCAGGCGATCGTGCTCCGCGGCGCAATTGGCAACGTGCTCACGTTAGAAGTCGAAAGCAGCATCGGGGCCGAATCGAACCGTGGTCGGTACTGAGGTGAAGAGTTCCAGATGCGAAGATCGTTCACGTTGGTTGCGTTCCTGGCACTGGTTGTCATCGTGGTGTTGGGGGTGCAACTCTGGCATTTGTACAACACCGATGTTCTGGACATCACTCCTCCGAAGTTTGACTTCAGAGCCGCACGCGAGATTTATCCATTTTCGGTTGTCCCCGGCGGAGTTTACGACTGGAAAGAGTTGACCGATTCCATCGCCCACGATCCGGTCGCGCGCAAACATTACGAAGGCATCGATACAGAACGGCTGTGGGCTGAAAGAGTTCACAAGCCGATGGCAGCTTACGTCTCTTACCGCAAGGGAGACAAGGTCTACTGGACGGATCATACGGTCAATATTGCCGAAGGGGAAATCCTGCTCACGGACGGCAAGAACCTGGTGCGTTCGCGCTGTGGAAACCGCGTCTCAGTGATGAAGCCCACCCCTTTGCCGGGTGCCGTTCCACCGCCCGAGCCTCCGCCGCCCGATATCGTGTTTGACGTTCCCCTGCCATCTTTGATGCCGCCTACCATGGTTTCACCGCCGGTGCCGCCATCGACCGTCGCCTCGAATACACCCGACGCGAAGTACTGGAGACCGCCGGTCTGGTGCTGTGGGCCCTCGACGCCTCCGGCCACGGTACCAGAACCGGGGACTCTGATTTTGGTTGGCGCAGGTGTGCTTGGGCTGGTTAAACTGATCCGGCGGAGCTAACTGATGCCCCGGCGGTAGATTTCACATGCCAAGAATATTGATTGCCGACGACTCCCGGGTGCAAGTCCATTTATTTTCCGCTTATCTGTCGGCAAAAGGATTCACCGTAGCGGTCGCAGTGGATGCTTTACAGGCCTGGATGTCGGCATTGCGGCAGCCGCCGGACGCCATCGTGCTCGATATCAATATGCCTGCCGGTTCCGGCATCGACGTCCTGAGAAAACTGGGGATGTCTATAAAAACGCAGCAGATTCCAGTAGTGATCGTAAGCGGCGCCGACGACCCTGAGACGGAACGCATGGCCAGGGAGTTGGGTGCCGCCGAGTTTCTCCATAAGCCGGTTGACCCCGGAGACCTTCACGCCGTCCTCGCGCGATTGCTGGCGCCGGGCGAAGCATCGACCGCACCATAATCAACATAATCACCGCTACCAAACGAATCGAGCTTATCGAGAAGACGAAGCTGTGTCTCAATTTGATTGACTTGGCCCGCCGGGAAGTGATAAATGACATCGAACTCAGATTTTTGCGAAACATGCACGAGGTAAATCGCAAGGGGGCTTTCTTATGGACCGTCGGGATTTTTTGTGGACTGTCGGCAGTATGTCTTCCATGGCGCTTCTGGGCGGCGTCAGCTTCGCTTTAGACGATAAGAAGCTGGCGGCACAGACCAAGAGCGCCCAACTGAGCGCGGCTTGGTTACCCAAAGGGGATACATCGTACGCGCTGTTCAAGAAGATGATCGAAAAGGCCACGGATTTCTCGTGGTTGAAAAAGGGCGACAGCATTCTTATTAAACTCGCCTTGAACTCCGGTAATCCCAATCCTGCAACCTCCGACCCCTGGTCGCTGGATTGCTTGCTCAAGGTATTAAAGGAGCATGGCGCCACCAAGGTCTTTGTCGGCGATCAATCCGGCGTTCGCAACGTGTTCTGGACGGCGCAGGGACAGGTAAGAGGTACTTCGCGGGCATTTGCCCAGTCCTCGGGTCTTTTGGCGGTGATCGAAAAGAACGGCGCGACCCCGGTTTTCTTCGAGGAGCGTGGCTACCCGGCATACATCGAGACCTCGCCGATTGGCGAAAACCACTGGAAGCAGCCGTTGCGCATTACCTCGTTTGTTAACGAGGTCGATCACATCATCTATCTGCCGCGTCTAGGTTCGCATGGATTCGCCGACCTTACCTCAGGCATGAAGATCGGTGTTGGCTTTCTGCGGGAGGACAGCCGCAAGCTGTTCCATCAGGGCGGCGCCAACTACTATGCAATGTACGAGGAGATCAATGAAGTCCCGGAGATCAAGTCGAAGCTGAGATTGGCGGTTACCTCAGGCCGTTCGGTCATGACGCTGATTGGGCCGGACGCCGGCTACATCGTCGAACCGGCATCGGCGCCGATTTTTGCTTCGGAAAACCTGCTGGCGCATGAGATCTTCGCTTATGCATTCCTGCAGTACGCGCGCGAGACAATGACTCCCAAAGATGTTACCGACGCGAGCATTGGAGCGGGAACCCTCTGGGAAGTGCAGAAGAATCGGACAGTTCGCAACCGGGGCTTCCTGAAATATGTGTGGAACCTTTCCGAGAGTGAAGTGCCGGAAATGCCGGTCTTCCAGCCGGGCGACATCTATAAGCATCCGGCGATCCTTAACTACATTCGGCTCAACCGTCAGCAGGACGTTAAGTTCTCGGTGCTGGAGGTCAACGAAAACACCGACAAGCAGGCAAAACAGTACATTCAGGGCCAGTTGAGAGTCTGATTTAAGAACTTAAAACCGGATACGCGGCAGCTATACCCGGCGAAGGAGCCGGGTTTAGCCCGGCGGTGATATTTAGCCGAGGGTGAAATTGTATGTCCGCGTCTGGTCCGCGAAAACGGTCCGCTAAAAGCGGTATCAGAATGGCTGTATCCCGGAGCCTTCCCCGGCACGCATAACCACGGCGTGTCGGGGACCCCCGGTTTCCCACCCCAACAAGTCAACTGCGGGCTTGCCGGGGGACTCTGGGTTTCGATGCGTTTTCCGCAGCCCGCTGGGTCGGCGCCTTGGTTCAGACCTTGACCATTTTCCCGGGGTTCATGCGATTGTCCGGATCGAGGGCGCGTTTGATGGCGCGCATCACTTCGAGCCCCGCGCCGTGCTCAGCTTCCAGATACTTCATCTTGCCATAGCCAATGCCGTGCTCCCCGGTGCAGGTGCCGCCCATGGCGAGCGCGCGCTTAGCGATGCGCTCCGCCAGCCGCTCGGCTTCGGCGACTTCCGCTTCATTAGCGGGATCGAATACGTAGACGCAGTGAAAATTTCCATCGCCAACGTGACCGACCAGCGCAACCGGAAATGGCGCGCTGAGATTGTCCTGCTGGGTCTCCAGGATGCATTCGGCAAGACGCGAGATGGGCACGCATGCATCGGTGGCCATGCCCTTCGCGCCCGGACGGAGTGCGATCGCCGCGTAGTAGGCCGCGTGGCGCGCTTCCCAAAGCTTGTCGCGATCTTCCAGACGGGTAGCCCACTGGAAGCCGCTGGCACCGTGCTCTTCGGCAATCGACTGTACGAATTCCGCCTGCTCGCTGACATGACGGTCGCTGGAGCCGTGAAATTCGAAAAATAAGGTCGGTGCAACCGGGTAGTCGGTCTTCGAGTAGCGGTTGATGGCGTCCATCTGCGCGTTGTTGAGCAGTTCAATGCGGGCGACCGAGACGCCAAACTGGATGGTTTCAATGACCGTTTTCACCGCGCTTTCAATGCTCGGGAATGAACAGACCGCCGCGGAAACAGCCTCGGGCAGCGGCTGCAGACGCAAAGTCAGGTCGGTGATGATGCCGAGCGTGCCTTCGGAGCCGACGAACAGGCGCGTCAGATCGTAACCGGCGGACGACTTGCGGGCACGGCTGCCGGTTTTGATGATGCGGCCGTCGGCCATCACCACGGTGAGTGCGAGCACGTTGTCGCGCATGGTGCCGTAGCGGACGGTCGTGGTTCCCGAGGCGCGGGTCGCGGCCATGCCGCCCAGTGTCGATTCACCGCCGGGATCGACGAAGAAAGTAAGTCCGGTGTTGTTGAGCGCCTTGTTCAGTTGTTGCCGCGTGACGCCTGCCTCGACCGTCACATCGAGATCTTCCGGGCTCACCCTGAGTACCTTGTTCATTTCGCGAAGGTCGATTGAAATGCCGCCATACAGGGCATTGACGTGACCTTCGAGCGATGTTCCTCCGCCGAAGGGAATCACCGGAACCTGGTACTTGGCGCTGATCTTCATGATCTCGCTGACCTCTTCGGTCGTATGCGGATAACAGACGGCATCGGGCATTGCGGGCGCATGATAAGACTCGCCGTGGGCATGATGTTCGCGCTGCACCATGGCAGTGCTGGCGCGCGCGCCGAGCAGAGATTTCAGCGCCTCGACGGCACTGTCGAGTTGCGCGGCGGGTGTGGACGTTACTTGCGGATTCTGCATATAGTTTCCTCGGACGAAGCGCCAGCCCCGGTGGCCGCTGCTTTGGGCCGTGATCCCGAGGTGCTCTGTCGATTTGAAATGCCGGGGAGTCCCCGGCTGATACCGCTCAAGCTTTTAGATAGGCGCTGCTTCCGGCGCAAAATTCACCGCAAGCTTGCCATCTGGGTCCCGGCACGAGCCGCAGTTGCGCGTGTTGGGCTGGACGAAGTACTGACTACGATGTACTGACTACGATGTACTGACTACGATATACCACAACTTAGAGTGCGGCAGCACCCAATCTTCAGGAAGAACCTCGGCGTGGATCGAGCAGGCTGCTGAAAAACAAGTTTTGGGAAGGACAAGCCCCCAGAATCTTGTACGCTTCACTTTTGGGCTACACATTCGGTAGCGCCTCGCTCGTTGCTTCGGCGCGTTTTTCAGCGGCCTGCTAGCCGGTCTCATATTAAGATACTCCCCGCCGGCGCCTTTCGGCTTGCCCAATCCGCTTTTCGACCTGCTGGATTGCGTGCGCGATGCTGCGGCCTTCCAGATAGGCAAGGATCAAGGGCGCGAGTTCCGGCGCATGCACGCTGGTGTCATGGGTGAGCCAAGGGAGATCGAAAGCGGTCGCCAGCCGGGGCCAGTGCTGGGTGCGGCCCGCGATGACGTTGTCATTGGATGAATAAAATGCGATCCGCTCCTGCATTCTCCGCTCCAGACGGACAGCATCGGCCCAGGTCGGAGAGTTAAGGCAGATGACGCGCAGGTCTTCGCGGCCCTGCTCCTGTAATTTCGCCGCCAGCAGGCCGCCGAGACTGACGCCGATGACCAGCGTGCCGTTCGGGATATCCCGCTTTTGCAACTCGTCTAGAGATTGCTCGGCCAGAATCTCTCCATCCGCGTGCAGGAGTCTGGGACGCTGAAACGAACTCACGGGCTTTTGTGGGTAGTGTTTGCGCAGAAGCGCTTCGATGTCCTTGACGCTACCCTCAGGGCTGCCGCCCTTGCCATGCAGCAGAAGTATGTTGTCGAAGCTCACGATGTTCCTTCGGCCCGCCACGCGGAATTTTCTCGGTTCGAGCGCCGGGACTGACGCCGCCGAAAAAGATAATAACAAAGCACGTGCGACGCGGTGGGGGATGCGTCTTTTCCGAATTGCCGTATTCCGTCAGAACAACGTCACAACGTCATTCTGAGCGAACGGCGCTTTCGGCAGCCGATGGCGACGATGATTCGACCGTGATTTCCTCGTCGTGAAACTGTTTGCTTGCTTCTTCGCCGGTCAGTTCAAAGGAGTTGGTCTGCGCCGTCCGGCCCTGTTCCACGCTGGTGATGACGTAGGAGCAGCCGATCCAGTGGGCCTCGGCGAGATCGGTCTCGGACCAACCGGCGGGATGGTCCGGATGCGAGTGGTAGAACCCGATGATGTCCATTGCCGCTTCGCGGGCCTGGCGCTGGATGCCGATCAATTCGCGAGGGTCGATGTTATAGCGATTATGCGGAGAATCGATGCGCGTGTTGCCGCAGCGCACGACGGCGCGCACCTGCTTGACGCCTTCGCCGTTGATTTGACCCAGCAGCACACCACAGCACTCGTGAGGATACGTCTGTTCACCGTGGTGGCGAAGCTCTTCGAATTGCGATTCGCCGATTTTCAGCACCTTGCTCACCAATCGACCCACTAGCCGGTAATTCGAGAACGGATGAGATCACGTTCAGGATAGGCTCATCTGGCCCTCGATGAAAACTGTCCGAAAGCTTGAACTGAGACGGTTGGATGCCCCCGGAATCTCTCGCTCTCTCGCTCAGGCACTTCGTCGGCGGCATCAGCCATCGAATTGCCTACAAAAAGCGAAACGAGCGCCATGAAGAATCGAGGTTGCGATTCCGGCGCTCGTTTTGTCGCTCCCCGGCCTGATGAGCAGAGCCGGGCTCTCGGGCGAGTGCTGTTTGACACTCGCCGAGGTTGAGATCGATGCGCTATGCGGCCTTGCGCATACGTTCCTGCCTGATGAGTTCGTGATAGGCGGGAACCGTGAGAAATTCGACAAACGCCGGCGAAGTATACATCGCGCGCATCAATTCAGCCGCTTTGTCGTAAGAGGCATACTGGCTGGCCGGGATGCCTGTCTTTGCTTTTGCCAGCTCTTCGTGCAGGATGGAATCGCAAAGCGCCACGTCGATCTTGCGGCCGTCCTTCAAATGTGCGCCGTGATGGATCCACTGCCAAAGCTGGGAGCGGCTGATTTCCGCCGTCGCCGCGTCTTCCATCAAGTGGAACAAAGGCACGCAGCCGATGCCGCGCAGCCAGGATTCCAGGTATCCCATCCCGACTACGAGGTTCTGCCTGAGGCCGGCCTCGGTGATGTCACCTTGCGGAATTTGCAGCAGGTCGGCGGCCGTGACCGTGTATCCGGAAAGCTTTTTGGCAATCTGGTTCGGTTGCGGCATCAGGCGGTCAAAGGGCTCCTTGGAAATAGCCACCAGACCGGGGTGAGCCACCCAGGTTCCGTCGTGACCGTCGGTGGCTTCACGCTCCTTGTCGGCGCGAACCTGGGCCATCGCCTTCTCGTTGATTTCCGGATCGCTCTTGACGGGAATGAAGGCGGACATGCCGCCCATGGCGTGGATGTTGCGCCGATGGCAATCGCGGATGACCATCTTGCTATAGGAGCGCATGAAGTGCGCTGTCATGCCGACCTGCCCGCGATCGGGCATTACCGCCTTGGGGTCGTTGGCGAACTTCTTGATAAAGCTGAAAATGTAATCCCATCTGCCACAGTTCAAGCCGGCGGAGTGATCGCGCAGTTCGTAGAGAATCTCATCGGTTTCAAACGCGGCCAGAATCGTCTCGATCAGGACGGTGGCGCGGATGCTGCCGTGAGGTACGCCCATCGCCTGCTGAGAGTAGGTGAAAACGTCGTTCCACAGCCTTGCTTCGAGATGGCTCTCCATTTTCGGCAGGTAGAAATATGGGCCGGTCCCTGCCGCCAGCAACGCCTTCGCATTGCGGAAAAAGTAGAGTCCAAAGTCGAATAGCGAGCCCGACATGGGCTTGCCGTCGATCACCACATGTTCTTCATCGAGATGCCAGCCGCGGGGACGGACGAACAATACCGCCGTCTTCTCATTGAGTTTGTATTGTTTTCCGCTGGCCGGGTCGCTAAAGGTAATTTTGCGCGCGATGGCGTCGGTGAGATTGATCTGACCTTCGATGAGATTGCCCCAAGTGGGCGTGTTCGCGTCCTCGAAGTCGGCCATGAACACGCTGGAACCCGAATTCAGGGCATTGATAATCATCTTGCGGTCGGTGGGTCCGGTGATCTCTATGCGGCGGTCCTGAAGATCGGCTGGAATCGGAGCTACGGTCCATTCGGACTCTCGGATGTGCTTGGTTTCCGGCAGAAAATCGGGCTTTTCGCCTGCGTCCAGCCGTTTCTGGCGCGCTTCGCGGGCGGCCAGCAGTTCTAAACGGCGAGCATTAAAGCGGTGCTGAAGTTCAGCTAAGAAATGAATTGCCTCAGGTGTAAGCACCTGATCCTGCCCCGGATGACGGGGCGCATCGATTCTGACCCCGGTGGTCGTGGAATGTACGCTCATCAAATTTCCTTTCTTCTCCGGCTGAAAGTCCGGAATAGAACCTGGTGGGAGCCGGAGCCGCAACCCAATCTCTGGTACCCGTCGACGGACTGGGAAAACCAGATGCGGCCCTAACAATTCAATAGATGCAGTTCTGCCGCCTTTCGACCCTTATTTAACGACATTGAACCAATTAACCAGCGACGCGCCGAATCCCGAAAAACCAGCGATTGCATGGCACGGCGGTGGCGTTCACCCGGAATCGCGGGCCCAGCACCCTTTGTGCACCATCAGGCTCGGCCATCTACGTCTTGGCTACATCGTTCCGCAAAGAGACGCGCGAAACGACGATGGCGGGTTCTGTATCGGGATTATTTGCTCCTTTTCTCCCTTCGCCCGCTATTGCAGTTGTTTTGGTGGTCGCAATTTGATATCAATGGCGAACGTTACAGCCATTACTTCGTGGGAGATTCACGCCATGTTCGATTTCGATCGCCGTTCTTTCTTGCGTGCGGCCACGGCTGCTTCTTTAGCGGCCGCCGGAAGTTCCACACCCTTGTTTGCAGCAGCACCCCAAGCCGGCAATACCGGAGGCAGCACCCAGAGCCCTCCCTCCGCCAAGGGAGTTACACGGACACTGGCGCGGTATGTGGTGAATGGGAAATACGAAGACCTGCCTCCTGCGGTGCGCAAGGAGGGAACCCGGACGCTGCTGAATTTCGTGGGGGTTGCCGTCGGCGCCTCGCGTCACCCGGGAGTCAACGATGTAGTTGCCGCGCTCGCTCCATTTTCCGGACCACCCCAAGCCAGCATTTTGGGGCGGCGCGAGCGCTTCGACATCCTGAATGCCGCCATGATCAACGGCATTAGCGCCCATATTTTCGATTATGACGATACGCACCTGCGCACCATTATTCATCCCGGGGCACCGGTCATCCCGGCTATCCTGGCGCTGGCCGAGTACCAGCCGGTTTCGGGCAAGGCCTTCCTGAACGCACTGGTCATCGGGGTTGAGGTTGCGCTACGCATGGGCAATTGTGTTTGCCCCGAGCACTACGACCGCGGTTGGCACAGCACCGGGACGTGCGGGATGTTTGGCGCTGCCGCGGCATCGGGCATACTCCTGGGCCTCAGCGAACAGCAGATGGTCTGGGCTCTGGGCTTGGCGGCCTCGCAACCGGTCGGCTTCCGCGAGTCGTTCGGGTCGATGAACAAGAGCTTTAATCCGGGCCGCGCGGCCAACAACGGCCTGCTCGCCGCTGTCCTCGCTTCCCGGAACTTCACCAGCTCCGACGAGATGATTGAAGCCAAGCGCGGATGGGCCAACACCATCAGCACGAAACAGGATTACCGGGAAATCACGGAAGGATTGGGGAAACACTACGAAGCGGCACTCAACACGTATAAACCGTTTGCCTGCGGAATCGTACTACACCCCGCGATCGACGCGGCCATACAGTTGCGCAAAGAGTACAAACTGACGCCCGATCAAGTTGACCACGTTGACCTGCGCGTCAATCCGCTGGTGCTCGAACTGACGGGCAAAAAGACTCCCTATGAAGGTCTGGAGGGGAAGTTCAGCGTCTACCATTCCGTGGCGGTCGCGATCGTGGAGGGTGCGGCCGGCGAGAAGCAGTTCAGCGAGCGGGCGGTCCGCGACCCGATCGTTGTGGCCTTGCGGAGCAAGGTGATTCCGGTTATCGATCCATCCATCAAGCCGGAGCAAGTTGACCTTACCATCGTGCTGAAGGATGGCCGGAAGTTGCACAAGTACATCGAGCATGCCGTCGGCAGTCTTGAAGTGCCGATGACTGACAGCGCGCTGGAGGTGAAATTCAGCGATCTGGCGGAGGGCATTCTGCCGGCTCCGCAAATCCGGCGGCTGATGGACGCCTGCTGGGGTGTCGAGAAGCTGCCCAGCGCGGCCGCAATCGCGCAAGCTGCCTTCGTGTGAGTTGAGGCCAAAAACGGCGCACAAAAAATCGGCTCACCGGAACTTTCTGGTGAGCCGATTTTTTGCAGTATAGCCGGCAGATCTACTTGTTGACCATATGCTTGGGCAGCGCGAGCACCGTAAGCCCTCCCGCAGCCACAGTGACAGCCATGACAATCATGGGGATTAAGTTGCCATGCGTCAGGTCCTTGAGATAGCCAATGGCGAAGGGGGCGACGAAGCCGCCGAGATTGGCCACTGAGTTGATCGTTGCGATACCCGCAGCCGCAGCCGTACCCGCGAGGAATGAGGTAGGCAGCGCCCAGAACATAGGCGCCGCGGGAATGATCCCGGCTGCCGCGATCGACAGCAATATGACGGCCAGAATCGTGTTGCCGCCACCAACCATCATACTCAGAACCAAAGCCACGGCGCCCACAAGCATGGGACCCGCCTCATGCCAACGGCGCTCACGCCGCTTGTCGGCACTGGCTCCAAGCGCGACCATGGCGATGGCCACGCAAGTGTATGGGATGGCTGTTACCAGGCCGATATTCAATACACCTTTAACTCCAGCATCCTTGAGGAGGGTAGGTATCCACAGCGTCAACGCGTATTGACCCAGAGCGACGGTGAAGTAAATCCAGCACATCAGCCAGATGCGGCCGTCGGCGAAAACGGCCATAAGAGAAGGATGCTCTTTCTTTTCCTTGTCCTCTAAAGCGACGTAGTATTCGAGAACCTGTTTTTCTTGTTCGTTTAGCCATTTGGCATCGCGAATCCTGCTGTCAAGATAGAGAATGCAGGCGATACCCATAACAAAAGAAGGTATGGCCTCGCAAAGAAACATCCACTTCCAGCCCGGCCAACCGCCAGCGCCGTGAGTCATCGACATAATGGCACCGGAGAGCGGGCCACCGATCATCCCGGCCAGAGGAATTCCGACCATGAAGATGCCCACCATCTTGGCGCGACGGTGCGAGGGATACCAATACGTGAGGTACAAAATGATTCCGGGGAAGAAGCCCGCCTCGGCTGCGCCGAGGAAGAAGCGGACCAAGTAAAACTGCATCGGCGTTCTCACCAAAAGTGTGAGCGCCGAGATAACTGCCCAGGTGATCATGATGCGGGTGATCCAGATGCGCGCACCCACCTTGTGCAGGGCGATGTTGCTTGGCACTTCAAAAAAGAAGTAACCAATGAAGAACATGCCGGCGCCCAGCCCGTAAATCGTCTCGCTGAAATGGAGATCGCCCAGCATCTGGAGTTTGGCGAAGCCCACGTTTACGCGGTCCAGATACGCGACAATGTAGCAAATCATGCAAAACGGCAATAGACGCGCGGTTACTTTGCGATAAGTTGCGTTTTCGAACTCCGGGGAAACCTTGGGTGCAGTCAATGCCCCAGGTTCGACGGTCTTTGAGTCAGCCATTCGGGAACTCCTCGTAAACGATTTCGAGATGGTCACGCATAGAGCTCCGCTCTCAGGAACGTAGTGGTGCCTGCGGGACGTTCAGGTCTTCCGGCTCTATGATGACTTCTGAGTGTCGGCATAGAATGATAGGTCGCGCTTTCATCCGCAGTCAAGCCGAATTTCAAAACCGCATTACAGTGGGATGGCTCCAGGAGAGCCTGAATCGGGCCAAAGCAGTGCTGAACGGACAGAATGGCCTGAGCGACCGCCGCCCGGACAAGGCAAACGCCTTGGTTTATTTAATTCAAGCGATAGGGAAACGAGGCAAAAAAGCGGAAAGCAAAACCGGCCGCGGAAGCGCGGCCGGCGAGTTAATGCTCGTGGCGTGGCGAGAGTTTTCGAGCCCGCTAGGCGCCTGCTTTGGCTGCGGGCTTGGCCAACGGATATTGCGCGAGAATATTCTCGAAGTCGCGCAACGTCAGCACCCCTTTCTTCTCCAGGGCGCGCGCCTTCACCTTGAGCAGTATCTCCATCTGGGTTTCTTCGCTAGGCAGCGGATGACCAATGCGTTCCAGCCATATCTTGATCGAGTCCGCGCCGCTATTCTTGCCCAGCACGATCTCCGGTGCATCGTGGCCGACCAGTTCCCAACGATACGGACAAAGCTCAAGCGCATGCTCGTCGCCGCAGTTCCTGACCCAGCCGGAGATGATGCCGGACTCGACCTTGAAGATATCGTCGCCGAAGATGCCGCGATTCGGGCGCACCCGAACCCCCGCCATTGCCAGCACCTCCTTGGAGATCCCGTAGAGTTTCTCGGTCTTGATTCCTAAATCGATGCCGTACATGGTCAGCAGTGTCATGACCACGTCTTCGTAAGCGGCGTTGCCGGCCCGCTCGCCGAGCGCGGAAATGGTAGTGTGCGCCACCTTGGCCCCGGCGGCCAGGCCAAGCACCGTGTTGGCCGAGCCCATGCCGAAATCGTCGTGGAAATGGGTTTCCAACGGCTTATTGATGCGCTCCTTGATTTTCTTGATCAAGTAAGGGATGGCGTGCGGCGAGCAACCACCGAAGGTGTCAACCACCGCCAGCGCGTCCATGTGGCCGTCCTTGGCGATGCGCTCGATCAGGTCCAGAAACCAGTTGATATCCGCGCGAGAGGCGTCGATTGGGAAGAAGACCGTGTAAAGTCCGTTCTTCTTGGCATACTGGGTCGCCTCGATCGACAGATTGACGGCTTTTTCCAGAGGCCACTTGTAAGCGTACTTGATGATGTGATCGCTCGACGGCACTTCCATCACAATGCCATCGACGCCGCAATCAACCGCCCGCTGGACGTCTTCCTTCATGCAGCGGCCAAAAGCGAAGATCTTGGGGCCGAGCTTGCGCTTGACGATTTCCTTGATGGCCAGTTCGTCTTCTTTGGAGACCGCCGGCATGCCAGCTTCGATGCGGTGTACGCCCGCCTCGGCCAGCAATTCGGCGATGCGAACCTTGTCGTCCTTGCGGAAGGTCACGCCGGCTTGCTGCTCGCCGTCGCGCAGCGTGACATCGTGCAACTCAATCTTGGGAGCAAAATCGAGTTGAGACCTTACTTCCTCGGCAAAATTCCAAGGACTGGTAAACCATTTTTTCGTTTTGTTGCTCATGAGAACCTCACTCCTGCCGCAAGCTTTTATTTGGTATCCGTTACGCAACGGTAGCGCTGCCTGAGGTACACCGAGGAGAGCCCGGGGACCATGGATCGAAAGCACGAAAGCACGAAAGCAATCGTTACACTAGCAGCTCTTGTGAATTCTACGCTGGCCGGTTCCGCAGGGTCAATTTGCATTTGCGCAGCGGTGTGCCAAAAGTCCGTGGCCGACTGCGGTTGCGCTCAGAGTGGCGGCACCGCGCTCAGCACGGCGTCCCATGCCAATTCGGCAGCATACGACGCCAACTCTTCAAACTCCAACCCGCTGCTCTCTACCTCCCCCGTAGTTACCGCGTAGAGCACGTCGCCGTCTTTTTCCGTGTGGAAGGGCTGAATGCCGCGTGCCATCGAGGTATGGGTCTGAATGGCCAACCGGCTGAGTTGCGCGTAGCTCAACTTTTGATTGACGACAACCACCGTCAGCGTGGTGTTTTCGCGAGTGGCAGACGGCGGTAGCGGCTCGGCAACGGCGCGGCCAACACTGCGCTTGCGCGTCGCCGTGCCATCGTTGAGGTCTTGGGCAAGAGTGTGCCGCAGGCCGGTATGCGGATCGAAATTGCCGCACACCACCCGCCCGTCGCGGCCGACGATGACTCCGACCGAATTGACCACGCTGAACGCTGCCAGTTTCACCTCGCCCACTTGGCGGAAAGCGCCGCCTTGACCGGAGCTCTCCATGAACGTCGGACCAAAAAACTTGCCGACATTAACCAGGCGTCCAGCACCGTGCGCGCCGAGCGGGAAGCAGCCCTCGCGAGCAGCTCTCAGCGCGGCGCGGCCGAGTTCTTTATCGGGGTGTATGGCGTTGTTGCGTCCGCGGAAGTCGAAGACCACGGCTCCGGTCACGGTGGGAATCATTTCCCATGCGGTGGCGTTTCCTCGCAAAGCGAGCAGCTCAGCCATGATTCCGGAGGCGGCTTCGAGACCGTAGCTTGAACCGCCGCTGAAAAAAATAGCTCGCACCGTAGGCTGGTCATAGCCGAGCCGCAAACGATCGGTGTTGATGGTGGCTGCCGCTCCGCCGCGCACGTCCACCGCGGCCATCACCCCTTTGGGAAAGTGAAAAACGGTGAGCCCGGTCGGTCCTTCTTCATATTCGGCGACGCCAATCAGCAGTCCTGGAAAGCAGAACTCGATCGCCGGTCCATCGAAACGAATCTGGGGAGTCAGTGTGGTCATAGGCGCGATCTCGATCAGCTCAAACAGGATAACTTAGACCATTTCAGCAATAAGGTGTCCCACGCAAGGTTGATGGATCCGGGTGACATTCTACTTCTGAAACCGTTCCTGCAGCAGTGGCGGACTCGTCTGAAATCGCCGGCGTTGACCAGAGCTTACTTTCCCGTCCAGCAGGCCGCGCGCTTGCCAAGGAATGCCGAGATGCCCTCCTGCGCGTCAGCCGCCAGCGCGTTCATGCTCATCACTTCCTTGGCGTAAGCGTAGGCTTTCGGCTGATCGAGATCGATCTGCGTGTAGAAAGCCTGTTTGCCCAGGGCAACGGTGAACGGGCTGGCCTCGGCGATTTTGCGCGCCAGTTGCAGGCTGGCGGCGCGCAAGTCGGCGGCGGGAACGACGGTGTTGACCAGTCCCCACTCGGCCGCGGTTGTAGCCGGTACCAGCTCGCCTGTCAGCAGCATCTCGAGCGCGCGCTTGCGGCCAATGGCCCGCGTGAGGGCGACCATGGGCGTGGTGCAGAACAATCCGATTCTCACGCCGGGTGTGGCGAATGCGGCATCCACGGACGCGACCACCAGATCGCAGGTGGCCGCCAGTTGGCAGCCGGCGGCGGTGGCGATGCCCTGCACTTCGGCAATTACCGGCTGTGCAATCGCCTGAACTTTCTCCATCAACACGGTGCACACGTCGAAGATGTGCCGGTATTCGTTGATATCTCTTCCCGCCATCTCGCCGAGGTCATGGCCGGAGGAGAAGACCTTACCGGCCGCGGCGAGAATCACGGCGCGCACTTCGCGCGAGCCGCCAATCTCTTCGAGGCAGCCGATCAACTCCCGCATGAGTTCTAACGACAGCGCATTGCGCCGCGTCGGACGGTTCAGAGTCACGATGGCGATGCCGTGGTCGCGTTCGCAAACAATATTCTGCTGCGACATGAGTTTCCTCCCCGGTCTGATTGCGTATATTGTAAGGCTTCATGATACTGGTCGGGATCGGCGAGCTTCTCTGGGATCTACTGCCCACAGGAGCGCATCTGGGCGGCGCACCGGCGAACTTTGCCTGCATTTCCGCGTTGCTCGGTGCGACCGGCATAGTTGTGAGCCGCGTGGGAGACGACCAGCTCGGGCGCGAGGCGCTCGCCGGGCTACAGCGTCATGGTGTCGACGGCACTTTTATTCAAATCGACCCTGAGCACCCGACTGGGTCGGCGCGAGCAATCCTGGCGAGTGACGGCAGCGCCGAGTACGGGATCGCCGAAGACGTTGCTTGGGATTATCTGCAATGGACTCCGGAGCTGGCGAAACTCGCCGCAGAGGCGGACGCCATCTGCTTTGGAACGCTCGCGCAACGTTCACCTGCGAGCCGCGAAACCATTCGCCGCGCGTTGGCGTGCGGCCGTCCACAATGCCTTCTCATCCTCGACGTGAATCTGCGGGTGCCGTTCCATAGTTTGGAGTTTCTCGAAGATTCTTTGGGGCGCGCGAATATACTGAAGCTGAACAGCGAGGAGTTGGGTTATGTTTTGCGCGCCTGCAAACTCTCAGCGATGGCCGAGACCGATGCTATGCGGATGTTGCAGCAGCAGTATGGCTTCAAAGCGGTTTGCATTACGCGCGGCGCCCGTGGCAGCGTGATCGCCTTCGGGGACAAAACCGTGGTTCACCCCGGAGTTGCCGTCGATGTCGTCGATACGGTTGGCGCGGGAGACGCATTTACCGCCGCACTGGCCGTGCATTTAATCGCGGGATCGGCGCCGGAGCATGTCTCCGAGGCCGCGAATCAGGTGGGTGCATGGGTCGCGTCGCAAGCCGGGGCAATTCCTGCGGCGAACGATTGCGGTTGGGAGCGGGTGCGCGCGCTCTACGGGGTGCCAGTTCGGAGTTTGTAAGCAAACTGCGAGCGCGATAGTATAGGCGACGCCTGTAAACGCGACGAAAATTTTCTTGGAGGAAAAATGGCGGACATTGCTTATGTTTCGGAAGTTGATCTGGAACGGGTTGCCGGTCCTCTTCGGGTGGCTCACCTGCCGGGCGAGCCAAATCCGGTTTATTTCAGCACTCACGGGCCGGTGGCTAAACACTACGGGGTAAACCCGGAGAACCTTAAGGAAACGCACGCAACGACTCTGGACTATATCGTCGCTGCCGCCGCTGGTTGACTGTTGGGCACATTTGCCGGCGCGCTGGCAGCGCGCAAAATCGAAGTCGATAACGGAAAGGTTCAAGCTCACGCTCGCGGCGAAGTGGAAAACGAAGGCGGAACGCTGATTATCCGCCGCATTCATGTTCACCTCAAACTCGCGGCGCCTGAAACGGCGCGGGAGACCGTGGAGCGCGTTCACGGCATGTACGCCGAGAAATGTCCGATTTACCGCTCACTGATTGCCGCGATACAAATTACCACCAGCTATGAGCTGATAGCGGGGATGAACGCCGCCGATTGAAGGGGGCATCCGGACGAAGCGAAGTATCGACCGTGCAGAAGCGGAAAAGTAACTGACGCTAGGCCGTCTTCTGCACGTGGATCTGTTCGTTGTAGATGTCTTCCACGCGCTGGAGCGTATCGATATCCGCGACGGGTTTGTCATTTCGCAAACGCACGATTCGCGGGAAGCGCAGCGCGAATCCGCTATCGTGCCGGTTGGAGCGGCTGACTGCGTTGAAGGCCACTTCGATGACCATCCGCGGCTCAACCTGCCGCACCTGTCCGTGATCGGCAGTGGTGTGCTCGAGGAACCACTTCGACATCGTCGCCAGCTCGGCGTCGGTCAGCCCTGTATAGGCTTTGCCGACGTTCAGCAAGCGGTCGCCATGGCGCACGGCAAAGGTATAGTCGCTGAGCACGCCCGCACGTTTGCCGTGGCCGAACTCGACCGCCGTGACGACGACGTCCAGGGTGGCGAGCTCGCGCTTCAATTTGATCCACGATTGACCGCGGCGGCCGGGAGTGTAAGTCGAAGAGGCATCTTTGATCATGAGCCCTTCGTTGCCGCGAGCCCGGGCGTGGTCAAACAGCTCGTCGAGTTGAACCGCGGAGTCGGCGCGTGTGAAAGGGGCTCGTATAAGGCGCGCCGGATTGGAAATATCGCCGCTGGCAGCGAAGCTCAACAGTCCTTGGACGGCGGGCGCTTCAGAGTCGAAGGGATAGCGCGACCAGGCGAACAGGGCATCGAGAATCGCCGCGCGTTCGCGCCAGGGCCGGTCGATCAGCAGTTCGTGTCCGGCGTACATTACGTCAAAAACCAGGTAGGCGACTGGAAACTGTCCAATCATGGCAGGGGTGGGACGTTTTCGGCCCAGACGCGTTTGCAATTCCGCGAAAGCGCGAGCCCGTCCGCCGTTCCCTTCGAAGTGCCAGCCGAGAATCTCACCGTCGAGCACGACGTCTTCGGGGAATGCCGCCAGTGACGGTATCAGTTCCGGGAACGAGTCGGTAATATTGTCCATCGTCCGCGAGAATAGACGGACACATCCTCCGGAGCAGTGAGCCTGCGCGCGGATGCCATCATACTTATCCTCGACAACCATGTCGGAAAACTGTTCAAAGGCTTCCACCGCGCTCTCGGCCGGTGTAGCCAGCATGAAGCCGATGGGATGGAATAATCGCATTTGGGCTTGCCCGGCGCGACCTTGAGCGGTGAGGCGCAGGGTTTCCGACAGATCGCCCAGCAGCATATTGGCCCGCCTGACCTCTTCAACGGGAGCGGACCAAGCGGCGGCAATAGCCTCTTCCACAAGGCTCTCCTTACAGCCGATGCGCAGCTCGCCGGTCATGATCTTGATGAGGTACTTGGCCTCCAGGGAAGAAGCACGCGCCAGCAGGTCGCGCAGCAACGCGTGTTTGGCAGCGGGGCCGCGCGCTTGCGCAATTCTGCGGAAGCTCTCGGCCGCCATGGTCAGCGTCAATGGTTGCCCGGGCAGTTTCCTGGAGGAGAGCATTTCGGCCGCCGCCGCACCAAGATCGCCGTGCTTGCGATAGATGAGCGCAACCTTGGCTTCGTTGGTGTTGGCTGCTTCGGCCAGCGCCCTCCATAACAACGCGCCGCCAACCTGCAGCGTCCTCTCGTCGTAGGAGGGAAAAAATCTTCCGGAAAAATATACGGCCGCGAGTTCGGCATCCGGCATCGGGCGCGACCGAAGGTAATCGGCTACGATTGCCCCCTTTTCATGCTTGCTGCCGGTCGCGGCTACGGCTTCACAGGTTTCGGCAAAAGAGTTCATACTTCAGCATGGCCCATGCTTAATTTAGATGCGAGTTATGGGCCTGCCGTCCGTGTACTAAGGTCTGGAGCAGGCTTGCGCCGCGGCTTGCTGCTCCGGGCTGCTTTCGGCGCAAAGTTTTTGCCTCAATAGCTCGCGGTGCAAACCCTGCGCTAATAGACTGCTGAAAAACAGGTTTGCTCTAATGTGAACCTACAAGCATTTGCGCTATTACTCGTGACTCACGCATTCCGTAGTGCCTCGCCTGGTGCTTCGGTGCGTTTTTCAGCAGTCGCGCTAAGGGTTTCAGCCGAGCAGGCACGTGCCCGGTTAGCCTGCTAAATTGCTGGTTTGTTTGACACTCCGGCGACGCGGTAGATACTCTGACTGTATATCTTGTTACGGATCGAAGTTACGGATCGAATGCCGCCGGCGGGGAGCTTTGCCGGGGGGAGAGTCCAAATTCCAAGTTCTGTCATCCAAATGTTTATGTCCGTCTTTATGTCCCCTTTTATATCGTGGTTACGTCGTACGCTTCGATTCCACACCACGCTTCACCTGTCGTTCGCGCTGGAGAGCGCGCAGGAGACCCTGGTCGGAGGTCAAGCGGTGTTGGAAGGCGTGATGATGCGCTCGCCGCATGCCTGGGGAATCGCCGTCCGCAAGCCTTCCGGCGAATTGGTGACCCACTCGGAGACGATGGAGCGTCCCTCCGAAAAGAGTCCGTGGAAGGGATGGCCGCTGATTCGCGGAGTGATGACGCTGGGGCAGGCGATGATGCTGGGTTTCAAAGCTCTGCGCTACTCGGCCAATGTCGCGCTCGATGAGGCCCAACTCGATACCCCGAAGGAGAAGAAACTTGAGTTGAGCGGCTGGGTGGCGGCGCTGAACATCACGCTTTCTCTCGGCTTCTTCATCTTCATGTACAAGTTCCTGCCCTATCTGGCGACCAAGGAGTTGCGGCATCTCAATCCACAACTGGGCAATCGCGTGGTCTTCGCCTTGATCGAGGGCGTGATCCGGCTTGGCTTGTTTCTGGGATTTATCTGGCTCACTTCGCGATGGAGCGATATTCGCCGCGTCTATGAGTATCATGGCGCCGAGCATAAGACGGTGTTTGCCTTCGAAGCGGGCGATCCGCTGGAGCCGCCCGTGGTGCAACGTTGGTCGACGTTCCATCCCCGTTGCGGAACCAGCTTCCTGATGACGGTGATGCTGATTTCAATTGCGGTGTATGCGCTGGTGCCGATCCGGACATTCTGGGCCGGATTCGGGATGCGTTTGCTGCTGTTGCCGGTGATTGCCGGGGTTTCTTACGAGATCATCCGTTTCGCCGCCAAGCACGGTTCGTCGCTGTTCGCCATCATGACGCGTCCCGGGCTTTGGTTGCAGCGCATCACCACGCGCCAGCCCGACGACAAGCAGGTGGAGTGCGCGATCCTTGCGCTGAATGAGGCCATGGAACTGGAAAAGCAGCATGGCGGTGAACTAGTCATCTCGTAATTACCGGCGGTGAAGCAATTGCAGTACACTAAATACATGTTGCATGCGGCAACAATTCGTCTCGGTAACCTGCCCGTCCATCTGTAGCGGCGCCCGCCGCGACTTGCCTTTTTACAGATCACTGGATCGCTCTCGCCCGTGCGCGGGTAACCATCGAGAACCCAACCATAGAAAGCCAGAACCAACCAGAGTGGGTGTGCAATGTTTGAACGACTCGACCAGATAGAAGTGAAATACGAAGAATTGACGCAGGCGCTGGCTTCGCCGGACATCATGGCCGATTCCGCTAATTACCAGAAGACGGCGAAGGCGCACAGCGACCTGGTTCCGATTGTCGAGAAGTATCGCGAGCTCAAGGATCTGAAGCGCGGAATCGAGGAGAGCAAAGCGCTCGTCGCCGAAGAAAGCGACCTCGAGATGAAAGCCTATGCGCAGGAAGAGCTGACGCAACTGGAAGCGCGCGTGACGCAGGTATTCGCGGACTTGAAAGTTCTGCTGCTGCCCAAGGACCCGAATGACGAGAAGAACGTGGTGCTGGAAATCAGGGCCGGAACGGGCGGCGACGAGGCCACGCTGTTTGCCGCCGAGATCTTCCGCATGTACGCGCGGTATGCGGAGACGCGCCGCTGGAAGGTGGAGGTGCTTTCCAGTTCGGAGTCGGGCGTCGGCGGGCTGAAGGAAGTGATCGCGATCATCGAAGGCCAGCGCGTCTACTCGCAGATGAAGTACGAGAGCGGAGTGCACCGCGTGCAGCGCGTTCCGGCCACCGAGACGCAGGGTCGGGTTCACACCTCCGCCGTAACCGTCGCGGTGCTGCCGGAGGCCGAGGATGTGGACGTCAAAATCGAGGCCAAGGATCTGCGCATCGATACGTTCTGCTCTTCCGGGCCGGGTGGGCAATCGGTGAACACCACCTATTCGGCGGTCCGCATTACGCATCTTGCCCACGAACACGGTGGTGAGCTGCCAGGACGAGAAGTCGCAGATCAAGAATCGCGAGAAGGGGATGCGCGTGCTTCGCTCCCGGCTTTACGAGATGGAATTGGCGAAGCAGCAGGAAGCGGTGGCCAAGGAGCGGCGCTCGATGGTCGGCAGCGGCGATCGCAGCGAGAAGATCCGCACCTATAACTTTCCGCAGAACCGCATGACGGACCATCGCATCGGGCTGACGATTCATCAGTTGAGCGAAATCATGGACGGCAAGCTGCAGCCGGTGGTCGATGCGCTGGTGACGCACTACGAAGCTGAAAAACTGAAGCACGAAGGGGACGGCCCCGCCGCGGCAGTGGGCGCGTAGAATTTCGAATGCGGTACGCGGCGAGTACGCCTCCCGGCCGATTCGCCGCCATCAACCATGCAGCTGAAACACGCACTGACGGACGCCGTGCGCAGGCTCGAAGACGAGGGTGTCGGCTCGCCTCGGATGAACGGCGAAATGTTGTTGATGTTTACCCTCGACTGCGACCGCGCATATCTGTACGCCCATTCCGAACGAGAGCTTACGGGGGACGAACAATCGCGCTATGAAAGTGCGATTGGGCAGCGCGCTTCGGGTTATCCCGCGCAGTACATCACCGGGCATCAGGAGTTCTGGGGACTGGACCTGATCGTTTCTCCCGCCGTGCTCATTCCGCGTCCGGAGACCGAGCACGTTGTCGAAACCACGTTGGAATTGGTGCGTGCCGGCGCGGGCTGCCACGCCGGGTCTGGACCGAAACTGATTGACGTAGGCACCGGTTCAGGAGCCATTGCCCTGGCGCTGGCGACAGAGTTGCCCGCAGCCGAGATCTACGGCGTGGACCTCTCGCCAGAGGCGCTCGAAATTGCCAAGGCCAACGCGGCGCGACTGCAACTGGAAGACCGCGTGCGCTTCCTGGTGAGCGATGTACTGGAAGGCGTGCAGCGCGATGGCAGTTTCGATTTTGTGCTCTCCAATCCCCCTTATGTGGGCTTCCATGAGGCCGACAAGGTCCAGGACGTGGTGAAGAAGTTCGAGCCGAAGATGGCGGTCTTTGCCGGCGAGCACGGCCTGGATATTATTCGCCGCCTTATTCCGCAGGCGTATGAAGCGTTGCGGGCCGGAGGCTATCTGGTTTTTGAGATCGGTTTCACCATGGCTCCCATGGCGACGGAGTTGCTGGCTGGCTGGATCGATGTGCGCGCGGTTCCCGATTTGTCGGGGATTCCTCGCGTGATGGTGGCCATGCGGCCCGTAACTGGGCACACTCGTGGTGGTGTGATGGCGAGCATGGCTTTGCGTGTCGCTGTTGACTTACACTGCAATCGGCGGCCATACGCGGTTCATCAGTTACCGGCCGGGAGGATCCAATGGAGAAGCAGATCAATCGCAGGAAACTCGTCACATTGTTGGGTGGATTTGCCGGAGTGGGCGCGGTGGCAGCGCTGGTGGCGCACGCTGACGCGGCTGCAACCGCAAAAAGTCCGGCGGCAGCGATGCAGAATCTGCCATGGCCCTACCAGCCGCTTGATCCGAATGCCGCCGCTCAACGCGGTTTCGAGGCCTACAACAAGGCTCATTGCATGTATGGGGCATTCGATGCCATCGCCGGCTCCGTGGCCGACCGGCTTGGCTCGCCGTATAAAGACTTTCCGTTTCTCATGTTCAAGTATGGTGCTGGCGGCATTAACGGATGGGCAACCGTCTGCGGTTCGCTCAATGGCGCGGCGGCTGCGTTTCAACTGCTCTCGCCCAAGCCCGAAGCGCTGATCGACGCGCTCTTCGAATGGTATGAGCGCGAGGCGTTGCCCAATTTTTATCCTCAAGGCGCGAAGTATCCCGAAGTGCGCTCCATCGCTAAGACCCCGCTTTGCCACGAGTCCATCGCGCATTGGACCAAAGCCAGTGGCAAGACGGCTTATTCGCCGGAGCGAACCGAACGTTGCGGAACCATTACCGCATCGGTGGCCAAGCAGGCTGTCATACTGCTAAACGAACAGGCGGCGGGCAAGCCGATAGCCTTTGCTTTGCCGCAGGTGACCCAGGGATGCATGAGCTGTCACGAAAAGGGCGGCGCGGTTGAAAACATCCGCACCAAGATGAACTGCGGCGGCTGTCACGCTCCGATGCTGGGCAAGCATCCATCCAAATCCTAAGCTGGTGGCATCCTAAGCCGTTGGCGGAAAAATGCCGAGGGCGGGGCCTCTCATGTTCAAAGCGATCTATCTGACGAAAGAAAACAACCGATTTTCCGCCCAGCTTACGAATCTCGATGAAGCTCAGTTGCCGGTCGAAGGCGATGTGCTGGCGAAGGTCGAGTACTCCACCATCAATTACAAGGATGGACTGGCTCTCACGGACAAGGCTCCCGTTGTCAGGAAATGGCCGATGGTGCCCGGCATAGATTGTGCCGGCGTAATCGTGAGCAGCGGCAATCCCGAATACCAACCGGGCGAAGCCTTCGTAGTGACCGGCTGCGAGCTCGGGGAACTGCACTGGGGCGGGCTGGCGCAGAAGATTAAGCTGAAAAGCGACTGGTTGGTGCGCCTGCCGGAAAGCATGACTACCAGTCGCGCCATGGCTATCGGCACCGCCGGCTATACCGCGATGCTTTGCATCATGGCACTCGAAAAGCACGGCATCAGGCCGGGGGACGGCGACATCCTGGTGACTGGTGCTTCAGGCGGGGTGGGGAGCATCGCCGTCGCCGTGCTCGGCAAGCTCGGGTACAGGGTAGTAGCTTCTACCGGAAAGCTGGTGGAAAGCGACTATCTGAAAGGTTTGGGAGCTTCGCAGGTGATCGACCGTGCACTGCTCAACGCCCCTGGGAGGCCACTGCAGAAGATGCGGTACGCGGGAATCGTGGACTCCGTAGGCAGCCATACGCTGGCCAACGCTTGCGCGCAGACCAAATCTCACGGGGCCGTTACCGCCTGCGGGCTGGCCCAGGGAATGGACTTCCCTGCGACCGTCGCCCCGTTCATTCTGCGCGGAGTGTCGCTCTATGGCATCAATTCCGGGGTGGTCCCAATGGCTTTGCGCCTGGAAGCCTGGAGACGGTTGGCGATTGATCTCGATCCCGGCAAACTGCATCTCATGACGCAAGAGATTTCGTTGCCGCAGACGTTCGAGGCTGGACGCGAGATCGTCGCCGGCAAGGTGCGTGGACGTCTGGTGGTCAATGTAAACGTGTTTTAGCTACTACCCCGGCGGCAAAGCCGGCGGAGGTCGTGCGGGGAGCTGCGACAAGCGCAATTATTAGAGGTGGTAAATTTCAAGCAGGGCTGCTGAAAAACAAGTTTTGGGAAGGACAAGCCCCAACATCTTATACGCTTCGCTTATGGATTACACATTCGGTAGCGCCTCGCTCGTTGCTTCGGCGCGTTTTTCAGCAGCCTGCTAGGCAGTCATGGTTGAAGCCGTGAGTCAAGGTTAATGTTGCCGTCTTCGCAGTGGAGCGCGACCTTTGCGCCACGTGCGAGCAAGTCGATCGGCGGGAGTTGAGAATGCGCATATTGGTAACCGGTGCGGCAGGTTTCCTGGGCTCGCACCTTTGCGACAGACTTTTGGCGGAAGGACGTTCGGTTGTCGCCGTGGACAACCTGATCACCGGAAGCCTGGACAATATCAGGCACTTGGAACACGAACCACGCTTCGAGTTCATCCAGCACGACATCTGCCGGCCCTTTGATTTCGGTTCCGTCGATTTCATCTTCGAATTCGCATCCCCGGCAAGTCCCGTGGATTACATGAAGTATGGGATCGAAACTTTGCTGGTGGGATCGCAGGGAACCCTGAACTCGCTCGAGCTGGCGAAGCAAATACAACGCCGGGTTTCTGTTGGCTTCCACTTCCGAGTGTTACGGCGATCCGTCGGTGCATCCGCAGCCGGAAACGTACTGGGGCAACGTCAATCCAATCGGCCCGCGCTCCGTCTACGACGAGTCGAAGCGCTTTGCGGAGGCGCTCACCATGGCGTATCACCGGTATCGCAAAGTGAACACGCGCATTGTCCGCATCTTCAATACCTATGGCCCCAGGCTTGCAGGTGAACGATGGCCGCGTGATTTCCAACCTGATGAAACAGGCGCTGCAGGGCGAGGATCTGACGGTCTATGGTGACGGCAAGCAGACGAGAAGCTTCTGCTACGTCAGCGATGAGATCGAGGGGATTCTGCGGTTGGCCGCGAGCGATGAACACCTGCCGGTGAATATAGGCAATCCCGTGGAATTTACTATCCTGGAGTGCGCCCGGTTGGTGCTGAAAGTCACCGGGTCATCCTCGCAGATCCGGTTCCAATCGCTTCCCGAGGATGATCCCAAGCAGCGCCGTCCCGACATTACGAAGGCTAAGCGGCTGCTCGGATGGGAGCCTGCTATCGATTTGGAAACCGGGCCTGAAGCTTTCGCTCGATTACTTTCAGAAAGCGGTTGCAGAGTTGACAGCCTGCCGACGATAACGATTTTAAAGATAAAAAATTAAAGATGAGAAGGACCCCACGGTTCACGCAGGCGAAGCGAGACCAAGCTCTTGGGCCAAGACCATGGGGTACCTACATTACATGGTGCCTTGCCCCCTCAACCCCAACATCCGCAACCACAGTGCGTGCCGGGGACTCCAGCTTCCCACTCAACAAGTCCCGTCGGGCTTGTCGGGGACCCCGGTTTCGGCGCGTTTTTCCGCAGCCTGCTAACGTGCCGCCCTCTTCTCAGCCGCGAGCGAGCGCTCGCTTCTGGGCGGACGTCGCACTCCACCGCGCAGGGCGCGAACGTCGACTTTCAATTCGGCGATGGTGCGACTCAGCGTGTTGCGATGCATTCCCAACTGGCGCGCGGCCTTACACTGGTTTCCGTTATTTTCTTCCAGCACGGTAATGATGAACCGCTTCTTGAACTCGCGCACAGCCTCGCTATAGAAGATTCCGCTTTTGTACATCTGCATCACGAGCGCTTCCAGCTGGTCCTTCACGATGCCCCTCGCTTTCCCGAAGACAAACAATCTCAACTGCGCCGGTTATGAACGTTGGTCAATTCCACTGCTTCCGGCTGCTATTTTTGAGCGCCGCTCTTAGGCGCGCTCTCTTTAGTCTTAGTCTCCGTGTTGCGGATATCGCTCAGCGACCGCAACCCGTCCCTGAACCTGGCCCGTAGCTCCGCTGGCGCCGCCCAGGTGGCGCCCCGGCCCATCACCAGGAAATACGATCCCAACCTCGACTCGGCAAGCATGTGCGAACCGGGAACGAAGGCCGCCATGGCCATGACCATAACCATGACGATCAGGGCTCCGCGAAACACGCCAAACGCCGCGCCGAGGAGCCGGTCAAACCATCGTAGCCCGATCCGTGCGCCGCCCACCGTGCCACCCGGCCGGCTGCTCCCGCCAGAAAAACAATGCAAATAAAAATCAGCAGAAAGGCAACGCCCTGGGCGATCCACTCATTCTTGGCGTAAGGCAAAAGCCACGCGCCAAAGCGCTTGTAATTCCACGCCGCCAGCAAATAGCCGAGCACGCTGCCGGCCAAGGAAAACAGCTCATAAGACAAATCCCTGCGCCGTTGCCAGCAGTACGGATAAGAACAGAATCGCTACGATGATCCAGTCCAGCGCCGTCATCGAAGCACCCCTAGTCCGCCGGCAACTCGCGGCCCGTCAGTCGCCGATATGCCTCCACGTACTTGGCACTGGTATTGGCGGCGACATCCGACGGCAGAGCCGGCGCCGGTGGCAACTTGTTCCAGCGAATCGATTCCAGGTAGTCGCGCACGTACTGCTTGTCGTACGACGGTTGAGCCCCGCCCGGCTCATACGTATCGGCCGGCCAGAAGCGCGATGAGTCCGGAGTCATCACCTCGTCAGCCAGGACAATCCCCTTGGGAGTGCGGCCGAATTCAAACTTGGTGTCCGCAATGATGATGCCCCGGGTGGCGGCGTAGTTCGCGGCCTTGATATAAATCTTCAAGGTCAGGTCGCGGAGTTGCTCGGCTTCGGCGGCGCCCACATGCTTTACCATCTCGTCGAAAGAGATGTTTTCATCATGGCCGCTCGCGGCTTTTGTGGCCGGGGTAAAGATAGGCTCGGGGAGCTGATCGCTTTCCCGCAGCCCGGAGGGCAATTTGATGCCGGAAACGGTTCCGGTTTGCAAATACTCCTTCCAGGCCGATCCCGACACAAACCCGCGCACCACACACTCAACCGGAAACATTTCGGCTTTGCTGACCAGCATCGAGCGCCCGCGCAACTTGGAAGAGTACTTCTGGATCGCCCGGGGATACTGGTCGACATTCGCCGTAGACCAGGTGATTCGGCACGATATCCTTAAGGAAGTCAAACCAGAACAGCGAGAGCTGGGTTAAAACCCGGCCCTTCAACGGAATTCCGGTCGCCAGAACGTAGTCGAAAGCCGAAAGGCGATCGGTCGCTACGAACAGCAGATGATCGTTGTCGGCGACGTACACATCTCGAACTTTGCCACTGGCATAAAGTTCCAGGTCGCCGAAGTCGGTACGCAGTAGAACTTCCGGTGTTTGAGTATTCACAATATTGAAATAAATTCGTCGGAGATTTTTTTAAAGAAGCATTTCTATTTTGTCAACGAATCTTAATTTACGCAAAACCCAAATGGACGGGTAGGCACTGAACCAAAGGAGGCCAACTTCGGATTTGGCGAAATGCAATCCTGGCAAGGGTTTGCAGACAATTTCGCGAACCGCGGTCAGCCAGCCTGAAGGCGTGCGACAACCATTTTTCTTGATCACAAGTCCAGCCACTTGGCAAGTGTTCTTATAACACACCATTCAAGGGCGGTCATGAGCAACGGGATTTTTTCGCGAACCCGCTCTGAGAGCACCTTTCGGCAAACTCAACCGAAGTTGGTGGAGGCTGGCCAAAACCCTTTTGGAGGCCCGCCCCGGGAAAAAATCGCAAACGTAAATTTACATAAACGCCGCTTACTTTCCCAAAATGGTGAAGAAACGTATCAGCGACTCGATGCCGCGATAAAAATTCGGAATGTGAAATTTCTCGTTCGGCGCGTGCAGATTGTCATCGGGCAGTCCGAGACCCATCATCACGCTCGGGAGTCTGAGGTAATTCTGGAACTGGGCGACGATGGGGACCGAGCCGCCGGAGCGTATGTAGACCGTCTCCTTGTTGAAAACCTCACGCAGGGCCTGGTTAGCCGCCCGCACGAAGTCATTATCGGTGCTAACGACCGACGCCGGGCCCCTTGCTGTGCACCTTGATCTTTACTTGTACGCCCTTAGGCACCAGCGAGTTCACAAATTTTGTGAACTTGGCAAGGATGTCGTCGGCATCCTGGTCAGGAACCAGGCGCATGGAGATCTTGGCCGAGGCGCGCGCCGGAATCACCGTTTTGGCGCCGCTGCCGGTAAATCCTCCCGGCATGCCGTGCACCTCCAGCGTAGGCCGCGCCCATGTACGATAGAGCACCGAGTAACCCGGTTCGCCGGTCAGCACGTTCGAGCCCACTTCGGTCTTGCGGTAGTGTTCCTCGTCGAAGGGCAGGGCCTTCCACGCCTTCAATTCGTCTTCGGTCGGCGCCTTCACGGTGTCGTAGAAGCCGGGGATCAGAATTTTCCCGTTCTGGTCCTTCAGTTTGGAGATGATTTCGCAGAGCGCAAACAGCGGATTGGGAGCCGCGCCGCCGTAGATTCCGGAATGCAGATCGGTGGCTGCTCCCTGGCACTCCAATTCGGTGTAAACCAAGCCGCGCAGTCCAACGCACAGCGTCGGCAGGTCAGGCGCGAATAGTTCGGTGTCGCAGACGAGCGCGAAATCGGCCTTCAGCTTGGCTGGGTTTTCGCGTACGTACTTTTCAATCGACTCCCCACCCACTTCCTCTTCGCCCTCGTAGAGCACCCGCACATTGATGGGCAATTTCCCTTGATTGCCCTTGAATAGAGACTCGAAGGCCTTCACCTGCATCCAAAGCTGGCCTTTGTCGTCGACCGCTCCGCGGGCATACAGATTGTTATTGCGTTCGGCGGGCTCGAAGGGAGGCGAGATCCATTCGTCCAGCGGATCGGGCGGCTGGACATCATAGTGCGCGTAGGCCAGCGCCGTGGGCTTGCCGGCGGCGTGCAGCCAATCGGCATAGACAAGCGGGTGGCCGGCGGTTGCAATCACCGCGACGTTTTCAAAACCGATGCGCTTCAGCTCGTCGGCCACGAAGCTGGCGGCACGCTGGATATCCGATTTATGCTCGGGCAAAGTGCTCACGCTGGGGATGCGGAGCAGGCTCTTGAGTTCATCGAGAAATCTCTGCTGATTCTGTTGCGCAAAACTGAGAGCTGGCGCGGCCATGGCAGGTGTCCTTTCTCAGCGGAATGGGGCGGCGTGATGCGTCTTTTCGTTGGAGGGCGTATCCCGCTGACGCGAACCGCACAGTCTATCCGTGCGAACCGGAGAGTATAGCACCGTGGTCCCTATGCTATTGAGTTTGCTCGCGCAGAGGCTCGCCGTGGCTCTATGGTGGCCGTGCTCTTTCTCCGCAGAGTTTTTACAGCCGGGTGCCCCATTCAAGCGAAGCTTGGGTGGGGATTTCGTTCGACCCCGTCAGTTGCTATCACCGTCAGCCGACGCGAACGCATGCGAATGCGGTTTCGAATAGGCACTACAAGAACTTCAACTACCCCGCCCTAGCTTCGCTAGAACGGGGCACCCGCAAAGGGGAAGATTATGTCTCAAGCTTCAAACGTCGAGCCCCATCAGGCGCATCAATTCGAGGCCGTTGCTTTTTTCCACGACCCCGGGCCGCAGACAGTAATCGAATCGCATCACGCCTTGTTCGATCTCCTCCTGGAAGTGAACGTTTTTCAGTTTACCCGGCAGCGCGTCGGCAATTTCGGTCAGTGCCAAGTCATGCGTAGTCACCAGGCCGATATCGTTGCGCTCGACCAGCGCCCGCAGGATGCCCTCGGCTCCAATGCGGCGGTCCTTCGAATTGGTTCCCTGGAGCAGCTCGTCCAGCAGAAACAGCACCGGCATACCGCGGCCCGCCAAGTCGAAAATCTGCCGCAGGCGCGTGATCTCGGCCTGGAAGCGGGAACTGCCTTCCTGCAGCGAGTCGTTAATGCGGATGCTGGCGCCCACTTGCACGGCCGCCAGTTGCAGGCGCCGGGCGCGCACCGGACCTCCGGCCATGGCGAGCACAACGTTGGCGCCGACGGCGCGCAGCAGAGTGCTTTTGCCGCTCATGTTCGAGCCGCTGATGAACAGCACCCGCGTCTCCGCGTCCAGGCTCAGGTTGTTGCTGACGCAGGTCGCGGCGGGAATCAGAGGGTGTCCCAAATCCTCTGCGGTGAACCGGGGGCCTTCGGTCGTGAACTCTGGAAAAGTGTCTTCCGGATGCTCGTAGCTGTAATTGGCCAGCGCCAGTAGCGCCTCGAATTCGCCAATCGCCTTCAGCCACCGGCGCACCGCCTGACCGTGCTCGCGCCGCCACGCTTCGGCGGCAAAGGCCACCTGCAGGCTGTAGAGCAGCGGCAGGTTCAGAACACGAACCAGGAGGTTGTCGGACGAATGGATGAAATCGACGATGGTTTCGAGCCGCCTGATCGCCCGCGACCCCGGAATGTGGTGCGACTCGAGTTCGCGGCTCAACTGCTGAAGCCGTTCAGAGCCGAAGCGCTCTCGCTCCAAGCGGGCCAGCAGCGACGAAAGCAGCCCGAGATCCTCAAAAGCCTGCTCCGTCTCGTGCAGAATCCGCTCGATGCTTCGCCGGTAGCGGTAGAGGATAGCCCCCTCGATTGCCAGCAGGGAGACCGCGGGAGCCGCGAAGCCGGTCTTCGTCCAGAGCACGGCGCTCGCGACCACGAGCAATGCCAGCAAGGGAGCGACGATCCGAAGCCACGGCGGAAAATCGCAGCGTGACTCGGCCCATTGGCGTAAAGTGCGCGCGTGTACCCCGGTGCGCTCGCCGGTGCCGATGAGGAAGATTTCTTCGCGCAAATCGAGGCGGTCGCGCAGCTCCTTCACCGCCTGTTGGCGGCCAAAGACCTCAGGCAGGCCGGCTGGCGCCAGCAGCCAGCGGGCAAGGGTCTGCTCGCCCATGCGGGTGCGTGCCGTGGAAAGCAGTTCGAACAAGCCGCCGGGGCCAAACAGATCCAAGTCGCTGGCGTACACGTGATGCGGGTTCTGGAAGCGTTCTCCCTTCGAGCCGTGGCCGCGCCAGCGGTCTTCCAGTCTCGCCAGGCCCTGGCGGTAGAATTGCGCGCAGCGCTCGGCCAGCGCCTGGTTGCGGAGCAGGCGGGAGTGGTAAACCGAGGCGACAACGAATAGGGCCGTGGCAATGGCGAAGGGCCAAACCGGCATGACGCCGCGTCCAAAGTCGAGCCAGGCAAAGAGCAGACCAGCGCCCAGCAACAGCAGCTTGAGATAGCCCAGACGCAGGTGTAGATCATGGTAGCGTGCGGCGCGCGCTTCCCGCGACTTGAGCCTTTGAACGTATTCCTCGTGAGGAGCCACAATTCAAGAGGTTATCAAAGTGTTTTCCCTCTGCCATAGCGCAAGTGTGACATTCTGCTCTAAAATGTCAGCCGACCGTGGGGAGGGGATATGGCAAATCCTCAAACGCTGACTGCTGGCGGCGAGAGCCTGAAGGCTTTTCTTGCCGCCCGTGACTTTCTTTTCAAGTATCGCGAAGATTACGAAACCGCTTACAGGGATTTCCGCTGGCCCGCTCTGACGCAGTTCAACTGGGCGCTCGACTACTTCGACGACTATGCCCGCGAAAACCAGAAGCCGGCATTGTGGATTGTGGAGGAGAACGGCACGGAGCTGAAGTTGAGTTTCGCCGAACTCTCCAGGCGATCCAACCAGGTGGCTAATTTCCTGCGACGGCAGGGAGTGCGGCGCGGCGATCGCGTCGTGGTGATGCTGCCGAACGTGGTGGCCATCTGGGAAGTGATGTTGGCGGCGCTGAAGTTGGGCGCAATCCTGATTCCGGCGGCGACGCTGTTGACCGAGGCCGATCTTCGCGACCGCCTTGATCGCGGCAAAGCCCGGCACGTGATCGCCATTGGCTCCTGCGTTTCCCGCTTCGCCGGCATCGGCGGCCATTACACCCGCATCGCCTATGGAGGCACGGAGCCGGGGTGGGCTGCCTACGAAGATGCCTACAGCGAGCCTGCGGCATTCGCGCCCGAAGGACCGACCAACGCCGACGATCCGTTTCTGCTCTACTTCACTTCCGGCACGACGGCGGTTCCCAAACTTGTGCTGCACACCCACCAGAGCTACCCGGTCGGACACCTGGCCACTATGTACTGGGTCGGCCTGCAACCGGACGACGTGCATTTCAACGTCAGCTCGCCCGGATGGGCGAAACATGCCTGGAGCAGTTTTTTTGCCCCTTGGAATGCCGGGGCCACCATCTTTGTGCACAATTACGGACGCTTCGACGCCAAAAGCACTTTGCGCGAGATGGAGCGCTGCGGCGTGACCTCGCTGTGCGCGCCGCCCACCGTCTGGCGGATGCTGGTGCTCGAGGATCTGAAAGCCTACCAAATGAAGATTCGCAAACTGGTTGGCGCGGGCGAGCCACTGAATCCGGAGATCATTGAGAAGGTGCGTGCCGCCTGGGGTATCACCATCCGGGACGGTTTTGGACAGACCGAGAACGTGCTCACCCTGGGCAACTTCCTCGGGCCAGGAGGTCAAGCCCGGAGCCGTTGGCAAGCCATCGCCGGGGCATGAGGTAGTGCTGCTTGACGGCCAGGGCCGCGAGGCTGACGACGGCGAGATCTGCGTGAAACTCGAACCGCGTCCCCTAAGCCTGATGGTGGGCTACATGGACGATCCTGAGCGCACGGCGCGGGTGATGGAAGGCGGTTACTATCGCACCGGCGACGTGGCCCGCCGCGATGCCGACGGCTACTTCACCTACGTTGGCCGCGCCGATGACGTTTTCAAAAGCTCCGATTACCGGCTCAGCCCGTTCGAGCTGGAAAGCGCACTCATCGAGCACCAGAGCGTGGCTGAGGCCGCCGTGGTCCCGAGTCCCGACCCCATCCGCTGGAACGTTCCCAAGGCTTTTCTGACGCTTGTTCCCGGGGTGCAGCCCTCGCGGGAGCTGGCGAAAGAGATATTCGTCTTTATTCGGGGACGCCTGGGACCTTATAAACGCGTGCGGCGAATCGAATTCTCCGATCTGCCAAAAACCATCTCCGGCAAGATCCGCCGGGTGCAGTTGCGGGCCGTCGAACAACAATCGCGCCAATCGGGCGAACGCCGCCAAGGCGAATACTGGGAAGAGGATTTTCCGGAGCTGAAGTAGCTTTATTTGGGATGACTGTCGAAGTACAGCCAGCAGCTCTCATTGCGAAACTGGCGAGCCCGCCTGTTTAGGACAGTTAACTACATCACATCGATAGATTTCTTAACTAGTGCCGTTTTGGGAAGCGCGGCGTCCATTTCACCTTACCCCTGCAACGTGTGTTTGTGGACGGAACATCTCTAAAAGACGAGAGCTGCTGCTGGCCGCCGGGAGGCAAAAATGTTGCGGATGTACTCAAGAATTACGACGGGCATAATCATATTCGTCGCCACGCAGGTATGTGCCTTTTCCCAGACTAATGCTTCTAACGCCAATCCCTGTCCGCGTTTCGCCGCGGGCGGTACGGTGCATGAGCCTCCTAGCTTTTTCAGTCAGGGCGGGTCGCTGACAGTAAATCTCGTCTACCACACCACGACCGACGCGGAGGGTAGAACCTTGTTTTGTTTCACCACTCCGGATGGTCAAGAGTCGCCTACTCTTTACGTGCGCCCCGGCGACACCGTGGTGCTGAATGCGAAGAACACTGTGCCGGAAGGAGTCTCTGCCAGCCCAATGCAAATGGCGATGACTACTGACGGATGCGGGCCTGCGACCATGATGGATGCATCTTCGGTCAATATTCACTATCACGGCACGAACTTGCAGCCCGTCTGTCACCAGGATGAAGTGCTTACGACGATTATCAATTCCGGCGAGAGCTATCAATACCGCCTACATTTTCCGAAGGATATACCGCCCGGCATGTACTGGTATCACCCGCATATTCACGGTCAATCCGAGGCCGCGGTTCAAGGCGGCGCTTCCGGGGCGATCATCGTAGAAGGAATCGAGACTCTGCAGCCTGTCGTTGCTGGGCTGCGCGAGCGTGTATTCGTGATTCGCGACCAGAATGTGGCGGGCAATCCGATTCCCGGAGGCAGCATACCCTCCTGGGATTTGACACTGAATTACGTTCCCATCGCGTATCCGGCTCTTACACCCGCCGTGATCCGCATGCAGCCTGGCGAAAAGCAGTTTTGGAGAGTTCTGAACGCCAGCGCCGACAGCTTGGTCGATCTACAAGTGGTCTACGACGGGGTGCCACAGACGCTTCAAATCGTGGCGCTCGACGGCGTGCCAACCGGCTCTCAGGACGGCACCAGGCAGGGAAAGATTGTTGATGCAACGCATATCTTTCTGCCCACCGCAGGACGTGCGGAGTTCATCGTGAATGGGCCATCCTCGACGATGAACAAAGCCATCTTCCGCACCCTATCGGTCAATACAGGTCCAGACGGAGACAATGACACAGCGCGGACCCTGGCCAACATCGAGTTAAGCCCAGTGCCCGACAGCGGCGTCATCATTCCTGCTGCTGCCAGCGGTCCCTGGCCACAGCGTTTTGAAGGGCTCACGACGGCAACGCCGACAACGCATCGCAAACTGTATTTCTCCGAAGTTTTGTCCGATCCCAGCAATCCGCTCAGTCCCACGGATTTCTATATCACCGTAGAGGGAGCATCTCCCAAGCTGTTCAGCATGAGCGATGGTCCTAGCATTGTGACCACCGAAGGTTCAGTCGAAGATTGGACCGTCGAGAATCGGACCGGCGAAGTGCATGAATTCCATATCCACCAAATTCACTTCCTACTCCTGGAGAGAAACGGCGTACCTGTTCCAACCGAGCAGCAACAGTTCCTAGACACGGTACAAGTTCCATACTGGACTGGCAAAGGTCCGTATCCAAGCGTTACCGTGCGAATGGACTTCCGTGGGAACATTGCTGGCGACTTCGTATATCACTGTCACATTCTGGGGCATGAGGATAACGGCATGATGGCAATTATTAGGGTCCTGCCGAACCCGACTACCTCAGATCAATCCAATCCCACGAAGTAAACTGGTTAGACTGCTTCGGGTGGAACGACCGATCCGCCCGAAGCAACGGCCAATTGTGAAAGTCCTACGCCCTTCCTTCGGAATCCGCGCGGCGCACTTGGAAATGAGCTGCTCAATACTTTGTCGTGTTAGCAATTCCGGTTCCACACAGGAAAGCCGGGGCGGTCGTTTGACCCGTCCGGCCAGCTTTCGCCCTGGCTCTAGTACGCGGCTTGGCTGACCGGCGTCTCGATTCAAATCGGGAAGCAGCCAAAATTCCCTGATTTCTTCTGTAACCAGTTGGTAGGAAACGGCATCTGCTCTGGTAGCAGTTTAGTTTTTGCGCCGTGGCGTCCCGGGTCCTGTCATAAAGGTGGGGATGGCGGGCGGCGGTGCGAGTGGAATCCCTAACTACTTTTGAGAACGAAAACTGTGACAAATTCCTCAAGCACAACTTTTAATCGCGCGCATCATCGGTTTGCAGTTTTCCTTGCAATTTCCACTTTCCTGCTGATCCTGGCGGGCGCGTCGGTAACCAGCAACGACGCCGGACTTTCCGTGCCCGACTGGCCAACCTCGTTCGGTTCGCTCTATCGCATTCCGCCGATGGTGGGCGGGGTTAAATTCGAGCATGGACACCGCATGGTCGCGCAGTTCATCGGACTGCTCACCATTGTGCTGGCGCTGTGGACGCAGCGCGTGGATCGACGCGCTTGGATGCGCGCCCTCGGCTGGGCAGCTCTGGCAACCGTGATTGCCCAGGGTATCCTGGGCGGGATCACCGTCCTGTTTTACCTTCCGCCCGCGATTTCAACCGCCCACGCCACGCTGGGACAGACTTTCTTTTGCATCGTCATCAGCATGGCATTGTTTACCGGGCGCGGATGGGTGCAAGCGGCGCCGGTGCTGATCGCCGAGGGCGAGCGCCCGCGATTGACGACGCTGAGCATGCTGGCCGTGGCCGCGGTTTATTTGCAGTTGATCTTGGGTGCGGCCTTCCGCCACTCGGGAATGAAGCTGTTGCCGCACCTGGTGAGCGCCGTTGTGGTTACGGCGGTGCTGCTCTGGACTTCTGTACGCGTGCTTTCGCAGTATGGGCGGACGCCGCAACTTCGCCATCCCGCAGTCGCGTTGCTGGTGCTGCTGTTTGTCCAGCTCTCACTTGGGGTTGGGTCCTATCTCACACGCATTGAATGGGCTAAAGGCGCGCCGCGGCCGGGATTGAGTATGGTGCTCACCACCACGGCTCACGTTGCGGTGGGCGCGTTGCTGCTGGCGACTGCCGTCATTCTTGCCATCCAGGCCCGCCGGCACACCGTAGTTGAGGAGACGCTCTTGAGCAAGGTTAGCGAGGCGGTTGCCGTATGAGTTCGATCACCCAACCCCTGGCGATACCTCGCGGCACCGCCGCCAGAGACTATGCCGAGCTGATCAAGGCCCGTGTCACCACGCTGATCGTGATGACGGCGTGGTGCGGCTATTATTTCGGCGCCGCCCAGTCGGGTGTCAGTTCTCTTTCTTGGACATTGTTGCACGCGCTGCTCGGCATCGGCTTGGTTTCGGGCGGCACGGCCGCGATGAACGAGGTCGTCGAGCGCGACACCGATGCCCTGATGCGGCGCACCGCGATTCGCCCGCTGGTCAAGCAAAGCATCGGGGTCGAGCAGGCGACGGTGCTTTCGCTGGCCATGATTTTCGGAGGTCTGCTCTATCTCGCGATTGCTACAAACTGGCTCACCGCGGGACTCACCCTGCTGACCTCTTTCGTCTACCTGGTCGCCTACACACCGCTCAAGAAGGTCACGCCGTTGTGTACCTTCGTCGGCGCATTTCCCGGTGCCATGCCTCCGGTGCTGGGTTGGACGGCCATTCGCGGTAAACTCGAATGGGAGGCGTTTGTTCTCTTTGCAATCCTGTTCTTCTGGCAGTTTCCGCACTTCCATTCGATTGCGTTGCTGTATCGCGACGACTATGAGCGCGCGGGAATTCGCATGCTTCCCGTGGTTGAGCGCTCTGGCGTCTCCACCGCGCAGGCGATTGTTGTCTATGGGCTCGCCTTAATTCCGGTGACGGTTGCGCCGTTCCTCATGGGCATTTCCGGGCGCTACTACTTTCTTGGCGCGGTTGTGCTCGGGATGGCACAATTCTACTTCTGCCTGCGCATCTGGCGTGAGAAACTCGCGCCCTCTGAGCCACGCGCCAAGCTGATGGCGCGCCAACTGTTGCAGGCAACGGTGCTTTACTTGCCTCTGCTGTTTGCGCTGATGATGATCAACGGCATCCACTATTGAGTGAGAACGATTATTTGGCAAATCCAGCGATCGTGAGAATGTCAACAGATTCGAGCGAAACCGGCGTGATGGAACGGACTCCGGGAGCCGAACCGCTAATCAGGGTTCAGCAACTGCGCCACGCCTACGACGGCCGGGCCGCGTTGAATGGCGTCTCGTTCGAGGTCTATCCGGCGGAGATTTTCGGATTGCTCGGGCCTAATGGCAGCGGCAAAACCACCATGTTCCGCATCCTCTCGACGCTGATGCTGCCTGCGGCGGGACATGCCAGTATCATGGGCTACGATGCGGCGGTCGACCCCGCCGGAGTTCGCCGCAACATCGGCGTCGTCTTTCAGGCGCAGAGCGTCGACGGTAAACTCTCGGCCGAAGAGAACCTGCGGCATATTGGACATCTCTACGGATTGCGCGGTGCGGCGCTCAAGCAGCGCACCAACGAAATGTTGCGCCGCGTGGGCTTGGCGGAGCGTGCCAAAGATCGTGTCGAGACATTCTCCGGCGGCATGCAGCGGCGCCTGGAACTCGCCAAAGGCCTGCTGCACCGGCCATCGGTGCTACTGCTCGACGAGCCGACGACGGGGCTCGATCCGGGGGCGCGGCGAGACCTGTGGCAGTACCTGCAAATTCTGCGCGATCAAGAGGGGGTGACGATGATCGTGACCACCCACCTGATGGAAGAGGCCGAGCGTTGCGACCGTCTGGCAATTCTCAGTCATGGGAATCTGGTCGCGCTGGGCACGCCGGCCGAGCTGAAGCAGGAAATCGGCGGCGACGTAATCCTGCTGGATACCTCCGCCCCGGAAGCGCTGGCCACCCGCATCGGCGCGCGCTTCGCGCTGGCGGCCACCGTGCTGGACAACCAGGTTCGCATTGAGCGCGAGGCCGGGCATCGCTTCGTTCCCGAAGTGGTGGAAGCTTTCCCCGGCGAGATTGCCGCCATTTCCGTCAGCAAGCCAACCCTCGAAGACGTGTTCATACGCCGCACCGGCCATCGCTTCTGGAACGAAGACGAAGAGAGCAAACAAGTCGAAGCGGCCAAGCAGTCCAAAAAGAAGCATTAGCCGGCCCGGCGGAAGCCGCACCGCATCTGTTGTTGGACAAGTGGAGTCAATTTGGCGATATCGACGACCGCCATTCCGGTGCACGCGAACCAATCTGCGTCCTTCAGCCTGGTTCCGGTCTTTTCGCTGTGGCAACGCGAGGTGGTGCGCTTCTACCGTAATCTCAGCCGCGTGGTTGGCGTGATCGCCTCGCCGCTGCTGTTCTGGATCGTGATCGGCTCCGGCTTCGGCACCTCATTCCGCAATGGCGGCTCCAGCCAGCACTACCTGGAATTCTTTTTCCCGGGCGCCCTCATCATGATCGTGCTGTTCACCTCGATCTTCGCCATGATGTCGCTCATCGAAGATCGCAACCAAGGCTTTCTGCTCTCCGTGCTGGTGGCGCCGGTTCACCGTTCGGTGATCGTGCTGGGAAAAGTTCTGGGTGGCACCACGCTGGCGACTTTGCAAGGATTGCTCTTTCTGGTGTTTGCGCCCCTGGTGGGCGTCCACGTCGGCATCGTGCAATTGCTGCTGGTGGCGCTGGATATCTTCCTGATGGCGTTTTCGCTCACCGCCCTCGGCTTCGCCATCGCCTGGCCGATGGATTCCACATCCGGCTTCCACGCCATCATCAACCTGTTCCTGATTCCACTCTGGCTGCTTTCCGGCTCGCTGTTTCCGTTGAGCGGAGCTTCCTTCTGGATTCGCGGGCTGATGCGCATCAACCCCCTGACCTATGGGACGGAGGTATTGCGCGCCCTGCTTTTCCCCGGCACGGCTACCGATTTTTCGATCGGCATGAGTTTGGCGATTCTGGGCGCCTTTACCGCGGTCATGTTCGCGCTGGCTTTTTTCATGGCTAACCGGCGCACCACCAAGCCGGCGGCCTGAGAGCGTTGCGCGCAAGCGAGGTTAAGCGCACGTGATGTATCGCAACTCGGTTTTGAAGGGGCGCGGCTTCAGCCGCGCCGTATTGAGCCAGCGATAATGCGGGCTTTAGCCCCCGAGGAGATTCAGCGCTTCCTCTAAATTTTGGTTTTTGAAACACGCTTTAGTAAGTCGAGATTCTCTGACCGTCTCCGCCGTGATACCGTTTCCTCTGGCAACTGACCATGCAAGCTGAATTGAGTTCGCTTCCCGCGTTGAATGCTTTGCTCAATGGCACCAGTGCCGTGCTGCTGGTGACAGGGTATAACCTCATCCGGCGCGGACGAATGCAGGCGCACCGGCTGGCAATGCTGGCCGCGCTCTGTACCTCGGCGGTTTTCCTGGCTTCCTATCTCTACTATCACGCCCACGTCGGACACGTTCTCTTCCCGGGGCACGGCTGGTCTCGCCCGCTGTATTTTTCCATCCTGATCAGCCATACCATCCTGGCCGTTGCCATCGTGCCAATGGTGCTGATCTCGCTCTCTCGCGCACTGCGGGCCCGCTACGCGCTGCACAAGGCGATTGCGCGCTGGACTTTTCCGCTCTGGATGTACGTCAGCGTTACCGGTGTCGTTGTCTACCTCATGCTATATAAGCTGTTCGTGTAGGCTGAAAAGTTTGTGACATGCTGCTAAACTTGAGCATTCAACTGCAAACTGAGGAATCAGCGCATGGCAAAGAGCGTCAATAAAGTCATTCTGATCGGCAATCTCGGCAAGGACCCCGAGGTGAAGTACACGCCTCAGGGCACGGCGGTGGCGAAGTTCACGCTGGCCACCAATGAGCGCTTCAAGGATAAACAGGGCGAATGGCAGGACCGCACCGAGTGGCACAACATTACCTGCTGGGCCCGTCTGGCGGAGATCGCTGGTGAGTACCTGAAGAAGGGCCGCTCGGTCTATATCGAGGGCAGTCTCCGTACAGACTCATGGGATGACAAGCAGACCGGCCAGAAGAAGTATATGACGAACATCGTGGCCAATGACCTGGTGCTGCTGGGCGGCGGACGCGGCGAAGGCGGAGGAGGCGAGGAGAGCGCAGGCGGACGCTCGCGCGGCGTGGCGGCCGGCAATGACTTCGATCAGCGCGGCCCCGAGCCCGCAGGCGCAAAGAGCGTCGAGAAGAGCACCGAGATCACCGACGACGATATTCCGTTCTGACGCTGCGAGGGCCCATATCTGCTGCGGTCGCGGATGCGGGCCACCAGACGATATTCCGTTCTAGATACTGGCCGCGGCCAGGCTGAGCGCTACCGGTCGTTTGCGGAAGCCTTGGAAAAAACGGCAGCCGGCACGTTCTCCATGACCGCGATCACTGCGTCAGCGAACTGGTTGGTCGAAGCCGCTCCGCGCATATCGCGAGTGAGCTGCTTTCCCTCGGTATAAACCACTTCGAGTGCGCGCTGGATGCGGTCCGCCGCCTCCTGCTCTCCCAGGTGGCGCAGCATCAGGATGCCCGATCGCAGCAGCGCGGTCGGATTGGCGATGCCTTTCCCCGCTATATCGGGCGCCGAGCCGTGAACCGCTTCGAAGATCGCGCAATGCTCGCCGAAGTTCGCCCCCGGAACCAGTCCGAGACCTCCCACGAAAGCCGCGCAAAGATCGCTGATGATGTCCCCGTACAGGTTCTCCAGCAGCAGCACGTCGTATTGGTACGGGTTGGTCACCAGTTGCATGCAAGTATTGTCGACGATGTGCTCGCCGTAGGCGATCTCCGGATACTCCTTCGCAACCGTGCGCGAGCAGCGAAGAAAAAGGCCGTCGGAGAGCTTCATGATATTGGCCTTGTGAATCGCGTGTATCTGCTTGCGCTTCGTCTTGCGGGCGTATTCGAAGGCCCAGCGCGCGATCCGCGTAGATCCTTTTTCGGTGATGATCTTGAGACTTTCGACGACTCCCGGAACCACTTCGTGCTCGATTCCGGAGTAGAGACCCTCGGTGTTCTCGCGAACGATGATCAGGTCCACGCCGGGATAATGAGTTGGCACATTGGGCAGATTATGAATCGGGCGAAAGTTGGAAAACAGTTCGAAGCGTTTTCTGAGTTGGACGTTGATGCTGGAAAAGCCGCCGCCGATCGGGGTCGTAAGCGGCCCTTTGAGCGCCAGGCGAGTGCGTTCAATCGAGTCGATCAGGCTCTGGGGAATGTACTCGTGATATTTCTCATAAGCATCGGCGCCGGCCGCGAACGGTTCCCATTCGAACTTGACTCCGGTCGCCTCCAGGATTCGTACGGCTGCGCCGGTCACTTCAGGTCCGATGCCATCGCCGGGAATCAAAGTAATTTTGTAAGCCACGGATGCGCACCTCTCACCCGAGCGGGGGGCCTGCCTTTGCCTTCACGGGGGCAGTCTGCTTGCCGTTGTCCTTGGTCTTTAGCAGGTCCTGCAACTCGGACATGAATTCCTGGACATCTTTGAAGTCGAGATAAACCGAGGCGAAGCGCACGTACGCTACCTTGTCGAGGCCGCGCAAGCGATGCATGATCAGTTCGCCGATCTCGCTGGTTTTGCGTTCGCGTTCGGCGGAGTCGATCACGAAGCTTTCGGTTTCATTGACGATCTGCTCCAATTTGCTGATGGAGACGGGACGCTTCTCGCAGGCGCGCAATAATCCGTTGAGCACTTTCTGTCGCTCGAACTTCTCGCGTCGACCGTCCTTTTTCACCACCATGTACGGAATTTCGTCGATGCGCTCGTAGGTGGTGTAACGCTTCTCGCAGCGCAGGCACTCCCGGCGCCGCCGTATGGCTTCGCCTTCCTTGCTTTCGCGCGAGTCGACTACTTTATCCTGCTCAAAGCCGCAAAAAGGGCATTTCATGGAGTGAAGAGCACCAGCAAACAGCCAATTGTAGCAGGAAGAAGTTCAAGGTGCATGGCCGCAAGGTTGGGGCCGCGGGACGCGCGTATTCTTGCCATGCTACAATTCGGGACTATTCAGGGCAGTGTTGATGGCGGATCGTGCCTGATCAGCTTAAATCGCTGGCAGCTCGCGCGATCATTTTCTGACCAACGCGCGAAGAGGCAAGACGCGGACATTCCACATGTCTCGCGGAATTTGAAGATCAGGACTGATCTTTTTGAAGTGGGGACAGGAGGGAATCGAAATGAGCACTAACACACCTCAAATCGATACCGGAGCCGCAGCGCCCAGCGTGGCTTCCCCCATCGAAGCCGCAAGCAAAATCCGTGTTTGGTTGGCACTCGTTCTAGCTTTCGTGGTCCTGGTGGCATATCTGGATCGGGTGAATGTCTCGGTTCTAATCGCGTATCCCCCGTTTCCTGGAAGAGATGGGACTCAAAGGCAACCCTGTTGGACAGGGCTTATTGATGACGTTTTTCCTGATCTCCTACGGCTTGGGGAATGTTCTTCTCGGCCCCGTCGGCGACCGACTAGGACCGCGCAAGGCCATGTCCCTGGCCTTGATCACGTGGGCGGCACCGCTTATGGTCGCCGCCAATGCGAAGACGATAACTGTCCTCTATGCTTCCATGTTCGTCCTGGGAGCCGGGGAAGCCCTGCATTATCCGATGCAGATCGCGTTAGTGAAAAACTGGTTTCCGCTCCAAGAAAGAGGAAAAGCGAATTCGACCTGGCTGCTCGGACAAATGATTGGGCCGGCTCTCGGCATGTCCTGCTTCACCATGTTCGTAGCGGGATATGGTTGGCGCGCGATCTACGGGCTATGTGCCATCCTGAGCATGATCGCCATTCCTATGATCTGGTTTGTGATCCGCGATCGACCGGACCAGCACCCTTGGGTCAACCAAGCCGAACTGGACCACATCAAGAAAGGGTTGATGGCGGATGCCGCGCCGAAAGAAAGAGGAACTCAGACCAGGTCGACCCTGCAGAACTATATGGAGTTGATCAAGAGCCCTGATTTTTGTTGCTCCGCGATTTCGTTCTGGGCTTCGGTTAGCATGTGGTGGGCCATCATGTCCTGGATGCCCCAGTATCTGCGGGTAGCCCGCGGATTCTCCTGGGCCAAGATGGGGTTTTCTCCACGTTGCCATTTCTCTTCGGCCTTATCGGGCTGATTAGCGCAGGTGTGATCGCCGACAAGCTGAAACGAGCGGCGGTCATCAACTGCGTGGGCCTGGCCGGATGCGCGGCCTTTCTGTTTCTTGCAGCCATCGTTCCTAATAATTATCTGTGTGCCGCTCTTCTCTGTGTCGCCCTCTATTTCAAGGGCGTCTCTCTGCCCATGGCTTGGACCGTTCTGCAAGCCTTTATCCCTGCCCACAAGATGGGTCAGGCGGCCGGGCTTCAGAATGGATCGTCCCAACTTGTGGGAGCGCTCTCGCCGATGCTCGTCGGTTTTTTAATTCGTGCGACCGGCACCTATACGGCGGGCCTGATGTATCCGGTGGTGTTCGGGCTTGTGGGTACTGCATGCGCATACTATCTGGTAACTAAGAAATATTAGGCGCATCCCCACTGCGCGGCGTAATTCTTCGGCCTCGCCACCGCTGAAGTTGGCGACGATCATGGCCATGCGTATGAGTTGCTCCTGAAAGAGAGGAATGCCGAGCGTGCGCTTCAGTACAGGTTCCAGCAGCGGGTGGTAGTAACTCACCTTCTCCAGTCCGCGCCGCCGTTTCATGTAGGGATTCATCATGTTGCCGACGATGGGGCCAGGTCGAATGATTGCCACCTGGACCACCAGATCGTAAAAGCATATGGGATGATTGCGCGGCAGTGCCGCCATCTGGGCGCGGCTTTCCACCTGGAACATTCCCACCGTATCGGCGCGCTGCAGGGCGCGATAAGTGGGCGGATCGTTCCGCGGAAGCTGCGCGAGATCGAGCGGCTCGTTGTACTGGCGCGGCACTAATTCGAGGCAATCCTTGAGCACGGCCATCATGCCGAGCCCTAGCAGGTCGACCTTGACGATCTTCATATCGGCGCAGTCCTCCTTGTCCCACTGGATGACCGTGCGCCCCGGCATGGAAGCCGGTTCGATAGGGACGACCGCATTCAGTCGCCCGCCGCAGATCACCATGCCGCCGGAGTGCTGTCCGAGATGGCGCGGCAGGTCCTGCATCCGTCGGCACAACTCAACGTACTTGGCGATGCGGCGATGCTGAATGTCGAAACCAGCGGTCTGGAAGTTGCGCTCCAGCGTGTCGTTCTCGCCCCGCCACTCCCAGGTACTCACCAGCTTGGTCAGGCGGTTGAGTGTTTCAGCGTCGAAGCCAAGGGCTTTGCCGGCCTCACGCGCCGCGGAGCGTCCGCGATAGGTAATGACATTAGCGGTCATCGCGGCCCCGAGTTCGCCGTAGCGTTGATAGACGTACTGGATCCCCCATGGGTGTGGCTCTGGATGCGACAGGGAAGCTGTACATCGCAGACACGGTCGACAACGCTATCGAAGTGGTTAACGGGGGTTATGTCTCCATCTTTGCGGGCACCGGAACTGCTGGCTACTACGGCGACGGCGGTCTGGCCGGCAGTGCCATGCTGAACAATCCTGTCGGATTAACCATGGATGCGGTGGGCAACCTGTACATTGCCGATACCGGCAACAACGTTGTCCGCAAGGTGAGCGCGGCAACGCAGATCATCACCACCATAGCCGGCAACCATAGCAATCCAGGTTACACGGGCGATAGCGGTCCAGCCAACAGCGCGGGACTACAAGGGCCGAGGGGTGTGGCCGTGGATTATGCCGGCAATCTGTACATTGCCGATAGGAACAACGCTGCTGTTCGCAGAGTGGATGCGGCGACGCAGATTATTACCACGGTTGCGGGCACCGGTACCCAGGGCTACAGCGGTGACAATGGCCCAGCCACCAGCGCGAAGTTGAACGCGCCTACCGGCGTGGCCGTGGATGCGGCGGGGAACCTCTACATTGCTGATCCGGCCGTTAACGCCGTACGCAAAGTGGATGCGGCGACGCAGATCATCACCACGCTTGCGGGCACCGGGACCCCCAATTACAGCGGCGACAACGGCCCAGCCAACAGCGCGACTTTGAATGGTCCCTACGCTGTGGCGCTGGATTCTGTGGGGAACCTGTACATCAGCGACAGCAACAACAATGTCGTGCGCGTGGTCTCTGCCACGGCCGCGCCGCTGAGCTTCCCGAAGACCATTGTGGGCGGTAGCAGTCCGGAGCAGACGGTGACCCTTTCCAATATCGGGAACACGTCGATGACTTTAAACAGTACGGCAACCGCGACTGCGAACTTTGTAGTGGACACCAGCAGCCCATGCTTGCAGGTTACCTCGCTGGATATCGGTGCAAGTTGCCTGGCAGAGGTCTACTTTGCGCCAACTGTGACAGGCAGCGTTCCTCCCGATTCTCTGACGTTCATCGACACTGCGCTCAATGTGATCGGCGCTACTCAGTCCGTTGCCTTGACGGGTACGGGCCAATCCCGGCAAGCACAAATCACGTTGCAGACCAGCGCTGCGACTATCCTGCTGGAAAACACCATTAACTTCACTGCCAAGGTGACCGCCGCTGGTACACCGACAGGTAGCGTGAACTTCATGGATGGCAGCACGCTATTGGGCGGCGCGGCCCTGGACAATACCGGAACCGCTACGCTTGGTGTCAGCACTCTGGCGGCGGGGTCGCACAGCATTACGGCTGTTTATGGTGGCGACTCTAACTTCACGGGGGTTACCTCGGCGGCGCTCACCGAGACAGTGCAGGACTTCCAATTCGTCATCAGCGGTGGCGGGACGGGAACGGTGCTGTCAGCGAGCGTGCTGGCGGGAGGAGTGGCTACCTATCAATTCCAAATCTCTCCGACAAGCGGCACGACCTTCCCCGGCATCGTGTCGCTGAGCCTGAGCGGTCTGCCAGCGGGTGCCACCTATAGCATCACGCCGGCCACGATCAACGCGGGCAGTGGTGCGCAAACCGTCACGGTGCAGGTACAAACCACCAAACCTGTTGCCGGCATGCGCCAGAGAGGTCCGGGCGTGGTGTTTGCGCTAGCGCTGTTGCCGCTCCTGGGCATGGTGTCGCTGCGGCGCATATTCCGAACCAAGGCCAAGCGCACCGCAATGCTCCTCTTGCTGCTGCTGGTGTTTGCAATCTTAGGCATGTCGTCTTGCGCCGGCGGTTCCGGCTTCTTAAGCCAAAACACGCAGACTCACGCGCTAACCCTGACCGCGACGAGCGGTTCTCTACAGCACTCCACCACTCTAAACCTGACGGTCCAGTAAGGAGAAAACGATGAAACGAATTATCTTTGCCATGCTGTTCTGCCTTACCTGTGCCGCCTTTGGCCTGGACGAGCAAGCGCAATTTTCGGCGGGTTATGTGTATCAGGGCTCCCAGGCAGTGGTGGGAAACAGTGGGTTCGGATTGAATGGCGGGCGTGCCGATGTGGTGTTACCGCTTACTCGTCAATTTGGCGCGGTGGCGGAGTTCAGTGGGCTTCACGCCGGCAGTGTAGCTGCCTCAGGCTCTGGGTTAACTTTGTTGAACTATATGGCGGGACCGCGTTTTTCCTTCCCTATCCGCGCCGGTCGCGAGGCAGGCACGCTGATGCCGTTTGCGCAGGCACTGTTCGGAGGCACTCATGCAACCGAAGGAGCTTTCCCAAACGGCACGACTCTGAACAGTAGGGCGGATGCTTTTGCCATGTCGTTGGGAGGCGGATTGCAGGTTGGAGTCAGCCAGCGCGTTTCGCTCAGGCTGATCCAGGCGGATTATCTGTACACCCGTCTGCCAAACCTATACCAGAACTACCAGAACAGTTATCGGATTGGCGCAGGTGTGGTTCTGCATTTGCGATAGATAGCTCATCTAGCGCATTTTCGTAATTCTTGTATACGCATCCCCACGCTTCTGTTTTCGGGACGGAAGATGTGGGGATTTCATTTATCGTGAAGTGCTCAGGTGTTCTTGTCAGCGATTGGCTCAGTGGTTGCGGAAGAAGCTCGATAGTGTGCTCTCGTACGCACACAGGACGGCGTGCTAATCTATGGCCCATCTATGCTAGCCAACAAAATGAAAGCGAAACTGGCTGCTGGACAGCCCGTGTTTGGCGTGTCCGTAATGATTCCGTCGCCGCAGATCGTGGAAATGGTCGGGCGGCTTGGGTTCGATTGGGTGCTCATTGACTTCGAGCACGGCGCCATTTCCCCCGAGACCCTGCAGACGATGGTCATGGCCGCCGAGTCCAGCGGCGTCACTCCGATTGCTCGTCCCGGCAGCCACGGCGAGCAAGAAATAACCAAGCTGCTCGATGCTGGAGTGCTCGGCGTTCAGGTGCCGCATGTAAACACCGCCGAGGAAGCTGCTGCCGTTGTCGCTGCGGTCAAGTTTCACCCACTGGGGCAGCGCGGGCTGGCAGTGGGGACGCGTGCCGCACAATATGGCATCGGTCTGAGCCAGGCGGAGTTCGTTGTGCAGGCGAATCGCGAAACCCTGGTCTGTGTTCAGTTGGAGGAGCTGCCAGCGCTGGACAACCTGGAGGCTATCTGCGCGGTCGATGGAGTGGACGTGGTGTTTGTCGGACCTTCCGATCTGTCGCAGGCGCTCGGATTCCCAGGGCGGCATGACGCTCCTGCGGTGCAGGAAACCATGCGCCAGGCATTCAGGAGGATCATCTCCGCTGGAAAGTGGGCGGGCACAACTGGTGAGGCCTCCAGCATTCGCGCCTACCGAAACTGCGGCGTGTCGTATTGTTACACACACGTGACCAGAATTTTGCGCGCTGGTGCCGCCGAGTTTTTCAAAGGCGTGCAGGATACGGCGTCGTAGGCCGCGTCCTGAAACTTCTCATGCTCGGCTTCCAGAGCGGCGCGGCCTCGTGCCTTAGGTCGTCACCAAGTCTGCCAAGTACCGACGCCAATGGTCAGCAGCCGGCCAACGATTCTCTTGCCTTTTATTGTCAGGTGGAATGCAATAACCTGTTCCTCCTATTTGCTCGCCTGTCATGGTGCTTCCCCGCGGCCAGGGCGGCGCACCCCAGAGGTGATTTATGTCCCTGAGTCTGTTCGACATCATCGGTCCCGTCATGGTAGGTCCGTCCAGTTCGCACACTGCGGGCGCCGCTCGTATAGGCTTTCTCGCCGGCAAGATAGCAGGGATCGCCACGGAGCAGGTGACTCTCTATTTTCATCCGGTGCTTATGCAAACCTATGCCGGGCACAGAACACATGCGGCACTGATCGGCGGGCTACTGGGCTATCGCGAGGACGACCTCAGACTCAAGACTGCGCTCGAGGACGCGGCGCAACGGGGGCTCACCTTCGATGTCAAGCAGGTTGAGCGCAGCCAACCGAAGCCTCCGGCGGAAGTTGGGTCTGCCGCAAGCGGCGGGGCCGATGTGCATCCGAACACGATGCGGCTCAGAATCGTCACCAAGGAGGGCACAACCGTAGTCAATGGGATCTCGGTAGGCGGCGGCTGCATTGAAATAACCGAGATCGATGGACTCGCCGTGCAACTCGACGGAAGTTATCCTTTCCTGCTTGTCCGCGCCTCGGCACCCATCGAAAGCGATGTCAATCGCCTGCTGGGTGCGGGCCAGATCATAGCCGCCTATTCCGGCGCAACACCTCAAGGTTCGCTCGCCTGCTGGGTACTGCGCGAACCCGCGCCCCGAGCGTTTCTGGATGCAATCGGCGGCCTACCTTACGTCACCGCTGTCCGCGCGGTTCCTGCGCTGTCGAACCTTCAACAGAGACAAGAGGCCCCGGCATTTTCGAACTTCGCGCAGCTTTCAGCCCTTGCAAGCGACAAGGGTCTGGCGGCAGCCGCAGCGGAGTACGAGGAACAGCGGACCGGAAAGAGCGCCGCGGAGATCAAGGAAATCTTTCATAGAATCCTGCGCGTCATGCGCGAGTCCGTTGCTACTGGCTTGGAGAACAAGCTCGAGTTGCTCGGTGGTTTCTGCGCCGGAGACGACGCCGCGAAGATGATGGCCGCCTATCGCGAAGGCAGAACCATTAGCGGGGGAATCCTTCCCCTTGCCATTGCGCGGGCACTCAGCGTGATGGAAGTGAACGGAAGCATGGGACGCGTGGTGGCGACCCCCACGGCAGGCTCCGCGGGAGTGCTGCCGGGCGTGATTTTCTGTCTAGCTGAAAGCCTGAAGAAGACCGATGACGATCTTTGCGACGCTCTGCTGGTGGCGGCGGCGGTTGGGGTGTGTATCGCCAACAAGGCTTCTCTTTCCGGCGCCGTCGGCGGATGCCAGGGAGAGATCGGCGTGGCGGCCGCGATTACGGCCAGTGCGGCGGTCTTTCTAGGCGGCGGCGATCCCGAGCAATGCATTCAGTCCGCGGCACTCACGCTGAAGAACCTCCTGGGCCTCATTTGCGATCCGCCTGCGGGACCGGTTGAGGTTCCTTGCATCAAGCGCAACGCGATTGGCGTGGCCGCCGCATTGATGGCGGCAGACATGGCTTTGGCAGGTATTCAGAGCTACATTCCGCCCGATGAAGTCGTCGATGCGTTGGTTAATGTGCAGAAATTGCTTCCTCAACAACTGAAGGGCTCTACGGTCGGCGGTTTGGGCTGCACGGTCACCGGGCAAAAAATGCGCCTGGAATGGCAGTTGAAACTGCAGCAAATGCGTTAGCCCGAATCTCATGTCCGGTCGCCTGGCACGCTGTAGAATGTGGGGCGCACGGCCCTCGTGGCCCACGAGAATGGGATGCGAACAAAGGTTTGCGTTCCCGGATCACAAACCGAGCATGTGCAGCTATCATGATTGCCAGGTCAATAAACCGCGAGACTGACAACATCCACCCATTCAGTCATCGAGGCTCCACTCGAACCGATGTCCATCTGGAACTGCACGCCCATGTTTTCTGTCCACCCGGCCGGAAGCGGGCCGGACGGATACGTCAGATTTAAAGAATAATTTTGCGATGCAACGATCCTTTTTTGGCTGTTGTACTGAACGATGCTCAAACTGTCATAGTGCTCGTTCAAGTCCGGGGTGCGGTGAAACGTCATAGTAAGGTGATACCAATCGCCCGGCTGGAATTTGCTGCAAGGTACCCTTGTCCGCTCCCAACTACTTGCGCCCGCGTTCCACACATCCCAGACCGCCGTTACGTAATTACACTGTGTGCCAAAGGTGTATTTGGTTGTGCCAACGAACTGGAAGGCATCGAACTCCATGGCCTGCGCGTTGGTGCTTCCGCTGTTGAATTGCACCCAGAAACTGAATGTGAAGTGCGACACGGCGTCGTTGGGGCCGACCTTGTACCACCACAAACCGTTGGCGTAGGCAGGTCCGGTGATGAAGAATTCACGACTGGTGCCATCCCATGAGGGCGTGGTCACGCCGTCAGCGGTGGAGATGACAGCCAAAGATTCGTTTTCTCCACCGGCGCAGGTCGTACACGAGCCCCAGCCGGTGCTCGTCCCGCCCATATCCACCGCGTTCGAATCGTCAAGATTGGAATAAACAGTCTGCGTCCATGCGGTTCCGCACGCCAACAGCCATACCAACGCCAGTTTCTTCATGGTCACCTCATCGCGATACTTACTTCATCGCGGTTTACTTGGGCTGTGAGTTGATTCTGATGAGCTTCTCCGTTCAGCATGCGCCTGCTTCTTATGATGAAGAAGCTAGATGCCTACTGGGCCGTGTAGGCGGTTTGGAATCGTACACGGGAGCTGGGAAATTGCACCTAGTTCCGGCGTGCTAAGCGGAAATGCAGAACTTGACTATCCTGGGGCAACGCGTGTGCAGAGCCTGTAGTGCGGTTGAGTGCAGTGAATGCGTAAGGCGGAAGAACTGATGATGAACTGGCGGTAATAAGGGCTGCAATATTCCGGGCGCTCACGTGATATAATGTGATTGAGGTGGTTACCATCTTCTCCTCTTTCAGGTTCCCTGGACTAAGTCAGCCTATCTGAAATTTTCCTCCCCCCTTAGGTTCTCAGGAAGGCCGTGTACTCCATGCCGACTGCGATCCTGCATGAAGTCCAGCAACTCAATAACGTGAGTGACCGTCTTGATACGCTGGCGGAACAGCATCCTCTCGTCGAAGAAGCACTCCTCACCATCTCAGGAAACGTTCGTAACACCGCCACTATGTTGGAGGTGCTGGTTGCGATGAAAATAGCGCCGACTTCCGGGTTAAACCCAGCAAGCGCCTGATTCGCTCATCGCCGTCCTGAGATAGTTGGTTCACATGCGCGCCCCGATGCCGGGTTTTCGGCAAAGGAGCAGCGAATGACACGCCCGCGGAAGCATCGCGAATCGACGTCGCTTTGCGGTGAAATATCTCTCTCACGCGTGAGCAAAGCTGGAGACACAAGCTCGCGAAAGGAGCCACGCGATGGTAAGAAAATGCCTAAATCCACTCTGCGCGACTTTATTTCACTACTTGAGGGGCGGTAAGCTTTTTCTGGTGAATTCTCATGATTACCGTGGCGTACGAAAAGATCTCCGCCATCGCGGGACGGAGTACTTCTGGTTATGCGAGTCGTGCGCTCTGAGAATGACGTTGAATTTGAAGGGACTCAAGCCTGAGGTCATTCCACTCCCAAACCAAGCCGAAGCGGTAAAGGCGAATCCCTTCTTATTGCAAGAATTGAACAGCTCACAAGAATTGAGCAGGGTACTTAAGGAAGGCGTGTGCGACCTCAATCAGGCTGCTGAGCGCCTGAGCTTGCCGCTGGACATCGTTCAGAGGACGTTTCAGGATGGCCTGTTGAAAGGCTACTGGAAAGTTGCTGACGGCCAGTTGTTTATTCACTCCACCCCGGTTTCATAACACCCGGTTTCATAAGGATTGACCCGGGAAAAAGAGACTTCGTTTTCTCGCGAGCACGGCCTTCTGTTTCAGCAGCCATTGCTCCCACTGAGTCTTCGCCTTTGTCGGGAACTTGGGAATACCCAACGGTACGGCATTTTCGAAGCTCCGTGTGGGTCGAGTCCAGCGGACTGTCTGAAGGACCCTTTCTTCTATTCTTACCCCGACTTCATCATCCTTTTGGCCAAGGCTGTGGCCCACTGAGAAGGCAATGGCGTGGACGCGTCCGTTCCCGCAAATATCCTGGGAACGCGCAACCTCGTCGAGAAATGTAATGATCCAACCGGAGGGAGTTTACTAGAAACTTTCAGTAAATAACCTTGCAAGGCTATGGTCTGGCTATGACCACATCGAACGCCAGTGAGGAGCGAACGTTTCGGCTCTCAAACAGGAAGGAAACATACATGGAACTGGGCATGATCGGACTTGGCCGAATGGGAACCAATATGGTGCGGCGCCTGCTGCGAGCTGGCCACCAGTGTGTCGTTTACGACCTTCAGGCGGAGGTCGTAAAGGCGCTAGCTAAAGATGGGGCGATCCCAACGGCATCCCTCGAAGACTTCGCGAATAAGCTAAAATTACCTCGCACCATCTGGATGATGGTGCCCGCAGCCGTGGTCGACCCTACGTTGAAGACTCTCATCCCGTTCCTCAAACCAGATGATGTAGTCATCGACGGCGGCAACTCCTACTACCACGATGACATCCGCCGCGCTGCTGAACTGAAATCGAAAGGCATCCACTATGTGGATGTCGGGACCAGTGGCGGGGTCTGGGGGGCAGAGCGAGGCTACTGTCTGATGATCGGTGGCGAGGAGGCCGTCATCCGTCGCCTTGACCCTGTTTTCGCCACTCTGGCCCCAAGTGTCGAGGCGGCGCCACGCACGCCTGGTCGGGAGAAGCTAGGCGGCACCGCCGAACACGGCTACCTGCACTGCGGTCCGAGCGGCGCCGGGCACTTCGTCAAAATGGTCCACAACGGTATCGAGTACGGCATCATGGCCGCGTACGCGGAGGGATTGAACATCCTCCGCCATGCCAATGCCGGCAAGCAACGGCGTAGCGTCGATGCTGAAACCACGCCGCTGCGCCACCCTGAGCGCTACGCGTACAATCTGAATCTGGCGGACATCGCCGAGGTCTGGCGCCGTGGCAGTGTCATTGCTTCGTGGCTTTTGGACTTGGCTGCCACCGCACTCCTCGATAGTCCGGATTTGGCGAAGTTCGCCGGACGGGTATCGGACTCGGGGGAGGGGCGCTGGACGGTCAAGGCGGCTATCGACGAGTCGGTTCCTGCCCCCGTACTCAGTGCCGCGCTATACCAGCGTTTCAGCTCGCGCGGCGAGGATGACTTCGCCGACAAGGTATTGTCCGCCCTTCGTTACCAGTTCGGTGGCCATGAGGAAAAGGCCGCCCCAAGGCGGGGAGATACCTTATGACTGCCTCCCGTTCGGACGCTCTGGTGCTCTTCGGTGTGACCGGTGATCTCGCCCACAAGATGATCTTCCCGGCGCTCTATGCGATGGCGAAACGAGGTACCCTCACGGTCCCGGTGATCGGCGTCGCCTTTCCGAAATGGAGCGTGGCGCGTCTGCACAAACGGGTGACGGACAGCATCAAGCGATCGGGCGGGATCGATAACCAGCGTGCGCTCAACCATCTTCTGTCCCTGCTCGGGTACGTGAGTGGCGACTATAAAGACCCGGGCACGTTCACGGCGATAAAAAAGGCATTAGGTAGCGCTCGACGACCGGCGCACTACCTCGCTATCCCGCCTTCGCTCTTCGAGACAGTGATCAAAGGACTCGGTGCCACGAGTTTGGCCAAGCATGCGCGCGTCATCGTTGAAAAGCCATTCGGACGCGACCTGGCCTCCGCGCGGCAGCTCAACGAAGTTGCGCACACGGTGTTCCCGGAAGACTCGATCTTCCGCATCGATCACTTTCTCGGGAAGGAGGCGATCATGAATATCCTCTATTTCCGCTTTGCCAATTCGTTCCTGGAGCCGATCTGGAACCGCAACTACGTGGCCAGCGTACAGATAACCTTATCTGAGGATTTCGGCGTGGGTAACCGCGGCGCGTTTTACGAAACCGCCGGCTGTCTGCGCGACGTGATCGAGAACCACCTCTTCCAAGTGGTCGCGCTACTTGCCATGGAGCCGCCGGCCGGTAGACACTTTGGATTCGTACACAGCGAGAAAGCCAAAGTCCTTCAAGCCATGCGACCTCTGAAGCCCAATGACTTGGTGCGCGGCCAGTACGCTGGCTACCGGAAGGAGCAAGACGTGGCGAAGAACTCCGACGTCGAGACTTTCTGTGCCCTGCGGCTGTTCATCGACTCATGGCGTTGGGACGGTGTGCCGTGGTACCTGCGTTCCGGCAAATACCTGGCAGAAACCGCGAACGAGGTACTGGTGGAGTTGAAGCCTCCGCCGCAGAGACTTTTCGCCGACTCAGCGCCGACGACCGGTCGGGCTAACTACCTGCGCTTCCGGCTCTCCCCCGGCGAGGCCGTCGCGCTCGCCGCTCGCGTCAAGCTCGCAGGGAAAGAGTTTGTTGGGAAGCAGCGGGAGCTCTACCTCTCTGAAGAACAGGCAACTCAAGAATCTCCCTATGTACGGCTTTTGAGCGACGCCATGGCCGGCGACGGCGCGCTCTTCACCCGTGAGGACGCAGTTGAGGCCGCCTGGGCGGTGGTCGATCCAGTCCTTAAGACTCACCACCGGGCTCTCCCCTACAAGCCCGGCAGCTGGGGGCCAAAAGAGGCCGACGCGCTCATCGCCGGCGACGGACCGTGGATCAATCCGAAGGCTCGGGAAGAGAAATGAAAACGCCAAAGCGTGATCTGGTTTTTCTCTTCGACGTGGACAATACACTGCTCGACAACGATCGGGTCCAGAGAGATCTTTACCACCACCTTGCCCGCAGCTACGGACCTCGTGCCCGCGAACGCTACATCGCAATCTTCGAGGAGTTGCGCAAAGAAATTGGCTACGCTGACTACCTGGGCGCACTTGAGCGTTACAGGCTAGAGCGCCCGCACGATCCGCGGCTGTTACGCGTTGCAAACTGGCTGGTGGACTATCCGTTTGCCAAGAGGCTTTATCCGCATGTTTTTGAAGTCATTCAAAGGGTCAAACGCTGGGGCCAAGTTGTGATCCTGTCCGATGGAGACGCCGTCTTCCAGCCGCGCAAGATCTGCCGCTCAGGTCTGTGGCAAGCCTTCGGAGGTCGGGTGCTGGTCTTCATCCACAAGGAAGAGATGCTCGCCGACGTTCGAGCGCATGTATCCGGCGCATCATTATGTGATGATCGACGACAAGCTCCGCATCCTGGAAGCGATCAAGAACGCGTGGAAGAGCCGCGTGACTACGGTGTTTCCCAAGCAGGGACGCTACGCACATGATCCGAAAATCCTCAGTTCATATTCTCCAGCCGACGTCAAAATTAGTCGTATAGAGGATCTACTGACCTTCCGGCGATCGGTCTTCGTCCGCAAATAAGCTTTATATTCAGCACGCGCAAACAGCAGATCCTTCGCTTCGCTCAGGATGACACCCTCGGAGAAGAGTTTTTCAGCAGCACGCTCTTAGGCAGAGGTTGTGGGCTTGACGACATTCACCCCAATCGGCACGCTGAAGCGCTACCTTGACGAAGAACTCACTCGAATCACTTATCCTCTTACTTCCGCATATACCGGACGGGACGGGCATGAGGAGTCGGTGCTGGTCTTCATGTATCCGTGAGCGCCCGGCGCGTAGCATTGAGAGTATTGATCAGAGATTCCTTGGGCAGTTTCTGGATAATTGGTTCAATCATCCACCCCAGGCCTAGCGGCACGTTGCGCGATAGCGAAATCGCTCGACACTCCACAAACGTACCGGGCTCCTTCCCCTGGAATTTCCAGTAGGAATACAAACGCCAAAGAAATCCGTGACCGGTGTCGGGCGGCAGGTTTTTTTCTTTCCGGCTTCCGGCTCCTTCTACCTCAAGAATCCGCGTTGTGTAGGACCGGCAAAGCCAGCGTGTATGGTCCAACGACGAATAGTGCACGTCATGATAGGTATCGAGGACCACCGTGATGATTTTTTTCTTCAGGAGCCGCAAATAGATTTGAAAATCGTCGCCCTGATGGCTCAGCAGCCTTGAGTCGATCACCTCGGGCTTGTAGATGTTCTTATGGTTGTTGTAGTCCTGCACCAGCCGCACAGTCCGCTCAAGGGTGGCGCCAGGAATCAATACGGCCGCAGTCCAGTCATGAATCAATCCATGCGCCACTCTGCCCGACCCTTGATCCGACCAGAATTGCGCGAGGATTCTGCCCTGGAGGATCTGTTGCGCTCGCTCGGAACTGGCGTCAGACCATAGAAATGGAACGCTCCCGTCCAGCGTCCGCTCCATTGCCGCTTCGGCTTCGCGGATATACGCATCAAAAGCCCGCAGCGTCTCGGGCCTCAACTCTACCGGCGTTGCAGTCTGCGCCATAGACCTCCGGTCTTCTCAAAATCTGAACTGAGGCAAGCCTAACCGGCTGCTGAAAAACAAGTTTAGAGAAGAACGAGCCCCAACATCTTATACGCTGCACTTCTGGATTACACATTCGTAGCGTCTCGCTCTTTGCTTCGGCGCGTTTTTCAGCGGCCTGTTACGGCTCCGCGTCCTTTTTACTTACCAGTACTCTGGGAAGCAAGAGCACGAGCGGGACGGTAATAAGAGTAGTCACCGCGTTTGCGATCACCAGCGAGTCGAAGGAAAGATGGTACTGCTCCAGCAGTTTCGCCCCGAACCAGTCAGTGCCGAACAGCGCCAGATTGCGGACGCTCATCATCAACGAGAAGCCGAGGCCTTCGCTGCCAGCGGGGGTGGCGCGAATCGCAAGATCCATAAGCGCCAGTTCGGCGAGCGTGTAGCCGAAGCCGTTGATCCCTTCGATTGCCTGGGCCCGGCTCACCGACGAATAATACAGATAGCTGAAATTGGCAACCGCGCCCAGGCCCATGCACCACAGCAGCAGAGTACGCAGGTTGAAGCGCCGGCAGGCACTCGCATATCCGATCGACGCTACAACCCCGCAAACGCCCGCAATGAGCTGCAGAAAACCCTGTACCTGCGTGCTCATGTGGAGTTCGTTCTGCTGTTTATAGAAAATTGCTGTCGAGAAGCCGGGTGCGATGTAGAACAGCGCCATGAGTCCTACCGCTGCCCACATCGTCCTAGCGGTGCCGATGTTGACCAGTTGCTTGCCGGCATTTTCGAGAAGTTGGCGCGAATCGATTCGCTTGCGCTGTTCGTGCAGGAACAAGATTGTAACCGGCACCAGCAGAAACATCACTCCGCCACAGGCCAATGCCGTCCATGTGAAAGCGATGCTGGCTAGATAACCCGCGCTCGGACCGTTGATGATGCTACAACCCTGCTGCACGAACTGGCGGACCGCCGTGAGCCGGCCCGAGGCCGATTTCGCCTGTGCGGTCTCGACCATGTAGCCGCCGATGACTGTACTCGCGACGACCATGAAGGCATTGATAACGATACACATCCAGAGCAGCTTGCTATATTCGTGCGGGGTGACGTAGAGCCCAAGCCAGGAGAGTACCGCCAGCGTTGTGCTGATCAGAATGTAGCTCTTGCGCCGGCTGCCAAAAATCGGGAAAGCGTCGGTGATGATGCCTGCGAAGGGTTTGAAATACCACGCCAGGCCCGCCCAAAAAAAGAAAGCGGCGTTGGCCGATCGATCCACATGCAGTTCGTTCTTGAGAAGGTTTTGTAAGGGTATCCGCGCCAGCACCTGAGGCTGCGCCAGGGTGGTGGCAATAACGCCCACGACAATCACGATTGCCGCGGTGAAAAGCGTGTTGTTGCTCTTTGGTTCTGTCGGAGGCAATTTGGGACCGCCAGTTTGCCGGCCTTTTCCAATCGATTCCGGCAGCAACTGTAGTGTGGGCAGTATAAAACAAAGACGGCGTTTTAGCGGTGGGCGGATGTATTTTGTCCGGTGCTGTGTGCTTCGCTGGCGCCGGCGCTCATCGGAGTGACGGCGGCGATGATCCGACGGATGCGCAGGGGTATGGTATCCTCGGTTGTCCTGCCCGCATCAGCGGCGCGCCGCCAATCAGCCGGAGTTTGAGCTGGCCCCATAACCAAAACCCGGCCTCAGGCGACGTTTGGGCTGAAATCTCATCACACTTGTCGGACAAGCAGCTAGGTTGAGCAGCTCTGTACGCATTATCGGACATAGCAAATCATTATCGGACACAGAATTGCTGCACAATCCATGGCTTTTTATGGCTTTTAGTCACCGAAGTGCAGAGGACCTAAGGATGAAAAAGAACCTGCTCAAGGAAAAGCTGCTCAAAGGCGAGGTCGCGTCCGGAGTACTAATCCAGGATCCGGCCACACAAATTGTGGAGGTGCTTGCCCTTTTGGGCTTCGATTGGCTATTCATCGACGGTGAACATTCCAGCCTAAGTTTGTCTGAGGTAGGGCAACTGGTGATTGCTGCAGAGGCGCGGGATATGACGCCACTGGTGCGTGTTCCGCAGAATCTGCCGGAGGTGATCCTCCCCTACCTGGATGCTGGCGCTATGGGAATCATCATCCCTGGCGTTGAGAGTGTGGAGGATTGTAGGGTAGCAGTGCGTGCGGCGAAGTATGCTCCGCAGGGCGTTCGCGGCCTTGCTCCGGCACGTAGCGCCGACTATGGCCTACGCGGGCCACTGGGGGAATACGTCAAGGCAGCGAACCGGGAAACACTGGTTCTGGCGGACGTGGAAGACCGCGAGGGCGTGGAGAACATTGAAGGAATCCTCGGGACTGAAGGGATTGACGGCGTGGTAATCGGAAGCAATGATCTTTCGCAATCCTTGGGATTCCCAGGTCAAACGACTCACCCCGTCGTTGTAGAAGCCATCAATAAAATCCTTGCAGCAGGAAAAAAAGCGCGCAAGCCCATTGGGGGAGTCGTCCGCGGTGGAGAGACGCCCCGACAATACATTGAGAACGGGTATCAACTGCTGCTGACCAGTGTTTATGGTCTCCTTATCGAGGCGGGAAAACAGTTTCTGAGGAATACGCGAGCCTAGCTGGCTGCTGAAAAACGCGCCTCAGCAATAGGCGAGGCGACAACTCGCCCAGCAATGCCGCTCGATGCCGCCGTTTTTAGCGGAATCCACCTCCTAAACTCCTTCGCGGGCTCTCTCCACGGATCAGGCGCTTAGCGAGAAGCTATTCGAACCGGACTGTGACGCCTGTATCTGACCGCTATTCTGAGCAAACTGCTGGAGGTCCTGCTGCAATGTGCTGTATGCCTGCTGCGCGGTAGAGAGATTGCCAGATTGCAGCGACTGGCCCAACTGACCCATCGCCTGACTGATCTCATTTTCTCCGCCCCCGCTGCCACTGTGATGATGATGGTGCCCTTGCGTTACCTGACTGCTGCTTGCTTGATTCTTGAAGTCCTGCTGAATCGTCGAGTAATCCTGCTGGGCAGCCGAAACGTTCCCGGATTGAAGATCCTTTCCTAGCTGAATGAAAGCTTGGGCGATAGGACTGGTGCTTTGCGACGACGAGGTTGAACTGGTCTGTGTCACGGATTGCTGTAACGTCGCAAAATCCGCTTTTGCCGCCGATAGATTACCGGACTGCAGGTCTTTGCCGAGTTGCGGAAATTGCTGCATCTGATTTTGCGCGCTCTGGGCACCAAAGAGACTGCTGCTGAGAATACCGAGCACTGACATCGCCATCTCCTCCAGTTGAGTTTTATCGACACTTTCTGCCGGAGCTTAGTTGCCGTTAATCCGCAATGTGTAGTGCAAGTCTCTTGCCAAATACGCCCGGCTATTCAAAGAGTCAAATCTACACAATCGACGATACTTATCGGATGGCTCGTGAGTGCGCTCTTCTAACCCACAATCGCTCTAGGCAAAGCATGGCCTCGTTAGCGAGGCAAAGCTTGCCCACTTTCTGCGTGCGGTTCCGGCAAACCGGCGTGACTTCGCTAACGGTAGTTGGTAAGGTTGGTTGCTTCCCGCGGCGGCTCAAACTGCGCGGACACACGGTGCACGCTCAGAGCAAGCTCTGTTTTTCAGCAGCCTGCCAGGTGTACACTGGTGCACTTATGATAATGACCGTGGATGTACTCCAAAGCCTCTTGGACTATAGCGCTTGGGCCAGCCGCAGATTGGTGGACGCCGCAACTGCGCTGAGTCCGCAGGAATTGATGAGAGACTTCAGCACCGCCGATCACAATGTTCTCGGCACGCTCGTGCACGTCTATGCCGCCGATCGTGTCTGGCTTGGCCGGATCGAAGGAAATCCGCCGGCACGCTTTATCGTTCCGGAGCAGGATATGCATCTGGCGGTGCTTCAGAATGACTGGCCGGCACTGCTAGAGAGGTGGAAGCAATGGGGTGCCCGGCTGACCGAAGACTCTATTCAAAAAGACATATCGTATAAAGATACGAAGGGCAATGCGTTCGTGAACCCTGTCTGGCAGATCGTGCTGCATGTGGTGAATCATGGGACCCATCATCGTGGCCAGGTTTCCGGTTTTCTGCGGACAATGGGGCACACACCACCGCCTCTGGACCTGAGGCTCTATTACAAATAGTTTCTATTACAAATAATTCAAAGACCTTCGCTGAATTCAAGTGACAAGGCAACGCCACGGCGCTTGCAGGCATACGGTTCTGATAGGTTAATCGACGAGCAGAAGGGAACTCTTCGCTTCCCGTGCCGAGGCAATGCCCTGGCTTTGACAGGAATGTGGCTCTGGGGATCGATTCCAGCCAGATGCTAAAATCAGGTACTTAAGGCAAATGCCAAAGCTGGCATCGGTCGGGCATTTCGGTGAGTGCGTTTTTCCGGAGAACCGGCATTGCTTTTCTAGGTGTACAGATGGATTCCGCTCGTCCGACATTGCAGAAACTTGTAGCCGACGTGCTCAATCGTCTGCCAGCCGGGCAAGTCCCGGTGGAGGCTTGGCAGTTTGTCTGTGGCAAGCAGGTTGCCGGACGGACCCAAGCCCTGAGCTTCGGCAGCGGCGTTCTGCGCGTCGAGGTTCCCGATGTGAACTGGCGAGACCAGCTCCAGGACCTGAGCGGAAGCTATCTGGGGAAGCTAAACCAGTACAGCCGGACCCGGGTCGAGCGAATCGAATTTGTGGTCGCGATGTCAGGGCCTGCCGTGAAAGGCTCTGGCGGCAGCGTCGCCAAGCCCGGGCGCAAACGCGGACCAGCGAGTGAAGCGGAGCGGGAAAGCAGATGGCGGAAACAAAAGTAACCGAACAGGACGTGATGTATGTGGCCGATCTGGCGAATCTGGAGCTGACGGCCGAAGAAAAAGGCCGCATGATCCGCGACCTGAACTCGATTCTCGAGCACATAGACACGCTTAACGAACTCGACACCTCTGACGTGCCGCCGCTGGCCGAAGTGGTCAGCATGTTTGCCGGTTCCGCAGCGGCTGAAGGCGAGCGTTTTGACTATGTCATGCGTCCCGATGAGGCGCGCCCCGGATTGCCTCATGAGGCCGCGATGGCGAACGCGCCCGAATCGGACAAAGTTTATTTCAAGGTTCCCAAGGTCATCGAAAAGTAGGATCAATTCTCGCCTGCCGGCAGCTCGCGATAGCGGTTGAATCGCCCTGCGGCAGTGGATGGAGCCTCCCGGAAACAATGAACATCGAGCAGCTGACAATTGACCGCGTCCGCGAACTTGTGGCGCGAAAAGAGATGACAGCCACCGCGCTGGCCGAGGCCTGCTATGGCAAGATCGCGGCGGAAGACGAAAAGATTGGCGCTTTTCTGACGCTCTCGAAGAGTCGCGCCTTAGCCAAGGCCGCGCGAGATCGACCAGATGGCGGAGCGTGGCGATCCACTGCCGCCGCTGGCCGGCGTCCCGGTGGGCATCAAGGATGTTCTGATGACCCGCGGGGTTCGCACCACCGCCGCTTCGAAGATCCTGGACGACTTTATAGCTCCTTACGATTGCACGGCAGTGGCACGGATGGAAGCCGCCGGCGCGGTCGTGCTTGGCAAATTGAACTGCGATGAATTTGCCATGGGCTCATCGAACGAAAACTCGGGCTACAAACCGGTGCGGAATCCGCGCGATCTGACGCGGGTTCCCGGCGGCTCTTCGGGCGGCTCGGCGGCAACCGTGGCGGCGGGAATGGCCGTGGCCGCACTGGGCTCCGATACCGGCGGATCGATCCGGCAGCCGGCGGCGTTCTGCGGCGTGGTTGGGCTGATGCCAACCTACGGCCGCGTTTCTCGTTACGGGCTGATCGCGTTCGGCTCGTCTCTGGACCACATAGGGCCATTGACCAGGACGGTGAAGGACGCGGCCAGTGTTTTACAGGTGATCGCCGGGCGCGACCCGCTCGATTCGACTTCGGCGGACGTAGCCGTCGCGGACTACCTCAGCGCGATCGGCAAGTCCGTGAAGGGGCTGAAAATTGGCGTGCCGGAAGAATACTTCGGCAAAGGTCTCGATGACGAAATACGGGCGGCGATTGAGCGCGTAATGGACCAGCTTCGGGCCGCGGATTGCGAACTGGTTCGGGTTTCGCTGCCGCACACCAAATACGCGGTGCCGACCTACTACCTGGTGGCGACCGCCGAAGCCTCATCGAACCTGGCGCGTTTCGACGGGGTGCGCTACGGACACCGTGCCGAACCGGCGCAGACGCTTTCGGAGATGTACCGGCGCAGCCGCAACGAAGGCTTCGGGACCGAGGTCAAGCGGCGCATCATGCTCGGCACCTATGCGCTCAGTGCCGGTTACTACGACGCTTATTACCTCAAGGCGCAGCGGGTGCGCACGCTGCTGGCGCGTGACTTCCAGCAGGCCTTTAGCCGGGTCGACGCCATCCTGACTCCGGTAACCCCGACCCCGGCGTTCAAACTCGGCGAGAAAACCGAAGATCCTGTCGAAATGTATCTGAGCGACATCTTCACGGTCACCGCAAATCTGGTGGGCGTGCCGGGAATGTCCGTGCCTTGCGGCAACACCCGTGGAGGCTTGCCCATCGGCGTGCAGATCATGGCCAAACACTTCGATGAGAGCACCATGCTGCGCATTGCCCATGCCGTCGAACAGGGGCAGTAGACGGCCACCGAGGTCCTTCGCTTCGCTCAGGATTTCGGCAGGCGGCTCCAACGCCGCCTCAACGCCTCAACTTCGAGGCGAGGCGTGCCGCTAGGCATAGCGCGTTCTCAATCGCTCCCGTCTTGGCGATGCCTTTGCCGACGATGTCAAACGCGGTGCCGTGCGCCGGTGTGGTGAAGATGGTTTCAAGTCCCGCCGTAATCGTCACGCCGCGGTGAAAGCCGTGCAGCTTGGTAGCGATCTGGCCCTGATCGTGGTACATCGAAACCACGCTGTCGAACTCGCCCGCGAACGCCCTGATGAAGATGCTGTCGGGCGGATAAGGGCCGCTGCAGTTGATTCCCTGGGCCGCCATTTCCTGAACCACCGGGCGGATTATTTCGATCTCCTCGCGACCGAACAGGCCGTTGTCTCCGCCATGCGGATTGAGGGCGTTGACGGCAATGCGCGGTCGCTCAATGCCGGCGCGGCGCATCATCGTATCGGCCAGGGTGATAGCTTCGCGGATGCGCTGCGGCGTAATCTGGTCGAGGGCTTCCCGGAGTGCCATATGGCCGGTCACGCGTGACATCCACTGCCCGTCGAGCACGTTCATTTCGCTGAAATAGCCTTGGTGGCCGAGCAGGTGGGCGAACATCTTGTGCTCGTCGGGGAAGCGCCAGCCACCGTCGAACATGGCCCGCTTGTTTAGCGGAGCGAAAGTGATGGCGTCGACCTCGCCTCGCTTCGCCATCTCGATAGCGCAGGCGAGAGTGTCGCCGGTGAGTTTGCCGGACTCCGCCGAGACCTTTCCCCGCTCGAAGCTGGCAGGATCGATGTTGCCGAGATCGATCAGCGGCACCACGCCGGATGACCAGTCGACAGCCGCCGTGTTTGGAACTTTCACCCAGCGCAGCTCAATGCCGGCATCGCGCATTCCGAGTTCCAGTACGCGCGCATCGCCAACCACCACCAGCCGCGCGACATTGTCCAGCCGTTTGCCATGCAAGACGTTGGCGACCAGCTCCGGGCCTATGCCGGTGCAATCTCCCATCAGCAGCGCAATGCGCGGGCGGGGATCGTTGACTTGATTAGCGGATGGATTCTCCATTTTAGTTTTCTCCTCGGTTGGCGGACGCGACTATAGCAATTCCGCAGTAGGTGTATCACAACCTACCAGACTGTCATGGCGAGCGTAGCCGAGCCACCTTTTGTTTCTGCTGCCGAAAACAAGGGGTGGCTCCACTCCGCTTCGCTTCGGTCGCCATGACATTCCCTTGGGAAATTTCGGCTACACCAATCCGGAAATTGCTCTAGCGCCAGCTTCGGTGTTTAGACACTTATTTTTCCGCCCCCGCGACCGCAACGACCTGTGTGGGCCTGCCGGCGTCGAGGTTCTCCCGGTACGCTTTCCAGGCCGCCGCATCGAATTCTCCCTCCCATTTGGCGACCACGACCGCCGCGACCGCATTGCCGACCGTGTTGACGATGGAGCGGCCCTGAGACATGAAGCGGTCAATGCCCAGCAGCAGAGCAAGTCCTTCGGTGGGCAGGCCGCTGGCGACAACAGTGGCGGCAAGGGCGGCGAAAGCGCCTCCAGTGACACCAGCAGCGCCCTTCGAGGTGAACAGCATGAGGACAAACATGGTGATCTGCTGGCGAAGATCCAGGTGGATGCCGTAGACCTGAGCGATAAACAGGCAGCTCATGGGCAAGGTGATGGCCACGCCGTCCAAGTTGAACGAATAGCCCGTGGGTATAACTAGTCCAAGCGCGGTGCGCGACAGGCCCGAAGCTTGCAGTTTCTGCATCATGCCCGGAATGGCTGTTTCCGATGACGAGGTGGCAATCACCACCAGCAACTCTTCCTTGAGGCGTCCCATGATGTCTAGAACGCGGACGCCAAACAGTCTGCACACCACACCGAACACGACAAACATAAGCAGGGCCAGGGTAAGCCATGCCGTCCCTACGAACATGCCCAGGGCATAAAGCGTGCGCACACCGAAGCGGCCGACGGTGAATCCGAGCGCGCCGAAGGCGCCAATGGGAGCGGCCATTACGATAATGTTGACCACACCAAAAACCAGGCTAATGCAGCGCTCCATTCCCCGGCGAATCGCCACGCCCGTCTCCCCGAGACGCACCATCGCCGCGCCGACCAGCAGCGCGATGACAAGTACCTGTAACACATTGTCGTGCACGAAAGCACCGAACAGGTTCTCGGGAACCATGGCAAACAGGAACTGGGACAACGACTGGGCGTGGACACTTGCATAACCGGCAGCCGAGGCGGCCTGCGTGCCCGAGGGCCGCTGGACGGCGGCGCCAAAGTTAACCACATTGCCGACGACGGCACCCATCAGGAGTGCGATGGTGGTGATGATCTCGAAGTAGATCAGCGTCTTCAGCCCGATTCGTCCAACCTTGCGCATGTCGCCGACCTGCGCCACGCCGGTGGAGACCACCAGAAAAATCAGCGGGGTGATGCTCAGCTTGATCAGCGCAATGAACGCATCGGCCAAGGGCTTGACAGCAATGCCGGCTTGCGGCCAGACACCACCGAGCGCCGCTCCGCCAGCCGCCGCGACCAGGACCTGGACGTATCCCCTGCGCCATAAAGGCTTGGAGGCATGGAACGAATGGGAGGAATGCGCGTCTAATGTCATGGAAACGTCCGCCGGGGGTTGGAAAGCTTTCTCCGTGGTTCATCGATTTATAAATGAAAGTGCCAATTCGGGCAATCGTTTTCGCCCATCTGGCGGAGCGTTTGCTTGCCGGGCGCGAACCGTTGGCCGCAAACGCAATCGTGTCAACTCAGGATGAAATTGTCTGGCGAAATCAAATCGCTAGAGGCGCTGAACCTCAATGCAGGAGGCTACTCTTCCTCTTCCGAGGAACCGGGAGCGACATCAGCCGAGTGGCCGCGGACGATGAAACTGGACGGCTGGCCGCGCTTCGGATGGAAGGTCACGCGCGCCGGATTCTTTTCCCAAGTTGGAGCCGCGCAATCGGAATCAGGGTCCTCGCCCTGGGAGGCAGCGCCGATCTCCTGCCGCAGGACGGCCTTCTTGCGTCCCACCTGTCCCAGCTGCATTACAATGGTATAGAGCTTTTCCCCGTTATCGGACATGCCACAGTAGGCGGCGTAGTCGCGAAACCAGCTTGCCTGGGAATAGAAAGGGTCAAAAAAGGGCAGATTGAGCTGGGTAATGCGAGCAGTGGTGCGGTCGACCATAAGCCAGCCGCCACGTTGCCACACCCATCGCGGCACTTTTCCCTGGTCGGCAGGCAGGCTGTCGTTAACCCGGAAGGCGCGCCGGACGACAAAGATACGGTCGGTCACGGTGTGAGGTTCGCCGGTGGTAAATTCCTTCAGGCGACCATCCACCAGCAGGGCACGTACGTTCATCGAGACCGTGCGATCTTCGCCGGGCCCGATGAAGAGCTTAACGGGAAGCACTTTTCCGAAGCTGATGACATGAGGCTTGGCGGCCAGGGCCGTACCAGCCAGCGAAACTACGACCATAAGCAGCCAGAATCTGGAGCGCATGAACCCAGCCTACTGCGGACAGCCCTGGAAGAGCAAGACCGAAGGCGTATTTGCGGGGAAACCTGCTGCCACATACAACCTTCCGAAGGCGCAAACGATTCACACTACTAGCATGGCCGATGCCGTTCCCCGCAGGCGCATGGCGCGAATCCTCGTCGTCGACGACAATCAGCACAACACATTGCTGATGCGGGAGCTGCTTACGCGGCGGGGTTACGAGGTGATCACCGCCAACAGCGCCAGCGAGGCGGAAATGGAAATGCGCGAGAATCCCCCGGACCTGGTTCTGCTGGATGTCATTATGCCGGAAAAGTCCGGCTACGAGCTTTGCCAGGAGTGGAAAGAAGATCATGCCACGCGATTGATCCCGGTGGTGATGATTACCGGCCTGAGCGACCGCGAGGACAGGATTCGCGGCATCGAAGCTGGGGCGGACGACTTCCTGAACAAGCCGGTTTTTCCCGAAGAGCTATTTGCTCGTGTCCACTCGTTGTTGAAGTTGAAAGATTATACGGACGAACTCGACAACGCGGAGGCGGTACTTTGCACGTTGGGGCTGAGTGTGGAATCGCGTGATCCGTATACCGAAGGCCATTGCGAACGGCTGGCCCGTTATGCCAGCCAGCTTGGCGAGCATCTGAAGCTCGATTGGGACTGTCAAGTGGCGCTGAAGCGTGGGGGATATCTGCACGATCTGGGGAAGATCGCAATCCCGGACGAGATACTTAAGAAAGGCACGAACCTGACGGCCGAGGAGTGGCGGATCATGAAGCGCCATCCCCTGATTGGCGAGAATATCTGCAAACCATTGCGTTCGCTCAGAATCGTGCTGCCAATCATCCGCCATCACCATGAGCACTGGGACGGTACGGGCTATCCCGACAGACTCAGCGGGGAAGACATACCCTTGCTGGCGCGGGTTCTGCAGGTGGTAGATGTCTATGACGCGCTGCGTACGGCGCGTCCTTACAAGCCGGCCCGCAAGCACGAAGAGGCACAGCTCATCATGATTCAAGAGGCTGAGCGGGGCCTTTGGGACCAGCGAATCGTGCAGGAATTTTTTGCCATGCCCGATTTAAGGCAAGCAGCGGCGTGAACGCGTTGCTAAAGTATTGCAACTATAATCAAATTTTGTTGAAGCACTTGAATGATAACTCCTGACTACAGCATCATCATCCCCGCCTATAACGAGAGTGTCCGCATCGTGCGCACTCTCGATCGTGTCCTCGCCTACATTCAGCAACAGGGCTGGGAGGCCGAGATCGTAGTGGTCAACGACGGATCGCGCGACGGCACAGCAGATATCGTTCGCGACTACGCCGACAGCAACGCTAGGGTTCGCCTGGTGGAAAACCCCGGGAACTGCGGCAAAGGCTATTCGGTGCGGAATGGGATTTTCCATGCCAAAGGCGCGGTGGTGCTATTTACCGATGCCGATCTCTCGGCGCCGATTGAAGAGGCTTCGAAATTGTTAGACTCGATTCACCGGGGATGCGACGTCGCGATCGGCTCGCGCTGGCTCCGGTCGGATCTACAGACTGCCCGCCAGCCGATTCTCCGCCAAGTTCTTGGCAGAGCATTCAACCTGGCGTTAAGGATTGTCCTTGGGCTCAATTTCAAGGATACGCAGTGCGGATTCAAAGCTTTCAAGCAGCAGGCCGCCAGGGATATTTTCGGCAGGCAAATCATCCGCCGGTGGGGGTTCGATCCCGAAATCCTGTTTCTGGCACGGCAATTGGGCTACAAAACGAAAGAAATTCCCGTGGCTTGGGCGCACGACGAGCGCTCCAAAATCAATCCGATCATTGACGGCATGAGTATGCTGCTGGATATGTTCAGAATTCGCTGGAATAGCATCTCGGGAAAATACGACTGCTCTCCACCGTCAGCGCTTGCTCTGACCGAAGAGTCCGCAGAGGAAGTGCCGGTCGGACATCACCGGGCATAGGAAACCGCATTGAGCGCACGCGCGCATAACCAGAACAGGGCCGCGGCTGCAGCGTAGATCGACTTTCACGAAATTGTCCTCAAGCGATGGCGCGATCGGCGTCTTCGTCCGGCCGCGAAATGACCAGTATGTTGCGCGCGGAGTCCAGGGCGATAGTCAGCGTGGTGGCGCAACGAGAGCAGAGCCAGTAATGCTCAACGCGTTTGCGCTTCTTGCCGGGGCTGCCGTGAGAAGCGTCGGACAACGTCTCCCGTCGTATCTCAAATACTTTACCCTCGCCAAAATAATGGAACTCGTTCGAGCAGGAAGGGTTTGCGCATTTTGATAGCATTGGGATTCCACTCCTCTACAAATGTGTCTTCCCGATCGCATGTATCTTAATCAGTTAATTAATAATTGTGATGCACACTTGATCTATTCGGAGGTTGGTGTTAGCAACAAAATCGAGAGCACAACGCTGGTTGCCCCGACGAAACACCAAAAACGCTGGCTGGAATCTAAGTACGATTCTGTGGCAGGATGTCTCTTGCTCGCTTACACTTACAGCGTAGCGTGAGAAAACTAACCACCTTCAGCAACGCCCTTGAGCGACCTCTAGAATTGCACACAAACAGCAATGTAAAACTCATTCTAGCGCACTATGGGTTTGTCTAAGGGTAAAATCCGAGTAAATATTCAGTTACATTTGGTTGTCGCTGGAGAGCGGTTTCGGAACGGGCGTACCCCGGAGTCATCAACGCCGGGCTGATTGTCACCTCAGCCAACCCTAAGAGGCTGCGGAAGGACAGGTTTCAACACCTCAATAAGCGCAATATCGGCGCTTGCCAGAAGCCTCGGCGCCAGTGATCCCGACCTTTTAAATCGGCACTGGAACGCTGTCGATGAGGTCGCGGAGAATGTGTTCAGCCTGTTCGGAGCGCTTGATGGACAGTGCCGTGCGATTGCTGAGCACAACGCGATGAGCAAAGGCAGGGATGGCTAGCCGCTTAAAATCATCGGGTTTGCAGAAGTTTCGGCCCTCGAGGTAAGCCATGGCCTGTGCGGCGTGGAACAGCATGAGCGAGCCGCGCGGGGAAACGGCGAGTGCCAGTTGCTCGCTCTCACGGGTGCGCTGCACGATGCGCAGCACGTAGTCCAGCAGGGATTCATCGACCTGCACCTGCCGCACCTCCTCTTGCAGCGCCAGAACATCTTCCGTTTTCAGCACCGGCTGCAAGTCGTCGAGGCGAACGGCCCCGGCCCGGCCGCGCAGTATCTCGCGCTCGCCTTCGGGTTCGGGGTAGGTCATGCGCACTCGCAGCATGAAGCGATCCATCTGCGACTCGGGGAGGGGATAAGTGCCGTGATGCTCGACCGGGTTCTGGGTGGCGATCACCAGGAAAGGCTGTGGCAGTGGATGCGAATGGCCGTCCACTGTCACCTGGCGTTCGTTCATCGCCTCCAGCAGCGCGGATTGCGTCTTGGGAGTGGTGCGGTTGATTTCGTCGGCCAGCAAAACGTTGGTAAAAATGGGCCCCGGCTTGAACTCAAACTTCTGTTCGACGGACGAGTAGATGGAGATGCCCAGGACATCGCTGGGCAGCATGTCGCTGGTGAACTGAATTCGTTGGAAATCGCAATCGATGGCACGGGCCAGTGCGTGAGCCAAAGTGGTCTTGCCAACCCCGGGCACGCCTTCCAGCAGCAAATGCCCGCGCGCCAGAATCGAGACCAGCGTAAGCCGGACAACATCATCCTTGCCACGAATAATCAGGCGAAGCGCGTTTTCCAGTTGCGCCGCCGTTGCAGCCATGGTTCGTGAAGTAGTAGAAGACATTCCGCTGTATGCATTCTACTGGATGCGGCACTCGAGAGTGAAATAGAAAGCACAGTGCCGATCCAATCGCCCGCTTTGAAAGTGAGCAGAGCAGGCCGGGGAGCGCAGGACAGCGCGCGTGGTGACCCGAGAACGGTCACTTCATAAGTTGTCCCGGCGAGTTCGTGCGAGCGCCCGCTTCAGTGTCTGGTCGAGTGCGGCCTTCTGCTTCTCGTAGTCTGGTTGCGTGATGACTCCCTGTTGCCGCTCGATCTCAAGTTGGAAGAGTTCCTCCTTCATGGCTTCCAGCAGGGCATTGCCGCCGCTGGCTGCCGCAGGCGAGGCGGTCTGCACCGTTCCTGTGAGTTGCGCGGGCGGCGCAGACGCTCCGGAAGCGGGTTCAGCGGCTGCCACTGGCTTAGGTCCACGGGTAACGGAGATGTAGGCTCCGCCGGCAAGCACTACGGCCAAGGCTCCAAGAATCACCCAGCGATACTTCGCCAGCGCGTCAGGCGCATCGATCGGCGGCCCCAACCCACCGCCTGGCCGGCTGTCGCGAGTGCCCGGGGAGTTTGGTTGCTCCGAGCCTGTCTGCGCTGCCTCCGGCGAATTTGGAAAACTGCCGGTCCCGGAGATGCGGAACGATAGATCCTGGCCCGGCTTGACGCTGCTTGCGACCTGAACACTGCCCTCGCCGTCCGTCTGATCTTCCATGTGCTGGAAAAGAGCCGCATTCTTTGGTTTCCAAGTAATGCTTGAAGGAAGGACGAGAACCACGTGGTTCCATGAGTGCAAAAGGGTGGGTGAGAATGTCGCCCCGCCGTTGTAAGGCATTTCGTAGGCGACCTGAAAGCGGGTCTCGCCGGGCTTGAGCGGATAGGGCAACGAGTAGTGGCCCTTCGACGCGAGCGGCTGCGGAGAAATCGAGATCGGTTGACCGTTCGGGCCCTGCGCATCGGCGCCGTCGAGTTGCGCGCTCTCCGGTATCGCCACTTCGAATCCGGGATCTGCGATCAGAGTCTTTGGCGGCGAGGAAGCGTTTTTGACCGCGAATAGTTCCACAACCTGAAGGGTAGAGTTGTCCGCTTGGATGCGGATCACATCCGCCGTGCCCTCGATGCGGTCGACTCTTTTGGCGGCGTCGTAGACCTCGATGGCGACGTTGCTAGTTCCGGGAGGCGCCATGCGGAAATAGTGGACGCCATCGCGAGCGGCACGCATCAATCGCGGCCCCTGGGCAGCGCCGGCCTGAAGCGAAAACTTTCCCTGCTGGTCAGTCGTGGTCTTGACCAACTCGGACATTCCCTGCATGGGATCGACCAGCACAACTTCGATGCCGCCAGCCGGCTTGCCGGTGGTGCCGTTGGTGACCACTCCGGTGATGTTTTGGGCAAATGCGGCTTGGCACGCCAATAAAGCCACGGAGAAAATCGCCAGGGAGAGCAGAAAAAGTCGTTTCACGCCCGCACCCCGTTGTCTGGACGATTAGGAAGGGAGGCACGGCGAATGCGGCTTGCGGCATTTTCGAGTTGATCGATTTCGGCAAGTACGGCGGCGGCTTCCTCCTCCATCGAGTTGCGCAGGCTCTCAAAATCCGCATCGCCAAGCTTGCCTGCCTTGTATTCGAAGCTGAGGTCGCGGAGGTTCTCGTAGATCACTTCTTTGCGCTCGTAAAGATAGGCCAGACGAGTCTTCACCTCGCCGCTTTCGACGTGCACGGGAACGAAAATGTAGAAGACCAGCAGCAGCGTAAAAATGATGCAGCCGAAAAAGACGATCATCGCCTGCGTCGCGTCGTTGGTTGCCGCGGCTTCGAAAAACATGGCTAAGATCAAAATTCCGTCTCCTTGCGGGCACGTTCACGAAAGGCGTCGAGTTGCTCGGCCGTCGCGCTGCCGTGGGCGACCGCCGGCGACTGGCGCGATTTCCAAACACGCACCAGGGCCACGACGCCGGCCACGGCAAGCGTAAAGATCACGAAAGGCATGATCCAGGCAATGCGGTTGAAACCTGTGGCCGTCGGCGCCGAGAGCACCGTGTTGCCGTACTTCTGAACAAAACTTTGCAGCACCAGACTGTCGCTGTCACCACGCTCGAGGCCGGCCATAAGCTCCTGGCGCATGCGATCGGAGTAAGTGCAGCCAACGTGATTGCACTCGATGAGCACCTGGTTGCAGCCGCACATGCACATGAGCGCGTGGCCGAGGCGATTGAAACGCGCATCCGTATCGCCGGCGCCCATGGTTGCCACGATGGCCACGAATAATGCACAGGCGAGCCCCACTCTGCGTGCGCTTGGCCCAATCCATCTCCAACCATGCAGGTTGAATCCATGTCGTCTAGTCGGCATTCCCGTTCAATCCCCCGCTCCCACCGATTCACCGGTGTGGGCAACCTCGGCCAGGGCGCGTTCGCGCTCCGGCGTGGTTGCAGCCAGCTTGACGGCTTTCACACTTGGGAACAGCGCAATGATGGTTCCGATCAGCAGGATGTGTGCTCCCGACCAGATCCAGGACACCAGCGGATTCAGGTGCGCCTTGAGGATCGGCTGGTGGGTATCCGGATTCTGCCCGGCATAGACGAGATACAGGTCTTCGCGAATGGTCGAGTAATTGGCAACGATCGTCGCCGTCTGCTCGCTCGCTTTGTAGAAACGGCGCTCGGGATACATCGTCCTGATCTGTTTGCCGTTCTTTTGGACATCGATGATCGCCCACTCGCTGCTGTAATTAGGCCGGTCATCTTGCGTGTAGGAGCGGCAGATCAGCGTATAGGACCCAAGCTGCATGCGGTCGCCGTATCCCAGCTCCTGCTCTTTATCCTGATTGAACGCGGCTCCGGCGAATCCTACGATCACGATGACGACGCCGAGATGCACGATGTAACCACCGTAGCGGCGAGTGTTACGACGCGTGAGCTGCACCATTCCGGCAAGAAGGTTCGTCCCGCTCTTGCCGGCAATAACCCGGCCGCCGCGCCAGAATTCGCTGAAGATGGTGGAGGCAACGAGCACGGAAAGCGAGATCGCCATCAGCGAATAAAAATGAGATACCTCCCGCCATGGGCGCATGCCGCCGATCATCAAGGCGGCAGCCGTCACCATGGCGAGGATGGTCGGGATCAGAAAATTCTTCTTCAGACTCTCGAGCGACGTCTTGCGCCAAGCCAGCAGTGGTCCGATTCCGGTGAGCAAAAGCAGAACCATGGCAATCGGAACGTTGACCTTGTTAAAGAACGGCGGCCCGACGGTGACCTTCGTGCCCTGAACCCATTCCGACAACACCGGGAACAAAGTTCCCCACAACACGGTGAAGCAGGAAACCAGCAACAGCACGTTGTTGAACAGGAAACTGGATTCGCGCGATATCAGCGACTCGAGCTGGTGCTCGCTCTGGAGGTGGGAACGGTTGCGCACGAAAAAGAATACGCACACCCCGAAAGTGAGCGACAGGAAAGCCACGAACCAGGGGCCGATTCCCGATTGCGCGAACGCATGCACCGAGCTGACTACGCCGGAGCGCGTCAGGAAAGTGCCGAAAATCGAAAGCAGGAAGGTGGCGAAAATGAGCCACATGTTCCAAACTTTCATCATGCCGCGCTTCTCCTGCATCATGACCGAATGCAGAAACGCCGTGCCGGTGAGCCAGGGAAGAATGGACGCGTTCTCGACCGGGTCCCATCCCCAATATCCGCCCCAGCCAAGCACCGCATAGGCCCAGTGCATTCCAAGAAAGACCCCACAGGTCAAAAATGCCCAGCCGACCATCGTCCAGCGGCGGGTGATGTGAATCCATTTCTCGCCGGGGTACTTGATGATGAGTGCCGCCAGCGCGAAGGCAAACGGCACCGTCATGCCTACGTAGCCGAGATACAGCATAGGCGGATGAATCACCATCTCCGGATACTGCAGCAGCGGGTTGAGTCCATTGCCGTCCGCGGGAATGGCGCCCGCGACCAGCGCGAAGGGATGAGCGGCGAAGTTCACCAGCATCAGGAAAAAAATCTGGACGGCGGCAATAATAATGGAAGCGTGCGCCACCAGGACGGTGTCGACCTTGTGGCGAAGACGCAAAACCAGTCCATAGGTGGCGAGCAGCCAGCACCAGAACAGCAAAGAGCCTTCCTGGCCTGACCAAAGCGCGGCGAACTTGTACTGCACGGGGAGATCGCGATTGCTGTGGTGAAGGATGTACGCCAGCGAGAAGTCGTCGCGGAATGCCGAAAAGACCAGGGCGAGCGAGGCCGCGGTGACCGCCATGAAGATGGCAACTCCGGCGCGGCGGGCAGTCTCGGCGAGTCTTTCATCCTGGCGGAAGACAGCGACAATCCCAGCGGCAAAGGTGTAGACGCTCAGAGCCAGCGCCAACAAAAGACAGTAGCTTCCAATTTGGGGCATGAGAACTGGCGGCAACCGCAGCCGTAATTTTATATTCTTTCAGAAATCGCAAACTAGAGCAACTGCTCACGATTATGAGCTGATTATCATGGATAGAGTTATCCACCTCATTTGGAACTGTTTTTACACTGTCCCCTTTTTGAGTAGCGTTCGCGGAAAAAAAACTGGAAGGGTTTGTAAAGGGCCATATTAATGGTTTAACCTTAGTTCGTCAAACTAGCGTTCGGCCAATTCTCGCCGAAGAGAATAACCGAGTGAAGATCTCCTGATAAGGCTCGCCCGCAAGGCGGGCCATTTTTTTCTCAATGCAACGCGGTTTGCCACGCGCAATTCTTCAAGCGGCAAGGAGTTGGCTACGGACCAATGCGATGAGGTCCGGAGGAGGAATCGGCTTTTGGCGCACGATCACGTTCAATCCCTCGTACTCCGGTTCAAGATCGCCCATGCCACTGATGATCACGATAGGGATATGGGGAAGAAACGAGCGCACCTGGCGAACAATGTCGACTCCCGTGGCTCCGCTGAGAAAGTGGTCGCTGATGACAAGGCCAAATTGGCGGGGTGCCGAACGCAGCAGAGCCATGGCGCTCTCCGCGCTGGTGGCGATGGCAACGGCGAAGCCGGAAGCGCGCAAAATTGCCTCGCGCACCCCTAGTTGCGTGGCGTTATCGTCGATCAAAAGTATTTGGCTCAAATGGTTTGCTCGAAGTCCTGCTTAGGAGACATGACGGTCGCGAACTTCGGACTCGGCTTGAAACCAATCCTGCTCCGGATTGCCCCAGAATCCACCTCGCTGCAGGAACAGTTCGTAAGCGCGCAGGCGAACCTGTTCCTCCAAGGCTGGCGTGACCGGGATCGAACCTGGATTAACTTTTGGAGACTGGGGGACGGGAGTATTCTTGGCGCCGGAATTATTTCTCGCAGTAGACGATGTCCTTTTGGCTCGTGACATATGAAAACAAACTCCTTTATACAAATTTTGCCCTGGCCAGGGGCAAACACAAGTTCTGTAATTAACTATAAACGGTTCGTCCGACTTTTGGGGCGCGGCGGATGAAAAAGATGGAACCTAAATTGATACCGGGCGTCCCCGCAAAAGGCTATGCCGGGAACTCTGCGGCTTGCATTGCGAGCCCGAGGACATTCAGTATTCCTTGTGCAGGCGGAAGTCGAAGCCGAAACCGCCGTTCTGATCACGCACGGCGCTGAAGGACCAGCGAGGCGAGAAGTGGTATTCCACCTGGATAATCTGGTTCTGGGTCGAGGTCACGTCGCTGGCAAAGGTGACGAACAGATCGCTGGTGACCTGCTGTTGCACGGTGATGATGGCGCCTGGATTCTGCTGCGTGCCGTTGGTGGTGCCGCTCAATACCGGATCGATGGACAGATGCGAAATGCCGGCGATGTTTTGTATCTGGCTGGTGAGTTTGCTGCTGACGCCGGAGGCGAGCAGCGATTCCGCGCCAAGGTTTCCTGGAGTTGGGTTGGCACCGGCGGCCTCGGTGGTCTGTCCGAATGCCAGAAGGTTGATAATGTCGCTCGGCGGAAGCGAGGGATCGGAGGAGTAGGTTGTGCGCAGCCGCTCCAAAGGACCCTCGAAACGCAAGCTTATGTTGTACTGGTTGATGGACGCGGTGGCCGCGAGATTGACTACGGGTTCGGTCTCGACCGGGTTGATAAAATCCAGCGTGCCGGGCTGCAGGATATAGCGGTTTCCAAAAGCGATAACGTCTCCGCTATGGATGTTGACGCGCCCGAGGATTACCGGGTCCGCCAGCGTGCCGGTTGCGCGGAGATTGGCGTCTCCCTGAATGCTCAAGGTTCTGGTGACCAGGTTTACTTGCGCTGTGGTTTGCACGCCGACGTTCAGCTTTATGTCCTGGGCAACGCCCGTTCCCGCCGGCGTCGCAACCTCGCCTTGGGTTCCCGCGCCCGCGAGATTGCTGAGATCGAAATCAGGGGCGGCCGAAATGCGTTCGAGGTTTACCTGGCCACCCAGCACAGCCGCTCGCGGCGTACCCGTTAGCGCCAGGTTCCCGTCCAGAGAGATGCGGAGGCCCTGATAGACGAACTGTGCTCCGTTGGCCGCCGCTGCGAGATCGAATTGCAAGCTCTGCCCGTAATAGATGCCACCGCGCGCCGTGATTGTACCGCTGCCGATTTGTCCCTGGAATTGCGTTATATCGAGCCGGTTGTTCTCTAAAGTGAGCACTCCATTGGCATGTTGCAAGCCGGACGGAGCGCCGGACGGCACCAGGCCCGCATCGACGATCCGGATTTGGCCCTGCAGATTCGGATTCGACTTGTTGCCTTCCGAACGAATGTCAAACTGAAGCTGGCCGTGACTGTCGAGATCAGGCTGGAGAATCTGCAACAGCCGCAGGTCCGCGCTGCCTACCAAATTGAGCGAAGCCGGCGCACCGCCGACGAGAGGCACATCTCCCTGCAATCGCAGGTCGGTGTCGGTGCCCTTGAACTCGGCGGGCTGGAGCGTGACGACGCCGTTTGCATAGTCAGCGCGAATGGGAGCGGCGGCGGCAAGTTGGAGGCTCTCATAGCTGACCTGGAACACGGGAATCTCCAGATGTGCTTCCAGGCGCTGCCGGTCTTTGAGTGGACCGCGCAGGGTAGCGTGCAATTCAGTGTTGCCGTTAATGGCGGGCGCCTGCTCAGGCAGGTAAGCGGCAAGTAGAGGCTGCAGCGGAATGGTTTGCGTGTCGAGCTGCGCCACGGCGTAGTAATTGTCTTTCAGTGCGACCTTGCCGTGGGCGCTTATGGAAGTATTTGCCGCCTGTGACTCGAGAGTGAATTGCGCCTCATGGTTAGCGGCCGCGGCGTCAAGTTTCAGGTCACGGATGGTCTGTCCCCTCACTTGCAGCTCCGGTATGCTGACGTTGACTTGCAGCCCGGGATCCTGCAAGGTTCCACGACCGCTGGCCGAGATGCCGAGGTGACCTGAGATTTTCAAACTTTTTGCGCGTGGTGTCCGCAACTGATCGAGCAGCAGATTCGGTGCTTGCAGCGCGAATTGATAGCCCTGCTGCCTGGGATAGTAGATGAGTTTGCCATCGGCGTCTCCAACCGGTGCGCGCAATTGGAAAGCAGCGTTGACCGCTTCGCCTGTGCCCTCAAACTGCGCGTTGAGCGATTGAATTGGCTCGCCCGCGGCCCTTGCCCGGGTTAACGACAGCTTGCCATTCCCAATCGGGCTGGCCCGCGAACCTTTCACGGCCACATCCGCATTGAGGATTCCGGTGAAGGGAAGCTGCATTCCCGCGGCTTGGGCAAGATCCGCGACCGATAGCTGCGAGGCGCGTGCGGAAACCGCGAGGGAATTTTCCGCACCATAGGACCACCGACGCAGCGCCGCGCGCACGTCGAAGCTCAGCTTGCCGCCGGGCAGGGGATCCAATTCACCGTTCTGCAAACTCATTTGGCTGGGGCTGGCGGTGATATCGGCCCGCAGCAGGCGGAATTGGCTGCCCTTGACGCGAAAGTCGCGAGCCGTGAGGCGTCCGCTCAATTGCGGATCTTGAAACGTGCCGCGAATGTTGCCTCGGAACAGGGCCTGCCCATAAAGTTCCAGCGGCCGAATCGACTCACCCGGAGGAGTGGAGCGAAATATCGCTAGCAGCGTTTCCACTTCATGGAGAGCATTGGCCTGAAGCCCGACTTGGAGACTGGAGCGGCCGCCGATCACGCCGTTGAGCGTGAGCGTGGTTTGAGGGGTGTTTAGCGAACTCCGGGCCAAGGATATCTGCTGGTTTTTCGCCGCATAGCGCGCGTGAATCACGCCGTCGAGCGGGACAGTCTGCGACGCTGAGGCCTGTGTTGTGCCGCGTGAAGCGACGGATGAACGTATGGTTGCGTCGGCATCGGCGACGAGATTTCGCAGGTCACCCATCCAGCTTGCCTTGGTATCGACATCGATTACGCCGCCGAAGCGGACCTGGTCAAACGCCGCGGACGGGACCATCGCCTGCAAGCTTTCGAGGGAAATTCCGTGCCAAGACGCGCTGAATTGCCCCTGCTGCCGGCCGGCGAGATTCTGAATGGATGCCTTGCCTTGGAACTCGCCGCCAAGCCCGGACAAACTGATTTTGGGCAGGCTCAAATTGCCATCGCGAAGCTGAAAGCGAATGGCGGCGTCACGCACTTCGGAGCATACCGTGGAGGTCCGCACCAGCAAGGAGCGACTGCTGATTTCGCCCTCAGCGGAGAGACTCTCGACCAGGGGACGATTCGACAGGTATGCATAGTGAGCCGAACCGGCGAGCCGCACGATGCCTGCGGGCAGAGTCGAATCTTGCAAAATGCGGCGAAGCTCCCCGGTCTCGATCGTCGAATCGAACTTCAGCTCAACCACTGGGCTGCTGTAGTTTCGCACCGTTGCTTGTAAGTGAAACTGGGAGCCGGCGAGCGAAAGCGTTGCGGGGTTCAGGGTGAGAGCGGAACGCGTGGCGTCAAAGCCGGCTTCGAAGTTGTGCGGCATGGGCGCGAAGTGGTTGTAGACGAGGCGTCCGTTGCGATAGCTGAGTGCGCCTTGATAGTGCGCGCCCCGCGCGCCATCGTAAGCCGAGCGGAATGTCAGGTTGCGAAGATCGGCATCGATGATGCTTCGCTGATCGTTGTAATAAAGTTCACCGCGATTGAGCCGTGCATGCTGGATCGCCAGATCGAAGAGGTTTGTCTGCGACGCGCCGGCGCTTTGCCGTGCCGGAAGATTGTTCTCGCCCTGCTGATTTACGAGGAGGTGCGCGATGGGACGATCGACCTCGATGTCGTTCAAGTTCCACTCGCGCCGAACCAAGGAAACGACCTTGACGCCAACCTTAATGTGATCGATGGTCAACAGCGGAGGCTCGGTTCCGGGTTCGGTTCCGTGGACGGTTACACCGTAGAAATCGACCGAAAGCGGCGAAAAGTGCAGGCCAAGATTTTGCATCCGGACCGGGGTGTTCAGAGACCCGCTTGCAGTCTGCTGAATTTTCCCGAGCAGGTAATTCTTGAACGCCTCGGAATGGAACAGAACGAGAGCGATCGCAACCGATGACGCGGCGAGGGCCAACAGTGCGAGTGCGCTCCAGGATGCGGCTCTTTTCCAATTCACTGCCGCTCCCGCGCGGTCGCGTCCGCTTTATGAAGCTCGACACAGCACAGAGGCGAGTACATGGCCGCGAACTCTCCTAAAAAGCTTGCCCTAGCGTGATGAATATCTCGGTGGATTGGATTCCAGGTATCCCATTCAGGTTGTGACCGAGATCGATGCGTATCGGGCCGATGGGAGTGGAGTAGCGCAATCCGGCGCCGACCGAGCTGGTAAAACAATTTCTGATCGCAGCCGCCGGCGCGGCGGAGGTTGATCCATTGGCGACGATGTTGGTTGTACATCTGCCGAAGTCGATGTGGTGAAAGCCAATCTGGGTAAAGGAATTGCCGCCATCGTAAAAGATCGCAAGGCTCAGGTTTTTGTGGATCGGCGCCGGAAAATCGATGGGCAGCGGGATGCGAAATTCCGTATTGACCAGCAACAACTGATCGCCGCCGAAGGGAACCGTGATCTCTGCGCAGGTCGCGGGATTTGACGGATCGCCGCAAGCTGGAAGCTCACGCTGCGGCCCGGCGCCGTTGAGCGGGAATCCGCGAAGAGTGCTGCCGCCTCCGGTGAAAAATTGTTCGCTCAGAGGCACAAAGCTGCCGTTGAATGGCTGTTCAAGTCCGAGCCGAATGTTGTTGGCCCAGACGACGTTGTGCCCCAGGTGCTTGTAATACGAGACTTGGCCGACGAAACGCGCGTAGTCGGCGCTGGAGCCGAGCACACTGCTGTTGAACGTGACATCGAAGCTTTGATAGATGCCGTGATGAGCGTCCAGTGAATTGTCGCGCGTGTCGCGGGTGTAGGCCGCTCCCAAGTTGGACAGGCGGTACCGCTGATCCTGCGGCGGCACCAGTCCAGGGATCAATAGTCTGCTCAACGATGTGTACTGGAAACCGTACCGGAGAATGACGTTCTTGGTGTGCTTGGCGTTCGAGCGGCTTCCGAAACTGCAGGCCGGCCTGCCCGGTTTGTGCGCTGAAGATCGGGTTTTCCGAGTTGTTCTCGCCGGAGCCGGTGATGCTTGCGTTCCAACCGCTACCCCGGAAGCGAGGCATCCTGTAGGTGAGCGAGCCGCGTTGATCGAGGCGGCCGGCCAGCCCGGAGGCAGTGAAGCTTTCGGCCATGCCACGCAGATTGTGGAGCGTGTATTCAATGGAGCCGCGTGGGCCGTAAAACGTCTTCTCGCTAGTCTGAAAATTCGCAGGGAGACCTATGGGCGGGAGCCCCGGCACAGCCACGGTGCCGCTCGGCAGACTGCCGCCGCGATTAATCACTTCAAAACCAAAACCCATCGTAACCGTGTTTCGCTTGGATTCGTGCACCTTAACCGTGACCTCTTCCTTGGATTGCGTAGTGATTGGCCGGCGGAGGTTGACCTCCGCCCAGTCGAAAGGATCGAGCGCGTAAAGACGCGATTCGGCGGAAAGCAAGTCCTCCTGGCTGAGTGGGCGGTTGATCTTGATGTCCGCGGTTTTGCGGATGAGAGACGGTTTGGTGTGCTGCCGTCCGACGATGATGATCTGGGAGGTTTCCACTCTCGGGCCTTCATAGATTGCATACGTCACGGCGAGCCGGTGCAGATCGTGATCGACCGGTTTGACGGTTGCGCGGAAGTTTGCCGTCAGATATCCAAGCGTTAGATATCGGGCCATGATGTTGTTGCGATCCTGCCGCAGCAATTGCTGAGAGTAGGCTTTGCCGGGCGCCAGTTGAAGGCCTTTGGGCGCCAATTGACCGAGCGGCACGGTCGTGTTGCCCTGCAATTGCAGAGTTTCGACGGTATCGCGCACCCCCTCTTGTACGATCAGGTCGATGATGAGATTCCCGTCGGATTTGGTAACGTGCGGTACGACCTTCGTCTGGCTATAGCCGGCGGCACGATAAAGGTTGGTGATGGAGGTGGCCGTCTGGCGTAACAGTTGCGTGCTGTACTTGCCGTGCGCAAGCAGCCTGCCCTTGCTCACGGCGGCGCTTGCGAGCAAATCTTTATCGGAAAAATGCTGGTTGCCTGAAACCGTGATGTTCTCGACCTTGTGCCTTGGCCCTTGATCGATGCGATATACGAGGCTGATGTCGTTAGGCTGGCGGTTGATTTCGGTCGTTACCTTCACATCGAAGTAGCCCTTCGACTGGAAATAAGATGTCAGATTGCGCTGACCCTCATCGATCAGCTCACTGTTGAACGAGTTTTCCTGGTAAATCGGGATGAGCTTCTTCCGCGTCCAACTCCAGAGGTGAGCGCCCGTGATTTTTAAGTTCGCCTCAGGTCCGGGCGTGACCTGAAAAGTGACGTCCGCGAGGTTAGTCTCCGGATGGTAGTTTGCACTCACCAGTTTTACTTGTGCCATGAGATGACGGTCCTGGGAGAGCTCCCGTTGCAGATAACTGGTGGCCGTTTGCAGCTTCTTGTAAGTGTAGGCCGTGCCGTTCTTGAGGTAGGCGCCACGCAACCGCGCCATGACTGTCCGCGAGCTCTTCTGGAGTTTTGTGGTTTCTTCCGGCGAGACTCCTTCGAGTTTGATTTCGCCAATCTTCGCGCGCTTTTTCAGGTCCGTCTGGAAGTCAACGTCGACTAGGCCGTGTGCCGGATCGGGTTGTGGCTGTGTGTGTACGGTTGCCTGAAAAAAACCAGCTTGCTGGAAGAATTTTGTCAGGTTCGTTTCAGCCTGCCTTAGGTCAAGCGCCGAATAGGGTTCCTGGCTCTGGTAGTTGGAAATCTGGAGCAGGCGCGAATAGGCGAAAGAGCGAGTCGCTCCCGGAAATTCGTAGACTCCGAAATAAAGCGCGGGTTGCAGCACAAAGCGCACCCGCACGCCGCTGGCCGCGGGTAGCACCTGGAGTTGCACATCCTGGAATTTGCCTTCTTTCTTTAGAGCGGAAATGCTGGCTTCGATCTGCTGCTGCGAAAACGGCTGCCCGGCCTTTTGCTGAATCAGTGGTTCAAGCTGAGACGTCGCGATGTCCGGTTGGCCGACGACTTCGACCGCGGAAACCGGCTGGCTTTCGTAAGAGCCGATCCCCTGGGTGGGCGAGAGCGGCGGCGCATGATCTTGCCCGCGAGCCGGTGACACCGCGCCTGCGATAAACAGGCCCGCGAAAAAAAACAACCAGAGCAGCTGATCGTTGACGGAGTGTCGATTGGTGGCTTGCCGCTTGGCAGTGTTCATTTTTTAGCACTGCCTTCAAGATTGTTGGGATAGTGCTGGAGCATGCTGGTGAATTTCTACGATGCCGGCCCTCGTCGAAATGCAGCCAGCGGAATCTGTCGAACTTGGATGCGCAACGGGATTGGCTTCCGTGAGATGAAGAGTTTGGAAAAGGGCAAGAAGCTCTGGAGGAGGTTGACCAGCGCCTGGGCAGGGAACCACCGTCTGATGGCTTGGCGCTGAGTTGCAGTTTTGCTACTATGATGCTGGCGTGGTGAACGGCGCTATCGTCTAGGGGTTAGGACGGAAGATTCTCAATCTTCAAACCCGGGTTCGATTCCCGGTAGCGCTACCAGCCTTCCTGTAAGTAGCTTAATTTCCATTTACATACCAAAATTCCCAAATACTGTGTATCCGCCTTGTAGCCACAAATTCTGATTTTTTGCGGCAAAGGCTTCGATTCAAGCGGGGCCTGCTCAATTCCTACTTGCCAGTTCGGGGCGCTCTTTGGGTGCGAGGTCGATGGCCTGCCGCAGCGCCTCCAGCATACTGCGCTCGTCGGCTTTACCGGTGCCCGCGATGTCGAATGCGGTGCCGTGATCGACGGAGGTGCGAACCACGGGCAGTCCGACCGTGATGTTGACGCCGGCCTCGATGCCCAGCACCTTGATCGGTCCGTGACCCTGATCGTGATACATGGCGACGACGCAATCGAAGTCTCCGCGCGCCGCCCGGAAGAAAAGCGTATCGGCCGGCAAAGGGCCTTCCACTTGCCATCCGCGCTCCAGGCATCGGCGAATTGCCGGTTCGATCTTCTCTTCCTCTTCCCCGTGTCCGAAGAGGCCATGCTCGCCGGCGTGCGGATTGATGGCGCAGACGCCGATGCGCGGCTGCTTGATGCCGGCTTTCACCAAGGTATCCTGTGCCCGCTCGATGGTGCGCTCCACCAGACCGGGATTGATCTTGGCGATGGCATCGATCAGACCGGTATGCGTAGTCACATGTATGACCCGAAGCTTGGGCGCCACCAGCAACATGCTGACTTCTTTGGTGCCGGTGAGATACGCCAACATCTCAGTGTGTCCGGGGAAGATGTGTCCCGCCATGTGCAAGGCTTCCTTGTTGAGCGGCGCGGTGCAGATGGCGTCCGCCTCTCCGGCCATGGCCAGCTTGGCGGCGCATTCGATAAAACGGTAGGCGGCTTCTCCGCCGGCAGCCGACAATTTTCCAAAAGCAAGATCGGGCGGCACCACGGCGATGTCGATCACGTCCGCCGTGCCAGGCGTGTACTTGCCCTCGGCGGGTTTTGCCACCGCATGGATGGCGAGCGTGACGCCAACGATTTTGCCGGCTTGGCGCAGGCGCGCGGCATCGCCAATGACCAGAGGACGGCAGCGCTCAAACAGGTCCGCGTGGGCCAGGCTCTTCATGATGATTTCGGGTCCGACCCCGGCGGGATCGCCCATCGTAATTGCAATGATTGGACGTGACATAAAGTTGATCTTTGATCCTAGCGGTGCAGCCGCTCCAGGCTGCGTCGCAAACTGTGAGCATCGCCGAAAGCTCCGGCTTTGGTGACGACCGGAATCGATACGGCGCCGATGGTGATTCCCAGGGGTACACCCGGCTCGACTTCATCGTGCAGACGGATGCTGTGAACCCTCAACTTCGACAGCAGCGCGTAGACCGTGTCGCCGCCGGTGGCGATCAGCCCGGCAAAGGAATTGCCGGCGCTTTCGACAAATTCGGCCAGCCGTTCCGAGAGCACGGCGCCGCGCGATAGATCGGGATTCGCCGCCTGCTCAAGTTCTAACAGGACATCTTGGTGCGCCGCGAAGTGTCGGGCAAGCTCTTGGGACGCCTGTTGCCAGGCCGGTGAGCAAGGGCCGGCAAAAAGCGCTTCGGGAGAAATCACCAGGTGACGCACCAGCCCCGTCCCGACCAGAGTCTTGGCCTGCAAACGCGAGGCTTCGGCGAGCGTGCCGACCACAATCAGCACGTTCTTTTGCCCGGACATGAGAGGCGGCGTCTGCGCCATCTGCGCCGAGCCGGTCTCGACCGTGGCCAGTGCGGCGGCTAATCCGGCCGAACCGACCCAGATCACTTCGTCCGCCATGGGTAACGAACCGGTCGCTACCGCCGCCAGGTCCGCTTCGCTTTTGGCGTCACAGACGACAGCCGCCAAGCCGCGCGAGCGAGCGCTGGTCAGGCGAGCCAGAACCTTTTCCGGGTCATGACCGATGTCCTTCGGATCATGACCAGTAACATCGAGCGGCAGAACTTCAGCGCTCAGTCCGGCGCTGCCCAGAATCTCCACCAGGTTGGCGCTGGCGTAGGTGTGATCGCGCGCCCACAAAGGGGTCTGTTCCAGCGGAACTCCCTGCACCACGATGCTGCCGTTGACGGTGATGCGACCGGTGCCGGGGAAAGCGGGCGCCACAATGGCGAGCCGCGGTCGGCCCTCGGACTGGGCGGGCGCATAAGCCAAAAGACCCGCCAACTCGGCCGCTGGCTGGCCTCTGACGGTCGAATCGATCTTCTTATAGAGGCGCAACCCTGGGCGGTAATGGGTGGCCAACACCTCGACCTGCAGCTTGGCTGCCTGCGCCGGCGGCAGGCGGCGGGTAGCGGCGTCAACCGAGAGCACCTGCACAGCACCGGCATCGCGGTGTTTTTCCCAGGCGACGACCGACTCCAGACCGCATTTTGCGAAAGCGATGGCGCAATCGGCAGCGCCGGTCAAGTCATCGGCAATAATAAGCCAAGGTGACGGCATCCAACCCTCCGCGCCTTCTCGGGCGAGTATCGCTACGAGAATAGCACCACCAGGGATGTGGCTACCGAATTGTGAGTGGCAGGTCAGTTTCCCAATGGCCCCTGATCCTACCGGAATCGAATCCGATGATCCAATCGCTACAACTTCTCTGCAGGGACTTTCGGGTATGAGTCAGAATCCGACTTTGGCGCACCAACGCCGAGCGCCTGCGCGACCCGATCTGGGGCAATTTCGGGATGTGCCGGCGCGGATCGCAGATCGCAGATCGTCGGGGGCGCTCCATATGAATGTCAGTTCACAAGGTTGCGAACGGGCGGGATGGGTATACAATCGTTGCCGTTTCTGAAGCCCGAAGAAGATTCCGTCTGAAGGCGAAGAGAAATAGCAAGAGCTATATTCACGTTTGCCGGATGCAAGCGGTACAGAGGAGCGCAATGTCCATCATCACGATTTCGAGAGGTACGTTTAGTGGTGGCAAGATGTTAGCAGAGTACCTGGCCCAGAAACTTGACTACAAGTGCATCGATCGAGACCGCATCGTCGAGAGAGCTGCCGCATCGGGCGTTTCACAGGATAACCTCCGGCTGGCCATCGAGAAACCGCCGACCTTCCTTGGACAGTCCGGGCATACCCAGTACAGGTACCTCGCCCTGATTCAGGCGGCACTCACGGCGGAAGTGGGGAATGGGAACGCAATTTACCACGGTCTCGCGGGCCATTTGTTGCTCAGAGGTGTACCCAACGTCCTACGTACCCGGATCATCGCTCCTCTGGAGTTCCGGATCAACATGGTGAGGAAACAGCTAAATTACAGCGACAGGGAAGCTATTGCCCATATAGAGAAAATGGACCGCGACCGGCGCAAGTGGACCCAGTTTCTCTACGGAGTGGATTGGGGGGATCCGTCCCTGTATGACATGCTGCTCAACCTTGAACACATGAGCATTGGAGATGCCGGTGAAATTATCTGTTCGGCGCTGAAACAACCGCGGTTTGAGTTCACGCCCGAATGCAAGCGAGCACTGAACGATTTGGCTTTGGCTAGCCTCATTCGAGCCAGTTTGGCCCTTGATCCCTCTACCTCGGATCTCGAATTGGAGGTCACTGCCCTCGCGGGATCAGTATCGTTCAAAGGGGAGATCCAAAGTGCAGTTCAGGCCAAGGAGATCACTCGGATTGCGCGTTCGCTACCCGGCGTGAAGGCGGTCCAGCTAAGCAAAGTCGTGGTTGTCGATCATTTTTGACGCAGGCCGGGTGGAATACTTCACTGAGGTCGCGTCGAATTGGTCGTCGACGTGTTGGTCATCGGTGCGGAGTCGGCTCTGGATGAAAGTCGGTAACTCGAAACTGACCTACTACCGAATTGTGATTGGTCTTGACTCCGGGAGCCAAAGTACGCATTATTCCTGTCACCAATGGCCCCGCGTTTGCCAACCGTAGGCAAAGCTGGGCCACCCCAAAACGATTAGCTTCTTCGAGCTCCACGTTCGCCAACCGAGGGCGGACGTGGCCATCAAAAAATCAGTTGTGCCGGCACTCTGAAGTCCAAAGAGGTGAGTATGAGAACTCCGAGCTATGTGAGTGGAACCAGCAGCCATCCGCTGATTGGTGAAACCATCGGCAACTGCTTCGAGCGAAGCGCTGCAAAGTGGAGCGAGCGCGAGGCGCTGGTCGTCCGCCAGCAGAATGTCCGCTACACTTATGCCCAGTTGAAACAACGGGTCGATGCCCTGGCCATAGGGCTTCTCAAGCTTGGACTTCAGCCGGGAGATCGCATCGGGATCTGGTCGCCGAATAACACCGAGTGGGTGCTTTTGCAGTTTGCTAGCGCCAAGATCGGACTCATCCTGGTGTGCATCAACCCCGCTTACCGCTCCTACGAACTCTCCTACGCGCTGAAGAAGGTGGGGTGCAAGGCGCTGGTCATGTCTCCCCGCTTCCGCTCCAACGACTACGTCAAGATGATGCACGAACTCGCGCCGGAGCTGGAACGGGACGAAATCGGCTCGCTCTTTTCGGTCGGACTGCCGGACCTTCGCTACGTCATCCTGATCGGTGGCGAGCGCGCCCCCGGCATGATTCCATTTGACGAGGTAGCAGCGCTCGGCGGAGCGGCGGAACGCACACGCATGGAAGAGCTGGCGCTTTCGTTGCAGTTCGACGATGCCATCAACATCCAGTTCACCAGCGGAACCACGGGCTCACCCAAGGGCGCCACGCTGACCCATCACAATCTTCTCAACAACGGTTTTTTCGTCGGCGAAGCGATGCGCATGACCGAGCAGGACCGGCTCTGCATTCCGGTGCCGCTCTACCACTGCTTTGGGTTGACGATGTCGAATCTGAATTGCATCATTCACGGTTCGACGATGGTCTTTCCCAGCGAATGGTTTGATCCCCTCTCTGTGCTGGAAACGGTGGAGGCGGAGCGTTGCACCGCCATCCAAGGTGTTCCGGCGATGTTCATCGCCGAACTCGAGCATCCGGAGTTCAAGCGCTTCAACCTGAAATCGCTGCGCACCGGAATCATGGCCGGGGCGCCGTGTCCAATCGAAGTGATGCGGCGTTGTGTCGAGCAGATGAACCTGCACGAAATTACCATCGCCTACGGCATGACCGAGACCAGCCCGGTCAGCTTCCAGAGCGCGGTCGACGATCCCATGGAGCGCCGCGTCAGCACCGTGGGACGCATTCAGCCGCACCTCGAGGTGAAACTCATCGACAGCGGCGGCCGGGTCGTGCCGCGCGCCACCGCCGGCGAGATCCTAACGCGCGGCTACAGCATTATGCTCGGCTACTGGGGAGATCCGCAGCTTACCTCCGAAGTCGTCGACCCAGCCGGCTGGATGCACACCGGCGACATGGGCGTGCTCGATGAAGAAGGCTTCTGCAATATCGTCGGGCGGATCAAGGACATGGTGATTCGCGGTGGAGAAAATATCTACCCGCGCGAGATCGAGGAATTTCTGTACTCGCATCCCGCGGTCGAAGCGGTGCAGGTCTTCGGCGTCCCCGATCCGAAATACGGTGAAGTACTCTGCGCCTGGATCAAGAAACGCGCCGGCACAACGGTTGACGAAGAAGGCATTCAGAGCTTCTGCAAGGAAAGAATCGCTCACTACAAAGTTCCGCGCTACGTCATGTTCGTCGAAGATTTTCCCATGACCGTGACCGGCAAGGCGCAGAAGTATCTCATGCGCAAGCAGGTCATGGAGAAGCTGGGGCTCGCGGCCGAGCAAACCGCGTAGTCTCGGGGCACCCGGCAAGCACCGCTCGCTGGGGTGGTTAGCCAGCCGGCCAGCGAAATTGCGATCACGAAGTAGCCTTTTCATCCGCCAGCGGCGGCGGTTCCCGTTTCGGAATCACTTGTGAGAGATTGTCTATTATCGACAACTGACTAGAGTAGTGTTCCCGTAACTGGCAATGGCTGCTATCTGTTTGTCAGTTGGCAAAATGAATTCGCAACCCAAGCGAAAGCCGACTTTGCTGCGGGTCACCGCTCGCAATTTGAGAGGTGCCATCATTTCGGGCAATGAGAATTCAAGGTCTACCACCTGATCGGGTTCGAGTTCGTAAGGGGACATCAGGCCGATGCCTCCTTCAGAGATGTCAAAACTCCGGCAATGGCATTGCTGTTGTGTCTCTTCTCGCTCGTACCGCAGCCGTACCCGTACATTGAGGGGTACTCGCACCCAACGACGCTGTATTGGCCATGGCCCGTTGGTTGGCGGATTCGAAGAGTCCGGCATAGTTTTTATCCCTGGGCAATGGTCATTCTATAGTAGCGTGGAAAGAAGAGAACGGATGTTTTGAACAGAAATCTGGATTGAAGAACCTGACAAACTGCCATCCGCCGTTGATGATGCCAACCGTCGATATTACCTTAAGCAGGTATCCCGCCCTACAGATAGACGACGTTGGATGGCACACACCGCCTTTTCCGCGCATATTGCCGCCAATCCGGAGCCGGGTCAAGACGATGTCATCAGCAGCCGATATTTACTCCAGCGAGCAGTCCGCCACTTAGCTACTGCTGTCGCTGATATGGATTTTCTGGTGACCGTTTTGTATGAACCGCGTGCCTTCGCGAGAGCGAAGCCCGCCGGGCTTGGTAAGGAGCTGTCGCTCAAATGTTTGCGATTATCGGAATTGTCTTGGTGATCGGTGCTATTGTCGGGGGTTACCTGATGGAGCACGGGCATCTCCTGGTCCTCATGCAGCCGGCCGAACTGATCATTATTGGGGGCGCGTCGATTGGAACCGTCCTGATCGCCAACCCTTTGCACGTCCTGAAAAACCTGGTGGGCGGGCTGATGGGCGTATTTACCGGATCAAAATTCACCAAGCAGCGCTATCTTGATACCCTGAAGATGATGTTTGAAGTGCTCAACAAGGCGCGCCGTGAAGGGCTGCCCGCGGTCGAGCCGGATATCGAGGACCCGGCGCAGAGTAAAATTTTCTCGCAATACCCCGCCTTCATGAAGAGTCACCACCTGCGCAACTTCGTGTGCGACACCATGCGCATGGCTATTTCCGGCGGCATCGAGCCGTTTGACCTCGACCAGATGATGGAAGTGGACATGGACATCATGCATCACGATGCTAGTGAGCCGGTTGCCGCGCTTTCCACCATGGCCGACGCCTTGCCGGGACTGGGCATCGTGGCCGCCGTGCTCGGGGTGGTGATTACGATGGGCGCGATCGGCGGTCCACCGGAAGAGGTTGGACACAAAGTCGCCGCGGCCCTGGTCGGAACCTTTCTTGGGGTTCTGCTTTGCTACGGATTCGTGGGGCCGGTGGCGACGGGCATGGGGAAGCTGGCCGAGGACGAACGCGCTTATTGCCACGTGCTGCGGGTAGTGATGATCTCATTCATCAAAGGCAATGCTCCCATTCTGGCCGTGGAAATCGGACGGCGTGCGATTCCCGGTCATTTGCGGCCTACGTTTTTACAGGCCGAAGAGGCATGCCGGGGCACCTCGCAAGTCGCCGGCGCCGTCGAGGCCGAGCCCCAGGCTGAGCCCGCGGCCGAGGCTGGAGTATAAATGGCCGGCCAGCCAATCGTCATCAAGCGCAAGGCTGCTCACGCCGGCCATCACGGTGGCGCGTGGAAGGTGGCTTACGCCGATTTTGTCACCGCCATGATGGCCCTGTTCATCGTGCTGTGGCTGGTGAACTCCAGCAAGCCGATTAAGGACGCGGTGGGCGGCTACTTCCGCGATCCAAAAGGAACCGCCTCCAAAGCCGGGTCGAACCTGACCGGCGCAGGAGAAAATTTCACCCTCGCCAAGCAGGATATGTCCAAGCTGAAGGAGCAGTTGGAAAGCGCAATCCGCCGCGCCGTCGAACTGGAGAAACTGAAGCAACAAATCGATATGACGGTAACTGCGGAAGGGCTCCGGATAGAGTTGCTGGAGTCCGACGTTGGTACGTTTTTTGAAAGCGGTAGCTCCCATCCGACCCCGAAGTGCAAGGAACTATTGCAAACGCTTGCCCAGGAATTGGGCAAGCTGCCGAACAAGATCTCGATCGAAGGCCACACCGACTCGAAACCCTTCGCCGATGGAGTGGCATACGGGAATTGGGAGCTTTCCGCCGACCGCGCCAATGCGGCGCGCCACCTGATGCAGGAAGACGGCCTCGCCCCCAACCAGATTTCACAGGTGCGAGGCTTTGCCGACCAGAGACTACGCAAAACCGACGCGCCGTTCGACTCCTCGAATCGCAGGGTTTCGGTGATCGTGCAATACCTGCCCCAAAATGCCGAGGAACCCGCAGCGCCGGCGAGCGCCAAGCCGGGAGAGAAATCAGAGCCCGCAGCGCCTGAGCACCACTGAGGCGGTTCCAAGCTGCCGAACCGATTGCGTGGTCGGTGCGTCGTTTCCAAAGCTGCCCGAGAGCCTTGTTTCTAGGATCTTTCGCTCGCTAGGCTCGCTCGGGATGACACTTCAAAAGGTTTCGCCGCTGCCTATGCAGTTTTGCGAAGTGCGGACCGATACATCTTCACCACGCCCGAGCTGCCCCGGTCGCTCAACCATCGGTCGATGGAGAGGGCACCCGAACCCTTGATGAGAATGACCGCGCCGAGGCCCAAGGCCAGCAGATGAAATTCATAACCTTCGCCCCGTTGGGTACCCGACCAGTTCATGAAGAAGCCGACATGGCGGTGAACCATGGCAATAGCAACCGCCATGTTGCACATGATTCCGAAAGACGCGATGCGCCCCAGCAGTCCCACGATCAGGCCCAGGCCACCAAAGAACTCGGCCGCGATGGCCAGAAAGGCAAATAGAACGGGAAGGTGCATTTTACCCGTGAACATGGCCATGGTGGCACCGAACCCATGGCCGCCATACCAGCCCAGCATCTTCTGCGCGCCGTGGACGAAAAACACTACGCCCAGGATCAGGCGGGCAATGGTGAGGAAGTAGTCATTGTTGGTCTTGAAAATCCTTCTGAACATGTTTGTCTCCCGGTGAAATCGGTTGCGGGAAAGCCCATCTCTCCCTCATCCCAACAAGCCAATGGCGGCCTTGCCGGGGACCCTAGCGCCTCGAATCGTGGGACCGGGAAACGAAATACTCCGGCATAACGATTGTCGTTATAACAGATGATTTTGATGGATCACGGGATGCAAAAGAGTGACTCTGCGTAGGCGAATCAGACCAGAGTATCGGAGAGAAGGTATCGCCGCGGCGGGGCGCTCAAACGCAGCAGCGATTGGTGTTGACGGCGACGTCGCCGGCGCGTTCGCAATTCTGGTGGACGCTGAGCTTACGGATTTTGAAGGGGATGCCAACCCGCGCGTACGACTTGGCGAGCAACTCTTCGATTGCGTCCAGGTTGTTTTCGGCAAAGGCAGCGATGGACGGGCCCGCTCCGCTCAGGCATACCCCGAGGAGGTCGGGGTGCTCGAGCGAGAGCGCATCCTTGAGTCCCGGTACCAGAGGCTCGCGGTAGGGCTGATGCATGCGATCCTGGAAGGCTTCCCGCAGCATCGAAAATTCGCCGCTCTGCAAGGCCTGCAACAGCAGGGCGATGCGCTGCAGATTGAAGATAGCGTCGGCGCGCGGCAGCCGTTGCGGCAAAACGCTGCGAGCTGCCGAAGTGGCGAGCGCCAGTTGCGGCGTCAGCACGATGCAGCATAACGATTCCGGCCAGTGCAGGCGCGCCGCAAAGGCGGAGCCGTCGGAGAGCTGGCAACTGGCGGTCAGTCCGCCGAGCAGGGCGGCGGCCACATTGTCGGGATGACCCTCCAGGTGGCAGGCCGCGTTCAGCAGCCCCTGCGAGGGCAGCGGGCTGAAGATTGCCTCATAAAGACGCAGTCCGGCGACGGTGGCGGCGGCGCTGCTGCCCAGGCCGCCTTTCATCGGGATGTCGCTGATGACCTGGACCGACATGGAAGGGAACGAGCCTCCATGTTGCACAGCCAGAAAGCGGAAGGCGCGCTCGATGTAGTTTTCGCCATCGAGCTGCTGATTGAGAAACTCGAACTGGAGGTCGTTATCGCCTCCGGTAAGCCGCACTTGCAGGCGCAGGTAAAGCTGCACGGCGAGGCCAAGAGTATCGAAGCCCGGTCCAAGATTGGCGATCGAGCCCGGAACCTTGATCTCCAGTTCCGCGGGTCGCGCCTGATTCATGGGTTCGTTACTTGACATGGACTTCGGCCGCCTCTTTCGATCCGGACTTTTTGCGGTGCTTGATTACGTAGTCCGTGTCCTTCAAGCACGTGTCCGGTGAGCATGGCGACGACCACCGCATCGGGATCGAGTGTGCCTTCGGAGCGCAGCTTGCGCAGCCCGGCGAGGGTAGTTGCCGAGGCCGGTTCGCAGCCGATGCCGTCCTGCCCGATCATGGCTTTGGCTTCGCCGATCTCTTCGTCGGTCACATCCATGACGAAGCCGCCAGTGAATTCGACGCCGCGCAGGGATTTCTTCCACGAGCGCGGGTTGCCGATGCGGATGGCGGTGGCCACGGTTTCCGGCTTGTCGAGCGGCACCAGTTGGCGCGAGCCCGAGCGCCACATGCGGGCAAAGGGATTGGCCCCTTCCGCCTGCACCACGATCATCTTGGGAACCTTTTCGACGAGGCCGAAATGCTTACAGCTCTTCGAAGGCCTTGCCGAAGGCGGAGGAGTTGCCGAGATTGCCGCCGGGAACAATCAGGTAATCGGGGATGTTCCATGCGAGCTGTTCGAGCAGTTCGAACATGGCCGTCTTCTGGCCTTCGAGACGGAAGGGATTAATCGAGTTCAGAAAATAAAGGTCCGGGTTGACCGACTGCCAACAAAGCGTTCAGCGCATCGTCGAAGCTGCCGGGGATTTCGATCAGCTCCGCTCCATAGTCGAGCGCCTGCGCCAGCTTGTTCATCGAGATCTGCCCAGCGGGCAAGTAGACTTTGGCGATCAGTCCGGCGCGCGCGGCATAAGCGGCGAGCGAGGCGGAGGTGTTACCGGTGGAAGCGCAACCGACCGCCTTGGTGCCCACGAACTTGGCCTCGGTCATGCCGACGGTCATGCCCAAATCTTTAAAGGAGCTGGTCGGATTCCACCCCAGGTGCTTAAACCAGAGGGTGCGCAGACCGGCAAAGCGGGCCGTCCGGTTGCCGCGCACCAGCGGCGTATTGCCCTCGCCGAGAGTAACCACCGTGCCGGCTGGGTATTCCGGAAGGAAGTCGCGGAAACGCCATACTCCGCTGACGTCGCGGGGATCGAAGGAGAGTCGCCGTTCCCGCCATTGCCGCTTAAGGGCCGGCGGGTCGAGGGCAACTTGATCGACCGCCACCTCAAGTAAATCGCCGCAACGTGGACAGGCAAGAGCACGGTCATGCAAATCGAGCTTGGCCCCGCATTGAGTGACACTGCATCGTAAATACATCGAAGCTCCTAGGAAAGGATCGGCAGATGGACCGGCGGTTGCGTCAGGAAATCGAACTTGCCGATCTCGCTCAACGCGGATTCCAGTCTTGAGGTGCTACATTCCTCCAGCGTAATCACGAACGGCAGCGCCGCTTTCGCGCAATCGGGTCTTTGCAGCACTGCTTCAATATTAATTCCATGATTGGAAAATGCGGAAGCCAGAGCGGCGATAATTCCCGGACGGTCGCGAACCGTAAAACGAACATAGTGAGGGGTCACGAAATCATGACTGACGGGATATGCCGAAGTGGCGCCGCCGGAGAGATTTTCCAGACCCTGCGAGCGGTTGCGCGAGACCGCGAGCAGATCGGAAACCACCGCGACCGCCGTCGGATTGCCACCCGCTCCGTGGCCCGAGAACACCGTTTCGCCACCATAAACTCCAGTGCTCACCACCAGATTCTGCCCGCCTTCGAGCTGCGCGAGGGGAGAATCGCGGCGCAGGATCGCCGGTTCGACCGATGCGTAGAGTTTGCCAACGCGCAATTCGGCGCGCGCAATCTGGCGCACGGTGGAGCGCAGATAGAGATCGTGGGCGTAAGCAAAATCGATCATCTCAACCGGGCGAATCGAATGGCACACGACCTCGTCGGGCCGGACCTCGGCTCGCAAACCGACGCGAGCCAGGATCACTAACTTGGCCCGCGCGTCATAGCCGTCGACATCGTCGGTTGGATCGGCCTCGGCAAAGCCGGCCTCCTGCGCCTCTTTCAGCGCTTGCGCGAAGGGGATGCCGGTGCTCTCGATCTTGGTCAGGATGTAGTTGCAGGTGCCGTTCAGAACGCCGTGAATCTTGTAAAGATGATCCCCCGCCAAGCCGTCCTGCAAGCCCGAGAGTACGGGGATACCGCCGGCGACCGAGGCCCCGAAGGCCAGGCGCCGCCCGGCGCGGAACGCGACTTCGGCCAACTCGGCTCCGCACTGGGCGATGAGTTGTTTGTTGGCCGTCACCACCGATTTGCCGCTTTCGAGGGCGCGCTTTACCCATTCGCCGGCGGGGTTCACTCCGCCCACCACCTCGACCATCACATCGGCATCGGAGGCAAGGATCTCTTCGATGTCCGCGCACCAGCGCACGTGTCCGGGAATCCAGTCGACTTTCTTGCGCTCGATGTTGCGATTGAAAACATGCGTCAGGCGCAGCGAGGGCTGGGTCAGTTCGTTACACAGAATGCGAGCCACCGCGCTTCCGACGGTGCCGAAGCCGACGATAGCAACCTTGAGAGCCGATTCAGAATAGGGCATGGAACAATCCGCAGCCTTGGTTGACGTTGCCACTCTTCACCTCACCACATCGTGGGAAATCCTGCAATTGTTTTTGTGTGACTCGGCATTTACCAGCGCCGGTCAACCCAGCCCAACCCGCGCAACTATGGCACCTGTCGCGAACCAAACTACTCCAGGTTAACGCCGAACTGCCAAATGAGCCATTTGCGACGAATGACGCAGCGGGCATCCGGTGCGGTTCTGGCTGGGGCCGGGAGCTATTTCGAATCTCCGCACATGGCAGCCGCGCTCCGCGGTTGTGGCTGCTCGAAGAATCTGGCGTGCAAATGCTTGACCGCCTGGGGCAGGTCGCTTTCCTCGATCACAACCCCGATATTAATCTCCGACGCGCCCTGCGAAATCATGTGTATGTTGACGTTGGCGCTCGCCAGCGTGCCGAAGACGCTGGCCGCCACCCCGACCTTGTACCTGATCTCCTCGCTGACCAGGCAAACGATGGCCTTTCCTGTTTCCATCTCGACGTCCCCAAATTGTTTTAAATCCTGCACCAGAGGGCTCAGGACTCCGGCCGAGTCCAGGGCAATAGAAATGCTTGCCTCGGAGGTCGAAACCAGATCGGCCGACAAACTGTAACGCTCGAACACCTCGAAGAGGCCTTTGAGGGAGGTAAACGCCATCGGCTTGCGGGTCGTCTTCATGCTGATGATTGTGATATTTTTCTTGGCGGCGATCGCGCGGAATGTTGTCTGGCAGCGCGGGGCGCGGGCGCGAATGCAGGTGCCTTGGCCTTCCGGGTGCCGGGAATCGAGTACGTAGACAGGAATATTTTTCTCGACCGCCGGAATCACCGTCGAAGGATGCAACACTTTGGCGCCGAAATACGCCAGCTCGGAGGCCTCGGCAAAGCTCATCTCGTCGATCTTCCGGGCGTTCGGACAGAGACGGGGATCGGTGGTCATGACGCCCTGAACGTCGGTCCAGATCTCGATGCAATCGGCCGAGAGAGCCGCCCCAATGATCGAGGCTGAAAAGTCGGAACCGCCGCGGCCGAGCGTGGTGGTGATTCCGCCGGCGTTGGAGGCGATAAAGCCGCCCATCACCGGAACCCGGTTGCGGGCGATGAGCGGGAGCAACTTCGCCGGCATGCGCTCGTTGGTGGCCACGAAGTCGGGAGAGGCGCGAGTGAAGGCTGAATCGGTAATCAGGCATTCGCGCGAATCCACCAGCTCGGAGTCAATTCCCAGAGCGTTGAAGGCCGCCGTCACGAGCGTGCTGGAACAGATTTCCCCATAGGCCATCACGTTGTCCATGGTGCGGGGAGAAAGTTCGCCCAGCGCGGCGATTCCGCGCAACACCACTTCGAGGGAAGCAAACAGCGATTGCAACTGCGGATTCACCTGCGCCGCGACCTTCAGTTGCCCGGCGGCGGCGTAGTGACGCTCGCGCAGGCCTTCCAGAGACTGCAACGAAGCGGGCAGAGCGGTGCCGGCCGCGCCGCGCGCCATGGCGACCAACACATCCGTGACGCCTCCCATGGCGCTGACCACCACTACCGGTTTTTGTGCTCGACGGCCGGCGACGATGGACGCCACTCGAGTAATGGCCTGCGCATCTTCGACTGAAGTACCACCGAATTTCATGACGATCATTGCTGGCTCCTGAGGATGCTTAAGGATGATTGCGATGCCTCTAAAACAAAAACCCACCGGCTCGGCCATGCGGTGGGTCTTACGAGTGTCGATCTATGAGAGCTAATCTATGAACCCTTACAGATCCCTTCTCCGCCCGGCGCGCCGTATGTGCTAATCGTTCGCACACACGCTGTGCGTGTTATTGTGCCGCCGGGTGTGGGAGAAATGTGCATAAACCTGAAAGAGTTTTTACTTTAAGGCAATTCGGCGGAGAGCGTCAAGAGGTTTCGCCCATAATGGGAATGCCGGAGCGATGCATTACTCACTCCCTCCATCGCGCCGGGCGGGATTGATATTGGATCGTTCACTCTCGATCAGGCGTCAGCCGGGTGACCCGTTTCTGGTTCAGTGCTTGAATGGGGCTGGCCCAGAATGGCGCGGCAGCACTGCGATTTTCATCTGCAGATGCAGCTTTGCGCAAAACCGCTCACGAGCAGTACAATTCGAGCGATTCAGAGCTGAACAGGAACTCCCCGTACAAGCGGACGGGAGAGCAATATTTTCTGATCCGATGAGGGAGTATCCCTCCGTTGATAAGAGCGATGCCGTTCGGCCATTCGTCTGGGTCCTGTCACGAAGTAACAATTTGAAGCGGAGGCACAAGGACATGCCAGCCCGTGGGATTGAGTGCATCAACCAAATGAAGAACAACTTTTGGATCAGAATTCTATGTCTCTGCGCGCTAGCCATTGGCGTTGGCTGTTCGAACGGAGGCGTCTTCACTTCGCCACCTCAAACGCGGCTTCTGTTTGTGGCGGATGAGGGTAATAGCCGTGTTCTGGTGTATAACGCCCCGTTCACCACTGGCCAAAGCGCCACGGCGGCGTTGGGGCAAGCCAACTTTACCGCCAACGCGGCTCCTAACCCACCCACGTCAGCGTCGATGGCCTTCCCTGCTGCGGTTGCCGTGGACAGTGCCGGCAATCTTTATGTCGCCGATTCTGGCAATTGCCGTGTGTTGCAATTCAACCCGCCTTTCACCACCGGCATGGCCGCAACCCTGGCCGTCGGACAGGTGAGTGGCGCAACCAATTTAACCACGGCAGCTTGCGCGACGGGCGCAGCCTCTACCGCTACGGGGTTGGGAGGCCCAGCAGGTTTGGCCATCGACAGCGCTGGCAATCTCTGGGTTGCCGACAACGGCACCAGCCGTGTGCTGAAATATCCGGCGCCGATTACCGCGGGTGAAGTTGCGACCGTGACGCTCGGACAGACGAGCACCGGCGCCTCCCTTTGTAACCAGGGAACGGGAACCGTAGCGAATGCCAGCACCCTCTGCAGTCCAGATGGGCTTGCGTTTGACGAAGCGGGCAACCTTTGGGTGGCCGACAGCACCAACAGCCGCGTGCTGATGTACCCGCCGGCGAATTTGGTAACCGGTGGGTCCGCTACTGTGGAGCTGGGTCAGCCGGCAGCCACGGCGTTTACCTCGACCACTGGCAACAACGGTGGCATCTCAGCAACGTCACTATACAACCCTGTTAGTCTTGCGTTTGACGCAGCGGGCAACCTCTGGGTGGCTGACAGCGCGAACAGCCGTGCGCTGATGTACCCCAAAGCAAGTTTGGCGACCAATGATGCTGCTGCCACCGTGGAGCTGGGCCAGCCAGCAGGGGCGACAGCGTTTACCTCAGGCACTGCCAACAACGGCGGCATCGGGCTGAGCACGCTGGCCTTTACTTACGGGCTTGCATTCGATAGCAGCGGCAGAATCTTCGTGAGCGACAAGGGGTTCTTCAACAACCGCACGCTGGTCTTTACGCCTCCGTTCACCAACGGCATGAACGCTACGCTGGTGCTTGGGCAGGCGGATTTCGTAACCGATACGGCTAATACCGGCGGCGAGAGCGCAGCTACTCAGGCTTCGCCTGTAGGCATAGCTACCTCGTTCTAGCGCGTCAGCCGGCTGCCCCGTTCTAGCCAAGCTAGGACGGGGTAGTTGGCGTTCTCGTAGTGCCTATTCGCAACCCTTTGTCGAGTTTGTGTGCTGTGCTGGCGAACGAAAGCCCCACCCAAGTTTGGCTTGAATGGGCACCCCCAAGCGCCGCATCACCTCGCGGGGCTGAACAAAGGGCTCGCGCAATCCTGCAAATGGAGTATCATCTCCGCATCGGATTTTCAGGCAATTGCAAAAGGTTAGTGAAGCGGCGCACAGGGCCGTCTGCGGTATGGGCGACGGATCGCCCTCCGGCTCGCGGCGTGGGCGCGGCAAGGGTAGTCATTGATAATTATTGTATGAAGTGAAGCGTGCTTGAGGTGAAACGCCGACGAAAGCGACTGGTGAACAGGCGCCTGAACGACTTTGAGGAGGGGCCGTGGGTACAAGCATCAATACACCGACTAAACACGAACAAGTGCAGAAACGAGCTTGGTTTCTGGATCTGAATAAGGCTGAGAAAAGCACTCTGGTCGCGACCTTTGGCGGCTGGGGCCTTGACGGCCTCGATGTCATGGTTTATCCCTTCGTGATTTCCACCCTGATGGCCCTGTGGCACATCAGTGGACCACAGACGGGTTTGCTGGCCACGGTGACGTTGCTGGTCTCGTCGCTGGGTGGCTGGCTGGCTGGACTGCTCGCCGATAAATATGGGCGCACACGGGTTCTGCAATGGACGGTGTTGTGGTTCTCGCTGTTTACGTTCCTCAGCGGGTTTACGACATCGTTCTGGCAATTGCTGTGTACCCGCGGACTGCAAGGTCTCGGTTTTGGCGGTGAGTGGGCCGTGGGCGCGGTTCTGATGGGCGAGACCATTCGCGCCGAACACCGCGGCAAAGCCGTTGGTACGGTGCAGAGCGGTTGGGCCGTCGGTTGGGCGGTTGCGGCGATCTTCTACATGCTGCTGTTCAAGCTTCTGCCGCCGGAGATGGCTTGGCGCGCCATGTTCTGGATCGGCATTCTGCCGGCATTTCTGGTGTTCTACATCCGGCGTCACGTGCCCGAGCCCGATGTTTTTGCCAAGACGCGCAAAGAAATGCAATCCAAAGGCGAGAGCAGCCACTTTCTGGAAATCTTTTCGCCAGGCATGCTGCGCACCACGCTGTTGACTTCGCTGCTCGCGACTGGTTGCCAGGGGGGCTACTACGCCATCACGACGTTTCTACCCACGTTCTTAAAAACCGTACGTAAACTTTCGGTGCTGAACACCGGCGCGTACACGTTCGTGGCCATCATCGGTGCCTGGGTTGGATACATGGTGGGCGCTTATCTCGCCGATTATCTTGGCCGCAAGCGATCGCTGATTCTCTATGCTGCCTGTTCGGCCATTACCGTCACATGCTATACGTTCCTGCCCATCAGCAATACAACGATGCTGGTTCTGGGCTTCCCGTTGGGATTCTTCGTCTCCGGAAGTTTCAGTCCGATCGGCGCATACTTCACTGAGCTGTTTCCGTCGCGGCTGCGCGGTTCGGGCCAGGGATTCTCTTACAATTTCGGGCGCGGTGTCGGAGCATTGTTTCCTACGCTGGTCGGTTATCTCGCGGTGCGAATTACTCTGGGAAAGGCGATCGCCGTATTCGGGGTGGCCGCATACCTGGTCATGATCATCGCGGTGCTGTGTCTTCCCGAGACCAGAGGCAAGGAGCTGACGGCTTACGAATAGCGTCTAGCGCTGTAAGCGGTCATCACTCCCGCGTTTTACCACGGTCATGGATTACCCCGCCGGAGGCCAGATGTGGCTTACCGGCGGTTTTTTTGTGCGTGGTGCGAGTGCGGAGGATTCCCACATCTGCTAACTGCGGCAGATATGGGGCACCAGCCATACCAGTCTAGGTCTGTGTTCGTCTACGCGTCGTTGAGCATCTGTGCCAGGTGCCGGACACGGGTTCCGGGGCAGAAGTGGCGTATTTGCGAGCGGCAGGAGTAGCCGTCGGCGACCACCACCGTTTCCGGTCCGCGGCTGCGAATCGCCGGCAGCAGCACTCGCTCGGCCAGCGCGAGCGACAGGTCATAGCGCTGCTTGTCATAACCGAAGGCGCCGGCCAGTCCGCAGCAACTTGCTTCCAGAACCTCCAGCTTCAAACCCTCGACGCGCCGAAGCAGATCGATCTCCGTTTCCATGCCCACGATGGCGCGATGATGGCAGTGTCCCTGGAGCAGCGCCGTGGCGTTTCGCGCCGCTGGCGTAAAGCCCGGAAGCTCGCGGCTCAGGAACTCCTCGAACATGAACGACTGGCGCGACAGAGCGAGGGCGGCCTTATCGTTCGGGTACAGCCGCAGCAGTTCGTCGCGAAAGGTGAGAATGCAGCCGGGCTCCAGTCCGATAATCGGCGTGCCGCGTTCCAGGTGCGGAGCGAGTACCTGCATCACCTCCGCAAGCTGCTGCTTGGCCTCGTCGAGCATACCCTGATCGTAGAGCGGGCGTCCGCAGCAAACGTAGCGCGAGGGCACCAACACCTTGCAGCCGACACGTTCGAGCACCTCGACGGCGGCGATGGCAACCTCCGGGTCGAAGAAATTATTGAAGGTATCCGTAAACAGCACGACTTCGCGCCCCTCGTGGGGCTGCCGGTGCGCGGCGAACCACTCGCGGAAACTGCGCGCGGCAAAGCGAGGTAACGGACGATCTTGGTGCAGGCCCAAGGCGTTTTTCGCCACGCTTCCCAGCCACGAAGCTGCCATGGCATTGGCGAGCGCAGGAAGCTTGGCGGCCAACGGCGCCCATTGATAAATCTTGCCGAAGAGCTTCGCCCGCAGCGGACGGGAATGGGTTTGATAGTAATGATGGAGAAACTCCGCTTTGTAGATGGCCATGTCCACGGTCGCCGAGCATTCCGACTTGCAGCTCTTGCAAGACAGGCACATTTCCATGCTTTCGCGAATAGCTTCGTCGGCGAAACCGCCGGGGAAGATCTCTCCATTGCTGTTGATGGCCTCGAACAGCATGTGAACGCGACCGCGAGTGGAGAAGGCTTCGTCGTGCGTGGCCTTGAACGACGGACACATGGCGCCGGCGTCCAGTCTTGCGGCATTTGCCAATGCCGACGCAACGCGAGAAAGCGCCGCCGATACCGCCATCGGAGCTGAAGTCGAACATGGTTGCAATCTGTTGCGGGCGATAGCTTGCCATGCGCAGAAAAGAGTGCAGGGGATGGGCATCGACGATGATCGCCGGGGTTCATGTGGCGCTCGGGATCGAAGATGTCTTTGAATTCGCGGAATACTTCCATCACCTCGGCGCCGAACATTTTAGGCAGCAGCTCGGAGCGTGCGAGGCCGTCGCCGTGCTCGCCGGAGTTCGAGCCTCCGAACTCGGCGATCAGCTCGCTCATTTCGATGCAGGGCGCGGCGAAAGGTTTCGACCCCCTCCGGGGTGCTGAAGTCGAAGGCCACGCGGCCGTGTACGCAGCCTTCGCCGAAGTGTCCCTGGTGCATGTTGACGGTCAGGCAGTGCCGCCTCAGGAGCTGATCGAAGCGTCGCAGATACTCGCCCAGGCGGTTGGGATGGACCGCGAAGTCCTCGGCTCCTGGCCAGCCGCGGGGCACGCCTTCGCGCGGCGCGCCCGAGCCCAGGCCGGACTCGCGCAATCCCCAAACCGCATCGCGCTCCCGCGGTGTGGAGAACAGCGCCACCCCGGCAACGCCCTTGGCTTGTTTGGCGCGCGAGACAAGTGCCTCGCCCCGCGTGCGCGCCTCGTCAACGGTCGCGCCGCCCAGCTCGACGATCAGGTAGCTTCTGCCCGGAGGCAGCAGCTTGACCGACGTCCAGCCCTTTTCCTAGCCAAAACTCAACCAGATAGTGATCGAAGGCTTCGACCGCTTCGGGCTTGTGCTCAAGCACCATCGGGACGTGATCGCCCGCCAGGAAAATGTCATCGAAACCGAGCACCACCAGCACCAGCTCTTTGGGCTTCGGCACCAGCCGCACGGTCGCGTTGAGCACGAGCGCGAGCGTGCCCTCCGAACCGGTGACCGCGCGCGCCAGATTGAAGGAATTTTCCGGCAGCAGCTCGTCGAGGTTGTAGCCAGAGACGCGCCGCGGAATTCGCGGATAGCGGGCGCGAATGAGTGCGGCATGCTGTTGCGCTATCGCCTGCGCGCGACCGTAGATTTCCGCCGTGCGCCCGCCGCAGGCAAGCGCGGCCTGCACAGTCTCGGCGGTGTTCGGGCCAAGCGTCAGCCGGGTGCCGTCGTAGAGCACGACGTCGAGCGAGAGCAGGTTGTCGGAGGTCTTGCCGTAAGCGGCCGAATGCGCTCCGCAGGAGTTGTTGCCGATCATTCCGCCCAGGGTGCAGCGATCCTTGGTGGCGGGGTCGGGCGGGAAAAACAGCCCGAATTTACCCGCTTCGGCTGTTCAGGATGCTCTGCACTACGCCGGGCTGTACCACCGCGCATCGGCGCTCGGGATCGATCGACTTGATCTCCGACATGTAACGGGAGAAGTCCAGGACCAGGGCGGTGTTGCAGGAATTTCCGCTGAGGCTGGTGCCGCCGCCGCGAGCCACGATGGGCACCGCGTTCTCGCGCGCCAGCGCCAGCGTGGCGATGACATCCTGCTCATGGCGCGGGCAAACTACTCCGACGGGCACCAGGCGATAGTTGGAAGCATCGGTGGAATATACCGCGAGCGACCTTGGATCGAAAGCGGACATCGCCTTCAAGAACTCGTTTTAACTCCGACTCAAAACTGGATACGGACGAAGACATTCGGGCCCCGAATCATTGAACACCGCTGGGAAAATTCAGGTATAGAGAAAGTATAGAGCAGCCGCCGCCCCCAAGCGACGTTATTGATCGGCAGGTGGTGGTTCGCTTCCGGATTGGCGACAACACGACCAGAATCGGCTGCGCGCCGCCTGAACCTGGGGGCCCATATCTGCGGCTGTTGCAGATGTTGGGTAGTCGAACTGTTGGAACAGAACCCTTCCGAAGCCCCACATTCACTGAAAAACGGCGGATTGGGCCACCAGCCGCAACTCGCCTTGGCGGCTGAAGTTCTGTCACTCCCCGCCGATAAAACTTTCAAGACCTATCAAGGCGCCAGGCGGTCCTGTTGAATCGCTTTCGCCGAGTGCCGCCGTGGACAAATGCCTGCAACGGGAGGGAGGGGTCTGCTTTGTGAGCCAACTTTATGATCTGAAAGTACTCATCGAAAACAAGATTAAAGCCGACGGCCTGGACGCGATGGACGTGAAAGGCAAGATCGGACTGCGCTCAGGACGAATGCTGGCGTTCATCAATCCCAGTACCCCGGATGACCCGGAGGCTGTCGCCAAACTCAAGAAGGCTGCCAAAGACGTGCTGAATATCTGCTGAGTATCAGCGTGTGAGGAGTGTTCTCATGAAATGGAACTTGATTCGAACCAAAGTTTTGGCCGCACTAGTCGCCTGTCTCGTGGTGGGCGTTGGCGGTACCCTGGCGCTGATGCACTATAGCTTCGCTCGTAACTCACAGGCCTTGGCGGCGGAGTCGGTTTCTGGCGCACAGAAGCTGTTCACGATTTTGGAAGCCAGGGAAATCAGCAAAATGACGGCCGTCAGCGAGACGCTGATCGTGAACCCTCAGGTTCGCGATGCCTTCGCTGCCAGGGATCGCAACCGCCTGATCGAGTCAACCGCGCCGCTGTATCCGAAGTTAAAAAGCCAGGGCATTACCAACTGGGCGTTCTACACGCCGGAGCCGGACGCGGCTTTCTTCCTCCGGCTGCATAACCTCGCGAAGTTCGGCGACATCAGCATGAAGCGTTTCATGGCTGAATGAAGTTTTGCGCACCCATGGCATTGTGACCGGAAACGAGCTGGCCAAGGCCGGGTTTGCGGTGAGAATTCTCCGGCCGTTCTACGATGCCCAGCGGCAAAGAGACCGGCTATCTCGAGTTTGGGTGAGGAACTCGGCCAGTTCATTCACGCCATGAAAAGCCAGACCGGAGACGACTACGGACTTCTGCTGAGCAAGAAATTTGTGGACCGGCAGGCCTGGGCTGATTCGAACGCGGTTTGGAAGCGTCGCGATAACTGGGATGACAATCCGAACTTCGTGGTGGCGGACAAAACCACGGCCACCGACAAGTATCATGCGATTCCAGGGAGACCTGGCCGCAGTGCCCGGCCAGGGCAAAGTGTTGGAGCGTTTCCGTGACGGAAATTCCGTCTTCGTCCGCGGCATCTTTCCCATCCGTGATGTCGCCGGGAATACCGTAGGAGCAATGTTCGTGGTGCGGGATATTTCGAGCGGTCTACGTCGCCATGCAGCACACGCAGAACATCCTGGTGCTTTTGACGGTCGTATCTCTGACGGTCGGCATCCTTCTGGTGCTGACGCTGCTCAACCGTCTCGTATTCCGGCGCCTGAAGCACATCATTACGGTTGCCACTCGCGTCGTTGGCGGTGACTACGAAACGGAAATCCGGGTCGGATCCGACGATGAAGTCGGCCAATTCGAACAACTATTCGAGCAGTTCAGGCGGGTCTTCGTTGACCTGCTGGCGCATCTGCCCGAGCTGCAAGAAAAATGATAAGCAACGGATAAGCAAAAGATAAGCTCGACTGTGTATCTGAGGGAACCGGAGCGAGTGACGGATGATTCGGACGCTGACGCTCTACCGATGTGTACCATCGGTAGTCGGTAGAGCGAAGGAAAGTTCGAATTCTCTGGTGTTTGTTTCCTTGCGGCGAGATATTCTGGAAACAGCCTCATGCTACACACGGAGCTGTTTCCTTTTCTGCGTCTGTTCGACGGGCGTTACCTTGACCCGCGCACCCACGTATGGTGGCTGGAGGCCTTGTTCTGGATTCTCGCCCTTCTGCTGGCGATTCCGCTGTTGAAGTGTGGCAAAAGCTGCGCCCGCCTGGAAGCCGCATGGCGTCATGCCAGCCGCCACCATATGGCCGCGATGCTGGCGCCGGGGCTTTTGGTAATCGTGCTGCGCCTGGCGCTCGTGCCGTTAATCCCCGTGCCCGCGCCGGAGATTCACGACGAGTTCAGCTATCTGCTGGGGGCGGAGACCTTCGCCGCTGGCAGACTCACCAATCCCACGCCTGACGCCTGGCAACACTTCGAGACTTTTCACGTCAACCTGCGGCCGAGCTACCACTCGATGTATCCGCCAGCCCTGTTTCTTTACCCCGCGATGGGCCTGCTGCTGGCAAAGCATGCGTGGATCGGCGTATTGCTAGGCGTGGCCATTATGTGTTCGGCGATTACCTGGATGCTCGAAGGCTGGATGCCCGCGCACTGGGCTTTACTTGGTGGCTTGTGGGCGGCGCTGCGCTTCGGCATCTTCTCCTATTGGGTGAACTCCTATTGGGGCGGGGCGATGGCTGCCACGGCGGGCGCGCTGCTGCTGGGAGCGCTGGCGCGCATTCTTCGCTCGCGCGGGCAACAACCCGGCGCGCCCAAAGTGAAAGACGGTGTTCTGCTGGCGCTCGGGCTCGTCCTGCTGGCCAACAGCAGGCCGCTCGAGGGCTTGCTTTTCAGCCTGTCTTTGCTGGTCTACCTGGTAGCGAGAATCATTCGCTCTGACGCTAGTTTACGTGGCAAGCTGCTTTCGCGGATTGCGCTTCCGGCGGGGTTCTTATTGCTGGCGGGCGCGCTTTGGATGCTCTACTACGATAACCGTACGGTAGGCAATCCGTGGGCGATGCCGTACATGGTGAACCACGCGGAGTATCACGTGACCAAGCCGTTTCTCGGTCAGGTGCGAAACCCCATTCCGGCTTACAGGCACGACAGCATGCGCCGCTTTTACGTCATACACGAGCTGCCGGACTACCTGGATTCGCGGACCTTCTGGGGAATCCGCCAGCTCGTGGAGCGGAATTCCGCCATCGTTTACGTTTTCTTTTTCTGTCCGGTTGGATTGCTGATGTTGGCCGGTTGGCTGCGTATGCTGCGCCGCCCGGGGCAATCGATGATTGCGGTTTCCGCCGTTGCCGCCGTCGTGCCATCGCTGGTTGGGCTCTGGCCTCCGCACGGACACTACGCCGCGCCCGCCACAGGGGCGTTCATCCTTATAGGGTTGGTTGGGTTGCGGCGGCTGAGGACAACGAAAGTGCGCGGCGCAAGAATTGGGCTGGCGCTTTCGCGGGCTGTAGTAATCCTGCTGGCGGTTGCGTTGCTCGCCGCCACCTCGGCGAAAATTATCGACCCGTTTGAGCTTCATGCCGCCGCCGCGATCTCGCCCTCGCCTTTGCCCTTGCGCATCGAACGCGAGCGCATGGAGAGTCAGCTTTCGCGTCTGCCGGGCCAGCACTTGGTGATTGTTTTCTATGCTCCCACGGACGTTCCCAGCGAGGAGTGGATCGCAAACCGGCCCGATCCGGGCGCGTCCAAAATCATCTGGGCGCGCGACATGGGGGCGGTGAAGAACGAGGAATTGCTCAGAGCCTATCCGGGGCGCCAGCTCTGGTTTGCCTATCGCAGCGGCCCTTGGCCGCGGTTGATACCCAGCTCGGCCGCGAACTATTAAGCCTATTATTCGAAATGAGAGGAAGCAGACCATCCAGGACTGAGCGGCACCTGCCGAGCTGGACCTACTGAGCTGACCCCGGGGACTACCCGCCGGATTCTGGTCGCGAGCGGGTGGCGGTAAACTGATCGTCACCGAAGATACGGGGTAGCGTGCGTCCCCAGATAAACTTGCCGACGTCGATTAACTGGAGGCCGATCTGGCCTTCGGCGGCAGAGCCGGCGTCGCCGACCCAGACCACGCGATATCTGGCTTTGCTCTTCTGGTGTTTGACGCCGATCACGCAACCGCGTTGCAGCGAATGGGCAATTCCAGTGAGGCGGGCTCCGGTAGTGGTAATGTCGACGGCAACCGCATCCTGCGAAAACATCGCGCCATCCAGATCCATGCCCCATAGCTGCACCGGAAGAGCGACATGCAAGCGCTTCTCGCGCCGCGTGCCAGGTTGCAATTCAAGGTCGGAATGCAGCACCACCCGGTTTCCGCCGGTGCGCTGAGCTTCCAGCATGCTGGCAACGGCTGCCGCGAACAGTTCGCGAGTTGAGCGGGCGTCGCGCGGAAACAGCGCTAAACCGATGCTGACCGTAACCCACACTGCCTTGGGTGGCATTCCGGCGAGCAAGCAGGTGCTTTCGATCTCCTCGCGCACGTTCTCGGCCACGCAAAAGGCGTCGGCGGTATCGGTATTCGGGAGGACTACGGCAAATTCCTTGCTGCCGTACTGCGCCACGGTGTCGCCTTCGCGCCCGTTTCGCGACAGAATGGCTGCAATGTTGCCCACCACGTCATTGCGGAAATTCTGGTCGTGCGAATCATCCAGCATCCCAAAACGGTCGATCTCGATTGCCATCAACGCCACCGGGCTTCCGCTGGCGCCGGCACGGGTGATTTCCTGCCGCACCTGCTCATCGAAATTCTGGCGCACCTGCAGACCGGCAGAGTGATCGGCTGCAGTCATCTCAGGGTGAGACGGTTCGGAACTTTGCGGAATAGAAGTAGCGAACGATTCAAGCGGCAGATCTAGCCCATACGTTTGAAACGGGGGCTCGGAGCCGGAATTCGCTGCCACTTTTGACTCTCCTCTTGAACAGCCTGGTGCCCGGCGTCGCGAAAATGCTTACCTAGTCACCTCTACTAGTACTACAGAATTCGAGATTTTGTTAGGTTACACCCGTAACTAGCGCGTGTTACCAAATTTTCCAGGCAAATGCCCTTTGCTTTCAGGTGGGACATTTTCCTGACAGCATTTCTGACGATAGAGTGCTATGGGAATCAAATTTGCCATCTTCACGCCAGCCCCAATCTAGGCGAACATCGACGATGACTTGCAGCGGGCCGCGCGCCCCAAGGTGACCAGCCGGACCGGGGTCCCCGACAGGCTCAGCCTGTTGGGGTGGAGAACCGGGGTCCCCGACAGGCTCAGCCTGTTGGGGTGGAGATGAATGAGAAATATCAAGGAGTTACTGCGCGAAAAAGAGGCGGAGCTACAGCAACTTGAGAAGGAAATAGAGGCGTTGCGCTTGGCCGCAAGTATGCTGAACCAGGAAGGCTCATCGGCTGCGGCGGAGACTAACGTCGCGATTGCCGGCCCGAAGAGCCCTGTCGCAGCCCCGTCTTTGGAAGAACGTACCTCCGGAAATATTGTGTCCGGGGTATCCGCGTCGCGCCAGTTTCCATGAGGGAAAACCGCTGACCATGGCTAGCGAAACCGATTTGGAGACGGCCACGGAGCGACGCCGCTTCTGTCGCCGAAGTATCAGCGAATTTCAACTGTTGATCGCCGAGGTTTTGCCCGGCGGCGCCAGCACAGAGCGGCGGCAACCCTGCATAGTGCTCAATGTGAGCGAAGGCGGGCTGGCGGTGCAGCCGTTCCTGCGGCTTTTTCCGGGAAGCCTGGTCGAGTTGCGTTTTGGCATTCCCGGAGCTGCAAAGCCTTTTGCGAGCAGGGGGATGGTGGCCTGGACCGGGTCTAGCGGCCCGGCGGGCATTCAGCTCATCGACCAGCCTTCCGGGACTCGCGAGAGTCTGCGAAAGTGGGTCGGCGAAGATCTTGGCCTGATTTCTCGACAACCCAGCGCACAGGACGCCGGGATTGCCGGATCAGGAGCACGGGAGTTCGAATCCGCTCTGCATTTGATTGCCAAACGGGCGCAGGTCGTAACCCGCGCCCAGGGCGCGGCCATCGCGCTGGGCGACGCCGAGAGCATGGTTTGTCGGGCCAGCGCGGGCGTAGCCCCCGATTTAGGTGTCTCGCTGCGTTCCGGCTTTGGACTTGCCGGTCAATGTCTTCATACCGGAAAACTGGCGCAGACCTCCGATGCACGATCCGACCCGCGCATCGACACCGCCGTTGCCCGCCAGCTTCAGCTCGGTTCGGCGGTGATTATGCCGATCTGCGCCCCAGGCAAGCTTGCCGGCGTGTTGGGGGTGTTCTCGCGGCACCCGCGCGCCTTTGACAACTTCCACATATGCCGGTTGGAGCGTTTGGCCGCGGTGATTGCCGGCGCGCTGCAGATGCCCCCACTAGAGACGCCGCCAGCGGAACCCGCTATCGGCGCCGGCCAGTCATGGGTCCGTGGAACTGAATTCGCCAAATCCGCCAGTTCTGATGGCCCAGCCATTTCCACCAGATCCGATACACCCGCCAAATCTGACAGACCCGGGGAGTCCCGCTTGACCTACGGCCTGCTGACCGCAAAGCCGCTTGCAGCCACCAGCGAGGGCCGCCCGCTGCATCGCCTGGAGTCTCTCTGGAACCTGATCGAGAGCGCGCACTACCGGCGAAGAAGCTTAAGCCCGGTGCACTGAAGCAAGCGCGGAGCCCAGAGGAATCGGTAGGGAGGTGAATGAGTGGCGATTATCCCTTCGAGGCCGCGGATGGCCACCCCGATTTTGCTTGTCCTCGCCGACATTGCAGATGTTGGCTACGATGCTGCCGCCGCTGTCCCAGTTGTGATTGATGATGTTGTTGACCCTGGGGTAGGCGTGATACCCAAATAGCTGTCAACCTCCTGCGTGGTTATTCCCATGCTCACCGCGATCTGGCTAACGCTCTGGCCTTGTTGACTTAGTGCTATGGCTTGAGCGGAATCAGAAATCACTACTGTATCTGCCTCTTGCTGGCTGGTTGAAGGCGCCTTCGCCTGCGGTTCTGCCGCTGTAGTTTGTGCAATCGAAAAAGATGCACTTAAGCTAGGTATAGACGTCGCCATGATGGTTCCCTCCGGACGTTCCACCAATAATATCGGCACTTTAGTGGGAAACCCCACCCCTGCGCACTAAATGTTTAGGAGTGTCGTATCTGAGCGATCAAATGGGACCGGAGTTGAGGCGTTAAGGCGGCGTCCGAGCCGACTGCCGAAATCCTGAGCGAGCCGGGGTCCCCAGCAACCACCTTAGTTGCGGTTGATGGGGTGGAGGAGCGAAGGGACTCGAAAAGCTCAGGGCGGCGCGGGGTGGGCCGGGTTCCTTGGATCCTTCGCTACGCTCAGGATGACACCCTTAACCCGAAGTCTGCGAAGATAAGTGGTGATAACGCCTGTTAGCAACAATCATCGTGGAACTTAGTGGTGATTTGGCGTAAAGTGCTGGCCATAACGGATAACAGCTATGCATGATGACTGCGAACTAGGAATGGTGGCACCCCGAGCAGTTGCCCCGTGTCTCCAATCCTCATCCAAGCGCGTGCTTTCGGCTGCGGTATCCGCTGCGATTCCAGGGATTGGGCACTTGATTTTGGGAGCGAAACGAACCGGGGCGGCTTTCCTGTTCGCATATTGCTTCCTGATTTTAGGTTACTGGCCGCTGCGATTACCAAACACGTATTGGGGGTTTTTGTGCTTGCTTGTAGGAATGTTGGCGCTCTGCACGGCTGCAGCTTGGGGCGCCTTGCGCACAATATCCAATGGACAGAGGCCGTGTGCACACCTCTGGCTGTTGCTGCTGATTCCACTTGCCCTCGTCGGTTCCGGCATCAACTCAACTTGGCTGCTGAGAGCGGCAGGGTTTCGCGTTTTCGGTGTCCCAATAACATCAATGGAGAACACCGTTATGAGAGGCGATCACATCGTTTCAGATAGTCGATTCTACCGATACAAGAAACCGACACGAGGAGATTTGATTCTCTTCCAGAGAAAGGGGACGGTGTTCCTTAAGAGAGTGGTGGCGATTGCGGGCGACAGCATTGTCGGGAGGAGTGGAGACATCTTTGTCAATGGGCAGCTCCTAACAGAACCTTATATAAGGCACTCGGGCCACCCAGTTGAGCAACTCATGAACTTTGGTCAAACTGACATTCCAAGCGGCAGGCTCTTTGTGATGGGCGATAATCGTGATGTAAGTTACGACAGCCGAATGCCAGACTTTGGACTCGTCGATGAGGGCACCGTCGTGGGCAAGGTTCTATATGTTTACGCATCAGATAGGCGCAGGACTGTGCGCTAACCGCGGCTGCGGAAAAGCGGCAAGTAAACGGTTCCGTTTGATCCCAGTTACCAATAATTCCGGTAGCTATGCCGCTTCGGAATGATTGTTGCAAAATCGCCTTATCAACACTTATCCCGCAACAGGTGCCCGATCGTCGCCAATCCGAAAGCTGCGCCTCCGCCGAGAGCTGTTTACTAGGTTGACAATTTCCAATTATCCTGTTCAATGACATTCTGTTGAACATTCGAGGCTCACAAAGAACGTCCGCGTGGATACTCCGGCGTGCGGGCAGGGTTGCGCGTGTGTTTTGGCCGGCGCCCTGAAGGGCCGCACCCGGCGAACAGAGGGCTTGCCGGGGGCCCGGGGGTACGGCGCGTTTTTCCGCGGCATGGTAAGCTTCGAAGTCTCGAACCAGAGGGTGAAATCATGTTTCCCAAACTTTATCTCGCCAAGCAGACATTCGCTCGTCCGCGCGTGGCCGACATCCAGCGCACTGTCTATCAGGAGTTGGAAAAACTCGGAATCGGAAAGCGCCTATCCAAGGGCGCCAAGGTGGCGATTACCGCCGGCAGCCGGGGGATCAACAACATCGTCGAGATAACCCGAATCACGGTCGATTATCTGAAGGAAAAAGGATTTGAGCCCTGCCTGATCGCGGCCATGGGGAGCCACGGAGGTGGTACCGCCGAGGGACAAAGGGAAATCCTGAACAGCCTGGGCATGACGGCGGACGCGGTGGGAGCGCCCGTGTTGACCGGGGCTGAAACCGTCGAGGTGGGGAAGACCGCGCAGGGATTGACTGCCTACATCAATCGCCATGTGATGGCTGTCGACGGCGTGATTGTGCTCAATCGTATCAAGGTGCACACCGCCTTGGTGGGAGACATGCAAAGCGGTCTCACCAAGATGTGCGTGGTCGGACTGGGCGGTCCGAGCGGCGCGCAACAGTTTCATAGTCTGGGCATACGGGAGCTGCCGGCGTGCCTGCGCGAGATTGGAACCATTCTGATCGAGAAGACGCCGATCCTGGGCGGGCTGGCGATTATCGAAAACGGCTTCGAGGAGACGGCGCACATCCTTGGCGTGGAGGCCCGCAAGTTCCTCGACGAAGAGCCGAAGCTGCTGGCCACCGCCATTAAGCTAATGCCGCTGCTGCCCGTCGACAAACTCGACATCCTGGTCATTGAAGAAATGGGCAAGGACTACAGCGGCACCGGGATCGATACCACCGTGGTGGGCCGTTTCCGGGTGAAAGGCGAGCCGGAACCGGAGAAGCCTTTTATCAAGCGCATTGTGGTGCTGGACATATCCGAGGGCTCGCACGGCAACGCCAACGGAATTGGGCTGGCCGACCTGGTGACCGACAAACTTGTCGGCAAAGTGGATTTGAAATCCACTTACCTCAACGTTATAACCACCGGCTTTGTGCAGCGCTGTTTCACGCCGCTACATTTTCCGAGCGAGCAGGAAACCATCCAGATGGCGATCGCCAGCCTGGGGCGGATTGCGGCCAAGGATCTGCGGCTGATGATCATCGCCACCACGCTTCACCTGGAGAAGCTGTATGTCTCCGAGGCACTGGTGGCGGAGCTGAAAACGCGGCCCGGCATAGAGGTGGCAGCCGAACCGGTGGCGCTCGCCTTCGATGCCGGCCGCAACCTGGTCAACCGGCTGCTGGCTCACAAAGTCAGCCAGACACACGCTTAGCAGGTTGCTGAAAAACAGGCCGAAGCACCAGGCGCGGCGCTACGGAATGACTTCCTAACGATGACACCCGCAGCGAACGAAATGCTTCTAGCCCATGGGCCCAGAGTGGATTGATTGATTAAGGAGCGAGACGATTTGAAAGATAAAGATACGGTTCTTATACAGGCTGGACCACTCAAGAAGTTTTGCGCCGCGGTGTTAGAAAAAACCGGCATGCAGCCGGAGGAGGCGCTGGTCAACGCCGATACCCTGGTGGACGCCGATCTGAAGGGCATTGACTCGCATGGCGTCAGCCGCCTGCCGATCCATCTCAAACGCATCAAGATCGGCATCGTTCGCGCCAACTATGAAATGAAGACGATTTCGGACAGGCTTTCGGCGGCCGTCATCGACGCCTGCAATTCCATGGGACCTTACGTGTCGGTGAAGGCGATGGAGCTGGCAATCGAAAAAGCCCGGCACACGGGAGTGGCGTTCGTGACGGTGAAAAATTCCAACCATAACGGCATTGCCGCCTATTACGCCGAGCGTGCGCTGCCGCACGGAATGATCGGCATTGCCGCCACCAATAGCAAAGCGCGCATGGCAGTGTATGGGGGCAGGGACCCTTACCTGGGGACGAATCCGTTCGCGGTGGCGATTCCGGCGGGCGAGCAGCGGCCAATCATCGCCGACATGGCCACCAGCGTGGTCGCGCGCGGCAAGGTGGCGGCGGCGGCCAAAAACAAACAGCCGCTCCCGTCAGGCTGGGCGCTGGACAAGCAAGGCGAGCCGACGACCGATGCCGCCGAAGGTATGAAAGGCACCGTGGTGCCGTTCGCGGGTTACAAGGGATCGGCCATCGCCCTGGTGATAGATGTGTTGACCGCGGTGCTGTCGGGATCGCTGTTCGGCCCTTACGTCAGGGACCTTTACACGGATTTCGACGAGCCGGCATGCATCAGCCACCTGTTCGGAGCGGTCAACGTGGAAGCCTTCACCTCGCTCGCCAAGTTCAAGAGCGACATTGATCAGATGATCACCGAGATCAAGACGGCCAAGCCCGCCAAGGGAGTCAGCGAGATTTTTCTGCCGGGTGAAATTGAACTTTGCAGGCGTGAAAAGTGGCGCAGAGAAGGGATTCCGCTGGCGGTTGCCTACGTCGACGATTTGCGGCGCGAAGCGGAGCAGTGGCAGGTGCCGTTTACGCTGTGCTGAAAGAGAAGCGATAACTCTGGAACCGCTCCAGATGAAAGAAATAAATAAAGGAAGGTAACGATCGATGTCCAATGTCGGCTTCCGCATTCATACCAAAATCAATCGCCCGTCGAAAGAGCTGATCAGCCAGTTTGCCAAGTTTCCGGTGCCGAACATCGCCGATTGCATGGGCAGAATGTTTTGCGTTCATCCGGCCATTAAGCCATGCAACGGAGCCAAGTTGCTGGGCTCGGCATTCACCGTCAGAGTACCGTCCGGCGACAATCTGATGTTCCACAAAGCGATTGACATGATTGCACCCGGCGACGTCATCGTGGTCGATGGCCAGGGCGATCTGACTCATTCGCTGGTCGGAGAGATAATGACTCGCTATGCCATGAGCCGAGGCTGTGGCGGGTTCGTGGTCGACGGCAGCATTCGCGACCTGGGCGCTATCAGGGAGCTTGATTTCCCGGTCTTCGCCCGCGGCGCCAGCCCGATGGGCCCTTACAAGAACGGTCCCGGAGAGATCAACGTGCCCATCGTTTGCGGCGGAGTCCTGGTCAAGCCCGGCTTCATCGTGGTGGGCGACGAAGATGGCGTCGTGATCATCGATCCCTTGGACGCCGCCGAGGTGATCAAGCGAACCGAGGCGCTGAATGCCAATGAGGTCAAGACCTTTGCCCATATCAAGGCCGGTACGCTTGATCGTAGCTGGGTAGACAAGAGCTTGAAAGAGAAAGGGTGCGAGATCATCGACTAACAGGCCGCTGAAAACGCGCGATTCGGCATGAGCACCCTGCGGGGAAAACTTCAATCGAGGTTTGGCCATGAATCCGGGTAATTCGGAAAACACCAAAGGCTATAGGATTGGCGTGGTCACGCTGCTCACGGCGGGCACATTCATCAACTCGATGGACCGTGCAAGTTTGTCGGTGGCCGCACCTTTCATCATCAAGGAATTTCACATCAGCACGGTGGCCATGGGCGTAGCCCTGTCGGCTTTCTTCTGGACCTATGTCATCGGCAACTTCCCCTCCGGGTATCTGGCCGACCGCTTTGGAGCCAAGACCGTGCTGGGATGGTGCGCGGCGATTTGGTCGGTCTTCTCGGCGCTGACCGGGTTCGCCCACAACATTACGCACATTCTGTTGGCCCGGCTGGGCGTGGGTCTCGGCGAATCCGCTGCGCTGCCGGTCACCAACAAGATCGTTGCCGGAAATTTTCCCAGCCAGGAGCGCGGTACGGCCATTGCCGTTTCCTTGACCGGAATACGTTTGGGCATGGCTGCGACTCCCTTCCTGATGGCCTTCCTGATCCTGCATTGGGGTTGGCGGGTCGCCTTTTTCGGAACCGGTCTGGCCAGCTTGTCGTGGTGCGTGATCTGGTATTTCTGGTTTCAGGACCGCTCGGAGCTCCGCGCCCGCGAAGCCGTCGCCCGTCCGCAGCCCGTCAAAATCCCCTGGGCCCAGTTATTTAGCAATCGGATGATTCTCGGATTGCTGGTGGTGAAGTTTACGCAGGACTTCCTGCAGTGGTTGTTTCTGACGTGGGTGCCTTCTTATCTGGTCATGGAGCGTCACTTCTCCATCGTCAAGATGGGCATCTACGGTTCGCTTCCCTATGCCACGGCCTGCGTCAGCCAGCCCTTCGTGGGTATGTGCTCCGACTGGCTGATCAGGCGGGGTTGGAGCATGAATCGGGCGCGCAAGACGATCCAGGTCGTGCTTCAGATTCTTTCCTCTACCGTAATCATGGTGGGGTTCGTCGACGATCCCATGATCGCCGTGTTCTTCCTGACGCTCTCGATCGCCGCGGAATCCAATGCCGCCGGCCATATCTGGGTCATCATCTCGGAGGTGATTCCGCCCAAGATGGTCGGCTCGGTCGGAGGACTGATCAACGCCGTCGGCTCCGCTGCCGGAATACTTTCACCGATCTTGACTGGCTTGGTCGTGAAGTTGACGGGCAGCTTCCGTCTGGCGCTCGCGGCTGGCGGGTGTTCGATTCTGGTGGCCAGCGTCTTCACCGTGTGGGTGGTGCCGCGGCTCACCCTTATGGCCCTTGGCAAAGAAGGGCCGCAAACGCAGACTCCTGCCGTGGCAGGCGCCAAGGCATAGTCTGAGTTGTCGATGGTGCTTGTAGCGGCCAGTGTCCGACAATCGCCGCATGAGTTTCAGGATGTGATCCTGAGCGAGCCGGGGTCCCCGGCGACGGCCGCTTTTGCCGTTGCTGGGGTGGAGAAGCGAAGGATCTATGCATTGCGGATGCAGAGAGCAGATTCTTCGCTCGCTCAGAATCACACTACAAAGGATGATTGCGCGAACTTCCGGGGCGCGAAAATCCTCGCCGCGTTACTTCGTCCGATAGATGGCCAGCGCCCCCCAGGTCTGGCACACGGGCATCACTTCAATCGCATTGATATTGACGCGCGCAGGCCTGGTGGCGGCCCAGTGCACGGTATCCGCAATGTCGTCGGAGCTGAGCGGAGCCGCGCCCTCGTAGACTTTCTGCGCCCGGCTCTGGTCGCCGTGGAAGCGGACCTGAGCGAACTCCGTGCCCGCCACCATGCCGGGTGCGATGTCGGTGACGCGTATCGGCGTGCCAAACAGGTCGGCGCGCAGATTGCGTGAGAACTGCTGCACAAAAGCCTTGGAGGCGCCATAGACGTTGCCTCCCGGATAAGGCCAGGCTCCAGCCGTCGAGCTGATGTTGATAATGTGCCCGCGACCGCGCGCCACCATGCCGGGCAGCACCGCCTTGGTCAGGTAGATCAGGCCCTTCACGTTGGTATCCACCATGCGGTCCCAGTCGTCGAGATCGGCGCGCTGTGCCGGTTCAAGCCCGAGTGCGAGCCCGGCGTTGTTGACCAGCACATCGATTTCCGCGAAGCCGGCGGGCAATTCGCTCAACCCGCGCTCGACGGCGGCACGGTCGCGAATGTCCAAGGTAAGCGGATGGACTTGATCCGCGCCCAATTCTTGGGCAAGTTTGTTTAGCCGCTCGCCGCGCCGAGCGGCGGCGACAACTTTTGCGCCGTCTTTTGCAAACCGCCGTGCAATCGCTGCTCCGAATCCAGCGGTCGCGCCTGTAACCAGTACAATCATTCCACACGCCTTCCTGCCCCGCGCCATCCGTAACATCATCGCCGGGGGCCGCAAATGCCCGGCCTTCGAGTTTCGCACGCGCTAACGCTCCGTGAAATCCCGTGGGCCGGATACTTCTATATTTCTACTACAAAGCTGTTCCATAACTCATTCGAATAACTTTTGCTTTTGTCATTCTGCGCGGCCACCGGGAGCGAAGTTGAGGCGTTGAGGCGGCGTCTGAGCTTTGAACGAAATCCTTCGGCGGTCAGTCCCACGCCGTGTTTCTATGACTCTGAAGACACTGGGGCTCTGAGGACACTGGGCACAAAGCACTGAGTTATACCTGCTCTGGAGCTGCTCTAAGCGGCAGAATGCGCTCTATAAATAGGCGGGAATCGGGCGTAAAATTGAAATATAGAGCCAGTGCACCCGCCGCGGATTCTTTGGGCGTTTGTGTGTTTGGCAAGTCAGGGGGGATTCGATGTGCCTCGCCGTGCCCGGAAAAGTGCTTGACTGCGATGAGACCAGCGGTGTCCGTGAAGGCCGCGTGCAGTTTGCAGGGATTGTGCGCCGGGTCCGGCTCGATTTTGTGCCCGAGGCGGAGGTCGGCGATTACGTGATGGTACACGTTGGCTTCGCCATCAGCCGCATCGACGCCGAAGAAGCGGAGCGCACTCTGGCGTTGCTGTCGGAAATGGGAGCGCTGGCGGGAGAGTTAGGGCTCACTCCGAAAGATGAGGAAGATGCGGCGAAGCCGGCGACTCAAGAACCGGCCCGCACCGATGGTTCGATAGCGGATCAGGGAGATGAGCGGAATAAGCCAGTTTCTGGTGTCCCAAAAATCACCGCATAGCAGGCGAGTCTAAGAGACTAAACATCAGCCCCGCTTCCGGAGACCTGGTGAAGTATATCGACGAGTATCGAGATCATCGCATCGCCCACGCGCTGGCGGCTGAAATCTCCAGTCGCGCCAGCCGCAGGTGGGTGTTGATGGAGATCTGCGGCGGGCAGACGCACACCATCATGCGCTATGGTCTCGACGAGTTGCTGGGCGACAACATCGAACTGGTGCACGGCCCCGGTTGTCCCGTCTGTGTCACTCCATTGGAGACCATCGACAAGGCCATCGAACTGGCATCGCTTCCCGTTGTTACGCTGGTTTCCTACGGCGACATGCTGCGGGTTCCGGGCTCGCGCTCGGACCTTTTCCAGGCTAAGGCCAAGGGCGCCGACGTGCGCGTTGCCTACACTCCGCTGGAGGCGCTGAAGATCGCACGGGCGCATCCCGGGCGCCGTGTCGTGTTTCTCGCGATCGGCTTCGAGACCACGGCTCCAGCCAACGCCATGACCGTATGGCTGGCCAAGCAGGAAGGCTTGCGAAACTTTTCCATGCTGGTCTCGCAAGTGCTCGTTCCTCCGGCAATTCGCGCCTTGATGAGTTCGCCGGCGAATCGCGTGCAGGGTTTCATTGCCCCAGGGCACGTCTGTACGGTGATGGGATGCGAGGAGTACGAGGCGCTGGCGCGCGACTTCCGCGTGCCCTTCGTAGTCGCCGGTTTTGAACCCGTTGACCTGCTTCAGGCGGTGTTGATGCTGGTGAAACAACTCGAAGCCGGAAGTGCGAAGCTTGAGAATCAATACGCGCGCTCGGTTCAGCCCGATGGAAACCCAGCCGCCCGCAAGATTATGCAGCAGGTCTTCGAGATTGCCGACCAGAAGTGGCGCGGGCTTGGGACTATTCCCGCCAGCGGCCTGCGGCTCCGCGATGAGTACGCGGATTTCGATGCGGTGAAGCTCTTTGAGTTGGCCGACATCATGGTGGAAGAGCCCGCCGAGTGCGTCAGCGCCCAGGTGCTGCAAGGCTTGAAGAAACCGACGGACTGCCCAGCCTTTGGCTCGCGATGCACGCCGGAGAATCCGCTCGGCGCGCCGATGGTTTCGAGCGAGGGTGCGTGCGCCGCCTATTATCATTACCGGCGGCATACGGCGAACAGTTAGAGATATGGACGAGACCAAGACAATCGCCGGAATCATCTGTCCAACGCCGTTTCCCGTCAAGGACACGGTGGTGCTCGGCCATGGTAGCGGCGGAAAGTTGAGCGCTGAACTGGTGCGTTCCATCTTCCTGCCGGCCTTTCAGAATCCGGCGTTAGCCAAGCTCAACGACCAGGCCGTCGTCAACGTGAATGGAACACGGCTGGCATTCACCACCGATTCTTTTGTGGTCAAGCCGCTTTTTTTTCCAGGCGGGAACATCGGTTCATTGGCGGTACACGGCACCATCAACGATCTTGCGATGGCGGGCGCGCGTCCGCTATTCCTGAGCGTTGCCTTCATTCTGGAGGAAGGTTTTTCGCTGAACGAGCTGCGCCGGGTGGTCGACTCGTTGAGCCGAGCTGCCGCCGATGCGGGCGTGCAGGTGGTCACGGGCGACACCAAGGTCGTCGAAAAGGGAAGCGGCGATCAACTCTTCATCAACACCGCAGGCATTGGACTGGTGCCGGAAGGGCTCGATCTGTCCGCCGATCAGGCGCGGCCAGGCGACAAGGTCTTGCTCAGTGGATACATCGGCGATCACGGCATTGCCATACTCGCGCAACGCGAGGGTCTCGAGTTCGAGTCGCCAATCCAAAGCGACAGTGCGGCTCTCGACGGCTTGGTGGCGGAGATGCTCAGGGCAAGTGCGGGGATTTCGCGAGGCGCGATTCGCTGTATGCGCGACCCCACTCGCGGCGGTCTGTTCGAGCGCGCTCAACGAAATTGCGGAGCAGTCGAAGGTGAGCATCCAGATCGAAGAGCCCACGATTCTTATTCGCGAAGAGGTGCGCGGCGCTTGCGAGATGCTGGGGCTCGATCCGCTCTATGTCGCCAACGAGGGCAAACTGATCGCTATCGTCGAGGCCGCGGCGGCAGAGCCGATCTTAGAGGCCATGCGGCGCCATCCGCTAGGCAGGGAATCGCGCCTCATCGGAACGGTCACGGAGGGTTCACCCGGAACGGTCATCATGCGGACTACGCTCGGCACGACCCGAATTGTCGATATGCTGGCCGGCGATCAGTTGCCGCGAATCTGTTGAGGTCTTCATGGTCGTTATGTATGAAATGGGAATAGCCAGGCACGCGATTATGCTGGGTTGAGAGCGTCACCGGTCGAGAGGTCTTCATGCACGAAATGGGAATCGCCTGCTCGATTCTGGACGCGGTGGCCAAAGCGGTGGCTAACAACGCGGTGGACAAGCAAGCCCGGCGCCATCCCGGAGTGCGCGCCACCCGCGTCGGCGTAAGAATTGGCGAGCTAGCGGCGATTGATCCGGAGGCATTGCGCTTTTGCTTTGAGGTGATGGTGAAGGGCACCGAGCAGGATGGCTTGCAACTGGAAATCGAACGGGTGCCGCGCCAGCATCAGTGCGCCGGCTGCCAAGAGGAATTTGTCATCCGCGATTACGATTTTCGCTGTCCGCGCTGCGGCACAGTCAGCCTGGACTTCGCGTCCGGAGACGAATTGGAATTGACGTTTGTGGAGGTGTCGGAAGATGAATCGAGTTCCGCTGGAGAGAAAAGTACTTAGCGAAAACGACAAGCTTGCCGCCGAGTTGCGGGCGCGCTTTCACGAACACGGAATCTTTTGCCTCAATATCATCAGCTCGCCCGGCTCGGGCAAGACCAGCTTGCTGGAGCGTACTCTGGAAAGTCTGCCGCGCGAAACCCGCGTAGCCGTGCTGACCGGCGACATACAGACCGAGAATGACGCCAATCGCCTGAAGCGGGCCGGCTTTCCGGTGAAGCAGATTACCACCGGCGGCACCTGTCACCTTGATGCGCGCATGATCGACAAACACCTCGCCGAGTGGCGACTCGAAGATATCGACTTGCTGCTGATCGAGAATGTGGGCAACCTGGTTTGCCCGGCAAGTTACGATCTTGGCGAAGCGGCGAAAGTTGTGCTGCTGAGTGTGACCGAAGGCGAAGACAAGCCGCTCAAGTATCCCTCCATCTTTTTCAAGTCGGAGTTGATGGTGCTGAATAAGATGGATCTCCTGCCCTACGTTCCGTTCGAGGTTGCGGCGGCCGAGGAGAATGCGCGCAAAGTGCATCCGGGCATGGAGATTGTGCGGGTTTCCTGCACCACTCGCGAGGGCATCAGTGCCTGGCTGGCCTGGATCGAGCGGCGACGGCAGGTGGCGCGGGCCGTGGCTACGGTCGCCGGCGCGACGCTTGTCGCCACCCCCGGCGCGGAGCCGGGTTCCTGAGGCGCAATGATCATCCGCAAGCGGATCGATCTCGAAGGCATTGTTCAGGGAGTCGGATTCCGTCCCTACGTCTTCCGGCTGGCCACGGAAAGAAAGCTCGTTGGAGTCATCAGCAATACTTCTTCCGGCGTGACCGTCGAAGTAGAGGGCTCGGTCGAGGCGATCGACGAGTTTGTCTCGCGTCTGCCGCAGGAGCCGCCGCCACTGGCACGCATCATTCAGCTTGAGGTTACGGTCATTCCATGCCGTGGCGAAGCGGACTTTCGAATTCTGCCGAGCCGCCGGGACGAGCATGTGCGAACCCTGATCTCGGCGGACGTGGCCACCTGCGCCGATTGTCTCGGTGAACTGTTCGACCTCTCGGACAGGCGATTCGGCTATCCCTTCATCAATTGCACCAACTGCGGGCCGCGTTTCACCATCGTCCGCGACATCCCCTACGATCGGCCATCTACCTCGATGGCGGAGTTCCGGATGTGCGCGGAATGTCAAGCAGAGTACGACGATCTCCTGAACCGCCGTTTTCACGCCCAGCCCAACGCCTGCTGGCGCTGCGGTCCGCAGTTAGAGTTACTGGACAACAAAGGCAACCGCATCGAATGCGCCGATCCGCTGGCCGCAGTCGCGGAGTTCATCAACGCGGGGCGCGTGGCCGCCGTCAAAGGTCTGGGTGGTTTTCATCTGGCGGCGGATGCGACCAATGCGGATGCGGTGCGCCGCTTGCGCGAGCGAAAGCAGAGAGTAGAAAAGCCTTTCGCGGTCATGGTTCCGGACTTGGCCAGCGCCGAGGATTTCTGCCAGATCGACGTCCTATCGCGGCAGTTGCTCACCTCAGTCGAGCGGCCCATCGTGCTGCTGCCGTGGAAGCGGCCGAGCGCAATCGCCGGCGAAGTGGCGCCTGGCAACAACTATCTTGGCCTGTTTCTGCCATACACGCCGCTGCATCACCTGCTGTTCGCCAAAACCGGAGCCCGCGCCCTGGTGATGACGAGCGCAAATCTCAGCGAAGAGCCGATCGTGATCGGCAATGGAGAAGCAGTTGAACGGCTGCAGCAGTTGGCCGACTGCCTGCTGGTGCACAATCGCGAAATCCTGTTGCGCTGCGACGATTCCGTGATGCGAGTCTCCGGCGGAGGCCCACGCCAGCTTCGTCGCTCGCGAGGATTCGTGCCGGTCCCGGTCTTCCTTCATCGGGCAGTGCCTTCCATTCTGGCAGTTGGCGGCGAACTGAAGAACACGATTTGCCTTACCAAGGGCAAGCACGCATTTCTCAGCCAGCATATCGGCGATCTGGAAAACTTTGAATCGTACCGCTTCTTCGAGCAAGCGATCGCTTATCTGCGCAAGATTCTCGAGATAGAGCCAACGATCGTGGCTTACGATCTGCATCCCGACTACTTTTGCACCCGCTGGGCTCTTGAGCAGCAGGGAATGGAGCTGGTTGGAGTTCAACACCACCATGCGCACATCGCCAGTTGCATGGCGGAGCATCATCTCGAAGGCCGCGTCATCGGCTTTGCCCTGGACGGTACCGGATATGGCACCGATGGTTGCATTTGGGGCGGCGAAGTGATGGTTGCGGGCTATGAGGACTTTCGCCGGGCCGCACACTTCGATTACGTCAAGCTGCCGGGAGGCTCCGCCGCTATCCGCGAGCCTTGGCGAATGGCCGTCAGCTATCTGGCGCATCACTTCGGCCCGGAGTGCGCGGGGCTCGACATTCCTTTCCTGCGCGGCCTTGACCGGCACAAGCTGGAACTGCTGCTGAAGATGATAGAGCGCGACCTCAATTCGCCGCTCACCTCCAGTTGCGGACGGCTGTTCGATGCCGTGGCCGCTCTGGCCGGCGTCCGCCAAGTCGTGAATTACGAGGCGCAAGCGGCCATCGAGTTGGAAAATGCAATCGCCGAACCGGCCGGCGATGAAGCTTATCGGTTGGAGTGGACGCCCAGCGGCGACGGTCCCTGGATCATCGATAGCAAGCCGTTATTTGTCGAACTCCTCGACGATCTTCGCCGCCACGCGCCGCTGCCGACGATCAGCGCAAAATTTCACCTGGGGCTGGTGGAGGTGTTTGCCCGGATCGCTCAGCATATCCGCGAACGCGAGCACCTGAATCGCGTCTGCCTGAGCGGAGGCACATTCCAGAATCGTTTTCTTTTGGAGCGTCTGCAACAGCGGCTCTCCGGGCTTGCCTTCGAGGTATTCGCGCACTCCGAGGTTCCCTCGGGCGACGGCGGGCTGAGCCTGGGACAGGCCATGGTGGCGGCGCACCGGCCAAGGTAGTGCGAGGGCTCAGCGGTGCTGACGCAAAGTGGTGGCGAGGATTTCGGAATCGAATGTGCCCGAGGCAACGGCCGACGCAATTGCCTCGGCGGCTGTGGCCGCGGCCTGCCGCACTTCCGCGCTGATCTCAGAGCCGTGGTGGAAGCTGCGCGCGGTGGCCGTGATCAACGTCGCCTGAGGCGTCTGTCCATAGATGGCTTGCGCCAGCGCCAGCAGGCTGCCCGGCTCGAAATGATGCATTCCGCTAGATGACAGATCACAATGCTCAACCGGGGTTGCGCGGAGAGTTCCGGGTTGGTCGCCGCCGGGGCCCCCAACAGGCGCCTTAGTCGCGCATGTTGGGGTGGAGGCCACGGCATCGAGAAAAATTGCGTAGCTGCTCTGATGGAGCAAGTCGGCCAGTTCCGGATTCAATTGGTGAGAGACAATGACTTCAAGCCCGGGAATGTGGCGCCTCTCGACATAGCCCGCCGCCAGGGCGCCAAATCCGTCGTCGCCGCGCAGCGGGTTGCCATAGCCGATTACGAGGATTGGCCGCACCGGATTCCTATTCACCGAAAGAACAGCATGCCCGGCAAGCGCTGGTTGGTGCTTGCCGGTGCAGGCTATCGGCTGCAGAGTTCATCGAGCACGGCGCCGTCGGGAGCGAAGAGCCGGATCTTCATGGCGATCTGTCCCGAAGCATGCGTCGAACAGCTAAAGCACGGGTCGTAGGCGCGCACCACGGCGGAAACGCGGTTGAGCATGCCTTCCTGCAGCTTGGCGCCGTCGATGAAGTGCTCGCTTACCTGCTGAATGCTCTTGCCGATGGCGAGGTTATTGTGCCCCGTCGCGACAATGAGATTGGCCCACACGATGCCGCCGTCCTCGTTCACTTTGTAGTGATGGATGAGCACGCCGCGCGGAGCCTCCACCATGCCGACGCCTTCGAGCGAGTTGACCCCGGCAGTGGCGCGGACATGGGTGTTCAGGATCTGCGGATCGTCCAGCAACTGGCTCGATCCGCTCCAGGGCATAGAGCAACTCGATCAGCCGGGCATAGTGGAACAGGAATGAGCTGTGCGCCGGATTGCCGAAACGCTGACGGAATTCCGCCAGTTCGACGTCGGCTTTCGGGGTTCCACACTGGTCGCAGGCGTTCAAACGCGCCAGCGGACCAACGCGATAGATGCCTTGCGGATATCCGATCGGCTTGTAATAAGGCGCTTTCAGGTAGGAATCGCGCAGCGAAGCTTCGCCGATGTAATCGCTATATTCTTCCGCCGGAATTTCGTCCTTGACGATGGCGCCGGCGGCGTCGCGGAAGCGCAACGTGCCGTCGTAGAGCTGCAAGTTACCTTTGCGGTCGACCATGCCGGCGTACATGGTCGGAGCGGAGCCGAAATAATCGATTTCTTCCTGGAAAGATCCGATCGCCGACTTGAAGAAGCTGATGCTGCGCTCGGCGCCGGCCATGATGCCTGGCATTTCGGACTGAATCCGCTCGCGGAGTTGAGGCGACATCGGCGCATTCACGCCGCCGGGCACCACCCAGGAGGGGTGAACCCGCTCGAGCGCCAGCCCTTCGATGATTTGCAGGCCGAATTTCCGCAGTTCGATGCCCAGGCGCGCCAGCTCGGGATATTTCTCGATCACGCCGACTACGTTGCGCTTAGCGGGATCGGAATCCATGCCCAGCAGCAGATCGGGCGATGACAGGTAGAAGAAACTGAGCGCATGCGACTGCACGAATTGCGCACAGTGCAATAGCTCCCGCAGCTTGCGCGCGGTTGCCGGAATTCGCACCGCCAGAATTTCGTCGCAGGCTTTGGCGGATGCCAGCAGATGGCTTACCGGGCAAATACCGCAAATCCGAGAGGTGATGCCGGGCATTTCATAGAAGGGGCGCCCCTCGGTAAACTTTTCGAAGCCACGCGTCTGCGTGATGTGGAGCTGCGTGCTGGAGACGCGGCCCTCATCGTTCAGGTGGATCGAAATTTTCGCGTGTCCTTCGATCCGGCTCACCGGATCGATCGTGAGTCGCTTCATGGACGCTCCTTATCCAAACTTCACCTTGGGTTTTACCTCGGGTTTGCGGCCCTCCAGCAGATCGGTTACCACGCCGAGAATTGCCTTGGCGGGCGGAGGACAACCCGGCACGTACATATCCACTTCCACGAATTCGTGCACCGGGCGGGCATGCTTCATCAACGCCGGCACGCCGTCGGTCGGAATCATCTTGCCCTCGTCCGAGCCTTCGACGTAAACGCGCTGCAGCAGCTTGCTGACCGGAACGTTATTCCGCATCGAGGGAACATTGCTGGTGACCGCGCAGTCGCCGAGCGAGATCAGCAGATGCGTACGCTGCCGGATCTGCTGGATCTTGTGCATATCCTCCACCGAGCTGACGGCGCCTTCGACGAGGGTAACGTCTACCCCGTCGGGAAACTCCTGGGCGTCGACCAGAGGTCCGTAAACGATATCCACTTTGCCGGCGAGCGCAATCACTCCCGCATCCATGTCCAGCAGCGACATGTGGCAGCCCGAGCAACCATCCAGCCAAACGGTAGCCAGTTTGACCTTCTTCATGCCTGCACTCCTTTGCGGTGCGCCAACCCGCTAATGTTGTCGTTCCGCTTTACCATTTCTTCCACCGCCCAGCCTTTTTCGGCGAGCGCGCCGGTAGGACACGCCTGCACGCACTTGCCGCAACTGGTGCAACTGCTGGACTGTCCCCAGGGCTGGTTCAGGTCGCTGATGATGCGGGAGTGGATGCCGCGGGCGTTGACCTCCCACACGTGGGCTCCCTCCAGTTCAGTGCAGACCCGCACGCAGCGCGTACACAGGATGCAGCGGTTGTGATCGAGTACGAAGCGCTTGTGGGAAACGTCGACCGGCAGCTTGGGATAGTTGTACCAGTACCGCGTGTGCGTGATGCCCATCGTAGTGGCCATACTCTGCAGCTCGCAGCGGCCGTTGGAGACGCATACCGCGCACACGTGGTTGCGCTCGACGAACAGAAGTTCGAGCGCAATGCGGCGGTACTGCATCAGTTTTGGCGAGGTCGTCGTGACCGACATGCCGTCCTGCGCCGGGGTGGTGCACGCCGGCAAAAGCCGGTCGGTGCCGGAAACTTCGACGATGCAGAGACGGCAGGCACCCACGGTGCTCAGCCCTTCAAGGTAGCAGAGGGTCGGAATGTACTTGCCGGCCTCTTTCGCCGCCTCGAGGATCGTTTGGCCTTCGAGAGCGCTCACCAACTCACCATCGATTCGGATTGATAATTTCTTTGGCAAGACTTGGCTCCTTCCTCTAGCTCACGCTCACATGGGTTTTGACGTCGCAACGAAGACAGCGGCCTGCTTCCTCCAGCGTTTCTTCCGGAGTAAAGCCGGTAACCACCTCGTCGTCCGAGCGCATGCGAAGCTTCGGCGCGATCATGTGCGCCTCGTGACGGCGGCTTTCGCCGGGCTCTTCGGGCGCTTCCTGACCGTAGGTAAATTCGGGGAAGATGCGCTCCCACCGGTTCTCGCCCATCAGCCGCTCGTCGATGTTGCGGGCACCCTGCTTGCCGTAACCCATCGCATTCGACACATTCGAGGCTCCGGCGATCACGTCGCCGCCGGCGTAAAAGCCCGGACGGCTGGTCTCCAGAGTAAAGCGGTTGACCGTGATCGTGCCTTCCTCCTTCAGCTCCAGACCGGAAGCCTTGCAGAAGTCCAGATCGAAGGTTTCGCCCACCGCCAGGACTACGGTGTCGCAGTCGTAGCGCTGAATCTCGCCGGTCGGCACCGGTTTTCTGCGGCCCGATTTGTCGTATTCGCCGAGCCGGGTTTTTTCGATCTCGATGCCCCGGACGTTTCCGTCGGGGTCGCCGATGATGCGATGCGGCGCGGCCAGGAACACAAACCGCGCGCCTTCGTCTTCCGCCGCTGTCGTCTCTTCCTCGATGGCCGGCATGTCCTTGCGTTCGCGGCGGTAGAAGACGGTTACCTCCGCGCCGGTACGCAGCGCCGAGCGGGCCGAGTCGATGGCGGCATTGCCACCGCCGACGATGGCCACCCTGCGGCCAACCTGCGCTTCCTTGCTGCGGGACATTTCCTCCAGCAACAGCAGCGCGTGGTGAACCCCTTTGAACTCGGTGCCGGGCAGGTACAGCCAGGATTCCTTCCAGGTCCCGATAGAGATGAACACCGCATCGAAGCGATCGGCGAGTTCGTTCAACGGCAAATCGAAGCCGACCCTGGTGTTGAACATGAACTTCACGCCCATGCGTTCGATCAGCTCGATTTCACGGTGCAGCATGGACTTGGGCAGACGGTATTCCGGAATCGCGAAACGCAGCATGCCGCCGGCTTCCGCCTTTTCGTCGAAGACCGTGACTTCGTGCCCCAGTCAAAGCAAGATAGAAGGCCGCGGTAAGGCCGGTCGGGCCCGCGCCCGCCACCGCGACCTTGCGACCGGTTGGCTCCAGCTTGTGGGAGGCGATCTGCTTCACCATAGCGTCGAAGCGATCCGAAGAGAAAATCGCATCCGCTATCTGACGATGGATGTCGCGGATATTGACCGACTCGTCCAGCGTTTGGCGGCGGCAGCGCTTGTCGCAGGGATGCTGGCAGACGCGCCCGGTCGAGGCCGGCAGAGGATTGTCCAGGATCACCGCCGCGAAGGCTTCCTCGATCCGATTCTCCTTGTAGAGCTGGATGAATCGCGGAATGTTCATGCGCAGCGGACAACTGTTCTCGCACGGCGATAACGCCAGTTCCTGGCACACGCCCGCTTCGCAATGATGTGCCAGCAGGTGGTCCTCGAACTCGGTGCGGAAGTGCCGCATGGTGGTCAGCACCGGGTTCGGCGCGGTCTGTCCGAGCCCGCACAACGAGCAGTCACGGATCATCCGGCTGAGTTCGTCCAAAGTCTCCAGGCGGTTCCTCATGCCTGGGATACCCATGGTAATGCCGTTCAGAATGCGCAGCGCCTTGTTCAGACCGACCCTGCAGGGAACGCACTTGCCGCAGGATTCCGAATGGGTGAACTCGATGAAGTAGCGCGCCACATCGACCATGCAGTTGTCTTCGTCCATGACAACCATGCCGCCGGAGCCCATGATCGATCCCAGCTGTTGCAAACTCTCGTAATCGACCGGGGTATCGAACATCTCCTGCGGAATGCAGCCGCCCGATGGCCCGCCGGTCTGCACCGACTTGATCGCCCGGCCGGGAACGCTGCCGCCTTCGCCGATGTCGTAGATGAACGTCTTTAGCGGAGTGCCCAAAGGCATCTCCACCAGCCCGGTGCTATGCACCTTGCCGACCAGCGAAAACACCTTGGTTCCGGAACTCTTGGCGCTGCCGGTTTCGCTGAACCAGCCCGCCCCTTTGCTTACGATCGGGGCAATGTTGTACCAGGTTTCGACGTTGTTGATGTTGGTGGGCTTGCCCCAGAGTCCCCTTTGCGCGGGGAACGGAGGACGGGGACGAGGCCTGCCGGCTTGACCTTCCAACGAAGCGATCAGCGCGGTTTCTTCACCGCAGACGAAGGCTCCGGCGCCCTCGACCACGTCGATGTTGAACTTGTAACCGCGGCCCAGGATGTTGTCACCGAGCAAGCCATATTCGCGAGCCTGTTCGATCGCCCGGTGCAGGCGGTGAACCGCCAGCGGGTACTCGGCGCGAACGTAGACGATGCCTTTGCTGGCACCCATCGCGTAGCCGCCGATGAGCATGCCCTCGAGCAGCGAATGCGGATCGCTTTCGATCTCGTTGCGGTTCATGTACGCGCCCGGATCGCCCTCGTCCGCGTTGCAGATAAGGTATTTCTGGTCGGCCTTTGCCTTGGCCAAAAAGTCCCACTTGTTGCCAGTGAGGAATCCGGCGCCGCCACGGCCGCGCAGTTTCGAGGCCTTGACCTGCTCGATCACCATCTCCGGCCGGCCGTCGATCAGCACGCTGTAGAGTGCCTGGTAACCGCCTACCCCGATGTATTCTTCGATGTCGTCAGGATTGATCAGTCCGCAATTGCGCAGGACAATCTTCTTCTGGCCCTTGAAGAATGCCACTTCGTTCCAGTTAGGTACTTCGGGGTATCCGTGGCCGAACCTGATACTGGAGGTGATGTGGTCCCATTCCTCCAGCTTGCAATAAATGAGGTCGGGGGTGATGTTTCCGGTGGAAATATCATGCAGCAGGCGTGCCGCATCATCAACCTGAACCCGACGCAAGACCAGAAGCGGACAACCAGGCAGGCGAAGGTTAACCAGCGGCTCCTGATAACAGGCGCCGAAGCAGCCTACACTCGCCAGATGCACATCCATGCCGGTGCGCGAGATCAGATCGGCGAAAGCGTGATAAACGCCTTCGGCGCCATTGCCGCGGCCGCACGTCCCCATGCCGATCGCCACCCGCGGGATCGGTGGCAACAGCTTGGCAAGGCCCGCTTCCCGGACGGCGTTGAAGGCTCCGATATCTTGAATTGGAGGCATCACTTACTCTCCCGTTCCAGCGCTCTTACTTGCCGCTGCAGCGTGTGCTCATTCACATGGCCGCAGATGTTGTGGTTGATTTCGACCACGGGGGCCAGCGCGCATTGTCCGAAACAAGCGACGGTGCGCACCGTGAACCTCTGGTCCGCGGTCGTGAGCGCCAGCTTGTCGGCGTCATTGTTGTCGCCCGACTCATCTGCCTGTCCCACGCCAAGCTCAAGCCGCAGGCTATCCAGCAGGTTACGCGAACCGCGCGTGTGACAGGCGGTGCCACGACAAATGCAGATGGTGTTGTCGCCCTGTGGTTGCAGGTTGAACAGCGCATAGAAGGTGGCAACGCTGAATACCTGGGAAGGCGGAAGCCCTGTCTTCGCCGCGACATATCGCAGCGTTTCCATGGGAAGGTATTTGCGAGGGTTACGATCCTGAACGGCCTCCAGGATGCCCAGCAGTGCTCCAGGCCGGTCGCTTTGGTTCGCGATTGCCTGATCGATGAACGCCCGTTCGCTCGCGTCCGGGGTTTCGCGAAGGGTAGTGTGCATGGCGCTCCCCTTTTTTTCTAATGTGCCAGCGGTATGATCACACACAATGAGCCATGGACAGGCTCATTCAGCGCATGATCATCGATCGACACGAAGACATCATTCCGCTATTGAAACAATCCTATTAAGGAACACCGGCGCCGATAGCGCAGTGATGAAGGGACTATCAATTCGTGATGAAGCGACGGCCAAGTTGTGATGGCGAGGGCGTCGAGCCGTGATGCGGAGACGGCTGAACTGTGATGGCAAGCACGCAGATGAGTGAGAGCGTCTTTGCGTCCCGTTACAAAGTCCGGTACTTGCACTGCGAAATCCGGCTCCGGCAGATCATGTAAAACATGTAAATTACTTAATCATGGCAATCGAGAAGGCGGCGCCAACCAGCACGACCCAGGCCACGTGAACTCCCTTGTGCAGAGCCAGGGCCGCCGCCATCGCCAGCAACGACCGCTTCAGATCCCAATGAACCACATTGAAAAAGGTGAAGGTTACGAAGCAGAGCAATCCGGCAAACGAGCTGATCACGCCCTTGGTCGCCTTGCGAAAAGCCTGGGACGACTTGAGCCGGTTGAAATAGGGAGTCATCACAATCAGGAGAATGAAACTTGGCGTGTAGAAAGCCGTGATCGCGACCGCCGAGCCCGGCAGGCCGGCAATCAGGTAACCCAAGAATGCCGTGCTCGTGCTGATCGGCCCAGGAGTGATCTGGCTGAGCGCGATGGCATCCATCATGGTATTGCCATCGACCCAGTGCCTCACGGTGACGACCTCGTGCAGCATCATGGGAATAGAGCCGGCGGCGCCGCCAAAGGCAAACAGGTTGATCTTCATCATGGTCGCCGCCAGCAGAAACAGCGTCCTGTCGATAAAATAAAGCGCGGCCAGTCCCGAGACTGCGAGCACCGCCAGCGCCAATGCTGGTTTCAGCATTCCGTGTTTGCCGTCGGCGGGCGCGGCAGCGGAGCTCGCAGCGGGGATCTCGCCGAACAGAACCATTCCCGCCAACCCGGCGATCACGATCACTGCCATGGGGCTCAGGCCGTAGATCAACAGCAGTGCCGCGGCAATTGAAATGAGTGCGCCTCGGTAGCTCCGCGCGACATCTTTGCCCCACTTGAAGGCCGCCGTGCCCATGATGGCAACCACCACTACTTGCAGCCCTGATAACAGGGAAACGATCTGCGGCAGGGTGTGCGATCTGGCATAAAGGATAGAAAGGAAGAGCATGCCGCAGGAGCAAGGCAAAACGAAGGCGACGTACGACAGCCATGCGCCCAAAATCCCCCGCGTCTTCAGTCCCACGTAAGCGACCGCCATCATCACCGTCGCGCCTGGCAGGGCTTGGCACATGGCCGCGCCATCGTTGTAGGTTTCGCTGTCCATCCAGTGCTTGCGCACCGCCAGGTCCTTGACGTAGACGATCATGGCCAAACCGCCAAAAGCAGTGGCGCCCAGACCCAGAAACGAAAAGAACAGCGCCGCCAGCGAAGGCGTATTGCGGGAAGCTACAGCTTCTGTTTGGCTCGCGATGGTGGCCGGTTCCGTCATCCTGGTACCTCAGAGTTAGACCAGTTTCGCGAAAGGCAAGCCTGCTAAATCGCCGATTCTTCGGCGGCCGCCACTCTCACCGTGGACTCGATGGCGACTTTTCGCAGGTCCGGCAGAAAAGCGGTCAACAGACCAATCAGCGGCAGAAACGAACAGATGTGGTAGACGAAGCCTATGCTATACAGATCGGCCAGCCTGCCCAGCACCGCGGCACCGACGCCACCCATGCCGAAGGCAAATCCGAGAAACAGTCCGGAGATCATGCCAATCCTGCCGGGAAGCAGCTCCTGCGCAAAGACGATGATGGCGGCAAATGCCGACGCCAGGATCAGGCCAATACACACAGTGAGAATGCCGGTCCAGAACAGATTCGCGTAGGGCAGCGCCAGCGTGAACGGGAAGACCCCTAGGATCGAGAACCAGATGACATACTTGCGACCGATGCGGTCGCCGATCGGCCCGCCGGCGAAGGTTCCCAGCGCGACCGCTCCCAGGAAAACGAACAGGTGAATCTGCGCGTTTTGCACCGAGAGATGAAATTTGCTGATCAAGTAAAAGATGTAATAGCTGGAGATGCTGGAAAGATAGAAGAACTTCGAGAACAGCAGGCTCAACAGGATCAGGATCGCCAGCAAGGTTTTTCTTGGCGGCAGCGGCGATTGCATGGACTGCGTTTTCCCGAGCGTTGTTGCCGTGGCCGAGCGGTGCGATTGATACCATCCGCCCACGTAGATCAACACCATGATCGCAATCAACACCGCGATCGAAAACCAGGCAATACTGTGCGGTCCTCTTCGCAAAACCAGAAAGGCCGCCAGCAGAGGACCAATCGCGGAACCCGTATTGCCGCCCACCTGGAAAAACGACTGTGCCAGACCATGCTGCCCGCCCGATGCCATGCGCGCCACTCGCGCCGACTCGGGATGAAATATCGCCGACCCAACCCCCACCAGCCCGCCGGAGAACAGAATCATGTGGAAACTATGTGCCCTGGAAATCAGCAGCAGGCCAACCAGGGTGAACCCCATGCCAACCGGCAGCGAAAAAGGCCACGGACGGCGATCGGTATAGAGTCCGACCAGCGGTTGCAGCAAAGAGGCAACCAGTTGGTAGGAAAGCGTGATCAGGCCCACCTTGGCGTAGTCCAGTTGGTATAGATCCTTGAAAATCGGATAGCACGCGGAAAGCATCGATTGCGTCATGTCATTCAGAAAATGACAGAAGCAGATCGCCGTCAGAATCGCATAGACCGTCTGGTTGGTTCTGTTCTTCAACACCCCCACGCTAATTCCGCTCACACCGAACTCCAGTTGGTTAAAGACATAGCTTACCCGCTCTGCCCACCGCACTTCCGCATTGCCCACGCCAAGCGCGCGGAATCGCAGCTATTCTTCCAGCAGGCTGCCGAAAAACAATTTTGGGAAGGACTAGCCCACAACATCTAGTACGCTTCACTCAAAGATTTTCAGTGAGCGGCGCGGCGGCAGCGACTCACAACGCTATAACTTCAATGATGCCGAAAAGCACGTGAAAGTGCCGGAATCTTTCATCGCAATCAGAGCAGGTTGGTCAAAAGCGGCTGCGAAAAAACCGCCGAAGCTGATTTACCGCAGCCGCTTACGGTTGCCAGAGAGCGTCCTCCACACTCAGTCGGTGTGTCCGATAGGCATAAGGTAAATAGGAGTCTGCTGCGCGGGCAGCGAAGCTACCTTCTGGGCGTCTTTCGGCTCGAATCCAGCCACGGGAACAGCGCCGAGTCCCAGCGCTGTCGCTTGCAGCAGCACGTTCTCGGCCACGTGACCGGCTTCCAGATTGACCAGGCGCGTCCCCCTGTCTCCAGCTTTGACCACCGCACGCTCGTACTCGCCGGCAATCAAGAGCACAATTGCAGCGGACTTAAACGAGGGCTGCGCGGAAAGTTTGGCGCGCAGATCTTGCGCTGAGAGCTGCTTTAGCTGGTGACCGTTCGGGATGTACTCGAAGAAACCGTTGGCGGAAGCCAGATAGACGTGCAGGTAATACTGGGCTGTAGCCGAGGGCGCGGTGCGATGGCCCTTATCGTCTGTAATTCCCTGTGCCGCCCATAGCAGTTGCGAAATCTCAGCCTGGGTCAATGGTTTGGCGGTGAAGGTTCGCACCGAACGGCGGTGTGCGAGAGCTTCCGTCAGCGCCATGCCACCTGACTTGCTGGGCTGTGGCAGTTGAATGGTAGTCGCGTTAGGTTGAGCGCTAGCAGACTTGCCTGTTTCTTGGGCAAGAGCGGCGGAAACGGACAGAGCAACGATGGCAAAGCAGACGAGCCGAAGCTTACGCATTGTCTTCCTCCCTGAATAATTGCAGCCAAAACTGTGGAGACCAGATTCGTGGAAGCTATACCCCGCGCAGGAGCCGGGCGTTTGCTGGGGTGACATCCCAGCCCGGCGATGCTGGTACCGGGTACATCAGCCTTGGAACTGCTCTAGTTTCGTTGATCTTTGCCCGGTGCGCAAGTGCAATGGATATAACACCCTGCGTTCGAGGGCGAGGGCTTCGATGCGGCGGCGCAGAGGAAGCGAATGGCCGACCAGGGGACGGAAATTGGCACCATCAGCCTGAATCGCACACTTTTTTGCACGTCCCGTTGCTTGGATCGTCCGGCGGGATATCTGGAACCGCTCTTAAAGATCTGAAGAGGTCATCCCGCCCTGCTCGGCGCCAAATGGGAGCCTCTGAAAATTACCGCCAGTACCACGGTCCGGGCCTGCCATAGACGATCACACCCGGTGGGTACGGGTATGGGTACGGGTAAGGATACGGATAGACGTGCGGGTAGGCACTGTCCTGGCGCTGATTGCGCACGCGGGCCCACTCATCGAAGCCGTCGGGCTTGGGATTTTTATGGTGCTCAACCGCCGTGCCCGATAGCAGAACCTGCTCGTGTGCCTTCACTTTCACCACTGGACGATTTCCGGAGACGCTACCCTCGCCCTTCCAAACGGTAATCGCGGTGGTATTTGCCTTGGGGTCGACATCGAAGCGGTAATTGCCAGACTTGGTGAGGGTGAAGCTGCCATTGCTGCTATCCACCTCATAAATCTCGCCGTCAAAGAGATGGCGCACGTGCAGAAACAATGTTCCCTGGTGAAGCCGTACCTGGACCGTACCGCGATCGACGTTGACAAGGGTCAGGCTGGTCTCCGAATTCAATTGCATCAAGCCGGTTCCGACGTTCAACTCGGCCCGGGAGTCCTTGTCCGTCCATACGTTGTCCGCGACGGTTAACGGACGATTGGCGGCAGCCGCAACCCAACTTCCGGTTCCGTGCGGCTGAACCGAGACCGTTCCGTTAACATACTGCAAGAGAGCAATACGTCCAGCCTGAGGAGCGGCCGTCGCGAGGATCGCCCCAAAAACCAATGGCATTAGCGCCGCCCAATATTTACGAGCAAAAAAGTTCATGCCGGATCCTCCTCGGATGATCATCACCCTCACCGTCTGCGCACTGGCCGAAAGTAAACCAGACCACACGCAAATCTCGTTATCCCACTCAAACCCGAATGCCCTGACGGAGTTGCGTTCCTTGCACGTTGCAAAAAATACGTCGCGAAAACTTTCCCGGACGTCGGTTGAGCTCGCCGTTTACGAAGGTTACTCCCAGAGCTGGCAAATGTACATCGACTTCAAGCCGGCGGACTTCGGGGCAAAGGCACGAAATGGCCAGAGTTGAGACCCGGAATTGAGATCCGGATTTGAGGCAAATGACCGCGACGCTATCGTCCGCTGTCGGAGTTCCCCCCGCCGGAAGAGTGCCGATCGAGCAAATGCGTTAGCGTGCTGCCGCCTCGATTTCCAGATGAGCACGTACATGCTAGTGTTTATCAACAACTTACTGTACTAAGAAATAAATAGGGTTCGAGACTTTCGAAATTCATGGAAATTGATTACCATCCAGTTCTGCTATCAAACATAATGACCGGGCAATTCGGGGGCTGCCGCAGGAGATCGCTCGGGCACCGACCCGATCGTCTGTTCAGGATATCCAGCTCAAGCGCCTTTAAACTAAATGGCCTACTTACCAGTAGCCGGCGGATGGTTTGTGCCAGATGGACGAGCATCGAAACCGGCGTATCAGAAAAGGAGATCTCCATGCACGCGTTGGGCATACGGAAGGGACATTGGGTCCGTTTAATAGCGCAGATACTCATCCTATTGTGCTCGCTCGGTTGGTTGGCCCAGGCCGAAGATAAAGATAAAGACAAGAAGAAGGCATCGAGCCCGCCGCCTAAACCCGCCGCCAAAGTCCTTGCTCCAGCAACATCCAAGCCCGCGGGCGGTCCCACTGCGAACCGGCCGAATGTAACCAGGCCGGCTGGTCCGGCAACGGGCACGCCTGGAGTCCACCCCACCCCCGCCGCGAACCAACCGACAGCGGGAACGCCCGCAGGCTCCCATGGCCCCACCGCGAACCAGCCGGTAGCAGGTGGAGTAAGGCCAGCAGGTTCGACTACGGGCACGCCTGGAGTTCGCGGCGAGCATGCGGCCAACACGGGCCTGGCGGGAAGGCCGGCACCGAATGGCAGCCAACAGACCCGTTTGCAGAACGGCAGCGCGGTGCAGAAGCGTCCCAATGGCAGAGTCAGCGATGTGCATGATGCCAAGCGCGGGATGGATG
>CAVOKO010000002.1:0-12304 GCA_963696525.1 uncultured Acidobacteriota bacterium | reverse complement strand
CCTCTTGCTTCGACTAAGAGTACGTATTGCTACGGTTACCGAGGGAACCGCGACCGTCATAGCAACGGGTGGAATGCTGCCGCGAGGCGCCGACGCCATCGTCATGGTCGAAGACACGGACACGCTGGAACGCGGTGCCGATCTGCTCGTCGAAGTGCGTCGCCCCGTGCCGCCGGGGCAATCCGTAGCGGTCGCGGGCGGCGACATCGCGCGCGGTGAAACCCTGTTCCGCGCGGGCCAGCTTTTGAGTTCTCGTGAGATAGGGCTCTCTGGCCGCGATCGGTCTGTCTGAGGTTTTCGTTTGGCGCAAACCACGGGTGCGCCATTTTTTCGACAGGCAACGAACTAATCAAGCCGGGCGAGGCTATGCGCTCCGGCTGGCGTGTTTGATTCAAACCTGGCGAACGTTGGCCGCCGCGGTCGAGGAACTGGGGGGAATTCCCGTTCCGCTGGGAATTGCCCGCGACGATGAGGCCGCCCTCGCTGCCTTGCTGCAAGAAGGGCTTAGCCACGACATGGTGCTGCTCTCGGGCGGCACGTCGAAAGGCGCCGGCGATCTGGCTTATAGAGTTGTCAGCCGTCTTGGCAACCCTGGAATCGTGGTGCATGGCGCGGCGCTCAAACCCGGAAAACCGATATGCCTGGCAGTGACCAATGGCAAGCCCGTGGTCATCCTGCCGGGTTTCCCGACTTCCGCGATGTTCACCTTTCACGAGTTTGTCGCGCCGGTGATTCGCGTATTTGCCGGATTGCCTGCTGAACAACGCCAGACATTACCGGCAACGCTGCCCATGCATGTCACCTCGGAGCGCGGGCGCACCGAATACGTAATGGTCTCGCTGGTGCAAATAGATAGCGGACTGGTGGCATATCCCACGGCCAAAGGTTCCGGTGCGGTGACGGCGTTTGGGCAGGCGGACGGATTTTTCTCCATCGGATCGCAGACGGAAATGCTTCCGGCTGGGACAGATGTTGATGTCACGCTGATCGGGTCGCGACATAAGCCCGCGGACCTCGTCGTGATCGGCAGTCATTGCGTCGGCCTTGATTTGCTGATCGGGCGACTGATGCTGGAGGGTGTCTCCGTCAAGGCGCTGAACGTTGGCAGTACAGGTGGTCTTGCGGCGGCCAAGCGCGGCGAGTGCGACATCGCCGGCATTCATCTGATGGATGCCGCAAGCGGGGAGTACAATCGGCCATTTCTGACCGAAGAGCTGGAGCTGGTGCCCGGCTATGGCCGCTTGCAAGGTATCGTATTCCGTCCCGGCGACAACGCGCTTCGAAAACCATTCGGTTGAAGAAGCCGCGCGCCGTGGTCTGCGGACGATAGCCTGCCTGATGATCAACCGCAACGCCGGAAGCGGCACACGGATTCTGATCGACCGCATGCTGAATGGCGCGCGGCCCGCCGGTTACAGCACCCAGGCAAAGACGCATAATGCAACCGCGGTTGCAGTGGTGCAAGGCCGTGCCGACTGGGGTGTGGCGATCGCCACCGTGGCTCAACAATACGGACTTGGTTTTCTGCCATTGCAGGCCGAACACTACGATTTTGTCGTTCCCAAGGATCGTCTGGACCGTCCCCCGGTGCGGCGTTTTTGCCAACTCCTGCGGGAGCCCGTCAGCTGCGGGCCGCGCTTTTGGAACTCGGATTCAAGCCATAGGAGGCTGGTGAAACGACAAACGTCTGACGTGTCATCCTGAGCGAGCCGGGGTCCCCGGCGACGGCGCGTTTACCGTTGCTGGGGTGGAGGAGCGAAGGATCTGCTTTTTCGAATCAAAGACATCGATCCTTCGCTCGCTGCGCTCGCTCAGATGGGGCACCGTCGAGTATTCGGAAACTAACGAACTGCTGGAACGCGCCGTCGGCGGGAGATTCGCGGTGAAGTCAGGCAGATCTACCTTACCGAAGCATCGCGTGGGGGCCTCGATTGTGGTCGTGATCGGAACCCTGCTGTTTCTGCTGGGCGCCGGACGATTCTTTCTCAGGCATCGCTTTAGTTTCAGCGATGCGCTTTATTGTGGTCTCGCGCTCATCCCGGCGGGATTTGCGCTTCTGGTTTTCGATTTCGTTCTTCATCATGCACGGCTGGCGTCAATCATTCTCCTCTTCTTGGGCGCGGTGCTGGTTTTCTCGTCCCCGGTGGTTGACGTTGCGCTCGGACTGGCTCTGGTGATAGCCATCGTAGGCCCCGCGGTGAGTGAATGGAGACAGGGGAAGAGAGTTCGACAATCGGAGAAGGAAAATGGCGGCGTGGGCAAAATCGCAAAAGCGTGCCGGCAGGGTGATGCCGAATGCAATCCGCCGATATCGGCGGGGGAGAATCTCAGGATGATCGGAACTGTATTGAGCAGTGTGGTCGAAGCAATCGGGAAGACACCGATGGTGAGCCTGTCGCGCATGACCAAAGGCCTGGAAGGAAATATCTTCGCCAAGCTGGAGTACCTGAATCCCGGCTTCAGCAAAAAAGATCGTGCCGCGCTGCAAATGATACTTGAGGCGGAACAGGCAGGAGCGCTGTTACCCGGTCAAACCGTCATCGAACTGACCAGCGGAAACCAAGGCACTGGCCTTTCCATCGTATGCGCTGTCAAGGGCTATCCGTTCATCGCGGTCATGTCTAAAGGGAATTCCATGGAAAGGGCGCGCATGATGAGAGCACTGGGCGCGGAAGTCGTGCTGGTGGATCAGGCTCCGAATGGCATTCCCGGCCAAGTGTCGGGCGAGGACCTCGAACTGGTGGAAGAGGCTACGCAGCGGCTCACGGTTCAACGAAATGGCTTCCGTGCCGATCAGTTCAGGAACCAGGGAAACGTGCGCGCCCATGAATATCACACGGCGGAGGAAATGTGGGAGCAGGCTGCCGGGCAAATCGATGCACTCGTCGATTTCGCGGGCTCGGGCGGAACCTTTATGGGCTGCGCCAAAGGACTTAAAAAACATAAGCCGGGTATACGTTGCTATCTGATCGAACCGCAGTCCGCCGCCTACCTGGCGGGAAAAACGGTCAGCAACCGATCTCACCAGATACAGGGCGGCGGCTACAGCATGGAGCTACCGTTCCTGGAGCGCGCTTTGGTGCACGATTATTTGCACGTTTCCGACCAAATGGCTATCGATACCACGAGAGACCTTGCCAAAAAAGAAGGTATCTTTGCCGGATTCTCTTCCGGAGCTAATGTCGCCGCCGCTTTGCAATTACTCCGAGAACGGGAAAAGGGCTCCAATATCGCCCTTACCATTAATGATTCAGGACTCAAATACCTCAGTACAGAGCTTTTCTAGACATGTGGATTACTTCGCCGGCTCTAATCCTGCTTCTCGCAGTACCGGAGTCGCGGCGGGAGAAGATAAAAAGAGAATCAATCGTTTGGCGCCTGCCGGGTTCGCCGCGCTTGCGCTGACTCCCGCGGAGAACACCGTCAGGCTTTGCAGGCCTGGAGGCAGTGGACCGACCACTTCCGCGCCCGCTACTGGCTTCAGTTCGCTGATCATCTGCACCGCGATCTCGACTTCGCCGGAAGCGGCAAGCGCTCCCGAAGACCCCCCGGCTGGGATCAGCTTGGTCTTTGACTTGAGCTGCTCGGCGATGCCGAGTTTCTCTACCACCTGTGCGAAAATGATCCCGCTGACACCGCCGCCGGCCGGGTCTGAGTAAGCGATCGACTTAGCGGCAAGCAGAGTTCGTTTGAGGGCCTCGGCCGAGCTGATGTCCGGCCGTGGAGCACCGCGACGAATCGCGATCCCAACCCCCGTCTGAGCAATCGCTGTGCCGCCTGACGCGACGATTTTGCCGAGTTTAACCACCGTATCGAGCGCCGGGGCTGTGACAATGACCACATCGGCAGCTTCGCCATTCTTGAAACGGTTCAAAATGCTGCCGGTCGCGCCGTAGCCGATGACGAGTTTACTTCCAGTCTCGCGCTCGAACCGCGGCCCCAGCTTTTCCATCGCGCCAGTAAGGGCCGAAGTACACAACACCTTGATTTCGGAACCAAACGCATTGGATGGAATCCAAAGGCCGGCAATGAGAACCAGTGCAATCACGGCGCTGCGCCTGGAAGAAAATATTGTGCTGACATTCTTGTGCATGCAATCTCCCTTGACCAAACTATAGCAATGCCACGCTTCACTCCACCCCGATTGTCCAACGAGCAGCCGATTATATTACTTGCGCGAGCCCAGGAAAACTGGGGGCAGAGATTAACCGTGGCCGATGCGAATGGGCAGACGTGGGTTTACGCGCACTTTGCGATGCTCACAGGAAGGAATCGGGAATGTTCATTGCGGCTTAACTGGCGTCGCGGTCGGCGATGCTCTTGCGGCCGGCGGACTTAGCGGACTACCCGGGGTGGGATGAGGCAGCTCCGGCCGGGGGTTTCCGTCGGGTGTTGGGGGTTGAACCGTTTGCGCGATGTCGAAGACGGGAGCGTTAGCGTTCGGCTTCGGATTGAAGCGTCCTTCGGTAAGGTAAGCCGCCGCCAGACCACCGGCAATCACCGGGTGCAACACAGCCAAGGGTATCGAAAACTTTTTGGTCCTGATGAAACTCTCGATGACTCCATCGACGACGTCGCTGCGATGAATGCTGCCCGGAACCTGAGGAATCACGAACCTGGTAAGCTCCAGTTCGGGATGGTGCTTGCTGTAGCTCACGAGTGATTTTGCTACCTGTTTCGGCGTCATCATGCCGGCATCTGCAATAAAGTTGCGATGCACCGACCCCGGATAATAACGGTTGAGGACCGCGCCGGCGAAGTCCGCGCAGTTGTGAAACAGGAGATTGAAATGACTGATGTTCCGCCGTCGATTGAACGCCTCGATCAAGCTATCGTCCTGTTGTTCGCTGGTCTCGATTTGAAAGCCGTAGATTTTACGATCATAGGCCGAGCCAGCCAACTGGACCCACTCGCCTGGCGGCATCTGCCCTGAGGGATCGTCGGGCGCAAGCGCCAGCAAATGACTCCGCCGATAGGCGTCTCTGAGGCCTTTGACTGCGTCGGCGTCGACGACCTGCGGTATCTTTTGCAGATCATCGACGGCATAGAGATAGGGGACCAGTGGGATCGCGATCCAGTCGTAGCCGGCGATTCTGTGATATCGACTGATCACTGCGCCCGCTTCCCCGGTTTCACATCGCCGCAACCGCGTCAGCGATGCGGCGCAGACGCGGGTCAGATAAATAGCAGCATGGCCCGTGGGGTTCATGTAACCAAACTTGCCAAAGGGCTCTTCGAGCAGCAGCGCGGCTCCGGCATGCGCCTGGGCAATTGCGCCGAGGATGAAAAAAAGAAGAACCCGGAGTCTCATCATGGTGTATAGCCGAAGCTTCTACTTTATCGTTAAACCCCATCCAAGCCCATTAAATTCATGTGATTTTCAGCTATTGATAGTGCTTTCGATTATTCCGTCTAAAAATGGATTTGTTCCTCAAGCTTTGTGCTGCGGCCTTTGCCCCTACTGCAGGCTTCTCGCACTTCAAAAATTCATCGATAGAGCGCAACAATTTTGGCGTTTCTGTGTTGCAATTTTCCGAGAGCCAGGTTAAGCCAATTTCAATTGAATTTGCGGCCGCTGCAGACTCACGCTCCTGCACTAAACCCAATGCCGCGGGCCACCGTGCGAGCGCCGTCATCGAAGCCGTTGAAACAGTGTGCGCCGGGGCAAACCGGTACATCCCAGCCAAAGCCTTCGACCGCCTGCGCCAGCGAGAATGGATAAAATGAGCGCTCCAGTTGCAACTCCTCGTTGGCAAAAATGAAACGTCCTCTGCCGGTGATGACAGCATGAGGGCCGCCCCGAAGCCCGCATCGCAAGCGCTCTCCGCTGCCGTTTAGAAAGCCGGGACTGGTGATGAAATCGACCGCGGCCACGAAACGTCTGGGATCGTGAGGCATGGCGATCACCACCCGCTTAGCCAGGCTCGCGATATCATGCGCGCCGCCGCTGCCCACCATCCGCAGCTTAGGTTTCCGATAGTCGCCAATCACCGTGCTGTTAAGGTTTCCGTGCCGGTCGAGCTGTGCCGCCGAGAGCAGTCCCACGTCGATACGGCCGGCCTGAAGATCCCCGAATACGTCTAGACAATCCCCGATCATGGCGGTATCCGCGGTCACGCTCGGACTACCCGTAGAGAGGGGAGCGACGGGGGGATTGGCGTCGATGGCGCCGGATTCATAAATCAACACCAGATTCGGTGCGTGCGTCCGCTTGGCAAGCATGGCGGCCAGAGAGGGCACGCCGATACCGACGAAGCAGGTTTCGTGGTCGGCCAGTTCCAAGGCGGTTGCCAGAACCAGATTCTCCATCTCCGTCTGAGGGCTCATCACCGCGCCTCCACGGGGTCTCCGCTATGCGCGTCTTTACGCATAGTGGGGTGGACGCGGCTGGCTAGTCCAATCCGCTCAAGAACTCCAGGGTCCAGCGAGTTCAGATAGGCCTCGCGATCGGCAACCTTTCGAACGTAGCGGTCCAGGTAGGCGGATAGCTCGTCCGGGTTCCGGGAGAGACGATCATAGAGGACGAAATGTTCGTCGTCGCGAGTGTAATAACCTTGCACGTAGGAAGGGTGAGCGCCTCCGGGCACATGACAAACCGCCGCGGTCCGGTACGCGGGAACGATGGTCTTCTCGGGAGCGGCGCGGATCACCTCCCGCGGAACGATCTCTTCCACCGTGGCGATCACCATGCGGCTGGCGAGAGCGCCTTCGCGGGTGTCTCCATCGATCCCCCACAACTGCACATTTCCGTCTTCATCCGCGCGCTGCGCGTGGATCAGCGCGACCTCGGGAAGCAGCGCCGGGATGGCGCTGAGAGACTCGCCGGTGAACGGGCAGGTTATCTTTCTCGCGTCCGCCGAAGCCTTCGGAATGTCGCCTGCCAGCAGTGCGCGGCTCGGCAGAAAGGGAACTCCGATGCGCCCCGCGTGCAGACGCAACAGGAGCGTAAAGTTTGTCCATTCCTCGACCCCGAGCGAGCCGGCGGCGACCGCGCGACGAAACGAGTGGGAGATGCCGACCCCGGGATTTCCCAGATAGCCGAAAATCACCTTCGCAGCGCACCCGGCGCCAATCAGTTGGTCGAATAGAATATCCGTGCCGGTGCGGCACAGTGTCAACCCCTTTCGACCCTGCCTGATCAGTTCGTGGCCGGCCGCAAAGGGAACGCAATGGCCAAACCCGCCAATGAAGATGAGCGCGCCATCCGGCACAAACCGCCGAATGGCATCGCCGAGACTGAGCAGCTTACTCATTTCTGTATTTGGTTCCTTGACCGGAGGTTCTGGAGAATAACCTGCCCCAACGCCGGAAAAGCGTCCGTCGCCGGGAACCCCGCAAATCCATGGCCTGTGATTTGAAAAGCACTGTTAGTCTATAGCAGTTTCAGAGAAGGTGTATCCTGATTCGGCGGTGAGGCTAAACGATGGCTTTCGTCTGGCTGGTCGAATGCAAAACTTGTCTGCAGCGATTTGCCATCAAGCAGCGCGAACTCGTTCCCGGCAAGAGCACGGACGCGATCGTTCCGGGCACCGACGCCGGCTCCTTCGAATGCCCGCACTGTCACGAATCTCACCACTACACCACCGGCGACTATATTCCCGGCGAGGGCCGCATCTCTCGTTGAGCGCTTACATCGTTGAGCGCTCACGAGGACGCGTTTTGGGGCCACAGATTCGAAGGAACTCTCAACAAGAGAGAAGTTGTTGCACGGCCGCCAAAAAGGCTTTTGGGTGGTCGCCCTTGGTGGCGTAGTCGTCTACCCAGCGCAGTTCCTCTTTCGGAAGATTCACATAGGCAGAGAACAACAGAATCTTGACTGCTGGATCGATGCGCTTAAGAGCAGCGGCGACCTGCGCCCCATCCATCTCAGGCATGGCGTAGTCGAGGACGACGGCAGGGACTCGATGACGGGCAAATATTGCCAGTCCTTCTCGTCCACTGGTCGCTGTGAATACCTCGTAGCCTTGACTTTCAAGCAGCATCTTGCGAACCGTCAGGCCCTTCGGCTCGTCATCGATGCACAAGATGGCCGCGGGTCGTGGCTTTACGTTCTGCGGGAATGGGAGCGAGGACTGTACGCCAGCAATGTTTCCGTCACCGGAATCCTGGCGCAAGCTTTCCGCCGAATTGGCAGACCCCGTCGATTGGCTATCGATCCGCGTTCGCGAGAGACCATCCATAATGCCTCGCCAAGAAAAGGGGAACTACGCTAATTATGGCGAGGCGCTGAAGTGCCTGTCTGTCTGGCACCAGACCTAAGGGCGATAAAATGTCAATTAAAGCAGTCCCAAGACGATGAAATTCATCCCGCCTTAAAGCAGTTCAAGGCGCTTGAATTCATCGCGCACGACTCGATAGCACTCGCAAGCAACGTGCTCAAGGTTCTGACGGTATTTGATGGTCACTTGGCCACGTGTGTAGTCGATCAAGCCCGCTTCATGCAGCATCCCCGCCGCCAAGGTAACCGTGCTTCTGGGGGAACCCAACATTTGGGCTAAGAACTCGTGGGTGAGCGGCATACGGTCGGTTTGCACCCGGTCGTAACAGGTAAGAATCCATCGCGCCAGACGCTCACTGATGGTGTGCAGCCGATTGCAAGCGGCATTCTGGGCGCTTTGAATCAGATAAGCCTGCGTGTACTTCTGGATATGGCTCCGTAACTTGCCGTCGCGCTCAAATTCAGCTTTCAGACGCGGTCCCTCGATGCGATAGCCGGAGCCCGCAACCTGAATGAACGTCTCCCCCGGCACCGTCCCTGCTCCCAGAAGTATGGGAAGGCCGACAACCCCGTCAATGCCGATGACGCCGACCTCGACGGTGGCTCCGCCAGCCAGAGTCAAAACCACGGAAGCGAGTCCCTCTTCCATGAAATACGCGTGGTCAGCATGGCCGTCCAGCAGTGGGGTTCGTACTTTCAGAGTGACTGGTGAGAGATGCGGTGTCAGGCGGTCGAGCTCCGCTTTCGGCAGTGCTGCCAAAACGCGATTTTTATACACTTTCGCGGGAGGGTTCATAGCTGCTCCTTTGCCGAAAAACCCGGCATCTGGACGCGCAGATGAACCAGCCCCGAAAGGCGGGCGGAAATGCGTATGAAGATGTAACTTCACTATACGCTTTTCGGGGCAACTGCGGGATTATGTCTGGTATCAGACAAAGTCTGGTATAGTGTAACGCGAAAACGAGCCCAAGTTTCATTGCGTACTCCAATGGAGTACATAAATCAAAGCCGATCGGCTGCACCCTCGGAAGAGGGCAGGCTGGTGGCATCGCTCGCCCACGAAATCAATAACCCTCTCGATTCGCTCCTTACCCTGCTCTACCTCATGAAAGCAGAAGCTACGCTCACCCAGAAGGGTAGCCAGTACCTGATGCTCGCCGAGGAAGAGGTGCAGCGAATTTCCCAAATCGCTCACGCCGCACTGGATGGTTTCCGGGAGATGACAGGCCCGCAGGACGCCAGTCTGCCGACTCTGGTGGGCTCCGTAGTGGACCTTTACAGGTCACGGTTTGAAACCCGCAGTATCTCGATCAAGACCCGCTACTGTCTGGGTGGAGCGCTTCCGGTCTACGCCGGACCGCTGCGTCAAGTGCTCTCTAACCTTTTGCTGAATGCTGCCGACGCCACGCCCGAAGGCGGTGCAGTGCATGTCAGGGTAGCGACGGCCCGCGAGTGGTCGGGGCAGCGGAGACATGGGTTGCGGGTGACGTTTGCGGATAACGGCAGCGGCATAGCCGCGGATAACCTGCCCAGAATATGGGAACCATGCTTTACCACGAAGGGTACCAGCGGCAGCGGTTTGGGGCTCTCCCTAGTAAGAGATGTGGTGCAAAAGCACGCTGGTTCGCTGCGCGTGCGGAGCTGCACAAAGCCGGGCCGAAGCGGCAGCGTGTTTGCGATATTCCTGCCTGCCGCCGCTTAAAAACAAAACCAGAGTTACTATACCCTGGCCGCAAAATCGCTGGCATCAGCGTAGCGTGACCTCGGCCGTCGGCCGGCTACATCGGTAGGCCAGCCAGTGCTTCCACAGGATACGAATGGTGGCCAGCGCCGGTATGGAGAGATAGATTCCGATCACCCCTGCCAACTCGCCTCCCACCAGCACGCCAAAAACTACAGCCAGAGTTGAAATTTCGACTTTGCCGCCCAGCACGCGTGGCGAAATCACGTAGTCCGTGCACATGCGCCAGGCTCCCAAAAGGAGGATCAGGACCAGCAGGTGCGGATAGTTCAGGCTGAACGTGATGCCCAGGATCAGCGCCGCCGCCAGCAGCGGTCCGACCAGCGGAATGAACTCCAGCAGGCCGCCGATTGCTCCCAGTGCAAACGCATACGGAACCCGCAGCAAGCCCAGCAGAATGGTATAAGCAGTCCCGGAAATCAGAACCAGCAGCAATTGCGCCCGCACGAACTGCGAAAGCATGGAATCGAGGTCCTGAAGGATGTTGTGCAACAGTTCGCGTTTTCGCCGGTCGCCAATGAGATCGTCGAACGTTCCCGCCACCATGCTCCTCAGTTGAGATTTGCTTTTCAAAAAGAACAACGCCAGGATCGGCACCAGTCCGACCCATCCCGCGTTGGAGGCCAGCAGCGCCAGTTTGGAACCGAGGGTCTCGACGATGGCAATCGCCTGTTCGCGGTGTGCGGCCAGGAATTTCTGGAGTTCGACTTGCGTCTCCCGGCTCCAGCCTCTCTGCGCGCCAAGTTGCCAGGCAATGCTGCCGCTGCTGATTCTTTGGTAGAGATCCGGCAGGACCTGGGTCAAATTGTGGGCCTCGCGTATAATCCGCGACCCGATCAGGAAGCCGGCAACCGCCAGCAAAGCCAGCCACGCCACGTAAACCACGAAAATGGCCGCTACGCGCGAGCGCACCCACCGTTGAACGTAGGAGATTGCCGGCTCCAGCAGGTAGGCAAAAAGCATGGCGAACAGGAAAATAAGCAGCGGCTTGACAGCCAGGTACACGAAGCCCAGAAGGGCTGCGAACAGCAGGAATGTCAGCAGAACTTGCGTGGTTCGCTTATCGAAGAGAATCATAGTTTGGGGCCAAAGCCTGCCCGGCAAGGCGGTCCGCCCTCTGGCTAACGCGATAGATGGCCGCCGGTGGGCTTATGATGGCCTTGACGGATCTGCCGACTGCCGCAGCCGTTCAAAGCCCTATGATGATCATAAGCCTCCTGGGCCTGATTCTTGCGCAATTTGAGGCTGGGCGGGGTCCGGCGCCGCCGCTGGCCGTTATTCCGTTGCCTGCGACACGAACCGGCGATTAGAATTCCTTCAGCATTTAACAGCTTCGCCTATGAATGAGGCGCTTTGAGAAAGCAAGTAATCGCCATCTACCCGGGTAGCTTCGATCCTCCGACGAACGGCCATCTGGACCTGGTTGAGCGCGGGTCGAAAATTTTTGACGTGCTCATCGTGGCCGTTCTCCGGAATTCGGCCAAAACTCCGCTATTTTCAGTCGAAGAGAGACTGTCGATGTTGCGCAAGACCACCAAAAAGTGGAGCAACGTTCGCGTCGACGCCTTCGATGGATTGATGGTTGAATATGCAATACGAAGCGGAGCTAAAGTCGTCCTGAGAGGAATCCGCGCCGTCAGCGACTACGAATACGAGTTGCAGATGGCCCTGATGAATCGCAAGCTCGATAAGCGGCTGGAGACGATCTTCATGATGCCCGCGGGAGCATACTCGTACTTGAGTTCCGGGCTGGTGCGTGAAATCTCGGAGCTCGGCGGCTCGGTTTGCAATCTCGTTCCCAAACTGGTGGAACGCGAGCTCAAACACAAGCTGCTGGCATCATCCCGGAAACCAAGAATCAAGCTAAAATAATTCACGGAGGACATTATGGCTGCGAGTTCCGAACGATTATCGCCGTTCACCGACCGGATCAACCGGATTAAACCTTCTGCCACGCTGGCGGCGGTTGCCGAAGGCGACAAGCTGCGCGCACAGGGCGTTGACCTGGTTTACTTTGCGGCTGGTGAGCCCCACTTTGCCACCCCACAGCACGTCAAGGATGCCGCGATTGCAGCCATTCAGGCTAATTTCACGAAGTACACCGCCGTCGGCGGGATCGAAGAGCTGCGCGATGCCATCGTCAAACGCCACGCGGCTGATTTCGGAAGCAATTACAAGCCCAACGAGGTGGTCGCCTCGGTCGGCGGCAAACATGCCCTGTTCAATCTCTTCCAGGTACTCGTCAACCACGGCGACGAAGTCATCATCCCCGTTCCCTACTGGGTCTCTTTTAAGGACATCGTCGAGTACTCCGGCGGCAAGTGTGTCTTTGTCGAGAGCGAAGA
>CAVOKO010000001.1:0-5345 GCA_963696525.1 uncultured Acidobacteriota bacterium | reverse complement strand
AGCGTCCGGTGAAGGCGCCTAGTCTTCACTTTGTTCTTGTGCTTGATAGGTCAGGAACCCGTAGCTTTCCAAGCGCTGTAATTCCTTTTTTAGCGTGGCGGCTCGTGCTGGGCGCTGTACATCGACTACGTAGCGGCGGGATTTTCCGTCGCGGCGAAGTAAGCCGTGACTGGCGAGGCCGCCCGCCATACACGCAATGCTATCCTCAGGAACGTGAACGCCGAACTGAACTTGGAAGATCGTATGCACCTGCTATTTCTGCACTGGCTGCCAGTGATGCGGTAACAGTTCATCGAGTCGGCTGGCGGGCTGGGTCGGGAGGCGTTCGAGGACGTCCTTGAGGTATTGGTGAGGATCGTGGCCGTTGAGCTTCGCGGACTGGATCAGGCTCATGACGGCAGCGGCGCGCTGACCGGCGCGCAGTGATCCGGCAAACAGCCAGTTCGATCGCCCCAAGGCTACGGGACGGATGCGGTTCTCGATGTGGTTGTTGTCGATCGGTAGATCACCATCCTCAAGATAGCGGACGAGCGCCGCCCAACGACCCAGGCTGTACTCGATCGCCTTCGCCGTGGCCGAGCCGTCCGGGACCTGGCCGCGCTGGCGGGTGAGCCATTGTCGCAGGGACTCGGCGATCGGCTTGGCTCGCTGCTCACGGATCTGTTGCCGGCCGCCCGTGTCGAGCTTCTGCTCGCGGGCCTCGCGCTCGATCTCGTAGAGCGCAGCGAAGTACCTCAGCGCCTCGCCAGCGATCTCACTGCGATGATTGGCATAGAGGTCATGGAACTTTCTGCGGGCATGGGCCATGCAACCGACTTCGATGATGCCGGTGCCGAACAGCGCCTTGTACCCCGAGTAGTCGTCGCAGACGAGCTTTCCTGACCACTGGCCCAGGAAGGCGCGAGCATGCGACCCGCCACGACTGTCGGCAAAGTCATAGAGGACCATCGGTAGTTCGTCGTATTCGCTGGAGCTGTAACTCCACAGGTACGCCCGGTGCGTGCGCCCGAGGCCCGGTTTCAACATCGGCACCGGGGTCTCATCGGCATGCAGCACCGCGCGGGTCAGCAGGAGTGATCGCATCGCATCGATGAGCGGCTGCAGCTTCACGCCACAGGTGCCGACCCACTGCGCCAGGGTCGAGCGAGGCAGTGCCAGTCCGGCTCGCCCGAAGATGCTCTCCTGGCGGTACAGCGGCTGGTGATCGAGGTACTTCGCGACCAGCACCTGGGCGAGGAGCCCTGCGGTCGGTATCCCCTTGTCGATGATGTGGGGAGCCACGGGAGCCTGGATCAGCCGCTCGCACTGCCGGCAGACCCATTTACCCCGGATGTGCCGCTCGACCGAGAACACCCCCGGGGTGTAATCGAGCTTCTCGCTCACATCCTCGCCCATCCGCTCGAGATGGCAGCCGCAGCTGCACTCGGTGTTCTCGGGTTCGTGGCGGACCTCGCGGCGCGGGAAGGCCGCGGGCAGCGCCACACGCCGCGGCTTGGCCTTGGGCGCCGTGGTTGGAAGTATTCTAAGCGCTTCGATCTCGAGGCTGATCGCCTCGATATCCGCATCGATACTCTCATCGAGAAGCGAGCGCTGCACCATATCCATCTGTTCGCTGCGCCGGTCGAACTTCCAACGCTTCAGGATCGCCATCTCATGTGTGAGCTGGTCGATCTTCAGTTGCTTGGATTTCAGTTGCACATCGCGGTGCGCGATCTGCGAGTCGCGTTCGGCGAGCTTCTCAAGGAGCGTCGCAGACAGCGCTCGCAGCTCTGCGGCATCCATCTGAGCGAGCGGTCGCGACAACTCCATGGATCATGATCGTGCCATATCGACCGACAGATAAACATATTTTCCGAGAGGATATTTTTTCACAGCACACGGATCTTCGCGCGCTCATCGAGCCGCTCCCACGGCAGTCCCACGACGATCGCCTGAAGTTGCTCGTGGCTCAGTGGCATGGCGCGATCATGCCTCATGCCAGCGCGGATGAAGCTGCCCTCGTAAAGCTTTCTCGTACACAGCCAGAGGCCAAAGCCATCGTGTACCAGCACCTTCATGCGGTTGGCGCGTTTGTTCACGAACAGGTACGCATGATGAGCTCGCGCTTCACCGAACACATCCACGACGCGGGCCAGCGCTTTGTCGACGCCGGCACGCATGTCCAGCGGCTCCACGGCGAACCAGGCCGCATCGACGCGGATCACCTCACGAGCTCGCGCAGCAACAGCGTGCATTCGTGCGCCGCCGACGCCGGCCACTCGATGCTCACGGCGCGACCTTTGCGCCGCACCACAATGCGGATGGTACCGTCCGTCGGGCTCGCCGGTAGCGCCACGGGCACAAACCCCTCCGGACTCGGCAGCGCAACCTCAGGGATGGTGGGTCTTATGGCAATCGGCTGGCCACTGCGTTCGGCCTTCCTCACCCAATCGCGCAACATATTCGCGTTCAGACCCCGCGCCAACGCCACCGCGGCGATCGACACCCCGGGCTGCTGGCACGCCCCAACGGCCTCTGCCTTGAAAAGCGCGCTGTGGCGGCGCCGGCGCCGCCGACCCGTCTCGATCACCTGCTTCGTAGTGGACACATGTACACCTAACGCTACCGTTAAGCGTCATCTTCCCACCAGCCCTGCCTCTCTTACAGATGACTTAACCAGCCGCTTACGAACATAGGGCGGATCAAGGCCGCGTTCGAGGGGTACAAGCCGCCGCTTCCAGCCAAAATTTTTGGCGATCTAGCATCCCTAAACTTCATGGGGTTGTTTCGCGGCCATTAATAATCGCTGGCGCCGGTCGCTAACTCGCTACCTCGCTTTGACGATCGGCCGCTTGCGCGCGTAGCCCAGGATGGCGTCGTGGGCCTTCTGGGCGTCCGGGGGTGGGGCCTTGAAGGTCTCCCGGAACACGAAAGCCGTATCTTCAGCCCCCCAGGGCTGGCGCTCGACCATCCCCCGCATAGACATCTAGGACTAGCCGAGGACCGCCCAGAATCGATATACGTCGGATTTTGGAGGTGGGCGATTGGCGCGTCGTTGTATGTACGTCAGAGAGAACCGGACGTACAACGATACCAGTGCAGCTAATTGCAAAGGGGAGATTCACGACCGACCCACGCCCGGCAGGAATGCCAACGATTTGCTAAAATGATGACATGGAAACGAGAGAAGACAGCGCGGCATTCGTCGATGATCAGGGCAGCCTGACAAACGGTCTTCTGCATGAGCAGATGATCGCGGGGGTCTACGACGAGGACTTCCGGCAGGAAACCAAGAGAAAGCTAATCGCGGCGGGGGTTCCGCAGGAAGTCATGGATTCGTTGATTCAGTAGTCGCCACGATGTTCGCCGATAATGCCGGGACGGAGGTAAGCCAAACGCCATGACGAAAGAGGCACCCGCACCAGAGCCACCGAAACCTGAACCGAAGGTAGAAAGACCACGGTTTGTTCTCTTTGGTCCGGGCACCACGGCGAAAGAGATCATGGAGCAGTTGGGACTGGGGAACAAGAAAAATGAACTTAGTTGCGTTGGCGACGCAGCCGCTGGTGAGTAACCATGGAGAAGTTTGCAAATGCTCATGCCGTTCCTTTGGTTATTTTTGTCGGTTCAATGGCATTTATCAGGCATTCCCAATACCGACATGAGAAAGCCATTACTGCAGGTGTTTTGAGATGAAACCGTTAGGGTTACTTCTGGTAGTGCTCGGCTTGGTGGGGGGAGCATTCGCCTTTCAAATGGACACTTCCGTTAAAACCGGTGGGGAGACTATTGGCTCCGGGAGCTACTCAATTACCATTCCAGAGAAACGGGTCAATAATCTTGGCTTGATGGATGACCGGCGTAATTATTTGTACGCATCCGGATTATCAATCTTGATTGGCGTCCTACTTTTTGGCTTTGGCTCAATTCAACAAAGCGCATTGGGTCCTTCTGCATATGCCACTAAGGCACGGGAGTCCGCCGAATCAATTACCCCAGAATCGAGCGTTTCAAATCCTTTGGATGTCACGGAAGGTTATTCTAAAATTGTCGCTGCTGTTTTCTTTGTTGTCATAGTGATTGCTTGTGTTTTACTCTTGATGCTCAAGACGCCAAATAAAAACGAAAATAATGCGGAAGCGGGTCGGAGCGTCGTGGAACAAAAGGCGATACAGTTAGATCCCAATAATGCGCCTAATAGTATATCGGAAAATCGTTGTGGTGCTGCGCAACGCCTATGCGGTGAACCAAATTCAGACGCGCTGTGCGCAAGTTACCGTGACGAATTCACGAATGCGAAATTTCATTGTCCCGGAATAAATTAATGTTGGATGAGTTATAGGCGCTTGCGAGAACGTGAAAGAAACGGCGCGGCGTTTACGATATGTGCGATGACTTGCGCAGTTGCTTGTGTCCCCGTCCGGAACCCCAACTACGATCAGTTAATCTTCGGACGGGGTCTCCTCTAAATCCAGTAGCTCCATCGGCTCAGTTTGGTTGAACTGGCGGGGAATGGATTCTTTCATTTCCTCGACGATCTCCTCCAAGGTTTTCGCCAGCGTCTGGGCTTTTGGCCCATTGCGATCAAGGTGGCTTACATCAAAACTGGTGCACGACTAAAGGCGCCGGGTCATTCTTGGCATCCTAGCAAGCCGAGCAAAATTGTGAAGCTCAGTCCTTATCTTGGCGCTACGGAGCCGATTGCGGGTCCAAGGGCGCTGCTGTCTGATTCGAAGCTGTGACGCGCTGAAGGTGGATGCCGTATAGGGGGCAGCGCTGGAAATCAATAGTTGGAGTCGGCGAAGTAGGCCCCCTACTTTGCTGGGCAGGTCTGCACGCATGCTGCATACGCTTCACGACATGCCCGTAAGGTCTCCATTTTCGAGCCAATGATCGGGCCGCCCTGTACGCAGCTTGAATACGTCGTCGTGCACTGACGCCCGCACTCCGGCTCAACCTTCGTGACATCGATGTCCTTGATGCTGTACGCGCAGCCGGTCAGCGCGACGGCCCCCAGAATTAGCACGGCTCCAAGTTGGTTTCCCATCACGACGTACCTTCGCTGCTATGTTCCCAACGCTAGCATATCGCGGTCCCGTGTGGCCGACCAGCGCAGGTCGCCGCCTGCTTTGGTGGCGACGATAATTTGCGTCCAGCCGTCGAGCCGGATGACTACGAACAGGATCAAGCTGGCCGAATTGCGGTAGCCGATTAAAACTGCGCTCCAATCTGGATATCAGTTCGGTGTTCAGTCGTAATGGAGATAATGTATTGGCCTCGTGGGCTAGGTATCTCAGCGTAATATGAATTTGGACTCGTTCGCTTGTTTCTTAGCATTATTGTCGATACCCCGCCGATGGCGGGAG